>NZ_JAJFAY010000009.1 GCF_021083305.1 Haladaptatus sp. DYF46 | reverse complement strand
CAATTACGAAGGCAAACAATTCCAGCTCAGCGCCCAACTTGTACCGCTTACACTCGAGCAATTTGAGCACTCCTTCATCTTTGGTACGTTCATTTCAGCCCGTGACGGTCACAAATGGCTCGTTTACTGCCATCGTTGATTCATGGGGTGTCATTCATCGCTATTCGTTCACTGGGACAGGAACGTATAATGGATCAACTATTCGGATCCAAGAGACAGCGAATTACTCGGCGATTGGTGAGACACAGGTCTCAAAGCCGTCGTGGTATGCTGCTGCAGCTAAAAATGCGACCCACCAAACTGTCATTAGCTGATGTGGCAATAGATTTGTAAGTTCTATTTTCTCGTAGTGGTTTGAACGCGATAAAGGGACACTTTACACACTAGTAGTTCTCACTCGTTACCAGGTGTGTCCACACCCGCTTAGTGCAACATGAGGCAGTGAGACAAATGGATCCCAACCAAGTCACTCTTTATGTGCAAGTGGACCAAATTTACTGTCGCCTGATTTTATAAGCGGAAGTGGATTGACTACTATGACGCCCTTAGCGAAGCACAGAACCCACATAGTCAGCGAGAGGTTGTTTCCCGCAGCAATTGATTTCTGTGGTTTGATCGCCTGAGAGATCGGTACTCCCGTTATTTCAAAATTAACATGGTATATTACACATATTTCTTCAATGGTGTTTTACTGTAACCGTAGTCAAAACATCTTGCTCAGGATGTCCCCCCGAACTGGCAAGTTGCGTGCTTAGAATACGCAATAGCTAACTTCAGCAGTGTATGACTTAGTACCAACTCGGGTTGGTCTAGAGCTTGTTATCACGAGTGGTCGTCTGTACTTTCTTGTTGTTTTGTAGTCTCAGTGGGAGACGCTTGGTCTGCTGATAATGGTTCTGTGGAGGATTTCGAGTCTCGCTGAGTGGAATCATTTCCACTCGTCGTTGCAGGCTGGTTTTCATTTGGATTTGGAATTGGATCAGTTGCAGTTGCTTGTGGCGTCAATTCGCGTCCGTGTAGTAATTCCGGTAAAATGATGCGGGTACTATGGACGAACAATACGAGTAGAAGCGGTCCAAGGAACAGTCCATACCAACCGAACAGTAACGGGCCAAAGATATACGCGAATAGGACGAGGCCAACGTGGAGATTCCGACCGGAGATGTATGGCCGCAATAGTATTTCGGTGAGTCCATCAACGATCGTGGCCGTAATGAGTAGAAATGCCACGGGGAACCAAATATAAAGTGGTTCTGATGCTAATGCGACGCCAGCCAGATAAAGGCCGACTGGAACGTAGACGAGTTTCATTCCAACCACTGGAACTAGACTTGCAAGCCCCGTCAATAGCCCGAACAAAACAGCTGCTGGAATCGCAAGCCCAGGAGGAGCAATCGCATTGAGGGCCGTATACGTGATCGAAGCGATGATAGCGACCACGAATGCATTCAAAATATTGCCGAAGTAGATCGTCTGAAGATCAGTATCAACGGCCTCTAAGAAGGCGTGTGTTGCACTGTCCGACTTACTAATTTGTGATGTGAACCAATTCGCAAGCCTCTGACCATCTCGGAGAAGATAAAACGCAATTGCGAGTGCAATGAAAACGTGCAAAAGACCGACGACAATTGCACTCAGATATCCACCTGTTGATGTGAGTATCTTACTCATTGTCTGTGGACTGAGATACTGCGTAAGTTGCTGGGGATTTGAAAGCAACTGCTGCAATACTACCTGTGGATCCTGTGTCCCAATAACACGCTGCAGATATGGCCCAAGAAGTAATTGATACTGATCCAGATTTGACCCAAAGAGTTCATTCACCTGGTGAATACTCACGAGTACAGTATACGCGATCAGAAGTAATCCTGGGAACGCCAGCATACCGAGAGAAAGCCCGGCTGCGAGCGTCGGTGATCCCACACGATGGGTTAGCTGCCGGTACACGGGTCGCGTTGCATAGTAAATAAATAATCCGAGAACGATCGTACCCACATACGAGTAGAGGATGTAAACGAAAAGTACGCCGAGGATGCTGAAAATCAGCCACCAGGCTATCCTTTCCCGGTTTTGAGTGATGTCGTGTTCCACGCATCAAACTTAGCGAGGCAACATCGTAAGTACAACGACTAGCACATTCTGTGATGAGGTCAGTAGACAAGCGATCGTCACCATAGTGAAACGAGGCATACTGTGACACGATCAGCCGTGCCCCGTGCGTCGATTTCCGCTTAGCAAGTTAGAAAACCAGTAGATGGATGTCGCGGCTATCAGCACTCTATAATGAGTTCAAAACTACCCGTACTTTCCACAACATCTAGGAATAATCATGAATAATTGTTACCGGTTCAGGGATCATAGCATAGCTATGGAAGATCAGTTCGAGAAGATACCACCTCATGATGTTACCGCCGAACAGATGAATCGCCTCTTCGGTCTTCTTACGGACCGACGGCGACGATATGTATTGAAACGGCTCCAAACGGCGAACCAACCGATCTCCCTTGAGGAGTTAGCGGCTGATATTAGTGCCTGGGAAGATACGCCGCCCCTTGAAACCGCTCTGACGGACAGAGTGGACGAAGTCACCGTCTCACTCCAGCACTGCCATCTCCCGAAACTTGCCGATGCAGGGCTCATCGAATACGATCGGTCTACTAAAAACGTGACGTATACTGATCATCCGCAGGTTGAGGCGCTGGTTGATCGTTTCTCGGAACTCTTTCCAGATGGGGATGAGAGAGAGGACGACTGAAGGTCATGGAAGGAGGTGAGAAGCGGTGATTTCTGCGGAGAGGTGAGCTATTAGAGCACCTCCCACGTTTGGTTATTTGCTGTCGACCTCGTGGAACCGATTGTTACCGTAACGTTTTGTAGTATTATACAGTTTGGACGCCTGTATGGAGCTGTCCGAAAAATGTGTTCCTTGACAGTAAATTACGCTAATTAACACTATGGCCGATTACGCTTTTCCTCACGCCTCGGCGGGCGTTTCTGAGTCTGTATCGAAGTCGAAGAGGGGAAGATCAACCTCGATAGAATCGTACCAGACAGTCGGGCGTTTCGTCTGGCCGTCCATTTCGAGATCGATCACACCGAGTTCGGCGAGCTCCTCCAAATTTCGATGGACCTGCCGCACGTCGCGATCAACGAGTCGGGCGGTTGCTCGGATGCTTGTGGGCCGCTCGCGAGCGATTGTTCGCAGCAGAGTCAGGCTGGTCGGACGCGTTACTGTCTGGAGATCTTCGATCTCGTGAAAGACGGTCTCGAAGTATGGCTCAGGAGACTCGCCGCGATCAATCGCTTTCAGCGTCTCCTTGGTACGCTTTTCATCACTTCGCTGGAAGCGAATGTGCAGGACTCGCTCATTGGATTGGGTATTAGTGTTCATGTTCGTCTACCTCTGTTTGAATTGTTCGTATACATCGAACACACCGGTGAACTCGGTATCAACGAACGATCCTCACCGATATGTTTGTGGTAGGTGGCTGCTCCTGGATGGTCGGGAACGTTGTCCTACCAGACTGTGCACGTAGCCCCGAAAACAGAACTCGCTGATACTGTGGTCTTCGAACCGCTACAGCCAGTTTGTAGAGATATGGACCTTCTCGTCGATCTCGTCTTGATCGAGATGGGTAGCGATCACGTCGACGATCGATGCGACCTGATGGGCAGTCAGACGATCGTCTACCTGGAATAGCACACCAGCGTGATCGGTCTCGTCAATTTCAGTGAGAAAATCATCGTCGACGGTGAGCACAAGGCGATCTTTGCGCTTGGCATAGGCGGCAATCGTGGCGTCGTCAGCGCCGGGACCTAGCTCGTCGACATCGACGACCATCTCGGTATCATGACCCATCTTGTTCAGCATCCGCATTGCTTGCCGCTCAACGTTCTCGTCGAGGAGGACACGAAAGCTCACAGTGAAAGCCCCTCACAAATTCTCCGGGCCGGTGATTGCCGTCTCGGCGCTCTCTTTGATGCGCACCTGACGGCGCTGCTCGACCTTTCGCATTTCCTTGGGGTGGTCGTAGTAGTATGCGAGCGCGTGATACACGTCGGCCACGTCGAGATTGTGACGATCGGCAACGGTTTGAGGTTCTAGACCGAGCCCTTCGACGCGCTCTTTGATGTATCGGACGGTGAGACGGCTTCCCTCGATGTGAGGTTCATCGTGGAGCTCCCGGACGATCCGGGCGGTTTTCTGGGTCATCACACCACTAGATAGGAGCCCCATCGTGTAAAGATGTTACCCGGTGCGATCCAATTCAGTCACATCCAATAAATAATTCCCTGCCACTATCGGATTTCGTGTTTATCCAAAAACGTGCAAACCAATCACTCTCCAACCCGTGAAACGGCCGAAATCAGCTGATTCAACATATCGATAGCGCCGTCCCCAACCTCTATATTGCACGAAAATCATGAGTAACACGCAATGAGGACGGAACGGAACAAAGACGGGACGTTCAATGTCTGGCTCAGTCGCGAGGAATACCGCGCGATTCCGCGCGCCGCTGACTCATTTGAACACGAAATCGCTATTCGCCTGATGGGAGACTGTGGCCTTCGTGTCACGGAAGTGCTGGGCGTCACGCCATCGAACATCTCGCGGATGGACGACGGCCGCCACTACGAACTCGAAGTCACGAACGGAAAGGACACGACTGGAAGCTACCAAGGCGGGAAGCAACGCGAGACATGGTTACCGGTCGAGGTTGAGGCAACCATCAATCGGTATGTCCAGCAAGCCGGTCTTCGGGGCGATGACCCCCTGATTGAACGGTCGAAACGCACTGTCCAGTACTGGGTCGAGAACGCTGCCGACCACGCCGCCGACGAAACGGATAACGACGATTATCGGCGAGTGTCTACCCACGATTTGCGCCGTTGCTGGGCGAATCACCTGCTGGTCGAGGAGAACGTGTCACCGCGGATTGTGATGGCGCTCGGTGGGTGGTCAAGCTATGATGCGATTGAGCCGTATCTCGCTGCGCCCACGGAAGCGAATATTATTGAGTCGATGAGTGCCGTGGAGTTGTGAACAGCTAATTAAGGGTTGAGAGCTACTACTCCTGAAATCGATAAGCGGCAGTGGAATCGGTTGGGAGTGCCAATCCAATCTATGTGCGACGCTTACTTGGTCTTCAACCTAATCTGATTGTTAAATTTGTGACTATGCCTTGCCGGTAATCGCAGGCTAGTGTATTGTACTAATAATGGGTTTCACAGAGGATGGTATTACTGCTTAGCGTCCTCTCAAGAACCCCCCTTTCAGAATCCTCGCGGAAGCGGCGAACGTCGGTGGAGAGCTGTACGAGTGCATCGAGCGGCCGAAGGAGAACGCCGGACTGCTGACTTCAAGAGGAAGCGTCCCGAGTCGGCCACGGTTCAAGAGAAGAGCATCTGTGTCGAGTGGAACCATCCCAACCTCCGTGGGTGGGTCCGCGGTCACCGGGAGGGAAAGACTAGGATATCAAAATACAGGGTCCTGGCGGACTCCCGTGAGCCGCACTACACCAACTACTGGTCACAACATTTACGCTAGCCACCCCCTTGAAGTATTTCTCAACTACTGCTGAGTACAGTTGTTTCTGTGGTATTGCCTAGTGGAGGTCCGATTTTGAGTCCCTATTACGAAATTATAATTGAACCACCGTGTGTTTCACTTAAATATGCGAATTGCGATATATTCACTCATAGTAGTTGACCTAGTGTTTTCGTACTACTTGGTATCGTGTGATCTATTCCGGTTGGTGCTGGTTGAAACTAGATCTTCTTAACAATCCTATGAGAAAGGAACTTATTTATCGATTCAATGAGCACAGTCTTAAGAGAAAATGAGCCCTAGTGGTTCGATCCCATGGAAGCTAATAGGAGTTGGATTGAAGATAGGCGGGGATATACTAAGAGATCGAATAAGGACAGCAGAAATTTCAGACTCAATTTCGCATTTAGATACGAAGTTTCATACCGAATTTAGAGACCAACTCAGACGAGTAGCAGATGATAATGATGAACCAGAACTGCTTGGTATCGCATATGGATGGGATGTAATCGCAAAAGAGGTCAGCGATGTAGAAATATCTACATCAAGTGCTGAAGAAGCGGTTGAGATCCTTGTCACAAAAATTGAGTCATATAATGAGACGGAGTTAAATGAAACATCGCGCCAAACACTCAAACGGTGTTTATTAATTGCATATCAAGAGACGGTATCATCTTTCTGTTCTAAATTAGCTGGAACTGATTTAGGGGCTGAATTACAAATAGCTCAAGGGAACGAAGTCTTGGAACAGCTACATGACTTGGAGGAAAAACTCTCAATATTAGTTGATCAAGCTGGTCCTTTCAGGCCATACACAATATTTGACATGCCAGAAGATCATCCAAGCCTGCGTTCCTTTATCAAGCCATCATCTGAAACTGAATATATCTCTCGAGACTCTCTCCCCGAACTCTCATTTACTAACAAGACACTTCTACTAGCCCCAAAAGGCTCGGGAAAAACTAGAACTATTCATCATCTCCTCAAGGATATACCGGATGTAGATTATGTGTTTGTGCCTAATAATATATCTGATCCGATGGATACCAAGAACATCTCCTACGAAAACTTTGAAGGAGATGTTCTCTTACTGTGGGATGATCTCCAGAATCTTGAAGAAAGAGGAAGCGCCGGAGCTTTTAACTCCGTGATAAATAGGTTAGAAACCAATCTTTCCGATTCAGGACATGAGTTGCATATTTTTGTGACGTCCGACTCTGGGAATATTTCTGCTATTCCTGGAGATCCAATTAATGAGCAAGGACTTTGGAAAGAATTCATGGTTGTGAGGGTTAACGAATGGAATGAGAATTCAACAAAACAACTGACACAACAGGTTATCGACAGATATGATATTGAGATTGGTGATTCGACTATTGATATATTGCATGATCAAGCCCAAGGAAGTGTAGCCCCACTATATTTAGAGATTATTGGAAAGCAATATCAAGGAAAATCACTAACTCGTTCAGAAATACTTGAGCTACCGAAAACACTCGAAAAGATGTGGGAGTCTCATCACCAAGGACTTCAACAAGAATCTGAAAATCAGATTGTTCTTTTAGAATCATGCAAATTATTATATGATTTGACATTACCGCCTATTGACACATTGGTCGAAGGAATTTTTCGAGAAATTTTTGGAAGAGAAAAAAGGGAATTTGACTTAGTGGTTAACGAACTACACCAAAAGGGCTGGCTTGAATTTAAGAAGTCAGATTCACCGATTGAAACTGGAAAGACATACCAGATTCATGCTACACAACTACAAGCGGTCCAAAGAAATGCTGAAAATTATTCAGAAGAAATTATTGAGTTCTTTACAAAAGAAGTTAACTCTTACCTTCCAAATGTACCTTTTCCTGATAAGAGAGCAATTACAGAAATACGATTAGCAGTTATTAGAGGACTAGATATCCTGGGGATCCAAATTGATGATATGCAGGAGTTACTGATTATTACAGAGAATGAGGCACCAGACATAGCGGAAATTCTAACACATTTGGCAGAATATTATTCTAATAAAGATAGTAAAAAGATGGAGAGCATATATGAACGGGCGATCAGTGCTGATCCCATTACTCCCTTTCCCTACCATAGCTATGGAGTCAATTTAGGATATCAAAATCGAAGAGATGAAGCAATCAACCAATTTGAGGCAGCAATTTCGATTGATGAATCATTTGGCCCAGCTTACTATGGTAAGGCTTGGATGATGTTTGAAGAGCTAAAATCAAATACAGATTCAAATATAAATACACAGGAGATGGTTGATAATATAATGGAAGCAATATCTCTTCAGAGATACCCAGTGAAGTCATTAAACCTTGTAGGAGATATTTTACGGCATAAAAACCGATTAGATTTATCAGTTAAATTATTGAAAAGAGCCGAGAGAATAGATCCAGAATGGCCTTTTACTTACGTCAATCTCAGCTTAGCTTGGAGAGATAAAGGCGAGCAAGATAAAGCGATCGAAACTGTGCAGCGAGGCATCGATCGAATTCCGACCTCTCAGCAGCTTCTTAGCCATCTTGGATCACTATTAATAGAAGATGGAGAATTAGAGATGGGACGGGAAAAACTCCGAGAATCATTGGAGATTGATAAATATAATGCTCACGCATTGATAAATCTCGGACATTCGTATGAAGGAATCGATAATGAAAAAGGTCTTAAGTACATTACAAAAGCTAGAGAATTAATTGATATCGATCCTATTTTTATGCGTAGAACATCCATTCCAAAATATAGACATACTGGTGTTCGCAAATACTAATGGGATTATGCATTATATAAGGACAGCATTAATATTATTAAAATATCCCTCATTAATACGTGTGATGTAGTCGGCGAATGCACCGTTGGGAACGGCCATAGTGTTTCTCCGCATCTGAATATAGAACTCAGCAGCACGATCAAGTGACGAGCTCTTCGTATTCTCGCCGGGTCGCATCTATGAGATGTTCTATTCGCTGTTCCCGCACGTTGGTCATTCCTGATCGATCACTTCGATCTTGACGACCACTTTGAGACGATATATGGCCGTGAACCGACAGTCGAGAGATATCAGCGCCGGAAGCCAGACCCTCACTACATCGAACGTGCATTAGATGATCTCGGAACCCGGCTAGCACTCTACGTTGGTGATAGTCCAGATGACGTGGTTGCGGCACATCGCGCAGGACTTGATTCAGTAGTTGTGCGACGTGAGCATCGGAATAGCTTGGGCTCAATTGATGAACCAACTTATAAGATCGAACGATTGACTGCTCTTACAAATATACTCTAACTGCTCACCCACCCTCCTACTTAACGGCTATTTCAGCGTGAAAGGCGTCGAGATTATCGGATTTCAACAATCCCGATTGGGCTATTCCTGGAGTGAAAGTGTTGTACGCAAATCACGGAGGCTTGTAACTCGATACAAACAGAGGGAAAGCGGTTTGCGTATGATTGTACTAAAGTAAGCTATGGCGGCTGTGTGGGCACAGTGGGATCACGTTACGAAAGTCGACCCAGACAAACCACTCCACGATGGGGATATCTATGCTGACATCGCGGACACGGGCACAGACGCAATCATAATCGGTGGCACCACCAACGTCACCCAGTCTAACGTTCAGTCAGTTCTCGATGCACTCGCGTCTACGAAGATCCCAGTATTCGTCGAGCCGACCTATTGCCCATCGCCATCTCAGATCGAGGCACTCTCTGGATACCTACTTCCAATCGTTCTGAATGCCGATGATCCACTGTGGATCACAGGAGCACACCACGAATGGGTTCGCTCATCAAATCTCGACTGGGAATCCGTGCATCCAGAAGCCTATATTGTCCTGAATCCAGAGTCGTCAGTTGCGACGCTCACCCAAGCGGACTGTACCCTTGAGGCAGATGACGTCGTTGCGTATGCTGAACTCGCCGAACAGATCCTCGGTCAGCAGATCGTCTATCTCGAGTATTCTGGCATGCTTGGTGATCCAACTGTCATCGCTGCGGTGCGAGATACACTCTCATCAGCACAGCTCTTCTATGGTGGCGGGATTCACGACTACGAGTCAGCGTATCGGATGGCCAATGTTACTGATACGGTTATTGTCGGTGATGTGCTCCATGAGGCCGGTATTGGGACGGTCGAGGAAACTATTCGCGGAGTAAGGGATGCGAAGCACGACTCGTAATCTTGCGCTCTACAATCGAAGAAGTGACTGTGTCGATCGAGAGTGTACATCTGGGATCGGTCGCTCGTAAGTTAGTATGTAATACTAACTAGTATCGCCCACCGATTTAACGACGTTCGGGTACCATCATTTGACATGAGCGAAAATGCCGCGATCATCGCCCGAATCGTCGAACACAACACGGGTGGACAAAACCTGCCGACGATTGATCGTGATCATATTGGCGTCATAGCAGGGTAGCATGGCCGCTTTGATGGCGATCTGGACGAGGCGATAGCCGAGGCGCTTGCAGAAGGATACATCGAAGAGCAGGATGGCGAGTATATCGCGACGGAGAAAGTCTGGGATCTCGTTCCTGGTACCACTCGATAGCTAGTCGTTCGGTCTAATTGCATTTTGTACTCTTTTTGACTCACTCCTAAACACCAATCTGAATAAACTGGGTAACCTACGAAAAACTTATCTAAATGAGTGTACTAACATTTTCTAGGAAAACGCCTGCACTGAACCACGAGTGATTCCCTATGACACCACCTCCAATCGCTAACAAAGGTAACCGCGAATCGTACAGCAGACGGGCGTTTCTCGCGACAGGCGCAAGTGCTGGAGCGACAGCTCTGTCAGGCTGTCTCCTCCCAACGGGCGCGAGCGATGGGAGCGTCCCGTCCACAGGGCCGACAAATGACAGCACAAACGCAACGACCGGTAATTTCGGATCGGTCGATCCAAAACCGTGGCGTGGCGAGTTCCAGAACGTTGTGAACATGGCGAAAGCAGGCGCAGACCCGACTGGTGATGAGGACGTTTCGCCCGTCATCCAGCGCGAGATCGGGAGTGATACGCTTCTCTATTTCCCACCCGGACGGTACAAGATGAACAGTCAGGTTCGCCGCGTCGGGCTTCAGAACCTCGGCATTATCGGGCAGAACGCGACACTCGTTCACGGGAAAGTGGATGCAATCCATGGATTCGATGTGACAGCGGGCGAGTTCCACGGTCCTGCCCAGCACTTCAAAATCGGAATCCCCGATAATCCACATCGAGGCAAGTTCCTTTTCGGTGGCTTCACGCTCGATTGGCGCGGGGATAACCAAGGGATACAGGTATTGAATCACCATACGGCGGGGACGTCGGAGATTCGCTCGCTTCGCCAAGTCGGCATGCATTCGCTCGGCTGTCAGGGACCACTTCGGGTAAATCCTGCCACAGAAGAAGCCCGAGCCCGCGTGAGTAACGTCGATTTTCGCTTTGGTGGCCTCACCTACCAGAAGACGATCAATACACGGGATACGTACGACGGTGGCCCATATGCTGGCCGTTCGTGGGCGACATCAGGGATCACAATGCATCCAAAGGCACAGGGATACCTCCGCGTCGAGAACTCGTTATTCGGCGGGTGGCCGGACAACGGCATCTACGTAATTGGTGGCCAGCCTGGAACGGGCGATGGCACGGTCGAGGTCGTGAACTGCATCGCGGCGAACAGTCAGGCGTCGAATATCCGAATCGGCGGCGATAACTCACGAATCCACAACTGTGTCGTTGTGACCGATCGCTCGTTTGGCGAGGAGTTCTACTACGAACAACGCCCGATTCGCATTGACGACGGCACGTGTACTGTCTCGAATACGAAAATCGTCCAGACAAAGCCGACTGGGTGGTCGCTCACAGCGTTGCACGGTGTTGAGAAAGCAGTGATCCAAAATGTGGAGGTGACGATCAAGGATACGCCGATGGAGGCACTCGTCGTCGACGAAGGCGTCGGTCAGGCGACGGTCAAAAACTTCGTAATCAAAACGCCCGGGTGGAATGCGACAAAGGCCCGAGTCATTCGGAACGGAGGCGCGACGCTCAAGAACGTGTTTCTCGACGGCGAAAAGATCGCGTGAGTTCTGTGCTTCAAACTCGGGTGAACTGATCAGCATTCACTGGGAAGATGCTCCGCCCATAGAGTTTGATGAAGTACGCCGCAATGAACCACGAGAGGATTACCATCCAGCCAGTGGCAGTGCTCGAGTAGTGGAGGACATGCCGGCCAAGCGCCCACGCACAGGCGAGCACGACGATCTGAATAATGCTCCCGACGAGAACGACTTTCAGAAGGCCGATGAGTATCGCGAAGTGCCGACGCATTGCTTGCCGCGCGCTTTCGTTTCGTGGCTTGATCGATAGTGGCGGAATTTGCATGGTCCCTTACGCTCCGTTTTCCTCTCCTTCGAGCGGATCGTCTATTAATTCGTATAGTGCTGTCTTTGGATGAATGTTTTCCACAATCTCTGCGGCCGCCAAGATTCCCAGCCGGTTATGAATATACTGTCGGGAGCGGCCCGTTTCATCTACGATGTAGGACTGCGTCGCCCGCCCGTCGCGTAGTAGTGCAATAATCTCCTTGTCGACCTCTGTGAGACTAACCATAGTACTGGGTTTGCTAACAGTCATGAAAAATATTCTCGTCTCCTCTGTTAATAGGTTTACGGACACAGTGGGTTAGACCGTAAACTATAACTAACCCACTGTGTCCGTAACCTATATGTGATGAGATGATATATTCCACATTGCATTATGTCCAAATACCGCGAAAAAATCAGGCTGGGATTCGTCAGCGAACAGCTCTCGAAAGCCCGTCTCCGGGCGATTAAGAAGTACCGTTCCCGTAAGAACATACTTAACGAGAAGTGGCACGCCATCCCCGATCGCTACATCCATCAGGGAGCTGTCATCATCACTGTCACTTCGGTCTTCTCGGCGCCGGTGGCAGCCCAAGCAACCAACGAGGCGAGTGACGTGATGTGCTCGTCTGGGCTTGGTCCTGTGATCACACTCGCGTTCGGGATGATCACGCTTGGGATGATTCTCCTCTCGGCGTTTCGCGGTGCAATCGCCGTGAACAAGATGGGGAGTGCCCGGTCGGACAAAAAGAAAGAGGGCCGCGAAGCGCTCAAGGGCGCGATTATCACGTTCCTTGGCGCGTGGTTCTTCCCGCTGTTTGCGGTCGTGATCGACAAAGCGGGAGTGAGCACGCTGTCGTGCGTGAATTTCGCGAACATCATGTGAGCCACCTGGCTCACTCTTTTGACCATGATATGGAATCGTAACACCAGCTGGCTGCCGGCGCTCTGTCTCGTCGCGATAGTCGTACTACTCGCTACACCCGTCGGCGCCCAATCAGCCGCGGCGAACAACTCGACCACCGAGCAGAACCACTGGATCGGTCTCCCTGGCGCCGGGCAAACGTCACCGCCGGCTAACGCGACGACAACGACGAGCGGGAACAACTCGACGAGCGGCGGGAATGGCAAGGACGGCGGCGGGGGCCTTGTCGACGACATCCTTGGCGGTGGTGGCGGTGGGCTAGTCCCATCGATTAACCCGGTCGACATGGCGAAGGGCCAGCTCAAAGCGATCGCTGGAATCTTCCTCGGCATCGGGAAAGGCATCGCGAATACGGTTCGTGATAGCGTCGCGGCAGTGCCAGCGCCCGGGCAAGCCGACAAACCGAGTACGTGGGTCAATCCGCAGAATGGCCTGTGGCCCGGTGTGTATACAGCCGCTCGGTGGACCTCTGGCCTCGCTGCGGTGGCGCTCATGGCCGGGTTCGGTATGTCGTTCTACCGCTCGGACCCGTACGAAAAGCGCCAGGCCTGGAAGCGTGTCGGTATCGCGTTTCTCATGGTCGCGACGACCTGGATTATCCCCCCGCTCATCCTCCACCTCGCGAATGAAACAGCCATGTCGGTCGCTCCTGATGGTGCTGAGTTCATTCGGACGAACTCGAAACTCGCGAAGCTGGGCGTCGGGATTGGCGTCGGTGCGCTCCTTGGATTGATACAATCGGGGACGATCGCGGTCGGGATTCTCGTCCTCGGCCTTGAGCGCGCCCTCATTTACTTGAGCGTGTTCTTATGGCCGCTCGCCTGGTCGTGCCGGTGCTTCTCCGGGTTCCTGAAGAGCATCGGCGACACGTTCGTCTACCTCTTTGGCGTCGTGATCGTCACGAAGCTCTTTCAGGCACTCGTCCTTCGGTTGCTTGCCGATTTGCCCTGGACGTCAGGGGCGCTCGGTATTCTGGAGACGTTTGTCCTCGTTGTTGGCGGGCTCGTCTTCGCCTTGGTCATTCTCCCGAAGGAGATGCTCGCGCATGCGAACGACGCGGCGTCGGTCGCGCTCGGCACCTCCGCGTCAAACCAGCGAAAGGCGGGCGAATACGTTGACAAGGCCGGTGAGCGCGTCGGCCATGCGGTCCATGAGAAGTACCAGGACTATCGCAGCGACGATGGGTCGAGTTGGGAGCAGTCAGAGAATTCGACGTTTAGCGCTGGCTCGTCAGCGGACAATGAGACGGTGAACTACCACTCGGTCGATAACGCACTGAATGCTGACGGCGGCATCGACGCCCAAGCTGCCCGCGAAGAACAGGAGCGCGCTGATTACGAACTGAACCGTGGTCGCGATATCCTTCAGCGATACGAGTGATCAACTATGACAGATGATACCACAGCCGACCCGTTCGAACTGGCAGAAGACGACGGATACCACCGAATCACACTTGGACAGACCGGAATCGGGAAATCCCGGCTGATGGCCGCGAATGTGGCTCGGTGGTATGCAGAACAGCACGACGACTAACCCCCGTTCCGGTTCACGCCACCATCCCAGTGCAAGGCTGGGAAACGGGCCTCAACAATGACAGAACATTCAGCGGAACGACGTCAGAACGAGTCCACCGATGAGATTCTTCCTGACATGCGCCTTTCGGCACTTGGGACTGTGCTGTTTCTCGTAGGTGCCTTGCTCGTCGTCGTTCCTGTCCTCTCCGTGCTCCCAGTTTGTCCGCTTTCGATGACGAAAGAGACATCTCGGCTCTCAGGGTGCGCACTCGGAGGTATGTCTATCTTCACCCATTTCCGCCCAGTATTGGCCTCGGAGTGGTTTGTGGTTGGGATCTGTCTCGGTACCCTTGGCTTCGGTCTCAGGTTCAGTCGTTGAAGTAGATCTCACGAGAGGTTTACGACCCGTTTCGGTTCACGCCGCCGTCCCAGTGCAAGGCTGGGAAACGGGCCTTACCCATGACAACCAACGAAGACACGCCGAAAGACCCGACACAACTCGTCCCGCCCTACGTCGACTCCAGTCTCGACTTTCACGGATTCAACGTGAACGATATGCTCTACAGTGCCCCAGGTGCCGGTCTGATGGGCGTTAGTGGCCTCGCTGCCCTATTCGGCGCCCCACTTGTCCCCTCTGCAGTGGGCGCCGGTGTCGGCGCGCTGGGTGGCCTTGGCGCCTTCGGGCTCGCGATCTCTTCCGACGAGTACACCTCGGGATTGGACCGGATTAAGGGCCCGCTCGCCCAGTTGAAGGCTAGCCGCACCCTGCCGAAAACGGGCGACGAAGCGGCGACTGTCCATGGCGTGAAGCGGATCCACGCTGATGGCACCGCCGAAATGGAGGATGGCCGTCTCGTTGCACTGGCGCGGATTTCTGGTCGGAATACGGCGATGCAGAAAGAGAGCGAGGCGCGAGAAATGATCGGCCGAGTTCGAACTGAACTCGACCAGCACGTGAGCGATTTCAGTTTCCGCCTATTCAGTTCCGCGCTGGAAATCGACCCGCGCGACGTCACCGAGAAATATCGTTCGAAGCTCTATTCCTCGGAGTACGCCGGCGAGGAATGGAAACTGGCCCGCGAACTGTTACGGAGCGTCATTCAGTGGACCGAGAACACCGATTTCCCCCGCTTCGACGCTCGCGAGTGGCAGCACTATCTCGTCGTCGAGGTTCGCCCAGACGAAGTCGCCGTGTCGGATATGACCGACGAGAGCGAGATTCGCTCGCTGCTATTCGGCGGCGACGATGAACAGTGGGAGGCAAAGCGGCGGCGGATGCAGCGGGAAGTGAAAACCCGCCTGTCTCGCCTCTGTCGGGCGTTCGGGAGCACTGACGGGTGTGAGACCACCCAAGTGGGTCCGGCTGAGCATGCGCTTCTCCTGGGCCGCTACTGGAGCGGTACGGAACACTCCTTCGACACTGAACGGGTGACGAAAGATATCGATGCCGCGGTATGGCCGCATAGTGCCGAGAAGGGCGACAGTCCGCGCCCGGAAGCCGTGAATGCAACCGATACACCACGGACGGGCGTCGCAGACGTCGCGAGGGTCGAAGCGACAACGGACGGCGGTACCGTCTCGCAACCAGTCGCAACGAGTACGCACGCGGATGAGGACGCCGACGAAGACACGTCGTTCCTCGCGCAGGTTCGCGAAGGGTTGCTCGCTCCGCTCACGGGTGGCGACGACGGTGGCACCGGTTTGGCTCATGATCGGGTACAGGAACTCCTGGCCCCGCAAACCTTCGACGCTCGCGATGGCTACGTTCGAACGGGGCAACAGTACTGCCGAACCTACTGGATTGCTGATTGGCCGGTCGAGCCACGCGAGAAATTCCTGGAGCAGATCTACACCATGCGAGGCGTGGATGTGGACGTCTGTTTGGACGTTCGCGAGCGGGACAAACGCATGACCGAGCTGGAGTTGAAGGACACAATCGGGGAGATTGACGCGAACATCGACGAGCGCAAAGACGTGAGCGACGTCTCGGCGATTCTCGTCGAAGACGACCTGGACCCATACGTGAAGATGTACAAACTTCTCCACCACACGCAAGCCCAACCGTGGGATTTGAGCGGGTACGTGACGGTTCGGGCTGGTACTCGGCAGGCGCTCGATAAAGCCGAGGAGCGAATCGAAGAGGGGCTAGCGACCGAAGACGACCTCACGTTGGACATCGCGAAACACCGGGCGCTCGAAGACGACTGCGACAACGTTCGGGACACCCTCGAAAGCGCACCCGCTCATCTGACGGTGCTGGCCCCGGAACAGCGCCAGGCTGAACTGTTCGAGTCATGTTCGCCGAACGGACGGGACAAATTCGCGGATGTCTCAACACGCAAGCGCTATTCGCTCACCCTTTCGGGGACTATCGCGGCGGCCTTCCCGCCGGTATCCGCCTATATCGACCAGGAGGACGGCGTCGAGCAGGGCCGGAACGTCCAGAACGGCAGCGAAATCATCAAAGACCAATTCTCGGTCGCGCCCGGTCACCGACTGACGATCGGGAACTCCGGCAGCGGGAAATCCTACCACGTCGGCAAGCAAGCGACCCGCTGGTATCTGGCAGGCGAGGACCGTACGCTCATTCTGTGCGATACGATGGGCGAGTTCGGGAGTCTCATCGAACTCTTGAACGGCCAGCATATCACAGTGGATGGCTCACAGACGATCAACCCGCTCCACATCGAGGAAACGCCCGAGGAAGCGTTAGCGGCATCGGGGAACCTGGATCCGTACGATATGAAGTTCACCGAGGCGCGCAACTTCATCCTCGACATGATTGGGGACGAAGCTGGCGAATTCGCGCCGCTCGTCTCCGATGCCCTGAATGCCACCTACGAGGAGGCGGGGGTGCTGAAAGAGGACGTCACCACGCACAAAGCCGAGAACAGCCCGACGATGGCCAATTTCCGGGAGACCGTCAACGACATGGGCGAGAATCCGGGCGAGTACGTCGACTCGGAGTTAGAGAAGGCCCAGATCCAAGAGAACGCGGGCCCGCTCCTTCGCCGTCTCAGTGGCTTCAAACAGGGCGGAGAACACGATGCGCTCGTCGGGGAATCCGAGGCGCACATTCGCCCAGGTGAAGTATCGTATCTCGATCTCCAACAGATCCAGGGGCTCGGCGCCGCGGCGGACAAAGCGACCATGCTCCAGTTGATGCTCGGCCAGGTCTACCAGGCGGTGAAACGGGCGCCGAGTAAGACGCTGTTCGTGATCGACGAAGCGCACTACCTCTTTCAGTCGAAGGAAATCCTAGCGTGGCTCCAACAGTCGGCGCGGCACTGGCGGCACTTCAACGCCGGGCTGTGGTTCCTTTCGCACCGCCCGAGCGACTTCGCGAGCGCTGACGACAAGGACATGCAAGAGTCCAAACGCGCCATTCTCGGCCAGGTCCCGACGACCGAGTTCTTCTACACGGACAAGCTGGAGGAAGAGGACGCGAAGACGCGCTTTGGGATGAACGACGAGCAACTGAACTTCATTACCAGCCAGGCCAAACGCGGCGAGGATGGGCTGGGTTACACTGACTATCTCGTCGATTACGCGGACGTCGAAGGGTGGATGCACGCTCAAGAACGAGCCTCTCCCTTCGAGGACGTCATCTATAGCTACAAGGCGAGTGAGGACGGGCCGTTCCGGCCGTACATCGAGGACGAATGGGGTGAGATCTGATGGGGCTATTCAGCCGGTCGAACAGCACGTTCACCGCATCTAGACTCAGCGAGCAGTACTTCCAACCGGCCGAGGAAACGCCAGGGACGCTCCTGCGAATCACGCCGCACAAAGACAACGACGGCATCCAGGGCGCGGCCCGCCTGTTGCAGTCAATCCACGACGTGCAGACAAAGGGGCTTCGTGGAAAGAACGTGAGCGACCATCACGCGTTCGAACTCTGGTTTGATGAAGGCCGTGTGAAATTCCTCATGCACGCTGCAACCGAGAAAGCCGCCATCAAGTACACGACACACTTGGAAAATGCGTATGCGAACTCAGACGTGCATACCGTCGAGGACGGTGATGGATTCCCACCTATCAATACTGACGACTATGTGGCCGCTGCGGAACTCGATATTGAGCGTCACTACTTCTATCCGATTCGCCATCACGAAGGCGATGGGTTCACTCATGACCCCTACAGCGAAGTGACGACCGAAATGCAAGGACCAGAAGAGACGCGGGTGGTCGTCCAAGTCGTCTTTCGGCCGGAACCCAAAGAGTGGGCGACCGACGATGGGGGTGGCCTCCTGCGCAGCGGTGAGAGCGTCGATGATGTCGCCGAGGGTTTGCGCCAAAACACGGTAACGGGATGGCTCGATCCACGCGAACGCGAGGCATCGAAAAAGGACAAGGACGCCGCGAAGATCATCGAACAGCAGCGCGGAAAGTACGCGTTCAATACGAACCTCCGAATAATCGCCGTTTCACCCGACAAGTACGAGGCCGAAGCCCGCTGTGAAGGCGTGGCGGGGATGTTTACTCGCTACTACAACAGCAAGACTGAACAAGGGTTCGAGGCAACGCCCATTTCGAAGAGTCGCCTTCCAGCGATTATCGAGTCATTCCACACTCGTGAATGGCACGACCGCGAGATGATTCTCACGATTGATGAGTTAGCAGGTGCAGCCCACATCCCGAACGAGGAGATCAACACACCGAATATCGATTGGAAAAACACCCAGCGGGGTAGCAGTATTCCACCGGATTCAGCACAGCAGCAGTAACGACCACCCCATCATTTCCAACCCATCCATGTCACTATTCAACTTCAATTCAGACGACGAGCCAGCAGCAGACGAACCGGCTACAGACGAGGTGAACGACGTACCCGACGAACTGCAGTCACTCACGGGCGAACCCTACCAGATCGACCCACAAGACCACATTCGGGAGGGTGGCACCTACGTGGCGACGAAGACCCCAAGCACGAGCCCAGACCGAGAGTACGACCTCGTGGCGAGTGAGCGGATTCGACGGGGGATTGAAGATGGCTATGAGAATTCTCAGTCACCGATCTGGGCTGGATACAACGTCTCTGCCCAGCAGGGCTACACCGCGACGGGTTTCCCGTTCAGAGATATGTTCCAACACCTCTGGGTGGTCGGCACCACTGGTGCGGGAAAAACGACTCTGTTGCTCAATCAGATGGTACAACTCGCGTATGCGGGCCATGGCTTCGTCTATTTCGACCCGAAAGCCGAGGATTCCCGTGAGTTGTTGCGCATGCTCCCCGAGCATCGACTAGATGATGTTGTGTGGATTGAGCCAGGGAGCGACGAGTTCGAAAAAACCGTCGCGATCAATTTCCTCGACGTGCCCGAGTGCGACACCGACGCCGAACGGGAACGGGCGATTGAAGACCGCCTGGAGGTGTTAAAAGCGATTTTCGATAATGACGAGTATTGGGGAATCAACATGGAGTCGATTACTGAATCGATGGGCCGGGCAATGCTCCGGCACAACGTGGAGGCTGACCATCCCCAGGACTACTATTCGATCATCGACTTCTACTTTGTATTGCTCAATCAGCAGCGCCGCGAGCAGTTCGCCCAAGAAGTTGAGGATCCGTTTGTAGCCGAGTTCGTCAATGAAATCGCGGAGATGGAAGACGATGAAGTGCGACCGTTGCTCAAACGGATCAAATCGTGGGTCGAAAACGGCATCATCCGACGTATTGCCGCGTGTCGCTCATCGACGATCGACTTTGAGGAGATCATCAACGACAACAAAATTGTCATCGTCCGCACCCCCGTCACGAATGACGATATTAAGCAGATGATTTCACTCGGGACGATGCGTCCCATTTGGACCGCAGTCCAGAACAAATCCTTCGATGGCAAGGAGCGCGAACCGTTCTTTGCCATCTTCGACGAGTCGGACAAAGTGCTGAATGAGAATCTAGACGTGGAGGACATGCTCGCGCGGGCCCGCTCGATGAAACTCTCGGTTACGTTAGCCTGTCAGTATCCCACCCAACTCAAGAAAGCTGGAGTGTTAAAAGCGGTTGAGAACAACTGTAACAACCTCATGGCGTTCCGGGTGAATGATGATGATGACGCCCGGCCGCTTATGAAGAAATTCCGGGGGTACGAGGTTGAAGACCTCATAGAGACGGAGAACTACCGGATTTGGACGCGTGTGCCCCTGAATAGTGGCGGGTACAGTGACCCGCTCAAACTCCATACGTTCCCACCCTACCCGCCACTCCGCTCCGAGGACGAAGTAGACGAGGTGATCCGGACCTCGCTCGATCAGTACGGACGGATACCACAGACGGACGAGGAGATACAACAAAACCTCCAGTTCGGCAGCCTAGGTGAGGCACTTGAAACGACCGTTGAAGAGCAGCAAGACAGTGAGCAGGCACCGGACGAACTGACGGACAAGGACGTGTTGGAAGCGCTCTTTGTGGCGGCGGTCGAGCGGATCGGCGACGGGATGGGTAGCGTCTCGGTACGGGAGATCGAAGCCGAGTGTAAACGGCGGACGAACTACGATAACTACCCGGCGTTCACGAATCTCGTGGTGGAGAAGCTGGGTGGATTGGTCGAGACGCAGCGAGCAGACGGGAAAGTCATGGCGTCACTTACCGAGCAGGGTCACACGAAACTGTTCGAGCAGGACACCGGCAAGGGCGGCAGCGGTGGCGGTGAAGATCACCGCTGGGTGCTTGGTGAGTCATTCAAAGCGTTCACCCGGTTAGGCTGTCGGGTTTCGTTACCGAGCCAGGACGAAGGCGGTGAACTTCCCGATGGTGTTGCGGACCTCCCGATTGATCCAACAGCCGAGCCAACCCTCCCGAAGATCGAGGAGAAGCGCGAGGAGCTAATCAATCGCTATGGAGACCTCTACGAGTTCTCTAACGGCCAGCACATCAGCATTGAAGCCGAGACGACCACGATTCAACGGCCGATGCAAACGCTCACGAATCTGCGTAAAGCCATTGACGACAACCGGAAATGCGTGTTTACAACCAAGGACGCAACGGCATCGAAAGGCACGTTCGAGTATTGGGCGCGCCGGGGCGAACGGATCATCTACAAGACGACCGGGCGGGGGCGAGGCGTTGAAACAGACTACTCGGCACTGACCTGTGCAAGCGAAGGCACTGACGGGAATCGGGTGTTCTTCAATATGGGCGAAGCAGTCCAGCCGGAAGCGAACCGATACGCACTCCGACCCGCTGTAGACGGTCTGAACAAGGATAGTGATACGGTGCAGTGGCGGGAAGAGGGCAATGAGATCGTCTTAGTTCACACCCAGACAAACGAGGAGTATGCCCGGTTCATCGGCACCGATGGCGTGCAGGCCGCCGACAAGGCGCAGTTTCCCGCCTACTATCACTACGATCCGGGTGAGCGGACCTATACGATCTACCACAACGGAACCGAGCGCACCTACGGCAGTCAAGAGGAATGGGCAGACGAGTGGAAGAAAGTTCCACGTCCATACTTGCCCGAGGTAGAATTCAGTCGGATGCCGATCGAGGATGATTTTGAGTTCGTCATTTTCCCGGATGACGACAACGACACCTACGACGAGCCGCAGCGCTACGAGCGGGGTGAGATTCGACCACTGTTTGGTGATGAGCAGACCGGCGAGAAGACAAGTGACAACGAGGGCGGCGACGATCAACAGCCGGAGCAAGAGGCAGGCCCAGCAGCAGAGAGAACGGACCCGGCATCAGAACCAGATGATGAGCCATCGGATGAATCGAACGACACAGAGCCAGCAGAGCAGCCCGCAGATACGGACGATGAAATAACTGAAGAACTGGCTGCTACTGAACCAACGGGGAGTGAGGCAGAGGTAAGCACTGAATCACCAACCGAATCGAGCGATGCAGAACCGACCATGAACGAGAGTCAATCAGACGAGGATGAGGACGGTTCAGACCGTTTCAATATCCTGACTTAACCCAGAGACGGGTCGGGATTTTTCTCTTCTGCAAACTCCCGCAATTCCCCATCATGCTTCTCGTTGAGATAGTCGTTCATGATCGTCATCTGCTCCAGCAGCTTCTCGACTCCTCGGTTTAGTTCATTCAAATCGACATCTTCACTCTGTACTGCCACTGTTGACTCGCTCCCGTTCTCCAGGTCGTCAACCCGAGCGGCTAACCGAGAGACATCCGCCTTCACATTCTCTAAGTCATCTGAGAGATCAGCAGTGTCAAACTCCTCTTCGACAATCGCCTCAGCTAGGTCTTCTCCGTCGGCTGTGAGGGTAGCAACCTTGGGTGGTATCTGACCATCATCAGTCATCTCGGGCTGCATCAGATCAACGAAGTCGGGAGCCAACTTGTTCTTGAGTCGATATGGCACCTTGGTTCCCTCGGTGACACCTGTGATCGCCTTGATCTCACTCGTATCGGCGGTCCCATCTGACTCATGGATGGCCGCGAGTATCTGGCGTGAAATCCAGTCGAGATTCGAATTAAAGTCTGGCCGAGAATCAACCATATCTACCTATCACATATCTATATACATAAAACCAATGCCCTCAAATATAGGCCTTAATTTGACGGCTATAAAATACATGCCACAATAAGGGGTGTTAGTAGGGGGTATTGAGGGTATTAAAAGGAAGCACAATAACAATAGACGGGAACACCACCCGTTACGAAACACAATCTGGATACCAACCAAGCGAGGCACACCAGAAAAAAAATAAATAATTGAAATCAGACAAAGCCGAGGTCGACAAAGGCCGACAACCAACACAAACGACACAGAAGGGATTCAACCAGGAACAAGCAATCAGGGATTCAACTGAGAGCGACAGACCGACCAGAGTACAGTTCGATACAGGGGGGATTCACCAGAGCAACAGCCAAGCAGAAATCGAAGAAGTATCAAAAAGTGGATATTGAATTGAGAACAGCAGAGCGACAAGAACTAGGCGAACAGCAAGGGGAAAAACAGGAAGAGCAAACAGCAGACAACAGGACGAGAACAAGAAAGAAGGGGTTCAACTGAGTCGAGAAAAGAGGGGGTTCAGGAGGGAATCAGTAGAGTGATACAAGAAGTGAGGAGCGACAGCAATCAGCCGAGAATAACAGCAGGGTGGTATCCAATAGAGAACGAGAAAGTGGTGTTCCAAGGGTGCTACAGCCGGTGGAAATGTCAAGGATAGGAACAGGGAGAACAGCGATCGAGAAACCGAAAGCGAGACAGCAAAAGTGGAAGGCAACGAGGAGAGGTCAGATCAAGTTCAGCATATAGAGCAACAGCAGTCAGCAGCTATACACTAATGGCAAATATATTATAGTTCTCAGCGAGAGGGGAAGCCAGCAGGCAACAAAACAGAGGCAGTGTTACAGCGGAAGTCCGGTGTGGTGAAATGAGTCAAGACGACGGTCGATCAGCCGAGCAGGGCGAGCAAAGCTGAACTCGAGCAGCACCAATCAGAGACAAACAGCCAACAGCATCAGCAAGGGTGAATCCCACATGAGACGACACACCTGAAATCCCACAATGGAGTGCTACATCTGAATCCCATTTCTGGTTCGACCAGCTGAATCCCATATGAGAGCTCAGTTGAGGAATCTACAACAAGAACTAGAGAAGGAATTACCGCGGGTATCGATCAACGACAGCACAACAGAGAAAAATCCCAGGCTGCTACAGCAGGGTGGAACCCCAGCTAGTATCGAGAGGGCGAACCCCAAGGAGGAACACGACACCGGAACCCCCGATCAGTGAGAGAAGAGGAACCCCGTGGTCGAGCAGCACGGGTGAAAGGTGACCGAGCGCCAGAGAGAACATCCAGCGGATCGAGCTCTGCCCGGCTTCCTATTGGGCCGGTTAAATTCAACATCCCATGGCAAGCGCCGCTGTTGCACGAGTAGATTCCAAACTTGCGAATGGCAACTCGATCGGGCTTTGGCAATCGATCAGGGGACCTAGAATTCACGTAAACGCGGGTGTTGCACGTCGGGATAACAGTCCCCCTACCCCAGAAGATGATGCTATGCAAATATTTATTTTGTAATGAATTTATTGGTAACTCATGTACTTCCGGTATCGCCTTCTCATCGGGGCATATTTTTTCTGGATCACGGCAGTGATACTGCTCATTTGTGCTCAAGTAGGACTTCTTCCCCTTTATGGAATCGTCGAACAAACCGTCTTTGTTGGTGCGATGATTGGAGTGGTTATCGGAGCAGTGCGGATTCTCATCCGTGGTGCTACCCGCCTCCGAACACTTGTTAATGACTACAAATGGCGTCGACTTCACTGAGTATACTCTATAACTGGTCTTGAATTCTGTAAGCGCTCTTAGACCGAGGAAGAACAGCAGAAGGAATACTATGAGCACATGACCCAGAACAGGGGGCTCGCCTACGAACCGTTTGAGCCATCGTGGACTGTTGGGCCGTTCTTCCCACTAGCCGTGGGTGTGGCATGGGCGCTGTTTGTGCTCATCGACATGGCGGCCTTTCTCCTCTTTCCAACCCAGACGCTCGCGATGGCTATCGTTCCAGTCATCACGGTCTGCGTGACCTTTGTGCTGCATGAATGGCTACATGCGCTCGTTGGCTGGTGGTATGGGTGTCAGGTATCCTTTGGCATCGACATTAAACGACGGGACCTGACACCGTATGTTGTCTCAGCAGGCACTAAGACACGTAACGAACAGCTTGTAATTTCTCTGGCACCGCTTGTCGTTCTCAATGAGGTTGCGCTCGTCGTGATCGCCCTGAGTGTCCCGTTCTCCATGGTGTGGTTCCTTGGGGTGGTCGTGTTCGCGACGAATACGTTTGGGTCGATTCAGGGGGTTGACTCCGACATTGCCACCGTGTATCGACTCTGGCAACTTCCGTCCACGATACGGATTCGAGATCGAAAAGGCCAGCCACGTCGGTTTCTCCGGGTGAAGACCGATGACTAAAACGACTTAACGCGCCCGTCTACAATGGATGTTGGTAGTGTTGCAGCTCGTGGGACAGTCATCTCTGCATTAGCAGGAGTTGGGCGTATCCGATGACAGCCAAGGGACTGTCCAGCATGTTGCAACGAGTTAGGAAGTGGGCGGGTTTAGGCCAACGAACTGTTTTCCGTGAACAGCAGCAGGACTGTCATTAGGAGTGAGCTACTAGGACTGTCTGTGAGAGCGAGTGTGATTATGGAAGAAGAGAGCGTCTCACGGTAGTGTACAGTAGATTTACTCCGGAACTGTGGTGTGATAGTAGTGGATTGTCCAGATAGCAGATGTCGACTGTCTATGATATTGAATTTCACTTGAAAAGCGGGGTGGTTGACAACAGAGTAGGCACCCTGTTTCTGCCGGCCGACTGTCCTCCAGTTACCAATAGCAGTTATTCGGTGCGCTTCCAAGCACGTGTCATCAAGAGTATTGACCCGATCACCTGCAACAGCAAACACAGCGGAACAACGCAAGTTGGTGTATACACTTCATGATTTTTAAGCAATATCCTCGATGGCGGCAAAATAGTGTTATCTCCCGGGTTAAATACGACTTGCATTCAAAGCCCATACTTAAAGACGGTTTCCACTTGTTCTATTTTCCTGTACCGAAGCGCAACTGATTGGGATGCACTGCAGTCCTGCAGAACTACCAGAACTCATGGTAACAACATCACCTGCCGAGAGCCACTCCGGGGAACAGTGTGAGAACTGCAACGCGATGACACCGCACCAGATAACGATCGAGATTATCACCGAGAACGAAGACAATTCAAATGCAGCGTTCTCTCGAGAGCCTTACCGCGTCACAGAGTGCCAGCAGTGTGGTACGACAACCAAACAGCGCGCGAACAACATGTGAACAAAAAGTAAATAATGTCTCAGACAACCATCTCACGCCAACCAGAGTCACGAATCGCTGACACTCGCTGTCAAAACTGTGGCAGCTTTGTGACGCGTGATTTTGCACGTGTCTTCGGTGACAATCAAAACAGCGTTCATGGGTGTTTAGATTGCATGAATGGCACCGACGTGAAAAATGGCCACGCAACTCAGTTATAACACGTTATTCGGTCATACATATGATATCTGGAAAAACGATCAACAATCTCGAAGGCATCACTAACGAAGAAACTGACGGGAGTCTTTCGGAAACGGAAATCAACGAATTGCTTTCGAACCGGCGCCGACGAGTGATTCTTTCGTATTTACAGGTATGTGACGGGCCGGTCAAAATCGAATCGCTAATCGAACACCTCACCTACCAAGAATTGGAGGGATGCTCGGGAGACAGATCAACTCGACTCTTCGAAGAGATTACGGAGGCCGTCTGGAGCGATCATTTGCCACTCCTCGCCGAGCACGATGTCATTAAGTACGATCGAGAGAGCGGAAAACTGCGTGGCTGGACTAATGCCGGTCAGCTCACGCACCGCCTGTGAGAGTACGATAGCTGATTGGTATCGATAGATCCAGACACGAGTGGTGGAGGTAGCTCATTCACTGCAGCAGAGGCCGTAGCCGAAGATCCGGCCCCTTGTACGAAGCGGACAAAGCGATCAAACCGTTGTGTTCAATTGGTAGCGATACTGTTCGCCCAATTCTAGCGGTTGCAAAAACTAGAAGATTCGGTCGAGTTGAGCGTGACAGTCAACAGTGGAATGAGTGGGTGATCGTGGTTAGAATGCGTGATAAGAGCGTGTTCTGCGTGACGAAGAGCACAAGACCCGTGTTTTGGTGACACGATTGTCTGCGTTCAACGCCCTCTCCATTGGTGGGAGACAAACACGCTCGTTCTCCGTGGTCGTCGTGACCGGATTACGACTACCGACGGAGAAACCACGAGGAACACTGCAGTACTGGCTGCCGAGACGGATCAGCCACGTCATAGAAATCCCACGATGGAGAGGTTACTTGATGCCCGGTCGCACGAAAATGCCGTATTGCACGCTGATTGACTTCATGCGACGAATGCTCGCGTGTACTTGTTTGCCACTGACATTCAACGCAGCTGAGGATCCGTTCATCTGTCATATGCGCAGGTCAGAGATGGCGTCGGTTGATCAGCGCGGTTGCGTTTCCAAGGGATTCATTTGGACGCCCGTTGCGTTCGGTCAGCGGCACCCTGTCCGAGGATGAGCGCGTTTTCGACGAGGTTGTCCTGGCCTCGTTGGCGCCGTTCAGAGACCGAAGCGAAGTGGAAACATAAAGGTTAGTATGATCTACTAACTCACAACAGGTTCAAAGTCCAAGCACGAGTGAGAGAACGGACTCACGCAGAACACTGCAACCCGTGAAAATCTCCCTCGTATCTGTTCCTTGTTGCGAGAACTACTTAAATAAGAATTCGGTCAGTAACCGACGCCTTCCACAACATGATTGATACTATAATTCCGTTTATGGGGGGATCAGTCATGAGCTACTGTCTAGACCATGGTTCGACGTCTAGGTATTTAGTTGCGGAGGCAACTAATCGGCACGATTAAGTTGCTACAGCAACTACTTTTCCTATGACCGATACAGAAATCGCCCCTAAAATCTCACTCGCAGGGCGCGCATTGAGTGTCCGTATCGAACGCGGGCTTGAACCATACGGCATTGGTCGGGGAGAGTACCGTGTCCTCTTCGCGCTGTATAACGAGGAAGGGATTTCACAGACGACGATCGTCGAGCGGCATCACTTGAACAAGGGAGTCATCGCTCGCGTCGTCCGGCGACTCGAAGAGAAAGGGTACGTCGAGTGCCACCCTGACCCCGACGACAAGCGGCGAAAGCTGCTCTATCTCACGGACGACGCGGAAGCCATCCGGTCGGAGATAGAGGACCTGAAAACGACCATCGACGCCGAACTAGTGGAGGGACTCAGCGACGACGAAATAGCGACGCTCGCGAAAGGGTTGCAGGTCGCCACTGAGAATCTCGGTGTCGATATAGAAGCAGAGATAGAGGATCATCAATGACCGAACCGCCCGACGAATCGCCGACCAAACATCGACACGGAGGGGAAGAGTCGTTGCTATCGCGCTCACCGGAAACTGCCCTCTGGGTCATCATCGCATCGGGAACGTTGACCGTGATGGCAGGTGCGATCCTCGGCCCGGTCGTCAACGGCATCCAGAACGGCCTCGGCGTCTCGGGGTCGCTCGCTGGACTAATTATCACGACACACGGCCTATTCATCGTTCTCACGAGTCCGATCGCGGGGTCGCTCATCGATCGGTATGGTCCCCGCCAGCCGTACGTTCTCGGCTTGCTCCTGTACGCTATCGCGGGTGGAGCGGGGTTATTTATTGATTCGTTCGTTGTCCTTCTTGCCTCCCGAGCAGTACTCGGTGTCGCAGTGGCATTCGTCTACACTTCGATTACGGTGCTCATCTACAACCTCTTCGCTGGCAGACGGCAGGATAAGGCGATGGGACTGCGCGGAAGCGCAAACAGTCTCGGGGCCGCGGTCTGGCCACTTGTCGGCGGTGTGCTTGGTACCATCTCGTGGCATCTTCCCTTTGGCGTCTACCTGCTCGCCCTCCCACTCGGTGTCCTCGCATATCTCACCGTCCCGGAGCCAACGTTGGATTCAACTCGCGGTGGGAACGATCCCGACAACGGCGGTATCAGTGGTGTCATCCGTGAATTCCAGCGAACACCGCTCTTACCGCTCGTCTACGGGCTGTACTTTGCAACGAATGCACTGCTCTACTCGATTGTTGTTTACTATCCGCAGTTACTCGCTGGGTTTGGAGTGTCGTCGTCGTTCGTCATCAGCCTCTACCTCTCGGCGCTGGGTATCGCCGGCGGTGTGAGCGCGTACTTCTACGACCGGATCAAGCGACGATTCAACTATCGTCAGCTCACTGGTGTAGCTCTTGTACTGTGGCTTGTCGGCTTCAGTCTCGCCGCAGCTGCCACATCACCCCTTCTCGCAATTCTTCCGGTTGTGCTGTTCGGCGTGGGACAGGGATTGGTTTTTCCGACCGTCCTGCTCTGGGTCGAGGAGTTGATTCCTGCCAATAGACAAGGTCAGTTCAGTTCCTACGTGGCGATAGCCGGGTACGTTGGACAATTCCTCTCGCCGATCCTCTTCGGAGTTATTGCCGATCCGTTCGGGGTTCGAACAGTCTTCGTCACTGCTGCAGCCTTCGCTGGAGTTGTGCTCGTTTTAGCGGGTATCCGATACGCCATGCAATAGCGCCATCTGCAGTGAGACTCACCCCATCCGTTTTTTGTGTTATTGACGACCCCCAGAACATTGGGAGTTGAAAAATCGATCCGACTTGGCTCTAACCATCCAGATTTTAAACTGGTCGCTAGCGCTTATGGACGAGAGTGGCTGTACATCGACTCTCTGGTTATGATGCACTCCAAGGATAACGGGGTAGCCCCGTAGAACCCTCTGAACCCTATGATTCGATGTATTCGATATATTCCCGATAGACGAGATTCCGGGAGATTCCGTGTTCGAACGCGGCTTCTGAGATCGCGTCTGCCGTATCCATTCCTCCGTCAATGTACCGTTCTGCCGTTCGAACAGCGGGACCTAAATTCGGATGATAACTCATGACTGACTCGGTCGGACGAAAATACCGCACGTCCATTGCACGTCATCCATACAATTCCTCCAGTAAAAAGTGTGTATGACGGATATATTATACAATATATGTGATTTTCATGGTAGCCAGCAAGCAAGAGAACAATTAAGGTGGATCGATTGGCTAGACCGAAGACGGACAACAATGACAGAGATACTCCAGTTTTCGACACCCTCCTGTGGTCAGTGCCCGCAGCAAGCAGAAATCCTTCAATCGCTGGCAGCGGACCGACCGAGTGTACAGTTCGAGAAAATCGATGCGACGGAGGCGACAGCCAAAGCCAACGAGTACGGTGCTCGGTCCGTTCCGTCGACAATCGTTCTCGACGATGATGGAGCGGTCATCTCCAAATTCGATGGTCTGACGCAAGCCGCCACAATTGAGGACGTTCTATAGCGACGATCGCTGAATTGAGGGCGGATTTATCGTTCTCGACAACTCCGCCTGCTAGTAATAGGGTTTCATAGTAAACCTACAAATGAAAACCTCCAGAAGGGGTTTTAATCGTCGTCACTTGGCTGTGGGCTTGGAGTTCCCTGCTGGGCACTGCTCATCCATTCACCGATATGCTCGGCAACGTAGTCACGTCCACCCCATCCAAACGCGACGCCCACGCCGATAGCGATGGCGGCTGCGAATCCCCATGCAAGGGCACGACCAAAGACATAGAGAATACCGACGTCGATTCCCATCGTGTCGAGACCAATGACAATGGCGGTGAAGTACAAGAATAGTCGAGTTCCCGTCGCGAACCAATTGGTGTAGGCAGTATGTGTTGCTGCTCGCGTTCGCATGATGGCATCGCCGATGAAATCAGCCACCACGAATCCGAGAATGATGACCAACAAACCAGCGATTAGTGCTGGGAGGTACGAGACAGCTGTCGCAACCCACTGTGAAAGTGTCGAAATTGCGAGGACGTTTGCTGCTGCCAAAATCGCGAGTGCATAGATGAACCATGCAGCGAGTTTGCCGAATGCACCCGACACTGCACTTTCGGTGCCGCCCAACATTCGTCCGAGTGGTGTATCGAGCACCATTCGATCGAGTTCAATTCGATCGGCAATTCGTCGGACAACTGCCGCCACGGCGCGTCCGATCACCCAGCCAATGAGCAGGATAACAAGTGCACCAATGAGCCGTGGGAGCAGTGCGATGAACCCCGAAATTGGGTCTTGCAGCCATCCGGGAATGCCGCTGATTTGTAGGACAGTACTGGTGACGATGTCGTGTTGTGTCATTGTATTAGGTCTCCTCCACGCTATCACGTGGGTCATCAGAAAAAGAGAGTACAGCCAATTTGTTCTTGGCTGCCTAAATCACGACGGGAGATGAGTAACAGAGAATGAACCTAGTTGTGTGTCATTCGATTGCTGTCAGAGAGAAAGTGGACAATTTGGAACTGTGACAGGACAAGGACATTTAAACCGAGGTTGGAGCATGCGAGAAAGACCGGCTGTTCCGTGGGTCACAGCTCTATTTCGGTAATGAGAGTAGTTGATACGGGTCATCCGCACCGAACACTCGCATCAGTGTCTCGGCCCCGATAACAGCGGAGGTGAAATCGCCGCCGACGTGGGATTTTAACTCCTTGGAGAGCGATTGAAGCTCGGATTCAGTCCACTGGGGTCCAGCGATCCCAATGATGTCAAATCCTGGTGATGGTACCATACCCGCTCTCAACAGCGGACAAGAGGATAAGTATTGGTTGAATAACACTATCTGTGGGGTGTAATGACTGAAATGAACTGGGTCAAGAGATGATAGTACTGCCGACGACAGAAAAGTGCTGACGAACAGTATCCACTTCCTCATGAACAAGTCATCCTCTGATGCGGTAAATCGCTCGCAGCACGTGGAGTAGAAGCTATCCACCCAGCGGTAAACGTTGCTCTGTGATTCGTGTCATCGAACTCATGGTACTGCTACGCGTGAATGAATCACGTGCCGGACGGTTTCGCTGAATTGTTTCAATCATGGTATCGGTAGGCCTTCCAGGTCAGCAAGAGTGTGATCTCGTGGGCGAGTTCACAGGGACGGAAACTTGTTTCGTGAAATGCGATCGGAGAATAGCTAGTGAAAGGCTACTAGTATTACACGTTGTTCATTCGTTGGCTTGTTGTCTCACCGCACTTCTGGCACGTTGCAACTCGATATGGTTCACGCGAGAACTCGGTATTCTCTTGTTTCATACTTTCAGTTCGGATCTCGATCGAAACTGTATGTGTGGTCTCACGCTTGCAGTTCTCACATGGTTCAATCTGCGTCTGTGCCGTGTGATGTTCTCCCGCCATGAAACCCCCTGCTCAGGACATAACTATACCGACACCAACATAAATCGCACTCTTTGTTAACTCGTGTTCGAGCTGAGTATTACAATATGAACAGTAGAACTGTTGGTTGCCGTATTATCACACTCTACGAATGTTCGCTAGTTATCTGTATCCGAGAACGCCAATTGGCGTGCCATGGATAAAAAGGGTTGAAGCGGTGGTTAGTTCGGTAGTTCTTTTCGTCCCGTTCTCACGCACGGCCAGCACGGGAAGCCACCAAGGCCGTCACAATCGTAATCCTCCGGCGGCTTGTTCTCGTCGTCGCTAGGAGCCTCAACGTCGTCGCTCTCGTCGTTGTCCTCCGAGGGGAAGACGTCAAGATCGCCGTCAGCAGCGGCATCTTCAACGCCCGTCATGTGCTTACAGAATGCGCTCCGGTGGACGTGGTGTGGGCACGTACAGGCCATTGCGTCGCCCGTCACGTCGTCCAGCGTCACGAAGTATCGGTGTTCAGTGGGATTGTCGTGGCTCTCGTTGGTCACTTCGACCATTCCGGGAGCCTCGATCTGGAAACTGAATTGTTCGGTCTGTGCGCGTTTCTGTGCCGTCTCGGCAGCTTCAAGGGATGCAGTTGTTTTCCGCACTCATGGATCTGTCCACATAAGCTTCGTTCTCAGATGGGAACGCATCGAGTATTCCGTCAGTAGCGGTGCCTACAACGGCTGCCATGGGTTCACGCTTGGTTTTTATATGTCCCTAGCGCGTATCTATTCCACAATGAGAACCGTCGAGACAGCTTCCATCGATAACTCTCTTCCAATCAACCGATTGAAATCGGTTCTCCGAGAGCATTCGGTGCAACTCGCAATCCTCTTCGGTTCACACGCAACAGGAACGCTGCATTCAGAGAGTGATATCGACATTGCAGTTGAACTCAATATCACACAGCGGGCCGATCCTGCGTACAATGAGGCGTTTTTCGGCCTGAGTGCCGACCTGAGTGCCACGCTTGGGACCGATGATGTAGATCTGGTGGATGTTCACACTCTCTCACCGGCTATTGCGGAGAATATTTTTAAAGAGGGTGTCCTACTCGTCGGCGACCAACAGCACGCCGAAGAGCTTCGTCACGAGGTGACGAATGGAGGCTTTGACAATCGATCGCCGCGTGATCGGTTCGATGACGCACTTGGGAAGATCGACCAACACCTTGGCGGGTCGGCTGTACCAGCAACCGATGGATCACGGGAAGAGAGATGACGACAGAAGGCTTCCCAGCGGATCGTCTCAATCGAATTCTGACTGCAGTTGAAACTATCGAGGAGAGTCTGGGAGTTCTTGCGCGGAAGCAACAATTGAGTCGGCAAGCATACAAGGCTAATTCCGATTCCCGTGATATTGTCGAGCAGAGATTTGTGAAGATGACCGAGGCATCGATCGATATTGGAGAAGAACTCGTAAAGTATGAGCGTGGGCAACCACCACGAAGTAATCCGGAATCGATGCGGGCGCTTGGTGAAATCGGCGTGCTGACTCCCGCCACAGCTGAGCAAATGGCACAGGGGGCACGATTCCGGAACGTACTCTCACATACATATGGCCGAATTATCGACCATGACACGGTTTATAATGCCTTACAGGATCTTGAGCGCTATCGAATGTTCGTAGTCGAAATTCGTGACTATCTCGAGTCCATCGATGCACTCGATGACTAAGAGCGAACCAAAATGCCTCAAGATAACTGGAGAATTAAAGCACGAAGATTAGTATGATATACTAACTCGTTGCGCACTCTCAATCCGATGCAAGGCGATAGCGACCGCGTGCGCTTGTGCTCAGTCAAGCAGGGCGCGCTCAGTCATCGGCGTGTCGTCGCGTTCGGTCGTATCCGCGCTTTCGCTGGGCATTCGCTAGGCAACATCGGACAGCGTTGTTTGGCGTGACAGAAATGAAAAAAGGGAGACGGGTTAGCAACAGTCGGTGAGTGCGTCCTTCCGGGTGGCTTCCACGTCACAGTTTTCACATTTCCAGTAGGTGTGATCGACGGTGCCGTACTTGTCGTAGCCAGTGTGCGGGCCACTGATACGCTCGTCGTCCGATGGGAATGCGTCAAGTGTTCCGTCCTTGGTTGCGGTTTCGACGGCGGCCATGTGTTTGCAGAATGCGTTGCGGTGGTGCGCTGTGCTGCTTGCGTCGGAAAGCACTAATCTACCCAATTCGTTCGTAATAACCGCCCATCGGGCAGTTCGTCCTGATGGACCACGATCAACTCAAGTAACGGGCGTAACCCCTCAAAATTCGGCCCACGGCGGATCTCCCCCGACTCTCGATCCCAGTCAATGAACCCTGCCTCCGCGAGCATCGGAAGAAGAATTGTCTCGGGCTCGCTCGCGATCTCGGCGATCCTTTCATGGGTAAATATCACTTCCCATGAATACCGGGCTCGTCTACAGCGTCCTTTACTCACCCTTGATGATTCCCGCTGTTTGGGAGAGAAATGGAGGCTAGTAATCCTCGATACCACACCAGAAATCACCACTACCAACAGGGGGCTTACAGTAGGAGTATGTTGAAATTCTGAACATTATGGGTGCTTTATACTGGAGATGAGCATAGTTATGACCGGAGAATTAAAGAATGTCAGAAGAGACAATAAAAGACGGAACCAACATCGAGTCGAATGATCGACGATCGTTCATGAAGAAAGGCGCGCTCGCGACGGGTGCGCTCGCATTGGGATTGGGGAGTGCTGGCACCGCGGCAGCACAGTCCACCAACGTACTGGTCTACACCTACGACTACCACCCGAACGTGCAGTTCCGGGTCGTGAACTCGTTGGAAGCAGCGACAACGGTTCGCCTCCTCGAACGGCCTGGTGGCGGCAACGTGCCGGAGATCAGCCAGCCGGACAACTACAACGGCTACATCATCCGCTACCTGCTCGGTGGCGATGGCGGTGGTGGGCAGGGTTCGATCACCACGTTCATGTTCAAACAAGGTGGCCAGTCCCTAAGCCAAGGGGACACGCGGCGGTTCAGCGGTGATGCGTCCATCTTCAGCAGCGAACTCAACCTGCTCAGTACTTCGCTTCAAGGGTAGTTGAAACGGACTGACTACGTTGGAATCTAGTTGGTCATCACTTTCGTCTCCTTTTCTTGTTGTGTTTCGATCATCGATTTTTTGACGCGTTTTCAATAGAGATGCATAGTGGTGGTGATCTTACGTCGTATGGAAATCGTTGCAGGAGTTTTTGATATCTCCAATTCTCACGACCCAGCAGTCAATCTGGGGGCAAGTTGTCCCTATATAGTTGACGAGGTCGTCGTTTGAGAATCGACATCGAATGAAAATTGCTCCGGCCTGTGCACGGTTCTGTGTCGTCTCGTCAGCTTCAAGTTGCGTAGGCGATTTCGTACTCACGGGTTTCTCCCTTGGCTTGTGAGAAGCCCACTTCCGCGCTGTCTCAGCAGCGCGGTGAAATCTGATTTCCCCGAGAGGAATGTTCTTCTCTCCTATTCTCTATAAGGAACTGGTTATAAAACCACAAATTCCGTGAAAGAATCTGTCCACGTCACGGGAAATGAAGAGGTAGATATGACAGAGAACGATGAGAGGCCACGCAATGAGAGCGGAGAATATGTCCAAGAACACACCGAAGAGGCCGTCTTGGAGATCATGAAACCGCTCGAACCCTACATGACGAGCGAGATCGCGGACGAACTTGGATGGTCGCGACGGTCGGCATGTAACGTTCTCACTTGACTCCATAAGAGCGACGAAATTCGAAAGAAGAAGCCCAAGGCGCGTCGTGTAATCTGAATTCGAACAGAATAGCAGTCAACTGCTAAGAAGTGCATTCCGAGCGGTGACAAAAAACAGATTACTGCTATAGTAAGACGATGCGCAGCTACAAATCGCGCGCTTGGACGGTTTTGCGGTCGTTCTCTTCGGCTCGTCGAGCAGCGTCCTCAAGAATCGTCTCAACTTCCTCATCGAGTGCATCGTAAAAGTCACTCGCCACATTCTGTCCTTCGAGCTGTTCTTTCACTGCTGCTTTGACAATCAAACTGGCCATACAAACGTTCAGACGGTATAATACTACAAAAGGGCAGTGGCAGAATAGTCGAAAAAAGACCAGTAATTCCGATCACTGATAACGATATCCTTCGAGTGATTCGTGAGTCCGAGTTTCTGGCAGTGACCGCTCGATGGGTGGCAGATGCGGTTGCAATGGAACGGCAACCTGTGCATCAGCGGCTCGAAGAGTTGCATGAATGCGGTGCGTTAGAACGGAGAAATTGAGTCTGCAGGTGGATTCCGGAAGAATAGGTACAATAGGTACCTTAGAGAGTGGTTGTCGGGTTTTCACGTTTGTTGTGCGTGATTAGTCGAAGGCAAGAGAATAGCAGCGTTTTCGTGCATCAGCAAATGAGAAGCGTGAGCTGACGAGATCGTGTTCTTCGAGTCGAGTGAGCGCGTAGCGAACCGTGCGCGGTGGGAGCAAGGTTTTGTCGGTGAGTTCAGCCTGCGTGAGCGCGTCGTCATTATATTCGAGTACTTTCGCAACCAGTTTTGCACTTGGTGGAAGTTCAGCAAGAACGTCGGTCGGCGGTTTTGTTTGTGGATCGTCTGTGTCTTCTGGAGCTTGTACACGTTGTTGCATTAGACGACAAATGTGGCTAGCAACTCAAGACACCGTTGATATGGCAGAGACATCTGTCGGGGTGAAACTGCTCTCCTCCGGCTATAGTTTTGATTGAGTGTGAATCCGAATACGAGGGATGGGATTCGCCCATGGACGCCTATACGAGCGGGTCTTAAGCCCACCACCGTTGGCCTGGCTTAGCAACCCTCGCTCACCGATAGATTACTTCGTTCGGAATAAGTGGTTTACTAATTATGAGAGGACGCTAAGAGATGGCTTCGTGTTGAGAGGAGTAGAGAACCAGTCTAGAAAACATAGTTTTATCTATTTCAACATCTTTTATAAACAACGTGATCTATTCGAAGATACCACTTGCGGTTGCACTTGCTCTAATGCTCGTCGTAGCAGGATGTAGTACTACTAGCGAAACAACAACAACAACAACATCGACAACATCTGTAGCCGATACTACGCAGTCATCAGCGATAACGCAAACATCAACAACCAAAACACCTACCCGAACACAGACCACGACAACATTAATAGCAACTTCGTCAACAGCGACGCAAACTAGTACAACCACAATTCAAACCACGACAGCGCAACCGACAACAATCACAACATCGGCGCCAACAGCAACTCCAACACAAACCACAGCGTCGACTCGGACACCAACGCAGACAACTACACCGGAACCAACTCCGACAACACAAGCAGCCCGTGGGCCAGAAAGCGGGACTGAATGGACAGTCACTGTCACCCGAGTCATCGATGGCGACACGATGGAAGTCGAGTTCCCGAACGGTGAAACCGACACACTCCGCCTTTTAGGAGTTGATACGCCAGAAACGACGTTAAGTCGAGTCAATCCCGATGAGTTCGAGGGAATCCCAGATTCGACGGCTGGACGCGACCATCTCTACGAATGGGGCGAGTGGGCAAGCCAGTTTGCGACTGACGAATTGGACGGGAAAACAGTCCAAATAGAGACCGATCCGGAAGCTGACCGACGTGGGACCTTTGGGCGGCTCTTGGTCTATATTTACGTCGATGGTGAGAATTTCAATCGTCAGCTGTTGACAAACGGATATGCCCGGTTGTACGAGAGTTCGTTCTCGAAACGAAGCGACTTCGAGACTGCTGAAGCGAACGCCCAGCAGAACGAAGTTGGATTGTGGGATTTTGACGAACCAACTTCGACACCCGAACCAACTCCATCGGCGACTGAAATGACCGAGGCGCCATCTGATAGCGTAGATATCCCACCACTGCCGTCGGATGGCGACTACGACTGTAGTCACTTCGATACACAGGAACAGGCCCAAGCCGTGCTTGAGCAGGATCCGAGTGACCCTCATCGGCTTGACGGCGATGATGACGGCGTTGCCTGTGAATCACTCTAAACGATTTCGACGGTATTTAGACACCTTCGTTGATTCCTCAGGAGTATAGTTGAGATAATATCGCTATTTTTCGAGAACAGATCATCAAGCGATTAACACACTGTTTTTCGCTACTGTAACAGTATTCTCAATCTCGATCAGGGCGCTAGAATTCACAGGAATGAGCTAGTGGTAGTACCGAGACTGGAGGTTAGTTGTTGGTGTGTTTGGAGCCCAGTCTGGAAACGCTGAATAATCTTCGACTGGTGTTCTGGACATGCAACGGGTACAATTGCCCCGTCTTGGACCGGGACTATGGATTGGGCTGCAGAGTATGACGCGAAGCGACAGCCAGGACATGAGATACCACCAGCGGGGTGGTGATGGAGAAGCGTCGCTGTGTCATCAGAGGTGAGTCCACAAATCGAACTGAACTGTTCAAGATGGTCATCACAACTGAGCACAGGAACTCGAAGCTGATCCAGAAGGAGAAATGACATGGCTTGCTGGCTAGCAGGGTCGAGAGCAGACTGACACGCATCACAATCAATCGCCGGGAGATCGTCGGTAATCTCCGACTGTGATTGTTGAAAATTTGCGGGTGACATTATGTAAGGTAGCAGGCTCCAAGATGGATAAATAATTGGGATCATTGCAGCAGTCATCTGCTCATTATCGGATTGAGAATATCTTAATTGTAGACGAAATATAACTTCGGTACATTCTTGTGACGACACTGTGTTCGAATGTGACGCATGGCACGCATCGTACAACAATCACACCACCAGACCTGGATATCCCGCGTTGATAGCACCTCCCAATACCTGTTCACGAGAGGGCAATGTCGATGATTCTCATATCGCTCCTCCAGTGGGTCGTTAATCAGTTTCCGGGTTCCGAGGGGCAGTTTTTCCTGTCACTCATTGTGGGTATCGGGTTCATCCTTTGTGAGTGGACACTCTGGAGACTTTCACGGGTTGCAAAGCGTGAATATCCATCTCGTCTGGTAAATGTTGGTCTACTCGTCACGAGTCTGATTCTCATTGGGATGAGTGGTAGTCTCTACGTCGTAATCTGGGAACAGACGCACCAAGCGGTCAAAGGTGTAGAAGCACTCGGCGCAGTCCGAAGGACCGGATTTCAGATCGTGCTGACACTCGGCGTGTGTACGGCAGCGTACGTAAGTGCTGGAATGGTCGATCGAGTTGTTGACCGGCTCTTACAACAGACCGAAGAGATCACACGCCACCAGGGAAAGGTTGTTTCCCGATTGTCTATTATTGGTGTATATGTCGTTGGACTTCTTGCTCTATTAAGTGTCTGGAAGATAAACCTTCAAGGACTATTTGTGGGTGCTGGACTGCTTGGTGCCGCAATCGGATTAGCAGCGAATGAAACGCTTGGATCACTGCTTGCTGGCTTTCAGCTCATGTTTTCTCGGCCGTTCGAGATTGGCGATTGGGTACAAATCGATGAGCATGAGGGGATCGTAACTGACATCACGATTTTCACGACTCGTATCGAGACGTTCGAAGGGAAATACGTCATGCTCCCAAACGACGTTGTCAGTAGTAGTACAATCATCAATATCGGGCGCAAAGGACGACTTCGACTCGGTGTTGAGGTCGGGGTAGATTATGAAGCTGACCCCGATCATGCGATGGCAGTTGCAAAAGAAGCAATGAAAGGTATCGACGATATTTTGGTGGTGCCGAGTCCAGACGTCGTTCTAAAGCAATTTGGGGATTCTTCAGTCCTTCTTGAACTTCGGTTCTGGATCGAAAAACCGAGTAGCCGCAAGAAGTGGCGAGCAGTGACTGCCGTGGTTCGAGCAGTCAAACTCGCCTATGACCGAGAGGGAATCAAAATTCCATATCCACAGCAAGAAGTGTCGGCGCGAGAGGAAGTTGGTGGCTTTCGGGTGATCGATGGCGAATCAACGATCACAATTCCTGAGCAAGATTAAGATATTGAAAGTGCTAAATAATATTAATTAATATTCTATTGAAACGGTGTCACTCGAGTAACAGGGCCCCAGACACTTTAGGAGAGTCATCAGACACATTATTTTCACTCTCTGTGAGCGTTCGCTGGGCACCATCGGACAACGTTGTTTGGCGAGACATAAATCAAAAAGGGAAACGGGGTTAGCAGCAGTCGGTGAGCGCGTCTTTCCGAGTGGCTTCCGCGCCACAGTCCTCACACGTCCAGTAGGTGTGATCGACCGTGCCGTACTTGTCATAGCCGGTGTACGGGCCACTAATACGCTCGTCCTCGAACGGGAAGGCCTCAAGCGTCCCATCGTCGGTTGCGTTTTCGACGGCAGCCATGTGCTTGCAGAATGCGTTGCGGTGGACGTGGTGCGGGCACGTGCAAGCCATCAGTTCCTCGGTCACGTCGTCGATGGAGACTGTGTACTGGTGGGCTGCGGGGTTCTCGTGGCTCTTATTGGTGACTTCAACGAGCCCGGGGGCATCCGAAGGCAAAATTTCGGCCTGTGCGCGTTGCTGTGCCGTCTCGTCAGCTTCAAGAGCACCGGACAGGTGTGTTCTCGTTATCGATTCAGTTACTCATGAATTTGTGCACACCTTCGAGTCGGTATCAGAGTTACGATGGATAACATAGCAATGGGGATCGCAGTTGGGCTGGTTCGGAGATTACAGTGAAATCGACATGGCGGTGAAACTAACCTCTGTTCAGCGAAGTGAAAACGGAAGGCTGAAAAGCTGATTAGCGGAAACAAACAACTAAGCTGTGCGCCCATTTCGAGCTGAAGAGTCGACCTACGAGCGATCCATTGTGATCGATGCAAGTACCGTAGGAAACGTTACTGTCACAGTTGCTGCGTATGCAGAACGAACGGACGAAATTGCGGTTCTCGACAGTCTGTATACCGCTGCTGATGGACACAACTTCTTCCCGTTTCGAGACAAATCCCACAATCTCAACCACGAGGACAGTATCCACCTTTTTGAAAACGCTATCGTTGCTAATGGGCATCGATTGAAGGCAACAGCTCATCTGGGACATGACGGTTCAGATCAAGAACGAATAGAGGCCGTCCAATCGGCAATTCTCGTCGAAGAACTGCAAACACCAGAAGCAATAGTGATTCTCGATGGCAACGAAGATAAGGCGAATCGATTTGGCAATGCCATTCGCGGGATTTCATCTGCCATACCACCGATTGCGACCTGCATTCAATCAGAACTCTACTACCCGACAGCCCTACTTGCGGATCTGTGTGCCAGCCATCTCGCACACACAATTGAACACCCCCGTCATTGCGCTACCGTAGAACCACCTGCACCAATCTCGAAAGAAGTGTATCACAACCACTGGGGCAAAGCATACAACTCGATGGTGAACTCATCACATCGGGTTACGACAGAATGTCTTGAACAGCGTCGTGCAGAAACTGTTAGTCAGCGTGTCTGTTCTTGGTTTGAAGGCTATATGGGTGGTGGGGAACCATATTCGTTTGAGCAATCCCTACAGCCGATTATTCGGTATGTACACGAGAATGGGTATGAAGAGCTGGCGATGCAACTCTCTGAAATTTAGAGACAGGTGCATTTCCTGTGCCCACGTCCGTCGTCAACGCCCATTGGTTTGCACCGCCGGGCTTCCGGGGCATGGTCACACAGGCTCCACGCAGCACCTCTGCGCTCATATATACACAAGAACTGATGGCATATAGACGTTTGGATGAACGACGGTATAACTGTGGGTTCAAACGATAGACAAGCCGAACGGGGTTAGTTCGGCAGTTCCTTCCGTCCCGTTCGCACGCACGGCCAGCACGGGAAGCCACCGAGGCCGTCACAGTCGCAGTCTTCGGGTTCGGTCTCGTCGTCCGATGGAAATGCATCGAGCGTCCCGTCGTCGGTCGCGTTCTCGACGGCAACCATGTGTTTACAGTAGGAGTTGTGTGGACGTGGTGCGGGCACATGCAGACCATCAATTTGCAAGTCATGTCATTGATTAAGATGACGTATTGGCAGTCTGTGGCGTTCTCAAAAGGAGAATAGACAGTAATTCAAATCTCTAATCTCGCCAAATCAAGCTATCAGCTTCGGTCTGGGACTTCTTCGGGGGCGAGTTCATATAATCCGCGGTGAATCTGCTGAACGACGTCCGCCATCTGAAGATCACGAAGGCGTTTTGAGATGAGTTGTCGACTTTCTCCTGTTCGAGTCGCGAGATAGCTTGGTGTTCCACGACCTTCGCGAAGAATCTCGATAATCTTCCAGTGAAGCTCGTCGAAGTTTTCTTCGTTGGCCATTCTATGAATAGTCATTCTTGGGCGATGGTTATAATATCTATTTGTTCAATCATAGTCGTTTCTGTTACAGTCTACATTTGTATTTACAACGTAAATACTAAGAGGATAGATCTCACACTACAAGTCAGAAGTGTGGTTCGCCTGAAAAGGCCGGTGCTGGCACACCGACCGCGCTTCTGCGTGCCACAGAAGCATGACTAGCAATACCCCTTCCGTAGAAAAACGCATCGACTACCAACCACCCTTCGACGGAGGACACGACTAATGGCGTCCTTCGACGAGAAACCCAACGGCGGGCTGCTCTCACTCGAGGCCCAATTCGGCGAGAAAGTTTTCCACCCCGTCAAACGCCTCGAACCCACACCCGACACCGCTACCCACGACCCAGACCAACCCACTCCAGATACCGACGAGCCAATCACCCGCGCGTATCTTGTCGAACTCCGCGTGGGCTTTCAAACCCGAACCAAGACCACCAGTCAAGAGCCCTACCTGTACTGCATCTACGCCACGCCGGACTGCCAGCAGTTCTTCGAACGCCGCTGCCCGATCGACTACGACGAAGAGGGCTTCCAGATTCCCGAGGATACCGACACCTACCGCTCGGTCGCCACCACCAAAACGGGCAATCCCAACCTCCCCTCGACACCACCGGGCGAAACCCACGCAGAAACCCGCGCACACTACCAGCGTATCCTCGCACGGTGCTATGGGATCGACGCCACTACCCACACCACCCCAACTGAGGTGCACGCGTAGATGCACCCCACAGAACGCCCTTCCCAGAGAGCGACAGCCATCAGAGGTGATGGGCGATGACCCGCACGTCCACCTCGATCACCGCCGAGGAGATCGAGAACACCTTCGAACGCTGTCCGGCCTGTGGCACCTACGCGGTGAAGATCACCGACTCCCATTACTGTGACAACCGCTTCACAAGCAGTCTCACCGACACCGAACGCAACCAACGCATCGCTGGTGACCCCTATCCTGGCGATGAGACGGTCGCTATCGTCGATCAATTTGTCGGCGACGCCTTCGCCTATCACGAACTCGATGCGGACAACCACACCCTCTGTACGCTGCATACCGACAACCCACTCGCCTATTGCACTCGCACAGAGGCACAAGACGACCAGTACGCACCCTGCCAGCTCTGTCAGCGTCTTCGCCAGAAACGGGAGGCCGAGCGATGACCGACCAGCGAACGGTCCTCGCACTGGCGTGTACGGATCCGATTCAGATCCACACCCAGAAGCGCACGCTCACGGGTATCGTCTATCAGTGTGAGCATTCAGAGCCCGCACTCTCCTGTCGTGGTCCCGAACCCGGTGAACACGTCCTGTACGTCGCCACGCCATCGAACGATCTGTACCGCCTGCAGTACCGCTACTACGACGCAATCGAACACACCGACACAGAACTCGATCATTACGGACGCACCCCCTCCGGCTCGTATGCTTGGTTGCGCACGTATGCCACGGTCGAGTGCATCGTCAGTCCGACGGGAGGTGAGCAAGCGTGAGTTGGTCTGCACCAACGCCGTTGAATCCACGCAATGCCGACTCGCTCGTGACACACCTCTCACCGAGTGACTGCGTTCGTATCACGACCACGGAGTTGCCACGGACGATTTGCACCGTCAAGGAGACAAACGCACCGACACACTGTGGACCGCATCTGGTTCTGACGGCTCCACCGATTACGACGACGGCACAGGACGACATTCAGCAAGCCACCTTCCACTGCACCAGTCAACCCGATTCCGCCATGACTGTTCTCGAGTACACTCACACCGCCACTGACACGACTACCCGTTGTATCGGTTCGCTCACCACCATCGCCCGCCTGCCGCGCCTCTCGACGCCAGCAGAGGACACTGTGGTTTCAGTGGAGGTGCCTGCCAATGAGTGACTCCACTACGTCCGGAGCGTCCAGTGTTCTCGATGACAACGACGTCTCGATCAGTGACCTCGCCAAGCACATCCGGTCACTTACTGACCGTGTTGACGACCTCGAAGCAGAAGTCGCCGAGAAAGACAAGCGAATCGATGAACTCGAACAACGAGTCGATGCCAGAGAAGACAAAGCAGCCAAAGCGAAAGCCCACAGAAAGGCACTGGCCCGCAAAACGCAGTCCTGTGGCGAATGTATCGATGAGTTGCAAGCTCGCGAGTTCGAGAAAGGTGCACACTTGCTTGCCGACAACGTCGACAAAGAGCGGATCACTGTCGATGGCAATAAACTCGAACGCATCACGAAAGACGACGGTAACACCTATTTCCGTCTTCCTGGTGAGGAAGACGCGCTCGGTCGCGGTGGTGCCGTCGCCCATTCGACAGCGGACCTCCTTCCGATTCAGCGACTTTCCCGCTATGACGACGAGATGCTTGCGTCGGTCACGAATCGGAAGCCCGACGAACTCGCAGGCAAGGTGTGGCGCGAACGCGATGAAGCCGGTCGCTACTCACTCTGGTCGACCGGCAGTGGGGAGATCCGAGCTTACCTTGATGCGTCAGAGCTGGCTGATTGGATTCGGCTGAAAGAGTCTGGTGTGAGCAAGAAGTACAGCCAGGAACTTGCCCGGCGGACGATGGATGCGATGCACGAACTCTCGAATGGCCGTCTCGGGAAGATCAAACGCCAACGATCCAAAGACGGATTGAGCTACCAGGAGACGCGTCTCGTGCTTAAGTCGGACGTCGAGTTACCTGGAGAAGTGAACAGCAAAACGACGGACGACAGTCCGACCACAGACGGGGTTGCCGGAGAGTAGCGTGGTCGGGACGAAAACACGCCCGAGAGGGACACGAATCTAACACGAACACCACTACGAACGCGGTTGTGGACGTCCCGAATTGACACAGTTTGGAACAGACGCCGTACGGCTACTTGTGAGTACGGCAGTTGTATCGGCATCTATCGGCTAGAAACCAGCAGGAGGGGGAGAGGTTGTACCGGCCACCGTGTCTGTGGTCAGAACCGCGTCTGAATCGTCCGAGATAGCTATCATCAGTGGAACAGAATGGAAACAAACGACGATATTTGTGGGTTCTGTTCGTGAGGTAGTACGAGGGCGACTAACTGCCCTTAGACCCCGTCACCGATATGTAACAACGACTGCAACGGCACCCACGTGTTCAGACGACAGTGGTGGACCAACGTAAATATATTAGTCACAGCTCGAAAACGTCCAGCGAGCCGACCGCGAACCGCCAATATCGTCCGGGCAGAGATCGACGTCTCGTAGTGCTTCACGTGTCGCCCACATCTTCAGTTCTTCGTATCCGCAGTCGAGTGACTCTTCGACGCTCGTTGATTTACGCAAGTACAATCATATTGTAGACTACTCTCAGAAGACGGGTATATATTGAGATCTCTTCTCAATCATGAATGTTTGTTAGATTGTTTCTCAATGCCTCACAAGTGATTTATACACAACTGCCATATGTCGCGGTACGTTCTGTGGAACTCAAATCATACAATCCCGTGAGAGGTGTTCTCCTTCAGGTTGGCCATTTGTTGGCTGCGCTAAACCTGATCGATGAGCATCGAGTCTACCACACCACTCGACTTGCATGGCCCCGGATTATCACCGGTGTTGCTCGAATGTCGAAATCAGCAGCGGATATCGCAATGGTCGGACTAGCAGTGGGTCCTGCGGCAATTGCAGGTATCGGCTTTGCGTCACCGCTCTGGGGGCTCGCCTTTTCGTTTGGTGGGGGGATCGCAGACGGCACAATCGGACTGATCTCACAGCGGTTTAGTACGGACCGATATGACGAACTCAACCGTATCGTCAAGACGAGCACGTTTTTAGCGGTTGCCGTAACGATACCGCTGGCACTCCTGCTTTGGTTCCTCCCTCATACCTTGATTTCACTTGTTGGCTCCGATAGCCTTGCAATCAGATACGGGGCCAGCTATCTCCAAGTCGTTGCACTTGGGATCCCCTTCGCAGCAGTGAATCTGATCGGAAGCCGAACGCTCGTCGGTGCTGATAACGCACGGATACCGATGCTCCTCCGTGCTGGTGGTGCAGTGGTAAATATTAGCATTAATGCTGTTCTAATATTTGGACTTGGCTTCGGGGTTCTCGGTGCAGCGATCGGAACGGTGGTTAGCACAGTCCTCGTGACGATTCTCTTTGCTTGGGGATTCATAGCTGGGAGCCTTCCACTGATCGGGGCATTCCCCGTGACGATTACTCTCGATGGTCCACATGTCGATCAGCCGCTCATGCACCAAATTACGGAGATTGGAACACCACTCGTTCTGACGAACCTTGCTCGAACCGGAGGGCGGCTCCCCTTGATTGCCATCGTTGGCCTCTTCGGCCCGAACGTTGTTGCTGCATTCGTCATCGCGCTTCGGATTCGAGCACTTATGGATACACCTAGCTGGGGATTGAGTCTTGCTTCGAGCAGCCTCGTCGGACAAGCACTTGGGACTGGTGCCGAACGGAAAGCCGAGGGATACGCGAGAGACGTATTCCGATTCACAGTGGCTGTGTACGTGCTCATTGCAATCGCTGTTGCTGTGTTCTCCCATCCTATCAGTCGAGTGTTTGTCAGTGATCCAGCCGTTCTCCCAATTGTGAAGAACTTGATTTACGCAACCTGCGTGAGCGTCATTTTCTATGGTGTGATCGGGAGCGCAACTGGTCCACTCCGTGCAGGAGGGGACACCCGGTGGCCATTCTATGGACAGACGTTGGGTTTGTATCTCTTCGCCCTTCCCGTCGCGTACCTCGGTGCAACGACCTCCGTCGGGCTCATTGCCCTGTCACTCACCTTGATCGTCGAAACTGGCATTCCAGCGATCGTAACGTATTATCGCTTCGATGGGGGCCACTGGAAGCGAATCAGTCGTTCATATAGACCAACGACAGCAAATGATTAACGTACCAGTTGATCACTGCATCAACGAACTCAGTGAGTCAATGAACTCGAAAACTATCGCACCGAGGCGTCGAAAGAGCGTGCCCAGGATCGACAGCAGCTCAATAGTCTCGAAGAGACGACCGAGACGATACAAGCTAATGTCGACGAGCTCACCGATGTAGAGGAGAAGAATGCACAAGTTCGGGCGTCAGTCTCGCGTATAATCAACCTCGTACGCGATTACGAAACCGAAGAGAGTGTTGACGATGACTCTCCGAACCTCGCCGCGGAAGCAACCAATGCAGGCCGTCAGCTCTTCGAGACGATTCAGCGTTCGGAACAGAACACCGAACTCGTCAACTTCCGCGAGAAGCGCGCTGAGAGTCAGCAAGTCGAGGACAAGTATCTCGATGTGCTTGAGCATGCGAAGAACGTCGCCAAGACGAACGACGTGATGGTTGCACGACTTGGATATCGCGAAGTCGCGACTCACTACGGCTGTGCGTACACAAACGATGGCTATCGGGTGATGGAGGAGATGGCCGAGCGTGTGCCCGGTGTGACCTACAAGGAATCCCGAACGCTGTGTATGGACGACGCAATGGGCGTTGGAGGCCGCCACATTGAGATCACGTTCGCCCACCCCGACTTAGCTGGATGGATGCGAGCCCACGAAGCGAACGCCGAAATGGAGAACGGAGGGCGCTGATTATAGCGTTGTAATCACGGGGGTTCACAGAACCCCCATTTCGGCGGCACCACCACAAGAGATTCACACCGCATTGCCGGTGACACATGGTGGTACTAGTGTTTTGGGTACGGTGGAGTGCGTCTATTTCTGCGTCTATTTCTGCGAAATGGAGGGGGTCGCGTTCGCGATCCCTCTCTATTACAACGGTGTAATCGGCGGTACAGTTTGGCGACAACCGACGGTAAGGACCGAGTATGTAATCGACGACCGTACAGTGTCCGTGTAGCCAACACACAGACCTCATGAGTGCAACTCTTGACCTACTGTAGAACGTATGTTCTCTCACCCAAATTTACCATCAAACGAGTTGGAAAAGAGTTAGATTGGGTATTCATCGCTGGGAGCAACCTTGAGAAGGGTTTCGAGTCGAGAATCACCCCAATAGCGTACTGTTTCACTCCGCTGATCGTATTCAAGCACACCAGCATCCGCTAATCTTGGCAAGTGATTGTGAAACAACCCGATTCTGACCCGTTCACGGTGCTCAGCCGAGGGGTTCTTTCTCTTCAAGCCCGAAGAGACAATATATTCAACGAGGTCGTCAACGCTGGCGCGATCGGTCGTCTTCTGATCGAAATACGTAATGATTGCACGACGCTGTTCATGCCCCAACAGGCCTACCACCTGCTCTTTGGAGAGATTTCCTGAACTTGTCGATTGTGGTGTACTCATGGAGCCTAATTGTGTATCACTTTCAAAAAGCAGCTTTCCTAAACAGTTAGGAACGACGTGCTATTCCACTGGTTCTGCTTCTCCGAAGAACACTGCCAAGAGCTTACGTTCGCTCGCTCTGAGATGCTGGTGGAACGTCGGTGCCGAAACCCCGAGCGAATCTGCAACTTCTTCGCCAGTACTCTCACGCGGCCACTCGAAGAAGCCTGCATTATATGCCGCGGTCAAGGACGCCTGCTGGCGGTCAGTTAACTGGTCCCTCAGGCGCGCGTGCTGTCTTCTGAGCGGTGGGAGAGAACGCTTTACCTCCTGTTTCGCTGTAAGACGAGCCTTCGGATAAATTGACTGCACAGCATCCGTGAGCGCTCGGATATCAGTATCAGCAGGCGCCTCAGCAACAAGTGATCCCCTCCCTTCAGTCACCTTCGCGTGTTTGATGCGGGCACCTCGTTCGATGAGAACTTGTGGAGACGTCGATGCTCCCATAAAGACGATTTCAAGCAAACTGGTCTCCGCCTCTGTACTGATACAGCGGGCTTTTTTAACAATCGACTGGTGGCGTGCCATCTCGAGAAACGACTCGACTGGAGCATTCTCTAGTGTGATATAGTAGAGGAGTTCTTTGTCCGTTGAGGGAACGAGATCTTCGAGGGTGATCGAGCACTGTAAGTCAGCAGATGCAGTGACAAAGAACGCGGTCGTCTCGGTGAGATCGAATGTAAGCTCATAGTGGCTATCCGTATGGAGGAGCTTTTTACTCTCTGCGGCATGGATCGCGTAGCCAATTGTCTCGCCTAGTTCCTCGAAGACGACTTGTTCTCGTTCACTGAACGCATCAGACCGGGACGCATGGATGACCAACACACCATACGTCGTCTCACCATAGACAAGCGGGATACACAGCACAGAGCAATAGCCACGTGCTAGTGCTTCATCTCGCAATGAATCGGGAAATCGGGGATCAGATTCGATCGATGTGATGAGTTGTGATTCCTGAGTCCGCATTGCTTGGGCAGCACCGCCAGTGCTCGTCTCGGCCGAATCCGTTTCGTCAAGGAGATTGAAGTAGTTCGAATCAAGGTTTGCACCGGTGCGGGGCTCAATTCCGCCACTCGGTAAGGACCGTTCACCGATGAACGCGTCCTGGTAGAGATCGGACGCAGCGAGTCGTTCACAGACGCTGGTCTCAATCTCGTCCCGCGTTGTCGTTCGAACCAACGTTTGGTTGACCTCGCGAATGAGTCGGTTGATTCGATTCAGTGTTTCGAGGCGATCATGCTGCTGTTCGATAGCGTTTTCGCGCTCTTTTCGTTCGGAGATGTCCTCGCCAACCAAGACAATATATTCGAGTTCGCCATCTGGCGACCAGAGCGGTGCAGCGTTGAGTGAAATCCACAATCGCTTTCCATCCGCTCGCTCAAGAATCGCTTCATAATCATACACTGCGGACCCAGTCTCGATGACTTCTGCCATTAAACCGTTGTTCGGATCGATGGGTCGATTCTCGGAATCATACAGGGTAAACGCATCATCCAAGGTAGAAAGACTCGTCAACTGATCGACTGAAACCCCAAGGATCTCTTCGACTTGTTCATTCGCCCGGACGAGTTGCCTATCCGGTGTGAAGACACCAATTGCAATCGGACTTGTTTCGAGAATTCGTTCAGTAAGATCTCGTTCCTGCCGCAGCTCTTCTTCCCATTCTTGCCGTTCAGAGATATCACGGAAGATGCCTTGTATGACTGTTTTCCCGTCCAATTCAGTGACACCGGAACTCACTTCGACAGGAACGCGAGAGCCATCGTCGTGAACGACGTGTTGGTCCATGTCGTGCCGAATCACACTCGTTGAATCACCGCGGACACCACCACGTTCGACGTGCTCTTGGAAGTTTGCAGTATACTGCTCGGCCTGTTCAGGAGGGTGGAGCTCCGACTGGTGTATCCCACAGAGCTCATGCGGTGGTTTACCCATGAGCGAGACGGCAGCCTGATTGACGTCCTCGATCGTCCCAGTGTCAGCGTTCGCGATAAAAATCGCGTCAGGAGCGGTTTCAACGAGTTTTGCGTACTTTTCTTTGGTATTCTTGAGTTCTTTTTCTCGCTGTTTTCGATCCGAGATATCACGGATAATCGCCGTAAAAAGTCGCTGTCCATCATACTCATGTTCATAAAACGAGAACGCCAAGGGCAGCTCGGACCCGTCCTTGTGCAATCCAACTCGTTCAACGTACTCATGATCGAGCTCCTGTGTGTCGTCGTGAACCTGTTGCTGGAACGATGTACGGTAGGCATCACGATGGCGCTCGGGAAACAATTCAACCATCGATCGACCGATGAGAGCATCCTCAGACCAGCCGAAAAGGCGTTCAGCCGCCTGATTTGAGAATACGATTCTCCCACTCGGATCAAGAGTGAGAAACCCATCGAGTGCGTGTTCGACAAGGTCACGAAAGAAGGTGGTTTCAGCATCGAGATGCACCGCGAACTCTTCGGTATCTGTATTGTGATCAGGTTGGTGAGTCATGGTGGTATGCGGTGGCGTAACACCATTCGATGAAGGAATGAAGAGCGAGGACCGATATAACATTTCGGATGCTTTCGCCCCCACTGTCCGAATCATGGATGGTTGGAAACTAGATAGATAACAACTGATTTTCATCGATATAATTTCCGTCCTACCCCCGCCATACACACAGAATCGGGATCGTATGTCAGTGGTGTTTGTAGCAGTTCGAGAGTCGCAGCCATCCATGGTCACATATGAGAATATGTCCGTAAGCCAGACGAGCGTCTGACAAATATATTTGTGGCTGGCATCCGTGACATTTCTCAATGGATCAGGATTTCCTCGGTATGGACTCGGTCACGCTCGAATTCACAGCCGAGGAACTCGAGCAAATCGATGACATTGCATTTGCTCACCATCGGGAAAACCGTGATGCAGCAATCCGTGACCTCCTTGATCAGTGGTTAAAAGATCGTGATAATGAGTCAGGTAAGTAGGAGAGAGATCATAAAACATCGAATTCGACGATTTCGGTCGACCCACAGGTTGAACACGTTTGCTCGGTGGGCTTCAGCGTCGTTCCACAGCGTCGACATTCGTAAATGAGGTCATCTCCGTCAGCTAACCACTGCCGCACTGCAGTAGAGAGTGACATAACCTTTCTGTTCTTGCTATCCTCGATAATAAGTATTTGTCCCTTTTATTGCCCCGTTTTAACAGGGACACCAGCCATTTGAGCCACAATCGCGAGTGTCGCTTACAGTTCGGATAGAGCATAATAGCTACGCCCAATAGCACTGGACGGATATACCAATTATAATGTATTTATTCACACATGCATTGAGCTATTCCGGTAGTCATAGAGGATAGAATGTGGAGCTTTTCAGCGCAATAGCATAAACCGCATTTATGATTGGCGTGAACTACTGTGCCTTTTGAGACGTTCTAAACTGTAACTTATGCCGGTTGAGAATTAACAGAAACAACCTCAAGCAAATCTTCGAGTATCGTGCCATCACGATAGCGAATATCCTTGTTTCGCCGATCGTACTCGATAACCCCGTGTAGTCCTCTCGTTGCTTCGAAACCCGATTCGTGATTACCAACTCATTCGGATCGACCGCACCCCGTTCAAGGCGATCAACCCACGTCCGCAATTCCTCACAAACCGCTTCCGGATCCCGATACGCATCCACTGCTCGAATCAACGCTTTCTGCGCTTCGTCGATATACGACGGCGTACTCCGCTGACGGCACTCGATGCCCCGATACTTGTACTCGTCCTCACCAGCGACTTATCCGAAATACTTCGTTAACGCCCCCGCATCCGAATCACACAACGGCACAAACGATATCCAGTCGTAGTGGGCTTCATGCTCAAGCCGAATCTCTACCTGCTTAGAGATCTCCGAAACAAGCTCTGAAAGCGACGTCTGTTTTTCTTCGTCGATTGGCGTCACCCACACACTATCGACGATGCCATGTACAATCCTCTATCCATTCTCCTGAAACCTTAGCAGGTGATAGCCTGTTGTAAGAAGATGATCTCCCTGTCCTATCACAGTGAGTACCCACTCCGAAATTGCTGATTCGTACTGTTCGAAGCGACGGATTTGCAAATACGATTACGAGGCTCTCACTGGAGAATAGAGCAGTGTGAGCCGTTTTCCACCATCCATATTCATGCACGATTGATGACCAGTTTCATATATCATTGGTAACATGAAACGAGCAATTGGCGTCAAATGCCGTAATTAGCCGGAAGAGGGCTGAAATCGGTGTATTTATCTTTTCCAGAGATCGAAATCAGTTGCAAACACGATTTTACACGCTGAGATCAGTCCTCCGTTGTTATATGCAATTTTAAGACCGTTATATCGCCTTTCGCACCTCGAAAATCGTCCAAAGAAAAGGGTAGGTACGAAGAGCGAACAAGCAGGTGAGACGAGTGGGTATCCACGGAAACTCAAAGATCACTGAAAATCACAGAATAGTCAGTTTCAGAGTATAGATCAAAACAGCCGATGGATGCGATGCACGAACTCTCGAACGGGCGTCTTGGAAAGATCAAGCGCCAACGGTCGAAGGACGGATTGAGCTACCAAGAGAAGCGTCTCGTCCTCAAGGCCGATGTCGAGCTGCCCGGTGAAGTGAACAGCAAAACGACGGACGACAGTCCGACCACAGACGGGGGTGCCGGAGAGTAGCGTGGTCGGGACGAAATCACGCCCGAGAGGGACATAACTCTAACACGAACACCAACGCAAACGCGGTTGTGGACGTCCCGAATTGACACAGTTCGGGACAGACGCCGTACGGCTACTCGTGAGTACGGCAGTTGTATCGGCATCTATCGGCTCAAAGCCAGGGGAGGGGGAGAGGTTGTACCGGCCACCGTGTCTGTGGTCGGAAGCAAGTGATTGAGTCTATCGAGTTGGTTGGTGTCGAACCACGACTGTCGATGATATTTAAGTGACGCAACCCATACTCTGTACTATGGCAGCTGAAATCTCCGATCGTGTCCGTGAAATCGCCGATGCACGAGGTGTCCCTGAGTCGGAGGTTTTCGAGCAAGCCCTTGAACTCGGGATCGCGGATCTGTGGGAGAACGTCGTCCTCGGGAAATATATCGACGGTGAGCTATCTCGCGAAGAGGCAATCGAATTGGTTGGACTCGAAAACGTCCAGCGAGCCGACCGCGAAGCAGCAGCCGTTGAAGATGATGTTGACTGGGGTCTCAACGCGTGACGATTGTTGCGGTCGCGGATACAGGCCCACTTATCCACCTTGCAGAAATCGATGCACTCGACTTGTTGACGGCAATTGACGAGCTACTGATCCCTGATACAGTGTATGAAGAACTCGAAGAAGGGGGAATTCCGACGGAGCTCTCAGATCTTGAGTGGGAACGGATCGAGGTTGTGGATCCTATCGAGAGCAGTGCTGAACTGGACGCAGGCGAGCGAGCGGCACTGGCAGTAGCTCATGAACGAGAAGACACCGTCTTTCTTACCGACGACCTGGCAGCACGAGAGTTCGCTCAAGACCAAAATATCGAAGTCCACGGCTCGATTGGTGTTATCGCACTCGCGTATCATCGAGATATCGTACCCAGCAGCGAGGCTGCATCACTGATGCGGAGCCTCCAGACAGAGACGAGCCTCTTTATTACTGATGCAATTGTGGAACGCGGAATCGAACTGCTACAGCCGAATTCTGAGTAAACCGCGAATGCAGGCCGTCAGCTCTTCGAGACGATCGGACCACGTGCCAACCCTAAATCCGCCGCCCGTTCCAGTACTGCCACACTCCGCGTCGATTGTAGTCCTCCTGTTGCTTCGAAACCCGATCCATGAGTACGGAGGTGACAGGTGCAAAACCTCGCTCTGAAGGGAGGGGGCAGATGTCAAATCTAGCCAGTAGTGACTGTTCCCTTGACGGACGTACTATTCAAGAAACCTACGATTAGAATAGAGTAGAATCTTTAGAAAGGCATCTACGAATCTTGTGCGGCAAATCCGTTTTTCAAATCATTCGATTCGAGTTCGTTGAGTTCGACAGCGCCTTCCGGAATTTCGTACTTCCGGAGAACTTCACGACGTGCATCCGTTTTATTAACCGTATCGTCAACTGCATACGTCGTCCATGTACACGCATCAGGCGTAAATTCGGCAACTGAATAGCCGTTGTACTTCGCGTTGAAGAACTCAACCCACGGGTTCTCCTCAAGTACCGTCTCAACCATTTCTTCGTTAGTAAGCGACTCCGAAGCGGACTCCTCTGTGACTTCTTCGCCTGGACCCCAGAAGTCTGAGGTTCCTGAATTGCTTGAAATTCCCGGTGTGAGAAGCTCAACACCAACTAGTTCTTCTTTCGATGGGACCGGTGTTCGACTCTCGGTTCGTTCCCAATCGTTCATCAGATACGACACCATGTATGTGTGCATATCACCGGTAAACGCGACAAAATTGTCGACGTTGTAGTGAGTGAGTTGGCCCATGATTTCGTTTCGTTCATGCTGGTAGCCGTCCCACGCATCATAGTTCTTCGAAATTTGCATATTGTCGCTAAATGAGAGCCACAGTGGTGAGATCGCGAGTTCATTCGTCCATGCCTTCCAGGTTGCGTTGGTCTCCTTGAGTGTATCAAGCAGCCATTCACGCTGTTCGAAACCGAGGCGTGTCCGATCAGCATCATCAGCTTCGGGTGCGTTCGGCGGAATCCCCCACTGTCGTTGTCCAGCTGCGTCGCCACCTGGTGGAAGCGAACTGAACAGCCGTTCGTCGGTAACCGGCATTTCCAGCAGATCACCGAACCGAATGCTGCGCCACATCTGGAATTGTTCAAGAAGTGACTCCGCATCAGGATTGTACGTCACTCGTGCAGGGTTGTACTCCCACCACGCTTGTATCCCGTCTGCGAACAGCTTGGTAATCGCTTCGGAGTCGTCGTTGAGTGGATGATCCTTCGTCCATGGTCGGTCGTTTTCATAGTCCCAATACCGATTATTGACGATTTCGTGGTCGTCCCACGTCGGGATGAATGTATGTTGTTCCAGTGCATCTTGGAAGAACCCATCACCGCGGTAAGTCTCCCAAAGATGACGGAAGTCCTCAAGCGTCCAAGCGAGATCATGGCCACTCGGCAGCGATACTGAACGTCCTTCGAGATCGGATTTACCTGCGTATTCGTAGATTTGATCGCCAAGATGAACAATATAGTCGAGATCTTCCTGAGCGATGTGACTGTAGGCAGGATAATACCCTTGTTGATACGACTGACACGTGACAACCGCAAGACGAACTGCTTCGGGACTCGCATTTTCTTTCGGGAGTGTACGAGCCCGTCCAATCTGGCTCGTCACACCAGCATGATGGAATCGATAGAAGAGATGACTATCAGCGGGAAGTTTCCCATCGAGATCCATCTTGACGATGTTATTATGGTCGGGAGAAACCTTCTCTGCTGTGACCTTCCCTTCGTATACAGGATCCGAGAACGAGTCATCGGTTGCTACTTGTACATGAACCGGTGACGAAGACTGGCAGCTATCCGCAGAGAGTTGCGTCCAGAGAATAACTCCTGATGACGTGGGACCGCCACTCATCACGGAGAGCGGGAACATCGTTTTACTCTTTTTGCCGCCCTCCCAGCCGACAGCTTTGCCATCTGTTGATTGCGGTGTAATTCCTGTTACGATTTCGGGATCGAGCGTCGCAATTGAGACGCCACCAATGGCAGCCGCTCCGAGTGATTTTATGGCCATTCGTCGATTAATGCTACTTTTCTTTTGATCGCTATGGTTCGACATCAGCACCAAAATAGCAGTAGTTCGGGGTATTTTTTCTTTATAATAGGTCACCTTAATGTATGGTTCCCAAACCATGACACCAGTACTGATACTGAGAAAATGACTCAATCATAGGCCTTAGATGCAGGCTGTCAGCTCTTCGAGACAGTCCAGCGCTCAGAACAGGACACCGAACGCGTGAACTTCCGTGAAAAGCGTGCTGAGAGTCAGAAGGTCGAGAGGACAAGTACCTCAACGTCCTCGAGCATGCGAAGAGCGTCGCCAAGACTAACGACGTGATGGTTGCACGGTTAGGCTACCGGGAAGTCGCAACTCACTACGGCTAATACTAAGAGAATTTCCGAAAGGGAGATGAATAGCTGTGGCAAAACCGAGTAGGTACATGGAGAGATCATCTCTGGGTGACGAAGAGGACCTAATAAATCTTTGGTTCAACTGCAATCGCTAATACTATGGCTGCCGATTAACGTTGAACGAGTCAGTATACTCAGGAGAGAATGATTTATCCGAACCAGAAGAGCGGTCTCCTGGATGCGCTCTCGAATAAGTTTCTAACCAAGCGTGAGCCAGAACAATGAGTAATAAGAGATCACACACACGGCGGACGTTCCTCGCGGGAGCGAGTAGTGTTGTCGGTGCGACCCTCGCATCGACGACAGTAGCAGCACAGGACGGAACCACGACCGACACAGCACAGAACAGAACGACGCGACAGATGGTCGCTCGACAGTCGAAACTGTTCGAGAACAACTACGCCGGGCAATTCGTCATCGTCGCCGACGTGAAGCGAAAACAGGCGAATCCCGACGTTATTTCGACGTGCGAGTTCCCGAACTGGAATGCGAACGAGACATGGGTGTACAACGGCGTTTTCATCGACAACCTCGGAAAAGAGAGCACGTCACAGCAGTCGGTACGAACGGACCTCTACATGAACGGAAACAAAGAGCAGATCGAAATCGGACAGCCGTTCATCATCAACAACACCAAGACCTGTTCCGGTAACTACGTCGGCCTCGAAGCACAGTCGATACCGACGTACGCCGCAAACGGGCAGCCGATGGGTGCGACCGTGGCCGGAACGGACGAGGAGAATCCCGGGTCGGGAGGATCCAGTGATACGAATGATAGCAGCGAAAATACCGCCGGTCAACCCGGATTCGGCGTTCTCGCCGGCCTCGCAGGCATCACCGGGGTGGGACTCAAGCGCATGTTCGAAGAGGACTGATTTACTCGCCTTTGCCCAAATGCTGCGGTAACTGGCCCACACCACCCGAGCGGAGATACCCACTTGCTGCCGCACAAATCAATAACTTCTGATCGAACCCAGCGTCATACTCGTCTAACTTCGTTAGACAGGTGCACTAACTCCCCAAAAGAACGCAATTCCAAGGATTGTCACAACAGAGAGTAGAAGCTGAAGTGGAGCTCCAACTCTCGTATAGTCTGTGAATTTGTATCCACCCGGGCCATAGACAAACAGGTTCGTTTGGTATCCAACAGGCGTAATGAATGCCGTTGACGCAGCAAAGGTGACTGCAAGAATAAATGCGAAGGGATTGCCACCAATATCTCGAGCCGCTTCGACAGCGACGGGAATCATCAAGACGACACTCGCATTGTTGCTGATAATACTCGTGATAATCCCCGTTGCGATGTAGAACACCCAAAGGACACCGATCAGCGGCAGGAAATTCGCGGTTGCAGCGACAAGCGATCCAAGGAGGTTTGCCGCACCCGTCTGTTCCAAGGCAACGCCAAGAGGAATGACACCTGCAAGGAGGAAAATAACACTCCAGTCGACGCCTTCGTATATCTCACCAGGCTTGATTACATCAGCGACGATCATCAACACAACACCTGCAAGTGCTGTCTGAACGATATTGAATTCGAGACCAGCAAGCGCCTCGATACCAGTCACTGAAGCCAATAGCCCCCACGGCATTCCAACGAGACCGACAACACCAATGAGAATACCCACTGCCCATGGGATTTTCTCTGTCCGGTAATCAGGCGAGTCAGATTCGTGAGCGACAATGAATTCCGGGTTGCGACTGAGTCGGTCAATACTATCACTCGGCGCTTGGACAAGAAGTGTGTCACCGACTTGTAGTTCGATATTATTGAGCCGACTCCGTATCGTCTTTCCGCCGGATCGAAAGGCAAGGACACTTGCGTCATATCGCTCACGAAACGACGAGGTAGAAATCGTCTCACCGAGCAGTGACGATCCAGATTGGATAACGATCTCAACGAGCGTTTGTGTTCCGTTCTCCTCCGGTTCGAGTTCTGAGTCAGTTGGTTGTGTCCCAACAAGGTCGAGGCCCTCCTGTTCGCGGAGGTTTTCAAGCGTTTTCCGATCTGTACGTACAGTGAGGATGTCATCAGAACGAATGCGCTTGCTCGCGATACCCTCGAAAAACTGTTCGCCGTCGCGAATCAGTTGGACGATGTCTGCGTCGAACTGTGACTCATCGATCGCAGATTGGACGGTTTTCCCAACAATCGATGATTCATCGCGAACAATGACCTCGAACACGTAGCCCTGCAGATCATACTCCTCAATGTAATCCTCCCGTGCTGGAACACGTTCAGGAATGAGTCTGTGACCGACAGTCAGCAAGTAGATAGTGCCAGTGGCAAGCACAATGACGCCGAGTCCGGTGAACGTAAACATCGAAAACGGTTGGCCGATCAGTCGGTCAGAAACGCTCGAGGCGAGTAAGTTCGTCGAGGTTCCAATAAGTGTGAGCATCCCACCAAACATCGAGGCATACGAAAGTGGGATGAGAAGTTTCGAGGGGGACGTGTTTCCCTCATGAGCAAGGTCAGAAATAACTGGCACGAGAATGGCAACTACTGGAGTGTTATTGATGAACCCAGAGACGGGGCCAGTAACACTGATCGTCGCGATAAGTTGCTTTGTCGGGTTGTTACCCGCAAACGCAGCCATCTTTCGACCAATGATTTGAACTAGTCCCGTTCTACTGATCCCTGTAGAGAGGATGAGCATCGCGAGGACAGCAACGGTCGCTGTATTCGAAAATCCTGAAAGCCCTTCTGAAACAGAGATTTTGGTCCATGGTTCAAGAAACATAAGAAGGACCATTATCAGAATTGCAGTGACATCAATTGGCAGTAACTCTGTCACAAAGAGAACAAGCGCGAGGAAGACGATTCCGAATACAACTACCATGCTAATTGTAATTGGTGGAATCCCTCCCGCTTGCGCTAAAGCCATAGTAAATACCATACGGGATAGATACACTCAACCATCTTAATACCAGTGTAAATCTATTCCATAAGTTATGGAAATTATTGAAGAAGACAGTACTCAAGATTATGGAATTTGATTCTCAACCAGAGCGCAGTGAGCAAGCCAAAACATCTACAACTATGACATCTCATAGATTCACTTTGATTCACAGCGCGGACTATCGGCACAATTCCAACTAAATGTGCGTTCTTGATGTTTATTATAAGTCAAAAAGGCCATTCAGGGTAAGTGTTTCAACCTGCCCTCCGAACTATCTTAGTCCCTATCTGTGAGAGAAAAGATAGCATATCGATAGCCAATCAAGGAACAAAAACAGCTTTGTGGCACAAATGCTATTCTGATGTGCGAAGATAATATAATTGGAATCCATCACTAGACTGCACCCGAGCGATCCTCGGATGGCTCTCTAATGACCGGAACCCTCGTTGAGGGAACCGAAGTCCATTATATACACGAATTTCACGCTGTCGACCAGTAGCGGTAATTGGCAAGTAGTGACTTGAGTTGTAATAGTTCACTAAGTACGACCCGGTAAAATTCTTCCCGGTTGCAGGCGTATCAGCATAGAGACTGTCACCGAGGAATTCGCGAGGATCTCTTTCCCGAACTCCATACAATGCATCAGCGTACCGCGTTCCGGGCGCACGTAACCCGATAAATGACGAGTTTCCCCTGTTGGCAAATGCGGTTTCATAGCCAGTTACTTCTCCCTCGGTTACATGCTCCGATGGCTGGAAAACATACGGTGAATGAAATAGAGTCGCTCCAGAAAGAACCAGTAGTACGATGAAAAATATTGTGAGAGGAGATTTCACCAGCTCCGTCCGTTTTACACGGTGACTAAGATAGTCAGTAAAGTGTGTCAATCCAATCGCACCGAAGATCGTAGTAATCACCATAATAAACCCAAGTTGGCGAAAATGGAATTTTCCGGTGCTTGTGATGAGATAGGCTCCAAAAAGTGCAAATAAGGGGATATAGGCGACGAAGAGATAGTTGCTAAATCGATTAACTCGCGGTGTGGAAAGACGATTGCTCACACCGGCGAGCAGCGTAAGGGCGGTGATCACGCAGAAAATGAAGCTGATCAAGAACAGTTTGAGAAACATCGACTCAAGGCTTCCACCGATCTGTGTGAGACCACCAGCCTGTTGGGTGATATCTTTTGCAGCAGTATTCGATCGAAAGAGAAGTTGACGGACGAGATATCTCGCTGAGCCACTGGCACGCTGATGCGTTGGCATCCATATCAGGAACAAAATACCAAGAAACACAGTCTGGCCGAACAATGACCGATGCTGTCCAGCGATAACGTGATCGGAACGGAATAAAGAATAGAGCCACTGAACACCAACAATAGAACCATACACGATCAATACGTTAGCCGTCTGTTGGGGGTGCACGAGTAGAATTGCAATGGAGGAAAGCGCAAGTAATACTCCAAATGGAGTTTTAACGAAGGGAATTTTACTTTTCTCGTTACCGGTGAGATACCGCACGGCAAGGAAGAGAACAAGAGGCAAGAAGAGTACTGCTTGTGATGCGGGGTGAGGCTGCACAAAAAGGCTGATTCCATTGATCGGTAGCAACAGACACGCAGCTAGCGATCCGAACACTATTGAGTATTTGTGAGAGTCAAGCGCTCGTGTACAGAGTGGAAGGAATAGAAGATAAAGAAGAACAAATGAGATAACAGTTAGCAGCAAGGCTCTATTGAGAGGAACTCCGGTAGCAGTACTGATGATGACAGAGATCGTATGAATCCCCGGATAGAGTAACTCGGTAGGGTCCATGGATCCGGTACTGATTTCGCGTGCCCATCCGAGATGGGTCAATGCATCTCCATGGCCAAAAAAGTAATATCCACGAATAATTGGAAGGCTTACAACCGTCAGAATACAAGTTCCAGAGAGGATTAGTGCAAGGTGCCGTAGAGATCCAATCGTCCGGAACGCTAGGATAGCAGCAATGAAAATCGCAATACTAACACCAATCCAAAACGCTACTGGAGTAGCCTGATAGATCGAGAGTTCGTATGATTTCGCCGGGTTCCTATGTGCTATAAGCGCCGATATTGTAAGCGATAGAAATCCAATAAGGAGTGCTACTTTTTCTGTACGTTGATTTGAGATATAGCTTGGTGCCATTAAGATCGCTACAGAACAGTCAGTAGTTCAGTAGTTTGTTATACACCGATTACGGCTCTTTTACGACTTTGTTTCCCTGGAGGAGATACTCTCATCCATTCTCCTCTGGGCGTTATTGAAGAACCTATCTCTTCAATAGTAGCTAATAAGTTAACGTTATCTGGACGGTGTCACAGCAATTTGGCTGAATAAAAGGAATTTTGATGACTTTCGCACAGGGTAAGTTATGATGAGGAGCTATTTCCGCCGTCGGTTTTGTTATTACCCTCCGTTGCGTTGCCAGCAGATTGGTTGCCAGAAGAATCGGCTACTGTTTGCTCGGCTTGTGCAGTTGCCCAGATGTCATATGCAACGACCTCATTGAAAAAGATGTCTGGATTGGTGTCTTCGAAGATGATTTCACCACGCCACATTTCGTTCGGGGCGAGGTCGTCGATGGATTCAATCTCGGCAAGAGTCGTCTCGAAGTCATCAATGATCTCGTCATTCTGATCTTTTAGTCGGGCGTGAGCAGTCACGTTACTCAGCGGTTCCCCGTGTTTGTTTTTTACGGTGAAAAAGACACCAAAGTTGTCAGCGGTTCTAAGGAGCGAAGACTGAGTGATCATCACCTCTTGACCCATCTTCTCTTCCAGAATATTAGAGTCAATATCGAACCATCCGGGATTTTCGGTATTAACTGGTTCATCGCCCTTGTCCTGTTCATTCGAGTTGCCAGTTATTCCACCAGTACAACCGGCAAGTGAGATACCTGCCGCGATTGCACCTGTCGTTTGTAGGAGTTTTCGTCGGTTCATGCTGCATCAAAGCACAAGATCCGAATCGGGATTAACCATCAAGTGTGGTTTTATCTGTTGTAGTCATGCACAAGACTTAATGAGTTCAACACTGCCGGATCAGGATTCGTGACCGGCTTTTGAAGACGATAAAATGATGGTTCCTATCTGATCTCTATGATTGATAGTCAGTGAACTTTGCCGCTGATGTTTGTGGCAATCAGTATATTATTCATTGATGGATTCCTTATGACCGGCATGGTCGTCTTTATTATGTACCACCTCTCAAAGTACTCATTCTGCTCGCCCGTATAACGAAAAAAGTCCATAGAGGTTAGAAGAATATTCAGCCGGATAAAGCAGATCAGATGAATAGCATGGGCTTTTAGGGTTTGAATTGCTATTTGCTCGTGATGAGCCCTCCAGATAATACCAATTCCATGGTCGCTTTCCGCACCGATCGATTACAGGATTCCTGTGGGCCTCTGATGGTGACCCAACCATGATGCCCTGGGGGCATGCCGCTTTTGGATACGTCTTGTACTCGCTCGGACACCGGCTTGTAACACGCAAACCACCAGCGGGACTCGGAGTGGTCCTCGCAGTATTATTTGGCACTCAACTGCCGGATCTTGTGGATAAAACCCTCTCATGGGGACTGCACCTTTTCCCGCAAGGGTATTCAGTTGCCCATTCAATCTTGGTTGCGATACCAGTTGGACTTCTCGTTCTCGGAGTAGCGACTATTAAAAGCCGATTCGACCTCGGTGTTGCATTCACGGTTGGCTACTGGTCGCATCTCCTCGGTGATGCGATTCTCGCAGTTCCAAAATCTGGTGTGACGCCAAGTGATCGACTGCTCTGGCCCCTCGTCACACTGCCCCCGTATGAATCAGAAGCGTCACTAATCGGGCGTCTCAATCGTGTCTTCAGCGAGTTCTTCGACGAAATGCTGACTCCAGAACATTTTATTTTTCTTGCAATCTACTCAATACCCTATCTTTTAGCATTCCTGCTCTGGCTGGTCGATGGTGCACCAGGCATTCCACGTGTGGGTCAAACAGAAAATAGCTAGACACCAGCCCAGAACGGGATGTTTCCGTTTTACTCAGAAGATTGTATGGGGGTGGTATTTTTGCTGTCAAGCCGTCCGATTTACTACGATTACACGCGTAGCGCCAAGTATGACCACTCGACGTCAACTGCTTAGTGCAACCGGACTGCTCATCGGCGGCCTCTCTGGCTGTGCACGATTTGGCGGAGGCGGTGAAGGTGGAGAAGGAGAGGGAGGAGGAGAAAATGGCGAAGGAGGAGGAGGAGAAGATGGTGAAGATGGTGGTGGAGAAGAAACCGGCGAAGGAGGCGGCGATGAGGGTGAAAGCGGCGAGGACGGATAGAACCCCGGAGATCGAATATAAAGATGGCTATCGAGACACCTGTCAAGCAATCAGAGCAGTCACTAATCTCCTTTGCATCAGGATCAAGAAAGGGACAACAGGGCGGTAACTATACCACGAACTCCGCATCGATCGCGAGGAAAGTATTAGGGAACCCACCGTCACGTATTTGGTCGCAATACCGACTAATGTCCGTCGTTGATGGTTGTTCTACATCTAAAAACCATTCGGGTCGGGTATTATAATATATCCTTCGATACTGTCTAGTTAAGCGATTCAGTTGTAGAGTGGCGTTCCAACAGCTCTAACGTGAGTGGCAAACGAATCACTTTGCCTCATCATAACTAGGTTTTTCGTGACGCAGTTGAATTCCATCGTCTCACGGTACAGCCGACGACATCATTAATTATTGGTCATTTAAAGCAGTGCAAAAACCTCGCCAATCGTACCGCAATCGCTTGGTTTTCCTTATCTAGACAGTGCCTATCCTTCCGAACTATTTTATCCCCTACCTGTGAGAGAAAAGATAGCATGGAGAAGAAGAGTGACCCAGTAAGCCGTGGAATGGACGACTCGGTTGATCTCTACGGTATCTCGACGTGGGAACAACGGTCGCGTCTCGACCGGGTTGCTACGAAGCTGCATGGAGCAATCGTCACAACCGGGCGAGCAATCGTAATCCTACTCGCACTGGCGATTCTCTTTGTACAGATCGCATTAGGCGGGTTAGCTGCGCTAACAAATCCATGGATTGGGCTGTTCGCTCTCCTTTCTATCGTCCCTGCATTCGCGTTCGCAGTTTATCTCTGGTACGCAGACGTAACAATGTCAGAGCCACTTCCGATACTCGTTGGTACATTCCTCCTCGGCTTACTGTTCGCTGGATTTGCGGCGATATTCAATTCCTATACGGAACCAATCTTCAGCCAGATCCCCGTCGTTGGAATGGTAATTTTCTTCTATCTCATCGTTGCGCCCGTCGAAGAGACAGTAAAGTGGTTAGCGGTCCGATTGTTTGCCTACAGAAGCGATAAGTTCGACGCCGTTATCGACGGAGCAGTATACGGGGCGATGGCTGGACTTGGGTTTGCGACTATCGAGAACGCGATCTATATCAGCCAAGAAGTCCTCAAGTCCTCAAGTCCCGACATCTTGTTACGAGCTGGGGAAACTGCAGTCGTTCGGTTGTTCGCCGGACCGGGCCACGTCATCTACTCTGCGTTCGCCGGATATTATCTCGGGCTGGCGAAGTTCAACCGTGAAAAAGCCGGGCCAATCGTCGTCAAGGGACTACTCATTGCGGCGTTCATCCATGCTACATACAATACACTCGTCGGCTTCGTGCCAGGACTAATTTCCACCGTCGTTCCTGCTGTCCCACACATGATGGCGTACATCGGGTTCGTAATTGTGTACGACGGGTTTTTCGGCTATTTGCTCTATCGGAAGCTCAACCGATACCGAGGATTGTACAAAGAGGCTAATCAGCAAGCGACAGCCTTGTCAGATGGAGATGGCTATAACTGAGACGAAGAAACAAAACACTCAGCTAAGACGATTGACTACGATACTGAGTAACGTCTCTCATTGAGCGGAATTGCAAGATTAAATTGTACGTGTCTCTGTTAGCGACCTTCTCGGAGAACGGTATTGAGGTGTGTCGAGAAATCTAAATATCCATATCACACGTTGGGCACGAACCTAACTGATACCACAAAAGGTAGATGAGTTCGCTTTGATTATCACATCAATGCGTAACTACCTACGTCATCCACTTGCTGCTGTCGCTGCCGCGTTGCTCCTGACGATGCCCTTCGTCGGGTTATTCGTCTTGAACGGCTATCACCTCGATCCAGCATCCTCTCCGGAGAATCCACACGCAAATATTACCCCAATGATGGCAGTTCTCGTCGGTGGGCTTGCCATCCTTGGGGCAGCGTTTCTACTCGCCTGGGCCGCAGAAACCGCTGAAAAGGACGTTCCAACCGCCTTTGCCATCGCTGTATTAGCAGTGCTTGCCGTCGCACCTGAATACGCTGTCGACGCACTATACGCCTGGCAAGCGGGAGCCAATCCCGGCCCGAGCGAAGCAGCTAACCTTGCGGTCGCGAATATGACTGGAGCGAACCGAATCCTTATCGGGATCGGATGGTCAGGTATCGCCTTGTTTACGATCTATCGGGCAAAGCGATCTGGCGACTCTGCTGTCAAACAACGCGCAGGGTTTCTCAATAACGCCGTCACAATCGATCGCGGGATCTCGCTCGAGATCACATTCCTCCTCGTGGCGACGATATACGCATTCTTCGTCCCGCTTGGGGGTGGTATCGGTATCGCCGACACCCTATTCCTGGTGGGACTCTATGTTCTCTACATCGGCATTATTATTCGAGGTGATGTCGAGGAAAGCGAAGCGCACGTTGGTGTCCCAGCATACTTCCAAGAGTATCCGAGGGGTCGGCGTATAGCCACCGTCCTCTTCTTGTTCGCGTACTCCGGGCTAATTATCTTCGAAGCGGTGCATCCATTTGCATCGGGTCTTGAGGAACTCGGAACGTCTCTTGGAGTTCCACCCTTCTTCATGATTCAGTGGCTCGCGCCGCTCGCGAGCGAAAGCCCCGAACTTATCGTCGTCGCTTATCTCGTGAACAAAGCCCGCTCAACTGCTGGGTTCAACGCATTGATTTCTTCGAAACTCAATCAGTGGACGCTGCTCATTGGCACACTTGCGGTCGTGTACTCCATAGCTGCTGGCCACATCGGGACACTCGTCTTCGATCAGAAACAGGCCGCCGAGATTTGGATCACCGCCGCCCAGAGTCTTTTCGCACTTGCCATTCTGGCGAACTTCGAGATTAGTACTCGTGAGGCAGTAGCGTTGCTCTTCCTGTTCGTCTCGCAGGTCGTTGCGGAATTCTACGTTATTCAAAGCACCACGGAGCCCACAACTGCAAATCTCAGTATTCTCATTCTATACGTCTATACTGTGATCTACATCGTGGCAGGAGTCGGGTTGTTCATCAAACGTCACGAGAGCGTGCGAGAGCTTATCGACCGCACTACTCTGAACATCCGTGACGCAATGGGTACAGAACCGAAGAACCCGGAAAGTGCCGACTGAGATGTGACATCAACCTCAATCATATGGCAAAGAGACCTTCACAAATATAAACATAGTATACACGCTGTGTGTTTCACTTGTTTAAAGGTTTTCTTCAGCTGCATCCGATTTAACAGTGCTCTACGATATAATTGGCTGGCAAAGAAGAAATAAGACACATGGGACGCAAACAGCGAACTCGACGACAATACCTCCAGTTATTTGGAACAGGTCTTACAGCAGCAACTGCAGGGTGTGCATCCATTGGTTCTCAAGACACTTCCAGTACTCCCGAATCAACCACTGGAACAGCAAAAGAGGGAATGAAGAAAACAACAAGTCAACCGCAAACGAAAGCAGATAATACCTCAAGTGTCTATACACGAGTTTATCAGGAAACAATTGGATCGGTCGTTTTGTTGCGGATATCAGCCGGACAAAAAAAGGGATTGGGCTCCGGATTCGTCTTTGACGACAAGCACATTATTACGAACTATCACGTTGTTAAAGATGTAGATACAGTCGATGTGCAATTCACACAGGGCGAATCTCAGGTAGGAACTGTCGTTGGGAAGGACCCGTATAGTGATCTCGCTGTTGTATCAGTTTCAAACAGACCCAAGTATGCTAAGAAACTCCCATTCTTGGAACAGGAACCCGCTGTTGGGCGAAAAGTAGCTGCTATCGGGAGCCCCTATGGTCTTGAAGGATCACTCTCGGAAGGGATTGTTAGTGGAGTCAACCGATTTATTCCTAGTCCAGGGAGTCCGCTTACGATTCCCAACGCAATCCAGACAGATGCGGCTGTTAATCCTGGGAATAGTGGTGGCCCATTGATGACCCTCAATAAAAAAGTAGTAGGTGTTATCAATTCAGGTGGTGGTGATAACGTAGCATTCGCAATTCCAGCCAATTTGGTCAATCGAGTCGTTCCTGGGCTCATCAAGAACGGTAAATATAAGCACCCATACTTAGGCGCACAGCTCGCTGACGTCACTGCTGCAGTGGCGACTGCATATGATCTGTCCTCGCCACGTGGGGTACTCGTGACTGATGTTCAAACCAATGGTCCTGCAGCTGGCGTCCTCGACGGAAGCGCCGGACAAACAACTGTAGATGGCATTGCTGTCCCGACAGGAGGAGATATCATTCTTCGTATCGACGGGAAGAAGATGTCCTCACCACGAGATGTGCTACAGTATCTAATACTCAAGAAAAGTCCCGGAGAGACGATTACAGTTTCCTTCTTGGAGGACGGGGAGAAGAAGACGAAAAAGCTCACACTTGGTAGTCGCTCATCGAACAATAGCGTCGAACAACGGCGGAAGCCCAGTGTGCAAATATAGGACGGCTGCATCTGGAACGTGATCTCGTATGTTCCGTATCCAGGGTGAAACGGCCGGTATTTATGCTCTGATTTGACGAGCAATTAAGAGACAGAATCGTAACGTAGCGGCGTTACAATTGCCTATTCAACCTTTCAAAAGGAAAAAATTTCACTACGTCTGCCACCGAATAGTGATTGGGTGTTTCAACCCTTCGTACGTCCACAGAACAGTGAGACCCGATTTTGAAACGGACTCTGGAATCTCGAAACGGAGTTCACCGTCACGAATCGCGCCAGGATCGCTTTCGCCTCCTCTGTACCGATACTGGTTGTATTCACTTCCAGTATAACTAGTCGCTGAGTACCTCTTCCCGTTCGCCTTGAGGGACATCGTTATCGCCCTTGGTAACTGCTGTTTCTCATCGCCCTTGTTTCGACTCTCAATGGAGACGATAGCAAACTGTTTCTTTGGTGCTGGTTCTACCGAGGTTCCTTGTCGGACGATTTGGTTTTTGAGTTCGACTCCAGATACCGCGAACTGAACACCATTTCGAAGTTTTGCTGTGGCACCCATCTGAAGCGTACGGACTTTGTTCGTTGTCGAAGATTTGCTCTCGGTTGTTTTTGTATTGGTAGACTCTGCTCCGGCGTTTTCTTCATTTGAATCACTTGATGAGCTGCCGAGGCAACCGGATAGCGAGAGACCTACTGTGACGACACCAGTCTTTCGTAAGATTGTTCGTCGGTTCATCTTCTCTCACTAGAGTATCCGGATCGGGAATAGTATGCAAGCAGAGCCTCATGCGCTGTAGCTGACCCAAACGTTTAATAAACGGAAGAAAGTTCGGAACTCGGGTCCGATCAAACATAGGCGAGTAGCAATAGCAAAAAACGACCGTAACAAAGCAGTGGCGCATTAGAGAACAATCCAAACAGTATCATCATATGATCTATTTCTACGCATAAAGGGGGAATACAACGGCAAGAAAAAGAAAAGATCAGTTTTTGCTGATCGAGTACAACAAGATGACGAAGCCAGCAATGAGAATGAGACCTTCGACAAGCTGGAGACGAACGACTTCCACCTCGGTCAAAAAGAAGCTCCCTTTGATACCGATTTCATAGAAGAGTTCAACGATTAGCCCAAATGTGATCAGAAGGAAGCCAAAAATGGCTCCGAAAAGAGAGGACGTCCCTTCACGCCGATAGGCGAGATAACTAATAACAGTGAATCCCCCCGCGAATCCAACTAGCAAGATCCGAACAATCGTCAACGTCCAAACCTCGGAGGTACTGGAGAGAGGAATGATACAATTCATGACCTCAATTCCACCCTCGAGAAATCCAGATCTTGCCAAAACTCGCTAAATTTGTCAATGAAATCTTTTCGGATGTGGATATCTGCGCTGACGAGTCCATCTGCGAACGTGAGACAAACACGTTCAAGAGTGGTTTCGAACGCTTTGCGGTGATTACCGGATTGTTCAATTCGAAGTGATTCGTCTAAGAATCCATGTTCTTGTAATTCATTCACATGACGATAGATTGTCGGTACTGAAACATCACACTCTTCAGCGAGTTCTTCAGCGGTACATTCTTGTTGAGTCGCAGTTGCAAGAATACGACGTGCAACCTCTGGTGAGACGAGATCAATAATCTCACTCGGTTCGACTTGTGTTTCTGTGTCGCGGGTTTCTCTCATTTGGATCGTTGGAATGGTCGGAGCAGATATCGTTGACTTGCTCGCAATCATTTGGCGTGAATAGTCCCTGGGATTAATACACATTTATAACGAATACTCCCAATAACAAGAGAATTACTGAAAGACAGACGTATAGGTATGGCGAAATCGACTAGTCGCGTGGAAAGGTCGTTTTTAGGAGATAATAGAACCCAATAAAGCTTTGGTTCAACTACAGTCGGTAAAACTGTGACTACCGGTTAATCTCGAGAGAGACCCTATACTCGAGAGAGGATGATTTATTCGAATCACAAGAGTGATCTTCTGAATGAGTTTCTGACAACCTATGAGCTGAAACAATGAGTGATAAGTATCCAGAAAGCAGTAGAAGAAGGCGATTTGTAAAGGGTGTCGTTGGGAGTGCGGCACTGACATCAGTCGGAACAGCTGGTGCTGCTATGCTCAAATCATCAACGTCGCCGTCAGGTGAAGGAGGGGGAAGTACAGAGTACATGGCGATGAAAAATATCGATGGTCCCGCTCCTCGGGGAATGCCGCAGATCCCCATCGAAATAGACGATGAAGGATTTGTAAAAGGTGTTTTTCCGGAACCAGAGGAGAAGAAAGTTCAAGGACGTACAATCACCGTCGCCGAGAAACAAATCGGGGGAATCACTTATTCGAGCGAATGGTTCCAGTACTGTGGCGTTCAAACATATGCAGGGGTTGATCCGAAAGCGGACCAAGATGACTACTTTCGATATAAGGAAGGAGCCAAATACGAATGGCAAAGCCAGGAGGTAAGTGCAGGCAATAAGGTGCATATCGACGATTTTAGTGACTACAAAACATGGGGGAACGATATCGGGAAAGCCGGTGTCGGCAAGCCTGCTCTGGTTACCTGGCGTTCACAAGATGTCCCGTCAAGCGAGACGATGACCGCACAGATCATCCGCAGTACACACGTTGAAGAACAGGCTCACAACAACAAATGGTTACAGGAGAGTACACAAAATGGGTTCATCGCTAATCTCAACAAATGTACTCATTTTTGCTGTATACCTTCATTCAAGGGAATCGCGGGGGCGAAGAAGTTCGGAGCGTCAAATTTAATCTATTGTCCGTGCCATCAGTCGATTTATGACCCATTCCAAATTGTCAAAAAGTCGTTCGTAGCACTTCCCCGCCCTGAAGAAGAGTAACATCACTTTTACGCGAATTGAGACGAGAAAACTCCATTAGATAGTCTGCCAAAAGAATGAGACGTTCAGGAACAGTCGGCATAAAGGAATGAGAACAGCAGATATACAACGCTGTATGCCCACTACTGACTACACAATGGCCCTTCACAAAAACAAGTGGTTGTGGGTGTCCATGTTGGGTTCGCTCCTCTCAGGAGGTCTGTTGCTCGTCGTTGTCGGGTACCTCGCGCTCGTCGTCTATATGGGAATGGTGAGCGGAACCCCGATCGTCGAGAGTCTCCTCAATATCGCAGTTCCGACAATCATTACCGTCGCAGTCCTTGTTGTAATATTCACACTCTCCAGTGTTGGTGCCCTCTGGACGATCGCTCAGAATGCATCCCTCCCACGCAGCACTCGACTCGGTAAACTCGTTGAGCATCTCGAGCGCAAATACTCGCCACTCGGGCCAACGGGACTATCGGACACACTCACACCATCCGAACCATCAGCAGAAGAACAGGCTGAACGGGCTCTTGCGAACCTGAAACAGCAATACGTGAATGGCGAAATCACAGAACGAGAGTTCGAACAGAAAGTCGATCGTCTTGTCTCAAATGATTCGATCAATGAGGTTCGTGCGAGACGTGAGCGACAACGGGTAGTCGAGGAGACTTAAGAGAGATACCATTAGAATCGCGAGTAACGACCCAGACAAGATAGTAAACCACATCGATTGCGTTGCTTGGTAAACGACCAAATATATGACACTCACTCAAACTGTCCTCAATTTGCTAACGCAGTATGGCTATCTCGGACTATTCGTTTTCATGTTCCTCGAAACATCGATGGTGTTCCCATTTTTCCCGAGCGAACTCGTTGTCCCATTCGCTGCCGGACTGTTAGTTACAAGCGGTCCGACACTCGTTGCATTTGCATTAGTTGCCGCCACCGGCGCAACGATCGGGAGCCTCTTTGCATACCATGTGTTTGGTACAGCGGGTGCAACAGTAGCCGAGCGATACGGTGAATACGTCCATGTCTCTCAGGATGAGATCGACCGCAGTCGACGATGGTTCCGTCGATGGGGCGAGAGCTCAGTTTTGTGGGGACGACTCCTACCCGTACTTCGTTCGATTATATCGATCCCAGCAGGATTCACGGAGATGAATCGGAGTCGATTCACGGCATATTCATTCATTGGGGCTTTTCTCTTCAATGTCGGAGTTGGGCTGGTTGTCTACTATGGGAAAGAGCAATCGCTCTACTCGGTAGTATTTGATGCGACACTTCGTATCGTGACTTCTGGAATTGACCATCTTGTTGCATACCCAATGGTGTCACTCCTTGGGATCGGACTTTGCATTCTCGGTTGTGCTATCGTCTGGAGACAACGCTTCCGGATCTTGGAATATGAATAGCTGGGAATAGACACACTCTATTCGAGTAGCAGTGTATAGCGTTGAAACGGATCAAGTGCTGTATCAACCTCTCAGAAACCATCTGTTGTTTTCAAGATTACATCCAAACGGAAAGACCTACAGGAGTATAGTATCGTCAGATAGAATAGATGAGGACTAATTCTCGTAATATTTGGATTGGATTCATTGGTGCTGGAATTGTTCTCAGTCTCTTACTCTGGTTCGTAGGCATCGAGAAAATCAAGACTACCTTCGCTCGACTTACACTACAATCACTGATTCTGATATGTGGATTGGCATTAGCGTGGATGCTTTCATGGTCGCTCGCTCTTCATCGAATATTGAACGCTGTGGGTACTGAAACATCTCTTTGGTCCGCATTCCTGCTATTTGCAAGTTCAGCATTCGCAGATAATATCACCCCGTTTGGTCAAGCCGGTGGTGGACCCTTTAGTGCACTGTTGATTTCAAAGAGGACAGAAACAGCCTACGAGACTGGTCTTGCTTCAATAACCAGTTTTGACGCGCTCAACCTTATTCCATCAATGACGCTGGCAGCGATCGGAATGAGTTATTATGCTGTTCGGTATACTGTCGGACGGCATGTAATACTAATTCTGGCTGTCACTGGAGGTGCCATAATGGGTCTTCCAATCATCGGTTATACATCGTGGCACTACTCTGCAAAAATCAGTAACCAACTCACTGATTTCTTTATGCTCATTTTGCAATACGGTTCTAAAGTAATTCCTTCGTATCATCCCCCTAGTCGAAAGGTGATTAGCAAACGAGTTGATGGCTATTTTCGCGCTATTAAACGGATTGGCACTAATCCACGAGATCTAATCACTGCACTCGTCTTTGCAACGGCTGGATGGGTCCTGATGAGCCTGATTATGTATGTGTCAGTACAAACGCTAATGAAAAGCCCAGAAGTACCACTTTTCATTGTACTCATCATTGTTCCACTAGCAACAATTGCTAGTGTTACACCACTCCCCGGAGGAACAGGTGGCGTCGAAATCGCTATCACGCTTCTTCTGCTTCCGATGGGAGTTTCAGAAGAGGTCGCTCTCGGAGCAGCACTCATCTACCGATTCGGCACCTATTGGTTTTCTACTGTACTTGGGGGAATGTGTGTCTTTGTGCTTGAACTAACAAAATAGCATCTCTCTCTTTAGTCAGCATTCTCGCCACAAGAGAAGCCAATGCAGGCCGACAGCTCTTCGAGACAGTCCAGCGCTCGGAACAGAACACCGAACTCATCACCTTCCGCGAGAAACGTGCCGAGAGTCAGCAGGTCGAAGACAAGTATCTCGATGTGCTTGAGCACGCGAAGAACGTTGCCAAGACGAACGACGTGATGGTTGCTCGACTGGGTTATCGGGAAGTTGCGACTCACTACGGCTGTGCATACAAGAACGATGGCTATCGGGTGATGGAAGAAATGGCCGAACGAGTCCCCGGCGTGACCTACAAAGAGTCACGGACGCTGTGTGTGGACGATGCAATGGGCACTGGTGACTATCACATCGATCATACCGAGGAACTACCCACGTTCTCTGAGAGATACACATTCGAGAACTCGTTTTAGAAGAGTATGCTATCGTATGAAGCCGTCGCAACGCCACCCAGTACCCGTTCGCAATGAGGACAAACAACCAGTCCCGAAGATCCTCGCTTACTTTCACTCGTCTGAAGAAACCCTACATCGTCATCAGTTGTTATCGTCTGATCACACTCGGGGCACCGTGCGCTGTCAATCGAATCAAGCGGCATAGATGAACGCAACGAAAGAGCGACAAATCATAGTTTCCATCGTGACTGGTGCAAAGTTTTTTATTATGAAATCACAAGCCCAATATTAAGATGGGCAGTACTGCAGTAGCATTTCTGGATAATATTGTCAGTGCCGGTGGAGTAGCCCTCAATATTGTAGCGTTCGGATTAGTCATGGTTGCTGCGGGATCCCCGTTTCTTGCTCTGCGACAAGGACGCACCCTCTTCCAAACCCTCGGAGTCACCAATAATTGGGTGCTCAACTACGTGTTCGTCGTTCTGCTCGCAGCAATCGGTGAGCTGGTGCTGTTGCTTGGAATTCTTGTCGCCGGGGACCAACTCTTCTCCACTCCGCAACCAATGCCCGGAATTGAAGACACACCCACCGAAGATCGATTCCTCTTATTTGCGCTTCCAATCGGAGTAGGCCTCTATCTCCTCTTCCTGTGGCTCTATCCAATGGTGATCTCACCACGGCTGAAGAACACTACAACCCCCAAGACATTTAGCTGGACAACAAAGATCTCGTTCGCAGGTGCGATTCTCTGGTTCCAAGCTGCCGGGTTCTGGGCACTCAGTCAGGGATACACACCGCCCTTCTGAATCAAGAGCGGTTGAAGCGCTCTGGAGGTGCTTGCGTTCTGTTATTCATTAAAAAGAGAGTAAACTGGACTCGGTATACTGCCCCAATTCCTGCTCAATATCCGATTCACGCCAGCCAAGCGGTGACACCACACTCGCTGCAGCACGAACCAACAACTCCCGATAAAACTCGACATCATACTCGTCTAACTCCTCACTCGCCAACTGCACTCGTTCTCGCGACTGCTTTGAGTCATCAACAACCACATACGACACACTCTGCCCAGGGGCACGCACCAACCCCAGATCAGCCGCCCGCTCTAGTGCCGCCACACTCCGCGTTGATTGTGTGTAGTCCTCCCGTTTTTTCGAAACACGATTCGTGATCACCAACTCACACGGATCGACCGCCCCACGCTCAAGACGATCGACCCACGACCGCAGCTCCTCACAAACGGCCTCCGAATCACGATATGCATCCACCGCTCGAATCAACGCTTTCTGCGCTTCGTCAATATACGACGGCGTACTTCGCTGACGGCACTCGATTCCCCGGTACTTGTACTCGTCTTCACCAGCGACCTTCCCGAAGTACTTCGTCAATGCACCCGCATCCGAATCACGCAATGGCACGAACGCTATCCAATCATAGTGGGCTTCATGCTCAAGTCGAATCGCCACCTGCGTAGAGATCTCCGAGACAAGCGCAGACGGCGACGTCTGTTCCTCTTCCTCAATTGGTGTCACCCACACGCCATCTACGATGCTATGCACAATGAGCCATCTATTCTCCCGAAATCTTAGCAGGTGATAGCCTGTTGTAAGAAGATGATCTCCCCGTCCTATCACAGTGAGTACCTACTCAGAGATTGCTGATTCGTACTGTTCGAAGCGACTGATTTGCAAATACGATTGAGGGGCACTCACTGGAGAATAGAGCAGTGTGAGCCATTTTTCCCCGTTCATTTTCATGCACGATTGATGACCGGTTTCAGATAGCATTGGCAACATGAAACAGCCAATTGGCATCAAATGCCGTCTTTGGCAGAAAGAGGGCTGGATTCGGTGTATTTATCTATTCCAGGGGCCGAAATCAGTTGCAAACACGATTTTACACGCAGAGATCAGCCCTCCGTTGGTATATGCAATTTTAAGGCTGTGATCTCGCCTTTCGTACCTCGAAAATCATCCAAAGAAAGGGGTAGGTACGAAGAACGAACTAGCAGGTGTGATGAGTGGGTATTCACGGAAACTCAAAGATCACTGGAAATCACAGAATAGTCAGTTTCAGAGTATAGATCACGGCTCCAAAGACTCATACTCAAACACGTCTCCATCCGAGTGGACTTTCGAACAGTACTATCTACCGTGAGGAACTCACTTCACCAAAGTGCAGAGCTAATTGAGTAGCAGGTTCACATCCTCAATGATATTAGTCTAACAATTGGCCTGAAGATTAACAAGCTCCTCTCAGAATGATCCACCTGTAGAGTACTCATGTTCCGAACGATTCTTACCGCACTCCTCATGCTCTGCGTCATCAGTACGGCAGTCACACCTGCTGTCGGGGTACCCAGTGCTCCGGCATCTCTTCAGACAGAACAGCCGATGAGTTTGCAGGGGTGGCTTGATACCATTGCGGATCTTCTGCACCAGCTCGACCGTGTCCTTGATAATTTGGCACAAGTCACGGAGCATTTCAGTGAGAGTGGCGAATCTGAAGCCGGCGATTAGCGTACCTTCTTTAACCGTACTGAGTATATATTTTGAGGCGTTTTAGCGATCGTAGTCAAAAGATCTTACTCACCTGAATGGCTGCAACCCGGATTCAAGATACTCTCCTGATGCCCGCTCAATCTTCGATTTACGACAGCCTAACGGCCACAGTATGCCTGGCATAAACGATCATCATGAGATTTGCGACAGTAACCGAATGTGTCTCGGGTGTGAGCGTTGAAGAGTCTTGAACGAGGTCAGTAGACTCGCAGTACTCAGTTGCGCCAACTCTTACTCTAGTTATTCAGAGAATTCAAGAGACAATAGGAAAGCGACAGGCAGCTCTCGATTTTGCAGACATACCTGAACGGTGTGAGGAGAGGTACTACGGGACTCGGAGGGAGTATACTCACGCTAGCAGTGCTAAGGAAGATAGAACAAAACACATAGGCGAAGTGTGGCGACTATGGCTGAGTCACTCGTTGATCACATCCGCGAGGAAAAGGACACTGTCTGCAAATGAAGGTTTTGCAGTTAGTGACTGGTGCGAACGACAGCTTCTATAGCCATCAGATTCGCGCCCTTGAGGCAAATGGGATCCAATGCACAACGCTCACGCCACCAGGTAGCCATAGGCATGAAAACACAGGAGGGAGTCGCTCAGTAATCAATTACCTCCGGTATTTGCCTCGGGTCCGCAGGGAGTCATCTGGATCATACGACCTCCTCCATGCCAACTATGGGTTGACAGCCCCGTTCGCACTCGTCCAATCACAACTCCCAGTCGTGCTCTCGCTGTGGGGATCGGATTTATTCGGTCCCTATGGCTGGCTCAGTAAGCTCTGTGCACGCTGGTGTGATGCAGTCATCGTTATGTCCACCGCAATGGCAGACGAACTCGACCAGGATTGCTATGTTGTTCCGCATGGCGTTGATACCGAGCAATTTCGGCCGATACCACAACCCGATGCTCAAGCAGCAGTTGGCTGGGATCCAACCCATTTGCACGTCTTTTTTCCCTACTCACCCTCGCATACAGTGAAAAATTATCCACGTGCCAAGCGAGTCGTGGATGCTGCACGTGACCGTCTCAACCAACCGATTACCCTCCACACAGTTTCTGGAGAACCTCACACCCGGATGCCGTTGTATATGAATGCAGCGGATGTCCTCCTCGTCACCTCACACTGGGAGGGCTCGCCAAATTCAGTGAAAGAAGCCCTTGCCTGCAATTTGCCGATTGTCGCGGTAGATGTTGGCGACATACGTGACCGTATAACCGGCGTATCACCCTCATACGTCGGTGCGACGGATACTGAGCTTGTGAATGGGCTCGTCAATGTGTTGGCCAACCCTCGAGAATCGAACGGACGACACGCTGCTCACGCTGTGAGCCGTTCGCAAATGGGCGACCGTCTCCAGCAGGTCTACGAAACCGTACTCTCAACATCTCATGTCAGCTCGTCAAATATCTATCAGACTCCTCCTCCGCGATAAAACTACCCAGACTTCAGTTTGTTACCGGTTCGCGATGTAGCGGGCAATGATTGCAATCGGGATAACAGGGAGTGCAGCAGCCGTCACTATCAGAATCACTAATACAATGAGTTTCATGAATATCCCAGAATCATCCCAGACCGCTTTGGTGATGCTGTCGATCCCCCGTGCAATGCGTTTGATTCGTCCAGCCATGTAAACTACCCCAGCGTTCTACTAGTTTTCTAGTTCCCAGTATGGTATCGTACACTTTTTGGCTCGTGTTCCAACAGGAAGTACAATCCGCAACAAAACGACTTTGGTAAATTCCGCTCTCCTAAGCAAAAGTAGGTCCATCCTCAATTTGGCGGGTGGATGCGAGCACACGAAGCCAACACGGGAGGAAACGGAGGGCGCTGAATATTGCGTTGTAATCACGTGGTTCGCAGAACCTCTCTCGAATCAAGCCACCACACGCGATTTACACCGCTTTGCCGGTGACATGTATGGTACTAGTATGTTGGGTACAGTGGAGTGCGTCTTTTTCTGCGAAAGGAAGAGGTTGCTGTCGCGATTCCTCTCCATTCCAACGGTATAATTGACTATCTTCACCAGTGACAGTCCAAGACGACAGAACTGAGAACATCTTGAAGTGATGTGCCTCACTCGGTCTGAACGCGGTGGGGATTTCACCCGATCTTACCTCACAAATGTTTATTATAATAAAGGTGGGAGAAAACTTATGCCATCAGTCCTATAGATATACGTCAATGTCCTCCTCACGACGAACGTTTCTCAAGACGACAGGTCTCACACTCAGCAGCGGGATGCTCGCGTCGATAGCTGGGTGCCTCAGCGACTCATCGACCGGTGGCAATAGTAGTCCAACTGAATCAACCACATCGAATCAATCGGATGACACCTCACCACCGGATTTCACACAGTGGCTGCCGGATCCAACGACGACCGCGCTGCAAGATGGCTACGGGTTCCAGTATTTTAATATCGCAGAAATCCGTGCTCACCAAGATTCCATCCACGAGAACGCCTACTCCCGACTCAAAAACCAGATACGACTTCCTGTTCCCAGCGAGTACATCGATGTGACTGCCATCGATGCCACAGTCGAGATCGACTTTGCCATGGAGTTGGCCCTTGGATCGTTCGATCCGGAGGCAGTCGGCGAGAAGCTCACCAATGACAGGCAGTCGTCCACAACAGCGTCGACACAGACATCCACGACAGCAACGCGGACTACCTGGCCGGAGCCGGAACGCTACAAGGGGTTCGACCTCTACGGCACGGAGCACGTCTATGCGGTCTCGGAGGATGCCTTGATGTCCGTGTCTCCGATGGGTGAGGGCAACGCAGTCAAGGACACGAAAGCTATCATCGACACGCGGGTGGCGGAGACGAGCCAGTACGTCGACGGCAACGAGTATGTGGCGGCGATGCTCGGAGTCGTTGACGACCCCCATGCGCTCTGGTGTTACCCGGAGGCGATGAACGGGTCGACGTCGCGTGGCTTCCGAAAGGACATCATCACAGGTCAGCTCAAATCGTGGCGATTCGGGACTGAGACAACCCACCTCACATGGGCAAACACCTACCCCGACACCGAGACGGCGAAGAGCGGCGAACTGACGGACTACATCGAATCGGAATCCGATCGATTCGGTGCGTACGAAGGGCTCGATGTCAAAACTGAAGACCGGATGGCCTGGACTGACGGCACCATTCCGACGAAGGAATTCGATCATCTGTCACCAGACGGCCCAGGCGATGGAGTCACCACCTCCCACTAGTCCTACCGCAATCCCTTTGAAAAGCTATCAGAATCACCTGCGGTGACAGTAGCCCATACGGGCGCAGTTATTCCCATGCCGAGTACGCTTCTTTGAGAACGAGTCTCAGAGCGTGCTGACTACACGAACGTTGAGACCTAGCACTGAATCCGTCTTGACAAGGCTGGAAGTTTTGCTTCTAAACCAGCGAGAGAGAGAGCAAGTACCGGCTACCGCAACTGTGTTCGGAGACGGGAGAAAATCGTACTGTCGAAACTGCTATTCGATTACACTGAAATTGCAGAGTCGGAGTTAGCAACCGTCGTCTGACGAGTCAGTTGAGTTATCGTCAGTGTTGGATTCACTAGAGTCATCAGATGAACCCGAACCATCCGATTCGTCTGCATCATCCGACCCACCCGGATCGTCGGATCCTGTGTCATCGGATTCCGAGTTTTCGTCAGTGGTTGTAGTGTCTGTGCTCTCGGTTGTTGTCGTTTCTTCGCTCGTGGTCGTGGTCTCTTCTGAAGTGGTAGTGTCTTCGCTCGTTGTCGTTGAGGTAGCTCTGTTTTCATCGAATCGACACAACACTCCGGATTCATCGGGCGACAGTAGCGCAATAACGTCCGAACCGTCGTTAGCAACCACCTCATTGTCGTAATCAAAGCTAATTTCATTGTATCCGGCTGTATCATCGAATTCTCCACTTCCGGCACCAGTATGGACGTAAATCACACCATGGTCCTCGACTTCAGTCCCATTCGGAATGGTTTTTCGTTGGTCGTAGTCCTTGTTTCCATATTCGAATGCCACTACGGCACCGGAAATATCGATATCATCATCACCTTTGTATTAGAATGCAACGTATTCGTCTTCGGCATCGACTTCTACCACTTGCCACATCGATTCATCGTCGTCTTGCCCGGTGACAAGAGTGGAACCCACGCCGACAGTTGCAAGTGATGCTGCTCGGATCAATGGGTGTCTCCGTGTGTGTTGCATACGCGATTGGTAGATCATACTGAATGAACTAAAAATGAAATTAAAATGATTAGTCACGTCAATTTGGGTAAATCGGGAGAATTGTTTTTTGATTGTTAATTGAGTGAATGGGGAGTTCAACCAAATGACTGCAAACTAGACTCGGTATACTGTTCAATTTGGTGACCTATTCGGTTCTCACGCCACCCAAACGGCGATAACACACTCGCTGCCGCACGAACCAACAACTCCCGATAAAACCCAACATCATACTCGTCCAACTCCTCACTCGCCAACAGCACCCGCTCTCGCGACTGCTTCGAATCATCCACCACCACGTACGACACACTCTGTCCAGGCGCACGCGCCAACCCCAAATCAGCCGCTCGCTCCAGTGCCGCCACACTCCGTGTCGACTGCGTGTAATCCTCCCTCTTCTTCGAAACCCGATTCGTGATCACCAACTCATTCGGATCGACCGCTCCACGCTCAAGGCGATCAACCCACGACCGCAGTTCCTCACAAACCGTCTCTGGATCACGATACCGATTCACCGCTCGAATCAACGCTTTCTGTGCACCATCGACATACGACGGCGTACTTCGCTGGCGACACTCGATGCCCCGATACTTGTACTCGTCTTCACCAGCCACCTTCCCGAAGTACTTCGTCAACGCACCAGCATCCGAATCGCGCAACGGCACGAACGATATCCAATCATAGTGGGCTTCATGTTCAAGCCGAATCTCTACCTGATCAGAAATCTTCGAGACAAGCTCCGACAGCGACGTTTGTTCCTCGTCTTCGATCGGCGTCACCCACACGCTATCGACGATCCCATGCACAATGCGCCACCCATGCTCCTCGAGCACTGCTTTCGTCTCTAACAGAATCTCTCTGGCATACGCGTTGATCGCCTCGTGGCACTCAATCCGTCCGAACTTCGCATTTGAGAAGCCCTGATAGCCGAAACAGGAGACCAAAATCCACTTGATTGCACTCGATTGGCCTTCCAACTCCTCGCGACGCTCTTCGTCCTCAGTCTCACGAATCTCGGCTTTGATCGCATCGCGGTCTTCGATCAGCGGCTCAAGTACATCCGGAAGATACCCACGCTCGTCACAAATCGAATACCCGATGCCTGGCACGTCCTCCCGACCGGCATGGCACTCACAGCGAATCTTCTCCGGACTCACGTTCCGTGTGACGATGATATTCGGGTACAGCGACGAGAAGTCGAGTTCGTGCACGTTCTCGTGCAGTCCGACGTCCGGTGCAAAGGTGAACCCACCGCGATCGGCGTCGTGGAGTTGACGCATCGTTTTGAATTTCTCATGGCGCCATGAGTGCCATGGGACAAGGACATCCCGTTCGCGGGCTTCCTGAATCTGAATCCCGGTCAAAATGTTCCCAATCGACGACCAGGCCAACTCTTGCAATGGCTTGCCCGACTGTTCGACGAGATACAGACAGCCATCGAGATTCGTTTGATTCCACATGAACGTGTTCGAACCGTCGATGATCACTCGACCAGGGAGGTTGTACCGTGCCGGTGAGTGGCCGACTTGTCCGTAGCTTTCGTAGGTTGATTCGCCCGCCAACTGCTGCCACCCAGGTCGTCGTCCCAGCTGGAACTTGACGTCGAACCGATCAGCCTGCTGGAAGAGAACGGGAATGAGGTCGCTGGTATTTAGAAACAGAACGTCGGGGTCAACCGACTCTACTCGATCCGATAGCGTTGCTAACACGTCCTCCCCACTCCCAACTACCGTCTCATCGTCGATCGTGAGTTCGGTGACTCTCTTACTCGCGAGTTCCGTCTCCGAGACAGTAATCTTCATTTCCGAGAGTTCGTGGTTCGGCAAGGGGTCAATCCCCGTTTCGAGACAGTAGCGGAACTCCCGCGAGAAATCAACGTTGTAGCAGCGATACTCACCAGGCGAGCCCCACCTGCTCACCATTCGTGCCACTGAATTCACTGCCTTGAGGTCGACCACATCCACTCGAAGTACTTGCTCGGGGTCGTGGCGAAAACTCACCCGTTCATCAACCGTAGCAACCCGAGCAACAGCGGGATGGTCACGAAGTGCATCACGCGCTGTCGAAAAATCGCCATCACCAGGCACAGAAACGTAAATTGTCGGCGTATACGACTCATCAACTTTACACTCTACCCCCGTCTCGGTCACCGACCAGGTAAGCACGTCGCCGTCGACGTAGTCGATTTTGTACACCATGTCCTCATCCTCGATCGTTCAAATCGTCCTCTAAGTGATCGAGCCGGTCTTCCAAATCATCGATCTGTTTTTGCTGTTCGAGCAACATCGAGATGAGGACCGGCGTCTCGACGAACAGGGGCTTGTGAACCGTACTGGGATCGGTATGCAGCTGGGCATACTCAAAGAGTCGATCAAAGACTGCTTGGTCGGTCGGTCGAAGTGCTCGGCGATACGCGTCCCATCCCGTCGTGATTTGGCTGGTTTGCATCATTGCAAGTAAACACGATCACCGAGAATCCCTTAGGCAAGACCGAGTCGTTTCCAAAGGTTCCAATACAGGAAATACCGCCGTCAACACGCATAGGTAGCGCCACCTGCTGACTGCCGTAATGAGAGGAAAATAAGAGCAGTATTGACGGTAGTTCTAACCGGACGACACCACCGTGAGAACGGTGCAACGCATTCGACTCACCTCAAGCATGATCGGCTAGATAGGAGTCTACTTCCTACGCAAAACCTGGGCGGTATGGAGCTACTTGTGGAGAAATCGACTCAGTGAATCAATCGAAGATAACACAATGAGTGATCAGATTAGTTCTTCGGAGATCGATGGATGCTGCCGAAGCGATTTGCACTGGGATATCGCACCAAAACGGGCATCAATTCGACTCCAAAACAACCCGCTCATACCGAGTAATCCCTCTCGATTTGTCCGTTTCCGATTCACGCTTCCGAAAGCCAGGGGCTCATCACAACCAGAATCGGATGAACTATGGAAAACCCAACCAGTGAAAGGGAGGATGGCGGCAATTCGGGAGGCAGCTCACAGACATCCCCTCATGAAGGATGTCTCTGGGTGATGACGCCAGACAGTGTGGCTCTGTTATGGACTGTGTGAGTGCATGTGGACCAACGGTCAGGGGTATAAAGGAGGTACCGTAAGCACAAAATTTGATTTTAGTTTATAGTTGATGATAGCAACACTCCACAAGTGCCACTGATAGGCGTCGAACAACAACAGAAACGAGCGTAAAACACACTAATGCGCAGTATATTGAGAGAAATAAACATCATCAAGTACTTAATGGATTGTAGGTAACGTTGGATTTATCTCGAGCGTCACAATGGGCCCAGAAACTACTAGCTGGTTTGAAAGCACTGCCGAATCACCGAATTCACGTACTTCAACAGAATATGCGTTGTCCCACACTGTCTCTATTACTTCAAATCAATCTGTGGCCGTGGAGGTCATTAATGCAATTGTTGAAACAATAGAACCACAGAGAAAACAGACATCGCTTAATCTGTATGAACACGTGAATCCCGATGCACTCAAGGAGATTATTGACACAAGTACAACCAAGAAGAGCGATGTCGAAGTTCGATTTACCTTCGAAGACCATCTGATTGCCGTCCGAAGTAACGATACGATTCGGATCTACAAACCACTAGAAAAACAACACGAAGCGGATCGGCAACTTGGCCCAGCCCCTTGAGAAAGGCAAGGGGGGGTACGGAGGTCAATTTCAGGGTATAGATTACCTTCGTCTTGAACACAGTCTCATGCTTCAGATTCGTAATCAGTGAGCCGGAGCTCCCCCTCAACCTCGTAGAGATGGCCTCGCATGTAGAGTCGTTCGATGATATCCTCGGCAGCAGGTTGATCTAGATCCTCTTCTTCGTTCAAAATCGTATAGGCATGCTCGTAGGTGAGTTCGTTCTCATCAGGGAGTCTTCTCGCGAGCGCATCAAGCGCATCTTGGGCGAGTGGGGTGAGTGGCGATTTCCCATTTGGAACCATTCGTACTCTCAAATTCACCCACCTTGTTGGTAAACCCTTGGTCAAGGTCTATCCGTATAACTAGAGAGTGTAGTAAGGGGAATAAGCAGCCGATGTGGGTGTATGGGTTGGGATGAGTACGAGAATCCACATCGTCTGCTGGGTTACGCTAACTGCACTCGACGCTTGGTACCCGGCAAATAAAGTCTTCAGCCAACCACAGTGGAAGTGAAACTGAATGTGCCTACTGCAAACTCGATTCTACCATTCTCACCATCACTACTGCGCCGAGAACAGGATCGACAGGGCAAACACTCATGAGTTAGCATATAATACTAACCGATAATGCCCAACAAAATCAAACGGTCCGGTGATGGCCTGGCTCTCCAGGTCACAAAGCCTGCCCGAGCCGCTGGACTCGTCGAAGAAGCTGACAACGAGCCCACCCGCTTCGCGGACATTCGCGTATTTGCATTCGACGGTCTCCTGCTTGTCGCCGACATCGACCGCATCACAGACGAGAATATGGTTGAACTCGCGACCACCGCAGCGCTCGACACCGTCTCGATCCACCGCGTTACAAACGCCTCGCTCCAAATCGCAGGGAATGGCTATCAGGTGCAACTCCCAGGTGCTGCAGCTGCAGGATTTTACGTCGGCGATCGAGCGTCCTGCACACCAGCGCCGAATTTGCTCGTGATTGCCGCAGAAGGATCGGAGCGTGTGGCAGCAGACATCGTGACGATTCGGCGTGAGCAGGTCTGAGAGCGAACGGGTAGTAGCGAGTATATTATGGTAACCACGTCCCTTCGAGTACGACAGACAACAATCCTCGAGATCACACCAAAGATAAAGTTCATTGGAGTACCTCAAAGAGAGCTTCCTGCTCTTCCCGAGTAATAGACGTAAACGGTATACCGATTGAGAAACGACTAGTGAGTATGAGTGACGCTGCGGAAAAGAATCTGGAAAATATGGGCCGAGAACTGCTCAAGCAGTCGCAGCACACGCCGCTCGAAGCCCGGATGAAAGCATTCCTCGCCGAGCATCAGGCCCCCGATGATCTAAAGGAAACGCGAGAGCGAGTAGCAGCAGGAAAACCCGTCTCTGATCTCGTTTCTGAAGACCGCGACGAACGTCTCTAACTACGAATGCCGTCTTACTTTTTCGATACCTCTGCCCTCGTGAAGCGTTACTACGACGAACAGGGGACAGAGATGGTCGACACGATAATCGAGCCAGCTGAGAATGACGTTCTCATCACCTCACTCGCAGTCATCGAAACGGTCTCTGCGTTTCGTCGAAAGCAGAATCGAGACTCAATCTCTCGCGAGGAGGTAGATTCACTCCTTGCAGCGTTTTTCGACGAAGCTCTCGCAGATTTCCAGATCGTTCCCTTGGGCGAACAGCTGTTCGACTATGCGTTTGAGCTCATTCTTGAGGATGATCTTCGAACACTCGACAGTCTTCAACTCTCGGCTGCACGTGCGCTGGCGACCAACGTAGAAGATCTCACGTTCGTTTGTGCGGACAAGAAGCTCATTGACGTTGCACAATCAAAGGAGCTTCCAGCGATCAATCCTACGACAGATGACGCCCAGTGACCGCCGAAAACAGATGGCACGAGCGCTTGCTCGCGGTGGAATGGAAGGCGTCCATGTCCTGAGCCATGAGAGCGCGGCCGAAATCCTCACTCCAAAACGACGCGATCTCATTACGTACCTCTCCGAGAATGAGGTTGCGTCAGTCCGTGATCTCGCACGACAACTCGACCGCAATAAGGGGCAAGTAAGTCGTGACCTCGAAACGCTGGCCCGCCATGGTGTGATCAGCTTCGAGACGGATGGGCGTGCGAAGAAGCCGAATCTCCGGCACGAACATGTTGTTGTCGAACCGATTGTGTGACATCGCACCGTCTACATTTCCGATGACTATCGGGGATCGATATTCACAGAAATACAGTAACGAGTCGATCCTACATCAGTTCAAAGAGATCTCATGCCCACTGACCGCCACAACCTGCAAAATAAAGAAAAGCTCGCGACGGCGATTGGGCTCTATATTCTCGGTGAAATTTCACTCGGGAAGGCCGCAGGACTCACTGGTGTAACTCGCTGGGAGATGGAGGAAATCCTCCAGGATGCAGGCGTTGAGCTTCGTCTCGGTTCACAAACCAAAGACAATCTTGACGAAGTTGACGTTGCCCTCGATGTTGAATGAGCAAGTCGTTCTTTCGCCCTTTTTCCTTGACCCAACAGTGGTGAGCACCACCTCGGCTTGCTCTACCTAACGATGCCACACCACCTTTGCACGTGAACGAAAACAACATTCTGTGACCAGTACACACCACTCTTGCATGTGAACATCGTCGCATGACCAATTCAGACTGAGTACTGGAACCAGAGAGACACCACTCTTACAAGTGAAGCTAGTCGCAGAAAGGGGGAGGTGGTGAGAAATACATCTAAACCACGGATACAACTGAACGAGAGGACCAACCCGTTCAAATAACTAACAAAAGAAGCAGTCGCACACCACTACTGCAAGTGAACCCATGAACGACTCTCGGTACTGACCGAAGAAGACAAAGCCACGGAGACTACAACAGTTTCCGGAGATTCAGAATATAGACGCTGTATATCGCCCATTTTCACTTGAACGGGTGGTGTGTTAGACGTTATGTCAGCGCTTTAGTTGTAATTGTGCACTGTTGTTCTCTTACTAGACTCTCTCTTTCTAGTTTCACTTGTAATAGTGGTGTGTGTCTGTGTTACTGTTCACTTGAATCAGTTGCAGCCATGGTTTTATATGGATGGGACATAAGTATTGAGACAGAATGCGGCGGTTCACCCGAAAACAAAATATTTTCACGAATAAGGACGCGCTCAACGAGTCCTATCAACCCGAGCGTATCCAAGAACGGGATGAGGAGATTGACGCGTACATGAACGCTCTTCAACCCGTCGTCGACGGGTGGGAGCCAAACAATATTTTTGTATACGGGAACACAGGAGTCGGGAAAACTGCAGTCACTGATTTCCTCCTCGATAGACTACGCGAAGACATCGAACAGTACGACGACATAGATCTCCATGTACTCACACTCAATTGTAAAACACTCAACTCCTCATACCAGGTTGCTATCGAACTGGTGAACGAGCTCCGACCAGAGGGTGCTGAAATCAGTTCAACGGGATATCCACAGCAAACCATCTTCAAAAAGCTCTACACAGAACTCGACAAGCTTGGCGGAACTGTTCTCATCGTCCTTGACGAAATCGACTCCATCGGCACTCGTGACGAGCTGCTCTATGAACTCCCTCGTGCACGGTCAAATGACAAGCTCACCGAGACGAAAGTTGGGCTGATTGGTGTGAGCAATGATTTCAAGTTTCGAGACCGGCTTGATCCTCGTGTCCAAGACACGCTCTGTGAGCGCGAACTTCATTTCCCACCGTATGACGCGCCTGAACTCCAGAATATTCTCGAATCTCGTGTCGATGTTGCGCTTGCAGAAGGATCCTTAGAAGATAGTGTCCCACGCCTCTGTGCTGCTCTAGCTGCGAAGGATAGTGGCAGTGCTCGTCAAGCACTCGATCTGCTTCGACTTGCGGGAGAGCATGCTGAAAACAGCGACGATGACGTCATTACAGAATCACATGTTGAGGCAGCAAAGGAGATGCTTGAACAGGAGCGTGTTGAAGAAGGCATGCGGGAACTAACCGTCAACGGTCATTTCGCTCTTCTAGCAGTCGTCTCAATGGCTGCAAGGGGTGATACACCATGTCGTACTCGACGCATCTATGAGGAATACACCGACCTTTGCCAGTTTGCAGGCGTCGATCCGCTCGCTCAGCGGTCCGTACATAATCATCTATCCGATCTTCGAATGCTTGGTATTCTGACTGCCGAGGAGAATCGGAGTGGTTCCCGTGGAAATTACTATAGCTATGCGCTAGATGTTCCCTTCTCTAGTGCGCTGTCAGCGCTCTCTGATGTGCTATCTTTAGAAGAAACGCTGACGAAGTTAGAAACGCGTGCACAGCAAAATGACGTCGCGTAGGGATGATCTTCACTTGCAATAGTGGTGTCTGACGATGGGCGATTAGTAGCCTCAATCTGACTGCTTGAGGTCAATAGTATCCATCTGTTCTTCGGATCGCAGTCGCAGGGATAGTAGTGGAATTCCCGCGAGAAATACACAATAGAAATGACGATAGGAATGGCTATGGCTAAAACTATAGGATTTTCCATAGGCTAGTGAGAATCACTCCGCTGGAAAAGAATTCATCTAGTTAACAGAAATCTGCCTTTTTCGCACAATCACGAAAATCGTTTATCGTGAATAGACCAGACTATTGTTAGTATTATATTATAACCTCTGGATCTCTCGTTGACTTTTGACCGGCTTTTTGCTAGCTGAGTGGTCGCTGATCGCCTATAGGAATTCCTATTGCTTTAGCCATAGCCTTCTCTATCTCTATTACTATAGCATATTCTATAACCAAATGAGTATGCGTACCTATGGTTATTTCTATTGGTCCTCCTAATGTTGAGTCTTAGGCAACATTCTTCCCCTCATGTGGCTATAGGATATCCTATAGTCAATATCGGATTACTATCGTTTTCTCAGTAACAACCTCTATTTTTCATCGCCCGAATGTTGGCCAACTACAGCATTTTCTATAGTTGTACCTACTACTATCGCTAAACCTCATTCAATAGAATTGGCTATGGCAATTCCTATGGTTCTTCCTATATGCGACGTGCAGACTCTGCTTTGGCGTCTAACCACGTTTCAACAACTTCCGGTGCCGCTCGTTGGAGTCCCGCTCGAATCGCTAGTCGGAGCACTTCACTACGATCAACTGCCTCTTCATTAACCTCTCGTCCAAGTTCTTCTTGCAAGCGTGAACCGACGTCCTGTTGAATCTCGGGGTTGGATTCGAGTGCAGAAATAAGGGCTGCTGTATCGCCATCCCAAAACGAGACTGTCTTCTGTCGATCTCCATTCTCGATCTCAGAGAGCACCGCGAGAATATCTTCACGGAACAATTTTGATTCTGATTGTTTCGCTGATTCTTGGTTCCGATTCCCGACCTGCGTCTTTTGTTTGAGTTCCTCAAGATCAACGTCTTCGCTCATTGTTGTTCCTCCAGTCGGGTGACGAGCTCAGCTGCATTTTCGCGATACGCTTCTAACGCACGAGTGGCTGTCTTTGATGGTTCTTCCAGTGCAAATGCCGTTTGTCCGTCTATCTGTGCGTTCACAATATCTTGTGAATAATTGACCTGCCGAGGAGCAATCGCATCCGGATAGTTCTCGGTGAACGTCTGCTTGAAATGCTTACCAGCATTCGTACGTTCATCAAGTTCATTGAGGATGAGCATTGTCAGCTGGATGTCTGTATCTTGCTCTTCTCGAATTTCGTGTAGGTCATCGCGTAATTGTGCCGCTTGGCCTTCTTCGAACGGTCCTGCTTTCACAGGCGCGAGTACGTTCTTTGCGGCCCACAGTCCATTATAGGTGATGTTGGATGTGCTTCCTGGTAAGTCGAGAAGCACGATGTCGTAGTGGCCATCGATGAACTCGGTGAGGAACGTGTCGAGACGAGAGTATCGTTCCTGTGTATCATCGATGTTTCCAAGCATACTATCTAGTCCATCAAGTCCCTCATGCGCCGGGATCATATCAGGACCTTCTCCAGTTTCGAGAACTAGTTGATCAACAGCGTCGTCAATTTGCTTGGCGATGATATTCCATTCATCTTGGAACACGGTCGTGATGTTCGGCCAATTCTCCTCGTTCGCTTGTACCTCGTCCCAAAGACCAAAGTGCTTCGCGAGGTCGCCCTGTTTCCCGGCGAGGTCGATAAGGAGGACGTCAAACCCATCCTCTTCGAGAGCAACGCCAAAATGAGCAACAGTGGTCGTCTTTCCGACTCCTCCCTTGTCAAGGAACGACGCAATACGCATTGTATTCGGCATCCTATTTGCCTATTGCATATCCTATAGGCATAAAGCTACGTCAGACATATGGCTAAACATATTGAATAGTCTATTCTTATTCATATAGTTTATACTATTGTCACGCCTATAGGATCCTCTATTTGGTGAACAGTGGTCTCCTCCCACCATCTATGGCACTGTACTGCTTAGCAGACACTAGACTCGTTTACACTGAGTTGCGAAATTTGGGCCACTACCGCAGCTGTCCATCTATCCAACTCCTGCTGTAGCCACTCCGTGGTTTCTGCGAGTGGTTGAGCGACGTGAAGATACTTGACACCACCACTATTGACTGTGCGCGGATACCGAGTGACCAATTCCTGGTCATACAGCGGTTGCAGTTGCTTCCCAATTGTACTCTGATCACGGTCGAGAATTTCCGAGATTTCAGCGATCGTACTGTGGGGATGATCGAGAACGATGAGGTATACACGGAATGCTGCTTTATGAACTCCACAGACCGTGGCCATCGTCTCCGTGAGTTCTAACTTGGTGTTTTCATCCAGTAGTTGCTCGAATCTCGCTACTCGTTCCTCTGGGAGTACTGTCCCCTCCGTCAACCCATCGTCTTCTATCTTCATATATGAGAGGACTAGTGACGACTAATAGGTCTTACTCACACACTGACCGAATCTACCGACAGAAGAGCCGACGAGTATACTTACCGCGGCCGAAGTTGCATCGGGAGCCCATTTTTTGTCTTCATCGTCATTTCTGGTTCGATTGAAACTGCTTCTTTTCCCATCCATTCAAGCGTCCAGTGTTGACCGATCGTCGCTAACACAAGCGTTGCTTCCAGTGTCGCGAATTCTCGCCCGATACACGTCCGACGTCCGCCACCGAATGGAATAAATGCGTAGTCAGGTAGCGAGTCCTCAAACTCACCTGTCCACCGATCTGGATGGAATGACGACGGATCGTCATAGAATCGCTCATCGCGGTGGATCGCTAACAGTGGGAGATGAACTTGTGTATCCGCTGGAATTCGATATCCATCGACGTTCACATCCTGTGTTGTTTGGCGAGGAATCGTGTGTACCGGCGGGTACATACGAAGTGTTTCGGTCACAATCCGCTGTGTGAGTTCTAAGTCAGTGATGTCCGCATGTGTCGGTGGATTGCCGTCTAGTACTGCATCGAGTTCCTCGTGAAACGCTTGTTGAATCTCGGGATTTTGGGCCAATGCGTACCAAGCAAACCCAAGAGCGGCCGCAGTCGTTTCATAGCCTGCAAAGAGCATCGTGAGTAGCTGTCCTTCGACTTCCTCGGTACTCAGATGATCCTGACCGCTCGCTTCACGAGCCTCTGCAAGTTTTGATAAGAGTGTTTCTTGATGGAGACTGTCAGGCTTTGACTTTTCACCATGTTCAGAAAGCAGTCTGCGAATTTCTGATCGAAGCTGTTCCTTTGATTCGGAAAAGTGGCGGCGTGACGGTGTCGGGACCCAATTCGGTAGCAACCAGGACGTTGGTGCAAACCAGCTATTGAGACCATCTGATGCGGCTCGGAGTTCGTTCCCTTCTCCTGGTGCTAGCTCACGGCCGAAGAGTGTCGCAAAGAGGATTTCGAGGGTGAGATTTTTCATCTCCGATTCGATATCGCATGTTTCGCCTGGTGACCATGTCTTGAGACGACGCTGTGTTGCCTCAACCATGTAGTCTCCGTAGCCAGCGACTTGCTTGCGGTGAAACAATGGTTGGAGAATGTTCCGCTGTCGGCGCCATTGATCGCCCTCGGTAGCGAGCACTCCTTGACCGAACGCCATCTGGAAATCCTCTGTTTTACCGAATGCCTCAACGTCATCGATCAAGACTTGTCTAAAAAATTCGGGGTGGGCTAACACATAGATTTCTTCGGTTGGAAGAACCAACCGATAGATATCGCCACACTCTTCGATTGCATTGTACGTGAACTCGAATGGATCGCGAGCGAAATCGAGAGTGTGGCCGAGGACCGGGAGACCGGACGGGGAGGGAGGCTGCCGCGGTTCCGGATTCATACACCCACAACAATCGAGGAGTCAGATAAAGCCACTGACTCAATTCTACATCTTACAACCTGATTGCGTTGCTATGACAATTGTATAAGCTATTTAGCCGATTAGTGTCGCCTGTTTTCGTATTCTTTGTGATTAATCTGAACATCATACAATTATCTCAGCCCAAATCAAATCCTATATTAGAACGGGAAATCGAACGTGCATCACCGGTGCCAAACCGTGACTGTCACTGTACGACACCCTCTCACTGATGAAGACCTCGACGTTCGCTCCGTCATTAGCGAGACGGTCGAATCAGCGCGTTTGGCCATTTTACGTGCATTCAGGGAGCTTCCTACCCCGACGACACAAACTGCAGTTGCGAACACTGCCGATGTCTCTCGCCAAGCTGTCTCCCCTCATCTCACTGCGTTCCAGGAACAGGGATTAGTGAACGGTCACGAGGATGGGATAAAGGTGACTGCAGGTGGCCTCTTGTTTCTCGAGGTAATCGAAAACTGTCTGCAGACAATCTCCATCGAAGCCCTCTCGTATCTCTCCCGATCTGCGCATCCATTCATCCTTTTACAGGCGCTTACGAAGCACCCGTATCGACTGAGTGAGCTACAGACTATTTCGAGTGATTTGCCGTCTCAATCGACGATTCGGCGTATTCTTGCGACCTTTGCTGAGTACGAATGGGTCTCTGACGAGGGGGGTCTTCAACGAATCACATCCACAGGAAAGGACGTCTGTTTTGCGTACGGTGAACTGTGCACGGCCGTTGAGCAACTCATCGAAAAAGCACCGTGGCTGCAGCGACTTCCGCTGGATGCTGCTACGTTCCCAGTCGCAGCACTCGTTGATGCTGACCTCGTCGTTTCTAATCCACGCAATCCAGCGTCGGTTCTCGAAACGTGTCTCAAACTGTATGACCGAAACATCAGCCAATTCCGATGCCTCTGTTCGGTTTATAACCCCGTTCTCTTTCAAGCTTATCGCGGACTACTGGAACTCGGCATCGAATCGGAGGCCATTCTGGACTGGCCAACGGCCAAAGAAGCAGCTGCCAGTAGAGCGACACGGTATGCAGTCAAGAGTGGTAGGTACGATAACTATCGGCCGCTCGTGATGGAAAGGCCCCAGACGCTCGGAATTGGACTCTACGACGATCGCAAGGTCGCTGTTGCAGCATACAACGAGGTAGGAAGTGGACGGCATATTGCGATGATCATCAGTTCGAGCGACCAGCTCGTTGACTGGGGGTTAGAGCTGTATGAATCCTATCGAGTGAAGGCACGGCCTGCTTCCGAGATATTGCTCGAATAGGACTGCTAGGTAGTTCAGAAGTCCTTTTTGTCGTTCATTCCTGTTTTAATAACCCAGTGGGAAATACTGCTGTGTTTCTAAAACATTTCATATGATTTTACGTCGTAAACGGCGGTGCAAATAATACATCCCGGTGAGAAGCAATAGCCACGCCGGAGGTGAGTTCCCGACCCACTCGCTTGGATAGCTCGTCAGTTGACGTTGTCGGGCGGCATACGCCAACCGCATGGCTCTCGGGATAACTGCTGCCGGTGCGCAAAGCAGCGAACGTCTGTGGGATCTAAGCACTCGTTCGCGGGCGCACCGACCGTCTCTGGCGTAGCATGACCCAGTTACAAGTCTATGATCATGTCCCAGAGTACTCGAAACTACGAATCCAGTTCTTGTAAAGTTTCCCCGCCATCGGACGCGCAGTGCCGCCTAGATCAGTGGGCAATGTCTTCGAAGCAGAATCATCCGAGTTCGTCGTCGACGGACTCCTCCACATCCTCTGACAGTCTCTCAAAGCGCGTCTCCTCGCTGACGACAGCCAACGAACTCAAGCAGCATCCGTACCGTGATCCAGAGAAGTTGCGAGCTGCCTTCGAGCAGGCAGGAACAATCGCTGGCACCGCTGCTCACTTCAACGTATCTCAGACAACAGCTCGCCTGTGGTTGATCCAGTACGAGCTATACGATCCCGAACAACAACGAATGTCATCTGTTGCGAATCAGTTGGAAGAGCTATCACCCGAGGATCTTGGACTTCCACCATTGGGGGAACACCAATGAGAACGACGGATTTCGGAGGTGAGTGCTGATGTCGATCGGACTGTCGCCCGACGAAATTGATGCGAACACGGCATTAGACGACGACTTTGCCGCTGCGATTGGGATGGATGTGCCAGAGCCGAACACATCGAACGCGGTCACGGCAGAGCAGGAGCCCCCAAGCCGGGAAACGATGTGGGCGGTAATCCAGCAGCAGGCTGAGCAGACCAAATCGCTTCAGCAACACGTCGAGACGCTCGAGCAAGATCATAAGAAAGTCAAGGAAGAACTGGCCGACGCACACGATCGGGCCGACCGCGCCGAGGCCGTGGCCGACGCCGCGATTGCACACATCCGCCAACAATGGACGTTTTCCACAGACGCGCTGGAAACACGGGTCGACAACGTGACGACGCGTGTGTTCGAGAATCACGAGCAACGGCTCCAGGACATCGAACACGACCGAGTGGACGTAAGCGACCTCATCAACTCGGATGTGACTCACGACCTCGACATTCAACGAAAGACGGCCGCGAGACTGGCCGCTGAGCGGGAGGATACCGACTCGCCTCTGTCGGGGAACAAGCATCGGATGACGTTCCTCTGGCGCGAGTTCATCGAATCAGCACAGAAGACGAAAGGCGGGAAGCTCGAACTTGATTCGTCGGCATGCCGTCGTCGGTTGGAACATCGTGCCGGGATTCATGATCCGAACACAAATACAGTGCAGCGGTCAATGAAAATGCTGGCGCGTCACACTCGGCGAGACGGTGGTGTGAGTGCGTCAGGCGAGTGGGACGACGAGGGTAACCTCGTTCGCTTCGAACCCGGCGAGCGGGGTGGACAGGCTGCTCGGTTGATTGCTGACGCAGACGAGTTCCGTGAGTTCGCTGCCGAACAGTCACGGGCTGCACTCGAACAGGGAGGTGACGAAACGCGATAATTACACTGTCGTAATTATCCCTCGAACGCGGGGCGTAATCTTGCCCCGAAGCAGTTCCGGAGTACTCTTCCACAGATGACAAGGGGGGCGCAAATTGCGCTCCCCTTTGATGCGGAACGAACGGTCGGCTACTGTGGAGTGTAATTATTCTCACTTTTCTCACCGAACTTTCGAGGTGGAAAATGGTTGGAGAACGGGTCTAGCGTGATTACGGTTCACGTTCGGGCGTTAATTACGACAGTGTAATCTTAGTTGACGGTAGGCATCGGTGAGAACAACAATTGGGCCAGGGTGATTTTGCCAAGTTCTTCGATGAGCATTGTCCAATTCGAATGGAATCACTGTGGGATAATCGTCCAGGAAGACGTGCCAATAAACCCCTCAACCAGGCCAACATGGTTCATCTAGACCAGCCGCTGTTCATGTTTGATAACCGTGTTGAGTATCCGTCTGATGGCATTCACAGCAAACTCGTGCCAGTCAGTGACGACGGGTTCACCGATCGACCTATTGAGAACCTTGGAAGTGGCAATGCGAACCGTCCGATCAAGAGTCGGATTGGCCCAGTATCTCTATCCTTTTCTTGAGGACTGTCTCTTGTCTAATACGACTATTGAATGATGTCGCGACTCATACCACTTGGAGTGTCTAAGGCTACAGTACGGTCCGTCTTATTGGAGAGAATATGATCCACTTGAATATACTGCCTTAATAGTTAATTATAAAAATTGATCAGCTAAATCCCTGTATAGGTTCGTTACTAATGCATACTCAGCTGAAACCACACCAGTTCTTATTGGTATCTGTGAAAACTTGCATGCTCCGGGAGGCCAAATCAATTCAAACGCTCTATCTCCGGCTCCGGAATCAGCCTAACAGGTCTAACGGAGCATAACGAGACTATGACATCTTTATCAAAATTAGAGAACGCTTCTGACTTTATAAACAAATATTTCGTCGTCTGGGTGATTGTCGCTTCGTTGTTAGCGCTCTATCAGCCGGAGCTATTCACATGGATTGGCAGCTATATCTCCCCGTTGTTGGGTGTTGTTATGCTTGGGATGGGGCTAACACTGACGCCGGTCGATCTCAAACGAATCGTTGACCGGCCACGAGATGTAGTCATTGGGTCGCTCGCACAATGGACGATCATGCCAATTACGGCGTACCTCTTGGTACAAATTTTCAATCTGCCTACAGAAATCGGAATTGGTATCATTCTCCTCGGGGCTGCTCCGGGCGGAACGTCGTCGAACGTCATGACGTATTTAGGAAAGGGAGACGTTGCACTCTCGATTGCGATCACGTCATTAACCACTATCGTCGCCCCGATTGTGATGCCAGCGTGGGTACTCTTTCTCGCTGGCGCGGATGTACAGGTTACATTCGCCGAAATGTTTCAGGAGATCTTGTTCGTAGTGTTCATTCCCGTCGTCGCAGGTGTCATAATCCGTCAGCTGATGGAACGAAAGGCACCGACCGCCGCAGAGACTAGCTTAGTCGTCTTTCCCTCGATTAGCGTGATCGCTATTGTCGTTATCGTCTCGGCTGTGGTTGGTCTCAACGCCGAGAATATCCTCTCCGTGAGTGCGATAGCGGTCGCTGCGATGATCATCCATAATACGGTCGGATTTGGTTCTGGGTATGCGATCGGGCACGCAGCAAACATGCCAGAGGATCGAATTCGTGCCTGTACATTTGAAGTAGGGCTACAAAACTCGGGATTGGCGACTGCGCTCGCAGTTGCGTTTTTCAGTCCGCTGACAGCGCTCCTTCCTGCACTGTTCAGCGTCTGGATGCTCATCGTCGGCCCCACGCTCGCGACTTATTTCGCTCGCAAAACCGACGATAATCACAAACCACAAACTGATCACAGTACAGCAGGAACAGACTGATAGAGTCGGTGTCTCTATGTTGACCCTGACTATTGACCGTCTTCGACAGATTTTTCGGACGGGATGATTTTTCCAGGATTCAGTGTTCCCTTTGGATCGAGTGCACGTTTGATTGCTCGCATCGCATCGATCGCGGCCGTACCGTGCTCCTGTTCCATGAATTTTTGTTTCCCGATTCCGATGCCGTGTTCGCCGGTTGCGGTTCCGTCGAGTTCGATGGCACGTTCAACGAGTTCCGCATACGCCTCGCGAGCGCGGGCAGCCTCGTCAGGATTGTCGTAGTCAGCGAGTACAAAGTAGTGTAGATTACCATCTCCAGCGTGACCAAAGCACGGAATAAAGAAGTCGTACTCCTTAGCGACGGCAACAACCTCCGCGATCATCTCAGGATATCGGCTGATGGGGACAGTCACGTCGCCAGGTGGCCCAATGTCGAGATCAGGTTCGTGCTCTTCGGCGGCGTAGGTGATATCCTTTCGAACTTGCCAGAGCCGTTCCATCTTCTCACCCGAAGCAATTTCCATCCGGTCGAGGTCGTGCCCTTCAAAGATGGTACGACAAAAGTCGATCTCCTCTTCAATGCCGTGGTTGGCGTGGAATTCCACAAACACCATTGGTTGTTTCGGTAGATCGACATCGGCATATTCGTTGGCCAGCATTGCGGTCTGGTCGTCAATGAGTTCTATTTTAGCCACGTCTACACCCGACGTGATTGCATCGGAGATCGCCTCAGTAGCGTTGTTCAGCGTTGGAAAGACAGCACGGCCACCTTTGACCTGTTCGGGACGCCCAGCAAGTTCGAGGGTTGCTCGGGTGATGATGCCTAACGTTCCTTCGCTGCCGATGAGGAGTTCTTTCAGATTGTACCCGCTTGACGTCTTTGCCGCTTTACTTCCGGCTTCGATGACTGATCCGTCAGCCAACACCACTTCTAGTTCAAGTATCCAATCAGCAACTTCTCCGTACTTTACGGTCCGTTGGCCGGACGCGTCGGTAGCAATCATTCCCCCAATAGTAGAAATCGCACCGGAAGACGGCAACGGCGGGAAGAACAATCCGTACCGCTCAAGCGCCTCATTCACTTCGTCGCCAATGATTCCTGCTTCCACATCGATTTGGAGGTCGTCAGGCCGAATGTCTCGGACAGCATCCATCCGCGTTGTGTCGAGACTAATACCACTGGCGATCGGTGTGGCGTTTCCCTCTAGTCCCGTTCCTGCAGCATACGGAGTGACTGGGACACCGTGATCGTTCGCAGCTTTCACGACTGCGGCAACGTCCGCAGTTGATTCGGCGAAGACAACAACGTCTGGTTCGACTTCGTCCGCTTCTCGGGTGCCAAAGTCCCCCGCGTGGTTCCCCAGATCGGAATGACTCTGGGAAACCTCACCGTCCAACTTGAGGTTCGTGAGGAATGAGCAGTCATATTCCATACAGCATTGAAGCAAACGTTAAGACATAAAGTTCCGGTCAGTGGTAATTTGAGAGGAGCGGTGTTAGTATGGCGTGAATTGTCCGACGAATACATGCGATCGCCTGTTGTGACGGCGATCACGGTTTTGACCCTACTGAACAAATCAACATCGGCTAAGACAGTATTTCGGGATAGTGATTTGAGCAGAAGTTAAAATCGCCGCGTTTGATGTATACAGTCCTTTTTAGAGAAAACTAATCTACGCTAATGCACAAGAGCCCACTATGGAACTTGAAACGGTGATTCGATCGTATTACGAGTACGTTGATGCAGAAGAGTACGAGTCGTTGTTTGATCTCTATGCTCCCGAGATTGTGTACCATCGATCCGGTCAACCGACGATTCAGGGTTTCCAAGATTTCAAAGAATTTTATCTCAATCATCGTCCTATTAGTGAGGGTTCTCATGCTGTCGACGAACTCCATGTAGACGATCGGTCAGTCGTAGTTCGTGGACGATTTGAAGGTATGCTCAAGGGTGAGCATATCGAATTCGGGTTTGCCGATCTCCATCACTTCGATGAAAACGGATTAATATCTGAACGGTGGACCTATACCGATCTTGGCCCTGTTTGAGATCTCTATGCGATTCACATAATGAACTACAGTCAAAGACTCGGGACGTCTTTGCTCCTGAAGGGGAAGATCTACTCCATAGCAGAGACGCAACCTAATTTATCCGGTTTGACATGCTGTTTGTCTCCTTGTATGAACCAAATTGGTTGGCGAATACACACGGTCTCCGGTGGTGGCGGCAAACACGGTTCTTACGCTGCTGAAGCAAACTGGACTCGGTTAGAACAGATTTTGTGGCGGTGAGCGCCAGGTAGTTAACGGCAGCGCTGATTCGACTAGTCAGTAATTCGGTGAAAGATTAGAGAAGTGATCAGAAAGGGCCTCTGGGATTCAGCTTGAAGCGCTTGTAGGGAGTAATTTGCTCTAAATCGCTCATTTCGGGTCTCTATTCCTACTGTAGTCTCATCTTCCAAACAACTAGAGAACGCTGCGGCGCTTGCCCGGGAGTACAACACGGAGCTAGTTGGAAAACCGGAATGAATGAAGGATATCCGCTTCTGGGGTGCGTCTGAGACATTTTCAGTAATCAGTCCGCAATTTGTACACTTCATCGCAATCGATATGTGGGATACTAGCTTACGGGGTCTCGAGATTGATTCTCATGCACAAGTCCGCTTACAAGCAGAAGTTCACTACCTGTGGTCTAACTGACGGTGACGAAAAACAGTTTCCAGCGGAAGCACTCGAAGCGGGAGCAAAAGCTCCTGAGTTTACGCTGTATTCGACGCCAGACCAAACGGTTTCGTTGAGCGAATTTCGTGGACAACGAATTATCCTCGCGTTTTATCCTGCCGATTGGAGTCCGGTCTGTGGTGATCAGATGACGCTGTACAACGAACTGATCGATGAATTTCAAACGCTTAACGCACAATTATTGGGGGTGTCTGTCGACGGTGTTTGGTGTCACGAATCGTTTTCGAACGACCGGAATCTTCGGTTTCCGCTCCTCGCTGACTTCGAACCGAAGGGCCAAGTCGCGAAATCGTATGGGGTATATCGAAAAGAAGAGGGGACCACGAATCGTGCGCTCTTTGTCATCGATGAATCCGGCGCCATCCAGTGGAGTTACGTCTCACCGATCGGTGTCAATCCGGGAGCGAGCGGTATTCTTCAGGCGCTCGAAGGGATGGACGAAGGAGACGAAACATGAGCGATCGAACGGCGATTTCAGATACGTCCGTCCTAAGACGATCGGTCGATAAGACGGATCATACTCAGGGACCATCGGATTCGCCTGTCACGGTAGTCCAGTACGGAGATTACGAGTGTCCGTACTGTGGTCAGGCGTATCCGATGATAAAAGGGCTCCAAGACAGATTAGGGTCACAACTTCAGTTCGTGTTCCGTAATTTCCCGCTAAAACAGATGCACCCGCACGCACTACGTGCGGCGGAAGCCGCCGAGGCTGCAGACACAGAAGGAAAATTTTGGGAGATGCATGACCTCCTGTATGAACACCAGAATGCGCTCGAAGACGATGATCTACGTGAATATGCAGAAAAATTGGAATTGGATACAAACGAGTTCGAGCGGGACGTATTCGAAGAACACCGATATCAGCAACGAATTGGCGAGGATTTCAAGGACGGTATCCACAGCGGCGTTAACGGGACGCCAACGTTCTTCATCAATGGAAACCGATACGATGGACCACTAACCGAGGATGGACTCTTCTCCGCGATCGAAGAGTCGATGGCTGAATAGACAAGTTTCGGAGGATGATTAGATGCGTGTCTTGTTGACGTTACACTTTTGTTAAAAAATCCGGCAGCGATCGCATGCGCGTAAGTGCTATCAATCAGCGGGGGCGTTTAGTGAGGTCCAGATGGCCATGTTAGGACTGACCCCGACTACTCCGCCATGTCGGATTGAGGTCCACATTGCAGGATCATGAGCAGGTTCGCTCGCTAGTAGAACGAGATCGGTCGCCCCTTGCTTAACTGCCTACGACCCTCTTGGTCCCCGCGATTGATGGCTGGCGCGTGGACAAAGAGTAATTTTCCCCTTGGTGCCCGATGAGAGTATCACTATCCGTAAGCTCGAACGTTAGATACATTTGATCTGATGGTCCATCGGTGTCATCGTGCATCCCACCAGCCAGGTCAGCAACCTGCTCCATGACGGATCCAATGCTTTCCCAGAGTACTTGTGGACCGACTTGGCCCGCTTCTGCATTGAGAACATCTGTATCTGCAACGCCGGTGAGTGTGTTGAGTTGGTTTACTTAGCACTAATCCCACCTGACTAGCGCTCTACACTAGCTCGGACTGCCTGTTGTGAGTGGCGACACTCTGCGAGAGGTCAAATTTTGGTCTGCTTTCGCGTATTCGATGACGTTTCTCTGGAAAGGTAGTTAATGCGCCACCAATGTGGCCTGTTCGAGCCACGGAAAGCCCCAGAAACACGCGAAAATAGCCATCCTCCGAAACGGTGGTGAGCTTCCTGGATTCAAGCAGTAGATGAGATTCGTCTTCTCGATGCATACGACATGGCTATCGTATTTCTCCGTAGAAGCCACTATGAAATCTAATTCGGGCTTTCGTCCATGTCATCGATACGTTAGCGAGAGAGGGACGCATGCTCTCGTGTCAATCGACGTCTCGCCACCACGCGAAGATGTCCTTGAGAATCGGTCCGAGATCTCGAAGTTTCTGCGTTGCCTCGTACTCGACGCGTGGAGGAATCTCATCGTACGAACGACGAACGATGAGACCCTCTTCGACGAGCTCGGTAAGCCGATTTGAGAGCGTAGTCTGAGAGATTCCGGTCTCGTCCCTAATTTCATTGAATCTCCACGGAGACTGCGACTTGGCAAACAATGCTGCAAGCCTCATCATATGCGATTTGCCGAAGAAGTCGAACATCTCTTGTCCCTCCTTGATGATTGACTCCCTTTGACTGGCTTGGTGCTGCCTCTCTTTCATAGCTCTTTGGTCCGCTTTCTGCATTCATAGGTCTTACCCCGCCCATCAGCTTTCAGCACGCCTCTCCCAAAAGTACGGAACATTGGAGTTAGTCTCGACCAGCGAACTTAGTATCGTGTTGAATACTCGACAATATATGTCGCTTGCGGCCTCATCTAAGAGTGCACCATGGAGTATACGACACTCGGCGAAACAGGAACGACAGTCAGTCGAATTTGCCTCGGCTGTATGGGCTTTGGCGGGTCGGGCAGCGGCGAATTGTTCGCACCGTGGACCGTTGACGAGGAGCAGGCTACCGAGGTGATCGATCGTGCGATCGAACTCGGCATCAACTTCTTCGACACCGCGAACTTTTATTCGGTCGGCGGATCCGAGGAGATTCTCGGCAACGCTCTCTCCGAGTACGACCGTGATGAGCTGGTTGTCGCCACGAAGTCTTTCATCCCGATGAACGACGACCCCAATTCGGGTGGTCTCTCGCGCAAAACCATCGAGCAGGAACTCGATCACAGCCTCGATAGACTCGGTATGGAAACTGTTGATCTGTACCAGATCGCGCGCTGGGATCAGAACACGTCCATCGAGCAAACCCTTCGAGCACTTGACGACGCAGTGCGACGCGGCAAAACCCGATACATCGGTGCGAGTTCAATGTGGGCTCACCAGTTCGCTGAGGCGCTTTATACTAGTGATCGATTGGGCCTCGAACGCTTCATTACGATGCAGAACCAGTATAGTCCCATCTACCGTGAGGAAGAGCGTGAAATGAACCCGTTGTGTGAGAGCAAGAATATCGGACGTCTCTCGTGGAGCCCCCTCGGTGGTGGCTACCTCGCCCGACCTCACGAGGAACAGGATGAAGTACGCGACGAAGGGCCTGCCGCAGCCCTGCACAACTCCGACGCGAGTCGCGAAATCAACGAACGAGTGCAAGAACTCGCTGACGACCACGATGTGTCGATGGCGCAGATTGGTCTCGCGTGGCAGCTTTCGAAGGAGGGCGTGACCGCACCGATCTATGGCACTACGAGTGTTGAACATCTCGAAGATGCTGTTGAAGCAGTTGAACTCGATCTTTCCGAGAGTGATGTTGAATATCTCGAAGAACCCTACGAACCGGTTGAGGCGGTCGGCATAGAGGTGAATCTGTAATGCTTCTCATCGGTTTTCGATTCAGATCTCCGAAACCGGTTTCAGAGGACCTTCGAGAGATATAAACGAAAATAATTATCTTTCATTTCTATTCAGAGCTCCTCAAATGATATGCAAAATTAGCTAAGCGGATTCTTACCAACTTTCGATGCAGACCTCATGGAGAATGTCCCTCCGACGGTCGTATACGCTGCTTAGCTCTAAGAATACGCGCATTATGTGGATTCAGAGAGTTAGATTGCTAACTAGAATGAACATCGAAACCGGGGTCTGAAGCGGTTCGAATCGCTGGTTCAGCTAAAATCGTGCATCTGGAACCGCTGTATCGACTCTAGTCTCGTCTTCCGTTCCTCTCAGAAGTTGAGATTGGCTCTCTCAATGCATAGAGAATCGGCTCGACAGCATCCGACCAATTCTTATCACCATGGCCTTACTCACCCGTTTGTTCCCGTCGCACTCGTAACCACACCGGCTCACTCGGACGGCACGTAAGCGCAGGGGTCGGCGACAACTCTGTTTCAGATGTTGCTTCAAATCGAACCGATCGGAGCAGTGTCGCAAGCGTGAGGCGTAGTTCGAGGAGTGCAAACCGACGCCCGATACACTGGCGCTCACCACCTCCGAACGGGAAGTATGCGAATTCCGGGTGTGTCTCGGACATTTTTGTCCATCGATCGGGTTGAAATTCGTGTGGGTCGTCATAGTAGCGCTCGCTGCGATGGATCGCCCACTGAGGAAGGACAACCCGAGTTCCCGCCGGGATATCGTACCCGGCAACTGTATCTGCGGTCACTGTTTGGCGAAAGAGCGTATATGCAGGTGGATACAGTCGGAGGGTTTCACGGATCACACGGTCAGTGTATGGGAGATTCGTTTGCGGTGAAAGACTCTCGGGCTTTCGAACTTCGTTGATCACCCTCTCTTGTTGCTCAGGATTGGTCGCTAACAATCCGAGAGCGTATGTCAGCCCAATCGCAGTCGTTTCGTGGCCAGCAAACAGCATTGTCACAAGGTGATCACGGATTTCAGTATCTGAAAGCAACCCTGCTTCTTCGGCCGATAGTAACGTCGAACAGAGATCAGTCCGTTCATCGGTACACGTTGTGTTTTCTGGCTCTCGTCGTCGCCGAAGGATTTCGTCAATGACGTCGTCGAGATCATCGGTTGCACGCTGATACCGGCGATTCGTTGGTGTCGGCACCCAGAGTGGGAGTTCCACGGGTAGTTTCGATGGCTTGAACCGCTCTGTGATAGCATCTGCAGCGGTGGTAATCACATCTGTTTCTTCAATACCGTCAGCGCCAAACATCGTTGTCGCGATGATGGATAGTGTGAGTTGCGTCGCTATGGTATGCGCGTCGATTCGCTGGCCGTCTTTCCAGTCGCTGAGTTGGTGTTGTGTTTGCTCAAGCATATCGAGCGCATATGTGGTGAGCTTGCCTGGATAAAATGCAGGCTGGACGTGCTTACGACCGCGTTCCCAATCTTCGCCAGACGCAGTGAGCAATCCATCTCCGAGTAGCTTACCAAGGTCGTTGAGTTCACGAGGATCTTTTTGATACCGGTCTGATTGCTCAACGAGCACTCGTTTCACGAGGTCGGCATCGGCATAGCAGACGAACGATAGCCCGGGAATTGAGACGCGAAATACACGGCCATACGATTTTGGTGCCTCTTCGAGAAATTGAAATGGGTTTTGTCCGATCTCAAGTGCACTTCCGAGCAGTGGGAGTTGACCAGCCGTGGGAATTGACCCGCTCATGGTTCTATGTTGGGTCAGAATTCCAGAGGGCTTACTGCCGGTTGCAACTGGATGTTTATATACTATCAAGAAAATATGATCCTAAATGGAGTATGTCCGGGCTCGGATTGGGATTCCAGAATCCGAAACGTCAATCACGAATCTCGCCGCAGCTGATGGTATTGAAGCCGTACATCTGTTGGCTGGTGGCGTTCTCGATACCGATACGCCGACGTACACGCTCTCGATTACGGGCCCTGAGAAGACCGTTCGACAGGTTCTCAAGGCTGATTCTGATGTTCTCGCGTGGGAAATCTCAAGTTCCGATACGGAGGTTGTGTATGTCTACGTCCAATTTCATGCTCCGCTTGAGGTGAGACTCCTCCGAGAGCGGTTTACGAAAGACAGCCTCATTGTCCTTCTTCCGGTGACATTCTATCCTGACAGCGTCGAACTCACCGTTGTGGGTGCACAATCTGACCTCTCCCGCGCTATCAAAACGCTTCCATCGATATTTGACGTTACCGTCTGTGAAGTCGGCACCTACCGAAATGGCATCCACCGTGGTCAGTCACTGACCCAGCGGCAGCGCGAGGTTCTAAAAGTCGCCTACGACTTCGGGTACTATGAACGGCCGAGTGAAACGAGCCACGAAGAGATTGCCGACGTACTCGATTGTGCATCCAGTACAGTTGGAGAGCACCTCCAGAAAGCCGAGAAACGCCTTGTGAAGGAGGTATTCACGTAATATCGGTCTCGGAAGCCAATGCTTTTCACTGATACGTTTCTGCAGTTATTTGATTCCATCGTCAATATAAAAATCGAGACATCCACATCCAACTCTCGGAGGATGAATTAGATGAGTGGTTCTCAGGTCACCCTCTGACGTTCTGGAGGGTATCCATTCGCGCAGCAGCAAACGGGATGAGCATTTCATCGGGGTGCATCCCTCCATGCATTCCAATTTTTGAGAGATGGCCATCATCGTACCACGCAAACCCATCTCTGGGCACTACGAGTAGATCTGGACACCGTTGTAGAAACCGTTCACTTGGTTGGCGGGTACCGAACAGTCCTTCCTCAATAATTGTCTCACGTGTGAGTACCAATGGACTCAATGGAGCAAGGCCTTGCTCAAGTTTCGTCTGTAGGGTCGATCGGTGACCATCACGGGCATGAAATTGCAGATTCCGTGGACCACCAAGTGCGGGAATTGGCTTGCCCGATGCGTCACGCTTTATATGAGGTTCAATTTCGAGTTCATCGAGATCGATTCTTGTCTTGGATGTCGAATCGACTTCTCCGTGATCTGCTAACAAGAGTAGAAGTGTTTCTTCGGCCACTGCGGGGTCAAGCTTTTCGACGAGCTCGCGTTGAATGGCAGTACAAATTGCTCCGAGCTGCGCGTCAGTTTCTGGATGAGCTGCACCCTTCTCGTGAGAGAGTGCATCGACAGTTGGGAGGTAACAATGGCAGTAGGTCGGTTCATCAGCGTTCTCTAATTGTTCGCGGACACGGTAGGCGGCTTGTGGTATGTTTCGATGCCCAACGAATTCGGCACCCTGTTTGACTTGTTGATCGTACAAATTATCTTCAAATTCATTGGGCTGAATGAGCACCGACTGAGCGTCCAACCGCTCGTACAGTGGTTGTTCGTTGATGAGTTTTGCAGGATCAGGATTATCGTGGACTTTTTCGAGTGGTTCCCAGTTTCCATTGACAAACGGGAGTGTTTGAACATGGCCGCCAAGGGCTTCGATATAGGCATTCCACCCAAGTACACCATGATTGGAAGGCTGGCAACCAGTATGAATCGTGGAGACTGCAGCAGCCGTTTCTGTAGGATAGATGCTCGTCAGTGGTGTTACAGTCCCATGCTCAACTAATTGCATCAAGAAGGGATGTTGATGTCGAATGCGTTGGAAGTGGTTCCACCCTAAGCCATCAACGAATATGACGGCGATATGTTTCACGTCGGTTGCGACTCCATTGAAAACCTTTTCAGGAAGCGGTTGAGCAGCTTCGTTACCAAAAAGGGATAGTATGGTGTCTGGAACGTTAGCGAAACAATAATCCTCCCAAGCAGGTCGAACGAACCCGGGTGCAAGTGTGTCGGCTTGTAATTCGTGAACCAATTCGGAATTGAGCATAGGGCAGTATATCATGCAATTGTTCAATACTATAATAAAACCAGTCTATACTGCTGCCCGACTTTAACCTTCAGAAATGATATTCGCGTATTTGGGCGTCCTCGCCGTACTTGTCTTTGAGTTCTTCTTTGCCAGCTTTGACTCGTGCACTATCGCCAGTTTGGCTGTTTCTTCGTCGATGATAGACAAATAGTGGATCTGGAATATGGTATCCAGTCAGACCAGCGTTGAGATAGCGGAGGAGGAGATCATACTCCGCGAAGATCATCTCGGGATCATAGAGATTGAATCGCCGGAGGTGGTCGGCTCGATGCATCATGCCGACCTTGACCGTCTTCATGATATCTTCCCCGGTTTGAACGATTTCTTGGCTTCCGTCTGGGAATTGTTCGTAGTAATCAGGATAGACGAAACCAACGTTGTTGTGAGTCGCGAGAATCTCAGCTCCCCATTCTACCAACGACGGGAGGAATTCATCACCAGAGTCGAGAATAACTATGCACTTCTCTTGTGTCTGCTCAGCCACCTGAGATGGTCAAGCTGTTCGCCGATACTTCGTCATTGTATGATGTCCCCATCGAAGCGCATACTCACCGATTGCGAGCAGCAACATCAGCACGAAATAGACCGGCCAGAACAACAGATAGCTGCTTGCTGGTGTACCACCAACCATTGTCAGTGATCCAACTCCAATCACTAAGATGATGGTTATAAGCCCAACGAAGGGTGATATCATCTGATATCGAAGCAGGAAGAGTGTAGGTATCATTCCCAGAAGAACCATTCCGAGGAGACCCCACCCGAGTAACCATCCCGAGAGCAGTGCTCCTTCGTGACTGATTCCAAGAGTTATGATTACGACCGTCTGCGCGAAGCCGATCAGACACCCTATGAGTACGCTTCGTCGCCGGTCAATCTGAACGTGCCAACTACTGAATTGCTGTGGATTAGGAATACTATCGACGGTCATTCGAACGGCATATTCAACAATACCCCCAAGTAGGTACGCCAACAACCAAATGTACCAGCCATTCGCATAGGCGGCCATATCAGAGGGACCAACGACGAGTACGTTCTCGCCGAGCGTGGCGAATTCTGGGTATGGTGGTGTGAGCCCAGCAATCAGAGCAATGCTCAATCCAACTATACTCATTCCGAGAGGAACTACGAGCCTACCACGAGTGAAGAGCAATACTGGGACGAATGCAACAAGGAATAACCCGACGAGCAGAAAACTGAACTGGTAAATTGCGGTCGTGGCGAACGATTTGAATGGATATCCGAGCCAAGTGAGCACTCCCAGAACGAGTAGGACGTGTCCGGCTCCGCTTCCAATGGGAACAAGAAGCATCGCTCGATTGTCTCGGGTCATCGGAGCCCCTCGGCAAAGAGTTCGAGCACTTGGGGCCAGGAGTCGGCGGCCGCGTGAGCGTTGCCGGATGGCGTTCCACCGGCTCTCAAGGTCACCCCTGGCATAATTTCAAATGTATCCCAGTCTGCGGTTGGCTGAAACGGAAGACTGATGATATGCCCTGCGTTTTCATAGGCGAGATGTTTATAGGGATACGGATGGGCATGGTCTTCGAGTCGTTGGATAGCAATCTCTGAAAGTGCTGTTGACGGCCAGATTCCGTCGTCCTTGCCCGAGATCAACAACACCGGCCCATCGATTTCCTCGACTGGAATCGTGCCCGCCTTGACCGATTTGCTATCGAGATCGCTAAACGATTGCCGAAAGAGATCGGCTACTCGAACTGGTTGACCTCGAATTCCATTGGTTGCCACCCTAGCAAGGCTCGGTACGCTGTCACGATTGATCTTGAGAGGGACGAATGGTATATCCTCTCCATTGTACGTCCACATCGGTCGCTCTCCCCCGGGTCCTTGCCAAACGAGTCCGCTCGGGACGTAGGCAACGACGGCGCCGATTCGTGAGAGTGTTGCACCGAGAAGCAGCGTGAGTTCTCCTCCAATTGAGGGGCCAACGACGCCGACCTGATCACCGGTTACTGACGGCTGTCCGAGTAGCCAGTCGATCGCATGTTCAAAATACTCCAGAGGGATCTCTACGAGTGATGTTGGGAGATTCTCCTTGCCTGTTGGGTCGAAGTATTGGAGGGAGAGCGTCGCGTAGCCGTGGGAAGCCAGCATCGCTCCTAAGAGCCACGGCACCTGGCCTTCAGTACCATGGAGTGCAAGCACGGCAGGGTGAGGGCCAGATCCGGGCGGCTCAAAGAATGTCCCGATGAGATTCTCCTCATCGACGGCATGTTCGGCAACACTATGCGTGATGAATCGTCGCTTTATCGTCGTTGAGGCAACCGTTGTACTGTTTCGCTGGGCACTGAAGTGTATGGTATCCGGTTCGTTTTCACTGAACGATTTCGGAGATCCGTCTGGGATTCGCATTGACCACAGTAACCCGTTTGAATCGACGTCCTCGTAGGTGCCGGCTTTCGGTGCCTGTTCGGCGAGTGAGAATGTTCCATCGCTGCCGGTTTTAAACCGTCCGAACGAAAGCCACGTTTGGCCGAGGCGATCGATTTTGTGTGCTTGGAGCGTAATCTCCTCATTCGGCTCGAAATTGGAGAGACGGATGTCGATAGGCTCGTCGATAAGGCCGTCAGAAGGATTGACGGTAATCATGCCACCTTCGCCCTGTGTTTGTCTGCTATTACTGAGTTGAGTGCATCCTGTGAGAAGTGGTGCTGCCGCAACTCCAGTTAGTTTCAAGAACTTTCGTCTCGTGCTTTGAGACTCCGGTCGATTTGGATGGCCGAAATTTAGACTGCCGTTCACACGTGAGTCGAAACTATCACCAGGGGCGCCCTCAGTATCGTGGTTTCTTATCTGATGGCTGTTGCAGGGCGGGTGAGAATCTTCAACCATATTGATTGAATGCCCATTCAACGGTATAATCATTTCGCCGAACGTTGAGTGAATACCCAATCAATTTGTATACCTGATCCTCCATCTATTGTTTATGAGTGAACGATCAGAAACGGAACAACAGATTCTGGATGCAACGCTTCAAGCATTAATGACCCATGGATATGCAAATTTAACAATTAGCGATGTCAGCGAGGAGTTTGAGAAGAGTCCATCATTGATTTACCACTATTTTGACTCTAAAGACGAGCTTATGGCCGAATTATATGACTATCTTTCAAATGTATATTTCGATTTCATTCGGGAAATTGATATAGATGATCCTATTGAACGTCTTCGATTCTTGATCGAAATTATCCTCTATAGCGATGAATATACACCAGACGACGAATTTTATATATCACTCTATGAGATTATGGTTCATGTCCCACATAGTAAAACACTGGAGGAAAAATACATTCAAAACGAACGGAAAGCAATCCGTCTTATGGCAAACATTCTTCGAGAAGGAATGGAAACCGGACAAATCAAGCAAACAGATCCAGTTCAAACAGCTGCATTTCTTTCTGCTGCGATCGACGGAGTTCGGCTTCACCGTGTACTGCATAGCGATGATGAAACCATAGAGATACCAAGCGACGTGATCGACCACTGGCTTATCGATCCATTGCTAGCTGAAAACAAATAGCTGGCAAACAAGTACTGTCAGTTTAGATTCTACTCGATAGGGTTCGTCCAGGGAATATGTAGCTAATTAGATATGAATGCGAACTACGTTGGTATCAATAATTCGAGTGTGGATTCTGTGGCACACAGATGGGGAATGGGGTGCTTCCCAACCGGATGGACAAGGTGAACTAGAATCACATCCGATGCGGACGGTTTCATTGTCATACCGTAGCAGTAGAGGGTCACCACTATTTTGGCACGAGTGATTCAACACGATCGGATCAAAAGTCCCGTCCGCTGTGTACATTCCTGTCGCAATCGCCCCGTTCACGTGCTTGCCCGCTTGATCAGAAAAATGATCAGAAACGCCTTCCGAGGTTCGGTTTGACGTGTTGTAGAAGGATGAAGTGGCTAAAGTCGTGCATTGTGAGCACTCTATACTGGGTGTAGTCTCATCTTGCACGGTTCTTACAGAAGTTGAAACTGGTGCTCTCAATGCATACGGTGGAGCTACCTGAGACCCTGTTCGGGGAGATTGTAGCTAGGTCAGCTACTTAGTAGAGCACTAATCTAACAACCCTACCAGCCACTATCTTCTGGTTTCCACGGACGGGCCTGCCAGTATTGTCTGGCCCGTATGCCTGCTGCAATTCCGACTGCAAGATAAGCAATAGCCCATATTGAGGGCCCGTTGACGCCAATTGCATAGATAACCCCAAGCAAGCCGCTTAGTGCCATTATTCCAAACATGATTGCAAGATTAGCTGCGGTGTATCCACGAACGAGGACAGACCCTGCTCCAAGGATGGCGGCGACTCCGATGAGAAGGAATGGCAGACGCTCAAAGTAACCGTACCAGATGGCTATGAAACCAACAACTATCAATCCGTACGGAATGTATCGGAGGCGTGCTTTGCGGGAGATCATACCAAAACTGAAGTACAATTAAACAATAATTTTCCGCTCTGAATGTGTCTTTTGTTGCTCCCTCCATCCTCTATGTAATTGGGTAGATGAATTCTTTTAGTGGACCGTAGTCAGCATTTCGACGTATTTGAGACTCGTGAGTTATGTCGGACTGTCTTGAGGCCCTTTCCAGCCGTTGTAGTCTCTTCTTCACATAGATCGAGCGTGTTCGCCTACCCGTTTATGCTGGGAAGAGGGTGGAGAACTCCGTACCAAAGTCTGTAAAGTACGGTTCCAATCGCGCTCCCCAGCGCGAGACTCTCACGTTCAGAGTCTGAAATCGAAATCATCAGCTTCAGGAACACAGCAACGAGTGCGACAAAGGTCGCAAAACGACGCCAGTAGTTTGTGCGGATTTTCCCGTAATCGCGGTCATGCGTCCAGCTGTGCACGATTTGGTACGTAAACCCGAACACAAAGTACCGAATATCCAAGTGGCTTGATTCGTCCTCTTGATTGCCCAGTATCTGAGTACCCTTTTGAATCGTCCGGTAGAGGGCACTAAGAAATCTAATTCGGGCTCTTCTTCGTTGTGAAATCATTGTTTCTGTATTGTATAGCTATATTATAAGCTCTAGTATAGAGTTAATTGTGATCGATACGCAGTACCTTTTCTTGAGCTAACTCCCCAGCCTTTGATCGAACCAATTTACCACACTTTGATCCTCCAATGTTGTGGGAATTCAATGTCAAAAGTTGAGACTTGGTTTTTAAATGCATAACTGGGTTAGTTTTTGTTATCGCCTGCAAACCTCGACGTTTGTCACCCTTTTCTCTACAATTTGAGTTCACTACTGGAGAGCATTACCAAGGTCATCACGCAGTATCCACTTCTCTTCCCGATTCTCATCTAATGTGCGTTATCGCGCGTCGTGTGGTGGCACCGATGACGAATCCACCGATTCCGAGCCCGACGAAAATCGCAATGATACGGATGTCCGTTGCCAGAGAAACCGGATAGCTAACCGGACCAAGACTGGCATCGATATGCATCGCAACGACTCCTCCAAGTGCGAACATACCTGTAATCAACCCACTTACGAGAAGCCCGTCGTTGAGAAACGCGCTAATTATCGCGACACCAAGCACTACTGCCACAGGCCCGATCATGAACGGAACAGTATCCGGAAGTCCACCGAGCACTATCGCGGTGTATGCTAAAGCACTCCCCAGACCAAAAGCGCCCCCTAGAACGGAAAACTGTCGAGAGCGGTGCTGGTTGCGGCCAACGAGGATGGAAGAGACGTTTGCACCCATAATATCTCAGTTAAACATTCAGTGATAAATAATTTACTCTAGTGTATCAAGACATATCCGTACATGTATGAAGGAGTGACTGTATCGTTTGTTCGATGATCAAAACCAGCGTCTTCGAGATGATCCAGAAGGATGGGTAGGCCAATAATCGGAACTCCTGCGTCTCAGCGCAGGCTTAGTGGGGTGGTTATCAGCAGTATCGGAGTGATAACTGGATTGATGCACATTGACCATCTTCTCGAAGATTTACATACGATGCCAGTCGTCTCCGGTGTCGTATTCCCGCTTTGTCTTTCAGTAGTGCTACTCTACGCTGGATACTGGTTAGCGACAAGCGACTCTCGGGGTGAACAGGCTGTTACCATCGCCGTTTGGAGTGTTGCCGGAGCCATTTGTCTCACTCTCGTAGGTACAGTCATCCTCACCGCGGACATACTCGTTCACCACAACTCTTTGCCAGCAACAGGTGGTAACACGCCCTTCATAGTCCTTCCCAGTAGTGTGACGGAAGGTGCAGTTGTTGGTTTCATTTATAAATATAAAAACCAAAATAATTATTAAAAAATGGGAACAAATAGGAAGAGTTCAGGCTTTCGTGCTACAGATCGGTCGATTCGAACCGAAGATAGCCGAGAGTAAGCGGAACCAGAAACCAGAATCCAAGCACGACAAAGCCGAACCAGTCCTGGGCGTAGATTGCATCACTCTGGGCGAAAACAGGGTTGGCTGGTACGGCGTCGATGACCGCCCTCCCTGCGTTGTCGTAGGCCGTAATCGGATTAATCGCCGAGAGGAATCTGAACCAGGCAGGGATCTCACTCATGCTGCCCCAAACATCGACATCGAAGCCGTGAGACGCGGCCCAAAGTATCTCCAACCCGAGTCCCCAGACGAAACGAAATAGGACGAACAGGCTAATTGCCCCGGCCAGCGCAAGCGTGGTTGAACGAACCGCCGACGAAAACGCGATTGCGATCGCAACGAACACGAACCCAACGAGGATCGTTACAAGCGTGAATAGCACAAACGCGTCAACCGCGAAGCTATCGTAAAACACGAACCCGACAGCCCCAGCAACTGCGAATCCCACGACAATCGCAACAATGACCACGGCAGTTCGTCCCGTCAATTTACCGAGTACGACATCTCGTCGTGTATGCGGTAAGTTGAGTAGGAGATTGAGACTGCCGCTTGCACGTTCGCCAACAATCGATTTGTAGCCGACAATCAGGCCGATTAGTGGAACAAGAAGATCTGCTGCGGTTCCCATAGCAGTGATCAGAGCAGGTGTCGAAGCTGTTGCACTCCCACCGAGTATCCCTGGAACCTGAGAGAAGAGATACGTAAATCCGCCTGCGAACAATACGAACAGCACCGTTAGTCCAATCAGGACGTTTGACCGCACCGAATCGCTGAATTCCTTCTTTGCGACGACTGTGAAGCTCACTGGTTGCCCCTCACATCTATATCTGTTTTCATCGGTATCTTCGGCTCTGATCGATTCTCATCCGTTGTGTACTGGATGAATAGATCTTCGAGTGAGGTGTCTTCTGTTGTGAAACTTTCCACGCTTGCACCACCATCTTCGAGTGATCGGAGCACAGCTGTCTTCGAACCAGACCTACATGAGACTCGAACAGTAGTTCCGTCAACCGACACAGATGAAACACCGGAGACCTCGTTTACGTTCTGTGTTGCATCGTTCGGGAGGCTATCGAGCGTTATCACAAGCGTTTCCTCCGATTCCGTCGCTCGCTGAAGCCCCTCGATGGAGTCCTCTGCGACCAGTCTTCCTTCTTGGAGAATGCCGACACGGTCACAGATCGGTTCGATCTGCCCGAGAATGTGGCTTGAGAAGAACACTGTCGCGCCGCGGTCGTTCTCCTCTTGAATGATTTGCCGAATTTTACGTGCTCCCGCTGGATCGAGACCTGTCGATGGCTCGTCCAGAATCAGGAGATCTGGCTCGCCTACGAGCGCCATACCCAACACCAACCGCTGGGCCATTCCTTTCGAATAGCCGCCGGCTTTGCGATCGATTGCGTCAGGAATGCCGACGCGCTCGGCGAGTTGATCCGGATCGTCGTCCACTTCCTTGGATTCGATAGCAAACGCCAGATGCTGGCGGCCAGTTAGCCGGTTATACACACTGAATCCCTCTGGAAGCACGCCGATTCGCTGGCGAATCTGGAGGATTTCATGTTGGGTATCGTGACCGAGCACCTGCACTGTCCCCTTCGATGGCCGAGCGAAATCCAGCAACATACGAATCGTTGTGGACTTACCCGCACCGTTCGGACCAAGGAAGCCATAGATCTCTCCTTTCTCTACCGTGAGGCCCAGGTTCTCAACCGCCGTGACTCGCCCGTACGTCTTGGTTACGTTTGTGAGACTAATCACTGACATGATTAAATCACCATCTCTGTGATGTATTCCTCAATGCGAATACACTGATTTGCGAAGGCTCTAACAGGCTTTCTGGCAGCATAAACGATTATGAATCCCAGCAGTGACGCTCCGACCGCACCGATGATGTCGATAGGAAAGTGAACACCGACATAAACGCGGCTAATCCCGACCAGTGAAGCGAGCATCACCGCAATAAGTCCATCGCGCCATCGATTCTGAACATAGCATACCGCCCACGCGAACGCAAACACGACAGTCGTGTGTTGGCTCGGGAATGAATTCTCCGGCGCATCTACGAGGAGCGTATCATAGCCGACCATGTAGGGCGCAGGATGGGAATAGAGTTGCCCCAGCACATATGATATGACGAGACTTACGACGATCGTGATGAATATGAACACCGATTTTGCCTTTCCATCCTCGGTCGTGACTTGGGGAAGAGTGAGTGTCATCTGGAATGCTGAGTTTGTCCGTTTCCCTTCGGGAGTAAACCAGAGGTAGAGCAGGACGAGTGGAATCAAATAAACGAGACCTTCCGCTGCGAAGATCATGATTTCGTTGAGGAGTGGATGCCTGAGGTGACTGGTGAAGAGCTGTCCATACCGCGGTAGGAGACCAAGTGTTGGCATGTGGAATGGCTATTCTGCAGCTCGTAATAAACCCAGAATATCGTTTGTGTCGAATTCAGCCAGTATAGGCCGCTACACCGGTATTTTTGGAGCTGAGTGATTGCCGATGATTTTGTTGTGTATTTAGTGGATGTAGGGCTCAAAACCGTGATAGCCCGCTACAGGTCGGCTTTTGAGCCTGTTCAAATCAGCAGAAATAAGGATTGAGTGACAAATATTCGGGTAATGAGCGGAAAATCGGCATCGCTACTCACAAAGACACAGCGAAACCGGATTCGTAACGACTTTGAGGACCTCGACGAAGAGAAGCGACATCGCGATCAACAACGAATTCGGGATCGAGTGAAATCAGGGCTCCACGACTTTCAACTTCTTGCGAACTATCCAGACCGACAGTTTGCGGTAATGCTCGAGGATATTCCCGACGATGAGGTGCGAGCAGCACTTGCAGACACTACTATTGTTGTTGAACGACTCCGTGAGCAGTCTGAGATTGAACGAGAGGCGTTGGTTGAAGAAGTCCGTACTCACATTGAGGGATATAGTGACGGGACAGAAGATACGAAGACGCTCAAACAGATCGATTTGCGAACGGTGGCGGAGATTCAACAACAAACAGAAGATAATATTGCCGAGCAATTTGAGACGGGGCGCTGGGATAAACGTGCAAATGGATTGATGAAACTGGGCGTGAGCGTGTTCATTCCGATAGTCTTGGGCTTAGTCATCCCTTCTGCAACCCCTATCTCACTATCTCATCCCGCTTTCACGCTTATTTTTATCGTACTTAGTTTCGTTTTGTTTGTAAGTGCGATATGCTGGGTGCTGATTACTACAGCGCAATCACTAAAATATAATATTCTCCCATTCCTCGTGAAATTGACTAAAAATCCCAGAGCGGCCATGCGTGGAGTGTTCACAAAACTAGTCAAGAATCCTCGGGAGACTGTGCGAGAATCTTGGGACGAGTTGTGATCGATAAAGCATAACCCGCAATCCTTGGCAGCTAAACAATGATTACGAGAGCCTATCCTCGTATGCACGTCACCTGCTCCGAGAATCTCATGGTGCCCCTCGGCTATGAGGCAAACCAATATTCGTTCGAGGACATGAAAAGCTCCCGTCCATGCCGGGTGCAGGTGTCCCGGGGTGTCTTTGCCCACACTAGTTTTACGTTTGACTTCATACGGTGAATGGCCGTCATCGGCAGGTTTGACTGAGATTGCGACTCACGACAGGTGTTCCAACCACCTCTTCTCCATCAACTGATACTGCCTCTACTTGGTACCATTTTAGCGGTGTTTCTCCACCAATAGTTGTTTGGTTCACTTGTGATTTGAGATCGTAAATCGGTGCGACAACAAGATGGGTTCGTGCCACGGAGGTGTCGTTAAATCTCTTCGTTGATATTCTATTCCCCCATGCTGGTCCGCATTGATGAGACACCTCTGTCTTGAGGTAGCCAGACGTTGGCCTGTCAGTCGTCCATGAAACTGCTGCATGTGTCTCATTAACGCGTTCGACCGTTACGTCGGGCGATCCGATCCCCGATACCGCACTTATTGTAGAGGCTGCCCCTGCAGCGGCGGCCGCTCCCACTACCATCCCGATCACAATCCCTAATGTGATACTTACTTTCCATATTTGATCTTGGGATTTGTAATAGCTGAGACCATGTTTCCGCATTGTTCGGATCAAAGTGACCCCAACCAAGCCGATAAACAGAACAAAACTGAGGGCGCAAAGTGCATAAATGGTGAATGGGTCGACTAGGCCATACAGTGGATTTCCAGCGAGTGGATAGAACGGTTGCAGGTTGGGATGGGTGAAGGCATCGAGGATGACGTGCGACCATGTCCCTGCCACGCTCGCGAGGACGACGCATGATATTGATTCTGGTCGTGAACTCACATGTTGGGCAACCCATGGAAACTGACGGGAACATAGAACGACAATCCCTGCAAACACAAGCGCAACAGCGAATGCTCCAAGAAGGGTATTATGTAACGGTCCATGGTTAGGTCCTGAAACAATTCCGAAGAACACCAGTATGGCGCGAACATCGAGGATCACACTTGCAATAAGAAATGTTCCGAAATCGAGCCGTCGTCGAAGAGGATAGCCAAATAGGAGGGTTGGACCGAAGTGAAAGGGGGTGAATGGCATACACTCCTTTATTATCATGTCTGGTTTGTATTATTTTCCATTCCTCAATCTCTGAGCAATGCGCACTGCGTACGGAGGGCGTTCGTCCTATTTACACTCTCACGAGTATGAAGCCAAAATTATCGAGACGAGAGGCTGTGAGCATACCTACTAGTAGACGACAATCCAACTTGTTGGCAGTGCAGTACCGATCGTCTTGTATTGCCGGTTAATCGACAGTCAGAACATGAGTGTAGTATGGTGATTGCCGAGCTTGCATGCGAGAGGTATCCATCATCACTTGCCGACGTATTCCCCTCCATCCGGTGTCGAACGCTAGCATTGCAGTTTGACGCCGAAATTGGACAACAGATAGCCGACTCATTATTTTAGAAATTTCCTTAGGATCTACTGTTGAGGTTGGCAATCTCAATATATAGAATACGTTGAGAGGAGGATCTTGCGACAGTACTCACCCAGGGCTTAGCTCATGCGAAAGTGTAGATGGTGAGCACCACCGCCATTCCTATGTCGAACAGGACCAGTTTGACAATAGCAGTAATTCCCCAGTTTTCCCCAGCGTCAACCGTGCCGAAGAACCCGCCTTGAGCATGAACTGGATCGTTCGACGACGGGCCACTCATCGCGCTGAACCCGGTCAAGACGGCGGCTATCGCGAATACGATGAATAGGGTGATTTCGAAACTTGCCGCGAGAATCGTGCTCGTGAGGTAGGAACACCCAGTCGCAAGGCCCGGGTAGAAGATTCCATATCGGGTGGCGAAGCCACCTAGTCGCCGTGTCCGTTCTTCAACCATACTATAACAACCAGTATTTTGGCATATATTAACTCCGGGATCCTCGTATGACTAGAACGCTGGAATCATCGCGATTGATCTGACGGAGGACAATCCGTTCATCGGCGATCGAGCAGGCCATAAAATCAAGATCATTGGGGCAAATATGCACCTTGGACAATAGTTGGGATTAGTGTTCTCGATGAATTCGTTCACGATGTGGGGGACGCAAACTACGTGTTTTGCGAGTTTCTCTGGGCGAAGACATCGTAGTATGCCCATCCTAAAACTAAAAGTAAAGCAGCTATCGTTACTACTGCCATTTCGAGATATGGTTTGATCTCTGGCCAACCAAACCAATAGTTGGTAAAAATAGGGAGAGCTACAACAAGACCGATAAGGATACGGATACGCGACCGTGTGCGGTACTTCATACACAGCATTATTGTCCGACACTATTTAACGATCGACGAAGATTAAAGAAACTTATAACGGCAAACATGGTTCTCACGCTGCTGGAGCAGACAAGATTCGGCTAGAACTGCGGTACGATACAATAAATGCCAGTCGATGAGCCACAGCTCTGGGTCGATCAGTCAACTGGCGCCAGAAGTTGAGACTGACTCTCTCACTGCATCGGCAATCTCGCTTGGTCGAACCTCCAATCATCATTCCTGGTGGTTCACATACGAGTCAAACTAGTGCATTGGCACATTGAATCCGATACAAGACGGACTCAGCAGATGTCGGCACGTTCTGCATCCGTACTGTATATGTTCGCTTCTCACCCCCAGCGAGTACCGTTTTCCGAACCATTTTACGATCGACCATTGATCCGCTCGCTAATGAGGCTGAATACAGTTCGAGCTCTAATTGCAACGTGCATGACTGTAATCCTGTGTTTTTCACTGTTACTTCAAACGTCGAGTCACCAGCGAGATTCTCCGGGTGGGTCGATCCTTTTGCCGTTGCATCAGGGGCAACAACTGTTAGATAGCCTCCGCCAATAATAGCGCCAATCACCACTATCGTGATTGCCAACCGTCGATTACAAAACTTCCTACCTGTGGGGGAGATGTCGTTCATTAACTCACTCCAAGTCAACACGATTGAATCGATAATATCCGATCATAACAGGAAGTATGGCATAACCAATCAGCATACAGATCCCAAACACGTCCGGACTGTGACCTTCAAGTGATATGCTCCCGTTCGACATCAGCGACGGGAAATAGACTCGTGCACCGTCGAATGCTTTCACCGGATTCAGCCGTTGTATATACACATACCACGTCGGTCCATTCGCAATCTCGATCAATTCTAGCCCACCTGTCCTTGTACTTCCTGTAAACAGCAGAGCGAAGACTGGGAGTATCACTGTCCTCCAAAACATGTGGAAAACAGCAAAAATCCCGAAGACACCTGCAACCGCCCGAAATCGAGTACTAACGCCCGCTGAAATCCCAATCGCGATCCCAGTCCACGCTAACCCATATAGCAGTACCAACCCTACAATAACAACGAGTGGTCCAATTGCGAAGCTCCCAATCTGATACACAATGACAGCGACAGAGAGGAGTATCACAATGGGGATCGTGAGAGCTAATACCCCAACTCGGCTCAAATATGCTCCCAAAACGATTTCCCGGCGGGTTGTTGGGAGACTCAAAAGAACCCGAAGACTACCCGATTCTCGCTCGCCGGTGATTGCATTGTAGCCGATGATCAGTGCCACGATCGGAATGATTGGTCGAAGATTAGCGGCAATTGCCGTTGTCGCAAGACGGTTCGGACCGCTCATGGTTCCCTGTGCTAACTGGCGATTGAATTCAATTGACTGCACACAACCATAGATGGTCAGTATTCCGACGAGCCCCCAAAGGAGTCGTGATCGTACAACATTTTGAAATTCCTTTTTAATTATGGACTGGAGTCGACTTCCACTATGACTCATGCCGTCTCACCATTCAGTGTGTGTTTGGTGAAAATCTGCTCTAAAGACGCTTCTTTCACGCCAATATCCGTGATAGTTATCCCTGCCTCCTCAATTGTACTAATGGCCGCAGCTTTCGCTCGTGAATCAGAGTAAACAATGTGAAACGTATCATCGGTCGCCATCACGTCTTCAACACCTTCGATTGTGTCAATGGTGTGGGTTTTTGGAACTGATTCAACCGAGAGTACGAGAGTGGGATTCTGTCCGGTCGTTTCTCGAAGACCTTCAAGAGAATCGAGAGCAACGATTTCTCCGCTCTGCATGATCGCGATCCGGTCACAGACCGCTTCAACCTGCTCGAGAACGTGACTGGAAAAGAAAATGGTTGCTCCCCGATCGGCTTCGTCTCTAATGATCTCTCGAAGTTGGTGAACCCAATTCGGATCTAATCCAGACGTTGGTTCGTCAAGAATGAGAAGATCGGGACGACCGACGAGGGCCATTCCGAGGGCAAGGCGCTGTTGCATTCCCTTTGAGAAGTTGCCGACTGGTTGTTCTGCGTTGGCAGTGAGACCAACTCGTTGTAGAATTTCGTCCGGATTTTCGTTACTTCGTTTCATTTCGATGGCGAGAGTGATGTGCTTTCGCGCGCTCAGTCGATCATATAGATTGTAGCCTTCCGGGAGAACACCGATACGCTCGCGTACAGCACGAGAGCTGAGTGTTGGGTTCTGGCCAAACACAGCAATGTCTCCGCTTGTTGGCCGAACGAAATCGAGCAGCATGTTGATGGTCGTTGATTTGCCTGCACCGTTTGGCCCAAGGAATCCAAACACTTCACCCTGCTCGACATGGAGATTGATGTTATCTACGACGGTGGTTCCTCCGAATTGTTTTGTGAGGTTCTGTAATTCAAGAACTGCCATATTAATAACCCCCACCGGTATTTTGTGCGGTTACTTTCATTGGGGTGTCCTTCAGGCAATTCCACTCTGGATGGTTGGTACAGTTGGTCTGAGATAACAATTCTCCAGTAGCGATTTCCGAGACTGCGTAGTGCCGTGATGATTTACTTGTACTGCATTCGATCATTATCTGGTATCAAACAGTGATTCTGTCGATGATTCATTAACTTGGACTGCACACTTTCTCGGCCAGAAACCCGTCCACTGGGTTTTATAATCCCCTGTTCGTGTTTCAAATAGACGTGTATTCACGACGACCACTCGTATACTCGGATACAACCGACTGGATATTAACAGATGAGCGAGGACAGTGACCTTACAGAGATCGCTGATCTCCTCGATGACGCGTACGCACGTGACATCCTCGCAACCGCCAGCATTGAACCGATGTCTGCAAATGAATTGAGCAACCAGTGCGATGCATCACTTCCGACGGTGTACCGCCGGATCGAACGTCTCGAAGAGAACGACCTGCTCGTGGTTGAGCAGCAACTTGACCCGGATGGTCACCATTACAAAACGTATGAGACTCGGCTTGAAGCAGTGAATATCCGTCTCGAAGACGGAACGTATACTGTCGAAATTACTCGAACAGAAAAGAGCGTTGCTGACCGGTTCTCGACCCTTGTGGAGGAGATCTAGCATACTATGATTGTACACTTTTTCCTCCAGGTGATGACCAGGACAGCGGGAGCGGTACTGATGCTGTTTGTCAGTCTGTTCATCTCGATTGTTCTCTCACTCGTCATTGGACACCGTGGAATCCGCCGATATGTAGAAACGCGAGAGCAAGGTATCCTGTTACTCACAATCGGTATAGTGCTTCTGAGTGGAGCTCCCATTGGTATCGACGTCGTGTTAGTAACGGCCACTGCTTTGCCCGGACCAGCAATAGCAGCGTTTGTCGATCTCATTCGACTTGTTGGCCTCGTCGTCATCCTCGTTACAATTTATGACACATAAACACGCGAACTCACCGAAATCCGATCGTTGCAGCAAGCAGAGACTATCGTGTGGTTCGCTCATCGAGCGAGGGAGCACTGAGTGATGGTGAATCAAATCATACTCGCTTTGGGCCGTGTCGCACTTTCGTGGGAGTTTGTCGCACTAGCTGTTGCGGGAGTCGTTGCAGTTGTCGGTCTCATTGTTGCATACCACGGATTTCGGGGATATGTCCGAAACAAGAGTCAACGGCTTCTTTGCCTAACTATCGGGACTCTGTTTCTGACAACCGTTCCGTTTGTTATAGAAGTTATAATTCAGTTGTCGGGAACGCTCATCCCATCGTACAATATCCTCGCGTCCCAACTGCTGAACGTGGTTGGACTTGTTCTCATCCTGTATGGATTCACACAAGCATAACACGAGTCGTTGAAAAATTAAAACGTACCCAATCAATACAAACACAAAACAATGTCCAAATCAATTCAGAATCGATTAAGCGGGAGTAGACTGGGATGGCTGTGGTCAATTCTAGCTGCAAGACGAGTCCTACTTCTAGGGCGGTATTCCCGACTCTCTCGGTGGATCTGGATTCTTACTCTGGGAAGCACTGCTATGGTTTGTGGGCTCGTGGCGGTTACGGAGATCCAATACGCTCCAACTGGAGTGACCGCCGGAAGCAATGTTGTTCTTCACCCCCCTTCGTATTCCCGACTCACCGACTGGGGGAAGAGCTTATACCAGGGTTCTTTCCATCCGATTCTCGTCTCGGGAGCAATTGTATTACTACTTGGAGCAACTGTAAGTTCATACTTGAACAGTGGGCTATTCCCGACTGCTGGCCTCGTAATGGGGCCGATATTCGGCCTCTTCGTGAACCGGGTGGGGAACCCAGTACTTGTTGTGACCCCACATAAACCGGGACTGCACTTCGGGCCGATGCCGCTCTCAGATGCGATTGTCTGGGGCATGGAAAGTGCTCTCATTCTCGGCCTGCCAATCTTGCTTATTGGGTTCTCTGTCGGTAGTATATTCCGATGGATAATATCTCCAGAATGGATACTAAAACAAATCTCGTCTAAGTACATTGGTTAGAGGCTAGTCAAATTGCAAAACTGGCGCGGCTTTCCAACCCTGGATGTACCTACTCGGAAAATGCCAACAGTAAGAGAATCCCATCGCGATGTCTTCCAAACGATTGCAAGAAAAGAACACTTTCACTGGCCAGCATACAACACAACAGCGTTGTACGACCGAAGTTCACTCGATGCACTTGAAGAAGATGTTCGAACGATTGCGTCTGTCTGGTTCGATCACGATGTTCACGAATCCATTGAATTCTTCGTTGTTAACCTTCCACTTGCCTATCTTGATCTCCAGCCTTATGATCGGTATACTGGCTCATCATACTACGAGATGGAGCAGTTGATGCGTACCTTCGTGCTTAAAGAACTCCATGGTTGGGAGCATGAAACCTCCCTCGCTGAGTATCTTCACCAGCATCCGTTACTTTGCGAGTACCTAGACTTCGAGACTGTGCCTGACCAGTCAACGTTGTGGCGAACATGGCATTATCGATTTTCAACTGAGCTTCAGGAGACAGTTGCTGAGAGTGCACGAATCATCCTCAAACAAGCGGAACGAAGAAACATCGATACTCCGCTAACGCTATCGCATCCATCATACCCTTATCGAAAGGATGACGAGACTAACCCTGATGAACAAACATTCCTAGCTCGTGCTGACAAACTTACCAACCAAATTGGGCGAATCGTCTATCCCGCTTTCTCGCTCAACCGTAACTCATACCATGAAATTCACGCCAACGCGTTTTGGGATTTGCAGACGTATCTTGGACTTCGCGAGAACTTGGCCGCAAATGAAGGTGCACGAAGTTTCACACTCGAATCACAACGGGAGCGGACGCCACTCGGACATACCCACCGCACGCACCTTCGTGATCTCTCTATCCCCGAAATCCGTGAAATGTATCGCGAGGCGGTTGGTCGGTTACTTGACCGAGTTGCCGAAACAGACGCGTTCCATCGGGCAGGAATTGTCGCAATCGATACGACCGAAGACGATCCATTCACCGGGGATCGAACGGGGCAGGAAGACAAAATCATTGGTACGAAAGACGGTGAGTACGCTTACCAGTGGGCAACAATCCAGATTGTCGGTAATGCAGTACCCATCGTCTTGGACGCTCGGCCAGTTCGGAAGGGTGATTCTCGGTTAGAGATTGTCCGAGATCTCTTAGATTCCGCCCAAGAGCAGGTCCTCGTCGATAATGTCCTAATGGATCGAGAGTTCGACAGTCAACAAATCCTGGAGGAAATTGACCAGCGTGGGCTCCGGTATGTTGTGCCGAAACGGATGCAGACGAGTGAACAAGCCCAAGCACGGCGGCTACTTCAGTGGGATCAGGATCGGTATGTGACGAATCGCAATCTTCTCTTGAATAATGATGAGCGGCACGAAACGACGCTAGTGTACCGACGAAGGAACAACTCCAATTGTACGGATTATCGGCAGTATTCGGTGTTCATGACGAATGGTGATCCCAGTCTGTTGCGAGAGTATGGATATCGGTGGGAGATCGAGAGTGGCTACAAGAGCGTCAAACGGTTCATGGCCGCCACAACCTCGAAGAATTTCGTCCTTCGATTCTTCTACTTTGCATTCGCGTGCTTGCTGTACTCAATTTGGCGAACAGTCGATCTCCTTGTGCAGGTCGAAGTGACTGGCGAATACAAGCGGTCACCAGTTGTGACCGCAAACACGGTCCTTACACTGTTGAAGCAAACTGGGATCGGCTAGAACAGATTTTGAGCCAATGAACGCCAGGTGATCAGCGGCAGCGCTGATCCGGCCGGTCACTAACCCGGGGAAAAGTTAGAGTAGTAATCAAAATCGATCCCTGGACCTCAATTTGAAGCGCTTGCAGCAGGTGAATTGGCTAATATCGCGCATTCTGGGCTCTCTATACTGGGTGTAGTCTCAACTTCCAGTACACCAGAAGTTGAGACTGGTGCTCTCAATGCATAGAAATCGGTATGAGCGAGTGTTTTATTATGCTTTGACAAAAATTATCAACGTATGATTTCACGACGAAATGCCCTTGCTGGTGCCCTCGGTGTGTG
>NZ_JAJFAY010000008.1 GCF_021083305.1 Haladaptatus sp. DYF46 | reverse complement strand
CCGTCCAGCGGGCGAACGTTCGCCCGTGGTCCGCTTTGCCGAACTCGTGATACTGCCATGCGTGAATCAGTTCATGACGCACGGTCGAACTGAATTGCTCCCAGCCGTGTTGCTCGAATGCGTCCCACGAAAGCGTGATCGTTATCTCACCGTTCGCAGGGTCGTATTTCGTCGCTCCTGCCGACCGCTGTCGTTGGGTCGAGATTTCCCACGCAACCGCCTCAATCGGTAGATTGGGAAAATGTGCGGCCGCGACGTCCGCCGCGTGCTGTTGCGCGCGGTCGAGCAGGCCGCGCTCTGTCGTCAGTGTGTCTGCGCGTTCGGCCGCATTCGCACACTCCGTCAGCGTTCGCTGGGCACCATCGGACAGCGTTGTTTGGCGTGACATAAATGAAAAGAGTGAGACGAGGTTAGTTCGGCAGTTCTTTGCGACCCGTACGAACGCACGGCCAACACGGGAAGCCATTCAGGCCGTCACAGTCGCACTCTGCTGATTCAGTGTCGTCTTCGTCTGTCTCGTCGTCCGATGGGAACGCCGTGAGCGTCCCGTCATCAGTCGCATTCTCGACGGCAGTCATGTGCTTGCAGAACGCGCTCCGGTGGACGTGATGCGGGCAGGTACACGCCATTGCGTCACCCGTCACGTCGTCCAGCGTCACGACGTATTGGTGGTCTGTGGGGTTGTCGTGACTCTCGTTGGTCACTTCGACCTGTCCGGGAGCTTCGACGCAGAAGCCGAACTGTTCCCACTGCGCGCGTTTCTGTGCCTTCTCGTCAGATTCAAGTTCCGTTGGCGATTTCGTACTCATGGGTTTACTCTGGTTTGAGAAGCCCACTCCCGCGCTGCTGGTACAGCGCGGGGAATTCTGATTTCCCCCGAGGGAGCGACCTTCTCTCCTCTTACTATGTGGTAAAGGGTCATAAAACCACCGGTTTACTACATGGTAAGAGGTTTTATTAGTCCAGAGAGTCAACTGAGAGTATGGAACGCGACCGGAATGAACAGGGACAATTCGAGGAGAAAATAACCGACAAGGATGTTCTAGCAGTCATTCAGCAAGAGCCAGTGCCTGCCCAGACAGCCGCATCAATCGCAAATGCACTTGATGTCGAACGGCCAGGTGTCCATAATCGTCTCACTCGGCTCCACGAGGAGGGGAAGGTCGAACGGGCCAAGCTCACACCACGAGTTGTCATCTGGTGGCTTCCCGATGACTCACCAGAGGAGGTTCATGATGAGCACTGAGACGGTTTTACCGATCATGCCATGAACGTCATCACTCACATCCGAGACAGCAACGAACTGTTGCTGATCTTGCTTGACGCGTTCGCCCTGTTCGGCCACGGCTGGCTTGCCGCGATCGCTGGCAAGACGGTTGCTGCCGCGGTTGAGATCACGCTCATTGTCCTCGCGGGGCTCGGTATCCGCGGCGATGTGCGAGATTTACTCGCGCGTTCGTCGCGAGTGTAGGACAACAACAAGTCTCTCACTTTTGCGGGAACCACCGCCAAGTCAGAGGTACATCATCCCGCTTTCCGTTCAATTACCGCCAGAAAATCAGTCGTCAGTGTCGTCGCTATCCGGGTTGAGCGCTTCAATTTCCTCTTTTGAGAGGTTGTCCGCTAACAGTTCACGTCCAAGGTCAGACAGTTGATATAGACTATCTTCGCGTTGTTCAAGGAAGCCAGCATCACGAAGCTTTCTCAGTCGTTTACCGGTGTAATCTGCATCATAGTCAAGATTGGCAGCAAGGACTTTGCGAGACATAATGAGGTCGTGGTCTCTGAAGAGCGCCCAAATCTGGTAATCAATGCTCGAAAACCACGAAATCCGCGGGATCATGTAGAGCGTATCAAAACGGGATAACCAAAAACCGGTTCGGTACGGGTTCGATAAGACCCTCATAGCAGTTGTAAATCTCCCCTATGACAGTTAAAACTAAGTGGGGCGAATTCACAAGTGTGAGCTAGAGCTTAGCGCGGGCGCTCTGCGTCCAAAAGTACGAACGGACGTGTGTTTGCACCACACGCCCGCGTTAAGCCGCTACAAACCGCATATGAACCATTCAGCTACACCGTCAAGGAATTTTCCCCATAACCGAGTTGAAACGACTCAAACTCGCCTCACACGCCAGTGGAAGCAACCATCTCCCGGAGTTGGCGCACTCAATTTGCCGGATGGAACGCACACTGTCCTCCTCGCACAATCTGGCAGCGCATCCATCCCAGTATGCCATTTGGCACGCAGTGATGCCAAACCGTTGTGCGGCTGTCATGGGTCGTTCACGCGGGTTGCAGTAGAACACGCACAGTCGGAAGTCGATCGGCTGTGTGAAAGCTGCCGTACCCAACAGAACGGCGTCGAACCAACGCGACCATGCCCTCGGTGCGGCGCACCCGTTCGGACGAGTGCCTGGCCCCAACACGTTCGGAGCTGTGAAAATGAGAAACGCTAGTGCCACTCGCCAAGACGGAGAGTACCACTCACTGCGACGGCGGTCGCCTCGCTGCAGTGTGAGTGGTGATCCGCAAGGCACTGATCAGAGTTCTTTCTTAGAACGAATAGCAGCGAAGCGAGGTACGAATCAACGCTGTCAACGCTTCGGTCAGAAGCAGGAGGCCGAGCAATGACCGACCAGCAGACGGTCCTCGCGTTAGAGTGTACGGATACGATTCAGATCCACACCAAGAGACGCACGCTCATGGGCATCGTCTATCAGTGTGAGCATTCCAAACCCACACTCTCCTGTCGCGGCCCTGAACCCGGTGAACACGTCCTGTACGTCACTACGCCGTCGAACGATCTGTATCGGCTGCAGTACTGCTACTACGACGAGTACGAGAACACCGAGGCCAAGCTCGATCAGTACGGACACACTCCCTCCGGCAACTACGCCTGGTTGCGAACGCATGCGACTGTCGAGTGCATCGTCAACCCAACGGGAGGTGAACAGGCGTGAGTGAGTCCGCTCCAACGCTGTTGAATCCTCACGATGCCGACTTACTCGTCCAGCATCTCTCGCCCGGTGATTGCGTTCGCATCACGACCACGAAGTCACTACGGACGATTTGCACGGTCAACACAACGAACCTACCGACACACTCTGGCCCGCATCTCGTTCTGACGGCTCCACCGATCACCACGACGGCACAGGACGAACTGCAGTACCCCACCTTCCACTGCACCAGTCAGCCCAATTCCTCCATGACTGTTTTCGAGTACACCCACACCGCTAGCGACACGACTACCCGTTGTATCGGTTCGCTCACCACCATTGCCCACCTGCCGCGTCTCTCGACGCCAGCAGAGAACACTGCGGCCACAGTGGAGGTGCCCGCCAATGAGTGACACCACTACGTCCGGAGCGTCCAGTGTTCTCAATGACAACGACGTCTCGGTCAGCGACCTCGCCAAACACATCCAGTCGCTTACCGACCGTGTTGACGATCTCGAAGCAGAAATCGCCGAGAGAGAGGAGCGAATCGATGAACTCGAAGAGCGAGTTGATGCCAGAGAAGATAAGGCAGCAAAAGCGAAAGCCCACAGAAAGGCACTTGCCCGCAAAACGCAGTCCTCTGGCGAACGCATCGATGAGTTGCAAGCCCGCGAATTCGAGAAAGGTGCCCACCTACTCGCCGACAACGTCGACAAAGAGCGGATCACTGTCGATGGCAACAAACTCGAACGCATCACGAAAGATGACGGCAACACTTACTTCCGACTGCCCGGTGAGGAAGACGCGCTCGGTCGCGGTGGTGCCGTCGCCCATTCGACGGCGGATCTCCTCCCGATTCAGCGACTTGCCCGCTATGACGACGAGATGCTTGCGTCCGTCACGAATCGAAAACCCGACGAGCTTGCGGGGAAGGTGTGGCGTGAACGTGATGATGCTGGTCGCTACTCACTCTGGTCGAAGGGCAGTGGTGAGATTCGTGCCTACTTAGACGCATCAGAGCTGGCTGATTGGATTCGTCTGAAAGAGTCTGGTGTGAGCAAGAAATACTCGCAAGAACTTGCTCGGCGGACGATAGACGCGATGCACGAACTCTCGAATGGACGGCTCGGGAAAATCAAGCGTCAACGATCGAAGGACGGATTGAGCTACCAAGAGACGCGCCTTGTTCTGAAAGCCGATGTCGAGCTTCCCGGTGAAGTGAACAGCAAAACTACGGACGAGAGTCCGACCACAGACGGGGTTGCCGGAGAGTAGCGTGGTCGGGACGAAAACACGCCCGAGAGGGACACGAATCTAACACGAAAACCCACACAAACGCGGTTGTGGACGTCCCGAATTGACACAGTTCGGGACAGACGCCGTACGGCTACTCGTAAGTACGGTAGTTGTATCGGCATCTATCGGCTCAAAGCCAGCGGGAGGGGGAGAAGTTGTACCGGCCACCGTGTCTGTGGTCGGAAATACGTGATCGAATCAACCGGGATTGTGCCCGTCGAATCACGACCGACGATGATACTTAAGTGGCGGGACCCATACTCTGTACTATGGCAGCTGAAATCTCCGAACGTGTCCGTGAAATCGCCGACGCACGAGGTGTCCCTGAGTCGGAGGTTTTTGAGCAAGCCCTTGAACTCGGAATCGCGGACCTCTGGGAGAACGTCGTCCTCGGGAAATATATCGACGGTGAGCGATCTCGTGAAGAGGCAATCGAGCTGGTTGGACTCGAAAATGTTCAGCGAGCCGATCGCGAAGCAGCAGCCGTTGAAGAGGATGTTGACTGGGGCCTCAACGCGTGACGATCGTTGCGGTCGCGGATACTGGCCCACTGATCCACCTTGCAGAAATCGATGCACTCGACTTGCTGACAGCAATCGACGAGCTACTGATTCCTGAAACAGTGTATGCAGAACTCGAAGAAGGAGGAGTCCCGCCGGAGTTCTCAAACCATGAGTGGGAACGGATTGCTGTTTCAAAACCACTCGATAGCGGTGCTGAACTGGATGCAGGCGAACGAGCGGCACTGGCAGTAGCTCTTGAACGAGACAACGCCGTCTTTCTCACCGACGACCTGGCAGCACGAGAGTTCGCTCAAAACCAGAATATCGAAGTCCACGGTTCGATTGGCGTGGTTGCACTTGCGTATCATCGAGATATAGTATCAAAAGATGATGCAGCATTGCTCATGCGGGCCCTTCAAGCGGAAACAAGTCTCTTCATCACCGACGCGATCGTCGAACGTGGGATCAAACTGTTACAGTCGAATTCCGACTAAACCGCGAATGCGGGTCATCAGCTCTTCAAGACGGTCCAGCGCTCGGAACAGAATACCGAGTTAGTCACCTTCCGCGAGAAACGTGCCGAGAGTCAGCAGGTCGAAGACAAGTATCTCGATGTGCTTGAGCACGCGAAGAACGTTGCCAAGACGAACGACGTGATGGTTGCTCGACTGGGTTATCGGGAAGTTGCGACTCACTACGGCTGTGCATACAAGAACGATGGCTATCGGGTGATGGAAGAAATGGCCGAACGAGTCCCCGGCGTGACCTACAAAGAGTCACGGACGCTGTGTGTGGACGATGCAATGGGCACTGGTGACTATCACATCGATCATACCGAGGAACTACCCACGTTCTCTGAGAGATATACATTCGAGAACTCGTTTTAGAAGAGTATACTATCGTATGAAGCCGTCGCAACGCCACCCAGTACCTGTTCGCAATGAGGACAAACAACCAGTCCCGAAGATCCTCGCTTACTTTCACTCGTCTGAAGAAACCCCACATCGTCATCAGTTGTTATCGTCTGATCACACTCGGGGCACCGTGCGCTGTCAACTGAAGATAGCGGCATAGATGTACACAAAGAAAGTACGCCAAATCAGTGTTTCTCTTGACACAATATAGAAATCCGTTCGGTACGACACTCCTTTCTGCGGTTCAGACTATTCTTGAGATAGAAAGCAGCAGGGCATCCTAATCTCAATCGGGTCAATCAACATTGCCTAACTACTGTAGTAAAGTGCGAACTGCCACACCGAACCATTATATCAATTCGACTGGATTTAGTACATATGTCTGCATGGGAGGACACCCGCGGCAATCACCTGCAGTGGCAGCTCACTCTCGAGCAGCTCAGATACCTCCCACTCCGATGCTGGTGCACGATTGTCAGTATGAAGCCGTGGCACTGGGTACTGTTGATCGGTGCCCCGTCCGGTCTCGCTCTCGCAGCATACCCGTTCGTCGGTAAACCAGCCCTGTATGCCTTCCTTTTCCTCGCATTTATTTACTTCCTCATGGTCTGGTTTCGAGCAGGTGGGGAAAGCGCGACGCACTATTCACTGAACCACGACCAGGAGCGCATTGCAATCACCCTCCCAAACATTGACTACGAGCAGAATGCAGTAGCCGCCGCGATTGTTGGCGACAACCCGGGAATTGAACTCGGAGAAGTGGAGCGACTTCGTCCGTATCCGATCCCCGGCCATGTCGTCGTGGACGTGGTCTACCACAATACGAATTATACCGACCCAGATAGCTTTGTTATACCATATGAGGACTATAAGCAGGTCCGCTCGGAACTCACACAATATGGTTTGTCTCTCCCAGCAATCACTGCATTGTATGACGCCTCTCATCGTCGTACTCGATGGATTCGTCACTTCATGGTTGGATGGACAGCTATCGTTGTGATCGGGATTCCGCTTGTCCTTCCAGTGTTGGTACCAATTGATCCATCACTGTATGGTGGGGCATTTCTGATGGTATCCGGAATCGCAGCGAACTTTTTTGTCAAACGATTCGGCTATGTGCCTGATGGACAGGATCTGAATGCCCGGATTAAACGAGGAGCGATTCGAATGGTAGCAAGCGCAATTGGCATCATGCTTGCAATAGTGGCAGTAAGACTCTTTAAGCAAGTTATTTGATCTTCGCTATCGCTCTCCTGGAGCAGAACCGACGACAATACATGGATGTCACCTAAACGATGCCAAACTAGACTCGATATTCTGCCCTACTCCTCCTCAGTATCTGATTCACGGCAACAGCATACTTGCTGCAGCATAAATCAACAACCGTATGCAGCAAAAAGACACCCAATAGGTGGAAGGGATTTAAGTGACAACCGTCCAATCGTTCGATGGATGTCTACCGCGTTCCGTGATGCCCTCTACGAGCGGCTCACATTGCGAACACTTCTTTCCTGGCTCACCATGCTCGCTATTTTTTGGATTTTCCTTGACTCGACAATTCCTCAATTAGCAATAATGACTCTCACTGCCGCCAGTATGGGATTCACCGATCTCGTCTCGGATACCTATGATCTACGTAACCCGGTTAAATACAGTGGCTTTGGGATACAGATGATCCTTAGTGGCGGCGCATTGCTCGCATTCGAGGAGGGAACAATAATGCTCCCAGCCATAATTCTCGTTATCGGAAGCTGGTTCATCCTCAACGCCATCCAGACGATTCGTCATGAAGGAGCAACCATCCCCGAAACAGATCGAGACGGCCACGATGTGTACCGGAACTACGTAGCTGGGCGCCTATACGATATCCTCAAAGAACGCCCGCAGACACGCCGTGAGCTTGATGAGTCACTCGACGCTGACTATGAGGTTCTCGATGCGGCCATCAACCAACTGCTGGATAGAGACACGATTACACAGAATGGCAGCGAGTTCCGACTTGCTACGTCTCCAGATCCAAATGGGCTAACTCGCATTCAGGAGTGGACCACCGGTATGCTCCAGCGGATTGCCCGGCCACTTTCGCTCGAACTCGAGCAAGAAACATCGAACCACAATCGTGTCGATCGAGATAGCACTCGAGTAACACCTGTCGAAAGAGAGAATGACAGTTTCCAAGCGACAAATACCCGAACAGACCATGACAGACCCGATTCACAGAACAATGGCACGAGTTCCAACCGTGAACAAGAGCCCGAATCTGTCAGATAGATTCTCGGTTATTACTGTCGTGTTCTATCGCCACCTCGGAGACTTCGAATGGTTATCTACTCAATCACGCGAAGAACGTCGCCAAGACAAACGACGTGATGGTCGCACGATTGGGTTATCGAGAGGTTGCGACGCACTACGGCTGTTCGTACAAGAACGATGGTTACCGTGTGATGGAGGAGATGGCCGAACGGGTGCCTGGTGTGACCTACAGAGAGTCACGGACGCTGTGTGTGGACGATGCAATGGGTGTCGGCGGTCACCACATCGAGATCACGTTCGCCCATCCCGACGTAGCCGGGTGGATGCGAGCCCACGAAGCCAACGCGGGAAGAAACGGAGGACGCTAATTATAGCGTTGTAATCACGGGGGGTCGACGAACCCCCATTTCGGCGACGCTACCACACGAGATTCACACCGTTGCCGGTGACACATGGTGGTACTAGTCGGTTGGGTACGGTGGAGTGCGTCTATTTCTGCGTCTATTTCTGCAAAAGCGAGGGGGTCGCTCTCGCGATCCCCCTCTATTACAACGTTGTAACCGACGACAATACCTGTGGGAAGAATCCGCCAAAGAACTCGTTTCACCAACGAATTCCGCCCTCAAGACAGCGGAATTCTTTAGTGGTGAACCGTCATCAATCTATGTATGGACTCGATTGACGGACGCTCGGAGTTGCTCGCCGTCCTCGAAGAGTCACTCTGCCGTGATGCAGATATCGACTTCGCAGTGGTGTTCGGCTCACAGCTCACCGACAACTCACGTCCGTCATCCGATCTCGATCTTGCCGTCAAGTTCACAGATAGTCTCTCTTCCCATGAGCGGTTCCAAAAGCGGTGTTTCCTCTCCGGCGATCTCCAGCACGATGACGCTCCGTTCATCGATCTCTCCGACATCGAAGCCCTCCCGCTCGACGTGGCGCACGACGCCGTCAATGGCGAGTTGCTCTGTGGTGACGAAGACGCATTCCGCCACTTCAAAGCGGATACAGAAGCGCTGTTTGATGAACAACATGAAGAGATTCGTCGCCATCAGCGGGACGTGATCGACCGCATTGCAGAGGACGGCCTTCATGGCTGACGAGCGAGTCGTCTCAACAAAGCTTGAACAAATCGAGCAGTATCACGGGGAGCTGAAGGAGAAACAACAATCGCTCACACGTACGGACCTTCTCACCAATACGACCGAACAACGTGCCGTCGAGCGGATGTTCGAGAATGCGATTCAGGCGTGTTCCGACCTCGCACAGCACATTGCAACGCATGACTTTGATTTTGCTGGTGTTGCATCCAAGGAGGCGATTCGCGTTCTCGGGCAAGAGGAAGTTATTGACGAGGAGACGATGAATACGCTCGTCGCTGCAGTCGGGTTTCGAAACGTCCTGGCTCATGAATACGGCAGGGTGGATTACGTCGAAGTGTACGAGACGCTCCAGACCGGACTGAACGTCTATGACACGTTTAGTCGACAAGTCGCACAGTGGTTCCGCACTCAGGACTAACCTCCGCCATTAGAGAGTGACGGAAACTGCGTAGGATACAGACGCCAATCCGAAAGGACTCATCTCGAGTCAAGGTGCATCGACGATCTCGAACACGGTGAGGTTGACGTGAGCGACATTCTCGATCTTGATGGCACAGGGAATCAGCTACAGATTCAACGCGATACAGCCGCTCGGAAGACCGGCAGTCATGACCTCTCGAAGAACAAAGAACGTTCAACCTTCGTCTGGGCGGCCTTCCACGGGCGTGCACGTCGTGGCCACGGGAAAATACGACTCCCGTCGTGGCTCGTCAATCAGATCCTCGACGAACACGGTCTCGACACCAAACCAAACACGGTGCGCCGTGTCATGGAGTTCGCCGCACGAGGAACGAGTCAGGGAAAGACGCCGGACCCCGAGGACGATGACAATGAGAAGACGATCACGGGTGGCGTCACACCCGTTGTGACCAGAGGTGAGAGGTCCTCGGTGTGAGAGTGCCATAATAATCGACGATTGGATGGACGTGACGTGTAAGCGCGGTTTGGTTGCGGCTGAACTGCGTTCCTCACGTTCCTGACGCACTCTTCCTCAGTTACAACTAGAAAAGAAGTCCCTTTGTTTCAGAAGTAGTGTAGTAGTATCTTACGGCTAGATCGTGGTCTCATTCGTAGTGGCGATCACAACGGGTGTGACTACTCAACGAGAAAACCTTGACGTCTGGGACGGCGACTAATCGTCCGACGAAATCCGTGACGGTCAGCACGAGGGGTCGACTTCCTCGGCGGGTTCTTGCCCGATTCGGTGCGACGAGCAACCTTCCTGAGAAATCGCAAAGGGGTGAACGAGTTCACCTGCTAATCGACACACGGCAGGTGGGTGAACTGGTTCATCACCCCGGTTGGTCTCAACCGCCACGAATACAACCGAACACCGACGCTCGAATTCACGGTAGTAGGGTAATAGCGATCAAGGCGGAAGAAGAAGAAGTAACCCTGAATCTTGATTGTGGTGGATCCATCCAACCCATCAATAGTGAAATTCGATAGAAAACACGAGACGTGGAGTGAGAGAATCAATGGAGAATTGCCACAGACACGTTTAAGACGTGTAAGGAGAAGCGAGCCACCGATCGTAACCACTCATTCACATCAAACAGACAGACAGGGGGTGTAGACTTCAATCGGAAACGTCACAACGCAATTCAGAAGTACGGATAGTCGAGGACAAATGAAGTAACGAATAATTGGATAGCGGTATGGTGACACGGTCCCACCCCATTGACTTCATAACTAAGCACTGCTACAGCGTCGGAGTCGTGCGGACATGAGGAGAGAACTATTATGAGCACTACAACCGAAGAAAATGAGCAAGTTACCCAGCGGATCAACGAGGAAGTCTGGGAACAACACAACTTCGATGCGATCGACGAGTTAGTTGCCGAAGACTACGTTTTACACGACCAATCCATGCCAGAGCCGATGCGTGGGCGTGAAGTCTACCGAGAAATGGCCGAAATGGGTGCTGGCATCATAGACGGACCGATTGTCACCGAGCAACTCATCTCTATCGACGATTACGTGATCGGACGCTGGTCACAGACCGGTGAATTCGTTGGGGAAATGATGGGGATTGAGCCAACGCATGAAGAGGTGACCGTCACGGGAATCGATATTAACCGCTTCGAGGATGGGAAACTCGCCGAAACGTGGCAGGAAGTCAATATCCTCGGCATGCTCATGCAGATCGGCGCACTGCCGGATGAACTCGTTGCGGCAATGGAAATGGACGATCAACCATAGAATAGCAAGAACTAGCGTTTTTTGTGTGAGCCACAAGACATCCCCCGACTTAGCTGGATGGATGCGAGCACACGAAGCGAACGCGGGAGGGAACGGAGGGCGCTGATTATAGCGTTGTAATCACGAGGGTTCGACGAACCCCCGCTTGAACCACACCACCACACGAGATTCACACCACTTTGCCGGAGACACATGCGAAAACACTACAGCCTGAGATGGTATCTAATGCCGATTTTCTATTAGAAATGCAATGAGAGAAGTATCTTTGTTTATCTGTGCAGGCTAATATTACGTATAGTGTCTTATTAACCGAATTATAATATATTGAATTCATTTATCTGCCATCATATTTATTGATGTGGGCACTGCCACCTCTTTGGTACTCTATGACACGAGAACCAAAATCAAGAAAAAGATCGCCACGTAGGAGCTTCCTTCGGAAAGCAGCTACCGTCGGAGCCATCGGATTGAGTGGCTTCTCGACGACTGTACAAGCCCAACAGACAACGCTCCGGTTCGGAGGGCGAGTACAAGGATGGCAAGGGAGGGCACCACAACGGATCAAGGGAAAGAAAAATCCGACGTTAAACCTCCAACCTGGGAAAAAATACAAAGTAGTTTGGGAAAATCTCGACGGCCAACCACACGATTTCGCGATCCAGGATTCCAACGGAAACACAATCAAGAAAACACCCATCGTCTCCCAACAAGGAGCGACTCGATCGCTGACGTTTACTGCGACGGAGAAGATGGCCCAGTACATTTGCACAGTACATCCGACAACGATGGTGGGACAGATGCAAGTTGGAAAACAAACGGGCAACCAACAAAACCAACAGCAAGCATCATTTTTCGAGCAAGGCACGAGGGTAGGAGTTCAGAAAGTAGCAGGTGGAATGACTGCACCAACGGATTTTGCCGTCGCAAGTGAACAGAAAAATCGTCAGTTCGTTACAGACCAGACCGGCGAGATTTGGGTGATTGGACCGAACGGGCGGCAAAAAAAGCCCTTCCTAGATGTGAGCGATCGGATGGTGACACTTGGGAAGTTTGCAGGTACGTATGCTGATCCGAATCAAAGCTATGACGAGCGGGGATTACTCGGGTTAGAATTCCACCCCGACTTCCAGAACAATCGGAAATTCTACGTCCACTATAGTGCCCCACGTACCAATGAGATGCCTAAAAACTGGGATCATATCGAAGTGGTCTCAGAATTCAAAGCAACAAAAGATCTCAGCAGCGGGGATCCAAACTCCGAGCGCAAGTTATTGCAGATCGAAAAGCCGCAGTATAATCACGACGGTGGACCAATGGCATTTGGACCGGATGGGCACCTGTATGTTCCGATGGGTGATGGCGGTGGTGCGAACGACGACATGTACGGCCATGTTTCAGACTGGTATCAGCAAAATAAGGGAGGAAACGGGCAAGACGTCTCACAAAATCTCCTAGGGAATATTCTTCGAATTGACGTCGATAGTCGCCAAGGTGGGAAGCCTTACGGCATTCCGAACGACAACCCACTTGTTGACAAAAAGGGTCGAGACGAAATCTATGCGTGGGGCTTTCGCAACCCATTTGGAATCTCGTTCGACTCACAAAACAACCTTTTTGTCGCGGACGCCGGGCAAAACCTCTACGAAGAAGCAGATATCGTAAAAAAAGGTGGAAACTACGGGTGGAACGTAAAAGAGGGAACCCACTGTTTCAGCACGAAAAGTGCAACAAGTCCACCAAAGCAGTGCCCTAGTGGTACCCCGAAATCAGTACGCGGCGGAGAGCCATTTCAGAATCCTATTCTCGAATTCCCTCACACGTATGAGAATACCTCCGTGGGAATCACAATCGTTGGTGGGCATCGATATGAGAACAGCACCATCTCTGGACTCCAAGGTAAGTATGTATATGGAGTGTGGACAGAGGATCCAGCGCGTGCAAAACCGGCAGGTCGGCTTCTTACAGCCACACCGCCACAGAATATCGGGAAGAACCAAACAAAGAATCTCAGCCCATCAAAGGACGAAATTCCGCGACAATCGCTCTGGAAGATGGAAGAACTGCAAGTTGATGGGCAATTTAACTACTTTGTCCGAATGTTTGGCCGAGATTCCAACGGAGAGCTGTACGTCCTTGCCAACAAACGTGGCGCACCCGAGGGAAACACCGGCGTAGTGCTCAAGCTGGTCCCACCTGGGCGATAGCCAAGCCGCTAAAACGAATTTCAATCACCGCTACTATCTAATGCCACCCACTAACGATTCGACAGTTCTCCGTGCACGGATCTATGTCTTCGATTATTACCCAGATGCAACCTTCCGAGTGGCCTCAAAACCGCTTGCCTATAAACCGGCAGTCCAAGTGCAAGAAGGTGAGTCATTTCTGTCAGAGATGTACTGGAGCAAGTACGAAACTCGAGTAATACGATATGAGAATACAAACAAACAGGTGCTCTTTTTTCCCCGTAAAGGAGGGGTGGTTGATACAGGCGATAAATGTCAGATGAATAGAATGAAGAAAACAAAAGAACTAGCAAAAGGAATAATTAGCATCGAGTTTAAGCCCGTAAAATAAACGGCGTTTAGCAGCACGCTCCGTAAAACAGGGGGCGACGTCTTATATGAGCATGTGCGGTTAGTTACATATAGATTAGTTCCGAATTATTCCTGGCCCGAGAGGGACACGAATCTAACACGAACACCATCACGAACGCGGGTATGGACGTCCCGGATTGACACAGTTTGGGACAGACGCCGTACGGCTACTCGTGAGTAGGGTAGTTGTATCGGCATCTATCGGCTAGAAGCCAGCAAGAGGGGGAGAGGTTGTACCGGCCACCGTGTTTGTGGTCAGAACTGCGTCTGAATCGTCCGAGATAGCTATCCTCAGTGGAACAGAATGGAAACAAACGACGATATTTGTGGGTTCTATTCGTGAGGTAGTACAAGGGCGACTAACTGCCCTTAGACCCCGTCACCGATATGTAACAACGACTGCAACAGCACCCACGTGTTCAGACAACAGTGGTGGACCAACGTAAATACATTAGTCACAGCTCGAAAACGTCCAGCGAGCTGACCGCGAACCGCCAATATCGTCCGGGCAGAGATAGACGTCTCGTAGTGCTTCACGTGTCGCCCACATCTTCAGTTCTTCGTATCCGCAGTCGCGTGACTCTCCGACGCTCGTTGATTTGTGCAAGTACAACTCTATTGTAGTCGACTCTCAGGAGACGGATGTGAGTTGAGATCTCTTCTCAATCATGAATGTTTGTTAGATTGTTTCTCAATGTCTCACAAGTAATTTATATGCAACAGTCATACGTCGCGGTACGTTCTGTGGAACTCAAATCATATAATCCCGTAAGAGGTGTTCTCCTTCAGGTTGGCCATCTCTTGGTTGCGCTGAATCTGATCGATGAGCATCGGGTCTACCACACCACGCGACTTGCATGGCCCCGAATTATCACCGGTGTTGCCCGGATGTCGAAATCAGCAGCGGATATTGCAATGGTCGGGCTAGCAGTGGGTCCTGCGGCAATTGCAGGTATCGGCTTTGCGTCACCGCTCTGGGGGCTCGCCTTTTCGTTTGGTGGGGGGATCGCAGACGGCACAATCGGACTGATCTCACAGCGGTTTAGTACGGACCGATATGACGAACTCAACCGTATCGTCAAGACGAGCACGTTTTTAGCGGTTGCCGTAACGATACCGCTGGCACTTCTGCTTTGGTTCCTCCCTCATACCCTGATTTCACTTGTTGGCTCCGATAGCCTTGCAATCAGATACGGGGCCAGCTATCTCCAAGTCGTTGCACTTGGGATCCCCTTCGCAGCAGTGAATCTGATTGGAAGCCGAACGCTCGTCGGTGCTGATAACGCACGAATACCGATGCTTCTCCGTGCTGGTGGCGCAGTGTTAAATATTAGCATCAATGCTGTTCTAATCTTTGCTCTTGGGTTCGGGGTTCTCGGTGCAGCCATTGGAACGGTGGTTAGCACAGTCCTCGTGACGATTCTCTTTGCCTGGGGATTCGTAGCTGGAAGCCTTCCACTGGTCGGAGCGTTCCCTGTGACGATTACTCTCGATGGTCCACATGTCGATCAGCCGCTCATGCACCAAATTGCGGAGATTGGAACACCACTCGTTCTGACGAACCTTGCTCGAACCGGAGGGCAGCTCCCCTTGATCGCCATTGTTGGCCTCTTCGGCCCGAACGTTGTTGCTGCATTCGTCATCGCGCTTCGGATTCGAGCACTCATGGATACACCTGGCTGGGGATTGAGTCTTGCTTCGAGCAGCCTCGTCGGACAAGCACTTGGGACTGGTGCCGAACGGAAAGCCGAGGGATACGCGAGAGACGTATTCCGATTCACAGTAGCTGTGTACGTTCTCATTGCAATCGTTGTTGCTGTGTTCTCCCATCCTATCAGCCGAGTGTTTGTCAGTGATCCAGCCGTTCTCCCAATTGTGAAGAACTTGATCTATGCGACCTGTGTGAGCGTCGTTTTCTATGGGGTGATCGGAAGTGCGACTGGCCCACTCCGTGCTGGCGGCGACACCCGGTGGCCATTCTACGGACAGACATTGGGGTTATATCTCTTCGCACTACCCGTTGCGTACCTCGGTGCAACAACCTCCGTCGGACTTATTGCCCTGTCACTCACATTAATCGTGCAAACTGTCATTCCAGCGATTGTAACGTATTATCGCTTCGATGGGGGCCACTGGAAGCGAATTAGTCGTTCATATAGACCAACTGTAGCAAACGACTAATGTAACAGTTGATCGCTGTGTCAGCAAATTCTGCGAGTCAATCAACTCGAGAACTATCGTGAGGAGGCGACCAAAGAGCGTGCTCAGGACCGACAGCAGCTCGGTAGTCTCGAAGAGACGACCGAGTCCCTAGAAGCGGATATCGACGACCTTACCAACACAGAGGAGAAGAATGCACGAGTTCGGGCATCAGTCTCGCGTATAATCAATCTCGTATGAGATTACGAGACCGAAGAGAGCGTTGACGATGACTCGCCGAACCTCGCCGCGGAAGCCTCTCTCTCCGGATAGTGTTTTGTAACAGTTCGACTGCCATAAATCGTGACTCTCACATAGCAAACGATCGTCAACATGTGATCCGAGAAGTATACCCCCTTGCAAATTCATGCAATCGTCTTAGCTAACCATCTTACATAGGTTCTATCGTTGAAGGTGGATGCACACTACTGGCATTTCCCTATCTACACCTTCGACAAATCCCGTTCAGTCGCGTGCCAGCACTAAACGGACAATTTTCGCCTCATTCCGATTCTGACCGTCTCCGAAACGTCCACTCCGTGTGAGTCACCACCTGAACCAATCCAGGTACCACCGCGACAAGCGCAAACCCATCGCCGTTTCGAACAGTCGTCGAAAGATCACCGTCAGCTCTTCAGACACGACAACTCCGCTGTGCCAGAGAAGACACATATCCGATTAGTTACTTTGTCACTGACGTGAGAATAACTGAGTAACGCTCTCAATAGGATTGGTCTCTGGGAGTACAAACCGAGTATAGTAGTGGCTCGCAGCAGGGATAGAGAAGACGACCAAAATGATTGGGAGGATGAATCGAAACGCCAATTCTGCCACGAATGGAAGCTGAAGCAATTTGGCGCCGAACAGACTCGTGCTGAAAAGCGTCCCGCCGAGATAATACCGTCCCCATCGGTGATTCAATGCACTGTCCGTGGAAGATTCGGATGAGTCTTGTGGAACGGTGTCAAACAGGTACGGATTGAATTGATCAGCACGGGGCGTTCGTTTGATTGTTCCTCGATCCTGGTCGTACTCAATGATGCCTTCTTTATCTAGGGTTAAGAGGTGAGTTTGATACAGAGAAATGTAGACACGCTGGCGTTCTTTGGAAGTTAGTTGTTCGACGGTCGTCTCGTTCTCCCAGGCCGCTACCTGCTCGGCAAGATCGCGCAGCGAAACGGCGTCCGTTCGCCCATGGAGATACTGCAAGGTCAAACGACGGCGCTGTACCTGTAATAGATGAAAGATTGAATCTTTCGAAAGTGGGTGGGGTTCCACTTGCTCTTGTGGGAGGGGGACGCTGTCTCCAGCGGGACCAGCCGTGTTGGAGGATGCGCTCATGAGTTCGCCGGACCCAGATACGACCATGATATGAATGTATCGATGTTTGTTCTTACGGTGGGAAGCGCCAAATAATGGCGCGAGGCCACCATTAACCCCATCTATTGGGGTTTAAGAAACTAAAACAAACTAGATTCGAGTTTACAGTACAGATTATATTTCTTAATTTTATCGCTAGTATAATGGTTTTACCACATATATAGAGGTTGGGAGAAAAATACGGCACTAGCTGTAGTCAGAGCTGTCTTGCGATTATCCTCGGAAGTTACTAGCTATTTGGTCAATAAATGGCTAATTCAAATAGTGCCACAGTACGCTTATGGACCGTGCGCGGATTTCGAATCGTTCGCAACGATGAGCAATGTAACCTGAATAGTGAAAAACTCGAATTATTCAAAAAACAGCCTGAACTCTCGGTAGTTACTCCATATTCCACTGAATGATCTGTTTTGCTCCGGAGTCAGTGTACGTCAACTGGACTGCCACGCCAAGCGAAGAGACTGCTTCTTTTGGCACTTCAAAAGCAACACTCGTGGATGCCGAACCACCGGAATTCACCGAGGATGAGACGAACTGTTGCCATTTCTTGGCGGCTGGTTCGGCTACATCGTACTGGTTGTTGTCGGCTTGTATTGATGCTGTAGTTCCCTCGGGAAGCGACTGTGACGACTCTGCGGAGTTTTTCGCCTCGAATGTCGCGAGCACGAACGTCTTCCCATCACCTGATTTCGTTGTCGTTCCATCGTGTTTGTATGAGCCAGACACATCGCCTTTCGTGACCGCAACTTCAAGACCGTTCCCCACATTGACGTACTGTTGAAAAGCAACCGTACGTGTCTCTCTCTTTGTTGTGGTTGATTCCGACGTCGTTGTTTCGTCTGTCGTTTCTGCTGTCGTCGTTTCACTCGTCGTGGTTTCGCTCTCTGTTGTTGTCTCCGTCGTCTTGTCGGTTGTTTTTGTTGTCGATTGATCCGTCGTGGTTGTCGTCGACGTGGTATCGTTCCCGCTGGAGGAACATCCTGCGAGAAGAACTGCGCTTGTCGTGCTTGCGATGAATGTGCGGCGTTCCATAGTATTTTGGCGGTTTTTAGGCGGTGTTTGTTTCTTTATTGTCTATTTCGCTATTATTTTGGATTTCTCCAAAATAATAGCGAAGGGATGGATTTATTGGGGATTTATTTGATTGTGGTGATCGTAATCTCGTCCGTAGCTGTCTTCCCCGAGTTATCGGTTACTCGGAGCGTAACGGGATAGCGTTTACATTTAGGGATAGACAGCGTCGTGGTTTTCCCACTTGCCTCGAAGGATCCATCGGCATCGAGATCCCATTCGTACTTCGTGATATCACCATCTGGATCTTTAGATGCGGATGCATCAAGCGTAACCGTGTCGCCTCGTTCGAGCGAGCCGTCGCTGACGTTCTGTGGCGTCGTTTGGATCCGCGCGACAGGTGACTGGTTCTTCTCGTCACCATTGTCGTCTTCGTCGTTGTTTTCCTCGTCGTTGTTTTGACCGTCGTCTTCGTTGTCGCCACCCTCATCCTCGTTGCCCGAACTGGTGAGCAATTCTTCTTCGACGAGTTGTTGAACGAGTTTGGTATGCCATTGAACGCGCTTGTCAAGCGCTGTCTCCTTGGATGTTACCTCCGCGAGGAAAGAGAGAGCTCCGGTATCACGTGCAGCTTTGTGGGTCAACAGCCCGTCTAATCCGCTGTCGGTTGGAGAGAACGCCCCAACCGAGAATTCGTAACCGTCGCGGGACACGTAGTTTTCGTTCAGATAGTCGGTGGCCTTTTTTGCATCGTTGGAGGCGGCTTCGTCCCATGATGTGAAGACTACCTGTCCAACACCGCCGATCATGTCACCGTCGTAGATTCCGACCGATTCGTGAAGGTCAATTACAACATCCGGCTGATACTCTTCAACAACACCCCAAATTTCGCGGGCAAGATCCGTTGTGGGTTCCTCACCAGAGGGGAATTGCCGGTTCAAATCAACACCATCGTCCACAGTGCGTCCATCCTCGGCGACCGCCTCTGCATTCGCTTTCGGAATCGTTACGAGCGTTCCGCGTTCAATCGTCCACTGCTTGATGTTTTCAGTGGCGACGTACCCTGCTTCTTCGTTGCCATGCATTCCGCCGACGATGAGTGCAGTTGGTCCAGATTCGCTTGCTGTCGTTACGTATACGTCAGTCGATTTCTCGGTGCCGCTCATGAGCGTGAATGAATCGCGTGAGAGATCGGATCCGCTTTGACTGCTCACTTGGGTCGTTCCGAGTCCGAGGAGTCCTGTACATCCAGCAGCTGTCAAGAACGTACGTCGTGTGGTGGTCATCGTTACTTCACTGGGGTGTCGAAAGCCTAGGTTATCCTTTTTTGGATTTTCCCGTGATTGTGTTGAATGATTTTCCAATGTATAAATGATAAAGGCTGTATAATACAGAAATTGCGGTAGTTTCTAGTCATCTGTTCATCACTTCTTTGGCGGGAGTGCGGTTGTCGAGTACTTGATTCGGTCGCTGAAAATTATAGTAATAGACTTGGCGTGATGTTGCTCGTAATGCCGGCGATAACAGGGGATGACGACTCTAACGGGGCTCATCTTCGACGCCCTTGATTTTCTTCATCTGTACTTTCAACTGAGCTATTCATGCTGATTATTGACCTGTGCCCGGATCTCATTACCGGACTGCCACACGTGCACTACTGTAGAGTGCGTCTATTTCTGCGAAACGGAGGAGGCGCATTCGCGATCCCCCTCTATTACAACGGTGTAATTGACTACTTTCACTAGCGACGGTCGAGGACGATTTGATTGAAAACGTAATGAGCTGTTCCGAGCTGACGAGCCAGCGGTTGAATGTTACCCACAAATCAACTGTTAGAAATGATGTGCTAGATAGAGAAGACGAGTCCATCATCATAGGACGCTACGGGAAACTGCCCACTTCTTGAACAAACAGCTATCGTCTGCGTAGACAATTATAGCGACAGAGATGATCTTAGAGGAAACCACGCGAGTGAACGCATCTCCGGAGGAGGTCTACCACTTCTTCGAAACGATGGATGTGAACTACCAAGGGTGGCATCCCGATCATATCCTGTTCCGATGGAGTACTGGAGACGGGTTAGAACAAGGGGCGATTGCCTACTTCGAGGAACGAATCGCGGGAAAGAAGCAGAAAAAGACGGTCCAGTTCACAGAGGTCGTTCCCGACCGACACATCAAGTTTAAACCCACTTCACGGCTGGTCGGGATACTTATGCCGTCGATCAGTTTTACGATCAAGCCCCACGAGAGCGGCTGTGATCTCACTCAACGGATCAAGGTACGAACCGGCCCGATCGGTGCGTGGCTCAACCGGCGTGAATTCGATGCTGTCCGGACGCACATGAGAGAGGAAGGCGAGAATCTGAAGACCATTCTTGAAACCGACGAAGTGCGTGCTGTCTGAAAGGCTTGCGAAAGCCAGCGTCGGGCCAACCCCAAATCCGCCGCCCGCACCAGTGCCGCCACACTCCTTGTGGACTGTGTGTAGTCCTTCTTCTTCGAAACACGATTCGTGATCACCAACTCACCCGGATCAACCGCCCCACGCTCAAGCCGATCCACCCACGACCGCAACTCCTCACAAACGGCTTCTTGATCGCGATATGCATCCACCGCTCGAATCAGCGCCTTCTTCGCATCGTCGATATACGACGGCGTACTTCGCTGCCGACACTCAATGCCCCGATACTTGTACTCATCTTCGCCAGCGACTTTCCCGAAGTACTTCGTCAATGCACCGGCATCTGAATCACGTAACGGCACAAACGATATCCAGTCGTATTGAGCTTCATACTCAAGCCGAATCTCGACCTCCTCGGAAATTTCCGAGACAAGCTCCGAAAGCGACGTTTGTTCATCGTCTTCGATCGGTGTCACCCACACGCTATCGACGATGCCATGCACAATGCGCCGTCCATTCTCCCGAAATCTTAGCAGGTGATAACCTACTGTAAGAGGATAATCTCTTCCGTTCTATCACATTGAGTACCCACTCCGAAATTGCTGATTCGTACTGTCCGAAGCGACTGATTTGCAAATACGATTGAGACGCCTTCACAGGAGAATAAAGCAGTGTAAGCCGTTTTCCACCGTTCATTTTCATGCACGATTTATGACTAGTTTCGTATAGAATTGATAACATGAAACAGTTGATTGGCAGTAAATGCCGTCTTTGGCAGAAACAGGACTGAATTCGGCACATTTATCTTTTCCAGAGATCGAAACCAGTTGCAAACACGATTTTACACGCTGAGATCAGCATTTCGTTGCCATATGCAATTTTAAGGCCGTAATATCGCCGTTCGTACCTCGAAAATCGTCCAAAGAAAGGGGTAGGTACGAAGAGCAAATCGGCAGGTGTGACGAGTGGATATCCACGGAAACTCAAAAATCACTGAGAATCACGGAATGGTCAGTTTCCGAGTATAGATCACAGCTCCTCAAGACTCACGCTCAAACATGGATCCATTCGAATGGATCTGTTGAATAATATCCATCCACTGTGAGGAACTCACTTCGACAAAGTACAGAACTAATTGGGTATCCAGTTCAGATCTTCTATGATATTATTCTAACAATCGGCCTGAAGATTAACAAGCCCCTCCCAGAATGGTCCTCCTGTAGAGTACTCATGTTCCGAACGATCCTTACGGCACTCCTCATGCTCTGTGTCATCAGTACAGCAGTCACACCCGCTGTTGGGGCACCCAGTACTCAGACATCCCTTCAGACAGAACAGCCGATGAGTTTGCAGGGGTGGCTTGATACTATTGCGGATCTGCTGCACCAGCTTGACCGTGTGCTTGACAATCTGGCACAAGTCTTGGAGCATTTCGGCGAGAGTGGCGAATCTGAAGCCGGTGATTAGCGTATCCTCGTTACATAACCTGAGTGCAGATTTTGAGGCGATTAAGTGATCGTACTCAGAGAATCCTACTCAACAGAATGGCTGCAACCCAAATTTAAGATACTCTCTCGATTCCGCTCAATTTTCGATTTACGACAGCCCAACGGCGACAGTATCCTCGTCATAACCAACCATCAGATGATTTGCGAAGGCAACCGACTGTGTCTCGGGTGTGGGCGGTGAAGAGTCTTGAACGGAACTAGTAAACACGCAGTACTCAACTGCGCCGACTCTAGTTATGCAGAGAGTTCGAGAGACAATAAAAAAGCGGCAGGCAGCTCTCGGTTTGGCAAGCATACCTGAGAGGAATGAGGAGAGGCAGGACGGGACTTGGAGAGAGTATACTCACGCTAGCAGTGCTAAGAGAGACAGAACAAAACACCTAGATGAAGTATGGCGACTATGGCTGAGTCACTTGTAGATCACGCCCACAAAATAAAGGATTCCGACTGCAAATGAAGGTCTTGCAGTTAGTGACTGGTGCAAACGACAGCTTTTACCGCCATCAAATTCGTGCCCTTGAGGCAAATGAGATCCAATGTACAACACTCACGCCACCAGGTAACCATACACATGAAAATACAGGAGGGAACCGCTCAGTAGGAAATTATCTCCGGTATTTGCCCCAGGTCCGCAATGAGTCAGCTGGATCATACGACCTCCTCCACGCCAACTATGGGTTGACAGCTCCGTTCGCACTTGCTCAATCACACCTTCCAGTCGTTCTTTCACTGTGGGGGTCGGATCTGTTCGGTTCCTATGGCTGGCTGAGTAAGCTCTGTGCACGCCGGTGTGACGCCGTCATCGTTATGTCCACCGCAATGGCAGACGAACTCGACCAGGATTGCTATGTTGTTCCGCATGGCGTTGATACCGAGCAGTTTCGGCCGATACCACAACCCGATGCTCAAGCAGCAGTTGGCTGGGATCCAACCCATTTGCACGTCTTTTTTCCCTACTCACCCTCGCATACAGTGAAAAATTATCCACGTGCCAAGCGAGTCGTGGATGCTGCACGTGACCGTCTCAACCAACCGATTACCCTCCACACAGTTTCTGGAGAACCTCACACCCGGATGCCGTTGTATATGAATGCAGCGGATGTCCTCCTCGTCACCTCACACTGGGAAGGCTCGCCAAATTCAGTGAAAGAAGCCCTTGCCTGCAATTTGCCGATTGTCGCGGTAGATGTTGGCGACATACGTGACCGTATAACTGACGTATCACCCTCATACGTCGGTGTGACGGACACTGCGCTTGTGAATGGGCTCGTCAATGTGTTGGCCACCCCTCGAGAATCGAACGGACGACACGCTGCTCACGCTGTGAGCCGTTCACAAATGGGCGACCGTCTCCAACAGGTCTACGAAACCGTACTCTCGACATCTCATGTCAGCTCGTCAGATGTCCATCAGACTCCTCCTCCGCGATAAACTACCTAGACTTCAGTTGGTTATCGGTTTGCGATGTAGCGGGCAATAATTGCAATCGGGATAACAGGGATTGCAGCAGCCGTCACTATTAGAACCACTAACACCATGAGTTTTATGAATACTCCCGAGTCATCCCATACCGCTTCTGTGATGCTGTCGATTCCCCGTGCAATGCGTTTGATTCGTCCAGCCATCTCAATCACTTCCCAGTGTTCTACCAGGTTTTTGATTGCCAGTATGATCTCGTACGCTTTTTGGCCCGTGTTCCAACAGGAAGTACAATTTGCAATAAAACGACGTTGGTGAACTCCCTTTTGTGATGTCATAATCGGCATCTAATGCTTCGTGACTTCGCCACAGATCCGATAGAGCGAGTCTACACACGTGGATACGAATGATACTACCAAAATCAGGAGGGGGAGTTGGATGAAAGTCAAAACAACAGCAATTCGTAGGCCCGAATGGCAGTAGATACCCCATTATCTCGAACAGGAAGGTCCTTAGAAGCGGTACCGAGTACCTCCAGCTGGTGAAAGGCCTCACCAACTAGTGTTGCTTTGACCAAACCACTGTTCAAACACTCACTCAACGAGAATCGGTAATTATTCTCCTATGAAAGTGGGTATACAGGGCTGCTACCCGTAAACAGCAGCGAGATAACAAAGCCGAAAAAGAGCGATTAGCACGTTAAATGGCGTTCTCTGTATCGTTGGACTCAGCCGCCCTTCCCCAAGGACAGTGAGATGAAGGTATTCACTGAACAGCTGAGCGATTCAATGAATCGAACTGAACTATCCCAGGATCAGGTGTTTGAGGTGTTGCAGAGCATGCGACGGCGATATGCAATTCACTATCTGCGACGAGAAAATTGCACTGTTGACTTTGCCGATGTAACCGACCACGTCGCTGCCTGGGGATACAATACGACGCCAACAGATCTCCTCAAGGAACAACGAAAACGGGTCTATATTTCGCTGTATCAGACTCACATCCCGGCATTCGCCGATGCTGGGATTATCAACTATGACCTAGAGACAGGGGAAATCCAGCCGACAAGCCGCATACGTGTATTTGACGACTATCTGAACGTGTTCACTAACCCAACGCCTCCATGGAATCGCTATTACTGTGGACTCGCGCTGGGGAGTGTACTCCTTTTTATAGGGATCTGGATAGGTTTCTATCCCGTAGCCATTCTACCCTGGTTTGTAGCGATACTTGGCATCATAACTGCATTCGGGATATTGGCGGCTACCCAGTATTGGTATATGCAGAACACAATCCCGAAATCACCGCCAGAATTCCACTCCACCGACGATTAGAAGTGATCAGGGTAAATCGTCTGTTCTTCTATAGATGAATTTGCAAGTGAATGAAGGGACTATTCGCCAGAACATATTTTCAGCGCGAGTGACTAGCCCCTCGTATGAGCACGCTTGCTGATGACGCCACTGAGAAGTTGATTCGGGCGTGCCGAGCACAAATCGGCGATGAGCTACGCAGTCTCACGTACTTCACCCCAGACGAGGCTGAACACTTGTATCTCCGCGACGAACTTGAACGCGGGGACAAACTTGGCTTCATTGAGACCGAACGCAGAGGCTTCAACCTCCAGCGGACGTACAACTGGTCGGAACTCGGTGAATACAACTTCACACTCAGAGACTTCGAGAATGGCTATCTCGTACGTGTGATTGCTAACGACGCTGGGCTGTATCTTACGACGGATTCGTTGACGATGACGCAATTTGAGGAGGTAACGAGCGCCGTCAAACCCATCCTTTCCGAAGCCGACTAGAACATGCTATGCCAACACCGACACCAGACACGGACGAGTGCCCCCTCTGTGGGAAACCGTACGACCAACAAATCGTGATCGAACAGGGAGTCCGATGGGACGATCTCTTTCCGGGGACTCTATTCGACTTTTTCATCCAATATCCCCGTCGCTGTACCGCTCAGTATGACGTAGAAGATGACACGCAACTTCCCGAGCAAAAACGAGCGATCTACTTTCACATGGGGCGATTGGATTCACCGTTCACGTAGGCACTGAGAAGCAGACGAAGAGAGAAAAATCCATCCTCATTCAGATTGTGGAGCAACGATGCTCTTCGAGATGAGCCACTCGCGAACCTCGGGAATAACGACAGGACTCCCAACGAGCCGAGTCGTGTCTTGCTCATCAACGACCGTAATCATGAATCGCTGTTCGAGCTCATCACGATAATCGCCCAGTATTCCTGTCGGCAGTACAATCTGGGTACTATCGCGAAACCAACTAACATCAGTCACTCTCAGAGCGACTGTGATACGCACAAATGACGTTACCGATTCATACTACAGTGGATGGAATATTTTATCGGGACTAGCAGCACAACACGCAGAGCGGTCTCAAAAGCGAGTTATGAAACATCGAAAACGGCGATTTCAGTCGACCCACAGGTGGGACACTGCTGGTCGGTAGCCTCCAGTGTTGTTCCACAGTGACGGCACTCATAGACAAGGCCATCCTCGTCAGTTAACCACCGCCGCACTGCAGTGGAGAGTGACATGGCTATCGTCCTCCCCCATCCAAGGCAATAAGAGTTTGGCCTCGTATCAACCCCTGTAATAAAGTAATGCAGCCATAATTAGCTCCCTATAGAAACACACGCTACTGAAACAGTCAAAAATAGAAATACCGCAATTTCAACCAAGTAAAGTACCATCAGTATAGATCAGTGGGTTTCTCATGAGTGTTCACAGAACAACTCTGCTCTCGACTATGAATCACTGTAATCAGGGGATAGCGAAACAAACTCGGGTTCCCCTACAGAGCGAGCAAGAAGGATTAACTCTCTATGTGCATTGGTACCGTCTACAATGATCGATAACGTAGAGAATGAAGTGAATATGCTCGACCGGCATATGGAGGTTCTCCGGATGGTGGTCAACAACGAACCCATCGGGATGTCAATAATGTCGGATGAGTCTGGGTATGCCAAACACGAAATACGCTATTCACTCCGATTACTCCAAGAAGAGGAGCTCATCACGCCCACGCAACAAGGTGCTGTTACAACCGACCAGACTGGCCCACTCATCGAAACCCTTGATGAGCAAATCACCGAGATTAGAAACAGGCTCATCGCAATAGAAGTATTCGATTGAAAACCATTAGCGAGCAGATCGTGGGAGACGATAAGAACGTCAGTCATCACGTTGCGGCTCACCACATCGTTTGAATTGTCCCCAATGTGGTCAAGCCGATCGAATACATGCTTGTCGGCATGTCAGAATTTCCGCTGTTATTTCCTTTCTAGTGATTCCATCGCCTGGAGCAGATCACGAGACGATGCGCTAGTGGGCCCTATGTGCGCTCTCCTCTGGTGAAATGCCAGCGTCAACAACTGGATGCCAATTCGACAGAATACGCTTCCATTACGTGAGTGTCGTTTGCAACAATCACTACAGAGTAGATATGGAAGATTCAATCAGCGGAAGGGAAGATGGCGGCAGTTCGGGGTGCAACTCACAGACAGCCGATCATGAAGGATGTTTCTGGGTGATGGCACCAGACAATGTGTCTCTGTTGTGGGCTGTGTGAGTGCATGCAAACCAATGGTCGAGACAATAAAGGAAGTATCGTAAGCACAAAATTTGATTTGAGCATCCATCAGAGTACTCTATCGCCAAACTATCAGAATTATAGTAATTTGCCCAGATTTGCTGTCCACTATCGCAAATGGCTCGGTGGAAAGCGCTTAGCACAGGGAGAGTGTCCGAGTAGTGGTGAAGACAATCGGAAAAGAGACAGTATCCAAATAGAATTAACTGCTAGAACAACAATATTTCACTAAATCCTGGTTATTTATTTGCCTGGATACTAAATGACAACATGGACTACGGTGGTCAGCCAGTGACTCAGAATATTACACAGGAGGAGACAGCCATACTGGGTGCAGTTGTATTAGGTCAGGCTGTATTCGCGACGATACAACTTGTTGGCCGTTCCTCTGTGACGGCGCTCGCTGTGAGTAGCGCGACGGTGGGCGTAGTATATTACGAACTCAGCCTATCGAAACTCAAGTAGTTAGTAGCTACCCGTTCGAAATACGTGACTAGCCCAAACTGAGCGGGAAGCGGATGGATACAACCCAGTTGTGAGTATAATCCTTGACAAACATAGTTTTATTAAAGTCGCATCAGTGGTGCGTTCTATGACACAGTATAGATCCGTGCTCCAGAATAAGGAGGCAGTATGGGCGGAGCGTGGTGCTGAAATCATAGCTCGGCCAAGTTCTCTTACGGGCAACAACCAGAGACTCGAGTCCTCCAAATGCGACACGGTTAGTGGCCGAACCCCACGAAACGAAAAGCCAGCGTTCATTCACGTCCGCGAAGAGATGGAGGGCCTGGGGGACTGGCGCTCGTAATGAAGGTCGTGACCACCGGTGTTCTATACCATGAGCCAGATGGGAATTGTTTACTGCTTCGGTCACCGAAAGTGCGAAGAGCTGCCACAGAACAGCAAATGACCGAAGATGAATTAAATGCGAGTCGAGACGAGTCATGTTCGGAATGCTTTCTAGATGGACAAGTTCTTGCCCAGCTCAAACAGTAACTCGGTAGCTGTTTGCACAAGTCAAATCGTAGTAAGGAGTATTTCTCTTTTCTTTTCTGAAAACTCTGACGTGACTCGAAATCGTATTTCAGTTAGAGACATTGATTCCATTGAATAGCTGCTTTCTGTCTAATCCTGTAATCAAAAGGTTGTCTTAATCGAAATTCATCGGATTACGCTCTCTCAACCACTATTTTTAGGAATACACTTCGGGTAGTAATGCGAATAGAACAATGCACGTGCATCTCGTGGGAGAACGTATGTCCCCAAATGCTACTGTCCTGGACGAAGAATTCGCCGACACAGTCAGCTCATTTTTTGAAAACACAGACTCAGTACTCATCGTCAATCCCGCCCCAGATGTCTTCGAGACGCTGATGCTGACTGCGTCGTCCTTGGATGATGAACTACCTGACCTCCAAGTGCTTGCCACTCCAGACGTGCTAAAATCCTCACTGGACGATTTTATCCTCGCGAGCCAGGTGGCGGACTTGATCGAGCAAGACTCACTCGAACTACGAACGACAACAGATATTGCTCGAAGTTCGTTGCTCGTCAGCGATGATGAAGTCCTTACGATCGTCACATTGGACGGTGAATTGACAGGGATGCGCTCGGCAGATGACGAGTTGGTCGAAAACGTTCGGTCAACGTTTATCGACAACTGGGAAGATGGAGAAGCATTCACTCTCCGAACCCCACCACTTTCACGTGTTAGAGAAACGCTGAATGAGGAGTTCGGCGATGGTGTCGAAGACGACTTTATGATGGTTGTTGACTCGGCCGAGACGATACCCGGAGAAAACAACAATCTCGATGAAGTGACCGTTGCCTTGTTAATAGGAGCGAACAACGAGGTACTGTTGTATGATATCAGTAAGTGGGGAGAGGATGTTGGTCTCGCAAGTAAAGCAACCTTCTCACGAACCAAAACACAACTCGAAGATCGTGGCCTCATTGAGACAGAGAAAGTACCAATCGATGTTGGTCGGCCACGGCTTCGGTTACTGTTAGTCCCAGACGATTTGGAGGATGTCGATACGCTTGCAGACCAGATGACTGCATAGGTTTGTCTGAATAGCCATCCTAGAACCGTTTTGAGTGGATGATTAGCGTGATGATTCAGCCATAGTCGCAATACGATCTTTTACGTTACTCAACCAGTTTTCCAATATTAGCTCTCCGTTTCAATTTCGAACTGTTCGTGTTCACTAGCCGCATTCAGAACCACGCTCGTATTGCTTTCATTAATATCGTCATCACTAAGCAGCGTTTTGATCTGTTGATTCATGTCATCGGTATCTGTGTACTTTCCGACCGCAATGATGTCATGGTCGCCAGTGACTTCGTACACGCTGATCATTTGTGGTTGCTCTTGGAGCCGGGCAGTGACGTCCGGCAATGCCGTGCCTTCTACTTTAAGTTGGATAACAGCAGTAACATCATAGCCCAATGAATCATAGTCGAGCGTCGGGGTGTAACCCGTAACGATGCCTGTATCGTGCAATTTTTCGAGATGGTTTGAGACAGTTGTCACCGAGACATCCAACTCTTCGGCAATACCACGGAGACTCGCTCGACCATCATTCAGTAAGACATTAATTAATTCTGTGTCTAAATTTTCGTAGGCCATTGCACATATAATGTCCTTCCAGGCCATTATTTCTTGGCCAGTGTCCAAATACTGCCGGTTGAAACACAACCCACTAATGGACTTACTACACTCCGACTCGTCTCCAGCGTGTCTATTGGGTAATCAGATACGCCTACTGCAGTGAACTATCCTTCCCTCCTTGCGCCATTTGGCTACAGAAAGCAGTAGCCCGTGAGGGTTTCCCTCGTATCTGTCCCCCCCTATCGTGAGAATCAGGTAAATGAGAGTCAGTCAGTGGACCATCAGTTGAGAACAAACATCACCCCGACAGTAGGGACTACCGTAGAAAGCTAAAAGCCTGTTTTCCCAGCAGGTCATCGGTGGTAGAACGTGGGATGTGGTGGGTGAAATGTCCTGACGGTTCCCACGTGTGTCGGAGGTGTGTCGTTGCACGCGACAAACCCGACAGTAGATATTATGGATTGAAGGTTGATATTAACCGGTAAACCGGCAAGACGATTGAAGCACGCTAAGGCCGACGAACAAATGTCGAAACCGATGCAGAAAATATGTACGGAGATGCATGTTCAATCTAACCAAGGTCCATATTTGTCAAATGAGAGTTGGCGAATGAAGTATCTAAGAAAAGGATGTCGTCTGCAGTCTTCCGTTCGTGGCCGAATAGAGCGGGAGAAATCCCCGTCCACTGGCATGCGATTCTACTCCCTTGCTTCTATACAAACAAATAACATTCATCATTGTAAATCCATCACTGCTGGGATGCCTTGACTAACTCGTCATTCCGGCAGCTCGTGGGGATCTTGAGGGCGAACCCCACGGGACCCTTGAGTGCAATAGCTCATCGTCTGAGTAAATTCGACATCGTGCAACTGGCCACGGCATCAGACCTATCACCTAGTCCTTGTGAATTGATGTAATGCTTATGTCGTTGTGTTATATGGAATAAAGCATGGAAATTCCCGATACGCTACGCTGCCTGTATAGCGAATCCATCGAAGAACAGCAAGGATCCTACACAATCACAGTCCCAAAGCAGGAGGTGACAGACGGAGATATTTGTGAAAATGGCTCGTATCGAGTCGCACTACTCACCTCCCCGTCAACAGATGCAGACAGCTCAGACGAAAACGCAGACGAATCTGACGGCTGGCTTGAACCACCCGTCAAGGAAGGGGAGCGACGGAGTATTGAAATCGATGATATTGGTGAACAAGGCGATGGAATTGCTAGTGTTGAACGCGGCTACATTGTCATCGTTCCCGATACAGAACCCCAAGAGCGAGTAATGGTTGAAATCACGTCCGTAACTTCCAGATTTGCGTTCGCCGAGGTTGTCGAACGTGAGATGGATGAAGATTAATAGAGATCGACTTGCGTGTTAGTAGCATACACGGTATCAAGTATCTCGAGGCGTATGCTCCTACGAATACACTAAATATGAGAAGATACTTCGATGAGATAATAGTAAGCAGTGTTATAGTTGTCAACTCGTGCTGAAACATTCGTAGGAAAGTAATTCGAAGAGGTTCGTCAAGGATTATCTGGAGAATCAGCAACAAACACTCTGTGGTCTGTAGAGTGAAGCAGAAATCAGTTCAAAGAGACAACGAACACAAAAGATGGATTTAACCGTCGCTAACAAGGATACTAAACAATGTCATCAATAGAGCTGACCTCAAGTCAGAAAACGATCTTGACCGCACTTGTCAACCTCCACGGTGAGAGCGAAGGCGCAATCAAGGGCGAAGACATTGCAGACGAAGTCGATCGAAATACAGGGACGATTCGCAACCAGATGCAATCGCTGAAAGCACTCCAACTCGTCGAAGGTGTTCCGGGTCCAAAAGGAGGGTACAAGCCAACTGCAACCGCGTATAACGCCCTCGATATACAAACTCTCGACGAGGTAGCCGAAGTGCCACTCCTCCGCAACGGTAATTCAGTCGAGGACACAACTGTCGAACAGATTTCCTTGAGTAGTGTGCATCACCCAGAACTCTGTCGTGCCGAGATCCATGTTCAGGGATCGCTAACTGATTTCCATACCGATGATACAGTACGTGTTGGACCGACACCACTCTCGGATCTAGTTATCGAAGGCCAACTCGACAACAAGGACGATACCAACAATATTCTTATTCTCAAAATTCAGGCAATGGAAGCATCAGCTGAAAATTCGACCCATTAGTGGTGACCACTCCGACTTCCAAATCAACAGCAAATTTCATATACGACACATCGAGCGCACGGATATTATGATCACATTCTCGGGGAGATCCCACTCGCCTTGATCGGTGTCACCGGCGCAGTCAGCGCTGCTGGACTTTCGATGATAGCTGCAGTTCCTGTTGGTGCAACCGTCTCCGTCCTCCTTATCGGGCATGCACTCTTTGTCAACGGACCTGTTGCTTCGGCGTCTGAATCGACATCAGCCACCCCTCCCTCCAAACTAACTCGGCGGACTAAGTTCTCACCTCTGCAATCGAATTTTCGAGGTAAGTATTCGAGTATACTCTTCTCCTCCTGTGCACATTTTCATTCAATTGGGAGCACCGTTCTACTGAGTAGCAAGAAGACTTTAGAGGTTAGTTCTTTCCGGGAGATGCATCAAGTGCATCATCAAGATCACTGTCCAACGACTCGCGGATAGACCGGTCAGGGTCCGAGTCTGCAAGCGCTGCTTCGAATTGCTGTTGATATCGGTGATCGACCGCACCAGCGGCCTGTTCAGCATCGAGGATCCTGCAATATCTTCTGACAGTGCTCTTGCTCACACCGAGCGTCTCAGCAATCGCCTTAGTTGATGTTTCCTCGTCCTCCCGCAGATCTCGGAGTCGATCTAGATCAAACGGCGCATTAAAATCTGTCTCGCGGAGGAGTTGAAGATGAATTCGTGCACGTGTGACAGTTTTATCTCGGCTTGCATTCCCCAGTTCGCGTGCAATTGCCGTATCGGAATACTCGTCATAAAACAGGTGTACAAGTATTGCTAGTTCATCAATCTCGAGTGAAGTTTGGAACCCATATTTCTGCTTCATCTCCCGAATGATGGATCGCAGTGCTTCAGTAGGATCAGAATTGGCACCAAGCGTTCCGGGCGTCTCTTCTTGGTTCTCGGTTACTGTAGAATCGTCAGCGACATCGAGAAATATCTCACGAAGTCGTTCGGTTTTCTCCCGTGTAATATCTGTTTCAGTCATTCTAGTCTAGGAAGCTAGACTACATGTCCATATCAATCTATCGAACATAATCGCCAAAGATAGATTCAAAGCAGATGTTAGTCCGCTTTGATGAAAAAGACGAACAGACAGTACTTTTGAGAATCCATTTACGAAACGATCTCTGACAAGCCCGAGAAGATGGCCAAATACGAAAATGCGTCACAGCCTGAGTCAACTACCTCGTAAATGATCAATGAAATAGACTAATCGACATCATCGTTAGTCGAGATCCACACGTTTGAATGAGTCAGCTGTGCGCCAGTAGTGGTCGAAGGTGTCACGAGCCCACGAGCGAACGGCGTCGTCGTCGGTGTCGAGTGACGCCTGAAGGACACCGTTATCGTCACGGAGTATTACATGGACGACATCGTCCACCGTGGTGACAGCGATCGGGATATCCTCCGTGCGGACACGAAGGGCCGCATCGTCTGCATCGAGGAGGTCCACGAGGTAGCCAGTAAGCGTCGCGTCGTCGGCGAGTGCTTCGACTGCGTCCTCGGAGAAGACACCACGAAAGGTTTGCTCGCCCGCGGTAACACGCTCGTGAACGGCCGCCAGACTCTGGTGATTAAAGGCATGCGAGAAGACGGTGACATCCGAGCCGACCTCAATGAGGTCGACAACTCGGCTCACGGGTGCATCCGGTCGCGTCTGACTTGGCGTGACAATCGTCGCGTCTGCGAGGTGGCGAAGGTCGAAGTCCATCGCGTGTGTCGGTAAATATTCGACGATTCCTCGCAGCTCCCTTTCCGTCTCGATAATCTGGAGGAGGTCCGATATGCCGCTCGCAACGAGGCGGCCAGTGCCTGTTGCGACGTACTCCGCGCCGAGTTGGCGTACCCACGACCGCTCTTGGAAGTCGGTAAGGATACGGCCGAGCGTCGCCTGCGACGCATTCGTCTCGGCGGCAAGATCGTTGCGCGTCTGGTGATCTTCGGCGAGGAGCCGAAGGACATTGACGCGGTTCGGCGAGCGGACGAGGAACTCGACTTCCTCCAGCGTGGATTCCATGTCCCCATGTCTGCCCCCTCCCAGTAAATTGCTTTCCTACCGTGAAACAATTGCACCCCCTGTCCGGACTCCACCACCGCGCACCGCTTTCTTCACGTGAAATACTTTCTAAAAGAAACTATCCCCGTAGCCGATCTACCACCGAGTAGGATGACCTCGACACCTCATACATATACCATATCGTGGTACGAATACAGTCCGGATCGGCAAGTCGCCACCGCAACCGCCTCAAAGGTGATTCGCTAGTGGTCTCGAAGCGTACCATTGTGGCCTTCCTCGCCGCCAGCCTCTTCTTCGGCGGGACGTTCGTTAGTGTGAAGTACGGTCTCCAGTACTTCCCACCACTTCTGTTTGTCTCCCTTCGCTTCGACATCGGTGCAGTCTCGCTCGCTGCGTATGTTCTCGCCACCCGCTCAATCGGCGACCTCGTGCCACGCACACGTAGCGATATCGCTGCCATTCTCGCCGCTGGCGTGTCATCTATCGCGCTCACGAACGCATTTCTCTTCGTTGGCCAGCAGTACACCACAAGCGCCATCGGTGCCGTCATTTTCAGCCTCAACCCTATCCTCACACCGGTCTTCGCTGCGTTCCTCCTCAACGAAGAGCGCCTCTCCCGTCGTACCACCGTCGGCATGATCCTCGGTCTCCTTGGTGTCGGTCTCGTCGTCCACCCCACGCCTGCAACCATCCTTCACGGCGGCGTCGGCAAGCTGCTTCTCCTCGGCGGCGCCGCTAGCTGCGGGCTCGGCAGCGTTCTCATCCGGCGCGCAGACGCTAATCTCGACAGCACCGCACGGACCGCCTGGGCACTCCCCCTGGGTGCGCTCCTCAGCCACAGTCTCGCCTACGCTGTGGGAGAACGCCTCGCTGCCGTCACGTGGACTCTCACCGGCAACATCGCTCTTGGTTACGTTGGCGTTTTCGCGGGAGCTGGTGCCTTCATCGCCTACTTCGCGCTTCTCGACGACACCGGCCCCATCCGCGCCAACCTCGTCTACTATGTCATTCCCCTCGTTGCTACCGTTGGTGGTGCCGTCCTCCTTGGAGAACAGGTCTCTGTCTATACGGTCGCTGGCTTTCTCGTCGTGTTCGCTGGTTTCGCTGTTATCGGCAGCGAAGAACTTGACCTTCGCCAGCGCTTCTCTCCCTTCAATATCGAATGGACTAACACCGACGAAGGACCGACTCGACCAGGCTCTAACGCAGACTAAACACTTACTCGATTGAGGAGGACTGGCCCGTTCGTGTCCGTATATTCGAACCGATGCACTGCCTACTTCTACGTGACTTTTTTACACGTCAGTGGCGGTGTTACTCTCGTCTCTTGATTAGACTAGTGCATTACAATCCAGTGTTAGTATGTGATACTAACCAGTGAGAAGCGCAAAATCAGAAACTCGAAACACTGGTTCGTTATGCCGTGATCAGCCTCAAGACGAGTGATCGAGCTAGGGAACAGTATTTGTAGGACGAATACATTGTTGTCGGTCCAATTATGCATTCGAAGTTGAATATTCCAAGCGGACCACGAATCCAATTATGACTATAGATGACGCTCAGTGATCGACATAGTCGCTAATGCTATCATGGACACCAACCATATCAAGAGTCTCATCAAGTGCTTCGACAACCAGTTCGAGCTTTGGGTTCAGGCCATAGAGATTGTAGTGCCCACCGCTAACCCCCTCATTCTTCTCTTCGATCGACACAATTCCGAGCATACCGAGACTTTGCAAATGTTCACGTACCCACCGCTCTGAAAGCGTACGCGATCCAGTTCGACTGGTTAATGATTCGTACCGAGTGTATAAATCCGTAAATCGGGCGGGTTGCTGTTCTTCTGCAAGGAGCGTTGCAAGAGCGTAAGCAACATACCGAGCCTGTTCACCACGATCTGCAAGTCCCTTAACAATCGTCTGGCGCTCGACTTTCTTTTTTCCTTGGTGGACATGGCTCTCTTGCACGATCTGCGATTGTTCATCACGGGCCAGATCACCAGCAACGAGAAGATAGTCAAGTCCTTCACGAGCGTCTCCAGTTTCTTGTGCGGCAAGTGCTGCACATAGCGAAATCACTCCATCAGCAACTGCATCGTCTTTAAACGCTACTGCTTCGCGCTGTTGAAGCACCTTCTTCAGCTCTGCGGCGTTGTAATCGGAGAATGACAGTTCACGTTCACAAAGTGAACTCCGGACTTTCGATGAGAGATGGCTACGAAAGGTCATATCGTTCGAAATCCCAATAACACCGATTTTCGTCTCGTTGAGTTTCCCATTTTCATGGGCACGAGATAGCTGGTAGAGAATCGAATCGTCTTTCCGAACGTGATCGACTTCGTCGAGAACAATGAGAATAGTGTTAGCCGTTTGCTCGAGCGCTCGCCACATCTTATTGTAGATCTCTGCTTTTGAATAGCCACTTTCACTGATTTGATTTCGCGAGTCTCGTAGTGAGTTTACAATTTCGACCCCGACCTGATAACTAGATTCGAGGCCATCACAGTTGATATGCAAGGTAGAGAGATCAATATCGTCATACTGCTTTGCATCGTGTTCCAATTGGCCGAGCATGAACCTCGTTGCTGCTGTCTTCCCAACGCCTGCTTTCCCATACAAGAAGATATTGTTGGGCTGATCACCCCAAATGACGGGATTCAACAGGCTTTGATACTCTTTAAGCTCATCATCACGACCAACGAGTTCATCGGGTGTATAGTCATCTAATAGTGCATCTCGGTTCTTATATGGTGTCTCCCCCCGAGTAAACCCAATTGATGACATAGTAACGTTCTCAATGGCAGCATATTTAAATTTGCCGGACCACAACTTCCGGAGATTCTGTAGCTTCCGTAGTCCAGGTGGTTTTTATAAGCGTCAGACACCACTCTTCCGGAGTTGCACAGTATTGGCACGTTTCTCGGGGACACCACTCTTCCGGAGTTCAGGAGAACACCGTACTTCCGGAGTTGGTGAAAGTAGGAATCAGGGGAAACTACTCGAGATATTGTAGACACACACACCACACTTCCGCAGTTAAAACACGATGACGGGGCGGTCTTCTAGTATCTTCTTGAATCAGTCTCATCCACTTCTAGTAAAATGTAGTACGGAGTAATTTGATATGCTTTGGCATAAAACTATCGGCTGTTTAGGTAGTAGCTTGGATATGATATAGCAGACTGTCTTCCCTTTGAACTCCGGAAGAGTGGTGTGTGTCTGGTTTATAAACGACACGGACTGCGGAAGTGTGGTGTGGGTGGTTGCAGTAGTCCCGTCTCATCACTGATCAGGGCGAGGTGCAGTCTGGTACCGTTTGATCGCGTCAGATTTTTCGACCCGAGCAAATATCGTCTGCAATGTTTCTTCGGCACGCAAGAGTCCATGTTCGTCGAGGAACGCCCGTCCTTCGTCACTAATTCCATAGAACTTGTACGGGAGGTTGTTCTGTCGTTGCTCGTCAGGGAGGAACACCTCTTCCAGGATACCTACATCGACGAGTTGTTGAAGATGTTGACGAATCGTAGTTTGGCTTTTACTTGGGTTTACATAGTCTAGTTCTTTCAACGTTGGAAGTTGTGATGGATGTCCCAGGATGTCCTGAATAAGTGAAAACCGAGTCTCCTGAGTGACGACGTTCAACCGTTTCCGAACATTGTCGAGGTCAGACGATGTGTGGCCAGACGTGCTCATACTTGTTTCTTCGAGTAGTGAGTGCAAAAGCGTTTCGCCGAAATACGAATCGGTCTATTGTGATGTAGTCACCGATGAAGTCGCTACATTGATACACTGCGATTGAGACTACGAAAACAATGGGAACGGACGAACAAACTCCGGCAGATATCGCTGAGAAAGCCAAAGAACATCTCCATAGCACATCGCTCACCCCACAAGAATATGAAGAGCTCAAACACAGTGTTGCAGAATTATCGCCCATTTTCACAAATGAGTCCGCTTACTTCGTTCTCGGTAGCTACGGACGACCGGAAATATATCGGCTTCAATTGGTCAAAGATCGTCTCAATCGGCGAACCGATACCTACGCATTTCTGATGGTGGATATTCGAAGCGAATGGGTCAACACGTACGTCAAATTCCGACTTCTGGCGGATTATACTGATTATCTAGTCGGTGTAACCGAACACGATAGTGGTGGCTTTCTCGTCGAACAGGGGTATTTCACTGCTTTAGAGGCCTATTTTACGAAGACACGTGTCTTCAAGCGTGACTATTCCGGCATTGATTCTGGTGAGGTCGATACGAACGTCAATCTTGAAAAGCCGTATAGCGGAATGCAGACTGCAATCTTTGACATGCTCAACGATGCAGACCGCCCGTGTATCTGGCAGTCGGAAGACGATCTTATGGAATGTGTTGAAGCACTCCCTTAGCTATCAATCGGATACTGTGCTATTCTGCTTGTTACTCTATCTGTACTGTTCCTGTTATTGTCTTCGTCTAGATAAGGACGAGCAGATCGAAGAGTATCAATAAGCCTCTTAGAGGGATCGTCAGTTGTTGCATCCGCACTCACCGCGAACGCTCACTGATCGGTAGTAGCCGGGGCAACAACTTGCCATGACAGGGGACAAAAAAGCTGAAGTAGTAGTTAGTTCGGTGGCATCTTCCATCCTGTCCTCATGCATGGCCAACATGAGAAGTCACCGAGGCTGTTGCAGTCAAAGTCCTTTAGTTCAGTACCTTCTTCATTGTCCCTAGATGAGAAGAAAAATAAGTTGGCATCATCAACGAACTTGAGTAGTGATAACACTTATCCATGCACAAAAATAGTTAATCTGTTGATTGCTCATTGTGAGAACTCGCTCAGTTACCACGAGCAAAATTGTAGACGGTACGCTTCTTAGAGATCGAATCCACGATTTTCGATCAGACGCTTTGCGAGATCTTCTGAGCTGATCCGTTCGAGTGCTAACTCGATAAATGCCTGATCGATCTCATATCGTTTGTCGTTTCTAACATTGTATTCTCTCTTTAAGTCCCCCTTCGCATCGTACATAAGATCCTCATACCCAAAGACTTCTGCTTCTTTGAAGAACATCGCAAACTGTTCGCGATTCCAAGTTTTCGAATTACTATTTGTTATTTCCGTTTTTTGGTCTTGTGTTGCCTCTGGATCATCAACCATTCCTGACATTTCTGTCTTCGAGGCTTGAGATTCTTTTTTATCCACAGCAGAGGTCTCTGATTCACGCTTTGACTTTTTTGGTTGGTGCCTTTTTTCCTCATTTTCATCTCGAGTGACAAAGTCATCAAATTCACTCATTGGTAACTCCTCCTTGCTCAATAATCCGAGCTAGCTCGTCCAAATGGTTGAGCGTTAGTTCGTCGTTCTGACTTATCGAATCCTGTATTTCGATGTACCGTCCAAATGGCATATTTTCTTCTTCTAGTGCATTCTCAAGATTCGAATTCTTCCGCAGCCCCGGTTTTGGAACGTCTATCTCACCAGAATCGATAGCATCCCAATCTTTTGGCGGGATACGAGCAAATGAGGGAAGATATTTAGAGAATGTTTCTGATCGATTTAAGTTTTCGAGTAGGCGTCTATCGGCTTTATCGTGTTTAATGAACTCTGTTATCATGTTCGGTACGATTGCGAGAATTTTGAAGTCTAACTCGTCAGGCATTTCACTAATAACCCGGTCATAGGTTCGTTTAAATCCTGACCGATTCATATCTCCTGGTGGAATCGGAATTATAGTGCGAGCGGCCGCTCCGTATGCTGCCTTCGCAATATGACTCCACTCTCCTCCACCGTCCATGATAATATAATCGTATTCTTCATTCTCAAGGAGCGGTTGGACAAAGTTTCTTTTGAGGAGAGTGATGCTGTTATCACTCAATTCACTCTCGAGGGTACTCAGTTTAACCGAGGCAGGGACAAAGTCCCATTCCCAATCTGTAGGATAAATATACTCTTCGAATTCACCGTATTCGTGAATAACTATATTCGTAAGATCGTGGGTTGGATCGGCAAATACGTCTTCGTACCCAAGACTTTCTGTTATGTGGCCGTTCGGGTCAAGATCAATAAACAGAACATCGTGACCACGGACAGACAACCGATCAGCGATATTCAGTGCGAGAATGGACTTCCCAACACCTCCTTTTAGCATATTCACGCTTACTGCTTGTCCAGTAATCGGTTCTCTTTCCACATCTTTGACTTCGACTGTTTCACTGGTCATATTTGGAATTTGGTATGTTTTGGTTGTCGAATTCATATTTTAACAACTTGCGTGCGAGGTATGCTAAGTCTGTTTCTTAGCGCTACCATATTCCCATACAACTCGTTGGGATCAGATGATAAAAGTTCGTCAGACATAAGTCAGCAAAATGGGCTGTGTTCGTAGAATTAGTGAACTCTGTACACATGTTTAACTTCGCAGGCTCTCCACCGTCTGCAAAGACTACATCGTCTGTTAAGTTTACTGAGTCTACTAAGTTGGCTGTCTTAGCAAAGTCAACTATGTTGGCTTAGTAGTTAGGTCCTTTTTGAGTAATTCCGCCTTGTGGTCGATAATCCAGCATTCAGATTGATATCTAGTCGGTTTTGTAGTCTTTTATCAATCTCATAAAAGTACAGAATATTATCTCCATGATTTTTGTTAAATTTGATCTGGTTCTCACTTGAAGCTCCCACTCGAGGATTACATAAGGCTTTTACCAACTTAGTGGGCTTTGCCTACTGTGCTCAATTAGCTAACTCAGTAATTACTATGGTGGTCAACAATTGAACTGATGCATTCAATGCATAGACGTCCATAGGTCAGGTTGGAAACTTAATAGAGAATCATGATTATTTATGCGATGTCGATTATTTTGAAGCCGATACGGCAGCGCTGGCTCAACTAATCGGTAAATCGTGAATGAGTTTGGATGCTAACCAGAATTGGGTTCCAATTCCAATTTGAATTTGATGCAGGCATTAGAATCGCTTGAAACCGAACAATCTAGAGTCTCTATAGCCGAAGTAGTCTCTTCTCCCGAATGCACAGATTTGATATTGCGTCATAGGATTTATCAACCATTGTGTGGTTTTTCACGGGAGATAGAGCGCATCTATCGGGTGGTTACACTGGAAGTGGTGGTGTCTCGTCCACTGCCGCTTTGTTCTCTAAGCGGAAGTGCAACCACCCCGGAGCCCTTGCGATATCTGTGCGCTACTTCCTTGACGACAATCAAAGAGTTTCCAAGAGTGGATCTAGCCTTCCTTGTCACTCTCTGAGGAAATGTTCTCGGCGATTCTTGCTTGGCGAGCGGATTACGGTCTCTTATGAACGTTCAAGAGGGTGACCGTAGCTACGTTGTAACTGTTCTATTTTCCGAAAGGTTTAATATTTATCTGATGTTTTTCTAGTGGTGTAATATCACATGGTGTCCGAAAATAAGACGGTAGCGATTCTTGTTGGGCATGAATTCGAGGATATCGAAATGGAGTACTGCCTTCTCCAACTGTCTCACCAAGGAGCAGACGTTCAGTTAGTGCCGATCAACGCAGGCTTCAATGCCCATGAAGGGTCGGATCAGGAACCTGTTCGAGGCCGGTTCGGTACTCCTGCGCCCCCGATTATCCTGCAAGAGGGGGTCCATTACACGGTCGCTGACCTCGAGGAACTAGACGCAGAGAGCATTGACTGTATCCTCTTTCCTGGAGGATTTTCTCCGGACCACCTGCGTTCTGTTTCGGAAGTCATCGAACTCACGAAAGAAATCTTCGAAGCCGGAAAGCTTGTGGCCGCGATCTGTCACGGTCCATGGATTCTGGTCGAGGCTGACCTCATCGAGGATCGGGAGGTGTGTGGGGTGCAGGAAATACACACGGATCTCGCGAACGCCGGTGCAACGGTCAAAGACACCGGTACTGTTCGAGATGGGAACATCGTGACCGGGCGGCGTCCAGACAATCTACCGGAGTTCTGTGAAACAATTGCTGATGCGCTAGAGTCCGAGGAAGTCACTCAGGCTACCGACGACTGATGACCTAGATAGAAAATCCTTCATTTTTAAAAATTTGAACTTTCAATACGAACGAGAGAGTTCGATGATATCATCGAAGTCCAGATAGCCGTTCTCATTGAAATCAAACGCATCTGAATTCTCCTGCACGGCTGAAACCTCGAAGTTGTTAAAGAAATCTACGACGTCATCGTAGTTCCCCTCTCCGTCACCGTTGATGTCCTCATACTTGCCATTACCGTCTAAATCCGCTGGCTTCGAATCGCCGACTACAGGACCTGGTCTGTCACTAGTGTTATCGTCTAGAGAGATCATTCGCACATTGTCGACTATGATGCCGGATGACTCATCCGTTTTCTCAGCTCGGAACCCGATGCCACCTTGACTAAAGCTATCGTCAGATGCAGACACTCTACAGATCTCAGTACCTTGGGAGTCAATAAGATTGCAGCTAATAGCATCCCTGTGTCCCAGATTATCGTTCCCTCAATCCATTCATCAACATGCGAGTCAAAATCCACAGAGGTAGAGGACATTTCGACGGGATTGCCATCCTTGATTCGGTATAGATAGAGTGAATTACTCGGGGAATGGAGATTAGTATCCTTGTTACCATTCTGCGAAATGTTGTCTTTTGCAGTCACACCTTTTATCGCTGTGAACGTCCCTGTAGTGGCTGTTCCAGTAAATTTGAGATACTCTCTGCGGCGTAGTGGGAGCGACTGACGAATCTGTTTGCTGTTGAATTTGGCGTTTGATTACCATCTGATGTCATGGCAGGCAATTGAATAAAACCGGGAGATATATAACTATGCTGTCCGAGCAAGTATTTGCACAGTATTTCTCTAAGCCAGTCCGCAAGTCGTCTTCATTGTGGTCCTTCTTCTACGAACGAGATCCCCAACTTTTCCAAGAGACATTAAGGGTGGTCATGGTAAATTCCCACGAGCCTCTAAAGGCTAATATAGTCACTGGAGTAATCATCGTCCCTAACGTCTCTCTAACCAGTCCTCTAGGTCAAATCAAGATACTGCTGTGAACTTCTTGATTCTCAATCTTGATTAGTTAGACTTCCCATTTGTTTTCATTGTTTGTGCTATAGAATTCTTAGAGTGAGATTCTTATATTCCGCTTCAAACACGTGCAGAAAAACCCGGTTCCTTTACAATACTACTTATGTAATCTTAGCCACCGCAAAACACGAGTACTCAGAAATACAAGTGAGAATCAGACCAAACAGTAATCAAATTCCGATGAGATCAAAATAATCAACAATTCTGAAATTATAAACATATTGTCGAGGAATATTTCTTTAGCTTCTCTTGGTATTCCACATATATGTTGAGATAACGTTGAATTTCAGAATTCACTATGTGTTATCTGTGCTTAGAAAATATATTTTGGAAAATCCAACAATAGAGCAGGTAAATTATTCAGAATCTGGATTTTCAATTCATCCATACAAACGCCACTTACTCCTTGAAAAAATGTCATTTGATTTTGTACTTCTTATCATTAAACGTCGTGGTGTGGCTTACTATTTGAGAAATCTCTCGTATTATGAGTGTTCAAAAAATAATAAACAAGTAATTACAGCGAGCGGAAGAACTCGACGATGTCATCGAAGTCGAGATTGCCGTTGTCGTTGAAATCGTAAGCATACGCATTGTCCTGGACGGCCGAGTCATCATAGTTGTCGAAGAGATCGACGATATCGTCGTAGTTGGCTTCACCGTCTCCATTGACGTCCTCATATAGCCCGTCACCGTCCGGGTCGGTTGGCTTCGAATCGCCTACGACGGCTGGGGGTTGATCGCTGAGTTGTGACGTGGGGGCCGCGGCTCCACCGACGCCGACCCCGAAAGCGTAGATCTGATAGGACTCGCCGATCCAATGGCCGAGTCCGGCGTAGCCGGGCTCTTCTGTGGGCGCGGACCCCTCAAGGTCCCACTCGTTGGGTTCTTCTGCACTAGTTGGCCACCACCGCGCTCGCATGGTGTTCCCAGAGACCTGTAGTCGAACCTCGTACAGTTCATCCGCACCAACGTGGTCAACCGACTCGCCGATCGCCAGATTCCCGTTATCGTACGCTGAGAGCCGAAACTGGTTCTCGACGATGTAGTCGTCAGCACGAGCCGCGGTGAGGTCGGCCTGTGGCTTATCCTCGCCGTATCCGCGTCCGTACACCCAGTAGTCACCGCTCTCGTCGACCGATTTTGCACGGGCCCATACCTCCATTTCTACGGCCTTGTCGGGTTCAGTAAATCGCAAACTTGTACGCTGTTCCGCCGACCCTTCCAGTCCGAGATACGCTCCGTCGTCATCCTCCTTGATTCCCCACTCCTCGACGTTGGCTTTGGGTTTCCAAGTATCCGGCTGGGTTCCTGCTTCGTATTCCGACGCCTGCCAGAAGTACTGGTCGCTCGCTTGTGGATCCGAAACCGAAACCGACACACTCGATGAAACCGACCGATTCTCTCCCTCGTAGGCGAACGAAACCTCGGTCTCCACGTCGTAGGAACCCTGGGCCGCATCCGATCCGATGTTGACCTCGTACTCGACGGACTTGCTTTCGCCGGGTGCTATTGAGTCGAACGCCGTCTGCGATGACGGCGTGACTTGAATTTTCTCCTCGCTCGAGGCGACGGATATTTCGACGTCCGACAGGTCGTTCTCGGAGATATTCCTGATCGTGATGGTGCCGGTGGTCGACTGTCCGGGTTGAAGCGAGTCTTCCTCGAGGCCGATTGAAACTGAAGCGGCGGATAGGGATCCACCGGTAATCCGGTTCACACTGCCGGTGAAATCCATGTGGTAGATACTTCCATCCGGTGCGGTTTCCATCTCCCAATTTATCCCGAAGTTCGTATCCGACATGAACGGCTCAATTTCTAAAACCTCTCCGTCGTCGTCGAACGTCACATACTGGATCCATCCCCGGTTGTACTCCATCATGAAGTACTTACCGTCGTAGTATTCTGACAGGGCGTCATCGCCGAACTCCGGTTGGTTTCGATAAACGGGACCCACCATCGGCGCACCTCCTTCGACTTCCGGGAAGGGTGGTTCCTCTGGAAGGTAGTCCTGTGCGTAGTCAGGAACGTCATCGACGAGTGCGCTCCAGTTAGCGGGATAGTAGATCGTCGCCTCGCGGGCCGGTGGTAGGTCCGTGAGCCCGGTGTTGTTCGGTGAATTGTTCGTCGGATTCTCCGGGTCGAATGCACCGTTTGCTGTTTCGGTCTCGAAGTCGTAGTCTTTGAACGGAATATTTGGTCCAACGAAGTACGGCCAGCCGGAGAAGTGAGCTTCGCTCACTCTGTTGAACTCGACGATACCTGGCGGGCCGCGTTCAGCGTCCCACGCGTCGGCGTCGGGGCCATAGTCGGAATACCACAGGTGACCCGTCTTCGAATCGACATGCAGTCTGAATGGGTTCCGACACCCGAGCACGTAGATTTCTGGGCGGACAAGGCCGTTGTCGATTTCGTCGCCATAACCATTCGTCTCAGTGAAGAGGTTGTCCTCAGGGATGGTGTACGACCCGTCGTCCTGGGGTTCGATTCGTAGAATGCTACCCCGAAGATCGGCCGTGTTACCGGCTGTTCGCTGAGCGTCGTAGTACTTGCGTCCCTCGCGCTCGTCAATAGGGGCGTACCCGCTCGAGTGGAACGGGTTGGTGTCGTCTCCAGTTGCGATATACAGTCGTCCATCAGGTCCGAATTGCATATCTCCACCCGCATGACAGCAGGTCTCACGCTGTGTATCGACGTCGAGTAGTTGTTTTTCCGTGGAGAGGTCGATGCTGCCGTCCGAATACGTAAACCGCGATATCCGGTTGACTGACTCACCTAGTGGCGCGTATTGAAGGTAGACCCACCCGTTCTCCGTGAAATCCGGATCGAGTTCGAGTCCGAACAGACCTGTGTTTTCACCTGTGTAGATGTCGAAACTCAGCGCCTCCGAGACGGATTCCGTTTCGGGATCGTATACACTGATCCTGGCTGGTTCGTCCGAAACTTCGCGGTTGGTACCGCCGTGGGTGAAAAACACCTGTCCGTCGTCCGTGACGGCCATTGCCGTCGGGTCGGTCAGGCTGCCGACGACCTGGTCGTACCCCTTTGTGTCCCAGATAGTACCTGTGGCCTCGCCGTCGACGTAACCGGCCGCCCACATGATTCCGCCGAGGAGGTGTTCACGAAACGTCTCGTCTTCGAATTGCTCGGGAAGGTGTCCCAGTCCCGTGTACCATGCACGTCCGCCGTCGACGTTTTGACACCACGAGATTGGGTGATCAGTCCCCTCCATCTCGCCGCCGTCGTAACCCAGCTCATCGTACGTGCTCTCGTCGGCCGTGCAGAGAACGTGGACGTTCCCACGGGGGTTTCGGGTGAAATTGTACCACTCGGCTTCGAGGTTCCACTCGAGAGGGAGATTCTTCGTAGAAGGGTGGACGCGATCGGTGACGTGAATCTGTCCGTGCTGGGTTCCGTCGGGATGGTCCTTGTAGTACGTTTGGAACATGCCGTTGAAGAACGATCCGTCGGTCTGGTTGTCGACGGCGGAGTGGATGCCGACGAATCCACCGCCTGAGCGGATATACTCTTCGAAGGCGTCCGCCTGTTCTTCGTTCAATACGACTGTCTCGGTACTCTGTGGGGGATTGGCGTCGTTGCTGCTGTTGAAGACGAGGACGTCGTACTGATTGAGTTCCTCGACATCAGTTGGAAATTCTGTCGGAGGTGTGGTATCATTCTCACTATCGATGAGATCGACTCTAACTTCCTCAGCGCCACTCTCTTCGGCGATTTTGTCCCCTAATTCCTTTATCGCTTGATTTCCAGCGGGGATGGACCCATGCCGGTAACCCGGTGTTAAGGATACAATCAGGATAGCAGGATCGCTTCCAACGGAAGGTGACTGAGTCTGAGCCAATACATCGTCGGTACTTGATGGAGGTTTACCGCTGGCTGCTCCTGCGAGTCCTGCCATACTGAGACCGCCGACTGTTTGGAGTACTTGTCTTCTATACGCAGTGCTAATCTTTTCGCTACCGCTGGTTTCTGGATTCCTCACAAACCTTAATTACATAGAAAACATAAGTAATTTGCGTATTATTCAACAGCATAATGTACGGAAATAAAATGGGACGAGAGGATTTTTAAATTCAACGGTGGATATATTGTACTTTATCTCTAGCAAATAATTGCCATAAATGTGGAATTCTTGAGAACTGGGTGTCTCAGAGTGTGACTGTCCCCCTCATCTGGTCAGGGTGGAACGAGCAATAGTACTCCACCATCTCTTCGGTGGCAGTGAACTCGACTGACGCAACCTCTCCCTCGGATGAAACGGTCTCGGTTCCTACGAGCTCGTTTCCGTTCGAATCAAGGATTTGGAGGTCATGTGGTGCACCATCGAGGTTCTCCCAAGCAACCGTATAACTCTCGCCTGCCTTCAGCGAGAGCGTCGGGTTGGATTCTCCCTCGATCAGATCCGGTACTCTGCCAGTCCAACCATTGACCTCTCCTCCCAATTCGATCGTTGCTCCGGGGGTGATTACATCCCCTCCATTGGAATTCGATGATCGGATGACGAATCCACAGAGCGACGAGTTGTCCACTTCCGTGGTTGAGCTGATCGTGAGCGTGCCGTCATTAATCTCGACATTTTCTACGGTCTTCGTTAGAGCCGTGTTGCTGCCGGCTTCCGCATAGATATCCAGTGGGGAATACACGGTTTCTCCTTCAACCGAGACGTCGAAGACGCGTTTCCCTGCCTGGTTCCAGACATACTCTATGAAATACAACGCTACATCGTAGGTTCCGTTCTCGATGCTAATCTCATACGAGAGATTCCCCCCGTACTGCATACTCTGATACAACAAGTCGTGTTCCGTTCCTGCGATCGAGTTGTTGGTAGTACTTGGAGATACAGCTTCATTGCTTCCACTTGCACCTGCGTCACCGGATACAGCCACAGCTAATGACTCTTCAATGAACTCTATCCCGTCGATAGTGACCGTTCCGTCTTTTTCACCCCCCGCCGCATTGAATCCGAATGGAGCCGATACTGGCTCAGCGTCCACGGAGATATCCATCTCGGGAGAGGAGTGGACGGCTTCTTTAACGTAGTCATTGCTTTCATAGTTCCGGAGGAGATCCTCGAGTACAGGTCGAGCTTCCTCTTGGAGGTCACTGTCGGCGACCCCGCCGAGAGAAGCAGCCGCTTGAATCACGAGACGGATCTGATCAGCGTCGGCAAAGTCGATAAGTCGATCAACGTACGTCCCTGCATCGTCGGTTTCGAGCAGCGCTTCTCCGATCTGCATCGCTCCAGCGAGAACGTGTGAGTCTTCAACATCATCCATGACGGAAAAGACTGAGTCGGCGTCAATCGCGTGCAGGCCGTCCAGCGCCCACAGTGCGTGCATCCGAGCGAGCGAGTCATCGCTCTCTTGTGCGATCTCTCGAAGCGAGGAAACGGTATCCGTCATCTGCTCTTGGACGATCAACCGTTGTGCAGTCTTTCGAACCCAGCCGTTACTGCTCTCGAGTTGTGCAGCGAGTTCTTCGGGTGGGAGTTCGTCGAGTGCTGGTGGATCGTCGAGTTTCGCACCCTCGGGGTAGACGCGGTAGATTCGGCCAGCTGCTGGAACCTTGTGAAGGTTGTTTTGAAGGAAGTATTCCGCAAGATAGTCCGTAAGGAACCTGTTATGCTGGAAGATACCATTATACATATCGACGATATATAGCGCGCCGTCAGGTCCTGTTTTGACGTTTATCGGCCGGAACACTTCGTCTGAAGAGGATAGGAAGTCTTGTTGACCCCATTCTTCATTGTCGTAGACTTCGTGTTCGACAGCGAGCCCGAGACCGCTCTCGTCGTCCTCGATGGAGAAGTGGGCGACTACGTGGGCAGCCGGTTCCGGGACGAACGCATCGTTGGAGAGTTCCTCGGGGAAAATATCTCCACGATAGATATCCGGGCTAGAAACCGCAGTAACTGATTCGAGACGACCATCGTCGCGGTGCGACGCTGGTCCCCCTGGATAACTTCGATTCGTTCCCCAGACCTCCTGTATCGGATACACAGTGTGATCCGGAGCAACATTAGTCATGACACCGGTGGAGCCGTCACTCGACCCTCGCAGGAGATAATCGCCATTGTTCGGGACAAGATCCGCGTACAACCAGTTAGGATTCGTGGTAGTATACAGACGGCCGTAATCGTCCTGAGTGATTCCCCACTGACCACGGCCATGCGTGTTCTGCTCCTCGATATCTCCGTTACGATACCGGAATCGGTCGCCGGAGTTTGCACTGTAGAGCCAGTTGTTTAGATTGAAGTTGAGACCGTTGCTCGTGTGCTCTGGATTGTCTTCACTGACCCAATTGCTCTTGACTGTCTCGGCACTATCGGCAGAAAGGTCGCCGTCCTGGTCGATCGCCGTGAATAGGTCTGCGGCAGTGAAGTTTGATCCAGAATGAGCGATCATGACAGCTTCTTCGTCACCGAGCAAGGAGAGTGAACGGGATAGAGTAAGGTCGTCGGCGAACGTCGTTACCTCATCCATAACACCATCGTCGTCAGTATCCGCTAGCATCTTTATGACGCCGTTTGGCTCCGCATTAGTGAGTTCGTCACCCCAGCCGGTCAACTCCTCCAGACTCATCTCGGCGTTGCCCCAGTCACCGTAATTCCCGGGTGGATCACCACCACGGCCATCGCCGGGGACGAGTGCCATGTAATCCGGCATCTCGACGACCCACATGCGGCCTTTCGCGTCCCACTTGATGTCAACGGGACTGTCCAACATCGGCTCGGCGGCGACCTGTTCGATCGTCCACCCGTCGGGGAGGTCGAAGGTGTCGAGTGCCTCCTCCGGTGGCACAGCCGGGTTACCGGCGTACGGATCATCTGCGTCCTGAATCTCGATAGCGTTGACCATGGGGTTCTCCACCGAGGACTCGAGTTCGATCACCAGTGGTTCGTCCTCGATCTGGATCCCCTCGATCGTCCGGGAGATGGCCTGTTGGGGTTTGTCCCATGTTTCGAGCCCCTCGAAGACCGGTTCTCCCTGTACGTACGCGGAGAACGTGCGCTGTTGTTCCGGACCTGCCTCTGGCGTGAAGTTGAGCTCCGCGACGTGGAACGTTACGTTGTACGCCCCGGGCTCCATCAAAATCTCGTAGCCGAACGAGTCCGTACTCCACATCATCGTCTGGTAGATTTTGTCAGCGTCAATCCCCTCGATCTCTTTGGCATCTCCGTTTGCACCACTCTCATTGTGCTGACCGATGAGCGTCACCGCCGGATCGGGTGCAATCGTTTCGGTGTACGGTTCGTACTCGACGCCGCCAATCTCGACGGTGTCGCCCGGCGAGAGGTCGGAGCGACCCGAGGAGACGCCGCCGACGTTCAGCCCATAGGGAGCCGAGAGACGACCGACGTCAATGGTCGAGTCAAGCGACCGTTGCCAGAGATTCCGGAACTGAATGGGATCGCCGCCGTCCTCAAGTCGGATCGGTCCGTCGGAGGGATGTGGTTCGTAGGTGCCGACGGTCCCCTCGAGGTTTGGTCCATCCGCTACGAGTCGAGACTGTACGACCGTCTCGTTCAATAGGACCGTCACCTGTGCGGGTTTTTCCAATGTATCACCATCGAATCGCGGTCCCTGCCAGACGACATCGAGCGTTTGCCACTCTCTTTGCGAGCGGATCGGACTCACCTGCGGTGCGGCCTGATCAGGATAGGATCCAACCCATCTTACGGGATCGACGGGGTTTCCGTCGTTGTCTAGAATCTGGATCTGGTACTTTCCCATCATCAACAGGCCGCTGTTACCACGGTCGAGTCCCCCGCCCTCGACGTCCTCTGGGACTCGCCATTCGAGGTGAACCTGTGAATCACCGAAGGATTCTTTGGTTCGAATATCACCTTTGCCGGGAACGACCTCGACGTAGTCCTGATTCACTGCCCAGCCGGGATCTCCACCACCGACGCTCGTCCAGTCGTCCAGCCCGTTGTCGCCGAGCAAGACACGTGCGTCCGAGGGTGGATTCCCTTCTGTTGCTGGTCCAGTGGGCGTAACGGCTGGTGGTTGCCCGCGTCCGGCCGTGGTATCGTACTCGGGGAGATCGGTATCGCCCGATTCGACTGGATCTTCCTCCAGCGGTCGGTACCATATATTACGGAACTGCGGCGGTGCGTCGCTCTGATGATCTTGCAGCATCACTGACGCCTCGGGCGGATGTGGCTCGTACGGCTCGATAGTACCACCGCTGATCCCGTCTATATTCAGGTGTGCGAGGACGATCACGCCGTTAACCAGCAACGTAGCCTGTGCTGGCCGCACCAGCTCACCGTCCTCGAAGCGCGGTGAGTGCCAGATGATGTCGTATGCCTGCCACTGTCCAGCTGGGCGAAGCGGACTCACCAGTGGTGGAGCTTGCCCGTAGTACGCCCCCGCCCATCCATCGGCGTACGTAGGGTTCTCGTAGTTGTCGAGGATCTGGAACTCGTAGCGGTCCATGAGTTTCACACCACTATTGTTTCGAGACTGTCCTTCCCCGCTGACGTTCTCGGGTGCGCGCCATTCGAGGTGGAGGTGACAATCCCCGAGTTCCGCGTCCGAGAGAATATCTCCGGTCCCTCCATTTACTTGGAAATACTCGCCCTCGTCAGTCCACTCTACCGAATTCCCATCACGGTGGTGCCACTGATCAAGCGTCGCCTCCTCGCCGTTCCACAGGACCGTCGCATCCGAGGATGGTGACGCACCGATACCGATCTCGTTCGGCGAGACAACTGGTGGGCTTGAGGTACCACCGCTGATTTCGATGATTCCGCGCTGGGAGTCCGAGTACGTACTGGAATAGTACTCGGCCATCTCTTCGGTCGCTTGGAATTCGACTGACTGAGTGCTACCTTCTTCGTCCACGGTCGATGATGAGACGAGCTCGTTGCCAGCGGCGTCGACGATAACGAAGTCGTGAGATTCGCCCGTCCTATTGGTCCACTCGACCGTGTAGCTTTGGCCGGCGGTCAGTGAGAGCGTCGGGTTTAATCGATCCGCAATCTCTTCAGGCGAGACACCAAGCCACGCGTAAGTTCCGTTCGAGTCGTCGGATCCACCGTCGGAGATTTCGTCTTCGAAGAGGGTGACGATGTCGTCAAAGTCGAGTCGATCGTTCTGGTTAAAATCGAAATCCTCTGCTCGACTTTGTACTTCGTCGTCATCAAAATGATCAAAGAAGCTGACGACATCTGCGTACGTCGTCGAACCGGAGCCGTCAAAATCTTCGTAAAGCCCGTCACCGTCTGGGTCGGTAGGGCTTCCGGTTGCCTCCCGCCGAACGGCTTCGAGTTCGATTACAGTATCACCTCCTGTCTGGGCGCCGACTATACCAACTGTCTCGAAAAGACTTCCTACACCGATTCCTCCGGTGATTTCCATAAATGACCGCCTGTCGATTGTATATGGGGAAGTCTCTACTGTGTCTATTCCATACTCATCGCTACCGTCATGGTCGTTTACCATGGCTCAGCAAATAACTATTTTTCTACTATATAGTTTTTTGTATTTAATACAAATTTTCACATTCGTGGGATCCAAGGGCGCAGAATTCTACCGTTGTTCACCACTCAGATTGGATTCCCGATGGAGTTAATCGCCAGCTCGAAATTGGTTTCGGTAACTATCATGCCGATAATATGCTCTTCAAAGACGCTTGTTTGCTCTTTTCTACAGAGGGATTTCCGATCATACACACGAAGTTGGAAGTAGAACAGGATCAATTATATCTCATTTATTTCTCATAAATTGAAGAGCTCGACGGCGTTCGAGTACATGAGCCGCTCCAAGTCGGTCTCGGACTCGACGGTCGCTTCGACATCGGAGACGATGGCTCGGGTATCCTCCTCATCGAACGGAAAATCCGTTCCGAACACGAACTGATCGATCCCGACGGTGTCGAGGGCAGCTTTGAGTGCGGGTCGGTGAAAAGAGATGCTGTCAAAGTAAAAATCACGGAGATACGCCTGAATCGACCTGTCTGGCCGCGAAGTCGGATCGTCTATCTCGTCGCGACCGCGTTCGAGCCGACCGGCTAATTGAAGGAGAGCACCGCCCATGTGAGAGAGGACAACGTCGAAATCGTGATCGTCGAAGAAGCCATCGTAGATCAGACGAGCAATCTGGAACGTCGTGTCCGTGGGGAAAACGACCAGCGGGTTGAGGAACGACTCGTCGGGACCGAGCTCGTCACTAAGGATGTTTCCATGGGGATGGACGAAGACCGTCAGTCCAGCGTCGTCGATGCGATCGAAGACGGGCTCCAACTCCGGCCTGGATAGCTTCTGTCCATTAACCGATGTGGGGAGTGCAATGCCGTGGAGGTCCAGGCTATCGACGATACGGTCGACTTCGGCGACTGCTTCCTCTGGCTCTCGAAGCGGGAGCATTCCGAGGCCAGCAATTCGGTCGGGGTGTCGTGATTGGAGGTTGGCGTAGCCGTCGTTGATGGCTCGAATTAACTCCGTCGATTGCTTAGGGGTAAACGCTTCATCAATTGGATTCGGGGTGGATACAGACACGAGCGTCCGCTCGATATCATAGCGATCCATCCATTCAAACCTGGCCTTTACATCAGTGAAGCCATCATTTACAGGAATCCGATTTCCCGCCGCCACGCTGGCCGTGCCAGAGCGATGGTGGGTCATATATAGTTGATCGCCTTCGGACTCCAAACCGACTGGTGTGTCCCATTCTAAGAGGAGATCAACGTACGGTTCCGGCAAGCAGTGATTATGGACATCGATCCGCATAGAAATAGTCAACCTTCACGTCGTAATAAATGTATCGTGAAGATACCCACATCAATCATCAGACTGTTGTTTACCAACTGGTCGCGGCACAAAAATTGTTGTCCTACAACTCGCCATTCGATGTCGAGATTTTATTGTTCGGGCACGACAAACGCTTAAAAGTCGGAGTTCGTCTCGGTGAATCAAACCGATCCTGGGGGAGTTACGACTTTCAACGTCCACACAACGGCCTGGTAGAAAAGGTAGGACCCCAGCATGATGACGAGAACAACGCCAAACATGTAGCCGAGGTCGGCGTTCTTCCAGGCTAAGACGATCTGGTAACCGATGCCCTGAGAGGACGCGATGAACTCTGCGACGATGACTCCCACAATGGAAAGCTGGACGGTCGATTTTATGCTGCTCGTGATATTCGGGAGAGCTCGCCAGAATCGAAAGTACTTCACCATCTGCCACCGCGTTGCTCCGAGCACGGTGCCGAGGTGCTCGAACCGCTCTTCGAGCTCGTTCATTCCAGTGATTGTGTTGATAAACACTGGGAAGAACCCGACCCAGGCTCCGAACGCCGTGACACCATTGATCCCAATTACCTGTTGGGCCTGTTGTGCCGTAACGGATCCGAAGAGATAGGCCGAGGGGCCAGTAAATGTGAACAAAACGATATCGCTACCGACGAGAAACCAGATGACGAACATCGGTGCTAATACCGGGTGAGGCACTGCGTATGCGAAAATTATCAACGGCATCGACATCTGTCGGATGGTGAATATTTCAGCGATGACGACGCCAAGGACAATTCCTATGACGGTAGCAAGGATGAAAGCAACCACGACTGACGTGAACGTTTCCGTAACTTTGATCGAGACAGTGTCGATTTGAGCCATCAGTTGCTGTCTCGTGTACGATGTACTGGCGAAGATGCGGTTGTTGTCGATAACGAGGGCTGTTCCTTCCCAGAGGAGGAGCATCACGATGCCCGCGGCAACGGTCGGAAGCCGTCGCTTTATCCACCGTTGTGCTTGCCAGAATCGTCGATCCGGACGCATCGACATATTAGCTCTCCCCCATTATTGAGGAATCTTTCCAGAAGATGACTCTGCTCTCGATAATATATACGGCGAGTACGACACCAGTGCTAATGAATCCCAGAATGAGGACGATAGCGAACGCGCGTGAAATGTTCGTGCGGCCAATTGCCGAGGCCGCCATCGATCCGATTCCGGGTGTTCCACTGACGAACTCACCGACGACGGCCCCGATCATCGCCAGTATAAATCCGATTTTCATCCCGTCGAAGATGAATGGCAGTCCATTTCGTAATCGGACGTATTTGAACTCTTGCCACGTCGTCGATCCGTAAATTTCAAGCATATTCTTTGTTGACTCGTCGATATCACTAAATCCGTCGATAGCAGCAATCAGCATGGGAAAGAAAGATACCCAGACGGCCATGACGTAATTTGCCATTGACAACCCAGAAACGGTAACGAAACTCACCCAATAGATAACAAGGGGTGTCAGTGCTATTCGTGGAACTGTGTTGATTCCCACGATGAATGGCATGAGGGCGTTTAACAACCGCTCGTTCGATACTAACGGGATCGCGATAACAATCGACAATCCCAGAGCGATGAAATACCCCACAAAAGCTGCGGATAATGTTTTAGGCAGCACGAATGTGATCGCTGACCAAATTCGCGTTAGTTCATTCACGACATCGATCGGTCCTGGGAAGTACTTCGGATTGAGTGCCAGGAAGGTTGTCGCTCCTTCCCAGAATACGAGTAACAGGACAATGCCTAATCCTGACAGGCCCCAGCGTGTTGCACGAGTATTATCGATGCTATACCATCGTCTGTCCGAGCTGTTCAGTCCCAATTTCCTAACTACGCTCCCAATCATTTTAAACTCTTGAAGTGTTGGTGTATTTTAGTTGATAATTCAACGAAGCGTTCGGTTGCTCTTGTTTCCTCATTTCGGGGTCGTTCCAGATCTATCTCGATATCGTCGACTACTTCTCCCGGACGCGGTGAGAGAACAACAACCCGATCGGAAAGGAACACAGCTTCGTCGAGATCGTGGGTAATGAATAGGATTGTCTTTTCTGTCTCTCGCCAAATCCGTAGCAGTTCGAGATTCAACTCGTCTTTTGTCATTGCATCCAACGATCCAAAGGGCTCATCCATCAGAAGGACCGACGGATTGTAGATGAGTGCTTGACTGATTGTCACGCGCTGTTGCATTCCTCCGGAGAGTTCGTTCGGATACGAATCACCGAATCCCTTGAGTCCTACGAGCGAGATGAGTTCGTCGGCACGCTCTCGATACTCGTCCATGTTTCCGTCGATAGCACCATTCTCTTTCAGGATTTGGACGGGGAGCATGATGTTCTTTCGAACATTGCGCCACTCTAGTGCGACGGGGTGCTGGAAAACAAGTCCTACCTCCTTTCGCTGGTGCTGTGGACTTTGGACACTTGTGCCATTTATGTTGACAGAACCATCCGTGGGTTCTAAAATTCCAGCGGCTAAGTGTAAGAGTGTTGACTTCCCACAACCTGATGGACCGACGACAGAGACGAACTCGCCGTGCTCCACGTTGAGGTCGATGTCCTGAAGTGCAGTCACCGATTCTTCAGCCAAATCGGTTCCGTACACTTTTTGGATATCATCGTACTGTATCATGCACTCCGAGGTAGCTTCCGCACCGTCTGTGGAATTTTCCGCTATCTCGTTACTCATTTTCTATCGATAGCGTTGGGTGCCGAATTATTAAAGGTAACTGTTGTAATCATCTGTACTCTGTTTGTGGGTGTTTCGTGGTGCTATGGTGTGCTATTACTTTCCTCAGTTTCGTTCACGCTTCGGGAAGGACGAGTGAACCCAATATCGACAGGCAGTCCGAGGTCGACTAGTTTCATTCAGTTGTTGGATTCGGCCTTTTTGAAGATGGACCAGATCTCGCCTGCGTTCTCACTAAGCTGATTCCACTCCTTGTTGGAGAATTTCACCTTCTCCGATTTCTCGTACGCTTGCATGTCGACAAGGTCACTCGCATTCGGGAGCGCGTCAGGATTGTCGACCAGCGCAGAGGCGGTATTGTCGAGTACGTAGGAGATATTGTCCTCAGTAAAGTAACCGAGTCCGTTTTCCTTCATGTCCAACGTGACTGCCTGGGCACAAGTGACTGAATGCTGGCCCACAAGTTCCTCTTTGGTCCAAGTCCGAAGATTGGGGTTTACCTCCGACTTAAGGTAGTCAAGATATTTTGTTTGATTTATTAGACCCCACTTGAGAGCCTTGAAATACCCCGTTAACATATTCGAGACGAACTCGACGTTGTTCTCCTTATTCTTAAACCAGTTATTGTTGACCCAGATTGGGAACCCTGGAAACGCACCGAAGGTAGTCAATGGAGTTACACCAAGTTCGGCATCGACCTGCTTTTGATAACTGGGGTACAAGTCGATAGACCCCCAGATGGCCTGTACCTGGTTATTCGAGAGTTTCGGGGCAGCGACCTCCTCTGTTCCCTCTTCGATAGTCACCTTGCTTGGGTCTACATTGATGAGGTTTGGATAGACCTCCGAGGTTGCCGCTGCGAATCCCGAAGCTGCTAACATTGTCTTTCCAGCGAGATCTGTTCTATCCTTCATCTGATCCTTCCGCCAGATTAGCGACAGAAGTGGTCGTCCCCGAGCTAGGCCCATAATGGACATGTTCAGCGCCTCGGTATCTTGCGTCTTCGGGTAGACGCTCAGCGCAGTCGTTAGGGAACTTATACCCATAGCCTTGTTCCCGACACCAATGTTTTGTGCTTCTGTATCTGAACCGTTCCCCCGTGTCGCGTTGACGTTGGGTACGCCGGCATCTTTCCAGTATCCTTTACCTGCAGCTACGTGCGTGTAGCCCCACGAAGGCTCTTTCTTCCAAGGCGTTGTAAAGGTCGCCTTTGAGCCGTCTCCACCATTCTTTGTAGACTGGTTATTGCCGCCGCCGTCGGTACAGCCAGCCAACATCATGGCACCGAGTGAACCTAGAGACCCATGTAAGAACTTTCGACGATCAACACTCCCTGGAAGTACGTTGTCGAGATCGTCAACTAGCTGTTCCTCTGCCGCACTCTGGTCTCGGTCGGACATATGGCACTTCATTCTGTCTCATTGTATAAAAATCATTGTGTATCTCTGTTGTTGGTTATACTGCGACTTGTTCTTGTGGATCTCGTACGCCGTTGTATTTCATGTAATTTATCCGAATAGTATTTAAATAATTCGGCCATTTCGAATGGATATCTGCTGTTATTTCGCTCAGCATGTGAATAACTCACAGGTTGTTACAAAACTATGGTTGTAACGCTCGGGTAATAGTATATATAGTTCGAATATATCGACTCCTTATTCGGAGAAACTCTAGTATGGAAGTTACGCTAATGCGAGTTCGAGTTCAAATTCGCTGACTATCTTCGTAACTACGTTTGCAAGTTCAGCTTCTTGTTCTCCTCCGGTAATCGAGTGCTCCGGTCCAGTAACACTGAACCCACCAATGACGCCACCTGTCTGCTTGGTCGCCGCTACTCCAATGCCGTACAGTTCCCGAAAATTCTCCGCATTGTTAACGGCATAGCCCTGATTGCGAATCTCTTCGATTTCTGCAAACAATGACTCCCGGTCGGTAATTGTGTTCTCGGTCTCCTTGGGCTGTCCCCACTTATCCAAGATCCGTTCAATTTGTAAATCCGGTAATTCGGCGAGTATAGCCTTTCCGACCCCGGTGTTGTGCAGATGAAGGCGATTTCCCAACTGTTCGTGCGTCCAGCCCATCTTGTTACCTGATGTGGTATGAATAAAGACGGCTTTGCCGCCCATCTCAACGGCGAAGATCGACCGGAGTTCAACCTCCTCGAACAGCCGGTCGGTGAACTCGCGCGCTAGAACATATCCATCTTCGCGCGTCCGAACATGATTTCCCAGCCGGAGAAGTTCAGGGCCGAGTAAGTAAAAATCTCCACGCTGTATCACGAACTCTTTTTCCGCTAATGTGGTGAGGTGACCGTGAACTGTGCTCTTAGGCCGGTCCATCCGTTCTGCGATCTCCGAGACTCTGGCTCTGTCTACCTTCTCGAGAATTGAGAGTATCTCTATCGAAGTTGCGGTCGTTTGGAGCGTATTTGATTCGCTTTTGTCTGTCATAACTGGTAATTCAATGAGGTCCTATATAAAGTTCAGCATGAGTGAATGCCTCTCTTCAGCAGACTTTATCATCACTATATTCCGATTAGAGTGACCGATGGGCACGCCGTGATGGCAGACCACATCGCTAGCAAGTAAGATAACCTTGGATAATCGCTTGATGGTTAGTGAACTACCGAGGCATTCAGTCCACGACTTCGACCCAACTACCCTGTTCGCCAGACTCGTACGCTGCGTCGAGAACTCGGAGCAGTTGGACAGCATCGTCGACCGTCGCGGGGACGTCGCCGGTTTCGTATCCCTCGAAGTACGCCTCGAAGTAGTCTTGGACGAAATCACCCCACTCCGAAAAACGGTCGTAGGAGAACTCGAATTCGGTGGTCCGTGTTGGGGCGGCCGTCCAATCCGAGTTATCGGACGTGATTTCGAGCGGTACCGTTGGTTCGTGTTGGAGTGAATCGTGGTGCAGCGCCGTCAGCGCTTGTGCGTCGGTTCCATATATCCCGAGATGAGTGTCCTTACCACGGTCGTTCAAATAATAGCCAGTGTGATATGTGCCGAGGGTTCCGCTGCGCGTCTCGAATTGGAGCACCGCCCCGGCTTCTACATCGGCCTCCGCCGCTTCGTGGAACTCAGCGTTGACCCGTGTGATGGGATCATCGAGAATCCACGGTATGATATCGACCCAATGGGGACCGATCCACTGGAGGGCACCACCACGACTTGTCTCCCGGTCATAGATATAGTGGTCGGTGTTTCGATTGGAGAGCTGACTAGCGTTGAACCGGCCATCGACGGTCCAGATGTCACCAAAGAAGCCGTCTTGAACCTTGTCGCGGAGTTCCATCGCAATCGGATTCCGTCGGTAGTACATCGTCGGTGCGACGGTGACACCAATATCATTTGCCTGCTGGGCAATGTCTTCGAGGTCTGCGGCCGTCCGTGCTATTGGTTTCTCACTAATCACGTGGACCCCGTTCTCGACAGCGCTTTCAATGATTGCTGGTGTCTCACTGCTCCGATACGTGATCCAAACGACGTCGATGCTATTGTCGGCAACAAGCTCGTGTGGATTCTCGTATACTGCCGCGCCGGCTACGAGGTCAGTAACGTTCTGTCCCTCTGTAGTGACTTCGTCGGGCCGCTCATCCATAGCAGTGATACTGTCGACGTCCACTCTGCGTCCGGGTTCGCAGACTGCGGTGATAGTAGCGTCGAGTTCACTTGCAACAGCAAAGTACGGGTCGCGATGATGGTGGTCGATACCAACGTAACCGATGTTTACACCCATACATTCGAGTCAAACGACACATTATAAAAAATTATGGTTGTAGGCAATGGCGAAAAATGCGAATAAATCGTTCGCTCGAACCATCCACGAGAACAGACAACACTAACGATAAATTCAACTACCAAAATATCCTTATAGGTTGAAATGGGAGTCTCCTATGACGTACTAGCCCTATGCAAGAGATTGGCATCATCATGAACGGCGTGACAGGTCGAATGGGAACGAATCAACATCTCATCCGCTCGATTTTGGCGATCCGCGAGAACGGCGGGGTCGAACTATCCAACGGGGAGCGGGTAATGCCGGATCCGATATTGGTCGGGCGGGACGAACGCAAACTCCGAAGATTAAGCAAAAAACACGGTGTTGAGCGCTGGACCGCTGATCCCGACCTGGAAACGTGTCTCGACGGCGACGACGAGATTTACTTCGACTCCCAGATTACTCCACGGCGGCCCGACGCCCTCCTGAAAGCTATCGAAGCCGGGAAGGACGTCTACTGTGAGAAACCGCTGGCTGGCAACCTCGACACCGCAATCGAGGTTGCCCGAGCGGCAGAGCAAAGTAATATTAAGCACGGGATCGTTCAGGACAAACTCTGGCTCCCCGGATTGGTGAAACTCCAACGGCTCATCGACCAGGACTTCTTCGGTGACATTCTCTCGGTTCGTGTCGAGTTTGGATACTGGGTGTTCACCGGACAGATCCAACCCGCACAGCGTCCTTCATGGAACTACCGAGCAGAGGATGGAGGAGGAATCATCGACGACATGTTCTCTCACTGGAGCTACGTCCTGGAGAACCTCTTTGGGCGCGTTGAGACCGTCCAGTGTCTCGAGAAGACCCACGTTCCTGAGCGCGTCGACGAGAACGGCGATTCATATGAGGCGACAGCCGATGATGCAGCCTACGCAATCATTGAACTCGAAGACGACATCGTGGCACAACTCAATTCCTCGTGGACGGTCCGCGTGAACCGTGACGACCTACTCGAAATTCAGGTCGATGGGACAGAAGGCAGTGCCGTTGCTGGACTGCGAGACTGCAAAGTCCAACCCCATTCCACAACGCCCAAGCCCGAGTGGAATCCCGACACACCGAAAGAGCACGATTTTACCGAGGACTGGGAGGCGGTTCCTAACAACCAGGAGTTCGAGAATGCGTTCAAGCTCCAGTGGGAGAAGTTCATCCGTCACGTTGTCGAGGATGAGCCGTTTCCCTGGGACTTCGCCGCTGGTGCTCGAGGCGTCCAGCTCACCGAAGCGAGTTACAAGTCTTCGGACGAGGGACGACGCGTTGCTATCGGCGAAGTAGAGATCTAACGACCTCGACGCTGTGTGCGGTCTGAAAAGCGACTGACAGCGTTGCAGCGACGAGGTCGGAGGAAATCAGTTACTGGTTGATTCGTCAGCCTCACCCACCACATTCGGAGTCGGGGTAGCGAAGTCACCGGAATCGAAGGCGATTGGCACCGGTTCCGCGACGACCCGGAGGTCGTCGCGCTCGCGCGCCTCCTCGATGAGCGCGGTAGAAGCGTACAAGCGCTGGAGATGCATGGTGTCGGCTGCGCGGAGGACCCGAACTTCTTCGGGGCTGATAATGCCGATCGTCGAGAGTGCAGCGACGAGCCCGGCACGATCTGTTTCAACCGCCGGTGGGAGGCGCACTCCTCTCGTGGTGCTCGCCGTCAGCGCGTTGATAAGTGTCGTCGGCATGTCCACTGACGCGAGTAGGTCATGGTGGATGAAGTCGGCCGAACCAATGCCCATGGCGTTACCGTGCGTCACGTCGGTCACTCCGCGTGTATAAATTCGTTTGATGTCGGGCATCTCGGGTTCTGGTTCCTGTATCGCGAACGGTCTGCGACCGATGACGTTCGTATCCATTCCCTGGCCGCTGATATCTTTACCTTGCCGGTCGAGGATTAACACATCGATGTCGTCGAACGGGAGTGTCGGCATGACATCGTAGGCACGCTCAAGGAGTTCGGCCTCCCGATCAAGGAACTCTTCCGGAGGAACACTTTCGAGAAGCGCGGTCTCGTCGCGCTGGTTTTCTAAAATGGCGACACCCCCAACAACCGGTACGGCGTTAAGCAGCTGGTCGGTTATCTCCGGAATCATTTTTCGGAGGGACCAATCGACTGCCCAATCGTGGGCGATCTTCGCACCACGCTGTTTTCCCATCCCGATAACGAGCATCTTCGAGAGACCGCTTTCGACCGTACCGTCGAAGTCCGTGTGTGGCTTAATGCGATTTATCGGGACGATAGCATCGGCCGCGACCGCATTCGCGTCGGCAACGACGGGCACATCTCGATCAGCAGTGCGACCGACTTCGATGACATCCATGTCCGACCGGATTTCACAGCCAATTACGTCTTCTGTCACACCGAGTTCCGCTAGCATCTCGCGTTGTCCGTCCGCAGTAGCGCCGCCGTGACTTCCCATCGCTGGGAATACGAATGGTTCGTAACCACAGTCTTTCGCTTCGGCAACTACCCCGGTGACGATGCGTGAGAGATTTGCGATGCCACGGCTTCCAACGCCGAGTGCGATCTCGCCTCCGTCGGGGACGTCTTCGAGTTGGAGTGATCCAAACGCTTCTCCCGCTCGATAGCTGATTTCGTTTTCTGGAATCGAATTTGTCTCCCATACCTGTTCAATGAGTCCAAGTTTTGGAAGTGGAGTCTCGCCACACGATTCGAGTATCGCCTCTTCTGGGACAGCAAGCGAACTTCTCGAAGAATTCGCGTTCATACCAGGACCCTAGGCGAGTCACCTGATAAATATCTCCCGTTCGATAGTACAATCATAGCGGCGATTACGAAAAAGTAGCAGTCAACAGGAACAGGATTGACTATCTCAATATTTATTGTGTATACGCTACTACCTTCATTTGATGCAATTTGTTCGTTACAACAGCGGCGGCGGCCCCGCATGGGGCGTCAGAATCGACAGCGAGATCAGAGCACTAGCCGATTTCCCGGCGGACGAACCGTCTTATCAAGATTTGACGAACCAAAGCTACCTCAAGCAAGTGAACCGTGCCATCGAGAACGGGTCTCTCATGGCGATTGACGCTGACGAAACAAGTCTCCTTGCCCCGGTTCCTCGACCGCCCAAAATTGTTTGTGCCGGCCTCAACCACCGCGATCACGCTGAAGAACAGAACGAAGAGATTCCAGACAAACCCCTTTTGTTCGCAAAAGCCCCGACCACGGTCACGAACCCGAACGATCCAATCGTCCACCCAGAGGGCGAGCAGGTTGATTACGAGGTCGAACTCGCGGTCGTCGTTGGCCGCACGGCCAAGAATTTAGACGAACATGAAGTCCCACGACACGTTGCTGGCTACACGGTCCTCAACGATGTTAGCGGCCGGAAAGCCCAGTTTTCTGACGGTCAGTTCTTCAGAGGAAAGAGCTATGACACGTTCTCTCCCATGGGTCCAACACTAACAACGAGTGCCGATTTCGACCCTAACGCCGTCGATGTCACGCTACGTGTTGACGGCGAGACCAAGCAGGCCTCGAACACTAACCAGTTCATCTTCAACGTTCATGAGCTAGTGTCCTACATCAGCTCAAACATGACACTCCTGCCCGGCGATATTATTTCGACCGGTACACCAGGTGGCGTTGGAATCTTCCGTGACCCCGTCGACTTACTCGAACCGGGGCAAACGTGCGAGGCCGAAATAGCTGGCATCGGCACGCTCACAAATCACATCGTGGCGGAGTGAAAAGCGGAAAGTGGTTATGGGAAAACCATTTGAAGGTTGCGTGTGTCTGACATCCCATGACGGTTAGAGTCACACAGACAGAGTTCTATATCATCGATCTTGAGACCAGACTTCCCTTTCATTTTGGGAACGTCGAAGTGACCGAGATTCCGAAATTGTTCCTTCGGCTCGAAGTTGACGTCGACGGAACACACCAGACCGGGGTCGCGATGGGTGGATTGATTCCTGGTTGGTTCTACAAGGACCCCGAGATGCGTCTCGAGACTGGCTATCGCAACATGGCGAGCGTGTTTCGGTCGGCCGCAGACATCGCGAACGACCTCGACTCGAAGCCGACAGCGTTCGCGTTCTGGCTGGCGCTCTACGAGCGTCAGCACGAGATGGCTGACAGTACAAATCAACCGGATTTGTTGAGCGCCTACGGCGTCAGTCTCATCGAGCAAGCATTGATCGACGCAGTCTGTCGCGCAAAGGATGTATCCTTCTCCACAGCTGTCCGTGAGAATCTATTAGGAATCGACCTCGGTGCGGTGTACAGCGAATTGGAACCCTACGAACCAGCAGACTTGCTGCCGACCGAGCCGAGACGCAATACAGCAGTCAGACATACCGTTGGCTTGGACGACCCACTCACGGAGGCGGACATCACGGGAGACCGACCCGACGATGGCCTTCCGCTGACCCTCACCGAATATGTCCATGAGGATGGTGTAAACCGCTTCAAGATCAAACTCTCTGCCAATCATGAAGTGGATGCGGCTCGACTCGGCCGTATCGATGCCTTGTTGACCGATTTAGGTATTGAAGAATATCGTTGCACAGTCGATGCCAATGAGGGCTATGACTCTGCCAGGCAATTCAAACATCAGTGGGAGGCTCTCCGAACAGATCCTAACTGCGTCGACTTGTTCGACCACCTCCTCTACGTCGAACAGCCCCTCCCGCGGGATGAGGCGTTTACCCCGGAGACCCAAGACGTATTCACGAGTTGGTACGATTCCCCGTGTATCATCATTGACGAATCCGATAGTAGGATCGATAGCACCGGCACTGCACTCTCGCACGGCTACGCTGGCACGAGTCATAAAAACTGCAAAGGCGTGTTCAAAGGCATCGTGAACGCCAGTCTGATCGCGTATTATAACCAAATCGACGATGACCAGGAGTATGTCATTAGTGCTGAAGACTTGACTACAGTCGGTCCTCTCGAGTTACTTCAGGACCTTGTAGTTGTGGCAACGATTGGCGCCGACCACGTAGAGCGGAATGGACACCACTACTTCGAGGGATTGGATGCATTTCCTGAGGAAGTACAACAGAGGGCCCTCTCAGAGCACCCAGATTTATACCGGCGCCATGAGTCCGACTTCACCACGCTCCGTATTGAAGACGGAACAGTAGACCTCGATACGATTGTCGACGCTCCGTTCGGTGTCGCTTCCCCACTCGACGTACGTCAGTTTACGCCCTTGACGCAGTGGGAGAACTCACTCGCTAACTAATCACCGATAAATAACATCGAACGGATCGACTAGCTTCCGGATTTTTGGTGCTCGTCTCCGGCTTTTTCTCTTGTTCGGTTATCGTAAGAATGCTGAATCTCTCCTGTCGGTTGTGTTCAGATATCCCAAGGTACTTCGTGCGAAGGGAGCCGACAAACTGTGCGTAAAAAGTGACGGCCGAGTGTGGCGCTACTGGTTGCAGGTGGTCAACGTTGGGTCCTATATTTCCTACCCGGTAGGGATGTAGGTATCGATTGATCCGGTGCTCCGCGTCGTGACGGATAGCTCTGGTATTGGCTGAACCAAGGAAGTTAGTCAGGACCCCTACGAACGAAACAGCATCAGATCGTTTTAGTAAATATATGCGATTACCGATAATATGGGGGTATAGGTATATTTCATACTATTAAGTACTGTAATTAGAAGATGGTTTCTCTCTGGATAATCGGACGACTGCGAAGATCTATCAGTTACTATTTAACCTTACCCACTTTGGTGTGTGATTCGCCGATCTCAGAAATTCCGACGTTCTAGCGCATTTTGGACCCATTTCGCATCGAAGATGAAATCTCCAGACATAATTTTTTAATAAGAAATAGCTACTATATGCTTATCGGATAGTATGAACGGAGATCTTACTCACACCAGTAGAAACCCTCCATCCAGAAAAAGACGGGTTACCGAATCATAATCTCATACAGAGCAGCGGACCACCACTCATGATCACGGGATTTGTTCATTGTAATCGGTAATATCCTAGTAATATTTTTATAATAGTAGTAAGAATAAATTTATCATGGCAGATAATAACCAACGTTCGAAGTTAGAAGCGACAAAGTCAGAATTCACTCGGCGTGCGTTTACACAATCGGCCGCTGGGGCCGTCGCGCTGGCTGCGATCGGACCTACAACCGCCAAAGAAGGGGTTTCGAACACAAACGCGACGAATGCATCTCCAATCGAGGACTCGTTCACGCCAACCGGGTGGGACGTGGTCGGTCCGTTTCAGTACCAACGACGCGGCGTTGAGACTGGGTGGCTATATCCGAACAGGAGCGAATTAGCGTTCGCCACTGGCGAACAAACCCCTGACGGCGGTCAGCGGTTCCAGTCGGCATTTGCGGGCGGTGCAACGGTGACATGGGACCGCGTCGGACTCGACAAGGGGGAGACCTCGATCCCGCTCGATTTTGGTGACCGAATTGATCCGACAGGAGGCGACCTGACGCCATTGACCGGCGAATCAGGTGCATTCGACGACTTTCAGGACTGGTTCGGCGCGGGCGGAGTACTCTACTCGGCTGGCTACGCTGTCGCCTCTTTTGACATTCCTGAAACGCGACGTGCTGTGTTGGAGACCGATGCGTCGGTCGCGTGGCTCAACGGGAAGCGCTACGAGGAACCACCTCAGGGCGTCGTGTTGGAGTCCGGAACGAACTTTCTCCTGTTGAAGACTACGGTCACCTTCGGCAGCGGGTCCGCCTCGATTAGGTTTCGGTCGCCGCGCGCCCCAGTTGAAGTGAACGAACTTGCTTCGTTCCGCGGAACCCCACAGAACGTTATCCTGCCAGACCTCCGAGAAGGAAAGAGAACCGACCGTCCTGCCTCTGTTCGCGTGACGAACACAACAGGTGAGGAGCAATCACCGACGCTCCAATTTGCACCCGATAGCGACCTGCTGAAGGCCCAGACCGTCACCGTGGATTCCCCGCTCGCCCCGTTCGAAACCCGACGAATCGAGACGCAAGTCGCGACGAAGGGAAAGGTACCAATACAAGATGCGAGTCTCGCCTCCGTCGAGCAGGAGACGGTTCCTGGGTTGGCGATGACCAGCACCGAGACGGCAGACCTGACCAGTAGCGACAGGATACGGAAGACGGGTGGCGGCGAATTTACCGTTGAAGCCGCCTCGGCGGGGACGACAGCTCTCGTCTCGGTCGGCGAGGAGCGAGATGAGCGAGCGATTCCGCTTCGAATCCGACGTACTAACGAGGCCCGCTGGCAGACGACGTTTGTCTCTAAACACGACGAGAGTGTCCAGACAATGGGTATCAAGGAACCGACGAATCCGGATGCGGATGGTCCGTTCGAACTCATCGTCTCCCTACACGGCGCGAACGTCCCCGCTATTAACCAGGCCGGAGCGAATGTCCAACGCGACGGTGCCTACGTCGTCGCACCGAGTGCACGTGGCCCGGTGAACTACGACCACGAGGATCTCGGCAGACTCGACGACTTAGAGGCGATGAGCGTGATGAAAGACCGCTTCGACATCGACGAGACGGGGATCTATCTTACAGGACATTCGATGGGTGGCCACGGCACGTGGCACGTCGGTTTGACGAACCCCGACCGGTTTGCCGGGCTTGCACCCTCCGCCGGATGGACCGACCACGAGACGTATCTTACGGTTCCGTTCGAACACGACAAACTCCACACCTTCCCAAGACTCAAAACAGTTGCTGAGAGCAGTCTCCAGAAGAACCTCGCTCTCCCGAAAACAGAGAACGCCGTGGACGGCACACTCCCGATATTCGCCCTCCACGGCGGCAAGGATACGTCTGTTCCGTCGCTCCACCCACGGACCTACCTTCGGACGCTGGCGAATCGCGGCCTCTCGGTGAAGGGCGAAGTCGGCAAGCGGTACTCGACACCAGAACCCACCGAAGTGGACGTGGCGTATCTCGAAGTCCCCGGACAACCTCATTGGTGGGATGCCGGCATCGGTGAGGGAAACGACTCTGTGAATCATCCTGATCTCCGAACCTTTCTGCGTTCGACTACTCGTGACCCTTATCCTGCGCACGTCCATCTGTTTACAACGAATCTCCGAATCGAACATCAGAAATACTGGGTCGCTGTCCTTGAACAAGAGACGATTCACGCTCCAACACGCGTGGACGCCGAGATATCAAGCGACGGACTCCGAATTGCTACTGAAAACGTCACCGTCCTCTCTATCGACCCACGAGTGTTCAGGGAGGCTAACGTCCGCGTTCGCGGGAAACCGACCGCGACGGTGAATGGTGAGAGGGTTAAAATGCACGGAAAAGGAGGTCGAAAGCGTATCATTGTGGACCTTGAAAACGGTCCGTCAGCGTCACGTGATGGCCGGTGGAGACGGGGACGACAGAACGCTCTCCGGAAGTCCCAGGACCAGTACGGTCCGCTGAAGGAGATCCATCACAACCCTTACCGGCTCGTCTACGGGACAAAAGGAAGTGACGCCGAAACCGACGTCAACCGTAATCTCGCGAATATCCGCTCACAGCGCCTCGTCGAACGCGCGCGGGCACCAGCCACCGTGATTCCGGATTCTACCGTCGATAGATCGGTAATGTCCGAGTACAATCTCGTGCTATTTGGTCGCCCGTCATCGAACTCGGTCTACCGGCAGCTTGAAGACGGATTCCCCATGGATGTACGTGACGGCCATGCTAGCATCGGCGGCCACGACTACTCCGGTGACCTTGGTATCGAATTCGTCTACCCGAATCCCAAACACCACGACAAGCTTGTGCAGGTCGAAACCGGAACTTCGATTGCGGGCATCCAACTTACGCGTGTTCGCAACTGGATACCGACACAGAAGGCTACGCCGGACTACGCCGTCTTCGATGATTCGATTCGTTTCCAGTCGTGGAACGCCTGTCGGGCCGCTGGATTTTTCGACAAACGCTGGGAGGTTGCGCCGGAACTCGGTTACCTGCGTTCCACTAGTTCCGTCGGAGTCGGGCACGGTGACGACCAACGAGATGTCGGGGGAGGAGGACGATAGCCGCTGGGGCACTGTCTAGTTTAGCTCCTCCTCGACAGGCGTTCGGTTGTTGAGCGATTGATGCGGTCGTTGATAGTTATAGTAATGCACAAACTGTTCAAGCCACCGCTGGACGCTCAGCCGACTGCCCACCCACGACGTATGGAAGCGGTCGATCCTCTGTTTGAGCGTGTGAAACCATTTTTCGATCAGGTTTCGCTCGGTATAGTCAAGGTGACCGCGCAATCCAATTCGAAAGAGGGTAGTCCGATAGCCGTAGCCATCAACGAGAAACACCGTGTCAGAGAGATCGTGTTTCTCGGCCAATCCAGACAGAAACGCAGCCGCTTGATCGGTCCCATGCCGACCAAACACTTTAATATCGAGCAGTAATTTTGTGTCTGTGTCTATTGCAGCGTACACCCAAGACCATTCGCCATTAATTTTGACAGCGGTTTCGTCAACCGCGACCCGCGTCGGCGTCGCCGACGGCGGGTCAGAAACGCTGTCAGATACTCGATGAACCCATTGAAAAATCGCCTGGTGCGACCGTTTTACGCCGAGGAGTGCGAGAATTCCTTTTGTTTCCCTGAGTGAACAACCGGTCGCGTGGAGCCGGACGGCGAACGCCCTGACGGGCGTTGCCGTCCGCTCACGCTCCCAACATTCAAGCGTTGCCGTCTCTAAACTCTTTTTGAGCAGGTTTGAGAGTAGCATCAATCACTAACTCTTCGACCTGCTCGTCCTTATCTAGACAGTGCCCTATGAACAGATTAGCTACTATGTCAACAATTTCTGTTCAGTTGTCGGTCATAGGTATTTCAATTCTCTCCGTGTGGATCGGCCTTATCACTACTTTAGGGGCGTGGTCAAACCAGGTTATTGTATTTTGGAGTCTAATTCTGTTCGGCTTCGTTGGACTTGTTCTTTTACTCGATATGAGAGTTGGATCTGCAATATAGTAATGGTACTGATCGTTGATCCGCAACACCGCACAAGAAACCGTAATCCTTCGTAGTAAGCGATTGCAGCATTAAACAGTTAACAGTACTCCTCCAATAATTGCAAGAAGACCGAGTCCCACACATACCGCCCAGAATGAAACTCGTTCGACGAGTCGCATCAACGCATCAATTGTAATATAACCAACCATTGCTGCAGTTACAATGGAAACGAACGCCGTTAGTGGGGAGAGTGATGGGATGCCACCACTATCTAGAACCGCGATAAGAGCCCCTCCCAAAGCTGCAGGAATCGAAAGCAGAAACGAAAGTCGGAATGAATTGGGGCCATCGTGCCCTCGTAGGAGGAGCGCGCTTGCTGTTGTCCCTGACCGAGACACGCCAGGTAGAATTGCAAGTCACTGCAGGGATCCAACGAGAACTGCATCAACGAGATTGGGCTCGTCTCGCGTTCCAAGAGAGAGTCCACCAGCAAACCGCTGTAAGAAGCCAGTACAAACCAACAGAAGACCGATCAGCGCAACGAACGTTCCGCCCGTCACCGCAGAAATAACGTGTTCGAGCCCAAGATATGCGATAATTCCGACGATTCCAGATGCGATACTTGCTACTCCTAAAAAGGAGAGTGTGACTGTCTCATTCGAGAACGCACTTTGTGGCCGCCAGTCTGGCAGCGTACCCAAGACGTTCACAAGTTCATCTCGATAGTATGCCGTCGCCGAAACCGCAGTCCCAAGATGAAGAAACAGGGCATATGCCACTGCTTCTGTTGGTGATGCCAGGTTGAAAAATGCGAAAACGAGAGTGATATTACCTTCACTCGAAATCGGAAGCCATTCGAAAATTCCTTGGAGAATACCGAGGATAAGACCAATCAGGAAAGAGCGACTCATACATGACCTTCCAAAGCGGGTGATGAAATAATCTTCGAATGGAGTGAACTCGGTTTAAATATCTTGAGTACTTCCCTGTCCATCACCTTCTAATGGGTTGTCTTTCTCAGATGAACAGCCCTTTCTTCGCTAGATCTGTGAGTGTGACGACTTCAACATTGCTTTGCTTGATATGTTGAAGAAGAGATTCAAATTTCTTCTCTGAAAACCCTCCTGCACCAATCTTATGGAACAAAAAGACCGATAGCTGCTTGTACGTTGCTGCATAGTCAACCATCTGTTTCGTCCGAGCGATATTCCCATCGCCGTACATACGAGAGAGAATCGTATCCTTCTCAATTAATGGGAGTGCATTTGGTGATGCGCCGAACGACAGTGTTAGATCAAAGTGCTTTTGCGCAAGGTCGAATGTATTCGGCCCAACGATATTCTTCGGGACAGCCATGTATTTGTGTCCATCATAGCCATACCGTTTGAGCCAACTTTTCGCGTCAGTCATTATTTCCTCTTGCTTTTTTGCGGGGTATTCAGGAAACGGTTGTGCACCAATATTCGGATGGGCAATCATATCCCAGCCATCTTTGACCATCTCACGCATTTGTGGTTGCGTGAGGAACCCATCATCGTATATTGCATCCGTGATGACTGCATCTACCCCAGGGAATCCATGCTTCTTCATGTGCTTCTTATATGCTACTGAATAGTGGGATTCGAGGCTATCATCGAACGTGAGCATCACCATCCCCTTCTTAGGGGTGGGTACGGTTTTCACATCATCAACATAAAACTCGATGGGAGTGGTCGAATTCGGATCTTCCGGACGGCCAATGATACGCACCTCATAGACATTGGAAAGATCGACGCTCCGCTGGCGCTGGGCATCTGTAACTCCAAGATTTACTCGTACCCATTTACCCTTCGGTCCATAGAGAGTGCGTTTCAATTCGACGATATGCCCTTGGTCGGGTGCGTATAACTGAATAGCGACTTTTACAAAATCATGGGACGTACATTTGAACGCCAGCGAGAGGTTTTTATTGCTAAAATCGGCAGGGTTGCTGGCGAAATTGACCCGATGGATTTGGCCTTCGATAGATTGCTTACCACCAATGACATGGGCTGACTGTGACCCAGCATATACCTGTTTTGTACCCTTTTTTAGCGTTCCTAGTCCGTCGACAGCACTCCAGTTACCGAGCGACTCGAAGTTCTCAAACGCCTTGGGAACTCCTTGATTATCAGGGCTAGTTGTTGTTTTTTCTTCTAGTGTCTGAGTTTCTTGAGTTGATGTTGCATCTCCGTTCGTAGTGGTCGATGACTGGTTCAGTGCGCTTGTTTCCTCGTTTGAGCCGCCGAATACAGTACACCCGGCAAGGCTGACCGTTCCTATTGCTCCAACTGTTCGAAGGAAAGCACGTCGTGTTTGGCGAGACATTGTTACTGAGGTACAAAGATAGTAGTCTTATAGTCTTTTTCAAATCATGTAATGTGTCTGAATTCCTTGTGTTGATTCATTAACATCTCGCATAGAAATTGTCTTGAAGATAACGACACCATCGTTTTCAAATACTTGCTGATAACGTGCAGAGGCACGTAACGAGGTGATCGTCTGCTGGGTTTGTCGATGCTGTATGCCTCGTACTGTGAACCTTCCTTTCGGTACATAGAGGAAGTCGGGCGAGAGATGTGCTTTTTGAAGTGTGTCCGTCACACAATCGCTTGTCTCACATGTTGAAACCCGCCTGAATCGCTGAATCTGTGACCGGTATGCTTCTTTTCCCATCCATTCAACCCCCCATGACCCTACGAGGATAGTGCGATGTGCTTGTTGTGGAAACCATTCGGCAGTATCCCCAAAGACGATGAACTGTGCAGTTGGCGCTGTATTCTGCTGTACCCACTGCATTGCGCTCACGTCTGCTTTGTCGATAAACGCAGGTAACGATTGACTCCCAGCATGTGTGTTAATACTGCTGGTTACATAGAGCCCACCAGCTACGCCACCAAGTAACACGATACCTAATACGAGACTACTTACACCAATTTGACGTTCAGCTATCGTCTGTGTGAACGGACGAACGGCTGCTTTGGCGCCATCGATAATAAGGGGCGCACTGAGAAATGCACCGACGAAAAACGGGAGTCGAGCCTTATCAAGCACAAGTGAGGCAAGGAGGAGCCAGGCAGGAAGAAATACACGCCGACGAGCGAGTAGATAGAGACTTCCTAGGAGAGATACTGGTCCCCAAAAGAAATAGAGCGTCTCAGCCATTGATCCGAATCTAAATATTCGTTTCAAATGGGACAAATTTCCTCCTATTCCTCCCTGTGCTCCTGCTGCAGCCACGAATATATCGACACCATGGGCTTGAATGACTTGCATCCACCATGGTGCTGTGAGTAAAATCCCCCCTAAACCAGTGAGCCAACCGTAGCGAACCCCTCCGAGGGATCGATCAAAAACGAACCATTGTAAGGCAAAGCTCCCGATAAAGAAGACAGTATACTGTGGATGTGAAAGAACGGTCATTGCGAACGCGATAGAGGCTATGGGAAGCCAACGAGTATCTTGATCACGAAAGATCAAAAGACCGGCATAGAGACCAAGAATTACGAACCCAAAGGCAGTGGCACGGACAAACCCACCAGCCGAAAGATGCCATTGCAATACTGGCGGAGTCACAGTAATGATGATTGTCGCGAGGCTGGCTTTCGGTCGTGACTCAAGCAATTGTTCGGCGAGAGCATAAGCTGGAATGAGATAGCCGACAGTGAGAATGCCAGGGAGGATCCGTGCGATGGTGAGTGGACGCATATTGAGCCAATCGCGAAGAATAGCAGCGAGATACAATCCAAACGGTGGATATGCGAATGGCAACCCTCCGCTCGTGTAGTATGGAATGGCTTGTGGCAGTGCATAACCATGGTCGACGATACGACCTGCCATTAGTAGATACAATCCCGCGCCGAACGCGGGGTATGGATGCGTTCGAAGGTACCCAATAACAAGAATCGTCCCAATGAGTATACTAGGTACCAGCCAAGTAACAGAGTTGTTGATGATCCATTTGAACTGCTGGTAGTATCTGCTCGAGATAGAATTATTTGGTTCTGTTGTTTGATTCTTACTATCGTTCTCCGTCATTCTCTTCGATTTCTGGTCTCAATACGGATTAGAGAACCGATATCGAGATCTGTAAGGATTCTTAATATAAATAGATAATTATTTTAAATGATACACACAACGATTCGAATAGGTGGCCTTTCCAGGTATTGTCGACTTCCTCACCTTTTAGCTGTGTCTGAGGCGAACTCTTTTACTCTCTATGTATCTATTAGCCATCGGAACATCTGATGGAAAAATGATTGTTGCGCATAATACTTCATTTGGATACTGGGAAATACCATATTTCTCGGGCTCGTGGAACTCAATTTCCAACACGTAGTACTGCTATCATAAAGATTAATCAAGATTGAACCCTTATTGCGAAACGGGATGCCCACAGAGAATTCCGATCCAGAAATCTTGGAGGTGACTATCGATCAATCCAGGGAGGTTCGTCTTGCAAGATTTTTTCTGATGGAGAAGACTTTGAATATTATTTCGTGGACCATTATTGGGAGTGTATTCGCTTACCTATCGATCGATCAATTAATAAGCAAATATGGCGTCCCAATTGAGCTACTGCTCTTTTTTATGCTAGGTTTATATCTGTGCTTTAGAGGATGTAAATACATGGCGCAAGCAACCTTGCCATCAAAACTTCACACAATCGAAGACCACTCGTAATAAATATGGCCGATTACTGATTTTCGATACTAAAATCATTCCTTTACAATAATCCTCCCTGTCATTCCTCCCATCTCGTGAGGAACACAGAAGTACGAATAGGTTCCAGGGATTTCAAAGGTGTGTTTGAATGTAGTTTTCGGATCAACCGTACCATGGCCCTTCCGCCAAGCATCACGAGCTGCCTGTTCGGACTCGAAGCCACCGGAGGCAAAGTATTCTGCATTTTTCGGGATAGCATTTTCGTACGCAGTAACACTATGTCTGCGCATATCAGTATTTGCCCACACAACGGTTTCTCCTATTTTTGTTTCGAACTTCTGTGGGTTGAAAGACTGTGAACCCATAGAAATATCCCCGTCTAAGCGACTGGAGCCAAGAATCAAATTTGCACAGCCTGTTAGACTAGTAGCCAAAGATACAGTAACACCAGCTAAATATGCTCGACGTCTCATAGTAGACTTTTAGGCTGCGATTCTTAACTACTTCCTGGTGATTCCTCATTACTGAAAATGGAGCAAGCCCTTTTCTTGCGAATTCTATCTGTATCCCTATTTTCTTCATATAAGTAATTTGATAACTTTCACGTTGCTTCGCTTTATGTGTTGAAAATTGCTTCGCATCTTTTTTCGGATAGACAATTTTCTCCAATTTTGTGGAGAATGAAAATAAATGTTATTTATATTCTATAATACAATTGAAAATTTTTGCTTGACTGATTCTAATTGAATTATATAGTTCGATCTCTCCCTTTGTGAATAATTCCGCTATATTAGTCAAAGCCCAGCTGCATTCAATATTTGAAAAACAGCTTCGTCACAGTACTCCGACTGTAAAGGCAATTCAGCAGGATTAACGACCGGGTAGCTAGCGATACGGTATTACATGGAGAATTTGGAGTCCTCTCGAGGGTCCAGATTTCAAATCCTGAAATCGTTAAGGTTCTTATAAAGTGGAGACTAGTTGGTTGAGGCGACATATATTGACTATTGCGGCATTCTTCATCACTCTCGCGGTATCATTCTTCCCCTAATGTAGCAATCTACAAACAATATTTTATAATCTTGTCTGCCAGAAGCCTAATTGGATATTGGTTCTATTAAACAATAAAGTCAAAACATACAGATGATCATTGGTGTGCGTTGTGACTCATGGCGAACAAAGGTAGCAAGGTGGCTATCACCTGAAAGAATCATTGCACCAGCTTTTCGAAGAAGATCAATTGCTTCGTTATGCTGAGAAGGAGGAAATCTGTTTGAATCTAAATCTATTGCTGGGAGGCCATTAAGTGTGGTTTCAACTCACGCGTAGAGGTTTTGTGAAAGACTTTCTTCGCCAAGACTCATTGACCACTCATTTAAAGACTCTTTTTGGCGAGCTCCAAGAAGTGTTCTATCCAGTCCAACTTTCTTAAACAGATCTCCTCTGTTTTCTCTACCCAATTAGTAATTTTAATATATATAAACTTATATTTTATAATTATTATTCACAATGGTTATCGTACTACTATAAAGTAACTTTCTTCTTTGATGGATACCTCATTCTCAAGTTGTTTGCCACTGTCTAATTCGAATTAGGTGGAACGGAACAAAGACAATAGATGTACTTATTCGTCGTGATAGCATGCCCGTAAGCTCAAGTCACATCAATCGTCGTCAGTTTGTCCAGGGGACGATTGCCTCGACAGCCTTGGTTGGTGGTATCTCAGCGGCAAGTGCTCGCCAGTCTAGTCGTTCCCCGCAATACACACTAGAACAAAACGGCAAGTGTATTCCAATTGCACCGCTGTCAATGTCTGGGCTCCCAGTCAAACAGTTCTACGACTATCGTACTCCGAAGACAAATCCGTCCTCTCACAAGTACGCCTCGTTCGGCTCGGAGGAACTCCAACGGAAGAACACAAGTATTCTCTTCCTGTACGAAGGACCCAATGGGCTGAGTCTGGTCGCTGTTCACGATAAGATCGATGCTGGAGACGGCGGTGCAGTTACGTTCCGAGTCACGAATCTCCCGGCAAAGGGGAAGCTCGTTGTTAAAGACGACTCATACAATTCGTCGACGAACCTCGATACCTGGGACTACTCAAAGAACAGAAATTGGAAGGGAAAGGAATCTGCGAGTGCTAATATTAGTTGGGCATGGGACAGCGGGAGCTCGGATGGATTCGTTTATCGTGGATTAGGAAACCAGTTTGAATTTACTATCTATCCTCAATTTAACGAGAACGCCATTCTCTCAGATGAAAATAACGGGAAATTAAAGCAGTGGGAGTTTCTGTCCGGAAACATGAACGACCCCTCCCGAACAAAACTTGATATGACTAAACCAGTCACGATCTCATCCAAGCCATGCCAACAAGAGACTACACCACAGCAGACGGCAAGAAACACAAAAGAAAAAGATAGGGGCAAACACACGACATCATCGAAACCGTCTACCAATCAAAAGATAAATAAGGACCAATCGATCTTTGACCAGATTTGGAACGGTTTTGTTTCGGCCTTGGAGTCATTGGTGTCGTTTTTCACTAGTCTGTTCTAATCTGAATGTGAAGAACTCTTCCTTGCTGAGAGGCGAATTCTCGTAGGAGTTACGACTACTTCCTCTAATAGGGCAGTTACTGATATCATATAGATTTCTCGGCTACCTCACCATATATGTACTAAAGAGGATCTGAAGGGTGTCTTGCTATTCAAATACAAAATTTTGAGTATGAGAATCAATCTTCGACTTCTCAACTGAATCCCAAAGACAAAGGGGGAATAGGCTAATTCGTACCTACGGCAAATGAGTGGTACGTCAGTTCGGAGCAAGAAACAGCTGTATAGAAATCCATTGGCCGCACGATTTATTGGCTTGGAATTAATTTTACTTGCTATCGCATCCATAAATTTATTTATAATCAAGGGATCTTTTGGTTACCTTTTTTATGGTATGACCATTTGCCTTGCAATTCTTGTGATGATTGTGGGGTTAACTATACTGATCTCTGTAGTGTTTCTAAAGCAAAACAAATAAAGTAGCTAAGGCGGACTGAGATTTCATTCGCTTGGCTACCATTTTGGAGGTGAAATCTTATTAATCTAAAAGTAATAGACTTAGATGGGAGTTAACTATGTCCATTTTCCAGTTGATACTTGATCGGTTACGGGATGCAAACGAAGAGTATGAGCTGTATGAATGTACAACATGTGGTAAAACCCAACCAGCGATAACTCCACATATTGTCTGTCCAGATTGTGGCGGTAAACTAATTTGTAGCGATATTGACAATCTCGATTATAGCGGTCCATCCTCTAATTGACCACTGAATTTACAAACGACATTAATTTCGATTTCAGTAATTCATTTTTCGTTCGCTCTTCATCCTCGATCCCAGCGGACGTTAGGGTCCATTTTCAATTACTGAAATGCAGGGTTTATTTGAGGTACTAAAGCTGGCGACTGTAGAAGAATAACCTACAATTACATAAAGGAGAATTCTATTCCCTTTACAGTATTAGCTGTGTAATGGACGGCGTTTTCAACTTCTGAAACCAGAGTGCCATTCGAGATAGACAAAGTACAAAAGTATGGTTCGAAGCTCGCGTTCGAATGGTGAAAACCAGAAAAATACAAAAGTCTCATGTGGACAGAACGCCAAGAATGCTATGGGAAATAATGAAACGAGACAAGGAGATCACTCGGGTATTTTTATCCATTGTTATCATATTGGCATCAATTATTGCCGGGTTTTACATTGTACTGTCCTATCTTGATCCAAGATTTGTTCTATTCTTAGTTTAATAAAAAGATATAATATTGTTCTATCTTTGGATAATTGAATAAAAAAGGAGCCCAAGTCCAATTGCTAACAATAGACTTTCGATGGTATGGAGGGTGATTAACTCTCGACCAGTGAGCTCGAAGCTTCTTCGGATACCTAATTCATACATTGCTTCGACAATTGTCCCGACGGTAACTGTTACAAATCCTACAGTAGCGACTTTGAATGATTGGTTCCCACGTTGACGATATACACGGTAGCTAAGAATCGATAAGATACTACCAAAAATAAGAGTTATTATATTAATTAAGATGAAGCCGAAGATCTCGATTCCTGATTCTGGTTGTGTCATAAAATAAAGGAACATTTCCAACATTATTTACCTCTCTTCCTTTTTATTGGATTCCTGTAAATCTTGCCAGAAATCCTCGAATTGATCAACCATTTGTTGTCGTATCTGGACATCCACAACGAATCCTCCATTTTCAATCTCAAAGCACACTTTCTTAAGATCGGTTTTAAAGACTTGATACTGTGTTCCATCCTTGTTTTGCGGTTGTTTACGTAGCAAATCATAATCCACTAGTTCATTAATGCGTCTATAGATTGTGGGAAGTGATGTTTCACACCGATCTGCGAGCTCTTGTGCCGACATTGGCTTTAAATCGGCGAGCACAAGTATCTGCCTTGCTTGGGCATTGCCCAAGACTTCGAAGATATTGTCTGCCTCCCAATCCTTACTCACAGATGGGCCCATTATTCGAGAATATAAATAGACAGCGATTCGGAAACATTCCAGAAGTGGAATAGTGTGTTTTGTTTAGTTCATGCATAGCATTATTGCAGGTACAATGAAAACCGTACTAACCGAAAGATCTTTCACTTATCTCATTATGTCTACTATTAATAATAAGAAAAATATATCTGACGGATGAATATTGTTACTATTGCAGGTCATAATACGTAACACTTGTAATCAGGCACTGACACTCACAAATTTATCAGATATGTGTACTTTATCTATATTTACTACCAATCAAACAGTTAATATCGAGAATAGGAGGTGGATAATAGCGCGCTTGCAATTCATATCTGAATGAATCTCTGCAATCTTGTCGTCTACTTACAGTAGTTTGACTATTATAAAATTTTTTCATTTTTCTAACCAATTCTGGATGAAAATTCGCTATTTTTTGTCAGAGGACCCCCGACAGGAGATATGCGACGAGTAATTTCTGATTCTGTATCTCCGGTAAAACGACAAGTCAAAGTCGATCTCAAGGCTGATCCATTTCTTTCCTACATTCTTATCTTCTCATTCATACTCGCTGGATTCTGGATATGGCATCGTGTTCCAAATTTTGCGACTCGCGATGAACGTTGGCGTATCATCGACTCAATGGAAGCAGTTGGCTTTGTCGCTGCTGATCCCAGTATAAAATCTCTCCAAGAGGGTATTCTCTATGGGAAATCATTTGGTGCAACTTTTTATTTATTTGGATTCGCTCTTCTTCCTGTCTTCATATATGCGTTCATTACCGGACAGCTGAACGTGTTTTCAGCTATTCCAAATCTCAGGTCGGATAACCTGCTGATTCTCTGGAACCAAACACCACGCTGGGTTTGGACATCAAGTATACTCCTTGCACGCCTCGTTAATGCTCTACTTGCAGTCGGTTGCGTTTATATCATGTATCGGATCGGAACAACTATGCGTGATCGTGCAACTGGTCGGTTAGCGTCAATTTTACTCACTATTCCCTGGGGTTTCATCGTCCTCGCGCATGAAGCAGGAGAAGACGTTCCAGCACTGTTCTTTCTTTTGCTCGTATTTTACTTTTTTCTACAATACATTAAAATAGGAAAGCAGAAACTATTTTATTTGGGATGTGTCTGTGGGGGGATTGCTATCGCCTTCAAGCTCACGGCAAGTATTAGCATTCTGCTACTCGGAGCCGCATATCTCCTTCGGGCACGAAGGCCAGAAACATCACTTCGATCGGAACTTCTGCGACCTCAACTCTTGCTCATTAGTGCGTTCCTCGGCTTCGTAACGATCTACGTTGGCTATCCTAGTGTATTAGTCGGTGGAATCGAAACGCTTACAAATTGGGTACTGTTAAAATCGAAGAATAAAGGATCAACATTTGGCTGGCGAGCTAAACCAAGTTGGTGGTGGATACTTCGTGGATATTTGAATGGATTTGGCTTGCCCTTATTTATAGGGGTGATAGCTGCTGCACTTGCCAGTCTTTCTCAACTTCGAGAACGATCTCTTGCAACAGATGGTATTATTTTATCGTTAGTAGGCATCACAACTGTTCTCGTCGTGCTTTCTCGATGGGCATATCTTCGTACCCACCATTTGTTGCCAACCTTCCCGTTACTCATTCTGATACTCGCAGTGATGTTGATGCGGCTATATGATAGTAATCCGTCGATTGCACGACCGCTCTTGCTTTTTTTGATTGTAACAAGTGGGTTGTATGCTGGCGTAGGTGATCTTGGATATGCTAGCCAGCCACGAGATCATGCTACAAATTGGCTTGCATCACATGCTTCCGAGAGTAGTACTGTTGAGATATATGTGAGCGACCCTCAAGAAGCGGCGATTCCACATGGAATGTCAGTAAATTGGCCGTATGATAGGGAAATGAAAATTAACGGAAAAAACCGGACACCACCTTATACTAGATGGATATTATTGATGCCAAAATGATGTCCTACGTATATCGAACTAAGCTACAACACCGGAGTACTGTACCTCGCTTCAGATAACCATAGTGAGCACGCAAGACGGCTCTCAGACCCCAGATTGGCAAGATATTACCGAAATTTGCTAGCTGAAAATAAATATCCCTATAACATTACCCGCACATTTGGTCCACAGCCTCGGTTCCTCAAAACACAAATCCCGCGATCACAATGGTGGGAACTTCTCAGAGTTGGCCATTACCCTCGAACAATTCAGTATGGTGATCCGCAAGACTTTGGAGTTGATCAATATATCGTGATTTTAAAGCGGACTGGGGGATGCAACGTATCACGATGAGTGGATCTAAATCAAGGTGGTAAATTGATGATAGGTTCATGATCAAACTGACACTTGGTCGGGCAAGACTCATCTACTGAGTAGAGTTAATCAGTCTCGTTTGGTTACTCACCGAAGAACTTTTTTATTTTTGTATAGAGGTTTCCTATTGAGCAATTCAAGATGGATAAGGAGCCTACAGTAGCGGGCGATTCGGATTCCTCTCGGATCGATCGTCGCTTGTTTATGGTCGGCGCCACCTCGCTCGGTGCATCTGTCTCCCTACCAGGGTGTAGCTTCCTCTCTGGAAATGGAGACGTCTCACTTGACCCACATTTGCAGGACCCATCCGAGGTCGGGACTACCACCTCTCCAGACACCCGTCGCCATTGGCTCGGCCCTGAATTCTGGGGCAATCGCCTACAGGACTGGCGGTACAACCACGGCAGGATCGAGTGTCTCCGTGGTGAAGCGGGATACGAACTTCGAACCGTCGCTGCGCTTACCCGCGAAATCAGTCCCGGCAATAAACCAGGCCACCTCCGGGTAACGACCGGTATCTCCGGAAGCGATGACGGCGACGGATTATCAGGTTTCCTTCTCGGTACCGGTACCTCCGATCTTGATTACCGTGCCGCAGCTCTCACTCAACGTAGCTCGGGTGTCGGAGGTGGCTTGCTCTGTACGTACGAGACCGACGGGCACGTCCGGTTCAGAGACCACACGAATGAACGAACGCCGATAGCATACGAAACGCTCCCGATAACCAAGCAGGAGGGTCCCGCTCCCGACCCGACATCCAATGACGAAATCCGGCTTCTACTTGACATCTTACCGCAAAGCGATGCGACATTCACCATCGTTCTCAAAGCCATCGATAAAGAAAGCGGAACCCTTCGTGCAGCCGCACGATGTGATGACATTTCTGAAGACGTACTGACTGGGGGCATCTCGCTCGTATCTTCCCCACTCCCAAAACAAGATGGGCCTCGATGGTGGTTCAAGGAGTTCACGACGAGCGGCGCCAAGATAGCTACGTTTCCCAAACGTACATTCGGTCCAATCGCGGGAACGCTCTTTTCTATCGATACGCGCAAGTCCCTGCTGAAACTCACGACCCAACTCCTCCCGGTTGGCAAATCAGCCCCCAACACGATTCGCCTTCAGTATCGTTCGACAAATAACTCCACTATTTCCGAGTCATGGCACACGGAGCATGCTAAGGTCACAGAAGGGTACACGTCGTGCTTCCGTGTTGAGGATTGGGATACGACTCAATCCTGGGAGTATCGTGTGAACTACACGGATGAGACCGAAACAGAATGGCAGTATGAGGGGACGATTCCTGCCGATCCCAAAGCGAGTGAGGAAACGACGATTGCACTCTTCAGTTGCACGAGTGCGACAGGGCGGCGTCTCGACGAGTCCGCTCCTACAATGAATGCTGCAGGTACGGCAGTACTAGGCAGGTACACGCCGGCGAACATATACTTCCCCTATCCGGAACTCACGAAGCATGCCAGCTCTCATGACCCTGATCTGTTGTTGTTTGTTGGCGATCAGTTCTATGAACAAAGTCCAACGAGAAAGCCGAAAGACGACAATCCCAAGCTCGACTTTCTTTACCGATGGTTACTCTGGGTATGGTCATTCCGTACCCTTACGCGTGATACACCGACGATCATCTTGTCCGACGATCACGACGTCTATCAGCCAAATCTCTGGGGATCGGGTGGTGACACCGTGTCAAAGAACGAGGATCGCCACGACGGAGGGTACACACATTCACCCGAGTTCGTCACCCTCGCTCAACGCATCCAGTGTGGTCACAATCCCGATCCGTATGATCTGACCCCGATCAATAACCGGATTAACGTCTATTATGGCTCATTCACGTATGGTGGGGTAAATTTCGCGCTGCTTACCGGCCGCAAATTCAAGGATGGTCCGAGTGAAAGCAGATGGTTTTGGGAGGATAAGCAACTTATCGGTGATCGACAAGCAAAATTCTTAGCGCAATGGGCCACCCGCGACGATGGGTTACCTCGGATTTGCGTGACTCAAACGATCTTCGCGAGTGCTCGCACGACACCAGACGGTGAATTGAAGGGATTCTACGATACGAATGGCTGGCCGAAGCAAGGGCGAGATCGAGCGATCAAACTGCTTCGCGACGCGGGCGCGCTCATTGTAGCCGGTGATCAACATCTCCCCTCACTCGTGCGCCACGGGATCACCACCTTCACCGATGGACCTGTTCAGTTCACCGGGCCGGCAGGTGCCGCGGTCTATCCCCGGTGGTTTGAGCCAAACAAGGCAACCGCTGCCGTTCTTGAGCAGGCGTATACCGGCGAGTTCACCGATCCGTTCGGAAACAAGTTCCGGATGTTGGCAGTCAAGAATCCGGACATTTCGAAGGCGCAATTCGACCAATACAACAGCGGGGATTTGTATGATCGGGAGATGAGACCCGAGGGCTATGGAATTGTCAGAGCTGATCACGACGTTGAGAAGTTCGTTATTGAATGCTGGCCCTGGTTCGAAAATCCAACAGCAGACGATGCCACACAATATCCGGGGTGGCCGTATCGCCTTGCGTTTGACGAAACAAATGGGAACTAACCTGTCTCCCTGCAATCTCTTCAGCTATTTGAAGTAGTTTTAGTTTCTGATCTATTGTAAGCCCAGTCCACATTGATTTGGTTTTGTTCTATGTGGGCTTTCGATACAGCTATCTGAGATGATGAATCATCTACTACCAATCCGATTAAATTACGGGTAAGTCGGCCACCAACAATTTTAATTTCGGACGAGTTCCAAACAGTAACTCCCTCTGCGTTCAGCCAGGCATCAACATTCTGAACAGTCACCTGGGACGCATTCACTATATGCACTCCTCGATTCCAACGCCTGATTCGTACCGAGTTAACTGAGACATCTGTGATTCCCATCCGGTTTTGAATAAGAATCGCTGTTGAATCAGTCACACCTCTTCCAATAATGATATGATCTCTTCCATTGAGAGTGACATGGCTTGCATTAATAGTGATACAACTTTTTGCTAATTGCCCACCTTGGATATCTTGTGTGATATGGTATGTTCCAGGGCTGGAGATCATACGACAATGTTTTACTGATTGTGACTGTTTAATTGACAAATCGTTCCCGGTAGTAGTGTCCTGGACAGCCAAGATAATTCCTACGCTGAGCACAATACTAAGTAGAAATAAAATAACGACTCTTCGTCTCGTTAATCGATAACGCGAGGGGACCATCAAGAGTGAATGTGGTACTAACCAATATAAATCAACTACATCCTGCTCAAGCTTGTTAATATCATTCAAGCTAAGTTGGAATTAGAGTCAAAATATTTTGGATAATGAAAAATCGACTACGTCAACGGCGGAATGTTCATCGTCGATCGTGGGCTCTATCTGGTTACCTTTCTAATCTTTAGAATGAGTTTTTGGACGATTCCAGAATCCATTAGAAACGGAGCTTCATCTGCTGTCATGACTCATTGTAGCACGAATTGATTGGGATAGCTGTATTCCGGCATCCGACACAATCGATCGTTAAGCACACGCAAAAAAGTATTTATCCAATCATACAGAAGTACTGACGCAGGGGTAGTCACTTATATGTACAGTACAAATATCTCTAACAGAAATACCCTGTTTTCACCCTAATGTACCAATTTTCCTCAAAAGGCGAGACGCTCGAATCTTCCATATTCATCGTTCCGCCATACTTCCTTTACCTTGCCGTTTTCGAAACGATGGATCGATACGCGCGGATTCAGTCGGGCGCACGAGACCCACATGTCGACGTGCAGTGTTGCTGGCGTCCGCTTGCGGAGGCGGTGCTTGCCGGAAAACCCATTTATGTTCGGCCAGCGATAGACAACAAGCCACCGTTATTCGAACTGCTCAACATCACCGTCGCCGCGACCGGCCATTATCTACTCGTGTTTTTTGTTCTCGTAGGATGTGCGAATGCGGCCATCGCAATCCTCCTCTGGCGGATCTGCATACAACATGATGCCTCCCGTGTCGGCTTAATGGCGGGATTCCTGTTCTTGATGAGCGTACCCGTTGCTGGAGGAACAGTAATAAATGTCCGTTCGTTCGCAATTGCGGGCATCATCCTCTCACTTTCGGTTAGCAACCCGGTGGCACGCGGCGCGAGTATCGCAGTTGCGGGACTGTTTTCTCAGTACGCAGTGTTCGCCATTCCGGCGCTCGTGTACGACCGACTTCGCGAACTCGACCGCGAGTCGGGCATCAAATGGTTGGCATCGTTTGCCTTTGCCGGACTCGGCGTCGTTGCCATCACGTTCGCATTCGTCTACGTGGTATGGGGAGAGGCTTCGTTTAACGGCGCGATTTACTGGTCGTTCGGGGCCGCGAAGAAGTACACGACAAACTCTGTCGTCCCGTCGCTCATCGGCGACACGAGTCAGTGGATGAACGCACTATACCACGAAGCCCTCAACCACCTCGTTATTATCGTCCCCGCAGTGACTGTCGTTCAATTGGCGTTTTCTACACGAGACGCCGAGCGACCCATACTTTCGACGAATGCGCCCGTGATGACTACTGCACTTCTCGCGGTTTCGATGACACTGCCACTGTTCGTGCGTGCGTATCGCGCGTACTGGCTCTATCCGCTTCCATTCCTCGCCCTGCTTGCCGCCACCGGCTATCAGGAGTTTTTTACGGCCTCAATGGAGTGAGCTTCGGATGGATTCAAACCATGGCTGGTTTGGCCTCTCGCTGGCAACTACCCTCGTCACCGCGTGATTATCGCCACACGGATCGTCCGCATCCTTAACCAAAGCTACCCGACACTACTCTTTGAGTTCTTCGGTCTCATTGCTGCCTTAGCCATCATCTTCTTCCGAAAACTAAAAATTACCACAGTGCCTCAGGCGACTGACGCCATCGTCTGCTTCGTTTCATCTTTTTTCTCTCCGAATCGGAGAGTTTCTTGAATGTGGCGGCCTTTTCGTTGTGTTCTTTATCTGGGGCGATCGCTGTCAGTGCGATGCTCCTCCCGGGTATCTCTAGGTCGCTTCTGGTGGTCATCCTCGGCCAATACATGTGAATGTCTATGACTCTTAGCCAATTCATTGACGCACTTATTAGAGTCATCACGGGTGGTTCGATTTCTTACGTGGCCGACCCGGGTTGATTGTCGTAACGTTCATCTTTGAGGGTTTTATTGGTCCCTTCACTATTTCACGGGTTTCCAATGTTCGTTAGACCGAAATAAGCGGGCTACGATGGCCTTTCTCGTTGTGTTCGTCGTAAGCGCACTCCGTGCATCAGTAAAGCGGGTCCAAAGCGACGTTGATTTCTCGATAAACACTATAGTTGCTTTCGCCGGGGAAATAATTGCTAAATTAACCACTGCTTCATGATTGGCAATCAATAGACGAGTACCGGTTACAGCCAGTGGACCCGTTCTCCTAGGTCGCATATACCCACACTGTTTACGAGCGACCGCCGTTCGCCATTATGCATACAAAGGCACCCTAGGGTACCGTTACAGACGCTAATAGGGTGGTACGATATGGCAACCGCACAAAAGTACATCTGTATCTTAGGGGGGTGTTCACTCGGACACTCTAAACGCGACGAACACGCCCCGACTCACTGATCGTTGCTACAACGGCGAGTTTTCCTCCGGCTGACACGCCCCGGTCCGTTCAAGGATCACTGTGTACTGATTGACGCCGAAGTCCTGAGGGTCACCGTATTGGATAGTCCGGGGATAAATCCCGACGCGGAGGAGTTTCCAGGTGGGGTCGCGGGGCTGGTCGGTTCGGAGGAACCGCGGTTCCGGTCCGAACGTCTTTGCCACCTCGTAGGGGTACTCATTCTCGGCGAGCAACGTACCGTAGTACTCTGTCATCGCGTCGTTTGAGAGACTCGCCGAGCGCGCGCTGTGGTTATCTGGAGCGAGGTAGAGCAATGAGGTATGATAGCCGAGTTGGATGTAGGTCGGACAGCGCTCCGGCATCGCCCGCGTCCACTTAACGTAATTCGGGTTCACTGTCTCGCCGTCGATGGTCATCTGTCGGTCAGTCGGCTGGAAAACGGTCGCACCATGGGGGACGGCCGCTTCCTGCGGATCCGACACATACGATTCGATGGTTGCGTTTTCGTTGGCGTTCGCCGCCAGCCAGGCCGTTGCCTCGTCTCGCGGTGCGTTGGCGTATCCGGCGACGCCGATCCCTGCGTACAGCGCGCTCGTCACTACCAGCAGTGTGATGAGCGGCCGACCGACCGACGGGCGGCGCTCGATCAACCGGATCGCGACGGGTGCTAACACGAGAATCAACAGCGCGAAGACGGGCAGTAGGTGGTGCATCCGTATGTATGACCACCCCGAATACACGTACAAGTAAACAGCAACGCCAATCAGCGCGAACGCGATCCCGTCGGCCGCCCGCGAGCGCTCTCGCAGTCGCCACAGCCCCGCCGGTACGCTCGCAAGGAGCGCGATGAACAGCGGAAGGCCGGCGCCGTTGAGCGAACTCCGGAGCAGCCACCACCAAGTGGGTGCAACGATCCAGCCATGGGGCTCTCCCTTCGCCGATGCTCCCCGACTGATCCGTTCGGCCAGTACCTCGAAGCCGCCGACGAGGACACTCGGAAAGCCCACCACAACGGCGAGCAGACCCAGCACCCCACCGACAACGAGCAGCTGCGGTCTGAACAGCGCGTCACGCCACTCGACATCGGGTTGCCGTCCACAGGCGAGGTACGCGACGCCGAGGATTGGGACGGCCACGCCTGCCGAGAGCTTGAACGCAATGGCGAGCCCACCGGCGAGACTGCCAGCGAAGAACCAGCTCGCTCGTGTCGTCTCGACGTATTGCAGCGCACAGTAGATCGCGACGAGCAGGAAGAACAGTGCCGGAACGTCCTCTCCGACTTCGTGAGCCGACACAAGGAGTGCCCACGTAAGGCTCAACAGTAGCGCCGCCAGCCGCCCGGTCGCGCGGTTTTGCATCACTGTGCCGATGCGATAGGTAACGTAGACGCAACCGACAGTGAAGACGACGCACGTGAGCCGCGAGAGCAACAACGTTCCTGCCCACACCCAGCCAGGGATGCTCTGCCAGTGTACCCACAGCCCGTCGCTCCAGGCGCGCGTCGTCGCAGTGAACACCTCGGCCTGCCCGGTGAGAAACACGTAGACGAATACGGGGAGACAGACCAGTCCATACAGGTACATCGTCGCCCCGTAGGTTCGCCAGTACAGGATGCCCTCGCTCAGCGACTCGTAGCTCGGGTCCTTGAGAAGAAAGCCGATTGTCTCCATAGCGTCGACGACCCGCCACCGTTCGTCACGGGTCGCAAAGTTCGGAACACGGTGCCAAAACCAAAAGCCAGCAAGCACGACCGCCAGCAAGAGGACGTACACGAGGTATGGATCCGCGCGGAGGTCGTCCCGAACCTGCGCGTAGACGCGACGAGGCAGACTCGTAATCAGTCGGAACACGACCGCCTCCGAGGGCGTCCTCCCGGCGCGACGACGACGCATCCGCGGCTGAACCTAGGCTTATTGCTCCCTCCGGACTCCCGTTCTGATACCGTGGTTGGGATCTCGCGGATTGTAAGCGGCTCCATGCGGTTCCGATGCGTAGCGCACACGTATTAAGCCTTAGTTGGAATTATTTATACTTGAGAAGCAACTTGTTAATATACTTCTGTTGCTAAGTCTATTCTCGAAATTTCGCGCTTACCGAAGTTGAGACTGGCATTCCCAACGCGGAGGTAATCAATCCGAGCGGTCACGGGAGGAAAGTGGAACACGAGTATTGTCGTGAGAATAACATCGTCAGCTGTTTCTACTGTAAATTGGTTACTAGTATCGCCCTCTCTTGCCTGTAATCGGAGTCGTCATGTACACCTTCCATCGCCTGTCGAAGCGGGGGTTTATCCTGTACGTTTGATCTTTCCTCTCTATTTTGGATGTTGCCACTTATCGGGAGAAATTCCATCGTCTTTGTGAAGCTCAGCAAAGTCGAATGTGCGAACATCGACTGACTGCACTGTATCAGAATCCTTGTAGACATCTATAATATCGAAATTGTCCCTTGTCACACGAACCTCTGCCCGATCACCTAACTGAATGTTATTGAAATCACCTCTCTCTGTCCATCTATTTGAACATCCCTGCGAACCGCCGCGAGAGAAGTCTGCTCCGCAAATCCGAATGAGATACTTAACGTCGAATCGAGTAGAGAGCTGGCTGAGTGAAGCTTTCGACACGACAATGTTAGTCGGCGACTGAATAATCTCGTTGACAATGTTTGGATCATACTTCCCATAAATCAGCCCTCTCGAACGGTCAAACGCGATATTCAATGGTTGATCCTCATACCGTTGTCCCTGAAAGGTCCACTCAAGAGAGACGACTTTCGCCTGGATATGACCGGTTTTCGCGAGTCCAATTTTTGAAAGACAGCTCCCAAGACTACTTGTCGTGAGCGCTACACCGGACTGTGCAAGAATCCGACGTCGAGAGGGCACAGTGCTTTCTCATCAGATAGAGTAATAAGTTTTCTGAGTATCAAATTAGTACAATCATATCACCTATGAATATATATACTCCAAGTCTCCTGCTTGTTCACTAGGGACGTTGAGTCTGGGAGCTCCTCTGTTTATATACGACTTATCAAAGGATGAAGCGAGGAGATTGAGCCCATTTCCTCGACTACTTTTCTGGATGAGTAGATGGCAGGACACAAACTTCACCATCACACTTTATCGTCACAGCGCAGTTCGCATACGCGAACGAAATCGAGAGTTTTGGATCTTGAGAAACCCGTGCTGCATTTAAGGAGGTGATCAATTTATCAAGTGCCTCCGGTTCGACTACCTCGTACAATAACGGAAGATCAGATAGCTCACGATGGGCTGCGAAGGCAACCGTATCAATGACAGCAGCACTCGGTGATGTATCCTCCCAGTTATAGAACGCCTGAAATTGGTTGGATTCCTCAGTTTTCTCTTCATGACCAATTGATAAATCTTCTCCTTCCATCTTTTGTTCAACTACGACCGGCTTCTATAAACAGAGTGTGAACGGCTTAAGCGGATAGACAAACACTTGATTCGGAAATTGCATAATGGAATATACATAGTTCAAGATATAACTCCTAGTGGTTGTTATCATTTTACTCTAAGATTAAAACTGTTAGTAAAGCAATCACCCCACATCATGATCGGAAGTGCTTTTCCGCTATCGGTGATCTGACCCAATTAGTCGCTAAATAGACACGGGCTGGACAACCACGACATGCATACGCCAATGATATCGAGATTCCAGGATTGATACATGAATTGACGAATGTAGTCTGCCGTCCTAGTACAAAAAATCGACTTCAAACGACAATTACCAGGACTCATGTGTATATTGTTTTAGGAAATCCTCAAATTCGTGCTAAACCGTGTAAGTGTGGCTATAAACAGTCGTAAAAGGTGCCCACAATATACATAAAGTCTATCACTAGAGTACGTATCGATCGGCGACCGTACGAACTATAATGTTACTAGTTCAAATTAGAATACCGAATGGTCCTCACTCAATTCCTCCCCTCCAAGATCAGATGGATCGTTCTAGTGCTTGGGCTTGGTATTATCCTTGCTGTACTTGGTCTCGTGGTACAACCATCGCTATTCACCAATACACCCTTAGAAGAAGAGCCAGTTCCAATATCTCACTGTACTGTGATTTCTGAAGAGGGAACATACACGATAACGCAAGATATTCGAGGCGGAAGGATCGCAAGTAGTTGTATTCGGATCAAAGAGAGCCACGTGACCCTCCAAGGAGGTAGACACACGCTTACTGGTAAGGGTGCGACCGACTCCACCGCTATTCTTGTATCAAATCCAAATGGCGTATCAGATGTTACTTTACGCTCGATCAAAACCACTCGGTGGAATCGAGGTGTTCATATTGTCAATACGTCAGATGCTACGCTTCAAGATGTTGATGCGTGGCGGAACGCAGAAGGGGTCACAATATGGAATAGCACTAAAATTAGGATCAGGAGCGTCCGACTAACAAACAACCTCTTTGGACTAGTTATTGACCGGTCAAGTAATGAAATCTCTGTCTCGTCAGTCCACTTTGAAGGAAATAATGTTTGGAATATTAGTTGGGGTGAATACCAGTCGCAGTCAAACCAGACCGCACATTCAACAATAAAATAGAACTGAATAAACACAATAAATTTTATAATTAAATCATAATTACTATGGAAAATTCATTTTCTGGTTAAGCCGATGGCGAATTTCACGTTCTGTACTTCTCTGTCGTTCAATCGTTGCCAATTAGGTACTCTTACGGCATTATGCGAACGGTGACCGTGTGAAAGTTTTACACGGACCGGTTCGCTCTAAGACTACCGTGTACTGGTCTACGCCGAAATCCTGCGCGTCTCCGTACTGGATGGTTCGCGGGAAAAGTCCAACCCGAAGCAAGTTCCACCAAAGGGGTTGGGGCTTGTCCGTGGTGAAAAACCGCGGACGAGGCCCGAACGTGGCAGCGACCTCATATGGGTACTTGTCTTCGGCCATCAGGTGTCGGAAATAGCTCTTCATCCGTGGATTGGATAAGAGCTTTGCCCGTTCGCTATGATTGTCAGGCGCGAGGTACAGTATTCCGTTCTGATAGTTAAGCTGGATATAGGACGGGCATCGCTTGGGCATGGCGAGCGTCCACTTCCTGACGCCGGGGGTCCGCGTCTTCCCATCGATCGTCATCTCTCGATTGCTCGGCTGGTAGACGTTCATCCCGTGAGGAACTGCGGCATCCTGTGGATCCATCGTGTACGTCTCAACGGTTGCGTTCCCCGCAGCGTGCGTTGACAACCACGACATTGTCTGATCTCGTGGCTGATTTGCATACCCTAAGGCACCTATGCCGGCGTACATGCCGCTTGTCACTAGAAGAATCACGATGAGCGGCCGCGCGAGTGACCGGTTACTGTCATAGAAGCGCGCCAGAACCACCGCGAGGACGAGGATGAGGAACACAAACGTCGGGAGAAGGTGATGAGTACGGACGTACGCCCAGCGACTATAGACGGCAAGGTACGTTACCGTTCCTGCGAGCGCCAACAGTACTCCATTCGACGTTGCCGACCGTTCGCGGAGGAGTGGAAGGCTCGCGGCGACGCCCCCAAGTATCCCAAGAAAGAGCGGTAGTCCCAAACCGTTGAGATACCCACGAAGGATCCACCACCAACTCGGGGCAACCAGCCAACCAAACGACTGCCCCTTATTCGTTGTTCCTCTGTGCACCCGGTCAATAATCACGTCGATCCCTCCAGCGAACGTGCTCGGAAAACCGACGACAATCATTGTCGCGCCGAGAACTGCACCGAGCATAAGAAGTCGCGGTCGCACGAGCGCCTCCCGGGGAGTAGTTTCGGGGTTCCGCGCGTATAGGAGGTAGGCGAGTCCAAGCAAGGCGACACTGACACCCGCGGTGAGTTTGAATGCCATCGCAATTCCGCCACAGACACAGCCAGCATAGAACAGCGACTTCTCTCCGGTTACGGAGTAACGGAGGGCAAAGTAGACGACTAACAGCAGGAAGAACAGTGCCGGGATGTCTTCACCAGCCTCGTGGGCCAAAACGACGAATCCCCACGTTAGCGACAGCAGAATCGCTGCCAGTCGTCCAGTCGCGCGGTCTCGCATCGTCGTTCCGATCCGGTACATCACGTAAACGCAACCAACTGCCAGTAGTAGGTTAACCAATCGAGACGAGAGAATGATCGCGATCCAAGCCCACGCTGGTGTCCGGTTCCAATGCGCCCAGAGGTTAACATTCATCCCGCCCGGTGGTCTGAGAATCCCCATAAATGCATCGAGCTGACCGGTGAGAAACGCAAACACGATCACGGGAATGAGAGCGATACCATAGAGGTATAATGTCGCTCCGTAGGGCCGCCAATGCTCGAGTCCCTTTCGGAGGGACTCGACCCCGGGATCCCTAAGAAAGAACACAAGTACCTCCAGCGGATCGACAACGCGCCAACGTTCGTCGCGAGTCGCGAAATCGGGGACGTGGTGCCAGATCCAGAATCCGGCCAGGACGAACGCGAGGAGGAGGATATATGCGAGGTACGGGTCAGTTTCAAGATCGTCGCGGATCTGTCGGGTTATCCGATTCAGGACGCCAGCGATGGCTCGCCGCATGCAAATGTCTTGGAGGAGAGTGGTAAAAGCGTGACGAGTTGCTCGCCGGACGGGCGTCGAGATGGTCCGCATGGATCCGTCACCGAATCCAGGTGACGAAAATCGTTTGGACGAGACCAACCGCATACCCTAGCTTCGGCTTCTTTGTCTTGCCGGTTTTGCGACGGGCGATGGTGACGGGAATCTCTTCGATGCGGAGGCCGTTCTTGCGGGCCTCGATGAGCAGCTCGGGTGCACTGAACCGCATTTCGGTCAGGAGCAGCTTGCCGAGCATCGAGCCGCGGATCGCCCGGAACCCGTTCGTGCAGTCGGTGATCTCCATCTTCGTGATCGCGTTGATCAGCACGGTGAACGCTTTAATCCCTGACTGTCGAGTGATGCCATTGCCCGAGCGATCGGTCACAGTTACGTTGCGTTTTTACCTCCTCGTCTCAGTCACCAGTTACCGTTGTGGAGACAACCCGGGGAAGACAATCATCATAGTTTGAGACGAACGTTAAAACGCTCTTACCTGGTTATCGGTATTCTCGTCAGAGCAGAAAGACTCAAAGTGAACTAATCGGACAACTAGATCAAGTTCGCGGTCATCGAATATCCAACTAATTGTGATTTCGAGAATCACCTACAGACGTTGGAAACAGTCGGTGGTATTGAGAGTGCGCCTTGTTCGGCACTCCAGTGTACCTAAATTACTCAGGGGTATACAGATGACAATACGCGTATAAGATCTGCGGTTCACTAGGGAGGACCACGAATTGTTCAATCGGTGCAGACGGACTTTTTCCAGAGAAAGCAGGATGATACTAGGACCGATCCGGGAGAAGACGAGTCGGATTCAGGAAATCGAAACGATGCCTTTCCCTGACTTCTGATTGCTTATCCGATCTACACATTCTCGATGAACCAAAGGCGAAGAAATAAGTGAGCACGGATTCTCCTGACAGCCGAATCCTTCCCTCCGTACAACATGAGCCCTCCCTCCACCGTCATCTCCGTCGACTTCGAGTACTTCTCGCACACGCCAGCCTACCGGAACGCCCGCGGAACGGCGCCCGACCCCAACATCGGAGCGGGGGCCATGGACGGTCTCCTTGACGCGCTTAATGACGCCGACGCCGAAGCGACATTCTTCGTTGTCTCAGACATCGCGGAGCGTCATCCGGGACTTGTCACCCGGGTGGCCGACGCCGGCCACGAGATCGCCTCGCACACCCGCAACCATGTCCACCTCTCAGAGATCCCTTCCGAAGAGCGCCGCGCGGCGCTTCGAAACTCGCGTGAGACGCTCGAACAGACAGTGGGGACGCCAGTGACGGGGGTCCGCGCCCCGTCGTTTGACGTTCCGCCGGACTACTTCGATCTGCTCGCCGACGCTGGGTACGAGTACGACTCGAGCGTCGTCCCGTGCCGGAAGATCCCCGGCTGGTACGGCGGCGAGTGGTCGACGCGTCGCCCCTGCAATGCCGACCAACTCGTCGCCGGCGCACCGTCGACCGTCGCCGAACTCCCGGTCTCGGTCATGCCGGGGATCAGACTCCCTCTGACGGGGACGTGGCTCCGATTTTTCGGCGTCCGGTACACGATCATCGGTATGCGTCTCCTGGCCCGCCAGGGGATTACGCCCGTCCTCTATTTCCACCCGTGGGAATTTTGCGAACTGCCGGCAATAGCGGGCGTCCCGCGGCGAATCTACTGGCGCTCTGGGGAGTGGATGTGGCGCGCACTGGCGGCGATCCTTGACGAGGAATTCGAGTTCGTCACCGCCAGATCGGTCGTCGAAGGCCGTTAAAACCGACCATCACGGAACGTTGATACCCCCACCTAGGGAGTGGAAATGACTCACCCGGTGTCGACGTAGCCGAGTTCGCGGAGCCGCTGTTCTATTTCCGCGCTCGCCTCAGCTCGTTTGGCTACGCCCCGCTGTCCGCCGCTGTCGAGCGTGACGTCCGCGTCCCGAGCGATCAATGTTCCGAGGTCGCTCCTGACGGCAACCGACACCTTCTCGTGCCATGGGGCGACTGTGATCATCGTCTCCGAACCGCCCTCCGCGAGGGAGGTCCCATGCCACCCCTCTGGCGGTTCGATCCCAACGCTCTCTACCAGCGTGGGCGCCACATCAAGCAGACTTACCCGATCGTGGGCACTCTCGACGTTCTCGACGGCATCGAAACCGGAAAACACGAGCGGCACCTCGACAATCGGATCGACGACCCGACGGCGAAACCCCTGGTGGTAGAAGTAGCCCTCTTCGCCGAATTCGTCGCCATGATCCGCAGTGAAGACGAACGCCGGTTCGCCGTCGAGTTCCGAGAGTAGGCGCTCGATCTGTGTGTCCACCCGGGAGAGCGCGTCCCGGTAGGTTCGATCGATCACCTCGACTTCCTCGTCGGAAGGAGCCGGTGTCGAGAAGAGTCCCCCATCCCCGGCGGCACCGGCCTTTCGGTCAAGCGCCTTCGGGATGGCGTCGTCGCCGACGCCGTACGGTCGGTGGCTCTCCATTAGGTGGATCCAGAGAAACCGCGGCCCACGCGCATCGTTGAAGCGCTTGATCGCCATGTCGACGAGTTCCTCGTCGGGCGGGATTGAGGAGAGTACCGCCTCCATCGGGACGAGCCGACGGTAGAGTCGGCGGATGGGGACGAACCCGCCAAAATACTCCCGGACGCGACTTCGTCGGTTCTTGAAGGGGTTTTCCCCGCCGCCCTCAGTGAATGTCTCATACTCGTCGAAACCGGTGTCGAAACCGAACGCCGCATCTGCCTGCGGTGTCGGTGTCAGCCCGATGCAGGTGTAGCCCTCCGCCGCCAGGACCTCGGCGAGCGACCGTTCCGCCACTCTCGACTGGAGAACCGAGACGAGACTCGACGATAGCAGCCCCGCGAGGCTCGGACGGGTGTAGTGAGCGGGAGTGATACCCACCCGAGAATCAAACGACGAGAGAAATTCCATTGAATCGAAGTGGTCGTGGCGGACAGAATCCGCCGTGACGAGCACGATGTCCTTCATCACTCGTCTCGTAGGTCTCCTGATGGACGAATAGGCGTTGCGGTTCGGCCGACCCTGATACAGATCGTCGTCGATTCAGAAGACAATAAAGTAGATAGAGAACAACGAAGTAAACAAGTACCGACGCCCACGTACGTGAACCTACAGTCAATATGGATGTCTCGCTCTCGTCTCTTGGAGTGGTGATCTCTGCCCCGTTTCCGTCGGTACGCGGGCGAAGACTCTCGCGATCATGAATTCTGACCGTCGCCGTCAACTGTTGAAGATCGTCCGCTATGGGCTGGGCGTCGCCGCGCTGGCGTGGATCAGCCAGCAGGCCAAGTGGGGGCACGTTGTCGAGACAATCCGTGGAATGAACCCCATCGCCGTCGTAGTCATCCTTGTGCTGACGGTTCTGGGGGTTCTCTCCCGGTTCACCATGTGGCACGTCCTGCTTAACGCGCTCCGTCGGACACCGTTTTCGACGGCGGCACGGACGACTCTGACAGTTAACTTCATCAATCAGGTTATCCCCTCCCGCGTCTCGGGACGGTCGCTTGCGCCGGTCGTCCTGCGCCAATACACCAGGTACGACTGGAACGAACTCGTGCCGATCGCCGGCTTTCACACCGCGCTGTACGCAGTTCTCAACGGCGCGGTAGCGCTGGTTGGACTGGCACTTTTCGCCTCTTCCCTCTCGAAGGGTTTGCTCGTCGCCGTCGGCGCGTCTGCGGCGCTCTACCTCGTCGTTGGTCCGTCGATTTTACTGATGGGAACCCAACTGGAGGGGGCTGGCCGGGTAGCAGTCGCGGCACGTAACCGGGTCGGAATCGGGCGTGTTCCGCTCGTCGGGTCGTTTGCCGATCGGTTCTTCGGGGCACTCCCCACCTTCGGCGCGGACGCCGCCGACACCTTCGAGCGACTGGCTGCCGACTACTCCACGATTGCGCTCTACGCCGCCGGATGGACGTTTGCGATGATGGTCGTCCCGGGCGTCAGGACGTGGTTGTTGCTCAACGCGGCGGGCGTAGGGTTCTCGCCGCCGGTATTGCTCCCAGTCGTGCTCGTCATGGCCTACACTGTCACGCTGCTCCCGCTAACGCCGGGCGGCGTCGGCGTGGCGGAGGCGTCGGCGACGCTCGTGCTGGTCGCACTCGGCGTCCCCGCGTCCATCGCTGCGCCGACGATCCTCATCGACAGGTTCCTCGGCGTTTACCTCCCGGCGTTCGCCGGATGGATTCCAGCGATGCGCCTAAACGTCTCGTCAGTTCTCTCGGAGCAGGAGTGAGCTATCGCGTGCGTGGACTGTATGGATCCGACAGAAGTGACGAAATTGATGAAGATAAGGACTTGGTGAGGATGAGGGACCGATCGAGGTAGAAGAATCTATCTAGCTTGACCGAGCAACGGAGAGTATGACCCGAACATTCGTTCTTGGTCTCGACGGTGCTAGCTGGCGACTGCTCGACCCCTGGATCGAGGAGGGAGAACTACCCAACCTAGCGGCGCTTCGTCAGGATGGGACGTGGGCGGAGAGTCGAAGCTGCCTGCCACCGGTGACATTTCCGAACTGGAAGTGTTACTCATCAGGAAAGGATCCAGGCGGATTTGGCGTCTTTTGGTTCGAGCATGTCGATCTGGCCGAGGGGCGGATCGATGTCACAAACGGTAGTGACTTTCACACTGCCGAGATCTGGGACTATCTCAACGATGAGGGTCGAACCGCTGGCGTCGTCAACATGCCGACAATGTACCCTCCGCGCGAGATCGACGGCTTCGTCGTGAGCGGCGGCCCGGACGCGGTCACAGGTGAGTATCGCTCGATCGACTCCGGCTATACAGTGCCGGCGCCCCTCGCCGACGAGCTTGAAGAACGATTCAACTACCGCGTCCACCCGGATCCGCTGCTCTCATCGAACGACGAACGCGGCGCGGAAGTCGAGGAAATCCTTGACCTGTTCGACGCCCGTTTCGAGGCTGCCCTCTCACTGTTCGAGGAGCGTGATCTCGACTATCTGCACCTGACACTGTTCTACATTAACGTCCTCCACCACTTTTTCTGGGACGACGAACCGACTCGACGTGGGTGGCAGAAGATTGACGAGTGGCTCGGCCGGGTCGCGGAGCTGGAGGATACGGATCTTGTGTTGATGTCTGACCACGGGAGCACTGCGACAGTAACGGAGTTCTACATCAATGAATGGCTGGCTGAAAACGGCTACCAGACGCGGGAGCGGACCCTCGAAGACTACCTCCGCCCGTTCGGTCTCACCCGGGAGAACGCGCTACGACTCGCAAAACGTGCCGGTGCTGTCGACTTACTTGCGAAGACGGTCCCAGAGCGACTCCAGCAACTGGTGCCCCAGCAGGCAGGGCTCAAGCGTGGCCGGAAGCTGGAGGCAATCGACCTCGACCGGACGAAAGCCGTCGCGAGTTCCCAGGGACCGATCTACCTCAACCCCGCATTCGACGTCGAGTCAGTGCGCCAAGCACTGATGGCCGACCTCCGGATGGTCACGGACGACGAGGGCCACCTGTTCGCTGGTGTCCACCGCGGTGAGGACGTCTACACAGGTTCCTACGTCTCCGAAGGCCCAGAAATCGTTGTGGATCAGCGCCCAGGCGTTCACGTTAACGACGGTATCGGCGGTGGTCGAATCCGGACCGAACCAAACCGCTGGGCTGCGGAGAACACACGGAGCGGCATCTTCCTCGCCAGCGGCCCCTCGTTCGACGCGCAGGGGGAGATCGATCGGATCAGTATCCTTGACCTCGCACCCACACTGCTGGTGAGCGCCGGCTGTGACGTCCCGACGGACATGCACGGCGAAGTTCTCCCGATACTCTCCGACGAGCCGTCGTGGGAGCGCCGGGAACCGATCGCCGTGGACTCAGCCGGCGGTCGACGCGCGGCCGATGAAGTCTCCGACCGACTCAAACAGTTCGGATACATGGAGTAAACGGACTCCCATTACCGCTTCTTATCAATGAATATTTATTAGTAATAGGGGGAGTACCCGACGAATTATGACGGTTCTTGTTACCGGTGCCGACGGCTATCTCGGTTGGCCAACTAGTCTCCGCATCGCCGCCCGCAGCGAGACACGTGTTGTGCTCGTCGACAACTTCGTTCGCCGCCGATGGGTCGAGGAAGTCGGTTCGACGTCTGCTGTACCGGTCGCCAACGCAGACGAGCGGCTGGCAGCCGCTCGGGACATCCACAACCTTGGAAACCTCTCATTCATCGAAGGCGACCTTACCGATAAGGCGTTCGTCGACCGATTCCTCCGGGTTCACGAACCCTTGACGATAATCCACACCGCGGCGCAACCCTCTGCTCCATACTCCCAGATCGACGGTGACCGCGCAAATTATACCCAGGACAATAACCTCCAGGCAACCCGCAACCTACTGTGGGGACTCGAGGAGGCGGAGCTCACCGACACACACTTCGTTGAGACGACGACCACTGGCGTCTATGGCGCGCCAGATTTCCCGATCCCGGAGGGCGGAGCGAGGATGCATAACCAGGGACAGGAGGATGAGGTACCGTTCCCGGCAATGACCGGGTCATGGTACCACTTGACGAAAAGCCACGACGCAGCGAACATGCGTCTCGCCCACCAACAGTTCGATATTCCAATCAGCGACGTCCGGACGGCGATCGTCTACGGCACCGAGACTGAGGAGACGCGAGTCGACGACCGCTTGAAGACACGGTTCGACTTTGACTACTACTTTGGCACCGTCACCCATCGTTTCTGTGCACAGGCGGTCGCGGGCTACCCCGTTACGGTCTACGGAAAGGGGAAACAGCGAAAACCGTTCGTGAGCCTCGAAGATGCCGTCGAGGGACTTGCGCGGTTGGCGACCGACACGAAGGACGAGGAGGGTCTCACCGTCTACAACCAAGTGACGCGGGCCATTTCCATCGTCGAAATCGCCGACACGATCGCCCAGGTCGGTCGCGAGTTCGACTACGATGTTGAGGTCGAACACTTCGTTAACCCCCGCGAGGAGGACGAAACCCACGAGATGGAGATTGAGCATGATCGGTACGGATCTCTCATCGGCGAGCAAGCGCAGTCGTTCGAGGAGAGTGTACGCGACATCTTTGAGACGCTCACCCGCCACGAGAACACGATTGAAACCCATGAGGATCGCTTCCTGCCGGGCGTTCTCGCTGACGACTAACCATGCGTGTCCTAGTGACCGGAGGCTGCGGGTACATCGGTAGCGTACTCGTCCCGCAACTGCTTTCCGAGGGGGAGGTTGAGCGGGTGACGGTGTTTGACTCCCTCGAAGCGGGGTCGCCGCGCAACCTCATCAGAACTGGTCTCGGCGGGGATGCTGCACTCTCGTTCCAGCGTGGCGACGTCCGCAAGTACGGGTCAGTCGAGAGCGTAATGCGTGGCGTCGACGCGGTGATCCATCTCGCGGCGATAACGGGCGCCGACAATACACACAACCGTCGCGAGGAGACGTTCGCGGTCAATTACGATGGCACAGAGAACGTCCTTACCGCCGCCGGGAAACTGGGTGTTAAGACGGTCGTCTTCGCGTCCTCCTGCAACAACTACGGCCAGACGACGAGTAAAAGTCTGGACGAGGAGACAGACGCCGAACCGCTGAACCCGTATGCAGAGTCAAAGCTCCAGGCCGAACAGCTCCTCATGGAAGCGGTCGAGACCTACGGTTTCAATGGGACTGCGCTCCGAATGAGCACCAACTACGGGTATGCTCCTGGTATCCGATTCAACCTCGTCATTAATCACTTCGTCTTCCGGGCGCTCACGGACCGGCCGCTTACCGTCTACGGCGACGGGAGCAACTGGCGGCCCTTCATCCACGTGCACGATGCGGCGCGAGCGTTCAGCCGCGCCGCTTGTCACCCCGAGCGGTGGCTCCAGGCGGTGTACAATGTCTGGAGCAACAAGGAGAACTACCGCATCGCCGAAATCGCAAAAATCGTTCGAGAGGAACTCGATCAGTCAGTTGATATCACCTAACTGGGAGAAAAACAGCCTGGCCCCTCATACCACGTGAACTTCGACCGCCTCGGTGAGACCGGCTTTGAACTGGAGCTGTCAGTCCGAGACGGAGTCGTCGATCTCGCGCGACGATTTCGGGAACGCACCACCAAGCCGCCAACGCCGACAGCAGGACTCGGAGCCGACGGACGGTATTCGGGCTTATTCGGGAGCGGTGATGACGAATGACTGCCAACGACGATGCGTCGACGGGTGAGAGAACGGATGACGAAAAGACGCCGACGGTTGCAGTCACCGGCGCCGCGGGATACATTGGGAGCCGCGTCCTGTACCACCTCACGGCGGCCCACGCCGACTGGACAGTGACCGCGATGGACAACTTCTGGCTCGGCGATGTTCGGCAGGTCGGTGACGTCGAGATCGAACACGTAGACCTGCGCGACCGCGGTCAACTGGAATCATTTCTCAACGGCGCGGACGTCGTCCTCCACCTTGCAGCGATCACTGGCGTCCAAGACTGCGAGGAGCGACAGGACCTCGCCTACGAGGTGAATATTGGTGGGACGAACAACGTTGCTTGGTTCTGCCGCAAGACCGGCGCCGCGCTCGTCTTTCCGTTCAGCGCGGCCGTTCTCGGCGATCCCTCGGAATTTCCAATCACGATCGATCACCCGCGCGATCCGCTAAACTGGTACGGTCGGACGAAACTCGTTGGCGAACACGCTGTCGCCGCCATGGCCGATGGTGCCTTCCCAGCCCACTGCTATCTGAAATCAAATCTCTACGGCGAACATGAGGTCAACGGACGACCCGTCTCCAAGGGATCTGTTATCAACTTCTTCGTCAATCGCGTGTCCGAGGGTCGAGAGCTGACTGTGCACGAACCGGGAACGCAGTCGCGGAATTACGTCCACGTCGACGACGTGGCTCAGGCGTACGTGAAGAGCACAGAGTTGTTGCTCGACGATCTCGATCGCGGGAAGACAGGTGCCGAGGGATACGAGATCGTCGGCAATGAAGATATGAGCGTCATAGAGATCGCAGAACTAGTTCAGTCGATTGCCGCTAATGAGGCCGGTCGGGATGTCGAGAACCCCCGATCCGACGAGACGTTTGTTGAGTCCTTTGACGTCGACACGGCCCGTGCTCGCCACGAGCTAGGTTGGCGTCCCGAGCGATCCGTCGCCAAGAGCGTCCGTTCGCTCCTGCGTGACAAATGTCTTTCATAAAGGCTCCATAAACATGGATATAGACAAGGAGGGTGGCAATCTGAACAAGGAGATTAACGTTATTGGTTGAGACAGCAGTTGTCATTTACCTACTACTTCAGTTGTGGGCTTTCTCCTCGAATCTGTGTATATCAGCAATGTATTTGGCGATTTACGTAAAATAAGCGGATCACTGTCAGAACCTCGCGGTTCTGGTTGCGGATCTTCTTAGTATGCTCATGTTCACAGTGGCACACTAGACCTCGTCGGAAATTCTATCGATATAAGCATTGGAAACCATTTCGACTGACCGAATTTACTCTGATTCTGCGACAGTCATGACCGGGACCGGTGCGGAGCGCACTGTCTTTTCAGCGTCACTGCCGAGCAGAATACGATCTGTACCTGTCTCTCTGTCGCCTCCATCCCGACGGCGTGGATGTCATTCGATTCGATACAGTCGAGAATTTCTTCGACAGGCGTTCCGTATTCGATATGACGGGTGATAGTGGCAACTCCACGTGTTTCGGCCTCAGAGACGACGGTCTCGACAGCGTCAATTGCTGCCTCCTCATTTTCTTTTCCGGAAATCGTCGACCCGATGTCCGCTCCGAGTGTATTATCGTCGACAACAGAAAGGACGTGCACAGTTGCATCAAGCGCTACCGCAAGCTCAACGAGATGATCGGCAGCGTACGTCGCAACAGACCTTCCATCCGTCGGTATGGGGTTATTTTCATAGGGGAACTTAAGTGTCTCATCGGGCTGCGTGCGAGCTGTGAGAACGGGAACCGAGGAAAGCCGGACGACCTTCTCGGATACACTTCCAACAAAGTATACTAGTCCTACACCATCCATCAACCCAATCCATGCCCCTAATGTCTCTCCCGTTTTACGGACTGAAACGCTCTATCTCCAAATCGTTCAACGAGTCCACTACTAATGACACTCGAGAGGGCCATTCTAAAGGGAGATCAATCGAAGAGATAGAATTATCTCTCCTATGTAAAGTCCAAGGCGATTCCAATAATCATACCAATCATAATTCCTATCACAATCCCGAATGCGAAATTATTCAGGGCAATACCAAGTGCAACCCCAATACCAACTCCGACTGTAATTCCGATCCCTATTAGACCCCGATTGATTTTATCAGTGTCGTTAGCCATAAATCTCTGACAATCCTCTCTTTCAGAGGTCAAAGAAAACGATTCCGGATCAATACTGTTCGATTATGATGCTCCGCTGGTTTTCCATGCTGGCCATGCATGCAAATAGGACAAAAAGAACTACCGAACTAACCATTGATTCTATTTTATGAAATTTTCCCGATTGGCAGTGAACACCTAAGGCAATACTGTTTTCATAAGTGGGGTATTGCTGTGAGTGGAGGTATTGTTTATCGATTGTAGCGGTGATCATCAATCTCCGAAAAATTCGTCTCAAATGATGTCGAATAACCGTCTTTGCGTGTTGAGCGTGAGTCGTGGCGTGTAACCGCATAGAAGAGCAAACCAAGCCTGATTGCCAATAACAGTCCCTCTCCGGATTGAAGAAGCAGTCGCTCAGTGACATTTAAGTGGTAGTCAATATGGATAAAGAGGCGATACACTGGAGCGACGAGCCCACCGGGGACGGTGAATCTGACCTAATAGTCGATATCGACACGATACGCTTTGTGGGCTCTGATAATAGCCAAATAAACCAGCAACAGTAGCATACTACTCGTGACAAAAAAGATCCTATCTAAATAAGGAAATCCATCGATAACGGTACGATTGACGAGGTTTACGCACTGTTCGGAAACAACTGGTTCTTGATAATGAGGTTGGCTGTGCCGTAAGAAGGCGGAATTCGACTATTTCGCTCAAATCTAGTCATTATGAGACAACATGATTCGCTATCCACTTTCGTTAGAGACTTTGAAATGCTACTCTATAACAGAATCGCTTAACTAGACAGTGCAGTTCAGTCTCTATATATGGTGTGAACATTTACTATCAAAGGCATGATTGGCAGTTTGCGAGTTTTTCCATAGAATCTCTCAATAAACATATTGGGGATGAACTCGTTGTCCCCTCTGTGCACACAGAGAGAAAGCTGCTGATAGTCCTCCTGATTTTCACAATCTCTTCCTCAGGATGTTTCGGCACTCAAAACGCAAATCAAATATCGAAGGTTGAAAACAAGAAAACTATCAACACGTGCAAATCCGTTGATAAACCTGGGTATTACGAACTGAGAAGTAATATCACAAATGGTGGTGGGACTGGTATTTCCGAATCTTGCATCAAAATTCTATCAGGTGGCGTCGTTTTAGACGGTAACGGACATACAATAAGTGGGCGCGGAAATAGTCACACCACAGGAATTCAAGTGAGTACTTCGAAGGTAAATAGCGGTGTTAAAATACAAAACTTATCTGTTACTAATTGGCATAACGGAGTGGAGTTTCGGCAGACAATGACTGCTAATATAGAAAATGTCGAGGCGTCGTCGAACGTTTTTGGAATCTCAGTGGAGAATGCTTCCCAGGTACGAATTAAATCAAATACGATTCAAAACAATACCATCGGAATAAGAGTTGACGATGGTATTGACCAGATAGAAATAGGCAATAATTCACTTTCAAATAATAGAATAAATATATTATAAACCCGTTTCTACATCGAATTCTCGAGTTTAGCTTTGTGGACGCTTTATTGCATTAATCCATTGAGGCCACTGTTTTCGTTCAACACCCGAAAACGAACGGTCGCCGGACATGCCTTTGATACTTCGCGCGTCTTCTAGACTCCACACAGCACCATCTTCGTAAAAAAGGCCATTGAGAACACCTTTTTGTCGCATTGGGATCGTATACGCTGGCTTTAGCATGAGTGACCAAAAGAAATTGCCAACACCGTATTTGTGCAGAAGTGGCGCTAGTGATGAATAGTCTGGATACCAGTCTTCCACCGCTTGACTCGAGTTGTTCCAGCCAAATGAGGCCACCTTTTGCCACTCTGTTAGCCAAATCGGTTGCTCAACTTGCTCGGATATTTTACGATAATCTTGCAGTAAATCTCTAAATATATTCCTGCTAGATGGGTAATTGTAATGAAACTGTATTATATCGCTTCCCCAGTCGAGATAGTCCACGCTATTAATCAGACTAGTCGCACCAACCGTTAATGGAACTGCACCGCGGTACTGCTGAAGCGTGTAAAACATATCTTTAGCGAATTTCTTTACGTCGTTACGCCATCCTGGTTCATTCATCACCTCGATAGCGAGCATCCGGCCATCATCACGGTAACGATCCATAAACCACCGAACGAATTCTCGTGGTTTCGTCCACCGCTTCTTATCTTGAACGACCGCTAGCGAGGGAGACCGTACCGGTGTTGCAGTTTGGGGATCTGTATTTATTAAATTCTCATGGCTTGGTGTTGTGCCGACATTTTCGAATAAACTGAATAAGACGTTGATATTTTTATCTGCTGCGGTCGAGAGAAAATGGTCTATCGCTTTTCTATGAGCCCGTGGGTTTTCAAGCCAAAACTCATAATTCACCCATGTTCGAATCGCATTCAAATTCAACTGTGCCGCATAGCTGAGGTCACGCTCGATTATTTCGGGCGAATAATTTTCCCACATCTGGTAGAAATTAAAATCCCGAGTTGGTAGATAGAGAGCACCTCTAATATCAACCGGTGTAACCCTTTCCTTGTTAGAGGATGTTCCGGGCGCACTACAACCTGCAAGGAGACCAATCCCTGCTACACTACTCATCTTAACAAATCTCCGTCTCGTACCCGTCATTAGTTCTTACCTATGGAGATATCGTCAATGGTTGTAAGGATGAGGGAATTCATCCACTGAGTAGATCTAGAAAACCTAGTCAATACAGAAATGAAATATGGAGTATTAGACCTGTTTTAGCTTTCTGGTAGTATATGTTACTCACCGCAAATCTTCCTGGACCTTTTTTGTTTAGATGAGAGACAGCAGAGAAAGTGGAACGAGGGAATTGATTCATAATCCATGGATCGTTTGGATACTTTTGTTATGCTATAGCTATCTCTCTCGTGACTCTTGCAGCAAATGTAGGGTTCTCCGTGTTGCGTCTCTAACTCTTATGAAATAACGACTACGGTTATCTGTGCAGTACTGGGAGCCACAGATTATCATTTTTGCACTGAATATTATTAATGGGAAAATGGCAGAGTTGAGTAGGAAAAAGCTGTGTCAATTCTGCAGCTGATACTTGAGAAGTTACGGAGTGCTGAAGAGGAGTACAACGTTTGTAAATGCAAAAGTGCGTTGAGACCAGATCCACAATTACACCACGTATTGTTTGGCCGAGTTACGGCGGTAAATTAATTCGAAGAAATATTGATAGCTTCGATAATATAAATTCGTTAGTTGGTTAATATTTGCGAGTGCTACCCTACCTCAAATTCATTGCTAGAAATGCGATCTCATACTTTTTTCTTCATAGACCTTGCTGAATAGCCTGAGAGGCTATTTTCAAATACTGAAAAAGAGATAATCATATGAGATCATTATCCCAGCGCTCTGTGTGTGTGGTCTATAGATTGGTGCTGAATCGTACTAAATAGACCTTTACGGTCGTAGTTGTGTAATGGAATAGTTTTTTCAATAGTTGAATTTGCCACTGTTCTAATAAACGTCGATTTGTAACATTCCAAAAAAGGAGTTGCACTCGAAGGATTATGGGAGGTCCTGGGAGAATGGCCTTCTTCAAAAGAATGAATCCGGGTTGTAGCCGCTGGTGTACTCAAAGAAAACAGCTACTACTTTGGCAAGAAGCACGCCGAGACAAACTTTTGGTGTCACTCAACACCCGACGTTTCAACCGAAAGCGCACTAGCTAAAAGGACTTTTTTGTACATCTGCTGTTAACAGTGAACATATGAGAAAAATATTCACAAATAAAACTTTCAAAACAGTTGTTATTTTCCATGGCTTTTGATCAGATTTTCCTTCCTTAACAGCTGTTTCTTGACAGTATTTGATGAATATTGAACCCCATAGTATTTAATGAAGTCATATTGAACTCGAGACTTCGATCTAAGACCGAGAACGGGGGATTGATAAGAATTCGTCTATGATCTATCTCCGAATGAATCTTCGCGATTTAGAAGCTGACTTACAGTATTCTGATTATTATCAGCTCTTGTTCATTTCGCTAACTGTAGGCTTGGGCAGCATTCTCCGGGTTCATACGATCGGATTCGACAGTTTTTGGTTAGATGAGGCAATCACGATGTACTTCATCCACACCATGAGTTATCAGGAAATCATTACGGAACTCCCGAAAGTTCAACCACATCTTCCGTTGTACTATATTCTGTTGAAAGCATGGACTTCCATTAGCGGAACCGAAGAGGGAACGGTGCGGATGTTGTCCGCAGCGTTCAGTATCGCTTCGATTCCCGTTCTCTATGCGCTCGGAAAGCGCCTGTATGGGTTTCAAGTGGCTGCAATTGCGGCACTAATGCTGACAGTGAGTCCTTTTCAGATATATTTTGCGCAGGAAGCGCGAATGTATTCGCTTCTCGCTTTTCTCACCGTCGCATCGTATTACTGCTTACTTCGCTATTTGACCTCGAAGCAAACCAAGGAGATGGCTCTCTTCATCATTTCGGCTATCCTTCTCGCATATACCCACGTGTTTGGATTCTTCGTTATCACATCTCAACTTCTCTATCTCTTTTGGGGAGAGTGGATAGGTACCGAGAATTGGCGGTCTTGTATTCGAGAAGCAGGAAGAATAGCCATCCCGGTAGGTATAGGAGCAGCACCGGCGGTCGGGATGATTGCAGCGAAAGTGTTCATCCCGCATTCCTATGGGAGCGGAAGCCAAGTGCAGCACATTCCTGCGCCACCAAATTGGCATGATATCATCTCTGCATACACCCATTTCACGGTTCGATACTCGCATCCACCAATGAGTATCGCCGTTCAGGTTGGGCTACTCATCGGCATTGGTGGCGCTCTGTTCGTCCCCTCTCACTTTCTCTCCCGGAAAAAATCAGTATTCCTTTGGAGTTGGTTGTTGATCCCCACCGGTTTGGCAGTCGTCCTCTCGTATCTTATCCAGCCGATATTCTTCCCCAAATATTTGATCGGCTGCTCCGTTGCACTGTATCTTCTCTTTGCGCGTGGTGCTGCGTTCATCCCGCGTCCCAATGTCCGAACAGTACTACTTGCAATCATCCTGCTCAACGCCGTCGCACTGAATAGCTTCCAATTTACAGACCACCAGAAACGGGAATTTGAATCCGCTGCCAAGTTCGTCGATCAAGGCTATTCGCCCGATGACCTGATCATCGTCGATAAACGAAAGTCGTCGTCGCCATTCGGATATTACTTCGATCGAGCCGGGATGCCGACAGCTGGTGATATTACAGGACCACTTCGCCCAGAGATTCGAAAACAAGTCAGGAGTGTCGACACAGTATGGGTCGTCTTTTCGTCCTCGAAACAACCACATCGACGGAAGGTTCTCCGTGTAGTACGTCGGACGCATGACCGTGCAGCCATCAAACACTTTGCCGGTATTACAGCATATCGCTTTGTCGAAGACCCGAAACACCCGGTACGACAGAAGACTCAACTTTGAGTCGGGCAGACACCTTCAAGCTGCGAATTACTAGACGCTGTTATCACTACCTTTTTGAATCAAATATCTTCTGACAATCTGGGGATGCAGTTGCCTGGTTGAGACCGGAGAGACAGTGAACGATGCAATCATTTGGTGTCTCGAAAGCGATCACACCCGTCTTCCAGTGTATACGAACACTCTCGATAATGTTGTTGGGACAGTCGATATACAAAGTCTCATTAAAATACAACAGAATGGCGTCTTGGGAGAGACGCTCCTCAGTGATCTTGAGTTAATGGATTCTCCTGAGCATGTTCCCGAGAGCAAACCACTTGATGAGTTATTAGAAGAAATGCAGACGATGCGAATCCAAATGGCGGTCGTCGTGGACGAATTTGGGACGACTGAAGGCCTTGTGACGATCGAAGACCTCACCGAAGAGATTGTCGGTGAAATTCTTGAAGGCCCAGAAGACGCACCGATTACACAGCTTGATGAGCAAACCGCGCTTGTTCGTGGTGATGTGGATATTGTCGAAGTGAATGAAACACTTGGTTTGGAGTTACCTGATGGGGAAGAATTCGAAACAGTTGCTGGATTGTTATTCAACCATGCAGGCCGACTCGTTGAGCAAGGTGAAACGTTCAACTGCGATGGTGTCCAACTCTACGTCGAAACGGTTGACCAAACACGCATTACATTAGTGCGTATCCGAATGGGTCGGTCAGATAGCGATGGCGCGAGCACAACAGAAAATACTTCTAAGTCAAAAACTGTCTCTTGATAGACGACCCTGAAAACAATCGTATAATTTCTAATGAAATATTACCTCAAAATCGATATTCATTTACTCAACTATGAATATCCAGTATAGGTAAGAGTTAACGGCGATTTTTCAACCACAACTTCACTACTCCCCAGATTAACACAGCAAAGAGGCCACCGAACACAGCGATGATCTCCTGATAAGTCACCATTTAATCGACGAATTCAGATTCTCCGTCATCGACGATAAGTGATCGGATTTCATTGTATCGCCTGATGGCGATACTAAATCACTCCTTGTCTATTATTCGGCATTTGTAGTAACGATTGTCCAGCGCAAATTTATCAGCTTTCTGTGATGAAGGGCCTGTTGTGAGGGATTAGAAGGCAAATACTTACTAATTGCTATCCCTCATTTTGTGCTGTGATTTCGTCTTGATGAGTACCGAATTCGGGCAAAATGGCGAATTACTCAACCTTGTTGACGGATTTGATCTTGCCATTGAAACGGCGACTGGATGGCCAGGCATTGGACTTGTATTCATCTACTCTTTTTTAATTGCCTTTGTATTACCAGGACCAAGTGAAGTAGTATTAGCTGCACCTCTGGAGCTAGGGCTCCCATCCTCGGCACAACTCGCACTTATCATGCTCTGCAGTGCTTTTGGTAAAGCTCTTGGCAGCTTATTAGCGTTCCATATCGGTCAAGAGGCGAAAAGGGCTGGACCAATCATTCGCTGGTTACGCCGTTCTCGTTTTGATGTCATAAAGTGGTCTGAAAATCGGTCTGTCCAACTGGCCCAAACCTATGGGTATGGAGGGTTGGCAGGTGCCTTATGTATCCCATTTTTTCCGGATACGATCTCGATCTATGCCTTCGCAGTCCTTGAAGAAGATTATACTAAATTCGCTCTTGCCACGTTTCTTGGTAGTCTTGGTCGGCTTCTAGTTACTATTCTCTTTATCGGAGGAGCTTTTACTTTCATCTAATTAATATTTTTATCGGTAGCATGAATGCTATCTAGTGCCAATAAAATTTGGAGTTAATGAGGCGATGCAGAAACACGACAAACAAGAACAATTCAACTTCGCGTCACGATGATCCTCGACCACTAGATCCATCAGTAAGAGCCACGAAAACTCCGCAGACCATCAGTACATAATCTCGATTGACGACGTGATTGGCGAACTATTGCCTGTACATGTCCAAACCATCTCTACGATCCATGATCGGCAAACACATGGCCGAAGGTGAGAGCGCAACCAGGCTGGAGTGCTTGAAATCTTCCTCTCCGAGAGATAGACCAGAACAAAGCTGACTCCGATATTAATATTTATTCTATAGCCGACAACTATGTCTGCAAAATCGATTCGAAGAGTGCTGTGAGTGCTGGTTCTGCAACAATAATGACTGCAAGTAACAAATGCATGCCTTTGTTTCGTTTAATTACCTCTGCAACGAACTCGCCGAAAGAAAGTTATTTCACAATGTCTGCCGTGGTCTAATTGTTTGGTTCAGCGAGTCGCACAACTTTCCGAACCAGACATTTACTTACTCAGCAAACAATATGACTCGTTCTTACAATTCCAGCAATGGTGGTCACTGAGTTTATATCTATATGACATTTTGATTAGATACAAATTAAAAGCACCGAAGATGGGTAATTAGCTAATTAAAGCAATTTTGTCCGTCATACCACCTGCCGGTACATGGAGAAGGAGAACCCGACCTCACTCTCGGAACAGACTCTTGAAGACATTCGAATCGATGAAAACAGTCCGAGAAAGGAAACCCGTCTCTCAAGATGAGTTGAGTGAATGACTTGGCATAGCGAAGAATGACCACAGTAGAGTGTTCTGGGAGAGGAGTAAAACAGATAGAAAATTTGCAGCATGATATTTAAACCAAATTCTCAACAAACTTGACGGTGTCACTGAGAATACAGACTTGAGCCACTGGGTAATTACCCAGATTACAAACTTAGATTGGTGATTATTGCGTCATAATCGATTGGAAACGAGATAACGATGTACCGAGGGTGTTTGCGGTCGGCTATCGAAAGAACGTCTATGACTGGAATCTATGACTTCATTTCTTGTTGATTCCATCAGCGCCAGTGGAATCGACCCACCGCCGCTCTCCACAAAGCACAAATACCGTTCGTTCAACGCTAGCTAGTCTGTTGTCGGAGTTTCATCAAGCTGAACGGCCAGTACAGGAACCTCTGCGGTCCGAATGACTTTTTCCGCAACGCTTCCAAGGAGTTGCCGATCGAGACCAGATCGCCCATGCGTGCCGATGACGATGAGATCGATGTCCTGCTCGGCTGCATACGACTGAATCTCTTCGTAAGGGCTGCCATACTCGACGATTTCTGTCGTCGTTGTCACACCGGCTTCATTCGTTTCTTCCGTGACCTCGTTTACGAGTGCTTGTCCTTGCTCATTGAGTTGCTCATAAACGACATCCGTCGAGATCCCTTCAATTGATGGTGTCGTGAGTTCGACTGCTGACTGGTCAATCACATGCAGTACATGTAACTCCGCATCGTACGTTTGAGCATGTGTGATCGCCTGTTCGATTGCAGTCTTTGCCCCCTCACTTCCGTCGACTGGAAGGAGTATTCGGTCGTACATTGTGATTCCACTACAAGATGATACGGAAAATAGCTGCTGGCGGATCCACACATCGGCAGTAAAACGAATCCACCTCTGTTCAACCGTTCTAACAAGGATCGACTGCCCGTTGAACTGCCGCCTGATTTTTCACACTGTCAAATACTGGTAATCATGTTTCGACTCACGGCGCCCATATTGCCAATTAGCGGTGAGGACTTGTTTTGCTGGCTACTTCGGCGTCACAATATCGTGCATGAATCGGTGATACTCTTCGACCACCCAGTCACCACGACCGACAGTCGCATACGCGTTTCGTCGCTTATCGCTTGCTTTGGTCTGCTTCGAAATCAACCCTTTCTCAACAAGTCGATCGAGGCCAGGATACAATCGACCATGATTGATCGGCTCAGGATAGATATCTTCTAATGCCTCCTGTAGATCGACACCCTCGACTGGTCCTAAGCGGTAAATGAGACACAAGAGGTGTGCCTGAAAGGCGGTGAGATCGGTCGGGAGATTATAAGAAGCAAAATCAAGACCGGATTCGTTCTCGTGTGTGTCAGCAGCGGTGTCTTGATCAGATTCTGAATTAGTCATACCGGAGTGACTAATCATCAACACTTAAAATCTACTATTACTACGACAGCAAAATGGTGCTAGCTGAGTAGAAGAGTTTGTGCTCAACACTCGTTATTGCGGGAAGAGAAGAGTATTGGTTGCTTTGATTCCCGAGAAAACCTTCGAGATGAGTCGGAGTTGCCTCACAGTGCTATGTGGAACCAATTTGAAATTCATATTTACTAATACTTCTAGCAAGGGAAACTCGAACGAACTGGTACATACGACTTCCATTTCGACAACAGAGAGTGAGACACGAATATCTATGAGAGCTAAGATGGTGGACAAAAGTGGATCCATTTTTGTGGAGAGAAAGTGGTTTGCGTGTCATCGCATTACGGTGAGCTATGGCGGCTGCGTGGACACAGTGGGAGCACGTCACGAAGGTCGACCCAGACAAAGCACTCCATGGTGGGGATTCCTACGCTGGCATTGCTGACACGGGTACCGACGCAATCATCATCGGTGGCACCACGAACGTCACTGAAGCCCGTGTTCAACCGATTCTTGATGCGCTTTCTTCTACCGAGATTCCCATCTTCGTCGAGCTGACTTATCGCCCGTCGTCGTTTCACACTGAGTCACTCTCTGGCTACTTGCTGCCGATCGTTCTGAATGCCGATGACCCATTGTGGATCACAGGAGCACACCACGAATGGGTTCGTTCATCTGATCTTGAGTGGGAAGCCGTCCATCCAGAAGCCTATATCGTCCTGAATCCGGCGTCGGCAGTCGCCACATACACGCGAGCAGACTGTGACCTCGACGTCGATGACGTCATCGCCTATGCTGAACTCGCCGAACAAGTCCTCGGTCAGCAAATCGTCTATCTCGAGTATTCTGGCATGCTTGGCGATCCAGCTGCTGTCGCTGCCACGCGAGATGCACTCTCATCTGCGCAGCTCTTCTATGGTGGTGGAATTCACGACTACAATTCGGCCTACGAGATGGCGGGTGTCGCTGATACGGTTATTGTCGGGGATGTACTCCATGACGCTGGTCTCAAGGCGGTCGCGGAAACTGTTCGTGGAGCAAGGGATGTGCATCACGATTCATAATCCTGTGCTCTCCCATCTAAGTGGTGATTATGTCGATTGGGAGTGTGCGCCTACAATCGTTCGTAAGTTAGTACATAATGCTAACCAGTATCGCCCACCGATTTAACGACGTTCGGGCACTACCACTCGATATAAGCGAGAATGCCGCAATCGTCGCTCGGATTATCGAGCATAATACGGGCGGGCAAAACCGTGCGACAATTGATCGTGACCACATCGGTGTGATTGCAACCCAGCATGGTCGCTTTGACGGCGATATTGATGATTCAATAGTTGAGGCGCTTGCTGAAGGATACATCGAAGAACAGGACGGTGAGTACGTCGCGACAGAGAACGTGTGGGATCTCGTTCCCGGTACTACTCGCTAACTCGTCGGTTAATCTGGCTACGCTGCGTACTCTTTTGTTTTCTAATTAGCATAGTATGCTAACACAGGCAGTTGCAACTTCTAATATACTTAAATCTGTAAATGCAGTAATTCACGAAAATCTTATCTAGACAGATGTAATACTATATCCTAGAAACAACGGCCGCACTGAACCACTATTGATTCCCCTCCATGACATCATCTCCATCTACTGATACGGATACCCGCAAATTGTATAGCAGACGTGCGTATCTCGCGACAGGCACAAGTGTAGGAGCGACAGCTCTGTCAGGCTGTCTCCTTCCAACAGGCGCGAGCGGTGGGAGTGTCCCGTCCACAGGGCCGACAAATAACAGTACGAACGCAACGAATGGTAATTTTGGATCGATCGATCCCACGCCGTGGCGTGGCGAGTTCCAGAACGTTGTGAACATGGCGAAAGCAGGCGCGGATCCAACCGGCAACGAGGATGTCTCGCCTATAATCCAGCGCGAAATTGGGAGTGATACGCTCCTCTATTTCCCACCCGGACAGTACAAAATGAACAGCCAGATTCGGCGTGTCGGGCTTCAGAACCTCGGCATTATCGGGCAGAACGCAACGCTCGTTCACGGGGAGGTGGATGCAATCAACGGCTTCGATGTGACAGCAGGCGAGTTCCACGGCCCTGCCCAGCATTTCAAAATTGGCATTCCAGACAATCCGCATCGGGGGAAGTTCTTGTTCGGCGGGTTTACCCTCGATTGGCGCGGGGATAACCAAGGGATGCAGGTATTGAATCACCATACTGCAGGAACATCCGAAATCCGTTCGCTTCGTCAGATCGGGATGCATTCGCTTGGCTGTCAGGGACCACTTCGAGTCCACCCATCAACGGAGGAAGCTCAGGCTCGCGTGAGTAATGTTGATTTTCGCTTTGGTGGGCTCACCTACCAAAAGACGATTAACACTCGTGACACCTACGACGGCGGTCCGTACGCTGGCCGTTCGTGGGCAACGTCAGGAATTACAATGCATCCGAAGGCACAGGGATACCTCCGCGTCGAGAACTCGTTATTCGGTGGCTGGCCCGATAACGGCATCTACGTGATTGGTGGGCATCCTGGAACGGGCGATGGCACGGTCGAGGTCGTGAACTGCATCGCGGCGAACAGCCAGGCGTCGAATATCCGGATCGGCGGCGATAATTCACGAATTCACAACTGTGTCGTTGTGACCGATCGCTCGTTTGGCGAGGAGTTCTACTACGAGCAGCGCCCGATTCGAATCGACGACGGCACGTGTACCGTCTCGAATACGAAAATCGTCCAGACAAAGCCGACCGGATGGTCGCTCACAGCGTTGCACGGTGTTGAGAAAGCAGTGATCCAAAATGTTGAGGTGACGATCAAGGATACACCGATGAAAGCCCTCGTCGTCGACGAGGGCGTTGATCAGGCGACGGTCAAAGACTTCGTGATCAACACGCCCGGGTGGAAGGCGACAAAGGCCCGAGTCATTCGGAACGGAGGTGCGACGCTCAAGAACGTGTTTCTCGACGGTGAAAAAATCGCGTGAAGTGTTTCTACACGCGCTCGAACCGATCAGCGTTCACCGGGAAGACGCTTCGTGCATAGAGCTTCATCAGGTACGCAGCACCAAACCATGAGAAAATGACCATCCATCCGCCTGCTTGGTTCGAAACGTCAAGGACATACAGTGCGACCGCACCGACGCTTCCGAGGACGGCGATCTGAATCAAACAGGCGACGAGCAGAACTTTGCCGAGACCGAGAAGTATTGCAATATGGCGCCGCACTGTCTCTCGGGCACTCTCGTTTGGTGGCTCAATCGATAACGGTGGGATTTGCATGGCCTCATCCTCCATTCTCCTCATCAGCAAGTGGGTCGTCCACTAACTCATACAATGCCGTCTTCGCGTGAATGTTCTCAAGATAGCCGGCAGCGGCAAGGATTCCTAACCGATTGTGGATGTGTTGGCGTGAGCGACCGGTTTCGTCGACGAGATACGATTGGGTTGCGCGTCCTTCCCGAAGGAGTTCGAGAATTTCTTTGTCGACATCTGTGAGCGAGACCATGCTACTGGGTTTGTATAGGAGCATGTAAAACAGCCCTATTCCGAACTACTAGTACTTTACGGACACACCAGTCGTGTTCGTAATACAACCTAGACCACTGTGTCCGTAAAGTATTTATCTAGAGATCTAGATCTCATAGTGAATACGATGATTGAACAAAAGCCGAAATCAGATGGAAAAACCAACTCACGCTGGTACCAGTACTACAAATACGACTCACCACAGAGTGACCGGTCTTGGAGATCCGCACTCACCAAGGCGTGTGAGGTTCTTTCCACGCAATCCGTTCGAAAGAGCGTGAGCACAATCACTCTCTTGTCGGTGTTTTCAGTGCCGGTTGCAGCACAAGCGACCAACGAAGCAAGCGACGTGATGTGCTCGTCCGGACTCGGTCCTGTGATTACACTCGCGTTTGGGATGATCACACTTGGGATGATTCTGCTCTCGGCGTTCCGCGGTGCTATTGCCGTGAACAAAATGGGGAGCGCTCGCTCGGACAAAAAGAAGGAGGGCCGCGAGGCGCTCAAAGGTGCGATTATCACGTTCCTTGGCGCGTGGTTCTTCCCGCTGTTCGCGGTCGTCATCGACAAAGCCGGTGTGAGCACGCTGTCGTGCGTGAATTTCGCGAACATCATGTGAGCCACATGGCTCATCCTTTTGACTATGATACAGAATCGTAACACCAGGTGGCTGTCGGTGCTTTGTCTCGTCGCGGTAGTTGCACTACTCACTACTCCCGTCGCCGCACAACAAGTCGCAGCGAACAACTCGACAACATCCCAGCATCACTGGATCGGGGGTCCAGGAGCCGAGCAAACATCGCCCCCGGACAACGCGACGACGACAACGACGAATGGTACCAACTCTACGAGCGGCGGGAACAGTGGCACCGGTGGGAATGCTAGTGACGGTGGTGGCCTTCTCGATGGAATCAGTGGAGGACTTGTCCCATCGATTAACCCGGTCGACATGGCGAGAGGACAGCTCAAAGCGATCGCCGGAATCTTCCTCGGAATTGGGAAGGGAATCGCGAATATGGTCCGTGACAGCGTTGCAGCGATTCCTGCGCCCGGACAGCCCGATGACCCGAGTACATGGATCAATCCGCAAAATGGGCTGTGGCCCGGTGTGTATACAGCTGCTCGGTGGACGTCCGGTCTTGGTGCAGTGGTTCTCATGGCCGGGTTCGGGATGTCCTTCTACCGATCGGATCCGTACGAAAAACGCCAAGCTTGGAAGCGTGTGGGCATTGCATTTTTGATGCTGGCGACGACGTGGATTATCCCGCCACTCATCCTCCACTTGGCGAACGAGACAGCGATGTCCATCGCACCTGGCGGTGCCGAGTTCATTCAGACGAACTCAAAGCTCGCGAAACTCGGTGTTGGGATCGGCTTCGGTGCCGCTCTCGGCATTCTCCAAACAGGGACGGTTGTCGTTGGGATTCTCGTCCTCGGGCTTGAGCGCGCGCTCATTTACTTGAGCGTGTTTCTATGGCCGCTTGCCTGGGCGTGTCGGTGCTTCTCCGGGTTCCTGAAGAGCATCGGTGACACGTTCGTCTACCTCTTTGGGGTCGTGATTGTCACGAAGCTCTTCCAATCGCTTGTCCTCCTGCTCCTCTCAAAGCTCCCGTGGACGTCATCAGCACTCGGTGCGCTGGAAACATTTGCACTCGTTGTCGGGGGACTCGGATTCGCGTTGCTCATCCTTCCAAAACAGATGCTCGCGCACGCGAATAATGCGGCGTCGGTCGCGCTCGGGACGTCTACGGCGAACCAACGAAAGGCGGGTGAATACGTCGACAAGGCCGGTGAGCGCGTCGGCCACGAAGTCCACGAGAAAGTCCAGGACTATCGCAGCGACAATTCGAGTTGGGAGCAGTCGGCGAACTCGACGTTTAGCACTGGCTCGTCGGCGGATGATGAGACGGTGAACTACCACTCGGTCGATAATGCACTAAATGCCGACGGCGGCATCGACGCCCAAGCTGCCCGCGAAGAACAGGAACGCGCCGATTATGAACTCAACCGGGGGCGCAACATCCTCCAGCGATACGAGTGATCAACCATGACAGAAGATACCACAGTCGAACCGTTCGAACTGGCAGAAGACGACGGATACCACCGGATTACGCTTGGTCAAACCGGGGTCGGAAAGTCCCGGTTGATGGCCGCGAATATGGCTCGGTGGTATGCAGAACAGCACGACCAGTAACCCCGTTCCGGTTCACGCCGCTGTCCCAGTGCAAGGCTGGGAGACGGGCCTCACCAATGACAGAACATTCAACGGAACGACATCAGAACGAGTCCGCCGATGAGATCCTTCTTGACATGCGCCTTTCGGTACTTGGGACTGTGCTGTCTCTCGTAGGAGCCTTGCTCGTCGTCGTTCCTGTCCTCTCCGCACTCCCTGTGTGTCCGCTTTCGATGACGAAAGAGACATCTCGGCTCTCAGGATGCGCACTCGGAGGTACGTCTATCTTCACCTATTTCCGCCCAATATTGGCCTCGGAGTGGTTTGTGGTCGGGATCTGTCTCGGTACCCTAGGCTTCGGTTTCAGGTTCAGCCGTTGAAGTAGATCTCACGAGAGGTTTACGACCCGTTTCGGTTCACGCCGCCGTCCCAGTGCAAGGCTGGGAAACGGGCCTTACCCATGACAACCAACGAAGACGCGCCGAAAGACCCGACACAGCTCGTCCCACCCTACGTTGACTCTGGCCTCGACTTTCACGGGTTCAACGTGAATGATATGCTCTACGGCGCGCCGGGCGCCGGTCTGATGGGCATTAGTGGCCTCGCTGCCCTGTTCGGCGCCCCACTTGTCCCCTCTGCAGTGGGCGCCGGGATCGGCGCTCTGGGTGGACTTAGCGCCTTTGGGCTCGCGATTTCTTCCGACGAGTACACCACGGGGCTGGACCGGATTAAGGGCCCGCTCGCTCAGCTGAAGGCCAGCCGTCGCCTGCCAAAGACGGGCGACGAAGCGGCGACTGTCCATGGCGTGAAGCGAATCCACGCCGATGGCACCGCCGAAATGGACGACGGGCGCTTAGTCGCGATGGCTCGCATTTCGGGCCGAAATACGGCGATGCAGAATGAGAGCGAGGCACGGGAAATGATTGGCCGGGTTCGGACTGAACTCGACCAGCACGTGAGCGATTTCAGTTTTCGCCTGTTCAGTTCCGCACTGGAAATCGATCCACGTGATGTGACCGACAAGTACCGCGCAAAGCTCTACTCCTCGGAGTACGCTGGCGAGGAATGGAAACTAGCGCGCGAGCTATTGCGGAGCGTCATTCAGTGGACCGAGAACACCGATTTCCCCCGCTTCGACGCTCGGGAATGGCAGCACTATCTCGTCGTCGAGGTTCGACCGGACGAAGTTGCGGTGTCGGATATGACCGATGACGGTGAGATCCGCTCGTTACTGTTCGGTGGCGACGATGAACAATGGGAGGCAAAGCGCCGGCGGATGCAGCGGGAAGTGAAAACCCGCCTGTCTCGTCTTTGTCGGGCGTTCGGGAGTACCGACGGGTGTGAGACGACCCAAGTGGGTCCGGCCGAGCATGCGCTTCTCTTGGGCCGCTACTGGAGCGGCACGGAACACTCCTTCGACACCAAGCGGGTAACGAAAGATATCGATGCAGCGGTGTGGCCCCACACCGCCGAAGAGGGCGACAGTCCACGCCCGGAAGCCGTGGATGCAACCGACGCGCCACGGACAGGAGTAGCGGATGTCGCGAGGGTCGAAGCGACAACGGACGGTGGCACCATCTCGCAACCAGTCGCAACGAGTACGCATGCGGATGATAACGCCGACGGAGACACGTCGTTCCTCGCGCAGGTTCGTGAGGGCTTGCTTGCCCCGCTCGCGGGCGGCGACGACGGCACCGGCTTGGCTCACGATCGGGTACAGGAACTCCTCGCGCCACAGACGTTCGACGATCGCGACGGCTATGTTCGGACGGGACAACAGTACTGTCGTACCTACTGGATTGCTGATTGGCCGGTCGAGCCCCGAGAGAAGTTCCTCGAGCAGATCTACACGATGCGAGGTGTGGACGTAGACGTCTGTCTGGACGTTCGCGAGCGAGACAAACGCATGACAGAGCTGGAATTGAAGGATACGATCGGCGAGATTGACGCGAATATCGACGAGCGCAAAGACGTGAGCGACGTCTCGGCGATTCTCGTCGAAGACGACCTGGACCCGTACGTGAAGATGTACAAGCTGCTCCACCACACACAGGCCCAGCCATGGGATTTGAGCGGCTACGTAACGGTTCGTGCCGGGACACGCCAGGCGCTTGATAAAGCCGAGGAGCGGATTGAGGAAGGCCTGGCGAGCGAAGACGACCTAACGTTGGATATCGCGAAACATCGGGCGCTCGAAGACGACTGCGATAAAGTGCGGGACACCCTCGAAAGCGCACCCGCTCACCTGACAGTACTGGCCCCAGAACAGCGCCAGGCTGAACTATTCGAATCCTGTTCGCCGAACGGCTGGGACAAGTTCGCGGATGTCTCAACACGCGAGCGCTATTCGCTCACGCTGTCGGGAACGATCGCGGCGGCCTTCCCGCCGGTATCTGCCTACATCGACCAGGAAGACGGCGTCGAGCAGGGGCGCAACGTCCAGAACGGGAGTGAAATCATCAAGGATCAATTCTCAGTGGCACCCGGTCACCGACTGACGATCGGGAACTCCGGCAGCGGAAAATCGTACCACGTCGGCAAGCAAGCGACCCGCTGGTATCTGGCAGGTGAGGACCGCACGCTCATCCTATGCGATACGATGGGCGAGTTTGGGAGTCTCATTGAACTCTTGAACGGCCAGCACATCACCGTGGATGGTTCACAGACGATCAACCCGCTCCACATCGAGGAGACACCGGAAGCGGCATTAGCGGCATCGGGGAACCTGGATCCGTACGATATGAAGTTCACCGAGGCGCGTAACTTCATTCTCGATATGATTGGGGACGAAGCTGGCGAGTTCGCGCCACTCGTTTCTGATGCCCTGAACGCCACCTACGAGGAGGCGGGTGTACTGAAAGAGGACGTCACCACACACAAAGCCGAGAACAGTCCGACGATGGCCAATTTCCGGGAGATCGTCAACGACATGGGTGAGAATCCGGGCGAGTATGTCGACTCGGAACTCGAAAAGGCACAGATCCAAGAGAATGCCGGGCCGCTCCTCCGCCGTCTCAGTGGCTTCAAAGAGGGCGGCGAACACGATGCGCTCGTCGGGGAATCGGAAGCTCACATTCGCCCGGGTGAAGTGTCGTACCTCGATCTCCAACAGATTCAGGGACTCGGCGCCGCGGCGGACAAAGCGACCATGCTCCAGTTGATGCTCGGCCAGGTCTACCAAGCGGTGAAGCGGGCGCCGAGTAAGACGCTGTTCGTGATCGACGAAGCGCACTATCTCTTCCAATCGAAGGAAATCCTGGCGTGGCTCCAACAGTCGGCCCGTCACTGGCGGCACTTCAACGCCGGACTGTGGTTCCTTTCGCACCGGCCGAGTGACTTCGCGAGCGCCGACGACAAGGACATGCAAGAGTCCAAGCGTGCTATTCTCGGTCAGGTCCCGACAACCGAGTTCTTCTACACGGACAAGCTGGAGGAAGACGACGCGAAGCAACGGTTCGGGATGAACGACGAGCAACTGAACTTCATTTCCAGCAAGGCGAAACGCGGGGAAGACGGCCTGGGCTATACGGACTATCTCGTCGATTACGCGGATGTTGAGGGGTGGATGCACGCTCAGGAACGCGCCTCTCCCTTCGAGGACGTCATCTATAGCTACAAAGCGAGTGAGGACGGGCCGTTTCGGCCGTACATCGAAGATGAGTGGGGTGAGATTTGATGGGCCTGTTCGACAGTGACAACACGTTCACTGCATCCAGACTCAGCGAGCAGTATTTCCAACCTGCCGAGGAAACGCCAGGGACGCTCTTACGGATCACGCCACACAAGGACAACGACGGCATTCAGGGTGCGGCCCGTCTGTTGCAGTCAATTCACGACGTGCAGACGAGTGGCCTTCGCGGGAAGAATACGAGTGATCACCACGCGTTCGAACTCTGGTTTGATGAAGGCCGTGTGAAATTCCTCATGCACGCCGCCACCAAGAAAGCCGCCACCAAGTACACGACACGGTTGGAAAATGCGTATGCGAACTCTGATGTGCATACCGTCGAGGATGGTGAGGGCTTCCCGCCCATCCGCGAAGATGATTACGTGGCCGCTGCGGAACTCGATATCGAGCGTCACTACTTCTACCCAATTCGTCATCATGAGGGCGACGGGTTCACTCATGACCCCTACAGCGAAGTCACGAGCGAAATGCAAGGGCCGGAAGAGACGCGGGTCGTCATCCAGGTCGTCTTTCGGCCGGTACCCAAAGAGTGGGCGACCGACGATGGGGGCGGGCTCCTTCGTCGCGGTGAGAGCGTCGATGATGTCGCCGAGGGCTTGCGCCAAAACACGGTAACGGGATGGCTCGATCCACGCGAACGTGAGGCATCGAAAAAGGACAAGGACGCCGCGAAGATCATCGAACAGCAACGTGGGAAATACGCGTTCAACACCAACCTTCGAATAATCGCGATTTCACCCGACGAGTACGAGGCTGAAGCCCGCTGTGAAGGTGTTGCAGGGATGTTCACCCGCTACTACAACAGCAAGACCGAGCAAGGCTTTGAGGCAACGCCCATTTCGAAGAGTCACCTTCCGGCGATGATCGAGTCATTCCACACGCGTGAATGGCACGACCGTGAGATGATTCTCACGATTAATGAGTTGGCAGGGGCAGCCCACATTCCCAACGAGGAGATCAACACGCCGAACGTCGATTGGAAGAACACCCAACGGGGCAGTAGCATCCCACCGGATTCAGCACAGCAGCAGTAACGACCACCCCATCATTTCCAACCCATCCATGTCACTATTTAACTTCAGTTCAGACGATGAGCCAGCAGCAGACGAACAGCCCACAGACGATGTGAATGACGTGCCCGACGAAATGCAGTCACTCACAGGCGAACCCTACCAGATCGACCCGCAGGACCACATCCGAGAGGGTGGCACCTACGTGGCGACGAAGACCCCAAGCACGAGTCCAGACCGAGAGTACGATTTGGTGGCGAGTGAGCGGATTCGACGCGGCCTTGAAGATGGCTACGAGAATCCACAGTCACCGATCTGGGCCGGATACAATGTCTCCGCTCAGCAGGGCTACACCGCAACGGGCTTCCCGTTCAGAGATATGTTCCAGCACCTCTGGGTGGTCGGGACGACCGGTGCGGGGAAAACCACCCTGTTGCTCAATCAGATGGTGCAACTCGCGTATGCCGGACACGGTTTTGTCTATTTCGACCCGAAAGCCGAGGACTCACGGGAGTTATTGCGCATGCTCCCCGAGCATCGACTAGATGACGTCGTGTGGATTGAGCCAGGGAGCGACGAGTTCGAAAAAACCGTCGCGATCAATTTCCTCGACGTGCCCGAATGCGACACCGACGCCGAACGAGAGCGGGCGATTGAAGACCGCTTGGAGGTACTGAAAGCGATTTTCGACAATGACGAGTATTGGGGGATCAATATGGAGTCGATCACCGAATCAATGGGCCGGGCAATGCTCCGGCACAACGTGGAGGCTGATCATCCCCAGGACTACTACTCAATTATCGACTTCTACTTTGTGTTGCTCAATCAGCAGCGCCGCGAGCAGTTTGCCCAAGAAGTGGAAGACCCGTTTGTGGCCGAGTTCGTGAATGAGATCGCGGAGATGGAGGACGACGAGGTACGGCCGTTGCTCAAGCGCATCAAATCGTGGGTCGAAAACGGCATTATCCGACGTATTGCTGCCTGTCGGTCCTCGACGATCGACTTCGAGGAGATCATCAACGACAACAAAATTGTCATCGTCCGCACCCCCGTCACGAATGACGATATTAAGCAGATGATTTCACTCGGGACGATGCGTCCCATTTGGACGGCGGTGCAGAACAAATCGTTCGACGGGAAAGAGCGTGAACCATTCTTTGCCATCTTCGACGAGTCGGACAAAGTGCTGAACGAGAATCTGGACGTGGAGGACATGCTCGCACGGGCCCGCTCGATGAAACTCTCGGTCACACTGGCGTGTCAGTATCCGACTCAACTCAAGAAAGCTGGAGTGTTGAAAGCGGTCGAAAACAACTGTAACAACCTCATGGCCTTCCGGGTGAATGATGATGATGACGCCCGGCCGCTTATGAAGAAATTCCGGGGGTACGAGGTTGAAGACCTCATAGAGACGGAGAACTACCGGATTTGGACGCGCGTGCCGCTGAACGGAGGTGGCTACTCCGACCCACTCAAGTTGCATACCTTCCCGCCATACCCGCCACTTCGATCCGAAGATGAGGTAGACGACGTGATACGGGCTTCGCTCGATCAGTACGGACGGACACCGCAGACGGACGAAGAGATACAGCAAAATCTCCAGTTCGGCAGCCTGGGTGAGGCGCTTGAGACGACCGTTGAAGAGCAGCAAGACTGCGAGCAGGCACCGGACGAACTGACAGATAAGGACGTGTTGGAAGCTCTCTTTGTGGCAGCGGTCGAGCAGACGAGCAACGGGATGGGCAGTGTGTCGGTGCGTGAGATCGAGGCCGAGTGCAAGCGGCGGACGAACTACGACAACTATCCGGCGTTCACGAACCTCGTGGTCGAAAAGCTGGGTGGATTGGTCGATACACAGCGGAAGGACGGGAAGGTCATGGCGTCACTTACTGAGCAAGGGCACACGAAACTGTTCGAGCAGGACACCGGCAAGGGTGGCAGCGGTGGCGGTGAGGATCACCGCTGGGTGCTTGGTGAGTCGTTCAAGGCATTCACACGGCTTGGTTATCGGGTTTCGTTACCGAGCCAGGATGAAGGCGGTGAACTGCCGGACGGCGTTGCAAAGCTGCCAATTGATCCAACAGCCGAGCCAACCCTGCCGAAGATCGAGGCGAAGCGCGAGGAACTTATCAACAGCTATGGCGACCTCTACACGTTCTCAGGCGGGCAGAATCTGAGCATCGAGGCCGAGACAACCACGATCAAACGGCCGATGCAGACACTGACGAACCTGCGGAAAGCGGTTGAGGCCGATCAGAAATGTGTATTCACAACGAAGGACGCCACCGCATCGAAAGATAGCTTCGTCTTCTGGGCACGTCGTGGCGAACGAGCGATCTACCACACGACCGGCCACGCCCAAGCGACGGAAACCGACTATTCAACACTCACCTTTGCGAGTGATGGCACGCACGGGAGCCGTGTGTTCTTCAATAAGGGCGAGGCAATCGAACCGGAACCAAATCGCTACGCGCTCCGGCCAGCAGTCGAGGAGCTAAACAAGGAGAACGATACCGTAAAGTGGCAGGAAGACGGCGAGGAAATCGTCTTCTCACATGCAAATACTGATGAAGAGTATGCCCGCTTCGAGAGCATGAACGCCCTGGAAGCGGTCGAGAAAGAGGCGTTCCCCGCCTATTATCACTACGACCCCGGCGACCGAACCTATACGATCTACCACGACGGCGAGCAGGAAACGTACGAGGACAAAGAGGGCTGGGCGGATAAGTGGAAGAAAGTGCCCGTGCCGTTCCTACCGGAGAAAGAGTTTGGTCGGCTTCCCACCGAGAAGGATTTTGAGTTCGTCATCTTCCCGGATGATGACAACGACACCTACGACGGGCCACAGCGCTACGAGCAGGGCGAACTTCGACCCTTGTTTGAGGATGAGACAACCAGTGATCAGATAGCCCACGAGCCGGGCACAGCCTCCGAGAAAACGGAGTCAGAATCAGAACCGAGCAGTGAATCGGTAGATGAATCGAACGGTGTAGAGCCAGCAGCGCATCGCGCAGATGCGAGCGATGAAATGGATAAAAATGAAACTGTTACCGAGACGACGGACAATGAACCAGTGCCACCGACGGAAGCGGGCGGCGAAGAGTCACACACAAACGAGAGTGAATCAGACGACGATGAGAACGATTCAGACCGTTTCAACATCCTGACTTAATTGAGAGGTGGATCGGGATTTTTCTCTTCTGCAAATTCCCGCAGTTCCCCATCATACTTCTCGTTTAGAAAGTCGTTTATGATCGTCATCTGCTCCAGCAACTTCTCGACTCCTCGGTTCAGTTCCTGCAAATCGACGTCTTCATTCTGTACTACCGCTGTTGACTCGCTCTTGTTTTCTAGGTTGTCAACCCGAGCGGCTAAGCGAGACACATCGGCTTTCACATTTTCTAAATCATCTGAGAGATCAGCAGTGTCAAACTCCTCTTCGACAATCGTCTCAGCCAGGTCTTCCCCGTCGGCGGTAAGAGTAGCTACCTTCGGTGGGATCTGACCATCATCGGTCATCTCGGGCTGCATCAAATCAACAAAGTCGGGAGCCAACTTGTTCTTAAGTCGATATGGTACCTTGGTTCCCTCAGTGACCCCAGTGATCGCCTTGATCTCACTCGTATCGGCAGTCCCATCTGACTCATGGATGGCCGCGAGGATCTGGCGTGAAATCCAGTCGAGATTCGAATCAATGTCCGGGCGTGAATCAACCATATTTACCTATCATATATCTATACACATAAAACCAATGCCCTCAAATATAGGCCTTAATTTGATGACCACAAAACACATGCCACAATAAAGGGTGTTAGTAGGGGGTATTGAGGGTGTTAATCAACGGCGCAACACTAAACACTGGAATACCAGACGGTGCACCAAAGCCAAGGGGGATACAAATGAAACGAGAAACACGGAAAACCAAATAATCGAACATCAGACATAACCAAGGTCGACAAAGGCTGACAACCAACAGAGACGACACAGAAGGGATTCAACCAGGAACAAGCAGTCAGGGATTCAGATGAGAGCGACAGGCTGACCAGAATACAGTTCGATACAGGGGGGATTCACTAGAGCAACAGCCAGGCAGAAGTTGAGAAGGTATCAGAAAGTGGATGTTGAATTGAGACCAGCAGAACAACAGGAAACAGACGAACAGCAGAGGCGAGACAACAGAAAGAGCAAACAGCAGACAACAGGCCAAGAACGAGAACAAAGGGGGTTCGACTGAGGCGAAAAAGAGGGGGTTCAGAAAGTATTCAGCAGAGTGATACAAGAAGTGGAGAGCGGAAACAATCAGCCGAGAATAACAGCAGGGTAGTATCCCAGTACAGAACGAGAATCTGGTATTCCAAGGGTGCTACAGCCAGTAGAAGTGTCAACAGTAGAGAGTAGGGAACCAGCGATAAAGAAAGCGAACAACGAGACAGCAACAGCGAGAGGTGACGAGGAAGGGCCAGACCAAATTCAGTACAGAGAGCAACAGCAGTCAACAACTATACAGCAATGTCAAATATGAGATGGCTATCGACGAGAGGGGAAGCCAGCAGGCAGCAAAACTGGGACAGAATTACAGCGGAAGTCCGGTGTGGTAAAATGGGTCATGACGACGGTCGATCAGCCGATCAGGGCGAGCAACAGCTGAGCTCGAGCAGCACCAACCAGAGTCTAACAGCAAACAGTATCAGCAAAAAGGAATCCCAAATGAGACGAGACACCAGGAATCCTACAATGGAGTGTTGAATCTGAATCCCAGTTCTGGTTCGACCAGCTGAATCCCATATGAGAGCTCAGTTGAGGAATCCCCCAAGGGCAATCAGACAAGCAGCAACCGCTGGTGACGATCAACAGCAACACTGCACGGAGAACACCAACGGCGCGACTACGAAGTCAGCATCATAGCAGAGGTGAACCCCAACAGTGTTACAGCAGGTTGAACCCCAGATCGGAACAGAATAATTGAACCCCAGATCAGCGAAAGAGGGAAGCTCAAAAGTCGAACAGCACGACAAAGGGAGGACGATGCCAGAGAGAACATCCAACGGATTGAGCTCTGCCCGGCTTCCTGTTGTGCCGGTTAAATTCAACATCCCGTCGCCAGTGCCTCTGTTGCACGAGTAGATTCCAAACTTGAGAATGGTAACTCGATCGAGCGTTGGCAATCTCTTGGTTCACCTAGAATTCACTTAAACTCGGGTGTTGCACGTCGGGATAACAGTCCCTCTGGCCCTAGCAAATGATGCTATGCAAATATTTATTTTGTAATGAATTTATTTGTAACTCATGTACTTCCGGTATCGCCTTCTCATCGGGGCATATTTGATTTGGATCACGGCAGTGATACTGCTCATTTGTGCCCAGGTTGGACTTCTTCCCCTTTATGGAATCGTCGAACAAACCGTCTTCGTTGGTGCGATGATTGGAGTGGTTATCGGAGCAGTGCGGATTCTCATCCGTAGTGCTACCCGCCTCCGAACACTCGTCAATGACTACCAATGACGTCAGCTTCACTAAGTATACTCTGTAACTGGTCTTGAATTCGGTGAGCACTCCTAGACCGAGGAAGAACAGCAAAAGGAATACTATGAGCACATGACCCAGAACAGGGCGTTCGCCTACGAACCGTTTGAGCCATCGTGGCCTGTCGGGTCATTCTTCCCACTAGCCGTGGGTGTGGCATGGGCGCTGTTTGTGCTCATCGACATGGCGGCCTTTCTCCTCCTCCCCACCCAGACGCTTGCGATGGTCGTCGTTCCAGTCATCACGGTCTGCGTGACCTTTGTGCTACATGAATGGCTACATGCGCTCGTTGGCCGGTGGTATGGGTGTCAGGTATCCTTTGGCATCGATATTGAGCAGTGGGATCCGACGCCGTATGTCATCTCGGCAGGCACTAAGACACGTAACGAACAGCTTGCAATTTCTCTGGGCCCGCTCGTCGTTCTCAATGGTGCTGCACTAGTTGTGATCGCCCTGAGTACCCTATTCTCCCGTGGTTGCTCGGGGTGATTGTATTTGCGACGGATACGTTTGGGTCGATTGTACTATGGCTGCGCCAAACCCAAAGCCAATCAGACTCATTAAGATAACAAAGAACGGATCAGATAGACTTAAGATTGAAAATGTGGGTGTATAGACACCAATCAGATGGAGACTGTATCCAATAAGAAGATGTCCGGCAAAAGAAAGACAGATGATTTCACTCCCGAGGATAGCAACCCGTAATAGTCGAGTAAGTCCTCGTTCAAGTGGAGTTGAAGGGCTTGGTGGCTGAACAAACGGACGATAAACCATCTTTTAGGGCCACAACCCCCGTGTTTGATGTGCTTCAGCAATCCGTGAGAGAGCAACGATGTAGGCCGCATCCCGCCATGTTACATCACGAGAATCGACTTCATGCCGTACTTCGTTCCATGCGGTTTGCATCTCATGTTCGAGTTCTTTATTCACCTTCTCGAGGGACCAGGCTCGGCGGTTGATATCTTGAAGCCACTCGAAATAGCTCACTGTCACACCACCAGCGTTTGCAAGAATATCCGGGACGACGGGTATCTCTCGCTCTGTGAGGATTGCATCAGCACCGGACGTTGTTGGTCCGTTTGCCCCTTCAACGATGATCCCTGCTTGGATATCGTTTGCGTTCGCTTCAGTAATGACATTCCCAATTGCAGCAGGAATCAATACATCCACGTCGAGAGCGAGTAACTCTTCGTTTGACAAAACATCATCAATACCACGAGTGACGGCTTCGGGCTCTTCTTCATGGGATGAAATCGCTGCTACGTCCAATCCATTTGGATCGTACACTGCACCGTTCACGTCGCTGATCGCGACAATTGACGCCCCCCATTCATCAAGGAGACGAGCAGCGCTTGCGCCAACACTGCCGAAGCCTTGAACAGCAATAGTTGTCTCATTAAGCGGACGGTCATAGTAGTCACAGACCTCGCGTGTGATAATAGCTACACTGCGTCCTGGAGCCTCGTCTCGTCCATAGCTCCCGCCGACAACAGGAGGTTTTCCCGTAACAACACCGGGAGATGTTTCACCCGTTTGCATGCTATATGCGTCCATTATCCATGCCATCGTCTGGGCGTTCGTTCCCATATCGGGGGCAGGAATATCTCGATTTGGACCAATAACATCCCGAATCTCCTGGGTAAACCGCCGGGTGAGTCGTTCTTTTTCAGTCTCACTCAATGCTTTTGGGTTAACGACGATGCCACCCTTTGCACCACCAAAGGGGATATCCATCACCGCACACTTCCAGGTCATCCACATCGAGAGTCCAACGCATTCGTCGCGGGTGACTCCAGGGTGATATCTGAGACCGCCTTTGAACGGCCCTCGAACACTGTCGTGTTGTGCCCGATAGCCAGTAAATACCTCTACCGTTCCATCATCTCGCTCAATTGGGACCGTGACTTCGTGGATCTTCGCCGGATGTTTGAGCCGTTCGACAATGTTTGAATCGATATCGAGTTGACTAGCTGCATGAGCCAGTTGTCGACGTGCTGTTTCTAACGCTGATTCGAATTCAATTGGGTCAGTTTTCTTTTCTTGGGGGGAATTTGTTGCCATGGGTTATTCAAGGGGGGTTCTGCGATTCCGTATGGGGCCACCACAATCGGGACATGTCCCTGGATGGGTTTCGACCATCAAAACAGTTCCACAGCTAAAGCATTCGTATGCTGCTTTACTTCCGTGATCGTAGTCGACGTCTCTCATCATCACGTGGTAATACGAATCAGTCGAGGATGATTGTAACTGTTGAATAGCAAAGTGCAACTATTGCCACAATATTTGTTATTGAACCCTGGTTTCCACACCATCTACCCATCTTCATAATGAATGGGTGTAGTCCATGTGCTCGCCGTAATCCAATAAGAGATGTATCCGTAAATCACTAATACAACGCCAAGACCACCCATAAGTATACTACCCGGTACGTGACTCACAAGACCGAGTAGCGAGAGTATCCCAATCAGAAGTAACAACCCAACAGTCCCGACCTGGATAATTCGGCGGTTCATGGCCCAATTGAACATACGGTCGTGACCACCACAACAGTAACTGTTACACAACTAAGTGCGGCTTCAATTCTAGATCTGTTATTCAACAGTTGGCGATGTAACTGCAGGGACTCCAATCTCGTCAAAAAGTGTCGAGAAGAGCTTTCGCTGGATAGTCCGAGCATGTTGATAAAACGCGGGTGGTGAAATTCCCAAGGTATCTGCAACCTCTTCTCCTGTATTTTCGCGCGGCGTCTCGAAAAATCCACTATAATATGCTGTTTGTAGCACTTCGAGCTGTCGGTCAGTTAACTGGTCGAGGAACTCGGAATACAAATCTTGGGTCGTCGATCGGTCCAATGTTTGTTTCGATCGAAGTTCAACATCAGTAAACGTGTCGGTCATGAGTTGCTTAATATGGCGTACATCGACACTCTCTGGCACATCAATCACAAGCGTTGCGGCCGTCGCATCAACTGATACGCTTCGAAGGATTGCCCCGTGGTCTGCTAACTCAAGTGCAACAAACGGTTGCGAGATCCGAAGTCGAAGCACACCATCGGTATCACCACCACTAATTCGCTGCACTTCATCAATGGCGGCGATATTCGCTGCAGCCTGTTCCACTACATCTATTGGGGTACCCTTAGCAGAGACAAACACATAACTTCCGTCACCCGTTTGTTGAACTCCTCCTTGATAGGTTAGCGTACATTCTCCTTTCTCTGCTAATCGTGAAAGAATAAACGTCGGGTCATTTACGCCGAACTCGATTCGAGTCATTGATGTGGTGAGCAGCGCATTTTTTCGTTCGATAGCACTTGTTGCGGACGCTATCGTTTCACCGAGCTCTGAGAGTACCTCACGAGAGGTTTCATCGAATGCTGTTTGCGTTTTTGCGTAGACGGTCAAGACGCCATAGGTGAACTCATCGTATGCGAGTGGAACACTCAACACTGAAAGATAATCACGTGACAATGCTGCCTTCCGCCAGATTTCTTCTCGAAGTTGGTCAGCAACATTTGGAACCATAGTCACCTCTCGAGTTGCTGCAGTCCGACCAGATGGTTCCGTCCCCATTTCTTTGACTTCAAAGGATACATTGTCTAGATAACCTTGTTCTTTCCCTGCCCACGCTCGCGGCTCGACTGTCTCTGTATTGGAATCCGATGCGCCAATCCAAGCAAACGAGAACCGATCATCGTCCGTAAGGAGCTCACAAACTGTATGATCGATTTCCGCACGCGTTTCGGCTTGAACGAGTGCTTGGTCGATTTCTCGTATGATTTCATTAACACGATTCAGAGCTGTGAGTTGGCTGTTTTGATGTTGGAGTTCACGGTCCTGTTCTCGCAGCCGACTTTCTCGTCTCACTCGATCGAATGCTGCTTCAGCCGTGACTGCGAGTAAATCTGTGAGTTCACGAGTTACTTCATCAAACTGCCCAACTTCGGATGAGCCTACTATGAAGACTCCATGATCCCCAAGCGGAATATATGCAGCACTCCGGATGTCTGTTGCTTGATTTTCGAGTCGGTCACTGTTGTGAACATCGTCGAAAAAGAGTGCTTCGTCTTCCAGAAAACTGTAGCTAGTGATACTTTCACCATCGGTATGCACTGTCGGAAGTGGCCCGTTCAACCGTTCCATTGCGGTTGTCTGCACAGCGGGATACAGTTCGTTATTATCAGCGTCAAATAGATAGACTGCAGTCGCATCGAAGTCAAGAACTCCCGGAACATCATCAACAACATGATGTGCGATCTCTTGCGGAGTTTCTGCATAGAGGAAATCACGGGCCGTTTCCTGCAATGTAGCTAATGCATCTTCTCGCTGTTTTCGTTTCGTAATATCACGACAACTGTACAGGAGTGTTCCATCCTGGATCGAGACTTCGCGAATGTTGACCAGCAATGTATGTTCACGACCAGCTTTATCTGTGGCAGTACATTCGATATTTTTGAGAACACCGTTGGCTGCGAGGTCAGTACGGTCAAAGAGTTCATTGCCGAGAAGTTCATCAATCGTTCCCATCTTACGGATTTCATCGGCCGTATAGCCGAATATGAAGTGAACGTTGGGACAGATATAGGTATATTCTCCTTTTTCGTTTGTTATGAGCACCGTGTCGGTCATGTTGTTGAGTGTGACACGGTGGAGTTCCTCGGATTGACGAAGGTCCCGTTCGAGGGTTACTCGTTCTGTGATATCGACACCTTCGACGATGATCGAGATAATACTTCCATCCTCTTTACGAACAGGACGAGCAGACAAATCGATAACCTGTGTATTGTCTTCGTCAGAGGTTCGTTTGACTACGGCATTTCCAAAGTTACCAGCAAGCGCTTTCTCGATGATTCGTTTCACATCCGATTGTGTGCTATCTGCTTGAGACCACCATGGAAGCGTCCAGAATGGTTGTCCAACCAGGACCTCAATGTCCGTCTCAATTACATTCCGAGCAGTTTGATTGGCACGGGCTAAAGAACCATCTGGATCAAGTACCCATGTAGCTGTCCGCGTGTCGTGGAAGATTGCATCAAACTGTCTGGCCCGATCGCGCTGGGTGGTCGTCCGTCGTGCAGAGCGAATGCTTCGTTCGATTCGTTCAATGATCTCGGCAGATACCTGTTCGGATGAATCGGTGATCATAATGTAGTCAGTAACACCAGCAGTGATCGCTTTACTGGCAACCGACTCGCTCCCAGAAGAAGTACATAGGATTAATGGGAGTGTTATGGTTTTGTCACGGATTGACCGTAGTAGATCAATCCCCGTTGATTTCCCAAGGTCATATTCAGAGACAATACAATCAGGAGATTGTTCCTGAAAGATCTCAAGAGCGTCGTCAATCGTTGTAACTGATTGTATAGATGCTCGACTTTGTGTTTCCACCAATTCAGCAACTTTTGAAATCCATTCACTCCTTCCTACGAGAAGGATCTGTGTCGATGGAAGCATACTGGATGGAATCGTCATTACTTAATAATAGAACCCCCGGACGTTCAATATATCGCATTGGTGCAATCTCGTACCAGATATCCATATATCATTGTTCGCCGTTCGTGTATTTCCGTATATGACCCCCTTGATAGCATAAAATAGTAGTATTATTTATCAAATAAAATCCGCCAAGATAGGTATTACTGGGCAACATGGTTTGTCTTTTAACCGCTATGAAATAACACCCTTTGCTATTCAACAGGAGGTGATATCATTCTGGCTGCCAGAATAAGGGTTGAAGAACGGCTAAGAAATACAAATATACAAGGAATTGAGAGAGAATAATAGACCGTGCAAAATAATATTACGACATACTCAGGTGGGGACTCAATCTCAACACTACTTTTTGAGCGATGACTGAACAAACAGACGTCGACAATTCAACGATTGACGATGATGAAACCACGAACAAGAATAAATGGGAAGTGTGGGGACTCGTTGTCGGATCAAGTCTCATTTCGACCGGCCTTGCTGCATACGAGATCGTTCCCGCGAGTGTAATTCCAGTTATTCGTGAATCGCTACACAGTGGCCCGACAGCCACTGGTTTGATTGTCAGCATAATGTTCGGCACTGCCGTTATCGCAAGTCTCCCTGTCGGTGCGATACTCGATCGTACAAACACTCGATCAGTAATGGGCATCGCCGTTCTTACACTCATGGTCGCTGGTATTTGGGGATGGGTTGGTGGCCAGAACGGTAACTACTGGTCGGTTATTGGTTCACGCGCACTTGGCGGCATCGCGTACGTGATCGTATGGAATGCAGGAATCGATATTGTGGGTCGATCTGTCGATAGTTCCCAACAGGCGACTGCCGTCGGTATGTTTACCGCAAGTGGCCCGATTGGATTTGCCCTTGGACAGGGATTAGGCCCAATCATCACGGCTTGGTTTGGGTGGCCGGCTATCTTCATCGCATTCAACAGTCTCGCCCTCATCGGTCTGCTCTTGTTTTGGCCGACAAGCAACGGTCTTGGATATAGTGCCGGGTCTGCACCCACACTCCGGGAGTTCGGAAGCGTTCTTCAGAACCGAAGCGTATGGCTCGTTGGTGGATTAGGATTTCTCGGCTACTCTCTTTATCTATTTGTGAACAGTTGGGGGTCGTCATATCTCACTGAAAGTGTGGGACTTTCACTGGAGCTCAGCGGCCTGCTTGTTGCATTATTTCCTGCAGTTGGAATCCTTGCACGAATGAGCAGCGGACCACTCTCGGACCGACTCTTCCGCGGTCAACGTCGGCCAGTAGTGTTGGGTTCCTTCTTTATAGCCGCACCACTGGTCATCAGTTTCACTCATCTTCGGTCAGTCGTTACACTGATTGCAATACTATTGATCTCTGGATTTGCAATCCAGCTCACACTTGGTCTATCATTCACTTACGTTCGGGAACTAGTCGACCCACGGGTTGCTGCAACGGCCGTGGCATTTCAAACGAGCGTGGGGCTTGCAGGTGCATTTCTCGCCCCAACCGCTGGGGGCGCAATCGTCGATGCTGCCGGTTTCGATACCGCCTTTTTTGTTGCAGGGTGTCTAGCAGTAATCGGTGTTGGCGTGGCTTGGCAGGCTCCAGAACCTGGTAATGAAATATGCATCTCCGATCAGTGATAGCATAACATGAAATCTATACTCACAGAGCGAGATATGGCCCAACAGCGGCGAGAATAAATCCCAATGCAACCTTTAATTTAGCGGGATTAATCAAATGAGCAACTTTCCAACCGGTTAAAGTACCTATAAGAAGCGGGATACCAATCACCGTTGCAAGTGGAAGCGATACATCTCCTTGAAGTGCGTACCCCGTAGTTGCAAACAGCGCAATGAAGATCGATTGTACTTGCGCGATAGCAACAGCCTTCAACATTGGAACATCGATCAAAACCAATGCTGGAACTGCTAGAACAGGTCCTCCAACACCCAACAAGCCGCTGGCAATGCCAAGCGTGAATCCTAGTATACCAAGACCAACTCGACCTTGCCATACTGTTGTTTTTAACTTGAAGAGGGGGCGAAGCTCACGTGCCTCACGATAGATGATAGTGGCACCAGTCAATGTAGCAACAGCACCAAGTAATAGTCCAAAGATTGGTCTTGGGACAAAAGCGTTCAGATACGCACCGAGAAAGGCCCCGATAAGACTTGAGACGCTCAGTATAAGTGCCATTATACGAGTATGATCTGAGGTTAGTTCACCAGAATATGCGTACGCAATACTCCCAACGAATCCAGTCGCGATAAACGTCGCTTGAGCAGTCCCAGCTACCACCCCTGAAGATACTGATGTCAGAGAGTACAATGCAATCGTTACAAAAATGCCGCCCGGCCCTAGCGTTGTAATTCCGATCCCTGAAATAAATGCAATTGCTACGAGTAATACCAAAAGACGAAACCCAAATGCAAAGCCAAGCACTCTCTATAACGCCTTACCGTGGCCAGATATGTATTGTGAAGACCGATCACAATTCTAATTTTTGCTTAGATCGATTAGCATGTAAGCAAAGGAGTCTAATGCCGTTCTTCAACACCAAAAACTAAACCTGTCCGAGACGTAGGCTAGCAACTACCATGATTGATAGTGTTGAGAAAGAAGTTGAAATGCTAACGCGGCATCTCCAAATCATGCAATTGGTTATTCAGCATGAGCCAATAGGTATTGTGAAGATGTCGAATGAGACAGGCTATCCACATCACAAAGTACGCTATTCATTACGTGTGCTCGAAGAGGAAAACTTGATCGAGCCAACTGATCAAGGAGCAATCACCACTAACCAGACAAACGATTTCGTCGACAATCTGGAAAGAAAAGTCGAAGAAATCTGTGAGACATTGAATGAAATGAAAATTGAAGCATGAGAAATACAAAATGAAGTTGTGATTTTAGAAGGACACTGATGTAGGTATTTAAAGGATACAAACCAACATATAGGCATGCATCACTCAAATTTCGACGATTTCGATCATGACTCGCATATGCGCCAAGCTTTCGATGCCGCACGTGAGGCCGCTGACCGCGGTGATCGTCCATTCGGTAGCGTACTCGTCCGCAACGATAAAGTCACCATGGTTGATTCAAACCATGTCCTCACAAAGAACGATATTCGCCGACATCCTGAACTTCATCTTGCCTACCGAGCATGTCAAGAATTAACTCAAGAGTCGCGAGCTGAGACGGTTATGTATACGAGTACAGAGCCATGTCCGATGTGTGCTGGTGGGATGGTTACAGCTGGCTTCGGACAGGTGATCTATAGTGTCAGTAGTAATGAAATGGTAGAATTCACAGGAACTAAACCATCAGTACGGTCGAGAGAAATCCTCAACGGCATCAGCAACGTCGTTGGCCCGATCCTGAATGATGAGGGACGACAGATTCACGATGAATTTGACTGGTGAACTATTTCAGTCATGGATCTAATTCCATTACTGCACGCTAATCATGATCCCTATCCCTGTCAATACCTGATCAAATAGTCGTCACAGACAACAACCGGAGACAACTTTTGGTAATTAAGGATTCTCAATCAAGACCGGCAAGGAGAGTGGTCACTGGTCCTCCCAAGATTGAGTATCACCTGTTCATACGACTGTTCCGCTGCTCGTTCAATTTCGGTTGTACGAAGTTCGACTTCATCAACAAAGGATTGGTCTGTGATCTGCTCTAAATTGCTTCGTACGATAAAGATAGACGCTTGAAGGGCAGATTGAGCGAAAAATACACCAGCTCCAGCATCAGGGATAGCGTTCTGATTACCCCTCTCCGTTACCGTTGGTCCATGATCAATGATATTCAAACATGCTTCTGCAACCGCGAGTGGTACTCCAGTAGCACGTTTCATTGTGGATTGATTCTCTTCGGATGTCGCTATCAGTTTGTCCACCACTTCTGCATCTGTATCAGCGAGATCCAGCAGCTGATTCCGTTGTGTTCTGAGATCGTCTCGAATATCAGCTAACTCTCTGTCCACGTCTGCAGCCTCCTGTTTTCCAATTGTATGAAGACAAACCATCTCGCAGAGTGATGCCCCGGTGGCTCCAATGACAGCTGCGGATGTGCCTCCAGCAGGAGTCACCTCTGTTGACGCTATGTTGCTGAGAAATCCACCGAGAGATTGATCACGGTAGCTCATACGAATAGATACTCTGATCGCATTCAAGTATCTATTTCTCAGGGGATTCACGTTATCGAGGCTGATACCAATCGAACCAGAACGCTTCCTAGCCCTCCACTACGGATACCAATGACTGAGGAGGATTCCTTTAGTATATTCCCATTAAAATTTGGAAAACTATACGTAGCTATCTATAGAACCATTTTAACTGGGTATTTATCTGATCATGTGGAGAAAACACATTCATAGCTACACAAGCATAAGCACAGACGTAGTTGGTGAACAACTCCTAAGCACCCTGGTTGTGTCGCGATTGTGCAGGCCGTAATCATGGGAGCGGTCTATCTCTACAGCCACCTCCGATTTGAGCCAGTACTAACAGCAATCATGAGAATATTCGAGTTCAAGTTGAAGTCAAGTTTCTCTGCGTTACAGGCGATCTGGGGACTCTTCAGTAATCCTATGAGCTTCAGTGTCCCACAAGTGATTTAATAAATGAGTGATAATAGCTAGTGGGAGAACAATGTACGATTTAACTGGCTTTCAACGTGACCTACTGTACGTTGTAGGGGGTTCGGACGACCCACACGGACTTGCTATCAAAGACGACCTCGAAGACTACTACGACAAAGAAATTCACCATGGGCGATTGTATCCAAATCTGGATTCGCTAGTCGATAAAGGACTGATCGAAAAGAGCGAAAAAGACCGCCGGACGAACGCCTACACGCTAACTCAGCGTGGACAGCGGGAAATCGAAGCCCGGCGAAACTGGGAACAAGAGTATCTTGAGCAAGAAGCCCCGACAGCCTAACACCCGCACTCCGTAGCCTCCATTTTCGTAAATCGCTTTCTCAAAAGGGGGATCGAACAGTTTCTTGCTGGAAGTACGAGTGAGCTGTTAGCGACGATGAAATCGAACACAAGACACCACCAACGTATACACACGTATTTTTGCTCGATAGATTATTCCGATCTGGTTATAGATGTAGTTAGGTGATTCACAGGAGGCAATAAAATTGATAACACACTGCACACGACATCGAGTATGTCACACCCACTCACGGATGACGAAACAGAGCAGCTGCTCCGCGTCTGTCGGACGGCCATTGATGACGAACTCCGGAGTGTGACGTATTTCTCACCGAACGACTATCAGCATCTCTACTTACGAGATGATCTCGAACGAGGAACCGATCCACATTCGTTCGTTGAACATGAACGTGGTGGGTTCAGCTCCCAACGCACGTACGAATGGTCCGAGCTCGGTGACTACCAGTATACAATGCGTGCGTTCGAGAATGGCTATCTCGTTCGCATCATCGTTGGCACGCACGGGACCTACGTGACGACAGATTCGGTAACGATGGCTCGCTTTAATGAAGTCGCAGAAGCTGTCAGCGGCGTACTTGGAGAGATTGCGTCCAACTCGGAGAGACACGTCCGATAAGCACAGGTTCGCTACTCACATTGCCAGATAGTTTATGCAGATCGCGACAGTAGCAGTGTCGCCATGAGCGATTCGAAGAGCAAGTTAACCATCGACATCAACGCAGAGCGAGAAAGCCCGACACGGACGACGGTCGAAACACGGGGATTCGAACTCACGGTGGACGAGACAGAAGAGATGGGCGGGACAAATAAAGGACCAAATCCGCTAGAGTACCTCTTGGTGGCACAAGCAGGCTGTCTCAATGTCACTGGCCAGCAGATCGCGACCGAGATGGATCTCGAAATTAATCAGCTTGAAATCGCTATAGAGGGAGATTTCAACCAATCAGCATTCGCCGGTGATGACGATGACCGAACCGGGCTACAAGATATCACCGTGACAATGGATGTTGATGCGGATGCAGATGACGAAACGATCAGAACATGGGCTCAGCGAGTTGAAGAGCGCTGCCCCGTATCTGACAACGTGAAAAACGAGACCGCAGTTCAGCTCTCGGTTGATCCGTAGTTGGAAAGCTCATCAACGGTGGATTCGTTCACTGCGAAAATGGTGGTCTGCCAGTAGCTATTTTCCGTGTGGTGTTGTACTAGAATTATAATGTACGACCGAATCCTCCTGCCAACGGATGGAAGCGATGGGACAAAGACCGCGATCGAACAGGCAATTGGGCATGCCCAAACGTACGATGCAGAGTTGCATGTCCTGCACGTGATCGACCAGTCTGCAGTCGAACTCACTGCAACACCAACAGTCAAAGGCGTACCAACAGATGTGGTTCATGAACAGCTTGATGAGCAAGGACAGGCGCTCGTACGCGAGGTTACAAAAGAAGCGAACAACGCTGGAGTCCCCACAACGACAGAAATCGTCGAATATGGCCGTCCCCACGAAGAGATACAGTCATATGCAACCGAGGAAGATATTGATCTCATCGTCATCGGCACACATGGCCGATCTGGCCTCAATCGGCAGTTGCTTGGAAGCGTCGCGGAAAAAGTAGTTCGAACCGCAGAAGTGCCGATATTAGCTGTTCAGCTCGACGAAACAGACTAGAGTTACCCGGGCAATATCCAATTCGCTGCCATTATTGTCACCGACAGCGAAAAGAGTAGAGCGGGCATACTTTCTTTCATGGAGTATACGGTACGGCTCGAGGATGGTACTGACCTCCAACTGACAGATGTTGATGTCGCAACAAAGGGTGATCAAATCGCGTTCTCGATCGATGGACGGATCGAAAATATCGATAACGAACTCATGGAGGTATTTCAGGATAAATCACTCCGCCCGGCGGCAATCACATTTGAAGCGCAGGACGACGATCGAAACTAACCAAATAAATGAACTACTGATTTTTCTGCTATTCACGTTTGATTATTGGGAACCACTCTGTTGTATATCCTGTTTTTCGAAGGACCCAGCGTTGTTCGGGACCGCGTTCACTCACACGAAGCTCAATCACGGCGTCGAACACGGATTCAATTTCATGCACCGGTAGTGAGTCCCGGTCACATGGAAGCGTATAATAGCCAAGTCCCTCGACACCACGTACAGCACGACAGATAGGGGTCAAAAACGTCGCTATGTCAGTCGATGGTGCTTCCATCACCGGCTGAAGCGAATCAACATAGAGTTGAACATCAATAGTCCCAATATCTCCTACATGACTATCCTGCCGTGCTATTGACTGAATGAGAGCATTTTGAAGGTCACTCAGAGTTCCGGTAATGGGGAAGATCTGGGCTTTTTCGTGGAGACTGGTTGCTGGCACAGCCGTCGAGCGCACTGTCGCTTCTTGAAAATCAAGAACCTCAACGTGGCTAGGCGTTGGCTGTGCTGGTACTGCTTGCCGTTGCAGTGCCGTTGGAGAGTGGTCAAGCATCGCAAAGAGATCATAACGGGTTGCGTCGTAATCTTGCATGAGGTAGGAACGTTCATCATTGAAAACGTCGCGAGGAACATCGCCAGCGACCAGAATATTTCCACCCTGCTCCTTGAGTTGTGCAAGTTCGGACCGGATTGTAATCATTCCATCGCCTGAAACGGTGACGAAATACCCCTCAAATCCAAACGACACATAGCCATTGGTTCGCGGTGTCCCATCGGCTAGTGGCTGAAACAGGTCGGTAAGTGCGTCTGGATTGATCCGATCAGCGAGTCGTTCTGTTACCTCCTGAGTATCAATCCCACTCGCATTCGCAACAGCGAGGACGACCTCTGTCCCGAGATCATCGGTTGGTGCATACTCGTATGAGATCGTATCTGTTGATCCAAATGGAGCGCCAGCGAACTCGGTTGCCAATGGCAGATCTGCGTCAAGCTTTGGGACAAGTGGTTCGTTGGTAATCTGAATTTCACCTGGTTGCTGAATACGGATGGCATGATCATGCCACGAGAAGATGATTTCAGTTGAGGATTGATGAGAAGACTGCAGAGTGAACAGTTCGTTGAGAGCCTCGGGGTTAATCACAGTATACAGTGGATCAAGGGTGCGTGGATCGGTCTCCAGCACAGTCCCCATGGCTTTGCTAAGCCGAATATCAAGAGTATCCGTGGTATCTTCGGTCGTACTGAAGTGCTGGCAGTGTTGTGACCGGAAGATATCTCGAATGGAGTGCTGCTCGCTGGTCATGGTAATAGAGATTCTATCGCGGTGAACAATTGAAAGCCTATCGGTGTGGGAACGAGTTTCTTTTTATGAGTTATTTGAGGTTCTAGAAATATCTCTATCACAATAGCCGACCATTTCTTGAAGGAGTGAAGGTTAATTGGAGCCGAGACCACTATTTGTCCGTCTATCTATCATTTCCCGTGAGGAGCGTCAACTATCACATACATATCACACTGAATCATTCGCTATTGCTGGATAGCTTGTTTGATAGTAAGTATGCCATTATTGACCGTGATTTCGTCTGCATCAGTCGGCACTTCGAAATCAAACTGCTCAGTATCAACAACGACGATTGCAGTACCGCCAACAATATCGAGTAAAAGATCAGTAGCGTTTCGACCAAAGTCCACAGCAAGAATCTCTTCACCATCATGCTCTTGTTTGCAGATCAAAATATTGTGTTGATCCCTGGCCAAATCTTCTAGTTCGTGTGGTGTGTGCATCCCCTATATAGGGGTGGAGTCAACCTAAACGCTCTGCCCAGTTGTGAATCCTCTTCTTTCTGTCGATTTTGACAGACATGCACTACAACCATTAGGAGAGATCCATTGCATCGATCTGTTCTTGATACCGGTTGCGAATGGTCACTTCGGTGACTTGCGCCACCGCAGCGATCTCGCTCTGTGTCTGATCTTCATCACACAGTAATGAGGCGGCATAAATTGCGGCCGCGGCGTACCCAGTTGGTGATTTCCCCGAGAGCAACCCCTGTGCTAGCGAATTATCGAGGATCTCGTTCGTTTTCGCTTCAACGGCGTCACTGCTCCCGAGTTGCGAGCAAAACCGCGGGACATACTGTTTTGGGTTCACCGGTTGTATCTCGAGGCCAAGTTCTCGGTCAAGATAGATATACGATCGGCCGATCTCTTTTCGCTCCACACGCGACACCTCCGCAACCTCCCCCAGACTGCGAGGGAGATTCTCACTGCGACACGCCGCATACAAACAACAGGTCGCGATTCCCTCAATCGAGCGGCCGAGAATCAGGTCTTCATCCAGCGCCCGCCGATACAGCACACAAGCGACTTCACGAATCGAGCGTGGGATACCAAGTGCACTCGCCATCCGATCAATTTCACTCAGGGCGAACTGCAGGTTGCGCTCACCAGCATCTTTCGTTCGGATGCGCTCTTGCCACGTGCGCAGTCGGTTCATCTGCCGGGATTTCTTGGCCGAGAGAGCGCGACCGTAGGCATCTTTATCCTTCCAATCAATGGCTGTCGTCAGCCCCTTGTCGTGCATTGTCTGTGTAGTTGGGGCGCCGACACGTGATTTCTGTTGGCGATCCTGGTGATTGAAGGCCCGCCATTCGGGCCCGTGATCGATAGTGTCCTCTTCAACAATCAAGCCACAGTGCTCACAGACAACCTCACTCCCGTCTGCAGTTGTGATAAGGGTTTGCGATTCGCACTCAGGACAGTTCTGGACGTCCTCTTGTTCATCGGCAGTGCGTTCGGTCTCGGTGTCGCGTTCTTGCCGACGAGTAAGGCGCGTCATTTGGTAACAATTGATGGTTCGACGCGGTTAAGTTCTCTGTCTGATGCACAGCGGATTCTAGTGAGAGTGATGTCGATCTATCTCGATTTCCGATCAGGGATGGTCTGATTTACTCATGGAAAGGGAGCAAGCTGTACTGTCGCCAGCTTTCAGCTCGCAGAGAGTCAATTGCTGTGAACTTCAATGTGCCATAAAGAATTTAATAGTTAAGTGATGATGGCTATTTGAATACTAATGCACGATCTGACTGGCTTTCAACGCGACCTCCTGTACGTCGTGAATGGATTAGATAAACCACACGGACTCGCGATCAAACCAGAGCTTGAAGACTACTACGACACAGAAGTCCATCACGGACGACTGTATCCAAATCTGGATTCACTCGTCGACAAAGGACTGCTTGAGAAAGGGCAAAAAGACCGCCGGACGAACAGCTACACACTGACACAGCGTGGGCAGCGGGAAATCGACGCTCGAAGAGACTGGGAAGAAAAATATCTTGAGCAAGAAGCTGCGATAGCCTGATACCCCGTTCCCTAGTCATCTCTGTACCCACAGTGGGCACAAATCGTCGTACGAAGACGTCTGGGTGGGCTTCGTGCTGGCAGAGAAAGATTTGTGCTCCGCCGAGGGCGGCGACCCTGCTGATTCCGCTGTCACTTATAGATAAATACGACAATGAGCTCGGCCTAACTTAGTTGAGACCCGTCCTACTGCCTCATGTTGCAGTAAGCGGGTGTGAATACACCTAATTTCGAGTGGTCGATGTACAACTCACCACTTAGACGGTGTAATACGGGAATTGATCGTAAAGAAGGGATCAGTCGCTAGTAATATGAATCGGTACAAGCCGAAGACGAATTCGTGTTTGATAATCCCACCTTTTGTTTCGAGTACCGAGCATCCCAGCGTGACAGTTTCGAAGATTGAATCGCCAGATTTGGGAACGGTCAAACACGCAAGGAAGACGTCGCTTGTAGTCCACATCAGGTCGTACCAGCGACCATTGTTCTGCTATTGAAGCGTCCCAAAAATTGTCTGCCCATCGCTCTCAATAAGTCGCACTAGTTCTCGTAGGTCCGATGGATACCATACCGCCGGAGTAGATGGCGAACGATATTGAGTTCCCAGGCGGTGCGTGTTTGGAGATCTGTTCCATAACGAGTCGTCTCAACGATGAACCCTGGCTGGTTAAGATCAGCGTCGACTTTGTGAATAAGTAGTGGGCGGTCTCCATCAATCAGATTTCCACGCTTGAACCGATAATAGTTCGGAAGAGAGTCGTCAAGATGATACTGATTCATGTAGTCCTTTGTGCTTACCGCGTCTTGAGCAGCGCCCGAAGCGGTCGTCGGATAGATTGCTTGACCAGTACCATCAGGACCGACATCTTCATTGTAGATACCTTTCGAGCTGTGGAGATTGATCACAACGTCAGGGTCGTAGGACGCGATAACACCCCAGATCACACGTGCAAGTGGCGTTGTCGGCTCTTCTCCTGATGGGAACTTCCGATTTAGGTTACCATTATCATTGGAATAGGTACCGCGTTGAATCGCTACCGGGTTCGATTGTGGAATTGTGATGAGTGTTCCCTGGTCGATCGACCATGTTTTAATATCCTCCGCTGCTTCATAGCCTGCTGGTTCGTTCCCATGAATACCACCGACAACGACCGCTGTCGAGCCGGAATTCTGGGTATCCGTGACGTACACGTCGGTTTCATCCGGCGTATCATCGCGAATTGTATAGGTGGTTTGTATTGCCGCCTGGCTTGTCTCCTGCGTAGCGAGTATTGCAGGCGACATAGCGAGTGCTAATCCAGTACGGCGTAGCAATGAACGACGTGTTTGGGATGTCTGTGCATCATTTCCCGTCTTTTGCTTCGACATGACATACAATAGTTAGAGTTGAATTGGTTTAGTTATAGACCGATTGATATTACCGATTGAAGGATTACCCATGAATAATAATGGGAATTGGTGTCGAAAATACAAGAACAGTCACTACTACTCCAGGTTTGGTGAGCAGAGTTATAATTAGATAGTATCCGAAAATCTTCCAAGAGAGTGGCTCTTTGCACGATAAATCAAGATACTGGTTGTGTTTGTCTTCCGTAGGCTAGCCCTCCAAAATAGTAATGAGAGTAGAATATTCTACCTCCTTTCCACAAGACGAGATTGTTGGGGACTTTTCCTAATACCACGTACGAACAGCACACAGATTGATTTGGGGACCGGGGTGATTCCACTGCCGCTTATACTGCCCACAGGAAGTCAACCGCGTAAAATCGAGTAAATAGAGAAATCGGCCTTGTCGGCGTCTCGCGTTCTACTTCAGATATAGAATCAATCACGCATATTGAAACGCACGGCACTGTATAGATAAGGACGAGCAGGTCGAAGAGCTAGTTGTTCATGCTACTCTCAAACCTGCTCAAAAAGAGTTTAGACACGGCTACGCTTGAATGTTGGGAGCGTGAGCGGACGGCGACGCCCGTGAGGGCGTTCGCCGTCCGGCTTCACGCGACCGGTTGTTCGCTCAGGGAAACAAATCAATTCTTGCGCTCCTCGGCGTAAAACGGTCGCATCAAGCGATTTTTCAATGGGTTCATCGGGTATCTGACAGCGTTTCCGACCCGCCGTCGGCAGCGCCGACGCGGGTCGCGGTCGACGAAACCGCTGTCAAAATCAATGGCGAATGGTCTTGGGTGTACGCTGCAATAGACACCGAAACAAAACTGCTGCTCGGTATCGATGTATTTGATCAGCATGGCACTGATCAAGCGGCTGCGTTTCTGTCTGGATTGGCCGAGAAACACGATCTCTCGGACGCCGTGTTTCTCGTTGATGGCTATGGATATCGGACTACCCTCTTTCGGATCGGGTTGAGCGGTCGGCTCGACTACACAGAGCGAAACCTGATCGAAAACTGTCCCGTTTCGAGTATATAAATGGTAGGGTCGCGGGGAGAAGCACTTGACCAGCCAAGCCAACAAATTAACGTGCAGCAGCTGCAACACTATCTTAGGTGGTCTTAGCCGATGTCGAAAACAGAATTTGGAGTGTCCGTTGCAGAGGAGCTCGTAGACGATCTGGATGGCGTGACCGAACAGTGTGTTGACCTACAAGCGAGCCGGTCAGAGGTCGTTGAGGCGATTCTGACTGCCTTCTTTCGTGGTGAGATTGACCACGAAGCACGGATCCGCGAACTGATCATCCGCCGTCGAAAAGGAACGCTTTAACAGATTTCAATCTAATTGCAGCTGCTGCAACCATCTCTCAACACTTCTTCATCGAATTCAGCATAGCGAGCATCGGTGGGTTTTAAATACTCGAAACGGGACAGATCGAAAAGTGGTTTCACACGCTCAAGCAGCGGATCGACCGCTTCCATACGTCGTGGGTGGGCAGTCGGCCGAGCGTCCAGCGGTGGCTTGAACAGTTTGTGCATTACTATAACCATCAGCGACCGCATCAATCGCTCAACAACCGAACGCCTGTTGAAGAGGAGCTAAACTAGACAGTGCCAACTATAGAAAAGAGTAAATATGATATACAGTGAGAAGTAGTTTAATGACACTATTATTAGATATTGTTATATAGATATGAAAATCAGACAACTATTGAAATCTATAATCGTACTGTTCGTTAATTATCACATGGATTTTTACTTCTTCCCCTCTAGTGACTCAGAGGACCATGAGTGTGGAGAAAGAAGGAGACAATATCCCATTTTTATGTGGGGTAGAAACACCACTCGAAATTCACTATGATTGGCAAAGCAGCGAATCGTTGGGTACAACAATTATTGAGACCATGATGGAGAATGCTGAAGTCGATTCAACGGCGATTCCTGTCTCTCTCTATGAAAGCGTCGACCCAGACGCGCTAGAGGATCTGTTTCAACCACGACAAGAGGGTATACCACGGATGAATGGTGAAACAACGTTTGCTTTTGCTGGTCACTACATCACCGTTCAAGGAGATGGAAAGATCACCATCGAGTCGGAGCTTGGCCATTTAAAACGAACTGGAGGCAATGTTCTACTTGCTGGTGATGTTCCGGAGGATATGCTTGATCAAATAAGCGTACAGCTTTTAGGAGACCCCACACGTGACCGTACATTTCTCTTTTCACAATATGGAAAAAGCCCAGAGACTGCCCGCACGCAGCTCGCCCTTAGTGGAAGTCCGAATGAATCAGCTACCATTGTAGTCCATGAGGCAGGGGCTCGATCAACTGTGCAAGTGCAAGCAAGCGAATCAAAACAGAGAGACAAAATAATCGTAGCCGACACTTTCGAGGAGTTCAATACCTATATACAAGATCAGGTGTCACAGTTACAGCACCAGCAGAACGGATTTGATCCGGCGGAACTTCGATTTTGCTTTGATTCTCTTCGTCTCCTTCTTGAAGAGAAGAACACCGAAACAGTTGATCGGTTTATCACCACTATCACTCAAACGATTCGGGATGTTCAAGGATTAGGGCATTATATTTATCCAGGGAAGCTTCGTTCACAACCATTGCAAACCTTCCAATCGAAGTTCGATATCACTATCGAACTTAAAATCGAAGCTGATGGTGTAAAACAGCGCTTGCATCTTCACGATACTGATCACACTACTCGGTGGTTCCCACTCTAACTTTGTACATGCAAAATACTTGGTTGTGCGCGGAGAGAGAGAAAAGGATACATTTGAGCGCGGCTTTCCAGATACTCTCTTCCGAAACTCACCGGAGATAGGCAAAATGAAACCAGTATTTCATCTATCTAAGGATCCAACTGGTGTCACGATTATTGACCCGATTCAGCGACGCCATTATCCATTCCAATTATCAACGGCTTCCCAACTTACAAAAACTCATACCGATCGGTTTTATTTCCCGGTTGATAACGCGATATCACTGACGACAGAGAGGATTTTACTGCCGTATGTAGTTGGTATCTATGTCCGGACTCCAGATGGAGATATCCTCACTCAAGCCGAAGAGTTTGCATATGAAGAACTCTCAAACCGCGAGTATCTTGTCGAACTCAATGGTCCAATCAAAGTTTTTCTTCGATTGAACAGTGAACTCACGATTGCATCATCAAGAGAGCGGATGGAGCTAGACTTTGGATCAGAAGTAGAGGTGGAGATTGGTGCTCGTTCGTACCACGAACGGCCAGGTGCAACGATCATTACTCCGGATGATCCATCTGATATGATGAGCGCAATTTCGATGTTCGGTTCAGCACTTAAGACAACAAGCTGTGAACGATCACTACCTTCGCTCCGAGGCCATCCACCACAAATCGAACTTGGGGAAGAGCTTTCTATCCCAGACAGCGTATCAGTGCCGGACACTGGCGTAGTTATTGAAGTCCCACCACAATTGGAAATGATCTACCCGGTGAGTACACTTGCATATTATCTAGGCGCAACCGTAATTCCTGGAGACCGTCCCCAATTACTCACGAAAAACGGATTCTCTCATTCTCTTGGTGGATCAGAAAGGGAATTTCAGACCGAAGTTGAGCGAGTTCTTAAACAAATATTCTTTTTTGATTGTGTCACGCGCACAGAGGGATATTATCCAGTTGAGCTCTATGAGCGGCAAAAAATCGAGAAACAGATCGATTTAGCTTTCGATGAACTATACAAGAAACCGATTGCCGAACAACTCGAAGCGTATCTTGCGGTGTCATTCGAAGCAATCCAAGAGCATCTTCCGAAATGGTCGTTAACGACGTATGCGACGAACGAACTGCGCAATATTGAATCACTCCCATATCTAGTGAATAACTTCTCGCTCATTCGTGTCACTGATAACAAGCGATCCAATGCAACCGACCTAAAACCCCCGAAAGGGATTCGTGGGTTCTTGCGGGGGACAGAAGTAGAAAATAGAGGTGGCTCAAATTCAGAGCAGAAATCATACGTCGCACCCCCTGAAACGACATCACTCGAAAAAGCGTGGATCGGGTCAGGAAATCCAGTTGGTGCGAACAAAATCATAAAGAAGTCATTCGAAAATAACCTCGAACGAATCTCATCGACGGAAGGAATCAGAATTACCGTTGTCTGCAACGAACCAGAGATGAATGCTGAATTTGATGCTGGTGATAGTCTCTATGGAGAACGGGATGAGCTCGAGTTTGACATTACAGTACATCGAAACCTCTCAGTCGATGAGTTGCGAACGGTTTTATCGACTGAAACCGACTTTTTCCACTATATTGGACATATAGATGATAGCGAATTCATCTGTCGAGACGGTGGGTTGGATGCTGGAACGCTTGATGATGTGGCTATCGATACGTTCCTCTTGAATGGATGCCGATCATACGAGCAGGGCATGCGGCTCATTGATGCAGGTAGTATCGGTGGAGTAGTCACGTACAGCCACGTCGGGAATAAAAACGCAACTACAATCGGGCGGCTGATTGCACGCCTTCTCAATCGGGGATTTTCACTCCGATCGGCACTTACGATCGCTCGTGAACAGCAAATAGTTGGTAACCAGTATATTGTACTGGGGGATGGAAGCATCGAGATCACTCAGAGTGAGAGCGGGACGCCCATGGTTTGTGCAATTGAACCCATTTCATCTGAAGAAGGCTACCGAGTCAAGATGACGACCTATCCAACACTGGAAAAAGGAATGGGTTCGTACTACTGGCCATATCTCGACAAGATTCAATCTTATTTCCTGTCTGGTGGTGATCTTCCATCGATTACACTCTCAAAAGACGCGTTAGCTCAATTCTTACGCTTAGAGCCGTTTCCGGTAGTGTATGAAAATGATATCTATTGGTCAACTAAAATTGACCTCGACAACTTTTGAATTATGCAATTGTCGTGCCGTGAGCAGCTGCTGCATTGCCAGCTTGCGTGAGGAGGAGACAAATAGTAAACACCACTCCTGCCTTTCGCGGGTTCTCTGCCAGGTACGCCGTTAACGACTCATTACTCTTTGTCATTGCAGGCGTAGCATGGGAAGAGTTCCGTTTAGCTTTTGCTAAACAATGTAGGGAAATAATGGTTTGTAATTTTGGTGTAGTTTTCGGGGAAATGGGGCCTTTCCTCGTTAGAAGCCTAAAACCGCCTGATCATCGATACTAAGCGGTGTGAGTAATCGGGTGTACTCAGTTACCATCGCAGAGTCGTATGAGCTAACCATCCAATGTCCATGCTACCACCGCAAGTAAGCACAGCCTACTAGTGCGGTAAGCAACTCTTGGTATAAAAGGCAGTCAATATCCATCCCCAAATTGAGTGGTTTCAGAAATAGAAACCCCGAGATTTTGAGAAGCTGGTCAGATCTTCCTTTTTGAAATTAGCCATTAGCCGAAATGGTTGAGTGTAGCTTGATACCCATCGTGACATAATCAATACATACGATATTCTTCAATATCGTAGTTGCTGGAAAACATCTTCACTATTGGCTCGGTGAGCTCCATATCGCTACCGTAGTGTCTCGAATTCTAGGCCACAAGTCGACACGATTCCGTTTCTATGTCGGTTGACAAAACCCTGAAGAGACCTATAAATTGGCGTGGACCGGTGTTTCAACTGTTTCATTCCGTCTGTGTGTTACTGATTCACTTTCCTTTTTAGTGTGTTGAGAATAAATACAGTTTAGTAGATAGACTGTGTGCTGGAGACTCATGTCACAAGGGTCCAAACCGGGTGTTAGCAAACGTCCAGAAGCATATCTCCCTGCAACAAGCAAGTATACCGTTGAAGAGATCATCAACATCGCTAAAGAAGCAACAACACTGCTTGAGGTATGCCAAAAGACGAGGCTGTCTCGTCAGACTGTTCGGAGGTTGCTCCGTGCTTGTGAAAAGTACCAAGAGGTCGAATTTGGATTCGGGAATGATGCCGAAAATGCAGTAGCGCGACTTGATCAACTCCGTGAGCAGATGGAAAGACAAAGATAGAGACACCAGTCGGTATCCACACCACTAGTTACGAAGTACACGGTTTCCCATTCCGGGTCGATGTCGTCTGCCCACTCTTTGACGTCGAAGTGATTCCATCGGTCCCGCAGAAGGCATAGATGGTATTTTGATAAAATCGTGCCCGTCACACGTATCATAGTCGGTGGTCGGCTCATCGAAGACAAGGCCGGCGTTGGCATTACCGTGCTGTTCTCGCCCGATGTGCCGACGTACGTATTAGTGGCAGTCGTTAATGAGGAGGACAAACTATCTCCACAGTCGTCTATTCGGGAATCTCACACATCGTATGTCGTCTATTCTGTTGTCTTCTATACAACTTAACCAGAAGACTAAGGAGGGCCACTCACGGGCTTTTGGTATGGAACACACGATTCGACTCCAAGATGGAGCCGATCTCGAACTCACAGACATTGGTATTGCAACCGACGACGAGCACATTTCCTTCTCGATCGATGGCCGGATCGAAGGCGTCAATGATGAATTGATGGACGCACTCAGCGGCAAGTCACTCACGTTGACCGCTGTGACGTTCCAAGCTGAAGCAAGCAATTCTGACTAACGAGCGGTACGCTACTCCTCCTCGTCAATCAGTTCAACAGTGATTGTTCGGTCGCTATTGACGGTTATCTCATATCCGGCGTGTATGAAGGTGATCTGGCCAGTCGTTCGGGCACTCCCATCGTTTCGGGGAGCGAAGAGGGCATCGAGGGCGTCAGAATCAATCGTAGTATAGAGTGGCTCGATGTCCGCCGGATCGACTCCTTTGTGGTTTGCGATGGTTTCCGCAATAACAGTACTAATCGATTCGTTGTCCGTATTCTCTCCGCCACTTCCTAGTGCCATACTTACAATCATTGAATCGGACTCCGACCACCCAGCTCCTCCTGAGACAGTCACTAGCTCACCCACCTCTAATTATAAAACCGCTCTGAAATCCACCGATTCTTCATCTCTCCGTGAGCGTTCGCTGGTCGGTGATATCTGAGAACATCAATTGTCGAGACAGGAAGAAAAAGAGCCGAAGCGGTGGTTAGTTCGGCAGTTCTTTCCGTCCCGTTCGCACGCATGGCCAGCACGGGAAGCCACCGAGACCATTGCAGTCACAATCTCCGGGTTCGGTATCGTCTTCGTTTTCTGACGAGAATGCCTCAAGCGCCCCGTCGTGGGTTGCGTTTTCGACGGCGGCCATGTGTTTGCAGGCAGCGTTCCGGTGAACGTAATGCGGGCACGTACAGACCATCAGGTCCTCGGTCACGTCGTCGATATTGACGACATGCTATGGATTTGGTAATTTCCTCGACTAAGAGGTAGTTATCAGCTGTTCCAGGCTACACTGACGGGAGTTTGCTATCGTCAACCTGTAGGTAGACTTGTCTATTTCTGGAAACAATAATCGATAGTTCGTGAGTGGAGAGGACGATCCTTGATTGTGTAGCTGATGAGCAAAACAATTGATCGAGCGCCCGTGGATCGAAGTTCTTGAACAGGAGATGTTCGGCGAGAAGCTCCATTCCTGTCTGTTCCGTAATTGCGGCGAGAATCGCATCACTGAGTGGACGATCATCAGTCTGTAGCTGCATCATTCGTGGAGGGTCGTCACTCATATTGGATTCCTCGTATAGTCACTGGTGAGAACGTCCCCCATTCTTTTGGCCAGTCTCTCAAATAACGGGATCACTGATGAGGCATTCTTCGGATTCCGACTACAGAATTTAATTAGCAGCCCGTTAGAATAGTAACGAGACGATGGCAAGGATGACAAAAACGATGATCAGCCATTTTGCGACTTCCATAGAGAGCCCTGCGACACCTCTGGCTCCAAGTACTCCGGCGATGATCGCGAGAACAAAAAATCCAATTGCGAGTTCTAAGATTGCCATAAGATGGATATACGCCAGCTAAGCACATAATCTTCACGTCTGGATAAGCACCAATTGTCGATGGATATCCTTTATCACTTATACGCTTTTAACAGTCGATGGGGATATTTGATCCACTTGCTAAAGGGGAAAAGGGTCTCCAAACCATGATCGCTACGTTCGTTTGTGAAACATGGGAGAATAATATCTCGTGACCTGACCCGCCGTCGATGTCGTCTCCCACGTCCGTCAGGTGAGTGCTATCGATGGGTGTTATCGCGTTTGACTCTCCCAACAAGAGAGGATAGGGATTCGTTCAGTTAGGTTTGACGGCCAACAGAGAGTCTCAAACACAGGAAAAATGGAGAGTGTATCGTGTAAGTCATCGAAAAGTGTTCGCAATAAGAATTAATCGAGACTCGCGGTAGACATTGATGCAGGTTCTGAATCAGCACTCACATGCTCGGTGAGGACTGCTCGAACACTATCTGTGGTCGAAATTGCTACCGCATTGCCGTCTCGGTCCTTCTGGATGAGATCATCGGCTGCAAGGCGGTCAAGATGGTACGAGACAGTCCCTGGTGAGCGATCGACGACAGTTGCGAGACCAGTTACTGTAAGGAGACCCTGCTTGACAAGGGTTTCCAGGATCGCTGCTGGAGTATCCTCGTTGAGAGCAGCAGACAGTCGGTAGTGGGATTCATCGTTCGGATAGAGCCGATGTTTTCCACGATGGGATTTACTGGTCGCTAATTGTTCTTCTTCGAGGATGCGAACATGGTAGCGGACGGTCGACCGATGGATCCCCGTCTGTTCGCTGATTTCCGAGAGTGACGCCCCTGGTGATTGCTTGATTGCGTTGTGAATCTGTAAGCGAATCTGGTTCTCGAGGGGATCTGAATCGTCGTATCGACTATAGCTGTTACTAACAGTAGTACTAACCGATGCCTGGCTAACCTCATCGTAGCCACTATTCTTGATGATATGAACGATCTTGGCGAAGGGAATGCCGGGGGCAGTCGATGAAGGTAGAGTAATAGCACGCTCACCGAGTTTCATATCATGCTGTGGCTGCGTGTGATCGGTGGGTGCAGCAGATACGGGTGCAGCTGTCACGAATGCGAGTGGCCCAACGGTTAGGATTAGGATAGCAAAGAGTACACGAAACCCGATCGATAGTCGCTTTCTCATTGTCTCTCCCCGGCTATTCACCGATTCTCACACTCCTTCGGCATTCAGTAGTGGCGTCGGTTGGTTGCGGACCATGCTACCTGGAGCAGCCACCCCATTCAAATATACTTTTTGTTGGATTGAGTTGTTTGATAGCAAGAAGCATGGCAGACCCCTTTACACAGGCTACCGATTTTTCAGTCACGTCGTCGATGGAGACGGTGTACTGGTGGACTGCTGGACTCTCGTGGCTCTCATTAGTGAGGTGATGCGTTCAGGGATATCGACGTTGCGAAAGAGCAGATTCCTCTGTGCGAATTTCTGTATCGTCTCATGAACATGATCGGCAAGTCATCTTATATTCATTATTGTCTCGCTCAATCGGCAACAATCAAAGCTGACGGTTATTGTCCTCGTCATATGCCCGGAGATTCTGTTCCGCCAGCTCTACGGTTCGTTCAATGCGTTTTTCTTTCGTCTCGGCTGTCTTCGCATCGTTAACGAGAGCGATGAATGCATGCTGGTCAGTGTTCGAAAAGGTCTGAAAATTCTCCCATGCAGTCTCATTCGCCCGTAAGGCGCCCCCCAGTTCCGGTGGAATTGTATGGTCTTCACCCAATCTGTATGCATCGTCCCACCCACCGGATTCTTTGGCGGCTTCAATCAGCTCCATTCCTGCAGGCGTCATTTTCCCGGCATCGATCATCCGTTTGACGCGTTCTTTGTTTGTTTTCGACCACTTACTATCTGGTTTTCGGGGGGTGAATCGGCGTTTATACGTCTCGTCGTTAATGCCGTTAATCAGCCCATCTATCCACCCGTAACAAATGGCTTCTTCCACTGATTCACCATAGCTAATGCCGGTTTGATCGGCGTCTTTCTTGTAGTAGCCAACCCACACCTCGTTGGCTGTGTCGTGGTTTTCTTTGAGCCAATCCCGGAACTCTGCTGGTGTGGTAAAGAACGTTGGTGCCATCGTTCTACCTGTACCACTAATTAGTTGCCTTCGAAGTTAATTTGTGGGATAGTTAGGGAAATGGGTCAACCGGTCCGGAGGTGCCATCGTTGCGCTTATGCAGGATAATCGGATTACCATCCGGATCAGCAATGATTGACATGTGACACACACCACTATCGATCGGGTCCATCAGAATCGTCACTCCATCATCTTCGAGTTCTTCGGTAGCTGTTTCGACATCATCGACAGCCATTGCGACACCACTGCCACTTTCTCCCGGGGTAAACGGCATTTGCGGGCTGGCTTCTCCAAGTGCAAGCGTGGTCGGTGGGAATGCAAACTCTGCCCATCCACTGTCTTCATCGATTGTCTCGGGCTCTAATCCGAGCGTATCACGATAGAACGGGATTGAAGTACCAAAGTCGGTAACGGTCTGAAAAACGAAGTCTGCGGCTTTGACGTTCATGGGTTGTGGTTGTCTTCGGTATGGTCAACGGATCCCCCAATAAAATAACTAATCCGAGCGGGGTGGAAGTGATCCTCGTCAGCGACCGTGTGACAGGGTATATTGGAATTTGTAGCCTCCCACGCAATCGCATCGATTGGCAAATAGGGGAAATGCTCGGCGGCGACGTCCACCGCGTGTACGTGCGCTCGGTCGAGCAGGTCGCGCTCTGTCGTCGGTATGTCTGCGCATTCGGTCGCATCCGCACACTCGGTCAGCGTTCACTGGGCAGCCACATCGGACAGCGTCGTTTGGCGTGACATAAATGAGAAGAGTGGGACGAGGCTAGCAGCAGTCGGTGAGAGCGTCCTTCCGGGTGGCTTCCGCACCACAGCCCTCACACATCCAGTAGGTGTGATCGACATTGCCGTACTTGTCGTAGCCCGTGTACGGGCCACTGGTACGCTCGTCGTCCGAAGGGAACGCATTGAGCGTTCCATCGTCGATTACGTTCTCAACGGCAGCCATGTGCTTGCAGAAAGCGTTGCGGTGGACGTGATGCGGGCACGTGCAGGCCATCAGTTCCTCGGTCACGTCGTCGATGGAAACGGTGTACTGGTGGTCTTCGGGGTTCTCGTAGCTCTCGTTGGTGACAGTGAGGAGTCCGGGGGCATCGACGTCGAAGGAGAATTGTTCGGCCTGTGCGCGGTTCTGTGCTGTCTCGTCAGCTTCAAGTTGCGTAGACAGGTTCGTACTCATCGTCTTCACGGGATACAGAAGACCGGTGCCGGGTGCTGTAACACCCGGCGCGTTTCTACACACGCCCGAGGACACCGTTCTTCCTACGCTAAATTATGCATTATACCGATTCTGCGTGTGCCATGAGGTGGTGAATTTGTCCACCATTTGGTGTTAGCATGGTCACTTCCTTGCTTTTACTCGGTACTGTACGTCGTAGGTGAAAACACCGAGTCGAACACTTTCTGCTCAGCCTTCCGAAGATGCTGATGGAAGGTCGGTGGGGCCACACCCATCGATTCGGCAACAACCTCGCCAGACGTCTCACGAGGCCACTCAAAAAAACCCGCGTGATAGGCAACATCTAGGGTGGCATGCTGTCGGTCGGTGAGACCCGATACAAGATGTCGAAAGATGCGATGGGAATCGTCCTGCGACCGCGTAATCTGGCGGCGGCGGATCATTTCGGCCTGTGGATATGCCTCTTCAACGGCGTCGATGACTCGGTGGATGTCGACGCTTGGTGAGAGGTGTATCGTCATCTGGTAGTGACCATCTTCAATGACGGTCTGCTTGACGTGGCCACCGATGGACGCGACAACTGAGAGTACGGGTGGCTCAGTTAGCTTAAGTTCGAAGCTAGTGGGATTACCCTCCGAGTGTAAGGTAACCGTCTCCCAGTGAGGGAACGTCTCGACGAGGCTGGTCAGGGCATCGATAGCAACCGGTGTTGCAGTGCCATACACGAGGAACTCGTCATTGCCGATCGGAACCGCGTTATCAAGTGTGATGGTCCCATCCATCTCGATCGGAACGTCAAGGACCGCGAACACATCCTGAAGCTGGAATTCCAGTTCGACGAGCTCGTCGCTCATCAGCGCCCGTTTTCGCTCGGCAGCGGCGATTGTATGGCCGATGATCTCACCGAGTTGAGCGATCTGCTCACCTTCGCGGCCCTCGAACGCGAGTGGCCGCCCCGCATAGACACTCAGGACATCATAAACTGTATCCTCATGGACGATTGGGATTGCTACAGACGATCGGAAGCCGTACGATTCGATTTCGTCCCGCCAGGGGTCAGAATCGAGATCGTGTGTCGTTTGTATCTTGCCTGTCTGGAAGGCTCTGCCGATCGGACCCTTGCTCCGGTCATCGTCGGGAGTGACAGAGATAGTGATCCCGTCGAGGTCTTCCTCAACGCCAGCTTGAGCCCGCATATTCACTGTTTGGGTAGCGGGATCGATATCGCCGATCCAGGCAAATAGGTACGAATCGGAGTCGGCAAGGTGCTCACAGACTGTCGACTCAATCTCCTTGCGCGTGGATTGGTTGATAACAGCGTCTGTGATCTCCCGAATTACCTCGTTGAGACTGTTCAGCGCCGCGAGTTGCTCGTTCCGGTGAATAAGTTCCTGTCTGCTGGCTACGCGTTCGTACGCAGCCTCGGCGTTGGTCGCCAACAACTTTACCAGACGACGAGTATTCCTGTCGAATCCATCGACATCGCGTGATCCAGCGACAAGAATCCCTTTAGTACCCAGTGGGACGAATAGCCCGGCACGCATTTCGGTCGCATCTGGGGGCACTTGGAGGTTCGGTGACTCAAGCACGTTCTCGTAGTATTGGGTGTCGCCACCACTGAAAACGCAGCCCGTGATACTACTGCCGTCGGACGGGAGCTCTGGAAACTCCTTACGCATGAAACCAGCCTCGTGAGACGTAGTCTCGGGAACGAGACGGTCATGTTCGCCATCGTAGTCATAAACCACGACACCAGGGAGGTCAAGGACATCACTCGCCGTTTCGGTGAGAATTTGGCTGATTTCTGGTGCAGTGTCCGCTGTGAGGAATCCACGTGACGAGGTGTAGAGCGCCTGGAGCCGTTCTTGGTACTGGTTACGCTCAGTTACATCCTGTGACATCGCCATGGCAGCGAACACGTCACCATCGTCGGTAGTTAACGGGACCGTTCGAAAATCGAACGTTCGTCCTTGGACATCCAGCTCGAACGAGTCCGCCTTTCCATTGAGTGCAGCACGGTAGTTTGGTTCGATGAGCTCTAAGACGTCCTCAGAATACACCTCTTGCATCCGTTTGTCTTGGAGGTCATTAGCGTTGAAATCCAGTTTTTCAAAGCCCTGTCCTCCGACAATCGTATGTTGTAGATCATCGTTTAAGAGAGCGACTGCTCCGTTTGGGAAGTTCTCTACGAGCGTGCGGTAGCGCTGCTCAGATTCTTCGAGTGCCCGCTCACGTTCTTTGCGTTCAGTGATGTCTCGGAAATAGACCGAGAGACCGCTCTCGGAAGGGTAAGCCGTGACCTCAAGCCACGCTTCAGCTGCATCGGAATACTCCTCGAAGGTAACAGGGTTCTGGGTTTGCATTGTCTGTTCGTAACGATCCCTAAATGAGCGATGGAGATCGCTAGAGAAGGCGTCCCAGACATATGTGCCCAGAAGTTCTTCTTCCGTCTTCCCGACGAGTTCTTCGGCGCGGTCGTTGAGGTACGTGAACCGCCAGTCCGCATCTAGTCCGCAAACAGCGTCGTTAATGCGGTCGAATACCTCGTTAAGTTCTGATCGTAACTCAGTCCGCTGGTGTTCGAGCTGTTGCTCCTTTTCCTTGAGGTCCGTCACGTCGTAATAGAGTTCGACCCGTCCGCCCGCATACTCCCCGGATTCGATGGGTTTACTTCGGTGTTCAAGCCAGCGCTCCTCGTGCTCGTCGCCCGCTATTACATGGCACTCGAAGTGTTCGGTATACGTGTTGTCGTTGTACGTCGCTAAGACCGTCTCCGTAAACACCTCCGAATCCTCGATGATCCTTGCGATGTGCTCGTCGACGAGTTGGTGTTTGTCTCTGCCAACGACCTGCTTGCGGTCAATCCCAAAGTAGCGTTCCGTCGTGCCATTGATCCAGGCGATATCAAAGTTCTCGTCGAGGACGAAGATGCCGACTTCGACATTCGCGAGGACGTCGTCGATAAGGGACACCGCAGCAGCTGACCAGTCAGGAGTGGCTTTGTCAGCGTTTATCGGCGATCGCCACCATACACGGGCATTCGCACCAACCTTCTTCGTTTTGATCTTGTTTTGCTCGACAAGTCGCTCCAGCCGGGCGTAGGTGCTCCGCCGACCGAGGTCAAGGGACTCAGCTACTTCGGGCGTCGTCCACGGTACTCCGGACTCATCGAAGATTGCGAGTGTTTCACGAAGACTGTCGGTTAGCGATCCCGATTTCATCATCCTGTATACTGGGCTCCAGTCTATCAAGGTTCCGTCGATGGAGTCACTTTGGTACGACAGTGCCAATATAGACGGGTGTGCATCCCAAACAAATCCATCAACAAAAATTACCGTACTAATTCAGAATCTGGTCCACCATTCCGGTGAGGAGAACCTAATCACTTCTAGCGTCCTCTTACGGAAATCAAGTTCATTTATCAAATACACATTCACTGATGCTGACCGAATCGGAGTGATTCAAATGTCCCACAACTCAATCAACATGATGGATGAAAATTCGAATACAGACGAATTGACTGTAAGCGATCTTCACAGCTTGCTAGCGGTGGATCGACGCCGTATAGTTCTTAATATACTTACAGAAGTTACCGCCACTGTCGAACTCAAGGAATTAGCCGTGGAGGTTGCCGAGCGTGAAGACCAGTTAGATACAGCTGATGAGGATGACTTAGAGCGTGTGGCAATCGAACTTTACCACAACCATCTGCCCCGCCTTGACGATGCAGGCCTCGTCGACTATGATCCTGATGGCCATACCGTCGATCCGACTAAGTTGAGAGATTATCAGTTGGAAGATTATCTCACCGTCACTCCAGAAAGAGAGTAATTTCGATGTTCACATCTACTGTGAGGACTGCAAGGATACATAGGAGATTTCGATTATCGAGCTTCGCTAGTCGGTGCTATCCAAGAACGTCAATTGGCGTGCCATGGATAAAAAGGGCTGAAGCGTGGATTAGTTCGGCAGTTCCTTCCGTCCCGTTCTCACACACGGCCAACACGGGAGGCCACCGAGACCGTCGCAGTCACAGTTGTCTGGTTCGGACTCGTTGTCGTCCTCGGACGGGAATGCGTTGAGCGTCCCGTCGTCTGTTGCGTTTTCGACGGCGGTCATGTGTTTGCAGAAGGCGTTGCGGTGGACGTGGTGCGGGCACGTGCAGGCCATCAGGTCTTCAGTCACGTCGTCGATGGAGACGGTGTACTGGTGGTCTGCGGGCTTGTCGTAGCTCTCGTTGGTGACTTCGACCATTCCGGGGGCATCGACGTCGAAGGAAAATTGTTCGGCCTGTGCGCGTTACTGTGCCCTCTCGTCAGAACGAACAGAGACGACACCGGGTGCTATAAGAATGACAAGACGTTTAACTTCGTCGAATTGAGTGTTGGCAGACAGGACATTGCCGTTCATCCCCATCAGTTGGACAATTCGTTGCATTTCCAGTCCATCCACAGTCAGGACATTGAGCGATGTCAGTAGTCATCTCAGCATAGGCTATGCGCTCCTCCATCAACTACCTTGGTCTAAAGGGACTACTAAGTAGCTGCTCCAGCCACTAGTCCACCAATCTCTCTGGAATACATCGATTGTCAAAACACTACTAGCATACCAATGCCACTATTCGTCGTGAGAATGCCGACAGATGGTTACTGCCACTCTCCTCATCGCGAACCAAGTAGCTCACATTGGCCAGTCAGGGAGTGATGGTTGGCTATCCTGCCAGTGGACCGATTCTAATGCAGTCGGGAGTTGCTGGAGTCGGTTATCAAGGACAGTGAGAGGATGTGCATCAAGAAACGCAGCCTCATGCCGATCAACCGCTGTCTCTTCGAAATTGAGTTGAATGTGGCATGAACCCAAATCAGGGTGATCTGCGTCCTGATGGAATCCAATCATGAGGTTGCGTGTTGGTTCTATCCAGTTGATTCGATAGTACTCATGGTCGACACCGACTGGATACCAAAAGCGAAGTTCCAGCCGTGCATTCTCAACTTCGTAGGATTCACCAAGGAACGCTGCTGTATCAATATCTGCGATTACGTACCGAGGACGACGATCAGATGGCCGGTATCGGATGTCTTCGCAGCCAGCTTGTTTTGAAAGGCGGTTATGAGTTTCCCTGAGGAGTGTACGTTGGGTATACCGATCACGATTAGCGAGGAAGATCATTGATGATACAGGGAAAGAAATTAGCTTGTTGCTCGATCAACTGCGTCAGTCATCTGCTCACGAGCTATTTCAACATCAGAATAGAGCTCCAGTGCGTGCTTGATGAGTTGGCGGTCTTGCTCATTTTCACGCCAGAATCCGATCACATCACGCCGTTCGCGGAGTTCGGCACTCGACAGGTCGCTATCCGCGAGTGACTGTTCGAGTTCTTCCCACGTTTCAACAGCATACGTTGCCTGCCACGCCTCAATTTCCTCGGTGATTGCTGTTAGTTCGCTACGGAGTTCCTCGCGAGCGTTCTCTTCGATAAGGGTGCGGATCTCGTCAAAGAGTAGCCGAGTATAGTCCGGCTGATAAAGCGTGGTGTCACCAACCTCGACGCGCCGCAAGCGATCCTGGTCAACAAGGTCCTGTAGCTCTTGGTTCGTCGTGCTCCAAGCTGCATCAGCTTGCTCGCTTATCCAATTGGTCGACCGAGGCTCACGAAGCGTTTCAACCACTGAGCGGATGCGTTCGCGTGCACTCATCGTCTCGGTCCATGACGCGACACTGTTCTGTGGTGGGGTAGCCATCCTTTTCACCTCGCTACAGTGTTTGGAGCGAAGTCTCATATATGTTTGTATACTCTTGAATAATCGAGACTAACTGAGTGTCGTTGCACAAGCGTGGCAATTCGAGTAGCTATAGAAGGTAGCGGTGATATTCGAGAAAATCAGGGATGACTGAGAGCCACTGTTCAAGTGGGCTATCAAACCTCACCGAGAGCGTTCGCTGGTCGGTGATTTGTGAGAGCGTCAATTGGCGTGTCATGGATAAAAACAGCTGAAGTGGTGGTTAGTTCGGCAGTTCCGTCCGTCCCGTTCGCACGCATGGCCAACACGGGAAGCCACCGAGGCTATCGCAGTCACAGTCTTCAGGTTTGGCATCGTCGTCGTCTTCGGAAGGGAAGGCGTCGAGTGTTCCATCGTCGGTTGCGGTTTCGACGGTGGCTATGTGCTTGCAGAATGCGTTGCGGTGGACGTGGTGCGGACAGGTGTAGGCCATTAGTTCGTTGGTCACGTCGTCGATGGAGACCACGTATTGGTGCTCTGTAGGGTTCTCGTGGCTTTCGTTGGTGACGTCAACGAGTCCGGGGGTATCGACGTCGATGACGAACTATTCAGCCGATGCACATTTCAAAAATCAAGAAATCTCTTTAGATCACTCAATTATATTACCAAGTTATATTGGAGAGGAACACCCATATCTAGGTATGAGCTTCAGCAGCGATCTCGAAACAGTGGCCGACCCGATCTGGGATGCCATCGTGGCGCATCCGATAGTTGAGGAGTTAGGGGCGGGAACCCTTGATGAAGAGCCATTTAGGTATTGGGTCAGGCAAGACTACATCTACTTGATTGACTACGCACGAGTGTTCGCCCACGGTGCGACGAAGGCGCCTGATCTCGAACGGATGGGTACATTCGCCGAGCTCCTCGATTCGACGATTAACACCGAGATGGATCTACATCGCGAGTACGCGGCCGAGTTCGGCATCACAGAAAGCGATCTGGAGACTACGGATCCGTCACCCACTACGAGAGCGTACACTGACTTCCTCGTGCGCATCGCGACAACGGGGACGTTCGGTGATCTCGTGGCTGCACTCTTGCCCTGTATGTGGGGCTTCAACGAGACAGGGAAGCGACTCGCAGAGAGGGGATTTCCGGACGATGACCGGTACGCTTCGTGGATTGAGATGTACGCAGGCGATGAGTTCACGGAACTCACGACGTGGTGCAAGGAGTTGATGGACGACGTGGCCAGGGATAAAAACGAGGTCGAGCGTGAGCGTTTTCGGAACCTGTTTCGAACGTCCGCCCGCTATGAATACCGCTTCTGGGACGCCGCCTGGCGACAGGAGGAATGGTCGATATGACCCGCTGCGATGCAGACGTCGAAAGTCAACCGGGCAGCTTCGAGGAGTACGCCGAGGCACATGAGACGGCCGGATTCACCGACTGGCTTCGCGAACGTGCGCAACCGGAATGGTCGGACGCGACGTCCCATCGGTTCACACGCGAACTGGGAACCGACGACCTCGACGATGAGGTCTTCCGGCGGTATCTAGTACAGGACTACGCCTTCGTCGGGACGCTTGTCGGGGTCTTCGGACATGCCGTTGGAGACGCACCAACTATGGAATCGAAGTCACGACTCGTCGATTTTCTCGGGACGCTGACCGCCGACGAGAACGACTACTTCGAGCGCTCCTTCGAGGCACTCGACGTTCCAGAAGCTGAGTACGCTGATTCCGAATTAACCCACGAAACGCAGGCGTTCGAGGATCTCTTAGAGCGGGCCGCGAGGGAAGGCGGGTATGCCGAGACGCTCGCGGTTCTCCTTCCCGCGGAGTGGATCTACTTGGAGTGGGCCAATACCGTTGAAGGCGAGTCGCCCTCGAGATTTTACCTTGCGGAGTGGATCGACCTCCACGCCAACGAGGGGTTCGAGACCTTTGTGTCGTGGCTCCGCGACGAACTCGATCAAGAAGGCGAGGCCGCCTCACCCCGTCGTCGGCGACGTATCGAACGATTCTTCCGGCGAACGGTCTCGCTAGAGATCGCCTTTTTTGAGACGGCATACGACCCCGACGGTGCGATGGACGTCGAAGGGGGCGAGAAGTGATGGTGAGTTCTGCCGTGGCGCTTGGACTGACGATCGCGACGCTTGCGGTCTTTACCGGGATTGGGGTTTGGTTCTCGCATGGGAGGGTCGAGTCCGTAGAGGATCTCATCACTGCACGCGATTCAACTGGGGAAGGGCGGACGTCAGCCACGCTCATCGCCTCGGTCATGGGTGTCTGGATTCTGCTCTCGGCCCCAGAGGCTGGCGCCCTCTACGGAATCGCGGCCGTGGTAGGCTACGGGGTCGGTGAGGCCATTCCGATGCTCGCATACTCGAAGCTCGGCCCGCGGATCCGCGAGGTGATTCCGGAAGGTCATTCGCTCACCGAATACGCCTACGCGCGGTACGGCGGTGCGATGTACGCGTTCGTGATCGCAGTCAGCGTCCTTTATATGTTCGTGTTCCTCGCCGCGGAGCTGACCGGAATTTCGCTGGCGCTCCACCACGTAGCGGGAGTTCCTCAATGGCAGACGGCGGTTCTCGTCGGTGGATTTGTCCTGCTGTACACCGGTTACGGTGGCCTCCGGGCGAGCATCGTCACCGACACGATACAGATGTTGTTGATCCTCCCACTACTCGTCGCGAGCATCGTCACGGTCGTACTCGTGCTCGGCGGAACCGGCGGCGTTTACGAGGGGATCGTGTCTGCCGACTCCACGCTCCTTGATCCCGGGTTCGTTCCAGGGATCAGGTTCGGCGCTGCGCTGGTTTTCGCGATCCTCGGCGCGGAACTCATCAATCAAACGTGGTGGCAGCGTATTTACGCCGCTAGCGGATCCGACACGGTTGAGCGAGGGTTCCGCACCGCGACCGTCGCCAACGGCTTAGTTCTCCTCTTGGCCACGCTCCTCGGCGTCATCGCAGTCGGCAGTGCCGATATCGTCACTCAATTCGGCAGTGAGAATTATAACGCTGGAATTGCCTTTTTCGTTCTGCTCGAGGGCACCGTCGCAGAATGGGTCGTCCTCAGCGTCCTCTTGCTAGCGCTCGTGTTGGTGATGAGCACAGCCGACACTCTGTTCAATGCGTTGTCGAGCCTCGTGACGGCCGATCTCCCGCGGTTGCTCGAAAACCCGGACGACCGAACCCTGCGATTCAGTGCGCGGGCGTTTACCGTGGTCATTGCGGTCGCCGCAATCGCGGTGAGCCTTCGCGCTCAGAGTGTCCTTCGCCTCTTTTTCGTTGCCGACCTCCTCGGTGCCGCCGTCGGCTTCCCGCTCGTCTACGGCCTGTTTAGTGGCCGTCTCTCGGGTACGGGAGCCCTCCTGAGCAGTCTCGCTGGACTCGCGGCCGGGAGCGCTTACTTCCCCTTTCCGTTCGGTCTCCACGAGGTATTGGATTCGTTGCTCGGAGATGCTCTCCCAGCGGCCGACACGACGTATCTGATTCCCTTCGCCGGCGCGTTTCTCATCTCGACTGGGCTAACGTTGATTATCGCACGATTTTCGAGCGAAGAGTTCGACTTAGCTCGACTCTCCCACGAGATTCGCAGATTCGACGAACCGGCAACCGATGGCGGTTTGCCGGTGGACACGGACACTGACGTGGAGGTGAGTAAGTAATGGCAGTCATTGGTCTGATGGTTTTCGCGGTCGTTCTCTGGGGAAGTCTTCTCGGCGTTCTCCTCGTGTTCTGCTACGAGGTAGCCGTAATTACTAGGGATATCCGTCAGTCAGAGTGAGGATGAACCGCTTGGGATCACACTTCGAGACAATCGGCCTGCTCGGTCCGTAGAGTCGGTATGTATTTTATTCTCCGGTAATATCACCAAGATATGAGCGAGACACCGACTACCGTGACCACCGCGGAGGACGGAGCAGTCCGCGACTACCTCCGTGAGATGGGCCCATCGTGGGTTGCCGGGGCGATCGCCGCAGGGCCGGCGACGATGGCAAGTCTACTCACTGCGGGTGCACGCTTCAACTACGCCCTGCTTTGGGTTGTGATTCTCTCTGCGGTCGCAGGTGCACTAGCGCAGTATCTCGCAATGCGATTGGGACTCCTCACCGAGCGGGGAATCGTGGGTATCGTCGAGGAGTATCTCGGGGAGTGGTGGGCATGGATTCTCGTCATCGATGTGGTGATTGCAGCTGGTGTCGCACAGCTCGTGATCATGAACACCGTCGCTTCAGTCTCGTCGACGATAACGGGAATCGACGCCAGAATATGGGGGGGTATCTGGGCGCTGGTTCTCGCCGTCGGTCTCGCCGGGCGAGGGTATCGTTTCATCGAATTTGTTGCGAAGATCCTCGTTACCGCGGTCGTCCTCGCGTTCGTCGCATCCCTTTCCGTCGTTCCAATCGACCCAGGGAGTGCCGTTCGGGGACTTTCTCCGTCACTTCCCTCCGGCAGTGCGGTTGTGGCCGCGGGCATCCTCGGCGGTGCGGTTCACATTACACTGATCACGATGCATTCCTACACAATGCACGCTCGCGGGTGGACTGACCGTGAGTACAGCCTCGCGACCTTCGATATCATCGCCTCGATGCTCGTCGCGTTTGGCATTTACAGCGTTGCGATCTTCCTCGTTACTGCCAGTGTGCTCACCGATCCCAACCTGACGACCGTGAGCGCGGCACAGGCTCTCGGCCCGCTTGTCGGATCGAGCGCCAAGTGGCTTTTCCTCCTTGGGCTTGGTGGTGCGGCAGTCTCAACGCTCGGTGGGAACACGATCGTCCCACCGTTCCTCGTCGCTGATAAACTCGGCTGGAACACGACGGTCGAAGACTCGCGGTATCGGACACTCCTCGCCGCATTCGCGCTGCTGTCTGCTCCCGGTGCCTTCATCGGTGGGGAAGTTATCGGCCAGCTCGTGCTCGTCCTTGCGCTTGGTACAGTTGGAACGCCGTTCGCTCTCGCCATCGTCCTTTACCTCCTGAACTCCAAGGCAGTGCCAGAGTCGAACTCGACGCTCGCCAACAGTGGGGGACTCGCCTTACTTCTCGTTTCGGGGGCGCTTGCAGTGAACTTCGTTCGCGAACAGATTGCAGGCGGCATCGATTCGGCGTCGGGAATCGTCCTAGCGTTTGCCGTCATCCTCGGGATCGCGACTCTCGTCCTCCTAGGGAAATATGCCCGTGAAGAGACAGCCATCATATGACCGACCTGCCGTACCCACTCTCCGGTTCGACCCTGATTGTCGGCCCTTCTCAGACTGGGAAGACCCGTCTCACCGCCCAAACGCTCGATGCTTGGATCGAACGGAAGGGTACCGAGGGCGTAGTCGTCTTAGAATTCGCACCCGAGGTCGAACGCGACGGATGGGTGCTCGGCGGCAGGCTCGACCGCTTTACGACGATTCCTGATCGAGTATGGTACGGTGTCCTCGATGCGAATGCCCCGCGATCGGAAGGCAAGACTGAAGAAGAGATGGTCGCACTCGCCAGCGATAACGCCGAGCGAACGGAACGAATTCTCGATGAGGCTCCCGAACCCCGAGTTGTGTTCGTCAATGATTCTACCATACCGTTTCAGCACGCGAGATCTGATCTTCAAAAGTTCACGACCTATTGTGCAGACGCAGAATGCGTAGTGATGAACGCTTTTGAGAGCAATGAACTCGGGACAGACGATCCAGTCTCGCGTTGCGAACATGAGGCTCTCAAGATCCTTCATGAATGGGCCGATCGAACGATTTCACTGGGGTAGATAGACAAGATTCCTCTCATAAGTTGGTTTGATCGCCCAATATGGGAATTCCGGTCAGATCGAAGGTTGAACATTGAAGCGGAAGAGGCAGTTGTTCATCTCGCTATGGGTTCTTCGTTTCCAGTCGTTTGATGTCCCGAGCAACGACAGACAAATCGTTGTTGAACTGATGTCCACCGGTATCACACTCGTGAATGGTTGCCTGCGGAACCTTTTCCGCGTACAGTGCGAGGTGGGAAAACGGAACTATTTCATCGTCTCGGCTGTGGTAAAAAAACAGGGGTAGTTCACTTGGGAGCTTCGACGCAACGTTTTTCTCTGGTTCGTACTCGCTAACTTTCCACCCTTCAGTACCCCAGAAAGGCAATGCGATAAGGAATAGACCAGCGATAGGCACGTCTATCTTCTCTTCGGAAAGACATTTTAACAGAATCGAACCGCCCAAAGAGTGTCCGAGAAGAATCACCGCATCATCTAATGCAGCAAGTTCCGTTAGGATCTGCTGTTTCCATGCCTCGTATTCGAGATTATCTTCATTTGGCATCTGTGGATACTGCACCTCGTATGCAGCCCCCAATACATCCTGGAGATCAACTGCGAGTTTTTCATCTTCTTCGTATCCTCCAGCACCATGAATGAACAGCACTTGGTGATCCATAGCATTCCTCTCTATGGGTATCTGTTCCACCCTAATCGTCTTAGATGCGCTGGGCGACGAACATGGACTAGCTCTCTTCTGTAACGGTTAGCCAATCATTGCCAGCTTGGGATACTGATCACTCTGTATTACACGCCGAAGTAGCAATTAAAAGGGTCGAAGCGGTGATTAGTTCGGCAGTTCTTTCCGTCCCGTCCTCACGCATGGCCAGCACGGGAAGTCACCGAGGCCGTCACAGTCGCAGTCTTCGGGTTCGGCATTGTCTTCGTCCTCTGACGGGAAGGCGTCGAGCGTCCCGTCGTCAGTTGCGTTTTCGACGGCGGCCATGTGTTTGCAGAATGCGTCTCGGTGGATGTGGTGTGGGCAGGTACACGCCATCAGTTCCTCGGTCACGTCGTCGATGGAGACTGTGTACTGGTGCTCTGCGGGATTCTCGTAGCTCTCGTTGGTGACTTCAACGAGTCCGGGGGCATCGACGTCGAAAGAAAACTGTTCCCACTGTGCGCGTTTCTGTGCCGTCTCGTCAGCTTCAAGGGCTGCGGATTGTTTTGTACTCATGGTCTTTCAGCGTAGGTTTCGGAAGACCGGTGCCGGGTGTTAGAGCACCCGGCGCGTTTCTATACACGCCCGAGGGCACCGTTCTTCCTTACCAATTGATACGCACCAAATGGTAATAAAGGTTGTCCTATTGCTTCGCACCAATAGGCTTACGACGGTCGAAATACTACAGACAGATATGAGCCGAGAACGGAACCGAGATACTGGTCGATACGTCCAGACACTCACCCTCGACGCCGTCCTTCGGGCGATGCGTGAAGCTAGTGACCCGGTTGTGACGGCGAAGGAACTGAGTGAGCGACTGGATTGCTCGTCGGAAGCAGCCCGACAAAAACTCGTTCAACTACATGAGCAGGGACTGATCGAACGTCGGAAGGTTGGTGCGGGGGCAGTCATTTGGTGGATCGACGAAGATGCAGCGGAACCGAGCGGGATCAATGCAGACGATCCGTTTTGGTCGCTGAAGCCAGCTGCTGGAGAGCCGGTCGAGGAAGACGAGATCGACGATATTCTCTACGGTGGCGATGAGTGAGCAGCCACAGCCCTTGTTCATCGATACAGGGGCATTCTTTGCGTGGGTAAACACTCGTGCTGGGCGGCACGAGACTGCTCAATCCGTGTTCGATGCGCTTCGCCGTGAAGCAATTCCGTATCAGCCGTTGTTCACGAGTCGGTATGTGTTGTCGGAGTTAGCCACGCTCACCAGTCGAAAGGTCAACCACAAGACGGCGGTTGAAGTACTTCAGACGATTCGGCGCTCGGAGAGTTTCAATATTCTTCCCGTTGGAGAGGGTGTGTTTGCTGCGGCGTGTGATGAGTTCGAGCGCTATGACGACCAGCAGATCTCGTTTGTCGATCACACGAGTGCGGTGCTTGCACGTGAATATGAGATTGACCATATCTTTGCCTTTGATCGGGATTTCACGACGCTCGGGCTGACTCGTGTGCCTGCTGATATCCACTTCCCAAAGTGAGCCGTGGCTTCAGTAGTGGTGACCGGGCGAAGTGACTGCTAATTATCCCGCGAAATTGGTAGAAAGTATTACTATCGCATCGCGTGTCATTCGAACTAATGACGAACTTCGAATACCGATCACCGCGAACTCCGCTTGGCTTGCTTGTTGGAGCGTGGGCCATTTGGTCACTCTTTGAGATTTGGACGAGCGGAATCGATTGGCAGAATAGTGGTGCTATCGCAACTGTCGGAGCATTCACAGCAATCTGTCTCGGCTGTCTCGTGTGGGCCATTGGGGCAACGACTGGTGATTCGTTGGAACGACCGACTCCGTATCGACGACTCATGCAGCTCTTTGGAGCGCTTGGGATCGTATTTCTCGGTGCAATCGCACTTTCGGTACTATTCTAAAATCGAGGAGTGGTTATCGGGAAGGTGGTTTTGTCATTGGATTGCCTTGCCAGTGTCTGATTTGACTGCAATAAATCCTCCAGAGATTGCTAACATCAATCCCGTAAAAACGCCGACTATCGAGAGGGCAGTCAACTCTAAATCGTTGATAAAGAAGAGTATAAAAAGTAGTCCAAACAGTGAGATTCCTAGACCAGTTCGCTGTGAATAATTCATATTGTCTGTAACGTTGTATGAGAGTATAAGCTTCGTGTTTCAGGTTTCTAGGACGATGTTTCTCCACAAGAACAGTAATGTTGGTCAGGTTGGAAAAACGGGGATGAGCAGGCGAAGCGGTTCAGCTACGCATTCCGTTTCTCGGAACCCCCTGTCAGCGTGAGGTATGAAAAGAGAATTCCAAACCCTGCAGGAACGACAATCCCAAGCAATAGGCCACCCAGTCCTCTCCCAGCATTCATGAATCCGATGTGATAGAGGCGGGTCGCCATGTAGCCACTGAGAAGTAAAAATACAGCTGCTATGAGACCAGAAACAGCTCGTGCTGCTGGAGGGAGATAGGGCATATGTAGATTTTCTAAATAGTTTCTGATAAGGGCACTGTCTAGTTAAGCGATTCTGTTGTAGAGTGGCGTTTCAGCGTCTGTAGCGAGAGTAGCGAACGAGTTCCTTTGTCTCACCGTGATTAGATTTTCGGTGAAGCAGCCGAATTCCGTCTTCTCACAAGGCAGCCGATCTCGATGTCAAGAATGAGCCGCCTACAATCGGTGAATGAAATATCGACAATCGTGCCGATGTCGCTTGGTTTTCCTTATCTAGACAGTGCCCTGATAAGCTTTCTCACTGGGGTAGCCGGGGGGAGTCGATCATCGAGAGCAAATATTTCAGGTCGACGTTCTCCTGACTGGTGTGTTCTATCATTGTCCCCTCTACCAACTCAAAAGGAGAAGATCTTTGTTGGGAGCTTTGTGATATCGAGGTGCCTTGGTAGCTCAGTCTGGCAGAGCAACTCCTTTGTAAGGAGTCGGTCGAGAGTTCAAATCTCTCCCGAGGCTTTCGCTACAGAGTTTGAATGGGCATGTAAGAGAGGAACTTCAAGAGGATTCTTTGAAGTTAGTATGCGCTACTAACGAAAGTACATTTCAACCCTTAAATTCTTAGAGAAGGCAAAAAGACCAGCGTGGACTCATTCGTCCGGTAGTATTTTCAACAACTGCGAGGAACTAGTGAGTATGGCGACACGTACTGAATCTCGGGGTGGTCTATCGAACGGTGAACGCCCCGATACGCTGTATGCGTTCGTCGCTGGTCTCTACGTTGCCATCCTCCTTACTCCGGTCACTATCCTCGGGATTTCGACGGTTAGCGCGGACGGTGCCGCCTTGTACGTCAGTTTTCTTGTTTCTATCACCCTCTTGGGGATCATTGCCGGGTGGCTTATTTCTCACACAGCTGGACTCGCAGTTTGGCTTGGTCGCCACGACATGGTTTGGCTACTCGCCGTTATGCCGTTTGTTCCATTCGTCGGTGTTTTTGCAGCAGCAGGAATCGGAATTTCACCACCCGGTATTGCAGTTGTACTTGCAATGGTGACGATGATCGGTGGGATGTTTACGGGTCTGCCTCTTGTCACGATGAGCCGGAATAGATACACCACTGCTGCGCTTACAGGGACAACTGAAATCACAGAGTGGGAGGGGCGGTGGCCACAACGATGGCGACAGATGTCGTATGGCGCAATGATTATCGCGATTCTTGGGAGTGTCGCTGGTATCCTTGCACAAGTTGTGTTTGGCGTCGAGTGGGCGGGAGATCTATACTTGCTAATGGTGCTCTGGGCACCGCTTGCAGGAGCAGCGAACCCACGGACGTTTCGGGTTACAGATGCTGGTCTCGTTGTTGAGCGACCGATGCTGCATCGGTTCCGACCGTGGACAGCGTTCACAGGCTATTCACTCGGTGACGAGGCGTTGGTGATTCACCGAAGGGGATGGTGGCGTCAGAACCTCCGGTGTGATCGAGACGATATCGATGATATCGATGCAGTCACAGCAGCACTTGATACGGTGATGCCTGACCGTACTCAGTCGTTCTCAAAGGACATCTGATTGTCTCATTTTTTAACAGTAGCACAAAGCATATACCGAACCCCCCAAAGGACCAGATGTGGCGCGGTTGCCTCTGACACCCTGAATGGTCTCGCGTGGGTCTGGCGCCATCACTCCTGATCCACACGTCCTCTCCCCGCCACCCCTCCTTCCTGCTCGCACGCGTGCCATAGTGGCGAGCAGAAACCCTACATTCATCATGCAGACACTGACCTCCGCAAGCAATTCGGCCCCTGATCGACAGACGCGATTACAGACCGTCAAAGCAGCAGTCAACGAGGTCCGCCATGGAAAAGAGAGTACGGACGTTTAAAATAATCCGATTGATAGACATTCACAATGACGGACCTCTTCCAGAAACTCTCGGGAACACGCTCGCAACCCACACAACAGGGGATCCTATGCGATCTCGCAGGCGACTTCGGTGCACGCGTGTTCAACGTGCTCGGATCAGAAACAGCACGTCGAATCTACCTCCACTTACAGGACGAAACCGCGACGGCCTCGGAAATCGCTGAACACGCAGACACATCGATCCAGAATGCACAGTACCACCTCACGAAACTACGGGAGGCAGAGTTAGTCGAAGTTGCGGATACAGAATACTCGACGAAAGGGAGTGAGATGAATATCTATGCGGCGACCGACGACCCGCTTATTATCGTGAGTGGGTCAGAAAGCCGTCTGGAGAAAGTGCGCTCTCGACTGTCGGATCTCCTCGGAGGGATTGCTCTCTTATTGGGAGGGAGTCTGCTAGTTGAGTGGCTCACACAGGAAGACTTACTTGGAATTGGGTCTTCTTCGGCTGAACTTCTCAACCTCGCAAGCCCAACAAGCGCACCAGCTGAACCTGAGCCGTGGCTCTGGTTGCCACCAGGACTCATCTTTTTTGCTGGTGGGCTTACCGTCCTACTTGGCGTATTGGTATGGAGCGCACTGCAATCAGAATAGATCTCTTCGTCTATCTGATTTTGTTGTATGGAGGGTCGTTGGGGAGTGGGATCGGTAAAATCATGATTTGAGTGTACGGGACAGTTAATGGTAAATACAGTAACTGGTTGCCATGGGTCAATATTCACGGCGGAAATTCCTCGCTGGTGGTGGTGCTGTCATGGGTGCAGGGGTTGTTGGCTCCCAGGCAGACGAGTATACGAAGGCGCGAATTGGATCTTTTCTGTCGCCACTTCCTGGAATTCGGGCGACCGGCGAGCCATTGACTGTCCGTCAACGGGTCAAGAGTAAGAATGTTGAATACCTTCCTGAAACAGACGAAGTTCGAATTGTGATAGCACGGAATGCTGACGGCCCCGTCGCGTTTGCAACGCGATCGTTCGAATGGTGGTCTGAACTCCAGGCGGGATCGATTGCAACCCGAACAGTCCAACAGGAGATTCCACTTCGATTTGGAACGCATGAAGATATTTCATCTGGGCTAGGGTATAACGGCGGTCAGCCATACGTGGCTGTGTCTCCAACTGGTCCAACGGTAACACGCAAAAAGTTGGTAGCAAAGCTACCGAATCATGTGACCGCGACAGTCGTATTTACTGGGAAAGAATATACGACCGATATTCCCGTGATGGTAGGAAAGCGCAAAGAAATTGTCCCACTGTAGGTAGCTCTTATTGTGACGGGGCTCAGGAGAGCAGTCAGAAATAGCGAGACTCTGGATTAGTATAGGATGCTAACTTCGTGCCAACTTAGAATCTGGTAGAACGAGTGACGTCAGATCGAACTCTACTGAATGACGACGAGAAAGTACGTGGAGAGAGGCGAGTTCATTCAGGAGTGGAAGCCAGTGGATGCTTGTGGTCATGCAGCCGCTCGAACCCTATATGACGAGTGAGATCGCAGACGAACTTGGATGGTCACGACGGTCGGCCTATAACGTCCTCACTCGACTCCACGAGAGCGATGAGATTAGCAAGAAGAAGCCCGAAGCGCGTCGGGTGATCTGGATTCGGACGGAATAGCGATTGGTCGTGAAAAATAGACAGCGGAGAAGGGGCGTTGACCCATCCTTGCGATCATACACGTAGAGTTTGAGTTATCGGAGAGTCTGGGAACCCACCACTACTGACCGGACACAATTAACAAGGCGTCTTCGAACCGGCCACATTCTATACTGACTGTCAGCGGCGCTATCTTTTTCACAGCACATGAATTAAATGAAAATATGATCGCTCCAGACGATGCGTTCAAAGAATTTGCAGAAGAATTTTTCGAGAAAGAATACAAGGATGTGGTGATCTACGGCGATTTTGACGAAGACGAAGTACTCCACGAAGGGCCGATACGCATCCAAGCAAACGGCTGGATTGAACTACCGGCAGGTCGGCTCATATCGCCAACGGCAATTCACCATCTGAATATTATCGAGAAGTGAGTCAGCAACCAATCAGTGATTTGGAGACGTAAGATCAGAAGAACAGATTCAGTATGTTCTCTAACTGAAAACGAGACTGAGCGATGAGCAGGGACGATTTGCGGAGCAAACGAGTGATGACGATATTCTTCGAGTGATTCGTGCGTCCGAGTTTCCGGCGGTGACTGCTCGGTGGGTCGCGGATACGGTTGAGAATGTCGCGACCGAACATCGATACCGAGTGAACAAGTATGATATATGCAAATAAATCTTATTTTAATTGCACAAGTATACAGCCAAAAAACTGATTCAAGCGGGAGGTATAGAACCGTTTGTCGGGCCAATCACTCCATGGGTGTGGTTGAAGTGGTTAGCTCTTTCCCGACACCCGTGAGAAGCGTTCATGTGCACCCAATAATCCTCACGGGTTTTCGATACCTCCCCTATGACGAGTAGAATGGCGGCGGAGCTTGAGTGATCACGTCAGACGAAGTTTGAGGTTTTCGTCGATTGGCACCGTCGAGAATCACGGTTGGAGTTTGATTTTGAGAGATTGGTCAGAAGGTCTTTTTCCGGTTCGTTCATTGGTTGCAGTGGCCCGAGGAAACTCGGCCACCACTCCTGTTGAAGCGAAGTCAGGGGACGGCCTCCCTCGACAGGGTCTCTATGAACGCAGCTCAGGTCAACTACCCAACTATCATCCAACCCGCAACATCTCGAATTCCGGTCTATAGGGGGCATGATCCCGCTGCCATGCTCCCATCATAGGCCTCTCGGGGCGGGATTTCCGTTCAAGAGAATGTAAAAGACACTACCAGCGGCAAGGACGAATTCGAGTTGGTAGGTGAAAACATAGATTCATGAAACAGATCACCGAAAAAGAGTTTCAACTAGGTCGAATTCGTCCATAGCATCGAAGCTCTCGAATGCGAGGACAACATCGACATCGCTCTCTTGTGTGACTTCCTTCGTCGGGTTCACAAAACTTCCCGTGAGCCACGCACTGCAAAGGCGATCCTCGTTGACTTCGAGTGCATCTCTGAACTGTGGCCACATTGGTTTGCTTTGGAGATTGCCCATTACAGTGGAGTATCGGTAATTGGTTACTGTGATACCGGAACCAAGTCGCGGTGCCGGAACCAGATATCGATTTCCTCGCTATCGGTTTCGATGCGATAGCTGTAGGGGCCTAGTTCGCGCCCAGTCTCGTCTCCGAGAGTGTCCTACAGGACATCCGTGATGGTGCCTTCTTTCCCGTGGTGTTCGCTATCGGGGTCAGTCTCTGAGATTTCGTCGGGGGTGAGGTCCGTGGTAGTGGTGGATGTGTCAGATTCCATAGCTGCTCACATGCAACGATAATGAACTGAGACGACTATAATATTACGGTTGGGTCCAAGTGTATTAGCAACTCCCGACTGCTGTGCATGAAGCGGAAACAAACGCTAAAAAATAACGCCATGGGAGGATCCCCACAGTTCTATCAGAAACTGGAAAAGAGAGTGCGCGACACACCGCGGAGGACAACCACCCCCGATCCAGAGAAGAAAAAACAGACCATGACCAGCAGTGGGCACCCCAGTGGGCGCCAGAGACTGCACCCCCAATATGTCACAATACAGAAATAGACAACACTGGCGCACAAAGGGCACCCCAGAGGGCGACACAGAGCCAAGCAGATCCCACGAGAAGCGGCAGACACAACACACCGACACAGAGGACAGTCCACCAAGCAGATCCACCACAGGAAAACAGAGCGGCAGCACTGGGACAGTCCACCTGAGGTCACGCGAGGAATATAGGGAGCGAAACTGTGGGACAGTCAGGCCATGGCGGACCCAGCAGGGAACAGACTAGCGAACAGGGGACAGTCCACGAATGCGACCAGCGAGCCCGCAAAGAAGAGCGGACTTCCAACAGAAACGAACAGCACTGGCGGCAAGCCGCCGTGAACAGTACCGAGTAGTAGGACCGGACAGCAGGAAGACTGTAACAGGACAGCACCAGCACCGCGACAGCACCCCTGAAACCGAGTGACGGCCAGCACAGACGAGAATGGCCGGGATACCCTTGAAAAGAGACGTGAGGAGGCTACTGGACAGTCTGGCCTGCCGAGACACAGTAAGAATGCCGCAAAACAACAATGTGGGGTGCCAACCTCTCCACCCGAACAGAGGGGGTGCCGCTATGCGCGACACACAGCAACTCACGGTGAGAGATAGGCTGGGGTGCCAGCACGAGCACACACTGTCCGAGTACCGGTGTGACCGCATCATCTGGGTGCCACCCTAAGCGCACCAGTGGGGTGCCGTCTTCTGCGAGACACCGCAGTTTCATTGAAATGACCCGCGCCAGCGGGAGAGGACCAGCACGTGGGACTGTCCACGAGCGACAAACTACCGTATCCGCCGGCCACCGACAGGGGGACTGTCAATTTTGGCAACCAGCACGTCCTGGACTCCAGCGGTGTCCCCCTGGGGGACTGTCTACCCTGCCGAAGCAAGTGGGCGTCGAGCAGCGACAGCACGAGGGACTGTCTGTGAGGACACTCCACAATTGCCAGTATCAGCAGGAACGACTGTCCGCCGCCAGATCCCACACTGACTATCAGAAGTGAGCTCCGTTTTGGAGGACTGTCACTGAGAGCGGACCGGCCACGAGAGACAGTGAGCCCCCTGTAGGCACCCAGATTACTACGGAAATGTGGTGTCTTCCGATGAGAAATTCGACTGTCAATCTGTCCGAGACAGGCCGACTGTCCCACCGGTGTCAGTAGTGGCGGGCATTCGGCCGAGCGGTCCGCTGCGGAGCGTTCGGCTCGGCATGCTTCCAGTCGCTCCAAATCAGCTGATTCCCAGAAAAAGGACGTTCGCTGCTAGAGCAGAATGTCACCCTTTGGACTCCATAGTGAACGTTAGATATAGAGCGTTCACATGCCATTAGATCTCTGGATTTATCTCACCAGAAGTCCAAAGACAGCACATGTCTGACGAAGAGGACGACCAAATAGATTTGAATAAGATGGCTCTAGGGATTGCGTTCGGACCTCTAATAGGAGTCGTTCTTGGGCTTGCACTGAATAATATCGGGATTGGTATTTCGATTGGTTTGGGTCTCGGTACCATTCTCGGTGTAGTGTGGGGCCTACTGTAGTGAACTGCCATGCGCGAACTTGAACAGCTGACGCTGTACTCGCAAGTATTTGTACCGGCTGATTCAAGCAGAACGAGTTGAAACCAACGCTCTGAGAATCTTTCTATGACACGTTCCGTTCAATGACTATCGGGGCAGCACTTGCCCCAGCTGGGTTACTCGTAGCACTCGGTTCCTCGGTCGTTCAGCAGATACGGCAGACCATATGCAACACCTCGATCAGCCGTCAGTATTCTCTATCCCGAATATTGAACTAACCAGAGTAACGACAGCAGATATGTTCCGAACAGTCCCTATCCTCACACTCGTTGTGATCGTTACCCTTGCTGGCTGTCTCGGCGGGCTTGGCTTCAGTGACAGTAGTGATGATACCACAACCATCACCGAACCACAGCCGCACACAGAAACACCAACAACAACGACAGTCCCGATGACGAGCAGCACCACCTCCACGACAACAACCACACAGTCGACCAATATGACGGCTACACCAACCACCACGAGGACAACAGTCGAACCGACCACGACGCGCGTCCCAACCCAGACCACCGCCCGAATCGACGCCCCCGAAAGCGGCCAGCGCTTCGAAGCGCGAGTAACGAAAATCGTCGATCCGACAACAATCACAATCGAACGCGACGGCAAGAACAAGACGGTTGATCTGCTCGGTGTACGCGTCCCGAAGAACGGTCTGTACCACACGCGAGCGCTCCAAACTACTAAAGCCCAACTGGAGTACAGCACCGTCACACTCGTCACAGACCCACAGGTAGGAAGCAGCAGTGACGGCCACCCACAAATGTACGTCTATACGGGGGAATGGCTGTATAACACCCAGTTGCTCCGGTCAGGCTATGCGCGAGTGGCAGACGGCGAGTTCAGTAAGCGAGCGGAATTCGAGCGAAAGCAACAGGAAGCCAGGCACGGCGGCTATGGCCTGTGGAAGAATACGACGACAACAGCCTAATTCTCTCATTCGACGCGATAGTCAGCACCATCAACGGATGTTCGTTTCATTGAAAATAGATACTAACGGTGGAGAAGAGGTCATCAATGAGCTTTGCAAAGCCGAGAATAGAGAACCGTTACCAAGACAAAGCTTACGCCATGTTGGATATATGTATGAGATAGAGGAATGGAACAAACACGCCGGAGAATTCTCCAAACAGGTACAGGTGGAATCGTCACCGGTCTTGCTGGCTGCAGCAGTTTCAAACGAACGCTGTTGGGCCATCAGTTGGCCCATCAAGTGACAGTCATAAACGTTCGGTACTCACCACTTCGTCTGGATCTTCTCGTGCAGGACGACTCCGGGAAAACCCTACTAAAAGAACGCTTCCGGATCGCCTACGATCATGCCCAGACCAGTACGCCGTTTCGTGGAACACCAGCGAAGATTCAGATGGACATTAAGGGGGAGGAGCATCAAACATACGAGTGGCCCCAACCACAACAAGGCAAATGCCCGGGAAAAGCTGAGTCAACGACAACGGTCTCGTTCATGGCCGAGAAAACGTACGTACAGAGCACTTGCGAGACGATTACGACACGCTGAAAAGCCATTCCGAGAATCGCGGACCATCACGTTAGTCGAACGCTTCCTCCATACGTTGATGCATCTGTGGCGCGTATCTGAGCTATGTGTGGGCGAACCGCGCTCTTCATCCAGCAACAAGACCTCGAAGACCGCTTTGATGCTCAGATTGTCACCGATGGCGGGTACACACCGCGATACAACATCGCTCCCGGTGAACCCTTAGAGGTCATTACGAATGAAGCACCTGACGAGATTGACCAGTACCACTGGGGATTGATACCGTTCTGGGCAGATAAACCCGGAGAAGGGATCATCAACGCTCGCTCCGAAACAGCAGGTGAGAAACGCGTCTTTCAGAATGCGTGGAACTCACGGCCGTGCTTGGTCCTCTCATCCGGATTTTACGAGTGGCAGCAACAGAATGGTGGCCCAAAACAACCGTATCGTGTGTATCGCGAGGACTCTCCAGCGTTCGCGATGGCTGGCCTCTGGGAAGTCTGGGAAAGTGCCGAGCAGGCGATTCCATGTGTGACGGTTCTAACGACCGAACCTAACGACGTGATGAAGCCAATCCACAATCGAATGCCCGTGGTGCTATCGAGTGAGGACGAAGATCAGTGGCTTTCGGCCGGACCAGACGAACGTGAGGCGTTGTGCCAGCCATATTCTCGTGATGATTTGGCTGCCTATGAGATCTCGACGCGAGTCAACAACCCCAGTCACGACGATCCGTTGGTTATTGAGCCAGATGAACATGAACAATCGGGACTTAGTGAATTTACCTCAGAGTGAATGGGTGGGGAAGAAGGTTGATCCGCCGCGGCTACGCTCGCGTATCAGACGGTCAGTTCAGCAAACGCCAGAAATTCATGCGTATACAGCAGCAGGCCAAACAGTGTGGCTCCGGTCGCTGGAATACGACTACTGCAGCAAGAATATACGCGTGCGAATATACGAAAGAGTACAGACGATAGTAATGGAGAGATAAAGGAACAACATCTGACGGAGAGGATTAGCGAATTTTCTGCTCATACTCGCTGATTTTGGTAGCTTGTTCTTGGATCGCATCGACTTCCCTGACGGCATCGACCTTATTATTGTACGCATAGGTTTGGAATGCTCGTCCAGACCCCTCGATGTCTGCTTCGAAGTTCTCCCAATGGTCTTGTGCATGATCAACGAGGCTTCGGAAAAGAATTTCCAGCCCTGCGATCTGCTGCCAGAGATCCCAGCCGAGTATGTCACTGAAATCCATTGTATCTAACAATTCGAGAGAGAAGAGTAAAAAGATATGGGTGGACTGGAAGCCCAACTGCTGATTACCGGCGGTTCGGTGGTACAGACCAATCGATACAGGAAACCCGATTGGAAATGGCGGTGGTGCCTCCATTCGACGCGGTACTCAGCACCAAACATCTACTGCCGGTTGTAATTGAAGGCGGTAGAAGTCGGCTTTTGGCATAAGAGACTTTTTTACGCGGTTCTACCCGCGTTGGCAGTGACTGTTCTGCTCTCTGGATACTCGTACACTGCGTAGGATCGTGGTGAGAGCAGTAGTGAGCAACAGGAGAAGTATGCCAACTTGTTTGAATGTTTCAAGAGTTACTCCTTCCGTCGGAAAAGAAAGCAGTGGGTCTACTCGAAGAAGAGCTGCCCAGAGGATTGTAAAGCTAACAAGAAAGATCACCTCACCCCAATGTTGTTGTCGCTCAGTTAGGTCTATTAGTTGGATAGATTTCATTACCTGGACACAGGTTGAACTCTAAGAAAAAAGTATCACTAACTCGTCCAACACTGATAAGACTACTAAACGAAACTGCCATAGACTGTCCTCCAAGAACGTTCTTGAGCACTATCGATGAGATTTTGCAACCAAATACGGTAGGTTGCTGTTACGTTGTTGTTGATGGTCTATGACCCTTGTTGACGAAGTTTCAAAATTCCGTTTCGGTCGCGATGATTGTTCTCGCTACATTGTGTACTGGTATCTGTGTGTTCGAAGTGACTGACCTACCGCTGTTCGGCATAGCCGATGGTCTCTTCCCACGCTTCGCCACAATCGTCGGCGTCATCGATAATCTCATGGAGGTAGTCGAGTTCGTCTTCGGAGAATGTGTGCCGGTCGTGTTCGGCATGGAGAACGACCATTTTTTCGTCACCGGTCAATTCGTTGATCCGCTCAGGGAAGTCTTCAGCCGCACTCGTGGCGGTATACTCTTGGAAAATATCGACCGTACCATTGCTGTGAACCATCACCCACAGATCACAGTACGGAAACACGGTGTACGCACCAGGCGGGTGATTGCCATCGTGGAACAGATTATTGAGTGCATCAGCACTAATGGTGCGTTCGAGTGGGGGCAAATCAGTGGGGTCTGTATCATGCACTTCGGCAACGGTGTAGACCACTTGTTCAGCCACCAAGGATTCCTGCTGGGCCATAACCGCGGTACACTTTCCTGAATCATAAGTAATTGGGGGAGATCTATGTGCCGGGGGATAATTAAAACGAGAATCGACCTCTAGATCTCACAGCCGGCGTGGGTACATTTATTGAACCGTAACGGTGTGGAAAATTCGAACAGATCATCGATGTAGATGCGCGCCAGAAAATGGATTCGCATCACGAAATGGAGCGTCTCGTTCTCCAGTTAGGATTGACTCTCCCTATCGATGGGCTCGAAGTTGAACTACTCCTTGTGGATTTGGCCGACAAGTGACTCGGAGTTTGCATTTCAGTGTGCTTCCAGCCTCGTTTCTGTACTCGAATAGGTTTTTAGCCTGTGAGAATATGATTTTCATAGCATACCCTGTTGTTATACTCCTCTCATACCATCGAATTCACGAGGGCTTAAACGCCCTTCTCCTATGTGACTTCGGACCTGCCAGTAGATGAGTGTATTATTTCGATTAATAATTTTGCTATACTGCATAAGCGTAGACTATCCAGGTTAGTGTTGCTATATCTGTGTGGTCGTAGGAATAGCCAGCTCTTGTGTGGTAGAAGAGCTGATTGCAGGAGTGATAGAACAAATTGTCCATTAATAGTGAGTTTGGTTTGGTAGACCAATGGACGATCAATCAGATCCACGACTTGACAAACGTATCGGACGACGAACGTATCTCCGAACAGCAGCCACAGTCGGACTCACAGGTGCCGGTCTTGGAAGCCTCGGAACGACTGCAGCACAAGGCGACGCGGAGACAACACAGCAGTACAACGTTGGCCATCAAACCAAGGCAGGACGAGCACATGCCAAACAGATTGCGGTAGACGTGCATCACGAATTCGATGTGCTGGATATCACCACAGTCGAAGTCGCAGTAAGTGACCTCGACACTCTTCGTGGGCATGAGGATATCCGTTTCGTGGAAGAAAACCCCGAGCGGAGCCTCGATCTCCCCACATCCGAGTCTGACCAACAACTGCTAGACGAACTCGAAGTCGAGCAATGGAACCCCAATGGAATCGAACGAATTGGTGCTCTTGCTGCACACAAACTCGGCGAGACCGGTCAGGATGCCCACGTTGCGGTTATCGATACTGGTATCGACACCACTCACGAGGACTTGCAGGCGAACGTTGGCGATGGTACCGCCTTCGTTAAGTCCACGGTCGACGGTGGTGAAGCGTGGGCGGATGACAACGGACACGGCACACACGTGTCGGGAACGATTGCAGCCCTCGATAACGATATTGGGGTCGTCGGGGTGAGTCCATCTGCGACGCTTCATCCTGTGAAGGTGCTTGATGAGCAAGGAACGGGAACCGCTGCAGCAATCGCTGCTGGGATCGAATTTGCGACCTGCCAAGGCTACGACGTCGCCAATCTCAGCGTGGGTGAACCAGAGCCAACGCAGACGGAACTCGAGGCGGTGCGGTATGCCTACGAGGACGGTCCCCTACTTGTTGCGGCGACCGGGAATGACGGCCAACCGAAAGTAGACTACCCTGCAGCACACGACGAAGTAATCGGAGTGAGTGCGATCGCGAGGGACGATTCACTGGCACCGTTTTCGAACACAGGCCCCGAAGTGAACTTGGCTGCACCAGGTACCCTTGTGCTCTCGACGATTCCTGGCAATCAGTATGGAGTCATGGAAGGGACCTCGATGGCGACCCCACACGTGAGTGGTGTCGCAGCGTTACTGGCTGCACACGATCTCTCTAACGACGAAATTCGCGAACTCCTCACCACATTCGCAGATGACATTGGACTCGGGCCGAACGCCGAAGGCGCGGGGCTTGTCAACGCGAGCGCCTCTGTCGAGCATCTCAAGACACTGCTCTGTTAATCGCAGGACTGCAAAGAAGAGGGAATGCTTGCAATCAGCTTTTATCGTTTCTCTTCATCAATTCGGCGTGAGTGCTGATGTAGCACCGTGGTCGACAGTCAAATCAGCACAGGCAGAAGTGGTCGTAGTTAGCGAGCGGATCAGTCTGGCGGTGGCAATGACTCATCTCGAGACGCGCAAAAAAGAGCGGACGATGGCGTCAGCCGATTGTCCGCGAGCGGGTGTAGACGATACGCTTTTGCATTAACTCTCGAGGGTGACTGAACCACCTACGAATGCGCCGTCGTCGTCTTCGGTGACTCATCGGTAGTAACCCGCTGGCGGTACCGAGAGATCTTCCGATACAGCACCACGCCGATGCCCACGATGAAGACTGCTCCGACGCCGAGTCCGACGACACCTGGGAGGTACGTCACGAGGGTATCGTAGGTGCCGTGGAGGAGTGCAGCGATGAGCAACCCTTTGACGACGATGGGCGCATACGACTTCGGATTGGCCTTCGCAAGGCCGAGGTAGTATCCGGACAGGGCAGTAAGGAGCACGTGCAACGGCACAGGTAATAGCCGCCCGATCGCCCCGCCAACAGCCAGTATGAGAACTGGTTCGCCGGTCGTCGAGGCTTGTGCAACCGCCTGTGTGATGTATTTTGCACTCTCAAAGGCACCAAAGCCGAGCCCGGCGGTGGCCCCATAGGCCGCCCCGTCAAGGGCAGTCTGGAAGTCCGACCGTTCGTAGGCGTATAGCCGGACAGCCAGCCACTTCACGAGTTCTTCGGCCGGCCCAACGACCAGGAGCAAAAACGCGGCCGTGCCGATGACGGGAATTACCGTGAAGGCGGGTTGTAGACCACTCTCAATGGGTAAGGCGAAACCCGCAAATGCCCCGCCGAGGAGGAACGTCACGACCAGTACTTGAAACGAGGTGGGCATCGGATCGGCCCCTCGGATGTACCGGATGATGAGCAGTCCAATGAGAAGCGTGAGCAGCCACAGACCGATGAGCCACGGATATTGGACCAGGTCTGTCCCCATGATTGCAAGCGGGTGAGCGACAAAGAGCACGCCGATCAGAGCCGCGAGGGCGACCCACCGCTGGACAATGATCCGGGAGACCCAGACAGCGAGGTGATCGAATCTCGTTCGGTCTTCCCAGGTTGTCACGTCGTACTGGTCCCCATCCCCCGTGTTTTCCTCCATGCGTTCAGACACCATGCACAGCCACGAGAACACCATAGTTAATTATTGAGTCAATTACTGCTTTGACGGGTGCAGATACTAATACTCGAAGAAAAGAAATTTAATACTCGGATAAGGATATGAGTAAAACGGCGGCTTAATTATGGACTCAATTCTCGCGTAGACGAGTGACGAGGACAGTACTCCAAGATACAGGGACTCAAAACGTGGGAGTAGGAGGTGAATCAAATGACAACTTAATCCAGAGACACCAGTGTTGATGCGCAGAACAGAATACACGCACAGACTGAGTAGTAAGTCCGGGCTCACTGCCTCATGTTGCACTAAGCGGGTGTGGACACACCTGGTCTCGAGTGAAGGACAGCTGTCGGGGGTGTCCACTGTACAGTCTAGAAAAATGGTGAAATAAAGTCTGTCTCGTGCATTTCGTCTGTCACCCGAGACGTTACACCTCAACCGAATCTTTATGCTCCTTCTTCGCCCTTACTTGGGTAGCATGGCGGGAGACCATCCACCCACCGACAGATGGGAAACTGATTCGGATCGAAGCGCCGAGGACGGTGGCGTGGAGCATGATTTGGACCTAAATGTCTCCGAATCCGTCCTGGAGTTACAACCGACGTTCGCGGCGATTGCACATCCACGACGACGCTACCTCGTCTACACGCTTCTCGAAGACACTGCGTGGTCGCTTGACGATCTTGCGACCAAACTGGCTGCGTGGGAGACCGACACTCCCGAAGCAGACATCGCAACGCTCACGCACCAAGAGATGTACGCGTCGCTCTATCACACCCATATTCCGAAACTCGTCGACTTGGATGTGATCGAGTTCGATGCTGATACCGAGACGATCACCCCCGACCATTACGCAACGCAGGTGTTGACGGTATTAGAAGGCGCTGGTGCGAGTCTTGATAATCGACAAGAAACGCATGCCCGAAGCGAATTCGATGGGGATGGCGATACGCAATAACAATGCCGAGCCGACGCAGCATCACTGCCTCGGAAATGACACGACACGAAAACACAAGCAACAGAGGAGACGACAGATGACCTCAAGCAAGGACCACACTGATGATGACACCGAACTTGCACAGGATGAAAATAACGAGATGGCGTTTGTGACGCAGGCTCACTACGAGCGAGCGAGCCACCGTGATCTCACCACCGAAATCATCTTCGCGATCGCGGCTGCCGAGGATGTCGCTCCGACAGAGATCAAGGATCCACCACTCTACGAGTGTGTGGATATCGCCGCGATTGAAGACGGCTTCTTTGGCAAGAAAGTCAACGGTCACTCACGCGATAGCGAGGGCAGTGTTTCCTTCCGATATAATCAGTATCACGTTGAAGTTGCCAGCGATGGGTGGATTACTGTGTCTGAACCCACTGCTCGTGGAACCCAGCCAGATTCGGAGTAATAAGGATTTCCAGGTCACTTCGTAGATTCTGGAGTATATCTTCTAGAATGTCAGATTTAGATATGACGCCATAGAAATCGGGTGAATGGTTGTCTGTTAGTCGAAGATGGAGTTATTCAGTGTTAGTATAGGATGCTAACTCCACTGTAAATAGGGAACCGATTGCAAGAGCAACGATACAGAACACAATGAGAAAGAGTTACGAATCGTAATTATCCCCATTGGGATCTTCGCTTTCATCACCAGCTCTCTGTTCTGCTTGTAGCAGTGCCTCAACACGTGGGTGTTCAGTGTACGAGATAAGTTGGAGCGAGGAATTGTACTCAATTACGCCGTAGTCTGCCAGTTTTGGAAGCTGAAGATGGTGGAGTTGGATCACTATCCGATCTTGATCAGTAGCCTGCGTTGTATCAGATGTTGTGTCGCCAGATGTGTCTGTACTGAGATGCTCCACCAGTGCTTCGAGTGGGACAGGCTGCTCAGCATTCGCAATGAGATACCGGAGAATCTGTCGACGTTGCGTATCAGCTACGAGCTTCAATAGCTCATCGAGTGAACATCGCTGGTCATCATCGTCCGGCGAAGAAACCATTTTGTAGAGATAACTGGAGTGTGTTCTATAAGCTCTTGGTCTGTTCTAACAAAGTGATTTAAAAAGCTCGGTGCATCAACACGAGTCTGAAGGTCAGTGTTCGGATGCACCGAACAGCACAGACTCCACGATAGCTTCGATGCCGTTTCGAATCCGATTGGACAACGACTGCTGGGTGATATCGAGTTCACTCGCCAATTCCGAGAGCGTCACCTGCCGAGGCGTCATGAAATAGCCACGTTGGAATGCAAGCACGATTGCTTCCCGTTGCTTATCGGTGACGATGTTTGCGAGTTCAGATGCTCCGGCATCACTCAACGACTGCATCTTGCCGAGTGTATACTCGACCTCATTGTCTCGACTCACGTTATGGAATCGCGTGAGCTGGTCCTGGGAGGGGAATAACAATTCGAACTCCCAGTCTTCGTCGCCATACCCGTGTGCATTTCGAATAATTCCCTCTGCGGTGGTGAGTCCTTCGAGGAAGGCACCAGCTGGGATATCCCAATTGAGAAGGTACAATCGGCGATCACCAACTTCGTCGATTGCAACGAATTGCCGGACGTTGGTGTCGTCTCGAACGCGCTGTTCGAAGGCCTCTAAATCGCCGTTCCACGCCCAAAAGATGGGAACCACGTCTGCACCGACAGGGACGATACGTTCAAACTCGATGTGGACGTCTGTTTCGGCGGTGAGCATTGTCCCTAACGGGAAGTTCTCCGGAGGAAGCGACAGCTCAACAATGACCGCCATATATCTGGCTACTCTGTATAGCATCTTAGGCATTTGGTGGGAGAGAGAGTCTATGCTGTTGTTTGGGGGAGCATCATTGGATGATCCATTCCAATTGTTGGTGGCCCCTAACTAACCCACTGCCGCTTATACTGCCCACAGGAAGTCAACCGCGTAAAATCGAGTAAATAGAGAAATCGACCCCGCTGCCGTCGTACGTTCTATTTCGGTTATCAAATCAATTACGCATTTAGAAACGCGCCGAAATCACCCATCACAGACAATAAAGACGTATTGAATAGGGCCGTCTCAGGGAGCATATGCAGCCATATCGCTAGATCGCACCGTAAACAACTGCCAGCCAGACCTGAAGTGAATACGCTGAAGTTAGTATGATATACTAACCCCTGTTAGTACCTGTACCGCCGAAAAGCGAACGATAAGTGAATGGGGAGGGCCGAAAGCGTTCGCAGAGGTCAATCAGCGAGGAAGTCGGTCACCCACACATCAGGGCGGGGTGGGTGCAAATCGCCCATCTCAAGCACCGCATCCGGTACAGCGAGACGATGGCCGCACGGACTCACATGGACCCGCGACGGACCCGCCACCGTCATCGTCCCAACAACTCCCAAACAGTGGGGACAGCGGTACTTCTGCGTCATTCGGTGACCTCCTCGACGCGCAGCGACCCACCGCAGTCGCCACAGCTATAATCCTCTGGCTGTTTGACTGCCTTCGAGCGTCGATAGCGGGCGATCTTCCCGCTGCACTTCTCGCAAATCACCCACCAATTCGGCGATGTGAACCGCTCGCAGTACTGTGAGGTGTCGAGTGCATCCGTCCAGCGGGCGAACGTTCGCCCGTGGTCCGCTTTGCCGAACTCGTGATACTGCCATGCGTGAATCAGTTCATGACGCACGGTCGAACTGAATTGCTCCCAGCCGTGTTGCTCGAATGCGTCCCACGAAAGCGTGATCGTTATCTCACCGTTCGCAGGGTCGTATTTCGTCGCTCCTGCCGACCGCTGTCGTTGGGTCGAGATTTCCCACGCAACCGCCTCAATCGGTAGATTGGGAAAATGTGCGGCCGCGACGTCCGCCGCGTGCTGTTGCGCGCGGTCGAGCAGGCCGCGCTCTGTCGTCAGTGTGTCTGCGCGTTCGGCCGCATTCGCACACTCCGTCAGCGTTCGCTGGGCACCATCGGACAGCGTTGTTTGGCGTGACATAAATGAAAAGAGTGAGACGAGGTTAGTTCGGCAGTTCTTTGCGACCCGTACGAACGCACGGCCAACACGGGAAGCCATTCAGGCCGTCACAGTCGCACTCTGCTGATTCAGTGTCGTCTTCGTCTGTCTCGTCGTCCGATGGGAACGCCGTGAGCGTCCCGTCATCAGTCGCATTCTCGACGGCAGTCATGTGCTTGCAGAACGCGCTCCGGTGGACGTGATGCGGGCAGGTACACGCCATTGCGTCACCCGTCACGTCGTCCAGCGTCACGACGTATTGGTGGTCTGTGGGGTTGTCGTGACTCTCGTTGGTCACTTCGACCTGTCCGGGAGCTTCGACGCAGAAGCCGAACTGTTCCCACTGCGCGCGTTTCTGTGCCTTCTCGTCAGATTCAAGTTCCGTTGGCGATTTCGTACTCATGGGTTTACTCTGGTTTGAGAAGCCCACTCCCGCGCTGCTGGTACAGCGCGGGGAATTCTGATTTCCCCCGAGGGAGCGACCTTCTCTCCTCTTACTATGTGGTAAAGGGTCATAAAACCACCGGTTTACTACATGGTAAGAGGTTTTATTAGTCCAGAGAGTCAACTGAGAGTATGGAACGCGACCGGAATGAACAGGGACAATTCGAGGAGAAAATAACCGACAAGGATGTTCTAGCAGTCATTCAGCAAGAGCCAGTGCCTGCCCAGACAGCCGCATCAATCGCAAATGCACTTGATGTCGAACGGCCAGGTGTCCATAATCGTCTCACTCGGCTCCACGAGGAGGGGAAGGTCGAACGGGCCAAGCTCACACCACGAGTTGTCATCTGGTGGCTTCCCGATGACTCACCAGAGGAGGTTCATGATGAGCACTGAGACGGTTTTACCGATCATGCCATGAACGTCATCACTCACATCCGAGACAGCAACGAACTGTTGCTGATCTTGCTTGACGCGTTCGCCCTGTTCGGCCACGGCTGGCTTGCCGCGATCGCTGGCAAGACGGTTGCTGCCGCGGTTGAGATCACGCTCATTGTCCTCGCGGGGCTCGGTATCCGCGGCGATGTGCGAGATTTACTCGCGCGTTCGTCGCGAGTGTAGGACAACAACAAGTCTCTCACTTTTGCGGGAACCACCGCCAAGTCAGAGGTACATCATCCCGCTTTCCGTTCAATTACCGCCAGAAAATCAGTCGTCAGTGTCGTCGCTATCCGGGTTGAGCGCTTCAATTTCCTCTTTTGAGAGGTTGTCCGCTAACAGTTCACGTCCAAGGTCAGACAGTTGATATAGACTATCTTCGCGTTGTTCAAGGAAGCCAGCATCACGAAGCTTTCTCAGTCGTTTACCGGTGTAATCTGCATCATAGTCAAGATTGGCAGCAAGGACTTTGCGAGACATAATGAGGTCGTGGTCTCTGAAGAGCGCCCAAATCTGGTAATCAATGCTCGAAAACCACGAAATCCGCGGGATCATGTAGAGCGTATCAAAACGGGATAACCAAAAACCGGTTCGGTACGGGTTCGATAAGACCCTCATAGCAGTTGTAAATCTCCCCTATGACAGTTAAAACTAAGTGGGGCGAATTCACAAGTGTGAGCTAGAGCTTAGCGCGGGCGCTCTGCGTCCAAAAGTACGAACGGACGTGTGTTTGCACCACACGCCCGCGTTAAGCCGCTACAAACCGCATATGAACCATTCAGCTACACCGTCAAGGAATTTTCCCCATAACCGAGTTGAAACGACTCAAACTCGCCTCACACGCCAGTGGAAGCAACCATCTCCCGGAGTTGGCGCACTCAATTTGCCGGATGGAACGCACACTGTCCTCCTCGCACAATCTGGCAGCGCATCCATCCCAGTATGCCATTTGGCACGCAGTGATGCCAAACCGTTGTGCGGCTGTCATGGGTCGTTCACGCGGGTTGCAGTAGAACACGCACAGTCGGAAGTCGATCGGCTGTGTGAAAGCTGCCGTACCCAACAGAACGGCGTCGAACCAACGCGACCATGCCCTCGGTGCGGCGCACCCGTTCGGACGAGTGCCTGGCCCCAACACGTTCGGAGCTGTGAAAATGAGAAACGCTAGTGCCACTCGCCAAGACGGAGAGTACCACTCACTGCGACGGCGGTCGCCTCGCTGCAGTGTGAGTGGTGATCCGCAAGGCACTGATCAGAGTTCTTTCTTAGAACGAATAGCAGCGAAGCGAGGTACGAATCAACGCTGTCAACGCTTCGGTCAGAAGCAGGAGGCCGAGCAATGACCGACCAGCAGACGGTCCTCGCGTTAGAGTGTACGGATACGATTCAGATCCACACCAAGAGACGCACGCTCATGGGCATCGTCTATCAGTGTGAGCATTCCAAACCCACACTCTCCTGTCGCGGCCCTGAACCCGGTGAACACGTCCTGTACGTCACTACGCCGTCGAACGATCTGTATCGGCTGCAGTACTGCTACTACGACGAGTACGAGAACACCGAGGCCAAGCTCGATCAGTACGGACACACTCCCTCCGGCAACTACGCCTGGTTGCGAACGCATGCGACTGTCGAGTGCATCGTCAACCCAACGGGAGGTGAACAGGCGTGAGTGAGTCCGCTCCAACGCTGTTGAATCCTCACGATGCCGACTTACTCGTCCAGCATCTCTCGCCCGGTGATTGCGTTCGCATCACGACCACGAAGTCACTACGGACGATTTGCACGGTCAACACAACGAACCTACCGACACACTCTGGCCCGCATCTCGTTCTGACGGCTCCACCGATCACCACGACGGCACAGGACGAACTGCAGTACCCCACCTTCCACTGCACCAGTCAGCCCAATTCCTCCATGACTGTTTTCGAGTACACCCACACCGCTAGCGACACGACTACCCGTTGTATCGGTTCGCTCACCACCATTGCCCACCTGCCGCGTCTCTCGACGCCAGCAGAGAACACTGCGGCCACAGTGGAGGTGCCCGCCAATGAGTGACACCACTACGTCCGGAGCGTCCAGTGTTCTCAATGACAACGACGTCTCGGTCAGCGACCTCGCCAAACACATCCAGTCGCTTACCGACCGTGTTGACGATCTCGAAGCAGAAATCGCCGAGAGAGAGGAGCGAATCGATGAACTCGAAGAGCGAGTTGATGCCAGAGAAGATAAGGCAGCAAAAGCGAAAGCCCACAGAAAGGCACTTGCCCGCAAAACGCAGTCCTCTGGCGAACGCATCGATGAGTTGCAAGCCCGCGAATTCGAGAAAGGTGCCCACCTACTCGCCGACAACGTCGACAAAGAGCGGATCACTGTCGATGGCAACAAACTCGAACGCATCACGAAAGATGACGGCAACACTTACTTCCGACTGCCCGGTGAGGAAGACGCGCTCGGTCGCGGTGGTGCCGTCGCCCATTCGACGGCGGATCTCCTCCCGATTCAGCGACTTGCCCGCTATGACGACGAGATGCTTGCGTCCGTCACGAATCGAAAACCCGACGAGCTTGCGGGGAAGGTGTGGCGTGAACGTGATGATGCTGGTCGCTACTCACTCTGGTCGAAGGGCAGTGGTGAGATTCGTGCCTACTTAGACGCATCAGAGCTGGCTGATTGGATTCGTCTGAAAGAGTCTGGTGTGAGCAAGAAATACTCGCAAGAACTTGCTCGGCGGACGATAGACGCGATGCACGAACTCTCGAATGGACGGCTCGGGAAAATCAAGCGTCAACGATCGAAGGACGGATTGAGCTACCAAGAGACGCGCCTTGTTCTGAAAGCCGATGTCGAGCTTCCCGGTGAAGTGAACAGCAAAACTACGGACGAGAGTCCGACCACAGACGGGGTTGCCGGAGAGTAGCGTGGTCGGGACGAAAACACGCCCGAGAGGGACACGAATCTAACACGAAAACCCACACAAACGCGGTTGTGGACGTCCCGAATTGACACAGTTCGGGACAGACGCCGTACGGCTACTCGTAAGTACGGTAGTTGTATCGGCATCTATCGGCTCAAAGCCAGCGGGAGGGGGAGAAGTTGTACCGGCCACCGTGTCTGTGGTCGGAAATACGTGATCGAATCAACCGGGATTGTGCCCGTCGAATCACGACCGACGATGATACTTAAGTGGCGGGACCCATACTCTGTACTATGGCAGCTGAAATCTCCGAACGTGTCCGTGAAATCGCCGACGCACGAGGTGTCCCTGAGTCGGAGGTTTTTGAGCAAGCCCTTGAACTCGGAATCGCGGACCTCTGGGAGAACGTCGTCCTCGGGAAATATATCGACGGTGAGCGATCTCGTGAAGAGGCAATCGAGCTGGTTGGACTCGAAAATGTTCAGCGAGCCGATCGCGAAGCAGCAGCCGTTGAAGAGGATGTTGACTGGGGCCTCAACGCGTGACGATCGTTGCGGTCGCGGATACTGGCCCACTGATCCACCTTGCAGAAATCGATGCACTCGACTTGCTGACAGCAATCGACGAGCTACTGATTCCTGAAACAGTGTATGCAGAACTCGAAGAAGGAGGAGTCCCGCCGGAGTTCTCAAACCATGAGTGGGAACGGATTGCTGTTTCAAAACCACTCGATAGCGGTGCTGAACTGGATGCAGGCGAACGAGCGGCACTGGCAGTAGCTCTTGAACGAGACAACGCCGTCTTTCTCACCGACGACCTGGCAGCACGAGAGTTCGCTCAAAACCAGAATATCGAAGTCCACGGTTCGATTGGCGTGGTTGCACTTGCGTATCATCGAGATATAGTATCAAAAGATGATGCAGCATTGCTCATGCGGGCCCTTCAAGCGGAAACAAGTCTCTTCATCACCGACGCGATCGTCGAACGTGGGATCAAACTGTTACAGTCGAATTCCGACTAAACCGCGAATGCGGGTCATCAGCTCTTCAAGACGGTCCAGCGCTCGGAACAGAATACCGAGTTAGTCACCTTCCGCGAGAAACGTGCCGAGAGTCAGCAGGTCGAAGACAAGTATCTCGATGTGCTTGAGCACGCGAAGAACGTTGCCAAGACGAACGAC
>NZ_JAJFAY010000007.1 GCF_021083305.1 Haladaptatus sp. DYF46 | reverse complement strand
AGGGTGGATCCATGGATAAAACTACCCCCACGATGTTCGTTGGAACCATCACCCGAGAAACGGAAGACGCGATTCTTTTCGAGAATTCTGCGGCCGCACGATCGCTCATGCGGCTTGCACACAAGATACACTCACTCGAAAAAGGGATTGAAAATATAGGGGTCGATACCGACCACCACGAGCGGTTAGCGAAGCAGCTGCAAGACCACCAGCAACAGTTTTGCAACCGGGATGGTCTTCCCAGCCTCACCGATGAGTGGCTTCCAAAAAGCCAACTCATAACAGCTGTTCAGCGGAGTGACTAAATCGACTCTGTAGTTTCGCTAGACGGCGCTACAATTAGCGAGAAAGCGCTCTTTAACAGTCAGTAGATAGGCTTATATCACGAACCGATTGCCGTCTCTCGGGATTTCCGAAATTCAATCAGGGGAACCGCTGGATAAGGCTAAAAATCACGTGATCAATGTGGAAATATACCCAGTGCATCACAAAGCCGGTTAGTTGAGACGTTTACTTGCTGATGTCCTCCCAGGGCTTCTTGGAATCCTTGACGGCCTTGACCTCAACGGCAAGGTCGCTTATCTCGATTGCGAGTTCTACGACAACAAGTGTTTGACACTGCTTCACACCCAACCACGCCCACGTGATGCCAATCGCCCCAGCAGACGATCAAGCAAGAACTCTCGAAGGGCTGGACTGTATGCGGACTTTCCGTACAGGCATGATTTCGATTCGACACCCAGCGTAGTCGAACTCGACATGTGGCGATGACTGCGTATAGATGAGATCGAGCGCGTCTGAGTGGATTGCTGGAACAGTTGCTATCAACTATGGTATTTATGCCATGTACTTCATACATCTGAATGAGAATATCTGAGAGATCCACTGCCGCTTATACTGCTCACAGGCAGTCAATCGCCAAAATCGGCCAAATTTCAGAAATCGAGCTCACTGCCGTCACACGTTCTACTTCGGTTATAGAACCAATCACGCATCTTGAAACGCGCAGAAATCCCAGAGAGTAGACTATTTCTCCCGATTGTTCGGAGCAGTCAAGTTCAATCTTCGAAATCGAAAGCAGTTGGCACGCTAGATATGTACCACGAAATGTACAATGACCAACTCAACAGTGCCCGGGGAAGTCTACTTCCGCTTGGGAGGTTACGTTGCGATCTTGGCGGAGTTGGTAAGGAAAAGCGTGTCTCCCGAAGCACGAGTTTCTACCTACCAAAGCAACGGACAATAAATAAGTAGATAGTTCGCGCTGCTCTCTATGTATTTCGGGGTACCACGATTGATCATTTGTTTCTCTTGGGTCATCTGTGCTTATAGAAAGATAGAAGCATCAATACGACGAATTTTAAGGAATGAGTATTCGTTCTGAATACGGCGGGACAATTGCACTCATCGGTGGGGTCCTTGTGTTCATTGGAATCGGCCTGATCACACCACCCGTTTGTAGTGGTGTTGGCCTCCATGAAGCAAACCCAAGTGGGCCACAAATTACTGGGTTTAGTGGACTCGGAATTCAATATACGTCGACCACTGTGGACGGGAAGATGACGTGCAATATCGGGGCAGGTATCATCTACGCGCCGCTTGGGCTCGTGCTTGTTATTGCTGGGCTGCTCAGATAAACATCCATTTGAGTAATCTGCACTACGAACTGCGCATAGATCAAATAGAAGATACCAGGGTAGTCCACTTCCGCTTAGTAATTAGTGAGCAGAAAAGGGGCGATATGCTTTAGAGAGCGAATAGTTTTCAATAATGGTGGACAAAGACGAGGTTGTAGCGCCTGTAATCCATATAAGCCGAACATTTTTAGTCAATCCGACCAATCACCGATAATGACAAATAGGGATGGAATTAAGCCGCCCGACGCGTTCGTCGAGCAGGCGAACGTTCGTACAGATCCTCGTCCACATTTCGACCGGGAGTGGCCCGAAGCGTGGGTAGAAGCCGCAGATCTTCTCTCGTGGGATCGCCCGTATCACGAAGTTTTCGATGAAGGACCACCAATGGCGTGGTTCGCAGGGGGCAAAATCAACGCCGCACACAACTGCGTAGACCGTCATCTCAATGAGCGGAAAAATCATCTTGCCTTGGTCTGGGAAGGCAGACGCGGTAAGCGTCGCACCTACACCTACCTCGACCTCCACCGCGAGGTCAACGAGGTCGCGGCAGGACTGCGCGACCTCGGCGTCGGAGCGGACGACGTCGTCACGCTGTATCTGCCGATGGTGCCGGAACTTCCGGTATCGATGCTCGCGTGTGCCCGTATCGGCGCCGTACACAACGTCGTCTACGCCGGTTTCTCGTCCGACTCGCTCGCGACGCGGATGGGGCGGGCGGGATCGGAATTTCTCATCACGTGCGACGGCTACTACCGAAAGAACGGTGCCGTAAACCAGAAGAGCCGGGCCGATAACGCTCGGTTGGCGGTCGAAGGCGACGTCCACATGGTCGTGGTGGATCGGCTTGGAAGTGATACCTATCTGGGGGAGAACTCCCGCCGCTACGACGATCTGCTGGACGCACACGCCGGAAGCGAGGTCGAACCGGTGGGTCGTGGATCCGAGGATCCCCTGTTTCGCATTTACACGTCCGGGACCACCGGCCAGTCCAAAGCGATCGAGCACACAACCGGCGGCTACCTCGCACAGGTCGCGTGGACGACTCGCGCCGCACTGGACGTCAAACCGTCCGACACTCACTGGTGTGCCGCCGACGTGAGTTGGATCACGGGACATTCGTACGCCGTCTACGGTCCGCTTGCGCTCGGAGCCACGACGTTACTGGTCGAGGGATCGGTCGATTCGTTGGACCAGGGCGAACCGTGGACGTTGATCGAGCGCAACGCCGTGGACGTCTTCTATACGTCACCGACGGCCGTCCGAGCGTTCATGAAACGAGGCGCGGAGGCCCCCGAGAATCACGACCTCTCTAGCGTGCGGCTACTGGGTGCCGTCGGCGAACCGCTCGAACCGAGCGTCTGGCGATGGTACCGCGAACACGTCGGTCGGGGGGTCTGTCCCGTCGTCAACACGTGGTGGCAAACCGAGACCGGCGCCATTCTCATCTCGACGCTACCCGGAGTCGACGGGATGAAACCCGGCGCGGTGGGGCCGCCACTGCCCGGAGTCGAGATCGAAGTCGTCGACGAGTCGGGCGAATCCGTCGACCCGAACGAGGACGGTTACCTCACGATCACTCGCCCTTGGCCTGCGATGCCTCGCTCGCTGCTGACGCCGGGAGGGGAAACCGTGACGTCCGCCCGGGACGACTGGCGATACTACCCCGAAGATACGGTTCGTGTGGACGGGAGCGACTACGTGACCGTCCTCGGACGAGCCGACGGCGTCATCAACGTCGGCGGACGGCGCTTCTCGACGGTCGAACTGGAGTCTGCCGTCGTGGACGTGGAAGGCGTCATCGAAACGGCGGTCGTCGTCGGCGACCACCCAACGCAGGGACGAGCCATTCACGTGTACGCTAGCTGCGATCGCAGTCGTGTGGACAGTGACGATCTCCATCTGCGGGTCAACGAAGCCGTCGAGTCGGTCGCCGGTACCGCCACCCCGTGGAAAGTCGTCTTCACGCCCGAACTCCCGAAGACCCACTCGGGCAAGCTGTTGCGCCGAATCCTCGTGGCGATCTCCAACGACGAGGAACTGGACGACACGAGCGTGATTCGAAATCCCAAGGTCGTGGGCGAACTCCAGACGATCGACGAGCGGAACTGATTTCGCTTCTTCGAACGCACCGAAATCGCGCGATCCTCAGCGAGGGTCGTACGAACCGGATTATCGGCGAACGCCCGTTTACATCGATCACACTACCGAAGCGTTTATTTCGCTTACATCCAGATAACCGAAACGATGGCTGGCGGATTGACCGAGGTTGACTATGGACGCCTCCGACGCGCCACGGAGACCTATCGGGAGGACCTCGTGATCCGACTCGTCGGCGAGATAGGCATTCGGCCAGCGGAGATAGCTCGGCTGCACCTGAGCGACGTCGAAGCACACGGCAACCACTATTTTCTGCTGGTTCGCGAGGGAAACGGTCACCGCGAGGCGTACGTACCGGCGGACGTCGAACACGACCTCCGCAAGTACGCTCGCGTGAAGGGCATCGACGAGAACGAACGACCGTTCGACGTGACGGCTCGCCGGTTGCAAATGCTCGTACCCGAGGTGGGTGAGCGCGCCGGCGTCGACGTTTCCTCGCGCGACTTGCGTCGATATTTCGCACGCTCACGCGTTCGTGAGGGGGTTCCCGCCCACGTCGTTCGCGAGGTGGGCGGATGGAACTCCCTCGACAATCTGGACGTCCTGTCGGACGATCCGACCCGTGAAACTATCGCCGCCGCGTTCGCCGGTGTACAGCCGAGCGACCACCTCCGTCGAACGATGACAGTCGCTACGGAAGTGGGCGAGGCACTAGTGGATGCCGATACTCGCCAAGCCGTGGAGTGGACCGTTTGCGACCGTCTCGTGCGCACCGATGGCTATCAGTTCGCCGTGCTCGCAGCGGATGAAGGCGTGCTCGTCCGCCGCGAATGCGTCGGTATCTCCGACGACCGCGCCGACGCGGTCCTGGACGGTCGTGCCCGCGAGTCGGTCGATTCCCGCGAGATTCTGACTCGAACGGAGGAGACCCCCGCTCACGTGACGGCGCTCACCTACGTCCCCTTGGTCCACAGCGACAGGACCCGCGGCGTCATCGCCATCGGCATGGAGGCGGAGCCGGGTCCCCTGGAACGCGACTTGTTCGGCGTGCTCGGCGTGCAAGTCGTTCAGGCGCTGACGTCCGTCGAACACAGACGACTGCTCGTAGCCGATACCATCACCGAATTGGAGTTCAGATCCCGCGACGATCGCGACGCGTTCGCGGCGTTGTCGGCCGCCCTCGACTGTAGAATTCGACTGTCGGGGATGGTCCCCGCCGATGACGCGCTGGTCTGTTTCGTCACCGTGGAGGGCGTCGATGTGGGTGAGGCACTCACGGTCGCGGAGGAGCATTCGGCCGTCGAGGACGTCCGTCTCGTCGAAAATCACAGCAACGGCGGCCTCGTCGAAATCGCGGTCTCGACGGGGGTACCTCACAAGGTCGTGGAACACGGTGGCCGCGTCCACGGGATGACCGCCGAAGACGGCGTTTCGACGCTGGTCGCCGCGGTCGCCGCCGACGTCGATATCAGGCGAATCGTAGATACCGTCACGGATGCATTCCAGGCCACGCGGCTGACTGCCAAACGCGACGTCGAGCGCCCGGTCGACACGAAGGCGAGCTTCCGCGAATGGTTGGATGAACGGCTGACGGACCGCCAGGAGACCGCGCTTCGGGCGGCGTACTTCGGCGGCTACTACGAGTGGCCCCGTAACTCGACGGCGGAGGAGTTGGCCGATACGCTCGACGTCTCCTCGCCCACGTTGCACAACCACCTACGGAAAGCTCAACAGAAACTGCTGACTGCGTACTTCGACGGCGCCGAAACCTAAGCACCTAGATTCGGCGAGGAAGATCAGCGGAAACGCTATTTCCCTCAGGAACGGCCAGAAGCGCCGGAATGACTGTGTAGCCGCGTGCAACGTCAGAAAATCGATTTCGGACGGACGGTTGGGATAATTAGCTAGTGATCTTATGTTATTATTATTGATTTGCATGGGCAGGCATGCCAGAGGAAGTTGAACTCGAAGCGTGGTTAGCGGAACAGGAGGAGTTCGAGCCGCCGGAATCGTTCGTCGAGCGAGCGAACGTCGCGGATGCGAACGTCTACGAGACGTTCGATGAGGACTGGCCGGACTGCTGGACCGGTGCCGCCGAGCTTCTCGATTGGGAGGAACGCTGGGAGACGGTGTTGGACGATTCGACGCCGCCGTTCTACGAGTGGTTCACGGGTGGGTCGCTGAACGCCTCGTACAACTGTCTCGACCGACACCTCGACGACAGAGGGGACGAGGTCGCCATCGAATGGGTAGGCGAACCCACCGATGAGACGAATCGAACGTACACGTACGAGGAACTCCACCGCGAGGTCAACGAGGTCGCTGCCGGACTGCGCGACCTCGGCGTCGAAGCGGACGACGTGGTGACGCTGTACATGCCGATGGTGCCGGAGTTGCCGGTCGCCATGTTGGCTTGTGCGCGGATCGGCGCACCCCACTCGGTCGTCTTCGCCGGGTTCTCGGCCGACGCGCTCGCGACCCGGATGGAGAGCGCGGCGTCCGAGTACCTCGTCACCTGTGACGGCTACTACCGCCGCGGCGACCCGCTTCACCACAAGGAGAAAGCGGATAAGGGTCTTTCGCGGGTGGACCACGACGTGGAGACGGTCGTCGTGGACCGACTCGGCGACGAATACGACCACCCGATGGGTGACGACGAGTACGATTACGACGCGCTCGTGGCCGAACAGGAGGGTGCGGAGGTCGATCCCGTCGAGCGCGACGCGGAGGACATGCTGTTCCTGATGTACACCTCCGGGACGACGGGCGAGCCGAAGGGGGTCAAACACACCACGGCGGGCTACCTCTCGTACGCGGCGTGGACCTCGCGAGCGGTGCTCGACGTCAAACCCGAGGACACCTACTGGTGTTCCGCCGACATCGGGTGGATCACCGGCCACTCGTACATCGTCTACGGACCGCTCTCCCTCGGGACGACCAGCGTGATGTACGAGGGAACGCCCGACTACCCCGAGAAGGACCGCCTCTGGGAAATCGTCGAGAACTACGGTGTAACGCAGCTCTACACGGCACCCACGGCGATTCGAGCGTTCATGAAGTGGGGCTCCCGCTTCCCCGACCGGCACGACCTTTCGAGCCTTCGACTGCTCGGAACGGTGGGCGAACCCATCAACCCGCGGGCGTGGAAGTGGTACTACAAGCATATCGGCGGGGAAGACTGTCCCATCGTGGACACGTGGTGGCAGACCGAGACGGGCGGCATGATGGTCACGACCCTTCCGGCCATCGACGAGATGAAACCCGGTTCCGCCGGTCTGCCCCTCCCCGGATTGGACGTGCGGGTCGTCGACACGAAGGGCGAACCGGTCGAGGCCGGACGGGCCGGTCACCTCACGGTGCAGAAACCGTGGCCGGGGATGCTCCGAACCCTGTACCGGAACGACGAGCGCTACGTCGAGGAGTACTGGTCCGAGTACTCGGACACCGCATCCGACGACCCCGAGGATTGGGTGTACTTCCCCGAGGACGGCGCGAAACTGGACGAGGACGGCTACATCACGGTTCTCGGCCGCGTGGACGACGTTCTCAACGTTTCCGGGCACCGCCTCGGAACGATGGAAATCGAGAGCGCCATCGTCGGCGTGACGGGCGTCGCGGAGGCCGCCGTCGTCGGCGGACACCACGACGTGAAAGGCGAAGCGGTCTACGCCTACGTCATCACCGAGGACAACTCCGCGGAAACCGAGGAACTCCGCGAGCGGATCGTCGCGGGCGTCGAGAACGCCATCGGTGCGATCGCCCGACCCGAGCAGGTGATCTTCACGCCGGAACTGCCGAAGACACGCTCCGGAAAGATCATGCGGCGGCTTCTGGAGGACATCGCCAACGACGACGAATTGGGCGACACCTCGACGCTACGCAATCCGGACGTCGTCGCCGGAATCCAAGAGAGAGTGCGGACCGACTGAGAGTAGATCGCTTGCAACCGAACGGACGACACACGAACACGATACTATGACAGAAGACACCTCACGAGAATCGACCGTCGAAACGGACGGAGGAACCGCCACCCAGGCCAGACAGTCACACCGCGATATGGACTATCTCAGCCAGGAAGTGAACCTCTTGCGCCCCAGTACGCCGTTCATGCGCGACCACCTCCGAATAATCTGGACCGGCTTCGTCGCCTGGGCGCTCATCGTCTTCGGACCGGTGACGCTGACGGCAGTCGCTCCGGGCGCGATGACCACTCAACTGCCCCTCATCGACTTCCCGCTACACTACTTCTTGGTCGCCATCGGCGCCCCGGGTGGGGCGTTGTTGCTCGCGTTCTGGTACGCTCGCAAGCGTGACCAACTCGATCGAAAGTACGGAATCGAGCACGACACCGCCGAGAAGACCACCGGCGGTGACCCCGTGGCCGCCGACGGAGGTGCCGCTGAATGATTCTCCTCCCGCTCCAGACCGGACTGTTACCGGAAGGCCTGAACATCTCGTTCAAGATCCTTCCGGCGATTCTGGTCACGGCGATGCTCGCCCTGTTCCTCGTCGTCGGGTACGTATTCAAGGTCGCCGACACCGAGGGAATGTGGGTCGCCGGACGATCCATCGGCAACATCGAGAACGGGATGGCCATCGGTGCGAACTGGATGTCGGCCGCGTCGTACCTCGGGATGGCGGCACTCATCGCCCTCTCGGGCTTCTACGGGTTGGCGTACGTCGTCGGTTGGTCGACCGGCTATTTCATCCTGCTCATCTTCCTGGCCGCACAGATGCGCCGGTTCGGAAAGTACACTGCGCCGGACTTCGTTGGCGACCGCTTCAACTCCGACGCCGCCCGCGCCATCGCGGCCGTCACGACGTTCCTCATCGGGTTCGTGTACGCGATCGGGCAGGCGCGCGGGATGGGTCTGGTCGGCCTGTACATCTTCGGCGACATCGGTATTCCGGGAATGACCGGCTACCAGTCGATGGTCGTCATGATGATGACGATCACGGTCGGCTACCTGACCTTGTCGGGAATGCTGGGAGCGACGAAAAACATGGCCATTCAGTACTCCATCCTCATCGTGGCGTTCTTGGCCGGTCTGTACGTCGTCGGCTACACGCAGGGCTACTCGATGGTGCTACCGCACATCGAATACGGTGCGTTGATCAACCAACTCAGCAGCGAATTCAGCGAACCGTTCGTCAGCGGGAGCTACTACCTCTGGATCGCGACGGCGTTCACGCTGGTCGTCGGAACCTGCGGTCTACCACACGTCTTGGTGCGATTCTATACGGTCGAGAGCGAGCGAACCGCCCGCTGGTCGACCGTTTGGGGTCTGTTCTTCATTTGCCTGCTTTACTTCTCGGCCCCGGCGTTCGCCGCGTTCGGAACCGATCTCTACGCGAAGAACATCGGTGCCGTCTACGGCGATCCCGGTATGAGTAGCGCCGCTGCCGACGTCATCGTCGTGCTTGCGACGCAACTAGCCGACTTACCGCAGTGGTTCGTCGGACTGATCGCCGCCGGCGGTATCTCCGCCGCGATCGCGACGATCGCCGGACTGTTCATCGCCGGTTCCTCCGCCATCTCCCACGACATATACGCGAACATCATCAACCCGGAGGCGACCCAACGGCAGCAGGTGTTCGTCGGACGTTTGAGCATCGTCGCGCTGGGAGTGATCACGACGCTGGCCGCGTTGGACCCCGCGGCACCCATCGCCGCGCTGGTGTCGTACGCGTTCTCACTGGCGGGTACCGTTCTGTTCCCGATGTTCTTCCTCGGCCTCTGGTGGGAGAACACGAATCGACAGGGTGCGTTGGCCGGGATGACGACCGGCCTCGCCATCTGGTTTATCCCGATGGTCAACGAGGTGCTGCCGAACTACGGCATCCTCGCCGGTGCGGCCGGGACCGATGGCATCATCTCACCGTTCTTGGCCCAGTGGCTTCCCGCCCTCGCTTCGTCGCTCGTCGGCGTACCCATCGTGTTCGTTGTCACCATCGCTGTCTCGTTGTTGACCGACGAACCGGATTTGAAGACCAAGCGATTGGTTCGACAGTGTCATAGTCCCGAGCCGATGTCGAAGATGCAGTCCGCCGAGGAAGTCGCGGTGACCGACGACGGTGAATCCCCGGCGGCTGACTAATCATGGACGAACGGGTCCACTCGCCGATCGAACACTGGTGGGCTGAGAGCGCGATCGACCTGTCTTCGGGTCCCCTTACCAGACGCACGTCGGTGAGTATCAATCCACGAGCGCCGTATCACGGGGTTGGCAAATGATTTCCGTCGAGGAACTCGGCGAACACGTCCGCGAGAACCGCTCGGGCATGTTCGTCGACTTGGTGTTCGCCATCGCGTGGGTAGCCGTCGTTTCGATCGTGTTCGGCGCGTTGAACAGTCCGCAGTGGGCTTCCCACTTAGCGATGTTCGGCGGTGTCGTCGCATACTTCGGCTTCTTTGGGTCTATTGAGAGCTTGAAACAAGAAAGGAAGTGACATCCTCCTCCGCCTTCAGGCGGAGGACTCCCGACCGCAGGTAGGATATTACGGTTTGCAGTCCACCACTTGTTAAAAGAGATGATGGAAAGCGCGAATGTATCTCACTTATCATCGACTGCTTTGGGTCAGTAGAAACACGTGCGCTCGCCAAACGCCCTCGCTGATTGAAACACCTACGCACACACAAACAAACACACTGCTGAATATTTCTAATCCGTTTCAATCGAAAGCGAGGCACGCATCAAATCCATCCTCCGAGGTTGTGTGGTTGCGAATGAGGCCCATAGCGTTCACGAAAATGGAGGCAGAAGACGATGAGTTCTGAAGTCAGGCAGATAGCTCTCTCATGCACGATGGACGCTGGAATCAATCGGCAACCTAAATTTCACACAGGAATCTGCATGCCGAATCAACCTAGCCGAGTTCAGATATAACTGATCCTGAGTCGATCGAATCGACTGTGCAAGCCATGGTCAACAAATGGAGAACGATCAACGTACTCGTAAATAACGCCGCACCGATGGAAGTCATCTCAGGCGCTGAGACAGTCGCGAAGACAGAAGGAGAGATAACCTGCTTGGTGAAGGAAAATCGCTTGAACAGGCATTTGAGGACGCTGGAATGGTATAAACCGTGCTATAGTAATCGATCACTCTCGGGGCATTAGAAACAGCAAATCACGTATGTTGAGAGCGCGAACGGCGATGTTAACGAGACCCGTTTGGTGAGTAGCGCTTGCGCACAGATTAATTCGGGGCCTCGGGGTAGTTTCACTTCCGCTTATAATTTTAGGAGACAGTAGGCTTGACCCAGAACTTCTCGAAGCTGCATCTGAGGAGTGTAGATCGTTCATTTCGAGCGATTTTTAGGATGGATACCAAAGATTCCGAAGTGTTTCGGACCCTCACTTGAGTAAGCAGAAATAAATTGTATTCAACAGGATTATCCAGCGATAAACGATAGGTATTTTTGACCATATATCACAATACTCTGCAAAACAACTACTCGGAGTATAATTCTTTAAATAATATGGCATCAATCTAGCGGATGTATTCCCCGACAAAGTTATCGAGAAACATGATTACAAGGAAATAACGTATCCAATCGACCAATTCGGATATAGCACTGTACAATTCCGATTGAGATTGTATGATAGGTCGATGATTCAGAGTAAGTCCTTCTCGAAAAGTAGTATCACACTTTCAAATCATAGTCTACTGTTTCCCGATCTAGTCGGATAGGTGACAAGTAAACGCCCACCAACTGCTTGCACTGTTTTCCCATTACTATGATATTTAGCGGCCATATTAAGTGCTTATCTGGACAGTTCCGCAGAATTCTTATCCTTGCTATCTCAGGAGAAATTAATCGTTGCAGTCGTGGAACGTCATCTTCGACGTCGTCTCGATTGTTTATAAATAACTCTTCAGAACGATAAACCAGATCAAGGAGGTGGGTGCCCGCCAGGGCACCTATCTCGACGATTCATCGAGAAGTCCGATGGCCAATTCGACACGTCGCTGTACGCCTTTTTGTAAGAACAACGTGATTGGAAACAGCAGGGATTCACGCTAGATATACGCATCTAGCTAACAGAAGGTACGAAGTCAAGTAGTTGAGCGGTTCTCGAGCCCCCTGGGCGTACAGTGCCTGTCCGGCAGGTATTAACTGTTGAGTTGCCTCTCCAGTTCTCAATCGATATTACAAGCCTATGGATGTAATGGTCGGTGGAGAAATCATGGAACAAATTCCGAATTATGGAATTATAGGTTAGCAAAATGAAAAAGCGAAAAGTCGATCGAGAAGCAGTTATACGATTGATTTCAATTTCTCGCTGACTGAGGCAAGATGAAACATGGTTCAAGTCGCCAATATCTGCTTTTCAGCCCCTATCTCGACAATTCAACGATTACATTATTATTTCGTAATAACGAATCCAATGACGGGTGATACAGCCAAATTTTTTGTACTGTTTTCAACGTTCCCTCTTAAAACAGTGACTCTGGCTTGTACGAGGGTTGAGATTACGAATTCCGTCAAAAAGAATCGAATTTAGGAGATAGAGGACGTGAGTGTAGAAATCTACGAAGAAGATTTATTATGAACGATCCAGAACTGGATGAGTGTATGGCACAAAAAGCCCCCAATTCAACTCTGGCAGAGACGACTGTGGTGGATACCGATGTCCACATGACTGTACCCGAAGAGGAGATTGCACAATACATGGACGAACCATATGCTTCCAGTATTACTGACTCTCCGCACCCCATTTTCCCATCGAGTAGCTGGGATCAACGGATGGGTGGCAAGATCAAGGATAACTTCTCGGAATTTACCGAAGCAGAGGATATCGTCCAGTTTCAGCGAGAATTTAATATCGACTATCCGATCATCAACACATTTGAACCACTCGGGAAATTCTCGCAGCCAGATCTGGCAATGGAACTTATGCGGGCGTACAATCGACTTCTACTGGACAAGTATATAGACGATTACGATTTTCTAGGGCTGGCTGCTGTCGCGACCCAAAAACCCCATGAAGCTGCAGAGGAGATCGACGAAATGGGTCAAGAAGAGCAAGTCGTTGGAGTGTATATCGGATCGAGCGGTGAACATCCTCCCTTGGGAGATCCAAAATATGACCCCATCTATCGAGCTGCGGAGGACAATGACCTTCCAATCGTGTTTCACGGGAATGCCGAGGAGTTTATGTTCGACTTCCCGATGCAGAACCGCGGTTTCAACAAATTCTTTGAAGTTCACAGTGTCGCACATACTTGGCAGCAAATGATGACATTGACGAGTATCATCGCCGAAGGGGCGCCAGAGAAATTCCCAGATCTCAATTGGATCTTTCTCGAAGCCGGCTTGGGCTGGGTTCCATATATGATGCACCGGATGAATAAAATATATCACATGCGTCGAAGCGAGGTGCCACTGCTCCAGCAAACACCCGAGGAGTACATCCGCGAGTCGGTCTACTTCGCCAACCAACCACTCGGTGAACCGAACGACTCCGAGGATATGGCGAAGATGCTCGAAATCATGGGGACAGACAATATCATGTTCGCCACCGACTACCCACACTGGGATTTCGATGCACTCGAAGAACTCGACAAGTACTTACAACACTATTTTACGGAGGAGGAACGTCGGAAAGTGTTGCACGATACTCCCGTTGAGGCCTTCCACCTTGATTTGTGAAAGAGACGACCGACGTGAAGACGGTGAAAAATTGGAGTGAACCATGAAAGACCATGTAATCGGACGAACGGACGAGCTGAACGAAGGTGAGCGAATACTGGCTGAAATCGAGGGACGCGAAATCGCTGTCTTCAATGTTGACGGTGAGTACAAGGCATACACAAACTGGTGTGTCCATCAAGCTGGGCCCGTATGTGAAGGTACCTTGACCGGAACGTGGACCGCCGAATACGACCCGGAAAATCTCGAAGTGTGCATGGAGTGGTGTAGTGAGGACAAGATATTGAGCTGTCCGTGGCACGGATGGGAATACGACGTCACGAACGGTGAATCACTAACTTCGAAGGCCAAACTACCCTCTCATCCAGTTCGCGTCGACGGTGAGGATATCATCGTGAGCATTTGACAGACGATGCCGGAATAGATAGTACCCATCCACCGTCGAACGCATGCTATCCTCCTATCGTACGTCGGTTTACATTCTGAGGTATCCCGGTATGCGTCGCGCTACAGGGAATCAATTCATATAAATAATATTATATACACTATGCCGATACCGCGCATTAGGCGGCATACTAACTAAACAGGCGAATTGATAATATTTATAACATTCCACGAAATGCTTAGTTGTATCTGATGGCGCAAAAGACTTATATTAGATTATTAATTCATATATAGTAATGGTATGAGTAGGCACGCCTCACAGAGTAAGTCCGACGACGAGACGACGCTCTCGGACTCCAACGATACGAAGCACGACAGAAAGAATCGGCGGACGCTCCTGCTTTCGATGGCAGGAGCGTCCGCTTCGGTGCTCGCTGGCTGTTCGGGTGAATCGAATAGTGATGAAGAGGACGGTAGCAGCGGTACGTCCGCGAAAAAAACCGGCAAGACACTCACGGTGGCCGTCTGGAGTGGTCAATACCACACCTATTTCAAGAACACGATCAAGCGGATGTACGAGGAGGAAACGGGCGCGACGGTTACGCTCGTACCCGGTTGGAGTGCGATCATCTCGAAAATCAAAAGCGCTCCCGAGGATGATCCGCCGTACGACATCGCGGTCACAGAGGGTCAGATGTATAAGCAGGCGCGGGCAGAGGACCTCTTCCTTGACATTCGAAGGAAGAACGTGCCGAATCTGAAAACGGTGTATCCCTACGTCAAGAACCTTCGGTCGACGGAGTACGCAGTCCCGTTCGACGGTGCACCCGTCGGTGTGATGTATAACAACCGAAAGATCAACTACGACATTACCGATTGGCAAACCCTCATCGACAATAACACGCGCTTGACGATGGACGGCGGATTTTATGCGTACACGATACTCATCGGCGCTCTCGTCGCCGACCAAATGGCAGGTGTTAAGGAGATATACAACAAACAGTACCACAACGTACCGTTCAAAAAGGTCAAAGATTTCAACGCAACCTCGTTCTACAGCACGGGTGCCGAACGATGGCAGCAGATGCAACTACGCATCGCCAACGCTGCCCAATCGTATTTTGGCGTCTCGATGGGACGGAAGGCCGAAAACGACTGGATCTCGGTTACACTGCCGGAGGCAACCACGGGATACTACGACCATTACGGCGTCGTCCGTGGCACGGACAAACGCGAGATGGCAGAACACTTTCTCAACTTCATGCTCAGGAAGGACGTACAGAACAAGTGGGGTAAGACGAGCCATCAGCTACTGGCAAACAAGAACGCAGAGCACTCCAAGGTCGCACAGGAGGCTGGCTTCCCAACGAACAACCGAGAGTATAAAAACTTCCACTTCCCGGATTATAACTACCTCTCTGAGTATTCCAGTGAGTTTAGTGAAAAATTCGAAAAGCTCAAACGGTCATCGTAGTACCGGCATAGTCGACAAATTCTCCCGTAAATCAATGGATTCATGGAAAATTCGATCCTAACCGCACACGAAGACGCGATTACCGATGTAACGACCGATACAACGTTCACTCCCTGGATAGATGGAGAGCAGTATCTTCCCAACCAGGACGTGACTATTGAGACCCTCGACCCGGCTGTGACTCGTCCCATTGCGGCGATTCCGGCTTGTGACGGTGATGATGTCGATGCAGCAGTCGAGGCGGCCTGGGATGCCTACGACCGTGAGTGGGAGGCGACTTCACCCGCCGAGCGAGCATCGATGCTTCGAGAGTGGGTCGACGAGTTACGGGACCACGAAGACGAACTGACCCGACTAGAGTGTCTCGACACTGGCAAACCCATCGAACAAGCTCGCGGGGAAGTCCAGGGCGCGTTCGACACCCTGGACTACTATGCCTCGCTCTGTCGAACCATTGGCGGTGATCAAATCGCCGCCGGTAACGGTCTCCATGCCTACACTCGCAAAGAACCGTTCGGCGTGGTCGGGCAGATAATCCCATGGAACTTCCCCATTTGGTCGTTAACCTGGAAACTCGGCCCTGCGCTCGCCGCTGGTAATACATCAGTGCTGAAGCCAGCACAGGATGCACCGTTGACAGCGATTCGCGCCGCGCAACTGTCGGCGGACATTTTTCCAGATGGAGTTGTCAACGTCGTTCCCGGAACAGGAAGCGATGTAGGGAATGCGCTAACTGGCCACGGAGGCGTCCAGAAGGTGTCGTTCACCGGTAGTCGGAGGGTCGGCGAACGTGTCATGCAAGGTGCTGCGAGTCACATTGCACCGGTAACCCTGGAACTCGGTAGCAAGTCCCCATTCTTGGTCTTTCCCGACGCCAACCCGTCGAAAGTCGGACAGGCAGTTGCCGACGGTATCTACTACAGTTCGGGGGAGATTTGCGATGCATTCTCACGGGCAATCGTCCACACGGACATCTACGAGGAGTTTCTCGACGCGTTTCTCGAGGCTGCCGAGTCGTACACGTGTGGGGACCCGCTCGAGGAAGGCACGACGATGGGGCCGTTGACCACTGCCGACCAGTACGAGTCCGTTCGGAAATACATCTCCCTTGGAAAGCAATCGGGGTCGAACCTGATTTACGGCGGTGGAACGCCCGATGGCCCACTGGACCGTGGATGGTACGTCGAACCGACGGTGTTCACCGACGTCGATAGCGATATGCGTATCGCTCGTGAGGAGATATTTGGTCCAGTTCAGACTGTGCAGAAGTTCGATAGTTATGAGGAGGGCATCGAACGAGCAAACGACACTAGATTCGGCCTATCGGCTGGTATTGGAACCGAAGACACCTCGCTCGCTCACCGGGCAGCCGCGGACCTCGAAGCTGGGATAGTCTACGTCAATGACTACGGCCCTATCCTCCCCGAGGCACCCTACGGTGGCTTCAAGGAATCAGGAATCGGAAAGGACCTCGGTGAAGCGTCCCTCGACCATTATTTGCAAACCAAAAGCGTCTATATGAATCTCGAAAATCCGACGTGCTGACCGTAGCCACCGCCGTGAATATGGTGCGGATTTGAGGTTCGATAGCCGCTCCGGGGTTTTCGTTCCGTGGACCCACAGCGTCATGAATAAGTACGGTAAAACCGATAGTCGGAACGTGGTGCCTGAAGAAACCGCATCCCAGTCGACCGAGCGACCGGAGTGGTGGAAGAAAAACGAGCGACTCCGTGAAGAGATGGGACTGCCGGATTACAAACCGCCCACGTTCTCCGACGGCGTCTTTACACACACCATCGTACCGCAGTTGGAGGAAAAGCACGACTGTTCCATCACGTTCCGATCAAAACAGCCTCGCTACCCGTGCCAGTGGGAGATTCACGTCGATGAGAGGTGCGTTGCGTCGACTGCCCGTCGACGGACGAACGCCGGAAATACGATCTATCAGCTTTCATCGACGGCATTTATCGATCTCATTGAATCTGCACTCGAATAGTGTAGTTCGAACCAATCGAGGATTTATGTTCGTCGTCAGCGTGACTCGGCATATGTTTCCACAGACTATAATTTATATTATGGAAATTTATATATTGTTAGCTGAATCATATTGTGCCATGTGTGAAATTCACATGCTTACCAGCCTGTCTGACTGTACCGACACACTGTGCGCGTTGGGTCGGTGATTCACCATGAGTGCAATTAAACTCGAAGACGTGACAAAAAGTTATGGGGGTTTCAACGCTGTCGATGATTTATCCCTGGAGGTGAAAGAGGGGGAGTTACTGTGTGTGCTCGGCCCGAGCGGGTGTGGTAAATCGACGACGATGCGAATGATCGGTGGTCTCGAACGACCGACGGAGGGCGATGTTCACATCGCAGGTCAAAAGGTCACACGACAACCACCCTACGAACGCGACTGCTCCATCGTCTTTCAAGATTGGGCATTGTTTCCTCACAAAACAATACTAGAAAACGTGGCATTTGGGCTGAAAATGGATGGCATCGACAGAACGAAGCGGAAGGAGCGTGCCCGAGAGACGCTCGAAATGGTTCAGCTTGATGGTCACGAGAACAAGAAACCGAAAGAACTCAGTGGCGGCCAACAACAGCGGGTTGCACTGGCGCGTTCGCTCATCGTCGAACCTCACGTGCTGCTACTCGACGAACCACTGTCGAATCTGGACAAGCGGCTAAAAGAAGAGATGCAACTCGAACTCAAAGACATTCATAAGGAATTGGACCAGACGATGGTTCACGTCACTCACGACCAGAGTGAGGCATTCACGCTAGCCGACCGTATCTGCATTATGAACGACGGGAAACTCATCCAAGTAGGGGCACCACCGGATGTGTACAATAACCCCAAGAACCAGTTCGTCGAGGAGTTTCTCGGCGATACGAACTTCCTCGAAGGAACAGTGGTTGAGACGGCCTCGGACGAGGTCGTCGCCAAGACGGATCTCGGATGTCATGTAGATATTCCAGTTACGAACCGACAGGCAGCCCCGGACGAGGGAGAATCGGTGTCCATCTCCTTACGGCCGGAAAACATGCAACTCCGGCAATCCGAAATTCAAACTATCAAGGCCGACGGCGGTGATACACGGTGTACAGCAAGTGGACAGGTCGACAACGTAATCTACCGTGGATCAATGACGCGGCTGTACATTGACACCGGTTCGCGAACGATATTCGTCGAACAGCAGTACGATCCGGACAGGGAAATTGAAGAACAGCAAAACATCGTTATCCAATGGGATCCCAAACGGTTGGTTGCGTTCGACAATGAGGAAACCCAATTCACCACCGTAGAGAATTAAGTATGAGCGTAGAACTCCAACAGGGGTCGGTACTCAGTCGACTTGGGAACTGGCTCCAACGTGGCTCCACGCGGGCGAAGCTACTGATGGTTCCACTCATCATATTCGAGGTCATTTTCTTTATTGTACCGTTGGTTTACCTTTTTCGTATCAGTCTTTACGCACCTACCGGTGCCGGTGCATACGCTGCAGGAACGTGGTCTATACGTAGCTACGTTCAAGTACTCACCTCGGATCTCACTATCGGACTGTTAGTATTCACGATGAAGTTTACCGTCGTGGTGACCATCATAACGCTCACGCTTGCGATAGTGCTATCCTATGCCGTCTGGAGAGCTGATGGGATGTTGAAGACGGTGCTGTTGTTCACGGTCATCCTTCCGTTGTTGACGACGCTGGTCGTCAAGCTCTACGCGTGGTTACTGTTATTGTCCCCTATTGGACCGTTCAACAGCATTCTGGTACGGACCGGCGTCATCGAGCAAACGATGATACTTATGAACAATTTCTTGGGAACGGTCATCGGTCAAGTGTACACTGCGTTGCCATACGCGACGTTGGCTATTTACAGTGTCATGTCGACCATTGAGTGGCAGACGGTTCAGGCGGCCCGTGACCTTGGGGCGAGCCGACCACGCTCGTTCTTCGAGGTAGTACTGCCTCAGACGTTGCCAGGTATTTCTGTGGCTACCGTTGTAACCTTTGCCTGGGGAGTTGGTGCGTACGCTTCGCCCGCGCTTCTGGGGTCGGCCAGCGAGACGACGTTTGCCATCGAAGTCGAACGGTTGATGCTTCAGCAGTTCAACTATCCAGTCGCAAGTGCACTATCGATAATTCTACTCGTTTTCGTTCTGATATCAGTCGTACTCATGTTCACTGCCCTCAACCACTGGGGAGGTGACGAGATGCATGTTTAATGCATACGTACGCGAACGCCTAGAATTATTCGCCTTCCGTGCTGCATACGGACTGCTGGCGTTTCTTATGGTGCTACCGTTACTAGTGGTTATCGGCACCTCGTTCGGCTCGACAGGACAGTTAGTCTTCCCGCCGCGTGGACTCTCGTTGGGCTGGTACGATCAGTTTCTCTCGGACCCGTCGTGGAAAGGAGCCGTCGTGAACAGCGTGATTACGTCTTCGGGAACGGCGGTGCTGTCGACGTTCTTGGGCGTGACTGCTGCATTTGGTCTGAAAGGGGTCAAATCGAAGTGGTTGCAATACTTTATTCCTATTGCCTTACTTCCGCTGCTCTTGCCAGCAGTAGTCATCGCGGTCATTCTGTTGACCTATCTCGGCGAATTCGGTCTCCATCGCTCATACGTTGCGATCATCATTGCACATTCTCTGTGGGCGACGCCGCTGGTGTTCTTCATTATGCAAGCAGTACTCTCCCAATTCGACTGGCAATTGAGGGACGCTGCCAACGATCTCGGTGCCGGTCCCATCCGGTCGTTCGCCGAGATCATCCTTCCGAACATCAAAAACGGGATCTTTGCGTCAGCACTCATCGCGTTTATTATTAGTCTCCAGGAATTCGTCATGGCGCTATTCCTATCAGGACAGGATACCCGTACCATCCCGGTGCTGGCGTGGATTGGCCTCAGAAATGAGCTGGACCCAACCATCAGTGTGGTTTCGACGTTACTCATCGTCATGGCCATCCTCTTGGTGGTACCTGCTGCACTCGCTATCGGTTTGGAACGACTGGCTAAACAGCTTTGATCTCTTCATACCGAGTCTTTTCCTCTCGGTTTCTGTCAGCTGGGGCGTCGGCTGATGATCTCCCATCGCGACGGACGGAAGTTAGCGAGTGAATAGCGGATAGGACTCGTATCACATGATATCACCGGATATCCGGCTCGTTATAGTTGAGTTCGACGACGTTCACCGATTGCAAGAGTTTCTTCGGGAGCTCGGTTTCGAACCGATCGCCGGCGAATCGGTGCGTCGGCCCGGCGATGCTCAGTCCACCGAGGATGTTGTTCTTCTCGTCGAGAATTGGTGCGCCGATTGAGCGCATGCCCTCGCGAAACTCCTGTCTGTCGTATGCGTACCCTCGCTCACGAATTGCGTCGAGTTCCTCATATAAATCTTCCCGCGTCGTGATGGTTTCGTCAGTTTGGGCGGGCAACCCATGTTGGTTAATAATCTCGTCGACCTCATCTTCTGGCATGTACGCCATAATCGCTTTGCCGGTGGCCGAACAATGCAACCTGATTCGTGTTCCCGGAATCGCAGGATATTGAATATCTACACTGTCTTGAACGACATCAAGGTAGACTCCCCGTCCATGCTCCTCCACGATGAGCGTTATCAACTCCTCGGTCTCTTTTGCCAGTTTTCTGATAGCGGGTGCTCCCTCCGCGTACAGTAGCAAACGGTTTCGAACGATTTCCCCTCGTTGTAAGAATTTAAGTCCGAGCTTGTACTTCGGTCCCTCCTTGACGACGTACTCGAGTTCCCGGAGTGTCGCAAGGTGGTTGTGGACTACACTTTGTGGTCGTTCAACGATTTCTGCGAGCTCTGTGACTCCAACTGCTTTGTGTTCTTCGAGCGATTCAATTATCTCTTCCATCGTATAGAGGGCTTTGACAGGGTTATTCGCCTCTATCACCATAATTTGCTTCATCGTAACCGTAGTATAAAATGTTTTGCCTGCTAGAGTCGCTTTCATTCACGGGGGAAGGAGCGATCCTCTAACTGTTTAGCCATCCTTCACACCATCCATGAGGATCGCTTCCCCCACGAATTCTGCACAGATCGATTCGGGGGTACCGGGGGGTCGTCACTTCCGCTTAGAAGGGAAAGCGGCAGTACATGACGTACCATCGCTTCCAGTGTAATCGTGCGTTTTAAGAAGTACATCGCCCGAAAACACTCCTCTAAGCCACTATAAATTCTATTTTGCTATATCGAAATCCCCCGTCTCGTTGTCATGGGGTCGAAGGATAGCGGAATACAAACACTTGCAGATCGGCAAATGAGTTACCGGTATTCTCTATCGCGAGCGGTGTCAGGCATCCATGACGACGCTGAAAACCGAAGTCACGGTAGATTCTCCTCGAGGAACTACCTGCGGAACTTCGCTCGACTCACAACCACATCATCCGAGCGACGACCACTCTCAACGTCTCACAGATCTTTCCGCCCGGTATGAAACGACCATCACGAAGGAGTTCGTGAGGTCGACGCGAACTTCCATACGGTGGACACCCTGCCGTGGCCTCACGAGGACGACGTGGCAGGACTTATTCAATTCAGTTTCGGGAACGGGCATGGTCTTCCGTCGAGAGTGTATTCGCGACGGGGTGAAAGTGTCACAAACGTCCGCCAGGTCGAGGGCGAGGACATTATTCATGGTTCCGACACCCCAAATTATTTGAATCGACCGTGGGATTCTCGACCATGGATGTCGGTGTCCTCACAGTAGCATTAGCTAATGAATCGATAGAAGACACGTTCTCGTACTTATCCGACCTCGGTGTCGGCGCGGTCGAACTCGGCTGCGGTGGGTTCGTCGGTGACCCACACCTTCCTCGAGAAAAGTACTTGGATGACGAGGAAGCCCAGTCTGAACTGCAGTCGTTGCTTGACGATAACGACCTGTACATCTCGGCACTGGCGACACACAACAACCCATTGCATCCCGTGGAAGATCAGGCGGCCGAAGCCGACGAGGAGCTTCGCGAGGCCATTCGTCTCGCAAGTCAACTCGACGTAGACGCTGTCACGACATTCTCGGGATTGCCCGCCGGCGGCCCGGACGATTCCGTCCCTAACTGGATCACCGCCCCGTGGCCAAACGAGCATCACGAGGCTCACGAGTATCAGTGGAACGAGGTTGCTATCCCATATTGGCAGGAACTCGAAGCGTATGCGGACGACTACGACGTAGACATCGCCATCGAGATGCACCCCAATATGCTCGTCTACGAACCGCACGGAATGCTCGAACTCCGCGAAGAGACCGGTGACCGTATGGGCGCCAACTTCGACCCGTCCCACCTGTTCTGGCAGGACATCGATATCACCGACGCGATTCGCCTCCTCGGCCAAGAGGACGCCATTCACCACTTCCACGCCAAGGACACCAAAGTGTACGATGCGAACGCCCGCGAGAAAGGCGTGCTCGACACAACGCCATACACAGAGGAAATCGACCGCTCGTGGCTGTTCCGCTCCATCGGGTATGGCCATGGTGAGACGTTCTGGAAAGACGTCGTCTCGACTCTACGAATGGTGGAGTACGACGGAGCGCTCTCTATCGAACACGAGGATTCACTCACATCGTCGAAGGAAGGGTTGGAAAAGGCCATCGACGTACTCGACCGAGCTGTGTTCGAAACGAACCCCGGCGACGCCTACTGGGCCTGAGGTGGACAAATGAACGAACCACTCTCCATCGGCGTCCTCGGCTATCGTTTCATGGGCAAGGCCCACGCGAATGCGCTCGCCCGCCTGCCGATGTTCTTCCCGGACGCGCCAGACGTCGAACGACGCGTTCTCGTCGGAAGAGACGAAGACGCACTTGCGGATGCCGTCGACGAACTCGGTTTCGAGGAGTACAATACTGATTGGGAGGATGTCATCGGCGACGTCGACGTGTTCTACAACCTCGGGCCGAACGCGATTCACGCAGACCCCTCCATCGCCGCGCTCGATGCAGGGACTGCGGTGTTCTGCGAGAAGCCACTTGCACACACGTTTGACGACGCCAAACGAATGCGGGACGCTGCCCGTGACGCGGACGTCCCTTCGGGTGTCGCGTTCAACTATCGGTTCATCCCTGCGGTTCGCTACGCAAAACGGCTCATCGATTCGGGTGAGCTGGGCGAAATACGACACGTCAGAGGAAGCTACCTACAGGACTTCCTCGCCGACCCGGAGGCACCCTGGTCGTGGCGACTCGATGCCGACGTAGCTGGTAGCGGCGCACTAGGCGACCTCGGCGCACACACACTCGACTTGACGCGCTTCCTCGTCGAGGACAGAACGGGGAAAATCGAAGACATTCGTGGGCAACTGCGAACGTTCGTTGATGAGCGCCCAGTTTCCGGGGCAGACGAAACGCGTCCGGTGACTGTGGACGACGCGTACACGGCACAAGCAACGTTCAAAAACGGTGCGGTCGGGACATTCGAGGCGTCGCGGTTCGCGACCGGCCACAAGAACGACCACTCGGTCGAGGTGAACGGATCGAAGGGGAGCCTTCGGTTCTCAGTCGAACGACCGAACGAGTTGGAATTCCTTGGCCCCGACGACCGTGGATTCCAGACGATCATGGTCACTGCGGACGAGGACCCGTACCTCGAACGATGGTGGCCGGAGGGGCACGTTCTCGGATGGGAACACACCTTCGTCTTCGAGAACTACGAGTTCCTCTCCGCGGTCGCAAACACAGATACTGATTCCGATGAACGGTCGTCGAGCGACGTCCCGACCTTCGAGGACGGCTATCGTGTCCAACAGTTGCTCGCCGCGATCGAGAAATCCGATGAATCCGGTGAACGGGTCAACGTTTCCTGACCGGCGAGAAATCGGGACGAAAGTGATACTTTTTTCGAACAAGCGGCTCGATCAGTAGCTGATATTTCGTGTCAAAATGGACATAGCCAACACTTTGGTGTGAGATACTACATGGAACGATTGCCGGGATCAATCAATATATACGCTTTACGGACATAATCCAGTCAATGATCGACTGGAAATCCATTGACCACGTTACGCTTACAATCCCGGAAAGTGCCGAAGAAGAAGCGCGTGAATTTTACACATCACTTCTCGGCTTTGATGAGGTTCCGAGACCTGAATCGTTTTCTTCGGGTGGTGGAATGTGGTTTCGAGCAGGTGGGGTAGAACTACATATTAGTGTCGAGGATGGAGAACACCCACGATCGAAGCGCCATCCTGCATTCGAAATCGGGAACGTCAACGAGGTGCGATCTTATCTCGAGAAAAAGGGGTTCGAAACTCAGGACGAACCACCCATTTCAGGGATAGAGCGGTTCTCGTTCCGGGATCCGTTTGAAAACCGGATAGAGCTTCTCACTATATCTGAGTGACCCTCACCCTACTCGCTCGGCGTTCGTGTGGGTGACTCGGTGATGGTGAGACTTCTCATTGCCATAACACCCTTTTGGAGACACAGAATCGGCGTCTATTGCGTCGAGAACTCAAAAATCCGTCTCACAAGACAGTTGTACGATTGTCAACGTCGATTTCATAGGAAAGACCGAATACTCCAGCATTCCCTGGGGTTGTGTTCGTCTCGACGCCGCTGGTGCAGATTTTTTCTTGAATCAGCAGGGTAGGAGGTAATTAGTAAATCGTTGAGGAGAGCATCTGTATTTAAATTCACGTGACTACTTTTCAACTCATCGTGAATAAGTCATCCTGGCTTAAGACAGCTATCGAGTACTGAATGCAATTCGAACGCAATATATTTCCCATATTCAAAGTGAGTAAAAAATATAGTAAGGCTTAATTTATTGTTTAGTCACCAATAAGATGGATCATCAGACCATGAGTAATGATAGCAAATTCTCTCGTAGATCGATACTGAGTGCAGCAGGACTCACGATGGCTAGTGGCCTCATCGGTCCTGCAGTAGCTGACCACGATGTGGGAACTGGATATCAGCCCCCCAAAGATTGCCAAGGACCGGGGTTTAACACGACTCCCCGACTCCCTAATTCACCCTGGCAAGTCCATGACCCGTGTCGGCCCCACCCGCCCGTTGTTGATCCGGGTGAACCCGCTTTTCCTGACCCACCCGAAGATGCCACCGTCCTCATTGGAGACGGAGACAACGGACAGATATCCCTTGACGATTGGAACGATTCCAGTACCTGGGACATCAAAGACGACTACGTCGTCGTCGGCGACAGTTCCATCGTCAGCAAACAGAACTTCGGTGACGGCCACTACCACGTCGAGTGGCAATCTCCCGAGAGCATCTCTGGAAGTAACCAAGTGCCTGGCAACAGCGGATTCTTTTTGGCGAACCGGTACGAAATCCAGGTTCTCAACAATTACCAAAATCCGACCTATGCAGATGGGTATGCCGCCTCGGTGTATGGCCAGCACCCCCCGCTTGTCAACGCCAGCCGCCCAAAAGGAAACTGGCAGACCTACGACATCATCTGGCGTGCTCCACGCTTTGCCGACAACGGCGACCTTGAGTCGCCCGGCATGGTGACCATCTACTGGAATGATGTGCTGGTGCAGGCCCAAACCGTCCTGAACGGTCCCACCGTCTACAAGGACGTCGCAGAGTATAGCCAACATCCCGTCAAGCAGCCGATCAAACTCCAAAATCACGGCCAACCAGTGAGATTCCGCAATGTCTGGTACCAATCCGGACCTACCCCTGCATCGGTACCAGCGTTCACGGATAGTTCTCTCACCGTCGAACACACTTCCAGTACCGTCGACGCCACGATTACCAACCCATACGACTCGGAAATCACAGATGGCGACGTTACTCTTAGCTCTCAAAGCGGCTCCGAAGTGACGGTTACGCTACAAACCGAAACCAGCTTTGGACCGCTTTCCTCGGGAGCTTCCCAATCGGTCTCTTGGAAGGTAACCCGTCCTAGCGAGGACAGCGGCCCATACTTGTTGAACAGCTCGACTACCTACTCGGTTGGTGACGGGTTCAAAACTGTCGATTTCAAGGTCCCCGTCTACCCAGAACCCGAATCCGATGGTTCTCCTCCGTCAGTCACCCTCAACAGAAATCAGGTGGCCTCGCTAAGCAACGGGATGAAACTTGATGTTGCGCCAGACGGGCGAGTCTTCTACACGACCCGAGGGAGAGGCTTTACGAACTCCGAAGGCGGCGACCCCCGATATCCCCCCGAGCCGACTGGAACGGCAAAGATAGGGGTCTATCATCCCGATAGCGGCGAGACTACCATCGCTCTCGAAAAGGAAGTCCACGGTGGTATCGAGGATGGCGGTCAAGGCATCGTCTTCGACCCGAACTTCGAGGAAAACGGTTGGGTTTACTTCTTCTACTCACCCTCGAACCACGAACTCGCCGATAATCAAGAAGAACTCGAATCGCTCGATACCTACAAAGAGGCACCAGGTGAGTCTCTCGTCGACCCATACAACGTCGTCTCACGCTTCACCGTCGACGGCGATACGATTGACCCGACCTCCGAAACTGAGATCATTCGGATCCCTGTCCAACGTGAGCGCTGTTGTCACGTCGGCGGTGCGCTCGCCTTCGATCTGGAGGGGAACCTCCTGATCACTACAGGAGACGATACTGACCCGTTCGAGTCGAGTGCATATACGCCGATAGACGAGCGAGATGGTCGACGATTCTTCGACGCACAGCGCACGTCAGGCAACACGAACGACCTCCGTGGGAGTTTGCTTCGGATCACGCCCAAGGACGACGGTGGCTACACAGTCCCCGATGGCAACCTCTTCACCGGTGACGAGTACGCAGATGCGCACGCGAACAACAAGGTTAAAGCCGAGATATACGCGATGGGCTTCCGGAATCCGTTTACGCTCACCGTCGACGAGGAAACCGGAGATCCCTTCATTGCCGACTATGGCCCCGACGCAGGTAGTTGGGATCCCCAGCGAGGACCGCCTGGACTCACCGAATTCGTGCGGGTGAACGAGCCTGGGTTCTATGGCTGGCCATATTTCACCGGGATGAACGTTCCCTACCGTGACTACGACTTTGCCACGGGCGAAACCGGTGATCCGTTCGATCCGGATAACCCGGTCAACGACTCGCCCAACAACGACGGACTCACTGAACTCCCACCGGCCCAACCAGCGACTATCACCAATCCCTACTCGTGGGATGAACTCATCGACAACGTTCCGGAGTACGCCGATGATAACGTCCCGGACGAGATTCCGTATCCCATCGAAGGCACAGATCCACCAACGGGTGGATCGCCCATGATCGGCGAGGTCTATCAGTACAAAGATGACTTCGATCCCTCGATCGCCTTGCCCGGGTACTACGACGACAAACACATCATCATGGAACGGCGCGGATGGTTCAAGACCGTCACCTACGCCGAAGACGGATCAGTTAGCCGTATCGATCCATTCCCCACGGATGGTGGCACTCCCATGATGTTACATACAGGTCAACAGGGCGGTCTCTATCTCCTCAAATATGGCGGATTGGACTACATCACTACTGGGGAAGTGGACGATGGCGGTCCCGACCTTGAACCCGTTTCGGTCCCCTTCGGCTACGATGCTGGAGGGGAGACGATCGATGGGACGGTCACCATCGATGGCCTCGAATTCGTCGCCGAATCACCCAGCGTCCAGGTTTCTAACGAAGGGAATAGCAGCCCGACCGGGGAGCCGGATCTCGAGATCGAGGGGACCGAAAATGATGCGCTCTACCAGAGCGAAGAATGGGGTGAAAACCTCTCGTACGAGGTCGGCCTCGAAGACGGGGTTTACGACGTGACGCTTCACTTCGCGGAATTCGCGTTCGATGATCCGAACGGTCAACAGCGCGTGTTTAACGTCTCGGTCGAAGGTGAGCAAGTGATCAACGAGCTAAACCTCCGAGAGGAAGTCGGCTTCGCAACTGCCTACACCAAGACCGTCGAAAACGTCGCCGTCAGCGACGGTTCGCTCTCGATCACGATGAGTGATCCGGTAGAAAACTCGAAGATGAGCGGATTCGAAATCACCGAAGCGGACGTGGAGGAACCCACAGAAGGTCTGGTCGGTCAATGGCAGTTCGGTGCGGACAACGTTGACGGCGATACCGTCATTGACGCAACCGGTAACGACCACAACGGAACGATCACTGGCGGTGTCTCCACCGGTATTGACACACCAGATATCCCCGGCGACGCCGCGGAATTCAATGGTAGCGATGGTACCGTCGTCATTCCGGACGCCGATGCGCTCGACCCGGCGGCCTACACCATCTCCACCTGGATCAACACGGACAATGCCGGCTATTACGCCGCAACCGTCGGCAAGAACGAATCGATGTGGGCTGGTTTCGATTCGGAGGGTTCCCATCCGCGGTTCGACCCCGATGACGATTCCAGCAATGGCGCATTCGCTACAGAAGCGGGAATCGCCGACGGCGAGTGGCACCACTTGGTCTATCGACACGCACCCAGCGAGAGTGTCTCGGAGATTTACATCGACGGAACTCCGGCAGCCTCCTCGGAAGGTGCCAGTGAGTCATCCTCGTCGACCGTCGATCTCGCTATCGCATCGAAATCCGGCACCAAGGACTGGCTCAGCGGGATGCTCGCCGACGTGCGCCTCTACACCCGGGCACTCTCGCAGGTCGAGATTTACGGTCTCTACCAGTACGACGGTAGTACCGGTGGCAGTCAGCCTCCCGCGGTTGTTGGCGATTCGAAGCCAACCGACCCCAATGGCGACGGAAAGTATGAAGATATCGACGGAGACGGCGAGACCGAGTACGACGACGTGGTCGATTTCTTCGACCACTTCGACGATGACTCCGTACAGAACAATCCCGACGCGTACGACTTCAACGACAACGACCGGCTTGACTTTGACGACCTCGTCGAACTCTTCCGCTCTCTCTAATCTCCCACCCTGTTTGACGCTCGCTGTAAATTCAGGGATGTAAAAAGACGTCCCTTTACTTTCTCGTTCTGGGTACCGAGGGTGACAAAGTGTTGCTTCGTTCTATAGCCGTTCTTTTGGTCGGTGGTCTCATCTTCAGCGAAACTCTATGCATGGTCACCACGGGTTAGCGCCGACTGTTACTGTTCTAGCGTTATGTTTTCGTAACGTAGCCCAGTTCCATGTCTATGGAATATTCCGACATCCAGACCGTGGTCTGCTATTCCCGCGACCAGAGTTACATCGATGCTACTCAAAAGGATGTAACCGAGTCTACTCGATAGATATTGAAAATCGAGATTCAATAGGTAGGGAGCGTCTCTCGAATACAGTAATGAGAACAGTGCTCAAAAACCGCGTCGATAAAATCGTGAATGGTTCTCAAATCGGTTCGTAATGGATTCGTTTTCTTGGAAGAACAGGTTTCGTGTTTCCCGAAAGACGCTGCAGTCGAATGCTGGGTGGCTTTTACATCTCTTTGAATAACTCTACGATATCGTCGAAATCGAGTCGGTCGTTGTCGTTGAAATCATAGGCGGCAGGATTGTTCTGGACGGCCGGATCATCGTAGTTCTCAAAGAGATCGACAACATCGTCGTAGGTTTCACTCCCATCACCATCGATATCTTCGTACAGACCATCTTCATCCGGGTCTGTCGGTGATTTATCCCCGACGACTGGGTCAGGACCCTCTTCTTCCCCGTCCTGCACAACAAAGCAGATCATCATCTTGTTATCCTCGTGCTCAAGCATGTGGCAGTGCCAAGGATACTGCCCGGTATACCCATCAAATCGTGTGAGGACTCGCACCTTCTCATCAGGCTTGACGCGAACAACGTCCTTGTGACCACGTTCGTTCGGAAGTGGGTCGTCAGTCCCATCCGGTCCACGGCCGATCACCTTGAACTTAACAAGATGCATATGCATCGGGTGTGTGCCGCTCGTGTGGTTCTGGAATTCCCAAATCTCGGTCGATCCAAGTTGTGGGTAGACCATCGACCCATCGTCCCACATTGTATATCCGTTCAGCGTGTAGGTAGGCAGATCACCCTTAATTTCGAGCCCCAGATCCATATTTCGAGTCTCGACCACGTCGTCTTCGTCGAACGTCGGACCGACTGATGGGAGATTTAGATCGGATGGTGCCGTACTAGGGTCTTCGGGTGCCGTATCCGGATCAGACACTTCGATCTGCAAGATTTCTTCGAGGCCACCCCCCATCTGTGCCTCGTTAGTGACGGTAAACGTTTGTCCAGCATAATCGGTAAAATCGACGATTACTTCAGCACGCTCGAACGTAGCGATTCGAAGCGAGTCGAGGTCACCGCCCGGTCCGATGGATACGACCGAATCGAGATATCCGTGATCAGGAGCAAACTGATAGAGCATCGGTGTACCCGAACCGGACTCACTCTGAAGTTTGAGATCGAACGCCCGATGGTTCGCCCCGTTAGCAAGTCGGAACCGGTATCGACGTGGTTCTACCTCAAGGGAGGGCCATACCGCTCCGTTCACGACGGCCGTATCACCGAGGAACGACGACGCCCACGAATCGAGATACTTTAGCGACCCATCATCATTGAACGATCGATCCTGAATCAACATGGGGATATCGTACTCACCACTTGGGAGGTTGAGATCCCGTTCGGCTTGACTAGTGATCTGATACAAACCAAGAAGTCCGACATAGGCGTTGAGACGTGTAATCCCGACCGTGTGATCGTGATATGTCGACGTTAGTCTGGCCTGTTCCATCGGGAGTTCCTGCCATTCCTTGCTGAATCTTGGCCCCTCAGCCCCACCAGGAGACGTCCACATATCTGCCTGACCATCGCTTTCAGGTTCGATTTCGAGGCCGTGGAAATGAGTCACGGTCCTCACCTCGGGAACCGGACCATCGAATCCCTCATAGTGATAATTCTCGGGGGTCGTTCCACCGATTCGCTCATCGACTTCCAACAAATGTGTATCCGGGAGGAAACTGTTATCGAAGCGAACCTGCATCGGTTCTCCGCGTTCTGCAGTGATTAGAGGGCCAGGATATACGCCATCGAATCCCCAGAGTGTGGTGTCTGGCAGGTCTGGGTGAAGGTTTTGTGTGAACTCCTTTACCGGGATATCGTAGGCATCAACGCCATCTCGTGTCCCATCGGATTCGCGTTCCTCCAAGGTCGGTAATGGTTGAACGAATTTTTCGAGGGTGGGTGATGATTCCGCAGCCACCGTGCTCATCGTTTGTGGAATCGCCCCCGCAATGCCGAGTGAAGCACCCGCTTGGAGTAGTTTACGCCGGGATAGTTTTTTCATATTTAATCACTCCTACAAAGGATACCTAGTAAATAATTAAATATTCTAAACTTATCGATGTTGATTATTCTCATGGTTCTATAATCTCATTATTAACCGAACTATTTAAATCTTGAGGCAGAGTCAAAATAACCACAGCCCAAACGTATAGCGATCAAGTGACCCCCCGAGACCGACGTTTACTCCCTTCAGTGAGAGCAATTTAAGCAGGGAGAGTACTGATTAGTTCTGCGGTGGATTGCTTATCGATATGGAATGTCAGAATGAGAACTTCGAGACAGTGAGAGAACGCTAGCTTTTCGTAGTACGCGGCGAGGTTGTCTAAAAAGTGGGATTAACCGATCTTATAGAGTCTTGCCTGTGGATTAAATGCACGAGTTAGAGACATTCATCAGATGACATTTACAGGGCGGGATAAATATATGTTAACATTCAACATCCAAAACCCCTTATAATGCTCTATCCTTCCCGTGTGTATGCACAACTCGCCACCCGAGCACATAGAGACCCCCACACGGATTACGCCAGAAGAAGCATCGTCGGTCATCTCTGCCGTAGTAACGGCAGTAACCAAAGGCAATGGTACGAAGCCGGAGACTACCCTCTACGAGGCAATCGACCCCGATGCACTCGAAGACCTATATGAACACGGTCGACAGGAGGTTACGTTCGAGTATGCGGACCACAAAGTTACAATCCATCCTGACAAAACTGTCGTTGCGTCCAAGCTGAGTAAATAAGTGAATTCATCCTGCGCGAGTAAGTCATTGTAATCGTGCGTTTTTGAATCTGTTTTGTCGTAGGTCGGTTCCCGGAAAGCACCTGGCTGTAGATTCCGCTGTTGAACCCCCTCTGTCACCCTTCAGAATAGGTAAGTAACACTAGAGGTGCAAATTCCATCGGGCCATTACTGTACTCGTTGCTCGCGAATCCATGTGGGCCAGCAATACAGGAGTGATTCCGACGGGATCTTCTTTACGGGCCCGAAAGATGGGCCTTGCAGCCGATGAATTCGCTGCCAAGGACTCAATGAGCGGTAAAACCGTCAATGGACACGAAGAAACATAGATAGAACACGAGCAAGCAGTACACAACCGTAACGAGCGGTCGTCTTTCCGTATTAATCTGGATGGAGTTTCTACGCTTAAATCACAGATGACTCGATTGCAGCCGAATTCGGAGAAAGTATGCAACCATGATAATCAAAGCGATTCCCCCGACAATCAGGTATATTTCATTTTCCGTAGCAGTCCGAATCACGTCGCCGAACAACAGCACCAGTAAGGCCTCGATCGAGTAGCGACCACCTCGACCGATGACTGACGCTACAAAGTAAGTTCGTGGGTCGAGACCGAACACCCCGGACCCGATCGAGATTAGTTCGTACCCTTCCGGAATCGGAGTGAACGCTCCAATAGCGACAACGACAGATCCATATTGACAGAAATACCCCTCGATCCGGTCTGCCCGTTGACCAGCAAAGCGTGAATTGAGGGCTGGACGTCCTCCATTTCGGCCGATGCCGTACCCGATTAATCCAGCAAACACGGAGCCGGACGTTGCCAATACGACATATAGTATCGCTAAGTCAGAGTTTGCGGCAGTCAGAGGAATGAGAACGAAATCCGGTGGAATTGGAAGCAGAAAAAATTCTAAAAACGCTACAGCAAATAGACCGGGCCCCCCGAACGATTCGAAAAATGATCTGGATACAGCAAGCGAATCAAAGAGGTTCTTCATGTTACTTTGCTCTACACAACCGTGAATATTAAATCTGTCACCAACAACTAGAAGAGGGGACCCCCGTCATCCTCGATGGCCAAAGCCTGACAAGCAATTGGAATTTCACAACACGGCCTCTTCAAATACGGTGTCGTCATTTTCCGTCCAAGAGACATATGATACGTGTTTGTGCGGTTGATTGAGCTCAATCTCTACACCACAATTAGCACAAGTCCCTGTTCTGTTGGTGAGCAGAATACGTGTGGAAGCATACTCCCTTTCACCCTTTCTCGGAAATATTTCCTGCTTTGTTATTTCATCCATCACTCAGTACTATATATAAGCTGATTAATGAGAGTTGTGGCCACGACGCATGTCAACATAGTACGGAATGAAAATCACGAACTGATATAGAGAAGATCGGACACTCGAGATTCGCTTTTTTTCAAAGCGCTTCGGATGATCTCTTCCCGTATGTCGAGCCGATATAAGTAGTAGCTACCGCCGTGAATACCATCGTTTCTCTCATCATGTTGAATGAACCCCTTCAACCGCAGTTGACCGATTCGATTGTGAATCGTCCTGTCCGAAACGATGTCGGTATTGGTTTGGTCGGCTACTGTCTGATATCGTTGATAAATTTCGGACCTCTTACAGGGAGCTCTGCCTTCCGCCTCCAATTGGAGTAGACTAAACAGTGTCAACTGGCTTTGGGTCGGTAGTGATTTGAGTTCCTCCTGGATTTTCCCCTTTTCAATCGTATCACGAGCATTTCGAACGTGATCTTCAGCGATCTCCGGGTCATTTCTCGTCCGTGCCAGATCCCCAGCCTTGTACAACAATTTTAACGCCTGTCTTGCACTCCCGGACTCTTGTGCTGAAAATGCGGAACACAGGGGAATCGAATCGCTAGACAGAACGCCATCGCGAAAAGCATGTTCAGCGCGTCGTTCGAGGATGTTGCGAAGTTGATTTGCATTATAGGGTGGAAAATGGATCTCTTCATCACAAAGGCTATCTTTGACACGTGCGCTAAGATTATCGCGGAAGGTGAAGTCATTCGATATGCCGATCACACCAACCAACGTATCGCTGATTTTCTCATTGTCGTTTGCTCGGGGCAGTTCGTACAAGATATCATCATCGTTTCCAATCGAATCGATCTCGTCCAATACTACGAGCAGGTGGGTAGCATCCAAGTCGTCCACATGATTCCAGAGCATTTGATAAACCTGACTACCGGCGTACCCAGTCGATGGAATCTTTGAACAAGTGTTTCTGAATTGGTTTACAAGATCGACGGAGACTTGATAGCTACTCGATGCGGATTTACAATTCAGATTGATTACCTCGATACTGAGATCATCATATCTACACTGGTCGTTCAAAAGCTGCTTCAGTACTAAACGTGTAGCGAGTGTCTTTCCCACTCCCGTCTGACCGTACAAGAAAATATTTTTCGGAGGGGCAGCGTTAATGACGGGACGCAGCGCTTCCTGATATTCAGATAACTCTTTGTCACGTTCGACGAGCCTTTCAGGCCGATAACTATCACGGAGAACGGCCTCGTTGGCGAAAATTGAGTCATCACGAGTGAAGTTTTTCAGCCCCATTGATTGTTCATTGAGAACACGAATCATGGATATATAAAACTACTCTTTCACGAGTTTCACGGGTTTCATAAGCTTAATTTTACTTAAAACACACCCTCTCCTAATTTCACGAGAAGTACGTTCCAGTACCGTCTAAGTAGTGCTAAACTGAATAAGCGTGTATCACGCTACCCTAAGTTTGTTTTGCTACAGCTAGTTATTGTGTCTAGAATCCTAGTTAACGGAGAAAGGTTCATGATGATTGAATTCCAACTAGACCCGTAGTGGGAACGTACTCTGGTTAATTTTGGCGAGTATTTACCACATTTTAACTCGGGGTATAGTAAATAACTAGGAGAGCTCGTGAAAAGTGGTGTGTGTGTGGTTCGTTCTCGGGAGTTGACTACCTGAAACGGCATGAATTCACGCATCGATGGGTACGATTTGTAAAAGCAATCGGCCCAATGGAGAACGCCCGGTTTCCGTACTGCAACGATACATCATTCGTACTCATATAACACCACCCCCTTGAGCACCCGATAATAGAACCTGACAGAGATTCGTAGTGGACATTATAGGAACTCTATGCTGCCAAATGTTCCAACAGTCGTATTGGTTCCAGCAGCCGTGTCGAGTACACTGCGTATACAACGGACAGTAGCGATTAAATCTGACCGGTGTGAATTGATGCGCGCGGGAACGCAAGACAGCCACCACATCCGCACAGCGGAGGTGACAAAAAACCGACCGTGCTTCGTATCGTCGGACGATTCAGTCCACGGAGGTCATCGAGTCCTTTTGTTACCAATTCAAGACAGAAGAACGTTGACCGACAATCGAGACCGGCTCGCTGATTGGGATTACAGTGGCGTAATTGCGGACGTCTCTAGTCCCTTTGTGGCTTATTCAAATCGTTACCTCTTACGGACAATGAGCACGAGTAGAAGAATTACGAACACAACCTGAAGGAGTTTGGCGGCGCCGTGAGGACCGACGAGTTCCGGATCGTTCACTCCTCGGACCAAGAGGTAAACTCCAATAAGGAGAAGATTGTATACGACTCCCGCCACGTAAAGAAGTGATCGACGAAAATCAACGAGCGCGAGGACGATCGCCCCAACGTATCCTAACCCAGCAAGCAGAAAAGAGAGGCCCAACATGCTCGGTAGCGACTCAGCAGCCTCGAAGAGGTACGTCAATCCCATTAAGACAGATAGAACCACACCGATCCACTCTAGTCGTTCCATAGACGCGCGCTCCAGTTTCTTTCCGGTGATCGTGGACATATTTTCATATCGCACCGCACTCTGATTACTTTTTGGGAGGTTGGAGATACAACTCGGCATCGGTTCGTTACACTCAAATAGCCTTCCGATATGCTCACACCGTTCTCACTCCGGTATTTCGCGTCAGTAAAATATATCGATAGGGCGGTTTGAAGCCACCAGTCAGGACAAGCGGCGCCAACTCTCTGAATACTACCACTGTATCTGTTAGCGGATTTCTACCAGTTTGCGTGACTATAGAGTCCGTCTAAGCCTCAGTCAAAACACTTGGTCGAAATCGAATTCCGTTTGTAGTACTCTCGATACAATTCGCCACGTATGCAAGAGGCATGGATGGTGAGAGATTACTACTTGAGCAACTCCCACAATTATCAGGTAAGCCCTGACTTACCTAACATAGAGACGATGGTCACCAATAATAATAAATGCTCCTAATTTTTTATCCCATGTATTCATGAAATTATGGGGCGAGAATGGAAGACATCGGTGATATCGTGAAACCAAGATTCCCATACTCGACGAACTCTAACGTATTCGGACTCCCGCACCACACACCTCATCATGTTCCGAGAAGCCTATGTTCAGAGTTCTAACTACCCGTATCCGACTACACTCTCTTCTGTTCGGCTGCAAAAAGAATTATTAATCAGATCACTGGTTACTGTGATCGGAAGAGTTCGATGATATCATCGAAGTCGAGTTGTCCGTTCTCGTTGAAGTCGAACGCATCCGGACTCTCTTGTACCGCGTCGTCTTCGAAGTTATCGAAGAGGTCGACGATATCATCGTAATTCTCCTCGCCATCTCCGTTGACGTCCTCGTACTTGCCGTCTCCATCCGGGTCCGTCGGCCGTGAATCGCCGACCACCGGTTCTGGACCGTCACCACCGCTGTCGCCTTCTTTGATAGTGACGGCGCCGCGCATTTGCGTGGGGTGAACCGAACAGTAGTACTCCGCCATCTCGGTCGAGGCAGTGAACTCTATCGTTGCCGTGCCACCTTCCTCCATGACGAGATCCGTCGAGACGAGGGAATCGCCATTTCCGTCGAGGATGACGAGGTCGTGCGGTGCACCATCGAGGTTTTCGAAGGTGATCGTGTAGCTCTCACCCTCCACCAATGGAAGTGTTGGATTCGTCTTCCCATCGATCATACCCGGTGCCTGACCAACCCATCCGGGGGTTTCTCCGCCGAGTTCAATCGTCGTCCCACCCTCGATCACGTCACCACTGCCGCCACCATCCGTTGGCTGGATTTCGAAACCACTGAATTTCGAATTGTCTGCTTTCGTGGTCGTACTAATCGAGAGGGAACCGTTCGTAACTTCGACGTCTTGCACTGTTTTGGTGAAGGCCACGTCATGGCCAACGCGCTTGAACAGGTCCAGATCTTGGAGTACGGATTCGCCCTGCACCGAGACATCGAATACGCGCTGTCCTTCGGCGTCCTCGACGTAACCATCGTTACCTTCTATCTCGTTCCAATACAGTTCCGCAAAGTGGAGAGTTACGTCGTAGGTGCCGTTCTGAATCGCAACGTCGTACGATAGGTTTCCGCCATATTGTTCGCTCTGATAGAGCGCATCGTGGTCCGTCCCGTCGATCGGATCTCCAGTCGTGGACGTTGCGACGTCGACATCGTTCCCACTTGCACTCGAGTCACCGGATGCCTGAACGGCGTCTGATTGGGCAACAAAATCCAGTCCGTCGATCGTGACTGTGCCATCGATTTCACTGCCACCAGAATCGAATCCAAACGGCGCCGAGAGTGGACCCGTAATCCGAACAGAAAACGTGGAATTCTTCTCTATCTGGTTCCCATCGAGAGTGTACGTCGTCGTGGCAGAAAGTGACTGTGTCCCGTTGCTTGCCGAATCCGGTACCGTCACATCCCAAGACATCGACTGGGTTTCTCCTGCAGCGAGCGAATCAAAGGTCGTCCCATCGTTGGCGCTGACTTCGATATCCGATCCACCAGACGCAGTGAGTGCGACCTCTCCAGACTCAAGGACCGATGAGGTGGTGTTCGTCAGCGACGCTTCGACGGTTACTGTATTACCCGGTTCGATAGTTACCTCGGCTCCATCGCTGAAGTTGATCGACGGAGCCTGGATGTTGGTATGTTCGATGCGGTAAACCCCTGAATCGTCATTGGGGCCGCTGAAGTCGCTTCCCCAGTCAACGACGTAAAGCGCACCATCAGGACCGACCTTCATATCCATCGGTCTGTGGAATCCAGCATTCGGAAGGAACGGATCGATCTCCATTACGTTTCCATCGTCGTCGAATGAAACGTACTTGATCCAACCCGCACCCCACTCCATGATGAATAGTTTGCCTTCAAATGATTCCGGAAGTGAACGGTTTGGATCATAGTCATCGTGATAGTGGAAGACGGATCCAGCCATCGGTGCGCCACCCTGTAGCTGGGGGAAGGGTGGTTCCTCGGGGAGGTACTCTTGAGCATAATCGGGGCCGTTGAGGTACGCCTCCCAGTCGCCGTCGTAGTAGATCATCGCCTCTTCGGGCGTGGGGAGGTTCGTCAAACCGGTATTGTTCGGCGATTCGTTGACCGGGTTGTTCGGGTCGAACGGATCTCCCGATTCACCAGTCTCGAAGTCGTAGTCCTTATACGGGATATTGGGGCCGATGAAATATGGCCATCCGTAGAATCCCGGTCCGTTAGCTTTGTTAAATTCAACGGTACCCGGTGGGCCACGCTCGGCGTTCCAACCGCCAGCGTCTGGCCCGTAATCGCCCCAATAGAGCGTACCCGTTTCGTGGTCCACCGAGGCCCGGTAGGGATTCCGATTGCCCATGATATAGATCTCTGGCTTAACGAGGCCATTATCGAGGTCTTCGGAATATTCGGATCCAGTGAAAAGGTTATCGTCTGGAGTCGAATACGATCCATCCTCGTGGGGAATAATCCGCAGGATTTTGCCGCGGAGATCCGCGGTATTAGCTGCGGTACGCTGAGAGTCGTAATATTCTCTCCCGTCACGCTCGTCCAGTGGCGCATATCCACTGGATTCGAACGGATTGGAGTCATCGCCGGTGGTGAGATATAGCTGCTCACCGTTTGGTCCCCAGTGCATGTCGCCACCAGTGTGACAACAGGTTTCTCGCTGCGTCGGGACCTTCATTATCGTGACTTCGGAATCTCGGTCAATCGTACCGTCTTCCATCGTGAAGCGCGAAAGACGATTATGGGGTTCATCTATGTCTTCGTTTAGTGGCGAGTAGTAAAGATATACCCAACCAGTATTCTCGAAGTCGGAATCGAGGAGAATTCCGAGAAGGCCGTCTTCCTGCTCAGCATACACAGTGAGGTCTAGGGCGACGTGCTTATCGTTATCAGGGGTATCTTGATCGATCACTACCACTTGGGAGGGTGTTTCCGGACCACCACCGAACGTGCCGCGTTCGATGTAGAAAACTCGACCATCGGGTGCGATATCGACCATCGCTGGGCTGGACGTATCCGTGTCTAGTGGCACGGTGGTGTAGTTGTCCCACACCGTACCGGATGCCCCACCATCGACGTAGCCTGCAGCCCACATTATCCCACCTTTGAGGTGTTGGCGGAACGCTTCGTTCGAATAGCTATCTTCCGTGTGGCCGCCTCCTGTATACCAGGATCGTGCGCCATCGTAGTATTGGCACCATGCTGTGGGATGGTCTATACCGTCCATCCCCGCATCCTCGTAACTGCTCTCGTCCAGGCTAGCCAGAACGTGTACATCGCCACGAGGATTCGATTGATAGTCGTACCACTCATCCGTCCTTTCCCATACTGCAGGAAGATGTTCCGTGGATGGATGGGTACGATCAGTTACGTGCACATTGGCAGTCTGTATCGATGGATGGTCCTCGAAATATGCACCGACCAATCCACCGTACCATTCCCACTCATACTCGGTGTCGGCTGCAGCGTGGATTCCAGCATATGCACCGCCTGATTGGATATATTCTTCAAAAGCTGATTGCTGCTCTTCATTCAACACGTCCCCCGTAGTGCTATTCCAAACCACGACGTCGTACTGGGCTAGATCGTCAGCATTCGTCGGGAATGCGGAAGCATCACCATTGGGATCATCGATGATATCGACCGTAATCTCGTCGACACCGTTCTCTGTAGCGATCTCATCGGCCAGCTCTTGGATCGTTTGGTTCCCTGTCGGAATCGCTTGGTGGCGATATCCTGCAGTCACCGATAGGACGAGAATAGCAGGATTCTCTCCCACGTCCATTTCTTTGGCTCTAGCCGGGGTATTAGAATTCGCTATACTAACTCCAGAGAGCCCAGCGACGCCAAGTCCTCCGATTCCTTGAAGAACTCGTCGTCGATAAGTGTCTATTTTTTTATGTGTGTCTGACTCAGGCGTGTTACTATTGCTCATGTTAGTACCACACATATTTGCTCAAAGCTGAAATATAAAAAGGTGTTGGTGCAAGAGAAATAATCCTAATAACCACTGAATTATCTAATAAAACTCATTTATTTTTTGAACAACAGATTCTTAGTCAATTCTAAACATAACTTATCATAGAGTATGGAGAACGAATAAACCAGGGATATTTCATCTAAGAAATGGATTCGTAGAAAAACGGGGGAGTTGTTCTTATTCTATGAACAACAAAAAGAGGTATCCGATGACCAACTTTTACATTGCTAGTTATGTAATAGGCGTTTACAAAGGTAGTAATGTAATTCCCAGCCCATACAGCACCCAATAATAATTATCTTTATCCGTAATTGGTTTTTGGAATGATAATTGCATGGGTATCAGCAAAATAAATGACGTTTTTGCATAGTAGAACAGGGATATATGATGGTTATATACTTGATGCTGTTATTATTATCACTGTTTTTCTGATTTTGCGACTATAATAGGAGTAGAAGACTCAGATGTTGCAATAATATTCTAGTTAATCATAAACACACTAACTTCGGCCGAATAGAAGAATAGACTATAAAGGACTACAGTAGGCTATCTATAACTAATATTTAGGCTGATAACATTCGCCGAACCCATTAATTTATTTGATAACTCCTCAATGTCTGAATCTTGCATCCTACTAGCGGGTGTGGAAATACTGATCGCACCAAGGACCTCATCATCGGAGAGACAGATTGGTGCTGCAAGGCATCGCACACCCTGTAGTCTCTCCTGATCATCGATCGCATAGCCCTGCTGGCGAACAACGTCGAGCTCATCGAACAACGCCCTTTTCGAATCAATGGCACTGTTTACTTCTGATCCCCGTCCATTCTCTTCAATTATTTGTTTGGTCCGACATTCGGGAAGATAAGCAAGAATTGCTTTTCCAAGCGCCGTTGTATGTAGCGGAGTCCGAAAACCAGCGTGTGTATCCAATTCTATAGCGTTCTCGCCCATGGCTCTCATCAGGTATACCCCAATACCCTGTTCTTCAACCATCAAATTCGTCAATTCGCCTGTTTCTCGAGCAAGTGATTTCACCTCGGGAGATGCCATTTGGTAAAGAGGCATATTTTTCCTAATATAGCCACCTAAATCGAGAAATTTCAATCCGAGCTCGTAATCTTTGTTATTTTTCTTCACGTATCCAAATTTCCGAAGAGTCATCAAATGATTATGGACAGAGCTTTTCCCCATACCCGTCTCATCGGCAAGCTCGGTTATCCCACTAGGACCATTCTCTCTCAGTTTCTCGACAATTAGGAGCGACTTCTCAGTCGTCCTAACGGCATGCTTGGTATTCACGGTCATTACTATGTATTTCTTCATAATAAAAATTCTGCTTATCAGAACGGGAATTTTTTCATTCCAATCTATAATAAAGGCATATATCGACAATAATTATCTATGTGTTTCTCAACATACCCAATTGGCAGAAAGTTTATACATTTGTATATTCATGGTTCGGTGTTGAATTGATGACTGTTTTGGGGATTCATCACGCTTGGTGATTGTTAACAGAGAAAACCGTGTTCAAGACGAATCGATGAATGTTTGTTATGTTCAGAAACCCCTCTATCTGAGGTCGATGAATCATCAACGAATAATAATATTGTTCGAGTCTTTTTTTCATTCGCCTCTTTTCGGTTGAAATCACGACAGAATCAGGAATCGATTCTCGAAAATGACGGGGTTGTTTTTCTTTAATAAATGGTAGAAATGAGGCATATTTCATAAAACTGTTATTATGTCCGGGCAAAATTGAGAGTCAATATAAAGATCACCCAATATCCCGAACCTCCAAGGATCACGGAGTTATGCAAGGACAAAGATGCATCTGGATCAACAGTCCGATCCTGAAAATGATGCCGACGTATTTTCAGCACAAAGGTCAATAGTGAGGAGCGATGACTAGCAAAATAGATGCGTGACATGGACTCACATCTTGAGAAAACAAACGCAAGAAGTAGCGATATCGGACAAAAGCAGAAAACTCTGAAACGAAGCAACCGAGGTATACTATGAGTCAAACAGGTGTTTGGATAATTGGAGCACGTGGAAACGTAGCAACTACCGCAATTACTGGTGCATGTGCTATTGGAGCAGGAGTGACAGATACAACCGGTTTAGTCACAGCACGGGATCCATATCGGTCGTTAGAATTGCCGGAAATTGGAGATTTGGTATTTGGCGGTCACGATGTATCACAGACTTCACTGCTATCGACCGCTAAGTCGCTCTCGGAATCGGGCACACCATCAGCAAAAACAATCGAAGCAGTAAAGCAGGATCTAGAAGTTATCGACAAGCGGATCAAAACCGGTACGGCACTCAATTGTGGTCGTGCAGTCGACGAAATTGCAGAACAGACCCTGTCATCTCATTCACTCTCCGATGTTGTCGACCAAATCCGACGGGATTACCGAAACTTTGCGGATGATAACGACCTGGATCGGGTCATTGTCGTTAACGCTGCATCAACCGAACCACCGCTCGAAAATGCAGACCAGTATGACACACTAGATACGTTCGAGCAAGCCATCGAGAACAATGATCGTGGGATCCCAGCTAGTTCTCTTTACGCGTATGCGGCCCTCGTAGAGGAAATGCCATACGTCAACTTCACACCGAGTACCGGCTCTGCACTGGGCGGTCTCCGTCAACTAGCGGATTTGAACGACGTTCCGCATATGGGTCGAGACGGGAAGACTGGAGAAACTCTCGTGAAATCCGCTCTCGCTCCAATGTTTGCACAGCGAAACCTTCGTGTTCAGTCATGGGTCGGCCACAATATCCTCGGAAATAAGGATGGGTTAGTTCTTGAAGACGACGATAATAAAGCTGGGAAATTAGCGAGCAAAGGCGGTGTCCTTGACAGCATCCTGCAAGGAGAATTCCATAACCACGTTCGAATCGACTACACTCCACCGCTCGGGGATTGGAAAACAGCTTGGGACGATATTCGTTTTACTGGATTTCTCGATACGCAAATGAAGATGCAGTTCACGTGGGAAGGGTCTGACTCGGCGTTAGCTGCACCACTCATATTGGATCTTATCCGGTTAACAGCTCATGCAGACGATTACGGGAACGGAGGTCTTCAACCTCAACTCGCCTCGTTTTTCAAGTCACCGCTTGGAGTGGCGGAACACGACTTGTCTCGACAGTTCGAACTTCTCGACGACTACACCAGAGAACACAACAAAGAGAGGAATAAATGACGGAGTCAGAAGCAAGCCGTGTGATAGTCTTGGATATCATCGGCCTCCAACCGGATCATATTTCGTCAGAACTTGCTCCGAATCTTGCGAATCTCCTTGATGAAGTGATCCCTATGCGTCCGGCGTTCCCCGCATTGACCGTCCCCGCCCAAACAACGTTAGCAACGGGGCAATCCCCTGGGGATCATGGAGACGTGGCAAGTGGCGAATTCGACCGCGACCGGAAAGAAGCGGAATTCTGGGAACGGGACCGTGGCGGACGAAATCGTCTGTGGGAAACTGCTCACGAAGCGGGGTTGACGACCGGAGCATTGTTCTTCCAGCATTTGATCGGATCAAATGGAGATGTTGTAGTTACCCCCTCTCCAATAGAAGATGAAGATAACAATCTCATCGAAATGGACTGTTGGTCGAATCCGGATGAATTTTACGACGTACTTCAAGAGAAGTTCGGCCATTTTCCACTATTAAACTACTGGGGGCCGGCTGCTGACAAAACCAGCACCAAATGGATATTTAATGCAGCGACCGAGGCGATAGATCGTTTCGATCCTGATCTTCTCTGGGTTTACGTCCCACATTTGGACTATACGGGTCTCCGAGAAGGTCCAGGGAAAGAATTACAGGACGAAGTGCGTGTCGTCGATGAACTCATAGGAGAGTTCCTCACTGAACTCAGAGAGACCCCTCGATGGGAAGAAACAGTCGTTAATGTCGTTAGCGAATATGGCTTTCACTCGGTCGATACACCTTTGCTCCCGAATAAAGCACTGCGGCAGGCAAATCTGCTGTCAGTTACTGATTATGAAAAGGGTGGCAGGGAGGTCGATTTGGAATCCTCACAGGCCTTCGCCATGGTCGACCACCAGATTGCTCATATTTACACCGATGATGAGTCGGTTAACGAGGTAAAAGAGCTATTCGAAAATCTCGAGGGAGTAGATTCCGTCCTTGACCAGGAAGGGAAAGAAACGTTCGATATCGCACATCCAAATGCAGGTGACTTGGTATTAGTCGCGGAACCAAATGCATGGTTCCAGTACTATTGGTGGGAATCTTCGGACGAAGCCCCGCACTATGCCGTGGATATGGATATTCACGCTAAACCAGGATTTGACCCATGCGAGCTCTTTGTCGGGGATAGCAGTTTAGTTTCGCTTGACCCATCCAAAGTAGGGGGATCCCACGGCCGAATCGATTCGAATACGTGGCCTGTATATGGAATCGGAGGTCCTGCAGCTTCCGAATTTGACCTCAATCGACTAGAATCGATAGATGCTCTGAGTGTCGCGCCAACAATAGCAAAAGTTCTGGGAATCGAAGAGGAACTCCAGTTCGAAGAGCCACCGGTGGTATAGAAAAGGATCGATCCGAAGTCTAGATAGCGGGTTGCTGAATAGTGTCCCTCTTACCGGCCTTTCTTCTACTTAGTGAACTCACCCGAGAGACTCTCGAACTCCTCTTTGTGTTCGTCCGAGCAAAAATAGTAATCCGTAGTTTCGTGATTCGTTGTGATCTGTTCATACTGGTGAACGGGGCTTCCACAAACTGCACATTCCATTTTTATTCCTCTGATTAACCGTGAGCGTATTACTACTAAAAGGTTATGAGGATTCGTGTGATCACTGGAGATATGCAGAAAATGGCCGTCGAAACCCGTCCATACTCCGGGAATCTGTTTGCATTCCGGTTTTTATTTGCTTCCGTAGTAAATTATATCTCAAGGAGTTTGTATAGGTTATTTTATAAATATATTTAATAGCACTGCAAGTATTCACTTAGAATGTTAATGACAAGCCGTCGCGATATTCTGAAAAAAGGTAGTGCAGCAATAGTTGGTACTTCACTCGCTGGATGTCTTGGCAATCCTTCGGGATCAGATAGCGAAAAATTAAATCTGGCGATTGTATCGAGCCCGTCCGGTTTTGGTGACAAAGCCTTCAACGATTTGGCTCTCCAAGGTCTACAGAAAGCTAAGAAGAAATTCGGAGCAAATATTCAAAAAGTCCAAGAGACGAATCAATCACAGTATCAGAGCGTCCAATCTCGATTGGCGGAGAGTTCGGATCCCAATTACGATGTTATCGTTTTGGTATCGTATAACCATACGAAAGCATTGGAGACTAACGCAAAGGAGTATTCGGATCAAAATTGGATGCTGATCAATGACACGATCGATAGACCCAACGTTGCGGGTTACATCTGGGCTAATAACGAGATGGCCTATCAAGCAGGTGTCCTTGCCGGTACGATGACGACGAAATCATTCTCATATAAGAACAGTTCCACCAACCCGGATAAAAAAGCGGTCGGATTCGTCGGTGGGGAAGATAGCCCCCTCATTCGTGCATTCGAGAAATCGTACATAGCCGGGGTTCATCGTATGGATAAAAATATCAACGTAAATGTCGGATATGCGGGTACTTACACCAGTCCACAGAAAGGGAAACAGATTGCACTATCACAGTATGATAACGGCGCTGATATCGTCTTCCACGCTGCAGCGGCCACTGGGCAAGGCATTTTCCAAGCGGCACAACAGAAAAACCGCTTCGGAATCGGAACGGATGCAGACCAGTCCAAGACGCTATCGGAGTATAAGGACGTCATTATGGGATCCAGCGTAAAGTACATTAATAAAGGTACTTTTGAGGTTGCTAAAGCGGTCAACAATGACAAATGGGATTCCGTCCAAGGGAAAAACGTTCTTGGACTCGATGATAACGGTGTAAAACTAGTTCTCGGACAATCGGTCGGGTCCGAACTTCCCCAAGAGGTGCAGAAGAATCTCGATAGTTCTCGTAAAGCGATTGTTGACGGGGATGTCAAAGTGCCATGTACTGCGTCCGGGTGTAATAGCTAAGAAAAGGTGACGAATCAGAATTCGAATTCAGTTATTTGGGACAAGTAAAACTATAATTTTTTATATAAATGTTTGAATGTCGAAGAAATGGTTAAGTGAAGAGGCTAGATAAAAATTGACTATGTATGATTAAACACGAATACGCGAACTATGCTACTGAAAAATGGGTACTGTCAGAACCAATACAGGCACGGGGTGGCGAGCATTCGTTAAGTTCGGTGCACTCCACATTCAATGATCCGGGAGTAGATATCATTCGGACCGTGAGTAATAATATTAAAGGATTTAAAATCATGTTTGGGCTACAAGAGTACAATAATGAGTGAAACGAGTTCGAATGCGGTTAGGCTCAGCGAGATCACAAAGCGATTCGGAGACATCGTAGCGAATGATAGCGTGGACTTCACCCTGCGTAAAGGTACCGTACACGCACTCATCGGTGAAAACGGTGCTGGGAAAACCACATTGATGAATATCCTCCATGGGTTATACACCCCCGATGAAGGGACAGTGTATATCGATGGTAACTCACGATCCTTCGACTCACCACAAGATGCCATCGAAGCGGAGATAGGAATGATCCATCAACATTTCATGTTGGTGGATTCTATGACGGTACTGCAAAACATCATACTTGGACATGAACCATCCTCCGGTGGCCTCGTGGATACTAATGCTGCACGCGAGCGCATAAAGGAACTGTGTTCCATTTATGGATTCGATGTAGACCAGGAATTAGATACAAAGATTGAAGAACTCAGTGTTGGCACCCAGCAACGCGTTGAAATTCTGAAAACCCTATTTCGAGGGGCAAGTACATTGATCCTCGACGAGCCGACCGCTGTTCTCACCCCTCAAGAGGTTGAGGAGCTTTTTGGGATGATGGAGAAACTCACCGAGCAAGGCCATTCGATCATCTTCATCACGCATAAATTAGACGAAGCGCTGAGAGCGGCCGATGATATCTCCGTGTTGAGAGACGGCGAGATTGTAGCTACTGTAAGCGCGAACGATACGACTCGCAAAGATCTCGCACGGATGATGGTTGGAAGGGATGTCCTATTCGAAATCGATAGCCGATCCGTGGAGACCGGTAAAAAGGTCCTCGATATCGATAGTCTTCGTGTTACGGACAACCGTGATGTAGAACAAGTGAACCTGGTTAATTTCTCAGTAAAGCAAGGGGAGATATTTGGGATTGCTGGAGTCGAGGGGAATGGGCAATTAGAACTCATCGAAGCTATTGCGGGGCTTCAACCCGTTGATTCAGGGAGAATCTTGTTTTCAGACGAAAATATTACGGATATGCCTCGACGGCGCCGTATCGAGTCCGGGATTGCATATATCCCCGCGGATCGGCAGAAGCGAGGGATCGTTCTCGACTACTCCCTTAGTAAGAACGCATTATTGGGTAATCAAACCATTGAACCCTTTGCCGACAACGGTATCATAGACTGGGATGAAGTCCAAAGTCATGCCGATAAAATCATCGACGAATTCAGTGTGAAGCCTCCGAACGCCAATGCTGTTTCTTCCTCCTTATCTGGCGGAAATCAGCAAAAGTTCATCGTCGGTCGTGAACTTGAACACGACCCGGACTTAGTTATCGCCGCTTTTCCAACTCGAGGGGTCGATATCGGCTCAACCGAATTCATTCACAATCAGCTATTGGAGATCTGTCAAGAAGGGAAAGCAGTTCTTCTGGTTTCGTCGAAGCTCGATGAAGTCCAGAAGCTTTCCGACCGACTCGGGGTGATGTTCGAGGGCAAAATAGTCGACATAGTGGATCCGGATTCGGTTACTGAAGAGGATCTCGGATTGATGATGGCTGGTCGTCAACCGACCACTGTGAAAAGCCTCGATGAGAGGAAGCAAGAGAAAGCAAATGACACTAGTGAGTTCAAAAATGAGTGAAACAAACACCGGGAAACAAGAAATTACTGATCGCATCGTTAGTCGAATACTCTCAGCAAGTGCCTTGGATCGGATATTCATAGCACTCGCTGCGGTCGTTCTGGCGCTACTTCTTGGATCAATAGTCGTCGCAGCGACCGGAAACAACCCCGTTATGTTCGTCTATGCACTTCTCTATGGTGCAATCGGAACGACCTCAAACCTCTCTTTGACTCTTCAACAAGCCACGCTCCTCTGTCTCGCAGGAGTCGCCGTCGCCGTTTCGTTTAAAGCGGGCTTATTCAATATCGGGGTCCAAGGCCAATTCGTCCTCGGTGGTTTCGCTACGACCATCGGAATCCTTTGGTTGACCCCCTATGTCCCTTCGGGAGTCATCGGCGGTATATTGTTGGTCGCTTTTGGAACCGTCGCCGGTATCCTCGCCGGAGGCATGTATGCTGCGATCCCGGGGTTGATGAAAGCGTATGCAGACGCGAATGAAGTGATAACGACGATTATGCTCAATTTTATCGCTACAGGTGTCACATTCTACCTTATCGATCAGCATTTTAAGGCAGCAAATGCTTCGGCAACAAATACTGAGAGCATCCCAGCATACGCAATGCTCCCGTCGATCGTCTTTGGAAGCCCATCTTTTTCTGTGATTGGTGTCCTGATCGCGCTTGTAGCCGTAATCAGCGTTCATCTAATAATGAATCGAACGCGATTCGGCTATGACTTAGTAACCAGCGGTAAACAAGCACCTGCAGCAGCATTTTCGGGAGTGAACCCGAAAAAGAACATCGTAGGGACGATGGTTTTTTCAGGAATGTTCGCCGGCTTGGCCGGTGCCGTGTTTGTTGTGATGGTGTTGGGATACTATAGTGATCCGGGAACCCTTCCCCAGATTGGATTTAACGCTATTGCTGTGAGTTTATTAGCCGCTAATAATCCACTGGCCGTCGTTCCTGCTGGCTTGCTCTTTGGCGGTTTAGAGGCTGGCAAACAGTATATTGGATATAATTTAGATATTCAACGGCAGTTGGTCGATGGGATCGTCGGCTTGATAATCGTATTTGTTGCAACTCCTGAACTATTCAGAATGGTCACCCTTTGGAGGAACACCCGAAATAATGAGGTGGACAAATGAGCGTAACAGACTTAGTAACTCGCCGAAACTCAACGATCGGTTCGGTGATCGCCCTCGTTGTAATTGGGATATTGACCGTACTCTTCACAGATATTGCGGTGAGTAATATTCTCAACGTGGGTGTCATTGAGCGAACTCTTCGCGCAGCTGCGCCAGTGGCATTGGCAGCGATAGGTGGTCTGTATGCGGAGAAGAGTGGTGTATTCAACATCGGTCTTGAAGGCTTTCTCATCTTCGGAGCGTTCTCCGCGACGGCCTCCGCTTGGTTCATCTCTGGTGGTAGTTCCATTTCCCAGTTCCATCTTTGGCTCGGTGTAATTGTTGCGGTCGTCGTCTGTACGTTCCTCGGGTTGTTGTACGCGATTCTCACGATCCGGTATAAGGCAAATCAGATCGTTGCTGGTCTCGGCGTTTGGTTTGTCGGGTTAGGCTTCACGCCGTTTGCTGCTAGTCTCATTTGGCAGGACCTTTCGAGTCCGCCCATGCCGAACATCAACGATATCGTGATTCCCGGATTGTCGAAAATACCGATCGTTGGTCCGATCCTGTTCGCGGTATCTCCAATGGTGTTGATCACGATTCTCGTTTCCATCGCAGCATGGGTTCATCTCTACCGCACGCGTTTTGGCTACTGGGTTCAGGCCGCAGGTGAAAACCCCGAGGCGTTGGAAACCGCAGGAATAGATGTCAATCACGTCCGCTATTTGGCTGTGATTTTCTCGGGTACCCTGGCCGGATTAGGAGGTGCTGCGTTGGCAGTCGGATTTGCTGGCGGCTTCACTGGAACCGGTACTACGCTGGTTGATGGACGTGGGTGGATTGCAATCACTGCGTATATGTTCGGGAACTATAATCCGCTCGGCGCGCTCGGTGCCTCGATACTGTTTGGTGGAACCGATGCGCTGCAGGTCCAATTCCAAACGATCGGAATCAGCTTCCCGCAAAGTCTCACGAGTCTGTTCCCGTATGTGGCGGTGCTACTCGTGCTCGCATTAGTTGGCCGGACTCGTACACCTTCTGCCGCCGGCGAACCGTACGAAACCGATGAGTAAAAAACTCTGATCGATCCCCTATTTATACTCACTTCCTCGGCGAGTTCGAGCGTATCACTAACGGCATAATCGCGAAATGAAAATACTTTAGACGATAAGATTTATTATGGTACATTTCCAATTCTATGTCACACCGTGACAATGGATTCGGTCGGATGGATTCACACGAGCGGGAGAACCAAACGGACACATACATGGCAGAAACCGATGACAACAACTCGACGGGTGTAACGATCTCCATTCAACTGTATACGCTCCGCAACCTACCCGATTCGGTCCCGCAACTGGTTCAAAGAGTCGGAGGTGTGGACAACAATGGCGCGCCAGGATATGATGCTGTAGAATTTGCGGGATTGGGAGACGCGGATCCGAGCGAGGTTGCTACGATACTCGATCAAAACGATTTGAGCGCACCGAGTGCTCACATCGGCTTCGATCCAATAGAAAACGATTTCGAAGCGACCGTAGACGCATACAGTCAGGTAGGGTGTGATACATTTATCATCCCCTACATTGGCCCCTCGCAGTTCAGTAGTCGTGAGAAGGTCAACGAGCTTGCCGAGCGGTTAAACAGTGCCGCCGCTCGACTAGAAGAAGAAGACATCCGGCTCGGGTATCACAATCACAATCACGAGTTTCAGATGCTGGGCGATCAGACGGCGTACGACGTACTCGTCGAAGCGACGGACGATCGCGTGATTTTAGAGGTCGATGTCGGATGGGTTTTAGTTGCCGGCTACGACCCCGCGGACCTCATCTCGCGGTATAGCGATCGGGTGGAGCTGATTCACATGAAGGATATGACGGGTGACAATGACCAACATGCCTTCGCTGAAATCGGCGAGGGAGATGTCGATATGAGGGAAGTAGCTGAAACCGCACGAAATGTCGCCGACGTTGACGTGCTGGTTTACGAACATGACCAGCCGGATAATCCCGCTAGCTCGGCGTCGACAGGGGCAGGATTCCTGTCCCTCGTCGATGGGTCCCAAAATCTAGAATGCATCGGCATCTCTGATATCGGCGGGGAAAATTATGACGGCGATTTGAGTGAGAGTACATAGTTGTAGGAAACGACTACTCGCAGGTCGACACCGCGATGAACGACGATGAGTATTCAAAATTGGTCGTCCAAATTCCCTGTCGAGTGTAATCACCACTCCAAGTCAGCATCCGTATTCCGCCGTGATATTTGATCCTGACTTTCGCTGAAATCCAGATCGTTGTTGAGGATCGTTTCTTGTGGATGACGCCATTCCTCTTCGCAGTTTTCACATTTCCAAACTTCAAATGGCCGTCCATCTTTCGGCTCCTTTCGTACTGAAGTGATTGGTTCCCGGCAGTGTGGGCATATCTCGGGCATGGTAGTCGATAGGCCGTTGATTTAAAAATAACTATCCCATCGGTCTACCCTTTAAATGATGTACTGTGCCTATACATAATTTTAATAGTAATGAGGCATAAGCCCTACAGTATGTCGATTCCAATAATCGATCCGCATATGCATATGATATCTCGATCGAGCAGTGATTACCAACGGGCACGACTGGCAGGGGTGGAATGCTGTATTGAGCCTGCATTTTGGAGTGGAACGGACAAACAATACCCAGAATCATTTTTTGATTATTTCGAGCAAATAATCGACTTCGAAACTGAACGAGCGGATCGAACCGCAGGTATAGACCACTATGTCACCATCGGTCTGGAACCAAAGGAGGCAAATTACCAAGAAATGGCCGACCAGGTTTTGGAGGCACTCCCAGATTATCTGGACAGAGAGAATGTTGTCGGTCTAGGCGAAATCGGTCTCGATCAAGGAACTGAGGCGGAAGAAGATGCGTTTCGGCGTCAGTTGCGGATGGCCGAAAGCAGAGAGATTCCGGTCATAATTCACACCCCTCATACAAGTAAGCCGGAAGGAACCGAGCGGCTTGTCGAGATGATCAAGGAAGAAGATGTTACAGAAGAACGAATAATCATCGACCACAACACGGAAAACACGATCGAGACTTCACTGCAGACAGATTGTTGGGTCGGCTTTACTCTCTATCCTGGGAAAATAACGGATACCAAAGCCATCGATCTATTGGAAGAGTATGGGAGTGACAAAATGCTACTCAACAGTGCCGCTGACTGGGACCCCTCCGATCCGCTCGCTGTGCCGAAAGCACGAGACAAGATGCTCGATCGAGGATGGGGCCGCGAGGAAGTCAGGAAAGTCGTTTGGGAAAACCCATTCGAGTTCTTCAACCAATCCTCGAACTTTAACTACGAGCTCAAATAATGAAATTTGGATTTTCCTCGAATGCATTTCGAGAATATGAACTCGAAGAAGCGCTTGATGCGTTAGCCGACGCCGGATACGATGGAGTCGAAATATTGCTCGACGATCCACATCTCTATCCACCGACCGCCGATAATGAAAGAATAGAGCAAGTTCTAACCATGCTCGATGATCGTGAACTCGCCATCAGTAACTGTAACGCGTTCATGCTTAGCGCGATGGAGCGATCCGAAGAAAGTCTCGAAGCGAAATATTCACGGGACACAGAGCTTTTCCACCATCCATCATTCGTCGAACCCGTAAAAGAGGATCGGGAAAAACGTGTGGAGCACACGAAGGCCGCTCTAAAAACGGCAGCAGCACTCGACGTGCCGCACATCTCGATTCCACCTGGTGGACCAGTACCAGAACAGATTCCCCGTGATGAGGCAATGGACATGTTCACTGAAGGGTTACAGAATGCCCTGAAAACTGCCGAAGAAGTCAATGTGGATGTGTTAGTCGAGCCAGAGCCAGAACTTTTAATCGAAACTTCTAACGAATTTTTGACGCTCGTTGATAAAATTGATTCACCAAGACTCAAGTGTAACTTTGACGTCGGTCATTTCTATTCCGTCAACGAAGATCCAGTTCCACTCATCGATAAACTAAGCTCGTACACTGGTCACTACCACCTCGAAGATATCCCTGCGGATAGAACTCACGAGCATACACAACTTGGGGAGGGAGCAATAGATATCAATGGTTTCCTCGAAAGTCTCGAAAGTACTGGTTACGATGGCTTTGTTACGATTGAATTGTATCCATACGGAGAAACAGCAGCTGAGACAGCTCACGAAGCCATGCACTTTTTAGAAGAAAACGGGTGGGCGTAGTCAAATGATCGCTCTATCTGATTTTCGATGAGTAATGGAAGTCCTCGATCACTGAGGGCGTACGCTACCTTGGTCAGGTTGCCAAACCTTTTCACAGCCCCGCCGGATATCATTTTAGGTGCCGCTCTCGTCGCTAGTGTGAGCGATACATTCCCCATTTGGGCAGTTATCGGACTTTCGGTAGCGTCTATATTACTGTATGCAGCAGGAACGACCCTGAACGATTGTTTTGATGTGACTGAGGACGCTCACTATCGACCAGAGCGACCCCTTCCGTCGGGGGTTATCGAGAGAGATAGAGCATTCGTTGTCGGGATCAGTTTTCTACTCGGCGGAATTATAACCGCATCGATAGTCAGTGGATCAGTAGCGGGTATAATAGCTGGAGTTCTCGCCTTTGTCATCCTCATCTACGATGGCATCTTTAACGGAACGATTACCGGATTCCTGTTTATGGGGAGCAGCAGAGCACTAAATGTACTCCTGGGAATGGCTATAGTCGAGGTCGTCGCTAAGATTCCAGTTCGATTACTGACGATACCGCTACTCATCCTCATATACATCGCCAGCGTGACGTACATGGCCGAACAAGAGACAGGAGAGAGCGATCGAACTTCTGTCTTCATTGCTATAGGGGGAACGGTGTTGGCCACTGTCGGAGCCATCGGTTTTCTCATCGTTCATCCCACCTCGTTGTTAAATACCGCTCTTGTAATGGTGCTTCTCCTCGTGTTCATCATCTGGACGGGGCAACCTTTGTGGAGTGCCTATGCCCATCCCTCACCAAAGACGATTGGCCCAGCTGTTGGACGTTGCGTTCTCGGATTGACAATCCTGGACGCCGCATTCGCCGCGACAGTCAGCTCAAAGTGGGCGTTAATTACACTTCTATTTCTCATACCTAGTATCGGATTCTCCCAGATGATCTCTGTTACCTAATCCGCCATTCTTCAGTGGGTTTTCCGGGGAAAGCTATTTAATTATAAAATACAATCTATCGGTATGGTTCAACTAGCGTTTTCTACGAACGCCTATACTCAATTTGAACTTCCGGAGGCAATTGAACGTATTGAACAGCATGGTTACGACGGGATCGAATTATTAGCTGACAAACCACATGCATATTTTCCCGAGTTCGACCACCAAGATACGGATGATTTAGAGATGGCACTTGAGAAGTCGACTCTCTCCGTATCGAATATCAACGCAAACACTGCGAGTGGGTACTATGAAGATGCTCCGGAATCGTCATTTTTTGATCCGACCATCATCACATCGGAAGATGACGATCGGAATTGGAGAATCGAGTACACGAAAGATGCAATTGATTTATCCACAAGGGTCGGTTCACCTCCTGTCTGTATTGCTACTGGCCGTCCACTACCCGGGAATCCCCCAGAACAAGCACGGGAGTACTTGCACGACTCACTTCACGAAATACTCGATTATGCGGAAACCAAGGATATCGACGTGGGAATTGAGTTCGAACCCGAACTCCTTGTCGAGTGCACCGACGAAGTGTTGGAACTTATCGAAGAAGTCGACCGCGAATCCTTGGGGGTCAACCTTGATATCGGACATGCAGCGGTCTACGGCGATGATCCTGCCGAAAGTATACATAAATGTGCGGGTCACATTACTGGAGTCCACTTAGAGGATATTCGAGGAGGCATACGTGGTAAACACTATCATCGGATTCCTGGCGATGGGGACCTAGATTTCGGGTCGATATTCAATGCACTCGATGATATCGGTTATGATGGATTTGCAACGCTAGAGCTGTACACGTATCCGAATTCACCAGACCGAGCAGCCGAAAGAGCGTACGACGAACTCAGCCAATATCTCGACTGAAAACGCTCGACTATGGCCGTAGATTATCCGAATCCACATCGCACGGAAATCGATCGATAATTTATATCTCAATTACTGTTTATATAGATTAGAATTTTGATATAAACATTTATTTTGATAGGCATATAATATATGGTATCCCGTGACACTGGGCTAGCGACACTACGGTCAACTAGAACGGGAATAAACGAAGCCGAGAGATAAAACAATGTCAAAAAAACATACAGATAGAGAAGAGATTAGCCAAGAGAGAACGTCACTTGACGTCCACCGCCGATCATTACTTAAAGGGGTTGCTGCGCTTGGCGTAGGTGGCGGTGCGATCGGAACTGCGGCCGCTCAACAGCAGAACGGCGGAAGCAGTGACGATGATGGAGATGAATCATCGGGGGTTCCTATATCGATTCAGCTGTACACACTCCGTAATCTCCCGGATTCCGTACCTCAACTGATCCAGCGAGTGGGAAGTGTTGACAATAACGGAGGGCCGGGATATGACGCCGTTGAGTTCGCTGGATTGGGTGGCGCGAGCACAGAGGAAGTTAATAGCGTCCTCGATCAGGTAGGACTCTCTGCTCCATCTGCTCATATCGGTCTCGAGAGTCTAGAAGGAGATAGCTTTGAGAGTATCGCCCAGACGTACGCGGACCTCGGTGTCGATATGTTCGTCACACCGGGACTCCCATCGATCGATTCCGTGCAGAAGGCCGAGAGCGTTGCACAGCGGATGAACGATGTTGCAGCAAACTTAGAGGAATACGATGCACGGTTCGGTTTCCACAATCACGACGCCGTATTCGAGGAGATTGACGGCAGAACAATCTTGGAGGTTCTAGACGAGAACCTGAATGACAACGTCATCTTCGAAATCGACGTCGGATGGGTTCATACTGCCGGACACGACCCAGTCGAGGTGATTCGCAAGTACAGCACCCGTACCGAATTGATCCACATGAAAGATATGCAGGACGGCGGTTTCTATGAGCTCGGAGAGGGTGCACTCGACTTAGAAACGATTGCCGAAGTCGCACGAGAAGAGGCCAACGTTGAGTACTTGGTGTATGAACACGACCAGCCGGAAAACCCCGCCGGGTCCGTCGGAACTGGTGCAGGTGTACTTTCGTTCCTCGATGGACGTCCCGGGCTCGAATGCCTGGAATTTGAAGACGTAGGAGGACCAGACTACAATGGAAATCTCAGCGGAGAGGTAGAAGCGGAACCGATCTCTGCACCATTCGGTTGGGATGCGGGAGGAACGGAAACGTCCGGTACGGTCACAATCGATGGAATCGAGTTCGTCTCGCAATCGGGTGCCGTGGAAGCTTACGGAGATGGGAGTGCGAGTTCCAATGGTGCCGTTGTAGAAACAGGTGTGAGTTCTGATCCTATCGAGGGAACAGAACACGATCTGCTCTATCAGAGTGAGCAGTACGGTGGCAATCTCTCATATGACGTCTCCATCGAAAATGGCACATATGACGTAACACTTCAATTTGCAGAGTTTTACTTCGGCGGCGACTTCAACGGAAGTCCAACCGGGGGAGGCGAAGAGTCACGAGTATTCGATGTCTCTGTCCAGGGAGATCAGGTGTTCTCCAAGTTGGATATCTATGCGAGAGTCGGTCATGACGCCGCCTTCACGAAGACAGTGCAGGACGTCGAAGTCACCGATGGGAATCTCTCAATCACTACGAAGACGTATGCAGAGAACTCGAAATTCAGTGGCTTCGTAATCAGACCTGCAGGGGATAACGAGGAACTCGACCCCATCGTTGGAGACAAATCACCGACAGATCCGGATGGTGATGGCAAGTACGAAGATATCAACGGTGACGGCGAGGAGAACTACGACGACGTCGTTGATTTCTTCCATAACTACGATGATTCGGTCGTCCAAGAGAATCCGGATGCATTCGACTTCAATGAAAACGGACAGCTAGATTTCGACGATATCGTCGAGCTCTTCCGTTCACAGTAGTCGAGAACAATACTCCTTCGCGTTTTATTTTCCGTGAGTAATCGATAGTTGTCGACCCGCTACATTTCTACGTACGAAGTTCGCCAGAGTCGAGTTTCCCTATTATCCACTGGGTCCCTTATCTGTTAGCGGTATTACTCCCGGTTTGAATCGTTTCGTTTTGAGAGGGACGCTCCCTGTTTTCTCAGCGACGAATTCACCGGTTGAATCCGGATCTTAGAACGGAAGGTGCTCGAATTCGTTCTGATTATATGAAAATGTTTTTCCTAATATTCTAAGTAGAAATCAGAACATGTAGATCATAATAATGGGATAGTGGTTCAAGATTGACACCCCCATTACAGACCTAACTTCGTAATTCCCATTACATATTTAGGAGTGTAATAGATCCTCGAAGTCTCTCTGCAGTTGTATCTTGAATATAAAAAAGTTGATTTGTGATTCTACAATTCCCGCGGATACCGCCCCAATGGCACATCTCGACTCGTCGATCCAAACGAGAGTTCGGCGTGAAACCGCTGCTCATTTCTCAAATCAAGTGAGAGCCTCGAGGATATTGCGTCCGTATCGAAGATTCCGAGTAAGTAGACGGGAATCAGTCGCTTCACAACCGTACCTCAATCTCCGCCGTTCCAAGTGATTGAGTCAGGAATTTGGACCACAAATATTAATATTATGTATAATAAACTATTCAGACGTGCCACTCGCTAACAGTGGTGAAGACAGATCATTCAGAAATAGGGTCTATCCCCCTGTTACCAAAGTGTGAGAAGATCATACGAACGTGAGTCAAGCTATGACCGTCGTTTCAATGTGAAATCGAATATCACACCTCGAAAATGGTAGTTGGCTCAGACTAAGGCACAGAAAAAACAGTACACAACACGAAGTCATGAAAGATAGAAAGAGAAGTCACGATTCATCGAATCGATTGAAAAATAGGACACCACTACTGCGGGTGTTTACTCTAGTTCTGATGGTCGGGATGATTATCGGCGCTCCGGCCGTAGGTACCGTCGGGCTAGTAGGAGCCGCATCCCAACAAGCTGCTACGGTAAACGTGAGCGATGCGACAGTCTCCACGGGAGATACGACTGCCGTCGATGTCTCGATGTCAGACGTCCCTACTGGCCTTTCTGGCTATGATATCACGTTGAGTCTCGATGATGGATCTGTTGCAACCATCACCAACGCGTCAGTCAGTGATAGCTTTGGCATCAGCGACGTTGAGGTCAGCGACGACGGTTCCAGCGTTCACCTCCGCGGACTCGACCTTAACAACGAAACGCAAGCGGGCGCGACTGATGTCTCACTCGCATCAGTCGAGGTCCAAGGAAGTTCAGCAGGTACGGCCGCGCTGAGTGTGGAAAACGTCACTCGTGTCGACGACGATAATGGAAACTCCATCAGTGTGGATTCCAGCAGCGGCCAGATTTCGGTCGAATCGCCTAACCAAACGACGCCGACCGTGAGTGTCGGTGATGCAACTGTGGAGGAGGGTTCCTCGACGAGTACTCAGGTTATGATGTCGAGTGCTCCCAACGGACTCGCCGGATATGATGTCACGCTCAGCCTTGCGGATGGTTCAGTGGCGAACATTACCGGTGCGTCTGTCGATAGTGCCTTCGGAATCAACGAGGTCGTAATCGGAGAGGACAACTCCACTGTCCGTCTTCGTGGTGTTGACCTGAACGAAACGATTCAATCGGGCGCAACCAATATCTCGCTAGCATCCGTCGAAATCGAAGGTGGGTCTGCCGGAATGACCGCCTTGAACGTTCAGAGTGTCGAGAACGCTGATGATGACGAGGGTAACGCAATCGATCCCGAAACCGATAGCGGCCAGATTACAGTCGAAGAACAATCACCGCCAGGAGATGGAAACGAATCCAGTGCAGATGTCAGTGTGGAGCTAGAGCGCAATCACATCACCGACGATAACACGACGACCGCTGATGTAGTCGTCTCGGAAGTCCCCGAAGGACTCTCCGGATTCAACATGACGGTCGGCGTCAGTGGTAGTGCGGAAATCGTGGGTGCATCTTACGGAGATGACCTCGGCTTGAACCTGGCACCTGAATTCGGAGACGATAGAGACACGGTGATGCTACGTGCAGTCGATATCGAGAAGAACATCGAACCGGGCGCCGAAAACGTGACGATCGCGACGGTTGAACTTCGCGGTACCGAAGACGGGAACGCGAATGTGAACGTGACCGACGTGGGTCGATTCGAAGACGACAGCGGAAACTCCATTGCGGTCAATGCGTCTGGAGATCAGCTTTCAGTTCACCATGTGATTCCGGTGATGGGAGCCAACCTCCCGACTGACCCCGATGGAGACGGCATGTACGAAGACGTTGACGGTGACGGTAGCGTCACGTACAACGATGTAGTGGTGTTGTTCCAGAACTTCAACGATCCAGCGATTCAGCAGTACAGTGAAGAGTACGACTTCGATGGAAACGGAGCAGTGTCGTACAACGACATCGTTTCGCTATTCCAGTCGATGGGACAAGCGGCATAACCAGGACGGCATCCCTGATATTTTTTCGAGAGCCGATTCACAATCAGTAGCGACTTCTGTCCCGATATTGGGTTGCAACGTACCATTGTCCCTGGAGAAGGACCTTACTGCAATAATTCGCGCTAATTTATCTTATGTGCACGCGTGCGAAGACCGATCAGAAACGGTCGTGATCCGAAGGGACTGCCGCTACTACACATCAGACTGTCTCACAATTCAATGATTTCGTTCGTCCTGAATACACAGCTTCAATAGTATCGGATTTATTGATACGAGGGAATGATTTATTTGCTCCCCATACCATTGACGTTAATGGTCCATACGATATGGATAAACACAAAATTTCACGCCGATCAGTACTTGGTGCTGCTGGGCTCACGATAGCCAGCGGGTTTACCTCCCCGGCTATCGCTCACCACGATGTCAGCACTGGAAACGGCTATCCTAGCTCCTGCGAAGGGCCAGGATTCAATGACACCCCGCAGCTACCCGACTCTCCGTGGCAAGTCCACGACGCGTGTCGACCCCATCCGCCGGCCGTTGATCCGGGTGAGCTGTCCTTTTCTAATCCCCCGTCCGACGCGACCGTTCTCATGGGCGACGGGGACAACGGAACGATTTCGCTGAGTGACTGGGAAAACTCGGATACCTGGGAAGTCAAGGACAACTACGTTGTCGTCGGTGACGAACCTCTTGTTAGCAAGGACGGGTTTGGTGATGGCCACTATCACATCGAGTGGAAGACGCCGTCCAGCGTCGAAGGTTCCGGCCAAGAGCCTGGAAACAGCGGGTTTTTCCTGGCGAACCGCTACGAGATTCAGATTCTCAACAATTACGAGAATCCCACGTTCCCCGATGGATATGCGGCATCTGTCTTCGGACAGCACCCGCCGTTGGTCAACGCAAGTCTCCCAAAAGGGAAGTGGCAGAAGTACGACATCGTATGGCGAGCACCCCGGTTTACCGACGATGGCGAGCTTGATTCGCCGGGTGTCGTGACCGTCTATTGGAACGACGTACTCGTTCAGAGCCAAATAGTCCTCAACGGGCCGACCGTCTATCGAGACGTCGCCGATTACAGTCCGCATCCCGTCGAGGCACCGATCCAAATCCAGAACCATGGCCAGCCAGTTCAATTCCGTAATGTCTGGTACGAATCGGTTCCAACTCCGGAGTCGGTCGTCACGTTCGACGGCGACCAACTGACCGCTGAAAGTCTCACCAGTACGATCGAAGCAACCGTCACCAATGGCTACGACTCGGCCATGACCGGGGGTGAACTCGCACTCTCGCCGCCGAGCGATTCGGATGTCACGGTGTCCGCACAACAGGGGACGCGCTTCGACCGCCTCCCTGCTGGTGAGTCACAACCTGCTTCCTGGAGTGTAACACGTCCGAGCGCCGACAGCGGGCCGTATTTGTTGGACGCGTCGTCGGCATACACCACCGGCGAGGAGGAGCGGAATCTCGACTTCAAGCTTCCAGTCTATCCCGAACCCATGCCGGAGCCCCCCGAAGACGGGGTGAGTTACAGCAAGACGGTTCTCAGCGACCGCATGGATAATCTCATCGACCTCGCCGTCGCCGATGACGGACGGGTATTTTACGTCACCCGCGGAGATTATTTCGCAGGCGTGGTTGGCGGGACGATGGAACTCGGAATGATCGATCCCGAAAGTGGCGAGGACACCGTCGCATTCCAGAAGGACGTCTTCACCGGAATCAACATGGAGCACGGCGGACAGGGAATCTCCCTTGATCCCAATTTCGAGGAAAACGGCTGGATCTACGTCTTCTACTCTCCGTCCAACGAAGCGATCGCGGAGACCGAGGAGGAACTGGAATACCTCAACAACGCGGGCGACACGGGCGATGATGTCGCACGTCCACCGAGTGAGTCGATCGGGAACCCGTACAACCTCTTGTCGCGGGTCACTATGTCCGACGGTGAGATCGATCCTGACTCGGAGACGGAAATCCTTCGCGTTCCCGTACAGCGAGACACGTGCTGTCACATGGGTGGCGATATTCAGTGGGGTCCCGATGGTGAGCACCTATATCTCACCACTGGAGACAACTCCTACTCGAAAGTAGCCGCCGATAATGGCTTCGCACCGCTCGACGAGCGTGAGGGTCGTGACTACTTCGACGCGCAACGAACGTCCGCGAACACAGCCGATTTCCGCGGGAAGATCTTACGAATCATCCCTGAGGAAGATGGGTCGTACTCGATTCCTGATGGCAACCTCTTCACTGGGCCAGAGTATGCTGATGCACGTGAAGCGGGTACCGTGCTTCCCGAAATTTATGTTATGGGGGCACGCAATCCCTATCAAGCGGGCGTCGACCTGGAGACAGGGACGCTCTTCTGGGGCGACTATTCCGCTGACTCACGGACTTGGAGTGATGCACGAGGTCCACCCGGTTTCAACGAGTTCAACCGTGCGTCGAGCGCGGGGAACTACGGGTGGCCGCACTTTACTGGTCCATACCCCTTCTACGACTACGATTACGAGACCGAAACGTCGAATGGGCTCTTCGATAAGAGCGCACCGATCAACGATTCGCCGCACAGTGGTGGGATCGAACAACTCCCACCGGCCAGAGATCCGCTCATATGGTATCCCGGAAACTGGGATTCGGCCCGCGAGGACGTCCCATCGGACTACGATCTCCCGGACGAGGTACCGTTCCCGGACTTCCAAGGAGGAGCACCGATCGGTGGACCGGTCTTCCGCCATCAAGACAGCTATACCGAGCGAGGACTCCCACCATGGCTCGATGGTGAGTATATCATCGCGGAGTGGGGTGCTGGCTGGATCAGAACGGTCTCGTTCGAGAACGGCGATGTCGCCGAAGGAGCGATCTCCGAGATCAAACCACTCGCCTCGAACATTCAACTCCAGGCACCCATCGACATCGAAATCGGACCCGAAGGAATGCTCTATGTCGCGGAGTACGGAGCATTCTCCGGTGAGGGTTCGAAACTCTCGCGAATCGAACGTCAAGAAGTTCAACCGATATCCGCGCCGTTCGGCTTCGATGCTGGCGGTGAATTGCTTGATGGTTCAGTCTCTATTGACGGACTCGAGTACGTCGGGAACTCACCCGCCGTGTCCATGTATGGGGATTCGAGCGCGAGTTCGACCGGAACCGCGGCAACGACGAACCTGTACCCCGACCCCCCCAATCCGATCGACGGGACTGAACACGACGCGCTCTACCAAACGGAGGCGTTCGGCGGTAATCTCTCGTTCGACGTCACGATCGATAACGGATTCTACGACGTGACCCTCTACTTCGCGGAGACCAACACGGGACTCGGAGAAGGAGACCGGGTCTTTAACGTCTCCATCGAAGATGAAGAGGTTCTCTCGGAGTTCGATATCGCTGGCGAGGCCGGGACGAATACGGCCGTCTCGCGAACGTTCAAAGGAATCGAAGTATCCGATGGAACGCTGACCATCAGTACGGAAACACTGTCGGACAACTCCAAGTTTAGCGGCTTCGCGATCCGCGAGGCTGAAGGCCCTGCTCCAACCGAGACGGTGTCGGTACCGTTCGGCTTCAATTCCGGTGGCGGAGACGCCTCCGTTACGATCGATGGAATCGAGTTCTCCTCGGAGACAGGCGAAGGCGTCCGTGTCTTCGGGAATCCGAACGCAAGTGGAACCAACACTGCGGTGGGTACCTACTCGACCGATGAATCGATTGCGGGTACCGAGCACGACGCACTCTATCAGAGCGAGCATCACGGCGGTGATCTCTCGTACAACGTCGGCGTTGAGAATGGAACGTATGACGTGACTCTCTACTTCGCAGAGACGAACTCGTCGCTTACCGAGGGTGACCGAGTATTCAACGTCTTAGTCGAGGGTCAATCCGTCTATTCGCCGCTCGATATTATGGCCGAAACCGATCGGTACACCGCACTGAAGAAGACGGTTACCGTCGAGGTCACCGACGGCGTCCTGAACATCAGTACGGAAACGCAGTCGGACAACTCCAAGTTCAGTGGGTTCGCAATCCGGCCGTCTGACGGTAGTGGCGGCTCAGACGTGATCGATCCGGAAACGACGATCAAGTTGGGTGCCCAAATCTCCGGGTGGACCGGTCAGGCACCGAGCAGGATCGAAGGCCAGACCAACCCGACTCTCCCCTTGCAGGCAGGCGAAAGCTACACCGTGGAATGGGAGAACGTCGACGGCTACCCCCACGACTTTGACGTTCTCGATGGGGATGGAGAGAAGCTCTTCGACAGCGACATCATGAACAGTCAAGGAGAGACTAAAACTGTCGAGTTCACCGTCACTGAAGCGATGGCGGAGTACTTCTGCTCGGTCCATCCCAACCAGATGCGCGGTAGCATCGAGGTGAAGACCGGAGGCGACGACAATCTCCCGCCAGTTGTGGGCGATTCACCGCCGACGGATCCGGACGGTGACGGCACCTACGAAGACGTTAACGGCGATGGCGATGCCAACTACGACGACGTGGTTGATCTCTTCGACAACATCGAAGAGGATGCGGTGCAGGACAACCCGAGCGCTTACGACTTCAACGATAACGGCCGAGTGGACTTCGCTGACATCGTTAAGTTCTTCCGCTCGCTGTAACCCACTTCACCATATTTTCGCTTTTTGAATGGGAAGTCAACCGCCACGTTGACTCCGGCAGCAACGTATTCTGCCCGTATTCGAACAAGGCGCTAAGGCCGTAGGATATAGCAAGTCTTGAATTTTGTATTGGATACTTTATACTTCCATCAGAGAGCCATTCGAGAGAAACGCAATGGTTTGCGAACACCTAGACAGATGGAGACATCGTCGAGACCCTCGATGACAAGACCGGTGTCAAGGGCCATTTTCGTTCGTGTATTTCAGCCGGTATGGAATCGTCTCCAATCCCATCACCGCCCAATAGTTAGTAAAGCAATATTACTGGGATGGACGATATCCGATCTTAACAATCCCCGAAGCAAACAACACAAAGGTGCTTACCTCCTCTTTGACACCGATCCTCCCGATGAGCATCCCCATCGAAATTAGTAACGAACGACACACCGAACGATTGGCGTGGTAATTACGATGCGATAATGTACTCGAGAACGATCTGGGACGGTCTTCCCTCTCTGCCCCGGTGGCATCCCTCGAAAATGAAATATTAGAGTTTAGGAGTCTGCGACTTCCTCGTTGTCGGGAGTCCCGTCGCAGTCCGAATCCGTTTTGGTCGGATTCGTTCCATACTGATTGACTTCTTCACCGTCAGTGAGTCCGTCACCATCAGTATCAGCGTTGTTCGGGTCGGTTCCGAGTTCCATCTCTTTCTGGTTGCTCAATCCATCACAGTCATCGTCTACCGCCTTCTTATCGTCATCACCGCTGTTGCCGTTGTTCGGTGGAGCAGTGGTACCGTTGTCGTCTCCGTTATCGTCGCTCGGCGGAGCGGTCGTACCGTTGTCGTTGTCACCGTTGTTCGGCGGTGCGGTGGTAGTCGTTGTGGTGGTAGTCGTGGTGTCGTCGTTGTCGTCCGGCGGTGCAGTGGTAGTTGTGGTGTCGTCCGGCGGTGCAGTGGTTGTCGTTGTAGTGGTAGTCGTGGTATCGTCGTTGTCGTCCGGCGGTGCAGTGGTAGTCGTGGTGTCGTCTGGCGGTGCAGTGGTAGTCGTTGTAGTAGTGGTAGTCGTTGTAGTAGTGGTCGTCGTTTCATCTCCGACCGAAATCGTCCCACCGACTAAATTGAGGTCAGCCGGGCTGCCATCTTCGGAGTCGATATTCTGATCCGCAAACTCGACACCGGTTTGTCCCGCTTGCTCACCTTTCACTTCGAGCGTGGCGATCGGAACGTCCGATGAACCATTTTGAATATTCCTCCCGAGATCGGCCGCCTTGAGGAACACTTCGGATCCATCATCGCTCACCTCAACCTCGGAGATGCCAAATTCATCCGAGACTTTCGCATCAGTAATTGTCGCAACATCCGGATTCTCCAATCGGACTATGAAATTAAATCCTGAAAGTCCGTTCGGAAGCTCTGAAGCAGTGATTTCAACAGTTCCCGTATCACCGACGTCGAGGTCTGTGCTATTCGATGAGATCTGTGGAGACTGTTGCTGCAATATTCCTTGGGTTGTGAAGCCACCTGCAACGACACTGACAAGCAGTATCGATACTAGCAGGCCACTCAAAATAATTCTGGACTTGCGCTTTGGTATCATAATACGCGAATATATTATTAGACCCTCGTTATTTAATTGTTGTGGTCAGAATAGTGTGATGTTCTGGCTGATTGCAGCTCAGATGATCTCTATCCATTTCCAGTATCTCTACGGGAATCCACTATCTTGCTATCCATTTGGGAGAAACAATATAACGTGGCTAGATTCAAATGGGGACTATATCGAGACAGGCATAATTTATCATCTGTATGAAAATATTCTGCCGGATGTTATACCGACAAATTTCAATTTACTCTACACGTAGTACTATTGTCAATTATTCTATAGATAAAGACGTATATGACCAGGATTCAGAGGTTACGGTTATCCGTCCACAAAGTATTCGAACTGATGGCAGTATACATACATGATCGGGGTGGCTAAATATCCCCAGAATGTAAAGAACTATCGTCATATATTATTATGGGATTTCCAACAACAACGCCCAACTATAAATATAATTTACATTTGTCAATCTCAGTGAAATCTGGTTCGTTTATCGAAAATAGAAGTCATAAAAGAAGCCCTACGAAATAGTTGTTCTCTTTAATTCAGTATCTCGGGGAAGAGTGCTGATTCTTTTTGTCGTCAAAGAAATATCGTATTCATTGGCTTCGACAGAAGATAAAATGCGAATATAGGTTATTGGGTGATCAATTACATAGAGTTGAAGAGTTCTATGATGTCATCGAAGTCCAGTTGACCATTCTGATTGAAGTCGAACGCTTCGGGGTTGTCCTGCACTGCTGAACTCTCGAAGTTATCGAACAGCGCCACCACATCGTTGTACGTAACTTCACCGTCACCGTCAACGTCTTCGTACAGTCCATCGCCGTCAGGATCAGTCGGACGTGAATCACCAACGATCACTGGTGGCCGATCGTCACCGTCATTGTTGGACTGAATCGACATCCCACCACGCATCCGAGTCGGATGCACCGAACAGTAGTACTCGGCCATCTCTTCCGAGGCAGTGAAGGTAACCGACGCTGTCTTCCCCTCATCTCGTACGAGCTCAGTTCCAACCATCTCCTCACCTTGGGCATCGAGGACGTAGAAGTCGTGTGGTGCTCCATCGATGTTCTCCCACGTAACCGTGTAGTCCTCACCTGCTTGGAGCGATAATGTCGGGTTAGTGTCTCCTTCAATTGAACTTGGTGCTTGACCAGCCCATCCGGTGATCGTGCCGCCTAGCTTGATCGTCGTTCCTGGTTCGATGACTCCACCGTTGTCGTTATCTCCTTCGAGCGATTGCGTGTACAATTGCTCGACCTCCGGCTCGGAGAGCGCCCGGGAGTATGCCCAGACGTCATCGACACGGCCAGCCATATCGTAGCCCTGACCAACACCGATGTTGAGTGGTTCGGTATCGGATTGAGTTCGTGAGCCACCGGTCCAAGTCTGAGGTGACGTGTCGAGTTCACCATCCTGGTCGAATACATGGAGTCTCGCATCGCCGCCATCAACGACCATTACGACGAAGTACCACGTCTCTGGATCGATCGCAATCTCCGTACCGCCACCACCACGACCGGTGTTACCGTTTTGCCAGAGCTGAGGATAAATCACAGATCCGTTTGAATTGAATTCAAGATCCCAACCGTCCGTCGGACCGTCTTCAATCGAACCACCGACTTGGAACGGTATTCTAGCCCATTGTTCGTGATCCGTATAGTTGACCCAGGCACCAGCTGTTGCACCTTCTCCGTTAAGCGGAAGGGGTTCGGTAGTCACACCGTCACCGGCTTCGGCATCCTCCGGTGGAATCTCGACACCGGTCTCCTGGTTGGTGTGGAACTCGTAAGCGTTGCCGACGACTCCCGACTCACCGGTCGTGACGTCACCCTGAACGGTTGCATCGTTCCCAGTAACGGTGTTCGTGGGTGTGTCGCCGTCGAATGGGAAATGTGCTTCCAAGCCCTCCTCAATCGGTTCACCATTGAAGACGGTGATAGTGGTACTCGAGGCGGTTTGCTTATCATCGCCGTCATGAGTGAACATCGCATTAGCCTCCAGTGTGTACGTCCCTTGAGCGGGGTCGCTGCCGGTCGAGACCTCAAACTCGATCGCCTGACTCTCGCGTGGTTCGAGAGAATCGATGGTCGTCTCCGAAGGAGGTGTAACCTGGACTTGATCACTGCCAGACTCAAGCGAGAGCTGTACATCCGACAGTTCACTGTTAGAGGTGTTTTGAACGGTAACTGTCGCTGTCGTAGTTTCTTCCGGACTAAGTGTGCCACTCTCGAGGCTGACCGACACGACCGCGGCCGCACCTCCTGTGATTTTGTAAATGCCGGACTTTTCGGTTCCCGGAGTTGAGTATCCCATTCCCCACTCGAGGAGGTACAATGCTCCCTCCGGTCCGATGGTCATGTCCATCGGCGATAGGAACGTCTCGTTCGGCATGAACGGGTCGATGTCGAGTATTTCGCCGTCCTCATCATAGGAGACGGTTTTGATCCAGTCAGCACCCCATTCTGCGATGAAATGCCTGTTGTCGAAGTAGTCGGCGAGTGCTTGATCCCCGGAATAGTTTTCAATGTTATACACCGGGCCGCCCATCGGTGCCCCTCCTTCCATTTCGGGGAACGGTGGCTCGTCGGGGAGGTACTCTGTCGCGTAGTCCGGTGGTGAACTCAAGAGCGTATTCCACGAATATGGGTACCAGATCGTCGCCTCGTTGGGAGTTGGCAATTCCGTGAGTCCATCGTTATTCGGGGATTCATTGACTAAGTTCTCGGGGTCGAATGGCTCTTCGGTCGAATCGAAGATGTAACCTCGAGAGTTATCCGCGTCTACGAATTCACCGTCGATATAGGGGAGGTTTGGCCCGATAACATACGGCCATCCATAGTATCCGGCTTCGCTCGCTCGGTTGAACTCCACGATTCCAGTGGGTCCGCGTTGAGCGTCCCATTGTCGTGAATCGGGGCCGTACTCTCCCCAATACAGGACGCCAGTCTCATCATCAATGCCCATCCGGAAGGGATTACGGCAGCCCATGATGTAGATCTCCTCGCGGACCAGCCCCTCGGCAAGTTCCTCACCGTAGCCCTGTGCTTCAGTGAACAAGTTATCATCCGGAACCGTGTACGAGCCATCGTCTTGTGGTGTGATTCGGAGGATTCCTCCTCGAAGATCCGCAGTGTTGCCCGCTGAACGTTGGGCGTCGTACAACACACGACCATCGCGCTCATCGATCGGTGAGAAACCATCCGATTCGAACGGACTGGTATCATCCCCAACCGAGATGTAGAGGTGACCCTCCGGTCCAAACTCGAGATCTCCCCCGACGTGGCAACACGGCTCGGGTGCGGCCGGCACTCGAAGAACGTGTACTTCCGAGGAAGGGTCGATGGTGTCCCCATCGACAGTGAATCGGGACAGTTGCTTGTGGGGATCTTCCCCGGTACCCTCGGTCGAGACGGAATAATAGACATACAACCAACCGTTTTGGTCGAAGTCCGGGTCGAGAACGATACCCTGCATTCCATCCTCGCCACTAAGATAGACTTCTTTTTTCAGGGCAGTTGTGATTTCTTTCGTTTCTGGGTCGACCACGCGAATTCTCGCGGTTCCAGTGCCATCGCCATTTGCAGGTGGACCACGTGTAGTGAAGAATACGCGGCCATCCGGTGCAACGTCGATTGCCATCGGCCGTTCGAGACTGGATGCTAGTTCCGTCTTTGAATAGCTGCTCCAAACCGGGGTCCGGTCAGTTGGATCGCCGTCACCAATAGGCGAGTCCGGATCGAGTGGCTTCACTTCGATCGAGCGGAACTCGGTCGGATGACTCTCTGATTGGATGGAAATCGTGCCGGCTTCGAGCGGAACACCGCTGTTCAGTTGCGGGTTCGTGTAGCTCACGACCACGCCGTCGTCCTCGACGATATGACGGATCGCCTGATTGCCGCGGACGACAACGGTGACGGTTACCCACTCATCGCCTCGGTAGGTGTCCGAGTTGGAATTGGTACAGTGTTGTTCGTGTAGTTCACCGTCCATGAAGATGTTCGTCCCCGGAGTGCAGACGTTGGCGGTCGTGCGCTCGTTGTCCGTACCCGCCTCTTCGCCGAGCAGTTGAACCTCGATGGAGTCGGGATAGTCCTGATCGATTCCCATCTCCTCGGGGGTTTGGCCGTGTACCATCAACCCGTTATTTCTACGGGCCCATGAGGGTGCGCCGGACACTTGCTCTCCGACGAAACGATACTCGGCGCGAAGGATATAATGGGAGAACTCGTTCTCGTAGAAGAGATGGCCGAAGACGCCATTCCACTCGTCGTACTCGTCGTAGTTCACTTTGAGCAGCCCATCTTCAACGGAGAAGGTGTTTTTATGCCCTTCTCCGGGAGGCTTTCCAGTGAATTTCCGCGTCCAGTTATCGATGTCCTCCCCGTTAAAGAGTTGAATCCATTCGTCTTCGTCGGTGGCAGCGACTGCATTCCCTGAAATACCGGAGAGACCGATTGCCCCGAGACCTCCAATCGCTTGTAATACTTTTCGTCTATTAACGCTTCCAGTACGAGCTCTACTGCTCGTCCTTGAATTTTGATTGGCCACAAATTCAGATGTTACTACAATCATAAGTAATTTTTTAATGATAAAAATATAAATTATAAATGAGTAGATGGTCCATTACTAGCAATTACCCGTAACCATACAAAACATTCTGTATAACAAATTGACAACTGAAGGCGGGTAGATGGGTGATTGTTAACGATAGCGCACATATTCAGGTAGGATATAACGAAGTGCGGCACAGAACGCTATTATTCGCCAGAATATTATTGTATGATGCCTCATGCTCAAGTACAGATATAGAGAATAATACAGTCAGTCGATTATCGAAATTCAATCAGGGCCGATGTTTGTGGCTCTGAAGTAGGATTAAAGACGCTGGACTGGTTTACTATTCGTTTAAATCAGTTTAGATGAATCCGAGTATTAAATAACGACCACGGTAATAGCATCGTATGAAACGTTCGATTAGGAAGTTTTGTGACGCAGTATCATTATCGTGGTGGGCACTCGACCTGAGCAACCAGAATATTCGAGTCAACCGATGGACAGTGAAATGGAGCAGTCAGAGGGGAGACGGCCAATGAGCGTGGTCATCGTCGGGACATTGGATACCAAAGGAGAAGAAATCGACTTTGCTCGAAATATCCTCGAATCACAAGCTGTTGACGTCCATATCATCGACACCGGTGTGGTAGGTGAACCGGAAATCGAACCGGACACAACGGCAAAGGAGGTGGCCGAGGCAGGGGGGAGCAACCTGGAATCCCTCCGGGACGAACGAAACCGAGGCAAAGCGATCGAGGCAATGGGAGAAGGTGCAGCAGCCATCGTTTCTCGATACCACGATGAGGGTACGCTCGATGGCATCCTCGGATTGGGAGGGTCGGGCAACACATCAGTTGCGACGACAGCGATGCGTGCATTGCCCATTGGCGTTCCCAAATTGATGGTATCGACGGTCGCCTCCGGCGATACGGAGCCGTATGTGGGCACCCAAGATATCATGATGATGTATTCCGTCGCGGACATCGAGGGTATCAATCAGCTTTCGGGCACCGTCATTTCCAATGCTGCACTCGCCATGGTTGGGATGGTAACAAATGACCCCGGCGTTACCGTCGAAGACCGACCGACAATCGGACTATCGATGTTTGGTGTCACTACGCCTTGCATTCAAGAAGCACGCGCGTGGCTCGAAGAACGGGGATACGAAACGATCGTCTTTCACGCAACCGGGACTGGTGGACAAGCGATGGAACAACTCATCAGGGAAGGTATGATCGATGGAGTTCTGGACGTGACCACGACGGAATGGGCAGATGAATTGGTCGGCGGTGTGTTGAGTGCTGGTCCGGAACGCCTCGACGCCGCTGCGGAGCGAGGGATTCCCCAAGTCGTCTCTACCGGGGCACTCGACATGGTTAATTTCGGCCCAAAAGACTCGGTACCCGAAAAATTTTCCGACCGTCGTTTTCACGTCCACAACCCGCAGGTAACACTCATGCGAACGACGGCGGAGGAAAATCGAGAACTCGGCCGAATTATCGCCGAGAAACTCAACGCCACAACGGGACCGACGGGGCTCGTGCTACCCTTACAAGGGGTATCCATGCTTGATGATGAAGGAGAGGATTTCCACGAATCCGAATCGGACGAGGCGTTATTCGATTCTCTTCGAGGTCACACCGATGACGATGTGAAATTAGTAGAAGTCGATGCCCACATCAACGATACGAAATTTGCACGAGCGATTGCGAAGGAGCTTGATTCCTACATGCGTGACGCTGGAATCGTCGAGTGAACTACCGGACAGTCTCTTTTCGTTCATCGACCACTCCAAGGACGTGTCGAAGAATCAGATAGATCTTTTGTGTATGGTCCATACTGTATACTTAGAACGGTTGACCATCGAAATATCGTTGTAGATCGAGAGATAGCCCTCTCACGCTAGCATCAGTTACTATCACTTCCAGCGAGTTCGACAGTGCCCCTCATTCTGAGATTGTGGGCTCTACAGACGTACTCCGCGATTTCGTCGGTTGACGTAAAGGAAACCGTTTGTGACTCCCCTTCGGTGGCTAGATACGGGGTCGAAACGTCTTGAACGACCTCGTCATTACTGTCCACTATCTCGAAGTTGTGTGGAGCACCGTTCCGGTTGGTCCACTCGACGGTGTACTCGGCATCTGGCTCTAAGGTGAGTGTCGGATTCCCTTCTCCCTCGATAGAGGCTGGTGCAACGCCTGTCCATTCCTCATTGCTTTCGACTTCCAGTTCGATAGTAGTATCCGGGTCGATGACTGTGGTGTCGTCGGAATCGTCATCGTCATTTCCGCCGGACTCAACGTGGGTCATTACCCGCTGGTAGACGACTTCGAGGCCGTTTCCGAAACCACCGACCTTCTTCAGCTCTGCGTCGTCGAACCAGACGGTTCCGACCGCGTTCCCCCAACCGCCAAAGAGGAGGTTGAGCTGTAACTCGGAAGAACTTCCCCCGGTTGTGAAGGTCGTCTCCAACATTTTCCATCCATCGACGGGTTCTGCGTACGAGTCCGTGACGGAATCCCGTCCGAGTGAGTGAACGTTAAGAGTGACACCGTACGAATCTCCGGTGTTGTGGAAATCATCCGAGGTTCGCACCCACGCACGGAATCGATACTGGGAGTTCGGTTCTAACTCAACGAATTGAGTCCATGACGCGTCTGCGCCATCGGTCGAGTCAATTCTGACGCTGTCCTCACCAGATCTGGCGACGTCGGAGGTGTACGAGAATTCAGCTGTCCCCCCGTACGTTTCCGGTTCCCAGTTAGCGGGGAGATCTGCTTGAGAACCTGAAGAATCGTCTTCTTCAAACGAGGGGTTGGTTATCGCGTTATTACCATCCGGGTCAGTAAACGAGATGCTATCGAACCACGCTGTTCCGGTTGCCTCCCCGTAGCCACCATACAAGAGGTTGAGAGAAAGCTCCTCGTGGTCGCCACTGTTGATCGTGATCTCGATTTTTGTCCAATCGTTCGTCCCGGTCAGTCCATCCGGAATCGTATCCCATTGCGTACCGGAACCGGTGTTGGCGATCTGCTCGACGTTGAACGTTGCTCCCAATGGTCCCTCTCCGAAACCGGACCCATCGACCGGCTGGAGATTATCCGTTTTAATCCAACCGCTAATGGTGTAGTCCGTATTCGGCTCGACCGAAAATGAGGTGTTCCACGATGCGTCTGCCCCATCATCGGAATGGATACGAACGCAGTTTTCTCCATCATATCCAGTGTCCTCGTAAGTGAAATCAGCACTTCCAGTGTATGTCGTCGTCGACCAACTGACTGGCATTACCGATCCACCAGCAGGTTCCTCCATCGATGGATTTTGGAACAGATTTGGCTGATCGTCCAAATCCGGCGGGCTAGTGTCGGTGTCCTCATTCGCCTCGTATGCACCGATGAAACCATCGGCGTGCTGGGCACCAGCAACTGATGCGGCGTCAACCAGAATGTTGTCCTCGTAGTTGGATTCGGAACTAATCATCTGATAAACCGCTTCACCAGAGGCATCGGATTCGGGCGTCTCCGCGAGCGTAAGTAGTGCCCACATCGCAACCCGCTGGTCTTCATCGTTCAACAAGTCGTTGTCGAGAATCGCACCTCGGGTTTCCGATGTTGTCGGAGCAACTCGAAGTGCCGTGAGACGAACCCCAGCGGACGAATGGGTTAAGGCATTGATCGAAGCGTCTATCGCCGAATCACTTCCGGACTCGGCAGAAAGAGCGCCCAAACCATCGAGTGTCCAGAGTGCATGAATTGCACCGGGGTCAAGTCCGATCTCGTCGACGGATTCGCTGGTAACCAGCGAAACGAGGTCGGGAACAACATCGCTTTTACCTCGTTCGACTAGTTTACGCTGTGCAGTGCGCCGCCAGAACATGTTGTCATCGGATAGCGCAGACACCAGATCCGAGGGAGTAGCGTCGCTCAGATCCTTGGGCTGATACCCACTCTCGTCGTCGTACGTGGCGCGGTAAATCCGGGATGTGGCGTGATCGCGCAACTCGGTAATGTAGGCATTGCCTGGTCCGTTTTCGAATCCATCCGGCGTCGGGTTATGCTGATAGATGTAATTGTACCAATCGATGAACCAGAGTAACCCGTCAGGACCGACAGCTGAATACGATGGTGCAGACCACGCATCGATGCTCCCTGCGAAGTTGTGAGCGTAGTGCGTATTGTAGCCTGCACCATTCTGCTGCAGATAGAATGTCCCGAGAAGGTTCCCTGTCCCATCTCCGACGAATGCGGTGTTGTTCCAATACTTCCTGGGATACTTCCGAGCGGTGTAGATAGTGTGGCCAGTGGCTGCGGTGTACCCACCGTGCCGGTCAACCTGTCGAACCCGATCGGTGACCGGAAGGAACCGATTCGTGTCCGACGCCGGTCCAAAATCGGTTGGTGACGTGCCATTAATCAACTCGTAGTATTGATCCGGAATCGCTACGTAATTACTGGGACGTCCGGACGTCGCGGCCGACCCAAAGACGAGGCCCTCCTCGGTGATCCCGAGACCGGCTTGGTTTCCGGGTAAGCCGCCGACGATTTCGAAATCGGTGACTGTGTCCGAGGTATCGAGTTTGAACCTGTAGATGGACGAGCTAAAGTTGTATTGTTCGCCGGCGACGGTTCCGCCAAATCCAGAGTAGCCGACCTGACCCCAGATCCAATTATCGATGCCGTGAACGAGTTCGTTCGGCCCAGCGTGGGTGTCTCCGTTGCCAAATCCAGAGAAAAGGACCTGTCGTTCATCAGCTTGATCGTCACCATTCGTATCCCGAATCAGCAACATCTGGCCGCTTTCGGACGGATCGTTATGGTGAGCGACGATTACACCGTTCTCGACCAGGACCATGCTGGTCGGGATGGATAGGCCCTCCGCGAAGACGGAAAATTCATCGACCTGTCCGTCACCATTCGTATCCTCTCCAATGACGATTTTATCCTGATTGTCGCCGAGGTCGTTCGGATAGTCCTTCGTCACCGCCAACCAGACCCGGCCCTGTTCGTCGAACGACATATCCATAATGTTCCCCTGCGCATCGTCGGGGAGCATATCTTCGGTCGTAAACGGCTGGAGGTCGAATCCTTCCGGCATAATCATTCGATCGATCGTCTGCTCCGGATCGAGTGCCCGTTGCATCCGCTTCCAATCCGTTCCCTCCCCGACCTCTTCGGGAACCTCTCGCGGGAGAAGACCGCCTTCCGGCGGCGGGTAGTACGGTATATTTGCCTCGATAAACTCCAATTGATCGAGGACACGCGTATCGTTCCCGATCGAATCTTCGTTTCGGGTCACCCAACGGATGGCATTCTCGATAAGTTTCTTGAATCCGTCCGTCGCCCATGTTCCCCTCCCGTGACCCCATGCAGTATAGAATACTCGCCCGTCACCCTGCGTACGGGTCCAGATCCATGGCTCGAGATCTTCGTTACTTCCGTAGTCCGGGAAATCACCATACGCAAGGACGTTGATGTCGTCGTTGAGATTCGTGTGCCGGTAGGTTTCATCCTCCGAAACGATGGGATCGAGAGTGGAGAGAATAGGGTGATTCGGTTGCTCGAACGTCGTGGTCATTTCGCCGTACCCATGTTCTTGGAACTGCCCCCCGACGAGGTCGATATACGCATCGGATTCGGTGAAGCATGCGGATGCGCTATGAATCGGAATAAACCCACCGCCGCTTTCCACAAATTCGATGATGGAATCTTCCTGGGACTGTGTCAATCCAGAGCGGTTGTCGCACATGATCCAGGCGTCGTATCGGTGGAGAACGTCAGGTTTGAGGTCGTCCAATCGATCGGTGTAGGCGACCTCGATACCACGGTTCATCAGATATTCCGTGATTTGTAACTGGCGTGCGGGCGCGTTGTGACTTCCTCCCTCCGGCCCACCCATCATCAGAACGCTAATGGTCTCTTCGCTGGGTTCTGTTACCGGGCTTGTTTCAATCTTACCGCGCTGAGAGATGGGGTGAGACTCGCAATAATAGACGGCCATCTCATCAGTTGCAGTGAATTCGACCGTCTGGGTCGAACCTTTCTCCCCCATCAACTCACTCGAAAGAACCTCGTTACCGTCGGCGTCCTCGATCACGAAGTTGTGGTCTCCTCCGGTCGTGTTCGTCCACTCGACGGTGTAATCTTCGCCCGCCGTCAGTGAGAGCGTCGGGTTTATTTCGCCATTGATTTTTTCCGGGGTGACACCGGCCCAAGCGTAGTTCCCTTCATCCTGATCATCGATGTCTTTGAATAACGTAACGATATCATCGAAGTCGAGTTGATCGTTTTGATTGAAATCGTACGCCTCCGGGTTGTTCTGTATCTCATCGCTTTCGAAATCATGGAACAAATCGACGACGTCGTCGTAGTTGACGCTCCCGTCATCGTTGATGTCCCACTCTAACTCGGAATTTGTCGGGTCTTGTTTGATCGCTTCGAGTTTGATTACACTGTCGCTGGCTGCCATCCCCGTACCGATTTGGTTATTTGCTATGACCCCCGCCGCTCCGATACCGCCGACTAATCGCATCAAGTCTCGTCGACTCGTTGTAATCGATTCACCGTTCTTTACTTTACTCTGGTCGGTCGAGTTTTCGCCGCTTGCCATGATAACCCAACACAATACAGAGAGGCAATATACATTACGTATACCATCCCCGCAAATAATTCCTATAACAGAACATTAATATATTATAATTATCCACTATTGTAAATTGGCCATTGATGCTCGATGGTCAACTATCAACTCTGATTTCTGAATTAGATTAGTTCTCTTCCGACGAGGTAGGGAGGCACGGCGCGGTAACCTCCTGAAGAGAATTTACATAATGAAAATAAATACTGAGTGAGGTCCCAGAAAGCGTTCTATTACACGGCTAGCCGTGTAACGGATAATGGATCGTAATGTGATTGTGAACAGGAGGAATAATGATTCAAAACAGTCCCTTTTACTCGCGGCTTTATCAACTGCGAGAAGCCTCATTAGACAGCTTATAGCCGTTATCACCATTGAAATGGGATTTGAGTGTATTTAAGATACTCTGTCTCCAAGAATTTAGAGCTGAATTCCCAACTCATGGTTTACATAATGTAAACGATTTCCATCTATTCCCATTGAAACGAGTTGAACTCCGTTTGGAAGCGGTATTATCAAACCATTTGATTTTTTAAATGAAGGTGAATATTTAATACGACATGGTGAACAGTTACCTTCGAAGAATATGAGAAGCAAACATAGCGATGAGCGTGAGTTCGTACGAACGTTTTTCACCTCACCAACTGCTGTAGAAGGCCAAACAGATTCTGCAAAGATGCTGCGAAGTGCAGCGCAACTTGAGGGAATGAAAGCCCCCGATGTTTGGGTTCCAGACAACGAGGATGCAACGGCTCCATCGATGCGGGATGAAGGTGTGGAGAACATCGTGAGTGTCGTTTCTGAACACAGGGATAGTTTCCCTGGAGAAATACATCCCCGCATAGTGTGGCACCGCGATAATCCTACAACTCGCCACCAAGGGTTCCAACAAATGATGCAGGTGGCCGATCCTGCTAATGGTGCTGTCGAATACATCGATGGATTCGTTATCCCCGAGGTTGGTGATATCGACGACTGGAAGAAAGCGGACGAGTTCATCACCATAATCGAAAACAAACACGGACTCGAAGAGGGTAGCCTCTCAATGTCCGTAATCGTTGAATGCGGCGAGTCGGAACTGGCCACAGGTGAATTACGAACGGAGATGGGGAAACCGTCGAACAACCTCGAGCGGTTGTTTTTACTGGTCGACGGGCAGGTGGACTACACGAAGGCGATGCAAGCGATGACTGCCACCGGGAAACTCCCGCCGTGGCCTGAACTTCGCCACAACACCTCTCGCGGTGCAAGCGCAGCTGGGCTCATCGCGGTTGATGGCCCATACGATGACATTCGTGACATTGAGGGGTATTACGAGCGGATGAGCGACAACCGAGCCAAGGGCATGACTGGTATCTGGTCACTAACTCCTGGACAGGTTATCGCTGCAAACGAAGCGCCACTCCCGCCGGAAAGTGGAAGCTGGTTGCTGAATGTCGGCAATAGAGAGATTGAACTCGACAGTGAAAACGGCTATCAGAGTTACAGCGGCGACGAATTGTCACTCGAAAGAACAAACGATGGAAGCTATCTGCTCGAAGTAGAGGGAGAAACACACGAACTCGACGGTGAGGAACTGCACGAGGAATTGCTCAAGATGACGTCGTATATCCCGAGTATGGACGATATCGTTGACTCGATGTCCGAATTCGAGGCTGCTAAAGAAGACGGAAAAGGAGCAATCGCGATGACCCAGTCAACGACGCTCGACATCAACGGTGTAGAGGTAGACGTCAACAAAGATCGAATGTGGGACGAGGCTACGTATCAAGCCGCTCAGACGCCAATATCGTTGTTCCAAGACGTGTATACGCATCGTCCGGACCAACACGAAGAAATTGAAGAGATGTACGGGTCTGATGTCGTTGAGCGCGCGATGGCCCTCGGAGACGACGACTAATTTCGGTCGGCTGTTCCGTCACACCAATTTTTTAAGAAAGGGGAAACCGTCGTTCATCAGACCAATAGAAAATAGTCGGTAGGGTGACCGACTTGATTATGACTGAAGCTGAGATTCGAGGTGTGCGACGGCATCCAGTAACTTTCCCGCAAGTTCGAGATCGGTCTTCGTCGAATCTATCTGATATTTTGGGCCTCCCACGCTTATTCCACCGAGAATCGTACCGTCTTCGTCGTGGACTGGCGCACCCACTGCTACCAAACCGGGGGCGAATTCTTCATCAACAGTCGCGTAGCCACGGGCCGCAATTTCCTCCAAGGATTCGTATAATTGCGCGCGGTTCGTAATCGTCGCTTCCGACTCACGAGGCAACCCCCATCGGTCGAGGATTTCTTCGATTTGACTGTGACCCAATTCAGCAAGGATGGCTTTTCCCGCGGCCGTATTGTGTAAGTAGTACTCCGATCGATACTGTATGTCGTTTCCACCACTTACCGCGTTCCCCGACGAACCATAGAACATCAAGAGACGGCCGTGTTCAAAGATGGTAAAGTTTGCTTCCTGATCGGATTCTCGTGCTAGTCGATCTACCGCTTCCTTTACGACCTCACGGTCAGGATATCGATGCTTAGTTCGGTCGCCTAATAGGGCTAGCCGATATCCGACGTTGTAGGTTTTACCGTCTTTTACGAGGTATCGACAGTCTTGGAGTGTATTGAGATGGCTGCAAATAGAACTTTTCGAACTGTTTATCATCTTATCCAGCTCGGAGAGGTTAAGCCCGTCGTGTTCCAAGATGAGCCTGAGAATTTCTAACGATGTCCGAGTCGTTTTCAGGCGTCGTCCGGTTATATCTCCGATCATATCCCTACAATTATCATCATAACATATAATCATTCCCATAATGTAAATCCACTTTTCGAATACCCGAACCGTCATCCGCCCGGAGATGAAATGGGGAGATATCACAGAGGGGTTCCAAAAAAATCGGACAATATCGTCTTCTTCCGGGATGTAATTCAGTGCTCTCGATTTATTTTGAGACACTCTGTCTCATATCGCTCGTGAGCGTTTAACCCACCCGATACGCGTGATCGCTTCCGCTCCAAGTTGTCCAAGTAGACTGGCAGCCTCAAGGTCGTGTTCCTTGAAAGCATCTACGACGACGTCACCGGCGCTCAGTACGCCATGACTTCCTATCGGAACATAAAGCCCAGATTGGAGTTCGCCTCGGTCGTGGTCATCTGCAGTGTTTTGGTGATCCGAGTGAATCTCCGGTTCGCTCGTTAGGTACGTTCGTACCGCGGGGGTCTCCTCGTCAATGGAGTAGTTCGGACGGTCGCCAGCACGCTCGAGACATTCTTCGGTAGCTTCGACCGTACGGAGGACGTTTCTGCTATCGTTCACCAATCGAACCGTCGTATTGACTAAACCGAGGATGTTTTTTGCTGCATTAGCGAGGATTTCGGCAACCTCCTGTTTTGAACTTGCACCGCGCAACTGCTGGCTCGTTCGACGAAGGATTTCGATGCGTTGCTCCCGTCGCTTCATATCGGTTAAGTCGCGGACGACACCGTAGAGAACGAGGGTCTCATCGTTTCGTTTGGGTTCACAATGCAATCGTATCGATCTCGGAGTCGTTCCTTCTCCAGTGAGTTCTACGTCGATATCGAACGGGTTTGCGTTTTCAATAGCGTCGCTAAACCTCTCCGCCACCCGGTCTTGGTCCTGTTCTGTGTATTGGTCCACAACATCTGAAAGGGTCAACGTCCGCTCTATATCGATCTCATGAATCCGCTTCGCCTGGTTACTCCACCACAGTTCGGTGGTAGAGGTATTATACGACCAAATGCCGATTCCGGTGAGTCTCTGCACACTTGCCAGTAACTCCAAGTACTGATCGTCGGACGGCAGTGGATTCGACTGTGTCATATCGTTATTGTCCTGTGATAGCATATCATCCATGAAATAATATTACCCAATACTAGATGATAAACCCTACGCCCACAAGTGATTAAATTCATGCTGTACATATCTGATCCCGGTTGAGGCAGGTGTCCACATCCGATAACCACCAACAGATTCCCGTGCCGCGATCGTTATCTCCCTCCGTACTATTCGAGTAAACCATATCCGGAATTATCGTGACCACTTGATGCAATAACAGTGAAAGAAATCGCATCTAAGAGGAAGGAAGGATTACAATGGTTTCGTGTCGTTAGATATCCGTGTTCGCTCCCGGATTGCGTCGGAAGTATAATCGATTGATATCGTGAAACCATAGACTTTAATTTGGAAGTATGTGTATTAGTAACGATGGCAGTCGAAGACGAGTTCTATAATCCCCCCGGAGTAGAGACATCGGCCACGGAACTGGCGTCTAGCCGTCCCGACATCGAACAGTATTCAGCGCTGGCGGAAGAACTGCGAGACCAGGTAGCCGGAGAGGTGCAGTTCGATGAATACGCACAGATACTGTACGCAACGGACGGTAGCGTTTACCAAGCACGGCCTGCTGGAGTCGTCCTTCCAAGGGATTCGGAAGACGTTAAAGCGGCTGTCGAAGTCGCAACAAGCCATGGAATACCCATCCTACCGCGAGGGACGGGTTCCTCGTTAGGCGGCCAGACGGTCGGTCGTGGTTGCGTCGTCATCGATTTCACGAAGCACATGGACGATATCGTCAGCATCGATCCCGAAGCCAAACGAGCGACGGTCCAGCCCGGTTGTGTACAGGACCATCTCGATGACCGTCTTGCGAAAGAGGGCTTGAAATTCGCGCCGGATCCAGCTTCGTCGAACCGCTCGACCATCGGTGGCGGGATCGGTAACAATTCGACGGGCGCTCACTCGGTTCGATACGGAATCACTGACGCCTATACTGAAGAACTCCAAGTCATTCTCGCGGATGGGTCACTGATACATACCCGTGAAGTCGTTTTAGACAGTAAAGAGTTCGAGGAGATCGCCGGTGGCAACAGCTTGGAGGCGCGAATCTATCAAACTGTTCGGGAAATCGTCGAATCTCACGAATCGGAGATCGAAGATAAATATCCGTCACTCAAGCGCTCGGTCTCGGGATACAATCTGCAAAAAGTCATCTATGAAAACGACGATGGCGACGAAGTAATCAATCTCTCGAAACTATTTGTGGGTGCCGAAGGAACACTTGGGGTAATCGTCGAAGCGACGGTTTCGCTCGTCACACAACCTAGCGAAACAGCGTTAGCACTCTATTGCTTCGATGACCTCGTGGACGCGATGGAAGCGGTGCCCGAGGCCCTCGAATTTCCCGTTAGCGCTGTGGAGCTAATGGACGACGAAGTGTTCCGCCTGGCTCGTGAATCGGAGGGGTATGCCGAGTACGTCGAACCGATACCCGACGATTCAAAGGCGGCGCTACTGCTCGAGTGGGACGACGAACTCGTCGACGACTTCGAGGCGGCAATTGACGAGACGACTTCTCACTTTGTCGATAATGGCGCAGCATTCGAGGTGCTGGAAGCCTACTCGGGGGACAGTCAAGATAGGATGTGGAAGCTTCGGAAGGCCGCGATCCCGTTGCTGATGAGTTTAGAGGGGAACCCAAAGCCGTATCCATTCATCGAGGATGCGACGGTCCCACCCGAAGAACTCGCCGAGTATGTTCAGCGGTTTGAGGCCATACTCGAAGCACACGATACTTCGGCCGCATATTTCGCCCACGCTGGTTCCGGCACGCTACATATCCGCCCTATCCTCACTCTCAAACAGAACGAAGGAATAGAGAAGATGCACTCGATCACGGACGACGTGACCGACCTCGTTCTGGAACACCACGGTGCTTTCTCTGGCGAGCATGGCGACGGGATGGCCCGAACCGAGTTCAACCCTAAGATGTACGGTGAGGAACTCTGGGAGGCGTTCAAGCGGCTCAAAACAGCCTTCGATCCCGACTGGATGATGAATCCCGGTAACGTCGTGTATCGGGACGGGACGAATGATCCAGGACCGAACAATGACCGGGGTGTCGGTGCGGACATGCGAGAAAACCTCCGCTATGGACGAGAATACCAATCGATCGAACCACAAACTGCTCTGGACTTCGACGAGGAGGGAGGATTTTCACATCTCGTCGAACTGTGTAACGGTTGTGGGACGTGCCGACAGACTAGTTCTGACGTCATGTGTCCGACGTATCGTGCCTCGAAAGAGGAAATCCAGACTACACGCGGTCGAGCAAACATGCTCCGAGCCGCAATCTCGGGTGAACTGTCGGAGGAAGAGATCTACTCCGACCGGTTCCAGAAAGAGGTGCTCGACCTCTGTGTTGGCTGTAAGGGATGTAAAAGTGACTGTCCGACGGGCGTCGATATGGCGAAGCTCAAATCGGAGATCAAGTACCAATATCATCAGGAAGAGACACCAAGCCTCCGGACGCGTATATTCGGGAATATCGATCGACTTTCCGCGTTCGGTAGTATGATGGCCCCGCTGTCGAATCTCATATCCGAAATTCCGGGGAGTCGAGTCGTGATGGAGAGGTTGTTCGGAATATCCAAAGAGCGCGAACTTCCGACGTTCAGCAACGAATCGCTCGAAGAATGGTTTGCGAGACGTGGTGGCTCCTCGGTTTCGGTCGGTGAGGCTGACAGGAAGGTGATATTGTTCCCCGACACATACACGAACTACAACTACCCGGCACCCGGAAAAGCGGCCGTCCGCGTCCTCGAAACGGCAGGCATTCACGTGCAGATCATCGATGACCTTCGCCCCAGTGGACGCGCAGCGTTCTCGATGGGAATGCTAGACGTGGCGAATGACCGCGCACACCATAACGTCGAGATATTGCGGCCGTATGTCGACAAAGGATGGAATATCGTATTCGTTGAGCCCTCTGATGCGGTTATGTTTCAGGACGAATACGGAGATTTGCTCGACGGAACAAACGTTGACGCGGTCTCATCTGCCGCTCACGAGATCATGGAGTATCTGGATTTGCTTCGAGTTGATGAGAAACTCACATTGAACACGCCTGACGAGGTTTTAACGTACCACGGTCACTGTAATCAGAAAGCCACCAATAAGGATCACCACGCAGTCGGGGTGCTTCGGCGAGCAGGGTACGCCGTCGATCCGCTCGACTCCAGTTGCTGTGGGATGGCAGGGTCGTTTGGTTACGAATCAGAACATTACGAGCTTTCACAGGGGATCGGTCAGATCTTATTTAGACAGGTCGAACGGAGTGACGGGGATGTCGTAACGGCACCCGGTGCGTCGTGTCGCTCTCAACTCGGCGACCGACCGGGCGAGTCCCGTCCACCACATCCGATCGAGAAAATGGCCGAGGCACTCGACTGCTGAAAGTTGGGACGGTACTCACGAAGGAACGTCCCGTTTCGAGAACTCCGGAACGCGATGGCAGATTATACTTCTCGCTCTTTGTGCATCCGAGATACGATATCCATACGGTCAACGTTGGTACGACTATCGAGAACTTCGACGAGTTCACCGTCGCGCATTACAGCAATTCGGTCGGCAACGTCCACAACGATGTCGATTTTGTGGGATATGAGGATACCGGCTTTACCATCTTGAGGAATCTTTCTAACGAGGTCAATGATTTTGTCCGTCCCCGTCGTGGAAACCTCTGACGTTGGTTCGTCTAGGATGACGATCGGTGGGTCCCTGATCAACGCCCGAGCGACAGCGACAGCTTGCTGTTGTCCGCCAGAAAGTTCCGAAACGAGAGATCGGGGATCGAAATCAAACCCAATCTCGTGTAGCAGTTGATTACTTTCTTTGATCATTCGTTCTTCATCAATTTCACGAAACAGCGATCCTCTAAGTCCGGTTTTGAGAGGTTCATACCCGAGGAATATATTGGTTGCAACAGTGTTTGTCGGAGTGAGATGCTGACCTTGATAAACGGTCGCGATACCTGCCTTCTCTGCATCTTTTGACGACGTGAAGTGGCGTGGCTGGTCCACGCCATTTTCGCGGACATAAATCTGTCCAGCAGTTGGTGTGAGAATTCCCGAGAGCATCTTCACGAACGTGGACTTTCCTGCTCCGTTGTCTCCTGCTATCGCGAGGATTTCTCCCTTTCGAATATCGAGGCTCACATCTTTGACGGCTTCGATTGCACCGAAACTTTTACTCAGATCTTGCGTTCGGAGAACGGTTCGATCCTTTGGGCTGGTCGTATCGTTTCCTGCGGATATCGTGTCGCTCATAGTTGCTGATTAGAAATTGCTCTTTTGCCAGTTTCGAAGTTCACTCCACGTATTCCGTTGCAGAGCGTACTCAACGTTCTCTTTGTCGACGAAGGTGACGCCGAACTCTAGATGTTTCATCTCGATCCCACGCTCTTGATACATCCACGCAAGCGGGACATTCAAAAATCCTTGTCCATAGGGATCTTGGCCCATGGTGAAGTCGACGCTTCCGTCCTTGATACTCGTCAGAACGGCTTCCACGAGGTCGAACCCACAAATGACGAGATCACGGCTGACACTCCCGCTTTCGACAGCCTGGGAAGCACCAACAGCAGTCCAGAATCCCGCACCCATGACCACGTTTATATCCTGATCAGCCGACAGTCGACTCTCCACACGATTTTGAGCCTCGGCGAAGTCAGTTGTGACGTCAAGAGTTTCATCGATGAGAGTCACGTCGTCTTTCGTTTCCAAGTACGAGCGTGCACCAGGATCAACCCGACGAGTGACTGCTGGATTTCCGGGGAGACCATTACCGATCAAAACCTTATACTCGTCGGCATCGAGCTTATCCTGCATTCGTTTGTATGCTTCTACCGCCATCGCAATCCCACCTTCTCTATCACGGATGCCGACGTGCGGGATTACAACCCCCCGATCACGGTAGGTGAGCTTCTCACGCATCCAATCGTTGTTCCAATCTTTTTTCGCCGGAGTCGAATGGCCGTTCACGACTGCGATGTCGTTATCCAGTGCTCGCTGAATCGGAGCGAGATACGCTTGGCGGTCCAAAATAGTCGTGACCAGTACGTCCTGACCACTTTTCAACTCGTCCACGAGTGTATTGATGATCTCGATCTGTTTACTTTGGCTCTGTGTATCACCGGACGGACCGGTTACACCACCTTTCCATCCGAACTGATTGAGAGCGTCGTTGAACCCAGCGATGAGAGGAGTAAAGAAGGGATTGGCGACGTTCTGGATCACGAACTCAGCACGTCGTGCAACTCCTGTTGCTGGCTTTGTGTTGTCAATGGGTGCCGATGGCGGCTTGATCATCGGAATTCGAGAGTAGTCAAAGTCTTGTGGTCCTGCACCTCCTCCGTTTGAACCGGAGCCACCGTTGTTCTCGTCACTCCCGCTGCTCTTGTTCCCTTGGTCCTGTAAGAGACTTGAACAACCGGCCGATGCGGACACAGCCCCGACTGCACTGAGCTGTTTCATGAGGCTTCGTCGCGACACCCCTAGCTCGATGGAGAAGGTGTCGTCATCCTGAAGTTTGTCACGGTCAAACGCCATGATAATCAAAGATAGTTTATGGAACTTAAATTTATTTCTTTTCACATTATATGTTCGGATAGACAGTTGATGGGAATCGGGGTTTTCTCATCCGACAGATGGGAACTGAAGAATGGTTTTCAGAGTATATTTTGTGCCTAGCTAATATTGCTACCAAAGTATAGCAAAACGATGAGCCAGACGCCATATGTGGTGACAACCGTAATCATTGCGTCACGCGAAGTCAAATTGTGGAGTGAATTGACACCCATGAACAGTGTTCCGGCGACGAGAATCGCGATAATGGCCAGAGTTACTATCACGAGGATGGTAAGGAATGCGAATCCGTGCAATACGATCGGGATGAACAGAAGTAGTGCCGGGGCTAGACCATATCCGACAGCAGCAATGGTGTTGTCGACATCACCAGTACCGCCAAGACGGGTCGCAGTGAGGTGAACCGTTAGAACTGCAAGAAGCGTGAGGAGTGCCATTAGGAGATACACCTGAAGGGTGACCATCACCGCTCCCAAGAGATTCGCTTCTGCAATAAAGAACAGGAATCGGTCTGCAAAGGAGGGAGCAAAAACTGCCGACAACATCATAATTAGCGAAACGAGCAGTCCGATAACAACGATCGACACCGCAATGAACGCGATCGATAGATTGGGTCCCTTTTCGTTAGCTTCGTTTTGGAAGAACGATCGTGGACTCGCAACCATCTTTTTCAAGGGATTCGTAAACCAGTTCCGCACGAGCTCTGGCGAGAATTCGGAGAAGACTGTGTCGAGGCCGATTGCTGCGATGATGAATAGCCCCGTAATGAGTCGTGAGAATTTTGGCCCGAACCCTCCAAGGGTCAGGATATTCTGTGCGAATCCAAGAATGAGTGCACCCATTAGCACGCCCGTCATTGAGCCATCTCCTCCCGTGAGTTTCGTCCCACCGAGGACTACCGCTGCGATGACGATCAATTCAGTTCCGGATCCAGTACCCGGGGAAACGCTCCCGATGTAGGCGAGTTGTGAGATTCCCGCAAACGATGTGACCGCAGCGACGATGGCAAAGCAAGCGATTTTGATTCGCTCCGGATCGAGACCGGTTGTTTCAGCAGAATTTATGTTGTCGCCCGTCGCCCGAACGTGGCGTCCAAACGTCGTCTTGAACAGGATGTGGTGGAAGACGAATAGAAGGACAAGTACCCAAATGATCTGCACGGGAAAGCTGACGAACTGCTGTGGCTCCGAATGAATGAACGGAACAGCATACTGGATTACAGGAATCGTGAACAAGTCCAAATTCGTGAACGGCACCGTGACCGTAAATGGGAGACTGTACGTACCACCGATCGCTTTCATTACCGGGCCTGCCTGTTCTTCGGAGATTGTGACCGCTTGTCCCCCTAACAATAGGAAGTGTGCTCCCCGGAGTAACGTCAGTGTCCCAATCGTGACTATCAGGGAAGGCAGTCCGAACTTGGTTACGAGCAATCCCTGTGTAACGCCGTAAATCGTCCCCAGTGTAATCGTCAGTATGATGGTGAAGATCGGATCGAACCCACTGGAAATCATGACTGCTCCGAGCCCGGCGGTGATGCCAATCAGCGATCCGACCGAGAGGTCGAACTCCGCTGTGACCATCAGCAAGGACATACTATAGCCAACCATCGCAACGATAGCGGCACCACGGAGAACTCGTACGAAATTGTTGAGTGTGAGGAACGACGATGCATTGATGAAGATACCCAACAGGATCATCGCAACTAATCCGACCATGACACTTGATTCACGCCGATCAAGGATCGATGACCTGAGGGCAGCTATTCGGTTCTGAGTGGACCTCGATTCTGTTGCCAATTTCGACACCTATGCATTTAGTTCAGATGAGGGTACAAATATCTTTCCCAGCAATATATATTTGTCACCGATCACAGAATCGATGAGACTTTGAATCGAACGATCAGCGAGGCAATATCGAGAAAGAGACAAAATATCGTGCTTACGGGGTTGTGCTTGCGTTCAGAAAATAGCGACACGGGAACATCAATTGGATTCCAAATATTACTCAGAATTCAATATTCTTGAATTCGATCGCTTGATTTTCGATCGCATCCTCGGTTGCAAGTCGTTCGATACTCGACGCTCCGAAAAAGCCGGTGACACCCTGAGTATTGTTAAGGACATGCTCAGCATCTTCGGGCCACGCTATCGGACCACCGTGGCAAATGACGATGATATCGTCTTTGACTTCCTTTGCTGCATCATGATGGGCCTGGACGCGGTTGGCTGCAGCATCCAGGTCAAGCGACGTTTCAGCACCGATGTCACCCGACGTTGTGAGCCCCATGTGTGAGACGATTACGTCGGCATCCGCATCGGCCATTGCTGCTGCCTGTTCCTCGGTGAAAACGTAAGGACAGGTGAGCATTCCTTGATTACCTGCCTTTCGTATCATCTCGATTTCTGTGTCGTAGCCCATCCCAGTCTCTTCGAGGTTTTTACGATAGGTACTGTCTTCGTCGATGAGTCCGACGGTCGGGAAATTTTGGACGCCGGAGAAACCACGACGGCGCAAATCCTCCAAGAACACGTCCATGTCTCGGAACGGATCAGTGCCATTGACACCTGCCAGCACAGGGGTGTCCTCAACGACGGGGAGTACTTCATGACCCATCTCCACGACGATTTCGTTTGCGTCTCCGTATGGCAACAACCCAGCTAATGAGCCACGGCCGTTCATCCGATATCTCCCGGAGTTATAGATAATCAGGAGATCAACCCCACCACGCTCTGCGAATTTGGCCGAAATTCCGGTTCCGGCACCAGCACCGATAATAGGGTCTCCCGATTCAATAGTCGATTCTAGGCGATCGAGCGATTCCGTACGTGAGTACTTCATCCAACTACATACGTTCTCCCACCTCTCTTCAATATTTCGATAGAATCATCACTGTACTGAACTACCTCACTGTTCAGGACTGTCGTCTCTCGTGCCGTCGAATTCATCGAGAAAACAGACTCTGCGATCTCTCACGGCCAAACTGTATATATCATACGTGGATGAGGATGGCCTGTCTCAGGAGTCCGGGAATTCACCCGGTGGAAAGACCGTTGCTTCGGCAGTGTTTCGAATCTCTTCTTCCGGTCCCGGTGGCCCATAGATCGCTAGAAATCGAAGAGGTTCCCAAGAATCGTTCATCGTACTGTGTTCGACACCGGCGGGAATGTACACCATCTCTCCGGGCCCTATCGACCGTTTTTCATCTGCGATTGTTTGTTCACCTTCTCCACTGAGGATATATAGAATCTCCTCGCTGTCCGGGTGAGTATGACGCTCATGACCTTTTCCTGGTTGCAGCACTACTAGACCAGCACTGAATGCCTCCGACCCAGTCATCTCGGGTGTGTTCATCCATTTCAGGTTCCCCCAATCGAGTTGAACTGTCTCCACATCCTCGGATCGAATGAATCTCTTTTTCTCGTCCATAACGTCCATCGTAATACAGCAAGCTGGTTTAAGTATTTTGGTCAGTGGAATGATTTCAGGAATGATCGTCCCTCGCGCCGAGATGAAAACTCGGAGTATGGGTTTTCTCACCCTCACCGATTTTCATTATGAAAATCAGCCGGTAGACGATAGACCCGTTCTACTGTCGTTCGAGAGTATCCCTGAAGAGTTGTATCAGTGAATGTACTACAAAGAGTAATAAAATAACCCAGGCGGAGAAGCACTCTCTACGAGTTAGCTTGAGAAAGAATCCTACTTAAAGACAGGTTTCAAGTCCTCCCTCTAAAACCAGTCGACCCCCACTCGATATCTATATTCACACGTCACTCGTCGATATCCCATTGCCCACCCGTATTTTCATAATGGAAATTATCACCGACGCGCCATCGTCCAAAATACGAATATATAATGACAGTAACGAGGTTGAGCTACAGGTGAATGCTATACCGAATAGATCCGATTATTGTTCTCTTATTGTGGACTAGAGGGGATCAATCGAGCGAAAGTATTACAGAACTAATTCTGTAATACTTTCGCTCGATTCTATAATTCAAGACAAATCCCCATGATATTATGCCCCTAATTTCTTATATAGGGAAACACATGTGATTACTGACTAGATAGTAATTGGCGGCACTTCATTTACATATTGTGAATATTGCTTTCGTGGAGCAAGTCCGATACCATAGTTTTCGTACTCGTTGTTAGAAAGATACCCGTTGTCTCAATTTTTTAGCTATGGTCTCTCTAGATTCAGTCGCATATTGCGTTATCGTTTAACTATTTGTATCGGGGGTTGTCTATAGTAAATAATGGCGTACGAAAATCTCGATGCCGAGTTGTTAAACGCTCTACAAAGTGATGGACGAGCCAGCCTTCGGGACCTCGCTAGTGATCTTGATGTATCGGTAACGACTATCTCAAACCATCTCGATGAATTGCAGAACAGCGGTGCTATCATAGACTTCTCACCGATAGTAGATTATGACGCGTTGGGCTATGATGTGACTGCCGTCATTCAACTCAAAGTTGAAGGTGCCGCACTTCCGGACGTTACAGACCGACTTCAACGGGAAGACCAGATGGTCAGTGTCTACGAGGTGACCGGGAACCATGACATCATCGCGATTGGAAGATTCGAAGATACGGACCAAATGAACCGAAAAATAAAATCCTTACTCGAAGACAAGGACATTAACGAAAGTAATACCAGTGTTGTCCTGAATTCGGTTTCCGAATACGAACAATTCGATATCGGAATGAGAAATTGAAATAGAAAGACGAAGCGATTGGACTAGCATTTAAAGGTAGCTGGGATTTAGTGGAGAATTGATTTTGAATGCCGATTTTCTACTCCAGCAATTAGTCAAGTCTGTCCAATCGTAATTATTATGTCTGCGAATGATGAACACACAATTGCCGTCGTATAGCCATGGACTATCGTCGGCTCAGAAACGAACGTCTGCTAGGTAGTTGATGGGTAGACGCCTCACAGACGTCTGCTTTCATCTGTTAGTCGGTAACGACCAATACCAATGTACGTCGTTCCCGCAGAATTACTACTCGGACTCATTGCGTCATGGATTATTCTGCATTTATTTCTCGTTCAACAACTTCACCAAAGGCAACATTTGGTTGTACATTGACTATCTCGATAGTCACACGTTCATTCTCCTCCGTATTTGGGACAAAAATGATATAGCCACGGTCGATGCGGGCAATTCCATCGCCCTGATCACCGAGGCCTTCGATCTCGACGTCTCGGTATTCCCCAACTTCGACGGGAGGCCCCGATTCAGTATCAGAGCTACTGGTCTCCGTCCGCGATCGAGGTTTGGTTAATCGGTCAGATCGGAGCAATGCAACACGATAGTCGGTATTCGCTCGAATGTCTCCATTCGTAATCTCTTGTTCTGGAATTGTGACGCAATAGGATCCGTTATTTTCCTCTATACGCTCAGTGAACAAACACAGTAGTTCGTCCGGTATCTCCATAACGGATTCCGTACGCTACACAAATATAAATATATGTATTAATGCCCTTGGAATCGTGGGGTAGTTATTGGGGACATGGAAAATATATGTCATCAGAGATTGGAAATCGCCTTAAACACGCAATCTACGTTTGTATTCGATTCCTCATTGAGAGAGTCAATAGCGGATTCGGAACCAGGGCACAAATAGCAGGGAATATCAATTTGATTCTTCCCTTTTCACCTCTTCTATTACTGAACCAAAAGTTATCTGTAACAGTTGCCTGTACTGTCTCTCTGTAACGTATGTATGCGATTGTCGTGAATACCACGCCGTATTGGGAGTGACAGATTACGACAGTGGGTCAGAGTAAGGAGACCAGTACCGTCTCGTATTAGCATTACAGCGGCCGATCACAGCAACGTATAGGAGGAAGTCAGCGCATACAGTCTTTTCTGATAGCTGGCGAGACTATGGAACATCCATAACATAAACATAGAACAGATGTTCGATACAGATATCTGATACAGATGAATGGTACAACCCATACAGATAACAGCCAACTATAACAGACAGTTTTTCAGAACACATTATTGTTACAGATATCCATTATTGTTAATCGTTACAGACCTCCGTTACAGACAACTGTTACAGATAGTAAGCACAGACATACGAATGAGATATCTGGCACAGTTGTCTGACGTGGATTTATGTAATAGAAACACAGAACAAGAACCAAGATGATAACCTCGGTCGTATACTCGGAGTCCGGAGGGACGTACAAAACGACGCTCACGGCGAATCTAGCCGTCCCATTGGTTCGCATGGGGCTAGACGTACTAGTTATAGACCTCGACCCCCAGGAAGGAAACCTGACGAGCCTGTTCGACCTCGGTGAGAACCGCAATGATCCCGAGGCAGACAACATCGTTAAACACATTCTCGAGATGCCGGACGGACCGTTTGAAGATCTCATCGAAACGAGTGACGAAGGTGTGGATGTCGTTCCAAGCCACGACATGCTGGGAGATTTCACTTCGAACCTCGAGCAGAAGATTTCCTATGAAAGTGGGATGAAGAACATCAATAAGGAAGATTACCCCCGATACGAGCTCTTGTACCGGCTACTATGGGAGAAAGAGAACCTAAATGAATCGTATGACGCTATACTCATTGACCCCAACGCTCGAGCTGAAGACTTACTATACAATGCGATATACGCATTGCGTACACTCATCGCACCAGTTAAGCCGGCAGGGAAAGGTAGTCTGAGCCTCGACGGACTAGAGGAACTCGTCGTAAATATGCAGACGAATCTCGATATCGAGATCGGTCTGTCGTGCGTTGTTCCATCGGGTGTTCGTCGAACAAACGCTCACAAACAATATCTACGCTATTTCGAGAACAGTGACGCGTTCGATACACCAGTCGTTATCGGTGACCGTGAAAGCATGATGGACGACATGTGGGAGGCACGCGGCTCGGCTTTCAAGGTTGTCGAGGAGGGGTGGAAAACGATGGACGATGGCAGCGAAGGTGGTAGTAGTAAACCCGGTATCCGAAAAGTTCGAGATCGGGAGGTCGAAACCCTCGTCGATCTCTACCAACTCGCAGTGTTTGTTGCAACAGATACCTTTGGAATGGATATCGATCCGGTACTTGAGTTGGATTTCGACGGACGGGGTACTCGGACAATTGATCTTCGTGATCAGGAAGAAATCGAGGTGAGCGAGGTATGACGAATTCCTTTAAATCAGGGTCCGGAAATCTGGACTTCGGGAGCAACGATGGGGAGGCAAACGAAGGTGAAGACCAAAACGACACCGAGAACCAGATAGACGAACAGGAAACGTCGAAGAAAGAAGAGACGGCAAAAGGAACAAATAACAGACACGAAGAATCGCTGGAGCAAGCCACACCAATAGAGAACAACCAATCAAATTCAGAGCTGGCCACGAACACGTCATCAGAGGAATATCCCTACTACATTCGCCGAAGTAACATTGGCGATGAAAGAGACAAGCGACTTGAGCTACATGTACGAGACACAGTGACTAATGACGAGCCAACGTTCCGAAATAGGCTCGCCGATGAACTTGATGTTGATGAGGTAGCAAAAACAGATGCCCGAGAAGCCGCACTTTTGTTTGCATTTCAAAATCCCGAAAAGGTGGCCGACCTACTACGAGAAGAGGGGTATGGTGTATTTCAGTGAGAAGTTTTTCCGCCATAGCTCGTAACCCGTGACTGCTGCGGAACCCTAATTCCATTATCTTGTCTGAAACGACATAGTAGGTGAAGCCAGACGATTGAAACAGTAGATCCACAAATTAGAACTTTCGTGGAAGGCGTGGTCGATTGATTGCTGAGAGGCCAGCTCAGCCCAGAGCCTTCGGCGTCGGTGGAGCCACGTTTCCTCGGTGTACCTTGTGTCAGAAGCATACCGACGACGGGTACTGTTCATACTAAGAGGACCGACTACTTGGTTAATGACCTGTTTAACGTCACGATTCTACTGATGTCCCTTCTTACCATCCCAAATTTGTCATTTAATTGGGGCTCTTTTAAGATCAGGACTGGATCGGTATCAGCAATTCTAATTACATTACATCGTCCCTCACACGGTTAGATTCTCAACATCCTCTAAGTGATCCGGAACTAAGAGCAACCGGAGCCGTGGACGACCAACATCGATCGGTTCTTTTTCCGTCTCGATGAGACCACGATCTACCAGTCGAGTTTTGATTCGGGAAAATGTCGCTTTACTTGCCACTCCACTGTCTTCGCCCCACTTGCTGATATCATAGAGCAGTATCTCATTGTTTGCGCCGACCAACAGCGCGATCGCGACTTCATCGAATGCATCTTCTTCGCCAGGGATAGTGTCAACAGAATCAAACACCATCATGAAATCGTTCTCGACCTCATCTCCTAACTCTTCTCTCAGTGTTTTTCGGACACGCGAAAGCGGTGGTGTTCGCAAGCTGAATGAATCACCTCCTTCCCAAGCGTCAAAAAACGCGGATTGTGTGTTTTCCACTAACTCTTCATCCCCTGATTGGAGACCTGTTAGTTCAGTATCCAATGAGATCACCGTCACTATCTTATAATCACTAACAAGCAGAGAACTGCGTGCAATGTCAGTTGCAGTGCGGAGTTCCAGTAAGTCTTGTTCGACCAAATCAGCTACCTGACTTGCAAGGATGAAGTCCTCCGTTGATGATTTCAATACCTCCGATGTCGCAAGCACCTGCAGGTCGGGACGATCATCATCGAACGATGTTGCGATCTTTATGATCGTTCGAAACATCGCCGATGGCGGATTCACAATTAGAACAGAGTCTGTTTCTTCGAAAAGCGCTTGGACAGGCTTGTCAAGTTCCTGATCAAATCTGGCTACTTCTGTAGACATACCCCGATGGATTATCTACACATCCTTTGTTTTGTTCACATTGTCAATTATAGGCATAAGCTAAAACCAGTGGGAAGAAGAGACTATTTCAATAGGACGTGATTGGAATTCGTTGTTATCTGTTCTTGGTTTTTGAAGTGATAAACTTGTTTGCCGAATTTCCAAGTGTTCATACATCCATTTCCCGTGTTCTTTCGTGTTGTTTGAAACAATGAATTCGGAGATATGTGCTGGTTAGAACCTCGTGACCTTCTCAGCAGCAGTTTGATTCTCCGATAGCTGTAGTTAGTATGCTATACTAATCCCGGTAAATGCCTCAAGAGTAGAATCGTACCAAACCACCATAAAAAACGCTTATTCTCCGATCTTCATTGCCCCAAATCGGTCCTTTAACTCTTCGATTCTGCTATTTGTTTCCGTGACGAATTTGGATTTCTCATCAGTCGTTGTCGCACCGTCGTTTGTCGGAATAATTAGATCCGCATCTTCCAATATCCGTAACGAATATCGTACTTTGTGTTTTGCATGGCCGGATTTCTTTGAAAGTTTGACAATACCGATCGGTTCGGAGGAGAGTACATGTTGGAATATCTCAAGGTGTCGTTGAAGCATTTCTATTTGATCTTCGGCACTACTAATCATTGTATATGGTAACATGGAACAAGAGTCATTAAACTTTATCTCTACGTCAGAAATTGACTAATAGAAACTATCAATACTCTATGCTAATTCTTCGAGATAGTAGATGGAATTAGGATACGTGTCTACGTTCTCTTCAATGACCGACAGTTTGCTTTGACCGCCGTTGAAATCACAGAAAGTTGGGCCTAATGACTAATCACTCATGCAAAGACGGTGTGGGAGAGTGATCATCAATCAGTAAAATCAAACGTAGACAATAAAATACAAAGCTCTAGGTAGATGAGTACACAAGATTGACTGACGCGAGGGTTGCTAAGCTAGGCCAACGGCGGCGGGCTTAAGACCCGCTCGTGTAGACGTCCATGGGTTCGAATCCCATCCCTCGCACTCGAAGCAATACTGTAATAAGAGACATCTTGAGGAAGGCTACTAGTAATACTTGCATGCCAAATAACGGAACAATCGCCGTTCAATGCTAACCCTATGCCAATTGAATCATTATCTATGAGCGTAATAGTTATTCGATGGAATCCCATTCAGCAGCGGCACAAATCACAACTGAAAATATCATCGCCACTTCTGAAATTGATCAAGAACTCGATGTTGCTCGTCTCGGTGCAGATCTAACGGGTGGAACATACAATCCCGATCAATTTCCAGGCGTAATTTTTCGATCACCGAACCGATCCGCGACAATGCTTCTGTATCGCTCGGGAACGATCACGAGCACTGGTGCAAACAGTATGCAGGATGTAGAAAGAGGTTTTCACGAGCTATTCACACACCTTCGTGATCTCGGAATCGGTGTGAAAGAAGAGCCATCGATTTCGGTTGAAAATTTGGTTTCGAGTGCTGATTTTGAAACATCATTCAACCTCAATGCCCTTGCCATTGGACTGGGGCTCGAAGACGTGGAGTATGAGCCAGAACAATTTCCAGGGCTCGTATACCGACTCAAAGAGATATCACTTGTCGTACTCCTGTTCAATAGTGGAAAGCTCATCATCACTGGCGCTAAAACGGAAACCGAAACACAGACTGGTTTTGAGCGGGTCAAAACGCGGCTTGCGAGACTGGGATTTCTGAGCACGTAGCTTACTCTCGTTCGAGTCTCCGAATTCAGGAATGTAGAAGGTGAGAAGGGCGAGAATGAGTACAAACGTTCAAAAATTGTTCATCAGTGAAGTACATCTGAACTCGTTTGTTCTGAGTATTGTCATAGAGTCATGAACTATAGAATTTTCACAGTACCTCGTCGTCACGTGAAGAAAAATGCTGAAGCAGTTTGATTCCCAGTCGTGAGTACACCTACAGTCGGCACACACACCACCATCGCGGATGTAACTATGAAACCGATGGGTCGGTCGTTCTAAGCGAGAGAGACACCACCATCGCGAATGTAATCCTCGATGAACCCACCCATTGGTTAGCCATCTCAACGTTATCTGTATTTCATTACAAACTTATTTATAGGTTAGTCTCGTAGAGTCCATTGTGTTAATCCGACGTCTAGAAATTGTCGGCTAGCCCGACAATTTTCAGATTCGAAAATGAATTCCTATGTGGATATTATGGAGGTTAAACGCCTTCACTTCCCTTTCGATGAATCCGTTACATCCGCGATGGTGGTGTGTGTGCTTTCGCTCGTCCTGAGATTTCGAGCAATCTCTATTACACGTGTTGAGTCTTTTGTAGCTGGTCTACTTTGTATTTACATACGCGATAGGGGTGTCCGACATCAGAATGAAAGGCTGCTATTCTATGTTTCATCCGCGATACCACCCAACCACTAGAAAAAATATAAACCACTATCAATCCCCGCTAGAACCTGTGATTCTTGCCGACTTACATCCGCGACTCCCCCGCCCTTTATTACGGATGAAGGATATGTAGTAGTCAATCGCATGGTTTCCGATGAATCAGACGACCGCGACCCACTCTTCCGATATGATGACCCCGTTTTTGCCCGGGAAGAATTGTTGAAAATCAAGCACATCCCGGGATCGGATCGGATCGTCGGTCGAGATAAGCATATGAAACAAGTTGCAGAAGCGCTCAACCCTGCAATCTTTGGCCGCGAACCAACCCATCTTCTCATCTTTGGTGAAACAGGTACGGGCAAGAGTCTGATTTCGCGAAGTGTGACCGAACGCGTTATTAACGAAGCTCAGCGAGACGACATTACGGTGAAAGCTGCTTACGTCGATTGCGGTGAGCAAAATACCGAAGCTGGTGTCGTCAAGACGATCGGGCGTGAAATCAACGAACCTGCACAAAGCAATATTACAATTCCCGAACGAGGGCTTGCAACCGGTGATTACTATCGTCGTCTCTGGAACGTTCTCGATACTTGCTGTGACGTTGCAATTCTCATTCTCGATGAAATCGATCTTCTTGAAGACGATGAAGTCCTTCGAAAGCTATCTCGAGCTGGTGAAAATCAGCAAATTTCCAATTCGAATATCGGCATCGTTGGCATTTCTAATAAGATCAATTTCGCTGACGAACTCGGTGAACGCGTCAAATCCAGTTTTGCACGCGATGAGCTAGTTTTTCCCGCCTATGATGCAACCCAACTTGTCGACATCCTCGAAAATCGTCGTGATGCATTTCGCGAAGACGTCCTCGAGGGGGACGTTATTCCATTAACCGCTGCTCTTGCAGCCCAAGAACATGGCGATGCCCGCAAAGCAATCGATATTCTTCGAAATGCTGGCCGTATCGCCACTCAATCAGATACCGTGCCCGTAACTGATGAACACGTTCGTCAGGCTAAGAAAAAGACTGAAGCCGATCGGTTCGCAGAGCTGATTGCTGGTGCTCCGACGCAAGCGAAAACAATTCTGTTAGCACTTACTAACCTCACCGAGTCCAAGCAAGCAGATGAGTTCTCTACCAAGGAAATCTATCGTCGATATCAGAACATTGCACGCGGTACTGGTCTCGACATGCTCTCCGAACGCCGCACTCAAGAGATCCTCAAAGAGCACGATTTCTTGAACGTGATTCAATCAGAGCGGCGGGGCCGCGGACGTGGACAGGGGGTTCACGCTAAGCACCGTCTCCTCGAGGAACCAGACATAGTCAAATCCGTTCTCGAACAAGATTCTCGCATTCGTGACTTTCTATCTTCAGTTGATGATTAGTACGCCATTTACCCTCTCGTAGAGGTGATCTCGTTCTCATCGTGGTAGAATACTTTGAATACTTCTCGGATCGGTTTTAAAATCAGCCAAATATAATAAGTATAATTGATCAAAATACATCTAAAAATGAAAATAACCAGTGGGATTTTTACTTAGTGTGCTTGATAGGAGTCATCGTCGAGAACGACTCCTTTGTCGTTGGCAATTACCACTGTATCGGGGTTGCTATTGTTCAAGACTGCACCATCAAACCCAGTATAGAGTGTTGTCTGGGTGTCTTCTCCATCTCCGTTCCGAATTGTAACCGTCTCGCTAGCGTCGAGGGAGAAATCCCCGAACGTATAGTTTTGACTACGACCACCTTCAAAACTGAGAACGAAGTTTGACATATCTATCTCGGAGTCCCCTTCGTTCTGCAGCGTGACGTATTCATTGTTGAGATCTCCCTCCTGATTGGGACGAATATCAACAATTTCGATAGGTTCTTCTTCGGGCCGTTCAGTGACCAACTGTGCACCAGGGGTCCCAGCTTCGGTCACAAACGATGCCAGGGTGTCGATCGTCGCTGTCGGTTCCTCGACGGTCGAGACAACTCGGTAGTCCGTTTGCAATTGTTCGGGAGTAAGCGTACAACGAACGTACCCACGGTCGGCATTCGAGAGTCGTTGCCACGGTTCGCCCGCAGATGGACCATACTGCGTGAGTCCGGATGCATCCCCAAACGATGAGATAGATGTACCAACGTACTCGGTACCGACTGTTTCGGAATCGGAGTCCGAAAAGTCGGCTTTGAGATTGTAAACGTAGTTGTGGTGGACGTCGCCGGTGATGACGACAGGGTTAAGATCGTCATTTTGAGCCATTGCGTCGAGCAATGTTTGCCGATCGGCCCGGTACCCATCCCATTTGTCTCCGCCCCCGAAGTCTATTTCGGTCGGATCGGCGTTTTCGTCCGTGGCCGCAACGGGAACTTGATTGGCGAGGATGTTCCACGTAGACGCAGTATCGTCGAACCCGTCCAGTAACCACTGTTCCTGTTCGTCCCCGAGAATGGTACGTTCAGGATCGTTCGCTGCTTCGCTTGATGCAGTTTGGTCATCACGGTATTGACGGGTGTCGAGTACATCGAACTCCGCCAATTGCCCGAACGTAAACCGACGGTAAAGCGGCATGTCCGGTCCGTCGGGCATGCGTGAACGGCGTATTGGTTGGTGTTCCCAGTAAGCTTGATACGCGGCCGCTCGCCGTTCGAGGAATTCTTCGGGTGGAGTTCCCTCGTCGATCTCATCGGCATAGTTGTTTGCGACTTCGTGATCGTCCCAGGTGACGATCCAAGGAAACGCGGCGTGAGCCTCTTGAAGGTTCGAATCGCTCTTATACTGTGCGTATCTGATCCGATAATCCGACAAACTACGGATCTCCCGTGACGGTTCATGACCCCGATCGAGGGAACCTTTCGAATCGCCCTCATAAATGTAGTCTCCGAGATGGAAGGCGACGTCCAACTCTTCTTCTGCTAGATGTTCATGAGCGGTATAATAGCCGTATGGATAGTTCTGGCAGGAAACGAAAGCGAACTCGAGTTCATCGATCTCCGAATCTGCTGTCGGTGCGGTTTTCGTCCGTCCAAGTGGACTTCGATATCGACCGAATCTGAATTGGTAGTAATATTCGGTGTTTGGTTCAAGATCTTCCACCTCGATGTGTACCGAGTGAGCGTGCTCCGGACGAGCAAATGCAACACCGGATTGTACTAGATGAAATCCTCTGCCGGTATTCCGTCCACTATCGCGTTTCCCTTCGTTTTCGCTGTTAAAATTCAGTTCTCTATTCGAATCCCACTTGTCTCTGTCGTCAACGTTGTGCTCCCAGTGACCATCATTTTGGTCGTGATGATCGCTCCAATCATGATCATCGTCGTGGTCGCGATGGTCATCCCATCCGCCATCGTGATGGTGCTTTGCAATAATTTTCCACTGTACAGGAACGTTGAAGTCGGGCATCCCACCGTCACTCTCTAGTGGGTTCGGAGCGAGACGGGTCCAAAGTACGACGGAATCGGGGAGTGGGTCACCAGAGGCAACACCGAGTGTAAACGGATCGTCAACAAAATGATTTGAATGGTCGACTTCTGCGTTCGCAACTCCATCGCCCCAAATGCCGTAAGTCCCGTAACACCGGTCGTCGTCTGTAGGAACCCTCGTCGGGTGGTAGGGAAGAATTCTTCTCGTGTGCTATCTACTGCATCGTCAGTTTCTGAATTCACCATTCATATTCAAAAATCAATCTTTGAGTAATAGAAATTTATAATATTAATATATATTACTAATTTTAAACAGAGATATATTAATTTGTGGTATTAATATGTAATTGTATGGAATCTACGTTCTACTCGATATACAACGATTCACTGGGATACGTGTCGTCGATATCTGGATTTACGATCTTATTTTTGGCTGTTTTTGAGTAATTCAGAAAGGCAGTACTCCGAGTGGCGTCTGAAAATTCGAATGGATTGTTAGACGAGCCTGCTGGTAGGTGTTTATTCGGAAATCTCGAAATCACAGGCCGGGACCGTGTCGCGACCTCTCCTTGTGAAATCATTCCTTTTTCCACCCTCACCGTCGCTATTAATGGGTAACTCAATCTGAAGCTCGCTGTCGTGTTTGTGAGCTCTGTGAACCCTGCCATTCTGATTCTATTGTAGCATATGCCCGAATTACTTATTCGTATCGCAGCTTGTTACACTATATAATGTCCCCTACAGATTTTCACCAATCGGAGTCGGAGAACACCGACGGTTTCCCGTCTATCGGTTGTACCGCATGTCAGTCAGCCCTCCGCCCCGATAGCCAACAGACCATATCATTTCTCCTTCTGGACCACCTCCGAATCCCACTCATTAGTTGTGATGACCATCTCGAACAGTTCACTTCGATTTGTGGGCTATCCTCTAGTGACACAGCAACACTCTTTCATCACCACCCTGCTGGTGGTATCTCATGTCCTGGCTGTCGCTTCGCAACGCACACTGCAACTCAACCCCTAATACCAGTCCAAGACGGTGCAGTCGTCCTCATTGCATGTCCGGAACACCAGTCAAAAATCATCCACCGATTTCAGACAGGACTCCAAACACACCAGCAGCTGACTTCTAGTTTTGAAACGGTAGCTAACTCTTTGCTGTGAGTGCTAGTGTATTCGCCGAAACTAAACGGAATTGTAGTAGTGATTGAGAGTGCATATTGATCGATCGACACCCTTGAGCACGGTCTTAGCTCGTTCCTGCTTCTGATACGTGCTCGAAAGGGTTATCTCATTTCATAGATATCGCGTGCGATTGCTTCTGTGCTATGGGGTTGTTGAGTCGGTTGGAGTAAATTTGTCGACGATCATCGGGTTCATTCGGCTTATCTGCTTTCTTCTTCGACTTTATTTTCTCTCTGTGAATGTACAGTGCTTTGTCTTGGTCATCTGCAATGCGAGCGAGGCGCTGTTTTTCACTCATGTTCTCAGTCTTCATTGGTGTGCCATCCAGTAGGTGGTTAGCGAATCTAGTACATCGGAAATTCCTATCATTCACAAGGATTTAATTATGTGGAACACGTTAGTGTTTCTGAAATGGTAGGAAATACTATAATCGTACCAAATGAAAGGAGACGGTGGTATGGCTGTTGAAGCGTATTATCGCCCAACAACGCTAGAAGACGCCCTTGATCTCACAGCAGAGTACACATCCTCCATCGAAATCATATCTGGTGGAACTATCACGATGGCAGAAATAAACGAGGGACATAAATTCCCACGCTACGTGATGGATCTTCGGGAACTAGATCTCGACTACGCGGAGGAGGGAGATGGATACCTGAGTTTAGGGGCGACACTCACCATGGCCCAAGTCCTCGATCAAATCGACGAGCCGATGTTACAAAAGGCTGCTCGACACACGGGCGGTTGGGCTGTTCGGAATATGGGAACAGTTGGTGGTAATTTGTTTGCACCGCCGCCGCTTGGCGATTTTGCTGTGGCGCTTCTTGCACTTGATGCGGACGTGACGATTCGAAATCGAGACGGAGACCGTCGAATTCCGTTGTCGGATTTTTACACCACGTCCGGAGAACAGGCAATCAATTCCGATGAACTAGTTACAGAAATTCGAATCCCAACAGTCGAGGGACAGACTGTGTATATGAAATATACACGAAGTCAAGAACCCGCTCCCTCGATAGTAACGGTCGCAGTTAACCTACAATATCGCGACGATACCGTCACGGATGTTTGTATCTGTCTGAATGGTGCTGGCTCTCATCCAATGCGGATGCGGAACGCGGAGGAGATTTTGTTGGGATCTGAACTCGATGAACCCATACTCAATCGAGCGGCCGACGTAGCAGCAAAAACGGCAGATCCACCCGAGGATGCCATCGCAAGCAAATGGTATCGCCGGAAGATGGTTCGTCATCATGTTTCAAACGCACTTGATCAGTTCACTAACGCGGAGAACAAACAATGAGTTCGAAAATCGTCGAATTAACAGTAAACGGTCAAACAGTTGAGGAGATCGTGGAACCGTTGGAACCGCTCCAATCGGTACTCAGGGACAAACTTGGAAACACAGCTACGAAAACGGGATGCAAGCAGGGTGGTTGTGGGAGTTGTACTGTACTCATCGATGGCGCTCCCGTCATGTCTTGCTTGGTGCCCGTTGAGGAAGCCGAAGGTGAAGAGATCACTACGTTAGAAGGGTTAGCTACTGGCGATGAACTGCATCCTCTCCAGAAGGCGTTCAACGAACACTTCGCCATGCAGTGTGGTTACTGTACGCCTGGGATGATCATGGTTACCAAAGCGCTTTTAGACCGAAACCCGGACCCATCTCGGGCGGAGATTCGGGATGCGATCTCCGGAAACATCTGTCGGTGTACAGGGTACGACCCGATCATTGATGCCGTGGAAGCTACTGCAGAAAGCCTGAACGGGGAGAGTGACTAACAATGCAAGAACTCAATTCGGTTGGAACGACCGTTAAACGGCGTGACGGCGAAGGACACGTAACGGGACAAACGGAGTACGTTACCGATCGAACGTTCCCGGATATGAAATATCTCCATGTCGTTCGAAGCCCGGTTCCGCACGCCGAAATCAATGGGATTGACTTCTCGGAGGCCGAGAAGGTGTCCGGATACGTCGCCAAACTCACTCACGAAGACGTTCCCAACAACATATACACTATCCTGCGGTTGATCGGGATCGGTCCGAACGAGGAACCACTGCTCGCTGAAGATAGGGTTCGATACAAAGGGGAACCCATCGCGGCAGTGATCGCCGACAGTAAAAACGCCGCGATGGAAGCGGCATCGAAGGTGGAAGTCGACCTGACTGAACTGCCAGCTGTCTTTGACGTGGAAGAAGCTCTGGAGGAAGACGCTCCTACGTTGAAACCGTGGGGAACGAATCATTTCGAATTCCAAGGACACGAGTGTCGTCGTGTCCGATACGGCGATGTCGAAGAAGGGTTTGCAGAGGCGGATCACATTATTACCGAAGAGTATCAAACCAGTCCTATCGAACAGGCACCAACCGAGACAACGGCGGCTATTGCTAAACCCGAAGCAAATGGGCGCTTCACAGTATTCACCAATACGCAAGCGCTCTATTTTTCGCTTGACAATACGGCAATGATCCTCGATGTCCCGTTCAGTAAACTCCAATTCAAAGGCGGAACAGTGGGTGGCGGCTTCGGTGGCAAGGTGGACGTCATTGTCGAACCGCTGGCGACGCTCGCTGCAAAGAAAACGGGATTCCCCGTTCAATATGAGTTTACCCGTAAGGAGGAAATGCAGGTCTCCTCCCCACGTGGTGCTTGGCGAATGTATTTCAAAGACGGGGTTACTGACGATGGTACCCTCGTTGCTCGGGAGGTTACCAGTTACGCTGATGCAGGTGCCTATAATCGACATACCCCATATGCCGTAATAAAACACGCCGCAAATCTAGGCGGTCCATACAAGATACCGAACGCCAAATTCGATTGTTACTGTGTGTACACGAACAAACAGCCGAGCAGCGCCATGCGAGGGTTTGGTGTCACGCCCTGTTCGTTCGCAATCGAAGGCCAAATGGATAGGATTGCTGACGAACTAGACCTGGATCGGTGGGAAGTTCGTTTCAAGAACGCCTACCAGAATGGAGATATCAAGCCTCACCGCAAGGAAATCGAAGACGCAAGCCTCATCGAGTGTTTGCAATCGACTGCTGACATGGTCGGGAAGGACCTACCAACGGAGTTCAAAGAAATGCGTTCATTTGAGGAAACGGAGGGAAACCATGTCTAAAAAGCGAGGGCGTGGAATTGCTTCGGTTAATTACCCGACTGGGATGAATTTGGGTGGCGATCCGACCCAGGCGCTTCTTCATAGTACCACCACCGGAAACTTCGTAATTTCACTTTCGAGCACCGATCTGGGACAAGGGGCGAAAACGGCCCTCGCCCAAATTGGAGCCGATGCAATGGGAGTTCCGGTTGAAAACATTATCATCGATACTGGAGATACCGATACCGGTCCTCATTGTATGGGAACATTCGCCAGCAGGCTGACCCACCGTGCAGGAAATGCCATTCTCGAAGCTGCTACAGAGGCTCGTGAAGTCCTCATGGAAGTTGCAGCCGAGGAATTAGAGGCAGATCCCGAAGATCTTGTGATGGATGGCGAAGGCAATATCCACGTCGAAGGCGCAGCAGAGTATTCTATCAGTGTCATGGATGCGGCCATGGCGGCACATTTCGAACACGGACGTACTATTTCCGGCCGTGGCATCGGTTTCAAACCGAAAAGTGACGTCGACTCTGAAACCGGTGAGATGGACCCTGACTCAGCAGAGGCTCATGCATGTATGGTTGCTGACGTGGAAGTGGACACAGATACCGGCGAAGTAGACGTCCTCGATATCACGTGCACGTACGAAATCGGCCAAGTAGTGAACCCTGCACTTGTCGAGGGGCAGATCGTTGGTGGCGCTTGGATGGGGATGGCTCACGCGCTATATGAAACTACAGACCCCTACTATCCAACCCCTGATCACAAGCCGAAGGGTTTCAGTGAGTATAGTCTTCCCGGACCCGATGAGGTACCCAATATCGAACACGAGATTTTGGAGATTCCCTCCGAGACTGGTCCGTTCGGGACGAAGGGTATCGGCGAAATGTCTGCCACGCCCCCCATTCCGGCGATCGTCAATGCAATCAATGACGCGATCGATATTCGAATAACAGAGATTCCAGTGACACCGGAGGTTGTGCTTACAGAACTAGAAAAGAAACAAAAAGAAACAGAAATTAGGGAGGAAAACGATGCATAAAACCATGCTCACCGAGCAACGAACGAAAGAGGTCCGTCCATGTCACGAATAGTCGATCTATCAGTAACCATCGGAGAAGAAACCCTGAGCCCGCCGTCTGTCGACAAGCAATTGGATCTGACTACACAGACGATGGACGGCAAGAGCCACTGGCAGAGCAGTAAAGTGGATATGTTGTTGCACACCGGATCTCACGTCGATTTCGAACGTCATACTATTGAAGGTGGTGAGACGGCTGCCGATGTTTCACTCGATCGGGTCTGTGGCGATGCATTCGTTATCGATCTCAGCGAAGGTGGAGCGGATTATGAAATCACACAAGCGGATGTCAAAGAGCAGGCTGCAGACATACGAGATGGCGATATCGTACTGATCCGAACCGACTGGACAGATGCCCAGTGGGGAAATTATCCAACCTACTATGAAGATTCCCCCTACTGTTCTCCAGCGGCCGTCGAGTGGCTCATCGACAACGGTGCTAAAGCGGTGGGGTTCGATTGCTTCAGTGAGTATTCGGCTCGACTTCCCGATTTTGCACCTGAAGATTTCGTGATCCACAAAATAATTCTGGAAAACGATGCGATCCTCATGCAGCACCTCACTAACCTCTCGGAATTACCGTCAGAAGGGCGATTTCAGTTTTTTGCCCCGTTCATTAAAATGACCGGGGCTGAAGGGTCTCCCGCTCGATTCTTCGCGGTGCTCGAATAGGACCCCGGTATCTATCCTTTGGGGTTCATTTTAAAAGGAATTTTATTGTTTCATTCTATCATATACGACTACTCAATATGCTACTCGAAAAATTTATATGAATCTATGCCAATCTTTTTCATGGATTATATGCCCTATCAAGCAAGAGTATTGGTCTCACAGGTGATCCCCGGACCAATAAATGATGTGTGGGACACCGTACGCTCGTTTGACAGTATCGATTCGTGGCATCCCGGGATAACGGATTGTACTATCGACGAGGATAGATCACCAGTTCAAATCGGTGCAGTGAGGGATTTTCAAGCTGGTGACCGAACAGTACGGGAACGGCTGTTAGCCCACTCGGACGTGGACCAATACTATCAGTATACTATGGAGGATGGCGGTGCTAAGACTGATTATCTGAGTGAGTTCAGGCTAATACCGATCACAGAATCGAATCAAACGTTGGCGAAATGGTTCGCACATTATGACGTGGAAGAAGAAAAAAGGAAAGAAGAAGCAGAACATTTGAACCATGTCTTTTCGGCTGGCCTCAATAACCTCCGAGACGTATACTCCAAATAATTTCAATCGTCAATCGGTCCAGGGGAACTCGTAATTGCTCGCTCTCCTAGTGTTCTCACATTGGTGAAAGCATATCCATCTCGCGTGCATCCGCTGTTGCCGCGTGGAAGGCATCTAACGGAGTCATTCCTCTCTCATAGTAAATAACGGTTTTCAGGATCGCTTGTTTCTCTTGTTCATCCTGTACAGGCACAAGTTCGAGAAGGTTTGTCACGAGTGAGACACAATCAAAATCGTGCTGTGCATGAGCGAGAATGAGTTCGAGATACGAGAAGGCCGATGTTTCGACCTCGTAAGTTTCGAGAACCTCCTCTACCGATAACTGGTGCCAATCTGAATCCGTCGTTATCGCGAGCAAGAAGTCCGTCTCTACGTAGACTGTGTCGACGTAGACAGTCATCTATTCGTATCCTTGACCTCGGTTGCCGTACTGATACTCTTTCGAATGTTCTCAATGGATGCATTGGAGAGGTCTCCTGCTGCCTCATGAACGGCCGTAAGGGGGTCATCTGTAACCGGCATAAGTTCGACCCTGTCTTCACATGTTACGATATGAAACTTCTCGCCGTACTTCTCTCGTACTTCTTCGGGAATATACAAACATCCTTGCTTGTCCGTCTCTATTGACATGGGAGTACTCCGGTGATACGGGTTAATAATACCTCCTTTGTAATATTATTATTTGCGTTGCATTGGCAAATTAACTTCCAACTACAATCTTGTTCCATCCAAACGATGCCAAAGTAGGTGTTCAGATTATCGACGCTGAAGAAGTTCCGACCGACCACAGTCCTCGATAGTTCGAGTGATGGCCGCTACACTCTCCGATACTCGTCCACTACTACTGTCCGATAAGAGTCCTATTCAGTTAGAGAAAACGGTTCACGATCGATTCGACCCGATTTTTGATTCCACTTTCGCCTAAAACCGTCCCATCACGGGTAATAGTATGCTCAACTCCGTACTTCTCTACTTGGAGCGCCTGTGTGTCTGCTTCGTACTCCACGGTAAATTCGTTCTGCTCTAAGCGTTCGATAATCGGTTTATACAGCTCTAATATTGCTTCTTGGTCGGTTGATTTTTCATCTTGTCGTAGCTGACTTTCACTCTCGACGACGGGTGTTAGTCGTGGCTCTGGGAATCCGTATCGATGGACGGAGTTGTCTTCAACACCTTCGAGAAGGTCTTCAGGATCTGTATCTCTCCAGTCTTCCCAATAGTCGTTTAGATCAGAGCGAAATGAGATGATGACTAACTGCGTATTTGCTGGATATTTGGGGTTCGTGTCGGCAGTCGTCATTGGCCCCTCGCTGGTCGGAAACTCCCAGTCTTGGATCGTCTGCTTTGGTGGTCTCGCGATGACAATACCCTCATTGGGATCGTCGTCTTCGGTGTCAATCACGCGATCTCCGATAGACAGGGAATCGATGTTTGATTCGCTCATAGTTTCGAGTGCGACCAAGATGTGTTAAATGGTATGGCCTGTGGTTAGTACAAGCTACTAACCTTCATGCGACCGAATTTTAGTGTTTCTGGTGTACTGCCCACCATTACCGAATTGGGATAACGTGACTGCTGCCACAGGCTGACCATGCGCAGAACTAAGCGGACTGGCTGGATACTGGTCACCGATGTATTCACGGCAGATTCCAACGGGTGGTAGCGGGTGCTAATGAGAGGAACCTCACCAAAACCATTCATAGAGAGATTGGTTCTCATAGTTCGGAAATCGCTGGTGATCATATCCCTGACGACGGGAATGGAATTGGTCACTGCGCGGCCGGTAGGCTAGGTTCGCTTCGAAAAGTGAGGTTTATACTATCTTCACCTTGGAGCTTTTAACCCGACACCGAGTGGAAATCAGACGACATATATTTGATAGCTATTTAGTCTCGAAGGAATGAGAGGAAAGCGACTGAGAAGATCGCTATCACTCCCATAACAACACCGAATCCGGGCTGGCCATTATCGGAAGATGTCGTGGTGGATGCCTCGTTAGACTTCGTCCTTGTGGTTGTAGTGGTCTTCGCACCGTCTCCAACCGAAATCGCTCCAGCGGCGACTGTTACGTTAATAGGACTACCATCTTCGGCGTCGAAATTCCGATCAACAACGTCAATTTCCGTCTGACCATCTTGTTCTCCTTTCACTGTGAGTGTAACCAGGGGAACGTCTTTATCCCCGGGTTGGAAATTTTTATTTAGGTCGACTGCTTGAACCTGTATGCTCCCATTGTTCAACTCTGTCGTGTTCGTGAGACCATATGAGCTAGAGAAGTTACTTTGTGTGATGGTCGCGACATCAGATTTTTCCAACTTCACGATGAAATCGAAGCCAGAGAGCCCGTTTGGAATTTGAGAAGCATTTATTTGAACTGTACCGGATTCCCCTGTATCGAGTTGAGTTGCATTCGCTGTGACCTGAGGAGACCGTTGTTCGTGAGCATTTGTTCCGGTAACTCCTCCGACCGCAATCCCGAGAACAATCGTCACAATCCCCACGCTGCTCAAAATGCCGTTGAACTTCGATTTTGACATCATTCTACACGACCAAATGGTTGTCACGCCTTCATTTAATTGTTGTGATGTGGACAAAATAATATGAGAACGACGACAAGCGGGTATGTTTGACCATGCTATTACACGATAGCGTTTCAGGCGGCAAAAATGGTTTTGAAGGGTCTAACTACAATATCGAAATAATAGAATCGAGTTCTTATATCGTACATTACGACAGAACGGACGATTCGCGTGTCATTACAGAATTAGAGGTGTAAGGAAGTAATAACATATTCAGAAAATGAATAGAATCGTATTCAATCAGCCGAAATCATCGGGAAAAATGGATAGAATATCATTCTGAATATACGAACAAAATCGCTTCCTCGATTGTACCCATACTAGTTCCTTGTAGCCCGTGTCACCACATCTATTCCCTGTGAAAATATACAATATCAATAGTAAAACTTATGCCCCGAGTAATAAGTCCTACATTTGGTCATTCGAAAATGAGCGACGATCATAAGTTTACACGCCGATCAGTGTTGGGTGCAACAGGTCTTGCGATGGCTGGCGGATTCACATCACCTGTCGTTGCGGACCACGATGTCAGTATGGGGAACCAGTTTCCTGAGACCTGCGAGGGTCCCGGGTTCAATGACACACCCCAACTTCCTGATTCTCCGTGGCGAGTCGGCGACGCATGCCGCCCACACCCACCTGCAGTTGCTGCAGGTGAACTCACATTTCCCGAAGCTCCCGCAGACGCCACAGTACTCATCGGCGATGGTGACGATGAGTCGATATCTTTGGACGATTGGGACAACTCCAGTAGTTGGGAAATCAAAGATAACTACGTTGTCGTCGGTGATCAACCGATAGTGAGCAAAAATGGTTTTGGTGATGGCCATTACCACGTCGAGTGGCAAACTCCACCGAGTGTTACAGGCAGTGGTCAAACACCAGGGAATAGTGGGTTTTTCTTGGCAAATCAATACGAGATTCAGATTCTGAACAATTACGAAAATCCCACGTACGCAGACGGTTATGCAGCGTCGGTTTACGGCCAACATCCTCCGCTTGTGAATGCGAGCCGTCCCAAAGGCAACTGGAATGCTTACGATATAATTTGGCAGGCACCTCGTTTTGCCGACAACGGCGACGTTGAATCGCCTGGTGTCGTTACCGTTTATTGGAACAACATTTTGGTTCAGAGCCAAACTGTCCTCAACGGCCCTACTGCCTACAAGGACGTCCTTGAGTATAGTCAGCATCCGGTACAAGCACCGATCAAGATTCAGGACCACGGTCAACCAGTTCGTTTCCGAAATGTGTGGTACCAGTCGGGTCCAACTCCTGAATCTGTGGTGGCATTTGATGACGACCAGCTCACCGCTGAAAACGTGTCGACTACGCTGGAAGCGTCGATCACAAACGAATATTCCTCTGAGATGGCGGATGGCGACATCACACTCGCCCCTCCCTCTGATTCGGATGTAGCGGTCACTGCACAGGGGGAAACGAGCTTCGGGACCCTTGCTGCTGGAGATTCCCAGCCCGTCTCTTGGAAGGTGACACGACCGAATGCCGATAGCGGCCCGTACTTACTGAATGCCACAATATCATTCTCTGTTGGCGGTGATCAGCAAGAATTCGACTTCCGGGTTCCTGTCTATCCCGAACCAAAATCGAATGCTCCACCGGAGCCTATCAACCTGACTAAAACCAAGGTTGCTGACGCTACCAATGCGATGAAATTGGACGTCGCACCTGATGGACGTGTCTTTTTCACCCAGCGCGGGCAGAATTTCGATCGTTATCCTGACAATCCAACCGGTACTGGAAAAGTTCGTGTCTACAACCCTGACTCTGGAGAAACGACAACAGCATTAGAAAAGGACGTCCACACTGGTGTCGAAGAAGGTGCCCAAGGAATCGCCTTTGATCCAGAGTTTGAACAGAACGGTTGGATCTACTTCTTCTACGATCCTTCGAATGAGGTGGTTGCCGATACTCAAGAGGGGGTCGACTCGCTCAACACATACCAACAGTCTCCGAGCGAAGCAATGGATGGGCCCCAACCGTACGATCTCGTCTCCCGATTCACAGTCGAAGGCGACACAATCAACCCAGACTCGGAGGTTGAAATCATCCGAATTCCAGCTCAGCGCGAACGATGCTGTCACGTTGGCGGTGCGCTTGAATTCGACCACGATGGTAATCTTCTGATTACAACGGGTGATGGGACCGATCCGTTCGAATCAAGCGGGTTCACTCCTATCGACGAACGTGATGGCCGAAAATTCTTCGATGCTCAGCGATCGGCTGGGAATACGAACGATCTCCGGGGGAGTTTACTCCGGATCACGCCCAAGGACGACGGTGGCTACACCGTTCCTGAGGGCAACCTCTTCACCAGTGACGAATATGCTGACGCTCGCGCAGATGGGCTCGTCAAAACCGAAATCTACGCGATGGGATTCCGAAATCCGTTTACACTCACCGTTGACGAGAAAACTGGCCATCCCTATATCGCAGACTACGGTCCCGATTCCGGTAGTTGGGATCCCGAGCGTGGACCATTAGGGATTACAGAGTGGGTTCGAGTAGATGAGCCGGGCTTCTACGGATGGCCGTACTTCACGGGCATGAACGTTCCATACAGAGACTATGACTTCGCTACAGGTGAATCTGGCGAGCCCTTTGATCCGGAAAACCCGATCAACGACTCGCCCAACAACGACGGACTCACTGAACTCCCACCGGCTCAGCCTGCTACTATCACTAATCCGTATAATTGGAATGAGCTCATCAATAATGTCCCGGCTTATGCTGAGGAGTATGTCCCCGATGAGATCCCGTACCCGTTAGAAGGAACTGATCCACCAACGGGCGGGTCGCCCATGATCGGTGAGCTCTATAACATCCAGGACAGTTTCGACTCCGACATTGCACTCCCGGGTACCTATGATGGGGCTCACATTATCATGGAACGACGTGGGTGGTTCAAAACGGTCTCCTACGATTCCAACGGTGAGGTCAGTCGCATTGGTCCCTTCCCTCTCAGCGGAAACGCACCGATGATGCTTCACACGGGTAAGAACGGGGGGCTCTACCTCCTAGAATATGGGGGACTGTATCACGTCACGGCTACCGAAGAGAGTGATATCGAACCGGTTTCAGCGCCATTTGGCTATGACGCCGGTGGTTCTCTGACCGATGGAAACGTTACCATTGATGGGTTGGAGTTCGTTGGAGATTCGCCTGCTGTGCAAGTCTTCAATCAGGGGGGCAACAGTCCAAACGTCCCGACGCCGGTTGATCCGATCGATGGAACGGAGTACGACCTGCTGTATCAAAGCGAACAGTGGGGAGAGAACCTCTCGTATGACATCCATATCGAGGACGGCGTCTATGACGTGACGCTGCATCTCGCAGAACTTGCCTTCCAGGAACCAGATACACGTGTGATGAACGTCTCGGTCCAAGGGACACAGGTAATCGAGAACCTCGACCTGTATGAGGAGGTCGGCTTCCGAACAGCCTACACAAAGACGGTCGAAAATGTCGAAGTCACCGACGGTATCCTTTCGATCACCACTTCGGATCCGATCGAAAATTCAAAAATGGGCGGCATTGAAATCCGACCCGCGGAAATCGAACCCATCTCGACACCGTTTGGGTTTGATGCCGGTGGTGAACTGAAAGATGGAACTGTTAGCATCGATGGTCTCGACTTTGTCGAAGACAGTCCAGCAGTACACGCCTACGGCGATGCAGATGCGAGTGGAAACGATAAAGCAGTAGAGCCAGCCGAGCGTGGAGATCCAATCGATGGAACCGATCACGACCTGCTTTATCAAACAGAACTGTATGGAGGGGACCTCTCATTCGATGTTGCTGTGGAGAACGGCACCTACGATGTGACCCTGTACTTTGCAGAAATCGTTCAGACAAACCCTGGTGATCGAGTATTCGACGTCTCTGTTGAAGACCAGTCCGTGTATTCACCACTCGACATCTATGCAGAGGTTGGACACGATGTCGCCCTTACAAAGACGATTGAAGGTGTCGAAGTCACTGACGGTACCCTTACGATCAGTACTGTCACACAGGTCGACAACTCAAAGTTTAGCGGTTTCAAAATCCAATCTGGAGAGGACAACGGCGGTAGTGGTGAAGTGTTTGAACTTGGCGGCGAAATGTCTGGCTGGGTTGGCCAGGCACCTAGTTCAATCGATGGAGAGACGAACCCGACGCTCTCATTCGTGGAGGGTAAGAGCTACACGATTACCTTCGAAAACCTCGATGGTGCACCGCACGACCTCCAAATCCTCGACGAAAATGGCGATTCCCTCGTCTCGACGGAGTTCGTCACTGAAAAAGGAGGTACGGCAACGATAGAGTTCACTGCCTCACTCGAGATGGCGGAGTACTACTGTTCAGCCCATCCCACACGGATGCGTGGCACAGTTACCGTCGAAGAAAGCGACAGCGGCGGTGACGATCGACCGCCAGCAATCGTTGGCGATTCGCGCCCAACTGATCCCGACGGTGACGGCCTCTATGAGGACGTCGACGGCGATGGAGAAGTCACGTATAACGATGTGGTGGCACTGTTCGATAATTTCGAGAGCTCGGCAGTCCAAAACAACCCCGAAGCGTTCGACTTCAATCAGAATGGACAACTGGACTTCGATGACATCATAGAGCTCTTCAACTCTATGTGACACCCCTGAAAAGGTGACCAGACCTACTCGCACTGGTCTCCTTGGGCTGTTTGATCGAATGAGCAGACAGATACTGTGCAGCGATTACAGTCACATGCCGATTTAGCCGTGGATTCTCGGCAGTGTCGTATACATCCCTTGGTAAGCAAGTCCTCGTTTCGAAAGCGCTTTTATTTGGCTGTGATACCCTTGCTTCGTATCGGTTCATTCTGGTTGGCTATTCAAGCGTGCTGATGCCGTTGAATCGGTTTCTCGACTGAACAGATTCTGGGCATCTCTCCGTATGTCTTCTGTCGCATCGTCTACGATGAATTCTCTAAAATATAGATTCATACCAGCGGGCTTCATCGGAGAGATTGCGACAGCTATGATACCGATCGTTGATTTAGATAGCTCCGTTAAAATGGGTGAACGACGACCAATGGTTGCTCGCATTCACTGGCCGTCACCATCGTCGATAAAATCGAGCTGTTGATACAAACAAATCAGAAATTGAGAATAAGCAGAAAGAAGGTTAGAGAGAATTGAACAACGCAACGATGTCGTCGAAGTCCAACTGTCCGTTCTCGTTGAAGTCGAACGCCTCAGGGTTGTCCTGCACCGCGTCCTCTTCGATATTGTCGAATAGGTCGACCACGTCGGCGTAGTTAGCCTCGCCGTCACCATTCAGGTCCTCGTAATTACCGTCGCCATTGGGATCTGTCGGCGATGAGTCTCCGACGACGGGTGGTAGTCCGTCACTGTCGTCTTCTTCGACAACGACTTCTCCCTGCATTAGATTGGGATGGACCGAACAGTTGTAGGCGGCCATCTCAGCGGTGGCGGTAAACTCGAGAGTCTGCGTTTCGCCTTCCGTGCTCATGGTTTCAGTCCCCACAATTTCGTTGCCTTGTGCGTTGAGGATGTTGATATCGTGAAGAACGCCATCAAGGTTTTCCCAGGCGATTTGGTAGGTTTCGTTTGCCTGCAACCTGAGTGTGGGGTTTTTGGCCTCCTCGATCGAACTGGGAGTCCGTCCTTTCCAACCTGACGTTTCGCCACCCAACTCGATCGTTGTTCCTCCTTCGATGACTTGACCGTCGTCTTCACTATCGCTGCCAATAGTCCGGGTCGATCGTGTTATCGCTCACAGTAAAGCGTGAGAGCTGATTGTACGGGCTCCCAAGTGATTCGCTCGGGGGGCGGGCAACATCGTCGCCATTTTGCCCCGCTTCGTTGAGGTACTCCAATTCTTCGTCGTTCTCAGCAACTTCCTTATTTGGAGGAGAGTAATAGATATACACATCAATTATTATTAGCAATCCATATAAGATTTATTTCGTTCTAGATACAGAACTATTTACGGAGGAGTAGTCACTTTTTCTTGAAGAATTCGGTTGATTGAGGCATAGTCACTGAAAGTGCAGTAGTATGCGAGGTACGGATGCAAGCGTGTTACAATTCCCCATCCGGTTGATAGAGGTGTGTTAGAGTTCCACTGCCACAGGGTAATGACAATTTCATACCAGATGATTCTGATAGTACCTGGCCTGGGTGTGGGTTGAGTGGTTCGTAGTCAATCACTTCATTTAGAGTACTGTCACCTAGTTGTCATTCAATTGCTTAAAATTCCGGTGGTACTGGTGGGAGAATCGATGGAGGTCTACACATAATTAGTTTTTGAGAATACAGAATCAAGGAAGGAATATTCTTATATTCCATAATACCCCGACATGTATTGCTCGACCATGATTACAAAACTATGTCTGTAATGGTTATCTTAATATCACACAACATGAAAATGATAAATAACAAAAACGGTGGTTCAGTTTCCAATTATCAACTGAGAGTATTCTACTAGACGAGAAGCAGAGATTCTGTAATCATGAACAAGCAATTAAACAGTCATTGATTGATCTCCCAATAGTTTACTCACAAAATACCCTATTTTTCGACTTTTCTTGTTATCATGTTCCACTATTTGAGGTAATGGATTTAAACAAGAAACTCTCCGTCCAATAGATTTATGCAACTTTCAGTGTTTGGAGATTGTATCTAACAACGAAATTTTATACTATTTCGACTGCAAAATGATATCGCGATTAACGAGAATAGACTCGTACTGTCCATTTTTCTACTATGATTGACAATCATTGTGTGTCGGTGGTGATGTCAGTCTGAATGTGAGGTATCTAGACCATAGAAAAACTTATGGCTGAACAATATGAAGACAATATTGAAATGACCAGTTTGAATCCCTTATTCGCACTTCCTGGTGGACCAGAGATGCTGATTATCGTTGTAATATTCATATTCCTCTTCGGAGCCAATAAGCTCCCAAAATTGGCTCGTTCGACAGGGCAGGCACAAGGAGAATTTAAGAAAGGTCGAGAAAAGATGGAACAAGAACTCAAAGAAATGAAAGGTGAATCAGACGAAACTGATTCCGATGAATCGGAATCATCCACATCGAAATCATCGAGTGAGACGGACGAACCGTTGACAGAGATGGACCACCACAGCAATTGAGGTGATGACGGAGATTTGTTCAGAATCCCCACCAGGCTTGCCCTATTTCTTCTGAGGAATATCCAAATTCGATGGGTTGCGGTTCAGTCTGTTGGTGTACTTCGATTCATGAGTACTGTTTGAAGGTGTGTTCAATAAGAACCCGTGATCGGGTTTGGAGCTTGCCTCAATCCGGGTTAGATGTCTTTGAACAATTTGACGATGTCATGGTAGTCGAGGCGACCGTTTTCGTTGAAGTCAAAGGCATCCGGATTGTCCTGAATAGATGAACCATCGTAATTCTCGAAGAAGTCAGAAACATCACCGTACGTTGTCTCGCTGTCTCCATTGATGTCTTCATACTTCCCGTCACTATCCGGATCCAGTGGTTCATCGTCACCAACAACTGGATTTGGTGCATCGTTAGATCCTAAAACGAGCATTCCAAGTCCCGCTGGTGATTTATCGGTACTAATCCCTGGGAGCGTCCAACCGAGGACGGCATCACGAGAACCATCACTGTCACGTTCGTTTATTAGAACACTGAACGGAAAGGAGTCACCAGGTTCCTTGCTCTGGGCGAACATGGCATTCCAAGGGATTGTCGCTTCATACGTTGTTGTCGTTTCACTCCGCGCAGTCGAAGCAGCGATTGCGGAGGTGCCTGCTGACTCATTCCCCTGAATCCATCGGTGGATCGATGTGTCGCCGTCGACATGGCTGAGCCCGTATTCCGGTCCGTATGTGTCATTACTGGCAACGGCCCATTGGAGGCAGTCTGCTTGCCACATGTCCGCACCAGAGATCCCAGCGTGCGTGTCATCGGTAAGCTCCACCCGAAGGTAGAGATTGTTTGTATCGTAACCGAGGAAAACATCTGCTGAGAGATCCTCCGGTCCACTTGTTTCACCATCTCCGTCGATGTCATTGAATGTATCCCCCTCGGGTAGCAACGTGAATGCCGGTTCATCGTCCGTCCCACCTCCAGTATTGGGGACAACGTACTCTCCGTTGTCCTGAGCCACAAGGGACGCTCCTGTATCCGCACCGGTATCAACAACGTCATTTTGCTGAGCACCGACGGAGCCGACGCTGCCGGCACCCAATCCGAGTGCAGCAATGCCTTGAAGCACAGCACGGCGCTTCAGTCCAGCTGAATTTTCGAATTTCTCGGTACGCGTATCTTGATTGAGGTTGTCTCGTGACATTCACGGATCCTATTATATCATCGATAACAATAAAATTAGTGATTTAATAGTTATGATAGAACAATATTTCACACTTAGGTCCTCAAAAGCGTGACTGCCAATGTCTGGGTCACGAGGTTCGAAGTTTTCGGATTTTTAGGATTCGGTGTTCTCTTTGGAGATAGTTATTATCTCATCTTTAACGTAGTCCATACTGACTCTACTAACCGGATTTTTAAGTATGTCCTGTGGCAGACATCGAGATTCCTCTTCTCGAAACTAACCATGAGAGCAAATTCGTCACGTTGTTCTCCTCGGTAATGTCTGGCACAAACCGATGTGAGGTGAGTGGAGAGTACTGCAGTTTCACATCAGCGTTGAATAGCTTCTCAGCCATTCTTGACAAACGTATCTGTCCTCTTCAGGACATTTGATACAACAGACGCAACCGAAATAAATCAATTGGTGTGACAGCTTCAACTGTTTAATTATCATGGAAGAGAGCCCTGACCAATTTCGCTCCTCTCCGGATAGGATCCGATTGTTGAGCAGTTGAGTGATCTCTGACAGCCATAGTAATGTGCAATCTATTCAAGACAAAGATAGAGGTTTAGACTGTCCACTCATAACGCGTGGTATCGATCAGTCCATATTTTGAGCGTATAGAATCATTTTTCCAATCAGACTTCCGTCTGTATAGTCGGTCAACCACACATCACAATTCGAGAGAGTGAGGTTCGATACTCGTGACTTTGGACAAAATACGCAGTATCCAAACAATTGTGTTTCTCGGCAAGATTAGAAATAGACAGTTTCCGAATCAGTGTCCTGCTGATCAATCATAATGACCTGGAGTAACAACTTTGTGCCGGTTTTTATTGCATGGTATGACCATAACCGATGGCCGTTTCCATTGACAGTGGTCTCGTCGACGGAGGGTCAGATACGTTGTCAACCGACCGATGTACCAGCTGAAAAACTTCTGCTCCGGTTCGCTGAAATTTTGACCGAGGATTTACCTATGCCCTCGTGAAATGGGAAGTACGAATGGTTCCAGATGGGAAATCGTCACTCACTCCACTTGCGCAAGATGCCCTTGACGCGCTCACGAAGAAACTCCCTGATGAAAATGAACTCTCATATGAGCACGCCTATACGATTTTGAACGAAGAAGAGGATCTGGATCGACCAGCCGCCGAGGATATCGTCGAGCGACTCTACATGCGGGGCCATATCTATGAGGTTGAAGAGAAACTCAGACTCACGGATTACGACTCTAAATAACAAAGACAGCCTTGTTCCAGCTCTTTTCTAGCAAACAATTGATTCGACGTGGAATTCTGACTGGGACATCATCTGAATGGCAGCAATTACCCAGACCACATCCGTCGAAACTATTACACGTTCTCTGCTCTCATCAATCTACCGTTGAATGCGAGGAGATCTATGGTTTCCGGTAGTCGATAACAATATAACGTTATACGTTTGGTGTTAGGATTAAGAAGTGTATGTCAAAATTACACACGGATGCTACCGATAGCATCCTGTCGTTGACGACTTCAGAAACCGACGACATTCTCGCCGAGATGGAAGAACAGGCAGAGCAGGATGACTTTCCAACTGTTGGCCATGAGGTCGGTTCGTTTCTTCGACTGTGTGCTCGTTTGATCGATGCTGAAACCGTCTTCGAGTTCGGCTCAGGATTCGGTTATTCCGGATATTGGGTCGCGCCAATCGTTGGCGAAGATGGAACGGTCGTCCTCACCGAATTTGATGAAGACAACCTCGCTCAAGCGCGAAGTTACTTCGAGCGCGGTGGCTACGCTGACCGTGCTACATTTGAAGTCGGTGACGCACTTGAGGCGGTCCAACATCACGACGGACCGTTCGATCTTGTACTGCTCGACCATGAAGAGGAGCGGTATATTGATGCGTTCGAGGCCGTCCGCGAAGATATAGCCCCCGGTGGTATCGTCATCGCCGAAAACGTACTTTATCCGGACGTGGAGTTCACGTCCGCTGACTTCGAAGCGTACCTTCACAACGATGGGGATGCAAATCCGGTACCGATGTTGGAGAATGTCGTCGAGTACTTCCACCATGTCCGTGATTCACCCGGATTCGAGACGACAGTCATTCCTGTCGGGCAGGGTCTGTTCGTCTCAGTTCGAACTTGAGACAGCTATCAACACGACTTGTGGTGTCGTATGATACTTGTCCTGGAAGGCTCGCAACCCTTCGTTGTGTCCAACGGGTCGCGAGCGATAAGAACTGACAAGCAACTCCTCATACGGAACTTTACTTTCACTCTGTGGCCCCGGAATATGAGGGGGCCATCCGATACATACACTAACGAACGGACTATGATTCGATTAGAAAACCTACACCCAGATACGTTACTGGATCGGTCGGCAACTCGCGTACTTATTTGCCTAATAGGGCTCGTACTTGCGCAAATGACGCTTCAGATAGCGCTCGCGGCCGGACTTGCTCGTTGGCCAGCGATGGGAGTAGGGGCTGTGGTTGCGTTCATCACTGGTGTGTGTTTAGCCGAGCATGAAGCTTCACTCCTCTCGTGATGGTAGGATGCCAATGAGATGGAAATCGAATGAGTTCTCGCGGATCGCTCATTAGAAAGAGATGGCGAATATTGAACCTCCAATCCCAAATGGAAATTCTCTACGTACTTTCGACAACGAGGAGTGAAACAGCAGTGCTCGCGACGAATGTGCCGGGTGGTCTTGTGTAAGCTAGAACTTCTTGTCGTAGGTATTCACAGTGTGTGCCTACGTTTTTCACTTTCCTTCCGGTTGGACAACATTTTTCATGTATGGGATTTGAATTGAAGATTGCGGCCGTTGTTACTCAGTATACGGCGTGGCGCCGATGCCTCACCCACCTTGTCACGCCGTGTGCTGTTCCTGCATGACCGAGACAATAGCGAGGCGAGCATGCCTCTGAATCGGTGATCACTATTCACACGACGTACGGGGGATGCACTCGATACACTTCCAAGTGCACTGCTGAGTGAGGAGGGTACCACATTTGGGTATGTCTACGCATATGATGATATTTATTGACCTATTTGCTCATTCTGACGCTTCGAAAATTCCACCCTTGCTCAGGCCGGAGACACCTGATGTCACTCTGTTCACTATAAGCGCACATAACCTTCCTTCGTGATTCACAACCCGATCCAAGTGGAGAATCGTATTCACGCCTTCCCGGTCATCGGCTGAGAGCTGTGCTACCATTGCACAAGCATTTATAAAGTGACGACCCCTACACTTAATTCCCCCAATACAGCCGCTATGTCCACTGAATCACAGTCCTCTCAGTCGCAGTCGAACGCCCTTTACCTTCCTCCCGAAGAGCATTGGACACTCCACCACGTGCTGCTCCACCGTATTGACCGGGAAACGACTGCGGAAGACCCAGTTGTTGATCCACCACCACTCGAGATCTTCCAAGCATTCGAAACACTTGACGCTGGACGCGTCACATTTTCCATCAGCCAATTGGAGGCTATGCAGGCGGTCCTCGCCGAGTATCATCATTCAACGAATTGGTGGCAAAGCGAACGGTCTCAACTTGAACACCTATTGCATAATATTGCGACCAAGCTTGACGACCACCGTTCACAGTCACAGTAACACCTCCCGGCTTGCAATGTAGTGAGGTGGTGTTTCGTCGTATGGACTCGATTTGCTCGTGGTAGCTCGATGTATTCTCGCATGACCGCCACTAATTGCTAGGAGTTTGGTCGCAGCCACGATCGCAGGATCAATTGGCTACGACAGATTCTCCACTCTGGATCAACGGTTAGTACGTTCCCGCCCAATGGCGAAGTTCAATGCGATCGAGGAGTTGGCGAATTGTTGCGATCGCTGCCAATCCAGGATACTTAGTGTCGAGGTTGGCATAGACATACGTCGTGAACAATTCTGGATTCAATCGTTTACGCTGATGCAAATACGATTGCTGTTCGTGTGTCAGCTCATCCAACTGCTGTTGTATCGACGTCAATCGATCGCTGCACTCATTGAATGTGAACTCACGCTGTTCGATTGCAGCTAGCTCCTCACCGATATCGGTAAGCGAACTGTGGAGGTTCTTGAGTTGCTGTTGTTCTTCGGTTATCGCCGAGTATGATCGCTGACGAGTTTCGATAGCCTCCTCACTCGAACTTTTGAGTTGGTTCCACAACGGTTGTGACCACATCGCTGACCCGCCCGCCAAGCCGGCTGCTACTTCGGGCCTGAATTCATTTTTAATGCTCTCCAGGGTGGTCCTCTCACCATATTCTTCTTTCCAATGGTCGACTGCAAGGACTGTTTCACGATAGGCGTCCTGAACCGCACTCGAGAATGTGTGTGAGGAGTGTGATGGAGATTGAACTGCGCCATACATTGAACCATCATCTGTTTGATATGGATGGGGTGGAATCTCTTCGAGCAGGTCAAGAAAGTCTTCGAAGGCATCTATTTCTGCTTGCACCTGGGATTCTTCGTTGCTAACGAGTTGTTGTGCACCCGGAAGCGACGTCCGGGTGAGCAACTGATTTCTACACGACTGCATTGCCACTCATTAACACACTATCGGGGTGGCTATTATACTTTATTGTCCTAAACAAACAGTGCAATATTCTGTACAAAGATTTTGATCCAGTCTATTCGTTGTGGAGCGTCTGTCGCGATTGGTTTTAGTAGCGAACATCTGCCGGAACGACCCATACCTGCTCGTCGGCATTGAGCACATGCTCAAGGTGTTCTCGATTGCGAATCGCGTCGCCGAATTCAGTGTAGAGGTAGAGCGAGGGACCACGATACGCCCCGAGATTGTAACAGGCATGTCGAGCAAGATCTTTGTCGTGCATGATTTCCTCATCACTGAACTCGGTGACCGCAGTTCTCACTCGCTCAAGATTGCGTTCGAACTCCTGTCTAGGTGCCTCCCAGCCTCGCTCTAGGAGTTTTTCGCCGTCTTTTGAGTCGACTAGTGCGACAACCGGAAGTTCGCCCCACCGAGCTTTCCCTGCGACAGATGACCGCTCGTCATCGAACATCACATAGTAATCAAAGATGGCAGCGTTGTCGGGACCAGCGCCAACCAATCGGTCGAACGCTGATCTTCCGCATGCAAGCGCAGTGTCTTCAGTCGATGCTTCTACGAGTGCGTAAATTACTTGGTGCATATCAGTCACCTCGCCGACGCATTGGTTTGACACAACTCTATCACACAACACTTCATCTATGCGCCGGCACCCATCGCCGGCGCCAATAAAATACTCCTGCAAGAAGCGCAGATTCACACGTGATTCGCACTACTTTTCCGGGAGATCTCGACGCCCGGACCGTACACAGGGCCAACACGGAAAGCCACCAAGCCCCTCACAGTCACAGTCAGCTAGCTGGTCACTGTCGCTACCGTTTTCATAGGCTTCAGGGTTGTTCTCAATTTGTGTCCCTCCGTCTGCTATGAGAGAGTGGTCTGTCGCTGCCTGCAGGAGTGGCGTTCGAATTGCGACGCCAATCCGATGTTTGCAGGCCCCATCGTAGCGATCATCCGCAGGACATTCGCACTCAATAGGTATCCCATCGCGAACAGTCACGAGATATTCATGATCAGCTGGATTTGCATGACTCATATTTCGAACGAGGACACCCCTCGTTGTGAGTGAAAATTCGAGGGCTTCGTACTGGGCGCGCTTTGCAACTCGCTTTGTGAACGTCAGGTGGGATAGGACGTGTTTACTGGACATACTCGCTCCACGAGGCACGCAGTGTGCCCCGCACCCCTCGGGGGCACAAAAAACAGCTGTACGTCGTCTCGTGTCCGCTCACTCCTCACTCGAGGATGTCGAACACATCGACTGCTTTGTACTCTTTTCCGCGTTCCTTTCCAGTCACTTCTTCTATGAGGCCATCTGCTTCGAGATCGTCAACGATCTTGTAGGCGGTTCGACGTGAAACATCGAGATACTCCACCAGGTCTGGAGCAGTGAAATATGGATACTGGAGCAACTGACGAGCGAATGCGTCCGTGGTTGTACTCCCCGAGTATTCGTTCTCGTACCGCTCTTGGAGTTCTCGGAGTTGTTGGGTCCGGTTGTATGACGTCTCAGCTTGACTCCGAAGCCCTTCGATGAAGAACATGAGCCACTCATCCCATGCACCTTCCTCGCTTACTGCACGCATCTGCTCGACATACTCGACCTTGTTGCGATTGAAATACGCACTCGGGTAGATGTACGGACTTTCGAGATAGCCCTCACTCGCCAAGTAGAGGATAATGAGAAGGCGCCCGAGCCGACCATTTCCATCCGAAAACGGGTGAACTGTCTCGAAAAAGTAGTGAATAATGCCAGCGTCGATAAGCGGATGATACTGCCCACCCATTTGGATGTACGACTCAAGCGACTGCATGAGTCCAGTGAGACCTTCTGGAGTCGGGGGGACGAACGGACGTTGTCCAGACTGTGGACTTGCTAGATGGACCATGTGGTCGCGGAAGTCGCCGACGACGTCACCGTCGTTTCGAACGTCTTCGAGGAGCATCGAGTGAAGTTCTTTAATAAGTGAGAGCGTTATCGAGTCCCCGCTCTCTATTCTCTTGAGCCCGTTGTTGAGCGCATTTTCGTAGTTCAGTGCCTCTCTCAGGTCTTTCTCGATCGTTGGGTCTGTCTCACCTGTAGGGTGTTGTGTGTGATACGCTTCGAGTTCTTGATACTCGACGTCTGCTCCTTCGATACGGGCGGATTCGACGGCTTCGATACGAATGAGAGATGTGTAGAGAACGGCGGAAAAGTCGACTGTTGAGCTAATTCCGTCGACACGGCCGATCTGATACGCGGCATCGGCCACGAGGTCACGTGTTTGATCAGAAATCTTGAGCTTCGGCTCTACTGGGAGCGCTTCTGGAGAATAGTACGGATTCGGATGATACGGGACGTACGTTCCCGGTGCATTATCAGGAAGCTCTCTCGTGGGCATTTCTGTAGTAACACTCTATGGCTCGATTGGTATAGCTGTTTTTATACTCAGTATACGAATGGCTCGCTAAGAAACTCTCATGTGAAAATCGAGCCCGGATTGTATATTTTCAAACCTCAATTCGGCCTCTCTGTGCAACCCATATATGAGCATGTATACTTCACGGATGCAGATATTGAGTTTCAATCTATGTAGCGAGTGCTGTCGAGAACATCATTACATCGCTTGTATCCCTTGGCGGTACAAAAAACACGTTCCCGACGTGTGCAGAACGGGATCACTCGTAGCAAGGGTCGATAGTAGCTCAGGTCGATCAATCGAATCGGTAAATTGCGATCCCGGTGTGATCGCATTCCGGACACTCGCTCGTTTCGACTTCAACCGTCGTTCCACACTGTCGGCACTCGGCGATGACAGTGCTGTGTGATCGGCCAGTGAACTGCATCAGGAAGTCTTTCATGCGAGCTCTGGCCTGTGAGTGGTTCGTTGGTCGCCGATGACGAGGCCACAGTCCTCGCAGACTGTTTCAATCATGTTGGTGGTGATCAGCCCGTCGCATCTGGGACATTGGTTGGTTAGTTCGCTCGGTACGTCTTCATCGAAGCCGGTTGCGTAGCTGTCGCTGCGTATTATCGAAATCATTCCTCATCGAGACGCTCGTTCTGGAACGCCCCGCACCCCTCAGGGGGCGAAAAAACTCCCTGTAGTACTCTCATCCATACGTATTGGAAGAATCGGAAACTACCCACTCTCGTTTATCAGAGTGGGCATAGAATCATGCTGTCAAACGATGATTCAAGATGCTCGGGTCCTCCAACCACAGTTCATCCCAAATGAGATCGAGCATCGCAACCAAGAGGTCAACGCGCTCTCGAACACACTCAAGCCGATTATGGACGGCCAACCCGGTGAAACGTCGCTTTTGCTCGGGCCGTCTGGTGCGGGAAAGACGTGTCTCGCCAACTATACGGTCGAACGCTTGCGTGAGAATATTCTCGATATCAACATGCAATACGTCAATTGCTGGCAGGAGTATACGCGATTCCAGGTGCTCTATCGGATTCTGGAGGGCATCGGCAACACGGTCGACATTCATCGTCGATCAACGCCGAAAGACGAACTGCTCGACAGACTCCAAGGATATGACGGCCCGCAGTTCGTTGCCATTCTTGACGAGGTCGATCAACTCGAAGACAAGAGCATCCTGTATGATCTGTATCGGATGCCGAACATCACGATGATTCTCATTTCGAATCGAGAAGAAGACGTATTCAGCCAGCTCGATGATCGCTTGACCAGTCGGTTGCAGACCTGCGTTCGCATCCCTTTTGAAAAATATCACCTTGAGGAACTCGTCGCGATCCTTTCTGCTCGTGTCCAGTGTGGTCTTTCGGAAGGGACAATTGGAAACGAGCAACTATCGCTGATCGCTGATGCCGCTGCCGGAGATGCACGAGTTGCAATTGGCATTCTCAGAAACGCCGCCCGGCGTGCAGGTCAGTCAGGAATAGACCACATCACGACCGACATCGTGCACGAGGCAGTACCTGACGGTCGCCACGAAGTTCGCCAGAAAACTATTGACCAACTCAACCCCCATCAGCGTGTCCTCTATGAGATTTTGGACGAACAGGGGAAACTTGACCCAGGCGAATTGTACGAGGCGTACCAAGAGCGTGTCGACGAGCCGAAAACGAATCGGACGGTTCGGAATCATTTGAAGAAAATGGAGCACTATCGGCTCGTGATTGCCGAGGGAAAGAACCGCGCTCGTACCTACCGCCCTCGTTGACTGGTTTCTCTTGAGTCCCAGGTGATTAACGCGTTCGCGAGGGAGATTCTTTTGGAGACGAAGGCAGTACTCGAGGAGAACGGGTGGGGAATTGTGCATGGTATCGTCGATAGCGTGTGGGTGACACCGATCGACGGAGAAGAGCAGATGTCGTTGTCTGCGCTTGTCTCTGAGATTTCTGAAGAGGTGGAGATTCGGCTGGAGCATGAGGCCCACTACGACTGGATATCGTTTGTGCCGTTGCGTGATTCGGATGCCGGTGCCTTGACGAAGTACTTTGGGAAGGTTGCTGGTGAGGATGAGTACAAGTATCGGGGGATTGAGTGCCGTCAGCGAAGTACACCGTCGTATATCGACGAAGCACAGAAAGCGTTGATTCGAGCGGTGGATGCGTATCGTGACCCGGAAATAGTTTGTGAGGAACTGCGGTCGTGGGTGGATCGACTTGAGCGGGGAGCGGTCGATCCGAATGAACTGGTGATTACGAATCGGGTTTCGAAGAAGAAGGAGGACTACACGCAATCGACGCGAAGTGTGGTGGCGTTGGAGCGGGCGGCTGATCTGGGGTTGACGCGATTGCCTGGCCAGAGTGTCTCGTATGTGGTGGTGGATGACGGGAAGTGCTCGCGGGAGCGGGTGAAGTTGGCGAGTGAGGAGGTAGACGAGTATGATGTTGGGTTCTATCGGGAGTTGTTGGTTCGTGCTGCGGCGAGTGTGGTATCGCCGCTTGGGTGGCGTGAATCGGATATCGAGCAGGAGATAAGCCAATATACGGAGTCGAGCTTAGCGTCGTTTAGCGGCTATTTGGAGGAAAATAATGGAGTGAGCTGTTTATTTTGTATGAAACAGAACGGTGTGCTAGTACGCTTTTGTGGCGACTGATGACCCACTGCTATCGGAGATCAAAACAGTGTCACCGCCGTTGTTCCATACGGCCGTCGAACGGTCCCAGAAGACATCGCCACTCGTGTCTGACCCACTCCCCGAATGAAGCGTTACCGTCTGGCTTGGACTGAGCGTCAGACTGGAAAACGTGTACGTCTTCCCCGATTCGTCCGTAACGGTCCACCCAGAGAGATCGATTGATGTGGAACCAGTATTTTTGAAAACGACGTATTCGTCGTTCAGATTATTGTTGTCGTTACCCGCTGCATCCTCGTGAATCTGGGAAATACTCACAGACGCACCACTGCTGTCAACATTGCGACAGGTCCACGCATTGTGTTCGGTGTTCTGGGCTGACGATTCGGCACTGTAGTAGGAGCTACTCTTGGAGAATGTCGAGTCGTATACCCGGGCTTGGCCACTCTCGATGAGTTTGTAGTTGTAATCTTCACCACCGTAATACACGTAGGCGAGAAGACGACCATAGTAGCCTCGGTGGTCCGATTCAGAATCGAATTTGAGCGTTATCTGTTTGCCTTCGAGGTTGTTTTTCATGAACGCCTTCGCGTCCTCTCCCTCCGAGTGGAGACAATCTTTTCCAGCCTGTGTATTTGGAACGCCTTCCCACTCATCGGGCGTATTTTCACCGTACGTTTCTGGGGTATCGACGCCCAACAATCGAACGGTATCGGTGGTTCCGTTTTCATATTGGACGTCAAGAGTATCGCCATCAACGACGTTCGTCACCGTCACTTGTTGGCTACCGCTTATCTCAGCGGTGGCCGGTGTGACGATGATTGCGGCTGTTACGCCACAGACAAGTAATGTCGATAGCAATACTATAGCGACCCTATCTTTAGTACTTTCTACCACAATTAGGAATCAACACCCATTTTTAAATAAATTTGTATTGGTTCATTAGTGGAATAAATAGGCAAATATATCCGCACTGAATTCGGTCGGGATGGAAGTTTAGCGGTGGATGTACTGCTCACTCCGACACTAACTCAAGCGAGAGTTCGCCGTCTGGAACCCGGTACTGTACTAACATATCTCTCTCAGCTTCAGCCGAATCTTCTTCTTTGTCGACTTCATAGACAGTGTAAGTACAATCCTCTTCGGAAAATTCGACGACCGAATAACCGTGTTTGTGCCAATTCACATATTCGAGGTGGTCGTTTTCCTCTTTCGCTATCGCGGCCAGCGCCTCTTTGTCCCAGTCGCTGGGGAAGTCCACGACATCGGCTGCGTTCACGCTCGTAACCGATGGTGTCATGAACTCGATACCGACAGTATCCATATTCCACGAAACGTCCCCGTAGCCTGCATGCTGATACCCGGCCATCGAGCAGTGGAGGTCCCCGGTGAGCGTGATGAAATTCTGGAGACCTGTATCATCGACAGCGTTCATTAGTTCTGCGCGCTCGGCTTGGAAGCCGTCCCACGAGTCGTGAAGAAATTCGACCTGATACCACGTCTCTCCGGCAGTCAACGGCATCGTGAGTACTTCATTCGCCCACGTTGTCCACCGTGCCGATGATTCGGAGAGGACCTCGGTGAACCACGATTTCTGTTCGGAACCCAGTATTGTCCGATCCGGATCGTCTTCGTTGGTGCAGGTGACTGTTTGGTTTTCGCAGGGGGGACCATCACGAAAGAGGCGCTCGTCGGTAAGAACGAGGTCCACGAGGTCGCCGAACTCGAACCGCCGCCACAGTTTGAGCTGTTCGTGAAAGTCGTCCTTCGATGGGTCGTACTCGACACGCATCGGCATATGCTCGATCCACGCTTGGATCCCGTTCGCAGTGATCCGAACGGCAGTCGAAGGGTCCGAGCCGTTTTCCTTGTTGGGAACGACCGGAGCGTCGGTCGCGTAATCCCAGTATCGGTTGTTTCCAATTTCGTGATCGTCCCATCCGGCGATGAGGGTGTGTCGTTCGAGAGCTGATTGGAGGAGCGAATCGGATTTGTACGTCTTATAGAGGAAACGAAAGTCGTCCAAGGATTCGGCGAGGCTGGCACCGCTCGGAAGGCCGAAATCGCGTCCCTCCTTGATACCTTCCGTGGGGGAAACGTACGCACCATCGGAGGATTCGTAGATAAAATCGCCGAGGTGTATGATGTAGTCGACGGGTTCGTTTGCGATGTGCTCGAATGCACCGTAGTAGCCGTTTTGGTAATCTTGGCAGGTGACGACCGCAAACGAGAGTTCTTCGACATGTTGGTCCGTGGTCGGCAACGTCCGTAGGCGGCCGGTTCGACTGGCCACCCCATCGTAAATGAATCGGTAGTAATAGAAACGGTCTGCGTCGAGTTCGCCGTCCAAATCGACCTTGACTGTGTAATCCCGGTCCGTGGAAACCGCTGTGGAATCGACCGTTCCTTCGAAAACCGGATCGTCGAAGGTCGAATGACGGGCAACCTGAATGCCGACGGATTGCTGTTCCCGATATGCCGTTTTGGCGATTCGAGTCCAAATGATAGCTCCAGAATCGGTCGGCCCGCCACTCATGACCGACTGTGGGAACGTCGTGTCCGAGTCCATAGTCGGGTCGTACGAAAAGACCTCTTCGGCTTGATTCCGGTTCGCAGTCGTCGGCTGTGCAATCGTTCGCTTCGCAAGAAGGCTGGAAAGTCCTCCAGCGGCGGTCGTTCCGGCGACGCTACGGAAAAATCCCCGACGGTTGATTTCTTCACTACCAGTGGCATTATTGAATCCCATACTCTGGTTCAATTAGGACACAAATATATATTTAATGGAAATATTATATATAGAGATTTAGAGCCATATTTTCCGATATATTGTTGAAATATAAACGATCACGTATGCAGGCTCGAACCCTTCGGTACGGAAAGACATCAAGCACGCCGAAACTCGAGGGAGAGACGTCTCTCGAAAGATCACCGATTCCGAATGGTACGAAAGAGAGACACCCTATCCAACCTGCTACTGGCCGTGCTGGTTCTTACGGCAAGTGGTTACCTTGTAACCGGAGGACAGTCGGTTCCGACACCGAACGTCGAGATTCAGGATTACGGTGACTGGGGAACCGTCACCGACGACCGCGTCGAAGTCGTTACGACCTTCTGGACGAACAACCCCTACCCAATCGGCCTCACGATGGGCGAATTTCTTCACATCCACTATTCCCTTACTCTCAACGGCGTTTCCATCGCCGAAGGCTCTCGAAGTCGTATCGACTTCCCTGAAGGAAACACGTCACAAACGCAAACGACGTATATACAGACTGACCGACTTGTTTCGTGGTGGGTACGCTTTCTCAGCGATAACGAAACCCTCGATGCGACGGTAAACGGTCAGGTTCGCATCACTACGCCGATTGTGAACTGGACGTACAGAACGACGAAATCGGACACGCAATTCGAAGATCGAACGCCGATCCTCGATTCGATTTCACGTGTCGTCGAACGAACGGAGGGACGGTACGTCACTAGTCGCCGGATTCCGATTTCCCATCGACAAGTCGTCGTCGGTGCAGAGGTCAAAGATGCGTGGGCGACATGGGGACGAATTGATGCGAAACGAACGACGCTACTGATACACTATCGGATTCATAATCCGAGCGATACGGTTCCGCTCGCCGTCGACTCAACGGGACTCAGAATGTCTCTCGCGATGAACGACATCGAGCTGTTCCACACCGGGAACGGAACCCTGTCGCCGAACACAGTGAATACGACATCGCTCATCCGTCCCGGCGAAACCCGTACCGTCACCTTCGTAGTCACCATGAACAACGATCGGGTCGGCGATTGGTTTCGGTCGCACGTACAACGCGGGGAACAGTCCGACATCGATGTGCGAGCGTACCTCGTGTTGGACCCACACGGAACCGGAGAGACGGTTCGCATTCCGAACGACAACGCGACGTATCACTGTCGCATACAAACCGCGATTCTCGAGGACAATCAACCTATGGCAACGACGTGTGGTGACTCCGGGAAATTGCCGTGATTCATCGATCGGGTAGACGTGTCGGGTGGTCGCGGGACTTCAGGGGCGAGGAGCGGCCTTTTGCAGTGCTGCTTCGGCGAGGTTCCCACCGTAGTCCGCACACCGCGAAAGCGAATCGACACCGAGCCGAAGTTGCTGGGCATGGCGTGAATCGAGATTTCGAAGGAGACCATTGATAGCGCGGATGTGTTCATCCATCGTCGAAACCGAGTCACGGGCACGGTTTGCCAGCCGAGTGGCGTCCTCCCTATCGTCCGTAAGGAGAGCCTCTATCGCAGTGTTGATTATCACCTGTGTCTCCTCGTGAAGCTTCGTCACCGACTCTGCAACGTCTTCGGGTATCGTCTCGAGGTCGATAGCGACCGTCCCGATTTTCGCGGCGTGATCGGCGATACGTTCGAGTTGACGTGCTCCCGTATAGAAATCAAAGCATCGCTCACGAGGGAGACCGAGTTCTTCGACCGCGGTGGGCGTTCGAAGCGACTTTCGGAACATCCGTGAGATGACGAACCACAACCGATCGACATCGTTGTCACGGTCGACGACGTCCCGTGCAAGGGTGCAGTCGAGCTCTTTGAGAGCGGTGATGGCATCGTTCAGCATGCCGAGAGCGATCACCTGCATTCGAGCAATCGTGTTGGAAATAGAAAACTGCGAAGCATCGAAGAGGACTTGGACGGTTACCGTCCGATTCTTCTCTTCGACCACTTCGAGACCGGCGAGATTTTTCGTCGCCGACCGGATAGCGCGACGGACATCGGTCGTAACGCGGTCCATTTCGAGTGTGATACGCTCGAATCCACTCACGTACATCGCGATCACGCTACGGACGAGTTCTTCGTCGGAAGAATCTGTCACATCGAGGTGCCCCTCGGTTGAATTGTCGATGTGAGTCGGGGCGAGAATGAGGGTATGTTCGTCGGGATGAATTCCGAGAACGCTTCCTTCGGTCACATCGTTCCTCTTCGCCCACCCCTTCGGGAGGGAAACCGTGTAGGTCGAACCACCCGTAATCTGAATTTTACGCGTCTCCATGTCGCGTAGTCCACGAGAGCCACAATAAATTTTATCAACAATATATATTATTGACAAAAGTTCACATATGGGCATACAATAGATGAAAGGTATATATTTACATTCCTTTCGCTGCTTTTCACTATCGGTAATCGAGAGGGTAACCGTCCGCCCACGTCTGACGGACGTTACTCCGGGATGTGCTCCGGTTCGAGGCCGACGTGAATGCGTGCGGCCATCTCGGCCGTGTGGACCCAGTAGTAAATCGCACGCTCGAGGGCACGCGTCATGGTCGCCAGTTGCCCAAACATCTCGGGGTCGTAGGCCGTCACCAGTTCGAAAAGTTCGTCGAGTTTCCTGTGAACTTCGTCCTCTTCCGTGTACAGTTCGTCCATACGAGCGACGTTCGCATCGAAGAGAACGTCTACGATAATTTCGTTGATGGTCAGCCCACCGTCGAAGATTTCGAGTACGTGGTCGTGAACAATTCCGACGGAATCCGTCTCCATCGTCGCAGCGATATCGGCGATGTAACACGCGCGGTCGCCGATTATCTCCAGATTTCTCGCGATGATCCCGAGATCCGAGGCCACTCGATTTCCCGGCCAATCGGTCGTCATCGTCATCGATTTTAGTTCTTGGAGGACGACGAGACACCGTTCGTTCGCCAACGGTTCGAGATCGTCAGCTGATTGAGCCGGTTCGTCGCCGGCAAACTGCGTCCGTGCGGCACGATACTGATCCGTCGTCACCGATTCCAGCCGTTCGAGTTGTTCGATGAGTCTCGCATGCCTCGCACCTTCGTCGTGGGATAATTTCGAAAGCGATGGGGCGTTGTCGTACACGGCTCCGTCGTCGATGACGTATCCCTTTCGGACGATACCGTCATGTTTCAGCTCCTGTAGTAACTCCGAGAGATAATGCTTCGAAAGACCGAGTTCGTCGGCGAGTTCGGCTTTCGTCTCGGGTGCCGTTCGATCGATCGTCTCGATGACGCGAGCGAGCGTGACTTCTCGGCCACCTTCCGGGGCGATGCTCGGTTGGCTCCAGCGCATATTCGTCAGATCTCGTCGGGGTTTTAGTTATCAGTTAGCCACGTACAGTCCGGACTAGTACGGAGATTCGATTACGGCACGTATTCTACGACAATCAATTTCGAACTCGGTACTGCTACGGAGGGCTACCATCATCATGCAAGTACTCATACCAACGGCTAAGGGTCGAACCCCCAGTCGTATATTCGAGTATGGAGACGCGAAAGGTTCAGTTGTCGGGCGGCACCACCTTCACCGTTTCACTCCCAAAACAGTGGGCGACGGAACAGAACATCTCGAGCGGGTCTGTACTCTATCTCCATCCGGAAGCCGACGGTACGCTACTCATCGAAGCGGGATCACGAAAGGATACTGACCAACAGGTGGTTCGTATAGACGTTTCAGGCTACACAACAGAAATGTTTGGCCAGGTTGTCAAATCGATGTACCTCGTCGGCGTCAGTGAACTCGTCATCGTGGACCGCAACGGATATGACGACGATAACCTCGAAACCGCAATGGACCTCTGTTCCAACTTGAGCGGCCTCGAAATCATGGAGATGGCGGAAACGAAACTCACCTTTCGAAACATCATCGACCCGTCGAGCATCTCTATCCGAAAGAGCGTTCTGCGGATGAAGCTGATCGTGCTCTCGATGCATCGTGACGCCGTTCGTGCCGTCGTCGACGACGATGCTCGGCTTGCGAGGCGAGTAGTCGCCCGCGATAATGAGGCCGACAAACTGTTCTGCCTCGTCACTCGGCAGTTCCAACGTGCTATCGAAAACCTCCAAACGGTCGAGGCGCTCGAAACGACTCGGTCGGAACTCTTCGAATACTATCATACCGCACGTCAATTCGAGCGAATCGGTGACCACGCAACGAAGATGGTCGGACTCGTCATGGAACGGGACGGCGTCCTCGCTGACGTTAACGTCGACGAGTTCGCCCGCCTCGCCGACACCGCCCGGCGAATCATCGAACGGGCCGCCGATGTCGTCCTATCAGACGTTGATATCGACACGGCGTTTTCCCTACTCACCGAAGTAACGGAACTCGACGATGCAATTGACGCGCTCGATAAAAGCCTCTACACGCGAGAGGACGCAACCGTCGCGTTCACGTTCGGTTTGCTGCTCGATAGCGTTCGACGGACCGCCGCTTACGGACGAAATATCGCGGAGATGGGAATCCAGCAGACCATGCGAAACGAGAGAACGGATGGCACCTCGATAACGGGACTGGAATAACGTGATCATCCTGTTCAGTCGAAGTGCGGTGGTTCGTCATCGACTTCAAATACGGTGGTGAGCCCCTATTTTGCGGTGTCGTTCGTTTCGGCCTCTCCGACGCAGGTAGCGATATCGTCGACCCGCTTCATCTCGAAGACGAAGTATGACGCATCGACGGACGAACCGATATCCCCGTATGCTTGGAGCGGTTCGTGATCGTCGTTGGTTCCGTCGTTGTCGTGTAGATGGACGATTTCGATGCGGTTGCCGAACCGCTCGACGAACGTCCGCCACTCATACCCGTTCACCGTCGCGTGTCCGACGTCGAGCGTGAGCTTGAGCCAATCAGAATCCGCGCCCACGTCAGTGATCATCCCTTCCAAATCGCTCGGCGTCGTCGTGTGACGCTCTGTCGAGTCCGAACGGGGTTGATTTTCGAGACAGAGTGGAATCCCAACGTGGGCGGCGTGTTCGGCGCATTCGGATAGTGACTGGATGGCGTTTCGTTTCGCTTTCTCCCGCACAGGGTCGGGATATCGCCGCGGAACGGAGCCGCCGTGAACGACCACCGCACCCGCGTCGGCGGCGGCAGCGTCATCGAGGGTTCGTTTCACCTGTTCGACCGACGCTCTGCGGGAGGCGTCGTTGAAGCTACCGAGGTTCCAATCACGGAACGGCGCGTGTAGGGTGAACGTCAGATCGTACTCGCGTCGCAACTCGGAGAGTTCGCGAGGCGAGGGTGCGTTCGGATGGGAGTGGAGATACTCGCGCTTGAGCTCGATGTGATCGAGTCCCACGTCGTGGAGATATGCGGCGAACTCGCGGACCGATTCGTCGAAACGAAGGTCCATCGCTGCCCCGAGTCGTGTTTGCAAGCCGTCGTCGCTCATCTTCCCGCCTCCGCTTTGAACACGGGGTCGCCCGCGACGAACGCACGCTCGACGACCGGTGTCGGCTCAGGGTCGACCAGAATCAAATCGGCACGGGCGCCGACTTCGATTCGACCGCGGTCGCCGAGACTGACGGCTTCGGCCGGATTCAGGGTAACGCGGGCGACGCGGGTCGAAAGCGACTCGCCCGTTTCGACGAACGGGGCGGCGAGCAGCGACGGCGGGTGGTAATCGGCGAGCAACGCGTCTGCCGCCCCCGCCTTGATGGCCTCGTCCGTCGCGAGGTTCCCCCATTGACTGCCTCCGCGGACCAGATTCGGCGCGCCCATGGCGGTCACCATCCCGAGCGTCCGTGCTCGTTTCGCGGCGTCGAGCGTGATCGGATATTCGCTGATATCGACACCGCGCTCGTGTAGTCGCTCAACTTCGACCGGAGTTTCGTCGTCGTGTGAAGCGACGGCAACGTCGGCTTCATCGGCCGCCGAGACGATTCGATCGACGCGGGAGGCGAGCACCTCCTCGGAGAGGTTCGTTCGCTCTTCGATGAGGGCGTCCGCCTCCTCGACCGAGAGGTTCGCATCGTTCTCGTAGTAGGTGCGGAATCGCTCGACGTCCCGAAATTGCCCTTTGCCTGGGATGTGGCTCATCACCGAGACGAGCGATGTGGCATCGGCGGCGAGCACATCCTCGACCGCTTCGATCCCGGATTCGTCGGTTATCTCACAGCGAGCGTGGATACGGTGGTCGACGAGCAGGGAATCGTTCGATCGAACAGAATCGACGAGATTCATCGCGAGTTCCGGCGAACGGTTCTTCTCCGGTGCGTCTTCGAACGCGATGGCATGGAATTTCGTCGTGATTCCCGAGGCGATGTTCGCCCTGTCGGCCGCAGCCAGCGCCATCGACGGCTCGACGGCCGCGTTACTTCGCGGATGCAGATGGCTTTCAATGTCGTCGCCGTGGAGATCAACAATGCCCGGCATGAGGACCCGGCCGTCGGCGTCGATGTGGTCGGTCGCGGTGGCGTCAGGGTCGTCTGCCTCGATGGCGCCGATTTTCCCGTCGTGAATCAGAACGCAACCACGAACCGTCCGGGTCGGCGTCACCACGCGGGCGTCTTCGATGGCGACCTCGTAGGTCGTCCCGTCGTCCTGCCGCAGTGGTTCCGCGCTTTCGCTCATGCGTCTACCTCCGACAGCGTCACGTCCGAATCGGACTTCGTTTCGGACAGGTAGGTGTCGGTGTCGACCACCTGTTGCAGAGTCGCGTCGTCGAGGACGACCACGCGGTCCGCTAACTGTGCGACGACATCGCGATTATGAAAGACACCGATGACAGTGGTTTCGTCGGTGAGATACCACCGGAGCAAGTCTATGGCGGCCGCCTTGGTTTCCGGGTCGAGCGCGCTCGTCGGTTCGTCGAGGAGGAGCAACCGCGGTCTGGGCGCGATGGCGCGGGCGAGGTTGACCCGCTGTCGTTCACCCCCGCTGAACGTCGCCGGATAGGCGTCGTGAAGCGTTTCAGGGAGGTTCAACGCCATGAGAAGGTCCTTGGCGAGGTCGCGGGCTGGGGTTCGGTCGATGCCGTCCTCGACCAGCGGCCGTGCGACGACGTCGAGGGCGGAGACACGCGGTATCTCGTCGAGGAACTGTGACGCGTAACCGATTTCGTCGTTTCTGAGTTCGAGCGTACGACGCTCGGAACACGAGACGAGGTCCACGACACCGTCCGTGCTCGAAAACCGTATCTCCCCACCCGAGGGGAGGTACGTCCGATGAAGGCATTTCAACAGTGACGACTTACCGCTGCCGGACTCGCCGACGATGGCGAGGAACTCTCCGTCCGTGACGTTGAAGGAGACGCCATCGAGGCCGACGACGCGCTTCCCGTCTATTACGTGCATCCGAAACTCCTTTTGTAGGTTGTCGATTTCGAGTATCGTCATATGACTGAATTGATGAGTGTCTGAGTGTACTCCCGCTGCGGATCTTCCATGATACGGTCAGTGAGTCCCGACTCGATAACGCGGCCGTGACGCATGACGACGGTTCTGTCCGCGAGCAAGCGGACGACACCGAGGTCGTGTGAGACGACGATGGTCGCGACGTTCTGCTCCCGCTGAATACGCCTGAACATGTCGAGGACGCGGGCCTGCACGCTCACATCCAATCCGGTAGTCGGTTCGTCGAGGATGACCAGTTCCGGGTCGTTGGCGATGGCTTTCGCGATCTGAACGCGCCGTTGCATTCCACCGCTGTACGTTTCCGTGGGGTCGTCCATTCGGTCGACCGGAACTTCCGTCTCCTCGAAGAGTTCGCGAACTCGTGCTCGGACGTCGCCGAAATTCCGCCATCCTGCGGCGAGCAACGACTCAGCAACGTTTCCGCCGCCGGTGAATTCGAGGTTCAATCCGTCGCGGACGTGTTGGTGAACCATGCCGATGTGAGCGTTCCGCAACTCGACACGCTCTTCGTAGTTCGCTTCGAAGAGATTGCCGTCATAGGATTCGAAGTCGACAGTTCCATTGGTCGCGGTGAGGTCCAGTGCGAGCATCTCCGCGAGGCTGGATTTACCGCTGCCGGACTCACCGACGATGCCGAGAACTTCGCCGCGCTCGACGTCCAAATCGACGTCGGCACAGCCGACCACGGTGCCACACTCCGGACATCGGTTTTGGCCGTGTGCTGCCCCGGTCCGATTGATACAGGAACCGCAGGGGTCGAAATCACCGTAGAATCGAGTGACGTCGTTCGCTTCGAGGAGACTCACGCGCCGTCACCTCCTGACTCGGCAACAGAAGCGGATTCGTCTTCGCTGTTCGCCGCGACACCGTCATCACCGTCGCAGAGGATCGGGTCCGGGGTTTCCGGCCCCCACCCCACGTCATCGACATCGAGATGATGGTCCTTCGGTAGGGTCGGATCTGCCGCCCGCTTCTCGCAGAACGAGGCGTCGTTGCACGCGTATCGCGTGGTTCCATCGTTGTCGGTAACTTCGGTCAAGTACGTATCCGACGATTCGCAGCGGTGGCACACCCGTCCGTCGAACCGTTCGACCTGAAACGAGCGGTCGTCGAACGCGAGCGGTTCGACGTCGGTGTCGGGCGGAACGGCGTAGATTCGAGCTTCGCGTCCTGCGGCGAAGAGGAAGAGTGAATCCGCGTCGTTGAGCTTCGTCGTATCCCACCGCGGAATGGGCGACGGGTCCATCAGGTAGCGGCCGTCAACCATCACCGGATACCGCGCTGAGATCTGGATTTCGTCCCATTCGACGACGTTCTCGTACAGCGCGACCCACATCTTCGAGTAATTTTTATGGGCGTGGCGACGGCGATTCGCGTCGTCGCTGCCGTCGACGCGGCGGAGCGGGTCGGTCGTCGGTACCTGCAGGACCAGAATCTGCTCGTCGGTGAGTACCTCCTCAGGAATCCGATGACGCGTCTGGATGACCGAGGCCGCCGTCATGTCCGTCGTGGTCTTGACGTCGGCGGTCGTTTCCGCCAGTCGTCTGATGTTGGCCGCATTCACACTCTCGTCACTCCCTTGGTCGATGACTTTGAACGTGTCGTCCGGACCGAGCAGTGACAGGGATACTTGAATTCCCCCGGTCCCCCACCCACGTGCGAGCGGCATCTCGCGCGAGCCGAAGGGAACTTGGTGCCCGGGAAGAGAAATCGCCTTCAGTACGTTTCGGCGGACCTCGCGTTTCGTGTGTTCGTCGAGATACGCGTAGTTGTACCCCGTAAGCCCGGCGTCGGTTCCCGCCACGACCTCCGAAACGGAGTTTGGTTCGGCAGCGACGGCCGAATCCGCCGCCGCGGTCGATTCCACGTCGCTCGTCCTATCGTGTTCAGTCATCATCGTTCACCGTCAGCGGGGTCTCCCATTCGGGTACGGAGCGTTCATCGTCCGACTCTCCCGTATCGAATCCTTGCCGTTCCCGAATCGCCCGAATACGGTCCAGAATACTCTGGAACGTGACGTAGTGTGGGAGTTTGAGATGTTCGATGAATCCGAAAGAGTCGATTCCGTCCACCGTATCGAGGACGAATTCCGCGTCCTCCGCGGGTTCGTTCCCGTCGAGCTGGATGGAGGCGTCGAGGATCGTCATTCCGATGGCTTTCCGCTCGTTTCGGCCGAAAACGAGTCCGTACCCGAAAGAGAACTTCGGGTCGTCCCGCTTTGCGTACACCGGAACGACGCTCTCCGATTCGGTCACGTCGACGCTCGTTACTTCCGCAGGATCTCCCGTGTAGGGGTGTTCGATTTCGACTGGAAGCGCGCCGACGCGAACCTCGCCGAGCGTCGGATGTACCTGCCCATATCCCCGGAGCGCACTATAGGCGAGCGCCGTCACCGCACCTGTTTCACCTCGCGCGAGTTCCTGAAGGATCGCATCGCGGGAAGCTGGAAACATCACCGGTTCGCGGGTCGTGTCCGTCGGCGTATCGTCCACGATGGGGCTCGGGTCTTTGACGAGGTTCTCCTCGCGGAGTACTTCCATCACGTTTCGCAACGAAGTCGGTTCGCTATTCCCGAGGTCCCACTCCTCGGTCGGATCCGTCCCGTCGAAATCGAAGTCGATGAGCCGCTGGGTGTAATCTTTCGTCGCCCCGAGTATCTGCCCGCCGGGGACGTCCTTGTACGCCGGCGAGACCCGCCGAGTGGCGAACATGGAATCCGGGTCCGACGACGTCGATTCGTCGGACCGCTCAAGTGTCGAACGATACGCACGCAGGAGAAACGCGGCCTCGGCGGCGTCCCCCTGTGCCTGCTTTATCACCCGTGCCGCGAGCTTCGGCGCGTACAGTCCGCCTTCGCTCATCACCTGCCCGACGAGGCGACCGAACTGCGATTCGATCTGCTCGACGGATAGTTGTTCGTCCTCCCCTTCGACGCGCCGCTTTTCGAAGAGTTCCTCCGAACGGCGGATGACCTTCTCACCTGCCTTGACCGCGACGTAGCCCATCTACGTCCCCTCCTCGTCGACGACCGTCAGGGTGACCGACCGTGGAAGCCCGACGACGCGATCATCCGCTGTTAGGTACACGTCCACACCTCGAGGGTACGACGACTGTGCCGTCGCTATCGCCTCGACCTCTTCGGCGGGTATCCCCTCGGCATAGAACGTTCGAGTGTCCGGAACTCCGGGGCCACTGACGGCAACGGGCAGAGCGTCGGCGTCCGGCGCGGCATCCGTGGCGAGCGTCTCTACGTCGTAGACGAGCGTCGCACCGTCACTTGGTTCTTTTAGACTGCCCCGTTTGGCGGCAGTTACGTCGCCGTCGGTATCGCCATCGACGACGATGACGTCGGCTTCTTCGAACGGTGCGCTGTCGAGTCGGCTCTCGCGTTCGAGCGTCGTGTGGAGTTCGTCGCTCCCGCCGTAGAGTGTCACCTCGTGATCGACGAGCGTCGCGACAATCGAATATGTTGCCGGGGCAATCGCCGTCGTTTCGACAGTCCCTGGTCGGCTCGTCGCGTCGACGAGCGACCGGAAGGTCGCTCGCGTGTCGTGAACCGGATCGATATCGAGCGCCCTCATTCGTCCTCGTCCTCCAGCGTCTCGAACTCCACCGTCGTGGCTCGACTCTCGTTCCACTGTCTCCGTCGCGTTGCCTCGCGGTCGGTTTCGGCGTCGATGAGAACTGTACAGATGCGGTTTGCTTCCGGATGGTCACCGGCGACTGCGGCGTCGACTATCGCTCCCGAGACGGCCTTCGATTCGGCTTTTCCCGCGACCATCGCGAATCCCCGTTCATCCGCGAACGCGACTTCTGCGGCGGTAACGAGTACTTCGCCGAGATTGAACGGTCGTCGCTCGACCGGTTCGCGGACGCGGTGCATCACCAGTTGTGGCTTCGGTTCTTGCAGAATACGGAGCGGCCTTTCGCCGTCGAGGAGATCGTCGGCGAGTCCGACGAGCGTGTCACCGTCGCACGCGGCGATCAGCTCGAACCGGTCCGTTCTGTCGGTTGGGTCAGTCATGTGTTCGGTCGGTGACTCCGACAGAGTCCGCATAAGGGTTCGCTGGGTACTCTCGCGTATCCGAAATGGGAGGTGGCCGAACGCCGTCGCCTCGAATGACGGTCCGGACAGGTACGGACTCACGAGAATAGGCCCACGTAATTCCACCCATTGGAACGTTGACTTATGAACGGCATGTAGGTATCAAGCCGACTGTGCACTCTCGACCCTTTCCGAACAGCCATCAGTACTGTACCCAGACAACGGTTATCCGGGAACCTTCACTTGCACCGCCTGTATGACGACAGACTTCGAAACTGAAACGACCCGATTTCATTCGATTACCACTCGACGAGGCTTCATCACGGCGGCGGGTGCAGCAGGAACGGCCGCATTGGCCGGCTGTTCCGGTGATTCCAAATCCGACGCCGCAGGCAGCGGGACGACGATGGGTTCGTCGAAGAAATCCAAAGAGATCACCATCCTCCTCACGCCCGACAACCCCACGGAGGTGAAAAAACAGTACATGCCGATGAAGAAGTACCTTGAAGCTGAGATCGACGGTCTGAAAGTCAACTATCGCGTGCCGCTCGATTATTCGGCGATCCTCCCTGCGCTTAAATCCGAACAGGCCGAAATCGGGATGGACGATATCACGCTTATCGCCGCGAGCGACAAGATGGACGTCATGGGAACGGCAGTTACGGGCGGCACGGCGTTTTATTACTCGCTGATGATGACACAGCCCGGAAGCGGCATCTCGAAACCGGCCGACGTCGATGGAAAAACGATGGCATTCGCCGACCCATTGTCGACGTCGGGGTCGATTTACGCACTCTACGAACTGAAAAACGCCGGGCTCGAAATCGGAAAAGCCCCAGGTAGTGACGAAGGAGCGGACTTCCAAGGGTCGTGGTCGAACCACGAGGCGGCGCTCCAACAGCTCATCAACGATAAAGCCGATGCGTGTTCGACGTGGGGAGGCAACGGCATGAAAAACGTCCCGAAAAGCGACCTCCCCGACGAGGTCAAAGAGAAGTCCGCGTACGTGGACGATGCCGGGTCGGCGAGCCCCGATCTCGATGTATTCCTGTGGTCGGAGCCGATCCCGAAACAACCGATCTACGCACGAAAAAGCTGGGACGACCCAATGAAGGACACAATAGAGAAGACGCTTCATTCGGCCACCGAGGAGAAGATGAAGCAGTACAAGGGTGACGACTACGACGGGTCGCTTCCGTTTACGACGCTGAAAGACACGTCGATGGACGACTATCAACCGGTCATAATGCGCGTCAACGAACTCGGTATCGACCTGACGCAAGAGAGCTAATCGACGGTAGAATACAATTCGTATGAGTACACTCACAGTACGGAATCTATCGAAACGATACGGGGACGTGACGGCGCTCGACGACGTCTCGCTCAGCGTCGAGTCGGACGAGTTCGTGGTCCTTCTCGGACAGTCCGGGGCCGGAAAGTCGACGCTCCTCCGATGTATTAACGGGTTAACCGCCCCGACGAACGGAACGATAAAGATCGGCGGAGAAGAATCGACCGGGTCGCGGTCGGACGTCGCAATGGTGTTTCAACAGCACAATCTCGTCGAAGAGTTGTCTGCGTTCGCAAACGCCCTGACGGGCTCGCTGAACCGAACCGGATTCGTCCGGAGCGTGCTCGAACAAAATGACGAGACCGATCAACTCAGAGCGCTCGATGCGTTGCAGACCGTCGGACTCCTTGACGAAGCCGATCAACGCGTCGCTCACATGAGCGGCGGCCAACAGCAGCGCGTCGGTATTTCACGTGCTCTCGTCCAAAATCCCCAACTCATGCTCGCCGACGAACCAGTCGCGAGTCTCGACCCGGCGAGCGCGGAGCGCGTGATGGAGTACCTTAGGAAGGCCTCCCGGAAGTACGGCATCGCGACGCTGACGAGCCTGCATCAGGTGAACATCGCCCGATACTTCGGCGACCGATTTATCGGCCTCCGTGACGGGTCGATCGTTTTCGATGGCGGAAAGGAAGAACTCACCCGAGCAGTCATCGACGACCTCTACGGCGAAGTCGAGACAGTCGGAATGGGAATGCCGACCGAGCCCACGGTGGCAAGCACGTCAGACGAGCCAAGACGCGACCGAACGAACAGGATTCTCGGAGAGCCGCAATGAGTCTCGATACGTCCACCCAGTCCGATTCCTTCGATGGGAACGTGCGGGGTCGGCTCGAAACCATTCGACAGCAGAAACGACTCCGAAGGCTGCTGTATCTCGTCGGGTTCGGCTTCGTCATGATAGCCTTCGGTGCGACGTACACGGTCGTCGGATTCTCCGTGACGAAACTCGTTGCGTACTGGCCGGCGTTCGCGGACGCACTCGGCGACTACTTCCCGATGACGACCGTTATCGGCCTCCCAATACTCGACGTGGGGCGGTACATCGACTTCATCCTCGCCGAAAATCTGCTGAATCTATCGGTGGTTACGATTTCGATGGCGTTCACGGGGACGCTCCTGGGCCTTCCAGGGGCGCTCGTCATGGGAACGCTCGGTTCCGAGCGAGTGACGCCGTTTCCGTTCAACTTCGTCTTCCGGATCACGATGAGCGTCATCCGCGCGATTCCCGCGCTCGTCTGGGCGCTCATCTTCATTCCGTTGGGCGGCGTGACGCCGTTCACAGGTACTCTCGCCATCGCCGTCGATACGATGGGCTATCTCGGCCGGTTGTTCACCGACGAACTCGAAGAAATAGACGACGGTCCCGTCGAAGGTGTCCAGTCGACGGGTGCGAACAAGAAACAGACGGTCTACTTCGGCATGCTCTCGCAGGTGATTCGACAGTACATCGCGTGGGGAATGTACATCTTCGAACTGAACGTTCGGATCGCCATCACGCTCGGACTCATCGGCGCAGGTGGACTCGGATTCGTGATGAACATGCAGCGCCAGACGTTCCAGTATACGAATATGATGGCGGCAATCCTCGTCTCGGTGGTGCTCATCCTCGCCATCGAGATGACCAGCCAGCGAATACGTTCGCGGCTTCGTGACGATACGGAGACGAAAGGGTTCGTCGAAATCATACGGGAGTTTCCCGTGAAAACGAGGGAGGCGTTCGCCCGATGAGCAAACACGTCGGAACAAAATCGGACGACGGGTACTTCGTCGACTCTTACGGTACTTCTCGTGTGACGGCACTCTCCGAGGAACCGACGCTTCACGACCCCGTCATTATTACGGACAGCACGCTCGGACGGTGGACCGAAATTCGGCCGGAAACGCGCGTGAGTAACTCGACCATTGGCGATTACACCTATCTAATGGAGCGGGTTCAATTGGATTACACCAAAATTGGGCGGTTCGGCAACATCGCATCAGATGTCCGCCTCGGACCAACGAACCACCCCATTGACCGCCCCACGGCTCACCACTTCACCTACAGGGCGGAGATCTATGGGATGGGCGAGAACGACGAGTCGGTCTTTGAATGGCGTGCCGACGATCGCGTCAATGTCAGTCACGATGTCTGGATTGGACACGGTGCGACCGTTCTTCCCGGTGTGGAAATCGGAACTGGTGCTGTCGTTGCATCCGGTGCCGTCGTCACCCATGATGTTGATCCTTATACCATCGTCGGGGGTGTCCCTGCCGAACATATCGGAGTCCGTTTCGACGAGGAGACCGCTGGACGTCTTATTCGGTCCGAGTGGTGGGAGTGGAGTCACGAGACTCTGACCGACCGTCTTGATGCGTTTCGGGACTTGGAGATGTTCCTCGAACGATACACACCGAAATAATTCGATGGGTTGGTTGGTCTCTTTTTACTTGACTTCGCACGTTAGACGAACATTCCTTCGATCTGATGCATTAGCTTGTCGATGTTTTGATCAGGACTGGTGAGTGCCCAGGACAGAAGGTTCTGAACACTCTCGCGGAACGAACGTTTAATCTCGGTACGAAGCGACGTTGCTCGAGCAAGATCTCGTTGACTCACGACCGTCCGTGATTGATGCACGCAAACAGTGCTATCGACTGACTTTTGAGTGGGAGTGAGATTCCAATTTTCGGTCTTCCCTTCTGTCGCAATAATAGAACCGGGTATTTCCGATACAATTCTCGCCGATAGTACGACTCGTCTCCTCTACTCCCACAGCGTCTGTTGATAATATCGTTGTAATAGAAGGGGATCGCGAGAACGACCCCCTCCGTTTCGCAGAAAAAGACGCACTCCACCGTAATCAACCCACTAGTACCACCATGTGTCACCGGCAGTGCGGTGTGAATCTCGTGTAGTGGTTTGGTTCGAGCGGGGGTTCTGCGAACCCCCGTGATTACAATGGTATAATCCGCTCCGTCCGTGGTTAATTTCCTCCCGCGTTGGCTTCGTGGGCTCGCATCCATCCGGCTACGTCGGGATGGGCGAACGTGATTTCGATGTGATGGCCACCGACGCCCATCGCATCGTCGACCGACAACGTGCGTGACTCTTTGTAGGTCACGCCGGGAATGCGTTCAGCCATCTCCTCCATCACTCGATAGCCGTCGTTTGTGTACGCACAGCAATAGTGCGTCGCAACCTCTCGATAGCCCAATCGTGTGACCATCACGTCATTCGTTTTGGTAATGTTCTTCGCGTGCTCGAGTACATTCAGGTACTTTCCCTCGACTTGTTCACACTCTAAGCATTTTGTGGATGTTGACGAGCTCGGTGTTCTGTTCCGAGCGCTGCACCCTGTGCTGTCCGCTCGTGTCCTAATAGCCAACGAGTTGTACACTGACGTGGAAAACTCTCTAAGTATCTGGCTAACGTATGCTTCTTCTCCCATGCCTCGTGACCACGCCATCGAATTTACCATCGATTACGTTCAGGTGTTGGCCTCGGATGGGTCGATAGATACCGACCTCGACCCTGATCTCGATGAGGATCGCTTACTCGCAATGTACCGAACAATGAAACTCTCACGCCGCCTCGATGAACGTGCGATCGCCTTACAGCGACGCGGTCAACTCGGCACCTATGCTCCGGCAATTGGGCAAGAGGCCGCACAGGTCGGAAGTGCGATGGCACTTACGGATGCCGATTGGATGGTGACGTCATTTCGAGAACAACCCGCGTATCTTTCACGGAACACACCGCCGCACATGTTGCTCTGGTACGCGATGGGGATGGAGGAAGGTGCCGCGGTTTCCCCAGACGACCGTATGATGGCTCCATCTGTTCCAGTTGGCTCACAAGCATTACACGCCGCGGGACTCGGGTGGGCACAAGAAATCGCCAAGGAAGATGCCGCGACGCTCTGTTATTTCGGCGATGGTGCAACCTCCGAGGGCGACGTATACGAAGCATGCAACCTCGGTGGCGTGTTTCGGTCGCACACCGTCTTTCTATGCCAAAACAACCAATACGCGATTTCAGTTCCACGAACGCATCAGACTCGTGCTGAAACGCTGGCACAGAAGGCGATTGCGGCAGGTATCGAGGGGATACAGGTCGATGGAAACGATGTTCTTGGCACGTACGCTGTCGTCAATGATGCACTGGAAAGTGCCCGTAACGGCGACCCAGTTTTCGTCGAGGCGATCACCTACCGCCGGTCGGTACACACGACCGCCGATGACCCAACCGTCTACCGGAAGGAGACCGAGGAAGAAGAGTGGGCGACACGTGACCCGATCGTTCGCTTCGAGACGTATCTCCGTGAGCGAGATATACTGGATGACGAACGCATCGAGACTATCGAAGAGACTATCGAAGCTGACCTTGCTGAAGCGATTGAGCGGGCACAGGAAGAAGAGAAGTCAGTGGACTCCGAGGACATGTTCGAGTACACGTTCTCGTCGCTGACGCCCGAACTTGAACGCCAGCGTGAAGCGTTCCGGGGTGAGTACGATGGCCACTAAACAACGGTTGGTCGAAGCCATCCGTACCACACTCTTCGAGGAGATGGCACGCGACGACTCCATCGTGGTGTATGGACAAGACGTCGGCGTCGATGGTGGTGTGTTCCGTGTGACGGAGGGGCTGATCGACGAGTATCCGAACCGTGTGTACGACGCCCCGGTGGCCGAGGCAGGTATCATCGGTCTTGGTGTCGGGCTTGGAGCCTACGGATTCACACCAGTGCCGGAAATCGAATTCTCGGGGTTCATGGTTCAGGGATTTCATCAAATTCAACAGCACGTCTCCCGACTTCGTAGCCGAACTCGGGGCGAGTTCAACTGTCCGATGACGATTCGTGCTCCCTATGGGGGTGGGATCCGTGCTCTCGAACATCACTCTGAGAGTTTCGAGGCGGGATATGCACAGATTCCAGGATTAAAAATCGCCGTTCCCTCGACTCCCGCGGATGCGAAAGGATTACTCACGACGTCGCTTCGTGATCCCGACCCGGTGATATTCTTCGAGCCGACCCGTCTCTACCGTTCGTTCCGTGAAGACGTTCCCGATGGAGAGTATCATGTCCCGTTAGGAGAAGCAGAAGTGGTTCAAGAGGGTACGGACGCAACTGTCGTAGCGTGGGGTGCGATGCGCCAGCAGGCTGTCGAAGCTGCTGATGCGGTCGACGGAAGTATCGAAATAATCGATCCTCGGAGTATCGTTCCGTTCGATACGGAGACGGTTCTCGATTCGGTGCGAAAGACGGGGCGTTGTGTCGTAGTTCACGAGGCACCACAAACCGCAGGGATGGCCGCCGAAATCATCGCTCGCATTAATGAACGAGCTCTCTATTACCTCGAAGCGCCGGTTCAGCGGGTAACTGGGTACGATGTCCCCTATCCGCTGTTTGCTCGGGAGGACGACTACCTACCGGACGCTGGTCGAATTCAGACTGGTATTGAGCAAATCCTCGAAGAGTGAGATGAATAATGCGACCACTACTCAGTGTCGCTGTTTTGTTTCATGTATTCGAAAGCAATCGAGAGCGCCTGGTCGAGTTGGATAGGGCGATCTGTGAACCGTACTTGGGTTGGTGTGCCGAGTTCGCTCCGTGGTTGTGAGTAGGTGATCCACTCGTCATTGTGTTCTTCGCGGGTACAGACTACTCGCTCTGCATGACCGACCCACGCATAGATTTCATTGCTTCTTGTTTCGGTTGTCCATCCTGACGGTGCTTCTGTATCGTGTTCGTTGGAAGAGGGCATCGTAACTCTGTTAAACGGGATGAACAAGCGTGACATCCTCCCCGTCGTAAACGACGGGGCTTCCCATACCGCACGTTGGGATATTTGCCGGTCTACGACATGGCTTGTTCTCTCGTGTGAAACATTCCGCTCTCGCGGTCGAACAAGTATGTCGAGGGCTGTGCCACACAGCCGTTACTCCTATCCTCGCCGTGAGGACTCGGAGTTATCTTCTGACGCAGATTCTCCGCTCCGTTACAATCCGCGTTCCCGACCAAACCGCACGACGAGCAGACGTACAACCCACGCTCAACTCGGTTCGACTTAGTGTCATCACCACACGCTGAACACGTCTTCGAGGTGTTCCACTCGTTCTCTTTCAGCACCTCAACTCCTCGTATCACACCTTTGTATTCGAGGTACTGGTAGATACGGTCGAACGCCCACGTATGCAACTTCTTGTTCCCCGTCTTACCCCAATCCGAGTTGCGAACTTCTTCAGGCCAACTCACCGCGAGCGTACCGACACCACGTTCAACACACTCCGTGATGATGGTGTCCGTGAGCGTGTGGTAGAAGTGCGTCTCACGGTCAGCGAGTTTCCGACGTGCCCACATCGACTTCTCAGACGGGCCGTTCTCACCTTCAGTGTCGTACTCGACACGGTTGAAGTAGTGCTTGTCCTGTTTAAGCGAGTTACCGGGGTACAACACGTATTCGTCAGGGAACGCGAGCGTGGCGATGTTCTTGATGCCAAGGTCGATGCCCGCCACACCGTCGCCTGTGGAATCGTTGGTTTCGAGTTCGACTTTGCAGACGAAGTGGAGTTCCCATTTGTCGCCGTTCCAGACGGCGCGAACGTTCTGCACCGACTTGACTTCCGAGAGGTCAACATCGGGACGAGTCTGATACTCACAGAGCAGGAAGTCCGAGAAGTGTTCTTTCAGATTCGAGCCTTTCGAGAGCCGAACACGATTGTTCTGGGGGTCGTGTTTGAAACCGTCTGCTTTGAACGTGACCGTACTACGTGGTCGTTCGTCGCCGTGTTTGCGGTATCCGGGTGGATTCGCCTCGTCAAACTTGTGTCGCAGGTCGAACCATGACCGGAAAGCATCAGAAAGTTCTTCAATGACTTTCTGACTAGATTGTGCGTTCAAGTCTTTCCAGCACGACTGGTTCTTCATATACGATTTGAGCGAGCCTTCGTCGGGGATTTCACCAATTTCATCCCATACTCGGTCGGCTGTCCATCGTGCGACGTTCCAAATTTTTGAGGCGGAATCTCCGAGCGAGTCAAGGCCATCGCAGACCTGCCGGTGGTTCTGGATGGAACCAACGTAGGTGCGCGTGACCTGAATCGCCATACATAGCCTATGTAGACAAATCTACTTAATAGTGTGGATTAGCGTGGAATATCCGGGTCAGCAATCGACGGTGGTCGTGTAGGAATTGTCGGATTCACGCCCGCCCTAAAGAGCGGGATTCTCTCCTCGAAGGAAGATAGTTGTTGTCGGCCGTATCTCGTGTTGGTTCGTGTTCTTACCAGCTATTCCTCATTGTGACGAACTGTATCTCGAGATCAATATCGGGGTCCCCAGAGTGAGCCGAACGACTATGCCATTAGTAGTCCTAATACCACAAAATGTCGAATCATCCTTTCACGTTCGACTGCCGGTTTCCCATTCACGTTGTTCGAGGGGTCGGTTTGAGACTCATCGCTTCCTCCCAAGACATTCCTTGCGTCGATGACAATCCACCTGCTATCTCATCGGTGTGGATTTGACAAACACCGATGTTTCAGGGTAGCTCTCTGGTCGTTCTGTCTGTACTCTTCATCGGTGCCGCTAACGTTGTATATATCGCTAGCATTTATGTCTTGAACACGACCGATGTCCTTTCAGTCCGATGGGGGCTGGGACAAGCACTGAGCGGCCTCATTCTGCTCGCCATCGTCACAAATCTCCCCGAACTCGTTATCACGACGAGCGCAACGCTTTCGCATAATCTGGACTTGGCAATCGGGAATATTCTCGGTGGAATCGCAATCCAAACTGTCGTCCTCGTCATTTTCGATGTGTTTGGAATTGGCCGATCGGACGCACTTACGTACTGGGCGTCATCGCTGCAACTCGTCGTTGAGGCAAGTGTCGTGATTGCTGTCCTCTCCGTCGTCGTGATGGGGAGCCAGCTCTCGCCATCATTTCTCGTGTTCGGTATTACTCCACCCGAGATACTAATTCTGTGTCTCAGGACTACCATGGGAGAAAGAGGGTGCAGCACCCGGCGGCCAGCAGGAGCCACGAGGAGTTGCCAAACGAAAGAAACACCGCCGAATGACGGTCGCTGGCAAGACAACACCGTACATCGTCGGTCTCTTCGTTCTCGCTGCAGTTGCAATACTCGTCGGTGGTATCGTACTCGAACGAACGAGCGACCAAATCGCCCGCCATCTCGGAATTAGTGGTGCAGTCTTCGGTGCTACAGTGTTAGCAGCTGTTACTTCATTGCCGGAAGTTGCGACCGGAATGGCAGCCATCAAACTCGACGATTATGAACTCGCAATTAGCGACATTTTCGGGGGCAACGGGTTTTTGCCGACGCTGTTTCTGTTAGCCTCACTCCTATCTGGTCGTGCTGTGCTCCCCACCATGCCATCGAGTACCCTCTATCTTACCGCACTCGGAATTCTTCTTACTATAGTAGACATTAGAAGTAGTTGCTCACTGTTGGAAGAGATAGCTGGTCGAGAGCGGTATCAATCGCCGTGGTTAATTCGTCGAGTGAATCAAAGAATCGGTTGCTCAGAGCGTCTTGGAGTTCCTCGACAGAAATATCGTCAAGATGGTCCATTAGAACACTCAACGTTATCCGGGCAGAAATTTCTAACGGCTACTATAGATCTCACCATCGGTGGTCCTGAGAGTGATTACGATGCTAGTGAGAGCGAATTGCTCTATGCGCGTCCCAACGAGGAATCCGACTGTGCTTTATTTTCTACTGGAGCGCTCTTCCTCATCAATTGGGAGTTCATCCTCGCTCACGAAGACAAGGGAGAGTGGATGGAGTTTGCGGTCTTCGAATGCAGCAAGTGTCTCCTCGTCTAGTCCTTTAATGAGAGCATCGACGCTCAGTGCTATTGTATTGGATTGCTCGTGTGTTTCAATTCCCACATCTGTGAGTTCCAACTCGTGACCGTCTTGCAACTCAATCGAGATCTTCATCCATACTCGGGTTACTATACTAGTGATAAATCATTTAGGGCTGTTGGAACAGGGGGTATATGAACAAATCCCGAGAATACGGTGTGACTCTCCCCATCGCCGTATGTCGGCTAAGCCGGGTAAGATACAGATACATCGACTAGCGATAGTGATCAGTGAGCTACTGACCAGACGTTGTTCTCAAATACTGAAAATACAAATCTCCTATACAGTCTTCCTCTCATGATATTCTCACCCTTGTCGATCCTCATTCTATTCGTTCGTACCCCCCTATTACTTTGGAAGAATTTGGAGGTACAGATCGGTATTTGACGCCTTTAAAATCGCATAGAATCGCTTAGGGATGGTTTCTGGCCATAGAATCCAGCCTTAGGATTCTAAGGCTGGATCGAAATCATAAATGAAGCCTTTCACGGCTTCAAACGACTGAAAGCCGGACATTACCGTGATATCTCTATTCCTGTTACTCATCCAACCTTAGACTTTCCATCTCTTATTACTATTCCAACCTTAGATTTGCGGATCGATATGGGCTCATACAGGTAGTATCACGGAATAGAACGTCTATATCCAGCCTTCGATCTAAGTTATTAAAATCCCATAAATACAACTACATATACTTGTATCTTCAGGGACACACCTGTCGATTTGATCGTCGATTCAGGACATCTCTTGCGTTCCCAAAGTAGTTGGTACAGGAGGCCGTTGTGAGATGAAATGAGTACTGGCCTCACTCAATGTCCTGACTGTGGATGGACCGGTAATACAAGTGATTGCGTAATCGATGAACTCAAACGAACGTGTCCTGTCTGCAGCTACGTCTTTCGACGTACTTCGTGAACTGAGAAGTCTATTCACACTTACTTCGGAATCCACCAGATAGCAACTTGTGGACTCAATTTTCTTCGCTTTACCACTCCATCTTCATGTAACTCCTGACCCGTCCATGGGCAGACGGTCGCTCAATGCCAAGCGGATCTGTGACCCACCAAATGGCCACTACTGAAAATCCAATACCTGGAGGAACTGACTCCCCGTTATTTGAGTCCCGGTAATCGCCCTACGGCATAATACGGAAGAGACAAACACAATTCACATGTTTATCTTGCACGCGAACGGGAAGGACAGCGATGTAGAGTCCGGGCGGTGATTTGCTGTCAAACACATCAAAAGCAGTCCTCAACCCCGTCCAACTCACATGCTTATTTGGTACCAGTGTCACTCTATCTGGTGACTGATTGTTCCCTTCATTCTCATCAAATCGCTCCCAGTCGCTGCCACTCTTAGTCCAGACTCGCCACTGAGCCGCATCGAGAGACAACTCCGTTTGGCTCTTGTTTTTGATTTCAATCCTGAAGTCGTCGATTGCTGATTGATCACTAATCGTACTCGGAGAGACACGCACTGCAACACCATGCGCCGGAGTGTCCGAGTGAGAACACGAAACAGGCGACTGGACGAACTCACCGGGTGGGCAGGGTTGATCCTTGATCTTTGGAGGAGTGGAGGTAAGACGGGCACATCCAGTCAGTCCACTAGTAGAGACGCTCGCGAATGCAACGAGTATCTGTCGTCTAGAGGGCATAAATTGATATTTCAACCACATTTATAAGTATCTTCCTTCACACAAGTTAGTGAAATCAGGTAATTCAAGCAGAGGCACCCCTCTTCACTGATTCTAATAGATTCTGGGTTGGCACGAGTTAGTATAAGATACTAACTTTTCCGACCATCTACTCCTCTGGAATCCACCAGATAACCACCCGCGGACTCAACTTCCCCCGCTTTATCTCTTCATTCTCGTGCAACTCCTCAAGCCGTCGATGCGCGGAGGGCCGCTCAATCTTCAGCGTATCCGCCACCCACCGAGCGGTCACTGCTGGAAACTCTGACTCGCGCACTGCCGTCAGAATATCGTTGTCCGTTGTTTCCTCTGCAAATTAACTGCGAGTCTTGCGTTCTCTCGTCTGTTATTGGAGGGGCAAGCATGTCATCCGGCGCAACTACCGTGGACGCACACCACTTAAGCGGTTGTCCTCCACGACAGTGAAACGAAGTGGACTAATCCTCCGTCTCGCTACCGTTCGATTTGCGTTCTTGCTCGGGATGGTCAGAGACGTACACTGTGGTATTTGCAGGGATATCCTCGGTAATCCAGGAGTTTGCGCCGATGCTGACGTGATTGCCGACGGAGATGGCGCCGAGGACGTTCGTCCCGGCACCGATGACGACATGATCGCCAATATCCGGGTGGCGCTTATACCCCTTCTTGAGTGCGTGGTCGGTGTCCTCTTCTTCTTCAAAGTGCAGGGCACCGAGGGTGACGTTCTGGTAGAGCCGACACCAATCTCCGATAGTGACAGTCTCGCCAATGACGACTCCAGTGCCGTGGTCGATGAAAAAGTAGTCTCCGATCTCGGCGCCAGGATGGATGTCGATACCCGTGTCGCTTTTCGCAGCTTCGGTGAGTTCGCGGGCGTACTCCTCCCTGCTCTCCTTGTACAGTTCATGAGCGACACGCTGTGCGACGATGGCGTGAAATCCTGGATACGCTCGGATAATCTCTAGATATGACTTCGCAGCAGGGTCGCCTTTGTACGCGGCTTCGACATCGCGTTTGAGCCGCTCTCTGATCGCGGGCAGCTCGTCGATGACGGCACTGATGCAGTCCCGTGGGTGAGTATGGGGAGCATACAACTGGCAGCCTCTCATGAGTTGCTCACCGAGTTCGGTGAGGGTTTCTTGAACGTCTTCGGTGTCAATGTGGTCTGCATAGGCATTCCAGCAGCTTGGAAAGAGGAGACGGTGAAGAAGCGAAAGTTCAGTGCGCACATGTGAGGTCTTTGGGGCGGTTCGGGGCTCGTGGACCGGAAAGGGAGGCTCGTCGGCCTCGTAGGCGGCGACCAAGCTGTGGTGAGCGTTACCGGTGTAGCGGTACTCCATCACTCTTTTTGTATGGAGCTAGCTGGGAAGAAGCTGTGGGAGAGGAGGACACTTGCCTTGTTTTCTCTGTAGAGCACAAGGCGAACAGGATGAAGAATGTCACTGTCGGCGTTAACGACGCTGACGGTGGGTACAAACAAATCAAGAAAACGCTCACCATCTCAAAACCAACACCGGAATCCAACTCGGCAGGATAAGATCCCCTGGGGCACGGACTACAAGGTCTCTGTCAACGTCGATGGCGGACCACGGAAAACGTACATGTGGAAGGAGGTCCATGACGCGCTATACGTCTTCTTCACGGAGGATGGACTATCGTTTAAGACACGGAAACATCCGCCGTCGTCGTGGACGAACGACACCAAAAACGCTAGTCTTCAAGATGAACGACGTGCGCTGCAACAGCCGTGAGACTTTCGGCTGCAACCGTTGGTCAGCCCCTTGACTGAATTATATAATACAACTAAGCTATGTCTGACGAACTTATTTGCTCCATCGAAGCTTTGGTGGAGATACGCTCTCACAGAGGCCAGCACGACGCCATCGTCTGGCGCCATCACCCGACAATGTCGTCATGTCTGGTTGTGAGAGTTCCCTCTTTCCCTCTCATTCTTCACGACGGGCCGAATACGGTTTGTTGTACAGTGCCTTCTCACCCGGGAGGTAGTGTTTCAGAAATTCGTATCAGAGATGGATGGGTCCTCTCAAATCCTGCCGGCACTGCCAGGCATGGTTAGCGACGACCAACTGTCGTTGCTTCGTATATAACTGCGTCAGTTCGAGGCGTCCACGTCCGAGTTTGTTTGGTCATTTGAGACTGATTGTCCAGTCGCTCAGCCTCATTGACCCATCACGGTCGGGGAATCGTCTTGTCATGCATCGTGCACCAATGCTACTTGACTCCCTCGAATTTCATTTTATTTGAGTGCTGTTTAAACAACACCGAGAATTTTTTACTCTTGGTAATATTGGTGAAGGAATACTGTTTATACCGTTCACAACGTTTTAAGCGGAGAAAAAGCGAGAGAAACAGAACTAGGCACAAGATAATTAATACGGGGTGGTGAGACTGCACTTTTGATGGTGTCAGACAGGCAAAATCGAAGTATCGCAAGTCGTCGAACCTATCTCAAACTAACCGGATCTATCATAGCATCGTCTGCAATTATGGGAACCGCCTCTTCATCCCTATCGGATTACGATGACCAGTACGACACAGTCATTGATGTGACTGAGGCCGGTGCGGACAACGGTGGAAACGAATCCATCACACCGGTACTCGAAGACAATGCAGACGACAACACACTCCTTTACTTCCCTGAAGGGGAATATTATATAGATTCGCAGTTCCGCTTTACTGGCTTCGAAAACTTCGGGATGATTGGCAACGACGCGACACTCGTCCCGGCGAACTACTCCGACTTTGACGATAGTGGTGATAATAACTACCGGCTCTTCCGGCTCGGCGTCGAGTACGACCTCGGAACAGACCTGCGAATCGAGAATTTCACCGTCGATCAAACTGAAAAAAATACTGGTATCCGTGTCATCGAAGCCGAGATAACCGACGGGTTGACCATTCGCGATATCGAGGTCAAGGGCACACACGACAGTGGAACGTGGGGGCCGCTCCGAGCCGTCGTTCACAACTCAGACGGTAGCGGTCTCGTCGAACGGTTTGAGGCACCTGACGGCGCCGTGTGGGAAGGGAACGCGCCGAGCGATTCCCTGTGGCGTGGACCGACCGGTATCCTCTGCAACAAAGCGAACAAGGGGACAATGACATTTCGCGACTGTGTACTCGGAAGCTTCCCGGACAACGGGCTGTACGCCTCCAACGGGACCGGTGCTATCCAGGTCGAAGGTGGTCACTTCCAAAACAGTCTGAGCTCGAACGTCCGTATTGGTGGCAATGGCAGTTACGTCGAGGACGCCACTATCACCATCGACGAAAAAAGCAGCACTGATATCGGTCAGCGTGGTCTCCGCCTGGAAGGAGGCGCCAGCATCGTCGCACGGAACGTCGACATACGGACGAACATTGATAAGAGTCCCGCAATTTGGGTTACGAGCGATGCGGACGACGTAACAGTTGTCGACTCCACTATCACAACTCGAACCGATGGCCCATCCAATGCGATTTTCATTCAGGAATCTTCGGGCCGGACGAGTATCAAGCGAACCACCGTCAATCACGAGACAGGGGGCTCGGAGGCTATCAAAATCAAGGAGGGTGAACAGCCAGTTTCTCTCGAAAACGTCACCGTCACCGGGAACGCAGCGACCAATGGCACCCGGAGCGCTATCCAGAACAACCGCGACGATAGCGAGTTCCGTAATCTGAAAGTCCACCACGGCGGTGAATCGGGTCGACGGGCGCTGACGAATACGGGGAACAACGTCGTGATCTACGAGGGCGATTACGTCTCCGAAGAAAACGCGCTTGTGGAGAGCGGTACCGGAACGATGATAGAAAGCGTCTCGGCACGCGCACGCAGCGGGAACGAGGCACTTCGCATCACGAGCGACGCCGAGGGAGTCACCGTCACGGACTCCCACATCGAGAACGGCATCGACGACAGCAGCCCGGACGGATACGAGGGTAGCAATAACAGCTGGGAGTACGACGGCGGCGACGAGAACGACGGTAACTCGGGTGGCGACTCTGGCGGAGATTCCAGTGACGATTCTGGCGACGATTCCGGTGGCAACTCGAATGGAGATTCCGGCGGGGACTCAGGTAGCAACTCTGGCGGTGATTCCAGTGACGAGAACGACGGCAACTCGGGCGGCGATTCCGACGGTGATTCCGGTGGCAATTCGGGTGGCAATTCCGGAGGGAACACCGGTGGTGACTCTGAAGACGATCAGGACGACCGCTGTTGATCCTTGTTATCCCGGTCTGACGCTTCAAACTCACATCTTCTCTGCTGTTTCAGCCGTTCATTGTGACCGGAAACCCCGGATATGCTACTTCCCAGAACGTTCGACTAACCGTTCGATGTCGAACTGACCTCGACGTCGAAGCCCTTAGACTAGTAGGAGTCACCAACGAGAGCCACGAGAACCCCGCAGCCCACCAGTACACAGTCTCCATCGACGACGTGACTGACGAACTGATGGCCTGCACGTGTCCGCACCACGTCCACCGCAACGCCTTCTGCAAGCACATGGCCGCCGTCGAAAACGCAACCGACAACGGGACACTCAATGCGTTCCCGTCGGAGGACGAGGACGATATCGAACCAGACGATTGTGACTGCGACGGCCTCGGTGATTTCCCGTGCTGGCCGTGCGTGCGAACGGGACAGAAGGAACTGCCGAACCACCGCTTCAGCATTTTTTATCCATGGCACGCCAATTGACGCTCTCGGATATCACCGGCCTGCTCACTTCTCAAATTGGCTCAACTAGACAGTGCCCTATAAGAAACCACCATCAAAGAGTAAAATACATAATATCGACAAATAACGAATATGTAATGTACCTCTACACGCCGGACGAAATCGACCGCGAACGCGCCCATCACCAGGCAGTGATCCAAGGCAACGACGACTTAGACGTCAAACGAATCGGGAACCTCGGCGAACTCGCATTCGAACAGTTCTGTCGTGAATACCTCCCCGTCGAGATGTGGGAGTGGGAAAATGAAGCAGCCATCCGGCGCTGTAATTCCGAGAGTTTCTCCGGTCACGATTTCGAGGTATTCGGCTACAAGATAGACGTCAAAACGTCACGGGACGTCTCTGCATTCCGTCCGGCGAACATCCTCGCAAACGACCCTGACGACGACATCATCGTCATGGTCTGGCACCGAGATAATGAAGACGCACTTATTTTGCTTGGCTGGGAGCGAACTGAGACCCTCAAATCGAAGGTCACAACCCAAGAAGCCTACTCGGGCGAAGAACCAGCGAAACTCGCACATCTTGCTGCTCGTCCCATGAACGAACTGCACGACTTAGGCCCGAATACCGCCCACCTAAACCAGAAGCCAGAGAACCCGTTCAAACCTGGTGACCGTGTTACGAAAGCCGGTGACAAAGATGGGTCTGTTGCCGTGGTCGTCGAGGTACTCCCTCCAGAGAAAAACACGACTGCCTACGGACAGGAGATGGACGGCGAAGCAGTGAACGTAACATTCCCAAACCTGCTCGATGAGGGTCCCGGTAATTGGCGTGAAATCCACCCTGCAAAGCTCGCCTCCTACTGCGACGATCAGGACATCAAGCTCTACACGTACAAGCACACAAATTTGGAGCTTGCTGAGAATCCCTTCACGCCAGGCGACTACGTCATCAAACCCGATTATGACGATCCGGATCTAGCGGTGGTTCTCACGGTTGCTGAAGAAAACGGCGCTGATCGGGATATCGATATCGCGTTTTGCCACCATCTCGAAGAAAAGGCTGGTGACAATGCGTACATGCCCCCAATAGATCTCAAGTCATTTTGTGACGAGTCTGGTATCAACTCGTATTCGTACAACTATGCCGATCTAACCTTTGAGCACCAATATTAGCAGGATAATCGACTCAGACGCGATTACACTTCCAATTCGAATACCACCTCTACCACGTTGATCTGCTCACTAAGGGCGGAACCGAGGACAAAGACGAAGTCCTCTCCAATGATTGGACACTAGAATATTCAATCGGAACCCATCAGTTGAATAATCAGCTGTATAGCCTCATACCCACTCAAGCGTCGCGTTGTGCTGCGCTACGTACTTTGGATTCAAACTCGCATCTGGGAGCGAGATTCGCTCCCCAGCCCGGTCAAGAACCGTCCGCCGCAATAGTTCACTGTCTGTCTCGAACGACGGATTCACCTGCAACCTGTATTCCCGGTCGATTGTGAATAACTCTCGATCAAACGCCGCGTGATGCGTCTTGCTTAACGGTAGCACGTTCGCCAAATCAGCTCTGTACTTCGGGTACTCGTTCCACGGCAACACGTGTGCGACGTCCAACAACCCCGGATGGTCAACACCAGAAATTGGACACGTCCGGTCGTGCCGAGCAATCACTGTCGCACGGAACTCCGGATCTACCACTCTGGCATGAGTCGTGGTTTCGTACGTGCCAGCCGAGAATTCCGCGCCATGCGCTGTCACAGTCCATTGTGCATCCGCCCACTCTTCAACTGCACCCGCAACGAATTCTCGACCCTTATCCGTTAACGAATACTCCTCGCTGTGTTTCTCGACAAGCCCCATGCTCCACAACCAGTTCGCCCGTTGCTTCGCCATATCCGTCTCCCCGCGGCTCCATCCCAACTCTGGGTGCGTATCTAACTGTTGGTCACTGATCTCCGCGATCGTCATTGGGCCAACAGACAACGCATACAACAAGCTTCGAAGCCCAACGTTCCGCTCACACATAATTCGCAGCAGCGTTGCCACACCGCGCTGCTGGACATACTCACGCCCGGCCTGCCCAAGTTCCCACTGCTCATTCTCCTGACGGAGGAACCCGGTCTTCTGAAGATAGCTGACCCGCCGCATAATCGAATCACGACTGGATACGTTCGAGAACGTCCTGCGATGCCACTCGACGAGCTCATCGGTTGTCGGTTCATGAGCTTCAACGAACTCAAGAATTGATTCCAACGTCTCGACGTAGCGCGTCCCACCGCCAAACATCGGGACAATACTGCGGAGCCGATCCGGAGGCATGAATGAACAGTGACACAGACGGATCATGATTCTTTCTCTGCCACATTCAGTTTCTAGGAAGGGGGAGGAATTGAGTGATCGATTATTTAGAGTACGGGTAGCGAGTGCTGTGCCCAATAAGCGATTTCAATAGAGGAACAGGGAGCTACAGCCACGAGAGACCGGTGTTGAGTTCGTCGAGGAACGACGGCCGGACCTGAACGGTGGCTGGGAACGCCAGTTGCTCACCTGCTCGTTCGAGGATTGTCTCACGGAGGAATGGGTGAGCGGGATCGAATGAGGGGCTCGTTCGGATTCGGTAGTCGCTGTCGATGGTGAACAATGCAGCGTCGAACGCCCGTGATGCAGTGAGTTCAACACGAGCACGTTCTCTGGGTGCTCGGCGAGGTCGGGATGCTGGCTTCTGGGAAGGATATGGGCCAGATCCAGGAGTTCAGCCTCTCGAATCCCGGTCATGGTACACTTGTGCCCGTAGTGGTCGAACGTTTCTGCTCGGAATGCGTCGCTCACGACGGTTTCGGAGGTTTCGTAGCGTCGGATCCGCCCACTCTGATCGAGAGTTTCGCCGGTCGGCCATTGGGCGACGTCGCCGGTTTCGACCCAGCGCTTCCAAACATCCGGAGCACGGTCGTTGTCGTTCATACGGGCGCGGTCATGCAGCCACGAGACGGGGACTGACTGGGTGTTGAGGATCGAGAAGTGAAAGAGGTAGTTCGGAATCTGCGTCCCGGCGTCATCCCGATAGGAGCGTACTTCGAAGTGATCCGGGACGCAGAGCCCACAGAATTCGACGACTCCGGACTCTGGTTTGCGGAACATCAGGACTGGTGTGACATCCTCGCGTCGTCCCGCCGCAGCTCGGTCGAACGCCGTCTTGATCTTCTGATTATTCGCAGAGTCGTCGTAGGGGTTGTCGGCTTTCGCATCGCCCCAGTAACTGACGTAGCCTGCGTTGACTGCGAGCGTGTCTTCCCACGGATCGTCGTGCTGGGAAATGCCGCTGTCGTTCGACACAAGGACGAGCGCCGCAGGCATATTGGACCGATTCGCGCCAAGATCACGAATTCCGCCGGCGTTCTTGATGCCACTGTCGAGCGAGCCTCGAATCCATCGCAAGAATTGATCGTCCGGGTTTCGAAAGCTGCCAGTGTCTCGGTATTGTTGACCCACACGAAATGAATAGTGCATGATAACGCGGCATTGTATCCGTCATCCAATAAATGCCTGCGTAACACGCTTTATGAGTCGTCTGTTGTAGGCTTCGGATCAAGAGATAGAAAGATATCATCGTCCTCCAAATCACCCACCATGATGGTGAGCAAGACTACCTCATCACCGAAGTCAAAAACAGCACGAACACCAAGACGATTCGCCAAGGATCAAAGAAACACTCGGGTATCTCCCCTTTCTCCAGTAGGACAACGAAATCAAGATTCTGAACGTATCCGATATTGAGTCTGGTCTCATGAAAATTCTCAAGCGGTTTTTCTCAGACATCTCCTCATGTGGCTACACTTGATCGAGTTCACTGCCTGAGGAAGCCAGAGGTTGACCTGTGTCTCTCGTGGGAGACCATTTACATAGAATTATGTGGTTTGATTAGAATATCAAACTGAAATGTACAGTACACTCCATATCGATAATTTAGTTTTCGACACGTGGGCGATACAGAAGGCATACAGCCAAATCGGTCCCGAGAAATCCTCGACAGAGGACGAATATGATGAACAGTCCTTCCGGACATTCCTCGAACTTTTCTGTGACTGGGGACCAATTCGAGCTTCGTCATTTAATGATTTGGCTGCCAATTCACTCAACAGCTTCTCCGAGAGTGAAAAACGCGACCTATATCAGCGCGGGTTTGTTCCACTATTGCGGAGAATCTCACGGAGCAGTACAGTTATGACGCCACTGAAGCGGATGTTCGTCGATTCGCAGCAGCACTTACTGACGAATCGAATCAGAAGGATGTTGCTGATTTCATCCTAAACTACGTTTGGAAATTTTCCCAACAACTCCAAGAGTTTGACCCGAGTTCAGAAGGAACCGATGACACTCAAGCATTATTGAATGCCATTCGAAATCTCCCCACCGAATATCGAGTAGTCGAACAGCAGCGATACGCTGATTCGAAGAAAATCAACCACGTCCGATATCAAATTCTCGATAGCCTATCTGATGATGGAGAAATCCCGATTGATGTACTCGAATCGCTCAAAGAGAAGGAAGCAGCGAAGTTCGATACCAACATATTCTTGAGATGGGGGAATTACGAGATTATCGGTCAGCTGTATTTCGATTTCTTCAGACCGCGTATCGACGGGTACCTCGACCGGCTTGCCAATTTCATCGCTACAGAACTCGATGTATCTGACCACGATATCCACACTGTTCATTTCACAGAACCTCGAAATTTCCTCTCTGATTTCGCATGGTTAGCAATCTATCCTGGAGAAATTGGTGACCAGCGAGACGAATATCAGTTGTATCTCGGTGTCCATTGGAATCGCGTTACATATGGTCTCCACGTTGGTGGGAATCTTCGGGATGAAGAAGATTGGAAAGGAAATCGTAATCTGGAGAAAATACAGACCGATGAGAGCCTGTCTATCGATACTGTTCTCGGTAAACTCCATGACGTCAAAGCAAACTATCTTGCTTTGAATGATATTTCTAGGCCGGTCGAACCACCTGCGAAACCATCTCAAGCTGACGAAATCGCCCGGCAGTTACTGGCTACCAACCAAGCCATTTTCTACGGTCCACCAGGGACAGGTAAAACCTACACTGCCCACCGATTCGCACAGTGGTGGGTTCACAACCAAACCAGTTCTGAATCTGTTGACGAACAAATACAGATAGTGACGTTCCATCCGTCGTTCTCCTACGAAGATTTCATCGAGGGACTGACTGCCGAGGCGAATGATGGCGCTGTCGAATACCGCATCGAAGAGGGAGTGTTCAAACGGATTTGCCAGCGTGCACAGACCGCATACGAATATGCGAACCAACAGGAAGACACCGATGAAGCTCCCCCCTACGTGCTGATTATCGACGAGATCAACCGGGGGAATCTCGCTCAAATCTTTGGTGAAGTCATCACTCTCCTCGAGGCAGACAAACGCGGGAACTTCGAAATCGAACTCGCCCACTCCGGTGAGACCTTCACCGTCCCACCGAATCTCTACGTTATCGGCACGATGAATACGGCTGATCAGTCCATCGCACTGGTCGATACTGCACTCCGCCGTCGGTTCCGGTTCATCGATTTCCCACCGGATCTGGATATCGTCTTCGAACAATACGACATCGAACCGCTCGATGCACAGGCCGCTGTCACAGCCCACTCAAGTGGAATCTCCCGGCAGGAACGACTCTTGGGAGCAAGCGTGCTTGCAGCTCATGAACTCAACGAACGTATTCTCGATGCTCCACAGCTCGGCAAAGGCAAACAACTCGGTCACACGTACTTCCTCATTCACGACTCATCCGACGATATTGTTGATGCGTGGCGATACGACATCCTTCCGCAACTCGAAGAATACTACTTCGGCCAGTTCGATCGCCTCCGCGACGAACTGCTCAATGAAATCGATACCCGCCTGATCGACTGGGAGACCGAACGAATTCAATCGTTCGACGATCAGGCACTCTATTCAGCCCTCTGTGATCTCGCCGGCGTTGAGGACCCAGCACCACTCGCCGATGCAATGCAGGCCATACCGGATGGAAACGGAACAGAAGCCCTGCAAGGGCAACCAGATGATGCGTGGGCTGCTGGAGACCGAACACCAGAAACGTTCCGAGAACGACTACAATCCATCCTCGACGATGACTCTGCAGAAAAGATGGTTCGTATTCTCGATATCGGTGACGATATTGGATGGCTTGACACCGGTCGGGGTGACCGAGCATCGATTATGCTGAAGTCCGATTCGGTGGATTCTGGCGTCGGAATCATTCAGCTCTCCCAAGACGGTAGGATCGACTTCCGGTGGAATTGGTTGCTTGACCGTGATACAAACCCACTCGATCGCGAATTCATCGAAGGTGCCTCACGCGTCTTCACAAATATAAGTGGCTACGAGCATCGATGGAATCCCGAGAAGGGAGAAGAAGGAGGGTTTGTAGATCCTCGACTCTATGTGAGTGACCTCTCCGAGGAGGATATCACTGCCCTGAGCGAAGGTCTTCAATCATTCACCGAACGGGCAGCAACCTTCCAGCATGACTGAGATCACGCCGGTTGGGTATCTCGGTCCACCGGTCGATCAAGTGGATGCAGACGGAACGGTTCCACCGTCTGATCCTATCTCACTGGAAGAACACGATAGCACCGCTCCCTTCGAAATCAGCCGAGAAGATGCAGTCTTCTTGGAATCACTCGAAGAACGATGTCGAGCGAACCCATTGAACGTCTCGTTTACCAGCGACGGCAAAGCGATTATCAAAACCGGCAGTCACGTTGGTGTCCTCACGCTGCCGAGTGGCGTTCAAATCGAGGTCACACCTAAACAGACGGTGACACGCCTTCTGTGGGCACTCAAATACGCATTCGACACCCCCGTGGATTCACTTGAATTTGAGACAGAATTCACCGGTGCATCGTCGTTTTTCGATGCGATTGGCGTCCTCTTTCAGGCTGAACTCCAGTCCGTGCTTGCGCAAGGACTCCATCGAGAATACGTGAGAACGAACTCAGTCCGTGATCATGTTCAGGGTCGAATCGACGTCCAGCGACAACTCCAACTGCCGGCAGCCGTCACAACCGACTTTGCAGTCACTCACGACGACTTCACCACAGACAACCTCCTGAATCAAGCAGTCCTCGTAGCAACCCGTATCTTGGTGACACTCGCACGTGACGACAAACTCTCGAGTCGACTGCACCATCACGAACAACGCCTCCAAGAGTTCGTGTCCGTCGAAGACGTCTCCCCGAGAGATGTCGATCGACTTGAGCTCTCACGATTGAACGATCACTACGAAGCCCTCCTTGGACTCACACGACTAGTTCTCGACCGCGAATTCTTCGACGACGTGCGTGCCGGTGATCGTCGATCCTTGGCGTTGTTCGTCAACATGAACGACGTGTTCGAACGCATCGTCGAGCGGGCCTTCATTGCAGCAGCACAGGAACTCGGCGATTTCACCGTCGAGGGGCAGGCATCGATTCCAAACGTCGTTGAAGGGCCGCATGCCGTTTCGATGCGCCCAGACGTGCTCATTACCCGCAGTGATGGCACACCCGCACTGGTGGTTGACGCCAAGTGGAAGACAGGGTCGGCATCGTCCAGTGATGTGTATCAACTTACGTCGTACATTCTCGCACTCGAAGTACCGGGAGTACTCGTCTATCCCGGTCGAGACGATCGGATTGCAGAGGAATCGAGAGTGATGAGTGAGTATTCTCTTCGCTCCGGTGCGTTAGCCACGAATACAGGTGTTGGATCCTATGATGACTACGCTGCGGCGATCGAATCGAGTGCACTCCAATTCTTGAAGGAATCAGCTAAACAATAGGGGAATTCACTATCCTTGAGCTCTCTGTAGCTGCTCCTTGCTACTACACCTCTCATGGACTGTAACTCATCCTGATCCGACACCAGAGAGAATAGCAGATGCCCGTTAATATACGCAGTCAATAGTTATATTGCGCACTAACTCGTATTTCTGCGTATGAGCGATACAAACGAACGAGGACCACCAGAAACTGATTTTGCATCCGAGTTCGCCGACAGACTGGAGAACGCCCCTGCCGACGAGCGCGTCTACAGAATCGCCCTCGAACTCACCGACCCAACCCGTGTTGCCGAAGTTGCTGACCGCGCAGACTGCTCTGCGAATGCTGCCCGCCGCCATCTTAAACGATTCGCCGAGATCGGCCTCTTGACCCGTATGACAGAGAACCCGGCGACGTACAAACGGAACGAAGCGTACTTCGAGTGGCGACGGCTGAATCGATTGGCAGAGTTGAGCGAACAGGAGTACAAATCCCGTCTTGGTGATTTACTCGCTGAGAACGAAAACTACAAACAGACCTACGATGTCGAGAGCCCCAATGACATCGATCCCTTAGAGTATGCACAGTACGGGGATCCAGAACAAGTCTGGTTAGACATCACCAATTGGGAAGCAGTCAGACAGGAGATTCATGACCTCCGCCGTGTCAACCGCGACAGTGCGACCGATGAAGGAGTCGTCTGAGTGTGGTTGACGGGAGGCGAAAGCGGACACCAAATCGTGCTTTACTACGGGAAATCGCATCGATTCTCGGATCTGAAGAGTGGATCGAGACGATTTCCGTCTTTCCATCAAACCGGCCGGATTCGATCGTCATCTCACTTCGAGACGAACACTACCCAGAAGCGTATGTGAGAGAAGCGTACCTCGAGGTCCAATCGTATGGCAACGGTGATTTCCATATCACGTACTTCGAAGATCATTTCGGCGAGGAGTGGATGTGTCGGTGGGATCGCCACGAGAGTGAAGAATATTCTATGGACCATTTTCACTCACCACCAAACGCGACTCATGACGATGGGGTGAACCGAGAGCATCCACCAGAGTTGCCATCCGTATTCTCACGTGTCGTTGTCCCTTGGGTCTATGATCGAATGGGCGACATTTGGACTGAATATGAATGAACGAGACTACTGGTTGACTTGGTGATGAGGTTCTTCTTTCACGACGAAGCGATTTTTAATAATTCAGTTGGGACTACTGTCTCGTGCTAGTTACACGGCCGAAATCGATTATGATGTATCCAATGGAAAGGGATGAGAATCTTCAAAGACCAAATCAGATCAATAATATGGTGATTGTATAAGGCGTTCGACCGGCTCGATACTGGCGGAAACAGTTTCGAGAACTCACCATCACCTGCCCCACCCACAATCTCGACTAGTCACTCTAATCGATAGATACAGGAGATAGACTTACCACTTGAGACAGTAAGGATCCTCTCGGTGGTGTTTCGATAAAAGTGGTGACTACCACCGATCAAACTGTGCGGATATGAGGCCCGAGATGTTTTATTGACAGCCGTTGCGGGTTCGGTATGGGAAACGACGACGAAGAATCCAAGACCGAAGCGAAATCGGTAGATGATGAGACGGAACGTGAAGGTGAGAAAGTGATGAGTCGGGCAGACGGTGCGGGGATCCTCCGCGAAGTCGCAGATGGTGTGGAGAACGGGACAATCGACATCGAAGGAGACAACGGTTTCACGGTCGCGGTTCCAGAGCATTTCGAACTGGAAGTCGAATACGAGGTTACCGACGACGAGGCCGAGTTCGAAGTCGAACTCGAATGGCGAATGGAAGACGGCGAACCGGTATCGTCGGACGAATGATACGGTTGGCGGCCTCAGTAGCAGCCAATCGTCGGAAAATCGCATCTGTACATTCAGAGATATGAGTGGTTGCCAGACCCGATAAATTTCCACCAGAGGACACCAGAACCAGCCAATATAGAGTCTTTAGTCGTTGTAACCATCCGCGGACTCAGTTTCCCCCGTTCCAATCACCCTGCTCATGCAACTCCTCGAGCCGCTGGTGCACTGGCCGCCGTTCCATTCCAACTGTATCTGCAACCCACCGAGCGGTCACCGCTGGAAACTCGGACGCACGAATCACTCGAGGAAGATCGTCATCGCTTTCGAATATTCCCGTTTAATCTCTTGACGATACGTGAATCTGGCTTATAGAGGATTGCTCAATAAACATCTATTGGGGATGAACTCATTGGTTCCCTTGTGCACACAAACAGAAAACTGCTGTCAGTTCTTTTGATCTTCACAATCTCCTTCTCAGGATGTCTCGGCGCTCAAAGTGCATACCAAATATCAAACGTTGAAAACAAAAGAACAATCAACAATTGCACATCAATCAATAAACCTGGGCACTACGAACTGAAAAGTAATATCACAAACGGAGGTGGAACTGGTATTTCCAAATCTTGTATAAAAATCCGATCAGGAAATGTGGTTTTAGATGGTAACGGACATACAATAAGCGGGCGTGGAAATAGTCATACCACAGGAGTTCAAGTAATTACGTCGAAGGCTACTGGAGGTGTTAAAATCCAGAACTTATCTCTCACTGATTGGCATAATGGGGTTGAATTTCGGCAGGCAACGACAGCTATTGTACAGAATGTCATGGCCTCATCAAACGTCTTTGGGATCTCAGTTGAGAATGTCACTCGGGCACAAATCAAATGGAATACGATCCAAAATAACACCGTTGGTATAAGAGTTAATGATGGTATTGAACAGTTGGAAGTAGACAAGAATTCATATTCAAATAATGAAGTGGAAATATTATAAAATCAGCCTTACTAGATTGGAAATCTAACTTTGTGGATGTTTTATTGCGTTGATCCATTGCGGCCATTGTTTTCGTTCCACACCCGAAAAGGAACGATCGCCGGACATACCTTTGATGCTTCGTGCATCTTCCAGACTCCACACAGCACCATCTTCGTAAAAAAGGCCATTGAGAACACTCTTTCGACGCATTGGGATTGTATACGCTGGCTTGAGCATGAGTGACCAAAAGAAATTGCCAACGTTGTATCTTTGCAGAAGTGGAGCTAGTGATGAGTAGTCTGGATACCAATCTTCTACCGCTTGACTTGAACTACTCCATCCAAATGAGGCTACTTTTTGCCACTCTGTCAACCAGATTGGTCGCTCAACTTGTTCTGATATTTTACGATAATCTTGCAGCAAATCCTCAAATATCTTCTTACTAGATGGATAATTATAATGGAACTGTAGTATATCACTTCCCCAATCGAGATAGTCTACACTGTTAATTAGACTAGTCGCGCCTACGGTTAATGGAACAGTACCGCGATTCTGCAGAAGCGTTTGAAACATAGCCTTTGCAAATCTCTTCACGTCAGAGCGCCATCCAGGTTCATTCATCACTTCGATAGCGAGCAACCGGTCATCGTTTCGATATCGATCCATGAACCATCGAACAAATTCTCGCGGTTTCGTCCACTGTTTCTTATTTTGAACGACCGTTAGTGAAGGTGATCGTACTGGCGTTGCAGTTTGAGGGTCACTATCTATTAAATTTTCATGGCTTGGCGTTGTACCGACGTTTTCGAACAGACTGAACAAAACGTCGATGTTTTTGTCGGCGGCAGTTGTGAGAAAATGGTTTATCGCTTTTCTATGAGCTCGTGGGTTTTCAAGCCAAAATTCATAATTCACCCAGGTTCGAATCGCATTCAAATTTAACTGTGCTGCATAACCGAGATCACGCTCGATTATTTTGGGCGAATAATTTTCCCACATCTGGTAGAAATTAAAATCCCGTGTTGGTAGATAGAGAGCACCTCTAATATCAACAGGTGCCACATTTTCCGTGTTAGTTTGTGTTCCCGGCGCACTGCAACCTGTAAGGAGACCAATTCCTGTTACACTACTCATTTTGACAAATCGTCGTCGAGTACCTCTCATCAGTTCTTACATATGGAGATATCGTCAACGGTTGTAAGGATGGGGGAATTCATCCACTGAGTGAATTCTGGGAAATCTAGTCAATACAAAGCTAAAACAGGAAGTTATAGTCCCGTATTCATGTTCTGACAGTATGTGCCACTCCCTGCAAATCGGTCTAGGAGCTCCTCTGTTTAGATAGGACTCATCAAAGGGTGAAGCGAGGAGATCGAGCCCATCATCCCGACTGTTTTTCCGAATGAGTTGGTGACCGGATACAAACTTCGCCATCACATTTTATCGTCACGGCACAGTTTGCATACGCGAACGAAATTGAGAGTTGTGAATCTTGAGAGGCCCGCATTGCATTCGAGGAGGTGATCAGCTTATCAAGTGCTTCCGGTTCGACTACTTCGTACAATAACGGAAGATCAGATAGCTCACGATGGGCTGCGAAGGCAACGGTATCGATGACAGCTGCGCTCGGTGCTGTATCCCCCCAGTTATAGAACGCCTGAATCTGCTCGGGTTCCTCTGTCTTCTCTTCCTGATCAATTGGCGAATCTTCACTCCCCATACTGTGTCCAACTACGACCGACTCGTATAAACAGAGTGTGGACGACTTAAGCGGATAGACAAACACTTGATCCGGAAATTTGCATAACGAACTATGCATTGTCTAAGATAGCATTCTCCGGCCCTCTGCAGCCCGTGATCCCTACTGTGACGACACAGCAACGCGCATAGACCGAACAATTTTCCTTCGACGTCGATGCCCCCGGACTTATCGAAGTCACCAACGAGAGCCACGAGAACCCCGCAGACCACCAGTACACAGTCTTCATCGACGACGTGACCGAGGAACTGATGGCCTGTACGTGTCCGCACCACGTCCATCGCAACGCCTTCTGCAAACACATGGCCGCCGTCGAAAACGCAACTGACGGGACGCTCGATGCGTTCCCCTCCGAGGACGAAAACGATACCGAACCAGCAGACTGTGACTGTGAGGGCCTCGGTGGCTTCCCGTGCTGGCCGTGCGTGCGAACAGGACGGAAAGAACTGCCGAACTAACCACCACTTCAGCTGTTTTTCGTACATACCCTATCAGCCGTGTATTCACGTCGATGAGCAGCAAACGTTCATTGACCATTAGCGCAATCGAGATATAGACAACATTCACGTTTCGGGAGCGTGCGTAGATATACAGCAAACTACTGTGCTGGGGAAATCAATCATAGTGGCCAAAAAACATCATTCTGAGTGGTCGCCGCTTAATACGTTATCACCTTGGTATCAGGGTCCATCTGAAACTCGACCAGTTCGGCAGGGCAAACCCCACAACGACCACGACCAATCCCACCAACGTGGTGACTGTAACGGCCTCCCCGACAAGGAGCCAGCCCGCTCCAATCGCGACGATTGGGCTCACGAAAGATGTGAGGCTACTTCGAGTGGGGCCTATTTCCGACAGAAGAACGAGGAGGGCTGTATACCCACCGACACCGACAACGACTGCTAGGTAGACAAGAGCCACGATCGAAGCAGGCGTCCAACTGATCGTTCTTGTCGATTCACCGAGACCGATGCTGACGAGATGTAATGTCGCTCCCCCGAGCAACGCCCCCCACCCGGTCAGTGCCAACGGTGATAGCTCCGTCTCGAAGCGACTGAGCAAGACACCACCGAGACTCGAACTGAGCACCGCACAGCAAACGAAGACGACCCCCACGTTGGCTCCCGTCGCCGCTTGCGCTGGTGACGGATTGGCGACGATCGCAACGCCGAAAAACCCGAGGAGAACGCCGACGATATCTGCACGAGAGAGACGTTCACTTGGAATAAGCAGGTACGCGATAGGAATAGTAACGATCGGACCGAGACCCATTACAACAGCGGCGATCGAAGGCGTGGTATATTGCTGCCCCACGAAGAGAAAGCCGATGGTTCCAGCGAACACGAGTTCGCCAAGAGTGATGATCGCGAGGACATCGACCGTCGTCCGTGGCCGCCAGTGACCTGAGAGGACCGCGTACGTCAACAGTACCACCGCAGACACGTCAAAGCGAAACGCTGCGAGAACCGTTGGTGGGACAGTTTCGGTGCCGATTCCGATCGCAACATACCCCATCCCCATCACGAGAGTCACGGTCGCGAACAAGATACCGCCACGGCATCGCTCACCGAATGCACGAGTTCTTGCGAATTGTTGTCTGATTGCTTCCGCCGATTCCAACCAACGTATCCACATCATGTACGAGTGAAGGTCGGACAAACAGGTATAATCCACGCAGGAGAACAATGACAGGAAGTGAAACGGCGATCATCAAATGATCAACATCTCACCACCTGAGACGGCTCTTGGGATGGCGGACTTTCCTCATATAGCTGTGAAAATTGATGACTGAGAGTTCAATTAGTCCATCATAGATCTATCATGATCGGAGATCGGTTCCGAGTGATCTCGGTAGGTTTCGAAAACGCGTTCGGCCCATCCGCGTGCGATGGCGGAGTCGGAGTCGACGAACACCCGCATTATGCCGGTCTGGTCGTCATAGCCGCCGATTCCGACGCGATCGTCGAAGATTGCAAGTCCGTATGGAAGTGCCTCACGCGTTCGAAGCGTTAGATGACCTGCATCGATGGCGTCACGAAGTCGATCGGGGTGGGTCCCGAAGAGAGTATCAACGACATCAGGCAAATAAATGAGTTCTACCTCAAGGTCGTCAAACAGTTGGTCGGATGGCTTTTCGAGTGTTGGCGGGAACATGTGAGTCGTGTTGAACCCACGAAGGGTATTGCTCTCTTGCAACAGCTGAACGAATCGGGTGAATGGTGCGTACGGGTCCTCGGGTGTAGCGGTTGTCACCGTCCCATCCGCGAATGGTGCAACGACAAACTCTCGGTGTGCTTCACAGATCGACTCGAGCAATGGGGCCAGTACCGTCGCCGCTCGAAGGTCTCGCTCAAGGTGAATGATCGCGTCGGCGTAGACTTGACCCGTTCCTGTCAGTGTAAATTCGTTGTCGACACGTTCCGCGAGGTCGTGATTCTCCAGCCATCGCGTGAATCGATGACTCGTGGCCCGGGAAATGTCGAGCCGTGCTTCGAGCTCATTTCGGTCGAGCGAATCGGTCACAAGCGCCTCGAGAACCTCACGGTGACGGATGATATCGATGAGTTCGTCGGTCTCCATCCGCGAGCCAAGTTCGTGTGCCGAAATCGGATTCGAATCCAATTCGAGGCTGGTCTCTAAGATCTCGTCGAGTACTGCGTTTCCCATTTCGATCACATGGTCGCTGAACCACTACAGAGATAGAAGATTCTCACATGGTTATTGTTGTCGCAGGTGGTGAGACACCTCAAAGACGACGATACTACACTCGGATAGAGATGTCACTGTCTATAAATGACTACACAAGTGTTAGCTGCTTCTATACATTCATGGACCACACAATCGAGGTCAGTCCACAGGAAACATCGATCGACGAACCAACTGAAACCGTTCCGTGGCGTTCCCGAACGGTACAGATCGTATTGATCAGCACGGCGCTCGCACCGCTCGGAGTACCACTCATCAGCCCCGCACTACCGGTATTCCGTAACGTGTTCGAAATTACCGATGCACAGGCGAGTCTCTTGGTGAGTACGTACTTCCTTGTCGGAATCGTTCTTTCACCGTTCATCGGTATCCTTGCGGATCGCATCGGACGGAAGCGAGTACTCGTCGCGGGTCTATTGGCGTTTGGCATACTGGGTGGCGCGATGGCGATAGCACCGACATTCGAGATCTTACTCGTGCTCCGTATCGCACAGGGGACCGCTGCCGCAGCGATCTTCATTACCACTGTTACAATCGTCGGTGATGTGTTCGATGGCGTTCAGCGTAATGCGGTGCTGGGAGCAAACATCGCCGTTCTCTCCGCTACTGCCGCCCTATTTCCAGTGCTCGGAGGGGCGCTCGCTGGTATCGCGTGGAATGCACCGTTTTTGATGTACCTCGTGGCGATTCCAGTCGCCGTGTTCGCACAGGTGGCACTGGACGAACCTCACCATGCTTCTAATGGACAAGGAATTACGTATCTCGCGGACGCAGCGCGATCAATCGTTACGCCGTCGCTGTTGGCGTTGTTCGCCGTCGCATTCATCACCGAATTTCTCTTGTTCGGCGTGATTTTCACGGCGATACCGTTCGTACTCGCGGCGACGCTCACACCGATTCTAATCGGGGTCGTGATATTGGTGTCGGAAGCGGCGTCGATGGTCGTCGCTGCCTCGAGCGGCCGACTGGCGCGCTACTTCTCGAATGAGTGGCTAATCGTGATCGGATTCGCTTGCTATGCAGTTGGATTTGCGGGCACCTGGGCCTCGAGTGGATTGATCGATACGATGGCGGCAGTCGTCGTCATCGGTGTCGGCGTTGGTCTACTGATGCCGGTGGTCGATGCTGCTGTGAGCGACAGGGTTTCGACCGAATACATGGCTGGCGCGATGAGTCTCCGAAATAGTACCACGTTTCTTGGGCGGACTACCGGCCCAATAGTGTTTGCTGGTCTGGCAATTTCCTTCGGGTTCGGATACGAGTCTCTGCTACTCGCCTCTAGCCTTATCGCGTTCTTGGCGACCGGCGTTGCTATGGTTGCAGGGCCCGTTCGTCTAGCACGAGTGAAGGCTTACTACTCATCTGTGTGACTATCCGCTGGTTCCTAAGCCGATAGATACCGAAGTGAACCGACGCCATCGGATGGCTGAAAATCTGGTGCCGACTTGGTGTAACGCGCTAACAATATAGCCGCTGAACCCTTCTTATAGAGCGATCGGAGATGGCCGCATCAGAACCTCATCCGGACATGCAAGCAATCCTCAGTGCACGGAAGACACAAGGCGTCCCGCGATTCAGTACGCTCTCTGTTGACGGAGCACGCCACCTTCTCGCAGAGCTTTGGGCTTCACCCGACGAGCCTGAGCCTGTCGCGGCAGTGCGCGATTTCACAATCGAAGGGCCCACTGATGGTATCCCGATCAGAATTTATACACCAGCGGGCTCCACCCCGTTTCCAATCCTCGTATATTTCCATGGCGGTGGCTGGGTCATGGGAAGCATCGATATCGACGATAGTATTTGTCGAGCCCTCACGAATACGGTTGAGTGTGCGGTAGTCTCTGTCGGCTATCGTCACCCGCCTGAGCATCCATTCCCTGCACCTGTCGAAGACTGCTATGCTGCGACGAAATGGATCGCGGAGAATCCATGGGTCGCATACGGAGATCCCGATCGCATCGCAATTTATGGAGAGAGTGCAGGCGGAAATCTGGCAGCCGCGGTTGCGCAAGTCGCTCGTAATCGTGACGGTCCAATACTAGCACACCAAGTATTAGTCACACCGATCGTTGATCACGCGTTCGATACCCCATCGTACGACTTTGATCCAGAACAAGTAGTAGTCACCAAAACGGATATGGAATGGGTCTGGGATCACTACCTTGAGAACACCCTTGATGGAAACAACTCATATGCATCGCCGCTACGGGCACGAAGTCTCCATAATCTTCCCTCTGCAACGGTTGTGACCTGCGGCTTCGATGTTCTGCGAGACCAAGGGATCGCATATGCCGAGCGCCTCGAAGGCGCCGATATTAGAGTTACTCATCGCCATTACGATGACCTGATCCATGGATTCATTGGTATGCTTGATGACCCCGAATTACCTCAGGCGCGAGACGCCATTGCCGAAATTGGACGAGATCTACAGGACTCATTCAGTGAATAAGACCCTCTCACGCAAATCACATCCAACACGGTCAACTGACGGATTCAACCAGCCGAATATCAAGCCCCGCAAGAGTAGAGAGTGCGATTGCAACCGATGACTCACTCACACTACCGATCATGTCATGAGTAGCCAGAAATGTTTTCGCCTGATCGAGACACTCGACTTCGACCACGAGGGCAACAAGTCCGTCGTTCGATTGCGGGACGAGCTGAACGCGCATCCCATTGTCGAAGCGCCATCGGTTTGGAGTTGATTCAGCAACAGGACAGAAGAGGTCACTCCACCGGCCTCGAACTGCGTCAATATGGTTAGCGCCAACCACAACTTCTCGAAGGCCGATGATTCCTAGTGGGCCGCCGTTACGATTACGGAGTGAGTGCCGTGCCTCCTCACGCTTGAAATTCTCAGTAAACGCAGAATCATAGTCTACTAAGAACGTCATTCCGTGGGGAAACACGCGATCAAGGAGGGGACTGACATCGCTCTCGTTCGGCCGTGAGAGAACTCGTTCTGGGAGAAGCTTCGTTGCCGCAAAAAAACGCTTTCTGCCAAATATTTCCACCAAGAAGCCCGCCGACGTAGAGATTGTCCCAGAGGTGTTTAGGATTACCACTCTCGTCTTGACGAACGTAAGGAACCACTGAACTGTGAGGGACATTACGTCGCTGTAGCTCACGTTGACTCTCCGTAAGTGTCGGTGCGTTCGGTTCAAATGCAATACCGTAGAGACGGGCGTTTGGTCGTCGCTCAGTTGACTCACCGAACCGAACGAGTTCGAGATCGACGTTTCCGAGCGAGACACCGACGCTGGCAAACGTTGGATGAGTCGAAAGAGGCCACGGAGACGGTAATCCGAAAACCTCAGTGAGTGTTGAGAAGAGCGGCTCTGGGTGTTCAACACGGACGAGAATATGGTCGATACCGGTAATTACCGAGTCAGCCATGCAAGTGGACTCATTACAGGCAAGAATAAATATGGTCATCGGTGTGCCGAGATGCGACCCTTCCTCGGATGTTGACGTGACCAATGAAAGCCACGAGAACCCCGCTGCGAATCAATACGTTGTCATACTGGACGACGTAACAAACGATGCGATGGCCTGCATCTGCCCGCATCACGTCCACCGCAATGCCTTCTGCAAGCACATGGCCGCCGTCGAAACCGCGACTGGCGACGGAACGCTCGAAGCCCTCCAGCCCGAAGACGACAACGAGACCGAACCCGACGACTGCGGCTGTGACGGCCTCAGTGGCTTCCCGTGCTGGCCGTGCGTGCGTATGGGACGAAAAGAACTACCGAACGAACCACCGCTCCGGGCGTTTATTTAGATCTCGTTACCGTGAGCGTCGCTGGTAGTTTCGACTACCGAGGATTGTCTTGTCCTCTCAGTTATCTCCTGGTGCCACAACGACGAAATTGGAAACAGGATAAGAGTGAATGATAAATAAGATATGGCGATGGGTATTACTGTAGAACGTGACTGCGGCATGGTTTTCGCTGTGGCTTCAATCTAATACTAAATTGAAAAGAGGCCAGATTTTTTAATATGGTGAGTCGGAAAGGAAGATTGATATGGCATTTCCCGCCATTGTACGTCGGTGGTTCTCTGCGAATGAGAGCCTTATTCATGAGTGTCGGCATTGCGGAATGACGCTTGAAACTACCGAACAGCGGTGCTCTACCTGCGATTCGACTGAAATCGTAGTCTACGATGTTTCGTAATCCCGCTCTGACGTAGGTGTCTGCTAGCATAATCTACACTCGTGGGAGTGCCTCTGACGGTGATATCATCGATCAGCGAACGCTCACGAAAAGCGCGGATATACCGGCCGACGATACACCAGAGACACCAACGGCCCCCCTGACCGATCACAGCAGCACGCAACGAACGTGGCCGCCGAGTACTCCCCGACTTGTGGTTTTCGATACCATTCCGTCGCAGGACAAAAGTTAATACACTATCCATAGAACATGTATTGTGATGTCGACGGACGACCAAATCTCGACGACTCCCAACCACGAGGAGACATTCAACGACCTCCTCACCTACGCTGAACTCCTGAACACACCCCAACTGGCCCGCCTCTACATTTACATTCTCCAAAACGGGCCAGTCGCAATCGAGACGATCAAAACGGATCTCGACATGGCTCATTCGACGACCTACAAATACATCGGGCAACTCGAAGAAATGGGCGTGCTGTCCCGGAACGATGACGAAACACCAGCAATGGTCACAGTGGAACCGATTCGCCTCCAAATCGAAACCGAGCATGGCGACGTGACTGCAACACCAACGCTCATCGACGCGATTGGCCGCCAACACGATACAGAGGATATTCGTGTCTTTGTCGAGCGACAGGGCATTGCCAAACTGGCCGCAGCGCTCCACTACACGCTCCGGGTCATGAACGGTGATCTCACACAACGGACTGGAGCATCCAAACTCGGTGTTCACCCCGTCGAGGGAATGACTGTCTTCACTGCGTTACAGGATGTCGTCGAAGAGGCGGCTGACTACGATCCCTATCTGGAGCAGGCTGAATAATGGTAGGGGCGGAGATTCCGAGCGACAGTACTGCGATTATCGACAGTAGTGTTCTGTTCGCAATGGGCGGACCGTCGAACGAGAAATACCAAGCGTTCGAACGATTCGTCCGCCAGCGAAATCTCACCGTCACAGTCCCAGAACAAGTTGCTGCGGAGTTAGGTGAGAGTCCCGATGCATATGCCTACCAGCGCGATCGATTGCGAGCAGCCCAAGATGCAGGATGGCTAGAGCCGGGTCGGATTGACTTCTCAACTCCTCGTGTTCCGGAAGTCGTCGACAAAACGCGAAGACGGATGTTGAGTCTCTCAGCCAATGACGTCACGGAAGACGAGATCGAGAAAACGGATACTATTCTCGCTGGATTGGCCTATCAATACGTCGCCGAAGGTCAAACTCACGTTGCAGTACTCGTGAGCGATACGATTGCAGAACAGGCTATTCGAGATGCCTTAGTAGCCGTTGGTGTAGAGGACCGAATATCGGTCGTCGAGGGGCGAGTGCTGTTGAACGATCTTATTGACCGATAGCTGTGATAAACCACTATCTCTCGTTCACTCCGGAAAGTGAATGTCCGCAGGCACACGAGTCAACCCAAGCGTCGTGAAATCCCGATCAAAGGCAAAGATATGGTCGATCTCATATTCACGAGCCAGTACCGCACTCGTGTGATCAACGAACGAAATCTGCTGGTCGTCATACCGCTCGAACTCATCACACGCCGCAGCAAACACACCCTCACCAACGGGAAGAATATTGAAACTCTCCGAACGCCGAATCGTCTGAAGCACATCCACCGCCGTCTTGTGGTTAACCTTCCGAGTGGTGAGTGTGGCTAACTCCGAGAGCACGTACCGACTCGTGAACAACGGCTGATACGGAATCGCTTCACGGTGAAGCGCATCAAACACGGATTGGGCTTTCTCATGCCGTCCAGCACGGGTGTTTACCCACGCAAAGAATGCCCCTGTATCGATGAACAAGGGCTGTGGCTGTTCACTCATCGCCACCGTAGAGGATATCGTCGATCTCGTCCTCCTCGACCGGCTCTCCAGCAGCTGGCTTCAGCGACCAAAATGGATCGTCTGCATTGATCCCGCTCGGTTCCGTTGTATCCTCGTCGATCCACCAGATGACTGCCCCCGCCCCAACCTTCCGACGTTCGATTAGTCCCTGCTCATGGAGCTGAACGAGTTTCTGGCGGGCTGCTTCCGATGAGTAATCCAGTCGTTCGCTCAGTTCCTTTGCCGTGACGACCGGGTCACTGGCTTCACGCATCGCCCGAAGGACGGCATCCAGGGTGAGTGTCTGGACGTATCGACCAGTATCTCGGTTCCGTTCTCGGCTCATATCCGCCTCTAGTATTTCGACGGGTGTATGCCTATTGGTGCGAAGCAAGAGGACAAGCTTTATTACCATTTGGTGCGTAGCAATTGGCAAGGAAGAACGGTGCCCTCGGGCGTGTAGAAACGCGCCGGGTGTTAGTGCACCCGGCACCGGTCTTCCGTGATGACGCCAAGAAGACCATGTCAACGAAAACGCCTAGTGAACTTGAAGCTGACGAGACGGCACAGAAACGCGCACAGGCCGAACAATTTGCCTTCGACGTCAATGCCCCTGGAATGGTCGAAGTCACCGAGAGCCACGAGAATCCCGCAGACCACCAGTACACAGTCTCCTGAAGCTCGGTGCTGCACACAGAGCTCTTGGAACGATCCTCGCCCGAGCAACATCGCTTCGTGCCGAGATCAAACGTTCGTTCCGCGAGAGCGTTCAGAACCTTCTGTCCTGGGCACTCACCAGTCCGAATCAAAACACCGACGAACTAATGCACCAGATCGAAGGTATGTTCGTCTAACGTGCGAAGTCAAGTAGTTAAGCGATTCTGTTGTAGAGTGGCGCTTCAACGTCTCTAACGGGAGTGGCTAACGAATCTCCCCGCCTCATCATGACTAGGTGTTCGGTGAAGCAATCGAGTTCAGTCTTCTCATGGTGCAGCTGATCTCACTCTCAAGAATCAGTCACTTACGAATAGTGCATAAAACGCCGCCAATCGTACCACTGTCGCTTGGTTTTTCTTATCTAGACTGTGTCGCTTCTCACAAACTCAATGCCTACAAAAAATACACGGGTCAAACAAACCACGAGCTGGGAGCCGATCTATCCGACGTATCGCGAGGGATTGACGCAAGTTGTGAACACCTGGACGAACGACGGTACGGTGCATGAAACATCGGACGGCTATGAATGGACCCAAAACTAGACCCTCCCCTGGAAGTGATTACATGACTATCCCAGTCGACCGTCGCACTCGTTGTCAAGAAACGAGCCCTCGTCCGGAGAATTCGGTGTCCCCAGTAAGAGAGGGCCAGTAATGGAATTTGGCGAGCCACCGTTGGAAGCGAACCAAATTCACCCGGAGGCACAGGCTGCTGGCGAGTCCGTCTGTCTCTCGCTTATTGCACTGCATTCTGACGCTGAAGGGTGAGCCATTTCAAGCTCCATTCGATTCGTCAGCTCTCCAGCAGAGTGCTACTCTCGGTTGCCCTCGTTCGGCGTCGGCGTTGGACCGCTATCTCCGCTCGAAGTCGACGAGTTCGACTTCGAGTTCGAGTTCACCCTCGTCGGTATACGTGGCCGCGTAGGGGGCGATCCCCCCCTCCGAGCCGCGGATGCAGCTTTCCTGGGTAACTTCGCCGTCGAGGGTCGTCCGGACGAAGGAGCACTCTAGTCCCGCGTAGGTGCGCTTTTCGGTAACCTCGGTGACTTGCGTACCTTCATCGGTGGAGCTCTGCTTGCGGTTGCCAACAGTCGGGTCGGTAAAGCCCATCTCGAAGAGATACATCAGCGAGACGCCCTGGAGCGTGGCGATAGGCGCGTACGCTTCATTGAAGAACAACGGGGCGGAGAATTCGTCGGCGGGCCCGGTGGTGCTCGATTGGAACTGCTCGCTGCCGAACTCGTAGTCTACGCTCCTGGTCAGCTCGCCATCATCGGTGGCTCTGACGTCGTACACCAGCCGCCCGGTGACCTGCTCGCCAGTCTCCTTATCCATCCCCGCGAGGTCGAACTCGTAGTAACCTGGTTCGCTCAGGTTGAACCAATTGTCCTCCACCCCAGAACCCTCGCTGCCCATCGATCTGGACCCAGCCCCCTCTCCATTGCCATCCCTCTCGTCATCGTTTTCGGACGCCGCGGTCGTGGCGTCGCCTGCCTCGCCGTTGGCCCCGTCGTTCGGGGTGTCTGCCTCCGCGACTCCGGCATCATCGCCCGCGTCGCCATCTCCGCCAAGGCCGCCGATCCCCGTACAGCCCGCGAGGACGACCGCGAGGGCCAGTGCCAACGTCGCAAGAACGCGCGTATTCCACTTCGTGTTTAGTAGTCGATTCCGCCCGTTTCGTCCATCTCGTCCGTTTGATTCGTGCATGAGTTCGCGATTTGTGTCGTGATTTCTGTTCGTTGTCGGTCGTCTCCATCGGATATCGATCCGTCTTTGCTTGGCTATTCCTCAACGACGAACGAGTCGATGGTGCTTTCGGCATCGCCCGCCGTGAGCGCCCCCACGTCGATCCCGTTCTGTACGTTCGTCTGTTGATTCCGCGGTCGTTCGGGTTTTTTTGTGCTGCATTGTGATTCTGTCCGTGGTTAGCTCGCCCCGAGGGCGAACGATTCGACGATCCGTGCGGCGACCGCTTCGAGCCGGTCGGCGTCGTTCCAGTCTACCCCGAGGGTGTACCCGGTCGTGCCGTCGAGAACGAACAGATACGCGAGCCGCCAGCGCTCGTCGAACGCGTTACGGTAGGCGTATTCGACCGCCCGGCCGGTTCCGCCGGCTTCGAGTGCGACGTCCCGTCGGTTGAGCGCCTCAACCGCACGAACGTATTCGTCGGCCGCAAGCTCGTCGAGAAACGCCGCGACGTACTCCCCAAGGGTGAGGGCGAGTCCTTCGTCGACGTAGACCACTGCGCCCGCCGACCCCCTGCGAGTGCCGAACGACGCTCCGCCCGTCGGCTCCGCTTCGACGAGCCACTCTGCGGGATAGGCGATCCGGTAGCCGTATTCGTCGTCGGTGTACGTTCTGAACGTCATTTTCCCGTTTGATCCCGCGCAGTCGCTCTCGTGGTCCTCAGTTCCGTCTCCGTCGCTGCTGGACCGGCTGTCGCCAGAACTCCGATCGGCGCTCGTGCGTGTCGCCCTAGCGGCGACGAACCGACACGTCCGCTCCTCGAATGGCCACTTGGCGATGTCCGCCATCTCTCCTCCCGATTCAAGGTCATCTCTGTTCCCTCAGACAAGCTTATCCGCGATGCCCGCCGTCACCGGGAGCCGCGGGCTCTCGCCCTGGTAGGTCTTGGTCATCAGGTAGACCCACGCGGTGAACCCGCCCAGCGCGAGTACCAGCCAGACGAGACCGAGTACCAACGAGACGATACTCCCGATGAAGAACGTGTTCGTACTCGTGAACACCACTGTCGTGATGGCCGTTCCGATGACGCTCACTGCGATGTACGCCACGAAGAGCAGTCCCGTCACGAGACCGAACAGGTACGACAGTGCCCCCGCGACGTTCTCGTCCAGTCCTGAGTCGCTTTCCACGGCCGGTGCCACGGTTTCGGTCTCCGTGTTGATGTCTTGTGTAGTGCTTGCCATTGGTTTCTCCAAGGTTTGTTTTGTCGCTGGCCGTCGTTCGTCCGCACGAACGCCGCGATTCTCTTCGCCAACGAGGATGGCAACGCGAGAGATCAGATTATACGCATCGAGTAGGAAAATATCGGTAGCTGGGATCGTTTCAGGCATTGAAACGAATTCACTCGGTGAGTAGATCTAGGTACAGGTAACCATTCCTACTAGAGCCACTCGGAAACCGGCTCGGAGAACACACCAATGGACCTCGATGAATTCGTGCATTCGCACGGCCCGGAAAGGACCGGAAAGACCTTCGAACTCGAAAGCTCGAAACTGCTGGACATCTCGTTAGACGGGAACGTCATGGCGAAAGCAGGGTCGATGATCGACTATCACCAGCGATGTTTCCTTCGAGCGCAAGTCCACAGGCGGGCTGAAGGGGATGTTGAAAAGGAAAGTGACCGGCGAGGGCGCCGTGATGCGGGCGGCAGGGAACGGTCATCTCTACCTTGCCGACGAAGGGAAGGAAGTTCAAATCCTGGAACTCAACGCTGATGCCGAGATCAGCGTCAACGGCAACGACGTGTTGGGGTTCGAGGACAGTATCACCTGGGACATCAAGATGATGAACTCCATTGCTGGCACTTCTCCCGGTGGGCTGTTCAATGTCTATCTCAAGGGCCCGTGGCACATCGCGATCACAACCCACGGAAAGCCGCTCGTCATTCCAACGCCGGTCACCACTGATCCCAACGCGACCGTCGCTTGGAGCGACAACATCTCGCCCACCTTGAAGCACGACCTGAACATCAAGAGGTTCCTCGGACGCTCGGTGGGAGAGACCTTTCAGCTCCGTTTCGATGGACAGGACGGGTTCGTCATCGTCCAACCGTACGAGGAACTACAACCCGACCCGAGCGGTGCGAGTAGTACCGGTTAGGGGATTGGTATCAACGACCTTCTTTGATCCCATAGCTACTGAAAGAATGGTCCCGTCGTCGTTCATGCGGGCTCGTTTTTCTGTGCCGGCTGCTTTCCAATAGAAAGCTTAGCGCTGTTAGTATAATCTGAAACGGTACAAAATATATCCACACCGTTTCTTCCGACACCATCCAATCGCACTGGAGAAAGACTGATATATAGTAAATCATAACTACCGTCTATAGGAATGGACACCGAGCGGCTCATCGAGCTCATCAGGCGGGCTCCAGTACTCGAAGCATTGGCCGATAAGGGCACGATGGATCGCCGGGAGCTAGAACAGCACCTGTCAGTGTCGAAATCCACCGTTCATCGGTTCACTCACTCGCTCAGGGAGAGTGATCTGATCGAGCGATCTGGTGGCGAGTTCGTACTCACGGCGCTAGGCGAGGTGGCTGCCGCGGAGGCTACTGCGTTCGGAACAACCATTGAGACAGCGTGGGAACTCGCACCGATTCTAGAGGGCGCCAAAGCACACGGTGTGGACTTCGACGTAACGGTCTTTACCGGCGCAACCGTGACGACCGCTGCACCCGGCAATCCTTATCGCCCGGTGAATCGGTTCATGTCACTGGTGAGTGAAACCGATACACTGCGCGGTCTCGATCCAACCACGATCAACCCACTGCATCTCGACGATATCCAAAACCGCATCGTAGACGGCATGGAGACCGACGCTGTCTTTCCCACAGCGGTCGTCAAGGAACTCCTCACGTCCAATCCAGAACGGGCGAAGAAGGCATTTGAGAGCGGGAATCTCACGCTCCGGGTCCACGACGACCTGCCGTTCGGGCTGACGATTTGTGATGATCGGGTTGGAGTCGGTATTTACAGCACCGAGACGGGGTTGTTGCGAACGTACGCTGACACTGACGCACCCGCTGCACGCAAGTGGGCTGAGGGGGTGTACGCGGACTACCACGAGGAGGCGACCGAACTCGTAGAGCACGCTGGACTCTCTCAATTGCCGCCCCTCCAAGCGCTTGAGGACGGCAGCTAATACACCAGTTGGTCAAAGAACGATCAGCACCAATAGATTGGCACTGACGGTCGCCAACAATGGGTAGCTGACACTACGTGGCACGTGTCTATTGAGTGAGCCGAGGATTTACTGACGAGCCACGAGAGCACCACGTGAGACGACTGATGGGTGTGGACAAGCGAACCACACATAAACCGGTGGGAGAGATCGGACTGGTAGGCGCAGTAAGCATTCTAGCAGGATTCATTCTTGGAGCCGGCATCTTCGTTCTACCAAAACGCTTCTCCTTCGACGTCGATGCCCCCGGACTCATCGAAGTCACCGAGAGCCACGAGAATCCCGCAGACCACCAGTACACCGTCTCCATCGACGATGTGACCGACGAACTGATGGCTTGCACATGTTTGTCAAAAGCGGGTAGCGTGGATGATGCCACCTCGCAACTACATGGGGAAGCATCCATGGCGCTGTCTACTCCCCGGACATGAATTGTCATGTAAAAAGAAAAGTATGTATTGACGCAAAATGCGTTTTCTGCCCGAGAATCGGACTGTTGTCACTGAAATGACCGCAGTACTCGAATTAGTCACATCCTCCTCAAACCACCGGTGTGCATACGGTCGTCCAGTTCCAAGAGTATCCGCCACTCTCCGAGCAGTCACTGCCGGAACCTCTGACTCGCGAATTACCCGAAAGATTTCGTCATCAGTGTTCCGAATTAATAGTTGTTTTAACTATCTCGCCACTGTTCTTTTGTAGTATTATTCCATCCGATAGGCACTGTCTAGATAAGGAGCTAACCTAGACAGTGCCCGCTCTAGTTAGTAGTCTGGACTAACGACAATTGGTCCGTGGAACTCCTCTTTTACTCACCCGTACAAAGAGTGTGATAGAACTAATAAGTAGGGTGATGGCGCTAGGTTCTGCCTTATCAGTGCCCAACTCGAATTACAGGTTAGCATACTATCGTAATTTCAAACGAAGAATACTCTCTTTGATCACTACCGGATCGGATCGAACGAGGTTACCATCAGCTTTTGTGATTAGCAGACATCAGCAATGCCCTACGAATCCAGGTCAACAACGGAAACGGTGCAATCAGAATGAATCGTGACACGGTGGCCAATATACTCAAAGCTCACTTTGGGTGAGTCATGCTGATAGAGCGCTTCAAGGGCATCAGGATCAATCGCTGCATAGAGGGGTGTCGCAGGCTCCGTTCCATTCGCTTCAGTCACTGCCGTCACCACGGCAGCAGTGACTGACTCGGTGTCTGGAAGTGTCGCTCGTATCGATGGCTTTGGCTGCGACGATGACGTGCTTTCCATACACTCTGCTCAGGGAGGGTGTGCTAATAGGTTTTAGGTGCTGTTCGGTAGCGTATCGCACACTCTTCAATCACTCTCAAAGTACCGAATACTCTTCCTCGATAACCTCCCTCGCTCCCACCTACCAACAACCACTAGTCAATCCGCACTCACAACTTCGCACACCCTGTGGACAGTCGGCCGGCAGAAACAGCGCTCACCCTGACATCACACACCCCGTTTTTCAAGTGAAATTCACCATCACAGACAGTCGACGTCTGCTACTCAGACAGTCCACTAGTACCACACCACATTTCCGGAGTAAATCAGCTATATTCTACTGGGAGACGTCTTCTCCTTCCTCAATCACTCTCGCTCTTACAGACAGTCTCATTGGCTCACTTCCAGTGATACTCCGGCTGCTGGTTCTCGGGAATCAGCCTGTTGGTCTAATTCGCCCCACTTCACAAGAACACGCTCCGCTAGCGCCGTCAGGACGATGGCGCTAGATTCGCTGTCTGCGGGTCGTTGGGACGATGATGGTGGCTGATCGCGAGTCAGTCTGAATCCGTGCAGGCACCGTCTCACTGCTCCTGGTGTAGTGCTTGTAATGGGCCATCTGCACCCGCTGCACCTTGATGAGTGGGTGATGAACTTTCTCGCTGATTTTCACTGACTCCCGCGAACGCTTTCGGCTCTCCCTCACTCTCTCATTCGTTCGCTTTCCCGCGATACAGGTGCTAACAGGCGTTAGTATATTATACTAACCCCTGTGTATTCACTTTCGGTATGGCTAGCATGAACCCACCTAACCATTTGATATAGATCGGCGACAACGAGCGTGGGAATTGATGGCAGTAATCGCCACCAAGCTAGAAGTGCTATCCGGTAGTCTGCTCGATGCGATTGACAATGTCCTCACTGACGAGGACAAACAAGAAGACTGAATCTGATTTCCTGCCGCCTAAATCCATAAGCGGCAGTGGAATCCTCCCGGTAGCCCCGGATCAATCTATGCGCAACGCTTTCTCACCCTGAATCTGAGATAATTGTAACGAACGGTCTGCACGCTATCGATACTGCCGAATGGCGGTATTAGTGACCACAATCACGAACTAACCGAAAGTTATAATTATAGTAAAAATTAAATGAATTTATGATTACTCTGTTAATATGCCTCTGACGCCCTTCCACCTCGGTGTTGGCGTGTTCTTTGGCGTTGCGCTCTTTCGCTGGCTCGATTTCCCAACGCTCTGCATTGGGGCGATGATTGTTGATCTGAGGGCGATCGCAATCTATTTCGGACCCTTCACCGGGAATCTCCGTGGTCCCCTACATACAGTGCTTGGCGGCACGCTCTTAGCTGGGCTCTTTGCTGTGGTTATGTACAAAACGAAGCCATTTTGGAACCGACTTGGTGCACCCTTCGGCCTTGCACAAGAGCGATCACGGTATCGGATCGTGGCCGCGAGCCTCATTGGGATCTACAGCCATCTCATTCTCGATGCAATCATGCATGCAGATAAGCAGCCTCTCTACCCTCACGGAAAATCCCTTGCTTGGCCTCCTGTTTCTCTCTGACATCTATATCATCTGTGTCGCCGGATTCCTCTTTGGTGGAATTCTGTATCTGATTCATCTCTACCGCTGGCGAAGAGGCAGTTTCCACATGAGTTATTGACCCCCACCGACGGATCGGTGCCTCGCTTGTCGTCGCGCAGCATTCTATCGAGCTAAGAACCACGTATATATTCAGGGACATACAGTTGCGACGATTGCGGTGGGTCGCTGCGGGTTGAGGAGGCCACTGAATGAGTCCGAAACGCTGTCCGGTGTGCGGCCAAACGGTGCTGGTAACGACGACTCGCGGCCCGTCGGCGATCACGATCTCTCCCTGTGACCGCTCTCGTGTGGCGAGTGGCTCATGGAGTTCTTCGCTGAATCTGACGACTGACGCCCCCGACGGTTCGGCCCTCCTCATTCTTTCCTTCGTTCATTTTCGAATGGAGCAGGTGCTGACACTAGTTAGTAGATTATACCAATTTCAACGAATCTTCTACGTACTGGCTAGTGAATGTTTACGGAATATCTTAGCGAAGAACCTTCCAGTGATGACGGCAACAGTGGCAATAACGTGGAAACTAATAGTGACCTTTCGTCCATGTTCAACTTCGTATGGTGAAATGATTATCAAATATTAGGGATGAAAATTTTCATTATATATAATTTATTTTTATAGAGATATTAAATAAGTTATTCTTCCAATATCTAATAACAATAAGGATGAATTAGAAAATTTTTAATATAGGATGCGAGTACTTATTTTTGCAATGTCCGATAAAATGAAGCAAGAAAGTAAGGTGAACCATTCATATGACCGACGATCGGTTTTGAAGCTCTCTGGCACTGCGTTAGCCGCTGCTGTCGTTCCCGCAACTGCTTCGGCAAACAAGCCAGTTTCTGCAAAGATGGTGGACTCCTCGAATCCGGAGAGCACTGAGGAGTTCGTTAAACGAAGTCTTGAACTTGGCGAAACTAAGGAGGTTGCTAACGCATATCAAGATCTCTCCAAAGAGCAACTTGGTGTACTCAGAGATGCGATTAATCGTTTGAGTAGTTATGATCTTGAAGTCGATGAGCGTACAACGTCGTCGGATGTCACGACAATGGCTATTCCTATCTCAAAAACAGCAACTCTTCGTAAAAAGATTGCTGGGCAAACAGTACACAAAACTAATCACACTCTCGATATGACCATTTCGGGAGGGAAGGTTCGTAGTGCGAATAACTCTTCAAGTGGAAATGCACCCGTTCCACTCTGGCATCACAAGGGTCTCACCGGAAATTATCTCGACATTCAGAATAATAATAGCAAGGCAGTTTCCACTAGAATTCATCGATATGTACACTCCGTCGCTGGCCAAGTGATTACTACAGATGCTGCTACTATCGACATTTCCGGCTATGGAGGCGGCGGATTTAATGTTCGTAAAAACATCACTCACCCATAGATAGTAACAAGCATACGTTCGTCAGTCAAAACATACTTATTTGTAGGTTCACATCATTTAAATAAATGTATAATTGGAAGCCGCTTGCACACAAAGAATACTCACAAGCAGTTCGCTGGCGTGGGCTTTGGATTCTAACCGGGCTTGCCCTCTTACTTGTCTATTATGGCTGGGGAGTCTCACGCGGAATTGCTGCCCCACGATCCCGACTCGTCTCAGATATTGGGTCGAATGTTACCCTTGCTTCGTTTCAATTTCCCATCGGGAATGTCATCGGTCTTGCTGCCCTCTTGATCTCTTATCAATCATTAACTTCAGCTTCCGGCACTCACCGTCTCTCACTTATAGCTGTTCAGCCGCACTCACGCCGTGACATTTTCATTGGAACTATTGTCGGGCGGACAGCTGCTGTCTGGACGTTCCTTGGAGGCCTCTTTCTCATCGGTGGCGCACTTGGAATTCTTACTCATGGAGTCTTCGATGGTATAACTTTCATTGCTGTTGTGTTAGGATCGCTGTTCTATGTGCTGACTGTCGTAAGCCTTGGCACCAGTATTTCAGCGATTGTTCGATCTCGGGCACTTGCTGCACCTGTTGCTATTATTTACTACCTTCTGTTTACGCTGCTGTGGGAATCTGTTGTGTCAGGAATTGTGTTTCGAGCACTCGCTGGGCCATATATTCTTTCACCTCCACCCCAATCTCAGTTTCTCTTCTTGTTGAAACGAGCCGTTCCAGTCGATGCGTACGACGTGCTTGTTAATGCTGCCCTCAATCTTGATAATGCCGCGAGCATTCCCGATGTTGTACTGTTAAACGACTATGGTGATCCATTTGCAGTTCTTGCAGTCGGTGATGCGTTTAATACCACGCCCCTCGTGCTTCATCCCCTATCTTCCGTACTTGTGCTCAGTGCTTGGCTTGTCCTTCCGGTCCTCATTGGCTACATCCGATTCAACACCTGTGATCTTGCATGACGACACCAATTATCCACACTTCCGATTTAACCAAGCAGTATCAGAACGTTCGTGTTGTTGACACTGTCTCTCTTACGGTTCCGAGACACGCCGTATATGGGCTTTTGGGCCCAAATGGTGCAGGCAAATCAACCCTGATAAATATGCTTCTCGATCTTGTCACTCCAACAGCTGGGACAGCTCATATCTGTAAAAAAGACACACAAGTGGATCCGGTCGACGTTCGTCGACATGTAGGTGTTCTTCCGGACGGCTTCAGCGTTTTTCCACGGCTTTCCGGCCGGCGACATTTACAATACGTTGCTGATGCACGAAATGTATCCCCCGATACTGATACCTATCTTGATCGCGTTGGATTACTCGATTCTGCTGGACAGGCTGCAACAACCTACTCACGTGGTATGCAGCAACGACTCGGGTTGGCAATGGCCCTTATCGGTGAGCCCGATGTGCTTCTCTTAGATGAACCATTTGCAGGGCTTGACCCAGACGGGGTTCGGCTGCTTCGTGAGATTGTCACTGCTGAAAACAAGCGTGGAACCACAATCTTGCTTTCGAGCCACCGACTCGAACAGGTTGAACGGCTTTGCAGTCGGGTGGGGCTCCTCTCTGATGGGCAGCTTCTAGCGGAAGGAGAACCACACCAGTTACTTGAGACGTTGGAGACAAATAATCAGTATGCTGTGGAAGTCGCCAATGCACCACAGTCACTCGCTGAGGAACTACTGGAAACAGCGTTTGTGAAAGAAACGTCTGTTCGTGACCACACGGTTTTACTCACGTGCACAGCAGACATCTCTCAGGATGAAGTTTTCACACGTATTGTGGAGTCTGATGTGTCAGTTGAGTCTTTCAACTCTGTGGATACTTCGTTAGAAGATCTGTATACGGCCTTTGCCGAGGAGGAATCGTGAGTTGGCGAGCGGTTGCCCGACTCGAATCTGAGCATCTTCTGCAGACGAAAGCTCTCTGGCTGTTTGGGGGTCTATTACTAGCTAATTTTACTCTCCAACTCACTTCTCCTTTCCCGGATCAATTTAACCGATCAGTGATTATACTCGGTTCATTTCAACAAGCGATGGTTGCGTTGGTCGGTATTGGAAGTGTGCTGCTGTCCTTTCGCTCTGTGGTGCATGAACGAGAAACTGGAACGTTAAAAACACACCTTGGACTGCCCCATTCTCGGGGAGAGATACTACTTGGAAAGGTGGTTGGTCGAGCAGGCGCGATTGCACTTGTAATTGGTTGTGTCTTCCTTGTTGGAACTGGTATTGGATGGTATGAATACGGAAATGCCGATATTGTTGGTTTGCTTGCGACTGGACTATTGACTGTTGTATATGCGTTAGTTGGCGTCTCGCTGGGAACGGCAATTTCAGCAGTGAGTCAGAGTGAACGGACAGCAACTGCTATCACGGTTGGTTATATTATGTGCTTCCCGATTTTTTGGGATGGGGCGATTTCACTATGGGTTTTTCACCGAATTCAAACTGTCTTCCCCAGTGCAGGAACTGAGATCTACTTTGTCATCAAACGGTTGTCACCATCGAATATCTATAACGTCCTAACAAATACAATCACTGGAGTTGGGAACTCTACAGCACCGTGGATGCATGTTATTTTTGCAAAGCAACCAGGCGTAGAGACGAATCTGCAATTGGTCAGTCAAACGTTTTCTGAGACCCCTCTTTTACTCACACCAGGGACATCACTAATTGTACTTTGTGTTTGGGGGGTGATACCTCTTGGATTGGCGTATTCCTGGTTTCAGCGGATAGACTTTGGATCAACGTCACAATAGTCTTGAGACGTAGCAGAGACATTTCGAACACTTTCCAGAGTCGCCAGTCGATCGATTGAGTGGGTGATCTCAACGCGGGCGCAACGAACGGCAGGTGCGACGAAATACGACCCTGCGAACGGGGAGATAACGATCTCGCTCGCATCGATCTCGCTCGCATGGGACGCGTTCGAGCAACACGGCTGGGAGCAATTCAGTTCGACAGTCCGCCACGAGTTGATTCACGCATGGCAGTATCACGAGTTCGGAGAGGCGGACCACGGGCGAACGTTCGACCGGTGGACGGACATGCTCAACACGACCCAGCACTGCGAGCGGTTCAAATCGCCGAACTGGTGGTTGATTTGCGAGGAGTGCGGTGGACAACTCCCGCGCTTCCAGCGCTCGAAGGTCGTCAAACAGCCTGAGAACTATAGTTGTGGCGACTGCGGCGGGTCGCTTCGCGTCGAGGAGGCCACCGAATGACGCGCAAGTACCGCTGTCCGCACTGTCTAGGAGTTATTGGGACGATGACGGTGGCAGGTCCGTCGCGGGTCTATGTGAGTCCGTGCGGACACCGGTTGGCTGCTCCTGATGCAGTGCTTGAGATGGGCGATCTGCACCCACCTCGCCCTGATGTGTGGGTGATGGAATTACTCGCTGACTCTCACTAACTCCGCGAACGCTTTCGGCCCTCTTCATTCGTTCTTTTCAAGCGGCAGAGTCGTACGCTCTAGTTAGTATAATATACTAACTTCTGTGTACCCACTTTGGCAGGCGACTGTTTACAGCGATACCGAGCGAAGGATTCGTGTTTGTCCACCCTTTCTCACTCAGCGTTTCGTGAGAACTGCCCGATAGTAGTGTCCATTCTCACCTCGACGAATCTCAGCTACCTCCCATCCGGTTCCAACCACGACATCACGCAATCGACTCGGGCTTACCAACCGGAGCAACAGCGGTTCACTCACAGCGCCTTCGTATTCGAAGTGGTAGATGCGAAAGCCGAGTCCTGGTGCTGGATCAGCACGATAGCCAAAGAGCCTGGGAGCGTGCTCATGATCTGGATCGTTGCCGTCAATGATCGCTGTGGCATCGTCTGTTGTGACGTATGCGAGGTCGCCGAGAAATTGCCGAAGTCCGCCTCGTGACCCAGCAGCTCCAACTTGTGTTCCATGGGCAAATGCAGAGCGAAACCGGTTCTGTCCAAATGATTCTCGCAGGGCGAACATATCGGCCTGTCGTGCATCGTTCACCCCTCGATCTCGTAACGTCGCTACAAGATGCTCGCTAATCTCGATTGCAACTGTTTCAAAGTGCTCTTGGAAATACAGTGAGTGCTGACCAACTCCAGCACCCATATCGAGTAAGGGACCAGCAAGCCATGAGTCGTGTCAGTCATCCGTTGGCTCGAATTCACCAAAATAATACTCCTCGATGGGGTGTTCGCGTGTTTCATCGCCACAGCGTTCGATGAGTGGTTCGGTTTGCTGGTCGAGGGAGTAGTCGCGAATTGCACGGCCGTATGGATCAGAGTCCATCACAGTGTGTCACAGACCACCATTTGTAATAAATTCATAATGAGTGGTGGTACCAACCAACGAAGATCCATTATACAACATCCATGACAACCGTGTATGTCATCGCTGTTCAACCGCTGCTTGGTTCAGATCTGCTGAACAATTGGATGAGAAGCAGTCTGATTTCTAGGAGTTCCCCGTGTTTCTAAATGGATGATTGATTTGATAACCGAAGTAGAACGCACGACAGCAGCGAGGTCGATTTCTTGAACTTGGCCGATTTTGGCGATTGACTTCCTGTGGGCAGTATAAGCGGCAGTGAATCTCACCGGGTATTTCCGGTAAAACCGATTCGCATGTGCTCCGGTAGTCGGGAATGGTGAATTTCCGATTCAGAAGCCAATGCAACTCTCTTGTCACCCATATCCTCACAGAATGTTTTTGATAACCGCTCCCATAGTGTTCACGCATGAGTAATGAGGAGTCGCCGAGTTCTGATGATGAGATGCCACGTAAAGCAATTCACAACCAGTATGAGTGGTCAGCAATCGCCCCGAGCACCGCTGTCGTCGAAACCGTTGCCCAGGCAGCACACTGCGACCAGCAGGAGCTCAGTCCACTCTACGAGTGGATTGATCCCGACGCTTTCGATGCGATGATTGCACCCCCACTGGCACGGAACACCGATACGACTGCGTCGATCTCCTTCACCTACACGGGCTACTCCGTCACTGTCCACAGCACTGGCACCGTTCACGTTGCCCCCACCTAAGAACTCTCGATGCTGTCGCACCGAGGACTACTCGTCCTCTGTCACATCAGGATCCTGCCTCCGTGGCAAACCAGTCGCCATCAATCGCCGGGCGATCACCACAATCCCATTGTCGAACCCTCTCCCAAACACTGCCTTTTCCGTCTCAATCCCACCGGTGTCCGTCTCATGGACCGAACTCACGAGAATCGTGTTCTTGTCAATCAATAGCAGTCGACTGATCGTCGTGTCGTCGTTGTCCTCAAGGGGCGAACTGTGCAACCACTCTAGCCCGGAGACGAACACTTCTGCATCGGGCAGTGCCTCTACAATTTGCTCACGAAGCTCCTCGGATTGTGTGCCAACCAACACATCGAGACCAGTGTCGAGCGCCTCTTGGAGCTGTTCGAGTAATCCGTCAGTAATAACGTCTTCTCGACCGACGATGAGCACGATCTCTCTCCCGGCGGCATCGATAAGTTGTTGAGTACGATTCGTAATCGCAGTGGTCCCCGACAGCGCCCAGACTTCGTGTGTGATTTCTTTATCACCGCCGTTCGATTCTGCAGGCTCGATCGCGGTCATCGCCTCAACAAGCGTGTCCGTTCGCGATTCGTATTCTTGGCGCAGTGTCTCGGCGGCCTCCTCGATCGGCACGGCGCGAAATTGCTGCGGATTCGAATGCTGGATCTCGACAAGTCCTTTGGATTCTAACACTCGAATTGCATCATAGACGCGTGTTCGCGGTACGTCGGAGGTTTCGCTGATCTCTTTGGCTGTCCCTTTCGGAAGGCGTGCTAACGCCACGAAACACCCTGCTTCGTATTCTTTCAAGCCGAGTTGTTGGAGCAATTCGATCGATTGTTGTTGATTAGATACGTCGTTCATGGGTCCCAACCATCTGCCCGGGAACACCGGGGTTGTTCATACTGTTTTGGCGTCGCCCACAAGACAGTTGTTGTTGAACCCATCGCGCTCGTCCAACAGTCCTGTCCATCATATATTAGAATATGGGCGTCAATACGTATCAAAGGCACTCATCCCTGTACCGTCATTTTGCTGATTCACCAGCTGTCACGGTATTCACTCAGATAATCACAGTCCATCGGCATCACAGGTTATTGGTGCTGAATGCGCAATTTATCGTGGTACTATTGCTGATTTCACAGTAGTACCTGGGGTGAGTTCAATGAGAGCAGCAGTAGGCGATGCAAATTCCTAGTCTCACTACTCGGATATGTAATCAGTAACCCACATAATCACAGCAGGGTTATACCGGACTAGCCCAAAAGACGACATGGTACGGAGTTCGAATGGGTCCCAACCAATCGCCACTCCGTACCTTGCTGCCACCTTCGTGGTAGTTTTCGATCGGGATCAATCAGTCAGAGATGCCACGATCAGCAAGCACATCGTGATTCTCAACCAGAACAGTGAGCAATGGCTCGATCTCATCGAACTGCGGCCCCTTTGTCACGTGCTGTGTGTCTTGATCCCAGTCGATGAAACCGTGATTCGCTAACTTCGGGAGGTGGACGTGCTGCATTGCGATCGTTTGCTCTTCGTCTCCTCCGTCTGCTGCCAAAGCTCGAGAGGGAGCGAGACGATCGGGCTGGGGAGTCCGTTGTGCTAAGGCGACAAGCAGTTGTCGGCGGTGGTGATTCGAGAGGACTGAGAGCTGCTCATCGAGCGTCATAGGTACTTAAATCCTAACGCACTGAACACGGTTAAGCAACCCTCATTTTTCAGATTAGTCATTGTTTGAGGAAGTGAGTGAATCACTTGAACGAGGGCTGGTGGCGTTCACGCAGTTTCTCACAGACTACTTACGCTTACTCCACCTATTCTTACGGATGAGCCGAGGACTCGACAACGTTGATCAGGGCATTTTGTATCATCTCCAGCGAGACGCACGGAATACAACCACCGAAGAGATTGCTGAAACAGTCGGTGTCTCCGCAAGCACTGTCCGGAACCGGATTTCGCAACTCGAAGACGATGGGATCATCAGGGGCTATCATCCCGATATTGACTATGAAGCTGCCAACCTTCCGCTAAGCGTACTGTTCGTGTGTACCGCGCCAGCAACCGAACAAGCCGAATTTGTCCAGCAGATACTTGCAGTGCAGGGCGTGGTCGATGTACGCGAGATGCTTGTCGGCAAACGGAATATCTACGTGGAAGTGGTTGGGACGAGTCGCCAAGATATCACACGCATCACGGACACACTGCACGACTCTGGCGTTACGATCGAGAGTTCCGAGATCATGCGCGAGCGGCATAGCCAGCCATTCGATCATTTCCATTTCAGTGAGGAGACGGCAGAGGAGCGACGTGAGAGCTGATTTTTTCAACCCTTTCGATTGCTCATTTCACACTTCTAAAGACACGTAGTGCTGGAATCACACAATAACTCTGTTGCAGAACGATAATTCGCGTCCCTCCGTGTGCATTCCACAATCTACCAATGTAATTATAGAGAATGACTATATGTGTGGCTACTCGAGGTGCGAGTATGCACGAGGAGAGACACGCGAGTGGCGATCGTGGTACCACGGGGCAGATTTCCCAGTTATACAAGCTGCTTGCTGATCACCGGCGTCGAGTTCTCCTCCACTGCCTTCGCGACACAGAGGCTTCCTTGTCTATTTCTGCATTAGTAACGGAGCTAACACAGCGTGATGACCGGGAACCGTCGGAGAGGGACGTGAAGGCAGAGATTGCGGTGCATCATATCCACCTCCCAAAACTCGCAGATGCAGGGGTGATCGAATATGATCAATCCAATCAGCAAGCTGTCTATACCGCCCCACCGCAGGTAGACGCACTGCTCGAGGAAATGCTGGTGACAGCTTCACCTGGAGCACACAAACCTTCCTTACAGGAGTAGTGCGGTTCGACTACTCGTTTATTAGTCCTCTTCACTCGTCGTACTGCTATTGGGAATACTGCACTGTCTGAGTGAAGCGCATCAACTTGTAGAAGTCGGCACCTCTTGATCGGCTAGTGGCAGCGATGTTCTATGGATTCAGCTCGGACACCGTGACAGTTCGATCAGAGTGAACCGTAACATGATACCCAGCATACTCAAAGCTCACCTCTGGCGAGCCATGTCGATAGAGATTTTCGAGTGCATCGGGGTCGATAGCCTCGTAAAGGGGGGTTACAGGTTTTGTTCCGTTGACTTCGGTCATTGCCGTCACTACAGCTACAGTGATTGACTCAGTCTCCGAGGGTGCGGTCTGTATTGGGAGTTCGGCTGGAGAATAACTCATGTGTTCTGGCAAAGAATGGTGTTCGGATAGGCTTTGGGGCATGTTCGGTGATAATCACCGAAAGTACCGCTCATCCGATCTTATCGGGCGAATCACCGGTATCGACTCTCGAAGAACAATCTGGCGACTCCAGCGGGGACGGTCAGAAATAACTCAGCAGTTGCGAGATACGGAAACGGATCCACTGTCTCAACCTGACCACCGTCTCACACCGACGCAAACCGTAAACCGAATCTAGTCACTCCGAGCCTGACACCTCTTCATACTCTGCGGGCTCAGACACCGTAATCCACCCATCACTGGCAACCCCAATGCGATACTGATTGTACTGGAAGGCAACACTCCCCTCACTATCGCGTGCGTGACCCGCGACTTTCGGGCCGAAGAAGCCGTCTTCAATCGCGGCGATATCCACACATTCGTATAAGGGTGGATCTTTGATCTCTATCGGCGCAACATCCTCGGCGTCCGCGATTGCGAACATGATTTCGGTGGTGAGATCGCGGTGGCTCTCGCGGTCGTAGTGCGCCTGTGTCACAAATGTCATGTCGGGGTCGTCGGGTCCGTTTCCATCCTGTGCAAGTTCAGTCCCATCATCGGTGTGGTTCTTACTTGACGTCATTTGTTGTCCTCCGTGTGAATGTATCGTAAAGTTGTGGTATTCCCGAGATAGAGATACCTCTTTGCCCAGCCATCGGTTACTGAGTACCCTCCCGGCCGAACTCACTGCGAGCATGCGTTTCTTGCCGATTGTCGAGACTGCCGCCTGCGCCTTCCAACACCGTCAGTACTTGGATTGCATAGGGACCAGGGGAAATCGTCTCGGTGTCAGCCTCGAACTCGATTACGTCCAGGTCAACGAGTTTCGGGACGTGCGTGTGATAGAGCGACGTGTACATCTCCTGGCGCGTGAGCGTCGCGATATCCGTCTCTGGAGTATCAGTTTCCCAGGCAGCCAGTTTGGTCGCGAGGTCATCAAGTGACCATTCGGTTGCTTCGGCGAGGGTGTAGACAAGGTAACGTCGTCGTGGATGTGCAATCGCCGCGAAGACGGGTTGCAACTCGAGGATGGACTCTGGGACATCAATATCGAGATCGCGTTCGGCGGCACTCTCCTCGGCGGTCCGACTAGAATGTGTCTCCCTCTCGTCGGGAGGTGGTTCGTTCCCCGTCATAGCTCATATAGGAGTGTGAATAGTCTTAAACACTCGCTATCGAGTGTGATTTCCCGACCAGATCGATACATACGCACCGAGTCGCCGTAACGTGATATATATAAGTAGTAATCTATTCTTAGAGAGATAACCGAAATTATCCGGTATTGACGCGGTACTGACCTGAATTGCTGGTGTGCCCGATCAATGCTTGCAGCCAGACAGTGACGAGTGTGTGGCTGTGGTCGTCTTTCAATTGACAGCAGGTGACTATGTACTTGCTCCTCTGTTTCAGAGAGTCACTTTGAACTTTCAAATGAGCAACAAAGGCCACTGATAGCCGCGTATGAGCAGGGATGGTATGAGATTCCACGCCGGGCAACGGCTGAAGATGTCGCTGATGAAATCAGAGTTTCACACCAATCGATTTCCGAACGACTTTGACGAGGTCATGGCAGTCTTGTTGAAAATTCTATTGTTCTCGGTCAGGGTGCCGATGAACCCAGCGAACCGGGGGTCGAAATGAATCCCTTGGGAAAGCAACCAAGCTGATAAACCATTTCTAGTTCGGACCTGAGCGTATGACAACTGAACGGCTCCTCACCTGCGTTGACTGTCAGTGGCGAATAAGCACCCGCGAGCATTCGTCACATGACGTCAATCGGCGTGCAATACGGCATTTTCGTGCGACCGGGCATCAAGTAACCTCCCCATCGTGGAATTTCTATAATGAGGTTGAGCCGCCTTAGCTACTGCTGAGAACTGACCACCAATCTTCGATCCAAGAGCGCACGATCGATCGTGAGGAGAATGTCTGCTAGAAAGGCCACGAAGATTGACGCCGGTTGGTCGTCGAAATCTATGCTCTGTCGGGAGCAACCGGCATTTTCCACCAATGGTCCTTCACTCGAGATCGGGTGTCTCCACACCTACTTAGTGTAAAATGTGGACGTATATGTCGCCGTATTATTGTGAGCAACTTTGATCGAATATTTGGCGTATAAGCGGCAGTGGAACATGGCAGATTAACGTTCTCGAGAAAACACATTTCGTTTTCCAAATATCTTTTCACATCCTACGTCTGCGCGAATAGAAGAAAGTAGTATTGCACAGTTTGGCACCTAAGTGAATCATCTCGAGTTTCGTAATCTCTAGTCTGAAAGTTGGATTATCTGAAGAGTTAGGAGGGTGTGTAGTGTAGCTATCCTATGGGGGAAACACTCGTTAAAATTCAATTGGTAGCAGGTGATTTTGCAGTTGCTCATTTATTTTGTACATTTCCGGATACAAATCTTGTCTGTTCACCATTTGGTGATAATAAAAATAGTGACAAAAAAGTGGTGATCACAAGACAGGAGGAGGCCAAATGATGAAAATCGGGCTCGAACTCGAATACTGGGTGGTGAATAACGAAGGAGAATTAGTCAGTGGGATGGATTTACTTGCTAGCCACGAGGCAGTAGTGCCTGAATTTGTTGACCCGATGATCGAGATCCAAGTACCACCTGCCGATGGAATCACAGAGTTGCAGCAAAACCTCATCCCGATTCTCGAAACGGTGTTGGCTCGAGCAACCGAGCTCGACATGCATCTTGTCCCGCTTGGGACCCCACTTACTGAACATCAGTTCCCTGTCAACAGTGAACGAGGCAAAATATTGCAGACCATCTTCGGTGAAGAGATCAGACACGCGAAACACTGTGCGGGGACACATGTTCACTTTGACAAAAGAAATGTGGTTCGACAGCTGAATATCCTCACAGCACTCGATCCAGCAATTGCACTTGTGAGTTCATCTCCGTACTACGATGGGGTATTGATGGGGATGGATGCTCGCGCGCTCATGTATCGCACTCATTCGACGCAGTTTCTCACTCGGTACCGTGATCTGTGGTCATACACCGAGTCAGTTGATGAGTGGGATGAGAAGCTCGCACAAATGCACGAGACGCTGACGTTATACGCTGAACAGCTTGACATTCCCCAGGCCGAATTCTCACGACATATTCAGCAGGAAGATGTCGTACTAACACCGGTGCGATTACGAGCCCAAACGCCCACGATTGAATGGCGGGCACCCGATATTGCACTCCCGAGCCAAATTCTCCAATTCGTAGGCGATGTTTCAAGGATACTTTCACTCACAGAAGAAAGACCAGTACGCGTCGGTACTCCTGGCATTAGAGCTAATGAGATCGGTATCCCATCATTCACCGAACTGCGTGCCATCACGACGACTGCGATGACAGCGGGGCTCTCAGACCGTGTCTGTCGTTATCTTACCATGATGGGATTTGAGACGAACCAATATCATCCACTCACAGAAGAAATTGCTGGGAATGATCGCATTTCAGCGGGTGATGCATGCCAGGTTCGGTTGGAGTATGCTAACCGGTTGCGAGACGATGTCGCAACCTATCTCGATTAAGGTAGTCAATTCTATGGTAGAATAGCATCAGACTGGCGTTCCTGCGCATTTTGATACTGCTCCGGAAGAATTCTCTTCATCGTCAACAAGATGAGCGATTTCGTCGATTGGGCTAATTTCCATCGTTCGCATGTTCATGCCAGACTTTCAACCGAGAGACCCGCCTTGAATGGCGTATCTTTATCCCGAGCCTCCAAAATCAGCATGAACAATACTCACTAAGTACGCCAAAGCTCTCTTTGCGACTCATCTCAACCTCCCTCAGTACGTTAGTTCCCCACACATGAATTAGCAACCCACACTGTCAACCGCATGCAACCAAAAGGGGCATGTCGACGCAGTTAGCCGACTCATCCACCATGGATACAACGCATACACAGACGCCCCCAACTGGCCCACCTCACATCAGTGACCTCGTGATTCAAGCGATTGCCAAGGCAGAAGAGTGTGATCCCTCGATGGTAACGCCACCCCTGTATGATGCTATCGATCCCGACGCGCTTGATGCCATCTATGCGCGGGCATCACCATGCATGCACTTCGAGTATTCCGATTACCAGATTGAAATCACACCTGCTAGGATAGTGACTGTCCAACCGCAATGACTGACCCATACAGCCTCGTTTGTGGCGTCTGTGACTGGTCTGCCAGCACCGCTGATGGAAACTCACGCATGGCCGTCACGAGTGCTGGGATTGCCCATTATCGGGAAACGAGTCATACTCCCATACGAGCGCGTTCGTACACACCGTCTCCATTTCGTTCGAGTCCTGCACTTATGTGGCGCATCGATCGTTGCGAGGTCTCGGACTGAACACCTTCTTCATCGGTGTTCACCCACATATGCAACCCTTGGATCGTTTGCATCTCAGGCCGGAGACGCTGACCAATCCCGCACAACAAAGGGACCCAACTGCGGGCGATTCTGTGGAACAGAATCGGTGAGTTGCACATTGAACGTTGAGAATGGCCGAAAGTGAGTTGCTACTTCCACACCTGAGATTACCAGCCATGGGGGAGAGTACACATACAGCGACACGTGAAACGCTTGCCCGGTTACCATCCGGCACGAAAATCGAAACAATGGTCCACACCTATACAGGCTCCAAGGACGGCCCAACAGTCTATCTCCAAGCCGCACAGCATGGTCGCGAAGTCAATGGTGCAGAAGTCCTTCGGCGGCTCCACAACGAGATTGTTGATGCTGATCTTGCTGGCAAAGTCATTGCGGTTCCAGTTGCCGACCCGCTCACCTTCGACCACGTCTCCTATATTACACCTGAGCAACTGGACCCAGTCAATCCGAATATGAATCGTGTGTGGCCAGGTGATGCAAATGGGAGCGTTCACGAACGAATGGCAGCTCGCCTCTGGGACCACGCACATACTGCCGATGTGATCATCGATTTACACACAGGAAGTCCGAATATGCTCCCGCATGTCGTTGCACTCGAAGGCCACACTGACTCACTTGAGCTTGGGCGGGTCTTTGGCACCGGACTCTTGCTCACCGAACAAGCACACGCTGCAGCGAGTGAAGAGTGGCACCGGCGAAGTTTTGGCGGCAAACTCCGTGTTGCTGCCATTGAAGACGAAATCCCGAGTATCACACCGGAACTCGCCTACAGTAAACAAATCGTCGAGGATGCGGTCGAGATTGGAGTGAGAGGGATTTTGAACGTCTTGCGGCATCTCGGCATCCTCGATGAACCATTGACTGACACCGGCCCACAAACACTTGCTCGGAACCATCTCGGTCGCATTGTCGCGTCTGACTCCGGACTTTTTCGCTCGAATCCAGACCTGACTGTCGGCTCAACAGTCGAAAGCGGCATGTTTCTCGGGACATTGTACGATCCAACCACGTACGAACCGCTTCAGACAATTCGTGCAGACCGAGATGGGATCCTGTACGTGTTGACCCAGGAAGCGACCATTATTATGGGCGAGGCGTTAGCGAATATCGCAGAGCCATATGATTCGCAAAACTAACCATCGATATCACACCGATTTTCCTTGACGTCCTTGCTTATCTCCTCCCCGTTACGATGAATAAACCCATTACCGACTGTTTGTCAATAGAAACTGATCAGCTACACTTGTCTACTGGTACATACTTGGTACCGGTTGATCTAGATCTTGTGATTGACCTGCTTGTTCGTCCTGGATGAGTTGCTGGTATTGTGCAGCGACTTGTTCAAGTTCGGATTGGATTGCATCTGCTTGTTGTTCGAGTTCTGGTGTTTCAATATCAAAGTCAACCAAGGGTTCAACAGCCTCCTCAATCAGAGATTGTGCAGCAGTAGGATCTGGATAGAAAGGATTCGCTTGGACGATGAGTAGCACGGAAGGGATTCCAGATCGATAGAAATCGTCCGCAAGTGCGCCTGTGACGCCACCAACAAGTCCGGGGGAAGTGGCGAGTGGAATATCCGCGGCGATTAACTCGTCTTTGAGTCCATCTGTTGTTGCAACCCCCTGTACGTCGCCCACTTCAGATTCTGATTGCGCGGGAGCGCCAACCAAAAACACCGCACGCTCAAATTTGGCCATGATGTCCTCTCGTAGGCACTTTCCGAGCGCTCGATAACTCGTCGGAGGGAGGACAACATCACTCTGCAATGTGAGTACAGACGGTGTTTCACCGGCATATACTCGAACAGGGTCCTGTATTTGGCCCTCCGTAAATGATGTCACCGAAGGAAACAGACCAGAGTGAAGCGATCCGTGATGGCTTAGTCCAAGTTGTTGAGTAATTTGATCTACCGCAATTGCAGCAACCAGGCCGTGTCCTGATAGTCCTTCGATGAACGTCGCTGTTTCGGGGTTCTGGTCAGTGATTGCTTTGAATTTGACTGTCTCTGTTGGTTTGCTCATTCACCTCACTAAGGGATCATCAGTAATCGATGTTCTCGTTTTCACCAGCTTGACTAGAAATAATTCAGCATAACAACCATCATGAAATTATTCAAATGTGGCAGTATCATGAGTACAGAAAAGCGAATCACTAGTATGATATTCGACCAATGGATGGATCTTATTTATTCCAAAATCGACTGGCAAAACAAAGATTGCCGGATTAGGAAGTAGATCTACTAGGACATGCAGCTATGGGCGATTAGATGATTGAATCGGTATACTATTGCCCTTTCTACTTCAGCTATTTTAATGTATATATCTATGATTATATTCATATCCTTGTTCTCAGTTTGAATCATTTATTGTCTGCAAATAAAACTATAGCGGTACTGGGATGCCTGAATTGGCAAGCCGCATCCTTATACAGATACCCATCCAATATATCTTGTGGGGTGGTAACACATAACAACTAGTAACCGCTTATCAGTAGTCCTTCGGGGCCACATGGTTTTCTCGTTGGACAAAAATTTCTCCAATAAAACGTGGGAAACCATCGTCGCTGCTAAGTGCTCATTCCTTCCCACGTTATTGGTATATTGTTTATCCTCATGTGACATCTTCCTGCATAGAGTTGTATATAACTCGGCTCTTTTGTAATAAGTCAGTCCAGGCATCGTTCCATATTAAATATTATATATTCATTGGCCAAAACCTCACTTCTCTCGACGGCCATTACTCAGTCTAAGATGCTGAAACACGATTTCTCCTTAGTTACTCTCATGTATTAATATTTTATTGAATATTATATTATCTTTTGACAATATATGTGATGTTGGATGGACACTTTTGATGATTTACTTTCATCTGGCAGTGAAATCCAGTCATGATGAGATAAAGTAGTTCACTGGTTGCACCCGGTAGAGACGTTGAAACATTACTCTATAACTGAATCCTGTAACTAGGCAGTGCTCTGTCTGGTCTCCTCCAGGAAACGGATCCCGGTCACGACGAAGGTCTACTCAGTGATACCGTTGTTCGACCTTGTGAGTCTTGTGTACAGCGTCATCGAAGCGGTTCCGTAACTCGTCGCTGAAGTCCTGGATCGTTGTATCCTCTTGTACCACCGCGAGTAAGTCCCAATCGCCCGGCTCGGTTGCAGCATACTGCTGTGTGAATTTCTCTCCGTTGTTCCCGTACGCAATTACGATTACATACGGTTTTTCCTTCTCGGTGTCTTCAACCGAGTGCCTTTCGCTCCATTTCCCGATTTCGGTCACACTTACTCGATCAAAGGTCGTCAATTCTGCACTGAATTCACGAGCACCGAGACGGTGTATCAATTCCTCTCGATTCCATTCTCGTGTCTCACCTGTCTCGGTATCAGTCCCTCTTACGGCCTCTGTTGTAATTGACTCGATGCTCCAGGTTGTGAGGAGTGACCCACCATTTCCGCGGTCGTCCGTGTACGGACGTCACCCTCTTGAATACCTATATACGACCTTCTCGAATCGCTCTGACGAGATACACTCATGACTCCACCAGAGGACTCCCCTGCTACCCACACCGAAGTACCGAGCACATCGGGTAAACAACCACTAGATGACACCGAGTCGGTAACAGCGACAATCATCAACCGTATTCTAGCACGCGAGAACATCTCGTCTAACGATCTTGTGCCGTTGTACGAGGTCATCGATCCCGACGCACTCAACACACTGTTTGGCCCCACACGAGCGGGCTCACACCGACCGACAACTGGCGCAGTTACGTTTCAATATCAGGGCTATCAGGTGACAGTTACCAGCGAGAACGACGTCGAACTCGAACTCCTGCAGGACGACTGAGGGATAGCGACACAAGCAGTCATTCGTCGCCGGCCACTTCAGGATCATCAGCCGGCTGTAAACCGGTCGCCATCAATCGCCGCATGCCCAATTCAACTATGCCGGGTACAGAGTCGAAATCACGCCAGTAAAGAACATACACATTCAGTCCAATGACTGATCCGTACTGTCTCTGCTACGGATTCGGATTCACGAGCGATACCCTTCACCTTCATTGTCCACACTCGCTCTGCTACCTGTGGTGACACACCAAGCAAGAGCCGAAACTGATGCAACAAGGTTGACTTCTGGGCCTGGGTAGTACACAGCCTGAATCAGCAGCCCACACAACTAATCCCAAGAGAGATATGAATTGTAGCGACGCGCTTAATAGACCCACCGCACTCACCCTCATTCATCAAAAGATTCCGATGATCATTACAGATATCACGGTACCCGCCAATCAGTTCGCCCTCGGTTGCCTCCTCGAAGCATACCCTGACATCAAGGTCGAACTCGAAAGCCTCGTTCCACTCCAATCAGGGATTATACCCTTGTTTTGGGTCGAAGGCGGGGAGCACGATGCCATTGAAGCAACGCTCCACAATGACCCACTCACACGGGACGTCCAATTGCTCACTGAAGCGGATGGTCGCTTCCTGTTTGAGATCGAATGGAGTGCGGACGTTAACCATCTCGTCCAACCCTTGCTCGCGACAGATACCGAGATACTGGTGGCAGAGGGTACCGTCGATGCGTGGGAGTTCCGGCTGCAATTCCCGACTCGACAAGCACTCACCGAGTTTTTAGCTCAATGCCGCGAGCACGGCGTTGCGATTGACCTCCGCCGGCTCTACAATCCCACACTTCCAGACGAGGGGGGCCAGTTGACCACCGACCAACGCGAGATCATTACAACGGCCTACGAGCGTGGTTTTTGGAATATCCCACGTGATAGCACACTGGAAGACCTGGCCGCTGAACTTGGAATCAGTGGGAATTCAGCGTCCCAACGGCTTCGCCGCGGGATTACCACATTAGTGGCTGAAGTCCTGTTTTCTCCCCCAAAAGAGTAGCTCAGTTCAGTGTATGCTCGCTGGTACTTAGACATTCAGTCTCACTTATAAGAGATGGGTGTTCATGACAACCCCCCTTAAGCCTGAGAGTCATCCTTACCCCACGGGAACATCTATACTCATCTGTACACACCGAGGACCCCGCTCATACCCCTTACTCTCGTCGAACCACCACGATAAACCATCACAAACCACTTCCGAGAAATCCAATGGACGACACCAACACACAAACGCCGCCGATCGATCCGCCTCGCACCACCCGCTCACCACACACACCAATGAGTGAACTCGTAATTCAAGCAGTCGCCGACGCCGAAGAATGCGACCCGTTAATGATCGCCCCACCGCTGTACGATGTGATTGATCCCGATGCGCTTGATGCGATCTACGCACGGGCCTCACCGCGCATAGAGTTCGATTATGCTGACTACCACATTGAAATCACACCAGCCCGGAGGGTGACTCTCCAGACGCAATGACTAACCCGTACAGTCTTTATTGTGATGTCTGTGAGTGGTCTGCTAGTACCGCTGATGGAACCTCACGCGCGGCCGTTACGAATGCTGCGATTACCCATTATATTGAGACCACCCATTCTCCCGTGTGTGCGCGCTCGTACACGCCTCTCCCACCTCGCTCACACCAATCCCTCTGGGGTCCAATCTGGCGTCCTGAGACCCAGGATTGAACAAATCAGTCGTGGGTCTTTGGACGAGCTGCCTACCGGGTGTTCGTACTGGATGTGGCAGGCAGATAGTAGTGAGTGCCACCCGCTTTCGATCACTACTCGGTTCACGATGCCGAGTTCGATTCACGAGGCAATGGTATACGATTGTGTTGTGCCGCAGTGGTATGAGACGCCACACTTATCGGGATGCTCTGACTAGAGTTGGCACAGAACTCACTAGTACACTATGTGCGCTCATTTCCATTGATGGAGGAAATGATGAACTCCGACGGTGTGTTTCGGTAACCCCGTTTCTTTGTGTAGTCGCTCCACAGGGTGCATGATTGAGTACCCATGTGTTCTGCACCAACGGTCACACCACCATGACACCACCATCGACAAATCAGGTGACAGCTGAAACGCCCGTTGCCTCACGATTCTTCCCACGGTACACCCATTCGAGTTTATTCATTCCGAGCTCTCAGGAGGCACGCCAATGAGTGCCGTTACCGTCGAATTCATCGTCCCAACCGATCGCTTCATTCTGGGCAACGTCTTGCAAAATGGCGGTGACGTTTCTATCGAGTTGACCCAATTCGTCCCGATTGAACAAACGCTTGTCCCGTACTTTTGGGCGGAAACGGCTGATCAAGACGCGTTTGAACAATCAGTGCGAGCTGATGAGCGCGTTGCAAGCCTTATTCCGCTTGATAAAGGGCCAAAGAAGAAACTGTACCAGATCGAATGGACGAGGAATATCGATCACATGCTCGCCGCATTTCGTGAGCACGATCTCATCGTCGAGGGGGCAACCGGAACCAATGAAACCTGGCGATTTACCGTTCGAGGGCCAGATCACGGGAATCTCTCGGCGTTTCAACAAACGTGTGCAGACTACGACATTCCACTCGAGATTCAGCGCGTGTGGAAGCCAGGCAAACCATCGGCCGCAGAGTACGGAATCACCGACAAACAGCGGGAAGCAATCGAATATGCGTTCTCAGACGGATACTTCAATGTCCCACGTGAGACATCACTCGGCGAACTAGGAGAGGCAGTGGGAATCACCGGCCAATCGTTTGCGCGACGACTCAGGCGTGGCTTGTACTCGCTCATCAAAAGTACGGTGATGGATAAACACTCAACATAAACTCCATTCAAATGAATGCTATCAGTTCACGATAACCGATCTTCTACCAAGCACGATGAATTCGAATTCGCCAGATCCATCGGACGAACCCATTCCCGATGGCGCACGCGACATGCTCGTCACTGCAGACCTCTCCTATGACACCGTTTATTCTCTCCTTGCGGACGATTTCCGACGATTTACCCTCTACTACCTCGTTTTTGAAGCAGATGGAGAAGGGGTTGCACCAGATGAACTCATCGAATATCTTCGAACTGTATCGGAAAAGAGTATCAACCAGGAAGACACGCTTCGAGTTCGACTTCACCACGCGATTCTTCCTCATCTACAAGATACCGGTCTCATCGACTACGACACTCGCAGTGAAATGATTCGCTATCGGGGCCACCCACAGCTCGAAGTGGTTCTCATCCGCACGAAGCAAATCAAGGAAGGTGACGAAGACAATGGCCAAAACGAACGATGACAATGAACTCGATGAGATTATTGCTGAGTGTGCCGGCTGTGGCGAGTCAGTGCTTGCAACCTATCTGGAGGACGGGTACTGTTCGGACTGCCGTAAGCGCTAACAGATTACGTCTCATACGCCTGAACCTCGAACTCGAGTTCTGCCAATTCTGCATCAATCTCCCATTTCATTTCCTCTACGTCTGTCTCCCCCAATTGCAATTTCATGGTATCCGACAGGTATACAACATACAGACCAATATTTCTTTTTGCCTTCGGGCGCAAACCAAATACTCTTCATCAGTGAACGGATAATTTGGATATGGTCGATCCCGGACAATTACTACTTCTCATTATTGCTAGTGGTGCAAGCTTTATTATGGCGTGGACGATTGGCGCAGGTTCGTCGGGATCAACTCCATTCGCACCCGCAGTCGGGGCTCGTGCTATTTCCGTAATGCGAGCTGGATTTATCGTCGGTATTCTTGGATTCGCTGGTGCCGTGCTTCAAGGGGCAAATGTCGCAGATGCAGTTGGGACTGGCCTGGTTGGTGGTATTTCACTTACTGCACCAGCAGCGACAATTCTTCTCTTACTCGCAGCAGCCCTCGTTGTGATTGGTATCTTCACAGGTTATCCGATTGCAACAGCGTTCACGGTTACCGGTGCTGTCATTGGTGTCGGATTAGCCCTTGGTGGGACCCCTGTTTGGCCTGCGTATATCGAGATTGCGACCTTGTGGGTACTCATTCCGTTCGTCGGTGGTGGTATCGCATACCTCACAGCTCGACTATTGCGAAATGAGAATATCCCGGAGCGCTATAGTATTCCCGTTCTCGGTGGCGTTGTTGGCCTTATTCTGGCAAATATTCCGTTTACTCTTCTGGGATCTGCTCCGAGTGGTGCATCGATTGCCGCGACTATTGCAACACAAATTCCAGTGGCACCGACCATCGGAGCAGTAGTTGTTTCAATTCTTTTTGCGCTCTTTCTCACAATCCTTCTTCGTTGGGACCTCAACTCTGACGTCGAAGCGGCTCAACAACATTTTCTTTTAGCACTCGGCGGGCTTGTCGCATTTTCGGCAGGTGGTAGCCAGGTTGGACTTGCCGTTGGTCCCTTACTTGCGGCATTCAACGATGCATCGCTCTCAATCACCATACCACTAATCGTACTACTGATATTCGGCGGTATTGGGTTGGTAGCAGGCTCGTGGATGGGTGCTCCTCGAATGATTAAAGCAATCGCACAGGATTATTCATCACTGGGTCCACGTCGGTCGATTGCCGCGTTGATTCCCTCGTTTGCAATTGCTCAGACAGCAGTCTTGTTCGGAATACCAGTGTCGTTTAACGAAGTCATCGTCAGCGCAGTTGTGGGGAGTGGGTTTGTGGTTGGTGGTGCAGGTATGAGCACACAGAAGATGCTCTATACTGTGCTGGCGTGGCTCGGTTCACTAGTGCTCGCAATTGGTCTTGGCTATGGGACAATGTGGCTGGTTCAAGTAGTACTTTGATACTTTAATTTGAACATTCCCGCAGCCCGTGACGCTGACGAGACGGCACAGAAACGCGCACAGACCGAACGGTTCTTCTTCGACATCCAAGCCCCCGGACTCGTTGAAGTCACCAACGAGAGCCACGACAACCCCGCAGAGCACCAGTACACTGTCTCCATCGACGACGTGACTGACGAACTGATGGCCTGTACGTGCCCGCACCACGTCCACCGCAATGCCTTCTGCAAACACATGGCTGCCGTCGAGAACGCGACTGATGACGGCTCGCTCGACGCATTCCCTTCGGAGGATAATGAAGACGATGCCGAACCTGCCGAGTGCGAGTGTGACGGCCTGAATGACTTCCCGTGCTGGCCATATATGAGGATGAGTCGTAGAACACTGTCAACCTGATCCTTGCTTTAGTCTTTTTGTTCATGTCCTATTTAATAACATATAAACTAGCAACGAACTAGGGAAATTAGTCGATACTGGAGCTATAAAACCTAGTTCTATTGATTTTGTCTAGTGCGGATTCTACTACCGATTCAAATTTTGACGATTTGTATGAATCCCAACACGATACCCCGAGAATATCAACAATACTCCTTTCCTCATCGCTAATGATGTAGAATCGACTGTTTGTGATTCGGTGAATTCGACGGTAACTTGGATATCCTGATTTGTTCGACGCTCAATCCGCCCTTCCAACTGCTTTGTGAGATTTGGATACTCCTGATTAGAGGTTCGACTCACTCGCACAGTTACGTTCGTTGGTTCTGCTCGCCAACTCGGCCCACCATACGCCGTCTGTACGCTTGAGAGTGAGAGATCCGTGTACGCCGATTGATCGAGTGTCATTTCCATTTCCTGATTCACAGACTGGGCAAAGACAATATTCGTTGCAGTAAGATACCCGGTACTAAGCGTCGCTACTAAGAGTAAGAGCAGTGTGCCGTACACAGTCAATCGCTGTTCGGATGGAATCGACTCGCGAAAGGAATGGTCTGCAGCTCGCCAGTCAGGCTGATATCCCATTGCGAGCAACGTGAGAAAAGCACCGAGATTGATCGCGAGAATGCTCACTAATAAGAGGAGAAATGCACCGAGGCCGAATACTGGGGCCGTCCACGCAGCTGCGAGACCAACCGCTGCAGCTGCGGGAATCAGTGCTGCAGCAATCATCACACCGATGAGTGCCGTTGATTGTTCAGTTGTATAGCCAAACGCACCGACAATACCCGCAATTATGGCACCGACTGTCGAAAGGAAAGTTGGTGAGAGCCGGACACCCACTAATTCGACCTGTGTGATTACTAACCCGGGTGGAACAAAGCCTGTCCAGCGAACGAGCCAACCGAATAAAGCAGCGCAGATAATTGCAAGACCAAGACCAAGAATTTGCTCTTTAACACTATCGACGAATAACTCCCAATCACTCAAGAGTATTCCTGCAGGTGCTGCAAGAGCTGAACTTGCCTGTGGAGCGATTATCATCGCACCGATGATGAGTGCTGGCTGATCAAGTAAGAGTCCGGCAGCCGCTGCGATAACACTCAAAATGGTACCAAGGTAGTACAACTGATATGGCCACTGGATATCTCTGATTTTGGCGTGCAACTCGGACTTTGCGAGTTTTCGGACAGCAGCTGAATACTGCTGACGAAGATCGGTAAAATTTGGCGTTTCAACGAACTCCGCCTTTGTCATGACTGTGTACGATTCATCGCCAATGCCTACTTGCCGTAGGTCATCGAGAACTGGAGAGACCGCCGCTGTTGGGAGTGGACACAAAATAAGGGTTTTATCCTCGTTTCCTGTTATTATGATACAATCGACATCGTAATTATCGAGGACAGCCATGACATCGTCGAAATACTCATCAGATATTCGAACATGAAGCTCTCGCATTTTCTACCGTATTACGTTCTAACTACTGTAGGTTCTGGCCACGAGACCCGCTATGATAGCCCTCCCTACTAAGATGCACTCGACAACTTGTTCGCACCAACTCAAGCAGGTCGCGAACGCCACGGGAAGGTGACCTTCCAATACTGTGGCTATCACATCACAGTCTCCGGTGATAGAACAGTCTCTCTTGATCCGGTTACTGCAAATGATTCGTGATTTCGACGGCGTATTCGTTAGTCTGTACTTGTTTTCCGTTCTGGTTCGGTGAGTGCCGTCTCTGTGGATTCTGCTGTCTCATCACCCGTACCAAGCAGATGATCGACTAGATTACCATGACCGCGCCGCAAGCGCTCAGAGAGCGCTTGGTGACTCACATCGAGATCTTCAGCGAGGTCCTCAGTCGTGATTTCACGTGGAATCGAGTAGTACCCACGATCGGCAGCAAGTTGGAGTGCTTTTTGCTGTGTCGCTGTTAGGCCAAATTGATCGCCGCGTTGGTTGCTGAACTCCTGAATATTCTCGATTCCAAAGTCGATACCGTGTTCCTGACAGTACTCGTGAGTACGTGTGACTGAATCGTGATCAACAAACAATAGTCGCAAATGCCACGCGTTTTTGTGCCCTCTCGCAGCAAGGACTGTCGCTTTTTCAGTCACGAGGATTCGGATGAGATGCTCAATACGGTCGATCCATTCGAGTTGATACAAATATTCTGTCTCGAAGTCGGCAATCAGCTGAAAGTCAGCCACACTCTCATCAGCAGCAAACGCTTCTTCGAGTGTAGTACGATCTGTCGTGGTAATCCAAATGAACGGCATCAAGCTGTCCGGATTGGTTGCGACTATTTGCTCAACTTCGAAGGTCACCGTCTCAAGCGTGTTGAGTGTATGTTCGAGCGCAAATTGTTCGGCAGGAAAAGTCACTTCGACAATCGTTCCGGCCATTGGTATAGAAATACCTCATCAGTGCATTTCTACTTTCTCTAAACATTCATTGTGTGTCTCATTTGTTATTCTTCGGATGTTTGTATCATTTTTACTGGTCAGTAATTGTACAAATACACGCCTGATAACCCATCTGTACAATTGTTGGAAGTTTCGACTGAAGCACCCAAGGCGAATGTTCCAGTGCGTGCCTAACGATTCGACGGATCCAACGGAAATAGAGATGTAAATTAATCAATCTGCTTCTTTCCACGTGTCTGATGCTTTCCCATGGAACTCGCCTTTCGCTTTCCGCTCACGCGGCCAGAACGTCAGCACAAATAAGACTACATAAAAAACTCCGACGATACTGACGACAATTTCACCAGGAATACCAGGGATTGCTGCTGTTTCGTTCCATGTTTCATCAGGGACAAAGATGGTGATACGGAAGAGCCAGGCGAGACCAAGCAGTACCAACAATGGCAGATAAATCCGCTTGAGGCGCCGAGCTAGTGTTTCTATATATGAGACTTTATACGTGGGATGTTTTAGATCGTTCGCGATCTCTTCGCGCCAATTCGTAAGTGGTACTCCTTCCGGGTCGAATGCGTTCGCAAGGACGTTTTCTTCGATAAGACGGACTCGTGCCCGATAGGCATCGTACATCCGATACCGGCGTACGTCAAAAATCAGGAACATGGAGAGCGCAACCATTCCAATGAGAAGCAAGTAAGACCCTCTGCTTTCAAATGATAATGCAAGAATCGCTGTCACAACCGCAATCGCCCAATCAACAGTCAAATCGAGTCGGCCAAGAAAGGTCGCTGACTGAGACATCTCGCCACGATAGTACTGCTGGAGTAGCGACAGCATCTCAGAGCGATCGTATGCAGCTTTTTCACTTACCTCGCGTTCCTCTTCCCCCTCTGGTTTGAACTCGTCTGAATCTTCCCCCATAACATCCATCTAGAAGCTATTCACTGGCTTAACCTGCGTTACCAGAACCCAAATATATACACCTAATCGTAGTATCCTTGCTGTATTCATCTATCTTCTATGCTCTCGACTCACCGAGTTACTCCCTCACTCTCTCCTTTGGAATGATACACATTCTACTGTCGATTGGTGCTGGTTTTCGGTCTTGGCGAGGTGGTTAACTACTTGGATATCTTATATACTATCTATGGCAATCATAGAACTCGCAATCGCGTTTTTCGTCCTCGCAATCATCGCCGGTGTCCTCGGAGCGAGAGGTGTTGCTGGCCTGTCGATGGAGGTGGCAAAATGGCTCGTGATCGTTTTTATTGTTCTTGCAATTGTGTCGTTTCTTCTATAAATTTTGGGAAATTTATAAACTAATAACTTAATAAAGTTTCTCTAACTGTTGAATACGTTCTTCTTCATGATGGTGACTTCTGAATGAAGCTAATATGATAAAAACTCGAAGAGTATACCGATGTGTGCCCAGAACGCTACTCAATGGGAGTACCGCAGCCTTAGACCACCACGTGAAGAAACACAGAAAGAAGCGAGTGATCCAACGGACAAACTCAACGAACTTGGCGCCGAGGGTTGGGAGTTCGTCGATACGATTGAGTATGAGGGCGGTGGCACGAAGTACCTCGTTCTAAAACGACCGCTGGACGCAGATATGGAGGAATGAATGAGTAGCAACGACAGCGATATTGGGACTGCGAATACGATGCGCGGACGGTCCGAAGAGAGTCGGCTCAAAATATGGGTCCTCTTTCGGATGAACCGGTTTCTTCTGACTGGATTACTTGCTCTTGTTGTCTTCCTTTCATTTCTCGTCTTCAGTCTCACGCTCAATCCATCGCTCCCGAGCGAAATCAAATCCACCGACACAATTGAAACGATCTTTTCTGCGATGATCGGTGTCATCGTCACCGGAACAACGTTGGTCATTACAATCAGCCAGCTTGTTCTCTCACAAGAAAACGGGCCATTAGGTGACCAGCGTAAACGAATGAGTGATGCGATGGACTTTCGCACCTACACCAAAGACTTGTTCAACTCTGTCGTCCCAGCCGATCCTTCAAAATTTCTTGGGCAACTCGTGAATGAAACTGAGCGACGAGCAGAAGTTCTCGATCGCCTGGTCGGGGAGAACGACGATGATGAACTAATCCGCCAAGTATCCGAGTTCGTCGATAGTCTGCATGGAAACGCGAAAGAAGTCCAAGACGAGCTCGAAGGGTCCCAGTTCGGAACTTTTGATGTTCTATTTTCGGCATTGAATTTTAACTATGGGTGGAAGATCTACCAAGTCGAACGAATGGTAGACGAGTTTTCTGATTCACTGAGTGAAAACCAACAACTGGCCTTCAATGATCTAGAGACAGCGTTAGCCATGTTTGGACCAGCTCGAGAGCACATTAAGACGCTGTACTTCCAGTGGGCGCTCGTTAACCTCTCCCAATATATTCTGTATGCAGCGATTCCAGCGCTCATCGTTTCCGGTGGTATGCTGACCTTCGTTGGAGCAGAAACGTTCAGTGGTACATTCCTTTCAATTCCCATTATTACATGGGTTGTGAGTGGGGCGTTTACGGTGACGCTCATTCCCTTCCTCTTGTTTACCTCCTACATTCTTCGGATTGCCCCCGTTGCCAAACGAACGCTTGCGATTGGCCCGCTTATCCTTCGTGAATCTCAACGATAATAGCTCACAAATCATCTAAGTAATATTGCGAAATCAATTGCCACTATAGTTAACTAACTGTCGATAGTCACTATATTCGGAATGATGGGTGAAAGTCAAGAAGAAATGAGGGAACAGCCAGAACAAAAAGCAGCAGGTGAATCCGTACAGGATCCAATCGTACTCGCAGCTCTCGCATCCGTTGGCCTGTCTTGGTATCAATTCTTCATCCGTGGCAACAGAACTCGGGGGATATTCATTGGGTTGTGGCCACCGACGCTCCTCGCATTTGCGAGCTACTTCAACCAAAAACGGATGGAAAAGCGCATAAACCCGACTAACATGATGAGTTCTGTCCGAAAAATGATCGGCAGTAAATAGTCTGCAGTCTGTTTGCTCAGAGAAGACTCTCGCAACCATTCAGCCACGTTTGAACTAGCGGTACACTCCAATGTTTATTCTCTTATATTGATAATACTATTACATAGTGTTACGACTATCTCACTGAGCATCACTACGTCGTGACGCTGGACGACGTGACCGGCGACGTGATGGCGTGCACCTGCCCGCACCACGTTCACCGAAGTGCGTTCTGCAAACACATGGCTGCCGTCCAAACCGCGACGGACGACGGGACGCTTGAGGCGTTTCCATCGGACGACGAGCGTATCAGTGGCCCATACACCGGCTACGACACGTACGGCAACGTCGATCACAACTACTGGACATGTGAGGACTGTGGGGCGGAAGCCACCCGTAAGGGCGCACTCACCGACTGCTGCTAGCCCACTCACTTTTTCCTATTTATGTCACGCCAAACGACGCTGTCAGATGTCACCCAGCGAACGCTGACCGAGTGCGCGGATGGTTCGACTGAACGCGAAGACGATACACCGACGACTGAGCGCGCCCTGCTCGACCGAGCGCAAGCACACGCGGCGGACGTCGCCGCTGAGCATTTCCCCGATCTGCCGATTGAGGCGATTGGGTGGGACGTGTCCCACCGGGCGAAACGGCGGGCAGGCGTCACCAAGTACGACCCTGATACAGATGAGATCACAATCAGGCTCAGCTGGGACGCGTTCGAGCAACACGGCCGGGAGCAGTTCAGTTCGACGGTGCGCCACGAGTTGATTCACGCATGGCAGTACCATGAGTTCGGCGAAGCGGATCACGGTGAGACGTTCACCCGCTGGACGGATACTCTCGACGCTACGCAATACTGCGAGCGGTTCAAATCGCCGAACTGGTGGGTAATCTGCACCGAATGCAATGGGCGACTTGCGCGCTACCAGCGCTCGAAAGTCGTCAAACACCCCGAGAACTACAGGTGTGGAGAGTGTGGTGGCTCACTCCGAAGTAAGGAGGGTGACAATCAATAACCGGTGAACGCTGCCTTCATTGCTGCTCTTGCTTTGAGGTCGGAATAGATGCCCACGGATAGTATTGTATACACACTGACCGGACAGCCACTACCAGCGCCTCAAAGATTGACGGAGCTACTCTCTATGTTCGTCGAGCGAATTACTGTCGCTCATGCAATTACTGGTGATCGTCATGTGATATCTAACATGCGTGAACGTGACCCAGCTACCACTTGGTCACTCTCTTCAGTGCCAGAGACAAAGTGCTGCGGGAGCGAAGTGGCGTGACTGGATCAGAGTCGAGCACTTCCCGTAATTGACAGTCACTTCCCATTTGAGTCCTCTATTGTAAGGAGGGAGGACGTCTCGTTCGCGTCCTGACTGACGATTTTGCCGTTTGCGTGAACAGTTACCTGATAGTCATCGAGGATGAATGCGACCTGTCCGCCGACTCGAAGCGCGTCGTCCGTTGGTTGGAACAACGCATCGAGGGCATCCCGGTCAAGCTGGTCAAAGAGTGGTTTGAGTTCCGTCGGTTCCTTGCCAGCGACCGTTGCAATCGTCGAGACGACGGTGGTGCTGAGTGAGTCCGACGTAGCCCAGTCGTATTGTGCCTGATGCGTGTCAGTTTCAGGGTTATCCCTCGTCTTGTAGGCCATTTCGCCTCCCTCGCTTAGCGTCGTCCTGCTGGCGTCCATGGTGCGGTTTCCGGGTGGAGAAATGCTAATATCTCCGTCCGCATGAACGGTCACCTCGTGGCTATCGAGAGTGAATGAGACGCGCCCAGCAGGACGAGAATTGTCAGTTCTGGCGGGGTGAAACAGTGCGTTGAGTGCGTTCGGGTCAAGAGTGCTGGACAAGGCGCTCCTGTCGGAGGGCTCCTTGCCAGTGAGTGCCGCAACGGCTTTGCGGATGGTGACACCGAGTGAGTCAGTGCCCGTCCAGTCGTGTTGGGTGTGATATGTCTCCGTCATGGGGTCATAGCCGGTTCGATCTTGCAACCCATCGCATCCATCGATCGTCAATTGTGGTGAGGGAGTCTGAGAGGGAGTCGCGTTCTGCGTCGGCAGAGAGCGACTATCTGAATCGATCTCGTGCCCAGTGGTGAGATAATGATCGATGGCACGATCGCTACACTCGGTCTTGGAATATCCCTCATCGGTACTTATCGACCAGTCACAGACCACACAGTATTTCATTCTGAGTCAGCGCCCCTTCTCGATAGAACCCGATTCTGAATCGCTTCCACTCTCCTTACTTTCTCGGATAATTTCATAACCGGCATACGCAAGCGTGACCTGGCCGGCTGCTCGCGTCTCCCCCTCATAGGTTGACGCGAAGAGATGATTCAATGCCTCTGGATCGACGACGTCGTAGAGCGGCGGGAGCTCATGAGGCGAGGTATCGGCTGCATCGGCGACCGCCTCGATAATCCGCTCAGTGAGTGACTTCAGGTGACGGGTTGGTGGTTCACCAGGTCGACCAGTGCTTGCGGATGTAGTAGTGGGTGCAGTCATGGTGATTCTCTGGTATCTTAGCTAGTGGCCTCACGTCCTTAAAGAATGTGTGAGGAAGTGGGTGACAGCGTATTCTACTCGAAGCACTCGTCTTCTGACTCGTCGAGGCACCAGGTGAAGATCGCCGTTTCCTTGGAGGTCTCAGCCGAATCCATCGTCATGGGTGGGGTAAGCTCCGTGAATTCATCGGTGGTCTTGAACTGGCACGTAGTGGTTGATAGTTAGGACACATCAGGTCTGCGTGCTGGGTTCGTCTGGGGCGTGGTTCTCCTGGAACATTATGTGAGAAATTGAGTTACACTCTAGTATATTTTGGTCGTGGTGGTTTCGTCGGTCTCTTTCGCTGGGAACAGGTTGTCACTCAGTTAAGGACACTTTTTCGACGCCATCACCCCAGTGTCCGATCTCTTGGAGAACTACGGTGGCGAACTCCCCGATGAGTACCTGTAGCATTACACCAACTGGGTTCCTCAATCACGCTCCGTGGTCAGAACGGATTCAACAGCGACTGCTTAAGCAGAAACCTTTGATAGCCGCCTCCAAATCGTGGGGTTCGTAGTGTGTGTCTCTCTCTGTTCTCACGGGATATGTGATCGCGGCACTTGCTAGAGCTCTGCCGCCCATAACGCCCATAAGCCCCCGAAAACCACACGAAGTATGAGTACGATCACGGAATTCAGTATTCCGGCGGAGGAATTTGCATTATCCGAGACATTGGAGCGCCTGCCCGAGATGGTGTTTACAATCGACCGGGTGGTCGCACACGATACAGAACATGTACTGCCATTTGTCTGGGCATCCAACGGTGATTTTGAGACGCTGACAGAAGTACTCGAAGACGATCCAAGTGTTGGGAATGTCGAGCTGCTCACCAAACTCGAAGACGAACGGCTCTACCGAATGGAATGGGTCTACAAGACCCAAATCATCGCGTATATGCTGCTCGAACAGGACGCAACCGTGCAGCGGGCAACGGCACACGGCAACCAGTGGACTCTTCGTGTACTGTTCCCCGAGCAGAACAAGATTTCGGCAGTTAGTCAGTTTGCGAAAGAACACGGATTCTCGCTCGATGTTGCCCGGATCTATGATGCTGATAGCGCCCAGCGGGTGCGGTTCGATCTCACCGACGGCCAACAAAAAGCCCTTGCCCTGGGCGTCGAACACGGCTACTACGACGTCCCGCGGGTGATTGACCAATCAGAATTGGCCGAGAAACTTGGCGTCTCACACCAAGCGCTTTCCGAGCGTCTTCGGCGAGGAACCAAAGGAATCCTCAAGGAAGTTCTCCCAAATATCTCCGGCAATGAGAACACAGGTCGTAACCTCTAACGGAGAATTAGTGAGAGATACAGGTATTCTCTCACTGAAAGAGATTGACTCCTAGTCTGAAACTCGACAGACGAACGCCTGATCTTACCCAACAAATCTGATAGCTACTGGATTTGTTGGTGAAGATCGTTATCAACGGCAAATTGCCGGAGCTGGCGAAAAACGCATGAATCTACTTATTGGAGTTACATCTGTCATGCACGGGTGCTCAGCGTTTAAAGTACTCATTTAAAATCGAGATCGCTTGCTCCAACCCCTTTTCCCCATAACTCGATGAGCGGCAGTGGATCTCTCAGATCGTTTCATTCAGGTATATGAAGTCCATGACATAACTACCACAGTCGATAGCAACTGTTCCAGCAACCGACTATTTGGGTGTTGAATTCACCCGATTAATCACACGTCTAGTAGCCTCGAAAGTACTCTGGGTTTACGGACATGCGTGGCAAGTGGTAGTGCATGCCACATGACGACCCACCATCGGCCGACGAAGATGTCGCACAGTTTCGGCTTGACCACCGCAATACTGATCTCGCTACATTAGTAGACCATGGCTTTGTCATCTGGGATCACGATGAGAATATCGTGAAAAAAGGCCCTCAATTCGATACCAACTCCCCATCGTCATAGCCGCTGACTGAGCCAGCACGTCCCAGTCGATCACCATCCACCTCGATCAGCCAGACCGTCATTCGAGAAGTTGCCGACATGAAAGGCTGTGATCCAGCGGGCCTTTTACCACCATTCTATACTGTTATGGATCCAGACGCGCTCGATCTCATTTATACGCGATCATCGCCACGCGTCCAGTTCGACTACGCTGGGTGCCACATTGAAATCACGCCTGCTCGGAAGGTACGTATTCAGCCCAATGACTGACGAGTAGACGCTTTACTGCAACGTCTGCCGATGGACAGCCAGCACGTCACAGGGTAAATCGCAATAGGCCGTGACGTTCGAAGCACTCGATCATCTCATCGAAACTGGCCATCCGTATGGTACTGAGCATCCTCAACGTCAAGCGACTGATTCAGCAGCAAAACAGTAGTCCATCTCCGAACTTTCCGGTATCAATGACAGTCGCCGTAAATCGTTTATTTTGGCTATTCACTCATATACTGCACGACATCAGTTCTGGTGTTCAGGGGTGTCCATACACTGAAACCCAGCCATTACTACTCACTTCAACACGATACTCGTCATACTCAAACTCGACACTACCAACCGCATCACGGCGCTCGCCCGCAACGGTCGGTCCGAAGAAGGAATCTTCCAAGGCGACGATATCAATACAGTTGTGCAACACCGCCGGTCGATTGCGGTGAACTCCATACCAATCAGCTGTTAGCCAATGATAGGGGCAATATCTAACCAAACAGTCCTACTCACCAGACGTCTATTCTCCCCTATCTAATTGGTTTAGTATGTCGTCTCGGATTTCGTCTGCGGAATCGTATGTTTTCTCGTCGGCTGAACTCAGCACTTCTTCAATGGATTGTGTGCCATTCATTGACTCAACTTCGTGATCGCCATAGTTAGAAACCAATTCACTGCTTTTCACTGGATAGTCTTGCTCTTTGAGAAACTCATCGAAATCGCCAAGTTCACCGCCTTTTGCTCGCTCCTCCACGGGAGATCGATCATCACTCATACGGCTATGATAGAATCGCGAGTTGCAATAAGGTGGTGGCTGCTACACCGGATGAGTCGCAGCGAGAATCAAGGACAAACAGTACAGGTTTCATTAAAAGACAATTATGACATCCATTCTCTGAGCTCTCCAACGAGGTGGGATTTTGGGAGTGCTTTTGAACCTCTACATAGCGAAGAGCTGATATTGTATCTGCATTTTCCATTAAAGAGTCTGCGTCTGAAAGCAGTACTAGTAGAACTTGTTGCAACTGCCGTGTTGAATAGCTACTGAATCACGGTTAGAGTGGCTCACAGAGCGGTTCTATATTGGCGATGGCGAACATGAGGACGATCTCACGAAACTGTCGATACCAGCCCAGCGCTCGCACGGCGTCGCCGAGCGAGCGCTTCGTCGTCGAGTAGGAAGTTTCGGCCATCCAGCGCTGTGAATAGCCTTTTGCCCGGATAAGCGCATTATGTCCTACCGTGAGTGATCTCGATCCACGTTGTAAGATGAGCGGTTCGACACCGAGCGCGTAGAATTCGTACTTGGTGTGCCAGTTGTGGAAGGCTTTGTCAGCTGAGACGGACAGCAGGTCGTCCGCATTCCGGCGGACGACCTGCGGCCCAGTCTTCGTATCGTGTTTCCACCGTGCTGAGATATGCACGTCGAGAACAGCGAGCGATTCTACATCAGTTAATGTCGTCACTTTCAGCGTCTGCACGTCGCTTCCAGACCGCTGGCGGTAGTACGAGGAGGCTGAGCGGCGGTCGAAGAACGTACTGTCGAGAGCTGCGTGACCAGACTGCGGGTGTTGCTGCGCTGAAACGCGCAGCAACGCCCGCCACACCCACATTTTCAGCCGGTCAAATGATTTGTAGATCGTCGTGTACTCTGGCAGATCGTCCCGATCTAAGCCGAGTACGTCACGGATCTCAGCCATGTACTTCAGCCGATTCGGCGTTTCGCGGTAGCTGTGGTCTTCTTCGAGCCGAAGACAGTGCAGGACGACATGGACCCAGCGGGCGAACCCGCCGCTGGCGGGCTCGCCCGCGTGCTTCCCTAACGCTTGTTTGGCTAGGTGCCGACACTGCTCAACGAAGCCGAGGAGATCGACCTCCATAGACAAGAGCCGATTTACTCGTCTTCATCCTTCTACTCCATGATATCACCCGATTAGACCGCTATTCAACACAGCAGTTGCAACCACCGTTGAATCCTTATAGCCCATGATACCTCCATGATGGATGAGACCGCTGATGATACCGAGTGTCTCCACTGTGAACGACCCATCCATCCACGCCATCGAATTTACCCCTATTGTGAGCACTTGCTTGAATAAGCTAACCATCATAGCCACTATACCACCGACCGTTGGATTGTGTGGTAGAGCGGCCATTGACACTTTTCTTTCGGCCTGGCACTAGGATAACCCAAAATCGGCCGAGAATACGATTCTGTCCATTTGGACGCTTTGAGGACCATGACTAGGCGCAGTCCGGTGCAGCTTTATACCACATAAACACATCCATGCCTAGCAGGGTCAAGAGTTCGCGAAGTTGACCAAGTGAATGAGTCACCTTCTTATCACCACTCGCAGGCTTATGCCTGGGAGACAAGAGTATCGATGGCCGAGGATTTTCTGTAAAATTGGATGAAGATATGGTCATAATTAAGGACATACTTACTAAGAGAGCCAGTGCCAAAATGAATAAACATAATGAGAGCGGATTTATCGTGTGAGCCCAGACAACCCTACGGCAACTGATAACGAGTGCCAGTTCTGCCATGAAACGTTCGACAGTGAAGACGAGCTCCGCGAACACATCGATCAGCACCATTCCGAGGACGTCTGAAGTGCACTGTTTAGATAAGGAAAACCGGCTCTGTCGAAATTCTCAGTCGCGGACAGTTCGTTGAGCACGTGCTGAATAGAGGGCACGGGCCTTGTTTAGACGCGCCTGTAGGCGTCGGTTAGTGGCTATATCGGGTGAACAGAACCAGTCCATGAGTGCCTCTCGACCCGATTTCGTTGTTTGGAGAAAGCGCGTAGTGGACGATCTGCACCGCGTCTAAACAAGGCCGAGGGCGCGTATTCATCATTGAGGTTCCACTCCATTCCACCGGATGCCGAAGGAAAGCAGACCCGAATTTAGTTATCGCCCGTCCCTTCTGACCCTATTCCCATCAAGTCCGAGGCGATAACAATGCCGTGGGTTAAATGGATAGGCAGCGATCATATCGGTGTATGGGTGCTTCGAATCAATCTCCATCGGTCAAACCAGTACTTGTTTCCTGCTTCATCCGGGTGATAAAATGAGCCGATCCGGAGGCTGGCGAGGGTGGTTCCCGGATCCATCAGGGAGACGTGGCGTCAGCCTGGCACAATGGGTACTCTTGGAGGGGAATCGGCATGCCGTCACCGGGGCGCTTCTCACGATGACGTTCGTCGCTATCCTCGGAATTGGCACGATTTGGCCGTTCGAAATGCAACGACTCCTCACCAAGACCGCTGCCGTTCAGACGGTTCTCAACACCTTCCTGGGAGGGATTATCCTGCTGGTCTCGATCGTCGTATCGATCAACTCATTTGCCCTATCATACGATATCATTTCTATCGGTGCACAGGAAGATCGTCTTCGAGGCACGCTAGAGTTCCGCAGCGAAATAGGTCATCTGACAGACACCGAGCGTAGCCCCATGGACATGGACCCGGCTTCATTCCTCTCTATGATGGTCGAAGTTATCAACCATCGAGCACACGACTTAGAGACGGTTACAGAGGAGCTTGACGGGAGGGATGCCGAGGAAATCAGAGAACACATCGAGACCATTCTCCAGACCATCGAATACATTGAGAAGTCCGTTGATCAAACGGGTGGGGGCGAGTTCAGTGCCCTATGGCTTGGGCTTGATTTAGATCTTGGCCCGTTGATGGAACGGTCGCGTGTATTGCATCTGGCGTATACCGATGTGCTCTCTGATAGTGGTGAAGATCGGTTCGAGAGGCTCATCCGCGCGTTCGAACTAATCACGACCGGACGCCATTTTTTCAAGACGTTGTATTATCGACGAGAGTTCTCAATGTTGTCACGAACGCTCTTAATTGTCTCGCTCCCAGCCATCTTGGGAACCGCAACCACGATTCTGGCTATAAACGCGAACATCCTCCCGCAAATATGGATACTTGGCCTCTCACCGCTCCTGACTTTTGTGGCCGCCGCGTTCACGGTCGCCCTGGCACCGTTTATTATCCTCACCGCCTTTATGCTCAGAGTGGCGACTGTCACTCTGCGGGCCACTGATACCGAGCCGTTTGTTCTATAATCCTGACCGGTGCCAGTCCTTTCCGTCGTTGTCCCGTGTTTCGTGTGGAGGACTGAGGTGTGGGCTCGTCCAAACCCAGACGCATCGATGCCGGTGACACCGCTCAGTGGTAGGTCAGCGACTGAGATGGTCAGTAGGACACGCCAGACGGCCATCTCCAATCGGTTGGACGCCTTGCAGAGCGTTGAGGAGGCAGGGATAGAATCGAGTTCGAGGGAGTCACAAATGCGGGGCATCTCGATGAGTTCGTCAACAAGATCACGGTATGTGGTCGTCTTCTTCACTTTGAGACAGAGCAAGAACACGTGCTGACGCAGGGTGTACCGCTTCTTCGAGAATTTTGAAGAATAGCAAGCGACTGCTCGACTGGCAAGCGCAACCGCCCGCTTGACGAATCTGAGCAGATCCGATTTCGGAAGGTCGTCCATTGATGGACGATTCTCGACCGAACGTGTTACTCTCAAAGGATTTCAACAAGGCCGGAAAACCAAGCGGCAGCGGTACGATTGATGAGTTTTACGCACTGTTCCTGAGTGTTACTGTGATGACATTCTTGCCACAGTGACCGCTTGTCTTTACTGTTGATCTCTGATTCTATCTATCGAGAGTATTAACCTAAAGATCACCACGCAAAGAAACACTACGGGGAAGTATAGGTGCTTAAATCACTGAATCTCCGGTGATCGTTGCGTTTTGCGTTTCGACAACCGTTCCATTGACTGTATTGACTGCAACAACTGTCACCGTACCAGTTGTCGGGAGCATTAGTGTGACAGTCGTCTCGCCACTTTCAACAGGAGTCTTATAGACTGCTTTGCCTGTCGCATCAATCACGTTCAGTTGCGTCACCCCTTCGCTGGTCGTTGCTTCATTAGTGAGCATAACCCGTGTATCGACTTTCCCTACTGCAACTGTATCAGTCGTAGATGTACTCTTGAAGACGGTGGAATCAGCAGTATCAAGAGTTACAGTTGGATCAAGCGACAGACAGCCGCTCGTCATCGAGAGTATCACCATCAGTATTGTGACCACTGAAATATGGAATCGTTGATTCATTATATCTATGATATGTTGCTGTATGCTTAGTCCTCACGACCACTCAATTTGACAATAAAACCTCGTTTTCATATTTAGATCATCATTCTTAGGCCTGTTGAGTGCGATAGTAGCCATGTAAATGAGCCAAACGCAAATAACTCACTGGGAGTATAAGACACTCAGACCACCGCGTGGTGAAACCAAAAAAGAAGCCGAAGACCCACAAAAAGAATTGAATGCCTATGGGAAAGACGGCTGGGAACTGAGCGAAACGATCGAATACACGGGTGGCGGCACCAAGTATCTCGTCTTTAAACGTCCAGTTGCAGCTGATACCGGTACTGGTGAGGACGCAGAATCATGAGCGATGAGAGTTCTGACATCAGTACGGCCAATACAATGCGCGAGCGAGCAGGCGAGAGTCGGCTCAAAATCTGGCTATTACTCGCCGCAAACCGCCTCCACGTCACTGCTGTCTTGGCGTTTGCAGTCTTGATCGTCTTTGTCATTGCGGTGACCATCCTTTCGCCACCCTTGCAACAACAACTCCAATCAGGTGACACGATTGAAACGATGTTCTCGACGATGATTGGGGCTATAATCACCGGCGTGACGCTCGTCGTGACCATCGGTCAACTCGTCATCTCCCAGGAAAACGGCCCGCTCGGCGAGCAACGCGAACGCATGGAGAATTCGATGGACTTCCGTGATTATGCCGAGGAACTGATCGGTTCGCCGAGTCCTGCAGATCCGTCGGCATTCCTCCGAGAACTGATCAATGTGGCCGAGCAGCGAGCCGTCGCCCTTCAAGAGGGTCTGTCCGAAAATGACAATGATCAACTTCAAGAGGAAGTTGACGAGTTCACCGACAGTTTCACTGGAAATTCGGAAGTTGTTCGCGATCAGCTTGATGGCGCCAAATTTGGTACGTTCGACGTGCTTTTTGCCGCACTCAATTTCAATTACTCATGGAAAATTTTCCAAGTCGAACGACTCATGAATAACTATGACGAGAGTCTCACCGAGGAAGAGACCACGCTCTTAATTGATCTGAAAACGGCACTGAGCCTATTCGGTCCCGCTCGTGAGCATATTAAGACACTCTACTTTGAATGGGCACTCGTCAGTCTCTCACAAATGATCCTGTATGCAGCGATCCCAGCACTTGTCGTCGCTGGCATCATGCTCACGATTGTCGATGCAACTACGTTTCCAGGGAGCACGCTCGGTGTAACAAATATGGCCTGGACGATCGGGGTTGCATTTACCATAACGCTCGTCCCGTTTCTGCTCTTTACATCGTATGTCTTGCGGGTCGTCACAGTTGCGAAGCGAACGCTCGCCATTGAACCATTGATCTTGCGTGATTCACAACGATAAATCAGGTCTTCGTAACCATCATGAGGTGTAACTGTATTTAGCCAATTAGAATAGCAGAGGGCGAGTTATACGCTTTAGGTTGTTGGTGAATTTCTCGATATATAATATAGTATATGAATAAACGAACCATGGAAAATCACGTCGGATTCTACCCTCAGTCTACCTAACAAGCACGAAGATACTGTCGGAAATAATCTGATATTATTTTGCGTAGGGAGCACTGTCTAGATAAGGACGAGCAGGTTGAAGAGTTAGTGATTCATGCTACTCTCAACCTGCTCATTCCTCAAGCTGGCTCAACTAGACAGTGCCGACGATAGGCATCGTTCATTCGATGGACGGATCTGTATGCTACTTCCCAATACTGTGGATCTCAGGTTACTGTTCGTGCCGATAGGATTGGCATTTTCGATGTGACAAACACAGCCACTACCTCAGTCGCCATGTGGTTCTGTACTCGGCGCCGACCTTTTGTCAGACGTGGTGTCTGCTGGTTCTGGCGATTCCGACGTCCCGGCACTTCCGCCAAACACATGCGTGACGAGAGCGCCGTGCCCGCGCCGAAGCCGCTCGGACAGCGCTTGGTGACTAATCCCGAATTCCTTGGCGAGGTCTTCTGCGGTAGCCTCGCGAGGCACTGTATAATAGCCACGCTCAGCAGCGAGCTGAAGCGTCTCTTGTTGCGGATCTGTTACCCCTACGCGACTGCCACTGTGATTAGTAAACTCATGAATATTCTCAATGCCAAAGTCAATACCCTGCTCTTCGCAATAGGCATTGGTGCGGGTGGCTGCATCCCGGTCGGCAAACAACAGCCGCAGGTGCCACGTGTCGTCGTAGCCCGTTGCGCTCATCACCGTTCCTTTTTCATCGACAAGAATCCGAATCAGATGGCTAATGCGATCCACCCATGTGAGCTGATACAGACAGTCAGTCTCAAAATCAGCGATGCGCTCAAACTCAGCAACGCTCTCATCAGCCCTAAACGCCGTTTCAAGCCTGATGAGATCGGATGAGTCAATCCAAATGAACGGCATCAGGGTATCGCGATTCATGGCGACCATCTGCTCGACCTCAAACGTCAGTGTCTCAAATTCAGTGAGTGTGTGTTCGAGTGCAAACTGTTCGCTCGGGATGGTTACTTCAACGATTGTTCCGGTCATCACTTGAAGAGGGTGTCCTGTACTGGTAGTGCGGTATCCTCGTGGAGTGCACAGAGGTGTTGGTTCTTTGAGCCGTTAGTCATAGTGGGAAAAAGAAACTCCAAAACGAAGAATCTATGGGGAGTATATACGCCCTCTCCATCCGATGTTGGCCTGTGCACTCTCTACCCGGAGTAGGACCGACTAAGCACAATGCTATTCTTCTTGTATCGAACCATCCTCTGGATGGCCCACCGTCAACACATTGGTGATTAGGTTCTGATGGGCCCGGCGTAACAACTTTGAGCATGATTGTTGGGAAATACCAATCTTATCTGCTATTGCGTCCATTGATACCGCGCGTGGAACCTCGAAATACCCATTGTTTAACGCGGTAACCAGCGCATTCCGCTGTTTTGGGGAGAGATCATACTGGCCACCACCCATCGGCTCCGAGGGATGATACAATCGGGTCAATTCATATGGAATCTCATGTTCTGTGCAGTATTCTTGGAAACCACTCACGAGGTGTTCATTGTCGAAGCGCATCTGAAGCTCCCACCCTTCTATCTGTCCAGTCGCTTCAAGAATTGACGCTCCGACTTCAAGATAGGCGTAGACGATACTCTCGATGTTCTGTGTCCACTCGGCCCGATAGAGTGTGCCATTCTCATAGTCATCAAGTTTCGTAATATTCTGGGTTGATGGATCGTCTTTGACAGCCGTTTCAAACGTACCGTAGTCACCGCCGCGGATCCAGAAGTAGGGCATCACTCGGTCATTGCCACGAGCGACAACACGCTCGATTTCGATGGTCATCTCAGGAGTTTGTTCAAGTGTCTCCGAAAGCGCGAGTGTGTCACTCGGTACCGTAAATTCAGCAATGACACTCATAGCAACGCAAAGTTCTGGGAAGGGATAAGAGCATGGGCACAGCAGGTCAGGCGCCAAAGATGCTCCCGTTTTCGCGTGAGGTGTCCATGTCTGCTTAGTGCGACATGGAGCAGTGAGACAAATGGATTCCAAGCAATCCACTCTTCATAGACAAGTGAATCAAGTATACTGTCCCCTGAATCCACACGCAGAAGTAATATCGGCCGGAAAGGTGCCCTCGGGCGTGTAGAAACGCGCCGGGTGCTAGAACACCCGGCACCGGTCTTCCAAATCTGAGCGAAAGACCATGAGTACAAACCGATCCGCAGCCCTTGAAGCTGACGAGACGGCACAGAACCGCGCACAGGCCGAACAATTCGCCTTCGACGTCGATGTCCCCGGACTCATCAACGTCACCAACGAGAGCCACGAGAATCCTGCTGAGCATCACTACGTGGTCACGCTGGACGACGTGACCGGCGACGCGATGGCATGCACCTGCCCGCATCACGTTCACCGAAGCGCGTTCTGTAAGCACATGGTTGGCGTAGAAACCACAACTGATGATGGCACCCTGACGGCGTTCCTGCCGGAGGACAACGAGACGGACGAAGACGACACTGAATCGGTAGAGTGCAAGTGTGGCGGCCTGAATGGCTTCCCGCGCTGGCCATGCGTGCGAACGGGTCGGAAGGAACTACCGAACTAGTCCCACTCACTCTGATTGCTCGTCACTAGATCTGATCCAAAGTCACTGAAGAGAGAATATCTGCAGGACATCCTTGTTATGGGTATGCTGGCGGAATACATAGAATACCTGTGCGCAAAATATCGGATAGTGATGCTGTGAAAAGATCTGTAGTCCACCTGGGTTGAGCACCGTGCTTTCATTCGCTAGCGAAGTCGAGGAGGTTTACTTTCATTACATCCCAACTTTATTGGCTTTACTCTACAAATATCACAGGGTATCCTGCCGCCATCTTGCTATTCAACAAAGCAGAGTAGACTTAGACCGCACTGATCGTCTTGAGCGGCCCGTTCTTTAAGCTAGAGTGATTATTGATCAGATTCTTTCCACTCGCCGTATTCGACTTTGTCGAATTCGCCTTTTGCCTTCCGCTCGCGTGGCCAGAATGTAATTGCAACTAAAATGATGTATGACAGGCCTACAACCCCGAGTACAATGAGTCCTGGTATCTTTCCTATCGCGGCTGTTTTGAATAATGATTGGGAGGAGAAAGCCGTGAGTTTGAATAGCCAAGCGGCGAGCATGAGCACGAAAAACGGAAGATAGATCCGACGGAGTCGTCGTGCAAGTGCTTCCAAATAGGGCGTCTTGATCGTCGGATTTCGATAATCATCACTGAGTTCACGCCGCCAGGCGGGGTGCTCAACGCCTTGTGAGGGATCGAGTGTATTTGCAAAGAGGTTCTCCTGGAGCATCCGTGCTCGCGACCGATATACGTCATAGGCCTGATAGCGCCGGGCTTCGATTCCTAAGAATACAGCGATCACCACCATCCCAGTGAGGAGAATCACGTGCTTGCCCTCGGTTGAGAAAGCATAGATGAGGATCGCCGAGATAATCGTTACTGCCCAGTTGATTGTCTCATCCAGTCGCTGGCGCCATGTCGTGACTACACTCATCTCTCCGCGATAGAAGTGCGCCATGACCGATCCGAGACCCGTACTCTTCGAAACCATCTCGCGACCGATTTCGCGTTCTTCGCGCGCCTCTGGATCAAATTCATCCCAATCTCTATCATTGTCTCCCATGGCTATTGGGAAGTTCACCACGCATTCGTAAAATCACACTGTTTGTATCCCGTATTGTTGATGTATGATCCCCGACGAAATCAAACAGACCATCGTTTTCTAGCTACGCGACAGACAAATTATAACAAGTTCGTTGCGACTGATTCCGGTTCGAATGGATCTACGTCAAGAACATCGTTAGTATAGGTCAGGGGATCGTTGGCCATCGTATCATATAGATGTTCGGTACTGATAAAAACTCACTACACAGAATACCGAATATCGATGGAGGACGTGCCCTAACCAGCGAGCGACCCCTATCAACTGGGCGACGACGTACAGGTCTACGTGTCCGAGACTGATCCCGACAGTGAGCACCATGGGAAAGAAGCCACAGAAACGCGCGCACAGGCCGAACAGTTCTCCTACAATGTTGATGTCCCCGGACAGGTCGACGTGACCAACGACCTGATGGCCTGCACGTGCCCGCATCACGTCCACCGAAACGCGTTCTGCAAGCATATGGCCGCCGTCGAAAACGCAACCGATGACAGGACGCTCAACGCATTCCCATCGGACGACGGACATCTCGGTGGCCCGTCCACCGGCTACGACACGTACGGCAACGTCGATCACACCTACTGGACGTGTGAGAACTGTGGTGCGGAAGCCACCCGGAAGGGCGCTCTCACCGACTGCTGCTAACCCACTCACTTTTTTCTATTTATGTCACGCCAAACAACGCTGGCCGATGTAGCCGCCCAGCGAACGCTGACCGAGTGTGCGGATACGCCCGACGAGGACGGCAACCAACCAACAACCGAGCGCGACCTGCTTGACCGAGCGCAAGCACACGCGGCGGATGTCGCCGCTGAGCATTTCCCCGATTTGCCGATTGAGGCGATTGCGTGGGACGTGTCGCACCGCGCGAAACGGCAGGCAGGAGTGACGAAGTACGACCTCGACACGGACGTGATTACGATCACGCTCAGCTGGGACGCTTACGACACGCGCACGGCTGGGAGCAATTTAGTTCGACGGTGCGCCATGAGTTGATTCACGCTTAGCAGTACCACGAGTTCGGGGAAGCGAACCACGGTGAGACGTTCACCCGCTGGACGGATATGCTCGACACCTCACAGCACTACGAGCGGTTCAAGGTTCCGAACAGGTGGGTAATCTGCACCGAATGCGGCGGACAACTCGCGCGCTATCAACGCTCGAAAGTTGTGAAACGCCCCGAGAAGTACAGTTGTGGCGACTGCAGCGGGTCACTCCAAATTGAGGTGGCTGACGATCAATGACCGGCGAACACTGCTATCATTGTTGCTCTTGCTTTGAAGTCGGAATAGATTTCCAAGGTTAGTATTGTATACTAACCGCAGCAATTCCTCTTTCTGCTTTTGACCCACCCGCGAGACCTGATTCTATCACTTATGGTTCGACACGAATTCTACGATCGGACGTGACTTCGACCGAATACCCACAGTACCGAAATACAACCGATTCCCGATCACTCGGCGGATCAAGAACCCGAACGAGCTCGTTAATATCGACTACTGCACTCAGTGTTCCAAGCTGATCAGGCTGACACTCCTCTAATGTAGCCACTGCTTGCTTTACACTCATAGTCGGTTGTTGGGATGGATCTGCATATGTTTCCATATCTTTTCTACGCTGCCTAGTGGTAACTACCCCCAAGATTTTCACGCCAAGTCATCGTCTCAGTGACTTCTGAAGGGAAGCACATGGTGTTCAGCAAACCTGTGTGATTGTGAGCTAACGCCGCTTTTAACCGGAGTGAGCACTGATGGGATACTCCGAACCAGCACACACTGTGCATTCACTGCTGTAAACGGCAGTGGTATTCCACCGGTGGCGTATTTCACGCGATTAGAACCCAGGTTGCGCGCATCACAGAGTCTCACTCGCCCACATATCATGACCGATCACACCACGAGCGATACGTCCAACCAGCACCGAGAACACGCCGACCAAACAACGCATCAATTTACCTTCGATCCCAAAACAGACTCGGTCAGCCGAACACTCGTCAGCGCCATCGCCACGCTGAATAACGCCGACCCAAGCGAATTGGCGATTCTGTCTGACTTTGTTGACCCAGAAGCTCTTGATAGACTCTTTGAGCCCCGCCATGACGGGACTCTCCGGGACACCAATAGGCGAGTACAATTTAGGTACGAAGACTACATTGTTCGTGTCCAGACTGACGGTACCATCATCCTTTCACATTCAACCGAATCCAGCGGTAACTGACGATGATGGCTGATGGCTCATGGTACACTTGAGTTGTCGGTTATGTCTCAGTGGCACTATTTTGGCTTGTAATATTCCGCCACGTTCCAAGACGGCTGATTGATCCTATAACCGACGTGGAACGGACGGCGGCGGCGAGATTGACTTTCCGAATTTACCCGATTTGAAGCAGTTGACTGTCTGTGAGCAGTATATTTGGCAGTGAAATAATTCCAGTTTTCTCCGCTAAACGTGTCGGTGTTCATGGCACAGAGCTCGTCTTTGGCTCACTAGGATCCGTCTCGCGCTGTGGTGCACTCTCAAACGGAAAGTTCCTCATCCGTAGTAACAACCACCACCCTTTTCTGTCCACGCTGTGTTAATGTTTAACACAGCCATCTCTGAAGGTGTGTTCATCTCCCACGAACGGAGGGAGTGCTGAACACAGGTCGTTGTGTCACTAGGACACGGTTCATTCGCGTAGCGGGGACGCGGAACATAACATCATCATGCGTTCCGCCACCCAATCATGACTAACTCATCAAACGTCAGCGATGACACTACTGCCCAGCTCGATCAGATATTCGATATCCTCGCCCATGACCACCGTCGCCACGCTCTCTCGTATCTTATCGCGAGGGACGATGGTGTAGCGTCTATCACCGAACTCTTGGAGTGCGTGGGAGAGAGTGCTCGCGACGGAGTCACTGGCGACACCGACTCCGAACCGACGAAGAACCTGCAGCTGAGCTTGACACACATCCATCTCCCGAAGATGGATGCCGCTGGCATCATTGACTACGATACCCGAAGTGAAACCGCCCGCTATCACGGTACGCGGTGTCTTGAACAGTATCTTGACCTCGCCGAGGAACTCGAAGCGCGGACCTGATGCCCTCTGTGAGACTATTATGCCGACGAGACAACACCGCTATCATCGCAGGGTGTACCAGCTGTGGAATCTCAGTCCTTACGATCTATCTTGAGGATCATGTCTGTCAGGAATGTTGCGAAGATTGACACGGTTGGTTACCGAAATCTCCGCTTTGTTGGTAGCACCCGGCATTTCCCACCAGTAGTCCGTCACTCAATATCAGGTGTGTCCACACCCGCTTAGTGCAACATGAGGCAGTGGCACTAAAATCGGTTAACTAAAAGAACAAAATCGGAACGATCGGAGCTAGAACATGGTATCTGGCAGGGAAATCGACCGCCGATCAAGCACGCGCGTCAGGAAGAATAGTGCGCCTCCAGCAACAGCCAATGCAATTCCGAACCCAGCGACAAGTGGTGTGAGCGTGGTTGGATCATACGTCGTTTCAAAGGCGTAGATGTCTCCCTGATAACGAACAGCGTTATTGGCGAACGTCTCCAGGGTTGCTCCCTCGAGGGGAGCTGCGTGTCCTGATTTCACCCGGTCAAAGACAGCTTTCTCTGCCGGTGTGAGACCAGTATAGGATACCGTAGACTCTGTGGTCGATGCACTCACGTGGTCGACTTGAATCATGTAATCGCCGTTGATTTCACCAGAGATCGCAACACCGGTGATACCGAGTCCGAGGACAAATAGGCCGATTGCGCTTACGTATACCGCAGGACGTAACCATGACTGGAGGTGCATAGTGGTCCAGAAATTGTACCCAAAGGATAAATATTTTATTCCAACAATATCCGCCTGACTTAGTTAGGCTGTTGTCGTCGTGTTCTTCCACAGGCCATAGCCGCCTTGCTTGGCCTCCTGTTGCTTTCGCTCAAACTCCGCTCGCTTGCTGAACTCGCCGTCTGCCACTCGCGCATAGCCTGACCGGAGCAACTGGGTGTTATACAGCCACTCTCCCGTATAGACGTACATTTGTGGGTGGCCGTCACTGCTGGTTCCTACCTGTGGATCTGTGACGAGCGTGACGGTACTGTACTCTAGTTGTGCTTTGGTGGTTTGGAGCGCTCGCGTGTGGTACAGACCGTCCTTTGGGACGCGCACACCGATCAGATCAACCGTCTGGGTCTTGCCGTTGCGTTCAATTTTGATGGTTGTCGGATCGACGATTTTCGTCACCCGCGCTTCGAAGCGCTGGCCCCCGCTCGGTGCGTCGATTCGTGCGGTGGTCTGTGTCGGTACTGTCGTTGTTTGGCTTGCTGTACTGGGTTGCGTCGTTGTTGCTGTGCTGGTCGTTGCTGTGGTCGTGCTGGCTGTTGTGGTCGGGGTGGTCGTTGTCTTGGATGTCGTCGGGGACAGCGTGCTGGTTGCCGTCTGTGTCGGCTCTGTGTTGGTTGGTGCCGCAGTGGTTGTGGTTGGGCCGTCGCTACTACCGCCGAATCCAAGGCCGCCGAGACAGCCCGCGAGGACAACGAGTAGGACAAGGCCAAGAATGGGGAGGGTGCGATGCATACTGGTGGTCGTCTCTGTGTTTAGTTCAATATTGGGGACGAAGAATAATGTGCGACACGATAGGTCTGGCTACACGCTCGTGGAGTAATATGACCCCTGAACAGCCGTTTTAAACCTAGAGAAAAGCTGCAAGAGCAATAGCACCGAGAAACAGGATTCCAAGCGCGCCAAAGAGTTGCATAAGTCGCCGATACGGTGCTGGCCGCTCCGAAGAATCACCGGTCGCTGTACCAATTGCCCAAACAAGACAACCTAGACAGACAGCTGTGACACCGCCAACGAAGGCAACAGCACCCCAACTTTGCCAGTTAATCCCGCTTGTCCAAATTGTAGAAAGCGACCAGATAGCCCACGCTCCAACAAACAGCCCAAGTGGAGTCTGGGGTGATCGGTATTGGAGGTTTATCATTAGCCAACAATAGATAGTCAGGAAAAATAAATATTCCTACTATTGTCGAGAGATAATATGGCCCCAGTTCGGCCGAATGACCGCTTTCTGCTAACGCGGGTGGGACAGTCAGGCTCTTGTAGCCGGTGGACAGTCAGATTGCTCGGAGAGAGGACACCACATTTCCGGAGTAATTTGGCCGTCTTCAGTGGTCCTCGTCCCTCTCTGGCCCATCGTACGTCGCTCCGGGTGACAGTCCCTCGTGGACCGTGCTGGGCTGACAGTCTGGTGCTGCTCGAGCTCAGAGAATTCAGTGTCTCGCCCGGAGGACAGTCGGCCCTGCTGTGCGTGATGATTTGTACTTGGTGTGTCGCGCCGTCGACGCCGCAGCTAGCTAGAGGCTCGGCGTACTGGTCGCCAGATTTGACAGTCCCCTTTGTCGGTGGCCGGCGGACAGGACAGTCTGTCGCTGGTGGACAGTCCCACGTGCTGACGGTGCTGCCCGCTGTCGTCGCTTCTCCTCGTGTGGTGCGCTCACTGAAACTGTGGTGTGTCGTCCACGTTGGCACCCCACTGGTGCGCTGAAGCTGGCACCCAGATTATGCCGTCATATCGGCACCCAGATGAAGCGTGCTGGTGATGGCACCCGGCCATTACTCTGGCTGTGAGTAGAGATGTGGCGCTCGTCGGCACCCCCTCTGTTCGGGTGCAGAGGTGGCACCCCCACACCAGACGCACAGCGTTCTGTCGGGCCTGTCCGGCCAGAAGTGGACTGTCCGGCCTTGTCACGCCCAGTGACTGTCCTGCATGGTCGTGCTACGTTCTTTCTCGTGGTCATCACTCTGTCTCTGGGGTGCTACTGTTCGCGATGTTTTGCAAGAATTCTGGTGTGGTTGCACTCTCACTGTCGGCTGTCTCGTCGCTCTCCGTACTGTTCAGGCCGTGACTCACTGCTTCTCGCCTGCCGCGGTTGCTACGGTCTTCGGGCTGTCCTGGACGCCAGCGCTCTCGGTCCCTGTTCACCGCTGCTCCTCAGTTTGTCTCCGTCCTCCCCGTCGTCCTGTTTTCTGTTGGTCCACTCTGTTGCTTGCTCTGCTGGTCGCGCTGCTGGACTGTCCCTGTCTCGTTTCTCTGTTTTCTCTGGGTTCGGCATGGCCTGACTGTCCCACGTCCTCACTCTGTTCTTTTTCTCCTCGTGTTCTCGGGTGGACTGTCCCCTCTGTTCGCGCCCTGTTGATGGGCTGTTCGCTCGTCGGTTTCTCGCTTGTTCTGTGCCTGCTGGGGTGCCCCTGTTCACCTCATATCCTCCACCATCACTTTTGTGACAAATTGGGGGTGCCTCTTGTTGCTGTTACACTCGTCACTTTGCCTTTGGCGCCCACCTGAATTTCCCTCCTCTTCTCGGGGCGTACTCGCCCCGCGGTGTGTCGCGCACTCTCATTTACAGTTTCTGATAGAACTGTGGGGATACCCCCATGGCGTTATTTTTTGGCGTTTGTTTCCGCTTCATGCACAGCAGTCGGGAGTTGCTGATACACTTGGACCCAACCGTAATATTATAGTCGTCTCAGTTCATTATCGTTGCATGTGAGAAACTATGGTATCTGATACATCCACCACCACCACGGATCTCACCCCCGACGAAATTGAGCAGAAGCTGAATCACGGGAGTCCCCATCGGCGCAATCTCCTCGGCGTGTTTGACGCCGCTGAAACGGACCAACTCAATACCTCAACACTCCGACAACGCGCCGATATTCCCACCGGCAGCATGAGCCATCATCTGAAGACACTGGAACGGTGGGGCCTGATCGAGGACACCGGGCGGCGAGAATACAGCGGCGGCGGTGGTCGCAAGGCACGCGTCTGGCAACTCACCGCAGATGGAAGGGCACTCATCGATGAGAATCCAGACGTTCTTTCCCCGCCTGCTGGTGCGGCCACCGCAGAGCGTGTGACTGCCTTAGAGAATCGGATCGAGGAACTAGAGCGTGAAACCCGCCAACGCCGTGAGACGATCATCGATATTCTCCAAGTACTCACCGCAACGCACGACGATGCAACACAGCAAAAAGTAACTGAGATCGTGAATAACGCCGATCTATCGTAGTTCGTTGAGGGAGTTCGTCGCGTCCTCCTCTTTCTCACAGTTCCCGTTGTCGGCATCTGCTTCGGTCCCTGGCTCAGTTCTGCTGACGGGGGTCGCCTCAGGACTCTCGTCGGTCTGCTGCTCGTCTGTGACCGACTCGTCTTCGCTGGTCGGCTGTTGTCGGTGGGGAGCTACGTTGTCCACCAGATCGAGCAGCGGCGTCTGCTCGCTGCCTTCATACAGTCGAAGGTCCATCGGTGTGAGCGGAATTTTCTCGTCGTTCTCGTCCGTTGCTGGGGTCGGAACAACGATCACATCCCATTCGACTTCGTGGAGATCCCCATTAATCTCGTACTCGGGGATCACTGGGGGCATGATGTTGCGCTCGCCCTCGTCTGGGTACGCACTTGCATCCGTGTAGATGTCCGCTGCTGTGTCAAAGCGGGCGTGAACCGTCCCATCGGAGTCTCGTAGGATGTATTCGCCGGTCTGTTCATCATGCACCCAGATATTATCACGGCTTCCCGGTCGCGTCATGGCCTGTCCGTCGATCTTCAACGGCTGGGTCCCTGTGTAGAATCGCCGTTCGCTGTCGTCGGGGTGTGAACTCTGACAGCACATTGGCTCATGAGCGACCGTATCGTAGACGTTTGTCGCCACGTCTTCACGGGCAAAGAACAGACAGCGATGGCCCGCGTTGTGGGCTTGGGCGAGATTCTTCACTGTCTGGGAGGGTTGGCTGCTTCCCGTCGTGTGTTCGCTCTCGATATAGGCATCGTTGGTCCCGGCAAGACGATAGGGGAGCTGTTTTTGCTGCCGGTAGCTGGTCACTTTCTCGGTGATTTCCTCGGGGTCGTCGTCCGGCATGATCGCGAGCATATCGTCCGTTCGCGCAAGGCCGTCGGGCATGGCGTCGCCGGTCTGCTCGGGAATCTCGAAGATAAAGCCGAGTTGGGTCATCGGGATGTAGGCGTCGGCCATCGGGGCCCAGTGCTCGGCGTTCCCGTCGTTTTCCGAGTCGCCGAGGTTCAGGAATCCCGTATCGAGTGGTTTGACCTGCATTTCGTCTTCGACTTCGCGTCGGTCAATGTACGGATCGGGGATTTCCTGCAAGACTTTGCGCCATGCTTTCCCGGCGTCGCTGACGGTCGTGTCCGGCAGGTAGTCGTTCAGTCGGTCCACACACTCCGCAACAGCTACCCACCCGCCGGGATTCCCGTGGCGGATCGTCTCGTCGTAGACGGCTTTCAGCGCCTGATTGCGCCACGCCTTTTCGCTCAGATCGCTCGCTGCTGCTGTTGGTTCTGCATCCTGCTGCTCGCCGCTGTAGAAGTGCGAGACTTCCTGCTGTTCTTCGGGCGTGAGTTGGGTTGTTCCGTACTCGGCGAGCGACGTCCGTTTCAGTGTGTCCAACTCGGCGTCCGTGCGACCGGGCTGGCCGGTCTGCTCGGTGCGGACTTCACCGACCGGTGGGAACGCGCGCACCTTGTAGGAGTGAGTGAGTTGGTCATTGTCGTCGAGCGTCCGCATGAAGAAGGTGTACGGACTCATGTTCATCAGATCCTCCCACTCAATATCCCGCGAATGCTGCTTGGCAATGAGGCGAGCGTCCTCGTCCCCGCCGGGGTTGTAGGAGATGAACGTCTTACACTGGTTCGCAATTGCTTTCTCGACTTTCGTCGGCAACTGATTTGATGGGTTCTGACACGCGAGCGTCAGGCAGAAGTCGAACGCACGGGCTTCCGAGAGAATCTTGTGGATGTTGGACTCCTCGGTGACGATGGAGTCGAACTCGTCACAGATCACGTAGAACGGCGGATTGTCGTCGGCTTCTCGAATCGCGACCCATGCCCGACGAATGAGCGCCGTCGCGAACAGTCGCTTTTCGGTTTCCCCGCTGCTCGGGTCGTTGCGAACAACCACGATCTTCCCGTTCTCGACGGCTTCCTGAATCGACACCGTACTGTCCGGGTTGCTAATCAGGTTCCGCACGGCGTCGTTCTCAATCCACTGGCTAAAGCGACCGGCGAGCGGTTCGAGGTCGCTATCTTCTTTGTCAGCAATGCGTTTGGCCGACTCGCGGATGAAGTGAATCCGCTCTTCGTCCATCCAGTTGTGGAACTTATCGAGATTATCCGAATCCGCGACACAGCACGCCAGATCGAGGAGCGTACAGTCTCGTCCAGACTTCGCCATCCCACGGATCAGGGTCCGTGTGACTCGATTCATCAACGCCCCCCAATAGTTGTCGTCACCGCCCGCTTGGGCAGCAATCGCCACCACGTCGTCGGCGAGCGCTTCAACAGCGCTCGCGAACGCGCGACTGTCCGGCGGGGCGTTCGACGGGACTTCCATGAAGTTGAACGTCACTTGCTCGTCGTACTCGTCGGTGAGGTCAACGAACACCAAATCATCCTCGCGATCTTCGGGCACCTCGCGTAGGAACTCGTCGGCGTCCTTGCCTTTCGGGTCGAAGATGAGACAGCCATGGCCCCGATTCATGATCTGGCTGGCTTGATTCACCAAGAATGTCGTCTTGCCCATCCCGGTTCCGCCGCCGACAAATTGGTGAATATTCAGGATCTCGGGAGTCACGCCCGCCTCGATTCCATTCTTCTTGCCGCGCCCGTACCAGTACGGCCGGGCCGGGTCGTCCTCCGAGAGCATGGCAAGTTGGATTGCACCCGGATCACTCGTCGCGCGTTCGAGGTCGTGAGCGTCGTAATCGAAGCGCGGGGTCCGGGGCGGAATTCCACGCCCGGATTTGCTCATCGTGTACTCAATCTCTTGGGTGTTGAGGTCGGTCGGGACGTGACAAATCCCGGTGAGCGTGTCGGTCGCGAACGTGATTCCTTGGTTGGTACCGGTCCACTCTCGGCTTGCCATTGACTCCAAGAAGCCACCCAGTTGCTTCTGTTTGAAGAACTTCGGGGTGAAGCCTTGCTCGTAGCTGGAGTCGTAGAATTTCCGGTACATCCCAGCAGTCTCCTCGACACGACTCACGGCCTCTTCTTCGCTATCAGAGACGGCAACCACGCGAATATCGACGTGATAGCCTTTCTTCCCGCGTTGGCTCGCAACGACATTCGCGGCTTTCGAGTTGCTGGCTTCCTCGCGATACTTCGTGAAATTCTCCTGTTCGTCCGCGTCAACGCCTTCGAGTTGCCCGCCACTCATCGCTGAGGCCGTTTCCCTCAGGACCGCTCCAGCGTCAAACCCGCTTTTGGACTCTTTGAGTCGCCGCACGGTCTTGCCGATGCCGTGATACCAGTTGCGACGGTCCCACGTCGCGTTTGAAATCGCAGGCTTGATCATGATCTGCACCATCACGTCCGCGTTCGGACGATGTGGGGCTCCGACCATCTCTGAGGTGATCGAGTCGTAGGGATCGGTCTCGAAATGATCAGGATCGAGCTTGAAGTGCTTGATCGGGAGGAACGAATCGTCTTGGCGCAGCTTGAGGCGAGCGGCCGCAACGTACTGTCCGGCGGCCATATCCAAGAATTCGGGCTCGATCTCGACAATATCCGAATCGCCGTAGTATGTCTTGAGTTGGCGATCTAAGCGGTCGTGCATCCCCTCGTCACCTGGTGCGAATCGATACTGTAGGATCTCCTCGTCATCGTCGTAGACGAGTTCGAACGCACTGCCCGGCGTCACGTTCTGCTTGCGAACCCGCCCGTCGAGCTGCACATCATGGAGCGAACTCAATAGTTGCATCCCACGTTGAAGCCCTCCTTCGTCCTTGTACGGGCGAATCCCGATGAGTGCTGATTGCTCACACGCATGGTCGTAGAGATCGGTCACGAGGTCGTCATCAACCTGTCGCGCGGCGGGACTCCCCTGTCCGCGCACGTTCTCATACACGCTTTCGAAAAAGCCCGTCATGCGACCACCTCCTGATAGCGCTCGCTCGCATACTGGCCGAGTCGGAGTGCATTGATTACGAGCATGACGACGGCAAAGTGGGCTGCCAAGAGACAAGTGAGTACCAAGAGATCGCTCACAAACCCGCTGCCGAGGCTGGTAAGTGTAAACGCAAACCGCTCGGGGAGCGACACGCCGAACATTTCGACAACGGGGGCGAGCGGACTGGCAAGCAACAGATTTCCGAGCAGCGAGAGTCCCCACGCGGCGATGGTTGGGGGCATTAGGACCACCTCCATTCCCACTGCTCGTCACTCTCGGCGCAGTAGTCCTCCAAAAAGCCCTGCAAATCGGAGCCATCGTTGGCTGCGTCGTACTCGTACAACGCGAACTCACGCGGGTTCATCTCGTCGGTCATCACCACACGGAGGGGGTAGCTTTCTTTCTGGTCAATGTCAAGCAGGGCATCCGACCAGCCTTTCCCTGCTTCGCCGGGATCGGCGTCCTGGATGTATTCCACCGCTTGCTCGCTCAGCCCGATTTCTCGCCCGCGTTCGTCGTTCATCTCCTTGAGATAGTGGTAGATCTGGCGCGATTGATTCTGGAAGATCACTTCCGCACTCTCGGTCAATGTCTCAGTCTGGTTGCTGCCGTCGCCGCTGGTTTCAGCGAAGAACTCCGACACCGACTGGGTGAACAACCCAATCGAAAGGTCGTAGTGCCGACTGTGGCGGTGAGCCTGTTTGAGCGATTCCAGATTGGCGGAGTTTTTGAGCATGTAGCTCGCCTCGTCGATCAGCATCATCAGCGGTTCCGGCGAGGTCTTGGCCTGCTCGTACATCTCCTTCAACAACAATTCCATCATCAGGCCGCCACGCTGTTGCTCGTTCTCGTAGCGTTGGAGGTCGAGATAGATCGTGTCGGCGTCGTCAAAGCTGATGTTCGATTGCTTGGTCAACTGGCCGTACTCGTCGTTGAACGCCTCAATATCGTTGTTCACAATATCGATTGCCGTCTGTTGACGGTCGTTGACGGCTTCGTCTGACTCCCGAATCTCCTTATCAACGTAGGTTTCAGGGTCCGTGACCATGGCCTTCAGCACGTCGATCACGTCGGCCAGCGTCGGACTCGCATTGCTGTGGGTCGTCGGGTCCTTGGTGATCCCCGCCCGCTTGTACGCGGCTTTGATCGCCTTTTGCCACGTTCCTTTCTTCTCTTCGAAGCCGCTCAGCCCTTCGATGTAATAGTAGTTCCCGACAAACCCGATAGTCTGGGTGACAGCGTCGTTATACGGCGTGTGCTTGCCGATCTTCTGCAAGCGATCAGTGGGCGTCGGCTCAATCCGCATCGGATTGATGGGCGTGTCACCGCCGACGATGATGTGCTGGCCGTCGAACGCTTCGCACAAGCCGGTGAACTCTTGGAGCGGATCGACCATCACCAGCTTCATGTCGGGATGTTTCGTCTTCTGCCGGAACGCGATTTGCTTGCCCGTCGTGGTTTTCCCTGAACCAATGTTCCCGTAGATGCCGAAGTTGTACCCCGTCTGGCAATCGTACCAGTCGAGGATCGTTGGCTCGCCCGTGTGAGCGTGTTCGCCGATCTCGATGCCGCCGGGTTCCTCGACGTTCTGGGTACTCCACGGGAACAGACTTGCCAAGCCCATCCCAAGCATTTTCACGGGTTGGTAGGCCGATTTCGGGACAGTCGGGGCGGACATTCGATAGCCCGCTTCGTGATTGAATTTCATCCGCTTAGCCGAGACACGTTCGTCCTGCAAGCGGGCCCGAATCTGGCTGATCGCCGTCTGCAACGTATCAGTGTCCGGTGCCCGAACGGTGATGTACGTCTGCGTGTCGAACAACCCGTAGTCGCTCGCTTCGAGTGCATCGAGGGTTGCACTCACCTCGCTGAGTTTCCGTTCGTACTTGCTGCCGAAGGGGTTCCACTTCGAATTCAGCGCGTCCTCGGCTTTCTTCGTCAAGGCGTCCTGAGCGTCGGCCAGTTCGCGGCGGGCTTTCTGCTCGTCCACCCCTTCGATAGAAGTCGAAACGACGACTTCGACGCCCGGAAGGCCGTAATTCAGCACGTTTTCAAGCGCGCCGTAGGCGGGTTGACCGGGCCACTCACGCAATGCGAGTGTCGTCGAATACAGATCGTCGTCAATCTGCACGTAGTCGGGATTGCTCCGGTCGAACACTTCGGGGGCAAGGACACTGCGGAAGTGTTCAGCGGTCGCTTCCTCACCCGATACGAGGTCTGCGACCGCATTCGCATTCACGGCCGCGGTGTCGAACTCCCAGTCTCCGACCTCGCCCGGTGTATCAGCGTCGGGGACAGATGGTGATCGTCGCGAGCGTCCGCGAGCGGGTCGCTGGACTGCCCCGCCGTCGGGTTCGATGGGTTGGCGACCCTCGTCATTGTTGAGCGCGGTGACGTGCTGGTAGGTCATTTCATGCTCGGGATCTTCGAGCGTCCCTGGTGTGGGTGCGCCGCGAAGGGCGGTCGTCCACTCGTCGCGTGCGCCCACGTTGTCCGCTCGATAGTAGTCGGCTGCAACCTGTGCGAGGTCGAACGAACCCACCGGATGGGCGGACAATCCTTCGATCTGGCCGAGTGCCGTCGCAAGTTCTTCGACGCGCCGCCGGAGCGTATCCAGCAATTGGTTTGTGAGATCGGCACTTCCCGCTCGTTCGTGGAGTTCTTTCTTCTCGATCAACTCCCCAAGGCCGGGAACGTTGCCAAGGCCGCCCTCCTCGCTCGTCGTATCCAGCACCCCTTCACCGGGACGAACCTTCGCGAGCATGTAGTATTCACGCGAAAGCGTGGTCTGTTGGTAGAGGTCGACCACGGCAGCACGTTCTTCCCACACGTCCGCCCGCACCTGTTCAGCGAACGAGAGATCGTCCTGCTGGCGGCGAACGGTGAGTTCGGCGTCCTTGTAGCGTTCTTGACGGTCATCGTAATTCACCGTCCGCATTGGACTGTACCACTGTGCTTCATACGACACCGTGGTCGCGAGCGTATCAGCGAGCGACCGCACGCGCTTTTCCCACGTTCCGATGTCGGCGAGCGCCATGTTCGCGGGCTCGATCTTCACGCCGCCGATGAGTGCGCCTGACTCATCCACGAGTGCGGGATCTCCCCGGAATGGGTAGTTGAGACTCACCAACTCTTGGGTGCGGTCGTCGCTTTCGTCGGGTACGCCCGGCAAGCGATTCAACAGCGGCTTGCGTGCGAGCCGGGCAGGGAGACTATCGTTCTGCGGTTGGTTGAACAAGCGGTCATCCGTGTCCGAATCGTCGGAATCAGTGTTGTCAAACATTGGTCTAGAGGATTATGAGTCGTCGTCTGCATCGGTTGGCGAGCGATACTCCGGGGGTTGGTAGCCGAGAACGGGCGTCTGGATGTCGCGGTCGTGCAACAGCACGTGCTGGCGGGTGTAGTGGCGAATGATAATCGAGAGATACTCGACTGGCCCCATGTGATCGGGTGTCGCGAGAACGCCGATAGTCGTCACGAGCACGCATAGAATGAGAACGACCCACCCGAGCGTGGCGGGCCACCCCGTCAGCACGAATTTAACGATGAAGTACAGCACGAGCGAGGGCATGTACAGCTTGGCGAGGTCGAATTTGTCGTAGCCGTACAGATCAGCACTCGCCGAGTACTCCGACAACACAAGCTGCACTTCGTCATTGCGCCGGGCCATTAGTCGTCACCTCCCGTCCGACTGAGCCGGTAGCGTGGCTTGGCTTCGTACGAATCAGCCGACTGCGACCGAGCGGACGATTGCTCGCGAGCATGGCGAGTTCGAACGACGTGCTTGCGGGCGCGAGTGCGGAAGCGTTGGTCGCTGGAATGCGTCGCGTCGTGGAGTGCACGAATGCGTTCGGCCGTCTGCGTATCGTCCGTCCGGCTCGACCGATTCATACGATCAGCCAGCAGGTTGGCTTGTTCGCCGGTGATACCTCCGTCGGCAGCGATAGTGCGGTCTTCCGGGCTTGTCGTGCTGGAATTGGAGGTGAGCGAGATGCCGTCGTCGTCTTCGTCGCGGAAGCGGTCGTAGCGCTCATGGAAGTAATCAGCCTTCGATGCCGCCGCGCCGCCAACTGCTGCGGCGCTCGTCGTGATCGACGCGGGGAATTTGAAGAAGCCGTACGAGATGACGAAGGGGAGGCCAAGTGCGATGGCAAAGATCGCGAGCGTCAGGAAGAACCCGATAATGCCACCGATGCCGAAACTCCACTCTAATTCGTAGGCAACTCGGAGGAGAACAGCGACGGGAAGTGAAACCCAGACAAGGCCGAACCACTGCCAGAACAGCATACTCCCCAACATTCTGAGACGGCGATGGGGAGCCGCATACGCGGTGAGCAGGATGATCGGCATCATGATCGGGGCGAACAGTAATACCAACTGCCGGAACCCGTACACGAGTGCAAGGATCAGTGCTTCTATTGCGCCGGTAAGATAGAGACCAAGAATTCCAACAATCGGTCCAGCACTGAGCTTAAGCACACCACCTAACGAACTGGTGAGATTCTTTGGTTTGGGTGCGAATGCCCATGCAACAGAGTTTGCGAAATGCTGCATGAGGTTCGTGAAGTTGTAGGCAAGACCAACAACGATAACCGCCATCCCAAGACGGCCAAGCCAGCGTGTGATCCGCCCTCGACTAAACATCGTGCTGGCACTCATCGCAGCGGCGCTCATCATCACGAACATACCGAGGAACAACACGATTGCGGGGAAGATGTACGCGCCGTACACCTCCTTGTGAAGGGTCGTAAACGGTTCATTCGTGGGAACGCCGTTATTTCCCATATGTGCGTAAGGGGTCCCGATCCACAGAGACATAGACGCGCGTAGCGCCCACCGGAACATATTGCCGACCTTCTCTTTAAAGAAGTCAACAGTCTCTTCGGCCCACTCTCTCGGACCGATGCCAAGACCAAAACCTCCACCCCCACTGCCGGTACTGCTGTTATTCGAGCCAGCCCAGTGCCCCCACCCGTCGCCGGGGCTGTAGCCACTATCATCACCGGCCGAACCGTTGGTTGTTGAGTTGTTCGTCTGTGTCTGTGCGGCGACCGGATTCACGATGCCTGTCGCTCCAACGACCGAGGTAACGACAAGCAGGGCGACAAGGGTCCGAATCACCAGACGGAAGTGTGTCATAAAATTGGAGTTCGTCAAGTGATCGGAAGCTATCCGAGGATGTTCCCGCAGGAACTGCTCGCTTCCACGGGCGAGAATCCAAGCGCGAAGTTCGCGAACGCCAATCCGATTACGATCATCGCGACACCAACGAAGAAACCACCAATGGCGACGTTCGCCAGCTTCGAGGTGCCTTTGACGGGGACGGCTTTCAGCACGACCGCAGCGAGCAGCATGGCGACGAGAAATGCGATTGCAAGCCCACCAATGCCCGTTTGCACGGCAGCGGCGAACTGACCGCCTTGGGTATTGCAGAAGTCCTGCGCGGCGGCGGTCCCTATCATCAGTGTGCTACCGCTCCCTGCGACAAGAAGCGGGGCGAGGCGGCGTGAGAGGGCGGTTATAAACGATTCTAGATTCGGGAGGACGTGTGAGTCAGTCATTGTTTTAGATTGTCTATTATATGCTTTTAGACACATTGTCTTTTTAGACGACTTTACACAAATAATTATAACGTCACGACAGACTTAAGTTTAACGGGTATAAACATAGGAGAGAATTCAACATGGCTCGACCAAGCGTCGAAATTCCGTATCACATCATCGGTGGCGTCAAAGACTACGCAGAAAAGCACGACCTCAGCCGCGACGAGGCCCACACAAAGCTCTTGCGCGAGGGATTAATCGCGGACGGTATCTTTAACGGAGACATTTCGGATGATTCAGACACGACAGAGTAGCGATTACGTCTGTGCTGTCCGAAAAATTAAGAGAAGACAACTCGAACGAGTGAGTACGAGGTAATCACGATGGGACTTCACGCACGACTTGATGCAAAGGCTGCCACCTTTATCGGCTTAGTTACACTCGTCTGTGCGGTCTTTTTAATCAAGGATTGGGGAATTATCTCATCGATCTTTCTCGCTCTTGCAGGCGGATACATGGTGACACGAAAACCCCAGCACTTCACTGGCATTAGTGTCATTACAACCATGTTTTTCTACGGTGTCCTTGTGTTCATAGGTCTCTTTTTCTCTCCCGTCAGCAGCTAACTCCTGCAAATTCTCTTATTGAACGGACAATATCAGGCGACCGAACGACCATTCACAGAGATATTCTTCGCGACGTCCGGCCAGCCCCGGAACACACTGGCACGCGTCCCGTGCCACCCCTTTGTTTGAACCGAAAACCCGTCTACTGTACACTTGCCAGCGCCATCAGACACCACTAACGCAAGCTGTGGTTGATTGAAGATCTCGACCGACACGTTCTGAATGGTCGCGTTCTGCACGCCGTGGAGGACTGTGAGACTCCATCCTGTGGGTTGCCGTTGAATGATGCGCGTATTCTTGACTGTACAGGTGCCGTCGTCGATGCGGATGGGTCGCTGCTCGTGGTAGAACTCCTCGCCGAACGCCTGATCGATGATCACTTTACATCCGATGATTTTCGAGTTCTCCCCGCCGATACGGATATTCGAGGCTTGTGAGTTCGCTGCGATACAGTTGATCACTTCGACGGTGCCATCCCCTTTGTCTGGATGGCCTCCGATCACGTAGATGCCATTATCAGGCCATCCGCCACACATGATCTCCTCTAAGCGAAGCGTCCCTTGCGTGCGCGGATGCATCGTGATTCCAGATGTCGCCCACGAGCGTCCGGCATACGGCCCACCGTCGTACGTATCGCGGGTGTTGATCGTCTTTTGGTAGGTCTTCCCACCAAATCGAATGTCGAGTCGTCGACCGAGAATCGCTGCCTCTTCGGTTACTGGATCGAGGCGGAAGGCTCCCTGACACCCGAGCGAATGCATCCCCCGTTGCCGAACGTTTTGGACGATGGAGCTTCCGGCTGTATGGTGATTGAGGATCTGGATACCTTCGTTTTTCCCGCGCCAATCGAACACGAACCCACCGAAAACGAATTTGCCGCGATGCGGGTTGTCGGGCACGCCGATTTTGAAGTGTTGGGCGGGGCCGTGAAACTCGCCCTTCGTTACGTCGAAGCCGTCAATCGCTTCGACGGTCCCGTGTTTCATCACCGCGTTATTCCCGATAATCCCCATGTCTTTGTTCCCAGCACGCCGGATTTGAGAATTCATCTTGTACGTTCCCTGCGGGAAGAACAACAGCGTCTCGTCTCGAAGCTCTCGCTGGATAAGCGGAGAGACGTCTTCTTCGCCGGTCGGGTCGGCACCGGCGTCTTCGACCATGTTGACCACGCGATTGAACTGCCCCGAATACTGGCTGGGATCGAGAGCACTTCCAACGCCGATCTGACTTGAGTTCGTGCTGCTGGAGTTGTTGCCGGATGCCGGAACACTCCCGGTGCCGCCGCCCATGGACATGCCACAGCCTGCGAGGCTCGTACTGAGGCCGAGTGCGGTTGTTGCTTTGAGATACGTTCGTCTGTTCATATGCAAATAATACCTCGTTAATTCATCTACCCTATAATTGCAATTCAACTAGGATAAAGGTTGGGACTACACTCGTGGATCAATGGCCGCGAGCGAGCGATACAGCGGCTATTGGGCGAGGATCTGCTGTTGGCTGAGAGATGGATGACAGTAACTTACTCTCCCCCACTCTTGCGAGCGAGGGTTTTCAGGCAGACGAGTGTGGCCTGTTCCACGCCTTCACGTCACCGGGGACCAACTCATCTCCGCGGCTTCCCGAAGTGAGTGATGAGCGTCACATGGGGTCGGGAGCGCGTTTCGAGTTTCGTGACGGTGCGGTGGCCCGCAAAGTGCCGCTTTTCCCGGTTGTCCCGGTCATCGGCGCGGGCAAGCTCCGGGCGACCGTGGTTCTCGACGGAGAAACGCCGTCGATCTGGTGAATGTCACACCAGTGGTCGGGAGAGCAAGCCTGTGGCCGTCTTGCTTGCCACATTGACACCACACCCCTTGTGTATTATAAATCTTTTTATTAAACAAATTGTGGTCGAAAGTACCGACCGGAGTCGCGAGCGATCACGTGCGAGAAGTACCGGGCACGAGTACCCACACGCGGGCGGTTGCAACGTACTCACCATCTTCCTCTTGGATGTATCCTTCGGCACGGGCTTCGGCTATCGCGTCGTCCAGATCGCCGTCAAAGCGACCGTGGTGGTGTGCAATCACGCTAATCTGAGACAGAGGTTGACGCTCACCTGTTGTCTCGTGTGACTATAGACTATGCTGAAGCGGTTCCGCGTCTCCCAGCGGGCATGTCGATGTCGATCTCGATTCCATCATAGCGCATGACTGGTTTCTTCGCCTGTCCCGCCTGCTCGAACTCGATGACATTCAGTGTTTCAAGTTCAGACAGATTTCGGTGCACGTCCCGGTAATCGCGGTCAACCAGTTCGGCAGCCTGCTGGATGCTTTCGGGTTCGTGTTCGGCAATCGTTCGGAGCAGTTCGAGGTTAGTTTCTGAAACTAGCCGTGCCAAGTCTGCCTCGCTTTCGAACGTCAGCGTGTGCCGGCTCTCAACTTCTTCGCCACGTTCGAGTGCTTCGACTGCCGCTTGGGCTTCGTCAAGGGCCTGTTCGGAATCTGCAACGCGAATTCGGAGCGTTCGATCTTCTGTCATGGTGTTAGTGAGTGTCGGATGATCGTTCGTCTTTCAATTCTCCCCGTTCAGTCCGAAATCGTTGAATGAGCGTCGACATTCCGGGGAATTCGATTTCTTCCACGCCGTCGGTTGTATGCCGGTCGTGACCGTGCGTGCGTTCGTGGGCGTTATCGTAGCGAAGGATGGTGTCCCCTTCGAGCGTTCCGAAGTGGAGTGTGTAGTCCCACCCGCACGGGTATTTGTCGTTGGTTGTTTGCCGAACGCGGACATGGGTGACGTAGCCGTCTCCTTTGGTGGTCTCGTCAATGAGCGTCTCAACATCTGCCATCCTCATAGTATGGGACGAACCCCATACACATATAGATATGGGTTCAACCCCATATGGAGACAACTCATACAGCAATTCTGCGTGTACCGTTCAGCGGCAGTATTCAGTCTCGGTTGAAAAGTGCACAACGTAGAGTGCAGTGAGTTAGTATAATAAACTAACCTACAAGATGCCTTGGGTATATATGTCTCTCCCACAGCGAATGGACAAAACGGGCGTCCAAGAATCGCTCACTGGGGTGAATAACGACTTTTGCTTCTTCGAACACTGCTCCACGAGCGGAGTTAATACATGCTGATGCATGGTGGCTGAGTTGCGGTAGGGAATACGTCAACCAGCGTTAGAGAAAGCGATCCGCAATCGACTTCACCCGATTTTTGATCCCACTCTCACCGCCAACCGTTCCCTCCTGGTCAATGGTATGCTCAACACCAAACTTCTCGACTCGAATCACCTGCTCGTCCGCATCGTAACTCACCGTGAACTCATTCTGTTCAAGCCGCTCGATAATTGGCCTGAACTGCTCCGGCGGTTCGGCCTCATCATCGCTCGATTCTGTATTCTTCGGTGAAGTTTCACTCTGGTCAACGGGTGCTAAGCGTGGTTCGGGAAAGCCGTAGCGATGGACGTGATTCGCTTCAACACCGTCACGAAGGTCAGCAGGGTCTGCGTCAGTCCATTCTTCCCAGTAGCCATTGAGGTCCGAGAGAAACGAGACCAGCACTAACTGCGCGTCAGCTGGATACTCGGGATTCGTGTCAGCGGTCGTCATCGGGCCCTCATTCGTGGGAAACTCCCACTCTGCAATCGTCGTCTCTGGCGGTCGTGCGATGACAACTGCTTGGTCTGGGTTGTCGTCGTCCGTGTCGATGACGCGATCCCCGACTGACAGTCGTGTCGTCCCCATTTCGCTCATACTGTCGCGTTGCGACTGCGAGGCGATAAATCGGAGGGGTCGAAACGTTAGTATGTGCTCCTAACCACAGATCCTCAAAATGTGGCTTCGTCACTCGTCCATCTCAGCATAGACATGCTCTGCCGTCACGTTCGCTAAGCCCTGTTTGATAACCACCGGATCGCAGAAAAGATGCACTCCACAGTAGCCGGACACCCGTTACTACCGTGATTCTTCACGATCTGATGTTGAGGGAAACAGTTAACCGGGTTTAACGGGTTAAACAAATTAACGGGTTGTACCAATGTCCGGAAAGAATGAAGCAACACGAATTGCTGTCACGAACCAAAAGGGCGGTGTTGGGAAGACAATGGTCGCAATCAACCTCGCAGGCGCACTTGCACATCGCGGCCACGACATCCTCTTCGCCGACATCGATCCCCAAGGAAACGGTACCGAAGGCGTCGGCTTGGCAACCGCCTATGAAGAACGTGAACCGAACGCGTACACGATGTTTTCCGACATCGAAGAATCACCACTCATCAACGATCTCATTCGTGAGGGTAGTGAGTTCGACGTCCTCCCCTCGAACATTGACCTCTTCAATGTCGAATACGAATTGATGACCTCGATTCGGACCGAAGAACGACTCTCGATTGCATTCGACGAACTCGACACCGAGTACGACTTCATCGTCGTCGATTGTCCGCCGAACTTAGGCGTCCTCACGGACAATGCGATGCTTGCCTGTCGAAACATCGTCATTCCTGCACTCGCTGAATCAACGAGTATCCGTGCCCTCGAACTGCTCACGAATCAAGTCGAATCGCTCGAAAGTGGGTACGATATCGACGTGACTGAACTCGCGCTCGTCGCAAATCGTGTTGAGAACGACGGTGAAGCCGACGAGATGATGCAGTGGTTCGAGGATACGTATGCAGCACATCTCCCTGTGTTCGAGATCCGTAAGCGAGTCGCGCTCAAACGTGCGTGGGATGCTGGGGTCTCCACCTTCGAGCACGATGAAGCGTGTGACATGGCGGCGGAATTTGATTCCCTTGCCGAACATATCGAGGAGGTAGCCTGATGACTGACGACAAAGGTGAACGGTCAAATCGGCTCGCAAGCCGTTTTGAGCGGAAAGAATCCAGTTCATCAAGCGGTAAACCCGATAAACAAGATAAAACAGGTAAACAAGATAATCTCGATAAACAGGTTAAACCCGATAAACAAGATAAAATAGACACGATATCGTTTGACTCGGAGTTTAGCGATGTCATCAATGCGGATGAGAACGTGAAAGACCGACCGGGAGTCTTAATGTTCCTTCCAAAGGCATATTCCGACGAACTCGACATCCAGTACCAATTGCTGAGCGCGCAGTACCAGCGTGAGCACGGCGAGAAGTTGGGCAAAGGACGCACTTTTTACCCGGCAGTCATCAAAGCGGGCCTCGAAAGTGACCGACTGCCCGAACTGCTTGGTATCGGAGACAGCGACGAATAACAACCCAGATTTTTTCCACGATGATGACTCATAGATGTTTGTTAGTAGCTAATACTAACGAACGATTGCAAGGTATTCATGAAGGATAGACGACTAACAGCAACCTACTCTCCCCCGCTCTTGCGAGCGAGGGAAGAGAGGAAACGTATCGCGTGAGCCCGCTAGCGATCATGCACGAGAAGTACCGGGCGGGAGTTCCCACACGCAATCTGTGGCGACGTACTTACCATCCTGCTCCTCCATGTATCCTTCGGCACGGGCCTCAGCTATCGCGTCGTCCAGATCGCCGCCATGTCAATCAGTGATGCAAGCAGCCGTACACGATGAATCCGACTCCACTGCCTCATTTTGCACTAAGCGGGTGTGGGGGCTATTACAGTGTCAAAACAGCATCAACAATGGAGTACAGAGCAGTCCCACTCCACACTAATACTGAACCGGCCTTGTGTGCTCGCGACTGTTCCACGATCCAGACCTTTATCGAGAACGAAGAACTGCCCTCTCCATAGCGATCTGCCTCAGTATGCCGATTCGTCGCAAGAAGTGTGAGGGCAGTGAATCTCGAGTAAAACAAAGCTGTCAACGATGGTATCAACTTGGGAGGCAAACGGTAGAACAGACATTTTTAACGGTGTGGATTACGTAAGTGGATCGTCCGCATTCGAATCTCCTTCTGTTTCATCGTTCTCGATTTGTTCTGCACGTAGCAGTGCTTCTATACGCGGATGTTCAGTATACGAAATAAGCTGGAGCGAGGCGTTGTACTCGATTACACCATAATCAGCCAATTTTGGGAGGTGAATATGGTGAAGCCGAATTAAGAGACGTTCTCGAGCTTGCGTAGGATCAGTACTCCCATCGGATCTGAGTTCTTCAAGTAGTGCTTCGAGGGGAATCGGACGATCGGCATCCTCGAGAAGGTAGGTCAATATTTGTCGGCGTTCCGAATCTGCTAGGAGCTTCAAGAGTTCATCAAGCGAACAGCGTTGATCATCATCGTCATCCGACGAGCTCATTCTATGGAAGTATAAGAGCCAGTTGTAAAAGGGATTGGTCTGTTCAGACAGGGTAGTTTAAAAGAACAATAGTGGAAATCATACTTCCGACGTGCGGAAGAGGACAAATTCAATAATTGCTTCAACACCATGTCGAATACGATCAGAGAGTGATTGCTGACTAATATCCAGTTCTGTCGCTAATTCTGAGAGCGTTACCTGCCGCGGCGTCCTGAAATAGCCACGTTGGAAGGCGAGCACGAGTGCTTCTTGTTGTTTGTCAGTGACGATATTTGCTAATTGGGATGCTCCAGCGTCTTGCAGTGCCTGCATTTTCCCAAGTATATACTCAATATTATTGTCGCGGCTGACATTGTGAAAGCGCGTCAGATGGTCGTGCGAAGGGAACAATAATTCGAACTCCCAATCGTCGTTCCCGGAGCCATGTGCACTCCGAATAATCCCTTCTGCGACGGTGAGACTTTCCAGAAAAGCGCCAGGCGGGATGTCCCAATTGAGAAGATACAAACGTCGGTCATCGATTTCGTCAATTGCAACGAGCTGCTGAACGCTTGGATCCGCTCGCACACGATCTTCAAAGCTGTCTAAATCTCCATTCCAGGCCCAGAAAATAGGGACGACATCGGCACCGACCGGGACGACTCGCTCGAATTCGAGGTGAATTGCTGTTCCTGCAGTCAGCAATGTTCCGAGTGGGAAATCTTCTGGAGGGAGTGACAACTCAACAATGACTGCCATCAGTCTCTGAGCCATCTATGTATACTCTCTTAGTAGCTTGGGAAGATGTAGCTAAATAGTAGATGATAGCCTTAGATGGCCACACTGGAGGCTATTCTCAGTAGTAGATGAACAATCAGTGTAGAAACCGAACAGCTGAGTTTTACTCACTCTCGTTTGCGTCGAGTGAAGCTACCTTCACTGTTCTGTCGTCAGTGACTGTTATTTCATAGCCACAGTACTCAAAGATCACTTTCCCGTGCCGCTCGGATTCACGGTGAAGTGGAGCAAACAGCGTGTCGAGTGCGTCTGGATCAATAACGTTGTACAATGGCGGGCAGTCACTTGTCTCGGGACCGTCACGAGCAGCGATCGCTGCTTGGATCAACACCACGATTGATGGCTCTCTTACAGTCGTTTGCTTGTTGCTCGGTGCGTTGGTCGTTGTCTCTCCCATTTTTTATTCTCTCTCCAGAGTTCTCGTGACTAGTGAGGGGTATTCCCATCACGAGCACTCCATACAAAACTCTGGTCTGTAGTTATAAACATCCTCTGGCGAGAGATGAAGATACTATTCTCTTAGTACTTCTCTCACATAGTAATGAAACGGTTCATCAGGATCCGATCAAGCGATGTGAGACATTCTACTTTATTGTATCGAGCACAGACAGGTACTTTTCCACGTTGGGATGAGCCTGGTATTGGATGGTTTCGCTTCGAGTATCAAATTCGATTACTCCGGCATCGGCTAGTTTTGGGAGATGATTATGACGCAGCGCAATACCCACAGCATCGTCCTGAGTGCGTTGTACGCTCATTTCGCTTTCTGATTCGTGCTTCGAAATGACAGTGACAAGCTCGGCGACTGTTACGAGATTATCTTCGGTCTGTGAAAGATATGAGAGAATCTGGCGGCGACGCGAATGAGACAGGACATCAAAGATCGTATCGAGGGGAAGATCCGGGGATGACGAGCTATCGTTACGCTGGGATGTGTACGTCGGGTCAGCGTCAAGCTGCGAGGAAATCGTTTGAGAATCGGAACTACCAGGTCGATTGCTGTCGTGTGGATTCATGGATACGTGTTTTTGTAAGAACGCACGTGTTGGTGTGCCCCGCGTACCGGCAACGCGCATGAACCCGATCTGAGCGCTTTAGAGTGGATCATTGGCCCCTTCATCACAGGGGCGTGGCTCGGACACACTTTCTGTCCTGTGGTTCTGCTATGCAATATAGGGGTTGATTTAATAAATCTGGGGCTTGCATTTGCAAGCACCTTCTTCACTTGTCTACTTTCTACAAGGAAATGAGGCGTCTATATGTCACTGCTTCTACTCCAGCAACGGGTTTGAAGCCACCGAGGCGGCATAAAGGCCCTAAAGAGGAAATACTCCATGATTTAAAGCAATTGTACTCGTTAACACTTACTAGCAGTATCGGTCAGGGCTTATACAGCTTGCATTCCAAGCCCATACGTAAAGGCGGTTCCTGTTTGTCTATTTTCTTGTATCGAAGCACAGCTGATCGGGATGTAATGCAGTCCACCAGAACTACCAGAACTCATGGTCACTACAGCAACTACTGACAGCCAACCTGGCGAACGGTGCGAGAACTGCAATGCAATGACGCCGCATCACGTGACGCTCGAGATCATCACTGAAAGCGAAGAGGATTCGAACGCGGCGTTCTCTCGCGAACCGTATCGGGTCACGGAGTGCCAGCAGTGTGGCACCACGAGCAAACAGCGCGCAAATAATCTGTGAAAAATGGCAACTCATGTCAAGTACAAGCCCCTCGAGCCAAACGGAGTCACGAATCGTAGACACTCGCTGTCAGAACTGCGGCAGCTTCGTTTCCCGTAATTTTGCCCGCGTGTTTGGCGATAATCACAACGCCGTTCACGGGTGCTTAGAATGCATGAATGGTGCTGATATCAAAAATGGTCAAGCACTCCATTCATGACAAAAAGACCTGATAGAAGCAGGATACTGAGGAATAGGTAGTTCTCGTTTCGGGCCTCCACTTTCCTACAAAGCGCAAATCAATACCTCAGCAAACATACGTCACTCATTTCCAGTACTAGTGTACATTCATGGTAAATTCTACGCAGATTCCAATGGGACAAAAAGTGAAGCGTAGTATCAAAGGTGCAATCGTTGCTGTATTCATTGCAGGCGTTCGCCGATGGAACCCGGGCGCAATCGTGAATGCCGCAGTCGGGCTCGTGGTCGCCTACCTTCCAGATATCATCGAAGGTAAGTACGACGTTGAATTCCGGCCATGGCAACGAGTATATACGGAAATTGCAATGCTCATGCACGCTGTTGGAATGCTTGGGCCATATGATGATACATGGTGGTGGGATCATTTCACGCATACTCTCTCCGCAAGTCTGCTTGGCGGGGCCGTGTATGTTGCTGCTCAACGGTGTGGCCGTGACTCCCAGCGAAGCGTTCTTGTTGCCATTGTTGGCGGGGGAATTCTCTGGGAGGTCATGGAGTACACCATTCACGGACTCACCGATCGTCTCGGTCTTGAGCCTGTGCTTATCCCCTACAGTGCCCGCGATACCATCGTCGATCTCTTCTTCAACTTGCTTGGTGCACTTCTTGTACTTTTGTTCGGTGATCGTCTCCTCCAGAATTTCACCCAAAATATGGATTGACATACATAAGACCAGCAAGTGGAAAGACACGGACTAGCCATTTCGATCGAATGCAGACCGCACTTCTTTATCTGTAGATACAGAATGATCCCTATGGGGCAGGACGAGGAGCTACCAGTCGATGAGCGAAGCAAGGAGGGGCCGTCGTCCACTACCAGATCAGACCGATACTGGCTTATTTTGAATCCGATTAGTGGGAGGGCCGACCACATCGAACAAATACGCCGTCTCGCCACTGATCGGGGCTATCGTATCGAAGAAACGGAGGAAGAAGAACACGCAATTGAACTTGCAGCAGCGGCCGCTGCGGCCGCTGCCGACGTACTTGCCGTGGCCGGGGGCGATGGCACAGTTCACGAAGCGGTACAGGGCCTCGTCAAGATGGACGCACTCGACGACATGATATTGGGTGTGATTCCGGTAGGAACGGAGAACATCTTTGCGACAAACATTGGAATTCAGGATATCGAACAGGGATTCGCTGCTCTCGAAACCGGCGAAATGAGGCGCATTGATGTCGGTTTTGCCGGGAAGGAACCGTTCGTGACGTCTTGTATCGCTGGGCTGCCCGCAGACGCGAGCGTGGCCACGAGTCCGGAGCTGAAAGAACGCTTTGGGTCACTCGGATTCATTATCGCAGGATTACAGGAGGTTGCGATGTTCGAAGAGCTCCATCTGGAGGTAAAGGCAATCTCTCAGGACGAAGAGACGACGTGGGCGGGAGATGCCCTGTGTGTCCTCGTTGGAAACATTCGCCGATTCACAAAGCGGGGAGGACAGGCGAATGTTGAGGATGGTCTGTTCGATGTTACGATCGTCAAGCAGATGCCCACAATCGATCTCATTGCCGAGGGGACGGTACAGCGATTGCTCGGGCACGATACCGAACACATCCTCAACCTGAAGGCGAGTCGACTGGAGATCAATGAGTTGCACGGTGAGGCGATTGATTTCAGTCTCGATGGAGAACTGAGTGTGCATGAACGGCTGGACCTGCGCACCCATCCACATGCGCTCACCATATGTGTTGGCTCGGAGTACGAATCAGATCCGACGGGCGAGTAATACCGACGAGCTGCGATCGATCGACAGTCAAATGTTGCTATCAGGTAAATCATGAGGTTCGTAACTTATTCCGTACCGAACGCGCGTTTAGCCGACATATCACAACCATGCGCAAGCGCGAGACACCATCACGCTCGTAGTTACGTACATTGCTCTTATCGGAGTCCTCAAGCACATCTTTGTATTCCCACGGCTACCAGGGCCGCTGAGCCGCTCGTCCTGCGGTGGATCCTCTTGACGTCCGCGGGGCTATTTACTAACATTACGACTGCGGAAGGCTCTGGATTTCCGAGTGGCCACGCGCTCGGGACGACGATAGTTTGGGGTGGATTGGCACTTGTCCTTGATCGGCGAACGGACCGTTTGCGCGTCGGCGTCGCCGGAATAGTTGTTGGCCTTGTCTCGCTCTCACGACTTGTCCTCGGCGTCCACTACTTTATCAATGTTCTCGTCGGCATTGTACTCGGTATAATCGGCCTCAGGATCCTCTACTGGCTGGCTGATTATGGAACCGACCCCGGGACGAATCCCGACGGCCATTGCTGTACCGAGAAACGCGAATACGTGGGGTAGTCCAAGCACGTACACGACGCGAAAAAGGCCACTTACGATCCCGACCACGACAAACTCGACGATTACTTCCCGGCTGTTCGTCGGGTGTGCTGGCATTGAGTCAGCAACACCTCGCCTAACCGTAATGAAAAAGGCGAATAACGTATTATGCGATTATTGCTGTCAAATAATAGACCAAACTGGGAAATATACCAAAATACCTTGATTCCAACCGACGGAGTAACGGAGCACGGAAAGCGATCCAAGGAGACATCACACTAGCCGGTCTCGCAGACGCGCCCGGCCACGAATTTTCCATCATTGACACTTGGGACTACAACACGCTCCCTGAATCGAAATGGCTCTCACTGCGAGATGAACTCGAAACTCAGATCGACAACGCTACTGAGTCGTCCAGGTGGAGCGGATATCGCTGGCGTTGAGGCTGTGACAAGCATTCTTCGATGAGTTCCACACGAGGGGGATTTTGCGGAAGAATCGTCACAGTGGTGAGTTCCACCCCGATAACGGCGTCGCAAAGCAGTTTGCCAACTGTCAAACTCCGTTTTTGCTCAGTCTCCAACGACTCACGGAGCTGCTGGCTCAGCATCAATATGTGACGACCCGTCGACCTGTAACTGGTAGAGAGCGACAACGATGACGGCGGTAATGAAGAACCCGCCGACTGCCTGCCCCCACGTGTGGGCGTCGAGAACGATACGGTTTGGAACCATCACAACGGGAATTGCAAGAAGTGGCCAGAACTTCCGGGCCACGAGCGTGAGATAGAGAGTAGGCATCAACGCGATGATGACGTGTCCGGAGATGTTCCAGAACGGTGAGAGCGCCATGTATGGTATCGTCACAACGATAAGTATCTGCATCGCGTTCGGGACGAGTGATCCCCACTCGAACCGTCGCCAGAGGTACCACGTCACGCTGGCAGAGATCACCATTCCACTCGCTACGAGTGCGTCAACTTGCCACATATTTCCCTCCGTGACTTCCATTAGCCTAGTTCCGGTCACGAACACGTACGCCACTGTTGGGACGAGCGAAAGTAAACCGGAGCCGAAAAATGCCGCAATGCGATGCCACAGCATCGACTTATCAATATTTTGTAAACGCCACACGTGGTAGACAAGGACGGTGATCCCGATGCCGAGTACCGTAATCGGATGGAAAACGTAGGGATAGTACTCCATTATTAGACGAAAGGCGTTCATCGGCAACAACGTACGGTTTTATCGATTAAAATCTCTGTGGCGTTTCAAATCCGTCGTTTAACCGATTTCTCTGGACTTTAGCATAGTGCGTTTTGTTGCGTCTGATAATGTCTAAAATATCCTTGACGACAGGTGACTTGGTCACACTGTGAACTTCTTTGAGATGGATATGTAACCGTTCACGAGTTGTATGTTAGTTCGGAGCCATAGCTGTACGAAGGTGTCATTTCACTGTGTCTTTATCCACCTATGGGCAAATATGTAAATCACTCAAAACTATATCTTAGTTCTCGACATAGTCTTCGAGTAATAAGTCTCAAAGTGTGGTGCACATGTAGCGATAGGAGTACAGAGGGGAGAGTGGAGAAGTAAGCTCCACGCTCTTCTATCCATATCACGTCAAATGACAGTCTTGGATATAACTGGCCAAGCATACGCTTGCGGGGGAGTATCTAATTGATCCATCTCGCCACAACAGAAGTGCATCACAACTAAATTGAGATTGGTACTCTAGCCAACTGTTTTACGGCCAGTTTTCGCTAATCGCGTGCTATCGGATTTAAGTTGCTAATATAGATGGTGCTGGGCAAATGTTTTGGAACTTGAACTTGAGAGCTATTGTTAGGAAGATTCTCTCCCGACGGTGTAGCGATCTGTAATCTGGTAGCCGTCCTGCCAGTAGAGAACGGCATGTATCACAAGAGTAACGGCGAGGAGTCCGAAGTTTACAAGCGGGGAGTTGTAGTAGTACACATCAAGCGTCACAATCTGCCCGTTCACGAGCGGCCACAACGGTTCGAGTCGTGAAGCGATATCTGGCGCCGAGAGCATATCGGCGAAAATATGGCTGAGGCTTCCAAGAAAGAAGGCGCTTCCACAAAAGACGAAAACCGTTTCCCGATCGAGGGATCTTTCTGGGAACCATTTCTGATTGAGATAATCAGGCAGTACGACTGCTGCGATAGCACCCCCAATAAGGCTTACGAGAACTGTAAAGAGGAGAGTATGGGTCACACCATGGTGGTGTATCGTGGGGAATACTTTTCGCAAGTACAAATCGCTATCCGGCAACAGCGCGCTAATAATCGTAATGCCGATAAACACTATCGCGGGCCGGCGACTCCAGAAAAACCACGCCGGGATTGCGAAGAGCGCTCCGACAGCAATGTGTCCAGCGACGTCAGCCATACCTCAAAGATCGAGTGTCAATTGGATAGTTATTGTCCCCGAAAGCAATACTCCCACACTATAATTGGTATCTTGAAAATCATAGGTGACGGAACTGCTATCAAAACCTACAGTGAGCATCTTAGTGTTGCGCTATAACCGGTTTGAAAGGAGAGTGGCCAGGAAAGATAGTGGGAGCATAGATTTTTGCAGAATTCTCATGATCATCATCTGGGGAACTACTCGTGACCATCTCTGACATAGTCATCAGGAAACGCTACCAGAGCCATGATACAGAGTGTGATGGCAGTTCAATCGCCAATAGATACGAAGAGTTTTTTTGTTTTTCGCGACTCACAGCTGCCTCCCTCTACCAAGAGTAATTAAAGAATCCCATTGAATAGATACCTGTGTTCGGTTAAGGGGTAGAAAGTGAGAGACTACGCTCTGTTGACGAAGTTATCGTTGTAGACCGTGTGAAGAAAGATGATGAGGCACGAACTCTTCCAAACCTCATTCGACTGCCTTGTTGAATAACTTTCATGCAGAAATTCTATTGTTGATGTCTTTCTTTGTCGTCAATTCGCATTTCTAACTCCTAGACTCGGTAATTAAGATACTCTACATTTCTACCCAATTTATTAGGCATGAATTAATAGTTGTTAGCTTATTTTCATGATGGGGACTATCACGTAAAAGCATCAATCAACCACGCTACAGCCCCAATGAGAAGCAAGATGATGCCCAGCATCGACGTGGCTGGCTCAGGGAAGAAGAACAGAACAATCCCAACAATGAGAAGCAACGAGATTAGCCCTTTGTCCCACTAACTGCCATGTTCCTCTCGTTCATTCGTCACGACATTCTCACTATCCGGTTCATTTCTGTACGCGGTCTCATTGTTGGCTTCTCGACGAGGCAGAGGCAGCCATCCGCATCCAAACCCCCATCTTCTTCTCCATCTACCAGGAAAGAATGAGTCGTCAGATCGATCATTATCGTATGCGTCGTCGGTATTGGGATCATCATTTGCACTCATGTATCTACAAATGGTTACTTTACAGTTAGTCGTTGGGGCACTGCTTGGTTGAGTCAGCAAAGTAGTATCTAATAAACGAGCGAGTTAGCTCTTCTAGGAGAGTAGGTCATTGTAGCCAAACGGTTTTACAATCCTTTGAGTAATAGTAGACGTAATGGAGGATGGGTTCAATCTCCTTACTTATAAGCTAACAAACGCTGTACTCGGGTGGACTGTAATCACCATTCTCCTTCTCTCCACTATCAAGTACGTCTTATCGAGGGGCACTGTCTAGTTAAGAGATTCCGTTGTAAAGTGGCGTTTCAACGTCTCTACCATGAGTAGCTAACGAATCTCTTCGTCTCATCATGACTAGGTTTTCGGTGAAGCAATCGAATTCAGTCTTCTCACAGTGCAGTCGATCTAAATCTCAAAAATTAGTACGTATGACTAGTGCATAAATCCCCGCCAATTGTACCGCTGCCACTTGGTTTTCCTTATCTAGACAGTGCCTATCGAGGCAATTCCTCTGGACTGGGATGGTAGTAGCGGTAATCGCCATCGCACTCGTCCCCCCGATACTCTCACATCGATTTACAGAGATGATCGCCTGGGAAGTGCTTGCACTTGCTGCAGTCCCAGTCGTCGCCCGGTCGTTCAACATGCTCATTGAGCCTTCCACATATCTCTCAGTTGCCACCCTCGCGCTCATCGTCGCGGTTGAACTCAATGCATTTACCTCCGTCGAGATGACATCTGGGTTTGCGGTCGTATTCATCGTCATCATTACGATGGCCATTGCTGGGCTCTGGACGATCGCTCAATTCGTCTCTGACATCTATCTCGGTACTACGTTTCTTGCTGGTCAGACTGCAGTGATGTGGAGCCTAGTGATCGCTACTGGGGTTGGCGTTCTTGCCGGAATTATCTTTGAGTTCTACTTTCGACGGCTTAGTCCAAGTAACGAGCTCTCCTATGACGCATGGAGTGACATCTAATGAGTCTTCTCAAGAACATCAAAGGTGATTCGATTTTCACTCTCATTACGAGAGGACTACAAATCGTCCTTGTAGCGCTGATCGGTTACGGTGTCCTTAGAGGAACCGCCAGTCTGGCCGTTAACGGGATGCTCGCACTCACACTTACATTAGTTCCGACGGTTCTCGGTTGGCGGTTTGACTATGAAGTCGATCCTCGCCTCGTCATTTGGATTACTGTTGCTGCGTTATTCCACGTGGTGGGGTTTATTGGACTTTACAATATCCAATCTGGACTCTTATCATGGTATGATCAGGTAGCACATGCTATCTCAGCCTCGTTCGTCGCTGGCGCTGGTTATGCCGTGATAGTGGCGCTCGATCACAGTTCAGCGCGAGTACACTTCCCTGAAGAATTTCGTTTCATCTTCACACTCTGTTTTATCCTTGCATTCGGTGTTGCATGGGAAATCGCGGAGTTCACGGTCGGTGGACTCGCTTCGATGCTCGGCAGTAAAGCAGTCCTCACTCAATATGGAACTGACGATATTGTATCCGACCTCGTATTCAACACAATTGCCGCCATTTTCATCGCCATCTGGGGGACTACCTACTTCAGAAGCATCACCGCGATCGTCTCACGTCGATTTTTTAGAACAGGTAAACCATGATCTGACGATCCTCAATGTGATCTTCGAGATTTATTCAATCGATCCATATTTTTTATTAACACAAAGAACCATATGTATGTGTCTACCTAAGCACTCACGGCCACGCAAAAAGAGAATGAGACCAACTCACCAAGCAACGTTACCGTTTATATTTCTACCTCTTACTGATTCCTAATGAGACAAATTACCGAGCTAGCACGCTATGGATACGATAATTGACCCTCTCCTCACGGTCGTGAAGTCTCAGTTTTAGTGACGACTCTGTCACCGCTAATTAGATCAACAGTAGAATAAAAGAGGGAAAATACAACGAGTTGGGAATATTCACACTCGAAGGAGTTTACTACAGATACAGATTCACGCCGTCCCTGGCTCGGGTCGTTCACCGAGCGTCACATTCACCTGTCTGCGCTCACCGTTGCGAATAACCGTGAGCGACACGGTCTCTCCTGGCTGTGCCCGCTGTACGAGAAATTGCGAAAGATGTTGCGACGATGTTACCGAACGGTTCTCAGCTGCCACAATCACATCACCCCCGACCGGAACTTGCGTTCCGTTCACGGCGACAGCTCGGTTAGCACCCTGGAGTGCGCTACTAGCGGGCCCTCGTTCAAGGACAGAAACTACATATGCACCGTGGGTCACATTGAGATTGTTCGCTGCTTTAATTGCTGGTGTAATTTCTGTCGTTTGAACACCGAAGAACGGGAGACTGAATTCCCCAGTTTTGATAAGTTGTGGAACAGCTCGTTGAATAAGTGGAGCGGGAATCGCAAAGCCGATATTTTCAGCTTGGCGTGCTCCAATTCCAGCTGTGTTCACACCGACGACCGTCCCATTACACGTCACAAGCGGCCCACCGCTATTTCCAGGACTAATAGGAGCGTCAGTTTGAATTGTTGTTGGAATTGTGAATCCGCCTACCGTTGGCAGTGACCGGTTGACACCACTAACGATGCCATGCGTGATTGTCTCCTCTAATCCAAACGGATTCCCGAATGCTGCAACGTACTGCCCAGTCGGTGGAAGCGTATTAGCCACCGGCAACGCTTCGACATATGATGGTGTTCGGTTGATCCTGACGACGGCCAAATCAACGGCTCGGGCCCGACCAATGACGGAACCAGTTCGGGTCTCTCCCCGCGTGAATTGGATAGTAACTGACGATGCGTTCCCAACGACGTGTGCGTTTGTTACAATATAGCTTGTATTGGCACTGTCTAGATAAGGACGAGCAGGTTGAAGAGCTAGTGATTCATGCTACTCTCAAACCTGCTCAAAAAGAGTTTAGAGACGGCTACGCTTGAATGTTGGGAGCGTGAGCGGACGGCGACGCCCGTCAGGGCATTCGCCGTCCGGCTCCACGCGACCGGTTGTTCACTCAGGGAAACAAAAGGGATTCTCGCACTCCTCGGCGTAAAACGGTCGCATCAAGCAATTTTCCAATGGGTTCATCGGGTATCTGACAGCGTCGGCGACGCCGACGCGGGTCGCGGTTGACGAAACCGCTGTCAAAATTAACGGCGAGTGGTCTTGGGTGTACGCTGCAATAGACACAGAAACAAAGTTACTGCTCGATGTCAAAGTGTTTGATCGGCATGGGACCGATCAAGCGGCTGCGTTTCTGTCTGGATTGGCCGAGAAACACGATCTCTCTGACACTGTGTTTCTCGTTGATGGCTACGGCTATCGGACTGCCCTCTTCCGAATTGGATTGCGCGGTCACCTTGACTATACCGAGCGAAACCTGATCGAAAAATGGTTTCACACGCTCAAACAGAGGATCGACCGCTTCCATACGTCGTGGGTGGGCAGTCGGCCAAGCGTCCAGCAGTGGCTTGAACAGTTTGTGCATTACTATAACTATCAACGACCGCATCAATCGCTCAACAACCGAACGCCTGTCGAGGAGGAGCTAAACTAGACAGTGCCCTTGTATTATTACTCTCAAAAGTGCGATAAACGAACCCAGACCCTTCTCCACCGCCTCTTTGCACTGCAACGACCGAGTCAATGGTTTTGTTATATAATGAGACGTAATCACACGCCTGCTGGGCGGCAGGAGCCGTGGGTTGGTGGATAGTGTTGTTCGATGACTGTCCGTGTCCAGCCGTCATACCAGTTCCGGCGATGGTGAGAAGTATTGTGACTATGAAAACGTAACGTGCGTGCATTGCCGATTAGCTTCGGTAAGGGAAGGAAAGAACCAATTGATCGTTTTACCGCGTTGTGAATATAACTTGAGTAGTAACAATGATTATTTCGGAAGTGAGCTCCGTAATCACGGCCCTAATTACCAGGAAATGTCTAATATCTAATTTTCACCAAGTAATCGATCTGCAGAGACAGCGTTCGGAGTGCCTCAGAACTTGACCTCAATGCTGTTCACGATAACGTAGCCATATTTGAAATTTGCCAGCATCTTGGCAGACAGTCAGTGCTGGCAAAATCATGTGCTTTCGGTCAGTTCATAGGATTGAATGATTGTGCGAGATTGGGCGACGTACCCGGGTTAGGAATCGTTGGTTACGACTGATACGGCAGCGTCAACCGACGATTATACCATGGATGCTTGAATAACGATCATCCGGGTTTTTTGAAGCGTAGACGTATTGATAACCGTCCACGGAGGGACACAATGCCTAGCCAAAAGGGTTTCCAAACGGACGAGAGAGACGCATCGACACGACGAACGTTCCTCAAAACGAGTGCCCTCGCGTCGGTCGGCACCGCGCTCACTGCCGTCGGGAGCGGTGTTGCGGGCGCTGAAACAGGAGCCGACAACGCGATGGCGCTCCAAGAGGGTGAGAAAGGGCTGGTCTTTCAAAACTCATTCCGACCGGGTGCCCGATTCGTATTCACCTCAGATGTCGTCCAATGGACGCCAAACGTACCGGAGGTACAGGACAACGTCTGGACGAACTACCAGACGCGCATGATTCGGTACTTGAACACGAACGAACAAGTACCGTTTTTCGTTGCGAAAGCCGCAAACATCGGTCAATTCGACTCAAACCTCGGCTTCGTGACCGACCAGCAGGATCCACAACAGCCGAACGTCTATGAAATGGATCAGGAGTTCACCGTCTTCGACGACTCCTCATTCCTTGTGACGGTTAACTTCAGCACAATTCCCGAGAACGAGGAGACCAACATTCTCGAAAACGATGACTGGTGGCAACTGCAGCAAGGCGGCGATGGGGATGGCGGTACTCAGACGACCGGTGGAGGCGGCAACCAAACTGGTAGCGGCAATTAATCAGGCGATACGTAGATGACTTTGGCGTTGAAGCCATTTTTTCAGCCTCAGCGAACCGGGATTTTAGCCGGGTCAAGCCCGAAACTCAGCTGAATCATTTCTCGATTATTTAGGACCGATAGTAGTGGCCATCGACGCTACTACGTTATGAATTATGCAACAGTCACCGTAATAATATCATTGGCAATAGAAACCAGTGAGCCATCAGTACTGTCTTGTCCTGTGATTCCGAGTAACCTTCACGCACTGATCGAAAAGAGGGCACTGGGGGAGACCCACTGCCGATTGACGTTTTAGGCGAAAGTCTCTACCGATGAAGAGTGAATGGCTGAGATCCACTTGTCTCACTATTCCATGTTGCACTAAGCGGGTGTGGACACACCTGATCTCGAGTGAAATACAGCAGGGCGATGGTCATCACCTCTCACTAGTGGCTAGGAAGCTCCAGATGACTATGCGAGTGACAACCATCTATCTTTAGTGTGATGATTCCGAACCGGACCTTTAGGTGACTGGCACGCATAGGAGTCTTTGACAAAGAAGCAAGGATATACTGTGTATCTGTTTCCAGGCGGCGGGGACAAACCTTTCAGAAACAGTCTGGCTGTTTCACATGCCATGTGTGGGTACATTCTTAGTTAGAACTTCTCGTACCCACATCATGACCGAACACCCCCCATCCGATGAGCACGTGCAGAAAGAGAACGAAGCCTACCAGACCGAGTTTGATCCGATTTCAGACAGCGTCAGTGAAGAACTTGTCAAGGCTGTTGCAACACTGAACGACGCTGATCCCACCGAACTCTCACTCCTCTCGGAATTGGTCGATCCCGAGGCGCTTGATGCGCTCTTCGGGCCAAAAGCTGGTGATACGCTGCGTGAGACGAATGGCCATGTCCTGTTCACGTACGATGCATATCACGTCAGGGTCGACAGCAACGGACAGATCACCGTCCACCAGTCTGACTCAGACGGAGACAGCAAACGGTCTCTGAGAGACGAAAACGAATAGATGAGCTTTTTTAAACGAGTCGGGAGACAGGTCGAGAAGTTCAAGCAGACGGCGACGGAAACTGCCAAGAAGGACGTAGTCTATCAGTGTCAGGCGTGTGATGCACGCATTAACGCCCAGCGCGACCAATGTCCAGAATGTGAGGCTCAGACAATCGTCCTAACGGCGGGAGAAGAGTGAACTCCCTAGTTTCTTCGAGTGGTAATACGCTGGTATCTAGAACAAAAGCCCACTTCCGGGTGTCGTTAGACCTGAGATAGTGACTGACCTGATCACCGACTACGCCGATTACGAATCATTTGCCCGTAGGTGGCAGGCAAAGACTCTCGACGACCGCTGCATATTCCTTGAGAATGCCCAAAAGCGGGGGTTACTCAACGAACAGGATACTCGTCAACTGTGGCAATTGTTAGGTCTCCTTGGTGAAGACAACCTGTTCATCCAGATCCCCGAGTGGTTGACCGAAGAGAAACCCCGTGACGCAGATGGAATCATACCGACAACGTTCGTTGGACACGTCACCTGGGAACGGAAGATGCGATTCTTTTCGAAAATTCTGCGCCTGTGCGTCCGCTCATGCGCCTCGCACACGGTATACACTCTCTCGAACGCGGCATAGAAAACACTGGAGCGGATGATACCCGCCGCGAAGAGCTAGAGGGCCATCTTCGTAAAAAACGCCGAAAGGTTGCTAATCGAGACGATGCTCCGATCCTTTCCGACGAGTGGCTTCCGAAGAGCCAACTCATAACGGCTGTGCAGCGGGGTGAGTAAATCAGTGGGTGGACTTATCGGTGAGGCGGTGTAGTATTCCTGTATGCCTGAAGAAGTCCTGTTCAAATCCGAGAGCGACCAGACCCGAGAAGAAATTGCGTCGTATCTTCGTAGTGTCGCTGATAAACTCGACCAAGGAGAGGCGGTCACTCTGAAATCGGGTTCCGAGTCCGTGACGATGGAGCCGCCAGCCCGTCCGACATTTGAGGTCAAAGCCGAACGCGAGGGGCCGACGGACGGCCCCGGTGAATTGAGTATCGAGTTCGAACTCGAATGGGACGAGAACGGCAATGGAAATGACGGTGGGAGCGGCCAGTTGGAGATCGAGTGACCGATTCGCGTGTCCTGGTAACGCCGGCTTCACGGCGCATTATCATCCAAAGTACGCGCCCTGTATTCAACCCGACCACCGAAACATGTCTTCACTTGATGGGTTCAACAAAGCCAAGAGATCGGCTATGGTCAGTCGTGCTGCGCGGACTAGGGTCCTCTCTGCGAGAGACATTTCCGACAGAGGGTACGGTTAGACAGCGGCCAGTGATCCTTGGAACGACCGATGGTAAGGGTTCTCGCGAAGCGAGGAGTATGGTTTCGTCGGAAGTTACCATTCGTTCTGACGAATCAGGTGTGGCTTCTTCGTAGTATCACATACATGGTCAATCAATCACCCATTCGCTATTTATTTGGATATTTGTTTAGGGTGTCGGAGAATAAGAAAACGAATACCGAACACTTAACCGTGTAGTGGGTCTGTATATAATCGTAATGGCAAACGGTAAGGTTGATTTCTTCAACGATACAGGCGGCTACGGTTTCATCGCGACTGAGGATGCTGACGACGACGTGTTCTTCCACATGGAGGACGTTGGCGGTGAGGATCTGACGGAAG
>NZ_JAJFAY010000006.1 GCF_021083305.1 Haladaptatus sp. DYF46 | reverse complement strand
TTCGTCCAATAGTTAGTAGCCTGACTAGAAGCGGCATCTGTGGTTCAGTTTGAGACGCTTGTAGAGGGTGGATTGTCCCAAATCGTGCATTCTAGGGTTGCTATTACCTGTGTAGTCTCATCTTCAGACCCATAATTCTATATAGCTAAATGTGATTTATTATTTTTCATTCCGTCGTTAACGGCCTTCTATCGGGATTTTTCGTGAGATGAGCGCTCGGACACATTACTTCCGCATATCTCCGTAAGCGGAAGTGGATACTCCCCGATACCCCCTGCGTCATCCATACGCGAACGGTAGCCCACCCGTTTTCGCCGCACGAAGTACGACGCTACGGAGGCGGGAGTGGAAAGCGCTCCATCACGCGCGGCGGTTCTACGGACAGACTTCCGGGTCGGTTCGCCGCTGGAACGCCGCGGTCCCGACGGTGCACGAACATCGAGATTTGTGTTCTGAACGCGCCCCACGGCCACCATTACAGAACTAAAATTGTAACACCGATCCGAAGCATTCGATTTTGCGACCACGACGTCCACACCCCAACCAGCGAACCGTCGTTTTCATGCTCCTTATCGACGCAGTACCGTTGAAACTCGTCATGAATGGAATAACGATGCTGCACTGCTCGAAGGATTCGTATTACAGTACTACTGCTGTCATGGGTTCTGACTTCGTTTCTCCACCGTCGCGTGCAACATCTCCTCTGGACGCCATCTCCCGCCGCTCATTCGTGCTAAACGCCTTTCTCGAAGTAACGCCGTCCGGCACGCCCCCGTTTTATCCACCTGAACGCTCCGCACGACCGATACGAGGAAACCCGTTCAAGGCAGCGATCAACGGGAGAAAGGGTAAAATCGTGTGGAACCGACGCGATCAGATCGATGTCATATTGATTTCAATGATATTGACGCTTCGTTGTATCCGGTCGGGTAACTCTTCGTGTAATCGGTCCCCCTTCATTCTACTCCGCGGTCCGATGATGCTGATGGCTCCCACGACGGCACGGTTCTGGTCGATGATCGGTGCGCCGACCCCGATCAATCCCTGTATCGTCTCCTCGCTACTCGTAGCGATACCCGTTTCGCGGATGCCGTCCAGTTCCTCGAGGAGCTCCTCCCGGTCCGTTATCGTGTTGCTCGTGACTTCGTCCAAGGCCTGCTGGTCGAGGATTTCCCGCCGTCGCTCCTCGGGCAAATGGGCGAGTATCGCCTTACCGACCGCCGTGTGATGAAGACCCGACTGATGTCCGACGTACAGCGGTGTTCGAATCGCCTGCTCCCCGTAGGCTCGGTAGAGGCAGATTCCGACGCCGTGTTCCTCGACGGTGAAAAGCACCATTTCCCCGGTTTCCTCGGCCAGCGTATCGACCTCCTGTCGGACGAGGTCGAAAATCCGAACGCGGTTTCGGGCGTGGTGTGCGATGTCGAGGAACCGAAGTCCGAGATGGTAGGTGTCGTCGTCCTCCTTGACGACGTATCGGCTTCCCTTGAGCGTCGAAAGGTGATTGTAAACCGTCGCCTTCGTGGCACCGATGTGCTCCGCGAGTTCGGTGACGCCCGCTCCGTCCAACTCCCCGAGCGCTTCGAGTATCGTCAGCGACGTCTGCACCGCATTCACGGTGTTTTTTGGCGTGTTGTTTTCCATGGGATGTGTACGAACACTACCTACTTAACTGTTCAGCCCTGCTTAACAGAGGTGTTCCTCGTGTTACCACGTGTTATGACACCGTGTTCCGCTCTTTCAGTGAGCCACTCTCGTGATTTCGCCCGTTTCCCCGTTCGTTTCATCGGCTAACACGTCTACTTTCAGTGGTACCGTTCGGGGTTTTCCCCTCTCGCCGTTCGGCACCGATAGACGGGGTTCGAAGTCGACGATATGCTCACCGAGATTTCGGAACGACCTGCCAAACGTTCATATGGTGTAAGCCGAAGTGAGAGCTATGAACTGTCGAACTCCAGCGGTGGTCACGAAATGAGCGCGGTACGAATCGGAATTCTCTCCACGGCGCACGTCCACACCGCCGCGTACGCTGCTATCGCGAGCGAGGCGGACGACGTCGAATTCGTCGGCGTCGCCGACGACGACGCCGACCGCGGACGGACGTTCGCCGAAGAACACGACGCCGAGTTTCGCGAAACTGACGACTTGCTCGCCGCCGCCGACGGGGCCATCGTTTGCTCGGAGAACACGACCCACTCCGAGTGGGTCGAACGGGCCGCGGCGGCGGACGTCGACGTGCTCTGTGAAAAGCCGCTCGCGACGACCGTCGACGATGCCGTCGGGATTCGGGACGCGTGTCTCGATGCGAGCATCCACATCGGCGTGGCGATGCCACTCCGATTCTCGGAACCGGCGAGACGGGCCAAAAAACAGCTCGAAAACGGACGAATCGGGTCCCTTCGGTTGCTCGCGGGCACGAATCGCGGGCAGCGCCCCGGCAGCTGGTTCGCCGACCCGGCGAAGAGCGGCGGCGGCGCGGCGATGGATCATACCGTCCACATCGTCGACCTCGTCCATTGGCTGACCGGCGAGCGTGTCGCCGAAGTGTACGCCCAGCACGACACCCGCTTCGAATCCCTCGACGTGGAGGACGTGAACGTCCTTTCGATGGAACTCACCGACGGGTCGGCGTTCACCCTCGACGGTTCGTGGAGCCGTCCGGACGAGTGGGACTTCTGGGGGGACGCCACGCTCGAACTGGTCGGCACGAAGGGAAGTATCGACGTGGACTGTTTCGACCAGACGTTCAAACTCACCCGCGATGGCGGCCCCAAACCGGGTATCGCGTCCGTCTACTGGGGATCAGACCCGAACGTGGGCCTCATCCGCGATTTCGTCGACGCCGTGGGAACCGACCGCCGACCCGAGATATCGCCCGACGACGCGGTGGACGCGGTCGCCGTCGTCGAAGCGGCCTACGAATCCGCCGAGTCGGGCGACCCCGTTTCGGTATCGTATCCGACGTCCGGCTAACGACCTGACGGTCGCGTTCGGGACAGTACTTTTATGCCCCATCGAGTCCCCGCCGTTGGTATGGAGGAAATCAGTACTGACGACGCACCGGCGAGTATCGGCCCGTATTCACAGGGAATCAAGGACGGCGACCGGATCTACGTCTCGGGTCAGGGTCCGGTCGACCCGAAATCCGGCGACATCGTCGGCGACGACATCCGAACGCAAACCGAACGAACACTGGAGAACGTCGCCGCCGTCCTCGAAGCGGCGGGGTCGTCGCTCGACGACGTGGTCAAGGCGACCGTCTTCGTACGGGACATGGACGACTACGCGGACATCAACGAGGTGTACGGCGACTACATGACCGAGCCGTTTCCGGCGCGAAGCGCCGTCGAAGTAGCCGACCTGCCGATAGACATCGGCGTCGAAATAGAGGTTATCGCGTCGGCGTAATCGCCTCGACGTTGACTTCCCGGCCCGTCTCGGCGCTCTCGTAAATCGACTGGACGAGTCGCTGCACGGCGAGTCCTTCTTCGAGGGTGTTGCGCGTGTGCTCCCGAGCGCCGCGTACCACGTCGGTGAAGTACGCCCACTCCTTCACGAATCCGTCGTCATCGGAAAACCCGAGTTCGACGTCGGAGAGCGCGTCCCCAGCGGCGGCGTCGATGTCGGCGACCGCTCCGACGTTCTCTCCCAGTTCCACCAGTCGCTTGGCGTGGAAACGAGCGATGTTTCCGCCGCCGACGAACCCGATGTCTAACATGGTTCTGCTACCGCCGAAGTACTCGGTTGTATTAAATCGTTGCACGGGAACCGTCTTCCCGTTCTGATTATCGAGCAGCACGATTTTGATAGAATATATTCACGAACTGTTAAGTCCGGAAGCTTCGACACATCGTATCATGATACCTGAGAACACGCGACTTACTCATCGAACGGGGTACGTGGTTCGGCGACCGGAGGAGGAAGAGGAATGAGCGAGCACGAACGGTATGAAGGGGGCGAGACGGCGACGGCGGCCGACGATCGAGGCCACGGTTGGACCCATCCCGATTCGATGTGTGTTCGGGTCATCGACGCGGTGGTCGAAACGATGGGAACCGATACGGTGGAGATCGCCCCCCTCTACGACTACATCGACCCCGACGCCCTCAACGACCTGTTCAAACCCAACGAAAACGGTCGGCACCGACAGGGAGGACGCGTCGAGTTTCGAATGGAAGGCCACGTGATACGCATTTCGAGCGACGGCGACATAGAGGTCCGACCGGTAGCGGACTAGTTTCGGCTCACGGACACGGGAATCCCTCGCTCCGCTGATTCGATAGCCGAAAGCGAGATGCACATCGCCTCGATGCCGTCCCCGACCGAGACGCACGGCGTCTCCTCGCCTCGGACACACGCGAGGAAATGTTCCAGTTCGAGGCGGTACGGGTCCTTCGTCAGGGGGACGTCGACGGGGTCGCTCACCGGGGGTTCGTTCGTTTCCGCATGCACTCGAAGCGGATCCACCGTCTCGCTGTCGAACTCGATCAGTCCGTCGTCGCCCGCGATTTCCAACTCGGTGACGAACGGAACCTCGTCGGCCGTCGGCCAGCGGGCGTCCACCGTTCCTATCGTTCCGTTCTCGAAGCGAAGCATCGTCGTGGTGTACTTGTTTTCGTCCCACGTTCGTCGGCGGGTGAACACGCTCTCGACCGCTCCGATCGTCCACCGCAGGAAGTCGAAGTCGTGAATCGCGAGGTCGAGCAACACGCCGCCGCTCGCGTCGAAGTCGTGAAACCACGGATGGGTCGCGGCAACGGGCGATTGCCGAAGCGCGCGGACCGTCCCCGGCGTGCCGATGGAACCGGCGTCCACCTGCTCTTTCGCCGCGACGTACTCCGGGAAGAAGCGGAGGACGTGACCGGGCAGGAACGTGATTCCCGCGTCCGACACCGCCTCCTCGATGGCGACCGCGTCCTCCATCGTTCGCTCGACGGGTTTCTCGCAGAGGACGTCGAGTCCGCGCTCGGCGGCCGCTTCCACGAGCGGTCGGTGCGTCGCCGTCGGGGTACAGATGTTGACGGCGTCGAGTTCCTCGTCGAACAGGTCCTCCGGGTCGTCGTGGACGGCGGCGTCGGGTGCGAACTCGGCCGCGAACGCTTCCGGATAACTGGGTGAGCAGACGCCGACGACGTTCGCCCCGTCGATGTCGGCGTACCGAATCGCGTGCACCTGTGCCATGAAACCGCTCCCGAGGATGCCTATCCGTGTCATGGTTCGTAACTCGCGGCATCCGGTATAAACGTTGTTTCCTCACCGTTCGCGGACAGTATCGGAGTAACAATTAAGACCAACCACTGTTCATGCTGTGTATCGATGTTAGATATCGGACTCGTAGGCTTAGACACGAGTCATCCCGAGGCGTTCGCACGGTTGATCGATCAACGCGACGACGCGACGGTCGCCGCCGTCTGGGACGGCGGCGCGGTTCGGGACGACGAGTATGTGAGGCAGTTCTGCGCACAGTACGACGCGACACGGTACCGAAACCCCACGGGTATGCTCGGGACGGTCGATGCCGTGATGATTCTCACGGTGAACTGGAACACGCATCGGCCGCTCGCCGTTCCCTTTCTCGAAGCGGACGTTCCGACGTTCATCGACAAACCCATCGCGGGCCGACACGAGGATATCGATGCCATCGCCGCTGCGGCCGGTGATACTCCGCTCTTCGGCGGGTCCGCCATTCCCTTCCATCCGCGTCTCACGGCGTTTCCAACGGCACAGCCGAACCGAACGGTGTACTGCACGGGGTACAACGATCCCTTCTACTACGGCGTTCACCTGACGGACACGGTCGGCATGCTCGTGCGGGATACGTGGACGCGAGTGACACCGAAGAACCGCCCCGGATCGGTCGTCGATATCGAGTTCGAGAACGACTCGCACGTGACGCTGCAACTGGAAGGACCGAACGAAAACCCCGCGTTCGGGATTCTAGACGTTCACGATCGGACGCGAACCGCCCGTATCGGTTCGGGGGCCGAGGAGTATCAACAGATGTACGGCGACTTCCTCGCGGCGTTCCTCGACTCGGTTCGCGGCGAGCGCCGCGCCAACACCAGAATCCTGAACTCCGCCTCCCTCCTCCTCGCGGTCCAGACCGCGCTCCGAACGAATCAGGTGATCACCCCGTCCCACGCGCAACTCGCGGAGATGCACGTGGAAAGCGACGAGTTCCTCGCGGATTACGCACCCTACGCGTGAGAACGGGGACGGAGACGGACGGGAAACCGAGACACCGAATCGGCCCCCCTCTTGGAACGTCTCGTTTCGTACCGAGGTCGTCGGGAGAAAATAGTGGTATGTCTCCACACACCAAAAGATATAACACGGTCCCACTACCCTTCTACCTATATCATGGTTCTCGACCCCCAGTCCAACCACCGATTTCCCCCGTTCGACGCGCGATGCAGTGACCACGACCCGGCGGCGGCCCCGACCGCGACCGATTCGTGTCCCGTCCGCTCGGCGGGGGTGGGTGGTCGGCCATGACCACTCGGTTCGACGATGGAGACCGATCGATGACAGTGAGCGAAACCGAAAGCAGGGTGTACAGGAGTTCGGACCCGATTCTGGAAGTGCGCGACGCGACCGTCAGGTTCGACATGGAGCGGGGCGAATCCCGCGTCCTCGACGACGTGAGCTTCGATATCGAGCGCGAGGAGATACTGGGCGTCGTCGGCGAAAGCGGGTCGGGCAAATCGATGTTCGCCTCGGCGCTCCTCGACGCCGTCGTCTCCCCCGGCGAACTGAGCGGCGAGATAACGTACTATCCCACGCCCGACAATCCGATAGACCTGCTGAACCTCAGCAAACGCGAACTCCGGAAGGTTAGGTGGGAGGAGATCTCGATGGTGTTCCAGGGTGCGATGAGTTCGTTCAACCCGACGATGGACATTCGGACGCACTTCGTCGAGACGCTGAAAGCACACAGCACGGACGTCGACGTGGGGTTGGACCGCGCCCGCGAACTGCTGTCGGACCTCTATCTCGATTCCGAACGCGTCCTCGATTCGTACCCGCACGAACTCTCCGGCGGGATGCAACAGCGGACGCTCATCGCGCTGAGCATGGTGTTGGAACCGAAGGTGCTCGTGATGGACGAACCGACCGCCGCGCTCGACCTCCTCATGCAGCGGTCGATTCTTCGGCTCCTGAAGGAGGTACAGCAAAAGTACGAGATCGCGATGGTGTTCATCACCCACGACCTGCCGCTGGTCGCAGAACTCGCCGACCGACTCGCCGTGATGTACGCCTTCGAGTTCATCGAGTTCGGCCCGACCGACGCGATACTCCGGGACGCCGCCCATCCGTACACGCGGTCGCTGCTGAACGCGACGCCGAACCTGGCGACACCGCTCGACAACATGAACCCGATTTCGGGGTCGGCTCCCGACCCGGTCGATACCCCCGTCGGCTGTTCGTACAACCCGCGCTGTCCCCTCGCGGATGGGTTGTGCGAAGAGGCGTCTCCCGACTTTCATCACGTCGATGACGACCACCACGCGGCATGTTTCCACTGGCAGGAAGCGGCCGACGAGATTCCCTTTTCGCTCGAGGACGTGGAGGGCGGACGATGAGCCCCGACCCCGTGATTTCGCTCGAAAACGTGCAGGTCGATTTCGAGAGCGACAACGGCCTGCTCGGGGCCTTCTCGAAACCCGACGTGGTCAACGCCGTCAACGGCGTCTCGCTCGAAATTCCCGAAAAGAAAGTCGTCGCGCTCGTCGGCGAGTCCGGGTGCGGGAAGACGACGCTCGGCAAGACGGCGATCGGCCTCCAGCGCCCGACGAGCGGGAGCGTCAAGTTTCGCGGGCAGGACATCTGGGAAGCACGCGACGGTGGGAGCGACGTCGAGGTTCCGTACCGGGACATCCGGCGGTCGCTCCAGATAATTCACCAGGATCCCGGCAGTTCGCTCAACCCGAACCAGAAAATCGTCAAATCGCTCGCCGCGCCGCTGAAGAAGTGGCAACCGGGACTCACCCGCGAGGACCGGCAGGCGCGCATCTACGGTATGCTCAACAGGGTCGGCATGTCGCCGCCGGAGGACTACGCGAACCGCTACCCGCACCAACTGTCCGGCGGCGAGAAACAACGCGTCGTGTTGATTCGCGCACTCCTGATGAACCCGGACCTCATCCTCGCAGACGAGGCCATCAGCGCGCTGGACGTGTCGCTGCGCATCGAGATGATGGAACTGCTGCTCGAACTGCAAAACCAGTTCGACACCTCGTTCGTCTTCATCTCCCACGACCTCTCGAACGCCCGCTACCTGACCGAGAAGTCGGACGGACTCATCGGCGTCATGTACCTCGGCGAACTCGTGGAAATCGGTCCCGCTGAACAGATACTGGAGGACCCTCGTCACCCCTACACGAAGGCGCTGCGGTGGGCGACGCCCGACCTGTTGCCCGGCGACGACGGCGAGGTTCCGCTCCGAAACATCGACATCCCGGACCCGGTGAATCCCCCGTCCGGCTGCCGGTTCCATACGCGTTGTCCCGAGGCCCGCGAGGCCTGCAAGCAGTCGTCGCCCGAGTCGAAGGTCGTCAACGGCGAACACCGGGCCGCCTGCTTCCGCGAGGAGACGACCCACGAGTACTGGAACAGTCCGCCGCTCGACGACGTAGAGCCGTCGAGCGACGCGAAAACGGCGGACGACTGAACTCGTCCGCCCGATTTTCCTGCTTCTCTTCCCCGGTTCGGCTCCGTTCGGTTCCGTTCGGTTACGGCTCCCACTCGACTTCGGGAAACTCCTCCATCCCGAGTCGTGCTTCGGGCGCTTCGTCCAGACACGCGCGGCCGGTCCAGTCGAGGTAGTCCCGGTACGTGACCATCCCGAACTCCGATTCGAGGTCGGCGACCGTTACGTCCTCCGACCGGGATTCGAGCGCGAACGTCTCGTTTCCCCGCGAGTCGTGGTAGACCACGTCGGGATAGCGCGCCTGAATCTCCTCGACCGCTCGGCGGTTCGTGGGAATCCGCGTGAACGTCTTCCAATCGGTGTTGAGTTCGGCGAACGCGAAGCGCGCCGTTCCGCCGTTCTTCAACGCCGCGAGCGGTTCCTGTCCCTCCCAAAGCCCGACGTTTCGGGCGGCGACCTCTCCGGTCGGACGGACGACTCCGGCCGCGCTCGGGAACGCCTTCACGATGTGATAGCCGTAATCGCGCCCCCAGTGACGGAGGCGCTCCTCGCCGCGGAGGTGGCTACAGAAAAAGAGGAGGTCCGTGCGGTTTCGGGCGTACTCGATACCCACTTCCGGGTACATGAGGTCGAAACAGACCGCCGCGCCGACGCGCCCGAACTCCGTCTCCAAAACCGTCGCCTCCCGTCCGGGGCGAAGTCCGTATCCCATCTCGCCGACGGTCGGTCGGAGTTTCCGATAGCGGCCACCGACCTCGCCGTCCGGGGTGATGAACGCCACGGAGTTGTAGTAGTCGTCGCCGTCACGCTCCGTCATCGGCAGCAGGACGTAGCTCCCGAGGTCCGCGGCTTTCGCCGCGACGGCGTCGGTGGCGGGACCGGGTATCGTTCCTGCCGCCTCGATTCGCTCCTCGCCGACGGTTCGTCGGTGGAGCATCTGTTCCGGGAAGCTGACGAAGTCAGGGTTCCAGCGTGCGGCCCTATCGAGGCTTTCGAGGACGTTGTTCAGGTTGTACTCGACCCTGTCTTCCGGCGGTTTTCCGAGTTCGTCGTCGGTTGGCACTTCGAGCGCGACCGAAAGGATGCGTGCGGTTCGCATGGTTTCCGATTCCGCGAAAGCGAGTTATAGCTTCCGACGGGACGCCGTTCAGTCGGAGGGCTCCGGCGGCGACGCTACCGATTCCGGGAGCGGCGTCTCGTACCCGCCTCCGCCGTTCTCCTCGAATTCCTCGCGCACCGCGCGGAGCGTTTCGGGGTCCGAGAGGAGTTCCGCGGCCGTTCCCGCGAGGACTTTCGCGGCGTAGACCATCCCCTTCGCCGCAAAACTCCCGTTGGCGGCGACCGCCTGCCACGAGTGGGCGTTCGTTCCGACGGGCCACGTCGCCGCCCAGAACTGCCCGAGCGGAACGATTCGGCTGACGTCGCCGACGTCCGTGGACCCAGAGCGCGTCGTCCCGGCGTCGTACGCGGGGAGGGGTTCGGTGTACAGTGCGTGTGAATCCACCTCCTCGAACACGTCCGACGGGAGGTCAGCGAGTTGGCCGTCTATCGTCTCCCGCGAGAGCGACGCCTTGAGGTCGGCGGCGAACGCGCGGTCGTCGTCCGTGTACGGAATCGCGTCGAGTCCCTCCATCCGCTCGGACATGACCTCGCCGATGGTCTCGTTCGGGAGGACGCCGTGACACCCGGTGAGGAACTCGCGCTCGACGTCTGTTCGCGTCATCGTCGCCGCCGAGTCCGCGATATCGTCCAACCACGCTTGGATGTCCTCGACCGTCTCCCGCTCCGGAGCGCGGACGAAGTACCAGACCGTCGCGTTCGCGGGAACGACGTTCGGCGCGTCCCCGCCATCGACTATCGAATAGTGTACCCGCGCGTCGTCCGGGACGTGTTCGCGCATGTACTCCACGCCGGTGTTACACAACTGGACCGCGTCGAGGGCGCTCCGACCCGATTCGGGGGATGCCGCGGCGTGTGCCGACTCGCCGCTGAACTCGTATCGGACCGAGTTGAGCGAGAGCGTACTCGACATGAAGGGGGAGTTGTATCGGCCCGGATGCCACGTCAGGGCCGCATCGAGGTCATCGAAGACGCCCTCGCGGGCCATGAACACCTTTCCGACGAGCGTCTCCTCCGCCGGACAGCCGAAGTACGCGACGGACCCGTCGAGTTCGCCGTCGTCGATGGCGTCTTTGAGCGCGATCGCCGCGCCGACACCCGCGACGCCTAGCAGGTTGTGGCCGCATCCGTGTCCCGGTTCCCCTTCCGCTATCGGTTTCCGCTCCGCGGCCACCTCCTGTGACAGTCCGGGGAGGGCGTCGAACTCCCCGAGGATTCCCACCGTCGGTCCGCCGTCACCGTAGCGAGCGACGAAGGCCGTCGGCATCCCGCCGATAGCAGCGTCTACCTCGAACCCTTCGGCCCGAAGCGCCTCGCGGAGTCGGTCGGACGATTCGTGTTCCGCCAACCCGAGTTCGGGTCGGTTCCACAGGTCCATCGAAAGGTCGGTCAGAAAGCCGCGTTGCTGTTCCACTCGTCGAACGACTGCGTCCGATTCCATGGGGTGCAATGACACGATCGGCGAATAAGCCTTCTCCTACCTCCCTTGCGGCCGACAGAAAGTTTAATTCGACCGGGTGTGGGTATTCGTTCGTCGATGATAGACAGTCACTTTCACCTGTGGACGCAGGACGAGTCTACGGCCGAGAAACGGGCGGAACGGGCGGAACAGATACGCGGCGAGATGGACGCCCTCGGCGTGGACAGGATCTGTTTGATAGGGAACGTCGGAACGACCATCGAGGAGTGTTACGAGTCCAACCGAATCGTCGCGAAGTACGTCGAGGAGTACCCCGACCTGTTCTACGGATGGGCGCGAGTGGACCCGGAACTCGGCGAGGAGGCGGTACGGGAGTTTCGTCGGGCAGTCGAGGAGGACGGCCTCCTCGGCCTGAAACACCACTTCATGCCGACGACCACTTCGATTTCCGACCCGGCGTTCTTCCCCCTCGCCGAGGCCGCGGTGGACATGGACGTCCCCATCATCGCCCACGTGATGCAACGCCTCGACGTGGACAAGGAAAACTGGGACGAGAGCGAGGCGCACACCGAGGACGTGATGGCGCTCGCACGGCGGTATCCCGACCTGAAACTCATCTCCGCCCACATCGTCGCCGGCGGCGACGCGGAGTACCGAATCAAGAACGTCGAACATCAGGACAACGTCATCCTCGACATCTCGGGCAGCAACTGCGAGACGGACATGATAGAGATGGCCGCCGAGTACGTCGGCGTCGACCGCCTCGTCCACGGGACCGACACGTGGCTCCTCCCCGGCGTCGGGAAACTCGACGGTATCGATCTGACCCCCGAGGAGAAAGTGACCATCGCGTACAACATGGAGGACCTGCTCCCCGACACGGTTCCGAACAAATACGACGAGGCCGAACTGGAAGAGCGACGTGAACAGGCACGGATCCGGTTCGAGGAGCGCGCCCAACCGCGCGAGGAGACCATCGTCACGGTGAACTCCTGCGTCGGCCACTGGCCGTTCCGCTCCCTCGATTCCTCGCCCGACGACCTCGTCTCGCTGATGGACCGAAAAGGAGTGGACCAGTCGCTCGTTTCCTCGTTCGAAAGCGTCCTCTACCGCAACTGCCACGAGGGGAACCGCGAACTCGTGGAGTCGCTTCGTGGCTACGAGGACCGACTGATTCCCGTCGCGACCATTAACCCCGACTACACCGCTTGGCGACAGGACCTGGACGAGTGCGTGAACGACTTAGGAATGTGCGCCGTGAAACTGTTGCCGAACTACCACGACTACGACCTCGACAACTCGGAGGCGAAGGCGCTGTTGGACCGCTGTGCCGAACTGGACGTTCCGGTAATCATCACCGCTGTCCTCGAGGACCAGCGCGGCCGCCATCCGCGGGTCCTGTTGCGCGGGTACGAGGACGGGGGGTCGCGGTACTTCACGGAGGACCACATCGACGCTCTCATCGACTTGCTCATGTCATGTCCCGAGACGGACGTCATCGTCGCCGACCTCTGGTCGAACGTCGAGCGCGTCCACCGCGAGACCTGCACGAAGCAAAAGGAGGGCGTTCGGTTGAAGAACGCGGTTCGAACCGGTCGGACGCTGTTCACCATCGACGACCTCTTCCTCTACTTCACCCATCAGGTGGCCGAAATCGCGGCAACGGTCGGTCCGGACCACCTCGTCGTGGGGCCGAAACTCCCGCTCAGGATCTTCGACTCCTACTACAACTACGTCGAACATCTCCCCCTGAGCGACGCGGAGACCGACTTGGTTCGGAGCGGAAACGTCCGGTCGCTGCTCGAATGACGCTCGGTCGTGGTTGGGTCGAACGTTTGTCAGTCGCCAGTCCTGATTCCGTCCAATCGCGGTCCTAACACCGACCGTACCGCGGAAACCTCGTCGCCGATTCGGAGCATCCGATAGCCGTCTTCGACCGCCTCTCGTGCTTCTTCGACTCCGTTTCTGATGCCGCCCAGTGGGACGTTTTCGGCGACAGCGGCCGTCCGAACCGTCTCTATCGCGTCGAGTACGGTCGGGTGGGTCGTCTCGAACGGGTGTCCGAGCGAGATGGACAGGTCGCTCGGTCCGACAAAGACGAAGCCGAGGTCCGGCACCGCGAGGATGTCGTCCACGTTCCCGACGGCCGTCTCGTTTTCCAGCATGACGCCGATACGGACGGTTTCGTCCTCCCGCATGGGATATCCGTCCGGCGGGTTCCCCCATCGGGACGAGTACCCGGCCGCCGCGCCGCGGTCCCCCGGTCCGCCGTCGTACGCGAACCGGCCCGCTCGGACGACGGCGCGGACCTCCGCTGCCGTTTCGACTCGCGGGACGAGGACGGTTCGAACGCCCGCGTCGAGGACTTTGCGGACGACGTGTGGCTCCCGTCCCGGAATACGGACGAGCAACTCGGTTCCGGCGAGGTCGGCGGCGCGCACGAGGTGTTCGAGCGCCGTCGCGTCGTCCGCGCTCGGGCCGGTGTGTTCGAGGTCGACCCACACGAAGTCGAACCCCAACCGTCCGTACACTTCAACCAACGTCGGTGAGATTGCGGTCGCGCGCGCGCCGAGGGCGGCGTCGTTCGATTCCAAACGGTCGTGAATGCGGGTGCGGGTACCCATGTCACTTCCACGCACGGACCGGTCCTAAAGATTGGTTTCCCGTTCGTGTCACGCGACCAGTGCGAAGGGCTAAATGATGCGGTTTCCCACGTACTCCAATGACGGAATCACCGGAAATTCGCTCGGCGAGTGACTGGGACGAGGTGGAGGAAACGGCCGCCCGTGCCGGACGCGCGTTCCCCGACGAGACGTTCGAACTCTTCCGACGGCGCACGATGGACGCGCCGTCGTTACCCCTCGAAAACACCCTGCTGTTGCTGGTCGACGGCGAAATCGCCAGTTCGCTTCAAATCTACCAGCGCCAGTGTTTCCTCGGCGGACGGCTCGAACATGTGGGGGCCATCGGCAACGTGATGACGCTCCCGGAGCACCGCGGGGAGGGGCACGCCAGCACGCTTCTACGGTCGGCCGCCTCCTTCCTCGTCGAACGCGGTGTCTCAGTCTCGTTCCTCATCGGCGACCCGGGATTCTACTCGCGCCTCGGGTGGCGACGGCTTCCGTCCACGAAACACGTCGTCGCCGATCCGCCGACCCTTCCGTCTCGCTCCGGCAATGGCTCGAAATGGGTTTCGTTCGACGCCGACCGGCACCTCGACGAGCTCGTCGACCTGTACCGTCGGTCGTTCGGCCGACGGGACGGGACGTTCGCCCGTCCGTCCGCGCTCTGGAACGGATGGGTACTCCGCGAACTGGTGGATCGAGACGACGTTCTCCTGTACGAGGAGGGTGGCGAGGTCCGCGGCTACCTCGCCTACTCCGTGACCGAAGGGACCGCCGTCTGTCACGAAATCGGGTATCTCGGCGGGGACGAAGAACGGTTCCGTATCGACTGCTGGAACGCGCTTTCGGAGCGCGATCGGGAACGCATCGTTTGGGAACCCCCGCTCGGCACGCTCGCGGACTCGCTTGCCGACGCCGATGTGTCGCTCTCCGGGGAAACGATGCTCGATGCCACCGGTGAGGCCCCCATGGTTCGCCTCCACGAGGGGTGTTCGCTCGACGGAGGGCGAGTCGATTCGACGGGCGAACTGGCGATCAGGATTGCCCGCTCGGACTGGTTCTGGTCGACGCTCGATAAGTTCTGACCCCCCCACGTGACGCCGTTCGACCCTCTCGCGCCTACATCTATTTATCCGCGCCGTGCGCAGTGTCCACATGGCCAACCGACCGAACATCCTGTTCATCATGACCGACCAGCACCGAGGCGACTCCATCGGTGCCGACCCCGCGAGTCCGGTCGACGGCGATGGCAGACCGCTCATTCACACCCCGAACCTCGACAGTTTCGTCGGCGACGGCGCGATGTTCACGCGCAACTACTCCCCGTCGCCGTCGTCCATCCCGGCGCGCCGAAGCCTTCTGACCGGACAAACTGCGTACGGAAACGGCTGTCCCGGGTGGAAGACGACCCCGTGGACGTTCGAGACGACGCTGCCCGGCGAACTGTCGAAGGCCGGGTATCAGACGAAACTCACCGGGAAACTCCACTCCATCCCGAACCGCAACCACTGCGGCTTTCAGGACATCGAACAGCACGAGGGGTTGTTCGACTTCCCCGACGACGACTACACGAAGTGGATGGAACGCGAGAGCGACGGCAAGTTCGACGAGACGTCCCACGGATTGGGGCGAAACTCGTGGGATCCCCGCCCGTGGCATCTCCCCGAACACTATCACCCGACGAACTGGACGACGAACCGCGCGCTCGATTTCCTGGACGAACGCGACCCGACCCGTCCGTTCTTCCTCAACCTCTCCTACGTCCGTCCGCACACTCCGTTCGACCCGCCGCAACCGTACTGGGACATGTACGTCGACCGCGACATACCGGGTCCGTATCGGGGCGACTGGGCCGACGAGTTCTACGGCGAGAAGGTTCCGACGTATCCGATGGCCCAAGCGTGGGTCGCCGACCTCTCGCCCACCATCGAACACAGGGCGCGAGCGGGATACTACGGCCTCATCACCCACATCGACCAGCAGATAAAACGCGTCCTCGACAAACTGCGAGTTCGGGACGAACTCGATGACACGTTCATCCTCATGTGCGCAGACCACGGCGAAATGCTGGGCGACCACTACCTCTGGCGGAAATCGTACGGCTACGAGGGGTCCGCCCGCGTGCCGATGCTGATGAAGTTCCACGAGGCGATGGAGGCCGACCGCGAGCAGGTTATCGACCGACCGACCGGACTGGAGGACATCATGCCCACGCTGTTGTCGGTGGCGGGGGCGGCCATCCCCGATTCGGTCGAGGGCCGCAACCTGCTCGAACTCGTGGAGAACCCGGAACGAACCGACTGGCGGGAGTGGTATCATGGAGAACACACGCCCGGAACCTACGACGTGGAGAACGCGAACCAGTTCATCGTGGACGAGGGGATGAAGTACATCTACTACCCCGTGACGGGCGACGAACTGCTCTTCGACCTCACGACGGATCCCGGCGAGACGGTCGATTTGAGCGCCGACCCGGACGACGAGTCGCTGGTCGGGGAGTGGCGTGAACGGATGGTCGAACAGCTTCGGGGTCGTCCCGAAGGGTTCGTGAAAAACGACGAACTGCAGACCGTCGCGCCGGAGACGATGGAAGACGAGTGGATACACTGATCAGGAGACCAAATCGAACCCCGCGTCGCGGAATTCGAGTATCGCTTCCGGCGCTATCTTCGCCATTCGAACCTCGTACCCGATGTTCTCCAACTCGGCGAGGGTCGGCACGTAGCCGACGTAGCCGTCCGCGTATCCGGCCAACACGAGCGTTTCGGCGGTCGCACGCGAAGCGAAGCGACGGCCGTGTTCGAGGAGTATCTCCCCCGGCATCCCCAAGATTCCGACCGGACCGATTTCGACGTATCCCATGCTCGCCGGGAGCCGTTTCGCGTCCCAGTCCGCGATGCCGCGCAGGGACTGCACGTATCGCTGGTTCCACCGACGACTCGCGATGGCGTCGTCGTTCCCGTCTGCTTCGAGCCGCTCGATTTCCGATCCGAGGTCGGCGAGTCGGGCCACGATTTCCTCGCGCGGCGGGACCGACTTCAGCGGGAGGCGGAGTTCCCGACGGTCGGCGAGGAGTCGCGGGGTGACGATAGCGTCCGATTCCTTTGCTCGCGCGCGTGCGCGAACGACCGTTTCTCCGACCGAGGTACCGACGTCCTCCATGTAGGAGTACACCTCCTCCCCCTCTCGCGGTTCGGACGAGTCTCGCGGGTTGATGTCGCCCGCCGCGCCGTTGACGAACAGCACTCGTTCGGCCCCCGTCTCCGCGGCGACGTGGGCGCAGGCGTAGCCCGGCCAATCCGCGGAGAGCAGCGTCTCGCCCGGTGTCGTGCAGACGGGATGGCAGGCGAAGTTGAACAGCACCGTTTCGGTTCCCGATTCGGTCGTCACCACGAGCGCCGTGACCGTCGGGTCGACGGGACCGTGCGGCATCCGAACGTTGCCGCCGACGCCACCGGCGGCGCGGCGGTTGATCGGCACATTCGTGTTTACGGCGCGCCCGACGGACATGGTGGCGGATTCGAGTACACCGTGGGCGTCCGTCACGCTCCCGACGACCCCGTTCTCGATTTCCCGGACGGTTTCCGAAACGTCCGCTTCGACCGCGAGCAACGGGTCGCGGTCGATGACCGGTGCGGGGACGTAGGGTCCGGCGTGGGTGTGGGTCGCGGTCAAAACGAGTTCGTCGAGGTGGATTCCGGCGGCGGACAGTCGTCTCCTAACGCGAATCGAGAGTTCGCGGGAGACGTTGAGGAGGTCGGCGGCGACGATGCCGACCGTCGTCGCGCCGTCGGACAGAACCAACGCCTTTGCCGACAGCGGGTCGTGGACTCCCGTCGAGAAACCGTCTCTGGCCCCGTAGCCGCTCATCGGGACCGGTGAATCCGGCGTTATATCGTGCGTCGCGCTTCCGGCACGAAACGTCATCGAGAGATCAGTCCCGCGACCGCAGTTCGTCGACGTTCGCCTGGATCTTGCGAATCGCGTCCGCGATGGAGCGGATTCCCGTCTCGTCTGCGAGGAGGACTTTGTGCGAGAAGGCGACGTTTTCCCGGCAGAGTCGCTCCGCGCCGGGAAGGTGGAGCGTTCGGTAGTTCGGAAGCGCGGTATCCTGGGGCAACAGCGCCCGAACCTGTTCGCGGTAGAACGCCGGTTGGCGGTAAATCGGCATCTCGTAGCCGTCGCCCACGGGGACGCCCTCCGCGTTCATCGCCTCGATGAATGCGTCACGGCTCAGCCCGCCGAAGGCGTCCTCGTCGTACCGAAAGTTGAACAGGCAGTATCCTCGGGCCGTGATTCGCTCGTCCCGCGGCTTGGTGGTGATACCGTCGACGGCGTCGAGTTCCTCACGCAGTACGGCTTCGTTTCGCTCCCGTCTCTCGTTCTCCCCGGGGAGTTTTTCGAGTTGGGCGAGTGCGAGCGCCGCCGCCATCTCCGAGAGACGACCGTTCGAGGAGAGCGTTCGGTGGTGATATCGCGTCTCGCCTTGCAGGCGGCCGATGTTGTGCATCAGACGGATGCGGTCGGCGATGACGTCGTCGTCGGTGACGACGATACCGCCCTCGCCGCTCGGCAGGGATTTGCTCTCTTGGAAGGAGAAGGTCCCCACGTCACCGATGGCACCGACCTTCCGTCCCTTCCACTCGCTCCCCTGTGCGTGTGCGGCGTCCTCTATCAGGAAGAGGTCGTTGTCCTCGATTATCGGGAGGATTTCGTCGAAATCCATGGGATAACCGGCGAAGTGGACGCCGACGACGCCGACCGTCCGGTCGGTGATTACCTCCTCCAGCGACTCGGGGTCGATGTTGTACGTCTCCGGGTCCGTATCGACGAACCGCGGGACGGCACCGACGTAGGGCACCGCGCTCGCGCTGGCGATGAACGAGTAGGACGGAACGATTACTTCGTCGCCGGGTTGGACGCCGCACGCGCGGAGGGCCAACTCGATGGCGATGGTTCCGTTGCTCACCGCGATGGCGTGTTCGGCGTCGTGATAGTCCGCGAATTCGGCTTCCAACCGGTCGCAGTACGTTCCGCCGCCGTTTCGGCACCAGTTTCCGCTTTCGAGCGCGTCGTTGACGTACTCCCTGCACGCGTCGGTTATCTGTGGCCATTCCGGAATCTGCAACGGTTCGGCCGCTCTCGGCCCACCGTTACGCGCTAACTCTGACATCGGACAGATGGACCTCAAAGGGGAAGACGATAAAGATTTCCTCGGAAACGGTTTTGTACCCCTCCGCGAGAGGTAGATTCGATGCCCGAATTCGACGTATCAGTTCCGACGTTCGACGTTTCGGTCCCCGAGGACCGACTTCGTATCCTGATTATCGGCGCGCACATGGACGACCCCGACCTGCGCGCCGGCGGCACGGCGGCGAAGTACAGCGCGCTCGGCCACGACGTGTTGTTCGTCTCGCTCACCAACGGCGAGGCGGGCCACCACGAAATCGGCGGCATCGAACTCACCCGCCGCCGTCGGGCCGAGGCGCAGAAGTCCGCCGACGTCATCGGCGTCGAGTACGTCACCTACGACATCCACGAGGGCGAACTGACGCCGTCCATCGAGAACCGAAACACGGTGATTCGGCTGATTCGGGAGTACGGACCCGATTTGGTCGTCACCCACCGGCCGAACGACTACCATCCGGACCACCGCTACACCGCCGATTTGGTGCAGGACGCCGCCTACATGGTCACAGTCCCGAACATCTGCACCGGGACGCCGCACCTCACGTACAACCCCATCATCGCCCATCTCCAAGACGACTTCCGGAAACCGACGCCGTTCGACCCGGACGTCGTCGTCCCCATCGACGACGTCATCGACGAGAAGATGGCGATGCTCCACTGCCACGAGTCACAGATGTACGAATGGCTCCCGTACAACATCGGAAAGGCGGACGAAGTGCCGGACGACGAGGAGGGACGCCGCGAGTGGTTGCGGAACCGCTACCTGCCCGAGTTCGCCGCCGTCGCGGACCGTTACCGCGACCTGCTCGTCGAACAGTACGGGGAGGAGCGAGGACGGGAGGTTCAGTACGCGGAAGCGTTCGAACACTGCGAGTACGGCGGGCAGTTGACCGAGGAGAACAAACCGGTGCTGTTTCCGTTTGGCCTCTGATGGCCGCGTTCGAAAAATTAGCTTACTCGACGGCGACCCACTCGTTCGTCTCGGCGGACTCGTAGGCGGCGTCGAGGATTTTCAGGACGTCCAGCGCGGCGTCGAGGCCGACGGGCGGTTCGTCGCCCGACTCGCAGGCGTCGAAGAACGCCTCCATGAACTCCCGTCCGGGGCGGCCGCCGTATCCGGGTGCCGGGTCGTAATCGTGGACGATGGTTCGGTGGGGCGTGCTTCCCCACTCGTCGCCGAACGAGTCGAGTTCGACGGTCGTCTCGCCGTCGAAGCCGAACTCACGGCCCATCGGGTCCCAGATGCTCCGCCCGCGGGTTCCGTAGAGGTTCAGTTGCGTGTCGTACAGTTCCTCGCCGAGGTAGTAGCCACACTGGAGCGTGCCGAGCGCGCCGGACGCGGATTCGAGTTGGACGGCTGCGCCGTCCTCCACCGAGACGTCGGGCGTCCCGTGTGAGGTTCGCGCGTTGACACGGACGATTGGCTCTTCGAGGAGCCACGTGAGCAACTGTATCCAGTGGATGCCGAGCCACTGGAGGATCCCGCCGCGACTCGCGTCCGCGTCGAAGATGAAGTGCGACGTGTCGCGGTAGTCGAGTTTCGATGCCATGAAACGCGCCTCGAACGCCCTGAGGTCCCCGTAGAACCCGGTTTCGATGAGTTCGTTCAACTGCTCCGTGATGGGGTGTCCCTGCCACGTGTAGGAGACGCCGACCGTCACGTCCGCGTCTGCGACGTATTCGATGAGCGGTTCGAGTTCGGCGGCGGTGCGCGCGACCGGTTTTTCGGTGTAGACGTGCACCCCTGCCTCGACAGCCAGTTCGATGACGCCCGGCGTCTTCCGGTTCGAGAGGCTGACGACCACGGCGTCAACGTCCTCCTCGGCGAGCAGCGTCTCGGGGTCGTCGTAGATGGGTACCTTTCCGAGTCCGACCACGCTCTCCGGGTCGAACGTCGAGTCCAATTCGCACGCACAGGTCACGTCGATGGGAAGGGTTTCGAGCGTCGCGAGGTAGGGTTCGCAGTGGTGATGATTCAACCCGATGTAACCGACGGTTTCGACGCTCATGCGAACGACGGGATGACCTCCTCGCCGAACCGTTCGAGGCAGTCGAGGGTGAGGTCCTGTGGCTGTCCCGGGAACTGGCATCGGATGTACACCTGGTCCACACCGAGGTCCTCGTACGTTCGGAGCTTTTCGATGCAGTCGTCGGGCGTTCCGATGACGAACTTCTCGGCGAGTTCGTCGTAATCGACCTCGACTTCGTGTTCGTCCATGTAGGTCTGGCCCCAGCGGGCGTACATCCGGTAGAGCGTCAGCAGGTACGGTTCGATGGTGTCACGCGCTTCCTCGACGGAGTCGCCGACGAAGCAGTCCCGCATCAGTATCACGTCGTTCTTCGAGCGGTCCTTTCCGAACTCGTCCAACGCGTCCTCGTACACGCCGATCTGGTGTTTCAGGTCCTCCGTCGTCGAGGAGGCGCTTGCGATCCACCCGTCGCCTCGGTAGGCGGCGCGTTTGATGGCGATGTCGGCGTGGCCGCCGATCCAGAGCGGGATGCCGTTCTCGGGTCGCGGGCTGATGAACACGTCGTCGAACGACCAGTGTGTCCCGTCGTGGGTGACGCTCTCCTCCGACCAGAGGCGTTTCAGCAGGTGGAGCGCCTCGATGAAGACCTTGCTCCGCCCCTTCGTCGGAACGCCGAACGGTTCGAGTTCCCGTTCGCGGTAGCCGATGGCGGCACCGAAACGCATCCGACCGCCGGACAGTTCGTCTATCATGGCGACGTACTCCGCGAGATGAATCGGGTTGTAGAGCGCGGGCAACATCGCCATCGTGGACAGTTCGAGCGACTCGGTGCGCGCCGCGAGCGCCGACAGCGCCGTGATTGGTTCCACGAATCCCTCCTCGTGGATGTGTCGCTCCCCGAGCGACGCGCCGTCGAACCCGACGTCCTCCATCAGTTCCGCCTGTTCGTAGAGGTCCGTCGCGTCGAACCCGCTGTCTGGCGTGTAGTACTGGTTGAGGAAGACGCCGAACTTCATGGCGACCCTACCGTGTTCGTGAGGGTGCCGACGCCTTCCACTTCGACTTCCACCGTGTCGCCCGGAACCATCTCGCCGACCCCGGCGGGCGTGCCGGTGAGAACCACATCGCCCGGCGCGAGCATCACGAAGCGGGAAACGTACGAGAGGGCCTCGCCCACGTCGAACACGAGGTCGTCGGTGTTCGACGACTGGACGACGCTTCCGTTCAGTCGCGTCTCGATGCTCGCGTTGTCGGGGTCGACCCCCTCGCTGACCGGCGTCACCCACGGACCGAGCGGCGTGAACGTCGCCATGCTCTTCGACCGATACCACGGGTTCGCGGCGTCGAGATCGTCGTACTGGATGTCCCGCGCCGTCACGTCGTTTCCGGCCGTGAACCCGAAGATTCCGTCTCGGGCTTCCACGGGACTCGCGCGGGAGAGAGTGTTCCCGACGACGACGCCGAACTCGCCCTCGTAGTGGAGGTTTTCGACCGCCGGGTGTTTGACCACGGTCGATTCGGGGGCGGTGATGCTAGTGGGCGACTTGGCGAAGAAGACCGGTTCCTCCGGCACGTCGAACCCGCCCTCCTCGGCGTGGCCGACGTAGTTCAAGCCGATTCCCACGAGGTTCGTCGGCCGTTCGACGGGCGATTCGAGCGTGATTTCGTCCACCGAGAACTCCGCTCCGGTCGCCCGTTCGAGGAGCGAATCCCAATCGTCGCCGTCTGCGAGGGCCGCGTCGAGCGACGTCGATTCGGTTTCTATCGTGCTGACGATTCCGTCGTCTACCACACCCAACTGCGTAGCCGACGCAGTCGCGTGCCGGAAGCTACAGATGTGCATGCCGTTCGACTCCCCCGAGGAACCCATCGCTAATGTACCTTGTGATGGGTTCGAATACCACGGCCGAAAGAAAGAATCAGTCTCTGACCGGACGGTCGTCAGCGTCGTAGATGGCCGTCTGGAACGTCGAATCCAATCCGGCGGTCAGTCCGCCGTCGACCACGAGGTTCGTCCCGGAGACGAACCCACCACGGTCGGACGCCAGAAACAGCGTGGCTTCCGCGATCTCCCTCGGTCGCCCGAACCGCCCGAGCGGGTACTGGTCTATCCACTCCTCGCGCGCCGTCTTTTCCCCTCCCTGTCTCTCCTCCGTCTCGGTCATCTCGTTCTCCCGGTTTTGCGTCTCGATGGTGCCCGGCGAAACGACGTTCGACCGAATCCCGTACCGCCCGTACTGCGTCGCGATGTTCCGCGACAGCGACAGAATCCCGCTCTTGGCCGCGGAGTACGCCGTGAGGCCGATGCCGAAGATTCCGTTCACCGACCCCATGTGAACCATCGACCCGCCGCCGTTCTCGACCATGACCGGGAGGAGTTCGCTCGCGACGAGGTACTGTCCCTTCAGGTTCACCTCGATGTTTCGGTCGAAAACGTCCTCGTCGATTCGGTGGGGGTTGTCGTCCCGAATCATGCCCCCCGCGTTGTTCACCAGCACGTCGACGGCGCCGAACTCGTCCAGTGCGGCGTCGACCATCGCCTCGACCGCCGCCGAATCCGTCACGTCGCATTCGATGCCGAGGGCGTCGCCGCCGTCTCCGTCGGAGATTTCCGTCGCCACCTCGTCGATGTCCCCCTGTTCGCGCGAGCAGATGACGACGTCCGCGCCCGCCGCGGCGAAGTGTTCCGCTATCTCCCGTCCGATACCTTTCGACGCCCCCGTGATCACCGCGGTTTCACCCGCAAGCTCGTTGTCGCTCATGATTACCATCTGATACAGACAGGAGCGGCGTAATAACCGTTTCGCACCCCCCGGACGAAAAACGAACCGCGGCTCAGATACGGTACGCGTCGAGTTTGTCGGGGTCGATTTCGACGCCGAGTCCCGGCGCGTCGGGGACGGTCATCGAACCGTCCTCGATGACGAACGGGTCCTCGATGACGTCGTCCTCCCACCCGTAGTAAACCGTGTCCGGCGGGAGCGAAAACCCGGGAATGCCGTACACCGCGTGGAGAATCGCCGCGGTGCGGACCCCGAGGTCGAACGCGCAGTGGTGGGTGTACGGCAGTCCGGCGTCCTCCGCGATACTCGCGGCCTGTCGCAGTCCCGCGATTCCGCCCAACGGCGTCATGTCGAGGACGGCCACGTCCACCGCACCGGCCTCAATCAACCCGCGGAGATTGTGTGGGATATAGGTGTCCTCGTTCGGACCGATGGGTTGGTCGATGCGTTCGCGCAGTCGCGCGAGCGAGGTGTGCGAATCGACGCGAATCGGTTGTTCCATGTACTGGAGGTAGATTCCGGCGTCCGACAGCGCCGCGCCGACGCGCACCGCTTGGTCGAGCGTCCATCCCTGATTGGGGTCGAGTCGGAACTCCAGTTCGCCGTCAACCTCGTCGTGCATCGCCTCGATTCGCGCCACGTCCTGTTTCCAGTCCCGTCCAGCCTTCGTCTTCAGGACGCTGTATCCCTCGTCCAGCACTTGGGCCGCTTTCGCCCTCGACTCTTCCGGGGAAAGGATGCCGAGGCAGTAGGCGAACTCGACTTTCCCGGCGCTCTCGTACTCGGTCACGTGGTTCCGGTGTTTCCGCGAGGCCGAGTCCGGTGCCGTCCATCCGCCGAGCAGTTCGTAGACCGGCTTTCCGAGCGACTTTCCGACGATGTCCCAGCAGGCGAGTTCGATGGGGGTGAAAAACAGGTCGACGTTCGTGTACTCGATGAACAGGAGACGGCGGAGCGATTCGGTTTCGAACGGCGAGTGACCTTCGACCATGGGCGCGATGCCGTCTTCGAGGACGGAGATGGTCGCCTCCGGGGAGAGGAACACGCGCATCTCGCCCCACCCCGAGATTCCTTCGTCCGTATCGACGCGGACGAGGATGCGGTCCATGTCGGTCAGTTCGTTGTGGTTCGTCACGTACGGGGCGATGCCACCGTCTTCGAGGTCCACGAGCGGGACGTTCACGGCGAACGCCTCCACACCGGTGATTTCCATGGTTCCGAATGAGCGATGAAGGTCTTAAAACCCGTGGTCGCCGCGACCGAGAGCTTCTTTTAGCCCCGGCTGAGTACCCGTACTGACGATGTTTGACTGTCACATACACACGGGGTTGAGCCCCGTTACGCTGACGCCGACCAGTCCGCGGGAGGACCGCGACCGGTTCGCCGACTGGCTTCGGGAACTCGCATCGACGCTCGGAATCGACCGGTTCTGCGCCATCATGCAGACCATGGGAACCGACGTCGAAACCTGCCGGAAATCGAACCGGACAATGGCGGCACTCGTCCGCGAAAACCCGGATTTGCTACACGGGTGGGCGAGGGTGAACCCCGAATGGGAAGACGCCACGAGGGAGTTTCGCCGCGCTATCGAGGAGGACGACCTCCTCGGACTGAAACTCACCTACGAGGTGAAATGCGACGACCCGCGGGTGTTCCCGCTGGCCGAGGCGGCCATCGACATGGACGTCCCCGTCAAGATTCACACGATGCAGCGCGTCGAACGGCGCGAGGAACTGCCCAACGAGTCGTTCAGCGACGAGGTGCTGGCGCTGGCGAAGGAGTACCCGGACCTGAAGATACTCGCGAGCCACATCGGCGGGGGCGGCGACTGGGAGTACCGAATAAAGAACATCCGGCATCAGGAGAACGTCTTCCTCGACATCAGCGGGAGCGTCTGTGACGCCGGAATGGTCGAGATGGCCGCCGAGTACCTCGGAACCGACCGTCTCGTGTTCGGCACGGACAACTCCCTCTACAGTTGCGTGGGGAAACTCCACGGCAGCGACTTGACTCCCGAGGAGAAAGCGGACGTCGCGTACAACATGGCGTCGCTCCTCCGCGACGACGACCCGTACGGCTATTCCGACGAAAAATTGGCCGACTTGCGGGAGGAGGCGGTCGAACGGTTCCGCGAGTCGGACCGCAAACGGGCGAGCGGCGACGTCGTGGACGCGAACGCGTATCTCGGCCACTGGCCGTTCCGCGAACTCGACGCTTCGGTCGACGGCGTGCTCGAAACGATGGACGAGACGGGAATCGACACGGCGGTCGTTTCGTCGTTGGAGAGCGTCTGTTACCGCGACGTTCACCCCGGAAACCGCACGCTGGCGGCGGCGATAGACGGCCACGGGGACAGATTCGTCCCGTTCGCGACGGTCAACCCGCGGTACGCTGCGTGGGAGGAGGATTTGGAGGAGTGTGTGGAGGAACTGGGAATGCAGGGGGTGAAACTGCTGCCGAACTACCACGACTACGACCTCGACGACCCGGCGGCCGTCGAACTCGGCCGTCGCTGTGCGGACCTCGGCGTGCCCGTAATGTTCGTGGCGACGCTCGAAGACCAGCGGGGTCGCCACCCGCGGTTCGAACTCCGGGGATTCGAGGACTTCCGCGGCAAACCCGCACGCTGGCGCGACGAACAGGTGGACGCCATCGTGTCGTTCCTCCTCGCGTGCCCCCGAACCGACGTCGTCGTCGCGGACGCGTGGCAGGACGCCTATCGAATCAAGACCGAGACGCTCCACGAGCGGCACGCGATGGTCGCGGACGGTGAGTCCGGCGACCTGCTGTTCGTTCTCGGCGACCTGTTTATCGACCATCCCGGCCAGTTAGAGAAGGTCGTGAGCGAAATCGGGACCGAGCACCTCGTCAGCGGACCGGGCGTGCCGTTGACGATATTCGAATCGGGCTACGTCGTCCCGTATCTGCCCGTGGACGACGACGCGGCCGACGCCGTTCGAAGTGGCAACTTCCGTTCGTTGCTGGACTGAGTCCGGACACCGAGTTCCGGGACGCACGTTTATTATCCGTGCCCGCCACGGTACGCTGACGAACATGACTCATGCAGACAGCGGTACGGCGAGCGAGACGAACAGTCACCCGTGGCGGGTCGGAACCGCGACGGCGACCATCACGCCCGACGATGAATCGTTGCCGCTCGCGGGGTTCGCCGCCCGCGACGGACCGATGGAGGGAATCGACCAAGACGTCCACGCGAAGGCCGTCGCTATCGAGGATGCGACGGGGACTCGGCAAGTGATGGTGAGCGTCGAGATACTCTCGGTGCGGCCGTCGCTCCGTCGTTGGTTGGCCGAGCGTTGTGCCGCGGAGTTCGACCTCCCGCCGGAATCGCTCCTTCTGACCGTGACCCACACGCACTACGCCCCCGCGTACGGCGTTCGGGAGGACGAGTTGGTCGAGGACGCGAACGACGAATCGCTCGAAGACGTTGACGAGGAGTCGCGACGAATCGCCGCGTATCGTGCCAAACTGGAAACGGCGCTCTTTTCCGCGGTGGAACGGGCGCTTTCGGACCTCGAACCGGCCGAACTCTCCCACACCCGCGGTCGGTGTTCCATCGCCATGAGTCGCCGTCGGCCGACGGCGGACGGCATCGCCTTCTCGCCCTATCCCGACGGCCCGACGAACCACGAAGTTCCGGTCCTCGCAGCCGAAACGGACGACGGCTTGAAGGCAATCGTCTTCGGCTACGCCTGCCATCCGACGTCCGTGAACGTCCACAACCGCGTCACCGGCGACTGGCCGGGGTACGCGATGGAGTTCCTCGAATCGGACCACCCCGACGCGACGGCCGTCTTCCTCATCGGATGCGCTGGCGACCAGAAGGCGTACCCGCAAGGGTCGCTCGCCCTCACGAAACAGCACGGCCGGACGATGGCGAACGCCGTGAACGCGGTTCTCGACGCGCCGCGGAAACCGGCCGGTGGGCCGCTCGAACGCTGTTTGGAGGCGACCACGCTGTCGTTCACGTCCCCCGACGGAGAGGGGAACGGCGGGGACGAAACGGTGGCGACGAAATCCTATCCGATTCAGGCCGTCGGATTCGGGTCGGATCTGACGTTGGTGGCGCTCGCCGGGGAGGCGGTCGTCGGCTACTCCCATCTCGTCGCGGACGAACTGTCGGGCGACGTCTGGGTCTCGGCGTACGCGAACGACGGCTTCGGGTACGTGCCGACGGTCCGCGTCCTGCACGAAGGCGGATACGAGGCGAATCGAGCGTGGGGTAATCCGGGTGATTTCGACCCGTCCGTCGAGGAGCGCGTCGTGGAACACGCCTGCGCGCTGGCCCAACGCGTCGGCGCACGTCGGGAATAGAGTTCGGCGTGCGGATTCAGCGTTTCTAGCGAGCAGGTTCTGTGTTCAATGTGAACGAAGCACTTATCATCACGGAACCGGCAATCCACCTACTAATGTCCGGAGATCCCTCGGTAGCGGCGGGCACTCGGTCGATAGAACGGTCACGGGAACTGCAAGAGCGGGCCAATCGGGTCGTTCCCGGCGGTTCACAGACCGGGAGCAAGAGCCCGACGCAGTTCGTCCACGGCGTCTCGCCGACCCACCTCGAACGCGGGAAGGGTTGTCGCGTCTGGGACGTGGACGGCAACGAGTACATCGATCACACGATGTCGCTCGGGCCGGTGACGCTCGGCCACGATTACCCCGAAGTGACGCGCGCTGTCGAGCGCCAATTGGCGGACGGGACGATGTTCACGCTGGAACATCCCCTCCACGTGGAAGTCGCGGAACTGTTCACCGAAGTCGTCCCGTGTGCCGAGATGGTCCAGTTCGCGAAGAACGGGAACGACGTGACCACCCTCGCCGCGAAACTGGCACGGGCGCACACGGGGCGGAACGTCGTCGCGACGTTCGGCTACCACGGTTGGCCGGACGTCTGGATGTCGAGCCATTCGAACCTCGACAGGGGGATTCCCGACGCCGTCGGCGAGTACACGGAGCGGTTCGAGTACAACGACATCGCCAGTTTAGAGCGGATTTTCGACGCGCACCCCGGCGACGTGGCGGCCGTCGTGATGGTCGCGGCGCACCTCGAAGCGCCGCGCGATGACTTTCTGGAGCGGGTTCGGGAACTGTGTGACGAACACGATACGATACTCGTCTACGACGAGGTTCTGACCGGATTTCGATTCTCGCTCGGCGGCGCACAGGAGTACTTCGGCGTCATTCCCGACCTCGCCTGCTTCGCCAAGGGAATGGCGAACGGCTATCCCGTCGCCGCGCTCGCGGGCCGGGAGGACGTGATGAGGACGCTGGGCGACGACGACTTCATGTTCTCGACGACGTACGCCGGGGAAGCCCTCTCCCTCGCCGCGGCGAAGGCCGCCATCACGGTTCAGCGGTCGGAACCCGTCCACGAACACCTCTGGAAGCAGGGCGAGACGATACGTGCCGAAATCGGCGAGATAACCGAGTCGCTCGGCCTCGACTCCCGCGTTTCGGTTCCCGGATTCGCGCCCCACTCCAGCATCGCGTTTACCGACGAAAACGGCGACCCGGACACGATGGGAAAGAGCCTCTTCATGCAGGAATGTCACGAACGCGGCGTTCTCTTCGCGGGCAGCCATCTTCCCTGCTACAGCCACACGGACGAGGACATCGAGGAAACGCTGTCAGTGTACGAGGCGGCGTTGACGACGCTGGCCGACGGCATCGATGCGGGCGACGTGGCATCGCGCCTCGACGGGTCGCCAGTGGGGGCGACGCTCCGCCAACGAACCGGCGAAGAGGACTGAGTCGGTTCGCCCCGCTGAAACCACGGGTTACACATCGGTGGGTTCGTTTGACTATTTATGTCGGATAAGTGTACAAAAAACATATTAATGTGTTTGTGAGTATCTCTCACCGGATTCATGAACTATTACGCTCGTCGTATCGGACAAGCGATTCTCACCCTCATCACCGTGATAACCGTCACGTTCGTGATGTACCGGGTCCTCCCCGGAGGACCGATGGACGTGATGCGGGCACAACTCATGTCGGCAGGGGGTCTCGGACTCCAGAAATCCTCCCGCAGTATCGAAGAAGTGAATCGACTCGTCCAGATATACACGAACGTCGAACCGGACGTCCCGATTTACGTGGCGTACGTTCAATATCTGAAATCGATACTCTTCCACTTCGACTTCGGACGTTCGATCTTCCTCAACGAACCCGTCTTCGACATCCTCTTTCGGGCGATGCCGTGGTCCGTGTTCGTCAGCGTTTACGGGTTGTTGTCGGGTATCACGATGACCATCATCATCGGCGCGCTGATGGCGTACAAGGAGGGCGGGCGCTTCGACAAGGCGATGACCACCGTCATCATCGTCATGCACTCGATTCCGTACTACGTCGGTGCCATCCTCATGCTGTCGTTCTTGGCGTACGACCTCGGGTGGTTCCCGACCGGCGGGCGGATGAACCCGGCGACGACGCCCGGGATGAACGTCCCGTTCATGCTCGGCGTCGTCCATCACGGCGCGCTTCCGATACTTACGGGGTTCATCCTCGGGTTCGGGGGCGGCGCGCTCGGCATGCGCGGGAACAGCATCCGCATTATCGGCGAGGACTTCGTCCGCGTCGCGCGACTCCGCGGCATCAGTAGCAACCGAATCGCGACGCGCTACGTCGGTCGGAACGCGCTCTTGCCCATGTACACCGGGTTCATGATGAGTATCGCGAGCATCTTCGGGAGTTCCATCATCATGGAGACCATCTTCCGATACCCCGGCGTCGGTTGGTACACGTTCGACGCGGTGATGAAACGGGACTACCCGCTGATGATGGGCGCGTTCATCTTCTTCACCGTCATTACCATCATCGGGATTCTCGTGGCCGACTTCACCTACGGATTGGTTGACCCCCGTGTGAACGAGAAAGGAAAGGAGAGTTACTAAACGATGACCGACAAACCGGAGATTCGATGCGACGGCGGCGAGGCGAGCGACAACCCGATATTCGAACTGATGGCCGAGAAGAAAACGGAACCGCCGACGGTCAAGGAACGCGCCTCTCGCATGTTCTACGACTACGTCGTCGTCACCGGGAAGATCGTCCTCAGCGACGTTCGAACGGTTATCGGACTGTCGATAATCACGGCTATCATTCTGATGGGAACCGTCGGCCCGCATTTCGTGACCAAACCCCTGATCGGCATGTATCCCAGCGACATCGGGCCGTTCCAGAGTACGGAGTTCATACTCGGCACGGACAAGAACGGCCAATCCATCGCCGCTCAGATCGTTTACGCGACGCCTGCCATGTTGAAGATGGCGTTAAGTGGTGCGGTGGTTGCCACCGGAATCGGCGTCCTCATCGGTACCACGGCGGGCTACAAGGGTGGGAAGGTCGATACCGTTCTGATGACGTTCACCGACATCGTGCTGACGATGCCGGGACTTCCGCTGATAATCCTCCTCGCGGCCATCTACCAGCCGAAAAACCCGTTCGTGGTCGGATTCATTCTCGCCATCGACAACTGGCCGGGACTCGCGCGGAAACTTCGTTCCCAAGTGCTGACCATCCGCGAGGAGTCCTACGTCGAGGCGTCCCGGACGATGGGATTCTCCTCGAAGGAAATCCTTCGGGGCGACATCGTCCCCCAACTGATGCCGTACATCACCATCAACAGCGCGAACGCGGCCCGCGGCGTCATCTTCGAATCCGTCGGATTGTACTACATCGGCGTGCTCCCGTTCACGACGGTTAATTGGGGAGTCATGATGAAGATGGCGTACGATAACTTTGCGGTGACCAACTGGCACCTCCGCGGTCACTGGTTGTGGTTCCCGATGCTCACGCTCTTGGCACTCTCGATAGGGCTCATCCTGTTCTCGCAGGGGATGGACCGGGTGTTCAACCCGCGCCTCCGGGCGCGTCACTCGTCCAAATCGTCGGACGACGACGGGGACGAACCGAGTCACATCTCGCCCTGACGTTTCCCCTCTCGAACTGACTCACTCCCACCAAACCGACGGATTTTCGGTACGTGGCCGGGTACCCGTTGGTATGGTCGCCGTAGTCATCCCTCGAACCGTCACTCTTCCCCCTCGTTCGCCACGGCGCGCGGCCCTCGGGAGGCGACGGACGTGACGACGGACGATAGTTCCGAGGAGTTCTTCGACATCGAGGAGGACGACAGCTTTCTCTTTCACCTCTGTGAGTACCGGCCGCAGTTCATCATGCTGTTCGGAATCTGTCTCGTCTTTCTCGCCCTCTCGGCCGTCTCCCTGGTAGTCGTCCGACCGGGAACGGCCGCCTACGCCGTCACGCTGTTGAACATCGCGGCGCTACTCGTCTTTTCGACGCTGTTCGGCGGCATGGCGCTCCTCTGCAAACGGATGTAGGAGCGACTCCTTCCGGTGGCTGTCGCACTACGGCCGTATGAAAAGCGAAAACGAGTTCGAAACGGGGTGCAGATTACGGCTATCCCATGCAGGGGGATTCCCAGTCGGACTTCGCGCCACCGACCAGAATCACGCCACACATTGCGTACTGGCCCGCGTTGAGGTCGTAGTACTGGTACACGCCTCGCTTCTCGAACGTCTTCGAGACGGTTTCGCCGCTCGGTACCTCCTCGCTAAACGACCAGTTCTCCGCGTCTTCGGTGTACGTGGTGCTCTCGATTTGATGTGCGGAGTCGCTCGTGTTCTCCCAGTGGACGGTCCCTTCGACGTTCACTTCGATCTTTCCGGGGGAGAACGCTTCGGCTTGAATTTCGACCGTCTCCTCGCCGCCCTTCTTCTGTGGTACGTCCTCGTCTACCGTCTCCGTCGTCGTTCCGACCTCGTCGAGACTCCGACCGACACAGCCGGAGAGCGGAAACGCGAGCGCTGTCGCAGCGAGTAATCTCCGTCGATTCATACGGGTATCGTGGTATGATAGCACATTAACCTTGTGTTCCGCTGGATGCCGAGCGAACCGCGATCGACCGAATCGCACACCGTCTTGCAGTCCTCACGGGAGGTGCACGCTCGGTGGAAGTGTTTCTACGGGGTGAGAAACGTTTATAGGTACCAACTCGGTTGGTTCGGTGTAGTATGAACAACTTGGTCATCGTATCGGCGTTCGGCGTCTTCTTGCTGCTCATCGGCGTGGCAGTAGAGCAACTATTCCACAACGGTATCCTCGCGGGTATGTTCGGGATTTGGGGTGCCACGGCCATCGGGGCGAGCATCCTCGTCTTCGCCGGGTTTTGGCTCGCCCAACTGTACGAGGATCGCTCCGCACTCGATTTTCAGTGATCGAACCGTTGATACATACGTTCCGGAAATTACAATTCTCGATCGGGATCTCGGTGAGACATGGTGGATGGATTGGGAAAATCTTATTAATGAGGAACATTATCCATGACTGAGGATGTCAAACAAACCCGATGGTTCGGGGAAGAGTCTGTCTCTCTCCCGACGACAAATCTTAGCAGCTAGCTCCGGTATCGCGGTCGGCCTCGCCGGATGCTCGGGCAACGACTCGAAAGGTACGTCGACGAACGACGCCACCAGTACGAGCGAAACGAACGGGGAGACGACGAACGGTACGACGTCGGGTTCGGGTGCGTTGGTGGACGCGTCGCCGACGCACACCGTCACTAAACTCCCCGACGAAATCAACTTCAACCGCTACGCACAGAACATCGAGTTCTCGAACTGGCAGTGGGACTACCTGCAGTCGAACTACTACACCAACGAGACCTACAACTGGTTGCTCGAGGATTTCAGTTACGACCCGAACTCCTTGGAGATGACGTACAAGTTCAAGGAGGACTTCTACTGGCAGGACGGCACGCAGGTCACGGCGGAGGACTACTACAACCAGCAGGAGATCGCCCGCCTCATGGACCCCGGGGCGAGCGACATCGAGAAACACGTACTCGAAGACGACTTCACGATGGTGTCGAAGCGGAAGAAGGCGCTCAATCCGGTCCTCGTCAACGTCGAGGAGGGGCGACTCTGGACGCGACGCGACCAGAACCGGGAGTGGCTCGAAAAGTTTCAGGATGCATCCAGCGACGACAAACGAAAGAGCGTCACCAGCGAACTCATCGAGTCCAAAATCGGTATCAAAGAGTTCGCCGAGAAGGGGCTCTCGAACTCCGTGTGGAAGCTGAAGGACTGGAACGAACAGGAGTACGTCTTCGAGAAGTTCGACAAACACCCGCACGCCAAAGACGTCGAGTTCGACGAACTCAACTTCATCGTCTCGAAGGGCGGTTCGACCAATCAGTTGCTCAAGAACGACAAAATCGACTTCGGCCCCGGCATCTTCCCGCCGGACCTGAAGGGCGTCGCCCCCGAACACCTGAAGACCGTCATCAACTCGCGGGCGATTCAGTCGCGAACCATGGTCTTCAACTACAAAAACAAGCACGTCGGCCGTCGCGGCGTCCGCCGCGCCATCACCGCGGCGCTCGACTTCCCCGCGATGGGCAAGCGTCACCTCGACGCGAAGTTCGTCAAGAAACACCAGTCCGGTCTCCCGCAAGGTCTGGAGAACAAGTGGCTCGGCAACGATTACGTCGATTCACTCATCCCGTACTCGATGAAAGCCGACACGGACCAAGCGGCGAAGTTCATGCGGGAAGAAGGCTACAAGAAAGAGGGCGGAAAGTGGAAGGACGAGGACGGCGACACGGTGAAGTTCACGTACACCACGCAAACCGCCTCGGCGTTCGCGGCGTTCGGAAAGGAAATCCAGCAACAGTTGAACGGGTTCGGCTTCGACATGGAGATGCAGACGATGGACACTGTCACGTGGAACAAGGACTTCCTCAACGTGGACAAGTGGGACGTGACCACGTTCGGTCACGGATGGGAGTCGAACGAACCGCTCAACTTCTTCAACTACGACAACCACTACAAGATGCGCATCGGCACCGGTGGGCAGATAAAAGGCTGGTTGGACGACGGGGAGACGAACTCACAGCTCAACGGTCGGCCCATCATCGCCACGGTCCCCAACTCGGTGGGGGCGACGACGGTCAGCGGGAGTGGTGAAGAGGTCAACCTCTACGAGATCATCAACGAGTTGAAAACGGCCCAATCGGAGGACCGGACGGAGGAAATCGTGAAGACGCTGTCGTGGTACTTCAACTACGACCTCCCGCTCATCGACACGTACCCGTACACGCTGTCGTTCTGGGCCGACACGAATCACTTCAAGATGCCCGAGAAGAGCGAGTCCGCGTACTACCAGAAGTTCGGCGGCTACTACAAGATGCTCCGTCGCGGCATCATCAAAGGCGTGCGCGAGTAATTTCCCGAAACGTAGACGACGGATATCCTCCCGAAAGCGGGAGTCGATAGCCGCTCGTTTCGAGTTTTGTCACGCGTTGAGGCAAGGAGTGGGATCGCCGGATTCGGAATTTGTGCTCCCTTTCACATCCCTCGTTCTCCCGACATCCTTCGAGATGGCCACTGTAACTGCTGTCGGGAGACACCCCCACTCCCTGCGACACGACCGATTACGACTGAGGATGGTTTCGAATCTCAAATTAAAAAATGTTGCAGCTCTATCCTAAAACGATTGCAAGAAAGAGTTAAATACTGTGCGTTAGTTCGAAAATACGTACGTCAATGAGACATACGTTAGCAAGCAACAGTACAGAAACAGCCGACGGCTCGGACGAACCGTCGAGAACGACCACGCGGGACGGGACGCTGATGGAACGTCGCAGGTTCCTACAGGCAGCAGGTGTGACGACGACGGGCCTCGCGCTGGCAAGCGGAGGGGCGAGCGCGAGGGAACGCGACGTCAACGTGGTGAACATCGTCACCGATTACGGTGCCGACCCCACCGGCGAGGAGCCGATAAACGACGCGATGGACGCAGCGCTCGGTGACGGTGCGTCGAACGTCAGGGTGATTTTCCCGTCGGGAACGTACCGGGTCGACGGGACGCTCGCCTACGGCGACCTCGATTCGGTATCGCTGGTGGGCCACGGGGACGTCAGCATCGTCCCGACCGAGGGATACGTCGGCCACACGTTCATCCTCACCGGGACGGACGTCACCGTTCGCGGGTTCGTGTTCGACTATCGCAAACCGGAGACCAAAGCGAGCCTCCTCCTCACCTGCGACGACGGGTTACTCCTCAGGGACGTGCTGTTCCGTGGCGTCAGGGACGTTCGTGCGGGAATGAATCACTGTTTTTACACCACGGTAACCGATCCGGACGGTAGCGGCCTCGTCGAAAACGTCCACTGTCCCGACGGCGTGAAGAACCTGGTTCGACAGGGCGGAACGTGGGTTCCGAACGCGCACGCGGGCGAACTCCTGTTCCGACACTGCTCGTTCGAGCGGTTCTCGGACAACGCCATCTACGCGTCGGGCGTCTCCAACGACGATCACGGCGGCCAACACGGCGCGGTCAAGGTCGAACACTGCTACTTCCACAACAACAACATCTCCTCGATACGCCTCGGGTCGCCGGGAAGTTACGCGAAGAACTGTACGGTCGTCATCGACGACGCGGACGGCGGGCCGCCGGCACTCTATCCGGACCTCGCCCCGGGCGGCATCGTCAACGCCCGCGCCGTCTGGCTCTGGTACGACTTCGACGGGAGTATCGAGAACTGCGACATCGTCATCGACCATCCGAAGGGGAGCGGTATCCTCTGGTACGAAAAGGACAACGCGGGCGAGTCGTCGACGGTGAAGAACACCCGAATCAAGATCGACGCGAACGCGCCGAGCAGCGACGAGTACGCCGGCGAACCCGTCTTCCTCTGGGGCATCTGGGCGCGCGCCGAGGGTGAACCGCTGGCGTTCAAAAACGTCTCCGTCACGGGGAGCGCCCCCGGAAACACGACGGTGAAGGTGGCCGACCGCGAAGCCACGTTCAAGAACTGCTGTATTCACCAGACCGGCGAGGACCGGGACGGGATCACGTTCGAGGACGCGAGCGGTTGGGTCCGCAACACGACGGTGAACGTCACCGGCGAACCCCTCGTCGCCGAAAACAGCGACGTGGAGACGCGGCACCTCCGAACGCACGGTGCCTGTCCGCGGCCGACTGAACGCCATCGCCGTCACAGCAACCGCCGTAATCGTCACCGACGTCATCGCCATCGCTGAACGATACTATCCCGCTGACAAACCCTCTCCAGATCACCGACATCCCCCACCGAGATACCCAACCCGAATCACTCGACGAACTCGGCGAACCGCTTCGCACTGTAGTCGAGCGATTCGACGGGCGTCTCGGTCCTCCCGTTTTCGTAGATGAGCCACTCGGCACCGTTCTGCCGCGCGATGTCGATGCACGCTTCGAGGTCGACGATACCCCTACCCGGGTCCACGTGAAGCGTCTCGTCCCCGTCCAACCTCGTATCGGTGAGATGGACGAGCGGCGCACGCTCCCCCACCTGTTGGAGCAGGGCGAGCGGATCGTAGCCCGCGTGGCACGCGAGGCCGGTATCCGGTTCGAACCGGAACGAATCGCCCGCCTCTTCCGCGAACGACTCGATCGCCGGTCGCCCGTCCACCGCATCGAACTCGAAGGTGTGGTTGTGGTACAGCAGTTCGACGTTCTCCGTCGCCAGTTCGTCCGAGAGCGTCGCCAGCCGTGTCGCGGCCTCCTCGATGCCTGCTTCCGAAGCGAACGCGGTTTGCTCGTAGGTCGGAATCACGAGACGGCCGACATCGAGCGTTCGACACGTCGACAGCGTCTCCCCCAACTCGGTTTCGAGGCGTTCGATACGGACGTGTCCGCCGACGACCTCGATTCCCGTCTCGTCGAGGGCGTTCCGACACTGTTCCGCGTCGTCCGCGAGGGTATCGAACTGCGGGTCGTACAGTTCGACCCCCCGGAATGCGGTGTCCCCGACGCGCCGAACGAGTTCGCTCGGTCGTTCGTGGAGGTCCCTGAGCGTGAACAGCTGAATGCCGATTTCGGCCATGTCGAGCGTCATCACTGCAACTGTATAGCCGTTTCTCTCGGGGTAACCGCACCGCTCGCGTTCGGAGAGGTTTATCGTGGCTCGGCCGAGACAGGGAACGATGCGTGAAACACGAGTGCTTTCGTTCGCGTTCGACCCGCCGACGGAGGCGACCGACCGGGTGGAAACCAATCTTCGATACCTCCTCGAACTGCTCGACGAAGCGGAGGCGTACGACCCGGACTTCGTCTGCTTTCCCGAGTTCGCCCTCCAGTTGCGGTACGCGGGCGACGGTGAATCGCGGGCCTCGATCGCTCGCCCGGTTCCGTCGCCGGAGACGGAGGCGGTCGCCGAGAAGGCGGCCGCCCTCGATAGCCACGTCTGGTTGCCGATGCTGGAACGCGACGGCGAGACGTGCGCCAACTCGGTCGTTCTCATCGGCCCGGACGGTGAGATACGGGGGAAAACCCGAAAGTTCGTCCCCACGCTCGGCGAGTTGGACGACGGCGTCCGACCGGGAACCGCGATCGGCGTCTGGGACACGCCGTTCGGACGCGTCGGGGCGCTCGTCTGCTGGGACGAACGCTATCCGGAACTCGGCGTTCAGTTCGCCCGACGGGGCGTCGATCTGCTGTTTCATCCCACGACGTCGCGCGCGACCCGTCGGTTCGAGACGTGGGCGGCCTACTACGGCTACCACGTCGTCGTCTGTGACAAACACCGTGCGACGACCATCACGCCGGCCAGTGGAAAAGTGGCGGCGACGTCTCCGAACGCTGGGAACCCGTCCATGGATCTCGGCGACGGAGCCACCGCCCGCGTCTCGTTCGCTTCGGTGAACACCGACTGCGGGTCGTACGGGAGTTTTCAGAATCGAACGCGGATGGACGCCATCCGGGAGCGACACGGCGGGTCGGTGGTTTTCCACGAACTCCCCGACGTCGCTACCATCGTGGTCGAATGTATCGACGATTCGGTGACGGTGGCCGACCTCGAACGCGAGTTCGACCTCGAACCCATGTTCGCCCTCGAAGACCGCACTCGAACGCGCGCGTACGAGGCCGTCGAGGGCAGTCCGCTCCTCCCGCCGCATGACTGTGAATATGGTCGAAAATAACTAACTCGTTTCCGGCGACTACGCCAAGTCACGCTCCTCGATGAGATCGTTCGCGCCGGACTGGTCGGCCAACGATTCGCCCTCTTTCATCCGTTTGATGCGCTCTGCCTCCCGGTCCTTTTTGTCCTCACAGAGGTCGATGGCATCGTCGATTCGGTCCTGTGGTAGCACGAGGACGCCGTCCTCGTTACCGACGAGGGCGTCGCCCGGGTTCACGACGGCGCTCCCGATCTGAACGCGGCCGTTTATCTCGCCACCCAGCCCGAGGATTCGACACGTTCGCGTACTTCGCTCCCGTGCGTACACCGGAAAGTCGAGCGCCGCGATGTCGCGCGTGTCCGTCACGCTCCCGTCGATGACCACGCCCGCGACGCCGCTCGCGATGGCGGCGTGGGTCGTCAGTTCGCCCCAGCACGCGTTCGTTCCGTGCCCCTGCATGTCGATGACCAGTACGTCGCCCGGTTTCGCGATTTCCGTCGCCTTGTGAACCATCGTGGCGTCCTCCGGCGGGATGCGAACGGTCAGTGCGGACCCCACGAGCGTCACCTCGTCCGACATTCCCATGTAATCCAAGCCGAAGGCGTGGCCGAAATCGACGTAGTGACCGAGGTCGTTCGGCGAGATGTTCGACAGCGTCGAGAGTTGGTCGTCGCTGGGACGCACGATGTCTCTGCGTATCATGGTCCCCCCTCACAGCCATCCGTAATAACTGCACCGAGGGTTTGTCGAGGTCAACGGGAGAACGCGGTTTCGACCCACTCCAGTTGCGTCTCCGTCATGAGACCGTGATGGTAGACGAACACCTCGCCGTCGGTTTCGTCCCGAATCGCGCTCACGAGGTCGTGCAGTTGCGCTTGGCTCTCGATAATCGACGGGTCGAGCGTGACGCCCACATCGAGGGGACGGTCCACGGTTCGACGGAACGCTCGAATTCGCTCCCGCGCGACGGACGGGTCGACGACGTAACAGATGGCGGTGATGCGGTCGAGCGAGGGTTCGAGACGGGAAAGTTCGACCCCCGCGGGCCATCCGCTCCCCGGTTCGACGCCGGTATGGGCCTCCATCGCGTAGTAGTTGAGCGGCACGTCGGACGCCGCGGCCAGTCCTCCGACGAACTCGGTGACGACCTCGGCGCGGAAGTCGAACAGTTCGTGGAGCGTTTCGTTTTCGTTCACGAGCGCATCGAGCGAGTCGATCGAGGGCGGTTCCTCGTCGGGGTGGTCGAACGAACTCCGTACCATTCCTCGAACGCTCTCCTGTGCCGATTCCATATCGACCGGATGGTCCCGTGCGGCGTTCCGACAACCGTCGCAGAAACACTGGGAGAGCAGGACTTCCTCCGTCGTGGTCGTGATGGTCTGGCGTTTGTCGTGGCCGAACTCCGCCCCGTGTTCGTGGAACGCGCTCTGGAACCCGACCGACTCCAGTTGGATTTCGGCGACACCGCGGTCCGATATCGCGGCAACGACGTCGGCGAAGTAGTTCCGCACCTCGGGATTCGACGGACAGAACGCGTGGTCGTGGGCGTCGCCGAACGCGCTCTCGATGCGGTACTCGGGGTGTGCCGCGCCGAGCGCGGTGTTGTGGAGACACACCGTCCACGCGTTCACATCGAGGCCGTGTTCGGCCGCCGTTCCGACCAGTTCGAAGAGCGGGTCGTCCATTCCATCCACGGGAATCGGACGCGGGTCGATCGGCGTGTCGTCGAATGCGCTCTCGCCGGGGTCGAAGTAACAGCCGCCGGAATGCCGTTCGAACAGGTTTTCGGGAGTGCGGGGGTTCATCGACCGAACCGAGTGGTAGTGGCTCGCGAGGTTTATCGCGTCGATACCACGCGCGGCGATGGCTTCGCAGGCGTTGTCGGGTCCCTCCGCGGCGAGGTTCCACGGATACGTCCAGAGTGCGGGCATACTCCGAGCGAGGGAGACCGGTAGTAAATAGGTTTCCCGGCACGGCCGTGACCGCACCCATCGCCACGGAAACAACTAAATCCGCGCCCTTCGGTTTGTGTGCTATGGTATACGAAACCATCGGCTCATCACCGTGGTCGTGGGCGGGACGGACGGCACCCGAGATTCGAGACATCGCCGACCGAGACGGCTCCATCCTCGTCGTTCCCGTCGGCAGCATCGAACAGCACGGCGACCATCTCCCGGTTTCGACCGACACGGTTCTCGTGGACGCGGTCACACAACTCGGGGCGGAGCGCGTCCACGACGATGTTCCGCTCCTGGTCACGCCGCCCGTCTGGTCGGGCTACTCGCCACACCACCTCCCGTTCGGCGGCACCATCACGCTGGAGTACGACGACCTCCTCCACACGCTGGAGGACATCGCCGGTTCGGCGCTCGAAAACGGCTTCGACGCCCTCCTGCTCGTCAACGGCCACGGCGGCAACACCTCGCTCATCAGCAGCGCCGTGAGTACCATCGGCGTGGACCATCCCGACCGGTCCCTCCTCGGCGTCACCTACTTCCAACTCGCCGCGCCCTTCATCGACGAGGTTCGGGAGAGCGACGTGGGGGGCATGTCCCACGGCGGCGAGTTCGAGACGTCGCTCATGCTCCACCTCCGCCCGGACCTCGTTCACGAGGAGCGGTTCGCGGGGACTCCCCACGAGGAACCCTACGAACGGAGTTTGGACGACATGTTCCAAGGGGGTCCGCTTTCGGTGTACCGCTCGTTCGACGAGTATTCGGATTCGGGAGCCATCGGGGACCCCACCCTCGCGAGCGCGGAGAAGGGCGAGGAAATCTACGACCGGTTGGGCGACGAACTCGAAGCGATACTGCGCCAGATTCACGACGAGTCCGCCTGACGCGTCGATACAGCTATTACCCGTTCCATTCGACTACGCCCATGCGAATCCTTATCGTAGATATCGACTCGCTCCGCCCCGACCACCTCGGCTGTTACGGCTACGAGCGCGACACCTCTCCGACCATCGACGCCATCGCGGACGCGGGCGTTCGCTTCGAGGAGTGTTACGCCTCCGATACGCCCTGTCTCCCCAGTCGGACGGCGCTCGCGACGTGCCGGTTCGGGGCGAAAACGGGCGTCGTCACGCACTTCGGGGACGGGCAACACTACGACGACCCCGGCGACGGACACGACCCGGACTCGGAGCGAAATCTCGCCTTCCGGCAGTTGTTGGAACACGGAATTCACACGGCCACCATCACGAGTTTCGCTCAGCGCCACCTCGCGTATCACTTCACCGGGTCGTTTCAGGAACACGTCCAACCCTCGGCGATGAGCGGCCTCGTCGCGGACGAGGACGCCGACGACGTGACTCCCGTCGCGGTCGATTGGCTCGAACGGCACGCGGACGAGGACGATTGGCTGTTGCACGTCAACTACTGGGACGCCCACCACCCGTATTCGGGGATCGGACCGTTCGTCGACGCGGTACGGGAGTCCGGTCCACCGGCATCGTGGCCCGACCAAGACGCCATCGACGCACAGCGGGGAGTCACCGGCCCCCGAACCGCCGACCTGTGGCCGACGCCCGAGGCGTACGACAATCCGACGTTCGACCCGCTCTACGAGGACTGGTCGTTTCCCGACGACATCCCAGACCGGGAGACGGTCGAACACCTCCTCGACGGCTACGATGCGGGAATCCGGAAGGTCGACGCCGAAATCGCGAAACTGCTCGCCGTCCTCGAACGGGAGGGAATCCGCGAGGAGACGGCGATCGTCATCACGGGCGACCACGGCGAGGCGTTCGGCGAACACGGAATCTACGTCGAACACGCGATGGCGCACACGGCGTGTCAGCGCGTTCCACTCGTCGTTTCGTGGCCGGGCGTGACCGACGGGAGCGCGGGCGTCGTGGACGAGTTCGTCCACCAGTTCGACCTCGTGCCGACGATATGCGAACTCCGTGACGTTCCCGTTCCGGAACGCTGGGACGCGGACGCGTTCACCCCCGCGCTCCTCGGCGAGGAGTTCGAGGGTCGCGAGTACGTCGTCTGCGGACACGGAATCTACACGTTCGGTCGGGCGGTGTACACCGACGACTGGGTCTACATCCGCCTCCTTCACCCCGGCGCGTTCTCCCACCCCGGACTCTATAACGACCCCGAGATGCCCGAAGGGGGACTCGAACTACTTCACGACCGAAACCGGGAGGCCCCGACCGCGACCAACCTCGTGAACGAGCGTCCGGACGTCGTCAGCGACCTCCGCGCGAAGATGGCGGCGTGGCAGGCACGGATGATCGACACCGACGCGGCGGACGGCGGCGGAATCGACCCCCTCGCCGAGATGGTCGCAACTGCCGACCCGTTCCTCTACTACGACCCGGACGCACTGTCCGACCTGTACCGCGAACTCGGCCGGTCGGACGAGCAACTCGCGGCGGTCGAACGCTGTCGCTCCTTCCCGCGGGAGTGACGATTCTGTGAGATGCGAGCGACGCGAAAAATATGACCGGCGTGAAAAGGAGGCGAACGAGGCGAAAATCGGTCGGCGGTAATTACTCCTCGCCGAGGACGCTCTCGAAGTGACTCGTCACGATTCCCACGTCGGAACCGTACACGACGAACGCGGCGCGGTCCCGATACCGTTCGATGTCCTCCGCCGACCCGACGAAGATGCCGACGGCACAATCGTTCTCCGCCGCGACGTCGAACACGTGGTCGATGGCGTCCTGGTGTGCCTCGCTCCCGAAGGGTACGTCGAGCGACCACGCGAGGTCACCCGGCCCGATGGCGATGGCGGTGATCGCGTCCAGTCGCGCAATTTCGTCCAGCGCTTCCAACCCCGCCACCGTCTCTATCATGGGGAGCAACGCGAGTTCGTCGTTCACGTACTCCGCGTACTCCCCTTTGGGAACGTTGCCGAACTTCGCCGCCCGAGTGGTCGACCCGAGGCTTCGTCCGTCCTCGTACCGGACGTGCGTACTCGCCTCCCGGACGGTCGCCGCGCTTTCGACCTGCGGGAGCATCACTCCACGGACGCCGAAATCGAACAGATACGTTATCATGTCCGTCCCGTTCCGCGGAATGCGAACGATGACCGGCGTGTCGCTCAAGTCGGCACTTCGAACGAGGGTTTCCAAGCCCTCCGTGGTTGGCGACCCGTGCTGGCGGTCCACGAATAGGAAATCGAGCGACGTGTATCCCAGCGCTTCGGCGACGTTCGGGGACACGCTACTCAGGACGGTTCCGACGGCTAACTCCTCCTCCAAGAGGCGGTTTGCTAACGATGAACGCGGCTGCATAGGGAGAGTCAGACAACCACCCATAATAAATCGATAGGTCGCGCGGTTTCACGCTCGTGTCGGTGTTTCCCCGCCGTGAACACCCCGGCAACCCTTTCATCGAGACGTAGCCTTATATCGAATGGCGTGGAATGAGCAACATGACTAGAGATGCTTCTTTAGACTTATCAGATGAAGAGGCCCGTGACGCCGAGCGACTGCACGCGGACGCAACCGTTATCGACGGACTCGTCCCGACGACCGCGTACATCGCCGACCCGGAGTACCGAACCCACCTCGAACGAGGTGGCGTCACCGCCGGGAACGTCACCGTCGCCAGTCGGTCGCGCTTCGCGGACGCGACCGAACGGGTCCAGCGATGTCGAAGCCTCGTCGCGGCCAACGAAGACGCGTTCACGGTGGTCGAAACCGCCGACGATATTCGCGACGCGAACGATTCCGGAAAAATCGGCGTGATCCTCGGGTTTCAGGACACGATGCCCATCGAACCGAGCGAGCGAATGCAGGTCGACGGCGGGTTCGAGTTCCTCCGCGCGTTTCACGACATGGGGGTTCGCGTCGTCCAACTCACCTACAACTCGATGAACTACGTCGGTGCGGGGTGTTGTGAACGAACCGACCCGGGTCTGTCGAACTTCGGACGAGCGGTCGTGGCGGAGATGAACCGACTCGGCGTCTGCATCGACCTATCCCACTGCGGCGACCGGACGACGATGGAGGCCATCGAGCGCTCGGAGAAACCGGTCGTCATCTCGCACGCCGGCGCGAGAGCGCTCAGCAACGTCACGCGGAACAAGACCGACGAACAGTTGCGGGCGATCGCCGACAACGGCGGCGTCGTCGGCGTGAGCGTCTTTCCGCCCACGGTGAAGACGGACCCGGAAACGCACGAGGTGCAGGCGGCGACCGTCCACGACGTCCTCGACCACATCGACCACGTCGTCGCTGTCGCGGGTATCGACCACGTCGGGTTCGGCAGCGACATGAACGACAAGGCGCTCGACGACGGCATCACCCCGCCGTACGCGGCATATCGGAACTTCCGCCCGGAGTTCTCCGACGTCTACGGTCGCGGTCCCATCGAGGAGTACGAACCGTTTCCGCGGGGCCTTCACCGACACACCGAACTCCCGAACTTGACCGGCGGCCTCGTTGCCCGCGGCTATTCGGAACCGGCGATTCGGAAAATCCTCGGCGAAAACTTCCTCCGTGTGTTCGAAGCCAACTGGGACCGGTAACGGGGATATCGGGGCTTCCCGCCCGCCTTACCGGTCTTCCGTGGTGATTACCGAGACGATTCCCGAGAAGTTCAGGATTACCGACTGTGTCACGTCGCCGAAGACGGCTTTTCCGGTCGGCGAGCGCTTCTTACCCGACATGAACACGTGGTCGCACGCTTCCTGCTCCGCCGTCTTCAAAATCTAATCCTTCCGGTCGCCGATGGCACCGACGGTGGAAACGTCGACGTTCATCCCGTCGAGTACGTCGTATCCGACGTTCTCGGCGAACTGACGTGCTCCTTCGCGGGTCTGCTCGATTCCGTACTGGTTCTCGAAATCGGTGATGTTCGAGAGCTGTTCCCGATTGGACTCCCACTCCTCCACGGTCGTGACGTGGAGGAGGACGAGTTCGGCCCCGACGCCCGAAGCGAGTTTCCCGGCTTCTTCGACGAGCGTTTTCGAGCCATCCGTCGGTTCCACGACGACGAGTGCGCGTTTCATGGCGACACCTCGAAAACGGCCCACAAATGCGTTTCTACTGCCGTGTGGGTACGGATAACGAAGGACGGTGGCCCCCGCGATAGGGGGAAGCGTTACTCGCCTTTCGAGAGTTTGTAGATTTCGAGAACGTCGGCGAGGGAGACATCGCCGTCGCCGTCGATGTCGAATCGACCGGTATCGAACATTAATTAATATTTTCCGTCATACAAACATATTATGAACGAGGATGAAAAATATTTCTAGTATCACTCTCAACGATTACCGAGTCCCGTTTACGCGTTCTCCAAGTGAACAAATCACCGACCACGACACTCGATCCGTGGAAACAATAACGTCTCCTGACACCATATGTGAGTGTATGGATGGGTTACTGGAGGATAAAACGGCAGTCGTGACGGGGGCCGCGAGCGGAATCGGTCGGGCGATAGCACACCGATTCGCCGAACAAGGGGCGAACGTCGTCGTCGCGGACGTTCGCGAAGACCCTCGCGAGGACGGGGCGACGACGCACGAACGAATCAACGAGGAAACCGACGCACGCGCGGTGTTCGCGCCGTGTGACGTTTCCGATCCGGCGGCGGTGGAAGCGACCGTCGACACGGCCGTGGACGAGTTCGGGAGCATCGACGTGATGGTGAACAACGCGGGTATCGTCGGCCCGAACGGCCCGGTGACGGACATCGACCCGACGGAGTATCAACGACTCCTCGATATCAACCTCAACGGCGTCTTCTTCGGGTCGCAAGCGGCGGCGCGACGCATGCAGGAGAACGACGGGGGAAGCATCGTGAACGTCTCCAGTATCGCGGGTATCAGAGGATACAGCGACCTCGCGCCGTACTGCGTCTCGAAGGGTGGGATCCGACTGCTCACGTACTCGCTCGCCGCGGAACTCGGCGGAGACGGGATTCGAGTGAACGCCGTCCATCCGGGCGTCATCGAGACGGCGATGACCACCGGCGACGTTCCGATAGTCGGCACGGAGACGGGAGAGCAGATGCGTCAATCGATACCGCTCGGGCGGTTCGGAACGCCCGAGGACGTCGCCAAGACGGCGCTGTATCTGGCGAGCGACCTCGCGAGTTACGTGACCGCGGAATCGGTCATCGTTGACGGAGGGATGGTAAACACGGCGTGAGCAGTGATCTCTCACCGAGGGCGGCGTAGAATCAGGTCGGTACTGCCGCCCCTTCCGAGTCATTTGGTCGGTGCTTTGAACACCCCGTAATCGTAGCGAGTAGTCAGAGTAGTCTCCCACCGTTGGTTGGCGTATCCGTTCGTCCCCTCGGATACTGCCTCCCAGTTCGACTGGGAGGAGACCATTGTCATTCCTGCACCACCTCACAGCGACCCTCGTCTACGCTGAGATTTATCTCCTTCGAGCCGATACTTCCATCCAATGACGGTCTACGAAACCGACGTTCCGGGCGTCGGAAAGAAGTACGAGGTCGATACCGCCGACGGAACCCGATTAGTGATTCTCCTCCACCACGACGGACGTCGGGAAGTGTATCTGCGTCCGAGCGACGATGCGGACAGCGAAAAGTTGTTTTCGCTCACCGGAAAACAGGCCCGTCAAGTCGGGTCGATTCTGGAGGGGGCGTACTTCCAACCCGTCGATTTGGACGACGTGACCGTTCCGCTCGGCGATGCGTTGATAGAATGGCTCGACGTTCCGGCAACGTCGGAAATCGTCGGTCGAACGCTACGGTCGCTTGAACTCCGAAATCGGACGGGCGTCTCCATTATCGCGATTCAACGCGGAGAGGAGACCGTTCCGAACCCGGACCCGGATGAGACGATTCGGGCGGACGATATTCTGGTGACCATCGGAACGCGGGACGAACAGTCGTCCCTCTCCGACCTCGTCGGAACCGAACGGTTCGACGGCGAGGAGAGCGACCGGGACGGCACCTGATGGCCAACGTACTTCTCGTCGAAATCGGAATCGCCCTCACGGCCATCGCCGTGGCGGGTGCGCTCGCGAACCGAATCAGCCTCTCCGTGATTCCGGCGTACATCATCGTCGGAATCCTCATCGGACCGCACGAGCCCACTTCGATAGCCGGCGTTTCGTTGCAACTCGTCGACAACGGAGAGGTCATCGACCTGCTCGCGGAGCTTGGTATCGTCTTTCTGCTGTTCTTCCTCGGACTGGAGTTCAGTATCGACCAGCTTCTGGACGCACGAACCCAAATTGGGAAGGTCGGACTCGTGGACTTCGCCGTCAACTTCGGACTTGGAGTCGTTCTCGGAACGCTGTTCGGGTGGTCGCTGCTCGAAACCCTGTTCCTCGCCGGAATCATCTACATCTCGTCGAGTGCAGTCATCACGAAATCGTTGCTCGAAAACGGGTGGATCGCGAACCCGGAGAGCAGCCCTATCCTGGGAACGCTCGTCTTCGAGGACATCCTGATAGCGATATATCTCGCGATACTCTCGGCGGTCACCCTCGGCGGGGGCGACATCGCCAGCGCCGCCGTCTCCATCGGAACCGCCTTCGTTTTCCTCGGCGCACTGACCGCCCTTGCGTGGTACGGCACCGGAGTCGTGGAGCGGTTGTTCAGGACGGAGTCGGACGAACAGTTCCTCCTCCGCGTGCTCGGCGTGACGATACTCATCGCCGGTGCCGCGCTGGCGAGCGGCGTGAGCGAGGCCGTCGCCGCGTTCTTCGTCGGAACGGCGTTCAGCCAGACGGACCACTTGGAGCGCGTCGAGCGGGTCGTCTCGCCCGCGCGCGACCTCTTCGCGGCGGTCTTCTTCCTCTCCATCGGATTGACGACGGACGTCACCGTCCTCGCGGACGTCGTCGGGCTGCTCGTCGTCGCCATCGTGCTGTCCGTCGTCGGCAAACTGTTCAGCGGCGCGGTTTCCGGTCGTATCTACGGTCTCGGCCCGAAACGGTCCCTTCGAGTCGGGTTGGGAATGGTCCCGAGGGGCGAGTTCTCGCTCGTCATCGCCGCGCTCGCCGGGGGTGTGAGCGGCGTCGCGTTCCAGTCCGTGATACCCGCGTTCACCGTCGGCTACGTGCTGTTGATGAGCATCATCGGGACGGTGTTGATCCAGCACGCCGACCGCATCACCGAGGTGTTGGTACCGTTCGTCGCGCGTCTTTCCGGCTCGAACCGCTCCTAATCAGGCGACTCGCTTCGCGGTCAGCACCGCGAGAACGCTGCCGCCGATGACGGTCGGGACCCAGTAGATGAGGCCGCGGAAGATGATGACCGCGGCCACGATGATAGCGGACTCGACGCTCGTCGTGGACGTGAGAAGCGCGACGAGGACCGTTTCGATACCTCCCGCACCGCCGGGAAGCGGAGTGACGCCGGCGATCGCACTGATCGGAATCGCGAACAACACGACCGCGAAGGGGACCGTCGTCCCTATCGCGTAGAAGGCGAGCCACAGCGCGCCCGCTTGGAACAACCATCCGGCACCCGAAAACCCGAGCGCGACGGCGAGTCGCGTCGGGTTCGTGGCGATGCGCTCTATCGTCCGAACGAAATGCGCGATGCGGTCACGAATCGCCGCCTGACTCGGCGCGGAGAAGCGAGGGATGACGCTGGCCACCCGGCTCAGAACGGCAGCGACCCCGGACGAGAGGCGTCGCTGTGCGGCTGTGCGGGACCGCCAGAGGTAGTACCCGCCGCCGAAGATAATCACGCCGAGTCCGCCGAGAACCACGGCGGCATACTTCATGCGCGAGGTGAACGTCAGCACGACGGCGTAGTACCCGATTCCGATGACGGCGAACAGGAACGACGGGACGAAGTTGAGCGTATCGACGCTCGCAATCGCCGCCAAGCCGGTCTCGTATTTCGTGTTCGACGTTCGGGAGATCAGATACGCGGTGATGGGTTCGCCGCCCGCCTGCCCGAACGGCGTGACGTTGTTCGAGAAGGTGGCACCTGAAAACAGGAAAAACGACCGCGGAACGGACACCGAGACGTCGAGCGTTCGAAGGACGGTTCGGAGCGATTGGCTCCACGCGAACAACCAGCAAATCGTCGTCAGGAGGACGAGCGCGAGAATCGTTCGCTGTGCCTGCTGGAGCGCGGCGAGAACCGGTCCGATATCGACGAACCAGAACAGGAGCCCGAACACGGGAAGGGTCAGAAGAAACCCAAAGAGGACTCTCCGGACGAGTGAACGGTCCATACAACAGGTAGAGCGAACCGTTCATATCATCTTTTCGGCTCACGGTTCAGTGATTTCTACGAGAGGGAAGTCCGTTACCGTTTCTCACACACCCGCCATCAGGCGTCGTTTACCGTCGGTCGTCTCTGCGCAGTCCGCCTGCAACACCGTGACGAGTCCGTCGAACTTGTGAGCGATTTCGGGACCGAAGTTTCGAACGAGGAACCGTCGAAGGAGCGAGCGTCGTCGCTCGACCAGAAAGAGATGTCCGCAGTCGTGTCTCCGTGCGGCGGTGAGCAAACTATCCGTTTCGTCGCCGACCATTCCGACCGCGGTGTAGTCGATTCCGAGCGATTCGAGCGCGCGGCGACCGGTTCGGTGTGCCCGCTGACGACGCGATTCCTTGGCTTGGTTCAACGTGTAGGTCGGAAGAGCGGAGAGGGAAGCGTACGATCGCTGTCGCTCCACGAACTCGCTCGAAGACAGAACGCTCACCAGAACGAGTTCGCCGCCCGACCCCGTCACGTATCGCCCCGCTTCGCGGACGAGTCGCTGGTCGGCGTCGGTTCCGGTGAGATGGACCAATACGTTTCTCGAACTATCATCGATGGTACCCGCGTTCGAAAGCGATTCGACGGCGACCGTCGGGGGAAACTGAGCCATATACTTCGAATCGACTGCACGCGGCATAATCGAGAGCCTTACCCGGAGTGAAAGTGGTCTCGTCGTGCCTCAAGGCTCGCGATTTCAGGCTGTAGAACGGTAGTCGAGACACTTTCACGCCGGGGTCTGACGTCTAACGTTCCCCCTCGGAATACGAGGCCCTGTAGAAACCTCAACGGATGATACGAAGTACGTGCTAAATACAGAGGGTACGTATCTCAGGTCGGTGTAAAACTATCGAGCAATGAGCAACACTCCGACAGCAGCGAATGCGAGACCGAGGATTTTTTTCGCCGTGACTTCGTCCCCGAGGATGGCCATCCCAATGAGCGCCGCCACGACGAAGTACATCGCGCTGACCGTCGAGACGGTCGTCGTCGTTCCCACGGAGAGACCCACGTACGTCGAGATGAGGCCGATTGCGACAAACACACCAGCAATGGCCGCGAGCAGTCCACCCCGTGGGGTGACGACGAGCGACGCATCAGAGGCGAAGACGTAGACCACAGCGAGCGTCGTCGCGACGACGTACGAAATAGCAGCGGCGGTTCTCGGGTCGATTGAGTCGGACGCAGCATTCCCGACGACCAGCCAAATACCCCACGCGACCATCGTAATTGCGCCGAAGAAAAACCCCGGTCCCACCTCTGAGAAATCGATCACTGTAGAAGGCAATTTATCGCGGTGAAGTAAGTACTTATGTTTGCAGAGTGGTGGTTTGTCTAGATGCAACTGTGTCTCACTGCGTCCCGAAATTATTCCACAGAACGTTAGACTTGCGGCCTGCATTCGGCACGGCCTCTGAAACCGATCACTCCCGAGGTTTCAACAAGACCATACAAGGGAGTCATCATCGTGGCCAATCTCTGACCGCTCGCGACCGACGTTTTCAGCGGAAACGGACACCGGTGTCCGAATCCTCGTCGTTTCCGTCGGTAGCTTTATGCCAGTTACAGACACAGTATCTGTGGACGGCATCAACGAAATAATGACTATGAACGTCATAAATCCCGCAACCGGAGACCAGATAGACACGTACGAAGACGAGGACATCACCGAGGCCAAGGAAGCGCTCGACACCGCGACGGACGCGTTCGATTCGTGGCGCACCCGTCCGCTTCGGGAACGCGAGGAACTCCTCTCGGACGTCGCGGACATCCTCGGCGAGCGAAAACAGAAGTACGCGGAGCTGATGACGCGGGAGATGGGGAAACCCGTCTCGCAGGCGAAAGGGGAGATCGAAAAGTGCGAGTGGCTCTGTAATCACTACGCGGAACACGCGGACGCGTACCTCGCAGACGAGTTCCACCCGAGTCCCGCCGGTTCCGCCGTGAAGACGTCGTACGAGCCGTTGGGCACGGTTCTCGCGGTGATGCCGTGGAACTTCCCGTTCTGGCAGGTGTTCCGCTTCGCGGCTCCGTACCTCACCGCGGGAAACGTCGGGATTCTCAAGCACGCCTCCAACGTCCCGGGATGCGCGCTGGCCATCGAGGAGATATTCCGCGACGCCGGGTATCCCGAGGGAGTCTTCCAGTCCCTGCTCCTCCCGTCGTCGTCCGTCGAGGACCTGCTCGCCGACGACCGGGTTAAGGCGGCGACCCTCACCGGGAGCGGCCCCGCGGGCCGAGCCATCGCGTCGACGGCCGGGGAACACCTCAAGAAGACCGTCCTCGAACTCGGGGGCAGCGACCCGTTCGTCGTCCTCGACGACGCGGATCTGGACGCGGCGGCCGAAACCGGCGCGTGGGCGCGAAACCAGAACAGCGGCCAGTCGTGCATCGCGGCCAAGCGGTTCATCGTCCACGACGAGATATACGACGAGTTCGTGGACCGCCTCGTCGACGAGTTCGACTCGCTGACCGTCGGCGACCCGATGGACGAGGACACCGACATCGGCCCGCAGGCCCGCGAGGACCTCATGGAAGAGCTCCACGAGCAGGTCTCCGAAAGCGTCGATGCGGGTGCGACCGTCGAAATCGGCGGTGAACCCCTCGACTGCGAGGGCGCGTTCTATCCGCCGACGATGCTCACGGACATCCCGGAAGGCTGTCCCGCCGACACGGAAGAACTGTTCGGACCCGTGGCGTCGGTGTACCGCGCCGCCGACGAGGAGGACGCGATCGCGAAGGCGAACGACACCGAATTCGGTCTCGGCGCGAGCATCTGGACGGAAGACCGGGAACGCGGCGAGCGACTCACCCACGAGATCGATGCGGGCTGCGTGTACGTCAACCAACTCGTGAAATCCGACCCGCGGGTTCCGTTCGGCGGCGTCGAGGAGTCCGGCTACGGCCGCGAACTCTCCGAGATCGGCATTCAGGAGTTCGTCAATCGGAAGACCATCTGGGTCGAATAGCGAATCCCATCTTTTCCGTCGGGTCGTCGCTCGAACGGTCGTTTCCGCTTTCGGGATGAACGGACGAAGGGAGCCGTTTCTCAGGTTCGCATATCTTCTACGGTGGATGTTCCCGTCCGTAATTGTCAATGTTCCGTTACTATCGTCTCGCCGTACGAAAATCGTGTACGACTATTCGGGTACGACTATCCGAGTTCGAATTTCGTTTATGCCGCATATAGAAATCGTGGACAACTTATTTATAATTCTTTCACATGGTATCCCACATGACGGCGAGTCCACCGATAGACGAACTCCATTTCGACGACGCACCGGACGTCGGCACCGTTCCGGGACCGAACACGCGGGAACTGCTGGACAAACAGCGCGACATCGACAGCAGCGCGGTCTCGTATCCGGAGGACATTCCGATAGCCTTCGAGTCGGGCAAAGGGGCGACGGTGCGCGACGCGGACGGGAACACGTACATCGATATGTTCGCCGGAATCGGCGTGCTGAACGTCGGACACGCCAACCCGTACGTTCTCGACGCGGTACACGAACAGGCGGACAAACTCGTCCACACGGTCGATTTCCCGACCGAAGCGCGTCTGGAACTCATCGAGAAACTCGACGAAATCGCTCCCGGAGACTTGCAGGGGAACAACAAATTCGTCTTCGGCGGGCCGACCGGGAGCGACGCCATCGAGGCCGCGATAAAGCTCGCCAAGTACAACACGGGCGGCGACGGCCTCATCGCGTTTCGGGGGGCGTATCACGGCGCGACCAGCGGCGCGATGAGTCTCACCGGAAACAAGGGGTTCAAGGATCACTACACGCCGCTCCTCTCGGACGTCGTCCACGCGCCGTATCCGTACCCGTTCGGGCAGGACAAGACGCCGGAGGAAGCGGTCGACCGCGCGCTCGAAGAGGTTCGAGCCATCCTCGAAGACCCGTACGGCGGGTTGGCGAACCCGGCGGGAATCTTCGTGGAACCGATTCAGGGTGAGGGCGGTATCATCACGCCGCCGGAAGGGTTCCTCACCGGCCTTCGGGAGATCGCCGACGACAACGACGTCGTCCTCGTTTTCGACGAGATTCAGAGCGGCCTCGGCCGCACCGGTCAGTGGTGGGCGAGCGAGTGGTACGACGTCACGCCGGACGTGATGACGACGGCCAAGGCGCTTGGCGGCGTCGGATTCCCGCTCTCCGGGACGATGTACCACGAGGACCTCGACACGTGGGGGTCGGGCGACCACGCGGGAACCTACCGCGGACACGTCGTCGCGATGCGCGCCGGAACGCGGGCCATCGAGTACATCCAAGATCACGACTTGCTGGCCCACGGGCGGGAACTCGGCGAGTACGTCCGGGGCCGACTCCGCGAGGCAGCGACTGAAACCGGCAGTATCGGCGAGGTTCGCGGAAAAGGGCTGTTCGTCGGGGCCGAATTCGTAGACGAAAACGGAAACCCGGACGGGGAAACCGTCGACGCGATTCAACAGTACTGCTACGAGAAGGGCGTTCTCGTGTGGAAGGCCGGACGCCACGGAAACGTCCTCCGTCTCCTCCCGCCGTTAGTTCTCACGGAGGAACTGGCCGAAATCGCGATGGACGTCATCGGCGAAGCCATTCGGGAAGTGACCGGGGAGCGCCAAGCGACCGCGTAGAACGAACCTTCAGCGAACATTCGAACGACCCTTCAGACGATTTCGAAACAGCATGAGTGATACCGACCGAGTCATCACGGACGACGCACCGCGCAACGACAACCCGTACTCACAAGGCGTTCACGCCGGTGACACGCTGTACGTATCCGGCTACGGCCCCGTCGACCCGGAAACGGGAGACGACGTCGAGGGAGACATCCGGACGCAAACCGAGCGCGTACTGGATAACATCGCCGCCGTCGTCGACGAAGCGGGCGGCGACGGCCTCGACGATGTCGTGAAAGTGACTGTCTACCTGACGGACCTCGACGAATACGACGCGGTCAACGACGCCTACGGCGCGAAGGTCGGCGACACGCCACCGGCGCGGGTCTGCGTCGAAGTGGCGCGACTTCCGGGGGACGTGCGGGTCGAGATGGACGCAATCGCGTACCTCGGATGACACCCCGTCAGTCGTTCAGTTCCCTGACGCGCTGGTCGCGCTGTTCCGCCGCGGCGTTCACCTTCTCGATGAACGTGTGCATCTGCTCTTTCATCTCGGAGCGCATGGAGGTGGCGGAGAACTCCTCGGACTCGGTGAGGAGGCGGATGAACGCGCGCAGTTCCTCGTCGGTTATCTCCTCGAAGTCGCCGAATTCGAGTTTATCGATGACCGCGTCCACGTCGATCTGTCCGACCGGTTCGACGTTGAAATCCACCGTTACCATGCGGTAATCCGACCCTGCCAGTTCCTGTTCGGCCTCGTTGACGCCCTGTGCGAGCATGTCCTTGAACGGAGTGTAGTAGCCCATCGTCCCGAGGTGGAGGAACGCGAGCATGTCGGTGATTCCCTGCGTGTAGGCGTCCCTCGCGTCGTCGTCGGGGTTGAAGACCGTCTCGCGGTCACGGTCTTCGAGGTGTTCGAAGATGAGGGTAAAATCGAGAATGGCGTTGCGAAGACGGCGGCGAATCCGGTTTCGCTTCTGCTTTTTCGAGTGTTCGGTGTAGTCGGACTTTCGCCCGATGAGGAACTCCCTGTCGCTCGGCGTGAGGATGCCCCGTTCCCGGTCTGCGGAGTAGGCGAGGTCGTATCTCGGTTCGCGCTCGCCTGATTCGTCACTCATAAACGGAAATTGTGTACGACAATGATTAAGGGTTACGAACGGACGGATTTTCGAGTTCACGATTCGAATCGTTCGGTATGGGAGTTCTATCCGACGATTAGTAGAGGAGTAACCATCATAGACTATTCACCGTGACACACTGTCGTCGGGAATGAAACCGTTGTGGAATTCCATCACGCAGAACGGTCGACAACCATTTTTCCTGTGGTGTGTTATAGTATAACGTGGTTGGCGACTGTTGTAGTCGTACACAGATTACGTTCTCCCGACGACCTTATAAACACATACTGTAGCCTCTAACAACAATATCCGTAATATTTATCAGCGTCATTCACGATGGATGCTATGTATGCCACCATACACCATGGCTAATGCCATCAATTATCAGTCATGAGACAGAAATCACACGCCCGTTACGGACAGGAGGAATCGACCACGGACTACCGAGCCATTCGATTTTCATTGACGGGGGATAGATGGCCGGGGGTGCAGTCTCCCACCCGAGGGATGGGGGGTGGGTCCGTATGAGCAACTCCGACGACCAAGGTGCGATAGCCGAATTCCGCGAGGAAATCGAACCGACGATTTTCGGGGCAGGAGCGGCAGTCACGCTCGTCTTTGTCGCCGCGTTCGTGCTGAATCCGGCCGACTCGTACGAATTCGTCGAGGGAATTCGGTACTGGATCTTGGAACGCTTCAACTGGTTCTTCCTCATCGTGATGTTGGCCTTCGTCCTCTTCCTCGTATTCCTCATCTTCGGTCCGTGGGGTAAACTGCAGTTGGGTGACGAAGAACCGGAGTACAGCTATCTCTCGTACTTCGCCATGATGTATTCGGCCGGACTCGCGGCGGGAATCGTCTTCTGGGGACCGGCCGAGGCGCTCACTCACTTCGGGAGCGTTCCGCCGCTGTACAACGCCCCCGACCAGTCGGCGGCCGCGATGCCCGTCGCAGTGCAGTACGCAATCTTCCACTGGAGTCTCACCCAGTGGTCGTGTTTCACCGTGATGGGACTTGGCATCGGGTACTTCGTCTACAATTACGATGCCCCGCTCAGGGTGTCGGCAGTGTTGACGCCGATACTCGGTGCCGACAGCGTCGACGGGCCGATCGGGAAAGCCATCGACATCCTCGCGGTGTTCGCGACGTTGGGCGGCGTTGCCACGTCGTTGGGGTTCGTCGGAAGCCAGTTCATCACGGGCCTTAGCTTCCAGTGGGGCATCGAACTCGGCGACGTCGGGACCGTCCTCGTCATCACCGGCATGACGGTCATCTTCACCGCCTCGCTCGTCCTCGGGGTCAACAAGGGCATCAGGTGGCTCTCGAACTTCAACATGGTGTTGTTCTTCCTCGTAATGGTCGCCACGCTCGTCTTCGGCCCGACGGTTCGCATCCTCGAACTCGGGACACAGGCGTTCGGCCGGTTCATCACCGATTTCTTCAAGATGAGTCTGTACACCCAATCGACCAACCAAGCCGCGGACAAGTGGGTGAACGACTGGACCGTCTTCTACTGGTTGTGGCCCCTCGCATGGTCGCCGTTCGCAGGGCTGTTCATCGCCCGCATCTCGCGCGGCCGGAGCGTCCGCGAAGTCGCGTTCGCCGGAATCGGGGCGACGTCGATGGCCACTGTCCCATGGTTCATCATCGTCGGCGGGACGGCGGTCACGATGCAGAATACGGGCGTCGCACAAATCCTCGGTCCCATCGCACAATACGACGAGTCGGTCGCTGGCTTCGTTCTGTTCAACGCGGTCCCAATCATCGGACCGCTTCTCCTCGCCGCGTTCCTCATCCTCGTGACGACGTTCTTCATCACGTCCGCCGACTCCTCGACGCTGGCGGTGTCGATGATAACGACCGGCGGGAAGGAACACCCCTCGTCCATCAACCGCATCTTCTGGGCGGTGCTTCAGGGAACCGTCGCGTCCATTCTCATGGTGGTCGGCGGCGTGGATGCGCTCCAATCCGCGTCCATCATCACGGGGGCACCCTTCGCCGTGGTCTGTCTCGCCGCCATGCTCGGACTCGTGAAAACGTTTCAGGATGAGACCGGTGGCATCCTCCTACAGGACCGCACGAGACTCATCGGTGCGCCAACGAAACGGGAGGAAACGGCGGACGGGGCGAAGGTGGCCGGCCAAGACGACGACTGACCGACCACCCGACCGGCGACGGTCGTCCGTTCCGTATCGACAACAAGTTTTAATAACGGGATATACGAACATTGTGTATGGATAGGGACACGGCGAATCCCGACGTGGTCACGCTGCCCGGTCCGAACGCACAGAAATGGATCGATTTTCATCACGAACACGCCGCACCGAGCGAGTTCTCACACGAGTTCGTCTGGGATGTGACGGGCGAAGCGGACGGCCCGTTCGTCACCGACGTCGACGGCAACGTGTTGCTCGATTTTACCTGCCACATCGGCGCGGCACCGCTCGGCTACAACAACGAGAAGATACTCGGCAAACTGCGCGAGTTCTCGCTTGTCGAACCGATGAAAATCGCCGGACAGGACATGTACTTCGGCGCGGGACCGGACCCGGAGACGGCGGAATTTCCCGCGTCGAGTCACCTCGTCGAGAAACTCGTCGACGTCTCAAGCCAGTACGGCATGGACACCGTCTTCCTCTCGAACTCCGGGGCCGAGGCCATGGAGAACGCCATGAAGATAACCCACGACCACAAACCCGCCGCCAAGTACGCCTTCACGTTCGACGGGAGCTTTCACGGACGAACGCTCGGGACCCTCTCGTTGACCCGTTCGAACGAGGTGTACACGCGACACTACCCGGAAATCGCGGGCGTCCGCACGGTCCCGTTTTGCGCGGAGACGGGCGACACTGACGACAGCGACGGCGCTTGTGACTGCGGCTTTTTCACCGGAAACGGCTCACAGCTACGGAACGCGCTCCAACCGGAAGGCGGTCACGTCAACCCCGACGAAGTCGCGTTCGTCACCATCGAACCGGTTCAGGGCGTCGGTGGCTATCGGTTCCCGAACCCCGAGTTCATGGCCGAAGTCGGCGACGTCTGTGAAACCTACGACATTCCGCTCGTCGTCGACGAAATCCAGTCCGGCGTGGGTCGCACGGGAAAGATGTGGGCTTCGGACCACTACGCCATCGAACCCGACGTCATCGCCAGCGCGAAGGCGCTTCGGACCGGCGCGACCATCTCGCGGTCCGACCTCTTCCCGTCCGAGAAGAACCGGTTGGGGTCGACGTTCGGCGGCGGCGACCTCCTCGCGTCGATGCAGGGCGCGCTCACGCTCGACGCCATCGAGGAGCACGACCTGCTCGAAAACGCGACCGAACGCGGACGGCAGGCCAAGGAACTGCTCCGCGACGCCGCGCCGGGACACGTCGTCGACGTGCGCGGCAAAGGACTCATGCTCGCCGTGGAGTTCGACACCGCGGACCGCCGGGACGAGGTCGTTCACGAGGCGCTGAAACGCGGGCTCCTCACCCTCGGATGCGGGAAGAAGACCATCCGCCTCCTTCCGCCGCTCGATTCGACGGAGCGCGAAATCGAGATGGGCGTCGGCATCCTGAACGAGGCCATCGAGGCGGCGGGGACGCCGTCGGCGAAACCGGCCTGAGAAACGCGTGAACGAAACCCGGTGACGACGATTTCACCCTTTCTCAACCGTCCAACGTACTGTTTTCCACCGCGATTCCCTCCCTGTCGTTCAATGCATCTACCACCGAAGAGAGGTGGTCCCGTCCGCCTCCCGCCACGCCGACCCTCACCGGCGTTCGATTTGGGTCGTCGGCGTCGGTTCGTCGCGCCCGCTCCAGTTCCTCCAGTTCCGCGCCGTGATGGTCGAGGGTTTCCGTCAATGCGCCGAGTCCGTCAGGCCAGTCGGCGACGGAGAGGCGGGCCTCCGCGTATCGGCCGAGTCGCATCAAACCGGTTCGGGTGCAATCGGCGTGTTCCGAGAGGTTCACGTTGCCGCCGGAGACGACGACCGCGACGTGTTCGTCCTCCACGTCCACCGCGCCGGAGAGCAGCGCCGCGAGCGGCGCTGCCCCCGCCGTTTCGGCCACGGTTTTGGCACGCTCCGCGAGGAGCGTGACGGCGACGCGCATCTCGCGGTCGCTGGCGCTCACCACGTCATCCACCCGTTCGCGGATGACGGCGAACGTCTTGTCGAGCAATCGGGTATCGGCGATGCCTTCCGCCACGGTGTTTACGTCCGGCAGTTCGTGGATTTCGCCGCGTTCGAGCGACGGTTTGGCGTGGAACGCCCCCTCGGGTTGGACGCCGACGACGCGGATATCCGGGTCGTGCGCTTTGAGCACCGTCGCGATACCCGAAATCAATCCGCCACCGCCGATGGAGACGAGGACGGTGTCCAGTTCGGGGTACTGGTCGAGCAGTTCGAGGCCGACGGTTCCCTGCCCCGCGATTATCTCCTCGTCGTTGAACGGGTGGACGAACTGCAATCCCTCCTCGTCCGCGAGTTCGAGGGCGTGCTCGTAGGAGCGTTCGTAGATGTCGCCTTCGACGATGACGTCAGCACCGTACCCGCGCGTCGCCTCTATCTTCGCGGAGGGGGTCACTTCCGGAACGACGATGGTCGTGTCGATGTCGAGCAGTCCACCCGCGAACGCGACGCCCTGTGCGTGATTCCCCGCGCTCGAAGCGACGACGCCGCGTTCGCGTTCCGCCGGGGACAACCCCGCCATCGTGTTGTACGCGCCGCGACTCTTGAACGACCCCGTCCGCTGCATGTTCTCCAGTTTGAGGCCGACGGAGGCCGCCCCGCTTCGCTCCGCGAACGTCGTGGACCGGTCCAGCGGCGTCCGGTGAACCACACCGTCGAGGCGGTCCCGCGCTGCCTTCACGTCGGCCACGGTGACGATATCGTCGGCGGTGAGTTTTCCACCGTCCGTCCGTTCGGAGTTCACGCTTCGGTCCCCGAGACGGAGAGGATGGATTCGACCAGCACGTTCACGCCGATTTCGAGGCTCCGTTCGTCCACGTCGAACGTCGGCGTGTGATGGCTCGTCGGATGGTCGGTGCCGACGATGAGGTACGTCGCGAGGCCGCCGTTTTCCTGTACCCGCCGCATCAAAAACGTCGCGTCCTCGCTCGCACCGAAGTCCGCGGCCGGGAGGACCGATTCGACGCCCGCCGTTTCGCGGGCGACGCCCGCCACGACGTCGGCGAGTTCCGGGTCGCTGTCGGCGCGAGGGGATTTGCTCCGTACGTCGATATCCACGTCACAGCCGTGCATCTCGGCGGCGGTTTCGAGCGTCCTGTCCAATCGCGATTGCATGTACTCCATGAGTTCGGTCGTCTCGCCGCGCGCCTCCGCTTCGACGTGTGCGAAGTCGGCGATGACGTTGCTCGACGTCCCCGCCTCCGCCCACCCGAAGTTGACGCGGGTCATTCCGTCCTCGTGCCGCGGAATCCCGTAGGCGTTCTGGATGGCGGTGCCGAGCGCCTGCATCGCGTTGTCGCCGTCCTGCGGCGCTTTCCCGGCGTGTGCGGAGGTTCCCTCGAACGTCACGTCGACGTGGCACATGGCGAGCGGTCGCTCGATTCCGGCGACCACCTCACCGGTCGGGTGGTCCAGACCGACGTGGACGGCGAAGAGGTAATCGAGGTCGTCGGCGAATCGGCTTTCCGCCATCGGGTGGCCGCCGCCGGACACCTCCTCGGCGGGTTGGAAGAAGACGACGAGCGTTCCGTCGAAGTCGCTCTCCGCGATGGCTTCGAGCGTCGCCAACCCCCACGTCATGTGGGAGTCGTGACCGCAGGCGTGCATCGTCCCGTCCCCTTCCGACCTGAACTCCTCGGCGACGGGCACGTGGTCGTCGTCCGCCGATTCCTCGATGAAGAGGCCGTCGATGTCCACCCGCAAGCCGACTGTCGGTCCCGAACCTCGGTTCAGGACCGCGACGGCCCCGGTGTTTCCCCCTTCCATGCGGTCGAGGAGGTCCGGGTCGGCACCGCGTTCGCGGGCGCGTTCGGACCACTCCTCGATGTCCTCGGCGTCGGGGACGGCCATCCTGTCGTCGCCGTCGTACGCTTCGGTGCCGACGGCGAGTTCGTCGACGCCGATTCCCCGAATCTCCTCGACGATTCGGTGTGTCGTGTGGAACTCGCGCCACGCCGGTTCCGGGTACCGATGGAACTCGCGTCGCACGTCGACGAGTCGGTCGCGTATTGACTCTGCCATGTGTGGTACTGACACGCTCCAATCACTTAATTGTAAACGCAATCCGTTGACAGCGACTACACAAAAGGACTAAGTTGGACCCCCACAATCGTTCGGCCATCGATTCGCGTCAATCGACGCGGCGGTGCATCATGAGTGAAAATCCGGATATCGTCGTCCTCCGCGAGGGGACCGAAGGACTGTCGATGGAATCGTACGCAGAGGCGCTGCGCGAACGCCTCCCTGACCGAACCGTCGTTCACGCCCGAACACCGAAAGAGGAACGCGAACTCGTCGCCGACGCGCGGGTCGTTACCGGCATCACCGTGGACGAATCCCTGCTCGCCCGCGCCGACAAACTCGAACTGTTCGCGTGTACCTTCGCGGGCACCGACCACGTCCCCACGGACGCCCTCGCGGAGCGCGGTGTCGCGGTGACGAACGCGGGCGGCATCCACGCACCCGGCATCGCCGAGCAGGCCGTCGGAAACATGCTCGTCTTCGCCCGCCGTCTCCACGAGGGATGGCGGCGCAAGCAGCGTTCCGAGTGGCGGCACTTCCAGTCCGGCGAACTCACCGGCAGCACCGTGACGGTCATCGGTCTCGGGTCCATCGGACAGGCCGTCACTCAGCGCCTTCAGGGGTTCGACGTCGAAACCGTCGGCGTCCGGTACACGCCGGAGAAGGGCGGTCCGACGGACGAGGTGGTCGGCTTCGACGAGGACGCCATCCACGACGCGCTCTCTCGGAGTCGCTACGTCGTCGTCGCCTGCCCGCTCACGGAGGCGACGCGCGGCCTCATCGGAACAGCAGAGTTCGCGACGATGCCGACGGACGCCGTCCTCGTCAACACCGCACGCGGACCCATCGTCGATACCGACGCGCTCGTCGCCGCGCTCCGGTCGAACAAGATTCGGGGGGCGGCACTGGACGTGACCGACCCCGAACCGCTCCCGGCCGACCACCCGCTCTGGGACCTAGAGAACTGCCTCATCACGCCGCACACCGGCGGCCACACGCCGCTGCACTGGGACCGACTCGCCGACATCGTGGCGGAGAACCTGGAACGCCTCGAATCGGGCGAGACGCTGGACAATCAGGTCCTCGCGCCGGAAACGACGTAAGCGGAAGGGAATTGTCGATTATCCGACCCCTCAGTCGGAGAGGATTTCGAGCAGCGTGTCGAGTTCGAAGTCGGCGACCGGGTTGGCCTCGGCCTTGACCGTCGTGATGACGAACTTCGAACTGGTCCGCTTTATCGCCGAGATTCGTTCGAACTCCTCGATGAGTCCCTCCACCATCCCTCGCGTCGGGAGGTTGCTGATGACGATGAAATCGGTATCGCCCATGGTGAAGTAGACCTGATTGACGCCCTCGATGTCACCGAGTTTCTCCCCCACCTCGTGATGATAGCCCTCCTCGAACTCGGCTATCACCTCCGAGATGACGGTTATCGGGAGTCCGATTTCGTCGAGGTCCACGTCCGTCATCTCGTTCGAGATGGCACCCCGTTCGCGGAGTTTCGTCAAGCGGTAGTGAACCGTGGATTTCGGGATGTCCGTCGCCCGATGGATGGCGTCCGGGCTGGACGTCCGCTCCGTCGCGATGGCGTCGAGGATGCGAATGTCTTTTTCGTCCATCGTGTCACAGCCCCAGATAGAGTTCGATCAGTTCCTCCTCGTCCGCGAGTTCGTCCGGTACCCCCTCGAACTGGAGGTCGCCCTCGGCGAGGATGTACACGTAATCCGCCAACCGGAGCGCGGCGGACACGTTCTGCTCGATGAGAATCACGCGCGACCCGCGTTCGACGAGGGTTTCGATGAGGTCGAACGCGTCGTCGACGAGCGCCGGTGCGAGTCCGGCGGAGGGTTCGTCCAGCAGATACGTGTCCGCGCCGGTCATCATCGCCCGACCGAGACTGACCATCATCTGCTGACCGCCGGATAGCGAACGGGTTTTCACGTCGAGTTTCGCTTCGAGGTCGGGAAACGCTTCGATCACCTCTTCGCGTCGCCGGGCGAGGACGTCACCGTCCGATTCGGTGAACCCGCCGACCCGCAAATTCTCGGCGACCGTGAGCGATTCGAACACGCCGCCGCCCTGCGGGAGGGTCGCGATTCCGGTCGTGACGATTTCCTCCGGGTCGAGGTCGGTTATCTCCCTGTCGCCGTATCGAACCGTCCCCGACCAAATCGGCACGACGCCGTTCAACGTCTTCAACATCGTCGATTTGCCGGAACCGTTCGGTCCGAAGATGCAGGTGACGCCGGGGTGTGACGACAGCGAAACCCCGTGCAGGACTTCGTGTTCGTCGTAACCGGCAACGACGTCCTCGGCGACGAGCGTGGGGGGTTCGTCCGCGTCGTTCACAGCGACACCCCCTCGTCGGCGGCCGAACCGAGGTATGCCTCGCGGACGTGTTCGTCCCGTTTTACCTCCTCGAACGAGCCTTCGACGATGTGGCGACCCTGGTCGAAAACGGAGACGGTGTCCACGACAGTCCGCATCACCGTCATGTCGTGTTCCACGATGACGAACGTCGTTCCCCGTTCGTTGAGCGTCGCGATGTGTTCGAGGATTCGATTTTCGAGGGCGGGGTTGACGCCCGCCGTCGGTTCGTCGAGCAGAATGCAGGCGGGGTCCAACATCAGTACCCGAGCCAGTTCGAGTAACTTCTGTTGGCCGCCGCTCATCCCGCGGGCTTGGTTGTCCGCGATGTGGTCGATTTCGAGGAACGAGAGGATTTCGTCCGCCCGTTCGTCCTTGTCCACCCCGTCGGGTGCCCTGACGGCGAGCAGGTTCTGCCGGACGGTCATGTTCTTGAACGGCGAGACTATCTGGAACGTCCGACCCATCCCGCGGCGGGCGATACGATGTGGCTTCCACCCGGTCACGTCGGTACCGTCGAAGACGACCGAACCCCCGGAGGGTTCGTAGTATCCCGTGAGGGTGTTGAAGAACGTCGTCTTGCCGCTCCCGTTCGGGCCGATGATACCGCGAATCTCTCCCCGCGGTACTTCGAGGGAAATCTCGTCGTTCGCGGTCAGTTCGCCGAACTTCTTCGTGAGGTTTTCCGTGTGTAGGAGTGTCTCGGTCATCGGAAATCGAATTTGTCCGCTAGTTCGCGGAGGTTGCGTTTGATGTCGGTGCTGCCAACGTCCCCGCGGAGAAAGCCGACGATGCCGCTCGGAGCGAACAACACGACGAACATTATCAGAACGCCGATCAGCGGCAGGTAGAACGTCGACTCGCCGAGGAACAACGCCGAAAGGCGTTCGAGTGCGAACACGATGAGCCCACCGGCCACCGGACCAGTCACGGTGCCGAGACCGCCCAACAGCACCATGATGACCATCCGGTCGGTCACTATCGGCGCGAGGACGGAGTTGGGGTGGATGTAGGTGATGAAGTAGGCGTTGAGGCTGCCGAACAGCGCCGCGACGACGCAGGAAAGGACGTACACCTGACGCTTGACGCGCGTGGTGTCGATGCCGAGCGATTCGGCAGCGTCCTCGTCGTCGCGAAGCGCTTTGACCTGAAAGCCGAACTCGCTCCGCTCGAAGAGTTTCCACGTCAGAAGCAGGGTTCCAGCCGTCATGGCGAGCATGGCGTAGTAGAAGACGGCCGGTGGCGGTCCCACTGGAAGGCTCATCCCGAAGGTTCCGCCGGTGATGTCGGTGATGAGCGCCCCCTGTTTGACCGCTTCCGCGAACGCCCACGTGGCGATGGCGAAGTACGCTCCCTTGAGTCTGAGCGTCGGGACGGCGATGAGATACGCGAGTCCTGCGCCGATGACGGCGGCGAGGAGGAATCCCGCGAGGAACGGGGCTCCGAACTGAACCATCGCGATACCGGTCGCGAACGCGCCGACGCCGAAGTACGCGCCGTGGCCGAAATCCAAGTACCCGGCGTATCCGCCGATCATGTTCCACGATTGGGCCAACCCGATCCACATGAGCGCTTGGAGCGCGATACGCGTCCAGAACGTGGTCACGACGAAGGGGAGTGCCAAGAGGACGAGCAGTCCGACGCCGTACAGGCCGAGACGGAGGCGTGCGTTCTCCTCGGTGTCCGATTCCAGTCCCGGTAGCCGATGACCGAGCGTGGCCCCCGACGTTTGCGTGGGGTCCGACTCGTCGTCGCTCACGTCGCCCACTCTCCCTTGCCGAGGATTCCCGCCGGTGAGACGAGCAGTACCACGTAGATGAGGGTGAAGAGGGCGAACAACACGAGTTCGCCGCCGAGATAGACGGCCGTAATCGACTGGGCGAGGCCGAGGACGATTCCGCTGACGATGACGCCCGGCAGGTATCCCAACCCCGCGAGGACGACCATGAAGAACGCGAACGCCGTGTACTGGATTCCCATTCCCGGATTCGCGGTGAACACGAGCCCGATGAACACCCCCGCGGTGGCCGTGAGTCCGGCGTATGCACCGTACGCGATGGACTGATACCGGTTGATGTTGATCCCCATCAACCGTGCCGTCGTCCGGTCTTCGGCGATCGCTCGGATGGCGACGCCCCCTTTCGTGTTGTAGAGGTAGTACATGAACACGCCGAGCGCCAACAGGCCGAATACGGCCGTCGCGACTCGGACGGTCGGAAACACGCCGACGCCGGAGACGGAGAGTCGGCCGTCGAGGATGGACGATGGGACGTTCTTGTTGTTCGGACCGAAAATCGAGAGGACCGAACCGCGCATGAAGGTGGCCAAGCCGAACGTGAACACGAGGCCCATCAACAGCGGATGGGGCCGGTCTCCGGTGGTCACGTGGTGGATGAACGGTTGGATGAGAAACCCCAGTGCGAAGTACGCGAGCAACACGAACGGGATGACGAACAGCCCTTCGTTACCGAAGAACGGTACGAGGAGCGCCGCCGTGAACGCGCCGAGCATCACGTACTCCCCGACGGCGAAGTCGACGACTTCGAGGACGCCGAACGCGAGCGAGAAGCCGACGCCGACGGTAACGTAGATGCCGCCGAGCAGCAACCCGTTGATGACCGTTTGAAGGAATAATCCTGAATCGACCATGGGTCACCGTTTGTTCCAACCGGGAACGGGGTACTTCGGCGTCCCTTCGGCGGCGTCCTTCGGTCCGACGATGGCGGATTCGCCCTTCTTGCCCAACTGAATCGCGAGCGGTTCGGTCTTCACGTTGTTGTGGTAGAACTCGCCGTCGGTTTCGAACTGGATATCGCCGTAGAACGTGTTCACGTTGATGTCTTCGAGCGTCGAGACGAGGTCGTTCCGCTCGTCCTGTGAGAGCGGCGGGGTGACGCCCATCTTCTCGAACGCCTTTTGAAAGACGATGCCGGCGGCGGTGGACGCCGCTTGCGTATAGTCCGGTTGGCTGTCGTAGGTCGTTTTGGCGGCGTCGGTGTACTTCTTCGGCGTGCCGAACAGCACGCCACCGGATCGCTGAACTTTCGGGAGCCACACCGTCGCACCGAACAAGTAGTTGCCGGCGGCACCAGCGCCCTCCTTGAAACTGCTCGTGTTCACGCCGTAGTGACACATGAATCCGTTCGGGCTGTAATCGATCTGTTTGGCCGCCTTCACGAGGTCGACGTGGCTTCCGATGTGACCGCCGTGGAAGTGGAAGTCCGGGCTCGCGTTTTTGGCCTTGGTCACGACGTTCGAGTAATCCGTACTTCGGGGGAACAGCTCGTAGCCTGCGACGTTCACCCCTGCGTCCTTGGCGGCGGAACGGAACGCCTGTGAGGTCGCCTTCGAGAACGGCGTGTTGACGCCGGTGATGTAGACGGACTTGGGAGCAGGGTCGAAGCCGTACACCGATTTCGCGGCTTCCTTCGCCATGACGGCGACCGTCGGGATCGTTCCGAAGGTGTACTTGGGTTTCTTCTGCCATATCTGGGGGGACTCGGCGCTACCCGTGATGTGTGGCATCTTGTTCTTGTCCATTATCGGAGCGACGGCGAGGGTGACGCCGCTCGAATAGGGTCCCAACACGGCGTCGACCTTTTCGTTGGATATCATCTTCGAGGCGGCGTCCGCTCCGGTACTCGGGTCGGACTTTGCGTCCGCGTAGGTGAGTTTCACCTCGTACTTGCTGCCGTCTATTTCGATGCCGTCGTTGCTGTTCACTTCCTTTTTCCACAGTTCGTAGCCGCGACGAGTGACGTTCCCGCCGAATCGAAGGTCCCCGGAAAGGGAGGTCACGACCCCGAGTTTGAAATGGTCCCGGTCCGGTTCGGAACTCCCGAACCCGCTACAACCGGCGAGCCCGGTCAGGCTGGCTGCACCGGTCGCTCCGGTCACTTTGAGAACGTTCCGTCGGCTCGTGGGATGGTCCTTGTTATCCCTTGGCATGACAATCAACGTTCTTGTCCCCCAATATTTAGTTATTACGATTTATGTGAACGGTGTGCAATAAAATAGCCGAGTGTCGAACGCAGTACAAGCTTTCTACGGCTACACTGTCCCTGAGCCGGAACGACTGGAACAGACCTCTCGAATCGCGTTCGTGACGACATCGAGAGCGGTTTCGGCGAGTTCGCGGGTGATGACGAGTGGAGGGATGAGTCGGAGGACTTCGCCGTCCCGTCCGGCGCTCCACACGAGGACACCGTGTTCGTAGCAGTACTGCTGCACAGCGTTCACGGCCGCCTTGTCGGGTCGTCCCCGCTCGTCGACGAACTCGGCACCCACGAACAGTCCGCGACCGCGAACCTGACGCAACTGAGGGACGTCCTCGGCGACAGCGCGTAGTCGGTCGCGGATGTACGCGCCGACGTCACGAGCGTGGGCGAGCAACCCGTGGTCTTGGATGTACTCGATGGCTCGCAGACCCGCCCGCATCGCCGGTGCGTTTCCGCGATAGGTTCCCACGTGCCCACCCGCCTCCCACGTGTCGAGGTCCTCGTGGTACATCGTGGCCGAGAGCGGAAGGCCGATTCCACCGATCGCTTTGGCCATCGGAACGATGTCCGGCGTCACGTCCTCCCACTCGCTGGCGTACCATCGACCCGTTCGACCGAATCCGGTCTGAATCTCGTCGACGATGAGCGGAAGGTCGTTGTCGTCGGCGATTTCGCGGAGGCCCGGGAGGAATCCCTCCGGCGGAACGACCACACCCCCTTCACCTTGAATCGGTTCGACCCAGATACCCGCCGGATTCGCGAGGCCGCCGTACGGGTCCTCGACGAGTTCGCGGACGTTCGACAGCGCGCGGTCGACGGCGTCTTCTGGCGAGAGATCCTGTCGAACGGGATACGGATACGGTAGATGGGTTACGTCCGCCAGCAAGGGGGTGTACTCCCGCTTGTACTTCCGACCGGCGGTCAAGCTCAGTGCACCGGAACTGGCACCATGGTACGCCCCCCGAAACGCGATGAGGCCGTCGCCGCCCGTGTTGTACTTGGCGAGTTTGATGGTCGCCTCGATGGCGTCGCTCCCGGTCGGCCCGCCGAAGACGACCCTGTTGTTACCCTGCAAGTCCCCGGGGGCGATTTCGTCGAGTTTCTCGATGAGGTCGAGGCGGGCCTCGGTCGGAAAATCGACGGTGTGGACGACTTTCCTCGTTTGCGCTTCCACCGCATCGAGAACGTACGGGTTGGCGTGTCCGACGTTCAGCACGCCGATTCCGGCGAACATGTCGATGTACGTGTTCCCGTCCGCGTCGCGCACCGTCGCCCCCTTCCCCTCCTCGATGGCGATGGGGATGCGTTTGGGATACGCCACGGCGCTGCTTTCGATGCGCGCCTGTCGGTCGATACGTTCCTTCGAACGCGGCCCCGGAACCGCCGTCCTGACGTTCGGTGCGTCCTCGAAGTGAAGTTCGTCTATCGGTGGACCGTCCATATACGGACACTGTTCGAACAGCGCCAAAAATTTTACTGATTTTCCAATATGAGAGTAGAATATTGGACACAGTTCAACATTCGTCGGGCGCGCGATCCACACCGTCGATCGCTCGCTGAACCCGATTCCGAGAGTATCGGCGCGCTGCGGACAAATACGGACACAAATGCGGTCCGACGATGCGTGCCGATATGGGATCGGACGGCTCGAAGCGCCCGTCTCGAACAGTGATGTGTGCACTCATACACCACGAATTCGCGCGAGTTGGACCTCGTTCAAATTTCCCGGAGCTTCGACCCGTGTTCGGCCGGACTCGCGAAGAAGGAGAGATTCGTCCGTTAGAAGGTCGTTCAGGCGGTGAAGAGGCGGCGCGGGAAGTCCGCCAACACTTCGGCACCGTTCGACGTGACGCGGAACGTCTCGCTCAACTCGACGCCGAAGTCGTCGAACCAGAGGCCCGGAATCATGTGGAAGGTCATGTCCTCTTCCAACCTCGTCTCGTCCCCCGGTCGCATGCTCGCGGTGTGTTCGCCCCAATCCGGAGGGTAGCCCAGCCCCATCGCGTAGGCGATTCGGTCCTCCTTTTCGAGGTCGTATTGGGCGATCGTGTCCCGCCAGACCTTCTCGACCGATTCGCAGGTGACGCCGGGTTCGACGGCGTCGATCGCGGCCTCCAGTCCCTCCACGACCACGTCGGCCGTCCGCTGAATCGCGTCCGGCGGGTCGCCGACGAACGTCGTGCGGGCGAGCGGCGAGTGATAGCGGTGCCGACAGCCCGAGAGTTCGATGATGACCGGATCGCCGTCCTCGAACTCCCGGTCGGTCCACGTGAGGTGGGGAGTCCCCGTGTGGTCGCCCGAGGGCATCAGCGGAACGATGGACGGGTAGTCGCCGCCGAAGTCGTCGGTACCGCGGATGAGGCCGTCGTAAATCGCGGCCGCCGCCTCGTACTCGGGAACGCCCTCCTCGATGGCGTCGAGTCCGGCCAGCATCGCTTCCTCCGAGATGCGGGCCGCCTCGCGCATGTAGTCGAGTTCCCGCTCGCTTTTCTTGATTCTGAGCCAGTTGACGAGGAGCGTGGCGTCCTCGAAATCGGCTTCCGGGAGGTTCTTCCGGAGGCGCGTGTAGGATTTCGCGCTGAAGTAGTAGGCGTCCATCTCCAATCCGATGTCGCCGTCCTCCACGTCGAGGTCCTCCAACACCTCGCTCAGGTAGTCCATCGGATGGAGGTCGTACGGCGAGTGGACGTAGTCGTCGCTGTACGCGCGGATGCTCTCCTCGTCGAGCCACGTGGTGGCGCGCGCGCCGTTGGCGTCCATACCGCGACCCACCCACACCGGTTCGTCGCGTTCCTGCGTGACTACGACGGCCTGATGGACGTAGAACGACCAGCCGTCGTACCCCGAGAGGTAGTTCATGTTCGCGGGGTCGGCGACGACGAGCGCGTCGAGTTCTTCCTCGCGCAGTCGCTCTTTCGTCCGCTCTAAACGCCGCTCGTACTCGCTATCGTCGAAGATTGCTCGTGGCATGGTAGCGATACACATCTACACAGTCGGGGAATAGCTGTTTAAGTTTTTTGTGTACGTAGAATACGAAACTTGTGTATAAAACGTCTGTCGGGTCACCGGACCGGCCGAATATTTTGGTACATGTTACCTCGACCCCCAGTAAACCTAATAGCACGACATGCCTCAGCGCAGGACATGCACAACTCGCCGCCATCGAAAGCAGAGCCATCGATACGCATCGAATCCGAGACTACCGAATCGCTCACTGCTACCGTGGTGAAGGCGGTGACCGAAGCGAAAGATAGGAAGCCTGCAAGCCCTCTTTACGAAGCTATCAACCCGGATGCGCTCGAGGACCTCTATCGGCGTGGTTCGCCGGAAATCCGCTTCGAGTACGTAGGATACTCCGTTACGATTCATTCTGACCGATCCGTCACAGTGTCCGAACTCGGTGCGTAGGACCTCGCTTTCAACGGACGCCCCGCTGGTTTCGCGGACGCGTTTTCCTGCCGTTTAGACGGTTTCGCGGTCCGTTGTACGTTCTCGTTCGACGGAGTTGGAATTCTTTAGCCACTCGGGGGATACCATACGTACGGATGGAAGAACCCAAATTGAACGAACACTCGCTCGATTCTCTGTCGGGGTACTGGCGTCGCGTCAAGGATACGCTCTGGATGCGGCACGCGAATCCACGTAGTGGCTGGTCGCGCGTGCTCGTCCTTCCCGTTCTCATGTACGGAATTTACGTTCGGCGACCGCGCGTCGTCGCCGGGGCGATCGGTTTCAGCGTCATCAATCCCGTTCTCTTCTCCCCGCCAACGAACGACGACGCGTGGATGACGCGGGTCGTCCTCGGCGAACGGATGTACTACCGACATCGCGGAAAGCGACGACCCATCGAGCTTCTCAACTACGCGAACGGACTCGTAACGGCATACGCCGTCCATTCGGCGTACCGGAAACGGCCCCTCAAAACCGTTTTCTTTACTGCGGTGGCGATGACGACGAAGTTCCTGTTCGTCGGTTACGTGGCCACATACTATCGGGAGAATCGTGACCGGTATCCGGAGGACGTCCCGGACTCCATCGCTGGGTGACACGGACCGAACTCTCGTCGAACGACCCTTCGGTCTACGGCGATTCGATGCCGACTTCGACGAGTTCTATCAGTGACGGCAAAAAGAGAGGGTCGACGACGACAGTTCCACCGAGCGGTAGTTATCCCCGCACGTTCAATTCACTCGTATGGGGGAACGGGAAGACGAGGAGTTCGATCCGGAGGAACGGAGCGCTCGTGACGTGGCGACGAAGGCTGCGGAGGAGGATTCCGAATTCCTCTCGCTGATGCCACATTACTATCGCGGCGAAGTCTCACAGATGTCCACGCGGTTGGACCGATTGGATCTCACGATAGACTGGGCGATAGCCGTAATCGTGGCGATGCTCGCGCTGTCGTTCGAAAGCGTGGACAGTCCACCGTACTTCCTGCTTATCGGGATGTTCGCGATGGTCATGTTCCTGCTGTTCGACGTTCGGCGATATCGCACCTACGATGCGACGCGTTCGCGCGTGCGGATGATAGAGGAGAACGTCTTCGCGAACGTGTTCGACCCGGAGGGCGCGGTCCATCGCGACTGGCGTGAAAAGATCGGTTCGGATCTGCGCAAACCGACGGTGAAAGTGTCGCTTCGAGAGGCCCTATCCCGCCGACTGAAACGGATATATTTTCCCCTGCTCACGGTTCTCCTCGTGGCGTGGCTCTTCCGCATCTCCGTCTTCGTTCCGAACGAGAGTCCGCTTGCAACCGCCGAAGTTCCGGGAATACCCGGTGGAGTCGTTATCGGTGGCGTACTGCTGTTCTACCTGTCGATGGCGATCGTGACTTTTTGGCCGACCCGGCGCGAGGCGAAAGGAGCGTTCCACGGCGAAGAGGCCGGTCAGTGGAAAGTCGAAGAGTAGGGAAAACTGTCCGGTGAAGACCGCGACACCGACGAGTCCCAGTCGGACCGTCCCGTGCGGCGTTAGTGTCGATCAGTCCGAGCGCACCGGGGTGGCCGAATCCGGTCCATTATCTCGTCCGAACACCCGTCGAGTGAGCCGACCGAGAGGGGTCAACGCTTCACCGAGACGGCCGGTGATGCCGGTCGGTGTCGCGTAGACGACGACCGGAACGCCGACGGCGTCGGCCTTTCGGATTACTTGATCGGGCGTCGATCCGAGGATCCATCGTTTGAGCAACCGCGTTCGGGATGCGCCGATGAACAACGGTCCCCCGTTCTCGGCGGCGACGTCGACCAATCCGTCGGCGACGCTCTCTGCCGTGACCTCGTGGCGCTCGATGGCGATATCCGACGGCAGTTCGTCGAGGGTGTCCTGCATATCCTCCGTCGTCCCGTTGTCGCTGGTCGGGGTGACGTTGATGACGTGGACCGTCGCGCCCGTTTTACCGAGGGTACCGGCGAGCGAGAGCATGGGTTCGTGGTGCGGACCGCCGCCCGCGCCGACGTTGATGGCGTCGAGTTCCTCCGAATCCTCCGTTTCGAAGTTCTGCGCGAACAGCACGTCACAGGGGGCGTTGTATTCGACCGACTCCGCGATCTCGTAGTGTTCTTCGGGGTATCCCATCAGGATGAGGTCCACTCCCGTATCGCGGGCGGTTTCGTTGATGTCGAACCCGACGTCACGTGAGATGTGCCCGCCGACGGTATACTCGGCACCGACGTCCACGGTGTCGAGACGCTCCATGAGTCGGTCGGCGCGTTTTTCGGCGGTATCCTGTACCATCTCGTACGGTGTCTGGTCGGGAATGTGCGTGACGTTGAGGACGTGGATGACGGGATTATCGGCGCGGGCGTTCGCCAGCGTCGCGGCCAACTTCACGTACTCGGGTGCGCGGTTGATGCGCGCCAACGGCACCAGTACGCGGTAGCGGTCTTCGGTCTCCCCTTCTGTCGCCCCCACATCGGTATCGGGTTCCGATAGCGTCTCCGCTCCCGCTTGACTATCCCCGGTCGTTCCGAGCGGTTGCGTCTGTTGTTCGACGGCGTGTCTGACCAATTCGTCCACGTTGGGTGCGCCGCCCCATACGAGGTACCCGCTGATGAACAGTAGTTCGACGGCGACGCCGACGACGATTCCCGTCGGCGGCAACTTGGCGATGAGCACGAGGTTGGCGACGATTCCCAACACGGGCAACCACGGCGAGAACGGAACCCTGATGGGGCGTTCGAGGTCGGGGAACCGACGACGAGAGGCGATGAGCGCGACGTTGACGACCGCCAACGGCGCGAGCAGGTTCAGGTTCGCAAAGCCGGTCAACGCGTTGAGGCCGAGGTGAAGCGGGACGAACCCACCCTCGGCGGGAAACAGCGTGATGAAGCCCACGATGAGAACCGAAATGACCCCCGTCGTCGTGATAACGCTCCAGAACGGGGTGGCGTACGTCGGATGAATGCGGCTGAACCGTCGAGGTGCCTGCCCTTGTTTTCCCATCAACGAACCGATACCCGACGCCGCTAGAATGGAGGCGTTCGACGCCGACACCATGCTGAAGATGGCTCCGGCGACGATGAGCCACTTTCCGAACGAACCCAAGAACGCCGCGGCGACCTTCCCCATGGCGGTTTCGCCCTGCCTCGCGACGACCTCCGGCGGTATCGGGGAGTTGACCATCGCGACGATGACGAAGATGTAGAGCACCGTCACCGTGAGGATGCTCGCGGCGATTGCCTTGGGAACCGTCTTTCGTGGCTCGATTATCTCGCCCGCGCTGGCGGCGATGGCGGAGAATCCGAAGAACGTGATGAACGCCACCGCGGCGACGGAGACGATGCCGCCAGCGTCGGTCTGGAAACTGGTCGCGAACTTCCCGACCGCTTGGGTTGGCCCGGCGAATGTGAAGGCGCCGCCGATGAACACGATCAGAACCGCCACCTTCGCGCTGGTTACGAGTACCTGAAACGTGCCGCTCTCCTCGGTCCCCTTCGAATTGAGGTAGCCGAGGAGAACCGCGGTGAGAACGGCGATAGCGCCGTGCGGAATCGGAATGCCGTGCGGGAGGATGAACTGGTGGAACCACTCGCCCATGGTGGCGAGGTAGAACGCCGTGGTCGCACAGTAGCCGAGGAACAGCGACGAACCGATAGCGAACAGCAATCGGTCCTCCTCGAACGTACGCGAAGAAAAGAGATACCCGCCGCCGTTTTCGCTGTAGATGGAGGCGAACTCCGAGTACGTGTAGGCCGTGATGCTCGCGATGATCGCCGCGATGACGAACGAAATGACCGCGCTGCTTCCCACCGCCGCCACCGCCGTCCCGGAGAGCGAGAAGATACCGGCGGCGATCATCGTCCCGAGACCGAGCGCGAACGCGACCTTGAATCCGAGTGTCCGGGTGTGCTCGACCATTTCTATGGGGAGATGACGCTACCCGTGCCGGAGTCGACCGGAGCAGATGGGTGCTCGTTGTCGGAATTCCATTCAGTCGTGCAATCGAGAGAGAGGAGTCGCAACGATGCGGGCGTTTCACCGAAATCGACATCGTCCTGCGAGCAGTGGCGTCTCATAGTAGTACCTTCTAACCGGATGTGGTAGTTGAGCATTATACTCGGTGTGGTTGCATATTCAAGCGGTAATTTGGACGACCGGTTTTCGACCGCTCCTTTCCCCTACGAACGAACCCGTGACACCCCGCGAGACAACACGGACGTGCCGTGAGACGAGTCGTTTCGTCCGACAACTCATCGAAGCGATGTGAGTCGTTATCTACGTTCGGAGCGAAACGGGTAGCATGCCCCACGTCACGGATCTCTTCATCGCGGAGGCCGGGTCCGAACCGATGCAGTCGGTCACGGAAGTGCACGCAGTCGCCGACGGAGGGCTTCGAGGCGACCGATACTTCAACGGAACGGGCTACTACTCGCCGTTCGACGTCTGTCAGGTCACGCTGCTGGCCCGGGAAGCCATCGAGGAGATAAATCGGGAGTTCGGACTCGACCTGACGGCCGGCGAGCATCGGCGCAACATCGTCACCGACGGTATCGACGTGCACGACCTACTGGACCATCGATTCAGGGTCGGCGACGCGCTGTTGGAGGGGACGAGACCGCGGCCTCCCTGTGCGCACGTCGAACAACTCAACGAGCAGGACGGCGTCGCGCGAGCGCTCAAAAACGGCCGCGGCGGAATCTGTGCGGACGTGGTCGAATCCGGACGGATCGGCGTCGGCGACTCGATTACCGATATCGAATCGCTCGACAAGACCGCCGGCATCATCGAGCGACTGCGGTCGAAGTAGTCGTCGTCTCCGCCGCGCCACGTCGTCGACCAACGACGAAACCGGGCGGTATCACTTACTGTTGGCGGATAGTGGAATCCGTATGACCGACAGCCCGTTCGACGCGAGCATTCGCGTCGCCGAGGTGCGAGACGCGGAACCGTTTCCCGAAGCCGAGAAGCCCGAAATGGTCAAACTCCGATTGGACCTCGGTGACGAGTCGCTCCGGTCGGCGGCGCAGTTGGGATACCATCACGACGCCGACGACCTCGTGGGAATGCAAGTGCTCTGTGCGACGGATTTGGGGACGGTTCGAATCGCGGGATTCGAATCGGAGGCGCTGACCGTCGGCGTCCCGGGCGACGACGGGAATCCGGTCCTCGTCACCCCCGAGGAATCGGTTCCCATCGGCGGGACGCTTTATTAAATCGATCGTCGATTTGTGCTCCAATCCTATTTCAGCTACCGTGACTCAGTCACCTATTCCACCTATTCCAACGATTCACGTCGTCCCAGGACGGTACAGTAGGAGATTTCGATGAAACACGGTCGGACAGATGCGACGTGAACTCGACAGCGCCGAAGAATACCGGTGAAGACGGACAGTGAGCCGAACGTTGATGGTCGCGGCATACGAGCGGAGAGCCATGACGAAGGCGAACGTGTTCGAGGATATCGAAAACGAACGGGAACGACTGGTCACGATGGCTCAACGCATCTGGGAGACGCCGGAACTCGGCCTCCGCGAAGAGGAGTCCGCACAGGTCCTCATCGACCGGTTGGACGAGGAAGGGTTCGACGTCGAGGTCGGAATCGGCGGAATGCCGACGGCGTTCACGGCTTCCTACGGAAGCGGCGACCCGACGGTCGGTATTCTCGGGGAGTACGACGCGCTCCCGGACCTCTCACAGACGGTGACGGCGGAACGCGACCCGGTCGAACCGGGCGGGCCGGGACACGGCTGCGGACACAACCTCTTCGGCGTCGCCGGAGTCGGCGGAGCCATCGGGGTCAAGCGCGCCATCGAACGCGGCGACATCGACGGAACGGTCGAATTCTACGGCTGTCCGGCGGAGGAGACGCTCGTCGGAAAGGTGTTCATGGCCCGCGACGGTGCCTTCGACGACCTCGATGCGGCCATCACGTGGCATCCCTCGACCCTCAGTACGCCCACGCTGGACCGCTCGCTGGCGATGGACTCGATTCAGTTCACGTTCGAAGGCGTCTCCGCCCACGCCGCCGCGTCACCGGAATCAGGTCGCAGCGCGCTCGACGCCGTCGAACTTCTCAACACCGGCGTCGAATACATGCGGGAACACATCCCCGAGAAGGCCCGCGTCCACTACGTCATCACGGACGGCGGGGACGCGCCGAACGTGGTTCCCGCGACGGCGACGGTCTGGTACTACGTCCGCGCACCGACGCGGTCCGAAGTCGAACGGATCAGCGACTGGTTGACGGACATCGCCGACGGTGCGGCCACGATGACGCAGACGGACGTAAACCGACGGTTCGTCACCGGGTGCTGGGACTACCTCCCCAACCGAACCGTCTCCGACGTCATCTGGGAGACCATGCGGGAACTCGGGGAGGTCGGATATTCCGACGAGGACCGGGCGTTTGCGGGCGAACTCAAAGGGACCATCCCCGACGACCGAATCGAGGCGGATCTCGAAGACGTTCCCGAGGAGTACGCCGGGGAGATACGCGACGCGACCCTCTACGACGCCCCGATTCCACCGCACGCGGAAGGAAACGTCGGCGGAGGTTCGACCGACGTGGGGGACGTGAGTTGGATAACGCCGACCGGTCAGTTCCGCGCGGCGACGTGGGCGGTCGGGACGCCGGCCCACACGTGGCAAGCGACCGCGGCGAACGGCGATTTCGGGAAGAAAGGGGCCGTCTACGCCGCGAAAGTTCTCGGCGGAACCGCATACGCGCTCATCGAAAATCCCGCCGTCGTCGCGGAAGCGAACGAGGAGTTCGAGGACGAAACCGGAGAGCGGGGCTACGAGACACCCCTCCCGGAGGAAACCGAGCCGCCGTTCGACATGACGTCGTTGTGAGGTGAGACGGGGTCGTCGTCCGGCGGGAAACACGCCGAGAACATTTCCGTCCCCCTCGCATAGCGGACCACATGCGAGTTACGGTGTACGGTCCGCTTCGAAGCGCGACGGGCGAGAAAACGGTGTCGGTGGGGTTCGACGGCGGGTCCGTGAAGGAGGCGCTCGCCGCCTTCGTCGAAGAATATCCCGGATCGAAGACCCAGTTGTACGGCGACGATGGTCGCCTACAGGGCAGTGCGCGTATCTCCGTGAACGGCGAACGGGTCGGCGAGAACGATGCGTGCCCGAGCGATGCGGAACTGACGGTGTTTCCGCCGGTTCGGGGCGGCTGCGGTGGCGGACGATAACTGGAAACGGACGAGCGGGCGACTTACAAGTCGTACTGTTCGCGAACGAGGTCCGCGATGCCGCGTTCTTCGAGGCGCTCCATCGGCGCGAGCATCGTAAGCTGCACGACGCCGGGGAGGCGTCCGATTTCGACGCCGCCGGTGAACGTACACCGGGCGCGCACCTCTCCCTCGGTCATGTCGAGGAGGGTTCCCGCGCGTTCGAAGGCGTTGTCCGTCGCGTCGTTTATCGTCGCGCCGCTTCCGACGACCTGTAGCGGTCCCACCTCGGCGACGTCGTCGACGTCGTACTCGGCGGCGAGCTGTCGGCCGCGCTCGCGTTCCTGCGCCGAGTAGGGTTTGCCGATGTACGGGAGGTCCTCCTCGTTCGGGAGGAGTAGCGGACCGTCGATGTCGAGGCCCTTGATCACCGTGACGTCGAACTCGGCGCGGCCGCTCACGTCGGTGGTGTGGAGCGAAAGTTCTCCGTCGCCCTGGTTGGCGTGCATGTCGCCGACGTAAACGCCGCCGCCATCGATTTTGACCGGGCAGATGAGGACCGCCCCTTCGCGGACGGCGTTGATATCCATGTGACCGTCGGTTCGTCGTGCGAGCGCGTCCTCGTCCGGAAGCCCCCAGTCGTGGTCCGCGCCGATCAGGAACTGGCCGAAGTCCCCGGCGTTGTGGGAGTCGGGGATTTCGATGGGCGGAGTCGTCCCGACGTTTCCGATGAACGGCCTGAGATGGCCCAGCGTGCCCGGCATCTCCGACGGTCTGTAGAGGAGAATCGGATGCTGACGTGAATTCTCGGGGAGCGCCATCGCCTCGTCCGCCCGGTTCGCCAACTCGTCGGCACCCGCTTCGTCGACGGTCAATCCGACCGTGCGCTCGTCGTCGAACGCGACCGTGTATCCGTATTCGAAGCCGAACGAAGAGGCGTTCGCGCCGCACTCCGCGCATTTGATCGCCTCCTCACCGGTCCCCTCGACGAGGCTCTCCGGCCACTTCGTTCCACAGTTCGGGCACTTGTGGTCGACGAACGGGTCGTCGCCGAACGCGCCGTCGCGCTCCCGCATGCTTCCGGTACTCGTCGCGATGCTCGTCACGTCGATGGAATTGATTGTGAGCGCGATCGCATCGCCCACCTCGGCGTTCTCGACCCGAATCGGACGGGTCACTTCGTGTCCGCCCCGGAATTCGGGCGTTATCATCGGTCCCCAGCACGCCGGCGGTGTGTGCGTCTCGATGGTGCCGCCATCGGCGACGGTACCGGCCCACTCCTGTTCCGGACCGACCAGACCGAGGGTAAATCGGTCGACCGTGAGTTCCTGTTGGACTTCTTGCTGTGCCATACTACGGAGGTACGGTATGAGATACCAAATAACTAGGATGGAACGGTCATCGTTCTTCCATCTCGATACCGGGTCGCATCGCTATGAGGAGAGTGACGCATCGAAAGCAGACGTCGTGTGACGCCTACCTGTGGCGTGGACGACAGGCAATCATTCCTGAACTACCTTGGTTGTAGAGCTGTACGACGACAGTTTCGTGTTAGAGATTAACACACATAACTGTTGCTATTAGACAGATGCAATGTGTACCAAGGAAACACAGGTCAATTGGATCACAACGGGTGGAACACTCCACGTGCTCTCGGCGGGTAGCGACAGTCGGAAGAAAAGATGGAGTGCATACGGTGCGCTCACAGGCAGTCGGTGAAAGTGGCTGTGTCCGTGTGATGGCGCTGGACCGTGTGTCTCTGTCTAGCCGTGTGAGTGCAACTGACTCGACGACAGAGAGCGAAAAATAACTACCTAATACACAAAATTTGATTTTAGTATTCACCTGCTGGAACCATATTGGTGAGGTTGTAATCGTTGATTCGCTGCAACCGAACAAAGGGTACACGAGATATTCAGTGAAAGAAATGGATACGAGAAGGCGACGAAACGGATATCCTCAGGATTCTCCGTAGTCCCCACCGTATCGCAGGAAGAAGTACCCGATTCCCAAGACGAACGCGAACGCGCCGGTGGCGACCAGACCCAGCGTCTTCGCCCTGCTCGGGATTGCGGGCTGTGACGAACCGGTCGAGGCGCCGACGGTGACGGTCCCGGTCATGCCTGCGCTTCGATGGGGCACACAGTAGTACTCGTACTCGCCGTTGGTGTCGAACGTGTGTGAGTAGGTGTAGCCGGTGTTGTACAACTTGCTCTGGCCGCCCGGCGTTCCGTCCCAGTTCCCGCCGTCGGGCTGATTTTCGACGAAGATGTTGTGATTGTCCGAATCCCAGACAAACTCCAACGTCGTTCCGGGTGTTATCGTCACCGAGTCCGGGTCGAATATGAGGTCGCCACCGGGACCGACTTGCACCGTCTGTGTCGTGCCACCACCGCCGCCCGAACTCCCGTTTCCGGAGCTATCGTTCCCTCCCGACCCGCCTTCCTGCGCCGCCGTCGGTTCGGACGCAGCGGTCGCTACCACGCCACCGGCCCCGAGGAGAAAGCCCCTCCGAGTGATCGATTTCTCTCCTGACCCCCCAGCCATGAACCCTCTATCGGTACGGTGAACAGTGAGTGTTGTGGTACATTCCCCGAGCCGATAGCGAGTCAGGCGATACGCCGCTGTCGGTGCGTGAATTCCTTAAAAATCCGCTTCGTGTGGCCGACTTACGGGTCGTCAATCATCGGCCACAGCGGGCTTCGGACTCCGTTCGAGGAGTCGGTTGAACGCGTCGAGCATGACCGTAACGCTGGCGCGAGTGATGTCCGAATCGCTCGCGTTCACCGTCACCGAATGGTCGCCGAGCGACACTTCGACTTCGACGGTGACGAGCGCGTCCGTCCCGCCGGTAATCGCATCCACGTGATACGATTCGAGCGTCGCGTCGATATCGAGCGCCCGTCGGGTCGCAGTGATGGCGGCATCGACGGGACCGCTCCCGACGCCGCTCGCCACCTGCTCTTCGCCGTCGACGGACAGCCGAACGCTCGCGGTCGGTGTCGCACCGCCGCTCGTCGCGGTGAGGTCCAGCAGTTCCACGCGCTGGTCGCGTTGGCGGCCCTGGACTTCGTCCGCGATGGCGAGCAGGTCGGTGTCGGTGACGCGTTTTCCGCGTTCGCCGATCTCCTTCACCTGTTCGACTATCGCGTTCAGTTCCTCCCCCGTCACGTCGACGTCGTGTTCGTCGAGTGCCGCACGGACGCCCGCACGTCCGGCGTGCTTTCCGAGGACGAGTCGTCGCTCGCGGCCGACGGTACTCGGGGAGTACGGCTCGTACATCGCATCGTCCTTGAGCGTCCCGTCGGTGTGGATTCCCGATTCGTGTGTGAACGCGTTCTCGCCGATGACGGCTTTGTTCGGCGCGAGCGGAACGTCCGTCGCCGTCGCAACCGTCTGTGCGAGGTCGTACAACTTTTCGGTCGAGACGCTCTCGACGTCGTAGCCGTGGTCGAGCGCGACGGCGACCTCCTCCAGCGCGACGTTGCCAGCGCGTTCGCCGATGCCGTTCACGGTGGCGTGAACGAGGTCGGCCCCGGCCGCGATGCTCACCAGCGCGTTCGTCAACGCCAACCCGAGGTCGTCGTGGGTGTGGGTACCCGTGGGACCGAGCGGTGCCAATCGGGAGATGACGTCCGCCGTGTGGTCCGGCGTCGCGTGGCCGACCGTATCGCAGTAGCAGATGCGGTCGGCACCGGCGTCGAGGCCCGACCGCATCAGTCGTTCGAGGAAGTCGAGGTCCGCGCGCGACCCGTCCTCGCCGAGGACTTCGACCCACAGGCCGTGGTCCTTGGCGTATTCGGTGAGCCGAACGGTCGTCTCGACCACCTCGTCGTGCGTCGTCCCGACCTTTCCCTCGATGTGGCGGTCGCTCGCCGGGACCACGAGGTTGACGCCGTCGACCCCGCAGTCGAGCGCCAAGTCGATGTCGCCCTTGATGCCGCGGGCGAAACTCGTCACCGTCGCGTCGAGGCCGAGGTCGGCGACGCGCGAAATCGTCTCTCTCTCGCCCGCTCCCGTGCAAGCGCTGCCCGCTTCGATGAAACTAACGCCGGTCGCATCGAGTTTTCGTGCGATGTCGGCCTTGTCGGTCGGCGTGAGCGAGATGCCGGGCGCTTGTTCGCCATCGCGGAGCGTGGTATCGAGGAACTGTACGTCAGAATCTGAAGGTGGAGTTTGTTCGGGGAGGTCCCCGAATAAATCGATCCCTGGTCATGATATCCAGTCGTGTGTGGTACCCACACCCATATAAGATGAGTGAGTCTGGCAGATATTGTTGTTTGAACGTAACAATAATAAGGCCGACAGCCCACCTCGTGGAGCGAATACGACGGTACCGGCGACTATCGTCCGTGCGACGGTACGTACCGAACTCCGAAACGAACGGGGAGAATATGTAGAACAGCCACAGAAGGTAAAATAGGTGCAATAGGTTCCTAGGGAAACTATTGTTCCCATCCTTCTTCGTTCTGCTTCGTCTACCACGGTGTCGTACCTCGAACCGGAGTCGGCCCCGATGAACGATACGGATTGGTGCCAGATTCGTCCGAATGTGAGGAAGGCTCCGAAATTGTAACAGCGGGAACCTTTATCCATATTCGAGCGGATTAGAGAATATGGAAGACGTTCTGGTGGGACGGCTCATGTCTACCACACTTCAGACGGTCACGCCCGATACGCTCGTCGAGGAGGCGGCACAGAAGATGCTCTCCAACGAGGTGGGGTCGGTAATCGTCATCGATGACGAAAACCGCCTCGAAGGAATCCTGACGTCGACGGATTTCGTCAGAATCGTCGCCGAACGCCAACCCAAGGACGAAACACCCGTATCCACCTACATGAGCACCGAGGTGACCACCGCAACGGCACAGGATTCGATTCGGGACGTCTCCGACCACATGGTCGAACGCGGATTTCACCACATGCCAGTGGTCGACGAGACCGAAGGCGTCATCGGGATGATCACGACGACGGACCTCACGGGATATATCTCACACGTCCAAACGCCGAGTCCGTCGTAAACGAACTCGGTGGGGTATCCGACATCGACCGAAGCGTAACGACCGACGCCTGAGAGGGGCGCGACTTTTTTTCGGTCGAATGGCAGTCCCTGCCGTTACCAACGTTATTTAGTCTCCGTCCCTACGACGGACCAGTATACGATGGTACAGGCTAGCGTTATCGGGTGTGGAAACATGGGGGGTGCCCTCGTGAAGGGGCTCTCCAGAACGGGAAACCACACCGTAGTTGCATACGACGTGGACCCGGAGGCCCTCGATGCGGTTTCGAAGTATTGTTCGGAGACGACGATGGACGTCGACGCCGCAACCGAACCGGAGATCGTGTTCGTCGCGGTCAAACCCGACTTGGTCGGGGACGTCGTCGCGGAACTCGAACTCGGCCCGGAGCAGACACTGATCACCATCGCCGCGGGCGTCCCGACGGCGATGCTCGAAGCGAGGACCGACGCGGCGGTCGTTCGGGTGATGCCGAACCTCGCGGCGGAATCGGGGACGATGGCGGCGGCGGTCGCCGGGGCGGAAGTCACGGACGACGTCGAGTCGCTCCTCGAAGACGTGGGCATCTTCGTCGAAATAGACGAAGCGCAAATGGACGTCGCAACCGCCGTCAACGGCAGCGGACCCGCGTTCGTCTTCTACCTACTCAACGCGGTACAGCAGGCCGGCGTAAGGGGCGGTTTGAGTCCGGAGGATGCGAGGACGCTCGCCGCACAGACGTTCAAAGGTGCCGCCGAGACGGTACTCCGATCCGACGAGAGCATCGACGACCTGATAGAGGCGGTGTGTTCGCCGAAGGGGACGACGATAGCGGGGATGGAAGTCCTCCGCGACAGTTCCGTGGAGGAAACGATCGAAGGAGCAGTGACGGCGGCGGAAAATCGCTCGAAGGAGTTGGCACCCGACTATGACGATGAATGAGGCAAGCGAATCGCGGGCACTGGAACGGGCGCGGCACAAGGCGGCGACGGCCGACAGAGTCGTCATCAAGGCGGGAACGAACTCGCTGACGGACGAGACGTCGAAGCTCGACGACGAAAAACTCGACAAACTCGTCGACGACGTGATGAAACTGCGAGAGCGCGAGCGGGACGTCCTCTTCGTCTCGTCCGGGGCCATCGGTGCCGGAAAGGGCCGGGTAGGGCACCCGAACGGAACCATCGAGGAAGCACAGGCCCTCTCGACGGTCGGTCAGTCCCACCTCATGCGTCGGTACACGGAGAGCTTCGAGCGCTACGACCAGAAGATCGCACAGATACTGGTCACGCAAAACGATCTCGACAGCGCCGAACGATTCACCAACTTCAAGAACACCATCGAAACGCTGCTGGAGTGGGGAATCGTCCCGATAGTCAACGAGAACGATGCGGTGGCGACCGAGGAGATACGGATCGGCGACAACGACATGCTCTCGTCGTCGGTGGCAGTCGGCGTGGACGCGGGACTGCTCGTTACGCTCACGGACGTCGGCGGCGTCTACACCAGCAACCCGAAGGAAAATCCCGACGCGGAACGTATCGAAGCGGTGGGACGCAACTACGGGGACGTACAGGAGATGGTCGACGAGAGCGCTACCGCGAAGTTCGGCGGCATCCAGACGAAGGTGGCCGGTGCCCATTCGGTGAGCGAGCGGGGAATCCCGGCCATCATCGCGCGATCCACGAAGGAGGACGTCGTCGAGCGAATCGTCGACGAGGAGGCGGTCGGAACGATATTCGTCCCGGAGGACACCACCGATGACTGAGAAACCCACGGAAACGAAAGTCGAAGAGGCAGAGAGCGCTGCGCTGGAACTCGCCAAGCTATCCGACGACGAGCGGTCGGCGGCGTTGAACGCGATTGCGGACGCGATCATCGAGCGAAGCGACGAGATACTCGACGCCAACGAGCGGGACGTTGGCGACGCGGAAGAACTCCTCGCGGCGGGGGAGTACAGTCAGGCCCTCGTGGACCGACTCGAACTCTCGCCGTCGAAACTCGACGGCATCGCCGAGATGGTTCGGAGCGTCGCCGCCCAAGACGACCCGCTGGGGAAGACCCAAACGGCGCGTGAACTCGACGAGAATCTCGAACTGTACAAGTGTACCGTTCCCATCGGCGTCATCGGAACCATCTTCGAATCACGGCCCGACGCGCTCGTCCAAATCGCCGCCCTCGGTCTGAAATCGGGGAACGCGGTGATACTGAAAGGCGGGAGCGAGGCGAGCCGTTCGAACCGGATACTCTTCGAAATCATTCGGGAAGCGACGTCCGAGATGCCCGACGGGTGGTCGCAACTCATCGAGGCGCGGGCGGACGTGGATACGCTGCTCGGAATGGACGACGCAATCGACCTCCTCATGCCGCGGGGCAGTTCGGAGTTCGTCGGCTACATACAGGACAACACGAGTATCGCCGTCCTCGGCCACACGGAGGGAATCTGTCACGTCTACGTCGACGACGCGGCGGACCTCTCGATGGCGACGGACATCGCGTACGACGCGAAAGTGCAGTACCCCGCCGTCTGTAACGCGGTGGAAACGCTGCTCGTCCACGAGAGCGTGGCCGAGGAGTTCCTGCCGGAGATAGCCGAGCGCTACGAGGACGCGAACGTCGAGATGCGAGGTGATGAGGCGTCCCGCGAAATAGTCGCCATGGAAGAAGCACGGGAAGACGATTGGTCGACGGAGTACGGCGATTTGATTATCGCCGTCAAGGTCGTGGACTCGCTCGCCGACGCCATCGACCACATCAGCGCGTACAGTTCGAAACACACGGAGTCCATCGTGACCGAGAACGCCGAGCGCGCGCGTCGATTCATGCGCGGCCTCGATTCGGCGAGCGTGTTCCACAACGCCTCGACCCGGTTCAGCGACGGCTATCGGTTCGGCTTGGGGGCCGAGGTCGGAATCAGCACGGGAAAGATACACGCGAGGGGACCGGTCGGCCTCGAAGGTCTGACGACCTACCAGTACTACCTCGAAGGCGACGGACAGGTCGTCGGAACCTACGCCGGGGCGGACGCGAAGCCGTTCACCCACGAGGACTTCGACGGGTCGTGGAATCCGGGGTCGCTGTCCGACCGGTAGGGGTTCGGGCGGCGGTCACTGAAGTTGCATTTGATCCGCGTGTTCGGCCGCGAGGTCGGCGATTTCGTCGGCAGTGGCGTCGGATCGATCCGCGAGGACGCGAAGCAACATCGCCAGTTGGGAGACGGTCATCTCCTGTAGCTCCTCGTTTTCCTCGACGTCGTTTCCGAAGTAGTACTCCTGTTCGCCGCCGTGGTGAACGAGTCCGACGTACACGGATTCGAGTCCCTCTCCGACAACGGCATCGGCCGCTCGTTCTTGCAGTTCCTCGAATTCGGGGTTTTCCATCGTCCGGTAAACGGAACGAAGCTTCGTCAATCCATGGGTAGACTCCTCCCGCGCACACCGATGTCGAAGTCGAACGGTGGTTCCGTCCCGTTCGGACGAAGCCGGGTTGGTACAAATCCTTATGCTGTTTCATATCCTATATGTAGTTGGAGAAGAACGAGAGGGGGCTTCTATCGGATGGACAGCGGTAGTGCAGTCGGGACTGGCAGCCGATAAAAATCGAAGCGTCGGTGCACAGTCGTTGGATACCTGACTTCCGTGGCCTTCCCTCGACTTTCGGATTCCGTCTCGCAGTTCTGCGGCGGATTCCATTGCACTCCTACTCGGTGGAGGGTGGCAAATATGACGAACAAGAAACAAGAAGTGGGGTCCGAGTACGACCGCGGCTACGACGAGGGGTACGAACAGGCACAGCGACGAACCCGGCGGTCGAATCGTCGGGGACCTCTCGGCATCGTTCTCGGATCCATCGTCGTCATCCTGATGGCGATACTGGTGATACTGGCCGTCCTGTTGGGCGGGATTTGGCTCGGCTCGCTCGTCGCCGACCGGCCAGCGAACGCACCGGTCACGCCCGTCGTCCCGGCGGGCGCGGGGGTCACCGGCGACGTGACGGTCGTAGAGGGAGATACCACGGTTACCGTTGCGGGGACGGGCGTGGCGAGCGTCCCGAACCCAGTTGGCGGTCACGTCGTCATCACGGTCGAACCGACGACCGTCACGGTTCCGACGAACGGCGACCTGTCGGCGATTTCGATTCGAACGGGCGGCATCACCGTTCGCGGATGAGAGTCGTTTCCCTCGGCGAACGATGGCGGGACGGCGGGGAGCGTATCGTCACGGACGGTGCTGCGGAACCGACACGAGTTATCTCGGACGGGGACCGGTCCTCGGAATCTTCGAACCCTCCATCTCGGCCATCCAGTCCGGGTACTCCTTGCGCTCGGTTCCTTCGTAGTCCGGGTCGCCGGACATCGCTTTGAGGGAACGGGCGTCGTCGAGACTCCAGACGGCACCGTCTTCGTGAAAGAGGCCGTTGACCACGCCTTGTTTGCGGAAGTGGAGTTCCGAGGCCGGGCGCAGCATGAGCGACCAGAAGAAGTTCCCGATGTTCGCCTCGTGAATGAGCGGGGCGAGCGACGAGTAGTCCGGATAACGTGCGTCGCCGGTCACGTCCGCGAAGAATCCCTCGCCCGGACGGACCCGCTGCCACTCGGAGAGCCACACTTGCTTTCCCTGTCTGGCTTTCGTGAGCGCCGCCTGTTCGAGTACGCGCCGGAACAACGCCGGGGTCTGAACGAAGTTGTAGTGGAACTGGAGGATGTCCAACCCCCAGTCGAGGTATTTGGTGTTGTTCGAAAGGCTCGTCGACCCCATCGTGAGGGGTCTCGAACCGCGATAGAGCGTCAGCACCTTCGCCATCGCCTCGACGAACTTTCGGGACGACCGCTTCCACCCCGGTTCGTTCGAGAGTTCGATGGCGAGCAACCGTTCGTCGTTCCGGTATCGACGCATGAACCACCGGATGAAGTTTCGGGGCGCATCCCAGAGCTGTTTGTCGAGCATCGTCCGCGTCGACGGGGAGAACGTCTGAACGGCGGTGAAAAGGTCGGAGCCGTGCAGGTTCTCGAAGGTCGGCTCTTCGCCGATACTGTCGAACAACCCGAGGAGGACCTGGATTCCGTACGAGTCCGCGGTTTCGAGGAAATGCTCCAGTCGCTCCTCGTGTGCGGTGCTGTCTTCGAGCCAGAACTCGTAGCTCAGCCACGTTCTGATGGCGTTGAGGTTCAAATCGGCGGCGTAGCCGAGGTCGCGTTCGATGACCTCCGGGTCGTACTCGCGCCACATCTGGAACCGGTTGAACGCCCGCGTCGGGATGTAGATGGCCCCGCGGACGTCCACTGGTTCCCGATTCGACGCCAGTTCGCGCGACCTGTCGACGGCCTGTGTTCGTTTCGAACCGTCGGCCGGCGACGTCGACAACGTGTTGCAGCCGGCGAGGCCGACCGAGGACGAGGTTGCGCCTACTCGGAGGAAGTGACGACGAGTCATCCGGGGAGCCATTCGTAGAAGGGCGATTGGTCGAGTCGCACGATAAAGACTGTGCCCGATGGAGATGATTTTACGGATCAGTGAGTAGTGTTTCCTCTATCCCACGTGATAGGAAGTCGAGTGAATGTGATCGACTGCGACGCGAGTCACTCCGGCGCGCGAACCCGAACGACCAGCACGCCAGGATTCTCGTACGAGATTTGGTACCGGTTACTCCGTTCGAGCGACCGGCGCATGCGATCCGATTGAACGGTGGAGATACCCCGCACCGTGTACTCCCCTTTCGGGATGTAGAGGTACGACGGTCGATACCCGTGCGAGCGGATCGTGTGGGTCAAACAGCGTGCGGTGTCGCAGTCCGAAATGCCCCTGTACGCGTCCATCTGGCGCTGGTAGGCCGTCGGCGTCCTCCACTCGACGCCCCACGGGCCGACGAGAATCGTCCGGTCGGTGACGTACGGGAACCACTCCGCGGCGTCGCCGACGACGACGAACTCCGCGTCGGACGGCGTCTCCGCCTGAACCCACGACATCGCGGTCGTATCCTCGTGGTCGATGAACGCCGGCATCGCGTCGTGGTTCGTGACCGACTGCCCCGCGACGAACAGGCCGCCGAGACTGACGAGCAAACAGAGGACGACGGCGGTAATGGCTATCTGCGAGGCGGCAGTTCGTTTCGAACCGGACCCGGAGAGGCGGGCGTAAATGGCCGGCAGCACGTCCGTCAGTCCGATGGTGAGTATCATCACACCGGGGATGAACGCGAACCGTATCTCGTCCATCAGGAAGACCGAAGCCACGAACCAGAGCGGAAGGAAGTACCGTTCCCGCCGGACGAAGGCGTAGATGCCCAGAAGGAGCAAGACGTACCAGACGACGGTGGCGGGCGTCGCGACGAACGGGTCCCCGAGTCGGTCCAAGAAGACGGTCACTCCCGCTCCGAGGCCGCCGTGCGTCCCCGCCGCCGACGTGAAAACATCGAGGCCGTGCGTCGAGACGACGCGCAGTATCCACGGGCTCGCGATCAGCAGTCCGCCTCCGGCGACGACGAGTCCGCGTCCGAGACCGTCGAGCGACCGCTGCTCACGGAGGAAAAAGAGGACGTAACTGGCAGCGAAAAACGTGGAGTACGTCGGGTGCGTGAGCAACAGCAACCCGAAGAGGACGGGCGCGACGGTGAGCGACAGACGGGTCCGATAGCGGAACAGCCGAACGCCGACGTACAGCCCGGAGAGGAGGAGGAAAAACGCGGGTGCACGGACGATACCGCCGGCAGAAAGGTGCCACTGCAGGAGCATCGGGGTGACGGCGGCGATGATCGCGGCGACACCGGCCTTCCCCGACGAGGGAAGGAACTCGCGGGCGAGGTAGAAGTAGGGAACGAAGGCGATGGACGTCACCATCGCCGGAAGCACGCGCGCGATTCGGAGCGGACTCACGCCGAGGTCGAGGAGGACGGCGTTGACGTAGAAGGCCAGCGGTGGATACGCGAACGGAACGCCGTTTCGCGTGTACCCCGCCACTCGGGCGGGAAACGCGTAGTTTCCACTCACGATGGTTTCGGAGATTTTGAGGAAGAGTCCCGCACCGTACGCGGGATATCGGTGCGTCAGGAGGTACGTGGAACCGATGAAGACGGCGGTAGTGAGGACGAGAGCCACTTTTCGGTCCCCCCTGAACAGCGTAGTCTCGAAGAGTTCGTACGATTTTTCGAGGAGATACTCCATGCTTCCCGTATATTCGTCATCGTCGCGTTCGATATTACTCATTGAAGAATGGGGTTAGTGTATCGGAGAGGGCAATCGAACGGTATAGGAATTGTGGCCACGGGACTACAGGACCGTGGCGAAGCGTCACCGAGGTGATCGTACGAGTACGACAGTCGCGCGCTTTCGGTCGAACCGACCGAGGAATTTGTCCACGCGGCTACCGAAAGAAGTGAAGAAATACTGAAGTTTCGGTGGCCAGTATCAGTTCGTATGTGTTCGACGCTCCCCAGCGGCGTTACTCTTCTCGCGTTGCAAGCGTCCGAGCCCGATATCGCCGCTCGTTACCAAACGTTTCTCTACAAACTCCTCGTGTTCGCGGTGACGTTCGTCCTCGTCTCCCTCCTCGCACGGGTCGCGGCGATTCCGCTCATCGAGCGGCTTCTAAACAACGAACGCGTCAGCCTCACCGTTCGCCGACCCGCGATCAGAACCGCTCGCATCGTCAGTTACTTCGTCGCGTTCGTTCTCGGACTGTTCTTCGCCCGGTTGGAATCCCTCTTGACGGTGACGGGTGGGTTCGCCGCCGCGTTGACCCTCGCCATCGGTTTCGCGTCCCGCGATATCCTCAACAACGTTGTCGGGGGCCTGTTCATGATCACCGACCCGAAGTTCAACATCGGCGATTGGATCGAATGGAAGGGCGAAAGCAGCGTCGAGGAAACCGACGGCGCGGAAACCGGCAGCGAGGGAATCATCCAGGACATCAGCTTTCGTGCGACGCGAGTACGAACGTTCCGGAACGAACTCATCACCGTTCCGAACTCGACACTCGCCAACACCGTAGTGACGAACCACGACATCAAGGACCGGCTTCGAATCGACCATCCGTTCAGCGTCATGTACGACGGTGATATCGATGCCATGCGGACGATCCTGCTCGAGGAAGCCCAAGCGAACCCACGAATTCTCACGGACCCCGAACCGACGGTGATAGTGGACGGCGTCACGGCGGCCGGAATCGACATGATCTCCCGGTTTTGGATTTCGAGTCCGAGCCGGGAGAAGTATCTCACCGTTCGGTCGGCGTACTTTCAAGCGGTCAAAGAGCGGTTCGAACGCGAGGGATTCGAGATGTCGCCGGACCTCCTCGAAGTGACGGGGGACGTCGATTTCGACACCACGGAGGTTGCCGTGCGAGCGGGGGACCGGGAGACCGACTGACCCGAAGACCGAACCAGTGTTGCACGAGCGACTCACGGGCAGACACGGCCACTGGCCGGTATCGAAGACGCCGAGCGCGGAACGACTCGCGGCGGGTATTTTACGGGCGGAACGAGAAGACCGAACGTGAGCGAGACAGTCGTCGTTACCGGCGGAAGCGGCCGGGTCGGACGCGGGGTATTGGCGCACTTGAACGAGGAAGGCTACCGAACCGTGAACCTCTCGCGGGGCAAGCGCGACGAGAATCACTCTGACGTCTATCTTCGGACGGACCTGATCGATGCGGGGGCCGTGTACAGTTCGCTCGCGAAAAGTGACGCCGACGCCGTCGTCCACTTGGGAATGATTCCGACGCCGGACGAAACGCCGGGCTATCGGACGTACGAGAGCAACGTCATGTCCAGCTATCACGTTCTCGAGGCGGCGGGGGCGCTCGGAATCGACACGGTGGTTCTGGCGTCGAGTTTCAGCGCGGTCGGTGGCGGATTCGAACCCGAGCGGATCACCGTCGACTACCTCCCGCTCGACGAAGACCACCGTTTGACGCCGTCGAACCCGTACGGGTTGGGAAAGCAGACGCTCGAAATCGCCGCCGACGCGTTCGCGCGCCGCGTCGAAAACCGGCCACGGACGATACTCTCGTTACGGTTCCCGTGGGTGGTCGACGATAACCTGGCGCGCGAGACGTTCGTGGAGGCCGATCGAACCCTCGAAGGGATGCGAAACTCCGACGATTTTCACACGCAGCGAAACACGCTGTTCACGTACGTTCACCTGTCGGACGCGGTCGAAATCGTTCGATTGGCGGTCGAGTCGGACCTCCGGGGCCACGAGCGTTTCTGGGTGTCGGCGCCGGACACCGGCGCCGAAACGCCGACCCGTGAACTCGTGAGGGATGTCTTCCCCGATACCGAAGTTCGTGATTCGCTCGGCGACGGCGAGTACGCGTCGCTGGTCGATACCGGGAAAGCGCGCGAGGTACTCGGATGGAATCCCACTTGGAGTTGGCGGGAATCGGCGTGACGAACGATCGGGGACGACCGGATGGATCAGGACGGCGAGATAGAACGAAAGACGGAGTTCGAAGTCAACGCTCCGAATACCAGGCGTGCTTTCGTTCGTCGCCGTCGGCACCGTCGCCGGAAGCATCGCTTTTCTCGGCTTGCTCTTCCAACTCCGCGACACGCTGTTGAAGCTCCTCTATCTCCTCGCCGAGCGTATCGATCGTCTCGCTGAGAACGCCGATTATCTTCCGTGTGTCGGGGTCGAGACCGCGTGCAGCCTGCATTTCGTTCACCTGTTGTAGGAGTTCGTCGTGCGAGTCGGTCATGGGCGGAGCATGGGAGGGAACCATCACAAATCCTTTGGTCGATTATATGAGTTGTTTAATTTTTGTATTCTAACTGAGGTATGGTCGTGGTCGACCGCCGGACATCGACCACCCGATTCGAAGCGAGTTCGCATCCGTGAGACGGACCGACGCCGCTTATCGTCGAACCAGCAACCGCACGGCGTCGGACAAGGAGTTTACCCGCGCGGCGTGCTCGTACGACTCCTCGCGAATGCCGTTGGTCACGTAGGCGAAGCCGATATTCAGGTCCGGGTCGCCCCATCCGAAGATGCTCCCGAGTCCGGCGTGTCCGAAGGTCCGTTCGGTGCTGACGGTACCGAACATGTCGTTGGCCAAGCCGCCGGTCCAGAAGCCGAGCGCGTACCGTGCCGGGCGTGAAAGCGTCCCATCGGACTCGGTTTCGGCGTGCGTTCGAGTCGCCGTCTCCACCGTCCCCTCCGTGAGAACCCGGGTTCCGTCGAGTTCGCCCCCGTTCGCGATACACGCGTAGAACCGTGCCATGTCCCGCGCCGTCCCGATACCGTTTGCCGCCGGAATCACCGCCCGATGGACGGCCTCCGAATTGAACGTCTCGGCCGATTCGCTCGCCGGAATGCCCAACCCTTCGCCCGGGTCACGGCACCGGTCGAACACGTCGAACCCGGAAAGGGTGGCGACGTCGTCCGCCTCGTCTTCGTCGAGGCCGATGGAGGTGTCGTCCATACCGAGGGGTTCGAACACGTTTTCGGCGACGTACTCGTCGACGGGGTGACCACTGATTCGGCGGACGAGTTCGCCGACGACCCAACCGTAGTTGAACGCGTGATACGCCGCTCGCTCACCCGGCGGAAAGACGGGGTCGATGTCCTCCATCGCCTGCACGACGGCGTCCCAGTCCCCCCACTTATCGGCTCGTTCGTCGAACTCCCCGTACGGGATGCCGGCGGTGTGGCTGAGGACGTGTCGAAGGGTGATATCGGCCTTTTCGCTCCCCTCGTCGGCGAATTCGGGCCAGTGGTCGACGACGGGGTCGTCGTAGTCCGCCTCGCCCCGTTCGACGAGTTGGTGCAACCCGACTCCCACGTAGGGTTTCGTACACGAGAAGACGATGTGGGGGGTTTCCGTCGTCGTCGGTTCGCCATCGGGGGCGGTCGAACCCCCGGCGAAATTTACCGCGAGTTCCCCGTCCACGTACACCGCCAATTGGGCACCGTGATGCAGTCCGACGTCCAGTTGCCGGTCGAACGCGGCACGGAGCCGTCGCTTCTGTGCATCCGAAATCCGTGACATAATAAACCAGTTCCGTCGATGGAGCTTAACGTTATTGTCAGGAAACGACCATCGAACCGGCCCGCCGAGGTACCCACTCTTTCGTCGATTGTACGGGCGGGTCCGAGGAGAAACGACAGGGATACACCGCCCGCCCCCTCAGATATGAAGGGATGGTTCGGGAGTTCCTTCGTGACCTCCGACGCGGCACGCTACCGCAGTTACGGCGGTTCGTCGTCGTCGGGGGCATCGCCGCGGGCGTTCAACTCGTCCTGCTGTGGACGTTCGTCGACAAAGCCGGTCTCAACTACCTGCTCGGCGCGTTGATCGCCATCGAAATCACGATCCTGTTCCAGTATACGCTCAACAACGCGTGGACGTTCCGAGCGACTCGAAACGCCACGAGGAGTGACTATCTCACCGGATTGCTCAAAACGAACGTCGTGCGCGGAACGGCGATTCCGATTCAACTCGGTATCCTCTACGTCCTCGTGAACTCGGGGGATATCCTCTACCTCGTAGCGAACGCCGTCGCAATCGCGATCAGCGGCGTCTATCGGTTCGTCCTCGATTCGCGGTGGACGTGGGGGTGATGCGAAAAAGAAGAGCGGAGCATCGAACGACGACGAGAGCCGATTTTCCCTATTCGAGCGGCACGTACGGCACCGTCGCCAGCGCGTCCGCGGAGTAATCGAGCGCCGTCCCCTGTGAAACGTCCTCGGGTGTGATCACGTCGATGAGCAGCGGCGCTCGGTCGACGGCATCGGCCTTTGCCCCGCCGAACCGGTGGCCGCCGGCCGCCGCGAGAACGGGCCTGAACTTGCCGTACTCCTCGGAGCCGACGCCGGCGACGATTTCCAGGTTTTCGAGGTCGGTGTCGCCGAAGGCGTCCCGAGCGATGTCCAGCGTGACCGTCCCGGCATCGAAGTCGACGCTAGGACTGGGGGAGACGGCGTTCCCGTTCTCGTCGGTCAGCGCGGAACCGCCCGCGTTGACGGCACCCATCGCCCACCCGGTGATGTGCAGGCGGTAGTGCCACGGCCGCTCGAAGGAGACGTTCGCCCCGAGGTCGTCGAGGCTCTCGGTCGTTCCCCCGCTCGTGACGGGGTCGTGAACCCACAGCACGAACATGTGCGGCGAGAATCGGCCATCCCACACGTCGTAGAGAGTTTCGACCTCGAACGTGAACCGGGCGAGACTGGGCGTCCGTGCGACCGAAACCGACGACAAGTCGAACGCTCCGTCGCGGTACGCGTCGGCGGTCGGATAGGTGTACGCGCCGGGGCCGTCGTCGTCGCCGGTCGCGTCGTCGATGGCGGCGATGGTTTCCGGCGGCGTGACCCCCACGGTTTCCGTCGCCAGGGTGTCCCCGTCCGTCGTCCGAACCGTTACTTCGTAAGTTCCCGGTTCGTCGAGGGCGAAGGCGAACTCGTCGGTCGCGTTCGCGGTATTGGGCGGGAACCGGACGTTCGAAACGGTTCGAACTTCGCCGTCGACGACCACTTCGACCGTGGTACCGCCGATGTAGTCGCCGTCGTTCGACCCAGTCGCCGTGATGAACGGCTCCCGGATGAACGTCTCGTCGTCGACGGCAACCTCGACGTCCTGTTCGGGTCGTTCGTACGTGGGCAAGTCGTGAATTTCCCGACCGCGAGCGGGACGAATCCGGACGGCGGTGCCGCCGCTTCCGACCATCGAGGCCACGAGCGTCGTGTCCGGCGTTACGATGGCCTCGTCGATGCGAACCGGTTCGAGGTTCCCGTCGAAACTCGCGTCGATGCCGTCCGAGTATAGTTCGGCGACGTAGTTCGGTCCCATCGGCCGGTGGCAGTCGTCGCGTCCGTGTCGTCCTCCCTCTCCGCGCCGTCCGCCTTTTCCGTGCTTCCTTCCATTTCCACGGTTTCGCCCCCTCCCCGACCGGGGGCTGAGGAATCCGAGGTCGATGTCGAGCGCGCGACCCCCCTCGTCGGTCATCGCACCGACGTACCAGACGTCGTCCTTCTTTCGTGCTGTGACCATGTGGTCGCCGATGGCGGAATCGAGGACGCGGGTGTCGTCCCACCCCGCCGCGGGGACGTCTTCGATGAACTGGAAGGCGTCGATGGTCGGACCGCGAATCGGCGCGGTTTCCGGTTCCGGCATCGGTTCGCCGGTGTCGGTGAGCGCGACTGAATCGAGGTTGAACCCGCCGCTGTCGTCCTCGGAGAGCAGGACGCCGACCGTCTTGGCGTCGTCTTCGAGCGTCACGGTCGCCGAGACGGAATCCCAGACGTCCCAGTAGTCCGTCGTCGGGAACGTGACCTGTGCGGCGGGCGAACCGTCGACGGTGACGGTGGCGGTTCGCGGCTGGTCGGCGGGCACGGCGTTGTTCTCCGCGTCGCTGGCGTACCGGAGGTGCACGTCGTACTCGCCCGCCGCGACGTCTTCGAGCGTCCACGTGACCGTCGAACCGGGGGCGGCGCTGTTGGGATCGACTTCGAGATACCGCTCGCCTTGGGCGTTGGCCCAGCTCGACGCCGCGCTGAAACCGTCGTCGTCCCCGAATTCGGCCTGCGCGACATCGCCGATGGAGATGGTAGGCGGCTGGTCCGCCAAGTAGGAACTCGGAAGGTCGGCGACCATCTGGAGGCCGCTGAAGTACGTCGGGTACATCGCGAGCTGTTTCGCCCGCGTCGTCTCGATGCCGCCCGACCCGGAGTCCATGTCGAAGATTCCGGGCGTGAACTCGACGGGACCGCCGAGCATCCGCGTGAACGGGAACGTGACGTGGTGGGACGGCGGAACTTCGCCGAAGGAGTCGTACTCCTGTCCGTACACGCCCTCGCGAGTCATCAGGTTGGGATAGGTGCGTCGACGCCCCGTGGGGTGAATCGGCTCGTGCATCTCCAACATCTGTCGGTTGGCCGCGGCCGTGCGAGCGACGAGATGGTGGTGGTTTACCAGCACCTGATCGTGGTGGTTGTGTCCCTCGCCGGCGAGGTCGCCGTCGTCGTTGACGTACCCGTTCTTGACCGTGTGAATCCCGAGGTCGTCGTACAGCGGGAACGCCTCGTCCAGTTGGGACTCGTAGTTCTCGAACCCACCCGCGGTCTCGTTGTGCATCGTCATCTGCGTCGGCGGGTCGAGGCTCGGCCCGTAACTCGTCACCTCCCGCAGGTCGAAGTCCGGGTACGGTTCGGTGAAGTCGAACGACCCGCCGCCGCCGTCGGGATAGCTCGACCAGCCTTCGTTCCACCCCTCGACGAGGACGCCGGAGATGTCGTGTTCGCTCGCGAAGTCCATGTACTGTTTCACCCGGCCGGTCTGGGCGCCATGGTTGCCGGTCTGCATGCCCTGATACTCCCACTGGGCGCGACCGGTTATCATCAACCACCACACGCCGACGAACTTCTGTGGCTCTATCCAATCGACGCCCTGCGGGAACTCGTCGGGGTCGTACTCCTCGTTGAGGTTGACGATCAGGTTCGACTCGACGAGGTCGCCGGGGCGTTCGCCGAGTTGAATCGTCCGCCACGGCGACCGATGCGGGGCCGAAGCCGACACTTTCGTCCCGTCGGGAAGGGGTGCCAATGCGGTCTCGAAGGTCGTACCCCCCTCCGAAGTGGGTTCGACGGCCATCCCCGCGTAGTCGACGAGATCCGCCTCGTGGACGCTCACGTACAGGTCGTCGGCCGCCCGCATCGTGATGGGCGTGTGCGCACCGCCGAAGGAACTCTCGGCTCCGACGTCGCTCAGCGGCGTCTCGTTGTACGTGTACTCGTAGCTGTTGAAGTCGTTGGGAATCCACCACGCGGCGTAATCGTCCGCGAAGGCGAACTCGGTGCGCTCTGCGCTCACGACGAAGTCGCCGAAGCCACCCTCCTCCGGGAAGACGTATCGGAACCCGACGCCGTCGTCGAAGACGCGGATTTCCAGCGTCAGCGCACGTCCGTCCTCGCCGGACTCGGCCAGACCGAGGCGCAACTCCTCGTAGTGTTCCCGGATTTCGTCGTACTGGTCCCATACCGGCGTCCACGTCTCGTCCGTCGTGGACCGTTCGCTACCGGTGACGGTGAGTCCCTCGACGAGGTCGGGTTGGTTCCGGAACTCGAAGCCCAACCCCGCGTCGTCCACGACGGTCGTTCCGTCGTAGGCGACGCTGTACCTCGGCACGCCGTCCGCGACGTTCACCGTCACTTCGACGGAACGATCCGGCGACCTGAGCCGTTGTGTCGGCTCATCGTCGCCGTCAATTACCTGCGCAGCCGTTTCGTCCGCGACGGTGAGCGAAAACGTCGACGCCGCGACGAGCGACGCCAACCCGCCGACGAACCGCCGTCGAGTCGGCGAGCAATCTCCCGCCGCCGACCCTTGATTTCTTCCCGTAACCGTCCCTGTACTATCCACATTCCCAACTTCATCCGTGTTCTCCGGAGTATGATCTTGTGTCATGAGCGCCTGCAAATATCGACTCGGGACCGAGCGGCATAATAATTGAGGAGAAAAATTACTTCCAACATGTTAGCCACGCGTTGCCACCACGGGTTACAGATCGAATGAAGTGAGTCGGCGTAACGGACCGGAGACAGGCGACGAAAACGACTCGAAGAACGATCAGGCTGACAGGATGTGAACCGGGAGTGAAACGAAGTAACTGCTTCGATCGGTCTCCTACCGAGGTCGCCTCCCGTCCACCGCCGGAATCGCCGTGAGTGAAGGTGGACGTGTTATCGGACGTTTCGCGGGGTGAATGTCCGTTCGAAACCGGTCGAGATACCGAATCGAAGGATCACGAGACGTCGAATTCGACGATCTGGGACGATCCACAGACGGGACAGATTTGGTCCGAAGGGTCCAGCGTCGTTCCACAGTTCCGACATTCGTAAATAAGGCCGTTCTCGTCAGCTAACCACTGCCGCACTACAGCAGGGAGTGACATGACTTCGGTGCTTCGTCATCCAATACAATAAGGATTCTCGTGTCGATACCGTGGTATCGGACGGTGGAACGTATTCGTGTGAGCGGCTACCAGTGGTAGGTAGAAGCGGCGATACTGCTAGACGAAATCGGCCACACAGTCGGCACCGCACAGCACCGATTCTTCGAAGCGGTCATCGTCGTCTGCCTGTGGACGGGAAGCGGAGACGTACTTGTGGCGCTGATCGAGTTTCACTTCTATCCCGCAGTTGGCACAAAGGGCAGTTCGTGAAGTCATCAGTACACGGGTAGAGACGTGTACGAGTTCGGCCGATTTTTCTCGCTGTGATACCGTGCTCATTGCTACGTGCTGACGTAGTCCCATGGTATGAAGGAAGTGACCACGCCACATTTTGCCACAACTACCCACACCCCTGTCAGGTTTCGACCGAAACGAGGCGGAACAGCTTCCGATATCGGTGGAGTCAAGGTTCTGTTCGTATAACGGTATACTGAAAGAGAGTTTCTATGGATATTCCCGACGAATTACTTAGCGTATTTAGTGCGACGGTGAACGAAGACGGCGATTCGTACACGATTACCATCCCCGAACGGGAGATTACGAAGGGTGACGTCGAACGCGGTGAGGCGTATCGGATCGCCGTACTCGGACCGGTCGACCGTCCCGACGCGGAGACGGAGGAATCGACGGCTTCGCCCCCGCAGGAAAAACAGCCACGACAAACACAACAACCGGAACAGACACGGCAACCACAACAGGAACCGCCGGTCGAGGAGGGGGATCGCCACACGGTAGAGATAGAAGGTATCGGCGACCAAGGCGACGGAATCGCCCGCATCGACCGCGGCTACGTGCTCATCGTTCCCGACACGGAAAAACGCGACCGCGTCACCGTCGAAATCACCAACGTCGCGGCGAACGTCGCCTTCGCCGAGGTCGTCGAACGGAAACCGTACTACGAGTAACCGGCCGTCGGTTATTTGGGAACCGTGCCCACTGTCGCGTTAGCCGGGCGTTCGAAATACGCCCCCGAGCCGTGCGTGGGCGGTCGTTTCGACGGTCTCTCGACGCCATTCTTACTTTTTGAAAATCATCGATTCGACTATCGTGTATGCCACACACAGTCATAGCGGGACCGAGGACGCGGACGGAGTCGTACAATGGAACAGCGAACACGATCCACGGACCGACAAACCGAAACGGATCACGAGAACCGCGAAGAGCGGAGCGTCGACACCGGCACTCGCGCGTGTCCGGAGTGTGAAGCACGGATTTCGATCTCGGGCGATGCGGCCGAGATAGTCTGTGATGACTGCGGACTCGTCGTCTCCGAGAGCCGTATCGACCGCGGCCCCGAGTGGCGTTCGTTCTCCACCGAGGAGAACCAGCAACGCAGTCGGGTCGGCGCGCCCATGACGTACCAACTCCACGACAAGGGATTGAGCGCGACGATCGGCCGACGGGACGTGGATGCACACGGGAACGCCCTCGCGAATCGAAAGCGGCGGAAGATGCAGCGACTCCGTACGTGGGACGAGCGATATCGCTCGAAATCGAACCGTGAGCGGAATCTCAAACACGCTCTGGGGGAGATTTCCCGGATGACAGCGGCCCTCGACATCTCCAAATCGGACGCCGAAACTGCCAGCGTCATTTATCGACGGGCGCTCGAAGACGACCTGCTTCCCGGACGCTCCATCGAAGGGATGGCGACCGCGAGCCTCTATGCCGCGGCTCGACAGGGGGACGTGCCGCTCAGTCTCGACGATTTCGCGGTCGTCAGCCGAGTCGAACGGCGACGCATTCAACGGGCGTATCGCTACATCACGAGCGAGTTGGCCATCGGAATCGCGCCCACCGACCCGGCGCAGTTCGTCCCCCGATTCACCTCCGAACTCGATTTGAGCGACGAATCGGAACGGCGAGCTCGCGCCCTTCTCGATGCCGCGAAGCGTCACAACGTACACAGCGGGAAGAGTCCCGTCGCGCTCGCGGCGGCGGCGGTGTACGCGGCCGCAACGCTCTGCAACGAATCGGTGACACAGGAGCGAGTCGGGACCGTCGCCCGCGTCGCCCCCGTGACCATCAGAAAACGATATACCGAGCTGTTGGAGGTGTACGAGGATTGAACGCCCCCCTCCTGCTACGGTCGATTTGCGGATAAAATACGTGATAATTACGGCGGACGCTACACAATATATTTCCGACGCTGCGTCCACCCCAGCGTATGGAAACGGTCGCCGACGACGAAGCCGTCGCGGATTTCGACACCCGTCGCTGGTGGACGCTGGCGATTTTCGGGTTCATCGCGCTCGAAGGGGCCGCGTTGCAGATGCGGGGTGCCATCATCCCCGTCATTCGGGACGACTTCGGCACCTCCCAGTGGCAGTTGGGGCTGGTCCCGCCCGCGGGGACGGTCGGATTCCTGATTTTCGTCGCGGCCGTCGGTGCCGTCGCCGGGCGGTACGACACCCGGATACTCCTGTTGCTCGGAATCGCCGGTGCCGGCGTCGGCGTCCTCCTGATGGGGCTAGTCCCGTCGTTCGGGCTCTTTCTCGTCGCCTTGGTCCTCCGGGGGTCGTTCAGGGGCATCGGACGGGGAAGCGATAGACCGCTGTTGAGCCACCTGTACCCCCACAGACGTGGTCGACTGTTCGGCTACTACGATATGATGTGGGCCGTCGGCGCGACGCTCGGCCCGCTCGCCGTAACCGCCGCGCTCTGGGCCGGGAACTGGCGGTTCGCGTACTACGCGCTCGGCGCGTCGTTTCTCCCGGTCGTCGCGCTCATGTGGTATCTCCCGAAGCCGTCCGTCGGCGGTGGCGACGACCCGCTGACGTTGATGGGGTTGCGCCGAATCGGTCGCAAGCCCGCGGTGTTGGTGATGGCGGTCTGTATCCTGTTCTCGACCGGCGTCGAGGGCGGGCTGTTCACGTGGCTCACGACGTACACCCAAGGTCGACTTCCCGGATCGTTGGTAACCCTCTCGCTGAGCGTGTTGCTGGTCGCCTACATTCCCGGACGGTTCGTCGCCGGGTCGCTCGCGGAGCGATTCGGCTACGTCCCGCTGAGCTTCGGTCTCGGAAGCATCTGTCTGCTGTCGGCCGTCTATACGTTCGTGTTTGCGTCGGGGGTCGCGGTACTGGCCGGAATCTTCGGTATCGGACTTTCGCTCTCGGGACTGTATCCGACGTTGCTGGCGTACGCCACGGAGAGCACGCCCGAACACAGCGCACCGGTCAACGCCATCGCCCTCGTCGTCTCCTCCTGCGGTATCGCGGGCGTTCCCGCGGCGATGGGGTTCGTCATCGACGGGATGGGCGTCGTCCGGGCGATGCGACTCCTGGTCGTTCCGCTCGTCGGGTTACTGGTCGTGACCGCCGTCGCGTGGGTACGAATCGGAACGGTCGACCGCACGGGCGCGTGATCGACCGAGATTCACCTCGATTCCGACCGCCGACTGCCGGTGAACGAACCCTTTTGCTACCGTGCGTAAACAGCTAGCACATGACTGTACGGGAACGGGAGTCCGAAAAGGAGACGGTGAAGAAGGCGTTGTTCGACACCATCGAAACCGAGCGTGAGCGATTGCGGACTATCGCCCGCGACATCTGGGAGAATCCGGAAGTCGCGCTCCGGGAGTCCGAATCGAGCGAGCGGCTCCGGTCGGTTCTTCGGGAGGAAGGGTTCGAGGTGACGACCGGCGTCGGCGGCATCGAGACGGCGTTCGTCGCTCGATACGGGGAGGAAGAGCCCGTCGTCGGAACGATGGGCGAATTCGACGCCCTGCCGGGGATGAGCCAAGCGGCGACGGCCGAGCGCGAGCCGATCGAAGCCGGTGCGCCGGGGCACGGTTGCGGACATAACCTCTTCGGCGTCGGCAGTCTCGGTGGTGCACTCGCCGTCAAGCGCGCCATCGAACGCGGCGAGTTGTCCGGGTCGGTCGTCTTCTTCGGCACGCCGGCGGAGGAGGCCGGTGGCGGGAAAGTGTACATGGTCCGCGACGGGGCCTTCGACGACGTGGGTGCGGTCGTCTCGTGGCATCCCGGCTGGTACAACGCGCCCGGAAAGGGGTCGTGTCTCGCCGTCGATGCGTTCGATTTCACGTTCCACGGGGAGACCTCGCACGCCGCCGCCGCCCCCGAATCGGGCCGGTCGGCACTCGATGCGGTACAGCTCCTGAACATGGGCGTGGAGTTCATGCGCGAACACGTCTCCGACGCCGCGCGCATCCACTACGTCATCCAGAATGGCGGCTCCGCGGCGAACGTCGTTCCCGGCGAGGCGAGCGTGGAGTACCTCGTTCGTGCCCCCGAGCGCGAGGAGGTGGAACGGATTTCCGACTGGGTCCGCGATATCGCCGAGGCGGCCGCGGCGATGACGCGAACGGACCTCGACGCGACGAAGACGTCCGGGATGTACGGCGTCCTGCCGAATCACACCCTCGCCGACGCGATTCTGGAAAACATGAAAGCGGCAGATTTCCCGCTCGACGACGAGCAGGAAGCGTTCGCAGCCGAACTCCGCGAAACGCTCGGCGACGCGGAGGGAGCCCTCCGAGAACTCCCCGAATCGGAGCGAGAGGCGGCGCGCGAGGAGGCGATGTTCTCCAAACCCATCGATGCGACGGACGAGGGGCAAACGGGGTCCTACTCGACGGATTCCGGCGACGTCTCGTGGAACGTCCCGCTCGGCCGGTTCAGGGCCGCGACGTGGCCCGTCGGAACTCCCGCCCACTCGTGGCAGGCCGTGGCGTCCGGGAAGAGTTTGGGGACGGCAGGAATGGAGTTCGCGTCGAAGACCATCGCGGCGACGCTCGCCGACCTGCTCGAAGACGAAGAACTCCGACGGCAGGCGCGTGCGGAGTTCGAAGAACGGTCGACGGACCACGAGTACGAGAGTCCGCTTCCCGACGGGGCCGACCCCTACGAGCTCGTGAGTCGCTGACCGTCCCGGTCGAGTGTTCCCCTCTTTCCGTGAGAAACGCGATTCCGTACCGGCCAAAGACATTTACGCGACGATAGTGCAGTACACGTAATGGTTAGAAGATCGATATATGTAGGGCGGCGATAACGGCCGTCAGTAGCGCGTTCGCGGGGAGCGTCGGTGGAAGCGGTGCCGTCGCGCCGTGGGGAATGTGTGGGGGAATCATCGCCGGATGGACCGCGGAAACGATATCGGACGGCATGTTCGATGGCGCTCTCGCGGGGCTTCTCGGCGGCGTTGCAACGATGGTACTATTGGGCGCTTTCAGCGCAGCGAGGACGGTACTCACCACTGCTGACGTCGGCACCGGCGGCTTCGTCGGCGCGTACACTTCCGTCGTCGTCGGACTGATGATCATCCCCACGTTCGCGGTCGAAGGGGTCGTTATCGGCCCCCTTTCGAGATACGTGAAGGCCTCTCTCGGGTGACGAATGAGGTATGAATGGAGTCCCCGCTCGGGGTACGCTATGGCACGCGTGCAAGCGGGGGGGAGGACGTGGCGGGGCAGGGTAGGGGTGGGTCGGGAGTGATGGCGCCAGACCCGAGGGACCTTGTCAGGGAGTCATTGGCGACCGCGCCACGAATGGACCTTCGTCGGGTACGGTAAATGCTTTGTGCAACAGTTAGAATATGAGACAGTCAGAACAGCGACAATATTCGAAAAAGTCACGACGGGAGCGAGCCGGTTTGATAGTAGGTAGTCAATTTACCTATTGTCACTACTGTACCTATTGTGCCGTCTGTAGCTATTCTTAGAGAACATCGGATTTCAGTCGCACGGTTTTCCACTCCTCAGACTCCGATGTACGCCGACGGTGGGTCGCAGTCCGAGGGTGCGATGTGACCTCGGTATCGACCGTTGTGTTCGCGTCGTGCGCCACGAAACCGCCGAATCGACGGTGGCGACCAGTAGATGGTACGGGAAACGGAGCGCACACCGACGACGAACAGCACCGCGAAGACCTTCGATTCCGTCCGCGTGTGTCGCCGTTCGGAAGACAGTAGTCGCATCCGACGATAGGTTCGCGTATGGTCCGAACCTGTGACGACCACGGATTTTTCGCGGGGGAATCGTGTCCCGCCTGTGGCGATGCGGGAGAGAAGGTGCTCTCCGAGAATCGACGCGTTCGCCTCTCGAAGTTCATGAGCGGAGTACTACGTCATTTTCCTGCCGACGTGGGGCTTACGCTCAATACCCGCGGATGGGTCGATTACGATGCGTTCGTCGACGCCGTGGCGGACAAGTACCCGTGGGCGAGACCCCAGCAGGTCGCCGCGGTAGTCGCTACCGATTCGAAAGGCCGGTTCGAACGCCGCGACGACCGGATTCGGGCCGTGTACGGCCATTCGGTCGACGTACGCGTCGAATCGACGACGGCGGACGTCCCAAATCGGCTGTATCACGGGACGGCACCCCGAAACCTCGACGGCATCGCCGAGGAAGGACTCAAACCCATGGGTCGCCAGCAGGTTCACCTCTCGAAAACGCCACGGGAAGCCCTCGCGGTGGGCGGGCGTCACGCCGACGAGCCGGTAGTTCTGGTAATCGATTCCGAGACCATGACGCGGGACGGCTTCGAAATCGACGAGCGCGGTCACGACATCTACACCGTCGACACCGTCCCGCCCGAGTACATCGAACGGCGCGACGTATCGTCTCCCACTGGCCAGTAGCGCCGACCCCCCATCCGTGAGTTTCACCGAGACACTTCGAGGAGTGACATCCGACAACGGATGTGCGGTGGGATACCCCATCCAGCGACGCGTGACTCACCGAATCGCGGCTACGTCGAGCCGAATATCGCGGGTCGAGCGACCGATTTCGATGCCGTACTCACCCTCGTCGACGAGCCATCCCTCGTCCTCGTCGTACCGGCGGAAGGCCGCGTCGTCGAGCGAAACGCGAACGATGACGGTTTCACCGGCGGGAATCTCGATGGCGGTGAAGCCGCCGAGTTCCCGCACGGGCCGACTCACCCCGTCGACTTCCGGCGGCGAGACGTACGCCTGAACCACCTCGCGGCCGTCGCGGTCGGCGACGTTCTCGACGGTGACGGACACCGTCCCGTCGTCTGTCAGTTCGGCGTCGCGGTACTCGTAGTCGGCGTAGGAGAGACCGTGTCCGAAGGGAAAGGTCGGTTCGACGCGCTCCGCGTCGAAGTGCCGATACCCGACGAAGGCTCCCTCGTCGTAGTGGACGACGTCGTCGACGCCGGGGAACGCCCGCTCGTCCGCCGTCGGGTAGTCGCTCTGCGGCGCGAACGTGACGGGAAGACGACCGCCGGGGTCGGCGTCGCCGTACAGTATCGCGGCGATCGCGTCCCCGTCGGCTTGGCCGGGGTACCAACTTTCGAGGATCGCCGCGACGTCGTCGCGCCAGGGGAGTTCGACGGGTCCGCTGGATTGGACGACGACGACCGTGCGGTCGTTCACCGCGGCCACCGCCTCCACGAGTTCGTCTTGGTCGCCGGGAAGGCCGAGATCCGCCCGATCGATGGCTTCGGACACGGTGTCGCGGACGACCACCAACGCTACATCGGCCTCTTCGGCCGCGGCCGTCGCGGCTTCGATGTCGCTCTCGACCGTACCGTGGTCGCTCCCGTTCGAGTCCTCGAAGAACGAAAAATCCTCGATTTTGGCGATGCCGCGTTCGACCGTTACGGTGCCGCTCGCGCGCTCACGGATGCCGTCAGCGGTCGGGATCCGCTCGAACGGGTCCATCTCGGAGGACCCCCCGCCGCCCAACATCGCCGACGTCGCGCTCGAACCGAGGACGGCCACGTCGGCGTCCTCGTCGAGCGGAAGCGCCCCGTCGTTCGTCAGCAGAACCGACCCGCGGCGGGCGATAGACTCGGCGAGGCGGCGGTGTGAAGGAGTGTCGAGTTCACCCTCCCTCTCCTCGTCGTCGAACAGGCCGATGCGTTTCATCTGGCGAAGGAGACGCGCGACCATGTCATCGAGACGGCCCTCGTGTACGTCGCCGTTCTCGACCGCTTCGCCGAGCGGTTCGGCGAACAGCCCCGTCTCCGTGGCGTCGGGCATGCCGTCGTGGTCCTCGAAGTCGAGCGAGTCCTCGATGCCGAACGCCGTCCGGAGCTCCTCCTGTGAGATTCCGGGCATTTCGAGGTCGAGACCGGCGTTCGCGGCACCGACGGTGCTCTCGGTCCCGAACCAGTCCGAGACGACGTATCCGTCGAATCCCCACTCATCCTTCAGAACCTCGGTGACGAGATGATGGTGGTCGCTCATGTGGGTTCCGTCGACGCGGTTGTACGAGGTCATCACCGACCCGGCCCCCGCGTCGACGGCGGCACGGAATCCCGGGAGGTAGAGCTCGCGGAGCGTTCGCTCGCTCACCGCCGCGCTGACGGTCGTGCGACCGGTTTCCTGATTGTTCGCGACGTAGTGTTTGGGCGTCGCGACCACGTCCTCGGCCTGTATTCCTTCGACCACCGCCGCGGCGAACGCCCCGGAGAGGAGCGGATCCTCCGAGAAGTACTCGAAATTCCGGCCACAGTGGGGCGTTCTGATGATGTTGAGCCCGGGACCGAGGACCGCGTCTTGGCCGTGTGCCTTGGCCTCGCGCCCGAGTGCGACGCCCTGACGTCGCGCGAGGTCGGCGTCGAACGTCGCCGCGAGCGAAATCGAGGCGGGAAACGCTGTCGACGAGCGGCCCGGAACTCGTACCCCGAGCGGCCCGTCGACGAGTCTGAATTCCGGCACGCCGAGCCGTTCGACCCCGGGAACGTATCCCGTTGCCGTCTCCTCCGGATCGACGGCACCGTGAACGAGGCCGAGTTTCTCCTCCAACGTGAGCGCCGCCACGATGTCGTCGACGGCAGTGGTATCGTCTGGCATGAACGTGTTAGCGTTCAGTTATTCTCCACTTAGTCGTTGGCATCAACCGACCGATTTCTACCGTCACGACCGACGGGACGGACGACCTTCGGGGATTATAATTATGTCTTTTTCCCATCGAAAGAAAGAATTGGTCGGAAGCGCAACTCCATCCAAATGCATCGAATCGAAAGGAACTCGGATCGATCGATCGACGAAGCGAGTACCGCGACTCACCGCGTTGCGCTCTTTTCGCTCCCGGCGTACGGTCACGTCAATCCGACGCTCCGAACGGCGCGCGAACTCATCGAGCGCGGTCACGACGTCACGTACTACCTGCCGGAGCGGTTTGCGGAGGTGGTGGAACCGACCGGTGCGACGTTCGAGCGCCTCGACGGCGACTACGATTTGATGGATCACATCGACGCCGAGAAGCCCGGCACGGATTCGACCGATAGCGACGCTGACGAGCGGCGAGAGCGCCTCGTTCGGTTCATGAGCGGGAGGCTCGATGCCGTCCCGTCGCTCGTGGACCGCGTCGCCGGCGACGGTGCCGACGGCGTCGTCACGGACCCGATGTGTCTGTGGGGTCGTGCCGTGGCCGACGAACTCGACGTGCCGACCGTCTCGTTCAACACGTCGTTCGCCATGCGGGAGGGGTCGCCGCTGATAGAACACCTCCGTTCGTCGGACGGCGGGGGACCCCCGCTTCCGAGCGCGATAACGGACGTACTCACCGCGTTCGACATCGACGACCCGGACCCGAGTGACTTCTTCGTCGCGGACGCCGACCGCTCCATCGTCCCGCTCACTCGGGAGTTCCAACCCGACGACGAGTCGTTCGGCGACGACCACGCCTTCGTCGGCCCGATGGTCCGCGCCGGAGGCGAACAACGGGACGCCGGGCTGCCGCTGGATCGACTCACGGAGCGGCCCTCGGTGTATATTTCGCTCGGGACGGTCGTCCACGGGGACGACGACTTTTTCGAGACCTGCATCGACGCCTTCGACGACGGCGACTGGGAAGTCGTGTTGAAGGCGAAGGGCGATGCCGAACGCCTCGACGCCGAAAGTCCGGGGAACGTGCACGTCCGTTCGCGAGTCCCGCAACTCGACGTGCTCGAACGGGTCGACGCGTTCGTCACTCACGGCGGGATGAACTCGACGATGGAATCGCTCTCGCTCGGAACCCCGTCGGTCGTCGTCCCGCAGATGGCCGACCAGTATCTCGTCGCGAAGCAGGTCGAAACGTCGGGGGTCGGTATCGCCCTCGACCGCGAGGACCCGACCGCCGTCGAACTCCGCGATGCCGTCGAAACGGTCTCCGCCGCGGCGTACTACGGCGCAATCGAGGAGTTCAACGCGTCTGCTGGGGCCGCGGGGGGTGCCGAGCGGGCGGCCGACGTCATCGAAAAGGCGATGGCCGACGGATGAGACGTCGATAGAACTCACTCGCACGACCGCTTCGGCAGGCAGTTCGTATATCAGATCAGATAATCGACACTTGACGCGGTGAGAATCGACGGGATCAGCCGCGTCCGATACCCCGATACTGTAAATTGATTAATGTATATTGAAGCCGTTTGGGTAGTGGATGCCAACGCAGAAGTTTCGAGCTTCGATTGTTATCATACTTCTGGTGCTTCTCGCACCGGTCGCGGCGAGCGGAGTGATGCACGAGGACTTGACCGTCTCGAAGGAGGGGAGTCAACGGACCGACGACATCCCCGCCGAGAACGTCACGTTCGTCTCCGCTCAGGGGAAGGAGTTCCCCACGGGACAGGCGAGATTGGTCGCGTTCGACACGGCGACGAACGAGCCAATCTGGATGCACAACGAGTACGACCGCTACATGGACGTCGACCCGCTGGGACCGAATCGCGTCCTGTTCGTCGCGCGGGACGGGAGCACGGAGAAATCCGCGTTCTCGCTCGACGTGACGTTTTACGCCGTCGAGATGAACTGGCGAACGGGGGAGGTGCTCCGAAAGTTCGAAATTCCTCCCGGAACACACGACATAGACTACCTCGGCGGCGACCGATACGTCATCGCCGACCTGAGCAGGGACAACCGCGTTTTCGTGTACGACCGCTCGGAGGACAGCGTCGTCTGGGAGTACCGGTTCCGCGAACACTTTCCCAAGAGCGCGGGTGGCGGTCCCGGCGGCTACACCCACCTGAACGACATCGACGCGGTCGATAACGGTTCCGCGTTCCTCGTCAGCCCACGGAACTTCGACCGCGTCATGCTCATCGACCGGGAGTCGAAGCGCGTTCGCTGGACGTTGGGCGAGGAGGATAACTACGACGTTCTCAACGAACAGCACAACCCGGTTCTCCTCTCGCAGGACCCCGTCACCGTCCTCGTCGCGGACAGCGAGAACGATCGCGTCGTGGAGTACGAGCGAACGAAGAACGGGTGGAAACGAACGTGGACCTACGGGAAGGGGTTGGATTGGCCGCGGGACGCGGACCGTCTGCCGAACGGAAACACGCTCATCGTCGACAGCAACAACAACCGGGCGCTCGAAGTGACACCGGGCGGTGACGTCGTTTGGGAAGTGGATATCCCGTTCGAACCGTACGACGTCGAACGACCGGTGTACGGCGACGAACCGGCGGGACCCACGATGAGCGAACTCGAAGCGAGCAGCGACGTCGGAACGACCGGAGTCAAGGGAGAAACCGGTGGCTTCGTCGAGAACCTCGACGCCAAGTATACGCACGTCTATACGACCGCTCAGTGGGTCCTTCCGACGTGGGTTGGCCCGCTCGAATTCGACCTCCTCGTCCTCGCGGCGCTTCTCGTCGGGGCGTGGGGGACGGTCGAACTGTTCCACTGGAGGAACTGGACGCTTCGGAGGGGAATGGGACCCAGGGACGACCGCTGACGCCGGTTTCGACTCCCCTTTCGCACCGAGAAGTTCGGTCGGTCGTCGCGAATGCGAGGAAGAGGTGTTCCGGAACCGTTCTAGAATCGACCCCGAAAAGCGTCAGTCGGTGGTAGAGGGATCCGAACCGGTCTCGATTACGGGGGTTTCGTCCGACCAGTCCGAATTTGTCCCTTCTACCGACGGGTATCCGTTCCGAGAGCGTGAGAGCCGTTTATCGACAGAATTCCCCAGATGGCTCACAATAGAGAGAAGGCGGAATACAGTATACAGATCCACGAGATGGTTGCGAAGACGATGCCGATGAGGAGCCCCATCCACGTCTCTTTGGTATCCCCGATCTGACTTCCACTCTTCCTCTGCAGCTCGTGTGAGACACCATCACAAACATCCATGTAAGATACGTGCCTCTCCTTCCCCATATTTATTCTGGCAGATCTGATTTTTGATTAAACGGGTATCGATGACTACAGGTCGGAAACGCAACCGGTCGCAACTCGTCTATCGCGGCTCTGACCGGTGGATTCATCCTCGTTTTGACCGTACTAGTCGCGTCATGCAGTCCTCCGAGGATGTGCGGGTCGTGGTCGTTACCGGCGCGAACGAGGGAATCGGGTATCACATCCTCGCCACTCTCGTCGAGAACGGCTATCGCGTCGCCGGACTCGACGTCAGCGGAGAGGCCATCCAATCGCTCCGGGAGGCCCACCCCACGCGGGTTCGGTACTACGAGTGCGACGTGACGATGGACGAGGACGTCGAGACGGCGATCTCGTCGGTCGTCAAGGAGTGGGATCGGATCGATATCTTGGTCAACAATGCTGCGATTCTCGATTTCGGCTTCTTCGAGGACCAGACGCTCGCGGATACGAAACGGGTGTTCGAGGTCAACTACTTCGGATACGTTCGGACGATACGCGCCGTTTTGCTCCACATGAAGGCGCGAAATCGGGGAATCATCCACAACGTGAGTTCCGGCGTCGGTCGGGTCGGCAATCCGGGCCTCTCGGGATATGCGTCCACCAAGGGTGCCATCGAGTCGCTCACGCGCTCCCTACGGCACGAACTACGCCACGAGAACGTGTCGTGTACGATACTGCATCCGCGACTGGCGAAAACGCGATCGGCGACGAGGCTCGGCTATCCGGCATCGCAGATGAGCGACCCCGCGTACGTGGGACGAAAGCTCGCCGAGAAGATCGAATCGACCCGTCCCGTCATCTACACCGACTGGGTTACGAAGGTCGGATTGATCTTCTCCCAGCTATTTCCCGTCCTCGTCAGAAGGGGCACCGAACGGTTTCTGGAGGAGCACGAAACGACCGGAGGTACGGAGGAACGTTCGTAACGTCGAGACGAACGGACGATGGCTGACGTGCTAGGTTCGGGGTATCCGAGACCGCCGAACGCGACGGAGCGGCCTCCACCGGTTCGGATGCGGCGGTGGGAGCTATTTCCCGTCGCTACGCCGTTTCCCGTGGTCCGCACAGAGGATGTCGCCGGTCTCCGTATCGAAGACGAACGGGTCGCCCGGCATGATGCGCCTTCCGTCCTCACCGCAGCCGTCTTCGTGATTGAGGAAGTATTTCCCCTCCTCTCGGCCGCTCTCCAAGCGACCCGCTTTTACCGCAAATCGTACGAGACCCTCGCCGATCTGCGTCCGTTCCGTCGAATCCGCCGTCTCGAATCGAAGCAGTGGCATGTGTTCTCCCTCTACGGGCCGCGCACGGGACGAATAAATCCGGCACACCGTTCATCCCGAAACGGAAATTGAACGGCGTGTAACGTCGATTTCGGCCCCGGATTGGCGGTTCAAGTGTCCGCTATCCGCGACGAGCGCCGTCAACGCTATCCATATCCCCGTAGAGCGGCGGCCTATGGACGTCATTGACACGACCTCGATTCACGAGGAGTTCGACGGCGACCGACTTCCTCCGGGACAGCGACGCACCGAGCAGTTCCCCGTCCTTTCGAAGAGCGGGGTTCCGGAGTGGGACATGGAAACGTGGGAGTTCACCGTCACCGGCGCGGTCGATACCGACCTCTCCCTTTCCTGGTCGGCGTTCACCGACCTGCCACGGGAAACGCAGCGTCAGGATTTCCACTGCGTGACGGGGTGGAGTCGATTCGACAACGAGTTCGCTGGCGTCCCGTTTCCCGCACTGGCCGAGCGTGCAGGTGTTCGCGACGACGCGGTTCACGTCCTGTTTCGCTCGCTGGACGGCTATTCGACGGACCTACCGCTGGAAGAGTGTCTGCGAGAGGAAGTGCTGTTCACGTTCGAACTGGACGGACAACCGCTACCGTCCGAACACGGCGGACCGTTGCGCGTCGTCACGCCGCACAAATACGCGTACAAAGGTGCGAAGTGGGTCACGGGCGTCGAATTTCTGACCGAACCGAAACGCGGGTATTGGGAGCAGCGGGGCTATTCGACGGTCGCGAACCCGTGGGAAGAGGAGCGATACAGTTCGTGGTGATGGCATCGACACGTCACGATGGCACCCCATTGGTAAGAGGTAACACGGTAGGCGTCGTACATCCGAGCGGGGGCCGGTTAGCTCGTCGTTCGAGGCGGTCACGATACCGAGGCGTCCATCGAGACTCGGTAGCGCATCGTCCACCGAACTAACGAGGAGACAAAGACGCATGAGTCACGAAAAACACATCCCGGGAATCCATCACGTAACGGCGATCGCGACCGACCCGCGGCGGAACTTCCGCTTTTACACCAACGTTCTCGGGTTGCGGTTCGTGAAGCGAACCGTCAACTTCGACGACAGGTATACCTATCACCTCTACTACGGCGACGAAGTCGGTCATCCGGGCACGATCATGACCTTCTTTCCGTGGCCCGATGCCGCGCCGGGACGACGGGGCGTCGGGACGGCGGATGCGACCGCCTTCCTCGTCCCTCCCGATTCGTTCGACTTTTGGACCGAGCGACTGGCCGCCAACGACGTCGAGTACTCGGGTCCGACCGATCGATTCGGCGAACGAGTGATCGAGTTCTCCGACCCCGACGGTCTCCGGTTGGAACTCGTGGGGCACCGGGAGGCCGCCGACGTCGACCCGTGGCGGGACGGTCCCGTTCCGTCGGAGTACGCCATTCGCGGATTCTATGGCGTGACGCTCGCCGTGGAAGGATACGAGCGGACGGCCTCGTTGCTCGAAGAAACGATGGGATACGAGTTCGTCGGTGAGGAAGACGGACAGCGATTTCGGTACCGAGCAACGGGGGGAAATCTGGGAATGGTAATCGATTTACGATGCGTGCCGGACCTGCAACCGGGACGCGTCGGAGCGGGAACGGTACATCACATCGCGTTTCGAACGGCCGACGACGGCCAGCAGTTGGAGTGGCGGGAGGACCTCGTCGCACGCGGACTCAACGTGACGCCGGTCATCGACCGCCAGTATTTCCGGTCGATCTACTACCGAATCCCCGCCGGGATCCTGTTCGAAATCGCCACCGACCCGCCCGGATTCACGAAGGACGAACCGGTCGAAGAACTCGGAACGAACCTGCAGTTACCGCCGTGGTTCGAGTCGGAGCGGGAAGCGATAGAGGCGCGACTCCCGGAGCTATAACGTCGGTTCGCGGCGCTCGGATGCTCGGTCTCCCGGGAGGCGGTGATCCGATCAGAACGATAGAACGTCCGAAAATCGCGTCACGAGCCAACTTTCGGCGCGCTGAAGCCGATACTGGAGCGTCGAGCGGGGAACGCCGATGTCGTCCGCGACCTCGGCGACCGACGTTTTACGGGGCATCTCGTAATATCCGTGTTCGGTCGCGGCGATGAGCGCCTCCCGCTGGGCGGACGGGAGGTCCGCGACGGTGATCGTCGGTTCGTGCCACCGAGTCGTCGTTCCGAGTTGGTCGAGTTCGATTCGAACCCCGGACCGAAGGTTCCGCTGAATTCTGTCGTAGAGCGCCCCGACCGCAGCGTCCTCGCGCATGAGGATACGCCATCTGTACTCGTTCTCACGACGGGTCGTCTGAAACAGCAACCCGTCGCCGAGCAGTCGGACGGCGTAGTACGGAATCGAGTGGCACCCCTCCATCTCCGTGCGATACGCGTATATCGTCCGCGTACCGGAGTTCGTCTCCAAAATCTCGTAGTCACGGCGGGAACGGCAATCACTCCCGCCGACGCACTCGTTACAGTGGTCCGTATCGAGATACACCGATTCGAGCGCCGACAGCGCCTCGCTCGGCCCCGTGATTCGGTCCACCCGCCACATGCTCCGCTCCGTCACGCAACAGGAGAGGGATTTCGCCAGCATCGACGGGTGGTCGATGAACCGGTCCGTGAGCGGGTCGATACCCCGGTCGTATTTGACCGTGAAGACGAATTCGCGCATGGCGTACCTTGGCGTATGATGAGGAAGTGAATTTCGGCGAGGAAACACGAACCGCGGAAGCAGCACGTATCGACCGCGAGTTCACTCGGGACCTGTCGTTCGATCGACCGTATTCGGTTCATGCCAACCGAATACTCATCCGCATTGGCCACCTAGATGAGAGTGCAGCGAGCGGTAGCCCGGGCCATCCACCCGACTACCGATGACGCTTTCCAGGATACCGAAGCAATCAGACAGTACGCAGCGGAATCGCACACGAACACGAATATCGAACGCGAGGAGCAATCGCGAACACCGGCCGAGGAACGGTACGTCTGTCCGGAGTGCGGCGGAACGCTCACGCGGGACGCCGAACACGGCGAAACGGTCTGTCGGGAATGCGGTCTCGTGGTCGACGAAAACGAAATCGACCGCGGCCCGGACTGGCGAGCCTTCGATAGCCAAGAGCGCGACGAGAAATCGCGCATCGGTGCGCCGACGACCGAGCTATTGCACGACAAGGGGTTGTCGAGCAAAATCGGGTGGCAGAACCGCGACGTCCACGGGAGAGCCCTGTCGTCCCGCCAGCGCCAGAAGATGCAACGGCTCCGCACGTGGGACGAACGCTTCCGAACGCGGAACCACAAGGAGCGGAACCTCAAGCAGGCACTCGGCGAAATAGAGCGAATGGGGTCGGCGCTCGGGGTGCCGAAAAGCGTTCGCGAGACCGCGAGCGTCATCTATCGTCGGGCGCTCGACGAGGACCTCCTGCCGGGACGGTCGATAGAGGGAATCGCGACCGCCGCCGTCTACGCGGCACTGCGACAGGCCGCGGTTCCGCGTTCTATCGGCGAGGTCGTCAACGTAAGCCGCGTCGACGAGATGGAGTTCAAGCGGGCCTACCGATACATCGGGAAGGAACTCGGCCTCGAAATCCGGCCGCCGGACCCCGAAGATTACGTCGCCAAATACGCGTCGGACCTCGAGGTCAGCGACGAACTCGAAGCGCGCGCACACGACCTTCTCCGAAAGGCGAAGTCGGAAGGAGTCCACAACGGGAAAAGCCCCGTCGGACTCGCCGGAGCGGCGCTCTACGCCGCCGGAATCGTCACGACCGAAAAGTTGACCCAAGACGAGGTTTCGGAAGCGACGGGAGTCAGTAACGTGACCATCCGAAATCGCTATCAGGAACTCCTCGAAGTCGCCGATCAAAACGCGGCGTCCGTTACAGCAGACTGATGACGAAAGTTCTCGCGTGTCGGAACTGTAGCGCCCTCGTCGAGAAGTCTGCTCGGCGCTGTCCGGTGTGTAACGCCGCGCGTTTCACCGACGATTGGGCGGGATACGTACGAATCGCGCACCCGAACCGGAGCGAACTGGGCCGCAGCCTCGGTATCGCCGAACCGGGCCGGTACGCGCTCAAAGTTCGGTGAAAGACCGAGTTCCCGTCGCCGAATATCCCGAAATCGGGGGATAGCTCGGCGGTCGAAACGCCGGTAGTTTCGAACCGCTCAACGGTCGCTTCGTGCCGGGCGTCGGAGGTGCCGTTCGACGCGTTCCACCTTTTCGTCCACGTCGAGCGTTTCTTCGCGGAAGTGGTCTATTTTCAACGTCGTCAGCGTCCGTGACGCATCGACGGCCTCCGTGGCCGCCTCTGCGGCGGCGAACACTTCCGAGAGTTCGTCGGCCTGAATCGTCGTTTCCATCGGATGCGTCTCGTACCGAACGTCGAAGTCGTCCAGCGCGTCGACGGCCTTCGCGATTTCCGCGTCGAAGTCCACGGTCGCGTCGTCGAGCGGCGCGACGGAGAGCATCGCCGTGACAGTCATGCATCGACGTTCGTATCCCCGGATCATATAACCAAGTGATCGCCGACTCGTTTCGGAATCGTCCCGTCACGGCCAATCATTTTCCATACAATTTTGTGAAAATTTATTAATTAAATATGGTAAGAACTACTATTAGGGCGTGTTGTGTATGTGCATGGCATGGCCCCTCACTTCGGGATTCTATCGCTGGTACCACCGCTGTTAGCCATCATACTCGCCGTCATCACGCGACGAGCGATGTTGTCGCTGTTCATCGGCGTCTGGACGGGCGGCATCATCTACGGCGGGAGCATCGGCATCGCACAGACGTTCGATTGGATAATCTCCTCCATCGGAGAGAGCACGTTCAACGCGAAAATCCTCGTCTTCACGCTCCTGTTGGGGGCCGGAATCGCGCTCATCTGGCGGTTGGGCGGCGCATTGGCGATCACGCGTTTTGCCACCCGGCGAATCGACTCCCACCGAAAGGTCGGCGTCGCGGGATGGTTGCTCGGCCTCATCTGGAACTTCGACGACTACGCCAACAACGCCATCGTCGGCAGTTCGCTGAAGAACATCGCCGACGAGAAGCGCATGTCCCGCGAGAAGTTGGCGTACATCCTCGACTCCACGGCCGCGCCGATGGCGACCATCGGCATCTCCAGTTGGGTCGCGTTCGAAATCGGGTTGATAGCGGACCAGTACAAGAAACTCGGAATCGCCGAACAGACGCCTTCCGCGACGGCGACGTTTCTTCAGAGCGTGCCGTACAACATGTACTCGATACTGGCGCTGGCGATGGTCGGCATCATCGTCATCAGCGGGCGGGATTTCGGCGAAATGCTCGACGCCGAAAACCGCGCACAACGGACCGGAAACGTCATCCGTGACGACGCGAACCCGCTCCAAAACATCAAGGAGGACTTGGGCGAACCGGCGGACGACAACGCGCCCCTTCGGACGTTCGTCCTCCCCGTCTTCGCCCTCGTCGCCGTCGTCGTCGGCGGTGCGGTGATGATGGGATACGCGCCCGGTCGGACGACGATAGAGATGGTGAACAACACCAACATCGCGACGGCGCTCGTCTGGGGGTCGTTCTCCATGGTCGCGACGGCCGTTACGCTGGCGGTCGTGGGGGGAGTCATGACGCTCGACGAGACGATGGAGACCATCCTCGACGGGTTCGGGACGATGCTCCCGGCGGTCAGCATCCTCGTGCTGGCGTGGTCGATCGGTTCGGTCGCGGACGCGCTCGGCACCGGTGACTTCGTCACGCAGTACGTGTCGGGCGTCGTCTCGCCGACGATACTCCCCGTCGTCATCTTCATCACGTCCGCCGTCATCTCCCTCTCCATCGGCACGTCGTGGGGAACGATGTCGATAATGACGCCCATCGTCATCCCGTTAGCGTGGGAAATCGGGGGCAGTGCGCCGCAGTTCGTCGCCGTCGTGGTCGGTTCCATGTTCAGCGGCGCTATCTTCGGGGACAACTGTTCGCCCATCTCCGATACGACCGTCCTCGCGTCGACGTTCGCCGGGTCGGACCACATCGACCACGTCCGGACGCAGATGTACTACGCGTTCACCGTCCTCCTCGCGACGGCCTTCCTGTATCTGTTGTACGGGGTCACGAGCCTCGGCCCGCTCGTCCTGCTTCCCGTCGGCCTCGTGACGCTGGTAGTGCTGGTGTACGTGTTCTCGAACGTGGACGCTCGGCGCAAGAACCTCTCGGCGAAACCGGCATCGGGCGGGACGCCGAATCAAAACTTGATGAGCGACGACTGACCCCACGAACGGTGCTTTCGGAAGAATCGGAACTCGCCCACTTCAGTTTATTATGGCGGCGGAGATACATACGAACAGCACATGATTCACGATGCTCGCGTCCTGCAACCGCAGTTCGTCCCGGAAGAGGTCGAGCATCGAAACGCCGAGATGAACACGCTCTCGAACACGCTCAAACCCATCATGGACGGACAGAACGGCGAAACCTCGCTCCTGTTGGGACCGTCCGGCGCGGGGAAAACGTGCATCGCGAAGTTCACCATCGAGCGACTGCGCGAGAACGTCCTCGATATCGACCGCCAGTACGTCAACTGCTGGCAGGACTACACGCGATTTCAGGTCCTCTATCGCATTCTCGAAGGCATCGGCCAAACCGTCGACATCCACCGTCGGTCGACGCCGAAGGACGAACTCCTCGACCGTCTCCAACAGTACGACGGACCACAGTTCGTCGTCATCCTCGACGAAGTCGACCAGCTCGAGGACAAGAGCGTGTTGTACGACCTGTATCGGATGCCGACCGTCTCGATGGTACTCATCACGAACCGTGAGGACGAACTGTTTTCCCATCTCGACGGTCGGTTGGCCAGCCGACTTCGAACGTGTGTCCGGGTTCCGTTCGAGAAGTACCATCTCGACGAACTCGTTTCGATCCTCCGCGCTCGCGCCCGGTGGGGACTTTCGGAAGGCGCAATCGGAAACCGGGAACTCGAACTGATCGCGGACGCGGCGGCGGGCGATGCACGGGTCGAAATCGGCATCCTCCGGAACGCCGCACGTCGAGCGGACCAGAGCGGTTCGGACCACGTTACGACCGACATCGTTCGGGAGGCGATCCCGGACGGCCAGCGCGAGGTCCGACAGAAGACGATCGGCCAACTCAACGCCCATCAGCGCGCCCTCTACGATATTTTGGACGAACGGGGCGAGCTCAATCCGGGCGAACTTTACGAGGCGTATCGGGAACGCGTCGAAAATCCGAAAACGGATCGGACGGTCCGAAACCACCTCTCGAAGATGGAACACTATCGGCTCGTCGTGGCCGATGGAAAGAATCGAGCGCGAACGTACCAACTCCGCTAGTTCGCGCTTTCGGAAACGTCGGAAACGACCCTGTCTTGCCTATGGTTTCACCGAGAGATATCCCATTCGTGATGATGACTCGGAACGCACCACCGCTTCCCACGCCTGGAAACGGGAGTACAGCCTTCGATGATGACCGTAAAACGCGGGTCGCTCCGCCGGGAGATGGCTCGGTACGGACCACCCTCACGAATCGGAACGGGTTGCTTACGTCACGGCACCCGGCTATCGCGGATGCGAACACCGGCGCTCGAACGGAGGTGAGCGTCCGTGGGTCGAACTGATTCGACGTATCGTGACCTCCTCCGGGCGATGGAGAGCCGTTGGGAGGAGTATCGGCGAGGGCTCCATCGGGCCGACCAGCAGGTGTTCGACCGGCTCTTCGAGTTCGCACGGGCACACGCCGAAGCGAGCCGATTGCAGACGCCTCGGCTCGTGGAGATTCCCGCGCTCGTCTCGATCCTCCTCGAACAGCAAAAGCGGATCGACGACCTCGAAGACCGCCTCGATCATATCGAGCGGGATTTAAACGACCGAGGATGAGGCGATGGTGTATAAATCGACGACGGAGACGGCGACGCACTCACTTGGTCGGTGCTGACCCGCATCGAATTTGAAGAGTCGTACGCCTAGCGTAGTGAAAGTGAGCGTACTCTACCGCGATCGGGATTCGACCGCTTCCGCTCGAATCGTGGACACGGTGGCCGTACTGTCCCTCTCTTCCTGCCGATTCTTCCAGCCCGGGATTTTCTGAGATGTGTGATCGATGTTTATTTTTATGGTCGCATCGGCCCTTCCGTACGATGGAGAAATCGGCATCACCATCACGCTGGTTGCTTATCGGGCTTGCGGCGACCGTAATGGGTGCTGCGGGTACCTATCAATTCATCTGGTCGTCTCTGAGCGGTGCGGTAGGTACGCGGATAGCAGCGTCCGAGACCGCCTTGAGTACAGTGTTCACCCTGTACATCGTCGCACAAACCCTCGTTCAGTTGCCCGCAGGACGTATTCGCGACCGATTCGGTCCGCAAAAACTGTTGGTCGCTTCGGGGATTTCGATGTTCGCTGGCTACGCAGGGACGGCAATCGCATCGTCCATCCTCTCTATTTATCTCTCCTATATCGTTGGTGGTGTGGGTGCGGGTATCGCGTACACCGTGGCGGTGAATACATCCGTGAAGTGGTTCGACGAGCGGCGAGGACTCGCAACGGGACTCGTCACGATGGCGTACGGTGGGATAAGCGTCCTTCTCATTCCGCTACTTCGCGAGTATATCGATACGCGATTCACAGCGACGCTTCTCGTGCTCGGTGGAATCGTGGGCGTCCTCGGAATCCTTGCAGGGCTTATCCTCCGGGACCCCGACGACCGTACATCTGCCACGGGGGAGGGGACTGGCTCCGTAGCACGGAAGGAGGCAGATCGGGGTGAACTGATGGACGAGTCGGCCGCCGTTGGATGGCGAACGGCAGCGAAGACGTGGCAATTTTGGTTGTTTTACGGTGTCTTGGTCGTCGTCAACGGTGTCGGCCTGATGCTTATCGGACAGTCGGTACAGCTGACGACCGAGTTGGGCCTCTCCGCCGCGGTTGCGACATCGGTCGCTTCAGTTGTCGCACTTGCCGATGGTGCTGGCATCCTCATCATCAGTAGTCTATCGGACACGTTCGGTGGTGAACGAACCGCGGGCGTCTCGCTTCTCCTGTGCAGCATGTCACTCGCCGGTGCGATTGCCGCCGCAAATCAACATCATCCGGTACTGTTTTTGCTCTTGGCGGGAGGAGCAGCCTTCTTCCGAAGCCCGGTGTTCTCCATCTTTCCCAATCTCGTCGGCAGTTACTATGGTGAAGCGCGTTCGTCCGAGAACTACGCGCTCATCTACACTGCAAAGGTTCCGGGTGGTGTGTTCGGTGGGACCGTAGCCAGCGTGCTCGTCTCGCTTCTCGGCTGGTCGATGTCGTTCTATCTCGGTGCCGGTCTCATCGCACTTGCGGGCCTATCGACGTTATCGCTCACGCCCACAACGACCGTTCCGAAAGAGGCCCCGACTACAGATCAGTGATATTCCCGCTCGAGCGCGAGAACGCCTCCGAGTCGTAGGTTCCTCACGGAGTCGCTCGGAACGCATCGTCCGGGTTGCAGGAACCGGCCTTTTACTGTTCACGAACCATAACGTCCATTCACGGAGTTGCCATATGTCACGGTATAAAGTCGAGTGTGTGAGCCTCGACTACGACTCACAGTACGATGATTGCCGTCGTGTCGAGGAGATCGGATTCCGAACCGAAAGTGGCGGGATAACTACCCGAACGCCGCGTCAAGTGTACGAAATGATAAACCAAGACGGCGATACGGTCCTCGTCGAGTACAGGGGGGACCTTACCGAGGTGATCGGTGCGACCCACGGAACGACGAAATACGTTCGGACGGAGTCGACGGACACCGAGGACGATGCGCTACTGAAAAAACCGAGCTGTTGAGAGCGCAACGACGGACGTCACGGGATGCGGGCCTGCGACGGACGGGACCGCTCGTCGTTCGCGTGAGGCGGCTACCCGGCAAACATCGAGACACACTGAATTTGCAAGCTTTACCCTTATGAAGATACGAACCCAACGTATGTATGAGGGGTGGTGTCACATAGCAAGGAAAACGGATAGCAGATATGCGAAATTGCCGAGAGGTCATCATTGAACGAGGATTTCTCCATCGGATGTGGGCGAACCATCGTAACTGCTGAAGTGCTCATTCAGTCCTACATCTCGTTTTATGCCCGGACGGACACCGTTCCATAGGCGATGGAATCCGGATAGTTGCCGTCCATTACATACGAGGAACGTCTCCGATTCGATCGGCCGAAACGCCGAACGAGTCGATTCGGGAACGAATCTGGAAATCGAGGGGTCCCGAACCGGCCGAGTTCCAAAGGTTAATGCGAAGGGTATGCCAATAGGTACCGAATGTTCAGGGCGAAACTCCATTTAAACCTGCAAACGGACTGCATCCTCAGTGAGGTTACGAGCCGGTGGAATACCTCGTTCACCGCGAATCACGAGGAAGTCATCGACGACGAGTACCTGAATTTCGTCATCGATGCGGGGGACAAAGTCGAGGAGTTCATCGAGGCGTTCGAAAATTCCGAGCAGGTGAAGCACGTCGAACGACTCGACGAAAGCCATATCAAACTCACCAAGCGTTCCTGTGGGGCACTTCCCATCATCAGACGGAATCACGGCATGCTCCAATGGTGGGACCGGGTGAGTGGCACACAGCGCGTGTTCAATATCGTCGTCTTCCGGCGGGAAGACCTCCGAAATATCGTCGGTGAACTCCGCGAGATCGGAACCGTACAACTCGAACAACTCACACCGTATCGCGCCTCGGAAGGACTCCTCTCGGACAGACAGGCGGAGGTAATCAACGCCGCTCTCGACGGCGGATATTACGAATGGCCGCGAGAGAGGGACGCGAAATCGCTGGCCGCCGAACTTGACATCAGTCACACCACCTTCCTCGAACACCTCCGAAAAGCGGAGCGGACGCTGCTCGGGAGCGTCCTGAATCAAAACGTTCGGAGTGAGGATGCCCGTAGCGATGAACTGCACGCCAGCCACGAATCCCCGATGAGGAGTGTGAACTAACCTACACCTTATTTAAAAAGCCAACAAGTGAAGGGGAGAGAACCATCACCCATCGGGAATGTCATCTATTATCATGGCGCATGAGCCCACAACACGAAGACGGTTTCTCCGGATAGCGGGAACCGGAACGATAGTCGCGGCCGCAGGATGCACCGATAGACCGGACGACGGCGGGTCGGACGGAGGAGAGAACGGAGACGGAAACGGAGGCGGAAACGGTGGAGGAAACGGCGACCAGTCGAAGAAAATCCAGTATCTCTCGGATCGCGGCGATTCGAAAGACGTTATCGACCAGATAATCTCGGAGTTCGAGGAGAAACACGATTACACGGTCGAGGTCACGTACACCTCCAAGGGGAAATCGACCGACGAACAGTTACAGAAGATGAAGGCGGCGGGCAATCCCCCGGATATCGTCTTCGACACGTCCGCGGACGCGTACCGGTACCACCGCAACGGGAATCTCGCATCGGTCAGTGATGCGGTCCAGGGAACGGGCCTTCCGGATCCCGTCAACGTCGGCGGCGAGTCGTACTTCGCCGCGACCATGGTCGAACCCCTGATGGGATGGTACCGAAACGACCTCTTCCAAGAGAACCCCACGACGTGGGAGAAATGGACGTCCGAGGCGAAACGCGTCTCCGAACAGGAGGACATCAAAGGATACGTCGTGCAGTCGGGGCAGACGAACAACGCCGACACGCAGATCACCCAATACCACTGGCAAAACGGAGTCAACCTCTACAGCGGACCGTCCGACGATATCGAAGTCACCATCGACAAGGGAGACAACAGAAAGCGCGCCGTCGAGACGTACGAATGGATACAGCAGATGGCGGAGTACTCGCCGAACGGGGCGGGGTGGGAGTGGGGCGACGCGATCGCCGCGCTCCAACAGGAGAACGCCGCGGCCATCATGAGCGTCGGCGGACTGCCGATCCTCACCATCGCTTCCAATCGACCGGACCTCGTCGATAAACTGTCACCGACCCCCTTCCCACTTCCGAGCGGCGAGAAGCAGGAGAAGTGGTGGGCGTACATGGAGGGACACGTCGTCTGGAAGAACGGCAAGGCCACAGAGGGTGCGAAGAAGTTCGTGGACTTCTTCAGCAAGTCGGATAAGTTCATGGACTTCGTCCTCTCCGCGCCGCTGTTCCAGTTCCCGCCGACGAAGGAGATGCTGGACAGCGACGCGGTGAAAAACAACGAGACGATCAAACAACACCCGGAGGTACTCGACCTCGTTCGGAACAACTGGGACGCGTTCACGTCGATTCTGGCGACGGGCGAGAACGGCCAACCGAACATCGTCGCCGCCGACGCGTACGGTCAGCAGGTGTTCGGTCAGTCGGCCGAACAGATGCTCGTCGGGGGTAAATCCCCCGAGGAGACCGTCGATTGGGTCGCAAAAAAGCTGCGAGGGCTTCAGGAGTAATCGCCGACTCCCATGAGTACGGCAGATTCCCTCAAATCCTCGTTCACCCGACTCGACGAACGTCAGTTGCTACTGTTGGTGACGTTCATCCCGTTCACGGCGTTCTTTACGGTCGTCTGGCTAATCCCCATCGGATACGCCCTTTGGATGAGCCTCCTCCACGACCCGACCGGCGCGGCGACGTTCACGGGACTGTGGAACTACGTCGATATCCTAACGAGCAGCGACTTCCCGATATTCCTGTGGCATAGCATCGTCTACGCCCTCTCGACGACCGTCCTCAGCCTGCTCGTCGGTCTCGGACTCGCGCTCGTCGTCAATCAGGAGATCCGAGGCGGAAGCGTCCTCCGGACGATGATGATCTTCCCGTATCTCCTCCCCACGCTGGTCGTCATCTTCGTTTGGAAGTTCATCCTCGACCCGAACGTCGGCGTTCTCAACCAGTGGCTCGTTCAGGCAGGGCTCGTCGACGATCCCATCGCGTTCTTCTCGACCATCACGTGGGCGATGCCCGCGGTGGTCATCACCAGCGTGTGGAAGTTCGGCTCGTTCGCCTTCTTCATCCTCTTGGCGCGCTTGCAGGCCATCGACCCGAACCTCTACGAACGGGCGCGGGTCGAGGGTGCCTCGACGTGGCAGGCGTTCCGGGACATCACCCTCCCGCACCTGCGCGGGGCCATCCTCATCATCCTCCTCGTGCGGGGGATTTGGATGTTCAACAAGTTCGACATCATTTACCTCTCGACGCGGGGAGGACCGCTGAAAGCGACGACTACCCTGCCCATTCGTGTGTACGAGATCGCGTTCGAAGCGGTCGATTTCGGCGGCGCGACGGCGCTCGCGGGAATCATGTTCTTCCTGCTCGCGGGCGTCGCCGTGGTCTACTTCTACGTGTTCGAACCCGAAAAGGAGGTGGCTCGCTGATGGCGTTCGGTGAAGGGGCCGCCGGATCGGTCGTTCCCCAACGTCTCCAGCAGCGGGTGAAACGTATCGCCGTGATCCTCACGGCGTTGCTGGTGGCCGTGTTCGTGACGTTCCCGGTCTACATCATGGTCTCCATCGCGGTGCAGTCGCCCGCGGCGGTGTTCGAAGGTGGAGCGGTCCACCTGTTGATCGATTCGGTGACGTTCAGGAATTTCCGGGTGCTGTTCGAGGAAACGAACACGGTTCGGTACTTCACGAACAGCATCATCGTCACCGCGAGTTCGACCCTGATGTCCACCGCGCTCGCGGTGGCGGCGGGCTACGGTCTCACCAGATTCGATTTCACGGGAAAGACGCTGGCGGCACGGGCGGTTCTGTTCGCGTACATGTTCAGTCCCATCGTGCTGGCGATACCGCTGTACGTCATCTTCTACACGCTCGGGTTGCTGAACAGCTACTTTGCGCTGGCGATGGCGCTGACCGGCATCTCCGCGCCGTTCACCATCTGGCTCATGTGGCAGTACTTCCAGACGATCCCGATATCGCTGGAGGAGTCCGCGTGGACCAAAGGGGCGAGTCGAACGCGCACGCTCTGGGACGTCGTTCTTCCGGTCGCGCGACCGGGGTACATCTCGGCGTCCATCTTCGCGTTCGCCGTCGCGTGGAACGATTTCACCATGGCCCGCGTGGTCATGAGCAGCGACGAGATGTACACCATCACGGTCGGGGCGAGCCTGTTTCTCGACCGTGTCACCATCGGCTGGGGTGAGACGATGGCCGTTTCGCTCTTGATCTGCATCCCGCCGTTCCTCATCGCCCTGTTCCTCCAGAACTACCTGCTTCAGGGCTTCAACGTCGGAGGTCTCGAATAATGGCACGCCCAATTCACATCGATTCGGTTCACAAGGAGTATCGATCCGCCGGTGCGGTCCACGTCGCCGTCGACGACCTTTCGCTGTCGATTCCAGAGGGATCGTTCACGACGCTCGTCGGGCCGTCCGGTTGCGGCAAAACGACGACGCTGCGAATGATCGCCGGATTGGAGACGCCCACGGAGGGTCGCATAGCGTTCGGAGAACAGGACGTTACCGACCTCTCCCCCCAGGACCGTAACTGTGCGATGGTCTTCCAGTCGATCGCACTGTACCCGCACATGACGGTTCGACAGAACATCGGCTACGGGTTGAAGGTCCAAGGGGTACCACGCGAGAAGCGAAACGACCGCATCGAGGAAGCCGCGACGGTCCTCCAGATTTCCGAGCAACTGGAAAAGATGCCCGCGGAACTCTCGGGGGGACAGCAACAACGAGTGGCGCTCGGGTCGGCCTTCGTCCAAGACCCGGACGTACTCCTGCTCGACGAGCCGATGAGCGACCTCGACGCGCAACTGAAGGCCGAACTTCGCGTCGAAGTCCAGCGGTTACATCAGGAACTCGATGCGACGATGGTCTACGTCACGCACGACCAGACGGAGGCGATGACGATGAGCGACCACGTCGTCCTCCTCAACAGCGGGCAACTCGAACAGTTCGCCCCGCCGGGCGAGTTGTTCGACCGCCCCGTCTCGAAGTACGTCAGCCGATTCATCGGAACCCCCTCGACGAACCTCCTGCCCGCGACGGTCGTCGAACGCGACGGCTCTTATGTCCTCGATGGGGACGGGTTCGAGATTCCGGCGTCGGCCGATCGCTTCGCGAACCGCATCGGCGAACCGATCACCCTCGGAATCCGTCCGCAGTACCTCTCCCCCGACGGCGGCGAGCATCGATTCACCGTGATCGTCGACGTCGTCGAGCAACTCGGGACGGAGTTCGTCGTCCACGGACGGTCGAACGACACCAACATCGACGTCGTGTCCTCCACGCTCGGGCACGTCAATCACGGGGACGAAATCGTCGTCGAGTTCGACGAGAGCGACTTGTTCGTGTTCGATGACGACGGGAAAACGATATGTTACGGCGACGAACTCACGAACCACTCCCCGAAACAGCAGCGGTAATCGGTACGAAACGAAAAATGATAGACGACAATCGACCCACGGAGAACAGTCAATCAGACGAGAAAAGCGAGCAGCATTCGTCCGACACCCGCGGCGAACGCGACGCTCGAACGGACGGCGGTCGAATCGTCCCGGGTTTACTTCCCGGTGCGGACGGTCAACCGCTCTCGGACGTCACGGTTCTCGAACTCGGGCACATCATCGCCGGACCGTTCTGTTCGATGTTGCTGGCCGATCTGGGCGCCGAAGTCATCAAGGTCGAACACCCCGAGCGAGGCGACGCCGTCCGGGATTCGAGTCCGATCGGCAATAGCTCGTTCAACTACGTCAATCGGAACAAGCTCAGTATCACCGTCGATCTGAAATCCGAAGCAGGAAACGCCGTTTTCCGCGATCTCGTCGGCGAAGCGGACGTTGTAGTAGAGAACTTCGCCGCGGGGACCGCCGACCGGCTCGGCGTCGGGTACGACGATCTGAGTCGGAGCAACGACTCGTTGGTTTACTGTTCGATAAAGGGGTTCAATCCGGGACCGTACGAGAAGTTCCCGGCGCTCGACCCCGTCGCCGAGGCGCTCTCCGGCGTGATGAGCGTCACGGGGCATCCCGGCACGCCTCCCGCTCGCTCCGGGACGAGCCTCTCGGATATGGCGGCGTCGCTGTACGGGGCACTCACGATACTGGCGGCCATTCGCCAACGGGATGCGACCGGCGAGGGCCAGCACATAACCGTGCCGCTCTTCGAGAGCACCGTCGCGCTGATGGGGTATTGGCTGGCGTACACCCAAGCGTACGACGACGTTCCCGAGCCGATGGGTGCGAGTCACCCCGGGTGGGCCCCCTACGACGTCTTCCGGACCGAAGACGACCGGTGGGTGTTCATCGGACCGTCGTCGGAGAAACAGTGGTTGCGGTTCTGTGAGGCGCTCGACGTCGACCTGCACACGGACGAACGGTTCGAAACGCTCCCGGATAGGCTCGAAAACCGTGAAGAACTCGGCGAGCGCGTTCAATCGATTTGCGACACCTACACCGCGACGGATTTGGTCGAACGCCTACAGGCGGCCAGCGTTCCGGTGGCTCCGGTGAACGATACCAGCGATGTCGCCGCCGACCCGCATCTCGAAGCGACCGACGCTCTCGCGGAGGTTCGGGCGACGGAGGGGGACGGCGATCGTATACGGACTCCGCGATTCCCGGCACACACCACCGGATTCGACCGAGTCGAGTCCACCGATCCGCCGGCGCTGGGCGAGGATACCGACGCCGTCCTCGCCGCGTTCGGCTACGATTCGGAGCGAATCGAACGGCTTCGAGAGGACGGGATCGTATGAAACTCCTCGACCTCACGCTACGCGAAGGCGAACAACGACCCGGCGTTCGCTATTCGGTCGAGCAGAAAGTCACCGCCGCGCGGGAATTGGATTCGCTCGGCGTGGACTACATACAGGTCGGGTTTCCGGTTGCGGACGGTCGAACGGCCGAGGTCTGCGAGCGCACCGATTTGAACGCCTCCATCACCGGACTCGCCCGTTCGATCCCGAGCGATGTGACGGCCGCAATCGAAGCCGGGGTGGACGTCGTCGACCTCTTCGCCCCAACGAGCGAGCGCCAACTCGACCACGTCCTCGGGATAGACCGAACCGAACTGGCGGAAACGGTAATCGAGGCCGCCGACGTCGCCCACGAACACGGTGTCGAGGTACACTTCAGCGCGATGGACGGGTTCAGAACGGAGCCATCCGCCCTCGACGACTTGTTCGCGGCGGTCGACGCGGAACTCTACACGATCGCGGATACGGTCGGCAGTCGGACACCTACCGGTGTCGTTACCCACCTCGAAGCGCTCGACGCCGACCCCTCCTCCGTCGGCGTCCACTTCCACGACGACCTCGGCGTCGGGACGGCGAATGCACTGGCCGCCGCCCGTTGCGGCGTTGGGAAAGTCGATCTCTCGGTCGCGGGTCTCGGTGAGCGGGCCGGAAACGCCGCGCTCGAAGCGTTCGTCGCCGCGGCGAGCGTCGGGGACGAAGCGGTCGACGTTGCGATCGCCGAAGACGAGTTGCTTCCCGTCACGAAGCGCGTTCTCGCCACCTTGGACGAGGACGTGAAACCCGAAAAGTCGCTCCTCGGGGAGGAGGTGTTCTCCCACGAATCCGGCCTCCACACCGCAGCGATGTTGGACGAACCGAGTACGTTCGAACCGTTCGACCCCGCCCGGTTCGGCGGCGAACGGCGGCTCCTCTTCGGTCACGCGACCGGCCGAGGTGCCGCACGACGGATCGTAGAACGGAGCGGGAGACGAGTTACCGAAGCGCGAATCGAGCGATTGGTAGAACGGCTCCACGCGAGTTCCCGAGAGCTGTCGCTCGACGAAGCGATATCGCTCGCCGAACGGATCGACTGAGTCACCGCCGTCGGTTCCGTGAAGGGCTAACCGGCACTCCCCTTCGATTCGTCGGTCGCTGTAGATCGGCGTACCCTCTCATCGAACCGTTTCGATCCGTTCGAGCAACTCCTCGCGAGCCGAGCGTCACAAACCGATCAGTTCTCGTTCGAATCATCCGCATCCTTTCCAAGAATGAGGGCGTTTTCGACGAGGCTTTCGTGCCCGCGACGTAACCGTTCGGAGATGGCTTGGTGGGAGATATCCAGTTCCTCGGCGAGATCCGTCGCGCCGGCTTTCCGAGGGATTTGATAGTAGCCCTGATCGTACGCGAGCGTCAACGTATCTTGTTGCTCATCCGAGAGACCGAAGCGACCTTTTCGACCGTCCTCCAACTGATAGATGTTGATGACGTTCAACGTCATCTCCCGATCCTGGCAGTATTGGTACGTCCGCGAGAGGGCATCTCGTTCGGGAAAGACGATGCGAAGGTTCCACTCGTGTTCGTTGCCCATCGCAGCCAGAATCGTCCCGTCCTCCTCTACGAGGACGCGAACGAGCAACTCGACCTTACTGATCCACTCCATTTGATAGAGCCATTCGTCTCCGAGATCGGCGAGTAGTTCGACGTCTTCGGTCGACGGGTCATCCGCGATCGTCGATTCGATCGTATCACGGGGTTTATCGGCGGTAATCCAGACGAAGGGCATGATACGATCGTCGTCGTGAGCGACGACTCGTTCGACTTCGCAACTCAGTTCATCGATCGCGGATAACGAGTCACTGAGTGCGAATTCAGTCGCGGGGATTCCGACTTCGACGACCGTTGCAGTCATACCCTCACCCAGGGAAGAGCGAACGTTATATCCGTTGGCCAATGGTCGACGAGAGACGGTTGTTGCTGTGCCATAATCGTCCCTATGACGACCGTTTTTCCGGACCGACGGCGGTGATCGGATGCCCGGTCTCACAGAAATGCTCGATCGCATTCTGATTTACCGTCGGCTTTTCCGTACCATCATCTCCCGCCGACCACTCACACTCTTTACAGACGAGCATAAAATCCCCCATCGGCCAACGAGAATACGACCCTGAACAAGACGATAGTGACTGTCACTGCAAGGTATTTTTGACGGGGGTCCGGCTTCGATCGGTGGTTTCCGCCGTCACTCGGCGCGGTCACGACGAGAGGGCGTTCGACGACCGAACGACTCAACGGTCAGAATGGAAGTAAATCGCCCGTTTCCGTTCCGGGAGTTCGGAGTCGTTTTCAACATCGATCCGAGCGGTACACCGGCGTTGATACGATTTGAAAAAGTCGAAAACGGTGCCGGGGAAGAGATCGCGCCAGCGCACACCCTCCTCGACGATAGTCAGTTTGTCGTACGGGGTACCACACTGCGGGCATTCGGTCTGGTCCGGCGCTGAGTTGTGCATCGTACGTCCACTAGACCACTTCTACCGGGAAACATCTGGCGACGATCACTGGTCGGATGACGGGGTCCGTAACGCTCGAATCCAGTCGGTAACGATACCCCGTGTTCGCGGGTCAGTCGTCGAGTTCGACGGTTGCGATCAGCGCGCTATCGTCGGTCGTTCGACCGGTGATTCGGATCGGAATCCGCGTCTCGAATAGCGGTCCGTCGATCGTAACGGTATGATACTCGCCGAACTCGCCCATCGGATGGAGATCGTTCGCGAGGAGGTAATCGAGGAACTCCTCGTCCAGCGGCGCTCCGAGCCAGCGGTCCGCGACGCGTTCCGCGTCGATTTTCACGATTCGAGCCTCGAATCCACGTTCGATGAAGCTTCGATAGAGTTCGATCGGGTTCCCGTCCCAGAGCGGATAGACGGGTGTCAGGTCGAGATCATCGCAGAGGTCATCGACCCACGCACGTAGTTCCGGACCCGTGACGTTCCCGAAGACACCGGTGTTGGATTCGACGGTCGAAAGCGTTTCCCGATAGGTCGGTTCGTAGGACTCCCAGTCGACCCGTCGCCGAATCAGGGGAATGCCCATCGACCGGGCTTGTGCCACGAGTATTTCATCGACCGCGTCGAACCCCGTCTGGGCGTCGTCACGAACCGCCATGTGTACCAGTTGGACGACATCGTACTCCTTCATCGCGCGAAAACACGCAAAACAGCTATCCTTGCCGCCGGACCACGAACAGAACGCCGTCGGGAGCGAACCGTTGATATCCATGGGTGCCTGTTCGGTGTTTCTACGGGTCATATGGACACGTTCTACGGAGTTCCGGTGCGTATTGAGTGTATGGTAGAATCCACGAAAATACGAAACGGAGCGTATAAGAGGTCAATACGATGGGATCGTCCGACAGTGTGCGACCGGTCGTCACGCTGACTAACCGGATACATCCGACCCGTAACGGCATCGCGATCTCCGACCTCCGTCCCGCGTTCCATACCCTCATCGCGTCGTTTCTCTCGTCCCGACGGTGGCCCAGTTTTCCGTCCGTTCGCGGTCGTCGGTGTTCGTTCTTCGGGAATTTATAATTTTTCTAACGGGTTTTAAATAAAGGCCGGTAAAATCATATCCTTTGGAGCATATCCTCTGTATTAGTGTCGCCGAACCCATCGACTATCGAGTCAAACGGAACTGAACACCTATGGTACGGATGAGGAACCTCGTCGTGGGTGGCGTCATCGTGCTGCTCGTTCTGGCAGGGAGCGGCTATCTTGCAGTCACGAACGAGGATGTCCCGAAACCCACCGCTGGCGTTCAGGACTTCGGAGACTGGGGAACGGTTACCGATCAACGAACCGAGGTCGTCACCACCTTTTGGACGACCAACCCCTATCCCGTCGATGTCACGACCGGCAATTCGCTTCACGTGGACTACTCGCTTTCCCTCAACGGAGTCACGGTAGCCGATGGGTCGCGAGAGACGGTCGAACTTCCGCGCGGCAATACGACGCAAACGCAATCGACGTACATAGAAAACGACCGCCTGAAGCGCTGGTGGGTGAATTTCATCGAGGCCGACGAAACGATTCACGCGACTGCGTCCGGAAACGTACGCGTCACCACGCCGGTCAGAGATTGGTCGTATCGAGCGTCGGAGTCACACACCCAGTTCGCAAATCGGACGCCGATTCTCGATTCCATCTCGCATGCCGCCGAGCGAACCGAAGGCGAATACGTTCGTACTCGGCGTGTCGATACCGGTTCCATCCACCGGAAGGTGACTGTCGGCGCGGAGATACAGGATGCCCACGCGAGGTGGGGCCGCGTGACCGGAAACCGGACGACCGTCTCAGTACGGTTCCGAATTCACAACCCGAGCAAGACGGTGCCCATCGTCGTCGATCCGACCGGGCTCAGGATGCGAGCCTCCGTGAACGGAAACACGATGTTCCGTACGGGGAGTGGGGTCCTTTCGGCGAACGCGTCCAAACGGACGTTACTGCGTCCGGGGGAAACCCGGGAAGTCGTCATTCCCGTCACGATGGACAACGAGAAAGTGGACGATTGGTTTCGGTCTCACGTCAAAAACGGCGAACGTTCCACGATCGCCGTCCACACACAGCTCGTCGTCGATCCGATCGGGGTCGGAAAGCCGATTCGTGTTCCCGATGGGGACGGAATCTCCTATCGATGTAGCATGCAAACCGCCATTTTCGAGGACAATCAAACGGCCAAAACGACGTGTGGATGAACCGCCCGCTTGGCGGGTGAACCTCGAACCCGTCAGTCGGTCCCAAACGGCCGATTTCGGAAATAGAGAGGAGAGGAAAAGAGAGGACACGACGATTATCGGAGCTTCCCGATACGTCTAAATCGGCCGCACGAGTATCATTTCCCTCGTCGAGAGCGATACGACGAGTCCAAGCGCGACGAATCGTCGCGTATCTCGGTTCTCACGTGGGAGCGCTTTCGCTAACTGAAATCCCATCCAGATCTGCTCAAATAACGGGGGCTACGGGCCGAGAAAGTGCTTTTTCCGTGGTTTCACTTCACCGGTCGTCTTCGATACTGCCTTCGAAATCGTTGTCCGTGAGGGTGAGGTTCTCCGCGTCTTCGAGGATTTGGAGGGCCGGTTTTCCGCTTCGCGAGCGAGCGGTGACGTCCTCTATCAGCGTCCCGTCGCCGCCCTCCACGAGCGCGTGACTTTCGGAGACGTACGTGCCGCCACGAATCGTACAGTCTGCGGCCTTGTTGATCAGCGCGTGGCGACCGGAGTCGACGCCGTGGTCGACCGAGAGGCCGAGGAACTGGGAGTCATCGCGCTCGTTGAAGATAGCGCCGTACGTACCGCTCGTCTCTGCCTGCCCCGTGATGGTAGTGTCCAATAGCTTCACGCCGTCTTCACCGTCACCGATCTTCACGGCCGAACCGCCGCCAGCCTCGTGCGTGACGTCACAGTGCTGGATGAACGCCCTTCCCGAACCCGGCCGAACCATGATAGCGGGGACCGCATCCTCGGTTTGCACCGTGATGGTGCCGTTGTTGAAATGGCTTCGTTCGGCGTTTTTCGCGACCCACACGGCCGGGCTATTGGGAACGCTCGATTGGATTTCGACGTTGGACGCGACGACGTAGTCCCCGTTATCGTAGCGAAGCCCTTGTTGGGCACGGTCGAACCCACCTTCCTCGTCGACGATTATCGTCGCGTCCTCGACGGTGCTGTTGGTACCACCGATTCGGACGTTCGCCCCCAGACTGTTCTGGAAACGGCCACCTTCGACGTGAACGGACCCGTTGCCATTGGACGCGTACAGTCCGTGGTCCGGGAACGAACCGAGAACACAGTCGCGGAAGGTGATCGTCCCTTCGTTGTTGTTACACAGTATTCCGGTCGGTCCCCATTCCAACCTACTGCCCGGTGCGTTCTCCGTCGCAACCGCGCCGTCGGGGGCCGAGAACCGTTCGACGAGACCCGTACCGTCGGGGTCGGTGATCACGAATCGCCCGGGACCCCACGCACCGCTGTCGTGCGTGCCGGTGACGTCGATGTCTCGGACGACCAATCCGTCGTCAGCGGCCACATCGAGGACTCGAACGCCGGTTTCGTCGCCGCTCATATCGACCGTGAAGTTCTCCACCCTGAGGTCCGTCACGGGGTCGTAATCGACACCCAATTGGAACAGTTTATAATTCCAGTCGTCGCTGTCGTCGAACTCGTCGAACGAGGCCGGGACGAGGGTCGCGTCGTCGCCGACCATTCCGAAGTTATTACAGCCGGTGACGCGAACCCGTTTGTCGATATAGTACTCCCCGCTCGGGAATCGCAACAGCGTATCGCTCGCCGCCAATTCCTCGATGATCGGTGAAATCGATTCGTTCCCGTTCGGGTCCGCGTCTTCATCCGTAACGTCGATCACCGTCCCGTACTGGTCTTCGAGGTCGGACGACGCGGCCACGCCCGTACCGGCCAGTGCGGTCGAGCCGACGGCAACACCGGCGAGTTTGAGATACGAGCGACGACTTGCGGCAGTTCGGTTTTGTCGGTCTGGAGCCATCACGAGAATACCCATAGGCTGCAGTTTAAGATTTTTCGGCCATAGTTCATCCAATAAATAAATTCAAGACTTTATGTCCAATTTTAGTTACATCATGGTTCGAGACAACCATTTTTACCGAGGAATCGAGACGTAATCACACCATGGACCAACCCCGTTCGTTGCTTCGAAAAGAAAGGACGGAGGGTTCCGAATCGACGTCGTCGAAACGAGGGGGGCTCTACGATCGGGAGAGGACTTTTGTAGCCCTCGACAGGTCAGTAGCTCACCGACTGTCGTCGAAGTTCGTGACGAACCGGCGGTTTACCGCATCGAATCCAGCGCTCGAACGGTGTCCGACATGATCCACGCCGTCTCGCTCCCCGGTTCTTCGATGCAGATCGCAAAAAACGACTCGCGGCCCTCGTCGACGGTAATTCGGTACCCACTGCTCGCTAATTTTGGATCGTCGTCAAAAGACGAATCAAACGTAGTCACGGTTGGACTCGGAGTCGGGTATAAATAACGCCTGTGGTTTGAAATGGCTACCGCCCGAGAACGCCCGTTCCCGGGGAACGACGACGCGTCTTCTGTACTCCTCCACGTGTTTTCTGTATCCCTTCAACTCCGGTGAGATTCCAATCGAGAGATGATGTACTCAACATTTTTACGACAGATGATGATACCTCTGTTCATGCGACTCGCACGACTGCTCACTCCGACCGGTCCCGTTTCCGGGGAATACGAGAACGGGACTCTGTACACCGATGACGGTGTCTACGAAGTCGGTATCGACGGACGATTGCTTCCGCCCTGTCGCCCCAGCGCCCTCTACTGCATCGGGCGGAACTACGCGACGACGCTCGAACAGATGGACTACGAACAACCGGAGGAACCCGACTTCTTCATCAAACCGGCGACGAGTCTTCTCGCGGACGGGCGGTCGATACCGTATCCGACCTGGACCGACGAACTCACCTACGCGGGAGAACTGGTCGTCGTCATCGACGAACGCTGTCGGAATCTCTCGCCCGAGGCGGTTCCGTCGGTGGTTCGCGGGTACACGATCATGAACGACGTCGACGCCCTCGACCAGGTCGGGCGCACCGCGCGGAAAGCGTTCGACGGGTCCGCCCCGCTCGGCCCTTGGATCGAAACCGACGTCGACCCGACGAATCTCGACATGGAAACGTACGTCGACGACGAGAAACGGCAGGAATCGAACACGGAACTGATGCTCTTCGACCCGTACGAACTGGTCGCGCACCTCTCGCAGCGGTTTACGCTCCGTCCGGGAGATTGCATCGCACTCGGCAGTCCCGAGAACCCCGGAGTCATCGAACCGGGTCAAACCGTCACCATCACCTACGATGGCATCGGAACGTTGACGAACGACGTCGTCAACGGAGCGTTCCCGTAGTTGGGATTCCCCTTCGTGAGGGGAGGCGGTAGAAGAGTGGCTCGTACCTACGTCACGGGGTGACGTTATCCACCGCGTCAGTTCCCGCCGTCACCGTTCAACGACGAGATGTCGATGGAACCGTTGCTGGTCTCGAACACGAGGGAATGCCGTCCGTCGTTGAGAGTCCCCGAAAAACCGTGTTCGGATTTCTCCACCGAACTCACGTCGATATCGTGAACCGTCACGGGACCGTTCGACGTCTCGGCGGAGAGTTCGACGCTCAGCCCCGGCGCAAGGGCGGCGTCGATAGCCCCGTTCGAGTTCTCGACGGTGACGTCGTTCGGCACGGACGGGATTTCGATGTCGATGGTTCCGTTCGACGTCTCGGCTCCCGCCATCCCGCCGACGTTCTTCGCGGTGATACTCCCGTTGCTCGTCGTCAACGAAACGGTACCCTCGATGTCTTCGACCACGAGATTCCCGTTTCTGCTCCGGTATTCGATGTCCCCGACGAGGTTGGTGGCCTCAATGGAACCGTTCGTGGTCGTCACGGCGTCAGTCACGAGGTTCCTCGGACAGCGAACGTCCATGGAAACGGTCGCTTGATCGTGTCTGATCCCTTCGTCGAACTCGGTGACGATCCGAAGTTCGTTTTCGGTGTTCGTCGCGGTGACGGACACTTCGTGCAAGGACTCGTTCGAATTCGCCCGGATCTCGGCGTGCATATCGACCGTCGAACCGTCGTGGGGTCGTACGTTCACCGGACCGTTTCGATTGTGAACCGCCAGCACCGTGTCCGTGCTCACATCGTACGACCGATCCTTCGTTCGCTTCTCTTTGCCGGTCCCCCTATCGACGTTCCCCCGTTTCGTTTCGCCGGTCTCCCGCTCGCCCTTCGCTCGTTTCGTTTCGCCGTTCCCCCCGTCGTTATTCATCGCGTTCGAAACGCATCCGCCGAGCATTCCGACGACGCTGGCCATCGATATCGCGGAAAATTGTCTTCTGTTCATGGTTGTAGTTTGTCAGCCGCTACCATCGGTGTTCGAGCCGTCCGTGCCATCCCGTCGCTCGGTCGTCAACCGTTTTTCACCGAGCGCGAGCTTGTCACCCGGCTCCAGTCCCGTCCGATTGGCGAACCCGCGGTTCATTTCTACGAAGTACCGCCCCGGAACGTCCGCGGAGTATCTCCGTTTCTCCGAGTCGTTCACGTTCGGCTCCGGACTCGCGTGTTCGATGTTCGTTATCGTCCCGTTCGCCCGCACGAAGATGATGTCCAACGGTATCGTCGTGTTTTTCATCCAGACGGCGACCGGCCGAGGCTTATCGAACACGAACACCATTCCGTGATTGCGCGGGAGCGACTGTCGATGCATCAATCCGTGTTCCCACTCGCTCGGCGAGTTCGCGACCTCCAACGTCACCGGAACTCGCTCGGACCCAGTCGTGAACGCCGCCGAAATCGTCTCGTTCCCGGACGACGACGACGACGTCCGTGACACCGCGACCTGTGATTGGTTCGTCTCCCTCGAAACCGAGGTCGCTCGTTCGGTCGCTACGTCCCCGGTTTCACTCGACGTCGCCGGTCGAGCGACCTCCCCCGAACTCGTCTTCCCACCCTCCTCTGACCCGATTCCGATGCAGCCCGAAACCACGACGAACCCCACCAGACACCCGATGAGACAGAGGATACGTATCCTGCGCATGCTGCAGGCTGGACTACTCTCTAGCGTAAAAAAACTGGGGTTAGTTTCTACCACCCCTCGCGCGATCGATGGAGCGTAACGGCACCCACCGCGTCTCCCCGACCGCACTCGTCCGTCGTAGTCGGTCCGTACGGATCCCGCGGATGATCCGGCTACCGAAAGCGACGGAATCGCCGTGCTTCAAGAGCGGCCTGTCCGTTCGGTAGACGTGACACGGTGACCTCTCGGGGGCAGCAATTAAAAAAAAAACGACCCACGTGAATCGCGCGGATTCAGGTGTCGTTAACGATGCCGTCGACCGTCGCGTTCACGTCGACACCGATGTCGCCGCTCGTCGCGTCGCCGCCTGTCGCGTCACCGCTCGTCGCGTCACCGCTCGTCCCAGTTGCATCGCCGCTTTCGGCCGTCGCGTTGCCGATGAAGCTCACGTCTTGGGTGTTTTCTTGCGTTTGGTCGACGTCGGCGTCAGCATCGCCGCTGGACGAACCGTCGTGACCGTCGTGGCCGTCGTGGCCGTCGTGGCCGTCGTGCGGCGCGCACCAACTCGGATAGTCGGCACCGTACGTCCCGGCGTCCGACATCGAGTCACTGGTGTCGTCGGTCATCGCACCGTCGGTATCGTCGGCCATCGAGTCACCGCTTCCGGTCGTTGCCGAAGCGACACCGACCTGAGAGTTGCTGAATGAAATCGTGTTGTTGTTCTGTTGCACGCTCGCGGTCGCATCGCCGCTGGTGGCGTTCGCGGCACCGCTAGTCGCGGCACCGCTAGTTCCGTTTCCGCCGGTTGCGTCACCGACCGTCGCATTGCCATCGATCTGTGCCGCTGCCGTACCGATCGAACCCGCTGCTACGACAGTCACACACACGAAGAGTATGAGCACTCTTCTGAATTTATTAGTATTTTTCATTGTCACAACCGCGATAACGGTGTACCAGTGGTCGATAGATAAACCCGAAGAATCGTTTATAGCGTCTGGACGGCGCTATAATATGTCATATTGCGATCTCACATGTTACCCTTTACGAACCTCGCAGATGGGTCCGCTTTCGATCCGTACTGGTCGCCTCTACTCTATTTGACTTCCGCGATAGCCATGCTAATTTCTCACATGCAATGGCCCCGTGTTATCCCGCACCGGGACGCTTCGTGGTATTGTTCCCGTTTGCGCCATCGTCGCCAAAGACTCGATTCTGCTCGAACTGCCGAACGAGTACCGAATCGCGACATGACCACTGCTCACGACGGTACTCCCCGGATGGCAGTCTTCCGAGGGGACGTACTCACCGAAATCGAACCGGCCGAGTCGTCGGTTTCCCGCCAACGTGAGGAGCAGTCATGCGGAACTCCTCTCGGTGTAGTCACGGCCGTAGAACGAGCGTTCGTCGGTGAGGACGTGCGTCGCGGGACACGAAAATGGATTGGTAGTTGTTCGCTACGGAACTCCGCGTGTCCGTTACACCAACAGCTCGTTGAACGTGACGTTCGCACCGATGTCGATACCGCCGCTCGTGGCATCGCCGCCCGTCGCGTTCCCGCTCGTCGCGTCGCCGCTCGCCGCGGTCGCATCGCCGCTTTCGGCCGTCGCGTTGCCGATGAAGCTCACGTCTTGGGTGTTTTCTTGCGTTTGGTCGACGTCGGCGTCAGCATCGCCGCTGGACGAACCGTCGTCGCCATGGTGGCCCCACCAGGAGGACTTCGCGGCTCCGTCGTCGCCGCCGTCAGCATCGGTGGAGGCTTCGGCGATTCCGATCTGCTCGTTCGTGAACGAGATATCGTTGTTGTTCTGTTCGACAGTCGCCGTTGCGTCACCGCTCGTTGCGTTCGCCGCACCGCTCGTCGCGTCACCGCTCGTTGCGCTTCCTCCGGTCGCATTTCCGACGGAGGCGTTTACGCCAGCATCAACCTGTGCCGCACCTGTACCTGCGAAACCGACTGTGAGAAGCGTCGCACACATCGCGAGTACGAGTGCGCTCCTGATCACGTTTCGTTTCATGATTGGTCATACGGCGAACGAGCTGCTACCCGATTCAGGTGAAACACCACCTGTACGTGTAGCAACGTACCGCCGCAGCCACGATAACCAGCGAGCAGTATATAAAACGGAACTACAGTTTTACGTTCAGTTATCGATTTTGCCCGGCACTAAAGCCTCCCGTCGAAATATAGCCCACATCAACGATCACTGTGGTCGGGCTTAATTTACAGTACAGTCACCCAAGTCATTCGACCGATCGGACGATCGATGCTCCGTCGTGGCCCTTCGGTCGTTCACTCCCAAACCGCCTGAACCAAAGCAGTACGTACTAGTGAGTCACCGTGGAAATAACACTCCGAAGCGAATACGCGACACCGCTCTCCAACAGTTCGAGACAAAACGATGAACGAACCAACGCCGAACGTAACGAGGCGAACGTTCGTCGCGGCCGCGACGGGACTGGTCCCCGTCGGTTCCAATCGAGTGGACGACACGGAGAACGACCGGGAATCGGCGGGTCGCCTGCTCTTCGACAACGACACGAACGGGATGGTCGAGCTATCCGTTTCGATGGTACGGGGCGGAATGAAGAGGGTAGTCGTTTCGCCGAATCGCGGCCCGACGACCACCGTTCGGTACCCGACCCCGCTTTCCGAGGATCCACCCGTCCTCGACGAACCCATCGTCGAGATGAAACCCGTCTCGGGCGCGACGATCGTGAGAAAGAAGTACCTCGTCCCCTCCGGGGAAGGGATAACGCTGCTCATCCCAACACTGCCCCGGCAAAGTTCCCTCTTTTACACCACCCGGTCTCGGTCGAAAGGCGAGGGTAGTTCCATCGAGAAGTACGGGAAAGTCCGCTGCTCTTCGGTCTTCGACGTGTATCTGCGTGGTAACGGAACGCAAACGACGTGTGGCAGTCGTATCTCACGTCTCGATGACCGGCGGTCCGTGCGGGTGGAAACGCTCGACGTGCCGAAGCCGACGTGATGCGAACGCGGCCCGAACGGCATCCGAAATAGCAGCCAGAACGCGTCGGGAGGATGTTCGACGGCAGAATTGCGTCCCGCACGCGTTCGTCGGAGACACGGCGTGCCATCGGTTCGTGAAGCTCCGGGGTTTACAGCGCTCGGTAGCCAATTGCCCGACAATTCGTCTATCCGTGGCTAGCGGTCGAATCGAAGGTCCGGGGCGTCCACGATACCGAAAGCCCGCCGGATGTAGAATGGCGTGGCACTCGCCGGCTCACATGTCTCAGTCGGGTGAGACGGGTTGCTCATCCCTCGGCTCGCCATCGTGGAGTCCTTCGTGCAGCCACACAAACAGGTACGCGTACAGTTACACGCGTCAGTTACTCCCCGTCGTCCGAACTACTCGTGGAAAGTCGTCGAACGGCAAAAAAGAATCCGCGTACTCATCGGTCGCAAAGATGTCCGTCTACGGGACCGTACCGTCGACAAACCCGCCGAGCGTGACGTTCGCGTCAACACTGATGCCGCCGCTCGTCGCGTCGCCGCCCGTCGCGTTACCGCTCGTCGCGTCGCCGCTGGTGGCGCTCGCGTCACCGCTCGTCGCACTTGCATTGCCAGTGAAGCTCACGCTCTGGCTGTTTTCTTGCGTTTGGTCGACGTCGGCGTCAGCATCGCCGCTGGATGAACCGTCGTCGCCATCGTGGTTCCACCAGGAGGACTTCGCGGCTCCGTCGTCGCCGCCGTCAGCACCGGTGGAGGCTTCGGCGATTCCGGTCTGCTCGTTCGTGAACGAGATATCGTTGTCGTTCTGTTCGACGGACGCCGAAGCGTTGCCGCTGGTGGCGCTTGCCGCACCGCTCGTCGCGTCACCGCTCGTTGCGCTTCCTCCGGTCGCATCCCCGGTGGAAGCGTTCGCGTCCACGTCTATCTGTGCTGCGCCTGTGCCTGCGAAACCGACCGTGAGGAGTGTCGCGCAGATCATCACTACGAGCGCACTCCGTGCTATTTTTCGAACCATGTGAATCGTTTCGGTGAATGGCCGCTGACGTACCGCTCAGCGCCATTGCCTGCTCCGCTACCAGCCGTCCTTGGATAAACGGATAGCACCGTTTGAATCGTTAATCGATCATGTATCCGGTTATTGTCGCCCTCGTTCGGGGGGAGTCCATCGATTTGGATACGTGCCGAGGGGATGATATCTGTGGGAAATACCGTTTTTCCGTCTACGGATTACTCCACGGTATCGCCGGTTGAGACCTCGTAGAGCGATCAATACGGTCCGAGCGGTCCGCGGTCGTAGCCCGACCGTTTCGGGAGGATACGGTGGGCGTATCGACGTTAACGCGTCCTAGTTTCACCCCCTCGGTCGTCCGGATACGCCGGGCGCCGGTCCCGACTTCCGCATCATCCCTTTTTAACCAGTTCTGAACCAGTTGCGATTTTGAACCGTTCGATGGCGTTTCGTTGTTCGAGGATAACGTCGGTTAATACGTCTGTAGAAAACGTCGGTATCGAGGCTAAACACCGGGTTTGAGCGGTTTTCGATTTAGAGTCGATAAAAATCCCAAAACGATAGCACGGGTTTATACTCACTTTGCTGGTAGCGTGGCAGCGATGGTGTCGCTGGGTGCACCCGTGATGCACCGAATCGTGACACCCGCTCATCGAGGTGAATATCAACATGCGCAAAGCAGCAAGCAGGATGCTCGTACTCGCGATGTGTGCGACGCTCCTCACAGTCGGTTTCGCAGGCACAGGCGCGGCACAAACAGACGTAAACGCGACCCTTTCGACCGGAGACGCGACCGGGGGAAGTGCAACGAGCGGCGCAGCGACGAGCGGTGATGCGAGCGCCACCAGCGGCGACGCTTCGGCGTCCGTCGTTCAGAGTGGAAACTCCATCTCCTCGGACAACTCGCAAGCCGGTGAGGCAGCAGCGGGGTCGGATTCCGGCGGCAGTGACGAGAAAGCGATGTCCGGATCCTGGTACAACCCTGACGACGGCTCGTCCAGCGGCGACGCTGACGCCGACGTCGACCAGTCACAGTCGAACAGTCAAGACGTGAGCTTCTCCGGCGACGCGAGCGCCACCAGCGGTGACGCGAGCGCCACCAGCGGTGACGCCACGAGCGGCGACGCGACGGGCGGCGACGCCACGAGCGGCGGCATCGACATCGGTGCGAACGTCACGGTCGGCGGCCTGCTCTAAATCACCATCGAATGAGTGGAGCCGTTTAATCGGCTCTATTCACCATACTGATTTTTTCTCGGCGAAACCGCTCTCGTACCAGCCACAGCGAGCGGAGAACCGAGAGAGTTCGTTGCGACGTAGGGAGAGTTCGTTGTGACGTAGGGATGGTCAATCGCGAAGAGCCGAGTGATGGCACCGGGTAGTGTGCGCCTGTTGGACCGAGTAAGCACACCGAAACCGACGGTCGGGAACGGTCCGCTGGTCCCTGTTCACTGCGGCACGCGTGCGTCTCGGAAGCGACGTGAAAGACCACACGCACCCGAGCTTCGGCGCCGAAAAAGCGTCCCCAAGTCGATGTCCGAATACTCGACGCCAGTGGTCGAAGTGTATTCCCACAGGATAGCCCGATCGCTCGTCACGACGGGGAGTGTCTCTGTATAGCGAATTGTACGATACAATCGTCGTTTCTCGGCGACCGACGGGCGTTTTACATGCACGACACTACGTCGGGGAAGGTCCTCGCCGAACCCATTCGTCCCGCGTTGAGAGGATAATAGAGGCGGGAACCCCGTGAAACCGAACACTCGCTCTCCGCAGCCGACGAGCGATTCACACTCGAAGAAACGCGGGAACGGGGATACGCCGTTAACGATGAAGAAGCGGTCGATGGTCTCTATTCCGTCCGAAACCGATTCATCACCCCGACGGTCGCGTTTGTGGCGCAGTGAGTCTGGACAGCCCAACTACCGTGTCGACGAGGGATCGGTCGAAGAGTTGGTCTCGCAACTCGACCGGGCGGTCCAGAACGTCGAACGGGAATCGAGCGAGCGTTCACCGTCCCCCTAATCGGGTGAACTCACGGCGCGCCGGCGAGGACGAACAGCGATTCAGTATCGCCGTTCTGAATCTGACGGGTGGCCTCGGGTGGGAGTCGAATCGCATCACCGCTCTCCATCTGCACTTCCTCGTCGTTGACGGTCACCGTCGCGGAGCCATCGACGAGAAGGTACACTTCCTCGTGTTCGCGGTCTACGTGTGCGTGCTCTTTGCCGGTCCATCTCGGTTCGCATTCGAGTACCGAAATGCCGAATCGCTCGCATTCGAGGGGGTCTCGAAGAAAGTGTAACCCGTCGGCGACACTCTCGACATCGTGATAGTTGACTTTCTCGTATGCCATACGTAGACCACTAGCCCCTCGGACGGTAAAATCACCCGGCCCCTTCGACCGTCCTCGATTTATCGGTCGGCCGCCGTCTCGACCGCCGACCAGACCCGCTCGTTGGTCAACGGCATGTCGAGGGTGTCGACCCCGAGCGGTTCGAGAGCGTCGATAACCGCGTTGACGACCGCCGGCATCGAGCCGATGGTCCCCGCCTCGCCCACCCCTTTTACGCCGAGGGCGTTGTTCGGAGACGGCGTCACCGTGCTATCCGACTCGATATCGGGGACGTCGATCGCTTTGGGGATCGCGTAGTCCTGCAAGGAAGACGTGGCGAGGTTACCGTTCGCGTCGTAGTGGCCGTCCTCGTACAGCGCCTGACCGATTCCCTGGACGATACCACCAACGATCTGTCCTTCGACGAGTTTCGGGTTGATCTGCGGGCCGACGTCATCGACGGCGACGTACCGCTGGAACGACACCTCACCGCTTTCCGGGTCGACTTCGACGACCGCGACGTGGGTACCGAACGGTGCCGTCGAGCCGTCCGGTTCGAAGTACACCGACGCTTCGAGACCGGGGTCAACGTCGTCCGGGAGGTTTCGCGGGTTGTACGCGTCGGCGGAGACGTCCCGAAACGTAATCCCGTAATCCGGTGCGCCCTGAACATGAAACTCCCCCTCCGAAAATTCGATGTCCGCCTCGGCGGCTTCGAGACGGTGGGCGGCGATCGTCCGCGCCTTCTCTTCGATACGTCGGGATGCCTTCCGAATGGCGTTCCCCGCCATCGGCAAACTTCGGCTGCCAGCGGTGCCACCGCCTTCAGTGACCTTGTCGGTGTCCCCCTCGACGATTTCGATAGCGTCGTAGTCGACACCCAATTGGTCACTCACGATTTGAGCATAGGTCGTTTCGTGTCCTTGGCCCGTATCCTGCGTGCCGGTGTGAACGACGACCTGCCCGTCGGCGTTGACCCTCATCTGTCCGCTCTCGATACTTCCCGCAGAGCCGCCACAGATCTCGACGTACGAGGAAAAGCCGATGCCCAGATACCGTCCGTCGTCACGGGCGCGCTCCTGGCGTTCGCGGAATTCGTCGTAGTCGACGATTTCGAGGGCTCGGTCGAGCGTCTTCCCGTAGTCACCGCTATCGTAGTTCATTTTGAGGGCCGTCTCGACCGGGAACGATTCCGGCGGAACGAAGTTTCGTCGGCGAAACTCGACCGGGTCCATCCCGAGTTCGCGGGCGCAGGTGCTCGCCAGCCGTTCGATGATGTAGGCGGCCTCCGGTCGGCCAGCACCGCGGTAGGCCGAAATCGGAGCCGTGTTGGTGATCACTCCTCGAACGGAGACGTGCCCGACGTCGACGTCGTAGGCACCACAGAGCATCCCCGCGGTTCCCTTCGGGATGCCCACTCCACCGACCGTCGGGTATCCACCGAGATCCGCGTCGATCTCCCCTCGGAGCGCGAGGATGTGCCCCGACGCGTCGAGCGCCGCCTCGACGTGCGTCTCCTGCCGACGAGCGTGGACCATCGATTGGAAGTCGTCGGTGCGACGGGCCTGCCACTTGATCGGACGTTCGAGTCGCATCGAACACCACGCCGTCAGAAGGTGGCCGGCGTACGGTTGGAGTTTCGCGCCGAAGCCACCGCCGACGTCCGGCACACGAACGGTGATACGGTGTCGAGGCAACCCGAGAACCGTTGCAAGCCGATCTTGAACCGCGTGCGGGTTTTGGCTCGAGAGTTCGACCGTCAGTTTGTCGTCCGACGGTCGATACTGCGCAACCGCCGCTCGCGGTTCGATCGCCGTCGGGATTACGCGGTTGTTCGACGGATCGAGCGAGACAGTGTGTGCAGCCTGTGAAAACAGTTCTTCAGTCCCCTCGCGGTCGCCGGTGTCCCACTCGAAGGCGACGTTGCCCGGTACGCTATCGTGAATCGGCGGCGCATCCGATGAGACGGCGTCGTCGAGTTGTGGAGCGGCATCGAGGCGTTCGTATTCGACGTCGATCGCATCGAGTGCATCGAAGGCGGCGTACCGCTGCTCGGCGACGACTGCGGCGACGGGTTGCCCTTGGTACCGCACGCGGTCATCGGCGAGGAGGGGCCGCTCGACGGACATTTCCTCCCCGCTATCGTCGTCTTCTTGGAGATCTTCGGCGTCCAGTTCGGCGGCCGGCATCGTACCATCGAGGCCGGATTCGAGAAGGTCGTCGTGGGTATAGACGGCGATCACGTCGCTGTGGGCTTCAGCGTCGGTCACGTCGATCGACTCGATTCGAGCGTGCGCGTACTGGCTGCCGAGGAGCGCGAGGTACCCCATTCGCGGATACTGGATATCGTCGGTATACCGGGCGTCACCCGTCAGAAGGTGTCGATCCTCTCGACGCTGAACGGCGGTTCCGGTCATCTCACCGGGCCTGACCTCGGTGAAATCGACCGTTTCGATCGTCATAGAACTCCTCCCGTCGGATGGTAAAGTGAACTACCTCGTCCGCGCCCGGTCGTGAGTCTTATTCGCATGGTGAAATAGTTGGTTTATCCATGCACATTAAGCCGACTGTTCCGGTGAGCTAGGTGAGACGATTTTCGCCCGGTGTTCTCATTCCCATGCTCGTTTCGTCCAGCATCGCGGAATCTTCGCTCTCGGCTAGTAGGGCGGAACGAACGCACGAACGAGACCCGCTGCAGCGAACCATCCCTTGAGGGGACAGATAGGGGCCACAGAAAGCTGCTTTTCGTACCAACCGAGATGCTGTGACGACGATGGGTGGACCCGAGAGTGGTTAACATAGCCACCTATCGTAGACATTGTATCTGTTGTAGCTATTGTACCCATTTTATCCATTCATCTGTCGTGACTATCATATCTATTATCCCTATTGTTCCTATTGCATCTATTTTGGATATTTTAAGCACAGTAGCTATTGTAGCCGGAAAGCGGCAGATGACGAGCCGTAGACGAGCGACAGGTGAACGCTGTTACGCGTACTCTCCGTTGAATTTCGTTGTCTTTTCCCGATGGTTCCGAACGGAAACGTCAGCACGTCATGCCGCTACCGGTGCAGACTGCTGGGGTCACGGCAAAAATAGCGTCAAGAGCGTGTTCGGTGCTCCCCTCGTTCGTTATATGGAGATGGACTCCTCGTCCTCGTCCGTGTCGTCCGTGCGAACGGTCGTCAGCGACCCCTCTCGGACGTCCGCGAGAACCGTTTCGCCGTCGCTGGTTAACTGGTAAATTGCTTCACCGGTTACGGGTACGATAAGCCCGTTCTCGCGAAGAAGGTCGCATCGGCGTTCAGCGTACGACAGGTGGAGCCCCATCCGATTTGCAACGATCGGAATATATTCGGGTTGTATACGCTGCAGGCTAGTGAGTATCTCGATATCTACGGGACGCATCCAGTTCAGACTCTCGGTCATATCGATCGCTCGGCCCGTACTATGGGTCATGTTACCATATATTTACTTGCCGCTCGGGTTCGGGGCTTCGCGCCATGTCGCTGGAAGTACTCGGTATTCGAACGGTGTCGTTTCCGGACGAACCCTTAACTGACCGAGCGACCAAGCTAGTGCTGTCCACGATGTCCGACAGGGATTCCGATTACACGCCACTCCCGCCGATGACGGAACAAGCACTCTCCCACTTGCGGACGCGATTCGGATCGGGAGAGTCGTTCACCTACGAACAAGCGGATCAGGTGCTTCGAGCGCACGACATCGAGGCCGTTCTCATCGATGATCTTCTCGAAACGTTGTTGCTCCGTGGCTATCTCTACGAGGTCGGCGATGACTTGCGCATCACGGGGTAGCCCGCGACAACCGTGGCGGCACCACCGTGACAGTACCGCGGCGGGTGGTGACACGCGAACACGGTTCGAGTGAAACCGGTGGAAAGCGTTCGTCGTTCGGTTTTTAGACTTCGGATACGGTTCGCCTACCAAATAACCAGATAGCTACTTGGGACAGTAAAGACACTCTCATCGAGGAGTTAGACTTCGACATAGGTAGTTTTTTGTTTGTGGTCTTGGTGATTTCGAATATGCCAGACGATACCATGGAGACACCCGACGATGCCCTCTCGGATCGGTCCGAGGAAACAGCGGTCGGTCCGCCTGCGGCCGACGGCTCCGACCAGAAAACGATCCGGGAACTCCTCGAAGAGGACTCCGGCGGATCCGTGTTCGTGAACCGGAACCTCGTCGAACCGGATACCATCATCGACGAAGAACGCATCGTCGGACGTGACGACCAGCTTCAAGCCGTCGTCGCGTATCTCAAACCGGCACTTCGCGACGAGCGACCCCCGAACATGCTTCTCTACGGCCCCTCCGGAACCGGGAAATCCCTCATCGTCAACGCCGTCTGCGGACAAATCGTCGAGCTCTGTGAATCACAGGACATCAACTTCGGCGTCATCAGTCTCAACTGCCAGCCGATAACCACCCTCGACCGCGCGGTCTACAAACTCGTCGAAACCGTCGCAAAAGACGTGGGTGTCGCCACCGGCGTCCCGGCGACGGGTGTCTCCACCGAACAGAAGTACGAGCGCCTCTACGACCTCATCAACACCTACTACGACTCGGTCATCTTCATTCTCGACGAAATCGATCTCCTCGTGGGCCGGGAGGACGAACCCGCGTATTCGAAGCTCCTCTATCAACTGTCGCGGGCGGGGAAGACGGACACCATTCACGGGACGGTGTCCGTGGCCGCCCTGACGAACGACCCCAAGTTCATGGAGAACGTGGACGGGCGCTCGGAGAGTTCGTTCAATCCCGAAGATATCCCTTTCTCCGATTACGACGCGAATCAACTGCGTGAAATCCTCGACCATCGTCGTGACGCCTTCCGAGCCGGTGCCCTCAGCGACGACGTCATTCCGTTGGTCGCGGCGTTCGCCGCCCAAAGTCACGGCGACGCCCGCAAGGGAATCGACCTCTTCCGGAAAGCCGGTGACCTCGCCGACCGGCAGAACGACGACGTCGTCACCGAATCGCACGTCCGGGATTCCCAAGACGAAGTCGACAAGGACCGCATGCTCACCCAAATCGAAGGACTCTCGACGCAGAAGAAGATCTCGCTCTACGCGACGGCGGCAGTCGCGGTACACACGGCCCATGCCACAACATCCGTCCCGAGTCCCGTCGGGTATCAAGTCTACAAGTGGATCACCGAGCTGTTGGACGCGGATCAGATGACGCGTGAGACGTACATCAAGTACGTCAAAGAACTCAACACGTACGGAATCGTGGACGCCGAGCGAAAAAGCCGTGGCCGTGGACAGGGGATGCACATGGAGTTTTCGTTCTCGGATGACCCCAATCCGATTCTGGACCTGCTCGCGGAGGACTCCCGACTTTCGGCGATCGGCGGTGAGACGGACCATCTCAAATCCATCGCACAAACGAAGATGCAGAAGTTCGAGAGTTCCTAAACCCCGACATCGAATCCGAAGGCAACCGACTGGCTTTCTCTCCCAACTGTTCTATTTATGGTTGTTGCTCATCGTAAACGACCGACCTCGGGACAGTGGACGATTGATTGACAATCGACGATAACCCCTCCATCGAAGTGTAACGACGGTCGAGGGAACCCCCTTGTCGAAGTGTAACTGACTGGGACGCCTGTGGCAGTGTTCTCGTTCTCATCGTCCGCCAAACCGACAGTGGCTTACCCCGTCATCGAAGTGTATTGCTTAGTTAGAAGGCTTCTCAACCGAGAAATAGATGTTTGTCGAGATTCGGAGTACGAGGCATCGAGGTCTACTCGTCAAGGGTGTCCGGGTCGTCTTCTAGAGTGTTCGAACTGTCTTTTGGGATTTTCGAACCGTCTTCCGAGGTACTCGAATCGTGTCGAGGATACGTGAATATCGTAAACGCATTCGAAACGAAGGTATCATTCGTCCGTGCCGGTTGTCGTTCGAGATGTACTGTGACATCGGGGAGTGACGCTTCCAGAAGAGACTGTGTGACCCCGTCATCGAAGTGTAAGCAGATATCGAAACCGATAGACCACGTCGACTTTTCTGTTATTGTTTACCCCCTTATCGAAGTGTAACGTCTCCCTCGTTTATGGGGTACAATACGTTGTGTGCGTGCTTTTAACAGTCGTTACGGTTTGGAAAGTTCACGTCCGGTCACTCACCCCGTCATCGAAGTGTAACAACCGGTTCGTCGGAAGGATACGGGCAAAAACTGCCGTTCAGGGTCGCAAGCGGCGACGGAATAGAACCCACTCGCTCGTCCACGACAAGTCGAGGACGAACGAACGGACGAACGAGGTGGTTCGTTTCATCGGACGATGTTCACGGTGACACCCCCACCCCGTTATCGAAGTGTAACGTGGGAACGGAGTGGTTGGTGTTGCTGATACGATGTTATCTTCCCTTAGCTATCCGTCTTAGCTGCTTTAAATCTGGTTTGCGGATATTGTTTAACGAGCATTCTAATAAAGCTTTCCTTTATTATATGTCGGTGTCTATTCTGTTGATTTCCGGGAGTAGCGACGTATCCCTTGCCAAATTCGTCGCTAACTCCCTCGTTTCTGGCGCTGAACTCCGTTCCCTGCAACTACCTCTACGAGTTCCCCACCTTCCCCCTTCTCCCGTTTACACTTCGATGACGGGGGGAGGGGGTTCGTTTCCCGATTCACTGGAAAACGGCTGCTAACTTCTCTAAGTCGATCAGATGCCACCGATCATCGAGGCTCTCTCGAAGGCCGTTTTCGAACCCCGACTTCGAGAACAGCACGAATTCCTCGTCTCGTTCTCCCGTCTTCCACCGCACCTCACGCGCTTTCTCGCGCAAATCCTCGACCAGATCCGTGCCAACCGGCGTGGTGGTCCATTTACACTCGGCGAAGAGTGCCGTCGGTGTCCGGTCGTCGAGTCCAACAATATCGATTTCGTGCCCACCGTACCACCATCGACCGATCGCACCGTACGACCCGTTTAGTTCCCCATTCTTGGCGAGTTTCCAGAGAGCCTCCTGACAGATGTCTTCGAACGTCGTCGCGACGAACCGGTCGAGTTCGGGCATGATCCGATCCTCGAGAACGAGGTCAGGTGCCTGCTCGATTCCCGACCGACTCGGCTCCACGAACCGGAACCAGAAGCGAAGGAACTCGTCGCTGATCCGGTATATCGATCGTTTCGATTTCTTTTCGATCGCCGTGACAGGAACCACCCGCTGAATCAGCCTGAGCCGGCGAAGACGCTGGAGATACCCCGAAAGCGGTCCCGAACCGATGTCCGTCTGTCCGGAAATTTCGTTTGGCGTGGTATGTCCATTCGCGATGGCTTCGAGGATGCTCATGTACCGCGATGGGTTTCGCAGTTCCGTCCTGAGCAGGAATTCGGGTTCGTCGTAGAGGATCGATGTCTTCGAGAGGTGGTTTCGGAGGAGGTTCGTTTCGAGCGGTTCGTCGTAATCGAAGAGCGCGAGGTACATCGGCATGCCGCCGGTCACCGCAAACGACCGGACTCGTTCCTCAATCGGATAATCGATAATCTCGCTCGCCGAGGCGAACGTGAACGGTTGGAGGTCGATTTGGGCGGTTCGACGCCCATATAACGGGCTCTCGTGACCCATCACGTCCGATTCCATGACGCTGATGCTCGACCCGCACAGGATGAGCGTCGATGTCGACTCCGCCTGTTGTGTATCCACCAGACGTTGGAATGCGGAGAGAATCGTGTCGCTCGACTCGACGAGATACGGGAACTCGTCGATGGCCACGATTCGTTTGTCCTGCGCGAGAACCTCGCCGAGGTAATCGACTGCGTCGTGCCAACTTTCGATGCGTGGAACTCGTTCGTCTCGGTACGCCGCTAACTCCTCGACCAACTGTTCCTGCTGGACTTTCGCCGAGTCTTGGGACGCGAGGTGATAGAGATGGTTCCGGTTTTCACAGAACGCTTTGATCAGTTCCGTTTTTCCGACTCGACGACGACCGTAGATGATGACGAGACTGAATCGATCCCGTTCGTGCTCCGCGCGAAGTGCGTCGAGTTCGTCGGCGCGGTCGTGAAACATTCTTACGATAATCATTATCGAGATAATGACTTAGCTCTTTCCCGCTCTCGTTCTCATTGATGGCTTTATATAGCTACGCCCCGGGCTCCGGAGATTCGTCCGTAGGTGCGTTGGTTAAACATCCATATATCGGGTAATCACCACTATGACAGAGATGTAAAAACGCTCGCAGTAACTAACGATCCGGTGAATCCGGCACTCGTGTTGGTTAATACCGCTGTAATCCGTGTCCCACTCGATTGCTGCTGGCAGTGGCGGAATGGCGAACGGTTCAAATCTAAATACAAGGGACCTGCCGATTCGCACAAATAGGTCACGGTTCGAATGTCTGAAAACTGTAACGTGGTGAATCTCATCCGATAATGTCTATTGCTTCACCGTTCCGAGAACGTCCTAGAGATAGCAACCGTAGCCAGCCACTTTAGCGACTCACATATTGTTTCTGAGCCACCTATTATCTGTCATCACCTATTCATCCTTCATTACCTATCTGTTCTTCACCACCTATTTGTCCTTCATTACCTATTATTCCTGAGCTACTTATTGTCCCTGAGCTACCTACCGTCTTGATCGATGTTTTGGAACCTCGTACGTCGTCCGGTCGTATCTCGATTTCTGTCCGGTACCGGTAGCAATAGGTAGTCTGTCTACCTTAGCTGTCTTTTCTGTCTTCACTATCCCACCCAGATCACCTATCGATACTATCTTACCTGAACTACCTATCGCCACTACTTCTTCTATCCCACCTGCTCGGCTGATCGCTGAACTGAATCCGGCGCGATAACGTACTCAACCGCGGTGCGTACAATAGGTAGTTTAGCTACCTTACCTATTTCCCCTGGTGCACCTATTCTACCTCAACCATCTACTTGCGGCAAGTTTATGTTTTTGTGGCGAGACGGCTATCTCAACCGTCGAAACAAACGAAAACCGGACAATAGGTGGCTTGTATACCTCCGCTACCTATCACAAACGGGGATTCCGGCGGTCGGGTTACACAATGGTAGCAAACGTAGACACTCCACGCGCCGTGAGCGTGGTCATCTTGAAAGGTGGCGTCGGCAAATCAACGATTTCGATGAACCTCGCCCGGCAACTCACCGAACGTGGTCGGGTGCTGTTCGCCGATCTCGACCCGAACGGCCACGCGACGAACGGCCTCGGGTTCGGTGACGTCTACCGAGGGGAGACGAATCTGGGTGACGTCATCCTCGATCAAGGCAACGCGACCGCTGCCGACCTCATTCAGGAGACCGAGTTCGATTTCGACCTCCTTCCGTCCTCGGACACGCTCGAAGATGTCGAAAAGGACCTCGCAGGCGCACTTCAGGGCTCCGCACGGGTCAAAACGAAAATCGTCGATCCGCTTCTCGGTGAGCGATACGATTACATCGTGTTCGACTGCCCCGCCTATCCCGGGATGCTCAACAACAACGCGCTGGTCGCGTCCGGAAACGTCATGATTCCTCTCGAACCCGGTTCGAGTTCCATCGGCGGATACAAACGCACCATGGAGCGACTCATCACGCCCTCACAGGAGTACATCGATATCGACGTGCTCGCACTCGTCCCGAACAAACTCCGCGAGCGAATCGACCAACGAACGGAAGACCGTGAATTGCTCGAAAACTTGAACACGGCCGAAGCGACGGAGAGCAAAGTTCCGAACTTCGCTCGGATTACGGCCGATCAGTTCGACGCCATCGACGACGGCGAACTGCGACCGCCAAAGCCCGGTATCCGATACAGCGCATCGCTTTCGAAATCGCTGAAGGAACACCAGCCGCTGCTGGACTACGACCCCGAGAACGACCAACTGGAGAACTTCGAGGAACTGGCGTCCATCGTCGCGAACGGGGGTGTCGAACGATGACCGATGCGAACCCGTTCGACGATTTGGGTGCCGTCGAAGACGACGATACGACGAAGGAACCGTCGGAACCCTCTCCGGAAAAGTCCACGGAATCGTCGGCCGATTCGATGCAACCCGCGGAGAGCCCCCCCGTCGAGACGTCACGGTCGTCGGAGTCGTCCGAAACCGAGTCTGCGGGGGTTTCCGGTCCGTCGTTCGAATATTCGGAGGTTCGCCAGCGTCCGCTGTACGCCCGAGGCGAGACGTGGGACGAGTTCGAGGACGCGATCGGCATTTCGGTCGTCCCGGAGCTTCGGCGACGGGGTATCCGCGATGAAGAGAAACGTGAAATTCACGACGCCGTCCTCACGCTCGCAGCGGAAGCCCCCGAACGGCTCGTGGAGATAATCGCCGAACGCCGACACGATTCCTAGTTCTACACGTCCGATTCTTCGGTCCGCTCTCTCATCGAAAGACGGGAGTGGCAACTATGAATGAATCTTATATCGCTATATGAATCTTGCATTCACTCGCCACTTTCGTCCGAACGCTGCCCATCCTTCCTCGAAACCGTTCCACCTCCACGAGTCCTAGGGTACCGTTACAGGAATAGTGCTGTAATACTCCTGCAAGAAATCTGAACCACTTATATTGGAGGAGCCACAACGAGTCCATATGCAACTATCGGACCAAGCGGTGAATCAGGTGAATCTGAGCGTCCATAACATCGGCGGTATCGACGAAACGGAAGTCAGCTTTTCCCCCGGCGTGACTGCCCTCACCGGTCGCAACGCGACGAACCGAACGTCCCTGCTCCAAGCGATAATGGCGACGCTTGGCAGCGACCAGTCGTCGCTGAAAGGGGATGCCGAGGAGGGACGTGCCGAACTGACGCTCGGCGACGAGACGTACACGAGGACGCTCCAGCGGCAGAACGGAACCGTCTCGATGGGGGGCGAGCCGTATCTCGAAGACCCGGAACTAGCCGACCTGTTCGCGTTCCTTCTGGAATCGAACGAGGCCCGCCGCGCCGTTGCACGTGGGGACGACCTCCGGGACCTCATCATGCGACCCGTCGACACCGACGCGATTCAAGCCGAAATCGAACAACTGAAACGCGAACGGCAGCAACTCGACGACGAACTGTCCGAACTCGACTCGCTCAAACAGCAGCTCCCCGGTCTCGAGGAGAAACGAACCCAACTCCAGAACGATATCGAGGAGAAACGGACCGAACTCGCGGAGAAGGAGGCCGAACTGGAAGAAGCGGACGCGGATATCGGCGAGACGAAATCCGAGAAGGCCGAACTCGACGAAAAATTGGACGAACTGAGTCAAACTCGCTCGCGCCTCGAGGACGTTCGCTACAACATCACTACCGAGGAAGAGAGCATCGAAGCGGTCGAAGACGAAATGGATTCCCTCGAAGACGACGCCGCTGAGGGTGTCGAAGTCTCGGAGGAGAAACTATCGTCGATAACGGAGCAGATCCGAACACGACGGGAGGAGAAACAACGGCTGGACTCGACCATGACGGAGCTCCAGACGGTCATTCAGTTCAACGAGGAGATGCTCGAGGGGACGAGTCCCGAGCTACTCGCTGCACTGCAGTCGGGCGACGATCACGAGTCGCATTCCGACGGCTCCGTCACCGACCAACTCGTGGAAGACACGAAGACGGTCGTCTGCTGGACGTGCGGAACGGAAGTCGAAGAACGAACCATCGAGGGAACCATCGAACGACTTCGCGACCTCCGCAAGGAAAAGCTCTCGGAGCGCAACGCGCTCGACAGCGAGATTTCGGACCTCCGCGACGAAAAGAGCGAGTTGGAGGCGACACAGCGTCAGCGCGAACAGGCGGAACAGCGACGTCGCCAACTCGAATCCGAAATCGAGGACCGAAAGGCCCGTCTCGATGACCTCCGGGAGACGCGGACGGCCCTCACGGACGACGTCGAAACCCTCGAAGAGGCGGTCGAGGAACTCGAACAGGAGGAGTACAGCGACGTCCTGGACCTTCACAGGGAAGCGAACCAGATCGAGTTCGAACTCGGTCGACTCGAATCCGACCTCGAAGAGGTCGAAGACGAAATCGAGGACACCGAGTCACGTGTCGGCGACCGGGAGCAACTCGAAGCGCGACGGGAGGAGATCAGTGACGAACTGGCGGACCTCCGCACTCGCATCGAACAGATCGAAACGCAAGCGGTCGAGCAGTTCAACGAACACATGGCGACCGTTCTCGACCTGCTCGACTACGAGAATCTCGAACGGATCTGGATCGACCGAACCAAACGGGAGGTTCGGGAAGGACGCCGGAAATCGACGAAGAGCGTGTTCGACCTCCACGTGATTCGAAGCACGGAGTCGGGGACGACCTACGAGGACACCATCGACCACCTCAGTGAAAGCGAACGGGAGGTGACCGGCCTCGTCTTCGCCCTCGCGGGCTACCTCGTCCACGAGGTGTACGATATCGTTCCGTTCATTCTCCTCGACTCGCTCGAAGCCATCGATTCGGACCGCATCGCGGCCCTTATCGACTACTTCAGCGAATCCGCGGGCTACCTCGTCGCCGCACTGCTCCCCGAGGACGCCGCCGCCGTCGATGAGAAGCACGAGCGCGTGACCGAAATCTAAGCCGTACGGTCGCTCGTTGGTTTTTTCGCGGTGACTCCGATCCGACGACAGACGCCCGACAGTCGAACGGATCCGTTTCTAGCGATTCGCTGTGGCCGTCTCCATCCGTAACTGTAACGGGATTCCAACGGATGAGCTTCGAGACGCGAAGACACCGATTCTAAATGTCAGAACAGAATTGAAAAGTCGCGATTCGAAAGCGGGTCGGTGACCCATTCGAGTGGGTGTAGAACGGTTTTCACCGCTCGTATTCGAGACCTGCGTTTCCGGACTGCCGGAAAGAGTACGTCTTAGTAGTGGAGGCGGTTCGATAGGTGAGGTGACGAGGGATTCAGTCGACGGGCGATTCCCACCGCGACCCACCGAATGAATTCGGCCTTATTGTTGTAATGGACGTCGCCGCTCGACGATTTTTCGGGAATTTATTCACGGGAGGGCGTTCGGACGCATTTCGAAATTCCTTATTTTCTTTTACAGAACCGATTTGGCTGTAATCGAAACCCAATTTGACGACGCTCCGGATGAGGAAAATATACCGTGAGTGCCGTCGGACCTCCGAATGAACCGAAATCAGTGTCGTGTAACGAATGTGGCCTCTCCTGCCCGTGTGGACCGTTTAACCGCACATCCATAATCATCGGGTGTCTGGTTTCCGGATACTTCTTCGGACAAGCGGTTATTTCTGAGTGAATCATCCATCGAATCGAGGTGCACACTGGTTCAATATCGGCGATCCATACGTGGTTCGGTGGCCAATTATCGATTTCTCCGGTCGAAATTCGCGTTCTACTATTAAGAACGGTTTTGGAAATGAGACGTGCCATCGTTTCCGATACGTGGCATTCCGACCCCACGAACGACGGATGTTCCTTCATCGGCGTCTCACGCCGAACAAAGACTGTTTCGTTCCCTCCCCAATGCGGACGTGGACGCCGACTATCGGGGATTAACGATCGGCGCGGTCAGCCGAGACGATACTGATCGAGAGCGTCCCGGATGAGTTCGACGCCGTGACCGGGACGCTGGGGGAGTTGAATCATGCCGTCTTCGGGTTCGATGGGGTGTTCCAACACGTCATCGAACGCCTTTACATCGGAGTCGCGATAGAAGTACTCTATCCAGAGTCCGTTCTCGATGGCGGCGAGCAGTTGAATGTGTAGGTCCCAGTTGTAATGCGGGGCGACCGGGACGTCGTAGCACGCGGCCATGTTGGCGACGCGCATCCATTCGGTCACTCCACCGACGACCGAAACGTCCGGTTGGACGACTTCGACGGCATCCTCGCGGAGGAGGTCGGTGAAACCATACCGGCTGAACTCGAGTTCCCCGCCAGCGACGGCGTAGTCGAGCGCGTCGTTGACCTCGCGGTAAAGGTCGAGGCTGTCGGGCATCACCGGTTCCTCGATGAAGTACGGGTCGTACTCGGCGAACTTTCGGCAGGCACGGACGGCCTCCTGCTTGTTCTTCCACTTCCCGTTCGCGTCCATGAGAAGCGTCCGATTCGGGCCGATGGCTTCGCGTGCGACGCGGACTCGCTCGACTTCCTCCTCCACGGATTTTCGCCCAACTTTCATCTTGACGACGTCGTGGCCCCGGTCGACGTACGTCTCCATCTCCTCGCGGAGTCCGTCGAGACCCTTTCCCTCGCGGTAGTACCCCCCGCTGGCGTACGCCGGAACCTCGTCCGCGTGTCCACCGAGCAGTTTGTACAGGGGCATCCCGGCCGCTTTCGCCTTGATGTCCCAGAGCGCGGTGTCGATACAGGAGATGGCCCTGACCATCACACCCTTTCGCCCGATTTGGACCGTGCCGTCGAACATCTCGCGCCAGAGGCGCGACGTATCGCGGGGGTCTTCCCCTTCGACCATCGGTGCGAGGACGCTCTCGACTGCCTGTGCGACGACGTCGGCACCGCCGTATCCGAGCGTGTAACCGACGCCTTCGGTCCCGTCCTCGGTTCGGACGTACACGATGGCGTGGTCCCGTTCTTCGACGACGCGGGTCGCGAACGCGACGGGTTCTTTCAACGGGATCGATACGGCAAAGCTCTCGACTTCTGCGATTCTCATGCGGGCATGTTATATTTTCACACGCTCCGTGTAAAACCTTTCCGACGATGAAATGATAGCCGAAAGATGTCTCCCACTCCCTTATCGACACTATCCACGCGTTCGGTTTCGATACCGGGCGTTCAGTCGAATGTGAGGCGTTCGTTTCCCCGTGGATTTTGCAAAAATGTCAGAAGAGTTGGGGAATACATTTATACCGCGGTACAAACGCTACTTAGTATGTCGAAACAGACGATCGGATTCGTTGGACTTGGAATCATGGGACTACCGATGGCGAAGAACCTGCTCGACGCCGGGTATCCGGTTATCGGTCACAACCGCTCGAACGAGCCTACCGAAGAACTCGTCCGGTATGGCGGGACGGACGGTGGTTCGCCAGCGGGCGTCGCCGAAGAGAGCGATGTCGTCCTCTTGTGCCTGCCCGACTCGCCCGACGTCGAACAAGTCGTGTTGGGCAACGAGGACGAGGATTCCCCGATAATCGACGGTCTGAGCGAGGGTATGACGGTCATCGACCACTCCACCATTGCCCCCACGGTCGCCGAATCTATCGCCACGGATCTCGCGGAAATGGGCGTGACGATGCTCGATGCGCCCATCTCGGGCGGCGAGACGGGCGCGATCGATGGCAGCCTCTCGATCATGGTCGGTGGCGACGAGGACGCACTGGACGAGCATATGGCTCTCCTCGATGTCGTCGGCGAGACTATCAATCACTGCGGGCCGAGTGGCGCCGGCCAGACGACGAAAGCGGCGAACCAGATCGTCGTCGCGGCTCAGATGGTGGGCGTGAGCGAGGCATTGGTGTTTGCGGATCAGGCGGGTGCCGACCGCGAGGCCGTCGTGGACGCCATCAGCGGCGGTGCCGCAGGCTGTTGGACCCTCGACAACCGCGCTCCGAACATGATTCAGGGAAAATTCGAACCGGGGTTCTTCGCCAAATACCAGTACAAGGACCTCAAAATCGCCACCGACGCCGGGGAGACGTTCGGCGCGCCCATGCCACAGACCGGGATGGCCCACGAACTCTACAAGACGATGGTCCAGAACGATATGGGTCGCGACGACAATTCGGGCGTAATGCAAGTCCTCGAAATGATGGCCGGGAAAGGGGGACACACCGACGAGTGACTTTCGGCTGACTTACCTCGGACGGTCGGGCGCTTCGGCGGTCGCTCAATCGGTCGTCAGCTGACGACGTCCGCCTCGACGGTTCCGACGCGTTCGACTTCCGCTCTCACACTGTCACCGGAAACGATGTGCTTTGCACCCGGCGTTCCGGTCGAGATGACGTCCCCGGGTTCGAGCGTCATGACGTTCGAGTGGAACGACACGAGTTCGCGCGGCGACGTCATCATGTTTCGAATCTCGTTCTCGGCGGCGACCGCACCATTGACGACGGTTCTGACTGACAGCCCTTCGAGCGGGCCGACCTCGTCGGGGGTTATCAACGAAGGGCCGAACACGAGGAAGGAGTCGAAACTCTTCGCGCGGGTCAAAAAGCGAGGGTTGCGCTCCAAGATGTCCTCCGCCGTCATATCGATGACCGGAACGTAGCCGGCGATGACGTCGTCGACGTCACCCTCGTCGACGTCGGAACACGTCCGGCCGATGACGAGGGCGAGTTCGGCCTCGGCGGTCACGCGGTCCGTGATGTCGCGCGACGGGAGTCGAATCGGTCCGCCGGGCCCGGTGGCCGTCGTGGACGGTTTCATGAAACTCGCGGGTTCCGTCGGACTGTCCTCGTTCAGGTCGGACGCGTGGTCGGCGTAATTGAGTCCGATTCCCCAGAGCTTTCCCGGTCGTTCGAGCGGCGCGGCGAACGCGAGGCCTTCCGCCGATACGCGACTCGCCGCCGCCTCGTCGGGCGATGGGAGTGCGCCCGAGGCCGCCAGCGGAAGCGCGTCCCGGATGGTCGTCAGTGACGGGTCGGCGGACGAGAGCGGAACGAACCCGTCCCCGTCGCCGAGCAGTGGCCTGCCGTCGATGGTTCGTGCAAGTCGTGTCATGTGATTAGAGGTTGGACGCGCCCTGTCCGCCGTCGACGGGGATGGCGACCCCGTTGAGGAAACTCGACTGCTCGGACGACAGATACGCGACGAGGTCGCCGAGTTCCATCGGGTCGCCGATGCGCCCGAGCGGGTTGATGTCGCCCTTCGTCTCGAGACCCTCCTCGTAGCTCTCGTACTCTCCCCTGTCCACGGCCGCTTGGATGAGTTCCTGCTGCCGGGCAGTCTCGTGCGGCGCGGGGAGAACCGCGTTCGACCGTACCTCCGGCGCGAGTTCCTTCGAGAGCGTCTTTTCGAGGCCGATGACGCCCATGCGGACGGCGTTCGAGAGGACGAGCGACGGTATCGCCTCCTTGACGCTCCGGGAGGTGATGGTGACGATGGTGCCGCCCCCGTCCTCACGGAGATACGGGGCCGCTTCGCGGACGAGACGGACGACGCTCATCACGAGCAGGTCGAACGCGTCGTACCAGTCGTCGTCGTCCATCTCCATGAAGGCGCCGCTCGGCGGGCCGCCGGCGTTGGTCACGAGGTGGTCGATTCCGCCGAACTCCTCGACCGTCCGTTCGACGAGGCGGTCGATATCGTCGGAGTTCGTGAGGTCGCCTTGGACGGCGAGAACGCTCCCGGTGGCGACGGATTCGACGTCCGCTTTCGCCTCGGCGAGACGGTCCTCGCTTCGTCCGTTGATGACGACGTTCGCACCTTCCTTCGCGAGCGCCTTCGCTGACGCCTTTCCGAGTCCGCTGCTCGAAGCGGTGACGAGGGCCACGTTTCCGTTCATTTCATAATTCATGGTAGACGATGAGAATGCACGACCACACACACATAATTGTTTGCCAAAGGGCCGTATTCGACCGGTTAATTGCACGGTATCCCGTCGGAACGGGGACAGAACTAAGCGGATACTGCGTAGATGTATGGACATGACGGAACTGGAGATACCCGACTCCGAGACGCTGGAGGACGTCAACGATATCGACATCGAGGCGTTTCCGCGGTTCGCCTTCGCGGAACGCCACAGGGAACCGCCGCAGGTCGACGACGTGACGGCGGCCACGCGCGAGGCAGTCGGAGATATCCCCGCCTTCGACGAACTGTCCGCGGGTTCGGAGGTGGCTATCACGGCGGGGAGTCGCGGTATTCACGACATGCCGGAGCTCGTCGAAGCGGCCGTCGCCGAACTACAGGACCGAGGCTTCGACCCGTTCGTGTTTCCCGCGATGGGAAGCCACGGCGGGGCGACCCCCGAGGGCCAACGCGGTGTCCTCGAAGAGTACGGAATCACGGAGAAACGCCTCGGCTGTGAGATACGCGATTCCATGGCCGTCGAGTCAGTGGCCGAGGATGCCGTCGGCCGTCCCGTCCCCGTCTCGACCGTCGCGCTCGACGCCGACGCCGTATTGGTCGCTAACCGCGTGAAGTTGCACACGGACTTCCGGAACGAGGTCGAATCGGGGTTGACGAAGATGACCGTGGTCGGCCTCGGAAAACAACGGGGTGCGGAGGAGATGCACAACGCCGCCATCGACCGCGGCCTCGACACCGTCATTCAGGAACGCGCCGACCTCATATTCGAGCACGTTCCCGTCGTCGGCGGCATCGCTCTCGTGGAAAACGCTTGGGACCGCGCCGCACACATCGAAGGCGTCGCCGTCGAGGACATCCCCGACCGCGAACCCGAACTCCTCGAACGCTCCAGACGACTCTTTCCGGGACTTCCCGTCGACCGACTCGACGTCCTCATCGTGGATGAAATCGGCAAGGACGTTTCCGGTACCGGCATGGACACCAACGTCATCGGTCGATACAACTTCCTGGACGAGGAAGAACCCGAGAAACCGGACGTTCGACGGATTTACCTCCGCGGTATCACGCCCGCCTCCCACGGGAACGGTATCGGAATGGGGCTGGCAGACTTCGTCCACGAGGATGTCATCGCGTCGGTGAACCTCGCCGACACCTACCTGAACACGGTGACGAGCGGCGAGCCATCACGCGCCTTCATGCCGATAATCTCCCCGTCGGACCGCACGGCGATGTTGCTCGCCTATTCGATGACCGGCGTTCGGGACCCCGCCGCCCTCCGCGTCGGGTACATCAGAAACACCCTCGAACCCGACGAACTGTACGTCTCGGAACCCGTCGCGCGTGAACTCGCGGAGCGCGACGCCGTCGACGTCGGGGGCTATCGAAACCTCGCGTTCGACGACGATGGCGATTTCGCGTTCGGATTCGACGACTAACCGACGGGAAAAAGTAAAGCGTACGCACTGCAATCGTTCGGCAATGGATGGAAAACCGCTCCTAGCAGTGACGATGGGCGACCCTGCGGGTATCGGCGCGGAAGTGATCGCCGGGGCGTACGATACGGGACGCGAGACCGCCGACCTGCTGGCGGTCGGTGACGCCGCAGTCGTCGAAAAAGCCGTCGAAATCACGGACATCGACGTGGACGTGCGGGCCGTATCCGACGTGGCCGACGCCCGCTTCGAAGCCGGGACGCTGGACGTCCTCGACCTGAACCGCATCGAGGACCACGAGTGGGGTGACCTTCGAGAGGAGTACGGGACCGCGAGTTTGGCGTACGTCGAACGAGCGATAGACCTCGCCGTCGACGGAGACGTGGACGGCATCGTCACCGCCCCGATACACAAGCAGGCGACGCGGATGGCGGGGAGCGAACACGCAGGCCACACCGGACTGCTCGCGAGCCGAACCGGCGTCGAGGACTACTCGATGATGCTCGTCGAGGGGGACCTCCGCGTCACGCACGTCAGCACTCACGTCCCGCTCCGGGAGGCCTGCGACCTCGTGACCACGGAGAACGTCCTCGACACCGTTCGGGTCACGCGGGAGGGACTCCTCGACCTCGGTCTTTCGGAACCGCGTATCGCCGTCGCGGGGTTGAACCCGCACGCGAGCGACGGTGGACTTCTCGGGGACGAGGAGCGGTCCGAAATCGAACCCGCGGTCGGCGAAGCACGCGAGGAGGGAATCGACGTCGAAGGTCCCGAGTCACCCGACACGGTCTACGTTCAGGCCGCCCGCGGCGCGTACGACTGCGTCGTCTCGATGTACCACGACGAGGGCCACATCCCGATCAAGATGCTCGGGTTCAGCGAGGGCGGCGAGGTCAGCGGTGTCAACATGACCGTCGGGCTTCCCATCATTCGGACGAGCGTCGACCACGGTACCGCCTTCGACATCGCGGGCGAGGGTATCGCCTCTCCCAGAAGCATGGAGGACGCCATCGAAGTGGCCACGACGGCGGTTCGAAACCGGCGAGCACGCGGCGCTCACGGAGTGTGAATCACTGACAGAGTTCCCCGACCGCCTCCGCAGCCTCATCGAGGGCGGTGCGTTCGGCCTGCGAGAGCTCCCATTCGACGATCTCCTCGACGCCGTCATCCGAGAGTCGGACGGGCACCGAAAGCGACAGGTCGCGGTACCCGTACTCGCCGTCGAGGGGAACCGAACAACAGACCGGTTCGTCCGGACCGCCGTCGAGCACGGACGCGACGAGCGAGGCGACGCCGCGGGCGGTGACCCATCGCGACGTCTCCTCGGAACCACGGAGCGCCATGATGTCGTACGGAACGTCCTTGACGGCCTCCGAGATTCGCTCGCGTTCGTCCGGCGAGAGCGTAATCGGTTCACCCTCCACGGTCGTTCGGGAAAAGAGCGGGACGAGGTGTTCGCCGTGTTGTCCCATCGTGTAACAGGTGACGTCCGACGGACGGACGTCGGCGTGACGGGCTACTTGGTCGGCGAGGCGCGCGGTCTCGGAGAGCGCGTAGCCGATACAGTAGCGTCGGTCCCATCCGAGTGCTCGCCACATCCGATGGTTGATTGCGTCGAGCGGATTCGTCACGGTGACGACGGGTCGCGGTTCGATTGGTTCCATCCACGAGGCGATGTCGTCGACTAACTCCCCGTTACGCTCCAAAAAGGAGAGTCGGCCGCCGCGTTTGGCACTGTCATCGGGACGCGGAATACTCGCGGCCACGACGATGCAGTCGGCGTCGGCGACGGCCTCGGCACCGGGAGCTGCGGCCGTGACGGATCCGCTTCCGGTCGGTCCCATCGCGCCGGCCGGATGTGAACCGTGGCCGAGGCTCGTCCGGATGTCGATTGCATGCCCCTCGGCCGCGTCGTCCTGCACGTCCACGAGCGTCACGTCGGCGTCGGGTGCGAGGAGCGTGAGCGTGTATGCGGTCGTAGCGCCGATGGTTCCGGCACCGCCGATGACGGCTACGTTCATGTGTGTCGATATCGCGGGGCACTACAAAAAATATCGGGTGGCTTCCCGGCTTCGATGCCGTCCTGTCACCGGGCCGTTCCGACACGGAACGCGCCCACTGGGAGAACTGCTGCGTTGCGAACCTTCTTGTTCCCGGTCTTCCTGATGTGGTCTATGGCACCATCCATCACGCGAATCGAGAGTACCGAGTTCAGCTACCCAGTCGAAGACGTCGGCTACAGCGAGGGTGGGTTCAGTCTCGTATACGAACCCGGGGGAGCCATCGAACGCAAACTGTTCGGACTGAAAATTCACACCGACGAGGGAATCACGGGGGAATACGTCGGCGGCAACTCCCCCGCGTTCGCCCAGATTCACATGTTCGCGGACTATCTGATCGGGAAGAACCCACTACACCGGGAGCGACACTGGAGCAAGGTCAAGCGAGCGCTCCGCAAGTACGACCGGATGGGAATGGGTCCCATCGATATCGCGCTCTGGGACTTCGCCGGGAAGTACTACGACGCGCCGATTCACGAACTCCTCGGCACGTACCGCGAACGGCTTCCGACGTACGCATCGACGTATCAAGGCGACAGGAACGGCGGACTCGACTCCCCGGAGGCGTACGCGGACTTCGCGGAGCAGTGTCTGGAGATGGGGTATTCCGGCTATAAGATACACGACTGGGGCGGCGATTGGCTGGATGTAGAGAAGACGGTCGAAACCGTTCATGCAGTCGGCGAACGGGTCGGCGACGGGATGGACCTCATGATAGACCCCGCTTGCGAACTGGAAACGTGGGGCGACGCGCTGAAGGTGGGTAAGGCGTGTGACGAACGGGATTTCTTCTGGTACGAGGACCCGTTCAGCGACGCGGGTATCAGCCAACACGCCCACCGAAAACTCGCCGAAAAGCTCGACACGCCCATCCTCCAGACCGAACACATCAGGGGACTGGAATCGCACACCGACTTCGTCGCGAACGGCGCGACTGACTTCGTGCGCTCCGACCCGGAGTACGACGCCGGTATCACGGGCGCGATAAAGGTCGCCCGCGCCGCCGAGAGCTTCGGCCTCGACGTCGAATACCACGCACCGGGTCCCGCGCAGCGTCACTGTATGGCCGCCACTCGGAACGCCAACTACTACGAGATGGCGCTCGTCGGGCCGAAGTGTGATAACACGCAGCCACCGGTCTACCTCGGCGACTACGCCGACCAACTCGACAGTATCGATTCGGCGGGAACGGTGCCCGTGCCGGACGGGCCGGGCCTCGGCGTGGAGTACGACTGGGAGTACATTCAGGAGAATCGCCTCGGCGGCCGCGTCTACGAGTAGGATAGGAGGGCAGTGGCCATCGTCAGCGGTACCGACCGCACCGTCAGTCCTCGGCGGGACGGCCGTCGTCCGGAACGGGTGGCGCGCCGACGACCATCCAAACGTGGTCACCGTCGCCGCCCTCACCGTCGTTTTTGATCTGTCGGCGGGTTTCAGGCGGGATGCGGAGAGCACTGCCCGCCTCGACCGTGTGGGTCTCGTCGCCGATTCGAATGCGGCCCGGTCCTTCGAGGACGAGGTAGAACTCCTCCTGTTCGGCCTGTCTGTGGAAACTCATCGCGTCGCCCTCGGAGAGATACCACACCTTCGGGCGCATCTCGGTACAGCCGAGCGTTTCCGCGAGGTTCACGTGCATGGTTCCCGAACCGGCCGACGGTTCGGGTTCGAGGTCGTCGATTCGGGACAGACTGTAGTCGTCAACCATACGCTCACATGAGATGGAAAGGGGATAAACGTCGGGGTGCTGGACTCGAAAACGCGGCCGAATCAGGGCGCACGAAGTGCGCGCTGGACGCTCGATGCGATTTCGTCCTTCGCCGCCGAGTCCAGTTCGACGAGCGGCGGTCGAACGGCGGCGGTTTCCAGCCACCCGCGCGATTCGAGCGCGGCCTTCGTCGCCGGCGCGAACCCGTGGTCCACGCACTGTTGGAAGAGGGGTGCGATCCGTTCCGCGCCGATTTCGCGTGCCCGTTCGACGTCCCCCGTGGCCACCGCGTCACGGGCCGCGACGAACGTCTCCGGAATCGCGTTGGACAGCGCATTGATGCCGCCCGAAGAACCCATGAGCATCCCCGGAACGACGTAACTGTCGAAGCCTTGGAGGAGGCGGAAGTCGTCGGGCGTGCGGTCCGCGACTTCGAGGAAATAGTTGAAATCCCCGCTCGAATCCTTCAATCCGTGAACCTTCGGATGACGGGCGAGGGATTCGACGGTAGCGGGGGCGATCTCCTGTCCGGTGCAGGACGGAATGTTGTACAGGAATATCGGAAGCGACGCGTCGTCCGCGATTTCCGAGAGGAACCGTTCGTTCCCCGCCGGGTCGTTCGCCCCGTGGAAGTACGGAAGGACGATCAGGGCCGCGTCCGCACCGGCGTCGGCCGCCGTTTCGATTCGCGCGAGAGTGCCTGAAACGGTGGTGTCGGCGGTCCCGGCGAGAACCGGCGAACCGTCGGCAGCGTCGACCGTCGTCTCCAACACGGTTTCGTACTCCTCGTCGGACAGGCTCGCGAACTCGCCGGTCGTCCCGGCCGGAACGAGGCCGTCCATCCCGGCGTCATCGACCCGCCTCACCAATTCCGCGAGCGCGGTTTCGTCCACGTCTCCGTCGGCGTACGGCGTGACGAGGGGGCACGATACGCCCTCGAATCCGTCGGTATCGAAGTTCGACATGGATACAGAATTCGTATGCGGGAAGTTAACTCTTCCTCGATGGTCGGAGCGGACCGATTTCCGGAACGGTCCGGTTCTCTATCTCGGAGTCAGAGACGGTCGCGAAGGTCGGCCACAACGTCGAGCGTCCCCGCATCGCCGCCGAGGTCGGGCGTTCTCGGGGCCGAATCGTCCGCGAGTTGTTCCGCGACGGCGCGCCAGAGCGCGTCGGCCGCGGCGGACTCGCCGAGGTCGTCGAGGAGCATCGACCCGGAGAGGACCGTCGCCAGCGGGTTGGCGACTCCCTGACCGACGATGTCCGGTGCGCTTCCGTGGACGGGTTCGAACATCGAAGGAACGTCATCGGAGGGGTTGATGTTCGCGGACGGGGCGAGTCCCATGCTACCGGAGATTATCGCGCCGATGTCGGTGAGGATGTCGCCGAAGAGGTTCGAGGCGACGACGACGTCGAACTCATCCGGCCGACGGATGAAGTCCATCGACGCCGCGTCCACGAGGAGACGCTCGGTTTCCACGTCCGGGTATTCCTCGCTCACTTCGTCGAACACGTCGTCCCAGAGGACCATCCCGTAGGCCTGCGCGTTGGATTTGGTGACGTTCGTGAGTTTCCCATCCCGCTCCTCCGCCTCCTCGAAGGCGGCGCGAACGATGCGCTCCACGCCCGTCCGCGTGAACACGGCGGATTGGATGGCCACCTCGTTGTCGAACCCGCGGTGCTCACGACCGCCGACGTCCGCGTACTCCCCCTCCGTGTTCTCGCGATAGACAACCAAATCGATGTCACCCGAATCGTAGCCACGAAGCGGCGATTCGACGCCGTCGAAGAGAACCGAGGGACGTTTGCAGATGTACTGGTCGAACGTCTTCCGAATGGGTAACATCAGTCCACGGAGCGTGACGTGGTCGGGAACGTCGGGGTGACCGACCGCACCGAGGAGGATCGCGTCGTGGTCCGCGATTTCGTCGGTACCGTCGTCCGGCATCATCTCTCCGTGTTCGAGGTAGTGTTCGGTACCCCAGTCGAAGTCGGTAAACGTGAGTTCGAAATCGTACTCTCGGGCGGCGTCCTCCAGCAGTGGACGGACCGCGTCGATCACTTCGGGACCGATACCGTCGCCCGGAATCACCGCTACGTCGTGCGTCATGGCGATAATGGGGTACGACGGGAACAAATAACTAGCGGTGACGGAAATAAAATCAGTTTCCGACCGCGCGTTCCTGTTCCCCCTTCGCTGGGTTCGGCATCTCGCCCGATTCGTGGCTGACGGTTCCGTGGACGAGCGCCTCGCCCGAGTTCTCGTCGAACAGGTGGATCGCTTCTTCGTCGAAGGTGATCGCGATCACGTCACCCTCCTCCGGTTCGATGTAGGAGGGACAGCGGACGCGGAACTCCCGTCCGTCCATGTCGAGATAGAGGAAGTTGTCGGACCCGATGACCTCGACGACGTCCACGGTCGTCCGTACGGCTCGTGCGTCGTCGACGTCGTCACCCACACGGACGTTCTCCGGACGGACGCCGAACGTGAACCGCGTATCGTCCGAAACGCTTCGGAGCGTCTCGACGAACTCGTCATCGACATCGACGTTGAAGCTCTCACCGTTGGTGAGGGTGTTGCCCGCCAGTTCCACCTCGACGAAGTTCATCGAGGGGCTCCCGATGAAATCCGCGACGAAGCGGTTCGCTGGCTGATAGTATACTTCCTTGGGTTTGCCGACCTGCTGGAGTCGACCGTCGTTGAGGATGACGATGCGGTCCGACATCGTCATCGCCTCCTCCTGGTCGTGCGTGACGTAGATGGTCGTGATGTCGAGTTCCGAGTGGATACGCGAGAGTTCCGTTCGCATGTGCTTTCGGAGCTTCGCGTCGAGGTTCGATAACGGCTCGTCGAAGAGGAACACCTCGGGTTCCCTGACGATCGCACGACCCGTCGCCACGCGTTGTTGCTGTCCTCCCGAGAGCGACGCCGGCTTCTTGTCGAGGAGGTCGTCGATACCCATCATCTCCGCGGCCTCTTCGACGCGGCTGTTGACCTCCGCGTCGGTCAGGTCGGTGCTCAGATTGAGACCGTAGCCCATGTTCCCGCGAACCGTCTTGTGCGGGTAGAGCGCGTAGGACTGGAACACCATCGCGATGTCCCGGTCCTTCGGCGAGACGTCGTTGACGCGCCGTCCGTCGATGCGGAGTTCGCCGTCGGTGATGGTTTCCAGCCCCGCGGTCATCCGTAGGGTCGTCGATTTCCCGCAGCCCGACGGGCCGACGAAGACGACGAACTCGCCGTCTCGAATCTTCAGGTCCAGTTCCTCTACCGCGACGATGGTGTTCGAACTGCCGTCGAACACTTTCGTGACGTTGTCGAATTCTACGTTTGCCATGTTATAGGTCCTCCGTGTCAGTACCGCTACGAGTTTGTCTGTAGGCCCGTACCACTTCGACCGCGTGAGACGTGCGTTCCTGCATCGATATCACCCGGCGAGGCCCTCCCCGACGAAGCGCTGTGAGAGCGCATAGAAGACGACCGGCGGCAACACGAGGAGCACCGCCGCGGCCATCAGCAGGTTCCACTGTCGGAACGCGTCGCTGCCGAGGATGTAGTGGATGGCGACCGTTGCCGTCCGGACGTTCTTGTCGCTGGTCAGGACGAACACCCACAGGAAGTTGTTCCACGCGGTGAGGAACGAGAAGAGGGCGGCCGCACCGACGGCGGGCAGCGACAGTGGCAGGACGATGCGCAGAAACGCACCGATCTCCGAGTGGCCGTCGATGAGCGCCGCCTCCTCGATGTTCGGCGGGATGCCCTGCCGGAAGAAGCCCTGCAGGAGCCAGATGGTCTGGGGTAGGACGAAGATGGACAACGCGACGATGATACCCGTGAGCGAGTTGATCAACCCCAGCGTGTAGAAGATGTTGTACACGGGAATCGTGATGACGATCCACGGGAACATTATCGTGAACACCGCGGTGTAGAACAACAATTTACGCCCGGGGAAATCGAGTCGAGCGAACGCATATGCGCCGGGAATCGAGAAGAACAGCGAGATGACCGTCGCGGCCAACGCGACGATGATGCTGTTCCTGAAGTACGTCGTCATCGCGAACGAGTTCCATATCTCGAAGTACGGGTCGAGCGTGAAGTGCGAGAACGGGGTGTACCCCGTCGATGGGTCGATGGCGGCGAAGTTGGTCAAAACGGACGTCCGAATGACCCAGTAGTAGGGCAGGAGCGCCCAGACCGCCATGACGAACAGGCCAGCGTACAGCAGGTATCGTGAGCGTTTGGTTTCGTTCAACATGGTTATAGGTAGAGGTCCTCCTCTTCGTTCATGATGGTCACGTAGAAGATGGCGCTCGCCATCGCAAGCACGATCATCACCATCCCGATGGTGTATGCGCGGGCGAAGTTCAGTTTGACATACGCGACTTGGTACGTGAGGATACTCAACAGCATGGTTCGGGTCCCGGGACCGCCGCCGGTTAGCTCGAACGGCTGGGCGAACTCGGCAATGTTCCACGCCGTGCGGAGCGCGAGAACGATGATGGTCGGCGTGATGAGGTGGGGGAGCGTGACATCACGGAACCGACGGAGCCGCCCGGCACCCGCCAGCGCGGCGGCCTCGTACTGGTCGCTCGGGATGTTGATGACGGCGGCCGAGTAGATGATACCCGCGTACCCGAAGTCGTGCCACGCCTGTGCCACGATCATGGAGATGTACGGCCAGTATCCTTGGGAGAGGAACGACGGTGCGTTCTGTATCCCGATGTCGGCCAAAAATTTGGCGAGGAATCCGAAGTCGGGGCTCAGGAACCACATCCAAACGACCCCGCCCGCGAGCGGTGCGGAGAAGTACGGGGACATGATGATCGCGCTCAACCACTCCCGGGAGCCTTCCCTGACTTCGCTCAGGAGGATGGCCGCAAGCATACCAAGCCCGAGTTGGAGAAGCGTCGTCGAGAAAACGAAGACGATAGACCAACCAAGGGCGAAGACGAACAGGTCGTTTGTAATCATCCACTGATAGTTTTCGAGGCCGATGAAACTCCCGCCACCACCGAGTTGGGCGTTTGTAAACGTCAACCACACTCCCTGAACCATGGGAATGTAGAACAGCAAGGCGAACATTATGAACGTCGGGAGTATGAACAGGTAACCGGTCCAATTCCGTTTCAGACGGTCCCAGACCGACTCCTCAGTCAGTCCGTACTTCCGTCGAATTTCTTCGGCACTCTGTGCAGCTTGCGCCATGTTACCTAAACACTGGATACCCCCTGTCAAAAAGATTTGGATAGTTATTCGTGTAACAGTTGTCGACGATTCAGCTGGACCGATTATTTGTTCTGTTCCTTTAACGTTTTCTTGATCTTCTGGTTGATCTTCTTCGGAGCTTCCTCCGCGGAAACCTGACCTGCTATGGCCGACGAGATGGTCTTGTTGATGTTATTCCAGCGAATATCACTGGTTCCCTTCACGTCCCACGCCGCTCCGGTCGTCGCGTATTGGCTTCCGTACTTGTCCACGTTATCGATGGCCGTCGTGGTCCACGACGCGAGTTTGTCGCCGTACTGTTCGGTCAGCTTGTCGCTCATCGGGGCGTAACCGGGAATCGCCTCGTAGTACTCGCCCCACGCGGGAAGCGCGAAGTCTTCGTCGGTGAGCAGGTACATGTTGAGGTCCCACGCCGCTTTCTTTTTCTTGTCGCTGGTGTCGAGGATCGACGTCTGCTGTTCTACGGCCCACATGTGACCGCCGTGTTCCCCGGAGACACCTTCGAGTTCGGAAATACCGACCTTGGAGCCGTAGTCCGGGTCGAGTTTCGGGTCCGGCAGCAACATCACGTCACCGTCGCCGCCCTGCCACCCGAACTTGACGTCCGATTTGACCTGCCGCCAGCGGTTTGCGGTCGGCGTCGCGTACATGAAGGACGCGACGCGGTCGGTGAGCATGAGCGACGGTATCTCCTCGTCACCCCGCGACGCGGACTTCTTGCTCGAGAACTTCTTCGCGAGCTTGATGCAGTTTTTGACCATGCCGTCGGTCTTCGGCGCGTCCTTGTGGTCGCTCCCGACGACTATGTCCGGGTTTTTCGGGTCGCCGCGAATCCACGGGTCGGTCCCGTCGGTGTATGCGGTCCGTGCCTCGCCCCAGTAGGATTCGAGGTCGTTGTAGACGCCCGTCTCCTCCCAGGCGATGATGTCCTGGTTCTTGTCGATCTTTTCGAGATAGCCGTAGAAATCGCTCCACGTGGCGAGGTCCTTCTTCGGGTTGCTGACACCCGCCTTCTTGAACGCTTGCACGTTGATCCCGAGGTTGGTGTTCGTGTGGCGCTGTGCACCGCCGGACCAGTAGTCCCCGCGGAACTGGGCGGATTCCTTGTTCGCGGCGGTCAGGTTGTCGGGCATGCCCTTCGTCTTCTCGTAAAACGGCTTGTGATTGGGCACTTTCCCCTGATTGAAGAATTTCAGTCCGAGTGCGCCTCCCTCCGCTATCGCCGGTGGGTTCCCGGCGTTGACGGTCGAGGACAGTTTCGTCTTGATGTCCCCGTATGAGACCGCTTGCAGGTTGATCTTTACCGACCCGTTTTTCTCCTGGAAATCCTTCATCGAATCCTGATAGTGCTTTCGAATGTCGGAGTTCTCGGCGGCCATCCCGGAGATGAACTGGATGGTGGTCGAACCGGAGCCGCCACCGCCGTCGTTGTTTCCATCTCCATCGTTGTTTCCGTCTCCGCCGTTGCCGTCGCCGTCGTTTCCACCGCTGGAGCAACCGGCGAGGGCACCGAGTGCCCCCGTCGCGGCCGTGGCACCCGTTCCCTTGACAAATGTCCGACGGGAAAGGGACCTGTCTTCGTTCTGGCCAGTGTTATCTAATGGCATCCCATCATTACTTGAACAAGAGGGTATAATAAACTTTGCCGATTAATCATCGTTCACTTCGCTCCAAACAAAACCTCGATGATTCGATTCGAAACCGACGAACCACGATAAACCTAAGGCCGGGGGCAGTCACGGAATAGGCATGACAAACGGTGATGGATTCGAACTCCTCGGCGACGTGCGGGCGGTGTGCGACGTCGTCGATTCGACGCTCGGGCCGTTCGGCGCGAACAAACTCGTCGTAGAGGCGGACGGGACGGTCACGACGACGGCCGCCGGGTCCGCCGTTATCGAGAGACTCGACGTCTCGAACCCCTCTGTAGAACTCCTCCGTACGGGGGTCGAGGGATTTCACGAGGTACACGGGGACGGCGCGAGTTCGGTCGTGACGGTGCTTGGGGGTCTTCTCCGCGAGGCGAATCGGCTGGCGGAACTGGGATGTCACCCGACGGTCATCGAGCGGGGATATCGCGCGGCGATGACCGTGGCGGACGAGTACGTCGGAACGCACGCACGCCCCCTTTCGGCGGTCGGCGCGGAGGCCGTTGCGGCGACGGCGTTGACCGGAACGCGTGACCCGGCAGTTCGCGAGATGACCGCGTCCCTCGTCACCGAGGCGGTCGATACCGTTCTCGCTGCCGCAGAACCGGGGTCCGACGTCGGTCGAAACGTGACGGTGGTCTCGCACGTCGGGGCGGCGTCCGCCGAATCGAAACTCGTCCCCGGCGTCGTCGTCGATACGTCACCGGACGTCCGGTCGATGCCGCGGAACGTCGGAAAGGCCGGTGTCGCGGTGCTCTCCGGCAAGGTCGATGTCCCTCACGTTTCCGAACTGGACGGGTCCGAGCGCGCCTTCTCGGTGGACGGGTTCGAGACCCGTGCGGCCGTGGGCGACCGGGAGCGCGCGTCGTTCATCGAAACGTTGGATCGCGTCGTCGACGCGGGGTGTCGGGCGGTTTTCACGACCGGTGGGGTCAACGACCGCGTCGTCACCATGCTCGCCAACCGGGGTATCATCGCGTTCTCGGCGCTCGACGAAGCGGACATCGCCCTCCTCGCGCGTGCGACGGGAGCGGTGGTCGTCCCCTCGTTGGATGACGTCTCCCGGGAGACGCTCGGTGACGGCTCCGTCTTGGTAAATCGCCACGCGGGTCACGACATGGTTCACGTCCGGGCGGATACTTCCCCCGTCTACACGCTGTTCTGCCGCGCACCTGACCCTCGTTCGACCGACGCCTTCGAGCGGTCGGTCGAGGCTGCCGTCCATGCGGCCGCCACCGCGCGGACGGACGGACGCGTCGTCCCCGGAGCAGGGGCGGTCGAAGTCGGTGCGGCCCGAGCGATTCACGACCACGCACCGTCCGTCGCCGGGAAGGAGCAACTCGCCGTCGAAGCGTTCGCGGACGGGCTCCTCGCGGTACCACGGGCGCTCGCTCGGAACGGCGGATTGGATGGCTGGACGGCCATCGCCCGTCTCGTGGCTGCACACTCTACGGGTCGTGATGCGATCGGGGTGGACTCCACCCGTGGCGAGATACGAGACGTCCTCACCGAGAGCCCGGTCGCCGAACCCGCGGCACTCCGACGCGCCGTTTGGAACACCGCCACCGACCTTGCAATCCGATTCCTGCGGGTCGACGAGCAAATCTTCGCCGGGAATCTCGGCGACGAGGACGACTCCGTCGCCCCGCGCCGCTGATCACTCGTGTTCGGTTCGGGGGGTGAACCGTTCCCCGTCGACGTTGGGAAAGAGCACTGCGTCGACGGTCAACAACTGTTCGGCGACGGAACGGGCGGTTTCGGTGGCCTGTGAAAAGATTCGACGCGGTTCGACGATACCCGTATCGTAGGCGTTCGCGAGGTTGCCCGTTTCCAAATCGAGGCCCAACGGAAGTGGGTCGTCCCCCGCGTGTGCGGTACGAAGTGCAGCGACGGCGTCGACGGGATCGAGCCCCGCGTTCCGCGCGAGTTCTTCCGGGACGACTTCCAACGCGTCGGCGAACGCTTCGACGGCGAGTTGTTCCGTTCCGGAGACGGAGCGAGCGAACCGTCGTAGGTCGACCGAAACGGCCGTCGCGGCGGCACCAGCGCCGGGAAGCAACTGCCGGTCGATGGCCGCCACGGAGGCGACTTCGAGGGCGTCTTCGATGGTGCGTTCCCGCTCGATTCTGGCAGTTTCCGTCTCGGTACCCGCGATGAGCGTGTAGACGGGACCGTCGCAGTCGTCGAAGACCGCCCACTTCTCGTCCTCGCGTACGAGTTCCGTGACCCGCCCCGCCGTCCCGAGGACGTCGCGCCCGATGTCCTCACAGTTGGACACGACGCGTGCACCCGTCGCGCGTGCGAGGCGGTGGACGTCGGATTTCGGATACTGTGCCCGATCCACGACGACGACTCCGCGAGCTTCGAGTGCCCCGACGACGGCGTCCTCGACTTCGTCCCGACAGACGAAGACGTCGACATCGAGTTCGTCGATACGCTCTACGAACGCGCTCCGACGTTCGGCGAGTACTCGGCTGTCGGCGGTGCGTTGGTCGGGGGAGACGGTGGACTCACCGAAGGACGTTGCGGCCTCGCCGAAGGCGGGCGTTTCGTCCATAATAGCGACCGTCGCGTCCGCGAGTTCTCCCTCGACGGCCGGTTCCCAGTCGAACTCGACGTGAACGTCCTCGTGCTCGCGGGCCGCGCCCGGGAGCCGTCGGAGGACGACCCCTCGATGGAGGCGGCCGGTCGCGCCGGTTCCGACGACCACCGCGACGTCGTCCGTGTCGAACCAACTGCCGTCGGCCGCGGTGGCGAGCGAGGCGACGGCTTCGGCGACGAGTTCCGCGTAGCGTTCGCGGGCGTCGTTGTCGAGGTCCGCGGTCATCGCGGTCGAGGCGACACGAGCGAGCGTATCACGGTCGTCGGGCGTGCACTCCCGTGCGAGCGAATCGAGGACATCGCCGGTTCGCTGGGCCGCTATCGCGTACCCGACGACGATGGTGCTCGGGTGGAGACCCTGCTCGATCAGGTCGAGGCCGCCACGGATGAGTTCGTCCGCGAGGAGAACTGCGGTCCCGGTGCCGTCGCCGAGCGACCGTTGCACCGAGTCGACGCTGTCGACGAACAGGGCGGCGACGGGGTCGTTGAAACCGTCGCCTCGTTCGACCGCGGCGAGTATCTCTTCGGCGCTCCCGGTCAGTACCGCTTCCGGTTCCCCCTGTAGGTCGTGTGTCTCGACGAGCTTTTCGAGGCCGTACGGACCGATGGTGGAGCGGACGAGCGAAGCGACCTGCTGCGTGGTCCGGCGAATGTATTCACGCGCCTCCTCGTCTCGGAGCGTCCAGTCGCTCCTGTCGACGCCCTCGACATCGTGTTCCGTTCCATCGACATTCATTGACACGGCTTTTGCAAGTGGAACGTATAAACTTGCCCACCCACCGCCGTTCGGGGGACGAACGACGGGTCGGGGAGGAGTCGCCGGTTACTCACACCGATGCGGAAACGATGGCCCGATAGCGCTCCTCGGCGCGTTCCCGGTCATCCTCCGAGAGGTCGACGAGGGGTTCGCGGACGGGACCACCGTACCGTCCCACGAGGTCGAGACCGTACTTGACGGCCGGGACGTTGTTCGCGGAACCGAACCGATTGTTCGCGCCCGTCTCCTGCCGGAGGTCCTCGTAGGACCGAAGCCGGTCGCGGATTTCCTTCGCCCGGGACAAATCGCCGCCTTCGAGCGCCTCCTGAAGGGCGAGCACCTGTTCGGGGACGAAGTTCCCGATGCCGGTCGAGAACCCCTCGGCACCTTCGAGGGAGAACGACGGAGCGTACCGCTCGGCGATGCCGTTGATCCAGACGATGTCGCCGGGAGTCGTTCGCACGCCGTCCGAGAACGCGGCGATGTCCTCCACGGCGTACTTGACCGCGACGACGTTCTCGCGGGCGGAGAGTTCACGGATGTGGTCGTGCGTGAGTTCCGGCCCGCGTTTGTAGAGGACGACGCCGAGGTCGGTGTGGTCGGCGATGGTACGATAGTAATCGAGGACGCCCTCCTCGTGGACGTACGTGTGGACGGGATGCATCACCATGACGGCGTCCGCTCCCGCGTCGGCGTACCGGTCGGCGAGCATCGTCGCATTCTTCGTGCTCCCGCCGACGCCGCCGACGGTAGTTCCCCCTTCGCCGAAGGCTTCGGCGGTCGTTTCGACGACGGCGGCCCGCTCTTCGTTGGAGAGGGAGTAGTATTCGCCGGTGTTCCCGCACGGAACGATCACCTCCGCGCCCGCATCCCGGATGAATTCGACGTTCGACGCGAGTTCGTCGTGTCGAACCGCCTCGCCGTCTTCGGTGAACGGTGTCGGATTGGTAAACGCGACGTTTCGGAGGTCCTGCCTCAGCGATCCGTAGTCCATTGGTATCACGTGACGTACTACTAGGGAACTACAAAAAGACTTGCTTCCAGGAGCGGTCGTTTTCCCTCATCGCCCCCGAAGCGAGGATTAATGGAGCGGTGCGTCAACGACCCACATATGCGTATCACAGATATGGAAGTTATCCCGGTCGCACACCGGGAACCCCGTCTCCGAAACTCGTGGGGCGGTCATAGCGACGTCGCGGCACGAACGATACTCCGCCTCACGACGGCGGACGGGGAGGTCGGTATCGGAGAGACGTACGGGGACCAGAGCGACACCCTCGAAAACGTCCGCCGCCTCGTCGAAGGAGCGAACCCCTTCGAGCGAAAACCCCTCGAACTCAAACTCCAAGACCCGATGGTTTACGGTGCGATCGACACCGCCCTCTACGACCTCATCGGCCGCTCGCTGGACGAACCGGTGTACAACCTCCTCGGCGGAAAGGTCCGTGACGAGGTGGAGTTCTCGGGGTACCTCTTTTACAAACAGGAGGACTCGAACCCCGATTCGGCCGCCGTCGCCGGATACGAGGTGCTGTCCGCGGAGGACATGGTCCGCGAAGCACGGGAGTTCGTCGAACTGGGCGGCTTCGAGACCCTGAAGGTGAAAGGCGGCGTCCTCGAACCCGACGAGGAGGTTCGAACCCTCGAACTGCTGGCCGAGGAGTTCGGCGAGGACACGCCGCTCCGAATCGACCCGAACGGAACGTGGAGCGTCGAAACGACCGTCGATATCGCCCGACGCTTGAGGGAGTCCGACCTCTCCATCGAATTCCTCGAAGACCCCGTCCCGACCCTGAACGCCCACCAGCGATTGAAGGAGTACGTCGATTATCCCATCGCGACGAACATGTACGTCGTGGATTTCGACGAGATAGCGCCCGCGGTTCGACGGGAAGCCGTCGACGTCATCCTCTCGGACCACCACTACTGGGGCGGTCTGTCGGGGAACGTCGACTTGGACAGGGTCGCACGGACGTTCGACCTCGGTGTCGGGATGCATTCGAACTCCCACCTCGGCGTCAGCATGGCGGCGATGGCGCACGTCGCGGCCGCGATGCCCACGGTTCGATACGCCTGCGATTCCCACTACCCGTGGATGGTCGACGACGTCATCGAGACGCCCTTTACGTTCGAGGACGGCTGTATCACGCCCGAAGGCCCCGGTCTCGGCGTCGAACTGGACGAGGACAAACTGGAGCGAGCGCGGCGACGGTACGAGGAATCCGACCCGCTCGCGTACTCCAGCGTCGGTTCGATGGCCACCGAGTACGCGAGCGCGATGAACGACATCGGCCGAAGCGACTGGCTGCCGAACAAACCCCGGTGGTGATACCGTGCCAGTAGGATCGATACGACGTGTGAGCGGACAGAACGCGGCTATCGCGACGGCGGCCGCCGCCAACAAGGGTGGGTCCATCCTGATGGGGACGGTCATGGCCATCTACGTCGGCCGCGTCGGAACCCCGTTCGCCGTCGGTCTCGTGACGGCGACCTACTTCTTCGGTTTGATGGTGTTCTCCCCGATATGGGGCGCTATCGCGGACGTTACGGGTCGCCGGCGAACGGTGTTGGTCCTCTCCGCGGCGTGTGCGGCCGTCGCAATACTCCCATTGACGTTCGTCGGGGGTGTCGGGATATCGCTCGGATTCCGCACCCTGTTCGCCGTATTCGCGGCCGGCTTTCTGCCCGTGATGCTGACGGTCGTCAGCGAACGGGGCGGCGATTCGGAGCGCGGCCGAGCGGTGGGCCTGTTTTCGAGCGCCGCCGCGGTGGGGTTCATGCTCGGCCAGTTCACCTCCGGGGCGCTCATCGAACTGTTCCCTCGTTCGACCATCTACCTCCTGATAGCTGGCTTCGCGGCCATCGTCGCCGTCGCCTGCCTCGCCGTCGAGGACCCGACGCCCGACCAGAATCGCGAGGTTACTTTCGGTCTCATTGCACAGAAAACGGCCAACCGACTCGTTCCGACCACGGGTATCGACCACCTGCAAACGAACGGTCTTCAGTGGTTGTACGTCGCCTCCTTCCTCCGAAGCGTGACCGTCCTGGGGATGACGAGTCTACTTCCCGTCTATCTCGTCTCGAACGTCGGGGTCTCCCCGTTCGTGATGGGCGTCCTCCTCGCGATCAATCCGGCCGTCCAAATCGCCGGGATGTACCTGATGGGCCGGCTCTCCGACCGCGTCGGCCGGAAGCGCCTCATCGTCTCCGGTCTCGTCGGGAGCGGCGGCTACACGCTCCTTCTCGGCCTCACGGCGATGCCGGGGACGCTCTCGGGACAGGTGCTCCTCGCCGGACTCGGCCTGTTCTGTCTCGGCACTTCCTTCTCCGCGCTCCAGACGGGCATCATCTCCTTCATCGGGGACGTAGCCCCCACCGACCGCGAATCCGAACTCATCGGCCTCCGGTCGACGGCACGCGGTTTCGGCGGGGTCGTCGCGCCCCCGCTATTCGGCTTCTCCGCGATGGTGGTGGGGTTCCAAACGACGTTCCTCGCCGCGACCCTCCTTTCGTGGATGGGTGCGGCGCTGGTGATTCGTTTCGTCTCCGAGAGCTACGCACCGACCGGGGCGACGGGGATGCCAGCCGTCGACTGACCGTCGAGGGAACCGTCCGAACCGAACGCGAAGGCGGACGGAGTCGCGCCGCGGCGGAACAGTTATACCGTTCTCGTGGAACGAGTCGTTCGTAATGGTGCGAACGATACTGGTACTGAAGTCGGGGACGCACGGAATGCCGATCGAGGAGTACGCGGCGGCGATACGTGAGCGAGTGCCGGACGCCGAAGTCGAATTGGCGCGAACACGCGGCGAGGAACTCGAAAAGATCCCCGACGCGACGGTCGTCACGAGCAAGCGAATCGACGACGAACTGCTGGCGAACGCGGAAAAAATGCGGCTGTTCGCGTGCTATTCCGCCGGATACGAACACCTTCCCCTCGCGGAACTCGAATCGCACGGCGTCGCGGTGACGAACGGCTCCGGAATCCACGCGCCGAACATGGCCGAACAGGTCCTCGGGAACTTGCTCGTGTTCACACGCCGCCTCGACGAGGGATGGCGTCGACAACGGGACCGCCGGTGGGAGCACTACCAAGCCCACGAACTCAAGGGTGCGACCGTCACCGTCGTCGGCCTCGGTGCCATCGGACGGGCGATCGTCGAGCGGTTGGAACCGTTCGGGGTCGAGACCATCGGCGTGCGATACACGCCCGCCAAAGGCGGCCCGACCGACGAGGTGGTCGGATTCGACGGCCCCGGGTTCGAGTCGGCGCTCGCACGGACCGACTACGTGGTTCTCGCGTGCCCGCTGTCGGAGACGACGGAGGGGCTCATCGGTGCGGAGGAGTTCGACATCCTCGCTCCCGACGCCGTCCTCGTCAACGTCGCCCGCGGACCGGTCGTCGATACCGACGCGCTGCTCGACGCCGTGCGGAGTAACCAACTTCGCGGCGCGGCGCTGGACGTGACGGATCCCGAACCGCTTCCCGAAAACCACCCGCTGTGGAACTTCGAGAACGTTCACATCACCCCCCACATGGCCGGACATACCCCGGAGTACTACGACAGATGTGCCGACATTCTCGCACGCAACTTGGAGCGGGTGGACGAGACCGGGGAATACCGCGAGTTGGAGAATCAAGTGGCGGGGCCGGAGTAGGAAGAAATCGCGAGGTTTCATCCCTCGTACAGGCGACGAAGCGCGGCCAGGCGTTCGTCCCGTCGACGCGTCACCGCGTCCGGGGAGTCGTAGTCGTGAAACCCTGCGCCGTCGGCGATTCCCCCGCGCCCACGGTCGAGGTAGTCGTCGAAGAGCGCACTCGGTTCGTCGTCGTCACAGAGGTGCGGGTAGAGTTCGTCCGTGACCGTGCGAAACAGGTCCAGACCGGCGATGTCCATCGTCTCGAACGGGCCGACGACCGACGTTCGACGGGCGTAGCCGTCGCGGATGGCGGTGTCGATGTCCTCGATGGAAGCCACGCCCTCCGCGGCGAGATGCATGCACTCCCGGACGACGGCGCTCTGGATGCGGTTCCAGACGAACCCCGGAACGTCGCGCTCGACGACCACCGGTTTTCGGTCGACGTCTTCGACGAACGCCGCGGTCCGGTCCATCGTCTCGTCGGACGTCTCCGCGCCGCGGACCACCTCGACCGGTTCCAGCAGGTAGGGCGGGTACCACCAGTGGCAACCGACGATTCGATCCCCGCAACTCGGCGCACCGTCGGCGATGTCGGTGACGCGGAGACTGGAGGTGTTGGAGGCGAGAATGGCGTCTTCAGAGGCCACATCGCCGATACGCTGAAACAGCTTCCGTTTGGCTTCGAGGTCCTCGGTGACGGTTTCGAGGACGAAGTCGGCATCGCGGACGGCCGCTTCGAGGTCGGTTCGGAAGGTCACGTCGGCGAGCGCGTCCTCGGATTCGACGGGTGTGAGGTTTCGTTCGTCCAGAAACGACACGACGTCCCGGATTCGTTCGCGGGCACTCTCGAGGTTCGACTCGCGGTGATCGTAGAGCGCGACGGATCTTCCGTTGAGCGCGAAATGAGCCGCGAAGCCGTGTCCCATGTTCCCCGCGCCGATGACCGCAACGTCCGTTATCGGATTCATCGTGGGTGAGAGCGTGCGTCGCACCCACTAAACTGTACCGTCGCTCGAAATCCGACGATCATCACGTCCGTTCGAAAGAGACCGAAAATGGCTATATTAATATAGTAAATATTATTACTATTCTATATTATATTATAATATTGTTCAATAATTATTTGGTTACTCACTTAGACTGTAATACTATGCCAAGAAGTAACAAAGGCATCGATCGTAGAGGGATGATGAAGTACTCCACGCTCGCGAGCGCCGGACTGCTCGGGTCGTTCGCAGGATGTACCGACATGGGGGGCGGTGGAAGCGGGGGCGGAGGGTCGAAGGACTTCACGAAGAAGGCGAAGAAGATAGGCTTCGCCGACGACTGGCAGAAGCGTCGCATGACGTCGCTCGACGAGTGGAAGATCGGGGACCGAAAAGCGGTCCCGTCCGAAAAGAAGCTCACGAACAAGCAGGCGTGGAAGGATTCGAAATCGCTCAAGTCCTCGCCGTTCAAGCTCCCGGACGGGTGGAAGGACGTCGTCGGCGACGTCAGTGAACTCCAGATTCTCAACTTCGGGTCGCTGAAGTACGACCCGGCCACGGTGGCGACTTACGCCCTGTTCGAGGACCGGTCGGGTATCACGCTCAACCCGCTCGAAATCGTGGTCGACCAGGCCATCCCGAAGGAGACTGCGTTCCTGCAGGCCGGGAAGGGGAAACCAGAGATGTTCGACGTGGTCATCACCGACTCGCTTTCGTCGTTCGTCTCCGGGAACAACCTCGAGTCGCTCGATGCACTGATGCCCAAAGAGGAGATGTGGGAGCCGTATCAGCCGGTGATGAAGAGTTCGCTCAAGTACAAGGACCACCTCTACGCGGGGCCGACCTACCTGGAAGCCAGCCTCATCCACGTCCGCCCGGACCTTCTGAAGAAACAGGGGGTCCCCGAGAAATCGCGGAAGGCCATCCTCGACGGAACGTGGACGTGGGACGATTTGGAAGCCGCGATGAAGGCGTTCGAGGGCACCGGGACGTACGCGTGGGCCTATCGCGGATCCTCACGAGTCTACACCATGCGGGACTTCATGAAGATGTTCTACCAGGCGGGCGGTCAGTTCATGGACGACAGCGGGACGGTGACGGTGAACAGCAAACCGGCCCAGGTCGCGCTCGAAAAGATGGTCGAGTGGCGCGACAAGGGATGGGTACCGGACGAGGTGGTCAATTACGGACAGGGCGACTTGGCCGACGGCTTCCTCTCGGGTCAGTTCGCGATGGTCCCCGTGTACGGCGACCTCGTGCCGAAGGCGATGGCGAAGTTCAAAAAGGACGGGCAGTACACGCCGACGCTCAGCCCGAAAGGCGGAAAAGACGCGCCGAATCCGACTCGGGCAGGCATCGCGTCCCCCACCGGCCTCGGCATCAACGTTAACGCGCCGACGAAGAAGAAACTCGCCGCGATGCTCTACCTCGACACCCGACTCAGCCTCACGAGCCAGTGGTGGGAGTTCGTCGTCGAGGGCAACCAATCGTACTCCAAGGACGTCTACACGGAAGCGGCGAAAACCAACTCCGCGAACTACGCGGAGATTCGCGGCGAGCAGATGAAGTTGAACAAGGCCGAGGTCTTCCCGCAGGAACGACCCATCAAGCAACACGTGAGCCAGGAATGCCAGAAGGCCCTCGCGGGTGACGTGTCCCCGAAGAAAGCGCTCGACAACGCACAGGACTACGTCGACAAAGTCCTCGGGCAGTAATCATCCCATGTCATATGAAACAGACACCACGTTCGGCGAGCCCGATACGGCGTACGAGGAGGTGAAGTACCGCCTCTCCCAGTTCGTCAACGACCACATCCTCCTCGTCCTTTTGGGACCGGCCCTGGTGGTCATCACGGCCATCTTCATCTATCCGGTACTCCAACTGTTCAGGCAGTCGTTCTACCTGACCCTCCCGGGCGTTCCGAGTCGGTTCATCGGCCTCGGGAACTACACCGACATGCTCGGACGGGACGAGTTCTGGACGTACTTTCGACACACGTTGGTCTACTCGTTCGGGTCGCTCGCGCTGAGCCTCGGCGGCGGGCTCTGTGTCGCACTGGCCATCAATCACGTGACCCACCGACGACTCCGGAACACCTACTCGACGGTGATGATGTTCGCGTGGGCCATCCCCATCGCCGTCGTCGCCCTCATCTGGAAGTGGATATTCACCGGCAACAAACTGGGCCTGATAAACATGATCCTCATGGACCTCGGCATCCTCGACCAGCCGTACGCGTGGTTGGCCCAGCAAAACCTCGCGATGGCGATCGTGACGTTCACGGACGCGTGGGCTCGACTGCCGTTCGCGATGATCGTCCTGCTGGCGGGCCTGCAGTCCATTCCGAACCACATGTACGACGCGGCGAAGGTCGACGGGGCCACGACGTTCCAGACGTTTCGCGCCATCACGCTTCCGTACCTGCGGCCGTACATCGCCATCGTCGCGCTCATGAACTGGATGTTCGCCTTCCGCGCGTTCGCCATCATCTTCCCGCTGTCACGGGGCGGTCCCGGAACGCGGACGACGGTGTTCAGCCTCTACATCTATCGGGAGGGGATGATCAACTTCGACTACGGATACGCGTCGGCCATCGCGACGTTCATCATCCTCATCTCCTTGATCGTCGCCGTGATTTACGTCACGAAGATCATGGGAGGTGTTCAGGACGAATGAGCACGCCGAACGAAGGATACGAACGGATCAGCTACGAGAGCAAACAGCGGTTCTGGGACGTCGTCGAGAGTCCGTACATCGTGCATCTTGTGCTCGCGCTCGCGGTGCTGAGCGTCATCGTTCCCCTGTTCTGGGAGCTGCTCACGTCGTTCAAGACGAACGGTGCGGTGTACAACCTCCACTACCTTCCTCGTAACCCGACGTTGAAGTCGTACTACGAGGTTCTCATCGGCCAACAGTACTGGAAGGCGCTCCTGAACAGTCTCATCATTTCGTCGGTGACGACGGCAGTCGTGATGGCCCTCGCCACCCCGGCGGGGTACGCGTTCAGCCGCTATCGGTTCCGTGGCGACAACATCATCTTCATCGGGGTGTTGTTCTCGCGACTGTTCCCGCCCATCGGCCTCGTCGTTCCGTACTACCAGATCATGTCGTGGGGAGGGTTGCTGAACACGCTGCCGGGAATCATCATCGCCCAGATTTACCTCTGGTTGCCGTTGATGATTTACATCATGCGGAACTTCTTCATGTCCATCCCGCCCGCCTTGGACGAGTCGGCGCGGGTGGACGGCTGTACGAAGTTCCAAGCGTTCTGGAAGATAGCGTTGCCGCTCGCGGCCCCCGGCGTCGCCGCGTGTGCCATCCTCACCTTCCTCTACTCGTGGCGGGAGTTCCTCTTCTCGCTCATCGTGACGACGGACTTGCAATCCATGCCGATTTCCGTCGCCGTTTTCAAATTCGTCGGCGACGTTTCGGTCCAGTGGGCTGGCCTCGCCGCCGCGAGCATCGTCGCCGTCCTTCCGACCATCCTCATCGTCCTGTTCTTCCAACGCTACATCGTGAGCGGCCTGACGGCGGGGGCGTTGAAGGAATGACCGAACAGACAACGAGCCACCAACGAACGGAGCCAACAGAATGAGTGAAAGCGAATCCGAAAACACGGCACGGCAGAGCATCGACGACGAACCGAGCGACCACAACGTCCGAATCGACGAGTTCACGAAGGTGTACCGATCCGGTGGCGAGGACGTCGTCGCGGTCGAAAACCTCAACATCGACGTTCGCCGCGGTGAGTTCCTCGTGTTCGTCGGCCCCTCGGGATGCGGAAAGACCACTACCCTTCGAACCGTTGCCGGCTTGGAGGAAGCCACCGAAGGCCGCATCTGGATCGAGGGGAACGACGTCACCGGAAAGGATCCCCGGGAACGGGGTATCGCGATGGTGTTCCAGAACTACGCGCTCTACCCGCACATGACGGTTCGAGAGAACATGTCGTTCCCGCTTCGCATCCGGAACTACCCCGACGACAAGGTGGATTCTCGGGTCGAGGAGGCCGCCAGCCTCCTCTCCATCGACGACCTGCTGGAGCGCAAGCCGAGCGAACTCTCCGGCGGGCAACAACAACGCGTCGCGTTGGGTCGCGCCATCGTCCGCGAACCCTCGGTGTTCCTGATGGACGAACCGCTGTCGAACCTCGACGCGAAACTCCGCGTTCAGATGCGGACGGAGCTGAACGAGATTCACAAGCGCGTCGGAAAGACGACCATCTACGTGACACACGACCAAGCGGAGGCGATGACGCTCGGCGATCGCGTCGTCGTGTTGAACGACGGGAAACTCCAACAGATAGGACCGCCACAGCACCTCTACGACAATCCCACGAACCAGTTCGTCGCGGGCTTCATCGGTGAACCGCCGATGAACTTCGTTCCGGTGGACCTCCGCGAGACGGCGAACGGGTACGAGGCGCACGCCGACGGCCTGTTCACCATCGACCTGCCCGAACAGCACGTTCGCGCCGTGGACGAGTGGGACGGGCCGCTCCACTCCGTCACCCTCGGCATCCGACCCGAGGACCTTCACGACGCGGAATCCGACGGCCAGCGTCACGGCGGGACCTTCGAGGCGTTCGTCAAAGTCGTCGAGCCGATGGGGTCCGATAAGTTCCTCACGCTCACGCCGCCCGACGGCGGCATCGAGTTCACGGCTCGCGTCGTCCCCAACAGCAACGCGGCCGAGGACGCCACCATCTCCCTCTCACCGAACGTGGACAAGATACACCTCTTCGACGACGACACCGGGCAGAACGTCACGTCGAAGTGAACGTACCCCGCGGCTCGACCGCGGGGGCTCGGTGTTTTCCGTAGACGGCTCGCCCCGTCCCCCGAATTAGACCCGACGGAGACGGTCGAGCGCGTCGACGATGGTCGAGTTCCCGCCGAAGGCACCCGCCTTGGTAACGATGGGCGTTCCGTCGGCCTCCCCGCCGCGAACCTCACCGACGGGGACGCCGACGTCGATTTCCTCGCCGCCGAGGGCGACCCCGTCCGCGTCGAGTCGGTCGAGGACGCTCTTCGCGACGGAACCGCCGGTGAGAAACAGTCCGTCGGGGTCCCGTCCCTCCCACACGGTTTCGGCGGCGATACCGAGCGCGGCGGTCACTCGCTCGCGGGCGTCGCGTCCCGAGACGTTCTCCCGTCTCGCCGTCTCCAGCGTTGCGGCGACGGTATCGCCGTCGCGCGCTGCCGTGAGGACGACTGTCGGTTCCGTTGCAAGTCGTTCGAGGCATTCGACGGCGGCATTCCTCGCGGCGTCGTCGGGGGCGCTCACGGCGGTTCGGGCGTCGAGTCGGACGACCTGATTCTCGGGGACCGCCCCGAGTTGCGTCAGCGTCCTCGGGTTCACGCTCCCCGCCACGCCGAAGGCGACACCGCTGGGGTCCGCGGCGACGGATGGGGACTCCGCTGTGGGTTCGCCGGGGCAACGGACGTGCTCGGCGAGTCCGGCGCTTCCGACCAGAAGGACGTCCCCGTCGTACCCGTGGGCACCCGCAGCGACGGCGTCGAGGTGCGAATCGTGAACGATATCGAAGACGACGATGTGACGGTCGTGGGGTTCGACGTCGTCGGGGGGAAGAAGCGCTTCGCCGATCGAGCGCCCGGAGACGCGTTCGATACCTGCGTGGGCGACCGGACCGCCTATCTGTTCTCGAACGAGGCGCGGTACGTGTGCGGTCCCGATTCCGCTGTCCGGGTCCGACCCGACCTCCGTATCGGTGAGGAGTTCGCCGCCGACGAGGTGGTAGCCACACGCGGTGAGGCGGTCGTTCGTGGGATGTGCCGGTGCGACGGCCGTCGCGTCGGCGTCCATGGCGTCGTGAGCGGCGGCGATTTCGACGCCGAGGTTCCCGCGGAGCGTCGAATCTACCTTCTTATAGACGACCGCAGCGTCGGTGGATTCGACGACGCTCCGGACCCGGGAGGCCGCCTCGTCGGCGGCAGCGTAGCGCGAATCGGTGTCGACGACGATGACCGCCGCCTCCGGGTCGTCGAAGTCCGAATCGAGTCGGACGACGGTCTCGTACCCTCGTCCGGCGAACGAGTGTCCCGTGTCCATCGCCCCGGTCAAGTCGTCGGCGACGACGAGGGTGCGGTCAGCGGTCATCGACCCGCGTGGACGCCGTCGATTTCGTCGCGGAACGGAGTCTCGGACGATGGCAAACCGGGGGAGAACCCGACCGTTTGTTCACTGATAATCTCGGCTGGGGATGGTCCGGTGTATCGGTGTCTATCATGTTCACCCCTTCCCCCCCGAAGAATCTTAGTTCTACCTCCCGCCGAAACCGTGCCGACGGGAAACTGCAAAATACCCGGTCCCCTCAGTGATGAGTGTATGTCCGACAGTGGAGGAACGAACGAGTATCGACCGGTCACCGTCGAGGGAAAGACGGCCGTCGTAATCGGCGGCACGAGCGGCATCGGGCGAGCGATCGCGATCGGCTTTGCGAAGGACGGCGCCGACGTCGTCGCGACGAGTCGGTCCGAGTCGCGCGTCGGGGACACCGCCGAAACCCTCCGTTCGGAGGGTGCAGACACCGTCGAAATGACGTGCGACGTCACCGTTCGGGAAACGCTCGAAACCGTGCGGGAGACGGTCGACGCCGAACTCGGCGGGACCGACGTTCTCGTGAACTCGCCCAGCAGTATCGCACGAAGCGATATCGCGGACGCAACCGACGCCGAGTGGGATGCGGTCTTCGACGTCCAACTCGACGGCACGCGCCGCGCGACACAGGTGTTCGCTCCCGGGATGGAGGACGGAAGCATCATCAACGTCGCCTCCCTCTCCGCAGAACTGGCGATGCCGGAACTCGCCGCGTACTCGACCGCAAAGGGGGGACTCGACGCCTTCACGCGCGTCGCCGCACAGGAGTTCGCCCCCGAGGTGCGTGTAAACGCCGTCCGTCCCGGCTTCATCGAATCGAAGCAGACGGAAGGGGTCTACGCGGAGGGGATGCCGCGCCACGACCGTATCGCGGAGCGAACCGCTGCGGGGCGTCTCGGCCATCCGGAGGAGATAATCGGCGCGGCGATCTACCTCGCAAGCGATGCAGCGTCGTACACGACCGGCGAGATACTCACGGTCGATTCGGGGTTCACGGCGAACACCTTCGTCTGGGACTGAGTCGTGCGCTAAAATGAGGAGGTTCGGGACGAATCAGTCGTCGTCTTCCTCCCGGTCGAGCCAGAAGTCGAAGGACCGTCCCGGAGCGAACACGTCCAAGCCGACGGCGCGTTCGTCGCCCGTGTTCTCGACGCGATGGGCCTCCCACGAATCGAGCCACACCGAATCGTTCTCGCCGAGCGTCACCTCGTCGTCCTCGGTGTAGACCGTCATCTCACCCTGTAGCACGAGACAGACCTGTTCGTTCTCGTGGTCGTGCATCGCCGAGGAGTGTCCGGGGGGCTTTTCGAACCATTCGAAGGTGAACTCCTCGCTGCCCGCCATCGAGACGCGTCGCCAGCCTTTCTCGGGTTCGTACGATTCCGCCTCGTCGAAGAACGTCGGTTCCATGGTCGTTCGCTCCCACTCGATCGAACGTCAAAAGTGTGTGGGAGAAGGCACGGTGTAAGATTTATATCCGCCCGATGAGCTATGGTAGGTTATGACGTACGGGCCCAAGAAAATCGTCGACCTCATCGAGGAGAGCGGGTGGTCGTACCCCGTCACGACGACACGACTGGAACGGAAACACGCGCTCGCGAACATCCGAATCGACGAACGCGGAAACTCGATGATGCTCGGGGAACTCCTCGCGGAGGGCGACATCGACCGGTTCGAGGACGAAGACGACCTCTACGTGAAAATGGAACCGCTGTTCGAAGCGGAGAGACGGAAGCGAAACGTCGGTATCATCGGCAAACTCAAACGAATCGTCCTCGGGACGTACACACGGTGACGAGACGATGAACAAACTGCGCACGACGGCGATATTCGGCGGCGCGGTTCTCCTCATCGCCGCGGCATGGGGGGTTCTCGAATACGGTTCGACGGCCGGTTTCGAACCGTTCGCGTGGATAGCGCTCGTCGCCGCCCTCGTGGCGATAGCGCCGGACGCCATCTCCCTCGCGAAACACACGGTTTACCAATTCCTGCGCGAGTCGAAGGCCGCGGACGCCCGCGCCGGGACGAAGGACCGGTACTTCAGGTCCACCGAAACGTTTCGCGGGCGCGAGGAGGTTCTCGATAGCGTCCGCGACGCCGTCAACGGGACCGATAGTTACGAGGACGTCGCCGCCAACGATTTCCCGGAGGGAACCGGCCTCTCGGTCACCCACGCCGGATTTCACAACTCGTTCGTGCGCGTCGACGCGGCGGGTAGACTCGTCCTCGCGGGTGCCTCGAAGCGGACGGCGGACCTCGCCGACGATATCGCGACGACTCTCGACACGTCCTTCGACCAATCGTGGGCGAACCCGATGCGTAATCGTAAACCCATCACGGGCGGGTTTCGCATCCTTCTCGCCGTCGCCCTCCTGACGGCCACGGGTCTCGGTGTCGGCGCAGTCGCCGCCGCCGGATATCCCTCGAACGCGTACAACCCCCTCGAAAAGGTCGTTCTCTCGTCGTACGACGCCCGTGAGACGGTGACTCCCGGAATAAGCGAGACGGATGCGGCCATCGGCAAGGCCGGGTTCCGTGTGGACATGCTTCGGGAGTCGAGCGTCGAAATCGGGTGGAACGACGGCGACCCCATCCGTCTCATCGATACCGGATTGGCCACCTACTCGGTCGCGGGAGACACCCGGTCGTCGATAGCGGACCTACGGGGTCGGAGCCTCACTCCCACACAGCGGGCCCGCATCGATGGTATCGCCACCGACCTCCGTGAGGCCGAGACGAGCGCCGCAACGACCCTCCGAAAGCGAGCAGGCGACCGGGAAAACGAGGTCGCGTCGAGGGGTATCCGCGAGATAGCGAACGCCCTCGGTGATCATCGTGCTGGAACGGCAGGTGCCTCGCTCTCCATCACCATGCCGAAGGGGAACACCGAAATCTCGTTGCGGAAAATAGACACCGGCGGTGTCGGCAACGGAACCGCGACGAACGGATCGACTTCGAACGGCGCGGCGGCTAACGGGTCCGCCTGACAGAACGTCCGACCAGTCCCCTTCCTGCTCGTCCTGAGGAACCGTTTTGTGGGATGGGTGCACACCACGTAACTATGGTAACTGGTACTGGCGGCGAACTCATCTACGATGCGCTGGTCGACGCGGGTGTGGAATTGCTCGTCGGCCTTCCCGGAACCCAGACGCTTCCCTTGGACCGGATCGTGGTCCGGCGTGACGAAATGGCGTATTTGATGGCCCGGCACGAAACCGCGGTCCCGCACATCGCGTGGGGATACTTCGAGACGACCGGCCGACCTGCGGCGACGCTTACCGTCCCCGGCCCCGGGGACACGAACGTGATGCACGGGCTACAAAACGCCCACGAAGATTGCGTACCTATCCTCCACGTTTCCGCCGACGTGAACCCCGAGGACCGCGGAAAGGGTCCCATTCACGAAATCGAGTCGGACACGTTCGACAACGTCGTCAAGCGAAACGTGACCGTGAAAGACGAACTCGAACTCCACGAACTGGTCGAAGGGGGAATCGAGACGGCCCTCTCCCCGCCGTGCGGTCCGGTTCGACTCGGGGTTCCGTCGGGCCTCCTCGCGGCCGATATCGAGGTTCCCGAGGTGAGTGTAACCCCTGAACGGGTCACGTACGGGAACGACACCTATTCGGAGGCTGCCGAACTCCTCGCCGAAGCGGACCGACCGGTGATATACGCCGGCGGCGGGGTACGTCGGTCGCCGGAGGGGGGTCGCGTCGTCCGGGAACTCGCCGAGGCGCTCGATGCGGCCGTCATCACGTCCCTCAAGGGAAAAGGCGTCTATCCGGAGAACGACGACCGGTGGCTCGGCGTCACCGGAACCCACACACCCGCGGGAATGCGCGAGGCGCTCTCCGCCGCCGATATCGTCCTCGCACTCGGAACCGATTTCGACGGCGTCACGACCGCCAATTGGGAGCTTCCAATGGGGGAGACACTCGTCCACGTCACGCTCGACACCGACGACGTGAACGAGGGATACGACGCCGACATCGCCATCGTGGACGACGTCACCCGAGCGGGCGACCGCATCCTCGCGGACTTGGATGGCCGGGGCGGGGACGGTTGGAACGGTGCCGACGTCGCCCGACGCGTCCGCGCTGAGTACGAGAACCATCTCCACGACCTCGGACTCTTCGACGGCGACTCCCCCGCCAACACGCCGGAACTCCTCGCGGCGGTCCGCGAGGCCACACCTCGTGCGTCGCCGGTCACGACGGACGTGGGAGGGTTTCGACTCTGGTCGATGCAGACGTTCGAAACCGACGCCCCGGACCGATTCGTCACCGCCGGGTCGTGGGCCGGGATGGGGGTCGGTCTTCCGGCGGCGATCGGTGCCGCAGTCGGCCGTTCCGACGGGCAACCGGTCGTCTGCCTCACCGGTGATGGCGGACTGATGATGTGCATCCACGAACTCCACACCGCCGCCGAGTACGGCCTCAACGTCGTGGTCGTGGTCTCGAACAACGCGGATTACGGCATCATCTCGAAGTCACCGAAGATCATGCAGTACACGGACGGTCACGAGTTCACGTGGGACCGTCCCGACTTCGCCGAAATCGCCGAGGGCTTCGGCGTTCGAGGGACGAGCGTCGACACGGCGGCGGCGGCCGGTGACGCCGTCGCGGACGCGGTGGAGCGACGGGCAGGGCCGGAGCTCATCGACGTGACTATCGAAACGGAAGAGCCGTCCGCGGCGGCGGCCGCGGACTACGAAACCGAGCTCTCGTTCAATTGAAACCGGATTCGCCTTCGAGCAGGTGTTCCTCGACGACGTCCTCGTCGAGTTCGATACCGAGTCCCGGTCGCTCGGGCACCTCGATGTAGCCGTCCTCGATGAGCGGGTCGCTCGTGTGCAGGTCGTCCCACCAATCGACTTCGAGCGCGTGGTATTCGAGGACGTCGAAGTTCGGAATACAGGCACCGAGATGCACACACGCCATCGTTCCGATGGGGCTACAGACGTTGTGCGGCGAGAACGCGATGTAGTTCTCCTCGGCGCGGTTCGCGATGGCCTTCGATTCGGCGAGACCGCCGCAGGTCGACGGGTCCGGCGTGACGATATCGACGCCGAAGTCGTAGAGGAGGTCTTTGAACTCGTGGACGCGGAACCTGTTCTCGCCGGTCGCGAGCGGGATACCGGTCGCCCGGGCGACTTCGCGCTGGGCGTCCATGTTCTCCGGGGGAACGACGTCTTCGAGCCACATCAGGTCGTAGGGTTCCAGCTTTCGTGCGACGCGTTTCGCGCTGTCTAACGAGTAGTCCCAATGGATATCGAACGCGAGGTCGATTTCGTCACCGATGGCCTCGCGGACCGCCGCGACGATATCCACCTTCCGCTGCACGGCGCGATTCGACACCCGTCCGTTGTACGGGTCCGGGTGGTTGTCCATCTCCATGTCGAGGTCGAACTTGAGGGCGGTAAAGCCCATCTCTGCTACACGCGCCGCCTCCTCAGCGTACGCTTCGGGGCGATAGGCGTCCTCGTCGTGATGGGCGACGTATCCGTCCTCGGTCTCGAACGCTTCGCCCGCGTGGCAATCGCAGTAGATTCGAACCGCGTCACGATACTTCCCGCCGAGCAACTGATAGACCGGAACCCCCAGGACTTTTCCCATGATGTCCCAGCAGGCGATTTCGACGCCCGAGGCGGCGGTCACGACCTTTCCGGTCGTGCCGCCGTGGCCGGACATGTCCTGCACGATGCGACGGAAGATGCGCTCCGGGTCGAGCGGATTTTCCCCGACGAGGAATCGCTTCATGTATTCCATGAGGTCCGTGACCGTTCCGCCGCGATAGGACTCGCCGATGCCCGTGACACCCGCGTCCGTGTGTACTTTCACCAGATTCCACTCGAAGTTCCCTTCGACGACGGCGGTCTCGATATCGGTGATCTTCACGTCCCGTTCCGGCGCGCGGTTGGTCGCGTGGTTGGAAAAGTCACGCATCAGTCCCGTCCTCCGCGTCCGTTCCGCTCGCTACCTTTCAGCGTGGCGTTCGCTTCCATGGGATAACGTTCGATGTACGGAATCGAACCCATATAACCATTGGCACCGGATACCGTACGACACAATCGTTTAAGTGAACGCTTTCGCAACGAATGATATGGAATTCCCCGACGCGAACGAACTCGCTTCCGTCGTCCCCGACGTGGAGTTACCGCGGTTTGCGCGGGTCCGTCACGAACCGTCCACGCCCGAACTCAAGGACCCCGAGTCAACCGCCCGAAGGGAAGTCGATTCCCTCCCGCTCGACCGCGCTGAAGCGGGTTCGACCGTCGCCGTCGGCGTCGGAAGCCGCGGCATCGACCGCATCGACACCGTGACCGCCGCCGTCGTGACCGAACTCGCCGACCGCGGGTTCGACCCGGTCGTCGTTCCCGCGATGGGGAGTCACGGCGGGGCGACCCCGGAGGGACAACGTTCCGTCCTCGAATCCTACGGCATCACCGAGGACGCACTCGACTGCCCCATCGACCCGCGCACGGACACGACCGTCCTCGGGGAGACCGACCGCGGATTCCCCGTTCACTGGTCTACGGCCGCCCTCGAAGCGGACGCCACGCTGGTGATAAACCGGGTGAAGGCACATACGAACTTCCACGGTGCCGTCGAGAGCGGTCTCACGAAGATGAGCGTCATCGGGTTGGGGAAACGGCAAGGTGCCCGGAACACGCACGAACACGCCATCGTCGACGGGTACGAGACCGTCCTCCGCGACGCGTTCGACGTTATCGCCGCCGAATCGAATCTCGTCGGCGGCATCGCGCTCGTCGAGAACTTCCACGACCGACTCGCCGAAGTGGCCGGCATCCCCGTCGGGGAACTGCCGGACGGTGAGACGCCGCTGTTGGAACGGGCGTACGAGTACATGCCGACGCTTCCGTACGACGAACTCGACGTCCTCGTCGTGGACCGGATGGGGAAGGACGTCTCGGGGGCGGGCATGGACACGAACGTCATCGGTCGATACAACGTGTTGAACGCGGACGACCCCGAGTTCCCCGACATCAAGCGGATTTACGTCCGCGGACTGACCGAGGCGTCCCACGGGAACGGTGCTGGAATCGGTCTCGCGGACGTCACCCGACGGTCGCTGGTCGAAGGACTCGACCTCGCACAGACCTATACGAACATCATCACGAGCAACTCCCTCGCGAAGGCGGCACTTCCGGTAGTCCTCCCCACCGACGAGGCCGCGGTGAACGTCACGCTCGGCTCGGTCGGTCCGTACGACCCGGAACGGGTTCGTGTCGCCTGGATTCGCGACACCGGCCACCTCTCGGAGTTCCGTATCTCGGAGGCGCTCGTCGACGAAGCCGAGAACGTCTCGGTCGAGGACTGGGAGCGCCTCGACTTCGAGGAGGGTAAAGCCACTTTCGAGGAAATCCAGTAAGATAGCGCGGGCATCCCTACATTTTTCATGGAGTCCGTCGTAGTATGAATATATGAACACGAAAGATGATTTCAATTATGGGCCCCGTCCGGTTCCCGAGGGGATTATTCTGGACGCTTGCGGTGAACGACCGCTCCCCGAACTCGGCGTTATCGAGCAGCTGTGGAAGACGGACCCGATTCCGGAGGACCGAATCGCGGACGTTGCGGCGGAGGCGGTAGATTCGTTCGACCTCGCGGACGTCCCCGGGGGCGGCGAAGTGGCCGTCGGGACGGGAAGCCGAGGTATCGCGAACGTCCCCGGTATCGTTCGCAGCGTCGTCGCCGAACTCCGCGAACGCGGATACGAACCCTTCGTGTTCCCCGCGATGGGGAGCCACGGCGGGGCCACCGCCGACGGCCAGCGTGAAATGCTGGCGTCACTCGGCGTCACCGAGGACGCTATCGACTGTGAGATTCGTGCGACGATGGACACGACGGTCGTCGGAGAGACCCCCGACCGCGGCGTCGAAGTTCACGCCGACGCGAACGCCGCCGCGGCGGACGCCATCGTCCCCATCAACCGAGTGAAACCGCACACCGACTTTCAGGGCGACGTCGAGAGCGGTCTCTCGAAGATGCTCGTCATCGGCATGGGGAAACAACGGGGAGCGAAGACGGCCCACGAGTGGGCGATGGACTGGAGTTTCAGAAACATGATCCCCGAAATCGCATCCCTGCTCGTCGAGGAGCTTCCAGTCGTCGGTGGGGTGGCCATCGTTGAGGACGAACACGACGATACCACGACCATCGAAGGTGTCCCTCCCGAAGGGTTTCTCGACCGAGAAGCCCAACTGCTTGAGGAAGCGTACGACCGTCTTCCGACGATTCCGTTCGACGAGGTGGACGTCCTCGTCGTGGATCGGATGGGAAAGGACGTTTCTGGGTCCGGAATGGATACGAACGTCATCGGACGACTCGTGTTCGGCCCCGAACCCGCCCCGGAGACGCCGAACATCGAACGGATCTTCGTCCGCGGGCTCACCGAGCCCTCTCACGGTAACGCGACGGGTCTGGGGTCAGCCGATTTCATCCACGCGGACCTCTTCGAGGCGATAGACCTCCCCGACACGCTCGTGAACGGCCTCACGGCATCGGCACCCCGAGGTGTCCGCATCCCTCCGGCCGTCGAGACGGACCGAGCAGGCCTCCTCGCCTGTCTCTCGACCATCGGCGTCACATCCCCCGAAGACGCGCGCGTCGTTCGTATTCGCGATACGATGCGACTCGGTCGCTTTGCGGCGTCCCCCTCGCTGATAGCGGAAGCCCGAGAGCGCGATGACTTGCGTGTCGCGTTCGAACCGGAGCCCATCGATTTCGAGGACGGCCAGTTCGTCGAGAACGTGGTCGAAACCACTGGTCCCTGATGGTGTCGCGGTGTTCGAGTCACTGTGCGGGCTCATTCCGTCTTTCAGAACGATATCGGAAGATATTCGACAACGGAAGAAACGTGCCGAGGATAAATCGTGCCGTTGCACCGGTCTCTCGGTGAAATACACGCATCTCAACTGAACCGTGGTAGAAATAACATCTGACAAACGTGTACTGATAGAATACATACCCGACGAATATTAACAAACATGGGGAATAATATCTATAACGTGACTTTATATTTTCCACTCTTCGATGTAGCATAAATTTATAAAATGATGTGAATCTGAGTTCTCAAATAGAGAATAAGGTCCTCGGAAGAAAACATCCGTCGTAGCACGGTTTCGGATCCATCGAACGAACGATCTCGACGGGAACTGCCCACTCGAAGTCCAACCCCGGCGTCAAACAGGGGGAAACACCCGTGATGAATAGAGGTGGTTCTTACAGACAGAACGGTATGATCACAGACGTCATGTCGTCCCACCGATCGGTTTCATCCTGCTGATCGCGTCGAGCGGGACGGGCTGATACTCGGGCGGAACCGATACGGTCCAAAAACGGGATGGATAAGCGATGATGAATGGTGCTCCCTGGAGACCGTTGTCGACTCGATGAGGGCTGATCGAATGCATACCGGTACCTCCGATTTCGCTGTCTCCCATCCGAAAACCTCCTCCTTCGACACATCGATCGCCGAAGGCCGCGAATTCATTACAATGGTAGTGATGTAACGAGTGGGCCCCCGGCGGAGTAGTGACGACGATGACGGAGCAATGATTCCGATACTAGCGGACGAATTCTCCCGATGGTTGTTCCAACGTCAGTACCATCGTCGACCGACTGCGGGGTGAACGGACTACATTTGTCGTCCTCGCATCCGCCACTGACCGAATGAGTCGCAGTCGATACTCCGCTCTTCGGGCGGCATCTCCGCCAGAGGGGCCACTCTCCACGATCGTTCCGATAGTATCGAAACGGGGCTATTCACCGTCGAACCCCTCCCGAAGGGGACGACCGCTTAATCGTCCGGAATGTTTATTGCAGTTGATAGAGAGTCAAACGATATGTCTGAACGCTCGATACGACACGGACTGCTCGATGGGGAGTTTTCGGTCGGTACGTTCCAACTGCTCGATTCGACGATGGTTTCGGAGATGATCGGCATCGCGGGGATGGATTTCGTCATATACGACCAGGAGCACGGGCCGTTGACGGCGGAGACGACGCTGAAACTCTCGACCGCCGCGCAAAACAGGGACGTCGCACCCATCGTCCGCGTTCGCAACAACGAGGAGGCCGAGATACAACGTGCGCTCGATATCGGGGCCGCCGGCGTCCAGGTGCCACAGATAGAAACGCGTGCTGATGCCGAAGCGGCCGTCGAGGCGGCCCGTTTCGACCCACTCGGGAGTCGTGGACTCTCGAAGTACGTCCGTGCCGGGGACTACGTCGGTAGCGAGACGTACACGGATGACCGGAACGAGGAGACCCTGTTGGTCATCCAAGTCGAGGGTGAGCGGGGCGTCGAGAACATCGACGAGATACTGGACGTCGACGGTATCGACGTCGTTTTCCTCGGGCCGTACGACCTCTCGCAGTCGCTCGGGATTCCGGGGCAGGTAACGGACGACCGCGTCGAGGAGCTCATGGAACGCGTCTGTGAGCGGGCGGCCGACACGGAGACCGTCGTCGGTGCGTTCGCCGACGACGCGGAGATCGCGAACAAATGGATTGACGCGGGCGTCCAGTACATCACCCTCGGCGTCGAGGTGGCCCTCTTCACCGAGTACCTGGACGGCCTCGTCGACGATGTCGACCTCCCGCAAACGGACTGACGGCCCTCCCGTAATCCGGAGCGACTGCTGGTAGAGCGACCACGTGAGAAAAGAATAGCTGTCGTCGGATGGTCGAGAGGGGTTAGTCGACCAACGACCGGGTTTCCCAGTCCTTCTCGAACAGGTTTATCGTGTGCACCTCGTCTTTTGCGCCCGAGTACGCGTGCTCTTCGACGACGTCCATATCGAGTTCGACGCCGAGACCGGGACGCTGTGGAATCTCGATGTGACCGTCCTCGACGACGACGGGATCGACGAGCAGGTCGTTGACCCACTCGACGTCGTACGTCTGGAAGACTTCCTGTATCATGAAGTTCGGGACCGCGGCGTCCACGTGGGCCGAAATCGCCGTCGCGACCGGTCCTTGCGGGTTGTGGGGTGCGAAGCTGACGTGTTCGGCCTCGGCCTGCGCGGCGATCTTCTTCGCCTCCGTGATGCCGCCGGTGTTCATGATGTCCGGCTGGACGATGTCAACGTCCGTGTTCGCCAGCAGGTCGCGGAACTCGTACTTCGTCATCAGCCGCTCGCCCGTCGCGATGGGAATCGGCGACTTCGCCGCCACCTTCCCGAGACTGTTGATGGAATCCGGCGGGCACGGCTCTTCGAACCACGTCGGATGGAACTCCGAAAGGGCGTTCGCGACTTCGACGGCTTGCCCGGCCGTGAACCGACCGTGACCTTCGATGAGGAGGTCCACGTCGGGACCGACGGCTTCCCGCACCGCGCCGACGATATCGACGGCGAGGTTGAACGTCTCGCGGTCCATTCGCTGCCACGACTTTCCGAACGGGTCGAACTTCATCGCGTCGTAGCCGTCATCGACGACCTGTTCTGCGGCTTCCTGCCACGTCGCCGTGTCGTCGGTCGTCTCGGTATACCACCCGTTCGCGTAGGCCCGTATTTTGTCGCCGTGGACGTTTCCTCCGAGGAGTTCGTACACCGGGCGGTCGAGTACCTTCCCTTTGATGTCCCAACACGCCATGTCGATGGCCGAACAGACGGTCGTATTGACGACGTTTTTGGAGAACCACTCGTCGCGGTACATCTCCAGCCACAGTCGCTCGGTTTCGAAGGGATCCTCCCCGATGAAGAAATCGCTCATCTCTTCGATGGCGGCAGCGATGGTCTCGGGTTTGTCGTGCGTCGTCGCCTCGGCGAGTCCTTGGATTCCTTGGTTCGTCTCTAACTGGACGAACACCCAGGGTTTCCACGGATTGGCGACGACATACGTTTCCACGTCGGTGATGTGCAACTCCGACATAGTTATCTGTTTAACTAAGGTCGTAATAATACTTATCCTTCGGATGGATATCGTGGAACACCTCCGCGGAGACGGTCGTTCGAACGGCGTTTCATGTCCACCACTATCCGATAGTATCGGAAAAATATTTGGTGGATCGGGAACTGGGTAGAGTATGAACACCGAACCGGACGCAAAAATCAACTCGACCGCGATATCGTTCGAAATCGTCGAACATCTCAAAGAGAAGGGAGGTGCGACGTTGAGCGAGGTCGTAGACTTCTTCGAAATGCCGACGAGCACGGTACACGATCACCTCCAAACCCTCGTTGCGCTCGGCTATGTGCTGAACGACGACGGGACGTACCGAATCGGAACTCAGTTCCTCGAATTGGGTGGTTATGCACGAAGCCATTCGCGTATCTTTCAGGTGTCCGAAGCGGAGTTACAGAACCTAGCCAGCGAAACGGGAGAGCACGCCAATTTGATGATCGAGGAAAACGGGATGGGCGTCTTTCTGATGAAACAGAAGGGAAAGGAGGCGATCAAAATCGATACGTACGAAGGGATGCGGGTGTATCTACATACGACCGCGATGGGAAAGGCGATACTAGCGTTCATGGACGAATCCCGACTCGAGAGCATCCTCTCACGACACGGTCTTCCCCGCATTACGGAGCACTCCATCGGAAACAGAGAAGCTCTCGAAGCGGAATTGGACGTGATTCGGGAACGGGGGTACGCGACGGACGACGAGGAGCGACTCAACGGGATTCGTTGCGTCGCGGCACCGGTGACGACCGACTCTGGAACCGTCGCCGGTGCGGTCAGTATTTCGGCACCGAAGAACAGGATGCAGGGGGAACGCTTCGAGGAAACGTTTCCGAAGAAGATCCTCGGAACGGCGAACGTCATCGAGGTGAACATGCGACACATGTGACGAACCGGAGCCGAACCGCTGTGCACCTTCGGCGTGAATCATCGAACGGAAACCGGTCGACGCCACCATCGGACATCGCGATTCCGTCTCGAAAGTCGGTAGCCTCTCGGCCACCGGGCGGACGACATTCCGTCCGCTCAACTCGACGCGAGACCCCTTCTCCCAGTGAGGGACGTTCCTCCACGGGCAGTCAGGTGGTAATCGGGACCGACAACCTCTGTCTCCCACGGGAATTCCGCAACTGGCAACAGGTGTATTCTCGATATCAGAACCGAATGACGCGAAGGGTGTCTATCCCGTCCGTTCCCCCGTAACGGTCGAGTGAGAATCCGGACGATGACCTACCACGTCGATTCGCCCCGATAGTGGACCTTCCGTTACATCACTACGTGTGTAATTGGGTCGGGAAAGGAACCCGATAAATGATCGATTCGTGGCGTGTAAGTCGTGGCGGCCCGCGTCCCGAATACCTCCGTCGGTGATCGGTTGCCGCGGATAAAACGCCGACTTTCACGCGTTGGATGAGGAGGGCGTGTACCGCTGAAAACGTCTCGGAACGTACCGGCTCTCCGCCCGTCCGTTCCGTCTCGTTGTATACTGCTCAAACGTCCCGTCGGTATCCCGGTGTGAGTACGGTCGGAGGTGGCACTCGGCGAGATACGGAAACCGACCGACGGAACTGCCCGATACTATCGAATGGTGTCCCGGAATCCACCGCATCGGGAGTCTCGCTGATACCGTTTCGGTCTGTAACGCCGTCAGTGTCGGATGGACGGCATATCGGGAGAGTTGGCGCGTTCACTATGGATTTTAACGAACAGTGAAAAACACGTACTAAACTCGCACGAACGATAAATCTACAGCGAATGACGATGAATTACGGATTTTTTCAAATGCAGAATGGTGACGGACCCCGGAGTTCCGATAGTCGGCGATTCCCCGCGAACAGGTGTTCTGATATACAGAAATCATTCTTTGAATCACGTCTATTTTCCGCGGATTATGCCTTTTATCAACAAAATTTGTCGCTTGTATTCTCTAATGCAGAACAATTTTTTCACTACAAAGATTGAAAATCTTCAAAAATGTCTCGTGAATGGCGGGCATACATCTCGGTCCGTACGCTTCATCCGGTGTAGACCGACAAATCAATAAAGTAGTCCGGGTGAGGTGTAATACCATGGTTTACAGAGCCGGTATCATCGGCACTGGCGGTATCGCGGGAATGGGCATCCTCGGGATGCACGACGAAGCGGACATCGGTCGGAAGAAGTTCCGAGCGAGTCACGCCGGCGGTTACAACGAAATCGACGAGGTCGAACTCGTCGCGATCGCCGACGTGAACGAGGAGAAACTCGAACGATTCGGCGACGCGTGGGACGTTCCCGAAGCACGGCGCTACGTGGGACACGAAGCGATGCTCGCAACCGAGGATTTGGACGTGATCTCCGTCTGTACCCCATCGTACCTCCATCGGGACCACGTCGTCGCGGCGGCGAACTCCGCCGCCGATCCGGCCGTCATCTGGTGTGAAAAACCGATCGCCGCGAGCGTTGCCGAGGCCGAGGAGATGACCGCGATCTGTGAGCGAACCGGGACCGAACTCGTCGTCAATCACTCCTTCCGGTTCACCGAGAATATTCGGGACCTCCGACGCGCCATCGATGACGGCATCGTCGGGGAGACCAAATCGATATCCGCCGATTTCCGACGCGAACTGATGCGCAACTCTACCCACCTGCTCGACCTTCTGGTGTTCCTGCTCGACGCCAGAGCGACGACGGTCAGCGGCTACATCAACGGGGAAAACGACGCCGTCGACGCGCTCGGTGGGACGCAGGAGGTGACCGACTCCGGCGGCGGCGGCCACGTGCTTCTTGACGACGGCACCTTCGCCACCGTCGACTGTACCGTCGCCCGCGAAATCTCCTCGATGTGCCTCCAGTTCGTCGGGACGGATGGAAAACTGTACCTCAACAACGACGACGGCGAGTGGCGATACTGGCGTCTCGAAGACGGCACCCACGTCGAACGACCCATTCCCGGCGTTTCGGGTGCGTGGTCGTGGGAGGAAGACTACAGGCAGGCGTTTCCGAACGCCGCCGACCACATCGTGAACCTGTTGAACGGTGACGCCGAGAACCACTCCCCGGGAACCGACGCGACGCGGTCCCTCGAAATCATCGTCAGTTTCTACATCTCGGACTACACGGGAAGCCACGTCGACCTGCCGCTCGACACGCCGCTCAAGGACGTGCGAATCACGTCGTGGTAACGATGCGACGAATCGACACGCACGTCCACGCGTGGGGAGCGGACTCGGAGGCACACCCGTGGTACGAATCCATCCTCCCGCCGGGGTGGTCGGGACCCTATACGCACGAGGACCTCATCACGGACATGAATCGGGAGGGTGTCGACGAGAGCGTCGTCGTCACCACGCCGCTGTACGGCAGGGGGCGGAACGCGAACGCGTACACCCTCGAAGCCATCGCGGCACACCCCGACCGTCTCTACGGCGTCGGCCTCGTGGACTTCTTCGCCGACGACGTTCGGGACCGTCTCCGGACGGTTCTCGACCACGACCGCATGCTCGGCGTTCGGATACACGCCGCGTTGGAGTACGACGACGCGCCGACGAAACTCGACCGCACCGGCGACTGGATTCTCGACGACTCGCTCACTCCAGCGTGGGAGGAACTCGCGGCGCTCGACGCTTGCGTGTTCGTGTTTCCGAAGGCACAGCAACTGGGATCCGTCGCGAAACTGGCGGACACCCACACCGACGTCACGTTCGTCGTGGACCACATGGCGTGGCCGGACGAGACGACGAACCCGGACGCGGCACCGTGGAGCGATTTCAGCGAGCTCGCGACGCACGATAACGTGTTCGTGAAGGTGAGTTCGCTTCCCCGTTCGTCGGGCGAGGGATGGCCGTATCGTGACCTCTGGGACTACGTCCGAAACCTCGTCGAGTGGTTCGAGGCCGACCGCTTGATGCTCGGATCCGACTATCCGTGGATGGACGATTGGGCGACGTATTCACAGTGTCTCGACTGGGTCGGGGAGGCGCGGTTCCTCTCGCCCCGTGACCAGCGCTATCTCAGGGAGCGGACCTTCACTGAACGCTTCGACGCGTGACCCTGCCGCAACGAAAACAGCTTTGAGCGTCCGTCGGAATGCTGAAGACATGTCTCACGTTAGATTTCGTGACCCGGCAGGTTCCGTCCGCAAAGGTTCGTGGACGAACGACGGCATCGTCTTCGGCGACAGCACCTACGACCCCGACGAGATAGATATTCTCCCGCCGACGGAGCCGAGTAAAATCGTCTGCGTCGGACTCAACTACGCGGACCATGCGGCCGAATCGGGAATGGACATCCCGGAACGCCCGCTGTTGTTCCTCAAACCGCCGAACTCGGTGGCCGGACACGGCGATACGGTCACGCTACCGGCGGGAAAAGAGCAAGTCGAATACGAGGCCGAACTCGGCGTCGTCATCGGGAAGCAGTGTCGAAACGTCGCCGCCGAGGACGCGGACTCGGTCATCGAGGGATACACCTGCGTCAACGACATCTCGAACCGCGACGACCAGATGGTCGAACAGAACTGGATTCGCGGAAAGGCGTTCGACGGATCCGCGCCCATCGGTCCGGTGATCGCCCCGCCGGACGAGGTACCGGACGACGCGGCGGTCGAACTGCGGTTGAACGGGGAGGTAAAACAGCAGTCGTCCCGCTCGGAGTTCATCTTCTCGGTGCCGGAGATAATCGAGGAAATCACGGCGTACATGACGCTCGAACAGGGTGACGTCATCATCACGGGAACGCCGGCGGGCGTCGGCCCGCTGTCCGACGGGGACCGCGTCGAGGTCGAAATCGAGGGCGTCGGAACCCTCGAACACGGGGTCAGAACGGACTAAAATCGCGGTATCACTTCGTCGCCGAACAGTTCCATTCCCTTCGTCTCGGGGAAGTCGAGAAACAGCAACTGAAGTTTGTGGAACCCGAGGTCTCGAATCGCCTCGATTTGCTCGGCAACCTCCGCCGGGGTTCCGATGAGGAAGTCCCCTTTTTCCCGCGCGTCCGTCGCGTCGGATAGCTCGTCGTCCATATCCGACTCCTCTCCCCACGGAAGCGGGAAGATTCGGTCGCAGTACTCCCGCAGTTCGTCTTCGTCCTCCCGGACGAGGACGTGGGCGAGCCACGACCGTTCGACGTCTTCCGGGTTGCGTCCCTCCTCGCGGAGGTACTCGTCGAACTTTCGAACTTTGAACTCGATGGGTTTTCCGCGGGCGCGGGCGCTGATTTCGACGTTCCACTCGTCGGCGTACCTCGCGGCGAGGCGCAGCATCCGCGGCCCGGCCCCCCCGACGACGAGCGGCGGATACGGCTCCTGTACCGGTTTGGGTTCGTTGTACGCGTTCTCGATGTCGTAATGGTCCCCCTGGAAGGTCGGGGCGTCCTCGGTGAACATCGTTTGAAGGACGCATATCGTCTCCTCCAGCATGTCGATTCGCGTATTGACGTCCGGAAAATCGAAGCCATAGGCGGCGTGTTCCTCCTCGTGCCATCCCGCGCCGAGGCCGAGTCGGAGACGGCCGTTCGAGAGGATGTCGACGGTCGTCGCCATCTTCGCCAGCAATGCGGGATTTCGATACGTGATCGACCCGACGAGGGGGCCGAGGTCGACGTCGTCGGTTCGCTCCGCGAGCGCGCTCAGAAGCGTCCACACCTCGAACTCCTCCCGTCGGGGGCCGAGCATGAAGTGATCGGGTGCCCAGAGACCTTCGAGGCCGGATTCGACCGCCCTGTCGGCCCCGACGAGTATCGAGTCGCGGTCGAGGGTCTCGTAGAGCGGTGCGTCCCGGTGGATTCCTGCACCGGCGTAACACTGTACCATCCAGTCGAATTGCATGAGTAGAACGGTTCGTCGTACCCCGTTAAGTGTTCGGTCGGAACGCAAAATACATCAATTATCAATCATGAACGTTTTCGGGTTTCGGTTTCCTCCGGCGATTTTCTCGATATCCGGAGCGATATAGTGCCGCATGATGATATCAGGTGACAATATATTTATGATTAAAGTTATAATGCACACCTTCAACATGGTAATAATGCCATCCGTTACCAGAAGACGATACATTGCGGGTTCCGGTGCCGCCTCGCTTACCGCGCTCGCCGGCTGTTCGGACTTTTTCAGCACCAGTAGCGGTCCCAAGAGCAGCGAACTGAACAAAATCGGCATTTCGATGTACGTTCGCGGCGGTTCGTGGATCACCGCCTTCAAGGAAGCCGCCGAGTTTTACTGTAAGGATCAGGGAATCGAGGTCGACATTGTTCCGAACCAACAGAGCGCCCAGAAGCAGGCGTCCGACATCCGTCAATTCGCTAATCAAGACTACGACGGCATCATCGCGAGCGTGTGGTCGACCGGTGCCGTCAAATCGGCCATCGATTTCGCGGAGAAGCAGGGCGTTCCGGTCTTCACGGCCAACGCCGACACCGCGAGTTCGAAGGCGAAACTGTACGTCGGATTCAGCAACGCCGCCGGCGGAAAGAAATCCGGCGAACAGATGATAAAGGCACTGGAGGAACAAAAATCCGACGAGGACACGTGGCGCGTGCTGAACATCCGCGGCCCGCAGGGGAACCAGTCCGCGAACCAGCGCAGTCAGGGCTTCCTCGACGCTGTGAAGAAGAACGACAAGATCGAAGTCGCGGACACGATAAACGCCGAGTTCGCACAGGACAAGGCAAAGAGCAAGGTGAGTCAGTGGCTCAACTCGAACGGGAACGTCGACGGCATTTATTCCGGAAACCTCTCGATGGGACTCGGCGTGAAGACGGCCGTCGAGCAGGTCGGGAAGTTGAAGAAGAAGGGGGAGGACGGCCACGTCGTCCTCACGCAGATGGACGGAAGCCCGCAGGTGAACCCGCTCGTCAAGAAGGGGTACATCGACGCCGCGGTGGACCAACCGAACTACTTCTACATGCCCATCGCCATCGAATACATGCGCCAGTACATCGAGAACGGCGACGACGCGATACCGAAGGCCGGAAATCAGGTCTCGAAGAGCGACCTCAGCATCAAGCCGCACAAGCACAAGGGCGTGAACCTGTGGAAGAAGGCCATCTGGAGTCCGGCCAAAATCAAAACGCAGAACGACCACCCGTGGTTCCAGACGAACAGCATCGTCATCACGCAGGAGAACGCGGATAAACCCTACCTCTGGGGTAACATCTGGGGATAAACGAATGGTGAACACATGAGTACATCCACCAACGGATTCCTCGGACGGTTCGCCGACGACTCGGAGGATTTCGTCCTCGCGCTCCTCGAGTACATGATCTGGCCGATCCTCCTCGTCGTCGTCGCTTTCGTTGCGGTGCTCGTTCCGAACACGTTTCGGAACATCGTCTCGGTGCAGTTGATCCTGTGGCAGGCGGTGCCCATCGGACTGCTCGTCCTCGGCGAGAGCATCTGCCTCCTCTCCGGACACTTCGACCTCTCGGTCGGGGCGATAATGGGGTTCTCGGCGATGCTCACCGGCATGTTGCTCGGGAACTGTCCGAGTTGCTGGGGCGTCATCGGCAGTCCGGCGCTCGGATTCGTCATCATCCTCGTCGTCGGGGGCCTCATCGGCGTGTTCAACGGCGCGATGATCAGCAAACTCGGTATCAACCCGTTCCTCCAGACGCTCTCGACGCTCATCATCCTGGAGGGCGCGAAAACCGCGCTCAACACCCAACCGGTTCCCGTTCCGCAGGGATACTTGGTCCCCGGTTCGATTCCCAACCTCGCCATCCTGATCACCATCGTCGCGTTCGTCGTCGTCGGCTACGTCATGAAGTATTCCGAGTTCGGACAGGAGGTGTACGCGCTCGGCAGCGACAAGGACTCGGCGCGCGCCGTCGGGGTCAACACCGACCGTGTCACCATCACCGTCTACGCGATAAGCGGCGTTCTCGCCGGACTCGCCGGGTTGATGAGCACCGGATACACGGGCGTCGTTCCGCCGCTCATCGGTGAGGGCCAAGTGTTTCCCGCGTTCGCGGCGGCGGTCATCGGGGGGATAAGCTTGTTCGGCGGCCGAGGGAAGATATCGGGCGCGCTCGGCGGCGTCCTCCTCCTCGGCGTGATTCAGGCCGCCCTGAACATCAGCGGCGTTCCGGCGACGCAAGTCCAAGTCGTCAACGGCTTCGTGTTGCTGATCGCCATCCTGCTGTACAACACCCAAGAGAGCATTCGAAACCGCATCCTCGCGGCGAGCGCATAACCATGACAACGCAACCCAACGAATCGACTCGAACCGGGACGGAATCGGACGTGAAGATGCGATTGGAGGACGTGGAGAAGCGGTTCGGGCGTATCGTCGCGCTCGAAAACATCGACCTCGAAATATACGAGGATCAGATATTCGCGCTCGTCGGCGACAACGGTGCCGGAAAGTCGACGATGATGAACGTGCTGTGTGGCGTCCACGAACCGACGTCCGGACAGCTGTACTTCGAGAACGAGCCGGTTCACTTCTCCAGTCCGAACGACGCCCGAGAGACGGGTATCGAAACGGTGTATCAGGATTTGGCGTTGATGAATGACCTCGACGTCGCAACCAACATCTTCATGGGTCAGTTCCCGAAGCGGGGCGTCGGACCGTTCAGCATCATCGATTGGGAGGAGACGTACGAACGCGCCGATCACATCATGTCCGACCTGCTCGGGCGCGACATCGACCCGGAAACGGAGGTCGAATTCCTCTCGGGCGGCCAGCGCCAACTCGTCGCGGTGGGGCGAGCGCTCGCGTTCGACCCCGACGTCATCATCCTCGACGAACCGACGAGTGCGCTCTCCGTGGATGCCACCGACCTCGTCTACGAGACTATCGAACGATTGAAACGGGAAGGGCACACCATCATCGTCGTCAGCCACAGTTTGGAGACGGTCATGGAGTACGCCGACCGGGTCGCGGTCCTCTATCAGGGAGAACTCGCCGAAGTCGCGTCCGCAACCGAAACCGACGTCGAAACGTTGACCGAACTGATGATAGCGGGGACGGCATCGGGTGGCTCATGAGTCCTGATCCGACCACGCTCGTGTCTCCGTCACGGAGCGGGGAGACGGTCACGTGACCCGATTCGGGTTCTTCGCCTCACTGGAGGAGTTCTCCCCTGAGGAGTGCCTGGACCAGGTCGTAACCGCCGAGGCCGCGGGATTCGACAGCGTTTGGGTCAACGACCACTTCCATCCGTGGTTCGATCACCTCGCGGACGGGTCGCCCGCGAACGGCGGCAACTGTTGGTCGTGGCTGCCCGCCGCCCTCGAACGAACGAGTGACATCGAGATCGGAACGGGCGTCACGGCGATGCTGAACCGCTATCATCCGGCCAACGTGGCCCATCGACTCGCGACGCTCCTCGAACTGTATCCCGACCGGGTGTTCCTCGGAATCGGAACCGGGGAAGCCCTGAACGAAACGCCGCTCGGCAATCCGTGGCCGGAGTACGCCGAACGCGCGCGACGGACGGCGGAAGCCATCCGTATCGTTCGCACCCTGTTCGAGGAGGAGTTCGTGGAGTACGACGGCGACTTCTGGTCGCTCGACGGCGCGAACCTGTACACGGGGCCGGACGAAGCCCCGCCGATTCACGTGGCGGGGAGCGGGCCGACCTCCGCGCGAATGGCGGGGGATTTGGCCGACGGCTACGTCACCGTCTTCGAACCCCCGGAACGGGCGGCGGAGGAACTCTTCCCGGCGGTACGGCGCGGCGTCGAAAAGTCGGCGCGGAACGACTCGTTCGACGACGTCGAGCGAACCGTACACATTCACTGCTCGCTCGCGGAGACGAAATCGGCCGCGCTCGAACCGTGTCTGCCGTGGCGACTCACGCTCCTTCCGATGGTCTTCGAACAGGACATCGCGGACCCACGCTACTTACAGCGACACGGCGACCGGGTCAGCACTCGCTATCTGGAGGAGCAGTTCGTCATCACGACGGACCCGCAGGACCTCCTCGACGTCGCGGAGCGGTACGTCGATTGCGGGTTCGACCACGTCGTCTTCCAGAGTTCGAGTCCGGACCAGGAGGCGTTCTGTGAGGCGGTCGCCGACGTCGTCATGCCGTCGCTTTCCTGACGGACTCTCATGCCCTCGAACGACGGAGCGGAATTTTGAACTCAAACACCATCCGCAATGCCACTAAATTCATAAGAAAAAATCCTGATTGTAGGGAATGATTTAACTTGTGCTATTCTCATCGTATGGTATGGCATCTGGTGGCAAAGGTAGCCAGTGGCACAGAGACATTTCCGACCGACGACGATACCTCAAAACGCTCGGTGCGATCGGTCTGGGTGGAAGCACCGTCCTCGCGGGGTGTACCGGCGATTCCGGTGGCGAGAGTGAGAAGTACGAGAAGGCGTTCTCGACCGTTCCGACGCTGGAGAACGATTACTGGAACGCGTTCAAACGCGGGTATTCGAAAGCGACGGACGCGTACGGTGTCTCCACGAACATTCAGGCGAACGGCGGAAGCACGACGGACATGCTCTCACAGGTCGATTCGGCGGTCACGCAGGGTTCCCAATCCATCATCGGCACCGCGAGCAAGGATTCCGGCGTCCCGTCGCTCGCGAAGAAGGCCAAAGACGCCGATGTCCCGTTCATCGAGATGTGGGCGATGGGAAAGTGGTACACGCCCCCCGACGCCGGGGAACAGTTCGTCCAATACAACATCCCCGAACCGGTGAAGACGGGCAAACTCATCGCGAAAGTCCTGTTCGAGGAGATGGGCGGGTCGGGGAACTTCGTCCACATCACGGGGATGCTCGGAACGGTCGGCGCGAACGGGCGAAACATGGGCGTCGAGGAGGCGATGAAGGAGTATCCGGACGTGAAGCGACTCGGCAAGCCGTTGCCCGGCGACTGGGTTCGCGGGAAATCACGGCAGGCGATGCAGTCGTTCGTCTCGAAGTTCGGGGATAAGATCGACGGCGTCTATGCACAGAACGACACCGAGGCGCTCGGCGCGCTCACGGTCTGTCGCGAGAACGACCTCGACGTTCCCATCGTCGGCTACGACGGCGCGAAGGAAGCCGCAAAGGAGATCAAAGCCGGTCGCGGTAAGGACGAAGCGCGAATCGTCGGGTCGCTGACGGCCCATCCGCCGTGGCAGGCGGGGTGGGCCGTCGCCAAGACGTACGACTGGATTCACGGCTGGCGACCGAAAATCCCGGAGCGGATGATGTTCACCGGCGGCACCATCATCGTCAAGAACCCCGGCGAGTGGAAGGACAAAATCGACTACACGCTCACGACGCCCGAGACGTACCTCGACAACGTCTTCGGGGACGGAGCGATGCCGTACGACTGGGAGAAGATGTCGGTGAAGAAGGCCGGGAAGGACTCGTGGGACCCGCAGAACAAACTCGTTCCCATCCGCAAGAGCGACTTTTACCAACTGCTCTGGAAGGAGAAGAACAAGCCGAACGGCTACTCCCTCCCGAAGGAGTACGGTAAGAGCAAGCAGTTCGACGAGGTCGAGCAAACGTACGCCGACCGGTACAAATCGAATCCGTATGAGTGAATCCGAACGAACCACGTCATCGAGCGCCCTCCAACGCCCCGAATCCGAATCGGAATCCACGGACGGACTCGTCGTCGACGACGTCTCGAAGTCCTTCGGCAACGTCGACGCCCTCGTGGACGCGTCGCTGACCGTCGAACCCGGCGAAGTCGTCGGACTGGTGGGCGAGAACGGCGCGGGTAAGAGCACCCTTCTCAAGATACTCACCGGAATCCATCGTCCCGACGACGGGGCGTTACGACTCCACGGTTCGCCCGTCACCGTCGACGGTCCCCGCGATGCCGCATCGAAGGGCATCTCGCTCGTGCATCAGGAACAGGACGTCGTGCCGAACATGACGGGAGCGGAGAACCTCTATCTCGGGCTTCTCGATGCGTTCAGCACGGCCGGTGTCTTCGACCGGTCCGCCCTCGAAGCCGCCGGGAACGACGTTCTCGACGATCTCGGCATCGATCTCGACCTCACGGAGCGCGTGGCGACCTACTCGTTCAACGACCGCCAACTGCTCGAAATCGCAAAGGCGTTCAGCTACCTCGAAGGGGTGGACCATCCTTTCATCCTGCTCGACGAACCGACGGCGGGCCTCGAAGAGGAGGGGCGAAACGTCCTGTTCGACCGCGTGAGCGAACTCCGGGACAGCGCGTCGTTCGTCTTCGTCTCCCACGAACTCGACGAGGTGCTCGAACTCGCCGACCGAATCTACGTCCTGAAGGACGGTCGCGTCGTCGAGGAGACGCCGACCGAGGAGGCCACGGAGGAACGCCTCCAACGGGCGATGGTGGGACGCGAAACGACGGACGAGTACTACCTCACGCCGGAACAGCGGTCGATTTCGGCCGACGCATCGACCGCTCTCGCGGCCGATGACCTCGGGGCGGACGACGGGATTTCCGAGGTCTCGTTCGAGCTACGGGGCGGCGAAATCCTCGGCGTCGTCGGCGTCGACGGTTCCGGGAAGGAACGACTCGGTCGACTGCTCGGCGGTCCGACGGTGCCCGACCGAGGACGTATCATCGTGGAAGGAAGGGAAGTCGACCCTCCGACGGTGTCGAACCTCGTCGATGCCGGCGTCGGCTACGTTCCGAAGGAACGGAAATCGGAGGGACTGTTGCTCTACCAATCGCTCCGCTCCAACGTCTCGCTTCCCAGTCTCGGCCTGTCGACGCTCCACGAGCGACTGCCGGTCGTCGGGGATGGCCTTCCGCTGGTCGACTTCGAACGCGAACGCGACCTCGCCGAGCGAGCGGTCGAGGAACTGGCCATCAAGACCCCCGGCGTGGACACCCTCGTCCACCAGTTGAGCGGCGGCAATCAGCAGAAGGTCGTCCTCGGCAAGTGGGTGGTCCGCGATACGACCGTCCTCGTCCTCGACAACGTGACGCGCGGAATCGACGTCGGCGCGAAGGAGGAAGTGTACCGACTCTGTCGAAGCCTCGCCGACGAGGGCGTTGCCATCCTGTTCATCGGGGACGAACTCCCGGAGGTCATCGGACTGTCGAACCGCATCCTCGTGATGAAGAAAGGCCGCATCGTGCGAACTATCGACGCACCGGCGGACGAGAAACCCGACGAAGAAACGCTCATACGGGAGATGATCTGAGATGGCGACCGAACTATCGACACGGACGAGGGAATGGCTGGACGAATACCGCGAGCGAAGAACCGTGCAGGATTGGCTGGTGGACATCGGCCCGTTCGCCATGCTCATCCTGTTGGTGGGCCTCTTCTCGTTCACGAGCGACGTGTTCTTCACCTACGGCAACTTCATGGGCGTGCTCAAGAACAGCACGATACTGCTGTTCGTCGCGTTGGCGGGAACGTACCCCATCCTCCAGCAGAGCATCGACCTCTCCGTCGCCGCGAACGTCGGGTTGAGCGGCGTCGTCACCGCGATGCTCGTCGGCCAGTTCGGCCTCCTCGCGTTACCGCTCGGCGCAGGCGTCGGTCTCGTCCTCGGAATGTTGAACGGCGTCGTCTTCACGAAACTCAAACTCCCCTCGTTTTTGGTCACGCTGGGGACGCTCTCCGTCGCCGAGGGGAGCGCACTCCTCCTCACGGGAGGGTCCTCCGTCCCGTTCCGAAACGCCACCGTCGGGTGGATCGCGACGGGCGAACTGGTGCCGACGATTCCGAACCTCGTCCTCTGGGGTGCGCTCTTCTACGTCGTCACGACGTTCGTGGCTTGGAAGACGACCTTCGGGCGGTACTGCTACGCGCTCGGCGAGAGCGAGTCCGTCGCGGAACTCTCGGGCGTCGACGTCGATCGGTACAAAATCGGCGTCTTCGTTCTCTCCGGACTGCTCTGTGGCGTGGCTGGCGCGCTGTTGGCCGCCCGCATTTCCTCCGGTGCCGCGTCGATGGGGGACGGCCTCCTCCTCCCGAGCATCGCCGCCATCGTCATGGGCGGAACGGCGCTCACCGGCGGCGTCGGCGGACCGCACCGGACCGTCCTCGGCGTGTTCGTCATCGCCGTCCTCCGAAACGGACTGGACCTCAGCGGCGTCCACCCGTTCGTGCAGGAGATAATCCTCGGATTCGTCGTGATAGGTGCCGTGTGGATGTCGATGGACCGGGAGAAGATAGACATCGTGAAGTGACCGACCGCGGTGGAATTTCGATTCCGGCAATCGAGCGACGAACCACGAACGGCGGACTGTGGCCCGCACTAATTTTATGTGAGAGAGGGCGAAACGTCCCGTATGGCAGTACTTACTGAAATCGCTGATTACCGTTGTCACACCGGCGAAGGACCGCTCTGGCACCCGGACGAGGGACGCCTGTACTGGGTCGACATCCCGAACGGGCGGTTGTTCCGGTACGACCCGGCGACAGGTGACCACGAGCAGTGTTACGAGACGGACGTCATCGGCGGCTTCACCATTCAAACCGACGGGTCGCTCCTCCTGTTCGAGGACAGGGGACGAATCGAGACGTGGGACGACGGAACCACCCGGACCGTCGTTGACGAACTCGACGCCGAACTGGACTCGCGGTTCAACGACGTCATCGCCGACCCGCAGGGTCGGGTCTTCTGCGGAACGATGCCCACCGATGACCGCCTCGGGCGATTGTATCGTCTCGACACGGACGGAACGATCACGGAACTGTTCGACGGGGTGGACATTCCCAACGGAATGGGCTTCACGCCGGACCTGACAGGGATGTACTTCACCGAGACGGAGGCGGACACGGTCTATCGATTCGAGTACGACGAGGAGTCCGGCGAACTCTCGAACCGGGACGTGTTCCTCGATACGACGGACGAACGAGGGAGTCCGGACGGGATGACCGTCGACGCCGATGGCTACGTCTGGACGGCGTACTGGGACGGCGGGTGTCTCGTCCGGTACACGCCGGACGGGACGGAAGACCGACGAATCGAGTTCCCCGCGCGGAAAGTCTCCTGTATCACGTTCGGTGGACCGGAGTACGAAGACGCCTACGTGACGACCGCACTCGGTCCGGGAGAGGGCGAAGCGGGGACGCGGGCCGAGGAGGGCGAAGGTGCGGGGATACTCTTCGGACTTTCGCCCGGGGTGGAAGGCGTACCCGAGTTCCGTTCGGACGTTTCGGTGTGAGCGTCGGAACGGACGTCCGGAAATCCGGACGTCCGGAGGTCGGTGCCGCCTGACGACGGTCAGTGACCCCAGAGGGTGTCCCCGTCCCGGTATCGCGCGTCCGTGATTCGGTCCCACTGTTCGTCGGTCAGGTCGACGTCGCACGCGCCGACGTTCTCGTCCAACTGCTCCGTCGTTCGCGCGCCGATTATCGGCACGCAGGTGAAGTCGTCGTGGTCCATCAGCCAGCGAATCGACACCTGCGCGGGCGTCGCGTCCACTTCGTCCGCGACTTCACGGATGGCGTCGAGAACCTTCCAGCCACGCTCCGACGCGTAGTAGTCGCCGAACACGTCGTCGAAGTCCGCGCGGGACCCGTCCGGACCCGCCACTGCTTGCGGGTCGTCGGAATCAGCGCGTTCGTACTTGCCGGTCAGGAACCCTCCCGCGAGCGGCGAGTACGGACAAACCGCGAGGTCCTGGTCCGCGCAAACGTCGAGATAGTCGGCCACGTCCTCGTAGTATCCCGCGTGGTGGAGCGGTTGCGTGACTTCGAACCGTTCCCAGTCGTGAACGTCGGACTTCCACAGCGCCTTCGTGAGTTGCCACGCCGCCATCGTGGACGCCCCGAGATAGTTCACCTTCCCCTCTTCGACGAGGCCGTTCAGCGCGTCCAACGTCTCCTCTATCGGCGTCTCCTCGTCCCAACGGTGGATGTAGTAGAGATCGAGGTAGTCGGTGCCGAGTCTGTCGAGCGTTCCGTCGATTTGGTTCCGGATGTGCGTCCGCGAGAGCCCGGAGCCGTTGGGACCCGGCTCGCCCCATCCGTCGAAGGGGAAGTACACCTTCGACGTGAGGACGAAGTCCTCCCGGTCGTGATCCGAAAGCCAGTCGCCGATGTACTCCTCGCTCGTCCCGTTCGGATTGCCGTAGACGTTCGCACTGTCGATGAAGTTGATTCCCCGCTCCCACGCGGCGTCGAGCAGTTCGTGTGCTTCCGCCCGGTCGGTTTCGAGGACGTCGCCCGTCCGCTTGCCGAAACGCCACGTTCCGAAACAGAGTTCGGAAACCTTCGTTCCGGTCGAACCCAATGTACGATATTCCATCGTCCGAACGAACGGTTTGGAGCGACAAAATCGCTTGCATTCATCGACGAACCGGGCGAGAACCGAACAGTTCCGGCAGGGGGTCGAACGTTCCGAGATGTGTTACATCGACGGCCCGATGCGGGTTATCGCGAACTCGGTCAGTCCGTGTTCGTCGACGGCACAGGGGTGGCCGTCCGCGACGGTTCGAATCGAGGACAGAAGGTCCTCCGACGTTGCCGTCGTTGCATCCACGTCGATGTCGTCCGCGAGCGCACCGACCGTGGACTCCTCCCCCGAGATTTTCAGAACCGGAACGGTCGGATGCCCCGCCGGGATTCCGTCGGCGGTGAGGTGGAGGATGAGTTCCGAACCGGCGGCGACCAAACCGGTCGCCGCCTCCTCGAATCTCGACGGCGCATCGAGAATCGCGAGACCCGAATCGAGGGACGACGCGGACCCGTACTCGACGACCTCCCCGATGTCTTCCGCTCCCCACTCCCGCGTTATCTCCTCGAAATCGAGCGACGCGGCACGCATCCCGACTCGCGTCGCACGAGGTGGTTGGTTTCGATGGCGTGAGAGCAGTCCGTCGAGTCGTGCGTTCGCACCCGACGCCGTCCGGGCGCGTGCCGCCTCCGGATGTGCGAGCACGCGCTCGGTTCCCGCGACGACGACCCGTGCGCCCATCCCGACCAGCTCGTCGATCGCCTCCCCGACCAGCGGACCGGCCGTCTCGCGCGTACTCTCACGGAGGTCGCTCGAAACGACGCCGACCGTCAGGTCGCCGAGCGAAATCGACCGTTCCCGCGTATCGGCCTGCGTCCACAACTCGCGTGCCAGTTCGATTCCGCGTTCGACGCAGGCGTCGGTCCCGCCGACCTCCTGAATCGAAAGCTCGCGCACCGGAACCCCTCTGTCGGCGAGGTCGTGGGCGACGTCGTTGCTCTGCACCTCCTCACAGCCCAATCCGACGACGACGACGCCCGACACGTTCGGATTCGTCCCGATTCCGACGAGCGTCCGGGCCGTCTGCTCGTTGTCCGCGCCGAGTTGCGCACACCCGTGGTCGTGCGGGGTCGCGCGGGCGTACGGAAGTTCGTCCGCGATGCGCTCGGCGACGAGGTGGGAGCAGATGACCGACGGGACGACGAGTACGTGATTCCGTATCCCGACGGTTCCGTCCGGCCGTTCGTAGCCGTCGATGGCGTCCGTCATCGCTTCCCCTCCTGTTGGTCGCCTCTGCCACGCGTGCTCTCACAGTTGTGCGTGTGGACCCAGCTACCGGGCGGAACGTCGTCGGTCGCACGGCCGATGACGGCCCCGTACTTGAAAATATCGTCACCCCGGTCGATGGGTTCGAGCGCGAACTTGTGACCGAAGGGAACCTCGTCCGAGAGCGTCACATCACGCTTCCCGTCCGAGAGCGTTCTCCCGGTTTCAAGGTCCTCGAGGGCCGTCGCGACCGAATCACGACGGTCCATGACGAGCGCGGCGTCGTCGATGACGTCGCCTTTCATGCCGTTCCCTCCAGTTCCTCCGGCTGAATCTCGTTGATGGCGAACTCCTCTAACCGACGCCGTTCCGCTTCGGTTCGGCGGCCGTCCGCGACGTCCCTGATGGTCTCGAACAGTCGCTCACCCACGGTCTCGATTTCCTCACCTTGGACGATGGTCGAGGCGTTTACGTCCATGTTGTTCCGCATCTTCTCCCACGTGTGGGGATTGCCGGTCACTTTGATGACCGGCGCGATGGGGTTCCCGGTCGTCGACCCTCGACCGGTGGTGAACGCGACGATTTGTGCGCCGCCAGCTACCTTCGCCACGACGCTCTCGACGTCGTATCCGGGCGTGTCCATGAGGACGAGTCCGCCGCCCGTCGGCAGCGTTTCGGCGTACTCGACGAGGCCCCGTACGGGCGTCGTCCCGCCTTTGGCGATGGCTCCCAGGCTCTTTTCCTCGATGGTCGTCAGTCCACCTTCCTGATTTCCCGGCGTGGGCTGTGCCCCCCGGAGGTCGACGCCCATCAACTTCGCCTGTCCTTCGCGTGCTTCGACCCGTTCGAGGAGTCGTTCTCGAACCTCGTCGGTCGCACAGCGGTCGGCGAGGATGTGTTCGGCACCGATGAACTCCGGCGTTTCGCTGAAACTGACGGTCCCACCGGCGGCGACGATTCGGTCCGCCGCGTTCCCGACTGCCGGATTGGACGCGATACCGCTCGTCGCGTCGCTCCCGCCGCACTCCGCTCCGAATATCAGTTCCGACATATCGGCTTCCTCCCGCCGCGCGTCGGCGATTCCTTCGTGAAGCGTTTCCGCGATTCGCTGGCCGTCGGCGAGGGCACGTTTCGTTCCTCCACAGTCGCGAATCGAGAGCGTCTCGACAGGTTTTCCGGTCGTCGCGATGCCGTCAGCGAGCGCTTCGGCGTCGATATCTTCGGTTCCGAGTTCGATGACGACTGCCGCCCCGACGTTCGGATTCCGGCCGATTCCGGTGAGAACGCGCTCGGTCTGTTTCCGTGCCGGTTTCGGTTGCGTCGTGCCCATCTGATGTGGCGTCGCCCGCGCCCACTCGCCCGCTTCCCCCGCGATGTGGCGAGCGACCGGGCTGGCGGCCACGGACGTCGGAACGAGGGCGACGTAGTTGCGGACGCCGACACGGCCGTCGTCTCGGCGATACCCGTGAAACGTGGTACTCATACACTCACACCGTTCTCGGAGGAGAGCAATAGGTATTACTCCGTGTTCGGTGGAAAACGCCTCGAAAGGTAGTCCACCGCGGGGGAAGCCAGTGGTTCTCCCTATCGGTGAATCGGGGCGCGTACCGTCGGAAACCCGCTATCGTCGGCCGTAAGTTCGCTACCGTCGGTCGAAAGTTTGCTACCGTCGGTCGTCCGTCCGTTCGAGAAGCCCTTTCAGATAGCCGATGGCGTAGAGTCGCCCCAACGTCATGTAGCCGGGGTTGTCGTTCGACTCGGTCGCCATGGTTTGGACGTGGTCCGGTCGAACCGGTCCCTCGAAACCGATATCCCGATACGCCTCGACGCACTCCAGCATGTCCGTCGGGCCGTCGTCGTGCCACGTTTCGACGAACTTTTCGGCGGTTCCGTCCACGTCGCGGAAGTGCACGAAGTTGATACGGTCGCCGAAGTGTCGGATGGCCTCCGGAACGTCCGCCCCCATCGCGGCGAAGTTACCCTGACAGAAGGTGATGCCGTTGTATTCGCTGTCGTAGATGTCGAGTACCCGGTCGTAGGCCTCCACGCTGGTGATGATACGGTCGACCCCGCGAACGTTCCCCAGCGGCGGGTCGTCGGGGTGAAGGGCGAGCTTCACGCCGGCTTCCTCCGCGACCGGAACGACCTCCGTCAGAAAGTGTTCGAGGCCGCCCCAGAGCTCCTCGCCGTCGACGGGTGCCAGCGGTTGGTCGGGGCCGCGCTGCATGAGGTCGTGGTCGTATCCGGTCGTGAGCGACCCGCCCCGCGACGGGAGCGCAGTCGACGTGCGCGCCCAGCGGAGCCCGGCCATCCAGTCGTACGCGACGACCGGCACGCCGAGTTCGCCGAGGTTTCGGAGGTACCGTTTGAACCGTTCTATCTCCTCGTCGCGTCCGTCCCGTCCGAGTCGCGTCGCGTCGGAAATCGGGACACACCCCTCGATGACGTCGACATCGATGCCGAAGTCAGCGAACCGCTGGGTCAGTTCCATGAGGTCCTCGAAGCGCCACGGTTTGCTCCCGTCGCCGATTTCGAGCGTGTGGACGACCGCCCGTTCGACGCCCATCTGTTTGGCGAGTTCCCATCGCTCGTCACGCTCCGGTGGCAGTATGAGTGCTGGCTCCATGGTGGATGTGTCTCTCGTCAGGGGGTATCACTGTTTCTCTCTTTCGACGACCAGTTGCAACGTGGGGAGGGTGCTGGAACGTCAGCGCCCGCGAGGTGCGAGTATCTCGACCGGATGCTTCACCGACTCGTCCAACAGGTCGGCGAGTTGCTCGGTGCACGACGTTCCGGACGCGACAATGGTTCGGTCGGTTTCGTCTGCGAACTGGTCACGGAGCGTCGTCCCGACGTCCATGCTCAACTCGTAGTACTCCGATTTGTACCCGAAACTTCCGGCCATGCCGCAGCACTCCACGTCCGACGTGACCACGTCGTACCCGAGCCGTTCGAACACCGCCTCGGTGTACACGTCGAGTCCCAACGTTCGTTGCTGACAGTGGCTGTGATAGGCGATTCTCGGGGCGTCGTGCGGGAGTACGTCCGAATCCGCGCCGTTTTCCAGCAGCCCGAAGACGTATTCCATAACCTCGTAACTGTTCTCGGAGAGGGTTTCGAACGCGCGGGCGGGGAGTAGCTTTTCGTACTCCCGCCGGAACATGGCGAGGTCGCTCGGTTCCACGACGACCACGTCCCGACCGCGGTCGATGTCCCGACGAAGACGGTCGAACACGCGTCGAGCCTTCGACTCGGCCGTGTCGATCATCCCTTGGGAAAGCGGGGCGCGCCCGCTTCCGGGAACGTCCGGAACGACGACTTCGACGCCGAGGGATTCGAGGAGGGTCACCGCGGCCTTCCCACGTTCCACGAGGACGTAGTTGGTGTAGACGTCCGGATAGAGGACGGCGGTTCGGTCGGCATCGGGAACGTGGCTCCCGCCCCGCGCTTCGAACCACTCGACGAGGGATTCGTCCCGGAAGGTCGGGAGGTCGCGACGCTCGTCGATACCCGCGAGTCGGCTCATCGCGGCTCTGACCGGTGACGACCCGAGCAATCGGTTCGAAACCGGCGCGGTTCTGCTCGCGACCTTCGCCATCGTCTCGAAGTTGCCGAACGCTCGTTTCTGTAGGTCGAGACCCGCCGGTTCCTCGTCCGGGGTCAACCCCTCGACGAGGAAGTCGAACTTCGAGGGGTCGTGGTCGCGGTTGAGGCGGTCGCGGACGACCGTGTTTATCCACGGGATGTCGATCTTCACCGGACAGGCGTTGACGCAGCGCGAACAGCCGGTACAGAGGTCGTTGAACTCGGCGGCGCTGTCGATGCCGTGGACGCCCGTTTCCCACCCGGTGGCGATGCCGCCGGTGTACGTCTCTCCGCCGAAGGCGTGGCCGCCGACGTGCTGGAAGTTCGCACACGAGTTCGCGCAGGCCCCACACCGGATACAGTACAGCGTCTCGCGCAGTTGGTCGTCCTCGCGCATCGCCATGCGTCCGTTGTCGACGAGGACCAGATGGAACTCCCGGTCGCGCTGGTTTCCGAACGCCGGGTCGTCGGGGTTCTCGAAGTCCAACGTGGGGGATTCTGTCGGCGGGCTAAACAGCGAGACGTACTGAGCGATGTCCTGTCCCGTGGCCGACCGGGCGATGAGTTCCACGAACGGACCGAGGTCCGACAGCGACGGGAGTATCTTCTCGACGCCGGCGACCGCGACGTGGGTGTCGGGCGTCACCGCACACTTACGCGCGTTACCCTCGTTGGTGACGAGGGTTATCGTCCCCGAGTCGGCCAGCACGAAGTTCGCGCCGGTCATGCCGACGTCGGCAGCACAAATCCGCTCGCCCAGATAATCACGAGCGAACTCGGTGAGTTCCTCCGCCGTCTCGAACGGTTCGTCCGGGTCGAAGTACTCGTTGAACAGGTCCGCGACGTCGTCCGTCGTTCGGTGTAACGACGGCCCGACGAGGTGCGACGGCGCTTCGTCCGCGATTTGAATGACGAACTCCCCGAGGTCAGTCTCCCAGACGTCTACGTCGTCGGCTTCCAGTTGCTCGTTTACTTCGAGTTCCTCCGTCGTCATGGACTTGCTCTTCACCAGCGAGTCGGCGTCGGTATCTTCGGCGACCTCCCGAATGTAGGCGTTCGCGTCCGCGGCGTCGTCCGCGACGTACAGATGACCGCCGTTGTCCTCCACTGACTCGCGGAGGGTTTCCACCAGTTCCGGAAGTCTGTCGATGGCGTCCTCCTTGATGGCGCGGGCCTCCTCACGAACCGCCTCGTAGCCCGCGAACTCCTCGACGGCGTCGTACCGTTCCTCGTTGAAGTGCGTCGTGTTCTCCTGAACGCTCTCTCCTTCCGTCTCCAGTAAATGGCGGATTTTCGCCGCCTTCTCGCGTCGGCTATCGCTGCTCATCTAGCGACCCTCCACGACGATGACGCGGACATCCGCCGGTCCGTGAACGCCCTCGACGAGCGCGCCCATGTCGCCGGTGGCGCTGACGCCGGTGGCGAAGACGGCGGAGCGCCGACCGTCGTCGAACTCGCCGTCGAGCCAATCGAGGGCGTCGCGGACGTCGGGGACGATGTCGCTCTCACGGATCACGGCGACATGGCGGGGCGGATAGAGGCTGACCGGTTCGGTTCCGTCTGCGGACGATTGCAACACCAAGCTTCCGTGAGCAGCTACGCCGAGCGCAGCGGGTGTGACGCCGGTTTTCGCGCCGGTTAGCTCCCCCGTCGATGGTGAACACGTCACGTCGGCGTCGTCGAGCGAGATTCCGTCGATATCCAACGCGACGCCGACCGCCGGCGGTTCGATGGCTTCCTCCAGCGCGTCGGCGAACGCATCGACGGCCGTCACTGTACACGGGACGTCGAGTTTTCGCAACGACGATTCGAACGTCGTCGTCGATTTCGTCGGCATGGCAGGACGTTGTGGAGGTGGCCTAATAACCATTCTTGTGGCGGCGATGCGCCCGTCCCGTCGATGGACGGGAAAAACGTCGGCAGGCCGGAAGTTCGACCCGTTATTCGAACACGTATTGCTACTCGTACACGTGTACGCTTCCGGTGGCGTTCGATTCGACGTACTCCCAGTCGTACTCCACGCCGAGTCCGGGGCCGTCGGGAACCGGAACGGTTCCGTCGTCGTCGACGACTTCGATCATGTCGGAGTAGTCGCCCAGATACACCGGCGGTTGGGTGTTCTGGCATTCGGGATGAACGAGCGCCATCTCGTAGTAGTTGGCGTTCCGCGTCGCGGCGATGCAGTGTCGCTGGGCCGGACCGGGTGCGTGAAACTCCGTATCGAGTCCGAAGCCTTCGGCCATTCGTGCGCGTTTCATCGCGCCCGTGATGCCGCCGTCGTACTCGGGGTCTGCACGGACGAAGTCGGTCGCCTCGTTCGCGACGAAATCGGTCGCGATTTCGAGACCACGGACGTGTTCCGTCTGGAGAATCGGGGTGTCGAGCGTCTGTCGAAGCTTTCGATGTGCGTGTTGTGAGATACCGCCGTCGCGGAACGGGTCCTCGTACCAGAAGAACCCCTCTTCGTCGAGCGCGCGGCCGAGTTTGACCGCGTCACCGAAGGTTTCGAGTTCACAGGCCGGGTCGTGCATCAGGTCCATCTCGTCGCCGACGCGTTCGCCGACGGCGTGGACGGCGGCGATTTCGCGGTCGAGGTCGCGGGAGGTATCCCCGCCGCCCCATCCGTGAATCTTGTAGCCGGGAAATCCCCTGTCACGACACTCCTCGGCGAAATCGGCGAACGCCTCCGGGGAGTCCAAGCCCCCGTTCTCGTCGCCGTGATAGGTGGACGCGTAGGCGGGAATGCGATCGCGGTACGTGCCGAGCAGTTCGTGAATCGGGGCGTCGTAATATTTCCCCGCGAAATCCCACAGCGCGATGTCGATGGGACCGATTCCCATCCGGTCGTACTTTCTCAGCGCGCGCTTGACTTCGCTCCAGTGTTTTTCACGTTCGAGCGGGTTCTTTCCGACGAGATAGTCCGCGACGGTGTTGTACTGGGCGGCACCGGGGGAGTTTCCGCCGATATATTCCCCCGAGATACCCGTGTCGGTCTGTACTTCGATGGCGAACAGTTTCCGCTCCGTCGTCGAACCGGGTTCGTAAACGAGGTTGAAGCCGTGTTCATCGGTTCCTACGTCCTGTAATGGGTACGAAAACTCCGTACTCACTATTTTCGTTATTTCTGGTCCCACAGTATCCGATTCCGATGTGGCCGTATATAATTTATCTCTCCTCGGCGGGCTTCCGGAGAACTGGAGACGGGCGACCGTATCGCTGATGGTTCGGAGGGTTCGAAGCGTGAAACGGTGCAGAGGGTGACGATTATCGATCAGTAGTTGATGTTGAGTTCGATGACGTTGGCCGCGTTGAGTACCCGTTTCGACAGTTCATCGTGGAGGTCATCGTCGCTCACCCTGCTCGCGGGAGCGGAGACGCTGATGGCACCCAACACCTCGTTCGAGGAGGTGCGTACCGGTGCTGCGATACAGCGGAGGCCCTCCAATCGTTCCCCGTCGTCGATGGCGTATCCTCGCTCGCGGACCTCTTCCAGCGTCTCGAACAGTTCCTCTCTCGTACCGATGCTCTGTGGCGTGGCCCGTTCGAGCCCGTGCCGCTCGACGATTTCGTCGACGCGCTCCTCGGGCAGGTGCGCGAGAATCGCTTTTCCGAGTCCCGTCGTGTGGAGGTACGTTCGGAGACCGGCGTGCGTGTCCAAATCGACCGCTTTCGCGCCTTTGGCTCGCATCAGGTAGACGCCCTTTCCCTGTTCTTCCACGAGGAGATTCGCGAGCTCGCCGGTTTCGTCCGCGAGCGCTTTGATTTCCGGCTCCGCAACCTCGTAGAGTTCCATCGATTTCCGGGTGTGGCCGCCCACTTCGAGGAACTTCAGCCCGAGACGATACTCGCCGCCGGTCTTGACGACGTATCCGTGTTTCCGAAGCGTCGTCAAGTGGTTGTGGACCATGCTCTTTCCCATGTTCGATCCGTCGGCGAGCTCCGTCACGCCACACGAACCCCGTTCCATCAACTCCTCGACCAAGGCGAGCGTTTTTTCGGTGGTTTGCACCGGGTGTTTTGCGTCCATGTCAATGGAAGGCACACATTCATCACCCATAAGCATTCTGGAGACCAGAACGGAAAGAAAAACGACCAAACCTGTTCGAATCGCGCACCCGAAACCGAACGGCATGCTTCGCTCGCCCGAGAACGCATCACGCTCCTTGTACCGTCCCATCGAACGACGTTTTCGATCACTCGGCGGTTCGATCCGAGGCGGGATTCAGTCGGCGTCTTCGACTCGCGTCTCCGTGAAATAGGTTCGGCCGGTCGTCGGGATGTCCATCGTCGAAGTGACCGCGAACTTCCCGAAGAAGGCGGACGAGAAACCGTCGCACCGTCGATGGATCCCCGTCCTCGTCTTGATTTCGACGGTGGAAGGACTGAACCGTTCTCCGTTACAAAACGGAGAAGGCGAATCGACGTATCCATTGACTGTTCGGCAGAATTGTTGTGACTACCGTCGACAGTAGGAAAAAGAAACGAACGCGGAGCAGTGTACGTCGGTGAGCGCTATTCGCCCCGTAACGTGAGGTGGAGCTGTCATTTCGGTACCGTTCTCCGCGTTCCACGGTTTAGAACGTCACGATCATCGATTGACGGTCGAGTAGGTTGCCGCAACCGACCGAACCTTATGCTCCAGATTCCGTATGTGGAAGTCATGACCGACAAAACCAGCGTGCTTCTCATCGGGGAGAACACGTTTCCCTTCCACGAATTCGACGAAATGGCACCACGTATCGAGGACGCTCTCGGGGACGACGTAGCCGTGACTCGAACGACGGACCGAGATTCCCTGCGCAGCCTCGCCGACTACGACGTCCTCGCCGACTATCTCACCGACAGCTCCCTTTCCAGTGCTCAGCGAGACGGTCTCTGCTCGTTCGTCGCGGATGGTGGCGGTTATCTCGGGATACACTGTGCCGCGGACATCACCAGTACCCACGACGGGTCCGGTGGCATCGACCACCGGGACGAACCGTTCCCGGAACTCCGGGAGTTGCTTGGCGGACACTTCATCGGCCATCCGGAGCAATCGACGTTTCGAGTCGATATCGTCGACATCGATCACCCGGTTACCGCTGGGGTCGAGGATTTCGACGTGTTCGACGAACCGTACACGGTCGATTACGATGAGGACGGGATACGCGTCCTCGCTCGGATGGACCACCCCGATCTCGACGACTATCCGGTCGCGTGGGTACGGACGGTCGGCGACGGAAACGTCTGCTACGTCTCGCTCGGGCACACAGCCGAGGCGTTCGAAAACCCGCAGTACCGACGCCTCCTTCGAAACGCCGTTCGATGGGTGAGTGCCTGATCGGCGTCTTACTTTTCCACCGTTACGTCTGTAGGAGTTCCCTCGATCACGAGCAGATCATAGCCGGGAACGGTTTCCTCGCCTAACCGAACGTCCGCATCGCCGACGTCGACGTCTATCGGTTCGCCGCCGTAATTGAACACCCACGTCAGATCGCCGCGGTGGGCAACCCGGACGCGGTCCGGGAGCGGGTCGGCCGCGTGTGTGACGTTGGCCCGCGTGAGCACGTCGGAGACGAGGGCGTCCGCGAGGTCGGCGTCCGGCCAGATCCCGACGTAAGCGACCGACCCAGGTTCGGCTTCACGCACGGTGATGGCCGTACATCCCTCGCCGATCCCGGTCGCGTACTGCCCCACGACCCTCGCGTCGTCGGCGTCGATCCACTCCGCCCACGTTCGATATCCGTACCGTTCGCCCCGATACGAGAGGTGGGTGTCGGACGAGTCCGCCGGGACGCTCTCGTGCTGATCGACGCGAACACCCGCGAGGTCGGCGAGCGGTCCCGGCGGTCGCGTGGCATGAAGCTTGTTGTGCGGGTCCTTCTCCCCCGAACGAATCGTGAACAACAGATGACCGCCGCTCTCGACGTATCGTCGGAAGGTCGACGCGACATCGTCGCCGACGAGGTGCAGCGATGGGGCGAGGACCGCATCGTAGTCTTCGAAGTCGGCGTCGGTCGGAAGTACGTCCACTTGTACGCCCCGACCGCGAAGCGCGTGGTAGTACGTGTGGAGGTGGCTCCAATAGTCGAAATCGGGCGACATCGCCTGTTCGTCGAGCGCCCAGAGGCTTTCGTAGTCGAGGACGAGCGCGACGGGAGCGCTGACCGAGCCCCGGTCGAGATCGGCGAGTTCCGCCGCCGCCGTCGTCGCGTCGTGGTATCCGCGATCGGCGGTCCCGTCCCGCTTTCGAAGCCCGGCGTGATACTGCTCCTGTCCCTCCAGACACCGTCGCCACCTGAAGTAGGAGACGACGTCGGCACCGTGAGCGACCGCGTGGTGTGCCCAGAGACGCATCGCACCCGCTGCCGGTTGGGTGGTCTCGGGCGGCCAGTTGATCGACCCCGGCTGTTGCTCCATCACCCAGAAGTCCCCGGGTGCGGCGCAGCGATAGCGGTCGTGATTGAATCCGATCTGGTCCGGGTTTCCGAGCCGAAGTTCGTCCGCATCGGCCGGATCGTCGCCGGCGACTTGGGGGAATCCGGTCGGATACGAATCCCACGCGGCGAAGTCGAGATCGTCGCCGACGTCGTAGGGGTCTAGCTGGCCGAAATCGAACATGAAGTTGTGGGTGACGAACCAGTCGTCGTTCGCCTCCCGCAGTCGATCCGCTTGCGACCGGTTGTAGGATACGACGCTCGCGCTCGCGAAGCGGTGGTAGTCGAGCAACCGTCCCGGATGGTGATCGGTGACCGTGTGACGCGGCGGGTCGATCTCCTCGAAATCGGTGTGATGCTGGCTCCAGAACGTCGTCCCCCACGACTCGTTCAGCGAGTCGATACCGCCGTACTTCTCACGCAGCCAGTTCCGAAAGGCCGTCGCGCAGTCGTCGCAGTAGCATCGGATGGTGTCGTGGCAGCCGTACTCGTTGTCGGTCTGCCAGCCGACGACCGCCGGATGGTCGGCGAAGTGTTCGGCGAGGGCGGTGACGATGCGGTCGGTCTGCTCTCGGTAGGTCTCCGAGTTGAAGCAGTAGTGTCGCCGACTGCCGAAGTGGCGGACGCCCCCGTCCGGTTCCTCCTGAAGGATGTCCGGATGCTCGTCGACCAACCACTTGGGTGGCGTCGCCGTGGGGGTACATAGTACCGCCTTCATCCCATGCTCGTGCACGAGATCGACCGCGGTTTCGAGCCACTCGAAGTCGAGTTCGCCGGGTCGCGGTTCGAGTCTCGACCAGGAGAACTCGCCCATGCGGACGTATTCGATTCCCGCCGCGGCCATCTGCTCGACATCGATGGTCCACCGTTCGCGGGGCCAGTGTTCCGGAAAATAACACACGCCTATCGACATACCTTCGTGTGGCGTGGAAACTATTATCAAGCTATCGGTGGCATCGAACGGCGCTCGTTCTCGACTCCGAATTCTCGCCACTCACGTCATCGAGGTGAATACGACGAAGGCGACGGTCGTCGGAAGCAGTGCTATCGTGCTTCGAATCCGACCGAGATCGTAGTGCCGTGCGAGCACCGGCCGAAGAAGGAGCGCGCAGAGAAGCCATCCGCTGATCCGGAGCAGCCGTACGATTTGCATCTGCTGTGTGCTCCGGATGTTCATCCGTACTTCCATGATCTTCGGTGCCATCTGTGAGACGTTGCCGCCGGAAACGGCGGCGATGCCGACGTCCGAGCCGGAAATCGTGAGCGCGAGAACGGATGCGACCACGAAAATCGGAACGAACACCACGGAGAGGTACCCGCCGACTTTGAACGTGGTGACGTCGAGACTTCGATTGGAGGCGATCAACCCGGCGATCGCGCCGATCGTTCCGAAGAAAAAGAACAGCAGCAACAGGGTCTGGAAACTCGTGTAGACGAAGTTGAGGACGAACGCCGACAGCAGCGACGGGAACGGTTCCCCGCCCTTCATCACTCCCGGTTCGATGAGGTACGTAAATCCGCTCCGAAAGAGGACGTGGGCGAACACGCCGATCGCGGGCGCCGTCCAGCCGTAATATTCGATGGATTCGGCCGCCTCGCCGAAGTCATCCGCGTCGAGAAAGGCCCGCCACGCGTCGGTGGTCGAATCGACCCTGGCGCGCCAGGCCCCGTATGCAGTTTCGAACGCCATGCAACGTCCAATTTCACTAGACTGTCAAGGGTGTTTCGACTAGACACCGAGCTTCGGGACGTTCGGTACCAAAATGTTATTACCATCCCGGGGAATGTAGTGAGACGAAGTAGCATGGTGAAATACTATCAGTTACGGAATCAGTTTCTCAACCGAGTTTCGCTACCGCGAAAGTATCGCCACCTCCTGTCGAAGGAGAGCGTCTGGGGTTGGTTGTTTCTCGTTCCGACCCTGGTCTCGCTCGGTCTGGTAAGCGTCTATCCCGTCTTCCGTGCGGCGTACCTGAGCATGAACGAGTACAACGGAATCACCCCGCCGACGTGGGTCGGCCCGGCACACTACGTGAAGATACTGTCGGGGTGGCCGGAGTTCTGGCAGGTGTTGCTCAACACCGTCTCGTGGGCGTTCGGCTCGATCATCATCATGCTCCTCGTCGGGATGGGTTTCGCCGTCCTTCTCAACCGCGAATTTCGAGGGCGAAACGTCGTACAGGGGTTGCTCTTGCTGCCGTGGGCGATGCCGTACATCGCCGTGGCGCTGAACTTCCAGTGGATGTACAACTACAATCTCGGGGTGTTCAACGGCCTCTTGCGGCTGGTCGGCCTCGGCGCGATTCCGTGGATCGGGAGTTCGAAGTTCGCGCTGTTTTCGGCCATGCTCGGCTGGGTGTGGCGAAACTTCCCGTTCTTCATGATCAGCTTCCTCGCCGCGATGAAAGCGATTCCCGATTCGCTGTACGAGGCGGCGCTCGTCGACGGCTCCTCCCGATGGGAGCTGTTCCGCCACATTACGCTTCCGTACCTACAGCCGGTTATCATCGTGACGACACTGCTGATGAGTCTGTGGACGTTCAACAATTTCACCATGATATTCGTGCTGACGAGCGGTGGTCCGGGGATGTCCTCGATGGTGCTTCCGGTGTACGTGTACAACAACGCGTTCCTGTCGAACTCCGTCGGGTTGGCGAGCGCCATCGGAATGGTCATGATGGTCATCATGCTCGGGTACGGACTGGTGTACCTCCAGCTCTACCGGCAGGACATCGGTCAGGTGTGAGGTGAACACGATATGGCAACCAAATCACCGCAATCGAACTCGTCGTTCCTGAACGACCCGATGCTCAGAACGATCGGATTCCACGCGTTCGTGTGGAGTCTCACGCTCATCGTCCTGTTCCCCATCATCTGGATGGTCGTCACGTCGGTGAACGTGACGACCGTCGAGGAGCTAACGCAAATCGGTATCACTGGCTGGCTAAGCGGGGTGAGCCTGAACAACTACATGACGATGCTGAACCAGACGACGTTTCTCACGTGGTTCATCAACAGCGCCATCGTCTCGCTGGCGTCCACGCTCATCAGCATCGTCGTCTGTATCTTCGGGGCGTACAGCATCGGACGATTGCGATTCCGCGGTCGAAAGTTGGTCGCGACGTTCCTCCTCATCACGCAGATGTTCCCGTACGTCGTCATCGTCATCCCGCTGTTTCTCGTCTTCCGTGACCTCGGGCTGTTCAACACGCTCACCGGCCTCGTCATCGCGTACATCGCCTTCACGTTACCGTTTACCACGTGGATGTTGCGGGGATTCTACGAGAACCTCCCCGCCCAACTAGAAGAGGCGGCGATGGTCGACGGCAGCACCCGAATCGGGGCGGTCATCAGTGTCATTCTCCCGCTGTCCGCGCCCGCCATCGCGACGACGTTCATCTTCGGGTGGATTCTGGCGTGGAACGAGTTTCTCTTCGCGCTCGTGCTCATCAACGACCCGACCAAGAAGACGTTGCCGCCGGGAATCGGCTCGTGGATCGGACAGAACACGGTCAACTGGGGGCTCATCATGGCCGGTTCGACGGCCGTCAGTTTGCCGCTCCTCCTGCTGTTCGTCTTCCTCCAACGCTACCTCGTCGAGGGACTGGCGGAGGGTGCCGTCAAGTCGTAACGGACGTCCGCGGGCAGAACGACACGAATTTTCACAAAAGTAAAGTCGGGTGGGGTCCGTTCTGTTTTCTATGGAGCAACCACCTACTTCCCCATCCGGTCAAATCTCCGGATACACCCGTTTCGACCGGTCCGAAACGAGTGAAATCATCAGCACCGCGGCCGAGGAGATGGGGAGCCTCGTCCGGAGCACGCTCGGACCGTCGGGCCTCGACAAACTCGTCGTTCGCCGACAGCAAGACGACGAAATTCGCGGACTCGCGAGCAACGATGGGATTTCCATCATCGAGGAGTTCGAGGGGGAGACGAACCATCCGGTCGCACAACACCTCATCGAAACGGCGGAGGCACAGGAGGACGACTTCGGGGATGGGACGACGACGACGGTACTGCTGACGAGCGAACTGCTCACCGCCGGGCTCGACCTCGTCGCCGAGGGCGTCGCCCCGACGACCGTCATCGAGGGGTTCTCCATCGCCGCCCAGCGGACGCTCGAAGTCTGGGATGGTTCCAGCGTCTCGCTAGCGTCGTCAAACGGTGCATCGCTCGACCGCGACCTCCTTCGGAACGTGGCGATAACCGGGATGACGAACGGGAGCACGAAATCCTGGTCGCTGCACGGCCTCGCCGACCCCGTCGTGGAGGCCGTCCTCCGTGTGTCGAACCCGCAAACCGGTTCGGTGGACCTCTCGTTCGTCCGAACGGAGGCGATGCCGGGCGGGGGCGTCGCCGATTCGTCCCTCGTGCCCGGTGCGTTCCTTCCCAAGGAACCGTACTGGGGAACCGGCGAACTGCCGGTCGAGGGACCGGCGCTGCTGGTCGGCGGCGACGTGGCACCCCGGGACCCGGCGTTTCAGGGCAACGTGACGGCGGACACGGACGGGTTCGACGGCGTGCGGGCCGTGGACACACGACGGTTCGACGACATCGCGGCCGCGATTCGCGCGACAGGCGCGGTTGCCGTCCTCGCGAGCGGGGATATTCACCGCGATATCGCCCAAGAGCTGGGTAGCCGTGGCGTGCTCACGGTGCAGAACGTGAAGGATTCGCGCATCGAGTTCCTCGCCCGTGCGACTGGAGCAACGGTATCGACGCCGCTCGTTTCGGCCGACGTGGTGGATGCCGAAGCGACGGCACCCGTACGCATCGACCAACGGTTCGACCAGCAGGACGAGAGCTGGTTGGCAGTGATGGCGACCGGCCCGGATGTCCCCGAGGCTGTGTCGTTCGTCGTCCGCGGCGGCAGCGACTCCGTCGCCCGCGAAGCCGAGCGGCGGGTCAAGGACGGGTTGAACGCCGTTCGAGCGGCGGTGATGCGCCCGGAAGCGCTTCCCGGCGGCGGGGCGGCGGAAATCGCCGCGGCGGTGGCGCTTCGCGACTTCGCACCGGGCGTCCCCGGACGGGCACAGCTCGCGGTGGAAGCGTTCGCGGACGCGATAGAGACGATTCCGCTGACGCTGGCTCGGAACGCCGGTTGCGATGCGCTCGGTACCGTGCTCGACCTCCGGAGCCGTCACGCCGGCGGGAATGGACGGGCGGGAATCACCGCGAACGGAGTCGTCGTCGACGACGTGCTCGACCACGGCGCGTTCGACCCGCAACTCGTTCGGACCAGCGGATTCGTTCGCGGCGTCGAGTTCACGAACAGCTACCTCCGCATCGACGGCATCCTCTACAACGCGACCCCCGGCAGTCCGCTCGACGGAGCATCGTCGTAACTCGAAAAAGGGTCGATGGTGGCGAGAGCGGAGTTGCGTACGAATACGGGTGTCGCCGTCGAGTGGTCGGTCCCCATCTGATCGGCAGGGAGCCGTCCGTTTTCCTCAACCGGCTATCGAACCGGTGGGTCTTCCCGCTGTGTCTGCTTCTCGACGAGAAGGTTGTCGCCCGTCTCCTCGTCGAACAGGTGAATGTCTTCATCGTCGAAGGTGACGTACACCTCGTCGTCGACGTCGGGATTCACGTCCGGCGGGACGAACATAACGTATTCTCGCTCTTCGTCCACGTCCGCCCCCGTCGCCGCCGGCTCAAAGTACAGAAGGTTGTCCCGACCGAGCGGTTCGACCAGTTCGACGGTGACCGCGCTTGCGTTCCGGTGGGACGATTCGCACAGTTCGAGGTCCTCCGGTCGGATGCCGAGGACGAATCGGTCCGAGGCGGTGCGTTCGGCCTTCTCGGCGATCTCGTCCGAGAAGACGTGGTCGATCTGTCCCGTGAACCGAGCGACTCCTTGTCGGTCCTCGATGATTCCGTTGAAGATGTTCATACTCGGACTCCCGATGAACTGGGCCACGAACAGGTTCGTGGGGTCGTTGTACACCTCCCGTGGGCTGCCCACCTGCTGGAGTTCGCCGTGGTTCAGGATGGCGATTCGGTCCGACATCGTCATCGCCTCCTCCTGGTCGTGCGTGACGTAGATGGTGGTCGTGCCGAGTTCCTGTTGGATGCGATTGAGCTCCGTCCGCATGTGTTTGCGGAGTTTCGCGTCGAGGTTCGACAGCGGTTCGTCGAAGAGGAACACCTCCGGTTCGCGGACGATAGCGCGTCCCGTCGCCACGCGCTGTTTCTGTCCGCCGGACAGCTGACGGGGTTTGTTGTCGAGGAGTTCCGGGATGCCAAGCAGATCGGCCGTCTCCTCGACGCGTCGGTTGATTTCCGCCTTGTCGAGCGTCGTCGAACGCTTGAGCCCGAACGCGAGGTTTTCACGCACGCTGAGGTGCGGATACAGTGCGTAGTTCTGGAACACCATGGCGATATCCCGGTCACGAGGTGGGAGAAAATTCACGACTTCGTCGTCGATGGATATCTCCCCAGCCGTTATCTCTTCGAGCCCGGCGAGCATCCGGAGCGTCGTCGATTTGCCCGAACCGCTCGGCCCGACCAGCGTCAGGAATTCTCCGTCGGCGACCTCGAGTTCGAAATTATCGACCGCAACCGTTTTGCCGCCGTAGACTTTTTGAACGGAATCGAAAACTATTCGTCCCATATACCATGTTGATAGGGAACAGTTGTCTATAAAAATATTCCGTCGTCGTCGACGGGAATTTCCAATCAGATACGGCTCTCCGAACGGAGAAATCGTCGTTTCAGTGGATCGGGTGGCGGAGGTTATCGACCCGGACCGGACCTGACGGGACTCATGGATGTGGTGTCGGGAACGGCGGGTGTACCCACCTCGGCGTCATTCGTACGGATTCCAGATTTTCGGCGTGTTGTTGGAACCGGTGATCCAATCCTGCACCTCCTTCGGGGCGTCGTCCAGGCTCGGTTTCTCCGAGTTGCTATCGAGCGTGTAGTCGAGCTTCTTGTTCGCCTCGTTCCGAACGTTGTTGGCCATGCTGACCAACGCTTCCTTCGGGTCCTTGTTCGAGCCCAGAATGGCCGAAATCGCTTGACTGTATCCGGTCGTCGAACCTTCGACCGAGCCGAGGAACGGCGTGTCCTGTCCGCCGCCGTAGACGCCGTAGCGCCGAGTCTTCTGTGCTTGGGTGACGAACGCGTCGAGCCAGTCGTCGGGAAGCTTCGTCGGGTTCTTCGTGAAGAGGTCCATCTGCTCCTGACTCTTCCGTACCGGCATGAAGACGGGTGCGGACGCCGCGAAGTAGTCGGACTGGTTGTCCGGTTGCATCATGTACTTCACGAACTCGTTCGAGCGGTCGCCGACTTCGTGCTTGGAAACGTCGTCGGTGAACGGGCTGAGACAGGAACCGCCGCGGAACGACCACCGTTTGCCCAGCGGTCCCTCGGGCATCGGCTGGATACCCACATTGTCCCGGAGTCCGGCGTGTTCCTCCGTCCGGGCGAGACGTGCATCCTCCGCGCCGAGGTGCGCCATCCCGGCATCGCGCTCCCGGAAGAACTTGTCCGTCGCGCTCGAATCCTGGCTCGTCCAACCGTCTGCCGGCAGGTCCCACGCCTTCTTCAGGCTGGCATAGAACAGGTGACCGAACAGGGACCCGGCCGAATCGAGTTCTACCTGCCACTTTCCATCCTTCTTGCTGTAGAACTTCCCGCCCGCGTTCGCCGTGTAGGCGAACGTGTGTTGACCGGTCGTGAAGTCGCGAGCGCCGGGTTCGATGTACCCCGGATTTCCGGTCTCTTTGACCACGTCTTTCCCGATTTTGACGAGTTCCTTCCAGTCCTTCGGCGGCTTGCTGTGACCCGCCTTTTCGAGGAGGTCCTTCCGATAGTACATCGGTCGCGTCTCGACGAACCACGGGACGCCCCACTTCTTGTCGTCCCAACTGGCCCACGCTTCCATCGGCCCGTACCAGTCGTCGTACGAATCGTAAATGTCCGTGATGGGTGCCGTCGCACCGAGACTTCCGAAGTTCACGGCGTGTTCGTTGGCCATCTCCGAGACGTTCGGCGTCGTCCGTCCCTGAATGGACGCGTTCCACTTCGGGAACACCTGATTCCACACGATGACGTTCGTCGAGACGTTGACCGGCGAATCCGAGTGTTTTTCGAAGCCCTTGGCGGCCTGCTTGATGTTCTTCGTCACTTCCGGGATGTATCCGCGCATCGTCCAGAAGATGAAGTCCTTTTCACCCTTCGTTTTGCTATCACCGCCGCTACCGCCGAACTGTTCGGTACATCCGGCCAATCCGGCTGCGGCACCGGCCGCACCCATGGATGCAGCAGCCTCCATGAAACCGCGCCGGGAGTAGTCTCCCTCGTCGGGGGTACTGGTTACCGTCTCGTCAGTAGCGTCGCCGACCGATGAATCAGTTGCCTTCGGCATAGTGACACGGATTATCATTACTATAGGGGGCAATAACCTTTTCCCTTAGGACACTTCTCTCCTCGTCGAACAGTTCTTCGAAGGGAAACGAGAACTGCTACCCGTTTAGGATAGCACGACAGTCGCTCACGGCCGCGGCGTCGTCACCTTCGGGGGAGAATTCGCACCCGATGTACCCGTCGTACCCCGCAGCGGCGAGCGCGGGGAGGATGTTCCCGTAGTCGAGTTCCCCCGTTCCGGGTTCGTGTCGACCGGGAACGTCCGCGATGTGGACGTACCCGATGTGGTCGAGGTGACTCGTCATGTTGGCGATGACGTTTCCTTCCGTGATCTGCTGATGGTACACGTCGAAGAGGAGTTTGACGTTCGGATCGCCCACCGCATCGACGATGTCGTATCCTTCCGCCGACGATTCGAGGAAGTAACCGGGGTGATCCACGGCCGTGTTCAACGGTTCGACGGCGAGCGTAACGCCCGCGTCGGCGGCGTCGGAGGCGACACTTTCGAGCGCACCCACGATAGCACCTCGTTGGGTAGTGCGGTCGATATTCGCCTGTTCCTGTCCCACGGTGATAATGAGGGTCGAACAGCCGAGGCGTGCGGCCGTTTCGATGGATTCGCGCATGGATCGGCAGGCCTCGGCGGTTCGGTTCGGATCCGTCAGCGGAACGTCGCTGCCGAGCATGGCTGCGACGTTCAGGTCGTGTTCGTCACACGCGTTGGCGACCGCATCGAGGTCCTTGTCACGCCATCCCCAGAACTCCACCGCGTCCGCGCCGGCCGCCGCGGCGAGACCGATTCGCTCCGTAAACGGTGCTCCTTCGAAGACCATCTCGACGCAAACCGACAGTTCTGGCATCGGTCACTCCTCGGCCGGTTCCGGAGTGAGCGTCCCGTCTTCGATCAGCGCATCGAGGGGGTTGTCTTCGATGTCGAGCGGCAACTCGACGCGGCCGTGTCGTCGTGACGATTCCCACGCGCCGAAGATGATTTCCGTCGCCTTGAGCGCGTTCTCCGCGTTCAGTTCGGAGGTGGAATCGTTCTCGACCGCTTGGACGACGTCGGCTATCGCACGGTCGATGAAGACCCGACCGAACTCCCGGGAATCGAGGCCGTGGAGGCCCTCGCCGTCACAGTCGACGTGTTCCCACCCGTCGTCCCCGTCGCGCTTGATGCGGAGGATCTGGTCCTCGGTTTCGTTGTTCGGGAAGCCGTGTCCGATTTCGATGGTGCCCTCGCTGCCCACTAGGCGGTTGTGACAGTTGACCAGATCCGCTCCGATTCCGGTCGTCGCGAGTCCGTAGACGTCGTTCTCGTATCTCCAAGAGGCGAGCGTCTGGTTCTCGTTGTGGGCGCCGAACCACAGGTCTTCGTCCCGGTAGTCGAGCTGGGAGATGACCCACTCGGCCCTTCCCTCGTCGTTGAAGTAGTTACAGAGGTCTACCGAGTGGGACCCGTAGTCGTAGATGTTGGGAGCCGCACACTCAACCCGCTGGAGGTCTCCGATTTCGCCGGCGTCGAGCAATTCCTTGGCCCTTCGATATCCTCGGCCAAAGCGGCGTTGGTGATTGAACGTCAATTTGACGCCCTCCTCGTCACATACCTCGACCATCCGTTCGACGTTCGACCACGTCCTGTCCATGGGTTTCTCGCAGTGTATCGCCTGCACCGCGTTGCTCCGCGCGATGTCGGTCACGATGTCGGCGTGCGTCGGCGGGGGCGTACAGACGCTGACGATGTCGGGTTCGACCGCGGTGACCATGTCGAGGTACTCCTCGAATACACCGTCCGCTTCGATACCCCAGTAGTCGGCGAACGCTTTCGCGTTGGGTTCGACGATATCGGCACAGGCGACCAACTCCGCTCCCGCGTAGTCGTAGGCCGCGGCGTGACGGTACGCCATCGCGAATCCTTGGTTGTTCTGTGTCTCGGGGTCCGGTCCGGTTCCGACGAAGGCGCTAGTTACTGCTTTCATTGCCTCTGAATCACGTACGGAGGTTATTCGAATTCCACAATAAAGTTTGTGATTTGGTAACTTATGTCCCTTCGATGACGTTCCGGAGTGCTGACGGCGCAACGTATATGAATCGAGCGTGTGACTACCAACCATGGATGTCGGAGTCCTCACAGTCGCATTAGCGGAAGAATCGATAGCGGACACGTTCACGTACCTCTCCGATCTCGGTGTCGGGGCGGTCGAACTCGCTTGCGGCGGGTTCGTCGGCGACGCGCATCTTCCGAGGGACGAGTACTTGGACGACGAAGAATCCCAGTCCGACCTACGGACACTTCTCAACGAAAACGATCTGTACGTTTCGGCGCTGGCGACACACAACAACCCGCTCCATCCCGTCGAGGACCGCGCGGCCGAAGCGGACGAGGAGCTCCGCGAGGCGATTCGCCTCGCGAGCCAACTCGACGTGGACGCCGTAACGACGTTCTCGGGGCTCCCCGCCGGAGGGCCGAACGATTCGGTTCCGAACTGGATCACCGCGCCCTGGCCCGACGAACATCGCGAAGCCCACCAGTATCAGTGGGAGGAAGTTGCCATCCCCTACTGGCGGGAACTCGAAGCGTTCGCCGACGATCACGGCGTGGACGTCGCCATCGAGATGCACCCGAACATGCTCGTCTACGAACCGCGCGGGATGCTCGAACTCCGCGAGGCTACCGGCGACCGTATCGGCGCGAACTTCGACCCGTCCCACCTGTTCTGGCAGGGAATCGACATCACCGACTCGATTCGACTGCTCGGCGAGCGGGACGCTATCCACCATTTCCACGCCAAGGACACCAAGGTGTACGACGCGAACGCCCGCGAAAAGGGCGTGCTCGACACGACGCCGTACACCGACGAAATAGACCGCTCGTGGATATTCCGGTCCATCGGGTACGGTCACGGCGAGGCGTTCTGGAAGGATATCGTCTCGACCCTTCGCATGGTCGGCTACGACGGCGCGCTCTCCATCGAGCACGAGGATTCACTCACGTCCGCGACGGAAGGGCTGGAGAAGGCCATCGACGTGCTCGAACGGGCGGTGTTCGAAACGAACCCCGGTGACGCGTACTGGGCCTGAGGTGCGCCGATGGGCGACGCTTTTCGGTGGTTCGCACTCGGCGTTTTGCATCCGTACCAACGTAACACGCACGTTCATACGGCATAGGTATTCTGGATATCAGAACGGGGATTCAAACATCCGTTTCGAAACGATATACCGTGTTACTCCACGGTTTCGACTCGTGTCGTCGTGAAGTACGATCGGCCGGTCGCCGGTACTTCTTTCGTCGTCGGAACATCGAACGCCGCCGTGGAGACGATATCGCTCGCCGACCGACCGACGCGGAGTTCGTAGGGACCTCGCTCGACGGCGAGATTCATGTCCCGGTCGTGGAACGCGAGTTGTGACGCGTCGATTTCGAAGGTGACGCGTTTCGATTCGCCAGCGACGAGAGATATCCGCTCGAACCCGACCAGTTCTTGAACCGGTCGTGCTTGACTCGGGGACTTCGCGCTCGCGTACAGCTGGACGACTTCGTGTCCGTCGCGGTCGCCCGAGTTGCTGACCGTGACTTCGGCGCTCACCCGCCCGGACGGAGCGAGCGAGTCGGTCGATAGCGATAGGTCGCCGTATTCGAAGTCGGTGTAGCTCAGACCGTGGCCGAACGGGTACAGGGGTGTGCTCGCCGTGTAGACGTGCTCTTCGTTCGCGGTGTTGGGTTTTCGGTTGTAATAAACCGGCAGTTGGCCGACCGACCGCGGGATGGAGACGGGGAGGCGGCCGCCGGGATTGTGTTCGCCGAACAACACTTCGGCGATTCCTTCACCCCCGCGTTCGCCCGGAAGCCACGCGTAGAGGAGCGCGGGCGCTTCCTCTACGATCCACTCGACGGAGTGGGGTTTCCCGCTCACGACGACGACGACCAACGGCGTTCCGGTCTCGTGGACGCGTTCCACGAGTTCCTGCTGGACGCCGGGGAGGTCCAAGTCGACCACGTCACAACCTTCGCCGCTGGTGGGAACGCTCGGGAGGTCGGCTTGCTTCTCGTCGATGTCGGAGAAATCGACGGCGGAGCGCGCGCCGACGAACGTGATGGCGACGTCGGCGTCTTCGGCCGCCTCGGCAGCCGAATCGAAGTTTTCGGTCGAGGATCCGGTCGTCGTACACCCCTGCTCGTATCGAACATCGAACCCGGCGTGCTCGCCGCGCGCTTCGATGGCGTCGAGTGGGGTCGTGGCATCGAAGTCGACTTCCTCCGTGGGATAGTGGGCCGGATACGCGTAATCGCCCATGAGTTCCTGTGCGTTGTCGGCTTTCGGACCGACGACGGCCACGGCGTTCAGTTCCTCCCCGTCGAAGGGGAGAAAATCGTCCTCGTTCTTCAGGAGGGTCATCGATTCGCGGGCGGCGCGGGTAGTGAGTTCTCTCGCGCTCTCGGTGTTGAACGGAGCGTCAGCGGCGTCGACGTCGACGGTCGGTTCGTCAAGGAGTCCCTTCTCGGCCTTCGCACGGAGGACCCGACGAACCGCCGTATCCACCGTCGCTTCGGCCACGTTTCCATCTTCGACGGCGTTCACGAGATGGTCTCCGTAGCAGTCCGTGTATGGGAGTTCGACGTCGAGACCGGCCTCGACGGCCATCACCCCCGCCGCTTGCTTCGATGCCGCGACGCCGTGCTCGCTTTGCAGGAATTCGACGCTGTAGTAGTCCGAAACCACCGTCCCGTCGAATCCCCACTCGCCACGGAGAACGTCCGTCAGCAACCACTCGTCGCTCGCACACGGGATGCCGTCGATGTCGTGGTAGGCGTTCATTACGGACTCGGCGTCGGCCGTTTTGATGACTGCCTCGAACGGGAACAAGTGGGTCTCCCGAAGTTCCCGGCGTCCGACGTTGACCGAACTGCGGTTTTTCCCGCCCTCGCCGGCGCCGTGACCGGCAAAGTGCTTGAGCGTTGCGGAGATGCCGTCGCCATCACCCTGCAAACCGTTTACGTATCCACGGGCCATCGCTGCGACGAGATACGGATCCTCGCCGAACGTTTCCTCGACGCGACCCCACCGAAGGTCCCGAGCGATGTCGAGCACCGGCGAGAGCGCGTGCGTCGTCCCGATCGCTTCCAACTGACCGCGGATGGTGTCCGTTATCTCCGCGACGAGGTCCGGCGACCACGTACTCGCGACGCCGATCATCTGCGGGAACGTCGTTCCGCTCGGTCCCATATAGCCGCTCAGACACTCCTCGTGGGGAATCGCGGGGATGCCGAGTCGAGTCTCGTTCCCGAGATAGTCCTGGAGTTCGTTCGTCCGTTTCGCGGCTTCCCGTGGTGGAAGGCTTCCTTCCCCGCCGAGTCTCGTCAGGTGACCGATTCCGTTTTCGAGGAGTTTTTCCACTGCCTCCCGGTCGAGGCTTCCATCGTCGTCGAGCAGTTTGTTCGCGTTCACCGACCCCAGTTGTGCGACCTTTTCCGTTATCGTCATCTCTTCGAGGAGCTCTTCTACTCGCCCTTCGTCGGCGATACGAGGCTCTCCACGATCCGATTCAGTTTGCATCAGTTGATCTCTCACAATCACATCTCTTAATGGTTTGGACGGGAGGTATCGCGGTATTTCCGCGCTCGGTTACTCGCTTCCCTCGGCAACGATGGAGTAGTCCACGACAACGGTACCGCCTAAACGCACGACGGAACAGGTGTGATTCGAGCCGTCACCGAACTGGAGGTCGTTCCGCCAGTTCGGGAAGCCGGGAACGCCCACGGCGTTCGCCATCGATTCCCGCCAATACGGCATCCAAACTCATTTCTCGGACGATGCCGCGCCGATATCTACCGCCAATTCCCCGATTCGGCAGTCGAAACGTCATGAGCCGATACATCCGACGCGAAGTGCAAACACGTCACCGGCTTCGTCGGGTATCTCGACGAGACCGACCCCATGGACGGACAGATTCCGACGACCGGAACCGAATCGAGGGAACAAACGTCACGCCGAAAAAGGACGAACCGAACGGCGGTACCGAGTGGTTCCTCAGTAGCTGTCGTACACCGTCTTCTCGATGGTGTAGAACTCCAGTCCCTCGTCGCCCTGTTCGCGCCACGTCTCGCTGGACGAGCGCTTGAACCCGCCGAAGGGAACGTGCAGTTCGAGTCCCGTCGTCTTGTCGTTGACCTTCACGACGCCCGCCTCCACCTCGTCGATGAAGCGGTTGGCTTCCGTGTGGTCGTCGGTGACGATGCTCGCCGAGAGGCCGTAGTGAACGTCGTTCGCGACGTGGAGACCCTCGTCGAAATCGCTCACCTTGATGACGGCGACGACCGGCCCGAAGACCTCCTCCTGTGCGATTCGCATCTCGGAGTCCACGTCGGTGAACACGGTCGGCTCGACGAAGTAGCCCGATTCGACCGCGTCACCGTCGGGCGTGCCGCCGCCCGCAGCGAGCGTCGCGCCTTCCTCCTCGGCGATGCCGATGTAATCGAGCGTCGATTCGAGTTCGCTCTCGCTGACCTGCGGTCCCATCTCGTGATCGGCACCCGGTCCGATGTCGATGGATTCGGCGCGGTCCACGAGTTCGGCGACGAACTCGTCGTACACGTCCTCGTGGACGATGGCGCGGGAACACGCGGTACACGACTGGCCGGTCGTTCCGAACCCGCCGTTGGCGACGATGTCGGCCGCCTCCGCCGGGTCCGCCGAGGACGCGACGACCGTCGGGTTCTTGCCGCCGAGTTCCGTCTGGACGCGCTTCCCGGCGTCCGTCGCTTGGTCGTACACCATTCCGCCGACTTCGCTGCTCCCGGTGAACGACACCGCGTCCACCGCGTCGTGTTCGATGAACTCGGTGCCGACGGTGCTTCCCGACCCGGTGACGACGTTCAGGACGCCGTCGGGCAGACCCGCCTCGTCCAGCGCTCGCGCGAGTTCGATGGCGACGCCGGGTGCGGCCGATGCGGGCTTGAGAACGACCGTGTTCCCCGATGCGAGTGCCGGCGCGAGCTTCCACGCCGGGATGGCGATGGGATAGTTCCACGGCGTGATGAGCGAAGCGACGCCGACCGGTTCCTTGACCGTGTACAGGTTCTGGTTCGGCGCGCTCGGACTCTTCATCGTCCCGCCGAGGTCGGCCGCCTTCCCGGCGAAGTAGTGGAAGATGTCGATTGCCCGTTGAACCTCTCCACTGGCTTCGGCGTAGGCCTTGCCTTCCTCCGCGACGAGCATGTCCGTGAGTTCCTCTTTGCGTTCCGCGAGCAGACTTCCCGCCTCTCGGAGGATTTTCCCGCGCTCCGGTCCCGGTGTGGACGCCCAGTCGTTCGCAGCGGCCGCGGCGGCTTCGACCGCATCCGTCGCGTCGGCCGTACTGGACGACTGATAGCGTCCCGCGACCTCGCTCGGGTTTGCGGGGTTCTCCACCTCGATGGTGTCGCCCGTCTCCGCTTCTGTCCACTCGCCGTTGACGTAATTTTTCGTCGTGTGCGACATCATCCTCCTATTCACACCTCTCCCATACGACTTTTACGGTCCGACGAAGGTTTGGCGCGAATTTTTACTATCGCCATCAGTAGCTTTTTGCCGACCGGGTCGAATCATCGGATTATGACCGTCAACGACTACCTAAACGGCGTCAGGCAGCGAGATTGGGAGGAACTGGATGCGGGGACCCTCCGCCTCGCCGTCGTGGGGCTCGGGTGGTGGACGCGCGAACAGGCCATCCCGTCGATTCGGGAATCGAAGTTCTGCCAGACGACCGTCGCCGTCAGCAGTTCACACGAAAAGGCGGAAGACGCCGCCGACGAAATCCCGACCGCCACGGCCGCCATCACCTACGAAGAGTTCGTGGACGGTCGCGCGACCGACGAATACGACGCCGTGTACGTCTGCACGCCGAACGCGTATCACCTTCAGTACGTGTCCGCCGCGGCGGACCACGGAAAGGCCGTCCTCTGTGAAAAGCCGATGGAAGCCACGCTCGAACGGGCGGAGGAACTCGTCGCGGCCGCCGAAGACATCCCGCTGATGGTTGCCTACCGGATGCAAACCGATCCGCAGGTCCGGCGGATGCGCGAACTCGTCCGCGACGGTGCCATCGGCGACCCGGTCGCCGTCCACGGCCACATGGAACAGCAGATGCTCGACTTCGTCTCGGGCAACCCCGACCAGTGGCGACTCGATCCCGACCTCGCCGGCTACGGTTCGACGGTGATGGACTTGGGAATCTATCCGCTGAACACCGCCCGGTTCGTCCTCGACGCCGACCCCGTGAGCGTGACCGCACAGATGCACTCCGAACACGACGCGTTCGACGAGGTCCCCGATGAACACGCCACCTTCTCGCTCCAGTTCGACGACGGCACGTACGCGGCCTGTACCGTCAGCCAGAACGCAAACCTATCGGGTGGTTTCCAACTCATCGGAACCGAGGGCGAACTGCGCCTCGACCCTGCCTTTTTGGGCATGACGCCGCAGACGCTCACGCTTCGGGGCGCGGAGGGGCGGGAGATGAAAATCGACGACGGCCGACGCGACCTGTTCGGCGACGAGATGACCGAGGAGTTCGATTACTTCGCCGACCGCGTCATTCGCGGCGTCGAACCCACGCCGGACGGCGACCACGCGCTCGTCGACATGCGGACGCTCGCCGCCATTTACGAGGCCGCCCACACAGGAACACGGGTCACGGTCGAGTAACCGACCCGAACGGCTTCTCCCGATTCGCAACCTTTACTACCGACCTCTAGGAACCCTCGCATGCAATGGTTGATCATGCGAAGCTCCGCGACCCGAACGCGGAGTATACGATGCGCGACCTCTCCGCCGAAACGATGGGCATCACGAACCGTCGCGGCGGGGTCCGCGATGCGGAGATAACCGACGTTCAGACGACGATGGTGGACGGCAACTACCCGTGGATTCTCGTTCGCGTCTACACCGACGCCGGCGTCGTCGGTACCGGCGAGGCCTACTGGGGCGGCGGCGACACGGCCATCATCGAGCGGATGAAGCCGTTCCTCGTCGGCGAAAACCCGCTCGACATCGACCGACTTTACGAACACCTCGTCCAGAAGATGTCCGGCGAAGGTTCCATTTCCGGAAAGACCATCTCGGCCATCTCCGGCATCGAAATCGCCCTCCACGACCTCGCGGGTAAACTCGTCGAACTCCCCGCCTACCAACTCGTCGGCGGGAAATACCGCGACGAAGTTCGGGTCTACTGTGACCTCCACACCGAGGACGAAGCCGACCCGCAAGCCTGCGCGGACGAAGGCGTCCGCGTCGTCGAGGAATTGGGATACGACGCCATCAAGTTCGACCTCGACGTCCCGTCGGGCCACGAGAAGGACCGCGCGAACCGCCACCTCCGCGGCCCGGAAATAGATCACAAGGTCGAAATCGTCGAAGCCGTCACGGAGGCCGTCGGCGACCGCGCGGACGTGGCGTTCGACTGCCACTGGTCGTTCACGAGCGGCAGCGCGAAACGCCTCGCCCGCGAACTCGAGGAGTACGACGTGTGGTGGCTCGAAGACCCGATACCGCCGGAGAACCACGACGTACAGCGGAAAGTCACGGAATCGACGACGACGCCCATCGCCGTGGGCGAGAACGTCTACCGGAAGTTCGGCCAGCGGACGCTGCTCGAACCGCAGGCCGTGGACATCGTCGCGCCTGACCTGCCCCGCGTGGGCGGCATGCGCGAGACGAGAAAGGTCGCCGACCTCGCGGACATGTACTACATCCCGGTCGCGATGCACAACGTCTCCTCGCCCATCGGGACGATGGCATCCGCGCAGGTCGCCGCGGCGATTCCCAACAGCCTCGCGGTCGAATACCACTCCTACCAACTCGGCTGGTGGGAGGATCTCGTGGAGGAGGACGACCTCATTCAGGACGGTCGAATGGAGATCCCCGAGGAACCCGGCCTCGGCGTGACGCTCGACTTGGACGCCGTCGAGGAACACATGGTCGAGGGTGGGGAGTTGTTTGGCGAAGAGTAATCTTCGTCGAGCCAGCGGAGTTTCACTCCGCGTTGTTTGATGAGGCGTAGCCTCATCAAGCCAGCAAAGCTCCAATTTGCGTCGTTCGACGAAGAGTAATCTTCGTCGAGCCAGCGGAGTTTTACTCCGCGTTGTTCGACGAAGTGTAGCCCGACACCTCCTCGGTCGAAAACGCTTCCGACGACGATACTCTTTTAACACCTTCCGCTCATCACTGTGTATGCGCTATTACCGACTCCCCGGGGGAGAGACTCGCTCATCCACGGATTACTTGGTAGCAATCGACGACGACGGAACCGCATACGACCTCTCGTCCGTTTCAGCCGATCTCGGCTCGTTCAGGGATCTCGCCCGCGCGGCGAACGCGAACGGCGAATCGGTCGATTCGATCGCCCGAAAACGTCTCGGCGAGGCCGAACGCATCGATTTCGACGCCGCCCGGGACGTCCTCCAACCCGTCATCGCCGACGAGGTGTGGGCGGCGGGTGTCACGTATCAAATCAGCGAGGAGGCACGCAAAGCCGAGAGCGGAAAACCCGAGGTGTACATGGACGTGTACGACAGCGACCGACCGGAACTGTTCATGAAGGCCACGCCGTCGCGGACGGTCGGGCCGGGAGAAGCCATCGGGGTGCGCGGAGACTCCACGTGGGACGTCCCGGAACCGGAACTCGGCATCGTCCTGCACCGCGGCGACATCGTCGGCTACACCATCGGAAACGACGTTTCCAGCCGCGACATCGAAGGGAAGAACCCGCTGTACCTTCCGCAGGCGAAGGTGTACGACCGTTGTTGTTCGCTCGGCCCGTGTGTCGCCTCGGCGGAAACGGTCGAGGACCCTCACGACCTCTCGATGTCCCTCTCGATACGACGCGACGGTGAAACGGTGTACGAGGACTCGACGTCGACGAGCGAGATGGTGACCACCTGCGAGGAACTCGTCTCCTATCTCGCTCGCCACAACAGCCTTCCGGAGACGCTGGTTCTGCTCACGGGAACCGCGCTCGTGCCTCCGGAGTCGTTCACCCTCTCCGAAGGTGATGAAGTCGTCATCGACATCGACCGTATCGGCCAGCTCGTCAACGATACCGTCACCGTCTGACCCGATAGCAAGCGCTAACGCACCCGAACAGAGTCATCTTTTCCGGCGGGCGGTCCGTTTCGACGTGATGGCCCGTCCGCTCGGTCGTCAACGTGTTCTACAATCCAGAACAGAACTGGACGACAAGGAAGGTGGTATTCCGGTCGAGAAACCCTCGGTCGAGTGGTGACCCCTCGTCTCACCGAGTTATACGCCGGAATAACGCAGCTGTTGCAATTTATCGATGGAGTGTAATGGTTCTGGCATCGAGAACAAATTTCGGCTGAATTCGTTATACGATCGACTATTCGCTTCCTCTCCACCATTGGCATTACAATCGTAGGGTTGTATGCCTTACGAAGATTTATCCGATTTTACTGCTGTTGGCCCCCGATCGGCGACCGCGGTGGGAAATCGTTTTCTGCAGCAGAATCCACGAAGATCTGCATTCCCGATGTTGGAACCGAACGGAACCGCATCTCTCCGCAACCACGGTGTTCTTGAAGAACGATGACCGCTCGAAGTTTTGAACCGGAATCGACCGTTTCTCCGGCGTGAGTCCGTGTTTCGTGCGAAGTCCTTCGGTGGGAATCGTAGCTCTGTTCGTCGAACCCCGTCCGCTCACTCGGAACGTACGGTGTCGATAACCCCGCGGAGATATCCGACGGTAAATCCGCGCGCTCGGTGACGCCAATCGTCGTCGCCGACCATCTTCGGGACGTGGTCCGGAATGGCTACCCCATCGAATCCGACGTCGTGAAGCGTTCGAACCACTTCGACGGTGTCGAAGTTCCCCATATCCACGAACGTCTCGTGAAACTCCGGAACCGTCCCCACGACATCTCGGAAGTGGATAAAGACGATCTGGTCGCGCTCACCAAACCGGCGAAGTACTTGCGAGACGTCCTCGCCCATCTGGGAGAAACAGCCGAGACACAGCTTCAATCCATGGTTATCGCTCGGAACGAGGTTCATCGCCCGTTCGAAGTTCTCGACGTTGCGGAACAGTCGAGGGATGCCTCCGAGCGATTCTATCACCGGCGGGTCGACGGGGTGCAGTGCGAGTTGGACGCCCGCTTCTTCCGCTACCGGGAGCACCGCTTCTAAGAACTCGCGGTAGTTGTCCCAAAATTCGGGTTCCGTGTACTCCCTGTCCAAATCGGGAGCGAGCGCGTGCGGATCGTCGAGTTCGGCGAGGTCGAACCCGGTGCCGAGCGCTTGACCGCGAACGTTCACTGGAGATGTTCGCATCGGCACGACGCCACGGGGGTTCCATTGATATCCCAAGATGGGAATCTCTGCCTCGCCGAGATTCCGGATGAGGGTTGTGATCTGGTCGAGCGATTCTTCACTTCCTTCCCGACCGAACATGATGTCCCCGTACAGTGAATACGGAAGCGATTGAATACCTGTGAGCGACAGCCCCGCCGATTCGACCCGTTCGCGCGCTGCCGTTAGCTCTGTAACCGTGGGGATCGAATCGCGGCCGACGGAAACCGTTTGAGCCCCTTCCTTGTCGTTGAACTCGTCCGGTTCCTCGTCCGTGTCCGCGTGATCGACGAATATGTCGGTCGCACCCAATTGACGGATGTATCTCAAACGGTCCTCCGAGAGCGAACGTGTTCTGACACCGACCCGAACAGCAGCACCTTTCGACGTCTCAGCAGTAGCACGGTTGCTATCCATACCTCAACCACGTTCTGGAACACATAAATATATTTGATATCTTAAAAACAAGTTCGGTGGATGAAAAACCGTTTCCGCCCCCTTACGATGTGATTCACCCGATCTCGTTCCCCGTGTCGGAGTGAAAAAGGACAACTATCTTTTTCGTGTATTTTGATGTTAACCGTATCGAGTATGCGGTCAATACTGTGGATTTTTTATCGTAGAGGACAGTGGGTACCGTATGGCTCCACGCACAAAAAAAGCGGCAAACAAAATAAAATCCATCGACACGTCATTCGAGATCATTGAATATCTCATGGAAAAGGATGGTGCTGGAGTGACTGAACTTGCGAACAACCTAGGACGGTCTAAGAGTACGATCCACGCTCATTTAAACACCCTCGAGCAACGAAGGTACGTGGTACAAACCGGCGACACGTACCGCGTTGGGCTACGGTTTTTGAATATCGGCGGGTACGCCGCCCACTCCAACTCGGTGTATCGGCTCACGAAAGACGAGGTAGACGAACTTGCGGCCGAAACCGGTCTCGCCGCTCAACTCGTCGTCGAAGAACACGGCAAAGGGATCATCGTTCATCAGTCGAGAGGAAACAAAGCGGTTCAAACGGATTCCCACATCGGTACCGAACGGCATCTTCATTGCACGGCATTCGGAAAGGCCATGCTCGCATACTTCCCCCGCGAGCGAGTTCGAGAGATCCTCGACAGACACGGGATGGTCGAACGGACTTCGAGGACCATCACATCGATGGACGAACTCACCAAGGAATGTGAGGAAATTCGTTCACGAAACGTGGCGTTCGACGATAACGAACAAATCGAAGGCATTCGATGCGTAGGGGTGCCAATACTCACAAACACCGAGGAGGTCCTCGGAGCTATCAGCGTTTCCGGGTCGACTCGTCATATGGACGATGAAACGTTCCGCAAGAGAATGCCCGAGCTAATTCAACATACGGTGCGTGTTATCGAGATAAACTATTCGAACGTGTGAAGAATGGATGGGATAGCTACTATCGAATCGGAGTCCATACCCTCTTCGTGTTACGGTGTCGGATTCGCAACGTGGGAACGAGCGTGAATGGTTTTTACGAACGGGTCTGCTTTACAGACATAGTGCTGTAATCCGTCTCTCCGTTCGATAATATAGAACACCATCCGCGTACGGAGCATCCCATCGTGACAACTAGATGAATGATATGTCGTATTCGACGTCCGAACGCTCCGAAACGGCCGACTCCAGCCGTAACCGAACGGTGAGTACCGTTGTGTTCGATAATTCGGAACGGAATCTGGGGTCCCCCGGAACCTCGATTACGGACTCGGAACTTCGACTCGCTCGTTCGTCGCCGCGGACTCGTACGCCGCTTCCTTTACTATCGTCGCACGCAGGGCGTCCCGTGCCGTAGCCGGGGGTGTTTCGTTTTCTCGGATCGACTCGATGAACGCTTCCGGTTTCGTCTTTCGCTCACCGCTGTCCGCATATGGTGACACTTCCGAACCATCGCCAGTAATCTTCTTCATCGTTCTGTCTTCCCATTCTCGACCATCGAAGTACATCGCTCCCTGGTCGTCCCAGATGTGGATATGTTCTCGCGTTCGGGGGACGATACCCGAATCGAAGACGTTTGCGATCGTACCGTTTTCGAACTCGATAACGATCGAGGATTGTGTATCGAGTCGTTCGTCGTCGCCGTGATAGTCCATTCGAGCAGTAACGTATTTCGGAGTCAGTCCTGTCACCCAGAGTATCGCATCGATGATGTGCGTACCTGTCGTATAGAGGTGGCCACCGCCACTCAAGGAGGTGTTCATACGCCAATTGGTTCCCTTTTCGAAGTGGTGACGCCAGTCTTGAGTAATCTCGGCGGTGACGAATGTCGGCGTCGAATTCCCGAGCGCCCAGCGTTCGCGGGCCTCGATGAACCCGGGGTTCAGGTGACGTTGGTACCCGACCATCAACACGGAATCGCTCGCCTCGTCCCGTTCGACCAGCGCTTTCGCATCGGCGAGATCGATGGTCAACGGTTTCTCACAGAGGACGTGAAGTCCCCGGTCGAGAGCGGCGACGGTTTGCTCGTAGTGGAGTCCATTCGGGGTGACGATGAGTACGGCGTCTAGCGACTCGTCGTCCAGCATCCGCTCGTAATCCTCGTAGAGCGACGTCTCAGGAACGGCAAGTCGCGTCGCCGTTTTGGATAACGCGGCCGGATCGATGTCTGCTATCGCCGAAACCTCTGCCGATGGGAGTCGGTTGAATTGCTCCCCCAGTACGCCTCCCAAGCCTCCTGTGCCCACTATTCCTATTTGACTTACGGCATCGCCGTTCGTATGATCGGTCATTGCGGTGTGTTCGTGGGAATCAATCACGAGGATATAAACTTATGGAAAGATCATAGTTTGAATATATGTTGGAACATCTACGAACAACTACTTCGTACGGCGTCAATTCTCCAATCATCGGACCACGAAAAATCTCACACCGTGAGGATAGCGTCAGTGCGCTGGATGTCTCCCTTACCGATGACGAAATAGAAACGCTCGAGGCACCGATCGACCCCACGTGGTGTTCGAAGAACCTCTGATAACCGGTCGCGCGACTGTGCGCTCTAAAACGACCGATACTGGTCATATCGACCGTTTCGGTGTCGTCTCCCGCTGGACCTAGGTGGTAACTTCCGTTCGCTTGATCCGTGGGGACGAGCGACCATTTATATGGCTCCTCTTTGGATACTACCGTATGAAACAAACACCGAATCCGAGCGTCACGTCTCGTGCTCGAACCGACCATACGCATTGGATGACGGTAGCGGCCTACGCCGTCCTCGGTATCGCCGTGACTATCTACACGGCTTACACGCTTCTGCCGGTCAGTACAAGTCCGTATAGCTTTCTCACGGGTCTCGTACTGACCGGTGCTGCCCTGTTGAGCTTGTTCGCATACTTCGCTCTATTCAAGGATACGATCCATCTCTCACACACCGAGTCCCAGTGGAAGCCGAGTTGGGTCCGATACTTCATCTCGGGGTTCGCCATTCCATTCTTCTGTTACCTACTCCTTGTAGAGGGTATCTCACTCGGAAAACCGACGCCGTTGATCATCGTCTACTCGTTGATTTTCTCCACGACCGTCACGTGTCTCGTCTACCTTTCCTTCCGTCGGCGCTACGTGGGACTGGCATAACTGGCGGGGTGTCGTTCCTCTCGTCCACTCGCACTTGTTCTCCACGGAACTGATTTATTCCTCAGATATAGTGTATAATACTAATAGCAACTCATATATAGGGTGAAATCATCAACTCATGATAGACCATGGCAAACACAGGTTGTAGTAGACGCAAGTATATGAGCCTCGCCGCCGCGATGGGCGCAGGTAGTATCGCTGGCTGTTCCGGTGGCGGCGGTGGCGGCAGCGGTTCGGACACGATAACCGTCTGGTCTGACGCGTTCGATTCCCAGACACCGAAGCTCAAGAAACTGATGCGCGATTCGGTGGACGGGAAGGTCGAATTTTCGGATATGCGCTACGACAGTATCAAGAAGAAGTATCTCACCGGCGCAAAAACGGGGACGCCGGACGTCGTCGAAGCGACGCCGAACCACCGAGGCGATTACGTCTCGGCGGATCTGATCGAGCCGTTGACCGACCGGGTGGACAAGCTCGACTACAAGGACGGATACACCGGTCTGGATACGATGAAGTACAAAGACGATATCTGGGCGTTACCCTATATCGGAAACGGTCGTGGGTTCGTCTACCGACAGGATATACTCGAGAAGTACGGCTTCGAGGTCCCCGAAAAATGGTCGGACTTCGTCGAAATGGGCGCTGAAATCACGAAAAAAGAGGACGGGATGCACGGCTTCACGCTCACCAGCCAGAAAGGAAACACTCGCGGACTTCAGGAGTTCCTGTCGTTCCTCTTCCAACGTGTCGATGCGATATTCGAACCGGACGGAGACGGATGGAAACTGGTGCCGACGGCGGAGGACTTCGGTATCGTCTTCAAGGAGTACTTCTGGGATCCCTTCTACAAGACGGATAAACCCGCGACGGACCCGAACGCGAGGGGAATCGACTCCCTCGCTCACGATATCGCGTACGTGAACGGGAACTATGCCGCCATCTCCACCGGCCCGTGGATTCCGGGATTGGCCAGCGGGTCGGACGACACCAACGAACAGGCGATGAAGAACTATCGGAACAGCGTCGCAACGCATAACCCCCGAGTCGAAGGTGGTGAGAAAGGCACGTACATGGAAGTCAAGCCCGTTTTCCTGAACAACAACTCGAAAAACAAGGACGACGCGTGGAACGTGGTCAAAGCGGCCACGAGTCCGGAGGGAATCAAAACGTTCCTCGAAGAGGACCCCGGCAATCTCCCGGCCCACGAGGACGTCGAATGGAACGTCCCCGAGCAGACCAACAATCCCGATTGGAAAGGGTTCAAAGAGGTCTTCAAAACCGGGAAGTCCTACGGATTTTGGAGCGTCAGTAAGGTTTCGACGACGTGGTTCGACCTGTCGCAGAAGGTGATGTACGACGAGATAGACCCGATGAAGGCGGGCAAACAACTCCACCAGGAGTGGTCCAGCAAGGCAGGGGAAATCTAAACGCGTCCTCTTTTCGAGAATTTCGGCGCAAACTCGGTAGTACCGCACTGATATCGGTCGTCCTTCCGTAACACTTCCAGCGTCGATACGTTCGGCACTCTTCTCACCGACGCTACTCGTTCCGGGGTGAGAGAATATACGTACACCAACTCGACGGGTGTTTCGTCGTCGGTGTTCGAATCGAAGTGAGGAGAAGACGGCCTTCAATACCATCTCGTTTCTCTACCGAATCCCATTACTCCTCTCGATTCGGTCGTGCTGAAACGAGTGTGTGGTTCGGTTCGCAGCGAGGTGAGAAACCGTCGCTGCCGAGAAATCGGCGGTTACGTACCGTGCATTCCGCCGCTTGCGAGCCCCTCGACGATGTAATTCTGGACGAGGGCGAAGAACACGATCGACGGAATCGCGGTGACGGTTGCTGCTGTGACCGTCGCTCCCCAGTTGATGGTGTTCGCGCTCTGGAACAGGAAGAGGCCGAAGGGGAGCGTTCGCGTTCCGCCACTCTGTGAGAGGACCGACACGAAGAGGAAATCGTTCCACGACGTGACGAAGGTGTAAAACGATGCGACGGCGATGCCGGGCAGCGCCAGCGGAATGATCACGTGGTAGAGGGCGGTTAAGTGAGAGCAACCGTCTATCCGTGCTGCTTCGTCGAGCGCTTTCGGTATTTCGTCGAAGAATCCTTTCAGTAGCCACATGGCCAACGGGAGCGCCCGCACGCAGTGTGCGAGGATGATCCCGAGATAGGAGTCGACGAGGCTCAACGAGTACATCATCAGGAAGAACGGGATGATGATCAGCGCGGGGGGCAACATCTTCGTCGACATGAAAGCGACGAGCAGTACCTTCCGCCCCGGGTAGGTGAATCGGCTCAGCGAGTACGCCCCGAGAATTCCCAACACGAGCGTTATCGCGGTCGTACTGAACGCGATGATTATCGAATTGACTAACAGCGATTGGAACTGCGGATCGGACAGTACCAACTCGTAATTGCCGAGCGTGAAGTTCTCCGCCGAGGGAATGATGATGAGATGGTCCGCCTGAATGATCGAACCCGATTTGATAGTCGATAGCGCGAGCCACACGACCGGGAGGAGAAACCAGATGAAATACAGTGCCAACGCCGCGTACACACCGAGCGCGTATTTGAGACTGTGCTCTTCGCCGACCCATGCGTCTAAGCGGTCGATGACGCCTTCGTTTCCGTCCGTCGTATGTCGATTAGTTGTTGCCATTGTCGTTCTGTTTTCCGTTGGTCGTGGTTCGGGAGCCGTCGTCGTTCGAAGCCATCATTCCGTGTCCTCCAGTACGATGTAGACGGTCGTGAACATCGCCAATAAGACGAGCATCACGGCGCCGACGGCCGACGCGTACCCCAACGCGTACTCGCGGAACGCCTGTTGATACACGTACGTGCCGAGTACTTCCGTCGCGTTCACGGGACCGCCGCCGGTCGCGATATAAATCATCTGGAACGAATTAAACGCGGCGATGGTCTCGATGACGATCATGATCATCGAAATGTACGAGATGTTCGGTAAGGTGATGTATCGAAACATCTGTAGCCGACCGGCACCGTCTATTTCCGCCGCTTCGTAGTACTCCTCGGGAATCGACTGCATGCTGGCCATAAGCGCGATGGCGACGAACGGGGTGTCTTTCCAGACCCGTAACATCGTTACCAGCGGCAGCGCGAGCGACTTGTCGCCGAACCACGATTTGTTCGGCCCACCGACCATCTTCATCAGTAGATTGGCCAAGCCATAGTCGACCTGAAACGTCCACGTCCAGATGATGACGATAACCACGGGGGGAATTACCCACGGGACCATGGATAAACTCCGTAGCTTTCCGATCCCGGGCAGATTCTCCTTGAGTAAGAGCGCGAGGCCGAGTCCGAGGAGATACATCGACACCACGGCTCCGACCGTCAGCAGTACCGTCTGTTTCAGTGCGAGCGCGAACACCGGGTCCGCGAACAATTCGTGATAGTTCACCAATCCGATCCACTCGACGTTGTCGGGATTCAGGAACGAACGAGAGTGAAAGCTAATCCAGAGGGCTTGTATCGTCGGATACACGATGATCACGAGCATCATCACCGTCGCGGGTAGTACGAGCCCGTATCCGACCCACGTTTCACGTGCGAACCACTCGGCCTCGCCGAAGAATCGGCGTACGCGATGAAATCTATACTCTTCTCCCGTAGGTGTCGACATCGATTGTGACAATTATCGACGGCCATATAAAAATTTATGCCAAAAACCGACACGAATGTGTGTACAATAAGATAGTACTCCCCGATTCGACTCTCAATCGCTACAGCTGCCACGCGGAAAACGCCTTATATTGTTCGAGACCACATTTATCAATATACTTCAAAAAGACATATAGTAACAATTCGCAAATACTCCGTTCAGCAATGGCGGATCTAGAGCTACGAAACTTCACGAAGGTTTATCAATCGGGGTCCGCGGATCCGATCATCGGCGTCGATGACCTCAGTATCACGCTGGAGGAAGGCAACTTCCTCGTTCTGGTCGGCCCGTCCGGATGCGGAAAGTCCACGACGCTTCGGAGCATCGCCGGTCTCGAATCGGTGTCGGAGGGTGAGATTCGGATCGACGGAACGGTCGTCAACGACGAGAAGCCGAAAAACCGGGACATCGCGATGGTGTTTCAGAACTACGCGCTCTATCCGCACATGTCCGCGCGTGAAAACATGAGTTTCGGGCTCAAAATGACCACGGACCTGTCGGATGAGGAAGTCTCGGACCGCGTCGAGCGCGTCTCGGAGATGATGGGCATCGACGACCTGCTGGGGGATAAACCGAAGGAACTCTCCGGGGGGCAGCAACAACGGGTGGCCCTCGGTCGTGCTATCGTTCGTGAACCCCACGTGTTCCTGTTGGACGAACCGCTCTCGAACCTCGACGCCAAACTCCGGGCACACATGCGTACCGAGATTCAGGAACTGCAGGAGAACCTGAACATCACCACCGTCTACGTCACGCACGACCAGACGGAGGCGATGACGATGGGGGACAAAATCGCAATCCTCGATGGTGGGACGCTTCAACAAGTCGGAACCCCGCTGGAATGTTATTACACGCCACAAAACCAGTTCGTCGCGGGTTTCATCGGCGAACCGGCGATGAACTTCTTCGAGATGGAAGTCGACGACGGGGACCTCGTGAGTGACAGGGTCAGATATCCCCTTTCCGGCACTCGTCTCGACGCGGTACGTGGAGAGGGCCACGTCACGCTCGGCATTCGTCCGGAGGATATCGAACTCGCCGATGGTCCGGGCGATCATACGATCCGTGCGAACGTCAACGTCGTCGAACCGCTCGGAGACATCAACTACATGCACGCCGACGTCGAGGGTATCGAGTTGACGGTGAAGATACCCGGCGAACGATACGTAGAACAGGACACCGATGTCACGCTGGTGCTTCCCGAAGAGAAGATCCATCTCTTCAGCGGCGAAACGGGCGACACGCTTTGTAACCGAAGTTTGCCGACGGACGAATCGTTCCCGAAACAACTGTCCTCCCACGGGGATTGAGACCCCTCCGACGAATGGTCCTTCCGTGACCGGAAACGAACGGCCTCGTGTGCGTTAGTCCTTCGACAGTTCCGTTGCCGGCAGTACACCGTCCACCTTCAGAACGAGATTCGCGGCTTCCGTGGCGCTGATGATCGCGTTCCGTTTTACCGCCGCAACATCGACGATTTCGGACGCGTACGCGTCGGTCGACTCCCCGGAACGGACGTTTATCCCAGCATCCCTCTCGCCGCCGTCGTGGGCGGCACGTAGCTCGGTCAGGGCCCGTAACGAGTCGCATCCCGCATTTTTCGCGAGGACGTATGGGATCTTTTCCAACGCGTCCGCGAAAGCCTCCATCGCCAGTTGCTCGCGGCCGCTCCGTTGTACCGCACTGTTCCGAACGCTTTTCGCGAGTTCCATCTCTATCGCACCGGCACCCGGAACGACTTGCCCATCGGAGAGCAATCGGACACCGAGGCCGATCGCATCGGTGACGGCACGTTCGAGTTCGTCCGAGACGGTCTTCGTCGTCCCCCGGAGGACCAGCGTCACGGCGGCCGCAGCCGTTCGATCGATGTAGAAGGTGTTTTCGTCCCCGGTATAGAGAACGTCCGCTCGCCCGACCTCGTTTCGTATCTTCACACTCGGGTCGGAAACGATCGGTACGTCGAGCAACCGTGCCAAAAACTCCATGTCCGGTTTGGGAGTGAACCTCGTTATCGGAACGCCCTCCTCGGCCAGACGCCCCGCTATTTCGTCGTCGACGCGTTTCTGACAAAACACGACGTCGACTCCGGCCTCGACGATACCGTCTACTATCCGACGGCGGACGCGCGAATCCCGCTGGACGAACCGTCGATACCGATTCGGGTCGCTCACGTCGGCGATGAAGTCGCTTTCCGAGTCACCAACTTCGAGCGGTGCCTTTACGAGAAGTACGGAGGCATCGTCGAGTTCGACGGGTACGTCCTCGACGATCGGTGACTTCTCTATAACCGCGCCGGAACGTAGCTCGGATTCCCCGACCCGTCGGCCGGGGCGACGAACGACGGCGATTCGCTCGGTGTGGTCCCCGCCTTTTCGGTCGCCGACCTGTCGAAAGGCATCGACGAGCAGTTCCGCTATCGCTCTCCCCTCCGCATGGGAGACGGTTCCGGCGAGGGTACTCGCTATCGCCTGCTCGAACAGGGGGTCGTCCTCGTTCGCTACGCCCCTCGCCATGGTCTCCAACTGATCGCACGCGAGGGAACTCGCGGCGCGAAATCCGGAGACTATCGATGTCGGATGGACTCCCTCGGAGAGGAGCGTCCGTACTTCCCGTATCAGTTCTCCCGCGATGATTATCGCGGTCGTCGTTCCGTCCCCTACCTCCGACTTCTGTGCAAACCCTACGTGTGCAACCATCGTTCCGAATGGATCGTCGAACGACATCCTCTCCAGGACGGTCGCACCGTCGTTGGTGATCGTCACGTCACCGTTCTCGTCGATGACCATCTTGTCCATCCCGTTCGGCCCGAGCGTCGATCTGACTGCCCCTGCGACCGCTCGGGCCGCTCTAGCGTTGTGGAACTGTACCGTTCGTTCTTCTTCGCCGTTGGAGTCCCACCATCTCCTCCCGTCCGTGGTGGCTTGAGCCATGTGATACCTATTTGCGTGGACATCCTTAAATACGTTCTGTGACCCCGAAATACCAGAACGAACCGATTCCGATATCGTCCTTCTTCCTAAACTTCCGTATTCATAAAATATATGTTTCTTCGGGAGATTGGGTGACGTAGTTATGGAGAGTGAGATAGGTTCGAAGACTGATGGTAGTGCAACTGCTTCCAAACGGAGCGACCAGGTCGAGAACATAAAAATCGGCTACGTCGGTGGGGGAAGTCGGGGATGGGCGTACACGCTGATCAACGACCTCGCACAGTGTCCGACGATATCCGGGAAAGTGGTGTTGTACGACCGCGTTTTCGACAGTGCCAAACGAAACGAGCGGTTCGGAAACTGGGTACAGGAGCGCGAGGGGGCGGTGGGTGACTGGGAGTACGAGGCGGTCGAGGAGCGAGACCGGGCGCTCGACGGTGCCGATTTCGTCATTCTCTCCACGCAAGACCCTCCCCCGGAAACGATGGCCCACGAAATCGATATCCCCGCCGAATACGGCATCCATCAGTCCGTCGGCGACACGGTCGGACCCGGTGGAACCGTGCGGGCGATGCGAACCATCCCGGTGTATCGGGACATCGCCGCGGCCGTTCGGGAGCACTGCCCGGACGCGTGGGTGGTAAACTACACGAATCCGATGACCGTCTGTGTACGGACGTTGTACGAGGAGTTCCCCGACATCAACGCTATCGGCTGTTGTCACGAGGTGTTTCATACCCAGGAACATCTGGCGGAACTCGTCGGGAAGTACCGTGATACGGACCAGCCGTCGAGAAAGGAAATCGACGCGAACGTCAAAGGAATCAACCATTTCACGTGGATCGACGAAGCGAGTTGGCGCGGAGAGGACCTCCACCCCCTCATCGAACGGCACCTCGAAGAGGAGATTCGTGACCGCTCGTTCGAACCGGGTAGTTTGGACGGCGAATCCTATTTCGTCGATAACGAACTCGTCACCTACGAACTCTACGAACGGTTCGGAACGTTCCCGGCCGCGGGGGACCGACATTTGGCGGAATTCGTCCCTTGGTTTCTTACCCCCGACGACGAAACGGAGATCCAACGGTGGGGGATCCGTCTCACACCCAGCGAGTATCGGATCGACCGCCAGGAGGACGCACTTTCGAAGTTCCACGACCCGATGAACGGCGAGGAGGAGTTCGAGTTCTTCGACTCCGGCGAGGAACTGGTCGAAATCATGCACGCACTGTTGGGGTTCGAGGCGCTGAAGACGAACCTCAATCTGCCGAACCGCGGTCAAGTATCGAACCTCCCGTCGAACGCCGTCGTCGAGACGAACGCGCTCTTCACCGACGACAGCGTGACGCCGCTGGCTTCGGGTGAACTTCCCGCACAGGTACACAACCTCGTCAGTACACACGTCGAAAACCAGGAGACGCTCATCGAAGCGGGTTTTTCGGGCGATCTCGACCTCGCGTTTCGAGCGTTCCTCAACGACCCGCTCGTCTCCATCCCCATGACGGAAGCACGGGCGATGTTCGACGACTTGGTCAACGCAGTTCGACCCTATCTGGAAGACCACTGGGACTTCGAGAACGCATCGGCGGTTCGTTGATACCGATGTTGTCGATCGTCGAACCGACCATTGTTTATTCACAACCCCTCGTTTCGAGGGTGTACTCCAGTGATATCGTTCGGGAACGGCCCGTTCGAACATCGGTTTCACACTCCTCTCCGATTCGAAGCTCACTTCGCAAAAACCTTTCACCGATGCCGCTCGAACGAAATTTTAAATATACCGTCAACGAACCTACCACGAGAACAGCCAATGAATACAGTAGTAGTAACCGGTAGTTTCGGTCGGTTAGGCCGCTGGACCGTCGATATGCTGGCAGAAGAGGGATATTCGGTCGTCGGCATCGATACGACCCATCCGGGGTCGGGAGTGAGAGCGCGAGACCGTGTGGAGCTCAAATCCTGCGATTTGACCACGCAGGGTGCGTTCGAGGAGTTGGTCCGGGAAGCCGATCCGGACGCTGTCGTACACCTCGCCGCGATTCCGAACCCGGAAGTTCACCCCGGAACGCAGGTATTCGAGAACAACGTAATGAGTACCTACAACGTTCTCACCGCAGCGGGGAGGGAGGGTCTTCCCGTGACGTGGGCGTCGAGCGAGAGTGCGTACGGATTTCCGTTCGCGGAAAACCCGGCGCTCCCCGAATACCTTCCCATCGACGAAGGTCATCCTCTACGACCGGAAGACCCCTACGGTTCGTCGAAACTCGTCGGCGAGGACGTCGCGGACGTCGTCACACGACGATACGGCATTCCGATCGCCAGTCTTCGGATTTCGAACGTCCAATATCCGGGCAGGTATTCGGTACTCGACGGTCGAGACTCGCTGGAAAACGGCGTCGGTAACTTTTGGTCGTACGTGGACGGACGCGACGTCGCAACCGCGGTTTCCCAGTCGTTGGACGCGGATCTGTCGGGCCACGAGCCGTTCGTTATCGCGGCCGACGACAACTATCTGGGCCGACCGACGACGGAAGCGTTCGAGGAGTACTTCGGCGACCTCCCGGACGACGTTTCGATACGTGGCGAGGAGTCGGCCTTGTGTTCGGAAAAAGCGAAAGCAGCTCTCGGATGGCAACCGAAGCACACTTGGCGAACGGCGGCAGACGAGAATCGGCCCGTGCCGACCCTCACGACGTAAGCCGGAGACGACCAGAAGTATGAGAGAAACCACTATCAAATCGGTATCCGACGGCGTTCGACTCGATGGTGACGTCGAGGGAACACCGTGGTCCGAAGCTAACCGAATCGACGTCGATCAGTTCAATTGGCACCGGGACGGCCCGAAGCCGTCGCTGACAGCACGGATACTGTACGACGACGACGCGCTGTATCTACAGTTTCACGTCGAGGATCACAACATCTCTTCGCTCGTGACGGACCTGAACGGACCGACGTATCGGGACAGTTCGGTCGAACTGTTCGCCGACCCAAATCCGAACGAGGATTCACGGTACTTCAACTTCGAAGCGAACTGTTGTGGCTACTTCAAACTGGCGTGGCAGGAAAAGGGCTGGCAGGAACGCGATATCGGACGCGATCTCGTCTCGGCGAGTGTGGCCGAACGAGTCCGTGTCGAAACGTCCATCGAAGGACCGACGCGCGAACCACGTGACGACGACGAAGGGTGGTGGTTGGCTGCCGCACTTCCCTTTTCGGTACTTCGGTCGCTGACGGGTATCGATATCGATCCGGATTCGGATACCGTTTGGAGGGGAAACGTGTACCGAAGCGGTGTTCCCTCCGACGAACAGAAGGCGACGTGGAATCCCATGCCGACGCAGGTGCCTGCGTATCACTCCCCGACGTATTTCGGCCGGTTCACATTCGACTGACGGGGTTGGAGGCATCTCACCACCGAAAGGGGAAAGCGCGGGTACGTTCAACGAACGAACTCTGTCCACGGGCCGTCGACGTACGGATACTCATCGATAACGTCGCGGTTCACCTCGATACCGAGTCCGGGGTCGTCGGAAAGTTCGAGCGTTCCGTCTTTTATTTCGAGCGGAGTCGATAGGATGTCGGTCGCGAGCGGATTCGGGTACATCCCCGGAGTACCTGCGTCCTCGTAGATCGGATATTCGAGGAACGGCGTCTCGGGCGCGGACGCCGCCAAATGGGCGTTTGCGACCAGTCCGAGTTCCGTTCCGAAGTGGTGTGGCACGAACGTAACCGGCGACTCGCGGCAGTATTCGACGACTTTTCGGCAGCCGGAGAAGCCACAGTGTTGTCGAACGTCGCCCTGTATATAGTCGACACCGCCGGTCTTCGCCAATTCGATCAGGTCCTCCGGCATCGCCTTGCTTTCCCCGCCCGCTAACGGTACACCGGTCCGTTTCGAAATGTGGCGGTACCGTTCGTGGTCGCTCGGCTCGATCGGTTCTTCCACCCATCGAACACCGTACGTTCCGTGGTCCGATACGAGGTCGACGATGGTGTTTCGGTCGTATGATCGCTGCCCGAAACCCCACCACGTGTGTCCATCGACCATGACATCGATTCGTTCACCGACGGCGTCGTGAACGCGGCGTATCATTTCCCTGTCCTCGTCCGGTCCCCGCCCGACGTGATATTTGTATCCCTCGAAACCGTCCTCAGTGACTCGTTTCGCCTCGGCGGCCACGTCGTCCGGTGAGGGATACATCCCTCCCGACGCGTAGAGAGGGATTTCGGGGGTACCGTCGCCTTCCTCGGCGAGCAGTTCGTACACCGGTACCCCGTGTTGTTTGCCCGCTATATCGTAGAGCGCGATGTCGAGAGCCGCTGTGGACCGGGATTTGAACTCCTGGGACAGTGTCGTCTGTCTGATTATCTTCCCGACAGTCTCTATTGACGTGATCTTTTCCCGTTTCAAACTGGGGGCGATCGCCCGTTCGATCACCGTCACGAAGTCATCGAGGCTTCCATCGGTGGAAAACTCCCTCATCACTGAACTACTGGCGTCGACCGGTGCGTACCCCATTTCACCGCTGACTGTTTCCACGGTTACGAGGACCAAATCACGCTTGAGTATCCGCCGCCGCCCGCTGTAGAGTTGGTATTCCCGAGGAGGATCGAGCGTGGACGACAGGTTATACGCCTGTATATCGGCAATTTGCATCTCTCTGGACTACTGTACACGTAGATGGTTTATATAATTATTCGCCTGCGATAATCGTCGCTGGCGTGGAACCACTCGCCTGGTGGGGTCACAACGACACCGATGGACGCTGATTCGTACGCCGTTCGGGTTACGGCGGCCCTCACACCGGACCCGTTCGGTATGATCGAACAACCCGTCGCAAACCCCCTGTTTCCGGCGTCCCGTTACAGGACTACTACTGTAATAATGCCGTGCAGGAAGGCCCGAAAGGAACGCGCACACCTTGATTCGGTATTATCGAACGATACTGTCCGATACGGAAAACGGTGTCCCGCTTCGAAAACTTGACTCTTCTAACAGTTGGTCAAAAACACATCGCGGGTGGTCGCAAGCCGCAGACCTAAACGGGTCGAAAGTTACTGCTGGTAGGCGTCCGATTCCGAGAGGACAGCGGAACCTCCGAGGTTCCACTCGTCGAGATAGTCCGCTTCCGCATCGACGAGTTCGGCGAACAGTTCCCGTGCGGTCTCCGTCTGGAGCGACCTGACCTGTGGGTCGTTGAGGAACGCCTGAAACGCGAGGTCCACGTTCCCTCCATCGACGGCCGCCTCGATGAGCGTTTCGTGGGTGTCCACGTGGGTTCGAAGTTGCGTGCGTACCGGTCGCGGAAGCGGGCCGGCGGTGATCGGTTTGGCGTTGTTCGGCGTTATCAGCGCGTTCGTTTCGACTACCGCTCCGTCGGGGAGGTCCGATATCTGTCCACGGTTGGGGAGATTCACGTGCGTCTTCATCATGTCCCCGGAGGTGAGCGTTCGGATGAGGTCGACGGCGATTTCGCCGGATTCGGCGAGCGAAAACTCCTCCCGTCCGTCCATCCACGACTTGACGTCGTACGTCTGATGGTCCGTCGCGTCGTCCTCCCAGTGTTGACTGCGGTATTCGCTCGTCGTCCGCTTGACTCCCCACCGGTTGAGGTCGTCGGGCATCGTCCCTTGGATGAACCACGGGGCGTACTCGACCAGGTGCCGGTCGCCCGCTGCGGGAAGAACCCCGAACCGCCGATACAACTCGAACGTCACCTGATTGTTGTCGACGAACGGGTCCTCGTCCGCCATTTCCGCCACGCTGAACTCCCGCGTCGCGCCGTCCTGTTGCAAGTGATAATCGATCACGTCGAAGAGATCGATTCCACGCCAGTACGCCTCGTCGACCCACGTGAAATGGTTGATTCCCTTGACGTTCATGTCGATCTCGTCGCGGTCCGGTCGTCCCACGTCGAAATACTCACCGACCAAATCGGCCAGCATGTCCTGTGCGTGGAACACCTCGTGGCATAACCCGAGTGCGTTGATATCGGGGAACGCCTCGTACAGTGCGCGGGTCGCCCACGTCATCGGGTTGGTGTAGTTCAGTACCCACGCGTCGGGACAGTGTTCTCCGATAGCGGCACCCAATTCACGATACACTGGAATCGTCCGCATCGCACGCAGTATCCCGCCGGGACCGATGGTCGCCGCGACGGCCCCGTATATCCCGTATTCCTCCGGAATGTCGAGGTCGTGAACGAACGTCTCGGCGGGGTTGAACTGCGTGGAGAGAATGACGAAATCGGCACCGTCGAGCGCCCGGTCTCGCTCCTCGACCGCCTCGTACTCCCAGTCACCCACCGCCCCCTCGCGCTCCTGTACCCAGTTTCCGAATTCCGCGTTGAGTTCGGCGCTCTCGTAGTTGATGTCGTACAAGGCTACCTCGCCTTCGACCTCGGTACAGAGGGCGAGGTCGCGGAACAGATTTGGCGCCCACTGCCGACTACCACCGCCGATATAGGTGATTTTGACGCGGTCGTCCGGGAGTTTCGGAAGCGATTGCTGGTGGCTACTCTGGCCGATCAGCTGCTGATCATTCACCATGGACTGTAGTATCTTTCACATAGGTCTTAGGTGTTATGCTCGCCCTTTAACTCGACACCTCGTCGTACTGAAATTCGGTCCACGCCCCCTCGACGAACGGGTAGTCCTCGACGACGTCCATGTTCACTTCGATACCCAGTCCCGGTCCGTCCGGGACCGTCAAAACGCCGGTGTCGATGTCCGGCGTTTCATCGACGATATCGAACGCCAGTTCGAACGGATACATTCCCGGCTCATCGGACGAATCGAGTACGGGGTCGTTCTCGAAAACAGGATATTCCAACAATTCCGCCTGTGGTGCGGCAGCGGTGAGGTGTGCGTTCGCGATCAATCCGAGCCACGTCCCGAAGTTGTGGGGGACGAACGTGACGGGTCGGTCGATACAGAACTCCACGGCGTTCCAACATCCCGAAAATCCCCCGTGATGACGAACGTCACCTTGCAGGAAGTCGACTGCGCCGGTGCGTCCGAGTTCGACCAATCCCGCCGCGGACTCCTCGCTCTCGCCTCCAGCGAGCGGGACGTCGCCGCTTAGAGCGCGATATCCGTCGTAGTCGTCCGGTTCCACCGGTTCCTCGACCCAGTACACATCGTGCTCCGCGGCGTGCTCGACGAGGGACCGGACGGTCTCCCGTCCGTACGACCGGTCGTCCATCTTCCACCACGTGTGTGCATCGGCCATGATCTCCAAGTCCACGGTTTCGTCGAGGCGTTCGACGATCCGGCGGTCGTCTTCCGGTCCGATGCCTGGACGATACTTGTATCCGAAGAACCCTTCGTCGTCGAGGAGTTTCGCCTGTCGAACGTAGCCCTCCAGTTCCATGTACATTCCCGCGCTCGCATACAACGGAAGTTCCGGGGTCGGTGTCGTCCCGTGACGTTCGCAAAGCAGTTGGTAAATCGGTGCTCCGACTTCCTTCCCGAGCAGGTCGTACAGCGACACGTCGATTACGGATTTGACTTGATTACGGAGACGCTCGGGGAGGTCCATCGCGGCGACGACGGCGTGAGCCTGTTCGATTTCGTCGATCGTTTCGCCTTCGAACTCGTCAGCGACGGGTCCGTTGATCACGTCGGCGAAGGTGGCCTGTGACGCGCCGTCGAAATATTCCCGCATCGCGGAACTGCTCGCGCCCGCGGGTGCGAACCCACGGGTTCCGCCCGCCGTCTCGACGACGACGAGGACGACGTCCCGTTTCAGAAGTCGACGTCTCCCTGCGTGAAAACGGCGCGTTTGAGGCGGATCGATAGGTGACGACAGTGCGTACCCGCGAACATCGGTGATGTTCATATTCCTAACATCGGTGACGAGAACTTAAACTACTAGCTCGATACCGAAACCGTGTCACATCGTTCTGTCATCAATTGTGAAATCAAAATGATAGCAGGACTTATATCCTACGGGATGAATTCTCAACTATGTCTTTGTCAGACGATACGGTGAGGGAGCGCCTTCGAGGCGTCGCAGTTGGTTTATTGACGCCGTTTGACGACGAACTGGAGGTCGACCACGCGAAGATGGAAGAAAACGCTCGAACGATATACGAGGCCGGGATTCGAACGTTTCTCTCGACGGCAAATATAAGCGAATATCACTCGCTGACACACGAAGAGCGGGTGGACATCGCCGAAACGAACACCGACGCGCTCCCTTCTGACGCCTGCATTCTCGCCGGAGTCGGGGGAAACACGAAGGACGCAAGACGACTCATCAGGGATTACGACGACGTCGGCGTTGACACCATGATGATCATGCCACCCGACCATACGTACGTTCACGAACAGGGACTACTCCGGTATTATCGAAAGCTCACGTCAGTTACGGAGACACCGTTCGTACCGTACGTTCGCGGGTTCGATCCATCGGTCGCATTTCTCCGTGATATGAGCGGGATCGACGGCATCGTCGGCATAAAATACGCACTGGAAGACCCGGTAAAACTCGGGGCGAGCATCGCCGCTGGGGACGACGAGACGGTCTGGATCGACGGACTCGCGGAGCCGTATTCGATCTCGTACTGGAACGAGGGTATCGAAGGCTTTTCCGCCGGCGTCAGTAACTTCCGCCCGGAAGTAGGCCTCGAACTCTTCGACGCGCTTTCGGCCGGGGAGTGGGAGTATGCCCGACAGCTCCGGAACATCTGTTTACCGTATCAGAACTTCCGCGGGGAAACCGGCCAGCACAACTCCCTTCCCGGAGCGATCAGCGTCCCGGCGGTGAAGAAGGGACTCGACCTCGCCGGTCTCAACGGTGGGCAAGTTCGTGAGCCGATCGTCCCGCTTTCGGAGGAGGAGGAACGTCGGGCCGAGGACCTGTACCGACAACTGGACGACGACATCGAGCGATTGATCGGGTGAACCCATCCGAATCACGTACGGTTCATTCCGGCGGCGCGTTCCACTCCTCACCGTCGTCCTGCGGCCGATAGCCGATTTTCGACCGCGCGTGTTCCAAGTCGAACCACCGTCTGTAGTTGTCGCTGACGCCGTAGAACACGTCGAACTCGACATTCTCGTCCTCGAGACAGCAGTCGACTTGGTGGGCGAAGTCGCGTCGGGACTGCCACATCGCCTTCATCCGTGCGACTTGCTCCTCGTACTCCGGGCTGCCCCGTTCGTACTCCCCGTCTTCGACTCCGCTTTCGGCGTCGCCGTACGGATGGTCGTACGCGTTACTCCGGACGCTACAGATTCGCAGCGCGTAGAACCGTTTCGGGTAGTCGTAGTTCTCGACGTAGTATCGACCGAGATTTTCGCCGAAGCTCTTGGTGGTGCCGTAAAACGAATCCGGACGCACGGGAACGGTGTGGTCCAGTACGATGTCGGTATCGCGACGATAAATCCCGGGCGAATTCTCCCGCTCGTACATCCCGACCACGTGATTCGTCGAACCGAAAACGACCGTCTCGACTTCCGCCTCGCGGGCGGCCTCCAGCGCGTTGAGCATCCCGAGGACGTTCGGTTCGAAAACGTCCTCCCACGTCCCATCCACGTACGGATAGGCCGCGAGATGGACGACAGCCTCCTGTCCCTCGAAGGCGGGTCGAATCGCTTCGTAATTCGACACGTCAGCGACCACGGTGTCGAAGCCTCCGTACGGATGGCCGTCGGGACGGTCCGAGCGATTCAGATACGTGAACTCGTACTCGTGACGGTCGTGGAGATGGTCGATAATGGCGGTCCCACACCGGCCGTAGGTGCCCGTTAAAAGAACGTTCATCGGTCGAAAAAACAAGGGGACAGACCATAAACCTGTGCCTCCGAACGAAACCTGTGAACGGATCGCTTCAGTTCGCGTGGTCCTCGTCGCCGAAGGGAGTCACTGTTCCCGAAACACATATGTGGTACCGAAGGGAACTCCGACCGTGGGTCGAAAAGAGACATAAATTATGGGTGGTGACCCCGACGAAATTCGGGACGAATGCGTTCTACGGGGCTGTTCCGTAACGGGATTTCGTCGTAACCACCACCGTCACAACTAGCGACGTCAATTACACCGGACACTGGTCCGAATAACAAGGAAGAAACCAACATGGAAATCACCGAAATAGAAGCGATTCCACTCTCACACTCGCTCGACGAAGGCCGCGGCGTCGGGAGTGCACGTGGGATTCACACCACTCGATCGACGACGCTCGTCAAACTGACGACCGACGATGGAGCCGTCGGCTGGGGTGAAGCGTTCGCCCCGGCACGGACGACGGCGACCTTGATAGACGAACTGTTCGCGGACAAAATCGTCGGAATGGACCCTTTCGAAGTCGAATCACTCGCGGAACGGTCGTACATGGACGGGTATCACTTCGGCGGGAGTGCCATCGTCCAATGTGCGCTCAGCGGTATCGACGTTGCGATGTGGGATCTCATCGGAAAGAGCGTAAACCGCCCCGTGCATCGACTGTTGGGCGGGACGAAGACGACTTCGATCACCCCGTACGCGTCGACGATGTACGTCACCGAATGGGGGCAGGACCCCGCCGAACCGATAGAGCGAGCGGTCGAGGAGGGATTCACCGCGGCGAAGATCAAGATCGGTCGCGGGTTCGAAGACGACGTCGAACGCGTCCGAACGGCCCGAGAGATACTCGGCGACGACGCGTCCTTGATGGTCGATTTCAACGGGAACTATCGACCGAAGCAGGTCGCTCGGTCCATGGAGAACCTCTCGCGGTTCGACATCGCGTGGGTCGAAGAACCGGTTCCCCCGGAGAACCATTCGGGATATCGGCAGGTACGAGACCTCGTCGACGTTCCGATAGCGGCGGGCGAGGCCCATTTCAACCGATTCGAGTTCAAACGACTCATCGACGACCGAACCGTCGACATCGTCCAACCGAATCTGGGTCGGTGCGGTGGTCTTTCCGAAGCGCGCCGTATCGCCGATATGGCGACGACGGAAAACGTGGCGGTTCGTCCCCACGTGTGGAACAGCAGCGTCGGGTTGGCGGCGGCGATCCAGTTCGCCGCGAGCGTTCCGGCGTATCCACACCCCGACCACGTCCCGGAACCGCTCCTCTTCGAGTTCGACCGAAGCGAGAACCCCCTTCGAGACGACCTGCTGGTCGACCGAATCGACCCCACGGGAGGCGTGTTGGAGGTGCCACAGGAACCCGGACTCGGAATCACGGTGGACGAGGACGCCGTCGAACGGTACCGACTGGACTGAACCGGTACTCACACGTGCTTTGAATCCCGTCACCGACCATGGATGCAGTCCTCGACAGCGGAATGGCGTACGCGGTCATCGGGGCCGTCGTCTGGGGATACTTCCTCTTTCTCAACAAATATCAGTTCGACCGGGTACCGTCTACCGTTTTCATGACGATCACCTTCGCCTCTGCGGCGGGCTGGTACGCGCTCGTCGCGGTAGTGACCGGGACGCCGATGACACTTCCCACACGATATTCCGGGACCGATTGGGCGGTCGTATTCGGCGCCATCGTGTTCTTGGCTGTCGGTCTGTTCCTCCTGTTTCACTCGATTCAAATCGGGCAAGTGTCGTACGTCGCGCCGATCAGCAAAATCACACCCGTGTTCGTGCTTCCGTTCGAAATCGTCCTCCTCGACGAACGGCTGACGGCCGTTCAGTTCCTCGGTGTGGGGCTGGCCACGCTGGCGGTGTACGTTGCGAACTATCAGGGTGACAACTTGGCGACACCGGTGTTGAAGGCGACGACGTACCGGCCCGCACAGTTGGCACTCCTGAGCGCGTTCGTCTTGGCGATTTTGAACGTCGCACAGCGGGTCGTCCTTCAGGAGTTGGCGTTTCCGAGGACGACGTGGGTCATCCTCAAACTCGGCGGCACGGCAGCCCTCCTGTCACCGCTAGCGGCTCGTGATTGGCGTTCCGAGTTCACCGGATCGTTTCCGAAACTCGTCTTCTCGGGGGCGATTCTGATCGTCGGGGAACACTTCATCGCGCTCGCCTTCACACGGATCCCGGCGAGCATCGCGTCACCGATCCTCAGTATGCAGGCGGTCGTCGCCGTGTTGTTAGGCGGAGTCGTCTTGAACGAAGAGGATCTCCGAATCCGTCTCGTCGCGGCAGTTATCGCCGTGTTCGGGGTCGGGTTTATCGCGATTTGACCCTCCGTCATCGTTTCGCTCGAAAGTGACCGGTGGAACTCGAACGATCGTCTCCTATTCGTAGTTCGCACCCCCCTCGGCGAGGACCGATCGAAACGCATCGGCCGCGGTCCGAAACCCGTCGGGACCGCTCAGTCCCGTACTCGGTCCCGCGTACTGGAGGTGGGGTTCGAGCGAGGCGAACCCGTCGAATCCCCGCGCGTCGAGGACACGAATCAAGTCGTCGAATCGCCCGTCGCCTTCTCCGGCAGGTCGTATCTCTCCCCGTTCGCCCATCTCGGCGTCCTTGACGTGGAGATACTCGACGTACTCGGCCAGCAGTGCGAACGCGTACGGATAGGCCTCGACCCCTATCTCGACGAAGTTCGCCGGGTCGAACGCGGCGCGGAGGTTCGGGGAGTCCACGGTCGTGAGGACGTCACGGCACCGTTCGGCGGTATCGCCGTAGATGTCCTTCTCGTTCTCGTGGATGAGCGTCACACCTGCTTCCTCCGCGCGCTCGGCTTTCCAGTGCATCCGTCGCATGACTTCGTCTCGGTGGTCCGCCGGGTCGTCACCCTCCGGGATGTAGTAAGAGAAGATGCGAACGTACTCCACGTCGAAGAAGTCCGCACTCTTGATGGCGCGTTCGAAGCGCTCCTTGTGGGGTTCGAAATCCTCCGTGATGTCGATTTTCCCGATGGGTGAGCCGATGGAGGAGATGGCGATGCCGCGCTCGTTTATGGCGTCCCGAATGCGTTCGAGTGCAGTGTCGTCCAAGTCGAGGACGTTGGTATCGTCGACCCCTCGGAGGTCGAAGTAGTCGATATCGAGCGTTTCGAGGACGTCGAGTTGTGTTTTCAGGTCGGGATCGATTTCGTCCGCGAACCCGGAGAGAACGAAGCTACTGCCGTCGCTGGTCGTTGGTTTTTGTGCGGTGTCTGATGCCATTATGTCGGTTTTCAGGACGGCCGTGACGGTGTTAACAGTTTCGACGCCGGTGAAATGACCGGTATCCTTTTGCGGTGGCCGTGAGACGTCTCGAATCGAATGACGGAGAACGTCCGTATCGCCATCGCCGGTATCGGTGCGGTGGCGGAGATGCACGCGGAATCGATAGATGACCTGCCGAACGCCGAACTTGTCGCCGGATCCTGCCGGACGGCCGAGAAGGGTGACGAGTTCGCGGACGAGTACGGCTGTAACCATTATGCGGACACGGAGACGATGTTGGACGAGATGATCCCCGACGTCCTCGTGGTCTGCACGCCGAGCGGTGCCCACCTCGAACCCACGCTCGCCGCGGCGAACCGCGGTGTTCACGTCCTCTGTGAGAAACCGCTCGAAATAACGACCGAGCGCATCGACGAGATGATCGAGGCGTGCGAGGCGGCGGGCATTCGACTCGGTGGCGTCTTCCCACAGCGGTACAATCCCGTGGTCGAAACGATGTACGACGCGGCAGCGTCGGGCCGATTCGGTCGGCTCGCGGTCGCGAACGCGTACGTGCCGTGGTGGCGTCCGGACGACTATTACGAGGGGGCGTGGCAGGGAACCGAGGAACTCGACGGTGGCGGCGCGGTAATGAACCAGTCGATTCATAGCGTGGATGCCGTTCAGTGGCTCGCCGGTGCGACCATGAATATCCATGGGGACGAAAACCCGGTCGAGGAGGTGTTTGCGTACACGGGGAGGCTCGCACACGACGACGAACGGATGGAGGTCGAAGATACCGCTGTCACCGTCCTTCGGTTTCGGAACGGGACGCTCGGCCAACTGCTCGGTACGACTTCGATGTATCCGGGGTCACTCAAGCGCGTCCAGCTCGGAGGACGTGAGGGCACCGCGGAGCTCCTCGAAGACGAACTCGTGACGTGGGAGTTTCGCGAGGAACAGCCGAACGACTCGGCGGTTCGTACGAAATTCACCGAGACGACTAACGGTGGCGGTGCTGCTGACCCGATGTCCATCGATTACGAGTATCACCGCCGGAACATCGCGGCCTATCTCAACGCGCTGACGAACGACGCGCCCTTCATGCTCGACGGACGGGAGGCACGCAAAGCCGTCGAGATTATCGAGGCCATCTACGCCTCGGCCGACCGGGGAACGCCCGTCCGTCTCGCATAAACCCCGATTCCGAGCGATGCTCGCGCCGGCAACCGTACGATACAACCCTCCCTTCGATCGTTTCTCTACGTACACTGTTCTGCGGAGCGGCGTCACGACAGTTCTCACGTTGCACCTCCGACATCTCGTCGCCAAATTCTAATCTCTAGTAAAAATAAAATATTTAAAGTTTTTATATAGTAATAAAATGACTGCAATAGGGATAAAAATGTCTATAGTCCCTCTTATAACTTACTTGGGGTGTTTATGTGGTGCTTGCAATCATCTGTATTTTGCGTCCATATCGGAAATTAATGGCCGTATGTCCATTTTCCCTGCCGGGGCTCGCACGTGAATCTCGGAGCTCACTCCGCGTCCAATCCGAGGAGCCGTTCGGCGTTACGGTGGGCGAGCTTTTCCACGTCCGCGGGGGCGAGTTCCGCGTTTCCGAGCAATCGGCGGCCGTCGTCGATGGAACTGTACGGGTAGTCCACGGCGAACATGACGTGGTCGACGCCGACGGCCCGAATCGCCATCGCGAGCGGCGGTCGGCTGAACATCCCGCTCGTGGTGAGCCAGTCGTCGATTCGGTCGAGCATGAACGGAATCATCTCGCCCATGTGCCCGAGGACGACGTTCAATTCCGGGTGGCGGTCGAACGCCCCCGAAGCGATCAGCCGCAACGCGTGGAGTCCCGTTTCGGCGTGCCATCCCCAACTCGTCGTGGCGAGCGAAAAGTCGACGTCCGAGTCGAACCCCTCGTAGTACGTAGCGTCGACGTTCTGTGGGGGATAGCCGGGATGGATGTAGAGGGGAACGTCGAGTCGTGCGGCCCGTTCGAGTTCTGAGACCGCCGCGTCGGGGTCGGCCATCGGCAGCGTGGCGAACCCGACGAAGCGATCCGGGTGGGCGGCGACGGCGTCGGCGAGTTCGTCGTTGGCGTCCTTCGCGAGCTCGACCCACTCCTCCGCCGTCATCTCCGCGGACCCCAACTGCGTGTGCGAGACGACCTGTACGTCCATCCCTCCCTCGTCCATCTCCGTCAGTCGACCTTCACCGAGGTCGCGGAGTCGGTCGGTCGGCGACGAATCCCCCTCTCCGCCTTCGCCGGGGTCGCTCCCCGCACCCTTCTCGACGAAGCCGTTCGAGACGAAGTGTCCCTCCACGCCGATGATTTTCATCTCCCTCATACGTCCCCCGACGTACGTTCTCCAACGTGTTAAACGCGGACCGTCGGCGGTCGCGGGCGAGTTACCACTCGGCCAGACTGCCGTCGTCGTGGTGCCAGACGGGATTGTGCCACATGACGTCGTGTTCCGCGCGTTCCCGCACTTGCTCTTCGTCGATTGCGATGCCGAGCCCCGGAGCGTCCGGCGCGGCGATGTACCCGCCCGAGAACCCGAACACGGTCGGATCGTCGAGGAGGGCCAACCCGCCGCTCTTGTCCACGTCGTGGAGGTTCAAACTCTGTTCCTGCACCACGACGTTTCGCGAACAGAACCCGACCTGAACGGCCGCGGCGAGGGCGATGGGGCCGACGGGACAGTGGGGAACGAGCGCCACGTCGTGCGTCTCGGCCATCGTGGCGACCTTTCGCATCTCGGTGATCCCGCCGACATGCGTGACGTCCGGGTGGAAGACGCCGGCGACCCCGTCGGTGAGGGCCGATTCGAACTCCCATCGGGAGTACAGTCGCTCCCCCGTCGACACCGGTACTGTCGTGTGCATTGTGACTTCCCGAAGTCGGTCGTTCTGCTCCGGCGGAACCGGCTGTTCGAAGTACATCGGGTCGTACTCGTCCAGCGCGCTGACGACACGTTTCGCCATCGGGAACGACACTCGCCCGTGAAAGTCGACCCCGATGTCGATCCCGTCACCGACGGCGCTTCTCACCGATTCGAAGCGGGCTTCGACGGCGTCGACGGCGGCGGGCGACGCCAGCATGCGAAACTCGGCGGTCGCGTTGAGCTTGAGCGCCGAGTAGCCCGCATCGACCATCTCGCGGGCCGAAACGGCGATGTCCTCGGGCGTCTCCCCGCCGATCCACTGGTGGATTCGCAATCTGTCTCGGACCGGCCCGCCGAGAAGCGCGTGGACGGGTGCCCCGTACCGCTTTCCCTTGATGTCCCACAGCGCCATGTCGATTCCCGCGATGGCGCTCATCAGAATCGGACCGCCCCGAAAGAACCCGCCGCGATACATCGTCTCCCAATGCTTCTCGATGGGGAGCGGGTCCTCGCCGAGGAGATACGTCGCCATCAGTTCCTCGACGGCACCGCGAACCGCTTTGATGCGTCCCTGAACGATCGGCTCACCCCAGCCGACCGTCCCGTCCGAGGTTTCTACCCGGAGGAGAAGCCACCGGGGCGGCACTTCGAACAGTTCGTAGTCGACGATGTGCATACGCGACACTCACAGCGGAGCCACTTGACCGTTGTGCGCATCGCCGAATCGCGTGAATCGAACGGGTTCGGACGCGGCGGCCGGAACCCATCACTCGCTCGTTCCGTAGCTCTCCAACTTGCCCTGTATCCGGCGAATCTCCTCGTCGGGGAGGATGTCGGGCGTTCCGACCGTCGAGGCGAGGTGGTGGATGCGGGCGCAGTACTCGACCATCTGTGCCACGTCGAAGGCGCTCGCCAGCGAGTCGGAGGCGGTGAGAACGCCGTGATTCTTCAGCAGCGTCGCCTTGAACTCGTCGCCGAGCGCTTCGGTCGCCGCGGCGCCGAGTTCGGGTGTGGCGTGGGTTCGGTACTCCGCGACGGGAACCTCCGTCCCCGCAAACGCGACGAGGTAGTGCGACGCCGGAATCGGCTCGCCGAGCGCCGCGAAGGCCGTCGCGTACGGCGAGTGCGTGTGGACGACGCCGCCGACGTCGTCGCGCTCTTCGTACACCGAGAGGTGCATCGGTAGCTCCGTCGACGGTTCACGGTCCCCGGCGAGGACGTTGCCGTCGAAGTCCACCACGGGAACGTCCCAGACGTCGATGTCGCCGTACGGGACGCCCGAGGGACTGATGGCGATGTGTTCGTCGTCGAGCCTGATGCTCAGGTTGCCGCCGGTTCCTTCGGTCAATCCGCGCTCGATGAGTTCGACCCCGTAGTCGCGGATGGCGCTGCGTTCGTCGTGATACTGGTCTTTCTCTTCGGACATGAGTTACTCCGAGGCGACTCCGGCGTCGGCCATTCGGTCCGTCAGTTCGGCTTCGGCTTCGGCGGTAAGGGTTCGATGGTGAACCGCGGCACCGGTCTCCGTGTCGAAGAGGTGTACCGTCCGCTCGGGGATATCGACGTACAGTTCGTCGCCCTCCTTCACCGGCCGCTGGCCGTCGATTTCGACGACGAACGTCTCGTCGTGTGACTGCTCGACCGGTTTCAGGTAGAGGTATCGGATGCTTCCCATCGGCTCCACGACGTCGACGGTACAGCGGAACTGGTTGTCGCGTTCCGGTTCCTCCGTGACCTCGACGTCCTCCGGCCGAACGCCGATGGTCACGCGGTCGTACCGGTCCACGGACGTCGCGAGTTCCTCGGACAGTTCGTAGTCGAACCCGTCCGACCGGAGCGTGGACCCGTCCCGTTCGGCTTCGAAGAAGTTCATCGAGGGCGACCCGATGAAGCCCGCGACGAAGCGGTTCGCCGGTTTGTAGAAGCATTCGAGCGGCGTGCCGGCCTGCTGGAGTTCGCCGCCGTCGAGGACGACGAGTCGGTCGCCCATCGTCATTGCCTCCGTCTGGTCGTGCGTGACGTAGAGGGTCGTCACGTCGAGTTCGGACTGCAGACGGTTGATTTCGGTTCGCATGGTCGTCCGTAGCTTCGCGTCGAGGTTGGATAACGGTTCGTCCATGAGGAACGCGTCGGGGTCGCGGACGATGGCCCGGCCGAGCGCGACGCGCTGGCGTTGGCCGCCGGACATCTGGGACGGACTGTTGTCCAGCAGGCGTTCGATGCCCATCGTCTCCGCGACGCGCTCCACGCGCTCCTCGATTTCGTCGCCCGAGAGGTCCGTCGACATCTTGAGCCCGAAGCTCATGTTCTCCCGGACGGTCATGTTCGGGTAGAGCGCGTAGTTCTGGAACACCATGGCGATGTTCCGTTCGCGCGGCGACTTCCCGTTCACCAGTTCGTCCTGAATCCAGATGTCTCCCTCGGATTGCTGTTCCAGCCCCGAGACCATCCGAAGCAGCGTCGATTTCCCGCTCCCGGACGGCCCGACGAGGACGACGAACTCGCCGTCCCCGATGTCGATGTCGACGTCGTCCACGGCGACGATCTCGCCCTGCCCGCTTCCGAACCGTTTGACGACGCTGTCGATAGTTATTCCGGCCATCGGAGTAGTATCGTCGTTCTTCACAAATAAACCTTCACGTCGATATCGGAAAATAAACGATCCGATGGGACTCCCCCGTCACTCCTTCAGCACGGCGCCGAAGCTCAGGCCGGACGCGAGGTATCGATTCGCGACGACGAGGAGTAACAGCACGGGAATGATCATCGTCATGGAAGCCGCCGCCAACATCGACCACTCGATGTTCCGGGACCCGATGAAGCTGTACACCGCGAGCGAGAGCGTGGTCGCCCGGTTGTTCGTGAGGATGAGCGAGAACAACAGTTCGATCCACGCGAAGATGAAGCTGATGATCGCGACGGAGATGATGCCGGGGAGTGCCGACGGCAACACGACTTTCCGGAACGCCTGTGAGCGCGTCGCGCCGTCGACCATCGCGGCCTCTTCGAGCGACTGCGGGATGCCGTCGAAGAACGCCTTCATCACCCAGACGACCAGCGCCACGTTGATCGTCACGTACATGAACACCAGTCCGATGATGGTGTCGTAGAGGTTGAACGTGCGGAATATCACGAAGAACGGGATGACGACCGCGATGGGCGGCAGCATCCGCGACGACAGTATCCAGATGAGCACGTCGGGTTTCTTCGGTACGTCGTACCGCGAGAGGACGTACGCCCCCGGAATCCCGATGGCCAACACGATGAGGACCGAGGCGGTGACGCTGACGACGCTATTGGTGAACGCGGTGACGAACGACGGGTCGTTCGCCAGTTCGAGGTAGTTGTACACCGTCGGCAGGAACACCCACTTCGGCGGCAGTTCCAGCGCCTTTCCCGGCGGCTTGAGCGACATGAACGCGAGCCACCCGAGCGGCGCGAGGCAGACGAACGTCCACGCGAGGAGCGCGGCGTGACGACCGACGGCTTTCGCGCGTTCCGAAACCGCCATCACTCCAACACCCCCTCGAAGCCGACGACCCGAATCAGGACGTTACAGATGACGAGGACGACGACGAGGTACACGATTGCGAGCGCGCTCGCCGCGCCGATGTCGATGTACGTGAACCCGGTCTGGAAGATCTGGATGCTGATGAGCTTCGTCGCGTTCCCGGGGCCACCCCGCGTCAGGCCGTACACCGTCCCGAACGTCCGGAACAGGTCGATGAGGCGGATGAGGAACGCCACGAAGATGACCGGCTTCATGTACGGGATGACGACGTGGACGTACGTCCGCCACGTCGGCGCGCCGTCGATGCGGGCCGCCTCTATCAACTCGTCGGGCACGGACGACAGTCCGGCGTAGAGGATGATGAACATGAACGGCGTCCAGTTCCACGTGTCCATCAGGATGACCGTGAGCAACGGGACGTCCGTGAGGAAGTTCGGCGCGGCGAACGGCGTGTACGTCGAAATCGTGTACGCGATGATGCCTAACTGCGGGTCGAGCATTATCCGCCCTATCATGGCCAGACTGACCGGGGCCACGGCCATCGGCAGGATGAACGCGATGCGGTAGAACGTCCGCGCCCATCGGTTTTTCACGTTCGTCAACAGCGCGGCGAGCGCGAACCCGAGGACCAGCTCGAGGAGCAGCGCGCACGTCACGAATATCGCCGTCACCGTGATGGACTTCCACACGACGGGGTCGGTGAAGATGACCCTGAAGTTGTGCAGTCCGGCGAACGTGCCGATTCGTTCCGGGTTGACGTAGTTGTAGTTGACGAGGCTGAGGTACAGGTCGTAGATTCCGGGGAACACCGTGATGAGGAGGACGACGAGCACCATCGGCGTGGAGAGCCACACCGGGAGGTACTCGTTCCAGAGTGACCGACCCTCGTCTTGCGTTCCTTGCTCCGTTCGCGTTTGGGTGTCGATGCTCATGGTTCGGTGGTGTGGTCCGTCGATTTGCGGTGGGTACGTGTTCGTATCATGGTCAGTCCTGCTGGACGATGAGTTCGGCCTGTTGTGCGGACTTCGAGAGGGCCGATTCGACGGACTTGCCGCCGGTGATGGCCTTCTGAAGCTGGATGGAGTACTTCTGTGCCCAGACGGGGTACATCGCGTCGTACGGTTCCGTCACCGCGTCACTCAGCGATTCCAGCGACACACGACTGAACGTCTTCCCGTACTTCTTCTTGTACGCCTTCTTCGACCAGATGGATTGGCGCGTCGGGAACGACGCGTTCCGCTGAATCGACATCCACCGTTGGGTCGGCTTCGACGTCGCCCACAGCATGAACAGGAACGCCGCCTCGGGGTGTCGCGCGGCCTTCGACGTGGACAGTTGCCACGTGAACGCGCCCGGCGCGAACTTGCTTCCCTTCGTCGTCGGCGTCACCATCTTGGCGACGCCAATTTCGCCCCCGTCGGGGGAGGAGTCGGCGAAGCTTCCCCAGAAGAGGTTCGCGTCGTTCATCACGTGCGCGGCGTTGCCGCCTTGCATGGCCGCGACCACCTCCGACCACGTCATGGTCCCGATAGACGGCGGGCCGTACTTCTGTAACGCATCGACGTAGTACCGACACGCCCGCTTCGCCGCGTCGGTATCGAGGCCGGATTCGTCCGGGTACTGCTTCCAGAGGCTCCCGCCGTACTCCCGAATCCACGCGTCCATCGTGTAGACGTTCATGCCGTACCCTTTCTGGCCGCGGTTGACGAGCCCCGACATGCCCTCTTCTTCCTCCTGAATGACCTTCGCGTTGTGGAGGAACTGGTCGGTCGTCTTCGGCACCGACAGGCCGTGTTTCTCGTAGAGGTCCTTCCGATAGAACATCGTGTGAACCTCGACGGTTATCGGCATGCCCGTCCAATGTTTCGTCCGACCGGCCCCGTGGCACGCCTCGCGACAGACACCGAGGAGGTCGTTCGGTTGATACCACTGCTCGTCGAAGAGATCATCGCGCTCGAAGTACGGGTCGAGGAACTGGAGCCACCCCGCCTCGCGGAACTGGTTGACGACTTGGTCCATGAAGAAGACGTCGAACTTTCCGGCTCCGGTGCTCACGTCGGTGAGTCGCTTCGTCCGGAACTGCTGTTCCGGGAGGATGTTCCACACCACGTCGATGCCCGTCAACTCCTCGAACAGCGGGACGAGCGGACGGATGTTGTCTATCCACGCGTGTTGGACTGCTCCGACGTTGATGGTCGTCCCCTCGTGTTGCTTCCACTCGATGTTCGCGCCGGTGTACTCGGAGAGGCTGATTTTCGCGTCGCCGCTCGTCGGGTCCACCGTCTTCGTATCGCTCCCCGACGAGGCCTCTCCGCCTCGCGTACAGCCGCTGAGGCCGACTGCCGCGCTCGTCCCGGCGACCGCGAGGAAGTCGCGGCGCGTCCTATTCGTCATTGGTCGGCTCCGTTGCCGTGGTTCGATTGCTCGTGTTCATTGTCCGTGTCTGGTGATGGTCAGTCCCCTGCAGGCGTTCGGCCGGGTTCGTCGCATCGACCGCGTGTGCGTCCGACGACGCCGTCGATATCGACCGAACCGTCCGGCGGGATGTCGATGGCTTCGATACCGGTTTCCGTCGACAGTTATCCACGCGAATAATTCCATTACTCATAATTAAGCATTGCCCTTACTACAACCACTTGAAGTCACTATTTCTTCTCAAGTACACGAAACAAATATATGGTCAAACCCAGTCACTCCGAACATGGACTGTGACTTGTCCGAGCGGACCGCGCTCGTCACCGGCGCGGGCCGCGGTATGGGTAGAGAGACGGCGAAACGATTCGCGACCAACGGTGCCGACGTCGTCGTCAACGACGTGGACCCCGACGTCGCAGAGGAAACTGCCGCCGAGATTCGTGACTTGGGTGTCGAGTGCATCGGCATCGGCGCGGACGTGACGGACAGCGCGGAAGTCGAAGCGATGGTGGAGACGGCCACGGAGCGTCTCGGACCGATAGACATCCTCGTGAACAACGCGGGCGTCGGCGACGCCGGGCCGTTCCTCGACGAGGGGTACGACGACACGTTCGAGTTGAACATCGACGTCCACCTCAACGGGTCGTTGAACTGCATCCGAGCGGTCGTGGACGGGATGGTCGAGCGCGGATACGGGAAGATGATCAACGTCACGTCGATTCACACGAAGAACGGCGTCGGGATGTCGCCCGCCTACGACGTCGGGAAGTTCAGCCTGCTCGGGTTGACCAAGAGTCTCGCGCTCGAACTCGGTCGGGAAGGCGTCCGCGTCAACGCCGTCGCGCCGGGGTGGGTGAACACCCGGATGACGGAGGAGTTCAGCGACGCCGTCCGGAAACAGATACTCGACAACAACCCGCTCGGGCGGTTCGCCGACCCCGAGGACGTCGCGCAGGCGACGACGTTCCTCGCGTCGCCCGCCAGCGACTACATCAACGGCCACGAACTGCGCGTCGACGGCGGGCAGGTCCCCATCGACAGTTGGCGGTTGGACAGTCGCTGAGCGTCATCGGTCAGCGTCATCGATCGTCGTTCGGGTAGATCATCTTCTTCAACCCCTTCTTGTCCTCCATCTGCGAGAACGCGTCCGAAAGTCCGTCGAGGTCGTACTCGTCGGTGACGAGCGGTTCGACGTCGATTCGCCCGTTTCGGAGGAACGTGACGGCGCGAGCGAAGTCGTTCGGGGTGAGCGAGAACGTCCCGACGAGTTCGAGTTCGTCGTAGTAGACGTCGAACGGGTCGATTTCGACGGTCGTTCCCTGCGGCGGGACGCCGAAGACGAGCGTCGTCCCGCCCGCGGACGGCAACGATAGGGCTGTTTCGATGGTCTCCGGGAGGCCGACGGCTTCGACGGCGATGTCCACTCGGTCGACGAGGTCGTCGAGTTCGGACGCCAACTCGGATTCGACGGGGTCGACCACGGCGTCAGCACCGGTTTCGAGCGCCAGTTCGCGCCGTTCGTCGACGGGTTCCGAGACGACGACCGTTCCCGCGCCGCTCGCGCGGAAGGTCTGGGCGAGGAGCAGACCGATGGGTCCCGCGCCGATGATGACGACCGTGTCGCCGGATTCGAGGGATACCTGATCGACGGCGTGAATGCAGCAGGCGAGGGGTTCGGCGAACGCGGCCGTCCGATACGGAACGTCCCCGATGGATTCGACGTACCCCGCGGGCGCACGGACGTATTCGGCGAACGCGCCGTCGATGATGGTGTCGGCCGCGCCGCCGATGGAGGTGAAGTTCTCACAGAGGTTCTCGTTGCCGTTCACGCACGCCTGACATCGGTTGCAGGGAATGGAGGGGTTGATGGCGACCCTGTCCCCGACGTCGACGTCCGACACGTCGTCGCCGACGGCGACGACTTCCCCGGCGCTCTCGTGGCCCGGAATCGTCGGGAAATCGACGGGAAAGGTTCCGTGATACATGTGATAGTCGGTCATACAGACGCCACAGGCGTTCACGCGGACGAGGACGTCGTCCGCTCCCGGATTCGGTTTCTCTCGCTCCTCGATGGCGACGGAACCGGTATCCGTCAGTACTGCTGCTTTCATAGGCGGATATGACTGTCATCTCGGGACTGTCGGTTAAATCTTCTCCCCCGGACTCGCTTCCAACCCGTCTCGGGTTCCGGCCGCGTTCACCCGAATATTGTCTCCACTGATTCCTGCGAAATATTTACTATGGATGGGCGAACAGTATTCGGAACAGATGGGTGTACTAGACCGATTTGCGCTCGACGGAGAGACCGCCATCGTGACGGGAGCGGCCCGCGGACTCGGGAAGGAGATGGCGGACGCACTCGCGGAGGCGGGTGCCGACGTGGCGATAGTCGACGTCGATATCGAAACCGCGGAAGCGACGGCCTCGGAACTCGAAGAAATCGGCGTCGATACCACCGCCGTCGAGGTGGACGTGACGGACGAAGCCGAAGTCGAAGCGATGGTGGAGACGGTAACGGACCGTCTCGGACCGATAGACGTCCTGATAAACAACGCCGGCATCGCCGCGAACGCCCCGGCCGAGGAGATGGAGTACGAGACGTGGCAGAAGACGCTCGACGTGAACCTCTCGGGCGTGTTCCTCTGTGCGAAACACGTCGGTCGTCGAATGCTTGAACGGAGCGAGGGACGCATCGTCAACATCGCCTCGATGTCGGCGTACAACGTCAACGTTCCGCAGCCGCAGGTCGGATACAACGCGTCGAAGGCGGGCGTGCTGATGGTGACGAAGTCGATGGCCGTCGAATGGGCCGACCGCGGCGTTCGCGTCAACGCCATCGCGCCGGGGTACATGCGGACCGACCTCGTCGAGGAAGTACTCGAAGCCGACCCCGAGATGGAACGAACGTGGGTGGACAACACACCGATGGGACGGCTTGGCCGCCCGGACGACCTCCGCGGAATCGTCGTCTACCTCGCAAGCGAGGCGTCGGCGTACACGACCGGCGAAATCGTTCGCGTCGACGGCGGCTACACCTCGCGCTGAAGCGGAGTGGGGCCGACGTTGGTTCACCGGGACGCCAGTTCGCGCATCGTCGTCTTCGCGTCGTCCCATCCGCCGCCCGTCGGTTCGTACGTGCGAATATTCGTCGTCGCTTCGACGAGTTCGCGCCCCGTTTCGAGGTCGGGAAGCGACCCGGCGGCGACCGCCTGCGTCAGGAGGTTGCCCGTCGCCGTGGCTTCCGTCGGTCCCGCACGGACCACCCTCCCGGTCGCGTCAGCGAGGGTTCGGCAGAACAGTTCGTTTCGAACGCCGCCACCGCCGACGTGGAGCGTGGACGGGTCACGACCGGTCACGGACGCGATCTCGTCGAGCGCGACGGCCGTTTTCACCGCGAGGCTATCGAGGAGACAGCGGACGGTTTCGCCCTTCGTTTCCGGAATCGGTTGTTCTGTCTCCCGGCAGTAGTCGGCTATCCGCTCCGGCATCTCTCCGTCGATGCTGAAGGTCTCCGCGTCCGGGTCCACGAGCGTTTTCCTTGCAGGTACGTCGCGAGCGGCGGCTATCAACTCCTCGTAGGACGCCGACTCGCCGCGTTCCTCCCACGCCCATCGACACTCTTCGAGCAGGAAGAACCCGTTCACGTTCTTCAGCAGACGGACGGTGTGGTCGAAGCCCAGTTCGTTGGAGAGTCCGGCCTCGTAGGCCGCCGCCGAGCGGTTCGGCTGCGAAGTTACGAGTCCGAGGATGAACCACGACCCGGTGCTGAGGAACGCCGTACCGTCCGAAAGCGGCATTCCGGCGACGGCCGCCGCCGTGTCGTGGCTCGCCGGGAGGACCAGTTCCGGTTCCGACGGGAGATACTCCGCCGACACCGTTCCGGCCGTGCTTCCCGGTTCGCGGAGCGGCGGCAGCGGTTCGGTCGGGAGCGAGAGGTCATCGAGGAGGTCGGTGTTCCACGCCCGCCGTTCGGGGTCCAACATCTGCGTCGTCGAGGCGACGGTGACTTCCGTGACGGGGTCGCCGCCGAGGAGATACGTCAGCAACTGCGGCATCATCAGCAGGCGGTCCGCGTCGGCGAGACGGTCCGGTTCGTTTTCGGCGAGCGCGTGGTACTGCCAGAGCGTGTTCGGGGTGTTCCAGTGGTTGAGTCCGGTGGCGTCGAATATCGACCGCTTTCCGACCGCGTCGATGATAGCATCGCGCGTTTCGATCACCGCCGGGTCGCGGTAGGAGTACGGGTCGCCCATCGGTTCGCCGTCGCGGAGCAGTCCGAAATCGAGCCCCCACGTGTCGATTCCGACCGTGTCGACTCCGTCGAGTTCTTCGGCAGCCAACGAGAGGCCGGTTTCGATGTCATCGAGGAGCCTCGATAGCTCCCAAACGTATCGACCGTCCGTCTCCGTGGGTCGGTTGTCGAACCGGTAAATCTCGGCCACGTCCAGTCGGCCGGTTTCGATGCTTCCGGCGAACACCGTGCCGCCGTTAGCGCCGATATCCACTGCTACGTGTTTCATGCCGTTCTTTCGTTATCGATGTCCTCCATTGTTTTTAATGTTTCCCGAACTGACTCACGCTATGGAAAAGTCTTCAATTTAGCAGAAAATTACGGATAGCATACTGGTATGTTTAGGAGGACAAAACGGATCCGTGAGGGTCTCACACTTCGGTTTTCGTGTGGATACGTTCGAAAAGTCGGTGAACGCCCGTCTTCGACAGAACATAAATCATCATTCGGTATGAATTCAAACTGCTAGTTTAGCATCGGTGAACAAATATAAATGGCACTCTTGCGATGTACGCTCATGGACGAACCGAATCGGTATCCGGTGAAGGCGACGCGGACGTCGTTCGCGCTCATAGAAATTCTCGCGACCGATGGGCCGCTCGGCGTGACCAACGTGACCACCAGAATGGACGCGACGAAGGGAACCGTCCACAACCACCTGACGACGCTTCGCAGTTTGGGATACGTGAAGAAAATCGACGGCCGATACGACCTCACCTTGCGCGCGCTCGCGACGGGCGAACGGACGCGGGAGCGGTCGAACCTGTTCCGCGTTGCGAAACCCTACTTGGACAACCTCTCGAAGACGACCGGAGAATGGGTCGGCCTCTTCATCGAGGAGGAGGGCCGCGGGACTCGTGTCTATCACGCGGTGAGTTCCGGCACGTGGTCGCCGCCGTCGGTCGATGGTGACCAACTGCCGCTCCACGCGACCGCCGCTGGAAAGGCGATTCTCGCTTCGATGCCCGACCAACGTGTCGAGGAGTGCGTTCGACGACACGGGTTGCCCGCGCGAACACCCCAAACGATAACCGACCGGGAGACGCTCGACGCACAACTTCGAAGCGTCCGCGGTGACGGCGTCGCTTACTGTCGGGAGGAACGAATCGAAGGAGTCAACGGCGTTGCCGCTCCCGTCCGCAGTAACGAGGACGAGCGCGAGGGGGCCATCTCCGTGGTCGGACGGGCGGAGGTGCTCAACGGCAGGCGTTTCGAGGAGGACATCACCGGACAGGTGTTGAGTACCGCGAAGCAGGTAGAACTGGAACTCCGATCCGATTGAACTCGTTTAGTAATTCTAAACGATTCGACGGGTTCTCCGGTTCGTTCGTACTCTCGGTACCGGTCGGGAACCGTCCCTTGGTTCGTCGACCGCTATCGTCCTCGAAACTGCCGAGGCGACCGTGGTTCCTAATGTTCCCACATCTAAATTACAATGGTAGGGGTGTAATGCAATGGATCGTCAAAACGACGACGGTCCAACGGTTGGCTTGCATCCTACGTGGCCTCGTCACCTCGTCTCGTTCTCTATACTATCGTCTGGCATATGTGTTGTTCTAAATGCCTCTCTACTACCTATTCTGATCACCCCCCTCTTAAGAATAGCGTTTTTCCGTATCGTATCGAGCGGTAGGCGAAACCGAATCCGCTCCAGCCTCCCTACACACAGTGTATCGTGTAAGCGTAACAACGGCGACCCGGGCCGGTTCCCGGTCACTCCGTGTCGCGACGGAACCGAAACGGCGACCGGTCGTCGTCCGTGAAGAGCGCCCGACTCACGACAAGCCACGTCGGGATGGCGAGCACGACGATGGCGAGAAAGCGGACCCCCGAATCGAGTGGCGTGAGTAGGGCGCTGTAGAACCACACGATGGCGAACGTGAGGGCGAGCCGAATCATCGGCTTCAGCGCGACTTTCATTCGTTACCCAGCCGTCCGCCGTCCGCGACAGGTTCGTCGGCGTGGTCGAAGCCCTCGATGCTGAACCTGTCGTCGACGACCGCGTCCTCGGCGACGAAGCCCGTTCCGTACTCGAACTCGTCGACGTGAATGCACGCCGCCTTGTGCCCGTCGTTCGCCCCGGGTATCGCATCCAGCGACGGGTCAGTCGTCTTGCACTCCTCGGTAGCGTTCGGGCAGCGAGAGTGGAACGAACACCCTGACGGCGGGTCGAGCGGCGACGGGACCTCCCCCTCCAACGCCGTTCGCGTGCGGGCGAGGTCGGGATCCGGTTCCGGAATCGCGCGGAGTAACGACTTCGTGTACGGGTGTTGCGGACTTTCGAAGAGGTCCGACCCGTCCGCCACCTCCACTATCTCGCCGAGATACATGACCGCCACGCGATCACAGACGTGGCGGATGACGCTGAGGTCGTGGGCGATGAACAGGATCGTCAGATCCAACTCGTCCTGCAGATCCATCAACAAGTTGAGTACCTGGGCTTGGATGGAGACGTCGAGCGCCGAGACGGGTTCGTCGGCGACGATGAACTCCGGATCGACCGCCAGCGCGCGGGCGATACCGACGCGCTGGCGCTGCCCGCCCGAGAACTCGTGCGGATACCGATTGGAGAACTGCGGCGGAAGGCCGACCGTCTCCATCAGTTCGTCGACGCGCTCGTCGCGTTCGCCCTCGTACAGCCCGTGAATCTCCATCGGCTGTTTGAGCAGCTGTGAGATGGTCTTTCGACGGTTGAGACTGGACGCGGGGTCCTGAAACACCATCTGGATCCGCTTTCGCATCGCCTTCATCTCCCCATCCGACAGGTCGGTGAGGTCGGTTCCGTCGTAGCGAACCGTCCCCTCCGTCGGCTCGTCGAGGCGCAGGAGCGACCGTGCCGTCGTGGACTTTCCGCTTCCGGATTCGCCAACGAGTCCGAGCGTCTCGCCGCGTTCGATTTCGAAGTCGACGCCGTCGACGGCCTTGATGCGCTCCTCCGCGCCCATCAGTCGGTCGATCAGTCCATCGTTCTGAACGAAGTGCTTGCGCAGTCCGCTCACCTCCACCAGTGAGTCGTCAGTCATCGATTACTCCTCCATCGGCCGCGGTTTCGGTACGCGGACCGGTTTCCGTCTCGTTCGATGTCGGGCCGTATCCACGGGCGTGGATACAGGCGGCCTCGCGATTCGGTTCGACCGACCGCAGTTCCGGGTCGTACTCGCGACACGCGTCCGTCGCGTGCGGACATCGCGGATGGAACGAACACCCCGACGGCAGGGCGGCGAGGTTCGGCACGTCGCCTTTGACCGGGACCAACCGGTCCAGTTCTCCCCGCAGCGTCGGCAGCGAACGCATCAACCCGCGCGTGTAGGGGTGGCGCGGATTCTCGAAGAGGTCGTCCACGCTCGCGCGTTCGACGATGCGACCGCCGTACGCGACCGCGACGCGGTCGCAGGTGCCGGCGACGACGCCGAGATCGTGCGTGATGAGGATGATGCTCATGCCGTACTTTTCCTGAAGGTCGTCGAGCACTTCGAAGATCTGTGCCTCGATGGTCACGTCGAGTGCCGTCGTCGGTTCGTCCGCGATGAGCACGTCCGGTTCGCACGAGATCGCCATCGCGAGCAGTGCGCGCTGGCGCATCCCGCCCGAAAACTGGTGCGGATAGCTGTCGACGCGGGCCTCCGGTTCCGGAATCCCCACGTCTTTCATGAGCGAGACGGTGCGCTCGCGCGCTTCTCGCTTCGAAACGTCCTGATGTCGCAGGATGACGCGGCTGATCTGTTGGCCGATGGTGAACACCGGGTTCAGGCTCGTCATCGGGTCCTGGAACATCATCGATATCTCGTTGCCCCGTATCGCGCGCATCTCGGCTTCGCTCTTGTCCAACAGGTCGTCGCCGTCGTAGAGGACGCTTCCCCGTTCGATGCGTCCGGGTTCGTCGACGAGTTGCATCACGGAGAGCGCGGTAACGCTCTTTCCGGACCCGCTCTCGCCGACGATGCCGAGGGTTTCGCCCTCGTGGAGGTCAAACGAGGAGCCGTCGACGGCTTTCACCGTCCCTTCGTCCGTGTAGAACCGCGTGACGAGATCGCGAACCGACAGAATCGGGTCGCTCATTCTCTCGTTTCCTCCGTGTACCGCGGATCGAGTGCATCGCGTAGCCCGTCACCGAGCAGGTTGAACCCGAGGATGGTGAGCACGATGACCGCGCCCGGGAACACCGAGTACCACCACTCGCCGCTGTAGAGGTAGCCTCGCGCGTTCGACAGCATCAACCCGAGACTCGCCTTCGGGGGCTGGATACCGAGGCCGAGAAACGACAGCGCGGCGCTCGCCAGCACGGCCGTCCCCATGTACAACGTGCCCTGAACGACCACGGTCGGCAGCGTGTTCACGGCGATGTCCTTCAGGAGGATGTGTCGGTCGCTCGCTCCGAGCGCCTTGGCGGCGTCGATGTAATCCTCTTCCATCTCCTTGAGCACGGAGCCGCGCATGACGCGGGCGAAACTCGGAATGTAGACGACGCCGATGACGATGATTATCTTCACCAAGTTCGGAAGCACGAACGACGCGTATTCCGTCTCCCCGACGCCCAGTACGCCCAGCACCGCGATGGCGAGGATGAGGCTCGGGAACGAAAAGAGGATGTCCATGAACCGCATGATGATCTCGTCGATCCACGTGTTCCGGTAGTAGCCAGCTATCGCACCCGCGCTCACGCCGATGAGCATGGCGAAGAAGACGACGCCGAGCGACACCGTCATCAGTGTGCGCAAGCCGTAGAGGATGCGCGAGAGGATATCGCGGCCGTGATGGTCAGTTCCGAGGTAGGCGGTCATCGATCCGACCGCCTCGCCGTTCTCGTTTTCGACTATCATTTCGGCGCCCATCGGCATCGGGTTGTGTTCGCCCTCGGGTGCCTCGAACTGTGCGGTTGGGTCGTGCGGGGCGACGTAGGGTGCGAACAGCGCGAGGAGAACCATCGTGCCGATTATCCCACCGCCGATCAGCGATAGCTTGTTGCGCCGGAACTCCTTCCAGAACATCTGGAGCTGCGAGTGATGCGTCCCGGGGGCCGACTCAGCGTCGAACTCGTCCGCCTCTGCGTGGTCTTTCGTTGCCATCGTTAGTTCCTCCCGCCGTATCGGATTCTGGGGTCGAGGTAGGCGTAGAGTACGTCGACCGCGAGGTTCGCGAAGACGAACACCATCGAGATGAACAGGATGAGCGCCTGAATGATGCGGTAATCCCGCCGGTCGATGGCGAGTATCAGGAGCTTCCCGATTCCCGGGAGATTAAATACGGTCTCCGTCAGAATCGCCCCGTTCATCAGCTGTCCTAGGCCGACGCCGATGACGGTGACGACCGGGATGAGTGCGTTCTTTGTGGCGTCTTTCAGTATCACTTCGCGGCTGCTGATACCCATTGCTTTCGCCGTCTTGATGTAATCTTGGCTGAGCGTGTCGAGCATCTCCGAGCGCATCATCCGCGCGATGAGCGCGGAGTATGCCGTCCCGAGCGTAATCACTGGCAACGTCAGTTGCTGGAGGTTCGCCACCGGGTCGACCCACGGCGGCGTCCAACCGCCCGTCGCCCACGGGAACGAGAACTGAACCGCGAACACCATGATGAGGATGATCCCCAGCCAGAAATCGGGGATGGAGATACCGGTCAACGCGGCGATACGCGCCGCGTGGTCCTCGATCCGGTCCTGGCGCACGGCACTGATGATGCCGGTGGGAATGGCGATGAGTATCGCCATTATCATGCTGAGTATCGAGAGTTCGATCGTCAGCGGCAGTCGCTCCACGATGATGTCCGTCACTGGTGCCCCCTGTTGGACGGTCCACGACGTTCCTAGGTCGCCCTGTATGGCATCGGCCATCCAGAGCCCGTACTGGACGTACACCGGTTGGTCCAACCCCATGTCGTGTCGAATTTGGCTGACGAGCTTTTCGTCTTGGAGCGGCCCGAGCATCACGCGGACGGGGCCACCCGGTGCGAGGTGAACCAGCGCGAACACCACGACGCTGACACCGAGCAGTACTGGTATCGTCAGCAGCAGGCGTTTTGCGACGTAGCGTCCCATGCTCATCGCCCGATCACCACCGAAGCGGTTCTACATAGACTCATTCGTTCACTCCCTCTGGATCGAATTCCATGATTATATCCGTTTACTCACCGATCTCGATGTCCCGGTACTTGTCGACGAACGTGCCGATATCGTAGTTCTTGACCGAGTTGTTCCACGCCTCGAGCTTGTTCACGTACGCGATGTCGATCTGAATCGCGTGTTCGACGAGATACTCCTGGAGACGGTAGACGATCTCTTTCTGGGTCTTTTCGTCCGTCGCGGCCTGCGCTTCGCGCAACTGTGCGACGTACCACTCGTGTCCGTTCGAGTAATCTCCCTTGGCGTCCGCTGGTGGTTCAGGCCCGCTCGGGGCGTAGATGTCCATCAGGTCGTCCGCTTGGTGGTGCCAGTTGTTGTGGTTGTGGTTGTTGTTCGCGTAGCCTGCCTCCAGCCACGACGTCACGACCGGAATCGACTGTCCCCAGTCTTCCATGGCGGCGTGCCACTTGTTCGTGCTGTAAACCTCGTTCAACAGGGTCGACTTGTCCACGGCGGTGACGTTCACATCGATGCCGATGTTGGACAGCTGATTCTGGATGACGACGGCTTCGTCCTTGAACCACGAGCCCTTGGTGGCGATGATGTCCATCTCGAAGCCGTCGGGATTGCCCGCCTTTTCGAGTTCCGAGCGTGCTTTGTCGGGGTCGTAGAGCTTCATGTCCTTGAGCTTCGGCGACGTCCACTCGCTGTCGGGGTACCACGGACCTTTCTGGACGACGCCCTGTCCTTGGAAGATTTCGTCCAGAATCTCGTCGCCGTCGATGCCATAGAGCACCGCCCGCCGGTTGTTGACGTTGCTCATCGGGTTGCCCTCCGCTTCCATGAGGTTCACATAGAGCACCTGCGTGAGGTTTCCGGGAACCGATTCCGCCGTTATGTCCGGCTGGCCCTTCAGCCCCTCGAAATCCTTCGGCGGAACCTTGTTCGTGAGGTCTATCGTGCCGGAGCGGAGGTTGGCGAGGCGCGTGGAGTTCTCCCCGATGAAGTCGAACTTGATTTCATCGACCGACGGGATGCCGTCCATCCAGTAGTTCTCGTTTTTCTTCAACAGAACGTGACTTCCGCTCTTCCACTCGACGAACTCGTACGGGCCGGTCCCCGCACCGCTCGGATCGTTCGTCAGTTTCGTCGCGAGGCCGCTCGGCCCCTTCCCGTCCTGCGTCTCGCCGCGCGAATCCTTCGGGACGATTCCTTCCAGACTCCGTGTGAGCCACCAGTTGAGCGTCCCGAAGGGCTTCGACGTGTTCAGCCGGAGGGTCCGGTCGCCGACGATTTCGCTGCTCTCCACGAACGGCATGCGGCTCTTGATGGGGGAGTTGTTCTCGGGGTTCAGAATCCAATCGACGGAGTATTTGAAATCCTCGACGGTCACGTCGTCGCCGTTGTGGAACGTGATTCCGTCGCGGAGCGTGTACTCGAACGCCTTTCCGCCGTTCTTCGGTTCCGGCACTTCCGTCACGAGTCCCGGCTTCAGCTTCTCGTCGGGCGTCAGTTCGATGACCTCGTCGAAGATGAGGCCGCCGACGGTACTCGTTGCGGTGTCCGTCCAGAGCGCGGGATCGAAGTTCCACACTTCCGCGGAGATGGCGACGTTCAACCGCGTCTTCTTGCCGTTTCCGCCACCGCCGCCGCCACCGTTGCCGTTGCCGTCTCCGCCGCTGTCATCGCCGTCGTCCGACTTTCCGGAACATCCCGCGAGCGCAGTCCCGGCCAGCACGCCGGCGACGCCGACGAACTGCCGTCTATTCAGGTTGTATTCGATTATGTCATCTTCTTTCATGTCTACGTATACCTACTTCGATTCACACATTTTGGTGTGGTCTATCTTAGCACATGGAGATAGATTATATAATTGTTTTGTTGGCGGCACGGCCTCGTTTCGATACGTTTCGTTACGATTACCTGTCCCATAGCAGTTTAATAGTCGAACTTTGTTGTAGGGCCATGGCAGATGCCAGACCGCTCACCCTACGAGAGCTACGCAGAGACCTGCACAAAAATCCCGAATCCGGTTGGAAGGAGTTCCGTACGACTGCGCTCATCGCACACGAACTCGACGAACGCGACTACACCCTTCACCTCGGTACGGACGCCGTCGCCGAGGACGCCCGTCTCGGCGTTCCGGACGAGGCCGACATCGCGAACGCGGTCGCTCGCGCCCGTGAGGAGGGTGCACCGGAGTCGTTCATCGATCGAATGGACGATATCACCGGACTCGTCGCCGAGAAGTCGTACGGAGACGGGTCGGGACCGACCGTCGGTGTCCGAGTCGACATGGACGCGCTGGAACGCAGCGAGGCTACCGACGACGACCACCGCCCCGCCCGCGACGGGTTCGGGAGCACCCATCCGAACGAAATGCACGCGTGTGGCCACGACGGCCATACGGCCATCGGTCTCGGTATCGCACGCGAATTCGACGAGAACGGCGGTTTCGACGGGACGTTGAAACTGTTCTTCCAACCCGCGGAGGAGGGCGGGCGGGGTGGTAAACCGATGAGCGAGACCGACCACCTCGACGACGTCGAATACTTCCTCGCGCTTCACCTCGGACTCGGTAACGAGACGGGAATGGTCGTCGCGGCGTACGAGAACCCGCTGTCGAACGCGAAACTCGACGTGACGTTCGAGGGTGCCCCGAGTCACGCGGGGAACGCGCCGAACGAGGGACGCAACGCGTTACAGGCCGCGACGACGGCGATTCAGAACCTCTACGCCATCCCTCGCCACTCCGACGGCGCGACCCGGATCAACGTCGGGAAGGTCCACTCGCCGAATCCGCAGAACATAGTCGCCGAGGAGGTCCGGATGCGCGTCGAGGTTCGCGGCGGCTCGGCGGACCTGAACGACTACATGTTGGAGAAAGCGCGTCGCGTCGTCGAACATGCGGCCGGAATGCACGACGTGGAACTTCGAACCGGCCTCTACGGGAAGACGACGACGTTTACGGCCGACGATTCGATGATCGAGGCCGTCACGGCCGCGGTGGCCGACGTCGACACCGTCTCCACCGTCGTCGAACGCGCCGACATGGGCGGGAGCGAGGACGCGTCGTACCTCATCCGTCGCGTGCAGGAGAACGGCGGTGAAGCGACCTACGTCGGCATCGGCGCGAGCAACCCGCACGGCCACCACACGGCGCGATTCGATATCGACGAGGATTCCCTCGCTATCGGGGTTGACGTCGTCGCTCGTACCGTTCGAACGCTCTGATCGCTGCACTCGGACGTGATTCGCCGCTGGGTTCAGAGCGGCCGCGCCGTCGGTAGGGCGGCCATCGACTCGACGGCGCTACCGGTAGTTATCCGGACGATACACTGCGTTTATTACCCCTCATTTCGATTGAGCGGAGGTATGCAGGTTGACCAGGAACGCCTTCGTCGCGACGTCGAACGGAACGGCCAGTTCGGTGCTATCGACGTCGATGAAGGACACGGGCGGACGGTACTGACAGGAAGCGACGCGGACCGGCGCGCACGGGAGTTCTTCGTCTCGCGGCTCGAAGACGCCGGGCTCTCCGTGCGCGTCGATGCGGTCGGAAACATCGTCGGGCGGTGGACGCCGGAGGGGGTCGATCCCGACGCCGCGCCCGTGGCGGCCGGGAGTCACCTCGATTCCGTTCCCAAGGGGGGTATCTTCGACGGGCCGCTCGGCGTTTACGCTGCGCTCGAAGCCGTCCGAACGCTGCAAGCTTCGAACGCGGACCTCCGACGGCCGGTCGATGTCGTCTCGTTCACCGAGGAGGAAGGCGCACGGTTCTCGTTCGGATTGCTCGGGTCGTCCGTCGCCGCCGGCGTTCGAACGCCCGAGGAGGCGCTGTCGCTCGCTGATGACGAGGGGCGCACACTCGGGTCGCACCTGCAGAACGTCGGCTTTGCGGGCGACGACGATGTTCACGCGGACGAATGGTCCGCCTGGGCGGAACTGCACGTGGAACAGGGAACGACGTTGGAATCGGCCGGGAATCAGGTCGGCGTCGTGGACGCCATCACCGGCATCACGAACTGCAGGGTCGAAGTCGTCGGCGAGGCCGACCACGCGGGCGCGACGCCCATGGATGAACGGTCCGACGCGCTCACGACCGCGAGCGAGTTCATCGTCGACTTTCGTCGCGCCGCGGAAGAAGTGGTCGCCTCCACCAGTCCGACGGCCGTCGGAACGGTAGGCCGGTGCGACGTCGCGCCGAACGCTCGCAACATCGTTCCGGGGCACGTCGAACTCCACATGGACATCCGCGACGTCGAATACGAGTCGATGAACGCGCTCGCGGACCGCGCTCGACAGTCACTCACGCGTCTCGAACGCCGTGCTCCGGTTCGAACCGAATTCGACCGGTACCGTGACCAGCGGCCCAGCCGGATGGCTGACAGGTGTGTCGAAGTGGCATTGAACGCGGCTGAAACGCTCGATATCGGGGCACAGAAGATGCACTCCGCAGCGATGCACGATACTGCAAACGTCTCGTCGGTGACCGACACCGTGCTCCTATTTGCCCCCTCGCGGAACGGCCTGTCGCACAATCCACTCGAATGGACCGACTGGGACGATTGCGCCGCAGCGACCGATATACTCGCGACGACGCTGGCGGAACTGGCGAGCGACTACTAGCCGAATCGGACCTTGCACTCGACGATGGACGCGACTCGTTGCGTCGTAGATAGTTGCAACCGGGGTCTAGAAGCGGTATGTTGGCTTGTTTCTCTTTATATGTGTCGGATTCAATCGTCGGTGTTCGATTTCAATACTCCGACTTCCCCCGCGTAACGTCGGGAAATCACGCCGCCCTAAGATGATTTGCCCCCGGGGCTCGAGCTCCGTCGGTCGGTGATGGGACGATTAGACGAGTCAGAGCCGGACGAAAACACACGTACTACCTTCTCCCTTGAGATTGCAACATATGCAAACAACTATAACGGTCGTTTGCACAGTGATGGTATGAGCAAACTACCGAACAACGGGTCGCCATCACGGTCGTTGAGTACCGTTGTGACGGCGGTGAACGTGATACGGGCTCTGGAGGAGCTACGTAACGCGACCGTTGACGACTTGGTCGACCACCTCGACGTCTCCAAAACCACGATGTACAACCATCTTGCAACACTTCGACAAACCGGGCTCGTCGTCAAGAACGGCGACGCGTACGAACTCAGTCTTCAGTTCCTCCTCCTCGGCGAGTTCGTCCGCAACCAGCACGTCCTCTACAAAGTGGGGAAGAAGGAGGTCGAGAAGTTGGCCAAACGGACCAACGAGTACGCGCACCTCTCGACTGAGCAACACGGCCTTCGAATCAGCCTGCTCAAGGTACGCGGCGAGAAGGCCGTCGGGGACGAGTATCAGACGTCGAAGTTACAGAAACCCGACTATCTGCACCCGTCGGCGACGGGGAAGGCGATACTGTCACAACTCTCGCCCGAACGAACCGCGGAGATAATCGACTTTCACGGCCTGCCGGCCAAAACCCGGAACACCATCACCGACAGGGACGAACTTCTCGAAGAACTCGAAGAGACGCGCGAACGCGGTTACTCCTACAACGACGAGGAGGAGATCGAGGGGTTGCGCGCGGTCGGTGCGCCGATCAGGGACCGCGACGGAAACGTCCTCGGGGCGTTGAGCGTCTCCGGGCCGACGAGCCGGATGAAAGGAACGCAGTTCCAGGAGACGATTCCGGAGATGGTCACGAGCACCGCCAACGTCATCGAGGTCAACATCAACATGTCGGATCGGAGCTCCGACACGCCGGGTTTGGGGTAGTCCCGTCATCACGTCGCGCGCTGCTACCGAGAGGTGCTTCGGTGGGGACGGTTCCGCCCGTTCCGTCGTCGACGAACTCCTTCAAAAGACAGTAATCGTCGGCTTGGGTGTAACAAACGAACGCTCGACGCACCGGCTTCCGAATTCTCAGAAGCCATTACAGGACTATCACTGTAACACTTCACAGCTGAATGTGTACCACCGTCTACCGAATAAATAATAACACTACGTTGGAATCGAGAAGTAGTACGAATCAACCCGAGCCAGTGGTTTCGGTAGCGTCGATGAGGTGGTGTTTTTCCGAGTATGATCACTTCGACCAGTCACGCCCAACTTGCCGTTCGATGGGTCCAAAGCCATGGGCCGGTAAAAACGGCGAGCGAGTGGCGGTATTCACCCACACCCCTCCCACCCATAACAGAAGTTGAGACTGGTGCTCTCAATGCATAGAAATCGGTATGAGCGAGTGTTTTATTATGCTTTGACAAAAATTATCAACGTATGATTTCACGACGAAATGCCCTTGCTGGTGCCCTCGGTGTGTG
>NZ_JAJFAY010000005.1 GCF_021083305.1 Haladaptatus sp. DYF46 | reverse complement strand
ATGTGTTTGCAGAAGGCGTTCCGGTGGACGTGGTTCGGGCAGGTACAGGCCATCAGGTCTTCGGTCACGTCGTCGATGGAGACGGTGTACTGGTGGGCTGCGGGGTTCTCGTGGCTCTCGTTGGTGACTTCGACAGGTCCAGGTGTGTCCTCTCCGTGTAGATTTGCTCCCTCATCTCGATTCGGCCAGTCGATATTGTACTGTTATCCGTACTCGCCTTACTTAGGAGAGAATGTAAGAAAGAGATATGAGTAAGAATCACGTAGTCAGAGATTGAGAGAGCATGTCAGTTGAAAAATCAGCTCGGGTAACAAGCAAAGGGCAAGTTACAATCCCAAAGCCAATTCGAGAACGGCTCGGTATCGACGAAGGAACGACGGTCACCTTCGAAATTCACAGCGATGGCACAGTAACCGTCTCGCCAGAGAAAGACTCTTGGGAGTTACTCAAAGAAATCCAACAGACGCCACGGAAGACCGATAAGAGTGTTTCAGAACTCCTTTCGGAATCCAAACGTGCCTGGAGCAAATACGACTAGATGCTTTTTGTCGATTCATGGGCCTGGTTGGAGCTTACTCTTGAGGGTGAAAACGAAGCGCAAGCACGTGAGGTGATCAAGCGTGGAGAAGAAGAAGGGATGATTGTCGCAACAACAGTCCTGGCCGAGGTATACTACATTCTCGACCGTGAGAAGGGAACAACCACTGCTGAGAAGACAATGGAGATGATCAGTGGCTTCGACCATCTTGACATTCTCCCAGTTACACCCTCAATCGCCATTCGTGGCGCACAGCTTCGACGGAAATATTATTCCCAAGCCGATGAGAGAACCCCATCCTATGCAGACATGATTCATCTTGCAACCGCTGAAGAAGTAGCAGGTTGTGATCTTCTCTGTACAGGTGATTCTGACTTCGAGGATATCACCGAAGTAAAGTGTCACGTATTCTGAGCATGCAACTGCACTTCGTCAACTCATAGTTCTTCACTGAAGCGGTGGTTAGTTCGGCAGTTCCTTCCGTCCTGTTCGCACACACAGCCAGCACGGGAACTCGTTGAGACCCTCACAGCCGCAGTCCTCTGGTTCGGTCTCGTCGTTGTCCTCGGACGGGAAGGCGTTGAGAGTCCCGTCGTCGGTTGCGGTTTCCACGGCGGCCATGTGTTTGCAGAATGCGTTCCGGTGGACGTGGTGCGGGCAGGTACAGGCCATCAGGTCTTCGGTCGCGTCGTCGATGGAGACAGTGTACTGGTGGGCTGAGGGGTTCTCGTGGCTCTCATTAGTTACTTCGACCATTCCGGGGGCATCGACGTCGAAGGAAAATTGTTCGGCCTGTGCGCGTTTCTGTGCCGTCTCGGCAGCTTCAAGGGTTGCGAATTGAGTAGACAAGTGTCAGTGTGGTGTGGATGAATTGACTTTCAAACCTAACCAACGTTCCGCCTCAGCCATCGTTAAGCGCGCGCATCACATATAAAGAATATGAGTGGGCGAGAAGCCAGAACCCAAGCGAGCGTGAAACCGATGTGAGATCAGATCGTTACACCCTACTGCTATTTATCATCACCTCCTTGACCTTCGGCACTGCATTCGTCGGTATCAAGGCAGGTCTGGTCGCTCTCCCACCGATACTGTTTGCCGGATTGCGCTACGACATCGGGGCGGCAATCCTTCTCGCATACGTCTATCGGCGTGGCGGCTATTGGCGGCCACGTACCCGTGGTGATCTGATGGCAGTCGTCATCGCTGGATTGTTTCTATCAGGATTTAATGCCGCGCTCCTCTTCACGGGACAGCAATATCTCACCACCGGAACTGCTGCAGTCATATTTAGCCTTGTTCCTGTTTTGGCGCCACTGTTTGCAATTGTGTTGTTACCCGAGGAAAAATTCGACTTCCTCGGAATGATTGGTATTCTGCTTGGATTAGGCGGAGTGACAATCATTGTTGGGCTGAATTCGATATCCACAACAGGAAACGCGGCTCTTCTTGGAGTCACTTTGGTCGGCGGCGCTGCAGTCGCAGTTGCATTTGGAAGTGTGCTTCTGAGCAAGACAGACCGTTCGATTTCGGGAATTGGTATGACAGCGTGGGCACTGGTGCTGGCTGCTGGAGTAGTTCATGGTCTCAGTCTATTGATGGGCGAATCACCAGGAGACGTCACGCTAACGTTTGGGGCCCTCGTCGCAATCTTTTGGGTCGGAGTGCCTGCAACGGCGGTTGCCTTTCCTGCCTATTACGGCCTCATCGATCGCGCCGGACCAGTTCGAGCGAACCTCATTAGCTATACAGTTCCACTTGTTGCAACGGGAGTGGGCGCAATTGTTCTTGATGAGGTAGTCCCCGTTCGGACTGTCTTTGGCTTTGCAGTCATCGTTATTGGCTTTACTCTGATCGAACGGCAAAATCTTCGAGACGAAATCCGAAGACTACGCGGGGTGCCTGCTTCACCTGACCAAGATGAAGAGCACATTTGTGAATCCGCCCCCCGAGGGTGAAGTACAATCGATTTCATTGCTGTTCAAACCTCGGGAATGATGCCTAATTAGCACATCAGACTGGTATTGTCGGCTTAGAGATAGAGATCAGCGATTCTCCCGTTTTCAATACGAAAGACACCAACATTCTCCAGGATAATCTCGTCGCCCGTCGGTTCGACTCCCATAATTTCCCTCTCGTGCGTACCAGAGAACTGGAGGAGTGATCGTCGTGTTGGGGAACTCATCTTCAGTGGGTTACATAGAGGACAGTGGGTATATCCTTTCTGTACTCTGAGGGCTGAAAGTCAAATCTGTTCAGTGGTTTTCTCTATTTTCTCGTATCTATACGGCCGAGGTCGACATACAAGAGGCAGATGATAACAGGCTGAGCGACAAGCAGGGACGATTTGCGGAGCAAACAAGTGACGACGATATTCTTCGAGTGGTTCGAGGGTCCGAGTTTCCAGCGGTGACCGCTCGGTGGGTTGCAGATACGGTTGCAATGAAACGGCGGCCAGTGCATTAGCGGCTCGAGGAGTTGCATAAACGAGGAGGGGTAGAATAAGGGATGTAGAGGCAGAATATACTAACATGGCGCTGTTGAAATAGTTAGAAAGTAACATGTCTGGCTGGTAGATACAGGGGACGGAGATATCGCTCTGCTGCAGACAACTTCCCGCAAATGTTCAAGACACTATATGGCGTATACATTGATGAAAATGTCAGACGATACACCAACCCGAACCCTGTTCGCAACCTACTATATGACGCTTGATGGAGTCGTCGAGAACCCCTCGTGGTCAGCGCCGTTCTGGAACGACGAAATTGAGACCTTTAAGCAGGAAGAAACGGATCGAACCGACGCCCTACTGTTGGGTCGAGTGACCTACGAGCAATTCGCTCAAGCATGGCCAACAAGCCCGGATCCGGGTGCAGAGTTCTTTAACCCGGTTAAAAAGTACGTCGTTTCGACCACCCGCACCGAGGATATCTGGGAGAATGCTACGTTCATCGGTGATGATGTCCGTGAGACAATCATCGACCTCAAGGAAGACAGGGGCGGTGACCTGGCGGTTCACGGCAGTATTTCGCTTACGAAATGGCTCCTCGAGGAGGGCCTCATCGATGAGTTACGCCTCCTCGTCTATCCGGTCGTGCAAGGGAGCGGCAGGCGATTATTCGACGACGTATCACAGGCAGAGTTCGTCCTTGAAAGCAGCGATACCACCAGCAACGGCGTCCTGGCACTCGTCTATCGACCCAAGAGTGAGCGCAGGTCGGCGGAGTCCAATTAATGATCCGGTGCTAAAGGCACGGTTCGTGTAAGCGCTTCGGGACGACTACCCGTGTTTTTCCACTTTGCTATCGACGGATACCTATCTAACGGCTGTTTCAGTAGGAAAGGTGTCGAACCAATAGGATTTCAACAGAGCCAGTAAAATGGACAGTCGGTTTTACGCTTACAGAGATTATTCGAGACGAGGCATGAGTAGATCACTTTGAAAAAACACGATAGGTCGGGCGGCAAAGGGGATGATCACAGGAGCGGTCAAGATTTGGAGGGCACTTGATGTTAGTATTGTATACTAACCCAGAGACCACCCAAGTCCAGAAGAACGAGCTAAATGAGAGAGCATAGAGAGAGGCGAGTACGTTCAGGAACAGAAGCTAGTGGAGGCATTCGAGATCATGGAACCTCTCGAACCCAACATGACGAGCGAGATCGCGGACGAACTGGGATGGTCACGGCGGTCAGCGTACGAGGTTTTGAACAGACTTAACGGAGAGGGAGAAATTCGCAAGAAGAAGCCCGAAGCACGTCGGGTGATCTGGAATCGGACGGAATAGTAGTCATTCGTTAGTATGGGTGAGCACGGCACTGCGTCCATCGATCCCGCACCGGACAGGAGCTAATCAGATAACGGGTTCGGTACCGAGTTGCTCTGCGAGATCCACAAAATCCTCAGCCACGATATCGTATGTCGACTCATCGGGCTTCTCAACAACCTCGTCTGGCTCAGAACCCCACTCTAAGGGTCGGTGGACGTATGCCGTCCGAAGCCCTGCCTGACGACTTGCGTCGAGATCCCTTTCGTGAGCCGCGACCATCATCACCTCCTCCAGCTGGAGATCTAGGAGCTCAACCGCGGTCAGATAGGCCTCTTCATCCGGTTTGTAGTGCCCCGAGAGTTCAGCCGAGAGAATCAGGTCCCACGGAATGCCGGCCCACTTGGCCATATTCGTGAGAAGCCGGACGTGACCGTTCGAGAGTGGAGCAATAAGATAGTTCGAACGGAGACGGTTGAGACCGGGAATGGCGTCCGGCCAAGGATCAAGGCGGTGCCAGACGCGATTGAGATGCTCAATCTCCTCCTCGGTCAACGCTTCCACGCCTCTCGACGCCAGCAGAGGACACTGCGGTCCCAGTGGAGGTGCCTGCAAATGAGTGACACCACCACGTCCGGAGCGTCCAGTGTTCTCGATGACGACGTCTCGGTCAGCGACCTTGTCGAGCACGTCCAGACACTCACTGATCGCATCGGCAACCTCGAGCAGGAAGTCGCCGAGAAAGAGGAGCGAATCAACGACCTCGAACAACGAGTCGATGCCAGAGAAGACAAGGCAGCAAAAGCGAAAGCCCACAGAAAGGCCCTTGCCCGCAAAACGCAGTCCGCTAGCGAACGTATCGATGAATTGCAAGCCCGCGAGTTCGAGAAAGGTGCCCACCTGCTCGCCGACAACGTCGACAAAGAGCGGATCACTGTCGATGGCAACAAACTCGAACGCATCACGAAAGACGACGGTAACACCTACTTCCGACTCCCTGGTGAGGAAGACGCGCTCGGTCGTGGTGGTGCCGTTGCTCACTCGACAGCGGATCTCCTGCCGATCCAGCGATTCGCCCGCTATGATGACGACATGCTCGCCTCCGTCACGAATCGCAAACCCGACGAACTTGCTGGCAAGGCGTGGCGTGAACATGACGATACTGGTCGCTATTCACTCTGGTCCAAGGGCAGTGGAGAGATCCGAGCCTACCTCGATGCGTCAGAGCTAGCTGATTGGATTCGCCTGAAAGAGTCCGGTGTGAGCAAAAAATACTCGCAAGAACTTGCCCGGCGGACGATAGACGCAATGCACGAACTCTCGAATGGCCGCCTCGGGAAGATCAAACGCCAGCGATCCAAGGACGGATTGAGCTACCAGGAGACCCGTCTTGTTCTGAAAGCCGATGTCGAGCTTCCCGGTGAGGTTTCAGCGGAGAACACAAACGACAGCCCGGCCACAGACGGGGTTGCCGGAGAGTAGCGTGGTCGGGACGAAAACACGCCCGAGAGGGACACGAATCTAATACGAAACCCCACGCAACTGCGGAATTGGACGTCCCGAATTGACACAGTTCGGGACAGACGCCGTACGGCTACTCGTGAGTACGGCAGTTGTATCGGCATCTATCGGCTCAAAGCCAGCGGGAGGGGGAGAGCTGGTACCGGCCACCGTGTTTGTGGTCGGAACTCCGTGATTGAATCACCCAAGAAAGTCACTGTCAGTACAGCGTGACAGCGTGAAGTGGTTCTGAAGACGGTGTCAGGAGTGCGTGTGAGAAAAACAATGGAGTACGTATCTCCTTTGCTAAGAAACCAATTGTCCATCAGAACGATTATCGGGTGGCGTGAGAGACCTAGTCGTGTGAGCGAGGACGTTGCGTATCCTTCCAATGAGCTGATCCTCGAACTCCACGAGCAAGTCGTCAAGGAGGGAGAGAACACGGAACCAGGAGTTCGATCGGAGGAGCCGATTAAATCTGCACTTCAGTACGTCTCAGAGGGGTTTTTTGGTGAGGTACCACAGTCAGTCCACGAAAAAGCGGTTCATTTGATGCGACTACTTGTTGCAGATCATCCATTCGTTGATGGGAACAAGCGAACGGCGCTTCGTACGGTAGTCGTCTTTTATATGTTGAACGGATACACATTCGAATACGGTGACGAAATTCGTGCGTTACTGCATCGGTTTGCGACAGACGAAGCCGCGGTCGATACCGAGACTGCAGTCATCTACTTCAGAGCGTGTGCTCGTCGGAACTGATAAAGGGCCACAGAGAATATGTTCACAACAGAAATGGCGTCTAGCACCGAATCCTCGAAAGCAATAGATAAAGAAGTCCGCCGACTGTACGAGCGGTATCAGTCAGCGGAGAGCGACGAGGAGCGCCAAAAGATTGCCCTTGAGATGGGGAAGCTCGACGGACGTCGTCACGCCGACATCTACGCAGCTCTTGAGGACGAGTAACTATAGTTCTACAGGAGTACTGTTCGTCTACCAATTTGAGGACTACACTATTAAGAGATGAAAGCCATTTGCGTTAGTAGCTAATACTAACAAACGACCAGTCGAGAACTGACATCTCTCTATGGTTGTGCGTACAAGAACGACGGCTACCGTGTGATGGAGGAGATGGCAGAACGGGTGCCTGGCGTGACCTACAAAGAATCACGGACGCTGTGTGTGGACGACGCGATGGGTGTCGGTGGCCATCACATCGAGATCACGTTCGCGCATCCTGATCTGGCCGGGTGGATGCGAGCCCACGAAGCGAACACGGGAGGGAACTAACCACGAAGAGCAGGTTATAGCGTTGTAATCACGGGGTTCGCAGAACCCCCTCTCGGGCGGCACCACCACAAGAGATTCACACCGCATTGCCGGTGACACATGGTGGTAGTAATCGGTTGGTTACGGTGGAGTGCGTCATTTTCTGCGAAACGGAGGGGGTCGCGTTCGCGATCCCCTCTATTACAACGGTGTAATCGACCACCGATAGTGGCGACAAGCACGGACGGTGCGTCAAAGTAATATCGAGGGCACTGTCTGTGACCCTAAACCGCCTCTCAAAATCAATTCTCTCATGTCATCAAAAGGTGAGGCAAGCATAACCGTCCACGTTCCCTTTAGTAATGAGTACACAATGGATATCTCTGAGATAGTTTCAACACAGTTCACCGAGTTCGACATCGGGGCACCCCTTTCGAAGGTCGCCGGTGCGTTCGAGAATCAGGAACTCGACGCCGTCGTCGTTACGGACGGTGACGAGTATCGGGGCGTCGTCAGCCGCCGACAACTGGCCTCGTCATCCAATCAACCCTCGGCGAAGGTTGGCTCACGGGTACAACACGTCCCAACCGTCGACCGAACCGAAGATGTCCGTGAGGTCGCACGACTCATGATCGGGAGTAACGCTAAGACGCTCCCAGTGCTAGACAAAGACCGCGTCTTCGGTGTGGTGACTGCAGATGCTGTCTTGGAGGCCGTGAGCCCGTTTCTCGACGCGGTGACTGTTGACGATGCGTACACAACAAAGCTGATCAGTGTCTCCCCGACGACCACGCTCGGGAAAGCCCTCAACACGCTTCGAGAAGCACGTATCGCACACCTCCCAGTCATTGACAATGACGAACTCGTCGGCATACTGAGTCTGTATGATGTTATCGAATTCACGACACGCGGCGGGAACAAGAGCCAGGGTGGTTCATCAGACGAGTTTAGTGGCCGTGGCGGGTTCGGTGAACGCGACGGTACTTCCGACCGGATGCTCGATCTACCGGTGCGGAACCTGATGTCCGATGTAGCTGCGACGATCCAACGAGACACACCACTCGATGCGGTAGTCGAAACGATGTTCGATCGGGAGATTTCCTCACTTGTCGTCACGGCTAACCAGACGGACGAACCGGTCGGAATCATCACAAAGACGGACGTCATCGAGGCGCTCACATGGGAACAGGACGAACGGCGTCCCGTGCAGGTGTTCGGTCTCGAGTTGCTCGATGAGATGGACTATGACGACGTTTCTGCGTTAATCGACAGCGTGACCTCGAAGTATGGTGAGATGAACGTAATCAAGGCCAGTATCGAACTGCACGAGCACAAAGAAAAGAGCCGAGGGGTGCCACTGATGTTAGCACGAATTCGACTGGTCACTGACCGTGGGTACTTCACCGCCAAAGGAGAGGGATACGGGGCCACCCATGCACTTCGTCTCGCGGCAAATGCAGTTGAACGTCAACTTCTCAAAGGCAAGACCTACGGCCAATCGAAGAAGCATCCGGACACCGAGGAGCAAGAGCAACTGTACGGCTGGTGGCTCGGCGCGTAACGTTCTTCACTTCCAGGACATGGGGCCAACCGTTTCGAGAGGTACGATTCACTTGCTAACAAGTGGGGGTGGATCTGGTGACCTGTTCCTCTGAAGGAGAGGCAGTGTCGTACTAATTGCGTCGTTTTTCGTTTGTGATGACGTTGGTTAGGAAGGACATTCCAGTTGTCGATGAGCCGGTTAACTTCAGGAAACGGAATTGAACACAGAGCTAACTCTGCGTTTGGCGGATGAACTCGTCGAGCCGTTCTTCGATGAGTGTCGCAACGCGTTCGCTATATTGCCAGAGCGCTGCGTTGAATCTCTCCTCGGTCTCGTCATCGATACCGTCGTCTCCCTGAAGCACGGAATCTTTGGTGATTTGGGGATGGTACACACAGACAATTCCGATCGAACTGTCCGAACTTTTGGTTCCCCCTGTGTGGATTCCGTACTGATCGGTGCCCCACACGCCATCGCCACCGTTCCGTTCCATTACAGAATCGAGCGCATCGAGCTGTTGCAATTCCTCGGGGGGAAGGAGTGGAGCATCGCCTTCGAACAAGTCACTATATGCTTGTGTCCGGGCACTGTTCGTCCATTGTTCCAATTGGGAGCGTGCTCTCAGTACGAGCTGTCTTTCGTCTGGGAATTCGGCCATGTGATCTAGAGGAGTGGGACACCAATTAACGTTTGTACAGCATTTCCGATGTCTCGATCCTCCGAGAAGACGGTACTCAGGGAGAGCTTTCCTTGTCAACGATTGTAGGGTCTGGGTTTTCTCATTGGAGCACCAACTAGTTACATGTCCCATTACGAGGCCGTCTTCGAAATCGATTCAAAATCCGATGCAGAAGCAATCAGGCTCCTTGTGGAACGGTTTTATGACGCGTTACGGGAAGAAACACGAGAGATATATGGAGACGAAGTCAGTTCGAGCGAGACGCTCGAAACGTTCGAGGCCATCCGTAACGCAACCAGACATCCCACCCCAGGAACGCTGACGATCCACTACGAGCAGCACAACGAAGCGTTCGAGGACTGAACAGCCATTGCGCTGTTTTCGGTCCTAACTCCATCACTCGTTTATGTGAACGACATCGTCAGAGTACCTACTTCTGTTCGCCATCGTGTGGAACGTTACTGTTCGCCAAGCGCTCACCGAATTTTAACGACCGATATGCCACCTATGTTGGGCTTGGATCCTGTGTAGTAGAAAGATATGCCGTTAAGTCAGTCGTCGTGATGACGCCAATGACCGCTTCTTCGTCGACGACTGGGATGTGATCAAAACCATGGTCAATCATCAGGTCCGCTACAGTTTGGATGGATTCACTTGCGGTAGTCGTGATAACATCTGTACTCATAAATGTGGCAACGGTCGCAGTTGGATCAGGATCCCCTTCTGCGACTACATGAATGAAATCAGTCGCAGTGAGAATTCCTGCGAGATGATCGCGATCGTTAACGACGATGACCGATCCGATCTCGTGTTCACGCATTATCTCGCCAGCGTTCTGGAGCGAAGTGTCGTTACTTACGGTGTGCACCGGCGACGACATGAGACTCCCGACAAAGACATCGTCCATTTAAATAAATAGCAGCTACCCAGGGATAAGGGTTCGCTTCTTTTCACAAGGATGGAATATCTCACATGGAAACGAGCGTATCGTGTCTCCGTTGAAATAACTGCAGAAGGGCGCCGTCTCACCTTCTATCAGCGCATGACTGGATACATACAGAGTACACACCGCTCTTGTCGGAGCAAATCACAAGTGTAGGACTGCAGCATCGGTGCCAATATAGCTCACCCGTCAGAATAACGTTTTCAAGACGAGTAGCCATCTACCACGAAACAAATTTATACGTTTATCTGCACTGGACAGCTACCGTCGATTTTCTCTTCTTCAGTTCTTTAGGGATCAATTCTACGTGAGTGATGACAATGGAGACTATGACCTCACCGAGAAACGTCACAATTGGAACTGACTTCTATTTGTCGTTTTTAATACTACTTCAAAGAAAGATAGTCAAAAGTTGTTTGCGAGGATTCTCTTCGATAAGCGAAGTAGGCGAGAACTTTGACCACCGGGCAAGAGTTGCTCATTGCACTGCCATTCGAAAGCGAACGTATTGGATGCCAAAGTGAGCCAAACTTCCCAGTCAGTGGGTGAATCGTGACCTTGCGGTTTTGATAAATCATGATGATTTCCAACCAGTCACCGTACCTGATTCTCGACTGGATTCACCATTGACTTCTCACGAAGCCGCCCTCGACGTTGGCGCAAACAACCTCGTTGCGTGTTCCACGACCGCTGGACACCAGTACCTCTACGACGGTCGGGAGTTGTTCGGACGGTTCCGCGAGGCGACAGACGAAATTGCCCGCCTACAATCGAAACTTCGTGAAGGACGCTACTCCTCGGAACGGATTCGACGGCTGTACCGACAGCGGACGAAGTGCCGTGACCACACACAGAACGCATTGGTGCGCAACCTCGTTGAACGGCTGTACGACGAGGGCGTGGCGACGGTGTACGTTGGCGATTTGACCGACGTGCTAGATACACACTGGTCGGTCAGGGTGAACGAGAAGACGCACAACTTCTGGGCGTTCAAGAAGTTCATCCACCGCCTCGCGTGCGTTTGTGAGGAGTACGGCATCTCTCTCGAAGCCGAATCTCCACCTGTTCAAAGGTTTCCGATGCAAGCGCAGACAGCGACGTCTGTTCCTCCCCGTCGATCGGTGTCACCCAGACGCTATCGACGATACCATGCACAATGCGCCATCCATGCTCCTCGAGCACTGCTTTCGTCTCCAGCAGAATCTCTCTGGCATATGCGTTGATCGCCTCGTGGCATTCGATCCGCCCGAACTTCGCGTTCGAAAAGCCCTGATAGCCGAAACACGACACCAAAATCCACTTGATCGCACTGGATTGGCCTTCCAACTCCTCGCGACGCTCTTCATCCTCAGTCTCTCGAATCTCGGCTTTGATTGCATCCCGATCCTTGATCAATGGCTCAAATACATCCGGAAGATAGCCCCGTTCGTCACAAATCGAATACCCGATGCCCGGTACGTCCTCCCGACCGGCATGGCACTCACACCGGATCTTTTCAGGACTCACGTTCCGTGTGACGATGATATTCGGATACAGCGAGGAGAAGTCGAGTTCGTGAACGTCCTCGTGTAGGCCGACGTCCGGTGCAAAGGTGAACCCACCCCGATCGGCGTCATGGAGTTGGCGCATCGTTTTGAACTTCTCATGCCGCCACGAGCGCCATGGTACCAAAACATCCCGCTCCCGTGCTTCCTGGATTTGAATTCCGGTCAGAATATTCCCGATCGACGACCACGCCACCTCCTGTAGTGGTTTGCCCGACTGTTCAACGAGATACAGACAGCCGTCGAGATTCGTCTGATTCCACATGAACGTATTCGAACCGTCGATGATCACCCGACCGGGGAGATTGTAGCGTGCCGGTGAGTGGCCAACTTGTCCGTAGCTTTCGTACGTCGATTCGCCCGCCAACTGCTGCCACTCCGACCGTCGTCCAAACTGGAACTCTACGCCAAGACGATCGGCCTGCTGGAAGAGAACCGGTATGAGGTCGCTCGTATTCAGGAAGAGAACATCTGGATCAACCGACTCAACCCGAGCCGACAGCGTGGTTAACACGTCCGCACCACTCCCAGTTATTGTCTCATCGTCGATCGTGAGTTCAGTGACTCTCTCACTTGCAAGCTCCGTCTCCGACACAGTAATCTGCATCTGCGAGAGTTCGTGGTTCGGCAGCGGGTCAATTCCATTTTCGAGACAGTACCGAAACTCACGCGAGAAATCGACGTTGTAGCAGCGATACTCGCCGGGAGAGCCCCACTTGCTCACCATTCGTGCCACTGAATTCACTGCCTTGAGGTCGACTACATCCACCCGAAGCACTTGCTCGTGGTCGTGCCGGAAGCTTACGCGTTCATCAACCATAGCAACCCGAACAACAGCGGGATGGTCACGGAGTGCAGCACGTGCCGTCGAAAAATCGCCGTCACCGTGCACCGACACGTAGATCGTTGGCGTGTACGATTCGTCGACTTCGCACTCCACCCCTGTCTCAGTGACCGACCACCTGAGCACGTCGCCGTTGACGTAGTCGATTTTGTACACCATCGTCTCATCACTACCTGTTCAAGTCGTCCTCTACGTGATCGAGCCGATCTTCCAGGTCCTCGATCTGCTTTTGCTGTTCGACCAGCATCGAAATCAGCGCTGGTATCTCGACGAACTGGTGGTTCTGAACTCCACTCGCATCAGCGTGGGCGCGAGCATATTCGAAGAGCCGATCGAAGACGCCCTGGTCATCGTATCGGAGTGCCCGCCGATACTCTTGCCACCGCGACTCCATCGCTCGGAGCAAATCACGATATGTCGTATTAGTACGCCCCATTCGCACTCACCTCCGGTGAAACGTCAGCATCAACAATCGCCGGATGTCGATTGGCGAGAATACGTTTCCAATACGTGAGCGTCGTTTGTACCAGCCCATTCTCCAGCGGGTAGACCAACGTCTCGTACTCCTCGCCTGCGAACCGTGGGCCGAGCTTAGTCTGTTCACACTGAATCGTCCGGTCAGCGATCCCGTGAATCGGTACTGTCAGGGTATCGTTCGTCTGCAACGTCAAGAGCACCGGGATCTCGAACCGCTCGGCAAGCGCGTTGATCCGCTCAGCCACGCTCGAGAGCATCCGCTCGTCATCACCACGTGGAAGGTCCTCCGACCGGTAGAACCAGTCGATCGCCGGGAGGACGGCAATCGTCGTCCCGTCCGTAATCTCTCCGGCAAGATCCTGTACGAGACTCTGGTGTTGCCACGGAGTGAACGCCCGCGCAATGTGAATCCGGTCGAGGACTCGCATCGACGGCGTAATTCGCGTCAACGGGTGTGTCGTTCCGTTCCCGTGGGCATCGATCCAGAGGGCCGATCCAGCATCCAAGAGCAACTGGTCAAGGACAAGCGACTGTAATGAGCCAGTCATGCGCTCGTCGGTTTCGAGCAGTGTAATGCCGGGCTCAAGCGAGGGAAGTTCTGGTGAGGTCTGGTGCATCATCAGGGATAGTATTTCAGCGGGGTATCAGATAGGCACACCAGGGTCGCTTCCGAATATTCCAATAGATGAAATGTCGATGGAAATCGGAGTAGGTACTGGTCGTGCTGGCCATCGACTATGAAGTAAGAGCCGAGATTCTGTTACCGGTAGTTTGGAGCGAATCAGTACGTCTCTCTCCAGAACGTTCTCTACGAGATGGGTCTCAAAAAGATCCGGGAGTACCGGTCGTCAGTAACCCCGTTGAACCGTTTCCAATTGGGTTTTCCGAATAACACAGCTCCTACCAACGCTCACTCGGAGAAAGACAAGGAAAGCCGACAGCAAGGCCCTCACAACCAGCCAAACATTGAGCGTCGCATGATGGCGCAGGGAAGTTGTGTTGGCCAGGTGTGAGAGCGCAGTTAGAGCATCGGACGGAGGCATAAAACGCATTCTGGTAACACAAATATTGATTGTAGTAATCCATAGACGAAACCGATGACATCAGGTCGCACGTTCCGATAGTTGCTCGGTTTTGAAACGCAACATGACTATCTGAACTCCATAAGTTATACGTTGCATTTTCAGCTATTATATGGTGTTAACGGAGAACCTCTAGAGTAGCTATGCAGAACTCTTATGTACCTACGCCCCATTTTATAGAATAGATTATGACAGGATATTATGATCTCATTCTCGGGTTGATCCCACTCGCCTTGATCGGTGTCACCGGCGCAGTCAGCGCTGCTGGACTTTCGCTGACAGCAGCCGTCCCAGTCGGTGCAACCGTCTCTGTCCTCCTGATTGGACATGCACTCTTCGTCAACGGACCCGTTGCTTCTGAATCGACATCAGTCACCCCCTCTCTCCAACCGAACTCGGCGGACTAAGTTCTCACCTCTACAGTCTGGTTTTCGGCATGAATATTCACAACCTGCTTGGAGGACAGCATGATATCAGCAGAAACTCATGCTTGGCTGATTAATTAAAAGAAGCAAGTCAACTGATACGGCATATTAATCAGATCTCCCGACAATGGCGGTGGACCTCGACACGCTCTATCTGTTCCCGAAGTTTTAGTTCCGACAGACAAGGCGTCGAACGAGACTAGGTAGTATATTATACTAACCATCGTTATGCTACTTGATTCCTAAGAGGAGCCAGATATAGTTCGTAGTATGCCGACTATAGTCACGATCTAGTAAATCTTTTTGGTCTAGTAGACCAATAGAGTAGTGAGCATCATGAGTGACTCTCCACGAGACTTAGCATCGGAATGGGAAACCGAGCTCGAGAGTCGGACAACTGTCGAGAAGGTCTACGATGTGCTCCTCCAGTTGAACGATCCACTTCGGGTCGCCGAGATCGCAGACCGAGCAGGAGTTGCGCCAGATACCGCACGGAAATATCTGGAGTTCCTTGGAAAGATGGGAGTCGCAAAGAAGATGGGCAATGAGCCAGTGACGTATGGTCGGAACGACTCGTACCTCGAATGGCGGAATATCGATCGCCTACAGCGAGAGTACACCATCGAGGAACTCAACAATCGACTATCGGAACTCAGCCACACCGTCTCGTCCTTCCAGGAAACCTATGAGGCCGAAACGCCTGGTGAGGTTGTTCCGCAAGAGCACGGCTACGAGAAGCTTGATGAGACGATGAACGATCTTCGGCAGTGGAACACAGCGTGTGAAGAAGTTGATCGGCTCGTCGAGGCGCTCGGACACGGCACATCAAATGCACAAACGGGAACAGTGAAAGTTGCAGATATGGTTCGGTTCTTCCAGCGGCTTCAATCCGGCCAGCCAAATTCGACTGCAGACACACGTTCAGAAAATCACTCGTGATTGGATGGACGGGACGTCACCGAACAAGGAAATTCTGCGAAGAGTTGCGCGAAAGCTTGGAAGGATAAGTCTCGTTTCGCAAGTCAACCCATTTCCCTCGAACAAACCAGGACCGTCGAGGTCATCTTTGATGCAACCGCGTATTCTGAACGGATTTCGCGTGTGTATGTCGATATCGAGCTACAGCTCAATGGCAATTTCTACATACACTATGTGGAAAGGTGGGAAGATGACCGGAAAGAGTGTCGGTGGGATCGTCACGAAAATCCCCATAACGCTCGCGATCAGTACCACCCGTTTCCAGCAGCGACCACTGACGATGCAGAAGATCGACGCTATCCCAACGACTTCTTCGACGTAATTGGGGAAGTCATCACAGATATTCAGTCACGGTGGGGAAATACATTCGAAATAGCCGACTGAACAACAAGTCGTTCTCAAGCCGTTAGGAACGATGGGTAGGGGGGAGGGAAAACTCTCACATCCGAACACGACGGCACTGTTGGGGGATGGCGTCAAACGATGGCGTCGTGCTGGCGTGAGAGCGTATCTCCATCAATAACGCAGAGACCAAATAAGTTCGTCAGATATAAATTGAGTTTATTATATAACAGTCTCAAATAACCGGACTGGGTCGATCAAACTCGAGATCCAATGTCACTACCATCTCAGCGAGTAAATTCTGTAGTAAGCGGCTATTACTCAAGGATATAGAGGGCCAATAGAAACTGTGAACAACCAGACAGTGCAGACGAGAACGACCAATTGGTTTGGTTCCACCACGAAACCTACTGGACCAAGTTCACCACCCCAGTACGCATCAATCACTTCCGAAGCGATCAACCTCGACTCCTCGAGTCCGGAGCTTGTTACGAGTGTCGTTGATGTTCTTATGGACGTGATTGAACCGACAGCCGGCCAGATAACACTCTCGCTGTACGAATACGTCAACCCAGACGCGCTCGAAGAGATCATCGAAGCAAGTGCATCGAAACAGAGCGACGTTGCAGTGCGATTCACGGTTGAGGACTATCTCGTCACTGTTCGGAGCGACAATACCGTCCTCATCTACGAACCGCTCAAGGCCTGACGATAACAGGAGAATCTCGATCCGAACAGTTATGACAGAATTTGAGAGTGAAACACAGACAGGTGAGAACAGTTATCTCGCCGTGCTCCATGCGAACAGATACAATGATCGATGGTGTCGAAGAAGAGGTTGATATGCTTGACCGGCATCTGGAGGTTCTTCAGATGGTTGTGAACAATGAACCGATCGGGATTGTGAAGATGTCGAATGAATCGGGCTATGACCATCACGAAATACGCTATTCGCTTCGAATACTCGAAGAAGAGAACCTGATCGATCCCACACAACAGGGTGCAATCACGACTGATGAGACGGGATCGTTCATTGAGAACCTTGATGAGCAGATCGACGACATCAGAACAAGACTCACCGAAATGAAGGCTGGCAAGTAGCGAGAGTAGTCTTGTGTCTGTGATCCATCTTGGACTGATGAGAAGCGAGTCCCCTGTCAGATAGTAACATAGCCAATAATTATTATAGATAGCTCCTCGAAGTCTTGATTGTGGGGAAGGAGAATGTCCATTGTCGACACGTTCATCAAGCGGTACCGTTCGAAGAAACCAGAAAAACCACTCTATGAATGCATTGTCTGTGGTGAAACAGCCTCTGCGGCGACATCGCATATCGTTTGTCCCGAGTGTGGGGGAAAGCTCGAACGAATCGAACTCGTACGTCAAGCGTAGCTCTCACTCTCGAAATCCAAATTTTCCTGCGGACACGTGCACCACTAGTGCCTAGTAATCAGTAAGCCGGAGCTTTCCCTCAACCTCATAGAGATGGCCGTTCATGTAGAGTCGTTCAATGATATCTTCGGCAGCGGGTTGATCTAGATCCTCTTCTTCGTTCAAAATCGTATAGGCATGCTCATAGGTGAGTTCGTTCTCATCAGGGAGACTTCTCGCGAGCGCATCAAGCGCGTCTTGGGCGAGTGGTGTGAGTGGCGATTTCCCATTTGGAACCATTCGTACTCTCAAATTCATCTACCCCACAGGTAAACCCTCGGTCAGAGTCTGTTCGTGCCACTACTTAGTGCGATGTAGTAAGGGGAACAGGCAGCCGATGTGGGAGTATGGGTTGGGATGAGTACAAGAATCCACATCGGCTGCTCGGAACGCTAACTGCAATCTATGCTTGGTACCCAGTGGATAAAGTCTTCAGCCAACCACAGCGGAAGTGAAACTCGAAGAAGGAGAAGTGCCATGGTGACGTACGTCGCCTGAAGATTGAGACCTGATGTTAGAATAGTATACTAACATCTGTTTTCCACTCGCCATCTACCAGACACCATCGTGGCAGAGGACACCAATTAGTAGTCAGATATAGGAAATCGACACACCGGTTTTCAAGTGTATCACTACGCTAGGTCCTGAACCCACAGAAAGTTCGAGTATGAAAACGCCTACACCGATTTTCAAATGTTTCTATGACTCGCCGACCACTAGATTGACGAAATATTGACTTTCGGCCATGTGGTTTCCATTCGCTTGAACGCCTCTCGAACTTTCTCAGCGCCGACTTCATCGCTGAACTCGAACTCGTAATACTGCCCTCCTTTGCGGCCTGTATTATTTTCTATTTGGGTCAAAAATCCAAGCATGACTAATTTGGTTAGATGGTTGTACATCCCTCGCTGACCAAGCGGTTCACCTTCAAATCGGCTATAGACTCTCTTGTAGGCGGCATATATCGTTTTGACACGAGCTGGAGTGGCATTCTGTTCAGAGAGATTGGCGATTGCTGCGAGGATGTATTGTTTCTGGGCGTCCTGATCGGTGATTGAGTCAACCATATCACCATACTCGAGATCTTCGATTGCCTCTCGTACATGTTTCTCCGTTATCTGCGAGATACCCTGCCCTTCAGCGATTTCACCTGATCGACGAAGTAACCGTATCGCACGACGAGCACTGCCAGAAGACTCACGCATTGCGAAGGCCGCACAAAGCGGAATGACGTCATCCTCCATCACCTTACTCACATACACGGCCTCATCCGCTGCTTGCTGTTCCTCTGAAGCATATTCAGTGTACTCCGGATCGTCTGGAGAGAAAACTCTAGTATTGTGAAACGCATTCGCAGCTCGCATCCGAAGAATTCGTCGCAGTTGGTTCGCATCGTAGGCCGGGAATTTTAATTCGGACTCACAGAGTGTATCCCGCACCTTCGGCGACAAATTGGATCTGAACGTGTAGTCGTTACTGATTCCAATGAGTCCAATTCGAGCAGATTGGACCTTCTCGTTATCACGAGCGCGCGGTAATTCGTAGAGAATGGTATCATCATCGCCGATACGATCGACTTCGTCAAGAATAACTAGAACAGTTCCGCCCAGCTTGTCGATTTCATCGTAGAGCATCGAATAGATAGCCTGGGGAGCGTATCCAGTTGCGGCGATCATATGTTCTGGATCGCGAAGTTCGTTGACGAGTGCAACGGCGACTTGATATGAGGAGGTTCGTTCTCGTTTCGATGTTAGATTCTGGCAGTTAATTCGAACGACAGTGAGGTCGGTCTTCTCCTCTTCGTTCAAATCAGTATTTTTCTCCGTGATATCCGTTCGAAGCTGCTTGATGAGATACTTTGTAACGGCAGTTTTCCCGACACCAGTGTCTCCATAGAGAAAGGCGTTCTGTGGTGGACGTCCTTTGTAAATCGGTTTGAGGACATCCACGTACTCGTCCATTACCTCGTCCCTGCATACGATTTGTTCCGGTGTATGATCTTCCTCTAATACTTCGCTGTTCTTGAACAACTCGACGTCGTCAGCAAAGATGGAGTCACTCATTGCTCTAGAACGTTACGTACATTCTAATAAATCTTATTCACGTGTTTTCCTGTGTTTCATGTGTTCCCGGGTCTTTATAACAAAAGGGAGAACACCCTCCCAGCGGTTTTCAAGTGTTTCACGTGAGAGAGGCAGGGCGGTTGGGCAAACTAAGCGAACAAAATCACTGAAGAACAATCTTCTGCATAGCTTACAAACTACTACTAGACTAGTACTAGTGTATTTTATATAGTTTACGGTAGGGGAGATAAGACCCGACTATTCTAATTCGGGAAAACCGGCAGCATCCATGCGAATTAACACTTGAAAACCGCTGTCTGACGAGATAGTAGTGGTGTCTGTTTAAGTGATGAAGGGGGTTGATCACCAACACCCTCCCCTCGAGTTCTACGAAGAACACTTGAAAACTGCTGTGTGTGTGTAGGGCGAAGTCTTGAGGAACGAGCAGGCTTTCGATTAATCGGTGTCAGCTACCACGACCTGAAGACCGTGGTATTCTCTCCGCTGGGTTTACGGCTGACAACCTGCCAGTAGTTCACCAGCCAAGATTGCTGTCTTCCACGAGTAGTTACTTGTTCCTCTACCATCGTGACGGTCTGCATGTCGGTACTTAGCCTATGACGGGCAGCACGCGACGCTAACACGTACAGCACTTCCTCTCTTATTCTATTGAGGTGAGAGACTAGAATGTGGGAATTTGTGAAATGCCACCAACACAGTTCCCACATTCGTCGAGTGGTACACGCCAGACACTCGACATCTTAGTTCGGATTCCCACCCACTTAATTACGATGATACAGGAAATGTATAATGGGGCCTGATACTCACGAAAACAGGTGGGTGTTTGCAGTTTATTCGTACTGTCTGTTGCTATGCCCGAACCTGTGGAGTACTGTTTTGATGATCAACTCAGCTGTTCCACCTGCGTAGCAAGATACGTTCGAAGTGCCGTAATCGTCTCCTCAGAAACTGCCGACGCACCGAAATCGCTTCGAAAGCCGTGTTTGAGATCCTCTCCGTCTAGGATCTCGAGGCTACGTTTGAGTTGGGTGCGAAGGGCGTCTTGATCTCCTCGATGGAGGTGTGGGGTTACAGTATCGAGATCGATTTCTTCGGCAACCGCGAGGACGTCACGAAGATCAGTCTCACGTCCGCTGTGAAGTTTCGCAGCGACAAGTACTGCCCCATCGATGGCCTGGGCGACTGTCGCAACTGTCCCACCGCTCACTTCTTGTTCTGAGCTGTGGTCGTATAGGTAGTCGAACGACCACTGCGCTTCGGTCTGACGACAGCCGAGTCCATTTACGAGCAGATCGAAGCCAATCGGTTGCTGTGGCGCGAGGCGTTTTTCGTACTCGATGACTTCCGTGTCGTAAAACCACTGTTTTGCGTGGTTGTCGATTTCCTCGAACCCGCGTGTTTCAAGGAAGGATACGAATGCATCCTTGTTATCGGGCGCAACGACGATATCGAGATCCGTCGAGAAGCGAGTGTTGAATGCCGAGACGGCATACCCACCCACGAGGAGTACTGCACGTCGTTCCCGTTTAGCTCATCAAGAAGTTCGATGAGCGCGTTGCTTCGGTTGTTGAAGCTCATGGTTGGGCGCGCTCTCCTTCCCGGTAGGCGACTCCAAGGTCGAGATCGTCGTACATTCGGTCGAGCATCGCAAGGGCTGACTGGAACTGCACAAAGTTTTCGCGCATATACGCAATCGTCTCCCCGCGGGAGACGACTGGATAGCCCTCAACATGCTCAATGTCGAGAGTCGGCTGCGGATCGAGCACGATCTGGAGGGAGCTTTCGATCTCGTCATTCGGCTGGCGCTCTAATGCAGTCGGCAGACCGAACGACTCGAAGAATGCCTCCCATGCTTCGACATCCTGGTCGCGAACGGCGAGGAATAGTGGGTAGTCATCTGGGCTGCGACCGACCTGATACCCGCCTTGTGTCCACACATAGACTGCATCGATGCGAGTGAACGCGAACGGCCACTCTCCAAACTGCGGGATAACGTATGCCTCGTCGATAGATGGAGGACTGACGCGAGCACTTGCTGCAATGAGTTCACGAGCTGCGTCTCGAACGCGGTCGTTGGTGACTGAAAGCCCATTATCGTACTCGAGATATCCTGCGTCTTCGAGTCGATTGACCGCCAGTCGCACCGTCTCGTACGGAGTATGGAGATGGTGTGCGAGACGGCGAATCGAGTCGCTACTCTCGATCCCGAGGATGACTTGTGCCCCAGTGTCGTCTAGTACCTCGTACATCTGGTAGTTACCAATAATTCGGGAATGGTTAAGTGTCTTACTAGAAAAATAATATTGTCGTCAAATTGAATCGCTGCTCTGATGCCCAGATGTGCCTTCGAACACTACTATTTTTAAATTAATTTGTATCTATGAATTGGATTCTATCTTAGAATAGCATACTATTTATATAATTCATGCTTTTCGTACTATTCTTCATCTACTCTCACTACTTGTGCCATTCTGGTGTGCTGTGCTATTTTTACTATTCATGCTATCCTCGCTATTTTGGATATTCATACAATTCACAAATCGATAAAAAGTACGCTGTTCGCATGATTTTGCTTATTCACGTCCCGTAGATATAAGTCATAAGAGGATTCTATTTCAAAATAGCATGGCCGAATCGAATAGCAAGAATAGCACAGATAGAATAAATAGCCCAAATATCCCGTACGAATCTGTCGATACGAGCGGGACGTCACGAGCCGTCTCAGTCTGTATGCTGAAGGGTGGCGTCGGAAAGTCAACCATCGCGGTGAACCTCGCGCGTCAGCTGGCTGCCCACGATCACAATGTCCTCCTCATCGATCTCGATCCGAATGGACACGCCTCGGTGGGTCTTGGATTCGATGACCACTATCACGACACGGATGAGAGTATCGGCGAGGTCTTCTTCGACGATGCGGATCCGGCGTCAGTCATCTACGATACCGACCACGAATTCGATATCCTTCCTTCGAGCGAGAATCTCGAGCAGGTTGAGCGAGAAATCGTCGTGGGCGATGTCTTCCAACCCTCTGCACTGTTACAGCGCGAGGTCATCGACCCACTGCTCGGTGACGAGTACGACTATATCATTACTGACTCGCCTGCCTATCGCTCGCGATTGACCGACAACGCACTCGTCGCGACATCCAATCTCGTTCTTCCACTTGCACCCGGCAACGAAGCCATGTCTGGACTGGAACGCACTATCGAGCGTCAGATTGCCCCGCTCCGCAAACACATGGACGTTGACGTCCTTGCGCTTGTCCCGAATATGCTGAGCGGTCGTATCGACCAGCAGACGCAAGATCGGCAGTTGCTCGAACGATTGAACTCCCACGCTAGCTTGCAAGACCGAATTCCAAACTTTGCGCGAATCACGGACTGGGAGGCCATTGATGCGGGCGATAGTAGGCCAACACCTGGTATCCGCGACCGAACCAGTATCACGAAAGCATACGGTGAACGGCAACCGCTGTTGGACTACGATCCCGAGTGTGACCAACTGACCTGTTTCGACGAACTTGCGCATATCGTCGAGGCTGGCGAGGTGATTCGCAATGAATGACGACGACCCGTTTGCTGATCTTGGTGAGACGCTGGACGACGCAAACGAGCAAGACGATTCTGCGTCATCACAGGAACTGGCTGAGACGACTACCGGTTCGACATCTGAGCAGAGCGTAACTCAGGTTGAGGACAACGACGAAGACCGAGATCCAATGGAGGATACTGCCTTTTCCTATGAGGCAGCTAGACAACGGCCGTTCTACGCGCGTGATGATACCATTGAGGACTTCGACTCCTGGTTGAACTACGAACTAGAGCGTGAACTCAGTATCCGCGGCTATCAGAATATCGTTGTTCGTGAGATGACGGACGCGCTGCTACGCACGGTTGTTGAGGAAGATCTGGTTGAGGAAGTAGCCGAACGATTTGAGCAAGCACGAAATGATGCTATTTCAGAATCGGGTGAATAGTTTACTATTTTTTAGCGCGAAGATGAGGGTTTCTAACCCGGATTATTCACCTTTATCGGAGTTGTGAACGGACGAATAGTGCGAATCTTTCAAATAGCTTGAATATCGTAAATCGAGTGAATAGCTTGAATAGTATAGATAGAATGGGTAGCGGTCCCTCAAGCCGCCGTGTACATCCAGTATACTGAGAGACACCGAGACGCTGCAGTTCAGTAAGCTTCCAGGCCCGCACACGCATTCTCCTCGTATCTAGCAGTTAATTAGACACAACCAGAAGAACAAGCGCCAGTGACCCCGCGGCTTCAAGTTAGCATACCATACTAACGTCAACGTCGGTTTGAGTGACATCGATGTATTTCGATTCACCTCAGTAGGTGGCTTGATTGTCGAATGTTCAGATCATGTGAAGCTGCGTGAGTTGAGTCATTACTGAGTCTGTCCATCTGTCCAGTTCGTGCTGTAGCCACTCCGTGGTTTCTGCGAATGATTGCGCTACATGCAGATATTTGACGCCACCACTGGAGACAATGCGCGGATATCGAGTGACCAACTCTTGCTCATACAGTGGTTGCAGTTGCTTCCCAATTGTACTCTTGTCACGGTCGTGGATTTCGGCAATCTCAGTGATCGTACTGTGTGGATGGTCGAGAACGGTGAGATATACACGGAATGCTGCTTTATGAACACCACAGACCGTGGCCATCATCTCCGTGAGTTCCAACTCGGATGTTTCATCCAACAGTTTCTCGAACCGTGCTACACGTTCATCTGGGAGGACTGTCTCCTCTGTCAACCCATTGTCTGCTGTCTCCATATGTGAGAGGACTAGTGATAGCTAATAGGTCTTTCTCACACACTGATTAAACCACCCTGCTGATGTATCTTTCCCTGTATTTTGACAACGTAGGTTTCGTGTTGTTTATAGCCGCAGCAACATAGCACTCTTCAGGACGAACACAAGACGGCCACTGAGACGCTCACTGACAAGCGTGTGGAGGCCGCGCGATTACAGGAAGCAAACGAGCGAATACAATCCGATCTAGATCGTGTGCGCAGCGAACGTGACAGTGCACAGGCACGCTACCAAGAGGCGAATACCAAGCTCAAGCCCCATAAATCAGAGAAAGACGGGTTCTTCTCGCGACTCGGCCAAGTTTTCTCCCGTGGCTAAGTAGAAGATGAGACTTATGCGCTCAATGCATAGAGATGTAGTCTTATTACTTGTAGATTTAATGAGTATTCGTTGGCGAAGTTGAGAAGTACTCTAGAATCGAAAACCAGCACATTAGTATTATATTATGATAGATTTCACCCCGAAAAAGCGCCTGTTCTTCTGAATACATATATCACTGTTAAGGCGGCCAGTAGCGAAGTTGCTAACGCGACGATATTCACGGTGAATGTCCCAACAAAATGTGAGAGAGTAAAATAAATTACTGCTGGAAGACCCATCACAGCCAGTAGTACAGCAGCTCCTATCGTGATTGTCTGATTTACACGCTTGGCCGCCGAATTATTCATACTCTTGACGAGACGATATGATGAATAAATGTTCTTCTAAAATGACGATCATTATTTGACCTCCCGGAGGCTTGCTGAAACCATATCTAATCGACTACCCTGCAAATCTGGTGCCTCTCTACCTACAGTAATCTCACCATCCGGTTTGTGGAGGTGTTGCGATTGATATTCTCAATATATAGGGCTTGAACGGAGTCATATATGGTGGATATCTGACCCGACTGAATTGCCTTTCTGACACTGCAGTGCAGGAAAGGAATGTGCGCTGCTCAGTCTACGTGTTCTGGCTGACTGGATTCTCCCCTAAGTGCTGCCTGAGCGGTTGAGAGCGTCCGCTTGACGAGATGACGAACACTCTCGCGGCGCGTAATGAACAACCCGATCCCAAGGACGATGTAGACCGCCGTGTAGGCATAGAGAATGGTCAAACTGATGTTCGTCGCCGCTGGCTCAGCGTAGGTCTGAATCACGTAGAACTCTGCGAGAACTTGCGTGGCGAATAGCACAAGCAACGCGACTGCCTCACGGATGCTGATTTCGAAGTTTGTTAGGATGGCGATGGCAAACAAGCTTTGTGCGGCAGTGATCCAGATCTCTGCGGCCTGCTTCTGATCGAACGGCAGTGTTCCAATAACCCCCGCAGAGATGGAGTAGACGACAGCGAGTGTTCCGATCAGTAATGTCCACTGGTTGAGCTTCGAGGAAATAAGTGCGTTGAACCCAGCGGTCGAGCGCGACTTGTTTACCAGGTAGGCGACGACGATGAGTTCAGGACTCTCGGAAGCGAGCGGCGCGAGCCATTGAATCATGAAGAACTCCGGAATGCCATACTGCAGCCCTACCTGCTCAAGTCCCTCAGCGAAGGGGTGGACGGCAGTGAAGATGATCGCACCCGAAAACGCGAATCCGAACAGGACGACAGCAATCCGGGGTACTTTCGGATACTGCTGGAAGTGTGCAGGAACTCCGACATGTTCTTCGGATTCTTCGACATCACCGCGGATGATGATGAGGAGATAGAGCACATACAGGCCCACAAGGATGAGCGTATCGAATGGCCCGATACCGCCGCCGAGGGGAACGAAGAACGCGTACGCCGTCGCCGCGAGGAGGAAGGCGATTTCCGTAGATATTTGCTGATCGAGTCCGACGACGTCCGCGAGAAATCCCGAACGGTGTTCAACCGCCGAGTCGCGGATGCGTTTTGCGCGATAGATAGTGAACAGGGCGATCCCGGACCATCCGAGACCGATGAGGATGCGATTCGCTCCAGTCATGTTGGCGACTGCGAGGTTGGCGGCTTCACTCGATCCAGCGCCGGCTTCCCACGCGTACAGTGCGTCAACTGCGTACTCGGGTGCCACGGCGAGTACCGCCAAGACTGCAATCGCGAACGCCTGCGGGACGTCTTTTTCGGCAGTCTCAGCTGCCCACGCGAGTAAGAATGCGGCACCCAGGATCGCGAATCCCGCAACGGCGACGGCCATAACGGGCGCGATGTTTTCGCCAGGATGTACGGTTCCGTACCCGCCGTACGAGACAAACGATCCGATCCATGGGATCGTCAGTACCAATGCGACGAAAACGGCGACTAACGGATGGCGAAAGCGATCAAATGTGTTCATCTGAATACCTCATTCATTGTCGTACACGATTCTCTGGCTTAAAATACACAAGATATACCTCATACCCCCGATTTCGGCGCTTACAGGTTCTGAAGTGTTCGAATTGTCCATTATGCGCCTCACTCACTAATCTGCTGTTTGAGGCCTACAAACACTGAATTCGTCCATAGAAGGCAGAAAGGAGTGCGTTCTTCGTCTGAGAATCTCATTTCCACTTACGAGACGTCAACTTCCCCATTAGCACGAAAACCAAAGTTCAAAAATAGATTCGTTCACTAGCTTTCTCCCCCTCTCTACCAATTCGGTATGACAGCTTACAATCCCTTATCCCGCTTATAGAGACAGAGGAAGCCAGATGTGTTGCCCAGCTGGTGAGATGAACTACTTACTGCAATTGAATGAGCTCCGTATCGCCTATGAGAAACAGAGCGAAGAAACGATCGGCACTGTCTAGTTAAGCCAGCTTAAGAAGCGAGCAGTTCCGTGGTTTTGGTGTCTATGCTCAACCAAGAACTGCTCAGTGAAACGTTAGAGACGCCGAATCTTGAATGTTGGGAGAATGAGCGGACGGCGACATTAACGAGACGCGGAGCGTCTCGTTCGCACACCGAGAGTCACCCTTCCTCACAGACGCGCGCGTTCCAAGAGGCCGTAATTCGGATTGTCTGATTAATCACTGTGAACAGCATTATGCCCGTTCATCCCCTATGACGGATTCACTCACCATGTCCGCACAACAGTCCTCCACGTCCGGAGTCGAATCGCGCCAGAAGACGACTCTGTTCTGTCCCAGCTGTGATCACGAAAGCGACGTCACCGGCGATTGGAAAGAGTATACGGAGAACAATCGACGAATATACGACTGCCCTATCTGTGACACAACTATCACGAAACGCCTCCGAGATGCCTCGCCAATGGCCCCGAATGACTAATTCAGTGAATCTCCACGTGTCAATAGGGCACAATACGAGGCTTCATTCGATACCGGCTTGTACATTGCTCAAAAGCTGAGGAGTTGGATGGAATCTTCCTACTTGCGAAGACAACGCTCCACGCTTATTCTCCAGGTGTCTATGCATTGAGAGCCCCGATCTCAATTTTTGCATCCTCCGAGATTATGGAGTTGAGATCACATAGGCGATAGTGACCACGGAGTATACGATTTTAGCTCAACCAACGAACGTGATTTGCATCAAGTTTCGGTACGTCATCGCCACCGACGTGTCTACTACCTCAGCAGAAAGTGAGGATCAAGGGCTACCCTGGAAGAAAGATGTTGATGAGCGCAACGACGATACCGGCGATTCCCATCCGAATTCCGGCAATATACCACCGTTGGCGAGAGATCGATGCCATGTACGCTCCGAAGGCGAACAAAACGCCGCATGCCATGGCGACAGAGAGTATCGTGGCTTGGAGCAGCGAGAGCGCTGGCCCCTCGAACAGAAATGGAATCAGCGGTACGATGAGCCCACACAACGGTCCGAGACCACTCATGAGAGCATTAACGACTTGATTACTGGTCTTGTTTCGTTCGACCTGCGTATCACTCAGGTCAGTAAGCATCGCATCTTCGAGGTCGTGCAGTTCGGCACGCATTTCGGCACGCTCAATCTCCCAGACACTCCAGACGCCCGAGGTCGTGAGACCGACAGCACCGCCGAGGCCGATCGCAATGACTTGTAACCCGTCAGAGACTCCGGAGAGATATGCGCTGACAGTGACTCCGACGCCAGTCAGTGCGCCGTCGAACCCGTTCGAGACGAAGTATCGTCTCGCGATCGGCCCAATCTTATCATCGATTCGTTCCAGGAGAGACACCGAGTTTTCCGCACCCATTAGTCCTGAGGCGTGGGTGCGTCTTCGACGAGATGCTCTCCACAAACGACCTGATCGACCGAGTGGATCGTCCCGCCGGCGTCTGTGACGGACGCTTTGACATCGTCGTACTCGATCTCATCGCCTTCGAGCGTGAGCTTCAAGTTTTTGACTTCTTGGTCGAGTTCGATGAGCGTCGCGTTGACAGCGGCGACGTTGTTCGTCTGGGCGATATGTTGAGCGAATTCGATCGTCGACGGTTCGTGCGGTTTCAGTACGTCAATAACTAACCGCTTGACAGGGGCCATCACACTATCTTACAATGCACAGTTTAAAGTTCATTTGGTGGACGAACAGCAGAAGAGATCGGATATGAATCGATACTCCAGTATAATTCAGCATTATTAGCGTTCAGCGGGATAGTGATATGATTCAAGGCTACGTTCGAGAGACTCCATGACAAGGCGAGCGAATGGCGTTGACGACTCGTTGTCTCGAGCAAAAAACAGATTCGCAGATGGTAGATAGGGATATCAAGCGAAACAGAAAACAAAACAAGGAGAAAAAGTGTCAAAACGAACGCTGGCAATGCCAACATACGGACCATGGATAACACTTGAACTTGGGGCCACAGATCGTTTGGCACCGTCTAGTTAAGCTCCTGAGTTGGCGTTCGTTTGTCGAGCCCTTGATGCGGTCTTTGGATGTCGCTCTTGGTTGGAGGAATGTTAGCCAGTTCTCAGCAATAGCTGGAAGTTACAGCAGGCAAGAGTAGTGTGAACCCATCACGCGATGAATAATTGTCGTCAAAACGAGAACTCTGAGCATACATATTTTCGGCAGTATTCGGTATTCATATGCAACCGTTGTGTAGGAGTCGTGAGTGAATACGGCTCCTGACCGGAGACCGAAAGCGGCTACAAATCGATTAAACGGTCCATGGCCGTAACAACATCGAAGAACTTTGTCTTACGGTTTTTCTACTTCGCGTTCGCCTGTCTGCTGTACTCGATTTGGCGTGCAGTCGATTTACTGGCTCAAGTCGAACTGACCGGTGAATACGACAGATCGCCCATTGTGACCGCAAACACGGTCCTTACGCTGTTGAAGCAAACAGGAATCGGCTAGAGCAGATTTTGAGCCGATGAACGTCAGGTGATCAGCGGCAGTGCTGATCCGGCCGGTCGCTAGTTCGAAGAAGAGTTAGAATAGTAATCAGAATCGATGTCTGAGCTCCAGTTTGAAGCGCTGACAGTGAGTGGTTTACCCCAAATCGTGCATTCTTAGGTTGCTATTGCCTCTGTAGTCTCATCTTCCAGATGTACGCAGAAGTTGAGACCGAGGCTCTCAATGCATGGCGAAATCGGGGGGAGTCGTCGAGACTTGATTACGGAGATACGACCTCGTCCCCTATCCGAATGTCTCTGAGCTTCTCACTGATGGTGATGTGAAGCACGACAACTGATTTTGGCTTTCAGCTGGATATACTGAGGCATGACCTTTAATGGGAACTCGACCTCCACCAATGAAAAATCGAGTACGGATCCCGCAGACGCATTCGGAGCACTCAGCGATCCTCTCAGAATCGACATCCTTCGAGCATTGGGAGACTACCACCATGAAACCGAATTCAAGACGACTATCGGATTCGCAGATCTCCGCAGACGCGTTGGAGTCGAGGATCCTGGCCGGTTTCGCTACCATCTTACACAGCTTCGTGGGAATTTCGTTGAGAAGCTCGATGATGGATATCGGCTCACGTTCGCTGGCGCGAAAATCATCGCGGCTATTCTCATGGGTACCTATACCCACTCTATAACCAAGGACGCGGTAGAACTCGATAGCGATTGCTTTGTTTGCGATAATCCAGCTATAGCAACATACGAGAATGGAAACTGCGTCGTCTCTTGTGCCAACGATCATCCACTGTTTAGCTGGCAGGTTCCACCGACCGCTGCTGCTGACGCAATGCTTCCAGAGATCGTCGATCTAGCGGAGTTGTTAGCACGTCAAGGAATGGAACGCACGCTTAACGGGCACTGTCCAGAATGCTATCATACTATTGAATCAGAGGTGGCAACAGAGCAGGCAGAACCCCCCGTCTTTCGTGCCCAGTGTGAAACCTGTGGTGCACGGTTAATCAGTCCCGTTGGATACTGCCTCTTGGTGGATCCCCGTGTAGTGGCATTTTATCAGAGACATGGATACAACCTCCACGATTACTATATCTGGGATTTACCATTTGTCCAGAATGAGGACCTGTATACTCTTGTTGAGGAGAAGCCGACGCGTGTCGAAATAGATGTTTCTGTAGCGGGTGAAACACTCACAGCAACAGTCAACGAAACAGGGCACGTTATTGACTACCGACTCGTCGGAGAATGACAGATTTTATATAGAAAAAATGTTCTCCGAGAGCTTATAATCTGATGGACCAATGTCGAAATATGCGTTTGAGTATAGGAAAGCGACGGCACGTGTCCAACGCAACGTGGCTCAAGCTGAGTAGTGAAACTCTGAACGGGATGATGGTCGCTGTGCTCCTTGCTACAACAGCGTCTCTCTTCCTCATCTCCTCTGGGATGCACGAAACAGCGATCATACCAATCGTCTCCATCGTCGTCGTGATGGTGATTGGATTTGCTTTGGTCAAAGCTTTCGAGTATTTCAGAGTCGAAGACACACTTCTGACTGCATAATTCAATTATTAATATGGAAAGTGCGCCGTTTTCTCGCAGATAGATGTCAAGGAAAAAGTCGAGGGTCTTCTCTTGATCTCCATCAGGAGGCTCAGTAGCTCAATTTGTGGCTGCTGCCATCCTTTCGTGGATAGTTGTTGAAGTTGGCTTGCGCTGGGGTGGTGTGTGGATACTCGCGGATGTTGTTGGGAGTGCTCGTGGAGAAGACGTGATTCTCCTTGCTGTTGGGTTTCCACTGCTCGCATATCTACTTGCACACTGGGGAATGCGACGGAAAATTGCCCCTTCGGACTGGGATTACGATATTTCGATTCGAACAATCGGAATTGCCTTTGCAGGCGTTGTCGTCTACTCGAATTTGCTGAGAACCTCGTTCACGTCGATAACGTGCTGATGGACCGGGAGTTCGACAGCCAGCACGTTCTGGAGATGATCAGCCAGCGCGGACTCTCGTATGTCGTGCCAAAACGGATGCAGACCAGCGAGAAAGCGCAGGCCAAGCGATTGCTCCAGTGCGATCAAGACCGATACGAAACAGACCGGAAGCTCCATCTTGGAAAGAATGAGTGGCATGAGACGACGCTGATCTACCGTCGGAAAGTAGACTCCGAGCACGACGATCACCGGCAGTATTCGGTTTCATGACGAATCGGGGGAGTGGACACCTCACCGAGTACGGCTACCGCTGGGAGATTGAGAGCGGGTACAAATCGATCAAGCGGTTCATGGCCGCGACGACCTCCAAGAATTTCGGGCTCCGGTTCTTCTACTTCGCGTTCGCGTGCCTGTTGTACTCGATTTGGCGAGCGGTGGATCTGCTCGTGCAGGTTGAGTTGACCGATGAGTACGAGCACTCTCCGCTGATTACAGCGGATAACACGCTGACGCTGTTGAAGAAGGAAACTGGAATCGGGTAGTAAAGCCCTCAATCTGGGTTAGCGTGGTGTCTGAGTGGCCACACTGCTGAATGTCTCCGAAATCTACCCATATAGTTGGTGATCAGACAAAACCGGCTGTTTGGGGAACGATCTGAAGCAGTTTCCGCTCATAGATTCGGCCGAATACACGCATTACAGGTCCGCTGAACCCGCTGTAGTCTCAACATCCCCTCGCTCAATTTTGATATAGCGCCATGTAATATATCAACTTCGAAACGGACGAATTTGGTGATTACAGCCTTTCATCCGGTGGTCTACACTGGAAGTGGTGATGTCTCGTCCACTGCCGCATATATCTCTAAGCGGAAGTGCAACCACCCCGGGACTCTTGAGTCAATCTATGCCCAGTTCGTAGTGTGATCCGATCATCGACCAGACTCTCAACTGAGGATGTGCTGTTCGTCAAGTCATGTTGCATAGAGGGTGGTTACAGGGAGAGGTGGTGTTCGACGGCGAGTGAAAAGAAACGGTCAGGAGAATGGTTAAGATAACAGCGAATAGAGGGGAGGTATGGCTGACGCGTCACCTCCGTCAATTCCGCGAAGTTGGGCTGCCACGATAATTGTCCTATACGTACTATTTTTACTATATTCAATTCTGTTAGCGGGTCAACCTCTACTTGGACTGCTTCCCGCACTAATCATCATTCCGCTCTACTTACTGTGGCGATTTCTCGTCGCGATAGAAGCCATTGCCGACGCTCAGCAGCGTATCGCCCACCAACAAGACCAGAAAAAATAGACACGGCAATCTACGGGTTCCATCACGACTCATCTGATGAATACACGCTCTCAATTTAGCATCTTGCTCGGAGAGTTACAAAGTGCGTGATGCGTATTTAGCGTGCCAACTGTTGGTGAAATCGACGACTGGATCCGGCTATGCCGAACAACCGGAGAAAAAGTAGTCTGCTTTCTGGGATTTCGGCGCGTTTGGCACTGTCTAGTTTAGCTCCTCCTCGACAGGCGTTCGGTTGTTGAGCGATTGATGCGGTCGTTGCTGGTTATAGTAATGCACAAACTGTTCAAGACACTGCTGGACGCTTGGCCGACTGCCCACCCACGACGTATGGAAGCGGTCGATCCGTTGTTTGAGCGTGTGAAACCATTTTTCGATGAGGTTTCGCTCTGTGTAGTCGAGCCGACCGCTCAACCCAATTCGAAAGAGGGCAGTCCGATAGCCGTAGCCATCAACGAGAAACACGGTGTCTGAGAGATCGTGTTTCTCGGCGAGTTTAGATAGAAACACAGCCGCTTGATCGGTCCCATGCCGATCAAATACTTCGATACCGAGCAGCAACTTTGTTTCGGTGTCTATTGCAATGTACACCCAAGACCATTCGCCATTAATTTTGACAGCGGTTTCGTCCACCGCGACCCGCGTCGGCGATGCCGTCACCAGAACACATTGCGTTCTGGTTGGCACACGAGAGCTTTGCTCTCGTGAACGACGGCGGGTCGGAGACGCTGTCAGCTATCCGATGTACCTACTGAAAAATCGCTTGATGCGAGCGTTTTACACCGAATAATCGAAGAATTTCTTTTGTTTCTCTGAGCGAACAACCGGTCGCATGGAGGCGGACGGCAAACGCCCTGACGGGCGTCCCCAGAAATCTTCGATTTCTGGTGTGCGAACGAGACGCTCCGCGTCTCGTTAACGTTGCCGTCCGCTCATTCTCCCAACATTCAAGATTCGCCGTCTCTAACGTTTCACTGAGCAGTTCTTGGTTGAGCAAAGCACTAAATCAACGAACTGCTCGCTTCTTAAGCTGGCTTAACTAGACAGTGCCGCGCGTTTCAAGATGCGTGATTGGTTCTATAACCGAAGTAGAACGTGCGACGGCGGTAAGATTGAATTTTCAAAATCGGTGATTTTGGGTGGTTGACTTCCTGTGGGCAGTATAAGCGGCAGTGGACCCGCCCCGGGAGTGCCGTCTCAATCTCTGCGTAGTTCGCGTTGCAGATCTCACAGTGGGAACTCACTAACAGAATATATTATTAGCGGATATCGACTGTTAATTATCGGCAGATCACTTACTATTCGGTACGGTCAAAGACTCATTTGACTCACCACGAAGCTTATGTTGTGATAAAAACATAACGAATCATGAACCGTCGAGCAGTTCTTGCTGGTGTCTGTGTTGGTCTCACTGGGTGTCTCGGACAGAACTTAGGTCAAGCAACCCACCCGCAAACAACAAACAAGCATTCTAGTACTACTTCGCCCACTCCATTCAAGACGCAGGTAGAAAACACACACGTGACCTTTGAGATCGTCACCTACAGACTGCCAGCACCCGACGGATTTGTTACCCAAGATTTCAACTGCGAAGCATCTACGGTAACTCTCATTGGATGGCTTCGACCTCCGAATGGCTGTCATCACATCCGATTCGAATCGTACGATACTGCTGAGACAGAAACCGCCACAATCACTCTCGGAAGTCAAACTAATCCCAATGAATCAACTGATGGAACCACGTGTGAAGGCATCAAAGTCAAATATCGAATTGTCTTGGAGGTCGATGGGACACTTCCGGAGTCTATCCACGTCAAATTCCAGCCATCCAATTCCAAGTACGACCAGACATTTGAAACCGATAGTCACTCGTGTAAGTAAAGACCCTTATGAGCAAATCACTCGTTTCAGCACCTGAACCCATTCCTACCGACAAATAGTGGATTCCAATCGGCGTGCTTGTAGCGATCTTTCCGATTTTAGCTCTCCTTGCCATTGCTCGCCCAACCGATGTCTACTCGTCGTTGATCGTGGCTCCATTCGCCCTTATAGGTACTGTTATAATGCTCTTGTCCCCCTCATTGTGTACTTCGATAAACGATATACCACCGTTTCTAACTGACAACCGTCTGACTGGTATTAATGGATGATCATCTCCCTCGCTCGCACTCGTGCTCCCCTACCTGTATCTCTATGAACGCCACAAATACGTGGAGACTCCGTAGTCCGATTTCCCCCTCTCCAATTTAATGGAGTTCGTTTACTCAAGGGCTCCCCATGATACCCTGTTCTCAATCTGTGTGATACCCGTGGTACGAATGCATGCGTAGCTCATGATACAAAGCTTATATCCTCTTATGGAGTATTTTACACTATGACTACCGTGATCAGCGCTGACGATTGGCCACTTTTCATCCTGTGCCTCATCCTTGCAACGCTTTTGTTCGCCCTTGATCCCGGCCTCTCAGTCATCGCCATCGCCCTCGTCTCGATCCTCATCTACGTCTTCCGCCAACAACTCCACGCTGGCTATGAGGCCGTGATAGGATCAGACACTCCGTCGTCTGACAAACCTGAATGATAAACACTCCCTATTTAATACGAGGCCAATCTACGCCGAAGTAATCAATCTATTTTGGGAGGTAGTGGAGTAACCTGCCGTCAATTCTCCCTTTCCAACTCCTGCTCGGATTGTGGGATAGACCGTGTTGTAGACCTCGTCCTTCCACAAAATACCAACGTGATCTCCGATCTCGTCTAGCATCGTACACCAGTGCGTTATCCGACGGTAACGACCGAATTGAACGCTCTCACTCCCTCGAAGCTAAACGAAATCGAATTGATGCACACTTCTCGAACAGCGGTTAGATGCCAAGGTACTGCTGACGGAGGGTATCATCCTCGTAGAGGCGCTCGCTCGTGACTTCTTCGACAATGCGCCCTTCGTCGAGAATATAGTGACGGTCAGCGACCGCAAGTGCAACCGCCACATTCTGTTCCACGAGTAGTACTGTGATGTCCCGTTCAGCATTGATCGTCTCGATAATGGATTCGATGCGCCGGACGATGTACGGTGCAAGACCCTCGCAGGGTTCGTCGAGGAGCATCATCCGTGGATTGGTGACGAGACTCCGGGCGATGGCGAGCATTTGCTGTTCACCGCCGCTCATGTTCTTCGACTGTCGGTTTCGCATCTCGTTCAATTCGGGGAACTGTTCCAATACCGTCTCGATACGAAGCGGGTTCGACGCGTAGTTGGCTGCGAGCTCGAGGTTTTCGACGACAGTTAATTCTCGAAAGCAACGTCGGCCTTCCGGCACAAAGCTAAGTCCCAGCTTAGAGATCTCGTAATTGCGCCGTTCGAGTAAATTCTGGCCATCGAATCGGATCGTTCCGTCGCTGACATTCGGTTCATCAGCCCCTACAATGGAGCGCATCGTCGTCGTCTTTCCGGCTCCGTTACGTCCGAGCAGTGAGACGACCTCGTTCTCTTCGACGACCAGATCGATCCCGAAGAGAATCTGCCCCGTTTCGTATCCGGCCGTGAGGTTGTGAAGTTCCAATAACATCATAGTTCCTCCTTCATACCGCCTAAGTACGCATTCTGAACGTCCTCGTTCCCTCGTATCTCGTCGGGAGAGCCGGTGGCGATGATGGCTCCCTGGTTAAGAACCGAGATTCGATCGCTCATCGAGAGAACGATGCTCATATCGTGTTCGATGAGCAGTATCGTGAGGTCAAGCTCCGATTTGAGCGAGGCGATGAGATCCGCCGTCGCTTGCGTTTCGTTCGGTCCCATCCCGCTGGTCGGCTCGTCGAGCAGGAGAACGTTTGGCTCGGTTGCGAGTGCCATGGCGATCCCGAGCCGTCGCTGATCTCCGTGCGATAGGTTTCTTGCCTTTTCCTCGTGAATATTGTGGAGATTGACGCGTTCGAGGGTTGTGTAGGCACTATCCTCGCAGATCCGTTCGCCATCTCGGAACAGATCGAGACGGAATGTACCGGTTCGAGTCGTTTGTGCGACGATGCGGATGTTCTCGAGAACCGAAAGGTCGTTGAACAGCTGATTCGATTGGAACGATCGCGCGAGTCCTAAGTGTGGGCGTCGCTCCTGTGGGAGATCGGTGATATCCCGTCCTTCGAGCCAAACCGAGCCTTCGCTCGGGGCAAGGGCGTGGGTGATCAGATTGAACAACGTCGTTTTCCCGGCCCCGTTCGGTCCGATAATAGCATGCAGTTCCCCGGACTCAACGGCGAGATTGACCTCGTCGACGGCAGTCACACCGTTAAACCGTCGCGTGAGGTTGACCGTTCCGAGAACTGCGTCGCGCGGGTTGCGTTCAGCCGTGGTGTCGATGGGGGTGTTTGTCATTGGTAGCTCCTGAGCCAGTTGTACGCTGATTCGATACCGCTCTTTGTCAGCCCCCATAATCCCTCACGGGGGGAGACGAGAACCGCGATGACGAACAGTAACCCAAGTAAGAATTGCCAGTAAGCCAGCACGCCTGAAAGCTCAACGCCTACGATTGGGAATTCCGCTAGCTGTAAGTAAAGCGTCTCGAAGTTGGTAAGATAGTCCTCGGCAAATAGCCACATGAACACGCCTGCGAGAGGTCCAAAAAAGTAGTTTGCACCTCCGAGGACGGTCATCAGTATGGCGTCGCCACTAGTCTGAACGGAGAGTAACGACAGCGTCGCACCTTGGTCGTTGATCTCGATGAGTGCGCCCGCAAGACCGGCGAACATCCCACTGAGTGTGAACGCCCACGCCTTATACCACCGTGTATTCATTCCCATCGCTCGCGCGAGTTCCTCGTTTTCGCGAATCGCGATCAATGATCGGCCGAAAGGCGATCGAACGACTTGCCAGAGTGCGAGCATACTGACGAAGAAGACGAGTCCAACTACGTAGTACCAGTCGACGGAAAACCCTCCGAGGTTCACGAGCATCTGGCCTCGATAGGTCTGGATGAAAGCAGGGAGCGTATCCCCCGATAGCCCCTGTGCACCACCCGTGAGACCCATCGGATTGTAGTTGGCAACGAATTGAACGGCTTCCACAAACGCGAGCGTTAGCATGGCGAAGTAAATCTCGCCCTTGTGGACGATGAGTCGTGCAATGAGGTAGGCAATGACGCCAGCGACGGCGATGGCAGTCGGCGCAACGATGGCATACGGAGCGCTGAACTTGGCGATTCCAATGGCCACACCGTAGGCACCGGCACCAAGAAAGATAGCGTGACCGAACGAGAGCATCCCCGAGTACCCTAACAGGAGATTGAACGAGGCGACGAACAGCATCCAAATGAGCATCGTGGTGGCGATCTGCCCGTAACCCAGTAACAACGGATGGCTCACCAACGGACGCAAAAGGACCACGATGAGAAAGAGTCCGATGGGAACCGAAAGCCGCCGGATGGAAGATATGTCTACTCCCTCTTCTGTTCGATTGATCGTCTCGTTCGTTCGTGGTTCGTCGGTCATTCGAGGAACCCCTCCTGACCGAAAAGTCCGCGCGGACGCACGAGCAGGACGACGATCATCACGAGATATGGGACGAGGCCGTCGATACCGGGAACGGCTAGCCATTGGATTCCGGTCACAGTCGCCAAGGTTTGAAGGACGACCGGAGTCAGATACTGAGCCTCTCCGATGAGGAGTCCGGCGAAAACGCTCCCGAATAGACTTCCTATGCCACCGACGGCGACGACGACGAACGCGAGGATAATGAAGTGTTCACCCATTCCAAGATCCATGCCGACCTCCGCTCCTCGAAGAACACCTCCGAGACCGGCAATAAACGAACCGAGGAAGAACATCGCTATGAATCGAACCGGCATATTGATACCGAGGAACTCCGCCATTTCTCGGTCTAACACTCCTGCCCGAATCGAGAGTCCGAAGGACGTTCGTTCGATGAAGAGGTACACGGCGATGACGGTGAGTGCACCGACGACAACGGTGAAGAGCCGGAAGCGTGCGACAGTCGTTACTCCGAGGTCGGCACTCGCGCTCAACACCTGTGGCAGTGGGACACCTTTCGGCCCGCCGCCCCAGAAGGCACGAACCAACTCGGAGAACATCAGCGAGAGACCAAACGTGGCCAAGAGGCCGACGAGAGGATCTTCATCGTAAACGAACTGCAACACACCCCGTTCGATGATGATACCGACGAGTCCGATGATGACGGGGGCGATGACGAGGGCAACCCAAAAGGATAACCCCATTTGAGTCATGATTTCGAAGGTGACGTACGCCCCGAGCATCACTAGTGCACCGTGTGCGAAGTTGACAATTCCGAGGAGACCGAGGATAATCGACAGTCCCAGCGCGATGAGTACGAGAATCATCCCGTAAACGAGACCGCCGATGGCTTGGTCGACGAACAGGCCGGGATCGTCGACGAATGATAGTACGAGAAGTCCTCCGACGACGACGCTGGCGAGTACTCCGAAAGGGGAGACCTCGGTCCCGGACAGACGCCGGCCATTGAGCAATCTACGATTCATGTTGGATCAAATTCAAGACTAGAATGAGCACCCGGTCGCCTCACAATCTCGTGCGAGCTTGTCCCCCGGCGTCGTTGAATTGATATCGAACCAAAGCTTGTACGGGTCATCTTGCATCTTCTCGACCGACCGTCCGGTGACAGTGTGTACTGGCTGGACGAGCTGATGGTCACAGGCGCGCCAGTAACACTTCCCCGGCTGGAGATCGGCAGCCGAGCTGGAAACCTCGTGACCCTCCAGTTCTTTGCGAATCGATTCTGCGTCTTTCGCGCCCGCGCGAATAGCGGCCCGCACATGCTGATCAAGCGATGTGTATCCCATGTAGTGACGGACAAAGGGATCCGTCTCGCTTTGTTTCGAGACGCGCTCGTTGAACTCGTCGGCCCCTTCGACGCCCGCGTACCATCCCATCGGCGAGATATCAAGCGCGGCCGCCGCATCCTTGTTGAGACCCCAAAGGACGAGATCTTCGAACTGGTGGGCCATTATCTTCAAATCTTGGTGCATTCCCTTGTTCATCAATTGTTTTATCGCCACCCGCGCGTCTAGGCCGGGATTGATGAGAGCGACACCAGACGCATCGGAGTTAGCGACGTTGTTGAGATACTGCGTGAAATCGTCGGCGGGGAACGGAACGGCGTCATTTCCGACGACCGAGGCACCGTTCTCTTCTAGGGCGTTCGTCAACACCTCTTGACCCGTGTGTCCCCACGTGTAATCCGAATAGAGGACGTACCAGTCGTCGGCTTCTTTGGCCATCTCCGGTGCCGCGGCTTGAACCTGCATCGTGTTGGAGGAATACACACTGTACATGTATTTCTTACACGCGGATCCCGTAAGGGTGTCCGAAGCACCCGAGGCGATGTACGAAACGTCGTTGTCGGAAGCCCATGTGCCCATCTTCGTACAAACCGCGGAGGAGACGCCGCCTTGCACGAAGTCGGCGTTGTCCCTCGTCACGAGGCTCTTTATCCGCTTCAGTCCGGCACTTGGATCCGTTTCGGTGTCTCCTTTCACCAGGTTAATGCTGACGTCAAATTCGGATTCGAGATCTGATTTCGCCAGTTTGGCACCCGCGATTTCGGCCTGACCCCACCCAGCGAATGGGCCACTGAGCGGCCCCATAACGCCGACGGTGAACGACGATGGGCCGTCGGATCCCCCACCGTTGGAACCGCTATTCGGGGAGTTCCCGGAACAGCCCGCGAGTCCAGCGATACCTATCGAACCTGCTGCTCCGACACGCTTGAGGACGTGCCGCCTGCTAGTATGTGGCATCCTACCAGATATCGGGATAAGATGGGATATATATCTTACGGATCTGTTATAGGGTGTCTGACATCCCCTGCAAGGGGAGTAATCTTCGCGGTAACGAACCGCTCTAACCACAATATTCAAAAGTACCGTGAACAATCTCTTGAATGATGTTATCGGAGACCATAGACCGCGTCACCGTCCTCGGTGCCGGAAGCATGGGGCACGGAATCGCAGAAGTATCGGCCATGGCCGGGTACGAAGTAGTGTTGCGCGACATCGAGGAGGAGCTAGTCCAAGACGGATACGGGAAAATCGAGTGGTCGCTCGGGAAACTCGAAGAGAAGGGACGACTCGACGAAGACGCCGAGACGATCCTCGACCGGGTGTCGACGTCGGTTGATCTCGAAGAGTCCGTTTCCGACGCCGACCTCGTCATCGAGGCAGTTCCCGAACGACTAGAGATCAAAGAAGAAACGTTCTCGACGGTCGACGAGCATGCACCCGACCACGCAATTCTCGCGTCAAACACATCGAGCCTCTCGATCTCGGACATCGCCTCGGCGACTGATCGGTCGGAGCAGGTCGTCGGGCTACACTTCTTCAACCCGCCGGTGAAGATGGATCTCGTCGAGGTCACGTACGGCGAAGCGACGACCGACGAGACGGCCGAACTCGCCTACGAGTGGGTCGAGTCGGTCGGCAAGACGCCGATCTACGTCCGCAAGGACATCCATGGCTTCGTGGTCAACACCGTCCTCGTCCCCTTCATGGAGGAGGCGGCGTGGATGCTTTCGAACGGCGAGACGACGGTTCGCGAAGCCGACGCGACGATGGTCTATGAACGTGGCTACCCGATGGGTCCGTTCGAACTCAACGACTTCGGCGGCATCGATATCGCCTACCACTTCCGCGATGAATCCGACCAGCCCGTCCCACCAGTCATCGAGGAAAAAGTCGAAAACGGGAACCTCGGTAAGAAAAGCGAGAAGGGATTTTACGACTACGAAGACGGTAACGGCGTCGATTACGAGCCAGAGGACGCCGGGGACTACGACGCGCTCCGCACGGAGGCGGTGATGATCAACAAGGCCGCCTGGCTCGTCGGCAACGACGTCGCGACGCCCGAGGAGATCGACATCGGCCTCCGACTGGGTGGCAGTTTCCCCGAGGGGATGTGCAGACGAGGCGACCGTATCGGTCTCGACAGCGTCCTCGAAAAACTCGAGTCGTTGCACGAGGAATACGGCGAAAAGCGCTACGAGCCCGCCGACTACCTCGTCGAACTCGTCGAGGAGGGCTTTACCGGTGAAGACGCTGGAAAGGGCTTCTTCGACTACCGCGTCGATCCACCGTACCACTATCTCGAGTGGGAACTCGACGACGACGGCGTCCTCGGTATCACCCTGGACCGCCAGGAGCGGATGAACTCGATGTCCGAGGACATGTTCATGGAAATCGATCGCCTTCTGACCGACGTCACAGTTGACGAGGTCTCGTGCGTCATTTTCACCGGTGCCGGGGAACGCGCGTTCAGTTCGGGAGCCGACATCACCGGCTTCACAGCCGGCGAACCCGCCGAGATCATGGACGTCGACGAGATGTTCCAGACCGTCTACGAGTTCCCTCGACCGACGGTCGCGAAGATAGACGGATTCTGCCTGGGAGCCGGACTCGAACTCGCTCTCGCGTGTGATATCCGCGTCGCGACCGAAGACTCGACGATCGGAACGCCGGAGACGACTCTCGGCGTGATTCCCGGCGGTGGCGCCACGCAGCGTCTCGTCCGCCTCATCGGAGAGGCCAAGACGAAAGAGATGGTGTACAGAGGGATGCAGTTCGACGCCGAACGGGCCGAGGAGTGGGGCGTCGTCAACCATGCCGTCCCCGACGAAGCGTTCGAGAATCTCGTCGACGAGATCGTCGGCGATCTGGTCTCGGGACCGCCGGTCGCACTCAAGGCCGCCAAGCGGGTCATTCAGGACGGCCAAGAGGCCAGCCTCGAGGCCGCCCTCGCGATGGAGAAACAGTCGTTCGCCGTGCTGGCGACGACCGACGACATGCTCGAAGGCGTGAAGGCGTTCAGACAGAACCGCGAGCCGCAGTTCGAGGGTGAGTGATCGTGCCCGTGACGACACGCAACGTCGCAATCGTCGGCGGCGGCACCACGGAGTGGGGCGATCGCGACGCGACGTGGAAGGATCTCACCCAAGAGGGTGGAAAGGCGACGTTCGACGGCGTTCCCGGCGTTGGTCCCGAGGATATCGAGGGACTGTTCGTCGGAACCGTCCAACCCGAGCGGTTCTCCTATCAGTCGCACGTCGCACCGATGGTAGCCGAACTACTCGGAATCGAAGTTACCGAGATGACCGCACGGACCGAACTGGCATGTGCCAGCGGCCAAGCCGCGTTGCGCTACGCATGGCTCGCAATCGCGGCCGGGCAGCTTGATACCGCGCTCGTGCTCGGGGTCGAGAAGATGAACCTCGGCCGCGACTACGTGCCGGAGATGCAGTCGTCGATGGCCAACGTCCTCGATCGGGAGTTCGACGGCGTCAACGGGCTCTCCGCACCCCCATTCTTCGCGTGGTATGCCCAGCGACACATGCACGAACACGGGACGACTCGCGATCAGCTGTCTCTGGTCGCTGCGAAGAACAAGAGCTACGCCGCCAAGACCGACTTCGCACAGTTCCGTTCCGAGATCGACCCCGAGGAGATCACCGAGTCGGCCGAGATCGCGCCGCCGCTACACCTCTTCGACTGCAGCGGTATCACCGACGGCGCGACGGGCGTGATCCTGATGAGCGAGGAGAAAGCCCGGGAAGTCACCGATACCGCGGCCTGGATCACCGGGAGCGGCCAGTCGTCGATGGCGGGCAACTCGATCAACAACCTGCCGTCGTTCAGCGGCTGGCCCCAAGCCCGTAAGGCATCACAGAACGCCTATGCGCAGGCTGGAATCGAAGATCCGCTCGAGGACATAGACGTCGCCGAAATCCACGACTGCTTTTCGATCAGTGAGATCATCGAGTACGAGGAACTCGGCTTCGCCGAGCGCGGCGAAGGTGGTCAGTTCATCGAGGACGGTCGCAGTTACATCGACGGCGACGTCGCGGTCAATCCCCGCGGCGGCTTGCTCGGCTGTGGCCACCCATTGGGCGCGACCGGCGTCTCGCAAGCCCTCGAAGTCACCCGGCAGTTCCAGGGCGAGGTCGAACGTGATCGACAGGTAGACGACCCGACGACCGGACTCATTCACAACCTGAGCGGCAGCGGCTCGGTTCACAGCGTGATGGTCCTAGACAGTGATCCACGATGACTGATACAGACACCAGCGATACCAACGACGAAGAACGAGAGCGCGTTTCGGTTCCCGAGCGGATAGAGTTCCCGCGGCTGCTCGACTTCTACGAGCTCCAGACCGAAGAACGGACGAAGATTCACGAATTCTACGACAACCTAAATAACGGGCAGTTGACAACAACGCAGTGTCGCGACTGCGACGAGATCCACTTCCCACCCCGAATCGTCTGTCCCGAGTGTACGAGCGACGACCTCGAGTACGTCGACCTCCCCCACGAGGGCGAACTGTTCGCCTTCTCCGAGGTCCGGGGCGGTCTCCCGCTTGGGCTACGCGAACACGACGTTCCCTACGTGGTGGCCGTCATCGACCTCGGCCCCGTCAAACTCTCGGGACGTGTCGACGACGCCTCATATAGCGACCTCGAGATCGGTGACTCGGTCGCGCTGAAGATCGTCGAGATCGACGGTCCGACGGATGAGGAACGCGTCTTCTACCGTTTCGAACCCGCGGACGGTGATTCGTGATGAAGGACTACGAACTCACGCTGCAGGTCATGCTTGAGCGGGCCACCGATCTGTTCGGTCACAAGGAAATCGTTTCGGAACTGCCCGATGGAACGACCCACAGGTACACGTACGAAGATGCGTACGACCGAATCGGGCAGCTGGCGAACGCACTCGACGATCTCGGCGTCGAGCGGGGCTCGCGCGTGTCAGTAATGGCGATCAACCACTACCGTCACTACGAACTGTACTTCGGCCCTGCGTGTAGCGGCCGGAGTATCCACATGACGAATCACATGCTTCCGGACGAGCACGTAGTAGAGATCGTCACCGAGGCCGAAGATGAGGTCCTCTTCGTCGATCCTCAGTTGGTCGAAACCGTCGAGGGCGTCGCCGACGAGTTCGAGACGGTCGAGCAGTACGTGATCTTGGACGACGAAGTGCCCGAGACGAACCTTGAGCCCGTGATCGCCTACGAAGACCTCCTCGCGGGCCAAGATACCGAGTACGACTGGCCCGATCTCGACGAGGACGACGAGGCGGGGATCTGTTACACCTCGGGAACGACGGGACTGCCAAAGGGCGCCGCGTACAGTCACCGCGACCTCTACCTGCACTCGCTGACCCACGGCCACGTCGACGTCTTCGAGATCAGCGAGAACGACGCCGTGATGCCGGTCGTCCCGATGTACCACGTCAACGGCTGGGGGCTACCCTACTCTGCGACGCTCTCCGGTTCAAAACTCGTCCTCCCTGGCGAAAACACCGACGCCGAGGGAATCGCCCGTCTCATCGACCGTGAGGAAGTAACCGTCACCGCCGCCGTGACGACGGTTTGGCTCGACATGGCACAGTACTACGACGAGAACGAGGATGTCGAACTCGAAAGCCTCGATCGAGTTCTCATCGGCGGCACCTCACCGCCGGAGTGGCTCATGGAGAAGTTCGACAAGGAGATCGATGCGCCGATCCACCAGGGGTACGGCATGACGGAGGCGGCACCTCACCTCGTCAACACGATGACGACGACCGAAGTCCGGGAGTTGTCGGAGAGCGAACGCTACCAGCAGCAGATGAAACCCGGGATTTCGGCGCCCGGCGTGCGAATCCGTCTGCGGACACCTGACGGTGAATCCGTCCCCCACGACGGCGAGTCGACCGGCGAGATCCAGGCACGGGCACCGTGGCTCATTGACGAGTACTATGCCCGTCCCGAGGAGACGGAGACATCGTTCACCGATGACGGCTGGTTCAAGACCGGCGACGTCGGCGTCGTGGACAAGTACGGCTACCTCGAGGTCGTGGACCGCCTCGACGATGTGATTAAGAGTGGTGGCGAGTGGATCTCCTCGCTCGAACTCGAGAACGAGTTGATGGCTCACGACGACGTCGAGGAGGCGACGGTGATCAACATGAAACACGAGAAGTGGGACGAGCGCCCGGTCGCCTACGTCGTCCAACGCGGCGAAATCACCGAGAACAAACTTAGAGAGCACCTCCTCGATCGGTTCCCAAAGTGGTGGCTCCCCGACCAGATCGTCTTCATCGAGTCGATTCCGAAGACGACGACAGGGAAGTTCGACAAGAAGGTGCTACGCAGCGAGTTCGAGTCGGAGTACGGGACGCTGCCGGTCGACGAGTAATCGGGTCGGAACCCTGTATTTTTGAGTCTTTCTCCCACATCGCTGTCGCCGTCCGCTGACAACAGGTTCGCAAGTATGCATCCCACCTTCTCCACGCCGACTGGCACAACTCACTGTCGGTTGCTAGATGTCTTACCGCACTTGATCTCGCCGTCGATGTAACTATGAGAATAGTGACTATAAGCGATCGAGCGATGTACGATGGAAATCCGAGGAACGGAATCCGTCCGAAATATTCGAACGATGCCGACGGGACTGCAAACGATAGACCGTAAAATCGGTATCTTTGGGGTTATCCGATCATCGTCACGTTTTCCCAGTTCGCTTTGGCGACCCTTCGATTACACTCCTACGTTTGTAAAGCCGAATGGTCGTATCAGAATCCGTCCGAAATAACCGAACAATTATAAGAGCGAAAACAGTAGCGATCGTATGGACCGAACATCGGCCCCGCTTCAAACGGTCATTCGAGCCTTCGAAATCATTGAACTACTGTGGGAAGGAAACATTACGGGGCCGTCAGACCTGACCAGACAGATGGATATGCCTCGGAGTACCGCACACGACTACCTGCGAACGCTAGAGTCGACAGGGTATGTAGTTCGAAGGGATGGACAGTATCACGTGGGATACCGGTTCCTCGCCATGGGGAGTCGATTGAAACACAGAAACCGCCTATTCCACATCGCGAAACCGGTGCTAGAACAGATAGCTTCCGAAACGGGTGAACTCGCTACCGTCAGCGTCGAGGAACGTGGCCGATGGGTCGTTCTCCACGACGAAAGTGGGCCACGGTCGTTGAACTTAGGCACCTATCCGGGCCGACGAACGCCACTCCACTCACACGCTGCCGGAAAGGTCATACTGGCTCACCTTCCCGACGAAAACGTCGAGGAGATACTCGATACACACGGATTGGATCCGGTGACCGAAAACACGGTCACCGATGTCGAAACCCTGCGAGAAGAACTACGAACGATTCGGGACGACGGCTACGCTTTGGACTGCAACCAACAGATTCCAGGAATGTGCGTCGTCGCGGTACCTCTTCTCAACGACGCTACCGTACTCGGTGCTCTTTCCCTAGCGACTACGACGGACAGACTGAAAGATTCAGCCTTTCGCTCCGAGTTGATAGAACACGTTCGCCGAGGTGCAAATACGATTACCAACGAATACTAGCGGCTCACTGTAAGAGAACGTACCGGGTTCCGAAACCGAGATTTCGGCGGGACGTTTCACGATGGCCCTCTTCCTGATGGAACGAGGTTCTCATGGTTACGCGTAGGGAAAAACCACCGACGGGAAATTCAACCGTTTATACCCCATTGACTGTACGGCTCTCTGACTCGTCTTCTGGTTGCTACTGATTCGTTACGCATGGCTCCTTTCGGGAAATGTTTTAAATGCGACGGTTCGATAATGGCGAACGATGGAGGATGCATCGAATTACACCATCCGTTGACGCGGGTCAGCCAAGGAAAGTGGACAGGGGTTACTGATACGCGAGATTGACCTCGATGTCATCCGCAGCTGCGATGAGATACTCAGCGAGTTTCTGCTCACGTTGGTCCCGTTTGAAACGGTGTGCAGCGCCCGCAATCGACAACGCTCCCCGGATTTCTCCACCGGAAAGTAGTGGAACGCCGACCGCGTGAATCCCTGCGATGTCCTCGCCTTGGTTTACCGCATAGCCTCGCTCGCGGATATTTTCAAGCTCCGTGTGCAGCGTATCAGGTTCGGTGATGGTGTTCTCCGTTTTCGTTGGGAGTCCGTGCTGATCGATGATGTCGTCAATCTGCCCTGAAGGAAGGTTTGCCAGAATAGCCTTTCCACCGGAGTTATTGTGAAGATAGGTCCACGACCCAAGGATGGATTCTTTGCTAATTCCGGTGTCCCCCTTCTCCCCGTATAGAAACCAGCCGAGACCGTTCTCGGGGATGATGAGCCAGACCATCTCGCCCGTTCTCTCCGCGAGTTCATGGATTTTCGACTTTGAAGCATGATAAATATCGTAGCTATCTCTGACGTACTCGCCGAAATGTAGAAACTGGAGTCCGAGGTGGTACGTACCGTTCCGTTTTACTACGTACCCGTGCTTGACCATCGTGTGGAGATGCTTGTGAATGGAACTTTTCGCCATACCAAGTTGGTTGGCGAGTTCGGTGACACCCGCACCGTCGGATTCCCTAAGCTGTTCAATTATAGCGAACAACGTTTCATCCGACTTGACCAAATTCGTTCCATCGGCGTTAGTATCCATTGCCCGATGAGTGGTGCGTTTTGCACTTAAACGTTGGTGGCAGCCACCGATTTTCGTAGCGAGGTGTGACGAACCGCCGTCCCTCTCGTTTTTAGTTCGGAATTCTACTGCGTGCTACCCATGAGAGGATGATACGACGACCCACCTCCTCAAGCGTTCGCTGCCAGCGAACAAATGATGCGTGTAGTCGATGCACGCTCTGGAAACCCACTGGGGATGGAGTACAAATATAGCTCCGCAACACCGTGTGTAGGTCTCTCAACCGAAGACCGAAAATCGCGGCTTGATTTGAGCGCCCCGAGAAGGGTGAAATTCGATGGAACGGAAACACGGAAGTTCGCTGTGAGAGAACACATCGGTTCGTGAATTGGCTTCCGAAATCGCCATGGTCGGACGATATTCTAGGAGAAGGCAATCGAGTCGAGAGTTGAACTATGAGAAGAGGAGTCAGTTAGATCCCGTCAAACGGTTGTCGCGGTGGGACGTAGCAGAGGAGCGATTATCGCAGAGATCACGCCAACAGGAGAGGGAGATCGACGAGGAGGAGTCGCAGAGGATCGAGTACCTGAATCGCGCTGCAACGTATCGACCAGCAGTAGGTCGAAAAGAGGATCGCCGCGAATGGATACGTGAGAACCATCTGGACTTTGACCGCTCCGTGCCTCGATCCGACGAACCCTACACCAGCGGCGAACAACGGGAGTATGGCCGCTACGGCCGTGATCGGCGGAAACAAGCCCGCGTAGACCAGCCCAACCACGAGCGATGAAGTCGAGAAGAAAAACGTGGTTGCAACCACATTCGCCCCATCGTTTCCGAGAAGAACTGGAACGGTGCGCTTACCGATCGACCGATCGAACGTGTAATCGAGTCGGTCCGTGGACACCTTCACCCCCGAGAGAAGAACGACGAACATGACCGATACACCAAGGATTTTAGCGGACAACTGCCCCGTTTGGACGAAATACCCGCCGAGGACGGACAGGCCGATACCGATCGGGTAATCGGCGGTGACCGTAACCGGGTTCATATCGAGGTACGGTGCGTGCAATAGGGCCAGTATCCACAACGGAACCGTCATCAGCACAGCGACGAGACTCGCAGACCACCATAGGGCGACCATCGTTAGCAGGAAACCAGCGCTCGCTATCCGTATCGCGACCTGGTTCTCCCGAGGGGACAGGGTCGGTTGCTCTTCACCGCGAACGTGGCCGTCGACGTACCCGTCTTTCAGGTGTGCCGTATACAGGGCGAGTCCGACGGCCCACCCGTGAAGTATCCCTGGAATGAGAGCGAACACCGGGGCGAGTAATCCCCCGAACAGGGATGTCGCGATGGCGGGAACGAAGAACACCGGCTTGATGTGCGACAGGAGCCCCCGACCGCTCGTACGGATGCGTTTAGTGTACATAGGTATCGTTGCGCGGAGCTACACAAAAACCTGATCGTGATCACTCGGGAATCCAGGTAGCGAATCAAGGGAAGACAGAATCACGATTTGCGGATCGTCCGAATCATAAGATACCACGCACGGCATCATTCGGTGGAATAGCCCGCCTTTGCTGAAATCACCATAACCTTTAATAGTAGGGGTGGGAAGTTATGCTATAACGTCTCGCAACATGAAGTACTTAGAGGCGTTCGAACGAACCGTCCGGACGCACGCTAACGATAGAGCCATCGTTACTGACCAGGGAGACGAGTTTACCTATGACCAATTCGACCGGCGAAGTACCCAGTTGGCAAACGCTCTGGACGAGCGAATTCCCTCGGAGCGATGTGCGGTTCTTGCAAACAACGGATTGCCCGCCGTCGAATCGATGATCGCCGGACAGAAGCGCGGCGAAGCCACCGTACAACTGCCCTTCAGAGGGAGCACTCGCGAGCTGATTTCGATGGCGGAGACGGCAGACGCGGCAGGCTTGGTCTTCGACGATGCCAACGCAGAGATCGCCCTCGAGATGCTTGAAGAGGGCGAATTCGAGGTAGGCATTCACGCCGGGAAACGGACCATCTCTCGCGTCGGTGTCGAATCCTACGAGGCGGTGCTCTCGGGGACGGCCGAGGAGTTACGGGACGAGTTACCTGACGGTGACGAGTGTGCCGTCTTCTACACGAGCGGGACGACGAGTCAGCCGAAAGCGGTTTGCTTCGACCAAGAGCAGATGTGGCTCGGAGCAACCCAGGTCGTCATGGAACACGGCATCGACATGACTGACGTCGCACTCGTGACGACGCCGTGGTATCACATGGTCACGTCCGACGCGTGGCTCTACCCTCACCTCCTCGCGGGGGCGACGGTCGTTCTTCATTCGAGCTTCGACCCGACGAAGGCGCTCGAACTGATCGAGAAACACGAGATCACGGGACTGCTCGCCGTCCCGACGCAACTAAACGGACTCAACGATGTCCAGGCCGGATCTGGCTACGACGTCGATTCGCTTTCGTATATTAGGACTGGCGGGTCGGTTGTCACCGAGGAACTGATCGAGCGCACTGCTGCGCTGCTTACCGAAAACGTCTACAATACGTACGGGATGACCGAAGGAGGGCCGAACTTGACGTTCGCTCACCCGTCGGTTCAGAACGACCACCCCGGGTCGATCGGCAAGGAGTCGTTCGTCTGGGAACTACGGGTGGTGGAAACGGCACCGCTGGATGAGCATCCGGATCCGACGGCAACTGTCGATTCGGGTGAGTTGGGGGAGATCATCGCACGAGGCCCCGGACGGTCGGAGGGATACATCGATAACGAACGCGCCGAACGGAGGTCGTATTTCGGCGACTGGCTCAGGACGTGCGACATCGCACGAATCGACGAAGACGGGTTCCTCTACATCGTCGACCGCGTCGACAACATGATCATCAGCGGCGGGGAAAACGTCTACCCGTCGGAAGTCGAGCAAGCATTAGCCTCTCACCGGAACGTTCAGGAGATTTGCGTTGTCGGTCTGGACGACGACCACTGGGGGCAGATCGTTACCGCCGTCGTCGTCACCGACGATTCCATCGACGAAGACGAACTCGACGCGTTCTGCAAAGATCACGAGTCGCTGGCCAATTTCAAGCGTCCGCGTCAGTACACCATCACCACTGAGACGCTGCCGCGATCCGATACCGGAACGATACAGCGAGAGCGCGTCGTCGAGTTACACTTTGGTTGACCGCACGCTAATCAGCTCCGATAGACGGGCACGAACGCGACAGCTTGAATCAGGGAGTCAGCTTGAATCGGGGAGGGTGTCGAACGTGCGAAGCGATCCCAACGCCGCATCCGGACACCCTTCACGTAACGCTATTCTGTGGGCGATTTGCGAACCATTCGAACAATTCGACTCCCGAATCGGTGCAGACACGTTAGATCCGTTCACCTCGTAGATGGAACCGTTACGTCCGCGAGTCGGGGAAAACCATATGGTGCTCTTCCGAATAGAGATAGCTGTGAATCTACAGAGACTGTTCAACCCCGACAGTATTGCGGTCATCGGGGCCTCACAGAACGAAGGAAAGATCGGCTACGAGGCGATGGCGAACGCGACTGCGTTCAACGGCTCGGTACACCCCGTCAACCCGTCTTCGTCGGGAATGGTATTCGGCGAATCGTTCGTCGCCTCCGTGACGGAAATCGATGATACCGTCGACCTCGCCCTGCTGTGCGTTCCCGGACCCGTTGTACCGGACGTACTCGAAGAGTGCGGCGAAGCCGACGTCGGAGGTGCCGTCATCTACGCTGGCGGCTTCGCGGAGGCTGGCGAGGAGGGTGAACGCCTCCAGGAACGCACCGTCGAGGTTGCAACCGAACACGATATCGCACTCCTCGGGCCGAATACGAGCGGCTTCGTCGTCCCGAGCGAGGAGCTGTTCGCCTCGTTCGCTAGCGGCGTCGAGCGGATACGAGCAGGAAACGTCGCGGTCATCGCTCAAAGTGGCGGCGTCGCCCACGTTCTCGCCTTCCAGGCCCGTCGCGAGCACTACGGGTTGTCGGGAATGGTCGGACTCGGAAATCGCGCCAACGTCGGTTTTCAGGAGGTCGTCTCGTACTTCGATGCGGACGAGCGAACCGACGCGATACTTCTTCACGTCGAGGGCACTGACGACGGGCGTGGAGTCTTGGAAACGTGTCGTGACGCCGAGACCCCGGTCGTCGCCTACAAGGTGGGGAAGACTGACGTTGGCGACTTCGCCGAGTCACACACCGGAGCGCTGACCGGGAAACACGACCTGTACATGGCGGGGTTCGAGCAGTATGGCGTCCTGACGGTCGAATCGACGAGCGAACTGGTCGATGCGGGCGTCGCACTTGGACGTTCGCCGGACCCCTCCGGACTGAACATCGGCGTCGTGACGGCTCAAGCAGGTCCCGGAATCATCATCGCCGACCGCATTCAGCGGGCCGGCGGTAAGCTTCCAGAACTGACGGCGGCAACCCGAGAGCGTCTTGAAGAGCTCCTCCCCGGAATAACGTATGCTGGAAATCCCGTCGACACCGGGCGACCCATGCCGGAGTTTGGAGAGGTCGTGTCCACCGTCGCAGCGGACGAGCAGGTCGATATCGTCCTCGTATTTGAGCTGTTCGAGGAGGCGTTGGGCTTCCCGCTCGACACACTCGACGGCTTGGCCAAAGACGTCGACAAACCGGTTCTGTTCGTCACGGACGGCATCGAGGAGGGGATGGCAGACGACCTCGCATCGCTCCGTGCGGCAAACGTCCCCGTGTTTACCTCACCCGAGCGCGGCGCGGAGGCTGCTGCCCTGCTCGCTGAGTACGCCGTACTGTCCGATGCTACCGATCGAACGGAGGTGAACGCAAATGTCTGATCCCATCGCAACCGCGCGGGCGGACGGGCGGGCGGTCCTGACCGAGGCGGAAAGCAAGTCGCTGCTCGCGAACGCCGACGTAACGACTCCCGCGTTCCGCATCGCGGAAGACGCAGCGGCGGCCGTCGAGTCCGCTGAAGCCATCGGCTATCCCGTCGTCGTCAAAGTCTCCGCTCCATCGATAGTCCACAAGAGTGACTGGGCCGACGGGGTCGGCGTCGCACTCGGATTAGAGACCGGTGACGCGGTCCACGAAGCCGCACAAGCGATTCTCGACGCTGCGACTGCGGCGGAAATAGAGGCGAACATTCTCGTTGAAGCGGCACACGACACGGATTCGGGCACCGAGGTCATCGTCGGCGGCCTGCGAGACCCGTCGTTTGGTCCCGTCGTGCTGACGGGCCTCGGCGGCGTCTTTACGGAGGTGTTCGCGGATACCAGTCACCGTCTCGCGCCGATCGATCGATCGGAAGCTCGGTCGGCGATCGAGGAATTACAGGCGATACGCATCCTCGACGGCTATCGTGGAAGTCCGCCAGCCGATGTATCGGCACTCGCGGATGTCGTCAAGCGCGTCGGGGATCTCGTCGTTGATTACAAAGCGATCGCAGAGGTGGACGTCAATCCCGTGCTGGCGACCGATACTGACGCGGTCGCATTGGATGCCGCCGTCGTTCTTCGGGAGGAATAACCATGTACGAGCGAACTTGGACAGTACGATTTTCGGACACCGACCCCTTCGGTATCGCCCACTACCCTCGCATCGTCGACGCCATCCACGAGACGTCCGATATGTTCATGGAAGCGATAGGCTGGCCCTTCTGGGAGATGTCTCGGGAGCGCGGGTTCGGCCTCCCGCTCGTGGAGATGAACTTCGAGTTCGAGAACCCCGTCGAAGCCGGCGATGACGTCACTATCGAACTGACGCCGACGCTCGGAAACCGGAGCGTGAAATTCGGGTACGTCGCGCGCTGCGGCGGTGAGGTGGCGTTCTCCGGGTATGAACAGCGCGTCTGCGCTCGCACCGGCGGAGCGGGGGCGATCGAACTCCCCGAGGACCTCCGGAAAGCGATGGAAACGTACGCCGACGACTAATCGGCACTCCGTCCTTCCAGGCTGTACGCCTCCAAGCCAACCGAGGCTGCGTCCGGACGCGGGCGATACGCTTTTTGGACTGCTATCGTAATGTACTCGCATGGCCGAGTTCGACAACATTTACGCCGAGGAAAACCCCTTCGTTCAAGCACACTTCGACTGCCTGAGTTGCGGCGGGAAGCTCTGGGAGTACGCCATCCAGGGACAGATGGTCTGTGAAGACTGTCGGGCAGTCTTCCCCTCCGAGGAGATATTCGACGCACAGACGTAGCACTGTGGGATGGGCCGCACGTAACCCCGCCGAGTTGCTCTCAGCTCTCTGGATCGACCGACCATGAGGGGGAAAATCGTCGGATCAACGGTGACCCGTATCGAATTCGGAGAGAGGGTGATGCGTCCACTACTTTTATGATGAATCTGTGCGATAGTCTGACCATGGCCCAACAAGATCCCGAGGAACTCTTGGAGCTGAGTTCCGACACGCGAAACATCCTCGAAGACCACGGTCTCCGTCCGCTCTGGGAGGTCGAAGACGACTTCGGAAACGTCATTGACGACCTCGAAGCGGATATCTGGAAGTGGGAGGACATCCAAACCGCCATCGATGGCATCGAAGCGGACGTGCCCATCGCCGACCTGCCGCCGGGGTTTCAGCGGCGGGTCGCCGTCCCCATTAACACCGCAATCGGAAACGCGATATCGAACACCATCTACGTCGGCGTCCAGACGGTCTCTCCCGGCGAAACCGCCCCCTCCCACCGCCACTCGGCGAACGCTTTGCGATTTACCATCGACGGCAACGAGGAGATGAAGACGGTCGTTGCGGGCGAGGAATTCCCGATGGAGGACAACGATCTCATCACGACGCCACAGTGGGAGTGGCACGACCACGTCAACGACTCGGACGAGACGGCCGCGTGGCTCGACGTCCTCGATCTACCCCTCTTCTTGGACTCGCTGAACAAGCGACAGGCCTTCGAGAATCACGAACTCGAACGCCAACCCGTCACGAAGACCCAGGGGTACTGGGACTCCCAGTACGGTCGCGGCCGTCCCGCGAACGAGAAGGCGGACGGGTCAATTCCGGGGCCGTTCGAGGGCATCCGAGAGGCGACGCCGCCGTACCGTTTCGGCTGGGACGAGATGCTTGAGACACTGCACCAGCGAGCTGACAATGACGACCCCGACCCGCACGACGGATACAACCTTGCCTACGTCAATCCGGCGACGGGGAAGGAACCGTTGTTCCCAACGATGTCGTTCCGCGCACAATTGCTCAACGAGGGACCGACGGATCCGCACTTCCACAACTCGACGGAGGTGTACTTCGTCATCGAAGGGGAAGGAGCGACCCATGTCGGCGACGAGGCGTTGGAGTGGGGTAAGTGGGATATCTTCGTCGTGCCGCCGGACGAGATTCATCACCACGAACCGGATGACGAGGCGATCCTCCTCGGCATGAGTGACCGTCCGGTGTTCGAGGCATTCAACTTCTATGCCGAAGCGCAACCGACCTAATTTTCTGTCGTCTCAAACCAGAACTTCATCGATTCTACAGGGAAATCAGGTCGATCGCCTCTTCGGCGTTTGAGCAAATAACCGCCGTTCGTGATTCGAGGCGATCTCCGGTCGTCGAATCACGCGCCCATAGAATCCAGATGAACCGTGTCCCCTGTCATACACGCTTCCCCCTATAGATACTGAGTGGAAGCCGCGGAGAGAGACGGACTTCCGATAGTATTTGGGACGGCGGACTTAGCGCTGACCGCCCTTCTCGACGTTCACGTCCTCGAAGCGAACGTCGCGCGCCGTTACGTCGACGGTCATGGAACCAACGTTCTCGATTTCGGCGTCGATGGTGTCGCCGTCCGACAGGGCGCTCACGCCCTCGGGCGTCCCTGTCGTGATGATGTCTCCGGCTTCGATAGTGGTTCCGAGTGAGGCGTACTGCACGACATCGGCACAAGTGTACACCATGTCGTTGGTGCTATCCCGCTGTTTCGTTTCGCCGTTGAGTCGGAGTTCCATGTCGAGGCTCTGCGGGTCGCCGACCTCGTCCGGTGTCACGACACACGGTCCGACAACCGTGAACGTGTCGTAGGACTTCCGGTTGGAGCGGTCTTGATCACCGCGAACCGAGATGTCGAGCAGGATGGTGTATCCGAAGATCTCGTCCCAAACTTCGTCGGCGTCCACATCCCTGGCATCCGACCCCATTACGAACGCCAATTCGATCTCGTGATCCACACGTCGATCCGAGAACGGGAGCTCGACGCCGTGGTCGGGACCAACGACGCTGGAGGGTGCTTTCAAGAAATATCCCTTATCCTCGATGGAGAACCACTCCTCCGTCGTGATGTCCTTGTCGGCGATAGCCTCCTCGATATGGTTTTCGTAGTTGAGCGGGGCGGCGATGACCTTCCCCGGCCGCTTTACTGGAGCTTCGATGGATACGTCGTCCAGATCGTAGTCGGGATCTGCGTCGGTATACTCGCTCGCATCATAGCCGTCGTGGATGTACTCCAAGAGCGGATCGTCGGCATCGAGTTCCAGCCTGTCGGTAAGGTCGACAACTCCGGTGCCGTCCTCGGTCAGTAATCCTAGTCGGGTCTCGTCGAATCGAACGAATCGCATAGTTACCCGTGTGTATAGCACCGTTATAAATCTTGGCGGTACGCGCCGTCCGTCACGCGCTCGTCTCTGCTTCGGAAGGCGAACCGGTGTCTCGGCGGCGAAGCACGGTGATCGGTTCAGCACCGTCACCAAGCACGAGCGTGTCAGGGTTAGAGGGTCCCGATGGATTTATCTCTCGACCGCTGAATTCTCAAACAAGGGTAATCGACAAGCCATGGGAAACGATAGTAGATTCGAGGTGTCGGCCGGAGTGAACCGAGGGAGAGTCTCACAGGACGATCTCGATTTCGGATCGTTTCAGATTCTGGATCCCGACGGCTCGTACGATACCACGACGGTTCCGAACCTCGACGATGACGCGTTTCAAGAGCTCTACCGCTGGATGCTTCTAGAGCGAACGTTCAACGACCGAATGGTGAAACTTCAGCGACGCGGCCGGATCGGAACCTTCGGATCCGGCCGCGGACAGGAGGCGAGCATTATCGGATCCGGGTACGCGCTCGCGGAGGGAGACTGGCTCCTCGGAATGGGACGCGAAGCCGGCGCGATGTTCCTCCAGGGGCTGCCGATCCGCGATTTGATACTGTTCTGGCGCGGTGTTGCGGATGCGAACCGGGAGATGGCCAAACACGACCAGATGATTGCCATCTCTATCGGATCGCACCTACCGCTCGTCACCGGTGCCGCGTGGGGAATGAAGCTCGCTGACGCGGATTCCGTGGTTGCGGCGTACTTCGGCGATGGAGCCAGCAGTACCGGCGCGGTGCACGAGGCAGTGAACTTCGCTGGCGTCCTCGACGCGCCGGCGGTGTTTTTCTGTCAGAACAACCAGTATGCGATCTCAACCCCATTCGAGAAGCAAACGAACGCCTGCTCGATAGCGCAACGGGCCGTCGGATACGGAATCGATGGCATCCGTGTCGATGGAAACGACGTGCTGGCCGTGTACGAGGCGGTCTCCGAAGCGCGTGAAGCTGCCTGCTCCGGAAATCCGACGCTCGTGGAGTCAGTGACGTACCGTCGCGACGCCCACACCACCAGCGACGACCCAGGCCGGTATCGCGACGAGTTGGAGGTAGAGCGGTGGCAAGAGCGAGATCCGCTCGTGCGGTACGAGTCGTTCCTCCGCTCGGAAGGGCTGTGGACCGACATCGACCGGGAGGCCCTCGTTGAGGAAATAAACGAGGAGTTCGACAACGCGCTGGCAGCCGCGGACGAGTACGAAGAGCGGTCCGTCGACGAGCTGTTCGAGTATCTGTACGATGAACTACCGCCGTACCTCCAGCGTCAACTGGTCGAATTCAAGGCGTTCCTTGAAGAGCGGCCTGACGCGTACGATCACATCCAACAGCGGGTGAAGGGGTGACCTAGCTGTGCAAGAAACCGTCATCGGCGCGATCAACGACGCGCTGCACGCCGAAATGGCAACGAACGAGAAGGTTGTTGTCTTCGGCGAGGACGTCGCTGAAAGCGGCGGCGTCTTCCGGGCAACCGACGGGCTGAAGGATCGATTCGGCAAGGAGCGAGTCACCGACACGCCTCTCTCGGAGATCGCTATCGTCGGCGGCGCGGTCGGCCTCGCAATGTACGGCTATCGACCAGTGGCCGAGATCCAGTTCTCGGGGTTCCTCACCCCGGCGTTCGACCAACTCGTCACGCAGGCGAGTCGAATTCGCTGGCGAACGCGTGGCGAATGGACCGCACCGCTCGTCATTCGGACACCCTACGGTGCAGGAGTCAAGGCGCTGGAACACCACTCAGAAAGCTTAGAGGGGGCATATGGCCACATCCCTGGACTAAAGGTGGTCGTCCCGAGCACGCCACACGACGCGAAGGGACTCCTGATCGCAGCCATCCGCGATCCCGACCCGGTGCTCTTCCTAGAACCGAAGCACATCTACCGGTCGTTCAGCGCGGAACTCCCGGAGGAGTCCTACGAAGAACCGATTGGAAAGGCCGCTGTCCGGCGCGAGGGAAGAGAACTGACTGTCGTGTCGTGGGGCGCCATGATGGAACCGACGATGGCGGCCGTGGAGAATCACGGCGTCGACGCTGAGATAATCGACCTCCGTACCGTCTCACCGCTTGACCACGAAACGGTCATCGAATCGGTGAAACGGACTGGCCGGGTATTGGTGGTACACGAAGCGGCGCGGACGGGGGGACTCGGATCGGAACTTGTCGCTCGAATCAACGACGATGCACTATACTATCTCGAATCGCCCGTCGAACGCGTCACTGGCTTCGATATCCCCGTCCCCCTGCTTTCGATGGAGGATTACTACCTCCCCAACCCGCCTCGCATCGAAGAAGGGATTCGCAGAGTTCTCAAGTGAGGAGCCTCGACAGAGGGTTCGATTCCAACGTAACTCGAAGGAAAGTGACCGAAATAGTTCACAACGTGCCCGAGTACCGCAGCAATGGGAATCAAGATCGTTTTGCGGGATCAAACCATCCCGAGGGACACGCTATGGGACGCTCGCAGAGACGAAGCCGCTTCCCGAAGTCCAGTCGGAGCAAATATCGCAGACTCATGAACACTACGCGAATCTCGGTCAGCGGGTCGAATCGTGACCATCGGTCGGTCCCGACTGCTTCGAAAAGTCATTCAGCATCGATAGGTGAAACTCCACGGCTATAGCCGTGGGAAGTCAGTGACCCAGAGCTTTATCTAGTCTAAGTTCTCTATTATTGCCTATGCTCTTTCCACAATTGTTCAAGCAGTCAGTTGCCCGAACACCCGATACAGATGCCATCGTAGACCTCGAATCCGGACGAGAATTTACGTACCGGGAGCTGTCGAATCGGGTGTATTCGATTTCCAACGGACTGCGTGACCACGGTATCAACCACGGGGATAGGGTGTCCATCTGTATGGGGAATCGACCCGAGAATGCGATGACGTTCATCGCGACTCAGTTCATCGGAGCCGTTCCGGTTCCGTTTAACTTCCGAGTGGCGGCCGGTGGAGTTGCGTACCACGTCGACGATTCGAACGCCGACGTGCTGGTGTACGATGCCTTGTCGGCGGAGTCAGTGCAAAGAGCGGCTGACTCGATTGACTGCGACCTGTTCTTCGTCGGTGACGGGTCACCGTCGGAAGCGGAATCATTCGACTCGCTTCTCGACGCACCGGCGGATGAACCGGATCTCAACGTGACCAGTGATGACCTGAGTGTCATCCTGTATAGTTCCGGGACGACCGGCGACCCGAAGGGAATTCCGCTGGACCATCGTGCAACGACCACTCGAACGCTGGTCAACGCTATGGGCCAGCGATATTATCTCGATGAAACGCTGATCGGCATAATGCCACTGTATCATACCGTCGGACTTCACGGCATCCTCTGTAACGTCCTGAGCGTGTCCGGAACGTATCTCTGTATGCCGGAGTTCGATCCGGAACGATGTGTCGAAGCGATCCCTGAATGGGAGGTTACCGGCCTTCACGAGGCACCGACCATCTTCAGTCAGTATCTCGCCACCGACGCGATAGACCACGTCGACGTCAGTAGCGTTCGAGCGATCGGGTACTCCGGGGCACCGATGAACTCAGCGCTCTTCAAAAACGTCATCGATGTATTCGACCCGGATCACATCGCGAACCTATACGGGACGACCGAAGCGTTCGGGACGACTGCACACGTAGGGTTGGACGAGAACGACGATCCGAGGATAACGGGACCGGCAAACGTGTTCTACGAGACGCGGATCGTCAACCTCGATAACGATCCCAACGACGAGGTTGAGCACGGTGAAGAGGGGGAACTCATCGTCAATACGGAGTCGCCGCTCGCTTTCGACGGATACCTGAACAAGCCGAAACGCACCGAGGAAGCCATTCACGACGGTTGGTTCTTCACCGGCGATGCAGCCTATGAGACGGACGAAGGTACTATCGTAATCACCGGTCGAGCTGACGATATGATTATTAGTGGTGGCGAGAACATTCATCCGGAGAACGTGGAAGACATCCTCATCACCCATCGGGAAATTCGGGATGTCGCCGTTGTTGGGGTTCCGGACGATGAGTGGGGAGAAATCGTCAAGGCATACGTCGTCGCTGATGACGATCTGACCTCGGACGATCTTGAAGAATGGTGTACCAACAACGATGCTCTAGCGAATTTCAAACGACCGCGAGAATACCGATTTCTCGACGAACTCCCCCGGAATCCGAGTGGGAAAATACTCCGTTATAAACTTTCCTGAGACGATCACGCTCCTCGTTGGGTTGGCCCCTGCTATCTGCATGTCAACGGTATATCTGAGAGCGGTCAAGAATGATATGGATTTACAAGGTTTCGATGACGATTGAGACCATGGCTCAAGAGGTAGACGTCGAAGCAGCCGCAGAACAGCGTGGGGATATCCCGGATGTGGATACTGTGTATGATCGCGATGAGGAGATTTCCATCACCGATTTATTTGACACCACGTTCGTCCGAAACCACACCGAATTCGACTCGTTCGATGAGCTGGTCGCAGCAAGCCCCAGTAACGCCGATTCCGCCGCCGAACTTCATCGAGTGTCTCACGGGGAGTGGGACGAGTTCGCGGCCAAAACGACCGATTTCGAGGACGAAAAATCACTGGTGATGGCTGCCCGGGATCACTGGGTCGCCAAAACGTTGCAGTTGGGCTGAGAAACCCCATGTTTTTGCCGTCTATCGGTAGATTTGGGAGCCGCCACTACCTGTGTGTGAACGGTGACTGGTGAACGTAATTCAGTAATTGCCCGTCGAGACGATCGGCGGATTTCCGTGGGGGCCGTACGGTGCATCGTCGAGCCACTCACCGGCGGTTTCGAAGTGATCTGCCAAGGCGGAAGCTGCTTCTTTCCGAAGGACCGTCGCCGGATTATCGCCTTGGAGGTATTTCAGTGCCTGACCGGCCGCATCGAGGTTGAATTCAGCAGCTGTTTCACGGCGAGCAGCATACAGCTCGACCTCATCGCGGATGACCGCATCGGTCTTGGCGTTGATTGCAGCCGCAACGGCGGAGGCCGCCTCATCCGCATCGGCAATCCCGGAGTTCATCCCGCGAGCACCGAATGGTGCCAACAGATGGGCCGCTTCTCCTGCAAGTAACACTCGGCGATGTTCGTCTACGAACGTATCCGCCATCACTTGGAGGAAATAGTAGCTCGAAACCCACTGTAGATTGTCTGCATACCGCTCACCCATTATATCTCGAACGAACTCACGCATTCGCTCGTCGCTGCAGAGTTCTTCGGGGTCGTCGCCTTCGATACATTGAATGTCGAGCCGCCAGCCGCCAGAAAAGGGGACGAGCAGTACGTTTCGCCCGTCAGCCGCTGGTGCATCGTAGTGGAACACTCGTTCAAGCGAGCGTGGCTCATTCTCGACTTCCGCGACGTCCGCAATGATGAAGGCGTTCTCGGACTGGTCACCGTCGAAATCCGCACCGATTTCCTTCCGGACGGTCGACCCACCGCCGTCAGCACCGATCAAAAATTCCCCCCTCCACTCACGACCGTCGGCTGTTTCGATTTCGACTCCGTCGGGCGACGTTTCCACGGTCTCCACTTCAGCGTCCCAGTGGATATCGATACCGGCTTCGTCTAATGCGCGATGCATGTATTCTTCAGTCACGACTTGTGGGATGCTGGTGAAATGGGGAATATCACCGGAGCCACCGGGCGAGTCGTACGTTCGACTGAACACTTCTTTTCCACGGAAAAGGGTACGCCTCGTCGGCCAGACGATCCCCTCGGCGACGAGATCAGTCCCGAGTCCAGGATGAATTCGTTCGAGTGTTCGGAGTGTCGACCCGTGGACGTAGATAGCACGACTCCCGGACCGGTCGCGATCTTCGGATTCTGCTTCTAATATCGTCGTCTCCACACCACGTGCGTGTAGTGCTAATGCCGTGGACATTCCAACTGGACCCGCGCCAGCTATCAGCACTGGCGCTGCTGTCGTAGTATCGCTCATGATCGTATCGTTGGAGTAAATCATGATAACAGTTGTGGTCACGTATCGTGTCGAACTGCGGGACAAGGATACTCACGGATGGAAAATTTGATGCGGATCGTTCGAGCGAGACTATATTAAATATAAGTTATATATGAAAGTTGGTTCAAAGCGGCGAAACGTAGCTAATTCACATAAACAACCGATATCTTTATTATCGATGGAAAATACGGTCGAACCATGTTTGGTAGTACCACGTGGGAGAATGACGAGCATGTGTCTGGCGATAGTGTCGATCTGGATACAAAAACGATCAGGGATGTGAGGTTAATAAAGAAGCGGCCAAAGCCCGTGCTGAAGTTCATCCTTGCGTTCGGGATCGGTTCGTTCTTCTTTCTATTCCCGATCCAGTGGAACGGTCAAACTACGATTCCACTCGACGTCGTTGTGAGTCTCACACAGGAAGCGTTCCCGACCTTCGTGGAGTTCCTAACGCTCGGTCTGATACTCGCCGGTGGAATCCTGACGACGATTTCGATGGCCAACCACCATGGAATCGTGACGATCAGTGACCGGACAGTCGATCGGTTCGAGCTGGATTATTGGCAAACGTCGAATGTTTTCTGGATATTCCGTATCGTCGGGATTTTTCTTGCGATTCCGATCTTCATCGGTCAGGGACCGGAGTGGCTACTTAGCGAGAATACATCAGGTATTGTCTGGGGTGGTCTCCTCCTGACGATCGCGCTCGTGATTCCGATTGGTGCTGTTTTCGTCAACTTACTCGCTGAACTCGGGGGACTGCAATTCGTTGGTGCGCTCTCCCAACCGGTGATGAAGCCAGTGTTCAATTTACCCGGTCGTGCGGCGCTTGATAGTGCAGCGTCATGGCTTGGCTCGTTCAGTATCGGCTATTACCTCACACGAAACGTCTTCGACCGTGGCGGCTATGACAAACGAGAGGTCTTCGTCATCTGTACCTGCTTCGCTACGGCGAACTTGGGAACGATTGGAGCGATCGCTGCTGTCCTCAAGATCTTGCATGTCTTTCCGATCGTCGTTCTCTTGTACCTGCTTAGTGTGATTATTACGGGAATCATTCTCGTTCGAATACCGCCGCTTTCGACCGTCCCGAACGAATTCATTGCTGAACCCGATCCGGAGCCAGAATTCAACGGGTCGGTGGGAGACTATTCCAGATTTGCATTCAACGAGGCCATCAAAACCGCTGAAGAGGGAGCCTCAATCCCGAGCTCTGCGGTCAACGGACTCATCGACGGGGTGAAACTGACTGGAATGATGCTGGGGACAGTTCTCACGATCGGGATGGCCGCTGTAACGCTCAACGAATATACGTCGGTTTTCGAGGTGTTGTCGACACCGCTCGTTCCGGTTTTGTCTGCGTTCGGTATCCCGGATCCACAGATGGCCGCCACATCGGTGATTCTTGGTGGTGCTGAAATGTTCATTGCTGCGACGTTCGCCGTCGGAGGTGACCTGATTACGAAGGTTTTCGTCATAATCGTGGTGAGTGGGCAAGCGATTTTCTTTGCCGCCTCAGCGCCGATGATGGTCGATATGTTCGACGATATTCCGATTCGATTCCAGGACTTATTCGTACTGTTCGTGATGCGAACTGTCCTTCTCATCCCGATAACCGCTGCGTTGGTCCATGCCGCAGTGTTCATGGGACTCATCTGATCGGACAAAAGTCTCCAACAAACAGAGATTTTCACCCTACTCGACTCGTAAAATCCGGTCATTTTGTTCCCGATCGAAGAAGAGAATAATATCGACGATTCCGAACGAAGTGTACCCTGCCGAGCAACGCTCCCGTAAAGCGCCTTTCCGGTGGGTAGTCGTATTTCGAAGACGTGCGCTTGCGACCACGGATTTCCAACGATACAGTGACATAATTTCGAATAATTAACTGTGTGTCGAACGTTTTATTGGTGGGAAACGTGTGTTAACTATTTGAGCGTTGAACCGAAGATGACGACGAACTCCACTACAGCATTCGAGGAAGGAGACGATACCGCAGATCACAAATCGCCATCTGATTTCGTCCCAGATGAGATCGATCGACCGGCGCTCGTAGAGGATATCCGCGACCGAGTTGCCGGTGACGTTCGGTTCGATACCTACACGCGACAGCTGTATGCTACCGATGCAAGCGCATACGAGATCACGCCGATCGGCGTCGTTTTCCCGAAATCAACCGATGACGTCGCGACAACCGTCACCTATTGTGCTGACAGGGGAATTCCGCTCCTACCACGAGGTGGTGGGACGAGCTTGGCAGGGCAAGCAATCAACGAGGCCGTCGTACTCGATCTCACCCGATACATGGATGATATCGTGGCAATCAACCCGGAAGAGCAACGGGCTCGGGTTGAAGCGGGTACGGTCCTTGGTGACCTCAACGAGGCACTTTCTCCGCACGATCTGAAATTTGCGCCCGACCCGGCCGCTGGTGACCGTAGCGTAATCGGTGGGGCAATCGGAAACAACTCAACCGGAGCACACTCGCTCGTCTACGGCAAGACCGACGTTTACGTTGAGGAATGTGAAGTCGTCTTGGCCGATGGAACAGTCGTCACACTCGGCGAGATAAGTGTCGAAAAGCTCCGTCTGTCTGCCGATTTTGACGGATCGCTGTTTGAACAGGTGTGTGCGGAAATAGTCAGGATTATCGACGAAAAGGGCGATGAAATTCGGGACCGGTTTCCCGAGATGAAACGTAACGTCTCGGGCTACAACCTCGACGTACTCGTCAAGGAGGCTGAGACGGGGACGGTCAATCTCGCTCGCTTGCTCGCTGGGAGCGAAGGTACCCTTGCTATCGTTACCGAAGCCGAAGTGTCACTCGAGCCTGTCCCAACGACGAAAGCAGTGTCATTGCTGTTCTACGATAGCGTCCTCGATGCTGTGACCGATGTCCAGTACGTGCTTGAACACGACCCTGCTGCGGTCGAACTCATCGATGACGTGCTTCTCGGTCTCGCGAGAGAGACGACTGAGTTTGAAGAAGCGGCTTCGATCGTCCCGAATGAGGCAGAAGCGGGGCTCCTCGTCGAATTTTACGCCGATGATACCGACCACGGCCGGGAACAGACCGCGGCCCTCCTCGCCGATAGGACTCCAAAAACTGCCACGGAATTACCTCCTTCCGACGATCAGCCAATCAACAGCGAAACATTCGCGTTCACCGGATTGGAGGCCCATGTTGCGGATGAACGGGCGATGTTTTGGACACTCCGAAAGGCTGGCCTCCCGATCCTGCTCTCTCGAACCTCCGACGAAAAGCACATTAGTTTCATCGAAGACTGTGCAGTTCCGCCGGAACACCTCCCGGAATTCGTCGAACGGTTTCAGTCGCTACTTACCGAAAAGAATCGTGATGCCGATGCGGCATTCTATGCCCACGCCGGCCCGGGTGTTCTCCATGTACGCCCGCTGATCAACACGAAGGCTACCGCTGATCGCGAAGACATGGTCGCCATCGCGGACGCGGTCACCGATATGGTCGTCGAGTTCGACGGCAGCGTTTCCGGCGAGCACGGCGACGGGCGCGCGCGCACCCAGTGGAATCGCAAACTGTACGGTAACGACCTTTGGGAGGTATTTCGCGACCTGAAATCCGCGTTCGATCCGAAGTGGTTACTCAATCCGGGGAATGTTTGCGGCGACCACGCTATGACTGAGCACCTTCGGTACGACGAGGGGTATGAGTTCGACGCTGGATTTGAGCCATCATTGAACTGGAAGAATAAGAACGGGATGCAGGGAATGGTCGAACTTTGTCATGGGTGTGGAGGGTGTCGCGGATCCCAGGAAACCACGGGTGGAGTGATGTGTCCGACCTATAGAGCCGCTGAAGAGGAGATTACGACGACCCGTGGCAGGGCGAACCTCCTTAGACAGGCAATGAGCGGTGATCTTCCCGATGATCCTACGGACGATGAATTCGCCGAGGACGTACTTGATCTCTGCATCGGATGTAAAGGATGCAAGCGAGACTGTCCAAGTGGCGTTGACATGGCGAAACTCAAAACTGAAGTCATGCACGAGCGGCACGAAAAATACGGTGCAAGTCTTCGAGACAAGATTTTCGCCAATTTCGATACGCTCGCAATGATCGGAAGTGCATTGGCACCGGTATCGAATCTTGTACAATCACTTCCAGCAATGGGGACGGTTTCCCAAAAAACGGTCGGGATTGCGAGCGAGCGGTCGCTACCGAAGTTCCACCGAGAGACACTACAAGACTGGTTCGACGAATGCAAACCCCTCGTTCCAAAATCGGAAGCCGAACGGAAAGTCGTCCTCTTTGCAGACACCTACACCAACTATAGTCATCCGGAAGTCGGGAAAGCAGCAGTACGCGTTCTCGAGGCTGCGGGTGTTCACGTCGATATAGCAACCGAAACCGATAGCGGTCGGCCAGCGTTATCGAAAGGATTCGTCGATAGTGCCCGAGAGACCGTGAAAAGGGATGTAAAAGAACTCGAACCGCGTGTTCGCGATGGGTGGGATATCGTCGTCGCGGAACCGTCCGACGCGGTGATGTTCCAATCTGACGCTCTTGATGTATGCTCCGGTGACGAAGTCGAAGCAGTTGCTGCGAACGCCTACGGACTTTGTGAGTATTTAGACACGTTCCGGCTGGACGAAAATGTCGACTGGAACACACCCGTCGAATCACTCGTATACCATGGTCACTGCCACCAGAAGGCCGAGAAAAAAGATCATCATGCGGTTGGTGTCCTCCGACGAGCCGGGTACACCGTTGATCCTCTCGACTCGGGATGCTGTGGTATGGCCGGTACGTTCGGATACGAGGCTGAACATTACTCCCTGAGCAAAGCTATCGGCAAGATTCTCTTCGATCAGATCGACGAAAGCGATGCTGAGGTTGTTACTGCACCGGGAACGTCGTGTCGAACCCAACTCGCCGATAGTCGAATCCAACCGGTTTCGTCGAACAGTTCACTCGCTGGCACATCGCTTGATAGAGACGAACCCCCAACACCAATAGAACTACTCGCGTACGCACTTCCGCGGTGATCGCTCTGTGACTCATCACGACAACGGTCGACTGGGTATCGAGCGGATAGTCCACTATCATTCAACGTAACAAGTCTCAGGAGATCACTGCTTGGTGAATACGGTGGCGTGGAGAGCAGAACGGTAAAACCCGGAAACTCAAGATACAACGTTCGGTTTACCCAGTCTGGGCGTGTCGACTCTCTTCGACCCAGAGGGATTACCGTCATCGGAGCATCGAAAACACTGGAACGCTAGGGAACGACGCGATGCCAAACATTGAAGCGTACGACACCGAGGTTTACCCGATAAATCCGTCGAGTTCGGAGGCTGTCTTCGGATACGAATTCGTCGACTCGGTCCAAGAAACAGACGCGGACTTGGCCTTCTGTTGTGTCCCCGGACCGTTTGATTAGTGCAACCGCAACGTTAGCAGGTCGTGGAACAGAAATGGAATGTGTCAATATGATCAGAATGACGCCCAGATTGCTAAGAGTAATTTTATATCATTCCCGATTAGTATCGGATATTTGTTCAGCAAAGTATCGGTAGATCATTTATCTATGTGATTCCCGACAATCCTCCGTTATGCTGGCATTGCGAGATACTCGTAATAAGGATTGGATATGAGTACAGGTGTAAGTCTTCTACTGACTGGCTGTTCTACCATGTCATTCGCGTCTAAACTATGACTTTACAAAATTAGTGGTGTAACAGATTGCCGGGTGGAACCGAGAACCAGTGGAGTCAGCAAGAACCGGCGATGACAGTATAAGCGGTGCCATATCCTCTCGTGTATAAGTAACATTCGGCAAATGGCTGGCTCTTTTTGCGAGATAATCGAAATTAATCCCACAGCGACCACCATTAATCATGAGATATTTATAGAATTTATGCTGAAATTCCATTTATATGGTGATTGGATCGTCAATTCTACTTCTCCACGATCTAGCAATGCAGACGACTGCAGTTATTGAACGTAAGAAGATGTGAGAAGTGATTGCGAAATAATCGCAAATTACAAATAGACTTCCCGATTATTGCTGTATATGTCTGGTGACCCCATACCGCTCAAAACAGTTCATAGGGCGTTCGAGATTATCGAGATACTCTGGGAGCAAACCAGTGCTACTACATCCGATCTTGCGGAACAGTTGGACGTCCCGGAAAGCACGATCTATGATTATCTTCAAACTCTACAGTCAATAGGATACATTACACGGACACGAGGAGAACATCACCTTAGTTACAAGCCACTTACTATTGGAGGGCGGGTCAAGTATCGGAGTCGCTTGTTTAGAGTTGCACAAAGCGAACTCCAGCAGGTGGTTGCAGAGACCGGAGAAGTGGCAGATATCAACGTCGAAGATCATGGACAGGCAGTTATTCTCCACTATGAACGCGGAGACCAGGCGTTGGATCTTGGGATGTATCCCGGCATGCGGACACCGCTTCATACGCATGCTTCTGGAAAAGCTATCTTGGCCCATCTTTCCGAAAATCGTGTTGACGAAATTATTGACAGGCATGGATTGGTGTCAATGACTGACCAGACAATTACTAATATCAACTCCCTAAAGGATGAGCTAGAAGAAATTCGCGAAGAAGGATATGCAGTCGACTGGGATGAGCAGGTCAGCGGCATGGGTATTGTTGCTGCTCCAATTCTTGTCAATGATGATATTTTAGGTGCTGTGGGCATAATTGCGCCGAGTGATCGGGTGCGAGATGAATCGTATCAGAGTCAACTGCAACAAAGAATTCGTGAAGCATCAAGTTCGATCTCAATAAATTACCAATATAGTCAATAACCAAAATCATCGTTCAATTTAGTTCTTTTCGACAGATGCCAGCGTTGAACAACGAGTACTGACTGTAGATCACAATATTGTACAATAATCAGAGTTCGGTTGTGTAACCGAGTCGTCCGCACGATTCAATTCGAAAGAGGGCAGTCCGATATTCGTATCCATCGACGAGAAGCACGGATTTCGAGAGATTGCATTTCTCAGTCAATCCGGACAGAAACACAGCCACCGAATCAATGCCATGTTGACTAAAAATTGCATTGACTGACAACTTCGTGCCAAGTTATATTGCGGTATATACCCACAACCAATTTTCTTACTTTGACAGCGATCCTGTCGATATTGACTCGCATTATCGTCGCCGACGGTGACTCGGATACGCTGCCAGCGAGCCTATGTAGCCATTGAAGAGCCGCTAGATGTGAGCGGTCTACAATTATAAGAATGAGGTTTGTTACAGCGAAGAATACAGATTTCGGATCATTTTCTTTCTGATTGGGTCGAGAGTTCGGTTCGACTCTACCGAGCGGAACTTGATCAAAATGGTTTGATACACACGGACTACGTTTCGATTGCTTCCAGAAGTCGTGAGTAGAAAGTCGTCCTTGCGGTGATTGGTGTCTTGAATGTTTTTCACATTACCATGGCCACTAGAGACGTCCCGACCGTTCGACAATTGAATTCCTACCGAAGAGGAGAGAATCTAGCCTGTGCCACCCCCATATCTCCAACGGTTTGTTATGTATGGTGATTAGAATGGAGGGAAATCTCCATCGATCCCGTCTCGTTCGATGAGTTGGGTTCCTGTTCGTCTGGGTCTTCGACGAATGCATAGCGTGAACGTCCGATTCGCGTATGGATCTGACTCGAATCCGAGAATCCACGAGTCTCCGTTCCTACTTCGAGCTAATCTGCTCCATGTGGTGGCACGTAACCACAACTTTCGCACGACCAGGTTCCGTAGTCCCGAACGATGCTGTTTGAACCACAACGATTACATTTGTAACGCATCGATTCGTACTATAGTATCGTCAATCATAAAATTATCCATCGACAATTGTCGAAACACGGTCGATTGAGCGCTCAATATGACCGAAACGGATGGCTATCGATACAGCCACCCGGCGATTCAGTTATGGAACGACCGTGCTCGTTGAACAATACGGATAGAAAAATGGACGGTAAAAAGGATAGATATAAATACGGTCTTGGAAAGGTAGTGAATGTCCTTGGATGACAGGGACACAATGAACAGTCTGGCAGGAAACAGATGCGACTCGTAGCTCGGTGTCTGTCCCCAATTGCCGCTAATTGCCCCCCGCTCGACTGTCATCGCGGCCCTTTCACATTTTTTTCAGCTCACAGTAGACGATGACATTCGATCGTCTTTCTCGTTCTTCCTGAGTTCTACGTCTCACACGCTGCCGTGGGACTGCTGATCGATGTCTCGGTTGATGTCGAAATGCGTCGCATCGTCACGAGAGAATCGCGCGGGCCGCGAACAGTAGGTTCTCCTTGCGCTCCATGACTCGGCGATAGAAGTACTGAGCCCACTTTCCCCCGTAGGGGACGTATTGAACCACGCGCACCCCGTCATCCGCGAGGTCGACCTGCGCATCGTCGCGGACACCCATGAGCATTTGGACTTCAAAGGGAGTACCATACTCGTCGTGAAGGTTTCGGGCAAGCGAGATCATCCGTGGGTCGTGGCTGCCGACAGAAACGCGCTCGGATTCGCGGAAGAGGAAGTCGAGGTGCTTCTCATAGGCTTCGTTCACCCGTGATTTGTCCACATGTGCAATCGAGGCAGGTTCATCGTACGCTCCCTTGACGAGGCGAACTGTCGCATCGCTCTCGGCGAGTCGCTCGAGGTCCTCGTCGGTCCGCTTGAGGTTCGCCTGGATAGCGACCCCCATATCAGCCCCGTCACGTTCGGCGTTCTCGACGACGGCGTCGAGTGTCGCATCGGTCGTCGTGTGGTCCTCCATGTCGACCCAAACAAAAACATCGTGGTCAATGGCGCGGTCGACGATGTTTTCGAGGTTTTCGACAAAGGCGTCTGTGCTGACGTTGAGACCGACTTGACTGGGCTTGACGCTGATGGACGCATCGAGGTTGCGGTCATCGATCTCCGCGGTCAGATGGCGATACTCTGCTGCATCCTCGAACGCGGGGGAGCGCTCGTGATAGTGTTCGCCAAGGAGGTTGAGAATGGCGCCGATACCTCGGTCGTTGAGCTCGGCGGCGTACTCCAATGCTCCTTCGGTCGACTCGTCGGCGACGAAGTTGTTTGCGATCGGTGGAATCACGAATATCACTCGACGTTCGGATGGCAAAAATGATTCTATTTTCCCGAATAACGGTGGACAACTGCTACGAAACCCGCATGCGGGTATTATTCACAATAGTAGAACCAATAGGTGGTTGTACACATGGAAGGTGGTACCGCTCACCATGACAGGGTACGTTCCGACGGTAGCGAGGGTGGCGGGTCAATCAATGTGCAAACCCTTTCGAATAGTGTGAAGTAGCATAGCGGATGATCGGGACCGACCAGTTCTTGTCTCCTCTCACAGCGCACCCCAGGAAGACAGCGGGACGAGTATTACAGAAGTAGTTCTGTAACGGGGGTGGGCGGGTGTCACCGCTGGCCTTCGGCCATGGCGGTGTAATCTCGGAGGTTGGCGATCGGTTCGAATAGTGTGAACTACGCGCAATTTACCGATGTGATTGCGGTTTCCCGGGCGAGAGTGGCCACCAGCACGCGGTTCCCATAATGAGAACCCTTTTGCGTCGTGGTTGTGTGATGTGATACTATGACAGACGGAAGCCGGACGTTCACTACGACGGAAACGTCGTTCGCAGTAGTTCACGCCATCGAGAACGCGGATGGAGCGACGTTTTCGGAGCTCAAGTCGCAGCTTCAGCTCTCCAAGAGTACGCTGTACTATCATCTGACCACTCTCGAGAAGCTCGGGTACGTGGTGAAAGAACGCGGGGTGTACCAGTTGGGTCTGCGGTTCCTCTCGCACGCCCAGCATGCTAAGAACAAGGAACCCGCGTTTGACGTCGTACGTTCGAAAGCGCGAGATCTCGCCGACCGGATACCGGAAGAAATCTCCTTCGCCACCGAGGAGAACGGTCGTCTCGTCGTGGTCTACCACAACATCGGTGGCTCCGCGATGACCGACTTCAAGATCGGTCAGTACCTTCACATGCACGTGACTGCAAGCGGAAAGATGTTGCTCGCGGAGAAGCCCGAAGAACGTGTCGACGAAATCATCGACCGCTGGGGGCTCCCAAAATTCACGGAGAACACGATCACGGATCGGGATGCACTGAAGGCGGAACTAGAGTTAGTCCGTGAACGAGGGTATGCGATCAACGACGAGGAACAGCGTGAGGGGCTCCGAAGCGTTGGTGCAAAGATAACGAAGCCCAACGGGTACGTCCTCGGCGGCCTCGCCGTAGACGGTGCGACCTACCGAATGACCGACGAGCAGATCGAGGAACAAACGGTGGAGCAACTGTTCGACACGATCGCCGAGATCGAGGCCGAACTCGACTGAGTAGGGTCGTAACTCGCAGGAGATGAGTCCAAACCAATACATTCATGTATTATGCCAAAAACTCTCATATGACTATGGTACAAGCGGGCGTGGAAACCATTATCGGGCTAGTTGGCTATCTGATCGTAGTGGTAGCGATCGGTCACTGGGGGTCGAAGTTGGTCTCCTCCGAGGAGGACTTCTTTCTCGGGGGCGAACAGATTCCTGGCTGGGCACTCGCACTCTCCGAACGAAGTTCCGGAATGTCTGGATGGCTTCTCCTGGGCGTGCCAGGATTAGCGTGGTCGGTTGGCCTCTCCGCTATCTGGGTGCTCGTTGGCACGACCGGTGGGGCCATTTTCCAGTGGGTCGTCTACGCGCGGCCGTTTATGGAGGGTCGCAAGGAGACGGGTGCAGTTACGCCAATCGGACTCCTCGCCGAGAAACTCCCCGGTAATTCGCCAGTTACTCGTGCGCTCCCGGCGCTCATCACCTTCGTGTTCTACATGGGCTATGTGGGGTCACAGTTCCTCGCTGGCGGTAACATCTTCAAGAAGGCCTTCGGAATCGATCCAGTCATCGGGGTCCTCCTCATCGGTGGCGTCGTTACGGCGTACTCGCTCGCTGGCGGATTTCCGTCCGTCGTCTGGACCGATGTGATGCAAGCATTGTTGATGGTGTTCACGCTTGTCGTGCTTCCAGGGTATCTTCTCGTGGGCGTATTCCTCGATCCTTCCACCTCTCTATTGGGCGGACTCGCGGCTTCCGGGGGAAACCGGGCGGCGTTGTTCGGGGGACGGACCGGTGCCGCCGCGCTTGTTTTCCTCGGCGCCAACCTGAGTTGGTTCTTCCTGTATCTCGGCGGCTACCCGCACCTTGACGCTCGGTTCATGGCGGTTCGTAACAGCGACGACCGCCGCTCGGCCATCATCGTAGCGACCATTTGGGGCATCCTGACCTCGTCGGGCGCAGTGCTTCTCGGCCTCCTTGCGCGCGTCATTGACGGTGCTCCGCAGGCACTGCAGGCAGATCGCGAGATGGTCCTCCCATTCATGGTCCTGAAACATCTCCCCGGACTGCTCGGGGGTATCCTCCTCGCGGGCGCGTTGGCGGCGATGATGTCGACGGCCTCCTCGCAAATTGTCGTCGCTAGTTCCGCGGTCGCACAGGACGTCTACACAGATATTCTGAAGAAAGGACAGGACTTCAGCGAGAAAGCCCAACTACGCGTTTCCCGGGTCGCCACGCTTGCGGTCGGCGTGATCGGCCTCGTGATCGCACTCCTGACGTCGAACCTCGTGTACACCCTCGTGAGTTACTCCGGCACCGGGCTCTTCTCCGCCTTCGGGCCGGCATTCACTCTTCTCTTCTTCTGGCGACGGAACCTCTCCGTGGCAGGCCTCGTGGCGGCATTCGTCGCCGGTCCTGGCACGACCATTCTCTGGATCGCTTTCGGAATGAACTCGGTCATCACGGTTCGTCTTATCGCGCCGCCAATTGGGTTCGCCGCCGCAATCGGTGCCTCGTTGCTGTGGCCGAGCGAGGAGCTGACTAGCCCTTCCCCGTCCACGAGCGCTGCGAATCAGGATTGACGGCACGAACGACGGGGGTCGACAGGGAACACCCCTCTGAACGTCAGCACGCACCACGACGTCATGCGGAGAGTACGACCGTCTGTGGAACGTCGTTTTCATTGTCGTGCTCTGTCCGTTCACTGGCGTCTTTTCAGTCGGAAGAGCGGCCCTACAATCGTGTGGCATCGATGACTTTTCCGAATAGACTATGGTAGTAAATCACAAGCTATAATACCAATCAACTACCTGCTACGGTTGTGCAAGCAAGAGACTTTGATAACGAATTGACGTTCCACGGGTACAACCAAAACGATAACGTCGAGGAGTTTCACGAAGCGTACGAGGAAGCCGTCGAGACCGTCAAAGCGGAACTCGGAGGGAATCACCACCTTTGGATCGACGGTGAGCGGGTCGATACGGATGACCATTTCGACGTCGTATCTCCCGGGAATCTGAACGTGACAATTGGTGAGTTCACCGCCGGAAGTTCGGAAGACGTGGACGCTGCCGTCAGCGCAGCTAATACCGTCACCTCCGAATGGGAGGCTTCCGATGTCGATACCCGTGTAGATATCTTCCGTACCGCTGTGGATATCATGCGAGACCGGAAATTCGAACTCGCGGCGACAATTTCCCTAGAGAACGGGAAGAACCGGAAGGAAGCGATGGCTGACGTTGACGAATCTATCGACTTCCTCGAATTCTACAGCCGTGAATTAGAGCGGTCTAATGGATATGATTTCGACACTGGAGAGCCGACTCCTGGCCAGCATACCAAGAATCTGCTGCGACCGTACGGTGTGTTTGCAGTTGTCGCACCGTTCAACTTCCCAATGGCTATATTCGTCGGTATGACCGGCGGTGCGTTGATCACCGGTAATACGGTCGTCGCAAAACCCGCGAAAACGACATCACTGATTGCACACAAGTGTGTCGAAATCTTCATCGAGGCAGGAATTCCTGAGGGTGTTCTAAACCTCGTTATGGGCGGTGGACGCGATGTCGGCCAGCCTCTGATCGAACACGAAGACGTTTCGGGTGTAGTTTTCACCGGATCGCGAAGAGTCGGACTGTCTATTCAAGAGACATTCTCCGAGCAAGGAAAACATGGGCCTGTCATCGCTGAACTCGGTGGAAAGAACCCAGTGATTGTCAGTGATACTGCAGAACTTGACGACGCGGTAGAGGGCGTGATGAAAGGAGCGTTCTCTTTCAGCGGACAGAAATGTTCCGCGACTTCACGTGTGTACGTTCAAGAGGACAGAATCGATGAATTCACGGATCGACTGGTCGCCGAAACGAAAAATTTGAAGATAGGTCGGGGGACTGAACGAAACACCTTCATATCACCGATCATTAATGATAGTGCGCTCGAATCGTACACGGACATCTGCGAACGCGCTGAAGAGGAGGGGACAGTTCGAACCGGTGGAAATGTCGTTACAGTCGGTAACCTCGCAGACGGTCGGTTTGTCGAACCGACGGTAGTCACTGATATCCCTCACGGTCACGAACTTGCGCGTGAAGAGCACTTCCTTCCGTTCGTCACGATTCACCCGATATCTGATCTCGACGAAGGAATTGAGAAGTCGAATGACTCCGAGTACGGGCTCTGTGCTGGACTCTTCTCGCAAGACGACGATGAGATCGACCGCTGGTTTGATGAAATCGAGTCTGGAATGTGTTATGTGAACCGCTCTCAGAGCGCGACAACTGGTGCACTGGTTCAAGCACAGCCGTTCGGTGGATGGAAGTACTCAGGGACGACAGGTAAATTTGCTGGCGGTTATTGGTATCTCCAGCAGTTCATGCGGGAACAGAGTCGAACGCAAGTTAACTAAACGATTGGCTGAGGAGCATCACGGATAGTCGATCGATTTCACTGAACCATAGAACATTTGATATCGTGAACGATACGTTCCAATGCAACTTCGCGGTGCTCATGCTCTGTGGCCCTCGTACGCTCGACATCGCCGAAGTTCCTATTTGGCTAAAAGGACGTCTCACACACCCAGGAAGACTGTTGTGCCGGATTTCAATTATCCGCCAGTCGTCTTCGACTGTCTGAGCCATCACACCTCCATAGATTTCATTAGGGGTATCGGGGAGTATCCACTTTCGCTTAGACGGTAATCGGAAGTACAACTACCCCGGGACCGTTACTCAAAACGATGCGCGAACGTTACTCCCGTCACCCGCACGCCGTCCAGGTGAGATGGAATCTCCCACCATTACGAACGGAAACTTCGATGGACTGTACCTCAACTGTGGCTCTCCGCCGTCTCGAAAAAGCTCGAACAAATCGAGCAGTATCACGGGGAAGTAAACTACCTCACCCTACTCGCTCGCGGGGTACCCCGCTCGCCCTGAAGGAGGCTTTGATGTGGACTCCCGGCAATCAGCCACCTGCAACGTGCCGGTGGCTCTTGCTCTAGATTCAGCTCGGATGATCTACGACGATTTGAGAATCCCAAGGGGCGAAGTAGCCTACGCTCGCTAGGCGAATTAGCTCCCGCGATCCCCATATGTGACCACGATAGTCACTAGTGAAAAATATTCCGCATGCCGGCCACAGCGTTATCCCTTTCGTGCACCTATATCTGATATGGCCGACAACAAAAAGAGCCGAAACAAGCAAGCCCGTGACGAAGAGAACCGCCAGCGAGCGTGGGAAGTCAAACAAGCGCGTGAACGTATGGACGAAACTGAACCACGTGACGACCGGAACGAAACGGATGAACCCCGATACGAGGGAGAAGAACATTCGGAGTCACCTCCGACGTGTCACCGTCGTGGGTGCGACGAGCCAGCGAAATTCGTCGTTCTTGAACGCTACCAAGAAGAAACGGGCCACGGGGCCGTTGAGTCGGCGGCCCGTCTCTGTCAACGGCATACCGCTGAAGAAAGCCCCGCGAATCTGGATGGCGTCTATGCGGACTATGTGTTTCGTGTTGATCCGTTGACGGAGACAAATGATACAAGCACAGCGTGATTCCTTTTCCCCATCTAGCTCTTCGCGGCATGAACGAACGGCAGATACGCTTGTGCACATCCTTCAGATCGAATTAGTAATCGGCGTCACCCGCGCTATCGACGATGCCATGCACAATCCGCCATCCATGTTCTTCGAGCACTGCTTTCGTCTCCAACGGCTCTGTCGCAATCCTTCGAAAGAAATCCGTTTGTTCCCTTGCGGCGGTACAGAGAACTCAGGAATCGCTCAGCAGAGTTATTCCGATAATTCTGTTCTGAGTTGTCGGTAGATCCTCATAGAAATAATGCACGAATGTTCCCAACTGAGAGATAAATAAACCAAGCGGTGGAAATCTGCAGTGAAAACCCATCTACTGCACGATAACGTGTACGGGTCGTGTCAATACTCGTGGCTACGACCGGAGTTGCCAACGGCGAAATACCCACATTATTGACGGAACTATTACAATCATGAATCACGACAATTAGATACCGATGAGGAAATCAACCGCTGAACGGTATGGGAGCACCGATGAATAGTGATTTCGATCTGCCGAAAGTCGGCCCGGGAGCCGATTCCGCCGATGAAGATGACGCGAAGGCGACGAAGACGACCGCCGTCGAGAAGCCCGTTCCGATGTAAATCAGCAACACCGGTGCGACGGCTATCTTCGGCACGACGCGCGCGGCCACGAGATACGGATATATCGTCCGGCGAAACCACGGAACGGTCGCGATGAGAGCCCCCAACCCGCCCCCGAGGACGATTCCGATCGTTCCTCCCACGGCGACTGTGTCGAACGTGATTCGGGCGTTACGGAGGTACAGGTCGGGACTGTTCAGCAGACGTTCGAAAACGGCGACCGGTGACGGCAACAGGTAGGGAGGAATCCCCCCGATAACGACGATTCCCCACCACGTGAGGATGATACCCACGAGCGCACCGACCGGGAGGAACACGTCCCGTGGATGACTTCGTATCCTTCTCATAGGTGATCGTGAAGCGTCTTCCTGAGCGTTGCGACGTATGACTGGAAACGGTCGGACTCGTAAATAGATGCATCACGCGGACGCGGGAGGTCGATGGTAAACTGGGCACTAATGTGTCCAGGATGGGGACTCATCAGGAGACAGCGGTCGGCGAGGAACACCGCCTCGCTAACGCTATGGGTGACGAACAGGACGGTCTTTCGCTCGCGCTGCCAGACGCTCCGAACCTCGATTCCCATCTCCTCGCGCGTTATTTCGTCGAGTTCGCCGAACGGTTCGTCCATCAGGAGCACGTCGGCGTCGAGGTGGAGCGCCCGCGCGATGGCGACGCGCTGTTTCATCCCACCCGAGAGTTCCGTCGGGTGAGCGTCGACGAACCCGTCGAGGCCGAACGATTCGAGGAGGTCACGGGCGTCGTCCGGTTTCGACGGTTTCCCGGCCATTCGCCGGAGAAACGTGACGTTCTCCAACGCCGTCTTCCACGGGAGAAGGGTATGCTGCTGGAAGACGAATCCGACGTTACCGTCGTGCTGTGCGACGGCAGGTGGTTCACCGTCGATACTGACCCGTCCGTTCGTCGGTTCGACGAGGCCACCGATCGTTCGGAGGAGCGTCGTTTTTCCGCACCCGGACGGCCCGATAAGCGTAACGAACTCGCCCGGTTCGATCGAAAGGTCGTTTCCTTCGAGGGCCGTGACGTCGTCGTATCTAACCGTGAGGTCGGTGACGTCGATCACCGTCGATCCCCCGGTCGCGTCTCGTCTCTTACGAACGATCGCATTCGTCCCCCGTCGGCGAACACCGAAGGCGTTCCGTTTTCCATTGTGCACGGTAAGCAATCCTGGAACGTAAAAATTCGCCTCTACATCAGGAACGACTCCGAAATGGGCGATCGGCTCGACTGATACATCACCGGTGGGTCGCCCGGAACGACGAGGGGTGCCCCCCATGCTCGACCCCGCTCCGACTTTTTTCTCGTATTCGAGTTCGAGGTCGGTGTCGTGTTGGTGGGTGACCGATTTGTCCGGGAATCCCAGTACCCGATATCCGTTGTCCGTCTCGCGTACAACGGTATCCTGTGCGGCCTTGACCGCTCTGTCTTCTTCGATTGATATCGTGTGTTATCTCGCTTCGCTCGGGTCGCCCCCTCCGTGGCGGATGGAGGTCGAGAAGTACGAAGCGCTCACCGACGAACTCACGTTCTCGAAGCGTGACCGAATTCTGGACATCGGCTGCGGGACGGGTCGCTCTCTCGTCGGGATCGCTCCCGCCGTTCCGCCGACCTGCACGACGGTCGGACTGGATCCCTTCGACGATCGAATCATTCTCGGCAACGCACCGGGACTCGCCCGCCGCAACGCGCGTAACGCCGGTCTCGACGCATCGGTCGTTCGCGGCGATGGCACACGGCTCCCCGTCTCTGACGACTCGATGGACGTCGTGACCGCGTGCCGAATGCTCCACGACCTTTCGGCTACCGCCGCGAACCGAACGCTCTCCGAGGCACACCGTGTGTGTCGACCGGACGGACGATTGGGTGTACTCGAGCTCCCGATCACGCACGTGGAGTCGTCGAACCCCACGGAGTACTGGTGTGAACGCGTCTCCGATGCGGGGTTCGATATCGCGGTCGTCGAGGAACTCGATCTGAACGACAAGCGATACGTCGTCATCATCGGCGAACCGCGATGAGTCGCGGTCAAATCCGCTGGTTTCACCCTCGAAAACGGCCCGTCCGATGAGTTCGTCCCGAAAATAGAGAGCGGGGTTCTCCTCGATATCGATGGCGTCGGAGAGGCCCACCGTAACTCTGTCTGCTGATGTGACGTCCACCCTCTCGACATCGGGCCAGCGGAAAGTGGATGTTTGAATATGATGAATATGGCCGATTATCATCATTCATGCAGTCATTACAGGAAAAGGGATGTAATGATTGCATCGTAGAGACATCATGAGAATCAGTGGCACATCCATACTGACAACTATACTGTAGGTCGCGATTCATACCCATATTGTTTGTTATAGATATAGAATAATAATGGCTGAATTGAACATACATCCACGTAAAAAATATCATAGTATTATTACTACAGACACGTGTCCCGTTTTATCATAATTCCGAACGTCGCATTCGGTGACGATGGCCCGAACAGGCGGAGAGCAGCATCTCAAAGTCGAGGTTTCGATATCCTAGGGACATCTTCGAGGTCGAACTCCATGGCGGTGTAGGACGGTGTAAACGTCCTATTTTCCCGCTTCCTGGGACGATATCCCTCTAATATAAAATATCTGTTGTATTTGATAAACAGACAGATATCTGAGCGAATACAATACAGTAATTAGATATGTTCAGATTGTAATTTAATAACTTTGTAGAATGCCCGGATGTAACGCGGCTACCATCGGTACTCGGGAAACAGTTTCTGTATCTTTGACTTTATATAGTGATTTAACGCCCCTCTTCAATCCCCACTCGGAGGCTTGAGGAGAGGATTTCCGCACCGTACTACCCATTTTTTCGTATGGATCACGATACTATTATCGATATTATGCTACTCACTTCGTCTTTCTTTCTATGATAGATATCAAATAACTCCCGTTGAGTGATCTGATTGATGTCGGTATTGTTATCGGTGGTTAATCCATATCGGGAGGAGGCACATCATCATCATCATCATCATCATCATCATCATCATCTGAGGTATTGTACTGGGTGCACTCGAAACTACCTCATCGAATTCATAGTATTTGACATCCCTCCATACGGGATCGACCTTCCCAGGCCACCGGAATCATTACAGGACTAAAAGTGTAACGGTACGGGCGATATATCTGATTTATTTGCCATTTTGGGGAGTTTCCTTCTAACTATCCTGGTTATCTACAATCTCTTCCCACACTCCAACTTATCTGGGTAATCCAAACTTCTTTTGGAGAAATGGCGGCATATCTGATGGAATATGGGTAATCAGTTTTCGATCGTTGTAATTATTGTCGCCGGAAATTCTCCCAGCTATTCTAAACACATTCTTACTATTGCTAAATATATTTCGGCATTTCTACGAAACTTCTATTAATAATAGATATCTATGCAGTATGTAAACCAGCCACAGAATAACTAAATGGTGTTCTGAATCACTGGATAGACCGGTAACGAAATCGGACTAGAGAATGTAAATACAGAACAAATCCGATGTGGGCGATGTCACGTGTAGGTGATATTGAGTTCGATGATGTTCGCTACATTCTGGAGCTTGGCTGGTAACTCCTCCCGAAATTGTTTCGTCTGGAATCGGCTAGTTGGTCCGGAGACGCTGATTGCACCTTCGACTTCATCGTTATTATTGATTATCGGGACTGCTACGCAACGAAGCCCCTTCACGCGGGCCTCATCGTCCAGAGCATACCCGTTTTGGCGTACACGATTCAACTCTTCGAACAGCTCTTCACGGTTTGTTATCGTGTTCTCGGTCGCGGCTGGCATACCGTGCTGATCCAGAATCGCGTTTACGTGATCTCGAGGGAGATGTGCGAGTATAGCGTTCCCGAGTCCGGTATTGTGAAGGTACACTTCTTGACCGATATACGAGTCCGTTTTGACCGCGTCATCTCCGTGGGCCCGGTGTAAGTAGTACCCTCTTCCGTTTTCTTCGACGAGGAGATTTGCTAGTTCGCCTGTCTCCTCGGCTAAACTAGTGATTTCATCTTTTGCAATCGCATAGAGGCGCTGCCTGTGCTGAGCGTGTCCCCCGAGATCAAGCATTTTGAGCCCGATTCGATATGTGTTTCCCTCTTTTACTACATACCCTTCGTGTTCCAGAGTGCTGAGATAGTTATGAAGGCTGCTCTTGGAGAGATCGAACTGTTTGGTCAGTTCGGTCACTGTGGCTTCGTTCTCGGATTTCAGCGCGTCCAGAATCTGGAAGGTCGTCTGTGCTGTTTTCACCCGATTCGATGACTGCGTGTCTACCATCATTAGTGACTATCGTTCGTCACACATAAATGTATGTGTGGCAAAACTGGCCATAGATTCAGTATTACTGTGGTGGTTCCACTGACGAAACTCGTATTCATCTACAATGGCGTCCAATCGCACGCCGAAATAGCCCGTCCCCGAGACGGATACCGGTCGATAGTGCGATTGGATTTCGCGATAAGCTTATTAGACTCGCATAGGAACGGACTGTAGATGCCACGAAGACCAGCCGCGCTACGGGCGAGCATTTCGGACCACGGACTACCCGACGAATACACACAGTCTCCGGACATCGAGCGTGCGGAACTCGCGCGCGCACTGTCGGTTGCGATCGATCAGATCGATCGCAATCTCGACGACTATTACGACCGCTTCCCCGAACCGTCCAGCGATAACCTCACCTATTCACCGACGGGTAACACCGATGGGTGGACAACATCGTTTTGGACCGGCCTGTGCTGGCTCGCCTACGAAGTAACGGGTGACTCCCGGTACCGGAAAGCCGCCGAAGCGCAGTTCGAGACGTTCGAGCGGCGACTGAAATCGGGGGAAGTCAAAACGCACGATCTTGGATTCCTCTACACATTGTCCGCGATAGCCGGCCACCGCCTCACGGGAAATGATCGATATCAGTCTGCCGCCGTAACCGCGGCGGACTACTTGGTCGATCGTTTCTGGGAAGCACCTGGTCTCATCCAGGCTTGGGGCGACCACGAAGCATCCGAAGATTCCTGGGAAAGGGGTCGGATGATCGTCGATTCGATGATGAACCTTCCTCTCTTGTTCTGGGCGAGTGAAACGACCGGAGACCCGACGTACGCCTCGATAGCGGAAACGCACGCGAGGACGAACGGACAGCACATTATCCGTCAGGACGGATCCACATTCCACACGTTCAAATGTGATGTCGATACCGGAAAGCCCGTCGGTGGGGAAACAGCACAGGGATATAACGCGAGTTCCTGCTGGTCACGGGGACAGACATGGGCAATCTACGGGTACGCTCTCGCGGGTGATTACACTGGAGAGGGCGAATACGTCGAGATCGCTGCCAAACTGGCGAATTATTATCTCTCAAAGCTGGAAGACGACCACGTTCCGCGCTGGGATTTCGATGCACCTCCTGACCAAGACATTCGCGACAGCTCGGCTGCTGCGATCGCCGTCTGTGGCCTTCATGAACTCACTTGCCAACTCCCATTTGCTGACGATCGGACTCGTTTCTACCGGAATGCGGCCTTGAGCACTCTCGGGAGCCTCGCAACGGACTATTCGACCGAAGACACCGAATCGAATGGATTACTCACGGATGGCGCGTACGACCCTTCCGACGGCGATTATGACGAGTGTTGCATCTGGGGCGACTACTTCTACGTAGAAGGGCTGGTTCGGGCAACCCAACATTGGACTCGCTACTGGTAATAACGCCGATATTATCGTCATCATAGGGTGACGAGAGCGCCCAACGAAATGGAATCCGACGTTTTAGACGCAGCGGAAAAGACGCGGGGCGGTACGTTTATACGACCGATCGATAAAGGTGAAACGTGAATCCGCTGAAAGAGAACCCACTTCGAACCCGAAGCGACTTCGAACGGGCAGTAGAACAACTGTACGAACCTCTCGTCCCTCATTTCAGCGAAGGAAAAGCGAGAGTCAGACCGACGGCTACCGGCGCTCGCTTTCCCCCCGTATCGGCCGAGTTAGAGGGGTTCGCCAGACCGCTGTGGGGAATCGTTCCGCTGAGTGTCCACGGGGATTTCGATCACTGGTCCACTCTCCGGACTGGATTGGTCCATGGAACGGATCCAACCCACGAGGAGTACTGGGGGGAAGCAGATGACTACTCACAGAAGCACGTCGAGATGGCTGCGATCGGAGTTGGCCTTGCACTCGCGCCGGAGAACATCTGGGAGCCTTTGTCTCGGATCGAGCGAGAACGGTTAGTCACCTGGTTGAACCAGATAAATGAAGCTGAACTCTACGACTGCAACTGGCTCTTCTTCCGAGTGATGGTGAATCTGGGACTTCGTTCGGTTGATGCACGACACGATTGGGAGTTCACTCAGCGATCACTCGATCGTCTCGATTCGTTTTACCTCGCTGATGGGTGGTACACTGATGGGCTGAAAGACGACCAGAGTCCAATCGACTACTACCTCCCATGGGCGATGCACTTCTACGGATTGGTCTACGCCGAGTTGATGGGTGACGAAGACCCGGAGAGAGCCGAAACATATCGAACCCGGGCCGGGAAGTTCGCTACTCACCATATTCACTGGTTCGATGAGAGCGGTCGTGCGATTCCCTTCGGTCGAAGTCTGACGTACCGATTCGCACAAGCCTCGTTTTGGGGTGGACTCGCCTTCGCCGGGGTAAATCCACTTCCTTGGGGTGTCATCCGGGGGATCTGGGCACGTAACATCAGATGGTGGCTCGAACAACCGATCTTCACGGACGGTGGACTCCTGTCCGTCGGATATCGATACCCGACACTGAAGGTGTCGGAGACGTATAATTCCCCGAACTCCCCGTATTGGGCGATGAAAGCCTTCTTCCCGCTCGCTCTCGAGTCTGACCATCCGTTCTGGAAATCCGCGGAGGAGCCACTCCCGGAACTTCCGGACGAGGTCGTTCAACAGGAGGCCGGGAAGGTCATCCTCCGCGACGATGACCACCTGTTCGCGCTTTCGTCCGCTCAGGACAGCGTTCATGGGCGAGAGAAATACACGAAGTTTGCGTACTCGACGGAGTTCGGGTTCTCTGTCGCCGGGCGATCGCCGGGCGAAGGGAGGGCAGGCCACGACAGTGCCCTTGCGCTAAGTCTCGATGGGGATCAGTACAAAATTCCGGCTACAGCGACCAGTACGAGCAGCGAGGGGACTACGTTACGATCACGGTGGGTGCCGTGGGATGGGGTCACTGTCGACACGTGGCTCTCGCCAGCACTCCCTTGGCACGTACGCGTACACAGATTGCGGACCGACCGACCGATCCACAGTGAGGAGGGTGGATTCGCGCTCGACCAATCGGGGGACGACGATTCGGCGTTCGACCACGACGTTCGGAACGCAACCGCACTCGCCAGGTACCCCAACGGTCTGAGCAGCATCATCGACTTGTTCGATGATCGTACCCCGGTTGTCGTCGATGAAGAACCGAACACAAATCTGAATCATCCACGAACCGTCGTTCCCACGTTGCGGGGTTCCCATCAACCTGGAGAACACTGGCTCGCCTCGGGAGTGATGGCGTCTCCCGACGGCGAGAAAGCCTGGAGCGAGAGGTTTGAGGCGACGACTGACGAAGACGATGTCGTGGTCCGGAACTCGGATGGGAAGACGATCGTCCACTGTTCATCGAGTCAGCTTTGAGAGCCCAGTAGAGGGTCCTCGACAATCCGTTGAAAGCCGGACTGTCGGGATCTATGATTTTTTACTCACGATCCCAAATCGATATCATGGTACAAAACGAGGAAACACTCGCCGAGAGCGAAGCTCACGAACAGGCACTTGACTGTACCGACGCGGCGATGGACGCGGCCGCGTCGGAAGTCGGTGCCACGATTCGAACGGGACCGACGGAGACGAACGTGAACGATGTAGTTGTCGTCCTGATCGGAAATCGTGATAGGGCGGGTCAGCGGTCCGAGCTATTTGGCGACCACTGGATTTCGAAGGGTACCGATTTTCTCGATTTCAGCCTCGACGGTTTGTCCCGGCTCTAGAACTTCGACGGGGTCACGGAAGATTCCGACACCGCCGGGTGTCCCCGTCGCGATAACATCACCCTGACGCAGAGTCATGGATTGGCTGATGTAGGAAACGAGTTCCCCGACGTCAAAAATGAACTCCTCGGTGTTCGAGGACTGCTTCGTCTCGCCGTCGACTCTCAGTTCGACGTCGGCGGAGTTCGGATCGAAGTCCTCATCCGCGATGAGCACCGGCCCCATGGGAGCGAACGTATCGTAGCTTTTTCCGCGGAAGAACTGACCATCCGACTGTTGTGCCGTCCGCCCGCTCACGTCGTTCACAACAGTGTATCCCGCGATACGGTCGTAGACATCCGATTCGCTAGCGTCGGTGATATCCCGACCGATGACGACGGCTAACTCGACTTCGTAATCGACCTGCTCGGCTCCATTGGGATCCGGATGGACGATCGGATCCTCCGGGTTGGTGACTGCAGTCGGAGCCTTCCCGAAGAGCATCGGAGAGTCCGGAATGGTTTCGTCTTGTTCCTCCGCGTGATCTCGATAGTTCATCCCACAGCAGACGATCTTTCCGGGTTGAGGAACTGGCGCTAGAAGCGAAACCTCGGAACGTGCCGTCTGTGGAAGCGCCCCACTTGTGACGAGCGTGCGTATTCGGGAGCGATATCCTTCCTCGGAAATGTCTGCCAGGTCCGGTTCTCCTCGTGGGAGTCCGGAGAGCGAGTGGATTGTTCCGTTGCGTTCCACTCCCCAGGTGGGAGTCGACCCATCGGTATAGCGAACAAATCGCATTGGAACCGAATCGAGTGTCCTCCCGGTTAAAAGTGGCCATCCAGACAAAAACTGCCGCATTGATGCGTCGACGACCGCGAATGAGGGTTAGGTTTATCAGCTGCCGAGTGATTGACCGGATATGGGTTCTATGGAGCCTGCCGACGAACTATCGGTACCCGAGAAAACGATTATAGAAGCGTGTGGAGATCCGTCGCTCCCGGAAATGGGAGTCATCGAGCAGGTCTGGAAGACACAGCCCATTCCGACCGAATCGCTCGAACCGCGTGCTGCGGAAGCGGTTCGTTCCCTCCCACTGCACGACGTTCCCGAGGGAGGCGACGTCGCGCTCGGGGTTGGAAGCCGCGGAATCGCGAATCTCCCGGAGATCGTTAGGGGTGTCGTCAACGCGGTGTCCGAAATGGGATACATGCCCTTCATTTTTCCAGCGATGGGAAGCCACGGCGGTGCTACTGGCGAAGGGCAACGTGAGATGCTCAACGACCTCGGTGTTTCGGAGCAGTCGGTCGGCTGTGAAATCCGATCGCAAATGGACGTTGTCGAAGTTGGTCGGACTCCCGGCCGAAACGTACCCGTCGTTGCGGATGCGAACGCGGTCGGTGCGGACGCGATAATCCCGATCAATCGAATCAAGCCTCATACGGACTTCGACGGATCCGTCGAGAGCGGACTCTCTAAAATGCTGGTCATCGGAATGGGCAAACAACGTGGTGCCAAGATCGCTCACGAATGGGCCGTCGACTGGTCCTTTCGCCGGATGATCCCGGAAATCACCGAACAACTCCTCGAAGCGTTGCCGGTGGTTGGGGGTGTCGCGATCGTCGAGGATCAACACGATGATACAGCGCACATCGAGGGAATCCCTTCGAGTGGATTTCTAAATCGTGAACGTGAGCTGCTCGAACGAGCGTACGAGTGGATGCCGAAGTTGCCGTTCGACGACCTCGATCTCGTCATTTTCGACCGGCAAGGGAAGGACATCAGTGGACAGGGGATCGACACGAACGTAATCGGACGGAGACCGTTCTCGATTAACGAACCGGAACCGGAAACGCCTACCCTCAAGCGTATTTATGTGCGGGGATTGACGACGACGACGCACGGTAACGCGATGGGCATTGGTTCGGCGGACGTGATCCACGAAGATATCGTACGAGACCTCGACGCAGCGACGACGCTGATCAATGCGCTGACCGCGAGTACGATTCGTGGTGTCAAGCTACCGCCGGTCGTCGAAAGCGATCACGCCGGTGTAGTGGCAGCGTTGTCAACCATCGGTGTGGTCGACACAGGGACCGTGCGCGTGCTCAGAGCGCCCGATACGATGCACCTCCACCGGCTCTACGCATCGACCGTTCTGGTGGAGGAAGCTCGTGATCGTGACGATCTGAGAGTAGTCGAGGATCCGTCCCCGATAGCGTTTACTGACGGAGAATTCGACGCACCGTCACTTTACGAAGAGTACTGAACGCGGACGAGGGATACAAACCCCCGTTTCCCGACGATGCATAGACAACCACGTGGCACTCATAGTTTTATTACAATCGATGCATATGGTACAGACATCGTGTTCGCAAAGGCCTAGCACGTGCTACTCCCATCGAGCAACGATGAACTCCAAGCATATGCATCAAAAGCACAACAGTCGAGGAAACACAGAATGAGGTATAAAGCTGGTATTATCGGAACAGGCGGCATCGCTGGGATGGGAATTCTCGGGATGCACGACGTGGAGGATATCGGGAACAAAAAAATCGACGCTAGCCACGCTGGAGGGTATGACAGTACCGAAGAGATAGAACTCGTCGCCGTCGCGGATGTCGACGAGGAGAAACTCGCTACGTTTGGCGAAGCGTGGGATATCCCCACCAGTCAGCGGTACGTCGGTCACGAAGCAATGCTCGCTAACGAAGACTTGGACGTGGTTTCGGTCTGTACACCTTCGTATCTCCATTACGAACACACGATTGATGCTGCGCGATCGGCCGCAAATCCGGACGTTATCTGGTGTGAGAAACCGATCGCCTCACAAGTAAGCGAAGCCGAGGAGATGGTCGAAGTTTGCGAGCAGACCGATACGGAGCTGGTAATCAACCATTCATTCCGGTTTACGGACAAGCTGCAGCGGTTACACGATCTCATCCACGAGGAAAATATTCTCGGTGATGTGAAGTCGGTGAGCACTCAGTACAGGATGGAACTGATGCGAAACTCCACCCACGTCTTAGATACGCTAGTCTACCTCCTCGATGCCCGAGCCGAACAGGTGAGCGGGCACATAACTGGCGAAAACGAAGCGATCGACTCTCTCGGCGCAGCGGAGGAAGTAGTCGATGCTGGTGGTGGAGGACACGTCGTGATGGATGACGGGTCGTTCGTAACCGTCGACTGCACCATTCCGAGAGAGATATCCTCGATGACTCTCAATTTCATAGGAACTGAAGGGAAACTGTATATGAACAACGATGACGGGGTGTGGAAATATTGGTCGCTCGAAGACGGGGAACACGTTGAACGACCATTGCCTGGGATCGACGGTGCGTGGACGTGGGAGAACGACTACAAGCGATCGTTTGCGAACGCAGCGATCCATATACAGGACATACTGAACGGTGAAGACGTGAACTACTCACCGGGGATAAAAGCCGTCCGGTCCCTAGAGATCATCGTCGGGTTTTATCTCTCCCACTACACCGATTCGTCAGTCGACATTCCGCTCCCACAACCCCTACGTGAAATTCCGATTACGTCTTGGTGACGGAACTGTACAGGAGAAGCGACTTGCAAAGGTGGGATAAACGAGAGAACGATCGTGTCGCCCCTGTGTCGCTCCGACAGAGGGAATTTTACAGTACGCTCGATTGGTTTGACCACGGAGAGCGGTGAGAACTGTGGATTCACTACTCCTCTAGCCACGGTGCGCCGTCTCGCTCGACGTACCGCTCGGTTCGTCCAATATTATCGATCCGTTCGATGTCTTCGCTGTCGAGATCCAGATCGACAGCTCCGAGATTGTCCCTGATATGTGCTTCGCTCGTTGCTTTCGGGATGACACTGACGTTATCGTGCGCAAGTAACCACGCGAGGCTGACTTGGGACGGACTAACGCCGTGTTTGTCCGCGACTGCTACCACTTCGGGGAGATCGAAAACGTGCCCACGCGCGAGCGGGGAGTAGGCGACGTGGTTGTAGCCCTGTTCTTGTGCGTGGGCGATGAGGTCGTCTTGTTGAAGCAGCGGGTGAGTTTCGACCTGATGAGCGAACAGGGGTGACTCGAGGTGATCGGTCGCCTCTTCGAGCAGTTCGACACTGAAATTACAAACACCGACGTGCTCGATCAGCCCTTGGTCAACTAATTCGTCGAACGCTGGCATCGTCTCGGGTGCATCGTAATTCCCGACCGGCCAGTGGACGTACAATAAGTCTAGATACTCGAGGCCGAGTCTGTCGAGGGTCACTTCCAGTCCCTCGATGACTTCGTCGTGTTCGAGACCGAACTTTTCGGCGTGGACCTTCGAGCCGACGAACACCTCTTCGCGGGGAACGTCTGCCGAAGCGATACCTTCGCCTACGGCTTCTTCATTGCCGTAGTACTGTGCCGTGTCGACGTGACGGTACCCCATCTCTAGAGCCGTTTGTACGCTTTCTATGCAGGTGTCACGGTCGGTATTCTGCCACGTTCCGAGTCCGATTGATGGTAGACCCATACTTGAATAACCGACCGCTGCTCAATTATTGTTTCGGATGCGGTCATACGGAACCTCGGCTGCCCGTATCCCCGAAGATGACTGGATTTTATTAATTCTCGCGACGCTGTCCGTCACGCGGGATGCTGTCAGAGAGCCGCAATCGCAAGGCCATGCGGGGTTATCCGGTAAGCAGCAACGTTCAGATGCGCTCATATCATAACTCAGCTCTCACCGGAATCTTTATCATAGTACATCGTTACCTTAGCTGTGTTAGCCATGACAGGTGAGCACAATGTCCGTAGTCGACGCGATCTACTAGCGATGCTCGGCGGAGTTAGTGTTGCGAGTCTTGCAGGTTGTATCAGTTCAAATGCACCCCCGGACTCCTCGGACGATAAGTCCGGAGGACTCTCCGGTGAGATGGCGGACTCCTTCAAGTTCTGGGAGATGAGTGGGAGTTGGGACCACCATATGAAACAGTACGAGGAGGAAACCGACGTCACCATCAACCATACGAACATGGGTTACGACGAGATCATCGATCGGCTGCAGACGCGACTTCTGTCGGGGAGCGACGCGCCTGGGCTCGCCATGATCGAGTACTCGTCGCTAAAACAGGTCGCCGACACCGGCGGTCTTCGAGATCTCACCCCTTGGATCGAAGAGGCAGGAATAAAAAAGGAGTTCCCGTCGTCCATCTGGGAAAGCGTCAGTACCGGTGAAGAGACGTATGAAATTCCATACGATATCAACCCGACGAGTCTGTTTTACCGGAACGACGTCTGGAAAAAACACGGAGTCAGTACTGATATCGAGACATGGGATCAACTGATCGAGGAAGGAAAGAAGCTCCCGGACGACACGGCACTACTTTCGGTCCCATCCGCTGCACTGAACTTGTACTGGCGAATGCTTTACTGGCAGCTGGGTGGCCAGACGTTCGACAGCGAGGGGAACCTCGCATTCGATAACGACACCAGTCTCAGGGTATTTCGGCTACTACATCGATTGGGAGATGAAGGTCTCACGAGTAAAGTGACAAACTGGAGCCAACAGTGGTTCAACGGGTTCAGCGAGGGGTCAATCACGGGATACTGCTCGGGCGCTTGGTTCAACTCGACGCTCCAAGAGTCAGTGAGTGATACCTCCGGAAAGTGGAGAGCCATGAAACTCCCCGCCTTCGAGAAAGGTGGCCCTCGGGCTAGTAACCGCGGTGGTTCCGGGCTCTGCATTCCCAAACAGGTGAGCGACGATGTCGCTCGTCGGACGTTTGACTTTGCGCTGAAGACGAACGCCAACGCGGAAGAGATGGCTTGGCTCTTCGAAAATGTCGGGAATTTCAGCGCGTATAAACCCGCGTACGAGAACGACGTGTTCGACAAGGGATTCGAGTTCTTTGGCGGGCAGAAACTCGGTCAACTGTGGACCGAGCAAATAGAGGACATTCCTCCCCATCGCTTCACCGTGGATACTCCGACGGTCATGGATATCATCAACACGCAGCTACGAAAGGTGGTTTACGGGAATCTCGGCCCGGAGAAAGGCCTCAAGAACGCCGTGGAGGAGGCCAAGAAACAGACAAATCGGGGTGTTGCTTAAGTGAGTTCAACCGAGGGTCGGATACGACTGGATAAACTCTACGACGATCTACGGTTTAAACGCCAGTGGTTGTCCGAGAAGTTCCCATCGGTCTCGAACGCACCGTTGGTGCTACTGACCCCAATGATCGTCTTGTTCGCCATCTTCCTCGTATTCCCCGTTATTTTCACGCTTGTGCTGGCGTTTTTCAGATATCAGGGAGTATCTACGGACCCACTGTTCGTGGTCAATCTCGGTATTAGCTATATCGTCGTTCCTCGGGTAGTGGACTTGCAATTCGTCGGTCTTCAAAACTTCGAGAGAATGTTGACGGATAACGTTCTCCATCAAGCGCTGTTCAACACGGTGTATCTGTTTGCCGTGCTGATCCCGACGATGGTGATCATTCCGCTCACATTAGCGATTGCGCTAAATTCGGCGCTGATACGGTTCAGGAATACGTTTCGGAGTCTCCTTCTGATCCCGACAGCCGCGAACACGATCGCTTACTCGGTCGTCTTCATCGCGATCGTCGCCGAAGGGGGATTGGCCGACAGCCTCTTCGTTCTCTTAGGAATCGATCCGATCGCATGGCTTCAAAACGGGTTTTGGTCTAGAAACCTGATCGCGTTCATGTCCGTGTGGAGATGGACGGGATACAACATGATCATCTTCCTCGCCGGACTCCAGACGATTCCTCAATCACTGTACGAAGCGGCGGAGATCGACGGAGCAACTCGACTCCAGAAATTCCGATACGTGACGGTGCCGCAGCTGAAGCCGGTGTTGTTGTTCATTATCGTCACGAGCACGATTTCTATCTTCAAGAAGTTCGCGGAGCCACAGATACTGATCACCTCCGGTGCGCCACTTGAAGAGACTCGGACGGTCGTGTACTACATATATCAGGTCGCATTCCAGAACCTCGAATTAGGGTACGGCTCCGCTTTGACCGTGTTGCTTGTCGCGATCGTTACAACCATGTCCCTACTCCAGTTCCGGGTGGCTGATTGAGATGCACGAAAAAGACCTAAACGAGGCACTGTGGAAGTTCGGTGGCTACGGGTTCGTCATTGCCGCGGTCCTGTTCGTAATGATACCGATATACTGGCTACTCGTCGCTTCGACGCTTCCACAGACCGAGATTCTCGGCAGTGCCGGGGGTTTCCCTCGATTGCTTCCCGGATCACACTTCATCGACAACGCTCAAGCGTTGGCGGAGCGCCAAAGCGTCAACTACTATCAGAGCGTGTTAAACAGTATCATCGTGGCGAGTCTGTACACGGTGTTATCGCTTATTCTGTGCTCGATGAGTGGATTTGCGTTCGCGAAGTATGACTTCAAGTACAAAGAGTTGCTCTTCCTCGCGATCCTTGGCACGCTCATCATTCCGATCAACCTGCTCGTGATTCCACTGTTTCTGCTGGTCTCAAACATGGGAATATCTAACTCGTTCGCGGCGATTATTCTCCCATGGGCAGCGTATCCGGTTGGGATTTTCTTCATGCGTCAAACGATGCAGTCGATACCGGATTCGCTGTTGGAAGCCGCGCGAATGGACGGTGCTACGGAGTTCCAACTCTACTATCGAGTCGCGCTCCCGACGGTAAAGTCCGGTATCGCGGCTCTGTCCGTGATTCTGTTCCTCTTCCAGTGGAACCTCTTCCTCTGGCCGCTCGTCGTGCTTCAAGAGGAAAAGTTCACGATACCCGTTGCACTAACGAAGATTATGAGCCAACAGGTACCCGCTTACGATCAACTGATGGTCGCTGCGCTGATCGCGATTGTGCCGATGCTTATCGTCTTTATCGCTCTACAGCGTCACTTCGTAAACGGAATCCTCGCGGGAGCGGTCAAGGAGTAATAATCATGACAGAGATTACGATCGATGGACTGAAGAAGACGTACAACACCGAAGACAGCGAGATCGTTGCGGTCGACGACCTCGACATAGAAATCGAGGACGGAGAGTTCATCGTACTGGTCGGACCCTCCGGGTGTGGTAAATCAACGACGCTCCGATGCATCGCCGGATTGGAGAGTATCACCGAAGGAGAGGTACACTTCGACGGTCGGGTCGTAAACGACCTTCGCTCACGCGACCGCAACGTCGCGATGGTGTTCCAAAACTACGCTTTGTACCCGCATATGAACGTGGAACAAAACATGAGCTTCGGTCTCAAGCTCTCGTCGAAATTATCGAGTGAGGAGATCAGTTCGCGCGTGACTGACGCCGCGACGATGTTGGGAATCGACGATCTGTTGTCGAAAAAGCCGGGGGAGCTATCCGGCGGTCAGCAACAGCGTGTGGCCCTGGGCCGCGCGATCGTTCGTGAACCGGGTGTGTTCCTCATGGACGAACCGTTGTCGAATCTGGACGCTAAGCTCCGAGCAGGGATGCGAACCGAGATTCAGGAGCTCCAAAACGATCTGGATGTCACGACGATATACGTCACGCACGACCAAACGGAAGCGATGGCGATGGGTGATCGAATCGCCGTACTCAGCGATGGGATTCTCCAACAGATCGACGTTCCGGAGGAGCTCTACAGAAACCCGACCAACGAATTCGTAGCGGATTTCATCGGAAGCCCGAGCATCAACCTCTTCGACGTGGAAGTTCAGGGGCAAACCCTCATCGGACCAAATGGGTTTACCTACGAAATGGCTACCTACGAAACGGGCGATCACCGACGACTTCGCATGGGTGTTCGGCCCGAAGATATCGAAATCGACGATTCGGGGAGTGAGTTGGCTGTGAGCGTCGTCGAGAAGATGGGCAACGAGAACTTCATCTATGGACAACTCGGAGGGAAAGAGATCGTCGCACGGACGGACGCATCCATTCGACCGGAACCTGACGACCAGGTCGGGATCCGGTTTGACGAAGAGTCGGTGTATCTCTTCGACACGCAGACCGGAGCGTCTATAAAAACGAAAACCGACGAAATCAGCCCCAGCCAGACGCAAATATAGATCGCCACTCGGAGTCCATCGAAACGTTCAGCAAGAAAGGAGGGAGTCCGTCCAACGATAGTTACCGCCGATAGATATGGAATCCGGTGTCCGTCCGGTGGATTCCCTTGGGTTCGTATCCGAGTTCGCTGCTCATTCCACAGACGGTTGCGAGGAGATAAATGACGCTGAGCCACATTTCCGTACCCTGAAGCGTCGGCCGTTCGTCGGTGAGATTGAACGCGAACCCTCGGCCATCGTGCCAGTGGTCCAGTATCTGATCGAGTTGGACACGAGCCCACTCCTCGATTTCGTCTCGGCGGTAGTCCGTCTGTTGCCCACACAGCCACAGCGGGTGGACGACGTCCAAGGTGTTACACGCGTTCTTCGAGGTCGCTCGAAAGTGAGTCGAATCACGCCCGTGACGTAGCATGGTGTCGATCGTCGCCTTCGGGAACGGTACTTCCAGACCGAACTGAGCGTACGTTCCCCTCGTCGCCCGATAGAAACCGTTCACAGGTTGGAGCCACCCTTCGTCAGCCGTCGGTTCGCCCCAGAGGCCCGTGTCCGGATCGACTGACGTCTCGAGCCAACCGAACACCGATGCAAGCGACCGATCGCTGTCGAAGTATCGGTGGTTGAAGTACAGTCCGGTCGCGTAGTGATCTATCCAAGCCCCACAGCCCCATGCGTTGGTCTCCCATGGGAGTTCTTCGAGCTGTTCGTATAGGTTTTCGGGCGAACAATCGTCGACGGCGGATATCCGGTGTTCGAACGTTTCACCGAGGACTTCGAGAGCGTATCCCACTGAAAGGATGTGATACGGTCTCCACTCCGGCGGCAGTGAAGTCGGGTCGCGGTCTCCCGAGGGTGTTTCACCCGGATTTGGAAGTAACCCGGTATCCGGGTCTTGAAGATTCTGTAGCTCTTCTACCAGATCCGCCCGATTCCATCCCGGCGGAGTCCCGTCGAACATTCCCGCGATCTCCACGGCATCGCATAGGGCACGAACGGGCGTCGAATCGGGATGATCAGGGAGGCCCCTCTCCGGAGCATCGCGTCTATGGGTGGAGATCACGTCAGAGATCTGTTCCGCTACCATCTCCCCGAACTGGGACAGGCGACCACGGAGATCGGAACGAGGGGTGACTTCGTTTCTCCCCCCTCGATAGCCGACGATCGTTCCTGGATTGCCGACGACGATCGCATACTCGGGGACGTCCGACGTGACAACGGCTCCCGCGCCGATGACGCTGTGTGAACCCACATCGCTCCCGTCGAGGACGACCGCTCCCGCGCCGATCCACACGTCGTTTCCGACCTCGATTCCTTCGTATCGGTTCCCCTGCTCGTGAATCGGGGTGGCGGGATCTTCGAACACATGATTCTCTCCCCAGATGCTGGCCGTGGAGGCGATTCGAACGCCGTTGCCGATCGTAACGTTGCCTGCGATGTTCACGTACGGGTTCACCGAACAGTTTGCCCCGATGGAGACGTTTCCTCGGATGATCGCCCCGCTGGCGACGATGGTGTCGTCACCGATCTCTCCGTTCGGGAGGGTGATCACTGCTTCTTCCGAGATGAACGCATCGGTACCGATGCGTAGGTCGTACTCGTCGCGGAGAAACGTTTGCCATTCCGTCTGTCTCGCTCTCATCGATTCTGGAATCTCTCGCCACGGGAGGTGAGAGATCACCCTGTCTCGGTGGCCGTCGTAGGTGGGCATGAAGTCTCGTTCCGAACTTCATGGAAGACGGTATTATACGTTTGGATGCTTGCGTTAGTACTCACTGGGGATGATATCGTCCAGAATCCATCGTCTATCTATCCAGTTTTACCCACGCAGAATTATCCTTTCGTAACACGATTCGATCGTCCTGGGACTCCGGCGTCAACGTATCGCATACCGTCGCTTTCATGCACCTGAACGGCCCATGAATATGTCACGCAATCGTGTTAACCGATCCGAGTTCTTAATACGAACCATACGAATTATACTACATGGATTTGGACCTTAGCGGAAGGACTGCACTTGTCACCGGAGCGGGAAGGGGTAACGGACGAGCGATAGCACACGAACTGTCAGACCTCGGGGCCAACGTTATCGTAAACGACCTCGAAGAATCCTCCGCGAAAACGGTCGCAGAGGAACTCCGTGAAGACGGCGATGCGATCGGCATCGCCGCGGACGTGAGCGACGAGGACGAGGTTCAGTCGCTGGTAAACGAAGGAACGGCAGCAATGGGTGACGTCGATATTCTGGTCAACAATGCGGGAGTCGGAAACGCCGGACCGTTTCTGGCGAGCGAGGAAGAAACGATCCGGAGCCGTTTCGAGCTGAACTTGAACGTCCATCTCTGGGGTTCGATAAACTGCATTCTGGCCACCGTCGATGGGATGGTCGATCGGGGATACGGTAAAATCGTCAACATCACCTCGATCCACACGAAAAACGGCGTCGGAATGTCACCGGAGTACGACGTCGGGAAGTTCTCGCTATTGGGCCTGACGAAATCCCTCGCGCTCGAGTTCGGACGTGAGGGGGTCCGCGTCAACGCTGTCGCGCCCGGGTGGACCAACACCCGAATGGTCGACGATTTCTCGGAGAAGACTCATCAGCAGATTCGATCCAACAATCCGCTCGGTAAGTACGCTGAACCCGGGGATATCGCAAACGCCGTTGCGTTTCTCGCATCTCCCGCCTCCGACTACGTGAACGGCCACGAGCTACGCGTCGACGGCGGTCAAGTACCGATCGACTCCTGGAAGTACGACAATCGGTGATCACGTCGATACGTGTCGGGGGTTCTCCGACGCTGGTGTTGCTACCGTCGGATCGTCGTGTTGACCGAAACAACCATACGCACCCGTTCTGTTTCTCGAAGTATCATGGGTACCCATTGGAACAATCCGGAAGTAATTGAACGCAACCGACTGGACCCTCACGTCGACGTCCTCCCGTTTCGCGAGGAGGAGACCGCGCTCCGAAGCGACCGAAGTGCGTCACCGTGGATTTCGGCACTGAACGGCGAGTGGTCGTTCGACCTCGCGAACTCTCCCGCCGAAGCACCGAACGAGTTCCACGATCCCGGTTACGAGACGGAGGAATGGGACGAAATCACGGTCCCCTCGAACTGGCAAACTGAGGGATACGGCGATCCCCACTACACGAACGTCGTCTACCCGTTTCCGGTCGATCCACCACGGGTTCCGACCGAAAATCCGACCGCGTCGTATCGGCGTACGTTTCATATACCCGAGGATGGAACCGGCCGGCAGGTACGGTTGCACTTCGAGGGCGTCGATTCCGCGTTCCACGTCTGGGTGAACGGCGAGGAGGTCGGCTACAGCGAAGGGAGTCGACTCCCATCGGAGTTCGACGTGAGCGACGCGATCACTCCCGGCGAGAACACGCTTGCCGTCCGGGTGTACAAGTGGTCGAACGGTAGCTATCTCGAAGATCAGGATATGTGGTGGCTGAGCGGGATCTTTCGCGACGTCTACGTCTACTCCCTTCCGAACTTGCACGTCGCAGACGTAGACGTGCGGACCGAACTAGACGACGAGTACGTCGATGCTACCCTCAACGTCGCTGTCGACGTAGCGAACGTCGGAAGCAGTGAATCTTCGGCCGATCTGTCGATCGTTCTCCGTGACCCGGATGGGAGCGTAGTCCCGCTCGAACTCGACCGAGCGTCCGTGACGGTCGATGCGGACGCGACGACGACGGTCGAGTTCGATACCGAAGTGCCTGATCCAGCGAAGTGGACGGCGGAGACCCCGAACTGCTATAAACTGGTGTTGACCCTCCCGGGGGCCGAGGGGAAGACCACCGTCACGCAGACGGTGGGATTTCGCGAGGTCGAGGTCTCTGGTGGGCAACTTCGGGTCAACGGTGAGGCGGTGACGATCCGGGGCGTTAACCGTCACGACTTCCACGCCGACTACGGGCGGGCGGTACCCATCGAGACGATGCGTGAGGATGTCGAACTGATGAAACGCCACAACCTCAACGCCGTCCGGACGGCACACTACCCCAACGACACGCGCTTTTACGACCTCTGTGACGAGTACGGCCTGTACGTACTGGACGAAACCGACATCGAGTGCCACGGAATGGAGTTCGCCGAGTCGATCGAGCACATCAGCGACGACCCCGCGTGGGAGGACGCGTACGTCGACCGGATGGTTCGGATGCTCGAACGCGACAAGAATCATCCGAGCGTGATCGTCTGGTCTCTCGGAAACGAGTCCGGATTCGGTGCAAATCACCGGGCGATGGCCGAGGTGACACGTGAGCGGGACCCGACCCGGCCCCTCCATTACGAACAGGATTTCGACCAAGAACTAGTCGACATCGTCGGCCCGATGTACCCGACGTTCGACGAACTCGAAGCGTGGGCCGAAGAGGAAAATCCCGATACGCCCGTCATTCCGTGTGAGTACGCCCACTCGATGGGAAACGGGCCGGGAAGTCTCCGGGACTACTGGGACCTGTTCTACGAACACGACCGACTACAGGGCGGATTCGTCTGGGACTGGATCGACCAAGGTCTTCGACGGACGGACGACGAAGAAAGCGAGTGGTTCGCCTACGGCGGCGACTTCGGCGACGAACCTAACGACACGAACTTCAACATCAATGGGATGTTGTTTCCCGACCGAACGCCCTCGCCGGGTCTGATCGAGTACAAGAAGGTTGTCGAACCGGTCGCCCTCTCGGGTAACCCCGCGTCCGGGGAACTGTTGGTCGAGAACCGCTACGATTTCCGCGGTTTGAGTCATCTCAGCGCGAATTGGCGCGTCCTCTCCGACGGTCAGCCGGTTCGAAGCGGCACCCTCGACCTCCCGTCCGTCGACCCCGGTGAACGCGCGACCATCGAACTTCCGACGGGAGCGATTTCCGTCGAGACCGACCACGAAGCCGTACTTCGGGTCGATATCACGCTCGCAGCCGATACGGCGTGGGCGACACACGGTCACACCGTCTCGACGGCGGAATTCGAACTCGCCACCGAAAAATCCCAGTCAAAGACCGGATTTGACGCACCGCTGACGGTGGAGACGGTCGGCGACGACCTCGTCGTTTCGAACGGGACGTTCCGACTGCGTTTCGACACGACGTACGGCATCGTCGATTCGTACTCGTACGAGGGTCGCGACTTGCTCCGTGATGGGCCACGAGTCGGACTGTGGCGCGCACCGACGGACAACGACCGCGGGTTGCCGTTATCCCGGACGCTCCTCACGACGATGGTTGAACGATACGATGAGGAGACGCTTCTCTCGCCCACGGACATCAAGACGGTCGGATTCGCGCAACTATGGCGTGAGAACGGTCTCGATACCCTCCAATTCCGTACCGACCGCGTCGCCCACGAGATCGACGGGGACGGGCGAGTACGGATCACCGTCGAAGGGCGACTCGCGCCGCCCATCTTCGACCACGGGTTCGGCGTCCGACAGACCTACACCGTCGACCGCGACGGGACGGTCACTCTCGAGACGCATCTCGAACCCGAAGGCGACCTCTCGATGCTCCCGTCACTCCCGCGCGTCGGACTCGACCTGACGCTCGAAGACGAGTTCGACGAGGTGACGTGGTACGGACGTGGTCCGGGCGAAGCGTACGTCGACAGCAAGGAAGCCGCGCTCCTCGGTCGCTACGCGGAGACAGTCGATGACCTGCACACGCCCTACGTCAGGCCGCAGGACAACGGCAACCGGACCGACACGCGATGGGTTACGTTCAGCGACGGTCGTGGTGTCGGCGTCCACGTCACCGGTGGCACACCCTTCGATTTCAGGGGGCACCGCTACAGCGTCGATGACCTCGAGACGGCCGACCACGACCACGAGCTACCCCGTCGAGACGCGGTGTACGTCTCGCTCGATTACGTGCACTGCGGGTTGGGATCCGGTAGTTGTGGTCCGGCGACGCTCGAACAGTATCGGGTCGATCCCGAACCGATGGCGTTCACCTTCGAGTTTCGCCCGTTCACGGGCGATGGCGCAGTCCCCGACAGTCGGTGCTGAGCGGTCCGAAGGACGACTCGACGCTATCGCCGTTCTCGTCACTCGACACGTGTTCGGTACGCTCGATACCGTTCGTCCTGCATGACTGCCGTCCTACCGCCGTCAACGAGCAGGCTCTCGCCAGTGACGAACGACGCGTCGTCGCTCGCGAGAAACGCGGCGACACCCGCCACGTCATCCGGCGTTCCCAGCCGACCGACCGGGTGTATCTCCTCGGTGTACTCGTAATCGTCGCCGAGCTCCTCCCTCGTTCGTCCGACTTCAACCCAACCGGGGTTGATCGTGTTGACCGTAATACCGTGAGGCCCGAGTTCCAGAGCGAGCGCGCGAGTCATTCCATTGATACCGGCTTTGACGGCGTTGTACGGAAACAGTTTCGGCATCGTAAGGTACGCGTGGTTCGAGGACATGTTAAGTATCGTCCCGCCCGGTCGCATGTGCTCGAGACATTGCTTCGCACAGAGCCAGAAAGAACGAAAGTCGGTCTCGATCACGAATTCCCAGTCATCGATCGTAGCGTCCTCGGCCGTCGTTTCGGTCTGAACGCCCGCGTTGTTCACCAATACGTCGATTCGGCCGTACGTGTCGACGGTGTGTTCGACGAGTGCTTCGATCTCGTCGGAATCGCGCATGTCCGCCGGAACGAACGTCACCTCTCCGTCGCTCCTACGGATACCATCGGCGACGGTTTCACCGGCGTTCTCGGAGCGACCGGTGATGACAACTGACGCACCTTCGGCGGCAAACCGGCGTGCGATACCTTCGCCGATTCCACGTGTCGATCCGGTGACAAGAACGACGCGCCCCTCGTGTCTTCCGTTCACTACGTTCGTAGTCTGTGTGCTCCCGGACATCGGTGATTGACAAGACCGATCGAGCGGCGAAATAGGTATCGGATCGAGGGATATGGTTTCGATTGGGAACTACTCAATCTCCGGTAGGAAGTCGATTCAAGCATCCTGCCGGACCGATCCCTCCGCGCCGAAGATAAGCGCCGTCGCCTACGGGGCGTTCTTTGCCCGGACTTCGTCCGCGGTATCGACTAGCCTTCAGCTACCGCCATCCCACTGGGACCGAAGGACTGCTCTTCACGAATACAACTCACCATTCGGCGACGCTGCCGTCATCATGTCTCCATACGGGATTGTGCCAATTGACGTCCTTCTCGGCTTGTTCGCGGACGTACGATTCGTCTATCTCGATCCCGAGTCCTGGTGTCGTGGGGACGGAGACATAGCCGTCCTCAAACTCGAAGACGGATGGGTCGGCGAGATAATCGAGGACGTCACTGGTTTCGTTGTAGTGGATATTTAGGCTCTGTTCTTGGATGAGGGCGTTCGGGGTGCAGGCATCGATCTGTATGCACGACGCGAGTGCAATCGGTCCGAGCGGGCAATGCGGCGCAAGCGCAACGTCGTACGCCTCGGCCATGCTAGCGATCTTCTTCACCTCGGTGATACCACCGGCGTGCGAGAGGTCGGGTTGGATCACGTCCACCGCGCCCGATTCGAACACTTCTTTGAAGTCCCACCGAGAGTACATCCGCTCGCCCGTGGCGATAGGAATGGTCGTGTGGGCCGCGATTTCCGGGAGCGAGTCGTTGTGTTCCGGCAATACTGGTTCTTCGATAAACAGGGGATCGTACGGTTCGAGTGCCTTTGCGAGGCGTTTGGCCATTGGTTTCGTCACACGTCCGTGAAAGTCGACCCCGATGTCGATATCGTCTCCGACGGCGTCTCGGACGCTTTGTAGACGGGTCACCGCGTCTCTGACGGTGGCCGGATTGTCAACGCGTTCTACTTCCTCGGTCGCGTTCATCTTTAACGCCGAGAACCCCGCATTGACTTTCCGTTTCGCTTCATCTGCGACCTTCGAGGGTCGGTCACCCCCGATCCATTGATAGACTCGAATCCGATCGCGTGCGGACCCGCCGAGCAACTCGTACACCGGTGCATCGAAGCGCTTCCCCTTGATGTCCCACAACGCTTGGTCGATGCCGGCGATAGCCGACATGAGGACGGGACCGCCGCGATAAAACCCGCCACGATACATCGTCTGCCAGTGGTCCTCGATCCGATCGACGGGTCTGTCAAGGAGATAGTTCTCCATCAGTTCCTCGACGGCGGCTTTGACGGTATGAGAGCGACCTTCGACGATCGGTTCACCCCAACCGACCGTGCCGCCCGTCGTCTCGATGCGCAGAAACAACCAACGGGGGGGTACTTCGAACAGTTCGTAGTCAGTGATTCGTTCCATTTCTATAGGACCGTATCGACTCAAATCATCGCGGGGTTTGAAAGCTTTTCTACAGCTGACCGTTGTAATTCTACGCCTGATCGACGTCGGTCATCCGTTTCGGATGGTTCTCTCGTGAGTGAATAAACTGGTTACGATCCTTTACCCCGTCTTCAGCTTAGCTGAACGAGGTTGCAGTCGAGGGGACGGTTGTCAGACTCACTGATGAGTGGTTTCCGTCATGGGATGTGAGAGACTCGGTACGAGGTTGTCGCTCAGCGTGTCGCTGTCCGAAAGGCGTCGCACCGATCCGTGGACCGTGTTTTCCGTAGCGTCACCGAGATGATCGACCGTGAGGAGACGGTACTTCCGATCGATACGTTCGATTACCGAACTGTTACACGTCTTCACGAATATCTCCCTTCTCGAATCAGTATATATGAACAATGCGGTAGTATCGCTATACTGAGCGAGTTGCTCCGCCCGTAGCACCGTTGTCGGTGTCGTCCCAAAGCGCATGACAGTCATAGTATTGTAATGCAAGGGTCGATTAAGCCCAATTTCAGTGCGATCGTCACGATTCTCCCAATATATCAAACAGAGTATTCAGATATGGTGAATCCTGTTTCGTATGATTGTGCCATTCCGATTCGACCATCACTTCGCCGTGTCGGTAGTCGATCGCCGTAGCCGTGTGGCTTCGACTCCGAGGCTATTTGATAGTATTATAATGGGAACTTAATACACGACTACTTGGCTCCCATCCGTCTCTCGAACCCTCGAGACGGAAGAATAATGGTATAATATCAGATAAATATAAATAAATTTTACGGTAATCATATATGATTTGATATGACGATCTCACACAAGCTGATGGATAGTGCCCTCTGATCGAACTAATTAGCCGTAGACGTCATTTTCTTCCAATCACCGTTTCGGTGACTGTATGCGGAAATGCAGTCGCTGTATCGGTACTTGGCGCTTGATGAATTACGCATCGAGAGGCGATTTTGGAGGAATTGTATTGTAATAAACGAACAATATCATTTGCCGTGATGGCTACGTTGTCTGCCGACCATATTCACTGCGAAAACGGCGGCCGAGCGACCGTCGCGGACGGTGAGACGATCTCCCATGGACTCGCGGAGTCCCCGACGAACGTCGTCCTCCAAACGGAATCCGCCAACCGCGCGTTCCCGACCCGAATCGGCGACGAGACGTTCACCGCCGCCGTGGTCGGCATCGACGGCGAACCGGTCGATTCGCCGGAACCCGTTCACTGGCAAGCACGAGTTCGCTGAGCCCGGGGACGGGTGGGTGCGATTTTCGCTCTCCAGTTGCGCTCGCTCGACGATCGTCTCCCATTTTTCGTGGCCGAAGAAACGACACACCTTACGGTACGGCGGCTATCTGTTCCACTCCCATAGCGAACAAGAGGAGTCCGGCGATGAACAGGAGACGATGCATCGTGATGCGTGACCGTATGACGCTCATGATACATTCGAACACCCCATCAACTATTGTTATGCGCACCCTGATTGAGAACAATGACGGCTCGCGAACCCGTCTGAACACCGGTGTCGCCGCTCAGTCCGGCCGACCGACGACGAGGACAGTGGTTTCGGTGGTTTCCCGTTCCGGACGGCGTTTGCACGCACGGCCGGAACGTAACTCATCACTCGCGGCGATCTCAGCGACGTATATTTCGATTTGGGACACGAGTCACGAACGACCGACCCGAGTTGAGACCTATTTCACCGTGACGGTCTCTTCGCGCTCGATATCGGCGCTACCGATGACCCGTGTCGTGCTGATCGTACCGTTTGTCACTTCGACTCGAGAGCGAAGGAGGCTCGGTTTCCCCATCGCACGACCCTGCGCGATGCGAACGGTTCGCTCACCCTCGCCTTTCGGATCGAACACCTCGTAGTTCGTCAGGTATGCGGCGAGGGCACAGGCAGCCACGCCCGTCGCGGGATCTTCGACGTATCCCGCACGACTCGGAAACTGCCGTGCTTCGACATCGATTTCGTCGTCTTCGGAGACCGCGAACGGATAGAACCCCGTCGTCTCGTACTCGTCACACAGATCCCAAAGTGCTTCAAAATCGGGGGCTAGCTGGTCGAGTATCGCGGCGTTCCGAAGCGGAACCAGTAGCTTGTGTCTGGAGGTGGAGACAGAACGAATCGGGCCGAGTTCCGTCGCGATTTCGTCTACCGAGACGTTGAGAACCCGAGCAACGGCATCTTTCGGCGGATTCGTGTCGGCAAACGATGGCCGAAATTGGTCAAGCGAAACACGGAGTGTACCGTCCCGTTCCCTACAGGAGGCTACGACGGGTCCGAGTTCCGTTTCGACGCGGATATCACCGTAATCGAGTAACCCGCGTTCGACCAAGACGGCGATGCAGGCGATCATGCCGTGTCCGCACATTTCCATTTCGTGATTCGGCACGAAAAATCGAATCCGTACGCGATTTTCGGATGCGTCTAAATCTCGAACGAATACGCTTTCCTGGTTCCAAGCAGCGGCCAGAGAACGCATCTGCTCCGCCGTAAGGGAACCCGCATCGAGTACGACCGGGCAGGGATTTCCACCGTTCGACCCGTCAGCAAACACCGACGTACGGACTGCTGAAAAAGACATTACGTTGTTTTTCGACCCACGAAGCATAAATCCACTGATGGTTCGCTACGTGTGATTCGGCGGTGCATTCGTATTCCTCTAGAACGCGGTCGAGAACCCCATGACATCGCCATCGACGCCACGCCGCTCGGAATGAATTCATGCTATGCGTGTCTTTACTTAGTAACCCATGCATATCGTTTAGAAGGCAGTGCATAACAATTTATGATGGTCTCGTACGTATGCTATGGATCACTGGGAAATGCAAACCGAGCAAGAGAGCATCCTCGATTGCCACTGGTCGAAGCAGGACGCGCCTTTGCCCGCTCGCTCACACCAGCAACATCACAGGTTTTGGAAGGGGCTGGTCGTTGGAGCCGTGTTCGCGTTTCTGCTATGGATCGCGTTGCTTTCCTTGCTCGTCGTATAGCGAAAACTCGCGACTGATCACGACCGGCGTCGTGACCGCGAGGTTCGATATCGACGGTTGCACGTGGTGGGAACTGGTTCGATCCTCCGATCTATCGATACACACGCCGTTTCCGAACCAAAGTCGGGAACAGAATCACCCGGGCGTGGCCGTCTAAGCCTACGGTACCCGTCGATACCGTAACGCTACTTCCCACGAATCGCTTTCCCGTTTGAACGCGGATTTGTACGTCGAAGCAGAAGTGATCTGGAACTGATAGCGGATCGAGTGCCGATCACCGCTTCCTCTCCCGTACGGAGCCCCGATGGGCATCGACCCCGGGAACCTCCGAAGAATAGTGTAAAAGTCGGAAAATACACTATCGACGACGCATCGTGAAACCCCACACTAGCGTACCATCCTACCGCCATTCATTAGTGAATACCGGAGTTCTATTCCATATAATGTGGCTATGACGATCCTATGCTTCATATACACGAATGGTGGATTTTTGACTCCATCACTATTGTGTGAGAATTTTACAATATTATCCCAAAATACGCGGTCGACGACATACAATTTTCCCCATTGAATTGATTGCAATATTCATCGGTGGTCTCTCCCTGATCTGATAAAATGGGTAAACAGTAATTCAAATTCCACACCCGTGAAGGTATATCACGAAATAGCGTTCAATAGTATTGAATACCTCGTCGAGAGATGGATGAGAAAGCCGGTGGGTGACGTTTCCAAAATTGGCTTCGCCCTGCTGTTATCGGCCTTTCACACCGAAATCCGCGCCCTATCGTCCGATTCGAAGCGGAACACCGGAATTTTCCGGTGATCTCGTAGTTGGGAACGGTGTTACAGACCTATGTTTGTAATCCCAAATGCGCCGGGTGGGATTATACCGTGGGGAAGTCGAAAGTCGTTCAAAATGGTTGAATCCACCGGATGTCCCCGTTCACCGATATCACACGGCGGAACTAGTAGTGTGAATAGCGGAGTTCGATCACGTTTGCCGCCTGTTTGACCGCGCTGACGAGGTCGTCAAACGTTTCGGTGGCGTCCAGACGGCTTTTCGGACCCGAAACCGAAATCGCGCTGATAACCTCGTCGGAGCTACGATTCATGATCGGAACCCCTATCGTGAGGACGCCCCGTCTCCGTTCTTGATCCTCGACGGAATATCCCTGCTCCCGGATTCGCTCCAACTCCGTGAACAACGCATCCGCTTCCGTTATCGTGTGTTCGTTCGCTTTCGGGAGTCCATGGGTTTCGATGATCGATTCGACGCGGGAGCGGGGAAACTCCGCCAGCATCGCCTTCCCGAGCGCAGTCCAGTGCATGTGCGTATACTCCCCGATCGGAGCGTTGTCGTGAATGGCGTCCCGACCGCCGGCCTTGTAAACTAAGATACGGGATCCATCCTCCTCGATGCCCAAATTTGCGACTTCGCCCGTGTCCGTCGCGAGCTGATCCACTTCCAATTTCGCGACCTGGTAAAGCTTCGAACGGTTCCGTATCCGTCCGCCGTATTCGAGGAACCGATAACTGAGCGCGTAGTCGTTTCCGTCCCGCACGACGAATCCCAGTTGTTGGAACGTTTGAAGGTAGATGTGAACCGTACTCTTCGGAAGGTCCAGCTCGTTCGAGAGGTCCGAAACACCTGCCCGTTCGTCGACCTTCAGCTGTTCGAGGATGGAAAACGCCTTCTCGACCGACCCGAGCGTACTCGGCCCGGTACCGCTCGTGATGTCGTCGTTAGTCGTCTTCTCGTTCATACCCTATCGATGCAACAGTTCGATTTAAACGTAATTCCTTCGCGGGAGGAGTCTTCAAACGCTGAAGCGGCACGTTCGCGTGCTCCGAGGGAAGGACGCCGGTTGGCTGGCGGCCGGTTACGATCGAACGACGTTTTCCAACCCTTCCGTACCGTTCGTTTCCGAGAGCCGATTCACGTTACCCGCAACGATTTCCGCCAGCCTGTCCCAGTGTTTCGGGCTGTGGCCCGCGTTGTGAGGTGTAATCGTGACGTTCTCGAACTGCCAGAGGGGATGGTCCACCGGTAGCGGTTCGGGGTCGGTGACGTCGAGTGCGGCACCGTCGATCTGATTTTTCTGGATCGCGGAGATCAGGGCGTCGGTGTCGATTATCTTCCCTCGGCCGACGTTGACCACCCTCGCGTTCGGTGGCAACGTCTTGAACTCCTCCTCGGAAACGAGGTCACGCGTCGTGTCGCTTAACGGTGCGGCGATGAGGAGATAATCCGTCCTCGACAAGGCGTCGTGGAACGCCTCCCGTTCGAACCCGATGACCTCGTCGGTCGAACCGCCCTTTTCGGGCGTGTACCGAACCCCGATAGTGTGGACATCGAATCCGGCGAATCGGTCGACGATGGCCGTTCCGATGGCCCCCAATCCCACGACGGTAACGGTGCTCCCTTTCAGCTCCTCGGCTTGGTAATGTCGCCATTCGTGACGCTTTTCGCGCTCCCACCCTTCTCGAAGGCGGCGCGAGAACGAAAGCACGTAGCCGAGGACCTGTTCCGCGATGTTCGGCGCGTGAATACCCGACGCGTTCGTCACCGTGACGTCCATCTCGGAGAACGTTTCGAGCGGGAGGTGGTTGTAGCCCGCCGCCACGCCGGCGAACAACCGCAGGTTTTCCGCGTGTTCCAGTAGCTCTTCGTCGATATCGACGCCGGTGACGACCCGCGCTTGCTCGATTCCGTCTCGCTCTTCCGCGGGAGTACGGGCGAGATGGACGCGGTGATCCGGCAACCGTTCGTCGAGCATGGCCGCGTACTCTTCGGCCGGCAATCCGTGTGTGTCACTTCGTAGTACGAGGATGTCTGCTGATTCGTCGTTCATAGTGTAGCTCGCCAACAGGTCCGGTCCTGTGGCAGTAGTCTAAACAGTTCGAAGGGAGTATATCAATGTTTTTCTCCCGATTTTATATGATACGGAATGTGATCGAGAGTGAAAGTATTACATTCCCACCAAAGATTTATATGGGTATGTTTGTTTGTGACAAACCATGTCGGTTGAGGCATCAAGACGACAGTTTGTCAAAACGATTGGAATCGGTGGAATCGCTGGACTTTCCGGCTGCCTTAGCGCCGTGACCGATGGGAACGGCTCCGGCGGAGGCGGGAAGGATTTCGAATACTGGGAGTACTTCCACTCCCAATCGGAGGTCGCAAAGCAGTTGATGGAGTCGTCGGTCGACGAGTTCGGGTCGAATCACGACGTGCCGATGAAGATGAACTGGGCGAGTTGGGACGACATCAACGGCGGGAAGTGGAAGAACAACATCAAAAACGGGAACCGTCCGGTCATTTACGACTCCACGAACTCTCTCAACGGGCAGTTCATCGACCCCGGCTGGGTGAAACCGGTCGACGAGTACAAGGACAGACTCGACTCGAACGCGTTGAAAAACGTCGAGTGGGCCTTTGAAATGGCCGAGAGTTGCTATCGAGGCTTCGACGCCAAACTCTACGAAGTCCCGATCGGATTGGAGGTGGGCGCGCCGTTCATCGCGCGAGCCGACCACTTCGAGAAGGCCGGACTCTCCATCGAGGACGATTTCCCGCCGAAGGACTATCAGGACCTCCTTCGGGTCGCGAAACGGCTACAAAAGAACGGACCGGGGGACTACGGCTTCCAGATTTACGGTGCACAGGGCGACGTCACCGACGAGGCCCTCGTGACGTGGGCCGCATCCGATGGAGGGTACGACGGGATGTACCTCAACAAGGATTGGTCGGACGTGAACTACGACACCGACGCTTGGAAGAAGGCGACGAGGCAGTACGTCGACATCTACCAAAAGCACGGGCTCTCCTCGGACAAAGCCCCGACGGCGTCGAACGAGGCCGTCGCCCAGAGCCTGATATCCGGTTCCGTGAGCATGTATCAGGGCAGCACGAAGGATTTCGGTCTGTTCCGAAGCCGTGCAAAGGACATGCTCAAGGACGGGAAGATCGTTTTCGCCCCCTCGTGGAAGGGCAAGGCGGGTAACCGCGGGGATTTCTTCACGCAGTGTGTCGCTCTCATGCGAAAGCCGGACGGCGTGAAAAAGGACGTCTGGAAGAAACACGAGGACGCGGCCATCGACTGGATAAACAAGCTCCTCTCGAAGGATTTCCAGAAGGAGGTCCCCCGTTCCTTGGCGACGCTCCCGGTCAGGAAGGACGTCTGGGACGGGTTGAAAAACGACGAGGCGTTGGGTAACAGCAATTTCATGTCGACGTTGGAGACGACCGTCGACGGGATGGAGAACGGATGGGCCAGCCATCCGAAGATGAACGCCATCCAGTACAACATCGCCGGTCCACTCTTCCAGGAGGCCGTCCGCGGGAAGATATCCCCCGAGGAGGCGTGCGATCGATCGGCGAAGCAGATACGGAACCAAATAGAGCTCTGATATGTCGACACGAAACATCTTCGACGTGGGAAAGCGGACCGAACGGTATCGGAACCGACTGTCGGAGAACTGGTTCTCGTATCTACTGATACTCCCGGTACTCGTCTTCCTCATCGTACTCATGTGGATGCCGTTCATCCAGGGGATCTACATGAGCTTCAACGACTGGCCGTTCGGCGGCGATCCGACGTGGACCGGTTTGGCCAACTACGAGTTCCTGTTCGGGTGGAACCCGTTCTATACCTCTCTGAAGGCGACGCTGATTTTCACCCTGACGACGGTGTTTCAACTGATCGTCGCCATCGCCGCGGCGCTGGCGGTCCGCGAACTCCGTCGCGGCAAGGGGTTCGTTACCGGGATGTTTCTCATCTCGTACACGGTTCCGCCGCTGGTGACGGGTACCATCTGGGCGTACATGCTCGAACCGGACCTCGGGCCCGTCTTCGGCTATCTCACGAAGTGGCATATCCTGAACGAGACCATCTACTGGGGTAGCAACGGCGATATGGCGCTCGGAGTCGTCATGTTCGTGACGACGTGGACGTTCTGGCCGTTCATGTTCCTCATCATCTCCGCGAATCTGGAGAGCATCCCCGAGGAGATGTACGAGACGGCACGGATGTACGGCGCGAATCGGTTCCAGACGTTCCTCCGCGTCACGCTTCCCCAACTGAAGAGCGCGATTCTCGTCGCCGTGAGCATCCGCCTCATCTGGAACATGACGAAGATATCCCAAGTCCTACAGCTCACGAACGGCGGTCCGGGATACGACACCTCCATTCTGGCGGTGTTGCTCTACCGATTCGCATACGGTCAGGGTCGCATGGGCGTCTCCTACGCCGTCGGTATCATCCTGCTCCTCCTGACCATCGGCTTCGTGTTCGTGTTCATCCGCGAGTTCGAACGCGCGAGCGAGGAGGGAGCATGAGTACACAGGAGTACGACGCCGTCGGCGTGACCATCAAGGCGACCACGTACGGCGTCGTCGGGTTTCTCGTCCTGGCGAACCTCATTCCGCTGCTGTTCATCGTTTCGGTGTCGTTCATGTCGCCGAACGAGTTCTTCGGCGCGCCGCACATCGTCCCCCACTCGCCGACGCTGGAGGCGTGGACGAGCGGCTATACGGAACTGAAGGACAACCTCGTGAACAGCTTCCTCATCGGTTCCGGGACGGCGATACTGGCGCTGATAATCACCATTCCGGGTGCCTACGCGTTCGCTCGCAAGGAGTTCTACGGAAAAACCGCGGGGTTTTACGCCATCATCTCGGCGATGATGTTCCCGTACATCCTCCTCGTCATCCCGATCATGGACCTGTGGAACGACTTGGGACTGTACAACACCCTTCCCGGAATGATCCTCGCCTATCAGGTGTTCGTCACCCCGTTCGCGATTTGGATCCTTCGGGATTTCTTCGAGAAACTCCCGGACGACATCGAGGAGGCGGCGCAGGTGTACGGCTGTACGCAGTTCACGGCGTTCCTGCGGGTCATCCTCCCGCTGGCCGCTCCCGGAATCGTCGCCGTCGGCTTCCTCGCCTTCCTCACCGGGTGGAACGACTTCCTCTTCGCGAACCTGCTCACGACCGGTACCGGACCGGTACCCGCCGTTCCGGTGCTGTACGGCACCATCGGAGGCGGTTCGGGTGAGCGGGTGTATTGGGGTAAGCTGATGGCCGAGACGCTCATCATCGGCATCCCACCGACGATGATCTACCTCGTCGCGCGGAACTACCTGGAGAACGCATTCACCGTATGACTCACACAACGATGACTCGAACCACAGACGCTACTTCGAACGAATCGACGGTCGCATCGAACGCCAACCAACCCTCCGAAACGAGCGGGGGAACGCACATCCAAATCGACGAAGTCCGGAAGACGTTCAACGAGGGGCAGATCGTCGCCTGCGACGATGTGAACATCGACATCGATGAGGGCGAATTCGTCGTCTTCGTCGGCCCATCGGGATGCGGGAAAACCACCACGCTTCGTTGCATCGCCGGATTGGAGGAGCCGGACGAGGGTCGGATCCTCGTGGACGGAACGGACATCACCGGCCTGAAATCGAAGGACCGAAACCTCGCGTTCGTCTTCCAGAGCATCGCCCTGTTTCCGCACATGAGCGTGCGGAAGAACATTCGGTTCGGTCTCGACATGAACACGGACCTCTCGAAGGACGAGAAGAATCGACGCGTCGAGGAAGTCGCCGAAACGCTCGACATCGCGCCGATGTTGGACCGAAAACCCTCGGCACTGTCGGGGGGACAACAGCAACGCGTTTCGCTCGGGCGTGCGATGGTGATGGAACCCGCGGCGTTCCTGCTCGACGAACCGTTCTCCGCGCTCGATGCGAACCTCCGCGACCACATGCGCGTCGAGGTAAAGAAGATTCAACGCGAACTGAACACGTCGATGATCTTCGTCACCCACGACCAGGAGGAAGCGATGACGCTCGGCGACAAGATCGTCGTAATGGACGACGGTCACGTACAACAGATCGGCAGCCCCTACGATATTTACAACGACCCCACGAACCGCTTCGTCGCCGACTTCATCGGGTCGCCATCGCCGAATTTGATCGAGGGAACGGTCGAAAACGGTTCCACCGGTCTCTCTTTCGTCACCGACGTCGGCACGATTCCAGCGACGGACGAGCAAACCGCGGTGATGAAAGAGCGCGTTGGGGAAACCATCATTTACGGCATCCGACCGGAGTACTTGAGTCTCGATAGCGGTCCGGGCACGTTCGCCGCGGATGTCGACGTGATCGAACCGCTCGGCGACAGGGATGCGATCCACCTCTCCGCAAACGGAACGTCCCTATCGGCGCTCACGTCGCAGGGCGAAATCCCACGGCATACTGACCGCGTTCAGGTGGAATTGGAGACCGAAGAGGCGTGGCTATTTGAAAAATCGGGAGCTCGAATAACCTAAATTCACCTATTACGGGCACTTTCCGGCGCATTCGGGGATAAATCTATTGTGAAGGGAGCCGAACGCACACGAGTACGATTGGAACCCATGACACGACAAGACTCCACTTTTCGCGCGGCGGTGGAGGGTGCGACCGTTGCTCACAGGTCGTTCCCTACCGAATTCGACGTCGAAACCAAAGGCTAAAATCCACCACTCTGGATGGTACTTGATATTTATCATAAGGTACGATAAGTGAACAAAAATTATTGTACTCATTTCCGATCAACGGACCACTCCCGGACGAGCCGCCGAATATGCCCGAGCGAGTAGGAAACGTCGTACTCGTCCTCGATATGACGGCGAACGAGTTCGGGTGACCAGTCGGTGGCATCGTATCCCGATTCGGTCGGTTCCCCCATCAGATCCCGTCGAAGCGCGGTTCGTTCCTCTCGGTCGAGTTTCGTAGGACGACCGGGACGATCGTCGTCGTGAATCGCGGATTTTAGCGATTTCGTACCGACCCTATCGATCCAGTAGTACAGCGTCGATTCCGGGATGCCGTAGATTTCGCTCTGCGTAGAAATCGAGATACCGCCGTCGTACGCCAACGCGACCATCAGCCGCTTTGCCGCCTTCGGATCCGACACGTCGGCGAGTTCGTCCCGCAGTACCTCGGTCGACACGTCCGCGAGTTTGTTCATGGTTGGCGATTCTCACTGCTCGGATAAAACTACAACTATTTATGATCACCGACTCACCGAGCACCGCCTCTCTCGAATCTGGAGGACTCTCGGGGATTTGACGACCGTTCGGTGGATCGTTTGAACGAAATCCCCTCCACGATCGCGAATCGGATGAAGAAATCCGGGAGCACGGGTGTTCGACCCCCCACATTATGCTACTGACTCTATCAAAAGTCGGACGACCGACTCGCGATCATAACCACCGCTGTGATATCGACGAATCGTGGTACGGTGTCCGAAAACGCTTCGATACCATCACTCGGTATCGTCGCTCTTCGTCCCATGGATTCCGGCCTCCTCGAGTCGGTCTACCTCCTCGTCGGAATATCCCAATTTTCGTAGGACCGCACGGTTGTGCTCCCCGAGCGTCGGCGGAGGGTCACTGAACCCGCTCTCAGCATACTTGTATCGGAGCGGATGTTCGATCACGGGAATCGTTCCGAGTTTGGGATGGTCGATTTCGACGAGCGCGTCACGAGCCTCGACTTGCGGATTGTTGAGCGCTTCCTCGACGGTGAACACTGGTCCAGCAGGTACGCCGGCGTCCTCGACCAGAATTTCGATCCACTTGTCGGTGCCCTTCGTCGAGAGTGTATCTTCGAGTTCCTCCTCGAGCGCACCCATGTTCTGTACCCGATCGGCGTTCGTCTCGAAACGCTCGTCGATCGGGAGATCCGGGCGATCCAACGCTTCACACAGTTCGTACCAGAGCTTCTGGTTCAGACACGCGATGTTGATGTAGCCGTCGGCCGTTCTGAAGGACTGATACGGTGCGAGCACCGGATCCCTCGTCCCCATTCGATCGGGGGATTCGTCCGCAAACACCTTGCCTGCCTGTTTAGTGAGCCAAGGGAGAGTCGACTCGAGCATCCCGAGATCGATGTACTCACCCTCGCCCGTGGTCTCGCGCCTGTAAAGTGCGGTAACCGTTCCGAACGCGCCCCACATCGCCGTGATGAGGTCCGTCATCGGGAGCCCCACTTTCACGGGTTGTCGTCCCTCCTCTCCGGTCACACTCATTATCCCGCTCATTCCCTGTATCAGGAGGTCGTAGCCCGGACGCTCGCGCCAGGGGCCGGTCTGTCCGAACGCGGAGATGGCCAGATAGATGATGTCGTCGTTGTACTCGGAGATCGTCTCGTAATCGACATCGAGACGTTCGGCCGTCCCCGGACGATAGTTCTGAATAAACACGTCCGCCTCTTCGGCCAATTCATAGAGCGTTCGCTTCGCATCGTCGTTTTTCAGGTCCAGTTCTATGCTCCGTTTTCCGTAGTTCACCGTCCAGAAGTACGGCGATTCGCCGTTTATGAATGGGGGACCCGAATGGCGGTTATCGTCACCGATTTCGGGCCGTTCTATTTTGATGACTTCTGCACCTTGGTTTGCGAGCATCGCGGAGCAGAACCCACCGGTTACAAACGTGGACAGATCGAGAACCGTAATTCCCTCTAGGATCCTCTTGTAAGTGGTCACGACTATATCATATTATGATAGTGGCCGGGTATAGCATTTTCTATCACGAAACGATCATATTCACACGACGAGCTTTCGGGCCGTGGGAGGCGGCCTTCCGACCGAACAGTACGTGCATACATGTAGCCATCATTGGCGGCTCAATGGCTACATTTGGCCAGCGGGACGCTCGGATTCGAGGATCGCTCGTGGAAGCCGGCGAAGTATGCCCGCGAGACGATGGGAGTCTCCCACCGGTTGCCGATCAAATTTACGTCCCGGAAACGGCCTGATCACACCGTCAGCGTGAAAGTACGGGCAACTCGACGTGGGTCGGGTGTTCCCGGTCGTGGTAGAGCGTGTTTTCGGCGACTTCGAACTTCCTCCCGTCGTACAGCTCTCCGCCCGTATTTCGGTTGACGTCGTATCGCGGGAAGTTCGAGGAGGAGATGTCGACTCGAATCCGGTGGCCTTCTTTGAACACGTTCGCGGTCGGATACAGTTCGAGTTCGTACTCGTACACCTCGCCCGGTTCGATGAGGGCTGGCTCCGTTCTGTGGCCGCGGTACCGTGCCCGACAGATCGAATCGGTGAGATTGAGGGCGAACCCGCCGGTGAAGTCCTCAGTCGGTGGATATTCGTCGATCAGCTTTGCGGTGAAATCCGTGTCCGGAGCCGTACTGGCGGCGTAGAGTCGTACCCGCACCGGGCCGACGATTTCGAGGTCCGTTTCCAGCTTTTCCGTCCGAAATACCACGACATCGTCACGGCGTTCGAGCGGTCCGTACGGAGGGTCGGCACCGAAGGTGCTCGCTCGGGTCCGTTGATCGTACCCGCCGCTCCCCGTGATGTTCACGAGATAGCGTTCTTCGAGCGGGTATTCGAGGATCGATTCGTCGCGTTGCTCGTATGTGACATACGAAGAACAGTTACCGCCGATAGTCGGAACCGGATCCCGAGGGTCGAACGAATACGTCGTTTGCGCCGATCGAACCGTCGGCTCCGTACGGGTAAGCGACCCATCGGGCCGAGCGAAAAATCTCGTGGGCTGCGCGTCGGGGAGGGGCCACTCCCTCGCCGTGGCCCACTCCCCGCCGTGGAGGAGACGGTCATCAGCACAGCGCGATCCGTCGCCCGTCCCCATACGGAAGTATCGAACCGGCGGTTCGTCCCACGTATCCCGTCCTTTGAGGTAGTGGTCGAAGAAACGCAACCTCGTCCCCTGATAGTCTCGAAACGACCGTTCCCCGAACTCGATCTCGCCGGAGTAGGTCTTGTTCCACGAGGAGAGCGGATACTCGTTCCAGCCGTGGGTCCACGGCCCCATGAGGAGGAACTGATCGGACGATTTCAGGTCCGAGAGGGCCTCGAAATTGTTGCAGGTGCCGATAGCGTACGAATCGTACCACGCGCCGGAATACACGGTCGGAACGTCCGCCATCTCCTCGTAGTACGATTCGAAATTTATCCCGGGCGAGGACCACCGTTCGTCGCCGGCACTCCCCGTCGTGAGCATATCGAACATCCACTCCTCGTATTCGGGTAGATGTTTGAGCGGAGACTGCCCCCGTTTGACGGGTGCTCCGGCCAGTACGTCCCGAACGTCGACGTTCGCCAAGTGCTCTTGGAGCGCCGAGTCCCGGAGCGCCCGTTTGGCGAATCCGCCGCCCAACGTGAACGCCCAACAGAGCCATCGGAGTTCGAACGCCCCGTGATGTCGAAGCGTCGCCTTCCGTCCGTTCGCCGGCCCCTGATTGACGAACATCGCTTCGAGATGCGGTGGGTCCTGCGTTGCGAGCGCACTCTGTACCCAAGCCCCGTACGACGACCCCATCGTCCCGACCAGACCGTTGCAGTACTCCTCGTTCGCGATCCACTCGACGGTGTCGTAGCCGTCTTCCGGTTCGTCGACGAACATCTCGAACGTCCCGCCGCTATTGAACCGTCCTCGACAGTCCTGGAGAACCACGACGTACCCACGCTTTGCGAACCACTCGCCGTGACGCGTCATCTCTCCCCGTTTGTTATACGGAGTTCGGCTCAGAAGTGCCGGCTTTGGCTCGTCGACCACCGCTCCGTTTTTTGCGGGTCGGTACACGTCGGTCGCCAATTCGACGCCGTCGCGCATCTCAACCATCACGTCCAGTTTCGCGTGAACCTCGAACGAGGGTTCAGAATCCATACGTATGATGAGGTACAACTGTACTTAAAATATATCCACGATTTGCGGCGTTCCCCGTCGACCGAACGGGGGGTTTGCCGCTTTCGGGAAACGTCGAACGCTACAAAATTCCCGCGAGTGAACAATACGGCCGATGGTGGTCACGCGAGAATCCGTTTCGGATTCTCGTACACTACCTGTCGGATCGTATCGACGTCGAGTCCCATGCGATACATTTCGAGAATCGTTCGCTTGAATGCGAACACGTCACTCCGGAGCACTCCCGCGCTATCGGTTTCGACGAGGATACGGTCCGGCCCGTACTCCGCAACCACCTCGGCGACGTGATGGGGCGAAACCCCGAGGAGCCACGGATAGCTGACCGTGAAACTCAGATAGCAATCCGTGTTCTCCAAGACGTACGGGGCGATCTTTTTGTCGGCGTGGGAGAGCACCATCCGATCGTCGGGGAGTCCCGCCTCGTCCTTCAGTTCGATATCCATCTCGATCGCCTCCCGTTTCGGATTCTCCGCGGTCAACACGGGTTCCTGCTGCAAAGCGAGTTCCAACTCGTATCCGGGAACGTCTCCACGGGTCCGGTCGGGGAACTCGACGTCCCTGAGATCGGCAGGCGTGTGTAGTATCGCCGGGAGGCCGTGATCGGCCGCCACTTCGAGTTGCCGTCTAGTGACCTCCTTTTGTTCTTCGAGGGACCATCCGGCGACGTGTTGTGACTCCGTGATCCCGATTTCGCCGACCGCCGCAACCTCGTCGAGGGCACAGTACTCGGGGAGCACCGCGAGGATTTCCTCGTAGTCCTCCACACGAGCGCCGGTATGAACGCCGACACCGATCTTCGCGTCGATCAGGTGCGACTGGCGGATCGATGAGAGCCGATTGAGCGCATCATCCCAGAGATACCGGATATCGTCGGCCTCGACCGGTTTGTACGGCGTCCAATAGTACGCTGCCGCCATCATCACCATCGACTCGCATCCACTCAACGTGAACTTCTCGCGATCGTTCCACGACAGGGTGTGTGCGTGGTTGTGGATGTCGATCCACGGCATGCTGCTCAGTTCGGTCGGGACTATATCCTCGGCCTCGCTGTACTCCGCGTCCGTCGGACGCCGGGTCGGGTACGTTCCCATGGTTGCTTACCCAATGTAGCGGCACCCGTTTGTAAGTTCCCCGAGACCCTCGATGCCGACGGTCATCGTGTCCCCCTCCGAAAGAAGGACCCGTGGATCACGGAAGTAGCCGACGCCGTCGGGCGTTCCGGTGAATAGCACGTCGCCCGGAGACAGGGTGAACGCCCGACTGCAGAACGAAACGAGTTCCGCTATCGGGAAGATCAAATGTTTCGTGTTGGAGTCCTGTAACCGTTCGCCGTTAACCTCCGTCCAGATGTCGAGGTCGCCCACGTCGTCGATCTCGTCCGGGGTGATGAGATGCGGGCCGATCGGTGCGAAGGAATCCAGACTCTTCCCCCTGACCCACTGCTCATCGGCAAGTTGGAGGTCGCGGGCGGAAACGTCGTTTCCGATGGTGTATCCCGCCACGTAGTCGAGGGCATCGTCCTCGCTCACGTTGCGCGCTCGTTCGCCGATTACGACCACCAGTTCGCCCTCGTAATCGACCGCCTCGGTCAGCTCCGGGTCCCACTCGACCGGCTCGTCCGGCCCCACGATGGCCCGCGGGAACTTGGAGAACACCATCGGAGAATCCGGGGTGTCCTGATCGCCCTCCTCAGCGTGTTCCATGTAGTTCAGCCCGATGGCGACGACCTTCTCCGGTTCGGTGATCGGAGCCACCGGTACGACGGCGGAGTGGGAACGCATCGCATCTCCGGTCTCCTCGGCGTACGCGGTCGCGAATTCGACCTTCTCCCGCCAGTTCCACGTCTCGATTATTTCGCGGAGGTCGGACGGCAGCGTAACGCCCGACCGCCTGCCCGCTACGTTCAGATCGACGATTCCGCCGTCGACGACGCTCCCTGCCCACGGCCGTTCGTCCTCGCTCGTTCGAAATTGTCCGAGTTTCATGCGTATCTAACTGTATTCGGTCCAACCTTCTCGGTCAGAACAACCCGATGTTGGCGGCGTACGCCCACGTTTCACCTCCGACGGCCAAGAGAACGAGCGTGCCTCCGAGCAAGCCGACGTTCTTCAGGAAGTGGTTCAACTCGTTCTGTCGGTCCTCGCCGGACTGGTTCCAGAAGTCGTGGAACAACAGCGTCGCGACGATGAGGAACACCGCGAGAGCGCCCGCGGAGATCACCGGATAGATTCCGGCCATGATGCCGATGGATGCGAGGACCAGCACTACTCCCGACGAGATGACCGATAACGAGGGGGCGGGAATGTCCTTGTACTCCGAATATCCGACCCTGCCCTCGTAGTCGACGAAATGGTTGTATCCGTTATACAGAAACATTCCGCCGAGAAGCAGTCGCCCGGCCAACAGGAACTCACCTTCAAGCGCCATTCCCGACCACCGGTTGCGATTTTTTAGCATCTGATGCGCTCACAGTTCGATTATTAATTGTGGACATCAAGCTACGTTATGAAGGATTGGGTTATAGCTGTTTGGAATCTTGCCATTTTCTCTGCAAGACGATCCCTGCACTGACATCGCCGATTTCGGAGACGTTGACAGGAATCCACCGGAGGACGAACGCAGCAGACGAACGGCCGAATAATCGCGTATCGGAACCCACCGTGAAGGGCCATCATCGGGATTAAGTATGGTGGCGGTTTTACTTAGCGACGATGCGAATAGGTTGTTACAGTTCGAACGGAACCGGCCAACCGTGGTGTGGTGCCCGCACCTCGGACGACGACGTAGTTAACCTCCACGCGGCAGGAAAGAAGGCGGGAGTCGAGATTCCGCGACGGCTCCCCGAACTCCTCGAAACGTGGAACTGGAAGGAGAGAGCTTCCTTCGCCGTGGACTACGCGATGGAAAACGAGGTGGACTGCCACGCCATCGACGACCTCGAACGACACGCACCGATAGGAGACCCCCAAAAAGTCGTGTGCGTCGGATTGAACTACGAGGAACACGCCGAAGAAGGGGAGAACCCGATTCCGGACGAACCGGTGTTGTTCTCCAAGTTCCCGACGGCCGTTCGAGGGCCGGATGACGACATCACGTGGGACCCCGAGTACACGTATGAAGTGGATTACGAGGCCGAGTTAGTCGCCGTGATCGGTCGTCGAGCCAGGGATGTGAGTGCCGACGAGGCGCGGGACTACGTGGCGGGGGTCACGGTGGGGAACGACGTCTCCGCCCGTGATCTACAGCACGGCGACGGACAATGGGTCAGGGGGAAGAGTCTGGATTCCTTCGCACCGACCGGGCCGGAACTGGTCACGCTGGACGAGATCGACGACGTGCACGACCTCGACATCTGGACGGAGATAGACGGGGAACGGTTACAGGATTCGACGACGGCGAACCTCATCTTCGACATCGACTATCTCGTCTCGTTCTGCAGTCGGGCGTTTACGCTCGAACCGGGCGATCTGCTATTCACCGGAACGCCACCGGGAGTCGGCGTGTATCGCGACCCGCAAGTCCTCCTGGGCGACGGGACGACGGTCACGGTCGGCGTCGAGGGGGTCGGAGAGCTAACGAACACGTGTCGGCACACCTGAATCGATCCGCGACGTGAGGTTATTCCTCCAGGTCAAAGACGTCCCGTGGATTTTCGAGGACGACTTGCCGGATATCGCTCTCATCGATCCCCATCCGATAGAGGTCGAAAATCGTCCGTTTTACGGAGAACGCGTCCGTCCGGAGGATATTCGCACAGTCCGTTTCGACCAGAATTCGATCCGGCCCGTACTCGCGAATCGTCTCCGCCACGTCGGCGGCGGTCACACCGGTCAACCACGGATACCCGACGGTGAAACTCAGATAGCACTCCGTCTCCTCCATGAGGTAGTTCGTGTTGTTCGGATCCGCGTGTGAAGCGACGATCCGTTCTTCGGCCAGACCTGCCTCCGTGGCGGTTTGAACGTCGATCTTGACCGCTTCGAGTTCGGGATTATCTCCCGTGATGACGGGTGAGGATGCGAGGGACGCGTTCTTCTCGTATCCCGGCGTGCTGGCCCCGACTCGATAGGTCGGGCTATCACCGGTTCCCCGATTCGGGGTGTGGAGGATGATCGGGAGGTCGTGTTCGTCCGCGAGCTCCATCTGTGCCTGAACGACCGCCCGCTGTTCGTCTACACCCCATGACTCAACGTGCTGGGACGGGGTGATGCCGGTTTCACCGAGTGCCACGACTTCGTCGAGTCGGCAGTACTCGTCCATCGCGGCCAGCAACTCGTCGGGATTCTCGATTCGAACGCCGGTGTGAACGCCCACCGCGAGATTGGCTTCGAAGAAATGGTTGGTTTCGATCGCTCGGCGGCGATTGATGGCATCGTCCCACAGGAAACGGACGTCGTCAGCGACCACCGGTTTGTAGGGTGTCCAGTGGTACCCCGATGCGACCATCACCATCGACTGACAACCGGAAAGCGCGTACCGTTCGCGGTCCTCCCACGAGAGCGTCTGGGCGTGGTTGTGGCAGTCTATCCACGGGAGATTGAGCAGGGACGAGGGTAAATCGACCGTCTCGTCGGAGAGATACTCCGCGTCGGTCGGCCGGCGAGTCGGATAGTCCGATGGCATACCGGAACAAGACGCTCATCCCGCATGAAACTTTAGGGGGATCGGTTCACCACATCCGCTCGAAAACGGTTTCGACGCCCGACTGGGTCGCATCGAGATCGGTCGGACCGGCTTGCATAAACGGATCCTCGATGACCGCCCGCGCGAGGTCTTGGAAATCGTCCCGTTCGGTTCCCTCGACCGAACGCAGCCGAGACGGTAAATCGAGCGCATCGCGGGTATCGACGACCGATTTCACGATCGCGGCCGCCGTCTCTTCGTCGGAATCGTCCGCATTCCGGACGTCGAACGCCTCCGCCAACAGATCGCGTCGTCCGTCGACCCGTTCGAAGAGGTAGCGGAGCACGTGCGGTGCCGCGATCGCGTGTGCGACCCCTTGCTGAACGTCGTAGTTCCGCGCGATGGCGTGGCCGAACGAGTGGATGACGGAGGCTCGGTATGCGTTCGGGGTCGAAAGCCCGTACTGCGCCGCGGCGATACCCTGCAGAATTCGGGACAGCTCCGCCCGACTCGTCGAGCCGGTAGTGAGAGTCGGGAGGTTCTCGTACAGCAGTCGAACGCCGCGAACGGCCGTCCCATCCGTGAGGGGATTGTGGTGACGGGTGTACAGCATTTCGATCCCCTTGTCGAATCCGTTCATCGCGGAGCGAGCGAGGATGTGGTCGGGGGTCGTTGCGAACAGGTCCAAATCGTGGAAGACCGCGGTCGGCATCAGACGACTGTCCGATACGCCGGCGCTGGGAATCTCGGATTTCGAACGTCCGTCCGGGTCCAAACTCAGCTTGACGCCCGCGACTTGCGAGAGATCGGCACCGGGTAAGGTCGTCGGCACGGCGAAGATATCCGGTAACGGGCGGTCACGATCGGGAACGAGAACCGCCTCACGATCCACAATCTCGGCCGTGACTTCGTCGAGGGGTCGGTCGTGCCCGGCGAGGACGCAGATCAGCTTGGCGGTATCCAGGCTACTGCCACCACCGATCGGGACGAGCGCATCGACGTCTTCCTCCTGAACCCGTGTCGCACCGTCGGAGGCCGATTCGAGGTATTTTTCCGGTGTCACGCCATCGAAAACGCCGACGAGAGACTCCCCGAGACCCTCACGAACCGGCCCGATGACGGGATCGACATCCCGCAAAGTGGCGTCCGTGACGAGTAGCGCCCGCGAGAGTCCCCGTCGTTCGAGTTCCGTCTCTAGATTTGCAACGACACCCGACCCGTGATGGATCGTAGCTGGTTGATACTCGAACGTATAACGATTACCATTCATTGTACGTAGATATCATTGGACCACATGGATATATAAGAGTACCTCCCAGCTCGGCTGGACGCCGAAACGAATCGGTGTATCGGTGTCAGACGCCGATTTTACCGTTCTGAAGCACCGATGACTACCGGTCAATCGGTACGGACTTCGTCGATGATCGTCGATTCGTCGAGGAAGACGAAGTCGTTGTGTTTTGCATACGACGCCGCGTTGGATCGGGAGAGTGCGCCCCCCGTTTTGTCGTCGAGCATCTCGCAGACGGCGACGGCCGGCGGAACGTCCGCCAACTCCGCAAGCGCGATGCCGAGTTCCGTGTGACCCCGCCTGTCCTCTAGGAGGTTCGGCGCGGCTTTGAGCGTATGTACGTGTCCGGGCGTGTCGAACTCCGCCGCGAAGTCGGTCCTTTCCGGATTCCGCGCCGCGTGACCGAGTTCGGAAATCGTCCGTGCTCTGTCGTTGTCGACGATACCGGTATACGTCTCCCGGTGGTTTACCGTCAGGGAAAACGAAGATCTGTCGTCGTAATCGATAGTGGTCTCGTTACCCGCCGGGTGGTCGATGAGCTCTTCCGCGAACGGGAGGCCGAACGTTTCAGCCACCTCGTGGGACAGGGCCACACAGATCAATCCGCCAGCGTCGTTTCGGAGTCGAGCGACGTTGGACGGCGTGACGGCGTGTGCCGGATACACGACGTCCACCTCGTTCTCCCGATCCGCTGCGTCGTGAATCAAAACCGGGTCACCGGCTTGGAACGCTTCGATAGCGCTATCCAACCCGTTCACGGGCTCCTTTCGGCGATAGCTGTAACTATCGGGGAGCATGCTATCACTCAACATGATCGATCGCCTCGGTCCGGCTTCTCGATATCCGATTCATAGGTCGAACTCGTCGGCGTATATAATAAATATTCCCCCGATCCGAGATGTGGTACGACGGAGTGACTTCTCGAACGGGCGGAGATTTTATACTAACACCCCCCGATGTCTGTAACAATGGACTCGCTGTTTGCTCCATGGCGGATGCAATGGGTGACCCGGGATCGTCCGGCGGATGGTGACGACACGGAGTGTATTTTCTGCCGTCTTCCCGCGGGCGATGACGACCGCAAAAACAACATCGTGGCCCGTAGCGAGCACGCCTACGTTCTGCTGAACAATATGCCGTACAATCCGGGGCATACGATGATACTGCCGTACGAACACACGGGACGGTTCTACTCCCTCGATGAGGGTGCACTCGTCGATTACATGAAAACCGCACAGATGGTCATCGAGGTGATCGAGGAGGCGCTCTCCCCGAACGGGTTCAACATCGGGTTCAACGTCGGCGCTGCAGGGGGAGCGTCGGTGACCGATCATCTCCACATGCACATCATTCCCCGGTGGGAGAGCGACACGTCGTTTCTGCCGCTCACGGCGAACACCGCGATCGTCGAAGAAGCGGTCGATGAAACCTACGAGCGACTTCATGACGGTCTGATCGATCTCACTTCGACGAACGCGCGTGGCGAAAACGAAGCCGTGGAGATAACACACGAATAACCCACGCGGCGGGAGGAGAACGAGTAGCCGGACGGTCACGGGGTCCGGTGGGGCTAAACCTCGGTACCCCCGGATTGGATTCGAATTTCGAAGGCCGTCCCATCGGAGAGGCCGAACCGCTCCCGAAGGTTGACGGGTGAGATCAGTTCGATGGTGGACGTATCGTAGTCGGTGCGGTGGGGGAGAACGAAATGGAGCGGAACCGAGTCCGTGCTCCCGGGGACGACGGCAGGATAACAGTCGACGGCACCAAACGAGCGGTCATCCGCTTCCCAGCCGTCGAGACGCGTGGGGTCGAGACGCGCCAGTCGTTCTCGAACCGGGGCATCCAGTTCGAGATTCAAGGTACCTGGATGCGGTTCGTACCCTAACTCTCGCTCGAACTGATGGGCGTAGCCCTCCATCGCGACGAATTTCTTTCCCCTCCCGAAGCCACTGGTCACGATTCCTCGTACTGTGAATGTCATTTGTCGGTTGCGTGAGTGATCCATAATCGACGACGTACGGGTCATTGCGGAGCCCACTCGGTTCTATTCGAGCGCGGATCGTAGATCCCCGGCGATATCCGCGAGTGCGTTCACCGACGGGTCGAATTCGAACGGCTGGGCAGCCATCTGAACGAAGGCGTGTATGACGTCTTCGTAGTGGTAATGGGACACATCGACACCGGCCGCTTCCAGCCGATCGGCGTACGCGATGGCCTCATCGCGGAGCGGGTCGAACCCACCCGTTACGATCGTCGCAGGGGGGAGGTCCCCGAGATCAGCGGCGAGAAGCGGTGACGCGTACACGTTCATCTCGTCGATGGGATGCTCGAAGTAGTGATCGTCGAACCACGTCAAATCCTCCTTCGTGATGAAGTATCCCTCCCCGTTTTCGTCGACCGAGTCCCAGTTCAGGTGATGTGAGACGGGAGGATAGAGCAGGACCTGATGCTCGATGGACGGACCGTCCCGATCTCGTGCCATCATCGCGACGACCGCCGCGAGGTTTCCACCGGCAGAGTCACCTGTTACAGCGAGACGATCGGTGTCGAGGCCGTATTCGCCCCCGTTCGCAGCGACCCACTCGGTAGCTGCGTACGCATCTTCGACGGCCGCTGGGAAGGGGCTCTCCGGAGCGAGTCTGTAGTCGACCGCGACGACAGCCACCTCGGTGGTGTTCGTCAGTCTCCGACAGAGTTCGTCGTGGCTATCGAGTCCGCCGGAGACGAATCCGCCGCCGTGGAAAAACATCGTCACCGGAAACGGCTGTTCGCCCTCGGGTAGGTAGATTCGGATGGGCAGATCGCCGCCCGGACCATCGATCGTTTCGTCGAGGACCTCCCCGACGGGTTCGGGTTCCTCGACGGCGAAAACCCCGGACGTAATCCCCCGCACTTCCTCGACCGGAAGTTCGTGGAACGCCGGTGCGTCTTCGGTCTCTGCCATGAAAGCTTTTAACTGCGGATGTGGTTCTTGTGCACGCATCACATTAGGAAGTGTTCTCCCACGATATATAACTTCAGGTGTATCACGCCGAAAGTGAGGCCGAAACCTCGATGGTGTAGCCGTCGGGGTCCGACAGAAGGGCCATTCGACGTCCCCAATCGACGTCCATCGGCCCCATTCGAACGACGTCTCCCGCCTCCGAGGCGCGTTCGCATACGGCGTCCACGTCGTCCGGAGTCCCGACGTCGAGGGCGACGATGACCCCCTTTCCTCTATCGTCACCGGGGTCGTCCAATCCGAATGCGTCGAGCACCTCGGGATCGAAATCCTCTTCGAGGACGAACGTCCCTTCGCCGGTTGCAAACTCCACGTTCCCCTCTTCGACCCGATCGGTCTCCAGACCGACGATGTCCTCGTAGAACGCCGTCGATGCAGTCAGATCCGTGACCATTAACAGCGACTGATGAAGCGATGGTAGCATACGATCCACACTTCCCGCTGGGGGACCAAGAGGTTTCGGGACGTTCGGGGTATGGGTTAAATACGGACGATGGGGGAATTCGATCGGAAAAAGGATCTGTCGGTTATCGAGGGAGACGAACCGGACGATTAGGGGTTTACCTCGCCGATCTCGTCGACTTCGGGTTTGACCTCGTCGGCGTACAGTCGGAGGTTTTTGCGGGCTTTCCAGTCCGGCAAGTCGCCGAAGTGGAACTGCCCCACGATCCGACCGAATCCGCCGACCTCCTCGTACTGTTTTTCGAGCGTTTCGACGACGTATTCGGGCGTGCCCACGATCGTTTCGCCGTACTCCTGGAACTCGTCGAAATCGTAGTTGAATGCGAACTCCCCGTGCGGGTGAAGCTCTTCGACGTACTCGTCCCACTTTTCCGGGTCGTACGGTTGGTCGCCCATCATGTTCGCAGAGACGCCGATGTGGACGCCAGCGGTGAGCGTCTGGTAGAACTTCCGTAGGTGGGGTTCGGCTTCCTCGCGGGCCTTCTCCATCGTCTCGGCGACGTAGATGGCTCGCATGACGCTGAAGTCCTCGTCGCTCGGAGTCCAACCGTAGTCCTCCTCCGCATAGTGGCGGTATTCATCGAACTTCTCGCTGATCGTCTCGACCGGCTGGAAGACGAGTCCGGTAGGGACGTGATTACGGGCGGTGAAGCGAAGCGATTCTTCGCTCTCCGCCGGCATCCACATCGGCGGATGCGGATCCTGATACGGACGCGGCCAGATGTACACGTTCTCGTATTGGAAGTACTCACCGTCCCAGTCGAACGGTTCGTCGGCGGTCCACGTTTTCATGATGAGGTCCCACGCCTCTTCGAATCGACCTCGGGATTCGCCCATGTCCACGCCGTAGGCAAAATACTCGCTCGGAATTCCGCGGGGAAAACCGCTGATGATTCGGCCTTCGGTGATGTTGTCCAACATGGCGAGTTCCTCCGCGAGCCGCACCGGGTTTTCACGGAGCGCCGGTAAATTGCCGAAAAACGCGATGGTGGTATCCTCGGTTCGGGCGGCCAGATTCGACGCCGTGATGTTCGGACCGGGTTGCAACCCATATGCGTTATAATGGTGTTCGTTGACGCCGACACCATCGAAACCTAACTCGGCGGCGTATTCGAGTTGGCCGAGGTACTCCTGATAATACTGGGCACCTTTCTCCGGATCGTAATCGTACTCGGCCCACGGCCAAGCTGATTTCTTCTCGGACAGGTCTTCGATATCCTGATACGGCATCAGGTGGAACGCAAATGTCTCCATGGGAAAATTATGTGTGTTAGTACTACTTAATAGTATATGATATTTCGCCGACCATGGGAGAGAGACGATCTTCGGTGCGCGGAGAGCACTCCGGAATCCCGGTCGTGAAACGCAAAGAAACCCGTGAACACGGACCGAACGCCTCAGGCGTCGGGCCAACGCTCGATGTACACCGTCTCGTCCGTGTAGAATCGAACCACGTCCTCCGCTTGCGCATGGAGGTCCCCAAAGAACGAATCTTTCCGCCCGCCGAAGTGGAAGAACGCCATCGGTGCGGCGGTGCCAGCGTTGACGGCGAGATTACCGGCCCGAGCGTTGTGTCGGAAGTTTCGTGCTTCCGCTCCACTACCGGTGAACAGGCTCGCAGCGTTCCCGAAGTCCGACGCGTTCAGCACCTCGATACCCTCGTCCACGTCGGCGACGGGCATCAAACCGAGAACCGGGCCGAAGATCTCCTCGCGAGAGATGACCATGTCCTCGGTGACGTCCCTGAACACGCACGGCCCGAGGAAGTTCCCGTCCTCGTAGCCGTCCACCTCGACGTCCCGTCCGTCGAGGACGAGCGTCGCACCCTCTTGAACCCCCGTTTCGACGTAGTTCCGAACCCGTTCTTCGTGCTCCGGCGTGATGAGAGCGCCGACGTCCGTCTCGCCGTCGAGTCCGTGGCCGACCGTTTGATCGCCCGCGATATCGACGACGAGGTCGACGAACTCCTCGTAGACGCCCTCTTCGACACAGATAACGTCGTTCGCGAGACAGCGCTCGCCGCCACAGGCGAGCGCCGAGGAGACGCTCTTTTCCGCGGCGAACTCGAGATCGGCGGTCTCCGAGACGACGATGTGGTTTTTCGCGCCGCCCTGTGCCTGTACGCGCTTGCCGTTGGCCGCCGCCCGCTCGTAGATGGTCTTCGCGACGGGCGTGCTGCCGACGAAGGAGACGCCCTCGATACCGTCGTGGTCGAGTATCGCGTTCACCGTGTCGACGCTTCCGTTGACCAACTGGACGACGCCGTCGGGAAATCCGGCTTCGTCGATGAGTTCGAACAGTCGTTTGGCGGTCAGCGGGTCGCGCTCGCTCGGCTTGAGGATGAACGAGTTACCCGACGCGACGGCGTAGGGCAGGAACCACAGCGGAATCATTCCGGGGAAATTGAACGGGGTGACGGCCGCGAAGACGCCGAGCGGCTTCCGGACGGCCGTCTCGTCGATGTTCGGTGCGGCGTTTTCGACGTGGCCAGCCTGCATCAGCGTCGGCATTCCGCAGGCAGTTTCGACGTTCTCGATGCCGCGACGGAGTTCCCCCTTCGCCTCGCCGAACGTCTTTCCGTGTTCCCGGACGAGCAGTTCGGCCAGTTCGTCGATGTTCGCCTCGAGGAGGGTTTTCAGTTCGAACAACGGTTGGATGCGCTCCTCGATCGGCCGCTTGCTCCACGATTCGAACGCCCGCTGACCCTGCCGTACGGCGTCGTCGACATCGTCCTCGGTACTGAATCCGACGTAGGATAACGGTTCCCCGGTCGCCGGATCGATTACGTCCATTCCGTCAGCGCCGGTGGCGTCCGTCCACTGTCCACCGATGTAGTTCCCGACGCTGTCCTGGTCGCTCTTTGTTTCGGACATACGTATCAGTTATCTACCACCCCCATTAGTAGTTTTGATTCGACCAGTTCGGTCGTGACGAGACGTGAAATCGGAACCGTTCGGGAGAGACGGGAGGTTTCAGGAACGACGCCGACCGTCGGGAGCAAGCGCGTCGTCGTAGATTTCGACGTACAGTTCGCGGATCTCCTCGGCCGTCGGCTTCCGCGGATTGTTGGCGGGCGAGCCCGAATCGATGGCGTCCTGCGTCATCTCCTCGATGACGTCGAGGTACTCTTCACGAGCGGGCACCTCGCCGAAGTCGTCGAGGTAGCCGGTCAGGTCAAGGTCGTCACAGAGTCGGAGTATGCCGTCGGCCGCCCGGTCGGCGGCGGTACGGGTGTCGTCGTCTTCGTCCGCCGCACCGAGGATGCGTGCGACGGTCGCGTACTTCTCCGGCGCGGCCATCGCGGAGAAATCCGCGACGTACGGGAGGATGAGCGCGTTCGCCAGCCCGTGTGGAATGTGAAGTTGCGCCCCAAGCGGGCGTGCGAGGCCGTGGACGAGCGCCACGGAGGAGTTGGTGAACGCCTGCCCGGCTTGAAGCTGCCCCACGAGCATGTCGGCGCGAGCGTCGAGATTCTCGCCGTCCGCCCACGCGACCGGAAGGGACCGTGCGATGCGCCGCATCGCTTCCACCGCGAATCCGTCGGGAATACCGTACGAGTTCACCGACACGTAGGCCTCGATGGCGTGGGTGAGCGCGTCGATACCGGTAAACGCGGTGTGGCTCCGAGGGAGCGAAACGGTGAGTTCCGGATCTTCGATGGCGACGTCCGGGACGACGTTTTTCGAGACGATGAGGAACTTCGTCGCCGTCGATTCGTCGCTGACGACGACGGAGCGGGTCGCTTCGCTGCCGGTTCCGGCCGTCGTGTTGACGGCGAGAAGCGGCGGCGTCGGGTTCGGAACACCTTCGTATCCGGCTTTGTCGACGCCGAAATCCCGAATCTCGCCGCCGTTTCCGGCGAGGATGCCAACGCCTTTGCCGGTGTCGATGGACGAGCCGCCGCCGAGGGTGACGACGATGTCGCAGTCGTGTTCCTCCCACGATTCGTACGCCTCCTCGATGTTCTCTACGGTCGGGTCGGGACGGACGTCGGTGTAGACGACGGTTTCGATTCCCTGTTCGTCGAGCGTTTCGAGTACCACGTCCCCGTGAACGTCGAAAATCCGTTCGGTTGCGACGAGCAGCGCCGTTGTCCCGTAAAGGGACGCGTAGTCGCCGACTTCCTCGACGGCACCGGCACCGACGACGACGTTGCTTGGCGATACGACTGTTCGCGTCTCCCGCGAGAGGACGGTATCGTGAGACATACTCTCACAACTCCCCGGTTTCTAATTAATTCTTCCGGATGATGTCAACCCGCATCGTGGTTTGTCTTCATCACGAAATTGACGACGGGGGACGTTCGCTGCCAACCGTCGACAACCCAGTTCGCTCCCGTGCGGAGGGATACCCTATGATTTATATCGTGGTGCAGGAAAACACTACCCATGTTAACGGCTAGCGAAGTAACCAAACGCTTCGGCGGTCTAACCGCCGTCGATGACGTGGACTTCAGCATCGACAGTGGCGAAATAGTCGGTCTCATCGGCCCGAACGGTGCGGGGAAGACGACGCTGTTCAATTCGATCGCCGGCGTTTACACGCCGGAACACGGCAGTATCACCTTCGACGGCGAAGAGGTGGTGGGGAGATCGCCACACGAGATCGCTCGCCAAGGGATATCCCGGACCTTTCAGACGGCTCGGACGTTTAACGAGTCCACGGTACTCGACAACGTTCTCGCCGGAGCCGTGTTCGGAAAGAAGGACTCGGGATCGCTCGACGAAGAACGCGAAAAAGTGTGGGAGTACCTCGAATTCATCGGCCTCGAAGACGAGGCCGAAGAGGACGCAAGCAGCCTCACGATCGCCCACCGAAAACAACTCGAACTCGCTCGGGCACTGGCCTCCGAGCCCAAACTCATCCTGGTCGACGAAATCGGGAGCGGACTGACGCCGGCGGAACTCGGGGAGCTCTCGGCAAACCTCCAGAAGACGCGCGACGAGTTCGGCATCTCGGTGTTCTGGATCGAACACGTGATGGACGCCATCATGGCTGCTACCGACAGGATAATCGTCCTCAACCAGGGGGAGAAGATCGCGGACGGGACGCCGAAACGGATTCAACAGGACCCCCACGTGGCGGAAGCGTACCTCGGCGGGGTGGAGGTGTGACGATGATCACGGTTAACGATCTCAACGTCCACTACGGGGATTTGCAGGTCCTCTGGAACGTCTCGCTCGAAATCGATGATGACGATTCCGTCGTCGCAATCGTCGGCCCAAATGGTGCCGGAAAGACGACGCTACTCAAAACGCTCTCGGGCGTGCTCGACCCCACGAGCGGCGAGATAGAGCTGTTTGGCGAACCGGGGTCGTCGATGGCCCCGAGCGACAGGGTCAGTAACGGGTTCGTCCACGTCTCGGAAAAGCGGAACCTCTTCGGCGATCTCTCGGTGTACGAAAACCTCCGGATGGGTTCGTACACCCAACGGGACGATTTCGAGCGGACGCTCGAGGAGGTCATCGAGATGTTTCCCGTCCTCGAAGAGCGGCGGGAGCAGAAGGCGAGCACGCTCAGCGGCGGTGAACAACAGATGCTTGCAATCGGCCGAGGGCTGATGGCGAAGCCGGAGGTGTTGGCCCTTGATGAACCGTCGGGCGCTCTCGCGCCGCAACTCGTCGAACGAGTGTTCGAAAAAATCGACGCGATCAGTAACGATGTTACGGTCGTCCTCATCGAACAGCACGTCGATCAAGCACTCGATCTCGCGAATCGTGCCTATCTTCTCGAAAACGGACGTATCGCTGCGGAAGGAACCGGACAGGAGCTGCTCGATAGCGACCACGTCAGACAGAGCTACTTGAGCGGATAGCGGGCCCCTAATATAAGGTTTTGAGTTCATGTTTTAATATATTCTAGGCTAGCAGATGATTTTATCGCTGTTTACACTTCTTATATTAAAGAAAGAGATAAATACGTTCCCTTTGCGGCTAGAAAGGAGCAGCATGACTCACAATTCCCCCCCGGGTACGAAGAGACGTACGTTTCTGAAAGCAACCGGTGCAGGCGTATCAACGACACTCGCCGCAGGGTGTCTTTTCAACGGTGGTAGTAGCGGTGACGGCGACGGACCCATCGTGATTTCCTCGCTCCAACCACTCTCCGGACCGTTCGCCGTGTACGGACCGCGTCATCGGGACGGCGCGGAGTTTGCGGCCAAACAGATCAACTCGGACGGCGGCGTCAACGGGCGCGATATCGAGGTCAAAACCGTGGACACGGCGAGCAGCGGGAAGACCGCGGAGAACGCGTTCACCGAAGCCATCGAGAGGGACAACGCCGTTGCGGGCATCGGCCCCGGCGCATCGGAGGCCGCGATCAGGGCGAGACGGATAGCCGAAAAGAAGCAGGTGCCGCTGTATCTACACGCGGCGGGCGCAGTGAAAGTCGTCCCACAGGACGCGCAGTTTACGTTCCGAACCGCATTGCCCGCGACACCGACCGTCGGTCGAGCACAGGCACAGATCGTGAGGGACCGTGGGTACACCAACGTCGGAGTCATCTTCGAGGACGGCGTCTGGGGTGACGAGTACGAGGCGGCGATGAAAGCCTACTTCCCCGACGATATCAACGTGACGAGGGACACGGCACCGGTCCCCCAAACGGACTTCGTCCCCCAACTACGGAACTTCCCCGACGACATCGAAGTGTTCCTGGGTACCGCCCACCCAGCGGGGGTTAGCTCCCTCTATCCACAGATGTACGAGATCGGTTTGGAACCGGACCTGTTCCTCGGCGCTATCACCCCGATGGAAGCGGACTACAACGCCATCGGCGACAAAATCGATCGGTCATTCGCTTCGTTCAACTCGACGGACATGTACACCGACGACTATGCGGAAGTAGCGTCCAGTTTCAACGAGGACGTCGGTGGACTGTTCGACCACGCGCAGGTGAACGGATACACCGCGGTTCAACTCGTCGCGAAGTCGATAGAGCAGGCGGACTCCACGGACCCCAAGGACGTCGCCGAAGCGACACGAACGGGGTCGTTCGATCTCCTCTACGGTGCAAACATCGAGTACACCGACTGGGGAGAACCGAAGGGTTCGGTTCAGGTGTACAACTCGTTCGACGTCGGCAGTTCCCCCGAGTACTGGTCGGACGGGGCGTTCTCACCGAAAGAGGAGTTCCGGACCGATCCGCTCCCCGCGTTCGAGCCCGGCTCGCTCGACAAGTGAACGACGGTGCGAGGAGCGGCATATCACATTCGAACAGCCCGCGAGTCCGTCGGAGACGAGACGGCCCGGCTATCGGTGCGGGTCGGGTGACGGCGAAGCGAACCGTCCGTCCTCGAATCGCACCGATTTCGGTTCTTGGACGACCCGAAGGTCGTCCCTGTCGCGTGCTTCCTCGACCAGTGCCTCCGACGCGTACAGTCGTTTGAGGCGCATCGTATCAGTGGCACGGAGGACCCGAACTGACTCCGGTTTGACGATGCCGACGGTGGAGAGGGACGCGACAAACCCTGCCCGGTCGGTTTCGACCACCGGTGGAACACGAACACCGCGGGTCGTACTCGCGGTAATGGCGTTGATGAGCGATTTGGTGGCGTCTATCTCCTCGAAGCAGTCGCGGTGGATGAAATCCGCGGACCCGATTCCCATGGCGTTTCCGTTGGTCGTTTCGGTGAGTGACCGGACGTAAATGCGCTTTATCGCCGGGGTATCGGGGGCCGGTTCGTTGATGCTGAACGGCCGTCGGCCGATGACGTTCGTATCGATTCCCTGTCCGCTGATGTCCTTTCCCTGCCGATCGATGACGAGGACGTCGACGGACTCGAACGGGATCTTTGGCATGATGTCGTAGGCGGTTTCGAGCAGTTCCCGTTCCCGGTCGAGGAACCCCGACGGCGGAATCGCTTCGAGCAATCCGGTGTCGTCGTGTTGGTTCTCGACGATGGCGACACCGCCGACGATCGGCAACTCTTCGAGGAGTTGTTCGGCGATCTCGGGGATCATGTTTCGAAAACTCCAATCGACAGCCCAATCGTGTGCGGTCTTCGCACCGCGTTGTTTCCCGAGTCCGATGACTATCATCTTCGAGAGGCCGCTTTCGACGCTCCCGTCGAAGTCGGTGTGCGGCTTGATTCGGTTTATCGGGACGATCGCGTCGGCGTCAGCCGCTATCGCATCGAAATGGAGCGGTACGCCTCGATCGGGCGTCGTTCCGACGGTGACGACGTCCATACTCGATCGAACCTCGCAGCCGACGGTCTCCCTCGACACACCGAGCGACGCGAGCTTCTCCCGCTGTCCGTCCGCAGTTGCACCGCCGTGACTCCCCATCGCCGGCACGATGAACGGATCGTATCCCATGTCTCGAACGCCATCGACGACGCCGCGGACCACGTCCGGGAGGTTTGCGATTCCACGGCTCCCGACACCGAGCGCAACCGTCCCCCCTTCGGGGACGTCCTCGAACGGTAGATCCTGGACCGTTTCCGCCGCCCGGGTAGCGATTTCCGGCTCCGGAATCGCATCCGTCTCCCAGACCTGTTCTATGATTCCGAGTTTGGGGAGTGGAGTTTCCCCGCACGTCTCCTCGATAACGTTCTGTGGTACCGTTAAGTCATTTCCGTCGGCCATATCTATGCTGTACGAGTGATACCGATAAAAAGGTATTCGGGGGAGGAATCGGGCGGGACTGGATGCGAGTTCTTACGAGCCGGGGCGGAAGTTCGCCATTCGCTTTGCCACCCGCTGTCTGAGGTTCCACTTCTCCAGACGCTCGTCGACGAAGGGAACGATGCCGTCCCTGAAGTAAAGGAAGAGAACGATCAACAGCGTTCCAAGGAGAATCGAACGGTACTCCGCGAACGACCGGAGTTCCTCGTTCAGGAAGATGATCAGTGCTGCCCCGACGAGCGGGCCGTACGTCGTCCTGAGTCCGCCGACGATGAGCATGATGAGGATGAGGACGTCTATAGAATTGAACGAGAACAGGTTCGGTGTGATGTACCCGGAGAGTTGTCCGAAGAACGGCCCGGTGAGACCCATGATAAACGTCGCGACGAAGCCGGCGAAGGTCTTGTACTTCACCACGTCGAGACCCGCCGACTCGGCTGCGGTCTCGTCCTGCCGGATCATCTCGAATGCCAACCCATACTTGGAGTGCATGAGATACCGATACAGGAGGAGAACGGCGAGCAGGATCACGGAGATCGTATAGAACAGCACGACCTCTTCGCGTAAGCCGAGGGCGTTTTCGATCGCTTCTAGACGCAGCCCCGAGAAGGAGAGTCCGGTTACTCCGCCGGTGATATCGCGCAAACTGTTGATGAGTTCGATGATGGAGAACTGGAGTGCGAGGGTGAGGATCGAGATGACGATGACCGTGAGCTCGCGGATGGCCGCGACGTAGCACACGATGGCTCCGATGACACCGGCCACCGACGCTCCGAGGAACAACGTTATCCAAGGGGAGATACCGTACCCTTGCGCGACGAGTACGGTCGTATACGTGCCGACACCGGTGATTGCACCGGTGAACAGGAGCAGTTGGTCGGTGTGGCCGAAGACGATGTTGAGCCCGACGGTCAGGATGGCGTACAGCGCCATGAGGATGAAGACCCGCGAGAAGTAGCTCATGCCGGGCGCGAAGAACAGCTGTGGAATGGCGAACAGAATAACCGCCACGGCCAAGATTCGGGAATAGTTCCAATTCATTGGATTCCCTCCGGTTTCAGAAGGAGTACGACGATTGCCGTACCGAACAGCGAGATGGTGGCGACGTACGACCCGAAGAACGCACTGACGAAGGTGGTCAGAATCCCGATCAGAACACCCGCAGCCACGACGCCGGGGATACTCGTGACGCCACCGACGATGGAGACGATAACGGCGGTGATGGTGAGATCGAAGGAGTCGGAGACGCCGGCCTCGAACGTCAGCCCGTAAAGCACGCCCGCAAAACTCGCAATTGCGATACTCAGGACGAACACGAAGGTTCTCATCCGTCTCGTATCGATGCCGCAGTAGACTGCACCGATCTCGTCCTGCATTATCGTCCGGGTTGCCATTCCGGTGTACGTCCGGCTGAAAAACAGGTACATCGACAACAACGTCAGCAGCGACAGTGCGAGCGTGACGAGCGAGCCGCCTCTGATAAACGCGCCGAAGACCTGTACCGAGGAGATTTCGGCAGGGACGGAAAACAACCCGCTGTACTCGATCGAGAGAACCCCTTGGAGTAGAATCGAAAGTCCGAGCGTCGTGAAAATGCCGAGCATCAGTCGGTCGTCACCTTCGGATCGATACACGAGCTGCAGGAGCGTTCGTTCGAGAATCAACCCCATCGCCGCCACGCCAACGATCGCGACGGCCGCGGCGACGACGATCGGCAACGATCCCGTCAGTTCAAACGTTACGATAAGCGCGGTGATGCTGAACACACCCAACGCGAGGTTCAAAATACCGCCGAGACCGAACACCAGCGTGATTCCGAGCCCGAGCATCGCGTAGAGCAGTCCAATACTGAGGCCATCGATTAGCAGTGCCCCTATTCGGACGAGTTGATCGCCTGCCATGTGATATTCTAATTTGCGTATGTGAGGAGAGGTATCTTATAGATTGGGGTGTGTTATCCACGAACAGAGATCATCACGCCGTAGCGGACGATGACTTCCTCCACGGTCATCCGCCAACGAAGGCCGTTACCGAGTACTACGACGACTGCGTGTGGATTACAGCCACCGTTTCTATGAGGGGAGTCGCCGTGCTAAATTACGCGGGGCCGAAGCTCTCTATTTCGACATCGGCGAGGTCGACGCCAGCAGCGACGAGGGCGTCTTTCACCTCCTCGACGAACCCCTGAAACCCGAAAACGTACGTTTGGTTCGCGGCCACCGACTCCGCCGTTCCGGCGAGGTCTTCCGTGAGGACGACTGTCGCACCGCGCTCCTCCAAATCGGCGAGACGTTTCCGGTGTGGTGGTCGGTTTCCGCCGTGGACGATAGTGACGTCTCGCCCTGACTCCCTCGCACGTTCCCCGATACCGACCGCCGGTCCGATACCGGGGCCGCGTGCAAACACCAACGCGTCGGCGTCCCCGGTGTAGCGAACGTCGCCGAATGGCCCCTCGACGGTGATTTCCTCTCCGAGCGTTCGCTCGCCGAGCCAGGGTCCAAGCGTCCCGTCGGGGTCCACCGCGACGGTCATCTCGAAGACCTCCTCGACATCGGGCGAAGAGATAGTGTAGTAGCCGGTTTCTTCCTCGCCGTCGACGGTCGCTCGAACCAGGACGAACTGGCCCGGATGGGCCTCGAATTCGGTCGGCGTCTCGACTTCGATCGCAACGGTCTGCTCGCCGACGTCCTCGATCCGGGTTATACGCAGTGCGGGCATACAGTACCATCCCGAAGACCAATATAAAAAGATTCTGTCAACCGTGTGTCGTCTACAGTCCGAGCACGAAGTCCCGGAGTTCGCGGTGAAACCGCTCGGGATGCTCCCAGAAAGGCGAGTGACCCGTCTTCGGGTACATCGACAGCGTCGCGTCGTCGATGAGCTCAGCGTACTCCCGTGACGCCGCCGGGAGGACGACGGCATCCGATTCGCCGTGGGACAGTAGGACGGGAACGTCGAGCGCCGCGAGATCGGAGTCGTGTCTCACCGTGCGGTCGCGGAGCGCGTCCCTGACATGCGGTGGAACGACCACGTTATAGCCGAGCATGTAGGACCGGTCCGCGGGTGAGAGTTCGTCGTAGACGCACAATTCGACGAACTGCCGCAACGTCCGAACGCTCACCTCGGCATCGGTCGAGACGAAGCCCTCGATGAGATCGATGTATTCGGAGCCGAGCCGTGCGGTACCCGCCTCGGTGCCGATTTCCGAAACGCCCCCGACGAGATTAACGCCCGCAACCCTGTCCGTCCCGAACGCCTCGATGTAGTCGAGGACGACGAGCCCACCGTAGGACCACCCGACGAGGACGACGTCGTCCAATTCGAGTTCGGTGAGAACGGAGTGGACGTCCTCGGCCCACAACTCCGAATCCGAGTACGCATCGCGCGGTTTGTCCGACTCCCCGTGTCCGCGAATATCGAATGCGACGAGTCTGAAATCGTCGGTCAGATCCGACTCGAACTGATTTCGCCAACAGAGCAGGCTCTGGGAGTAGCCGTGGACGAACACCACTGGCTTCCCGCTCCCCACGTCCTCTACCGCGAGGGTAACGTCGCCGCCGCCGTCGATAGCGTGAGATACCATAATGATTCGTAATACAGGGATGGTGCATATATGCTTTCGTGGTCGGTAACGAACTGCTCGGGAAGGTCGGGCGGACCGTAGCTTTCATATCAGCACCTGCGGAATGATATCGTATGTCAAGCCTTTTGGCCGACAAGACAGCCGTCGTTACCGGCGGCGCGAGCGGCATTGGTCGCGGAATCGCACTGAAACTCGCTGCGCACGGAGCGGACGTCGTCATTGCCGACGTACGGGAGACGCCCCGAACGCCGAACACGGCACCCACGTTGGAAGCCATCGAGGACGAAACCGACTCGCGGGGTCTGTTCGTCGAATGCGACGTGACGAACTACGACGACCTCGTCAGCGCGGTGGACGCCGCCGACGAGTTCGGCGGCATCGACGTGATGGTCAACAACGCCGGTATCGTCCACTCGGTCGACTTCTTCGAGACGACCGACGACGACTTCGCGACGCTGATCGACGTCAATTTGAAGGGTGCGTATTACGGCTGTCAGGCCGCGGGTGAGCGGATGGTCGAACGCGGTAGCGGCTCCATCATCAACGTCGCCAGCACCGCCGCCGAACAGGGATTCGTCGAACCCGGCTCCATCCTCTACAGTGCGGCGAAAGGGGGCGTGAAATCGATGACCTTCGGCGTCGCCGAACTGCTCGGACCCGAGGTCCGCGTGAACGCCATTCAGCCGGGATTCACCGACGAAACCGGACTCGCCGAGAACCACCCAGAGGAGGCCGCTCGTGCCCGGGCAGCCGAGACGTCGCTGGATCGGTTGGGGACGCCCGACGACCTTGGCAACGTCGCCGTCTTTCTGGCGAGCGAACTCTCATCGTACGTGACCGCGGAGGGAATCCTCGTCGATGGGGGCTGGGTCAACACCGGCGGCCCCTGAAAGAGACGCCGTAACCCACCGTCCAGGCGGGGTCTTCGTACGTTCCACGTGTCCGTTGTTGGGTACGATACGGAGAATTCCGGCACCAACGTCGATGATCTCCGGATCGTTCTCGTGGAAATCCGAGAGGAGGACGGGACGACATCCCGGAGAACCCGAGATTTATTACATCACACGTGATACCAATCTCCATGGAAGTTGCCGGTGAACACACGGGTCCCCACCGACGGAGGGGAACGTAAAATGGACAAGGTAATGGATATGACGAAGGCGATATCGGTCGCTATCGAGGACGGACAAACGATATATCTCGGAGGATTCACCCATCTGATCCCCTTCGCTGCGGGACACGAAATCATCAGACAAGGGTACCAAAATCTCACGTTAGCGCGGGCGACGCCGGATCTGATTTTCGACCAGATGATCGCCGCGGGCTGTGCGAGCAAGCTGATCTTCTCGTGGGCGGGGAATCCCGGCGTCGGGAGCCTTCGTGGCTTCCGCCGCGCCTTCGAGGACGGGGTGCCGTGTGGGATATCCATCGACGAATATTCGCACTTCGGTCTCATCTCTCGCTTGGAGGCCGGTGCTCGTGACCTGCCGTTCCTGCCGCTTCGAACCTTCGTCGGGTCCGACTACCCCGAGCACATCGATGCGATCCGAACGGTCGAGAACCCGTACGGGGAGGAGCCGGGAGAAATTCCAGTCGTCCCACCGTTAAAACCGGACGTCGCAGTCGTTCGAGCACAGCGAGCCGACGAGTTTGGAAGCGCGCAACTGTGGGGTATCGTCGGTGAGATGGTCGAGGCGGCTTTCGCGGCCGACACGGTCGTGTTGAGTGTCGAGGAAATCGTCGACACCGACGTCATCCGGAGCGACCCGAACCGAACGCTCATCCCGGACACCGTGGTGGATTACGTGGTGGAGGAACCGTACGGTTCACATCCCTCTTACGCACAGGGATACTACGATAGGGATAATCAGGCGTATCTCGACTGGGACCAGCAGACCGAAACGCACGAGTCGACGGTGGACTGGCTGGACGAGTGGGTGATGGGCGTCGAGGACCGCACGGAGTATCTCGAAAAACTGGATACGGAGCGGTTCGCGGGGCTACAGCCGCGATCGAACTATGCGACACCGATCGATATGGGGGAGTACTGACGATGACGGACTACACGGATACGGAACTGATGATATCTCGTGCATCACAGGAACTCCAAAATGACGATACCACGCTCGTCGGGGTCGGTATTCCCAATCTCGCCTGCAATCTGGCCAAACGAACCCACGCACCTGATTTGGAGATGATTTACGAATCGGGGACGATCGACTCGAATCCATCGAAATTACCGCTCTCCATCGGCGACCCGGTACTCGCTTCGAACGCCAAGAGTATCGTACCGATGGTGCACGGCTTCGGGTACTATCTGCAGGCCGGACGCATCGACGTCGGATTCCTCGGTGGTGCGCAAATAGACCGGTTCGGTAACATCAATTCGACGGTCATCGGCGACTACGAAGACCCGATAGTTCGACTCCCGGGAAGCGGCGGAGCCTGTGAAATCGCCAGCAATACCCGCCGGACGATCATCATCACGCCACACGTCGAACGGCGGTTCCCGGAGGAAGTCGACTTCGTTACGAGTCCCGGCTACGTCGGCGGTCGCGAGAACAGGAAGGAACTGGGGCTACGAGGAGGCCCAGACGCCGTCATCACCGATATGGGAGTCATGCGATTCGACGACGACGGTGAGATGTACCTCAACTCGATACACCCGGGTGTGACGGAAGGGGCGGTCCAAGCGGCAACCGGATGGGACCTTCGTATCGGGGACGAAGTGACCGAGACGCCACCACCGACCGAGAAAGAGATCGAGTTGATTCGTCACGACCTCGACCCCGACGGAGTGTACACGGGATAACTGGCAGAAGTTGTAGGTATAAATACTATTCGTGGTGAATTTTCACACATTCAAAGGGAAATATACGCCGTTCCCGGGAGTAAGTGTGCTTCGCTCCGGAAACGGCCGACGATCGCCCTCTCGAAACGATACTCATCCTTTACACAAAGTATTATAGTGTTTCCGTCTATACGTTCTGTTGTACCATACCATGCCAGAGATAACAGGCATTCACCATGTGACAGCGTTCTGTGATGACCCGCAAGAGAACTACGATTTCTTCACGAACGTTCTCGGAATGCGATTCGTCAAGCGCACGGTTCGATTCGACGTACCCGAGAAGATTTACCACCTCTACTACGGAGACGAGGCGGGAACTCCCGGTACGATCGTTACCTACTTCCCGATGACCAACATGCCGATGGAAAAGGGAATGGTCGGCAAGGGAATGATGAGTTCCGTCGGACTGACTATTCCGGAGGGGTCGGTCGACTACTGGACGGGTCGGTTCGACGAAAACGACGTGAACTACACCGTCGAGGAGCGGTTCGACGAGACGGCAATCGGATTCACCGACCCGGACGGACTCCCGTTCGAACTGGTGACGGGCGAATCGGACATCGAACCATATACGGACGGCAGCGACGTCCCGGAGGAGTACGCCATCCGCGGAATGTTCAACACGACCCTGCACTCGAACGACCCGGCGGGAACGATGGACGTCCTCGAAACGATGGGATGGGACCGCGTCGGAGAAGGGACGCACCCGCAGGCGGGGGACCGCATGCGCTACGAAGCACCCGGTGACGCACCGTGTGCGACCACGGTCGACGTCCTGATCCGCCCGAACGCACCGCAGGGCGTGATGGGCATCGGGACGTACCTACACGTTGCCTACCGCGTCAAGAACGACTGGGAACAGGACGAGGTCAGCGATATTCTCCGTGAGAACGGATACATCACGACCTCCACGAAAGACAGGGACTACTTCCACTCACGGTACATCACCGAGCCCGGCGGAGCCGTCTTCGAGTACGCCACGGACGGGCCCGGCTTCGACATCGACCAGGACCCCGAGGAGTACGGTGAGGAACTGAAAGTGCCGGATTGGCTCGAAGTCGACGTCGAGCGCATCAACGAGATGCTCCCACACCTGGAAACCAACTAACCGGTCGTCGTTCCATTTTCGTACTCCGGACGTTGACTCGACTTGTCAGGATACACCATCTTTATTGCGGAGAGAGAAATGGGTACCAGTATGCGTGCAGCACGTTACTACGGACCCGAAGACGTTCGCGTCGAGGAGGTAGAACCGGACACCGTCGGTTCGAACGATGTCCGCGTGGAAATCGCCGCCTGTGGGATTTGCGGATCGGATCTCGGCGAGTACGTCGGCGGTCCAATCACGATACCTGACGAACCTCATCCCGTGACGGGAGAACGACTCCCGATCACGATCGGACATGAAATGGGTGGAACCGTCACCGAAGTCGGGGAAAGCGTCGATATCGATGTCGGAACCCACGCCGTGGTGAACCCGATCATCTGGTGTGGGGAGTGTCGGTACTGTGACGAAGGCGAATACCGTCTCTGCGAGTCCGGCGGATTCATCGGGCTTTCGGGCGGTGGCGGTGGTTTCGCGGAGAACATCGTCGTTTCGGCCGAAAAGATCGTTCCAGTTCCCGACGGCATCCCGGCACATCTCGCTGCGCTCGTCGAACCGTTCACCGTCGGGGTCCATGCCGTCCAACGGTCCGGGCTCGGAGCCGGAGATTCGGTAGCGGTGTTCGGAAGCGGCCCGATCGGACTGACGGTCGTTCAAGCGGCCGTCGCCGCCGGTGCGAATCCCGTGTTCGTCTCCGAACCGAAAGCGAACAGGCGGTCTCTCGCAAAGGAGTGCGGCGCTGATGAGGTCATCGACCCCACCGACACGAATCCAGTCGAAACGATTCGCAAACACACCGACGGCGGTGCCGACGTTTCGTTCGAGGTAGCCGGTGTCGAACCGTCGGTCAACCAATCGCTCGCCGCCGTCAAATCCGGTGGTACGACGACCATCGTCAGTATTTTCGAAGAGACGATCGACATCGACCCCAACGACATCGTGATGCCCGAGACGACCGTCGTCGGAACGGCGGCGTACCGGGGTGGCCCGCTTTCCGGTCGGGAGTTTGGCACGACCATGAAGAACTTCGCGACGGGCGCGTTCGATCCGACACCGCTCGTGACGTCGGAAATAGAGCTGGAAAACATCGTTCGAGACGGGTTCGAGCGGTTACTCGACGGTGAGAGCGAGGAGATTAAAATCCTGGTTCGTCCGTAGGAGTACCGACGGACCGTATCGAACTATCCTAATTAATAGGTCTGGGTCCGTAGCCAAGGGCGGAATCGCACGCTTGCGCTAGTGTCGATCGACGTCCGTTTCTCGCCCCGAACGGCCGAATCCGAACGATACGGCGGAGCTAGCGAAACTCGACGTCAACCAACCCGCAAGATAATCCGATTATGTGGGATTTATAATTGATACCGTGTACCACAGTAGTATGGGAAACGAAATCAAAACCAGATCGAAGACAACCGAGACCTCCCTTGATATAGTGGATAGCATCCAGGCGCTAAACGGGGCCACGATCCCACGGTTATCCGAACATTTAGGATTGTCTGAAAGCACCATCCACCGTCATTTGGTCTCGTTACGGGAATACGGTTACATCGTCAAGTCGGACGAGGAGTACCGCATCGGACTCCGTTTCTTGACCTTGGGCGGGTATGCTCAACAGCAAGTCACGGCGTTTCCGATGATCAAGGAGAAAGTGGATCAGCTCGCTGCGGACACCGGGGAACGCGCGCAGTTCATAGTCGAAGAGAACGGGAAACGGGTCTATCTGTATACGGAGGTGGGGGAAAGTGCGGTGCAGACGGGAGCACATATCGGACGGAGAGGACCGCTTCACGTGAGTGCAGCGGGAAAGTCCATCCTCGCAAACCTCCCCGAGAGTAGGGTCGACGAAATCGTCAACAGACATGGCCTCGCTGGCGGTGCAAAGAGCGACATTTCCACGAGAGAAGAGCTGGACGAAGCGCTCGCGGAAGTCAGTGAGAAGGGGTACGCGTTCAACAGACAGGAATCAACGGAAGGCGTCAATGCCGTGGGCGCGCCCATTTTAGACAGATCGGATACCGTAATCGGAGCTCTGAGCATTTCTGGGCCCGCACATCGCCTCAAGGGGGAACGGTTGATCGAAACCTGTTCCGAATACGTGCTGGCAGCGACCAACGAGTTAGAGCTCCACATCACACACTCCGTATAGTGGGATTCCTTGCACACCGATTCGATCATCTGTATCCGAACATATCGGCCGATTCTTGTGAGTGATTGATGTTCAGTTCCAGTTCGTTCACAACGCTCAGCAGCATTCCAACGATTTCGTCATCCAACCGATTTCTCGGCATCCGGTGCCGTGGACCCGCAACCGAACACGCGCCGATGACTGTGTCTTCCGGAACGAGTGGGACGGCGACGGCGACCAGTCCCTTCGTACTCTCCTCCACGTTAAAGGCGTATCCGCGTTCACGAACGGTTTCGAGTTCCTCCATCAGTTCGGCCTCCGTCGTGATCGTGTTCCGCGTTTCCCCCGGGAGACCCGTGCTATCGACGATGGCGCGGACCTCTTCTTCCGGCAACTGGGAGAGGATAGCTTTTCCACCGGCAGTCTGGTTGGGGTACATCCGTCGTCCCAAACGGGTTCGCGTGGATACCCCTTGGTTGCCGTTCTCTCGAAACAGGGTGATGATACGAGCGTGTTCCCGTATGGCGAACATGGCCACCTCGTTCGTCACTTCGGCCAGTTCCTGAATCTGGGGCCTGATGATTGGCGAGCCGATATAGTGGGACCGTAGCCAGCCCCCGTAGTCGAGGAAACGAAATCCGAGGTGGTACTCGCTCCCGTTCTTGACCACGAAGTCGTGTGCCATCAGTGTGGAGAGGTGCTTATAGACGCCCCCCTTCGACAAACCAGTCTCGTCAGCGATATCGGTGACCTTTCCGCCCGCGAGTTTTTTTAGGGAGTCTATTACTTCGAACGAAGTCTCCACGGCTTTGACGCGGGAATCCGATTCGGTTTCGGTGTTCGGGTTCATACGACTAGGTATGAACTATTTTAGCATATATTTTACCCATAGTTGAAAATTTCAGAGCCGAGTTTCTACCAGAAATTTCAGTGAAATATTTGTTATCAATGCTCCAGGATGATTTCAGTTGAACTCTCATAATGAGATAATGACAACCCGATAAGGACTACAAATCGACGCGAATGAAATACGGTGGACTACACGTCGAGGAGCGCAAAAAACACCCGATAGAGGCGGTATACGTCGATTCTGTGCGTTTTTGACCCGAGAGATATCGGATCGGAATGGACCGGTCACCCACGGAAACGGACGAGCGGAACGCGGAAATCCGAAGAAGGGGACGATCTTCCGGTGCGTGTTAGCAGCATTCACGGATAGTATAAACTCACTCGAGCAAAAATCCGGAGAACTGGGAGAATAATACCACAAAGTGTCCAAACGTTCCGATTATTTGTTTCCTTTCTCTATTTTTGACCGCTTATTCAGCCGATATGGAGTATACAATACGTCATCTATTAGTTCAATCACTGAATGGCGATCGCACGTGCGACTCTCCGAGACGGTATGGTCGGAGCACCCGTAACAGACGCACGCTTGTTATGGTGAACTTCCCCCTCCATAACAAGCGTACGTTTGTTATGGCCCGTCCGATCGGGAGTACTACTGTCACACCAACGGACCAAATCGGATCGGAGGGGGAATAGAAACCGGAATGCGGATCGACTGCGAACGGAGGTTCGGTTAGATAGTGGAGAAGCGTTGGTACTTGGTATCGAGTGTGGCTGCGTCGATCGCTTCGAGCGAGTCGAGGGGGATAAACGGAAGCCGTTCGCACGCGTCGTGGACGGATACCGGCGCGTACGAACGCGAGTCCCAGTTCTTCGAGGGTCTCCGCTTCGTTCTCGATTTGAACCCCGATAGTTGAGAATAGAACCAGGATGGATTACAGATTTAGTCTTGTAATGGCCACGGAGCGTTGGACGACGATTTCAGCCGTTTAGAGGACCGGGTTGATGTTCGGACATCCCTGTTGGAGAGCCGAGATTCGCCGAAAGGGGCCAGAAACGACGTTACATATCATGATAGGTCGCCTTGATGCTGACCACCTTCGCAACCTGCGTTACTTTGGCGGGAATGGTATCGGGTGAATAGTACGGAGTCCGATAAACAGTAACGTATATTACGGTCTACCGCACAAGTATATTTCAATGAGCGGGTAGCTAATCGAATACCATGGGTTGACGACGTCCTTCGGGGGAGTCCTCGCCACCGACAGGATCGATTCGAAACTGGGACTCGTTCGGACGTTTCAATTGACGACTCCGTTCGAGGATCGCTCGGTCACGGAAACCCTTCTCGCCGTCTACTCGAAGGGACTCCGAGTCACGGCGACGAAGCGACGACACGCCGAGGAGGTGTTGGAGTTCCTCGAAATCGACCACGTCTCCGACAACGAAGCTAGCGACCGCAGCGGGGGACAACAGAAGCTCCTCGAATCTAACTACAGACCGATACTTGACCCGAAATATATCCTTCTTGATGGACAGACTGCAGGTGTCAATCCGGCGCTGGCCGACCGGATTTTGGACCGAATCGACGAGATGCGAAAGGACGGGACGCCCGTCGTCATCATCGAACACGACACGAACGTCGTTCGGTCGATAAGCGACGCTGTAACCGTGTTCGACCGAGGACGGAGTATCGCGCTCGGATCGTTCGATGACGTTGCGAGGAATGAATAGGTACAGGAAGCATACCTCGGGACGGAGGACGAAGCGGAGGGGGTCACTACTATGAGCGACACGACGAGGACGGCCGGGAGACTCGTTGCGACGGATGTTTCGACCGGATACGGTACGACAGAGATCGTCCACGACGTCTCGATTGCAAGCCGAGACGGTGTGACATGTGTGTTCGGTCCTAACCGAAGTGGAAAGTCCACATCGATGAAAGCCCTGAGCGGGAAGCTACCAGTTTAGTCAGGGAAAATCACAGTCGATGGAGATGACATCACGGACGAATCCATCGTCGAAAAATATCGACGTGGCGTGGTTCAGGTTCCGCAGGATGGTGGGCAGCAAATGTCGCTGAGTATGGGACGGGCGATGGTTCCGGAACCGTCGATATATCTGCTCGATGAACCCAGCGCTGGGCTCTCCCCGGCGCTCGTCGAGGACGTGTTCGATATCGTTCGGACGGTGGCCGACGACGGTGCACAGGTGATTCTCATCGAGCAGAACATCCGCTCCGCTCTTCGTATCGCTGATTACGTTCATATCCTCACACAAGGTCGGACACAGTTCGAAGGAGGCCCGTCCGACCTCGCGGAGGAGGACGAACTCCTTGCCGCGTCTTTTGGCGAGCCTCGTCCGGTCGTCGACGCTTGAGTTGCCCACCTATTTTATCCCGCAGACTTGAGACCTCCGTATGGACGAGAAGAGACAGGCCACGTTCGGATCGGACGGGGAGTTGCGAACCGACGACGAAGCGACGAACGAGACCGACGACGGGGAGGGAGCGACAACGAACGATTTCGGCGATGAGTGCGGCGAGAACGAAACCATGTCCGGGGCGAACCGATACACCGTTTCCAGCTTGCTTCAAAAGGCGGTCAGACGTTCCGACGAGGAGACCGCCGCGTGGGCTGCCTGGGAGCTTGTGCGGTCCGGCTACGCGTGGAATTTTTGGGATCGAATCAACCTGTACGTAGTCGAGGACCTACGGGCCGGTCACGAAGCGGCGCTCACGATAGACCGTTACGAGGAATTGGCGCGTGAGCGCTGGTCGGAAGGTTCCTGGCGGGGGCGACTGTGTGCGGTACACGCCGCGCTAGCGGCGGCCAGGGCGATCTCTTCGCGCGAATCCGCGCACGCGGACGATTATTTTAGTGAACTATCGGACGAACGAGCCGCCGCGTATGAGGAGGGACGAGAACCCCGCTTTGATCACCCGGCGGACGATCTCGAAATAGATGGGAAGTACGATGTCGCGTTCGACCAGCACACGTACGAAGGAAAGAGGCGTGGCCGCGGTGGTGCCTTCTTCCGGACGCATGGAGCGCGGGTCGGTCCTGACGAGGAACCCGAACTCAGTCGTCGATGGCGTCTTCGGAGTATGAAGCTGGAGAATCGTGACTATACCGATGAACAATTGGCCCGCGCCGTCGCTCCGGTCAAGGCCGAGGACAGGTGGTCGGACGACGAAGCTCGTGACCATTGATGATATTCTGATACTTCAGGAGGGCTGAAGGATACGGCGGCGATAATGGCAAAACGCAACGGTCTCGGGGCTGACGCCCGGGGCTAATTTTCGTCGCAGGTAGGTTCACTGTCTTTGATGGGTGTTCGGAAAATACTTATCAGTAAAGATGAATACATGGATAATGGAACGGAGGAGACGGAAGTTTATCGGCGGTTTCCCGCTCGCGCTACTCGGATTATCCGGGTGTTTAGGCGTGAACTCTGGAGGGACGACGGACATCGCTATTGCGAATGAAACATCAGATATAACAACAATCAGTATTCACGTTACACGACTGTCCAATGGCACGCAGTTGCTTGACGAAACGGTTACTATCGGCGTCGGTGAGACCGAAGAAAACGAGGAAGTTGTTAGTGGCTCTCAAGTCGAAGTCTCTCTGAGCGTAGAAAACGGTCCAGAGAACAGGTACGAATGGTCCGATGGTGAAAGCGATGCGCAGGGACTTCACATCGATATCAATGAGGACTCCATAGCGTTCTCATCGTTTGTCGACTAGAGCATCTCTGTCCGCCAATGAGAGTTCACCATTTCGTTCTGACTCCATTGGCCGGAGAGGTCGCCGTCCGGCCGAGCGCTCCATGCCGTATGGAGCAATGAGAACATCGAAGAGTATCGAGCGACAGCAGGCCAATAAGACGTCTTTTCCATCTCCCACCGATTACCGAGGGGACAAAACACGTCTCTTCCTTACATGTGCAACGCGAATGGCCAAGGTCGTGGAATCGCCATCGATACGTATGGAACTTCGACTCCGGAACCGTATACGCGAGGTCGCCGAGGACGCAAAGGAGCGGACGGAAACGGTGTCGCATGTGGGGCGTACCACGGGAGAAACCACCGCGCGAAAGACGGTCGGAAGCGGGACGACTGCATACGACGAGTTAGCGCGCGCCGCCACGTCGGCGAGAGAAGCGGTCGATACCGTTCGGGAACGACTGAACGATCGGGGTTCCGAAACGCTGTCGGACCCGTCGGCGATTGCGGCAACAACGAACCGATCGGCGGCCACGGTTGCGATCGAAATTCGAGAGTTCATCGACGCTGTTGACCACCGCTACGCAGCCAAGAGCGCGTTCCAAGGAGCGCAACGCGGGTACATCGCCGGCCCGTACGGTGCGGTTCTTGGAGGTGGGATCGGTACGGTGTACGGTACGTACACCAGCACCCGTGAGGCGTTCGACCCCAACGAACCACCGCGACCGTTCAGTGAAATGGGTGACATCGAGCGGTATTTAGACGGTGTTCAGCACGCAAGAACGGGATACGAGGTCGGCAAACGGTTCGGAACGAAGGGAAAAGTCACCGGAGCGGCGATCGGCGCCGGAGTTTCGACCCTTCCCATGCTCGTCAAACGAGTGACAGCGGGTCCGAATGGCGATGTAAGCGAGCGCGACGACGAGCGAATGGAGCAGTCATCGAGTGAATAAACAACCGAACGACGGCATCGTTGTCGTCCTCCGGCGGGAGCGTCGGACAAACACGGTTCCGTACGGCACGGGGATTCCGGACGCAGTTAGGGACACCGTCGTCGCGTTCCCGTTCAACGACAAGGAGGCGACCGAGTCGATCTTACGCGAACACGCCGACACCCTCGCGGCAGTCATAATCGAGCCTGTAATGTTCTCTTGTGGCTGTCTCCTCCCGCGTGACGGCTATCACGAGTTACTCCGCGAATTGACCGCGGAACTGGACGTCGTCCTTATCTGGGACGAGGTGATGACTGGGTTCCGACTCGGGCCACACAGTGCACAGGGTCGATTTGGGGTTACGCCGGACATGACTACCTTCGCCAAAGTCGCCGGTGGAGGCTATCAAATGGCGGGATTCGGCGGCAGACGCGACATCATGGAGGAAATCGTCCCACCCGAGGGTGACGAGGAGCAAACGTGGGACTCATCGGTTTTCCACGGCGGAACGTACAACGGCCATCCGACGTCCGCCGCGGCAGGGCTGAAAGCGCCCGAACTACTCGAATCCGGGGACGTGTACGACCACATCGAACGACTCGGCGACAAGTTGTTCGTCGGTTCACAGGAGGTTGCGGACGTTGTGGGAGTGGCGGCGAACGTTCAACACATCGGTTCGATGGGACAGATCTATATGACCGATCACGATATCCACTCCTACCGGGATACGTGGCACGCGAACGAGGAGCGATTTGCCGACTGGTGGCTAGAAGCGGCGGGTCGCGGCGTCGTCTTCGGGACACCCAGTCAAGGGGAGCGCTTCTTCACGACGGACTCGCATACGGACGGAGAAATAGACCACGCTCTCGAAGTCGCCGAAGAGGCACTGAGTGCCGTGAACCATCCGTACGGGGATTGAACCAGCGAGAGGACGGGGTCGAACTTGTTTTTATCGCGGTACTCGGCCTCTTGACATGCTGCCGACAGGAAAAGCCGGAAAGGGATGGAGAAGTCCTTGAAGGGGGTGGATCGGTCCAAATGGAAGCAGCAATCCTGATCGCCTCGGGTGTCGTAATACGCCATGGAATGACGGTAACGCCATGCTGTTCGTTGTGATGGTGTAATGGAGAAACCTGTTCCCGTTCTCGATGGGATACACCGAACTGACGAACGGGGAGTTCACAAAGAGAGGCGTGGAGAGTTATCAGTTCGCCCGCTCTCTTTCTGAAGAGTGCAAGGCATCTCGGTGTCCTACGATATGATATCGACCGTCGTACCGGTCAAAGCCGAGCGCCCAGCACTCGATTACAATCTAGGACACGAAGACGGGAAATAATTTTGGCCGAACGATTGAAAATATGGTCGGATCGACCAGTCCGAGCATCCTCGAAGATGGTGAACCACCTCGGGGTCTGGCCACGTAGTCATCCTCGGTCTTCCCGATCAGCACGGTGTCGCTCGATCGGACCGTCTTCGCGCTGGACGAGTCCGCAACCGCCCGTGATAACGAGTCGTTGCCCCGGCGGGTGAGTGTGCCACGCGGTCCGCGGGGTTCGAACGTCACGCTGGCGGCGGCCGCGCGGGCATCGTCCTCCGTGTTGAACAGGGGTCGATCCGGACGTCTCCGGTGATTCGATATTATTAAATAGATGACTCATCCTCGCCGAACCGAAGATCGCTCACGACGATAGGTTCGACATATACTCCCCAAGCTTGTTCCAGTTCGTTTGAACTCCGACCCCGAACGACAGTGCGTCTGGGGCCACCACTTATTGTTGGTTGCACGTAACCCGACCGGTAGAGCCTCGTACACAGTTCATAACACGAACTCGATCCCGTTTTGTCTGCCGATTCGACTGGGCTAGCTTTGATGAGTCCTCCGTTTCACATCGTGGTAGAGAGTGCTTAGGGCGCTTGATTTGACCCGAGTTGGTAACTTCCCGTGACTCTCGCCAGTTGTACTTATACGAATTAGCTACCCCCTCCACGGATGAACATTCTCCCTGGTTAATTGGTATGAGGACAAAACCTCCGTCGAGAGCACTCACCCGACACGGTACGTAAAATCATGACCGATGACGGTGATTCTCGAATTGGTCTCGATACGCACGAATCGATCCAAACCGTGCACGTACCCTTCAGGGATCGCTGTGAACCCGCCCTATTCTTCGTTTTCGTCCGATCGGTAGTATTCCCACGCTTCGTCGGGAATCTTCAACACGGTTCCACAGTAGGGGCACCTCGCCGTCTGTTCATCCGGTGCATCGAACGGTTCCCGACATCGTATGCACCGCCACTCTACACACCCTTCCTCTGTCATGCTGTGTGACTCTAGTTACTCGCGAGGTGTATGCGTGTCGTGTGGTGAGTTATCCTCTATCGTGGACGTTTGATTGTCCGATCGAGCCGATCGGATTCCGACGCGTTGATTGCCGGCGATGTGTACCACTCCATTGCTTTGGCAACCCGTTCGCTTATGCAAATATGGGGACTGTATGGAAACCATGGGCCTCGAAGAAGACGCTCTTGACTATCACCGGCGGGATCCACCGGGGAAAATCGAAGTCTCGACCACGAAGCACACCGACTCACAGAACGAGTTGAGCCTCGCCTCCACGCCGGGCGTTGCAACACCGTGCGATCCGAACGTCCACCGTCGGCGGTGTATCCTCCCGTGTTTCCCCCTCGGAACGGAACGGGTGAGGCAAGTTAATCAACGTTTTCCCGAGAAGTGGCGGCTATTCATCCGCAAAAACGTCGTGGCCGATGGGCACCGCCCTACCGGTCGAGATTCGATCCTCGGTCGGTGGTAGAGCGATGATTCGATACGTCGAGGCAACGTTTATTGATCGCCACGTCGACAACGGGTGTCATGAACACGAGCGACCAAAGCGGCCGAGAACCGAGCGTCCAGCGACGATGTAGCATCTGTAATCGTATCCGAGAGGATTTTTTCGTCTCCGGAGACGACGCCTTCTGTTTCGATTGCTTCTCCCAACAGTACGGTTGGGATTGATGTTGCCGGTGGGGTGTCCGAAGAACCATCAGGAGCGGGGAACGGTCGGCGGGAAGCCGAGCAGTCGCGCGAAACCGTCTTCACGCCGTGTTCAGAACGGCCTTGAAAGAGCAGGCAATAGTGCTAATCGTCTCATCCGTGAATCGCGAGTCACCATGAGTCGACTTCTCGAGACGCTTCCGGATCGCTCCGAGGAAGCCGATGCGCAGGGCGGTACCGTCGGTGTCATCGCCGGTAGCGTCGAGTTTACCGGTCAGCCAGTTCTCACCGGGTTGGCCGCCCTTCGAACCGGCTCGGATCACGTCCGCGCCTTCACGCCGGAGAAAATCTATCCCATCGTGGCGAGCCATTCGCCGAACCTGCTCGTCGGCCAGTATCCCGGCGAGGGGTTTACCGAAGCGGCGGTCGACCAAGCCATCGAACTGGGCCAGTGGGCCGATGCACTCGTCGTGGGGCCGGGTCTCACTCGCTCGGACGGGTCCGCAGTGTGTGAGACGCTTACGGAGGTGGATGGTCCGATGGTCGTCGACGCCGTCGCCATCGAACCGGCGCTGGGGAACGACCTCTCGAACGCGGTGTTCACACCCGATGAATCCGAAATGGAATCGATAGTCGACGAACATGGATCGCTCGAGGAGTTCTCCGAATCGACGGGTGCCGTCGTCGTCGCGACTGGCGACGAAGACACTATCGTCGCCGAAGGGGAGCGAACGACCAACGAAACCGGCACTCCGGCACTGGCGGCCGCCGGGACTGGTGATACGTTGGCGGGAATCGTCGCCTCGCTGCTGAGCCAAGGACTGTCGCGTGAAGACGCCGCGGAACTCGGCGCGTGGCTCGTCGGGAAAGCTGGCGAACTGGCGACTATCGACCACGGCAACGGACTCGTCGCCACCGACGTTATCGACCGGATTCCGGACACCATCCGTTGATCGGTGACTTCGTGCATCGAGAGGGTCGTCTATCGTTTTACACGTCGAACGAATCGGGTCGGGAGAACGACAGCTCGGTTCCCTGCGTCCTGTTCGTACTCGGCCGTGCCGGACTCACCGTCCGAACCGATGAACGCGTCGCTTCGAAGCGTCGATTCGATCGCTTCGAGCGAGGATGAATCCGTGTCCGGTACAAACGAGTGACACATGCTCTCGTTTAAATCCCATTCGACTGTCGATACTGCTAGCCACAGCAGTATCGACGAATCCTCCCCGTTCGTGTCGGTTCATCGCCTTCGTAGGATTTCTAGCGGGGACGACGGGCGGAGAGGGGCCGGTTTGACACCGAAAACTCCTGTGGCTCACAACTAAGTAACTCGTGGTTGCCGATGTACCACCATGTCCCTAGAGACTCCGACCAGTATCCTCGTTGTCGGTGCGACGGGAACACAGGGAGGCGCCGTCGTGGATGCCCTCCTCGATTCCGACGTCGAGTTCGACGTTCACGGATTGACACGACACCCGGAAAGCGACGCCGCCCGTCAGTTGGTCGAGCGGGGCGTCACGATAGAGGAGGGTGATCTAAACGAGAAGGGAACGTTCCGTCCGATAGTGGAGGGAGTGGACGTGGTGTACGGCGTGACCAACTACTACGAAGCGGGCTACGACGGCGAAGTGGCTCAAGGCACGAACCTCGCGGAAGTGGCCGCAGACGTCGGTGTCGACCATTTCGTCTTCAGTTCGGTCGGCGGGGCCGAGCGCGACACCGACATTCCCCACTTCGACTCGAAGTACGAGGTCGAAGAGCGAATCCGTGACCTCGACCTCCCGGCCACCGTCGTCCGCCCCGTCTTCTTCATGCAGAACTTCGAGGGACAGCGCGACGCCGTCGAGAACGGAACGATGGCGCTCGCGCTCGACGAGGGGGTCGAACTACAGATGATCGACGTCGATGACATCGGTGCCTTCGTGGCGCGAATTTTCGAGAACCCCGACGAATATCGAGGGGAAACGTTCGAACTCGCGGGCGACGAACACACCCTCGAAAGCGCCGCGGCTACCGCCTCCGACATACTTGACCGTGACGTCGAAGCACGCCACCTCTCAATAGAGGACGTGCGGGAGCGGATGGGTGACGAATCCGCCACGATGTTCGAGTGGTTCAACGAACACGGCTACGAAGCCGATATCGAAACGCTTCGGGAGGACAACGACGTGGATTTCACGCGGTTGGCTGCGTACTTCCGCAAAAACGACTGGAAGTGAGCCGACGGCACGGACCGCTCGAAACTCGAAACGGTATCGACCTTCGAGAGGTGACGGCCAGCCTCTTCGGGGAGTTGTGCCGCGATGTTGACCGCTTCCAATCGAGACGACACGGAACCCTGACCTGTCCGGACGGAACGGACTTCGTGAAGACACGCCCACGTTTATACCGAATAAACAATGGTCAGTATCGTGACATAGATTGTCAGAAAACGAAACTAATCTGGCAATAACGACTATTGATATTCCGGCACAGAAAGTCCACTCGGAGGAATAACACATGTCAATGAGAGCTGTCGTCTTTCAGGGAGAGCACGAAGTGGACGTCGAAGACGTGGATGAACCGCAGATAGAACACCCGAACGACGTCATCGTCGATATCACGACGACGGCGATTTGCGGTTCGGACCTCCACATGTACGAGGGCCGAACCGGAGCCGATCCCGGGATGGTCTTCGGCCACGAGAACATGGGAATCGTCGAGGAAGTCGGAGACGGGGTCGACACGCTCACCGAAGGTGATCGGGTCGTCATGCCGTTCAACGTCGCGTGTGGCTTCTGCGAGAACTGCGAGAACGGCTACACCGGATTCTGCCAGAACGTCAACCCCGGATTCGACGGCGGCGCGTACGGATACGTTCAAATGGGGCCGTACCGAGGGGGACAAGCCGAGAAACTTCGGGTCCCGTACGCGGATTTCAACGCGCTCAAACTCCCGGACGGGGACGAACACGAGGATTCGTTTGCGCTGCTCGCGGACATCTTCCCGACGGGATGGCACGGCACCCGGCTCGCCGACCTCCAGCCCGGCGAATCCATCGTCATCTACGGTGCGGGACCGGTCGGGTTGATGGCCGCCTACAGCGCGAAACTGCAAGGAGCGTCGGAGATTTACGTCGTCGACCGCGTGGAGGACAGACTCGAACTCGCCGAGGAACACTGTGACGCCAAAACGGTAAACTTCGAGGAGGAAGACGCCGTCGAACGGATCGTGGAGATGACCGGCGGCGGGACCGACAAGGGCGTCGATGCGGTCGGCTATCAGGCGGTCGACCCCGAAAAGGAGGCCGAAGAGGATTACGACCCGGCGCGCGAAAACCCGGCGATCGTCATCAACAACCTCATCCGGACCGTGCGAGCCACCGGCCAAATCGGGGTCGTCGGCCTCTACGTCCCGGAAGACCCGGGAGCGCCCGACGAGATGGCCGCCGAAGGCCGCCTCGGCATCGACTTCGGAAAACTCTTCGAGAAGGGCCAGCGGTTGGGTACCGGACAGTGTGACGTGAAACGGTACAACCGCCAACTTCGGGACATGATAATCGAAGGACGCGCCGACCCGAGTTTCGTCATTTCCCACCGCGTTGACCTCGACGAAGCCCCGGAGATGTACGAACGGTTCGACAACCGCGAGGAAGGCTTCACCAAAGTCCTGATGGAACCGTAGCGACTACACGGCCTTTTTTTCAGCGATCTCGTCTCACCGTCAGGAACCGCGGATCGCCCGAACCTCGGAAAATGAGAGCGGTGAACTACCGTACTGAACGTCAGCGGTACTCGTCCGGGTTCTCTTCGAACAGTTCCTTGCACTTCGCGGACTCGAAGTAGTACGTGTCGCCTTCGTACTCCACATCGACGGCGGGAACGTCGCTGTCAACCATCGAATCACAGACTTGGCACTCTGTCATTTGCAGTTACCTCCGGGTGGGCGGTCAGTCGCGCTCTCCATAAAATTTGTTCCCGCGGTCGCATTTCGGGTAGTTCAAGGCGAGCACCGCGTGGGGAGGAAATAGCGACAGCACGACGCTATACGGTCTCTCTCCCGTGGAATGGACCGTCGAATTGCCGTACACGCTGTCCGTATCGTTCGATGTTCCGCGACTCCCGAAGGTGATCGTCGCGGGCGCGGTTATAGCACCCGTTCGTCGACGGTTTTCGGTACGATCTTCGCCTCGGAAAGCGGTGTGATATTGATCGCGACGCCGTGCTTGTGATTCGAGAGATAGCCGGCAGTCGTGATCTCCGATAGCGCCCGGTCGGCCCAGTTGGAGGGGAGTCGTTCGTCGACATCTTGGCAACGGTCCTGTATCTCTTCGGCTAGCGCCTTGAACTCCGCCAGCGGCGGGAGATCATCGACACTCTCGTCATCGTCCGTCATCGACTCCAGATACCCCACATCGACGATCGAGGAATCGTCGAGGCCCATCGCGAGCGAGGCGAGCAGGCGCTCGTCCTCGGTCAGATTGTCGAACGGCTGGCCGTCCTCGTCCACCAAGTCGGCACCCTCGCGCTCGAAGTAGTAGGTCATAAACAGGATACCCGTACTGGAGTAATGATCCGAGCCTTTGAGCCGCCAGTTGAAATAGTCGAACAGATCGGCCAGGTGCGCTTCGACGGGTTCGTCGACCGGGTTTGCATACTGCTCGCAGGCCAGTTCGAGTTCGTCGAGGGCGTCGACCCACTCCTCGCACCACTCGTCAACCGTGTTCCAGAAGTTGTCCGAGAAGGTATCCTGGAACCACGCTTCGCCGTTGCGCTCGCGTAGTTCGGCCAGCACGTCCACCCGCTCGCGTAGTTCCTCGCGGAAGGAGGCGACCTTCGGAGCCAATTCTTCGACGTGCTGACGGTCCTCGTCGGTGAAGTCCCGCTCGTCGGTGCTGCTCAGTTCCTGCATCACGTCCTCGAAGACGTCGATCCGATTGAGCCCGCTTGCACAGCGTTCGTACAGTTCCGTAGCCTCGGCCCGCTCGCTCGTCGAGAGCGAATCGTCACTCCGACGGCGGTTCGCGGCGCTGCGGCGTTCCCGCAGTTCGGCCTTCCGCGGTACGATGTACCGATTGGCGATCCGGTCGAACAGTCCCGAATCGAGGCGATGGTAATCGACGAAACACGCGAAGCCTTCGCCGTCCGAATTGGCAATGAGGCGTTCGGTAGTGAGCTTCCAGAGGATCGGCGTGTTTTCCATCCGCTCGACATGATACTCGAACAAGTCGTCCTCGATGAATATCCGGAGGTTGGGGTACGCCTCCTCGGCGGCGGACTTTGCGCCGAGCAAGCCGTCGACTTCGACCAGTCTGTTTTCGGCGTACTCGCCGTAGGTGTCGCCGAACCGTTCGACGATACGATCGAACAGATCGGCATGGTCGCCGGCACCGTGGAGGGGAACGATTCCGTCCGGTTCGTCGCGAACCGCTTCCATCGCGAAGTAATGGACGAGATCTCGACAGTAGGAACGAACGTCTTGCGTTTCAAACAGGTCGGCTACGGGGCCAGACCCGCGAAGATCGATCTCATGATCGATAGCTTTTCTCGTCGCCTCGGAGATGTTCAATGAGTCGTAGACCAGCGTATCAGTCGCTTCTGCGGTCTTTTTGATATCGTCCTCCCTGGAAGTGATACGATCGTTGGCGATCTTCGCTGCTTGAGAGATGGTCGTATCGGTCAGTATCGATTCATTTTCGAACGTATCTCCGTCCGTCGGTGCCTGCGCTATGTGTGGGTGTTGATCGTAGACGTACGATTCGGACGGTTCGTCCGGGAGAATATGTGGACCGACGAAATAGGGGCTAGTCGGATCTCCCTGCCGTTGTGAGGTGAATAACTCATACTGAGCTTTCGCTTTCTCTTCTAGCTCTTCGGCAGGTACGATGGACGGATCGTACGGGATGCGGCCGACGTCGCCGGGATTCCACTCTCGATCCGGGGTCAACGAGAGAAACAACCCGTGATAGAGTTGTGAATTGAGAACGTTCTGCATAGCCCATGCGGAGTGTCCGTCCGGGAACACCATCGGTCCTTTCTGGTCGAAGATCCCACCTGCGGGGAAGTAACCGAATCGCCGTCCCGTTTCCTTTATATACGTCCATGTGAGACCTTCCCGAAAATAGTAGTCGGTATTCTGTGGCCGAGACGAAGTGATTCGCTTCACTTCCTTCCCGTTCCCTTCCCACCAGATCGTTTGTACGGTCTTCGGAAGCGTCCAAGCGTCCGTCCCTCCCTTCGCGAACGGATAAAAGGGCTCGTCGAACGATATTTCCCAATGATTCCGAACGAATCTCGGATTATCGCCGGTTTGCAGACCGGTTTTGACGTCCGAGACCGACTCCCCCTCGATATTTGCGACAGCCGCATCGACGAAGGGGGAGTCGTCGAACAACGCTCTCGTTTCTTCCGTCGTCCAGTAGCTCATCGGCGACTTTGGCAGGCGACCGAACTCCGAGAGTTCGACACGATAGAGCCGCTCGACCCCTCTCGAAACGTTCCCCAACACCTCGTCGATGAACACACCTTCTTTCGAGCCGGCATCCGGATCTTCCAATCGGATGAACGTCCCCGTGTCTTGCGTACTCGAACCGGAACGCAGAACCGTTCCCACGGTCCGCACCGTAGCATTGTCCAATATTCCTAGACCGAACTCGGAGAGGAAATCGAAAGACGCGATGTGACCTTGGAAATCCCTTCTAAAATCCTCGAAACTCCGTTTGAACATGAACGAGCGCGGTACGAGCATACCGATTCTCCCGTTCGTAGCGCAGAGTTTGTTGCATACCTCGACGAAATTGACGTAGAACTCCGGATAGTATCGGTAATTGTTTTCCACGTATTCCTGGACGGCGTTCGGCATCCGACCCTTCGAACCGTACGGCGGGTTCATCAGCGTCACATCGTACTCCTGTGCGAGGATATCCAGCAACCGAACGAAACTCCTCAAATCTCGTGCGAGGAACGAATCCGACTCCCGATGCTCCTCCACGGCCTCGCGCAGGCTGTGCAGAACTTGCCCGAGGGTGTAATTCTCCCGCGGGTCGTCGCCGAGGGTGATCTGCACACCCTCGACATCGCTGTCGTCCTCGAACAGATCACCGAGCGTCCCGCGCACGTCCAACAGACTGCCGAGACCGTGAACCTCTTCGAACGCGTCGAGGATACGCCGGAGCGCCCGTTCGACCTCCTCATCCGTACCGGCAACCTCGTCGAACACCGCCTCAACGCCGTCGATCTCGGCGACAGACGCGTCGGCACAGACGATACCGACTTCGGGCATATCGAACCCGACGGCACCCTCGGCCTCGGCGCGGGTCCGACCCTTCAGATACAGATTGAACGCCGCGAGCTGGCAGGCCCGCATATCCAGGTCGACGCCGTAGAGGTTGTGTCGCAGGATCTCGCGGGGAATCTTCTCGAAAGCGAGGTCCGTCTCGGCGCGCCAGATCCGTTCCAGCACGTCGAAAGCGTAGAGAAGAAAATGTCCGCTTCCGCAGGCCGGGTCGATGACACGGAGTTCCTCGGGATGCTCGAAGTCGGTCGGCTCACCTTCTTCCTCGGAGGGGACGAGATAGGTACAGAAGTCGGCGATGTCGGGTGACTCGTCGGGCGAGAGCGGTCGATTCTTCCGTTCGTCGGGAGCGAACGCCTCCTGAGCCTCGACGACGTCCCGAAGCTCGCCTGTCTGTTCGAGATAGAGCTTCCCGAGACTGTTGTCAGTGAGCATCCGAACGACCCAATGGGGCGTGTAGAACTGGTTCGCCGGCGGCACGTCTCCGGGGTCGAGTCCCTCACGGTCACCCTTGCGACGCAAGTCGTCGAGGAGTTTGACGTTGTAGTACTCATAGACCCACCCGAGAACGTCATCGGCCCGCCAGACCTCGTCGTCGGCCTCGTCAAGCGTTTTGCAGAGTTCCTCGAAGGTGTCGTCGTCAGGGTCGATCAGGCTGTACACCGACGAGCGATCGAAGAGAATCTCGATCTCTTCTGCGAGATCGTCACACGCGTTGTGGTATGCCTTGAGGATGGCTTCGTCCTCGAGGAGGAACTCCTCCCGAACGAGCGTCTCGGCGGCGGGCGTCAGTCCGTTCTCCTTGAAGACGGTGACTTCCTCATCGATGAAATCACGCACCTCCATGGACCGGAGCGCTGCCAGTCGATTGACGATCGTGTAGCCGACGCCCGTGACGTACTGCTCGAACGCGTCCGACCAAACCTCGTCGGGAGCTTCGAGTTCGATCGCCTCCACGAGCTTCTCAGTATCCGTATCCAGCCCGGTGCGGTCTTTCGGTTCGTCATCGAGTCCTCGTTGCGTCAGCTGAAAACGAACGTTGTCCTCGACGCGCCCGCGCATCTCGGTGACGACATCCTCGAGGTGTTCGCGCTCCTCCTTGTCGAGCTGTGCTTTCCGGTGAGAGAGAAAATCGCGTTCCATATGGAGTACTGTGTGTGCTACCTTCGAGTCACAGGAGTGGCTTTAATGTTATCAAAGGGTTAAGTTTGGAATCGGTAGCGACACCCACAATCCCGTCTCTGTTCGGGATACGGGACAGAAATTCCCCCCGCTTCCCGGTAGAACGGAACCCCTTCTCAGAAGTCCACGACGAACTCCCATGAAACCGCTCTCGACCACCAAACATCGAACGTGCCGGGCGGTAAATAGGTGTTTTTCACGTTAGCCCGGCGGTTCGATGCGTTGTGTAGGGTGATAGAACGATGTAGTGGTACCGCTATGGGACCGACGGGACGTTCAACCGCGCCGAATCGAGTGTTGGCAGACGGGGCATTGTCGTTTCTCGCTATCGGTTACGCAATTCGTCGCATTTCCAGTCCATCCACATTCAGGACATTGAGCGATGTCAGTAGGCATTTCGACGTAAACTAACGGCTCATCCACTAACTACCTTGGTGTGAAGATACTACTAAGTAGCTGCCCCAGCCACTAGCCCACCAATCTCGCAGGGATATGTTGATCGTGTCGGTATCACTGGACGCGTTCATCAACGATTGGTGGTCACTGCACGTCCCCCAAACTTTTCCGATACCATGGAAAGTGTACAGTACCACCAATGAGCTTCATGAGCAAACTCAAAGAGCTCTTCGGGACAGAGAGCGATGCGCGATTTTCATGTCAGATGTGTGGTGAAACCTTCGATACCACGGACGGAGTGTGTCCGGAATGTGGTGGCCAAGTCACGAGGCGAGATCAACTGTCGTCGGACAATCGGCCCGGTCGCTAGCGACGCGGACGAACGCTGTTGGCGGGCAACTACCTCTTCGGCGAATGCATCGGGAGCTTCACTCGTTATCTCGCAGCGTAGCTGCAATTGCCTCGAGCTCTGCCTTCCGGAAAGCGTTCGAAGTTTGTTCCGGGTTATCGTCGTCCAGTTCGCCGATTTTCAGGAGGATTCCGGCCCGCATTTGTGGTTTGGACGGTAGATTGTTCGGGTCGATATCGTAGTTGACAGCCGTACAGAGTGCTGCGAGGGCCTCTTTCGTGAACGCCGTCGATTCGATACGTTCGTGTCTCCCGACAGCCTGTCGAATTTCGTTGCGGAGTTCGGTAACCGTTTGTGACATGGGTACTATGCTGGTGGGAGTTGGCATGTCGGTTCTGGTTTCTCCCGTGATGGAATTCGGTTCCGATCGTCGTTTCCGTCGCCCGGCTACCGCCGATGTGTGACGGTTCAGCGGGAAAACCGTTATCTGGTCGCCCCGATATCTGCACGGTATGGGACTGTTTCAGGATGTGCTGTGCATCACGGGCGTTCGACACGACTACGGCGACGTGCACGGCGGGATGAAGCGCTGTCGAAACTGCGGGAACGTCGAGGAGGACGAGTAGCGACAATCGAATCACGATCAAGGTCGTATAGAACACGGATCCTCTCCGAAAACAGATGGATATCAGCGAGTGCCGCCCCTAGTGCCCGACAGTTTTGACCGAGAATGTTCGATACCGATGTTTGATCGGTGATAAATACCACGAGTCAACGGAAGTTCGATCCAAAACTAGCCCCATCCTCCGAAACTGTGGGAATCTATTAGTCCCGATATTATATGTGGCGATATATGGTTCATGTACTCTCCCGACTCCCGGATGGTGTCCGCCTGGACGAAGGGGACGGTTAGGAGGAAGCCGTCATCACTGACGGAGACACCGGCGTCGTCCTCATTGATCGTCACGTCGACCCGCTCAACTCATGGACATCCGTTCTCCTTTCCCATAGATTCTTCCCGACCAGTTCCTTACGGGACGAGTGATGGAGTACAGCTACATCGGTAACGCTCACCACAGTCTAGTCGCCGCCTACGAGGCTGACGAGCCGCCCTTCCCGGTCCACGAGCCACGGGCCGCCCCCGAAACCTCGCACGCGAGGACTGAACTCTCCCTTCTTCATCGACTCCTCTTCCCGAGTTGCTGGAACGCCTACGCGGACCACACTGACCCCGAAGAGGTTCAAGAAACCCTCACCGAACTCGGCGAGCAGCTCATGCGAGGCTGCCAACTGTACGCTCCCCGTGCTCAGCCTCGGGACTGCATCAGTGCCGTCATCGACGAGCTGCCCGCGATCAGAGAGCGCCTCAAACGTGATGTCGAAGCCGCGTATAAAGGTGATCCCGCCGCGAAATCCCACCTCGAGGTTATCCGAGCGTATCCGGGATTCCACGCCATCGTCGCTCAGCGCGTCGCTCACGAACTGTACAAGGAGAGCAGGCAGGAGTACGCCCGCGAACTCACCGAAGCCGCGAAAAGCGACACGGGCATCGACATCCATCCCGGCGCCGAGATTGGCGACTACTTTTTCATCGATCACGGCACCGGCGTCGTCATTGGCGAGACCGCCACGATCGGAGATTGGTGTCGGCTCTACCAGAACGTCACCCTCGGCGCCCTCCACTTCGAAGAAGAGGAGGACACCGACCACGCACTCAAGAAAGGGTACAAGCGCCACCCGGACATCGGCGATCACGTCGTCATCGGTGCCGGGACGAACGTCCTCGGAGCCATCTCCGTCGGCGATCACGTCAGCATCGGCGCAAACTCCTGGATTACCGAAGATATCCCCGCGAACACTACGGTGTACGTCTCCGACCATCCCGACCAGGAACGCAAATCAAGCGGCAGCGAGACCGAAGAATAACGCTTTCAGCGATACGACTTCGTCACCTTCATTCTTTTACCGTGGATGACTGGGAGTCGTCGAACCGATCAACTGTGCCAGTGAGAGGGATATCTCGTGAGCGAAACAGCGCCTTTGCGTGTTCGAACTCTTCGTAACGGGCGGGAGTGTGAGACTGCTTGGATGGCCACGTCGGTCGGTTTATGCGGTTCACACCGGTTAACACCGTAGAAATATCCGTTGGAGTTTGGTTTTGAGAGATCGGTCAGAACGTCTTTTTCCTGAACGTCCATTGGTCGAGGTGGCCCGAGGAAACTCGGCCACCACCCTGTCGAAGTGACGTCAGAGGCACATCATCGATCGACAGGGTAACTGTGAACTGCGTTCACATCGGCTACCCGCCTATCATCCAACCCGCAGCATCTCTCTGCTCGGCCCACACGGGGGCATTATTTTTCGGTCACGCTGGCGCGTCTAGGAGAGGAAGTACTGCCGTACTCGAGGGACGTCTGTGTAATCACTTGAAGACGGTTTCGAGTGGCGGGACGACCTGCTTCTTTCGGGACATAACCCCCGGTAAGAACGCCTCGCGGTCAGTAAACGTCGTATCGAGGCCTTCTTCTACGGTATCGACAGCACTGCCCGCGATCAGTGCGGTGGTGTCTTCTTCGAGGAGATCCGTAACGAGCAATACGAACGCGGTGTACCCTCGCTCTGCGGTCACGTCGTCCATCGCGGCGAGCACGTCGTCACGTTGATCGAGGACTACCGCTGGCTCTACCGTTTCTACCTGTCCGATTCCAACCCGATCGGATCCGAATTCGAACTCCTTGAAATCGCTCAGTACCATCTCACGAGGGCTTTTTTCGCCGATCTTGCTCTTTCGTTGGAGTAGCTCCTTGCCGTACTCCTCGGTATCGACACCAGCGATCTCCGCCAGTCGATCAGCGACGACTCGATCCCGGTCGGTCGTCGTCGGCGAGCGAAGTACCACCGTATCACTCAGCAGTCCGCTGAGGAGCAGTCCGGCAGTTTGTGTATCGATCGTCTCGCCTGCATCATCGTACAGTCGTGTCAGGATGGTCGCGGTGGACCCGACCGGTTCCGTCCGGAAGAAGATCGGATCACCGGTTTTCACGTCGCCGATTCGGTGATGATCCACGACCTCGACGATCTTCGCATCTTGCGCGCCGGGAACCGTCTGACTGTACTCGTTGTGATCGACGAGAATGAGCTGTTCCCCGGTTGCGTCGTCGATGAGAGACGGACTCTCTACGTCCCAGCGATCCAAGACGAACCGCGTTTCCGGATTTAACTCACCGGCCCGCGCCGGAATCACATCGGCTTCCTGTGCCTGCTTCAGCCACGCGTAGGCAACTGCAGAGCAGATCGTATCCGTATCCGGCTGTTGATGGCCAACAACGTAGGTTGACGATGACATACGAAAGTGTCTCGACTCCAAATGTATGAACGCTTTTATTGCAATGTGAGTCACATCGGAAGGCAATTTCTGTCCGCATCGTAATCCATAGAGCATCCAAAACCTCGGTCTCAAGCCTACTCCATCGTCCACCTTGACCGATCGTCGCGAGCACCCGTGTTGCCTCGAAGCGAACCTTCTCCCTCTCTCCCGGACAACACGTGTCCGTCGGTGGGAATGGCATCTGTAAACGGTGGCGGACTGAACCAAATACAGTGGCGACCACAACTAGAGAGAACAACTGTTGAACGCAACTAGTGAGCACAACTGTTGTGTGCAATCAGCGAACACAACCAGTGAACACAACCAGTGAACGCCATTCTGTTCATTCCAGAACGTCATACGTGCGTTCGCGTCGTCCTCCACCGTGTACAAAACGCTTTGTGCGCGGTCACGAGGAGCCTTCGCTATTCAGAGCCGTAATCAGTGAGCCGAAGTTTCCCTTCGACTTCGTACACATGGCCCTTGTTGTACAGTCGTTCGATGATATCCTCGGCAGCGGGCCGCTCGAGATCTTCGTTTTCAGCCAGAACGGCGTAGGCTTGCTCGTAGGTGAGTTCACCACCGGGTGGGATCGTGCTCGCGAGTGCATCAAGCGCTTCTTGCGCAAGTGGGGTGAGTGGCGATTTCTCATTTGGACCCATTCGTACGACCGAATTAGAGGACACGATAGGTAAACCCTCGGACAGCGTCTACTCGTGATTGCGGCAGAAGGATCCGAACGGGTGGCAGCCGATTTAGTAAGATTTGGTGACGGTTTGGTGACGATTTGGTGACGATGGTCGATCTCGAGAAAACACCCCCACACCGGATTTCAAATGAATTCCGTTCCAAGAGAAGGGAGGGTTCGGAGAAGAAGGAGGACGGAAGAGGTCCTCGAAGAAAGAGATCACGCGATAGAACAGTCATAGACCACGAATTTATAAAAACCGAGTTCGTTTGGAGGACAATCCTCTATTCGCGTCATCATATATATATATATATATATATTACTATAACGGTAAGATAGTAGTAGTAGTGAAGCGCAAGAAAGCGGGTTTCCAAAGGTACAATCACTCTGAGGAATGGGCGGTTTCTACAAGCAGCTCGTTTATATACCAAATGCTGAATCGGTGTTTCGATCGTCGGCACTCGTCCTTTCCGTCGTAGTTCACAATCGACACCGGATTTCAAATGATTCCGAAGTTACCGGGCTTCTATCGCCTTTCTAGCGTGGGTTCAGATTATTCCGCCGTTCCCTCCCCGTCCCTGTACCCGCCTGAATCGCACCCGAATTCATTTGAAATCCGGTGTATGGATTCCGGCACAGCACAGGTGAAAACACTCGGCGATTATGCTGCCGAGCATGGGGCTGTTGCCCATTCTCGCTCTAAGGCTCGCGATGATCCTCTTTCCGTGCTCGACGAGGACGATCCCATTTTCGCGAACGAAGATTTACTTCGTATCGACCACATTCCCGAGCATGACAAAATCGTCGGTCGAAACGACCAGATCGAGACCGTCGCCCGCCGACTCAAACCGACGATAACTGGAGGATCCGGGAAAGGAACCCTCCTTCTCGGCAAGTCCGGTTCCGGAAAGACGCTTGTCACTCGATATGTGAGCCGAGAAGTCGAAGAACGCGGTGCAGAGACTGACACCCGGATCGGTCGAGCAATCATCGACTGCGCACAACGCCGTTCGGAAGTTCAAACGGTCATTCACCTCTCGAAAAGTCTGAACGACCCGCAGAAAACGGGCATTACGATTCCGCACTCGGGAATCGCGACGGGAGCGTACTACGACCGCTTGTGGACGGTCATCGACAAACTCTACGATGCGATCATTGTCGTCCTCGACGAAATCGATCGACTTGCGCCGCCGGATGATGCCCGGAACATCCCCGGAGGAGGCCGACGACAGTAAGCTCCTCATGCAGCTTTCTCGAGCCGGTGAGGAGAACGACGTCGACGCTAGCATCACCGTCGTTGGTATCAGCAACGATCTCAAATACGGTGATCGACTGGACACTCGTGTCGAGAGTTCGTTCGCTCCCGATGAGATCGTTTTCCCAGCGTACGACGCAAACCAGCTTGGAGATATTCTGTACCGACGCCGTGATGCCTATCACGAGGGCGTCCTTTCGGAGGACGTGATCCCGCTGTGCTCTGCATTTTCCGCACAGGAACACGGGGATGCACGGCGGGCGCTCGATCTCTTTCGACTTGCTGGTGAAGTCGCTCGCGACGCCGATGGTGATCAGGTCCGTGAAGAACACGTCCGAGCTGCGAACGATGACGCCGAAGTCACACGCGTCCAAGATCTGATTCGGGGCTGTCCAACCCAGGCAAAGATCGCGATCGCGGCGCTTGCCGCCATGGACGAATTCACGAATCAATCCCATTTCAAGGCGACCGAGATGTGTCAAGTCTACCGTATATTCGCGGAGTCAATCGGCACGAACGTCCTGGGTCAGAAGCGTATCACCGACCAACTCCGTGAGTATGAAACGTTGAAAATCATCGACATGACCCGGACGAGTGACGGATACCGTGAAGGAACGTATCTAGAGCTTTCGCTTTTGGACGAAGCGAGCCTTCTGCTTCAGTCGATCGGACTCGACGACCAGTGTTCCCAAATTCCGATCGACACTCAAATGCGCCAGCAGATCGTCGGTCTGGTGGGACGCTGATCCCGGTCTCGATCGTCAGGTTTCGCTTCAGACGGAGGAACCGAACGTTGGAAAAATAAACTCGGTAGCAAAATCGCGACTCAGTCGAACGTCATTCCGTATCCCCATTCTTCCAGGTGACCCTCGGCCTCGTCGAGATGTTGGAGACCGACTTTCATCAGGGCTTCTCGAAGATCGGTCAGGGAAACGTCGTCGTCAAATCGGTCTTCGAGTTCTCGAAGCGCGTCACGTTCAGCGCTTTTCGTGTCCTTTTGAAGGAATAGTGGTACTCGATCGCGGCCGTCTTGGACCCCATCTCGGCGGAACTTGTACGGAATTTGCATGGTCCGTCGTGAACTGGCCGTGTCCGTCGTCGTTGATTAGGAGTCGGTCGGTTCATCGTTGGTGACCGGTTCATCGTTGGCAACCGGTTCATCGTCGGTGGCGTCGATACCGTCCGAATCCGATCGTTCGGTAGCTGTTGGATCGGTTGTACTAGCGTCTTCTGCGAACGGATCTTCACCCGCTCCTTCTTTCATTCCCGTCATACGGTCACAACCTCGTGATCAAGATCGCCTGGCTCAGGTGCGTTCGGTGCTTCGAGACCGACTTGGCTCTCGAGATACCGGGCCACCCTGTCGAACTGTGCGAGCGTTTCGAGTTCGTAGTCGCGACGACGGTCCCGGTATTCACGGACGTAGGTGAACGCCGAACACTGTTGCATCCAGCATCCTTCCATCAAAGACGCACGCTCCCCGATGATCTCCGGAACCGGGTACTCGATTCCGTCGAGGATTTCCCGCTGATCACGCGTGTCTTTGAACCCGATCGGCAGTGCGCCGAGAACGCCAACTTCGACGTCCAACTGGTCCTCTAGGCCGGTCACGAGTGATTCCAACCCTTCGACCGCTGCGCGACCCTTCGCGGTGGGTTCGACCGGAATAACTAACGACCGCGTCGCGTGGATCGGGTTGTAGAGATGTGGCCCTTCGGTCGCTGGCGGATCACAGATGAGTACATCGTACCCGTCGGGGACACCTGCTTCACGGAGGACGCGGAGCAGTTGTGCGTGCATTCCAAACGCTTCTCCCATCGCCTCCGCTTGATCTTTCTCCCGCTGGAGGTACTCCGCGAGGTCAGAGAGCATGTTATGCTCTGGAATGATATCCACGCCGTCGACCGTCCTGATGAGGTCATCGAAGTCGCCTTTCGGACGACGGATCATATGCCGAACGATATTATCGACGGCCTCCGTTCGATGTTCGTCGACATCGAAGAGACGGGACAGATCACCGTCTTGTGGGTCGAGTGGCACCACGAGCGGTTTGAGACCCGCGCGGGCGTGCGCTACCGCGAGGTTCACAGCGGTTGTGGTCTTGCCCACCCCGCCAGCCTCACTGTACGTTGAGTACGCTAACATATTCTCTTCAGGAGAACCATTCATCTTGAAAGTTCGTCAGACGAATTCATGTCTTGTGTTCTTTTGTGGGTGTAATTGGTGTGTTCAATGGACGGATATGATGAATGGATTCGATGAACATCATCGCTGAACATAACTAATGAATACACATGGTTGATTCATCCATTGGTTGCTTTTGTAGGCCATACCTACTGGAACCACTGAACATAGGTACTGAATGTAGTTCGTGAACACCTCGGCTGAACCTCTCACTATGGCGTCCACTTTGGTAGCGATATCTGAAAAATGTAGCATACAGCTGCGTGTTCATCACTGAACATAATTAGTGAATGCTCTCAGTGAACGTACTCGGTGAATGCTACACTGTTCACTACTATTGTGATCAATTGGCCGCCCGTGTTCAGCGCGTTTCGTCCGTCTCAAGCGTGCGTACAACATCACGAAGGTCGAAAAGGCGAAGGTCGCTACGATCGGCGGCGGCTTCTTCTACGGATGACTTGAATCCCGACCGGCTGAATAACGCGTATTCATACGACGGATCGCCGCCCGTCTTCGGTGTCCAGTCGATGTACTCCACCGTCTCTTCGAGAGTGTTAAGGATATCATATCCGAGTGGAGTGTTTGTGAACTTGACTTCACCGACGAGGAGTTTCGATGCGTCAGTCGGGGCGACGACATCGATTTCACGTCCCTTGTACCACCACTGACTCGGCACTCGTGTGAACGTACATTCGGGATACAGTTCAGGGAGTGCGTCGTGACAGAGCTCTTCAAACGTCTCACTCACGAAGTCCGGCAACTCCGGTTCGATGAGATCCTCGTATGCATTTTCGCCATAGAGCTCATACTGACCGCCGCGGCCGTACAGATATCGAAAGTAAAAACGAAAGACGGGATCCCGGATTTTGTATCGTGTTCGTTTGCTTCGGGTCGGGTCAGCGAGTGCTGGATGATTTTTCTCGATGATCTGAAGCGTCTCCAAGCGGTCGAAATAATAGGATGTATTGGTGCTCTCAACTCCGGCCCCTTGTGCGATTTCGTTTCTGCTCCGATTTCCGCTCGCCATCGATTCCAACACCGAGAAATACGTGTTCACCTCACCGAGTTCCATTTGGAGCACCGTTTCTGGCTCGTTGTGAAGTGACCCGTCCGGATCACACAATAGTCGCGTGATGTTCTCTCCCAACGATCGTGATGCGTCGAGCGGATCTAAATAGCGCGGTGTACCACCGAAAACACCGTACACGAATACGCGATCTTCCGGGTTGTATCCCGGAACGAACTCTTGAACTGACCGAAAGGGAAGCTGTGTGAGTTCCATTCGACCGTTCGGTGTCTGGGAAACACGACCATATAGCGGTGCACCGCCATCGAGCAGATACGTGTGGATCATTCCGATCGCTGACCCCGTAAGGACGAGCGTCGATTGACTGTCGTCCACGCCGGTATCCCACAGGTGTTGCACGATAGAGGGGAGGCTCTCGTCCGATTCGATGAGATAGGGGAACTCGTCGATAACGATAATCGCGTCTCGCTCAACGAGGTGTGTGAGGAGCGGTTCCCATTCCTCTTTGACGGACGTGATGCCGGGAAATGGTGATGCTGCTGCTTCGACGAAGCGGGAAAGTTGGGCCGTGGGAGTTCCTTGGATAGCCTGATAGTAGACGACGTCGTTTCGATCGATAACCGATTGGCGAACGAGTTCGCTTTTCCCGATTTGTCGACGCCCGTAGACGATTGCGAGTTCCGCCTGCTCGCTATCGTACAGCGCTTCGAGTCGGTCAAGTTCCGTAATGCGATTGACGAACCGTTCCATACGTGCTATAGAAATACGGGGTATGTATGTGCTTCGAAATTAGTGACGAAACTATTATAGTCTAAACTCTAATAGTCTCGCTCCTATTCTGTACGTTCTATCAGGCTCGAACGTTCGATGGTGTCATCGTTTTCCGATTCATCGCCGTAGTACCTCTAGTTTCGAGGTTATCGAAGTCCGGACTTGGCGGGATGTAATGGCCTCACGCCTCCAGCGACCGAACTCGCGATAACCCATTCTTTGTGACGAGTTGTGAAGTGGACAGTTTGTCCCGTCGACCGCCTTTCATGGGTCAGCAAAAGGTCTTTCACTGATATCGAACTGGTAAGACCGTCTGAAAGACAAGATCGGATGTGGGTAGAAGGCGTCTATCGGCAGTGTACCGCCGAATTACTCCGGAACTGTGGTGTGGTAGTAGCGGACCGTCCGGGTGCCTTGCGATGGTCGTCCGTGATGTTGGAATTCACTCGGAAAACGGGGCGTTTCACACCGGATTGGACATCGTTTCCGCCGTCCGACTGACCACCGATCAGGCAACAGGGACCCCCAACGGTGGGTCGACGGGCGGTCAGGAGTGCGGGAAAACAGGACCGCTTTTCATCACGTTCCCCGACAGACAACAAAACTCCTTTACAAAGCCCACACCAATGGGTAGCAACGACAGCCGAGCTCTATACAACACTATGCAAGGACAAAATCAACAGCAGGCATACGATCGAGGCACCTCGATTTTCTCACCGGACGGGCGACTCTACCAAGTCGAATACGCTCGCGAAGCGGTCAAACGGGGCAGTGCCTGTGTCGGAATTCGGACGACTGACGGGGTGGTGCTCGCAGCCGAAATCAATACCCGATCACCGTTGATGGAATCGTCGTCGGTCGAAAAGCTCCATAAGACGGACGAGCATATCGGGATCGCATCCGCGGGCCATGCCGCTGACGCTCGCCAACTAGTCGACAAGGCACGTCAGCATGCACAAGTCGAGCAGTGGCGCTATGATCAACCGATTAGCGTCGATACGCTCACCACCGCGGTCTGTGATGATATTCAAGAACATACGCAGAAAGGTGGCACACGACCATTTGGTGTCGGGCTTCTCATCGGTGGCATCGACGAGGGCGAACCGAAACTCTTCGAAGTATCCCCGGCAGGAACGGCGTCCGAATGGCGGGCAACTGCAATCGGTGCGAGGAGTGAGGACCTGAAAGCATCTCTCGAAGAACAGTATAAGGCCGATATCTCGATCGATAGCGGCATTCGCGTCGTTCTTCAGGCATTTAAAAGCGTGAAAGACGATGAGCTGTCGGCAACGGACGTCAGTGTCGCAACCATCGACACTGAGTCGAACCGGTACGGGATGATAAATGAGGAAACGGTCGTAGACCACCTTCGCGATCTCTCGACGGACGATGAGTGAACACGGGTAGTGGTTCGTTCCGGAAACACGGTTCTCTCATGGCTTTTTCCGCGGCTTGGATAGCGTGTAGACCTGCTTTCAGGGATCGTTTGTGGTTGGTATGAGCTACTAACCGGAGTATGCTCTCAACCGGGAACTCGACGGTCGTGGAGCGACCTGTTCGATAGCGGGCTTCGACAACCGCGAGGCTGCGAGTCGAAGCGACGTCGTCGTGCTGGCTATTCCGCCGTTTTACATCAAAGGGACGATAGAATCGATCGCCGAGGAACTCGACGCCGAGACTGTTCTCGTCAGTCCCGCCGTCGGGATGCAGGGAGACGCGGACGGACTCCACTATCGGCCGCCGCCGACGGGAAGCGTCGCCGAACTCGTCGCCGAGACGGCCCCGGACGACGTGCCCGTCGTCGGGGCGTGTACGAACCTCTCGGCGGAACGTCTGGCCGACCTCGACGTGACGTTCGAGATGGACACGCTCGTGTTCGGCGACTCGGCCGACGCGAAGCGGACGGTCGGGGACATGGTCGAGCGACTGGAGGGTATCACTGCACTCGACGCTGGCCCGCTAGCGAACGCAACCGAAGTCGAGTCACTCACGCCACTGCTCATCAACTTGGCGCGGTACAACGACGACATCGACCACGCTGGCGTGAAGTTCGTCTGAGCGTCACCGAATCGTCATTTATCGAACACGGTATCGAGATTAGCCGTCCGGATCTGATTTTACGAAGCGAAGCAGTCAGCAAGAAAACAATTGCAGACGCGTCTGTAAATCACTTCTCCGTCCTTGTTTCCTCGACAGGCGTTCGGTCGATAGGAGATTGATACGGCCGCTGACGGTCGTAGTAATGTACAGACTATCCAAGAGTCGATGGGCGCTTGGCCGACTCCCACCCATGAGACGTGGAAGCGGTCGATCCACAATTAGAGGGTTTGTCACCGTTTTCGATCGGGTTTCGATCGGTGTACTCGAAGCGACAGCTCAATCGGATACGAACGAATTTGATCCGATAACCGCGGCTATCGACGAGAAGACTCTCGTCAGAACGGTCGTGTTTCCCGCTAGTTCAGTGTGAACCGAAGCTGTCGAACAAGTGTCATTTCTCGAACACGGCCACGCCGAGCGGCAGTTTTGTTTCGATTGGCATTGTAAAGTGGGAACAAGACAATTGCCAGCGAGTTTGACAGAGGTTTCGTCCACCGCAGTCCGCGTCGGCCGCGCCGCCACCGGAACGCGTTGCGTTCCGGTTGGCACACGAACGCTTCGCTCTCGTGAACGACGGCGGGTCGAATACACTGTCGGATGTCGGATAGATCTGCTGAAAAGTAGCATGATGTGAGCGTTCGACACAGCATAGACCGAGAATTTTTGTCCCTTCGAGTGTGATACAGTTCGCTTGAGGTGAGCGCGGTGGAGATTTTCACCCAATCTTCCCGCATGTTTATTGAAATTTGTTTGGGGAAAAACTTATGGTACTATTATAATAAATATGATCCAATGTCTCCTTCACGACGAACGTTTCTCAAGTCGACAGGTCTCACGCTCAGTAGCGGGATGCTCGCGTCGGCTGCCGGATGTCTCACTGACTCATCGGCCGGCGGCAACAGTAGTCCAACTGAATCAACCACGTCGAACCAGTCGGGCGGGACCGATGCGAGGGATTTCACACGGTGGTTCCCGGATCCAACGACGACCCCGCTGCGAGACGGCTACGGGATCCGGTATTTCGACATCGCAAGCATCCGTGCCCGGAAAGATTCCATCCACGATAATTCCTACGCCCGACTCAGGGCCCAGATGTTGCGCCCCGTTCCCGGTGAATACGTCGATGAAACCGCTGTCGATGCCACAGTAGCGATAGACTTCGTCATGCAGTTGGCTCTCGGATCGTTCGATCCGGAGGCGATAGGAGAGAAAATCACTACCGACAGGCAGTCATCCGTAACGACGTCGGCGCGGAGTTCCACAACAGCGACGCGAACCACCCGGCCGGAGCCGGAACGCTACAAGGGGTTCGACCTCTACGGGACGGAGTACGTTTATGCCGTTTCGAAGGACGCGCTGATGGTGGTGTCCCCGATGGTCGATGGCGACGCAGTCGAGTACACGAAAGCTATCATCGATACGCGGGCCGCGAAGACGAACCAGTACGCTGACAGCAACGGGTATGTTGCGGCGATGCTCGGGGTCGTCGACGCCCCCCACGCGCTCTGGTGCTATCCGGAGGCGATGGACGGGTCAACGTCGCGGGGCTTCCGGAAGGACGTCATCACGGGAGAGCTCAAATCGTGGCGATTCGGGGCCGAGACAACCCACCTCACATGGGCGAACACCTATCCCGACACTGAAACGGCCGAGAGCGGCGAACTGACGGAGTACATCGAAGCGGAATCCGATCGATTCGGCGCGTACGAAGGGCTCGATGTCAAAACCAAAGGCCGGATGGCCTGGGCCGGCGGCACTATTCCGACCGGGGAATTCGATCATCTGTCACCACGCGGTCCGGGGGACAGTATCACTACCTCCCACAAGTCCCGTCGCAATCCCTTCTGAGGGCTACCTCGAAGACCGCCCGATCGGTCGGCCGAAGTGCTCGGCGATATTCGCACTCGCCGAAAAGGTGATCGAACCGATTGCGAGCTACTACCGTCCGGGGAGTTCGTGAAAAATCGGCTGCCGAGGAATACCGTTTTCGCATTTCCGGATTCGGTGTCGTTTAGGGGGCCGGAACCGGTGAATCGTGATCGCGTCCGGCTTCACGCAGTCGCTCTTGTTCAGCCTCGTCGAGGGGTTCGTATTCGTCCGCCGCGTCGAGAATGTCCGGCACTAGGTTCGGATCACCGGCGCTCGGGATGGTGGTCATGCCCTGCGAGAGCGCGTAGCGGAAGCAGTCGACGAGTTCCTCTTCCGTGTCGTACGGTTCATACCAGGTCTCATAGGGGCGCTCGTCCTCGGAGAGGTCCTCGGGCCACGACCGTTTCGCGAAGCCTTTGATACACAGGGTACCGAGGCCGCGCTCTTGGGCGAACTCGAGTACCGATCGGTAGTCGTATTCGGGACCCTCCTTCGAGTCGAGTGTGTAATTGAACGGAAACATCACCGATTCTAGTTCGGGGATGCGCTTGATACTGGTGCGAATGATGCTCGGATCACCATGGCTTGTCAGACCGATATGGCCGATAATTCCCTCTTCTTTCGCTTCCCTGAACGCCTCCAGCGCGCCCGGATCGTGATCGCCTTGAGACATCTCTGGCTGATAGTCGCCCGTGATAGTGTCCAGTTCATCATAGCGGGTCACTGCGTGGAACTGATACAGATCGATGTAGTCCGTATCGAGGCGCTCCAATGACTTATGGAGTTCGCCCCAAGCGCCGTAGTAGGTGCGCTCTTGGGTCTTACATCCGAGGAAGATTTCGTCGCGGTGTTCGTTCAGCTTTGGGGCCAGTTTCACTTCGGCGTCACCGTAGGTAGGAGCGACGTCGAAGTGATTGACACCCGCATCGAGAACGTCCTCCACCATCCGATTCGCGTCGTCTTGTTCGAGGAAATTCAGTGCGATGGCGCCGAACGTCAGAATCGAGCTGTCGTGACCGATGTCGCCGAGTGGTCGAGTTTCCATGTGTCCGCAACGGTGGGAGGTCACAAAATTCTATGCTCGCCGTCGGGACAACGTTACTCTCCACTCTGTTTCCGAATACCCCTATTGACAGAATAGATTCACAATCGCCCGGCACACCAATATTGCCAGTAAAAGCACCTGATTGAAGAACTGGCACTGTCTAGATAAGGACGAGCAGGTCGAAGAGTTAGTGATTGATGCTACTCTCAAACCAGCTCAAAGAGAGTTTAGACACGGCTACGCTTGAATGTTGGGAGCGTGAGCGGACGGCGACGTTGACGAGAGCGAAGCCCTCGTTCGCACACCAGAAATCTCCGATTTCCGGGGACGTTAACGAGACGCGGAGCGTCTCGTTCGCCAACCAGAACGCAACGCGTTCTGGTGACGGCATCGCCGACGCGGGTCGCGGTGGACGAAACCGCTGTCAAAATTAACGGCGAGTGGTCTTGGGTGTACGCTGCAATAGACACCGAAACAAAGTTGCTGCTCGGTATCGAAGTATTTGATCGGCATGGGACCGATCAAGCGGCTGTGTTTCTGTCTGCATTGGCCGAGAAACACGATTTCTCGGACGTCACCAGAAATCTTTGATTTCTGGTTGGCAGACGAGACGTGAAGCGTCTCGTCAACGCCGTGTTTCTCGTTGATGGCTACGGCTATCGGACTGCCCTCTTTCGGATTGGGTTAAGCGGTCGGCTCGACTATACAGAGCGAAACCTGATCGAAAAGTGGTTTCACACGCTCAAACAACGGATCGACCGCTTCCATACGTCGTGGGTGGGCAGTCGGCCAAGCGTCCAGCGGTGGCTTGATCAGTTTGTGCATTACTATAACCATCAGCGACCGCATCAATCGCTTGACAATCGAACGCCTGTCGAGGAGGAGCTTAACTAGACAGTGCCCCACATACCGATACCGCGGACACGCGACACCGGAGAAACTACTTGAAATCTCCCTGTTCTTTCTCAAAATTGGTATTGTCGGCTTCGGTGGACCACTCGTCCACATTGCAATGATGGAAGACGAACTCGTTGGTGACGAAAGTAAGGCGTGGACGGATGAAGGAATTTTCATAGAGGGATTGGCGATTTGCAATATGTTCCCCGGTCCTGCATCCACGCAATTAGGGATTTTCATGGGCTGGGTGTATGCTGGGATGACGGGGGCACTCGTCGCAGGATTCTGCTTTATGCTGCCGACGTTCATCATCGTTGTTGGCTTCTCGTATCTCTACTTCGCGTATCAGACACTTCCGTCGCTCGAAGCATTCTTCTACGGGATTAATCCGGTTGTGATTGGTCTCATTGTTGGTGCATCGTATTCAATGGCACGTAGTGCTCTAAAGCAAGCTGATGACGATCTCATTTCCTATTGGGCGTGACAGCTGGGTCATTGACTACAAACTCCTTGCCATACTCGCTGGCGCACTTAGTGCGACGGTTGTGCTCAATCCGAATCCAGTGCTCGAATTCATCATTGCAGGTGTTATCGCAGTGGGCGTCTATCGACCTGACTGGATCCGTTCGAATCGACGAACTGTCTCAATAGCTGGTGCTCTCGGTGCCATTGCCGGTCTCTTCTATCTCTTATGGGATCGCATCTCGGCAGTTCTTAGCCAGTCAGTGATCGGGCTTTTGAAACGCAGTCCGGTTGCTGGTCTTCTCCTGGCGCTCTGGGCAAATCCGTGGATCAAACTCTTCCTGTTCATGGTATACACCGGGTCGTTCATCTACGGGGGTGGACTGGTGCTTATTCCCTTCATCGAGAAGTATGTTGTCGGCGAGTTCGGGTGGATGAGTGGGAAGGTATTCGTTGATGGGTTGCGATCGGGCAGCTCTCTCCTGGCCCGTCGTAATGACGACAGCGTTTATCGGATACGAATTGATGCTCGATACCTACGGAAGTGTTCCAATTGCCATTCTCGGCGCGTTCGTTGCCACTGTTGGGGCGTTCGGGCCATCGTTTGTCTTTATCATCGGATTCTTCCCGTACTTCGCACGGGTTCGCGAGAACCAAATCATTCAAACAGCGCTGATTGGTGTCAACGCGGCTGTTGTCGGTGCAATTCTCGGAGCAACTGTGACACTCGCGCAGGAGGGCATCGTCGATATCGTTACTACGGCCCTTGCTGTCGTCACTTTCCTCCTCTTTGTTCGTGGCGTCAGTGCAGTGTATCTCATCCTCGGTGGTGGGGGATTCGGAATCCTTGTTGGCTATCTCATTATGTAGTTGATTTCAAATGACCATACGAAAACCATCCATACCGATCGCAGCAACTCACTGCAGCGTGCCTCAGTCGGAACCATTAGTGTTACTACTCACGTGCAACTGGTATTGGACATGAATCGACGTACTCGGCTTCTTTCGCTTGCAGGAATCCTCTTTCTCCTCGTCTGTTCGTTAGGCGTCCAGGCGTATACAGCTGACACATCGGCGCGAACCCGACAGACCGCGTCAGGAGCGTACCCTGGAAATACGCTCATCAGCGTGCAAGATTACCAGTACGATGGGCGGCTTATCGAAGTGACCCCAAAAGGCGATGTTGCATGGGAGTTCGACCCGCCGAACTCACGGGTCTTCGATGCTGAACGACTGAAAAATGGGAACATCCTCGTCGCAGTCACGACGAAACTCGAGCCGAAAGCATGTCCAGCTGAGCAGCTCCAGGTCAATTCCGACCAGTGTATCAAGAGTCGTGTGCTTGAGTTGGACTATGAGACGAAAAACGTGGTCTGGAAGTACACCTGGTACGACGAGTACATTACACATCACGAAGTCCATGACGTTGATCGGTTAGCAAACGGTGAGACGGCGATAATCGACATGGGGAATGATCGAGCATTCACTGTCAACCAGCAGGGCAATATCACGTGGGAGTGGCACGCTGAAAATCATCTCGAGCAGGGAACGCCATTTTATGCGAAGCATGGTGGTGATCCGAATCCAGGAGGTGAAAAAGACTGGACGCATATGAACGATATTGACCGTCTGGAGAACGGGAATTTCCAGATTTCGGTGCGGAATTTCGACGCCGTTATCGAAGTGAATCCGAACACAAACAAGATTGTTGATGTAATCGGCGAACCAGGGAACCACAGCTTCCTCTACGAGCAACACAGTCCGCAGCGTCTCGAAGAGTGGGGGACGATACTCGTTGCCGATAGTGAAAACGACCGAATCGTCGAGTATGATACTGCCAGTGGGCAGCGTGTCTGGGAATATGGCGGGAACGATATTCTCTTATGGCCACGTGACGCTGATCGGCTTCCGAACGGGAATACGCTCATTACAGATTCGCTTCATAACCGTGTCTTCGAAATCAACGAGCAGGGAGACATCGTCTGGGAGTACAAAGGCGTCGATTTGCCTTACTCTGCCGACCGGTTGAGCGTTCCAGAAGAATCCGGAAAAACTGTTCCCGGGTGGCAACTCGAAGATCGAACATCGAACGCCGGTGATGTTGTCGGAACAATTCGTAGTATCGAGGGGTGGGCCTCCTACGTCTTCCCTACGTGGGTGAAGCTTCCTGAGTTACTAACCCTTGTTGCGAGCGGACTTGTGACCCTGGCAATAGTGGTTGATCTATCGATCTACGGACTTTCGGCCCTCCTCGAATATCGAGGATGATATCTCTGTTTATCTCTATCGACCAAACTATGAGATGATGTGACCAACAAGCAATGTCATGCTATCAATATGCGGGAGGACGTTCCCGCACATGTTCACCCATGTTGAAGGTACGTTCTCTCGACTCCCTGTTGGCTTCCGCTTTCAGGGGGCTCATCTCAGTTCCTCTGACATGGAACAGGGGGACACCAGCCCATCTCAATCTGAGTAGCTAACATCGCTGGTTCCTGTGGTTCCGGGAAAGAGGTTCTCCTTCGTCGCCAATGCAACTCGAACGAGTGCAAGCATGACGGGGACTTCGATGAGTGGCCCGACAACGGTGGCGAGTGCAACATTGCTTCCGACACCGAAGACGGCGACTGCGACGGCAATTGCGAGTTCGAAATTGTTCGACGAAGCTGTGAACGCCACGCTGATTCCCTCGGTGTAGCTAAACCCGAGAAGAGCACTCGCGCCGTATGCGAGCCCCCACATCGCAGCGAAGAAAATGAACAGTGGCGTTGCGATCAAAACGATCTGTTCGGGATGACTGACTATGTACTCGCCTTTCAGCGCGAACATGACCACGACGGTAAACAGCAACCCGAGAAGACCGAATGGACTGATACGAGGGATAACTCGCTCGTAGTAGGTCCGTTCACCAACCGTTTGGAACGCAACTTTTTGTGTGAGATAGCCGAGGAGCAACGGCAATCCGAGGAAGACGCCGACCATCTGTGCGATGAGACCGATGTCGACGCTCACCGTTGTCTCACGAAGGATAGTGAGAAAGAGGAACGCGTAGGGCACGAACAACACGATTTGGAGGAGGCTGTTGACGCCGACACAGACTGCACACATTTCTTGATTCCCGCTTGCAAGTTCGTTCCAGACGAGTACCATTGCGATACACGGCGCGATCCCAACGATGATGAGTCCTGTCACGAACTCGGGGTAGTCGCTCAAGAAGAGGACTGCCAGTCCGTACATGACGAACGGGGCAATAAGCCAGTTGAACGTGAGCGTCAGCGCGATTTCTTGCCGTGCGGTCCGCGTAACGCGTGGAATCCGTTCGTAATCGATTTCGGCCATGATGGGGAAGATCATCACGAACAGTCCGACAGCAATCGGAAGGCTCGTTCCATGCCACGTCACGGCGTTCAACATGTCTGCGATTCCGGGTACGAAGTGACCGAGGGCGACACCGAGTACCATTGCTAAGCCGATCCAGACCGTGAGATAGCGGTCAAGGACGCCGAGGTCGTCACTCATCTCGACCACTGTTCATCTCTTGATTCAGGACTTTGCTGTTGGTACTTGTTTCATTTTCAATCGATCGACATCGTATTCGTGTGTCTCTCTCCATCAGCAAGACAATTGTATAGTCGTTCAATTAAAGCTTCGGAATAAGACTGACATATTCATCTCTATAGCCATATCTGGTGGTTTTATGGTTGAACAACTATTCAAACATCTAGTGAGATGATGGACCGAACGAGTTCCTCGGTACGACGTGAATTGGACCGGAAAGAATCGTTCATTGGCTACGGGAAGCGCTCGTACAAGACGTAACTCTCGTTCACAGGGAGATATCTCCCCGAAACTGACGAGGGGATTGTCCTCAGCCATGAATCGGTCGCAACCCAAATGCGCCAGTGTCTCGAGAGTCTCAGAACAACGCTGCACGAACAGGGTCTGCCACTCCAAAACGTGCTGAAAACGACGATCTATCTCACGAGCCTTGATCACTACGACGCAGTAAACGACGTGTACAGCGAGTATTTTGCTGGAACCGTCCCTGCTCGAAGTACTGTGGGAGTAACAGAGCTCCTTGGCGATGCAGATGTTCAAATCGAGGCAGTCGTCGTTCGCCGATAAGGAACCATTCTGTGGCTTACTCACAAGTAGTTGAGAAGGGCGAAAGTACTACCAGACGTGGAGAGCACGTCGCAGTCTCAGGAAAGCTGTTTCATCATACAGCTTGCCGTCGTGGGACAGAGATCCCGAAACTCACTCGTTTGCTGAATCGTTGATGGCGCATCTTCCCGTTGAATTTCGCGAAAGCCAAGATCCGCGAAAAATCCGTCAGCAGTCGTTGTGAGAAGATAGAGTTCGGTTACACCAGAAGCAGCCGCCTGCTTGCACAACTGGCGACATAGTGAGTGACCATATCCTTCGTTTTGCTTTGAAGATTCGATTGCTACGGAGCGAAGCAGCGCGACTGGCTCGTAGCATTCGAGACCACCAACACCGATTCGGGTGGAATCAACAGTATATACGTAGAGAGAGTCTTGCTGTACTTCGATATCGTCCGTCGGTAGATCCTGCTCCTTGAGGAGGCGACGAATGTAGTCCAGTCGGTCTTCAGTCGCTGGGAGCAGTTGTTCGTAATCGTGTGGGTTCATACTGATCTCACCGAATAGCTCCGCTTACTACTGAGGTTTGTGACCTTCTATCGCCGCCGACACCACGTAGTCACTCAAATCGCGACTGTCGTCCCACTCTCGGATGAACTCGCCACTTTCCTCTTTCGGGTCGATCTGTACGTCTTCGAACCCAGCATCGGCAAGCATCGTCTGGAGCGACTCGATCGTCGCCGCACCCGCGATACAGCCCGTGAGTGATTCGATGTCATTCCGAGCGTCAGCAGGCAATGGTGCGGTCATCACGACGTCGGAAATCGCAAGCCGACCACCGGGACGAAGCGCGCGATAGGCCTCGCGGAAGACCTGCGGTTTATCGGGTGAGAGGTTGATTACGCAGTTTGAAATGATGACGTCGACGCTCTGGTTCGCTACTGGCAGGTGTTCGATTTCACCAAGGCGGAACTCCGCGTTGGTCACATCGTTCTTGTCGACGTTCGATCGGGCACGTTCGATCATCTCCGGGGTCATATCCACTCCGATGACCCGTCCCTCCTCACCGACTTCATCCGCGGCGAGGAAACAATCGAATCCGCCACCGGAGCCGAGGTCGAGGACCGTCTCTCCAGCGTCGAGTGACGCGATAGCGTTTGGATTTCCACAGCCAAGCCCCAGATTGGCACCGTCAGCGATCGAATCGATGTCGTCGGCCGTGTACCCGAGTTGTTCCGTTTTGTCCTCAAGTTCGGTATCATCACAGCACGAAAGTGAATCACCACAGCAACTCGACTCGTCGGTCGCGATGGTTCCGTAGCGTTCTCGCACCGCTCGTCGTTGGGTTTCGGCATCTACCGTCGTTACATCGTCGCGTTCGGAGTTGGTTGAATTACTCATGGGTATCGTGTCGGATCGCATCGAGTGCGTTCAGAAGCATTACTGCTGGTTCTGTAGCTTCGTAATATCGCCACCGGCCCTCCTTCCGTCGAGTGACCAGCCCGTCCGTGTGCAGGCGCGAGAGCGCATGACTGACTGCACTTTGGCTCACCCCGAGTGATGGTGCGAGTTCACAAACACAGACACCGTCATCGCTCGCGGCGATGAGCCGGAGTGCTTCGTACCGAGTGTCGTTTGCGGTTGCCGAGAGAAGCGTAACGTCGTCTCGGAGCTCGCTCTCTGAAAGGGGCTGCTCTGCCGCACAACAGCCTCCGTCTATCGGTTGCTGGGTGTCTGGCACCGATTGTGTTGATTGTTCGCCTTTCATCTGAACACATCATCATATGTGCGTCTGGTCATATATTCGTTGTGGTGAGCATGCCATCGACTATTGAGTAGTAGTCTCGAGTAGTTCTCACTCTGTACTGCGATTTTGACCGAAGAAGAGGAAAATCAACGACTGCTGTTAAACTGTCTTCGTGCCGTCGAGTGCAACGAGAAGGGCGGTTGCACGTCCCGTTGCTCGATACTTTCGCCACTTCCCATCTTTGCGTCTCGTAACGAGTCCTGCTTTCGTCAAATCAGACAGTGCGTGGCTGATCGCACTCTCACTGACGTCGAGTAGCGGTGAGAACTCACAGACACAGAGCTCACCATCGGCCGCGTGCAGTAATCGAACGATCTTGTAGCGTGTTTCATTGGCAAGTGCGGAAAGAACTCGTACGTCGGATTCGAGTGTCGTCTCGTCAGTCTGTGCACCAAGTACTTCGAGTTCGTCGACGCGTTGTTCGACGTCTTCGTCGCAACACTCTCCCAGTTCATCGGTGAGATAGCGTCGAAGTCGGTCGTTGGTCGCCATTACCATACACTTGAGCAAACACTTCAATAAGAGTTCTGGAGTCCAAAGCCCGTAGAGGGTCTATTGAATCGAATTCTTGCGTGTTTGTTCCCCCTTTAGGTCATCTGCTGTCGCCATCTACCCCCTGTCTATACTGCAAATTTTCCAAGATTGACTTCTCCTCCCGTTTGAACTTGATCTCTACAGATATTGTGGGGTACTGTACCATTGTTATCAGAACTGTCTCCTCAGTTCATCTATGTCCCAATTATAGCCGTAGGCTTCGAAACCTTAATAGAAGAGTTGTTCAATCATTCACCCATGGGACAAACATCTACTCAGACGATCCGGGTTGCGTTCATGTGCGTGCAGAATGCCGGTCGAAGCCAAATGTCGACGGCGTTTGCAGAGCGGGAGCGTAAGCGACGTGGACTTGAAGACACCGTGGAAATCATGACGGGAGGGACACACCCTGCAGATCACGTCCACGAGATCGTTGTCGAAGTCATGGACGAAGTGGGGTTCGACCTCTCGGATCGGACGCCACGAGCGATCACGACTGATGAACTTGAATCCTGTGACTACGTCGCGACGATGGGATGTTCGACGCTCGAACTCGATACCTCCGCAGATGTCGATGTTCGAGATTGGGCGCTTGCCGATCCCGATGGACAAGATCTCGATCAAGTTCGCGAGATCCGCGACGACATCGAACGACGAGTGGTTGCACTCTTCGATGAGATCGAAGCCGACCTCGAATGAGTAGCCTACGAATCGAGCAGCAATGTGTCGCTAGCAAGACCCCAAGTGCTAAACTCATTTATCTGATTTTGCAGCACGAAGGGCGGCTGACTAAGTCAGAACTTCTTGAGAAAACGATGCTTTCTCGAAGTACCGTTCACGCAGGTATCGACCAGCTTCTCTCGTGCGGAGTCATCGAAAAACAGACCAGCTTACGAGACGCCCGTGAACGGGTGTATGTCTCTATTTCTCCCTATTGAGAGTCGACTCGGAATGCAGCGCAGCGAAATAGGAATTTGGTCGGTTAACTCACTGTCTGTTATCGATAGGACGAGTTAGCAGCAACTGTCGTCGCTACACACCTCGCCATAGTCGATACCCAGTTCCTGTTTGATCTCCTGATTGCACTCGAGGAGAATCGAATCGAATGCCTCGCGATTCGATTCTTCTTTGGTTTCTGCAAGTGCGTCGCCAAGCCGCTCAGCCGCAGTCAGTACGTCAGATTGTGTGGAGCTCAACAGCAGCCACCTCCCGTAGTCTGTGCAAATTCTTGGCCAATCTTCTCGCTGATGATGGCGTTCGTCTGTTCGAGAAGGGCGATCAGCTCATTTTCAGCGTGGCTGACGTCCTGAATCGTGTCATTCTCTTCCATCTCTTGCTGGAGTTCGCGTAGTTCCTTCATTGTTGCTTGGTCGAAGCCGTTCTGTTGCAACTGCTGTTGTTTCTGCTGGAAGTCACGGATGAGTTGTTGTGCCTCATCATCCGCTTTCAGTTGCTGTTGACTCTCGATGAACCGTTGGTACGGCTCCGAATCGGTGAGTTGGTCGATGAATTCGTGCAACTGCTCGTTAACATCAGCGTTATCGATGTCGGTAGTAGCGTGTTCGCTCATTGGATTTCGATTTCGGGGTTGTCACTCTCGATCGATTCTAGTTCCGGGAATATCTCGGTGCCGAACGTTCGAAGATCGGCAAGACCGGTTGGTTCGTCCCGCTGTAGCGGTGCGAGCAGCATCGGCACGTCGAACCGGTCGCTAATCTCATCAAGGTACTCACGCTGTTGTTGCCGTCGACTTTCGAAGAACGCATTCTCTCCGTATTCATCGGGCAACAGATAGTTGACCGCGACAAGCGAGGTGTCGATATTGACCTGCTTCCGGAGGTCTTCGGATGCTCGCCATGCTTCCATCATTGGCGTGTATTCCGGATACATGACGAAGACGAAGGAGCTCTTTGCTGGATCGCGCATCGTTTCGATTACGCGGTCGTACTTCCGACTCGTCTGGGAGGCTTCTTTAGTCAGCGAGCCGAGATCCATGAATCCCTTCCACTCGGAAGGAAGTTCGAGGAGCCGAAGCGTGTGACCAGTCGGTGCAGTATCGAAGACCACGACATCGTGCTCGGTATCGTCGAAGTACCCGACGAACTTCTCGAGCGCCGCCATCTCCTCGGCACACGGCGAATCGAGCTCTTCCTTCACCTGTTGTTTAACCGTCTCGACATCGGTCTCTGTATCGTCGCCAGTAAAGGACTCCTCGACTTGGTTGAGCATGCGCTCTTTGTACTCCGCGAGCGCTCGCTCTTGGTCTATCCGAGCAGCTTCAAGACCATCAATGCCGACCGAAGTCGGTTCGTGACCTACTTCGGTTCCAAATACGTCCTGGAGGTGGGATGCAGGGTCGGTGGTGACGACGAGTGTGTCATAGCCCTCGTCAGCCAGTACGGTTGCAGTCGTTGCTGCTATCGTACTCTTGCCGACGCCACCTTTTCCGGTGAAGAACAGGTAACGAGTGTCGTCGTGTGGACGAAGCCGTTCCATGACCGCTTCGGTGTTCGTAGTGGCCACGTTCGCGGATGTCGCCGTTGTCGCTTCATTGGAGGATGACTCAACGTCGACAGTCGCATTGGCGTCTTCGTACAGGACACCCGCGACATCGGTTAATAGGTCTGTCCCCGTGATTTCTCCCGGTTGCAGTGGATAGGTCGCGATTGGTTGATTTGAGAACGTGGTTTCGACATCTTCGAGGATTGCCTGCTCGGTGTCTCGCTTGCTTTCGAAGAAGGGATCCTGACAGACTGCTTCGGGAAGATAGCCGTTGATGGTCACGAGATCGGTCGAAATGCCGAGTTCGGCGAGGTTCTCGGAACTGCGTTCGATCTCGTTGATGGCGGCCTCTTCGGGACGACCGACAAAGACGAACGATGTTCGGTCGTCGTCACCGAGTGTTTCGATCGCTTTCTCGTACTGTTCCTTTTGATCTTGGAGTGAGGTGGCTGGGCCGATGCAGGTCGCACCGCCTTTTTCGAGTTCTTCGTTCCACCCGCTCGGTAGCTCCATGAGTCGAATAGTATGACCTGTTGGAGCGGTATCGAAGACCACGATGTCGTGATCCGGTTCATCCATGAACTCGACGAATCGATCGAACGCGGCGATTTCCTCGACACACGGACTATCGAGTTGTTCTTCGACGGTCTCGAGTTGCTCGTCGTCGAGAAGTTGCCGCATCGGTTCGAGGGTTCGCTCACGATACTCCGCTGCTGCCTCATCGGGGTCGATTTCGATCGCAGAGAGATTTGCTACCTCGTCGATTGACGTGACGGCGTGCCCGATCTGCTGGTTGAAGATATCGGAGAGATTTGGTGCTGGGTCGGTCGTAACGAGAAGCGTGTCATAGCCATTTTCGGCGAGCCACGCTGCAGTTGCACAACTTACCGTGCTTTTACCGACGCCACCCTTTCCACTGAAAAACACGAATTCAGTTTCCTCACCGTGGGGTTCAACAACGCTTCGCGGTGTCGTTGCAGCCATGCTATGCCTCCTGTGTCCGGTGCTCGTCGATTGTAGTGGCTAATTCATCGTAGGAGAGGTATTCTCCCTTGGCTATGATCTGGTCGTCAACGGTGGTGATTGGGAGGACAGAAGGACTATTCGATTCGACAGCGTCAGAAATGTCCTCGTGTTCGAGAAACCGTTCGATATTGCTGGACATATTCGCTCGCGTTATCTCGATGTCTGTGAATTCCTCTTCGAGTTTATCGACTGCATGCGTAACCTCGACGAGTTCTGTGTCCGGATCTGGTCCACAGATACCGGTGGAACAACACATCGCCTCTTCGTAGATTGTGAGTTTGACCATTGTTGGGATTCCTCCGTACTTGGGGTTTAGCGGCCGAATTCGCAGCCGAGCGCGTTCTATAGCATCCGACGTATGACGGCTCGCCCAAGTCTTGACCACGAGAACGATTGAACGTATTATCAAATAATACTTTGGATGTGGTTCCTGTGACACTGATAAATCGACTAATGAGTCCCAATATGTTGATTCTCGAAGAATGATACTCACACGATAATCTGAGCTCCTATTCAATTGGAATGCATGAGAACGGTAAATCAATTGTCCCCTCGTTAGAACTGCTCCTCGAGTGGATTGGAAGACAGCGGCGTCATTGCCTTAGAAGTTGAGACTAGCGCTCACAATGAGAGCCGCCAGCATTTAACGTCTACCACTAAGAACAATGAACCATGTCGAATGAGCTAGCCGACGGAGTTCGTGTGTGGTTAGTGGAGAACGTATTCGGACGACGAGCAGAACCTCATCATCCTGACCTATGCTTCCCCAGATGGTGCCCGCTACTACCGAAAGGAGCGAGCACTCACTTCCTTTACTGATACCCGAGATACGACAGCAGCTGTTACCGTTGATTCCGACAATCTTGGCGCTACAAATAGTGGGAACCTGCCCGTTATGCTTCGGCGATTCCTACAATAGCAATATGCGCGAACTCGTCTTCGCCCTTGAGTATGAGCCTGGGTGCAATAAAGTAGCAGATACACTTGCTACACACCCTGCCCGGATTCGATCACTCTCGTTACACGCTACAACCGAGCGCCTCTGGCGAGTTGACCATGCCACTGGAACGCCCGATGCACTCACTGATATCGAAGATGCTTTTCTCACCGCGGACTACTATGCGGATTGTCTTGCGACCGAAGATTGCGGTGCTACTCAATCTACCGAGGTTCTCGATCACACCGATGATACACTCGTCCTTTACTCGTATTGGGAACGCACTCCTACCTGCTCGTCCGTTCCCCATATCGCACGTGAACACCTTGGAGACGGCTTGCTGTTCGATACACGCCACGAGAGCCGTCACTATACATGGCGCATCATCCACTCGGGGAACGGAGATGTCGCTACGTTCTTTGCTGAGCTTGATGATGCTGTCGGCGACTGTGCCCACATGGAAATGCTTCGAACGGCGGATACCTCTGTCTCGACGCACGGTGCAGACGACGAGGCGAGCGAACTCTCGCCGGAACAAGAGGCTGCACTTCGAGCTGCCGTTGAGCATGGCTACTACCAATCACCACGGGCCATCGACGTCGGCGAACTCGCGGAGCATCTTGATGTGCCACGATCGACGCTCACCTACCGACTTCGACGTGCAGAGGAACATTTAGCAAAACAGCATGTTTCTCGTGAACGGATCGCAGATGGGCCGTCGACTCCGGTTTGACACCGCTTCTTTGGGTTTGGAATATTCCAACTAAGGCTTATCGAACTGACTGTCCAATCTCTACGTAATGACTGATGACGCGACGACTGAGCAGGTAGGTAACGGGCAATCGCGAGAGCTTTCGCTCCGTCTCACGGTCCCGGAAATGGACTGTCCGTCCTGTGCACAGAAGGTCGATAAGAGTCTCCAGCGTGTGGAGGGCATCATCGAGACCACCTTGCAACCGACCACAGGGATGGCCACGGTTACCTACAACCCCGATTATGTCGCCAAAGCTGACGTCGTTGCGGCCATCGAGAATGCAGGCTACGAGGTTGTTGACGACGAGGGTGACTCCACGGAAGCGACTGGTGGCGAGATGGCGATTGCACCGCCATCAGAGATCTGGACGAGTTCACGGGCGATCAAAACGTGGATTGGTGCAGTGTTCGTCACATTTGGGCTTCTCTTCGAATTCGTCCTCACGGGACAGAATCTCGCCATTGCAAGCGTCCTCAATTTCCCACTTACGCTCGCTGATGGGGCATTCCTTGTCGCGATCGCAATCAGTGGCTATCCGGTTATTCGCGGTGGGTATTACTCGGCACGGAATCGGAGTCTCGATATCGATCTTCTGATGGGGACGGCGATTCTCGCTGCGACGGGCATCGGCTATTTCGTTGAGGCCGCGACGCTAGCCGTCCTCTTCAGCATTGCTGAGCTGCTTGAAGACTATTCGATGGATCGAGCACGGAACTCGCTACGCGAGTTGATGGAGCTCTCGCCGGACGAGGCCACTGTCCGCCGTGACGGCGAAGAGGTAACCGTACCAGCCGACGATGTGGAGGTCGGCGAGACTGTTATCGTCCGTCCCGGAGAGAAGGTTCCGCTTGACGGCGAAGTCATCGATGGTGAGAGTGCCGTTGACGAATCTCCGATCACTGGTGAGAGTGTCCCTGTCGATAAAACGATGGGAGATGAGGTGTACGCCGGGAGTATCGCCGAGGAGGGATATCTTGAAATAGACGTCGTCTCCGCTGCAGGTGACTCAACGCTGTCGCGAATCATCGAGATGGTTCAGGGTGCCCAAGAGAAGAAGACAGAGAAAGAGCAATTCGTCGATCGGTTCGCGGGCTACTACACGCCCGCGGTTGTCGCACTGGCCATTCTCACCGCCGCGGTCCCGCCGCTCGCATTCGGATGGCCGTGGCAGACGTGGTTCATCCGGGGACTTACGTTCCTTGTGATCGCCTGTCCTTGTGCGTTCGTTATTTCGACGCCCGTTTCCGTAGTGTCGGGTATCACAAGCGCTGCAAAGAATGGTGTTCTGATCAAAGGTGGGAATCATCTTGAGGCGATGGGTGAGGTTGATACCATCGCACTCGACAAAACTGGCACACTCACGAAAGGCGAACTGACTGTCACGGATGTCGTCTCACTCGGAAACTATAACGAAACAGACGTTATTCGATACGCTGCCGGACTGGAGCAGCGAAGTGAGCATCCGATTGCGGAAGCGATTCTCACCCATACTGACAAGGCAAACGTGACCGCCCTTCCAGAACCCGCTGCATTTGAAAGTCTCACCGGAAAGGGAATCCGTGCCGAACTCGAGGGCGACACGTACTATGCAGGCAAGCCCGCACTGTTCGAGGAGCTTGGCTTCGACCTGTCGGATACTCACCGTGCGACAGATGGCGGTGCGATGACGAAGGATTCGATAACTGAAGAGAGCAGGGACGTGCTTGTCGATTTGGAACAGGAGGGTAAAACAGTTGTTCTTGTCGGCACGGAGTCGGACCTGGTGGGCATCGTGGCGATCGCCGACGAAATGCGGCCGGGCGCTGAACGTGCCGTCGAACGCCTGCACGAACTGGGTGTCATCCACGTGGTGATGTTGACTGGTGACAACGAGGGAACTGCACGAGCGATTGCTGAACAGGTCGGCGTTGATGAGTATCGTGCTGAACTCCTTCCCGAGGAGAAAGTCGATGCAGTAGAACAACTACAAGCAGAGTATGGCGATGTTGCGATGGTAGGTGACGGTATCAATGATGCGCCAGCCCTCGCGACCGCTGAAGTGGGTATCGCGATGGGTGCAGCAGGGACTGATACGGCCCTCGAAACGGCGGACATTGCATTGATGGGTGATGATATTGAGAAGCTTCCGTATCTGTACGCGCTGTCGCACAAGGCGAACGGCGTTATCCGACAGAACATTTGGGTGAGTCTCGGTATGAAGGCAGTGTTGGCGATTGGCGTGCCGCTTGGATATGTGAGTGTTGCGCTTGCAGTCGTGGTGGGCGACATGGGGATGAGCCTCGGGGTGACAAGCAACGCGATGCGGCTGTCCCGGCTCAAACCTGACCAGTTTTTCGAGTCCTGAACGGCTACTACGTACCCCAAAACGTTTCAGCCGACCATCTCGATACAATCATCCCGGTCTTGAGATCCATTCCCACTCATTACTCATTTTCTGAGCTCTCTTCCTAACGAACCACCGTGCGTTTGTCAGCACTCTCTGGAAACGTGCTCGCCTGTGATCTAATCGGCGGGAATAATCGAGGTCGGTCGATCAGGCTGTCGTGCTGCTTCGACTGAATAGACCAAGCTCCCAGTGAAGAGGATGATACTCCCGATGATAAACAGTGCACTGAGTGGAGACGCTGTATCGACGAATACCCAATAGAGGGGTGCTGCAATAGATGGTCCGGCTGCGAGCACTGCGATTTTCGCAACGAGTGGGCCACAACAGCCACAGGTACAGGAGCCAACGATTGCAGCACTCCCAACAGTCCCTTCTGTCATACCTGCTCGTTGTTCAACGCGCCACTGTCGAGCAATGAGAGCGGCGTTCAACCCGATGAGTGTACTCAATAATCCGACAATGATGATTTGACCGGGTGAAATGGCTAGGAAGAAGGGGATGTGAGGAAGCGCGATTTCGAGTGTTGGCCACATAACTAGCTGATAGATCACCGGTAACACGATAATCGTCCGCTCGTGTGGAAGTCCTTCTTCTGGCAAAAAGGAAAGATAGCCGGTAACAGTGAGGAAGAAAAAGGCAAGCACAATGCCAACTCCAATCCCGAATCGACGAGCGACCGGATCGCGCAATACAGCACGGAGCACAGTTCCCGCATCTTTCCAGAGAATGTATCCGACTGCCAATGGAGTCCCCAAGACGATCGCATAGCCGAGTGGGTGGGAATTACCGGATATCCCGGGAATGAGGACGGGATAGGCGATCCACGCACCCATCAGGATTCCGAGAAACGTGTAGCGAGGTCGAGTCGGCCATCGCAGCCACCCGATCAGGAAGCTCGAAATGGCGATTAGCAACCCGGTTGATACTGCCAACGGATCGTACCATGAGCGGGGAAATGGCATTGAACGCGCTGAATACGTCGGATCCGATGCCAAGCCTTCGAAGAGAATGGCTCCCAGGGCAGTCACAACGATACCAGCAAATACGCCATAGAGCGCGACAGTCGGTGAAATCCGGTTGGTTCGCTTGAGAATAACCGCTCCACCAAGAACGGAGACGCCGATAAAACCGAGGAGGATTCCGTGTGACTGCGTAATCATTCCAGTGGCAGTCGCACCATGAGCGGAGACGGGAGGAATTTGCGCGAGCACCAGAGTAAAGAAGAGGAAGAAAGGGAGTGGGCGACTGGAATTAAACCAGGGCACCCTTTTACTACCGTTTTCACCCCGTTGTCGTCCTTCTTTTGATGCCATCAGCGAGTCTTATCGAGCGAGTCACTTTTACTTGACTACTTTGAGGGACTGTGGGTGGCTCGTACTGATGAAGATTCGAACGATACATCCCGATTACAGGTGTTGTTGGCTATAACCCATCACATTGCGAACGCTGATTCATGATCTGTCGTCGCTGGCGAGAGCGATGTACACACTCATCAGCATCTATCTTCTACTCACACCTATGCCAACAATGGGATCTCGATCATTACTGTCGAACTTAATGATATCTAAATTATATACTCAGGCTAAACACCCTCCAAGAATGAATTCGGTGTATATTAAAATGAGACCTACTCTACATGCTCGTGTGAAAACCGTAGGAGGATTTACTCCGAGAATCACGGTGTATATTCTAAATCAATGCGTGATCGGATCCTATGGGTGGGAAGAAGAGTGATACGAACTAGAGCAATCGTTTTCGGAGTTCTAGTCGAACTCGTCATCATCTGCTTCGCTAATTTTATCCCCCTCCCAAGTTCAATCATTTCGGTCGGAATTCTCATCACTCTCTCAGCCGGATTGGTTGGTGGATTTATTGCTGGAACACTTACAAATGGTGGATGGAAAGCGCGTGCCATGCATGGGCTTGTATCCGGATTCATCGGTGGGGTGGCCTTTGGTATCACTCTGTGGTTTAGCATGAGTTTAGTCATCCCGCGTACTGATTACAGTGCGCTCTGGGGAATCAATTATATTCTTGCTACAAACCCTATCGGAATACGACAATTGCCATGGCTATATACCGGGAATACCCTTCTAGTGCCGCTCGTTCTATTGTCAGCGATCCTCTTTGCCATAGAAGGATACATTGCAGGAGGTGCTGCATTTGGCCGAAGTCACTCCCAAAACCCTCCGATAAATTCACCGTAACAGAGTAGCTAAATCCCGTTCTATCTTTTCAACCACAACTGATCAAACCAAGCTATAGTTGTCAACTATTCTCTGTGAACAAGAATAATGGAGGTTGTGCGATTTCATTCTCAATTGTTTAGTACTGTGCACATAGTTATTTGAAAATCAATTCCCTGACCGGGGTCTATATTGTGTTATTTATTCTCATGCAGATCGTGGTTCGCTGGATACAATATCCCCCGGCTCATTCCAACTAGGCGATGATCTCTACCGGGGATGATTTTCCGAAAGTGATCGCCCGCTATATTCTCTTTAGTGTTGCTATCTACGGTTGTATCTTGTTTTTCATTGAGACCGCCTTTGCTAGTAATGCTGCGATTGGATTGTCAAAGGCATCACAGAAATCATTTAATGTCCCACAATGGCTGTACGTCGCTACTGGTGGCGCAGCTATCGGCGCGTCAGCGCTGCTCGCAAGCACCGTTACTGATCGTACGCTCATCAATACGCTACACGATCAGCAAACGTCTATTACAGCACGCATGCGGATACGAAGACTAGCAACTATCGTCGGGCGTGTGATTGGCATTCTTTGTCTTGGTCTCGTTCTGTACCGTGGTTTCTTCGGTCCTCAAATACCGACTGTCAATGTGGCTCTTATAATTGTATTTGCAGGTGTTCGTGCTGGATTGACGATGTTTGCCTATCTTGTTGGAAACGTTTGGCCTATATTGAATCCATGGCGAACTATTGCAGATTCCATTACCGGTCTGGTACCGACATCAACTGTCTCGTATCCTGACCGGTTTAGTCGGTGGCCGGCTGTGATCGGCTTACTTCTTTTCGTGTGGGTAGAAACGGTCACACCAGTTAATAAACAGCCAGATCTTTTGGCAGTCGCGATCCTCGTCTACACTATCGTAACGATCGTTGGTGCTGTCCTGTTTTCACCGTCTACGTGGTTCGCGAATGTTGATCCGATCTCTGTCGCATTTCGCTTCTATGGTGAAGTCGCGCCATTCCGATGGCAGCAGGAGAAAGTGAGTCTTCGCCCACCTGGATTTGAACTTCCACAGTCAGACACCGTCTTTGAAACTGCAGATATCGCGTTCATCATTGCCTTAATTTGGGAACTAACGTTCAGTGGATTTGTTACAACAACAGTCGGCGGCTCATTTATCAGGAGTATTGTTGCATTTGGCATTCCTCCTCTAATGTTGTACCTGCTGATCTTCGTTGGTGGCTATAGCCTCTTCTTCGGGGCGTACCTCAAGGCAGCAAATATCGCACGAGAGACAGGCGAAACCTATCTCACCCCTCACACGATAGGAATCCAATTTGCAGCGTCGTTGTTGGCGATCGCGGCCGGATATCACCTTGCACACTATTTCGGATTTTTTGTCTCGTTGTCGCCACTGCTTGCCACGACCATCGTATCACCGTTTTCACCGCCTGCCAATCCGCTCGTCTTGTCACTTCCGGGGTGGTTCGGAATGCTCCCGATTGCATTTGTTCTCATCGGTCATATGCTCGCAGTTTGGGTCACACATACAAAATCCTATGATCTGTTTCCTAGCCGTTTGCAGGCGATTCGCAGCCAATACTCGTTCATTATTGTTATGATTGGCTACACAATCATCAGTTTGTGGTTGGTGTCGCTACCGACAGCGAGTCCACCATTTGTCTCCTAATTAGACGGTGAATTTCACCGGAGGCATATTCATGAAGGCAGTTTCGTACCCATCGTGGCGCGCGAGTTGTGGTGGTGAGTCGACTTGGATTTGGAATGTATCTCCAGTTCGTACTTCCTTGAGTGCCGTTCCGTAATGAACTTCAAGTTCTGGATCGAGTCCGGCTGCAAGCGTGGATGTGGATAGAGTCGATCCATTTCTAATCTGCTTTATCGAGAGTGACATTCGCGGCAATGCGATTTTGTTATAGGGGGTTCGTGGTGAAACCGCTAGGTAGGGCGCGTTGTTCCCTGTGAATCGATTCTCACCAGTGATGAGCGTGACAACGAAATCTGCATCCCCGGACGATTTTGTGCCGATAACTCTCCCTGGCAACGATTTCTGAGGGGGAGCGCGTCCAGGAGGTACCTTTTCCATCATCGGTTTGATTGCCCCTCGGTTGCCCTGTTTTTTGCCGAGTTGACGGAATTCGAGGTTGTACACGTCGTCTGTGTCAAAATTGAAACTGATATTGACGCTACTCGGCTCTGTGAACCGAGACGCGAATGAACCGGTTTGCTTTATCTGAAGTGGACTCGCTTCGATCGTTGCTGTATATTGACCTTCACCATCGAGGGACACATTATCGCCGTAATGAGAGCCCATATTTTGTGAGAGCATCGGCCAGGGTGACCTGCTATCTACTATTTTTCCGTCCTTTTTAAGTTTCACGTGGACGTTAGCGGGCAACACGATTTCCGACTTTGGATCCCAGAGCGACACCATGAGGTGAAGTGAGTCATTGGATTGAACAGTGACCTTGTTACTCGTCTGGCCAGTCAGATTCCAAAATCGATGTGGAAATGAGTATGTAAGGGCAAATCGGTAATCACCATCTGTCGTTATCCCATACATTCCCATTTCTTCAACGTATGCAGGATAATACACAGCATCTGGCCGATTTTTCACGAGCGGAGGATCTCGCCACGCAGATTGCTTCTGGAACCCCAGTGATTCAAGGCACCCACTAAGGGTGATACCACCTGCGAGGGCAGTTCCAGCGCGGAGAAGCTCCCGTCGATGCATCGCATAGAAATTACAGAGGGACTGAAATGAGGGTACTGGTTTGGACGTCGAATTCGTGTCCGGTACCAAAAGAAGCAGATGGGTAGTCTACGTAGATGTGAAGGATGAGTCAATCGTCTCACCGACTTCATGCGGTTGGTACTGGGCTATTGTTGGCCTTTGGAGCGTTTGCAATCGGTCAACTAGTTGTTGCCGTAATAGTAATCGGTTTCTCAAGTATCGGAATCAATGTTGTAAATCGCCCCGCGATTCTTCTCGCCATCAGTGTCGTGATGCTTCAAGGAGTCACATTTGGGGGTGTTGCTCTCGCATACCTTCGGTATCGGCATCTTAGCCTCGATTTTATCCGAGTCCGAGTACCTTCGCTCCGTGACTTGGGAATGGTCATTGTTGGATTCGGAGCTATTTTCGGGGTACTCCAAGTGATAAGCCGAATTTTTGCCAGATTTGGGTTACAGTCTGCACAGAATTCCGTGGTTGATATTGCAGGGCAGAATCCAACGATCTTTCTACTCCTTGTTCCACTGTCGTTCATACTCATCGGACCTGGTGAAGAACTGTTGTATCGTGGCCTCATCCAAGGAATCCTTCGCAAGTCGTTTTCTCCCGTTCGTGCAATCATCCTTGCAAGTCTGCTTTTCGCTGCGATCCACATTTTCTCACTCCAAGGCCAATTACAGGGAAAGCTCGTCTATCTCAGTGTTGTCTTTGCGCTTGCGCTTGTTCTCGGGAGTTTATACGAATATACGGATAATCTTGCTGTCCCAGCACTCGTACATGGTGCATACAACGCAACGCTGTTTGGCTTCCAGTATCTTATTGCGACTGGTATGATACCTCGATAACGCTCTTTGATGATGGCTTCGAACACTGGTCTTTAGCGGATTCTACAGTCATTCTACCCGATCTGCAGAATCGATGAATCGACCGTATTCCACCCCGAGATAAAAAGAGATGAAGCCGATAGCAAGCGTACCACCACTCACAACCAATTTCATCGAATCAGTTAGTGGACTGATGATCGTCCCTGTTAGAATTGCTCCTAATAGCATGAGGAAGCTTCCAAACAACGTCGTTGGGGTGAACGGGATCATGCTTGATTCTGATAGCACTTCCAATAAAAGGTATTTGTTCGCCGATCTCGCGTCTTCGAGTCACCACTTCTGGACGATAAAAACTGTGAGGTTCTGATTGCAGGAATAGCGGAAGTCGTTCTTTCGGTAAATGGCTTACTGATCTTCATAGGCGACTGCTTTTTGTTTGATAATATGATGACTCGTTGTCACTTTTCCATCAGGAGGCATGCTTCCTTCAGCCGGGCCGCCTGGTTTCCCTACTACAATTCTTGCTATCATACACATTGTCTTATGCAGAATACAATAGTAGTCATAGGTTCCTTCTGTGTTGAATGTGTGCTCATATAGTACTCGCAAGTGAGGCCACGACTGCAATCACTGACGTCAGTCTCATTTACCTCATGCATTGTACACCCACAAGTGGATGTTCAGTTCGTCATTCACTTATGTGCCTGACGGAATCGAGGTGGGTGTGTCTGGGAGGAGCCATCCTGGAACCAGTCGTGTGAGAACGACCATCCCCATGAGTTCAACAAGCGTCTGAGTCACGACTACAGCTGGTGCCAGGTCGTAGCCCGAGGGGAGTGCGAGTGCCAACGGGAGAATGACCAGCGAATTTCGCGTCACAGAGGTGAATACCAATGCACGACTCTCGCCGACATCCATCCGGAAGAAGCCCGCTGCAAGCCGTCCGAACAGCGGCATGATGACAAGGAACGCAACGTACACCGGAACGACAGCGACGATTTGATCGATCGAATGCTGGACACGTGGCAGTTGAGAGGCGATGACGACGAACAATGTCGCTCCCATCATCGGTACCGGTAACCACCCCATTGCGTCCTGCCATTGCTCACCTTGCCTTGCTCGATCCGCCCAGATCTCGGTGAGCCACGAGAGTGCCAATGGAAGAGCGATGATTAGAACAAACGCCTCAACGAATGGGCCGACTTCAATGAACTCTGCCACTTGCTGACCCATGAATATCCAGAGATAAAGCGGGAGCAATAGCAATTGAACAAGCATCAGCGCCGGCGTCGTCGCGGTGATCTGTTCGGCGTCGCCATCCGCCAGCTCCGTGAATGTGATGACGTAGTCGATACACGGTGTCAGCAACACCATGAACGTACCAACGAGTATCACTGGTTTCTGCGGCAGGAATCGTGTGAGGCTAAACACCACCACAGGGACAACCACGAAATTCATGCCGAGCGCGGCCACCATGAATCGTCCATTTCGGAAGGCTCGCCTGATCTGAATGAACGGAATCTCCAAGAATGTCACGTACAACAGCACTGCCAGAACAGGATTAATGAGCAGTTCGAGGACTGAACTCGTACTTGGTAGTCCAAGACCGACCCCGATCGCGAGGAGGACGGCGACGGCGTACAATCCGACCTGATTGTGCTGAATCCACTGTTTTGAAAGTCGTGTCATGGAGTGGTCCCTATAGTCATTGAATTCTGATTCCACGGAAGAGTAGTATCCTCAGTACAGCCAAGATCGGTGCGGCGACGTATCGAACGAGTCGCTGATCGTTGGGACCGCTGTTGGGATACCGGGCAGCTGTGCTTGGGCGAAGCGCAAACAGGAAACCGACACCGATGAAGAAAAGCCCAATCCCATTCATTTGCACCAATCTCGTAGCGGAACTCGTAAGTCCACTTCGATCGTTCTCGGATCGTCTTCCCCATTCCCGAGTTGCTACAATTTTGAGTCGTATCGGAACGCTAGAATAAGGGTCCTCAACTAGGTAAGCGCACGGTAATCAGCTCCTCATCAGTCAGCAGTTGCAGCCGACTCTCTGCTCGTCACCGAAGTGGTACGATTCAACGCCCAACCGAGCACGCCACCATAGACCAAATGCAGAACGAATGTTGCAACCGCAACCTTGGGGGTAATTGCAGTCCCAAATACTCCCCAGCCGAGGAAGGGAAGGAACGTGACTTGCATGAGTGTCCAGAGCACGACGCCGAGACCAAGTCCCTTCCAGATCGTCACTGGATGCGCAACTCGGACGAGGGCTGCGCCGAACAGGCCACCGTACCCGAGATGGAGCTCGATGGCGAGTGCCATCAGCAGTGGTTTTGGGACACCACTGCCGAGGAGCTGACCGGCCACAGCTTTTGGGATTGGTTGTGGCATCGGGGATGTACCTGTTACCGTTGCTAGCAGCATGGGGATCGACATTGCGATTGTCGCACCAATTCCATAGCTGAATCCGCGTCTCAGTCGCTGTCGTGTCATGCTCAAAGAGACCAAGACCGACCACATAAGGCTAAGACAAGGCCGAACTGACGAACTCAGCAGAGCTATACTAGGTGAGGACACCCTAACCAAGGAGACGGTCAGTTGGTTGCCACAGCGAGTAGGAACCGGTGCCCAAAACCAAAATCACGCTGGATCCGACGAGGACGACGATGTTTTTCCAGTCTAGGGCGACGTAGAGTATCGCGACGATCATCACGGGAATTAAGGCTAAAGCTGCGAGTCGCCCACCAATTCCGAACAACAGCATCACAACTGCCGCTAGTTCGATAATCCCTGCTACGATGACCATTACTGCCGGAAATGGTATTCCATACGCATCAAAGAAAGCAACCGAGTCGCTGTACGTGACGAACTTACTCAGTGCTGGTTTCGCGATAAGTGCTATGAGAACGAGACGGAGACCTGTAAGAAGCCAGTTCGGGGTCAACTGATGAAGCGACTGAAGAGTATTTACGCGCACTTCTCCCATATCTGGCAGTCGTCAACAGCTCGAATAAGCATAAGCGAAGCTCATGCTGATGAGGTACTGCTTACTAACCAACTCTAATTACCGTATTGGCTTTGGAATGCTGACTTAGTAGCAGTATAGTAATGACGTCTCAATCACTACTGCTCGAGTAGAATGAACCAAGCATCCAACGAGGACTGCATTGCGTCGTGGTGTGCTGACGATGAGTGGTGTACTGTCACCTGTACAGCCCATCTTATCGGGAAGAAGTGGCATCCGGTTATCGTGCATCGGTTGCTTGCGTGCGGCCCACTCGGGTTTAACGCCCTCAAAGCAGAAATCGACGGGATCTCCAGTACTGTCCTCTCGAATAGCCTGGAGGATCTCGAAGAAAATGGCCTGGTGAATCGTGCGATCGTGAGCGAGAAACCATTTCGCGTCGAGTACTCGCTAACGACGGAAGGAACATCACTCAAGCCGATTATTGAGGCGATGGATGCCTGGGGCGATGACTATCTCAATCGATCCAAGGGCTGTGCCTGAATCGATGCAGTCTATCTCGTCGGATTTTCGTTGACATAATCATGCGTCGCTACGTGAGATCAAACCGGACTCCGATGCCGATTATCGACCAGGTTTAAGATTCGGTCTGGCTAGACTCATGCTCAGTTACCCATTCGAGCAGAGGATCAAGTTTCTCACGGAGGCTCTCTCCCTTCTCTGTGAGTTCATATTCGACACGTGGGGGAATTTCTGCATACTGCTCTCGGGAGAGGTACCCCGCTGCAACGAGTTCATCGAGGCGTGTCGATAACGTTGAACTGCTAACGTCGTCGAACATATCCTCGATTTCACTGTACCGAGCCGGTCCTAACGCCCCCACAACACAGACTACCTGCATTGCATAGCGGCGACTGAGTAGATCCATGACTCCACCAAGTGGACAGTAGCAGATTGGAACGCCACTAGTTGAATTCGCCGTTTCAGACGATGGTTCTTGATTATTCGCCATAGCTGTTGTTCACCGCAGCTCATTCGATACTTCGGCCTTGACAGTATAATAGCTTTGACTCTCAAAGTAAAAGCGCACCATGGTAGATTCCATTGAACGTACGAGAGACGAGCAGCCTGAAAACAGAGTAATCGATGATCATACGGAAGGAGATCTTCAAGAGATTACCTGCAGGTTCACGGAAGAACAGACCGACCAACGGAGAAAATGGGTTGAGGAGAACCTCCTCCCTCATTTAGAGACTATCGAGGAGCACGAGGACGGGTTCTCATTCGTGTTTGATCGGAATCCAGAGGCATACACTGCAGTCACAGAAGTAGCGTGGAAGGAAACTCAATGCTGTTCATGGGCCACGTTTGAAATCGAACTCCCGCCAAGCGATGACTCCCTCAAGTGGAATATCCGTTCAGACCGGAAAGAGGGTGTGGACTTCTTTAGGGAAAAGTTCCAGGAAACGCTCCAAGAATTCGAAGACGCAGCCACAGGCGACTAAGGTCTATGCTGTTCCAGCTGAAGGCATATCGTCTGGGCTTGGATTTTGTATATCGCCACATGAAAAGGCCGCTATCGTACAATAGCGATTCTATATCCGGTATTTACACTGGACGTGGTGGCGTGTAGTGCACTTCCGCCTTGTGCAACATGGAGCAGTGAGACAAATGGGTCCCTACCAATCAACTCTTCATATGCACATGGACCAAATTTACTGTCCCCTGAATCTCTAACCGGCAGTCGATTCGACCGGGTTGCCGCCCTCGAGAAAGCACGAAATCAGACTTCCCAAGAGAATAGTAATGTTCAGCAGTCGTCTTTTTCACGGTAGGTGACATATGTGCCATCATGGGCGACGCAGATAAGGACGAATCAATGGTCGGGCGGATGGATGAGTCCCGAATTCGATTTTGGTTTCTCCTCAATGGGGATCGGTGGGTGATTACTGGCATGCTCACGCTCGGTCTGTTCGTTATCCTCGTCGTTGCTGGGACAGTCGGCCCCTCATCGTTTCGCTCGGTCATGAGCAACACAAATCAAGTTGGTATCGCATTCCAGGCATTCATTGCGTCGCTTATCACCGGTGTGACGCTCGTCGTCACCATCGGTCAGCTAGTCCTCTCACAGGAACTCGGGTCGCTAAAAAGTCAACGGGAACGAATGAAGGCCACCGTAGAGTTTCGCCAAGATGTCGATAGTTTGATCGGGACCATCGGGCTGCCCGATCCCGCGGCATTTCTCCGTCAGCTTATTCTGACAAGCAAAGACCGTGCCGAGGTACTTGAAGACGTTCTTGCAGAGAACAGTGATGACGAATTACGCGACCAGGTCGATCAATTCGTTGTCGCTCTCATCGAAAACGCGAACGAAGTTGAAGAGCAGCTAGAGGACGCCGAGTTCGGTGAATTCAATCTCTTACGCACAGCCATGAACTATAACCATTCGTGGAAGCTATACGGTGCCCTATGGCTCCGGTCGGAGTATGATGACAGTCTCGACGATGAGGAACGAAATGCGTTCGATGAATTGATCGACGTGCTCATGTTTTTCGGCCCGACACGGGAGCATTTCAAAGCACTCTACTTTCAGTGGGAACTCGTCCGCCTCATCCGGTCGATTCTGATTACCGCATTCCCCGCATTGGCCGTCGCGATTGCGACACTACTCTATCTGGCACCGACCTCGTTTCCCGGTGTGACCCTCGGCGTCGCAAATATCATCTGGATCGTTAGTGCGTCCTCAGCTATCTCTATCATCCCATTTTTTGTGCTGACCTCGATCGTCCTGCGAATCGCGACGATTGCGAAGCGGACGAGTGCGATTGGGCCGTTCATTCTGCACGAATCGGACCGTGGCGATGATATCGACCTCGAGAATTAAACACTCATATATTACGCTCTCCACGCATGCGCTCGGCGTCTCCAAATCCGATGCGCGCCAACAATCCCAGAAGAACAAGATCAAACACAAGAGCGACTACGAGAAGAAAGAGCAGGAAGGTCATTGGGGAGCCGAATCGGCCTATCGCAAGTGGCAAGCCGCCTCGGACATCGAGAATTCTCTGACCGAGTCTGGCTCGGGGCTGTTTATGACATCAACCTACGTGAGCCTTCGCGCCAGCTCTGAAGAGCAGCTGCTTGATGCAGCGAAGACGATGAAACAGCGCTTCAAAGAACAACCCGCCCGGTGTGAAGTCGTCCCCGCCCACTTCCAGCAGGAAGAGATGGCACACTCGGCCGCCCCACTCGTCTACGATTCGATGAACAAGGCGACACCGATGCTTGGACGGGCGTTGGCAAAGCAAATGCCCTACACATCGAATAACATCTACGAGCCATCGGGAATCGAGGTTGGCATCCATCACGATCGGGACGAACCCACGATTGTCGATCCGTATCTTCGGGGAATGGGGTACAATATGATGGTGTTCGGCAAAATCGGGAGTGGCAAATCCACTACGTCGAAGAAAATCCTCACCCAACTCAAAAAGCGCAACCCAGAGATGAACGTCGTGCTCATCGACCCTCTCGAAGGGCTTGCAGGTCCGTCGAAGCTCTTCGATGCCGAGCAGATCGTCGTGGGGGGAGAAACAGGCCTCAATCCGTTGGAGATCAAAGAGACACCCGAGGAGAAGCTATCCGTTGTTGGTCGGACGACGCCGTTCAGCGAGGCGATGGAACGCTTCATCAGTTTCGTCGAGACATTCTACGACCTCGAAGGCCGAGAACTGGAAGCCGAGAAAAAGAACGTCTGGGAGAAAGCCGGACGGCGTGCCTACAACGAGAAGGGAATCACGAAGGACCCAGGTACGCACGGCAACGAATCACCGACGCTCCGTGACGCGATTCAGGAGATTGCACACATTGCTGGTGTCGGCGATAATCCCGAGATTCACCAGATGGGCGACCTCCTCGACGCTGATTTGAGTGAGACGGACGTCCCGCTGCGAACCCGCGAAGCGGCTGAGCGAGTACTCTCGGAGGATATTGAAGCGTTCCGCACACGCTATCGCCATTTCACGAAGGAAACTGGCTTCGATTTGAATGCCCACGGCGGGAGTTTCTACCTGGATCTGCAACTCAAGGAAGGGAAAGGCGAAACGGGGCTGATGCTCGGGTTGCTCCTCACGTCGGTCTACGAGATGGCCAAAGAGAGCGACGACCCGACGATGATTCTGATTGACGAAGCGCAGTATCTCACCAAGCACGCGGATAACCTCACGTTCTTGGAGCAGGTTGTCCGTCACTCTCGGCACTACGACCTCTCGTTGCTGTTCAGCACCCAGTCGATCAGCGAGTTCTACGCGAAAGACGACGAGGGGACGAGTGCGCTCAAATCGCAGGCAGAAGTCATCTTCAACAACTCCTCGATGATGTGTTTCCACCACTTGGACGATATGACGCCCGAGTTCGGAAGTGAAATCGGGCTCAATGCCGAGGAAGCAACCTTCGTCAACAGTGCTCTGCCGGGAGACAAAGACCGTGGCTACTCCGAGATGTTGCTCGCTGTGGACGAAGACGGTACGCGAGAGTGCTACCCGCAGCGGGTTGAGATGAGTATGGATGTGAATCCAGTCGAGTTCTCGATCGTCGATTACGAACCGAGTGACCACGGGAATTGGCACGACTACCTAGAGCGCCAGCTTGGCGACCGCTTCGCTGATGGGCAGCCATCCAGTGACGAATCGGAGAGTGAGACAGAGGAGCACCGTTCGGTAATGGCGGCTGACGGGGGTGAGCAACAATGAGCCTCCTGTTCCAAGCTGTCGAGATCGTAGTAACCGCGTTTCACACACTCGCGAGTGTCACACCCATCCAGCAGTTCTCAACATTCCTCGCCGAGCGGATGTTCGCAGTCTTCTTCACGAACAGCCTCGTGCCGACGTTCTTGGGTTACTCGGCACCGGAACTCAGCGCACTGCTCGGTGACATCGTTGCGTCGTATATGGCGATCATCGGTGTGCTAATCGGAGCCTCGAAACTCATTCCGGGGGCAGGTCGATGAGCCGCTTCAGTCGATCAGCCGAGTACAGTGCCGCACAACTCGGTGCAGCGTCCAACAACCAAGCCACTGATGAGCTCATTCGCGTTCGCCCGTTCAAAGACGATGGTGGGATAGATACCGCGATCGAGTGGTTCGAATCAGTCCATCCGTCTCACTCGGACCTAAGTGGCAAGCGAAGCGTGCCCCGTGCAGCAGAGATCGTCTACGACGGTGAGCAAATCAGCTTCCGGTATCTCCCGTGCAGTGATGATTTCCACTGGTTCCTCACCCGACTCCGGCACAAGTATCCTGATTCGGACGTTCGGCGGGAAGAGGCCGACCTCATACACATCGATGAGGGGGATTACGTCGCCGGTGGTGAGTGGACGCTCCGGAAGCACCGATGGTGGCCAATTCGTCGCCGTGACCTCGAAGGGTTCCGCGAAGACGACCCATACGAAACTGTCCTCGGCGATATCGTGGATGATGCAGTGAAAGCCGGTGGTGCAACTGGTCGAGAGCCAGTACGGAGCGTTATCCAAGTCATGTTTCGCCCGACAACGCGGAACTGGCAGACTGGCCGCATTTTAACGACGAATCTCACCGAACTATACTATCACTTGAACGGTGTCTATACGATCCACGACCTCGCCGAGACCAAACGTGAGAAAGAGACAGCCGATGCAACGGAGATCGGAAATGTCCTCGACCGGCGCGCAAAGGAGAAGGCGTTTGATGTGATGATTCGCCATCTCTCGGTCGGTGACGACAAGGAAGCGGTCAAACACCACGCCGAGGCGGTTGGTGCCTCCTTCGCGAGCTACTACAACTCAAAGACTGAGCAGGCGTTCATCGTCGAGCCGAATAGTTCGCCGAATGCATTGGCAGAAACGATGGCCCGCCGAGAGTGGGCGGGCGAAAAGATGTTGCTCACGTCGTTAGAGATCGCCCCGATTGTGCATCTGCCACCGGCGGATATCTCGATCGCCCAGCTTGACCGCCGCCAGACCAAACGCGGCGAAGAGGTGCCGGTCGGATCCCACGAGCACAGTGGGTACATCACGGGGGAGAAAGATGCTTAATCGACTCTTCGGTGGTGGGGAAGACGATTCGACGGATGAATCACTGGTGGGTAAAGCCGAAGAAAGCGCTTCCGTCCCAACGACGATCACGAACGAACCGTACGGGTTCACACAGACAGGCTCAGAGTACGCGGCAGATGGGATGACCGAGACGATCACCGAGACCAAAGAGCAGGGACCGGTGGCAGGCCCAGAGATTCGGGAATTGCTCGAACGTGCTCGTGACCATCCGGACATGCCACTGTGGTTGGGCTACAACGACAGCGCCCAGCAGGGCTTCGATCCAGCACCAGTGAAGTTCAATCAGCTCTTCCAGCATCTCTGGGTTGTCGGAACCACTGGCGCGGGGAAGACCACCGAAATGCTGAACTGGATGGTTCAATTAGCGTGGGCAGGCTACGGATTCATCTACTTCGACCCCAAGGCCGAGGACAGCAAAGAACTCCTCCAGAAACTCCCCGAGTATCGGCATGACGACGTAATTTGGATCGAACCGGGTGACAACGACCACGACCGGAGTATCGGGATCAACTTCCTCGAAGTGCCGGACTGTGAAAGCGAGATGGAGCTTGAACAGCACGTTACCGACCGCATTCAGGTGCTCAAGGCCGTTTTGTCGGGTGATGACTACTGGGGACCGCGGATGAATGCGATCGTTGAGTCGATGGCACGGGCGATGATGCAGGCGAATCACGAAATCGAGGACCGAGACGAGCAGTACTGTGTGCTCGATATGTATTTCGTCCTCCTGAACGCCCAACGCCGCGAGGACTTCGCCGAGGAAATTGATGATCCGTGGGTCGGTGAGTTCGTTTCCGAAATCGCCGAAATGGATGACGATGCCGTACGACCTGTGATTACCCGGCTGAAACCGTGGGTCGAGAGTCCTGTCACCCGCCGGATCGCGGGGTGTCGTGCGAGTACAATTGACTTTCGAGACATCCTCGATGACGAGAAGATCGTGATCGTTCGGACGGCCGTCTCCGACGATGATATTAAGCAACTCGTGATGCTGGGTACGCTCCGCCCGCTGTGGAACACGATTCAAAACCGCTCGATCGAAGGCGCGGAGAAAACCCCGTTCTTCGCGATCCTCGACGAGGCAGACCGCGTCCTTCACAAGAACCTTGACGTCGACGACATGCTAGCACGTGCTCGCTCGATGCGTCTCTCGGTGACGTTGGCGTGTCAGTACCCGACCCAACTCAAAGAGTCGGGCGTGCTCAAACCAGTCAAGAACAACTGCAACACGGGGTGTGTTCTTCCGCGTACTGGACGACGAGGACGCCCGTCCACTTACACGGCGGTTGAGTGACTGTGATATCGAAGATTTCACCGAACTCGAAAACCATCGAATCTGGTCACGGATTCCGTTAGACGGCGGTACCCGGTTCTCTGGAGCACTCAAGCTCAAGACGTTCGCACCGTATCCGAATATTCGCAACGAAGAACAAGCGGAAGAGATTATCACTGAAAGTCTGGAGCGGTTCGCGGCCCCGCCACTCACTGATGACGAGATGATGCGTCAGCTCAAGTTTGGTGGGATGAACGAGGCCGTCACCCCGGAGAAAGCGAGCGCCAAGACACTCGATACAGCTAACGACGACCGATCGCGTGATGCGGCACTGAAAGCCATCTACGACGAGAGCATTCGACAAGGACAACCGGGAGAGTTCATTCCGATCGAGGCGTGTCTCGATCGACTCACCGACTATCTACCTGCACGGGGAGGTGTTGAGACCGCCGAACGTGCGTGGCGGCATGTCCTCAAAGACATCCCAGAGGCCTACCTTGAGTATCGCGAGGAAAGCGGCCAAAGCCAAGTGAAGGTTCGCTCTCGGAGCTTCATGAACGTCGGCGATAGCGAGAATGACGGCGGGGCAGAACACTGGGCACCGATGGCTGATGCCTATGTCCCGATGACACAGCTCGGCTTCATCTTCGAAACTTGTGTGACTTGGATAGTCAGGTCAACTGGATACCGTTCTGGGACTGCATCGATTTGTGTTACTGATACCCGTTTTGGAAACGGTGTGTTGCCTGAGGACGCTCGTCCGAGACAGCCGGATGAGATGGAAAACAGCGTTCCCAGGCTAATGAGCGTGGTTCGGCGTTTCATATCATTTCATAGGTGTATTGAGGAATAAGCTTCGTGGTGAGTGAAATACCTCTTTGACATTACTCTCTCAGTTGTCGTCGCACCGTCATTCGAAACACCGTCACGCTCTGTCGTGTGTGCCAAGGCATAACGTAAAGCCGTCTACAGACCTCTTGGAAACTATGAACAATCACTCATCACCCGCAACTCGATCCGCATGGACAGCTCGATCGACGTTTGTGCTCTTTGGTTTTCTCGCCCTTACTGCACAATTACCAGTGGTTGTTGATATCTACAGCAATGTGGTCTTTCGACTGCTCTTCATTCCGGCCTATCTCATCTCAGGGCTTGTCTACGAGGGGCTTGGACTCGAACATATCATCTATGCCCTTGATGCACAGATTCCAGGGGAGCAACTGTATTTGTGGGATCTCGGGCAGATCATTACGTACTATCTCTTTGCTGTGAGTGCCACATGGCTTGGACGGTGGCTCGAAACCCGCAAACAGAAGCCGAATCATCAAATGTCGAGCAACAAAGGAGGGTAACTCCATGACAGTTCGCTACACCATCGCAGCAGCGTTCCTGTTGGTCGGTATTCTGTTGGTGGTCATGAATCTACTTAGTCCACCACAAGTGACTGCAATGGGCTGTTCGGAAACATACACGGGTCCAGACACACCTCCTGAACGTCACTGTACAAAAACGACGAGTATTGCGACAGGGCAGTTAGTGTATGTCTTGGGAATCAGTGTGGGTGCGATTGGGATTGGCTATGCGCTCGTTTTTAGCGATCATTTCTTTAACCGGATCTGAATTGAGTATCCATATTGCAAGTCGATTAGCGTCAATCTTGTTGGCTTGTGTTCTCTAAGACGATCGCAAGTTTTCTATGGAGTGTGTCCAACTGGGTGTCTCACGGGTTATGGGAGACGCTACCGAGCAAAATGTCAACGATAGTCGCCAGCCAGATAGATATGGAAATACGAGAGTTAGTATGAGCTACTAACCAGAACTGGCTCAATGCCCGTAGCACGAGTGATAAAATATACTCAAGCAGAAATCAGCAGTTCGCGAAAATCTTCCTCGTATCTACTACTTGTCGCGAGAACTACTTAAACGAGAATCGGTCAGTGGCCGTCGCTCTCCTCAACACGGAACGACCCACCACACTCACTACAGCTGTACTGCTCGGGGTTGCGAACTATCTTCGAGCGCCGATACCGAGCAATCCGACCGCCGCAGTCCTCGCAGATGAGCCACCACTTTGGTGTAGTGAAGCGTTCGCAGTGTTGCGAGGTGTCGAGGGCGTCCGTCCAGCGGGTGAACGTGGCTCCGTGATCCGCGTCGCCGAACTCGTGATATTGCCAGGCGTGAATGAGTTCGTGCCGAACAGTGGAACTGAATTGCTCCCACCCGTGGTGTTCGTATGCCTTCCAAGTCAGCGCAATCGTGATTGCCTCTGTTGTCGGGTCGTACTTCGTGACGCCTGCCTGTCGTTGGGCTCGGTGTGAGACCTCCCAGTCGATCGTTTCGACCGGCAGATCCGGGAAGTGTTCGGCGGCGACGTTCGTTGCGTGCTGTTGAGTCGGGTCACTCTCTTGGACCCGATACAGACACCACTACCTGAGGCCTCGTTATTCCTCAGGGGTCTCTTTCTGAGAGTGCTCTGTCGGTTGGATCACGAGACGTTCGATTCGTGCGTTGTCGATAGCGTCGACGCGAAGGATGTATCCCTTCCGTTCGATTTGGTCACCGACTCCAGGTTCTCGCCCAAGCTGACTAAAGACGAAGCCGCCGATCGTCTCGACCTCGTCGGTCTCGAACGTGGCGCAAAGCCGTTCGTTCACGTCTCGGACTGGGACGCCGCCGTCGACGATGTACGTTCCGTCGTCTCGCTGCTCGATAGCGGGGCCCTCCGGTGCCGTGTCGAATTCGTCTCGAATGTCACCGACGATCTCCTCGAGGATGTCCTCGATGGTGACGATCCCCTCGAAAACGCCCCATTCGTCGATGACAACCGCGATCTGTCCACCACCGTGCCTCTGAAACTCGGCGAGAATTGCGTCGATCCGCCGCGTTTCCGGAACGACGAGAACGTCGCGTTCGAGGTCACGTGCAGTGATCGGGCCGTCGTGATCGGTCTCGGTTTCACTCGCCTTCAGAATGTCCTTCGCGTGGACGAATCCAATCGGCTGCTCCCCGTCTTCGTCAAGCACGATATATCGCGTGTAGGTTCCACTGGCGGCAACCGCACGAAGTTCTGAAAGCGCCATCGAGGCGGATACGGTTTCTACATCGGGACGTGGAACCATGATTTCGCGGGCGATCGTATCGCCAAGCTCGAAGACACTCTCAATCATCTCGACCTCGTCGAGATCGATCTCTCCGGTTTCTTCGGAGCGACTGAGAATCATCAGAATTTCTTCCTCGGAGTGTGTCTCTTCGCCTTCTGCCGCTGGCGAGACCCCAAACAAGCTCGTGAAGTAGTTGGCAGTGCCGTTGAAGACGATAATACCCGGGACGAACACGTAATAAAAGAACTTCATGAGTGGCGCAACGAGCAACGCTACCCTCTCGGCCTCCTGGATGGCGAACGTCTTTGGCGCGAGTTCACCGAATACGACGTGGAGGAACGTGATGAAGCCGAATCCCAGCGCGAACGCGACAAGATGAATTGTTCCCGCAGGCAGGAGTTCACCGAGAACCGGTTCAATGAGTGCTGCCACAGCCGGTTCGCCGATCCACCCGAGGCCGAGTGAGGAGAGCGTAATCCCGAGCTGACTGACTGCGAGATAGCTGTCCAAATTCTCGATGGCGTCTTGTACCAGGCCTGCGCCGGGCTTCCCGCGGTCGACGAGCGCGTTCACCCGGGTCGGTCGGATTTTTACGAACGCGAATTCGGCGGCCACAAACACCCCGTTCATGATGACGAGGAAGATAGCGAGAAGCAACCCACCGACGGAGATCAAATCAACCATTACACGTTCATAGGCGTGTGGGGCTCTTGTAAGGGGTGGCTGCTGTCGTCTCGATTTCCAGATTCGTCTCGGATACATCTCTTTCGGGACACATCCTCAACGGTCCATGGGAACTGCTTAGTGACCGTTTGTCGTAGCCGGTATACGGGCCACTGACACGCTCGTCGTCCTCCTCCGATGGAAACGCCTCAAGCGTTCCGTCGTTCGTTGCGTTTTCGACGGTGGCCATGTATTTGGAGAAGGCGTTGCGGTGGACGTGGTGCGGGAACGTACAGGCCATCAGTTCGTCGGTCACGTCGTCGATGGAGACGGTGTACTGGTGGGCTGCGGGGTTCTCGTGGCTCTCATTGGTGACTTGGATGAGTCCGGGAGCGTCGACGTCGAAGGAGAATTGTTCCTACTGGAAACTCTTACTCACAATCGTTCCAGACCCCACCTACTCGGTCGTCTACTCGCTCAAGAACGGAATCTATGACGGCGACAAAATCGGTCGAGAAGTCTCGGTCAACAGCATCTTCCGTACGTGCCTTCGGTGGTTGATGGAAGTGGTCCCGGGAATTATGCGGATTGTCGTGCCGATCCCACCGACACATCCACGCCGTGCCACCTCTGTCCTCACGATAGGTGATATTGAAATCACCATTTGTGTAGACACGGATTTCGAATACAACCTGTTGAATTGTGCCAGGAAAATACTGAAAATCTAACCACACGACGACCGATTCCGGTCGCTCGTGCGGGAAGACAGAGACAGATTTCACGAGTGAGAGCGTACCCAATCGACGAGCAATGTGACGTAACACTGTCTCATCGAGTATTTTCTCGGTATCGTCGCTCATCGATTAGGCGGATGCTTGTGTGGTGTTGTCGTGGTTCTGTCGTGCCTGTTCGAGTTCTTCAATTCGCCGTCGAACGGTTTTCCACTCTTGCAACTCCGACCAGACATCCTCGACATCAGCATAATCTGCGTGATCGAGCGCATCCACTTGGTCAGGTCCCTCGGCATCGTATTTTTGGCGGTAGCGCTGCTCTTTTTCGATTTCTGTTTTCAATCGCTGTTCGAGTTCCTCCATGGGGAGTCCACGCAGCCGATGAATCCGTCGCCATTGAAAATAATCCTCGTCACGGACGAATTCGTCTGGTGTCTCGTTGGTCTGCGTTAGCATCCCGATCTCCGTGAACCACTGCAGGTAGTCTCGAGCGGTTTCCTTCGAGACATTTGCTCTGTCGGCAATCGCGGCAACTCGTGTTGGCTCATACAACTGCAGGGCAGTGGTGTACACCCGATCTCGTGTCGATTCGTTTTCCCACGTTTCGGTCCATTCCTCCGCGAGGCTTGGTGGCTTGGGTGGGGTATCGTCTGAGGTCATATCCTATTCTTCGGGCTGCTACAGCATATATATTGCTCGCGCTTAAAATATTGAGTAGTGAACGCTGGTTATCGATTCTCGCGATGTTACTGACCGACTCCCCTCTCAACGCGAATTGCACCACCACACTTGCTACAACTGTACTGCTCCGGATTACGGACGGTTTTCGACCGTCGATAGCGCGGAATTCGACCGCCACAGTCCTCGCAGACAAGCCACCACTTGGGAGTAGTGAAGCGTTCGCAGTACTGCGAGGTGTCGAGAGTGCCCGTCCAGCGGGTGAACGTTGCGCCGTGGTCCGCGTCACCGAACTCGTGGTACTGCCACGCATGAATGAGTTCGTGCCGGACAGTCTCACTGAATTGCGCCTACCCGTGGTGTTCGTAAGCCTTCCAGGTCAGCGCAATCGTGATTGCCTCTGTTGCAGGGTCGTACTTGGTGACGCCTACCCATCACTGGACGCACTTCGACTGCTAGATCTCGAAAGTATTCTGCTGGGAGAGTCATCGACGATGACCATCGGTCGGCTACCTACTCGGCTCAGTCGGCGTGTTCGAGAACCTTCGCGACGATCACAATTGCGTCAAATTCGGTTGACGTCCCCTGAATAGTAATCTCACCTTCACCGCGATCATATTCAATCGAGTCAATTTCAGCTGTTTTCGGGATATGCACCTGGCGAAGAGAGAGTTCGATCCGATCGTACTGCTCGTCAGGGATTGTTTCATCAGTCGCGTCGTTTTCGTGATTTGCAACATACTCCACAACCTCATCAACCGTTACTGTTCCACTCTGTTGATCGAGATAGTACAGTGCGTATCGTCGCCGCTTCGTACTGAATAAGTCGAAGATAGTGTCTAATGTCGCCATGTTTCCCGTCAACTCAGCAATGAATATCGGTATGTGACTCAGTAATCAAGATTTGCTTGATAAATTGACCTCCGTATGGGACAGTGCGAAGGCTACTGCTCTAAGTGAACCTTCACCTAAAAATGGAATAAAGTCACACAGCGTCGCCTGATGGCGACTACGTGAATCGTGTATTATGCGCGAACGACGTTCATCGCGCGCGGGCCCTTGGGGGCCTGTTCGATATCGAAATCAATCTCCTGTCCCTCTTCGAGGTCAGCGCCGCCAACGTCCTCCATGTGGAAGAATACGTCGTCGTCAGAGTCGTCCGTCGTGATGAAACCGTAGCCGCCAGTGTCGTTGAAGAAATCAACCTTACCGTTTGCCATTACAACTAAACAGAGACCCAACACACGGTTAAGACTTCCGTATTCATTTTTTAATCTGAAGAATATTTAGACAAACATCCAGAAAAGACGATATTCAGTATTTACTCGACCAATCGGGTAGTTCTGCGGAGAAGACGCACCGGGTTCACCAGAACGAACCGTTCCTTCTACCGAAGCCATACTTCTCGCTTTGCGAGGGTCTTTGTCCGTGACCGCTCGGAGGGCCACAGCCCGTCCAACTGTACCTCCTGTTGGCGTCGCTATCTGTGATGATCCGAACACTGGTGATATTCTATGGCAACTCCCAGAAAACGATCAGTCGTTTTCCGTCAGTGACTATCGTCCTCAACGCGGAACGACCCACCACATTCGCTACAGCAATACTGTTCTGGGTTGCGAACTGTTTTCGAGCGTCGATACCGGGCACTCCGACCGCCGCAGCCCTTGCAGACGAGCCACCACTTGGGTGCAGTGAAGCGTTCGCAGTGTTGCACCTCCCACTCGGTCGCTTTGACCGGCAGGTCAGGGAAGTACTCGGCGGCGATGTTTGTTGCGTGCTGTTGTGCTCGGTCGAGGAGGGTCGTCGGTGTTTCAGGTGTATCGTCGGTCACACCAGTTAGAAACTGTATCAGTGGAAAGAGAACGGTGAGAGATGTCGGATTAACAACTGCCGAGATTCTGAAAGTCGCTCTGGTTACACTTTGAACAATGAGATGGTTTCGAAATAAAGGTGGTACCGCATTCTTCGCATTCAAAAATATCACCGGTCGGTCGTACCTGCTGTTCCGTCTGCCGAGACGGTTTTTCTGAACGAAAGGCACCGCGTAACCGATGGAGTATTTCCATAGCAATGCATAGACACTCGCTCCACATACATAGATTTTATCACCGAAATTTCATAATAGCGTCCATCATTACTGTATAGAATATTGGTAATAAAGTCGGCTCGCCGGTGATGAGATGGCGCTGAAACCCTCATAGTCTCACTCCTGAGGTACGTCATTCTTCACCCCTAAGGAGAATGTCCCAAGCGTCCCGGGAAGTACTCGGCGGCGATATCGGTCGAGGGGGGCTGTCGGTGTCTCCGGTGTATCGTCGGTCGTTGCATCCGCACTTTCCGTCAGCGTTCACTGGTCGGTGATATCCGAGAGCGTCAATTGGCGTACCATGGATAAAAACAGCTGAAGTGGTGGTTAGTTCGGCAGTTCTTTTCGTCCCGTTCTCATGCATGGCCAGCACGGGAAGTCACCGAGGTCGTCGCAGTCGCAGTCCTCCGGTTCGGCTTCGTCGTTGTCCTCGGATGGGAATGCCTCAAGCGTCCCGTCGTTGGTTGCAGTTTCGACGGCGGCCATGTGTTTGCAGAAGGCGTTCCGGTGGACGTGGTTCGGGCAGGTACAGGCCATCAGGTCTTCGGTCACGTCGTCGATGGAGACGGTGTACTGGTGGGCTGCGGGGTTCTCGTGGCTCTCGTTGGTGATTTTGACGAGTCCAAAAGATCGCGTGGGAGAAAAACTGTTCGGCCTGTGCGCGTTGGTGTGCCATCTAGCAACAGTACGAGCTACAAGAGATTCTCCTCGTGACATCCGACTACAGCAAGAAGTCGTTTTCGAGTAGGAACACTATCCTTGGTCGCGTTCTCTCCTCGGTGATGAACTGGTCGTAGCATTGTGAATCCAAGACGGCTGTGGGACGTGAGTACTACCGGTCTTGGTAAAGCGAATAGTTCTGCTTCCGGAGACAGTCTGATTGTTCGCCTGACCAGTGTAGGTAAGATTGTACCGATGAATCACGCCCCAGCGATCAATGGCCGCTGTCAGTGATGCGTTTGTCATGGTCTGTAGGCCGAGATAGTTTGCAAAAATCGCCGGACTATCGAGTCGTGTCAGGTGTATGTGGTAGCGAGGGGGAGATGAATTCGGAACCTCCGTGACTGTGAAACCGTGGGTGTGATTGAACGCACTCAAGACAGTATACAAATACTCACGTGAAGTGAACGTGGTAAGCACCGGGACTTCAGAACGATTGTAAACTCTCATTGTCGTGTTATTCTGTGCGATATACCTCTGATAGACGGTATCGCTCGTTCCATAGTACTCATAGCGCTGTAACGAAGAATCGGCAAAGGTCAGTGATGATGTGGGATATCGGGTTCGTGAATAGAAGTGGGAACCATTGGAGCCACGTTGTATTCGGCTGTGAAACCGGTATCGCACTGTCCCATTCGAATATCGCTGGGCACTGGTCCGTGTGACAGTGTAGGAGTCTTCTTGGAGAATTCGTTCATGTGCCTCCGTAAGCGTGCTGACGTCAGTCACCCCCTGAGCGGTCAATCCGGGAGCAAGTTGTCCCTGAAGCGTTGACGTGGTCGTCGTTTGAGGGTCGGGTCCCTGAATGAAAGAATTACAGCCAGCGGTGACACAGAGGCAAGCGACGAGGAGGAGGGCGAACCGACGGGAGGAGATAACCATTGAGTGTATGCATTGATGACATGATGGCTTAAATCCACTGAATGGGTGGATGAAAATCAGATCGGGGAAACGGAGGAGATTAAGCTAGCACCGAAGATCACAGACGAATGAGCGCACGTGCAGCCAGTCTGCGGAGAGAGTGAGTGATGACGATATTCCTCGGGTGATTCGAAAATCCGAGTTTTCTACGATAAAATGCCCGCGGTATCAGTACGTAACTTTAGCAGACATTCCACTCTAGCGTTCGAGTTTGTGAGGAAAAGATGGCTCGAGATTCATCATGCTGTCAGCCGGAATCGTGTTAGCCATGGGTCAAGCCCGGTAGCGAGAAGCGCACCGATGATCGCACCCAATATATCCGCTACCCAATCAAAAATCGAGAGGTCGCGACCTACAACCCATTGGATGATCTCAACCCCGCCACCGTAGAGGGAAACGACGGCGATGCTAAGAACGATCGTCGTGACCCACCGGTCTTGTGGGACGAGAGCGAAGGTGACTGTTCCAGCGAGACAACAATACGCAACCGCGTGTCCGTATTTGTCCAGACCTATGAGCCCAAAGGGGCCTATCAGGGCCTCTCCTGGCGCGCGTGGGGCGACAGACATCACGAAGATGGCGACGGCGATGACAACTGCTGGCAGCCAGCGAACCCGATAGCGCATACGGCTTTTTTATCACCGGTGGGTGTAATGTTTTTCGTCCTGGCACTCTCTTCAAAAAAGATCCTTGTAAAAACACTGACGGGCCTCAAATACGAAGGAATCAGAGAATTGGGCACAGTTCGATCGGAGTCGAACTGTGAGCCCACACGGATGGCGTTCCATGTACGTGCCCCAGATTCAATTTACACAAGATCGGCTCATGGATTTCAGGGATTGTTCCTAAGAAGGTTTGAAAACAGCAAGATCCGGAGAATTACACTTTCCCAATTGAGGAAGAAGGCTGGCACTACACGCCTAGAATTGGCATAAGGATTGCTGTGAGGAGAAGGTTGGCGAATGAAAGAACGAGGAGGCCCTTCCAACCGATTTCGATGAGCTGGTCGATGCGGACACGCGGTATTGCCGACCGTGCCCACTGCGTGAACAAGAATACACCCCAGATCTTGAGGAGAAACCAAATGAACCCCGGCAGCCACGGCCCATTCGGCCCTCCAAGAAATAACGTCGTAATGATTGCACCGCCGAGAAAGATATGGAGAAATTCGCTCCCATAGAGAAAGACGAAGTAGACACTCGAGTATTCGGTCTGATAGCCAGCGATGACCTCCTGTGGTGCTTCTGAGGTGTCAAACGGATTTCGTCCAATTTCTGCTAAGTTCGCCACCATGAACAGTGCAAAAGCGAATGGGTTGACAAAGGCAAACCACGATGGGATTTGGACGCCCAACACGTCCACCAGTGGTCGGGTTTGGAACGCAACGACTTCGCTCACTCGAAGCGTTCCTGTGAACAGGACCACTGACGCGGCCGTGATCACGAGTGGAATTTCGTATGCGATATTCTGTGCTACTGCACGCATCCCGCCGAGGAATGAATATTTGTTGTTTGACGAGTAGCCAGCCATGACTAACGCGAGGCTCGCTAACGACGAAATGGCAAAGAGAAATACGACCCCGGTCTCGGGGTCGGCGAGTTGGATCGTAACGCCAGCGATAGTCCCCATCGGAACAACGGCGAAGCCGACACATGCCGAGAAAAAGAGGAGGACGGGGGCGAGATCCCAGGCAGGACGGTCCACGCCATCTGGGATAATGAGTTCCTTCGAAATCAGTCGGACGATGTCCGCGACGATGACCAACAGTCCAAATGGACCAACTCGATTCACGGCGATTCGATCCACGAAAGCTGCGTTCACTTTTCGTTTCGCCCACGGACCAGCAATTGCCATGTGAGTCAGGCAGAAGACCCCAATTAGGGCGGCACCGAGTAATGACGCGATGAGTTGTTCTATGACGGTTACATTCGGGCCGAATCCCAGTATCTCCGCAATCGTCTCAACGAGTCTCATTGGTTACTCCTTCTCATCTGAGGGCGATGAGCGCGTTGCCGTCGATCAAGGGCTGTTTATATGCTTCTCTCCTTTTCTCGTTCACCAGAATGCTTGGACTGAAGATCAGTGGAGCTCACAATGAGATACTTGATAGGGCTGTCCTCTATGTCGCATACTCAAGGATGTCGAAGCGACAACAGGGAGGCTAACGATAGCAGGATAACAGTCTTGCTCCATGGTTCAGTGGCCGGTGCATTCAGATCCTCACTTCGTCGAAGTGCGTCCGTGACATCAGCGGCTCCCCCAATGCCACAATTATCCAGACGTGTGTTCAGTCGCAAAGAGTGAGTAGCTGACCAACACCGGATACCTCTGAGACAATCAGTCACTTCAGCGATCGGTTGCCCTAACGTGGAGTGAGGAGAACACGGTCGCCTCGACCTTCCGGAGATGCTCACCGACCGTCGTTTCGGAGAGCCCTGTCACCGCCGCGATTTCGTCGTGGGTTGCCTTGCGAGGTTCTTGGTAATAGCCGAGCGTTATCGCCGCCTGGAGCACCTCCCGCTGACGTTCGGTCAGCCGAGAGACGATGTGGCGGGGGCTGGGAGTGTATGTGCCGGTTCGTTCGACCTCTATTCTGACACCCTCCGGCTGTTCGGAGAGTACGTCGGTGAAGGCTGCTTCTGTCCCGATGTACGTCACCCGGAGACCGCATATCCCAGAATACAGGCACGTGTGACGGTCGTTGAATACCTCAGTTCATGCTATGAATTCGATTAGGATGGCGTTTTTCGCTTTGAAGGATATAGAGGACCGGCTAATGGCCTGCACGTGTCCGCACCACGTCCACCGGAACGCCTTTTGTAAATACATGGCCGCCGTCGAACACACAACCGGTGACGGGACGCTCGAGGCATACCCCCCCAAGGACGACGACGATACCAAACCCGAAGACTGCGACTGTGACGGCCTCAGTGGCTTCCCGTGTTGGCCGTGCGTGCAAACGGGACGGAAGGAACTGCCGGACTAACCACCGCTTCAGCTCTTTTTATCCATGACACGCCAATTGACGTTCTCGGATATCACCGACCAGCGAACGTTCACGGAGGGTATAAATGCAGCGACTAACGACCTTCACAAGAGACTTATCGGTACTCTTCGATGTCAATCACTTTCTGTGTCTCTTCATGAGTCAAGTCACCGTCTCCAGAAACTACTGGTGCATCGAGTTCACGACCAACCGCAGCAATAAGAGCATCAGGTCCGTCGAGATACGGGCCACTGGGTGCGATTTCGTCTGCAATTTTCCCGGCGGCAATCGCTATCCGCTCGTCGGTAACATATACTTCTCCCCAGGCGAGATCAGCGCGCACACCGTCGACGTCACCATCCGGAAGGTTGCCCGCTCCGACAAGCACTTCGGCATACGCAACAAGAGGAATGATCCACTGCTCATCGGCACCACCCGCTTCCTCGTAGAACGTCTTGGTAGACGCAACACCTGCGAGGTAGTCGATTAGAAACGACGTGTCGAGAACCTTCACGCGTCGCCTCTATCAAGTCGTTGCATCCGTGCCTTTCGCTTCTCTTTGCCCTGTTTGCGACCCTCACGGACGCGTTCAGCCTCTTCGTCCGACCAGCGACCAAATCCATCAGCGAAATCGCCGCTGTTGTCGTCGAGCACACGCTCAAGAACGTCGTTGAAGCTCTCACCCTCTCGTTTCCGGCGTTCTAATTCCCGCTTTACTGTATCGCTAACGCGAATCTGATCGTTTGCGATGCCCATCGTACGTTGACATTCGTGTTGACGCTACTTCGTCTTTGTGTTTGTAGGATCCGATCCAGGTACATTTACGACAATATCCCCGAGACACCGACGGCCCTCCTTGACCGAGCACAGGCACACGCAACGAACGTCGCCGCCGAGCACTTCCCAGATCTGCCGATCGAAACGATTGAGTGGGAAGTTTCACACCGAGCACAGCGACAGGCAGGCGTCACGAAGTACGACCCTGTAACAGAGGCAATCACGATCACGCTGACCTGGGAAGCCCACAAACTTTCGAATTGGGTTGTGCGGTCACCTTGACTATACCGAGCGAACCCTGATCGAAAAGTGGTTTCACACGCTCAAACAGCGGATCGACCGCTTCCATACGTCGTAGTGGACAGTCGGCCGAGCGTCCGACTCTGTCTTGGACAGTTTGTACACAACTAACACCATCTGTGACCACACCAATCGCTCAACAACCAAATCCTGCCGAAGAGGAACTAAACTAGACAGTGCCGGCTTTGCTAAATTGCACCACGAACTACGCATGGATGGATTTGGGGGTATCGGGGGTACTCTACTTCATGGAATTAGGCGGCAGGAGGTCGGCTTCATGCTGGATAGAGAGCGTGTATTGTCCGTTGTCTCATTCATCGCTAATAGAGATCAGCAGTATCGGACTGATTGTCTGAACGGCCGTATTTGATCGTGACGACGCCAGCGGCTGCAAGAACGAGTCCGCAGAGACTCAATACGAGTTGAACGAGGACGTGATTCAGTAGGTAAGAGTGAGTCACAGTCCCAAAATTACTGGTAATCTGTGTGGCCGGAACCCAATCGATGAGGAAGACTCCAGTCGGTGTGAGGCCAAGGAGGATCATCAGTGACCCTAATAAAAAGTCCTCAATTTGGGCTGTATCCATCACACTTCAGTACTCGGCCTGGATGCTTAGTTCTTGAGTGGTGAGGAGTTCGCTTCACGAACTGCGCATAGATTGATTCGGGGGTCCCGGGGTAGCTGCACTTCCGCTTACAGCCTTATTAGGAAGTAACCAACACACCACCACTTCTAGTGTAGATCAAGGTTACATTCCCTCTATCGTACGGTAGTAGCCTTTTAGACATCTATAAATCTCATGTCGCTACATGAAATATCCTCCTACTGGAAGATGAGACTATACCATGTATAGAGGAGATGTGATGTGCGAAATCAGGGAGATAGCGCGATCAGATCGTTACGGAAGCGAGGCTGAGCGTTCGATTCGTGTTGATGGTCTAATCAGAAGCACATCTGAGAGGACGCTGGAGAAAGCTGTAGCTCAGAACCCGGCTTTCGACCAAACCCTTGAGTAGCTATCCGACTCCGGTTCGCTTCTGCAACAGCGTGAGCGTGTTCTGTGCTGTGATTATCGGCGAATGCTCGTATTCATCGATTAGAGACACCTGTACGAGGAGATCAACTGCCCGCCAGATCGAATATAGCAGGCAAGCAAACGCGAAGTAGAAGAATCGCAGTACAAAGTTCTTCGACGTCGTTGCGGCCATGAACCGCTTGATACTCTTGTAGCCGCTCTCGATCTCCCAGCGGTAACTGTACTCACGAACTGCCTCGGCCGGAGCGTTCGTCAGGAGCACTGCATACTGTCCGTAGTCGGTCCGCTCAGAGTTCTCTTTACATTTGTAGACGAAAGTGGTCTCGTGCCACTTGTTCTTCCCGAGGTGGAGCTTCCGATCGGCAGTGTAGTAGTCCTGACCGCGCTTGAGCAACCGCTTTGCCTGTGCCTTTTCGCTAGTGTACATCCGCTTCGGGACGACGTAGGTGAGTCCTCGCTGGGAGATAGATTCCAAGAGGTGTTGACTGTCGAACTCGCGGTCCATTAGCACTCCATCAATGTGGAGCAGACTCTGAGCACTATCGAGTAGGTCCTCGACGATCTCTTGACGGGTCTCGCCCTTCTTGACCGGCCGAGCGTCCAGCACCAACGGAACTGCGTTGCCGACCAACTGGACAGTCGCCCACTGATAGGCGTACTCGGTGTTCTTCTCCTTCGTCCCAATGATCTCGTCTTCGTGTCCCTCTCGATCACCAGTGAACGGGTCTTCCTCAGTGATGTCGATAGCGACCAACCCAGCTCGATGGAACGCATCTGTCTCACCTAGTCGATGGACTATCCGTTCCACCGCCTCCCGGTACATCTCACGAATCTCACAGATGGAGAGGTCGCGTAGGTGTGCTCGGTGATTGTGTCCAAGTGGTGTCCGCTCCCGATTTGACTCGTAGAGAAAACCGCGTGCGCCCTCGTTAGCTGCGAGATTTTCGTGCAGCCCGAGGTAGGCCTGGAGCTCCCAGAACGCATTCTGGTGAATCTCACAACCCTCGCTACGACCCAATGAGAACGCTGGGTGGACGATCCCACTCACCTGCTCTGTAATGTCTTCGGCACGACCGAGTATCTCCTGCTGAGTAGGTGCTTCGCCGGTGGATTGTTCTCTTGGGGACGACCGCTCCGGTGGCTGGCGGGGGACAGAAACGCCAGCCCTGTCCGCCTGAATGAGGATACTCCTCGCCGCTGTTTCGATCGTCTCTCTGAGCTCGGATGCGAAACGGCGGTGCCACGTTCGCCACAGCGTCGACTGGTCGGGCACGCTCTCGAAGTTGAGGCGCTTTCGAGCTGACGAACACTCGTTGAGATACTCGATGAGCGGGCTTTCGTGCTCCCAGCCGTGGAGTTCCTTCAGCAAAAAGGCTCGGACCAATTGTTCCATTTCGTAGCGAGTCGTTCCCGCATAGCGGTCGTGAGCTTCGAACTCGACATACGTCAGTGGGAGGCAGCACACGAAGTCCTCAACCGACTCGTGAGCATCGTGCTTGAACCAGACCCTCGCGACGGTTCGGATGTCTTCTTCGAGCCCACCAAGCGAACTCCTATCGTACAGTGGAGTCGCATCGTAGGCTGGCCACTCATGGTATGAAGTCTCAGCGATTTCTCGAAATATCTCACGTAGAGATGCTTGAGTTGGTGCTACACTGTTGCTGTCACAAAACGACACTCGCTGATGATCACCAGTCATCCTTGCGCCACAGTGCCGTCCGTCTGCACTCCGCTCATTCCGAGAGAGGAAGCGAGCAGCATACGGACCTCAGTCGGGGTCCTCCGACAGTGGCGATACTGATGGCCCCCCACGGATTCCAAAATCACCTTGGTCGATATCGTCCATCGCCGGAAGAGAGCGCAAGCGTGAACGAATCGCAAAGTAGCAGCTGACGAATGCGAAGCTCAGTGCAGCCACGGCCATCGTCGTAACGACACCGACCAGACTTCCCATGATTCCACCGAAAAATGAGCCAATCGGCACCGTGAGCGTGGAAACGCTCGCATCAACGGACGTCACTCTGCCGAGGAGGTCCTCGGGGGTAACTGTTTGAATGAGTGTCTGACCCATCACGTTCGTGACGCCGATGGGTATTCCAGTTATCGCGAACAAGGCAACTGTAAGCGCTGGCCACGGAGAGTAGACCGCACCAACCCATAGGAAGAATCCAACTCCGAGCCCGATGATTCGGATGAAGCCGTACCTGATGTGAGTCAATCGAGACGCAATCAGCGCACCAATAAGGCCACCTGCACCAATCGCTCCGAGCAGTGCACCATAGAGTATCGACCCGCCACGAACGGCTGCGAATCCCGGTAGTACGGCGAGCATGATACCCGTCCCGAAGTTGGTGACTGCCGTGGTGAACATCATCTCGGTGAACACTGTCCCCCGGAGCCACTGAACTCCATCCCCGAGATCAGAGAGGTATCCGGCAACGTCGATTTCAGCTGCTTGATCGCCTGTATCGGAGCGTTCGGAAATCCTGACACCGACGAACGAGAGGACTGCGACCACAAACGTGATCGAGTCAAGCACGAATAGAGAGACAGCGCCAATTACGGCGATGAGGAGTCCACCGAGTGCGTCGAACACCATGTTCGTTCCTTGGTTGGCGAACGAAAACGCCGAGTTGGCGCGTGTAAGTTGACTCTTCGCGACGATCTGAGGGAGCGCCGCGTTCTGAGCGGGGTAGACGAACTGGTTCAGGAACGAGAGGAGCGGAATCGTCACCAGAATCAGCCCAACGGAGAGATGGTCGAAGTAGGCCGCGACAGGTATCGATAAAATGAGGGCGGCTTGGATGAGTTGCGTCCACACGAGGGTTCGGATGAGTGGCCAGCGGTCTACGAGCGGTCCGGACACGAACTGCAGTGCTGGCGGCAAGAGAAGCAACGCGCTCGCCAAACCCGTGTAGAAACTCGACCCAGTGAGGTCGTAGACCAGCCAAGTGCCAGCAATCGTATAGAGACTATCGCCAGCGTTCGTGACGAATCGCCCGAACAGCAGGCGGAGGAAGTCGAAGTTGTTCCAGAGAGACGACGTATCTGCGTTCGGGGCCTCCGCTACCTCCTGTTGCTGGCTCATGTCCCCACCTCCAGTGAGGTGCTTGTCCTCCGGCTACCAATAACTCCGAACGAGATCTCACGGTTTGGCGGTTCGAGCGAACTGCTCAGAACGTAGCGAGAAACGACTGTTCGCGGTTTGTCAAGCGGTACTAGTTCGAGATGCGAGTCGATCGGCTTTCGAGTGGGTTTCTGACCGCTGTAGACCAGAGACCCAGCGAGTGTCTGCATTTGGGATAGTGTTCATTGTTGAGGAAGTGCGACTACGGAACCCGTAGTGAGATGAGGCGACCCGAGTGCTGCTGCTATGCGGCGGTCGCTACGCGGTGGCGACTATCGCAACAAGAGGAATGAACGTACGAGCAGCTGAGTGGGCCATAGGAAGGGGTTGAGTTAATTCACGTAGGTCGGTTGTTTATATGTATCGACTGAGTACAGTTGCGCCGATTTCACTCATGCATTGAGAACGCTAGTCTCAACTTCCGTCCTCCTACGAAAGTTGAGACTACAACAAGTTTAGCGAGGCTGTAATGCGTGGGTTCGGCCGAATCAGTGAGGAGAAACTACTCCAGATCATCTCTCGTTCGCCTCGTCCCACCGCACTAACGACCAGAGAAGTGGTTTTCTAAGACTCCCGGTAGCGTTGCCACTCCGAAATCTCCATTGACCTGGACTGAGTGCCTTACTATCCGATCCCAGTCTCCTTCTTCAGCAGTGTGAGCGTATTGTCGGCAGTCACAATCGGTGCGTGCTCGTACTCACCAGTCAACTCAACCTGCACGAGCAGATCGACCGCTCGCCAGATTGAGTACAACAGACAGGCAAACGCGAAGTAGAAAAACCGTAAGACGAAGTCCTTCGACGTTGTTACGGCCATGAACCGCTTGATACTCCGATAGCCACTTTCGATCTCCCAGCGATACCCGTACTCGCTGAGACATCTCTCGCCACCGTTCGACATGAACACCGAGTACTGGCGATGATCAGTGTACTCGGTATCCTCTTTCCGCGATAGATTAGTGTCGTACTGTGCCACTCGTCGCTGCCGAGATGGAGATTCCGGTCGGATACTGGTTTTGATCCCACTGGAGGAGCCGTTTCGCTTGTGCTTGCTCACTCGTCTTCATCCGCTTCGACACGACATACCGGAGCCCACGCTCGTCGATTCCCTCAAGAATCTGCTGACTGTCAAACTCTCGGTCCATCAGAACGTTATCGACGAGAACCTGCTCTTGGACAGAAGCCAAGAGATCACGGACGATCTCCAATTGGGAATCGCCATTCCGACTGGTCGTGCATCTAAAACGATCGGTACTGCATTGTCACCCGCTGATAGGTATACTCAGCGTCATCTGGCCCATTATCTATGGTCCGAGTAACTTCGCCTCCACTTTTTGAAGATGTTCGTGCAACGTAGACGCTGATATGCCCAATTCATCAGCCAATCCGTCTGCAGAGATACGCCGGGGCGTCGAATAGTAGCCCTCCTGTCGTGCGAGTTGAAAAACTTCATGCTGTCGGCGAGTCAGTCGATGAAGTGGCAGTCCTCCCAATCCCGTCCCCCAAGCCGCCTCTGTGACACCCAGTACATCGATTTCTGCACCTACAGACTCACAAATCTCGTCAATGATCGACTCTACCTCTTCCCGATTGTAGTTAGTGAGGAGTCGCCAATACTCCACACCGTTGTTACCGTCCACGGGCTCCGCGTGGACGAACCCGCGAGAGAGGAACTCGTCGCTGATTTGTGTCGTTCCGTCGTGGTCGATGAGAAGACCTTTCGTCGCGTTCCCCGGCGTCGAAGTTGCTTCAAGTCGGTGCATTTGGTTCACTTCTGAAACGACGTACACCTGTGGATGGGCACGAATTTGTTCGATCCCCGATGAAATCTGTTCTTCGGTGTTCGCGTAGATGGTGTAGAGTGTCGTCGTCCGACCGTCCTGTCTCGTCCGTGTTCCGTACCCAATCAACCCAATATCTAACTTCTCTGTCAACTCGATGACCCAGCAGTCCGGGTGCCAGACCATAAGAGAAACGCAGAGGGCCCTGTCTGTGTGTTCGGAAGCGTTCATGTGTAGTGTCTCCTGTGTTCGTTTCGACGTCTGTTTACCTCGTGTTCGCCTGCTCAAAGTTCAGTAACTTCTCTTTGAGGCCAGGATAGATATACCCGCCGAGGGAGTCTGTGCCGACAACACGGTGACAGGGAATGACCACCGGAATTGGATTCCGTGCGCAGGCTTGGCCGACAGCGATGGGTGCCGTTCCCAATCGTTCAGCGATCTGCCCGTAGGTTCGGGTGTCGCCGTATGGGATCTTGCAGAGTTCTCGATGGATCTCGCCAGTGAATCCGTCTGTAAAATCGAACGTGAGTTCGAACTGACGGCGACGACCGTTCTCGTATTCAGCCAATTGCTCTCTGATGGTATGCCGTGACTCAGCAATCCGTGTCGGGTCTAACTCGATTTGACGGGCGAATAGTTCGTACGTCATTGATAATAACAACTCACAAGAGATCGATAAAGATGGAACCGGTGATAGCAGGTCGTCCTGTTACTGGCTGTCGTCTTCTATGAGAACTGTGAGAAAAATACAATCTATGAGGAAAGACAAGGCACCAGCTTGGCGAGCATTCTTTGTCGGTGCGAGAACGATCAGTCCATTTCTTGTCGGAATTGTCCCGTTTGCGCTCGTCACAGGTGCGACAGCAGTACGCGTTGGCATGACCCCAAGTCAGGCAGTTGGAATGTCCCTATTTATGTTCGCTGGGACAGCGCAACTCGCTGCAATCGAGCTCATGAAGCAAGCCGCCCCCATGGGGGTGGTTGTTCTAACGGCCATCGTTGTCAACGTTCGACTCGTCATCTATAGTATTTCAGCAGGCACATATTTTGATGAGGAAAATGTGCCAAGAAAACTACTGGCTGCGTATCTCCTCACTGACGAGTCGTATGCAGTAACGTTCACTCGATTTCGAGAGGAGACTCCTCAAGTTGGTCAGCGAATTTGGTTTTACATTGGTGCGAGTAGTGCACAATGGATAACGTGGCAAGCAGGAACATTGACGGGAGCTGTTTTTGGAGCAAATATTCCCGAGCTCATTTCCCTGGATTTCATCATCCCGCTAACGTTCTTAGCGCTGTTGATGCCGTTACTCACCGACCGTGCATTTCGAGTCACCGCGATAGTAGCCGCCGTCGTCAGCATTCTCGGTACGAATATTCCATTCAATTTTGGGTTCATCGTCGCTGTTATGGGAGGAATTTCGGCTGGAGTAATAATCTCCTCTCGAACAAAGCCGTCTTCATCGCGATTAGGATTAACAAAGGACAAAGATGCGGACACTCCCAAAGGTGAGAGATGATGTTGATGGTGACTGGCTACGATTCAGTGATGATTTGGGTCATCATCGTTGCAGCGGGTATCGGAACGTTTGTGCTCAAATTCCTCTTCTTTTTGATTTTCAGTAGAGTCAACGAGATGAGCCCGATAGCTACAAAAATTCTCAATTTTGTGCCAGCCGCAGTGCTTGCCGCATTAGTTGCACCCTCAATCCTCGTGATATCTACAGAACTAAACGGAACACTTATTTTTGACACACCGAAGCTCATCGCAGGAATCATTGCAGGAGGGGTTGCCTATCGTACGAATAGCGCGCTTTGGACTATCAGTGTTGGACTCCTCGCTCTCTGGACGACCAATCTAGTCCTCTAATTGCCACTTACGGTATGCGTTCTCAGTATGGCAATCCTACAGAAGACCAACCGTACAGATTCGAGGAATTGCATAGATTCAGACATTTATTGCCGACAATCAGTGGGAATTGCAAAAGAGAGACCAAACTGGTGATAACGACCCCAAGAAGGTCGATTTTAGTCGTCAGGAAACTGGAAACGCTACAAATCCATCCTCAAACAACCACGATTTGTTCGAGGGTAGTTCATGCATTGAGAGCGCTACTCTCAACTTCTGTAGGAGGACAGAAGTTGAGACTACAGCGGGTTTAGCTCTGTGATGCGTAGTATCGGGGGGTTCAGTGAACGAGAACTGACTCAGATTGCTCTCCAAACGGCCACTCTTGTTGAGCTGTCAAACATATGCGCGAATTTCGGCGACTTCCGACAGCGTTACCACTCAGACGCTGTGCTACCCGAGGTAGAGTTCCCAACTACCCAATTCCTGTTTCCCTCTTCAACAGCGTCAGCGTATTGTCTGCTGTCACGATTGGCAAATGCTCGTACTCATCAGTCACCGCAACCTGGACGAGCAGATCAACGGTTCGCCATATCGAGTACAGCAGACACGCGAATGCGAAGTAGAAGAAGCGCAAGACAAAATTCTTCGACGTCGTAGCGGCCATGAATCGTTTGACGCTCTTATACCCACTCTCAATCTCCCACCGATACTCATACTCGCGCAACAGTCTCAGATCCCCGTTGGTCACAAACACTGAATACTGGCGATGATCCGTCCACTCAGGGTGCTCCCTGCGTCAGTACACCAATGTTGTTTCGTGCCGCTCGTCGGTATCCAAGCGGAGATTCTGATTGGTCACGTACCGATCATCATCATAGGTACTCAACCAGGAAGATACCGGGGGCGTCGGCTCGGCCGATTCGACGCCGTCGTGGCCTGCGTCAGAGAGCGTCTCAAACACGGCTGCTGCGACACGATGACGGAACTCGATGCGATCCGAGTGACTAGAGGTGGACGCTTGAAAGTCTCCTCCAAAAGGCCTCAAGTCATCCGAGTTACCGTCCGTCTGGTGCTCCGAGACAAAATCGTCGTCTTCTCCGTCCCGATGTCGTACTCGGGATGGACGGACTCATGATCTGCCTCGCAGACGAATACATCGTAGCAGGGGAGTGTGGGTCGTACCACCGAAGTGCCACCCAATACTGCTCGGTCGCACTAGCAGTTGACACCGAAACTGAGTACCCCATCCAGCGGCCACTCGACTGGCTCGCGGCCGACTGAACCACGCTGGTCATCGCCCACCGCCTTTCGACAGTGAAAGACGCCGATACCATCGTCGTGCTAGACGAGGGACGAGTCGTCGAACGGGGAAAGCACGAGGAGTTGCTTACTGTGGATGGTCTGTATGCGAACCTTTGGGGCGTGCAAGCCGGCGAGATAGAGTCCTTACCTGAGAATGTTCGTTCAGCGCGCGTCGGAACGAGCAACCGAGCACGGGTGATGACAGCCTTTTAGTTTAGGCACACCTAAGAATCGGAGCAGTTATAACGTTTTAGGCGAGCCTAAAACGCATGGCGAGCGATGACACGATACACGATGCACCGACGCGGCGAGACTACGTGAAGTTTGGCGGGGCGGTTGTCGGTGGCGGATTACTCGCCGGGTGTTCCGGTAAACGGGATTCGGGTCCAACTGATTCGGCGATAACGACAGCAACGCCAGCCGATACTGACACTGAGACCTCTACGGAGAAGGATAGCTCGTATGAAGCCTGTATCGAACCGGTTGGGTGTCTCACGTTTGAAGAGCCACCGGAGACGTGGATGGCGATAACCGGTCCGTGGGCAGATATGGCACTCGCGCTCGGCCAGCGTGACGGGTTCCAACCGGCGGGATGGTACGGACCGAGTTACTTTTTCGACCGTGTTGGCATCGAGTGGCCAGCAGACGCCGGGGCACCCTACTCGGACGGGAAGTGGGACGCCGAGGTCTTCTACGAACTCGATCCCGACGTCATCCTTACCGACCCGAACTACTTCGCCGCGAACGACCGTTCGTGGGATTACTCCGACACGCAGGAGATCACTGATAACGTTGCCCCATTCTTCGGCAGTACTCTCTATCGCCGCCTCCCGTTCCACGACTATCGGTTCTACACGCTGTACGAAGCGTTCGAACGGTTGGCAACGCTATTCCGGACAAGCGAGCGGTATGAGGCGTTCACCGCCGTGTTTGAGGCGATGCGAGAAGAGATTCAGTCACGCCTCCCGCCCGAGAGTGAACGCCCCAAGATCGGGCTGTTGAACTTCAATTCATCGCCAAGCGATGGGACGTTCGCACCGATGACTATCAGTACTGAGGGAAGCGAAATGAAACAATATCGTGACCTCAGGATTACGAGTGCTTTCTCGGCCGAAACCGTCGCAAGCGGCGAAATCGACTACGAACAGTTACTGGAAGTCAACCCCGAGATCATCGTGATCCACAGTGGGATTCGACTGACAACCGATGACGGGGAGTTCGACGGCGAGGCGTTTACCGATCAATTCGTTACGCCGTTCAATGAGCACCCCATCGGCAGTCAGCTCACCGCGGTGCAGGAAGGGAATATCTACCCTGGCGGGTCGTTCCAGCAGGGGCCGATCGCCAATCTGTTTCAGACCGAGTTGGCTGCTCGTCAGCTCGCACCAGCAGAATTTGGTGAGTTCGACCCCGAAAACTTCCCTGACGTTCCGGAGGACGAACAGCTCTTCTCACGCCAGCGGGTCGCGGACATCATCAGCGGAGACTTTTGAATATGAGTGACAGCAACGACATAGATTCGACCGAGGCACAGACTCGACGTGACTACCTGAAGTACAGCGGGGCAGTTGTTGGTGGTGGATTACTCGCAGGCTGCAACAGCAACGGCATCGAATCAACGTCGACGCCGGGCACACCAACTGATTCGACGACATCCACCACGACCAAGGACGAGTCGTATTCGGTAACGATGGCGCCGGCTGGCACCGTGGAATTCGAAGAACCGCCGGAAAGTGCATTCACCGTCCTCATACATCACGCTGACATGGCGCTCGCACTCGGCCACGGCAATGCGATCAACGCGATGTATCGTCCTGGCCTCTTCGGCGGACTCTACAACATGTTCTTGGACCGTCTCGACGGCGTCTCAGTCGAGTGGACTGGGCTTATCGATTCGTGGAACATTGGCAAAGAGACGCTCTACGAGCTGGACAGCGACATCCACCTCGCGGACCCCGCGTACATGACCGTCATGGACAATTGGGACGTCACAGACGTCGAGGAAGTCCGCAAGAACATCGCCCCGTGGTTCGGAAACGCGTACAGTGACCACCACAGGGACCCACCCGACGCGTGGGCTGAGCAATACGAGTACTACACGCTCTGGGAGATCTTCGAGAAAGTCGCAGCCGTGTTCCAGCGTGAAGACCGGTATCGGGCCCTCGCGGAGATTCACACGGATCTCGTGTCCAAAATCAAAACGAATCGCCCGGCAGAACCTGAGCGGCCACGGGTCGCACGTGTGCAAATGGGACTCTCCGATAGCGGTCTCAGCATCTATCCGTTCAACATCAACGATCCCGGCTTCGAACAGGCACATCTCCGCCCACTCGGTGTCGAAGATGCGTTCTCCGATATTGAAGGGTATACGCAGGTCGACCTCGAAGCGCTCGTCGAAGCCGACCCCGACGTCATTCTCGCCACGCACGCCATGGGGCCGGAACGGAACTTCGCCGAAATCAAAGCCCATCTTGAGGGTGACTCGGTCGCCCAGCAGATCACCGCAGTCGAGAACGGTCGCATCTACCCGATGGCAATCCGGTACGGCGGTCCGATTGCCAACGTTTTCCAGCTGGAAATGGCCGCAAAACAGGTGTATCCCGAGCAGTTCGGCAACTGGCCGACTGCAGAAAGCGGATCGTATCCTTCATTCTCGACGTCAGAGCAGCTGTTCGACCGCCAGAACGTCGCAGACAGTATCAACGGGGCGTTCTAACTATGGGCGACGACACCACTCAAGACAAGATACCAACACGACGGGACTACCTGAAGTACGGTGGAGCGATTGTAGGGGGTGGATTGCTTGCCGGGTGTGCTGGCAACAGCGATCAGGAATCGACCCCAACGGACACAGCTACGCAGACGACAGCACAAGAGAGCGAGACAGCCACGACAACGCCAGAGCCGAGTTACACGGCCGAGATATCGCCAGTTGGTACCGTCACGCTCGAAGCACCACCGACGAACGTCTTCACCCACTTCCCCTGGTTCCCGGACATGGCCACCGCACTCGGACAGGGTGAGACCGTCAACTACCTCTGGTGGGACGGAACCGCGGCCGCCCTCGAATACTTCACCGCCGGAATGGACGGCGTCGAGATCGCGTGGGCAGACCAGGCAAGGGAGTACGGCTTCACGAAAGAACAGCTGTACGAACTCGATAGCGATATCCACCTTGTCGACCCAGCGTGGGTGACGACAGAGGACAACTGGAACCAGGCCGACGTCAACGAGATCGCGAACAACGTCGGACCGTGGTTCGGGAACTACTACAGCTGCTATCACGGCGCATCGCCCGAGAAATGGGCCGACGGCTACGAGTACAACACGCTGTGGGAACTGTTCAATGGCGTCGCAAGCCTGTACGGAGAACGGTCGCGGTACGAGGCACTCGCAGCCGTCCACGACCACCTCCTCGGGACTATCGAAGAGCGGCGTCCACCGGAGTCGGAACGACCGACTGTCGCATACCTCTCTATTCAAACGGACCTGTCCGCCATCTATGCACTTCATCTGAACGCTCCAGGATACTGGAACTCCCATACTCGACCGCTCGGGGCCGTCGACGCCTTCGGCGATCAGGAGTTTAGCGGGCCGTTCAAGCGAATCGATATGGAGGCACTGCTGGAAGTCGACCCAGACGTGATACTCGCACTCTGGACGGTCACGGAGACAGTCGACTTTGAACAAATGGAGCAGAACCTGCGGGACGACCCCGTCGGAAGCGAGTTGACTGCCGTACAGAACGACCAGATGCACGTCCAGGGAACGCGATGGCAGGGACCACTGATGAACCTCTTCCAGACGGAGATGACCGCCAAGCAGTTGTACCCAGAACAGTTCGGTGCGTGGCCAGGATACGAGAACGGCGACGTGTATCCAGAGTTCAGTTCCGACCAACAGCTGTTCGACCACGAGCGGGTCGCAGACATTATTCGAGGTGATATCGATGCATAGATTCGAGGTGATATCGATGCATAGCGATTCCGTCGAAATGCCGACGCGCAGAGACGTCGTCAAAGGCGGCGGTGCACTTTTAGGCGGTACAGTACTCGCTGGCTGTACAAGCGATACCTCTGAGCCTCCCCAAACTGAACCGCCCCAAACCACTGGAACGGACAGGACCACCGCAGCCCAATCGCTCTCGGCGACGCTCCGGCCTGTCGGTGACATCGAACTCGACTCGGTCCCGGAACACATCTTCACGGATTTGACCCATCATGCGGGGATGGCGCTTGCAGTTGGCCGAGCCGATGCCGTCAACGCGACCTGGGGCGGTGACGCAGCCACCCAGATGTGGAACAGTTATCTCGAACGGCTCGACGGCATCTCCGTCGAGTGGAGTGACCTCCCGAACTCGTTCAACCCGGATAAGGAACTGCTCTACGAACTCGATAGCGATCTCCACCTCGCAGATCCCGCATACATGACGTGGATGGACTCGCTGGATCGCACCGACGTCACTGAGATCGAAGAGAACGTCGCACCGTGGTTCGGCAACACCTTCAGCAACACACACGGTTCTCCGCCCGAAGAATGGGCTAACCTATACGAGTATTATACGCTGTGGGAGATCTTCGAGCAAGTCGCCAAGCTCTTCCAGGCCGAAGATCGGTACAGAGCGCTTGCTGATATTCACACCACCGTGCTCGCGTCGATCGAGCAAAACCGTCCACCCGTAGACAACCGACCGACAGCGGTGACTCTCAAAGTGGTCGACGAGTCACTGTGGGTATACCCTCTCAACGCGCCGGGCTTCACCTATGCACACACGCGCCCACTCGGAGCGACAGATGTGTTCGTGGACTTATCGAGCAGCCAGCAAATCGATTACGAGACGCTAGCAGAGCACGACCCGGACGTTATCCTCGTCGCCGAGATGATGGGCCACTCCGGTATCGAGGACGTCCGAAGCACGTTCGAAGAGGATCCAGTCGCACAGCAGCTCAGCGCAGTGACGAACGACCGCGTGTACGCTGGCGGCGTACGTAATCAGGGCCCGGTTATCAACCTCTTCCAGTTGGAAATGACTACCAAGCAATTATACCCGGACCAGTTCGGCGACTGGCCGACCTATACCGGCGGAGCATACCCTGAGATTCCAACTGACGAGCAGCTGTTCGACCGCCAACGAGTTGCAGATATCATCAACGGAGACCTGTAAAGACGCCCACCCATTGGGTTAGTAGTTGAGGGAAACGGCTCAGTGTCACTCCCCAACTCGAACAGCAGATTAATCTTAAGATTAAATTTAAGGTTATACACTCTAGTGTCGGTGTATGGGAACGGACCAGTTCACACAAGCACTCGACGACACTGAAAGCGTGCAAAAACGCTATGCGAAACAACTAGGAATCAAACCAGACCGGATTCCGTTCACCGCGGAAACGCTACCGAATCCAGAGGTTGCCGTCCGTGTGAACGATGACTTACTCAACGAAGTCGCTTCACACATTCTGAACCGAGCGGGCCACGTCTCGATCATCGACCGGCGCGGGGCAGGGGAGACTCACTTTCGCGATCTCGTCTATGACGCACTCGCAAACGGCCCCCGAAGCGAAGAGTTCCACATTGCACGGATTCGTGAAGTCGAGTCAATCACAACACGACGATTCTACACGCGACTACTAGACGAACTATCCCAGTATGAAGACCTGGAGATACCGGATGCCTATCCACATCCGACCGATGAGGTCCGACAGATCGTCGAAGACGTAGCCGCTCAGCTCGAAGAACAGGATATCGCCTGCATCATCCAAGTGGATCAACTCGAGGATGCAGCACGCAACACGCGTACATACGAACAGCTACTCGCCGCGTTGCAGAGTGTCGGTGACCTCGGTGATGAAGAACCAGTATTCCTGTTGTTCCTGTTCGGTACACCGATAGCAAGTGAGCGAATCGACGAACTTCGCGAGACACTTACCTCTCGTCTCGTCGCGAAGGATCGATCACTGGAACGGTTTGGTTTTGCCGAGACTGATGAACTGATCGGACGGTGGCTCGCGTTCGCACGCGAAGAAGAGTACAGTGATGGCTACTCATCTGATCCCTACAGTGCAAGCGCAATCGACGAGGTTGTCGATCGAAGTGACGGGACTCCCCGATCGATTCGGCAACAGTGTTACCACGCATTCCGTGCTGGCGCACGGCAGTTCGATGACATCGAAACCGTAGAGATTGACGACTCGACACTCGATCAGTACACTTAAGCTTAATGATAAGGTTAAGATCAACAATGAGTAATCCACTGAACGATGCGATGGATGCAGCAGAATCGGGTGGGGAGACAAACGAAGAGACGTCGAGAAACGAATTCGACGCGGACGAGTATTTGAACAAACTCGGGGAGGGACCAAAAGAACAAACTGTTGGCTTCTCAGTCGACGAGCCGATGCACCGGTTTTACAAAGAACTGCAGAGCGACGACAACCTCGAATTCAACGTGGCCGAGTCATTTCGCGAGCACCTAAAGAAGCTAGCTCGTCGCCATCCGGAAACGTTCGAACGCGCGATGCGGAAATGGGAAATCGATAGGCAATACTAATCTTAAGATTAAGTTTAAGTTTGATACAATAGTCTTGTCAATGACTCAGCGTTGGAAATCTGTAGCAATGCAAATATCCGGTAGAGTTACGAACTAGCGATATCGGAGCAAGAAATCGGGGAGTGGCCACGCTATTAACATTAATCTTAAGATTAAAAGCACTCGTCAGTGCTATCTGCTCTAAATTAGCGACCCAATTCACGAGCAGATTCGGCGCTGGTGTACAGGGCGCTTGATCACCGACGTTGAATCCTGCATCTGCAGCACCGGGGAGTTGGACCTAATAGCCATTCCCTGCGATTTGGAGTGAAGCATTTGTAACGCGGTGGATCGAGACAGTGTCGAGCGCGGCTGACGTTACGAGTTCAATGAAATTCACGTCATTGATGCGGCCGAGGTCGTCGTCGGTCTCTTCGACGAATCCAGCGGCTCGGGCGGGCTTTGTAACCTGGAGAGCGAGGCCATCGCCGGACCGTTTGATTGTGTTGGGCATTAGTGGTTAGTATTCTATGCTAACCATGAGTGTTTGCCTTGTCGTCCCGTTCTCGGCGCAGTAGTGATGCTGAGAATGGTAGAATCGAATTTGGAGGAGGTACGTTCAGTTTCACTTCCACTGTGGATGGCTGAAGACTTTATCCGTCGGATACCAAGCGTCGAGTGCAGTTAGCAATCCAGCAGCCGATGTGGGTTGTCGTACTCATCCCAACCCATACACCCATATCGGCTGCTTATTCCTCTTACTACATCGCATTAACTAGTGGCACGAATAGACTTTGACCGAGGGTTTACCTGTGTGGTAGGTGAATTGGAGAGTACGAATGGTTCCAAATGGGAAATCTCCGCTCTCCCCACTTGCGCAAGACGCGCTTGATGCGCTCGCGAGACGTCTCCCTGAAGAGCGCGAGCTCACCTACGAGCACGCCTATTCGATTTTGGACGATGAAGAGGATCTCGGACGACCATCTGCCGAGGATATCATCGAACGGCTGCACGATAAGGGCCATATTTACGAAGTGGAGGGAAAGATTCGACTCACCGACTACAGCTCTGAATAGTGACGTCAGTCTCGGTCCGAGCGGTTCGAGATTCCGGTGCTTCTGACGTTACAGACGGACGATACGCTGACAGCACCGGTTCACGACATTGCTGATCAAACGATTCAGTGTGAACAGACCGAGTTCGGCCCACGGTTTGCAGGCGAGGAGTGCGAGACGTTAGTCTACCCGTTGGAGAATGGGCTGGTCCAAACGACGCTCGCGTATTGGAACCGTATTCTCGCCAATCGGCATCCGGCGATGGTTGACGCTGATGTTTCACCGGAGGTGAGTGCGAATGGGGCGTACTAACACAACGTATCGTGATTTGCTGCAGGCGATGGAATCTCGATGGAGCAAGTATCGACGGGCACTCCGTCACGCTGACGAGCCCGTCTTCGATCGACTCTTCGAATATGCCCGCGCTCATGCGGATGCGAGTGGGGTTCAGAACCACCAGTTCGTCGAGATTCCAGCGTTGATTTCGATGCTCATCGAGCAGCAAAAGCAGATTGAGGATTTAGAAGACCGACTCGATCACGTTGAGGACGAGTTGAACGATCGAGGATGAGGACATGATGTACAAAATCGACTACGTCGACGGCGACGTGCTCAAATGGTCGGTAACGAGTCGGGGGCGAGGTGTGAAGTCGATGAGTTGTACACACCCACGATCTATATCTCTGCCCATGGTGACGGCGAATTTTCGATGGCACGTGCTGCACTCCGAGACCATCCTCCCGTCGTTCGGGTTGCTGTCGTCAATGAACGAGTGAGCTTTCGCCACAATCCTGAAAAGTACTTCAGGTGGACGTGGTCGACCTCAAGGCGGTGAATTCAGTAGCGTGAACGGTGAGTAAATGGGGTTCGCCTGGTGTGTATCGCTGTTATAATGTCGGCTTCTCGCGGGAGTTTCGATACTGTCTCGAAGAAGGGGTTGACCCACTACCGACCCACGAACTCTCGCAGATGCAGATAGCCATTGGAGACAGAGCTTACAAGTGAGAGGGTTACCGAACTCACGATTGACGATGCGCATAAGGAGTTGATTCGAGCAGTCGATAGGTATCGTGACTCGGGGGCGGTTTGTAGGGGAATTGCGGTCGTGGATCGATCGGCTTGCGCGTGGAGCGGTCGATCCGAATGAGTTGGTGACTACGGTTGGCAGCTCACAATGTTGTCAACGATCTCGGCAAGCTTTCCCTTAATACGTTCACATAATATCCCAGATTTCATTTAGGAATGCATGAGCGACGATCCTACTGGTAGTTCATTCGCTACTGACTCACTGCACGCCGGTCAAGACCCTGATCCTGTGACTGGGGCACGAGCGCCACCACTCTACCAAACCACTTCCTACGTTTTCGAAGACGCCGAAGATGCAGCAACCCAGTTTGCGCTCGAAAAGCCCGGCTATATTTATTCTCGATTGATGAATCCGACTCTTGAGACGCTACAAGATCGACTTGCCGCTCTTGAAGGCGGTGTCGGGAGTGTCGTCACTGCATCTGGGATGGCTGCGCTGAACCTCGCAACGTTCCTACTGGCAGAGGCTGGCGACAATATCGTCACAGCCTCCTCATTATACGGAGGTACATACACGTACTTCACCCATTCAATCGAACGCCGAGGTGTCACAGCCAAATTCGTGGACACACTCGACTATCAGGCATACGATGAGGCCATCGACGACGATACTGCCTATGTCCATCTTGAGACGATCGGGAACCCAGCCCTCGACACACCTGATATCCAGCAGATCGCCGATATCGCTCACGACCACGGCGTTCCCTTACTCGTCGATAATACCTTCGCGACACCCTACCTCTGTCGTCCACTCGAACATGGCGCGGATCTCGTCTGGAACTCGACCACAAAATGGCTTCACGGCTCCGGTACTACCATTGGTGGCGTGATTGTTGATGGTGGCTCATTCCCTTGGGGCAATTATCCAGAGAAATATAGTGAGATTGCTCAAGATAACCCTGCATATCATGGTGTCAACTTCGCGGAAACATTTGGGGATGAGGCGTTCACATACGCTGCGATTGCCCGCGGACTCCGCGATCTTGGAAACCAGCAAGCGCCTTTCGACGCTTGGCAAACTCTACAGGGACTCGAAACGCTTTCCCTTCGGATGGACCGTCACTGCGAGAATGCAATGGCAGTAGCCGAATATCTCCGAGATCATGAGGATGTTGCGTGGGTGAACTACCCGGGTCTCTCTTCCCACAAAACTCACGATACGGCTACCGAATATCTCGAAGGCGGCTACGGTGGTATGATCACTTTCGGTCTTGCGGATGGATACGACGCTGCGCGAAAAACCGTTGAATCGACAGAGTTGGCGAGTTTGCTTGCTAATGTTGGTGATGCAAAGACACTCATCATTCATCCAGCTAGTACGACCCATCAACAGCTTACAGACGCTGAACAGGCTGCTTCCGGGGTCACTGATGATCTCGTTCGCCTTTCTGTAGGTATTGAAGATCCCGGACAGATCATTGCTGATCTTGAGAACGCTATTGACGCCGCCACGTGAACTACCCCGCGTACGGTGACGCGGGGCTTCCTGCTTCCACGACGCGCTTTGCATTCACCCGAACGGGGGTGAACGTAGTGAGCGCAGTCTGCACAGGCGTTGATTCGGACCGTCCCGGCCCTATATCCGCTGAAAAGAGTTCTTCTAAACCTCTGTTTTGAATATTCTTCGCCGCGTTCAAATCGCGGTCTTCCGTATGGCCGCACGCCGGACATGAGTGTTCCCGAACCCACAGTGGCTTGCTGGTCTCGACACTACATCGAGAACACTCTTTCGTCGTCCCACGTGCATCGACACGGAGAACGTATGTTCCATGGAGTTCGCCCTTGTATTCGAGCAAGTCGAGAAACCGCGACCATGCCGCGTCCTGCTTGTTCTTGGCGGAATGGCTGGTTTCGAGCATCGACTTCACGTCCAAGTCTTCGACGAACACCGCGTCGTATTCCTTCACTAACCACGTCGAAAGTTTGTGCTGAAAGTCGAGCACCTTCCGTTTGATTGCTCGCTTGGCTTTCGCCGTTTCCCGCCGTTGTTTCTCCCAATTGGCCGACCCGTGTTCTTTCCGGTCTAACGACCGTTGTTCTCTTGCATATCGGTCGTACTCATCGGTTACGTCGAGCGATTCGACCGAGAGGTTGTCCGTAGTGTGGATGTACGACAGAATCCCAAGATCGACCCCGACGCTGTTCGTGCGGTTGATGCTCTCGATAGCGGGTTTCTCCACTTTCGGAATATCGGTGACGAAACAGGCGAACCATTCGCCGGTTGTCTCTTTCTTGAGGATGACGCGCTTGATGTCGTCTGTTTTCGGGATCGGGTGCGATTCCCTCACCCGTAGGTCGCCGATTTTGGAGAGATGAAGTGTCACGTACCCATTTTGGCCCGTGTTGTTATCCACGTTGAAGCCTTCTGATTGATACGCGACTGACCGTACTTCTCCCGCACCTTGCCACCGCAAACGCCCAACTTTGTAGCCTTTCTTTCGCTTTTTCCGCAAGGTTTTCAGGTCTTTGTGGATTTGCGAGACCGTTTGTTGGGCGGCATGTGCTGACACCTCTTTCCATTCCGACCACCGTTTCTTCCACGCCGGAAGCTTGTTGACTTGATCGTACGCACTCGGTTTGTTGGTAGGTGCGTGAGAATAGTAGTCTCTGACGGCGTGGTTTCTGATTTGGCGGTGAATGTTGATATGTCGCCACGCTTCGCTGGCCACTTCCTCGTTGGGATAGGCACGACAGCAAAGCGTGATGTCCATGTGTTAATCGTCCTCGGCGTTGAGACCGGCGCGAATGAGGTCGGCGTAGGCGCGTGGCATTCGAAGCCCACGAGCGTCGGCGTACTCTTTGGCGCGTTGGATGTCGTCGTCTGAAAGGGCGACTCTGAGGTGACGTTCGTCCATTGTGTTGCAATTCATGGTATCATCCGTGGTAACATAGTTGTTGCGATTGTGCGGTTGGTTGGTCATTGGACGCGATTCACCCACGGGTCAGGTGACCCGTGGTACTCTCGCTGTATTTTATAGACGGCTCTTGTCGTTTCGATACCGAGCCGATAATCAGAAGGGATCGACAAAATGGTTTGATATCGATGATACACAGAAAGCGTTGATTCGAACGGTGGATGCGTATCGTGATCCAGAGGCAGTTTGTGAGGAACTGCGGTCGTAGGTTGATCGACTTGAGCGAGGGGCAGTTGATCCGAATGAGTTGGTGATCACGAATTGGGTTTCGAAAAAGAAGGAGGACTACACGCAGTCCACGCGGAGTGTAGCAGCATTAGAGCGAGCGGCTGAGTTGGGGTTGGTGCATGCCCCTGGACAGAGCGTTTTGTATGTGGTGATGGATGATTCGAAGTAGTCGCGAGAGCGAGTGATGTTGGCGAGTGAGAATCTGGGTGCGTATGATATTGGGTTTTATCGAGAGTTGTTAGTTCGTGGGGCAGCGAGTGTGTTGTCACCGTTTGGGTGGCGCGAATTGGATACTGAGCAGGAACTGGAGCAATATTCCGAGTCCAGTTTACAGTCATTCGGATAACGTTCGATCCAACAGTACACTCCCGGTTGAGATTTTCCCATGGTTCTCTCTTGGATTAGCCATCGGTGTCAGCTTCAACCGAACCCTCTTTGGTATCGTTCGGCCCATCCCAGACTTGCGCCGTCGTCGCACAATCTCCAAGTAGTGCGGCGATTAGATTGAACAACGCTTTGTGAATTTCGTATCAGGACACGACATGTATTCTTCTTTCTTCGAAACCATATCATGTGGCTATCGGTACAAAAATCTACAACCCACCGAACGGTCACCGCTGGAAACTCGGACTCACAGATTACTCGAAGTATATCGTCGCCAGTAATCTGAATTAGTGATTTCAGAGATTCGCTTACGTCGTTTCTACGTAACAGAGACGGTTATAGGGAATATATCCAACGAGATCTTTCTCCTCGTTACGAAGTTGTAAACCATTGTCTCCTTCTCTTATATCGTGACATTCTATTTCCTTGTTATCCGTCGTTATTGCTACTAACTTTCCCATGGTCTAAGAGGTGAGTTCAGAACTAATGAAGGTTTCCAGCATGCAGTACTTGGCTACACGATGGTTCATGTCCAGTTTCAATACCAGCTAGTGACGAACGTATCTCACAACGGAGACGATAAATCCGAATACACCCAGTAACAGGAATGGAACACCAACCGGAGATGATTCAGCACCCATCTCTGGAGAGAGTATGTAATAGACTCCCAGAAGAGTAAATGTGGCTGCGAGCACCACGTTCCACCGTTGGTTTGGAAATATTGTCGTTTCCTCGGACGTGGAATCTGGCGAAGACATACTCTTCTACTGTTTTGAATACGGAAAGCTATTTCTGTAATATAGACTCTACCCCCCATTGTTGAAAGTCACTATCGAAGACAAACAGATGCTCTATCTCGTGCTCTCGAGAAGCACTGCACTCGTGTGATCGACAAATGAAATCTGATGGCCGTCAAAACGCTCGAATCAGAAATATTGGCCTGTTCGATGAACGATCCCGGTGGTGTGAACGATTCTGTTTCTTCAAGTCGCGTATCCAATTCCACTTTATCCCAGAGATTATCATTATCAACCATGTCTATTTGAATACCTCCCCCAATAATAAAGATCCCTATACCGTGAACATTTCCTTTTGAATAGCAATAAAAAATTCAGTAATGGCGTCGATAGGTCACCTACCGAACCCTGTTATGGCTTCGTCGATCACATCTCCCCGGAAATGGTGAGTGCTTAGAGTGTCTTCCAGGACCTGAGGGCGCGACTCCAAGTCGTCACACTAGCGATCCAGCGTGCAGCAACCATCTTTTTCAAGATTTGTGCCGGATAGGAGCCAAACGTCTCGATAGGGGAAACTGGTACACTATGTGCAACAGCGGATTCACCGATCGAAATTACAGTTCCTTTATCCGAATAATTCCACGCTTCAAGTGGTTTCTCGTCAATTGACCGCTCAATATTTTTGGCGACGGTATTAGCAGCTTGCCAAGCAGCTTGTGCAGTTGGCGGAATAACGCCATCTCCATCGTTGATGAGCCCTGCGTCGCCAATTACGAACACGGAGTTGTCACTCGTCTTGAAGGTCGTGTCTGCCTGCACTCGATTGTGTTCTTTCGCGACCGAGACGGATTCCATGGTATCCCGCCCTGTAATCCCTCCCGTCCAAATAAAGAGATCAAAGTTAGCGGAATTTCCACTCGCAAACTCGATCTCAGTTGCTTTTGCTTCGGTAATTGGGTCATCAGTAAGGATATCAATGTTCGCCTGTTCTAATTCCCTCCGAACGGATCGCTGGAGGTCAGATGAATGGCCTGGCATAATTGACTCCATTGCTTCAACGAGAGTGACCGAAATTGGGAGCCCTTCTTCATCAGCTAACGCGGCAATTTCACCTGCAGTTTGGATACCGGAGAGACCTGCACCACCAACAACGACGTGTACTGGATTCTCTTCTGAAGCGGTATTCGCTTGATCTCTCAACTGATCGTGGATGGCTAGTGCATCATCAAGTGACTTCAATGTATGTGCATTATCCGACAATCCGGAGATTCCATAATAGGCGGTCTGGCTCCCAAGAGCAATGAGAACGTAATCATATGATATTTCAGTGCCATCATCAAGACTGATAACTTGTTGATCAGTCTCGATAGTTTCGACCCGACCCCGGATGAAGTTCGTTGATGATTCCTTAATCTCATTGATCGGAATTGTAATTTCGTGTTTTGCATCTGGATTTCGAATTACTCTGTGTACCTCATGCAGCACTAAGTGATAATCATGGAGGTCAACCCATGTTATATTACAATCTCTATGCTGAAAACGCTGTTCTAAGCTTTGCACTGCACTTGTCCCCGCGTACCCTGCACCAAGTACGACAATATCATGGCTCATACGGAGTAATGGATTACAAATAATACTAAATATTCGATTAGTGCAAATATTACACTGCCAAATGGCCCAACTCATGTAAACTTTGCATGAGTTCGCCGTTGCAGAGGTTGATTACTATAGAGGGTACATCGAGAGGTAAATCCTGCAGCAGCTAGCAGTTGAGAAGAGGAAACTGATTACCGGAAATTTTCACTCAAACCCGACATTAATGCTCTTGGTTTGGGTATACTCTTCTAAGGTTTCAAACGCAGTCTCACGACCGGTTCCAGATTGTTTGTAACCACCAAATGGCTGACCGGCTTGAAATTCATTGTAGGTGTTGATCCAGATATTACCCGCTTCGATATCGCGTGCTGTCTTATAGGCAGAATCCAAATCGTCCGTGATGATTCCTGCTGCCAAACCGAACTGCGTGTCATTCGCCAATTCGATCATCGTATCATAAGAGGACCACCGAAACACTGCTTCGACGGGACCGAAGATTTCCTCTTGTGCAACCCTGCTTTCGTGGTCGAGGTCTGAAATCACGGTTGGTGCGACAAAATTTCCATCAGTAAGCGCTTCATCATCAGGGGGCCCTCCACCAGTTAGAATTTCCGCATCCGCCTCCTGTGCCCATCCAATATATCGCATCGTTCTCTCCAACTCGGCCTGTGATACTTTCGGACCTAGTTCTGTTTCGTCTAGGAGTGGATCCCCAACTGTCAGACTTCCAACTTCACCCATATATGCCGGGAGGAACTGGTCGTAAATATCCTCATGGATTAGCAACCGAGTCCCAGCACAGCAGCACTCTCCTGCGTTGAAAAATAACGCTTTAGTTGTGACTGTTACTGCTTTTTCTATATCAGCATCCGGAAAGACGATTACAGGACTTTTTCCACCGAGCTCTAACGTAAGATCAGTGATCGAGTTCGCAGTGTTCTTCATCACACCATGGCCGACTTCAGTTGATCCTGTAAAAGCGATTTTTCGCACATCGTCATGGCTTACAAGGGGTGCACCTGCTTCGGCACCATATCCGGTAATAAGGTTGACAACACCGGGCGGTAAAACATCTTCAGTTTCGCGGATGAATTCAATTATCGATAGAGGAGTCTGCTCAGCTGGCTTCAACACAGTTGTATTCCCGGCGGCAAGAGCCGGTGCCAATTTCCATGAAGCCATCAGCAACGGGAAATTCCAGGGAGTGATTTGTCCAACCACTCCATAGGGCTCTTTAATTGTCTGGATATGGTTATTACTATCTGTAGGAATTGTTTTTCCTTCCAAGAAACGGGCAGCACCAGCGAAGTATCGAAAGTGATCGATTACTAGCTCAATATCGTCACGGGATTCAGTAATCGGTTTTCCGTTATCAAGCGATTCAAGTTTTGCAAACTCCTCTCTTCGAGTCTCGATACGATCTGCGATTTCGGTTAATATTCGTTGCCGGTCTGCTGTCGAATATGCGGCCCAACAATCATCATATGCTTCCCAGGCAGCATCAACCGCACGATCGATGTCAGCTTCGTTCCCGGCTTGCACTTCAGCGAGGACTTCTCCCGTTGTTGGGTCGCGTGTTTGGAGTGTCTGTCCGGAGGCACTGTCGACCCAATTGCCTCCTATGTAGAGTTGAGCAGTATAGTACGGGAGGAGGTCATTCGCGACTTCTCTGTGTCGTTGTTTGATGATCTGCTTTCGATTCGAAGATGTATTAGAATGTGTTGGCATTGCTCGAAGTGCTAGTCAATATATCTTTAGTGGTTCTACATAACTATTTGGTGCGGTTGTGGGAGACGTTAAGATTGGTAACTACTATCTCGTGCATCGCGCCCGCCCTTCTCTGATCCGCCCATACCGATCTCGATAGAGGCCGACACGGAAAACAAAGCACAACCCTATATGTATGAATTCGAGCCAAATTCAGTCATTTGCCCCACCATCTGTGGCGACTACCCGCTCTGTCTCATCGTCGAGATCTTCTTCACGGTCCTCTGTTTCCCCGTCGTTGTTTTTTACGAACTTTTCCCCTTCTTCTGTTTCGTGGAGAATTTGCTCGAGTACCTCCGTATCGTTGCGGAATTTGTGTATCTCTGGCAGGGAACTCGAATCAAACTGCGCGATCAAATCGCCATGTTTCTTGAAAAATTCGTGTTTCCAAGTTTCGCTTTTCTCGTGCTTTCGGAAGCGGGCGATAAACTGCCAGTGATGATAATCGTCTGCATTGAAGAACATCAAGACGTGGGGGTCATTCATCAAATCGTCATAGCATTCTTCCCACCGATCCTCAAAGTTAGGATAATGAAATGCGATTTGGAAAAGGTGGTACTCAAAAAAGCTCTCATTTAATAGGGAAACTTGTCGAAACACGTCCTTGTCGCTCAACTCACGAAGAATATCGTTCACACGATTGTGCGACAGAGAGATCCCATACTCATCCTCTAATCGTTCCTTTAGCACTCGCACCGAAGCAGTTGGATGCTCGATACGGGCCTTCAGAATAGCGATATCCCGAGCAGAAATATCGTCGATCTCATCGATGGCAGAAGGCATGGTCTTATTGTGTCTATGGGGGTTCCAGATTAAAGGTCTTTTCACTTTTTACGTTCGTTTGGCCTTCTCTGACGGGGTCTCTACGTTATACCGGGTTGTATTCTAGAAACAACGTGTGGATATTACCCGCACTAAAAATGGTCAGTGGCTACCTGATGGCAAGGATCGCCATTGGGAGGCCAGGAGCCAACGATCTCTATTCGAGAGCGATATTGAGCGTCTTTGTCTGTGTGTAGTGTTCTATGGCTTCAAATGCAGTCTCGCGACCGATACCAGATTGTTTGTACCCGCCAAACGGTTGTCCAGCAGGGAATTCGTTATAGGTATTCACCCAGATATTTCCAGCTTCGATGTCTTCTGCAGCCCTATAGGCCTGGTTCAAATCATTGGTGATCACACCTGCCGCAAGTCCATAGTCAACGTCATTCGCCAGTTCAATCATCTCGTCATACGATGACCACTCGAAGACTGTTTCGACGGGGCCAAAAATTTCCTCTTGAACGGGACGGCTCTCGTGATCGATGTTCGTGAGTACGGTTGGCGAAACGAAACACCCATCACTGAGCGCCTCATCATCGGGAGCATTCCCGCCCGTTGCGATATCTGCTCCAGTCTTGCGTGCCTCTTTGATGTAATCTAGTGTCCGATTGACCTGATCCCGGGTGACCTTGGGGCCAAGAGTGGTTTCCTCAAGAAGGGGATCTCCCATGGTCAATTTCTCTACCTCCTGGACGAACGCATCAAGGAATTCACTTCTGACATCCTCATGAACGAGAAGCCGTGTTCCCGCACAACAACACTCACCGGTATTGTGGAACATCCCGATTCGGGCGACTTGGGCTGCCTTTTCGATGTCTGCATCCGGAAACACGACTACCGGACTCTTGCCACCCAGTTCTAGGGTGACGTCCGTGATATTCTCTGCAGCGTTCTTCATCACACCTCGACCGACCTCTGTCGATCCGGTGAATGCGAGTTTGTAAATGCCGTCGTGACGCGACAGCGGTTCACCTGCTTCGGAACCGAAGCCAGTAACCACGTTAACGACACCATCGGGAAGAACGTCGTCAATTTCACGCATGAGTTCTAAGATCGAGAGTGGAGTCTGCTCAGCGGGCTTTAGGACAACAGCGTTCCCAGCCGCGAGGGCGGGTGCCAACTTCCATGCGGCCATCAGTAGCGGGAAGTTCCAGGGAATGATCTGCCCAACCACTCCGTACGGTTCCCGAAGCGTCTGGATCTGATGATCACCGTCACTGGGAATCGTTTTTCCGCTGTTTATCCGTGCGGCACCTCCGAAATATCGGAAGTGATCGATAACGAGATCGAGATCGATTCGAGCCTCCGAAATCGGTTTTCCGTTGTCAAGTGATTCGATCGTCGCGAAGTCTTCTTTCCGGGCTTCGATTCTATCTGCAATTTTACTGAGGACTTGCTGACGATCTGCTGGCGAGTATGCAGACCAGCATGTATCGTAGGCTTCCCAAGCGGCATTGACTGCATTGTCGATGTCAGCCGCGTTGCCAGCTTGCACTTTTGCGAGCACTTCGCCCGTTGTTGGGTCGTGAGTTTGGAGCGTTTGACCGGCTTCACTATCGAGCCATTCGCCTCCGATGTAGAGTTGGCCTGGTTGAGTTGGGATTTGTTTTTCTGCTGCCTCGTTATGACGCTGTTTAATCGCTGTTTTCGTGTCGGTTGATCGTTGAGAGTCGGTCGACATTACGACAGTGATTCTGTAGCCATCATTAATAACAATTTCTGTTCGGCAGTTACATATAAATCTGATATCCGATTTTGCAATTACAATTTACACTAATTCCGCCCGGACCCGGTAAATATTTATAATATAGTGATAGACAATGACGTGCAATGCGAGCTGTAGTACTCGAGGAATTCCAAGAACCGCTGCAAGTACAGGACGTCGAACGACCGGAGCCAGAGTCACATGGTATCGTCGCAGAAGTCAACGGCTGTGGTGTGTGCCGAAGTGACTGGCATTGTTGGCAAGGAGATTGGGATTGGTTCGGCTACCGACCAGACCCGCCACACATCCTCGGCCACGAGCCTTGTGGCACAGTCGTAGCCGTGGGCGAAGATGTTGAGAGCGTCTCGGAAGGGGACCACATCGCAATTCCTTTCAATTTCGCCTGTGGAAAATGTGACCTTTGTCGAAATGGGCACGAGAACATCTGTGAGAATCACGTCGGCCTCGGCTTCATGAACGAAGCTCCGGGTGCGTTCGCCGAAGAGGTTCACGTACCACACGCAGATATCAACGCCGTTCCGCTACCGGACAGCATTCATCCTGATACAGCTGCAGGAATCGGGTGCCGATTCATGACGTCGTATCATGCGATGGCGCATCGCGGTGATGTCGGCAATGGCGAGGACGTCGTTATTCACGGTCTCGGTGGCATCGGACTTTCTGCCGTTCACATCGCGAACGCGCTCGGTGCGAACGTTATCGGAGTCGACCTCTTCGATGAAAAACTCGACAAAGCAGAAAGCCTTGGCGCAGTTGAAACCGTGAATGCGAGCGAAGTTGACGATGCTGCAAAGGAGGTTCAAGATATCACGAACGGTGGTGCTGATTGCTCAGTCGATGCACTGGGAATCGAGACGACGTGTCTAAATGCTGTGAATTCGCTCAAAAAAGGCGGCCGACACGTTCAGGTTGGACTGACAACCTCTGAGGAAGCGGGCCAAGTGCCGCTGCCGACCGACGAATTCGTAGCCAAAGAGATCGATTTCCGTGGCTCGCTTGGTCTCCAACCATCTCGGTACTCCGAGATGCTGGATATGATCAAGACGGGTAAGCTCGACCCGACCGAACTCGTGTCGGAAACAATCTCGATCGATGAAGTTCCAGATACGCTTGCGGCAATGAGCGACTACGATACGATGGGTATCCCCGTCTGCAGTGATTTCAGCTAGATATCCATCTAGCTAATAATTTTTATGGCGATATCTGTGCTGTGGTGATATCCATTTAGGCATCTCCATAGAACTGTTCTCTCCCAACCGGAGTAGAGATCCGCAAAATCATGGTATTCTTGGTCGCTTGAAAAATCGACAGTTTCCATTCCTTTTTATGATTCCATCGACTGTGGCATGTCGAAGCGTTGTCCTCGACGGTTTATCGCGAACGACACGGACCGACCTGAGGATACAATCGAAAAGACGGATACTGCGCGTATCGGACTCGCAGCCCAGCGTTTCGATACCGGTAGAACAAGCTCCGTTGTTCTGGTGACCACGGACAAACCAGCGGGACAGGCTGCAGAATCACCGCTTCCAAGCCATGGGTTCACAAACGACGTTGAATATCGGTATGCCAGTGTCGAATCCCTCGAGACGATCACTGCCGCCGAGTTCGACGACTAAGGAATACCTTCTCCTCGATACAGAACGATTCGAGACGGCACAGCAACGCGCACAGGCCGAACAATTTGCAATACAACCGACGACGGGATGCTCAACGCGTTCCCGCCCGAGGATGAAGACGATGCCTAATTAGACGACCGTGATTGTGAGAGGCTTGGTGGTTCTCGTGCTGACCGGGCGTACGAACGGGACGGAAGGACCTGCCGAACGAGATATTCGAAACGATTACAGTCCCACCGAGTAGATCCATTACATGGATTTGCGCCATTCTGGAGCGGTACCGTGAGCGCTTCAGTCTCAGCACCTGAACGACCGCTCACCCATGTCTACGACGCGGCATATACAGGTGTCCCGAATTGGGATATCGGTCGACCGCAGCGTGCATTCGTTCGTCTCGCCGAAACTGGACGCTTCGAAGGGCCGATATTAGAAGTGGGCTGTGGAACTGGTGAATTATCGCTGTTTCTCGCCCGTCAGGGGTACGACGTACTCGGCATCGACCTCTCGTCGGTGGCGATCTCGCAAGCTAATAAAAAAAGCTCGTTGGCGCCGAGTTTCTGCACAGTTTCTCGTCTGGGATGCACTGGATCTCCAAGGACTGAAGAATGCAGAATTTTCGTTTCGTACGGTCGTCGATTCAGCGATGTTCCATATTCTCGGCGATCGGGAGCGCGATCGATTCATCGCTGAACTCGGGAAAATCGTGCGAAAAAGTTCTTCGCCGCATACTGGCCGACGGCGGGAGAAGGAGAGACCGCCGACTTGATGAACAGCATCGACAAGTTCGTCGCATCGAGGACCTTGGACGAAGTGAAATGGCAGAATTCTACATTGCTCAAAGGGGATGCGGCAGAGGCCGTCCCCGAGTTGAAACGACAGATCAGCGGTGACCTCCGGGTCATGGGCAGCGGCGAACTCGTCCAGACGCTCATGCAGCACGATCTCGTCGACCAGTACCAGCTCAAGATCCATCCAAAAATCCTCGGGAGTGGGAAGAGACTCTTCAGGGAGGGAAGCAAGCGAACCGATTTAGAACTTCTCGACAGGAAAATGACCGGGACAGGCGTCGTAATTCTCAAGTACCCGATTGAAAAATAGGAATAGACGGGAGAGGCAGGATCGGGGTTCGAGTTCTGAGCTCGCGTAAATCAGGTGACCCGGACGCTCTCTAAGCAGACCCACCGATCAGTCGGTTCACGCTCGGTTACACTGCAAATAAGTCACGCATCAAATCCATCCTTCGAGGTCGTAAAGATGAGACTATACGGGCAATAGCGTGCCCAGGTTGCATGATTTGGGACAGCAGTCGAAACTTCTGGCGCCAGTTGACAGTTCGACCCAGAGCTGTGGCTCATCGACTGGCATTTATTGTATCGTACCGCAGTTCTAGCCACTTCTTGTCTGCTTCAGCAGCGTGAGAACCATGTTTGCCGTTATGAGTTTCTTTAACCTTCGTTGACCATTAAATAGTGTCGGACAATAATACTGTGTATGGAGTACCGTACACGGTCGCGTATCCGTATCCTTATCGGTCTTGTTGTAGCTCTCCCTATTTTTACCAACTATTGGTTTGGTTGGCCAGAGATCAAATCATATCTCGAAATGGCAGTAGTAACGATAGCTGCTTTACTTTTAGTTTTAGGATGGGCGTACTACGATTTCTTTACCCAGAGAAACTCGCAAAACACGTAGTTTGCGCCCCCCACATCGTGAATGAATGCCTTGAGAACACCAATTCCAACTAATGTTCAAGGTACATTTTTGTTCCCAATATCTCGATTTTATGGCCTGCTCGGTCGCCGATGGAGGGATTGTCCTCCGCCAAATCAATCGCGACGATTCCAGCGATCTAGTCATATGAGGGTTCCGGAGTAAATATATGCCCGAGTATTAGTTATTATAGTATAGTGGGAGAACGGACACGGCGACTAGGTGGCTTCTTAACCCGATATGGAATCTTCTATCCGGGCATTGCAACTGGGTGCTCCTACCTCGCGAGCACGATTCTTGAAGCGAGTTTCGAAATCATCCTATTTACCGTATTCGCGATAGCCACTGTCCTAACCGGGTTCAGCGCGATGAGTGGTCCGTCGTCGAACGATCCAGTTCATGCTCAAGGCGGATTCTTCGGCACGGTTAACGCTGGGGAAGACTGGGGAATTACTACGATTGTCAAACTGGTCCTGTTTGACGTGGGAATGGCGGTGGTGCTCACCCTCTACACTTTCGCATGAGCTGACCCTCGGGTGAATACTACCGCAAGATCCTCCTTTCAGCGTATTCTATGCATTGGAAGCTGTTGACGCAACTCTTGCAATTCGTCTACTAATTGCTCCAGGTTACATATATACCGTAGATGAAGCCGGTAACTGCGCCTTCTATCACACTACTGGGAAGGATTATGAAGGGCGTGTTACCACCTGTTGCTGGCAAAGAGTTGTGGTGAACGAGTATGTCCGCGATAAGAATAGCAGTACCGACGAGTGTGAGACAAATGGCTCCGGCAACACTCCAAACGGCGATGGTAACAGCCTGTTCACCCCGAGAGTCGCTTGTCGCTAACCAGTATCCAGCGTAGAGTAGCACTACTGAAAGACAAAGCGGGAATACGACACCGGAGACGACTGGCATCGTGTGTAAATCTTCGAGAAGATGGTCAATGTGCATCAATCCAGTTATCACTCCGATGCTGCTGATAACGCCCCCACTAAGCCTGCGCTGAGACACTGGGGTTCCGATTAGTGACCTACCCATCCTTCTAGATTTTCTCGAAGACGCTGGTTTTGATCATCGAACAAACGATACAGTCACTATTTCATACGTGTACGGATATATCTTGATACACGAGAGCAAATTATTTATCATTGAGTGTTTGGATATGATATAATGAGTGCAAACGTCTCTTCCATCCTCGTTGGCCGCAACCAGCACCGCTCTCGACAGTTTTCCGTTCTAGGGGGCGCTTTTAGCCTGGGGAGTGCTTTAGCATACACTGCGATAGTGCTCGGTGGGCTTCCGGATACTTTTCTGTTCATGGTCGGGCCTGTGGTAGTAGTGCTTGGTGTCGCGACGATTAGCGCATTTCTCAACGACGGGCTTCTCGTAAGTGGGTTGATTACAGGTATGTTCGCACTTGGAGGAGTCGTTGCGATGCATATCGATGCCAGTCTTGGTCCGGTTAGCTATCCGGTTTCTCTGGCAACGGACATCCGTATCATTGCGATTTTCGTCGGGCTCGGAATCGGAGGGTTCGTCATCGGTGCTGTCACACGACGCGCGATAACGCATATTAGATGAGAATCGGGAGGAGAAGTGGATACTGCGTGATGACCTTGGTAACAAATTGTAGAGAATGGGTAATAAACGTCAAAGATAGTCATCCCTTCGTTCACACATGAGTCACTCATATCCTGCCAGCCCTCCAGCCCGCTCAGAGGCCGTGAGAATGAGCCGACTGCTCACTTCTGTCGCATTGAAGCAGCTCGCCACGTGTCAACCAGTACGATTGCGAGTCCCATACCTAACAAAACCAGAGAGGAGACATGGGTTATCTGCCAGAGAGCTATAAAACCGACCGCTGTTGCACCAACTGTTAGAGGCAGCGAACGATTTTCAGGCCATTCAAACGAATTCATACCCGTACTTCTTGCCGCTCGCCCTTCATTTTTACCCTGTCAGTAGACGCTTGGTTGCTCACAGGAGCCCCCTCGATAGCCAAGAATTACCGTCATGTGCTAGCGAATCGGACAGGGAGCCCTTCTGCGTCGGCGTGAATCAGCTCCACGTTTCCGAGGTCTGTCTCACTCATTGTCTTCTGGAGGTAGCGAAGGGCGTCGTGATTTCTCTCGATGGCGTACACGACACCTGACGGTCCGACTCGCCAGGCCACGCGGAACGCTGTGCGACCGGGATCACTCCCGACCTCGACAACCGCGTCACCGGTTTCGACTGAGACTTCGTCGAGCCACCTGAAAACGTACTCGTCGCGTGTAACCGACCGATCGTACACTTCGTCCCAGGTGAGGAGGCTCAGATCTCTGTGGTAGTCGTCGGTTATGCTCGTCCGTATCGACCATTGAATCTACACGCAATCATCCTGTCTTTTCGCTCCCACAAGAACCGGGTGGACTACCTCTCCGGTGGTACCAAGTTATCCGCCAGCCATCCAGCGACGTCTCTCTGTTTCGTGGGTACGGGGTCGACTCGACGCGCGTCAGATCGTGTAGAAATGAAATCCGCAGGCGTCAATTTGAATCGGTGTCGATGGGAAGGTGACTCTAAGTGCGTTATGAACGTAACTCGGAGACGTCAAAGACCGGTTTGCAAGTCTGTCCGCCAACGAATGATTCGAAAGCTTCGTCAGCGTTCAATAGCGAAAAGCGGTCGTCGATGAATGTCTCAGCATCAACGTCGCCGCTATCAATCAACCGAAGCGCGTTCTCAAAGTCCCCATACATCGAAGCGTAAGAGCACTGGAGGTCGATCTCGGCGCGAACGAGCGGCGAGTATTCCATGGTAGTCTCACCAGTCTGCCCAATGAGGACTATCTGGCCGCCCTTCCGTACTTCCTCAACTGCGGAAGAAAGACCGGAGGGGTGACCGGTTGTGTCGAAAACGACGTCGTATCCGATATTATCGGTAAACTCCTCGCGACACAGATTGAGGTCATCCGTTGCGATGTTGATCGTCTCGAATCCAAGCTCTTCGGCAAGCGGGAGACGGTAGTCAGCGTCCTGTCCAACTCCGGAGACGACCACGTCACCGCCCTGAGCGCGTGCTATCTGGGCCGTCAATAGGCCGATTGGTCCTGGACCTTCGATCAAGATCCGATCACCGGCACTGACCCGTGAGTTCTGGATGACGGCACGGGCGCCGATGCTCGTCGGTTCGACCATAGCGGCGTGTTGTTGTTCGACGCCGTCGGGGACCTGGTGAAGCGCTTTCTCGGGGACAGCGATGAATGGCTCGTAGGCGCCATCATGGTCGACGCCCGTGATGACGGAGTTCTGGCAGACGTTCGATTCGCCGATCTCACACTGGTAGCAGTCACCACAACCTCGAATCGGTCGCTCGACCACTCGGTCACCCACGTCGAACTTCGTGACCGCGTCGCCGGTCTCCACGATATGGCCAGAATACTCGTGACCGATGACAGTCGGAAGATTCATCCGCTCGAAGGCGGACTCAAACTCGTAAATGCCAGCATCGCTACCGCAGAGACCGGCGTAGTCGACTTCGACGAGAGCCTCGTGAGGACTCGGTTTCGGTCGCTTACGGGAGATAATGTCCATCGCACCGGGGGTACGGTCGATTTTCGCTAGTCCTTGCATAGGGGAGAACTCTCACGGAGGGGTAAATAAGGTGTGAGATAGATACAAAAGTTTGCCCTTCTCCGAAACAGTAATAGGAACTCTAGACACGATACAGCTATGAGTTCTTACGAGCACACACCTGTATCCGTGGACGAGAAGCGCGCGGTCGTTGTCGGCGGAACGAGCGGCATCGGACAGGTGATTGCCCTCGGATTCGCGAGCGAGGGCGCGGACGTTATCGCGACAAGTCGTGGCCAAGAGAAGGTCACTGAGACTGCCGACGCCATCGAAAACTACGGCGCCAACACTGCCCGGATTACATGCGATGTCACTGATCAGGATTCGCTAGATGCAGTGTGTGAGACTGCGACTGAGGAGTTTGGCGGCCTTGACGTCGTGGTCGCCTCACAGGGAGCCATCTCCCGCGAGACGGTGCTGAGCATTGGTAATGACGACTGGGACTTTGTAACCGATGTGGCACTGAACGGCGTTCGAAAGGTAACCCAGGCAATGGCGCCAGCGATGGACGAGGGGGGGTCGATAATCAATATTTCTTCAATGGCTGCCCGTCTCGCGATGGCGAACCTGCCGGCGTACTCCGCGGCCAAAGGCGGCGTCGAGGCCTTCACTAGGGCATCAGCAAAGGAACTCGCCCCCGAAATCAGGGTCAATGCTATCGCGCCAGGCTTCGTCATCACGCCGCAGAACGCCGAGACGTACGCCGAGGGAACCGACAAGCGCACCGAAATTAACGAGCGGACTCCCCTCGGCCGGGTAGCCGACCGCGAGGAAATCGTCGGCGCGGCAGTGTTCCTCGCTAGCGATGCCGCCTCCTACGTGACTGGTGAGGTACTCACTGTTGACGGCGGTTTCGGCGACAGCGCATTCTGAGGGGGATATTCGAGCCCGAAATCCGTTTCTCGTAGCCAAGAATCGCATCCGCTTGTTAGTATACCATACTAACTCTTGCACACCCCCAACCCTGACGGTCTGTTCGGTTGAATATGCGCCTATTCACAAATTCGAATAGTCGACTATTCGGATAGGCGTCTGACGCACCTATTTATCAATTCCGTACAGACGCCTATTCATGACGTATAGTGTCAGCGTATCGAACCAGAAGGGTGGCACCGGCAAAACGACTGTTGCTGTCAATTTAGTGGGTGCACTTGCCAATCGAGGCAACGAGGTGCTCCTCGTCGACCTCGATCCACAGGGCTATGCAACCGAATCGGTCGGTATCCCCGACGCATACGACGCTGATGGGCTCACACTCCATGACGTGCTTCTCGACCTCGACAAAATCTCTCGGACTGACGACTTGGTCCGAGAAGCCCCCGAGTTCGACGTCATTCCCAGCAATGTGGCTCTCACGGCTAGGAACACCGAGACAAATCTACAGAATGCGCAAGGTGGAGAACGACGGGTTGGGATGGCCCTCGACAACCTTTCCACTGACTATGACTTCATCGTCATCGATTGTCCACCTGGACTGGGCGCACTTACCGACAATGCTCTTCTTGCTACCGGGCGTGTGCTGATTCCGGCGGAAACCAAGGGAACGAGTAAACGAGCTGTCGAACTCCTACGCGATCAAATCGACTCGCTCGAAATGCTGTTTCCGGAAGCTAGTATTCAGCCCGTTGGAGTCGTCGCTAATGACGTCCGCCAGGATGGGGTTAGTAACGAGATGATCGAGTGGTTTGATACGGTGTTCGGGGAACTCGTCCCCGTCTACGAACTCCGGAAGCGAGTGGTCCTCCAACGAGCCCAGATGGCCGGTCGAACGATTTTCGAACACGATGAAGAGTGTGATATGGAGGGCGTGTTCGATGACATTGCTGCGGATCTCGAAGGGAGGGCTGCTGAATGACTGACGATCGTGCCCAGGAGTTGTCCGGCCGATGGGGAAACTCAGACGATGAGGATAATGAACAGGCGGATAGTCAGATAGACGAACAGGCGTCTGAAACGAATGGGCAAACAGATGACGAAGACGAACAGGCGAAGAAGCGTCGGAAACTGACGACGAGAGAGCGGGAAAGTCAAATGGTCTATCTTCGCCCCGACCAATATGAACAGCTCCATGGCACGTGGTTAGACTTGGAGTATCGGTTCGGCCGAAAACGTGGGATCGACCTGGAGAAGAGCCGCGACTTCCTCGTGCCACTACTTGAACTAGGGATGGCCCAGCTAGGTGATGTAGAGTCCCGAGATTTAGATGAGTTGGCGGACCTGCTCGGCATTGAAGACCAGTAACAGGTATTTTGGATAGTTCGTCGATTTTCCCTGTCTTATCGTGATCTCATACAGTTGTCTACTCTAGGAGAAAGGCATACCTATGAACAACTACTAGACTATGAATAATGAGTAAATCAGAACAACCAAGCGACTGAAAAGAAGTCGTCGCCGTGACAAAACACGGACAAGCCACGATCCCAAAACGGTTCCGCGACAAGCTCGGAATCGATGCCCCGGGGAAGGTTCTGTTCCGAGAAACCGACGATGGCACTGTCATCGTCGAGCACGTCCGCTCACCCAGTGAAATGCGTGGCTTCGCCACGCGAAGTGATGCACGGACCGACACACCAGCAACGGAGATTCTCCGTGAGAAACGCGAACAAGACCGAGACGAGCGCGAAGCCCAGTTTTCATCCGAGGACGAGTAATGATACCTGACTGCGTTGTTTTCGATGCCGAGCCGTTGATCGCACATGCAGACGATGAACCGGGAAGCAAAACCGTTGAACAATATCTCAATGCCGTTGCTGCCGAGAATACTGCTGGATACACTAGTCGTGTGAATCTCACTGAAGTTCGGTATACGCTCGCCCAAAAATACGACCGAGCGACTGCTGACGAATATCTAGAGTGGCTCGACGATCTTGGCTTCAAGCCCGTCGATGTCGAGCAGGTGTGGATGGACGCTTCCGACTATATTCTCGAATATAATCCTGCTCTGGGCGATTCGTTCGCACGTGCGACCGCAACTCATCTCGACGCAACGCTCCTTGTTGGTGGGGATAACGATTATGATGAAACCTCCTCGGAACCCATTGAGCGCTTTCGCGACGGGTCTGCGTAGCTATCCTTTCGAGCGGCGGTCGAAACTTCGTATTTGTGGGATGGGCTGTTCAGACTTGCTCACGCCGAATCGTTACGATATCGGCAGCCACTCGTTCAGATCCTTCGGCTGCAATCACGAGCAGATTCGGTGCTGGTGTGCAGGGCGCCCGATCACCCACGTGAAATCCTGCATCTGCAGCACCGGGGAGTTGCACCTGGTACCCATTGCCCGCAATTTGCAGTGAAGCGTTTGCAACTCGGTGGATCGAGACGGTGTCGAGCGCCGCTGACGTTGCGAGTTCGACGGTGTTCTCGTCATTGATGCGGTCGAGGTCGACGACGAGCAGGAGACCGTCAAATGCGAATACGCGGATGTTGGCAAGACGGGTGGGCTCGTCAGTCTCTTCGACGAGTCCAGCGGCTCGGGCGGGCTTTGTGACTTGGAGAGCGAGGCCATCGCCGGAGCGTTTGATTGTGTTGGGCATTATCGGTAGTATGTTATACTAACCGATGAGTGTTTGCCTTGTCGCTCTTGTTCTCGGCGCAGTAGTGGTGATGTGAATGGTAGAACCATGTTTGTAGCGGGTACATTCAGTTTCACTTCCGCTGTGGTTGGCTGAAGACTTTATCCGTCGGGTACCAAGTATAGATTGCAGTTAACGTTCTGAGCAGCCGATGTGGGTTGTCGTACTCATCCCAACCCATACTCCCACATCGGCTGCTTATTCCCCTTCTACACCATACTAGCTAGTGGCACGAACAAACTCTGTCCGAGGGTTTACCTGTGTGGTAGATGAATTGGAGGGTACGAATGGTTCCAAATGGGAAATCTCCGCTCTCCCCACTTGCGCAAGACGCGCTTGATGCGCTCGCGAGACGTCTCCCTGAAGAGCGCGAGCTCACCTACGAGCACGCCTATTCGATTTTGGACGATGAAGAGGATCTCGGACGACCATCTGCCGAGGATATCATCGAACGGCTGCACGATAAGGGCCATATTTACGAAGTGGAGGGAAAGATTCGACTCACCGACTACAGCTCTGAATAGCGACGTCAGTCTCGATAGCGCCTCTTGGTCGATACGAAGATCATCTGGACTTTGTTTGGGGGGTTAGTTCAGTATGGCACTGTCGATCTCGGTGCGTTGTGATCCAAGTGGTTCGTAGATACGGACGGTGTTGTCGCTCCGAACGCTGATGAGATGGTTTTCGATCACAAATCGCACTTCGACAGCACTCTGCTTTGAGCCACTTGCCTCGATAAGCTCTTCGAGGGCATCCGGATTGACGTGCTGGTACAAATTGAGCGACGTCTGGCCATCGGGTGGCCTCAGTGTCTCGACGATCGTTTCGATCAAACTCACTGGTAGTGAGTGATCTGGATCAATCGATTGGGTCGCGATTAGGGCGTATTGTGGTAAGGAATTTGTGCCAGTAGATGTGTTCTCGTTTTCGAACCAGCTTGTCGTCTCGCAAGGGTATCTTGTGATTTTAGTGCTCTAAATGGATACTAAAATCAAATTTTGTGCTTACGGTACCTCCTTTATGCCCTTGACCGTTGGCCCACATGCACTCACACAGTCCAATAACAGAGCCACACTGTCTGGCGTCATCACCCAGAGACAGTCTTCATGAGGGGCTGTCTGTGAGCTGCCTCCCGAATTGCCGCCATCCTCCCTTTCGTTGATTAAATCGCCCTTGGTTCATTCGACTCTGATTGTGATGGGTCCTTGGCTTTCGGAAGCATGAATCGGAAACAGATAAATCGAGGAGGACTACTCTATATCGTCGGGTTGCTTTGGAGTGAAATTGATGCACGTTTCGGTACGAGATTCCAGTGCAAATCGCTTCGACAGCACCCATCGATCTCCGAGGAACTAATCTGATCACTCATAGTGTTATCTTCGATCGATTCACCAAGCCGATTTCCCCACAACTAACTCCATGCCGCCCGTGTTTCGGGTATGAAGTAGACTGCTATCTCGTCGAACACGCTTGGGCTGAGTCGAATGCGTTGAACCGTTCTCACGGTGGTATCGTCCGGTCAGAACCTCCGTCAATATCGGTCTTATTTTCCTCCCAGTATGGCAGCCAGCAGGTGGCGCTACCGATGCGTGTTGACAGCGGCATCTCCTGTATCGGAACCTTTGGAAATGACTCGGGCTTGCCTAAGGGACTCTCGGTAGTCGTGATTACCTGCAATGATGCAAAGCAGCCACAGTGAGTCCGGATGGGATGCGTTTCGCCGAGCACTTCGACCGACCGATCAGGAAGTATTCGATCGACTCGTCGAATATGCTCAGTTGCATACCGATCCTAGCACGGTTCACAAGCCCCTGTTCGTTGAGACGCCCATTCTGCTCTCAATATTGCTTGAACAGCAACTGCAGATCGACGATTTGGAAGAACGGCTTGATCACTTTGAAGACGATTTGAACGGCCAGGGATGAGCCGATGGTGTACAAAATCGACTACGTCGACGGCGACGACCTCATTCCGGACGGACGGTTTGCGATTCGTGACAGAGGCAAGCATCTCATCGTCATAGCGGGCCAATCGTTGCAGTGGAAGCAGGTCTGCTATTGAGTGGGCAACGCTGCCACTGCGATCGAGGATATCTTTCTCGCCCCGGCTCGCTGCGGTACTTTCATCTAATCAGCGCCATGTATTCCATCAAGTGCCAACCGTTCGTACCAACGACATCGAAACCTACTACGAGAGGCGTGGTGACGGACCCCCGGTCGTCTTCATTCACGGCATGATCATGACCGCCACCATGTGGGAGCCCCAGCTGGGTGCGCTTGATGATGTGTTCACGACCATCGCCTACGACGTCCGTGGTCACGGACGTACCGGTGGCGCAGACAGAAATCCGTATTCCATCGACCTCTTCGCATCAGATCTTGCTGTGCTCTTGGACGAACTTGATATTGACCGGACGGTCGTCTGTGGCCTCTCGATGGGTGGCGCCATCGCACAGGCATTCGCTGCTGCTCATCCCGAGAGGGTAGCGGGACTCGTCCTTGCTGATACGTTTCCTCCCGGTCCGTTGCCCCTGACCGGGCGACTCGCGTTGGCGAACATTCGATTCCTCGCACGGCTCGACCGGCTGATCAACTACAAAACCCTCAATCGGTGGCAACTTCGGGTCGGCAACTGGCTCCTTCCCGGAGTCTCAGGTGACGAGGTGACCATTCAACGGATCGTCGACGAGTCACCGACGATTCCCCATGCCGAGTTCGTCAAAATTGCTGATGCGACTGCACGGTTTCCGAAGGACAGTATCGATCTCTCGCGGGTCACTGCGCCGACGCTTATTCTCCATGGCGAGCATCTCCCGATGGCCAACGAGGAAATCACCGGACAACTGGTCAGGCAACTCACGAGCACCGACCCCACGGTTCACGTCGTCCCGGGAAGTGGGCATGCATCGAACCTCGACAACCCCGAATTATTCACCGCGAGACTGCAGGAATTCCTCACTGGGTGTGTCTACAGTGCCAGACCCGAGGATAACGATGATCCAAGTGACGCCGGAGAGTCGCCTTGATGACTCTACGAGATCAGCGACGACGTAGTCGGCGACGCTCCTGCTGAAATAGAAGCTCGATTACACCGTTGTACTTTTGATCCAAGTGGGGGTTCTGCGAACCCCCGTGATTACAATGCTGTAATCAGCGCCCTCCGTTCTCCCGCGTTTGTTTCGTATGCTCGAGGACGTTCAAGTATTTGTCCTCTATCCGACGGTTGCTGATCGATCTCCCCAGTAGTGGTGTCCAAGCGACCGTTCCCGGTGCGCCCTGTTCGAGGGGTGAAAACGGAGGGGATATACGAGGCTGTTAGCTGTCCCGATTTGGTATCTCTCCAGCAGGCACGATTTCGCATTCCGGGAGATCGGCCAAGACGTCTTCTGGACCGGGTGGTGAGTACACCGCCAGTAATTGGAGCGGTTGCCAACCGGTGTTTATCGTTCCGTGCTCGGTTCCAGCAGGGACGAATATCATTTCACCGGGTCCGACCTCGCGCGTTTCGTCCTCGACAGTCTGTTCTCCTTCCCCGCTGATAACGTACAGTATCTCATCGCTATCCGGATGTGTATGTAACTCGTGGCCTTTTCCGGGCGCGAGTTGAACGACACCGGCGCTGAATCGCTCGGAGCCGTTAACGTCGGGTGTGGCCATCCATTTGAGCGTTCCCCAATCAAACAGCTGAGTCGATACGTCTTCGCTGCTAACGAAATTCTCGTCTGCCATTGTCCCACGAATCCCTCGACGTATACGATCATAGTTGTATCGCGGATCTCGGTCGGAAAGCAGGTCGACGAACCCATCGGTGCGACGAATCGGGGGGACTGCGACTGTGAGTGTCTCGTATCGATCTAATTACACTTCTTGTGAATATTGATTATGGTTCTCGCTGTAGATGGATGCGGTACATGAAATATACACGTGAGGAGTCGCTCGCGCGACTCGAAGAAACGATAGCCAGCGGCGAACCTATCATCGGAGCCGGTGCGGGAACCGGTATCTCGGCGAAGTTCGCGGAGCGAGGCGGCGTCGATATGCTCATCATCTACAACTCGGGGCGGTACCGGATGAACGGTCGAGGCTCCCTCGCTGGATTGCTCCCGTACGGCGACGCCAATGAAATCGTCGTCGAGATGGGACACGAAGTCTTGCCGGTCGTCGAAGACACGCCAGTCCTTGCAGGGGTCAACGGAACCGACCCATTCCGCCAAATGGACGTCTTCATCGACGATCTGAAACGCCGTGGGTTCTCTGGCGTCCAAAACTTCCCGACGGTTGGGCTTATCGACGAAGGAAGTCAATTCCGGCAGAACATAGAGGAAACGGGGATGGGCTACGACAAGGAGGTAGACATGATCCAAGAGGCGGCCGAACAGGAGATGCTGACATGCCCGTACGTGTTCACCGAAGAGCACGCTCGCGAGATGACCGAGGTAGGTGCCGACGTCATCGTGTCGCACATGGGGCTCACTACTTCCGGCGACATCGGTGCGGAGACGGCACTGGATTTGGACGATGCGGCGGAGCGTGTGCAGGCCCATCACGATGCTGCAAAAGCGGTCAACGATGAGGTCATGGTCATCTGTCACGGCGGTCCGATAGCGTGGCCGGACGACGCCGAGTACGTGCTCAACAATACAGACGGCGTCGTCGGCTTCTTCGGTGCCTCGAGCCTCGAGCGCTTGCCGACGGAAGAAGCGATTCAGAACCAAGCTCGGGACTTCAAAGAGATCCAGTTCTAGCATGGCAGTCGTACTCATCGGGACGCTAGACACCAAAGGGGAAGAACTGGATTTCGCCCGAGAAATCATCGAAGCACACGATATCGATGTCCACCTGATCGACGTTGGGGTACTGAACGACCCCGACATCGAACCGGATACGTCGGCACACGATGTTGCCGAGGCGGGTGGTACCAGCCTCGAACGACTTCGGGAGGAAGCCGACCGTGGGAGCGCCATGGAGACGATGGGCGACGGCAGCGCCGTCGTTGCGTCTCGACTTCACGACGAGGGCGTTCTCGATGGTATCGTGGGACTCGGCGGGTCAGGCAACACTTCTATCGCGACCACAGCGATGCGCGCACTGCCCGTCGGGGTTCCGAAACTGATGGTCTCGACGATGGCCTCCGGTGACACGGAACCATATGTCGGCGCGAAAGACGTGATGATGCTGTACTCGGTCGCCGACATCGAAGGACTCAATCAGCTCTCCCGCCGCGTCATCTCCAACGCGGCGCTCGCGATGGTCGGTATGGTAGCCAACGAACCCGATATCTCGATCACGGAAAAGCCGACGATCGCCATCACGATGTTCGGGGTGACGACTCCCTGCGTGCATGCGGCACGCGAGTATCTGGAATCAAACGGATACGAGACGATAGTCTTCCACGCGACCGGAACCGGTGGCCGCGCGATGGAACAGCTCGTCAGGCAGGGCGTCGTCGACGGTGTGCTCGACGTTACGACAACCGAATGGGCCGACGAACTCGTCGGTGGTGTGCTGAGTGCTGGGGAAACACGGCTCGATGCGGCCGCGGAGATGGGAATTCCACAAGTCGTCTCGCCGGGTGCGCTCGATATGGTCAACTTCGGTCCGCGGGAGTCCGTGCCGGAGAGGTTCGAGGGGCGGACGTTCCACATTCACAATCCACAGGTGACGTTGATGCGAACGACACCCGCGGAGAACGCCGAGCTCGGCGAAATCATCGCGAAGAAACTGAACGCATCCACGGGGCCAACCGCGCTGTTTCTCCCGCTCGGTGGAATCTCGCTCATCGACGTCGAGAGTGAAGGTTTCCACGACCCGGAGGCGGATTCGAAGTTGTTCGACGCCCTGCGGGAACACCTCGGGGAGGACGTGGAGTTGGTCGAAGTCGATGCCGCCATCAACGACGAGGAGTTCGCGACGGCGATCGCGGAAAAGCTCGACGAGTATCTGCGCGCGACCGATAGCAGTCAGTAAGGAATAGAGAGTGTGTAGGTTGGTAGCATCTATTACTATACGCGGCATTAGTATTGTCGAAATGTCCACAGACACAGACAGCTCACGGAAGGGTTACGCGCTCTTCCTGGAGGAAATTACCGACTGGGAGAGCTACCTGAACGACTATCTTCCGGTCGCAGCCGAAACGATCGAGGACCACGACGGAGAGGTGATCGTCGGTCATCCTGACCCTGCGGTCATCGAGGGAGAATGGGACCACGGCATGAGCGTCGTCACAGAGTTCCCATCGCTCGAAGACGCTCAAGCGTGGTACGACGATCCCGCGTATCAGGAGGTCAAACCGATTCGGGTTGAGGCATGCGAGTCCGCGCACGCGATACTCTACCCGTCGTTTTCCCCGGAGGATCTGCCGAGCTGAGCGACCGTATCGTGTCGAATTCGTCCACGCTTGATAGGATATGTCGGTTTGATTGGAGTCATATGAACGTTCGCTGCCTTCGATCAAAAGCGGTCGACCTCCAAACCACCTGATTTCAGCGCGAACAATACACGTTCGCTGATCGGAGAACATCCGTTGAATACACCCTCTATATCCGGCACACCATTCCTGACAGACCCTTGTCGGGAGACCGCTGACTGCTGGCTCGAAATCGTGAATCACTTCGGCACGATCTCGATCGTAACATCCTCGACTGCCACGAGTGGGAGTCATCGATTATCGGCCAGAAGATAGTGAGTTGAGACCGCGAGCCACGCCTTATTGCCCGTTCTAACCCTTAATTACGCTGATGGGATATGGACGCACTGGCGGTACTCGGAACGAGTAGAAATACTAAACGGTGGAATGGTTTGTCGTCTCTAAAACAGGATACTACCGACAATCTACAAGCTTAATCCGCTCGATTTTCCCTCCACACTCGGGACAAACGAGATATGAATCTGCCGCTGAAGTTATTTCTCCACAGAGAACACATTCATAGAGAAGTTCACCTGTCGCCGACGTCTGGTACTGCTTGATCGGCGATTCAAACGTGACCATTTTCGTTCCTCCAGAGTGGAGGGTTCGATACCCAATTCATAATAATTATTGGCTAGTGATTGGCCTGCTGTAATTACTTAATTGCTGTCTTGATGGCGGTTTAATGGGGACAGAGTGGGTGTACGAGGATTTGAACCCCGGGCTGCCCGGTTCTACGGTACGTCGCTTGGGTACTACCATGGTTTCACGTTTTCCCACTACTGAGCACACACCGTGCGTTCTGCCAGACTGAACTACACACCCAATTCGATACCTGTAGGCATCCTACAAACGTGTTGTTTTTATCAGTACCGATAGCGACCCCATATTGGCTATCTGGATGCAAATGAATCTCGTAAGTCCGATGCAATCGCTGCAAGTGCGTCTGATGCAGCGTCAATGTCGTCGATTAAATTGATGAAGCCATGAATTTGACGCTCGTATTCACGATGCATAACGGAAACTCCAGCGGTTTCTAGTCGATCAGCGTATGCTACGCCTTCGTCGTGGAGTGGATCAAATCCACATGTAAGGACCGTTGCAGATGGCAACTCGGTAAAGTCGTCGGCAAGCAGTGGTGCTGCATACTCGTTGCGAGCGTCGGTGAAATGGGACAGGTACTGGTCGTAGTACCACTGCATACTCTCGTGTTCGAGAAAGTAACCGTGACCGTTTTCCTCGTAACTGTCGAACGTGTGTACGAGTGGAGACGCGACAGCAGGATAAATGAGCACTTGGTGGTCGAGTTCGAGTCCTGTATCTGGATTTTCAGAACTTCCTATAAAACCAGTGCTTTCGTCTCGTGCAAGTAATGTCACGGATGCAGTGAGTTGCCCTCCGGCGCTATCACCTCCGACTGCGATATGATCGGTATCGACGCCGATTTCTGCGCCGTGGTGCATGACCCATCTTGCGGCTGCGTAGGCATCCTCGACCGCAGCTGGGAACGGTGATTCGGGAGCGCGCCGGTAATCGACCGAAACGACGATGCAATCGGCACTATTGCAAAGTGTTCGACAGACGTCATCATGTGTGTCGAGCGACCCACGCACCCATCCCCCACCGTGATAATACAGCAGTGCAGGATGAGGACCGTCGCTATCGGGGACGTAGACTCGTAGTGGAATATCAGACGCAGGACCGGGAACACTGAACTCGCTGATTGTTCCGACCGGTTCGATTTCCTCCGTAGTAAAGAACTCTTCGAGGGAGGTGCGCCCGCTTTCGACAGAGAGTCCCGGTGTAGACGGAAGGACGCTCTCATCGACGCGTTCGAGGACGGCTTTTGCTTGTGGATCAAGTTCTGCCATATTGTACGTATCAGTGCCCGTGCTACAAATTATCTCTTACGCTCGTGTTCGTCAGCATTTTACTCGTTACGTAGTGTACAAGCGAGATAGCGTTCTTCTATTGCGTGATTCGGACGCTGGTGTGTTGACGAATCCCTTCCGAAAAGTCGCTATTTACTCGGTAGTCTCCCTTGTGACTGTGCTTCCCACTGCTTCGCTCGAAGCGACTTCGCCGGCCTCGATCAAGGCCTCGACCGCCTCACGAGTCGCTTCGAGCGAGGTGTATCGCGGTTCGTATCCGAGTTTCTCGCGTGCCTTCTCGATGCTCACGTTCGGGCTGTAGCGGATGTGTTCCTCGGTCATCTCGACGTCTTCTCCGCTGTATTCAGATCGGTCGGCCCACTCGTCGAACGGCAGGTACGTGAGGTCGGCATTTCGTCCGAACCACCCGGCGACGGCCTCGGCGTAGCCCCTGAGGGTGAGCGCTCGCGGCGAGACGACGTGGAAGCTTTCGCCAACGGCCGCTGACCAGTTCTCTAGGGCACGCTGGAAGCCCTGTGCGACGTCATCGGCGTGGACGTGATGGACGGTTTCGAGCCCGAAGTTAGGGAGCGCGACTTCTTCACCTCGCGCGAGTCGCGAGAACACATCAGCGTCGAAGTTGCCCGCCGGATTGACGGGCTCCCAGCCGGGACCCACGATGTGTCCGGGGTGGAGGACGGTCGCCGGGAAATCGTTCCGGCGCGCCTCATCAAGCAGGTATGCCTCGATCTCGGCTTTCTTTCGTCCGTACTCACCGAGCGGCCGGCGCGTGCGCGGGGCGTCCTCGATCGTGGGAACGACGTCGCTGGGACCGTGGACCCAGACCGTCCCACAGTGCAGCAGGTGTTGGACTTCCCCACGTAACGACGCGACGAGCGCTTCGGCGCTCTCCGGTTCAAAACAGATCAGGTCGACAACGGCATCCGGGTCGGTGGCCGCGATCGCCTCGCCGAACTCGCCGCGTTCCTCGGCAGTTTCGCGGTCGAGCTCGACTGATTCGACGTCGGTCCACGCGCTATCGTCTTGGTAGGGATCGCGCTCTCCCCGGCTGACTGCGACGACTTCGTGGCCGGCCCGCACCAGTCGCGGCACCAGGTAGGTGCCGATGTGTCCGGTGGCTCCGATGATAGTGACTCGCATGGTTAGCGCAATCGCTAGACCTCACGAAAAGAATTTGGATACCGGACTGATTCGGCTCTTGTCCGAGCGATCCGCATGTCGCATCCAAGGTGCTAGATGGTACGGTCGGTGCGCTCGTCATTGATGATTAGCACGTGGACACCGTAGACATCATCAGCCGGATTCTCGACGCGGTGGCCGAGCACGAGCAGGGACTCCGATAGCTCTTCCTTCAAAGGTTTTTCATACTACCCAAGTCAGGATAGGATACTTAAACCCCAGATAGATGGGAGACAACGATATCCATAGATATAGCCGACGTCAAAGGATTTGTGAAAAACCGGAACCATTGGAAAAAGAACAGCAGTTATGTTGATGTATTGTTGTATATCTGATCAGCTGATTGAGTATCATCTGTATCCCGAAATCGCTGGCAAGTAGAACGGGAAACAGATCGACATGACAATCGAGTGGATATCGGAACAACTAGAGTTAGACAACGCAAAAACACTAGATTTGGGTCGTCGCACTGGTCTCTATACCGAAAATCTCGCTCTCTTCAGTGATAATGTCTTTGGGATTGATTCCCCAATATCTTTATAAGTCGGGCGAGAAAGAGAGCGACAGGAAAAGACGTTTATATCGATTACTTCCCCAACAACTATCGAGATACTGAGTATGAAAATGAGTATGATCATATATTGGTGATCTACTGTGAGTTTGGTGCCCTATCTCCCGATGAGCAGGAGGTACTGTCGAGCAATAATCGAGTCCTGAAGTATCGGGCCGTCGCTCATCCCATGATTGCAACGAACTAACGACTTTCAAAGTGACAAATCACGAATCACAGGCACCAAGGCCGATTCCTGTCGGGGGTATTTTCCCACTGGTCTCGCGATTCGGTTGCGAATATCGTGTCGTCGGCCGAGACGAACCGGGTCAGAACTTACTTGAAATGGCTGCCCGTACTCGTTTTCATGAACGAAGACACGCGGCGGGTGATTATCGATACCGATACGGCGGGCGACGACACGCAAGCACTTCTCCTCGCGGCAACCAGCAACGACATCGAAATCGAAGGCGTGACCATCTGTACCGGAAACGTCGAATTCGAATACATGGTGGAAAATGCCAAGTACACGCTGGACATGGTAGGCATCGCCGAAGACGTTACCGTGTATGAAGGTGCACGATCGCCGCTTGTGAAGACGCACGAATACGCCGATTACGTTCACGGGGAAGGTGGACTCGGCGGCGACCTATTCCCGGATACCGGAATCCCCTCCGGCGACCGCCACGGTGCGGACTACATCGTCGAGATGGCACGGGAGAATCCGGGAGAAATCACGCTCGCCTGTATTGCGCCGCTGACGAACGTCGCCCTCGCACTGCAAAAAGAACCGAACCTGAACGAATTACTCGACGAAGTGTGGGTGATGGGTGGAAACGTCAACTGCCTCGGGAACGTCACTCCCGCCGCGGAGTTCAACTTCTGGGTCGACCCTGACGCCGCTAAGCGAGTCATCCGCGATCTGGATGTCGTTCTCTTCGATTGGGGTGTCACCGTCCGAGACACCGTATTCGATGCCGACCTGCTGACCGAAATAGACGATGGTCCCGACACCGAACTTGCATCGTTCTTTACAGAGATAACCACTCCCGTCCGCGAGTTTAACGAGGAGTCACAGGGGCGGGACATGACGACGCAACCGGACGCGGGCCTGATGGCAACGCTCATCGAACCGGATCTCATCGAATCGGCCGCTACCTACCACGTCGACGTCGACGAGCGAGAAGGCCTGACTCGCGGATACACGTTAGTGGACGAGGACGACGTCACGGACGGGGAGGCCAGGACGACTGTGATCGAATCGATCGATACCGCCACGTTTCACCGGATGTTCGAGGACATGCTGTTCGAATCGTCGCCAAAAGCATCCCTGTAACCGGATCAACTCGGCCTTCAGCGTGGGGGAACGGTATGAGAATCCACTCCGCTCGTAGCGAACGATCCAGACGTGATGGTCTCGGTTTTGGAACGACGCTGCGTATCACCCTTCGCGAAGCGAATCCCGTCGATAGAGACCGAACCGTAGACGACTGGTACATGCTACTCCAGATGGCCCGTTCTCGGTAGGGAGAATATAGTCACAGCAAACCGTCACCCTTAGAGGTCCGTTCGGCTCGAATGACGGACGTCCAATCGAGTCTCGGATACACTTCCGTCAAATCGGGGAGTGCGACGTTCCAACGACGGATGAAAGCCGTGTGGAGCTACGACTCGCGTTCGAAGGCGGCAACCTGCTCGTTGATTTCTCGAAGTCGCTCGGGGTCGAACTTCGGTTCCCGGTCGTAGGTGTACAGCCCGTTCGTCTCCTGCTCCACGTCGTAGAGCTGCGTGTAACAGAACGCCCACATGGCCTCGTTTTCGAGTAGCGTCTCGGTCATCCCCCGATAGCGGGCGAAGAACTCTGCCTCGTCCTCGGGACGGTCGCCGTATCCCCATCCGTCCTCGGCCTCGGGGTTCCACCAGATACCGCCGTATTCGCTCACGTAACTCAATTCCTCGCTCCACTCGGTGTGACTATGGCCGGTTGGCTCGACCGGCCCCTGGATTTTCCCGTAGGTTTCATGGAAGGTATCTGGGTCCTGTTCGTAGTCGTGAGCGTCCACGAGGTCGGTTTCGACGTGATACCAACCACTCGTGTCGATGACCGGTCGCGTGGGGTCCAATCGCTTCGTCGTCCGGTACACAGTCCGAATGAGGTCGTCATCCTGGTGCGATTGGGTTTCGTTGAACGGCGTCCACCCGACGAGCGCCGGGTGGTTGTAATCGCGTTGGATCACCTCCAGCCATTCCTGGAGAAACGGTCCCAGCGTCTCGGTGCGACCGTGGTCCATTCCCCAGTTCGCGTGTTCGTCCCAGACCAGATATCCCAATCGGTCGGCGTGGTAGAGGTAGCGTGGTTCGAACACCTTCTCGTGAAGTCGAGCACCGTTGAATCCGAGTTCCAGTGAGCGCTCGATATCCTCCCGGAGTGCGGCGTCCGAGGGCGCGGTGTAAACCCCGTCGGGGTAGTATCCTTGGTCGAGTACCAATCGTTGGAACACCGGTTTCCCGTTGAGGTAGACGCAGTTATCGCCGAGCGTCACCGACCGGAGGCCGAAGTAGCTCTCGACAGTATCGATGGGTTCTCCACCCACCGCGAGTTCGACAGCCAGGTCGTAGAGGTTCGGGTTTTCGGGAGTCCAGAGGTGTGTCTCGTCGATCGGGAGCGTGAATGCAGCGTAGGTGCCATCCGTCACCACCGTCGTCTCGCCGACGGGGTCGTCATCGAACGTCGCAGTGGCGGTGAGGGTTCCCCTTTGAGCCGCGCCGCTCAATTCGACTTCCGCGTGGAGCGTATCGTTCTCCGGATCGGGTTGAAATCGTAGGTTCTCTACGTACGTCTCGGGAACGGGTTCTAGCCACACCGTCTGCCAGATTCCCGTTACGCGCGTGTACTTCGGCCCGTGTGAATCGTACTCTTGGCTCTGTTTGCCTGCCGGTTGGAGCGTCGATCGAACGTCGTCCTCGGCACAGATCGTCACGACGTTCGTCCCCGGTTCGACGGCATCGGTGACGTCGAATGCAAAGGGAGTGTAGCCGCCACGGTGCGTCCCGACGGACGTTCCGTTGACCCAAACCTCTGACTCGTAATCGACTGCACCGAACCGCAGGTGCAATCGTCCGTCGAGGAATCGCTGGGGGACGTCGAATTCCCGTCGGTACCACACAGCGTCCATGAAGTCGGTGTGTTCGACGCCCGAGAGTTCGCTTTCGGGTGGGAACGGGACTGTGATCGTCTCCCCTAGCGATTCGGCGTCCGGAAGGTCTCGGGCACGGCCGCTCGCTCCGTGGTCGATTTCGAATTCCCATTCACCGTTCAGATTGTGCCACGAATCGCGTCGCAGTTGTGGGCGCGGATACTCCGGGCGTGGTGTTGAATCAGTCATCGATTTCTATACACGCAGTATCGCGATTTAATCGTTGTTCCCGGCGACGAACGTTACATCGACTGGACGGCTGTCATCACGAACGGACGGCGTGCGGTCGTCGGTGACTTCGAGGTGCAAACTGAACACCACGGCCGGGACGATGATGACGAGTCCGACGACGGAAACGACGCCGACGAGAACGATACCGGCCATCGTCAACGCGCTCGATACCGAGAGCATCGGGTTGCGTACGACCCACCCGTAGCCTGCACTGACCGACTCGACGAACCCGTCGCCGTCGGAGAGGCGGCCGACGGTCGTCAACGATACGAGCAGGAGGAATGTAGCCAGATACACACCCGAAATCGACAGGAGGAGGTACTGAATCCCTCCTGTCTCGACGTACTGCACGGCATACAGCACCGTCATCACGGCGAGGAGCATCGGGACGAAACTCATCACCGTCACGTTGAATCCGTGACGGCGGAGCGATTCGCTGACGGTATCCCACCGCGGTCGGTCGTCGTTTCGTAGTGACCGGATCGCCGAGAATGCACCGAGCGTAGCGATCCCGGATGTAACGACTGGGAGTGAGGCGAGGACCCAACAAACGCTGATCACGACGAGCCACGTGCTGTGTCGGTAGACAAACCCGGCGGTTCGCCGGAGCGAGCGTCGATATCTACCGGCGCTTTTTCGCGGTGCAGTCATCCGGTCATCCCCTGGAACTGTACCGCCTCGATGATTCGGTCCTGTAGCAACAGGAAGAGGATGAAAAGCGGGAGCGCGGCGATGACTCCTGAAGCCATGGTGAGGCCCGGTTGGAACGTGAAGGTATCGCGGAGCACGACCAGACCGAGCGGGAGGGTAAACGAACTCTGGCTCTGAAGCACGACCACCGGCCACACGAACTGGTTCCAGTTGAACACGAAGACGAAGATGGCCAGTGCGGACAGTATCGGCTTCGAAATCGGGAGGATGATACGGGTGTAAATCTGGAAGTTCGAGAACCCGTCCAACCGGGCGGCTTCGTCGTACTCGTCGGGGATATCACGGAAGAACTGATAGAGGAGGAAAACCCCGAGCGGATTCGCCACCGCGGGAAGTATCACGCCGAGCAAACTGCTGACGAGCCCCAAATCCGCCACGATGGTGAACAAGGGAACCAGATTCACGTAGAACGGGACGAGGAAACTGGCGACGATGACGCTCAGCAGCAGCGATTGACCGGGCCAGTCCAACCGCGTGAGCGAGAACGCGATCATCGAATCGACGATGAGGACGAGTACCGTCGCGACGGTGGCGACGATGAAGGTGTTGATGACCCACGGGATTATCAGCGAGCTATCGAGCAGTTCGGTGTAGTTGGCGAACGTGATCTCCGGCGGGATGAGATGGGGCGTCGAACTGATAGCAAATCGTTCCGGTTGGATCGATAGCGATATCATGTAGATGTACGGCAGCAGGAACAGGAACGCGACGCCGTACAATCCGGCGTGAACCGCGACGGTACGTAGTGTTATGCTGGAATCTATACGGCTCGTCAGACCGACGTTCGAGTTGCTCATGCTGAATCACTTCCGATGTATCGATAGTTGACGTACGAGACGCCGACGAGGATGGCGAACAGGAGATAGCCTATCGCCGCAGCGTATCCGAACCGCTGTTGGCTGAAGGCCGCGTTGTAGAGGTAGAAGACCAACGTCGTCGTCACGTTATTGGGTCCACCGTTGGTCATCACGTAGGGTTGGCCGAACACTTGGAACTGCTGTATGAACTGGATGATGACGACGAACGCGATGGCGTTTCGCATCTGGGGAAGCGTGATGTCCCGGAAGGCACGCCACGTTCCCGCACCGTCGAGTTTGGCCGCCTCGTACAGTCGCTCCGGGACGTTCTGCCGTGCGGCCAGCAGGATGACGAAGTTGAACCCGAGGAGCCACCAGTCGGTGACGAGGGCGAGTATCGGCATCGCCAACGTCGGGGAGCCGAGCCAATCGGGCGGGCTGTCCATGACGAATCCGAGGTAGTAGTTGACAGGGCCGAATCCGGTCGCGAGGAACAGCGACCATACGATTCCGACGATGGAGACGGTGAGGATGTACGGACTGAAGTAGATCGTCCGCAGGTATCGCCGTCCGAACACCTTCCTGTTCACACCGAGTGCCAGCGCCAGACTTAGGACGACCATGGTCGGAACGGTGAGGACGACGAAGTACACCGTGTTCCACAGCGCGTTCCAGAACGCCGGGTCCTGAAACATCGCAACGTAGTTCCCGAGGCCGACGAACCGCGACTGTGACGGAAAGAGCGGGTCCCACTCGAAGAGGCTCATGTACAACCCTTCCAACAGGGGGTACAGAAGGAACAGACAAAAGAAGGCGAGATACGGGAGGGAAAACAGGATACCGTCGACCGTCTCCCGCCGTCCGAGACTCTCACGCAACCGATTCCTCCCCTCATCTCCGAATTTATCTCTAATTGACATCGTTGATCAGTCGTTGGATGGAGTTCACGCCTCTGTTCATGCCCTGCTTCGGCGATGAGTTGTGCGCGTAAATGTCCGGGAAGAAGTTCCACGTCGACGAGTTGTTGACGTTGAACGGCGTCCGGGGAAGGTAGGCGAACTGGTCGTCGCTGGCCATCTCGAAGAACGTCGATAGCGACTTCGGCCATAGTGGCGAGTTTCGAAGCGCGTCCGAGTTCAATGCATCAGTCGCGGCCGGTAAGTGCCCGGCCCGCGTCCCCCATATCGGGTTCTTCTGCGTTATCCACTCGGCGACTTCGACCGAGACGCGCGTCTTCTTCTCATCTCGACGGGGGTTTCGAGGGAGGATGACCGTGTGGCTTCCCGATTCCGTGAAGCCCCGTTTCTTTCCCGGGGCGACGAACGGTTTGAACATGCTCCAGTCGAATCCGTCGATGGATTCCAATACGGACGCGTACCACGTCCCGTTCATCGTCATCGCTAGCTTATCATCCTGAAACGCGATGTCGGCTCTGTTTTCCGAGGTGTTCGGGATGTCCCACCCGTACTTTCCGGTTATATCGTGGAGCAGTTGGGCGGTTCCCATTCCGGCCTCGTCGTCGAAGGTCACTTTGGTCATGTCGTCGTTGAACAGTTCACCGCCGCGCTGTTTGTCGAACGCGACGAACGTTCGGAGCATACCGATGGGGTCGAGATACGGGGTCGGTGCGAACGCGTGTGCGTCGGTCTTCTTCGTGATCGTGTCACACGCCCGTTTGAACTCTCGGAAGTTCTTCGGCGGTGAGTCGGGATCGAGGCCAGCCTTCTCGAATAGCGATCGGTTGTAGTAGATTCCGACCGGATGCGCATCGAGTGGGAGGGATAACTGGTCGCCGTCGAAACGCATTCGCTCCCACAATGTCGGTACGTACTTGTCCGCGGCGGAGTCACTCAGGTATCGGTTGTACGGAACGAGCATCCGTTGAAATCTGCCCATCAACGCCTGGTGCATTATCGCGATATCCGGTCCCTTGTCGGCTACGAGCGCAGTGTACAACTTCGTGTAGTAATCATCCCATGGAATCCGTTGTCGATCTATTCGGACGTCTCCGAGGGGCCGTTCGTCGTTGAACCGGTTCACGATGGATTTCATCGTCGCCCCGTCGCCGCCGCTGAAGAGCGTCCAGAATTGTATCGTCGTCCCGGCGGTGCTAGCTGAGTTCCCCAGAATCATGTTCCGGGAACTACAACCGGCCAGCCCCAGGGTGCTTGTGGCGCCGACACCGCCGAGGAGTTGCCGTCTCGTTAGTGCACTATTCGGTCCCTTCGTTGATGCCATGATAACAAGTAGCGAGGGGAACTGTTTTAAAAATTTTGTTTGATTATATATTATATTGAGGCCCTAAAGCAACCCTCGGGTCAGACGCGGCAAGATTCACCCGCCAGTTCGGACAGGAGTCAGAAACGGACCGTCCTGCAATCACCGTCGAACCTATGCGTCCTGTTTCGTATCGCTAGTGGGGGCGGTGCTGACGACGTCCTGATAGACGAAAACGTTCTCACCCGTCGCTCTGTCGAAGACGTGTATATCCGATTCGTCGAAGGAAACCTGCAACGTATCACCTTCCTCGTACTCCACTTGCCCCAGAACGCGCATCGTGAACTCGGTGTCCCCGCTTCGTAGGTAGAGGTAGTTGTCATCGCCGACGGGTTCGCGTACTTCCAGAACTGCGTCGATTCCGTTGTCGTGAGTCGTCTCGGCGAACGTCATGTGTTCGGGGCGGATGCCGAGTATGAGGTCGTCGCTCGTGCTTCGTTCGAGAATTCGTTCGGCGAGAGGACGGGAGACGGAATAGGTGACGTCGCGGCCGACGAGGGTCGAATCCTCCAAGCGGACGTCGAAGAAGTTCATGGAGGGACTGCCGATGAACTCGGCGACGAACGTGTTTTTCGGTTCGGTGAACACCTCTCGCGGCGTTCCAACCTGTTGTACCTCACCGTGGTTCAGGATGACGACCCGATCGCTCATCGTCATCGCCTCTTCCTGGTCGTGTGTGACGTAAACGGTAGTCGTCTCGAGTTCCTCCTGAATCCGTTGCAGTTCGGTCCGCATGTGCGACCGAAGCTTCGCGTCGAGGTTCGACAGCGGTTCATCCATCAGGAATGCTGCCGGGTCGCGGACGATGGCGCGACCGGTCGCCACGCGCTGTTGTTGCCCGCCGGAAAGTTCGCTGGGTTTCTTGTCCAACTGGTCCTCTATTCCCATCATCTCCGCCGCTTCCCGCACGCGATTTTCTATCGCTTCGTCCGCCTTGTCGGAGTTGAGTTTCAACCCGTAGGACATGTTCTTCTCGACACTCATGTGGGGGTAAAGCGCGTAGTTCTGGAACACCATCGCGATGTCGCGGTCTTGCGGTTTCACGTCGTTAATCTGCTGGCCACCGATGGAGATCGAACCGTCCGTGATGCTCTCCAATCCGGCGATCATTCGGAGGACGGTCGATTTTCCGGACCCCGACGGACCGACGATGGTGATGAACTCCCCGTCTTGGATATCGAGGTCGAAGCCGTCCACCGCGACGATGCCGCCATCGTACTGTTTCTTCACGCCATCGAGACGTATCCCGCTCATAGATAGCAACATCATCGTCTATAATGTATATACCTTTCCTAAACAACCAAATCAATTATTTGTTTGCACGATGTTGATTTTCTGTGGAATATACTTCGAAAGCTGTGAAAACGGCGGCCTACGAGCGATGAGCGGGATGTCGAGCGTTCCCGCGGAGAGCGGATTATCGAACGGAGAACCCGGCGACCGTAGACGCCGCCAGTTCCGCCGTCAGGACGCCGTCTTCGATCGAAACGTCGAGGTCCGTCGCTTCAAACTCGTCGGCGTTGTCCACGGTGACCTCAACCTTTGGGCCGTGTTCTGCGAACAGGACTTCGGCGTCAACCCGGTTCGGGTCTTGGATCCCTTCGAGGGCGATTTCGACGGAGCGCGCCTCCCGGCAGTCGAGGTTCGTGACGGTGATGAAGACCCCGTCGTCGTCCGTCGACGCGGACGCTTTGACCAGCGGGAGGTTGGTTTCATCGAGGTCTCGCGACGGCGCATCGACGGACGTCCGGACAGCTTCGTTCCCTTTGTGGTTGGCATAGAGGTCGAAGACACGGTACGTCGGTCGCGCCCACGCATCGTCGCCGTCCGTTTCGACGAGACACTGGAGGACGTTGACCGTCTGGGCGATGTTCGCCATCGTCATGACGTCGCTGTTCTCGTTGAACACGTCGAGAACCGCGGCGGCAGACAACGCGTCGAGGACGGTTCCAGGCTGTTCGAGTCCGCTTTCGGGGACCGATTCGGGATGCCACGAACCCCATTCGTCGATGATGACGCCGATGTCGCGGGTGGTCGCAACCGCGTTGATGGCCGCTGCAATGCGCTCGATGTGGTCCTCGATTTCGAGGGCTTCGACGAGAAACCGGTCGTACTGGTCCTCGTCGGCCTCGGAGACGGAAAAGGAGCGTCCGTAGTAGTGGTGGAGCGTGAGATGGTCGAGGGGGAACTCGACACCCCAACTGCTGCTACCGATCTCCTCCATGAATCTGCGGTTCCAGTCGTGGTTCTCGAACCCACACGCGATGAGATCGAGGTCGTGATCGAGCATCAGTTTGTCCATGCTGCCGACGTAGGTGGCGTATCGACGGTACTCCCGAGCGTACTGTTCGGGCGTCATCTGCCCGCCACAGCCCCAGTTCTCGTTTCCGAGTCCCCAGTACCGAACGCCGTACGGTTCTTCGTGCCCGTTCTCGCGTCTCCGGTCGGCGAGTTCGGTATCACCGTCGTAGTTACAGTATTCGACCCAATCTACCGCCTCCTGAGGATCTCCTGAGCCCACGTTCGCGGCGAGATACGGTTCCGTATCGATGTGTTCACAGAGTTCGAGAAACTCGTCAGTTCCGAACGCGTTGGACTCCTCGGGGCGCTCGCCCGTGTCCTGCGCCCAGAAGAGATTTCGACGACGAGGACGGTCCTCTCGCGGGCCGATACCGTCCTCCCAGTGGTAGTCGTCGGCGAAACAACCGCCCGGCCACCGAAGCACGGGTATTTCGAGATCGGAAAGCAGGGAGACGACATCCTCCCGGAAGCCGACCTCCTCATCGGCTTCGCCGTGCCAGATTCCGTCGTAGATACACCGTCCGAGGTGTTCGGAGAAGTGGCCGTGTAGTTCGGGCGCGATACGGTCGATAACCGCCGCAGTGTGAACTGTGACGCGAGCGTCTGTCATACACTTCGATGATATTCCTTGGCCCGAGCATAAATTAACCGGTTATTGACCGATATGATACCTGTCATCACATGCGGGACTGACGATTCGTTTCACTCGAGAGCACCAACTGAACTCGATCAACCAGCAATCTCTGTTACAGCAATCGGCCGGGTACTGACTACCCGCGGATCGAGAAAGAGAATACGTCGTTCCGACGTAGTCGGAGTGAATTCGCCGGATTTTCCAAATACGTGGATGCATGACGAGGATATACGGACGCGCGATGAAGAAAGGAATCTCCACGTTTCATACGCCCTCGTAGTAGCCATCGACAGTTGGAATCCGACAATATCGGATCCGTACATTCTTATAGATGATGAATAAAAGGGAGGGAAGGCGGGCACTCGCTAGCGATTTGGTTACAGTCCTAACCTTGTAATGATCGGGCGACTTTGGGGAGTATTTGATCCGACGATATCGGATACACCGTCCGGCACACATCTCGACCGAAAGGGGCGAAACCATCAGCCGGTTTATTTTTCACGACGATACTCTTTTAACACTATCCGGCAATCGTTCAGTATGCGCTATTACCGACTCCCCGGTGGAGAGCGTTCAGCGATGAGTTCGCTCGTTGCATTGGATGCCGACGGAACCGCATACGACTTGCGTTCAGCGTCACCCGATCTCGGGTCGTTTACGGCCCTCGCTCGGACGGCAAACGCGAGTAACGAAACCATCGACGCTATCGCCCGAAAACGCCTCAACGACGCCGACCATATCGACCCCCACACCCTCGGTGACGATGTCCTCCAACCCGTCATCGCCGACGAAGTATGGGCGGCCGGCGTCACGTATCAAATCAGCGAGGAGGCGCGCAAAGCGGAGAGCGGGAAACCCGAGGTGTATATCGACGTGTACGACAGCGAACGCCCAGAGCTGTTCCTGAAAGCAACCCCCTCGCGAACGGTCGGTCCCTCGGAGGACATCGGCGTACGGGGCGATTCGGAGTGGAACGTCCCTGAACCGGAACTCGGAGTCGTCCTTCACCACGGCAACATCGTCGGGTATACCATCGGCAACGACGTTTCCAGTCGCGACATCGAGGGGGAAAATCCGCTGTTCCTCCCGCAAGCGAAGGTGTACGACCGCTGTTGTTCCATCGGACCATGTGTTGCGACCGAGGAAACGGTCGGAAACCCACACGACCTCGAAATGTCGTTGACCATCGAACGCAACGGCGAGATAATGTATGAGGACTCGACATCCACGAGCGAGATGGCGACCACATGCGAGGAACTCGTCTCGTATCTCGAACGTCACAACAGTCTCCCCGAGACGGTAGTTCTGCTCACGGGGACTGCCCTCGTTCCACCCGAGTCATTCACTCTGAGCGAGGGCGATGATGTCATTATCGACATCGACGACATCGGCCAACTCGTCAACGGTACGGTCACCGTCTGAACGGGTGAAAGGTTTGTCGCAGTCCCACTCCGTCCGCGAGAAGTCACCCGAATCACCATATCTTTCTACTCGACGGGCGTAGTTCGTGTCTTCGAGAAGTACGTCCGGCCGTTCGCTGGCACGTCCTTCGTCGCGGTTACCTCGAACTCCGCCGAATCGACGATGCCGTTCGCCGAACGACCGACGCGGAGTTCGTACGGTCCCGACTCGACCCCGAGGTTCATATCGCGGTCGTAAAATGCAATTTGGGATGTGTCAACGTCGAAACCTTGCTCTTCGCCACGCGTCCGGATGGCGTCGAGCGGCGTCGTCGGCTTTCGGTCCGATGCCCGCACAGGCGACAAGGTCCACTTCTGCTTGCTCGTACGCGCTGGCGTGGCGGTACGTCATCGCGATTCCTTGGTTGTTTTGCGTCCCGGGGTCCGGACCAGTTCCGGTAAAGACGCTAGTGATCGCTTTCATTGGTCACGAATCACATCTGAGTGATCCAAATTAGACGATAAAGTTTGTGATCGATCAACCCAGAAGATTGCGGATTTGAGGTATAGAGTGCCAGTCAGCGATTCGTCGATAACGGATCGATATCGGTTATGCGCTTCCGAAACGACTGCATTGGGACGCCGTTCTATCATTGTAGCGGATGAATATGGCTGAAATCGGGCGTTTTAACGTATGAGAAGAGGATTCATGGCAAAATCCCCCAATCATTATGATTCTCCATTATAGAAAATGATAGAGGAGTACTGTAATATTGTCGATGATACTCGAATACGACTTCAAGTGAACTCCGCAAGATCGGATCGGATAACGAATCTGCATTACATCGTTAGCTATGTAATTCTTATCTGAATCAGAACTACATGACACGTAGGATATGTTCACTGGCTTATGAGATCCCAAATACCCCGTTCTCCATCTCAGGAACGATTGACTTTGAATAAATCGACCATCGATATGGGATATCGTTCGGTAGCGTTCAATGATATCACAAACAATAAAGATAATCAGTCGATAAGCCGATTTCTCGTCTGGTTTTTCAGTGCAGAAGAGAATTGAAAAATGCACATCCTGACGACTGCCAGCGATACGGAGGTAATCAGCGCAAATGAATCACAGTACGGAGTCGTTGGTTGATTGTGTAAACAGGGGTATATTCGACATTAGTATTCAGATACATAACCTGACATTCCAATAGTCGGTAATTCCTCAGTAGGATAGCGATTCTATATCCCAGAAAGCCTTGAAGGAATCGATGAATGGACATGGGAGTAGCCGATAAGGAGACAAGAACACATTCAACTCGACATCGCCACCGATCCTAATGACAATTATAGCAGCAGTATTGTCGGAATCGGTGGCATCACAGGACGAACTTGATACAAAATTAGTAATGCGGATCCCCACCGACAGCGAATCTCGTTTGTGAGAGACTTGCTCTGTCTGTATCACCGGAACCACACTGGTTCACACTGAACCATGGGCAAGCAGCCCGCTCCCTTTCGAGATTGCGAGAGCCACGACCTGTGGAAACAATATAGCGCCATATAGTATATAGATGGCTGTACTCGCTCGGCCGTACAGCCAATCGCTGAATTCTTGACCGTGATCAGAGTAGATCGGGAAGCAACTGCAACCGTTTTACGAACAGAAGTCAGTCGCTCGGTATCCTCGGCCGTTTCCAATGGTGGCGTCAAATATCTCCACGTCGCTCAACCACTCGCAGAATCCACGGAGTGGCTACAGCAGGAACTGGACATGTGGACAGTCATCGTTGTGACACAACTATCGCTACTTGCGAATTAGTATCTATTTGGACGATGCCTCTGCGTTACCGCTACATTTCCAGGATGAGTTTTGGTACAACGTCGTTTGCGATGTTAGAAGTTCGTGCGATGTTTACGATTCATTAAATTCGTATGGTTAGCACACGACAGTTAGAGAAGTCGGAGAATTAATTGGAGTATTGGCGCATTCGAGGTTTGCGAACTTCGAGATTCTCAGGATGTTCACGATTCGTGAGAATCGTAGAGTACGCTATTTCCGATCTGTTTTTTAGCCCTTTGACCGACGAAACGCGTCACGTACGGTAGACTTCGTACATTGTTTGAGGTTCGATCGAGTTTCACGATGCTTGCAGTTCGTACGATTCGTACGAATCGTATGATTCGCACAATTCTCACAGTTCGCTCGTAACGTTTATACAATCGTCGTGAGATAATTGGATCAGAGGCGCTTGCGAGGTTTACGAACTTCGAGATTCGGAGGATGTCTGCGATTCGTTCGAATCTCATAGTTCGTGAAGTTCGCAGAGTGCAGGAGGATCAATCATGGAAGAGGAACACAACAGCGGAGAACCGCGCGCCGTTTCTGTCGGCGTACTTAAAGGCGGGTTCGGGAAAACAACGACAGCGATTAACCTCGCTCGTGAGTTAGCTCATCGAAACGGCTCAGCTCTCGTGGTCGACCTCGACGACAACGGCCACATGAGCCAAAACCTCGGATTCACAGAGCAGTACAGTGCCGAAGAGAATCATGCCGAGGCCGTTCTCATCGACGGTGAGGAACCAACTCGATATATTCAAACAGTTACGCATGGACTCGATATTTTCCCTGCCCACGTACAACTCGAAGACGTCCAGAGTGGCCTAAAGGAGGCAACAATGGGAACGACACGACTCAAGGAGAACCTCATCACACCACTGCTCGGTGACGAGTACGACTACATCGTGGTCGACTGTCCAGCAAATCGCGGGAAGTTGAACGACAACGCCATGTACGCAACAGGGAACATTATCATCCCCCTTCGTGCAGAGAGCGGATACGAAAGCGGACTTTCGAGCACCGTTCAACGACTCGTGCAAGAAGCACGGCAGTACTTCGAGTTGAACATCCTCGCAATCACACCTACAGACTTACAAGATCGTATCGACCAAGACACGCGCGACCGTTCACTCCTCAAGGAGATCAACAATCGGGATGGTGTATCGAAGCTCGTACCGAACTATGCACGAATAACCGATGATGATTGGGAAGCGATCGACCAAGGGAAACAAAACGGGAATCTGCCGGGGATTCGACACCGAGCGGCGATCGATCGTGCGCACGATGAAGGTGTTCCACTCCGAGATTATGATGAGACCTGCGACCAGCTCGAAGCCTACGACGAACTCGCTCAAATCGTCGAGCATGGGGAGGTGGTGCACGAATGACGGCGTTTGACGATCTCGAAAATGCGATCAACGAGGAAACAGAGGAGACACCAACTGCGAGCAGCTCGTCCGATTCGAACGAATCCCACGAATCTAACGAGCCTCAAACATCTAACGAATCGCAAACATCGAAGGAGGTAAAGGATCCACGAAAGACGCCTGCATTCGAGTTTTCACCGGATTTACGACGGAGTATCTACACACGAGAAGATTCCTGGCAGGAGTTTGAGGATGCACGTGATCTAGAGATGACACGACAATTGCGGGATGCAGGCGTTCGAAACCACGCGAGCCGTGAGGTGCACGATGCGATGGTTCGATTAGCGGCGGAGAATCCCGAAGAGATGGCGCAGTTAATCCTTGACGCACGGGGTATCGACGAAGAGTAGACGCAAGCCGAAGTTGCCACTATACACTTCCACAGTCCACATTGCAAGCGGACAATATCGTATTTCTTGACAATGCTCATTTGAAGAGCGTAAATTTCCCAAGTTAGTATTGGATACTAACGGCAGCTAGCACTGACCATATGAGTCGTCGATAGGGATAATCAACAAGATCCTCGAACGTTCAAATTCCGATCAACTGTTTTGAAGATCAGAGACGATATTCTGTTTGGTCTTTGGCTGTTCGAATACAGTATCGAGCACCATATCCGAGTCGCGCAAGAGAGAGTGTTCCCGGTAGCTTCCTTCACTCTTTCCACCGCCAGTATGCCGATTTTCAGTGACATCACTAAAGGCCCATTCCTTCAATAATTCCAGTACCCGCTGGTGACTGAGGGGATCAGTTCCTTCACTCGTACAGACGTCTTCGTACACACGGTAAATCTCGCCTGTGCTAAAGGCTTGCTTCAGAGAGGATTTCTGGAGATAGGCGAGTGCAAACAGGACATATTTCGAATGGGGAGTTGATCCCCGAATTAGCTCTTGGAATCGAGACATTTCCGCATAGTCCTGTGCTGCGTCGACATGCTCTTCCGTCACACCGGAATCCCCGTTTCGAGCCGCCAGCTTTCCTGCGCTCGAAAGGATCTCAATCGCTTTCCGTGCGTCACCATGCTCACGCGCGGCGAGCGCTGCTACGCGTGGGATAACACCCTCTTCGAGAACATCCGGTTGGAATGCATCTCGCCGTTTACTCAGAATTTCACGAATTTGACCGGCGTCATATGGATGAAAAACGAGTTCGTCGTCTTGAAAACTGGACTTCACACGCTCGTCGAGATTTTCGTAATACTCGATCTTGTTGCTAATCGCAACGACGCCGATATAGCAACCCGTTTTACCACTCTCTTCGGCTCTAGAGAGTTTGAATAAGATTTCATCGTCACCCAGTTTGTCGATCTCGTCGATGATGGCAATGAGGACATCAGCGTCGTCGAGGAGCGTATAGAGGTAATCCATGTACTCGCTCGATCCGATCCCCTTATCTGGAATACCGAGTGAGCGAGGAGATTGATATTCAGCCTGTTGGGAAAGAGATCGAGCGACGCGAGTAATGGTGTTTGCTTGATCACAATCGATATAGGCAGAAATGAGAGAGACGTCGTTAGTTTGGGCGATCGCTCGAACACGTCCCGTAACGTGTCGGGAGACGAGCGATTTACCGGACCCTGTTTTTCCGTATACGATCGCATTTCCCGGTGGATCACCAAAAACACCGGGTTGGAGCAACTCTTCTATATCTTTGATTTCAGCATCACGACCGACGATACGGTCGCTATCAGGAACATGGCCAATTCGGAGTAGTTCACGGCGCGCGAAAATAGAGTCATTACGCTTGGTAAGAGGATCGTCAGTGAGATCTTCTGGATCCGGCGTGGGGATAGGATCATTTGGCATGTTATTACAGCGTTTCAAGAAGGAACATCTTAGTTCTACCGCTCCCCCTGTTTTCAGTGAAAAGAGTAGAACGAGTATCGAGAGCGTATGAGTATGGACAACCAGTGGTCTAAAAGTGACGAGAGACACCCCTCGCTTTCAGTGAAATCAGCAGAGCGAGTAGCTACTCGATTCGATGAGAATACGCTAACTTAAAAGAGCGATAGTAACCGTATCGTCAGACACCACGTTTTCAGTGAAAAATGCGGTGACTGCAGTCGATTTCCATCTTCCACACTCGCCGCATAAATCCCCTCTACCCATAGATACTTACTATACTTACTAGTTAAACTAGTAGAGTAGTTGAGGTTCAGTAGTAGAGTAGTTGGAGTTCAGCTAGCAGTTCTATTTTCACTGAAAATGAGGGGTCTCTCTAGTGGCAGATATTCGACTTCCATACTGTGAGGAATCGACACTCGTTTCACTGAAAACGAGGGGTGTATGGATTCGTCGAACGTACTCTCAACCCCTGTAGAAATGACCTTCCAATCTGCCCCATGTATTTCTCCTACCGTGGTGATGGGCTGACCTCCGACTTCGAGTTTTTTCCTTCTGCTGTGAGTAGCGCATGTGAACCATCGCGACTACTCGGGTGGCCCGTCCCACTCCTCACCGTTATCTTGGGGAGCATACCCGATGGTCTCGTGGGCATATTCGAGATCATCGAGCCATCTACGTTGATTGTTGCTCACTCCGTAGAAATGATCCCACTCCACCGAGTCGTCCTGAAGACAACACTCGACCAGTCGTGCCAAATCCCTCCTCGATTGCCACAGTCCTTTCATCCGGGCAACCTGTTCTTCGTATTCATCGCTCCCACGCTCGAAGTCCCCGTTTTCAACGCCCCGTTCGGCGTCACCGTACGGATGATCGTACGCCGGATCCCGACAAGCACCGATACGTAACCCGTAAAACTGAATGTCGTGAGCCTCCGCGGCCAATCGGCCAAGATCCTCGCCGTAGCTCTTAGTTACCCCATACCGGGAGTCCGGTCGGTGGGGCTCGTCGTGACCGGCAGTGATACCTTGTCTATGATATACTTCCGGAGCGTTTCGAACTTCTACCATCCCGACCGCGTGGTTCGAGGACGCAAAGATGAGAGTGTCGAGGCCGGCGTCGACAGCCGCTTCATAGACGTTGTTGATCCCCTCTAGATTATCTGCCAGTGACTGCGACCAACCCAACTCACGGGAGCTAGCCCCACCTGTCCCTGGAATCAGCGCCAGATGGACAACGGCATCCTGCCCATCGAAATGTGGTCGGAGTTCCTCGTAATCCCGTACGTCGGCGCGAATGGCCTCACCCGGGCCATCAACGGATTCGATATCAAGTAACGTGAACTCATAGCGGTCGTCGTCTCCGAGATGGTCTGTGATGGCCGTCCCGACGATACCCCCTGCGCCGGTGATTAATACGTTCATATCGACTACTGTACGGATTTCTACTTAGCTTTTCCTTTAATCAATAATTGTCACTTAACTAAATTAAACATCGGGTTAACTGAATTATCTATTCTGGCAATTGAGGCGGTATTCTCCATTATCGAATGGACAATATCCAGACGAACTAATAGCTAGCATTCGAGTGTTATCTCTCGAGCGGTGGTGGCAAAAATCCCGACCCAGGGAGGTCTACTTCGCAAGCATGACACGGGTCATGCCCACGTATAGGCCGGAATTCGAGATGCTGCGGTAGTGGTGTGGTGGTCACCAAACCGATGGTGAAGGTGGTTTACAGCGAACTACCGAATCGAAGGACGTCAACCGTCCTGACTCTGGTTCGATCGGTAGCGGTCGAGTGAACCTCGACCATTTCGGGCTATGACTGATTTCAAAAAATGAGTTTTGACCAGTCTCTCAAAAACGTCTGTACCAGTTCCCCGATGACAACTGATGCGCGACTTCCCAAGCGGTGGTTTCACTTTCACTACGTGGCCACGGGATATGGTTGAACCATCCGTATCGTACAATCAACGAACTATGACTCGGTTAGAGCATCTACACCCGGATACGTCGATGGATCGATCGACGACCCGAATGTTCATCATCGTTGCGGGAATCGTACTCGCACAAATGACGCTTCAAATATCACTTGCAACCGGTCTATCTCGCTGGCCAGCGATGGGAGCAGGGGCCGTGGTTGCGTTCATCGCTGGGGTGAGTCTGGCCGGGTATGAGACGAGTTCGACAGTACGAGAGCAGACCCCTACCCGTAGTTCGCTGAAGTAGACTCCAACCAGCCGGTTCATACCGATTCGGAACTTGCTACTTGTGCTGACACTGGTTGGTTTCGCCGTCGATATCGACCAAGTGACAGAGATGCACACTCGGGCCGACCAGTTTGGTTTTCGAGTCAAATTCACCAGACTAGTCGAGATGACTAACGAGATCCACGAGAACCTCGCTGAGCACCACTACGTCGTCACACTGCACAACGTGACGAACAATATGGTTGCTTCGACAGCGGACCGTGCTTTCCAATCATGTACCCGAAACTGACAATCCGGCGGCTAATGAACTATCGAATGATCGTATCTCTCACTCGCTAATCTCGATTTCGACCAAATCCTGTCCCGCATCGACTTCCGATTCGTTGTCCACGAAATACCGGGTGATCGTTCCCGACTGTTCAGCCGTGATGTCGTGGAAGTTCTTCATCACACCAACGAGACCAATAACATCCCCTGCTTCGACGAAATCTCCCTCCGTGGCGAACAGGTCTTCGTCCGGGTCCGGCCGGCGGTAAAACACGCCGGGCATCGGGGATTGCATCGTGATTTGTTCAGTCATGATCCACGCTCCATTGTATCATCAGTATCGATACTCCGGATATGTTTGTATATGCTTCGTCCGATAGAGCGTCGTGACCGGGTTTTATTTGATGATTGTATCATTCGCTGAGTGTGGATTGAATTGCCTCGAGTCGTTCGGTGTGCTCGGTTCGTGCAGTAAGTGCCTCGTCGATGGTCACAGCTTCGAAGGAAAACGACTGATGCGTTCGATGTTGCGCGAGGCGGTTTCGGTCGGGGCTGATAACCGTTCCAATCGTCGCATAGCCTCCACCAGTCACAGCGTCCCGCATCAGAACGATGGGCTGTTCTGGAACTTGAATCGATCCGACTGGATAGCCCAAATCCACGACGTTCGAAGGGTCCGGTCCCGCACCGAAGGGTTGTTCCCGTTCGATAAACTCGAGATCGATTCCCTCCACCCGATACCCGACACGGTCTGCCTCGGGCGTCACAGTCCACTTGGCGTCCAAAAACTCCGCCTTACTCTCGTCGGTGAGTCGATAGTCACACAAGCCCATGACGACGCGAATTGGGGCCATATCACTGTATCCCGGTCGGAGTTCATTGGGCACACGCCTCTTGTCATGTACCGAATCGCCATCCACGTTCCCGATTGGGAGTGTGTCTCCACTTTCGAGTGATCTCCCTTCGTGGCCACCGATTCCGATAAGTGTGTACGTCGACCGGCTTTCCATCATGAGCGGTACATCGATTCCACCCTGAACGGCGAGGTAACTTCGGGCACCCTCGGTCGAAAAGTTGAACGACAGGACGTCTCCAGCATCGATCTGGTATGATTCCCAAGTATCGACTGATTCGTCATTTATCGTTGCGTCCATATCGGCACCGGCTATGGCGATGACGGTGTCCACGTCGAATTTGAGATCTGGACCTTGATACGTGACTTCCAGCGTCGCTTCGCCTTCATCGTTACCGACGAGATAATTTGCGACCTTGTGGGAGAGCAGGTCCATTGCTCCGGATGGTGGCATTCCGATGTGATAGTGACCAAATCGGCCGAGATCTTGGACCGTAGTCGAAATTCCGGATTCCAACACTTCGATCATTCGTACAGCACCTCCACGAGTTCCTCGTTGTACGTCTCAGGGTCCTGGAAAAACTCCTCGGGAGAGAATTTGACCGATTCGTACCGGTATTCGAACGTCCCATCGTCGATTTCCGTCCGAATGCGGTCGTACTCATCACGGTCGATTTTTCTGAATTTCATTATATCTCCGGGCTGTGGGAACACCATCGACTCCGTGAAGTCGGGGAGGTTCTGCTCGACATCCAATACCTCGACAGGGGTTCGACCGAACAACTGATAACCGCCAGCTCCCTGAACCGGATAAATCGCCGTGAACGCCCCCCCATAGCCGATCGCCCGACTCGGGGTATCGGTTCTCGGTTGAACGTATTTCGGAACTTCGATCTGCTCATCGCGCGGGACCATTTGGAACGTCCACGGGAGGCCCGGCACGAATCCGATCATCGTCACCATATGCGGGGTCCCCGCGTGTGCATCGATGAATGCCTCCGGAGTTTCGAACCCGTTGATACGTGCCGAATACTCCAAATCCGTCGCGTTCGGATCTTGATGGTTGTCACGGAAACGCATCAGCGTTTCATGTGTCCATGGATCGTCATAGAGTACGGGAAAGTCGATGATGCGAGTCTCCCACTCGTATTCCGAGAGGTGTATCTCACGGTCGAGGTCTTTCAGTTTGGCAACGAGCGCGTCCGGCTCGATCAGGTCCGGATCGAAGTGAAGCAGGTAGGACGCGTTCGCAGGACACACATCGATAAGTCCGGCCAGATCCATCTCCCGAATCTGTTGTGTAATTGCCATCGCCTTGAAGTTGGCGTCGAAACTCATCTCCTGGTCTAACTCGACGAAGATGTGGTCGTCACCGCCGTATTCGTACCGTGGTGACGGTAACTCCGTTCGTTGGATTTGTGATCCGGTCATGGTATAAACAAACACACCTCATGCGGAACCGTATAGTTATCGCCGGGTAGCAACTCGGTGGAATCCATTTTTGAAGTGTAGTCCGCTGGAAGACGTGTGGGCTACTTCGGTATTATATGCCGCGGGACCGATACTCATATACAATGTTTGATCGTGTAATGGTCGCGAATCGTGGTGAGATTGCCGTCCGCGTCATCCAAGCTTGCAACGAACTCGATATCGAGTCGATAGCCGTCTATAGCGACGCGGACGAAAACGCACGCCACGTTCGCTTGGCGGATGAAGCGTACCACATCGGTCCCTCTGTCGCCCGCGAGAGTTATCTCAACCAGGACTCGCTCCTCGACGCTGCTCGAAAAGCAAAGGTCGATGCCATCCACCCGGGGTATGGATTCCTCGCCGAGAGCAAATCGTTCGCTGCAGCAGTCGAAGAGAGTGATTTCGTCTGGGTCGGTCCACCGAGTCTGGTTATGGAGCAGTTCGGTGAAAAAACGAAAGCTCGGAAAATAATGCAGCGAGCCGATGTCCCGATCGTTCCTGGCACGACAGAACCGGTCACAGACATCGAAAAGATACGCCAATTCGGTCACGAACATGGTTATCCGATCGCAATCAAAGCCGATGGCGGGGGCGGTGGGAGAGGTCTCAAAGTCGTCCACGAGGAGGGCGAAATCGAAGAGCAGTTTACGAACGCGAAACGAGAGGGGGAGGCGTACTTCGACAACTCGAACGTGTACCTCGAACGCTACCTCGAAAACCCTCGACATATCGAAGTCCAAATCCTGTGTGATGAACACGGTAACGTCCGGGACCTTGGCGAGCGCGACTGCAGTATCCAGCGACGACAGCAGAAGCTCATCGAAGAGACGCCGAGTCCGGCATTGACCGCGACAGAGCGAGAGAACATACGGAATGCAGCGCGAAAGGGAGCTGCTGAAGCGGACTATGTTAATGCAGGAACGGTGGAGTTCCTCTACGAGGATGGCGAGTTCTATTTCCTCGAGGTGAATGCGAGAATTCAGGTCGAACATCCGATCTCGGAGATTGTCACGGGACTCGACCTCGTCCAGTGGCAACTCAAAGTGGCCGCGGGGGAACCGCTCACGTTCGAGCAAACAGATATCCGATCCCGTGGCACTGCGATGGAATTCCGTATCAACGCGGAAAACCCGTCTAACGAATTCGCACCGATGCCAGGGACGGTTGACCGATATCGACAACCGCGTGGCATTGGAACCCGTGTCGACGACGGAGTCGACGAAGGTGACGAGATTAGTCCCTACTACGACTCCCTTATTGCCAAGTTCATCGTCTCCGCGGAAGACCGACCACAACTCCTCCAACGAGCGAGACGCGTGCTTCAGGAGGCTGAAATAGAAGGTGTCCCATCCACTATTCCATTCCACTTAGCGATGCTTGATGACGATGCCTTCCGCGATGGCGAATATACTACCAAGTATATCGATGAGGAGTTTAGTATGCCATCCGAGCAAGCGGAGTGAGGAGGCGAGAGTTCATCAAACACGGGTCAAAACCGTTGCACGAGTTTGATACCCCGGTGGTTGTGCACGTTTATGCGATTTCGTCGAGTGACGTGAGTTGGATATCGTGTTCGTCCACCTGTTGGTGAATGGTTTCGAGCAGTTCAACCGCGTTCGGTCCATCGCCGTGAATACAGATACTCTTTGCAGGAACGTCGATTTCCGTCCCGTCTTCGGCGGTCACTTTCCCATCGATTGCGATATCGAAAAATCGCTCGGCGACCAGATTCGGATCTTTCGGTTCCATCTGTTGTTCGACGATGAGACTTCGGTCCGGACGGTACGTGAGATCCACGTATCCCTCGAACACGGAGCGAAGTTCGTCGTACTCCTGTGCGACCTCGTAGATGTTCATATCCGTCGCGAGGTAAATGAGGTCCTCGTTCACGTCGAGAATACCGTCCATTACCGCCCGAGCGTGCTCATCGCTCTCCGAGAGCATCGAATACATCGCACCGTGCGGTTTGACGTGTTGGACGGTCGTTCCGTGCCGCTCGGCAAACGCTTGCAACGCGCCCAACTGATAGGTGACGTAGTCGCGAACTTCCTCGGGACTCGCGGCCATCGTTCGACGCCCGAACCCCATCTTGTCGGGGAGGCCGGGGTGTACTCCGATTCCAACGCCGTGTTCCGCAGCGAGAGCAACAGTGTCGTCCATCACGTGTGGGTCGCCTGCATGATATCCTCCTGCAATATTGGCGGATGTGATGTATGGCATCACTTCTTCGTCCCGTCCCATCGTCCAGTTCCCGAAGCTTTCCCCCATGTCGCAGTTGATGTCGATAGTTACCATACCGAATACGTGGCCAGAGAGAAGGAAATAACTTCGGCCGGCTTTGTTGAAATCCTATTAGTTCGACTCCACTCTCTCTAAAACAGCCGTTCGGTAGCACTGCGTATCACTCATCGGACTGTGCGGAGCGGTCATACAGCCACCACGGAATATCAAGCATCATTGCCAGTACGACTGCTACTCCGAGTCCAATCAAGAGCCCATCAGTAACTCGAATTGCGAGGAAAACCGCGGCACCGCTCACGGCAATTCTCGTCACTCGGTTTAGGTTCCAGTCGAGAAGGACAGACCGAAGCGTGGACATATCTATCACTCATACAACTGTGGATGTATATCTTCGGGAGAACTGAGGATTCGACGAGAGCCAGCTGATAGACCTACACTGTCTACTCACTTGTGGCGACCGGTCAGCGTAGAGGCTCTATCTAACGTTCAGAGTGCCTTGTCGATATTGTGAGTGAGACAGCTGACAACGAGTTCTCGGAACTGCTTCCACCAGCGACGTGAGCGGACAAATGCACTGTACTTGCGTTTGAGTCGGGAGTTCACCGTCTCGTTCTGACTGCGCTGACCGTAGAGATCGGCATCCAGCCGAGCGTTCCATGCCTTCTGTAGCGATGAAAACTCGCGGTGCTTGATGAGCGGTCGAACACCAGTTGTACGCGCTAATGTGCGAACCTTCTGGTCGTCGTATCCTTTGTCGCCGAGGAGAATCGCCACATTCTCAGTATTCCGCTTGATGAGCGATAGTGCAATCTGAGAATCGTGTTTTCTGGTCGTCGAGTGATAAGCCAGACAATACCGATACCGGGATTAACGCACCGACGAAGGCGTTTCTGATTCCCTACCAAGTGGCGAGTCCGCTCGTCGTCTGGCCTGCGGTTGAGTGGTACTTCCCGCCAATTCCCTTTACTGGCTATCTCTCGGTTGGAACCCTGGTGTTGATGGGCATTTTAGGAAGATTGATCGATCGGGTTGAACGTCGCTGTGGTGGTTCAGCAGTGGAGTACAGCAGGTTCTGTGGCTGGGAAACAGCTCTTTTCAGGGTCACTCGCTGCATCCGGTGCGACTGCTTGTTGTTGCTGTGCACCAGCTTTCTATCGCGCCCTCAGTGTCCTGTTCGACACAGCCGTCACGCCAGTTTATTGGTCGTTCATGATTCCGTCGTCATCCGTTGGCAGTACGTTCCTCGCGGCAAGTGCACTCCTCTTCTTGGGAGCTTTCTCCAATCGGCGGGAGCGCCACAAAGTACGGTGAGTCGTCGATAACTCTCGCAAATTGAGTGAGCTGCCCCTCAATTAGACTCACAATAGGGGCAAAAACCTTAGTAGCGTTTCGGTGTGGCCTCTTCACACTGTTCTAACGTCGTATAATTACGCTCCAATTATAATTAATCTCTAAATATGGGTGGCCGAAACTTATCTTGCCATCGGTACGTCATTGGCATATCCAGCAATGTCCAACACAAACCAGCGGTCCCGGCGAACCGTCCTGCTCTCCAGCGGTGCTATCGCAATTACTGCCCTCGCTGGCTGTACTGGTGGATCGAAAGAGAACAAGAACGAGGATTCGGGAAAGAATGGTGGCGGTGGGAGTCAAAAAGAAATTCGACTTGGTGCGAAGAAAGAGGGCTGGATGGGTCGTGCACCTGATTCGATCAAGGACAAGAAGAACCCGACTCTCTCCCTGAAACCAGGTCAAAAGTACAAACTCACCTGGAAGAACCTTGACGGCAAAGAACACGAACTTATGCTCTTGGACAAGAATGGAGAAGAATTGAAAAAGAGCGATGATGCCGAAGAGAAAGGCGAGACGGTTACGATGACATTTACTGCGTCTGAAAAGATGGCGAAATACAAGTGTGAATATCATCCGCAAACGATGCGCGGCCAAATCAAACTCAAAAACAGCAAGTAGCTGCCTGGAAATCTTTTGCCTTCAGTAGGAGTCTCTTTTCTACGCGATCCAAACAGAAGCATTCGTTCCCTCCCACCGTCCGAGTCAGATTTCTTCGAGTAGGGTGATGCTCATGAATCTCGTTTTCCAAACCGAGAGAACTACACACAGTCGGCCCGGTGTGTGGCGGCGCTAGAGCGAGCGGCTGATTTAGGGTTGGCGCGTGCGCCTGGACAGTGTGTGTCGTATGTGATGGTCGATGATGCAAAGCAGTCGCGAGAGCGGGTGTAGTTAGCGAGTGAGGAGCTAAATGAGTATGATACTGGATTTCTCGTGGATGGCTACGGCTATCGGACTGCCCTCTTTCGAATTGGGTTGAGCGGTCGGCTCGACTACACGGAGCGAAACCTGACCGAAAAGTGGTTTCACACGCTCAAACAGCGCATCGACCGTTTCCATACGTCGTGGGTGGGCAGTCGGCCGAGCGTCCAGGGGTGTCTTGAACGATTTGTGCATTACTATTCCCATCAGAAATCGTATCAATCACTCAACAACCGACCACCTGTCGAGGAGGAGCTAAACTAGACAGTGCCGCTCTCTGGATCGTGTTTGAAGCCGTCTACTTTGAACGTGACCGTACTACGCGGTCGGGTGTCGCCGTGGTTGCAGAAGCTGGGCGGATTCACCTCGTCGTATTTGTGTCGCAGGTCGAACCATGACTGGAAAGCGTTAGAAAGTTCTTCGATGACCTTCTGACTGGATTGCACGTTCAATTCTTTCCAACAGCTTGGATCTTATGTACGCCTTCAGTACGCCCGCATCAGGGATTTTACCGGTTGCTTCCCATACGCGGTCTGCTGCCCATCGTGCGACGTCCCAGATTTTTGAGGCAGAATCTTCGAGCGAATCAAGGCCCTCACAGACATGCCGATGGTTCTGGATGGGACCAACGTAAGTCCGAGTGATATCAATTTCCTCACATAGGATATATTGGAACACTCACTTATTGGTTTGAACTCACGTGGAATATCCGGCCTACCATCGACGGTGGTTGGTGTCGGAGTTGTCGGATTCACTCCCGCCGTAAACGGCGAGATCTTCTCCTCAAAGATAGATAGCTCGAATATGCGACGGTCAGCAGCAACCTGACTCCGTCAGTTCTCAGAATTTCCCTCTACGGGAACCTCTGTGAACAGGTATTCATCATCAGTAGAGACTACCCATACTTCGATTTCATCGTGAGGGCTTAGATCGGTGAGCGATACAGAGCCACCGGATTCAACCAATTCTTTCTGGTAGGTGTCACCATCGTCAGGAATGACTTTGACGTACACCTGGTCGGCACTGCCCTTTCGATCCAAATCAATCGTGGCCGAACATCGCTTCTCCTGTTGACCAGTGCAGGTGTACTCCTGCCCCACCGAAATCTGGTCCTTGTCGACTGATTTGTTATTAGAGCTGACTAAGCCCGAATTGACTCCCGCGATGAGTGCTGCGAGCACTACGACCACTATGAATATCCCAACTCTTTTTGAGGCGATGCGACTCATACTCAAATATTATCTTGTAGCTGTATGTGTCTTGTGATTATAAAAACTTATTAATAGATAAAGTCATCGACTTCAGTTACGTGGCTATCCGAACCGTAAGGTATGAGTTCCCGAGTAGCTCGCATCGTCGAGGAACGTGGAGTAGTTCCATTCGGCATGATCCTTACAGATGATCTCGAGGTAATCTGGATCCCTGCCCATAAGTGCGGAACTTGCCACCTCGTATGTTTGAGTTGAAGAATTACCGTTGTTGATCGTCCAGTCCCAATCTGCATCTGTGACTCCACCACTAGGGGACATATACACATCCGGCGGATCGTACGAAACGCCAACGCTACCTACTTGTCTTCGACTTGCTGACTCTCGGCTCGTTTCTCGCGGAAGTTAACGAGCTCTGTGTTCTGTTCCGAACACTGGACCGTTTCGAAGAATTGACGAACAGCGTTCGACCAAACGAATCGGGGACGTCACTAGCTATTCTCACTAGCTATTCAAGACAACTCTCGCACGTTGTACATAGGTGTTCTTCGACCAACTTCGTGCCGTACTCATTTCATCGAGTAACGACTCCGCATCAGCTGGTGATACAATCTCGTTTCGCACGAGAGCAACAAGCAGCATCGGCGTGGTCACAAGCCGAGTATCAACGAGTGACGCATGGATGAGGGCAAGCCGATTGAACTCATCACACAGAAACTGCGTCGCGTTGCGTTCGTTCGTGAGTGTCACGGCGGCGTTCTCGCCATCGTCTAGTGGGAATGACTCATCGAGGTCGACAGCTCGTTCGTCAAAGTCCTCCCGTCGATCAAGAACCTGTTTTGCGCCGTGTCCCGACGCATCATCATACGCTGCCGTCTCCTCTAACTCATCGAAGACCAGTGTTGGAACGATGATCGTGTGAGTCGCAAGGAGATGGTCGAGTGGGTTCCACGTGTGATCGGCGACCGTGCCGAGGCTCACAAGAGCAGATGTGTCTGCGACAACCTGCATCTACGAATCAGCTAGCTCCTCGGCGGTCTCGTCAATGAATTCGTCCTCGAGTTGCTCTTTGAGAATTCGGAAGTTGGCAGCTTCTTCGTGACCAACAAGGTCCTTCAACTGTGTAAACGTAATATCGTTGCTGTAGAATGCTTCTGCGATCTCTTGTTTGAGTTCGTCGTTGTGTGCGGCATCACGAAGATAGTTCCGGAGTGCCGAGAGAATGACTGTCGTCCGATCAGTCTCTAAGACGGTGGCGAGCGTATCCGTTTGCTGGACGAGCCGCTCGGGGGCACGAAATTGGACTCGCTTTTTCTCCCCTGTATCCGAACTCATGTGTGTACATTGTGAGCCGAACGGGAAAACTCTGTTGTCGCATTCTATGATGCGAGTCTCACGCACCGGCTGTCCCGACCACAAACAGGTGGCCACATTCGAGAGCTCGTGCATCGCGTCCATCGTCCGGCGAGCAAGTTCTTGGCTGTATTTCTTGCTCACACCGGATTCTTTCAGGCGAATCCAATCAGCCAGCTCTGAAGCGTCTAAATAGGCTCGGATCTCCCCACTGCCCTTGGACCAGAGTGAGTAGCGACCTGCCTCGCCGCGTTCACGCCACGCCTTGCTTGCGAGTTCGTCGATCCGTTCGTCACAGGCCTGTGTCTTGCAGGTGATTGCCTCTCGATGGGCTTGTGCCCCATTGTGACTGAAAACTCCCGAATTCTGTAGGCTGATCCTTTAGTGAGATCTCAGCCCGATCGACCAACTGACGGTAAGAAGTGACCGTCGTTGAGCTCGGCGACAATCTTCGTCTCTGTACCGTTAAGTTGGACTTTCAGACTGGGAGCAAGCGTTCCGCCAAAGAGTTCCTTTTGCTCTTCTGGTGGAAGATAACCCACCTCGTCGAGGCTGATCGAACCGCGGGACGTATTGTCGAGCCCACGGAAGTTCTCGAAGCTTTCGACCAAGATGTTGTCTCCCTGCGGCATCGCAAGCCACGAATACGCCTGGAACGGTTGTTCTTCGGGGTTGGCGATAACCAGCCCACTTTCGTTAAGCGGTTCGTAGTCATCATACAGTGAATCGCCCACGAACCCGTACAGAGCGTCAGGACCACTCAGACCAGGTGCGAAAGTGAATTTATGGCTGATGGTGAACAGATACCACTTGCCGTCGTTGAATACAAAGTGAGGGCGCTCGAGCTGTTGGTTAGTTCCGATCGCTTCCATCACTGGCGGCAATAGTTCCCACTCGGTCAACTCATCATTCGTCGCGCGCATGACACCGATGTTTCCGTTGAAGCTTTTCGGGTCGCTTGGATCCTTACTTCCAGTTGGCGTGTTCGCCTCGAATACGACAAGGTCTTCACCCGTTTCGGGATGCTTGAAATACCACGGGTCACGGAACGCATAGACGATACCTTGCTCGCGAGACTGTTCGAGAGTCTGGTACATCTCGCCGTCGGGCGTACCCATGATGGCGTGTTCTTGGTCGCCAGTCAGTTCGACTCCCTTTGGACCCGTTTCGATCGAAGCACCGATGCCCACTGCGGGCCGCTGTCGGAACTCCGGCTCGGGACTGACAGCCGTGTAGAAGTGATAAATCTGCTCTTCGGTCTGATCATACATCGCAGAGCCAGCCCATTGATGATGGCCGAGTGGGGCGTCGAATGCTTTACCACCCTCCTGCCAATTCTTACCGTTCCGCGAGTAGAAGTACCGGATGGTTGCTGCATTGTGGCGGGCACCTGGGACGAGGTCATTGGGTGCCGTGAGTGAGAAGACGATTTGCCACCCGTTAATCTTCACAATGGCCCCATCACGAGTCCGAAGCGGCCACGTGTCCCAGATCCAATACTGATCGGAAATCGAGTTGGGGTTGTCGCTGATTACCGGTGCGGTGGTATCATCAGTCAGTTTGATCTGCTCTGCTTCTGCGCGTGTCCATTGGTCGGTATTCCCTATTTCAACAGCAGTTGCAGAGCCACCCATCGATGAGAGACTCAAACTGGCGACACCAAGACCAGCGGCTGTTTTCATGAAACTTCGGCGATTCGCTTTCGTCGAGTCGTTCTCGTTTCCCATCGCAACAAAATCTTTAAACTACCTCTTGAATAAGTTTCTGGCGAGAATTTTGATTATAGAGATAACGATGCTTACGAATGTTGTCTAACAAATTTACTAATACCGTGACTCACTAATACAATCTGAAAACTTCTGATATTATTTCCTAGTTTAACGTGGCTAGTGAATGAAAAATCCCAGTAAAGTGCGATACGTCCGTAGCGCACCGAGAACTTGAAGCGACTTGGAGAGGACTTTGTCCCGTGAACAAGTCAACCGATTAATTGGGCCTAAGAGTGACCGACGTCGCTTCGTAATCTTCTAAAATCGTATTTTGTCCTCCGACACTAACCTCGCCTGCATCGGTCTCAATGTAGAGACCTGTTTCCAATGTATGTTCGTTAGTCGGTGGTTCGACAAGTGCCTGACGGATTTGGCTCACTGTCCCAGAGATCGTCTGGCCATCGGTTGTTTCGATGTTCGCCCAGAGATCCACCCCTGACTTTTGATGCAGCCGTGCGTGAAGGACGGCCTGCCAAAACCACTCGAACGTTTTCGGGAGCGGATCTGGTTCAGTGACGAAGACTTCCTCCCCTGCCAGCCAATAGGCGCTAAAGAACATTCCACGAACAGAGCCTGCTAAGTGTTGTTCCGAGACTGCGACTCCGTCGCCGCGATCGTGAGTTCCAGACAATAATTGAGCATCACCTATCAAAACTGACTGTGTTGTCTGATGGTTTTTTGACTGGGTATCTGTTGCAAACAGGAATAGGACGTTCTCGCTCCAACACCGAACAACATCTGCGGCACCTGTATATCGATTTCGTGCTTCCTCAAGGTCATCTACATCTTGGACGAGAAGGAAAACAAGGAGATCTCGTTTGGCTGCAGCCTGTAGCTCTGATTCAATTTCTGGATAGATATATTCTGGAATCGCAACGATGACTTCTCTTTGTGCTTTCGAGATGGCGTCTCGCAATCGTTTGATTGCGGTCTTTTGAGACTTCACCATCTTCAGCTCCGGGGTCCGAGGTTCTGTGTCGTTAAACCGATCTTTGAGAACTGGTGTTATCGAATCTATTCGACTTGCGAGGGTTGCCATCGATTCTTCTGGTGGTATGGCACGAATTGTCTTCGGCGACGCGTGATCGTTAACATGGACTAAGCTACGGTCTTCCAGCCGGTCGGTGATGGTGTATACCGCTTGCTGTGTGACGTCAGCGTCTTCTGAAATGGCACCCGTGGTTGCTTCGCCTCGTTCTAGGAGAGTGAGATAGACATCGATCTCTTTATCTGAAAATCCGAACTCACCCAGCTCTTCTCTAAGCATCTCGTCGTTTGGCGCACCGTTCCGAGACATTATACTGGTAGTTGAGACTCAAAGATGATTTGGCTGTTCATTCATATGGCCGTGGATTGCGATGGTTTTCGACGGTCGTTGGCGCCAATTAGTGGTTAGTATTAGCTACTAACCTATCGGCGCAGACTCTTGTGAAATCATGTGCCGTTGGTGAAATCCATAGGAATAGTCGCTCAGAGAAAATCGCTACTATTGGCAGCAAAGCGACATTGACGTAGACAACGTCAACGCGATCATAGCCTGATTGTCGCCGTTAAAGATCCGATTCTCGTCGGCGATAGCGAATTGGTTACACTGTCGTAATCTCCTTCAGACGCCCAGTGTAATCAGCTGAACTGGTTCTTTCCTTCTCTTCGGGCCGCGAAGAGAAGACGCAATTACACCCTTCAGTAGCCAACCGTTCATTCCGCCCTCAGAGGGATTGCAACTTGCACCCCCTCATCTTTTGCGGATCGTCAATTACGGTTAGTGGTTCGGTGGTGATTACGACACTGTAAAGAGCGGGCGGCCTGCATTGGTTGCTTCCGCGGCGAGGTTCGGCGACTTGTCGTCAACGTTCTCTTCGGTTTCGTAATTCTGATCGTGAGCAAGTATCCACGAACCGCTTGTCAGTTTGTGAAGATTCTCGATGAATCGGAAAGCGTTCACGAAGGTCACTGCATCGCCATACCCATGCGATGTAAGTACGGTTTCGGCACCTTCCCCTGCAGCGATATCGGTTGTGTAAATGTATGCATGTGTAGTCGTTCCTGTACTGAGAAGTTGTGCTGCGAGTGCGGCAAGCGCGGCATCTGCTCGTTCGACTTTATCAGCAGGTCGGTCATCAGCATTCGCGATGTATCGCTGGACGCCATCCATTGCTTGCGATACGACTGAAATTGTATAGTCGAGCGGATCGGCTACCTGTGCCCATCCCTCTTCGATTGCCGTCTTAATCGGTGGTCTCTTGGTTTCGCCGGTAGTCTCTGCAATCTCCTCATAGACTCGCTCCGGGAGGAGAAACACGATATCATTCTGTCGGGCAAACGCTCTCACATGTTGATAGCGACTGTTTGTGGGCTTTCCGAGAGCGATGAACATTCCCGAGTCGGCGATATGGATGTCGCTCACGTGTCATCAGATGTCTCTGCAGTTTGCTCGTCCGGCCCAAGATCAGGTCCTACTGCACCGGATTCTTCAATGTCGATGTGATCGTGAACGACCGGGCGAAGGGCCTGGAGAATGATCTCTGCAGCGAGAGGCGAGATATCCAAATCGTCTGCCATCAATCGGTGGGTTACTTCACCGCGCTCACGTGCAACCGTATATGTGAGTGCTGTTGCGAGACCGTCAATGCCGTGGCGAGCGATGTATGTCTCGATATCGTCATTGGTAGATTGGCGACTCACGGCGTCCACCAACATCGGGGTAATCGTATACTCACGCGTTCCATTCCCAGCCGAGACCGTGAGGTCGATCGGGTGAGCAACATATGTTCGCGGTTGCTCGTCGCCCGTTGCTTCGATAACACCTGTATCGGCCAGCCGCTTCACGTACGTATAGGCCGTTCCTTGCGGGAGGTCCAATGCATCCATGAGTTCTTGGACGGTTGCTGGACCCTGTCGGGCAAGGTAGGCGTATAGTTGGGCTAACCGTGGCTCTTCGAGGAGGTCTGCAACCGAGAGGAAATCCCGAATGACATCGCCATTGGCGTGGGATGCAGTGTGTGACATTGGTGTTTGTGCTGTTTACAACTTACAGATAATCAGTAAAGAGTGTTTGGATTGTCGGAGCCGTCAGTCAGGAGCCTCCTCTGGAATCCGCTACTGAACGCATATCGACGAGACGAGTTCACCACATAGCATGCGTTTCGCCACGAGAAGTTCGAAACCATGCATCGATTTGATCACGCTTCCCGACCACAGACACGGTGGCCGGTAGGACCTCTCCCCTCCTGCTGGTTTCTAGCCGATAGATGCCGATACAACTACCATACTCACAATCGGGTTTTGTGAGGCCGAACGTCTACGTCATCGAGGCAGACGATCTTGACCCCCTCTCCTTCGATGAATGCCCGCAGGTACTCGATGTCGCCAACGGTCCGCGTTCGGATGACCTCTGCAGGGGCGTCGTTGAGCATCACCCGTTGACTGGGAGAGAGTTCCACGCTACTCATCCGTTCTCGGTCCTCCGGAAGTGACGTTCATCATAACGGAGTCGATCATCCTTGCGTGATACTGATGAAGTCCAGTACGAACTCTTGCGGAAGCAGGCCGCCGTGATAGAAGCGGTCATCACCGACTCCTCTCTTGCTGAACCGCTTGAGCGGGCTTGCGAGCACGCTGACGTTGGCATCGAGATATCCCAATCGCGTACTCGAATCGAGGAGGACGCCCGATTCGCCCTCACCGACCTCCTCGCCGGCGATCCAGCGGCGACTGGAGTCCGTTGCCACATCCGGACGGGGAATTTTCTCCGGTTTGAATCCCTCCGGGAGGAGAACAAAGCCGTGGTCCGTCAGAATGTACGCCTGGTCCCACTCACACTGCTCGAGTTTATCCGCGATAAACTCTGCGAGGGATTCGACGCGCCGGGACAACAACGCTTCGAGGTCGGTGAGTTCCTTCTCTCCCATATCGTCGAGGTCGTTTTTGAAGTACGCCAACCGCGTCGAATGCCACCCGTCCTCTTCATCACGGGTGACAGTCCAGCCGTCACCGTCCAGCAGCGACTCCCGACGGTTGGTAGTGACGCGCCGATCGTTGCGAAGCGGTTGGAGGTCGCCGTCGACGAGCGAGATGTCGAACATCTGTATTTCACCCGGTGTGATCGCCGCCTTCCCGAACTCGGTCTCCGAGGGAAGGGTTCCGAGCCAAACGCTTTCCTCGACGGCGAAGTCAGGTTTGTCGACGGAGAACTCGCCGACGTGAGTACGAAGTTCGTCCGCGAGCTGCCGGGCGAGATCCAATCGGAGCGCGTCGATGACGAACAGCGCGACCGTCTGTCCGCTTTCCAGTCCATCGGATTCCTTCGTGAAGAACTGATGGGCGTGATCCTCTTCCACGAACGGAGCGCCGGCTTCGACGGTCTCGGTGACGAGACCACCGAGGTCTTCGAGGTAGTCGACGTACTCCGACTGGAGTCCAGTTCGCACGTCGCCGAGTGAATCGGTCGCCGGGTGATCGTTCGGGAGGCCGGTCTCCGGTTTTCCGGAGACGACGAGGTTGAGGACTGCGTCGTCGATCTGCCACGTGCCGTCCTCCTCGTCGGCATACACGGAGACGACATCTTCGCCAGCGCTCTCGTCCCACGTGTCGAGTCTGTGGGCGACCCGGGCAATTTGTACCGCTTGCTCCCACGTCTCCGTCCATGGACTATCCGGGCCGTAGGCACCCCTGTACTCGTCACGGAATCCCTTCCGCCCGCGAAGTGATTCGTACCGCTCTTGGGCGCGATCGAGACAGATCTCGTAGTCACCGTCGTCGAAGGTCGACATCCACGTCTCCCAGAGACGCCGTTCGAGCGCGCCGTCGACGATACACTCCGATAGCTCCCACGGGTCGTCGGTTCCGTCGACGACCCCGGGCCACACGGTTTCCCCGAGGTATCGATCGGCGATGCGGCCGGCCGAGGTAGTGTTGTTCAGCACCGACTTGAGTTCGGGGAGGTCGTGAGCGCCGGCGGTCTCCGCGCGAAACAGTTCGGGGAAGCGGTCCGCGTCGGCACCGGCGTGAATCAGCCACTCCGCGACGGCCCAGCGCCGTGTCGCTGTGACGATGCCCGCCGGCTCGTCCTCGTTGGCGACGGCATCGACGCCGTCGGTCGTCAGTAAGTCCGCCATCTGCTCGATGGTACCCCGGTCGTCTTTGATGTCTCCCCAGCCGTTCTCCAGCACGAACGCCACCGGGTCGGTGTAGCCGCCGGTGACGATCCGCGTGCGAAGCTGTTCGAGCGTCGGAAGCTGCCCCCCGGTGAGTTGGTCGTGGAGAATCCGTGCGATCTTACGGCGCTTTTTCGGGTCGTCAGAACGCGTCGCGTTTTTCAACTCCCACGCATCGAGTTGTCCGCGGCCGAACGCGCGGACGGTGAGGTCTTCGATGCTCATCTCCACCTCGCCGCCCGTGTGTTCGATATCCCGGAACCAGTCGTAATCACCGTCGGCGTCTGCGAGGTCTTTGACGTGTGGAACGTACCAAACCTGTTCGCCGTCGACCGGATCGGCACGAAGTTCGAGTGGCGTCCCGTCGGGGATTTTCAGGTGAACGCCGAGGTCGGCACAGGCCTCCTCGACGATGTCCTCTAGGTAGTTTCCGTCGTCCCACCAGAGGACCACCGGGGTCGACGATTCAGCGCGGTCGAACTCCCTTCGGATAATGTCCTTCGCGGCGTCGGGAAGCGATTTGCTCGCCTGCATGGTTCAGAGCACCTTTTCTTCGACGATTTCGGGGACGATACTCTTCTCCGCGAGTGGTGTGATATTGATCGCCACGCCGTGCTTCGGGTTGGGTTGGTAACCGGCGGTCGTGATCTCCGATAGTGCTCGGTCCGACCAATTCGAGGGAATGTCCGCGGCGACCTCGTCACAGGCTTCAGAGATGTCGGTAGCCAGTTGCTTATAATCGTCAACGTCGGCAGCGAGTTCCGAGAGTAGCCGTTGGCGTTCGGAGACACCACCATCACTAATCTGGGTTTGGCCCGCGTCTTCGAGTTGGTAGCGAACGTTCGCCTCGACGCGGTCGCGCATCTCGGTGACGACGTCCTCGAGATGCTCGCGCTCTTCCTTGTCGAGCTGGGCCTTTCGGTGATGGATGGTTTCTCCGTCCATACGAAATTCGGTGATATTTCAAGCAGAACCATTGAGATGTCTTGAAGATTGCCCATTCCCGGACGCTGTCGATTCGCTGGACGGCATGTGATCCGGGTACTCGAAGTCTCGGAGTCGCATCACCGATTACGATCTCACTATAGAACGACGGGTCGGGTATGATCGCCTTCGTAGTCCCGTAACGAACGCCCGTTACTCGGGCGATTCGACGAGGACGGTGGAACCGTCTTCGAGGTCGTCCATCGCCTCCTGAATCCGTCGCCACTGCTCGTCGACGCCTTCGAGCAACCGTTCGGCGTCCTCGATCAAGCCGGCGACGCGTTCGTCGCTCGGCAGCGAGTCGGATTCGACGGCCGATACCACGGCGGTTGTCGTCTCGTGGTCGGGATACTCCGCCCGTAGTTCGTCGGCGAGTTCGACCAATCGCTCGTCGACTTCGAAGGGATTTTCGGCCGCTGCAAGCAGACGCGTCACCTCATCGACGCTCGGAGGAAGTGATCTGTCGAGTACCGACTGCACCGTACTCGTCACGGGATGGCTCGGACGCTCCCGTTCGAGGCGCCGCGATGCGTCGTGGAGCTGCGACCAAAGGCTCGATGCGCCTCCTGACGTTTCGAGAAGACGGCGAGAACTCGCATACCGCTCGGCCTGCTGGACGACGGATGGGTCGACGAGATCGCCCTCCGAGAACGAATCGCCGTCCCACGCGATCTCGAAGAGGTCGTACAGGTCGTCGATCGTCACACCGCTGAACTCGACGACCACGCGATCGGCAGTCTCCTTGCTACTGCCGTCGTGCGCGTACAGCCACGTCACGAGACTCGATACGATTTCGTCGGGCCGCTCGTCTTTCGGAGCCTCACCGACGATACGCTCGTACTGTTCGTGGACGACCTGCCGTCTGTGCGATTCCGCTTCGTCCAATATCGACCGCAATCGCTCGGCTCGGGGGATTCCGTCGCCGCCGGCGATGTCTTGCATCTCGCCCGTAACGTTCGCACCGGGGTGCAAGCGCTGCATCTCCGCGGTCCGATCGGTAAACCGCTCCCAGAGGGTTTCGTCATCGACTGTCCGGAACAGAGTTCTGGCGCGAGCGAATCGCTTCGCTTGCGTCGCGATCGTCTCCGACGCCACGTCTTCGGTCCGAAGTTCCTCGCCGCCGAGAGCTGGCTCCAGCGCCTCCGCAAGCTCATCCAGAGGTGCTCCCGTGCCAAACTCGCGACGGACGCCGCGAAGGACGCGTTTCACGGGAACGCTGTTCTCGTTGACCCAGCGAGCCAACTCCGATACCCACGCATCCGGATCGCTACCCGATGGTGGCGACCCGATTATCGTCTCGACCGTCGTCCGGATCCGATCGGGGTCGATACCGTCGAGCGACTCGAAGCGAATCTGTATGTCGGCGAGGTTCGTCTTGTTACGGACCGCTCGACCGATCGCTTCGGGGTCGGTGATGTATTCGTCGTTGCGACGGAGCGCGATCTCGTTGGCCGTCGCGAGCGTGATGAGCAGCGCGGAGATCGACTCCCGCGGGGTTCCCCGGTACTTTCCACCGCGCTGGACGGTCTGCACGAGCAGATCCTCGGCTCGTAGCGACTGCCTGTTTTCGTACTCGTCGAGGAACTCCTGGCCCCACCCGTCCGCGAGTTCTCTCCGGTCAGTAGCCACGCCGAGCGTGACCGCGTCTTCCCTCGAAAGGGGCCACTCACCGACGCCGCGGAAGAACCGTGCCATCTGCTTGGCGTCAGCCACTTCGGTGATCCCGTTCGTGAGGACGTAACGCGTTCTACCGAACACGGAGCGGGCTTGGTCGATAACGACTCGCTCGAACGCATCGTCGTAGGTTCCGAGTGTGTCCCCCGTCTGGATGTAGATGTCTCCATTCTCGAGTTGCTCGCGCACTGCCGACTCAAGTGCTCGTTGTTCGTTCCGGTGGTCGGACTCCAGATCGGGATAGGTCTCCGTTTCCTCCGAGAGGACTTCCTGCATTCCCATCATATCTCGAAGTCGGTCAACTATCGACTTCGGGATGGTAACTGCGGCAAGTATGTGTTCGCCACCGTCCCGGCCCTCGTTGGTCGACTGCCACGTTTCCCGCTGTTCACGTACGTCTTCGGGGTGATCAGCGACTACTCTCACTTGGAGCGCATCGAATTCCGGTGTCGGCGCACGTTCGATCGGATCGAGAATCGAGTACTCGAATCGAAGGGGAACCCGCCGCTCACCGTCGAAGTCGACTTCGTGGCGACTCCCGTCCGAGAGGAGGTCGTCACTTCCGTCCTGCAGATACGATTCGAGTTTGGCCGAGAGGCGATGGGACGAAATCTGCTGAGCGCGCGTTTTCGCCCGCGTCAGGATGTCCTCCTGCTCTTCGGAAACGAGGAGATACTCCTCGTCGCCGTGCTCGTTGGTTTCGGTCAGTACGTACCGATTCTCGACAAGCCCGTTTTCGTGGTCGGTAAGGGCAGATCTCACGTCCTCAGTGACGGAGTCGAGTGACGTGTCCGTCGAGTCGACCATGAGTTTGGCGAGGTTTTCCGGCGTCGACGGGATCGTCGATCGGACCTGATTCAGCAGGTAGAGCCCCTTCGCGACTCGAACACGAGATATATTGTCGTCGCTAGCGTCGCATTTCCGGATACGGTCGAGCATCTCCTGAACCCACAACGGGACGTACGTCGTCTCTTCGACCAGTAGGTCGAAGAGGTCGTCCCACGTGACGAGCGCGCCGACCGATTTGTCCCCCCAGTCGAAACGAGTGAACAACGACCGAACGAGGATGAGCAGGGCTCGCCCCTGTACGTACTCTTCCTCGGTGACTCGCCCGCGCGGCATCAACTGTTGGATGACGTTCCGAAGCAGCCCGAGATCGTACTCCCGGAAGGGGTACGACTCGACCGGATCAGGACCGACGCCGGTAACATCTCCGTACGCGCCGAGCGACAGGTCGGGCATACGGTCGATTGCCTCCTTGACAGTCTGCTCGTCTCGGCTGTTCTTTTGTAACCAGCGTTTGCGAACGATGATCTCCGTACCAGCTCCTTCGAGCGGTTCCTGTGCCCCGTACCACGGTTGGGCCGTAACGTCGGTGTCTTCGAACTCGCCGTGGATCTTTCCGATCGGATACTGGCCAGTTCCGATAATAGGCGGGTTGGGGCCGGTTGCCAGGTCGGTAAGGGCTTTCATCGTGTCTTCGAACTCCCGGTACCGGTGGCGACCGTCCCCGATGAACAGGGCCACTTCGTCGAGTCCGATCAGGAGTTCGGTGTTGCCGTCCTTCGTGCTCAACGCTGATTGTGCCTCTTCGACCCGTTCTACGAGGTCGTCGGCGTCGAATTCGTCCGGAGAAACCTCGTTGACGGCCTCGTTTATCGACCGTTTGACCTCGGCGGGAGTTTCAAACGGCGAGTCCGTGAGCGTCGGCACAGCCTCGTAGAGCCAGCTCCGTAGTGACGCACGTTCGACGAGAACCTCGTCGAACGTCTTCCCGTCGTGTCTTAGGTCCTGTAACTGCTCCCAGCAATCGCCGTGGTTCATATCGAGTTGCCACGCCCATTCCAGGAGCCAGTTCGGATCGGTCGGGTATCCGAATTCCCGCCCGATAGCCTCGTAGATGAGGTATGGAAGCGGTGGTTCCTGTGATGCGTCTCGGTTGAGGAGGTTGAGGAAGACCGGCTTTAGCCGATCCACGTGGGAGTTGGCGACGCTCCCGCGGAACGACTGGAATCCGGGCCATCGGTCGGCCAACTCCTCACCGAGGTCGTCGAATTCGGCTTCCGTGTCGGCCGCGAAGCCGATGAGCTTCAGCAGGTGGGTCTTCCCCGACCCGAATGTCGCCGAGATATAGAGGAAACGCGGATCTTCGTGCGGATACTTGTCGATGAGTTTGCCAAGTGTCGTGAGGACGTTGCGTGCGCTCTCGGTCTCGTAGAACTCACGAACGTCGTTCTCTGCACGTTCGCGTGCGTTGACCTTCTGTACTTCCTCGAGTTCGCGCGTCGGCGACTGTTGGAAGATGTCGTGGATTCGTGTGTCGTCAGTCATTGCAAATGCTCCTCCTTGACTCGCCCCTCGATCTGATGGGCCGGGTAGTAGCTCCGCGATTCTCCGCCGAAGAAGCTCAACTTCCCGCCGCCGATGTTACCGGGGAAGGGAATGCCGATCGTGGAGCGGACGTTTCGCCTGTCGAGTTCGTCCAACAACTCCGAGGCGCGCGTGAACGGATAGAGGCTGCCGAGATGGGTCAAGACCACGATGTGGCTTTGTCGTCCGGGGTCCGCGATTTCCTCGATCGTCTCGTTCACGAGTTCTTCGGCCAGCCGTTCCTGCATCGTCTCCCTGACCGCTTCCGGTTCCGCTCGCTCGCCGATATCGATCGCGATGTCGAACACCTTTGTCTCGACGAGTAATCGGTCCAGCCTGAGGACTTCGACGGACCCCTCGTTCGGAAACCCGTCCGTCTTCCGCGGATTTTTCGCCCATTCGGTGAGATGGTCAGCGACGCGGTGTTCGTATTTGGGCTGAACGGGAACGATGACGAACGGGTTCCGAATCCCGCGACTTCCGTCCGCGAAACGCGCCAATCGTTCCTTGAAGTCGTGAAGCGGACGATCGCTCGTCATCGAAGCACCACCCCCGAATCGCTCCGCTCGATGGTTAGATCGCGCTGTTTTGTAAGACGTTCCAGTCTCGCATCGAGCGTTTCGCGATCCGACGGGAGCAGCCCGACGATGGTGACATCGGATGGGTCCCTGTCACCGACGACACCCTGTAATCCTTCGAAAACCTCCCGCAACTCGGGTATTTCCGCGTCAGCGTACACGGAAAGCGGCGGCGTGTCCACGAGTGTATCCGTCGCTCGAACGAAGTCGTCGGTTTCCGCCGTCGTCGTGCTGCCAGTGACGACATCGACGGCCTCATCGACGTCCTCGTACCACCTGATCGCACGCCGAAGCGGGGTGATGTACTCGCTCTCGAAGGCTGGGCGGACGTTCGACTCGAAGCGACCCGCCGGCTGCACCCACGAGTGCGCTCGCAGGTCGGCGACGAGCGACTCGATGTCGGTCGATTGTTGGAACGTCGTCCACGCGTTCTCTATCGCGGTGTCCAGTGATGGCGAGACGCTTCTCACATCGGTGAATCCGTCCCACCCATCGTGGCTCCACCACTCTCCGGAGTAGTCGTCGATATTCCCGCGGAGTTCCTCGCCGGCTTCCGAACAGTCGTCGGAAAGCCACGTGTATGGCCGTCGAGCGAGGGCGAGTTGGGCGTCGAGCTGAACGAGCGAGGGAAGTCGACGGTTCCACACCTCCGTTGCGTCCTCGTTCCACTCTTGGGCAGCACTCGTGGCTTCGACGGTGTCGTGCCAATCCGTCTCCCCGGACTTCACGGCTTCTCGCCGGGTATCCGCGGCGGTTTTCTGCGTATCGAGCGCGTCGATGAAGCTCACGAGAAGATCGCGAACGTGTTCCGTTCTGATGTCGTTCTCGGCGACCAACTCCACGTCTTCGGTTATGCTTCTCAGTCGCCCCGCGAGCGCGTCGTTTGCTTTCTGTAGTTTGACGATGCCGTCGGGAACGGTTTCGGTCGTCTCGATGAAGCCGCCCTTCTCGAGCGCCCCACGGACGTCGTTTCCGCCAGCGATCTTCAGACGCGTCGTCGTCAACGCGTCGAGGTCGAGTACTGCATTCAGTTCGAGTGAATCGCCCGTTTCATCGACCGGCAGAAAGTCACCCTTTCGGCAGAGGCCCCAAATGATCGCGCAGAGTGCGGGACGAGCGCCTTCGTAGATCGGTTTTCGGTCGACGATCACGTCGAGAATCGTCGCCATCGCGAGACTCCCACCACGCTGTTTTAATTGTCGACCGGTGAATGCGCGGACGTTGTTCTGGATGGAGCCACCGTGGGTCTCCGGATCTTCGGTGGCAACCTCGATCTGCTCGGCCCACGTCGGGAGCGGGTCTTTCGCCGTCAGGCTCCGAAGTTCCTGCAGATGTTCCTCCCCGACACGAATCATCATCGGATGGAAGTCGCTGGGATAGCGAACGTCGATGGCCTCCTCGACTGCGGCCGTCAGTCCGCGTATTTCCGTCCGATCCTTGACCGCGAACGTGCCGTTCTTGAGCGTCTCCACGAGTTTGCTCCGAACGCGAGACGCCCGGTCAGACAGGTCGCGCTCCACGGATCGGGGAAGAGCATGGTCCCCGACCGCGGCCCTGAGCGCCCACCACTCGATGAGGCTCTCTCGGAGATCACCGACCCCGTCGTCTCCGATCGTCCATTCGAGGGGGTCGCCATCGTAGTTCACATCCGTGTCCGTGGGGCCAACCCCCTCGACGGCGATGTCGATGTCGAGTGCATCATCGGCATCGATCGACGTATCGAGGTCGATACCGTCGACGCTGAACCCGTAGCGAATCGGATACTGTTCGCCCGTGTCACCGTACTCGGCGGCGGTGGGTAACGATAGTTCTCGAACGATATCTTCCCAGAGATAGGCGTCGACAGAGGCAATGATGTCGTCCCAATCAGGGGCATCGAGGTTGTCTTCGGATTCCTCGTAGATCTCTCGCTCTTCCTGATTGGCGAACGTGTATCTTGCCCCAGTCTCATCGTGCGTCGGGCGAATGAATTTACGGAGCCGCTGTAGTGATTCCTCGACACGATTTTCCATCTGGAACTGTGTCGGGCCGTCGAGGTCGTTCAATATCGCAACAGCGAGATTTCGTTCCGACATCGGAATCGTCTCGGGAATGTGCTGCAGCAGGAGTACTGCTTTCGCGACCGAGACATCGATATCGTTGAGTTCCTTCTCCTCTCGCTTCCGTCCAATCTCCTCAACGACTTCTACGTCCCGAGGCGTGATATCTTCGAGTTCGGGTTCGATCAGGTCGTAGAAGTCGACCAGCGAGATGACGGTTGCCTCATCGTATTCGTCCTCCTCAACCCAGTCCTGAAGGAGGCCGTGAACGAGGGCCAGGATCGCACGAGCGGTTCCGGAGAAAATGGACTTTGCCGGATCGGGGGCCGCTTCCCGAAGATTCGAGAGGATCGTGAGGAATAGTGCAGGCTGGTAGGGAAGAAGCGGGTAACAGTCGCGGAAACGATCACGCTCGATACTGTCGAGCGGGGGCTCCGTGTTCTGTTCGATCCCCGAATACACCAGCAGTGTCTCCGGGTCGTTGCTGGTACGTTCGAGGATCCGTTCCGTCTCTTTCTCTCCTTCCTTCGTCTTCTTTAGCAAGCGCTGTGTCGAAATTTCACCGACGTGGCGGCTCGGGAGTCCAAAACGATGGGGGAAGCGGTCTTTGACAATGCTGGAGTCGGCCCCGTGCGCTGCAAACTGCGGCTGAACGTCTTCAATTTTGGCCTGCGCCGTCGCCACCAGTTGTACGTCACCATCCCCGATTTCGTCGACGCTTTCCGCGAGCGTCTGTAACTCGGTGAGACGGTCGAAGTCGGTCCCGATGAACAGGCTCACTTCGTCGAGCAGGAGGACGAGTTTGACCGGGCGACCGAGTCGTTCTTCCCGCTCGCTTCGGAGGTGTTCGAGCCGTCTGACCATCGCGGCGGGGTCGAAATCGGATGGGGTCAAGTCATCAAGCCCGTCCGTCGTTCCCGTTTGTTCCTCGAAGAGCGCCGGCAGTACTTCGTTAGCGAGAAGATTGTACTGCTGGACGTCCCGCCAACCGTATCGACCGGCGTCGCCGACGGTCGATCGGAGTGCCGACCGAGCGCGTTCCGTTCGGTCATCCCACGCATCGGTCGTTCGATACCAGTCCTCGAAGTACGCAACGTCGAGTTGCGAGGAGAGTCCGCCCTCGACACCGGTGAGTCGTTCCGATCGATGTGCGGCGCGGAGCACGATTTCACTGAAGCTTCGCTGCTTTTGCCCCTGATACTTGAGGAGGTTCACCGAGACGGGGATGATTTCGTACTCCTTGTGAATCGACGCCCACGTCGTCTCCAGCGTCGATAACTCGCTGTCTCCGGCTAGCTGCTGCCAAATGTCGTCTTGCTCCCGGAGCCATTCGCTGTCCATCAGCCCTCGAAGCACGCTGAGCAGGTGGCTCTTCCCGCTCCCGTAATATCCGTAAAGCCAATAGTTCGCGCCGGAGCGCATATCCTCGGAACGGCCGCGTAATCTGGCGAAAAAATCCCGCATGAATTCCTCGGACTCCGCGGTCACGTGGTACGTATCGATGGACTCCAGTCGGTGATCCCGACCGTCGTCCTCGCGGTCGATACGGACGGACTCCTCGAAATCGTCACCCACGATAGCGACGAACCAATCGTCCGATGTCATTCGTTCTCCTCCGCCCGTTCTGCCCATGCGAAGGTTTCTCCGACCGGTTGGAGTCGTAGTTCCCCGTGAATTCCGCTGGCCTCCCAGTCCGGATGTCCGCTCACGCGTTCGGCCAGCGAATCCCAGTACTGTTCCGGTTGGAAGAGATAGTGCCAGCCGACTGGCCGGGATAGCCATTCCTTGCCGTCGTTCTCGTAGGAATACCCCGATGCGACGAGTAACGGAATCGTCCCGACGTTCGGTGCTCGACCTTGTAGCGACTGTTGGGTTTCGAGAACGTCGATCTCGCGTAGCACCGAGCGCAGTCCTTTCCCCCACCGGTGCGTCGTGGAATCCGCATAGTCGAATTCGCTCCCGTCGTCGTAGTGAAATTCGTTCAGGAATCGATCGACCGTCTCCTGTGAGAAATCGAGTCCCTCGTCGCTGGCGTTCTGGAATCGCTGGACGTACCGATGGACGACGTACTTCACCAGCGGGTCGTCCTCGACGAGATAGAAATAGAGAACCTGTGCTTTGCCGCGCCTCGTTTCGCACTGGTCAAAGACGGACGGAAGTTGGGTGACTGCGGGGAGGTTTGGGCTGGCTGTTTTAAAGCGAGAGCTGAGAACGCGATAGATTCCCCGTGAACTCCCTCGGGTACTCCGCTCGTCGTGTCTCTCTTCGAGCCACCTCTCTTCGACAACCGTCCAGTCACGGTGACGAGCGTAGAGTCGCGCCACCGTCTCCGCGTTCTCGACGAGAAGCCCGCATCTCGTGAGGTCCACCGACACCTCGTTACGACTGTACCTCGCATCGAGTGAGGGCAGAGAAGTTCCTTGGCCGTCTGTGCGAAGACTCATACTACGAGTCGACTCATCGATGCTACTTATGTCGTAGGGAAAGCCAGCGACGGTGGAGATAAACAGTCGCGACCGATACGGAGACGATGGACGATCGGGAAGCCGTCGTCTGCGCGAGATCAGTCCGCCCAGACGCCGGTGAGTAACAGGGTAGTCGCGAGCATGATCAGGAGCGCGATCGACTGAAAGATACCCGCGCCGACCCAGAACCACTTGCGTTTCGCGTACCCACGCATGCGCCCGGAGGCGACGAGTTGTGGGAACGACGCGGCTCCTCGACGTATCGGCTCCAGCATTCCCGAGAAGAACACCGGTGCCCCGAGCGCGCTGAGCAGCCAGACCAACACCAGATCCGGACTGGCGAGTTGCTCGGCTAGCTTCGTCGAAGTCCCGTTCAACAGGTTGAGAACGAAATTCCGCGGCGTCTCCTGATAGGCCTCTTCGGAGATACTTTCGGGGACTTGTCGTCCCGAGTAGTCGGTGATCCATCGATAGACCCGTCTGTATACAGTCACCGGTGCTGGATCTCCGTCCCACTAGGTATCGGTGCCAGTCATTTGGGTCCTTTGCAGATCTACCGATTTCCCCCGAGATCACCGATGAGACTACCTGAAACCGGTCGTTTCGGAGGAAACGGATCACATCGCCGACTATTTGACGTGGAGACGGTCCCGAAAACGGCGGGGTGAGGTCCACGTACTCCACGAGGACCTCCTAATCGAGTACCCTGATCGAGCCGGAGGACCTCCCGATTGAGGACACCCTAGAGTGTACTAGGGAAGAATTTACAAACACCGTTCCCGTTCTTGGGATGATACTGTGACTACCTGTGCGTTACTGACTGGAAACCATTGGATCTAGTTGGGTCTCCCTGAGTCTCTCCTCCACGATGAGCGTTCGAAGACACTGCTACAAAGAGATAGAACAACACATGCACGACCAAAATCGCGACCACGACCATCGTTCTCGGCAAGGAGTCGACCGTACCACGGAAAAAACGGAATCCGCGATCGTCATTGCAGTTAACGAAACCGACGAGTCCTCCATCGACAAGCTCGCCGACACTGCTGTGGATATTGCAGGTCCTGCGCACGCAACCGTTCATCTCGTTCGCGTCTTTTCGGGTGCCGAATTCGAACGGACGGTTGACCGGCTCAATTACGATGTTGCATCACCACCCGACCCGGACGAAGTCGCGGCACGGACCGCTTCCATCCGGGAGGCCACTACGCAGCTGAAAGATCCGATTCATAACGTCGGTGTACCCGTCGCTATTCACGGACGCATAGCCGACAGCGTCGGCGCATCTATCGTCGAGGTTGCAAATGATACCGACGCTTCGCAAGTCATCATCGGTCATACACAGCGGTCTTCGGGCGGGGGGATGTTGTTCCGAAGTACTGCTCAGTACGTCCTTCTCAACGCACCATGTCCCGTAACGTTCGTTCGTGGCGGTTGACCTCCCGGATAGTCCCCGTTGAGACTTCGTAGGATAGGTTACCGTTGTACGTTCCCTTCACCCGCTCGATCCGGCCAATGAGGGGTCCGACGAAAACACGGTAGCCGGGTAATTCACGGCGTCTTATCGACTCTCGGCATCGAGCGGTTCGAGTTCGATCGTCCGATCAGCGTGGACGCTGACCCGATAGCCGCAGTACTCGAACATCACTTTCCCGTGTCGGTCGTTCTCTCGATGGAGTGGAGCGAACAGCGCGTCGAGTGCATCCGGGTCGATAGCTTCGTACAATGGCGGACAGTCGTTCATATCGGGACCGTCACGGGCAGCGATGGCGGCATGGATCAACACCGTGATCGAGGGCTTTGCTACGGTCGTTTGCTCGTCGTTTGGTGTATTGGTTGAAGTCTCTCCCATGATTGTAGGCTCTCCCCGGAGCGCTCGTACTGTTGGAGATTTCCCACCGAGCACTCCATCCAAAACGTGGGCACGTAGTTATAAACATCCTCTGGCAAGAGATGAAGCGACTACTCTCGTAGAAACACGCACATACGTCGATGAAACAGCCTATCCGTATCTAGTCGGTCGATGGTCGATCACTTCTCCCTCGTATCGATCACAGCCAGACACTTTTCTACTAGCGGGTGAGCCCGGTATCGGATCGTTTCGCTTCGGGTATCGAACTCGACCATTCCGGCATCTTCCAGCTTTGGGAGGTGGTTGTGATGCAACGCGATACTCACGGCGTCACCCCGAGTCCGTCGTGTGCTCGTCTCGTCCCCCGATTCATGCTCCGAAATATGCGTGACGAGATCGGCTACTGTCGCGAGATCGTCTTCGGTCCGTGAAAGGAAGAAGAGGATTTGGCGGCGATACGAATGGGACAGGATATCGAAGATCGTATCGAGGGAGGGATTCGCGGATGCAGAGCCATCCTTGCGCTGAGAAGAGTTTATCGGGTTGCGGTTGAACTGCGAGCTACTCGTCGTAGAATCGAGCCTACTGGACCGAGCGTTGTCGTGCGGATTCATTGGTATGTGCTTTTGTGATGGCGCATGGGCAGTGTGTCCCTCGTACCGGCGACGCGCATGAACGCGATCCGAACGCGCTGCAAGGATCATCGGAGCGCGGCTCGAACACACTTTCTATTCAACGATACGATTATCCAAAGTATATGTTTCTGTAATAAACTTCGGGCTGCATTTGCAGGCTTCTCGGTTCCACGTCTTCCACACGAGAAGGCCATATTTTCATATTCTCAGGATTCGATTTTATTGACGGCTCTTGAAGCCACGAGTGAACAGCAGAAAGGATGCGATGGGTAGTCGGACGGTCGTTTCCAAGCATCGTATTCCGGATCCGCACGGCAGTATCCGCCGGGTTTAGTATGACTTGCATTCAAAGCCAGAACGTAATGGCCCTCTCACGTTGTCTCTTCTTCTGTACCGAGCCGCAACCGAGTGCGAAGCAGACCACTCGATCCACTAACTATCATGGTCACCACAGCAACTGCCGACAATCAACCTAGCGAACGGTGTGATAACTGTGATGCGATGACGCCGCACGAGGTGACGGTTAAACTAGTCACCGAGAGCGAAGCCGATTCGAATGCAGTGTTCTCCCGCGAACCGTATCGGGTCACGAAGTGCCAGCAGTGTGGCGCGACGACCGAACAACGCGCAAACGATATGTAGAGGAAGTAAATCACGTCCGAGACGACCACCTCGAGTCGAACGGAGTCGCGGATCGCCGACAGTCGGTGTCGAAATTGTGGCGGCTTTGTCACCCGCGATTTTGCGTGGCTTTGGTGATGATGGAAATAGCGTCCGTGGCCGTTTAGATCGGACGGATGGCACTGCCGTTTAGAATGGCCACGCAGTCGATCGATAACGAGGTGCTCCATAGCATAGCGAGCGATCCTCTTCGGCACCAATCGCTCCCTCCCCGACGCAGTATGGGGGGTGCGTTCGCTGACCCCATTTGAGTTTAGAGACGTACTCACCTACCTGTCCCCATTTTATACGGTGACATACGCAACAGCGAGATATTCATCGCCACGCGAGTTACTACAAAGTGGACGAAAGGACGCTTGAGAGCAATGAACAAACATATGAAATTTCGAACAGCGACCGAAGACCTCGAAAGCACTATCAGCGGTGCAACAGACCAGAGACTTTCGGAGACGGAAATCAGTGAATTGCTCACGAGCCAACGGCGACGGGTGATCGTTTCGTATTTACAAGTATGTGATGGTCCGGTCGAGATCGAATCACTGATCGAACACCTCACCTACCAAGAACTGGAGGACAGTTCCGATGGCACGCCGACTCGACTCTTCGAAGAGATTACGAAGGCCGTCTGGAACGATCATCTGCCGCTACTCGCCGAGCACGATGTCATCAAGTACGATCGAGAGAGCGAGAGACTGCGCGGGTGGACCAACATCGGTCAGCTATCACACCGCCTGAGGAAACGATAGCTGAACGATCGTCTTTTCACGCGCGGACTGACCGTGATTCCTTTGAACACCCCGTTCGGATAATCGCCGAACGGACGAGAGAGCAAACCCGGACCGCCGAGATGAGAACTTAGTCCGCCGAGTTCATCCGAGGAGATGGAGTTGCGGGTGTCGATTCAGGAGCGGAAGAAACGGGTCCATTGACGAATAGCGCATGCCCGATCAGGAGGATGGAGACGGTTGCGCCGACCGGTACGGCTGCTGTCATCGAAAGCCCAGCGGCGCTGACTGCACCGGTTACACCGATCAATGCGAGCGGGATCAAACCGAGAATGAGATCATAATATCCTGTCATAATCTATTCTATAAAATGGGTCGTAGGTACATAAGAGTTCTGCATAGCTACTCTGGGGGTTCTTCATTATAACTAGATAGCATCTGAAAATGCAACCGATAACTTATGAGATTCGGATAGTCGCGTTCCATCTCAAAATGAACGGCTGTCGGAACGTGCTACCGATGCCATCGGTTGCGAACGTGGGTTACTACAATCGATATTTGTGTTACCGGAACGCGTTTTGTTCCGCCATCCGATGGTACAGATGCGCTCTCACAACCGGCCGGGATGGCTCCAAGGAGCCATCATGCGACGCTCCTGCGACTGACCGGTTGTGGGAGCCTGCGATCGGCATTCCGTGCCTTTCCCGGTGAACGGTAGTGGGGATCGGTTTTCGGAAAATCAAATCGGAAACGGTTCGATAGGGCCACCGATGATCGATTCGTCTCCGACGGGATGACGACTACGAGGTCACAGCGTATTCCGTACGCTGGAGAGTCGGCGTCCGGTAAACGAATGACTCGGAGAGGGACACATGGGAAATCGACATGTGCGCGACGCTGACGACGAGGATACCGAGGGAGCTAGCAGCGAGGCTCCGTCGTCCGGTATGGACGGAGAGTGGAATACCGTCAGCCCTTCCCTCCGCCACTGACCATCGAAACGACGGGGCAGGACGCGTTCATCAACACGCTCTGTGCCGTACTCCCAAAGATGGCTTTCCCGACCGGCGACCGTCGTTTCCCGCCGATCACGAGGTAACGGGGGTCGCTCTGCTCGACTTCGGCCAGTATCTTCTCGGCCGGATTTCCAACGCGTCCCCTGGTTTCGACCCGGTCCGGGTCGTAGTCGTCGAGCGATTCATGGACGGCTCGGTAGGCGATTTCAGCGCCGCTTTGCTCTTCCCGGCCGATGGCGAAGTTGTTGTACGCCGGCGTACCTTTGACCGCTGCTTTGTGTTTGTTGAAATCTTCCTTCGGGATGACGTGCAGGACGACTAACTGCTCGTCGTACGTCGTCGCGAGGTCGTACCCGACCGAGATCGTTCCGTTCGAGTGCAGTTCCTCTCCAACCGCTGTAAGTATCGTCATCTGTTGTCACCGTGAATAGTTCGTCGTGGAAACTTCGGCGGGGTCAGCGCCGTCCCTCCACCGATGGATTCCCGGATGATTGCTCGCGCTGTTCCGTTATTCGAACTCCTCTCTCCGGTAGCTCGATGTCGAGCGTATCGTTGACGGCTTCGAGGTTCGCGTCCCCTCGAACCGGAACGGTCACTGGTACCGCGTCGACCACTGCATCCGGCGACGGGGTCCCCAGCATCTCTATACCTCCTCGACCGGTTCACGCTCCGCTCGCTCGCGTTCGCGTGCGTACTGCGCCAGCAGTTCACTCTCGATGTCTTCGACCGGGAAGTGACATGCCGCCTCGTGGTCACCGTTCGTGAACGCCGAGCGGGCGGGGTCGTCCCGTCGACACTCCTCGGTGGCTTTCGGACAGCGAGGTGCGAAGTTACAGCCCCCCGGCAACTCGACCGGGTTCGGCGGTTCGCCCGGGAGCAGCACCCGTTGACGGTCGATCTGTGGGTCCGCCTTCGGCGAAGCCGAGAGGAGCGACGCCGCATACGGGTGTCTGGGGTTTTCGACGACCTCGTCGGTGGCGCCGAGTTCGACTATCTGGCCGAGGTACATCACCGCCAGCCGATCGGTGATCTGCGAGAGGCTCGCCAGGTCGTGAGAGATGTAGACGATGCCGATGTTTCGCTCGTCGGCCATCTCTCGCAGGATATTGAGGATGTTCGCCTTCAGCGAGACGTCGAGCATCGAGGCCGGTTCATCACAGATGAGCAGTTTGGGTTCGAGTACCAGCGCTTGCGCGATGGCCACGCGCTGGCGCTCGCCACCCGAGAGTTGATTGGGGTGCTGGTCGAGGTACTTCTCCGGTGGATTGAGTCCCACGTCCGCGAGCGTCCGTCGGACCCGGCGATCTATCTCGTCGGAGCTGTATCCCTGTATTTTCAGCGGTTCGCCGACCGCTGCCCGCACCCGCTGCCTCGGGTTCAGCGAGTCGAACGGATCCTGGAAGATGAATTGGACCTGCGAGCGGAACTCCCGGGTCCCTTCATCGAGCAGATCTTCGACCGGGACGTCGTCGATGAGAATCTCCCCGCCCGACTGCGATTGGAGCGCCGATATCACCTCGCCGAGCGTCGACTTTCCGCACCCGGACTCGCCGGCCACGCCGACGATCTCGCTCTCGCGGACGTCGAGATCGACGCCGTTCACGGCTTTGACGTAGTCCGGTTCCTCGCCGAGGAGGTCATCGAGGATGGGTTGTGACTGTTCGAACCACTTCTCCAACCCGTCGGTCTCGACGATGACCTCCCCCAAGTCACGCGACTCGGATTCCTCCGGCGCATCGATGCCCCACGTTTCGGGGTCCCTCGCCCGCTCCTGCATGTCGTTCGCCTCGTCGGCGTAGTAACAGGCCGAAACCTGGTCGCCGCTTTCGACGAGCGGCGGGTGATCGGTTTCGCACTGCTCGGTCGCGAACGGACACCGGTTACGGAAGACACACCCCGTCGGTGCGTCGGTGAGGTCCGGGAGCGAACCCGGGATGGATATCGCCTGTTCGTCGAACTCGTCGACCTCCGGGAAGGCGTTTTTCAGCCCCATCGTGTACGGATTCTGCGGGTCATCGAAGACGTCGAACGTGTCCCCCTGCTCCATCACCTTCCCGCCGTACAGCACCGAAACATCGTCACAGGTCTCCGCGACGACGCCGACCTCGTGGGTGATCAACAGCAGGGAGCTATCGATCTCCTCCTGGATCTCCATCAGCTTGTGGACGATCTTGTCCTGGACGATGACGTCCAGTCCCGTCGTCGGCTCGTCCGCGATGATGAGGTCGGGGTCGAGCGCGAGTGCCATCGCGATCGCAACCCGCTGGCGCATGCCCCCGGAGAACTCGTGGGGATACTCGTCCGTTCGAGCCGGATCGAGCCCGACTATTTCGAAGACCTCGTCGACGCGCTCGTTGGCTTCGGCCTTCGAGACGTTCCTGTGCTTGCGAATCGACTGGCGGATCTGCGCACCAACGGACATCACGGGGTCGAGGGAGTCCATCGCGCTCTGCGGGATGTAGGCGATTTCCTCCCAGCGAACGTCCCGCCACTCCTGCTCGGACAGACCGACGAGTTCGCGACCCTTGAACGTGACACTCCCGGATCGGACCGCACCGTTGTCGTCGAGCAGTCCGAGAACGGCTTTCGCGAGGGTCGACTTCCCGGATCCGGACTCACCCACGAGGCCGTAGTTGGTTCCCTCCTCGATCGAGAAGGAGGCGTCGTTAACGGCATGCACTTCGCCATCTGCGGTCCGATACGTGATCTTCACGTCGTTGACTTCGAGTAGACTCATTCTTGCTCCGTTCTGAGTTCGGGGTTGACGATCTCCTCGAGGGCGCGCCCGACGAGGAAGACCGCAGTGGTCACGGCAGCGATACCGAACGCCGGCGGAAGGACCCACCACCAGGCGACCCGGATCGCGCCCGACCGGAACACCTGCTGTAGCATCCGCCCCCACGAGGTCGTCGTCGGGTCGCCGAAGCCGAGGAACGCGAGCGACGCCCCGACCACGATCGACCACCCGACTGCGTACGCGGTGTAGAGGAAGCCGATGCCCAGCACGTTCGGTGCGACGTGCAGGAACATCGTCCGGAGGTGGCTCGCCCCTCTCGCACGGGCCGACTTCACGAACGTCCGCTCTTTAACCGTCATTACCTCCGAACGGATGACTCGTGCCGGCATTTTCCAGAGGAAGACCACGAGGATGGCGGTGATGAGCCAGACGTTCGGCGTCACGAAGGACAGTATCACCAGTGCCATCGGCAAGAGCGGAAGCGCGAACGTGAGGTCGGTCAGCCGCATCAGTGCCTCGTCGACTCGGCCACCGAAGTAGCCGCTCGTGAGTCCGACGAGGAAGCCCAACACGCCGGTTCCGACGCCACCGAAGAACCCCATGATGAGCGTTGGTTGGGCACCAGCCAGGAACTGACTGAGGACGTCCTTCCCGAAGGACGTCGTTCCGAAGAGCGCTTTCGAGCTCGGTTCCTGTAGTTTCATGATCGAATAATCCTGGCGAAGGGTGTCCTCGATCGGATGGTGCGGGGCGATGTACGGGCCGAACAGTCCCATGAAAATGAAGACCGTGAGGACGATGAGACCGACCCTCGCGGCGGTATCCTGCCAGATGATGCTCATCATCCGGGACGCGCGATCGAGCTCGGATCTGAGGCGCTCTCTCACGGTATCGACGTCGAGCGAGTATCCGGACATCAGACGTCACCCGCTTCGATCGTCGGATCGAGTTTCGCGTACGCGAGGTCCGCGGTGAGGTTCATCACGATGACCGCCAGTGCCATGATGAACACGGCGGCCTGGACCGTCGGGTAATCCTGATTGAGTATCGCCTGGACGAGCGCGCGGCCGATTCCCGGCCACGCGAAGACCACTTCCAACGTGATGACTCCCTGGAAAATCATCCCCGTCCGGAGCGCGAAGTAGGTCACCAGCGGGAGCAGGGAGTTGCGACCGGCGCGGGCGAGCTGTTCCCGCTCCGAGAGCCCCTTGGCGCGGTGGAGCTTGAGGAACTCGGATCCCTTCCGCTCGACGATCGAGTTGCGCGCCAGCATCAGAAAGTCGCCGCTGAAGAACAGTACTGATGCCGTGAAGGGGAGAATGTAGTGTTTCAGGAAGTCGACGGAAAGGAACGTCGCTACGTACCCGTGTGGGTTCTCCACCGGACTACGCATTCCGAATGCGGGTAGCCAATTCAGCCCGTACGAGAAAGTGATGAGCAGGAGGATGCCGGTCACGAAGATCGGGGTCGCACGGAAGAACGTCGTCGTCACGATCGCCCCCTGTTCGAACCACGACCCGCGGTTCCAGCCGGCGTACATGCCGGCGATCGAACTGATGACTGCCGTGACGACGAGTGCGGGCAACAGGAGGACGAGCGTGTTGACCAGCGCGGGGATGACGATTTTCCCGACCGGCCGTTGCTGCGTGAGAGAGACCCCGAAATGGAACGTGAGGAGGTTTCTGACATACTTCAGGTACTGCACGTATATCGGTTCGTCGAGGCCGTACATCGTCCGCAGCCGCGTCACCTGCTCGGCCGTCAGCGATCCGGATGCGACCAGACCGCTGAACGGATCGCTCGGCAGAAGCCGGAGCGTCGCGAAGATGATGCTGACCGACACGATGGTCAGTATCGCTGCGATCGCGGTCCGTTTGATGAGGAATTTTCGAAAGCTCATTGTGGTTAGGAGAAGTCGGGCTGGTCGAGTTCCGACCGGGTGGCGTGGCCGTGCTTGACGCGCTTGGCGAAGGGGTCCCAGGCGTCGCCTTCCGGCCAGACGAGCGTGTCCTCGCTTTCGAACGTGTACCCCGCCTTCTTCAGCATCGTCTTGGCCTTCTCCACGTTGTACTCGTACGGTTCGGTCTCGGCGGCGAAGGGGGTGAGAAGGCTCGTGATCAGACGCTGGCCCTTAATCGCGGTACCGCGGCCGCCGAGCACGTTTTCGACGAAGCCCTGTTTGTCGACGGCGTGGCTGAGCGCCACGCGGAACGTTTTGTCCCGGAACAACGGGACGATGTGGTTGAGGTGAACGTCGGTCGGAACGAAGTTCTTGGACGTCTGCTTCTCGACGCCGTCGGCCTTGGACGCGCGGTCGGCCTGCTGGTTTGAGACGGTCGTCCCGATGGCATCGATATCGCCTGACTGCATCGCGCCGATGAGCGTCGAAACGTTCCCAACGTTGGATTCAACCAGTTCGTCGATGCCGTCACCGGGGACGAAGTATTCGCCGAGGATTTCCTTTCGGACCTTGTCGTTCCAGAGCCAGTGGTTCTCGTGTTTCTTTAGTCTGAGTTCGGCTCCCTGCTCCCAATTGACAAACTTGAAGGGCCCGGTCCCGATGGGATTCTTCGGATTGTGCTGTCCGGGGCTGTCGACGTCTTTCCAACGGTGTTTCGGGATGATGGCGCTGCGGACGGCCCGCTGGGTGAGGAAGGAGGCGTCGGGTTCGGTGAGGTTGAACCGGATGCGGCCGCCTCCGGTGTTCGAGACGACTTCCACGCTGTCGATGGTCCGGTAGAACGGCCCCTGCTGGGGGGCCGTGTACTGTTTGTACTGCTCGACGCTGAACTTCACGTCCTCGGGGCTGAACGATTTGCCGTCGTGCCAAGTGACGCCCTTTCGGAGGTCCATCTCGACCGTGGTGTCGTCCACGACTTCGTGTCCGGTTGCGAGACCGGGGACGATTTCCAGTTGCGGGGAGGCGTCATAAAGGCCATCGTACAGGTTGAGCAGACGCTTCTCCTCCATTCCCCCGGTCGACCAGGGGAGGTTGGTTCCTTGCATCCCCGAGAACACGCCTTTCACCCACGTGGTCGAGTCGCCCTGGGGCTGGAGGTTCACCTGCGTCCAGACGAACGAGTCGCGGGTCGTACCGTTCCCCGGTGTCGGGACGTACCCCTTCCAATCGGCGGTGTTGGCCACCGTGATTACGTCAGGGAAGTTGGAGGCGATGACGTACGCGTCTTCGCTGAGTTTCTTCTGAATCTCCTTACAGATCTCGGCGCGCGCTTTCGTGTCGCCGATCGTCGCCGCCTGTTTGTCCAGGAGTTTCGTAATCTCGTCGTTTTTGTAATTGTAGTAGTTCCCTCCCGTCTCCGGGTGTGCGCGCATCAGGAACGGGTTCGGGTCGAGTCCCCGCTGCGGGTCCGGCCCGTGGAGGTTCATCACCACGGGCGTCGGGTGCCCGATGTCCGCACGCCAGTATTTGCCGTACCTGGTGCTCGGCTGAACGTTGACGAGATTCGTCGGAACGCCGAGGGCCTTGAACGAGTCCTTGATCATCAACGCGTGCTCGCGCATCCACGGCGTCTCCGACTGCGCGAAGTGCATATCCACGGGGGACAAGGGCGCACCCTCGACCGCATCGTACTCGAACTGGACGGCCTCGTCGTTGACCGACTTCCCCTTCGTCTCGACGGGCCACTCATCCCAGAACTTGGTCTTGATGGTACGGCCATCGCCGCTGCTACCGTCGCTGTTCCCGTTGCTCTGGCAACCTGCCAATCCGGCGAGGCCCGCCGCACCCGCGACCCGGATGAACCGGCGTCGAGAGGTGGTACCTGTCTCAATCTCGAACGATTTTTCCTGCGACATCACAACACCGCGTTTCCACCTTATCAGCCTGAAAGTATTCCCGATACCCGTCAATCATCATCAGACTTTATATGCACACCCGTATTTTTGGGATTCATCGACCCGAACTCACTGTGAAAAACACGATAAAACATCATATATAAATACAATTATAAAATAGTTTGCCATTAGTCACGAGCGTACGTTCGAGCGGGAACCGACCGTTCACCCGTCGTCGGACTCGGCGTTCGGTGCACCCCCTTCGCCGGAGAAGACGAGGTCGAAAAGTCGCTTCTCGGCGAGCCGGAGGCGTTCGCTGAGCGTCGACTGAGCGATGCCGAGTTCCGCCGCGATATCGTCGGCCGACGCCTGGCGTGGCGCGTCGAAATATCCCATCGAGTGGGCCGCCTCAAGAACGGTCATCTGTTGCTGGGAGAGTTCGTTCCGCAGCACGCGGCCGAGCTGTCCGCTTCCAAGCGGTTCCCCGGTCGTCTCGACCTGATTCACGCTCAGGAGTTCGAATCGCTCGAACCGCTCCTGGATCCGATCCGCCAGCCGCCGGAAATCCTCCCATTCCTTCACCGTCACAACCCCGTCAAAGTGATCCCCGTGCAGTTTCAGTCGATTCGGGATGGCCTTCTGGCGCAGAATCACACCGAGGATGAACGGGTACGGTTCGTGGGCGACGATGGTCAATCGGTACGTTTGCTGATTGGAAGCGTCCGGCGACACCTGTTCGTGATGGAACAGTTCAGCACGGGGGAGGGATTCGACTGCCGCCTCGGGATCGAACTCGCCGCCCAACGTGACAAGCAGCGATTCGATCCAGTCCCCTTCGTCGGCGTAGAAGGCGTTCTCGAACTCGATCCGTTGAACGTCCGGGAACTGCGTATTGAGGTCTTCGACGACACCGGACGGGATGGTCTGGAACTCGATGCGGAGAATTTTGAATCACCTTGGCCAAACGTATGCACCCTCTTGGGGAGTACCACATTAAAGAGTGGTCACTTGGTTAAGATTCGCCACTTGACGTTTCGCCTCACTCGCAGGTTCGGACGAGTACATCGACGGCGATGGGGCCGTCTTCGGTGACGAAAACCGGGTTCAAATCGAGTTCGGCGACGGCGTCGACCGAGTGAGCCATGTCCCCGACGTTCACGAGCAGGTCGACGACCTGCTCGACTGGTACGGAGTCACCATCCCGCCGCTCGACGAGCAGGTCCCCGAGGACGGTGCGTTCGATGGCCCGCCGCGCGTCCGCTCGCGAGAACGGCGGAACTAGCGTCGCGCTCTCGTCCAGCGCTTCCACGAGGATACCACCGGCGCCGACGGTGACGATCGAGTTAAACACGTCCACGGATGCGATTCCGACCATCGTTTCGACGCCGTCGTCGACCATTGGCTGGACCAACACGCCTTCGATGTCGCTGTCGTCGACGTGTGCTCGTGATGCAGAGACCACGTCGTGGTACGCCTCCCGCGCTTCCGTGGGAGAGTCGACACCGATCCGGACGGCGCCGATGTCGGTTCTGTGCGGGAGTTCCGGGGAGTCGATTTTGAGGACGGCGGGTCCGCGCATCGACTCCACGGCGGCGGCCGCCTCGTCAGCGTCAGTGACCGACCGGGTCTCCACCGTCGGCACGTCGAACGTAGCGAGCAGTGCCTCGGCCTCGTTCCACGTGAGTACCCGTCCTCTCGGTAGGTCGAGGTCGAGTGCGTCGGTATCGTGAGTCTTCTGACTACTTCTACTGCACATCGTGGGGAGCGAGTGCCGTGGCGGCCGGTCGGCGATGCGGTCGCGGTCGGCCGCGAAGTCGTACGTCGACGCGACGGCGTCGAGACACCGGCTCGGGTCCTCGTAGACCGGGACCGACTCGCGGAGACGGGCGTACGGCGGCGTCTCGGCTGGGTTGTCGGGTTCCTTTCGTCCGGTCCAGAGCACGTACACGGGGGCCTCCGCCCGTTCGATGATGCCTTGCAGGTCGTCGGCGATTTGGGCCGCGCGGTCGTCCACTCCCGAGAGGCCGATCGCGAAGACGTAGGAGTCGAACTCGTCGGCGGCAAGGAGTGCGTCGGCGATTTTTGGAAGTGCCTCGGCGCCATATCCCCGGATGTCTGCAGGATTGTGTAGCTGACCGTAGTTCAAGAGTTCGTCCATCTCCAACAGCGCACGTTCGGTCTCGCCGTCGATATCGGGGAGCGTGAGATCACGCTCGGCGGCCATATCGGCGAGCAGGCTCGCGAGGCCGCCGCTGGTCGAGGCGATACAGACGCCCGTACCGTCGGGGGCGTCGTAGGCGGTGTGTGCGCTCGCCCGGACGAGGAGATCGGGGATGTCCGGGACGCGCTGGATACCGGCCTGGTCCAGGGCCGCCGCCCAGGCGTCGTCGTCGCCGGTGAGCGACCCCGTGTGCGAGAGCGTGGCCTCCTCCGCGAGGTCTGACTGCCCGATTTTCACCGTCAGGACGGGTATTCCGTTCCGGATCGCAGTCTCGGCGACCCGCACGAACCGTTCCGGTTCGTCGATTCCCTCGACGTACGTGCAGATGACATCGACGCTCTCCTGGCCGGCGAGATGCGCGACGTAGTCCGTGAGCGTCAGATCCGTCTCGTTCCCCGTCGAGACGATGTGACTGAAATGGAGGTCGCGATCGGCCGCCCGCTCGAAGAACGTCGTGAACGCCAGCGCCCCGGACTGACTGACGAGACCGATTCTTCCCGGTTCGGGTTCGCGTGAACACGTCGAGGTGAGTGTCGCACCCCGGGCGGCCATGACACCGATGCAGTTCGGACCGACCACTCGGATTCCCGCCTCTGCAGCTGTCTCGGCGAGGTTTCTCTCCATCTCGATTCCTGTTTCGTCCGCTTCGGCGAACCCCGCCGTGAGGACGAGCGCGACGGGCACTCCTCGCTCGCCCGCTGCACGCACGACCTCAACGACGTATTCGCGCGGGACGCTCACGACGGCGAGGTCGACGGTCTCCGGCACGTCCCCGATGCTGTCGTAACACGGGCGGTTCCACGCGTCCTCCCGGTTCGGGTTGACGGGGTAGAGGGTCCCGTCGAAGCCGTAATCGAGGAGGTTGTCGACGAGGTTGCCCGAGTAGAACGACTCCGGACTCGCCCCGACGACCGCGACCGAATCGGGGTCGAACAACGGTCCCAGTTCTGGTGTCGTTCGGGATTCCTGATCGGAACGATTTGTACCGTTTGTCGTCATATCACTGGGTCGGTTCCCGTAGTATCCACGTGAACCTGCCCCCGATGGGTGTCGATTATCTTCATCGTTTAAATCCCCGCCCGGGAGAACTCAGTCGCTTTCGACCGCCGTGTCGATCCGTTTTTCGTCCGGCTCGCCGTCGAGCGTGTCGTCGGCCGGGTGGAAACACGCCGCGGAGTGACGGTCGTCCGTCCACTCGGCTAGGCCGGGATCCTCGTCCCAACAGCAGTCGGTCGCCTTCGGGCAACGCGGGGCGAACTGGCAGCTCGTGGTAGCCCGCGAGGGGAGCGCCGGTTTCCCGTCGAGGGTGATTCGCTCGCGGTTCCCCCGCGGGTCCGTCTCCGGGACCGCCGCGAGCAGGGCCTCGGTGTAGGGGTGTTGTGGGTCGGTCACGATCTGTTCAGTCCGTCCGCGCTCGACGAACTGGCCGAGATACATTATCGCCATGCGATCCGCGATCTGCGAGAGGCTGGCGAGGTCGTGTGAGATGTACAGCACACCGATGCCCTCGGTGTTGGCCAGCCCGCGGAGGAGGTTGAGAACCTCCGCCTGTAGCGAGACGTCGAGCATCGAGGCTGGCTCGTCACAGATGAGTAGGTCGGGGTCGATGACGAGCGCCCGGGCGATGGCGACGCGCTGGCGCTGCCCGCCCGATAGTTCGTTCGGATACGTGTCCAGGTACCGCTCCGCCGGGGCCAGTCCCACCTGTTCGAGCGACTCCTCGACGGCGGTTTCGCGCTCGTCGAGACGATACCCGTGGATCGTCAATGGCTCTTTGACCAGCTGCTCGACCGTCATCCGCGGATTCAGTGATTCGTACGGGTTTTGGAAGATAATCTGTAGTTTCCGCCGGAACAACTGGAGGTCGTCCCGGTAGTACTCGTACGAGCGCCCGTCGAACGTGAACCGGTCCACCGTGGGGTCCTCCAAGAGCGCGAGCGTCTCTCCGAGCGTCGACTTGCCGCAGCCCGACTCGCCGACGATACCGAGGATTTCACCGCGTGAGACGCTCAACGAGACCCCGTCGACTGCGCGGACGTGCGATTCGTCCCGCCCGATCACCGTTCCGATCACCTCGCCCCGTTGATCCCACCACTCGCGGATGTTGCCGGTGAGTCCCGTGATGGAGGGTGCGATACTGTCGATCGGGAGGCTCCCCAGTAACGAGTCCTCGCGTTTATACCACTTGCTCAACTCCTCGACTTCCAGAAGCACTTCACCATCCCGCGTCCGATACCCCTCGGCGATCCCACCCCACGTCGAGGGGTCCTCGGCAACGGAACGCATCCGGTTCGATCGTTCCACGTGGTGGCACGCGACCCGTTGGTTCCGGTACGGGAGCTTCTCGAGCTCCGGGACGGTCTCAGAACACGCGTCGGTCGCGAATGGACACCTCGACTCGAAGACACACCCGGTCGGTTTCGAATCCAGGTTCGGCGGTTTTCCCGGAACCGCGACGAGATCCCTCCCGTTCCCGGCGTCCAGAGCCGGATACGCGTTTTTGAGTCCCATCGTGTACGGGTTCGATGGGTTGAGAAGGAGGTTATCGATGCACCCTTGCTCCATGACCATCCCCCCGTACAGCACCGACATCTCGTCACAGGTCTCCGCGATGACGCTGAGGTCGTGCGTGATCAACAGTAGCGAGCTATCCGTCTCCTCTTGAATCTTCAGAATGTTGTCGATTATCTCGTCCTGGACGATGACGTCCAGCCCCGTCGTCGGCTCGTCCGCGATGATGAGTTTCGGGTCGAGGGCGAGCGCCATCGCGATGACGACACGCTGGCGCATCCCGTCCGAGAACTGATGCGGATAGTCCTCGGTTCGGCCGGGATTCAGCCCGACGGTCTCGAACAGTTCGCGTGCTCTCCGCTTGGCGCTCCGCTCGGAGACCGTCCTGTGAGTCCGTATGGCCTGGCAAATCTGGCCGCCGACCGTCAGCGTGGGGTCGAGTGCGTCGATGGCCGTCTGTGGAATGAAGGCGATCTCCTCCCAGAGCAGGTCCTGTCGCTCCGCTGGCGTCATCGACCGCAAATCTCGACCCTCGAACTCGATCCGCCCCGACTCTATCACCGCATGGTCCGGTAGCAGGCCGAGGATTGCCTTCGCCGTCGTGGACTTTCCGGACGCTGACTCGCCCGAGAGCGCATAGTTGACACCGTCTTCGATGGTGAACGAGACGCCGTTCACGCTGTGGAGTGATTCGTCACTCGTGTCGTAACGCACCTCCAAGTCGTCGACATCGAGGAGCGTCATTTTCTTCCCCCGAAACGTTTCGTGGGGGATACGGCCGTAGTTGCATGCCAGTAGTTCGTGTCTATCATGCAGGGAACGCCGCGGCCGAATCGGACCATCCTGTGGTATCTTTTTGGGTGACCGTTATCAATCTCCGCTTTTGGTCAATTTTCGACACATAAAGGTTCACATCTCATGTGTCAGTTGTGCTTCCGGTACCCGGTCGCTCCCGTGGACAGATGGGAGCGCACCCGGTCAGCACGTGCCGCCCGCACCACCGGCCGCTCCGGCTCCAGCACAGGTCGCTGCGCTCGCGCTCGCACTCGTCGCTGCAGTTGTCCCCGCAACGACGATCGCTGCGTTGTTCGTCCGGCTATAGTTCGTGGACTCGCCCCACGCGACCGGTGCGATTTCGTCGTCGATATCGTCCGCAGCGAATACGGCGTCGCGCAGATTTGCGAGCGTAAAGCCGGCGTCGGTTGCGTATCGGTCGACTAGCTCGTCCGTCAGAAGAACGCGCCGACACTCCTCGGCCTCGAAGAGTTCGTCGCCATCGAACGTGAATTGGATATCGTAGTGACGGACGAAGACATCGTCGAAGGGGGCCTGCATCGCGAGTGCAGCTTCGCCAACGAGATCCCACACGAGGTTTTGATCGGGATTTTCGACGTCCTCCCCGAGGGAAAATCGAGCGATCGGCACGACGATCGGTTTTCCGTCAGGACCTTCGTTGACGACCGCGACGCCCGTTATACCACAGTCGTCGACGGCGTAGCCACCGCGCTCGACGGCCTCGTGGAGCGCTTCATCCGCCTCGTTTTGTCGCGATTCCAGATCGACTTGTTCGTCCGGCGTGTCGCTGCCGAGGAGTCGTTCGAGTAGTGAAGGCATCGTACCGGAATCGTTCGTCTGCAGTACCTTTGTTATTCGGGTGCTAGACCGCTGACGACGAGCGAGCACATGCGCTGGAATTCACCAGTTTGACGACACGGGTTATACAGCCACACGTTCGATGGCTCCGCTCAATGGACGCCGACGAAACAGTGACTGATCTATTATACCATCGTAATGGAAGGATCGGACGCGACTCTCCATTTCTTCGATATGGACACCCCACCGGAGCCAACCAACTCGTACCGCCATGTGTCACCGACAACGGGGTGTGACTCTCGCGTGGTGGCGTCGTGGAGGAGTGGTCTCTAAATTCCCATAATCATTCCAATTGTTTCACGAGCTGGGTAACGTAGGGACTGTCGTCCCAGCTTCGATACGACCCAATTGCGTTCACAAGGTTCCGTGCTTCAATGTGAGTCATATGGCCATCACGGGCATAATCACAGATAAGACGCGGCGTTGGGACGATGCGAGGTCCTCTCAGTGCCGCATGGACGAGTGCGAAATTCGTACCACCGAATTCATCCGTGAGAAAGCCATCCACAGCGAGTGCATTCGCGAGCAGTATGCCGTCTGTTTCGCCATCATCGAGCCCAAACGTCGGACGTGTATCCGGTGCTTCCGCTTTCTGATATGGGTCTGTAACGGTGTAGTGCTCTTGTGCGGCCAGAACGTTGTGGGCTGCCGCGCTATGGATGTCGTGATACTGCGCGATATCGTTGAGTTCCGAGACGACTTCGGGGGGAACGACGACTTCACATGAGGTGAGCAGATATTGGAGCGGATCGGGCGCGGAATCAGTATCGTAGTCGCTAGCAGCACGCGGGACTCCAAGACTCGCTAGTGCGCTCGTGTCCGCAACGACTGTCCGCAATCGTGGATGGCCGCTCATCGCTCGTCTACGTCGTTTGGTGTGCGTTCCGAATCGACGGCCTTCGCATTGCCATCGTATATGTCGGTGGCGTCAGGGGCCGCAAGGTCGAATGGCTCGCCTTCGAGGTCTGCTTTGAGCAATCTGAGCCGCTGGGCTGTTTCAGCACCGACCAATTGTTTCACCGTTTCGAACTCTAACTGGTCGTCATAATACTTCGTTGCGACCAGTTCCTGAAACGTCTCACTTTCCGCCGTGTCTTCGATATACTCGCGAATTGCCTCTACGAGGAGGTCGGTTCGGTCTTTGTCGAAGAGGCTGGCAATTGCATCCAGTCGCTCGACCAGATACTCCGGAGATTGAAAATGGACGCGTCGGGGATCATCACTCGCGCTCATTGTATGTGCATGTTCTGCACATAGACGGAAAACGATTTCGACTCGTGTGCAAGCTATGCACACAAATGCACCATCCCCGTCGTCAATCGGGAAAGCGCAGAAAGGATTGGTTCGGACGGCGAGTGTGCTGTCGCCGCTTGGATGGCATGAAATACGTTTTGGGCAGTTCCTCGCGAGTCATGTCGAAATCAGTCTCGAATCACTTTTCTAACGATACGCATTTCGAGGGCGAGTTGGGGATACTAGTATGAACGGTACGACTAGCGGGGTAGTGAAATTCCTCTTGATTTTCAGTCTCGTCGGGAGCATCGTCAACGAGCAGAGGATAGGCGCGTTGATCAGCCTCACGCTCCTCGTCCTTTGGTACGAGTGGCGAGAATACGAGCGAAAGAATGGCCCCGGTGAATCTCGAAAGGATATCGAAGAGGAGGAAGAACCTACTACGTCTCGGTTTGACCGGAATCGTTGAGACCGTTATCATTCTCGCCTACATCGTGGATCAGGCGGATTCCGACGAGTCGGCGCTCTTCCTCCCGATCGGATTACGCCGTCAGTAGTTCGCTCGCTCGGCTCCTCTTTTCGAGAGGGGGTTAGAGCGGATCGTTGTACTGGTCGGCCGGATCCTGTTGCTCATCGACGGCATCCGTAAACAGATCTTCATCCAACTCCTCTTCGAACTCGTCGCCGGTTTCTTGGGCCGATAACCCCAGCGAGAGAAGCTCTTCGACCGCTTGTTCTCGATTCAGAAAATCGCCTTGTTCGACAAGACGATCGATGTCGCTCTCGATACGATCGGGCAGGGCTACCTCGAGCGTGACCATACACACACTCTGTTCCGGAGACAGATTAACTCTCGGGCTGTTCCCTCGTTGCGTAGTGGTGCTATTCCTCGGTTTCCGTCGTTTTCAGTTCTTCCCGGGGGAGAACCCCCGAAATCTATGGATACACACCCATGCCCGACCCGTGACGCTGACGGAACGGCACGGTTCCGGATAGCTACCGGTTCAATTACCTGCTCGATCGGAGCATCGATCCCAAAAAGCCCGGAGAGGAATGTACGATACCGCCTACCCTGGCGATATGTCGGGCGCACTCGTTCCCGACGATCGAATCGAGATAGTGTGTGGTGATTTGTGGCACGGTTGCATTCGCACGGGAGTTATCCGTCGTTTCCGAAGAACTTCCATAGCGACCGTGACGGAACGATTCTCCGTGCAACGTAGTAGATCGCGGGGTGGCAGCCATCCGTCGGACCAACGCCCTTCATTTCGCGGAAAATGACGTGGGTGCGCTCGCGAGGAGACTCTCACAAAGTAAGACAGGGAACCGGTGATTTGCAGACGAGTTTTTCGGCGACGCTTCCAAATACACGCCGATTGAAGTCAGTTCGGTCGCGAGTTCCGACGACGAGGAGATCGACATCGTGGTCGTCGACATACGAGAGAATCGCTTGATAGTTTGACGGTCCGTGTTCAATCGCTCGGGAGATCGATCCAACGCCCGCCTTCTTGGCGTCGATTGACGCGGTCTCGAGTACCTCACGCGCATTCTCCTCTTCGGATGTCGACCGACTATCACCCCAAACATCAATGCCGAGCGATGCTGTATTATCGACGGACAGAAGGTGAAGTGCGGCCTCAGCCGTCGTTGCTGCCTCGATTCCGATCGAGAATGCCTCGGTCGCACAGTCGCTTCCGTCAGTTGAAACTAACACGTCTCGATACGGGTATGTCGTCGTACTCTCTCCGGGCCGAATCGTGAGAACGGGGGTGTCGGCTTGTCTGACGACGCGCTCGGCTGTACTCCTGATCAGGAGACGCGTAAGCCCGTCACGTCCGTGGGTTGGCATAGTAATGAGATCGATACCCTGTGAACTAGCGTAGTCGACGATCGAACTCGATGGCTCTCCCCGAACGACGTCAGTGACGGTATCAACGCCACGTCGGTGAGCGCGTTCGGCAGCGACGCGAACGATTTCTTCACCTCTTTCCTCGAAGATATCGACGATATCGAAGGCGTCGACGATCGCTCCTTGAAAGAGGGAGTCGCTCGCATGTGTCGTATCCGCGATGTTGAGAATATGGACGGTTACGTCGTGTTCGGCCGCGATATCGAGAATGTGATCGAACACGACGTTTGCACCGTCGCTGCCGTCCGTTGGAACGAGTATTTGATCATACACGGAATCCGTGTCACCGTGCAGACCTAAAAGCCGGACTGATGTACACGCCGGAAGGACGACTGAATACATCGATACTCGGCGATCGAAAAATGCACTTTCGATGATATAGTCTAGAGGACTCCGCGAGGTAGGCGAGAATTCGGCGCTCCTGCGGGCGGTGAACGGGCGGGGATATCCGGCCGGAATCGAACGTTTCGGCCGGGCGTTCAACGAGCCCTACCGTGGGGGATATCGCTTGAGTGTGGGGTGGGTGTCACGCCGACTCGACGACGTTGGTCGGTTTCCCGCCGGTGAGCCACTGTTCGAGATCGGCGGCGACGATGCGAGGGCCGCCAAGAACGGCATCACGGGTGGATCCGGCGACGTGTGGGGTGAGAACGACCCCGTCACAGGTGAGCAGCGGATCGTCGTCCGGGAGCGGTTCCTGCCGGAACACGTCGAGTGCGGCACCGGCGATGTGGTTCGATTTGATCGCATCGACCAGTGCGTCTTCGTCCACGAGGCCGCCACGGGCGGTGTTGACGAGGAAGGCCGAATTTTTCATGGTCTCGAACTCCTCACGTCCGATGAGGCCACTCGTCTCCTCGGAGAGGCGGACGTGGAGCGTGACGGCGTCCGACCGCTCCAACAACTCCGGGAGCGTCACGGGCTCTGCGTCCACTTCGCGGATGGCGTCGTCGTCGACGTACGGGTCGTAGGCGAGAACGTGGCTGTCGAACCCGTCCAGACGGCGGGCGACACCCCGGCCGATGTTTCCGAACCCGACGACACCGACCGTCGTTCGTTCCATGTCCGGCGGGAGTTCATCGGGGTCGAAAATCTGGTTCCACTCCCCGTCGGTCATCGCGCCGTGATGGAAGGGAACCCCGCGGAGGCGCGAGAGCAACATCGTCATGGCGTAGTCGGCGACGGCGTTCCGGTTGCGGCCGGGAGCGTGTAGAACGGTTACGTCGTTTTCGTGCGCGGCTACGACGTCGATGTTCTCGGTGCCGCCGCGGGCCGCCGCGACCACCCGTAAGTCCTCGGCTGCCTCGATGAGTTCCCGCGACACCGGTGCCTTGTGGACGACCAGCACCTCGACCCCCTCGCGGGCGTTTTCGAGTATGTCGTCGGCGTCGAAACCGCTCGGACCGACCGCCTCCATATCCATCGTCACGTCGCGGAACTCGGTCGGGGAGGCGGTCCCGAGCCAGTTCATCTCCTCGAAGTGGACTCCCTCCGATTCGAGGCGACCAAGCTCCTCGTACATGTATTCGCTCGGTTGCTGTGGATCCCCACAGAGAAGACACGTCACGGAGCGAGCACCACGGTTGGTATCTTCTGACATGGTTTTATTTCCACCCATCCCTATTCAACAGTTTCCATGTCGGACGGACATCCTCCCGAACGCGTTCGAAGGTGTCCACGAGGTGACGATAGGTGGTGACGGTTTCGGGGTCCGGGTCGTGAGTTCGGTTCACGTCGACCGCAATCGACGTCGCCGCCCGGTGATCTTCGTAAAGATCTGCGGCGACGCCAGCACAGAGGGCCGCCCCGCGCGCCCCGAGTTCGTCGCCGTCCGGAACGGAAACGGGATTGCCGTGAATGTCCGCGAACGTTTCCGACCATACTTCGCTTCGCGCTCCACCGCCGGTCAGTCTGAGGTCGGACACGCCCGACGAGAGGTCCGCCAATCCCGTGCACTGAGCGATGGCGACGCCCTCGTAGACCGCGCGCAGCAGTTCCTCGCCGGAGTGGTCCAGCGTCAGTCCGTAGAACCCGCCGCGCGCCTCCGGATAGTCGGTCGACCCGGAGAGGTACGGATGGAAAATCACGCCGCCGGCCCCGACGGGGGCGTCCGCGACGGTTTCGTCGTAGACGACGTACGGATTCACGCCCCGCTCGTCGGCTTCGGCGCGCCACTTGTCGCCGAACTCGTCCACGAACCAGTCGACACAGGCGGTTCCCGAGCGAATACCGCGGTAGCGAATCCAGTTATCGAGGAACCGTCGCGGGAGCCCCGTCCCTCCGCCGTCGGGGTCGTCGAGAACGGCGACGCTTTGTCCCCACGTTCCGAGAATGACGACGCCTTGCCCGGGACGAATCGCTCCGGCACCGAGCGCACACGCCCCCACGTCGTGGAGCCCCGCGGCAACCGGCGTGCCCGTCGGGAGACCCGTCGCCGCGGCGGCCGACTCCGTGACCTCGCCACAGACCGACGTGCTCTCGACGACCCTCGGGAGCGCGTCGAACGCCTCGGGGATGTCGAACGTGTCGAACACCGACGGGTCGTAATCGTCGTCGGGGCCGTAGAAAACGCTCCCTTCCATCGTATCCGTGCCGAGACGCCCCGTCAACCGGTGCGTGATGACGTCCTTGCAGAACAGCACCGTCTCCACTTTCGAGTACGCCGCCGGGCGTTCGGACTTCAACCACGCCAGCAGACTGAACGGATCGGCACCGAACGGTTCCCAGCCGAGGCGGTCGGTCGCCGCGGCGAGCGTGCCGTCCGCCCGCCACTCTTCGAGGCGACTCATCGCTCGGGAGTCGGTCGACTTGATGCCCACGACGGGGCTGTCGTCGGCGTCCAGCGCGTACAACCCGTGACCGTGACCCGCAACGCCGACGCCTGCGACCGACTCCGGGTCGACTGCATCGTCTCCGGTCACCGTCGCGATCGTGTCGGCGACCGCCTCCCACAACGCGTCGTGATCCTGATCGTCGCGTCCGGGGAGTCCGTCCCCGCTCGGCGTCTCTCGCGTCTCGACGGCGACCGTCTCACCATCCCGCGTGAACGCCGCCGCCTTCGTGTTCGTGAGGCCGGCGTCCACGCCGACTAACAGGGGGTCACTCATCGTCGTGGACGTCCGTTGTTCGACTCCGTCCGGCGCACCCGGTGAGTTCCGCCAGATCGACCATCACCTCGGCCAGTCGGTCGCGGATCTCGTCGCCGACCACGTGTGGGTGAAAGTACGTCTTGTCCGGCGACCACTCGTCGTCCGCGAAAAACGAGTTGCGATCCGCGGCCGTCTCCTCCGGCGGTCTGATGGCGTCCGCGTGGTCCCGATAGAAATCGGCGGCGGTTCGAGCGAACTCGTACTGGTAGCGCGTGTTTTTGTTGAACTTACAGACACCGGCATCGAGGAACTCCGCGACCTGTTCGTCGGCGACGCCCGACGATCCGTGAACCACTAACGGGACGTCGTGGCCCGCCTCGTGGAGCGCCGTATTCACCTCGTCCGCCACGTCCGGTCGGACGTCTAAATCGCGTCCGGACGCCACGCCGTGTTGCGTACCGACGGACACCGCGAGCAGATCGACATCGGTTCGCTCGACGAACCGAACGGCGTCGTCCGGGTCCGTATAGAAGGCTTCGTTCGGACTGGTCTCGACACCGTTCTCCTCACCCGCAACCCGGCCGAGTTCGGCCTCGACCAACAGCTCCTCCGGACCGTCACGGACTGCCTTGACGGCCTCACGGGTGCATTCGACGTTCTCCTCGAACGGACGGTCCGAGGCGTCGACCATCACCGAAGACGGCACGCCGGACGCGACGACGTCGTCGAGGAACGATCGTTGATCGGGCAAGTGGACGTGGTCGACGTTGAGGAAGACGTTGACGCTCTTCGACTCGGCGAGGTTCTCGACGTAGGAACCGAACGCACGCAGGCCAGCGGAGGCATCCCCGTCGCCGTAGAACGCACACGCATCACGGCTGACTTGTAACACCAAGTCGGCATCCGCATCGAGCGCACCTCGAAGCAGTCCGACCATGATGTCGAATTGAACGACGTTGCTCGCGAAGAACCCGTACCCGTTCTCGCGAGCGGTGGCGTACGTATCCGCGAGTTCGTCACCGTGACAATATGGCATGTGAGAGACAGGCGTGTAAGCTCGTATAATTCTATTGGAAGCGACGAAAACATTCGAAAGTCTAACCGACGCCCGCGTTCGGAATTTCGGTTCTCCGCGGCGTACCAATCGTTCTCTTTACCTGAATTGCAGGCGCTAAGGCCCCTTCCTCACGGAGCGAGTAGGGAGGGAATACGGCGTCCACAAGCGCTTCGCTCTTGTGGGCGAACGAATCGCTACACGATTCGATTGCTGCCGGACAACTGAGCCGGTGTCGTCCCTCTTATCCGGGGGTTGCTTCGGAAAATGATCTCCGTGTGGACGACTCCCCGGGAACAACCATATGAAACATAATTGTCAGTTCATGTATGGAGTATAGATACGATGTAGATGATTAGGAAGTACTATCAAACTACGGAAACCAGATGTGCGTATCTATTTTCCGCCGTATACGATCGATCTGTAGCGCTACTCTCGATGCACGTTCATCGTATATCCGTACCAGAACGCCAGAATCGACGTCATCACCGTCCATTTGAGACGGTTCGAGAACGGTGAATATATCGCTACTGTATGATCCTCCCGATCGACTAATTATCAGTTATCGAAATATACTGTCAAATCGTTCCCTCTTCTATTACTTATATTCTTATACATATTTATATACTGATATACGCCTATAGATCGCCGGAGTAATGATGCAGTTGACACCTTGTCCCATCACTCGAATTGTTCGTTCGGGCAAAAATTCTGGGGAGGAGTGTCACCGATGAAGACCGCCGGATGCCTCGAAAGATCATGGACCAACAGGTGCGCTCGCCGCCGGTAGCGTCGGACTCGCGAAGTTAGCGCCGTCGAGCCGATTGCTAGTCGTTCGAACTGCTTGTTTATTGGCATTCACAACGTTCATCTCATTTGGAAGCGGTTAATATACTTGCCCTAGTCAGGCGCTTCTTCGACCAGTAACGGCTCTTTTAGCAAATCATAAATTATATACTGCCAAATGGAATTTATACAGCCGTGAGATCATTCTCTGTTCACGCACCTTTCATCAATCGCAAAACCCACATTATTCGGTGGATTCAAAGAATGGGGTCATCGGACAGAACCGCTCGTCGTCGCTCTATATTCAGTGAGTAAGCGAGAAGTATCAAATCAAAATATGGGATCGATCATTTGGCGAATGCTACGGCTATTCCCTGGGCAAACCCGCCGATCTGGGGGTTGGCTAACCGGCGTGGCTATCCCCATCCATCGTCACGTTCAGGAGGCGCCTCGGGTCACGGTTGGGTTTCGACGATACTCCTCAAGTGGACACTGGATGGATGCATCAGTCCACTCGAACAGTATCCTGTCAGTTACTCTCGTCGCAGTCGTTCAAGCGTTTTGATACATTCAAGCAGCGCTCTCCCGTTGTGATAGGCTCCTTTGTAGACCGCGCCTTTGCGCCCGACTGGTTCGAGATCATCGGTGATCCCGGAGTGCCACTCGCCATGGTCATCGTCAACGTGATACTTTCGAATGAATCGCCACGTCTCCTCAAAGGCGTCAAAATACCGTACGTCCCCAGTATGCTCGTACATTCGCAACGCGCTGGTCATACATTCCGCTTGAACCCACCAAGCCTTGACGCGAAAACTGGCCGGTTCATCGAACCCGCCGTAGAAGTAGAACCCACCGTGTTCCTCGTCGTAGCCGTACTCCAGTGAGTATTTCCACAGCGTTTCGAACAGTTCGGAAAACAGCGTGGTCGAGATGTCGAGTGCCGATGCCGCTTCCATGACCAGCCACACTCCTTCCAAGTCGTGTCCGTACGAGACGATGCGGAAATCCTCGTCGTCGAGTTTGGGTGTCCAGTCTGGGGTGTACTTGTCCGTACAGAACCTCCTTCCCGTTCTGTAGACGGTGTTAGTGACGATGTCCAACAGCTCGTGTAGACGCCGTCGTCCCCTCTCAGTTCCGGTCGCCTCGTAGTAGGTCGTGAATGCCTCCATGAGATGGAGGTGTGTGTTCGTCAATTTGAGCGTAGGGTCGAGCACGGCGTCACCGGATTCCTTCGGTGACCAGTCCGGTTCGATGCTCTCGAGGTAGGTTTGCCCCTCGGTGATCGGCTTCCAGTCCGGCGTGAAGTACTCCACGTAACCACCGAGTTCATCATCCTTTGCGTGTTCGTCCATCATCTCTACGAGTTCGTGAGCGTACTCCGTGGCTCTGTCATCGTCGAACGTGCGAATGTACTCCGAGAGTGCGTAGAGCCCGAACGACTGCCCGTAGAGGTGTTTGTTCGGTTTTGTAACCGTACCGTCACGCTCGACTTCCCAGTAGAACCCACCGTGTCTTTCATCCCACATCTCTTCGAGCAGGAAGTCGAAGCCGTGTTCGGCGAGATCGGCGAACTCTTGACCGTAGCCTTCGCGAACGAGCCGAGCATTCAGCCAGACCATCCGCGCCTGTGTGACTATCTGTTTGGTTCCGTTGCCTGCGAACTCGCCCGCTTTGTCGTAACTGGTGATGAACCCACCGTACTCGGTGTCGACCGACCGGGGAAACCAGAAATCGAGGACGTTTTCCCTCAGCACTTCCTGCAACTGTTCGAGATACTGCTGGCTCTTGCCGCGTGGCTCCGTCTGCATGTGCGTCAGCAGCTACCACAGCATTGGTAATAAGACTGCTTCCGATGATAGTTCATCAGCAGAATTCCGTCAGGCGGAATAAGATCGAGTTGCGTTCCTCTATTACAGTAGTAGGGGTGTAAACAAGGGCGCACGAATTCCGCATCGTGGAATCATTAGTGATAACGAGCCACATGCAACTGTGTCGATAACCTGTATACAGTTGTCACATCCAGTAAGAAGTGGCGGTGACGGACACACAACGGAATGTCCACCTCGTGATGATTGCCTAACGCTGTGGTGACGCAGTGGGTGCTGATTCTCATTGCCCAACGTGTGCGCACTACTTCCCCTTGTCCACACTACAATTAAAAATTTAGTCGAACGTGGGGTGCTCTTCTCACGTGCGTACGTTCCAGCACCGGTCTGCGTCCGCGCGTGTCAATCCTTGGTCTGGATAGCCACTCGCCACAGATACACGATCTCGCTGAATTCTCGGACCATGCGGACTCGTTGAATAATCGTCCGGAGAGTTCCAGCGGCGGCGAGTCACTTCAGCAGATGAGCCTCGATGACTGGAACGGTATGGAAACGTCTTCGGTGAACTCGTGACGATCGTCACTCCCTTCGCCAGTACTGTACGTTGAGTGCGATTTCGTCCGATGCTCGTCGAACTAGATCGGGGATCTCTTTCGTGAACCTATCTCCTTCAAGTCTCGTCGCTGGGCCTGCAATGTCGATAGCACCGATGACATCTTCAGTCTGCTTGTCGATGACTGGTGCAGCGACACCTCGAACACCAGCCAACCGTTCTTGATCGTCGAAGGCGACCCCCTTCGAACGGATATCTTGCAGTTCTGTCAACAGTGTCTCGCGGTCTGTGATCGTGTTGTCGGTCATTGGCCTGATTCCCTCGTCTAGAACGACTTCGGTCTCTTCCTCGCTCATATGGGCAAGCAAAGCCTTACCACCGGACGTGTTGTAGAGATGCATCGACAGACCGAGGTGAGCGTCGGTCGTTACTGACCGATCGCTCTCGGCGATGTAACATTTTACTGCCCGACCCTGCTCTGCGACGACGAGCGAAACACGTTCTTCGATCTGCCTAGCTACTTCGTCTGCAGTCGAACGACCGATGTGAAACAGTGGATTCCGTTCGCGGTTGTACGATGCAAGGTCGAACAGGTGGAGACTGATGTGGAATTCACCGTCTTCCCGAAAAACGTATCCCTCCTGGCGAAACGTCGAAAGATGGCGGTGAATCGTCGATTTCGAAAAATCGAGTTCTCCATCGAGCTCAACGAGCGTTGCACCCTCGTGCTCTCGTATCGCCTCGAGGATAGTCATGCCCGTCTCAAGGGCCGACACGGGATTTGCTGCGGGTTGGCTTGGCATACAGCCTATACAAATCCTCCCTTAATAATCATTCCGCCACTTCGAATGTCGGTAGGAGTTAGCTTTGCGTCCAACAAACTCGGCGACAGCTACAGTGACGGTGAAATCAGTATCTCGGGAGCGTCGAAGAGCGGAGATGTCTCAAATCGCCTTTCGAGCAGGGCGAAGCAGAATCCGTTGGCCGCTGCTTCGTGAACGACTTTCGAGCGAAGGCTGACGTTGAAGAGTGATTCGACGACGCTGCGCCACTGTTGCGTTCTTCGTGAGTCGATTTTGGATACATCGACGAGATAGTGGCCAAGTTCGTGTGCAAGTGTCGCTTCGACGAGTTGGAACTCGGGGACGCCGTTTGCAGCGGCGACGTCTCGAATCTGTGTGCGATAGAGGGTGATGGTCTCGTCACGGTACGTACCGAGGAGAACTAAAGAGTCGAGTCCGTGCCAATCGTCTTCGATCACGCTCAGACCACTCTCTACTGTGAGTGTTTCTGGATTGGACGAGCCGTGCTCGTGATATACTTCAGCCGCACGATTTCGGCCGTAGGCCCAGGCTCGATGCTCACGAGCAGAATCAAAGCTGATTTGCGTCGAGCCCGATGTTCTCACGGACGTTCACCGATGATGAGCAGCTCTTGATCGGGCTGTACGTTCTTGAGTTCGATATCGACGATCGACTGAATCTGGTCACGTCCCGACATACCGCTCACGTCGAGTATCTGATTCCCGTGACAGATGTAAATATTCGGTAGTCGAGTCGTCGACCCGCTGTAGACCGATTCTTTGTCGAGGACACGCTCAAGCGAGCGCTCTAATGAGTCTTTCTCGGTCGAATACACCGACGCATCCTGAAGTTTGAGTTTGACGACCCCGGTGTCGTCGATCACCGAGAGGAGCGTTTTCTCTTTGGTGAGCAAGCCGAAAAATCTCGAATGCTCCTCGGCAGCCTGATAGACGAACAATCCCCCACTCGTAGCGGCTTCTTCGACCGAGTCTTCGGAAACGTCGAGACTTGTCGCAGCGACGGATCGACGGTCGTCCTCTCCTACGCCAGATTGACCCATTTCGCGGGTCTGCAGTTCGGTAGAGCCTTCTGCCTCCACTCGCAGCAAGTTTTCCGAATCGTCGTACTCGATCGTCGTTTCGATGGTATCCTGATTGGCTCCCATACCGACGACGGAGTCGATTGCTTCCTCTCGGATGTGTTCTATCTGCTCCTCGGACGGATTCATTACATTCCGTTCGACGACGTCACGAACCATCGCGAGCCCGACTCCGACAGTACTCGCGATCTCGTGGTTCTCTGCGAGCCGAGTTCTGTACTCGGTTGCCTCCCCAAGGTAGGGAATGAGCGCCCCGCAACCGCCACCGCCGCCCACCACCTCGAGCAAGGCAGGGTCGAGATCGTACTCTTCGATCACGTCTTCGATGACCGGGACGACTTTCGCGATACTCACGTCGAGGACCTCACGAGCTGCCGTCTCAACGTCCACGCCGAGTTCGGCCGCGAGCGGTTCGAACGCTTTTTTAGCGGCCTTCGGGTTCCCTGCGGCGTAATCGCCATCGTCGATCAACCCGAGGAGGTTCGACGCTCCGCTCGGGGTAAGCGCATACACTTTACCGGTCGCGGTTTCTATCCCAACGTACTCGGGGTCGCCCTCCTTCGGCGTAATCCAGATTAGTTCGGGATCTACTATGTCTTCGGGATCGGCAAATGCCGCGTACGGAAGGTCCGCGATGTGTGCGCTCCGTGGTCCCGACTGGACCACTTCCCCATCCTCGACACGAATCATCGAACCCCCCGCAACCCCTTCGGTCCGAATGTCGAGCGTCCTCAGAAACGTGGAGTGACCGCCTATTTCGGCCGACTTCCACTTCGGCTGCCCCTTTTCGATAACACTGATGTCGCTGCTCGTCCCTCCGACGTCGACGAAGATGCCGTCGGTTACGTTCTCGTACATGAGCGCACCCGCGACCCCCGCTGCCGGTCCGGAGAGAATCGTCTGAATCGGGCGGCTACGCATCTCGTCGATACCCATTACTCCACCGTCCGAGCGCATTATCATCGGAGGTGTGTCGATGCCGAAATTCTCAATGCTCTCTCCAGTTGCCGTCGATGTCTCGACCATGCGCGGGAGGATACTAGCGTTGACCACCGCAGTTCTCGTTCGGATTTTGAGACCGTATCGCTTCGAGACGACGTTCGCTCCGATAGCGGGGAGTCCGTACTCTTGGGATGTGGTCTGGACCCGTTTTTCTATCCGCGGGTCGTCGACGCTGAAGGCCTGACTCGCGACCACCGCCCCAACATCGTTCTCTTCGAACGACCTGAGTATCCCTCGAATTTCGCTCTCGTCGACGCCGTTCTTTATATTATAGAAACCGTGTTCGGTCGTGATCGCTTGCCCATCGCCGAGGTCGATGTCGCCGACGTCCGTCTCGGAACGGGCGCGACGTCCTTGGATGCCTTTCCCAAGCCCGAGTACCCCAACCTTTGCGACGTCTCCCTCGAGGAGTGCGTTCGTCGCCTGCGTTGTACCATGTGCAATAAATACGACATCATCCGGAGATACTGAAAGCGAATCCAAGAGTTTCGACGTCGCTTCAACGATACCGGCGGCAACGCCGATGTCGGCGTCGTGCGTGGTCGGGACTTTGATTTGCTCAAGTACGTCGAACGTCTCGCTATCTATCGCAACTGCGTCGGTGAACGTTCCACCAACGTCGATTCCGACTCTAATCGAAGCCATCGATAATAACTTGGAAAGCGAATATAAATAATTATCGTTCAAGATGCCGAAGACTGTACAAGCGTTTTTCAGCAGTGCAGACGCGACGATCACGTCGGAGTAGGAGAGGGACGAACGGGGATGACTAACGAAACGGCTCTGGATTACCGGACGAAGTCACATACCGAAGAGGTAGACAGACATTACGACACCGGCGGCAGCGATCACCCAGATGTATGGGAGGATATCCTTTGTGATGTCGTTGACGTTTACTTCCAGTTCTTCGGCAGACCAAGCGTTGTGTGTGTTCGTCGGATCACCGGGTGCTTGTACTCGAAGCGCGCTAATCGCGGTCGTAGTGATGAGTTGGGGATTAATACCGATCGCGGCCAGCACGCCGATGATTCCGCTTCCCAAGCCCCAGATGTTCATCGGCCCACGGTACAACGCCAACGGTGCGAGTAGCGAGAACATTATCGCGTATAAGATCATGTTCTCGGGGACGATCTGCATGAGTAGTGGCTGCATCGTTGAAGAGATGGGTTCCGCAAAGACGGCTTTGAGTAGCCATCCGATAACCACCATCAATGCAATGGCGGGAGCGACCTGCTTGATTCCGTCGTGAAAGCTTTGGGTGATGAGTCGCAGCGTATCGCCGAAGTTCTTTATTCCCTCCAGTCCGGGCTGGCTAAAGATAGCAGCGTACAGGATGCCGACGATGAATGCCGCATAGACGTTCATCACGTCCGCGATGACGAGTGCGACCGGAATTAACGGTGCGAGGAGCGCGTACTTCGGCGTTGACGAGGAAAAATCGTCCTGATCGACCTGTGCAAGTGTACTGTTGAGAGCCGGTTTACGGACCTGCATGAACACGTACAGGATACCCACCACGAAGGCGATACCCGCAACGGGAAGTGCCCAGACGATGACGCTGTCCAGCGAGATGCCGGTGACTTCCTGGTAGAAGACCCAATTGCTCGGGTTAAGCATCACACCGTTCCCAAACCCGAGAAGCGTAATCGCGCCGGCGATCTGCTTCGGGAATCCGACGCTGATGAGGATCGGGAAGATGATCGTGGCCATTAAAATGAACGCGCCGAGGCCAGTCATACTGGTTGAAGCGATAACGACCGCCGTGTACAGCGCGACAGCCATGACGAGCGGACTGTCACCCCCGAGCTCTGCCGCGGATTTGACGATATCCTCGAGAATTCCCTGTTTTTCGGCCAGGACACCCAGTGTGCCTCCGAACACTGCTGCGATCATCGCAGACGCGAGCCTCGTTGAGCCATCCTGAACGACATCCGTTAGTATCATCTCCGGCGTTAATCCGCCGGCTATACTTATTGCAATCGCCATTCCCCCGAGTGCGATGAAAGTTGGTACGACTTCAAACATCATCATTGCACCGAAGATGATGAATGCAGCTATTATCCCTAATGCGCCAATCTCTATCATGGTTCGAAACTCGGCCACAAGTTATCGATGGGGGTATATATAATTTACTCAACAATGATGTTAATCGCAGGTACCGTTTCCGCTTTCTCGAGAAACCATGTCACGAGAGGAACGTGAAAAAATTTAAATCATGGTTGTTCGTAGGATCTGTAACGCTGGTCAAAAAGTGTTTAGCACACTACCCAGCACATAGCAACGAATATATGACTCGTACATACTCGGCCGTCGTTCTCGGCGGCACACCTGGCGGGATCGCATCTGCAATCAGGGCTGCACGCGAGGGCCATGACACTTTGCTGTTCACGTACAATCAGCATCTCGGCGGGATGATGTCCGGTGGGTTGAGCTACACCGACACGATGATGAAAAAACCGCGAGCACCGCTATTTGCGGAATTCCGCGCTGAAGTGAGAGAGCATTACCGCTCAGAATTCGGATCCGAATCCTCCGATTACGATGCCTGCGAAGACGGGTACATCTTTGAACCGCACGTCGCCGAGAATATCTTCGACGCGCTTGTCGACGCGGAGTCGAATCTCGAAGTTCGTAGGGGTTACTACCCGATTCACGTCGAGCGAAACGGCAGGACTATCGAATCGCTCACCGTTTCGTCGTTCGAAGATGGCGAGAGGCTGACCGTCAAGGCACCCGTGTTTATCGAGGCAACCTACGAAGGCGACCTGCTCGCAACCGCTGGCGTGTCGTACCGCCTCGGGAGGGAAAGTCGCTCGGAGTACAACGAACAGTTCGCCGGTGAACTGTACACTCGTACCCGTGGCGACCGATACTATCCGCAGGAAGCCGTCGGCGAAGGCGTCGACTCCACGGCTCCCGACGAGAGACGTGGTCCCCTCGACACACCTACAGAGCAACAACAAGGCGAACTCGACCTCATCCCCCATCCTGCGGGAATTTCGGAATTGTATCCGAAGAGTACGGGCATTGGAGATGATCGGATACAAGCCTACAGCTATCGTCTCTGTCTCACAAACAACCCGTCGAAACGGGTCATGCCGAGTCAACCCGACGAGTACGATCCCGACGATTTTCAAGACTCCCTGGAGGAAGTCAAACGGGTGGGACTCAGGGCGTTTCTCAGGCTTCGGCATCTTCCAAACGACAAAGCGGATATGAACACCGCCGACCTACCCGGGGAGAACTACGAATATCCAGAAGGGGACTGGGAAACCCGAGACGAGATTGCCGCCCGCCATCGATCGCACGTACTTGGACTCCTCTACTTCCTCCAGCACGACGACGCAGTTCCAAACGGGATTCAGACGGAAGCTAATGAGTGGGGACTCGCGGCGGATGAGTTCGTCGACAACGATTACTTCCCGTTCCAACTGTACATTCGAGAAGCACGACGACTCGATGGCAGGTACACATTTACCGAGGACGACGCTCGGTACGCTACTGGCCTCGACCGACCGACTATTCATCGTGATAGTATTGCAGTCGCCGAGTATCCGCTGGACTCGCACGCGTGCAAACCCGATCGGCAAGCCGGTAGTCACCCCGAGGGTCACTTCTTCGCCTCGCAGGTGACGCGACCCGCCCATGTGCCGTATCGAACCGTTCTCCCGAAAGAGGTCGATAACTTGCTCGCCGCGGTTCCCGTATCCGCCTCCCACGTGGGCTACGGCTCTCTGAGACTCGAACCGACATGGCTCCATATCGGTGAATCAGTAGGCTACGCGGCGGCAATCGCATTGGAGTCCGGAGCGACTCCAGCCGACGTCTCCGTGAATCGGCTCCAGCAAACGCTGGCCGGAAACGAGGTTATGTTGTCATTCTTCAACGACCACGACGTGACCGACGAAGAAGCGTGGGTGCCCGCCCTTCAGTACCTCGGGACGCGTGGATACTTCGAGTCGTTCAATGCCGAACCCACCGAACCGCTGACGGAAAATGTCGCAGAGGAGTGGGTAAGGACTACCGCGGCGCTACTGGTCGACAAACTTGACGACCCGACTCGGCGGGCGAGGGACCTGTCCGAACTTTCCGACTCGCCCCCGGTGACCAGCGAGGAATTCGTGACCCAGTTGGAGTCGGTGATCGACTACACAGGCACATCCGTAGACATCCAACGAGTTCGAGCAGAGTTCGAATTCGGTCAGGATGACCCCCTCCTCCGTGGTGAGGCGTGCAGGTTCATCTATCGGTTGTTGTCGAATTCGTAGCCGTCTCCTATTCAATAACAGTCGGCTCCCGCTGTAAGGCGTTGCTACCTCGTGTTAATTACCGCCCAGTAGTACGGATGGAGGATTCGACAGTGCGGAATATTACTAGCCGACGATTGTCAACGGTCAGCTATTAGCGGCGAAACCTTCGGAGAAGATCGGTGTGAGTGCACTCGTGTTCGGGGTACCGCAGTTTCTTCCCGTCGTCCCTTTATATACGCCCTCTCGGACTCGCAGTACATATTCCGTATTACGGAATCAAAGTGCGAGTTGTAAATTTGCATTTCGGCTATGCGAGGAAGATAGAATACCTCAATCCGAGAGGAGACTGCAAAATGGCGTCACCGTCGGCCTGCCGGGACGAATTTGTCTGACTCCCCGTGATCGACTCCGCCGACACTACTGACCGATCGGTCGAAACGCGACGTGTAGCGACACATCCGAATATGGCCCAGCAGGAGTCGACGATATGGCTGTAGAATATATCCCCTATCATCACGAATTTCGTTCCCTTTGGAACAAGTTATTTATAGTGTGGTAACAATGTGCACATTGGCTTTGGGCGCGAAGACTCCGAAGTCAACCAGACCCATGGCAGGTAAACCTCGACTCAGCAGACGTACTGCTCTCAAAACACTCGGGACGCTCGGTGCGGCCGGAGCCGGAACGGTGTTCACCGGGACAACGCTCGGATACGAATCGAAGCTCGAATCGTTCTACGAACTTGACGGCAGTTCTGCGACCGACACCTCCGGTAACGGAAACGATGGAACGGTAAACGGGGCATCGCCGGGGGCCGCTGGCATCTCGAACGCCTGCTTTTCCTTCGACGGCGTCAGCGACACCATCACCGTTCCTCACGTCCTGTCGGGACAACCTAGAGGGTCGTATTCCATCTGGGTGAACGCCGATAGTTTCGGTCAGGACAGGGGAATTCTCGGGGATTGGTCGAACGGATCGATCACTATGTGGTACGATATCGGGAACGACTACTGGGGATTCGCCGCTCGCATCGGCGGAACCATTCGGAAGGTCACCGGTGGGTCGCCGACGACCGGCGCTTGGACCCACCTCGTCGCGGCGTACGACGGCAGCGAACTCAAACTGTACGTGAACGGAGCCGAAGTCGATAGCACGGCCGCTAGCGGCGACTTCGAAGCCGAGAGCGACATTCAGGTCGGGAGCGATACCGGCGATCACAACTACTGGGACGGCCGTATCGACGAAGTCCGAACGTACTCGCTCGGTCTCTCGTCGAGCGAAGTGGGTGAACTGTACGACAATCCAGGCTCGGGTGATCTGGGTGATAACGACGACGTCACGGACATCGTCATGACGAACCGCCAGCTCGCGTTCGCGCCGAGCGCACCAAGCTACTCGCCGGGCGACGAGTGGATCTTCCCATCGATCATCGAGACATCGAAGATCGCCAACCCGCTCGGTAAGTACCACCTCTATTGTGCGCCACACGGGACACCGGAGACGAAGGACGGCGAAACCGTCGGTATCGCGTTGTTTTATGCGGATTCCCTCGGCGGCTCCTGGACTGAGTACGCCGGAAACCCGATCATCGACCCATCGGATTTCAGCGACGCGTCTCACATTTCGTCGCCGCATGCGCTCTACGCTGACGAATATGGCAAAGTGCTACTCTACGCCCACGGCAGTAACGACAAGACGCGATGGTGGTACTGTAGTGGCGGCGATGGTGTGACCTTTGACTATGGCGGCGTTGCCGTCGAGAACTCGATGTACTCGGGATCCTCGGAGACCTCATACGCTCGCGTGTACAACTACTCGATTCCGAACAGGAACAACAGTTACACGATGTTCTTCATGGCGAACCAAAGCGGGACACGCCATATTCGGCTGGCGACCTCGGACGACGGCAAGAACTGGACCGTCGACCCGAACGAGGTCATCACGCCACAACCCGAACACGACGGCAACGTGGCGTCGCCCTTTTTCTTCCGGTACGACGGAATGTATTGCTTGGCGTTCAACGCCTCCGACGGCAACACTTGGGTTGCCGAAGTCGGCCAGAACATCGATCGAGAGAACCATCTCGGGATACTCAACCAAGCAACCAGCGGCGCACCGGATGACGGACGGTGCGCCTCCCCGTTCTTCGTGAGGGACGACGGCGGCCAGCCGTGGTTCTACTACGAATCCGGGTCGCGACTCAACGAGGGCATCGCGTTCGCACAGGTGCCCGATTCCGCGGACGCGGCCACACTGGACCTCTTCGAGTTGTCGTAACCGTATTGGACGAAAACATCGTTTTTTGGACTATCTCGGTACCGTTGTCGCGCGTGATCACGTGATGACTCCAATCCACAGTCAGTTGTATACCGATCGACGGAGATCTCTCGGCGGCGGCGATCTATTGATCTCACGGTCGGCCCCCGCTCGATTTCGAAATAGTGGCGTCCCTAATGACGGAATCATACATTGTTTGCTCCCTTCCCGGACCAACCATTCCACATGACGCAATAAGATCGGGAGCTGACCGTCACGGATTCTGGCAAGCCATTACAGTACTATATTCGTAATGCATTTGCAGAATCGACCATTACGACGAGCGGTACGTTGTCACTCCGTTCACGAACGGGGACTGTTCGGCATCCCGAATTCCGTCGCAACCACTTCTGGCCCGCTTCCCACTCTGTCCGGAGGAAGGGTCAGTTCTAGCGCCATGATGATCGTTCGACCTCCGTTCCGATAGCACCCACCGTTCCGTATGATGCAACGGCTTGTCTCCAAGCTATCGTGACGAATGAGGTTTGTGACGGCGATTCACGACATCGAATGGGGTTGATCCCGTGATCCGCTTTCCACCTACAAGACTCCCTGTTGGTACCGAAACGACACCCGATAAATATCGACGGATACACATTGTTAAAAACAGTTCACAGACGCGCCGAGAGCGATCGATATTACCGGGGCGACCCAAACAACTATCATATCGGTGATCGATACAGAGGCATGGCCGATGTTATCGTCGACAGGGATGTACCTGCGAAGATGCGAGACGGAACAGTACTCCGTGCGGACGTCTACCGTGCGGCGAAGGGACGCCAACCGGCGATCCTCGTCCGCACACCCTACGGCAAAGACGACCTCTCCGTTCTCGCTGACCTGTGCAACCCCTTCGAGGCGGTCGAGCGCGGTTTCGCGGTGGTCTATCAGGATTGTCGCGGCCGGTACGCCTCCGATGGCGACTGGACACCCTACGTCGACGAAGCCGCCGACGGCTACGACACGGTCGAGTGGATCGCCGACCGGCCGTGGTGTACCGGGTGCGTCGGCATCGGTGGACCCTCTTACCTCGGCATCACGACGTGGCAGGCGGTGATCGCTGACCCACCGCACCTCGAAGCGGCGCTCCCGCTCTTCACCGCGGGAAACCTCCACGAAGGATGGGCGTACACCGGCGGCGCATTCGAACTCGGGTTTTCCCTGACGTGGGCAGTCCATGCGCTCGCGGGTGGGGCGCTCGCCGCTCGCGAGACGGTAAGCGAGGCATCGGTCGAACTGCATGATCGATACGTCGAAACATACGAAACGGTCGCCGAACGACTGGCTGAGTTGCCGCTCACGGACGCCATCGCACCAATCTCGGACCTGGTGCCCGCATACGAGCGATGGCTCGAACATCCCGCTTACGACGCGTACTGGGACCGCGTCGACGTAACTGAGAACATCGAGTCGGCCAGCGTGCCAGTACTCGAAGTCGCCGGTTGGTACGATGCGTTTGCCAAAGGTGCCTTCGACATCGCCGACGCGGTGGCGGCGGCCGCTCCGTCAATGTGTGACGACGATTATCACCTCGTCGTTGGGCCGTGGGACCATAGGACCGCGCGGTCGGCAACGCCGACGTACGCCGGCGAGAAGGATCAAGGTTATTCGTCCGCGCTGGCACCCGTTCTCGACGAGCTCGTGCTCCCGTGGTTCGCACATCACCTGACCGACCGGTCGACCGCCGTCGCAGACCTCCCGCGAATTCGCTACTTCCGGATGGGTGACGCGACGTGGCAGACGTTCGACGGCTGGCCGCCCGCAATCCGACGTTCGACTTACTACCTCGACAGCGGCGGCGAGGCCGCCACGAACGCTGATGACGGTCGTCTCGTCGAACCGCAACCAACGGACGGGTCGGTTGTCGATAGCTATCGCTACGATCCGTTGGATCCGGTTCCATCAGTCGGCGGGAACACACATATGCACCCGTTCGGAAAACCAGGCGTCAGCGACCAGTCCGAGGTCGAAGGCCGGGACGACGTACTCGTCTACACCACACCACCGCTCGCTTCTCCGGTTTCGGTCGTGGGTCGACCCGCGCTAACGCTGTTCGTAACCTCCAGTGCACCGGACACTGATTTCACGGGCAAACTGGTTGACGTGGAACCCGACGGGTACTGTGCCAACATCACCGAGGGTATCTGTCGCGCGCGCTATCGTAACTCGTCCACGGACCCGGAATTCATGACACCAAATCAAACGTATGAGGTACCTGTCGAACTCTGGCCGACCGCGCATAAGTTTGCCGCCGACCATCGAATCCGTTTGGAAGTCAGCAGCAGTAACTTCCCGCGTTTCGATCGCAATCCGAATGTAGCCGGACCAGTGCACGAAGCAGACGAGGCGGATGTCCAAATAGCGACAAACAGCGTTCGTCACGGCCCTAACCATCCGTCAAAGCTCTCGCTGCCGGTCCGTAAACGTTGACTCTGTGAGTGCTGCCAAGAACGTTGAGACCTCTTGAGTCCCGGTCGTACCGAATATCCGTGCATTGCTATCAATCACGCGAATTTTACCGGACCGCGAGTAGCTTTCCTCACGTTAGGGAAAATAAACAGTAGCGATGTTCAATTTGTGGTTTTACTGCCGTCACTATTGGTGTCGATATCGATACTTTCTATGGAGGTGCGAAGCAAATAGTGGGATACAAGTTAGGCTGTCCTCCCGGTTCTGGGATCAAACTCGAAAGAGAGACATGAGCTTGAATCGAAGTGATCACTCATCGATTAATATGATTAGTACGTCACTATCTGGTTAGTATCTCCTTGGAAGACATTTGTTCTCAAACGACAATCGTAGCCTTCGAGGATTGTAGAATTGTTCATAGTATTCAAGACTCTCCTTGAGGATCGTCGACTATCCACCCCGTTACGAGTGGAAGCGTCGATCCGTATTATAACGATGTGGGATCATTTTTTCGATTCGGTCCCCCTCGATATCGCCGATATAATCGATACCCTATTCGAAAGCATAGCGTGCGATATCCGTACTACTCGGCGAGGAAATCAACAATTGAACGGTTCTATTCCTCGCTATTTCAGATGAAGGTGAACCTCTCAAAGTAGGACAATAGGAACAAAAAGAATGGTGTTCAGAAACGGTCCCATGTCGAGACTATTGTGAGATCTGTACTCGACTATTCGTCGTTTACTTCGATTCGACGGCGGAACATTCCCCCAACCACTGTTTCACCGCAAGCAAGTTGCTGGCCATGGAGACTACATGGTTGAGGCAACACAGCGTCGTCTCGAGACGTGGTCACCGGGCGAAATATGTGATATCGAATCAGAGATGCAAGATCTCACCCTCGAAATTGGATGTCGTGGCGAGTGCGTTGTCAGTCAAGCGCGATCGATAGGCAGGCGAGTCAGTACCGATCTAGTCGTACTCGTCACCAAGCAATGGATCGACGACCTCGCGCTGTAACTCTTCGAGCGCATCCGGATTCACGTGCTGGTACAGACCGAGTGAGGTCTGGCCATCGGGCGGCTTCAGCGTCTCAACAAGCGTTTCGATCAAACTCACTGACAATGATTGGTCTGGATCGACCGAGTCACAATCAACGCGTATTGTGGTGGATTCGTTGGGTCTGCGGATGTACTTCGTTTTCGAACCAGCGTGTCGTTTGGGTGGTCGTTGTGTTACTCGACATACTTTCTGTTTATGCTCGATCTATTTGAGTAATGCCTGCTTACCTCCAAAACCGCTTGAGATTGGTTCAGTGTCCCGAATTGGATACCGAGGAGAGCATCGATCGAATACTCGAATCGAGTTTTGTGTTTCCGGTACTCGCTTTCTCTTCCCGACCGTTGGTCTAGATGCGTCGCACGGCATCCCATAGAAACACGTCGTCTGGCGCCATCACGCGGACAACCTTCTCACCGACTATAGCCAACCAGAACTCGTTGAAAAGCCTCGGGAGAGATTTGAACTCTCGACCGACTCCTTACAAAGGAGTTGCTCTGCCAGCCTGAGCTACCAAGGCACCCCGATATCAAAACGCACTCAACAAAGGCTTTCCCTTTTCTTTCCCCCTCGCCGTTGTAATTGATCCCATGTCCTCCTTCTAACTGGTGGACCATGTAACTCGTTGCCACACAAGAACTTTGATCAAATACAAATAACTATCGAAAAATGTTCCAGCGTCCGGTACAGCGCACTCTCTTTGATTTTGCGTGTGGGATATATACTAGCATTCTTGCAACAGTGGTCGTTACACTCCTCACGAGCGTTCACTACTTCTCCCGCATTTCACTCATTACAGCATGCCTCGGCTTCTCGTTTGGCGTTGTTCTTGCAGTTGTTCGAGACGGCCTCGCTGAATCGCTTGTTCGGACTCGTCTCTATCTCATACTCTCGATCGGACCATTCTTTGTGTATCTGATCAGCGACGGTGTTACCGCATTTAGCATGGGCTCAGGTTCCACCGTACTACAGAATTGGATCGCTGAAGCTCTACTTCTCACGATTGCTGGATTCTTCCTCTATATCACGACGATGAACTACTATGCTGTGGTCCTCCGCCGTCATGAAGAAGTTCTCATAGAGTGGTGCGGGCGACCAGATACCTCGTATCTCCGTTTCGTTCGACTACTATCGATCACGGGCGGCCTCATCTTCCTTGTGAGCGGAGTTATACTCCACATCTCGATAGAATCGATCCAAGGTTTGTTCCCCTCGATTGGGGGCGTTCTTCTTGGCAATGCAATTGTCATAGGAAAAGCCAAGCACTACACCTTGGTTGAGAGTGGCCTCCTGGTAAAGCGGAGTGGCACACTCAACAATCGATTTATTCCACGCCATCAGCTACGATCGGTCGAATGCAATGGGGATGTTCTCACGCTTCATCGAGGATTACCATGGCCACTGCCATTTCGATTTCGGCTCACTACGATTCCGGATTCTGACTCGGTTGTCCAGTCACTTTTCGCATACGATGCTGTCCATGTACATCCATAGAGAAAGGGAACATCGAGTACACTGATCTCCGCAACGAACTCACCAACCCATGAATCATCTATTTCGGCGGCAAAGTCCTCCCGATCGACACGATCACCTCTTCGATTGAAGAGTACAGAATTATGACGCGTTATTCACATCCTTTGCGCCACGAACGGTTGCCTTGACTGCCTCGATACCGGCGTCATGGAGTATATCACCGACAATAACCGTATCAGCGACACTCGCCATCTCGTAGGCCGAATCGTAGTCGTGAATGCCGCCACCGTAGAAGAGCTGTGCTGATGAGAGTGCATCATGTACGGCAGCCACGACAGCTGGATAACCAAGCGTGCCAGAATATTCGAGATAGACGATATCTTGGCCGAGGATCTGTTCGGCGAGTTCAGCATAGGCGACGACGTCATCGACATCGAGGTTACAGCCCGCTTGCGTGTACGTCGCGACTGCTGACGCCGGATTGAGGACGATATAGGCTTCAGGATGGACGTCGTCCCACTCAAGATCCGAAGAGCGGACCCATTCGTGGTGTGCTCCTGTGATCCACAGTGGGTCACCGGCATTCAGAACAATTGGAACGAGATATCCAGAGAGTGCCTCGGTATGAGACGACGGGCGGTAGGTCGGCTCGACGAATATGGGAATCTCGGTAGAGGAAAGTGCGTTCAGAATCGGTTGAACACGTGCTTCTGTAACGTTCGTAGTACCACCGATAACGAGTGCATCTGTGCCTGTTTTAGCAATGTCAGCGTAGGAATCCCCGTCGTGTAGCGTTTTGTCCGGATCGACCTTCGTGACGTGGTCCCACTGCGTCCATGGAGCCGCCATAGTTCTGTGTAGTCCGATAACACGCAAACCGCTTTCTCTCTGCCTACTCGAAACTACAGAATCGTACCACAGCCGCGAATCCTCGGTTTCGAATAAGCCAATATCAGTCTACTATCGATTACATCTATATGGGAAAATTAATGTAATTATAAATCACAGATACGATCGATGGTTCGATCTCAGGCTAGACGAGCAGTACTCAAGACGATCGGTGGTATAGCGACTACAGCTGGTTTCGTCGGTGCCGTGGGTGGACAACAACGGGACAAGCACCGAAAGCAGGATCGTGGGACACGCTACGCGACGTTTAACGTGATCGAACTGGAAACAGAGCAAGTCCAAGAGAAAGGCGACCCGCAGGCCGAAGCGGCCGCCCGAGTCGTCCAAGAGGTTCAACCAGATATCCTCGTTATCAACGAACTCACGAACAATTTACAGCAGGGCAAATACACCGACAGAGCGAACATCGACGCCTTTGTCGACAACTACCTCAGCATCTCGCAACGGGATGACCTCGAGGGCATCGATTACGAACATACGCTTCAGCCAAAGAGTAATACTGGCGTTCTTCCCGAACGGGACTACGACTTCAATAAGGACGGAACCTTCGGCGAACGCCCAGGTGACGCGTACGGATTCGGGGAATATCCGGGTCACTATGCATTCGCGATCGCGAGCAAGTATCCGATCGACGAATCAAATATTCGTTCCTTCCGGAGATTTAAATGGGCGGATATGCCTGGGAATCTCATTCCGATGGCGGGCGAAGAGTGCGTTGTGACAGAGACTGGGGATGACGAAACCGCACTCTACCTAACGGAGGAGGAGCTCAACGTCTATCGACTCTCCTCAAAAACCCATATTGATGTCCCATTTGAGACCGAAGGAGGGACAGTTCACGGCCTGTTTGCACACCCGACGCCACCTGGCTTCGACGGCAAGAACAATTTCAACGGAAAGTGGAACCATGACGAAGTCCGGTTCTTCGCGGATTACGTCGCCGGTGAAGACTACATCTACGACGACAGTGGCGTCCACGGTGGGCTTGATGAGAACACCTCTTACGTCCTGATGGGCGACATGAATGCGGGCCCAGGTCTGGGTCGAGACGAGCGTCCACTCCACCCTGCACAGAAGTTCCTCCTCGGGAATGACGACTTCGACACTAGTCAACTCCCAAAAAGTCCGGGCGGGGCGCAACGCGGTCTCCCCACCGCAACACGATTCGGTGGTGATGTTGAGGGCGTTGTTGAACAGATCGATTACGTTCTTCCATCCCCTGATCTCGCGCTTCACGCCTCGTCGGTTGTCTGGCCGAGCAAAAACGCAACAAAGCGAAACCTCGGCAAGGATGTCAATACGGCCTCGGACCATCGGCTCGTCTGGGCTGACATCGAAACGACTCCCTCCAACTAAAGCGAATTCGATCCGTCTACCCGTGGTTTCGCTGTCAGGGTAGACCACTGCATTCCGTCATCGATAGTAGCGTACGACGTCGCTACTTCCCTCCTTGGTTTGAGACACTCCTGTTTATCAAACTAAATGAGAGTACATTCGGTCTACTTATAGATGAAGAGTGGATTGGTTGGGATCCGTTTGCTTCACTACCTCATGTGAATTTAACCGGCAGGAAATCAGGTTCAGTCTTCTTGTTTGTCCTCGTCGGTTGGGACATTGTCAATCGTATCGAGCGGACTACCAGATGGCACCTCTAGCTTGGTAGCGATTACTGCCATCAATTTCCACGCTTGTTATCGCCGATCTAAATCAAACTGTCTGGTGGGGTTCATCGCTAGCTAGACTGGAAATGAATGTGCTAAAGTTAGTATAATATGCTACTTTGTTTAGCACCTGGAGCGCCGAAAAGCGAACGAATGCGAGAATGAGGGTGGATCGAAAGCGTTCGCGGGAGTCAGTGAGCGTCAGCGAGGATATCCGTCACCCACATATCAGGGCGGGGTGGGTGCAAATCGCCCGTTGCAAGCACCGCATCCGGTGCCGCGAGACGATGACTGCACGGGCTCACATGGACCCGCGACGGACCCGCCACCGTCATCGTCCCAATAAGCCGCAGACAGTTCGGACAGCGTACTTCTGCGTCATTCGGAAACCTCCTCAACGCGGAGCGACCCACCGCAGTCGCCACAGCTGTACTGCTCGGGGTGTTTGACGACTTTCGAGCGGCGATAGTGTGCAAGTTGTCCATCCGATACTTGGGCGGGGTCTCCTCGATTGGCCGACCGATGTCGTGCAACTGGCGGATGAGCTGAACGTGGATGAGTTCGCCGTGATCGGTGTCTCAAGTGTGGCCCATACGCACTCGCGTGTGCCTACGCGATCCCAGAACGACTCACCGCAGTAACGATAGTCTCTGGAGTCGCACCGCTGGATACGCCGGACGCAATCGACGAGATCAGTCTCATCGAACAACTCCCGATCCGGACAAATCGTCGGTCTCCAAGAATATCCAGGCGCTTCCTCGGTGACGTCGCAGAGGAGTATCGCGTGTGTGGAGAACCGTGGGGGTTCGATGTCGTAGACATCGCCCTCGATATTGATGTGTGGTACGGTACGCGAGACTGGGCACTCTCAGCGTATCACGCAACCATTGCCGCCTCCCAACTGCCAAACGCAACTCTCCATACGCTCCCGAATACGGGCCACCTTGGAAGCGTCGCTAATCACAACAATGAGATTCTCGCATCTCTCACCAGATCAATGCGTTCGGGGTCGCTCACCTGATCGATCACACAGCACCATTCCATAAAACCAAGCAGATAATGGGTTCTAGCGGTTCCCTCGTTTAATCTCCTTGTCTGTCTGCTGTTCGCGCTCTATCTTGGAGATCTAGAGAAGAGTAGAGTGACAAAAAGCTAGGGCATAGTTAGTTCGACAGTTCTTTTCGTCCCGTTCGTACGCATGGCCAACACGGGAAGTCGCCCCTCCGACTACTGTCTGTGCGTGAAGATCAATGCGCGATCGTCTTCAACGCCGACGCAGAGGTCGAGTTGCAACGAGAGGTTGAGGCTCGTCGGGTTCTGCTTGCAGACGACGAGATCTTCGAATGGTTCGTCGCATGCCGGACACGGCACTGAAACCGTGTTCTGGTACGACTTAATCGACTGGTTCTCCTCCTGGGGCGTTAGTGACGACACCAGGGACTTGAGGTCTACCTCGTCCATGCCCGTCGAAACGAAGTTCTCCCTCATAAACGCTCTGCAGGTTCAGATCGAACAGTCTGGGACCGAATCCCCACTCGGTCGATCCGCCGTGCATCACTCCACTACAAAGGAAGGAAAGGCACGAAAGAGCATGGAAAATACGCGCCCGGTATCTCGCACGCCCGCTGAAACATATCCACGGTTGAGAATTTCGTCGAGTACACAGGGTACTGATTCACCTGAACAAGATGAAGAAACATTTGTGAATCCGCTTCCCGAGGATGAAATACAATCAATTTCGTTGCTGTTCAAACCTCGGGAATAATGCCTAATTGGCGCATCAGACTGACATTGTCCGCATAGAGATAGAGATCTACGATTCTCCTGTTTTCAATACGAAAGACACCAGCATTCTTCAGAATAATCTCGTTGCCCGTCGGTTCGACTCCCATAATTTCCCCCTCGTGCGTACCAGTCAAGGTATGCCGGTATACGACGGTATGCCCTTCAGCAATGCATCCGTCTTCCGTGACGGTGAGGTCGGGAAATGCAGTGAAGAAGTCTGCATTCCCCGCTTTAAACTCCTCGCGGCTTTGGAATGATTCCCCATTTCCGGTTGCGTATTCCGTGTAGTCCTCAGCCAGATATTTGTCAGCGATCTCTATGTTTTTCTCGTTGAAAACCTCCTCCATGAGGCGACGCACGATCTCCTTGTTTTCTGCTTCCCTCTGACGCTGCTCGGTCATTGTTTTTGCCTCAGGAGAGGTTCGTTGTCACTACAGATAAGATGTCTCGCTCTTCTACGAATTCGTTACTGGATAAAAGGGCAAAAGCGGTGGTCTCGCTGCTCTCTTCAGTAGGTCTCTGGAATCACCCAGAAGACTCTAGTTCAGAATCACCTCGGCAGGCTTCCGTCATCCCAATAATGACAGATCATATATTAATTATTGCACCCATTTATTTAACAATATCCGTTATCTTATAAAGGTGGCCTGTGAACCTGGAGAAATGATGCACGTAAACGTCCCTCTGGTGCTCGGCGGACAAGGTCCGCTTGTCTCACTGCTCGCCGGAGTTATCGCCGTCGTCTTTCTCCTAGTCGTACTTGACCTTCCAGCATTCGTCGGACTCGTCATCGCGACGTTCGTCGTCGGAACAGTCTCTCCGCAAGTCCCGTTGGGCAATGTCGTGAGTAAAACGGCCGCCGGATTCGGTGACGGGATGGCCGGGATCGGAATCCCAATTCTGATGGCAGCGATCATCGGGAAAGCGATGACCGAGAGCGGTGCGGCAGACCGCATCGTTCGCGCATTCGGCACGCTGAGCAATGGCAAAACCGAAATTTCTTTGTTCGGCAGCAGTTTCGTGATGGCGATCCCCGTGTTCTTCGACAACGTCTTTTACTTGCTCGCCCCCCTTGCCCGGTCCGCTCGGTCACGGACAGGCGGGAATTACACGCTTTACATCGTGGTCCTCGCCGCCGGTGGGGTGGTAACACACGGATTCATCCCGCCGACGCCGGGACCCTTGCTCGCGGTCGATAATATCGGCTCCAATCTCGGGACCACGATGCTTGTCGGCGTCGTCGTCGGACTCCCGACCGCACTCGTATCGGGATTGGCCTACGGTCACTGGATCAACCGACGATTGGACATCCCGCTCCGGGACGCGATGGGGACGACGGTCACGGAAATCGAAGAAGTGGCCACGACGCCGATAGACCAGCTTCCCGGTCTGTTCGAGTCACTCCTGCCGATCATTCTCGCCGTTGGACTCGTGGGCGCCGCCACGACCGTCGATACGTTGTTCTCCGATAACACGTTTGCGTCCGCTGTGACGGGATACGTGGGCGATCCAAACTTCGCCCTGACCGCGGCTGCGATGGCGGCGGCAGCCACGTACTTCCGTATCAGCGACATAGGCCGGTCGGAGTTCTCCGACGAGTTGACCGACGCCCTCAAAAGCGGCGGCAACATCGCCGCGATCACCGCCGCCGGGGGTGCTTTCGGAGTTATGTTGCAGGCAGCAGGTGCCGGCGATTACATCGCTGGCGGACTCAAAGGCGTCGGATTCGGGCTGCTCGTCACGGCATGGATCATCGCAGCCGGCGTGCGCGTCGTTCAGGGATCGGCAACCGTCGCTATCGTGACTACGTCCGGAATCATGGCCCCGTTCGCCAGTCAACTCTCCGTCAACCCTGCGTACCTCGTAATGGCGATCGGTGCCGGAGCCTCGATCTTTTCGTGGTATAACGACAGCGGCTTCTGGATCGTCAAAGAAATCGGCGGTCTCACGCAAAAAGAGACACTCAAGACGTGGACGGTGGTCACCACCTTGGTCGGCGTCATCGGTCTCATCACCACATTGATCGTCTCACGAATATTACCGCTCGCTTGAGGAAACCTCCTTTTCAGTCGATCCGTGCCCTTCTGTTCAACTTTATCTTTCTTCGAGGAGAGAATCCCGCCGTTTACGGCGTTAACGAGACGGGTGCGTCTCGTTCGTACACCAGAACGTGAAGCCCTGCTGTTTACGACGGGAGGATGCAACTCTCATCTACTGTACTTCATAGCAACTGGGGAAAGCTATCTGTCGGCAGCGGAAAGGTGTTAGCTTCTCCGACATATCGACCTCGTTCTAGCGATATCGATACCTGCAAAACATTGACAAAGGACTTAACAAACGATACCACCTGGTTCATCTATGGTAGAGATACTCTTTCTCATTGGACTTGCCGTTGCGATTTTTGTAGGCTTCAATGTTGGAGGTTCGAATACGGGCGTTGCGTTCGGACCTGCAGTTGGGAGCAACACGATTTCAAAGGTCGGTGCCGCATCTCTCATGAGTATCTGTGCTCTTGTTGGCGGATGGACAGTTGGTCGGAATGTCATCAATACAATGGGTGGCGAAATCGTTCCGAGCCGATTTTTCACTCTGGAAGCGAGTATTGCGATTCTCTTTTTTATTGGATTGGCGTTGTTTCTCTCGAATATCGTCGGTGTCCCTGCCTCGACTTCGATGACCGGTGTCGGCACGATTGCTGGCCTCGGCCTCGCAACTGATGCGCTAAACGTGGGTGTAATGGGGCGGATTGTTTCATGGTGGCTCGTCTCTCCGGTAATTGCCTTTTGGGTGAGTGCAGTTATTGGTCGATACTGGTATCCAACCCTTCTCGATTGGTTCGCAATTACACAAACCAAAGGAACACTGGTTCAGATCGATCGCTCGGGAGGTCTTGTCCGACCGACACTCGGTCCAAATACAACGATGCGCGAATTCATTGGTACCTTGTTGGTCATCATCGTCGGCTGTTATACCGCCTTCTCGGCAGGGGCATCGAATATGGCGAACGCAATTGCTCCACTCGTCGGCAGCGGTGCCATTGAAATGAACTATGGTATTTTGATCGCGGGGAGTGCTATTGCAGTCGGGGCGTTTACCATCGCTCGACGAACTCTCGATACGATGGGAAGTGAACTCACTGATATGCCACTACTTGCAGCATTGATCGTCGCACTCGTGAGTTCCACACTTATCACTGTTCTTTCGGAACTCGGGATCCCTGCTAGCATCGTTATCGTTTCTACGATGAGTATTGTCGGTCTTGGATGGGGCCGTGCCACTCGCGTCAAGGAGTATACTCGTCGCTCTACAATGATCGAGGAAGGCCCACTGGGGATCTCTGGTGGCGCACTTGCTGTAGATTCAGCGGATACGCCAACAATTAAGCAAACCAAATCAGAAGAGAACCACCATTCCTCAACTAGCGAACTGGATAAAAATCATCACCCAGATATTAATTCGCTATATGAACCGTGGACTACTGCCCGTGTTATTGCCATGCAGAATATTGTTCCCGGAATTTCAACGGTCTCTGCGTACCTGGTATTTGAATTCGTTCCTATCTTCGGTTAGCCCGGTTTTCGTATCTGTCGTCCACTGTTATCGAACCATATCAGAATATTTACAGTACTGCGAGGTGTCGAGGCGGTCCGTCCACTGGGTGAACGTTCGCCCGTGATCTGTCACCGAACTCGTGGTACTGCCACGCGTGAATGAGTTCGTGGCGGACGGTTGCACTGAACTGCTCCCAATCATGCGAGTCGTAGGCCGTCCAGGTCAGCACAATCGTAATCGCCTCTGTTGTCGGGTCGTACTTCGTGACGCCTGCCTGTCGTTGGGCTCGGTGTGAAACTTCCCAGTCGATTGCTTCGATCGGCAGTTCTGGGAAGTGCTCGGCGGCGACGTTCGTTGCATGCTGTCGTGCTCGGTCGAGGGGGGCTGTCGATGTCTCAGGTGTATCGTCGGTCGTAGCGTTTGCGCTTTCGGTGAGCGTTCGCTGGTCGGTGATATCCAAGAACGTCAATTGGCGTGTCATGGATAAAAAGGGCAGAAGCGGTGGTTAGTTCGGCAGTTCCTTCCGTCCTGTTCGCACACACAGCCAGCACGGGAACTCGTTGAGACCCTCACAGCCGCAGTCCTCCGGTTCGGCTTCGTCGTTGTCCTCGGATGGGAATGCCTCAAGCGTCCCGTCGTTGGTTGCAGTTTCGACGGCGGCCATGTGTTTGCAGAAGGCGTTCCGGTGGACGTGGTTCGGGCA
>NZ_JAJFAY010000004.1 GCF_021083305.1 Haladaptatus sp. DYF46 | reverse complement strand
GTCAGTACTGGAGTGCGCGAGCCTCTGGGAAATTCGATTCGCCGCCTCCCACTCATACTTACAGTCATCAACCCTCACAGAGTAGCGGCTCTGTGGGGGTTTTTGTATTTTATTCGGACGCCGAGAGGCATCGCTCGACGAATCGGTCGATGACAGGTCATCGGTAATGCGCCGTTACTATGCATGTCCCGCATACTATCAAAAATGAATAAGTTAACGACGGAGAGGGATGACGATTTCGTGGGCCATTCACTTTTAATAATCTGTCGTGAGAAGGGTGGATATAGGAATGGTCTCCATCGATTCTATGAATCGGAAACTCCTCATCGTTGCTCCGTTGGTTCTGTTAGTCGTGGTTGCTTTCGCCATCAATTTCGTGGATCTTCCATTGGGTGGCAACCACGAAACCGAATCCACCCCGCCGAAACCGGTGAAACACTGTCAAACGATTTCGAAGCCGGGGAACTATGTTTTGAAGGGTGATTTCGGAGGGGCGACCGGACTAACCGGCAGTTGTATCGTGATCAACGCGAGCCACGTGACGTTAAACGGGTCGGGACACTCCATCGAAGGGAGAGGTGTAACGGATACGACGGGACTGCTCGTCGATAACGCCAGCGGCGTCTCCGACGTGACGATTCACTCGGTTCGGGTGGCACGCTGGAACCGCGCCATTCACGTCTCGAACGCGTCGTCGGTGACGGTTCGAAACGTGAGCGCCGTTCGGAGTACGGAGGGAATCACGGTGTGGAACAGCAGTAACGTGACTATCGAACACTCTCGGGCGGCACGGAACCTGTTCGGTATCCTCGTCGACAATCGAAGCGAGAACGTGGATTATTCGACGCTCCACTATCAGGGGAATCAGCTCAATAGCACGCGAGGGCGCGGACAGCTGTCCTGAGTCATTCGGGTTGTTCTTCGCCCGGCGCTCGTTTCTTCCGTTTTTTGATCACGTCGGCCCAGTCGGGGTACTCCTTGCGTTCGGTGCCGTCGAAGTCGGGGTCCCCCGACATGGCCTTGATGCTTCGAGCGTCCTCCAAATCCCAGACTGCGCCGTCCTCGTGGAAGAGGCCGTTGAGGACGCCGTTTCGGCGCATGTACAGCGAGAACGCGGGTTTGAGCATGAGCGACCAGAAGAAGTTCCCGATTCCGGACGTGCGGATGGTCGGTGCGAGCGAGGAGTAGTCGGGGACGGCCGCGTTGCCGGAAACGTCGGCGAAAAACCCCTTCCCGGGGCGAATCCGTTGCCACTCCGAGAGCCACACCGGCTTATCGAGTTTCTCTTGGAGGTTGTTCGCCTGTCGGAGGACGCGGTTGTACAGCGCCGGACTGCGCGCGAAGTTGTAGTGGAACTGGAGGATGTCCATTCCCCAGTCGAGATACTGAGCGTTGTTCGCCAGACTGGTAGACCCCACGGAGAGAGGGATTTCTCCGCGATAGTGGGTCATGGTGTCGACGATCTGTTTGAAGAATCGGATGTCCTTGTTGTTCCATCCGGGTTCGTTCGTCAGTTCGATGGCGAGGAGACGTTCGTCGTCGCGGTACTCCCGCATGACCGAGACGATGAAATCGCGCGGGTCGTCCCACAGGGATTTGTTCGCCATCGTCCGGGTGGACGGCGAAAACGATTGAACGGCGGTTTTCACGTCGTCGTGGACGAGGTTCTCGAAGGTGGGTTCGAGTCCGACGCTGTCGAACAGACCGAGGAGAACGCGAATTCCGTTCCTATCGGCGGTGTCCAACAGGTGTTCGAGCGACTCCATGTGGTCTTCGGGTTCGACGAGCCAGTATTCGTAACTAAGCCATATTCGAATGGCGTTCAGGTTGATGCTCGCCGCGTAGCCCAAATCGCGTTCGATGATGTCCGGGTCGTAATCGTGCCACATCTGGTAGCGATTGAAGGCACGTGCGGGGATGTAAATCGCGCCGCGAACGTCCACGGGAGCGTCGGTTTCCGGTGGGAGGTTTAATTCTCGTCGTCTCTCGGTTTGTGCGTCGTGACCGACGGTGCGGACGCTACCGGCACCCGCGGTACTGGAGAGTCCGATGGTTGTACCGATGCCAGCGAGAAACTGGCGGCGACCAACTCGTCTGCGCATACTCTTCATCCGCTTTCGAGGGACAACAATCTGTTCCCTGACGGCTAGCTACGAGAGCGATGCTGACATGTCTTCGAAGTCTCCCTTTTTCAGATATTCATGCGGTACCATCTCGGCCGAAACTATTTGCCGTGGCCCGTTGAACGGGCGTAACGAATGGGGATTGCTGGTATTTCGGCCGAAGCGAGCGGCGGGTTCGTCACGTGGGTCGGTTCGAACGGTGGCGTTCTGCCGCCGTTAAGTGGAGAGGAACTCCTCTTTTTCTTCGGGCAACTGTTCGTCCTGTTGGTGACCGCGCGTGCGCTCGGCGAACTGGCTCGCGCGTTCGAGTTTCCATCGGTTCTCGGGGAACTGCTCGCGGGTATCGTCCTCGGGCCGTCGATACTCGGAAACGTCGCACCGTCGGTCTTTCTCACCGTCTTTCCGCCCGCTCCCATACAGTACCACCTCCTCGAAGCCGTCTCGTGGCTGGGGTTGGTGATGCTGTTGGTCATCACCGGGTTCGAGACGGACCTCGACCTCATCGCCAGTCGCGCCGGTCGCGCGGGTGCGATAGCCAGCACGAGCATCGTCGTTCCCTTCGCGTTCGGGTTCGCCATCGCGTGGGTTCTCCCGAGCGCTTTTCTCGCGGACGGAGGCCGACTCGTGTTCAGCCTCTTTATCGCAACCGCCCTCAGCATTTCCGCGATTCCGGTTATCGCGAAAATCCTCCTCGATTTGGACGTCATCGACCGCGAGATAAGCCAGTTGACCATCGCGGCGGGGATGATAAACGACACCGTCGGTTGGATTCTCCTCGCGGTCGTCGCGGGACTCGCACGTCAGAGCGGGGGGCAAGCGGTCGAGACGGCGGGAATCACGACCCTCTTTCTCCTCGCGTTTCTCGCGCTCTCGTTTACCGTGGGTCGGTGGTTCGTCTCACGGTCGCTTCGATGGGTCGATATGGCCTTCGACGGCGACCTCGCGCTCGTTACGGCGGTGACCATCCTGGCGCTCGGTGCCGGAACGCTCACGCACGCGCTCGGTTTGGAAGCGGTCCTCGGCGCGTTCGTCGTCGGCATCCTCGTCGGACAGGTCAAACGGTTCGACCAGGCGGCGCGACACACCTTCGAGGTGTTCACGCTCGGCATCCTCGCGCCGATATTCTTCGCCACCGCCGGCCTTCGCGTCGACGTGACGACGCTTTCGACCCCCGGCACGCTCCTCGTCGCGGGTGCCGTCCTGCTGGTCGCCATCGCGGGAAAGTTCATCGGCGCGTTCCTCGGTGCGAGGGGAAGCGGGCTGTCGAACTGGGAGGGAATCGCCATCGGTGCCGGGTTGAACGCCCGAGGCGCGCTCGAAATCATCGTCGCGACCATCGGCGTCAGCGTCGGCGTCCTGACGGGGACGACGTACACCATCATCGTCGTCGTCGCCATCGTCACTTCGCTCCTCGCCCCGCCGGTTCTCCGTGTTGCGCTCGGCCATATCGAACCCTCAGAGGCGGAACGACGACGCTCGACGCGACGCGAGCGCGAAGCGAGAAGCTTTCTCGGGTCGATTTCGCGCGTCCTCCTCCCCACCCGATGTAGCCGCGATGCGCAGCTTGCAGCACAACTCCTCGGCCACGTCGCCCGGAACCGGGAAATGGACGTCACGACGATGTACGTGACCGAAGGCAAAGACACCGCTTCCAGCGCGTCGCTCGTGGCTCGCGCCCGCTCGAGACTCCTACCCGAAACGTCCCGATCGAGGGAAAACGACGCGGACGAAATCGACGCTGGCGCGAAATCGACCGCTGCGGAGGGGTGTCTCTCCGCGATGGACCGGCAGCTGTCGCTTCCGAGCGATAGGACGGGGCGTCGTACCGTCCCGATTCGGGGATCGGCGAGCGAAACGGTCATCGAGGAACTCCGTCGCGGCTACGACCTGCTCGCGGTCGGTGCGAACTTCGGCGACGACGGTTCGCCCGCTTCCCCCCGAGACGACGGGATGACCCCGCCGCTGTTCGAGACGGGCATCGACCGCGTGTTACAGCGGACGACCGCACCGGTCCTCGCCGTGAGCGCGAACGGTATCCGGGACGAGGGCGTCCGGGATGAGGGCGGCACCGTGGAAAATCAGCCGCTCGACCCGGTTCCGATTCGGCGAATTCTCGTTCCGACCGTCGGGACGGAGTACAGCCGTCACGCCGCCGAAATGGCCTTCGCCATCGCGGCCGATTCGAACGCTCTCGTCGAAATCGTTCACGTCGTCGACGTGGGTCGGCTCCGGGAGTTGTTCGTCGGCGAGGCGGACCTCTCCGAATCGGTTCGGCTCGGCGCGGAAATCGTGGACAGGGAGGCGACGCTTGGCCGACAACTCGGGGCGTCGGTCCTGACGGACGTCCTCGTGAGCGAACAACCCACCCGTGCCATCGTGGATAAGGCGGTGGAGGGCGGTGCCGATTTGGTCGTTCTCGGAAGCGGGTTGCGACCGCTGTCCCGGCGCGCCTTTCTCGGGCATCGCGCCGAGTACGTGTTGAAAAACGCCCCGTGTCCGGTCGCCGTCGTGAGTTCTCGCTAACGCGTCGAAGCCAGTGTTTTCAACGCCCCCCGACTACTGGAGAGTATGTCCGACGCGCGACGTGACGTCCCCCCCAGTCACGAGGAGATCATGTGGGCGACACACGATGCCCTGTGTAAACACGGCTATGCGAACCTCACGATGCGAAACATCGCCGCCGAGTGTTCGAAGAGCCATTCGCTGTTGACCTATCACTACGATACGAAGGAGAACCTCATCGCGGCGTATCTGGAGTTCCTCGTCGAGCAGTTCGACGAGGGCGGCGACCTCATCGACGGTGACGACCCGATGGAGCGCCTCGAACGGTTTCTCGACTTCTTCACCGTCGGGTCGGACGTGTACAGCGAGGAGTTGGCGGTCGCGTTCTTCGAACTCGGCAACGCCGCGCTCCGCGACGAGGGATTCCGCGAGACGCTTCGAACGCACGAGGCGGGGAACCTTCGGATTTTGACGGACATCGTCGAGCGGGGACAGGAGGCGGGTCGCTTCCGGGGGGATATCGACGCCGACGACGTGGCAAAGCTGCTCGTTTCGACCCTCGCGGGCGCGGGCCAGTTGGAGATGGCTGCCGGGATGACCGGGATTTCGGCCGACGTTAGGGAACTGGTGCGCACCGAACTGCTCCCCGAACTCCTCTTTGCGGACGACGCGTAGCGCCACCTCCCAACGCACGCTCTCCCATCGTTCTCGATACCAAACAGTTATGAACTAACCAACTGTACAGCCACCTGCACTAACCATGTGTACAGTCACTTCGACGCGCGTGCTTCGAGTCGTAAAATCGACAGCGTGGGGGCCGAGATGACGTCGGGACGGTCGCCCGCCGTCTCGGTTCGAAACCTCACGAAGACGTACGACGACGTCCCGGTACTCGACGGCGTAAGCTTCGACGTCGAGCGCGGGTCGGTGGTCGGTCTGCTCGGCCCAAACGGTGCCGGGAAGACGACCTGCATACACTCGATTCTCGGCCTCGTTCGACCGACCTCGGGGTCGGTTCGGGTGGCGGGCATCGACGTCGCCGAAAGTCCGAGGGCCGCGTACGAACACGTCGGCGCGACGCTGGAGGGTGCGCGGAACGTCTACTGGCGGTTGACCGTCCGGGAGAACGTGGAGTTCTTCGCCCACCTCGCCGGTCACGACCCCGCCGAACTCCGCGAGCGCCACGACCGACTGTTGGAAGGGTTCGGACTCGCGGACCGCGCGGACGAACTGGTGAACGACCTCTCCCGCGGGATGAAGGGAAAGGTAGCGTTGGCCTGCACGCTTTCGCGGGACGTCGACGTCGCGTTTCTCGACGAACCGACGCTCGGATTGGACGTCGAGAGTTCGCTCGAACTGCGCCGCGAACTCCGCCGCCTCGCCGAACGCGAGTCGATAACGGTGGTCGTCAGCAGTCACGACATGGACGTCATCGAGGACCTCTGCGACCGAGTCGTGGTGCTGAACGACGGACGAATCGTCGCCGACGAGGACGTCGAAGCCTTCGTCTCCCTCTTCGAGGGGCGAACCTATCGGATCGCCGTCGAAGGGAGAATCCCCGAATCGGCCAAAGCGCGATTGGTCGAATCGTTCGACGCGAGCGAATGGTCCTCGGTTCCCGACGGCACGCGGTTCGACGTGACGCCGGCGGACGGCGAACTGAACGCCGTCCTCGTCGAACTGGTCGAGGCCGGAATCCCGGTTCGGTCCATCGAAACGACCGACCCGACGCTCGAAGACGCCTTCGTCGCACTCGTCGAAGACGGTGAAACGGCGGGAGGGACGACGGAGGTGAGCGCCTGATGTCGTCGTTCCGTCGACTGTTCTCGGGCGTCGTTCGCAAACGACTGCTCCTCCTTCGTCGCTATCCGGTGAACACGGGGTCGGAACTGCTGGGTCTGTACGTCTTCTTCGCCGTCGTCGTCTTCGGCGGCCACGCCGTCGCCGCGCCGACGATAACCGACACGCTCCCCGGAATCATCGTCGGCTTCTTTCTGTTTTCGATGGCGTACGTCGCCTACTCGGGGCTGTCGTGGGACGTGATGCACGAAGCACAGTGGGGGACGCTCGAACAGCTCGCCGTCTCCCCGTACGGTCTCAGTCGGGTGATGGTTGCGAAGGTCGCCGCCGACCTCCTCGTGAGCGTCCTGTACGGGGGCATCCTCCTCTCCATGATGCTCGTGACGACGGGAAAGAAGTTGTCCATCGACCTCCTTACGGTCGTTCCATTGGTGACTCTCTCGCTCCTCTCCATCGTTGGCGTCGGATTCTCGTTCGCCGGACTGGCGCTCCTCTACAAACGGATCGAGAACGTGTTGTTGCTCGCCGAGTTTGCGTTGGTCCCGCTCGTCGCGGCACCGGTCGGTGCCGTTCCGGCCCTGAAACTCCTCCCGCTGGTCGAGGGAACGTATCTGCTTCGTCGGGCGATGAGCCACGGGATTCGACTCTGGGAGTTCCCGCTCGCCGACCTCGGGTTACTGTTGCTGACCGCGGTCAGTTATCTCGCCCTCGGTTATCTGGTCTTCCGCGCCTGTGTTCGTCGCGCCCGACGGGACGGACTGTTCGGGCAGTACTGACCCACGACGACACCACCGTTCTCCCTCGGTTTGGTTTTCCGCGACATTCATGCTCACACGGCGCTCTATCTCTAGTGCGAAACCGCGGTATGGGGGTGAGGGAAATGGATAGCGATAGCAAGACAGAAAAAGCGGTTGACGATGTACGCACGGACGGCACCGGTATCGTCTCGCCGGACGACGAGACGCCGACGTGGCTCGAACGCAAACAGCGCACGCAGGGGCTCTCCCGACTGACCTACGAGTATTTCGAACGGTCCCGACTGGAGGACCAGACGCTCCGCGAAGAATCCAGCTACGTCGAGCGCGACGTGTTGGCGTTTCCGACGTGGCCCCATGAGATGATTCGAAACCTCTCCATCGTGAGCTTCTTCGTCGGGATGATTCTGCTCCTCTCGGCGGCGTTGCCGCCGCATCTGGATGCCCCGGCGGACCCGAGCACGACGCCCTTCATCATCCTTCCCGATTGGTACCTGTACTGGTCGTTCGGTCTCCTGAAACTCGAACCCTTGAACCCGGAACTCGCCATCCTCGGCGGCGAGAAACTCATGGAGGACAGGACGTTCGGCGTGATCGCCAACGTCGTCCTCGTGGGTTTCATCGCCATCGTTCCGTTCCTCAACAAGGGGAGTGCCCGACGGCCCGTCGAACAACCGTTCTGGGCGGCGCTCGGCGTGGCGGGCGTCGTCTTCGCCGTCATGATCAGCGCCTACTCGATACAGAACCTCATCCCGATCAGCACGCCGCTGCTCTTCGACCTCACGATGTTCCTGCCGTTCATCGCCGCGCTCATCACGTACTCCGTCCTTCGCGCGATGCGGGAGGGGTACATGTTCAGTCTCAATCGGCGCTACTACCGGCTTCGACCGCCGCGATAACGTGGCGGCGATGGACGTGATTCGAGGTTTTCAGCGTTCTCCCACGCTCCCCGGAACGTTCGCGGGAACTCCTACCCGTCCGAGCGCGTCCCACAACGTCGCTTGATTGCTCGTCACGACCGGGACCCCGAGGTCGGATTCGAGGGCGTCGATGGCGGGAAGCGTGCGATAGTTCGTACACGAGACGAACACGGCGTCCACCGCATCGGGGTTCGGGACTGCCCTTCGAACCTGCCGATAGGCGTCTTCCGGGGACAACGACCCGATACCCGTGTTCGCTTCGATACCTCGACCGTGGAGCGCTACCACATCGAACCCTTCGTCGCGCAGGTACGACTCCTCCCTTTCGTTCAGTTCGTCGGTGTACGGCGTCACGACCGCGATTCGTTCGGCGTCGAGGGCCGATAGCGCCCGTTTGACCGATAGCGCCGTCGCCACCGCGGGGACACCTGCCGTCTCGGACAGCGAGGTTTCGAGTTCCGTGTCGAATCCCGGTCCGTGAAGCAGGCTCCCGGTCGTGCAGGCGTAGGCGACGACGTCCACGTTCGCGTGGGCCAATCGCTCCGCGCAGTCCACCGCGTCGTCGGCCATCGCGTCCAACTCGTCGACCGTGACCGATTCGAGCGGCATTCTGGCGGTGTGGACGCTCACGCCGTCCGGGACGGCCCTTCCGAACTCGGCTTCGACGGTCGTGTTCGAGGACGGAACGACGACGCCGAGTCTGGCGCGCCACCCGAACATCAGGGACACCTCGCTCGCGTCGGTTCGACGAACGGTTTCATTCGTCCCACTCCATCTTGCCGTCCTCGCGGTCGATTTCGATGTCGTCCGGGTCGCGTTCCGCCGCCGGGCCGTGACCGCCGCCGCCCGGCGTCAGCACGGTGATGGTCGTCCCGGCGGCCACGTCGCGGGTCGTCTTCGCCGGAACGCGTTCCCCGTCGATTTCGTTCTCCCCGCACCGACCGTCCCCGCCGCCGGCGATACCGCGTGGTGCGACTCGCCGCCGCTCGGTGAGGAGCGAGACGGTGGCGTCGGTTTCGACCGTGACGGAGCGGACGACGCCGAGGCCGCCGCGGAACCGTCCGCGTCCGCCGCTGTTCTCGCGCAGTCCGTACTCCTCAACGAACAGCGGGTACTCGGCTTCGAGCGATTCGACGGGCGTGTTCAGGGTGTTGGTCATCCCGACCTGCACCCCGTCCATCCCGTCCTTCGTCGGCCGCCCGCCGAACCCGCCGGCGATGGTCTCGTAGTAGGTGAAGCCGTCCGCGCCGCCGTCCCGACTCCCGATGGTGAGGTTGTTCATCGTCCCCTGTCCGCCGGCGGGCACGCGGTCCGGGACCGCCTCCGCCAGCGCGGCGAACACGACGTCCGTCACCCGCTGGCTGGTTTCGACGTTGCCGCCCACGACGGCCGCCGGTGGTCGGGGATTCAACAGCGACCCGTCGGGGACCGACACGGAAATCGGGTCGTAGCACCCCCGATTCGGCGGTATCTCGGGGTCCGTCACGCATCGAATCACGAAGTACACGGCGCTCTTCGCCACGGCGAACGGCGCGTTGACGTTCCCCGGCACTTGCGGTGCGGTTCCCGCGAAGTCCACGGAAATCCCCTCGTCGTCTATCGTCACCGCGACTTCGATGGGAATCTCCTCGTCGGTGATGCCGTCTCCTTCCAGCACGTCGCGGGCGCTGTAGGTCCCGTTCGGCAACTCGGCGATTTCAGTGAGGAGTCGGTCGCGCGAGTAAGAAATCACCGCGTCGAAAGCCGAGACGACGCGGTTTCGCCCGTGTTCGCCCACGAGGTCACGGAGTCGTTCCTCGCTTCGTTCGTTCGCCGCGATTTGGGCGCGGATGTCGGCCCGGCGTTCGCCGGGGTTCCTGACGTTGGCGAGCAGGAGGCTCATCACGTCCTCGTTCACGTCGCCGCGCTTCACGAGACGAACCGGCGGCAGGCGAATCCCCTCTTGATAGATTTCCCGTGCCCCTGCGGGCATGCTTCCGGGCGTCATCCCGCCCACGTCGGCGTGGTGCGCGCGCGAAACGGCGTATCCGAGGATTTCGTCCTCGACCGTAACCGGCGACACCATCGTCACGTCCGGGAGGTGCGTTCCGCCCTCGAACGGGTCGTTCAGGACGAACACGTCGCCCGGTTCCGGGTCGTAGTCGAGCACCGTGTTCACCGCTTCGGGCATCGCGCCGAGGTGAACCGGGATGTGTTCCGCCTGCGCGACGAGGCGGCCCTCGGCGTCGAAGAGGGCGGTCGAACAGTCCCGTCGCTCCTTGATGTTCGGGGAGTACGACGAGGTGATGAGCACCTGTCCCATCTCTTCGGCGACGCCCTCGAACTGGTTGCGCATGATTTCGAGCGTCACGGCGTCGATGGTTGAGTTCGATTCGTCTCCGCTCATTGTCCGTCCCTCCCGAGGAGCAACGTCCCGTCCGAGTTGACCGTCCCCGACCATCCCGGCGGAACCACCACCGTACTCTCGTTCTGTTCGAGGATGCACGGCCCGCCCACGGAATCCGATTCTCCGAGGCCCGTTCGGTCGAAGACCGGCGTTTCGTGGAATCCGTCGTCGAAGAACGCCTCGCGGCGTCCCTTTTCGGCGTCGCCCGTCGTCCGATACCTGACCGACGGCGAATCGCGGGCGACGACGGACGTCACCCGAACGTTCACGAGTTCGATGGGGTCGTCCATGACGTAGCCGTACGCGCTCTCGTGGGCGTCCCGGAACCGTTCCGCGACGCGCACAGCGTCGAACTCGTCGTCCACCGGAACCGTGAGTTCGAAGCTCTGTCCCACGAACCGAAGGTCGGCGGCCCGTTGAACCTCCGCCGCGTCCGGGTCCGCCACGTCCGACAGCACCTCCTCCGTGAGGTCGTCGTAGGTCGATTCCACGTCGCCGAGCGACACGTCCGCGAGCGGGCTCCTGAGGGTCCGAACCGAATCGTGTTTCTCGTCGGCGGCGAGCAGGCCATAGGCCGACAGCACGCCGCAGGCGTGCGGGATCACGAGCGAGTCCATGTCGAGGCTCTCGGCGACGGCGGCGGCGTGCATCGGTCCCGCCCCGCCGAAGGCGACGAGGCCGAACCCGCGCGGGTCGTGCCCCCGTTCGACCGTGACGGCGCGAATCGCCCGCGCCATGTTCGCGTTCGCGACCCGGAAGACGCCCCGAGCGGCCGCGAGGGCGTCGTCCAACCCGGCCTCGTCGGCCAACCGCGACAGCGCGTCGTGGGCCGCCTCCTCGTCGAGTTCGAGTTCGCCGCCGAGCGCCGAACTCCCCCCGATGTAGCCGAGGACGACGTTCGCGTCCGTCACCGTCGGCTCCGTCCCGCCGCGTCCGTAGCAGGCGGGACCGGGGTTCGCACCGGCCGAGCGCGGCCCGACGCGGAGGGCGTTTCCGGCGTCCACCCACGCTATCGACCCGCCGCCCGCGCCGACGGTGTTCACGTCCACCATCGGCGTCTTGATGGGTCGGCCGTTGATTTCCGCGTCCGTCGTCCGCTCGACTTCGCCGTCCCGGACGAGGCTCACGTCGCTCGACGTGCCGCCCATGTCGAAGGTGACGAGGCCGTCGACGTCCCCTCCCCCGGCGGTTTCCGCCGCACCGACGACGCCCGCCGCCGGCCCGGACATCGTGGTCGTGACCGCGTGTTCGCGAACCGTCTTCGCCGACGCGATGCCGCCGTTGGCCTGCATGATTCGCGGTTCGGGCACGCCGCGTTCCCCGGCGCGCTCCTCCAACCGACCGATGTAGGCGTCGATGGCCGGGGTCACGTAGGCGTCCACGGCCGTCGTGGAGGTCCGTTCGTACTCGCGGAACTCCGCGAGAACCTCGTGGGAGGCCGAAACCGGCACGTCGAGTTCGTCGCGGAGTACGGTGGCGACCCGTCGTTCGTTCTCCGGGTGCTGATAGGCGTGGAGGAGGCTGACGGCGACGCTTTCGGCACCGCAGTCGCGGATTTCCTCGGCCACGGCGCGCACCTCGTCCTCGTCGGGTTCGGTTAGCACCCCGTCAACCGTCGTGCGCTCCGCGACTTCGAACCGTCGTCGTCGCGGGACGAGCGGCGCGGGTTTGTCCACAGCCACGTCGTAGAGGTCGGGACGGGCCTGTCGCCCGATTTCGAGGACGTCGCGGAAGCCTTCCGTCGTCACGAGCGCCGTCTTTGCGCCGTCCTCTTCGAGGAGGGCGTTCACGGAGACGGTCATCGCGTGGGTGAACGCGTCCACGTCCGTCGGATCTATTTCAGCTTCGTTGCACGCCTTTTCGATGCCCCGCACGACGCCGACGCTCTGGTCGTCCGTGCTGGGGACCTTTGCCGTCACGAGTTCGTCGTCCGGAAGGAGGAGGACCACGTCGGTGAACGTCCCGCCGACGTCGACGCCGACGCGCGTTGACCCGTCCATTCAGAAGACCCCCAAGTCCTGTCCGACGGTGTAGAGCGCGCGGACGCCGAGCCAAACCACGACGAGCGTCACCGCGATACCGAGGACGTTCTCCGTCGTGTCGTTGACGTAGTCCCCGAGGATGTCCCTGTCGTTCATGATGTAGATGAGGAAGAGCGCGACGATAGGCAACAGGATTCCGTTCGCGACCTGCGCGAAGACGATTGCCTGCACCGGTTCGTAGCCGGACGCCGAGAACACCACGCCGATGAGGAGGATGCTTCCCCAGACCGCGCGGAATCGCGGGGACTTGAGGTCGGTGTCCCACCCGAACGCTCCCGCCGTGGCGTACGCGCCCGCGAGCGGTGCGGTGGTCGCGCTAGTGAACCCCGCCGCGAAGAGCCCGATGCTGAACAGCACCGTGGCGTAGGGTCCGGCGAGCGGCTCGATTTGCTCGGCCATCCGGCTCACGTTGTCGATTTCCGTTCCGACGGGGAACGCCGCGGCCGCGGTGACGAGGATGGCAATGGTGATGAGGCCGCCGATGATGATCGAAAGTATCGTGTCGGCGCGCGACTCCGGCAACTCGTCCGGCCCGGCCCACCGCTCTTGGACGCTCCCGGCGTGCAGGAACAGGTTGTAGCCGACGACGGTCGTTCCGATGAGTCCCGTGATGAGGAACGTCGAGCCCTCGGGAACGCTCGGGACGAATCCCATCGCGAGCGCGCCGAGGTCGGGACCGATGACGATGGCGTCGATGAGGAACGAAATCGCCATGATTCCGACGAGCGCGACGAGGGCCTTCTCGATGAGTTTGTAGCGACCCGTCCAGAGGAGCGCGGCCGCACAGAGGCCCATGACCGGCCCCCAAATCTGTGCGCTGATTCCGGTGATACCCTCCAAACCGGCAGCCCCGCCGAGGATGTTCCCCGTCTCGTAGGCCGCCGTCCCGATGCCGATGGCGCTCACCACGAGCGCGATGCTGAAATACGACACTACCTGACTGTCGAACTGTTCGCGCAATGCTTCGCCGAGTCCGTGGCGGGAGACGACACCGAGGCGGGCGCTCATCTCCTGCAGGACGATGGTGGCGATTATCGAGAACACGATGGTCCAAACGAGGGCGTATCCGAACTCCGCGCCCGTCACGCTGGCCGTCGTGACCGTTCCGGGTCCGATGAAGGCCGCCGCGACCATCGCGCCGGGACCGATGGATCGTAGTCTGTCTATAATGTTCATGGTCGTTCTCGTGCTATGTCGTCACAACCCATAGTTCGAACTTAAAACCCCGCTAAGAACGGTGTGTATCGAAGTCGTACGGGGTATGAAAAGGTGTGAACGGATACGACGCGTTCATCCGTCGGCCCGAACTTCCGTCATGAGCACCTTCGAGACGCCCTCCTCCAGTTCGAGTTCGAACGGCAGTCCGGCGGCGCTCCGTTCGACGAACCGCGTCATGAACCACTTGACCGATTCGGTGGGGAACACGACGTGGTACGTGTCGCCGTGCGTTTCGCGGACGGTCAGAAAGCCGCAGAACGAGAGCCAATCGAGGAGTTCGCCGAGTGTATCGAAGCGGTGTTCGTACTCGCGGGCGTGGTACCTCGACACTTGGTCCGCCAGTTCGAGGAAATCCGGGTCGGGGTCCCCGGTTTCGTCTTCGACGTAGTCGAGGAAGCAGTGGAGAAAGTCCACGTCGAGCAGGACGTGTTCGCCGCTGGATAGCATCCGATGGTACGCTTCGAGGTTCGTCCCCGCCTCCGCCGTCGCGGCGTCGTAGTTCGCGGCGTAGAAGACGAGCGCCCGTCTCACGAGTTCGCTCTGGGGTTTCTCGGTTTCCCCCACCAGTTCGTCCAAGGAACCCTGTGCCTCGTCGTCGAGCGACACCGTTATGCGGTTCGTCATGAGGGATCATACTGAACGAGCGCATTTATGGTTTCGTTCGATTCGACGTTTCACGACCGACAGTTCCGTAACCGTTCGTCGGAAATTTTGGAAAACCTTCCACGCACGCCCCGCGTCGAATCGTCATTTTTGTTCTCGATTTCCCGTCCGGGGGTATCTCCCGACGATATCCGTCGATAGATCCGGTGCCACCGGGTACACGGTCTCGTGTATCGACCGGGATATTTTGCAGAGTTGATGGGTAGGGAAATAATTTTATCCATTGATGTAGTAAATAATTTTTATCGCAGTATTCAAGAAATAACTGCGATCAGGATGCACGTATGAACGACCCTACCAGAGAAACGGACGACAGGCGGAAGCACCCGCACGACTCGAACGAACCGAACGACTCGAACGAATCCGACATTTCGAACCAGCACAACGACTCCTTCTCGCTGTCTCGACGAACGTACTTCAAAGCGTTCGGGGCCGCCGGGTTGGCCGGTTCGGCGATTCCAACGCCGGTACTGGCGGCGAGCGACATCCACGGCGTCGGCAACGGCAGTTACGCCGGTACGAAACCGTCGGGTGAGGACGGACCTCCAGCGACGCTGTACACCACCGGGAACGTCGCGGCCCCGATTCCCTCCAACGACTGGTGGTCGTCGGCGCTGGTAACCGGCTATTCGAACAACCTCTTTTTCCACCCCGGGTACGCGTTGGCGAACGACTCCGGTCTCGACGTCGGCCATCCGACGACGTGGAACTATCCCAACGAGGACGCGAAGATGAACGTCCAGCGCGACTTCACGCTGGGTCACACCGCGGGCACGTTCGCGGACACGCGGGTCGACGGCCACAGCGATTGGTCGGTGACGCTCAAATGGGGCACGGGGACGGCCGCGACCCTCACAGCGTCGCTGACGAAGGGGTCTCCGTTCGTCTTCTGTGAGTACGAGGGGGGCGGTGCCGAACTCGGATTCCCGTCGGCTCCGACCGTTTGGGCCGACCGCGGGAACGTCCTCGGCCTGACCCACGACGGCAAACACTACGGCCTGTTCGCGCCATCGGGCGACGACTGGTCCGGCGTCGGGTCGGCGACGCTGACCAACGCCCTGTCGGGAGGTTACCTGTCGGTCGCTATCCTTCCGGACGGCACGACTTCGACGCTCGACGCGTTCGAGCGGTATGCCTACAACTTCGTCATGGACACCGGCGCGGGCGACGCGACCCGTGTTTCCCCCACGTACGACCGGTCCGCTGGCGAAATCCGAACGACCTACTCCTTCGCCACCGACAACAAACCGGAGAGCCAAGTCGGCGGGAACGCGACCATCACGGGGCTGTATCCGCATCACCACAAGTACACCGACGATGCGCTGTCGAGCTACACCTACGAGTGCCCCCGCGGCACGATGAAGACGCTGAGCGGGTCGGCGTTCACGACGACCCATCCATTCCGCGGCGTGCTCCCGTTTCTCCCCGACGAGGGGACGTACGACAGGTCGGAACTGGCGAGTTACGTCGACGACGTGTCGGCCAGCCTCGGCGGCAGCGACACCTACTCGACCGGGAAGGAGTTCGGACGGGCGGCGGAGGCCGCACCGATAGCGAACCAAGTCGGGAACACGAGCAAACGGGACGCGCTCCACGACGCCATCCGGTCGCGATTGGAAAACTGGCTGACCGCGGGAAGCGGCGAGAGCGGTACCCTCTTTTACTACGACGACGGGTGGGGAACGCTCATCGGCTACCCCGACTCGTACGGGTCGGCCAGCGGCATGAACGACCACCACTTCCACTACGGCTACTTCGTTCGCGGTGCCGCCGAGACCGTCCGAAACGACGAGTCGTGGGGCGACGACGGAAACTGGGGCGGGATGGTGGACCTCATCGTCCGCGACTACGCGAACTGGGAGCGGCCGAACCGGGCCAACCCACAGGAACCCGCGACGAACCCGGCCGACTCGTTCCCCTTCCTGCGGAACTTCAGTCCCTTCACCGGCCACTCGTGGGCGTCCGGCACCGCGGAGTTCGCTGGTGGAAACGACCAAGAATCGTCTTCCGAGGCCATCAACGCCTACGGCGCGATGGTCCAGTGGGCGGTGTACACGGGGAACGACGAGATGTTGAACTGGGCGGCGTATCTCTACACCCACGAGGTGATTTCGGCCATGGAGTACTGGTTCGACGTTGACGATCAAAATCAGCCCGAGGGCTGGAGCCACGACACCGCGGGCATCGTCTGGGGCGTCAAGTACTCCTACGCGACGTGGTTCAACGGGGACGCCGAGGCGATTCACGGCATCAACTACCTGCCGTTCGGCGGCCACTCGCTGTATCTGGGGTGGGACTCCCAGTTGGCCGAGCGAAACTACTCCGAGGCGGTGGAAAACGACGACAACGGCGGCGACTGGAACCTCTGGCCCGACATCATGTGGAACTACCGCGTGTTCTCGAACCCATCGGACGCAAAGAGCATGTTCCAAGCGAAGAAAAGCTCCTACTCGCCGGAGGCGGGCGAGACGAAAGCCCGAACCTACCATTGGATTTACAACATCGACGGGATGGGGAACCCCGACCCGTCCGTGACCGCGGACTATCCGCTGGCGTACGTCTTCGACGACGGGACGGGGAAGACCTACGTCGCCTACAACGGGGAGAGTTCGGCAATTACTGTGAGTTTCTCGGACGGAACGTCGTTGTCCGTCCCCGCCAACTCGATGGCGACGAGCACCGGCGGGAACGATGACGGTGGCGATTCGTCCGACACGACGGCACCGACGGTGCCGTCGAACCTCTCGTCGCCGGGCCACACAGGGTCGTCCGTCGACCTCGACTGGAGCGCCGCGAGCGACACCGGCGGGTCCGGGCTGGATCACTACGTCGTTTACGTGGACGGTTCGCGGAGCCAGAACGTATCCGCGGGAAGCACGTCCACCACGGTTTCCGGCCTCTCGGGCGGAACGACGTACGATTTCTCCGTGACGGCCGTAGACGGTGCGGGTAACGAGTCGGGTGCCTCCGACACGGTCAGCGTCACGACGAACTCGTCGGGCGGCGATTTCAGTCAGAACGTCACCCGAATCGACGGGTCGGATAGCGATACGACCACCGACGAACTCTCCTTCGAATTCGTCTCGAACGTCGGTTCGAACTGGGTCGACCTCCACTACACGGTCAACGGGAGCACGCAGTACAACTACCGAATGAACAACCCGAACGGCGACACGCACACGCTCACAACGACACCGGATTACGTCGTCGGCGACTTCTCGTCCGGGGACGTCATCGACTACTACTTCACCTACGAGAACGGCGGCACCGGCAACGACACGGGAGGCTTCAGCATCACGTACTGACGAGCACGAACGTGGACTCCCGCGAACGGTCGAGCGCGCCTGTGGCGCGCGTTCGGAACTGCCGTCGAGGTACGCACACTCAACTCGGGATGTTTTCGGTCACGAACTCGCGGTCTTCCTGTTCGATACCGAGCAGATACAGTGAGCCTCCGAAGACGGCGAGGCCGACGAGTCCCCCGACCGCGCCCTGCACGAGTGCGGCGATACCCGGGGACCCGATTCCGGCCACGTAGCCCGCGAGAACGGACTTCGTGGCGAGCATGGCGATGGCCGTCGCCGCCCCCGCGATGAGCGGTTTGACGTACTTTCGGGAGTACGGGAACAGGCCGACGGTGTACCACACCTCCACGACGCGGAGGACGTTGATGGCCACGATGACCGTCGCGGTGGCGAGCGCCGCCCCGATGAGGCCGTACTCCCGGATGAACAGGTAGTTGAGGACGACGTTACAGATGCCCAGCAGCCACTGGTTCGCGACCGTCAGGTAGTGGTTGTCGGTCATCATGAGCACGTATCCCGACGGGCCGACGCTCGCGTTGGCGAGTTGCGCGACGACGAACAACAACAGGACGCCCACCCCCTGTTGGGCGAACGAATCGCTGAACAGGACCAGCAACTCGCGGGCGTAGATGGCGGCCCCGATGGCCGGGAACAACCCCATCGTGAACGTCCACCGGGTCACGCGGCGGAACAACGCCTCCAAATCGTCCATCTCGCCGTCGTTGTACAGCCGGGACGCGATGGACGGAAACAGTTGATTGAACCCGCTCAGCGGCAGGAGGAGGATGCCGCCGAGCACCGTGGCGATCTTGTAAATCCCGACGGCGTCCTTCGTGGTGATGTACGCTCCCGCGAGAAAGCCCACCATCAGCAGGTCGACCTTGTTTGCGAGGACCTGTCCGGCGTGATTGAGCGTCAGCGGGAGCGAGAAGTCGTAAAACTCGACGAGTTCCTCGCGCGACGCGCCGCGGAACGTCGGCGTGATGTCTGCCCGCGTCATCACCAACCACACGGCGAGACAGAAGGTGATACACGTGGCGACCACCGTCGCGGCGACCGTTCCGAACAGCGCGGCACCGAGGAGAAGCGCGATACCGACGGCGACGACGCGAGCGAACGGAATCAGGACGTTGCGAATGGCGACCTGATATTCGGGGATTTCGACGCTCTTGAACAGGCTTCCGAAACAACTCATCAACGTGTCGAGCGGGAGCAGGAGCGCGAACAGACGCACGACGTTCGTGAAGTACGGTTGATACGCCGGGTCCACGAACTGCGTCAGCCACGGTGCGAGGAGATAGATGAGTATCCCGATGGCGACGCCCGCGACCAGCGACGTGAGATAGGATAACCCCAGCATGCGCTGGCGTTTCCCCGGGTCGTCCTCGTACATCGGGACGAACTTCATGATGGCCTGATTCGTCCCGAGATTGGTGAACACCTGCGCGAAGGTCAGGATGACCAACCCGAGCGTGTAGACGCTGAACAGCACGCCGCCGAGTCCGCGAACCAGAATCCAGTTCAGCAGGAATCGGAAGACGTTGTCGAGGCCCTTTCCGGCCATGAAAAAGGAGGCACCTCGGGAGACCGATTTGAGCGACGAGTCGGAGGAGTTGCCTGCCATTCTGAGGGTAAGGCTATATGATTCGTCCCGATTATCTCTTCCGCTTTCGTTGCTGTCGGACGCTCTACCTGTCGAAAACGGTATTAAAAGTAAACGGTACACCGGCGCGAAGTGCAGATGCTCGATCACTCGCCTTCCCGCCCATCGGACAAGTTGATGCTCCGCTCCGTCGTACCCCCTTTGGGGTGGGAACGAATGTCACACATCGAGGAACGCCGTATCGAGGAGCGACCGCCTCCCGAAGAACGTCACCGCGCGCACGTGGACCACCGCGGCCACGAAGCCGTCTTCCGACGTCGATTTTGGGTCTGTCTCGTCCTGTCGGTACCGGTCCTCTACTTCAGCCCGTTCGTACAGGAGTCGCTCGGATACGTCGCGCTTCGATTCCCGGGGAGCGAGTCGATAACCCCGCTGCTCGCCGTCGTCGTCTTCGTGTACGGCGGGTCCCCGTTCCTCTCGATGGCGCGGGTGGAGTTCGAGAACCGCCAACCGGCGATGATGATGCTCGTCTCGCTCGCCATCACCGTGGCGTTCGTCTACAGCATCGCGGCGGCGTTCTTCCTGCCCGGGACGACGGGATTCTTCTGGGAACTCGTGACGCTGATCGACATCATGCTGCTCGGCCACTGGTTGGAGATGCGGAGCGTTCGCCAGGCCTCCGGCGCGCTGGACGAGTTGGCCCGTCTCATGCCGGACACGGCGGAGCGAATCGCGAGCGACGGCGAGACGGAGGAGGTACCGGTCGCCGAGTTGGACACCGCGGACCGCGTGCTGGTTCGCCCCGGAGCGAGCATTCCCGCGGACGGCGTGGTCGAACGGGGAGAGTCGTCGGCGAACGAGTCGATGATAACCGGCGAATCGCGGCCGGTGGGCAAGCGCCCCGACGACGAGGTCATCGCCGGGACCGTCAACAGCGGCGACGGAAGCCTTCGAATTCGGGTGGACGCGACGGGCGACGAGACGGCCCTCGCGGGCATCATGCGACTCGTCGAGGAGGCACAGGGGAGCAAATCCAGAACGCAACTGCTCGCCGACCGGGCGGCGGGGTGGCTCTTTTACGTCGCGCTTTCGGTCGCCGCCGTCACTGGAATCGCGTGGTTTCTCGCCACCGGTTTCGGCCTCGACGTGGTCGAACGGGTCGTCACGGTGCTCGTCATCGCCTGCCCGCACGCGCTGGGATTGGCGGTGCCGCTCGTCGTCGCCATCAACACCTCGATGGCCGCGAACGACGGCGTCCTCGTCCGCGACCGCATCGCCATGGAGGACGCGAGAACGCTCGATACGGTCGTCTTCGACAAGACGGGGACGCTGACGGAGGGCGAACAGGGCGTCGTCGCCGTCGAAACCGTCGAGGGGTGGACCGAGGACCGGGCGACGGCGGTTGCGGCGGCCGTCGAAGCCGATTCCGAACATCCCATCGCACAGGCGATTCGACGCCACGCACGCGACGAAGACGTTTCGCCCCCAACTGCGAGCGCGTTCGAGAACAGCAAGGGGCGCGGCGTCCGCGCAACCGTCGAGGACCGTGAAACGCTCGTCGGCGGGTCGAACCTCCTCGAACTGGTCGATGCGGACCTCCCGTCCGACCTCGTCGATTTCGAGCGAACCGCCGGGGAGAACGGACAAACTGTCGTCTACCTCGTCTCGGAGGGGCGCGTCGTCGCCGGGTTCGCGCTGGCCGACGTGGTTCGGGACGAGAGCAGACGCGCCGTCGACGCGCTTCACGGGATGGGTATCGAAGTCGCCATGCTGACCGGCGACAGCGAGGCCGTCGCCCGGGCCGTCTCGGAGGAGTTGGGCATCGACACGTACTTCGCCGAGGTGCTGCCCGACGAGAAGGACGAGCGCATCACGGACCTCCGGGAGGAGGGAAAGCGGGTGGCGATGGTCGGCGACGGCGTGAACGACGCACCTGCACTGACACGCGCCACCGTCGGCATCGCCATCGGGAGCGGCACCGACGTCGCCATCGAGTCGGCGGACATCGTCCTCGTGGAGAACGACCCGCTCGACGTGGTGAAACTGATCCGACTCAGCCGCGCGAGCTATCGAAAGATGCAGGAAAACCTCGTGTGGGCGACCGGATACAACGTCTTCGCGCTCCCGCTCGCGGCGGGGATCCTCGCACCGTTCGGAATCCTCCTCTCGCCGGCGATCGGTGCCGTGTTCATGTCCGCCAGCACGGTCATCGTCGCCATCAACGCCCAGCGGTTGCGACGGGTGGATTTGACGGTTTGACGGTGACGGATCGCGTTCGAAAACGCCTCCCGCCCCGGAAAAACCGGACAGATTGGCCCCACATCCGCCCGTTTAACCGCCCGCAGAACGTTGGTCGAATCACGCAATGTCTCCGCGCTATCGGTCTCTATCTCGGCAGGTTGGGGGGACGCTCGGCGGCCTTCGTGGCGACGGTCGCGGGTGGCTCCTCGTCGTCGTCGCAATCGGGTGGGCGTTCACCCTCGGCATGCGGTTTATCATCCCGACCCTGCTGCCACAAATCGAGGCGACGTTTCACATCTCGGATGCGTACGCCGGACTCGCCATCACGACCCTCTGGATAGGCTACGCCCTCATGCAGTTTCCCGCGGGAGTGTTGGTCAACCGCCTCGGCGAGCGACGACTGCTGACCGCCAGCCTCTGTCTGTCGGGCGTGAGCATGCTCGTCCTCGGGTTCGCGCCGCTGTTCGGCGTCTTCTTCGTCGGCAGCGCGGCCTACGGACTCGGCTCCGGATTGTACGGCCCGAGTCGCGGAACCGTCCTCTCGCGCACGTTCACGCGAAACGCGGGCGCTGCCTTCGGCGTAACGCTCGCCATCGGCAGTCTCGGTTCCGCCTTCCTCCCGAACGTCGCGGCGGGCGTCGTGGGTGCCGTCGGATGGCGGGCCATCCTCGCCGGGTTGGCGGTTCCGTTCTTCGTCATGGCGGCGTTCGCGTGGCGCGTCGTCCCCGAACGCCCGTCCGAGGACGAGCAACCGAGTGACGACAAATCGAGCACAGCGTCGGGCCGGGATTCCGATGCCGTTTCGGACGGCGGCGAATCCACTGCGTCCGCGCTGCCGGATTTCGGCGAACTCCTCGGAACCCTCTCGGACCGCTCCATCCTGCTCGCGACCGTCTCGGTGGCGATTCTGCTGTTCGCCTATCAGGGTATCACGGCGTTCCTGCCGACGTACCTCCAAACGAAGGGACTGAGTCAGAGCACCGCCGCCCTGCTGTTCGGGTTCATGTTCGTCACCGGTGCCGTCTCCCAAATCGTCGCCGGTAGCGCCGCGGACAGGATCGGAATCAAACCCGTCCTCCTCGCCGTCACCGCCGTCGGAGTCGTCGCCCCCATCGCGCTCACGTTCGTCTCGGGAACCCTCGCCATCGCCGTCGTCGTCGGGGTTCTCGGCACGCGAATGGCCGTCAACGCCGTCACGAACTCCTACATCATCGGCGCGCTCCCCGACCACATCGAGGGCTCCGCGTGGGGGTTCATCCGAACCGGGTTCTTCCTCGTCGGTTCGCTCGGTTCCACGTTCATGGGGTTCTTCGCCGACGCGGACCGCCTCAACGCCGCGTTCGTCATCCTCGGCGCGCTGTCGGCGGTTGCGCTCGGACTCTACGCGCTGTTGCCGAGCGAATAATTGTCGCCGCTCTCACTACGGCGTCCGACGGCAGTAGCCGAGCCGAAATCGGGCTTTCAAGCGAGGAAATCGAACGCTCGGGCTTCGATCTTTCGCATGTGTTCGCTGACCGTACTCGCGTCGATTCCGACGCGCTTTGCGATTTCGCTATGGGTGGTGCGCCGCGGGTTCTCGTAGTAGCCGAGTTCCATGGCGATCTCCAAAATCTCCCGTTGACGGTCGGTCAACAACCCAGAGAGATCGTTCGTCCCCGCCGAGTACGCGCCGATCCGCTCGACGGTGATGTCGATCTCGTCAGGGATCTCTGCGAGCGCTCGCTGCAATATCTCGTTCGTCTCGCCGATCATGGTCATCCGAATCTCGTCCTCGGAGACGTATTCGAGGGACTCGAAGAACACCTCGTGTTCATCGAGGGGGCGGATGATTCCACGCATCTGGTCCGGAAGCCGACTGTGAAGGTACATGAGTCCGGTACCGTCTCCCTCGTCCGAAACGCTGTACTCGATCACGCCCGGATTTTGCTCGATCAACTGACACGTGCGGCCGGGATCACCGTGGATGTGAGCTAACATGACCATCGTTCCGTCATCCAGCACGTTGAAGTGGAGGATCGATTTCCGAGCGGGGGCGGATTCGGTAGCGTGCAGTCCGTGAACTGTCGGGTGGAATCCGCCGGACCGCGTTACGTCGAACGTTATCGATCTCATGAGTGCTCGTGTTTGTGTGGCCGATTCGATCGGTACACCGTGCTATTGGGTACGAGACGGTTAGTCAAATACTACCCCATTTGTGGGGCTATCGGCTCATCCGAACGAGGGGCGTAGCGTTCGGTGTGGTTAGACGCCGATGCTACGAATCCGACGGCACGGACGGTAAACACGTCCGGTACAGTGCAGCACGGCGGTACAAATTCAGGAGCGATCATAGATGAAAGCAGTACGTGTTCACGAGTTTGGTGATGTATCGAACCTTCGGTACGAGGAGATAGAGACGTCGGAACCGGCCGCCGACGAGGTACGTGTCAGGATTCACGCGGCCGGTGTAAATCCGGTCGATTATAAGATTCGCCAAGGAGCCCCGTTCCCCATCGATCTTCCGTGGATTCCAGGGTGGGATATCGCTGGCGTCGTCGACGAAGTCGGGACGGACGTGAGCGGGTTCGAACTGGGAGAGGAAGTGTACGGAATACTGCCGTTTCCCGGCGACGGCGGCGCGTACGCGGAAGCGGTCACGATTTCCCCGACGGAGGGAAAACTCGGTCAGAAACCGGCGTCGCTCTCGTTCGAGGAAGCGGCCGCGGTTCCAATGGCGGGACTCACCGCGTGGCGGTCGATGCAACTGACCGATCTCCAAGCCGGTCAGCGTATACTGATTCACGCTGCGGCGGGCGGTGTGGGTCACTTCGCCGTCCAGTTCGCAAAGCACCGGGGCGCTCACGTCATCGGTACCGCCTCCGGGTCGAACGAGGAATTCCTCCGCGATCTAGGTGTGGACGAGTTCGTCAACTACCGCGAGGAGCGCTTCGAGGACGCCGTCGAACCGGTCGATGTGGTGATCGACGCGATCGGTGGCGATACCTTCACTCGCTCGCTCGAAATCGTGAAGGAAAGCGGGGTCATCGACAACCTCCCGCTGAACCTCACGCCGGAACAGGAGGCGGCAGCGGACGGGCACGGCGTCCGACTGGTTCAGGCGGACACTTTCGACCGTAACTGGTTGGAAGACATCTCCGAATTCCTCGACGACGGTACCGTCGCGCCGACGCTCGATACGGTGTTCCCGCTGGCCGAAGCACGGCACGCACACGAATTGAGCGAGGAAGGGCACGTCCGCGGGAAGATCGTTCTCAAGACGAGCGACGGGGACGAGAACTGAATGGAAGTCGTCGTGTTCGGGGCGACGGGTCGCGTCGGCCGGCACGTCGTGGATACCGCGCTGTTAAGGGAGCACGAGGTACGGGCGTTCGTTCGAAGCCCGGAGAAAGTGGATCCGATCCACTGCGACAACGGTCATCTCTCCATCGTCGAGGGTGACGTCCTCGACACGGATGCGGTCGAACGCGCCGTTCGGGGAGCCGATGTCGTGCTCAGCGCGCTTGGACCGGCGAAAGGTTCCCCTGTCGACGTGGCGATTCGGGGTGGGAAGAACATCTTCGCTGCGATGCGAACTCACGACGTTCCGCGGGTCGTGATTCTCGGCGGCAGAGTTATTTCTCATCCAAAAGATCCGTTCTCGGTTTCGGGACGGATTCTCTCATCCGCGACGAACCTCGTCGCAAGCGATCTCATCGAGGGAGGGGAACGGTTCATGCGAACGCTCGCAGCAAGCGATTACGAATGGGTCATGGTTAGGCCGCCGTGGCTGCGGAGCGGCCCGCGCACTCGCGACTATCGAACGGGATATCTCAAACTCACCACCCTGTCAACGGTCTCACGAGCTACTGTGGCGGCGTTCATGGTTCGAGCGGCGGAGACGGATAGATGGGTCGGTGAAGCACCGATGATCGCCAACTGAACGGAGCGCTCAACGAAATTGTCGAGTCAAGTCCGCTTTCGACTCCGTTCTACTCGTCCAATTCGCGCCCGGCCGAGAGCCACCAGAGGTGGCCTCGGCCGCGCGCTTCCGTGTTTTCGAGTACGCCGTCGGCGACCAACTCGTCGAGTCGGTCGCGAAGGCTCTCCCGGGAGACGCTCATCTCGTCCGCGAGATACGTCGTGTTCACCACCGGCGCTGGCGCGTCTCGAATCGCGGCAACGATATCCTCTTGGGCGATATCGGCGGGCATGGGTGGTCTCACGCTTTCCACGGCCAACAGCGATTCGGCCGCCACGGCGGCCGAATCGCTCGTCCGGCCACTCGCGTTTGCTACTCTTTCTCACACCCGCGAAACCCTTTTGCCCGCAACTCACGGAGTAGCAACCGGCATGTCTTCGTTCGCTACCGCCGGTGGTCGATTTTGGCCGACCACGGCATAGTCAACTGCTGCTGTCGTATCGTTCTACTGCCATCCCATCGCCCGTTAGCCGCTCGCTCGGCGGTGATCTCAAATGACCGATATCGACCCGTGGGGCGACGTGGAAATCGCCGACTACGGCGGGACGATGGAACGGTTCGGCATCGAACCAATCGCCTCCGTCGCCGACAGGCTACCGGACAACCGCCTCGTCCGGCGCGGCATCGTCTTCGGCCAGCGCGACCTCGAAACCGTCCTCGACGCCCGCGATAGGGGCGACCCGTTCGCGGTCATGACGGGTCTGATGCCCTCCGGAGTCTTCCACTTCGGACACCTCGCCGTCCTCGAACAGGCGCGCATGTTTCAGGAGATGGGTGCCGAACTCACGCTCTGTGTGGCCGACATCGAAGCCTACGCGACGCGCGGCGTTTCGCTCGACGAGGCCCGCGAACTCGCCGTCGAGGAGTACCTGCTCAACTACGTCGCGTTGGGCCTCGACCTCGACGCGACCGACTTTTATTTCCAGTCGGAGGCGGGCAACGATCACCTCGTCCGGAGCAAACTGTTCTCGCGGTACGTCACGCAAAACGAGTTCGAGGCCACCTACGGAACCGCCGCGCCCGGAAAACTCGCCTCGGCGCTGACACAGTACGCCGACATCCTCCGTCCGCAGGCACCCGAAAACGGCGGGCCGAAACCGACCGTCGTCCCCGTCGGCATCGACCAGGACCCGCACGTTCGACTGACGCGGGACGTCGCGAGTCGCTACCGCGAGACCGCGTACGTAAAACCGGCGAGTACGTACCATCGGTTCATGCGCGGATTGCAGGGCGGGAAGATGAGTTCGTCGGATCCGACGAGTTACATCGCACTCACGGACACCGTTTCCGAGGCGAAACGCAAAATCGACGCGGCCAAAACCGGCGGACGAACCAGCGTCGCGGAACACCGCGAAAAGGGCGGCGTCGTCGAGGAAGACATGGTGTTCGAACTCCTCGCGTTCCACCTGATTCGGGACGACGACGAACTGGCCCGCATCCGCCGCGAGTACGAATCCGGCGCGATGCTCTCCGGCGAACTGAAGGAAATCGCAAAAGAGCGCCTCGAAGCGTTCCTGCACGAACACCACGAAAACCGCGAGGAGGCCCGCCCAAAGGTCGAGGCGTATCTCGAAGAGCGGACCGAAACGGGATTCGGGGTGGACACCTGATGCGAATCCGGCGACTACGGGGGTCCGAACTCGTCCGGTTCGTGGACGAACTGTGGCTTCCCTTCGCTCGCGAGATGGCGGCGATGGACGACTTCGACACGCTCGCCGACAGCGGCGTCAGGGAGAACGTCTTCTCCTACGTGAAAGACCGCTTTTCGGACGACGATATCGCCACGTTCGTCGCCGAGGAAGACGGGTTGGTCGGCTACGTTTCCGTCGAGAAACGTTCTTCACCGCCGGTGTTCGCCCGCGGGCCGCGGGGGTACATCGACGGCCTGTTCGTCTGTGTGGACCACCGGCAGGAGGGCGTCGCGAGCGCGCTCCTCTCGCGGGCCGAAGCGTGGGCGCGGCGACTGGAATGTGAGTTCGTCTCGCTGGACGTCCATGCGGACAACCACGTCGCCCGGTCGCTCTACCGCCGCGCCGACTACGTGACGAAGCGGTACCGGATGACGAAACGGTTGTGATGAGAAAGCTTATGCTCGCCGTTTCGACTCGTTACGTCAATGCCCTCCAGACGCGACGTTCTCGCCGCCGTCGGGACCGGTTCGATCGGCCTCCTCGCCGGGTGTACCGGCGACGACCCCGTTCGGGGCGACTGGCATCGTGCCGGTTACGACGACGGGAACACCGGCGACGCCCGGCGGCACCGCGGGCCGAAATCGAACCCCGTGGTGAAGTGGTCGGCCCGCATTCCCGAGACCTACAACGTCTCGTCGCCCGTCCTCGTGGACGATTCGGTGTACGTCGGCTACGGCAACGACGAGTTTTCGAGCGGTGCCGATACCGTCGGCGTGCGCGTTCTCGATCTCGAAACCGGAAGACCGAAGGACGATTTCGAGGTTGCGACGTCTCCACGCGACGCCACCGAAAACGGCGCGACCTATTTCGATTCGGTCGTCCACGCGAACGGAAACCTCTTCGTCCAGTGTTTCGACGGTCTCCACAGTCTGACCACCGACGGGGAGGAGCGCTGGCACGTCCCGATGCACGGCGGGCCGACCGAAGGCGGCCTCCGAACGGCCCATTCCGTCGTTACCGACGGATTCGTCTACGCGCCGACGGCGGGCGTCACGGCGGACACCGACGGCCCGAAGGCGAAGGAAGCGCTGTACGCCATCGACGACTCGTCCGGGCAGGTCGTCTGGAAACACGTCCCGCAAACGGACGAACAGGGATGGACGTTCCCACCGGCGTACGCGAGGGGCGTCGTCTACCTCTCCGGATTGGATTACGGTGTCGTCGCGCTGAACGGCAAGTCGGGATTCGTGCAGTGGAAAACGGAGCTAGCGGCCAACGGCCCACCGGTGCTCGCGGACGGCCGCGTCTTCGTCTCGGGGGAACTCCCTAGCGGGGAGGCGTTCGTCGTCGCGCTGGACGCGGGAACCGGAGACGAGCAGTGGCGGGTTTCGGGTCGCGGGACTTGGCTCGGCCGCCGATTGGGAGTGGCGGACGGAAAAGTGTATTTCACCGAAAACCTCCGGGACTTCGTCGCGCTGGACGCCGCGACGGGTGACGAACTGTGGCGACACAACTACCCGTCGGGTGTCGAGCGTTCGACGCCCGCCATCACGGACGAGGCGATTTACGTCGGGGCCGTGAAAAACCGGTCGGACGACGGAATCGCCGTTTTGGACCCGGAAACCGGCGAGGAAGTCTCGTTCGGGGCCATCGAAAACGGGAACGGACTCGAATCCTCCATCGCACTGTCGGACGGCCTCGCCGTCGTCACTGCGAACTCCGACACCGTGTACGCGTTCGAGTCCTGTGGCTTCTCGCTCGCCGGTCACTGTCTGTCCTGACCCGGACGTTTCCGCGGTACTGAAATTTATGCTCTCCGAGCACCCTTCCTTTCACATGTATCTCGCCGATAAGACGTGGCCCGAACTCGGGGATTACGTGGCCGAGGAATCCGTTGCGGTCGTTCCGTTGGGTTCGACCGAACAGCACGGCCCGCACCTACCGCTCGCGACCGACCACCTCATCGCGGAGGCGTTGGCCCGCGAGGCGGCGGACCGCGCGGGCTACCTCTGCACGCCGACCATCAACGTCGGCGTCAGTACGCACCACATGCAGTTTCACGGAACGATGTCGGTGGACCCGCCGCAGTTCCGCGACTACGTCGAGAGCTTTTCGCGCAATCTGACCTACCACGGCATCGACCGAATCGTCTACGTCAACGCCCACGGCGGCAACATGCAACACCTCCGCGAAGTCGGCCGCCGCCTGCGCGAGGACGAGGTGGCCTTCGCCGTCGAGTGGATGTGGGACGAGTCGATTCCCGAACTCGTCAGCAGCATCTTCGAACACAACGGCCCGCACGGCGGCCCGAAGGAGACGGCGATGATCATGCACATCGCGCCGGAACTCGTGCGCGAGGACAGGTTGAAAGAGGCCCGGGACAGCGGACTGGTGAACCTCTTGGACGGAAACCCCACCGTTCACGGCGCGCGGAACTACTATGACGCCATCGACAACAGCGAAAACGGCGTCTTCGGCGATCAGACCGACGCGACGCCGGAGAAGGGCGCGGAACTCTTCGAGGCGGCGACCGACCAGTTGGTTCAGTTGCTCGATTGGCTGGACGACGCGCGGTTTTCGGACCTGATGGCGAAACCGCACGTTGACCCGCAACCCGGCAGTCGGCGGTAGGCGAGCGTGACGTTCGCCAAAGTGGTTTCCAACGGAAATGGGATTTTACGGACATAGATCGAACCGATATGGCGGTATCCCCTTCGGTCTCGTTGGTGTAGCCTCTCTCCTTCGACTCGCCATTGACCCAGTCTCGGGTTCAACGGGGCTCTTTTCCGCACTCGTTGTATCGGCTTTTCGTGCTTGGGGGCGTGAGTGTTCTCCGAGAGCGTCACTCCCTTTGAGAACTCCGGTCGAACGGTAGTTATTCCCGCTCTTGTAGTTGTCACTTCGCCATTGGGATTGGCGTGTTTTTGTAATGTGACGTTTTTCGAGTGATTCACTGCTCCATGTTGCACTAAGCGGGTGTGGACACTCGATCCAGAGTGAAGGACCACTGGTGGGAAATGCTAGTTGCGACCAACAACGCGGAAATTCTGACGACTAACCGGCGTCAATCTTCTCGACAGTTCTGACAGACATCCTCCTCAAGATAGATTGTGAGTACTGATCTGCCACAGCTAGCACACTCGCCCATGAGTTCAGTATCCGCATTTTCGGTATTCTGGTCTTTCATACCGCATCATTCCCGTGCTTCGATTCTTCGATGTGAGTGAGATACTGTTCAAGACGCGGTGTTTCGTGATAATAGACAGTCTCACCGTGCTTGTCATACTCGATGATATTGTAGTCGGCGAGTCTTGGGAGATGCTTGTGGACAAGCGCGATTCGTGCTTGTTCAGGAGACGTGATGGTGTCAACTTCTTCGTGGACGTATTCGACCAATGTGTCGAATTCAGCTATGTCCGTCCCCTCATCGATGAAAAACTGCACAGCAGCACGTCGAGTGGTATTCGCGAGCATTTTGCAGACAGTACTAACCGTGTGGTCTGACGTCGATTGGTGATCGGTTGTTGGTGGGTGAGTCATTGGTCTGGGGTTGTGAGGGTGTCCGTGACACCAGTGTCTTTGTCCTCCAAGCCCGCAGTGAGCGAACGGAAACTCATTTGGAGTGTAACTTTGCCCATTCGGATGTGTGATGATAATCACAACATTATCCTTAGGGTTTGGGGCCGTTCGAACAGGGTGGTTAAAAATACTGGGAGAATGGAACCGAGCTAGTCAAGCGAAGTCTCTCGTGATGAACCTAAAAGCGCGTGTTCAAGAAGGGCTTCATTGCCACGCCGAATCAAATCCGAGAGTGACTGCTGACTAATGCCGAACTCGTTCGCTAATTCCGAGAGCGTAATTTGTCGGGGAGTCTGAAAATATCCGTGTTGGAGTGCGAGCAGAAGCGCATCACGCTGTTTCTCCGTCAGAACACTCTCCACGAGGTCATCGCCAGCTTCACTGAGTGTGTGTATCTGTCCGAGTGTATACGGAATTTCGTTTTCGCGACAGTGATTGTGGAATGTGGTGAGATCATCCTGAGAGGGAAAGAGGACTTCGAACTCCCAGGCGTGTGAATCGTAGCCATAGGCACTCCGGATGATCGTTTCGGCTGTTGTGAACCCTTCGAAAAAGCCCCCGTCTGGAATATCCCAGTTCAGGAGATACAAGCGTCGATCCCCAATTTCTTCAATCTCGCTTAATTCGCGGACATGCTCGTTAGCGCGGACGCGCTGTTCGAACGCATCTAAATCATCATTCCACGCGAAAAACAAGGGAATTGCATTTGACCCAACGGGGACAATCCGTTCGAATTCGATCTCGATCTCCGAATCAGCCGTGAGTAAGCGGCCAAGTACGAAGTCCGTGGCTGGGAGTGAAAACTCAACGAGGGTAGCCATTACCTCATAAACAAACTCTCTGGTGCATCTTAGGTCTCTTGGCGGGAACGCCGAACAACTCTCGCACAGATTTCCGTTCAAGGATACCGGAGGTACTCCGATGCCGCTTCTGATTGTATCTGGTGTGGTAACACATTGGTCGACATCTATTCTCTAAATCACGCTATTCAAAGCTCTCTAATTCTCCGATTCTCTGCCAAAGATGGCACAAGAGTACGCCAATCGAAAATGGCCTTCTGTCACGTAGATAACTACACGGGAGATATATAATACGTTCATAAATAAGATAGATAGTTGCTGGCGTGATAGGCTCGTATATGGGAGGCACGATCGTCGAAGTCAGTATCGCTGCCGAAGAGTTTGCACTCGAGCACACGTTGGCCACTCTCGAAACTGTGACTATCGAAGTCGAACAAACGATTGCGACCGATCGAGATGGCTTGATGCCATTCATCTGGTTCAACGCAGAGGATCGTCCTGCGCTTGAGCGCGCGTTGACTGACGACGACAGTGTTACTGACTTTCACCTGATCGCAGATTTCGAGACAGATTGTCTCTATCAGCTTGCGTGGAACGATCGAGTTAATCATTTGATTCAGGTTCTTGCAGAAGAAAACGGGGCAGTTCTCGCTGCAACTGGCCAAAATGATATCTGGCATCTTCGGTTGTTGTTCGCCGACCATGACGCAGTGAGACGCACATCCGAATACTGTGAAGAGCAGGGAATTCCGTTAGAGATCCAGAATATCCAGGAATTTACGAGAGAATCCCAGACCCGATTCGGGCTCACGAAGTCACAGCAACGAGCACTGCAGCTCGCTGCTACGCACGGCTATTATTCGGTGCCTCGCGAAGCCACCGCGGATGACTTGGCTGAAGAACTTGATGTCTCACATCAAGCGCTCTCTGAACGACTGCGGCGTGCTCATGGCAATCTTGTCGACCATGTGTTCCTGAATCGAGTTGGTACACCAGAAGTAGCAAAAACAGGTTCCAACGAAGATGTGGCCTCTGAGTGAAACTGCCGGTGTTTTAGCCACTCTAAGCGTCGATTGACTCGAGTTCAACCGTCCGGTCAGCATGGACAGTAACCTCATAGCCACAGTACTCGAAAATCACTTTCCCGTGTCGTTCGGATTCTCTGTGGAGCGGAGCAAACAGCGTGTCGAGTGCATCTGGATCAATAACCTCGTATAATGGTGGACAGTCACTCATATCGGGACCGTCACGGGCAGCGATCGCGGCCTGAATCAACACCACGATTGATGGCTCTCTTACAGTCGTCTGCTCGTCGCTCGGTGCGTTGGTCGTTGTCTCTCCCATTTTTCTTCTCTCCCCAGAGTCCTCATGACTAGTGGGGGCATCCCCATCATGAGCACTCCATCCAAAACTCTGGCCTGTAGTTATAAACATCCTCTGGCGAGAGATGAAATGACGACGTGACTATTCAACCCTTTCACGCGCAGATGAAGCGATTCTCCGTTATCCAATGGAGCAGAGTTAGACCTCGTCTCGTTCTCGCATTTCGGTAACGGACAGACACTTTTCCAGTGTCGGGTGACCTGCGGGCCGATCCTGAAATCAGACGGTGTTTTTGTCGAGACGTGGACGTCCGTGACGTACAGCGTTTCGACGTCAACTAACACGGTGACTTTCAGCGTCCGAACGCGGTAATGCGCCCGCTGGGCGTAGTGCCGCGAGGGCTGGTCGCGATCGAATCCCGTTGAGTCGATGGCAGCATGGCCAGTGCGTTTCTCCGCGCTTCGGCGGAGAAACGCACGCCAGCGGGCCATCGGAATCGTCTCGAACCAATCTCGAAGAACCATGAAGTGAGGCAACCGCGCGAGTCCAATTTCGGCGAGAACGCCCGGCATTTCGCTCAGCAGGTCGATCGTTTGGCGGTAGGATTTCCCGAGTTCGATTCGCAATGCGTGCAGCGTGAGCATTGCCCATTCGGCGAACCCGCCTGGGTTCTCGACAACTGTTTTAGCGGTAGCGACCGTACCACGAGTGAAGCGGCGGATTTCCGAACTCAAAACAGGCTGTCGCTTCGCTTTCTACCGAGATAACAGAGTCGCTACTCCGCAGGCTAGCGATCCTACAGAGCAGAAGAGACAGTATCTAATTGGATCCCCTTGAGGGTCTCTCCTACACGATGAGCTTTCGAAGATAGTGATACAAAGAAAAAGATCAAAATAATACATGTCTGACCACGATCGAAGCCACGACTATCGGTCTCGGCAAAGGTGATTTCGAATTATCCCAAGACGCGCTCGTATTTACTCTTCACCGGATTCAACCTCAACGACACCTGCGCTCGAAACGGTACCCCAATAGTCTGCATACTTACCACAGAGGGAAAATGGTGGTCACACAGGGGCTTACTCTTGTAGTCCTGACGGTCGGATCTGATCCGATTCGCTGATAATTGCGCGAAGATTGCCAAGAGTGGTTTTTGTGAGATAGCGACCGACGTCTCGTCCGCGTGGGATCGTATAGAGATCACCCAGAGAATCTGGTGTCGCCGGTTCGAAGGTTGGATCTTGGAGTCGCTCAACACCAGCTGCGAGCAGCTCTTCACACACCGCGATTTGACGCCGTTCGACCTCGCGCCACGTCCGTGCGCTTGAGATATCAACATCTTCTTCGGCGATAATCTCCCCGCCGTCGGGTGACTCTCCAATGCGCTGGAGTGTCACACCGGCCGTCGGTTCATCATTCAAGAATTCCCAGAGGCCACCCGGCTGACCACGGTAGGATCGGAGATTTCCTCGATGGAAGCTCAGCACTCCGTGTGTCGGCATCGACAAGAGTGGATCGGTGAGGATGCCAAATCCAAATCGGATGACGACATCCGCGTTTGCGCCAACATCTTCTGTTACTTGATCAGGAAGATGATTCCCGAATCCAGAAGTTGGGACCGCTGGGCAGTGGATCTGTTTTGCGTCTTCAAATCCTGGAATCGAACCGATGCGTGTTGGTTTCATGTAGTCTGGTGTTGGTGCAAGTTGTCGAACAACACCAAGCAACGACCAAAGTACGTGCGCCTGGAGTCGATCGTAACAACACTGGATATAGGTGATGAGGTTCTCCGGGAATGATTGTAACAGGAAGTCACCAAGATTATCTGCAGAGGTATCAGTCCGAATTACGAGATGGGTGATTTCAACATTTGTCCGGGCAAGCATCGTTTCGATCGCCCGTTTTTGCCAGGTCGGGATCGTTTCACCAGAAAGGAGGATTCCAATGGAGAGTGGCTCTTGTGGTGGCGGTTCGCTACCGTCTCTGTGTTTCCCGGTGCTTTTCGAACTCGCGTTCGAAGCGATACATCCTTCAGATGTGATGTCTTTTGGCGGCATGCGGATGTGACCCGTGGTTCCGCATCTGAAGGCGCTGTTCTTAGTTACCTGGCACATAGGTAATCTAAGTGAGTGATACGCCGAAGCTGCGACACACTCACAAAGAGCCTGTAGTCGTGCTGATTCACCTTGAATGAAGGAGACAGCCGCAGGTACTATTTAATAATTGATATCAGACTTCTGTGGCACTGTCGAGTTAAGCGATTCTGTGGTAGAGTGGCGTTTCAACGTGTCTTTAACGGGAGTAGCGAACGAATCACTTCGTCTCATTATGATTGGGATTTCGGCGAAGCGGCCGAACTCCATCATCTCAAAGTGCATCCGATCTCAATATCAAGAGTTTGCCATACATATTGGTAGATAAAGCTTTGCTAAGCGTACTGCTACCGCTTGGTTTTCCTTGCTAGATAGTGCCGATCCTGTCAACCTCTCCTAGCACAGTAATTGTCCTCGCCTTTTGGAGAGATCTGACGTCTGCATCGAAGGTCGTACTAGAGTCGATGAGTAGTATCATCGAAGTACGTACCTATGGCTCATCGACCGCAAGTTCAACAGTCCCGTCACTTGTTACGGTGACCCAGTACCCGGCATAGTGAAATGAAACAGAGCCGTGTGTACGCGTTGTGCCATCTGTCTGTGGTTCAAAGAGTTCATCGAGCGCTTCTGGATTGACCGCATTGTATAACAGTTCTAGATCATCTGGTGAGCATTCCTTCGCGTCTGCGACGGCGGTGAGCACGCAGGTACTCAGCGACGATATTGCACTCTGTTCGATCATCGATATCATTTAACAACTGACGCTGGATGGAGTCGTATGAACGGTCACGGCCAGATGGCCCCAGTCGAACGGAAGCTCTTCGGATGGTAACCCTGATCTGGACCGTTGCACTCAGCGCTTGGTTTGCGTACGATTACTGGGTTAACAAAGGCCAATGAAGCTGTCACGTGCTGACCTCGGTCCTATTCATTCTACTCGTCATTATCGGCGCGGGCTTCGGCCTTGGAGCCGGGCACCCTCCGAAATCTGAACCTCACATTCTCCCTCTCGTTGCAAGTGGTGTTCCCGTTCCGTCGATTCGGCCGTCGCCGTCGTTTCAGTGTCGACAGCTCACCGCGATTCCCTCGCCGAGCGGGACGACGGAGGTTTCGAAGTCCGGGTCGTCGCGCACCGCTAACAGATACTCCGCGATGCCCCGCGTTCCGTCGTCCATCTCCGGGTTTTCTCCCTCGACGGCGGCCAGAATCGCATCGAAATCCTGCGCCCCGCTGACCATCGCGTTGTCGGCGATGACGACGCCACCGGGCGCGACTTTCTCGCGAATCGCGTCCCACGCTTCGGGGTAGCCGTCCTTGTTGTGGTCGATGAGGACCACATCGAAGGGGCCGTCGTGGCGTTCGACGATTTCGTTCGCGTCGCCGTTCTCGAAGACGGCGCGGTCAGCGAACCCGCCGCGTTCGAGGTAGTCGCGCGCTTCGCGGAGTTCGTCGGCGTCGAACTCCGTGAGGACGATTTCGCCGTCCTCGGGAAGCGCCTCGGCGAACCAGTAGGCGGAGTAGCCGAACCCGGACCCGAACTCGAAGATCCGCTCGGCGTCCACCGCGTACGCCAGAATCCTGAGGAACTGCCCCACGTCGCGTCCGACCGTCGGGAAGTTCTCACCGCGCTCCTCCATCTCCCGTAGCGTTTCGTCGGGTTCGGCGATGGCGGCACGCAGGAAGCGTTTCGTCTCGTCGGGGAAGATATCGGTCATGCGTTCGAGTACGTCCGGCGGGAAGTTAACCCCCGTGGGTGCCTCGAATGTATCCGTGACCCGATTGCCGTCCGTCAGTTCGACGGGCGGTCCTCGACTCGGCTCCCCTCGGCGACGGCACACGGGAAGACGTCGGGTTCGATGCCCGTCTCCGCAACGTACGCCGTCCGAACCGCCTCCGCGAAGGGTTCGACGGAATCCGCTCGGACGAGGCTCACGACGCACCCGCCGAATCCGGCGCCGGTCATCCGCGACCCGAGTTCCGCATCCAACGTTTCGGCCGTTTCGACCACGAAATCCAACTCCTCGCAACTGACCTCGTACAGGTCGCGGAGACTTCGGTGGGTTTCGCCCATCAACTCCCCGACGCGCCGCACGTCGCCGCTCTCCATGGCCGCCGCGGCCTCCCGCACGCGTTCGTTTTCGTAGACGACGTGTTCACAGCGCTTTCGCACCGTCCCCGGGAGCGTTCCCTTCGCCTCCTCGAACTCGGCCACGGACACGTCGCGGAGCGAAGCGACGTCGTCCGACAGCGACTCGTCCAACAGTTCGACGGCCTCCCGACACTGCGAGACGCGTTCGTTGTACGCCGAATCGACCAACTCGTGTCCGACGTTCGTGTTCGTCACGACGACCCGAACGTCGTCGTCTGTTCGGTAGCGCTCGTACTCCCGCGTCCGGCAGTCGAGAAACAGCGCCCGGTTTCGTTCCCCGAGCGCCACGACGAACTGGTCCATGATGCCGCACTCGACACCGACGAACTCCCGTTCGGCCCGCCAACAGCGGTCCGCGAGTTCCGCGGCGGGCTTTCCGAGGTCCCATACCTCGTTCAGCGCGGTTGCCACCGCCAGTTCGAGCGACGCCGACGAGGAGAGGCCGCCGCCCATCGGCACGTCGCCCCCAACCACCATGTCGAAACCACGGGGGTTCGAGGCGTCTTCGGCCAGCAGTCGCGCCACGCCCTCGACGTAGTCGGCCCACGACTCCTCGCTCGTCGGCGAGTCGAGCGAAAACGTCCGCGTCTCGCCGACGTTCGTCGAATGAACTCGGACGGTGCGGTCGGAAGGGTCGTTCCCGTCTCGGGAGTCGGCCTGCGGACGGACGGCGACCCCGGTTCGGCGGTCGATTGCGACGGGAAGGACGAACCCGTCGTTGTAGTCCGTGTGCCCGCCGAGGAGGTTGACCCGCCCGGGTGCCGACGCTCGGTAGATTTCGTCCTCCTCGCCGCCGAAGCGTTCGGTCAGAATCGTCCCGAGGCCGGTCGGTTCGCCCACTACCATCCGTCATCGACCCCGGTGTGAGTCATATAGACGTACGAAGTTGCCACGTGCATGCCCACCCGTTCGGGACCGACGGTGTTAAAATCCGACCGTCGCGGGGCGGTCAGTAGTTTTCCTTCCCCTCATCCTACCACCACTCAGCCGTCTATTTCCGAGACGAAGTGCGTGACCTCCGGCGGTTCGTTGCCGACGTGGAACGATGTGGCCCGCTTCTGTATCTCCCGGTCGGCCACCGACACGCGCTCGTGCTCCCGGAGGTGGGCCATCCACGTCCCCGTGACGTACACTTCAAAGTAGCGGTCCGGCGTCTCCGTATCCCGGAACACGTTCCAGTACCGCGCGCCGTTTCGCCGTCGAACCCCCTCTAACTCCCGCATGGCGTCCAAAAAGTCGGCCGCCGTCGTCGGGTCGATTCGGTACTCGACGCTGACGAGTATCGGACCGGCGTCGGGCGTCGGTTCGAACTCGGTTTGGGGGTTGGACCATTCCTGGGAGGGTCGCAAATCGAGGTCGTCGGTTTCGGGGAACCGCCACCGAAGCCCCCCGACGAGGCCGACCAGCAACCCGAGGCCCGCGACGACGAACGTCATCGGCGTGCCGAGGTGGTCGGCGACGACGCCCCACCCGAGGCTGCTGACGGCCATCCCGCCGAGGAAGCAGAGCATGAACACTGACAGCGTTCGCGCACGGACCCACTCCGGAGAGAGCGTCTGCACCGCGGTGTTCAGGCTCGACAGGACCGAAATCCACGCGAGGCCGCCGAGCGCGACGGCGACGAGCGCGACGGCGACGGTGTGGACGAGCCCCAGGACCACCAGCGTGAGGCCGAACAGGGCCGACGCCCCGATGACGACCTGATTCGTCGTGAACCGCTGTCGCGCCCGTTCGAGGACGGTGATTCCGGCCGCCGACCCGAGACCCGTAACGCCGAGGACGATGCCGTAGCCACCGGCCCCGAGGCCGAGTTGGTTGCGGACGAGCAGGGGCAAGAGCGCCCAGACCGCGCTGGCGAAGGTGATAAAGATCACCGTCCGTATCAACACCGAGCGCAGGTCGGGGTCGTTCCGGACGAACCGAACGCCGCGATGTATCGACTCCGACAGGCGCTCGGGCGGCAGTTCCGATATCCGCGGTTCGCGGTCCCAGCGATAGACGACCACGAGGACGGCGACGAACGACACCGCATTGAGAAAGAACACCGTCGCCGCGCCGGTCGCGGCGAGGATGAGGCCCCCGACTGCCGGGCCGACCGCTCGGGCGACGTTGAAACCCACGGCACCCAGCGAAATCGCCGCCGGGAGTTCCTTCCGGGGAACCAACTCCGGTTGCACCGCTTGCCACGTCGGGTTCAGGAACGCGGTGCCGACCCCGAGCGAGAACGTGAGCAACAACAGCACCCACGGCGTCGTCGCGCCGACCGCGGTCAGTCCGCTCAGTATCACGGCGGTGACTAACATCCACGCCTGAACAACTATCAGCAGCCACCGCCGGTTGACGATGTCGCCGATGGCACCCGCGGGAAGCGAAACGAGGACGACGGGGAGCGTCGTGGCCGTCTGTACCAGCGCGACGAGCAGGGCGGAGGTGGTGAGCGAGGTCATCAACCACGCCGCGCCGACGTTCTGCATCCACGTCCCGACGTTCGACACGAGCGCCGCCGTCCACATCGCCCGGAAGACGGGTTCGCGAAGCGGTTGCCAGACGGTGATGGATTCCTCTCCGTCGGTCATGCAAGTTCCCCTCGATGCGATGTTTCCCTCGCGCTCGACCTCTCCACTCTCACCGTTCCCCCCGACAGCAACCGTCTCCGTTCCCCCCCGACGATGCTCGCTGCCACGTGTGGAGACGCTCGGAGCGGTCAAAGCTCTGTCCCGTCGAAAACGGCGTGTGACCTATCGCCGCCGTCCCGGTCCCCCTCTCGTGAGGACGAAAAACACCACGACGAGCAGAATCCACGCTGCGACCATTTTCACGCCTTCCCGCCCGGTTTCGCCCGGTTCGGACGACAGTCCCACTCTCTCGGTCGATTCGAACGCCATGCCATCGTGACACCACGAGGGCGAGAATAAAACTGGTGGGCGGTCGTCGTCCCCGCCACACCTGTCACCAATCGTTATAGTACGTCGTGACGTGGAAGGGTGTATGGGTGGGAGCGAGGACGATCTGATAGAGACGTCCCTTGAGGAGGAGGATCTCTACGACGTGACGACGTGGGAGGAACGAACTCGAATCGACAAAGCGGCGGTGTTCATCTATCGCGGCCTTACGGACAACTGGCGACGGATGTTCGTTGCGCTCGCGGTGCTGCTGTTCGTCGCTCAACTCGCCGCGACCGGATTCATCCTCTTTTTGCAACCGGCACTGGGCGTGTTGACCCTCCTGTCGGTCATTCCGGCGTTCGTCCTCGCCGCGATCATCTGGTACGGCGACGAGGTCCAGCGCGAACCGCTCGCACCGTTGGCGATAACGTTCCTCTTGGGCGTGCTGTTCGCCGGGTTCGCCGCCCTGCTCAACACGACGTTACAGCCGGTCTTCGAACTGATTCCGGTCGTCGGAACGGTCGCCTTCTTCTACGTCGTCGTCGGTCCGGTCGAGGAGACGTCGAAGTGGCTCGCGTCCCGACTGTACGCATATCGGACGCCGTACCTCGGCGCGGCCATCGACGGTGCGGTGTTCGGTGCGTTCGCCGGACTCGGCTTCGCGACCATCGAGAACTTCACGTACATCACGAACGCGCTGTTCGCGGCGGGACGCCTCCCGATGTCGAGGCTCGCCAGCATCGCCATCGGGACCGCCGCACAGCGGTCGTTCGTCGGACCCGGGCACGTCATCTATGCCTCGTTCGCGGGCTACTACCTCGGATTGGCGAAGGGGAATCCCGAAAACCGCGGTCCCATCGTGGTGAAGGGGCTGCTCATCGCCGTCCTCATTCACGCCACCTACGACACGCTGGTGACGTATCTGCCGTTTCCCGGACTGACGTTCATCGCGTTCGTCGTCGTGTACGACGGCTTCTTCCTCTTCCTCCTCTACCGGAAGATAGCGGCCTACCGACACAAGTACGAGCAAGCGATGGAGCAACCCGAACGAACCCCGTCGTGACCGGTGACGACGGATGGAATCGGACTCACAATCGGGGAGGGAAAACGGAATCGTCGAATCCGTCCTTCCTATCTCGAACTGGCTTCCCCGATACGACCGGTCGTGGCTCCGCGCCGACGCACTCGCGGGCATCACGGTCGGCGCGGCGGTCCTCCCCGAGGGCATGGCTTACGCGTCGTTGGCCGGGTTGCCGCCCGAAACCGGCCTGTACGCCAGCCTGCTCGCACTCCTCGTCTACGTGTTCGTCGGTGCCTCCCGGCAGGTCGTGTACGGTCCCACCTCCGCGCTCGCCATATTGGTCGCGACGGGCGTCGGGTCCGTCGCCGCTGGGTCCCCGGCGGACTACGCGGCCCTCGTCGCGGTGACGACGATGCTCGTCGGACTCGTCTCCGTCGTCGCGTGGCTGTTCCGACTCGGGTTCGTCGTGAACTTCATCTCCGAGTCGGTTCTCACCGGCTTTTCCGCGGGCGCGGCGCTATACATCACCGCCACGCAACTCGACAAACTGTTCGGGATTCCGCGGGCGAGCGGCACCTTCTTCGAACGTCTCGGGTTCGTCGTGACCCACCTCGGTGCGACGAACCTCCCGACGCTGGCCGTCGGCGTCGGCGCGCTCGCCCTCCTCGTCCTCGGCGAACGCTACGCGAGACGCCTTCCGATGGCCCTCATCGTCGTCCTCCTCGCCACCGGACTGGTCGCCGTGACGGACCTCCAGCGTCGGGGGGTCGAAATCGTCGGACGGATTCCGAGCGGACTGCCCCCGCTTTCGATTCCGACGCCGCCGACCGGTACCCTCTCCGACCTCGTCCCCGTCGCGTTCGCGCTCTTCCTGCTTTCCTACGTCGAGGGAATGAGCGCCGTGGAGACGTTCGCCCGACGACACGACGACGCCGTGGACGCGAATCAGGAACTCCTCGCCGACGGCCTCACGAACGTCGCGGCGGGGCTCGGCCACGGCTTCGTCGTCGGCGGGAGCATGTCCAGAAGCGCCCTCAACGACGAAATCGGCGGCAAGACGCAACTCGCGAGCGGCGTCGCCGCCGCAGTTCTCGCGCTCGTCCTCGTCTTCCTGACCGACCTGTTCACGACGCTCCCCGAGACGGTGTTGGCGGCGGTGGTCATCGTCGCCGTCGCGGGGTTGGTCGACGTGCCCGAACTCCGCCGCATCTACCGCATCGACAAGTTGGAGTTCGGGACGGCGGCGTCCGCCTTTTTCGGCGTCCTCGTCTTCGGCATGTTGGACGGCGTGTTCATCGGCGTGTTCGTCTCGCTCCTCGTCGTCGTGGGGCGTGCGACGTACCCAAACACGGCGACGCTGGGTCGCGTGCCGGACTCCGACGAGTTCAGCGACCTGTCGCGTCACCCCGAAAACGAGCGCGTTCCCGGCGTCCTCGTCTACCGCGTCGATGCCGAGTTGTTCTTCGCCAACGCCCCGACCATCCGCGCCGAAGTCATCGACGCGGTGGACGGCCGCGATTCTCCCGTCTCCCTCGTGGTCTTCGACATGCGTTCTTCGCCCACCATCGACCTCACTGCCGCCGACATGCTCGCCTCGCTGGCCGAAGACCTCGACGAACGCGATATCGACTTCCGTCTGGCCGAGGCCGACGGTGCGGTTCGGGACGTCCTCGCCGCCACCGGCGCGGGAGTGTTCGACGACATGCCCCTCAACGAACGCGTCGTGACCGTCATCGAGAAGTGGGAGCGAAATCGTTGAGCGTCTTCCCCGGCACAATCGTGTCGCAATGCTACTGTTTGTTTGGCTCTGTAGTTTCGACACACGGCGCTGGATTCACGGATATCGGACGCTCTAGCGGAGGTTGTAGGCGGTAGCTTTGAGCAGCATTTCCCGGAACTCAAGCCACCAGTCTCGCACACGCGGCTGCGCCGAGCGTGCGCTTGATGCTTGAGAAGACGGTTTCGTTCATTCAGCGACGGTTGTACCGATCACGATCCATGCGGGCGTTGTGAGCGTGATCGAGTGAGTTCATGATACGGTGAGTATCGGGACGGACGCCGTTTTCACGGAGTTCATCACGGAGGCCCTGTGTGGTGAGGAAGCCGCGTAATGCCAATCTCTTCGAGGACACCACGCATCTCGCCGAGCATTCACTACCAGAACGGATTCATCAGTGGCGAGGGATTAACCAACACCAACTAACACATACGGATTTATTGGTTAAATGCTCATTCATCGGTTCGGAGTTGCATTCGGCTTGACGCGAAATCTGTGCGGGTCGTTGAACAGGCGGTTCATCACCCCAATCGTCCCTCTTTGAACATTCAGTGGCTGAGTCGTACGTCAGGGCTCCTCCTAGATTATTTTATCCACGGAAAGATTATCACACTCGAAGGTGTAGAAGTGTATATGACCAAGTCACCAATTGATGGCGAAAACGATCCAGAGCCGGCGTATGTCGAGCGGTGGAAGGAACATACAACTGGTTTCGATCGAGTTCGGTCGGTTGCGTTTGGGCTTCAGGAACCACGGACAGCAGGATGGATCGCTGGCGAAGCATATGTTTCAGAGCCCACTACCCGAGACCACCTTACTCGGCTTGTCGATCTCGGGATCCTTGTCACAGATGAAACCAGTGGAGGCCGAACGTACTACCCCGATCCGATTTACTCACGGTTGACAGCGCTTCGCGAGCTTGTAAATGAAAACACGGCGGCCGAACTCGCTGAACAAGCCGCGACAGTACAACGCGATATCGAGGAGTGGCAACAGGAGTACGGAGTTAGTGACCCGTCTGGTCTCCGGGCAACAGTTGCTGGTGAGGAACTCTCCGCCGACGAGGCTCAGACTCGACTTCGTCGTGCGGACGATTGGATGTCAGCGAAATATCACCTCTCTCTGCTCCGTGATGCCATCGACCATTACGATACCTACACCGCTCGTCCCTCGGCATCGGCATGACTGACTCGTCTACATGGCTGTTTGCCGATTATCATCGGTCAAAAAGCAACTCTGGAGCGAGGAAGTCAGCGCTCCCTCTTCGTCCAGACGGTGGGTCACGAAATGAAAATGAATCTGCCGAGAAGCGTCACCGAATCCTTCGGACGCTGCGAGAACAACTCGACCGCCATCCAGCAATCACGAACGCACGTGGGATTCCAGAAGGGTTGTACGCTGAAGTTCGTGCTGAGATGAACCCTCGGTACTTCGGACGCGACGGTGACGATGCGACGTTTCGAGTGACGTGGCATCCGAATCCGACATTTCCACCTGGGACTGGACTCGAAGACCGTGAACGTACGTCGCTGACCGCCAACTTTGCCTTCCATTACAGCGAATCCACTGGTTTTGACTGTGGATGGCACCTCGAACCGAATCCGCACGTCAGTGGTCACCTCCACTCGCAAGAACGGGACACACCAGACGAGGACTACACGTATCACGAGTGCACGCTCACTGCGGATTCGGTAGTCGGGGTACTCTGGGAAGTACTAGATGCCCTTGAATCCCGGTTGCGTGGCACTGTTTAGTTCTGTATCCTCGACAGGTGTTTGATTGTTGGTCGATTGATGCGGTCTCAGACGATTATAGTACTGCATAAACTGCTCAAGTCACTTCCTCAAACTGGCTCAACTGGACAGTGCCCTCAAAATAAGTCCTATCGAAAGTTGATCCATTGCTGCTGCTACAGGTATACCTAGTACACCGATACGATCGATACGTTGTGTGCCGAGAAGTATCGGACGTAATTCCCATCGATCTACTAACGGACCGATGAGGAAACGGAGTGCGTTCGACACCTGCACAAGCGCACCAGTAAGACCCGCGTAGAATGGGTTCCCCGTTAACTCCCAGATGTTCACCCTCGGTGGCCTTCTCATCGGCCTGTTCGCGGCGGGAGGCGCTCTTCTGGTTCCGATACTCTCCGACGAAAAGCCGTGACACCCCTCCCAATTATCACGCTACCTGATGTATTCCGTCCACACCACGGGGAATGCTATGAAACTTGGAACCGACGAGGGACCCGACGCGGCCGAACTCGGTTGGTGGCTGTTCGCCACCGCCTTGGCTCTCGTCCTCCTCACGTCGCTCGACGTCTATCTTGGCTGGTCGGTGTTCGGCGTCTTTCTTTACTACGTCGCCCGTCCCATCGCCAGACGCCTTCAGCACCGAGGAGTACCGCCGGGTGTGGCGGCCGTGATCACGCTGACTGTCATCGTCCTCCCGTTCATCGCCCTTCTCGGTGCCATCGCGGTTATCGCGTTCGGACAACTCTCGACGGTTCGCGTCGCCGACGTCGAGCGCCTCGTCCGAACCCTGTTTCCGGGCTTCGACTTTCGTGCGATTCCGACGACACCCGAACGGCTGTCCGACTCGGTCATGGAACTGCTTCGAAACCCGTCCATTCGCTCGTTTCTCTTCCGGATTCGCGGCTTCGTCGGGACGTTCGCGACCCAATCGTACAACCTGTTTCTCACGCTCATCTTCGTCTTCTTCCTCGTCCGGGACGAGCGAAACATCGCGGATTGGTTCCACCGAACCGTCGCGGACGAGGAGACGCGGACGGGCGAGTACCTGCACGCGGTGGATCGCGGCTTGAACTCCGTCTTCTTCGGTTACACGCTGACGATCTTCGTCATCATCGTCCTCTCCGCGGTCATCTACAACCTGCTGAACCTCGTCGCCCCACCGGGAATGGCGATTCCCCAGACCATGCTCGTGGCGATCGCGACCGGACTCGCCACCATCGTTCCGCTCGTCGGCCGGTCCATCGTCTACTTCGCGGTGGTCCTCTTCCTCGCCGTCGTCGCGCTCGAAACCGACCCGATTCGACTCTGGTTTCCGCTCCTGTTTCTCGCCGTCATGGAACTCGCGTTCGACAACGTTGTCCGGACGTACATTCGGCCGTCCCTCTCGGGTCGGCTGTTTCCGACCAGCCTCATCATGTTCGCATATCTCCTCGGCCCGCCCGTGTTCGGGTGGTACGGAATCTTCCTCGGCCCGTTCGTCATGGTCGTCACGGTGCAGTTCCTCTGGGTCGTTTTCCCGGGACTGCTCGGTCGGAATACGGTCGAAACCGAAGACTCCGACGGCGATGGAAACGACTCGAAAACGACCTGAACTGCCGTCTATTCGCTGATCTCGTTCTCCCCGACGACGAGCGCGTTCGTGAGGAGGTTCGTGTACCCGCGTCGGAGGCGCTCGGACAACGCCTGATGTGAGATACCGAGGTCTGCGGCGAGGTCGGTTCCCGAAATCTCCCGCGGGATATCGTAGTAGCCCTTCTCCAACGCCGCGATGAGCGTCTCGTACTGCTCCTCGGTGAGTCCGTACTGCCCCCGACGGGGCGACTGGTCGAGGCGGTATATCTGTTCGAGTCTGAGCGGAATGTCGTGTTCCTCGCAGTACTCGTACGTCGCTCCGAGCGCATCGCGGGCGGGAAAGAGGATTCGAAGCTGCCACTCGTCGCCCGTCCCCGTGGCGTCGATTATCGTTCCGTTCTCCTCGACGAGGATGTGGATGACGAACTTCGTCTTCCCGACCCACGTCATGCGGAACAACCATTCGTCGTCCAAATCGACGAGGAGTTCCACGTCACCGGTGGTCGGGTCGTCTTCGAGTGCCGCTTGGAGGGCGTCGAACTGCTCCGCTTCGGCCGTCGCCCAGACGTAAGGCATCACTCGGTCTGCTTCGGGTGCGACGACGCGCTCGACTTCGAAGGAAACCCCCGGAACCCCTTCGAGCGTCGCCTCCAGTGCGAACTCCGAGGCCGGAAGCCGCACGACGGCGATAGTACTCATCGGACGAACCTAGGGGCTTCGCATGGATTAGTCTGCTGGCGATCGGCGCGGGTTTCCCAACTGCTGGAATATTCAGCCGGTACGCTCTTTGTCCCCCGCCCGAGTGTGCTGGACGATGGATTCCACGGAGGATTTGTCTGTCGTCGGGAAACTACGGGAGATGGCCTTGACGGGCGTCACCGTCGTCGTTCCCCTCCTTATCACGTTATACGTCGTCGTCGTTTTGCTCAAATTCGTTCGAAATATGCTGTTGCCGCTCCTCTCGTACGTTCCGGTCGATTCCGTGTTCGTTCTCGGTGGCATCGCAATCGGGAGCATTTTCGTGTTGATTCTGGCCGTCGGGTTTCTCGCCCACTCCCCGTTCGGGGAGCGAGCCATCGACAATTTCGATTACGCCATCAGCCAGATTCCCGGACTCGGAACCGTCTACCGGAGCTTTCGACGGATGGGCGATGCGATGGTCGAGAGCGACGAGGATCACTTTCGGGACGTGAAACTGCTCGAATTTCCGACCGACGACACCTACACGTTCGCGTTCGTGACGGCGGAGACCCCCGAGGAAATCACCGACGCGACCGGCCAAACGGACATGACGACCGTGTTCCTCCCGATGGCCCCCAACCCCGTCATGGGTGGCTTCGTCGTCAACGTGCCCTCCGCTGACCTCGTCGACATCGACGTCCCCCTTGAAGTGGCGTTCCGCGCCATCGTTACCAGCGGCGTCGGCCTCGACGAGATGGACTCCGACACGGGCGGCCTCAGCGAGGACCAACTCCGAAAACTGACCGGTCAGGACGTCGCCCGGTATCAGGACTGAACCCCTTCTTCCGTTCCGTCAGCGCGCCAACGACGCGAGTCCTCCCGCGAGCGCCCGCGTCGCCGTCGCACAGTCCTCCCACTCGGTCCACTCGGCGGGGTTGTGCGAAATTCCGTCGCGGGACGGCGCGAACAGCATCGCGGCGTCCGTTACCCCCGCGACGTACATCGTGTCGTGGGCCGCCCCCGAGTGCAGGTCCAGCGTTTCGATACCCGTGTCTTCTTCCGCCTCGTGTACCGCCCGACGACAGCGTTCGCTCATTTCCGTCGGTTCGAGGTCGAACCCACGCGAAAACGTCGTCTCGACGCCCCGTTCCGTTTCGAGCCGCGACAGCGACTCCTCCGCCCGCGAGACGAGTTCGTTCATCGACTCGTAGCGCACGTCGCGGATATCGACGCCCATCTCGACGGTCCCGGGGACGACGTTCGTCGCGTTCGGCCGCACGTCGAGTTTGCCGACGGTCCCGACCGTCGTCTCGCCGATTTCGGTGGCCGCGCGCTCCACGTCCCCGACGAACTCGCTCGCCGCGGCCAACGCGTCGGTTCGCTCGTCCATCGGCGTCGCTCCCGCGTGGTTCGCCTCGCCGCGAACCGTCACGTCGCAGTGGGTGATCCCCGTGATCGTCGTGACGACGCCGACCGAAGCGCCAGCCCGTTCGAGGCGTCGCCCCTGTTCGACGTGCAGTTCGAGCCACGAATCCCACTCGCTCGCGTCGAGTCGCCCCTCGCCTCGGAAGCCCATGGATTCGAGGGCGTCCGCCAGCGTCGTTTGCCCGTCGGTCAGCGCGAGCGCCTCCTTCACGGACCGCTCGCCGACTGCGACCGATGACCCGAGCAGGCCGCTGGCGAACCGTTGGCCTTCCTCCTCGGTGAACGAGACGACGTCGACCGGACGGGACGGCTCGACACCCACGTCCTGCATCGCCCGAACCGCCTCCAGCGCCGAATACACGCCGAGCGGGCCGTCGAAGATTCCCCCCTCGGGAACCGAATCGAGGTGGCTCCCCGCGGCGACCGCGGCCGCATCCGGGTCGGCACCCTCCGGCGTCCACCGCCCGGCGATGTTGCCGACCGCATCCACGCGAACGACCAATCCGGCGTCCTCCAGTCGCTCGACGAAGTACTCCCGTGCCCGTCTGTTGGCCTCCGTTCCCACGAGGACGGTCCGCCCGTGTCCGTCGCCGTCGAGCGCGCCGAACTCCCCGGTCGCTTCGATATCGGCTTGCAGTCGATCCCGGTCTACTTCCATGGCTGGGTGTCGGCGACGGGAGGCAAGAAGGTGGGGGTGGTCGGTAGGGACTGCCGGAGCCGCGAACTCCCCTCCCAGCTAGGATGTGTCCCCCATTTGAGCCGTGAAATCCCAACTGTGGAGACGGTCCGGTTCGATTCGAACGGTCACTTCGGTTCGCCCGTCGGACAGGAGTTCACGCGCGAGTCGGGAATCGGTCCCGCCGAGATACCGACCCAACAACTCCCTGAGGAGGTCCTTCTCGGGATCCTGCTCCACGCTCGCGGTGCCGTTTCCCCGCACCCCGCTGTACGGGGGGTCGTTCGTGGAAACCTCGAACGCGACGGTCGAATCGTTTCGGAGCAACCGCACGATATCGGCGTTCGCGCCGGTGGCACAGCACAGGGTACCGTCCTCGAAGAGGTACCACAACGATACCATCCAGAGGCGTCCCGACGGCGTGTTACACGCCAGTCGAAGCGGAACCGCCGTTCGGTCGAAGAACTCGACGACCTCGGATTTCGACCACGCGCCGGAGAGTTCGGTCATGAAGACGCACCAATACGTCATCGCTCTCGAAGACCGAATACGCTTCGTCGGGTGTGACCACGTTCGAACCCACCGGCGGTGAGTGTAACCCCGCGACTGGGTTATTTTTCCCCTCGCCGCCGTTCGTGGCATGGAGTAGGGTTTAGACTGTCGGGATGCTAACGGTTTCTATGGCAGCACGCCACTCGGCGACGGGGTCCGACGGGGGGCCGAGCGACGCGGTGACGCTGACCGACGTCCGAAAAACGTACTTCCTCGGCGAACCGGTCCACGCGCTCGACGGGGTGGACCTGTCGATTCCGCGGGGGGCGTACACGGCGGTGATGGGACCGAGTGGGTCGGGGAAAAGCACGCTCCTCAACCTCATCGGCTGTCTCGACACGCCGACCGAGGGGACGATTCACATCAACGGACGCGACGTCACCGACCTGTCCGATTCGGAACGAACGACCGTCCGCGGGGAGGAAATCGGCTTCGTCTTCCAGACGTTCAACCTGATGCCGCGTCTGACCGCCCGCGAGAACGTCGCGCTTCCGCTCGTGTTCCGAGGTATTTCGCGCACCGAGCGACGGGAACGCGCCGACGACCTGCTCTATCGCGTCGGCCTCCGCGGACGTGAGGACCACCGACCCAACGAACTGTCCGGCGGGCAACGCCAACGGGTCGCGATTGCGCGCGCGCTGGCGAACGACCCCGCCATCATCCTCGCCGACGAACCGACGGGCAACCTCGACACCGAGACGGGCCAGCAGATAATGGCGCTGTTCGAGGAACTCAACGACGAGGGTAACACCGTGCTGATGGTGACCCACGAGCGCCACATCGCGGAACACGCCGAACGCGTCGTTCACATCCTCGACGGCACCGTCGAACGCGTCGAAGAAATCGACTCACAGCGGCGGGTCGAAGGGCGGTAAAAGCGGGGGTTGGTCGTGGAGTTCAGCGAGACGCTTCGGATGAGCATCCGGGAGATTCGGAGCCACCGCGTTCGCTCTTCGCTCTCCGCGCTCGGCGTCGTCATCGGCATCGCCGCCGTCATCACGCTCGTCACCCTCGGCACCAGCCTTCGCGTTGAGATTTTACAGGAGTTCACCGGCGGCCACGCGCCGAACGTGTACGTCTGGGCGGGTCCACCCGGCGGGCAACCCGGGACCGGCGCGCAACCGGCATTCACCGCACACGACATCGCCCGTCTCCGCGGTCTCGACGGGGTAGCGGCCGTCGTTCCGCGCGGTGTACTGCCCGTTATCGCTCTTACTCACGACGGGCAGACGGTGAGCCAGAACGGAATCGTGGCCACGACGCCGGACCAGTTCCGAACCCGGAAATTCGCCCACGGCGAACCGTTCGAACAGGGAAAACGCGAAGTCGTCCTGAATCCCGCGGCGACACGCCTGTTCGACGATGACCTCTCGGTCGGCGACCGAATCGGTATTCGAACGGCCGACGGGACCACCGTACGCGCCCGCGTCGCCGGAATCCTCGCCCGGTCGAGCGGAAACGGCCAGTTCGACAGCGGCGGGTCGCTCCCGCAGGTGTACGTCCCGACGCGACCGTTCTACGGTTCGACCGTCGAGAGTCCGACGCGGGGCACCGCCCAGCGCGTCTATCCGCTGGTCACGGTGGTCGCCGAAAACCACGGACGGATTCGGGAGAGCAAACGGGCGGTGAAATCCTACCTCCGTTCGAACTCCGACGCGGCGCGACTCACGCCCGACGAGTACGACATCCGGGTCCGAACCGATCGGGACCTCGTGAACCGGGTGAAGGACGTACTCACGACGCTGACGACGTTCATCACGAGCATCGCGGTCATCTCGCTCGTCGTCGCGGCCATCGGCATCGCCAACATCATGCTGGTGAGCGTGACCGAGCGCACCCGCGAGATCGGCATCATGAAAGCCGTCGGCGCGCAGAATCGCGACGTCCTCCAGTTGTTTCTGACGCAGGCGGTCCTCCTCGGTATCATCGGATCCGTCTTCGGCGTCGCGCTCGGTGCCCTCGCCGGGTACGCCGCGACCCGATACGTCGGCCTTCCGCTCGTCTTCGCGTACGAAGCGGTCCCCGTCGCCATCGGCGTCGGTCTCCTCGTCGGCGTGGTGACGGGACTCTATCCGGCGTGGAACGCGGCCCGGGTGGACCCCATCGACGCGCTCCGCTACGAGTGAATCGCACGGACACTTCGGGCATCGACCCCGGGCCGAAACTCGTCGATGAACTGACCGATGTGGGGACTCGAAGCCGTCGAAACACGGATGGACTATCGATAGTATCGATGTGCAAATCCGGTGACCGACGCCCGGAAACGCCCGTTTTCGACCGATGATTTCTCAGCAGGGTTAAGGCACTGACCGTTCCTATTTCGACCATGCGAGCCTACCGGGCCAAAGTCGTCGAACCGATTCACCTTCCCGACCGCGACGAACGCGAAGCGAACATCGAAGAAGCCGGCTACAACGTCTTCAATCTCGACTCCGAGGACGTGTTCATCGACCTGCTGACCGACAGCGGGACGGGCACGATGAGCGACGAACAGTGGGCCGCGATGATGCGCGGCGACGAAGCGTACGCGGGCAGTGACAGTTTCAAACGCCTGCAGGAGAGCGTCTCGGACGTGATGGGCTTCGAAAAGATCGTTCCCGCCCATCAGGGCCGCGGCGCGGAGAACGTCCTCTACGGCGTTATCGTCTCCGAGGGCGACTACGTCCCGAACAACACGCACTTCGACACGACGCGGGCGCACGTCGTCAACAACGGCGGAAACCCCGTCGATTGTCCCGTTGACGTCGCGCCGGACGACCCCTTCCAGGGCAACCTCGACCCCGACAAAGTCCGCGAACTGGCCGGGGAGGTCGGTGCCGAAAACATCCCCGCGCTCGTCGTCACCATCACCAACAACTCGATGGCGGGGCAACCCGTGAGCGTCCGGAACCTCCGCGAGGCACGCGAGGTGGCCGACGAAATCGACGCCACGTTCGTCATCGACGCCTGCCGGTTCGCCGAGAACGCCTACTTCGTTCAGCAGCGCGAAGCCGAGTTCGAGGGCAAGAGCGTCGCCGACATCGCACGCGAGGAGCTTTCGTACGCGGACGCCATCATCATGAGCGGAAAGAAGGACGCGCTCGCCAACATCGGCGGGTTCGTCGGCGTACGCGACGGCGAACTGTTCGAACACGCGAAACAGCGCGGCATCCTCTACGAGGGCTTTTCCACCTACGGCGGTCTCGCCGGACGCGATTTGGAGGCCATGGCCGTCGGCCTCCGCGAGGCGGTCACGCAACCGTACATCGAATCCCGCGTCGAACAGGTGGCGGAACTGGGCGACCTCCTCATCGACGCCGGCGTTCCGATTTACGCGCCGACCGGCGGCCACGCGGTGTACGTGAAGGCCGAGGAGTTCCTGCCGGACATCCCGCGCGAGCAGTTCCCCGGGCAGGTGCTCGCGGGCGAACTCTACCGCGAGGGCGGCGTTCGCGCCGTCGAACTCGGCGAGTTCGCCTTCCCGGGCGAGGACCGCCCGCAACTCGTTCGGCTCTGTCTCCCCCGCCGAACCTACTTCCGCGAACATCTGGAACACATCGCGGAGACGTTCGAGGCGGTCGATGAACGGCGCGAGGAACTCTCCGGCCTGGAAATCGTCTGGGAACCGCCGATGGAGGAACTGCGCCACTTCAGCGCGAAACTGGAACCCGTCGAGTGACGCCGAGACGGCAATTTGGTTGATGCCGACTCGTTCGGCCCGTCGTCTCGAAACTCTCACGAGAGCTATGGAGCGCTATACGCTCTCCCGGGCCACTTCCTAGCAAGGTATTTTACCTCGGTGACGAACTTTCAGGTAGCGAACCAGCAGTCACCCCGACAGATGAGCACGAACGCCACACCGATAACGGTCCTGTTTACCGTCGATTCGCTCCGAGCGGACGCACTGCCCGACGACGGCGCGATCGCCGATCTCGGACGGGCGGGAACCACGTTCGAGAACGCCTTCGCGCACGGCAACTGGACGCCGTTTTCCTTTCCGTCGATTCTCGGCGGGGGGCACGTCTTCACCGATTCGCGCGACATCGGTCTGCCCGACCGTTCGACCCTCGCCGAAACGCTCCGCGACGCCGGAATCACGACGGCGGGGTTCAACGGCGCGAACGGGTTTCTGACCGACCACTGGGGATACGACCGCGGCTTCGAGACGTTCGAGACGTTCACGTCGAGCACGAACGACGCGTTTTACAGCAAGTATCTCACCGCCCATCCGACCGTTCAAGCGTGGTTGCAGGTCGCGGCGTCGCCGTTCCGCCGCCTCCTCGGCCGCGACGGCGGGGCGAGGAACGTCTCCCGGATGCGGGACGTGGAGGAACACGCCGTCGACTTCATCGAACGCGCCGAACCGCCCTTCTTCCTGTGGGTCCACTACATGGACGTTCACACGCCCTACGTCCCCGCACCGAAGTTCGTCCGCGACGAGACGGGCGTGAACGTCGGCTCGTTGAAGATGCTCCGGGCGCACGCTCAAGCCGGTCTCGGGAAGGAAGTCAGCGGCGAGACGCTCGACAACCTCCGATCGCTCTACCGCGCCGCGATTCGGCAGGTGGACGAGAGCGTCGGCCGCGTCGTCTCGGCGCTGTCCGACAGGGGATTTCGGGACGACGTCTGCCTCGTCTTCGCGGGCGACCACGGCGAGGAGTTCATGGAACACGGCCACCTCGCCCACTACCCGAAACTCTACGAGGAGTTGGTCCGCGTTCCTCTCTCCGTCTCCCATCCCGACGGCGGGTCGAAACCCGTCGAGCGGGCCGTCGGCCTCGACGCGATTCCGCCGACGATCTGTGACGCGATGGGCGTCGACCACGATTTCGACGGCGAGAGCCTTCTCGACGAAACTCCCGACTCGTCCGCCACGCCCGCCACTCCAGTTACCTCCGTCGCGGTTCGCGGACCGACCGTCACCTACCAACCGATTCCGCGCCGGTTGGACGACGGGGAACTCCTCGTCAGCGCCAGAACGCGCGAGTGGTCGTACGTCTACCACACCGAGTCGGAAGCCCGGGAACTGTACGACCGAACCGCCGACCCGGCGGAAACACAAAACTTGCTGGACGACACCGCCGCCGGGGATATCGACGTTCCCGACCATCTCCACGAGGCGGTGGAGGGACGAATCGACGCGATGGCCGCGGCGGACGTGGAAACCCGCGATAATGGAGAGAAAGCGCCGCCGTCCGCGGTCACCGACCGGTTGAAGGCGCTGGGCTATCAGTAACCGTCCTTCTCACTGGAATACTATTTTACTCGATGCCGTCGAACGGATCCCCGGGGGACAGACAGTGCAATCCATATCGAGCCACGAACGCACGCGTTCGAACGGGGGCGGAAACTGATGGCGCAGGTACTCGTGCTCTACGGTTCGACCGAAGGGCAGGCCGCGACGGTAGCCGAACGGATCGCCGACGTGCTCGAAACGGCGGGCCACGACCCGGCCGTCGTTCATATCAAACATCGACCGGAGCCGTTCGATTTGACGGACTACGACGCCGTCATCGTCGGCGCGTCGATTCACATGGGCAAACACCAGAAGTACGTGCGGAAGTACGTCAAGCGGCACGCCGACGAGTTGAATCGGCTTCCGTCGGCCTTCTTCTCGGTGAGCCTCGCCGCCGCCGACGATTCCGAGGAGGGATGGGAGGGTGCCCGCGAGTACGTCGCCGAGTTCCTCGCCGAAACCGGGTGGAACCCGGACGCGACGGCGGTCGTTCCCGGCGCGCTCAAATACAGCCAATACGGGACGCTCAAGCGGTTCGTGATGAAGCAGATAGCGAAGCGGACGAGCGGCGATACGGACACCGCCCGCGATTACGAGTACACCGACTGGAACGAAGTCGAGGGGTTCACGTCGGACTTCGCGGAGTCGTTGACGTGATTACTCGGCGAGCGACGCCAACACCCGGTCGAACCGACTTTTCACGTCGTCCGCGATGTCGTCCAGTTCGTCGTTGTCCACGACTGAAAGCATCGTTTCCGGGTCCACCATGCTGACCAGCACGCCGTCGTCGGTTTCGTAGACGACGACGTTGCAGGGCAGGAGGACGCCGAGGTCGGTTTCGGCGTCGAGGCCCTGCTTCGCGAGCGGCGGGTTGCAGGCACCGAGGATTCGGTAGTTCGGGTAGTCCTCGATGTCGAGTTTTTTGGCGAACGCCTCGCTCACGTCGATGTCCGAGAGGACGCCGAACCCCTCGTCGGCGAGCGCTTCCGTCGTTCGCTCCACGACCGAATCGAAGTCGCCGTCCACGCGCCGTTTGTCGTAGTAGGTCATCGCCGTTTCCTACGGAGCGGAGGCTGATAGTAGTTGAGGTTACTTCGTGCAATCGTGGTCGGTCGCTTTCTCCCCGCTTCCAGCTACTCCAGCTTTGTTTCGCACTATCCTCTCTCCCTGTATTGAATCTACCGCACAATACAAAGCGCTTCGGACCGTACTATGCATATGAACGATTCCGAGAAGACCTGCGAGCTAGAGGAGGGTCCGAACTGCGACTCCTCGCCGGTTTCGGACTACGCGTGGCTTCTGAAGCGCGTCGGTCGCAAACTTCGAACGCTCGTGGCTCGTTGAAAACGGACGTCAGTCCGCGTGAGCGGCGGCCTCTTCCCCCTCGCCGCTCGACTCGAAGTAGGTGACGTACACCTGCGCGGCGAAGACGGCGGTAAATATCACGTCGAGCACCGTCGTGTAGGTGTGGGGTACCGACCCGCCCGTCGCGTTGTGTTTCGGAATCAACCCTCCGGCCAACCACGCGTAGTGGGTGACGATGCCTGCGAACGTCGCCACGGCGAAGATGGAGACGAACAGCACCGCCGCCAACCGCTTGCCGTAGTATTTCCGGTACATGTCCACGATGTGCGGGACGATGAGGTCGGCGTAGATGAACGACATGACGCCTCCGAACGGGATGCCCGCGTTCCACAGCACGAGCGCGAAGGGGACGTTCGCCACCGAGCAGACGAACGTGATGACGCCGACCATCACGCCGATGGCCGACCCGAGGACGACCCATCCGACGGTTCCCTCCGGGACGAGCGTGAACAGTTGCGCCCACCACGACCGCGGGACGAAGGCGGCCAACAGCGAGGCCACGATGAACCCGACGATGAGGTCGTCCCACAGCATCTCCCACTCGCCGATGGCGTTGCGGAAGGCGTTTTTCCACCCGGACACGGTGAGGAGTTTGTCCTTCCACGTCGCGTCCTCCCGTTGATTGACGAACGTCTCCTTGCAGGACTGCGAGCAGAAGTATTCCGTCCCTTCGTCCGTTTCGACACTGAGCGTGTCGTCGTCGTTCGGGTCCACTTCCATGCCGCACACCGGGTCGCGGACGGTGTCGCTCTCCTCGTCGCCCGACCGTACGTGGTCGCGGGCGGCCTCGAACCACGAGTCCGGAACGACGTATTTCGTGATGGCCGCGAGCACCAGAATCATCAGGATTCCGCCGAAGATGTCCGCGGCAACGAACTGCCATCCCAGCAGAATCCACATCACGAGACCGATTTCGATGACGAGGTTCGTGCTAGCGAACTGGAACCCGGCGAACGAGGCCTCCGGCGACGCGCCCTTCTCGAACAGCGACTTCGTCGTCGCCACGGCCCCGAACGAGCAACTGGACGAGAGGAAGCCGAAGAAACTCCCGATGCCGATTTCGCGTAGTCCCCGCCCGCCCAGCAGGTTCGTCATCCGCTCCTCGCTCACGAACGCCTGTACCGCCCCCGAAATCGTGAACCCGAGGACCAGCGCCCACCACGTCTTCCACGTCATCTCGCCGAAGAACGTGGCCGCGTCGGTCAGGCTCCCTGCGATGTTCATACCGGCTAGTACGGGAACGACACTTTCTACGGTTGCGGCTAACAGGGTAAACCCGATGACTCGGGCGTCGAACGAACTATTTCCATGAAACAGCGCCTGAGACGCCGAAGCAGTCCGCACTCCTCGCATCTGAACACACGTTTCCGCGTACCAAGATGGATTTCACCTCAGAATATCAAAAACACTCCCGGAAAACAAAATTTCCTGTGGTATATCGACCCCCTTCTCCGCAGAATATTTCTTCGAGGTGATTACTGACGGACTTCCGCGCACGTGTTCGCCATCAACCACTGATTGTCCGTATCCTCCGGGTTTCGAATCTCCACCCACCCGTCGTCACAGAACAACATTTCACACTCGTCGTCGGACGTCGGTGCATCCGACGACACGCCTTCGTCTTCGGCCGACATCTCAGATACCTCCGCGGGTCGCGTGTCGGTCGGACTCAACCTCGCTCGCTCGAACGGAATCGTGAACTCGAACCATGGGCTTCCTCGGCTAGTCAGGCGACCGTTTCTCACTTTGTTATGCGGCGCGATACGCGTGATAAACGCTGCCTACCGCCGGGAAGGGAGTGGTTTCCTCCGGTGTGATCACCGGAGAGAACCCGTTCGGTTCCTCAGTTCGTTCCGGCGACGATCCCCGCCACGCGTCCCCTGTCGAACAACTGTTCGTCCTTCGGAATTTCCGGATACGGGTCGCCGTTTTCGTACTCGGGCCACTCGCCGAACTGCTCGGGATAGAGCTGTTTTGCGGTCATCTCCAACTGGAAGAGGTTCATCAGCGGCCCTTGGACCGGGTTTCCGGACGGGTAGACGGCGTCGTTCTTCACGGCGGTCAACTTGCTTCCGACGGGGTGGTCGGCGAGCGTCTTCCGGATTTGCGCGACGTCGTAGTACGAGGCGACCCCGAACGTGTGAAGGATGACGTCGGGGTCGACTTTCAGTATCGTCTCGAAGTCGTATGTCGTCTGATACGTTACCTCCCCCTCGGCGAACGCGTCGATCGCTCCGAGGGGTCGAACGTGGGCGTTGGCGAACCCTTCCGTGTTGATCTTCGAGGGGTAAAACGTCCCCTGCATGAAGATGACGGACCCGACGGTCGGTCGTTCACCCTCCGGCGGCAGGTTCGACTCTATCCGTTCGAGGAGGTCGTCGTGAACCGACGCGAGCGCCTCGTAGCGCTCCCGCTCCCGGAACACGGCGGCCACCTTCTCCGCGATCTCCCAGAGCGTGTAGTACTCGTAGTTATCCCGATACGCCTTCGGCGGTTGGCTGTGCTGACGGCTGTACGTGTTGCCGAACCACGGCGCTATCTTCTCCTCGATTTCGTCGATATCGGATTTCTTCCACCCGTCGAACGACAGCACGAGCGCGGGGTCGACCATGTGGAGGTCCGAATCCAACTCGTAGAACAGTTCCTTGTCGATGTTGACGCCGCCGGAACCGGTGTTCAGTTGGGTCAGTCCCTCCCGATCGAAGGAGACGCCGTCCAGTCGCTCGTAGTACGCGTCCAGCGTGTTTCCGCCCGCATCCGAGTCGAATCCCAGCGAGTTCACCGCGTCGCCGTGCCCGTAGGCGACCGCCATGTCGGCGTACAGTAGACTGTACACCATCACGTTCGCCGGGACGCTCTCGAACTCGACGGTGCCCATCGGCGACATCGTCACCGAGTACGGTCCGGACTCTCCCCCGTCCGATTCGGTCGTCGTCGCGCTCGTAGTCGTGTCCGTAGCCGCGTCATCCGTCGTTTCCGTCGTCGATGCACCGTCCGTCTCGTTCCCCGAACATCCCGCGAGCATCCCGGCACCGACCAGCGTGCCGGTGCCCTTGATGTACTCTCGTCGAGGAAGAGAGGTCAACAGCCTCTCTTCCTCGACGGCTTCCCCCTCGCTTCGTTCGCGGGAATCCCGTCGGGTCCGTTCGCTTCGCTCACTTCCCCGACGACTTATCACTCGCTGACGCTCGTGAGAATCCCGCCGCGTCGATGCGTCGGTCGGGATCGTGTCGTCGTTCGTCATGTTAGAACTCCCCCTCGACGATGTCCGCCACCCGCTGGCGGTCGAACAGTTTCTCGCTCGCGCCGAACTCGTCGGGATACACCTGCTTGACGGTCCGTTCGGTGTTGAACAGGTTGAGCAGGGGTCCCGCCTGCGGCGGGCCGCCGGGATAGACGGCGTCGTTTTCCACCGCCGTTAGCTGACTCCCGACGCCGTTTTCCCGCATGGATTCGAGGTACGCTTGACGCCACTCGTCGGTCCCGCGGAGTTCCGTCGATTCCAATTTCGACGGGATGTGCGCGTCGTAGATGAGCGCGTCGGGGTCCACTTCCAACAGCGTCTCGTATCCGACGGTGGGATAGTCTCCGGCCTCGATGTCCATCTCGCCCCACGCGTCGTCGAATCCCGCATCGCGGTAGTGCATCTGCCGGAACCCGTGTTCGCGGAGTTGAAGGAGCTGAAACGACCCTTTCTCGGGGTTCGACCCGACGAAGAGGACGCCGACGGTCGGCCGGTCGGCCTTCGACGGCAGTCGTTTCTCGATACGCTCCATCATCTCTGCGTGTAGTTGCCGGAACCTCTCGCCGCGTTCCTCCTCGCGGAACACGGCCGCAACCTTGTCGAAGAGGTCGTACAGCGAGACCATGTAGTCGCCGTTCCAGTCGTACTCCCGTGCGCTGTACGCGCCGAAGAACGGGCCGACGTTTTCTGCCACCTCGTCGATGTCCCCCTGCGACATGCCGTACGCCTTGAGATAGTTGGGGTCGGCCAAGTGGACGTCCGAGTCGGCCTCGTAGAACACTTCCTTGTCGAAGCCGCCGTCCTGCCAGATGACGGGTACCTCGTCCGGGTCCACGTCGATGGGGACGCCGGTCGCCTCGAACGCCACGGTCGGAAACAGTCCGAATCCGGTGGCGGCGAGGCCGTCCTGCTTCCCGAGCGCGATGGCCATATCGAGGTACGCGGGGCCGCCGGGGTTCGACCATCGTTCGGGAACCGATTCGAACTCCACGTCGCCGACGGGTTCCATCGACACCGTGTAGGACCCGTCGGATTCGGTCGTCGTTTCGTCGTCGCTCGTGGTCCCCGTTCCGTCGTCCGTTTCGCTCCCGCTTCCGGTCGTCGTCTCCGTACCGCTGGCGTCCGTTCCGGAATCGCTTGCACACCCGGCCAGCAGGCCCCCACCGACGATGACACCGCCGTATCTGATGTACTCGCGACGCGGTAGCGTGTCGCTTCGGGGCGTGTCCTCGTCGCCTGCCATCAGAGCTCTCCGTTGACGATGTCCGCGACGCGCTGGCGGTCGAACAGTTCGTCGTCGCCAGTTACGTCGCCGAACGTGTCGGGATACAGCTGTTTCGCCGCGCGTTCGGTCAGGAAGAGGTTGTGAATCGGTCCCTGGTAGAGGTAGCCGCCGCGGTACACGCGCCCGTTCTGAACGGCCGTCAGTTCGCTCGCGACCGGGTGGTCTCGCATGAACTCGAGGACGGTGTTTCGGAACTCCGTCGCGGACTGGCGCTCGTGTGCGCGCAGCATGATCACGTCGGGGTCGATTTCGAGCATCGTCTCGTAATCGATTCGCCCGCGGTCGGTGGTGCTGATGCCGTCGATGCCGCTGCTCGCGAGCGCGTCGCTGACGCCGAGGTCGCGCCACTGCTTCTTGCTGGTCCCCTTGTCATTGAGTCGGTACGGCGAGAACTTCTCCGGTTCGTTACTCCCCTCGTACACGAGCAACACGTTCGGGCGCTCGTCGGCCGGGGGAAGTTCGGTTTGTATCTCGGCGATGAACTCGTCGTGCAGCGTTTCGAACGCCTCGTACCGTTCCCGCTCCTGGAAAAGCTGTGCTATCTTCTCGAACGCCTCGTAGAGGGTGTAGTACCGGTAGTCGTGCCACTCGTCCTCGCGGCGGAAGATGAGGTTCCCCACGAACGGGCCGACGTTCTTCGTTATCTCCTCGACGTCCTTCTCGCTCCAGTCGAACCAGTTAACGAGCATCTTCGGGTCCATGACGTGGACGTCGCTGTCGAGTTCGTAGAACAGCTCTTTTCCCATCCCGGCCTCGCCGATATCGTTGTTTTCGAGCTTTTTTCGGTCCACGCTCACGCCGGGCAACTCGTCGTAGAACTCCGTGTAGTATCGGGCCGCGCCGCCGATTCCCGTCATTCCGTCGGCTTTGCCGAGTGCGACGCCCATGTCGGCGTAGCCGCCGCCGTACGCGACCCACTTACCGGGGACCGATTCGAACGTGACTTTCCCGGCCGGTGCCATCGAAACCGAGTAGGATTCGTCCTCGGTCTTCGTGGTCCCGTCGGACGAACTCGTCGTGTCCGTCGTGTCATCCGTCGTCGATGCCGTTTTCGATTCCGAATCTCCCGCACAACCGGCGAGCAGACTCCCGCCGAGTATCACGCCGCCGTATTTCACGTACTCTCTCCGCGTCCGTCCCGAATCTGTCGTGAACTCTCTCGACATACCTTTTAGGCTCGCCTAAAGTCATAAAACGGTTTCGAATTTTTAGGTCTGCCTAAACGACTGCGTATTTAATACGGCGACCCGCAGCGAGGACACATCGGCGGCCCGAAATCCGGAAGCGAAAGGCCGCAACTCGGGCACACGCCGTCCCCGTCCGGCGACGTTATCTCTTCGACCGCCTCGTCCGTCGTCGCACGGAGTCCGTCGAGCGCTCCCACCTCGATACTCCCCTCGGATGGTCGTTCGCGTCCGTCCATCGCATCGAGCGCAAACCGCGCCCTGCCGCGGACGAACGCCGTCTCGTTATCGCACCCCTCGCGCAACCGCGATGTCGTTTCCGGCGACAGCGAATCGCCGCCATCGGCGCGGGCGAGGAGACCGACCGCCTCGGCGGCCCGTCCCCGGACGTAGTCGTTTTCGTCGCCCAACCGTGCCGCGAGTGCGTCGGCTTCCTCGGCGAGCGCCTCCGGTGCCGCACACCCGACGGCCGCGAGCGCCGTACAGAGATAGTAGCGGACGAGTTCGTCGTCGTCGCCGAGATGCTCCGCGAGGTTCGGCACGCGGTGGTCGAGGCGATCCGGGTCGCTCAGCGCGATGTCCGCGAGCGCCTTCGCCAACTTCTCCTTCACTTCCGGTTCGTCGAACGACAGCCCTATCTGTAACTCGGCGACGACGGCGGGTGAGGCGACTTCGTCCGCGTGTTCGAGCGCGACGTTCCCCAATGCTTCGGCCGCCCGAGCGCGAACGTAGTAGAACTCGTCCGGGTCGGCGAGACGGTCGGTCAGCACGGGAAGTATCGAAACCACGGCGTCTGGGTCGCGTTCGGAAACGGCGACGAACAGCTTCGCCGTCTTCAATCGGACCGAACGCTCCTCGTCGGTGAAAAACGGCGACAGGGTCGGCAGAAGCGGTCCCACGGCCGACTCGTCCGCTTCGAAGCGCCGGAGGGTCCCGAGGGCGGCTTTTCGCTCCTCCGTCGGTGCCGTCTCGAACCGCTCCAGACACGCGATTGCGTCGTCGTATGCCCCGGCATCGACCAGTTCCGCGAGGTGCTCGACCGGAGGTGGGTGGGCTGATTCGTCCATCGTTCGTGTCGTTGGTGCCAGCAATGCGTGGCGACGGTATAAATACGGGGTGCGGTGAACCGACGTCGAATCCGGCTACTCCAACATCGAAACGCTCCGTTCGACCGCTTTCCGTTTCCCGATGAGCGTCACCAAATCCCCCTGCTGAAGGACGAGCGTCGGTTTCGGGATGACGAACTCGCCGTCCTGTCGGATGAGCGCGATGACGGCGTCATCGTGCAGTTCGACGTCCCGTATCTGCCGTCCGGCGGCCGACGTCGATTCGACCACTACTTCGGCGATATCGTTCTCGTCCCCGACCGCCGACAGCCAGTCGGAGAAGTTCGGTCGGAGTATCAGATCGTCCATCGTGTCCACCGTGGCAGTCACCGGCGTCACCGCTTGCACGCCGAGGTCCTCGAACGCCTCCGCGTTCTCGGGTTTGTTCACCTGTGCGATGAGCCGCTGAATCCCGAAGTTCGTCCGCGCCGTCTGGCAGGCGAGGATGTTCTGGTCGTCGTCGCTCGTCGCCGCGACGACCATCTTCGCCCGCTCCGCCCCCGCCTCTTCGAGGACGGCGGCGTTCGTTCCGTTGCCCCCCACGACCGAATACCCTGCCCGCCGGAGTTCGGTGATTGCCCCATCGTCGCGTTCGATGATGACGGGATTTTCGCCGCGCTCTTCGAGTCTGTCAGCCAACAGCTGTCCGGTCCGACTGCCGCCGATGATGAGTACGGTCATGGGTATGATATCGAGTGCTTTCGCCGCCAACGGTGCCCCGCCAGCCTCCACGATGACGGTCACGAGGATGACGAGGAACACCACGTGGACGACGCTCGTCGCGTTCGGGACTCCCGCGTTGGCGAGTTGGAGGGAAAACAGCGTCGCGGTGGAGGCCGGGATGATTCCGCGCGGGCCGACGGCGGCGACGAACATGCGTTCGTTTCGCGTGAACTGCGTCCCCGTCGTCGAGAGGAAGACCGAGAGCGGGCGAACGACGAGCATCGTCAGGATGACGATGGCGAGGCCGCCCAACCCCAGCGTGAGGAGGTGATGTAAGTCCAGCAAGGAGGCGAGGATGATGTACACCACGCTCAGCACTATCGACGTAATGTCGCCGCTGAACCCCGCGATTTCATCGTCGAAGGGGATATCGATACTCCCCAAAATGAGTCCGGCGACCGCCACGGTCACGACACCCGCCTCGGCGGCGAACGCGTCCGCGATGGCGAACGAAATCAGCGCCGTACCGATCACCGTGATCCGGGAGTTCTGCGGCGAGCGGCTCAGGTATCGGAGTACGTACCCCGCCACCAGCGCCGTCAGTATTCCGATGAGGACGCCGGTTCCGATTCGCTCCACGAAGTCGAGGACGACATCGATCCTGACGTCCCCCCCGAAGGGGTCGATTCGCAACACCGCGACGCTGAAGATGACCGTTCCAAGCACGGAGGCGGTCACGTCGTTGATGACGCCCTCCGCCTCCAAGAGGTTCTTTACGCCCTCTCGCACCTCTATTTGGTCCAGTATCGGCGTGACGACCGTCGGTCCCGTCGCCACCAGGAGCGCCGCGATGAGAAACGAGAGGTTCCACTGAATCGAGAGGAAGAAGTGAACGAGTCCCCCGAGGGCGAGGAACGTCAGGCCCGCACCGACCGTCACGAGCCGAAGCGTCGATTTCGGCGTCTCACGCATCTCCGACGCGGAGAGCGTGAACGCCCCCTCGAAGATGATGATCGCGACCGCCAGTCCGACGAGGGCCGAAAGCGAGTCGTCGAACAGCGCGGGGTCGATGAGACCGACCCCCTCCGGGCCGAACAGGATGCCGAAACCCAACAGGAACACCACGTTCGGAATCCCGTACTTGTCGGCGAGAAGCTTCGACACGGCTCCGAGCGCGATTATCGACGCCGACACGAGGAGGAGGTCAGAGGACATCTGTCGGAGGTGGTTGCTGGCGCAGGCTGGACGACCTCACCCGAACCCTTGCCATACATGAAAGTCACGCATCAGGATAGGTCTTTCCGAAAAACCGGTCACGGAGGCACCCGAGCCGAATTCTTTTGCCGTCACCCTTCACAGACTGTGGTATGTCGGACGCTCGCCATCCACTCACGCGTTATCTCGGTATCGATTCGGCCAGTTCGCCGACCATGACCGTCGACGGAACGCTCGTCTACCTCGCTGACACGACGGGGACGCCGCAGGTTTGGTCGCTCGACGAACCGGGATCGTTTCCGTCCCGTCTGACTGCCCACGACGAACGCGTCTCGTTCGTCTCCGCCTCCCCGACCCGCTCGGAGGTCGTCTTCGGCATGGACACGGGCAGCGACGAACACGACCAACTGTACCGCTACGACCTCGATACGGGAATCGAAACGGCACTCACGGCGACCCCCGAAGCCATCCACGGATGGGGTGCGTGGCGGCCCGACGGCGACGAAACCGTGTTCGTCGCCAACCGCCGCGACGGCGGGACGTTCGACGTGTACGTGCAGGATCGGGACGGGACGGACGCGACGCTCGTCCATGAGGGACCGGGAGGGTTCCTGAGCATCGAAGCGTGGGGCAAACCGGGAATCGTCTTCTCGCGGGCGAACGCCAGTTTCGACCAGAACCTGTTCCTCCTCGACCCCGAGACGGGCGACCACCGGAAAATCACGGACGACGCGGACGTCCGATATCACGACGTGACGTTCGGACCGAACGGCGAACTCTACTGTGTGACGAACCACGGCGCGGACACGACCTACGTCTGCCGACTCGGCCTCCACGACGGCACGCACACGGTCGTCGAGGAGGCGGGGAACTGGAACGTCTCCCACTTCTCGCTCCACGGCAGAACGGGCCGCGCGGTGTGGGTTCGAAACGTCGATGGCTACTCCGAGGTTCACGCGGGGCGATTGACCGAGGACGGCGACAGCATCGAACCGTTTGCTGAACCGAACCTCCCGACAGGTGTGGTCTTCGGTGTAGGCTTCGGCCCCGACGGCGAGTGTGCGCTCTCGATGAGTCGCAGCGACGACCCGCAGAACGTTCTCGTCTTCGACCCGAAAACCGGAACCGCCGAGCGGTGGACGGACTTCGGCACGCTCGGTATTCCTCGGGAGACGTTTCTCGACCCCGAAATCGTGCGATACGAGTCGTTCGACGGGCGGGAGATTCCGGCCTACTGGACGCTCCCGCCGAACGCGAAACCGGGCGAGACGCCCGTCATCGTGGACATCCACGGCGGGCCGCAGTACCAGCGCCAACCGTGGTTCTACCCGATGAAGCAGTACTTTCTCCAGGAGGGCTACGCGATTTTCGAACCCAACGTCCGCGGGTCGAGCGGGTACGGCACGGCCTACACCCGATTGGACGACACGGACAAACGGATGGATTCGGTGGCCGACATCGAGGCGGCGGTCCAATGGCTTCACGGGCGGGACGCCGTGGACGCCGACCGAATCGTCGCCTACGGCCGTTCCTACGGCGGCTTCATGGTCCTCGCGGCGATTACGGAGTACCCCGACCTGTGGGCCGCCGCCGTGGATTTCGTCGGCATCGCCGACTTCGAGACGTTCCTCGAAAACACGGGCGAGTGGCGACGAAGCCACCGCGAGCAGGAGTACGGGTCCCTCGACGATACCGACCTGCTCGAACGAATCAGCCCGATTCACGAGGCGGACCGGATTTCCTGCCCGCTGTTCATCCAGCACGGCGCGAACGACCCCCGCGTCCCGGTCGGCGAAGCGGAACAGATCGCCGAGAAGGTCCGCGAGCGCGGCGTTCCCGTCGAAACCTGCATCTTCGAGGACGAGGGTCATCACACCACCTCGCGCGAAAACCTCATCGAGGAGTTCGAGCGTATCGCCGCCTTCCTCGACGAACACGTGTAGAATTCGCACTCGCTCCCCGGTTTGAAATCTCCCGTGTAGGCAGTGCCTACCGATTACAATCGCTTCCATCGGCGAAAATACAGGGTTCGATTCGCTTCAACCACCGGCCGCCTTCGTTTCTTTTTCGATCGACGAAATTCGTTTTTCGGTTGCCAGTCCATCACGTCGCCGTCGTGCCTTTCTTGCCACGCCAAACGAGACAGTATTTCTACACAATAGTCAGTACCCTCCGCGTCGAACCCCGAAACGGAGGAGATTGGGATGGGACATGTCATCACGGGAGCAACGGGCGTGGATTTTCGAGAGGCAAACGAATGACGACCTTGTGGAACGCGCGTTCCCGCGCGGTGTTCGTCGCCGCCGGGTTGGGGTTCGGCGGGTACGCCTTCGCGGTCATCGTCGTCCTCCTCACGGCACTGGTGTTTTCGGCCGGCGGAATCGACTTGCTCTCCAGTCCGACGCTGTTGGTCGCCGTCTCCATCGTCATGGGCCAAGGGGTCTCATTCGGCGTGTTTGCGCTGGCGTACCTCCGCTACACCGGACGCGGGCGTTCGTACATTGGGGTTCGGTTCCCGACGCTTTCGGACCTCGGATGGACCGTCGGGGGGTTCGTCGTCTTCTACGGCGGCCTCATCGTGGTGTCTATCGTCCTCACGACGTTCGGAATTCAGTCGGCACAGAACGAACTCGCCAACATCGGCGAACAGGACCCGCGGGTGTTTCTCCTGCTGATTCCGCTCTCGTTCCTCCTCATCGGCCCCGGCGAGGAACTGCTGTATCGCGGTGTCGTGCAGGAACGCCTCCGCGAGTCGTTCGGACGGTGGCCCGCCATCGCGCTGGCGAGTCTCATCTTCGCGTTCGTTCACTTCTTCTCGTTGCAGGGTGCGGGGAAGTTCGTCTACCTCGCCATCCTGTTCATTCTCTCGCCCGTCCTCGGGGCGGCCTACGAGTACACCGGCAACCTCGTCGTCCCGTCGCTGATTCACGGCGCGTTCAACGCGCTCCAGTTCGGACTCGCGTATCTGATGGTGACGGGCCAACTGCCGCCGTGAGTCGTTACTCCTGTCCCTGCCATCGCATGATGAGAAATTCGGTGTAACCACCGTAGGCGATTTCGAGCGACCCGACCCACCAGTTCCATCGCTCGGGAAGCGACATGTCGTCCGGTGCGTCCTCCAGATGACTGACGATAGCCCCGGCGGTGAGGTCCATCCCCGAATGCTTTCGGTACTGCCCCGAGTCCGACAGGTCGCGGGCCTCTCGAACGACGACTCTGCGGGCACCCTCGGGTGCGTCGAATCGCTCGCGCAGTCGTCGGTCGAGTTCGGTCGGGTTCATTTTAATAGCGTTCTCCGCGTTATTCCACCCATGCCGACGGTCTTCGCGGTAGACGAATACGAGGCACAGGAGTACGATGCGGTACTCGTCCAAGAAAACGCAGTCGTCTGTCTTAACGCTGACCCAGGACTCGCCCGCGTCATCCCCTTTCAGAAGGTAAACCACGTCGATTCCGACCCCGAACTGCACCTCTCCGACTCGGAAGTTCCGGATTCGTTCTTCGGCGGCGCGGAGTACGCGTTCGTGGAGGTTTCGAAATTTCCACGAATCCAACGCCATCTGGAGGACCTAGAGAAAGAACAGTACTGAATCCATTCCCGAAATCACAGTTTGACCCACCCCGTACTCCTGTCGTCCATCGGTACGTGCCAGCGCTGTTCTGCGACCAACCGATCCCGACGCCGGAGTTCGATTCGCGCGTCGAACAGCGGCGACAACCGAGCGACCGTCCGCGAGTCGTCGGGGACGGGCAGGTGAACGTGTCCGATTCCGCTGACGCCTCGGACGAGTGCCATCACCGTCCGGAGAAACCGCGTCACGGTCCCGTAGCCGTTCGTTTCGAGGAGTCCTTCGAGCGAGTCGATGCTGACCCTGAGTTCCGCGGGGGACAGTCCCGATGCGATGTCGTCGAAATACCCGACCGCTTTGAGGAGTTCCGCCCGGATGTATTGCAGTTCGGTCTGCCCGACGTCAGTCGGCGAGTCGTTCAACTCGACATCGGGGGGTCGAATGACGCGAACGTCGGGACCGTTCCGTTCCACGCCCGGTGGGAGGCCATCGGCGATATCCACGTCCGACCGTCGCGTCGCGACGAGGACGCGTTTTCGGTCACACCGCGGGTCGCCAGCGAGACGCCGTGTCGCCTGCAACGTGACGTCTCCGGCCACCGCGCCGGTTATCAACAGGACGCATCCGTGTCGCTTCAGTTCCCGTAACGTCCCCTCGAAATCCCGAGCGCAACCGTCCCGATACCGGTTCCGCACGAATGACATTCTTTATTGATAGATGAAACTCAATAGTATATTATTTACTATTGTTATTTGATACAAACGCCGATTCTAACGCTCGATCGCTCAGGGTGGAGGCGTGTCGTTCTCGTCGTCGCGGTCCGATTCTCCGTCGCTGGTTCCCTCTTCGAACGATTCCGACTCCCCATCGGTCTGCGTTCCCGATTTCGGTTTCGTTTTCGACCGCTTTCGGCTTTTCTCCGCTCGTTCGTCCCCTTCCTCCCCTCGCTCCGCCGTGTTTCGTTCTCCCGCTTCGCCATCGTTTTCCGAGTCGTCCCCTCCGATGGCGTCCGTGGCCTCCCGTGTCTGAATCGGAGTTCCCTGCATCAAATCCGGGAGCACGATGCGGTTGAACTGGACGAGGAGGACGAGCAACAGCGGGCCGAAAAACAGGCCGTACCACCCGAACAGGAGCGGACCGAAGATGTACGCGAACAGCATCAGACCGACGTGAAGTTCGGGGCCCGTGATGTACGGACGGATGATGACCTCGGCCACGATGTCGATGACGACGATGAACAGGGCGACGAACGCGGCGGGGAACCAGAGCGTTCTCGGTCCGATTTCGAACGACCGGACGACGAGGTACGCAGCGATGGGAACGTACACGAGTTTGGTCCCGACGATGGGAACGAGGCTTGCGACCCCGGTCAGCAACCCGAGGAGGGTCGGAAGCGGAACCGAGAGCCCCGGCGGCGCGAAGACGTTGGCGAGGTTGTACACCACGGCGGCGGCGAGGCCGACGACGAAGGCGTTGAGGATGTTCCCGAAGTAGACGGTCTGGAGACTTCGGTCCACCGCCGCGACGTAGGTGTACGCCGTGCTCCGTTCGCCACCGATGTCGCTGACGAACCACCGAACCAGTTTGTCGTCGTCCCGAAGCAGGTAGAAGGCGAACGCGAGCGCGACGAACAACTGGAGGAGTCCCGTACCGAACGCCGCTAGCACGTCCGCGGCGGTTCGAAGGAGTTCCGGGCCGCCGAATCGCATGAACTCCCCTTGGCTCTGCTGGGCCAGTTCGAGGATTCGCCGGGGATGGACCGTCAGCGACGACAGGTCGAGGTAGGGTTGCAGAACGCCCTCGTAGCCCTGCAACGACTGTCCCGCGATCGTGGCGACTTCGACCGCGCTCACGGCGACCGCATAGGAGACGAGAATCACGACGGGGAGCGCGACCGTTACGAGCGCCGCGACCGCGGTCAACCCCGGATGGCCCAATCGGCGTTCCAATCGGTCGTATACCGGTCGCGTCGCGTAGTACATGAACAGTCCGAGGACGAACGTCCCCTCGAACGAATAGAACACGAACAGGACGACGACTCCGAGGACGAGGCCGACCACCCACCACGCGAGACGCGCCCGCTTCCGTAACAACGCTCTGTTCCCATCCATCGTTTCGTTGGGTCCCCACCCGATACTCCGTACGTTCGCCGTCGCTATAGCCGTCGGGGTCGGTCGAGTTCGAATCGAGGACCCGGTTCGAGTCAGCCGATTCGAACCGGAAATCACCCCGACTTTTACCGACTCGCGTCCTACGTTCATCGATGTACGAACGTATCCTGGTTCCGGTCGATGGGGGAAGCGAAACGCGGGGGGCGGTGAGCCACGCGATCGACATCGCCGACAAGTACGACGCGACGGTGTACGTCCTCCACGTCGTCAGCCAACAGTTGGTCGGGGACGCGGCAGAACTCGAAGCGGATGGAAAGCACATCACCGACGAAGCCGTCGAACGGGCGGCCGAATACGGCGTCGACGTCGTCGGCGACGTGACGGACGGACGCCCCTCCGACCGTATCCTCGGCTACGCCGACGAACGGGACATCGACCTCATCGTGATGGGGACTCACGGTCGAACCGGCGTGGGTCGGGTGCTCCTCGGAAGCGTCGCGGAGCGCGTTGCCCGTCACTCCGTCGTGCCCGTCCTCCTCGTTCGCTCTCCCGGCCTGCGGACCATCGACTCCGAGGAGGAGGTGATCGACATCGCCAAAGCCGCACTCGTCGACGAGGGGTACGACGACGTGTCCGTTACGGAAACCCCGTATCGGGCGGCCAACACGTGGATCGTTCGTGCGGCGGCGGACGAGGGGACGTTCAACGTCCACGTTGACCCGGCGACGGGCGAGACGAGCGTGGCGAGCATCCAGCCACGGGAGTGACCGCCGTCGTTTCCTCACCTCACTCGACGGATTCCCGGCCGGGCGTGGCAGGAAGACGCCGTTTGTGATGGGTCTCCAGGTGTTTGTTGAGGACCCCCCAGACCGTCTCTATCGGGATGTCGAGTTCCTCGGCGACGGTTTCGGCGCGGTAGCGACGGTCAACCACGTAGTGTAACACGGCGTCGATGCAGTCGTACGTCGCACCTAACTCCCCCTCGTCGGTCTGTTCGGCCCACAATCCCGCCGTCGAGGGCTTTTCGACGATTCGGCACGGCAGTCCCATGTGGCGTGCGAGCGCCCGAACCTCGGTCTTGTAGAGGTTCGCCAACGGAATGAGGTCACACCCGCCGTCCCCGTACTTCGTGAAGTAGCCGAGGAGCCGTTCCGAACGGTTTCCGGTCCCGAGGACCAGTTTCGACTGCGTGTTCGCCGTGTAGTAGAGACAGGCCATGCGCAGTCGCGCGGTGGTGTTGCCGAGCGCACGAATCCGTTCGTCGCGTCCCTCGTCGCCGACCAGAAGGCGCTCGAAACACCGGATGAGCGGTTGGAGGTGAACTTCCTCGTAGTCGATGCCGAGCGCTTCGGCGACGGTCAGGGCGTCGTGGCTTCCCACCTCGGCGGTCTTGTTGCAGGGAAGCAACAACCCGAACACGCGGTCCGGGCCGAGGGCATCGACCGCGAGCGCCGCCGTTAACGTGGAATCCACCCCGCCGCTCATCCCGACGACGACGCCGCTCGTTCCCGAACGCTCCACGTACTCCTCGATGAAAAGGGTGAGCTGTTGGTGTGTCGCCTCCAGATTCTTCTCGTCGGTCAGCAGTTCGGTCGGCGGGAGGTACGACGAAGTCACGTCCCTGTCACCCCGTTGTACGGAACGTTCGTGTTCCTCATCGAGAACTGACGCGAACGCGTGAAACAATGTTGGAGATTTTGCGTGTATTTGGGAACGTTTGTGGGTGTATTCACGTGATAACGAAATAATCTGGCACTATAAAACGTTTCTTGTGGGTTGATGCATACTTCTCGGATTGTGTTTTAGGTGTTTAATCATCGACCCGCCACAGTATGATCACTGTGCGCATCGAGGCGCACCCCCTCCAAATACTGTCTGGAATTTCCCATCTACGTTTGTTGACGAACGACCGGTTATCACGTCTGCAAAAACGCATCTCTGGACACTTTACAACCTTAAACAGAATATATCTGATTGTGAACTGACCGATCGTCAATAAGTACCGAGATAATCGGTCATTTGTAAACACTTAGGTTTATATTCTTATGAATCACGAGTCTATAGCGTGAGTTGGATTACAAACACAGCGGAAACGGGTGAAAAGGTAAACGATTCGGTTATGATTGGTTGTTCAAAACCGGTCGAGGAGCGTGGTGACTGATGGTCGATTTGACCTCAATCGCGACGGGCATCAACACCGTGTGGGTGCTCACGGTTTCGTTCCTCATCTTCTTCATGCAGCCGGGCTTCGCCATGCTGGAGGCCGGACAGGTTCGCGCGAAGAACGTCGCTAACGTCCTGATGAAGAACATGATGGACTGGTGTCTCGGCGTCCTCATCTACTTCCTCGTCGGTTCGGGAATCGCGGCGGTCGCCGCCGGTCTCACCTCGTCCGGCGGGTTCTCGATGGCGGAGGCGTTCGTCTACATCAACGACCCGAGCGCGTGGGTCGGCTGGCTGTTCGGTGCGGTGTTCGCCATGACCGCCGCCACCATCGTCAGCGGTGCGGTCGCGGAACGGCTACACTTCAAAGCCTACCTGTTTTACTCCATCGCGCTGACGGCGGTCATCTACCCCGTCGTTCAGGGCTTCGCGTGGGGCGGCGGTCTGCTCTCCGCGGGCGGCTACCTCGGACAGGCAGTTGGCTCCACCTTCGGCATCGCCGCGGGCGTGGGATACATGGACTTCGCAGGGGCGACCGTGGTTCACATGCTCGGCGGCATCGCCGGACTCGTGGGCGCGTACATGGTCGGCCCTCGTCGCGGTCGCTTCGATAAGGACGGCAACAGCGTGCCGATTCCCGGCCACTCGCTGACGCTCGTCATGCTCGGAACGTTCATCCTGGCGTTCGGCTGGTACGGCTTCAACGTCGGGACGCAGGCCAGCGTTCTCTCCGTGGAGAACGGTGCCCTCCAGTTCGCGGGTGCCACGCTCGGTCGCGTCGCGCTCAACACGACCCTCGGAATGGGTGCGGGCGCGGTCGCCGCCGCGCTGACGACGACGTACCTCGAAGGCAAGCCGGACCCGCTGTTCACGGCCAACGGCCTCCTCGCGGGCCTCGTCGCCGTGACCGGCGCGGTCCCCCACGTCACGTGGTTCGGCGGCATCGCCCTCGGCGTCATCGCGGGCGTGCAGGTTCCGCTCGTCTACCGCTGGGTCGTCGACACGCTCAAAGTCGACGACGTGTGTGGCGTCTTCTGCGTCCACGGAAGCGCGGGTGCCATCGGTACGTGGCTCATTCCCGTGTTCGCCGTCTCGGGCTTCTCGCTCGCACAGTTCACCATGCAGACCGTCGGTATCTTGGTCATCACCGTTTGGACGCTCGTCACGTCCTACCTCATCTTCAAGCTCGCCGACGTGACCGTCGGCCTGCGCGTCGACGAGAAGGAAGAGCACACCGGACTCGACAGCTCCGAACACGGCATCGTGGCATACCCCGAATTCGTCGAATCCTTCGACGAAACCGGCGGCGGTTCCCCGACGGGGACCGCGGACGGCCCTGCCATCGCGGACGGAGGTGAGAACAAATGAGTGCCGACTCCGGAATCGAAATGGTCGTCGCCATCATCCGCCCCGCTCGACTGGAAAACGTCAAGCGGGCGTTGGTCGAAGCAGGCGCGCCGAGTCTGACCGTCACGAACGTCTCCGGACGGGGCAGTCAACCGGCGACGAAGAGCCAGTGGCGCGGCGAGGAGTACGTGGTCGACCTCCACCAGAAGGTCAAAATCGAGTGCGTCGTCGCCGACACCCCGGCCGAAGACGTCGTCGAGGCCATTCAAGAGGCCGCCTCGACGGGCGAACCCGGCGACGGGAAGATTTTCGTTCTGCCCGTCAGCGACGCCTGTCAGGTCCGAACCGGTAAACGCGGACCGGACGCGGTCTGAACCGGCCGCCGTTCCGACGAATCGCTTTTCGAACGCGTAACCTTGCCCGCTCTCCGCCCTTCGCTGCCGCTTTTTCAGTCTCGATTACCCATCGAACGTTCGCCGCCGAGGATACCGAAGAGTGAACTTTTACCACAGCGGCGACGACAATCGAATCATGCCCGACGTTTTCGCGGAGCGAACCCAAAGGAGCCAACAGCGATTGCAGGCGACCGAGGCCGACGCGCTCGTCCTCTTTCCGAGTACGAACCTGTTCTACGTCTCCGGATTCGAGGAACATCCGGCCGAACGCCACCTCCTCCTGTTCGTCCCGAGTCAGGGGGACCCCGTCTTCGTCGTCCCCGACATGTACGGAGAACAGATAACCGAGGAGTCGTGGGTTCCGGACGTTCGAACGTGGAGCGACGGCGACGATCCGCTCTCCCTCGTGAACGACGTCGCCGACGAGTTCGACCTCCGCGGCGGCCGCATCCTCGTGGACGACACGATGTGGGCGCTGTTCACGCAGGACCTCCGGCGTGCGCTCCCCGACGCGACGTTCGGACTGGCGAGCGAGGTGCTCGAACCGCTCCGAATGCGAAAGGACGGGACGGAAATCGAGGCTCTGCGGAGGGCCGGAGAAGCCGCGGACCGCGCCAGCGTCGAAGTCCGGGAACTCGGCGAGGAGGCCATCGGCATGACCGAAACCGAACTCGCGGCCGAAATCGAGTCCCGACTGGCCGACGCGGGCGGCGACGAACCCGCCTTCGGAACCATCGTCGGGTCCGGCCCGAACGGCGCGAAACCCCACCACGGCCACGGCGACCGGAAGGTAGGGTACGGCGACCCGGTGGTCCTCGATTTTGGCGCGTACGTCGGCGACTATCCCGGCGACCAGACCCGAACCGTCGTGTTCGCCGGGGACCCACCGGACGGGTACGAGCAGGTTCATCAGGCCGTTCTCGAAGCCGAGCGGGCGGGCGTCGAGGCCGTCCAACCCGGAGCAACCGCCGAGTCGGTGGACCGCGCCGCCCGCGAGGTCATCGAGTCCTACGGCTACGGCGAGGAGTTCATCCACCGGACGGGCCACGGCGTCGGCTTGGACGTCCACGAAGGACCGTACATCGTCGAGGGCAACGAGTTGGAACTCGAACCCGGCATGGTGTTCAGCGTCGAACCCGGAATCTACCTCCCCGGCGAGTTCGGCGTCCGTATCGAGGATTTGGTCGTCGTCACGGAGGACGGCTGTGAGCGCCTGAACGACTCGCCGCGGACGTGGCAGTCGCTCTGAAGAATCGAATTACGCACGGGGGAAGTCACTCGTTTTCGCGGTAGTGCTGTGCGTACATCATGGCGAACACTCCGAAGAGCGGAACGAGGTTTGCCACCGTCCCGGCGAATTCGTCCATCGGGACGAGTTGGTACAGTGCGCGACTGATGCCGCCGAGTACGAACAGGGAACCGGCCACTAACGATAGGGTGCTGTCCCCGTGGAGGTACAGTTCCTTGACGCCGAAGAGAACGAACATGGTCGGGAGCCCCCACCAGACCACGGTCCTGAACGGTGGATAGGACACCATCGCCGCGCCGAAGACGGCGATTCCGACGACGAGTATCGCCAATCGTCCGAAGGGGTGCTCGGCGAGTCGGTCCGCATACTCTACTGTATTCATTACTTCGTGCCGTCCTGTCTTCTGGCGATACTCTTTCCGCTGTTAAAAATGTATTCCAACCAATCGGTTGCCGGACGAGTACCTGACTCGGACTGCAATCGAACTGAACTCCCTCGAACTCACGCACACCGCATTCAGAGCGGTTGCTGTGGGTTCACTATCGGCCCGTCGGGACCGAGTCCGACCGTCGCCTCGACGCCGAACACGTCGGCGAGGAGTTCCTCGGTGACAACTTCGTCCGGCGGTCCCCAGTCGTACGGTTCGCCGTCGCGCAACGCGACGAGGTTGTCGGCGTAGCGCGCGGCTTGCGAGATGTCGTGGAGGACGATGCCGATGGTCAAATCCTCCTCGCGGGCGAGGGTTTGGACGACTTCGAGGACGCGCAACTGGTGGCGCAAATCGAGATACGTCGTCGGTTCGTCGAGCAGGAGAACGTCGGTTTCCTGTGCCAGAACCATCGCTATCCACGCGAGTTGTCGCTGGCCGCCGCTGAGGCTGTTCATCGCCTCGTCCCGCAGGTGAGTGACGCCGGCGCGTTCGAGGGCCGTTTCGACGGCTTGGTGGTCCTCGTTCGTTTTCGACTCGAAGAAGCCGCGGTGCGGATAGCGTCCGTAGTACGCGAGTTCCTCAACGGTCAAGCCACCGGGAGACTCGTTTTCCTGCGAGAGGAGGCCCAACTTTCGTGCCAACTCCTTTGTTCCGAACGCCTGGATGTCCTCGCCGTCGAGTCGGACGGCACCGTTCTCCGGGTCGAGTTCCCGCGAGAGCGCCCTGAGCAGCGTCGATTTGCCGCTCCCGTTCGGGCCGACGAGCGCGGTGATTTCGCCCTTCGGGAGGACGATGGAGTCACACTCGACGATGATTCCCGAGTTCGGGTAGCCTATCGCCAACTCCTCGCCGAACAGTTCGCTGGCCTGTTTGCCCGTTTCGTCGCTCGTTTCATCGTTCAGTTCGTCGTTCATTCCTGTACTCATTCTGATTCCTCCGGTTGATGCGCCCTACCCCCAGAAACTCGCACCACAGTCGCTCGTTCGCGTTCAAATCCTTTCCTCCCCTTGCCGGCTTCGATCACACCATCCAGCGTCATCAGAGTTCACCTACCTTTTGGCGCTTCCGCATGAGATAGAGGAAGTACGGCCCGCCGACCAGTCCGGTGACGATTCCCACCGGAATCTGTATCGGGTTGAGTGCGAGGCGAGCGCCCACGTCCGCGCTGACCACCAGCGCGGGTCCGGCGAACAGGCTTCCGACGAGGAGTTTGCGGTAGTCGCTGCCGACGATGTTCCGGACGACGTGCGGCACGATGAGGCCGACGAAGCCGACGATTCCGGCGACCGAAATCGCGGAACTGGCGGCGAGAATCGCCAACGTCGAGAGCGCAAACCGGATGCGTTCGACCGACATTCCGAGCGACCGGGCGGTTCGTTCGCCGAGCAGGAGGACGTTCAACTGCCGGGACGCCAACATCGCGAGCGGGAGTATCACCAGCGTCGGGAGGAGGATGATTCGTACCTGTTCCCACCCGGTTCCGGTGAGCGACCCCGTGGTCCACGAGAGGGCTGTCTGTACCACGCCGATGTCCTGTGCGAAGAAGAACAGACCGCGCTGCAACGACGAGCAAATGGTGCCGACGATGACGCCTGCGAGGACTAGACGGACGGGGCTCGTTCCGCCCTTCCACGCGATGATGTAGACGACGATAAACGCCGCGATACCTCCCACGGCGGCGAAAATCGGCAGGAAGACGGTGAGTCCGCTGAACACGACGAGGGTGAGGAGGACGGCCAACCCGGCCCCTTGGCTGACGCCGAGAATGTACGGACTGGCCAGTTCGTTGCGTGTGACGGCCTGAAATATCGCGCCCGAGACGGCCAGGTTCGCGCCGACGAAGATACCGACGAACACGCGCGGCAGGCGGAGGCTCCAGATGACCGTCGTCGTATTGCTCAACGTCACGTTCGACGGGATTTCCGTGCCGAGCAGGAGCGCACCGAGCACGTCCGGGTTCGTGACCACTTTCGGGTTGAAGACGGCGTTCCACGCCTGCGAGAGCGTCGTGGAGTACGCCCCGAAACTGACCTGCACGAGCGCCGAAATCACGACGATGGCGATACTGCCGAGGATGAGCATCACCAGAGAGCCGTCCAGTCGTGCTCCTATCCCCGTCTCGGTATCCTTCGTCATACGTGTCGTTCCATCCTCGGTTTCTTCCATCGTTCCCTCCAGCGAAGCACTGTTTGCCTCGCTGCTCGTCTTTGCTTTTAGGTCCCCCTAATATCCGATAAGAGCTTTGGTTCTCGCTCCGCTACCGCGATTTACCCCCGTCTCTTCCGTTCTCCCCCTATTCCGGGTTTGTTTCATTGTTCATGGCTGGGTTTCATATTCCAGCCGTCGTATCGGACGGTGATATGGGACGACGCGAGCGATGATGCCTACCGCACTCGCGTCGCACTGGTTCATGATTCGTATCTCGATTCGTGACTTGGTTCGCGGCCCGGCGTGCGAGCCCGAACCGGAGCTTCGATTATGAGAGCGGCGCTACAGCCGAGGAGTCCATCGTCGCATCGTGAACATCGACTCGCCTGCTACCACGCTCATGTTTTAGGCTAGCCTAAACACACGTAAACTTTGCTATTTTTCGGCGTGCCTAAAACACTCTCGATAATTTCAGCCGACACCCGTCGAACGTGACGGTTCACTTTCAAGTGCCCGTCCGTCGTACTCCGGCTCGGGAATGGGGAAACGACACGATGGGGAGACACGACGACATCGGACAGCGATGGCTACCGCGTTCTCTGTCCGATAGACGACTCGAAACGATGGGGAGGAGACGGTTCATCACGACGCTGGCGGGTGCAGGGTTGGGATCCATGGCCGCCCTGCTCACCCCCGACGACGTACGGGCGGCCGGCGGGGACGAAGTACCGCTCGTGTACGGCCACGGTCCCGACTCGGAACCGCTGACCACGACGGTGCCGGCGGACTGGTTCGCGGACCTCCGTGCCGCGTTCGACGCACACGAACGCTCCGACGTGCTCTCGCATCCCGGCGTCGTCGGGAGCGCCGTCGTTCCGGGGGAGTTCGGCGGCCGAAACGCCGCCCTCTCGGTGGACGTGACCGACGACGAAGCGACGGGAACCGTTCCCGAGCGCGTCGGCGACGTCGCCGTCGAAGTCAACCGGGTTCGGTCGGAAGCCGAAACGCGGAACGAGGGTTCGGACGGGCGTCCGTTCGACGGAAATCACATTCCGGGAAGCATCGAATGCGGTAGCAGGGACGCGTCCGCCACGCTCTGCCCGGCCATGTACGACGGTGAGACGCCGTTTTTCACCACGTCGAACCACCTCTACGGCGACGACGGGGGACGACACAGCGGCGAACCGTTCTTCGTCAAACGCCGCGACGGGTGGCGAAAGGTCGGCGAGGTGCGACGCGGCTACGCGCTCGACGATTTCGTTCGCATCGACCCGGTGAACGATGCGGTCCCGTTGAACTCCATCGACGGCGAGTCGCCCTCCACCGTCATGGGGCAGTTTACGCGCGGGGGCCTCGCTCATCTCAAAGCCCGTGGGTCGAAACTGAAGAAAATCGCCGTCGTCTCGGGCTACACGTCCGGCGCGATTCAGGCCATCGACGGAATGACGTGCGCCTACGGCACCGTCTGCAAACACGGCCAACTGAAGTGGGGGTCCCAGTCGTCGTTCACCGACGGCGACAGCGGAAGCGTCAGTTACCACTCGGACCTCGAAAATCCGGAGGACGGTCTCCTCGTGGCCGGCATCAACAACGCGCGGACGTGGTGGCCCGTCGAGGACTACATCTGGGGGACCGCCGCGTATCGAATCACGGCCGACTACGGGTTCACGTTCTCGCCGCCGACTGCTGACGTTCCGTGAACTCCAGTTCGACCACGGTTCTGCCGCCCAGTTTCACGGAGATTCGCTTTGCTATCTCCTTCGCCAGTCCTGCATACCGCTTGCCCGACGGGCGAGTCACGAGGACCGTTACGTGCTGTGTGTTGTCCACCAAACCCATGTCGTCGAACTCGACGTTCACCTTCACGAGGTCCAGTTCCTTGTACTGCTTTCCCTCCAAGAGCGTCTGTACCTCCCTGTTCGCCGTGTTCTCCGTGTGAACCTGCTGAGCCATCAGCGCCCCCGCACCCGCGAACGAAACGAGGAGGACGGCGACGGCGACGAGCGTCGGCGCGGCCTTGCGGAGGTTCGTCTCCGTCGTCGGACGGTAGCCCAAAATCCACAGGACTCCGCTTCCGGCGGCGTTGATGGAGACGACGTTCACCACCAACAGGACGAACGCGCCGAACGCGAGCACCGGCGGACCCCACGCCAATCCGACGCCAACGGCGGCCGCCGCGGGAATGAGCGCCGCGGCGATCATGACGCCGACGAGCGACACCGGCAGGGCGGTTGCGAGGCCCAACGCTCCCGCCCCTCCGGCGCAGAGACCCACCGCGAGCGAGAGGAATCCGGGCGAGGTACGCTGACTTATCTGGTTCACCGTCGCCACGTTGAGGGCTGGCGGGATGAACTGTGCCGATTTGAGCGCCCACCCGAAAATCGTCGCGCTGACGATGGCGACGGCGAGTCCGAGGACCTGCGACCACAGGCCGTCGCGTATCATGTCGCGGTCGTTCAACACGAGTCCGACGCTCGTCGTCATCGCCGACCCCACCTGCGGTGCGATGACCATCGACCCGACGACGAGCGCGGGCGAATCGAGTAACAACCCGGCGGTGGCGACGATGGCCGACAGCACGGTCATGGCGTAGTACGTCACCGGACTCGGGTTCATCCCGAGCGCCTTCGTTCGAATCTCCTCCGTCGCGATGCTGTCGTCCTCGTCGCGTCCTTTGACGAAGCGGTCCTCCAGTTCGTCGATGTTCGGCGTTCGGGCCGTTTCCAGACTTCCGACGACGGTGTATCCCTCCTCGTCCAACCCCGCATCCCTCAGGTCCGTGAGGACGGCGTCCACCGCCTGCGTCGGGACCGGAAACTGGACGACCGCCGCGTCATCTCCGTTACCCTCCTCCCGCGTGAGAACGTAATCGATGTGCTCGTCGTCGAGCACGGCGAGAACCTCGTTCCGGCAGTCGTCCGGGACGAGGATTTGAATGAGACGCATGCCCCGACCATCCGACGCGGGGATGAAAACCTCTCCGGCCGAAAACTGGCGTCTTATCGGTCAAAAAACGTCTTTAGCAGTTTCGCCTCCGCGTGTCTGAGGTGCTGATGGAACGTCGGTGCCGACACGTCAAGCAACTCCGCCACCTCCTCGCCCGTGCTGTCCCGAGGCCATTCGAAGAACCCGGCGAGATAGGCCGTCTCCATCGCCGTCCGTTGCCGGTCGGTCAAGGACTCCGACAGTTGCATGCGGAACTCCGTCGCCGTCGGTTCCGGCTTCTCGCGTTCGCGTTGGGCGACGACCCGTCCCTTCGGCGCGATGCTCTTCACCGCCTCGACCGCCCCCCTGATGTTCGCGTCGGCCGGGAGTTCGACGGTGCCACGCGCACGTTCCTCGTTCGCTTCGACGTATCCGATGGCCCCTCCCCTATCCACGAGCGTCTTGACGAACGACGGCCCCTCGTAGGTCACTTCGAAGACGCACTCGTGGTCGGATTCGCGGATGAGCCGCGTGTCGGTTATCCCGTCCGCTTTCGCGGTTCGTTCGAGGACGACGTCCGACGGCACGCCGGTGGCGGTGATGAAACAGTGGATCTCCCCGGTCGGCGACATCGTCGTCCCGTGAAGGGTGAACGTACATCCCAACTCCTGTGGGACGCGAACGAAGTAATGATCGGCGTCCGATATCTCCATCTCCACCTCGACCACGCAGTCCGAAGCCAACGCCTTCCTGCTCTCCATCGCGGCTATCGCCATCCCCATCGTCTCCCCGAGTTCCACGAGAACGTCCCGTTCCCTGTCATCGAAGGCGCCACCCCTGTTCGCGTGGACTGCGAGGACGCCGTAACAGGTTTCGTCGTACCGAATCGGGATGGCGGCCATCGACTGTACACCGCCGTCGAGCGTCGCTTCTCCCCACGCCTCGAAATCGGGATCGATTTTCACATCCTCGACGACCACCGCCCGTCCCGATGTCTGTGCCTGTTCGACCGGGCAGTTACACGTGTCCGCGGCCGTTTCCACCGCCTCCATATAGGTGGTGTCGCCCGCGTTCGCCACCGTGCGGACGGTTTCGGCGCTCACTTCGCTTTCGCTGACCCACGCGAATTCGTACGGCCCTGCCGCCGCCAGCCGATTCACGACCGTCTCTTCGATTTCCTCCCGACTCGTCGCCTGTACCAGCGCTTGGTCCACCTCGCGGATGACCTCGTTGATACGATTCAGTTCCACCAACTCGGCCCGCTGGGTGGAAAGGGTTTCCTCGCGTGTCGCCCGGTCGAGCGCGGACCGGACGTTCGTCGCCAAAATCTCGGCGAAATCCCTGACGTACTCGTCCAGTTCGGCCGCCGAGAGCGATCCCAACAGAAATATGCCATGGTCGCCCAGCGGAATTACCATCTCCTGTTCGACCGAAACCGGCCGGTCATAGGTCGTTCGCGCGTCTTTCGCGTCGTCGAACGTGGTCGCCTCTCCCGATTCGAACGCCGACCACGTGAGGCCCTCCCCGGCCTCGAAACGCGGCAGTTCGTCCAATAGTCGCTCCGTCGTCTCCGTCACCGCGACCGGCCGCAGTACGTCCTCCTCGTCGTTCGCGAGGTAGATGCCGGAGAGGGGGAGGTCCAACTCCTCGCCGGCGGCCTCCACCGCGATTTTGCAGATGTCGGCCTTCGTTTCTGCCGTCATGAGTTCGCGCGTCGCGGACCGAAGGTACGCGAGCGTCCGATCGCGGGCCTTGCGCTCCGAGACGTCCTTGAAGATACCGTGAATAACCAGTCGGCCGTCGAGTCGCGTTCGGTTCGTGCTGATTTCCACCGGAACCTCCTCCCCGTCCGACCGGACGACCGAGAGATCGTCAGTGCTCCGTGATATTCCACCTTCCTTCGCGTGCCGCTCGAAGAGTTGTCGGTAGTACGTCTGTCGCTCCCGCGGATGTATCTCCCACTGATACATCCCGCGGATTTCGCTTCGTGACCGATCGAGGAGTTCCTCGGCCGCGACGTTGGCATCGATCAGCTTCCCCGTTTCCGCGTCGGCGACGAGGATGGCTTCCGGACTCGCTGCCACCAGCTTTCGATAGCGCTCGCGTGACGCTTCGAGTTCCGTCTCCACCGTCTTGCGCTCGGAGATGTCGCGGATGATCCCCGTTATCAACTCCTCGCCGCCGTCGGTCGCGTTCCGAAGCGAAAGCGTCACCGGAACCTCGTGGCCGTCGCTGTGTCGCGCTCTCGTCTCGAAATATTCCCAGTCGAGGCTTCGCTCATCCGTTTCGGAATACCGTCTCAATGCGGCTTCGTACAGCGACTCCAACCGCTCCGGAATCACGCGCTTCAACGGTTCACCCGCTATCCCCGTCGAGTCGTAGCCGAGTACCCGCTCGAACCCGTCGTTGGCGTACCGAACCGTTCCCTCCGTGTCGATCGTCACGATAGCGTCCGGAACCCCTTCGAGAACCGCTTTGGCTCGTGAGAGCGCCTGTTCATTCCGATAGCCAGTTACGGCACGTTCGATTTTGTGCGACAGAACCGTCCGGTCCTCGGGACCGATACAGTCCGTTACGTCCATCGCAAACGCTTCTGCTATCGTTTCATCGTCCTCTGTCACGACGAAGAACGGAAGGCTCGAATCGCGTTCGCGCACCTCGCTCAGTACGGCGAGTGCATCACACTCGGGCAGTCCGTGCTCACAGACGATGCACTCCGTCGCTTCGAGGGCGTCGAGCGCCCGCTCGACGCTCGCCGCTTCCGCTGACATCCCCGGAAGAGAAACCCCACTCGTATCGCCGACGTGGAGGATACGCGGCGTTTCAGAGTATTCTTCATGGAGGGGCATGGGAACATAAACTCTCCAGGGCCTCCTCTATGTTTCGGTCGAACGGGAATGATTAATAGCCGTCCGTGTCAGCGGTCAGGTATGAGGCTGGAGGATTACTGGGGCGTCGGGCCGAAGACGAGCGAACTGCTCGAAGCCGAACTGGGCGTCGAACGAGCGATTCGAGCGATCGAATCGACCGACGTTCGCGCACTCACGGCCGCGGGGTTGTCCCGCGGCCGAGCGACGCGAATCCTTCGACAGGCCAACGGCGGCGAGGGAATGGCGGTCCTCGCCACCCGCGACGCCCGCTCGGTGTACAAATCGTTGCTCGACCTCGCGAGCGATTACGCCATTACGCCCGACGCCGGCGACCGAATCCGGGTTCTGACCCCGGTTCGCTCCCGGGAGGAGGCCACCGAACGACTCGATTCCGTCATGGCCGCCGTCGAATCGTGGGACGAACTGAACGACGGGACGCGAACGACCGTTCTCGATGCTTTCGAGGAGTACGACGGCAGCGAGCGAACCGCGGTGGAGACGGCGATTTCCCTCCAGCAGACCGGCGTGACCGACGGCGCGTTCGCCACGGTGGCCGCCATCGACGCGGACGACCTCGCCGTCGCCGCCGGTGCCCTCGGAAAACTCGACGACGGAACGGTTGCCGAGGGGGCGGACGATGAACTCGACCGCTTCCGGGCCGCGCTGACTGCGGTCGAACGCCTCGAAAGCGGTGCCTTGGACGTGCTCGAATCCGTCCAATCCGGCGACGTGCGGACGCCGGACGAGTTCCGCGAGAGCTACGTCGAGTACGTCGCCCGCGAAACCGATATCGAACCGCAGCGAATCCGCGACGCGACGGTCGGTGAGGCCACCGACGCCACCGATTTCGTCGGCGGGTCGCTCCGCGAACTCGTCGCCGAAACGAAGCGCGCCGTCGAAGAGCGCGAGGAAACGGTCGTTTCGGCGCTCGAAACCGACATCGAAACCGCCCGCGACGCCATCGACGCCGCCGTATCGGCCGTGAGCGACCTCGCGGTTTCGCTGTCGCTCGCCCGCTTTGCCGACGCGTTCGACATGACGCGCCCGGAGTTCGTGGACTCCGGTTTCGCCGTCGACGGCGCGCGAAACCTGTTTCTCGCCACCGCGGGAGACGTGCAACCCATCACCTACGGCATCGGCGACCACGGAATCGCCGGCCCGCCGAAGGGCGACCGAGTGACGGTCCTGACCGGCGCGAACAGCGGCGGGAAGACGACCCTGCTCGAAACGCTGTGTCAGGTCGGTCTGCTGGCACAGATGGGGCTTCCCGTTCCCGCCTCCTACGCACAGGTGTCGATTTCGGACGCCATCGTCTTCCACCGCCGCCACGCGAGTTTCAACGCGGGCGTGCTCGAATCCACGCTCCGAAGTATCGTCCCGCCGCTCACGAACGACGGGCGGACGCTCATGCTGGTGGACGAGTTCGAGGCGATTACCGAGCCGGGAAGCGCCGCGAACCTCCTCCACGGACTCGTCAGCCTGACCGTCGATAGGGGCGCGCTCGGCGTGTTCGTGACCCACCTCGCGGACGACCTGAACCCGCTCCCCGGACGGGCGCGCAAGGACGGCATCTTCGCCGAGGGGCTGAACGAGGAGTTGGACCTCCTCGTCGATTACCAGCCGCGGTTCCAGACGGTCGGCAAGTCCACGCCCGAGTTCATCGTCTCGCGCCTCATCGCCTCCTCGGACGACCGGGCGGAACGCGCCGGATACGACGTCCTCGGCCGCGCCGTCGGTGAAGCGCTGATTCAGCAGACACTGGATTCGTGGACGGACGAGGAGTGAGCCACCGCATTACTCCCTCGGTCGCTTGAACACTAACGCGCTCGTCTCGCTCTTCGGTCGACCGCCGAGCGTTTTGTTGGACCCGGTTAGCGACGATGCCAGTTCCCAGCCCTCTTCCCCGAGTTCGTTGAGGTCTGCCTCGGTCGGTTCCTCGCTCCCGCCGAACAGCCCGCCGTCCGACAGCTCCACGATTTTGTACTCCCATTCGTCCATGGAGCCGTATTGTCCCGTTTTTCCGTATAAACCTTCGCCCAAAGGAGATCGCCACTATCTCCCCCAATCGTGGCTCAGTTCCGCTCCACGTCCCGCTCCTTGCGTCGCAATCGTTCCTCGACGTCCTCCACGGTGTCGTTTTCCATGAGTCGTTCCAGCTTTCGCTCGAACTGTTCGTCGGTGAGTTCCCCCCGCGCATAGCGGTTTTTGAGGGTTTCGAGGGCGTCCCTATTGTTCGGTTCGACGGTTTCGGCGGGTTCGTTCGAACGTTCGTTACCGCTGGACCAGTCCCACCAATCGTCGTCCCACGTGGCGTCCCACCAGCCTTCGACGTCCTCGTCGTCCCCGAACAGCATCTCGACTATCGGAATGACGACGATGTAGCCGAGAAGCATGGCCGGAAGCCACCAACTCTGGCCGGTAAAGAGAGCGAGAAGCCAGAACCCCGTGACGAGAATCGACGCGATTTCAGTCGCGTTCTCGCGGAAGCGCTCGGTCGGTGTGTCGCCCATATCGGTTCGTTTCGGCGCTGGGATATAAAACGTCCTTCTTGTTCACTTGCGTACCCGTTCGACAGTCGGTTTTCCGACTCAACCCTTCGGAACGATTCACGAACCACGGAACCACACTACTTTGTTTCCGTTCTCGTAACGATGCAGTATGGAACGCGACGACGACCCGACCGTTACGTGCCTCACCCCCGACGAGGCGTTCGGGCTGCTCGGCGACGAGACTCGGTTCGAAATCCTGCGGGTGCTGAACCGGGCCGAGGAGTCGTTGTCCTTCTCGGAACTTCGAACCCGCGTCGGTGCGGACGACCCCGGCGGGTTCAACTACCATCTCGGGAAGTTGACGGGACAGTTCGTCCGCAAGACCGATGACGGCTACGATGTCGCACCGCCGGGGGAACGGGTCGTCGGGGCCGTCCTGTCCGGTGGGTACACCGCGGAGTTCAGCGCCGACGCCGTTCCGGTCGATGGGAACTGCCTCCACTGCGGGGGGCGGTTGGAAGCGGTCTTTCGGGACCACGGAATCACCATCGACTGCACGGGCTGTGAGTGGATGTTCACGGACCCGGAAATTCCCGCGGGACTCATGGACGGGATGGACGCGGCGGCGGCACCGACCGTCGTCGCTCGATGGCTCCGAACTTTGGACGAGGCCGCCGAGGTCGGCATGTGTACGAACTGCCACGGGCAGTTGGATTCGACGCTGTATCTCTCCGACGACGAGGACGCACCCGACTGGCTCGAAGGCAGCGGATTGGTCGGAATGGAGTTCCACGAGTGCGGTCGGTGCGGTCACAGGTACAATCGGTCCGTTCAGTTGGCCGTCCTCTCGCACCCGCTGGTCGCCGCGTTCCACTACGAACACGGCATCGACCTCCGCGAGACGCCGCGGTGGGAACTCCCGTGGTTGAAGGAGGACAACGCGACCGTCGAATCCACCGACCCGCTTCGTATCGCGGTTCCCATGACCCTCGACGGCGAGACGAGGACGTTCGTTTTCGACCGCGAGTTGGACGTCGTGGAACGGCACGGTGGGGAAGTACTGACACCCGAAGAATAGAACTGTGCTTTTGTAACCTCGCGTATAGAAATTCAATTCTACGAACACTTATTCCCGGCGCGTCGGTCGTCCCGTCCATGGCGAATAGGAACGACGCCCGGACGCCGAACGGATGGCCGGAACCGACCTCCGAGCAGGTGCAGGTGATGTTGCTCGGTACCTATCACATGGACAATCCGGGATTGGACGAGGTGAACGTCGATGCCGACGACGTGCTCGCCGACCGCCGACAGGCCGAACTGCGCGATTTGGTCGCCCGCGTTTCGGAATGGAACCCGGACAGGGTCGCCGTCGAACGACCGTACGACCGAAACGAGGCGATAAACGACCTGTATTGGGAGTTCCGGTCGGGCGAATTGGCCTACGACCGCGAGGCGTCGTTTCCCTCGCCACACTCGGAACGGGACGAACTGACCACCGAATGCCGGAGCGAAATCGTCCAAGTCGGTTTCCGACTCGCCGACCACCTCGGCCACGAGCGGGTCGCCGCGATAGACGAGTATCCCTCGGAACCCGACACCGATCCGTTCGAGGACCGCGACGTCGATTCGAGTCGGAAGACCGACATCGAACTCGCCGACAACGACACCGTACAGCGTGAGAGCGACGAACGACTCTCGTCCTCCACGATTCCCGAGTACTTCGCGTGGATCAACGACAAAGAGGAGCGCCGGGAGAACCACGATTTCATGTTCGATAGGGGGATTCGCGCGGCGGACGAGCGGTTCGGGAGTCCGCTGGCGCTCGCGTACTGGTACGACCGAAACATCAGGATGGTCCACCACCTCTGGCGGACCATGGACGCCACGGACGACCGAATCCTGTTCCTCGTCGGGGCGGGTCACGTTCGCGTTCTCCGCCACCTTCTCACGGAAGCACCGATGTTCTGTCCGGTCAGTCCGCTCCCGTATCTACCGGCACGCGACCGAGACGCCGAAGGAGTCGCATAGATTTAACCGCCGGAAGCGTCTCGGTTTCCTCGTGTCTTTCACGGGCTCCTCGCGGCCGGTCTCCATCGCCGTCGTCCTCGTCGTCTGCGCGAGCGTCCTGACCGCCGGGTGTGCGTCGGTGCAGGATACCACGACGCCCAGACCCGACGGAACCGCCTCGATCGGCGACTCTCAGTCCCAATCTCGTCACTGGACCGTCACCGTCTCCAGAATCGTGGACGGCGACACCGTGGAGTTCCGCTACGCGAACGGGACGAAGGAGACGGGCCGCCTCCTCGGCGTCGATACGCCGGAGGTCCACACCGAAAACGACCCGACGGAGTTCGAGGAGGTCCCCGACGATCGGAGCGGAGAGCGGTGTCTCCGCGATTGGGGGCACAAGGCGAGCGAGTTCGCCAGAGCCGAACTCGTGGACGAGCGAGTGACGATCACGCTCGACGCGAACGAGGGACCGCGGGGCTACTACGGCAGATTGCTGATTTACGTCCGCGAATCGGACGGCACGCTCTTCAACTACCAACTGGTGAAACAGGGCTACGCGCGGGTGTACGACAGTGAATTCACCGAGCGCGACCGGTTTTACGCCGCCGAATCACGTGCACAGAAGGACGGCGTCGGCCTCTGGGAGTGTGCGAACGGACGGGCGAGCGGGGGTGAACAAGGAAGCACGGACGAATCGACGACCCGAGTGGCGACCGACGGCGGGACGGACGGCCTCGCCGTCGCTCGAATCCACGCCGACGCGGACGGCAACGACCACCAGAACTTGAACGACGAGTACGTCGTTCTGAAGAACACGGGAGACGTGACCCTCGACCTCTCCAGATGGACGATTTCGGACGACGGCGGGCACACGTACCGCGTGCCGTCGGGTGTGACGCTGGCGAGCGGGAAGACGCTCACGCTCTACACGGGGAGCGGGTCCGACTCGCCGTCGGAACGCTACTGGAACGCCGACGGTGCCGTCTGGAACAACGACGGGGATACGGTCGTCGTTCGGAACGCGAGCGGGTACGTGGTGGTGCGCGCGGAATATTCCGGTTGACGGGTGGTGTTCTCCGAGAGCGTGTTCGACTCGACAGCGCGGACCAGCAGCGCTACTACCGTCGCTAGCGTACCACGTTCGCCGACCCGACACCGATAGCGGTGCGAAATCGAACACAGGTGGCGCGAAACGCACCGTCGAACAACCCGTGTCGGTACCCGGTTGGGGGGACTCATGGAACGAGAAAGAAACACGACAAGTTTGCGAAAGCGACTCGAACGCGGCGACGTCACGCTCGGGATGGCCGAAGACACGTACTCGCCGACGCTCGTCGAACTGTACGGCGATCTCGGACTCGATTTCGTTTGGATCGATTTCGAACACGCGGGGCCGAGTCCGTGGGACGCAAGCGCGGTGGAATCGCTGCTCCGCGCGAGCGAGCTGACTGGTACGGAGCTGTTGGTTCGGGTACCGGTTACGGAACCGGCGCTCGTCCGGAAGGTACTGGACACCGGCGTGAGGAACGTGTTCCTCTCACACGTCGATACGGCTGACGAGGTGCGGGATATCGTGCGGGCAGCGTACTTCCGCTACGACGGCGGGCCGGGCGAACGCGGCCTCGCTGTTCCACGAGCGAGTCGGTGGGGATTGACGGACGACTACGCGGCCGCCGAGGACGAAGCGGTGCTCATCGGGGTGACGATAGAGTCCTTGGAGGCGGTCGAGAACATCGACTCGATTCTCGACGTTCCGGACCTCGGCTTCGTCTTCGTCGGCCCGTTCGACCTTTCGGTCGCGGTCGGCTCTCCCGGGGAACTCGATAATCCGGACGTACAGGACGCCGTGGAAACCGTTCGTTCGAGGAGCGTCGAACGAGGCGTACCCGTGGGTAACCTCGGCTTCGGAATGGAGGACGTCAACGAGAAGGCTCGAAACGGGTATCAAATCCTCAACGTCGGCACGACCGCCCTCGCGATTCAAGAGATAGTCGCCGAGTGGTTGAACGCGTACGAGGAACCCCGAAACCGATAGCCCGAACGACACTTCACGCTCGACTTGTTTTCAACCTGCTGTATTTTCTCCCGGTATAGCTACGTCAGGTCCCATTCCCCTTCGTGTCCCGGCCCACGACTAGCCGCTTTCCCGAAGTTTACCACCTTCCCCGACACGCGAGCTAAAACGCCGGTTCGAACCCGTCCGAGCGATGGCCGCCGGGGGAACGTACTTTACGCTCGTTCCCGCATTCGTTCCCGATGAGCGAGACGACACTCGTGCTTCGACAGGCGGATGACGCTCACCGCTCGTATATTCGAACGCTGCTGAAGGAAAACGGGTTACCGTTCGAGGACGTCGGGCCGAAACTGGACCGTTTCTACGTCGCCCACGTTGGACCCGACCCCGTCGGTCTCGGTGGCGTCGAAGTCCACGGAACGGACGGCCTTCTACGGTCGGTCGTCGTGGAGCGAGGCGCTCGTGACGAAGGCTACGGAAGCGTACTCTGTGCCCGATTGGAGGAACGAGCGGCCGCCGACGGGGTGGAGACCCTTCACCTACTGACGACGACGGCGGCGGAGTTCTTCGCCGAACGGATGTACGTCGAAGCGTCCCGTCGGACCGCTCCCGACGCCATCCGGAAGACGACGGAATTTGCCGACCTCTGTCCCGACACCGCGACATATATGCGGAAGTCGCTGTGACGCCAAACCCCATGTGATTCACATGTGTCTCGGTCGAAATTCGGCGAAGGGTGGTCTGTTTGTTGTCACAATCCAGTGTCTCGAAGAGTAAAGTGAACGGTCACGGACGGTTCAACGAGTCCGAGGTACCGAAACCGGCGTGGGAAAACATCATTATTCTTCGTCCCGTCTCTTTCCCGAGGTGTGGCCGAACGTGGCAATGAACCGGCGCACCCAATGGGGGAGTCAATGTCAGAAACCTATGTCGGCGCTATCGACCAAGGAACGACCGGAACGCGGTTCATGCTGTTCGACCACGACGGTCGGGTCGTCCAAAGCGCCTACGAAAAACACGAACAGAAATACCCGGAACCGGGATGGGTCGAGCACGACCCCCTCGAAATCTGGGAGAACACACAACACGTCGTCACCACCGCGTTGGAGGAGGCCGACGTTTCCGCGGACCGGCTGGAAGCCATCGGCATCACCAACCAGCGCGAGACGACCCTGCTGTGGGACAAGGACAGCGGCAGTCCGGTCCACGACGCCATCGTCTGGCAGGACCGTCGGACGACCGACCGCGTGGAGCAGTTGGAAGACGAGGGGAAGGTAGACGACATCCGCGCGAAAACCGGGTTGGAACCCGACGCGTACTTCTCGGCGACGAAGGCCGAGTGGTTGCTCGACAACGCCGACCCGATAAAGCTCCAGCGCGCCCGTCCGCAGGACATCCACGAACGTGCCGAGGAGGGCGAAATCCTCTTCGGGACCATCGACACGTGGTTGATTTACAACCTGACCGGCGAACACATCACGGACGTGACGAACGCCTCGCGGACGATGCTGTTCGACATCCACGAGATGGACTGGGACGACGACCTCTGTGCGGAGTTCGACGTCCCGCGCGAAATGCTGCCCGAGGTGCGACCGTCGAGCGACGACGAGACGTACGGTTCGACCGACTCGGACGGCTTTTTGGGTGCCGAAGTCCCGGTTGCTGGCGCGTTCGGCGACCAGCAGGCGGCGCTGTTCGGGCAGACTTGCTTCGACGCGGGCGACGCGAAGAACACCTACGGGACGGGCAGTTTCTTCCTCCTGAACACCGGCGAGGACGCGGTCGAGAGCGAACACGGCCTCCTCACGACGGTCGGATTCCAGCGCTCGGGAGAACCCGTACAGTACGCGCTCGAAGGGTCCATCTTCGTCACCGGCGCGGCCATCGAATGGCTCGTAGATGTCGGCTTCATCGGCGACGCGGCTGAGACGGAGACGATGGCTCGAAGCGTCGATTCGACGGACGGTGTGTACATGGTTCCGGCGTTCACGGGACTCGGCGCGCCCCACTGGAACCAGCGCGCTCGCGGCACCCTCGTCGGGATGACACGGGGTACTCGCCCCGAGCACATCGTCCGGGCGACGCTCGAATCCATCGCCTACCAGACCCGCGACGTGGCCGAAGCGATGGAGGCCGACAGCGGTATCGACATCGAGTCGCTGAAGGTCGACGGCGGCGCGGTGAAGAACAACTTCCTCTGCCAACTGCAAGCCGACATCCTCGGTGCCGACATCGTTCGGCCCGTCGTGGACGAGACGACGGCGCTCGGGTCGGCCTACGCCGCCGGCCTCGCCGTCGGCTACTGGGACTCCGTGGACGACCTGCGAAAGAACTGGCAGGTCGACCGCGAGTTCGAACCGAAGATGTCAGAAACCGAGGCGGACGCGAAGTACGACCGCTGGGAGGACGCCGTCGAGCGCTCCCTTGGATGGGCACGCGAGGGAGGTGCCTGAGATGACGGACGAAGCGACGGTCGACGGCGGCGAACCAGTCTCGGATGGCGGGGAAACCGCTACCGACGACGGCTCGGTGGAGGAGTACTGGGGCGCGAAGTACGTGAACGAACTCGTCGGGACGTTCATCCTCGTCCTCCTCGGTGACGGTGCCGTCACCGTCTCGGTGTTGACGGGCGGGTTCGACCTGTTCGGCGTGGCCGTCCTGTGGGGATTCGCGGTGATGTTCGCGGTATACTGGGTCGGCGGCGTCTCGGAAGGGCACATCAACCCGGCCGTGACCATCGCGAACGCCGTCTGGCGGGACTTTCCGTGGAAACACGTTCCGGGCTACATCGTGGCTCAAATCGTTGGGGCGTTTCTGGCCGCCGGGACGTTGCTCGTCACGTGGTCGGGGTACTATCAAAGCTTCAGCGAGGCCAACAACGTGGTTCGCGGTCAACCCGGTAGTTCCATCACCGGAATGACGCTCTGGACGTTCTTCCCGAACCCCGCCTTCGCGGGCGTGAAAGTGGGGGACTACAACTCGCTTCAGCAGGCCGCGTCGCTCGTCTCGTTCCCGCAAGCGTTCTTCAGCGAGATGGTCATCACGGCCATCCTCGTCGCCGTCATCTTCGCACTTGTGGACGACGAGAACCCGATGGGAACGCGGGCGACCCCCGGAATCGCGGCGCTCCTCATCGGACTGCTCGTCGCGGCGCTCGTCCAGTACGAGGCACCCATCAGCATGGCGGCGTTGAACCCTGCCCGGGACCTCGGTCCGCGAATCATGGGGTATTTCGCCGGATGGGGTCGAATCGCCTTCCCCGGTCCGCGCGGCGGCTGGTGGCTTCCGACCGTTTCCACCATCGTCGGCGGTATCATCGGCGGCGGGTTGTACGACTTCCTGACACGTCGGTACGTGATAAAGCTCGAAGCCGAGGAGATAGAACCCGAAGAGCCGGCGGTCCACGACGAAGAGCATGAACGACCGTCCGGAGGGAGTTAGAGGGGCACCGTGACGACTTCGGACGATCCGAAGCGTTCGACCGGTGCCTACCTCCGGTTGGTGTTTCTCGATCCGGTGAGCCTCGCGGGACTGGTCGTCCTCGCGTGTGGACTCGCGCTCGTCGCCGTCTCCGCGCCGGGACCTCCGGTCAACGAACCGCTCCTCGGCGGGTCACTGATGTTGGTCGGCACGGTGTTGTTCGCGCTCGGCTACACTCGGGCGCAGTGGGGATTGCAGGAATGGGGGTGATGGCCGAAACGATGGCGGCGATAGCATGAAGCGGCTTCCACTCCAACTGTCGGCCATGCCTCGAATGGAACGAACCGTTACCATCGTCCCAGCGGACGGACTGCACGCCCGACCAGCCTCGAAATTCGTCAATACAGCGAACGAGTTCGACGCCGACTGCACCGTTTCCCTCGTGGACGGCGACCCGGTCAACGCGGGAAGTATGCTGTCCGTGACGACGCTCAACGCCCGAAAGGGCGACGAGGTTCTCCTCGTGGCGGACGGCGACGACGCCGAGGAAGCGCTCGATGCGCTGGAAGACGTTCTCACCACTCCCGAGGAGAAAGAAGCGTGATGACGGAACTCTCGGGAACGGGTGTGACGCCGCGCGCCGGAATCGGTCGCGTCGTCTGGTATCGCGGAACGACCGACCTCGAAGACCCGCCCGACCCCGCGACCGTCGACCCCGACGAGGAACTCGCGGCGTTCGAGTCGGCACAGGAGGCCGCCCACGAGGAACTCGAACGCGAGCGGGAGCGGACGAGCGAACGCCTCGGGGAGGACGAAGCGGAGATTTTCGACGCACACCGCGCGTTCCTGGACGACCCGGAAATCGTCGGCGGTATCGAGGCGGCCATCGAGAACGGCCTCCCGGCACCGCACGCGATTCGACGCGCGTTCACCGACCCCATCGCCCGTTTCGAGAACTTGGACGGGCCGATGGCCGAACGGGCCGACGACCTCCGCGACGTGCGCGACAGGTTGCTTCGACTCGTGACGGACGGCGACCGGATGGACCTCGGCGACCTTCCCGACGGGTCCGTCCTCGTCGCGGAACGGTTGACCCCGAGCGACACCGCACAACTCGACGCCGACGCGATCGCCGGATTCGCCACCATCTTCGGCGGCCGAACGTCGCACGCCGCGATTTTCGCCCGCTCGCTCGCCATCCCCGCCGTCGTCGGCGTCGGCGAGGAACTCGCCCAAGTCGGCGACGGGCGGGAACTGGTGGTCGACGGCGAGCAGGGGACGGTCGTCATCGACCCCGACGACGAGGCCCGGAACCGAGTTTCCGTCTCGGAGACGCCCATCGTGGAGGATCACGTCTCGACGGCGGGCGGCCGAGAAATCGAAGTCGCGGCCAACGTCGGGACGCTCGCGGAACTGGATGTGGCGGCCGAACAGGGTGCCGACGGCATCGGCCTCTTCCGAACGGAATTTCTGTTCCTCGACCGCGAAGCGCCGCCGGACGAGGAGGAGCAGTACGAAGCTTACACCGCCGCACTGTCGGCATTCCCCGACGAACGAGTCGTCGTCAGGACGCTCGACATCGGCGGCGACAAACCGATTCCGTACCTCGACACGCCGGACGAGGCGAACCCGTTCCTCGGCGAGCGCGGAATCCGGCGCTCGCTCGGCCCCGATTCCGACCTGTTCGAGGCCCAGTTGCGCGCCCTGCTCCGGGCCGCCGGCGACCACGAGGACTCGGGTGGCTCCCTCGCCGTGATGTTCCCACTGGTCGCCAGCGTCGAGGAACTGGACGCGGCGCTCTCCCGCGTCGAATCGGTCGCGGCGGAGTTGGCCGGGGAAGGCATAAACCACGCCGTTCCCGAACTCGGCGTGATGATAGAGACGCCCGGGTCGGTGTTCATGGCCGAAGCGCTCGCCGAGCGGGTGTCGTTCCTCAGCATCGGGACGAACGACCTCACGCAGTACGTGATGGCCGCCTCCCGCGAAAACGAGCGGGTTTCGGACCTCCACGACCCGCGCTATCCCGCCGTCCTCCGCGCGATTCGTCGAACCGTGCAGGCGGGCCACGACGGGGACGCGTGGGTCGGCATGTGCGGCGAGATGGCGGGCGATCCCGCCTTGACGGACCTCCTCGTCGGTCTCGGCTTGGACGAACTGAGCATGAGTGCGATTACGGTTCCCGACGTGAAGGCGAACGTCCCGGAAATCGACACGGACGACGCCGCCGAACGCGCCGACCGAATCCTCGCCGCCCAAACGCGCGAGGAAGTGGTCCGTCTGCTGTCGGTGGAAGAAGCCGAATAAAATTAGAACGTATTTTCCGAAACCGGCGGCGTCGGCCGCCTTCGACCTCCCTCCGACGAGTTACAACTTCGAAACCTCGCCCGCTTCCTCGGCCGCTTCGAGGACGGATTCCACGGTGGCCTTCGAACCGTTCGCCGTGACCGCCGCGTTGACGGCCCCTTCGAGGATCGGCGCGTCGGCGATTTCCGCCTCCACTTCGGCCATCTCGATGGCGAGTTCCGTGTTCATCACCGCGCTCCCCAAATCGACGAGGACGACGACGCCGTCCTCGTCGGAGAGCGAATCCAACGCCCCCTGTATCTCGGGGGCGCTCGTTCCGAGGCCGCCGTCCGGGTCGCCGCCGACCGCCACGATGGAAACGTCGCCCGCCATCTCCGCCGCCACTTCGCGAATCCCCTCCGCCGCTCGTTCGCTGTGGGAGACGATTACGATGCCGATCATTCAGACGCCCCCGGTTCGCCGTCCTCGGGCGTCGGTTCCTCGTCCGGAACCGTCGGCGACTCCGCGTCCGCTTCGAGGTCCCCGTCGCCGAGGTATTCGACCGCCGTGTCCTGTATCTCCTCGACGATGAACAGCGTGCTCGTCGCGCCGGGGTCCTGATGGCCGACCGACCGCCAGCCAAGGTACGACGCTCGCCCCTTCTTCGCACGAATCGGGGTAGTGAAGTTGACGCCGCGCTCGCACGCGTCGACCGCCTTCGTCAGCGCCTCGACTGGTTCGAGGTCGTCCTCCTCGATGGACTTCTTGTAGGTGTGGACGGCGGGCGTCAGCGCGTCCACCATCGTCTTCGCGCCGACCGGCGCGTCTCCCCTGTCCTGTACCTTCTCCAGAAACGCCTCGGCGAAGGCCACCGTCGATTCGGCGGTGACGCCGTCGGACAGTTCCGCGCTGGCGCTCATGAACGACCCGCCGTACAGCGGTCCGGCGGCCCCGCCGACCTCCGAGATGAGCGTCACGCCGACCGTCTTCACGAGGTCGGCGGCATCCGCCTCGTCCATCCCGTCCGTCTTTTCGAGGACCGCCCGAAAGCCCCGGTCCATGTTCGCGCCGTGGTCGGCGTCGCCGATGGCCGAGTCGAGGTCCGTCAGGTATTCCTTCTCGTCGGCCATTCGTGCCGCGACGTTCTCGATTGCAGAACGCACCGCATCCCGCTCCGTTGCTGTATCTGCCATCTCTATGCCGACCCCACGGGGCGGGGTAGGGTAAACCTTCGCTCGTGTCGTCGGTGACTGTTTCCGATTCGGACAAGATCCCACCGATGGTATCGGGATGGGTTGTGACGGGATTGTGTATCGTGCTAGCGTTCCTCAAAACACATCAATTCACTGTGGATGCCTACCGAGTAGTTCAGACCGAGAGGACGGTCACTATCGTGACTCCGATTACGAATCCGACACCACCTCCGAGGAGGTCCGTAACGATTCGCGCCGGTGTCGACTGCAAAACGTTCAAGTCAGTAAATAATTTGTCAGATAAAAGGGTGAGGAGGAACATACACCCGAGGACGATTACGACGCTCAGAACGTAACTGAGGACAGTCACCATATGTTTCAAACGTTTTGTTGGTACAAAAATAGCTCGAAAACGCGGTAGTCTATTCGATGTTACTGATGGTGAAACGAAGGTTCACTCCACGAAATAGTTCCGGAATATGATTTCGACTACGTCACCGTCAACGCGGGCGTCTCCACCGGATGCGCCAACAACTCTTTCAACTCGTCGTCCAACGCCAATACCGTCACCGAACAGCCCTGCATGTCGAGCGAGGTCATGTAGTCGCCGACCCACGCGTCCCACGTCTCCAGTCCCTCGTCCTCCAGTATCGACTGGAGTTTCCGGTTCACGATATACAGTTCCGACAGCGGCGTGCCGCCCATCCCGTTGACGATTGTGGCGACTTCCGTTCCCGAATCGAGGTCCAAGTCGTCGAGGACGTTCTCGGCCAGTCGCTCGGTGATGTCGTCCGCGGACATCGTCTCGGTGCGTTCGACGCCCGGTTCGCCGTGGATGCCGATGCCGAGTTCGATTTCGTCCTCGCCGAGGTCGAATGTCGGTTCGCCCTTCTCGGGCGTGATGCACGACGTGAGTGCGGTTCCCATCGTCGCCACGTTGTCGATGACCTTCTGAGCGACGCGCTGTACCTCGTCCAAATCGCCGCCCTCGTCGGCCATCGCGCCCGCGACCTTGTGGACGAAGATCGTGCCACAGACCCCGCGTCGTCCGGAGGTGTACAGCGAATCTTCGACCGCCACGTCGTCGTTGACGACGACCTGCGCGACGTCCACGTCGGATTCCATCTCGGCCATCTCGCCCGCCGTCTCGAAGTTCATCACGTCGCCCTCGTAGTTCTTGATGACCATGAGGACGCCCTCGCCGCCGTCGCAGGCCTGTACCATCTCGCTCACCTCGTCCGCCGTCGGCGAGGTGAACACTTCGCCTGACGCCGCGCCGTCCAGCATTCCCGGCCCGAGATAGCCCGCGTGTGTCGGTTCGTGCCCGCTCCCGCCGCCGCTCACGACGGCTACCTTTCCTTCGACCGGCGCGTCCGCTCGAACGAGGACGTTCGAGTCCGGCAGTCGTCGAACTTCGTCGGGATGTGCAGCGACCATCCCGTCCAGCATCTCGTCCACGACCGCCGACGGTTCGTTGATGAGTTTTTTCATGTGTCGTGTTATCATCTACTCCGTGACGCATAAGGGTTCTTTCGATTATCGTGACAGTTCTCCGAAGTTCTGATGTTTTTTCGTTTCCCGACCCGGTTCGGGGGACACACAACGATTATTGTATATCGGCTCTTCGATAGGTACGAAGGTTGAATTATGGGCCGGTTCGACTCCGAGGAGCGCGATGTACGGCGATACGAGGACGGAGAGCGTGCGAACGTCTACTCGGTACGGGACGTTTCGGACCTCCTCGTGTCGCTCGACGCCGACGACCCGAAGCGACGCGCGAGCGCGGCGTGGGCGCTCGCGGAGGTGGCCGCCAACGCGCCGGAGCGGGTTCCCGTTCCGGACCTCATGCAGGCCATCACCGACGACGACCAGTGGGTGCGACGCGGCGCGACGTGGGCGCTCGCGGAAGTCGCACAATCGAATCCCGCCGACGCCAAACCGGCCATGAAACACGTCCCCGAGTTGGTCGAAGACGGCGACCCGTTGGTGCGCGAAAACGCCGTCGTGACCGTGGCCGGCGTGGCCGAAACGTATCCTCGGTCCGCGGAACCGGTGTTCGGTTCGCTTTTTTCGCTTCGAGACGAGGGGAGCGGAACCGTTCGACGGTACGCGACGGAGGCGATTCGACACATCTCCAACGCGCTTTCGGGGGCGACGCTGGACGGCCAACCGGTCGTCATCAGCGTTTCCGACCCGGAAACGGCGGCGGTGTTCCCCGTCGGGGCGAACGTCGTGCAGTCGGGACGGGGCGGGCCGGAAACAGGTGGTATCCGTATCGAACCGGCATCGGATGTCGATAGTCCGTCAACGTCGAAACCGTCATCCGGGGACGCCTTCCGTTCCGGCACGGGTCCGCCGTCCTCCGAGGACATCGAATCGCCACGACCGCTCCCGGTCGAGTACGAGGATTTCGAGACGCTTCGTCCCGCCGGACGCTCGCCGCTCGTGGTCGCACACCACGCGCGGGCCGCGACCACCCGCGAACAGCACGCCATGACGACGCTGTTCACCCTCCGTCCCGACCATCGAACGCAGTCGATTATCGATTCGTTCTTCGACGCCATCGACCGGTGGGAGGCCATCCACGACCACGACCACGTGCTGACGGTTCGGGCGCGCGGAAGCGCCCCGCCGTGGGTTGCGACGGAGTTCACGGGTGGTGGGACGCTGGATGACCACGTGGTTGCCGGGTTGGAACCCTCGCTCTGGTTCGCACACGGCCTCGTCAGAACGGTTTCACACGCTCACGCGCTCGGTGTGATTCACGGCGGCCTCTGTCCTCCCGCGGTTCGGTTCACGAGGACCTTCGGTTCGACGTGGCCCGTTCCGAAGGTCGGCGATTGGGGATTCGCCGAGGTGATGGCCGACGCCCGACTGTCGCTCGTGCCGCCGGCCTATGCCGCACCCGAGCATCTGGAACCCGAATCGTTCGGCGGCATCGACCACTCGACCGACGTGTACGGTCTCGGTGCTGTTTTGTACACCCTCTTCACCGGCAGTTCGCCGTTCGTCGGTGACTCGCACCTCGTCGTAAAACAGGTGACGTCGGACGTCCCGCCGACGCCGTCCGATGTGAATTCCGATGTGCCACCCGAAATCGACGACTTCCTCCGGCGCGCGATGGCGAAGCGCAAGTCGGACCGATACGAAACGATCGAGGACCTCCGGGTCGCTCTCGAACGAGTCATCGAGACACACTATCCGGAATTGATGGGTCGAATATATTAAATAACTGCGCTCCTTTCGATGCACGCAGATGGTCATCCCACTCGCACAGGTCGGTGCCGACGCAAGCGGGGGCGTCGTGCGGTTCGTCGGTTCGGGTCTCCTCGCCGTCTCGGCCGGAATCTTCGGCTTCTACGCGTTCCGTAACCTGCAACTGAATCGGATGGAGTCCCAACGACCGTTCTGGTTCTACCTCGTCGCCATCGGCGTTGCGGGGGTTCTGTACGGCGTCCTCGGGATGGCGGGCGTGCTTTCGGCGGGCCGATGGCTCCTCGCGCTCGCCCACGCGGCGTTTCTGTTCTGCACCGTCTTCCTCGCGTTCGCGATGCGCGAACTGTACTACAACAGCACGTTGGCCCCGCCAGCTGACGAACGGCGGATTCCGCTGTCGCGACTGCGCCGGATCGAACTCGGGTTCGTCTGCGCCATCCTGTTCGAACTCCTCGTCGTCCTGCTCCTCGGTCACGGCTCCGTCGTCTCGTTCGTCAAAGGCCTCGGAAGCATCTCCTTCGCCGTCTACGGCATCGTCTTCGCCGACCGACTCGAATCGCTCGCACAGGGAACGTCCATCGACACGTTACGCCGCCACTTGCTTCCGGTTCTGGTCTGTTCGGGCCTCCTGGGCCTCGCCGACCTCGGCGTCGTCGTCGGCGTCGAGTCGGTGCTCGTGGGAAGCGTCGAAAGCGTCTTCGTGGTGATGATCGGCGCGTTCATGCTTACCGCGACGATTCGACTTCAGCAGAACGTTCGCGGGCTCTCGGCCTGATTTTCGCCTAATCGAGACGTTCCATCTCGTCGGAGGAGAGGTCGACGTGCGACGCCGCGACGTTGTCGTGCAGGTGATCCACGCTCGACGTGCCCGGAATCGGCAGCGTGACCGGCGAATGATGAAGCAACCACGCCAAGGCTATCTGTCGGTCGGAGGCGTCGTGGTCTTCGGCGATTTGGTCCACCACGTCCCCCTTGTCGCCGAGGTCGCCCGCGCCGAGCGGGAACCACGGGATGAAGCCGATGTCGTACTCCTCGCAGGCTTCGAGCACGTCCTCGTGTTCGCGGTTGCCGACGTTGTACCGGTTCTGTACCGTGGCGACGTCCACGATGTCGCGGGCCTCCTCCAACTGTTCGACCGAGACGTTGCTCAGGCCGACGTTTCGGACCTTGCCCTCGTCCTTGAGTTCCGCGAACGTGTTTACCGCGTCCTCGAACGGGACGTCCGGGTCCGGGCGGTGGTACTGGTACAGGTCGATGGTATCCACCTTGAGTCGGTCGAGGCTGCCGAGGATGGCGTTCCTGATGTAGCCCGGTTCGCCGCATTTCGGCCACGACCCGTCCCGGCTGTCGCGCCAGAGACCGCCCTTCGTGGCGACGACGAGGTCCGAGGGGAAGGGATGGAGCGCTTCACCGATGAGTCGCTCGCTCACTGCCGGGCCGTAGGAGTCTGCCGTATCGATGAAGTTCGTGCCGGTCGACACGACTTCGTGCAGGACGCGTCGCGCTTCCTCCTCGTCGTCCGGGGGGCCGATGATGTCCTCGCCGGTGAGGCGCATCGCGCCGTAGCCGAGTCGGTTGACCGTCAGTTCGCCGCCGATATCGAACGTGTCGCTCTCGTTCTCGATTGTCACGTCGGAGGGTGTGCCGCCCATCGGGTAACGTCTTTTGGCGAACCACGTGATTTGGCGAACCACGTGGCCCGTCCGTTCGGCGGATTCTCCTCGAAACGATTTTCTCCGTCGGCAAACAGGGAGTACATATAAATCGCTTCCGCTCATGCCCGCTAGTATGTCACAGGAAGTCGCGGGATTCGAGGACGATTCCGGCCTGCCTCCCGCCGTCGTGGAGGGGATTCAGACGCTCAAGGCGGGTATCGTCAGCACCGCCGTCATGCTGTTCATCTTTCTCGTTTCCGAAGCGGAAACGGACTTCAATCTGGGCGTCCCGGCCGCGATCGCGAAGTTCGTCGGAATGTCCGGAAAGCCGTACCTCGGGTTCGCGGTCTTCGTCTTCGCCGGCATCGTCGTCTGGCCCCTGGTGTTCGCGGCGATAGAGGACCGGTTCGCGGTCATCCCCGGCGCGGACGACATCGGCGTTCGAGGCATCCTGTTCGCCCTCCTGCTGTGGTTCGCGTTCCTCGGCTTGGGTTCCACGGGACTCCATCTGGAGGGGGCGTTCTTCTTCCTCTACATCGTCTTCAGCCTGCTCGCCCACCTCGCATACGGCTACTCGTTAGGCGTCTTTTACGGTCGATTCACGGGATGAAAAACGCGCGATAAAAACGCGCCGAGAATCACTCCAACCGTTCCTCGAACCACTGCCACTCGCGCGAGAAGAAGCCGTGCTCCTTCAAGTTCCACACGTCCGCGTCGGTGACGACGGGTCCGTTTCGGTAGGATTGGAGCATGTTCCACACCCAGACGAGCGTGCCGAGCGCGATGATGAACGCGCCCACGGTGGCGACCTGCTGGAGGAACGCGAACTGCGGCGGGTAACTCGCATAGCGGCGCGGTAGGCCCACCATGCCGAGGACGATGAACGTGTTGAACGTCAGCATGACGCCGATGAAGGTGAGCCAGAAGTGGACCTTCGCGAGGAACTCGTTGTACATCCGCCCGGTGAAGATTGGGTACCAGAAGTACACCGCCGCGAATATGGCGAACGGAATCAGCCCCATGATGATGAGGTGGAAATGGCCGACGACGTAGTAGGTGTCGTGGAGCACGAGGTCCACCGGAATCGACGCGAGGAAGATGCCCGTCACGCCGCCGATGATGAACGTCGCGATCGATCCCACGCAGAAGAGCATGGGTGCGGTCAGGCGAATGTTCCCGTTCCACATCGTCGAAATCCAGTTGAAGACCTTGACGGCGCTCGGAACGGCGATAGCCAGCGACACCGCCATGAAGCTCGCCCTGAGGCGCGGGTCCATTCCGGTGGTGAACATGTGGTGGGCCCAGACGCCGAACGAGAGCACGCCGATGGCCAGCGTCGAATAGACGACGAACTTGAACCCGAACAGCTTCCGCCCCGAGAACCGGGGAATGATGAGGCTTATCAGCCCCATCGGCGGCAGGACGAGGATGTACACCTCCGGGTGGCCGAAGAACCAGAACAGGTTCTGCCAGAGGAGCGGCCCGCCACCGTTCAGCGCGAAGAACGTCGTCCCGAACACGCGGTCGAACAGGAGCATGAGGATGGCGCTTCCGAGGAGCGGGAAGGCGAACAGCACGAGCCCCGCCTGCGTCAGCAGCGTCCACGAGAAGATGTCGAGTTCGGCCCACTCGACGTCCTTCAGCGTGAACGTGGTCACGATGATGTTGACCGCCCCCATCGTGGTGCTGAGCCCGGAGAGGTGTAACCCGAGCAGCATCACGTTTATCATCGGGTTCCCCTGCTGGCGCGACAGCGGCGTGTACATGGTCCACCCGGTGGTCGGCGGTTCGAGCGTGAAGAAGGGTTGTGCGGCCGCGGTTCCGAGAACCGGTTGAATAACGTGGCCGAAAATGTCGGAGATGAGGCCGAACCGGACCAACAGGAACGCCGCTGGAAGGAGCCAAAACGCGATGGCGTTGATGCGGGGGAACGCCATATCGTCGGCCCCGATGAGGAGGGGCAGGAAGTAGTTCGCGAACCCGAAGATGACGGGCGTGGCGAAAAAGAACAGCATCGTCAGGCCGTGCATGGTGAACAGGCCGTTGTAGGTCGTGGCGTTCCAGACGTCCACGTTGGGGGTGAACAACTCCGTCCGAATCATCATCGCGTCCATGCCGCCCCAGAAGAACGCGACGCTCCCGAACAGGAGATAGAGGAGGCCGATGTCCTTGTGGTCAACGGTCGTCAGCCATCGGATGACGCCGGTCGGCTTCCCGTAGCCGGTCGGAAAGCCGCTGACGTAGCCGCCGTCCGTTTTCGGCGTCCGCTTCGGTTCGATTGCGTCTTCGATGTTGAGCGAGCGAGCGAGCAAGAGCGCGGTCGCCACCAGCGCGAGTCCCAACCCCACACCGGTGGCGGCTTCTCCGAGGAGATTCATTGTGGTCGTTTCTCTACCAAATATCGGTTACGGTCGGTCGTAATTTTACGGTGCAATGCGGCTCGTAATACGACGTTAGGACGGACGTGCCTTAACCGACTGGGCCGTTCCCAGTCGGTGAAAACGGACGCCGAGGTTTTATTTGGATTTCCGAAGCGGCACGCCGACGACGGGGTGACGGGTTTGCATGAGGACCGATTGTGTGTTGCTCCCGAACAGCACCTTCTGGGCGGGGCTCCGTTTCTGGGTCAGCCCGATGGCGATTTCGTCCGCGTCCAACTCGTCCGCGGCGGTGAGGATGTCGTGGGCGGGGTCGCTCGCGTCGGTGTTCTGCACCGTCTCGACGTCGAACTCCCCGCCGAGTCGTTCTCGAAACACGGAGAGTGCTTGCTGGCCGTCCGCAACCATCTCCTCGTCGTTACCGCCGTGGAGCGAGTTTAGGACGTGTACTTCGTCCTCCCCGTCGATGCGTGATCGGAGGTAGTCGCATATCTTCTCGCTCGTCTCGGCGCTGTCCGTTCCGACGACGATTCGGGTCATGCTTGCAGAGAAACCCGGGGGAACCATAAAGAGGACGGCACGCGAAATGACGTGACCCGATCAGGACGGGATTCCATCACGGCCCGTTCGAACGGTTCCGACTGACGGGTCCCGCGGGCCGATTTCCACAACTATACAACTCCGCCATCACTGATTTCGGAGCATGAACGACATCGCTCGACTCGCGGAGCGAATTCGTGACGCGGAATCCGTCGTCGCCTTCACGGGCGCGGGGATGAGTACCGCATCGGGCATCCCCGATTTCCGGAGCGATTCGGGACTCTGGAACCGCTTCGACCCGGAGGAGTTCTACTACCGCCGGTTCCGTAGCGACCCCGCGGCGTTCTGGGGCGACCGTCTCGAACTGCACGAGGCGATGTTCGGCGACGACGTCGGGCCGAACGCCGCCCATCGCGCGCTCGCCGAACTCGCCGCCGCCGGACAGTTGGACGCCATCATTACCCAGAACACGGACGGCCTCCACGAGGACGCCTCGAACGCTCAGCGTGGCGATTCGGCCGTCCCGGAAATCGTCGAACTGCACGGCAACGCCCACCGAGTCGTCTGTGACGACTGCGGGCGGAAAAGCGACGCCGCGCCCGTCCGCCGCCGAATCGAGGCCGGGGAACTGCCGCCCCGTTGTGCGGACTGTGACGGCGTCCTCAAACCCGACGTGGTGTTGTTCGGCGAGCGGTTGGACGAGGGGACGCTCCACCGTGCCCGACGCCACGCGCGGCGAGCGGACGTGTTCCTCGCCATCGGGTCGTCGCTGACGGTCGAACCCGCGGCGTCGCTTCCGCGAACCGCCGACCGCGAGGGGGCGATGACCGCCGTCATCAACTTCGACGAGACGCCGTTCAGTCCGACCGCGACCTTCGACGTTCGCGGGGACGTGACCGACCTGCTCCCCGAATTGCGCGCGAACGTCGTCGAGTGAACGGCCGTTTTTCTTCGACCTTCGGCGTCGGAACTGTCGGATACCCGAGGAAAGAACGATTTTTGCTGTTGCAACTGCTATCATCACTCATGGTTGATAATGACACACAACCGCCCGTCGAGGTGGAGGTCGGCGAGGAAGTCGCGGAACCGGACTTCGACAGTCTCTCCGGAATCGTCACCGACGGGTTCATCGGGGCCGTCGGCGGACTCGTCGGCACCGCCGTCATGACGGCCGTGTTGCTGGTCGGAACGACGCTCGGGGCGTTCGACCTCGATTCCTTTTCCGTGTTGGCACGGATTACGGGTGCCGGCGTACTCCTCCCCTCGAACCCGGCGGCGGTCGGATACGTCATCTTCCTCGGCGGCGGGATGGTGACGTGGCCGCTCCTGTTCGTCTCCATCGGGTCGTATCTACCGGGCGAGACGTACGCGGCGAGAGGGCTCCCGTACGGGTTCGTCCTCTGGACGGGGTTCGTTCTCGCGTTCTACGACGGCTACACCGGGATTCTCCTCGTAGTGTATCTGGTGTTGACTCTGCTTTCCCACCTCGCCTACGGCTTTTCCCTCGGCGCTGTGTTCGACTACCTGTCGAAGCGCCCTACGACGCTCGTCTGAACGGCACGCGGTCGTTTTTCGTCTTCTTTCGTCCTATTCCTCGACCCCGTCGAGGTCGGTCGTATACTCGTGTTCCGGTCGCCGCTCGTGTTCTTCGAACGTCTCGACGAGATCCGAAACGTCTTCCCCCGTCTGCATCCGATACTCCCGCAGTATCGAGACGATTCGCTTGATATCGTCGTCGCTGAGGGACACGGTGTTGGGCATACATCGACGCACGGTTCCCGAAGTAAAAAACGTCGTGGCGGAAGGGACAAAAAGGTGAAAGGGGGCGAGAAGCGTCGAATCGGGACCGTTCGATAGTTCCGACGAAATCGGTCGGTCCGCTCACCGCGTCCGTTCGGCGAACCACCAGCCAAAGAGGGCGATGGCGATCGCGTTAACGACGACGCCGATGCCGAGGTACAGTACCCATGACGAATCGCCGGACACCCCCACCACGAACGTTTTGATCGCCCAATACGCGGGAAACACTCCGACGACGAACTGGAGCGGTTCGGGGACCAGCGCGATGACGAACGCGGGTCCGATGAAGACGATGTTTCCGAACTTGCTGATCGCGATTCCCTCGATGGTGTTCGACGCCACTGCTCCCAAGGCGAACGCGAAGGCCGGTGCACCGAGCGAACTGACGGCGGTCGTTCCCACGATGACCGCGGGCGAGGCGGGCACGAGGCCGATCAGTGCGACGGCGGGCAGCGTCGTACCGAAACTGAAGCAATACGCCGTCACGCAGCGGTAAACGAAATACCCGCGTGCCGATAACGGACTCGTTTTGTACGCATCGAGAACGCCTTCGTCCCGGTCCTCCAATACGAACATCCCGACGATAAACCCGTATATCGCCGGTCCGAACACCGCGATCGTTCCCGCGATAACGGGATAGTACGGCCGTAGGTCGGCCGTCGGGGAAAGCATCGACGTCACGGACGGAAGGATCAGTCTGAGCACCAGAACCATCGCGAGCGGACCGACGGCCGCGATCGCGAGCATCGGATCTCGAACCCAGTTTCTGATATCGCCTCGAACCATCGCCGTCCACGGCGAGCGTGAAAAGGGCATCCGCTCGTCATCCCTTTTCCCCTCCCGTGAGACGTCTCTCCGCCCTAACTGCCTGCCTGGATCACCGCCGCGAACGATGTGTTTCCGAAACGCACGGCGGGCCAGGATGTAGGCGACGACGTTTCCAGCTACCAGATATCCGAAGCTGTAGAGAAGGTTCAACGACGATATCGGACGGAATCCGGCCTCGATGACGAAGAGCGTCGCCTGCGTCGGGAACAGGTAGAGGAGCGGACTCTCCACCAACCCGACGTACCCGACCAGCGGTGGAACGAACAGTATTCCGCCCCAGAAGACGGCGGTGAGAAAGTATTCGTTGATCGAATCGAACCGAGCGATCGCGACGAAACCGATCGACACGAAGAGGGATGCCGACAGTGCGACGCCCACGACCAAAATGACGATGCGGGGCGTAGCACCGTGCCCGAGGACGGCGACGAGGGTCGAAACGAGCGTGGCGAGGAACGAGAGGGTGATCGTCTTCGACGCCAAATAGCCGCGGTCGCTGAGCGGCGATACGACGAGCGCTTCCACCACGCCCTCCCGTTTCTCGAACAGGACCAACGCGGCGATGAAGTAAAAACCGAGCGCGGTCGGATCGAGAGCGATGACCAGCACGGCGACGTCCGTTCGCAGACTCGGGTCGGTCAAACGGACACCCAGAACGAAGAGGACGGTGAGAACGGCGTAGACGGAGTATATCCCGTATCTGACCTGCAACCGCGTATCCCATGGGAGCATCGACCGAAGTGCGGTCACGATACCCGCTCCGAATTCGACGCGTCGAAACGGGAGTCCACACGGATAGCCGTCACGTGAGCGTCTCCCCCGTCACGTCGATGAACACGTCTTCGAGCGTCGCCTCCTCGGTGTGAATGGTTTCAACTCGATTCCGTGCCAACAAGGTTTGAAACGCTTCGTTCGTGCCGAGGTCGGTCGTGGAGAACTCGGCCGAGTCGAGCACCCCGTCGTTTCGATACTCTACCCGCACCGACTCTTCGCCGTGAGCGAGTTTCAGCGCCCGTGGCGTATCGATCACCGAGAGGCGTCCGTCGACGATAAATGCGACACGGTCGCACAATTCGTCCGCGACGGTCATATCGTGGGTGGTGAGAAACACCGTTTTTCCGCTCTCGCGGAGTTCCTCGATGACCGTTCGTACCGCACGTGCGTTGGTGGGGTCGATGCCGCCGGTCGGTTCGTCGAGAAACACGAGTTCGGGGTCGTGAACGAGTGCTCGGACGAAGTTCAACCGCATCCGCATTCCCTTCGAGTAGGCCCCGACTCGTTTGTCCACTGCGTCGGCGATTCCGACCCGGTCGAGGAGTTCGATGGGATTCCGCTTCGCCCCGCCGTACAAGGACGCGAACAGTTCGAGGTTCTCACGCCCGGTCAGTTTGTGATAGAGGTTCGGCGTCTCGGCCGAGACGCCGATTCGCCGGTACAGATCCGGGCCCCACTCCTTCACCTCCCGGTCGAGAACCGTCGCTCGTCCCTCGTAATCGTCGAGGAGACCGATGAGAATCTTCTGCGTCGTGGTTTTCCCGGCACCGCTGGGTCCCAGAAATCCGAATATCTCCCCTTCCTCGACGTCGAAGTCCACCCCCCGTAACGCGGGGGTTTCGCTTCCTCCGTATCGGTACTGAAGATCCGCAACCTCGATTACCCCCATCCGAAGCCCTCCCCGTTGCGGGGACTCCGTATCGGTCGTTGCCGCCTCGCTCGTCGAATCTCCCGCCCGTCGGATTGAAGCCCGATACCGACTCCGTTCGACCCTTCCCCGAGTGCTCGTCGGACGCCCCGAGACGGACTCATACCCGTTCGATGAGCCCATAAGCATTTAGATTTTTCGCTCATGAGGGCGTGAGCGATGAATATTTGGCTCATAACCTTGTACTACTGCTCGTTCACGTATGCCCGGTTTCAGCGACGAGGAGCGGGACGAGATAGAGAGCGCGCTCGTCGATTCAGCACAACAGCTATTCACGCTGTACGGGTTCCAGAAGACGACGGTCGAGGACATCACGGAACCGGTCGGCATCGCCGAGAGCACGTTTTACCGGTTCTTCGACAGCAAAACGGAGATGTACACCAGAGTCCTCCTCCGGGAACAGGACGAGGTGATCGATGCGATCGAATCCGAAGTGGAAGGGATTACGGATCCCGAACGGAAACTCGAACGCCTCTTTCGGACGTGGGCGACGGAGTTCGAGAAACGGGACCTGCTGGTACGGAGTCATCGGGAACCACAAAACACCCTCCGGTCGATGAACCACGTGGACGTGGACGAAGTGAAAAGCGATATCATAGTGCGCGTCTCGCCCATCGTCGAGGATATTCAAGCGAATTCCGACGGATTGATAAACGATCTGCGTCCGGAAGTGATTTTCCAGTTACTGTCCGTACTCGAACTGATAGTGGCCCAGAAGGAAGCCTACGACGAATACGGATGGGGGTACTCCTCCTTCAAAGACACCGTGATAACCATCCTGACGGAGGGATTGATGGGCGAGCGACCGGAAAAGTAGTTTCGGGCAGAAAAATCGGAAGCACGAGCGAACCGAGAGGCCGTTTTCACTTCTATACGGTGCAGTCTCCATCGAAAACTACCAGCCGTCCGATCGGATCGCCCGTACTCACGCCTCGTCGCGAGCACCCGACCCGTCGCCGATAACTGAACTACTATTTTCCGTCGGCCCCTAGAGTGGGTATGGACATCCCTGACGAAGCGCGCGTGGGGGCGAGTCAGGCGCTCTCCCGACTCTCTATCCCACTCCTCGCGCTGGACTCCGACTGGCGGGTTTCCTACCTGAACGACCCGGCCCGCGAACTCCTCGGCGTCGGTATCGACGAGCGGTTGCCGACGGCGCTCCCGACCAAGGTCGGTGAAACCATCCTCGACCGCTGCGAGACCGCACGACGAACCGACCGCACCGAGTCGTTTTTCGTTACCATCGGCACCCGGCACGAGGCCACCGTTCACCCCGATTCGGACGGCGTGACGGTCCTGTTCCGCGAATCGGATACCACCGCAACGGAGAACGTCGTCGCCGAACTCGACCTGAAGGAGCGCGCGATCAACGAAGCTCCGGTCGGCATCACCATCGCCGACGCGAAACCGGACAACCAACCGCTCCTGTACGTAAACGAGGCGTTCGAGGAACTGACAGGATACGAGGCCGAGGAGGTCCGCGGCCACAACTGCCGGTTCCTACAGGGGGAGAAATCGGACCCCGAGGCGGTGGCGACGATGCGCCGCGCCATCGAGGACGAGGTGCCGGTTTCGGTCGAACTGGTGAACTATCGCAAGGACGGGTCCGAGTTTTGGAACAGCGTTGACATCGCGCCGATCCGGGACGAGACGGGAACCGTCACCCACTTCGTCGGGTTCCAGATGGACATCTCGGAGCGAAAACGCGCCGAACGGGCCGCCCACCGGCGGGCCACCGAACTCGAACACCTCCTCGAACGGATCGAGGGACTCCTCGGCGACGTCACGAGCGCGGTGGTGGAAGCGCCGACCCGTGAGGCCATCGAGACGGCGGTCTGCACGCAAGTGACGCAGGTCGAACCCTACAACTTCGCGTGGATCGGCGAGCGCAACGTTCGAACCGACGGGGTGGATGTGCGAACCGTCGCCGGGGATTGTGACCCCCAACCCGACCACCCCATCGTCACCGAGGCGATGGAAACCGGCGAGTTACGGACGGATACCCTCGACGTCGAGGACTGCTCCGCGGTCGCTGCCGTCCCGCTGTCGTATCACGACACGGAGTACGGCGTGTTGGCCATCTGTGCGACGAAAGCCGACGCGTTCGACGAGCGGGAACGGGTCGTCCTTCGCTCGCTCGCCCGGGCCATCGGGAGCGCCGTCAACGCCCGCGAGACGCGCCGAATCCTCATCGCCGACAGCGTGGTCGAAGCCGAGTTCTCCTTTCGGAGTTCCGACCTCTTCTTCGTCGACATCGCGGAGCGCACCGATGCGGAAATCACCTACCTCCAGTCGACCAACCGGGACGACGGGTCGGTCGTCTCGTTCTTCTCCATGCGCTGTGACTCCACCGAGGACGTACTGGAAATCGTCGCGGAACGGGACGACGTGCTCGACGCGCGAGTGGTCGCGGAACAGGACGACGAAACGGTGTTCGAGTTCGTCCTCCCGCCGGGGACGCTCGTCTCCACGATGTCCGACTACGGCGGCAAGACGCAGGACATCACGGCGACGCCCGACGAGGCCCGCGTCCTCGTCGAGTTCCCGCAGGACGCCGACGTTCGTAGCCTCATCGAGCGCCTGAAGGAGTCGTACGCCGGCACGGAACTACTCGCCTATCGCCACCACGAACGCCCCGCGAAGACCAAACAGGACTTCATCGAGAGCCTCACCGACACCCTCACGGAGCGGCAGTTGACCTCGCTCCAGAAGGCCTACGTCAGCGGCTTTTTCGACTGGCCGCGACCGGTGACGGGGGAGGAACTCGCCGAGTCGATGCGCATCTCGCGTTCGACGTTCCACGAACACCTCCGCGCGGCGGAGCGGAAACTCTGTGCCGAGTTCTTCGGCGACGACTCACAGTAAGGCGAGCCGGTCCTGTTATTTTCGCCCTACGCGCGTTCGTACGTCGGTCCTACGTCCGTCGAAGGCGTCTCATAACAATATAGGCTCTCGTGAACTTCTCTGCTATGCCCGGCGTAACCGGTGGTACTGTCAGCAGTCGAGCGCTCGGTGAGATGCTCGACACGATGGACGACGAGGAATGGTACGGAACGGTCGAACGAACCGTTGGCGACCGTCGAATCGGACTCGTTCACCACGGCGACCGCGACCCGAACGGATGGACGACGTGGCACGACGGACGACGCGTCGGCGTGCTTCACGGCGTGATCTCGAACCGCGCGGAACTGGGATGGTCGAACGACGAACTCTTCGAGCGGGTGCTTTCGGACCCCGACGGCACGCTTCCGAAACTCAGCGGCCCGTTCCTGCTCGTCGCCGCCGACCGCTCCGCTACCGTCGTCGCGACCGACAAACTCGGCACGCGGCCGTGTTACTACTCGACCGTCAACGGATTCCTGTTCGGCAGCAAACTCTCGTCGCTCGTCACGCAACTACACGACCCGCGAGTGGACGAACGGGCGGTGAGCGACATGCTGTTCATGGGCTACGTGTTCGGTCACAAAACGTTGGTGAGCGACGTTCGCTCGCTCCGACCAGCAACGTATCTCCGCCACGAGGGCGGCAACGTCGAAACGCGTCGGTACTGGGAACCGGATTTCGGCATCGACCCGACGGACGGATACGTCGACGAGGCCGTGCGTCGGTATCGACGCGTCGTCAAGAACGCCGCGGACACCATCGACGGACGAGTGGGGGTGTGGCTCTCCGGGGGACTCGACAGCAGAACGCTCGCCTCCGCGTTGAAGGACGAAATCGGAACCTTTCGGACGTTCACCTACGACAACTCCGCGACGCAGGAGGACCGCACGGGTGCGGAACGCGTCGCCGAATCGCTCTCCCTTCCGAACCAGTTCTGTGGCTACTCCGCGAGCGAGTTCGTCGAAACCGTCGAACGCGGGGTGGACATCATGGACGGGATGTTACAGTGGGGATTCTTCGTCAACCTCCCGCCGGTTCTGAACGACGTGTCGGGAGAGGTGGACGTGCTGTTCGAAGGCAGCAGTCAAGGCGAGTTCTTCGGCGACGTACTTTACCGCTCGTATCTGACCGATATGTCGTCGGTGGACGCGCTGGTCGCCCAGAAGGGACAGATTTCGCCCGACGACGTTCGGAGGCTCCTCTCTTCGGATATCTCACCCGTCCAATCCGTGGGTCGCGTGGTCGAGGACAGTACACAACACCGTCGGGAACACCGCACGCTAGACGCGCTCTGGCAACTGTTCGCCGACTCCCACTTCCGCTCGAATCGGCTGTATCGGAGTCAGGCGGGGACCCGCGTCCCCTTCGCCGACGGCGAGTTCATGGACCACGTCGCCCGGATGCCCTTCCAGCGCTATCGAATCGGGTCCCTTCCCGGAACCCGTGGTCGAATTCCCACGGCCGTCGCGCCGCTCAAACTCGAGGTTGCGCGACGGGTCGGCGGGCCGTCCGCGACGGTTCCCTACAATCGGACGAAGCGGCCGCCGACGTCACCGCTCGCGCTCCACACGGCCGGATTCGTCGCCGACAACCTGAAAAAGCGCTTCGTCGGACCGGACACGTGCCTGATGGGTCGCTGGTACCGGAACGACCCGACGATGCGGTCGTTCGTGAACGGACTGTTGGATGCCGCCTGTGACCGCGACGTCTTCGATTCGAACGGCGTTCGTACCCTCCAGCACGAACACCTCGACGGGCACGCGGACCACCTGAAGACGATTTCGTCCATCACGACGGTCGAACTCTGGCTACAGAAGCATCTCGATGCACCCCGTCCCAGCTCCGGTCAGCGCGCTACCGTGGGCGAAGCAAGGTAATATTTAAAATAGCTCGGATGCATTGAATCAGAATAGCAATCTTCAAGGGTCGCGCATTGTACGGTTCGTACGCATGGTGCGTGGCAGATTGGTACGTGGTATTCGTCCATCCGAGGTGTTGTCCACCTCGCCTTCCCGCTCGTGGCTTCGCCGGGTTGTCCACGGGGGCTGTCTCCTTTCTTTTCCTCTCCGCTCTTCTTCTGCATCCCTTTCGTCCACTTCGCTTACTTTTCCCTTCCCGTGTTTCGCTTCCGTCCCTTCGGCCCCCACTTCGGTCCTCCCCCGTTTCGACCGTCCGAGAAACAACGCTCACTGAGACATGTCTCACGGATTACTGTCCCAATTTTCTGATATTTTCGAACAATGGCACCAAATACTGAAAGATGCAATAAAAACTTCCCGAATTAACAGAAACATATAAGCATTCACGCCGTGAGCCCGACACAGGCTGATCACGCGTGGCTCAACAAATGAACGACGAAACGACGAAGAAAACCCACAAACGACGTCTCATGGCCCTCGTGCTTCCCATCTTGGGCGTCTGCTGGCTCGCGTTTATGGCGTTCCCGGGACTCCTCGGCGAGGAGTCGGCCATCGATTACGCCGCGATGGCGCTCGGTGCCGGGTTGATGGTCGCCGGTGCGTTCCGGTTCCTCTACGACCCCTCGGAAACCGAGGAGTGACGCCGAAAGACCGAGGACCCTACGGCGCGTATCGACGACGATGATGCTCGGCGTGTTTTTGCTCGTTTATGCCCTCTTCGTCGCCGTCTTCCTTACCGTCGGCATCGCGCTCATCGCCCGTTGCCGGGCGGACGGCGAGTGGCAACCGCGTGGTCTCGTGGACGTGGAAGAGGACGCCGGAATAGACGAGGAGTGGCGTTAGTCGCGCCACTGAGAGTGGAGTTCGCTGTGATGTGCCCGCTCGTCGGGGTCGGTGATGACCGAAATCATCTCCTCCCTGTCGAGGGCGTACTGACGTGCATCGTTCCGCGTGACGAGCGACCGATTCCGTAGTTCCGCGAGAAGGCTCTGGATCTGTTCGACGGACGCCGTCACCGCGGCCGCGATTTCGTGGACGGTCATCGGTCCTCCCGACGCGAGCGCCTCGACCACGTCCCACGTGTGTTTCTCGTTGCACAGCGACTCCCGTCGCGCGGCCTCGATGCGCACCGCCACGGGTTCCGCGTTCGCCAGCTCCGTGAGCGAGGAGGTGTCGGGAACCGAGTCGTTCGAGACGGCGCTTCCCAGTCTCCGCCCGCGTTCCTTGAGTTTCCGCTGATACGCTTCGATGGAACCCTTGTCGTCCGGGCTCTCCCTGCTCTCGGGGCTCGAAACGTTCGCCCCCCAGCGCCTTCGCGTCCCGTTCGAGGTTTCTGCTGCGGTTTCGTGTCGTTCGTCGGCGGACGTGGTCCGCTCGCCCGCATCGCTCGGAGCGGGACGCTCGACCGAGTCGGACGAGTCGTCCGATTTCACCGATTCGGTGGATTCGTCCGCTTCGACTGATTCCGCCGGTTCGACCGATTCGAACTCGTTCCGAGCGTCCTCCTCGACGTCCCCCATCCCGCCGTTCCACTCCTCGAACGAGCGGAGTTCCGTCTGCTCGTTCTCCAGTTCCTCGACGCGCTCTCCGAGTTCCCGGATGCGCTCGTTCTTCTCGCGGAGTCGTTCCTCGAACTCCTCGGGACCTCCGAGGTCTCCGTGGGCGAGCGCGTTCGCCATCTTGCGCGCGGCGTTGGACACGTCCCGCGCCGTCTGTAGTTCGTTCTCCAAATCGGCGATCCGCTCCTGTTTGCGCTCCAGTCGGCTTTCGAGTTCGGCGACGCGGTCGTGTTCCTGTTCCTGTAGCTCGGTGATGCCCTCCAAATCCTCCATCAGCGCGTCGCTGACGGATTTGAGTTCCGGGCGCTCGAAGTCGTCCAACCCCGGCGTCGCCCCCGCGTCGAACGTCCGCTTCCGATCGAACTGCACGCGCCGAATTCCACCGTCGGTCCAGTCCGTCTGCACGAAGGCCTCCCCGGCGTTCAGGTTCGGAACCTCCTCGCCGTACTCGTTTCCGACGATTCGACTGACGACCTTCGTGTCGTTCTCCCACGTCAGTCGATGCCAGACCAGCCAGTTCGCCTGCGTGATGAAGTCCTTTTTCACGTCGGCGGGTCGCTGGCTGATCCCCATGATTCCGAGGCCGTGTTTCCGCCCCCGCTTGCCCACCTTGATGAGCATCTTGCCCGTCTCGCCCATGCCGCCGCCCTCCGGGATGTACTCGTGGCACTCCTCGACCACGAGCAGAAACGGCTTTTTCAGCTTCTTCTCCTTGGCGAACAGGTGACGCGCCGTCTCGCGGATGAGTGCGTCGGCCTCGTCATCGTCCAGAAACCCCGACACGTCGAGGATGATGGGCACGTTCTGTTCGAGCGCCAACGAGGCGACCTTCTCGGCGTGTTCCGAGCCGACTTGAATGTCACACTCCTCATCGGCGCCGACGTGGAGGAGTTCGTACTCCTCTTTCAGGCCGTAGTACTCGCCGTCCGCGTCGATGATGGCGACCGGATAGCCGGCGTCCAGCAGTTGCTCGACAACGACCGACGCCGTGTTCGACTTCCCGCTTCCCGATTTTCCGGTGACGAAGCCACGCCCCGTCAGGATTTCGACGACGGGAATCGCCACTTCGGTGTCGTCGGCGACGAGATGACCGACCGGCAGTTGTTGTTCGTTGTCCATTCTCTTACATCCCGATTCGACAGGAATTCCTTCAACTTTTGCATCAGGGGGATTTCCCGTCGAAGAAATTGGCGAATATCTGTCATTTTACGGATAGGAAATGGAATCGATGGGAGTGGTGCGGTAGTGGTGTGACAGTCGGCGAACCGCCGTCGAGTACCGCTCTCTTCGTGAACGCTCGAAAATCGTCCCCTCATCCGTCGTCCCACGACTACCGCACTCGCCACGTCGTAACCACCGCACTCGCCGTGCCACAATCACTTTGCCGCGAGCGGTCGAACGACCTCGTAGCATGGCCTTCCCGGGAGAAGAAACGCTCATCGACGGAAAATCGACGTCGGGAACCGACCACGCGAAACGACCGACCGAGGCGATGACGTGACCCGCATCGCAGTCGTGGGCGGCGGCGTCGCCGGTTTCGGGGTCGCCCTCTCCGTCGGCGATGACGCGGAAGTGACGGTGTTCGAGCGCACCGAGCGCGTCGGCGGTCGCGCCGCGACGCACGAGCGGGATGATTGCGTCTACGACGTCGGCGCGAACTACGTCAAAAGCGACGACGAGCGCGTTTCGCGCGTCATCCGTGACCTCGACGACGGCTTGGTCGAAACCGAAGGGCCGGTCTGGACGTTCGATGCCGACGGCGAGATTTCCGAGGGCCGCGACGAGGAGACCCCGAAGTGGACGTTTCGGGACGGAATCGGGACGCTCGGAAAACGATTGTGCGAGGCGAGCGACGCGACGGTCCGAACCGACACTCGAATCTCCGGCCTCCGCCGAGACGAGGCGTGGTACGTCGAGGACGCGGACGGCGGGGAGTACGGCCCGTGGGACGCCCTCGTTCTCACGCCCCCAGCGCCGATTACGGCGTCCCTCCTCGACCTCGCGGAGTGGGAGGGAGACGTTCGCCGAGAGCTTCGGGAACACGTCGGTCACGTCCCCTACCGACCGATTCTTACCGTCGCGTTACACTACTCGTTCGAAATCGAGCGGCCGTACTACGCGCTCGTGAACGCGGACAAGGACCACGAAGTCGGATGGCTGTCGAGGGAATCCTGCAAACCGGGGCACGTTCCGGACGGTGAGAGCCTGCTCGTCGTGCAGATGGCTCCCGACTGGTCCGCCTCGCGCTACGAAGACGACGATTTCGACATCGCCACCGACGTCGCGGACCGAACGGCGGACCTCCTCTCGAAACACCCGCTCGCGGCCCCCGACTGGTACGACGTGATTCGCTGGCGGGATGCGCTCCCGAACGGCGGAGCCGATAAAAACGTGCTACGACAGGGGGCCGCCTCGGACCTCTTTTTCGCCGGGGATTGGGTCGCGGGCGAAGGACGGGTTCACCGCGCGTTGGCGAGCGGGCTCGAAACGGGCGACGACCTCCGCGACTGAGTCACTTCCCCCAGTCGTCGTGCTCCCGAATCGACGTCGCCTCCGCGAGGTACTCCTCGTAGAGCGACTCCGCCCACGAGCGGACTTCCGGGGCGTCGGTGTCCACGAAAACGCGGAGAATGCCGTTCTCGTCGTAGCCGCCGATACCGACTCGGTCGTCGAAGATCGCCAGCCCGAACGGCAAGTCGTCGTAAACGTACAGGTCGAGTTCGCCGCTCTGGATGGCGTTCTCGGTCTCCTCGCGGTGGTCGTTGAGTAGCTGGTCGATGACCGTGGGAAGGTAGATGATTTCGGTCCGCATCCCCGCCATGATGCTGTCACGGATTTCGTCCACGTACATCGGCGCGATGGTCGTCGTGTCGAACCCACACAGCGTCTCCGACTCGCGTAACAGCGTGATGAACCGGCGAACGGGTCCGTACGGGTCGTTCGACTCCTGTACGGTGATGGTCGCCTCGGCGAGGTATTCCACGTCGATATCCGTTCGGTCGAGGGACGGCAGCAGTGCGGAGAGCTGTTCGGCGACCGAAACGGTGTCCTGTAGGTGTTCGACTTCCTTTGCCACGATTCGTCCCAATGGGGTGAGTTCGTACACACCGTCGACACGGCGGATAAGCGATTTATCGGCCAACTCCCGAACGATTCGATGCGTCGTGGTTCTCGACACGTCGATCTCGTCCTGTAGCTCCGAGCGCGTCAGCGAGCGGCCGTCCAACGCGTGTAACGTGTCCGCTCGCTTGACAGCAGTGACGACGAGTTCCGAGTTTCTACCGTCACTCATCGACTGTCACATGGTAGTTCTCTGGTATAGTGTTTCACACTTCGAACCGCGTTTCGAGACGTGGGACGGTTCCACGGTACGGAAATATACCGCTCAGTAATTATATCATTCGTGGATTCCACTTATCTTCATGGCTGTCGAACCAAAAACGACGACCGACGTTGCCGAATCGGCCAGTTCGAGTACCGGAACGGGACTCGACGAAAACATCGCGGGTGCGCTGGCGTATCTGTTCAGTCCTCTCACAGGAATTCTGTTCTTCCTCCTCGAAGGTGACAACGAGTACGTCCGGTTCCACTCCGCACAGAGCATCGTCTTCGGCGTCGGGCTGTTCGCGGTGTACGTCGGCATGACCGTCTTTCAGATGGTGTTGCTGTTCATCCCGCGCCTCGGTGGATTACTCTCCCTGTTGTTCTCGCTCGTGTACTTCGTCGTCGCTTTCGTCGCCTTCCTCACGTGGGCCTTCCTGCTGTACAAGGCGTACTCGCACGAACGGTACGCTCTCCCCGTATTCGGAAAACTCGCGGCTCGATTGGCGTAACATGCGACGCGTTACGCTCCTCGTCGTCGTCGTATCTGTCGTTCTCGCCGGATGTGCCGGCGTGTCGAACCAACTCGATGCGGGTGACGGGAGCGACTCCGGCTCGTCCGGTGGCGACGGTAGCGGTGCTGGTGACGCGGGAACCACCCAAGACGACGTGTTCCTCCCGTTCGCGTTCGAGCGACCGGGCACCTACACCTACGAAACCTACGAGATGGACGATGGAACCGGGAAAATCGTTTGGGATATCCAATCGGTCGAGGGTGAGAACATCACGATGCGGAGTACGTTCACCCACGACGGGAAGACACGGGAGCGGACCGCCACGTTCACGCGTGAGGAGGCGATGGTCCAAGTCGCGTTCCTTCCGGGCGGCGAGTACGCCACCATGACGATGTTCTCCCCGTCGATGAACGGGGTCTACGGAAACGACTTCCGCGTGGGTAACACGTGGACGGTTCCTTCCTCGGACGGGACCATGACCTACGAGATAACGGGGAAGAAGACCTACGCCGGTATCGGCTGTTACAACTCGGAGATACGGATCAACGGCTCGGTGTTCACCGACGCCTGTTACTCCCCTGATCACGGCACCGCGATGTACGGCGTCGTGTACGACGATGACGGAACGAAGGTCCGCGAGATGAAACTCGTGAGTTACGAGGCGAAATAGGAAGAGCGCCGCCATTGGGCCTGTTCCAACTTCGATTCACTTTTCTCACGCTGAACGTCACCAGAAGAGCGATAATGCCCCGGTGCACACACCATTTCTCGAAGGACTGAAAAAGGTAAACCATGTCTCGCTCCCGAACAGTCGTGGTATTGACCGCCCTGCTCCTCGTTGCGACCGTTCCCCTCGGGTTCGTCGTCTCGGCGAGTGCGAGCACGTCGGTACACCACGCGACACACGCACCGCCCGGGACGAACGCGCTGACTGCCGATTCGACGGCACGGCCCGGGACCCACGGTGGGCCGACGCCGAGTGGCGTCTTCATCGGGGCGGAGTACGCCGACATCGACGAGGCACCCGGGTCGACCACGGTTCGAAGCTATAGCCGCTATGACGGGTCCAACCCGCTCGATAACGTCACTCGGGCGAAGATTTTCGCCACCGTTGGCGACGAACCCGGACTCTCCCTGTCGGCGCTGAGCGAGCGCACCGAAATCCCCCGTTCGACGGTGCGCTACCACGTCAGAATTCTCGAAGAGGAAGGGTTGGTCGAAACGGCGACGGTTCGCGGGAAACGCCGCGTCCATCCGGCCGGGAACGACAACCCGGAGCTGGCCGCTTCGCTCTCGGACGATTCGACGGCCGAACTCCTCGAAACCGTCGCCCGCGACGGCCCGGCCAGCGTCTCCGACCTTGCGGACGCGCTCGACCGGACGCCGGGAACGGTCTCGTATCACTTGGAGCGCCTCGCGGACGACGGACTGATAGAGCGGGAACGCGCCGGTAACGCCGTGGTCACGACGCTCACGGACGGCGTTGCGGCCGCGATGGAAACCGCCGAAAACGCGGTCGACGCCGACTGAAGCGGTTTCGATGAATCGGTCAAAACCTCCTTTTTACTGCCGTAACTGGTGGTAGGTGCGGACGGACGCGGGGGACCGAGAAACCCGGCGACCTGACACACGAGCGATGCCGTCTCCGTCGGTGGTGACTCCCGACCGGAGACCCCTGCGCCCACCCGCGAACACTGCACCGTGTCATCGACTGTCGCTCTCGCGGCGAGACGAACGTGGATGACGAGACGAAACCTCATCCCCGCCTTCGGCCTTCCCAACCCTAATCGATTCGAACATCCTTGATGGTCGTAGCCCGCCGAAGGCGGGTGATTCCAGACGGAAATCACGTTCGTTTTCACTTTCACTCCGCACCGGTGAACTATTAGTTTCTCACGTCCGAACCGCGGGGCATGGGACTCATTCGACGGTTCGGAGTGATAGAGAAATCGGACCGTCCGTACGAGTGCAAGCGGTGTAAAACGGCATTCTCGGTCCAGTATCAAGTCTGTCCCGAGTGCGGAGGTTACTCGGTCGAGCGCGAGGAGTGGGACTGACGAACGAGGAGTTCGTCGCCCGGTTCCACGTCGTCGGCTCTCTCCTCCGGAAACTCGATGACCATATCCCCGATCCCGCGGGCTGTTCCCGTCCATTTCGGCAATCGAGCGACCCGCGTCACTCGCCCACCGTTCGTCCAGACGACGTCCAGCGCGAGCGGCGTCGCTAGCGTCGAAGCGCGATGCTCACCGACCGACTCGAACTCGAACACCAGTGCGTACTCGTCGCCCGCCGCGAGCCGAACCAGTCCGACGACCCGCGACCCGAGGGAGGAGACGTGTTCCGCTCGCGAAACGAGTCGCCGCGCCGACCCGTTTCGTCGATGAACGATGTGCACGGTCCCCGTACATCTCGTGTCGATGTTATGCCTTTCGTCGTCGGTGGCCGTGACCGAGATAGAGCGTGAACGCATGGAGGACGAGCAGGCCGAAGAACAGCGGGAGGACCTTCTCACGGAGGCCGTCGAACAGCAGCGGAACGTATACCAGCGGAAGCGACACCGACAGCCAGAAGCTGACGAGTTGAACTGGCGCGGCGACGAACTGGTACCGGTGATTGAACGCGGTGAGTATCTCGGGCAACGACATTATACATTCTACACTTTCCATCCCGAATACTATACACCTGATAATTCCACCTAACCGCCTGTTAATCCGGTACTCGTCGTCACACCGTTCTCCACCCTCGTTTCGTTCATTCCGAACTGACAACCGAAGTACGTAAGACAACCCCGTTCGCGACGGTGGTCCCCCGTCTTGCCTTTTCGCGCTCGGTCGTATGACCGACACCCGTCTTTCGTCTGACAGTGATTTATGATTTTTCAGGGTGTATGTGTGACGTACAGGACACCGTGTCCCACAGGAGGTTGTCCCAATGAGCAAATCAGAAACGTACCCCTACCCGCCCGCAACGACCACCGCAACGTACCACACGCATCACGACTGGACCACCACTGAACCGCTCAGTACGTCCGTGATAAACGCCATCGCGAAATCGATGGGCGCCGACCCGACCAAGATAGGACCGGTATTCGATCAATTCGACCCCGAAGCGTTGAACGGGTTGTTCGACCCCCGCCGTGACGGGATGCCCCACAGCGGCGGTCACGTCGGATTCACCTTCCACGGCTACCACGTCTTCATCCAGAGTGACGGTCACATCTCGGTGCACCCGCCCAGCGACATCTGCGACGCTTCGGAGGGAACGTAGGACGTAGATTTTTATCGCTTCCGCACCCACAGGACGATATCGCGATGATTCAGCTACCGATACGGCGATGTCCTTCCTGTGGCTATCTCGGCCCGGTCGGACGCTTCGTCGACGAGGAATCGACCCTGACGTGTCCGCGGTGTGGCACCGCACTCACCGGAACGTTCGACCCACGACTGGCATGACGGGGACGAAACTCACCGACGCCATCGAGGAGTACCTCGTCAGCATCGAGGCGGGTAACTACCGCGCCAACGCCGGGTCCGTGTTGACGGCGTGGGCGAACTGGCTAACCCGGGAGCGCGACGTCAGCGTCCTCGACGACGTGGACGTCATCGACTGCCGTCGCTACGCCCGCCATCTCAAGCGACAGGTCCGCGAGGACGAGGTGAAATCCTCGACGGCGCACACCTACTACGCCTACGTCCGGGCGTTTCTCGGCTTCTGCGAGGCGGACGAACTCATCTCGAAGAATCCGGCCGCCGTCTCGCGGGCGCAGGCCGAACTGCCCGAGGACACCGCCGATGCGACCCGTCAGTTCTGGTCGGCCCGCGACCGCAGCGCGATCCTTGCCTTCATGGACCGCCGCGTCGAGGAAGCCTTGGACGGCGAAGCGGACGTGTCGCGCGAACGCGCCTACCGCGACAGAGCGCTCGTCCGCCTCCTCGCGCTCTCCGGCGTCCGCGGTGCGGAGGTGTTCCGCGCCCCGGCGGACGACAAGCGAACCGGCATCGCGTGGAAGGACGTGGACATCGAGGGCGGTTCGGTTCGCGTCTTCGGCAAATCGCGGGAGTACGAGTACGCCCAACTGCCGCGGAAGGCGGCGGAAGCGTTGGAGCGATATCATCGGGTTTCGGACCCGCCAACACCACGGTTTCCGGTGTTTCCGACCGACCACGCGCCGTCGAAGTACCGCGCCGCTCGGGAGGCCTTGGGCGAGGAGTTTTCGGACGCGCAGGTCGAGAAAATACTGGACGAAACCGACATCGACGACGTGATACGCGAGCACGATATCGTCATCCCCGCGATTTCGACCCGCGGCGCGCGCAACCTGATGAAGCGCCTCTGTGAGTCCGCGGGACTGGACATCGACGGCGAGTACCTGAAACCGCACGGCGCGCGACGCGGATTGGGCCACCAACTGTACAGCGAGGGCCACGCGGAACTGGCCCAGTCGGCGCTCCGTCACACCTCCATCGCCACGACCCACGAGAGCTATTCGAACATCCGCGCCAGCGAGACGGCCGAGCGCGTGGACGACGTGTTGGACGAGCGGTGAATCAAGTTACCGTCGATCACCGCTCACACTTTCGGGGTCCTTTTCGACGGGTGTACCAGAACCCCTTTTCTCGCGGCCCCGCTAGCGTCGAACGATGAGCGATTCGACGCGAGGAATCCCCCGGCGAGAGTTCATGAAAGCCGCCGTCGCCATCGGCGGGTCGGCGGCGCTGTCCGCCTGCCTCGACCGTGGCGGGATGCCGGACGTACCGAAGGGGCCGTCCGACCTCTCGACGCTCCCGGAGCGCCAGCACGCGTGGAACCGGTTTCTCGCCACGGACGAGTACGGGAACAACGTGGCCGCCCGCCACAAGGTGCTCGTCTTCCTGAACTACGCCGGGAACGGGACGCCGAGCGAGTCCGAACGGAAGACGGTCGAGAAGTCGCTTCGAAGCCTCGAACGTGCATACAAACGGGGTCACGACGGACTTCTGTTCTCCATCGGCTACTCCCCGTCCTACTTCGCCCGATTCGGGGCGGAGGACGTGCTTCCGGACCCGAAGGCGCTCGCGCCGTTCGAGGACCCGGAACTGGACGAACAGGACGCCGTGGTGCAACTCGAAAGCGACCACGCACAACTCGTCCTCGCTGCCGAGGAGGCGCTCCTCGGCAACCGCAACGAACTGAACGGCGTGGACGTGAGCGGGGTCGCGGACGTGTTCGAGAAGGCGGACCGACGAACGGGATTCGTCGGGGACGGTCTGCCCGCCGACAATCAGGACGTGAGCGGGATTCCGGACTCGGAACCGGTTCCGGAGGACGCGCCGCTCTACATGGGATTCAAGTCCGGCTTCAAGAAGAATCAGGCGAGCGAGGACCGAATAACGGTTCGTGACGGCCCGTTCGCGGGCGGGACCACCCAGCACATCTCGAAAATCGAACTGCACCTCGACCAGTGGTACGAACAGGACAGCCGCGAACAGCGCGTGGGAAAGATGTTCTGCCCGGTCCACGCCGAGGAGGACAAGGTCGAGGGCGTCGGCGAGAACCTCGGCGATTCGAGCGGGATGACGGACGAGTGCATCGACCACGTGGAGGACCACGCTCGGAAGCGCGGGATGGTCGGCCACTCGCAGAAATCCGCGGGAGCGCGGAAGGACGATTCGCCAGTCATCCTCCGCCGGGACTTCGATTCGACGGACGGCGGCAAGGCGGGTCTCCATTTCGTCGCCTTCCAACGAAGCATCGAGGACTTCGAGGAGACGCGTACCGCGATGAACGGCACCGACCTCGCGGGGAACTCCTCGGTCGGTCAGCGGTTGAACAACGGAATTTTACAGTACATGACCGTGTCCCGTCGCGGAAACTTCCTCGTTCCGCCGCGCTCGCTTCGCTCGCTTCCGACGCCGAACCCGGAGTAACCGTTTCCCGTGTCTCGGCGACGAACCCCTTTTGATGCGTATCAGCATCCCTTTTCGACGGGTGTACCAGAATCCCTTTTCGCGGCGGGTCGCAAGTTCGGACCAATGAACCGACGTAACGTTTTGCGGACCGCTGGCGTTCTCGGCGTCTCCTCGCTTGCGGGGTGTTCCGGATTGTTCGAGACGCGGACGATGCCACAGGCTCCCCCGCTAGTGAAAAACCGCCCGGACGCGGTGTACATTCCGACGCACAAGGAGGGAATGAAGATGGCCGGGATGGCGAAACAGGGACGATACCGTCTCGCGCTGTTTTACTCCTATCCGCATCGCTTCTGGTTAATGGGCGGCGGAACGGCCAAACAGCAGGAGAAGGTCTCCATCGAGGACGGCGACGACCTACACCTGATGGCCTCCGTCTGGGATTCGGAGACGAGGACCGTCCTCCCGACCGGGAGCCTCCAAGTCGAACTGTCGAAGGGGGACTGGAGCGACACCCGGACGATGTGGCCCATGCTCTCACAGAACATGGGTTTTCACTTCGGGGACAATATGGCCCTCGACGGGGACGGAAAATACACCGCGAAGGTACGCGTTTCGGGCTTGAGCGTCCGTCGGACCGGAGCGCTCGCCGGACAGTTCGAGAGCGGCGCGACGCTCACGACCGACTTCGAGTTCGACCGGGACACGTTGGAGGAGATTCCGTTCACGACGCTGGACGAGAAGAAGGGCCAGAAGGGCGCGATTTCGCCAATGCAGATGGACATGCCGATGAGCCACGTTTCGGAGAAGGCGGACCTCCCCGGTCGGTTCGTCGGCCGAAAATCGAGCGGCGACGCCGACTTCCTCGTCACGACGGTTCCGGATTCGGACCTCGCAAAGGAGACGTACCTCCTCGTCTCGCCGCGGACGCCGTACAACGGCTATCCGATTCCGATGCTGTCCCTCTCGGCGACGCTGAAGCGGGACGGAGAGACGGTGTTCGACGACGTGCTGAACGCCACCATCGACCCCGACATCGGGCTTCACTACGGGGCGAACGTGACGAGCGCCGAGAAGGGCGACGAACTCACGGTTCGGGTGGACTCGCCGCCGACCGTGTCACGTCACGAGGGGTACGAAACGGCGTTCCTGAAGATGTCGAACATGCAGTTCTCGGTTTAGACGGCGTCGAGTAACGGCCAGACGAGGACGCCGACCCACATGACGAGTCCTGCCTGTACCAACGTGTTCCAGCGACCGTCCGTCTCCTGACACGAACCGCCGACCCCGAGTACGCCGACGACGCAGAGGACGGCGAGTCGGTGTACCACGACCGTGATCGGAAGCACGTTGACGCCGATGCTCCGGTAGTCGAGGAGGAACCCGAGGCCGAGGGCGAGGATGGCGATGGCGAACCAATCCGTCGACTGTCGTCCGCTCGGAAGGGAAATCGCCGCCAGTGGGAGACCGAAAGCGAGAACGAGGTAGCCCGCTCCGGCGATTGCCTTTATCGGGACGGACGGGACGGCCGTCTCGACGGCGATACTCGCGGTGCGCACGAACAACGGGAGTCCAAACAGCGAGACGCTAAACGCGATACCTCGTTGTACCGTTTTTCTCTCCAACCGTGAAACGAGGGTTCGAATCGAATCCACGACGGTACCTTTCACGTCGACCGAGCCGAGGAGTAAGACGGCCATCAACGCCGCTGGCACCGGTCCCATCTCCGACTTCGGCCGCAAGTCGACGATGGACACCCACCCATTGGAGTCGATGATGCCCCCGTTCGCGTACCGTTGACGGGAGACGCCGTCGACGTACCACTTCCCGTAATACTGCCCGTCGAGGTAGTACTGCGCTTTTTCGAGTGACCCGACCGTGTGCCGGAGTCGAAACCAGTCGAAGTACTCGTGGTGTGCTTGGATGGCAGTCCAGGTCCCGGTCCCCTTTCCGCCCTCGTATAGTCGAAGGTGGTAGCGCGAACCGAAATATGCACCGTCGTGGAGTTGGGCCGTCTCCGTCGTCCACCCGCCACGCGAACCCGGCGCTTGGATGTAGGTGTACCGAACCGCCCCCGTCGTGTTGTGCCACTCGACGGCGCGTTTGCCGACGCCAGCCGTCCCCTCGTCGTTGGCGACGCCCTGCCACTCGTTGGAGTCGTTGTTCCACTGGGCATCCCGTCGGTGTTTGAGTTCGTTGACCACCCGCGATGAATCCGCCTCGACGACGACGTTGATCGGCAGCGTCAGCGAATCGTATCGCTCCTGACGGCTCGTGAACGGCCACAGTCTCGCCGAACTGTTCGGGTTCGGCGACACGAGTCGAACGTCGCTGGGACCTTTCGGTCGTGGCTCTCCCCTAGATTGAGGGGTGAGAAACCCGGGTTGAACGATGAGGAGACCGAACAGTATGAGAAATATGAGGCTCGTGGCGACTCGCTTGTTCAACCCGATGCGAGAGCCGGGCATGGCTGTCCAATGATAAAAAAGCGTGCAAAATTAGTGTAACGGCCGTTTAAATCAAACACGTATAATAATCATTCCAATAGCATTTCCATTGAACGGTATTCTGGTCGAATCGAATCTGTTGTCGTAAATCGAACGGTATCGAAGCCGTTTAGGCCGCGATGCCGTCTTGGCCCGCTTCGAGGAGTTCCTGATACCGGTTTCGGATGGTGACTTCGCTCACGTTGGCGACGTCGCTGACCTCGCTCTGCGTCACCTTTTCGTTGCTGAGCAGGGAACCGGCGTAGACGGCCGCGGCGGCGAGTCCGACCGGCGACTTGCCGCTGTGGACGCCCTCTTCCTTCGCGGTCTTGAGCAGTTCGTTCGCCCGGCGCTCGGACTCGTCGCTGATGTCGAGATCCGAGGCGAACCGCGAGACGTAGCTCAGCGGGTCGGCGGGTTGGATTTCGAGGCCGAGTTCGCGGACGATGTAGCGGTAGGTTCGCTTGAACTCCATCTCGTCGATGCGGCTGACCGCGGCAACTTCGTCGAGGCTGCGCGGGACGCCGGTCTGGCGCGCCGCCGCGTACACCGAGGACGTCGCGACACCCTCGATGGAGCGTCCCGGCAGGAGGTCCTCGTCGAGCGCGCGGCGGTAGATGACGCTCGCCGTCTCGCGGACGTTCTTCGGCAGGCCGAGCGCGCTCGCCATGCGGTCGATTTCGCCCAACGCCTGCTTGAGGTTGCGCTCCTTGCTGTCGCGGGTGCGGAAGCGCTCGTTCCACGTTCGGAGTCGCTGCATCTTCTCGCGCTGGCGACTGCCGAGGGTGTTGCCGTAGGCGTCCTTGTCCTGCCAGCCGATGTTGGTCGAGAGGCCCTTGTCGTGCATCATCTTCGTCGTCGGCGCACCGACGCGGCTCTTCTGGTCCTTCTCCTTCGAGTCGAAGGCGCGCCACTCCGGACCCCGGTCCACGGAGTCCTCCTCGACGACGAGGCCACACTCCGAGCAGACGGTTTCGCCGTGGCCCTCGTCGGCGACGAGGTGGCCGCCACATTCGGGACAGGTCCCCTCCTCTTGCTCGTCCTCGGTCTCGTGTTCCCGTTCGTGGGCCGTTACGCCGGACTCGCTGTAGCGTTGTATCTTGGTTGTAGTCATGGTATATGCGTTGGCGGAGGCTCCCAAGGGGGAAGACCCAAAGAATCCCGGAAGCTTGGTTCCTAACCACGAGTTAGGACGAAACGTACTTAAGGGTTTCGTAATTTGGTGCGTTCTTCACCAATCCATATTCATCGTTAATGACGCTTATACCGCGCACTGATCGCGGTTTGAGGCTTCGACGCTCTCCGAACGCCGATTCGATCCCGACGAAATCCTATCTGTCGGGGTCGTCGCCCCGTGTTCCCGTTCGGCCCTCCCGGATCATCCCTTTTCGTGCGCTACTCGTCCGTTAGATACGTCTTCGCCACTTCGTCGGGTACCTGATCGAACGTTCGGTAGAACTGGCCGACGGCACCGAACTGGAGCGGCGATTCGAGACAGAGGACGGAATCCGCTTCGCCGCGTAACTCGTCGATGGAACTCGGCGATCCGACCGGGACGGCCAGCGCGACGTGGCTCGCGCCCGCGTTCTTCACCTGCCGCAAACAGGCGATGGTCGTCGCACCGGTGGCCACGCCGTCGTCCACGATGAGCACCCGTTTTCCCTCGATGTCGGGTATGCGGTCGCCGCCGCGGTACGTTTCCGCTTTCTCTCGGGCCGCCTCAGTCTTGCGTTCTTTCTCCCCTTCGAGATACGTGTCGCCGACGCCGAGTCGCTCGATGAGTTCGTCGTTCAGCCAGACGCTTCCGTCCGCGCCGACGGCCCCGATTGCGAGTTCCGGATTCCCGGACGCACCCAATTTCTTTGCGACAACCACGTCGAGCGGGACGTCGAGCGCGTCCGCGACCGGTCGTCCTATCGGTAGTCCGCCGCGTGGAATCGCGAGTACGATGTCCGCGTCTACCCCCTCCCGCGTGACGAGCGACGCGAGTTGTTGCCCCGCGTCAGTTCTGTCGTCGAACATGACTGTCCCCGTTCGAACAGAGAAGTCTCCTGTGGATAAAGGTGTCCGGCCTCCACATCCCCATAAACGCCAATATCGTAACATAACAATTATGGTATTATACTCCGTTTATAGGACGAAATTGATAAATGGGTGAGAAGACAGCTCTCGCCGCTCTTTACGTGGATGGCGACACCGAGATGCTCGAAGATACGGCGAACTCCCTCGAACGGAAGTCGAGCCAGCTCCGACTTCGGACCGCATCATCGGGTGAGAAAGCGCTTCACGCCCTTCGTACGACCGACATCGACTGTATCGTCTCCGAATACGACCTCCCCGACACGGACGGGTTGTCCCTCCTCGAATCGGTCCGTGACGAGTTCCCGAGGGTTCCGTTCATCCTCTTCACCGACGCAGGAAACGAGGAGATCGCAAGCCGAGCGATCTCCGCGGGCGTCACCGACTACTTTCGAAAGGAGTTTTCGCCCGAGCAGTACGCGGTGTTGGCGAACCGAATCGAAAACGTCGTTCGCTCGTCCACCACCGAAGACGCCCTACAGGAAAGCGAGGAGCGCTATCGAACGGTGGTCGAGGGAAGCCACGACGCCGTGTACATCTATCAGGACGACCGTTTCATCTTCGTCAACCAACGTGCCTGTGAGATAACCGGCTACACCGAAGCGGAGCTCAGAGGGATAAACGTCTGGTCGCTCGTTCACCCGGACGACCACGAACGTCTGCGAGCTATCGCGGTAAACCGAATGGACGGAACGCACGACGTTTCGACCTACGACGCCCGCTTCCTGACGAAGGACGGCGAGACGCGGTACGGAAACTTCTCGGTCCGAGAAACGACCTACGAGGGGCGCACGGCGACCATCGGGTCGGTGCGCGACGTGACCGAACGTAAGCGAACCGAGGCGCGACTGAAGGCGCTCATCGAACACTCACACGACCTCGTGACGCTCATCGACGAGGGAGGAATCATCCGGTACGAAAGCCCATCCGTCGAACGTCTCGGCTACGACCCGGACGACCTCGTCGGCGAGACGGCCTTCGACTACATCCATCCTGACGACCGGGCGCACGTCGTGGAAACCTTCTATCGGGCGGTCGAAAATCCCGAGATCTCCCCGACCATCACCTACCGCTTCCGGCACGCGGATGGGTCGTGGCGCTACCTCGAAACGACGGGTGAAAACCACGTTGCGACCGCCGACGTGGAGGGGTTGGTGTTGAACTCACGGGACGTGACCGAACTCCTCGGAATGAGAGAGGAACACGAGGAAATCCTCGCGCGTATGACCGACGCGTTTCTCGCGTTGGACGACGACTGGCGGTTCACGTTCGTCAACGAGCGGGCCGAGGAGATACTCAACCGGACCGCGCCGGAAGTGCTCGGCGAAATCATCTGGGACGTGTTTCCCGAAGCGGCCGACACGGCGTTCCACGACAGCTACGAGGAGGCCATGCGAACGCAGGAGCCATCGACGTTCGAGGCGTATTTCGAACAGTACGGCAGCTGGTACGAAGCGACCGTCTATCCGTCTTCGAACGGCGTGTCGGTGTACCTGCGCGATGTGACCGAACGGAAGGACAGGGAGGAAACGCTCGAAGCGCTCCACAACGCCACCAGAACGCTGATGCAAGCCGAATCCACCGCTTCCACGAGCGAAATCGCGGTTCGGGTCGCACGGGACGTCTTGGGTTTGCCGATGACCGCCATCTGGGAGTACGACGACACCACGCCACGACTCGTCGCACGGACGAAGGAGCATCGGACGGCCCATAACGGGTCCGTTCCGTCCTTCGACCGGGAGGCGGCGGTGAAGACCTACCGGACCGGCGAGCCGGTCGGCAGTAACGACCGGTCCGCGGACGATACGTCGAAGGTATACGTTCCGCTCGGCACCCGTGGCGTCATCACCTTCGGCGCGGAGGAGCTAGACGATTTCGACGTGTACTACGCACAACTCCTCGCCGCGAACACCGCCGCCGCCCTCGACCGAGCGGAACGCGAGGACGAGCGAAAGGCCCACCAACGGGAGCTGGAACGTCAGAACGTTCGCTTGGAGGAGTTCGCCAGCGTCGTCTCCCACGACCTCCGAAACCCGCTCAACGTCGCGAAGGGCTACCTCGACCTGTATCGTTCGACCGACGAGGAAGACCACCTCGACCGAGTCGAGAACGCTCACGAACGGATGGCGAACCTCGTCGGCGACGTGCTAACGCTTGCACGGCAGGGACGGACGGTGAGCGAGACGGAACCGGTGTACGGATGGACCATCGCGATGAACGCGTGGGGATCGGTCGAAACCGGGTCGGCCACGCTCGACTCCTCGTGGACGGCGACCATCGACGCCGACGAGAGTCGGTTACAGCGATTGTTCGAAAACCTGTTCCGCAACGCCGTCGAACACGGCCACCCCGACGTGACGGTTCGCGTCGGCGAACTCGACGGTATCGCCGGGGATGGCGGTCTGCAACAGGGAGGACCGACCGGACGCACGACACCGGCGACGACCGATCACGGCTTTTTCGTCGAAGACGACGGGCCGGGAATCCCCGAGTCGGAGCGAGAGGAGGTGTTCGAATCGGGATACTCCACCGGCGAGCGCGGCACCGGACTCGGATTGACCATCGTCAGGCAGATAGCCGAAGCCCACGGCTGGCAGGTGTCGCTCGACGAAGCGGCGGGCGGGGGCACACGATTTGAGTTCACGGGCGTCGAACTTGTGAGCGAATGACGCGGGTTTCACAGGCGACCGTCCTCCGTCACTGGGTCGAACTCGAACAGCGCAAGGCGAACGTTCCGAATCGGGGCCTCGAACCGCTCTCGGAGCGCGAGCTGTTGGATCGTCTCCTCCGTCTGAAACCGGGTGTGGCGTCCTTCATCTGGCGCGAGAAGCCGATTTCGTGGCGTCGGTTGACGCTCTCCCGCGAGTCGTTCGAACACTTACGCGTGGTCGATGGTCCGGACGGCTTGCTGTGGCGCGCGCTCTCCCCCGACGGAACGATTCTCGGGGCGGCGCGGGCGGTTACGGCGGGCGATCCGGAGACGCTGACGGCCGAAACTGGCGTCGATATCTCCCGTATCCTGTCGTTTCGAGAGAATCCATCGAACGAACCGCTCGTGGCCGTGACCCGGCGAGACTGTCACCCTCCCCGCGTCGTAGACGGCAACCACCGGGCGACCGCGCGGGCGCTTCGGCTGGTGGAAACCGGGCAGTACGAACCGGTCTCCGTGTATCTCGCTCGTTGCGAGCGCCCGCTCGCGCCGCTGGTCCGTGAACGGGCGTGTGACGCCCTCCGCCGACTGCGCGGCCACCCGACGTGGTAGCCGCAAAGAATTTCCGGGAATCCGTCGCATGGAAGGTGTGCCATCCGCACGGGCGGTCTACTTCACGGGGGAACGCGAACTCGACGTTCGAACGACGGAGGTTTCCGAACCGGGTCCATCGGAGGTGCTCGTTCGAACGTCGGTGTCGGCAATCAGCCCCGGCAGCGAACTCCTCGTCTATCGGGGGAACGCCCCGGCCGAAATGGACGCGGACGCGACCATCGACGCGCTCTCGGGGTCGTTCGACTTCCCGCTCCAGTACGGCTACGCCGCGGCAGGAACCGTCGTCGCCGTCGGGAGTGACGTCGAGGCGGACCTCCTCGGCGAATCGGTCTTCGCGTTTCAGCCACACGCCAGTCACTTCCTCGCCTCGCCCGACGACCTGCTTCGGATTCCGGAGGGCTACGCGCACGAGGAGGCCGTCTTCCTGCCGAACGTCGAGACGGCGGTCAACCTCGTCCTCGACGGGTCGCCAAGGGTCGGCGAGCAGGCCGTCGTCTTCGGGCAGGGCGTCGTCGGGTTGTTGACGACGGGACTCCTCGCGGAGTGCCCGCTCTCGGACCTCGTGGCCCTCGACTGCTATCCTGCGCGCCGCGAACTCGCACGCGAGATGGGTGCGGATCGCTGTTTCGACGCCGGAGGCGACGAGGGCGATGGAATCGACGCGGATGCCGAACCCGTCGAAACCGTTCGTTCTCACCTGTCCCGCCCGGACACGCCCGCCGGTGCGGATTTGAGCTACGAGCTTTCGGGCGACCCTTCGGCGCTGGACGATGCCGTCACGGTGACGGGCTACGACGGCCGCGTCCTCGTCGGGTCGTGGTACGGCGATAAGCGCGCGGACCTGAATCTCGGCGGGGCGTTCCACCGGAGTCGAATCGACATCTCGAGTTCGCAGGTGAGCACCCTCGACCCGGAACTGCGCGGGCGCTGGGACACCGAGCGCCGACTGCGCGTCGCGTGGCGACGGCTCGGCGAACTGGACGTATCTCGGCTCGTCACCCACCGGTTCCCGGTCGAATCGGCCGCCGACGGCTACCGTCTGTTGGACGACCGACCCGACGACGCGCTTTCGGTCCTGCTGACCTACGACTGACCTCGACGCCGTTCGCTCGGCACGCACGAAAATCACCATCGCTACCATGTACGAAGTATGCGTTTCACGGACGTTCGTCGCACAGCACTTCCTGACCGTTCCGAACCCCGGCGCGGAGGGGGATCTCCACTCGCACCGATACGAAGTCGAACTCCGACTCCGCGGCGAATCGCTGAACGAGTTCGGCTACCTCGTCGACATCGACGACGTTCGGGCGTCGCTGGACGAAACGGTCACGCGATACCGCGACGAGACCCTGAACGATCTGCCGGAGTTCGAAGGGGACAACCCCAGCGTCGAGCGCTTCGCTCGGGAGTTCTGTGCCCGCACGCTCGACACCCTCGACGCGCCCGGTGTGTCGGAACTCACGGTTCGGATGCACGAGGGCGACGACGCGTGGGCCGCGTTCGAGCGGACGGTGTGATGCGACTCGGCTTCGTCGTCTACGGGTCGCTGTCCGAACGCTCGGGGGGCTTTCGCTACGACAGAAAGCTGGTCGAGGGGCTTCGAAGCCGCGGCCACGACGTTTCCGTCGTCGGCCTCCCGTGGGACCGATACGCGAAGTCGCTGTATCACAACCTCGCCGACCTCGAATCGCGACTTTCGGGCTTCGACGCGGTTCTGGAAGACCACCTCTGTCATCCGTCGCTGCTTCGGGCTAACCGCGCGCTCGACGTTCCGGTCGTCGCGGTGGTTCACCATCTCAGGTCGAGCGAACCGCGGGCGGCGTGGAAGAATGCGTGTTTTCGAACGGTCGAACGACGGTATTTCGACGGTGTCGATGCCGCGGTCTGCAACAGCCAGACCACCCGACGGTCGGTGAAACGGCTTCGCGACCGTCCGACGACCGTGGCGTATCCCGCCGGCGATCGATTCGAAGCCGCGGTGTCGAACTCGTCGAAATCATCGAAACCGTCGAAACCGTCGGAGACACGTTCGGTCGGCGACGACACCGATGGCCCGCTTCGACTCCTCTTTCTCGGCAATCTCATCGAGCGAAAAGGGGTTCACGTCCTGCTCTCCGCGCTCGCAACCGTCTCCGGCGACTGGACTCTGACCGTCGTCGGCGCGCGGACCGACGCCGAATACGCGGCGCGGCTACACCACCTTCGGAATTACCTCGGACTCCGTGAATCCGTCCGGTTCGCGGGTCGGCTTTCGGACGAGGAAGCGGCGGACCACCTCGCTCGAAGTCACGTCCTCGTCGGGCCGTCGCTGTACGAGGGGTTGGGGTTGGTCTACCTCGAAGCCATGGCGTTCGGCCTGCCGGTGATAGCGACGACGGCGGGCGGCGCGAGCGAAATCGTCTCCGACGGCGAAACCGGACTGCTGTGTCCGCCGGACGACGCCGACGCCCTCGCCGACGCGGTTCGGACCCTGCGCGACGACCCAAACCTGCGTCGCAGGATGGGCGATTCGGCGCGCGAGCGGTACGAAAACCACCCATCGTGGGAGGAGACCACGACGACGGTTGTCCGGTTTCTCGACGACGTAACCGACCCGACAGGAGCAGTCCCGTGAACTTCCAGACCTACCTCGACGCGAAGCGAACCGTGGATGACCGCGCGCTGAACCGGCGGGTTCTCGGTCGATTCAGCGACGAACTCCCCGAGTCGGCCCGAATCCTCGAAATCGGGGCCGGAATCGGGGCGATGGTGGAGCGATTGCACTCGTGGAACTGTCTTCCCCCGACCGTTCGGTACACCGCCCTCGACATCGACCCGGAAAACGTTCGGTTCGCTCGCAAGCGGTTGCTGTCCTCCGGATTCGAACCGCACGGCGACGAACTGCGGCTTACGTCGGACGACCGTCGATTGGCCGTCGACTTCGAAGTCGCCGACGCGGAGACGTTCGCGGCCGAAACCGACGAGCGATGGGACGCGCTCGTGGGTCACGCCATCGCCGACCTGTTCGACCTCGATTCCGCGCTCCCGGTGTTCCGTTCCATCCTCGAACCGGGCGGCCTCTGTTACTTCCCGATAACGTTCGACGGCGGGACGACGTTCGATCCCCCACACCCGCTCGATGCGCGGGTAGAACGGGTGTATCACCGCGATATGGGAAACGGTAGCGGGACCGAGAACGCCGGTCGACGGCTTCTGTCGGCGATGCGCGGGGAACAGTTCGACCTCCTCGCCGCGGGCAGTTCCGATTGGTTGGTGTATCCGTCCGACGGGTCGTATCCCGTGGCGGAGGCGCGGTTTCTCCGCTTCATTCTCGACATCGTGGCTGGCGTGCTCGCCGACAACCCCGACATCGATTCGGATGCGTTCGCGGACTGGTTACGGACGCGCCACGAGCAAGTCGAGGAAGGGGAACTGACGTACATCGCTCATCAGTTCGACGTGTTGGGTCGCCGAACGTAGCTCCGTCCGAAGCTATCGCACCAATTACAGTTTCCCGCCGACAAAAAATCAGGGTACGACATTGGTAGACGAAACACAAAATACTCAAACAGTTCCTCGACATGACTATGTTATGGACTGGACGGAACGGCTGCCGCCGCGGCAATGGCTCACGCGCGGCGTCGTCTTACTGCTGGTCGTCGCCCTGTTGACCCCCTCCGTGGTCTCCGCGATTACGTACGACCGAGAAGCATCGAACCTCAAACCCGGAACCATCGAGCAACCGGCCAACGGAACGACGATAATCAGCGTTCAGGGGTATCACTTCCAAGGCCAAGGGAACAAGAAAAAGCCCGCCCGCCTCGTCGCCGTCGGTCCGAACGGCGGCGTCGAATGGGTGTACAACGGCACGAAGGAGGGAGCGACGTGGTTCTACGACGTCGACCCGCTTCCGAACGGCAACCTGCTCGTCGTCTCGACGCAGCGCGGCGGAACGGTCGTCTACGAGATGAATCCGAAGACGAAGGAGAAGGTGTGGAAACGCTTCCTCCCCATCCATGACACCCACGACATCGATCTCATCAACAACGGGACGCAGTTGCTGGTCGGCAACATGCGGAACTACAACGAGACGTCCGGACAGAACGACGACAGGGTGTACGTCTACGACCTCGAAAAGGACGAAATCGTCTGGCAGTGGCGTCTGCGCAACCACTACGAAAAGGGCGCTGGCGGCGATTTCACTGACGACTGGTCGCACCTCAACAACGTCCAGAAGGTCGGCGACGGCAAGTACGCGTTGGACCCCCGAAACATGGACGAGGTCATCGTCGTCGACCGGAACACGGGCGAGGTCACGATGAAACTCGGCGAGGACGGCAACTACGATATCCTCCACGAACAGCACAACCCCGACTACCTCGAAAGCGAATCCGGCGCACCGACCTTCCTCGTCGCCGACTCCGAGAACAACCGCATCGTCGAGTACGAGAGGAACGGCGACGGTTGGGACCGTACGTGGGAACTCGGGTCTTCGGACTCCCTGACGTGGCCGCGCGACGCGGACCGTCTTCCGAACGGCAACACCCTCGTCGTCGATTCCTCGGACCACCGCGTCATCGAAGTGACTCCCGAGGGGGAAATCGTGTGGGAGTTCTACTCGCCGTGGCTCCCCTACGACGCCGAGCGCATCGGCACCGGCGACGAATCCAACGGGCCGACCATCGCCGACCAGAACGCTCAGGGGAAGTACGCCATCACCGGCAGCGCGAACCTCGATCCCGGAACCGGAAAGAACCTCAGGATGTCCGTGTTCCTCTCGAACACCTTCGCGGGCACGTCGCTACAGGACACGATGCGCGACTACGGCGCACGCTGGGACCAAGTGACGCCGTTCATCCGCCCCATCTGGATGAACGAGTACGCCTTCATCGCCCTCATCTTCGCCCTCCTGCTCCTCATCGGGTGGCTCATCGGCGAACTGGTGTACCAGCGACGGCGGATTTACAACGGCGTGAAATATCGGTTGGGCTGACGGCGAACCCGTTCTCGCTTTTTTCGTCGACCCGTGTTCGATTTGACGACCGAAGCGTGGTCGCGCAAATATAAACGACTGAACAAAAATCGGCTGCAGATAACCTTTATTCGCCCCGAGAAGCGACGATTCGTACGATGAACGAACCCGAAAATGGGACCGAACGCGAGGCGAAAGCATGGTGGAACGGTTGGGCGAGCTATTTTCAGGAGGAGTACGGCGACGACGATATTCCGGTCGGCATCGCGTTCGGACCGGGCGCGAAACAGGGCGACGACTTGGGCCTTCTCGGCGAACTGGGCGGGAAAAAGGCGATTGAACTCGGCTGTGGCGGCGCACAATTCGGAATCGCTGTGTCGAAGCGAGACGCGGACGTGACGGGCGTAGACATCTCCGAAGAGCAGTTGGAATTCGCGCGAACCCTCGCGGACGAACACGACCAAGACATCGACTTCGTCGAAAGCAGCGTGACGGAGATGCCGACGATTCCCGACGCGACGTACGACCTCGCGTTTTCCGCCTTCGCCTTCCAGTGGGTTCGTGACCTCGACGCCTGCTTTGCGGAGGCGTATCGGGTGCTGAAAGAGGACGGAAAACTCGTCTTCAGCGTGGACCACCCGTACTACAAGACGCTCGACCCGGAGACGGGCGACATCGAACGGAGCTACTTCTCGGACGAACCGCGTCGCGACTACAGCGAGGAGTTCGACGCCGAGATGGTGATTTACAGTCGCGGCCTCGGGGAGACGGTGGCGCTCCTGACCGACGCCGGGTTCACCGTCGAAGCGATACGGGAACCGGGTTACGAGGACCCCCACCGGTACGAGTCCGAGTACGGGAGTTTCGTTCCGGAGCGCATGGCGAAGGTTCCGCCCACCGTCGTCTACTCGGCGCGGAAGTGAGCGGCGTCCCGTTTCGCACTCCGGGTTCGGTACCCCGGTGCTCGGTCGATGAACTCGTGAACATGATACTTGTTCTACAAAAATGCAGTTCAGATAGCACTTAAGCCGCCCCTGTCCGACTTCGTTCACATGCTCATCGCAGGAACCGACGACGGGGTGTATCGAATTTCGGGCCTCCGCGGGTCAGGGGAAACGACGGCCGAAACGCTACTCGACGCCGAGAAGGTGTTTCGAGTAAAGCAGTTCGATGGAGTGGACGGGTTGTTCGCGGCCGCGAAATCGGGGCTGTACCACTCACCCGACGGGAACGAGTGGACGGCCCTCTCCGTTCCGGACGAGGAGGTGTATAGCGTTACCGTCGACCCGTCCGGCGAGCGGCTATACGCTGGTACGCGGCCCGCTCGCCTGTTCGTCGCCGACTTCGGTTCTGGCGTTCCGTCCGATTCGGAAGCGTGGGAGGAAGTCATCGGCTTTCGGGCGTTGCGCGACCGGTTCGACTGGGGGCTGGAGCGCCACGACAATCTCGCACAGGTTCGCAGCCTCTGCACGCATCCCGACGCGCCGGCACGACTCGTCGCGGGCGTCGAGGTCGGCGGGGTGTACGTGAGCGACGACGGCGGGGAGAACTGGCAGACGCGATGCATCGACTGCGACGCGCCGCATACGGACGACATCCACCACCTCGCCCTCGAAGACGGGGAAACCATCGTCGCTTCGACGGGAAGCGGTCTGTACCGCTCCACCGACGTCGGCAGGACGTGGACGCGATTGGACGGCGACCACGACCAGCGGTATTTCCGCGGCTCGTTCGTCCACGGCGGCACGCTCTACGCCGGTGGCGCACCTGCGTCCTCCTCGTCGTGGGAGGAGGGAAACCACGCCCTGTTCACGTCTCACGGTGGGGAATCGCTCGAACGGATTTCCTTCCCGACATTAGACGAGGTGGCAATCGGATGGTGTGCGGTCGATGGCGACGTTCTGACCGCGACGCACCGCGGAACGCTGATTCGGCGTCGCTCAGACGGGTGGGAGACGGTTGGGTCGGTTCCGACCCCTGGACGAGTCCGTGGACGATACATGCCGCTGACGTGGTACGAGCCCAGACGGGAACGATAAAAGAGCGGTCGTTCGCGATTCGCGATTCTCGATTCGAACGAGCGGGGTTATTCGGTCGCCGTCTCGAAGTCGAGTTCGACTTCCTCTTCGTCGTCGAGCATCTGCGGTTTGCCCAGCGGGAGCGAACCGAAGAGGACGTAGTGGACGGCGAAGGCGACGCCGACGAGCGCGACGAGCAGGGTCAAGGTGCGTTTGACACTTCCCATATTCGTCACGACGGGCGCGAAAAGAAAGAGTGCTTCGGTGTGAGGTCGGGCGGCGTGTCGGACCGTTACTTACTCACTTACTGATAATCGACTTCCCCTTCACCCTCTCCTATCCACGCGCCCCGGTCCGGTTCACGCGATTCGAGCGGGTCGATGTCCTTGTACCACGGCACGTTCTTCAACTGTTCTTTGTTGTACACCAAGTCGTCCTTCGTGTCACCCGTGAACTCGAAGTTCTGGGTGAGCAGAATGGCGTCGACCGGACAGACCTCCTCGCAGAGCCGGCAGTAGATGCATTGGCCGACGTGGAGGTTGTACTGCTCGCCGTTGCGCTGGTCGTCCATCACTATCTGGATGGTGTCGTTCGGACAGACGTTCTCGCACTGACGGCACCAGATACAGCGCTCTTGGCTGAACTTGTGAATCCCACGGAAGCGCGGGCTTACTTCGGGCGGGACGTCCGGGTATTCGACCGTGAACGTCGACCCGTCCAGCGCGTGCTTCATCGTCGTCGCCATCGATTTGAGCAGTCCGATCACCGGTCCACCTCTCCCAACACGATGTCGAGGCTGCCGAGCGAGGCGATGAGGTCCGGAATCAACTCGTCCGCCGCCATCTCCGGTAGCGCGGAGAGGTTGTGGAAACACGGGCTTCGAATCTTGAACCGCGCGGGAGTGTCCGTGTTGTCCGAGCGAATGTAGACGCCGAGTTCGCCCTTCGCGGCCTCCACCGCGCGATACGTTTCCGCGTCCATCGGCGGTTTGAGCGTCCGAGGGACGTTCGATTGGAGTTCGCGCTCCTCCTCGGGCCACTCTTCGAGCAGTTCCACGCACTGCTCGACGATTCTGGCGGACTGTTCGACTTCCCGGAGTCGGACGAGGACGCGGGCGTAGTTGTCACAGCCGTCCTCGGTGACGACGTTCCAGTCGAGTTGGTCGTAGTAGCCGTACGGGTCGTCGCGGCGCAGGTCGTAGTCGATTCCGGAGCCACGAGCGACCGGCCCCGTGACGCCGTACTGTTTGGCGACCTCGGGTTCGAGGATACCGGTCCCGACACACCGCAGTTGGAATATCTCGTTGCCAGTAAGGAGGTCGTGATACTCCTGGAGCGTCGACGGGAGGCCGTCGATGAAGTCCAGCGTCTTGTCGAAGAATTCCCGCCGCGGTTCCGGAACGTCCCAGATGACCCCGCCGAGGCGGAAGTAGTTGAACATCATGCGCTGGCCGGTGAGGTCCTCCAGTACGTTTTGAACGATTTCGCGGTCGCGGAAGGCGTACTGGAAGATGGCGGTGAAGTCGCCGTACACGTCCAGTGCGAAGGTTCCCACCGCGAGGAAGTGCCCGGCCATGCGCGAGAGTTCGACGCCGAGCGTGCGAAGTATCTGGGCGTATTCGGGCACGTCGATGTCCGCCAAGTCCTCCGCGGCCCGCGCGTAGGCCCACTCGTTGGTCATGTTCGCCGTGTAATCCCAGCGGTCGGGGTACGGCATGATTTCGTGACGATACTTTCCGTTCTGGGCCATCTGTTCCTCACAGCGATGGAGGTAGCCGATGTCGGGACGCGCGTCCAACACCTGTTCGCCGTCGAGGACGGTTTCGATGTGCAGGACGCCGTGGGTCGCCGGGTGGTGCGGCCCGACGTTGAGAAACATCGTGTCGGCGTTGTCCGCGTACTCGTCCTGCGTTATCGGGTTCTTGTGCTCCTCCAGCGTGACGATTTGCGGTCGGTTCTGGTCGTACTCCAACGAGAGCGGATGACCCTTCCACGCCTCCGGGAGGAGAATCCGTCGCAAGTCGGGATTGCCCTCGTACTCGATTCCCACGAGGTCGTAGGCCTCCCGTTCGTGCCACTCCGCGGTTCGGTAGACGGGTTCCGCTGTCTGGCTAACGGGATCGTCCGTCGGCGTCGGAACGACGATGCTCACCTCTTGGGTCGGGTCGGCGTACTTCTTCAGGTGATAGATGCTCTCGTAGCGGTCCTCGTACTGCTGGGCCGACAGACACGAGAGGTGGTCGAACCCGGCCTCCTCTTTGAGGGTCGTCAGCGCGGACTGCACTTCGTCCGGACGAATCACGAACCCCGGCGCGTTCATGTGGTCGTCGCGGCCGATGACGTGGTCCCCGAGGAGTTCGGCCAGTTCCTCCGCCTCCAGTTCCCGCACTGCCGGGAGGCGTTCTTCGCGTTGGGAACTCACGGCGAATCCACCCAGTTGTAGCGCATGACGAGGGTGTCCTCGTCGATTTCGTCGGCAAGCGACTGAACCAACTCGTCGGGTTCCAAGTCCCCGAATCGCTCCAGTTCGTACGGTTTGACGACGACGGGGCTCGCCTCGCCGTGGGCGACCCGCTCTTGCAGGTGGGCGATGCCGTAGATGAGCGCCTCGGGGCGCGGCGGACAGCCCGGAACGTGGATGTCCACCGGGATGACCTCCTCGGCACCCTTGATGACGTTGTAGCCCTCCTGAAACGGCCCGCCCGAGCAGGTACACGACCCCATGCTGACGACGAACTTGGGTTCGGGCATCTGGTCGTAGACGCGCTTCATCCGCGGCGCGAACTTCGAGACGATGGTCCCCGGCACGATGATGACGTCGGCCTGTCGCGGCGACGCGCGCGGCACCCCCGCTCCGAAGCGGTCCAAGTCGTGTTTCACGGCGTAGGTGTGCATCATCTCGATGCTACAGCAGGCAATGCCGAACTGCAACATGAACATCGACGACGACCGCACCCAGTTCATGAACGCATCGAACTTCGTGAGGATGAACGGCGACGTGCCGAGCGACTCCCGAAGCTTCGAATCGAACCGCCCCGGTAGCTCCTCTTTCGCCCGCGCTCGTCCGGGCGGGTCGACCAATTTGTCCTGCATCGAACTGTCCCCCTCCTCCGGTGGCTGTGTTTCCTGTGTTTCGCTACTCACGATTTCCACTCCCCCGATTTCCCCGATGGGCGTCGAAGGACGTTCGGGATGGAGGCGTATCAGTATTCGGCCGTTACCCTCCGCTTACCATCGCGTCGGCCTTCGCAGTCGCTCGTTTCGCCACGGACGGGACGGCGGCGAACTCCACGACGACGCGCTCTCCCGACGGGTAGCGCACATCCTCGACGCGAGCGTGGTCGTGGAGCCACGAGAGCAGTGCCATACCGTCGCTGGTGTTGGGAAGTCGTATCCGCTCTTCGTCCAACGGCGGGAGTTCGTCGGCGATTCGCTTTTCGAGAGTATCGAGTCCGTTGTTCTCGATGGCGCTGACCACCACGGGATTCGGCGCGAAATCGGCCACGCCCGCGAGTCGATCGTCGATTTCCGTGGACGAAATCCCGTCCGCCTTGTTCAGTACCGTCACGACCCTCTCGACTTCGTCGTCGAGGAGGTCGTGTGAGGTTCGCAGTTTTTCGCGCAGTTCCCCAACCGGGTCGCTCACGTCGGCGACGAGACAGACGAGGTCCGCCTCGTACGTCTCTGTCAGCGTCGTTTCGAACGATTCGACCAGCCAGTGGGGCAGGTCCCGAATGAATCCGACCGTGTCGGTGACGAGCGTTCGTCGCCCGTGAACCTCGGCCCGTCTCGTCGTCGTTTCGAGCGTCTTGAACAACCTGTCCTCGACGCCCGCGCTCTCGTGGAGGTCCTCGTGGCGTTCCGGGGAGATCTCCATCTCGTCGGCCAGTCTGCGCAGGAGCGTGGACTTCCCGGCGTTCGTATAACCCGCAAGGGCAACGAAGGAAAACCCCTCCTCGCGGCGCTTTTCGCGCCGCTGTCCGTCGATATCCGAGAGGTTGTCCAGCTTCGTTTCGATAGTTTCGATGCGGTCCCTGATGTCCGTGATGCGTCGGTCCTCCTTCTCGCCGAGACCGTTCCGCGACCGCCGCTCGTTCGCGACTTCCTTCTCCAACCTGATTTCGGCCTGTACGCGCGGCAGTTCGTACCGTAACTCCGCGAGTTTGACCTGTAACTGTGCTTCCTTCGTTCCTGCCTGCTCCGCGAAGATTTCGAGGACGAGACGGTATCTGTCGATAATTCGCGTCCCGTCGGGGCACAATTCCCCGATTTCGAACGTCTGTTGCGGCGAAAGCGGGTTGTCGAAGATGACGGAATCGGCGTCCGAATTCGCGATGCGTTTCGCCAGTTCCTCGGCCGTTCCGCGACCGAACTGATAGTTGGTATCCTCCGTCCGTGATTGGGTTATCGTCCCGATAACCTCGAAACCCGCCGCGTCGGCGAGCGCGCTGATCTCATCCGTTTTCGGAAGACCGTCGTCCGCTCGTTTCGCGATGATTGCTGAACCTGATTGCATGCGTAAATTCTCTTGCTGTGCTTCGGCGAAGATGCCGCTCTGCGCTTCCGAGTTCGAATTTCGACCGGGAACGGGTCACTGACGTTTGTTACGCCGGCCGGCGTAACGAACGGGCAAACGGCGAACTGACCCGGGATATCCGGTCAGTGGAGGAGAGAGGTGGTCATGGTTCGACCTTGTTCGCTGAAACGAGTATCTTCGCAAAAAACCTTGCGTATGCGTGTGAACGAATAGCATCCAGTCGATTCGGAGGCGGGTGCGCGTTCGCGTGACGGTCGAAAACACACGTCACCGGGACGGGAATTACATCGACGGAGCGAGAACCGTCGGTCGGAGACCTCCAAATGACCCGACCAGCAGTTTCGATAGTCACCGCGGCGTACAACTCGGCGGAGTACGTAGAGCGCACGCTGGAAAGCGTTCGACGGCAGACGGTCGGGACCGAACGGATAGAACACATCGTCGTGGACGACGGTTCGACCGACGGGACGGCGGCAATAGTCGACTCGTTCGAGGCACCATACCTGCGCCTCGTCGAGAGCGAGGAGAACAGCGGCGACGGAACGGTCGCCTGTAACCGGGGAATCGAGCGCGCACGCGGCGAGTACGTGGTCGTTCTCGACTCGGACGACGAGTTTCTCCCGTCGCTGGTCGAGCGGTCCCTCGACGCCCTCTCGACGCGGGAGGACGTCGATTTCGTGTACACCGACTACTACGAGCGATTTCCCGACGGGGAGCGGAAACTCGTGGAGACTGGAAGCGACATCACGAAGACGGTCAAGGTCGGCACGATGCACCGGACCGAACGACTTCGGGAGTTCGGTTCGTACGACCCCGATATGATCTTCGCGGAGTACGACCTCCTGTTTCGATATCTCGACGCCGGTTTAATCGGGTATCACGTTCCGGAACCGTTGTTCGTGTACCACCGTCGGAGAAACAGCCAGACGGGCGATAGAGCGCGTGTCGATGCGGGAAAAGCCGAATTGCGAGAAAAGTTCGGCGAGAACGTTCGGATACGGGCCTACGATTTCTGAACCGACGCCGCTCGGACGCCGCTCAGACGAGCAGTTGCACGTCCGACTCGGCCATGTGTTCGAGCGCGGTCGCGGCTCCGACGCCGGAGACGACGCCGTCGTAGAACTCGGCCTCGTCGTAATCCATCAGGTCCATCGTCATCTGGCAGGCCTGCAGTTCGACGCCCGTGTCCAACGACACGTCGATGAGTTCCTCGATGGTGGCCGTCCCGTTCTCCTCGATTTTGCGGTTCATCATCCTCGTCGCCATGGAGTCCATGCCGGGGAGCGCGGCCATCGCGTTCGGCATCGGCATGCTCGGGTTACCCACCGCGCTTAGTTTGAGGTTCTTCGACTTCTCCTCGTGGAGGATGTCGAGGCCCCAGAACGTGTGGAAGACCACGACGTCCCACCCGAAGGCGGCCGCGGTGCTGGCGAGGATGAGCGGCGGGTACGCCATGTCGAGCGTCCCCTTCGTGGCGATGATGGTCATCTTCTTGGGGCCGTCGACCTCCTCCTTCAGGTCGGCGAGTTCCGCCTCCAACTCCTCGATGCGGTCCGCGAGTTCGCGGTCCGAATCGCCATCCGACGCGTTCGTACCCTCACCGGCGTTCGGCGTGTCCGTACTCATGGTCACTCCGTCTTTCGAACGTAGTGTTTGTAAACCGATTCGCCGCCCTCCTCGTCCTCCGCTTGGTCGAGGAGTTCCACGCCGTCGGTCGTGTCGGCCCACCCCTTCAGGTCGCTCATGCTCCCCGAGTCGGTGGCGACGACTTCGAGCACGTCGCCCTCGGCGAGGGAGTCCGTCGCCTGCTTCGTCTTGACGACCGGCATCGGGCAGTTCAATCCTGTTACGTCGAGCGTCTCCGTGATATCGAATTTTGTACTCATTGTCCGACCTCCTGTATTGGACGTATCGAACAATATCGGACACATCGTTAAAAGTGTGTTGATTATTGTGGACAGCACTCACGAGCAATTCTAGTGAAACCTCTTATTGAACGCTCGTGCGCGCTGTTTAACGATTCTCCTCGAACCTGTATTGCATACTTTGTGAACTACTATACGAACTCTTTTGTAGCTGTAGCAGATAAGGACTGGTACAGCATGAGCGAATCAGCGTTTCCATCGCCGGACGCCGAAGTGGAATCGGTGACGCCCGACGAACTGTACGGGCGAATCGACGCCGGGAACGAGGTCACGATCCTCGACGTTCGAGCGACGGACGAGTACGAGAAGTGGCACATCGACGGCGAGAACGTCGAGACGATAAACGTCCCCTACTTCGAATATCTCGCCGACGACCCGGACGACGAACTGTTCGAACCGGTCCCCACTGACGAGGAGGTAACGGTCCTCTGTGCCAAGGGCGGGTCGAGCGAATACATCGCCGGACTGTTCGCCGAACGGGACTACGACGTGAACCACCTCGAAGACGGGATGAAGGGATGGGCGCGCGTCCTCGAACGGAAGGAAATCGAAAGCGCGAACACCGACACGACGGTCGTACAGTACCAGCGACCCTCCAGCGGGTGTCTCTCCTACCTCGTCGTTTCCGACGACGAAGCCGCCGTCATCGACCCGCTTCGCGCCTTCGCCGACGAGTACGCCGCGGACGCGTCGGAGCGCGACGCCGACCTCCGGTACGCCATCGACACGCACGTCCACGCGGACCACGTGAGCGGCCTCCGAGCGGTCGCGGACGTGAGCAATGTCGAAGCCGTCGTCCCCGCACCTGCCGAGGCACGCGGCATCGAGTACGACGATTCCTACCGAACGGTCGAGGACGGCGAAACCCTCGAACTCGGCGAGACGGAAATCGAAGTCCTCCACACGCCCGGACACACGACCGAGATGACCTCGTATCGCGTCGGCGGCGTCCTCTTCACGGGAGACGGCCTCTTTACCGAGAGCGTCGCCCGCCCGGACCTCGAAGAGGGCGACGACGGCGCGCCAGAGGCCGCGGGGACCCTCTACGACACGTTGCAGGACCGCGTCCTCTCGCTCCCGGACGATACCGTGGTCGCGCCTGCACACTTCGGCGACTCGGCGACGGCCGCCGAGGACGGTACCTACACGTCGACCGTCGGCGAACTGCGGGACTCGATGGCGGTCCTCTCGATGGACCGCGGGGAGTTCGTCGAGTTCGTCCTCTCGGATATGCCGCCGCGGCCGTCGAACTACGAGGACATCATCGCAACGAACTTGGGGCAACGGCACACAGACGACGAAGAAGCGTTCGAACTCGAACTCGGGCCGAACAACTGCGCCGCGAGTCAGGATTCGCTCACGAGCGACTGACGCGGCGGGAGAGAACTCATGGATCCACTGCCAGCATTCGCGTTTACGAACCTGTTTCCGAACGGAATCGAGCGGTACGCCATCGGCGGCGTCTTCATCGGTCTCGGGGTCGCCGTCATCTACCTCGGTACCGGAATCATCGCCGGGGCGAGCACGTTCTTGGAGTCGACACTTTCGTACGTCTCGGACGTGCCACGATTCCAGAAGCCGAAGTACGTCGCCTCGCGGGACTGGCGTGTGCTGTTCACGCTGGGAATGGTCGGCGGCGCGGCCGTCTATCAACTCGCGTTCCACGGCGACGTCTGGACCACCGACGTGCAGTGGTGGCGACTCCTCGGCGGCGGCTTCCTCGTCGGCGTCGGCACGCGAATCGGGAAGGGGTGTACGTCGGGCCACGGCGTCTGCGGCGTCGGGTCGGCGTCGTTCACCTCCGTCGTCAACGTGGCGACGTTCATGACGATCGCCATCGGCGTCGCACAACTGATGCAGGCCCTACAGGTGGCACCATGAGCCGAACGCCGAAACGGGGGGGCCTCCTCTTCAACCTCCTCATCGTCGCGGGTGGCCTGCTGTTCGGCTTCGGACTCGGGTTCAGCCACATGGCACAACCGGAAGTTGTCCTCCATTTCCTGCAGTTCGAGGACTTCGGCCTGTTGTTCGTCATGGGCGGTGCGGCCGTCGTCACCGGAACGACGTTCGCCGTCGCGACTCGGTGGTCGCGGCGAGCCCCGCTGACCGGGAAGGCGTACGCCCGCCGACTCAAATCGCTCGACCGGAACGTTCTCGTCGGGGGTGCCGTCTTCGGCGTCGGATGGGGCCTGTCCGGCATCTGCCCCGGCGCGGCGTACGCCAGTCTCGGAATCGGAAATTTCCCCATCCTGTTCGCCATCGGCGGCATGTTCGCCGGTGCGTACGCACAGGGTCTCTGGCGAAAATACGGGACGGGCCAACCGACCGCGTCGACGGGGACGGACTGACGGCCGCGTCACGCTCTCGACACCCATCATCCCACGCCTTTCGCGCGTTCCCCGTTCCAACCGTGACTACGACGTCGTTTAAAACCGTGACTACGGCGTCGTTAAGTCCGATAATATTGCATTTCTATTGAAATATTCTCGCCGATATCGTCGAGATCCCCGTCCACTAAGCGGATTGAAGTGAGGAAACCCCCGGTTGTAAACGGCCCTCAAAACCGATCATGCCGTTCAGATCGCGAAACGAACGATGAGGTCCGGTTTCGGTTTTCCCGAATTGTCTTGTACAATATTCACAAAACTATTAAGGGCCCTGAGCGGATAGGCTGTACCGAGTAGAAAAGTATGAGACATACACAACCGCGGTCGGTGCGGAGACGGGGCCGATGAGCATGGTCGGAATAGAAGCGCTGAGCGGCGTACAGGCGGCCGCGACCGTCGGTGCAGTCCTCGGGGAGGCGGTCGTTCTCTACGCCGGATACGGCGTCGTGGTCCAATCGGTCGGTTCGAGCGTGCTCGACGTGCTCACGGGTGAGTAGTCGTGGAACCGTTGCTTATCGCCCTCTTCGTCGGGTTCGGGTTGATCATCGGCGTCCTGTTCGGGTTCTTCGGTATGGGCGGATCCTTCCTCGTCACACCCGCGCTGCTGGTGTTCGGATACTCGGCGAAAGTCGCCGTCGGAAGCGGACTCGCGTTCGTGTTCGGGACGTCGGTCATCGCCGCGCTCCGACACCGCGACCTCGGACAGGTCGATTACAAACTCGCGCTGTTGTTCATCGTCGGCATGACGGCGGGCATCAAGGTCGGGGAGCAAGTCGTCTTGTGGCTCGAAGCGACCGGAATCGCCGACGTGGTCGTCGGAACCGCCTACGTCCTCCTGTTGGCAACGGTCGGTCTCTTCACGCTCCGCGACGCGCGCGGCGGTGGCGGCGAGTCGTCGCTCCCGAACCGCTTCGACGCGCTCCGGATTCCGCCGATGGTTTCCATCAGCGGAGGCGTCGAGGTTTCGATATGGCTCACCCTCGGTATCGCGCTGTTCGTCGGAATCCTGTCCGGGTTCCTCGGGGTCGGCGGTGGCTTCCTCCTGATGCCCGCGATGGTGTACGTCCTCGGCGTTCCCGCCGTCGTCGCGGTCGGAACCGACGTGCTTCAGATAACCATCTCGGGCGGGTTCGGCGCGTTCTCCTACGCACAGAACGGGGCGGTCGAACTCGCCGTCGTCGCGCCGCTCTTGGCCGGCAGCGCGCTCGGAGCGCGTATCGGCGCGGCGGCGACGAACCTGACCGACGAGGACGACATCAAGGGGTATTTCGCGGCAATGCTTCTCGCGGGCAGCGTCGCCGTCGCGAGCAATCGAGTCGGGGACGCGTTCGGCATCCACCTCCTCGACACGGTCAGTCTGGTACTCATCTTCGGGTCCGCGCTGCTCGTCGCCGCGGCGGTCGTCTACAGCGCGCTGGTCAACCTCCGAAAACGCGAATCGTCCTCGGTGACGACGGTCGAATGACCGCCGGAGCGGTATCCAGATAGACGACGGGCGAGATAGGCGGTGGCGGACGAAACCTTCGACGGGCGGCGGAATTCGTCGTTATCCGCCCGTCGCAGTAGTTTTGTACGAACTATGCAAAATCCTTATACGTGCCAACTCCCTACTCTCGACTCGATAATGGCGAACTCGATGGCCGAGTACCTGCAGCAGGACATGGAGTGTGAGGGACTGCTGGAGTGTATTCACGGACTCAAGGAACTCGACAAGCGGTGTTATCGAGTCGTGATCGAGAGCGACAACCCTCTGACCATCGACGACATCGCGGAACGCATCGACCGGGAACGCTCGACGGCCTACCGGTCCATCCAGCGACTCCTCCAGTCGGGGTTCATCCAGAAAGAACAGGTCAACTACGAACAGGGTGGCTACTACCACGTCTACAAACCCACCGACCCCAACGAGGTGTCCCACGACATGCAGCGCATGCTGAACGAGTGGTACGCCAAGATGGGGCAGTTGATTCAGGAGTTCGAGGACAAATACGACCGGATGGAACAGCCGGAACAGCCCGAACAACCGGTCTAACCGACGCCACTCCGCAACTATACGGTCCGCGTGGTCCCTGTTTTACACGCCGTCTTCGTCCTTCGGTTCCACCGAAAGCGATCACGCTTCGACGACGATTTTCACCCGATCGTACGGAAGCCAGCGTAAATCGGCGTCCAGATACTCGGCGACGTGCGCGACGAACTCGTCCTCTTTCAACAACCCGTCGCCGTCACCGCCGTCGCTCAGTTGGAGTGACTTCGCTCACCTGCTCCAGCGCGTCGCTGCCGACCATGACGGAGAACAACTCCGCGGGCGTGACGGGTTTCCCGGCATCGATGGCTGCCGCCACGTCGTCCACGGCGGTTTCGACTTCGGTTTCCACGTCGAACCGGACGTCCACGGACACCGCTCGGCCGAGCGTGTCGGCGGCGTGGACCTCCTCGGCCTTCCGAACGGCGGGTTCGAGCACGTGTTCGAAATCGGTCCCGTTCTCGCGCATGCCGATGTAGGCGAACGAGAGCATTGCCGTCAGACCGTCCGTGAACCGCTCGTCGTCCGTGTCGAACACCTGCCGTCTGTCCTTCCTTTTGAGGTGATGGACGAGGACCATGAAATCCAGCACCGTGTCCGTGATTCGCGTCCTGATTCGCGCCTCGGCGTTGCGCTTCGACTGTTCGTGTTCCATCTCGGTCTCGCCGAGGAGGTAGGCCCTGTCGGCGGGCGAAAGCATCCCCCGCCCTCTGTCTACGTCTGGTTTCATAATCGGAACCGGATTATACAGCGTCCGATTCCATCCGAAGCTATTTGGAGGGTCGAAACAACCTCCGCCAAATGACGGTTCTCGACGTGACGATGCGAATCGTTCACACGCTGTTCGCGGGCGTGTGGGCAGGTTGGACGGTGTTCATGGCCGCGCTCGTGATTCCGGCAGCGCGAGAGGGAAAACTCGGTGCGGACGGACTCCGATGGATGACTCGGCAGTTCTCGCGCTTCACTTCGCTTTCCTCGCTCGTGCTGTTGATCAGCGGCGGACTCATGGCGAGTACCCTCTACACCACCGAAACCCTCATGCGTGGTTCACGCGGCCACCTCGTCCTGACGATGGTCGCCCTCTGGTTCGTCCTCACAGGGTTGAGCCACGTGGGAAGCAGTCGAGTGAAGAGAAACCTCGATAGGGGGCCTTCACGGGCCGCGAAATCCGCGACGACGCTGTTTTACGCTGCGGCGGTCGTCGCGCTCGCCCTGCTCGTCGTCGCCGGGAGGCTCTGATGACCGAAAACGGGTCGAACAGGGCGCTCGCGGGACTCATCGCCTCGTTTTTCCTCCTCTCGTTGGCGTTCTCCTCGATGGAAAGCATGTTCGTCCTGTTCACCGAGCAGAAGTACGGCTTCGGCCCGGCGATGAACGGCTACGTCCTCGCCTACGTCGGCGTCGTCCTCGAATTCGTGACGCTCGCCTCCCTCCCGTTCTCGCCGATGCTCGGCGACCACGTTCCCACCATCGGTCCGCTCTCCTGTGGCCTGCTCGTCCTCCTGTTCATCCTCACACCGCTCGCGGCCGGCAACGGCTTTGCCAACGTCTCGCTCACGACGCTCGTCTCGAAGAGCGCGACGGGGGACACGCAGGGCGGCGCGTTCGGTCTGACCCAAAGCGCCGGGAGCATCGCCCGAGCGGTCGGTCCGATCGCGGCGGGGGCGCTTTATGCTGCCGTTGCCTACTGGCTCCCGTTCGTCCTCGGCGGCCTGCTCATGCTCCCCATCGGCTACGTGTTGCTGACGACGTTTCGGACCGACAGTATCCCGGCACCGATCAACTGAGCGAACTGCGTTCGAGTTCCGGAACACCGACTCAGAAGGCGTGTCGGTGCCACCCGCCGTCGACCGGAAGGGTCGCTCCGGTGATGTACGCCGCAGCAGGTGAGGAGATGTACGCCACCGTGCGGCCGAACGTCTCCGGCGTTCCGAGGTCAGAAACCGGCAGTTCGTCCGTTCGTCGCTCCCTCGCCGCCGCTTCGCTGATTCCCTCCCGTTCGGCGAGTTCCGAGATTTTGAACCGGATGCGGTCGGACATGACGCCGCGCGGGGAGACGCAGTTGACGCGCACATCGTCGGCACCGAACTCCTCGGCGAGAACCTTCGAGAGGCCGTAGATACTGGGTCGGAAGACGTTCCCGAGCGCGCCGCTCGCGGACGGTTCGAGCGCCGACGCCGCGACGAGGTTGGTGATCGCCCCGCCGCCGTCACGGAGCGCGGGGAGTGCGATTTGACACGTCAGGATGGTACTCCGGAGAACTCCGTGATACGCCTCGTCGAACGCCGACAGAGATGTCTCCGGGAACGCGTCGGTAGACGGGCCGCCGTGATTCGTCACGAGCACGTCGAGGCCGCCCAAACGGTCGATGGCGGTTTCGGTCGCGTTTCGAACGGACTCCTCGTCGGTCAAATCACAGACGACCCAGTCGATGGCGTCCCCGTCGCACTCCGTCTCCGCCCGAATCGCCTCGGCCGCCGTTCGAAGCTTCGTTTCGTTCCGCGAGGAGATGACGACGGTCGCACCTTCTCGGACGAGTTCCGTGGCCACCGCCCGACCCAATCCGCTACTCGCCGCCATCACGTATGCCGTCGTTCCGTCGTATCCGAGGTCCATACCTGAAGCTATCAGCTCATTCTCAAATAGGTTCCCCCGAAGCCCATCCGATTCAAACCCGTTTTTCGTGTCTGATAATTGAGCATAGAACTGTGCCTGTCGTCGAGACAGGGCACCTCAATCGGCGGAGCTTCAGTACGTCTCCGAGGGGTCCGCGGGGCCGCGGAAGACGGAGTACACGACGACGAAGTACACCACGACGATGGGGAGGATGAACGCGGCGGCCACGGTCATTATCGTGAGCGGTAGGTCAGAAACGACGCCCTCCTGCACCGTCAGCCCGACGGCGGGGTCGATGGCGGGATACAGCAGGTTCCCGACGAACGCGGCGAGCGCGTACGGAAGCCCGGCGGCGGCCACGAACGCCGCGCGATAGCGTTCCGCCCTGCCCGCGAGGACGAGGGCGGCGACCAGTCCGACGGAGACGACGACGCTGGCGATCGAGAGCAGCGACAACAGCGCGCCGTGGAGGTCCGAACGGGTGGCCGCGAGGTAGGCGATAACGATGACGACGAGGACGAGATACGCCATGGCGGCCAGACGGCCGTAGTGCGTCATCTCGTCGCGGAGCGGTCCGCGCGTTTTGAGGCCGAGGAACGCTCCGCCCTCCGCGAGCGTGAGCGCGACGAGCGTCAGACCGAACGCGAGCGAGGGGACGGACACGATGGTCGATGCACCGAGCACCCAGTTGGCCGCGAACATGCCGAGCAGGAACGGTGCCAACGCGCTCCCGACGACGAACGATCGGCCCCACCAGCGTTGCCAGCGTTCGTCCGAGCGCTGTTCGTACAACTCGGGCGCGATGCCGCGGAGGATGAGCGCCCCGAGGATGGCGAACATGAGGAGGTAGTGGCGACTGAACAGTCCCGCGTAGGCCGCCGGGAAGACGGCGAACAGCGCACCGCCGAACACGACGAGCCACACCTCGTTGCCGTCCCAAACCGGCCCGATGGCAGCGAGCAGCGTATCGCGGTCCTCCGCTTCCTCACGGGTCGCAAAGAGCATCCCGACGCCGAAGTCGAACCCATCGAGGAAGAGAAACGTCCCGAGCAGGACGAACACGAGCGCGAACCAGAGGATTGCGAGATCAATCATTCGCAGTCACCTCGCTTTCCGGCGCGTCGCGGCGTGTTCGCTCGACTTCGGGCGCGCCGCCGCGGATGATTCGCCGAACGACGTAGACGTACACGACTAACAGGGCGGCGTACACCCCGACGAACCCGAGGAGCGTGAGCGTCGCCTCGGTGCTCGAAAGGCCGGGCGAGACGCCCGCGCTCGTCTTCATCACGCCTTGAACGACCCACGGTTGGCGGCCGACTTCGGTGACAATCCACCCGGTTTCGACGGCGAAGAACCCGAGCAGTGACGACCACGTGAACGCCCTGTGTAGCAGGTCGTCCTCGAACAGTTCGCCCTCCCGCCAGCGGTACCCCGCCCAGAACGCGAGGAGCATGAACCAGAAGCCCATGGCGACCATCAACCGGAACGACCAGAAGACGACGGCCACGGGCGGCGACCCCTCGAACTCGTTCAGTCCGGCGATTCGGGCCTGTGCGTCGCCGCCGCTGGCCAGCCACGACGCGCCGCCCGGAATCCCGATACCGAAGATGTCCTTCGCCCGCGGGTTGAGAACGTCGTTCAACGACGTGGGAAAGGCGACGATGTATTCGGGAACGTACGAGGCGGTGTCCCAGACCGCCTCCATCGCGGCGAACTTCTGCGGTTGCGTCACGGAAACGTGGCGGGCGTACGCGTCGCCGTGGACCACCTGCAACGGCGCGGTGATGAGGAGCGCGACGAGCGCGATTTTGAGCGTCGCCCGCCAGAACCGGTCATCGATCTCGGGGCCGCCGCGGCGGATGTAGTACGCCGCGATGCCCGCCATGAGCAGGGCGACGGAGAGAACGGCGGCGTTCTGCATGTGGACGAACATCCACGGGAATCGCGGGTTGGCGTAGGCGGCGACGGGGTCCACGAGGGTGATGACGGGGTTGCCGTTTCGCGTCGCCACGTCGAATCCACGTGGCGTCTGCATCCACGAGTTCGCCACCAGAATCCACACCGCCGACAGCCACGTACCCAACCCGACCAGGACGGCCGAAACGAGATACATCCTGTCCGAAACTCGCTCGCGACCGAAGACGAAAATCCCGAGGAAGGTCGCTTCGAGGAAGAACGCCATCATCCCCTCGACGGCCAACGGCCCGCCGAACAACTCCCCGGTCGTCGCGGCGAACGAGGCGAAATTCGTCCCGAACTCGAACTCCAACACGAGTCCGGTGACGGTTCCGACGACGAAACTGACCGCGAATATCCGTACCCAGAATCGTCGTAACTGCTCGTAGATCCCTTCACCCGTCCGAACCTCCTTCCACGTGAAGTAGACGAGGAACGGTGCGAGCCCCATACTCACCACCGGAAACACGATGTGAACGATGGTCGTCAGCGCGAACTGAAGACGGCTTGCAAGCGTTGGGTCGAGCATGAACTCTCATTCCAAACTTCGCGCAGTATCGATTTCAGAACGAGGCTGATTCCCATCCCATGATAACCACGTTCCGAGAATCGAACTGTCGTCTCCAGTAACAAGTTCCACCAGTATAGCTTTGCAGGTCGATGACGTGTCGTACGTGCATGTACGAACGAATCCTGCTGCCAACGGACGGGAGCGTGTCCACCGACAAGGCCGTCGAACAGGCGCTCACCCTCGCGGGGATTTCCGATGCCAGCCTTCACGTCCTGTCGGTCGTGGACCAGACCGCGATGCCGCCGGACGTTCGGTCCAACATCCTCGCCGACGAACTCGAAGCGGAGTGTACGGACGCGGTCGCGGACGTCGAGCGCGCGGCGACCGAAGCGGGTATCGACGTGGAAACGTCCGTTCAGCACGGCACGCCGTATGAAATCATCCTCGACTACGTGGACGAACACGACATCGACTGCATCGTCATGGGAACCCACGGCCGCCGCGGACTGGATCGCTATCTCCTCGGCAGCGTCACGGAAAAAGTCGTCCGCCTGTCGGGCGTTCCGGTGTTGACCGTTCGAATGGTGGAGAACTGAGAAAACCGTTCGAACGGAAAAACCGACCACTTTCGAAACGGCCAAATACGGTATAATTTGGCGTTTCAGACGGTTAAGACGACGTTTCGCATCATAGACTTTTGTCGGAGGAACCCGTAGACGTTTTCGGGTAGACGAGAATATGAACGACACGCGAACTGACACGCGGACTGGCACGTGGGGATGAACGTTCTCGAAAGCGTTCGAATCAGTTGGCGAAACATCCGCGAACACAAACTTCGGTCGACGCTGACGACGCTCGGCGTCATCATCGGCGTGGCGGCGGTCATCACGTTCGTCACGCTCGGCGCGAGTTTGCAGGCGGATATCGTCAACACGGTCGCCGGTGGAAACGCTGCGACCATGTACGTCTCGGCGGAGTCGCCGAGTCAGAGCGGGATTCCCAACTTCGGGAACAGCGGCGGACAGACTATTTTCACCGAACACGACCTCGACGGCATCCGATCGCTCAGGGGCGTCGAAACCGCCGTCCCGGAGAGTGGCATCGCCGCCTCGACGGTGGCGTACAACAACTCGACGGTGGGTCGGCAGTGGATAGTCGTCACGTCGCCGCCGTACTTCGACGTGAAAAACCAACGGTTCGTCCAGGGCGGGTCGTTCCAGAGCGGGAAGCGCGAAGTCGTCCTGAACAGGCCGGCGGCGCGGATGTTCGGCGGCGGCAACGTCTCCGTCGGGGACAACATCACCGTCACCCGTGCCGTCAACGGCGAAGAGATTAACGCGACGGTGACGGGCATCGTCGAACCGTCCGACGAGACCTCGTTGGGCATCAGCAGCGGACCGACGCCGCGGGTGTTCGCGCCGACGGACCCCTTCTACCAACGGACGGTAAACAGTCCGTCCACCGGCCGGGATCAGCGCGTGTACGGGCGAATACTCGTCCTCGCGCGCGACCCTGGCCAAGTGGATGCGGTACAGGGGCGCGTCTACACGTATCTCGGTGAACGGTCGGACGCGAGCCAGTTGAAGTCGGAGAACTACAAGTTCAAGGTGACGACCAAGGAGGAGCTAGTCAATCAGGTCAAGCGGGTCAGCGACACGTTCACGGCGTACATCTCCGGCATCGCGCTCATCTCGCTCATCGTCGGGGCCATCGGAATCGCCAACATCATGTTAGTGAGCGTGACCGAGCGCACCCGTGAGATCGGCATCATGAAAGCCGTCGGCGCGCAGAGCACCGACGTCCTCCAGTTGTTCCTCTTCGAGGCGGTGTTGCTCGGCCTGTTCGGGTCCGCGCTGGGCGCGGTGGTCGGCTTCGGCGGGGGGTACATCGCGGCCCAACTCATCGGACTTCCGGTCGCGTTCCGGGTGGAGTGGTTCGGTATCGCCGTCGTGGTCGGCGTCCTCGTCGGCGTCCTCGCCGGGATCTATCCGGCGTGGGACGCTTCCCACACGGACCCCATCGACGCGCTCCGCTACGAGTGACCGCGGTGGACGACTCGGCCGGCGAAACCGTTTCGTGAACTGTTTCGCCCGTTCCAAAACGGGGGACGACGGAGGACGGGGTTCTCCCGCGCCGTCTCGAAATCGAGATTCACACAACCCCGTGTTACTACTGCTGGAATTTCCACCTACCGTGCGCTCGTCGTCGGTATTCGTTGCTAGCTCGGGGATAGCCACTGGATAACAAAGAGTGAATCCTGCGATAGTTTCGTCCGAGCGAGAACGCTGCCGCTGCCGATCTCGGAGCGGCGGCTCCCCACCCACAACCATGGCTAGTCATCAGACGGATTCGAATACGTCGCAGGAATCGAGAGGCTTGAGTTACGAACTACCATGGCTCGTCCCCGCGCTCCTCGCCGGTGCGTGCGTCCTCTATCTCTACGTCGGGAGCCATCCCTTCCCCTCCTTTGGTGCGGGGCTGTACTTTCAGATCGCCGAGGAGATACAGAAAAGCGGGTACGTCCTGCCGAAGACGATTCCCGGGTACACGCCCGACGGTGTTCCCTTCGCGTATCCGCCGTTCATGTTCTACATCTTGGCGCTCATCCTCGATACGACGCGTCTCGGTGCGTTCACAATCGCCCGGTTTCTCCCCGGACTCGTCTCGATAGTCTATCTCGTTCCGCTGTATTTCCTCGCGCGCGACCTGTTCAACTCGCGGCCGCAGGCCTCGCTCGCCACGCTCATCGTCGCGGTCAGTCCGCCGATACTCCAGTGGCACATCTCCGCGGGCGGCATCGTTCGCGCTCCCGCGATGCTCTTTTCGCTGACCGGGATTTACGCGGGACTCCACCTCTTCCGGGACCACGACCGGCGGTTCCTCGTCCCGTCCCTCATCGCGTTCACGCTCACGGTGTTGACCCACCCGATGTATACGATATTTTTCGTCATCAGTTTCCTCGTGCTCTACGTTCGGTTCGACCGGTCGGTTCGCGGGCTCTCTTACGGACTGATAGTCGGTCTCGGCGGCGTCGTTCTCACGGCCCCGTGGTGGCTGTCGGTGATCTCGATGCACGGATCGTCGGTGTTCAGCGGAGCGGCGGGCACCCACGGCGGCCTCGGGGGTGCCCTCCCGGCGCTGAAGCAGTTGCTACGGAAACAGATCAACGAACCGCCGTTCCTGTCGGCGTGGCACCTGCTTCCCGCGGTCGGGTGTCTCTGGCTGATACGACGGCGCGAGTACTTCCTCCCGGCGTGGTTGGTCGTCATCACGGCGACGATGAACGAGGCGCGCTTCGTGTTTCTCATCGGCGCGCTCATCAGCGCACGGTTCGTCTTCGACGGGATTTTTCGATGGATTCGCGACACCTCCTCGTCCGCCGATCGGAACGAAATCGTCACGTTCTCCGTCGTTCTGCTGGCGACCATCGGACTCAGCGGAGGGATGCTGTACGCGATGGGGGGGATGAACGCCCACGCCGGAAGCCCGTCGCTTCCCCAGTTCGTCAACGGCAACGACGTCGAGGCGATGTCGTGGGCGAACGAACACACGGACCCATCCGCACAGTTTCTGGTCCTCGGCGACGCCGCCGAGTGGTTCCCACAGCAGACGGACAGGACGATTTCCATCGGGCCGTGGGGAGTCGAGTGGAAGGGCGACCAGAAGTACGGCTATCAACTCCATCAGTTTCAGGAGCTGTCACGATGTCACAGTTCCAACTGTCTGACGGCGGAGCTAATGCGGATGGACGTCCATCCGCAGTACGTCTACGTCCCGAAAGGGGCGTACACGATTCGAGGGATGCGTCACCATCAACCGCCGGAGATGATGTCGACGATGCTTTCGTCGCCGCAGTATCGTCTCGTGTTCGAGAACGAGGACGTGGCCATCTTCGAGATGTCGGACGGCTGGCATCCGCCGGGACCCGGAACGAGCGGACCGGTACCCGTCTGAGGGGCGAAGGGAAGGAAAATACGCCGTCGACAAATTCGTCGTGAAACCGCCACGAAAGATAAGACGGGGGCGTGCGTACCGACCACTCGTACGAATTACTTCACGAGAGAGTGACTTATGTCAGGACAATCCCCATCCCCCGAAAAGCATCGTATCGGCGTCATCGGCGGCGGTTTCATCGGAACGACCGTCGGACGATCGTTCGAGGAAGACCCGCGTTCGACCGTCGTCGCCCTCGCGGACGTGAGCGAGGCGGCCCGCGAGGAAGCCGGAAACACGCTGTATATCGGCCAAGGATCCCAATACGAATCGTACGAGGAGATGCTGGACGCGGAGGAACTGGACGCGGTACTCATCGGAACGCCGCACGCTTTCCACTACGAGCAGATAACGACGGCGCTGGACCACGGCCTTCACGTACTGTGTGACAAGCCGCTCACCATCGACACCGAGGAGGCACGGGAACTCGTGGAACGCAGCGAGCGACTCGACGATCAAGTGCTGATGGTCGGCTATCAGCGCCATCTGAACGAGGCGTTCGTACGGGCACGTGAGCGGTGGACCGACTCGGACCTGACGCCGCGGTTCATCAGCGCGGAAATCACGCAGAACTGGATTTCGCGGTTCGAGGATGCGTGGCGGACCGACCCCGACCTTTCCGGCGGCGGGAACCTCTACGACACGGGGAGCCACCTCGTCGATGCGGTGCTGTGGACGACGGGCCTGACGCCGACGTCGGTGCAGGCGGAGATGACGTTCGCCGACGAGGAAAACCGGGTGGACGAGCGCGCACAACTCACCGTCAGGTTCGAAAACGACGCATCGGCGAGCATTTCGGTGTTCAGCGACGCCCCAAGCGTCCGCGAACACATCCACATCTGGGACGACGAGGGAGCCATCTACCTCGAAGGACGACAGTGGGAGCCGCGACAGTTGACCGAAGTTCAGGACGACGGGACGACGGTCGCTCCGTACATCGACCAACATCGAAGCGGCGACAAGGCGGCCGTGTTCATCGACTGTATCGAGAGCGGGAAGACGCCGCCCGCCACCGCCCGCGACGCGTACGCCGTGACCGCGCTGACCGAGGCGGCCTACGAATCGGCGCGGAGCGGCGAACGCGTGGACATCTCGCTCGACTGACTGCCGCTCACCTCGCCGGTTCCGCCCACTTTTTATCGGTGGCCCGAGGACCATTGCTCGGATGAGAACCCGAGTTCGGAACGGTTTTTCGCGGGTGTCGGAGTACGATGCGCTCCTGCTGACGGCCGCACTCTGGTTTCTCGCGAAGTTCCTTCGTTACGCGCTTCCAGCGCTGTTTCCCACCTTTCGGACCCAGTTCGGCGTCTCGAACGCCCTCCTCGGGACGATATTCACGGTCACGATGCTCTGTTATTCGCTCATGCAGTTCCCGAGCGGAGTCCTCGCCGACCGGTTCGGCGCGGTGCAAGTCATCGCCGCCGGTGCCGTGATCACCGGTGGAGGCGCGCTTGTTTTGGGAATCGCCGCGCCGTTCACGGTACTCGTCGGTGGAATGTTCCTCGTCGGTCTTGGGACGGGAATCCACAAGACCGTCTCCATCAGGTTGCTGTCGCGGGTGTATCCCGCGAGAACGGGGCGAGCGCTCGGCCTGTTCGACACCCTCGGCGCGTTCGGCGGCGTGGCCGCGCCAACCGCCGTCGTCCTCGTGACCGACGCGGGTAACTGGCATCTCCTCTTTCTCGTCGGGACGGTGATGGGGTTCGCGCTCGCAGGCGGCGTCCTCGCGTTCGTGCCGCGACGGACGTCGGACTCCGTGAATATCGACGGCGATGGTTCGGCGAACGCACTCGCGCTTCGGCAGTATCTAGCGCTCTTTCGAAGCCGTCGGTTCACGGCGTTCGTCGGCGCGACGGTGTGTTTCAGTTTCGCGTACAACGGCGTCGTCGCGTTCCTTCCGCTCTATCTCACCGAGCACGGCCTGTCGGGGTCGAACGCGTCGCTCATTTACAGCGCGCTGTTCGCCGTGAGTCTGGTACAGGTCGTCACCGGCGACCTGTCGGACCGCATCGGACGACTTCCGCTCGCCACCGCCGTCCTCGCCGTCGCGGCGGGTGCGCTCGGAGCGCTGTCGATGGCCGGAACGGCGGGTCCGCTCGTGTTCGGCGGTATCGTCGTCTTTTTCGGCGCCGGAAGCCATGGCTTCCGGCCGATTCGTGACTCGTACCTCGCGGCGACGATTCCCGACGACGTGACCGGCGGCGGCCTCGGGTTGGTGCGTACCCTCCTGATGGGTGTCGGCGCACTGGCCCCCGCCATCGTCGGCGTCCTCTCCGATACGGAGGGATTCGCCGCCGCTTTCGGCCTCCTCGCCATCGTAATGGCGGGTGCGTCGCTCTTTTCTGTACTCACCGAACTCATCGGGCGGTGAGGCGGGGAACTCCTCCGACAGCGCTACCCGACGTACCGCGCTGCGATCCACGTCAATAGCCCGAGCAGGACGAACGGGATGATGGTCAGGAGGTGTGCCATCGCGGAGATCAACGGTTCACCGTGCCACGGCGTCCAGACGAAGGCCAGGACGATGAAGAACAACAGGATGAGCATCGGGACGATGTTCACGACGATGTCGAGCATGGTCTCGCGGTCGAACGGGGAGTACGACATCAGGTATCGCCCCCCGCGTCCTCCGAACCGCCGTCGGTCAGTCCGTCACCGTCGCCGCCGTCGGCGAGCGCGGTTTCGCGTCGCTTCTCGAACCACACCCATTCGGGCGAAAGCATGCCCTCCTCCTCCAACGCCCACGGGTCGCCGCTCTCGACAGTCGGACCTTCGAGCCACGACTGGACGATGTTCCAGACGAAAATGAGCTGGCCCAGTCCGACGACGAGCGCCCCGAGGGTCGCGACCTGATGCCACGTCGTGAACTGCGGAAGGTAGGTCGCATACCGGCGCGGCATGCCGCCGTAGCCCAAAAAGAGCATGGCGAAGAACGCCACGTTCGTCCCGATCATGGTGAGCCAGAAGTGCCAGTGGGCGAGGGTTTTCTGGTACATCCGTCCGGTGATGATGGGAAACCAATAGTACACCCCCGCGAACAGCGCGACGGCGATGGCCCCCATCACGAGGAAGTGAAAGTGGCCGACAACGTAGTAGGTGTCGTGGAGCACGAGGTCCACCGGAATCGACGCAAGGAAGACGCCCGTCACGCCGCCGATGATGAAGTTTTGGATGAATCCGATACTGAACAGCATCGGCGCGGTCAGGCGTATGTTCCCGTTCCACATCGTCGTGATCCAATTGAACGTCTTCACCGCACTCGGAACGGCGATGGCCAGCGACACCGCCATGAAGCTGAGACGGATACGCGGGTCGATGCCCGTGGCGAACATGTGGTGTGCCCAGACGCCGAACGAGAGCACGCCGATGGCCAGCGTCGAATAGACGACGAACTTGAACCCGAACAGTTTCCGGCCCGCGAAACGGGGGAGGATGAGGCTGACGAGTCCCATCGGCGGCAGGACGATGATGTACACCTCCGGGTGGCCGAAGAACCAGAACAGGTGTTGCCAGAGGATCGGACTACCGCCGCCCTGCGGGGAGAAGAACGTGGTGCCGAAGTTCCGGTCGAGCAACAGCATGATGAGGGCGCTGCCCAGCATCGGGAACGCGAACAGGACCAGGCCGGACTGGGTGAGAACCGTCCACGAAAACAGGTCGAGGTTTTCCCATCCGATGTTCGGGCCGCGTTCGGTGAAGATGGTCGCGATGAAGTTGATGGCACCCATCGTGGTGCTGATACCGGAGAGGTGCAGGCCGAGGAGCATCAGGTCCACGGACGGACTCGGTTGCTGTACGGAAAGGGGCGTGTACATCGTCCAACTCGTCTGCGACGGTTGGATTCCCGACCCGACCGCTCCCAGCGGGAAGCCGATCCAGATGAGCGTGGCGGCGGCCGGAAGGAGCCAGAAGGCGATGGCGTTCACCCGGGGGAAGGCCATGTCGTCCGCGCCGATGAGGAGCGGAATGAAGTAGTTCCCGAACGCGAATATCATCGGCGTGGCGAACAGGAACAGCATCGTCAGGCCGTGCGTCGTCAAGAGGGCGTTGTACTCTTGGGCCGTGAGGATCGTCGACACCGGGGTGAGCAACTCGACTCTCATCAGTAGGACCCCGACTCCGGCCCAGACGAACGATATCATCGCGAACACGCCGTAGAGTATGCCGATGTCCTTGTGGTCGACCGTTGTCAGCCATCGGAGTATCCCCGATGGCTTCTGCTCGTAGACGGACCGCTGTTCTTCTCCTTGACCCACCCCCCCACCTGTGGGTGTGTACGACCGCCAGTCCTCGACTTGTAGAATGAAATACAGGACGAGGAGGAGGAACCCACCCATCAGGACGGTGAGCGCCAATGATGTGGTAAGCGCTGCCATCATACAATGGTCGGGAGCGAGGGAGTAATTCGTTTCGGTCGTTTGTCATTATTTACGGTGCGCCTCGGGTCCAATCTATAACCTGAATTGTGTACGACGTGAACTGTCCCGCGAAAAGGAAAGACCCCACGGGTCACCAGAACTTGAGGTTTTTCTTCACCGCTTCCCGCTTGAGTTCCTGAATGTGCTGTGTCAACGGGATGTCCTTCGGGCAGACGTTCGTACAGGAGAACTGGGTCTGACAGCGCCAGACGCCGTGTTCTTGGTCCATCTGGTTCAGTCGGTGATCCGTCACGGATTCGCCCTCGCGTTCGTCCATGGCGAACCGATAGGCCATGTTGATGGCCGCCGGGCCGAGATACTGGTTATCCTCCGCCGCGATGTTACACGAGGACATACACGCGCCGCACCAGATACAGCGCGTGGACATCTTGATTTCCTCCCGATTCTCGCGGCTCTGGCGCTGTTCTTCGAGGTCGTCGTCCGGTTTCTCCTCCGTCTGGAGGTATGGTTCGACCGAGTGCATCTGGTCGTAGAAGTGTTCCATATCGACCACGAGGTCCTTGACGACGTCCTGATGCGGGAGCGGTTCGACCTGCACCGGGCTGTCGAGTTCGGACACCTGCGTCTGGCACCCCAATCGCTGCGACCCGTTGATAAAGAAGGCGTCGCTCCCGCAGATGGCCTGCCGGCAGGAGTGACGGAACGTGAGCGTCGTATCGAAGTTGTCGCGGGCGTAGATGAGCGCGTCGAGGACCGTCAATCCGCGCTTGTCGGGAACGTAGAAGTGGTCGAAGCGCGGCTTTTGCTTCTCCGGCACGTCCGGGTCGTAACGAAACACCTTGAGGTGGACCCGCTCGCCCTCCGGTTCCGTCTCGCGTTCGACCTCTGCCGCGCGCTCGCGTCGCTGCGCTTTCCGGTCCAATCGGTCCTGTTGTGGCGACGCGATGTCGCTTCCCGCTTGCGTCTCGCCCTCCTGTACACCCTCCGAATCCGACTGCTCTACTTCCCGTTCCTGTTGACTCATCGGAAACCCCGTTCATCCGTATCACGGGCCGAACGAGGATAAATCCAGTCCTCGGCACGGGCCTTCGTCGAACGGAAAGACGGTGAGAAAGACGAACATCTCCGCGGAACCGACAAAAATGGTAACATGTCGCACGACCATCTCGGAGCGACTCCCCATGGAATCGAAACGACACGTACGAACCCGACGGGACGTCCTCAAACGAGGTGCCTTCGCTGCCGCGGGGGTCGCCTTTGGCGCGCCATCGCTCGCCGGAGCGGCGAGCGCACGGGACGGCGCGCAGGAATGCTGTAAGACCTGCTGGATGGACGTGAAACCCGGCTGTTGTCCGAACACGATACACGCGCGGAAGAACCGACTCGTCACCGTCTACGTCGGATGGCCGAACGTGAAACCCGAGAGCATCCGATTGGTGCCGTCGTCTGCCCCACCCATGTTCGAAACGCGAAACTGCCAGAAGTACCGAAATCCGAAATGGAAGGGCGTCTCCTGTGGCGACATCGACGACCTGCTTTCGAAAGCGGACGGGCGATCCGCACGACCGTGTCGGGTGAACGTCAGGAACGTCGACGGCGACGACGACGGGGACACCGTGCTCAAGGTCTGTAGCTGTGACCTCGAACTGTGTTCCACCGACCGAACCCTGCTCCTCGAAGCCGAGACGGGAAACGGGTGCCGACTGCTCGCCATGGACAGCGTGAAGCCGGTGGGCTGTGGAACCGCCAACAAACACTAATCGTTCTTCCTCGTATTTCGACCGATGAAAGCATCCGACTTACTGGTGGACTGTCTGGAACAAGAAGGGGTGGAGTACGTGTTCGGTCTGCCGGGCGAGGAACTGGGCGACGTGCTGTTCTCCCTCCGCGATTCGGACATCGAGTTCATCCCCGTCCGACACGAGCAGGGCGCGGCGTTCATGGCCGACGTCCACGGGCGCGTGACCGGACGGGCGGGTGTCTGTCTCTCGACGCTCGGACCCGGCGCGACGAACCTTCTAACGGGGGTTGCGGACGCCCACGTGGACAAGAGTCCCGTCGTCGCCATCACCGGACAGGCGGGTCTGGAACGACAGCACAAGGAGAGCCACCAACTCCTCGATGTCCTCCACACCTTTCGGTCGGTGACGAAGTGGAACACGCAGATGACCGACCCCGAGACCATCAACGAGTCGGTCCGCAAGGCGTTCAAACTCGCGGAGTACGAGAAACCCGGCGCGACACATCTCGAATTCCCGGAGGACGTCGCGGCGGAGGAGACCAGCGCGAAACCGCTCCAATCAACCCGACGAATCAGGCGACCCGACCCGGACGAACGGTCGGTCGAACATGCCACGGAACTCCTCCAAGCGGCGGATAGACCGCTCGTGATCGCCGGAAACGGCGCGGTTCGGGAACGGGCGGCCGAAAGCCTCCGCGAGTTCGTCTCCGAGACCGCGGTTCCGGTCGTCGGAACCTACATGGGCAAGGGGGCGCTCTCGGACGCCGACGAACACTCGCTGTTCACGCTCGACTCGGGCGAAAACGGGGAAGCCGCGGACGCCATCGCGCAGGCGGACTGCGTACTGACGCTCGGGTACGACATCGCGGAACACGACCCGGAAAAGTGGAACCCCGACCGCGACAAGGACATCGTCCACCTCGATTCGGAACCCGCCGAGGTGTACGAACACTACAACCCGAACGTGGAACTCGTCTGTGACATCTCCGCCGGACTCAATGCGCTCCGGACGCGACTGGACGTGGCCTGTCCCGCCGGATGGTATCGAGACCAGCGCGAGGCCATCGCGGAACAGACGGCGCGATTCCCCGAAGCGGACGACCCGACCACGGTGAAAAGCGTCCTCCCGTTCCTCCGGGAGGCGATGGCCGACGACGACGTCCTCGTCTCCGATGTGGGGAGTCACAAGATGGCCATCGCGCGGAGTTTTCCGACGTACGAACCCAACACGGTCATCATCTCGAACGGGTTGGCGAGCATGGGAATCGGCGTTCCGGGGGGTCTCGCCGCCGACCTCGCCGTCGATTCCAACGTCGTCGTCGCCACCGGAGACGGCGGATTCCTGATGAACGCGGCCGAAATCGACACCGCGACCCGACTCGGCTGTGAGTACACCATCATCGTCTTCAACGACGACGAGTACAGACTCATCACCGAGGAACAGGAGGAGGAGTTCGGCGAACACTTCGGGACCGGCCTGACGAACCCCGACTTCGTGACGTTCGCCGAAAGCTTCGGCATCGACGCCGTGCGGGCCGAGACGTGGGACGAAATCGACGACGCGCTGACCGATGCGATCGAAAGCGACGGCATGACACTGGTCGAGATTCCGGTGCAGTAGGGACGACCGCGCCGAAATCGTGTCGACGGGTGCCCCGACCGAAATCACCTATACGAACGCCGCCGAACCGGTTCTCAAATGACGGATGCGACGGAGCCGATAGTCCTCGACGTCCTCCTGCTTCCGGCCTTCGCAGCGGACGATTTCGACTTTGCGAAGGATTTGCCCGACGAGTTCGAACTGTGGCGCGAGAGCTACGAATTCGAGGAGTCGGTGTCGATTCCGGGCGCGAACATGCCCCTCTATTACACCGACGACGGAATCGGAATCACGTCCACGGGGATGGGGAAGGCGGACGCCGCTGCCACCGTGACGGCCATCCTCGCCTCGCCGAAAATCGACTCCTCGGAGGCGTACTTCGTCACGGTCGGCGTCGCGGGGTCACCGCCGGACGTGGGGACGCTCGGGTCGGTGTTCCTCGCGGACGACATCGTCGATTGGGATCGGAAACACCGCTGGTCGGAACGCGACGGGGAGCGGGAGGAAGAACGGAAACGGGAGAAAGGGAAACGGGAGATGCCGCTCGAACTGCTCTCCTATCGCCCCTATGATTACGTCTATCACCTGAACGGGGAACTCGTGGCGGACGCTCGCCGCGCCGGAGAATCGGTCGAACTCCTCGATTCGCCGGGAACGGAGGCGTACCGAAACCGCTATTCGCAGGTCGCGGCGCGGAAGAAACCGAGCGTCGAGGTGGGAACGACGCTCTGTGGCGACGAGTTCTGGCACGGCGAAGCCGTCGCCGAGCAGGCCCAGTGGCTCGTGGATCAGTACGACGCCGGAACCTACGCGACGACCGAAATGGAGGAGATGGGAACCGCAACCGCGCTCGACCGGTTCGGACTGCTGGACCGGTATCTGAGCGTGCGCGGCGTCGTCAACTTCGACAGACCCTACGACGGGCAGTCGATTCGAGACAGTCTGCACGACGGCGTGCAAGCCGAAACGTTCGACGTCACGCTTGAGAACGTTCGCCGCGTCGGGTCAACCATCGTGGAGGAACTGCGCGACGATTGAAGTGAAACCGGAAAATCAGCAGTCTACCGACCCAACCGACCGCGAAGCATCGACATTCCCGTTCGGAGACGCGACGGGCGTCCCACGAGGGCCATCTCGGTTTCCGTCAGTTCGAAGTCGAAGATTTCGAGGTTCTGCGCTAGGTGCTCCGCGCTCGTGGACTTCGGAATCGTCACCACGTCGTCCTGTTGTGTCACCCACCGAAGCGCGACCTGCGCCGGGGATTTATCGTACTTGTTCCCGAGTTCGGTGAGGATGTGGTCGCGCATGGCCCCGCCGTGGGCCAAGGGACTGTAGGCCGTCAACAGCACGTCGTTTCGCCGGCAGTAGTCGAGCACTTCCTCCTGCGGGTTGAACGGGTGGAACTGCACTTGGTCGGTGAACACGTCCACCGTCGCCTCCTTCCGTGCCGTCTCCAACTGCTCCGCGTCGAAGTTGCTCACGCCGATGTGGCGCGCCAACCCGTCCGTCCGCATGTCCGAGAGCGTCCGCATCACCTCGCCCGTCGACGCGAGCGGGTTCGGCCAGTGGATGAGGAGCAAATCGACGTAGTCGGTGCCCAACTGCGCCAGACTCTCGTGCACGGAGTTCACGATATCGACGCGTTTGCGGTGCATCGGCCACACTTTCGTCGTCAGAAAGACCTCCTCGCGGTCCACGTCGGAGTGTTGAATTGCTTGACCGACCTGCCGTTCGTTGCCGTACGCCTGTGCGGTGTCGATGTGTCGATAGCCGAGGTCGAGTGCGGTTTCCACCGCCTCGCGGCAGGTCGCACCCTCCATTCGCCACGTCCCGAGGCCGATTTTCGGAATCTCTTCCCCCTGAATCGTCTCGTACTCCATATCCTTCGTGTCGGGATGCGGCGGTAAATATCGACTGGCGGACTGATGGGGGACGGGCGGTTCACCCGTCCTCGTTGGTTCACCCGTCCTCGTTGTACGACACCACGCGACCCCAGGAACTCTTCTTCCCCCACAGGCCCGACCGCATGCACTCCAACTCCACGATCTGGGAGTTGTCCACGAACAGGTTCACCTCCGGCCCGAAGTTCTTGATGTACCACTCGAACACCTGCGGGTCCGCGGCCTCGAACACGCAGTTCTCGATGCCGACCTCGTTCGCGATTTCGAAGGCCACGTCGGTCCGCCAGTCGCGGACGCGCTCCGTGATGCCCTCGGATTCGACCATGATCTTGTACGCCCCGGCGTCGAGGTGGCGCTCCGCCTCCCGAATCGCGCTCCCGGGGTCGATGGCCGCCTCGCTCTCCAGTTCCTCGACGGAGGAGGCCCCGCCGGCACCGAACTGGACGTTGATTTCCGGCTTGGCCTTCAGGCCGTGGTCCTGAACGAGTCGGGTCAGTTCCACGAGGTCGTCGGTGTCGATGGCGATGAACCCCGACGATATTTCCACGATGTCGAAGCCGAGGTTTCCGGCCTCCTCGATGTACCGCTCCACCTCGTCGTTGTCGCGGACGAGGACGTTCTCGATGAAACCACCCGTCGAGACCTGAACGTCGTGGTCGTGGCAGATGGAGATGAATTCCTCCACCACGTCCTCGGGCATCAGGGCGAACGACCCGCCCGAGAACTTGTAGATATCCACGTATTCGCCCATCGTATCGAGAATGTCCTGCAGTTCGCGCGGCCCCATCGGGTCGTAGTACGGCCCGCGCATCTCGGTGATTCCCTTGTCGCGCGGTTTCGATTCGCGTTCGTTGACGTGCAGAAAGTCGAATGCTCTGTCGGTCATGAAAACCCCCTACGGGTACGACGAACAGATACAAAAGGAGTTGGGCGTCGGAGAATGACAGTTCACCAATAGAAGATGCGTTCGCCAAAGGTTGAAGAAAAGCGGAGGTATGGACTCGCCGTCGTCCCTCGCGTCGGAGATTCGATCGATGAGCTTCGACGACATCTTCCTGCTCACGACGATGGCGGTGGTCGCCGTCTCGTTCGTCGGATCGGAATCGTACCTCGGAATCGACGACTGGACGATTGCGTGGGGACTGACCCTGCTGGGGATGGCGTGGGCGTTCTCCCGCAGGCGGGTCGCGTACTCGCCGATGACGTTCGGGACGAAACACCGCACGGACACGTATCCCATCGAAACGGGCGAGCAAATCCGCTGTGACTGCTGCGGAAAACCGGCAGAGAACGGTCGACGACGGCGATACGCGAAACAACAGGTGGCGTTCGGCATCCCGCTCAGAACGCTCGACTGGGGCGAGAACGCCTACTGCCGGGACTGTCTGTCGCCCGAATCGGATACCGAATTCGACTCCGAGGAGAAAACGACGGACGGGAACGACCACGCGTTGGAACTCGAAGGCAACGGCCGCTGAGATATCGTTCCACGACGACCCGCTACAGCGGGACCCACGGCGGATCGCCGATTCTGTCTATCCGCTCGCCCGTCGGAAACCGGACGAACCCGTCATCGTGACAGCCAGCGCCGTAGCGTTCGAGATGCCACGCCGCGTTGCCCCCGGAGTCCGTCGTACAGTTCTCCGCGACGGAATCGGTCGGTTGCGGGGACGCTCCCGAGGGAACGCCGATGCTCAGACCGAAGGAGAGGACGACGAGCAAAACGACGGCGACGCTGCCCGCCCGCCGACACGTTCGTCGAACTCCTGTGGCGCCCGCACCCGGGTTCTGTTCGTCCGCGGACGGGTTCGAACCGCGTTCACACCCCGTCATGACTGAGCAAACCAACGGGTCACCGGTGTTTTGTTATTGGGAGCCAGTTCGGCGGTCAACTTCGATTACCGGTCGCTACGGCGGAAACGGTCCGAAAAATTAGCTATTACCGAGCTGCCGGGGTTCGGTTCCCCGAATCGAACAGCGGTAGTAGTTCGGTTTTAGTTGGACTGCCAGTTGAAGTTCTGGGCGTTCGAGCCCGCGACCTGTGCGTTCTCGTTCTCTTGGGCGTTGGCTTGAATAGCCGTCGCGTCGTCAGATTCTGCCTCGCCACCGTTCCACGCGGCGCTGGCCGAGATCGCGTAGTTGTCGTCCTGTTCGTTGACGTTAGCCTGTCCGACGTACTGTTCCTGGTTCACGCCCGACAACGCGTACTGTTCGCTGTACTGTACGCTATCGCCGCCGTCTTGATGGTGGTGGCGATCTGTTGCGGCAGCGTTTCCGGCGAAGCCCACCACGAAGAGACTGGCGACCAGACTCATCGCGAGGAGAACTCTGAATCCTTTTTTCATTGTATCTACCTGGACGACACCGACACGTCGTCGTGTGTTCATCGTCCACTTTCTCGTGTCGCCGCATCTGTATTTCAATGGAGAGGACCGTTTTATCGACGCCGTCGCCCAGTACTCGTCGGCTATCCCGACCGGTACGGTATAAGCGCGACGGACCGCTCGAATCGACCGAATTCAGGCCTTTTGGTCCAAATCTGGTGACGTAGCTTACCGAATAAAGCACGGCTGACGCTCCGTAATGAGTCTCCTATGTTTCAATATGGGCGGGCTGTCAGCCGAGTTATATGGTATCTATTCACACCATACCCCCCGAGTAGTGGGAGACTGACCCACCGCCGTCAGTCGAGTAATCGAACGATGTCGGTCACGTCGCGGTTTTCGAGTCCGCGTACCGCCTCGATTATGTCCTCCTGTCGCCCATCGTCGTATCGTCGGTCGGTCATCCGCTCGAACTTCGATTCGACCTGCTCCCACGACATCGAGTTGTTCGGATGCCCCGCGAAGTGGTCCTTCTCGACGTGGTACGTCGTGCCGTCGTCCATCACCACGTCGATGGTGGCGGGCATCTCTCCCGCCTCGAAACGGTCCGTGAGTTCCTCGTCCTCCTCCACTTCGACGGTTCGGAGGAGTCTCTGTACGTCGTCCTGCCGGATTCGGTCCGGATCGTACTGTGCGTTCGTCATCTCGCGATCGAGGAGCGAGACGGCGAGCATGTACGGCAGGGAGTGGTCGGCCTGCGCCTTCGTCTCCACCTCGTAGCGCGACCCTTCACCGCCGCCGATGATGAGTTTCGCGCCCGCGAACGTGTCGAGGTGAATCGAGTCCACGCGGTCGGGGTCGATGTCCTCGCGCTCCGCCAACTCGATGATGCCCTCGACGGCCGACTGGGCGTACGTCTCGGCGACGTACCGCTTCGTCATCACGTCGTGAACGCGCTCTCCGGGCGACAAGTCGACGTCGAACTCGCCGGAGACGATCTGTTTCCACCCCTTTTGGCCCTCGAACAGGTTCTTCGGCCCCTCGACGCCGTTCTTCGCCAGCATCGCCGAGTAGACGGCGTTCCGGGCGGCGTTCGCGGACGCCAACCCTTTCCACTCGGAAATCCCCTCCGTCCGGGTCACTCGCAGGGCGTTGTGCGCGGTTCCCGCGATGCCGATGGCCGAACGCGTCTCCTCGCGGTCCAAGCCGAGGAGTTTCGACGCGCCCGCCGTCGCCGAGATGACGGTATGGGTGACGTGGTCCCATCCCCTGTCCCGAACCGGCGCGTTCCACGCTAGTTCCGCCTGCACCTCGTACGCGATGGCGATGGCCGTGAGGAGGTCCTTCCCCGTACCGTCCTCGTACTCCCCGCAGACGATTGCGGCGGCGATGTTATCGCTCGGGTGCGGCGTCTCGCCGGGCGCGAGAAACGAATCCATGTAGTCGAGATAGCGGACGTAGGCCGTGTTCAGCATGGTCGCGTCCGGCGGTGAGGCGCTGCCGCCGCCCCACAGGGTGCAGTCCCCGTCGCCCATCTCCTCGACGGTGTCCCGCACCGCCTCTGCGGGTTTTTCGCCCATGGCACCGACGGCGATTCCCACCGAATCGAGCACCCGCTTTTCGAGTTCGTCCACCGTGTTCTCCGAGAGGTCGTCGTAGGTCGTTTCCGCGACGAACTCCGCGAGCTCTGCTGTGGTCGTCATGGCTCATGTGGGCAACGGGCACGGGTAAAAGTACAGCGGCGATACGGTCGGTGATTCGTCGGCACTTTCGGGACGCGGGAAAGCGCTAATCGACACCTCCGCGAATGTACACGGGATGAAAAAGGTCGCGATCGAGAGGTCCGACGGGAGCGCTCGCGTATTTAAACCGCTGGCAGGGGACCTTGAGACGGACGGCCTCGCCATCAACTACTTCGAACGTGCCCCCGGCGAGCACATCGGTGACTGCTATCATCGCCACCTCGAACAGGAAGAGGTATTCTACGTCCTCTCGGGAACGGCGACGTTCGAAACCGAGGACGGGGATGTCGAAGTCGGCACGGGGGAACTGATTCGGTTTGCACCGGGCGAGTGGCAACAGGGGAGGAACGGTGGGGACGACCGACTCGTCGTCCTCGCGCTCGGTGCGCCACGCGACGACGAACCGATGGACCTCCGACGAACCTGCCCGTCGTGTGAGGAGCGGACGCCAGCAGTCCCCGAAGAGGGGAACGGCGAAGTCGTATTCCACTGTGAGGTTTGCGGCGCGGAAACCGGTCGGTACGCGTGGTGAGCCTATTCGTGCTGCAACGACGGAACCACACCTATTCGTGTGGCAGTGACAAAACCGTCGTCGTACCCGAGAGAACGGTTCTGTCGGTCTCCGCGCGAACTTCGACCGCGAGACGGTCGTCCCCCAAATCCTCGGTCACGGTGGCCGTCGCGCTGACCGTCTCGCCCGGCCGGACGGGGTTCTCGAAGTCGAGGTGCTGGGAGAGATAGACGATGTCGCCGGGGAGCGCCGCGAGGGCGGCGCTTACGACGCTGGCCGTGAGCGCGCCGTGGGCGACGCGGCCGCCGAACAGACCGTTACCGGCGTAGTCGGCGTCCACGTGAAGCGGGTTGTCGTCGCCGGTGAGCGCCGCGAACTCGTCGATTCGTTCCTGTGTCAGTTCCAACGTGGCCGTTTCTTCGTCCCCGACGGATGCGACGGGCATACGCGAACTCGGTTCGCGGCCGGAATGAATCTCCGGGTTAACATGTGAAACAGGGGGTTGATTACTCGTTCATCCGTCGCCATAGGCATGCCATGTACCGACACCGACGGCGTCTCGCTCTACTACGAGGAGCACGGCCCGGCGGACGCCGACACCGTCGTTTTCGTGGAAGGTCTCGGCTACGGGCGGTGGATGTGGCGCTGGCAGCGCGAGGCGCTTTCGGACGACCATCACGTCGTCCTGTGGGACAATCGGGGAACGGGCAAATCCGACGCCCCGGACGGTCCGTACAGCATCGAGGAGATGGCGAGCGACCTCGAATCCGTTCTGGCCGCCGCCGGCGTCGAATCGGCGCACGTCGTCGGGGCCAGCATGGGGGGAATGATAGCCCAACGGTACGCGCTCGATTACGACCGAGCGGAAACGCTCTCCCTCCTCTGTACGACGCCCGGGGGCGAGAATTCGGTCCCGACGCCGCCCGAGACGCAAGAACGGATGTTCGACGTCCCCGCCGAGTACGACGAACGCGAGGCGATTCGCTACAAGATGGCCCCTGCGATGAGCGAGGCGTTCGCCGAGGAACGCGACGACCTCGTTTCCGACGTCGTGGACCGTCGGTTGGCCGAAGATGCGTCCGACGAAGCCAGACGGGCACAGGCGGCGGGCGTGATGCACTTCGACGCCAGCGACCGATTAGGAGAACTCACGCTGCCGACCCTCATCGCACACGGGACCGCGGACCGCGTGCTTCCGGTCGGGAACGCCGAACTGCTCGCCGACTTGCTTCCGCACGCCGAACTCGAACGCTTCGACGGCGGGTCACACCTCTTCTTCATCGAGGAGTCCGGGACGGTGAACGAACGACTGCGCACCTTCCTCCACGATGCCTGAACACCCGACACGACCGTACGAGTGGGTCGGCGCGTGGAGCGAAAAACGTGCACGACTCTCGCCGGACGCGGTGGGACTGGTGGATGCCACCACGGGCGAGCGCTACACCTACCGCGAACTGAATCGGCGGGCCAACCGCACCGCCCGTCTCCTCTACGAATACGGGGTTTCGAACGGGGAGCGCGTCGCCGTTCTCTCCCGGAACCGACCCGAATTTATCGACTGCTTTTTCGCTACCGGGAAGACCGGCGGCGTGCTCGCGCCGCTCTCACACCGCCTCGCGGCGGACGAACTGGTGCGGATGCTGAACGACGTCGAACCGGAACTCCTCGTCGTGGAAGAACCCTTCACAGACCTCGCCGCCGACGTGCTGTCCCACGACGAACGCGAGTTCGAGGGTTCGATTCTCTCCCTGTCAGCGGGCGATTCGGACTCGCTCGACGAGTCCGAATCGAGGAATCGAAAATGGCAGTCGTGGAAAACGGCGCTTCCGGCGGGCGATTCGCCCGTCGAATCCGCGGACGTGTCCATGGACGACCCGCACCTCCTCCTGCACACCGGCGGTTCGACGGGCGTACCGAAGGAGACGGTCATCACCCACGGGTCGATTCTGTGGAACTCGTTCAACACGATTACGGCGTGGGGGTTGCGACCCGAGGACGTGACGCCGATGGTGTTCCCGCTGTTCCACACCGGCGGGTGGAACGTCCTCACGGTTCCGCTCTTTCACATCGGGGCGCGGGTCGTCATCGGCCGCGAGTTCGACCCCGAGTCGGTCCTCCGAACTGTCGAATCGGAGGATGCAACCGTCCTCGTGGCGGTTCCAGCGGTCCTACGGATGATGTGTCGCCACGAGGAGTGGGCCGATACCGACCTCTCGACGCTCCGCTTCGCCAAGAGCGGCGGCGGGCCGTGCCGAAACGCCGTGATGGAGGCGTGGTGGGACCGCGGCGTCGAACTCTCGCAGGGCTACGGCCTCACCGAGTGCGGGCCGAACAACTTCACCCTGCCGGACGGGTGGTCACACGAGAAGTCCGACAGCGTGGGCGTCCCCGCGATGCACGTCGATGCCCGCGTCGTGGACGATTCGGGCGAACCGCTTCCGACGGGCGAAATCGGCGAACTGGAACTCGCCTCGCCCCACGCCGCGGACCGCTACTGGAGGAATCCGGAGGAGAGCGCCGAGACGTTCGGTCTCTCCGCGTGCGAAGCGAGGGGAGGTTCGGAAGGCGAACAACGCGGGTCTTCCGGCGGGTGGGTGTCCACGGGCGACCTCGGGCGCGTGGACGACGACGGCTACGTCTACATCGAAGGCCGCAAGAAGAACATGTACGTCAGCGGCGGCGAGAACGTCTATCCCACGGAAATCGAGGACGTCATCGCGGACCATCCCGGAGTCGAGGAAGTCGTCGTGATCGGCGTCCCCGACGAGAAGTGGGGACAGGTCGGGAGGGCGGTAGTGGAGGGAGACGAGTCGCTGACACTTTCGGATTTGGAGGCGTTTTTGGACGGGAAACTCGCGCGGTTCAAGCGCCCGCGTCACCTCGCGTTCGTGGACGAGATGCCGACATCGGGACCGTCGAAAATCGACCGAGGTGCGGTGAAAGCGGAGTTCGGTGACGGTGAGCGGTAGTCAGGTTGTCCGTTATACGCGAGGGGTCACGCCGTTCGGGATTCGAACGCACCGGAACCGATTAGCTGGTTGAAATTAATGAAAACGGTATGAGGAAAATACGCCCGCAAAACCCGTCGGTTTTCATACCGGGAATGGTCGTCCTCAGTGCGGTGGTGTGGGTGATCGTAGGGGTCCTTCTCTTCGGTGAACGCCCGGCCGACGAAGCGGTGTCCGGTGCACGGTGCGGGTTCTTTCTGTCCCTCATCTACATCTTCGACCATTGGTGGAAACGGTGGCGCGACGACGCGTAATTCGGGTCAGTTTCCGTCGAGTGTCAGCATACGACCTTTCGAACGGAAGACTCGACGGCGACGAGAGGGACGGTGAACGCCGATATTTCCAATACACATATGTCGGTGGAAAACTGATTTCGGGTATGGATATCCTCAGCCTCGAAAATCCATGGGTCTACTCGGCCATCATGGTCGTGATTTGGGTGGTGATATGGGGGGTACTCGGTGTGTTCGTCTTCGATGAGGCACTGGTTGCCACCGCGATCACGGGTGCCTTCAGCGGACTGGCGTTCGCACTCGTCTTTCAGTATCTGCGCCGGAACGAGGAGAACGCGACTGGTCCCTGACTGCCAGCGTCACCGCCTTTTCCCCCCCTTCGACGGGAGAAATCAGCCAGCAGCGAGCGATAAGGAAACTATTTTAACTCGTCTTCCGTATGTTCCGCGGTAACAGGGCGAACGATAATGATAGACCTCACGATGGACATGGAGCAGTACGACTGCCCGTTCATCGACACCTCCGACGACTACGGCGTCGCGTACTCGGCCGTTCACTGGGATTTCGACCGGGCAAGGGAGGAGTTGGACACGAGGCTGGTCGTCGAGGGTGACGACCGAACGGAACTCGAACACGGTCTACGGGCGCTCCGGGAACACGACAACATGCACGACTGCTCGCTCCTCTCGAAGCGGGACAACGTCGCGCACATCCGCACCACAATCGGGCAGACGGAGGCGATGGAGGCCATCCGCAACCACGACGGCTACATCACCGGGCCGTTCTACATCGAGGACGGCCACGAACTCTGGCACGTCGGCTTCGACCACGAGGACGTCGCGGAGGGCGCGCTCTCGGAACTCGAATGGAACAACGAGTTTGACGTGGTGTCGCGCGAGACGCCCGACCTGCCGGACCTACAGAACCTCGTACAGAACGCGGGGGCCGCGATGACGCTCATCGACGGCTGCCGGGACCTTTCGGACGTGGAGCGCGAGACGCTCGAACACGCCGTCAGGGACGGCTACTTCCAAAGCCCGCGCTCGGCCACGCTCGGAACGTTGGCCGACGAGTTCGGTGTCTCGAAACCCGCCGTCTCGAAGAACCTCCGGCGCGGACAGCGGAAGATGATTCAGCGCGTCGTGGACGCGCTGGAGCTACTGGACTGACTTTCGCTTCCGTTCGTCTGCCGATGCAAACCACTCGGTCGGCCCTCGGTCACGTGCGGTCTCGATTTTTCCAATTCGCGTGTCGGCGACGAGAGCGTTCAATCGTAGGTGAGCGTCATGCCGCCGTCGAACAGCAGGTCGCCGCCGTTCAGGTGTTTCGCGTGTTTGGAGAAACCGAAGACGAACAGGTTCGCCACGTCCTGCGGCGTCATCATCTCCTTCGTGCGCGCCTGTCCGAGCATCACGTCTTCGACGACTTCGTCGATCGAAATGCCCCGCTGTTCGGCGGTGTCGGGAATCTGGTTCGTCACGAGCGGCGTCTTCACGTACCCCGTGCTGACCGAGAAGGCCCGAACGTCGCCGTCGCCCTCCGCCGCGATCGACTGCGTGAGGCCGCGAAGGCCGAACTTCGAGACGTTGTAGGCGACCTTATCCGAAGTCGTGTAGTGACCGTGAACGGACGCCATGTTGCCGATACAGCCCGTTCCGTCGTCGCTTTCCCGCATGTGGGGGAGGCAGGCTTTCGCCAGCAGGAACGGCGCGCGGACCATCACGTCGTTGAGCAGGTCGAACTGCTCGGCCGGGAACTCGTCCACGGGGTCGATGTGCTGGAGTCCGGCGATGTTGACGAGGTATTTCACCGTGCCCGCATCCGCCGCTTGCGAGACGATCCGATTTATCTCGTCCTCGTCCGTGAGGTCTGCCGCGACCGTTTCGACGTTCTCGGCGAGTCCCAACTCCTCGGCGCGGTCGATCGTCTCGGCCAATCCCTCCTCGTCCACGTCCGTCCCGACCACCGTGAGGTCGTTCGCGGCGAGCGCGAACGTCGTCGCTCGTCCGATACCCGAGGCCGCACCCGTGACGCATGCCACGTTTTCGGGCCTGAAGTGATCGTCCTCGACGAGCAGTACCTCCTCCGGGTCGAACGTCGGCGGCGTTATCGCGTCGTCTGCCGCATCGTCTGCCATAATCCAAATCCGAACGGTAGCGAGGAAAAATACACGGTTGATATGTGAACCACCTGATTTGGGATCTGTTCACATGTTAACCCAGCAGTATTTGCCGCTCGTAACTCCCGGTATAGGTGGTATGACGAACCGGAGACTGACGCGGCGCAACGTCCTCACGTCGGCGGGAGCGGTCGGCGTGGCCGGACTGGCCGGATGTACGGGTGACGGAAACGATGGCACAAACGATACAACGGGCGACACGAATTCGAAGAACGATAATGGAACGGGCGGCATGACGAAGACGACGAAGAACGTATCGGGCACGGTCAAAATCGGCGTCTTGCAACCGATTTCGGGGAGTCTCAAATACTACGGGCAACAGAGCCTGTGGGGCTTCCTTTCGGGATTAGCGTACAAGGCCGACGCCGAACCGAAGACGGGCGTCAAGAGCGGAAAGACGGTCGTCTCGGTCGGTGACACGGACTTCGAACTGTACGTCCGGGACACCGGGTTCTCCCAGAGCAAGGCCAAGAAACTGGCGACGAACCTCGTGACTGATCAAAAGGTCGACATGCTCTTCGGCTGTGCGTCGTCGTCCTCGGCGACGACGGTCATCAAGACGGTGGCCAAGACGAGCGGCGTGCCGTACGTCGCCGGACCGGCCGCCTCGGCGTCCATCACCTCAGACGGCGAGACGTGCAACGACCTCGTGTTCCGTGCGAGCGAGAACACGGCGATGGACGCCCGGAGCGGCGGGAAATACGTCGCCAAGGAAACCGACGTGAAGAAGGTGTACCTGTTCGGGGCCGACTACAGTTTCGGCAAGGCCGTCGTCAACAACTACGAGCAGGTGCTCAAGGACGAAGGCGTCGAAATCGTCGGCAAGAAGTTCGTTCCGCAGGAACACTCGGAGTGGAAGGGACTGCTCGACAAGGCACAGGGGGCGGGCGCACAGGGTATCGTCGGCGGATTCACCGTCGCCACCCTCCCGAACCTGTTCACCGAATACCTCTCCGGGGACTACGACTACCGCGTCTTCGGCGGGCTTGCGACCCGAATCACGAACAAGGTCGTCGGCCAGACGATGCGGAAGGTCCTCGGCAAACCGCTGACGAAGGAGAAAATCGAGAACGCGAAACTCGGGCCGTTCACGACCCGTTATCACTGGAACCAGTACGACAACGACATCAACTCCTCGTTCGTCGATTCGTACACCAAGGCCTACGGCGTGGTGCCGGACCTGTTCACCTCGGGCACCTTCACCGCCGCGTCGGCCATCGTGCAGGGCGTCCACCAAAGCGGTTCCACGAAGGGGACCGACATCGCGGAAGCCATGCGCGGAATGGCGGTCAAAGACACGCCCAAAGGCGAAGACGGCTACGTCTTCCAGAAGTACAACAATCAGGCTCGGTCGGCGATGACCGTCGCCAACCTCGACCCGACGACGGACGAGTGGGCGGATAGCTGGGACGCCGCCGTCATGCCCGGCAAGCCCCTCGCCACCATCGAGGGGAAACAGGCGACCATTCCGAAGGATGCCGCCGGAATGTCCTGTTCGCTCTAACATGCTCCGAACCACGGGGCTGACACGGCGGTTCGGCGGCTTGGTCGCCGTCGATGACGTGGATTTCTCGCTCGGCGAGGGGGAACTGTGTTCGCTCATCGGGCCGAACGGGGCGGGCAAGACGACGTTTTTCAACCTGCTGACCGGCGTGCTCGCGCCGAGCGAAGGCCGAATCGAATTTCGAACGAACGGGTCGTGGCGGGACATCACGGGGACGGAACCGCACGAGACGGCGCGGTTGGGCCTTCACCGCTCGTACCAGATAACGAACGTCTTTCCGACGAGTTCCGTCCTCGAAAACGTTCGCGTCGCGGTGCAAGCACACGGAGCGGGGTCGGCCAATCCGATTCGGAACGCGGGCGCATTTCCCGAACACATCGAGGAGGCCCACGCGATTCTGGAACGCGTCGAACTCGGCGACTTCGCCGAAACGACGGCGGGGAACCTGAGCCACGGGCAGGCGCGTCAACTGGAAGTCGCCATCGCGCTCGCGGGCGATCCGGACGTCCTCCTGCTGGACGAACCGAACGCGGGCGTCTCCTCCGAGAGCGTCGGAACGATAATCGACCTCATCGAGGACGTGGCGGAGGACCACGCCGTCCTGCTGGTCGAACACAACATGGACATCGTGATGCGCGTCAGCGACCGCATCGTCGTGTTGAATCAAGGGTCGGTCATCGCCGACGACACGCCCGAGTCGGTGCGCGACGATCAACGCGTCCAGAAGGCGTACCTCGGCGGCTACGAGACGGCGGAGGGAATCGCATGAGCCTCCTCACGGTCGAGGACGCACACACCTACTACGGCGAGAGTCACGTCCTGGAGGGCGTCTCGATGGAGATCGATGCGGGCGAAGTCGTCGCCCTCGTCGGCCGAAACGGCGTCGGCAAGACGACGACGCTCCGGACCATCCTCCAACTGACCCCGCCGCGGCGGGGGAGCGTCCGGTTCCGCGGTACGGAACTGGTCGGGAAGAGCACCCACGAGGTCGCGGAGACGGGAATCGGTTGGATTCCCGAGGAGCGACGCATCTTCGCGCAACTCTCGGTCGAAGAGAACGTCCGAGTCGCGGTACCCAAGGGAAGCGACGTGACCGATGCGCTCTCGCTCGCGTTCGAAACGTTCCCCAACCTCGAAGCCCACCGCGACCGCGAGGCCGGAAATCTCAGCGGCGGCCAACAGCAGATGTTGGCCCTCGTCCGCGGCCTCGTCGGGGAGAACGACCTCCTGTTGGTGGACGAACCGAGCGAGGGACTGGCCCCGCTCATCGTCGAAGCGGTCGCCGAAGCGCTTTCCGAAGCGGCGACCGACACCACGCTGTTGCTGGTCGAACAGAACCTTCCGCTCGCGCTCGACCTCGCGGACAGGTTCTACGTGCTCGATACCGGTCGCGTGGTCGAACAGGGTGATGCGAACGAGGTGTCGACGGACGACGAGCGACTGAGGAGGTATCTCTCGGCATGATGGAACTCGTCCCGCTCGCCGGAATCGGGAGTTCCCTCGGGGATTTCTTCCGACCGTCGACGCTCGCGTCGGTGTTCGTTCAGGGATTGGCGAAGGCCGCGCTGTACGTGATGATAGCGAGCGGCCTGACGCTCATCTTTGGCCTAATGGGCGTGTTGAACTTCGCCCACGGGTCGCTAACCATGCTGGGTGCGTACCTCGGCGGATTGGTGATGGTCGCGTTCGTCTCCGCCGGAGGGGATTCTATCGCGCAGTTGGCCCTGTTCTTCGTGGCCGTCGTGGTCGTCTTCGGCCTGCTCGCTGGACTGGGAACCGCCGTCGAGGTCGGCCTGATCCGCAAACTGTACGACAGGCCGCCGGTGTACCAGATCCTCCTCACCTTCGGACTGACGCTCGTGCTGAACGAACTGGTCCGAATCGCCGTCCTGTTCTACGGCATGCAACCCCAGACCGCGTGGCAGGACGCCTTCGGGACGAAGCCCGGCTTCCTGACCACGCAGGTCGGCCTCGCCGGAATTTCCGTGAGCGGCCTCGCGCTGTTCGAAATCACGTTCGGCGTCCTCTCCGTCGCGGGAATCTGGGCCTTTCTGACCCGGACGCGCTACGGTCTCGTCATCCGCGCGGGAAGCGAGGACGCGGAGATGACGGAGGCGCTCGGCATCGACGTTCGCCGCGTGTTCACCGTCGTCTTCGCGCTCGGAACCGGGTTGGCCGGAATCGCCGGGGTTCTGTTGATGTGGGACCCGAAGTGGGGTGCAAGCGTTCCGGTCGCCTCGGAAGCACTGCTCCCGGCGTTCGTCGTCGTCATCGTCGGCGGTCTGGGGACGTTCCGAGGGACCGTGGTCGCCGCGCTCATCGTCGGCATGGTCGATGCGACGACGTCGTGGTGGTTCGTCAACGCCATCGACTTCGCGGGACTGCCCGAGATGACCATCTTCCTCATCCTCGTGGTCGTCCTCGTGCTCCGCCCGCAGGGCCTCTTCGGCGTCGAGGAGGTGGGCGGCCATTAGCACCGAAACCGGGACGGACGCGGGGCGGTCGATTTCGGAGACGGACGCGTCGTGGGTCGAGGAGTACGTCCGCGATCATATCGTCCACCTCGTGGTCATCTCCTTCCTCGCCGCGTACCCCGGTCTGCATCACTTGCTCGTGAACTCGCCGTTCGGGACGGAGGCGGCGACGCTCCTCCCGCGCGTGGAGACGATGATACCCGTCCTCTACTTCGGCCTGTTCGCCATGTCGTTCGACTTCGTCAGCGGCTACACGGGCTACCTCTCGTTCGGCCACGCCGCGTTCTACGGGACCGGCGCGTACTTCGTGATTCTCACGGCGAACGACAAAATCCCACTCCTGCCCGCCGGAACGCCGTTCATGGTGTCGCTCGTCGTCGCGGGATTCGTGGCCGTCGTACTCGCGCTGGCCATCGGGGCCGTGTCGTTCCGCCTGACGGGCGTCTACTTCGCCATGATAACCCTCGGCTTCGCCCAGGTGTTATACGTCTTCGTCCGCGGGTGGGATTACGTCGGGTCGAATCCACGGGACGGCATCTTCCTGAACGGGGCCAACGGACTCAACGTCGGCGTCCCCGGCGTCGATTCGCTGAACCTCGCCATCGGGGCGCTGACGGGAGACGAGGTGTCGCTCGGATTCGTCCACCTCGGCCAGACGGCTGTGTCCTACTACATGATCGGCCTCGTCGTCCTCGTCTGCTACTTCGCCATGCAGCGAATCATCCACTCGCCGTTCGGCAAGGTGATGGTCGCAATCCGCGAAAACGAGGAGCGCGCCGTCGCTGTCGGCTACGACACCTTCCGGTACAAACTCGGCGCGTTCGCCATCAGCGCCTTCTTCGCGGCAGTGGCGGGCAGTCTGCTCGCAGGGTACGAGAGAACCGTCTCCCCCGACGAGTCGTTCAACTTCCTCGTGGCCGGGGACGCCCTGTTGGCCTCCATCATCGGCGGGTTCGGGACGCTCGCCGGACCGCTGTACGGCCACCTGTTCGACGAGACGGTCCGCGAGTTCCTCTCGAAGGACGGCGGCGGTCTCCTACCGTACCTCAGGACCCACCTCGGGTCGGGCATCATGGAAACGACGATTTACAACGGCCTGACGGTACAGGGAGCCATCGAGACGTTCCTGAACGGCCACGCCAGCCTGTACGTCGGCGCGCTGTTCGTGCTGTTCGTGTTGTTCGTTCCGAACGGCCTCCTCGGGACGCTGCGGGACCGACTCGGCGGTCCCGTCGCGAAAACGGTTCCCGCGCGATTGTGGAGGAATCGGTAATGGTCGGACTCACGGGCTACGGACTGTACGTCCCCGAGGACACCGTGACCGGCGGGGAAATCGCCCGAAAGAGCGGTATCCCTGAGAACGTCATCGTCGAGAAGATGGGTATTCGCGAAAAGCACGTCTGTCCACGGGACGGCGACCACGTCACGGACATGTGCGTGAAGGCGGCCGAACGGGCGCTTTCCCACGCTGGCATCGAGGCGTCGGACCTCGACGCCGTGTTGTATCACGGCAGCGAGTTCAAGGATTTCGTCGTCTGGAGCGCCGCCGCGAACGTCGCCGATAGAATCGGTGCCGAAGACGCGTTCGCGAGCGAGAGCTACGCGCTCTGTGCAGGTGCGCCCATCGCGATTCGGGAGGCGAAAGCGACCCTCGTCGCCGATACCCCGGAGCGAATCCTGCTCGTCTCCGCGAGCCGAGAAGAGGACCTCGTGAACTACGAGAACGAAGAGTCCTCGTTCATGTTCAACTTCGGCAGCGGCGCGTGTGCGATGGTGCTCGAAGAAGCGCCCGAAACCCCGCTCGCGACGGTTCGGGAGAGCGCCGCGATAACGGACGGGAGTTTCTCGGAGGACGTGGTGATGCCCGCAGGCGGGTCGCGGAATCCACCGAGTCACACGACGGTCCAGTCGGGTCTGCACGCGCTGAACGTCCCCGACCCGGACGGCATGAAGGAGCGATTAGCCGAGGTCAGCCTCGACAACTTCCTCGACGTGGCCGATACCGCGCTCTCGCGGTCGGACTACGGCCGCGACGACCTCGATTTCGTCGCGCTGACGCACATGAAACGGTCGTTCCACGACCACCTCTGCTCGACGCTCGGCGCGTCGAACTACTATCTGGACGAGTTCGGCCACGTCCAGAGCGTGGACCAACTCCTCGCGCTGGACGCCGGCATCGAGAACGGATCGGTCGAAGCGGGCGACGTCGTCTGTTTCCTCGCCGCCGGAACCGGGTACACGTGGGCGGCGACGGTGCTGGACTGGCACGGCGAGTAGCCGACCCGACTTACTCCTTCGGGTAGCGCACGTAGGGACCCGGAAGCAGGGCACGGAGCGAGTAGGAACGACGCGGGGGTTTCTCGTCGTCCGACTGCTCGGTTTCCGCGTCCGGTCGTCCCGTTTCGCGGCGACCCCTCCGTTTCCAATCGATTCCAAAGGTGCTCATATCACAGGTAGAATACTTCAGATGACTTTATTATGCGCTCGATAACCGCGAGACAGGACGGGAACGAATTGAAATACGGAGGTGACTAATCGTATAGTATGTCCATGTGGTCGGCCCGTTCACGCCGGCGTGTCGTCACGTTCGTGGTCGGCTTCCTCGTCCTCCTCGTGATCGTCGGCCAGCGCGTCCGGTCGGTGGTCCACCGAACGCGAGACGTTCCGTTGAGCCCGCTCGTCGCCCGAACGCGGGTAGGTTCGGACTACCTGCAACGGCACGCGGTTACGACCGGCGTGAACCTATCGGGCGAGATGGACGACATGGGGGAGTTCGCCCGCCCCGACTTCGACCCCGACGACGTCCATCCCGAAGTCCGCCGGTTCTACGAGCGCACCGCGGACTACGACATCGCATATCGTGTGCGCTGGCATCGCGGCTTTCGGGGCGGAGCGGCGCTCGCCGCACGACTCACGAGTCGAATCGAACAGCTCAATCTTCCCGGGCCGTGGCAGTCGTCCAGCGAAACCCTCACGAGCGAACTCGTCGCCATCGACCCGGACGACGACCCGCGGGACGGGGCGCGGGCGTGGATTCGAACGGACGAGACGGGAACCGCCGTCTTCGTCGCCATCTACGCCAGTCACGTCAGGGACGAAATTCGCTACGTCAACATCGCCGTCCCGCTGCCGTGGTCGAACCTGAGCACCGTTCTGCACGTTCGGACGCTCGACGCGTCGGACGGAAACGAACGTGGGAACGGGGACGCGATCGAAAACGGAAACGCGGGTATCGAACTGACGACCGAAACGGAAACGGGCGACGAGGGATTGTACCTCCGCATGCCGTTCGGCGCGGTTTCACTCCCGATGGACCAACGCTTTCGGGTGGTCCCCGACGGCGACGGTATCCACGCGGAACACGAGATGTGGGTGTTCGGTCGCCAGTTTCTGACCATCGAATACGACGCGGACCGCTAATCTGCGTTCGGTTCGGTATCGCTCGTACTATCGCTACCATCAGAACGGTCGATAGCGTCATCACCTTCGGTACGATCGGCTCTATCGGGACGTTCGTTACCGCCACCGCCGTTCCGATTTCCACTCCCATCGCCGCTCTCACAACCGCCGCGATATCCCGCCATCGTCGCAATCACCACCACCACACATATCTAATTCGAGAGAGATGTCCCCCGTATGAAGTTCAGCGACGCTAGCTCGTCCGTACGAGCAGTCCTCCTCGGCCGCCCGGCGTCGGTCCTCCCGCTGTTCCTCGCCGGTGCGAGCATCAACCTGATGGCACAGACGTTCCCGATAGTGGGACTCGTGCTGGCGTTTCTCCTCCTCGCCGGAACCGGGCGACTCGACGCCGTGTTCGCCGCGTTTCGACGGACGGATTTGAACGGAATCGAGACGAATCCCGCCGCCGTAGAGCGACTTCGGGACGCGGTCATGGGCGTGTTCACGCCCGAGGTTATCGTCCTCCTCGTCGCGTCCTTCCTGTGTAGCCTCGTCGTCGTGTTCGTCGCTCGCGCTCTCGTCGGCGCAGCGCAGGTACACGCCGTGACGGCCGCCCTGCGGAACGCAAGCGCAGGTGCGAGCGACGAATACGACGTGGCTACCGTTCCCGTCCCCACGGCGCTTCGGACCGAACGAGCGGTTGCGGCCGGTGTCGCCGGAACGAAGCGGGACGGAATCGCGTTCGTCCTGCTCTCGCTGGCCCGGATAGTCGCGGTGCTCCTCGTCTTCGTCGCGTTCGGCGTCGTGGAGGCTGCGGTGTTGAGCGCCGGCACCATCGTCAGCATTCTCGGTTCGTTCCTGCTGGCCGTCGCGCTCTTTTTCGCCCTCTTCGTCGTCTACCTGCTGTTCCTGTTCGTCCCGCAGGCCATCGTCGTCGACGGCGTCGGCGTTCACGGCGGACTGCGGCGAAGCGGCGGGTTCATTCGAGGTCACAAGGCCCGCGTCGCGGGCTACATCGTTGTCGTGGTCGCGTCGTTCGGTGTGTTCTCTGTCGTGGCCGCCGGATTGAGTTTCCTCGGAGTCAGTCGAGTCGCCGCCGTTATCCTCTTTTTCGGCTTGCTACCCGTACTCGGCGTGCTGAAGACGGCGCTGTATCTCGATTCGGAACCGACGGTACCCCACGGTCGGGGGTCGGTCCGCGGCGCATTCGGTCGCGGGATTCGGGAACTGCGGACGTTCCTCGGACGGAAACCGCTCCTCGTTCTCGCCGCGCTCTCGCTCTTCGTGGTCGGTGGCCTCGGCGGGTGGGCCGCCGTTCGGCCGTTCACGCTCGAAAGCGTTCGCCCCGACCTGACGAGCAACGTGTTCGGGGCGTTCCCGCTGGACGTGTTCGTCAAACTGGCCGCGAACAACTGGTTCGTCGCCATCTCCGCGGCGTTCGCCGGTCTCGGGTTCGGCGTCCCGACGCTCGTCGCGCTCCTGTTCAACGGCGTGGTGGTCGGTGCCGTCATCGGTCTCCTCCCGGACCCGACGTTCGCCCTCGCGCTCATCCTTCCCCACGGAATCATCGAAATCCCCGGCCTGTCCGTCGCAGGCGCGCTCGGCCTCCACCTCGGCGGCGTTTCGTGGTCCTACGTTCGCGGTCGGTCGTCGGCCGACGCGTTCGCGACCGAACTCGTCCGCGCGTACTACGTCCTCCTCGGCCTGCTCCCAGTCTTCATCGTCGCGGCGTTCATCGAGGCGTTCGTCACGTGGTGGGTCGCCTCGGCGGTCGTGTGAAAGCGACTCACTGTGCGATTTCGGCGAACTCGTTCGTGTCGTCGTCGGTCCCCGCGATGATGAGTTGGTCGTCGCCGCGAATCACGAAATCGGGACCCAAATCGGTGATGACCTCGCCGTCCCGTTCGACGGCGATGACGGTACACCCCGTCCGGGTTCTGACCGCGGCGTCCCGCAACGTTTGGCCGGTCAACCGCGGCGCGGTCGTCCGGAGGATTTCTATCTGCTTGTCGGGCGAGATTATCTCCTCGCCTTCGAGGATGGTCGAGGCGAGCATCCGCCCGCTGACGGTTTCGAGCGCGAGGACGTAGTCCGCACCCGCGCTGTACAGCTTTCCGATGTTGTCCGTCTCGTTCGCTCGGGCGACGATTTCGACCCCCGGCGCGAGTTCGCGCGCGATGAGCGTGGCGAAAATCGTCGTCGTGTCGTCCGCGAGCGCGAGGATGAGCGCGTTGGCGTACTTCACCCCGGCTTCCTGTAACACGCTCTCGTCGGTGACGTCGCCGAGCACGTCCACGCCCTCCTTGTCGTCTTTGTCGACCACCGTGGTTCGCATGGACTTCGACTCCATGGCCTCCTCCACCGTCGAACCGACTTCGCCGTACCCGGCGACGATGACCGACCCGCGAATCGGTCCGCGGCCCTCCGAAAGGGTCATCTCCTTGAGTCGTTCGAGTTGGGCTTCCCGACCGGCGGCGAGAAGGATCGTGTTACCGTCGAGTTCTGCCTCAGGGGAGGGTGAACTCTGGAACTCGCCACGCCGCCACAGGCCGATGATACTCGCACCGGTTTGTTCCCGGATGCCGCTTTCGTCCAGCCTCGTGCCGTCGATTTCCGACCCGGCCTGAATGGATAGCTCGACGATTTCGAAGTCCTCGCCGATGGTCACGGTTTCGCCGAGGTCGGCGGTCACGGACGCCGTGACCTTCTCCGCGAGGCTGTGACCGAGGAGGTGGCGCGGCGAGATGACTTGGTCCGAACCGGCGTACTGGAGATAGTTCGTCAAGTCGGGATTTTCGACGAGGGTAATGACGCGAACCGTATCGGACACCTCGCGGACCGCGAGCGCGATACTGGCGTTCTGCTCGTCCGTCGCGTCCGCGACGACGGCGTCCGCGTCCTCGACGTGGACGTTCCGGAGCGTGTCCGCCGATTCGGGGTCGCCGTGGACGACGGTGATGTTACGCTCGTACAAATCGAGGGCCTCCTCTCGATCCCGAACGACGACGACGTATTCGCGGTCCCACGACCGAAACTCGTCGATGAGCGTCTCGGCGCGGGGGGAGTAGCCGCAGATGACGATGTGGTCCTCCACGTCATCGAGGGTCGTGGGGGGGCTGACTCGAAGCGCCTCCTGCACCCACGGCGCGACGAACACGGGGAGGGCCATGAAGATGAGAATCACGCCCGAAATCTGCATCGTCACCATGAGCAATCGCATCTGTGGCGTCGTCCATTTGTCCGCATCGACCCCGTAGCCGGTCGTGGTGAACGTCTCGATGACGACGGAAAACGCCTGTAGAACGGTCCGCGGTGTGTCCTCGAACATCGCCATCCCCCACATGTACGCGAACGTGTACAGCACGAGTACCCCTGCGAACGATGCGAGATAGAGAAACGCCCGACGTCGCTGCCGTGAGACTGTTGGAAAGACGGTAAACGGAACGCGCCCGGGTCGGTCGACCATTATCGTAAGACTGTAAGTCGGATGACTTCATTCTGCCGTCCTCGGATGGAATCGACGCGAACGGTACCGGCGAGAACTCCCGACGAGAGGGGAAGTTCCTACGCCGATTCGCCCAACCACCCCATCCGATTCCTGACCGTCGGCACGGCGACGTTCCGGAGGACGTGATAGGTCATGATGAGGGTCCATCCGGCGACTCCCGCGAAAATGAGGAGGAAGATGATCTGTTGAATCACGGTGGTTCCGCCCCGCCAGATGCTCGTGCCGAAGAGCATGTCCGAGAGCCAAAACAGGGTGCTCACGGCGACCGCGCCCCCGCCGAGCACCATCGCGGCGTTCGCGCGTTTTACCCATCGATTCAGTTCGAACCGTTCGCTGGTTTCGGCCGCCGCTTCCCGTTCCGTTTCGGACTCCGTCCGCAGTTCGAGTCGGTGGAGCGATTCCACGTCCACGAACGCTCCGTTGTCGGTGAGGTCCTCGCCGCGCGAACGAGCCGTCGAAATCAGTTCCTCTCGCTCGATTCCCCGAAGTTCACGGAATCGCTCGACCGTGAGATACGTCTCCGCCAGCGCGTCACGTACCTCCTCGTCGGACATCGAATCGAGCGCCATCGAGAACTGTTCGTCCGGGTAGTCCGACAACAGTTCGAAATCGAGGAGTCCCGAGCGAACCCGCTCCCGAATCCGTTGCTGGTCCCGGCGCTTTTTCTCCTCGTCGAGGTCCGCAAACTCGTTGCGGAGTCGTCGGCGCTGCGTCTTCGTAAGCAGCGACGCCGCTTTCCGTGTCATACATTCAGATAGTCAGTTCGAGTATTATATCCTACGGTCGAACGGGGTTTCGCGCCGACGTGCGTGACGACTCGCGATACATCGTTCGCCGGGGTAAAAACTGATGACGTCGCCTCGAACTGCCGCCGTATTCTATGTGTAGAGCGCCCGAGATGGGTGTATCTCGATATCATGTCGAGAGCCGTCGGTGAACGGTGTCGCCCGTTTAGTACGGAACTCCCACGACGTTACATCGAATGCCAGCAATCGAAACGAACGAGTTGTCGAAGCGCTACGGAGACGTAACCGCGGTTGCCGACCTCGACCTTGTGGTCGAAGAGGGTTCGACATTCGGCTTTCTCGGACCGAACGGCGCCGGAAAATCGACTACGATAGACCTGCTTCTCGGGTTTCTGCGACCCACGGGCGGGAACGTCACCGTCCTCGGTTGTGACCCGACGACGGACGCGAAATCGGTTCGGTCCCGACTCGGCCTCCTCCCGGACGACTTCGAACCGTATCGAAACCTCACCGGGCGACGGCACGTCGTGTCGGCGATTCGGACGAAAGGGGCGGACGACGACCCCGACGCCGTCCTCGAACGGGTTGGGTTGTCGCCGGAACAAGCCCGTCGGGACGCCGGTGGCTACTCCAAGGGGATGACCCAACGGTTGGGTTTGGCCGTTGCCCTCGTCGGCAACCCCGACCTGCTCATTCTGGACGAACCGTCCTCGGGCCTCGACCCGAACGGCGTCAAACTCCTCCGGCGGGCCATCGACGAGGAGAGCGAACGCGGCGCGACGGTGTTCGTCTCTTCGCACCTCCTCGACCACGTCGAGCGGGTCTGTGACCGAGTCGGAATCATGCGCGACGGGTTGCTCGTCGCGACGGATTCCATCGAGAACCTCCGCGAGCGGTTGGGAGCGAACGTCGTCGAAGCGACCGTCGAAAGCGTCCCAGACACGACTGCGCTTCGCAGCATCGACGGAGTCACGGACGTGTCCGTTTCACGGAAGTGCGTTCGAATAGCGTGTACGCGACAGGAGACGAAAACGCGGGTGTTGGTCACACTCGATGAACTGACGACCGTGGAGAACGTCGAGACGAGGGATTCGTCGCTCGAATCGGTGTTCGATGAGTTCGCGGGGGGACGGAACGATTTCGGCGAGGAGAACCACCTCCGCGGAGTCGCCCCCGAGGGAGGTGAGCGACGATGAGTACCTACACCGTCGCACGGGACGATTTCAGGAACAGCGTCGGGTCGCTCGTCGTGCTGGGCATCGTCGCGGCATTGGTCGCCATCGTCGCGCTCACGTTCGCCGCCGAGAGCGGGCAGTACGACGACCCGTATCGGACGCTGTTCGACGTGACACAGGCGATTATCCTCCTCGGACCGGTTTTAGTTGCGCCGCTCGCCTACCAGTGCATCGTGGACGAGAGAACCAGTGGGCGTATCACGTTCCACATGGGCCTCCCCAACAGTCGTGCGGAGTACTTCGCGGGGAAACTCCTCTCCCGGTTCGGCGTCGTGCTGCTCGCCGTGGGGTGTAGCATGGTCCTCGGGTTCGGCGTCGCCGCTCTGACCTTCACGAACACACCGGATATCGGCCGATTCGCCGTCTTCACCGCCGCGACTGCGCTCTACTTGCTCTCGTTCGTGAGCATTTACTTCGGCATCTCCGCGCTAGTGACCGGTCGCACGACGGCGATGATGGGCGCGCTCGCCATGTACTTCCTCCTGATTCCGTTCTGGGGTGGGTTCACCCCGTTCGTCAACCTCGATACGCTCCTCACCGGCGTCGGAAATCTCCTCGGAACGCCGCTTTCCGATGCGACAAGGGAAGCGATACGAACCCTCTCGCCGTGGAAAGCTTACGGCGGTTCGACGGTCTCGATGTACGCGGACATCGGCGGAGGGTATCAGCAATTGCCGTCGATTCCGCCGGGGAAGATGGACGACATGTACCGACAAACGGCGAGGAACGTCCTCGCCCTTCTCGGGTGGTCCGCCGCGTTCCTCCTCGTCGGCTACGCGAAGTTCCGGACGGCGGAGTTGCGCTGAACCGCCATCCGTCGGTCGTAGTCTACCGCTCCACCGGACGACTCAACACCCCGGGGTCCGTCTACCCCGCCAATGGCGACCTATCGCGGCGCGGTTGTGGACGTGGATGGAACGCTCGTTCGCGGCGACGACGGCTTGCCCGGTGCGGCGGACGCCGTGAGGGAGTTACGGGAGGCGGGAATCACGCCCCTTTTCTTCTCGAACAATCCGACTCGACCGCCGGAACACTACGTCGACAGACTCGCGGCCAGCGATATCGCCATCGACGCCGAGGAGGTACTCACCTCGGCGCTCGTCACGGCGGAGTTTCTCGAAGCCGAACACGCCGGACGGGACGTCTTCGTCGTCGGAGAGGCGTATCTCGGCGAGTTGCTCGAATCGCGCGGGTTCAGGGTTCGCGACGATCCGGATGTGGCCGACGTGGTCGTCGCGTCCATCGACCGCGCGTTCGACTACGAGGCGCTCACGGAGGCGTTCTGGGCGCTCGAAGACGGGGCGACGTTCGTCGGAACGGACCCGGACGTGACGATACCCGCCCGCGAGCGACTGGTTCCGGGGTCGGGTGCCATCCTCAACGCCATCGCGGGCGTGGCGGGGCGGGACCCGGACCACGTCCTCGGAAAGCCGTCGGCGGACGCGGGGCGGGCCGCGCTGTCCCACCTCGGCGTGTCGCCCGAGGAGTGTCTCGTCGTGGGCGACAGACTCGACACCGATATCGCACTCGGGGAGCGGATCGGAGCGACGACGGCGCTGGTCCGTTCGGGCGTGACGACGGCCGCGGACCTCGCCGAGTCGACGGTGACGCCGGACTACGTACTCGACTCAGTTAGGGAGATAGGGGAAGTGCTCGCGGACTGAACGGACCGCATGGAAACCGCGCTCGTCTGGTTTCGGACCGACCTCCGCGTTCGCGACAACCGCGCGCTCGTCGCCGCGACCGATGCAGACCGACTCCTCTGCGTGTACTGCTTCGACCCACGGGCGTTCGGTTCGAGGGAGTACGGCGGGGAATGCTCGTTTCGATACACGAAGACGGGAAGCCACCGAACGCGATTTCTCCGGGAGAGCGTCGAGACCCTCGGAGCGTCGCTCGGCGGGATGGGAAACGAACTGGTCGTTCGCCACGGACGGCCCGAGGAGGTCGTTCCGTCGCTCGCGGCGGCCATCGACGCCGACGTCGTGAGCTTCCACACCGCGCCGACGGCGGAGGAGCGGGCCGTCGAGCACGCGGTGACGAGGGAAATCCGCGATTCGGAGACGCGAGGAGACACCGATATCGAAGCGATGTGGGGCCACACGCTCTATCATCCCGACGACCTGTCAGTATCGGTCACCGACATCGACGACACGTTCACGTCGTTTCGAGGGACGGTCGAGCGTTCCGACGCTGGGGTTCGCCCTCCCATCGAAGCGCCGACGAGGCTTCCGCCGGTACCGACTGAAGTCGGTGACGGTGGCGAAATCGAACCCGGAACGGTTCCGTCGTTCGTCGACCTCGGAGTGGAACCGGTGACGCCGGACGAACGAAGCGTCCTCGACTTCGAAGGCGGCGAAACGGCGGGGCTCGATCGGTTGGAACGGTACGTCTGGAAACGCGACCGTCTCCGAGGGTACAAGGAGACGCGAAACGGGCTGTTGGGGTCGGATTACTCCTCGAAGCTCTCGCCGTGGCTCAACTCGGGGTGTCTGTCGCCGCGGACGGTGTTCGAAACCGTCGAGCGATACGAACGGAAGCGGGTCAAAAACGAATCGACGTACTGGCTCGTGTTCGAACTGCTGTGGCGGGATTTCTTCCAGTTTCAGTTCGCCAAACACGGAAATCAGGCCTTCAAGCGGGAGAGAATCCGTCGTCGAACCATCGACTGGCGAAGCGGGGAGGAAGACGGGAGGGGTGGAAGCGGAGGGGACGGAAATGGCGAAAACGGAAGGAACAGGGATGGCGAAATCGGAGGCGACGGAGAAAGCGAATTCGAGCGCTGGAAACGCGGGGAAACTGGCATCCCGTTCGTGGACGCCAACATTCGGGAGTTGAACGGGACGGGGTACATGTCGAATCGCGGGCGGCAGAACGTCGCCAGCGTGCTGGCGACCGACCTCCGAATCGACTGGCGGAAAGGAGCGGCGTACTTCGAAACTAAACTCGTGGATTACGACCCGGCGAGCAACTACGGCAACTGGGCGTACATCGCTGGCGTCGGCAACGATTCACGAAACCGCTCGTTCGACGTGCAGTGGCAGGCCGACCGTTACGACCCGGACGCGACGTACGTGAAATACTGGCTCCCGGAACTACGGGACGTGCCCGACGAGAAGGCACACGAACCGTGGCGACTCACCCCCGAGGAACAGGACAGATACGGCGTCACGCTCGGCGAGGAGTATCCGAAACCGTTGGCCAGATGGTTAGCCTCGAACGGCTAGAGGTCGTCGTTTCAGTCGGACGAAATACCGTGGAGAATCGTCAGTCGACGGAAATCGACCCGAAAGTTATCCCGATTCCGCTCGTTTCATCGTACGATGACACTCTACGAGTCAGTCGCGGACCTGTCGCTCGAAATCGACTCCTGTTCGTTCGAACCGCACGAACGCGAGACGTCGAGTGATTTCACGCGCGTCACGACCGAAATCACCCTCCGTGGCGGCGGCGAAATCGGAAAGGGCGAGGATGTGACGTACGACGCGGAGGACCAGCGCGGATTGGAGGAGTTGGAGTTCGGCCTGACCGGTTCCTACACCCTCGATGAGTTCTCGGCGGAGCTATCGAAACTCGACCTGTTCCCCGTCGGACCGTCACGGGAGGACTTCCGACACTACCGCCAGTGGGCCTTCGAGAGCGCGGCGCTCGACCTCGCGCTTCGGCAGGCCGACACGGACCTCGCGTCGCTCCTCGACCGCACGCCCGAACAGGTGCGGTTCGTCGTGAGTACGCGGTTGGGCGACCCGCCGAGCGCCGAGCGGGTACGCGATTGGCTCGATATCGATCCCGAGTTGGGGTTCAAACTCGACGCCACGCCGGAGTGGGACGACGAACTCGTCTCGGAACTGGCCGCGACGGAGCGGGTCCGCATCGTGGACATGAAAGCGGAGTACGGCGAGGCCGAGGTGGGTCAATCCCCGAACGCGGAACTGTACCAGCGCGTCGCCGACGCGTTGCCGGACGCCGTCATCGAGGACCCCGCGTACACCGACGAAACCGCGGCCGTGCTCGATTCCGCGAGCGAGCGCGTGTCGTGGGATGCACCGATCACGGGCGTCGAAAGCATCGAATCGCGCCCGTTCGAACCGCGATGGCTGAACATCAAGCCGTCGCGCTTCGGAAGCGTGGAATCGCTGTTCGACGCGCTCGATTACTGTGCCGAACGGGGGGTTCGCCTGTACGGCGGCGGGCAGTTCGAACTCGGCGTCGGCCGCGGACAGATTCAACTGTTGGCGTCGTTGTTCTACCCGGACGGACCGAACGACGTCGCTCCGCGGGGATACAACGATCCGGAACCGAACGCCGGGTTACAGTCGAGTCCGCTGCCAGCACCGACCGTGGACGGGTTTCGGTGGCTGTAGTTCGGGGAAGGGGATCCATGGGACTACTGGATCCCGCAAATCCGAAACCGAGCCCCGCCGTCCGGTCCGTCGCGAACGGAGATAGACCACCCGTGGGCATTGGCGATGGTTGAGACTATCGACAGCCCCAATCCCGACCCGGCCCGTACCGTCGTGTACCCGTGTTCGAACACGGCCTCGCGGTCTTCGGGCGGGATTCCGGGACCGTCGTCCTCCACGAAAAAGCCGTCCGTCAGTTCGCCGACGCGAACGGTTGTCTCGTCCCCGGCGTGTTCGACGGCGTTCCGAAACAGGTTTTCGAACAGTTCCTGCAGACGGCCGGGGTCGGCATCAAGAGTGCCGAGTTTGTCCACGACGAGCACGCTTTCGCAGGTGTCGACGCTCGACCACGCCTGTCGTACGATCTTCGGGAGTTCGACCGACTCCGTTTCGTTGACGACGTGCCCCTCTCGTGCCAACGTCAATAGGTCGGCGATCAGGGTTTCCATGCGGTCGAGGGCGTTTTCGGATTTCTCGAAGTGAACGTCCTCCTCGCGCTCTCTGGCGAGTTCGAGGTGTCCCTGTGCGACGTTCAACGGGTTGCGCAAGTCGTGGGAGATGACGCTGGCGAACTCCTCCAACCGCTCGTTCTGCCGCTGGAGTTCCTGTTTTCTCTGTTCTCGCTTCGTCACGTCGCGGGCCGAGCCGAGAAACGCCCGTTCGCCGTCGTACGTGATGACTCGGACGCTGAATTCGACGTGATGGATATCTCCTTCCTTGGTTTCGACGCGTGCTTCGTAGTGAGGGAAGCGTTCGCCCCGACCCCGACCGCTCGCGATTCGCCGTACCTCCTCGCGGTCGTCCGGGTGTATCAACTCCCAGATCTCCATCCCCATGAGTTCGTCACGGGTGTACCCGGACAGCGCGCACACGCGCTGGTTTATGAACTCGAACTTGTCGTTGCGGTAGATGTAAATCGCGTCGTGGCTCTGTTCGACCAGCGTGCGATACTTCTCCTCGCTTTCGCGGAGGGCGGTCTGTGAAACGATTCGACGAAGCGCTTCCACGGTGTGTGAAAGCAACAGTTCGGCCAGTTCGGCGTCGTCTTGGTCGAAGGAAGCGACGTCGCGGGACCCCGCCTGAAAGACACCCACGTCGCCGATGGGGACGCTGAGGAGGGACCGATACTCCGCCTGTGCCGGAACCGCATCCGACTCCGTTCGCACGTCGTCGAGGACGTAGGTTTCTCCGTTCTGGTGTGTTTTTCCGGCGATACCCTCGTCGATACGGAGTTCGGTGTACCCGTCGTCCGTCATGCCGGTCGAAATCGCGGCCGGGACGAAGTGGTCGCCCTCGATGAGATCGACGCCGCAGATGTCGAACTGGAGGATGCTTTCCGCGGCCTCGACGGTCAACTCACAGATGTCGGTCGTCGTCTGGCACGTCTCCATCTCGGATGCGACCTCGTGGAGTTCCTCGATTCGTCGTTTCTCATCGCGGAGTTCCCTCTTGACGTGTTCGTGTTCCTCGATACTCCGGAAGACGCCGACCGTCCCCCGAAACACGTCGTCGTGAACGAGTAATCCGATTCGACCTTCGCACGAAATGGTCCGCCCGTCCGCCGTATGGAGTATCGCCCGTATCGTGCCGACGTCGTCGCCGCCATCGAGGAGGTCCTCGATGAGGCGTGTGCCACGCTTCACGCTCTCCTCGGCCAGCAGGAGTGATACGTGTTGGCCGAGGAGTTCGTCGCGTTCGTACCCGGAGATATCGACGAGCGTATCGTTGACGGCGGTCATGTACCCGTTCGGATCCAGCGTGTACACGCCGTCACCCATCGCCTGCACGATGGATCGATAGTGGTTGAATCGTCGGTTCGGTCCGTTCGTATCGGACGGATGCACCAACCGTTCCGCTCTCTCTACGAGCGTCTCCGCGTCCGTCTCCTCGGCGCGGAGATAATCGCTCACGCCGGCGGAAATGGCCTCGCTGGCGATTCGTTCGCTTCCGGATTCGGTGTAGAGGAGGAACGGAAGGTCGGCCCACTTCTTTCTAACCGCGTGTAACAGTTCGATGCCGTCGGATTCTGGAAGCATGTAAGCGCTGAGAACGCAGTCGATATGATACTCGTCCAACATACCGAGTGCTTCGTCGGCGGATTGTGCCTCCAAAACGGAGAGATCGTCTGCGACTTCGGAGAGACGATCCGAGGAAACACCCGCATCCGAGAGAGGGTTAACGGATAGTACGCGGATGTCATCGATCATTGTTACAGCTTCTCTGTCAACTATCGTATTCGTTTCCTAATAATTAGTATTATCGAAATCAATGGCCTCGTTTGAGCCGAATTGGGCAATTCTGAACGTGAAGGCGACCGCTTTTGCCGAACGAATCACCGTTGCCCGTGCTTTTTGCTCGGCGGAAGCGAGCGAAAAACCACCATGCGGGCGCTGGACGATGTTCACGAGAGCGGAGTTCTCGCGAGCCAACCAGAACGCAGAACGTTCTGGTGACGCGATTCGACGTGAGAAGGTGCGCTACCTCGACGCGAGTTCGATGTGGGCACACTAACTCGCCGGGGCGCTGTACATCAGCGAACGAATCGGATTGGACCGGTTCGTCACGATGCAGAACCACTACAACCTCACGTATCGGGAGGAGGAACGCGAGATGCTGCCGCTCTGTGAGAAGGGAGGGATGGGCGTCATCCCGTGGAGTCCGCTGGCCCGCGGCTTCCTCACCCGTCCACACGAGGCGTTCGAGGACACCACCCGCGGCAAGACCGACGACTACGCTCACGAACACCCCTACGCCGAAGGCGGCGGCGACGAAATCAACGAGCGCGTACAGGAACTCGCCGACGGGAAGGGCGTCACGATGGCGCAAATCGCGCTGTCGTGGCTCTTCCACCGGGACGCCGTGGACGCACCCATCGTCGGGACGACCAGCATCGAACACTTGGAGGAGGCCGTCGAAGCGCTCGACATCGATCTCTCTTCGGGCGACATGGAGTACGACTCGCTCTGGCGTCGCGGTTTTCGCTCCACCGCACACTGTTACTCCGGATGTGGAGCAGGAGAGGTCGTCGGAATGGTCTCCATCGCGGGCGCGCTCGCCACCGGAAGCACGCTCGTACAGGCCGCGGGGACGTTCGCCCTCGCGTACGTGTTCGGCTACGCGCTGACGATGGGACCGTTGATGCAGGAAGGAGAGGAGTTCCGGTCCGCGTTCATGGACGCCCTTTACAGCGAGACGCCGTCGATAACCGTCATGGAAATCACGGCCATCGGCACCGACCTCCTGTTGGCGGGGGGAGCGAAATTCGACGAGGTTCTGTTCTGGGGATCGCTCGTCTTCTCGCTCTCGGTCGGATTCCTGTTCGCCTACCCCGTGAACGCCGCGCTCGTCCGATTCGGGGTCAAGGAGGGGATGATGAACCCGAAGGAGATGCGGGACGATAGCGGCCACACTGCGGACTGACCGTCAGTCCTCGTCGCGGAGTCGCTCCCGTCGTCGCTCGAACTCCTCTTCCGAGATGTCGCCGCGGGCATAGGCCATCCGCAGTTCGGAGAGCGCGGGGTCGGTTCCGAACTCGCCGTCACGAAGTATTCGGTAGACGAGAACGCCGAGGGCGACGAGGAGACCGAATGGAAGGAGCATGATCAGCCACCCCCAGACGGACATCGCGCCGTATCCGCCGTACCGGCCACCCATCATCCATCCGCCCATCATCGGGAAGGCGAAGAACATCACCAGCATCGGCACCAACAGCAGGACGAGAAGCGCGACGACGAGGAGTCGAAGGAGCGAATCGCCCGTTGTCGTGGTCATAGCGGCCGTACGACGGGGAAATTGATAATCGTACTGTCGCCCTCCTCCGACGCTCAAGCCCCCAGCGGTTAACTCGTCGCCACCCAAACCGACTCGACATATGGTCTTCGACCCCGACCGCGTTTCGACGGTGACGTTCGACTCGTACAGTACGCTGGTAGACGTGGACGCCGCGGAGAAAGCGCTCGCCGAGCGCGTTTCCGACCCGGAACCGGTCTCGAAACTCTGGCGCGCCCGGTCGCTCGAATACACCTTCGTCGCGAACCACGTGGACGCCTACCAGCCGTTCTACGAGATGAATCGCGACGCGCTCGAATACGCCCTTTCGGTCCACGACGCCGACGTCTCGAACGAGGAGCGCGACGAAATCCTCGCCGTCTACCACGAACTCGACGTGTTCGACGACGTTCGGGACGGCATCGAGCGGTTGCGTGACGGCGGCTACGACTGCTACGTCGTCTCCAACGGCAACCCCGAGATGCTCGAATCGATGGTCGAACACGCGGACATCGGCGACCTGCTTTCGGACACCATCAGCGCCGACGAGGTGGCGACGTTCAAACCCGACGCGGAACTGTATCGCCACGCCGCGGACAGAATCGGCACGCCGATAGCGGAACTCGCCCACGTCACCGCCGGGTGGTTCGACGTGATGGGCGCGAGCCACGCCGGGATGCAGGGAGTGTGGCTGAATCGGAAGGACATGCCGTGGGAACCGTTCGACGGCGAACCGGTCCTGACCGTCGATTCGCTGCACGACTTCGCCGACGAACTCGGCGTGTGAGCGGGGAAGTGGAGGAGCCGGATGAAGAAGTCGGGTGGAGAAGCCGGGTGAAGTCACCCAACGACGACGATGGTGATTGCAGTCGCTAAGGACCACCCACCCCACCGCCTGCTCCCCTCGCGGACGCAAAACGTCCGCTCGGTCCGCCCGGCGGACCACCCCGATAGGGAAGCGGGCGGAGTGAGAGACCGAACGCCGTATGACGATATCGGACGATTGCTCGTCCGGCCGAAGCGGGGTGGGAGACGAGGGGGGCGGGACGCGGAGCGGTGTGACGACGTGAAACGTCGAAACGCGTCACAGTCGTCGAGCCAACGACGCGAGCGCGTCCGACCCGCCGCGCAGAATCGGCGTACCGTGGCCCATACAGAGGAGGTCGAACGGCGGAACGGAACCGGCGAACGCCCGAATGCTGCGCCTGATTTCCCCGGTGTCGTAGGAGTCCCACCACTTGGGTGGCGTGAGCGTCCCGTCGCGCTCCCAGACGAGGTCGCCGAGGAGACCGAGTCTCAACCGCTCGTGGACGTAGACCGTGTGGCCCGGATTGTGGCCGGGCGTGTGGTAGACCGTGAATTCGCCGACTCGCGTGCCGTTCGAGACGGGGCGCACGTCGAACCGGGACGGAATCGAAACGACCCGGCGGGCGAAACGGTGGAACGCGCCCTTGTGGTGGAAGAGCGGCGGGTCGTACGTCCCGGTGAGGAGGGCCGCATCCCGCTCGCCCACGAACACCGGGACGTCGCGAACGGGGAGGTCACGGAGGCCGCCGATGTGGTCGATGTCGTAATGTGTGACCAGCACGCGGTCGATGTCGCCGGGGTCGTGGCCCGCGTCGCGGAGTTCACGGCACAAGCCGAATCGTGGCAAACCCGCGTCCACGAGCGTCACCTCGCCGTCATCCACGAGAAAGGCGTTCGCGCCGACGACGGGGACCGCGAGTTCGAGCACCCATACGCCGGGAGCGAGTCGCCGGGCCATACCGGGACGACGGCGCGGGGACACTTAACGTTCGAACCCCATCGAACGTTCGAATCAGGTGGAGGGGAGCCGAAACGCCTTCCCGCACGAAACGCCCAGTGTGGGGCATGCGATTCGAAGCGGTCGGTGCAGGGGTGCTGGTCGAACTGCTCGCGGGCGGCGCGGCGGGAACCGTGAGCGTCGAACCGCCGTAGGAATCGGACGGCGAAACCGACACAAGCCTCATCACCGAAAACGCTGTTGTCCCGTCCATGAGCCCGATTCAACTCGACGACGTTGACCGGGGAATACTCCACGCGCTGCAACGGGACGCACGAAACAGCACGGCGGCAGAGATGGGGGAAACCGTCGGCGTGTCGGCGAGCACCGTCAGGAACCGCATCCAGCGATTGGAGGAGGCCGGAGTCATCAAGGGATACAACCCGGATATCGACTACGAGCAGGCCAACTATCAGCTACACGTCATTATAGTCTGCCGCGCACCCCCGTCCGAGCGGTCGGAACTCGCCGACCGGGTGATGGGAGTGCCCGGAGTCGTCACCGTCCGGGAACTGTTGACCGGAACCGAAAACCTGCACGTCGAGGCTGTCGCCGCCGACTCCGATACGGCCGATTCGATAACCGAACGGGTACACGAACTCGGGATGGACATCGTGAGTACGGACATCGTGAAGACCGAACACGTCCGGCCGTTCGACCACTTCGGTGAGGAAGTTACCGATGAGTGATCCGTGACTCGGATTGTGAAAACCAGCACGAAATCGGAGGTGTCCTGTTGAATTCGTACCGTTGAAGGTGTGGTTTCCGCAACGACGTTTTCTGTTGGGAGGGCGTTACTAGAGATATGATTGTGGATTCCAAAATCGACGAGTTCAGCGACCCGCCACCCGACGGGCTATCCGTCGATACGGTACTGCGCCTGTTCGGGGAGTGACGGCGACGCCTCATCGTAAAACGTCTGAATCAGCACGATGTGGCGCTCCCGTTAGCGGACGTGGCGAACGAAGTCGTAGCGGAGGAAAACGATGTCGCGCTTCCCGAAACCGACGACGACGAGGTCTTGTCCGTCTATCTGAATCTCTACCACAACGATATCCCCCGGCTGGCGGACCACGATGTCGTGGAGTACGAACGGGAGAAGGACGTGGTTCGGCTATCGGGAGATTCGGAGCGACTGCTAGAACTGCTCGCGCTCCTCGAAGGCGACGAAGACGGAACGTGATACAACTCCTACAGTTAGTTCGATAGAGGAAGGTCCACGTTCGACTATCGACTGTCCACCGAAACGGTCTATTTGAGTTCGACGGAGATAGCGGACCGGTGGTCGTTCGCCGCCCGAACGTACCGAGTTTCATGTCCACGAATCACGTCGAAGAGGAGAAACGAGACGACGAGTCGACCCCCCGTGAGCGTAGCGCGGAGGACCGGTCCGCGACTGGTAACGACGACGTACGGCGGCGCGGGGACCGGCCGCGCTGGAAGCGAAAATCCGGCGGCAGTGACCGCCGCCGAGAGCAGGTCCGGGAATCGTGCCATCAACCCCGTTTCCCGAAGTTCCCGCGAGAGCGGTCCGACGACGGCGTTCCGGGACGTAGTCGAGTCGCCGTCCCAGCCCTCCGCAACTCGGTCGGCACAGCGCAGCGTCGCAACGGTCGTCTCCTTTCCCTCGGAACGAAGATACTCACGGACGCGCTCCGGCACGGACATCGCTCGAAGGAGCGATACGGAGGCACAAAGTCGTGTCGAACGGTATCGACTCGCATCGAGAAAGCTTATATCGGAAATGGAGCAAGTGTCCGGTGGAATGAAACGAATCCTCTCCCGCGTTGGCATTGGTTCCGCCCGCGTCGATACGGTCCTCCCGAAAACTACGCTCTCGGCCGGTGAATCGGTCGACGCCGAAGTTCGCGTCGAAGGTGGCTCCGCCGAACAGGAAGTCGACGCCATCTATTTCGCGCTGTTGACAAGGTACGAAACCGACGACAGCGTACGGACCGGCGTCATCGACAAGTTCCACGTGGCCGACCCGTTCACCATCGGTCCGGACGAGGAGCGGACGTTCCACGTCACCATCGACGTCCCCCTCGATACGCCCATCACGGCCGGTCGGACGGACGTGTGGCTCGAAACCGGCCTCGACATCGACTGGTCGGTGGATCCCGACGACCGGGACCCGATTCAGGTCGAACCCGGCCCGAAACTCGGCGCGTTCATGGACGCGCTCGACTCGCTCGGATTCAGGCTCCGGAAAGCCCAGTGCGAGCAGGCACCTGGTTCGATTTTCGCTGGACGGTTCGTTCAGGAGTTGGAGTTCGTCCCGCACGCCGGACCCTTCGCCGGAAAACTCGACGAACTCGAAGTCGTCGCCACCGAAACCGAAACGGGCCTGGACGTGAAGCTGGAAATCGACCGCCGCGGCGGCCTCCTCTCCGAGATGGCCGACATCGACGAGCGGTGGTCACAGCTCTCGTTCGCGAACGAGGGAGCGCGAGAGATGGAGACGAAGCTCTGTTCGGAAATCGAACGACACGCGTAACCGCAAAAGAAGAGCGTACGGCGATTAGCGACGCAGGAACGTGACCGCGAATGCCGCAACGGTCGCCAGCACCACCGGATACGCGGCACCGATGACGGCCGATTTGAGGAGGTCCGGTTGCGCCGTGATCGAGTCGACGTGAAGGGTGAGCATGAGCGCGACGAGGACGGCGACCACCGCGTAGCCGACGGTGATGCTCGCGCCGGAGTAAACGATGGTTTCGACCGGGTCGTCCATCCGATTGCGCGAGGAGAACACGGCACTCGTCGCGAGGAGCGAAACGACCGGAATCAGGAAGTACACGAACGACGGCACGGCCGGATTCGTGGCCTCGGTGATGTAGTTGTACGATTGGCTCCCGACGGCGATCGGGATGAAGTGAGCGTTGTAGAAGGCGAACCCGAACCACGTGAGTTGGACACCGAGCGTTCCCTCGACGTTCGCGGGACCGACGACGAACAGCGCGGCGACGAGGAGATAGCCGACGAGATACGCGAGGAGACCGAACGTGACCCCGCGAGTGCAAAACGACGCGAGGGTATTTTCCGGTAATTTCCGCGTCCCCGTTTCCGACGAAGTTGGTGACTCCATATCCAGTTTCGCGCCGGAGCAATTATATAAACGTTGTGATTTGTCCGTTTCCATATCGAAATGTGCGTGAGAGATAGGTCGGTAAAAGTACGACATAGGCACCCAACTGGTAGTTTTTGGATGGTGATGGATAGCATGGGACGAGTAGTGAAAGAGATCGATCATTCCTTTGAACGGCCGTCGACGCCGCGTCCGAACAAACGGATGTTAACAACTGACACGAGGCAAAAAGCCTATAAATAACCATCCGGTATCGTTTAACACAGATGGTAGTTGAAATGATTCCGCTGTTCGGGCCGGTTCCCGGTGGGATGGAGCTCGCGGTGATTCTGCTCATCGCGGTCCTCCTGTTCGGTGCAAACAAGATTCCAAAACTCGCGCGTTCCACGGGCGAGGCCATGGGCGAGTTCAAGAAAGGTCGCGAGGAAGTCGAGACGGAACTCGCAGAGATGCGGGAGTCCGGTAGCGAAACCGAGCAGAACCCGTCGGTCGAAACCGAAGCGGAAGCACAATAACGGATTTTGGGGGGCTCGGGGGACCACCCGGCCCGAACCGGATTTTTTCTGCGCTCGATATCGAGCGACAGCAGTCGAATCTCCCTTCCTGACCACAACGGAAAAGTCACTCACCCGCAAACCGGATGGTATGTCCGAGAACACGACAGACGGAGAATCGGAAACCGAAACCGAGAACGCGGTGAATTCCGGGTCGGGACTCAAAACGCTCGCCCTCATCGGGGTTTCCTTCATCGCGGGCTACATCCTCGGGAAGAGTCAAAGCGAATCGAGCCTCGGCGACGAACTGGAGGAACTCGGCGAGTCGGGGACCGGCCCGATGGAAATCGAGATTCACGACACCGACGTCGGTGCGACGACGGAATCCGCCGAGGAATCGGATGAGACGGCGGACGAAGAAGATGAGAACGAGGACTCGGACGGGAACGACGATGACGAAGGGACAACGGATGCGGAGAGCGACGACGAAGAAGAAGAGTAGTTCAGTACCCGGAGGCGTTTCCGTCCTTCCGTGGTTCGGTCGCGCCCGAGAGGACGCCGTTATCGTTTCTCACGATCTGTGCGCCGCCGAAGAGCACAGGCGCGAGAACGCGCACGTCGTGGCCCTTTCGAGTGAGTTTCGTGGCGAGGTTGCCGTCCATCCTCCCCTCGACGGCGAGGGTGCCGTCCTCGCGGTAGCGCCAGCGCGGTTCGTCGAGTGCGGCCTGTAGCGGCAGGTCGTAGTCCACGATGTTCGAGACGACTTGAACGTGGCCCTGCGGTTGCATGTAGCCGCCCATCACGCCGAAGGCGGCCCAGTCGTCGTCGTCGAATTTTGCGAGCGCCGGAATCAGGGTGTGGAACGGACGTTTTCCGGGTTCGAGGTGGTTGGGGTGGTCGGGGTCGAGCGAGAACGATGCGCCGCGGTTCTGGAGCGCGATGCCGGTGTCACCGGCGACCAGTCCGGAGCCGAACCCGGCGAAGCGGGAGTTGATGAACGAGACGACGTTGCCCTCGTCGTCCGCGACGCAGAGGAGAACGGTGTCCGCGTCCTCCGCGTTCGCGTCGGGGACGCCGAACGAGACGTCGTGGTTCGCGCTCTCGCCGACGTGTTCCGCCCGCTTCTTCGCCCACAAGTCGGACGCCAGCGGCGGAACTTCCTCGTACTCGGGGTCGGTGATGTAGCGGTGGCCGTCGTGGAACGCGAGTTTCATCGCCTCGGCGAAGTAGTGGACGCGTTCGGGGGAGTCGATGGGGTGGTCGTTCGCGCCGAGTTCGTCGGCGATGTTGAGCGCCTCCAGCGCGATGAGCCCCTGATTGTTCGGCGGCAGTTCGTAGATTTCCGCGCCGTTGTACGTCGTGGAGACGGGGTCCGGGAACTCGGGTTCGAAGGACGAGAGGTCATCGACGGTGAGGAAGCCGCCCTGAGACTGGACCTCCGCCGCGATTTTCTCCGCGATGTCGCCCTCGTACAGCACGTCCGCACCCTCCTCCGCGATTCGACGGAGACTTTCGCCGAGGCGGGGAAGCGCCATGGTTTCACCCGCTTTCGGTGCCGTGCCGTCCTTCAGATACGCCTCGCGGGCGTGGTCCGTCTTGAAGAGCGTTTCCGCGCCGACCCAGTGGGAGGCGATGACCTCCGATACCGGATAGCCACCGATGGCGTAGTCGATGGCGGGTTGGAGCGAGTCACCGAGGGAGAGGTTTCCGAACCGCTGAATCGTCGCTTCCCATCCGCGAGCGGTTCCGGGGACGGTGACGGCGTGCGGTCCGAGGAACGGCATGCCGAGGTCGTCGGTGTCCTCCGTTCCGTCCACGGCGTAGCCCCGGTTCTCGGGGTACCACTCCGTCGGATCGTCGTGTTCGTTCAACGACGTTCGGACGTTTTCGATGGTCGCTTCGGCGGGCGCACCGCCACAGCTCCGCATCGCGCCGACGTCGCCGTCCGCGGTGCGATACAGCGCGAACACGTCGCCACCGAGTCCGGTACTCGTCGGTTCGACGACGTTCAGCGCGGCGGCGGTGGCGACGGCGGCATCGAAGGCGTTCCCCCCCTGCTGCAGAATCGAGACGCCCGCCTGCGAGGCGAGCGGTTGACTGGTGGCGACGACGCCGTTGGGCGCGTACACGGTCGATCGTCGCGAAGTAAACCTGTCCAAATCGGGTTGCGTCATACCATGTCATACTCGGAAGCGGGCCTAAAATACATACCAAATAGGTCCGGGGTGTTTCTTATCCGGATGTGAACGAATGACACACCAATGACGTTCTCCATCTGTGTCAGGGAGGAACGAGCGGAAGGATTCAGTTTCGGCGTCGCCGTCGCCACGGACGCACCCGCCGTCGGCGCGCTCGCGCCGTGTGTCAGCCACGACGGGGTGATCAGCACGCAGAGTTTCGTCAACGTCCGTCTCGGGCGTCGGGGCGTCGCGCTCCTCCCCGACCTCGGCGTCGACGACGCGCTGTCCGGATTGCTCGAACAGGACGACCACAGCCACCTCCGGCAGGTACACGGACTCGACGCGCGTGGGAACGTCTTCGCCCACTCCGGGGACGGCTGTGACGGCTGGTTCGGGCATCAGGTTCACGAGGAAAGCGACCTCACCGTGGCCGGGAACATGCTCGTCGGCGAGGAAACGCTGGACGCGCTGGCAGAGACGTTCGCGGAGGGTGACGACGACGAGGACCTCGTGTCCCGACTCATCGACGCCCTCGCGGCGGGAAAAAACGCGGGGGGCGACAAACGCGGGCACACCTCGGCGGCGGTGATGGTCAAAGCACCGCGAACGACCGCCTTCCACGATTTACGGGTCGACGCCCACGAGGAACCCATCGCCGAGCTCCGGCGCGTCTACGAGACGACGAGGGATGCGAGCGACGGCTTCAGCGAGTCCTCGAAGGAACGGATCTTCGACTGAATCGGCGACGATTCGGCTCCGTTCGCCGCTCGGACGAGTATCGCGTAGCTCTCGGCTCACCAAGACTTAACCGTCCGATGCACCTCTCTTCGAGTAACGATGGGATTGTTCAAGAACATCGGCCGGAAAGTCGAGGAGTTCAAGCGGACTTCGGAGTCGGTCGCAGCCGAGGAGGCGAGTTACGAGTGTGCGGAGTGCGGAAAGCGCCTCTACACCAGTCACGACGAGTGTCCCGAATGCGGTGGTCCCGTGGTTTCGCGGGGTGGCGAGTCGGAAACGAGCGACGACGGCGAAGGGGAAGCGACCACCGACGACGACAACGAATCGGAACCGACCGACGTGAGCGACGAGGACGCGACCATCGACGGCGAGAACGAACCGACCGACGACGAGTAGTGACGGTCAGCGGTCTGTTCGGACGGTCGGCGCGGCGTCAGCAGTTGCGCGGTTTTTCGGCGGCCGACCCCGCTATCGCGGTCGAGACCACGGTGCCGTTCCGGTCCAGCGTGAGCGAGAGGGTTTCGTCCTCCAGATTCACGTCCACTCCCAGTCGGAGCGGGTCCGTGGACAGCACCGTCTCGCGACCGGGCGCGCAGAACTCCAGCGTCCAGAACGGAGCGGTCAGGACATCGACACCGCGGTCGTAGTAGAAACTCGTCACGGCGGGATGACTGGCGAGGAACATCCCGACCGGGATTCCGTGATGGAACCCGCACCGACGACAGTGGCCGTGGTAGTGGTACCGTTCGGGTTCTTCGGGTATCGTCTCGACTCTCCCCTCGACGTACCCCTGACACTCCGAACAGATTCCGCGACGGGTGAGCGACCCCCATCGGTTTTCGAGAAACGCGATTCGCTCGACGAGTTCCTCCTCGTTTCCCTCCGGGTGCGATTCGAGGAGGCTCGGCGGTATCGAAAGCGGGACGGAATGCTCGTCGGTCCCGCAGGTGAGCCACAGGATGCCGTCCTCGTAGCGGAGCTGCAATGGGTCGTCACAGCGACTGCAATGGCCGTGTGCGTCCACCGGCCCCCACGTCCGTTCGGTGTCGAAGATGCCGGAAGCGATGGCCGAAACGACCGACATCCCGATACGCGAGAGTCTGTATCCCGGCGAACCCTTCACGACCAGTCTCCCGAGTTGGTCGAGATGATAGTTGAAATTTCCGTTATCACGGATGCCGACCGTCTCCTGAAGGTCGCTGTACGCGAGCCACGGGTCGGTCGGCGAATCGGAGTGCGCGTCCGCCAGCGCCCGCAGGATGTCGACCCGAGTCGAGTTGGTCACCGAGTCGAGGACCTCGGTCGCGTTCGATTCGCCGTCGCTCATCGTTCGGGGGTTCGGCCCTCGGAAGGAAAACGTTGGTGTCAACTCCGATGGAGGAATTCGTTGCTCCGAACGCATTTTTCGTTGTCAGTTCAACTGACGGATGAGGCCGAACCACCCAAGCCATGAACGAACGACAACGACGACGGCTTCTCGACCGAATTCAGCGCCCCTCGGCGACTGTCGGGAAGCAGATGGTCGACGAACTCACGGTTCGAGGCACGACGATAGACGTACAGGAGTTCGTCTTCGAGTGCAAGCGCCTCGAAGCGATTCCCGAAAGCGAACGCGAAGCCATCGAGGGAATGAAGACGAAGCTCAAACGGGAACGTCTCGCTAGAAAACAGCGAATCGAACGCGAGGAGATGACGGAAGAAGAGGGGGAGCGACTCGTCCGGAGCATCCACGGAATCGACCGCGCCCTCAACGCACTGGAGGGGTTGGACTCCCCGAGCATCGAGGAGGAGATGCGACTGAAAAAACTGAAAGACGCGAGGGAACTCCTTTCCCTCATCAGACAGAGTCAGTAACGGGATACCGCGGATTATTTTCGGTGATCCGTCGCCGTCCCAGTTCCGGCGTGGTGTCGGAGGCCGGACGGATGGATGACAGACGAGTCCGGCAGAGGGACGAACGGCGAAGTGAATCCGCAACCGTCAGGAGTCCCGTGGAGTCACGCGATGACACGCCGCGACGTGGCCATCACCCGCGTCGGTCGATTGCGGCGTTTCACGCTCGCACGGCGACGGAAACGCGTTCTCGACGGTTTCGTTCGCGCGTTCGTGGTCGCCGTTGGCGAGCGCGTCCGCCGCCGAGCGAACGGCCTCGCCCGCGTCCGACGGCAGGGCCTCCGGATCGCCCGGAAGCAGTTGCGCCACGAGATACGAAGCCACGCTCGAATCGTCCGTCCCGCGTCCCTCCGCTTCGAGACGCGTTCGCGCAGCGTCGGGGTCGAGTTCGCCCGACAGCACGCGGTTTCTGAACGCGAAGGCCGCGCGGAACTCCTCGTCGCTGCCGGACCACCCTTCGGGCGGAATCACCATCGGACAGCGCGTGTGGAACCGACACCCCGACGGCGGGTTCAGCGGCGACGGAACCGACCCTTCGAGGATGATTCGCTCGTCGCGGTCCGCCGGGTCGATGCGGGGCACCGCCGACAGGAGCGATTTCGTGTAGGGGTGCTGCGGGTTCTCGTAGAGTTCGTCCACGGGTGCGGTTTCCACGATTCGACCGAGGTACATCACGGCGACCCGGTCCGCGACGTGGCGCACGACCGAGAGGTTGTGCGCGATGAAGACGAGCGACAGGCCGAGGTCGTCCTGAAGCTCCTCCAGCAGATTGAGGATTTGGGCCTGCACGGACACGTCCAACGCCGAGACGGGTTCGTCCGCGATTATCAACTCGGGTTCGAGCGCGAGCGCGCGGGCGATTCCGACGCGCTGTTGCTGGCCGCCAGAGAACTGGTTCGGGTAGCGTTCGATGTGTCCGGCCTTCAACCCGACGCGGCGGAGGAGGTCCTTCGTCCGCTCCAGTCTGTCCTCGTCGCTGTCGCCGATGCCGTGAACCTCCATCGGCGTGGTGATGATTTCCCCGACCGTCTGTCGCGGGTTCAGCGACGCCAAGGGGTCCTGAAATATCATCTGTAGGTCGCGCCGGTACGGCCGCATCTCCTGCTGTGAGAGGTCGGCGAGGTCCGTCCCACGGTACTCCACGGACCCGTCGGTCGCGTCGTGGAGGTTGAGAATCGTCCGCCCGAGCGTCGATTTGCCACACCCGGACTCGCCCACGATTGCGAGCGTCTCGCCCTTTCGAACCGTCAGATCGACGCCGTCGACGGCGCGGACGCTGGCCGTCTCGCCGACGAGTCTGTCGAGGACGCCCCCCGACTGGTCGAAGTGCTTTTTCAGGCCGCGAACGGCGAGCAACGGTTCGGCGGCGGACGTTTCGTCGGTACTCGTCATCTGCATGCTCATAGTCGTTCCTCCATCGGGCCGCGACGCAGACACGCCGCGACGTGCCCGTTCGAGTCGAACTGCTCGTCCGCGCCGACCGGTCTGAAGTCGGGGTCGATTTCGTAACACTCCCGCGTAGCCTCGGGACAGCGCGGCGCGAAGTGGCACGCGAAGGGGATGTCGATGAGATCGGGGACGTTCCCGTCTATCGGTTCGAGGCTATCCGTCGGGGCGTCGAGACGCGGCGTGCTGGCGATGAGACCCTGCGTGTAGGGGTGTTGTGGGTTACGGAACAGTTCGTCCGCGTCCGCCCGCTCGACGATTTCCCCGGCGTACATCACGTTCACGCGGTCGCACACCTCGGACACGACCGCGAGGTCGTGCGTGATGAGCAGAATCGACGTGTCGAAGGCGTCCTTCAACTCCCGGAGTTCGTCGAGAATCTGGGCCTGAATCGTCACGTCCAGCGCCGTCGTCGGTTCGTCCGCGATGAGCAGGTCCGGTTCCGCGGCCAGCGCCATGGCTATCATCGCCCGCTGGCGCATGCCGCCGGAGAACTCGTGCGGATAGTCGCTCGCCCGCGTCTCCGGTTCGGGAATCTCGACGCTTTCGAGCATCTCGATGGCCTTTCGCCACGCCGGCCCGTTCTTCGAGGACCCGACGAGTTTGCGCTTGATTTCCGCCGGGAGGCTGACCGACTCGCCGACTGGTTGGTGGAGTCGGACCATCTCGGCGACCTGTTCGCCGACGGTGAGCGTCGGGTTGAGGCTGTTCATGGGGTCCTGAAACACCATGGAGATCGTCCCGCCGCGAATCTCCCTGCGTTCGGACTCCGGCATGTCGAGCAACGACTCGCCGTGGAGGCGGATGTCGCCCGCCGCGATTTCGCCGGGTTCCTCGACGATTCCCATGATGCTCTCCGCGAGCACGCTCTTCCCCGACCCCGACTCGCCGACGAGGCCGAGTATTTCGCCGGATTCGATGCGGAGGTCCACCTCGTTCACCGCGTCCACCGTCCCTCGTGGGGTCGGGAAGCGGGTGTGCAGTCCGTCGACTTCGAGGACGGTCATCGGCTCTCGACCTCCCCGTCGCTCACGTCGAAGATGTCGCGCAGGCCGTCGCCGAGCATGTTGAACGCGAGGACGGTCAGCATGATGGCGAGGCCGGGCACGACGCTTATCCACCACGCTTCGCCGATGAACTGCCGCCCGTCCGAGAGCAACAGCCCCCACGTCGGCGTCGTCGGCTTGACGCCCAATCCGAGGAAGGACAGTCCCGCTTCGGCGAGAATCGCGAGCGGAATCATCAGCGTCGACTGCACGATGAGCGGCGCGACGGCGTTGGGCAGGATTTCCCGCGTCATGATGCGCCTGTCGGTCATGCCGATGGCGCGGGCCGCCATGACGTACTCCTCCTCGCGGAGCGACAGCACTTCACCCCGAACGAGTCTGGCGAAGTCGTCGATGTACGCGATGCCGATGGCGATGACGACGTTCGTGATGCCCAATCCGCCGGAGATGGCGATGATGCCGACTCCGAGGATGAGTTCGGGAAACGCCCACTGGAAGTCGATGTAGCGCATCAGCACGCTATCGATCCAGCCGCCGTAAAACCCGGCGAGGAGGCCGATTGACGTGCCGAGCGTGAACGCGACGGCGACCGTCGAGAGGGCCACGAGCAGCGACACCCGCGCACCGTAGATGATGCGCGAGAGGATGTCGTGGCCGAACGAGTCCGTCCCGAGCGGGTGCCACACGGTCTCGGTTCCGGGCGCGTCGTCGTAGTTGCCGACCGAGTGGGAGTTCGGCCCTTTCATGAAGCCGAACGTGGCCTCGGGGTCGTGCGGCGCGACGAACGGTGCGAACACCGCGACGAGAACGAACAGCACGACGACGACGGCACCGAACAGCGCCATCTTGTCGGCCAGAATGCCCTCAACGAGGCGCTGGCGCGTCGATTTGTGTTCCTCGTAGTGTTCCTCCTCCCGATACTCCGGCGGAACGTCGATGGGGCCCGAATCTGCGGAAGCGGTGGATTCGCTGGCCGCGTCGCGGCCGACGTTCGAATCGGTGTGTTCCGTCATTGATTTCCTCCGTAGCCGATACGCGGGTCGATGACGGTGTACACGAGGTCAACCGCGAGGTTCGTGAATACCATCACCGCGGCGACGATGAGGATGACCGCCTGCGTCACCGGGTAGTTCCGGTCGAGCATCGAATCGACGAGGAGTCTGCCGAGTCCCTGAATGCTAAAGACGAGTTCGACCGTGACGCTGCCGACGAGGACCAGCGCGAGTTGAATTCCCGCGACGGTGACGACGGGGATGAGCGCGTTCTGGAAGGCGTGTTTGAACAACATTACACGACCGTTGACGCCCTTCGCGCGGGCGGTTCGCATGTACGGTTCGTTCAGCACCTCCAGTAACGACGACCGCATCATCCGCATGACCACGGCGGCGTACGGCAGACCGACGGCGATACCGGGGAGGAGAATGCTCTTCAACCACGGGCGGATGCCCTCGCTGAGCGGCGTGTAGCCGAAGACCGGAAGCAGGCCAAGCCAGACACCGAACACCAGCGCGAGGAGGATGCCGACGAAGAATGCGGGCATGGAAACGCCGAGGAACGCCGTCACCGTCGCGAGGTAATCCATCGGTTCACCCTTCCGCGTCGCGCTGAGGATGCCCGTCGGTACGGCGACGCCGAGACCGATGATGATGGCGAGAATCGCGATGGAGAGCGTCTTCGGTGCGGCCTGTGAAACCAACGTCGAAACCGGCTGGCCCGTACTGAGGCTCTGGCCGAACTGCAGGGTGAGCATCTCCTTCAACCAGTCGAGGTACTGGACGTACAGCGGCTGATTCAGGCCGAGTTTCGCTCGAAGTGCCGCGACCGCTTTCGGCGTCGCTTCCTGTCCGAGCATGGTCCGAACCGGACCCCCCGGAATCAGGCGCAGGCCGAAGAACACCGTGGTCGCCACCAACCACATGATGAACGCGGCGTGTGCGACCCGCTTGACGACGTACCGGCGCATCTATTCCTCGACCCACGCGGTGTGGAAGTTACGCATGAAGGGGATGTGGACGAAGCCCTTCAGGTTCGAGCGTTTCGCCGCGATGTCGTTCTGGTGCATCAGGTAGGCGTGCGGGACCTGCTTGATGAGGTGGTCTTCGAGTTCCTGCAGGAGTTTCTTACGCTCCTCCCGGTCGAGCGCTTTCCGCTGTTCGGCGAGCAAGTTGTGGGCCTTGTCGTCCTCGAAGTTCACCCAGTTCCACGCGCCCCCGTCGTCGGGTTTGCGGTAGAAGTTCCAGAGCGACTGCTCGGGGTCGGGGTCGCCGACGCTGCCGCTGATGGTCGTGTCGTAGTTGCCCTTCTCGTAGCGTTCCCAGTAGGACGAACTCGTCACCTGTTCGATGCTCACGTCGAACCCGGCCTTGTTCAGCTGTTGGCGCATCGCCTTCGCGCCGCGGAGACTGCTTTCGGTCGTCAGGATGGAGAAGGACGCTCCTTCGGCACCCGCCTCCTTTATGAGCTGTTTGCCCGCTTCGGGGTCGTACTGCTGGTCGGTCGGCTTGTCGTCGCGCCAGACCCAGTTCGTCGCCTTGTTGATGGGACCCGTGTCGGGGAGCGCGTTGCCGAAGTAGGCCGCGTCCACGTACGCCTGATTGTCGATGGATTTCGCGATACCCATGCGGGCCTTCTTCGAGTCGAACGGCTTCCGGCGCTCGTTCATGGCAAATCCGTACCAGTTGATGCCGGGCGCTTCCAGTTTCGTCACACCGCTCGCCGACTCGACCTTCTTCACGTTCTGGAGCGGCACGAGGTTCGCGAAGTCGATGTCGCCGCTCCGGAGCGCGTTCACGAGCGTCGCGGGTTCCGGAATCGGCTTGATGTCGATGCCGTCCAAGTACGGGAGCGCGTTTCCGTCGCTGTCCGTTTCGAAGTAGTCCTCGAACGCGTCGAGCGTGATGCCGGAGCCGATTTCGTGTTTCGTGACTTTGAACGGACCTGTTCCGACCGGCGTCACCTTGTACTTGTCCGCGCCCATCTTCTCGATGGCCTCCTTGTTGACGATGGTCGCCGCGCGTCCCGGCCCGCGCGTGAGGTAGACGAGGGCGGGTGCCATCGGCTCCTCGAAGTTGAGTTCGACCGTGTGGTCGTCCTTGACCACGACGCCGCCGTCGTCCACCGGCTTGAGCGACCCGAGTTTCGAGGCGGCGGGGGCCTCCTCCGAAATCGTCCGGTTGATGGTGTATTTCACGTCCTCGGCGGTGAAGTCCGAGCCGTTGTGGAACTTCACGCCCGTGCGCAAATTGAACGTGATCTTTTTGCCGCCGTTGGTGACTTCCCAGTCCTCGGCGAGGTCGCCGCGGATGGTCAGGTCCTTTTTGAGCGTGACGAGGCCGTTGAACACGTTCGCGGCCACTTGGAAGTACTGTCCGACGCTGATGTACGGCGGGTCGAGCACGTCGATGCTGCCGGTGAACCATCCGGCCGTCAACCGACCGCCGCGCTGGTCGTTCGACGGGACGTCCGTCGTTTCGTCGCCGCCATCGTTCCCGTTTCCGTCACTGCCGCCGCTTCCGTCGCTGCCACCGTCACCGCTGTCGCCGTTGTCGTCGCCACCGCCGGTGCAACCGGCCAAGCCGGTGATGCCTGCGGCACCGAGGAGTTTCACGGTCGTCCGACGGTCGATAACCGGCCCGCTGAGGGCCTCGTCCGAAATTTTGCCACTGTTTCCCATGGTAGTATGGTACAGAGAAACAGGCCCCTTCGTTGTATACCCGGATAGATTCGGTTGGGCAAAAACCGACGGGGAAAGTGATAGAATCATTCGATGTTTGATTCAGAAGAGTAACTAGATTGGATACAAAGGTTAAACACGTTCGGTTTCCTCGATTACAGGTATGCGAGAAGTGACGCTTCGGGTACGTCATCACGACGAGCCGGAGAGCGACATCAGCGCCGACTACCCGGCGATAACGATTCGCTCCGTCTCCTCGATGACCGGAAGCGCCGCGGAACGGAAGCGCATCATCGAGATAACCGGCCCGAAAGCGTCGATCACGGGGTTTCTCGACGAGTTCGAAGCCGCCTCAGCGGTACTGGAAATAGACGTATTGACGCCGCTCAACGTCCCGCGGGTCCTCGTCGCCGTCACCATCGACAGCTACCAGTGGGACAGCATCGCCCAACGACTGACGGACCTCGGCGTTCACTACCGAACCGGGGCGACGATAAATGCGGGGTGGGAGCGATGGACGTTGTACCTGTCCGACGACGACGACCTGAACGACATCGTCACGTCGCTCGAACGCGCCGGGAACGAAACCGACCTCGTTCGAAACGTCGAACTCGGAACGGTCGCCGAACAGGAACAGTTGGAGTTCTCGCGCGTCGTCCACGAACTCACGGGGCGACAGCGCGAAGTACTCGGGACGGCCATCGACCTCGGCTACTACCGCCCGAAAAAGGAGACCAGCATCGAGGACATCGCGGATACGGTCGGCATCGCGTCTACGACGGCGTGGGAACACCTCGCTCGCGCGGAGCGAAAGGTGATGGAAGAGGTCGGCAAACACGTGAACTCAAGCACGTTCTGAAGAGGGACCGCGGAGCGTGAGGAGGACACCGAGGAGCGATGCGCCTCCCGCAAATCCCGCGAGAACGAGAAACAACGTCGTCGGAGAGTAATACTGGAGGACGTAGCCAGCGATGGCCGCGCCGAGCGCGCCGACCCCGAACACGCCGAGATAGGTGTAGCCGTAGGAAAGCCCGCGAGCGTCGGGCGGCGTGAACTCGGCGACGGTGGCCTGATACAGCGGTTGCACCGCGAACAGCCAGAACCCGAGGAGGAAGCTGACGACGAGGATGGGAGCGAGTCCGGCGTTCGCGGCGGGAACGAACACGAGAGCGATACCGGCGAGCGTGGCGAATGCCACGGCGATTGCGGCCGTGTTCTCCACGCGGTCGGTGAGTTTGCCGCCCGCGAATTGGCCGACCATGCCGACGGTGAGGAGTCCGGCGTAGAGGTAGCGCGCCGGTTCGAGCGACTTCCCAGCGACGTCGACGGGTGCGAACAGCGGAAGTCCGGAGAGCAGGTCGGGGAGGAAGGTCAACACGCCGCGGTAGTACAGTCCGGAGAGCATGACGACGAAGAAGACGGCGACGAACCAGCCGGAAAAGAGCGACCGGGAGTCGGCGAGGAGTTCGGAAATCGAGGCGAGACCGCCGTCCGTGCGGGCGGTTCGTTCCTCATTCCCACCCTGTTCCGCCAGTTCCTCGTCCACCGCGGCCGTCTCATCGATGGAAGTCCGAACGGCGACCACGGCGGCGAGGAGCGCGGGAACCGCGAGAACGGCGACGACGAGACGCCACCCGAAGACGAGCAGGAGGAGCGTCGTCGCCAGCGGGCCGAACGCGATGCCGACGTTTCCGGCGATGCCGTGGTAGGCGAAGGCGGTCCCCTGCTCCTCGGGGTCAATGCCGGTGCTGAGCAGGGAGAGACCGGAGGGATGGTAGACGCTCGCCGCCGTTCCCCAGAGCAGGAGCGCGATCGTGATGACGGGAATGGAAGGAGCGAAGGAGAGGAGCAGAAACGACCCGCCCATCCCGAGCAGACACGCGACGATGAGCCGTCGGGAGCCGTAGCTGTCCGAAAGGACGCCGCCGGGCAACGCACCGACGCCGAACAGCGCGTAGCCGAGCGAGAGGACGACGCCGAGGGTGGCCTTCGACGCGCCGAACTCCGCTAGCCACACCGGAATGAGGATGGGGAGTGAGAGTTCGTAGGTGTGAACCATCCCGTGTGCGAGCATGGTGAGTCCGAGGATGGTTCGGTCGTTTCGCTTCACTGGAAACGCTTTCGCCGGTCTCGTGCATAAACCGTCGCCCGATTCGATTCGCGCGCCCATCGATTTCCGGCAGCAATCGCGAAAGGAGCGGTTGAACTATGGACCTATTCGAACCAGATCCTCGATGAAGGGCCTCATCTCGGTGTCACCGCACCGGACCGTTCCGCTTCTCGCGTCGTATTCGATGAGACCGAAATCCCCCAGTTTCGGAAGGTCGATATGGTGGAGGGTCGCCTCGATAGAAGTTCGGCGGAGCTCCTCCTTCCCCCCGTTTTCCTCCCGCATCGTGAGATGGTCGACGAGTTCCTCGAACGGAAACATCTCGTCGTCCGTGTCAGTCATATAGAGCCACAGCCGCCGCCGCCGTGCGCTGCTGAAAAGATCGAACATCTCGTCTATCGTCTTCGAATCCGTGTTCACGTTCATCGTTCACTTTTCGGTTCGGTTTGATAACTAATCTGCACAAATATTCATAGTCTTTTTAACCCTGTGTTGCGAATTGTTAGCAGCTAGCAAAAGACATCGGTTCCATCATCGGAATCGGGAGTGATCGACATGATAATCGTAGAATTTCGGCTCGATTACCCGATCCTCCGGGAAGCGTTGGGCGTCGTCCCCGAAATGGAGATCACGTGGGAACAGTCGGATCGGACGGCAGAAGGGCGGCATCAGATACTCTTTTGGGCGGAGAACGGCGATTTCGATGCCTTCGAGGGCGGCCTCGAATCGGACCCGACCGTCGCAACCTCGGAAGAGGCCATCGAAATCAGCGACCAACGGTTGTACCGCGTCGAATTGAAGGACGAAGGGCAACGGGCGAGCATCTACCCGGTTCTGCTCGACGAGGCGAGCGTCCTTCGACACGTCACCGCGACACACCGCGGGTGGGAGTTCCGCACGGCGTTTCCCACCAAAGAAGGGTTTAGCCGCTTTTGTGAGCACTGTCGGTCCCACGAAATCGGGATCGTGCTCCACCGGTTCTACGAGGAGCGCGGGAGTCTGGACACCCCGCAGTTCGGCCTGACCGACCCGCAGCGGGAAACGCTGGTTACGGCCGTCGACTGCGGCTATCTGGAGATTCCACGGGAAAACTCGCTCGCGGACCTGAGCGATCGGTTCGACATCTCCGAAACGGCGGCGTCGGAGCGCTTCCGTCGCGGCGTGAAGACGCTCATCGAGTGTACGGTGTATCCGGACGACGAGCGAACGTAGCCCCCACCAACCTATCGGTGCGGAAATCAGAACTCGTGCCCGAAGCGAGATATTGCATCTTCGACCGTGATAATCGACAGAACCAAGGGACGAGAGCGGGTGGCTTCCGGTGACATGACAGGCGTTGACGACGGCGAGGGGGAGACGACGAGCGAGGCGCTGGTTTCGGTCCTCGAATCGCTGGGCGTGGAGTACGTGTTCGGTTATCCGGGCGGACGCGTCATCGAACTCCTCGACGACCTCCCGGAATCGAGCGTGGACGTGGTTCGCCCGCGCGACGAACGCGAGGGGAGCGTGATGGCCGAGATGTACGGCCGACTCCACGGCAAACCCGCGGTGCTGGCCGGACAAGGACCGTGGATAGGGAGCCTCGGCGTCATCGGCCAGATGGAGGCGCGACTCGCCTCCTCGCCGATGGTCGTCCTGACGGAGGCGAGCGAGCGCGGCGACTACTCGACGCTCGCCCCGTACCAGCAGTCGCGCGGCGACTACGGCGGCCTCTCGCTCCCGAAGATTCTCGACGGCGTGACCAAGGAACACTGGTTCCCGCGCACGCCGACCGAAACCGTACGAAGCGTTCAATTAGCGTTCAAACACTCGACGGCGGGGCGGGCGGGACCGACCGCCGTCATCCTCGACGGGAGCGCGATAACGGGGACGGTCCCCGAGAATCCGATGCCGCCCGTGTGGGACAGCGAGGAGCAGGTCCGAAACTGGGATTCCAAACCGACCGACCGGGACGTGAGCACGGCGGTCGATGCGCTCGAAGCCGCGGAGCGTCCCGTCATCGTCGCCGGAAACGGCGTTCACTCGGCGGGCGCGTACGACGAGCTGCAAGCTGTCGCGGAAGCTTACGACGCCGTCGTGACGACCTCCTACCTCGGTAAATCCACGATTCCCGAGACGCACGACCTCGCGGCGGGCGTCATCGGCTCGTTCGGTCACGAAGGGGCGAACCAGGTCGTCAGCGAAGCCGACACCCTGCTCGTCGTCGGATGCCGGATGAACCCGATGGATACCAACTGGCAGGCACCCTCGTTCATCCGTCCGGACGAACAGACCATAATTCACGCCGACATCGACACCCGAAACGCCGGGTGGGTGTACCCCGCCGACGTGGGACTCATCGGCGACGCGAAGGAGAGCCTCCGGGCGCTTTTGGACGGCGGAAGCGCCGACAACGACTGGGCGCGCGAACGGGCCGAAACCGCCCGCGAGTCGTTTTTCACCGAGAAATGCGAGCGCGACGCATCGCCCATCAAACCCCAACGCGCGGTCAAGGAAATCGAGGCGATGGTGGACGGGGACACCATCGTCACGGCCGACTCGGGCAACAACCGCTTCTGGTTGTTGAACTACCTCCAGACGCCCGCCGTCCGAACGTACTTCGGGTCGGGCGGCGTCGGCGGGATGGGGTGGTCCGCACCCGCCGCGGTCAGCGCCGCCATCTCCACCGACAAGGACGTCATCGGCGTCGCGGGCGACGGCGGCTTTACGATGACCATGACGAGCGTCGAAATCGCCGTCGAGAACGGCGTCGCGCCGACGTTCGTCGTGTTGAACGACACCAGTCTCGGCATGGTTCGCCAGATGCAAGAGGAGGACGGCGACATCGCGGGCGTCGAGTTCCACGACACCGACTTCGTGAAAGTCGCCGAGGGATTCGGCGCGGACGGAACGCGGGCGACGACGCCCGACGAACTCGCCGACGCGCTTCGAGCGGGGAAGGAGAGCGACGTTCCCTTCGTCATCGACACGCGAATCGACCGCGAGGAGGACATGGCCGAACAGCTAGAATCGTCGTTCTACGCCGAAACCGGCGGGCTACACGAGTAACCCGATTCAAGCCCGTCACGAAAAAACAGGAAGAAAGCCTTTTCCTGCCGCCACGAGATGCCAAATCATGGCGCAAAGCGAGACGGTGCTCGTCACTGGCGGGACAGGCTTCATCGGGTCGTACACGGCGAAGGAACTGCTCGACCACGGCCACGACGTGGTCGCCTACGACCTCTCGACGGACACGCGTATTTTGGAGAAACTCGGCATCGCGGACGACGTCGAGGTACGACGGGGCGACATCACCGACTCGACGGACGTGTATCGCGCGATTCGTGAGACGGGAACCACGCGAATCGTCCACCTCGCCGCCCTCCTCACGACGACGGCGCGCGAGAACCCGCGCCTCGCCATCGACGTGAACGTACGCGGCACGAACACCATCTTCGAGGCGGCGCGCACGTTCGCCGACCAAGTGGAGCGCGTGGCGTGGGCGTCCAGCGCGGCCGTGTTCGCTCCACCCGCGAACTACGACGACGGGTGGGTGACGGAGGACGACCTCGTGTACCCCGACACGCTCTACGGCGCGAGCAAGGAGTTCAACGAACATCAGGCGAAGGTGTACTTCGAGGACCACGACCTGTCGCACGTCGCACTGCGTCCGACCGTCGCCTACGGTCCGTACCGCGAAACCGGTGGTTCGGCGTTCCTCGCGAACATCATCGAAAAGCCCGCGCTCGGCGAACCGTTCAGCGTCGAGTACGGCGACCAAGTCATCGACTGGCAGCACGTGGAGGACATCGCACAGGCGTTCCGCCGCGCGGCGTTCACGCCGGACGAGGACCTGAACCAACGCGTCTACAACGTGCGGGGCACCGTGGCGACGATTCGGGAGGCCGCCGAGACGGTCGAGAAAATCATGCCCGACGCCGACCTCGAAGTCTCCGACGAGGGCGAACTCCCGTGGACCCAGAAGCTCGACATGACCGCGATTCAGGAGGATATGGGCTACGAACCGCGCTACGACCTGGAGAGCGGGTTCCGCTCGTACATCAACGTGCTCCGGGAGGAGAACGGGTTGGAGACGGTCTGAGAGGACAATCGGACGTCGGTCTGAACGGAGGTATTGGACGTCGGTCTGAGGGGACAATTGGACGACGGAACTGCTTTTGGCGGCCGCTTCCAATCACTTCCCAATGCTCGGTATCGAGATGGGGTGGCGACGACTGCTGTTCGCCAACTGGCCGGTCGAACCGGAAATCGTGGAGAGGGGACTTCCAGAGGGGCTTCAGGTCGATACGTACGACGGGAAGGCGTGGCTCAGCGTCGTCCCCTTCACGAACGTCGCGGTGCGTCCGCAGGGACTGCCCGCCAGCGTCGGGGTGGACCTCCCCGAACTCAACCTCCGAACCTACGTCACGGTGCCGGGGGAGGACCGCCCCGCCGTGTTCTTCTACAGCCTCGAAGCGGACGGCCCGCTGTCCGTTCTCGCCGCCCGTCTCGCCTTCGGACTGCCGTACTACAACGCGAACATCGAAATGGCCGAACGGGACGGAACGGTTCGCTTTCGAAGCCGTCGCGCCCATCCCGGCGACCAACCGCTGCGGTTCGACACGCGCTACGAACCGACCGGCGGGCGACTCGACGCTGCCCCGGAATCGCTGGCCGCGTTCCTCACCGCGCGCTATCGGTTCTACGTCGGCGGGAGGGATGGGAAAATCGGGTACGCGAACGTGGACCACGACGTGTGGTCGCTCCGTCCGGCGACGGTCGAATTCGGGGTGAACGAGATTTTCCGCGCAAACAACTTCGCCCACCCGGACGGGGACCCGGTCTGTTACTACAGTCCCGGCGTCGACATCGTCTCGTCTCGCCGACAGTGGCTCTAACTCGGGGGATTTCCGGACTTCACTGCGTCTGGCTGTACTTCTCCACCCACTCCTGTAGCGTGATGCCCATCGCGGACTGCGTGATGGCGTTCGAACTCGCCGAGTTCGCGCTCTTGACGAGTTCGGCTTCCAGCGTGCGCGTCGGAACCTCGCCGAGGAAGTGGGGAATCGCGCGCTGGACCGAGATCGGACAGCCCACCTCGTGGGCTAGCGCGTACCCCGACAGGGAGTGGGGGATCTCCTCCGTGGCGTACGTCGGGTTGGGGTCGAGCAACTGATCTTCCTCGGCGAAATCCACGTACTCGTAGCACTTTCCGACGTCGTGAAGCAGACACGCGGCGATGATTGTATCCTCGTCCGGGTCGGCACCGTGGAACTCGCGCTGTTCTTCGGCCGAGCGCATGGCGATACGCGTCACGCCGCGAACGTGCTCCACGTTGGTCTTCTCGTGGATGTTCCACGCGTAGGGGATATCCTCGATGTCCTTCCATCCACCACGTTCGAGGGCCAACACCCACGCCTCGACGACTTTCTCGCGCAACCCGTCGCTCTCGATGGACTGGAGTTCGGGATAGGCGGCCTCCACCTGCTCGCGGTACTCCGGCGTGCTCATGTTGGGTGGATTTCGTTCGCGGGAACGTAATGGTTCGTGATGGGGAACCGGGAGTGAGAGCGGACGATTCGACGAAAGGGCTCGATTTCGAGCAGCCGGGTTTTCCACCGAATCACGCCCAAGAACAGGAACGATTCGTCGAATTCGCGTTTCGTATCGAAACCCACCTAAGGGCCACCGACAAGATGTCGGTAATGGCCACCCGTCGCGACGTCGTTCTCTATCTCGCGCTCGCCACCGCGTGGGGGACCGCGTTCCCCGCGACGAAGGCCGCACTCACCGGATTTCCGCCGATACTCCTCGGTGCCGTCCGCTTCGATGTGGCCGCGTTAATCCTTCTCGCCGTCGCGGCCACGTCCGGGCGCTCACTCCGACCGCGCGGGTGGGGGGACTGGACGCCCATCCTCGTCGGCGGCACCTTCAATATCGGCCTCCACCACGCGCTCCTCTTCGCCGGGCAGGAGTACGTCACGAGCGCCGTCGCGTCGACCCTTCTCGGTCTGGTTCCGGTCCTCACGCCCGTCGTCACCTCGGCGTTCCGCCCGGAGGAGTCCATCTCCGCACGAGGAGCGGTCGGCGTCCTCTTCGGATTCGTCGGGGTGGTCCTCATCGCCAACCCGAGCGCGGGGAGCTTCCTCAGCGATATCGGCGTCTGGTTCGTCCTCGGGTCCGCCGTCGCGTGGGTCGTCGGGGCCGTCTTCACCGACGAGCGCAAGGCCGGACTCTCCGGGCTTTCCCTCCAAGCGTGGATGCTCGCGGTGGGCGCGCTCGCGCTCGACGCCGCGGCGTTCGTCGTTCCGGGGCAGGGGTTCGCCGCCGCCACGCCGACGACGAGTTCGTTCGCGTGGGTGCTCTACCTCGCCGTCGTTCCCGGCGCGCTGGGGTTCCTCGTCTACTTCCGCCTCCTCCACCGACTCGGCCCGATAGAGATGGGACTCATCGAGTACGTCATTCCACCCTTCGCCGCCGTCTTCGGGTGGGTCGTCCTCGGAGAAGGACTCACCGTCACGACGGGCGGCGGCTTCCTCGCCATCCTCTGTGGCTTCCTGCTCGTGAAGTGGCCGCGGGTCGTCGGAGGGATACGTGGCTACGTCGATGGACACGCCGCTGGAAGGACTGAATCTTCGAAGGCCGACTGACTGAGGACTGAACGAAACGATAGGGAGAGAAAAACGTTCTCTCGACTCGGTTCGACTCAGTAATCGATTCGCGTGATTTCCTCGACGGGCCACTGGCTCAGGATCTCGACGCCGTTCTCGCGGACGACGACCATCTCCTCGACGCGGACGCCCTGCCGGTCCGCGGGTTCCATCGTCTCGACAGCCATGGTCATGCCCTCCTCGATTTCGATGGGGTGGTCCGGCGAGATACCACGCCATATGAGCGGGACTTCGTACAGTTGCAGTCCGAGGCCGTGCGCCCAGTGGTTGGTCGTCATCTGCCAGTGGTCGGTGGCGTCGTACCAGTCGGCGTGTTCGCCCTCCATGTCGGGGAAGCCCCGACAGATTTCGTCCGTCGTCGCGCCGGGTTCGATGCGCTCCAGCACGTCGTAGAGGTTGTCGCGGGCGGTTTCGTAGGCATCCTGTTGGGCTTGTGTGGGTTCGCCCATGCTGAAGGTCCGGTAGTAACAGGAGCGATAACCCATGAAACCGATGTTGTAGAAGTCGGCGTACACGATGTCGCCGGGGCGGATGATGCGGTCCGTGGTGTTGGCTTGGTGTTTCGGCCACGTGTTCGGCCCGGAGGTGACGTAGCCGCCCTGCACCATCGCGCCGAGGCTCCAAAGCTTGCTGCTGGCTTCGCCCCAAACCTCGGACTCGCGGACGCCGGGTTTCGCTGTTTCCGTGATGCGCTGGAAGCCGGCCTCACAGAGCGCGGCGACCATTCGCAGACATTCGATTTCGTCGCGCGTCTTGACCTTGCGGGCGCTCTCCATGACCTCCGCACATTCCTCCGTCCGAACGTCCACGCCGCGGTCCTCGAACTTCGAGATGAGCGGAGCGTTACCGATGTCGATGCCCATGGGCTCCTTGGCCACGCCGTACTCCTCCATCGCCTCGTACACGAGTCCCGCCATCCTGTCCTTCAGCCAACCGCGGGCCGAGTCGCGTCCCGACGCGCGTGGGACGTTTCCGAGTCCGGGGCAGGCGTACCGGATGTCCGAAATCCACGGGCAGTTGAACTTCTGGTTGCTCGCGTGGTCCGCCGTATCCCAGTGGACGATGTCGCCGTCCTCGGTCAACAGGGTGTAGTGGTCAGCGCCGGACCCGCCCGTCATGGCGAGGCCCGTCACGTAGCGCACGTTCGGGTCGTTGATGAGGAGCATGCTCCCCAATCCCGCCTCGCGCATCCGGGTGAGGGCGCGTTCCTTGCGCTCCTCGCGCATGCGCTGCATGTCGATTCGCTCCTCCCAATCGACGCTCATCGTTCCGCGCGTCCCTTCCATGAAATCGCGTTGATAGAACCCCATGCGAAACCGTACACGGAGCGACGTTATGTAATTTCCCGAATCGTCCGTGATAGATTATTCCGGGGTGGATAGTCCGTGTCCAATCGCGTCGGACAAAATCGTCCGAAGCGAGGGGCCGAACACCGGAAACGATGGTGTTGAACCCGGACGAAAATCGTCCGAGGCGACACGCTTCGCGTCATTTATCACAGCACGGACTGTGGCCTCGAACGAGATGTACAAGCACGTCGCCCTGTTGGTCCGCAAGGACGACATGAGCCACGAGGAATTCGTGGAGTATTGGCAGAACAACCACACGAAAATCACCCGTGACATCGAGGGCGTGGTCAAATACAGCACCGTGCTTCCGGTGACGCCCGAGGCCGCGGAGTTCGACGGCCTCGCCGAACTGTACTTCGAGGACATAGACGCGCTCCACGACGCCCTCGGCAGCGAGGGAAGCCGCGACTACGACCCCGAGAAGGGGAAAGCGAAGGAAGCCCGCGAAGACGTAGATAACTTCCTCGCACTCGAAAAGCGTCCCCGGTTCATCGGCGAAATCGTCACCCAGAAGGACGAAACCGCAGCGCGAGGCACCGACCGCGAGGACGAGGTCGGCGGCCAGACGGATGGCCTGTACAAACACTCCGCCTTCCTCGTCCGCAAGGAGGGAATGACCCACGATGAGTTCGTGGACCACTGGCAGAACAACCACACACCCATCGCCCGCGAAATCGAGGGCGTCGTCAAATACGACACCGTCCTCCCGACCGACCCCGAAAACGCAGAGTTCGACGGCATCGCGGAGCTGTACTTCGAGGACTTGGACGCGCTCCACGACGCCCTCGGCAGCGAGGGCAGCCGCGATTACGACCCCGAGAAAGGAAAGGCAAAGGAAGCCCGCGAGGACGTGAACAACTTCCTCGCGCTCGAAGAGCGCCCCCGCTTCATCGGCGAGGAGACGGTGCAGAAGGACGAGACCGGGAACTGAACCGAGAGGCGGAACCGGGCGGGACAAGTCCCCTCCACACCACGAACTTTTGTCGGTCGCGCCCGTTTCGAGAGGCATGCGCGTGAGTGCGGTCCTCTCTGTCGTCTGTCTACTCGTGCTGGCCGGCTGTGCCGGGGGCGGGTTCGGAAGCGACGGTGGAAACCAAGGAACACAGACGCCGACGACGGTCGAGGAGACCGTCAACGCGGCGTTCGTCACCGGAGGGAATCGAACGACCGTGACCCTCGAAGTCGCGAACTCCGCCGGAGAACGCGAGCGTGGACTGATGTACCGGGAATCGCTGGCGAAAAATCACGGGATGGTGTTCGTCTTCGAGGACCCGGCGGTCCAGTCCTTCTGGATGAAGAACACGCTCATCCCTCTCGACATGGTGTTCGTCTCGGAGAACGGAACGGTCCTCAACGTCGCGCACGCCGACACGCAACCGAACGCGAGCGACAGCGAGTTACGGAGCTATCAAAGCGACGGCGACGCGAAATACGTCGTCGAGATGCGACAGGGATTCGCCGACAGGGTCGGAATCGAACCCGGGTCGAAACTCGTGTTCGAGGAGTCGCGACCGAAAGTGGAAGAAAGCTGACTTTTCCTTCCGCAACGACGGTTGTGATTCAACGCCGTTACCATCGGTCACGCTGAACGGATTGCCGGGGGAACGACGAATGGAGATACGACCGGCGAGCGAGGAGGATTTCGAATCGGTCCGGAACGTCGCACGACGTTCGTGGAAGGAAGCATACGAGACGTTCGTCAACGATGACGCCATCGACGGGACGGTATCGTCGTGGTACTCGGACGAGTCGCTATCGGCGGCAGTCGAGAAACCCGGAACGGCGTTCCTCGTGGCGACGGGAGACGACGAACTCCTCGGCTTCTGCCACGCGGTCTGTCACGAGGACGAAGGCGATTTGCTCCGACTGTACGTCGACCCGGACCGCTGGGGCGACGGCATCGGAACCGCGCTTTACGAGCGGTTACGGGGCGACTTTCGGGACATCAACATGAAGCGAATCCGGGCGATGGTGCTCTCGCAAAACGGGATGGGAATCGAGTTCTACCGGCGGTTCGGGTTCGAGAAAACCGACGAGGAAACCGTCGAAATCGGTTCCGAGGAGTACGACGAATCGGTGTACACGGTCGCGCTCTGACGCGGCCCGAGAACACAAAGCATTTATCGGATGGTCGTCAATTCCCGGTTACCTCGGGTAGGGGTACACGAGGTATTTCTTTATCACAACGCCGACAGCTACCGCTCTTTCGACCAATCGTCTTCGAACAGTTGATACGCGCTCGCGAGGTTGAACAACAGTTCCCGCGTCGATGCGCCCGAATCGAGTGCCCGCGCCGTAGCGTGAACGACCTGTGAATACTGTATCGTCGCCTCGTCCACCGTCGAATGGTCGACGCCGAACTCCCCGTGTGAAAACGACGCGCGAACCGCCGCCCGCTGCTGTCGTTCGACGAGTTCGAACAGTCGCCAGTAGTTCACACCGGCACGCCGCGCGTCCACCATCGCGGCGAGCACTCGACGTTCGAACCGCCGTTCCGGTGACTCGGTCGTCTCCCCCGTCAGTCCGAACGTCGCCAGTATCTCCGCTTCTTCCTCGTCGCCCATGTCCAGAGTCTGTGAACTCCACAGCTTTACTATTACGGATGGACTGGTCAGTAGTTGGTTACTTTTCGGCGTTCGAATCCGACGAGAGCCGACGGAGGAAGGTCCGAATCTCCGCGTATGCGGCATCGTACTCGTCGCGAAGCACGCAGTGGCCCGCATCGGGGATGTGGACGAGCCGTCCGTCCGCCAATCGGTCGGCGCGGTCGAGGTCCGTCACCCTCGTCTCGGGGTCGGCGTCGGCCTTCAAAACGAGCGTCGGACAGTCGATGTCCGGGAACGCCGCTTCGAGGGGCGGGTAGCCCTCCCTCGGGATGGCCGCGATTTCCGGACGACACTCGGTAGACGCGACCGCGAGGCGTCGCGCCAACGACGGTTCGCACTCGTCGTGTTCGGCGACGAGTTCCTGCATCGAGGCGCTTTCCCACTCGCGAACCGTCTCACGGACCATCCGCTCGCGTTCCTCCGGGGTGGTATCGGGCGGTCCGTGCATACCGGCGGGGTCTTCGAGGACGACGGCGCGCGGGAGCGTCGGATGCATCGCGGCCGTCCACGCCGCCGTCGAACCGCCCATCGAGTGCCCGACGAGGACGAGATTTTCGAGCGACAGTTCCCCGATGAGGCCGACGAGGTCACCGACTCGGTCCTCGATTCCGTACCCCGTTTCCGTGGCTTCGGAACCGCCGTGGCCGCGCGCGTCGTAGAGCACCAGTTCGAAATCGTCGACGAGGTCGGTCGCCAACCGTTCCCAGCAGCGTCCGTTGCTATAAAAACCGTGTGCCAGAACCAACGTCGGCCCGCCGCCGGTGCGGTAGTACTGCAACTCGACGCCGTTTACGCGGACGGTGTTCGCCGTCCATCCGTCGGGAAGGTCCATACTGAAAGGCCGTAGCGAGTGTAAAAAACACCTTGGACGTCGGATCGGAGTACTCAATCGAGGTCCCGAAACGCGCCGACGAAATCGTCGTGATCCTGTAAGTTCTCGCGGGAGTCGTCAACGGTCTCGCGGAGGCTATCGGCCTCTTGCCGGAGTTGTTGATACTCCTCGTTGTTCTGCAAACTCTCCTCGTCCTTTTCGATTTCGAGGATGGCCAGTTTGGACACGTGAGAGAAATACGTCCGCATCGTTTCGTCGTATTCGACCCGCGTGAGCATCCCCCGAACGGTCGTGAAGAGGTCGTCCTTCGAAACCGGTTTGACGAGGTAATCGTCGAACCCCATGTCGATGATGTCGAAGTCGGGTTTGACGGCCGTGACCATCACGACGCGCGAGTGGAGTTCCCGGTTCCGGAGTTCCGAAAGCACTTCGTCGCCGGAGAGGCCGGGCATCCGACGGTCGAGGAGGACGATATCCACCTCACCGTCGAGCAGTTCCAGCGCTTCACGGCCCTCGTATGCGCGACGGACATCGTAGGAACTCTCTAACCACGTCGCGTACAGGTCCGTAACGTCTGCCTCGTCATCGACGACGAGTATCGTTGGTTCGTCAACAGCCATGATTGGTCCCGGTGTCCCCGTTTCCTCACGAAATCGGTTCGTTAATGAACAATTCGCGATAGCATCTTTATATCTTGTGGTTATGGAATCTATGAATAACTCAACGGTGGTTGCGTGTGGCGATTCTTCTATACGTCTATCAGTACCGAAATAAATAACAACCACGATATCCAAGGGGTGAGTGGTATGTCGAACACCAGTGATCGATTTTGCCGGACACTCCGGCAGTAACAGTACCCCGTACGAACGATTCGAGCGGCTTATCGAACTGCCACCCAGTGCAAAACTCGTCTTCCGGGTCCTCGAAGAGGACGCACCGATGACACAGAAGGGGGTGCGCAACGAGGCGCTATTACCCGCCCGAACGACACGAGACGCACTGCTGAAACTGAAAGACGGGAACCTCATCGAGGAGCGACTCTATCTTCCCGACGCGCGAAAACGCCTGTACGCGCCACTCGAAGTAAAACGGCCGGACGACGCCATGGAGTGACGAACGCGCCGCGGAATCGCCGAAAACGAAGTATCGATCGTGACCACGGAGGTGGATTACGCGGTCATGGCCGGCGGATGCCGGGCCGGAATCCGTCGCTACTGGTCGTCATCACGCTCTCCAGCCACACCCATCGGGAAAGTCGTATTTTCCGATATCCCACCTGTTGCTTTCTATTGCAAGCCGATGCGATCGACTTCTCGCATCCGCCGACCCATTGATACCCGTCAATCCCGTTCGATACCGTGGGAAAATGATGACGGACAAGCACGATCGGTGGCGTTCCCGACGACCACGAATCGATGCGACGGACACCCGACGGGAGCACGCACGACGAAGGCTGTTTGACCAACTGCACGCCGAAATAGAGACGCTCCAACGGCGTCTCGAGGAAGCCGAAGAGAGAATCGAGCTCCTCGAAGCCCGGCACGAGCGTCGTGAACGTCGAATCAGGTCGTGTTCGATGTGCGGTCGCGTCGCCACGCGATCCGGACCCGATGCCCGCTGTCCGTACTGCGGAACGGGAGAGTTGGAACGAGTGTAGCGAGATGGTGGAACGCGACCCGGTACGCGGACGGACACTTCTATGGTCCGGCGATTCGAATCGTCCGGCGATGGAACCGGAGACCCGCGAGGAACTGCTTTCCGCGGCCGAACGCTACGCCGAGACGGTTCCGATAGCCGTCGACTTCGACGCTCTCGACTGGGAGTACTCGGACCGGGCGGTTCGTCGGGCGGGGGTGTGTCTGTACGACCGGACGACCGGAAAAGTAACGATTCGGTTGACGTGGGACGCGTATCGCTCGTTCGGGTGGGAGGAGTTCACGGGCACGATTCGACACGAGTTGATACACGCGTGGGAGTTTCAGCAGTTCGGCGAGTCGGGACACGGCGCGCGGTTCGGCGCGAAAGCGGAGGAACTCGACGCGCCGCGTCACTGCCAATCGTTCTCGGACGCGCGACTCCGACTCGTCTGTTCGTCGTGCGACTGGGATGCGCGCCGGTTTCGCGCGTCGAAAGCGGTCAAACGACCGGAACGCCGACGATGCGGGAGTTGCGGAGCGCGCTATCGCGTCGAACACGTGAAAAGCGGACGACGGTGGCGAACGCACGCCGGATACCTCGTCGCGCGGCGAAAGTTGGCCGACGACTGGTAAGGATGGACGGCGGAACTGGAGAAAAAACGTCGAACTCACTCCGAAACCGACTCGATGAACGAGAGGAGTTCCGAGAGGGGTTCCGCGTTCTCCCCGGGGACGAGCATCCCGCTGGGACCGTCGGGTGCCGAGAGAACGTCGGCGTCGTCCAAGATGGCGATATGTTGCTGGTAGAATGTCGTGTAGACGGTGGTCCGTTCGTTCGTGGTCCGGTCGGGACCGAACTCGCGGGACGCGACCTCATCCACGAGCGTCCGCATCGGAATGACGTCCTCCACGTCGGCCATTATCGTGATAGCGTGTCTGCGTCGTTCGACCCGACAGAGGTTGAACAACTCGTCCAGGGACAGCGATATCGTGGAAGAGACGGGTTGTCGACCGAACAATCGTCCGAACATTCATCGGATTGTCAGTGGAGCGCCACCTTACCTGTTGTGATTCCGAGAAAAGAAAGGACGGGCGGACTTACTCCGTGACGACGGTGACAGCACCGTCGAAGTCGAGGATGACCGCCTGGGTTCTGTCGCCGAACAGGGCTTTACCGGTGGGGGAGCGCTTTCGCCCCGCGAGGAACACGTGATCACAATCCAAATCGTCTGCCGAGTCTAAAATCTGGTCGCGTTCGTCGCCCACACGCCCGACGGCGTCGTATTCGACGTCGACGCCGTCGAGGACTTCCCGCCCGATGTCCCGTGCGAACTGTCGGGCACCTTCGAGCGCCTGCCCCGCGGTGTAGGAGCTTTCGAGGTTCGGAATCCGCTCCAGCGACGTGCGCGTTTCCTCGTACTCCTCGTTGGTCGTGACGTGGAGCAAGACGAGTTCCGCCCCGACGCCCGCTGCCAATTCGCCCGCCTCTCGAACGAGTTCTTTCGCCGATTCGGATGCCTCGACGACCGCGAGTGCCCGTTTCATACCAAATATTGCCATAGACGAAGGATATATATTACCTTTTGATCGCGTTCGGATCGCCTTTCCGTGGTCGGGGAGGTATCATTCCGTTACGTGGTTGGAATACGAACCGATTTATACCCTCGCGGAGTGGAACGGAACGAGAACAACGAATGTCCGAATCCGTCGAGAAAAACGTCTGTCCGGTGGTCGAATCGGTCGAGCAGATCGGGTCCCAGTGGCGTCTGGTCGTCCTCCACGATTTACAGGACGGAGAAAAGCGGTTCAACGAACTCAAGCGCTCCACGGGGGCGAGTTCGCGGACGCTTTCGCGCGTGTTGGACGACCTCGGCGAGATGGGGTTCGTCAGTCGTCGCACCGAGGAGGACGCGCCGATCGCGACGTACTACAGTCTCAACGAGAAGGGTCGCTCGCTCTGTCCGATTTTCGAGGAACTGGAACTGTGGGCCGACGAGTGGCTGTGAACGATTTGGGGTAGAAACCGCTATCGCGTCGGCAGCGGGGAGTCGTCGGAAACGACGGTGTCCGAATCGCGATGAAAAACGTTCGCCCGCACACCGCAAACGACAACTATTCGGCGTGTCCGTCCCGACGTTCGACCATGACGACTGGCGTCGTGGTACTCAACTTCGGAGAGCCGGACGAACCGACGCGAGAGAGCGTGATCGACTATCTCGAGCGCATTTTCATGAACAACGCCGACCTCGAAGGGGACACCACCGAAGAGGAGGCACGCCGACGCTCCCGGCAGTTGGCCGAACGCCGCGCACCCGGACTCATAGAGGAGTACGAGGAGATAGGTGGGTCGCCCCTCGACCCGCAAGCGAGAGCGCAAGCCGACGCCCTGCAAACCGAACTCGATGCGCGTGACCTCGACGCGAAAACCTACGTGGGCTTTCAGTTCACCGAACCATTCATCGCGGACGCAGTGGAGAAGGCACACGAAGACGGGGTGGACGAACTCATCGGCCTTCCGGTCTACCCGCTCTGCGGTGCCTCGACCACCGTCGCGTCGCTCGAAGAACTCACCGACGCGGTGGAAGCGCGCGAGTGGGAGGTTCCGGTTCACGAGATCACGGGATGGCACAAACACCCGACGTACAACCGGATTCGCGCGGAGAACATCAGGGAGTTCGCCGACGGGGAGGGTCTCGACCTGACCGACGACGACACCGAACTCCTCTTTTCCGCACACGGAACGCCGAGCCACTACCTGGACGAGGGCAGCCGGTATGATACTTACGTAGACGAGTTCTGTGACGTGATGGCGAGTAAACTCGGCGTCGAGTCGTACTCGCTCGGCTTCCAGAACCACGGCAACCGGGAGATTCCGTGGACCGAACCCGAAGTCGAGGAAGTCGTGAAGGGCATCGACGCCGAACGCGTCGTCGTCGACCCGGTCAGTTTCATGCACGAACAGAGCGAGACGCTCTCGGAGTTGGACGACGAACTCCGCGAGGAGGCCGAGGAGGTCGGACTCGACTTCTATCGCGTCCCGGTTCCGCACGATGACGAGCGCTTCGGCGGCGTCCTCGCCGACCTCGTGGAGCCGTTCGTCGCCGATTTCGACCCCACTTACTACCAGTTCCGCCAGTGTCAGTGCAAGGACACGCCCGGCACGATGTGTCTCAACTCCCCGCTCAGCCGATGACGGTCGGAATCGTCGGCGCGGGCATCACCGGACTCGCGCTCGCTCACGACCTCCAACGGACGGGAACCGAGTACGTCGTCCTCGAAGCCGACGACGAACCGGGCGGCGTGATTCGGAGCGGACGCGTCGATGGCCACCTGCTGGAATGGGGGCCACAGCGACTCCGACGGACCGGGCCGGTTGACGAACTCATCACGGACCTCGGGTTGGAGGACGAAGTCATCGAAGCGGGGGACACCAAACTGTTCGTATACGCGAACGGCGCGCTTCGACGCGCGCCGTTCTCCATCGAGGAGTTCGGGCACACCGACCTCCTCTCGTGGCGGGGCAAACTCGACGTGCTGGAAGAACCGCAAACCGCCCCGGCGGACCCCGATGAGACCGCCGCCGAGATGTTCACCCGGAAGTTCGGCGAGGAAGCGTACAAAAACCTCATCGGTCCGCTGTTCGGCGGGACGTACGGTTCCCTTCCGGAGCGAATGCCCGTCAAACACTCGCTGTCCGGCGTGTTGCGGATGGAAGAGAAGTACGGCGACCTGCTGACGCCGGTCCTGAAGCGCGCCACGGCCGGTGGCAGTTCGGCACCCGCCATGTCCTTCGAGGAGGGCGTTCAACGGCTTCCTGAGGCGCTGTACGACGCTCACCGCGAGAACGTCCATCTGGAAACGCCGGTCGAGGCGATTCGGGAAGCGGGTGGCGGCTATCGCCTCGAAACGGACGACGAATCGTTCGACGTCGATTCGGTCGTCGTCACCACGGCCGCCGAGGCGAGCGCCGACCTCCTCTCGCCGCTCGCCGAGCGCGCGGACTCGCTCCGAGAACTGACCTACAACCCGCTCGCGCTCGTCCACCTGCGGGCCGACTCCGACCGGGACGGCTTCGGCTATCAGGTCCGCCACGACGAAGGGCTCGACACCCTCGGCGTCTCGTGGAACGCGAGCATGTTCGGTCGGAACGGGCGGTCGGAGAACGGCGAAAATGGGGTCTATACCGTTTTCCTCGGCGGGATGAAGAACCCGGAACTGCTGGACGAGAGCGACGAGGCGCTCGGCGACATCGCCGCGACGGAGTTCGCGGACGTGATGGGAACCGATGCCGACGTGCTGAGCGTCCGCAAACTCCACCGGGGATTTCCGGCGTACGACGAGTCGTGGGATGTGCTGGATGATTTCGAAACGCCGGACGGAATCCACCTCGCCACTAACTACACCGGACGGATGGGCGTCCCGAGTCGGATTCGGGAGGCGAAGGCGTTGGCCGAACGGTTCGCGGTGTGATCGGTTCAGGTCGGCGTTTTCGAACCGACAGTAGCCGAGAGCGAGCGGATGGGCAGGGCGAGGACGACTGTAACGGCCAAAAACGACTTCTTCCGAGCAAAATCGGGGAAATCCTTTCGGGCAACCAAGCGAAGGGACATACGTGGTCGTGTCGTCAGGAAGGAATGAGATTTCCTATCGTTCGACTTCCTTCGCCGCGTCGACGAACGCCTTCGCGTTCTCGACGGGTGTCGTCCTATCGATGCCGTGACCGAGGTTGAGGATGTGTCCGGAGTCGCCCGCCTTCTCGATGACCTCGTGGGTCTTCTCGCGGACGAACTCGGGACTCCCGAGGAGGTACGACGGGTCGAGGTTGCCCTGAACCGGCGTGTCGCCCAGTTGCTCGCGGGCGTCGGCCATGTCCACCGTCCAATCGAGGCCGACGACGTCCGCGCCCGCCTCCGCGAGCAGGTCGAGTTTGCCGCCGGGGTGACGCGCGAAGACGATGGACGGCACGTCGATGGCGTCGAAGATGCGCTTGTGGTGCGGGAGGACGAACTCGCGGTAGTCGTCCGGCGTCAACACGCCCGCCCACGTGTCGAACACCTGAATCACGTCCGCGCCCCGTTCGACTTGGTACTGAACGTACTCCTCCACAACGTCGGTAAAGATTTCGAGCAGGTTGCGGAACGCCTCGGGGTGATTCGTTCGGAACCGACGAATGGGCTTGCGGGAGGTCGGTTCGTCGCCCACGACGTAGGAGGCGAGCGTGTACGGACCGCCGGAGAAGCCGATGATGCTCGTCTCGTCGCCGATGCTCGCCTGCAATCGGCCTAATAGGTCGCCCACGTAGCCGATTTCGCTGGCGACGTCCGCGAACTCCGTCGGCACGTCGTCCGGGTCGGTGACGGGGTTCGAGACGACGGGGCCGACGCCGCTCTCGATGTGATAGTCGAAGCCGAGCGGTTCGAGGACGGTGAGGATGTCCGAGAACATGACGAGTCCGTCCGGTTCGAACAGGTCCCACGGGAGGAGGGTGATTCGTTCGGCCACCTCTGGCGTCTTGATGGCCTCCTTGAACGTGTACTCCTCGCGGATGTCGCGGTACTCCGGGATGTATCGCCCGGCTTGCCGCATCAGCCAGACCGGTGGGCGTTCGGTCCGTTCGCCGCGTGCCGCCCGAACCAACAGGTCGCTCATGTGCCGACGTTGGCCGGATAGCGTCTAAGCGTTTCGACTCACGGTTTCGGGGCGGCAGAACGGCGAGCCCGTTTCAGTCGGAGGCGTCGTACCCGGCGTCCTCAACGGCGGCGACCAAGTCGGCGTCGTTCGCGTCGCCTTCGACGGTTGCCGTTCCCGCTTCGTGGTCGGCGCTCGCGTCCGAGACGCCCGAAACGCCTTCGAGCGCTTCGACGACGTTCTGTTCACAGCCACCGCAACTCATTCCGTCCACGTCGATGGTTTGGACCATACACGAACGTACTCGCGGGTTACTTTTTTCGATTTCGGGAAAATATCCAAGCCGCGGACGACGAATCCGACGGGCGATACAGGCGGCAGAACGGGGCTGCCGAAGAGACGAAACGTTCGCGGGGATAATTCGCTTTTTAAACAAACGGAATTTTGTATTTCTCCGAAGATATACAGGATGTCCGTGGCAGAGACGTGGGATAACGAAAACTGTTTTTATTCCATAACTCGAAGGGAGGTGTAATGCGACAACTCGACGACACTGACCGGGAGATAATCCGGTTGCTCGTAGAGGACGCACGCCGCCCGTACAACGAAATCGCGGAGACGGTTGGTCTCTCTCCGCCGACCGTCTCCGACCGCGTGGAGCGCCTCCAAGAGATCGGCATCATCCGTCGATTTACGGCGGACTTGAACCACGGCCTCCTCATTGACGGCCTCTCGTTGCTCGTCACGGTCAACGCCAAACCAGGGCACGTGGACGCGATCAAGCGTTCGTTCGGGTCGTTCGACGGCGTCGAACACGTCTTCGTCACGGCCGACGCACACATCGTCTGCAAAGCGAACCTCCACGAACAGGCGGTCGAAGCGCTCCTCTCGGACGCCATCGAGGACGACGCCGTCCGTGATTACGACGTGCAGTTGCTGGTGGACGAGGAATGGAACCCGCAACCGGGTACCATCGATTTTGCGCCCGACTGCGTCGAATGCGGCAACACAGTCACGAACGAGGGCGAGTCGACGCGCATCGACGGCGAACTGTACCACTTCTGCTGTTCGTCGTGCAAGGGGCAGTTCGCCGAGCGATACGAGCGCCTGCAAGAGGGTGCGGCCGACTGAAAGCGAAATTACATAAATCCGTTTCAGGGAAGGGTTTTGGTGTCATGTAGCAAACGCTCAGACATGGCAACGGAACAATCGTTCGTCCGGGTCGCCGACGCGGACGAGTTGCGGGAGGACAGTCCCCAAATCGTCAGCGCGAACGGCCACTCCATCGGACTCTTCTTCCACGAAGGGGAGGTACACGCGATAGACAACAGATGTCCGCACATGGGTTTCCCCCTCACGAAGGGGTCGGTGGACGAGGGAATCCTCACCTGTCACTGGCATCACGCGCGGTTCGAACTGTCCTGCGGGGACACGTTCGACCCGTTCGCCGACGACGTGCGGACCTACCCCGTCGAGGTCCGTGACGGGGACGTGTACGTCCAACCGAACCCGCCGCGTGACGAACCGCCCGAGGAACACTGGCGTGATCGACTCGAACACGGCCTCCGGGAGGACATCAACCTCGTCGTCGCGAAGTCCGTCATCGGGTTGGAGTCGGAGGGCGTTCCATCAACCGTCCCCGTCGAACTCGGCACGGAGTTCGGGACCCACTACCGGCAGATGGGATGGGGAAGGGGGCTGACGACGCTGGGCGTGATGGCGAACCTCCTCCCCGACCTGCGCCCGGAGGACCGCCGTCGGGCGCTCTACGTCGGACTGACGGAAGTTGCGGACAACTGCTCGGGCGAACCGCCGTTCTTCGTCCAAGAGGCGCTTTCGACGGACGACGTGTCGGCCGAACGGCTCACCGACTGGTTCCGGGACAACATCGAAGTTCGGGACTCGGACGGCGCGGAGCGCGTCCTTCGGGCGGGAATCACGGCGGACCTCGACGAGTCCGAAATCGCCGGGATGCTCGTCGCCGCCGCGACGGACCACCTGTATCTCGACACCGGACACCGACTCGACTTCATCAACAAGGCGTTCGAGACGCTGGACCTCATCGGATGGGAACGCGCGGACGACGTGCTCCCCAGCCTCGTCCCCGGACTCGCGTCGGCCAATCGCGCGGAGGAGAACTCCTCGTGGCGACAACCCATCGACGTGGCGGCGTTGTGTTTCGACGCCGCCGACGACCTTCCCGAACTCATCGAAGCGGGCGAGGGGAAGACGTGGGAGGAACCTGACGACTTCGTGGACGTCCTCCTCGGCGAGGACCCGCACGCGATCACGGACGCTGTGAAGGACGCCATCGAGAACGGCGCGACGGCGACCGAACTCGCCCGCGTCGTGACGTTCGCCGCGGCGCGGCGTGTCGCCCACTTCGGCACGTCGAACGAGTTCCGCGACTGGAACACGGTCCACCACACCTACACCTACGCGAACGCGGTGGACGGACTCTCTCAACGGACGGACGCGCCGGAAGTGTATCGCGGCGTCTTCGATGCCGCGATGAACGTCTACCTCGACCGGTTCCTCAACACGCCGCCGACGCCGATTCCCGACCCGGAGGGTGAACGCGACCCGACGGCCGTCCTCGACGAACTGATGGAGACGTTCGAGGTGGAGGCCGACGAGGAGGTGGACCTCGCCGGGGAGTTGACGGCGGAGTACCTCGCCGCCGAGGGCGACGTGGCCCGACTGAAACGAAAACTCGGGGAGGCGCTCCTGCGCGAGGACGTCGGGTTCCACACCCGGCAGAACGTCGAGGTGGCGTTCAGGCAGTACGACGCGCTCGAAGACGAGGGAACCGAGGAGGCCGAACGGAGGGCGCGAATCCATCTGATTGCGACCGCACGCTACCTCTCGGCCCACACGCCGACGCGGCGGGCGGGCGAACAGACGTTCCGAATCGCCGAACGCCTCAACCGCGGGGAGAACATCCACGAGATGGACTGACGGGGATGTCGACCCTGTCGGTGGAATCGGAACGGCGAACGATGCCGGCTGTTTTTTCGAATCGGATAGCCAGAAATCGGCGTCCACTGCGGTCGTGTCGTCGGACTCGGCGGGTTTTAGCGATCCAATACAATCTCATTTGTTTTACTGCAACTGAATTGGGTAAGGTTTATGGGTGGGCGGGAGGACACCACATATAGCGGTTGGAGTAGGACAAGCCCCACATGTGGGCTTACAAGACTGGAGGTGCAAGGAGTGACAACCATGGACTGCCCGGACTGCGGGAACGAGCGGACGCGAGTCATCGACACCACGAGCGCCGACGGAACCTCGGTACGACGGCGTCGCGAGTGCCAACGCTGCTCGTTTCGATTTACCACGTACGAGCGTCCGGAGTGGGACTCCCTCCAGGTGAAAAAGCGCGACGGGAACATCGAGGCGTTCAGCCGCGAGAAACTCCGCGCGGGTATCGAACGGGCCGTGGAAAAGCGCCACGTGAGCGAGACCGACGTGACGGACCTCGTCGAGGCGGTGGAGTCCGAACTCGGAAATCGAGAGACTCGAATCGTCTCGTCGAGTCTGGTCGGCGACCTCGTCTCGGAACGACTCCGCGAACTCGACCAAGTGGCGTACATCCGCTTCGTTTCGGTGTACAAAGCCTTTTCCGAACCCGAGGAGTTCCTCCGCGAACTCGACGCCGTTCTCGACGCGGAACTGGACGACGACCCTCCTCATCCGACCGACAAGTAAAACGAGTTAACGATTTATGAGCCACCAATCAACAGCGACGACGACGGACGCTCGGTCGATTCTGGACCGAGCACGAACGGGCCACGAAACGATACTTTCGGCGGACGACTGGGACGATATCGTCACCGAAATCGAGCGGAGCTCCTACGACGGCGCGAGCACCGACGAACTGTATCAAGCCGTCGTCGACGCGCTCTCCGCGCGCGTCGAACGCGACCCGACGTTCAAGAAAATCGCCGCCGCAGCTTCGCGCCAGCGGTACTATCGCGAGGTTATCGGCGAGGATTTGGAGGGGTACGAACTGGACAAGGAGTACCGCTCGACGTTCGTCGACAACCTCGAACGCGGCGTCGAAATCGGCCGTCTCGACCCGCGACTGACCGAAACGTTTGACCTCGAATCGCTGGCCGACTACCTCGAACCGAGCCGCGACGAGCGGTTCGAGCACATGGCGATGGACACGCTGATTCAGCGATACTTCCTCAAAACCGAAGAGAACGGCGAGCACCTCGAACTGCCGCAGGCGTTCTGGATGCGCGTCGCGATGGGATTGGCGGTCGAAGAGGACGAACCCCAGCGCCGGGCCGAGGAGTTCTACGACGTCCTCTCGAAACTGGAGTTCACCCCTTCGACGCCGACGCTGTTCCACAGCGGAACGACCCACCCGCAACTGTCGTCGTGTTACCTGACGACGGTCTCGGACGACCTCGAACATATCTTCGAGTCGTACAAGGGCCACGCACAGCTTTCGAAGTGGAGCGGCGGCCTCGGCAACGACTGGACCAACCTCCGCGCGGGCGGCGCGCTCATCGAATCGACGGGCGTGGAATCAACCGGCGTCGTGCCGTTCCTCCGCATCAGCAACGACGTGACGGCGGCGATAAACCGCTCCGGCAAGCGGCGAGGAGCGGCCTGCGGCTACCTCGCCTGCTGGCATCTCGATTTCCCCGCGTTCATCGACCTGAAACGGAACACGGGCGACGAGCGCCGACGCACGCCGGACATGAACACGGCGGCGTGGGTTCCGGACTTGTTCATGAAACGCGTCGAGGAAGGTGAACAGTGGACGCTGTTCAGCCCGGACGAGGTCCCCGACCTCCACGACCTGTCCGGTGCCGCCTTCGAGGAGAAGTATCGCGAGTACGAAGCGATGGCGGACGAGGGCGAGTTCCGGCAGTACGAACGCGTCGACGCCGAAGAGCTGTGGCGAAAGATGCTCACGCGACTGTTCGAGACGGGCCACCCGTGGCTGACGTTCAAGGACCCGTGTAACGTCCGCTCGCCGCAGGACCACGTCGGGACGGTTCACTCCTCGAACCTCTGCACCGAAATCACGCTGAACACGAGCGAGGACGAACACGCCGTCTGCAACCTCGGCAGCGTGAACTTCGTTACGCACGTTTCGGACGGCGAGAGCGCGGAACAGCGTTCCGCGGAGACCGAGCGGTCGGAGTCGACCGCGAGGCTCGATCGTGACCACCTCGCGGACACCATCGAAACCGCCATGCGGATGTTGGACAACGTCGTGGACCTCTGTTTCTATCCCACGGACGAGGCCGAGTATTCGAACATGCGACACCGGCCGGTCGGACTCGGAACGATGGGATTCCACGACGCGCTGATGGAACTCGGAATTCCGATGGACTCCGAGGACGGCATCGAAGCCGCGAACCGCTGGCAGGAGTTCGTCTCCTACCACGCCATCCTGAACTCCTCGAAACTCGCCGCCGAACGGGACCCCTATCCGTCCTACGACGGTTCGAAGTGGGACCGCGGCCTGCTCCCGCAGGACACCGTCGATTCGCTCGAAGCGGAACGAGGGAGGGAGATTCCGACGGACCGCGAGGAGACCCTCGACTGGTACGTCGTCCGCGAACACGTCGAGGAGCACGGAATGAGAAACTCGAACACGATGGCCATCGCGCCCACGGCCACGGTTTCGACCATCAACGGAACCACGCCGTCGATCGAACCGCAGTACTCGAACCTCTACGTGAAATCGAACATGTCCGGCGAGTTCACCGTCGTCAACGACCACCTCGTCGACGACCTGCAAGAAATCGGCGAGTGGGACGGGGAGATGGTGGACAGGATCAAGTATCACGACGGGTCGATTCAGGAGATCGACGCCGTTCCGGACGACCTGAAGGAACTGTACCGCGGGGCGTTCGAAATCGATCCGCGCCACCAACTTCGATTGACCGCCCACCGGCAGACGTGGATAGACCAGTCCGTCTCGCACAACGTCTTCTTCCCGTCCACGGACGGTACGCTGCTGGACGACGTGTACAAGACTGCGTGGCGGTTGGGCCTGAAGACTACCTACTACCTGCGGACGCTCGGCGCGTCGGGAATCGAAAAGTCGACGCTCGACATGGCCGAGTACGGCAAGAGCCAGCACCGGGACGAGTTCGGAGCCGACGAGGCCGAGACCGACGGCGGGCAACCGGCGGACGAAACGGACGGGAAGGACCTCTGTACCGTCGAAGATCCGACGTGCGACGCCTGTCAGTAATCGACCACACGCTCACCATTTCAACCCATCCATGCCACTCATCAACAACGACGCCGAACACGACCCGAACAGGATACTCCCGCTGGACTACGACTGGGCCCGCGACTACTACCAAGCGGGCGTCAACAACAACTGGGTTCCCGAGGAGATTCCCATGCAGGACGACATCTCCCAGTGGAACGGAACCGCCCTCTCGGATGCCGAGCGCCAACTCGTGGAGTGGAACCTCGGCTTCTTCTCGACGGCCGAGTCGCTCACCGCGAACAACATCGTCCTCGCACTGTACGAGTACGTGACCGCGCCCGAGTGCCGCCAGTACCTCCTCCGACAGGCCTACGAGGAAGCCATCCACACGGATACGTTCATCTACTGCTGTGACTCGCTCGGCTTCGACCCTGACTACCTGTACGGGATGTACGAGCGGGTCCCCTCCATCGAGGAGAAAGACGAGTTCGTGGTGAACCTGACGCGGGCTATCAACCGCCCGGATTTCACCATCGACACCGAAGACGACGTCCGCGAATTCCTGCGCGACCTCGTCGGCTTCTACGTCATCATGGAAGGCGTCTTCTTCTACGCCGGGTTCGCCATGATGCTCGGGCTGAAACGCCAGAACAAGATGGTCGGCATCGGCCAGCAGTTCGAGTACATCATGCGCGACGAGTCGCTCCACGTCGGGTTCGGCGTCGACCTCATCAACGAGATTCGGGCCGAGAACCCGGGCGTGTGGACCGACGAATTCGGCGACGAAGTGACCGACCTCATCACCGAAGCCGTCGAACTGGAAAAGCTCTACGCCTACGAGGCGTGTCCCGACGAAATCCTCGGCATGAGCGCCGAGCAGTTCGCCGAGTACGTCGAACACGTCGCCGACCGCAGGCTCGGACAGTTGGACCTCCCGGAGCAGTACGGTACCGACAACCCCTTCCCGTGGATGTCCGAGCAGGTGGACCTCAACAAGGAGAAGAACTTCTTCGAGACGCAGGTCACGGAGTATCAGAGCGGCGGGTCGCTCGACTGGTGATCACCTCGCGCTGAGCGACGTTCTGCGGTTTTCCCGGCGACGAAGGGCGTCGTCGCGCAACGTCTGTTGTTCGTCCGTCGGACAGTCGAGGTCAGGAACCGAGGCGGGTCGTTCGTCCTCGTCGAGAGCGACCATGGTGAAAAACGACGTCGCTGTGTCGCGCTTCTCGTTCCGACTCGGCCGCTCCGCACGGACGGTGACGACGACGTCCATGCTCGTTCGCCCGGTGTCGAACACGTACCCCTCGACGGTCACGATGTCGCCGAGGTCGATGGGACCGAGGAAATCGACGTGGTCCATCGACGCGGTGACGACCTGCCGCCGCGAGAAGCGACGCGAGGCTATCGCGGCGCAGATGTCCATCCAGTGCAACACCGACCCGCCGAGCGCCCGACCGAGGTTGTTCGTATCGTTCGGCATCAGGATTTCGCTCACGACCGTCCGCGATTCGGCGAGGGTCTCCGTTTCGTTCATCGATGGGTCCTACACGATGCTTCCAGATAAATCACCTGTACTTGTCTTTTTGAAAGTCTGTTTGTTTTAGTGGCCGTCTCACTTATCCGGCGACGAATCGTGATAGTGGACGGATATGATGGAACGGACGGAAGCGGGGGGGAACGGAACGGTTATCGCCGGACTGGCGCTCGGCGTCTGGTTGCTCGTCGCGCCGTTCACCGTTTACGGCGCGATGCTCGCACCGAACTTCTGGAACGACGTACTCATGGGGGTCGTCGTAGTGGCGCTCGCACTCTACGGCCTCCGCCGTGTGTGGCGTGGACGGCCGATAAGCATCGCGGCGGGCGGACTGTTCGGCCTCCTCGGACTCTGGCAGGTGACGCGCCCGTTCGTCGTCGCTACCGCTGGGCCGATTCCGAAGTGGGGCGACGCGATCATCGGCGTCCTGTTGGCGTTCCTCGGGGGACAAATGGTACGGGAAGCGCGGACGGCGGCGCTCGAACAGCACGCCCCGAGCGACGTGGGTGGCGACTGACTCGGCGCACGGAGTCAGCCCGCTGTGTGAGTACGATGTGCTGCCCTCGTGACGTTCCTCCGACGGGAAGTGGCGTTCATCGCGGCCGAATACCACGACGGTCGGCGTATCGTCGTCTCACCGACGTTCGTTATTTCGAAGGTCTCGGTTCGCTGAACCGTCTCGCCGCCCTTCGTTCCCGTCGCCACGAGTCGATAACGATGGACGACGCCCCACGTGTCGATGGTTGCGACGAGGGAAGCGTTTTCGACGGTGTCGAAGTTCGGAAACAGCGACGGATGCCTGACGCCGTTCATGACGACGCGGTACGTCGGCGTCCCGGGTCGGTCGATTCGCTCTATGTCGGTCACGTTCAGCGCCACGAAGCGGTTGTACAGTCGTTTGCTATACGTGGTCCGTCGAACGTATCCCAACGAATCCGGGTCGTGAGTCAGTTGATAGCTCGTGTGTTCGTTCGTCGTGCGGGCGAAAAGGGTCGTCGTTCCGTTCGCCCAGGCTGAAAGCCCGTACGACGTTTGTATCGGACCCAACGATCCGTTTTTCACGATATCGTACGTGAAATGAGTACTGTTCGAACCGACCTCGTGTGAGATTTGGACGTGCCCCAGAACGCTTCCGTTGCTGGCCGTTTCGGTGACTCGATACCGAAACGTGTACGATTTCTCCCGAAGGACCTTCCCGTGAGCCTCGGTCAATTTCGCGCGATCCGTGAATCCGTTCGCGGTCAGTCCGGGCGCGAGTCGGCCCGAAAGCCCCGTGGTCGTTTCGGGGGCAGGAGAGGGGTCGGGAACGACGAGGGAGTTACACCCGGCGGTCACGAGGACGACGACGAGGGCCGCCGAGAGGAGGGCACGACGCATGGACGAAAATGGATTCGTCGTGATATAAAAACATGAGGGATAATGAGAGTCGAGACAGTAACAAAGGCGGTGCCGGCTGTTTCGTATTTCTCTGAGATGGAAAGGGCGAATAACAGATTAGTATCGAAGGTTTCGAGGAGAGTGAGCCGAACTTTCTAAGGGACAACGGGGATGAATACGGATAGCGTATAGAAACACAAGGAGTTACCATGACGGAACGAACGCAACTCGAAATTCGCGGAATGAGTTGCGCGAACTGTTCGGGAACGGTCGGCGAGGCGCTGAACTCGCTCGACGGCGTCGAGGAGGCGAACGTCAACTTCGCCACCGACGAGGGAACCGTCGAGTACGACCCCGAGGTCGTCTCGCTGTCCGAGATCTACGCGGCCATCGAGGACGCGGGGTACGACCCGGTTCGCGCGACGACGACCATCGGAATCACGGGGATGTCCTGTGCGAACTGCGCGGACGCGAACCGGACGGCCCTCGAATCGGTGCCGGGCGTGGTGAGCGCGGACGTCAACTACGCCACCGACGAGGCGAGCGTCGAGTACAATCCGGGGCAGGTGAGGCTCGCCGACCTCTACGACGCCGTCGAGGAGGCTGGTTACGAACCGGTTCGGGAGGAAACCGACGGGGAAGAAGAGGACGCCCGCGAAGCGGCCCGCGACGCCGAGATACGCAAGCAGTTCCGACTGACGCTGTTCGGCGCGGTGCTCGCGTTGCCGCTCGTCCTCTTCATGTTCGAACACCTGTTCTTCCCGGGGATGGTGGGAGAGACGCTGTTCGGCGTCGACGTGGCGGTGATACAGTTCGTCCTCGCCACGCCCGTCCAGATTTTGCTCGGCAAGGAGTTCTACGGCAATGCGTACAACGCACTCGTGAAGAATCGGACGGCCAATATGGACGTACTCATCGCGCTCGGTTCGACCACGGCGTACGTTTACAGCGTCGCCGTCATGCTGTCGCTCATCCCGGGCGGCACCTACTTCGACAGCGCGGTGCTCATCCTCGTGTTCATCACGCTCGGCAACTGGCTCGAAGCCCGGTCGAAGGGGCGGGCCAGCGACGCGCTCCGAGAACTCCTCGAACTGGAAGCCGACACGGCGACGGTCGTCACGGACGACGGTGAACGCGAAATCCCGCTCGAAGACGTGAAGGAAGGCGATCTGCTTCGCGTGCGCCCTGGCGAGAAGATTCCGACGGACGGCGTGGTCGTGGAGGGGGAGGGCGAGGTTCCAGTGGAACCTCGAACGAACGGCGACAACGAGGAGCTTCGCTCCTCGGGTCGTTCGAGCGGGCAGCGCCCGCGAGCAGAAGCCGTGAGTACGGTCGACGAGTCGATGGTGACGGGCGAATCCGTCCCCGTGGAGAAGAGCGAGGGCGACGAGGTCATCGGCGCGACCATCAACGAGAACGGCGTGCTGACGGTTCGCGCGACGAAAGTCGGCGAGGAAACTGCCCTTCAGCAAATCGTCGGCATGGTGAAGGAGGCACAGGCCCGTCAACCCGAGATTCAGACCCTCGCCGACCGCATCAGCGCCTACTTCGTCCCGGCGGTCATCACAAACGCGCTGGTGTGGGGGATTCTCTGGTATCTCTTCCCTGAGACGCTGGCCGGGTTCGTGAACGGCCTCCCGCTCTGGGGACCGGTCGCGGGGGGTCCGAGCGTGGCGGGTGCGGGCGCTGCCGCGGGCGGCGTCACGGTGTTCGAGTTCGCCGTGGTCGTCTTCGCCAGCGCGGTGCTCATCGCGTGTCCGTGTGCGCTCGGCCTCGCCACCCCGACGGCGACGATGGTCGGGACCGCAATCGGCGCGCGGACGGGCGTCCTGTTCAAGGGCGGCGACGTGCTGGAGCGGGTGAAGGACGTGGAGACGGTCGTCTTCGACAAGACTGGAACCCTCACGGAAGGGGAGATGCAGTTGACCGACGTGGTGGCGATTCCGGGCGACGCCGACCCGACGATGGCGGATGGCGGAGCGGACGTAGTCGGAACCGAAGTGGGTACCGAAACGGCCACCGAGGAACACGTCCTCTCCGCGGCGGCGAGCGCGGAGCGGGGAAGCGAACACCCGCTGGCGAAGGCCATCGTGGCGGGAGCGGAGGAACGCGGCGTCGAAATCGAGGAGCCGAGTTCGTTCGAGAACGTCCCCGGCCACGGGATTCGGGCGGAAACGAGCCATGGGAGCGTTCTCGTCGGCAATCGAAAACTCCTCCGCGAGGCGGGGATCGACACCGACCCCGCCGAGGGGACGATGGAACGACTCGAACGCGAGGGGAAGACGGCGATGGTGGTCGCCGTCGATAACTCGCTGGCGGGTGTCGTGGCCAATGCCGATGAGGTGAAAGAGAGCGCGAAGGAGGCCGTCGCGGACCTCCGGGAACGCGGCTTGGACGTACACATGCTCACGGGGGACAACGAGCGAACCGCCCGCGCCGTCGCGGAACGGGTCGGCATCGTCACCGAGCAAAGCTCGGTTGGCACACCAGAACGGCGGAGCCGTTCTGGGGACGACCCCGAAAACGTGCGCGCCGAAGTCCTCCCCGACGAGAAAGCCGACGCGGTCGAGGAGATACAATCGGGCGGCGTGAATGCGATGATGGTCGGCGACGGCGTGAACGACGCCCCGGCGCTCGCGGCGGCGTTCGTCGGCACCGCCATCGGGAGCGGTACGGACGTCGCCATCGAGGCGGCGGACGTGACGCTGATGCGCGACGACCCGCGCGACGTGGTGAAGGCGATTCGCATCTCCGCGGGGACGCTGTCGAAGATCAAACAGAACCTCTTCTGGGCGCTCGGCTACAACACGGCCATGATTCCGCTGGCGTCGCTAGGGCTGTTGCAACCCGCGCTCGCCGCGGGGGCGATGGCGTTCTCCAGCGTGAGCGTCCTGACGAACAGTTTATTCTTCCGTCGGTACACCCCGGACCACGACTACCGCCTCCTCGGCTTCCTTCGCTGAACAACGGAAATCATGGTGTGTGACTCCGTACCGTCCTCCGTTTTTCGATGATTCTCATCCGCCGAGAACGGTCAAAGTAGTCGAACCAATTATGTACTGAGAAACGAAAGGTGGGATCGAATGGTGCGGGATTTGGCAGACGATGCGCCCGAATTACAGGACATCCTCGACGCCCTGGACGACCCCGCATGCCGACGAATAATCATGGAATTACGCGCCCCGATGACAGCGCGGGAAATCGCCGACGCGACGGACATCCCGCTCTCGACGCTCTACCGAAAGCTCGACATGCTAAGCGAAGCCTCGCTCGTCGACGAACGAACCGAGATTCGTGAGGACGGCCATCACACTTCCCGGTACCGAATCACGGTGGAGTCGGTCAACATCTCGCTGACCGACGATAGCGAGTTCGAAGTGTCGATAGACCGGCCGCCGGAGACGACCGACGAACGCCTCGAACGACTGTGGACGGAGGTGAGAAAGGAAACATGAACGTCACCGTCATCGTCATCGCGCTCAAAACCCTCACGCTCGTCCTCGGCGGACTGATAACGTACTTCGCCTTCAAAGCGTATCGACGAACCGGTTCTCCGGCACTCAGGTCGCTCGCCATCGGTTTCGGCGTCGTCACCCTCGGAGCCCTTCTCGCCGGACTGGCGGACCAAGCGTTCAACGTGAACATGGATTTCGTCCTCGTCATCGAGAGTACGCTGACCGCCCTCGGGTTCGCCGCGATCGCCTACTCGCTTTACGCGGAGTAAACTTATCCCACAGGCGGGAGTTTTGAAAGTAATGAACGGAAACCGTGGAGCGACCGCGGACTCTACGGAAGCGTTGGACGAAACCGTCCGACAGGCCCTCGAACACCTCATCGGCGAACGCCTCGAAACGACCCACCCGACGGCCGACGAACTGGAATCGGCGTTCGACGCCGCCCTCCTTCATACCTTCGAGCGTCTCGTCGCCGAGTTCGCCGCGGCACGCAACCACGACCGACCGCCGTTCGCGACCGGTCCCGAACTGCGGGACGAACGGAGGCGACGGGACTCGCTCTCGAAAGGCGCGAACGAACGGGTGGACGAACTCCTCGGGACGCTCGAATACGACGCGTTTTCGTTTCAGCAGGTGGGCGGCGTGTACGAGCGGTCGCTCGATTACGAACCCGAAATGGGGGACGACGGAGTGTTCCTCACGGACGACGCGACGCGGCGGGCCTCGGTCGGCGCGTACTACACGCCGACCGAGGTGGTCGAATACGCCGTCTCGCGGGCGCTCGATGGGAGCGAATCCGACGGCGAAACCCGCGTTCTCGACCCGGCGATGGGAAGCGGGAACTTCCTGACCTGCGCCATCGACCGGGTGGCCGAATCGCGCGACGAACCGACCGAACCGGCCCGACGATACGCCGCGGAGAACCTCGTGTTCGGCGTGGACGTGGACCCGCTGGCGGTCGAACTCGCGCGGTCGGCCGTCTGGTTCGAAACCGGCGTCTGGCCGGACGATACCCTCGTCGTCGGCGATGCGCTCGCCCCCGACCCCGAGTGGATGGATGGGAAGGGGTTCGACGAAACGGGATTCGATGCCGTGGTCGGGAATCCCCCCTACGTTCGGAGCCGACACCTTCCGCCGGGGCGAAAGGCCGACCTTCGGGAGCGTTTCGAAACCGTACGCGGCGCGTTCGACCTCTACGTGCCGTTCGTCGAGCGCATGGCGGCCCTCGGCGGTCGGGTGTCCTGTATCGTCCCGAACAAGTGGACGACGGCGCGGTACGGCCGCACCCTTCGTGACCACCTCTTCGACCGGCATCGGGTGGTGGAACTGCTCGACGTGTCCACCGCCTCGGTGTTCGCCGACGCGAGCGTCTATCCGCTGGTCCTGACCTTCGACTCCGGCGACGGACCGACCGAGGAGATACCGATTCGGCAGTCGAAATCGGAGGACGGAGCGGCGGAAACAGCGGAAACGGTGCTCTCGCGCTCGTTCGTAGACGCGCTCGGCGACAGGGTGATTCCCGTCGGTATCGACCCTGCGTTCGCCCCTGTGGCAGAACGACTCGTGCGGGAGTTCGACGAACTCGGAACGCACGTCGACATGACGGAAGGAATCCACACCGGCAACGTGCGCGAGAAACTCATCGCGGACGAATCCGACCCGGACTGTGAGCGGGTCGTGGGCGGCGGGGACGTCTCGCGCTACCGAATCGAATGGAGCGGCGACTGGATTCGGTTCGACCCGTCGCTCATCGGCGACGACGAATACGGCGCGTTGCGTGAACGGACGGTGTTCGACGACGAGAAACTGCTCCTTCGGGACATCAGCGAACGCCCCGTCGCGGCGTATAGCAACGATGGAATGTACGCACTCAACACGCTCTACAGCGTCCAGTCCCGCCCGCGGTCGGACCTGCCGCTCCGCTATCTCCTCGGAGTCATCAACGCCACCGCGTCGGCCTGTTGGTTTCAGCAGGTGTACGGCGGGACGCACGTCAGCGGCGGCTATCTCCGGTTCAAGCCGATGTTCGCCAGCCAGTTGCCGGTACCCGACGGAAGCGACGAGCGCGACGAACTGGTCGCGCTGACGAAGCGGTCGGAACGCTTGCGCTCGGCGCGTGCCGACCTCGAAATCGAACTGCCGGAAGGAGGCGGCGGCCCGCGACTCGGGGACATCTCCCGGCGGGTCGATACCGACTCCCCGCTAACCGAGACGACGGCGACGCGGGACGCGCTTCGTCTCGGCGACGTGCGCGTCGAAAAGCGGGAGGAGGAACTCGCCTTTTGGGCGACGGCACGCTACCGTCCCGCGGAGGATCGTGCGACCGATTCGTGGGGATTCACGGCGACGGAACCGGTTCGAGCGCTCGTGATCGAGAGTGACGAGATGACCACGTGGGACGACGTACTCGGGTGGTACGTGCCACGCCTCGTGGCGAACGACGGGTTCACCGAGGAAGCGAGGAAGACCATCTCGCCGCTCGACCGACTCGAATCCGTACGTCTGCCGCCGCTCGAACGCGCGATGGCGTTCGTGGAGGCGTGCCGGACGGCGGCGCAACTGGACGCGAAAATCGCCCGGACGGACGCGGAAATCGACCGACTCGTTTATCGAGCCTACGGACTTTCGGCGGACGAAATCGAACTGGTCGAACGACTCGTGGAGTGACGGATGTTCCGGACTTGTTATTAACGTATTTCCGTCCGATTGTTAGGAGATGTTATTCTACCCCGTATCACTGACAGGGGAATTAATATCCGAGAAGGCGCTCCGTTCTCACATGAGCGATCACTCGCACGGTCATGGACACGACCGTGACCACGATGGCCACGACCACGGTCACAGTCACGACCACGGAGGGGGTCACGGACACGACCACGGCGGGGGTCACGGACACGACCACGGCGGGGGTCACGGACACGACCACGGCGGGTCGGGCAATCGACGGGCGTTGAAAATCGCGCTCGTCATCAACACCGCGTTCTTCGTCGTGGAAATCGCGGGGGCGTTGTACGCCAACTCGCTCACGCTCCTCGCCGACGCCGCACACATGCTCACGGACTCGGCGAGCATCCTCCTCGCGCTCTTCGCCGCGTGGATCGCGACGCTCGATGCGGACTCGAAACGCACCTACGGCTATCAGCGCGCCGAGATTCTCGCCGCGCTGGCGAACGGCGTCTTCCTCGTGATAATCGTCGTCTACGTCGCCTACGAAGCCGTCATGCGATTCCAGAACCCGCAGGACGTGAAGGCGCTCCCGACCATCGTCGTGGGTATCGTGGGACTCGGCGCGAACCTCGCCGGGGCCTACGTCCTCCACGGCGGCCGGGACAGCCTCAACGTCGAGGGCGTGTACCTCCACCTGCTGACCGACGCCGCCGGAAGCCTCGCCGCCATCGCGTTAGGTGTCGGGTTGTACGTCTCCGACCTCTACATCCTCGACCCGCTATTCAGCCTCGTCATCGCCGCGCTCGTCCTGTACTCCGCGAAGGACCTCCTCGTGGAAAGTACCAACATCCTCCTGCAAGGGACGCCGTCCAGCATCGACGTGGACGACATCACCGAGACGCTCCGCGGGTTGGACGGGACGGAGGACGTCCACGACGTGCACGTCTGGGCGCTCACCAACCGCAGTTTGGCCTGTAGCGCCCACGTCGTCGTCCGCGACGACGCGGACCGCGACGCGGTTCTCGACGCCGCACGTCAGGTCCTCAGCGAGCGACACGACATCGGCCACGCCACCATTCAAATCGAGTCCGAGAGCGGCGACTGCGAAACCGCCGACTTCGACTGCTATCCGGCGAGCGACGGCGGTCACGTTGCCGACTGAAAAGAACTGGTTTTGAACCGAGGTACTCCAGCACGAGATAACTCAGAAAATCCCGGAAACGACCGAGAAGACGACGAAGACAGCCATGAGCATCGAAGCACGTCGCATCGAGAGCGCGTCGCTTCCGGTCGCGGGACCGAACGCGACGCCCGTAGACGATCCGCCGACGTTCACGCCCACGAAGGTTTCGGTGCCGAGACCGACCGTTGAGAGAAGGGAAAGAGCCATGTAATAATTAACATGAATATGATTGAAAATCCTTTTTGAAGTTTTTTGAGGGTTTCTAATAAGTTATCAGCAACCTTTTTTAGGGCAAAATCCGTACACAGGGGTATGATGCAGACCGGGTTGGCTGGTGTGACGACGGACATGCTGGTAGTGTTCGCCATCGTCGTCCTCGCGCTGGTGTTCTTCGCGACGGAGTTGCTTCCCGTGGACGTGACCGCGATTCTGGTCATGGTTACGTTGATGGTACTCGAACCGTGGACCGGAATCAGTACCACCGAGGGAATCGCCGGGTTCGCCAACGAGGCGACCATCACCGTGCTGGCGATGCTCATCCTCAGCGCGGGCGTCAGCCAGACCGGGGTCGTCCAGTTGCTCGGCAGTCGTCTCGCCGAGTTCGCCGGAACCGACCTCAGAAAACAGCTGTTCGCCACCATCGGCGTCGCCGGACCCGCGTCCGGGTTCGTGAACAACACGCCCGTCGTGGCGATTCTCGTCCCCGTCATCACGGACCTCGCACACGAGGGAAAAACCTCGCCGTCGAAGCTCCTCATCCCGCTCTCGTACGCCTCGATGCTCGGCGGGATGCTCACGCTCATCGGCACCTCGACCAACATCCTCGCCAGCAACGTCACGGGTCGACTCGCGGAGCGAACCGGCAACCCGCAACTCCACGCCTTCTCGATGTTCGAGTTCACGAAACTCGGCGTCATCGTCCTCGTGGTCGGCGGACTCTACCTGCTGTTCGTCGGCCACCGACTGCTCCCCGAACGCGTCCCCCCGGAGGAGGACTACATCGAGGAGTACGACATGGAGGACTACCTCACGGAAGTACGAGTGGCAGAGGGGTCGCCGTTCGTGGGACGAACGGTCGAAGCCGCCATCGACGAGGCGGTGTTCGACGCCGAAATCATCCAACTCGTTCGCGACGACGAGACGTTCATCGAACCCATCGGCCAGAAGACGATTCGGGCCGGAGACGTACTCACGCTGCGAATCGACAAACCGACCCTCGAAACGCTCACGACGACGGAGCACCTGACGCTCGTCGGGACGCCGACCGAGGCGGAAATCGACCCCGGAGAGGAACAGACGTTGGTCGAAGTCGTCATTCCCTCCGGGTCCGCGCTCGTCGGCGAGACGCTGTCGGGGGCGACGTTTCGCAAGCGTTACAACGCGGCGGTGCTCGCGTTCCGAAGTCGCGGGGAAGTCATCCACGAGCGACCCGAGCAGGTGACGATTCGAGTCGGCGACACCCTCCTCGTCCAAGCGTCGGCGGACAGCATCGACCGACTCGCGGCGAACCGGGACTTCATCGTGGCACACCAAGTCAGCGACCCGGACTACCGAACGGGAAAGATTCCGGCGGCGTTGGCCATCATCGTCGGCGTCGTCTCGCTCGCCTCGCTCGGGATTTTCCCGATTCTCGTCACGGCGCTCGGCGGCGTGGTGGCCATGGTCGCGACCGGCGTCCTGAAACCCGGCGAGTTGTACGAATCGGTCGAGTGGAACGTCATCTTCCTGCTGGCGGGCGTCATCCCGCTCGGCGTCGCCCTCGAAAATTCCGGCGGCGCGGAACTCCTCGGCGGCCTCGTCGCGGCCAGCGCGAACTACCTCCCGGTCGTGGTCGTCCTCTGGATATTCTACATCGCCACGGGACTCATCACGGAGGTCATCAGCAACAACGCGAGCGTCGTGCTGATGATTCCCGTTGCCGTCGAGGCCGCGACACGCATCGACGTGAACGCGTTCGCGTTCGTCCTCGCGGTGACGTTCGCCGCCTCGACGTCCTTCCTCGGACCTGTCGGGTACCAGACCAATCTGTTCGTTTACGGACCGGGGGGATACAAGTTTACGGATTACTTCCGTATCGGCGCGCCGCTCCAACTACTCCTATCGGTTGTGACCGTGGCAGGAATCGTAGTGTTCTGGGGACTCTGACATGAAACAATTCTCGGAACTTATTAGAGCGTAAACGGCGTACTATAATCAACGTTCGATGACGTCCGCGGTGTGGGGGTTCTGTTGCGACGGTACTTCGTCATCGACCGGGGGGAGATGGATGAAAATAGGATTGGAAGCCGAGTATTGGGTTATCGAAGAATCGGGAGAACTAGCGACCGAAACCGACGACCTCGCCACGGTGAGCGACTACGTCGTCCCCGAGTTCGTCGCACCGCTGATAGAGGTGCAAACGCCGCCCGTATCGAGTACGGCGGAGCTACGGCGCGAGTTCGGGTCGGTCCTCAAAGCCGTCCGCGACGAAGCGGACGAACAGGGATTGGCACTCGTTCCACTCGGGACGCCGCTGGCCCGCGAATCGCTCGACATCACGAGCGAGCGCGGTCGGCTATTGGAACGAATGTACGGCGACGACATGGAGTACGCGATGAACTGCGCGGGGACGCACGTTCACTTCGACAAGACGGACGTCGTACGCCAGTTGAACCTGCTGACGGCGCTCGACCCCGCACTCGCGTTGGTCTGCTCCTCGCCGTACTACAACGGGAGCAAGTTGGCCAGTTCGTCGCGCGCGGCGGTGTATCGGTACGAATCGCACTCGACGTTCGCCCGCTACCGTGATCTGTGGGATTACGTCGAAAGCGAAGAACAGTGGGAGGCGCGAATCGACGAGCAGTACACCATCCTACAAATCATCGCACGGGAGCGCGGTATCGACATCGGAACGTTCACCGACCACTTCCAGCGGGAGGACGCGGTGCTGACACCGGTGCGGCTCCGCCACCGTTCGCCGACGATCGAATGGCGCGCACCGGACACCGCGTTGCCGACCGAAATCGTCCGACTCGTGGGAGAAGTGATGGAACTCATGGAGCAGACGACGTACAAGGACGTCGTCGTGGGGGAAACCGGGATTCGTTCGACGGAGATAGGCGTCCCGCCGTTTCCGGAACTGCGCGGGCTCAGTACCGCGGCCATCAGCGAGGGTATCGGGTCGCTTCGCGTTCACGAGTATCTGACGACGATGGGGTTCGACGTGACGCGGTATCATCCGGTTTCGAAACAGATAGAGGCGGGATGGACGTTGCCGCACGAGGAAGCCCTCCGTCTCAGACGCGAGTTCGCCGACGCCCTGTGGGAGGACATCGACGAGATGAACGGCACCGCATGAGACGATTCAGTTTTTGTTCGGGCGGAACCCGGAGAGCACGTCGAGCCACGAGATGAAGATGAACGCCCCGATGACGGCGGTCATCGTGCCGCCGAACAGGGTCGCCATCCGTTCCGTGATGTGTTCGCGTTCGGAAATCGAGAGCGCGTACACCTGTTCACCGTCGATGACGAACGAATGGTCTTCGAGCGCCCCCGGCGGGTCGTCCGACAGCCGATACGACCCGTGGATTTTCGCGCGGCCGAAGGCGACCCGTGCATCGTTCGATAGCCTTCCGTAGTCCACCGACGAGGAGCGAACGCCGGGGTCGTTTTTCTCCGCCTTCTCCAGCGAGAGCGTGTACGTCGTCGTGCTTTGCGGTGGCTGGAGGAGTGCGTAGCCGGAGAGACCGAGGCCGACCAGCAGCATGAGCGTCGCGAGCGCCTGAATCAGAAAGCTGTCGAACCGCATTCGATATTCGTTGTCGTGCGGCGGGGGATGTAAAGCGTTTCCATCGGACGCGGGAAGAAAGAAAGACGGTCGGTCGAAACGTCGATTATCGGTGCGACGGGAGCACGTCCTGAATCGGATACAGGTCCTCGTGGATTCCCGCACCGTCACAGTCCTCGTTCGGACACCGATAGTGCCATCCGTCGTCCGTCGCGGCGTCGGCATCGAAGCGCTCCCCACATTCCTGGCAGAACAGCCGGTCCATCTCACCGGACCGCGTTTTGCTTGCTAGTTCAGGCTGCATATACACATATTCACAGCCATCCATGAAAGAACCTACGCTTTTTCGGTGACAGGTGTGTCACCCCGAACCGGCCGGTTACAGGTGTAACTCCCTGCCGCCGGGTGACATGCATGATACCGGGTTACCGCACAGTTAGCGAGCGGTTTAGTGGGTGGATTTCGTTAGACCCTGTATGGAGAAGCAAACCCTGACCGGCCTGTGTGAGCTACCGCCAAGCGCGAAGCTCGTGTTCAAAGTGTTGGAGTACAGCGGCGCCCACACACAGAAGGAAATCGTGGAGCGATCACGACTTTCGGCGCGGACGGTCAGGAGCGCACTGGAGAACCTGACGGATATCGGTGCCGTCACGGAGGAAGTGTACATCCCCGATGCCCGGCAACGGCTCTATCGGCTCGACGAGACGGGCGACTGGGAGCAGGTGAACTGCCTGAACGAAGTACCGGTCTGAACCACGAGACGGTCAGAACATCCCTATTTCTACGCGAACCGAGCGAACAGACGCGTCATACCGTCGGTGTCGCCGGTCAACGACCAGATACCCGAGAGAAGCGACAGCGGCGCGACGACCAACAGCAACCAACCGCCCGGCCCGGCATCCGCCGTCAACGCCGCGGCGATGAGGACGAACGCGACGAACGGCGTCGCCAGCAACAGGAGGCCGATGATGATGGCGCGTCGAAGCGAAAGCCCGCCGGTGGAACCGTCCGAAGACATGCCGATGAGTTTCACATCAGAATAAATAATTGTTTTGTAGCCGAAGTTTTGCGAGGACAATGAGAAATCCACGACTTCGATACCGGTCGTTTCGAAGTCGTTCATCGCGGCGAGGCGGTCGGGAACCTTGGCAAGCGGGACGGTGTTCGTCACGAGCTTTTCGGGCGAGAGCGTCCCGCGGTCGAGCATCCGGAGCAGTTCGTCGTATCGTGACGGTGGCATCCCGCGCGAGCCGAGGAACGTGATTTCGCGCATCGTCATCGCGTCCGTCGGGAGGGAGACTTCCCCGCGCTCCTCGTCCGTCGTCAATCCGAGTTGGACGTGCTGGCCGCGCGGGCGGAGGCAGTCGATGGAGTTGCGACAGGTCTCGGCGATTCCGAGCGCGTCGATGGAGACGTCAGCCCCGCCGACGCGGGCTTCGATCACGGTCGGAACGTCGGTGTCCGAATCGACGAGGAGCGTCTCGTCCGCGCCGAGGTCCCGCGCTGCGACGAGTTTGTCGTCGTCCAAATCGACGGCGACGACGTTCGCGCCGAGGGCGTCGGCGACGTGAACCGCCGAGAGGCCGACGCCGCCACACCCGTGGACCGCTACCCAGTCGCCCGGCGTCAGGTCGGCGCGGTGGGCGAGCGCGTGGTACGCCGTGACGAACCGACAGCCCAACCCGGCCATCTCGACGGGGGAGACGGATTCGGGAAGCGCTACCGCGTTGTAGTCGGCGTACGGAACGTGGACTCGTTCGGCGAACGCGCCCGGTGCGGCCTCCTCGAAACCGAGGGCGATGCCGTGTTCACAGACGTTTCCGTGGCCGTTCTGGCAGTACCCGCAGTGTCCTCGGCCGAGGTTGAACGGGACAGCGATTCGGTCGCCCGCTTCGATGTCTCGTACCTGTTCTCCGACCGCGACGGCCCGTCCGGCGGGTTCGTGGCCGAGGATTTGCCCGAGCGGCACTCGGTCGTCGGCCCACTCGCCGTGACCCTGCCACGCGTGCCAGTCGCTTCGACAGATACCACAGGCCTCGGTTTCGATGACCACGCCGTGTGGGTCGGGCGTCGGTTCCGGCACCTCCTCGATGGAGAGCGGTTCGCCGTACTCGCACAATACAGCGGCTTTCATACGCGAACGTCGGGCGTCGCCGGCTTAAAACGGATGGAGGGGGCAAGCGGAAAACGACGCGGAACACGGTTGGAACTTTTAGGCTCGCTCACCATAGACGGGATATGAGCCCTCGACACCGGCACGTCGTCTCACTCGGCCGGGACATCGTGCGAGAAGTGCGCGAGGAGAACATCAAATTCATGGCGGGGAGCATCGCGTATCACTCCTTCGTCTCCCTGCTTCCCGTCCTCCTGCTGTTGACGGTTATCGTGTCCACGGTGGGAAGCGAAACCCTCGCCAGACAGTTGGTTCGGGACATCGGCTCGTACCTCCCGGCGAGCGCCAATATCTTCCTGCAGAACGCGATTTCGGGCGCGCCGTCGCCCGGCGACTCGTTCGTCGTCGTCGCCGTGCTTCTCTGGGGGACGTTTCGAATCTTCCGGGCGCTCGACGCCGCGTTCGCGGACATCTACGACGTTGAGCGCAAGACGTCGGTCGCGGAGGAAATCAAAGACGGCGTCGTCGTCCTCGTCGCGCTCGTCCTCGTCGTCGTCACCATCGGCGTGACCAGCGCGACGGTTTCGACGCCACGGGGGTTGCCCTTCGACGACTATCTGATCGAGGGGATGTCGATACTCGTCCTCGGCGTCGCGTTCCTGCCCATGTACTACGTGTTCCCGAACATCGACGTCGGGGTCGGCGAAGTCCTCCCCGGTGTCGCCATCGCCGCCGTCGGTTGGCAGGCCCTACACTCCGTGTTTCACATGTACGCCCAAATCTCGGCGTACAATACCAGCCTCTACGGAACCATCGGAAACCTGCTCCTCGTCATCGTCTGGCTGTACGTCGGCAGTTTCGTCATCCTGTTCGGCGCGGCGGTCAACGCCGTCCTCGCCGGACGAACCGGAGACGCCTCCGAGAGTGACCCCGAACGCGAATCGACGGTGCGGGAAACGGATTTCGGGACGGAAACCGAGGCGGTGATGAACGGTGGAATCGAGGACGAAGGGGAGTTCGCCGCGGCCCTTCATCGACTGACGACGCGAGCACGAAAGGAAGGTCTTTCCGCGGCGGAAGTTCGCCGCCAGTTGCGGCGCGAAATCGCGGAAACCGAGCGAAGCGGGGAGTAGAAAACGGCACAACTGTTTTGCTCATTCGTCACGATACGTACTCGATACGGGGAATGGGGTTATGCCAGACAAACCACACCAGAACTTGGCCATCATCGGCCACGTAGACCACGGAAAATCGACATTAGTCGGGAGACTCCTCTTCGAGACGGGGAGCGTCCCGGAACACGTCATCGAACAGCACAAACAAGAAGCCGAGGAGAAGGGGAAAGGCGGGTTCGAGTTCGCCTACGTGATGGACAACCTCGCGGAGGAGCGGGAACGCGGCGTCACCATCGACATCGCCCATCAGGAGTTCGACACCGACGAGTACTACTTCACCATCGTCGATACGCCCGGCCACCGCGACTTCGTGAAGAACATGATCACCGGGGCGAGCCAAGCCGACAACGCGGTTCTCGTCGTCGCCGCCGACGACGGTGTCGCGCCGCAGACCCAGGAACACGTCTTCCTCGCGCGCACCTTGGGCATCAACGAACTCATCGTCGCGGTCAACAAGATGGACTCGGTCAATTACGACGAGGACCGCTATCGCGAGGTCGTAGACGAGGTGACGAAGCTCCTGAACCAAGTCCGGTTCGACACGGAGGACGCCTCGTTCATCCCGATGTCGGCGCTCGCGGGGGACAACGTCGTCGACCACAGCGACGAGATGTCGTGGTACGACGGGAAGACCATCCTCGAAGCGCTGAACGACCTGCCGATGCCGGAACCGCCGACCGACGCGCCGCTTCGTCTGCCGATTCAGGACGTGTACACGATTTCAGGCATCGGAACCGTTCCGGTCGGACGCGTCGAGACGGGCATGTTGAACATCGGTGAGTCGGTTTCCTTCCAACCGAGCGATGTGACCGGCGAGGTGAAGACCATCGAGATGCACCACGAGGAGGTTCCGGAGGCGGGACCGGGCGACAACGTGGGGTTCAACGTCCGCGGAGTCGGTAAAAACGACATCCGACGCGGGGACGTCGCGGGTCCGGCGGACGACCCGCCGAAGGTGGCGGACACCTTCACGGCCCAAATCGTCGTGATGCAACACCCGTCGGTCATCACCGCGGGGTACACGCCGGTGTTCCACGCGCACACCGCACAGGACGCCTGCACCATCGAATCCATCGACCAGAAGATAGACCCATCGAGCGGCGAAGTCGTGGAGGAGGAACCGGATTACATCCAGAGCGGCGATGCGGCCATCGTGACCGTCAGACCGCAGAAACCGCTCTCCATCGAACCCTCCTCGGAGATTCCCGAACTCGGTAGTTTCGCGGTTCGGGACATGGGCCAAACCATCGCCGCGGGACGCGTGTTGGAAGTGAACGAGCGGTAGCGGGAGACGACGGGCAGGATGCGGTTCGAACCGCTGTTTTTTCGAGGGACGATTCGAGTCGGAGCGGCGTCTCGGGTGAGAGCGAAGATACGCGAAGCGCGCGGAGTGTCGAAATCGTGCCCGTGCCAGCGACAGCGACCCACACTGCCCCGCGAAGAACCCGATATCGAATAAAGTAAAATTGGAAATTATTCTGGTCGTAGTTCGACGTTCGAACAGTTTTAGTAGAATGAGAACGGTAGATGAGATTCTCAGGGACGATTTTCACCACAAGAACTAAATAGTAACCAACCGTCGTAAAATATGCTATGACATACCAAAAGGGAGGGGAAGAATAAGGTTCGACGTCGCATCCGACATGATCACGGCTTTGCGCCTGTCAAAATCTACAGCTCTGTGTCTGGTTCGGTGCATCACTCAATGCATCTACCATTTTCGGTTACATCCATCAATTCCTGAGAAAGACTCGTTGAACCGTCAGCGAAGCGTTCGACGTACCGACGCGCTTTTTCATACGGGAATGCTATTGAGAATGTGAAGTGGCTCCACGAGGAAGAGCAGGCAAGCAATCCGTTCGGAATGCGACCACCCTGTCGGTGTAACGGTTCGCACGACGGGGACTGTGCAGTGTTCGGCTACGGCGACGCCAACGCGGATTTTCATCTCATCGGCGACCATCCGGGAGTGCACGGCGGTGCCGACTCGAACGTCCCGTTTACCGGCGGGGTCGTCGGCGAGCGTCTCCAACCGGTGTTGAACGAGGTGGGTCTCCTCGGCGACGTGTACAGCGACGAACCGGTCATCGCCAACCTGTTCATGAGCTATCTCCACATGTGTAGGCTTCCCGATGGGCGACAGCCAACGCAGAAGGAGTATGACGACATGGAGCGGTTCTTCGACGCCGAACTCAGGGCCATCGCGGCACACGTCCTGCTTCCGGTCGGCGAGACGGCGACGGAACACGTCTTCCGGGAGTTCACGGCGCAAGCCAACAAACACGGGATGGGTGCCGGCGGAGACGGTCTCGACATGGCGGCGCTCCACGCACAGGAGATCAAAGGACGCGGCTTCCTCGTCGTTCCGATTCGTGACCCCCGCGAGTGGGGACCGGACGACGGCGACCGACTGCGGGAACAGCTGAGCGGAATTCTGTCCACCGACTACCAGCAGACGGTAGATTTAGGACGCTTCATGCCGGGCGCCGATCCGTACGAGGTTCGGTGACGACGCGAACTATTCCGACCACGATTCCCGCGACGAACTCGACTGCGAGGAGCGCGACTGGAAGCACGACGAACGAGGCGGCGAAAAATCCGAGCGCGATGCCACCGATGATGGCGGCGCGTTTCCAGCGCGATTCCGGGCGTTCGAACTCCATGCGGCTGCCGACGGCGAGGAGGCGGGTAAAACACGCTGAGCGTTCGCCCGGTAAGGTGAGCTTACCGCGACCGTCGGATTACGGGAACGGACCGGTCCACTCGTCCAAACAGTCCTCGCTACAGAAGTGAAGCGTTAGGTTCTCCGTTTGGTTGGCGGTGACGCTGTGTCTGACGACCACCGTCGGATGGTACTCCGAGAGGTTCACAAGTTTACCACAGTTGGAACAGGAGACGAACTCCTCGTCCGGACGGGCGCTACTGGGCATGGAATCAACACGACACGGAAGCGCCTAAACGTGTCGCCTAATCGCTATATTCGGGGCGGTCGACTCCGATATTTAGGGCTTCCCGCTCGACGGAAACCGTGTTTTCGACCACGTCACGCACGTCCTGTTCGAGGACGGAAAACGCCATCGCGCGAACGAACACCTCGTAGTCGGCGTGCGTCTCCGTCGCGTCCTCGGCGACGATTTCGGTCACCATCTCGATTTCCGGTTCCCGCTCGGAGAGTTCACAGACGCGAAGCGACACGTCACGGTTCCAGAGGTCCCCCACGCATTCGCCGACCGACCGATAGAGAGCAGAGCGCATGCTCATTCCGGACCCAACTCGTTCCCGAACGTTGCCGGCGAGTCGCTGCACGACTCGCCTGTACTCCCTCCCGTCGAAATTTGCCATCGTCGTGGAAAGCTTCCATTTCGAGATATTAAAACCCCGGCAACGTCCCCTTGGCGAAACAAACATGGCGGGAAAGAACGTACCGTTCTGTGACCGGAAGATAAATTAGAGCTTTATCATCGACACAGACCCAATACCTTTATAAAATGGACAGGAGATATTGAACTACATGGCACGCGAGAAACGAAACGACCGATTACCGAGACGACGGGGAATCTCGGTGCGAAGTAACGGCGTAACTCCCCGATCGAGCGTTCGGGCACACGTGGAAAGCACCGCATACCAGGGCACGAAACGATGAGCGTTAGTTCCGACTCGACGGCGGTAGAGGAGTTCGACCACGCGTCCGACGAATCAGTCGAACCGCTCTCGCGCGACAAGATATTTCATATTCTCCAGACACAACGTCGCCGAGACGCGCTTCGGTTCCTGAAGGACACCGGCGGCACGGTCGAGATGCGCGACCTCGCAGAGCAGGTCGCGGCGTGGGAAAACGACACCACTGTCCAAGCGCTCACATCCGACGAGCGCCAGCGCGTCTACATCGCGCTGTATCAGTCCCACCTGCCGAAACTCGAAAGCGAGGGGATCATCCGATACAACAAGAGTCGCGGCATCGTCGAACGCGGGCCGCTGGCCGACCAGTTCGACCCGTATCTCGACGCTAACGGACGACCCACGGACGACGTGGAGACGACCGAAGAGTTCCAGAGCGAAGACGAAATCCCTTGGCTACGCTACTACCGGGTCCTCACCGCAGTCGGCGTCGCCCTCATGGCGGCGACGTGGATGGGCGTCTCACCGCTCACCGTCGTTCCGGACCTCGTCTGGAACGTCCTCATCGTCGCTTCGTTCGCGGCGCTGTCGCTCGCACAGCTGCTCACGAACGACGAATAACACGAGGTGTGACGCGAACGCAACCTATCGTTATCGAGATAAGCATAAAAAATATCATAAGCATCGGCTCTGAAAAACGGGTGTGAACCGAATTCGACTCGAAAACACGCAGTTCGAGGGGGAAAACAGCATCTACCTCCTCGGTTCCGACGCCGACGCCCCCACGACGCTCATCGATACGAGCGTCAGGAAGCCCGAAACGCTCGATTCGTTGGAGTCCGGGTTGGCCGACTACGACCGTTCGATCGGCGACATAGACGACGTGTTCATCACCCATTGGCATCCCGACCACGCCGGACTCGCGGGAACCATCCAAGAGCGAAGCGACGCCACCGTTTTCGTCCACGAGGAAGACGCCGCGCTCGTCGCCCAATCGGAGTCCGCGTGGGACGCCATCGAGGCCCGCCAACGACGTCTGCTCGACGAGTGGGGACTTCCCGAGCGAATACAAGCCCCGGTGTTCCAGCACGCACAGGACGTCGGTCGTCTCGACGGCCCCGAACCCACCGTCGAACCGTTCGCCGCGGGCGACACGTTCGACGTCGGCGACCTCGAACTCGAAGCCGTCCACCTTCCCGGCCACACCGCCGGCCTCGCCGGATTCGCCTTCGACGGCGACTCGGGTCGCGAACTGTTCTGCGGTGACGCCCTCCTCGAAAACTACACACCCAACGTCGGCGGCGCGGACGTCCGCCTCGAAAACCCGCTCGCCACCTACCTCGATACGCTTTCTCACTTCGTCTCGGAGGAATACACCCGCGCGTGGCCCGGCCACGGCGACTCGCTCGACCCGGCGGAGCGCGCCGACGAGATTTACGCCCACCACCGCGAACGCGCCGAGGACGTCATCGATGTGCTGGAGGACAACGGTCCCACCGACCCGTGGACCGTGGGGTCCCACCTGTTCGGCGAACTGGACGGCATCCACCTCCTCCACGGCCCCGGCGAGTCCTACGCCCACCTTCGGCACCTCGCGGAAGCGGGCTACGCCGAGCGCGTCGGCGACGAGTACGAACTGGTCGAATCCCCGGATTTGGACGACCTGTTCGAAGAACGGATGAAAGCGGGTCGGTGAGCAGGGAGTCCCTTTTCGAGACCGAGAGGGAACAGTGCAGTCATAGCAGTTTTCGGGTAGTCGAGGTCGCGACGCGTTTTCGTTGGAAGCGTTTGAGCCACTACCACTGAGAGACGGACTTCGAAAGCCACACCCTCCCCAACCGATTGCGTTTCTCGGCCTCCGAAAGAGCCCCGCTCTTTCGAGTTCCCCCTCGCTCGCAGGGGAAGACAAACCGCGTCTTCCCGCCCTCGCTCGCGGGAACTCCGGCCTCCGATACTCATCCCTCGCACGCTTCATCGAGGCGTTCCGGCCGAATGCTGGCCGGAACGCCTCGCCAGCGCGCGCCAAATTGGAGATACGAACACTCGGAACTGGAAACCGATTCCACGGAGTTGAAAAAGTCGAAATCGTTCCGAAACGAGCCGAAAATCGCGGTAGTATCGAATTCAGGGAAGGTGACGCGCGAACACGTCGTCGTGGAGCGTCTCGCAGGCGTAATCGAGGATCGTTTCGAGGTTCTGCGTGTCGTACTGGTTGTATCTGACGAGGGTGTCGAGGGCGTCCTCGTCGCCCGCTTCGTACTGGTGCCAGAGTCGAACCGCGTCCTCGCCGCCGATGTCCATGCCGCCGCGACCGATGTCGAGGTCTGCTTCCACCGCGCTGAGGCCGCCGGTGAGACCGAGGCGTTTGCAGACGTACATCAAATCGACGTGGGGCGTGTCGATTGACAAGTCGAACTCGTGTTCGAGGAACGGTTGGTCGAAGCGCTTGCCGTTGAACGAGACGACCAAATCCGACTCGCCGAGTTCGCGCCGGAGGGTCTCGGCGGTCAAATCGTCGCCGCGGACGAGCGTCTTCGTCTCGCCGTCCCGATGGAGGCTGACCGTGGTGACGACGCTCGAATAGTGGCTCAGGCCGGTCGTCTCGATGTCGAAAAAGCAGGTCGAAGAACGGAAATTCTCGTACAGTCGCCAACTCTCGCCGCTGGGAAACGCAGAGGAGAAGAACCCGGAGTTGCCGTCGTCCAAGTGCTCGCTCGCGGTGGCGATGAACGACTCGATGCGGTCGCCGGTCGCATCGCCGACGTGCGACGGGTCGAACTCGTCCCAGTGAGCGACGCCGTTTTGCCAGAGTTTCCGCTCCGTCTTCTCGCCCACCCCGCGGACGGGAATGAAACTGTTCTCGATTCGCATTTGCGAAAGGATACCGCGAGAGCGTTAAAGGCGTTGTCTCTCGCGGACGAGAAGCGTCAGCGCGATGAGCGAAACGAGCGAGACGAGGACGCCGAAACCGGCTGACCGTTGCTCTCGACATTCCCCGTAAGTGCTGGAAACGTGGAGTTCCCGGCCACGGGAGTCGATTCGGCCGTTCGTTCGACGACGTGGTGCGTAGCGTGTCGCCTGTAAATGGACAGCCTATGTCCGTGTTTCTACGTGTGTAGATCCCGATGTTATGAACGCATCAGTGTCTCAGTCCGTATTGAGCATGCCGCGTATCGTCGCGCGCAAGTCGGCCGTATCGACCGGTTTTTCGAGGATGGAGCGAACGCCGCGACTGATGGCTTCGCGTCTGAGGTGCGGCGGCGTCTCGGGAGTGAGAATCACGGTGGGAATTTCGCGTTCGTGGAGGTGCTCACAGCGCTTCCAGAGGTCGGCGGTGTACCCCTCGGTGTCGAGGACGGCGACGGCTATCGAGGCCTCGCCGCGTAACACGGCGTCGAACTCCACGACCGACGTGACCGGTTTCGTTTCACACCCCTCCTCGGAAACGAGGTCGGCAAGGAGCGAGAGGTTGCGCTCGTTCCTGCTCAAGACGAGCACGAATGATGGAGCGGTCATCCATCATCGGGTTCGGGTGCGGATTCGACCCACTCGGGAGCACCCGAGAGGACGCCGCGAAGGCCGATCAGCGGTTCGCCGACTTCGAGGCCGTGTTCGGTGATGCGGAACTCGCGGAGCGTGCGCTCGAAGTCGCTCGTCCGTTTTTTCAACACGCCGATGGCTTTGCGCATCTCGCCGGCAATTTCGAGGTGCCGGAGGAAGACGAGGTTGTCGGCGAGGTAGCTGATTCCCGCCTCCGTCGCCTTGAAATCGCCGGTCACGGTGCCGATTTCGTCGACGAGGATGACGGTCACGCCCATGCTCTTCAGGTACCGCGACAGGGTGTGGAGTTTCCGAACCAACGTCCGTTTGTCCTCGCTACTGACGGAGAGTTTGTACCCCTGTATCCCGTCTATCATCACGATACTGCTGTCGTTTTCCTCCACCTCGTGGCGCACCTTCCTCGCGAACTCCATCGCCGAGTGGTCGAGCGGTTCGACCTCCTCGACCGAGAGCGTCCCCTCGGCGATCATCTCCCCGACCGGGATGCCGATGGCTTTGTTGCGTTGCATGAACGTCTCGGTCGACTCCTCGAACATGTAGATTATCGACCGCTCGCCGCGGTTCGCGGCCTCCCTCATGAACTGCGTTCCGGCCGTCGTCTTGCCGACGCCGGTCGGACCGCTGAGGACCGATACCGTGCCGCGCTCCAAGCCGCCGTGCAGCAGTTCGTCGATTTCGCTGACGCCCGAGGGAATCGGTTCGGCGACGTACTCGCTTCCCTCCTCGTTCGTGATGAGTTCCGGATAGACGGCGAGACCGCCCTCCTCGATTCGCATCGAGTGTTTTCCCTCCCGGATGGACGACCCGCGGAACTTCGGCACCTCGATCGTCCGCCCGCGTTCCGACCGTTCGAGTTGGATGGTCCCGTCGGTCATGTACTGCAAGTCGTCGTCGGGCGAGGTTTCCGTGTTCTCCGACGTGACCAGCACGGTTGCACCCTGCTCTTTCAGGTATCGCATGAACGCAATGACCTGCTTTCTGAACTGGTACTCGCCCGAGGTCAGGTGGCGAAGTTTCGTGAGCGGGTCGATGAACACCCGGTCGGGGTCGGTGGATTCGACCCGGTCGGTTATCGCCTGCGTAAGCGGTTCCTGTTCGACTTCGCTCGGGGTGAAGATGTCGTAGGACTGGTCGTCGACGAACACGTCCGAGTCCGGACTCAAATCGAGAAAATGCACGCCCGAAAGGTCGATACCGAGTGTCGCCGCGTTCGCCCGGACCTCGTCCTTCGACTCCTCCAGATTCACGAACAACACCGTCTCGCCCGACTCGATATTCGCGGTAAGATAGTTGATGCCGAGAATCGTCTTCCCCGTTCCCGGATCGCCCCGAACGAGATAGCTCCGTCCCGGAATAAGTCCGTCGTGCAGTATCTCGTCCAGTCCAGAGACACCGGTCGAAATTCGCGTTGGTGGACCGAGAGTCATACTCTAGTACATAATCGCTCGAACACACATATATCTCTGTTGGGCGTGAAAACAACGAATCGCAAGCAAGCGACGCTGTAGTTCGGAATCCTGTCGCGAAGGAGGGCAAAAATAACAGTTCTTTGAAATTAGACGGCGAGAGGTAAGCCCCGCGAGGAAGGAGGGGAGTGGTGGAAAACCGACACTTACCCATCGGTGTCCGAGGGTAAGGACTGGGCAACGCACCGATTGGCTACCAATAACAAAGCACGGCGGGGACTTAGTCGCGACCGATAGCGTGAATCGCTCGTCCCGTGACCCTGACAGGAGCGAGCGACACGCAGGTGAAAAATGTCTGATTCGGACAAATATCCAGAGGAGTCCTCTCGTCGACGATTCGTCAAAGGCGTCGTCGGCAGCGCGGCGTTAGCGGGAATCGGCACGGGAACGGCGGCGATGATGAAAACCGCAACCGCTCCGTCGGGAGCGGGCGGTGGGACGGTCGAGTACTACGGCGTGGAGAACATCGCCGGACCCGCACCGCGCGGGATGCCCCAGATTCCGGTCGAAATCGACGCCAACGGCGACCTGAAAGGCGTCTGGCCCGAGGTGAAACAGGTCGAACAAGGCAGTAACACCGTCACCGTCGCCGAACAGCAGATGGGTGGAATCACCTACTCCTCGCAGTGGTTCCAGTACTGTGGCGTCCAGACGTATCCCGGCATCAAACCGGACGCGGATCAGGACAACTACTTCCGCTACACCGCCTCGCAGTACACGTGGCAGTCCGAGACGGCCTCGGAGGGAGACAAGGTCAACATCGACGATTTCGACGACTACAAAACGTGGGGCGACGGCATCGGGAAGTCCGGGCTCGGAAAACCCGCCTCCGCGACGTGGCGGTCACAGGACGTGCCGGCGAGCGGGACGATTCCCGTTCAGATAATCAGAAGTACGGCGATCGAAGAGAAGGCGAAGACGAACGAGTGGCTGAAAGCGAGCACGCAGGAAGGGTTCATCGCCATCCTCAACAAATGCACCCACTTCTGCTGCGTGCCGCTGTTCAAGGCCGACCCGGCGAGCGCGAAGTTCAACGCGCAAAACGACATCTACTGTCCGTGCCACCAGTCCGTCTACGATCCGTTCTCCATCGAACGACTGTCGTACGTCGCACTCCCGCGCCCGACGGATTCGACCAGTTCGGAGGTGTAGTCCCGAGTCAGCGCTCCTCGACCGGCACCCACGTTCGGTCGCGCTCCCCGACGTAGGCCGAGCGTGGGCGGATGATTCGGTTGTCCTCCAGTTGTTCCAGACAGTGTGCAGTCCACCCGCCGACGCGGGCGATGGCGAACGTCGTCGTGAACAGTTCCGACGGAATCCCGATGCCGTGGAGGAGGACGGCCGTGTAGAACTCGACGTTCGTCGCCAGACTCAGATCGGGCCGTCGCTCGGCCAACAGGTCGGTCGTGGTCGTCTCGACCGTTTTCGCCGTCTCGAAGAAGTCGCGTTCGCCGCCGGATTCGTAGAACGACTCGGCGGCCGAGGAGAGGACGGCGGCACGCGGGTCCCGGACGTTGTAGACGCGGTGGCCGAATCCCATGATTCGCTCCCCGGCGTCGAGTTTCTCCTCGACGTAGCCCTCGGTGTCACCGGACTCGTGGATGTCGAGGAGCATGTCCAGCACCGGACCGGGAGCGCCGCCGTGAAGCGGTCCCTTCAGCGCACCCACCGCGCCGGTGACGGCCGACACGAGGTCCGTCTCCGTCGAGACGATGGCCCGGCCGCTGAACGTCGAGGCGTTGAGGCCGTGGTCCACGACGGAGTTGAGGTAGGTTTCGAGGCCGCGCGTCTCGGCGTCGGTCGGTTGCTCGCCCGTGAGCATGTAGAGGTAGTTCGCGGCGTGGGAGAGGTCGCCGTCGGGGGCGACCGGTTCGTCGCCGTTCCGGAGTCGCCAGTACGCCGCCACGATGGTCGGCAGTTGCGCGACGAGGAGACAGGCCTCGTCCTCGGGGCCGTCGGTGTCGTGGCCGATGGTCGCCGCCGCGACGCCCATCCGAAGCGCGTCCATCGGGTCGGCGTCGTCCGCCGCGGCCGCCCTGAGAAGGTCGAGCGTGGCGGGGGAGAGGTCGCGGTACGCGGCGAGGTCGGCGCGAAACGACGTCAACTCGTCAGCGTCCGGAAGCCGGTCGTTCCAGAGGAGGTAGACGGTTTCCTCGAACGTCGCGTGTTCGGCGAGTTCTTCGAGCGGGTAGCCGCCGATTATCAGTTCGCCGACGTCGCCGTCGATGTAACTGCGACGCGTTTCCGCGACGGTGACGTTCTCCAGTCCCTCGTTCGTCGGTTGGTCGGTCATGCTTCGAATGAACTACGACCGCCGAGCCATATATACTCCCTATAGTTCCTATTACTGACCGTACTTTCGTGAGGTTTATGCAGTTTTCACGTCGAAAAGCGGTCAGTTGGTTCCCACGGACCGACCGGATTCGAACGGATCGGAAACGGAGCGAAAGAGCAGGACCGACCCGGCGGAAAGCCGGTTGACGATTCGACTTGCTGGTGACGAACTGACGCTCTCGCTGGACGGGGAGATGCGGGTTCGAGACGACGAGTGAAAACATCCGACAGGGGTAAAATCGATGTGTGAGCGAACATCTGACTAGATTTCTGGAAAGCATTCTAGAAAGCTTTCCGAATATATTTCGGGAGAGATAGTCCCGGTGGACCCGTCGGTGGAAACCGGAAGCAACGTGGGGAAACCGCACCGCTAAGGCCGAGAAAAACGTATCGGGCGACATGAACATGCTCGTGGACGGCGAGTGGCGAACCGGCGCGTACGAGAGTACGAACGAGGAGGGCGAGTTCGAGCGGCAAACGACCTCGTTCCGCGAGTGGGTCGAGGACGACCCGGAGAGCGAGTTCCCGGCGGAGTCGGGACGCTACCACCTCTACGTCTCCTACGCCTGCCCGTGGGCGCATCGGACGCTCCTCGTACGGGCGCTGAAGGGACTCGAAGACCACATTTCGGTGTCGGTCGTGGACCCCTACCGTCAAAACGACGGGTGGGAGTTCTCGCCCGACCGGTTAGGATGTACCGCCGACAGCGTGAACGGAGCGGCGTACCTCCGAGATGTGTACACGAAAGCGGATTCGGAGTTCACCGGGCGCGTGACCGTTCCCGTCCTGTGGGACAAGGAGCGGGACACCATCGTCAACAACGAGTCGGAGGAGATACTGCGGATGTTGGACACCGAGTTCGACGCGGTTGCGGACCGGGACGTAACTCTCTACCCCGAAGAGTACCGCGATGGGGTGGACGACACCATCGAGGCGATTTACGAACCCGTCAACAACGGCGTGTATCGGGCGGGATTCGCGGAGACGCAGACGGCCTACGAGGAGGCCGTGGGCGACCTGTTCGACGCGCTCGACCACTGGGAGGGAGTACTCGCCGACCGGCGGTATCTCTGCGGTCCGGAACTGACGGAGGCGGACCTCTGCCTGTTCACGACGTTGGTGCGCTTCGACGCGGTGTACGCGACGCATTTCAAATGTAACGTCCGGCGAATCGTGGACTACCCGAACCTCTGGAACTACCTGAAGGAACTGATGCAACTGCCCGACGTCGCCGAGACGGTCCGGATAGACCACATCAAGGAACACTACTATCGAAGCCACGCGGGAATCAACCCGTCCGGAATCGTCCCCGTCGGCCCGGAACTCGACTTCGAGTCGGACCACGACCGGGAGCGGTTGGTGGGCGGCCCCCCGGAGGAAGTTCGGCACTGAATCGCTCGGTTTTAGTTCAGATCCGCGCGTTGGAACGTTCGGTATCCGATGACCGCCGGAACGACTATCCAGAGGAGCAGTATCACCGGGGCGAACCAGTCCGAGAGGTAGAACGGGACGTGGCCCCCGAGACGGTTCGACAGCATGAGTTTGCTGGTGTCCTGCATCGCGCTCTTGGGGATGTTTTCGACGGTACCCTGCCACCCGAACAGGCCGTAGATGAACTGGTCGGAGATGGAACTCGCCGTTTCGGCGTACAGTTGGAGCGGATTCAGTCGGAGGAGGAAGAAGTACCACGCCGGCGCTTCGAGTCCGGCGAGCTTTCCGTTGACGGCGTAATAGATGCCCGCGACCAGCGGGTGCCAGAGCATGACGAACAGGACGTAGCTGCCGATGGCACCGCCCATGGCCGCCATCCGCGACTCCGTCATCGCGGAAATGCCGACGGCGATGGCGGTGAACGCCGCCCCGAGCAGGAGGGTGATGGCGATGAATCCGAGGAACGACGCGACCGGAAGCGTCCCGAACAGCCCGAGAGCCAACGTGACGGCGGCGGCGCAGGCGATGAGCGTCGCGAAGAGAATGACGCCGATGCGACTCACGAGCTTGCCGACGAAAACGTCGCGTCTGTTGTGCGTCAGCCCGAACAGGATGCGGAGACTCCCGGACTGTCGCTCCCCGACGATAGCCATGTAGCCGACCATCAGCGCGATTATCGGGACCAACAGTTCCCCGCCGATGTTCGTGAACATCACGATGATGTCCATCGGCGAACTGTCCGAGAGGTCGCCCAACGATGCAGAGAGGCCGACGATAGCCATCAGGAGGACGAAAATCCCGACCGCGGCCCACACCATCCGCGACCGGATGGAGTCCTCGAAATCCTTGCCCGCGACCAGCGACCACGTCATCGTCGAACCCCCGTCGGAGCGACGCCACCGTCCGTTGCGACTTTCGTTACGGCATCGTCCTCCGTTTCCGTGAACGCCGAGAAGAGGTCGCCGAGCGTCGCCTCCTCCGTTTCGAAGTCGAGGACTTTCGCGTCGGACTCGACGAGTCGGTGAACCACCGCGGCCTTGCTCTCCGGGGTGGCGTACCCCACTCGCATCCGACCGTCTTCGAATTCGACGTCGGTTACACCGTCGATGGCGGTCACGTCAACGTTCGGCCTCCCGCGGAGGGAGACGACGAGACTGGACCCGACCCCCGCCGTCTCCCGCAGTCCTTCGAGGGTATCGACGGTCACGAGTTCGCCGTCGTTCATGATTCCCACGCGGTCACAGACCGAGGCGACCTGTCCGAGGATGTGGCTCGAAAAGAAGACCGTCTTTCCCTTGTCGGCCTCCTCGCGCACGAGGTGTTGCATCCGCCGGATGCCGTGCGGGTCGAGACCCGAGGACGGTTCGTCCATGATTATCAGGTCGGGGTCGCCTGCGAGCGTCATCGCCATCGCGAGACGCTGGTACATCCCCTTGGAGTAGTCGCCGACCGGCCGGTCCGCATCCTCCCTTTCGAGTCCGACGCGGTCGAGGAGGGCGTCCGGGTCCTCGCTGCCGCCGACGGATTCGAGCGCGAATTCGAGGTGTCGATAGCCGGAGGAGCGACTCCAGAGGTCGAAGCCGTCCGGAAGGACGCCGACCCGGTCGCGAACCGCGTCGGTCTCCGTCTGCGTATCGTGCCCGAGGACGGTCGCGGACCCGGCCGTCGGGCGGATGAAATCGAGGAGGAGGTCGATGGTCGTCGTTTTTCCCGCACCGTTCGGTCCGAGAAAGCCGAACACTTCCCCCTCCGCGACGGTCAAATCGAGGTCGGAAAGTGCCGTCGTGTCGCCGTACCGCTTCGTCAGTCCGGATGTTTCGATACCTGCCATTAAGGGATAAGGGTTTATCGACAGATTATATATTATTTTTGGACTGGATTATCGATATACATTTTCCAGGATCCGTTCGGAAAGTCGGGTGGATGAAAGCGGAGACGGAAAACGGGTTTTTTATTCCAGTGTGAATTCACGGGAAGTGAGGTGTTATGACCGCCGACGATTCGATTCCCTTCGAGAGCACGGAACGACATTACGCCGAATACCGACCCGGATACGGCGAGGCGGCGTTGACGTATCTGGTGGACCGATTCGAGCTGGACGACTCGTCGCGCAGTCTCGACTTGGGATGCGGAGCGGGCCAAATCGCCGTTCCGCTCGCGGAACACGCGGGAGAAGTCGTGGCGATGGACCCGAACGAAACCATGCTCCGACAAGCGCGGCAACGGGCGGAGCGGGCGGGACGCGAAAACGTCGATTGCGTCGTCGGGTCCGATACGGACCTCGGCGAGGAACTCGGCACGTTCAGGCTGACGACCATGGGTCGCTCGTTTCACTGGATGAACGGAAAGTCGACGCTCGAAACGCTGTACCGCCTGACCGAATCCGGTGGCGGCGTCGCGCTCCTCACCGGCCAAGAGTGGCTGACGAAAGGGACCGAAGAATGGCAAGAAGAAGTCTACGAGGTTGCGGGCGAGTACGCTTCCCTCCCCGAACGAACCGGACCGGTCGAGGAGTACGATGATCCGTGGGACGAGTTGCTGGCCGAAGCGGGGTTCGAGGACGTAACGGTCGAGCGGTTCGCGTTCGAGCGCGAATGGGACGCGGACGGAATCGTCGGCTACCTTCGCTCGCTGTCGTTCTGCTCGCCGGACGTCTTGGGCGAGCGGGAAGCGGCGTTCACGTCGGAACTCACCGACCGACTGAACGCGATGGACGGGGAGCCGTTCACTCAAACGGGGACGATAACCGTGATATCCGGCCGGAAGTAGGCCGGACCCTGCGGGGCGGCGAACGTATTTTGAGGCTCGACGGGAATGATGGGATATGGTGATGAAAGAGTCCGAGGAGAAAATCGGACGCGACGACGCCGCACCGAACTTTGAACTCCGCGGAACCGACGAGGAGACGTACACGCTTTCGGATTTCGACGACTACGACGCCGTGTTGCTCGTGTTCACGTGCAACCACTGTCCGTACGCGCAGGCGAAGTTCGACCTGTTGAACGACATCGCGGACGAGTACGACGACGTGGCCGTGGTGGGCGTCAACTCGAACGACGCCGAGGAGTACCCCGACGACTCCTTCGAGGCCATGCAGGAGCGAGTCGAGGACGGAACGATCGGGTACGACGCCTATCTCCACGACGAATCGCAGGAGGTCGCACGGGCCTACGGCGCGGTCTGTACGCCCGACCCGTTCCTGCTCCGCAACGGGGGCGACGGCTTCACGCTTGCCTACCACGGGCGACTGGACGACGCGCTGAATCCCGACGCGGAAGCCACCGAGTTCTACGTCCGCGACGCCATCGACAGCGTCCTCTCGGGCGAGGACGTGGACTTGGATTTTATGCCGTCCCGCGGTTGTTCCATCAAGTGGAAGTGAGTTCGAAATTTGACGGCGGGCGGTAACACTCGTGTCACGCACAGACGTGAGCGTTACCGAATATTTTGGGAACCAGCTATAAGTGAGAAATCGTCGTGAGGTAAACCATGGCAGAACGTAGCGATACGGTGGTGAAATCGACGGGGTTCAGAGTGGCGAGATTGATTTACGGCGGTCTGCTCGCATACATGGGAATCTCCGGGCTCCGGAACATCGAAGCGCAGGCGGGATACGCGGAAGCGAAGGGTGTCCCGATGCCCGAGGCGTCCGTCGTGGCGTCGCACTGGCTCCTCGTGGTCGGCGGCGTCGGAATCAGCCTGTGGAAACTCCCGGGCCTCGCCGCCAGCGCCGCCATCGGCTTCCTCGTCGGCGTCACCCCGTTCACCCACGACTTCTGGAATCAGGAGGGACAGGAGCGACAGAACGAACAGAACCACTTCCTCAAGAACGCCGCCATGCTCGGTGCGGCGTTCGCCTTCCTCGGCATCGCGGAAAGCGAGAAAGAGAAGGCGAAGGAGGAGAAAGCGGAGAAGGAGACGACGAAGGAATCGAAGGGAACGAAGAAGGCGACGGCGAACTGACGGACGGGACGGCGCTTTTTTCGACCGAATTCGCCGAGCCCACGAAGCTTTACGGGCGAATCCGACGAACCCGTGAGCACCGTGGCCAACCTCGAAGACCCGCTCGAAATCGGGGGCGTCGAACTGCCGAATCGCCTCTACCGCGCTCCGCTGCTCGAATGTGCCGGCAACGACGAGGAGACGGTTGACGTCCTGATTCGGGAACTCGAACCCGCCGCCGAATCGGGCGTGGGGCTGATTTGTCAAGGTGCAACCATCGTTCGCGGCGAGGGTGGCTGTGCCGCGCCGGGGATGACGCGAGTACACGACCCGGCGTTCGTCTCGCGCTTGTCCCGCCTCACGGACGCGGTGCACGACCACGGGAGCCGGATTTTCGTCCAACTCGAACACGGCGGCCTGCGGAGCATGGAGACGTGGCACGCGGACTATCGCGCCGAACATCCCGACTTGCGGCAACTCGCGGTTTCGCGGCCACCCACCGTACTTCGATTGCTGGACAGCGTCGGGTTTCTCGACTACAATCCGCACGTCCTTTCGACGGCGGAGGTGTACGACCTCGCGGCCGATTTCGGCCGCTCGGCGGAGTACGCGGTCGATGCGGGCTACGACGGGATTCACATCGCCGGGGCGAACATGGGCATCGTCCAGCAGTTCCTTTCGCCGTTCTACAACCGCCGCGACGACGAGTTCGGCGGGTCGCTCGCCGCCCGTACCACATTCCTGGAAATCGTGTACGAGGAGATTCGCGAGCGCGTCGGTCCCGACGTTCCCATCGTGACCAAAGTACCAGCCGAAACGACCGCCCCGGCGTTCGTCCGGCGACACCTCTCGCTCGCCGACGGCGTTCGGGTCTGCGAGCGATTGGCCGACATGGGCTTCGATGCCCTCGTTCCGGTGCAAGCGTCGGTGTTCTGGGACGCGAGCATCATCCGCGGCGCGTTCCCGGCCCGCGCGTGGCGCGACGAGCGGTTCCGTGAGGGGTATTCGGAAGCGTTCGGGAGCAAACCGCGCGCCGCGCTCGTCGCCCTCCTCAACTGGCTTCAATCCCGGAAATACGACTTCGACCCGGCGTGGAATCGCCCGTTCACCCGCCGCGTCGGGTCGCGGGTGTCGGTTCCGGTGCTGGCCGAGGGCGGGATTCGAACCCGATCCCAAATCGACCGATTGTTGGCCGACGGGTCGTGTGACGCCGTGGGGATGGGGCGGCCGTTTTACGCGGAACCGCGGCTTCCGGCGCGGCTTCTCGGAACGAACTCGTGCGACGACGCGCGCGAAACCGCAGTCGTCTGCGAGAACTGCAACAACTGCACGGTGCCGCAGGCGGCGGGCGCACGCGGCGTCTGTCGCACACCCGGCGTCCTCGAAAAGCGCGGCGAACTCCGCAGGTCGGGGGCCTACGACGGACCGGGGGACCTAGACGGCCGCGAGGAGTCGTAACGGGTATTCGACCCGGGACCCAACAACGGAGCAGTGACCGACGACTACGAGATTTCCGACTTCTACGACGCCATCGAGGACGTCGGGCGGCCGGTGCTGACCGCGGACGAGGTGGCCCGCGCCCTCGACTGTTCGCACGAGGAAGCCAACCGCGTGCTGGAGCGCCTGACCGAGGAGCGCGACGTGACCCGCCTCGACGTGGAGAACGACCCGGTGGTCTGGTTTCCGACCGAGTGGGAGCGGTTGGCCGACCGCGAGCGAATCGTGGTGTTTCCGAAGCGTCGCGAAATCGTCGCGGACCAACCGGAGCAGTTCACGCGGGCCCAACTCTCGCAGTTCGCCCACCTCACCGACACGACGCGGGCGGGAAGCTACAGCTATCGGGTTCGGCAGGAGGACGTCTGGTCCGCCCCCTATGAGTCCCTGAATGACCTGATGCGTACCGTCCGGCAGGTGCTCCCGGAACCGTCGCCGGATTTGGAGTCGTTCATCGAGGCACAGTGGAAGCGCGCGAAGCAGTTCCGCCTCTACACCCACGAGGACGGGTACGTGGTCCTCCAAGCCGCCAGCGACGACCTGATGGGGAACGTCGCCCGGCAGAAGTTGGACGAGAGTCACCTCCGCGCCCCGATTGCGGACGACGAAAGCTGGGTCGCCGAGGACAAGGTGGCCGAAGTGAAGCGAATCCTCTACGAAGCGGGCTATCCGGTGCAGGACGACCGGGAACTGGAAACTGGCGACGAACTGCCCGTCGAGTGCGCCCTCGAATTGCGCGACTACCAGCGCGAGTGGGTCGAGGAGTTCGTTGACCTGAAATCCGGCGTCCTCGTCGGGCCGCCAGGAAGCGGGAAGACGGTGGCCGCGATGGGCGTCCTCGAAGCCGTCGCCGGCGAAACGCTGATTTTAGTTCCCGGCCGCGAACTCGCCGCACAGTGGCGCGACGAACTGCTCACCCACACGAACCTCACGCGGGAACAGATCGGCGAGTACCACGGCGGCGAGAAGAACGTCCGCCCGGTAACGATTGCGACCTACCAAACCGCCGGAATGGACCGCCATCGCCAACTGTTCGACCAACGTCGGTGGGGCCTCATCGTCTACGATGAATGCCAGCACATTCCGAGTCGGGTCTTCCGCCGGAGCGCGAACCTGCAATCGAAGCACCGCTTGGGGCTTAGTGCTACTCCTGTCAGGGAGGATGATAAAGAAAAAGACATCTTCACGCTCATCGGCCCGCCCATCGGCACCGATTGGGACGCGCTGTTCGAGGCCGGGTTCGTCGCGGAACCCGAAGTCGAAATCCGATACGTCGGGTGGGACGACGAGACGTATCACGGCGAATACGCCAGCGCCGACGGCCGCGGGAAGCGCCAAATCGCGGCGACGAACCCCGCGAAGTTGGACGAGATTCGATTCCTCCTCGCGGAACACCCCACGGCGAAGGCGCTGGTGTTCGTGGAGTACCTCGAACAGGGGAACGAAATCGCGGACGCCCTCGACGTCCCCTTCCTGAGCGGCGAGATGCGCCATCCCGAACGCGAGCGACACCTGCAAGCGTTCCGCGACGGGCGGGAGGATACGTTGGTCATCTCCCGGGTCGGCGACGAGGGAATCGACCTCCCGGACGCCGAAATCGCCATCGTCGCGTCCGGCTTGGGCGGGTCGCGGCGGCAGGGCGCACAGCGCGCGGGTCGGACCATGCGCCCCGCCGGACGCGCCCGGATGTACGTGCTGGCGACGCGCGGTACCCGCGAGGAGGAGTTCGCCCGCCAGCAGTTGCGTCACTTGGCGTCGAAGGGCATCCGGATTCAGGAAACCGTGCTGGACGAGTAGGCGGTCCGCCCGGCCGTCGGCAACGGGACTGAAGTGAGCGCGGACCCGAGTTCGAGTATGGTCCGCGAAGTTCGACACGACGCGACCGGCCCGCTCAAAGTGGACGAAGGCGACTTCGACGACGAGAAGGGAAACATCGCCATCTGCTTGTGCGGCCTGTCCGACGAGTACCCCTTCTGTGACGGGTCGCACCGCACGACGCGGGACGAGGAGGCCGACACTGTCTATCGATACGGAGACGGAGAACGGCGAATCATCGAGGAGATAGTGTACCGCGATAGTGGAAGCGACGACGGTAGCGTCAGTGGCGACGGTGACGACGAATAGTGGCGGCGGTAACGGCGAATAACGACGACTGACGGATCGCATCGGCAACAACGAATAACCGATTCCCCGGCGTGCCGACGGTATGCGATCCGGGGAAACCGCGGGGATACTGGGAACGGTGGGAACGCTCGCAGTGGTCGTGGTCGTGGTCGTCGTCGTCGCGGGTACCGGTGTAGTCACAGGCGGCAGCAGTCCGGAGCTCTCGGGAGCAGCGGGATACCAAGCGGTCGGCGTGAACGCCGACATCGACTACACGTGTCGGAACGTGACCGTCTCTGTCGAACCGAAGTGGGTTCGGTACGACCTCGTGGTGTTCTACGAGGACACCGTCACGGGAAAGCAGGGAAAGGCGCTCCTCGGTCCGATGCAGGGGAAAACGGTCGAACCGTACGGCAACGGCATCGTGTTCACGAGCGTCGAGGTGGTGGTCAACGGCGCGACGGTCGAAACCGACACGATTCTCGCGAGATGTTACCCGGACACCAGCGACGCGACGCGCCCCGGAAGGTCGGCAATCGGTACGGCGTCGGGGGTTGCCACATTCGAAGAACGTTCGCGGAATCCGGTTCCGGTCGCGACGCCGCGGACTCCCTCCGGCGGATAGCGCGTCGCGTCGGCGATTCCGCGGGCCTGTGCTTCCGTCTCGACCATCGGAACGATGACACCGGAAACGCCGGTGTCGAGGACGCGTTTGAGTCGAGCGGGGTCGTCGTCGGCCACGCGAACGAGCGGTTCCGTCTCCCCGCTCGCGGCGTCCACCGCACGGGCGAGAGTTTCGACGGTTTCGAGCGACATCGACGTGTGTTCGGCGTCGATGACCACGAAGTCGAAGCCGAGTTCGGCGCTCATCTCCGCGACGGCGGGGTGGCCGATGGATATCCACGACCCGACCACGGCCACACCCGTGCGAACGGCGGTAGCGAACGTACTCATGAAGAGGGCGATGGTCGGGAGGGAAAAATAGCACCGGTTCGGGGAAATACGCGTTCTCAGTCCGCGCCGGTGACGCTGTAGATGACGAACAGATATCCGACCGTCGAGACACCGTAGTTCACCGTGAGGAGCATCCGACTGTTTTCGAAGTCGGTGAGGAACGCGCTGAACGTGGTTGCAATCGCGGCCGCGACGAGAACCGAGAATCCGATCGACAGGGCGAGCATCGACTGACGGGACGTTTGGAGATACGCCCGCATTGCCAAGCCGACCATGGTGAGGCCGGTCGCGGCGAGAACGATGCTGAGTAGTATGTACGTGATTTCGATAGCTTGCATGGAGTGAATCGCCTACGATTTTCGTGAACTACAAATCAAGCAACTGACTTAAAATTATTCAATACTGTAATTCGGCAAACCGATACGGAAAACCGCATCCGATTTTTCGGTCGAAGTCGCCGTTCGTGACAACGAAATGTATTGATAGGAGGAGTCGCACTTAGAACACCGTCGCGGCGAGAAAGCCGACGAGGAGCGTGCCCGTCACGAGCAACTGGAACACCGCCGAGGCAAGCAGGCCGACAACGGCGAAGGCAGCGGTTCGTGCGCCGTGTTCGAAATCCCTCGTTCGTGCCAGTTCGACGGCGAACGTGGCGAGCGCGACGGCGAGAAGCATCCCCAACGGTCCCGTCGTTAGGAGGGCGACGAGGCCGACGATACCCGCGACGACGGCCGACCAGACGGACCCACCGCCCGCCCGTGCGGAAATCGCTCCACCGGCGTACTCGGCGAGGACGGCGGCGACCCCGAGGAGCGTCGCGATCACGACGAAGGGGAGTCCGGGGGTTCCGAACCCGGTCCACCACCAGTAGGCGTAGATGCCCGCGAGAGAGAGCGGAACGCCCGGAAGGAGCGGGACGACGCTCCCGAGGACGCCACCGAGAAGGAGGACGAGAGCGAGAAGGAAGGGCCAATCCATGTAGAACGGATGGCGTTAGTGCGGCATAACCCTTCAGGTTGCCCGATAGTTTTTGAACGATAGCGACCCGAGTTACGGGCGATGACGGTACTCGTGGCCGGAGCGACCGGGTTCGTCGGCCGCCACCTCGTTCCCGAACTCGTTGCGAACGGCAAGGACGTCGTGGCGATGACCCGGAACGCTTCGACGTACGACCCGCCGGACGGCGTCTCGGTCGTCGAGGCCGACCTGAACGACCGTGAGAGCCTTCGCGGCGTCTTCGACGGCGTGGACGCGGCGTACTACCTCGTCCACTCGATGGGCGAGAGCGAGGATTTCATGGCCCATGACAGGGTCGCCGCGCGGAACTTCGTCTCCGCTGCGCGCGAAGGGGACCCTTCTCGGGTCGTGTATCTCTCCGGACTGGGCGGCGAACGCGTCACCCTCTCGGACCACCTCAAATCGCGCCGCGAGGTGGAGTACATCCTCGGCACCGGCCCGTACGAACTGACCGTCCTCCGGGCGGCCATCGTGGTCGGCGGCGACAGCGCGAGTTTCCGCATGGTTCGACAACTGGCGGAACGCTTGCCGCTGATGATAACTCCGCGGTGGGTCGGAACGGACTGTCAACCCATCGCCGTCGAGGATGTGGTGGCCTACCTCGTCGGCGTCCTCGACGTTCCCGAGACGGCGGGGAAGACGTTCGAAATCGGCGGCCCGGACGTACTCACTTACGGCGAGATGGTGCTTCGAACGGGCGAACTGTTGGGTACCCGTTCCACCATGGTTCCCGTCCCCGTCCTCACGCCCAAGTTATCGGCCTACTGGGTCGATCTGGTGACGGACGTTCCGAAGGACGTCGCCCACCCGCTCATTCTCGGATTGAAGACGCGCACCGTCGTCGAGGACGACCGAATACGCTCGCTCGTCCCCGTCGAGTTGACGCCGTTCGACGACGCCGTCCGGCGCTCCATCGCATGAGTCGCCCCGTCTATCGGTGGACGTACGAGAGCATCGTCGATGCGATTCCGGGCGTCACGTTTCCCAACTGGGCCGCGCTCACGATTCAGTTCGTCCTCTTCGAGGGACTGATGGTGCTTCTCGCGTGGCGATACGGCCTCTGGCACGCCGTTCCGGCTGGGACTGCAGCCATCGTCGTCGCCACCGCGGGGAGCGCGCTGATGCTCCTCATCGGACGAAGGATGCGGGATCTGTCGGTTCCGATGGCGTACCGAAAGCTGTTGTTCGGTTCGAGCATCGAGGTGGTCCTCGGCGTCATCGCCTACGTCGCCCTCGTCACGTACCTGCTGGTGTACACCCCGCGGACCGGCGCGCCGCTCCTCGAATCACTTCTGGGGACTTCCCCACCGATTCCGGCGGTGTTTCTCACGCTCCTCGTCCTGTGGGACGTGTGCTATCGCATCGGCACCGCGTGGTGGGCGAGCGTCACCGGGTTCTGGGTCGCGGTTCGGTACCCGACCGAGAAAGCCACCCAGCGGAAACTCCTGCGCGTGGACGCCTTCGTCATCGGGTTCGCGCTGTTGCAACTCGTCCTCGTGCCGTTCGTGTGGGGGTACGACCTGCTGGTGTTCGCGCTGGTCGGACACGTCGTCGCCGTGTTCTGTGTGTCGGGGAGTGCGATTTTCATCCGCACCCGCGGCTGAACTATTTAACGGATGACGGTGTTATTCGGTGGTACAGGTATCACAGTCATGTCCGACAGCGACCCGTCGTTCTCGATTCCACACCGGCCGCGCCGGACGTATCCGCAACAAGGCGGCGTCCGCTACGAGGGAGAGACGTTCTTCCGCCTGTCGCCGAGTTCCGACTCCACCGAGCGCGACCTCCTGACACTCGTCAAGGACGTGCTAGACGGGGAGGCCTACACCTACGGCGATTGGTTCGACCTTCCCGTCCCGATGTACCTCGTCCGCGACCGAGAGCGCGACACCACGTTCCGCGTCGTCGTCAGATACGGGACTATCGAACTGCACGTCCTCCCGGACACGCGTTCGTCGGGTCTGCAGGCCATTTATCACCGACTGATCGCACGGTCCGACATCTCGTGGCGCGTTTCCTGTGAATCGAATCCAACCTGAGATATCGAATTGGAGTACAACCATTATATACCGTCGGCGGGTGAATGGAAACTAATGGTGCTCCAGGTAGACACACGCGATTGGACCCTCCGTACGACGAACAATCGAGACGAAATGTGGACGCTTGCGGACGAGGAAGGAATTCGGGCCGCACGGGCGGCATACCCGTCAGGGTGGCTCTTTCTGACCCGCGACACGGAGACTCGCGAACTGGTTCGACTCGCCGCAGCGACCGGTGGCGAATGGCAGGTAGACGAACTCGCGCGCGAACTCGACTGCGACGTCGATGCGGTCGAACGGAGTTTAGAGGACCTCGTTTCGCTTCGCGTGTTCCGTAAGGAAGAAGAGACGTATCGGCCCAACACCGAAAGCGTCGTCGCCAACGCCGTCGGAGAGTTGCGGAGCGCGGCGGACGAACGCGGCGCATCCGACGGCTTTCGCGACCTCGCACATCCCGAAGAAGTTCGCCTGCTCTTGGACGCCCTCCTCGCCATGGACGAAACGGAGGAGTTCACGCAGGACGACCTGCACGACCACGTCGGACTCTCCCGGAAAGCAGTGTGGATGCACGTCGAACAGTTGGAGGAACTCGACGTCCTCACACCGTCCGGTGATGGCTACAAAATAAACGAATCGAGTTCGGTCTTCGCTCACGTCAGAGCGCTCAACGCCGCCGTCCTCGGCACCGCTCTCTCTCCCTAAGCGGTCTGTGTTTGGCCGAGGTCCGGACCGACGTAGCGTTCTTCCCACTCACGGCGCGCTTCGATTTCGCGCGCACCTCTGCGCGTGAGCGTGTAGTAGTTCGTCCGACGGTCTCGCTGGCCCTTCTCCACCAATCCCTTGTCCACGAGGGAATCGAGATTCGGATACAGTCGCCCGTGATGAATCTCCTTCTCGTAGTACGCTTCGAGTTCTTCTTTGATCGCGAGGCCGTGCGGTTCGTCCAAACCAGCGATGACGTACAGCAAGTCCCGCTGGAAACCAGTCAGGTCGTGCATGGTTCTCCCTATCCCTACAGAATCATGCAACAGACAAAAGAGTGATGGCCGGGACGAGATATACCCGACGCCCGCTTGCGATTTTTTCGATACGCGTCTTTACCGGTCTCTCACCGGAGAGTATTGATAAATCGATACGAACCGGCTCTCCCCAAACTCTATAGATACTCCCGCGCCCGTCACGTCCCGGAGGAGGACACGTCGAAAAAAGGACCGCTCGAACCGCGTGTGACGACAGAAAACGTACGTTTTGGAACCGGTCTACTGTGTCCTCCGATACATCAGGAAGGCAACCGATATATTTCATCATATTACATGCTAACGGATTCAACCGCGGATTTATGTCCGTGTGAACGGTTGGATTTTTCATGGCAATTCGGGACGACCAACCCGACTTCGAGACGTACCGCACCGCTCTCGGACACGAACCCCCCGACGCCCACCCCTCCCTCGCGGACGACTTGCGCAGCGCTATCGACGGGGAGGTCCGGTTCGATCGATACACTCGCGTCCTGTACGCGACCGACGGGAGTATCTATCAGGCCCAACCCGCAGGCGTCGTCCTTCCCACGGATGTGGAGGACGTGCAGGCCGCCGTCAGCGTCGCGGCCGACCACGACATGCCCGTCCTCCCGCGCGGTGCCGGGTCCTCGCTCGCCGGGCAAACCGTCGGGCCGGGGTGTATCGTCCTCGACTGCTCGCGGCACATGGACTCGATTCTCGACGTGGACCCCGACGCCCGGCAGGCGGTCGTGGAACCCGGCGTCGTGCAGGACGATTTGGACGACCACCTCGAACAGTGGGGGCTGAAGTTCGCCCCAGACCCCGCCTCCTCCAATCGAGCGACGATCGGCGGCGGCATCGGCAACAACTCCACGGGCGCACACTCCGTCCGCTACGGCATCACCGACGCCTACACCGCCGAATTGGACGTCGTCCTCGCGGACGGGTCGCTGATTCACACCCGCGACGTCGAACTCGACGGCGAGGAGTGGGACGAAATCGTCGGGAAGGACGACCGGGAAGCCGAACTGTACCGCGCCGTCCGAAAACTCGTCGAGGAGAACGGGGAGGAAATCGAAGCGCGCTATCCGACGCTCAAGCGCTCCGTCAGCGGCTACAACCTCCACAAAGTGATTTTCGAACGGGACGGGACGCGCTACATCAACCTCTCCAAACTGTTCGTCGGCGCGGAGGGAACCTTGGGTGTCGTCGTCCGCGCGACGCTGGATTTGGTGTCGCGTCCCGACGAAACCGCGCTCGCGCTCTACTGCTTCGACGACCTCGTGTCGGCGATGGAGGCGGTTCCGGAGGCGCTGGAGTTCGACGTGAGCGCCGTCGAGTTGATGGACGACGAGGTGTTCCGTCTGGCGCGCAACTCGTCGGAGTTCGCCGCGTACGCCGAACCGATTCCAGAAGGGGCCGCCGCGGCCCTCATGCTGGAGTTCGACGGCGAGATGTGCGACGATTTTGAGGACGCCATCGCGGAGACGAACGCCCACTTCGTCCACGCCGGGGAGGCCTTCGACGTCCTCGAAGCCTACACCCCCGACGAGCAGGCGGACCTCTGGAAGCTCCGGAAGGCGGCGATTCCCCTGTTGATGAGCATGGAGGGCGACCCGAAGCCGTATCCATTCATCGAAGACGCGTCGGTGCCGCCCGAGGAACTCGCCGAGTACGTGCGCGAGTTCATGGACGTGCTCGAAGCCCACGACACGTCGGCGGCCTACTTCGCCCACGCCGGGAGCGGGACGCTCCACATCCGCCCGATTCTGAACCTCAAAGACGCGGAGGGAATCGAGACGATGCACTCCATCGCCGACGACGTGACCTCGCTCGTCCTTGACCACCACGGATCCTTCTCGGGCGAACACGGCGACGGATTAGCTCGGACCGAGTTCAATCCGAAGATGTACGGCCCGCAACTATGGGCGGCGTTTCAGGACCTCAAAACGGCGTTCGACCCGGACTGGCGGCTGAACCCCGGAACCGTCGTCTTCCGCGACGAGGAGGGTGCCGACATGCGCGAACACCTCCGGTACGGACCCGAGTACTCCTCGCTCGAACCGACGACGGTGCAGGACTTCTCCGACGAGGGCGGCTTCTCGCACCTCGTGGAACTGTGTAACGGCTGTGGAACCTGCCGTCAAACCGGTAGCGAGACGATGTGTCCCTCGTATCGCGGCATGAAGGACGAGATGGCGACCACGCGAGGGCGGGCGAACATGCTCCGTGCCGCCATCAGCGGGGAGATTCCGACCGAGGAACTGTACACCGACCGGTTTCAGGAGGAGGTGCTCGACCTCTGTTTGGGCTGTAAGGGCTGTGCCCGCGACTGCCCGACTGGCGTCGATTTGGCGAAGTTGAAAGCGGAGGTGAAACACGCCCACCACGAGGAGCGCGGCCCGAGTCGACGGGATCGCTTCTTCGCGAACGCGGACACGATTTCGGCGCTCGGGAGCGCGCTCGCCCCGGTTTCGAACTGGGCGACGAAACTTCCGGGGTCGGACATCATCGCCGAGAAGCTCCTCGGAATCGCGCCCGAACGGGACCTCCCGTCGTTCAGCAGGGAGTCCTTCGAGGAGTGGTTCGAGGCGCGCGGCCCCCGCGTTCCGAAGGACATCGCCACGGAGCACGTCGTCCTCGTACCCGACACCTTCACGAACTACAGCTATCCCGCACCCGGCAAGGCCGCCGTCCGCGTCCTCGAAGCGGCGGGCGTCCACGTACAAGTCCCCTCGAACCTCGCGCCGAGCGGGCGGGCGGCATACTCCGAGGGCTTTCTCGATACGGCGAAAGAAAACGCGGAGAAGAACGTCTCGGCGCTCGAACCGGCTGTTTCGAAGGGTTGGTCGGTCGTCTTCGTGGAACCCTCGGACGCGGTGATGGTGCAGGACGAGTATCAGGACCTCGTGTCGGACCCCGCCGTCGAGCGGGTCGGCGCGAGCACCTTCGGCGTCTGCGAGTTCGTGGACAGGAAGCGACTCGACGAGGACATCGAGTTCCGCGAGGTGACGGAGTCGCTCTCCTACCACGGCCACTGCAACCAGAAGGCGCTCGGGCGGGACCACCACGCCGTCGGCGTCCTCCGGCGGGCGGGCTACGCGGTGGACCCCTTGGAGAGCGGGTGTTGTGGTATGGCGGGCAGTTTCGGCTACCGCGCGGAACAGTACGACCTCTCGCAGGCCATCGGTCGAATCCTGTTCGAACAGGTGGACGAGAGCGACGCCGAAACCGTCGTCGCGCCCGGCGCATCCTGCCGGACGCAACTCGAAGGCCACGACTCGCGCCCGCCACACCCCATCGAAAAGGTCGCGAAGGCGCTCCCTCGGGGGAGCACGTCGTACTGACTCGGTTCACCGCTTCCTCGACCGTTTTTCGACCGATTTCAGCCGAGGAAGTACATCGCGGCGAAGAACAGGACGAGCAACGCGAGCAACACCATCGCCGGCTTGAACGCGTTCAGTATCGAGCTATCCGGCTTCTTCGGGCCGGAACTGGTGAGTGGACCATCCATAGTTTCGATTTTCCAACTCGTGTGGTAAGTCTTGTGGAGAGGGATACCGAGCGAGTACCACGCGAATTTCCGCTTATAAACCATTAAGATGACAGCGTTCGATTTCACGGGTATGAAACTCGGGACGGGGCTGTTCACCTGTCAGCGACGACCGGACGACGACCGCTCGATGACCGAGATTTACGACGAGATGGTGGAACTCGGCGAAGCTATCGACGACTCCGGCCTCGACAGCATGTGGGTGTCGGAACACCACTTCGCGGAGGACGGGTACCTCCCGGCCACCATGCCCTCGCTCGCGGCGCTCGCCGCTCGCACCGAAACCGTCGAACTCGGGACCTGTATCGCGCTCGCGCCGCTCTACGACGGGGTTCGCCTCGCCGAGGACGCCGCGACGGTGGACTTGCTCGCCGACGGGCGACTGACGGTGGGACTCGCCATCGGGTCGAACCCCCGCGAGTTCGAATCGTTCGGCGTCCCCCGCGAGGAGCGCGTGGAACGCATGACCGACCTGACGGCCCTCCTCCGCGCGTCGTGGTCCGACGGACCGCTCGACTACGACGCCGAGTTCCACGACGTGTCCGCCGACGTGAGCGTGACGCCGAAACCCGAGTCGAAGATTCCGATCATGTACGGCGGGTCGGTCAAACCCGCCGTCCGACGCGCCGCCCGCGTCGCGGACGCATGGTGTGCGCCCTCCTCGCTCTCCATCGAGGGCGTCAGAAAGCGAAAGGAGGACATCGAACGCGTCCGCGAGAAGGAAGACATCGAGGGAGATTTCGAGGTGTACGTCCTCCAGCACGGCTTCATCGCCGACTCGAAGGAGAAAGCGTGGGAGATCATGAAACCCGGTTTCTTCTACATCCAGCGCCGCTACGCCGAAATCTTCTCCGGCGAATCGGTGGACGAACTCGACCCCGAACGGAAGGAAGAACTGAAAGAGCAGGCCATCTTCGGCACGCCCGAGCAGGTGGCAGCGGAGTTGAACGAGTACCGCGACGCGCTGGGCGACGACGTCCACTTCATCTTCCGCACCTACCACCCCGGCATCGGCACCGACGCGATGGTGGAGTGCGTGGAGCGGTTAGGGAACGAAGTTGCACCGGTAGTTCGCGAGTAAAGTACCACACGAGAGGATCACACACCCCCACCGTTTCCGTTGTTTTACGGTCGCTCGGCGACGAACGTGTCGAGGGAGTCCAACAGTTCCGTGCTTCCGTCGACGAGCACCTCCTCCATCACCGCCGCGTGTTCGTCGTCGATGTCGAAATTCGAGTCCTCGACGGCGGCTTTCGATTCGGCGATGTCCGCCGCCTCCATGAAGGTGAACAGGAAATCGCCGTCGGCCGTGGAGCGGAGGAACCGACATTCCGTATAGACACCCTCGTTGTCGAGGGTTTCGAACACCTCCTCTTCCCGCGACTCCAGTTCGGCACACCACTCGCGGAGACGCTCCGTTTTTCCGGGACGGATTTTCCTGTCTGACGAGGACGACGTCGGTCATGGCCGACGCGACGTGTGAACGGAACAATAATTTTCTGCTGGGGGACGGAAACGGACGGACAGACGGACGAACGAAACGCGTCAGGGCCAGAGGCCGCGAACGCGGTGAGCTTCCCCGATACGCGAGAGGGCGACGACGTACGCGGCTTCGCGCCACGTCACCGCCCGCTTCTCGACTTCCTCGCGCACGTCGTTCCACGCGGCGAGCATCTCGGCTTCGAGTTCGTCGTTCACGCGTTCGAGCGACCACTGGCGGCGGTTGATGTCCTGTAGCCACTCGAAGTACGAAACCGTGACGCCGCCCGCGTTGGCGAGGATGTCCGGTATCACCGGGACGTTCCGCTCGGCGAAGACGGCGTCCGCGGACGCCGTCGTCGGGCCGTTCGAACCCTCGACGACGAGCGACGCCCGCACGTCGTCCGCGTTGGCCTCCGTGAGGACGTTGCCGACGGCGGCGGGAACCAATACGTCCACGTCGAGCGTGAGGAGGGCCTCGTTGCTGATGCGCTCCGCGCCGTACCGGGTGACGGCCTCCGGTTCCTCTTCGTGTGACGGGACGTCACCCGTGTCGATACCGTCGGGGTCGTACGCCGCCCCGTTCACGTCGGAAATCGCGACGACCGTCGCCCCCCACTCGTCGAGGAGGCGGGCGGCGTTCGCGCCGACGCTTCCGAACCCCTGTACCGCGACGGTCGTTCCGTCGAGGCCGAAATCGTAGTACTCACACGCCTTGCGGGTTACGAGCGCGACGGAGCGGCCGGGTGCCTCTCCGCGTCCGAACGAGCCGCCGATGACCGGCGGTTTCCCCGTGACGACGCCGGGTTGGGTTTCGCCCTCCTGCATCGAGTATGCGTCCATGAACCACGCCATCGTCTGGGCGTCGGTCCCCATGTCTGGTGCCGGGATGTCGCGGTTCGGCCCGACGGTGTCGCGGAGTTCCTGTGCGAACCGTCGGGTCAGGCGCTCCCGTTCCGTCTCCGAGAGGCGCTTCGGGTTCACGACGAGGCCGCCCTTCGCACCCCCGAAGGGGATGTCCATGACGGCGCACTTCCACGTCATCCACATCGAGAGGCCGATACACTCCTCCTCGGTGACGCCGGGATGGTACCGGAGGCCGCCCTTGTAGGGTCCCCGCACGCTGTCGTGTTGCGCACGATAGCCGGTGAACACCTCCACGGACCCGTCGTCGCGCTTCAGCGGAACGGTAACGCGATGGACGTGTCTGGGGTACCGCAGGCGTTCGACGATGTTCGGGTCGATGTCCACACCCTCGGCCGCGCGATTCAACTGCCGCCTGGCGGTATCGAGCGCCGATTCCGCGGCGTCGTCGGTCGATTCGTCCGCGTCCGATTTCGACCCCGAATGTACGGTGTTGGATGCCATAGGGAAACTATTCGAGGGGCGTCCCTCTGTTACGGAGATGAACGTGGCAGTCGGTGCACGTTCCGGGGTGGTGCGTTGCCGTCACGATGGTACCGCAGCGCGGACATTCGTACTTCGATTCCGTCGTCGGGTCGTGTTCTATATCTCGCATCGGGAAGTCCTCCGGTGGACGACGACCCGCTATCGAAAACGATACGGACAGGTCGACGCCATGCATCGCAATTTTTGCGACGAGGGGAAGTAGGAAGCGGTTGAATAGAGAGGCAGTATTGGACGGGTTGGGCTAGATAGTCAACCTATTCCGAGACGGACCGAATTCCGTCGAACACCGAACCGATGAGTTTCCGCTGGACCTTTCGCACGTGTTCGTAGAACGCAGCGGACGAGATGTCGAGCATGGCGGCGACGGCGGCACCGTCGTTCGTCCGAGGAGAATCGAAGTAGCCGCTGTAGTAGGCCGTCTGGACGACTTCGAGTTGTCTGTGGGTGATCTCGTCCAAGAACCGTTCGCGGAACCGGCCTCCGGTTTCGGGTGGTCGCTCGCGTTCGCGCTGTGCGACGAGTTCGGACGACGGGTAGACGTCCGAGAGAACGTCGTCGATGGTTCGGACCGTGACGGGCGAGGGGACGAATATCGTCGCCGTCGTGTCGCCGTTATCGGAGCGGAGGCGTTCGAGCGTCGCACCCGACTCCGCCAGTCTAGTCGCAACGAACGGCGAGGTGAGCGTCAACTGTACCAATCCGCCCTCGGCGTGGGTCGAAACGACGCGGGCGGATTCGACGGCGACGACGGTATTTGCGGCCGTAACGACGGCGTCCGGCGAAGCGTTCGACACGGAGACGAGGATTCGGGCACCCGGGTCGAGTTCGCGGACGCCGCCCTTCAGTTCGAGGGTGGCGTCCGTCCGCCGCGAGAGCGCGTGCAGGACGCAGGTTTCGTCCGTGATGCGGTAGTCGAGTTCGACGACGGTGTCGCTCACGAGCGCCCGCTTTCGCTCGGCCGACTGAATGGCGGACGCGATGGTTTCCCCGAGTTCGGAGATGACCGTCCGCGCCCTGTCGTCGAACGCGTCCGGACGACCGGCGTACACCGAAAGGGCTCCGTAGGCGGCATCGCCGTGCGTCAGCGGAACGGCGATTATCGACTGGAACCCGCGCGATATCGCTTCCTTCCGCCACGACGTCCCCCGCAAATCGTCCGCGACGTTCGAGACGACCGAGACGGATCCCGTCGCCGCCGTTCTCCCCGCCGGGTCGCCGGATTCGGACAGGTCGACGGCGTCGAGATATCCCCGGTCGTCGCCCGACCACGCACGGGGTTCGATGACGCCCGTACTCGGGTCGATGTCCCCGACCCACGCGAAATCGAATCGGTCGCTCGCGGTCAGGAGTTCACACACTTCGGACTCTATCTCCTCGCGCGAGTCCGCCCGAACGAGGGCGTGATCGATTTCGCGGATTATCCCGTTCGTCCGGTTCAACCGGGAGAGTTGGCGGTTCCGTCGCTGGAGTTCCCGGTCGCGGTCGCGCAGTTCGTCTTCCCGTTCGATGCGGTCCAGCGCCGCCTCGACGGTCGCCGCGAGGAGGTCGATTATCTCCCTCGTTACCGCGTCGAGGGACCCGCGTTCGTCCGCCGCGACGAAGACGCCGTGGTCCCGGAGGGGGATGAAGAGACCGCTCCGTCGTTCGATAGCGGTCGGGGAGAAGACGACGGGGTCATCCGCGTCGTCGAACTCGACCGTCGTCTGTTCGACGAACGCCCGTCCGAGCGCGCTCGGTTCGTCGAGTCGGACCGTCGGCAGCGCACCCGAGAGGGATTCGATGGCCTCCGTCGCCGCGGCGGGCCACAGTTCGTTCGCGTCCGTGTCGAAGAAGTAGACGGCACAGTCGTCCACGTCGAAGATGTCGGTCGCGTCGTCGGTGACGATCGTGGCGATTTCCCGCGTCGTCTCCGCGTAGAGGAGGTCGCGACTCGTCCGATGGAGCGCGGTCAACGCCCGCTCGCGTTCCTTTCGCTTGGTGATGTCGCGGCAACTGTACAGCGTCGTCCCCCCCTGAATCGAGACCCGCTTCACGTTGACGAGGAGCGTGTGTTCGCGCCCCGCTTTATCCGTCGCGGTACACTCGACGTTCGTGAGCAACCCGTGGGAGTCGAGCGCTTCCCGGTCGAAGAGGTCGTCGCCGAGGAGGGCGTCGATGCTCCCGAGGTCCCGAATCTCCTCGACCGAGTAGCCGAAGATGTAGTGGACGTTCGGACAGATGTAGGTGAACTCACCCGCGTCGTCGGTGACGAGGACGGTGTCCGTCATGTTGTTGAGCGTGACCCGGTGGAGTTCCTCCGACTCGCGGAGTTCCCGTTCGAGGTGAGCGCGTTCGCTCACATCGAGCGCTTCGACCACGACGCTGACGACGGCTCCCCCTCGGTCGGTCACCGGACGGAACGAGACGTCGAGTTCGACGGGGCCGTCCGGAGCGTCGAAGGACGTTTCGAACCGCGCGACTGAACCGCCCCTCGCGGTTCGAAAGGCGTCCCGAACCGCCTCGGGGGACACGTCCGACCGGACCCACCACGGCGATTCGGCGAACGGCGTCCCGGCCACCGACTCCGGTGAAACATCGAGAAAGTCGAGGGCGGTGTGGTTCGTCCGCCGAAGCGTTCCGTCCGGGTCGATGACCCACATGAACGACCGGGGGTCGTCGAAGAGCGCGTCGAACTGACGCGCTCTTCGGCGGCGGGTCAGCGCCGTTCGATATTCGACCGCGACCCGGCGAATGCGTCGGAGAAGGTCGTCGGTGAGCGAGGGCCGGGCCTCGACGGGAACGTACTCCGTCACGTCGGCGGCGACGGCTCTGCTGGCGACCGTCGCATCCGCGTCGGCGTCGAGGAGGACCACCGGAAGGTCGGGGTAGAGGGTTCGAACGACTTCCAGAAAGCTCACGCCGGACATATCCGCCAGGTCGGGCGCACAGACGATACAATCGACGTCGCCCGGTTGTGACGTGAGCCACTCGTATCCGTCGTGGCCGCGAACTGCGGTCGTGACGAGGACTTCCTCGGCGGTCGAAAGGCCGGAGACGAGCGATTCCCGCCAGTTCGGGTCGCCGACCACGAGGACCGAAATCGGTCCCGTTGGGGAGTCCGCGGAGCGTCGCGTCGGTTCCATGGTGGGGAGATGGCGCAAGGAGTTGTTAAATCACGTCGGTCTTCGAATCGGGTGCGACCCACGGTCGGCGCACGGCCCGGGGAAGAGTCGCGTGACGGAGGGGACGGTCGAACCGTCTCGTTGTACGAGCGTCGGGGAGAGAAGGCGGACGTTTCCGCCGTCGCTCGAACCGCACATCGGCAGTCGCCGAAACTCACCGGAACCCTTCCAACCGTCACTCCTCGAACAGCGTCCGGTCCACGGACGGTTCGGCGTGGTCGTTCTCGGAACGGGTCGGCAGTCGCGCCAAGAGACTCATCACCGCGGCACCGCCCCGCAACAGGTGCGGCTCGAGGGCGTTCGGGAGACGGTCGCGGGACGAGAGCAGCGAGGACAAGCCTCGACCCCTCGACCGTTGTCCCGCTATCGCCTCCTCGACGGCGGGGCGACGGTTCCCCTCGACGCGCCTCAGGACGGCGTTCGGAATCGGACCATCGCCGCGGGTGAGCGCCGGCGTCAACAGGCGGTGTGCGACGACGGCGTCCTGAATGGCGAGGTTGTTGCCCTCGGCACCGATAGGAGATGCGACGTGCGCGGCGTCCCCGATGAGCAGGAATCCGTCGTCGGTCCACCGGTCCGCGAGGCCGGAGCGTATCGAAAGCAGCGAGCATTGGTCGAAGGACGCCAGGTGTGCTTCCACGCTGTCCGCGATTGCGGGTTCGATTCCCGCGACGGTTCGTCGAAACCGTGCGATGCCACGGTCCCGCATCGCGGGATACCGTCCGGCAGGAATCAGCAACCCGTACTGTGATTCATGCTCGCTGAGCGGGGAGTAGACCAACACTCCTTCGTCCTCGATGCGAATGTGGGTCGTGAAGTCCGCCGCCGCGCGCGGCAGCCTGAACCAGACGACTTCAGCGCCGGTTTCGTCCATTTCCACGCCGATTCCGGCGGCCTTCCGGGTCGTCGAAAACCGACCGTCCGCCCCGACGGCGAGTCGGCTACGGATTTCGTGTTCCTCGCCGCCGGGACGGGATGTGGCGGTGATTCCGGCGACCGCACCGTTCTCGCGGCGAAAGCCGTCGAACGTCGTTCCACTGTGAAAGGTGAACGTATCGAACTCCCGAGCGCGTTCAATGAGGAGTCGGAGCAGCGGCGGCTGTTTCAGCAACAGCACCCGCTCGTCGTCGAAATCGAACACCGGGTACGATTTTCCGTAGGCAACGACCGTTCCGCTGGAGATGGTTTCGTGGGGAAGGGCCTCGACGTCCGCGAGGAGGTCCATCTCCTCGAAGAGCCGCGGAATCGGCGGCCGAAAGCCGTAGCCTCGAAACTCGCGTTCCAACGTGTGCTGCCGTTCGACGAGGACCGTCTCGACGCCGCTTCTGGCGAGCAGGTAGCTCACGACGCATCCGGCCGGGCCGGCACCGACGACGACCACGTCGGCGGACTCGGTGGTCATCGTCCGACCCCCGCGGCGAACCGTCGCATCGAAGGGTAACACCGCAGGAGCGGCGAGTGGCTACGAATTCGCATGAACGAGTGGAAATCGAGACGAGAGGGTAGAAAAGCTTTCGAGCGTGTATAATTCGAAACGGATTATACCGTCTGTCAGCTTCGGAAGTGGTGCTCGCGGTGGAACACTGGACAGCGGGTTTCGAACGTTGGACCCGGGAAGCCGGTGGATTCCTCGGGGCGATATCGGTCTGCCGTCGGTGAACGACCCTCAGAGGTTTCCGTTGACGATGTCCGCGACGCGCTGGCGGTCGAACAACTGCTCGTCCTCGGAAATCTCCGGGTACGGGCCGTCGGTGTACGTCGGCCACTCACCGAAGGCGTCGGGATAGAGCTGTTTGGCCGCCATCTCAGTCTGAAAGAGGTTCATCAACGGACCCTGATTTCGCCCGCCCTGCGTGTGGATGCGGCCGTCCTGCACGGCCGACACCGACTGCGTCGTCGGGTCGCCCTCCAAGCGCTCGCGGGTCTTCGTCACGTGCCGATAGTCGGACATTCCGGCGAGGCAGAGGATAACGTCGGGGTCGGCCTCGATGAGCGCCTCGTAATCGACCGTCGATTCGGTCTGCACGTCGGCAAAGACGTCCGTCGCGCCGAGGGGGCGGGTGTGGGCCGTCAGGAAGCCGGGACCGTTGAGCGCGTACGTGTACATGCTGTCCTCTCCCTGCACGAGGATTATCATCGCCACGGTCGGCCGCTCGTCCTCGGGCGGGATGTTCGATTCGATGTGCGATACCATCTCGGTGTGGATGGAGTTGAGCGCCTCATAACGCTCCTCCGCCCGGAAGACCTTCGCGACCGTCTCGAAAATCTCCCAGAGCGTGTAGTACTCGTAGTTACCGTTCCAACCCGACGGCGGTTCCTTGTGCGCGTTGCTAAGCGCGTTCCCGAACCACGGCGCGACGTTTTCCCCGATTTCCTCCACGTCGTCGGTTGTCCAACCCTGCATCGTCGTCATGTAGGCCGGGTCGGCGAGGTGCAGGTCGCAGTCGAGTTCGTAGAGGAGTTCCTTGCTCGGGTTCCACGACCCCGGCAGGTCCTGCCACTCGACGGAGACGTCCGGAAGGGGGTCGAGGCACTTCCCCCAGATCGTGTCGTTGTACTCGGGGTTGTACAGCATCGCGGCGACGGCGTCGCCGTGTCCGGCCGCGAGCGCCATGTCCGCGTGATGCGGCAGAATCGTAAGCACGCTCTCCGGCGGTTGCTCGAACTCGACGGTACCGGCGGGCGACATCGTGACCGAGTACGGCCCGTCCTCCGACGCGGTAGTCTCGGTTCCCGATGTCGTTCCCGTCGACGTCGATTTCGCACCACTGTCGTCCGTACATCCGGCGAGCAGTCCGCCGCCGATGACCGCCCCGCCGTACTTCAGATAGTTCCGTCGGGTCCGTTCGCTTCGCTCACTTCCCCGACGACTTCCCGCTCGCTCGTGCTCGCGGGAATCCCGGCGCGTCGGTGGCTCGGTCGTACTCGTGTCATTTTCGTCACTCATAATCAGAACTCACCGTTGATGATGTCCGCAACCCGCTGGCGGTCGAACAACTGTTCGTCTTCGGGAATTTCGGGGAACTGTTGCGGGTCAAATTCGCCGAATTCCTCCGGGACGAGTTGTCGTGCCGCCAATTCAGTTTGGAAGAGGTTGACGATCGGCCCCTGCTGGAACGACCCGCCGGGGTAGATGTTTCCTTCTTTAGCCGCCGTGAGTTGACCGCCGACCGGGTGTTCGAGTGTCGGCGTGACGAACTGATCGACGAACGCCTGCCCGTCGAACGTTCCGTCGTCAGTCGACAGTCGGACCCCACTGTGGATCACGATGAGTTCGGGGTCGACTTCGAGCAACTGTTCGTAGTCGATTTCGCCACCCGCGACGGTCTCGGACGAAAAGGCGCTCGTCATTCCGAGGTCGCGGTACTGCTTCATCTCGACTCCCTCGCCGCTGACAGTCATCGGATAAAACGTCCCCTCTCCCGGCGACGAACCGAAGTTCACGAGGCCGATTTCTGGCCGTTCCCTCTCGGCCGGGAGCCGTGACTGAATCTCCGCTTGCATCTCGGCGTGAATGGCGGCGAACGCCTCGTAGCGCTCGCGCTCTCGAAAGAAGTCGGCCAGTCGGTCGAACGCCTCGTAAAGCGAGTAGAGCTCGTAGGTGTGGAATTCCCGTCGCCGGACGATGTTGTTGCCAAAGACGGGCCCGACAGTCTCGACGAGTTCCCGCGTATCCGACTCGTCCCACGAACTGTCGAACGCAGTCAGGTAGTTCGGATCGCCGAGGATGACGTTCGGGTCGAGTTCGTAGAACACCTCGGCTTCCCACTTTCCGTCCGCGTACGCCGCCTCGGTGTCGGTCAGCCACTCGACACCCACCTGCTCGTAGAAGTATCCCGGTGCGTACCACCCCGCCGGTTTAAATCCATCCCGTTGGCCGAGTGCAATCGCCATGTCCGCCCACGGTCCGGACAGGGCCATCCACGTCTCCGGCACTTCCTCGAACGTGAGGCAGCCGACCGGTTCGATGCACGTCTCGTAGGGAGTGTTCGTCTCGGTCGATGACGCCGTCCCCGATTCAGTTTCCGTTTCCGCGGACGGCTCTGTGGTCGTCGAATCCGATTCGGTGTTTGCCGAACATCCGGCGAGCAATCCGCCACCGACGACCGCGCCGCCGTACTTCACATAATCGCGCCGCGTCGGTTCCTCGGTCCTCCTTGTCGTGTCGTTATCGCTCATTGTCAGAACTCCCCGTTGATGATGTCAGCGAGGCGTTGGCGGTCGAACAGCCGTTCGTCCTCGAGAACTTCGGGGAAACGTTCGGGGTCGAACGCGCCGAATTCGTCCGGGTGGAGCTGTTTCGCCATCGCTTCGATTTCGAAGTGTGCGATGATCGGTCCCTGATGCCGCCCACAGCCACGGACGACGGCATCGTTCTTCACGGCCGAGAGTTCCCGTCCGACGGGGTCATCGCTCATCGTATCGATGAATTTCGACTCGAACTCCTGCGGAGAGAGTTGGCTGATCGCCGAATCGACACAGATGTAGTCGGGGTCCATTTCGAGAAGCCCCTCGTAGTCCGTTTGATACGTTTCGGCGTCGGTGAGATCCGCGAACCCGTTCGTAACGTCGAGCACTCCGTACGGGTAGTTCCCAACCCCGGCCGCGGTAGGCGATGCGATGTAGAACGTGCCCTTACTCGGGTCCGATCCCGAGTAGATGATCCCGACATCCGGCTCTGGTTCGGGTGAGCGGTCGGCGATGTCAGCCGTGAACGATTCGAGTTGGCGAGTCCACGCCGACGCTCGTTCTCGTTGTTGGAATATGTCCCCGACGAGGGAAATCGCCTCCGGAAGCGTGTAGTAGGGGAACGAGAACTCCATTCCGAGCGCGTTCCCACTCCACTCCCCGCGGATGTACGACCCGGCAAACGGCCCCACATTGGTCTCTATCCGATCGAAGTCGTCGCCGTCCCATCCCGAATAGCTGGCGACGAGTTGTTTGTCGACGATGTGAACGTCCGCGTCGATTTCGAACAGCTGTTCGGTACTCATCGCACTGACGTCACCGAGATCAGTGACGGCGTTCTCGTCGAACGAGACGTCTGGCAACGACCGATAGTACTGCAATGGGTAGTAGGTCATCGACATCGCTACCGGCTGGTTCCCGAACGCAAAGCCAATGTCTGTCCATGCACCCGAGCCCATCGTGACGTACGTTTTCGGGACTTCGTCGAACACGACCTGACCGTACGGTTCAATGGTGACTTCGTACGGAGAATCCGTCTCGGATGTGGTCGTCGCCTTCCGCTCGGTCGTCGTCTTTTCAGAAGTTTTCAAGGATGTCGTCTCCGATGCGCTATCACTTGCACACCCGGCGAGCAGTCCACCGCCGATGACCGCCCCGCCGTACTTCACGTACTCTCTCCGGGTCGGTGCCTCGGTACTACCTGTCTCGTCGCTCATGGTCAGAACTCTCCGTTAACGATGTTCGTGAGTCGCTGCCGGTCGAACAGCTGTTCTTCTTCCGGAATTTCGGGATACGCGCCGCCCGTGTAGGTTGGCCACTCGCCGAACCGCTCGGGGTACAACTGCTTGGCGGTCATCTCCAGTTGGAACAGGTTGACGAGCGGTCCCTGAAGCCGCGTCCCGAGGGGATAGATGCGGTCGTTTTCCACCGCGGAGATGGCTTGTGTAGCGCCATCGTTTAGCTGCTGTCGCTTTTCGTCCATATCGGTGCCCCCCGCCATTCCGTCAGTGAGGAGGAGGACATCGGGGTCCGCGTCGATGAGTTTCTCGTAGCCCACCGAGGAATCGACCGCGATCTGTTCGAACGCGTCGACCGCGCCGAGCGGTCTCGTATGCGCACGGTAGAACCCAGGTCCGTTCATATTGTAGACGTACACCGCTTTCTCGGCAAGGATGACGTTTGCGACCGTTGGACGGTCTCCCTTCGATGGGAGATTGCTCTCGATATTCGATATCACGTTCCGATGGATCGACGCGAGAGCATCGTACCGGTCAGTCTCGCGGAAGACCTGTGCAACCTTCTCGAACATGTCCCACAGACTGTAGTACTGATAGTCCCCGACCCAGTCGGGCGTGGCGGTGTTCCCGTTGCTGTACATGTTGCCGAAGAACGGGGCGATGTTGTTCCGAACTTCCTTTATGTCGCTACGTTCCCAGGCGTCCATCATCGCGATCATATAGACCGGGTCGGCGAGGTGCAGGTCGCTGTCGAGTTCGTAGAGCAGTTCTTTACCGGGGTTCCACGAAGCAGCCACGTCCGTCCAATTGACGGAAACGCCGGGGAGGCGTTCGAGGAATTTGTTCCAGATATCGTCGAAGTACTCGGGAGCGTAGATCGAATTCACCACATCTCCGTGACCGAGTGCGACCGTCATACCCGCGAGATGGGGACTTACGGTGAAGACGTTCTCCGGCGGCGTTTCGAATTCGACGGTGCCGACCGGTGACATCGTCACCGAGTACGACCCATCCTCGGCCGTCGTCTCGGTCGTCGTTGCGGCCTCCGAGTCAGTGCCGGTGTCTGTCTCGGTCGCTGTCCCTGCCGGGGTCGTGTCCGACCCATTACTGGAACAGCCGGCAAGTAGCCCGCCGCCGACGACCGCCCCGCCGTACTTCACGTAATCCCTGCGAGTCGGTTCGCCCTGACCGTCGTCATCGTCTGACATGGGATTTAGGCTCGCCTAAAATATCTTAACCCTTCCGATTTAGGCAATCCTAAAGCAATCGATATTGTGGCCCTCAGGCGTCATTTGCCCCGATTTACGATGACATGACCCCGACATCACGAAACCGCATCCGATTTCGGCCACGGTGGGTGGTCGTCGAACCCAGGGTACGGACGTGCACGGCGTCCTCTCCACCATGGAACCCTCACTCGCCGCTCATTCGGATTCCCTATCGGAGTCGTGCAGGGGGTGAAGCGGCGTGATTTGCGGCCCGTGTTCCGTTGACGCGACCGTCGCCTCGATTTCGAAGACGTCCGCGAGGAGGTGCTCCGTGAGAACCTCATCGGGCGACCCGCGTGCGTAAATCGACCCGTCCTTGAGCGCGACCATCCGGTCGGCGTACCGCGCCGCCTGTGAGATGTCGTGGAGGACGACGACGACCGTGATGTCGCTCTCGTCCCGGAGCGTTTCGACGATTTCCATCACTTCGAGTTGGTGGTGCAGGTCGAGGAACGTCGTCGGTTCGTCGAGCAACAGGACGTCGGTGTCCTGCGCGAGAACCATCGCGATCCACACCAGTTGCTTTTGACCGCCGCTGAGACTCCCGACCGGGCGCTCGCGGAGGTGTTCGACGCCCGCCAACGAGATGGCTCGGTCGATAGCCGCCTCGTCCTCGGGGGTCATCGACTCGAAAAATCCGCGATACGGATAGCGACCGTGTTCGATGAGGTTTTCGACGGAGAGACTGCCCGGCGAAACGTTCTCCTGCGAGAGCAGGCCGAGTTTGCGAGCGAAGTCCTTCGTCGTGAGCGAGTGGACGTCCGCTCCGTCAAGGAGAACGGTCCCACCGTCGAGCGTGAGTTGGTTGGCGAGCCCCTTCAGGAGCGTGCTCTTTCCGCTGCCGTTCGGGCCAACGAGTGCGGTCACTTCGCCCGGCGAGACGTGAATCGACTCGTCGTCGAGAATCGGCTCGTCCGAAGCGGGATAGCCGATGACGAGGTCCTCACCGCTGAACTCGCTCGCCGAGTCAGCGGCTTTACCGGTCGGTAGATCGGAACCGTCCCGGCGGTCGGTCAGCGATTCCGGCTTCTCGTCCAAGCGCGTCGTGTCCTTGCTGGCCATCAGATTTCACCCATGTTCTCCTGTTTGCGCATCAGGTAGAGGAAGTACGGTCCACCGATGAGACCGGTGACGATACCGACCGGAATCTGTACCGGATTCAATGCGAGGCGCGCGCCGACGTCGGCAGCGACCATCAACGCCGGTCCGACGAACATACAACCCACGATGAGTTTCTTGTAGTCGCTGCCGACGATGTTGCGGACCATGTGTGGAACGATGAGTCCCACGAATCCCACGATACCCGCGACGGCGATGCTCGCCGCGGCCGCCAGCACGGCGATTCCCGACAACAGGAACCGGACCTTCTCGACGTTCATTCCGAGCGATTTCGCCGTTTTCTCGCCGAGCAGGAGGAGGTTGAGTTGTCGGGAACTGATGAGGGCCAGCAGCATGGTGACGACAGTCCACGGGAGGGCCATTCGAACCTGCTCCCAGTCGGTTCCTGTCAAGGACCCGGTCGTCCATGCGATGGCGGACTGAACGACGCCGAGGTCGTCGGCGAAGAAGAAGAGCGCCGTCTGGAGCGACCCGAACACCGTTCCGACGATGACGCCGGCCAGTACGAGTCGAACCGGGGACGTGCCGTTCTTCCACGCGATGGCGTAGACGATGAGGAACGCGACCGCACCGCCGATGGAGGCGATGAGCGGGAGGAACGCCGACAGCCCCGAGAACACGACCAGCGTGAGCAGAATCATCAACCCGGCACCCGAGGAGACGCCGAGAATGAACGGACTCGCCAGTTCGTTTCTCGTCACGGCCTGGAAGATGGCACCCGAGATGGCGAGGTTCATCCCGACCAGAATCGCGACGAACACGCGCGGGAGACGGATGTTCCAGACGATGAGGCTCTGTTTGCCCATCTCCGGGACCTCCGCGCCGAGAAGGAAGGCTTTCCACGCTTGCAAGCTGAAAATCACGTCGGGATTGAACACGGCGTGCCACGCCTCCGCGATGGTCATGCTGAACGCGCCGAAGCTCACTTGGACGAGCGCGCCAGCGACGACGACCAAAACGCTCCCGGCACAGAGGGTGAACAACGACCCGTCGAACCAACCGAGCCACTGCTCTCGGAGGCTCGTCGATTCGGAATTGGAAACCGATTTACTCGCCATCGTCTCAGTCCTCGCTCGTCTCGGACGCTTGCCGCTCGGCCTCGATATCGCGGGCAGCGTCGAGGATGCGGTCGTCGTCGATGTGTTCGAGCAGCCGTTTCTGACCGCGCTCGACTCGTCGGTCTATCTCCTCGTCGGAGAGATACGTCGCGAACTTCCGGTCTATCTCCCGCTCGCGGAGTTCGACCAGACGTTCCTCATCGAAGTCGGGGTCGTCCGGGGTGCGTTCGTCGAACCACTCCCGCCATCTGTCGGGATCGGCCCACTCCCCGGTCAGGTTGGCGTCACGACGTATCCAGTCCCAGTGGTCGGCGATATCGTCGGGGAATCCGCGTTCGCGTCGGACCTCCGCGAGTATCGTCCGGGCGACTCGCGCACCCTGACCGGCAGAAATTATCGCCTGTGCTTCCGCGTCGCCCGCCGGAGCGGCCACGTACAACCCGTCGACCGGCGTCGTTCCGTCCTCGTCCGGGTAGTCCCGGTCGAAGTGTTCGTGTTCCTCGCCGCCGTGACTGTGCGTTACGAACATCTCCTCCGCGTCGTCGAGGGGGCGAAGGAAATCGGCGTCGTATCTGGCGGCCGCCACGACGCGTTCGGCCGTGACGGTATCCCCGTCCTGCGTTTCGACGAGGAAGCCGTCGCCGTCCCGGTCGACCGACTCGACCATGTCCGAGACGAGTTCACAACCGGCTTCCTCGGCGTGGTCGTGCATCAAGGCGTACAGCGTCCCGATGTCGATGCCCGCGGGGAAACCGAGATAGTTCTCCAAGTACGCACACCGCTGAATCGAGGAGTTACCGCGGTCGAAGATGACCGTGTCGAGACCGTATCGCGCGGTGAACAGACCCGCCGAACAACCCGTGGGACCGCCGCCGACGATGACGACGTCGTAGTCGAATTCGGCGTTCCCGTCGGCGGCGTCGACGGTGCTCATGGAGAGAACCCCCCGTCGGTGAAGTCCGCGATGCGCTGCCGGGAAGGTTTCACGGACGAAGGTCGCCTTCCGGCGGAGTGCCGTTCGAAGCTCTCGCGCGGTGTGCCTTCGATTCCGTCCGTCGCCTCCCGTCGAACGTTTGCGGAGTCGCGTCGCGCGGGTATCTCGTCTGTCAGGTCGTTCACCATGGGTTTAGGTCCGCCTAAACCATACAAAAACGTTCCGACTTTTAGGACAGCCAAAAGCCGGAAATCCGTGGCGCACAGAGCACGAGTCAGTACCGCACACCGGTGGTCGTTCTCGGAAAACCGTCGTCGAAATACGCGATCGACGGCAATATCTCTACCGCCACGAATCGACGTTTCCACGGGCGAAATATGGAAACTCGTCCCCTACATCATCCCGACGGGGCAAAAGCGGTTAGTTTCGACCGTCCGAACGACCGCTCATGCAAGCCGATGAAATCGATCCGCAGGCGCGGGCGGCGGTCGAACGGCAAGACCGGCTTCCGCTCCCGCACAGCCGCCGCGGACTGAAGCTCCTCCGCCTCATCAGCCGGGGCGCAATGCGGATACGGAACCGAAACCCGCCCGTCGTCGGCGCGACCGTCGACCGAAGCATTCCCGGTCCCGCAGGCGACCTCGACGTTCGCCTCTACCTCCCGGACGCGGACGGGCCGTTTCCCACGGTCGTCTTCTTCCACGGCGGGGGGTTCGTCCTCGGCAGCATCGCGACGCACGATTGGCTCTGCCGTCACCTCAGCCGGGAGAGCGGCTGTGCCGTCCTCTCGGTCGACTACCGACTCGCTCCGGAACACCCCTTTCCCGCGGCGGTCGAGGACGCGTACGCCGCCGTCGAGTGGGCGGCTGCGAATCCGGACGCCGTCGATGGGAATGGAGACATCGCGGTCGCGGGCGACTCCGCGGGCGGGAACCTCGCGGCCGTCGTCGCCCTCATGGCCGCCGAACGCGACGGATCCGCTTCCGGTGGCGACGGGACGGCGGCCGGTGACTCACCGAATCACGCTGTCCCCGAAGTCTCCTATCAGGCGCCCATCTACCCCGCCGTCGGCGTCGAGGAGGACCAGCGGTCCGTACGAGAACACGCGGGTATCGTCCTCAGCAAAGCCAACATGGAGTGGTACGACCGCTGTTATTACGCGAGCGAGATCCACGAGCGGAACCCGTACGCCGACCCGACGAACGCCGCCGACGTCTCCGGTATCGCGCCGGCGACCGTCGTCACCGCCGGATACGACCCGCTCCGAGACGGCGGGAAGCGATACGCCGAACAGCTCGTCCACGACGGCGTTCCCACCCGCTACGAGAACTACGAGGACATGGTCCACGGTTTCGTGACGTTTCGAGGCGTGGACCGAGCCCGCGAAGCCATCGCCGACGTCGGCGATGATCTCGCGGACGCGCTCGGCACGGACTGACAGTATCGTGTAATCGCTCTCGGTCTCCCACGTCGAGTTCCGGTTCGGGCAGAACTGTGCGACGGAACGGAACGTGTTTGCCGTCGTTACGGGTTCACTGTCGTCCCCACCGTTCCTAAATCGGAAGTCGTCCGTCAATCGGCGGTCGGTCCTTTCGAGAGTAGGGAGATGACGAGGTCGTAGCGGCTCGAACTATCCCTGCCCTCGGCGTCCGTGTCGTGGACGCGCGAACGAGTCGCCTCCCTCCAACCGGTTTTACACGTCACTCGGTGTGACACCGTGTCCGGGACCGGTGATCTCGTGAATCGGCCCGTCGCCGGAGGCAACGACGTCTTCGGCGAGCAGACGATTGCTGTCCAAGTCGACGTACGAGAACGCACCCGTCCCGGCCACCACGTGTGCACCGGTGTGGGTGCCGATCGAACTTTCGAGCATACAGCCGATCATGCAGTCGAGATTCGCACCGCGTGCGATCGCCACGATGTCCGCGACCGCCAGCGGCCCGGACTTGCCGAGTTTGGCGTTTATGATGTCCGCAGCCCCGGCCTCGACGATTCGCACGGCGTCCGCAGGGGTGAACACCGCCTCGTCGGCGGCGATGGGCACGTCGACGTGTCGGCGCACGTCGGCCATCCCCCGAACGTCGGCGGCGGCGACCGGTTGTTCGATGAGTTCGAGTTCGATACCGTCGTCGGCGACGGCATTCGCGAAGGTTCGGGTCTCCTTCGGCGTCCACCCCTGGTTCGCATCCACTTTGATCGCCGCATCCTCGGCGACCTCTCGAACGGCGACGACGCGCTCGACGTCCTCGTGCACGTCGTTCCCGGTCTTGATTTTGAGGTGGTCGAATCCCGATTCGACCGCTTCCTCGGCACGGCGTACGGTCCCTTCGACGGAGTCGATTGGAACCGTTATGTCGGTCTCGACCGGTGCAGGCATCCCGCCGAACAGTTCCGAGAGTACGATATCGCGTTCGCGGCAGAACGCGTCGAGCACGGCCGTTTCGACCGCGAAGTTGGCAGACACCGCTCCTGGAAACGTGCTCCGAAGCGCTTCGACGAGGCGGCGGTAGTCACCGACCGGCCGACCCTCGACCACCGCCGCCGCGGCGCGTGCAGTCGCGAGCGCCGCCTCGCGCGTCTCCCCGGTGACGGGGGGGACTGGTGCACCCTCACCGTACCCGACGACGCCGGACTCGGTTTCGACCGTCACGAGGACGTTCGCCGCCTCGTGCTGGACGCCCAGCGAAATCTCGAACGGTTCGGTCAGCGGGAGGTCGAGCGGTTGCGCCGTGATGTCGACGATCCGACTCATCTGTACTCTCCCGATACGTCGTGATCCGTTCCGGTTCGAGGTCTATTCCGAGCGGTTTCCCACGGTCGGAGGGGGTCTCCCGGTCGTTTCCGCGTCTTCCCGCCGGTCTCACCGAACTCCTCGTCCGCGAGTACGACGGCGGTGGCGGAAGCGCCAAACGGTTCGTGAAGGCTCATACCGACTCATGGCGAGTTCCATCTAAAATCCCACAACCTCCCATAGCAGGTACCATCGCCGTCTCCGTCCACGAACGTATTGGTTTCGTGATCGAACCCTCCAAGGAGAACGGTCTCGTTCGTCATGATCGACGGTTCGGCTTGCTCTCGATAAAACGAGAACCTCACATGAACGGCGGTCTACCCCTCCGGAACGGCGTTTGACCGTTCGATACTCGAACCCGATGTCAGTTCGTCTGCCCGAGAATCTTCGCTTCGGCCTTACGGAGGTGTTCGAGAAACGTGGTCTTCGAGACGCCAATCCGGGCGGCGAGCGCGCTGGCGGAGGTTTCTCGGGGCCAGGTGTAGTATCCCTCCCGTTGGGCGAACTCGAATATCTCCCGCTGTCGCTCGGACAGTTGCGCAGATGGCGTCGCCTGTACGGTACTCGTGTGTGCGGACTTCATTCCCTCGACGGTGATGTCGGCGTCCATCTGGCGGCGAACTTCGTCGAGGCGGGAGTGAATCTCCGAGCGCGGAGCGTCCACGTTAACGGTCCAGTACTCGTAACCGTCGTGGACGCGTATCTTCTCCTCGGGGACGAACCCCCGGGATATCAGGGCGTCGTGGATGCTGTATCGAGGTTCGTACTCGACGAGCAGTTCTTCGGTGGCGTTGCCGGCGGTGGTGGTCCGGAACTTCGACCCGAAATACTCGTTGATGACTTTGACCTCCAGAGTCAGACTCGACTCGCGGATGTTCTCGACGAGTTCGTCGATAGCGTCGGTCGTATCCCCGTATGCCGTCATCCTCGCTTCCAGCACCCCGTCGTGTTCGTAGACGCCGTGGCCGATGAGACCGGCATCGGCGTTCTCCGTGACCAGAAGCGTCCAGCACTTGGGGTGCCAGATACGGAGGGAGATCTGGGAAGTCCGGAACGTCTCCCCCGTACTTTGTTTGATATTCTCACTCATGTCACGTCGTTTCGAATCACCACTATTGATTGTTTCGATAGGGTGGATTTCCCACTCCAACCGGCCCTAAACTGTCGCTCTATCGCGTTACGGGTAGCGCAGAATCCGGCGAAGACGATGTCGCTGGGCGACGGGTTCACCGTCCCGATTTCGCCCATATTTCCCGCTCCGAGCACCGAGATATACGTCCACCCGTCCATGGGAGGCCGTCACTACTTGCGGACCCTTTCGCAGGAGACACCATGGAAACGCTCGCGAAACCGAGGCGTTCCGAAATCGAATCGTTTGTCGCTGACTGGCTGAGCGACGAGCGCATCCCCGGTGCGGCGATTTCAGTGGTCGACCCGAAGGGAACGCTCTACGCCGAAGGGTTCGGCGCTCGGAACCTCGAACGGAACGTGCCCGCGACACCCGATACCCTGTTCGGTATCGGTTCCTGTACGAAGTCCTTCACCGCCATGGCCATCATGCAACTCGTCGAGGCCGGCGAACTGTCCGTCGAGGACCCCATCTCCGAGTACATCCCTCACCTCGACGACGTGCCGGGTGAACCGATTACGATCCACGCGCTGCTCACCCACACCTCGGGGATGCCGAGCGACGGAGCCGAAGTTCCGCTTAGCACCCGGTCGCTCGGAATCGGTCACGTCGAAGTGCCCCTCTCCAGCAAGGACGATTTCCGGCGTCACGTACAGGCGTCGGCCGACCGGCGGGTGACCGACCGCGAGACGTACTTCTACTACAACTCCGGCTATACGATGCTTGGGGAAATAATCGAGGAGGTAACCGGTCAGTCCTACGCGGAGTACGTGAGCGATCGGATTCTCGCCCCACTCGGGATGGACCGTTCGACGTTCGACCGCGAGGAATTCGAGGGCGAAGAGGATCGGATGACGCCGTACATCAAGCCGGAGGGAAACTCCACGGAAGCGGGGTTCCCGTTCGATTCGCTGATCCACGCACCGGGAGGGTTGATCAGTTCCGTCCGGGAGATGGGCGAATACGTGCGAATGTACCTGAACGGCGGCACCCTCGACGGCGCGTCGGTGCTCTCGAAATCCGGGGTCGACGAGATGCGGACGGGGGTCACGGAGTCGGACGTATACATCGACGACCGGACGGTGGAGTACGGGTACGGGCTCACGACTGAGCCGTTCCTCGACGATACGCTCGTCGGCCATGGCGGTTCGATCGTGGTGTCGAAGTTCTGGTTCGGCTACCTCGAAGACGCGAAAATCGGCGTTGCCATCGGTTGTACCACGTCGCCGGAGACGCTCCTTGACGATGTCGGTGCGGCCGTTCTCGCCCTCCTTCGGGACGCCGATCCCACGAATGCGGTCCCGCACTATCGGTTGACCGACGCGCTCGATTCGGTCTGTGGCTCCTACGAGACGTACCGCGACATCGGGTCCGCGATCGTCGAGCGCGACGGCGGCACGCTCGAATTCACACAGAACACGGAGTTCGGGGAGCAAGCGCTCAGTCTCACACCGGTGACGCTGGAGGACGATTTGCTGCTGTGTTCGACGGTCCTCGGCTCCGGACGGCGCTACACGGTACGGTTCGAACTCGACGGCGACGACGTGACCTGCTTCTTTGCGGGCTCCCGATTCGTCAAGGAGTGAGCCGAGACGGGATCGGGACCCCTCTTTCCGTGGGGAGCTTCCCGCCCATGGAAGGTAGTTGCTACTTGTGGTTCTCTTTTCAAGTTCTCCGTATGGATACGCTTGCAGAATCCACGCGATCCGAAATCGAAACGTTCGTTGCTGACTGGATGAGCGACGAGCGCATCCCGAGTGCGGCCGTCGCCATCGTCAATCCGGAGGGAACGCTCTACGCCGAAGGGTTCGGCGCTCGGAACCTCGAACGGAACGTGCCCGCGACGCCCGATACCCTGTTCGGTATCGGCTCCAGCACCAAATCTTTCACCGCCATCGCCGTCCTGCAACTCGCCGAGGCCGGCGATCTGTCCATCGAAGATCCCGTCTCCGAGTACATCCCCCACCTCGACGACGTGCCGGGTGAACCGATTACGATCCGTGAACTACTCACCCACACCTCGGGGATGCCGAGCGACGGATCCGCCGCGCCGCTTATCACCCGGTCGCTCGGAATCGGTCACGTCGAAGTGCCCCTCTCCAGCAAGGACGATTTCCGGCGTCACGTACAGGCGTCGGCCGACCGGCGGGTGACCGACCGCGAGACGTTCTTCTACTACAACTCCGGGTACACGATGCTCGGCGAGATAGTGGAGGCAGTGACGGGGGATACCTACGCGGAGTACGTGAACGAGCGGATTCTCGCCCCACTTGGGATGGACCGTTCGACGTTCGACCGCGAGGAGTTCGAGGGCGAAGAGGATCGGATGACGCCGTACATCAAGCCGGAAGGGAGCTCGACCCCGTCCGACTTCCCGTTCGACCCATTGCTACACGCGCCGGGCGGAATGGTCAGTTCCGTTCGGGAGATGAGCGAGTACGTGCGAATGTACCTGAACGGCGGCACCCTCGACGGCGCGTCGGTGCTCCCCGAGTCGAGTATCGACGAGATGACGACACCCGAGGGGGAGTTCGCCACCTACCTCGATGACAGCAAACTTCGGTACGGCTACGGCATGATGACCGAGTCGTTCCTCGACGACACGCTCGTCGGTCACGGCGGCTCGATATCCGTATCGAACTTCTGGTTCGGCTACCTCGAAGACGCGGAAGTCGGCCTCGCCATCGGTTGTACCACCACCCCCGAAGCCCACCCGTTGCTGGTCGGACCGGCGCTTCTCTCCATCCTGCAGGGGACCGACCCCACCGAGTCGGTCCCGTACTATCGGTTGACCGACGCGCTCGATTCGGTCTGTGGCTCCTACGAGACGTACCGCGACATCGGCACCGCGAGCGTCGAGCGCAACGACGGCATGCTGAAGTTCTCACAACAATCGAGCGTGGGCGGGGTGGAGCTCTACCTCAAGCCCGAGACGATAGAGGAGGACCTGCTGGAATGTTCGAGCGTCGCTGCGCCGGGGATGCGCCATCCCGTTCGGTTCGAACTCGACGGCGACGACGTGACCTGCTTCTTCGATCGAAACCGACTCGTCAAAGAGTGAGACGGGAGATTTTTTGGCGAAGCGTGGAAAGTCGGGTGAGAAAATTTCCCTCGATTCTGCGGCAGAAATCGCCCGCCTCAGCCGACGGAGCGGCCGATCGATGTGGAGTTTGCGGAGAACGGCTACCCGCGTCGGTGACGCCATCGGGTGTTCAAAAACAGATACGAGGTCGAAATCGGTGCAGCGCTTTGCCCGCCGGGATAACGCCCCTCGCCCACCGCTATCCCAGTCGATCTACCGCTCTTTTCTCGTCCGGCCCGTCCTCGGCGGTATCGTAGAGATGGCAGGCGGTGTGGCGTGCTCCGTCAGTCGCCCCGCGCTCCCGTTCCACGAGTTCCGGATTGACCTCCTCGCACTCCGGCATCGCCATCGGACATCGGGTTCGAAAGCGACAGCCGGACGGAGGATCGATGGGGGAAGGGATTTCACCCTGAATGCCACCTCCCCGATCGAGTTCGCCCGGTTCGGGGAGCGTGATGGAGTCGAAGAGTGCCTGCGTGTACGGGTGGTACGGGTCGTCGAACAGCTCCGTCGTGAGCGCGTTCTCTACGATTTCCCCGAGGTACATTACCGATACCTCGTCACAGACCCGGCGGACGACGTTCAGGTCGTGAGTGATAAACAGCAGCGTCAGATCGTACTCGGCTTTCAGATCGTCGATGAGTCCGAGAATCTTGGACTGCACGCTCACGTCCAGCGCCGAGACCGGTTCGTCGAGGACGATGAACTCGGGTTTCACCGAGAGCGCCCGCGCGATCGCGATGCGTTGCTGTTGTCCGCCGGAAAATTCGTGCGGATAGCGGTCGGTGTGTTCCGGCCGCAGGCCGACGTCTTCGAGGCACCGTTCGGCCAGCGACGCTGCATCCGCGCCGGAGGCGACGTCGTGGAACCGTATCGCCTTACGGAGAATCTTCCCGACGGTGTGTTTGGGGTTGAGGCTGTTCCGTGGGTTCTGAAACACGATCTGCATTTTACTGCGGTATGGTCCGAGTTCACGGTCACTCAGTCCGGTTATCTCGGTCCCATCGAATCGAACAGTGCCGGCCGTCGGATCGTGGATGCGCAACAGGAGGTTTCCGAGCGTGCTCTTGCCACACCCGGATTCGCCGACGAGCCCCATGGTTTGGCCGCTCCCGATGTCGAGATCCACGCCATCGACGGCGTGAACCACGTCGTCGGAGAAGAACCGCGCGGCCACCCCCGACCCCGTCGAGAACCGCTTTTCGAGACCACGTGCTTCGATGAGGCTCATTCCGCTTCCTCCTCCACGAGATAGCAGGCGACCTCTCGTTCGCCGACGTCGTACCGAGGCGGGTGGACGTCTCGACAGCGATCATGAACCTTCGGACACCGGTCCGCGAACTGACAGCCGTCGGGCCTGTCGAGCGGGCTCGGAATCTCTCCCTCCATCACGAACAGGTCCTCGTCGGGCCTATCGTATCTGGGAATCGAGTTCAGTAGCGCCTGCGTATAGGGGTTTTTCGGTGACGACAGCACCGTCTCCGTGGGTCCCACCTCCATGATCTTCCCGGCGTACATCACGGCCACTCGATCACAGAGTTTCGCGACGACCGAGAGGTCGTGTGTGATCCAGAGCACCGCCGTGTTCCGTTCCTCGACCATATCCTTGAACAGTGCCAGAATCTGACGCTCGATGCTCACGTCCAGCCCGGTCGTCGGTTCGTCCGCAAGCACGAGTTTCGGGTCACAGAGGAGCGCCATCCCGATCATCGCTCGCTGAAGCATGCCGCCGGAGAACTCGTGCGGATAGTCGGTGTACCGATCCTCGGGGGAGGGGATACCGACGGCGTCGAGCATCTCGATGACCGCTTCCCGACACGCCGCGTCGTGGTCGAGGCCGAGTATCCGTCTGAACGGATGGACCGGCCCACTTCGGTGGCTTCGAAGCACGTCGTGGAGTTGCCGCCCGACCGTCTGTGTCGGGTTGAACGCCTCCTCCGGGCTTTGAAATATCATGGACATCTCTTTGCCACGGAGTTCCGCGAGTTCCGATTCCGTGAGCGAGAGCACGTCTCGACCGTCGTACTCCACCGAGCCGTCCGCGATGCGGCCGGGTCGTTCGACGAGGTTCATTATCGAGTCCGCGGTAACGCTCTTGCCGCTCCCGCTCTCGCCGACGAGACCGACGATTTCTCCGGGCTCGATGGAGAGGTCGATGCCGTCGACGGCTCGAACCGTGCCGCCGGTAGTGTCAAAGTACGTGTGCAAGTCGTCGATATGGAGAATACTCATGGTTACAGTCTCCGTTCCCCGCTGTCACCCTGGGGATCGAGGGCATCTCGAATACTGTCGCCGAGGAGGTTGAATCCGAGAACGGTCGTCATGATGGCAAGCCCCGGGAACAGCGAATACCACCATGCGGAATCGATGTACTCCTGACTCGTCGAGAGCATGATGCCCCACGTCGGTGTCGGCGGCGTGACTCCCAGTCCGAGGAAGGAGAGCCCCGCCTCCGCGATGATCGCGACCGCCAGCGAGAACGTCGCTTGGACGATGATCGGCGTGACACAGTTCGGCAGAATCTCGTCCCGTAAGACGTTTCTGGTCGGATATCCCATCACCTCCGCTGCGGTGACGTACTCCTCGGACTTGACCGAGAGAGCCTTACTCCGGGTGATTCTAGCGAACAGGGGAATGAAGGCGATGCCGAGCGCGAGAATGATGCTGGAGAAGCCACGCCCCAGCGATGCCAACAGGGCGATAGCGAGCAGAATAGCGGGGAACGCCAGCAGCACGTCGACCGCACGCATCCCCACGTTGTCGACGAGGCCACCGTAATAGGCGGTGACGAGTCCCAGCGTCACGCCGACGACGCCTGCGAACGTCACTGCGCCGATCCCGACGACGATACTCGTCCGAGTGCCGTAGATGACGCGTGCGAGGATGTCTCGGCCCTGCTCGTCGGTTCCGAACGGGTGGGCGAGACTGGGCGAGACGAGTCGGTTCTCGGGGTGGAGCACGTACGGATCGTGGAGCAACGTCTTGATGAGTAGGCCGTTGAGCACGAATTCGTCGACGATGGAGAACATCGCGAGCAGAACGCATCCGACGACTATGAGCGCACCGAGGGCCATAACGGGGTCGGACATAGTCCGCCGATACAACCGCAACCGGACGGTCGTTTCGGTGCTCATCGGTCACCTCCTTCGATATCGATGCGGGGATCGAAGCGGGCGTACACCAAGTCGACGAGCAGATTAGCCGCGACGAACGTCACCGCAACCAACATCGTGACGCCCTGAATGACCGGGAAATCCTTGCTGAAGATGGCCCCGACCGTCATCCGGCCGATACCGGGGATGCTGAACACCTGCTCGACGATGACCGCGCCGCCGAGCAGCGATCCCAACTGGAGACCGAGGACGGTTATCGTCGGCAGGATGGCGTTCTTTAGCGCGTAGACGTAGGTCACCTCCCGCGTGTCGATTCCGTACGCTTTCGCCGTCCGGACGTACCCCTCCTGCAGTTCGTCGAGCATACCGCCGCGCAGGAGACGGGTTAGGATCGCCGCCTGTGCGGTACCGAGGGCGATAGCGGGCAACAACGTCGACGTGATTCCCTCGATCGGGTCCTCGGTTATCAGCGTCATCCCGAAGATCGGAAACGCCCGCATCGGAACCGCTATCACCAAGATGAGCACCAAGCCGAGCCAGAAATTGGGCGTACTGATGCCCAGCAGCGCACCAACCCGACTCGCGTGGTCGGCGAACTTCCCTTTCCTGACCGCACCGGTGATGCCGAGCGGAAACGAGACGATAACGGCGATGAGAAGCGCCGAGATCGATAGTTGAGCGGTATACGGGAGCCGCTGGAGGATCATCGTGGTAACGCCCCGATGAGTCTTGAGTGACCGGCCGAAGTCGCCGCGAACCGCGCCCGTGACGAAATCGAGGTACTGGCTGTAGATCGGCTGATTGAGCCCCATCTGTTGTCGGAGCCTTTCCACGGTCTCGGGGGTGGCGCGTTGACCCAAGGCGAACCGTGCGGGATCGCCGGGCGTGAGGTGCATGATACCGAAGGTGACGATGGAGGCCCCGACGAGGACCGGAATCGCCCAGAGTATCCGGCTCACCAGATATCGTAGCAGTCTACTCATCTTTCACGTATATATCCGACCACATGTGGCCGGTCGAACCCTCCAGGTAGTGGTACCCCCCTAACTTCGAACTGAGGGCGATCTCGATCGACGGCGACATGATGGGTATCGTCCCACAGAGCTCCATCACTCGCAGTTGCATCTTCTCGTAGATGTTCGCACGCTCGGCGTCGTCGAGTGTGCTCGCTGCCTCGTTGAGGAACTGGTCGGTCTTGTCGTCTTTGAAGAACTGGACGTTCGAAGCGCCGGCGTACGGCGACGCCAGCATGAACTGCATCACGTCGGGAGTGCCCCAACCCAATCCGGTGTTCAGGAGGTTGGTCTCCCCCTGGGCCATCTGTACCGATGCTTGATTGGACTGAGTAGTCGTGAGGTCGACGTCGAACCCCACCTCACCCAGCATCGCCACGATCTCCTCGGAACTCTGGAGCAATGGCTGCGGGGCGTTCCCCGTCACCATACTGAGTTTGAGCCGCTTCCCGTCCTTCGCGCGGGAGTCACCGTCCTGCTCCCAGCCCGCGTCTTCGAGGAGTTGGCGCGATTTATCCGGGTCGTACTCGTAGCCGATCTCTTCGAGCACGGTCTCGCCCGCCCACGGTCCCTGACCGACGGGCATCGGGGAGTAGTTGACTTCCCCGGCCCCCTTGTAGATGTCATCGACGATCCGCTCCCTGTCGATCGCGTGGGCGATGGCCTGACGGACCCTTCGGTCGTCCGTCGGGGGGAGTCCGTTGTGCGGAGCCAAGTATCGAATCGACGTTCCGGAAAACGAGTGAAACGCCGCCTCGTCGGACTCCTGCAGTTTCGCCCGGTCCTTCGTCGGGGCCGGAAGCACCACGTCCACGTCCCCTGTCAGGAGCCCCTGCGTGCGGGGCGTCGTGGAGGGGATGACTTGGAAGACGATCCGCTTGGGGCGCGGCGGGTCATCGGCCTCCACGACGTCGAGCACCGGCGTCTCGTAGTCGTCGTTTCGGGCCAGAGTGAGGTGCTCGTCTTTTACCCATTCCTCGAGTCGGTACGGGCCGGTACCGACCGGATTCTGCGCGAACTCCTCTTTGGACGCCCCGGCGAGGTCCTCGGGGAGGATGCCGAAGTACGAAGAGTAGGAGGTGTGGATATCGAAGAAGGCGTACGGCTTCTCGAACTGAAAGGTCACCCGTCGGTCGTCGACCTTCTCGACATTCTGGAGCGAGCCGACGGCCCACGGGATCAGCGATTGGTCGCGTAACCGCTCGAAGGTGAACACGACGTCGTCGGCCGTGAACTCGTCGCCGTTGTGGTACGTTATCCCGCTATCGACGTTGAACTCGATAGTCCATTCGGTGCCGTCGTCGCTGATCTCGTATCCCTTTCCGAGCGACTCCCGGATGTTCCGGTCGCCGTCCATCTGCACCATGCTGTCGTAGAGTAGCGCCATCACGTAACTCGCGCCGTTGTCGGTAGTTTGGTGCGGGTCGAGCAAATCGGGGCCCGAGGGAATCGCGATAACCAGTTCCTCCGGGACGGTCACACCGCCGGCCACCGTCCCCCCATTGGTGTCGTTCCCCCCGTTGCTGGAACAGCCGGCGAGCGATGTGCCGAGGAGCATCGTGCCGCCGACTTTGAGCATGTCGATGAACTCCCTGCGGTCCAGCGCAGTGCCCTTCAGGTCCGTTGGGGCCTCTGCGACCGTAATTTCGTCATTTGGATCCATGTGTGGTTTTCACAAACCATCGGAGGATAATCCCACCACCCCACATAGGAGGGTCGATACAGCGGCGGTTACCTGCTGGTTGGAGTGAAGCCACGAGACCCCGCGTTCGTCCGTTCACGACCAACGGGAAAACCGCTCCGTCACTCCGTGTCCGCCAGCAACTCCGTGTCGTACTGCGGCGCGAGTGCTTCGATTTTCTCCAGCTGTGCTCGCTCATCCTCCTCGCTTTGATTGGCGACCGTCGTTGGCCCGACAACCGGGACGCCGACGGCGCGGAAGAACTCGTCCTGACCGGCCGGTTCACAGGTGCACAGCATCTGCGTCGGCCGATCCGTCGCATTCGTGAACTGGTGTGGTGCATTCGCCGGAACGTGAATCGTCCGACCCGCCTTCGCGGTGATAGATTCACCGCGGAACGTTACTTCGATCTCGCCTTCGAGGACCACGAACGTTTCTTCGAAATCGTGGCGATGTGGACCGGGTCCGCCACCCGGCGGAACGTGCACGTAGATGAGACACATCTAGTCGGCGGTGTCTTCGCCCGACAGGAGGACCGTGTACGTATCGCCAACGAGGAACAGGTGCGGGGCGTCTGGATCGTTCGGATCCACAAGGGTGGCATCGCGGTTGGAGTCGTCGAGGCGGTCGAGCGCGGGTACTACGAGAGTCCGCGCCAGTGTACGCTCACGGAACTCGCCGAATCGTTCGGCGTGAGCAAGGACACTGCGAGCGGGATCCTCCACCGCGCCGAACGACGGATCATCAAGCGATTCCTCGGTAAGCCGCCCTTCTGAGCCCCTTGGTTTTGTCGGTGATCGCACGAACCGGAACGTCCTGATTCATCTCTCTTGTATCTGTCTTCGGGTCCTCGTCACTCGACTCTGGAGCGAGCAATTCACAACCTTGGAAGATGAGATTGTTGCGTGCCTTTATTTCTCTATTCTCATTTTAGAAACCGAATCGTAGTCACATGAGACCGTGAGGTCACTAGTTCCCAGAGTCGTCAATCGACGTGATGGGCGTTGCTTGCTCCCAACAGGACCGAAACGACGTCTCGACAGTTTGGACGAACTCCTGATCGTCGATCCGAGTCACTCCGAGGATCGAACGAGGATCGAACGGGTCGGCCACGTACACGCAGAGGTCGGTTTGATCGATCAGATCGATGCTGGTGTACACTTCGTTAGTAATCCGCAGTTCGAATCTCTCGTGATCGGTAATCTCGCGCACAGCCACGTCTTCAAGTAACGCCGACAGTTCGCCGAGAACCCGACATTCACTCGATTTACTCTTGAGTGCGCTGTGGGCGGCCAATCCTTACAGTGCGCTGAATTCGATCGGAGATTGGGAGAAGTGTCGTCATGGTGGTAGTTTGTAGAAATCTAAACGCGGGACCTGTGGCCCTCGGGCGTGTGGAAACGCGCCGGGTGTTCCAGCACTCGGCACTGGTCTTCCGAAATCCAGCGAAAGACCATGAGTACGAAACCACCTGCGGAACTTGGAGCTGACGAGACGGCACAGCAACGCGCACAGAAGACTGATGGAAAAACTCCGGAGAATTGCGACTGTGACGGCCTCGGTGACTTCCCGTGCTGGCCGTGTGTGCGGACGGGACGGAAGGACTTGCCGAACTAACCACCGTTTGGTCCAGACTTGCCATCAAGTCCATTATTACAGTCGACGATAGTATAATTTGATTAGACTACTGATGTAATTCCCCCCAAAAATCCGGCCGTCACGAGAAGCCGTCCGAGACTTCCGAGAAACGTCGCAACCGCGAACTTCGTATAATTCCGTTCGATAACAGCGAATGCGTAGATCGAGAGCGTATCCGGGAAAAAGGGGACAGATAGAGCTATCGCGAGTCCAGCATAGCCGTACTGCTGTACGAACTGGACGAACCATTTCTCCGACCATTCGAGGACGTTCCACCTCGATTGCCGTAACCAGCGGATGATCGGTCCGGATTGTGCGACTTCCTGACCGATGTGTAACGCGAACACACTTCCCGCAGCCTTTCCAGTAGCACTGACGAGCATGATGGTCGAGATATTCGCCCAGTGCGGCACTCCGAGATTGAGCGGCGCGAGCAAGACGATTTCACTCGGACCGGGAAGCGCAAACGCTATCAGAAACGAATACCCGAAGATAATTACTAGCCCGACCCACCCCGTTGCTGATTCGACGAGTGAATGGAGAGCCGCACCACCGGTAACCGCCTGTGCTAAAGAATCAATCCAGCCGGTCGCATTTTGGTGCAAAGCTAATAATGCGATGACAAATGAACCAGTCGTGACAGCGACGAGCAGAAGTCTTTGATTCCTCGTAGTATTTGAGATAAACCCCCTCATTTCTCCCACCCTCTCCCCCAGTAACCTGTGGCGATTATTCTACTCAGGGAAACGTCGTGGAGCCTATCAGTCACTAATTCGCTCACTAACAAAATGGAGTTCCGAGCCCTATTCCAGAGCTTGTTCCCTTTTGTTGCTGACTCGGATTCTGTATACTGGTTGGAAGCTATTCCTTGCCAGTCTAGCGAGGATTTGAATCGCCGAACACTATTCAAAAATGATGCTCCGCGCCATCGACCATCACTCGCTGTAGCCAATGATTTCCCTTTCCACAGAAGGATCGATATTTTTTGTTCCAGCGTTGAATTGGTCCACGTAAAAAAATAGCCTGCACGACTGTTACTGGAGGAATTGATCGAAATCGTACCAAGATTCCCGGCGATTACAGAAATAAAAGCGCCAAGCAGAACAAACGGATACGTAACTCCTCTGAGTGCGATTGGGAGGAGTAAGACTCCAACCTTCCGAAGAGACGGCTGGTCAAATATGGTTCTGCCTTGTGAGGGAGGCGAGGCTAACTGGTCAACGTAGACTAGTCTGTCGGCAATTACACCATCTGCACCGAGCTTCCGACAGATTTGTGCTCCAACGTCAGTATTTATCGTCCACACGAAGATTTTCATTTCCTTCTCGTGTGCTTGCTCAATGAGACTCGTGGATAGGCTGATGCCCCAATGGGGTTGAACGTGAGTGCATCCCAATTTCTCAGCTGCTCTGAGATTTTTCTCTGGATTTATTGCGAAGATGAGCGCAATCGGAATGTTCGGATCAACTCCTCTCACTTCCTGGAGTATCTCCTTATTGGCTGACGAGATTACGACCTGCGAGTCCCAATCCCGAACCGCGTTCACTACATCCTCCGCTAGACCAAGTTCTTTGATCTCAAGGTTGAGACTGACACCTGGAGAAATGATTTCAAGAACGTTAGCGAGCGTGGGCACTCCTTGCCCGGATCCGTGGACGTTAAGATTCGCCAACTCCGTGGCTGAGTAATCAGCTACTTGACCATCTGAGTCAGTTACAGCATCTACAATCCCATCATGGATGACAACAATTTCCCCACTTCGACATCGCCGGAGGTCCAGTTCGACCATATCAGCGTCCTTGGGAACGTTTTGAAACGCAATTTCTGTATTCTCAGGGAAACTGTTCGCGAATCCACGATGGCCAATTATTTTCATTGTATATCTAATAAAATAATGGTCTCCTCGACAACGATTCGATGCAACCTATATGCCTCTCCCTGCACTGTGGCGAGATTCGCATAATGCTTCGTCAAAGCGCGTGTCTCGTTCATTCTCATCCGATTACCCTCATCCATCGGGGATAAATAAACCCGAGAGACCTTTCAATCCAATTCTGGCTTGATATGGCCGTACAACGCCGAATTCTGGATAATTGGGTTGTAATTTTCAGGCCACTGAGTTCGAAATAGTTGCGACTTCTATGGCCGATATGGCCATACACCATTCTCCATTACGGCTGTTACACTGGGTGAACGGTGCTTTATCTTCCCATATTCGCATGGTATGGCTGGAGACGCTCGGTAGCACTGCTACCCGAAACCCAGTGTAGCCGAATTCGAAGACCCATCTTTTCCGGAGTATAGTGGGGTCCAAATATTCGATAGCTTCTGGCGGGCATCTGGAGTGTGAGGAGTATCTAACAACGGCGTCAGATTCAATGCTCACATTAGCGAATGAAGGCAAGGAAGACGATTATAATGGGCATCATGGGGAGCTACGGTGTGAAACCACGGGTGCTGAAGAGACTCGTCACCGCACCGCCTAGAAGGACGGGGACCCAATAACTAATACCACGAAATATTATCACGGCTGTAGTAATGGCTTGAACGCCGAGGGTTGGCATTAGGACTGTCAATAATGCTATTAGCACTCCTTCAATAGCCCCAGCGCCACCTGGGAGCGGCGTAACACCAGCAATGGACGCAATCGGAACGGCGAATAAGGCCACAGAAATCGGGATAGCATAGCCAATGGCGCGAAATGTAATCCACAGCCCAAGTATCTGAAGCAGCCATCCTAAAGTAGAATAACTCAGTGACAGTCCCAAGCTATGGCGATTCGTCGCAACTCGCTCAATTGATTTGAAGAACCTTTCAATCCGACTTTTCATCCCTGATTTAGATATGGGCGAAACCCATGGTAGTTTGCGAGAGGCGATCTTGAGCACGGGAGTGAGGCTGTTGACAATAATTTGCGTAAATTTGTCGCGTCTTTGCCACCCCACGAAGAGGAATGACGGCACAGCGACAGCAAGTATAACTACCGCTATTGCTGCGATTCTCAGTACTCCATGTAACGTAGATGTCAAAAGGAAATAACCGACACCAGACACCGCGAAAAATGTTGATGGGATAAAATTCAACGTGTCGAAACTGGTTATGGCTGCAAGTCCGGTTTCGTACTCTGAATCGGTTGACTGAGAGATCAGGTGAGCCGTGACCGGCTCGCCACCTGCCTGACCGAATGGCGTGATATTGTTGAAAAATATCGTCCCAACGAGCACAAAGAATCCTCTCATTCGCGAGATATTGACATCAAGTGCGTTGAGAATCGTTCGCAGCGCCATTGACCAGGCGATCAACCAACCGAAGATGGCACCGATCACTGAACACAAGAATGTCAGATTCGTACTCTCAATCGCTGCACTGAACCGGTCAACCCCAACGAAGGAAAATAATATTCCGTAAACTCCAATGATGATGAGAAAAGCGATAATTCCCTTTCTGAGATCGAGTCCCAACATCTATACACCCAACCAATGCCGATACCTGACCGTAGGGTGGTTGCAAAGCTTCGATACCGCGTCAGCTCGGCTAGATCCCGGCATATTTCCGTGACGGCCGTAAGGCGTTCTTGCAGGTGTCAGTAATTCTGAATAGATGGTTGGATGGCTAAATTTTGGGCGTTCGGCCCGGGTGGTGCAGTTTTGTGCCGATTCACCACGGTGCAGTTGAATATTATTCGTAACGAAGGGCCTCGATGGGGTCGATTCGAGCGCCGTTCCAAGCTGGGTACAGACCAGCAATGATACCGACGAGCACCCCGACGGCGACGGCAATCCCTGCCCAGTCTATCGGGAAGGTGAACGGAAGAGCGAGGAACTCTGTCGCACCATACCCAGTAAGAGCTCCGAGGATGATTCCAAACACGGATCCGAACAGCCCCAGGATAACTGCCTCAACGAGGAACAACTGAAGGATATCACGGTTCTGGAACCCAACGGCTTTCATGATTCCTATCTCGCGTGTCCGTTCGGTGACGCTCACGAGCATGATGTTAGCGATACCGATCGCGCCGACAATGAGCGAGATGACCGCAATGCCCGTGACGAAGCTGGTGAAGGTATTCACCAAGCTCTGCATTTGCTTGACGGACTCCTCGGTTGTCTGGACACTCACTTCGTACGACGATGGGAGAAGACCCTGCGCATCCGAGTCAGCAGTGAAGTAATCTGTGACACGTTTAGCGACCTGATCAACTTGGTCGTAATTAACTGCTACGACAGTCAACTGCGAGTAGACGTGCTGATTTTCCCCCGTTGCTGGACTAACAAGTCGGGTCTGGTGGAACGGGTCCGTCGGACCGTAGATTCCGGGTTGTTGACTATTATCCGAAGAACCGCCTTCGAGAATGCCGACGACTGTTGCGTTAATCGTCTTACCACCGCTCCGAGTGACTGTGATCGAGTCACCAACAGAGACGTTCTGCTCGAAGATAGTCGCCGCAGCTTCGTTCAGGACGACTTCCCGTTCACCAGGTGAGAAGGGGCCACCAGCGGAGAAATTTCCCGCCTCCGTATGGCTGAAGTAGGCTGGCGTCGTCGCCGTCATTGCTGATTTTGCAATCGACTGTCCGCTATATGTGACGCCTGAGAGTGATACGCTCCCCTCTGGAACGACCGTTTCCACGCCTTTTGTCTCCTGGAGTTGTTGAATGTCGTGCTCGGTGAAGACGGCCTGACCGCCGCCCTCTACCGGTCCATCATCGCCGACGCCCTCCGGTCCGCCATCGGCGCCTTGCGGTTGGTTCGTAACTGTTATCGTCGGAGAACCTGCAACTCCAGCCAGGTCGCCAATTATCGCGGCTTGAAGGCTCGCACCTAATGTGACAAACGTGATAACCGCTCCGATGCCGATGACGACGCCGAGTGTGGTCAGCGTCGAACGGAGACGGTGCCCGCGAATCGTCCGCCATGCCATCCGTAAACTCTCAAAGAGGTCCATTACTCACCACCTCCAACTGTTGGCCGTACAGGCGAGTCAACGATCTCTTCGCGTTCGATTACACCGTCCAGTAGGTGGATGATCTTATCGGCATGCTCGGCGATATCGCGCTCATGTGTCACCATGAGAATCGTGTTGCCACCCTCGTGGAGTTCACTCAATAGCTCCATGATATTGGCTCCAGTTTCCGAGTCCAGATTCCCCGTCGGTTCATCGGCGAGAATCAGTGCTGGGTCGTTGGCGAGGGCGCGAGCGACGGAGACCCGCTGGCGCTGACCACCTGATAGTTCGTTTGGACGATGATCTGCCCGGTCTCCGAGTCCAACACGTTCTAAGAGTTGCTTCGCACGTTCGTTTCGCTCACTTCGTGAAACTTTCTGGGCGACCATTGGCTGCACGATGTTCTCTTGGGCGGTCAGTCGAGGCAGTAGGTTGAAGGTCTGAAAGACGAACCCAATCTCGCTGCCCCGTAGCCGTGTTCGTTCTCTACTGGAGAGTTGAGTCACGTCCTTCCCGTTGACGGTAACTCGCCCCTCCGTCGGAGTGTCTAAACACCCGATGAGATTCATCAGCGTGCTCTTCCCTGAACCGCTCGGGCCCATGACGGCAGTATATGAACCACACTTCAACTTGAGAGACACTCCGTCGAGAGCATGGACGGGGTCTCCCACCTGGTATGTTTTCCGGACATCCTGAACCGCGACTGCTGCCTGATTCGTGCGTTCGTTTTTCCCTACACCAAGTTTATCAGAAGACGACATTTCTGACACCTCTTTGTACCGGGCTCTGTTCTGTTCGTGCACTGGACTGAGAGAATCTGAGTATTAGATCGGTGGTAATTGATTTACCAGCGCGCTTGCGTCCGAGGAACCTATCGATCCCTCCTTGTTCGACAGACGGATTAATCGTCTGTAATGCTGTGGCATCTCTAAATTGCTCATTCAAACCGTGCCTTTCGATTACGCTCATTCGGATAGCCCCTTTCTAGTCGGTGGTAATAAAGGAGACAGACCGTTGTATCGAATATCGTCGCTATATCACCATACAGGCCCAAATTCTGTAGAATTGGTTTGCGGAACTAAAACCACAGAGGCCATGGTGGCTGCGTGCTCTAGGGACGATATAGGTATACACCGATTTTCCAAATACTCCGCTCAATCGTAAATGATAACCTCCTACGGCCTATATCTACACAATATGGCGGGTAAGTCGGCATCACTCCTTACGAAAACACAGCGAACCCGAATAAGGGATGATTTTGATGGTCTTGATGAGGAGAAAAAGCGGCGAGATCAACAACGAATTCGAGAACGGTTTCGGTCTGGTCTGCTAGACTTTCAGCTTCTCGCTGACTATCCAGACCGGCAGTTTGAGATGGCGTTCGACGACCTGTCGGATGACGAACTCCGGACGACACTCGCGTCTACTACCATTGTCGTCGAACGACTCTGCGAACTCAATGGTATTGATCGAGATGAATTGACCACGGACGTCCGTGGCCAGACTGAAGACTACACCGACACAACGACTGCTCCGACCCTCCAACAAATTGATCTTCAGACGACGGCGGAGATTCGCCGCCAGACAAAAGCCGAAGTCGAAGAGCAGTTTGAAGAGAACCAATGGGACAAACGAGCAAGCAAGCTAGGAAAACTAGCAGTGGCTTTTGTCACTCCTTTCCTTTTCCTTGGAGTGTACGATGAGCTAGTTACCGATATCGACCCGACAAGTTTCGATCTTCTGTCCATACCACTTGCAGCCGCCTTTATTATCTGTATATCGGGATGGTTCCTCATTACGGGCTTACAAACATTGAAATATAATATTGTACCTGTTCTGGTAAAGTTTCAGCGTGAACCAAGAGAATTCGTAAAAGCGAAAAGTAGAAGCCTTATCAAAAGCCCAGGGGAGAGAATCCGGCAAGTATGGGATGATTTGTGACCGATAATCACAGTTTCGGAGGATGAAACTGATGCGTGCCTTGCATACAGCCAAAATTCGTTAGAAAATCGGTAGTAAGCGTGTTCGGAAATGTCTCAATCAGTCAGAGCATTTGGTGTGGTCCAGACGGTCATGTCAGGACCGACCCCGACTACCCCGCCGTGTCGGATTCCGGTCCACATTGCAGGGTTATGAGCAGGTTCGCTCGCTAGTAAAAAATGATTAGTCACTCCGTTCCCGACTGCCCACGACCTCTCTTGATCCCCATGATTGATCGTCGGCGCATGGACAAAGAGTGACTTTCCACCCTGATGTCCGATGAGAGTATCACCATCTGAGAGGACGAACGTTAGATATGTTTCATCAGATGGACCGTTGGTATCGTCGTGCATACCACCAGCCAGTTCAGCAACTCGCTCCACGACGGTGCTGATGCTTTCCCAAAGCGCTTCTGGACCGACTTGCCCTGATTCTGTATCGAGGATGCCTGCATCAGCCATCGCGGTCAGGAGTCGGAAAAACAGCACCTCGCTATCCGTGGTACCCACGATATGGGGACGCAGGAACGGTGCTATTTCGTCCAGCAGCGTCGGTCGCAAGTCGTCGAACCCGGCGATATTGCCGTTGTGCGCGAACACCCACCGACCGTACTGGAACGGATGCGTATTCGCGATGGTGTGGTCACCGTGTGTCGCACGACGGACGTGGGCGACCACACAATTCGAGTTGATCTGGTTTGCCAGAGCCGAATATGCGGGGCTCTCAGCGGCCATCTCTGGACTCTTGACGATCTGTGGAACGCCCTGAACGTATTGTGCGACACCCCATCCATGTGGGTTAATCTCGCTCAGCCGTCGAAGCGACCGGTCGGCATCCGTCAACGATTCCTGTACCGGACAGCTAGCGGTGCTCCGCAACGCGAACATTCGACACATCGGAGTTATTGGTCCTCTTGAGGTCCGTAAGCCGACTCTTCATCACTTCGTTCGGCGACCAAGACGCCCACTTGGTCGTGGACGCGCTCGACTGCCGTGACCACGAATCCGACATCAGTGAGCACGTCCACGAGCATCCCGACGGTTGCCCCGTCGACCCCGTGGTCGAATAGCGGTTCTTCAGGGTCGGGTGAGCCGAAGAACATCGCGTCCCCGAGAATGAACCGACGTGCGCCGAGATCGGCGATGACCTCGATAGCCTCGCGTTTTTTCTCGTCGGGGAGGTGGTGCAGGGCAAAGTTTGAGACGACGATGTCGACGCGAGCACCACGAGCGTCGGCTTGGGGCGTCTCCGACGACCCGGTGTCGACGTCGCCGTCGTAGTGCGGGTCGCGGAACTCGCCGTAGCCGAACTCCACGTTCTCGAAACCGTTGTCGGCGGCTTTCGACCGCGCCTGCTCTATCATCCCGTCGCTGATGTCGCGACCGACGACGTGGCCGGCGTCCTCGGCCAACGCGAACGCGATCAGGCCCGTCCCCGTTCCGAGGTCGAGAACGACGTCGTCGGGACCAGGGTTGGCGTGCTCGACGACGAGCGAGGCGCACGCGTTGTAGATCGGCTTCTCGTCGCTGTCGTGTATGTCGTCATACTGATCCGCGACCTCCGAAAAGCGATCGGCGAGCTCCTCTAAGGACATTTCCATAGTTACCACCCCCCTCCGAAGTCTTCCATGGAGAGTTCCCCATTCACGGTTGCCCCGACTGCGTACCCATCCGCGGCGGCCGATGCTATGGAGGGAGGGCCTCCGCTAGAGGCGTCGCCAGCAACGAACAGGCCCTCGACCGATGTCAACCCGATTCCACGCTGGGAGCGCGTTGCATCGACGAGCCCAGCCTCATCCACTTCGAGACCGAGCTGTTCTGGGATCTCGCTGTGTTGCTCCATCGGCGGCGGGTAGAACAGAGCGTGGCGAGCGACCTCGCGGCCATCCGCGAGGGAAATGCTTTCGAGAGCACCATTCGATCCGTTGAGTGCGGTAATCGGTTCGTCCTCGATTTCGATTCCGTGCTTGACGAACAGTGACTGCGATTCTTCGTCGAAGACGTCATACCCATCAGTGAACACGACGAGGTCGTCACTCAGGTTGTAGATGAGCTTCGCGTAGTGGACCATGTGTTCGTCCGTGACCATCACGCCGAGGGGTTCACCACGAACTTCGTAGCCGTGGCAGTAGGGACAGTGGTGCACGCCACTCCCCCAGAATTCCTCGAAGCCGTCGGTATCTGGAAGGTTGTCACTGACACCAGTCGCTAGTACGACTTTCCGGCTTATGACGGTCTCGCCGGAATCCAGGGTACTGGTGAAGCTGTTGTTGTCCCTGCTGACATCCGTTACTTTCGTGTCCCGAAACTCGCCGCCGTATTTCACGACTTCCTCCTGACCGAGCCGACGCAGCTCCTCCGGCGGGATACCGTCTCTCGTCAGGTATCCGTGGGCTTCAGCTGCTGGACCATTGCGCGGTTCGCCGTTATCACAGACCAAGACACTGCGGAGCGAGCGCCCTAACTGGAGGGCTGCACTCAAACCAGCAGGCCCGCCCCCGATGATGAGAACGTCGTATTCCAACTCACAGTCATCAGTTGTTTGCATACTATCTGCAATGAGGCGAGGTGTGATAAGTTCATCGCTGCCGAGAGCGGAACCGATTAATTATTGGATATTGATATTCTATGGCCCCTATGGCCCGTATTCTCCATTATCACGTTTCTACTCTCTCCGCTCAATTTCTTCATGTCGATTCCGAACTCGCGTTTGATTGCATAAGAGTGCAAACCTTATGTGGCGACAGCACTAAGGGTCGATAACAATGCCAGAAGCTGTACAAAAGCAACTTGGGGATGAACGGGAGTGTGAAGGTCTTCTTGACTGTATGTTCGGACTGAGTGAGCTAGACAGAGCCGTATTTAGATTGTTAGCAGAGTCTTCTGAGCCGCTTACCGTGGATTACGTTGCGAAGTTCATCGGTAAAGAGCGGACGACTGCGTACCGTTCAGTCAAACGACTCGAAGAGGCAGGAGTTGTCGTGCAAGAACAGGAAAGTTGTCCGAAGGGAGGCTATCACCACGTGTATAGGGTCTCTGACCCTGACGAGATAGCGAATGAGCTCCAACGAATGCTCAACCAGTGGTACGCTGAGACTGGCCAACTCATTCAGGAATTCCGAGATACATATGTCAAGGACCGTCCTTCTGAATAGATCGATACCTTTCCCCTCGTGACGAATTCGTAGTCGTCTTAGTATAGCGAGATTTGGTATATTCCCAGCTCACGTCGCTAAAAGGACGACGGCACCGGCGGCCAAACCGATACCCGCTACGTCCCGTATATCGACCGACTCGCCGAGGACTACCGCGCCGAGAACGGCCGCGACGACGAAATAGAGCGCGGTGACGATCGTCGAGATCGCGGTATTCCCGCGTAAGCGCTACGTAGTACTGGTGGAACCGATGCCGGAGAACAGGCCGCCAGCGATGGCGAACGTGACTCCCGACCCCGAGATCGAGAGGGGATCGGGTGTGGCTATGTATGCGATCGCGAGGCCGACGCCCACGGTGTAGGATATCGCCATCCACTTCGGGCGCGAGCGTTCGGGTGGCGAAATCGGCAAACAGTGCCCAGACATCTCACGCGAGCATACCGACGAGGGCAAAATATATCGCGGTTCGAACCATGCCGTTCAGGAAACCGTCCACCGACGAAGCCCTTCGGGTTCGGGCGGGACAGGCGGTGCCAACCGAGGGACAGTTACCGCCTGATTCGAGTGCAGGGGAGCTATAACAAATTGGTCATCTCCCGACGAAGGGCACATGGGACGCCCGACGACCCTCGTATTCGCCCTGTTCGTCGCCTCCGCAGTCGGAGCGATGGCGGTAGTGGCGGCCGAACCGCAGTCGAACTCGAAACCTGAAGAGCGCTGGAACGAAACGTACGGCGGGTCCGGCGACGACATCTTCAACGATGTCGCACGGACGGACGACGGCGGTTACGTACTCGTGGGAGAGAAAGAGAGCGAGAGCACCGGCATCGACGGCTGGGTGATGAAAATCGACGGCGATGGAAACAAGCAGTGGGAGCGAACGCTCTCCGGACCGGGAACGGACCGGTTGTACTCCGTCACCGTGATGGACGGCCAGATCGTCGTCGCCGGTCGAACCGACCGCGGCGGAAGCCCGACGGGATGGGTGCTGGAACTCGATGCGGGCGGACGAACGCAGAACGAGCGGACGCCGGGAACGGGCGCGTTTTACGGCGTCGAGCAGGACGGAGACGGATACGTACTCGCCGGTTGGACCCAAGGGGACAGCGGCGTCGGCGGGTGGCTACTGAAGCAAGGTGCGTCGGGGTCGAAGGCGTGGGAACGGACGTACGCGGCTCCGAACGGGAGTACGGGACGCTTCAAGGCAGTCGTTCCGACGGCTGACGGATACCTCGTCGCCGGGGAGGTCGATAGCGGAGGCCAAGACGCGTGGGTTCTCGAGGCCGGAAACAACGGCGAGCGACAGTGGCAACGTACCCTCGGCGGGGCGGACCGGGAAGCCGTCTGGGCGGCGACGGGTGACGAAAGTGGAATCGTCGTGGCCGGCGAGTCCGAAAGCGGAAAATCGCGCGACGGCTGGGTGTTCCGGTACGATTCAAGCGGGGCACTGGACTGGGAGAAGCGGTTCGGCGGCGGGGAAGTCGATTGGCTCGACTCGGCGATGTCGACGGAGGACGGCGGGTACCTGTTCACGGGCGGAACGCTGACCGGTGGAATCGGGAGTGCGGACGGGTACGTGGTGAAAACGGGCGCTGACGGGAACCTTCAGTGGGAAAAGGCGTACGGAAGTACGGGCTGGGATAAACCATGGCCCGCGATACAGGCTCACGACGGAGGTTACCTCCTCGCGGGACAAACCGGCGGGTTCGGCGCCCGAGGCATGGACGGATGGGTGCTGGAACTCGGTCCGGGGTCGATGACGGAAACGACGAACCAGAGCACAACGGAGGAGACGACGGGGGAGAAATCCACGACGACGAATGCGGCTTCAGGTGAAACTGGTTCGTCGTCCGGGAACACCAGTTTGCCCGGGTTCACGGTTCCAGTGGCGTTGGTCGCGCTCCTGCTGTTGGGCTGGTGGCGGGGTGGACAGTCGTAGAGCGGAAAAGGTGAGAACCGAGCGGGGATGAGGAACCGGGACGACGGAAGGAGTCACCCGTCGCGACGCACATTCGAGCCATTTTAAATCTTTTTTCGGACATATCACGGAGAGGTATTAGTTTCAGATACAATCGAGATTCTTTTATTGCTGTAATCAGTTTAACACCCTAACTGAACACTCGAATCGGCATATCATGAAAGAGAATCGATTTACCGAACGGGCGACGGACCTCGACCGAGACGGACGGAAAGCGTATCGAGTCGCGGGAGAGAACGACGACCCGAGCACACGAGTCATCAGAGGAGTGGAGGAGATAGTCGGACAGGGGGCGGAAAAACAGACGTGGCTCTACGATAGCGTCGACCCCGACGCGTTGGATGCGATTTTCGGACAGAAACACGACGGGACGCTACGGACGAACGGTAAGATCACGTTTCTCGCCCGTGGATGTGAGATACTCATCAATGCGGACGGAGAAATAGTCGTGTACGGGCCGGTGGACGAAGACGAAACGGAGTAGGAAACGATTTCGAAACGGTATTGATGCCCGGGCCACGAATGGGGTCAAGAACCGATTGATGACCGACAAAGCACCCGTTACGTTCCGTGAACTGTTCTCCGAGCTGCCGGTACAGACCGGACTGTTCAGTTTCGGACCAGTGTTGCTGGGCCTCGCCCAGTTGTGGAACGGCTACTCACACCAGACCGCACTCTCGTTCCATGCGATGTTCGCCGTCGTGATGGTCGGATTCGCGGTCCTCGTCACTCGATACCATCTCGCATCGTTCCGATTGGACAAACTGGAACGACTTTAAGCCGTTCCGGCGGGCGCGCCCGCTCTCTCCTCACGGCCCGCGTAGGCGTTGTACCCGGCAATGATGGCCACGACGATGCCGGAGATGATGTCGCTCCAGAACGCCGTCGACGCGGTCATGATGAACGGCACGAGTATCATCCAAAGGCCCAACAGTGCGACGAACGACGAACTACCCACGCTCGTCAACATCCCCCGAGACATGCGGTAGTAGTTGTACCCCGCGATGAGGAATATCGCCGCCCCGATGATGAGGTTGTTCCAGTAACTCGTCGTTGACATCGATGGGTAGACGAACGCGGAAATGAATATCCACGCCCCCACGAGCGATACGAAACCGCTCAGCCATTTCAGTCCCGATTCGTCAGTGTCGGTACTTCGAGACGCTCCTTCTCTCGCTTCTGTTTCACTCATCAGTGTTTCCCCGGAGAGGGGTAAGTCGAGCGAGTGAATAAAGCGAGCGACCGTTTAATCGGAAACGGGAATCGTTCAACCGCTAACGTCCCATTACGGCCGTTCGGGGTCGTGAGTTGTGAACCATTCCGTTAGCTGTTCGATGCGGTGTACAGCCCTGTCCGGGTCGCCAATGTTGTGATGCTCGTCGGGGTAAACCACGAGTTTCGCGGGGACGCCCTGCTTTTTGACGGAGATGTATAGCTGTTCGGACTGCGACGGTGGACAGCGCCAGTCCTCGCCGCCAGCCGTGACCAACAGGGGCGTTTCGATGTTGCCGACGTCCGTGATGCTGGAGGAGGAATCGTAGGCTTCCGGGTTCTCCCACGGCAGGCCGAAGTCGTTTTCCCACCAGATGTGAGCGTCGTCGGTTCCGTACGCCGACCGGAGGTCGTAGATGCCGTGTTCGGCGGCGGCCGCGGTGAAGCGGTTCGTCCGCGTCACGAGATAGCCCGTCGTGATGCCGCCGTAGGAGAGGCCGGTGACGAAGGTGCGGTCCGAATCGGCCCACCCCCGATCGACGAGATGCTCGACGCCCGCGAGCACGTCCTCGGATTCGCGGGGACCCCAGTCGCCACGGATGGCTTCGCTGAACGCCCGACCGTATGAACTGCTTCCCCGGTAGTTTGGGCGGAGGACGACGTATCCTCGATCGGCCCAAAAGGCGTACTCAAACGAGAACTCGGGCGCGTCGTAGGCGACGGGACCGCCGTGGATGCTGACGATTAGCGGCCTCGGATCGGGGTCTTCGGGGTCGAAATCCGGAGGATAGTAGACGATGCCCTCGATGTCGTCGCCGGATTCGTTCGGATACACGACGCGCCGACAGTCGGGCATGGCGTGCGTTTGCTCGAAGGATTCGTTACACGCGGTCACTCGAACGGCGTCGCCGGAATCGAGGTCGGCAACGGGGAGGCTGTACAAATCCCCGACGGTTTCGGGGTCCGTGAGGAGCAGTGCAACTGTCCCTCCCGCGCAATCGAACGTTTCGACGGTTCGGTACTCGCCTTGCGAATCGAACGTGAACGTCGGCGAGTCCTCGGCCGCCGAACAGCGAACGAGGCGCGTGCTTCCCTCGTCCCCGACGGCGACGAGGAGCGTCCCGTCGTCTTCCCACCGGAACCGTCCGGAGCGTGCGACGGTCCGGTCGAGCGATTCCGAGACGGACCGGTAGTCGCCGTCCTCGGCGACGTACAACTGGGTCGGGACGTGCGTGTTCGTCGGGTGGTTTCCGGTAAACGCGAGACGGGACCCGTCCGGCGACCAGCGGAGAACACCGGCAGCGAGGTCCGAGTCGGTGACTTTCCGCAGGTCATTCCCGTCGGGTGAGACGGTGTACACGTCCATCGCCTCGGAATCGTCGGGGCGGTCCGTGCGGTTCGAAAGGAACGCGATTCGCTCCGGCCCCCACGCGGGTTGCAGACCCAGCAAGGGTTCGTACGCCCCGCCGCCGTAGGCGTCGTCGAGGCGGCGCGTTTCGCGCGTTTCGGCGTCGACGACGAACAGGTAGGTCGTCACGTCGTCCAGCAGTCCCTTCCCGTCGAACCGGTGTTGCAGTCGTTCGGTTTCGACGGGGCCGCCGTCCCGGAGGTCCGCGAGGTAGTCGCGTTCCTCCTCGGTCGGGTCGCGCGAGGAGATGACGAGTCGGTCAGCGTCGGGTGCCCAATCGAACTCGCGGACGCCCTCCTCCCGATCCGTGAGTTGCCGAGCGTCGCCGCCGCGAACCATGTCGAACAGCCATAGCTGAGGTTTGGGTTCATCGTCCGCGCCGTTTGCTTCGTTCTCATCGTCCTCACCGTCCTCGTCCTCGTTCCCGTCGTCCGTCGTCACCGAGAGCGCGACGTCCTCCTCGCGGGCGGCGAGGAATCCGAGTTTCGCGCCGTCCGGGGACCACTTCGGCGACCCGGCGTTGGACGCCCGCGAGAGCCGATACGGGTCGTCGCTCCCGTCCGCCGGGACGACGAACAGGGACGTTCGTCGGTCGTCCTTCATCCGGTCGAACTCGTCGGCGACGAAGGCGATTCGAGTGCCGTCGGGCGAGAGCGCGAGGTCGCTCACCAGCGTCAGGTCGTAGAAATCGTCCGGCTGAAACGTGTCTGTCACGCATACTTCCTGCCGCGGGATGATAATAATTGTATGTGCGCCAGCAAATCGGACGGTTGCCGGGACGCGACGGAGGGTTCGGTTTTCACGCGACGACAGACCGTCCTTTACGCGACGTTCCGTTCGTCGACGGTACGTCCCTCCGCGAATCTATCCGAATCGAGCATGGAGATGTCCACGAGCGACGCCTCGCCGTCGAAGACGAGTTCCGTGACGAGTTGGCCGGTCGCCGGCGCGTGCTGAAAGCCGTGCCCCGAAAATCCGACGGCGTTCACGAATCCCGGAATCGTCTCCTCGATGATGGGATGGTGGTCCGGCGTGACGGCGTACAGACCCGCCCAACCGCGACGAATCTCGGACTCGGGGCCGAAGTAGGTCGTCCACTCCGCCGCCTTCTCTACGGCCCCGACGGTCCAGTCGAGGTCCGTCGTCCGGTCGTAGGCGTTCGGGTCGGCCGTCGTGTCGCCGCCGAAATGCCCGCCGACGAGCGCGGCACCCTCGCGTTCCGGGCGGAAGTACGACCCCGTATCGAGGTCGATGGTCAGCGGAACCGACTCGGCGACGGGCGTTTCCGGGGCGATGACCGCCATTTGGCGACGTTCGGGCGAAATCGGGAGGTCGAGGTCCGCCATGGCGGCGACCCTGCTCGCCCACGGTCCGGCGGCGTTGACGACGAAATCAGCATCGAGGGGTCCGTCGGTCGTCTCGACGCCCTCGATTCCGGTCGAATCGCCGGGGACGCCCGTCACTTCGACGCCGGTTCGGATGTCGGCACCGACTTCACGGGCGCGGGTGGCGAACGCCTGGAGCGCCAGATGTGGGTCCGCGAACCCGTCGTTCGGGGAGTACGTCGCGGCGCGGAACAGGTCGGCGCGGAGGCCGGGGCAAACCTCGCGCGCTTCCTCGGGGGTGAGCAACTCGCTTTGAACGCCGCGCTCGTTCTGCATCGCGACCGTCTCCGCGAGTTCGTCCGCCGACGCCTCGTCCCTGGCGAGGAAGAGATACCCCGAGCGTCTGTGGGAGATGTCGGCGTCGAACTCCTCCTCGAACCGGTTCCACACGCGCATGCTGGCCCGCGAGAGCGCGACGTTGACGGGGGTCGAAAACTGAGCTCGAATGCCGCCAGCGGAGCGTTCGGTGCTTCCGGCACCGACGTTCGAACGTTCACAGACGACCACTTCGGCCCCGCGTTTCGCGAGATAGTACGCGCTCGAACAGCCGACGATTCCGCCACCGATCACGACGACTCGCATGGCTACCAAAACGGACTCTAGGATAATGGTTCCATCGTCGGGAAATAAGCATGTTCGCGGCCAATGCCCACCATGGTCCGAATACTCTCTGACGATGACGTGGACTCGCTCCTCGAAATCGACGCCCTGCTTCCCGTCGTCCGCGACGCGTTCGTCAAACAGGAACGCGGTGACGTCGAACGACCCGACCGCCCCCACTTTCCGGTCGGTGCGGGGATCGACGGCGACGCGCCGCTCGGAACCGGCCTCGTCATGCCCGCCTACATCCACGGCGAACCCCACTACGCCACGAAATTAGTCGGGGTCCACGGAGGAAACGAAGACCGCGGGCTTCCGACGGTCAATGCCCAAATCGCGCTGACCGACGCCGAGACGGGACTCCCCGCCGCCCTCCTCGCCGGAACGAGAATCACGAACGCTCGAACGGGCTGTATCGGTGGAGTTGCGGCCGCCGAACTCGCCTCGTCGTCCCCGGTGAAACTCGCCGTCATCGGAGCGGGGACGCAAGCCCGCTGGCAAGCCCGCTGTATCGTGACCGCGACGGACGTCGAATCGATTCGGGTCTATTCCCCCAGCGATTCCAAGCGCGAATGTGCAGACGAACTCGAATCGGAATTCGGCGTGCCGACCACACCGGTCGAATCGGCGGATGACGCGGTGGCGGATGCGACGGTCGTCGTCACCGCGACGACCGCGACTACTCCCGTCTTTTCCGGCGAGGCACTCCGCCCCGGAACGCTGGTCATCGCGGTCGGTGCCTACAACGAGGAGATGCGCGAACTCGACCGGGAGACGTTCTCCCGCGCGGATAAAACGGTCGCCGACGTACCGGGAGAAGTCGCCGAAACCGGGGACGTACGGGCGACCGACCTCGAAGCAGACGACTTCGTTCCGCTGGGCGACGTGTTGGACGGAGCGGCCGGCCGGGACTCCGACTCGGAAATCGTCGTCGTCGAAAGCGTCGGGTCGGCCGTACTCGACGCCGCCGCGAGCGAGTTCGTGTTCGAACGAGCGGAGGAGACGAAAGCCGGACGGGAAGTCGAACTGTAACGACCATCGAGGGAGCCCCGTTAGACATATTTGTAGAAATCTTGCCAGAGAGCCATCCAGATATCCGAATAGATTTCCGACGAGCGTATCGGAAGGAGGTGGAGATGTACAGACAGATTCCCGGAGAGATATATAGACAGATAGCTATAGAGAGACATACACAGAAACCCAATCAGAACGAGACCGAGCGCCGCGTTTTGCGAAAACCCGGGTGTGAAACCACATAGCTCCGCTGCCGCCATGCAGGTTTCTTCGTAGAAAACCGATTAGATATCTGGAAATATATCCAGAGAGTTAGCTATCTGTATAGCTATCCGCATAGTTTCGCCCAGTTGTCTGACGAGAATTTATGAGGAGCCAGCGTATATCGACCGATTGTATGAAACGGGCCATCACACTGTGGAGCGAGTCCGGCGGGGTCGGCAAGACGACCATGGCGACGAACGTTTCCGCCGCGCTGGGCCGACAGGACGAGCGGGTTCTCGTTATCGACTTGGACCCCCAACTGGGAAGTCTGACCGACCACGTCGGCTACCAGGAGTTGAAAACCGGCGACCGCGACCACCTCGGGCACGTTCTGCTGGACGACGAAAAGGATATCCGGTCGCTCATCGTCGAAACGGAGGATTTCGACCTCGTGCCGTCTCACGAAGGGCTCGCGAACATCGAGAGCGAGATGGCCGCACGGAACACTTCGCTTCGGGAGTTCCAACTCAGGTCCGCGCTCAAATCCGTCGCATCGGAGTACGATTACTTCATCATCGATCCGCCGGCGACGCTGAACGTGCTCGTGGACAACGCGCTCGTCGCGGCGCGAAACGTCCTCATTCCCATCGAACTCACTCGAAAGGGAAGCATCTCCATCGAAGGGTTGGAAGACACCCTCGACAGCATGGAGCGCGGGTTCAAGAAGTTCGACGACAGCTTCAAACTGGGAATCCTCGCCGTCGTGCCGAACGAGGTCGGCGACTCGAACATCTACCGCGACACGCGCGAGGAACTTGAAACGGACGGGAAACCGGTGACGCCCTTCGGCGTTCGAAAACGTGACGTGCTGAAGGAAGCGTGGAAAAACCAGATGAACCTGTTCGAGTTCGCGGAGAGCGGGGATACGCGCGACCTTCGCGAGTACGAGGAGGACCTGCTCGCGAACTTCGAGCAACTGGCGCGAATCGTCCAGCAGGGGACGGTCGACGCGGTGGAGGTCGAGGCATGACCAAGGACGACAGGTATGGCGCGACGGACGACGATTACAGCGATGATGTCGGCACATACGCCGAATCACCCGCGGATACGGCTTCGAGCGCCGAGGCCGTCGCGACCGAGTCGAGGAGCAGCGAATCGACGCCGACCGAATCGGAACCCGAGACGAGTACGAGTTCCGACCCGCTCCCGTTCATCTTCGCGCGCCGGACCGTGAAAGCCGACCGGGACGCCGTTCCGGTGTACGTGCAAGACCAAACGGCGACGGAAATCGACGAACTGGAACGCGAACTGGGTCAGACCTTCGATGGCGACAAGGTGATGGCGCTTGACGTGCGCGAAGCACTCATCCGAGCGGGGTTGGAGAACGCGGACGACGTCCGCCGCGTGATGGAAGAGTGGGGCTACGGTCGCCGGTAAAAGTCGCTTCTTGCTTGCGGATATCTCGATAGTTTACCGGAGAGAATTATGAATATACAGCTGGAAAGATTTCCAGGGAGATTTGTGAATACATTGATAGACATATTTCCATCAAACAGCTCCGGATGGTTTCCGGAGAGGTATGGGTACGAAACGGGGTATCTGTGACATCTGAATTGTACAAATACTACAAAACCATTAAATCGGAGCGGTCCCTACGCTGGGGTGAATGACGGACGAACTCAGCGAAATACGGGAACGGAAGCGCGAAGCGTTGGTGAACGGCGAATCGGAGACGGGCGGAACGACCGCCGAACAGCCGGTTCACGTCGAGAGCGAACCGCATTTCCGGGAGCTGACGGAGGTGGGCGGAATCGTGCTGGTCGATTTCTACGCGGATTGGTGCGGACCGTGCAAGATGCTCGAACCGGTGCTCGAAACCGTAGCGGCACAAACCGACGCCGTGGTCGCTAAGGTGAACATCGACCAACACCAACCGCTCGCACAGCGACATGGCGTGCGCGGCGTACCGACGTTGCAGTTGTACGTCGACGGTGAACCCGTAAAGCGGTTGGTCGGGATGCAGGACGAGGCGACGCTGACGAACCTCGTCGAACGGTTCGCCTAAACGGAGTTCTTTATTCTGGCGCTGACGATAGGAGTACGAGATGGGTTTTCACACGTTCGACCCCGAGAAGGCGGAAAAGCTCGAAGATTCGGGACGGTATCGGTACGTCTCCCGCGACGAATTGGTAGCGGAACTGGACCTGGCCGACGGCGAAACCGTCGCTGACCTCGGGAGCGGGACGGGATTTTACACCGACGATGTGGCCTCGTTCGGCGACGAAATGGGCGTTTCCGTGTACGCGGTCGACATGCAGGAGGAGATGCACGACCACTATCGGGAGAAGGGCGTCCCGGAGAACGTCGCGCTCGTTACGGCGACGATAGACGACCTGCCGTTCGAGGACGACGAACTCGATGCCGCGTTTTCGACGATGACGTTCCACGAGTTCGCGGGAGCGAATGCGCTCGCGGAGGTGGCACGCGTGCTTCGACCGGGAGGCCGATTGGTCGTCGCCGATTGGAGCGCGAACGGTCGTGACCAAGACGGACCGCCTGTCGACGAGCGATACGACGCGGCAAAGGCACGCGAATTACTCACTGCGGCGGGATTCGAAGTGGAGTTCGGGAATGAGCGCCCGGAAACGTTCATTCTGGTAGCGACGAACTGAGGGAACAATTTTCGACCGTTTTGCGTGTATAAACTGAATATGGCGATATGGTTCCGTTCATGCGAGGTTCGAACGGCCTACGCCGACAACTCGATGGAGCGACGAACGGTCGGGTCGACCTCCGCGAGATGGCACAGCGGGTTTCCGGGATAGACGACGGGATTTTCGAGAACGCCGACGAGGAGGCCGGTAAACGGCGTGACCACTTCGACGCGCTCGCGGAGCGAGCGGACAATCCGATACCGCTCGTGAGGGATTTCGAGGTTCATCCCGTCGACGAGCATGTCGGTGTGGTGGGCGGATTCAGTATCGGTGCGCCAGCGACGGGTACCGTCGCCGAGAACCTCATCGCGGCGGGTGCCGAAGTCCTCTGCATCGTCGGCGGGTGTGGGACGCTCCAGCGCTCGATAGAACCGACCGACGCGGTCATCGCGGACCGAGCGATTCGGGACGAAGGCGTCTCGTATCACTACCTCCCGCCGGAAGCGAATGCGGAACCCTCGCCGGAACTCACCGACCGCCTCGAAGCACGGTTCGACGACAGCGAGGTGACGGCACATCGTGGAACGACGTGGACGACCAGCGCGTTCTACCGCGAAACGGTGGACGAGATCGAACAGTACGCGTCGAACGGCGTCGTCAGCGTGGAGATGGAAGCGGCGGCCCTGTTCGCCGTCGCGGAGTACCGCGGCGTGGACGCGGCCGCCGTGTTCGACATCGGCGATTTGTTGACCGCGGAGGAGTGGGACCCCGGCGTCGAGTACGAGAACGTTCAACCGAAACTGCTCGACCCGGCAATCGATGCGATTCACGACCACCTCGGCGTGCTCGTGGACGGGTCGTGAAAGGTATCGATTCGAAGTCGTCAACGGTGCGCACCGATTGACAAAGAGTGACACACTTAACCGTGTTCAGCACTAACCTAACGTGAATTCGGCCATCGGTCCGTCGCCCTCCACGATTCGTGGTTCGTGTTGTTCGGGATTGGAACTCGGTTCACCGACCGCGAAGCCGATAGTCGGGGAAGTCCGATGGTCGAAGCAATGCATGAACGAGCACGAAACGAACGAACAGTCAACGGGAGAACAGTTGACATACGAGCAGTTGTACAGCGAAACGATTCCGTCAGTCGTGTCGGTGTACGTCACGCCACGCGACGCGAACGGGCCGACGAGGGTCGGTGCGGGGTCCGGGTTCATATACGGCCACGACGGAAACGAAGCGGTGAACGAAGGCGAGACGATGAGTGGAGGCGAGACGAGGAGCGGAACCGGGGCGACGAGTGAGGGTGAGGCGATAAGCCCAGCACGGGTGGAAAACGGATACGTCGTGACGAACGGACACGTCGTCGGTACGGCCGAGGAGGTGGAACTACGATTCAGCGATGGCGATTGGAGAACCGGACGCGTCGTCGGACGCGACGAGGGAACGGATCTCGCCGTCGTGGAAGTGGCCGACCTTCCGGCGTACGCCACGCCGCTTCCCGTCGCGGAGGACGCGCCCGAACCGGGCCAACGGGTCGTCGCGCTCGGGAATCCGATGGGACTCGACGGGACGATAACGAGGGGAATCGTCAGCGGAACGAACCGCTCGCTTCCCACCGGAAACGGCTTCGCCATCCCCGATACGGTCCAGACGGACGCCGCCATCAACCCCGGCAACAGCGGCGGTCCGCTCGTGACCCTGGACGGGGAAGTCGTCGGCGTCAACCGGGCTCGACAGGGTGATGGTATCGGATTCGCCATCTCGGGAGCCATCGTCTCGCGGGTCGTGCCACACCTGATAGAAACCGGCTACTACCGTCATCCGTTCCTCAAGATATCGACGGTGGACGTCTCGCCGCTCGTCGCCGAGGCGAACGAGTTGGCCGAAACTCGCGGCGTTCTCGTCGTGGACGTCCGCCTCGGCCCGGCGAGCGGTGCGCTCGTGGGATGTGAATCGGTTCGAACGCTTCGCGGGCGCGACGTTCCCGTCGGCGGTGACGTTATCGTCGGTCTGGACGGAACTGCAGTGCGCTCACACGAGGAGTTGATGCGACACCTCCTCATCGAGACGCGGCCGGGAGAGCGGATCGAAGTCGAACTCATCAGAGACGGGCGACGGTTGACGGAAACCGTCGTACTGGGTGAACGTCCGAAAACACCCGGACGCGGAGGAATCAGTATCGGAGTGGAGTGAATCGAGGGAGTCGGAGTGGAGTGAATCGTGGGGATCGGTGTCGGGTGAACCGATATAATCTGCGTGGAGTAACTCACGAGAGCCAGCGCGGAAAGGCGTAGAAGCCGGACGAAAATCGAAAAACAGCGGAAATAGAGGTGTGACCAGGGGAAGACGGGGATGAAGCCGCCCTATCGGGAAAACAACGGAAATTGTGGCGTTAATTCGACCGTTGAAATGAGAGTGTAACAACGGAAATAGTGGGGTTAGAGACGTTGATACCGAAGGACCATCAACCACTCGGGTGTACGGTTTCCCGGCCGTCTGATTTCCCGACCGTCTGATTTCCCGATATCCGTCCTCTCCGTCGTCCGTTACCCGTCCGTTCGTTCGTCGAGGAGTGACTGGTAGTACGGGCGGATGCTTTCGTGAACACCGGCGAGTTCGATGGTCTCTTCGAGGGCGCTCACCACGAGGTGGAGGTCCTGCTTGAGCGCGTGTTCGCGGTACTTCCCGCCGGACATCCCCTCGTTTTTCTCGGTCGAGGAGATGACGCCGAGCATCGCGAGGTCGGCGAGATGGTCGCGCATTCGCCGGCTCGTGAGCGCCTCGGTGCCGATGTGATTGCACAGCTGTTCGTACCGTGGTCGAATGTCCCGCGAGCGGGCGGGCGAATTGTCCTCCGCTTCCAGCGAGGTGAGCGCGTAGAGGATGAGACGTGCGTGCTGGGTGAGGTCCGCGACGCCCTCCATGATTCGGTCGCGTTCGAGTTTCCGGCGCGCCTCTTGGACGTGATGGTCGACGACCTGGCCTTCGGCGTCCTTACGCGCGAGGTCCCCTGCTTCGAGAAGCAGGTCCAACGCTTGTCGTGCGTCACCAGCGTCCTGTGCGCCGTACGCCGCACAGAGCGGGACGACGTCCTCCGCGAGGGCGTTCTCGTGAAACGCGACCTGTTCACGCTGAGCAAGCACCTTCTGGAGTTCCGTCGCGTCGTACGGCGGGAACGAGACCTCCTTTTCACAGAGCGAGGAACGCACTTTCGCCGAGAGGGAATCACGAAACGAGAGGTCGTTACTGATGCCGATGAGGCCGATTTTGGCGTGTTCGAGGTAGCCGTTGCTTCGCGCGCGAGGGATTTGGTAGAGGATGGAGTTGTCGTTGATGTGGTCCACCTCGTCCAGAACGATGATGATGGTGCCGTTGAGGTGGTCGAGTTCGTCCCAGAGAAAGCTGTACACTTGCGCTTGCGGGTAGCCCGTGTTGCTGATCTGATCCGCGGGGTCACGGAGCGTGTTGACGAGGCGAACCGCGACCTGATAGCTCGAGTTCAGGCCGTCGCAGTTGATCTCGACGACGGAAAGGGAGATATCGTCGTACCGGGCGGCGTCCTCTTGGAGTTGGTTCAGGAGAAATCGGGTCGCGGCGGTTTTTCCGACTCCGCTTTTCCCGTACAGAAAGATGTTCGATGGTGCTTCACCGTTGATGATCGGTTGGAGTGCAGCGTGGTACTCCTCGAGTTCGTCGTCCCGACCGACCAAATTGTTCGGCGTATACTCCTCCAAGAGAGCGTCGCGGTTCTTGTAAAGGGAATTATCCCGGTCGAAACTGAACGAGGTCATTATACAACGTATTCACAGTCGAGCATATAAAACTGGACCGTCCGTTGTTTCTTTTGTTCCGAACGTTTTAAGTAGTATCGGAGTTTGTGACGGTGCACCGTTTCCGATGTTCAGGCGAAAAGGAGGCGACGGAAAGCGGTGAGAAGTGGACGTGAACCTGGCGTAAAGTCGATGGAAAGTGACGGAGGGTGACGGAGGGTGACGGAGGGTGACGGAGAGTTACTGGAAAGTAGCGGAAGGTGACGAGAGTGACGGAGAGTTACTGGAAAGTAGCGGAAGGTGACGAGAGTGACGGAGAGTTACTGGAAAGTAGCGGAAGGTGACGAGAGTGACGGGAGTGACGAGAGTGACGGAGAGATTGCGAAGAGGTGACGAGAAATCGATGGGAAGTCGATGGGAAGCCGATGAGGGTAACGAATTCGAAACGGAGACGACCGTCCGAGAGACAGACAAACCGAAACGATCGCTCGATAAACAGCGGAAATAGTGGGGTTGTGGAGGGAGCGGCGAGAAGTGACCGTGGGGTAAAGACGGTTGAGAGTCGTAGTAGGCGTTGAATACGGTCGGTTCTCGGAACGGAGACTACAGAGAGATTGACGCCCTTTATAAACACACACCCACCCCACTATTTCCGGAGTCTTTAGGGAAGGATGGTGGTGGGGGGTGAAAAGGCATCTAGGCGACCGATAGCTTTATGGCAGAGCTTATCCAACAATACCCGTAATGTGTACTAATACTTAGTCAGTAAAGTGGTTAAACTAGAATCTAGTTGTTTTGATTCCGTTTTTTGATTCTCACTTTCGTCCGGTTGTTCATTCAATCACTCGCCTATCCATTCTCGATTCCGTCACAGTCTTGACGCTAATCGCGTGGGTAACTTCGGTTTTCCCGGAGTATCATGTCTTCATACCAAATCGTCAATTCCACGCCTATATCTCCGATTTAGACCGTTTCAGTGCGTTTTATCCCACATCGGAACCCCTCCATTTCCGCTGTTCTCCTCGGCTGGTAACTCGTTTCCTGAACACGAGTTTCCTACTCCGAGTTCACCTTCAAGTATTCCCGCCCCACCTGTCCCTTTACTCCCGTCCCCACCCGCCCCTTCACTCCCGCCCACCCCACCCCCACCCTTTCCCACCAAAACAGCGGAAACCATGGGGTGGGTGTCCACCCTTACCCATATCTTTCACAGTCGGACATCTCGGGTTCCGTCCGCCGAACTTCGTCTATCTAACTTCGTTCACCCGGGCCGTTTACCCTCGTCCGTCCAACAGCGGAAATCGTGGGGTATGTAGAACCGTGTACGTCAAGCACCGCGTACGTCAACCATCGTGTCTGTCGATCAATTACTCTTCTCTATCGATGTACCTCGTGCCATGATGCTTGAGTCAAATACTGTATATTATTTCCCGGTCGACTCTCTCATGGCGACTTTCTCACAATGATTTCCCGACAGCGTCTTCCCGACAATGACTTCTCCATATCGAGTCCGACTATCTCCACGGAATAGTGAACTGAATCCCGTTCTCCCCTCTCGGGCGGCTGTCCCCGATGGTAACTCGATATTCGTGAACCGAGGAGCGGGCATCGTCCGACGGAGACCCCATCGAGAGTGGACGAGTTCCGACACTATCCGTTTCGGCAGTGATCGCGTCTCCATCGCACCATCACCGAAATTACCTGCACGAAAACAACGGAAACGGTGGGGTCGTGGCGAAATCCACCCAAACGATGGAAACAACGGAAATCACGGGGTGACTTATACGTTGTTCGAAACCCACTCGTCGTCACTCGGATACGAAGACAGCGGAAAGAGAGGAGTCAACAATACAGTCAATGAAAACAAACACCGGTTGGCTGCCTTTTCGTGCGCTCTCTGCCGTTATTCCTCGAAACTCATCCCCGAAATCGAACGGTCAAAATGAACGTTTCGCGGCGCGAAAACAACGGAAATGGCGGTGTGGTGTTCGATACGGGTTCGATGGAAATCAACCTTCGAACGTCACACGGACGGTGAACGGGTAATTCGTCTTACTCCATTTGTTCGACTTCGAGGATACGCGCATCACACCCTTCACAGGTGGCCGCGACGACCTCTATCGACCGACAGCAGGATTCGACCGTTTCCTGTTCTATCGTGATATCCGCGCCACATTCCGGACACGTATCGAGGAAGATGCGGAGGCCGCTGAGGATGCGGCTCTGGTTGTCGATGGATAGCCGGTCCCACTGGTGGTATCTGTCGCTCAACTCTCGGGCGGCGGCGAGATCCGCGATTAGCGATGGACGCGACTCCCACTGTCCAAGCCGACGTCCGTCGATTGTGGCGATGAAGGCGGAATCGTGTTCCTCGAACTCCAACTCCGACTCGTCCGCGCCGAGAATTCGGCTCAAGTCCCGCTTTTCAGCCCCTTCTTCCATGACACGCTCCATGTTCTCGTGCCATACCGCTCGGAACTCCTCGTTGAGACAGAGGTCGTCCATCTCTTCGCAGGGTCCAACGACGTTTGCTGCGGCGAGAACGGCTTCGGGTTCGTGATCCGTGGCTTTCGGCTCTGCGGTCTGCGGTTCGTGCTTGTCGAACTTGCGAAGCAACCAGTCGGGGAGATATGTTTTCGTGAACCTCGGTGTGCCGGGAACGAGATATCCACGGAGATAAATCGCGACCAGACTGAACACGAAGAACGCGACTCCGAGCGGTATCGCCAGGAAGGTCAGTACCGTACTGGCAACGACGGCGATGCTGACGTTCACTATCGTACACGGAGTGCAGCGGTTCTCACCGGTGTACTCCGGCCGTCGGAATCGATCCATAGTATCTGATAGTTCTGTACTCATTTCGTTTCTATCATTTTATTTCTCATTTATATACTTATTGCTGGTTGGTTTAGACAGTGAACAAAAGACAAGCAATCGAACTGAAACGCGGTCATCGACTGAAACGGCCATGACTGACCGTAACGGGGATTGTCGGGGGGACGACCCGCCGAAAACCGGACCTCGGCCGGGAAAACTGTCCCTCTCGTCAGCTAATCGATCGAGGGATTCGCTTCCTTGAGTCGAATCGTCACGATGCTTCCTCGGGGCTGGTTGGTTCCGAAACGAAGTTCTCCGCCGAACTTGCCGACGATCCAGTTCGTCAACCATAGCCCGAGTCCGCTTCCGTGCTGAAGAGCGGTTTCCCTTCCTTCGATAAGCACCTCTCGTTCCCCCTCCGGAATTCCCGGCCCATCGTCCGTAACGACGATTTTGACCCACCGGCTTTCGTTCGCCTCGATGGTCGATACCGAAAGCGTCACTCTCGGCATCCCCCGATCGTTGTGTTTGATGGCGTTTTCGACGATCTCGTTGATCACCGTATCGAGCGTTTTGTCCCCGTATACCCACACGCTCTCGGGGAGGTCCGCCGAGAGGTCCGCCATGGGATACGTTTCCCGCAGGTCCGAACACGTCCGCTGTATGAGCCCCGTAATTTCGATGGCCGCGCGCGCTCTGCTCGGTTTGTCGAGCGTCCGTCCGACCTCACGTGCTTTTTCACTTACGTCTATCAGTTCGGTTGCCTTTCGTTTGATTATCCGTGCGCTTTGTGCTGCTTCCGGAACCCCCTCCATCAGATTATCCGCGTGACCGAGAACCACGTTGAGGTCGTTTCGGAGGTTGTGACGGAGGATTCGATTGAACACTTGGAGGCGTTGTTCACGACGGAGTAACTCCTGTCGCGTCCGAACGGAGTTGATGGCGTACGCGATACTGTTTCCGAACTTCGAGAGAACGTGGCGTTCGGTCTCGTTGAACGCGTGTGGGTGCCCGGAGTAAAGGTTCAACATACCATACGAGGTGTTTTCGTACTGAAGCGGAATCGTTGCTCTCGAGCGATAGCCACGTTCGAGCGCCTTTCGTTGCCATTTTTGGTCCGTCGAATCGCTTCCGATGTTTTGAATCACCTGTATTCGCTTGCTTTCGAGCGCGCCCAAAAGCGGTGTGTACTGCCGTCCTCCCGGATCATCGCGAAACACATCTTCGAGATAGCCCTCCTCGACTCCCGCGGAAACACGGGGAATAACCGTTCCATCGTCCTCGGTCTTTCCTATCCAGACGAACCGATACGATTCGGATGCGGCGAGACGTTTACACACGGATTCGGCTATTTCCTCCCGCGTCGACGCCTCGTGGAGCGATTGGCTTATTCCCCAGATGAGTTCGTTGATGGCCATCTGTCGCTGGACGGTTTCCTCCGCGCGCCGGTGGGAAACGGCGTTTTCGATTCGGTTTGCGAGGGCGACGAACTGCCGTTTCCCGGTTCCCTTCTTGAGGTAGTCGGTGACGCCGGCGGAGATCGCTTTACTCGCGGTCCTCTCGCTTCCGCCGCCCGTCATGAGTATATAGGGCATCTTCGGCGCCGTCTTTCGCACCGCATCGAGAAGTTCGAGGCCGTCCATTCCCGGCATCTCGTAGTCACTAACGACGCAATCGAACCGTTCCTGTTCGAGACGGGTAAGAGCGTCCGTTGGGACGGTCTCCGTGTGAACGCTCGCATTGGAAAGTTCCTGTTGGAGGACTTCCGATGCGACCGTTCCGAAGAACTTGTTGTCTTCGACATGGAGAACCCGTATCGGGCGACCTTCCATTCTACACTACAGGTCTCGTTTGTGACCAATATATAACTTTGTCCTCTTCTTGTAGGGTAAATTATATTGACCGTGCTTTCTGTTTTATTCACGGCTCCATACTCGAAGAGCCCAACGCCGTGTTATTCGTCCCGTGGACGGCGTTACTGCTGCTCGGGCGATTCCGGAACGTTTCCAAAATCGGGCCGCGGTCCGTTTCCGGACGAAGCCCACTCGACGGCGTTGCCCAGAATCCGTCGGATTTCCTGTTGGCGATAAATCGGGTACGTCTCGTGGCCGGGACGGAAGTAGAAGATCCTTCCCGACCCTCGACGGTAACAACACCCGCTCCGGAACACTTCGCCCCCTTCGAACCAACTGACGAAGACGAGTTCGTCGGGCGCTGGAACGTCGAACCGCTCGCCGTACATCTCCGCTTCCGGAACGACGACCTGTTCGTCGATCCCCTCCGCGATGGGGTGACTCGGTTCGACGACCCACAACCGCTCTCGCTCGCCGTCTTCCCGCCACTTCAGGTCACAACTCGTCCCCATCAACCGCTTGAAGATTTTTGAGAAGTGCCCCGAATGTAGAACCAGGAGGCCCATCCCGTCGAGGACGTGCTGGTGTACTCGTTCGACGACTTCGTCAGCCACTTCGTCGTGTGCCATATGGCCCCACCACGTAAGCACGTCCGTCTCCGCAAGCACCTCCTCCGTCAGGCCGTGTTCGGGTTCGTCGAGCGTCGCCGTTTCGACTTCGAAACCCTGCTCCTCGAAGGCTTCGGCGAGCACCGCGTGAATGCCGTCGGGATAGCAGTCCTCGCTCGCTTTGTCCTCGCGTTCGTGCCGGAATTCGTTCCACACCGTGATGCGCGGAGTGTCCATGTCTCCCGTCTCTCATCCAGTTCGATTGGATGTTTCGGAACGTGGTGGTTACCGTGACTCTTCCCCGCTGGATTTCACTCTTCTGAAACCTCGTCTTCCTCCCATCCTTCGCTGTGTATCTGCTCTTCGGGGACACCGATATCGGTCAGCCTCTCCTCCGTTTCGACGACCATGCCGGGAACGCCACAGCAGTAGAAATCCGTCCCTTCGGGGTCGGGAACGACGTCCTCGACGTGTTCTTGGACGTGGCCCGTTCGGCCGCTCCAGTCCTCGTCGGAAAGCGAGTAAACCACCCGCAGGTCGTCGTGTTCGGCTTCGAGTTGGTCCAACGTCTCGCGATACATCACGTCCTCCTGTGATTTCTCCCCGTAGAGGAAGGTGGCGCGACCGTTTCCGTCCCGAAGGTACTGTTTCACCATCGACATCATGGGGGTAATTCCGGTCCCGGTGGAGACGAAAGCGACGTCGGTATCGAGGTCACGGAGGTAGAGGTTGCCGTCCAACTCCTCGATTTCGATGATGTCTCCGGGGTCGCGTTCGTGCATGTACACCGAGGCGGTCCCGTCGTCGTAGCGCTTTATCGCCAGCGTGATACTGTCCGTTCCCGGCAATCCGGTCGCCGTGTACGGACGAACGACTTCCTCGTCTTCGCTCTCTTCTCCATCGTTCTGATCTCCTTCTCCGTCGCCATCGCGTTCGAAGTGAAGTTGGGTGTGTTGGCCGGGTTCGTACTCGAACGTCTCGTCCGCGACGAGTTCGAACTGTTTTACCCGTGGCGTCATTCGATGTATCGACGTGATTTCGACCTCGCGCATGGTTCTCCCTGACGTGGGTGATTTCCCTAAATGAACTGGCTAGGTAAACCCGACTGCCGGAACACATAACCGGGGAAAGCCCCTGATATATCCCGATGAACCCCCCCAACTTCCCTGAAGAACTCCCCCGTCACAAGCGAAAATCCATGCAGCGGGTTCGGAAAGTGAGCCACCTCCTCGACGAGGCGTTTCGCGTTCCGGGAACGAATTTCCGCGTCGGATTGGATCCGATTCTCGGTTTGCTTCCCGTCGGCGGTGACCTCGCGTCCGCGCTCATCTCGCTGTACATCGCGTTCGAAGCCTATCGAATGGAGGTCCCGCGTCACGTCCTCGCGCGAATGCTCGCGAACGTCGCGATCGACACCTTCGGCGGGTCGGTGCCCGTCCTCGGTTCGATTTTCGACGCGACATGGAAGGCGAACCGAAAGAATCGGAGCCTCCTCGAACGACACATCGACCGTTACTGAGCGAGTTCGAGCGTCACGTTCTCGGCTTCGAAATCCTCGACGAACGACCCGCTTCCGCCGACCGTCACCTCGCCGTCCTCGGTTTCGAGGACGAGGGCCGCTTCGACCGGGAACGCGTTGGACGCCGGTTCGAGCAGCGACTGTCGAACGTCGATGATACTTCCTTCGACCGTCGTGGGGTCCGCCTCCCCGCCGACGGGTCGGCCTCGTACGCGTGCGAGAATCTCGTTTCCTTCCCTGAGGTGGAGCGTCGCCTGCAACACCGCGGAGCGAAAGTCGTCGAACGTCTTCGGCAGCGCCACCGGTTCGGCCGCGTACACCTCGTTCGCCATCGGCCAGTAGTTGCCGAAGAACGACCCGACGAGGACCGGGACGAGTTGTTCCTGTGCGAACGTGATTGCCTGCTTGTCGCTGTTCGACCGGACTATCATCTCCGTCGGAGAGACGAGGCCGAACTGTTTGTCCACCGTGAGCGTCGTCGGCATCGGTTCGCGCCACACGCGGACCGTGCTGGCGAGTCCCTCGAACTCCGACCCGTCCACGTCGTCTTTGTGGACGCCGCTCAGGACGAGCAAGACCAGTACCCCCCGCTCGACTGCGCTTTCGAGTTCGCTCGCGACTTCGGGGAGGTGATCGTACGGTATCGACAGCGTCACTTCCTCGTTCGCCGCGGCGAGCCTGTTCTGAATCCGTTTGATGACGGTGACGCGGGATTTGATGACCTCGAACTGGTCGGGTTCGCTGGTCGTCGCCGAGTAGCGTTCGTCCAGCGCCGGTCGCATGGTCTCCACTCGGTCCGCGAGCGTGCCGATGACCCGCTCCGGCGGGTTCGCCCGAATCATCGTCGGAACGACGTGGTCGTCGACCTCCACGAACCCGCGTTCCGCCAACTTCTCGCTGGTGCTGTAGACGTACCGCTTCGACACCCCGGCATCGTCGGCGATGGTGCTTGCTTTGGCCTCGCCCTGTTCGAGAATCGCGAGATACGTATCGACTTCCTTCTCCGAGAGTCCGAACTGACGGAGCAGTCCTGAGAGCGTGCGGTCGTCCATTTCCTGACTCATGATTTATCGGGTGCCTATTTACTTTCCTCGGTGATTCGAACCACGACGACGTCCGAAACGAGGAGTTCGGTTCCGATGGCCGTCCCGCCACCATCCCGCGTCACGGTCGGAACTGCCTCACCCGTCACGAGGTCCGCCGTCCCGGTTCGCTCGCCGATTCGTACCGCTTCTGCCCGCTCCGAGAAGTTCAGCGCCACGACGACACGTTCGGAGTCCGTTTCGCGGGCGAACGCCACGACGTCCGACGAATCGCTCTCCCATTCGACCCGTTCGACCGTCCCGTCGCGGAGGACGGGATACTCCTCGCGTGCGGCGCTGAGCGAGCGATGGAACGCCGTCAACTCGTCGTCGCCGTCGTCCCACTCCATCGTTCCTCTGTACTCGGTCATGCCGCGTTCCTGTCCGTAGTATATCATCGGCGCGCCGGGGAGCGTGAACGTCGCCGCCGTCGCGGCTTTGAGCGCCGCTTGACCGCACTCCTCGCGGTAGCGCGGTTCGTCGTGGTTCTCCACGTATCTGAGGTGAACCGCGTTGTCGGGGAATCCGACGTGCGCCGCGTCCTCCAGCGCGTCCAAGACGGCGGACGCAGGCTTCTCCCCGCTTCCGATTTCGCGCAGAGTGCCGTACAGCGTGGTGTCGTAGTGCATCGTGAACTCGCCCTCGTGGTAGTCCGGGTCGCGCGGAATCGTCTCGTCGAGGAGCAGGAAATCGTCCGGAACGCGGTCGGCGACTTCCTTCCAGAACTCGTGCGGGACGCCCCACGCCACGTCGCATCGGAACCCGTCCACGAGGCCCGCCCACTCGTCCACCACGTCGAGGAGGAACCGACGGACCGCAAGCGAATCGAAGTTGAAGTTCGGTATCCGTTCCCAGTCGAAGTAGCGCTGGGCTTTCGCCTCTCCCGTTTCCCCGTCGTCCTCCCAGACGTACCAATCGCGGTACTCGGGCACTCCCGCCGCGCTCATCTGGAACGCCGGGTGGTCGCGCGAGGAGTGGTTGATCACGAGGTCGAAGACGACGCGAATCCCGTCGTCGTGGCAGGCGGCGACGAAGGATTCGAACTCGGCGCGCGTGCCGAGGTCCTCGGCCGTCTCGAAGTAGTTCGTCGTGTGATAGCCGTGGTCGGTCGGACTCCCCAAAATAGGCGTCAACCACACGCAGTCCGTCCCGAGCCATTCGAGATACGGAATCCGGCGCTCCAGTTCCGAAAACGTGGTATCGACCGTCTCCCCCGCGAACGACCGGACGAAAATCTCGTACACCGTCGGCGATTCCGCCCACTCCGGCGGGTCGTTCGGATGGTGGACTCGCGCTCGCACCTCCTCGCTTCGCTCGGAACCGTTCGCGTTCGCGCTCGCGCTCGCGGTTCCCGTCTCACTCACGTGCTCGCTTTCCGCCTCGTTTACGCGCTCGTCGTACCCGCGGATCTCCACGCGATCGGCGACGCTGTGGCGCTCGCCGACCGCGACTGCGTGTAACCGAACTCCATCGCCCATTTCGTCGCGTGGGATTCGAACGGTTCGTTCGTGTTCGCCGACGTGACCGAGCGGTTCGTCGTCGGCATAGAACTCCACGGCGAGTTCGCCGTCCGCAAACTCGCTGTCGGGTGCCGACTTCGCGTCGGCCGTGACGACGACGGCTTCGGGCCCTCGCTCCGCGTCGAGTTTGACTCTGGGCCGTCCCGGTCCCGAAACCGTGAGCGTTCCCTGAACCTGCTCGGTGAGGTCGTCGTTCAGCAGGAACCCGTAGGGGTGTTCTCCGGGCGGAAGCTTCGTTTCGTACACGTACGCGCCGTCCTCGTAGGTCGGCCGGTCTTTCCCCACGAGTTGCTCGTTGAACGGCCCCATGACGCAGATGGTCTCCACCTCCTCGTGCGGAATCGGGAGGTCGGACAGCGGCAACTCGAACCGCGCGGTGCGGCGCACGTCGGGAAACGCGCGAACGAGCCGTTCGTACGTGCCGCCGGGTGCGTTGAGTCGAAGTCGATAGACGCCCGGAGCGTCGGGCGCGAAGTGGATGACCGAGCCGTCTCCGGCGACCGCGGAACTTCCTTCGGGTCGCTCTTCGACGTTCCAATCGTACTTCGAATTCGCATCCGGAACGGGGTCGCGTGGCGCGAGTTCCACCGACTCACCGACCGTCGTGAACCGTGGGGGACCTACATCGTGCATGTTTTCCACGCCGTAGGGGAGATGTATCTATCTTGCGCTCTTTTGGTAATCTGTGAAGGATTATTTCACCAAGTCTTTTATCGCCCCTCCTCGTGGTCCTATCCGATGACGCTCCGCGACGCACTTTTCGACTTCAAACGCCACCGCGGGAACGCGACCCGTTTCCCCGGTGAACGCCGGACGACGGCGGGACGGTTCTCCGGTCTCGACGCTCGTCTCGTCCACGTCGGCCCGCACGGGTCGCTCCGCGATTACTCCCTCCCGCTCGGCGGTCGCTACGGCATCGACCGCTCCCGATTCGGCCTTCGACAGAATGGGAAAATCGACTGGTTCGACGCCGTCGAGTCGACACAACGGTATCACGGCGGAACCGGCCTCGTCGTCACTGAACACGAGGGTGACGACTGGTCGGTAGTACAATACGATTTGACGCTCTCCGAGGCCCATCTAACGCATTTCGTGGCGGATAGTGGGTGCCTCCCCGATGACGCCGAACTCGTCGCCTACTTCGGGTTCGCACCGGACGGACGGGACGACAGAATCGGGCAACTCCGCCACGGCGATGTGTTCGAGGTGTTCCACGCCGAGGAACACGACTACCTCGCCACGGAACCCCGTCCGATCCGAATCGACGGTCTCGTCCCCGCGAACTTCGAAACCCTCCTCTCGGACCGCCCGCAGGACGTTCCACCCGTGGGCGATGCCGGGCGATACGAGGAGAGCAGGCTGAGCGGCGAACTCGTCGTTTCGCTCGCGCTCGACGGCGGCGCGACGCTGGTTTCCCTGCTCGCCGATCACGGCGAAACGCCGCGCGATGACGCGCTGTCCCGCGTTCGGGAACTCGCGTCGACGTACGATTCGTCCGAAGCGCTCCGCGCTGCCGCCGAGAACCAGTCTCCCGAACGGAACCTCGATGCGGCGCTCGATACGCGGGCCGTGGACGCCGTCACGGACGATTTGCGCATCCTTTCGTTCCTCTCCGCGGACACCGGGGCGCGAATCGCCGGGCCGGATTTCGACCCGTTCTACCGCTACTCGGGCGGGTACGGCTACACGTGGTTCCGTGACGACGCCGAAATCTCGGGATTCCTGCTCGCGGCCGACGACCACTTCGACCTCTCCCTGTCGGACTGGCACGACCGTAGCGCGCATTTTTACTGTCAAACCCAACACGACGACGGCACGTGGCCCCACCGCGTCTGGCCCCGAAACGGGACCATCGCGCCCGGATGGGCGAACGCCCGCGTCGAGGTCGGAAACGGTGCGGACTATCAGGCCGACCAGACGGGAAGCGTCATCGCGTTTCTCGCGCGGTACCTTCGAATGCGTGACCCCGACTCGGACCTCGAATCGGCGGTTCGGGAGACGCTTCGGGAGGCGCTCGACGGCCTCGACGACACGCTCAAACCCGACGGGTTGCCGATTCACTGCCAGAACGCGTGGGAGAACATGACCGGTCGGTTCGCCCACACCGCGGCGACGTACCTCGAAGCGTACGCAGAACTCGCGCGCGCGCCGGTCGAAGACGACCTCAAAAAACGCGCGCTGGAGGGAACCAACGCGGTCCTCGACGGCCTCGACGAGTTGTGGACGGGCGAGTTCTACGCCCTTCGACTCGTCGACGGCGACCGGGACGAACGACGGGATTCCAGCGCGCTCGCGCTCGCCGCCGCACACAACGCCGCCGCGTCGGTCGTCGACCTCGACGCGGAACAGGTAGACCGCCTCGTCTCCCACACCGAGGCCGTTCTCGACGGTCTCTGGCGCGACCCGGACGAAAGCCACGTTCGCGGTCTCGCCCGATTCGAGAGCGACGACTGGCGGGTCCGCGAACAGAACTCTCCGAAAATCTGGACGGTTTCGACGGCCTGGGGTGCCAACGCCGCGAGCGAACTCTCGGCTCTGCTTTCGGCGCGCGACGACCCCCGCGCCGAGGAGTTCTCGCGCCGCTCCCGTGACCTCCTTTCGCTCCTGCTGCCGGACGGACCGCTCTGTGCGGACAGCGGCTATCTGCCGGAACAGTTCTTCGACGCGGGCGCGGCCGACAGCGCCACGCCGCTCGGATGGCCCCACGCGATTCGATTGGCGACGGTGGCGTCGCTTCACGAACAGGACGCGCTGCAACCGGCGGAACGAGTCGCCGACGACTGAATCGAAAATCGAACCGGTTTCAGACCGACGCTCTGCCCGCCACTTTTTCCGTCTCGCCGACGACCCTCCCACTCTCCCCGTCGAAGACGTGGATGTCGTCCTCTGCAAACGTGACCCGAATCGTGTCGCCGGGTGCCGGTTCCACGTCGGAGTCGACCCGCGCGATGAAGTCCTCGGATGCGTCGAGGTAGAGGTAGTTGTCGCTCCCGATGGGTTCGACGACCTCCACGGTGGTCGTGAGGACGTTTGTGCCCCCCTCGCTCGCCGGGAAGATGTCCTCCGGGCGGATACCGATGGTGAACTTCCCGTCCACGTCCTCGATTCGGTCGGCGAACGCGGCGGAGAGTCGGCAGGAAAACGAACCGTCGTCGTCGGTGAGAACGACGTCCTCGCCCTCACGAGTCGCGCGAACGTCGATGAAGTTCATGCTCGGCGAACCGATGAAGCCGCCGACGAAGCGGTTCGTCGGTCGGTCGTAGACGGCGGTCGGCGCGCCCATCTGCTGTAGTTCGCCGTCACGCAGGATGACGATTCGGTCGCCCATCGTCATCGCCTCCTCCTGGTCGTGCGTGACGTACACCGACGTGATTCCGAGTTCCTGCTGAATCCGCTGGATTTCGGTGCGCATCGTGGTTCGCAACTTGGCGTCGAGGTTCGACAGCGGTTCGTCGAAGAGGAAGATGTCCGGTTCGCGGACGATGGCGCGGCCGAGCGCGACGCGCTGTTTCTGCCCGCCGGATAACTCGTCCGGCTTGTCCGAGAGCAGGTCCTCGATTCCCATCATCTCGGCGGCCTCGTACACCCGTTCGTGACGCTCCTGCTTCGAGAGGTCGGTACTCATCCGGAGGCCGAAGCCCATGTTCTCCTCGACCGTCTTGTGCGGGTAGAGCGCGTAGTTCTGGAACACCATCGCCACGTCCCGGTTCTTGGCGTGAACGTTCGTCACGTCCTCGTCGCCGATGTAAATTCGGCCGTCGGTGGCGTTTTCCAGACCGGCTATCATGCGGAGGGTCGTCGTCTTCCCGCATCCGGACGGGCCGACGAGGGTGACGAACTCGCCGTCCTCGATGTCGAGGTCGAGGCCGTCGACCGCGACGATCTTCCCGCGGTCGAACTCCTTTCTGAGGGACTCCAGTCGAAGCTTTGCCATTACTCGTGTGGTGTCGTACCACGGTAAAGTTCTTTCCCATCGAGCCAAATCTGTGACGGGATATTTCGTACCACTTTCTCAACCGGTGAATTCTCCCTTCTCATCCGTTTTCTCGAATATGTCGATGGGAAAACGACACGAAAATCCCTAAGGATTAAATACGTGAAGTCATATTTCATAACGGATAACAAATGTCGTACCCACGGCGGAAATTCATACAGGCAGGCGGCGCACTGGCCGGAATCACCCTTGCAGGTTGTATCAGCGTCAGCGACGACGGGAAGGACGCGGGCGGCGAGAAGACGTCCGACGGCGGCGGTGGCGGCGACGGAAACGACGCTGACGACGGCGACAACGGCGGTAACGACGGGATGAACGGCGGGACCGCACAGCTCTGGCACGCTCGCTCCGAGGGGCCGAAAAAGAGCCTCGAAGCGAACGTGAAGGCGTTTCAGGACGAGACGGGCAACTCGATACAACTCTCGGAAATCTCGGACCTCCAGAAGACCATCGAGAACAAACTCCCCGCCGGAAAGGGGCCACACCTCTTCCAGTGGGCCCACGACTGGATCGGCGAGTATCAGATGGCGGGTCTCCTTTCCGATCAGAGCGACACCCTCTCCGTCGACCCCGAATCGACGTACACCAGCGCGGCGGCACAGGCGGTCCAGTTCAACGGCGAAACGCTCGGCCTGCCCTACGCCGCGGAAACGGTCGCGCTCCTGTACAACAAAGATTTGGTCGACGAGCCACCCGAAACGGTGAGCGAGATGCAGTCGATCATGGAGGAACACCACGACCCATCCAACGGGAAGTACGGCCTTTCCTTCCCCATCGATCCCTACTTCATCAGCGGCTACGTCCAGTCGTTCGGCGGATTCTACTACGACGAGAAAAAGGACGAACTCGGCCTCACGAAACCGGAGACGCTCAAAGGTTTCCGCTTCGTGCGCGACGAACTGGCGAAGTACTCCCCGCGGGACCAGAAGTACGACCCACAGGCCGCGGTGTTCAACGAGGGCAACGCGCCGTTCGCCATCAACGGCCCGTGGTACCTCGGAACCGTTCGCGACGCCGGACTCGATGTCGGCGTCGCGCCGTTGCCGAAGCCGAAGGGCGGCGAACCGAAACCGTACACCGGCGTCAAGATGTGGTACTTCGCCAAGAAGATGAACGAAGGCGGAAAGAACGCGAAGGCCGGGCGGAAGTTCACCGAGTGGCACACCACGAACACCGACCTCCTCCTCGAACTCGCCAAAGAACACGGGTTCATCCCGGTTCACAAGGACCTCGCGGGAAGCGACGACCTCCCGGCGGCGGTGAAAGGCTTCTCCGAATCCGTCGCCATGGGCGAACCCATGCCGACCGCCCCGCACATGAACAAGGTGTGGGACCCGGTGAAAAATGCCTTCCTCAAGGTGCTCAAGGGCAAGCAGGACGCCAAGCCCGCGTTCGAATCGGCGGAGAAGACCATCGAGCAGAACTGGGAATAAGGTCGAAATGAGTATTCGCTCGACGTTCACACGCGGCGCGCAAGCGCTGGAAAACCCCGTGTTCGACCGGGACGACCTGCCCCTGTTGCTGATACTGCCGGGGCTGTTCCTGTTCTCGGCGTTCATGTTCTACCCCATCCTCTACTCGGTGTACCTGTCCATGACGGACGCGACGAACCTGACGCTGTTCACGGACAGTTTTTCGTTCGTCGGCTTCGAGAACTACGGGAACGTGCTGTTCGGCGCGCCGCATTTCGAACTGGTCCTCTTCGGGACCAGCACCACCCTCCCGCTCAACGAGGGCTTTTGGAACTCGATGGGGGTCTCGTGGCTGTTCGTCGTCACGAGCGTGTCGCTTAAAATCGTGCTGAGCATCGGCATCGCGCTCGTGTTGACCAACCCCTACGTCATCGGTCGGCGCTACATGCGCTCGGTCATCATCGTCCCGATGGGGCTTCCCACCATCTTCACCATCACCGTCTGGCGCGGCATCTTCAGCAACGCACGGTACGGATTGGCGAATCAGGTGTTGAAGGGTCTGCACATCCAGCCGATTCTGTGGCTCGACCAGCGGTGGACCGCGTTTCTGGCCTACAACGTCACCGAGGCGTGGTTGGCCTACCCGTTCATGGTCATCATCATCGTGAGCGCGTTACAGGACGTTCCCGAAGAACTCCACGACGCGGCGATGGTGGACGGTGCCGGCTTCCTGAACCGATTCCTGCACGTCACGCTTCCGTCCATCAAGCGCCCCGTTCTCTTCGCCTCGATTCTGACCGCGGCGGCGTCGTTCCAGCAGTTCCTCATCCCCTACGTGATGAACAAGGGCGGACCGCTTCGGCAGAACGAACTCCTCATCGTGTACGGCTACCGTGAGGCGTTCCGCTTCGACAAGTACGGCAAGGGAGCGGCCATCATGACCGCGACGCTCATCGTCATCAGCGGCTTCATGGTCCTGAACGTCAAACGCGGCCGTCTCGCGGAGGGGGTGAACGAATGAGCGGCGGTATCCTCGGCGGATTCGCGGACGACGCTCGGCACGCGCTCGGCGCACCCGGACGCGCCGCCGAATCGGTCAGGTACACCGTCGTCGGCCTCCGAACCGGCGAGGTGTCGGCGCGCACCGTGGCGGCGAAACTCGTCGCCACCGCGCTCGCGTTGGTGATGCTCGGGGCGCTGTTGTTCCCCATCTACTGGATATTCCTCGCTTCGCTCTCCGGGACCGGCGGGTCGCTCTACAGTACGAGCGGCATCCGACTCCTCCCGAAGCAACCCTCGTTCGACGCGTATCTGTGGGTCCTCGGCGGCATGGAGGTTCCGGGCTACGACATCGCGGTCCACCTGTTCGGGAAACAAATCGCGCTGCACACGCCCGGCATCTCGACCACGGTGGATTGTGCTCGGTTCGGCGGGTGTTCGGACTTTCCGCTGTTCCTCTGGAACAGTTTCACCGTCGCGGTGCCCACCGTCATCCTCACGATGGCGATAGTGATTCCGGCGGCGTACGCGCTCTCGCGCCGGAAGTTCCTCTTCCGGTCGAAGGTGCTCTATCTGTACGTCCTGTTCACGCAGGTCGGCGGCGGACTCGGCGTCGCGGCGCTCATCGCGCTGTACGCCACCTTCGTCCAGTTCGGACTCGACAACAGCAAACTCGCGCTCGCGGCCTACTACGCCGCGACGGCCGTCCCGTTCAACACGTGGCTGTTGAAGACCTACATGGACAACATTCCGACGTCATACGAGGAGGCGGCGATGATGGACGGCGCGCCCTCGTGGCGCATCGTCTGGGAAATCATTATCCCGCTGTCGAAGGCGGGGCTGGCGACGGTCCTTGTCTTCAGTTTCCTCGCCGGATGGACGGAGTTCATCGTCGCACAGCTGCTGCTCGATACGAGCAAGTACACGCTTCCCGTCGGCCTGTACAGCCTCGTCGGGAAGTATTCGACGCCGTGGGCGCGCTTTTCGGCCTTCGCCCTGACCTTCGCGACGCCCATCGTCCTCGTGTATCTGTTCGCCCAGCGCTACATCGAGAGCGGGCTTTCGTTCGGCGGAATGGAAGGCTGACCGGCGAGCGGCCGCGAACGGTTTGAAAGGGCTCGTCCCCTTCGAACACCTCCTCTTACTCGATTTCCGCGTCTTCGGTGTTCGCGTCGTCTTCGTCGCGGAGCTCCCTCCATTGCACGAGGAAGAACGAAAACACGGCCCACACGCCGAAAAAGAACATCGACGTGCCGAGCGCTTTCGCTCCCGTCACTCCGACCGCAATGGTCCCGAGAAACGAGGCACAGACGAACGATAAGAGGACCAGAAGGTCCAGTCGGATTCGGAGGGCGGTATCCATGTGTGCCGATACTTTCTGACGGAATTCAACCTGTCGGTTCGCCAGTTTGTCGCGGTTCCGCTCCGTTCTTTCTATTCTCCGAACTCCGCAACCGCCCGGACCGGCGCGCCGTCGGCGTTTTCCACCGACAGCGGGAACGCCGAAAGCCGGAACCGTCGGGGAAGGCCGTCGAGGTTCGTCAGGTTCTCCACGATGAGGTGATCGGTGCCGAGCAGTTCGTGGTGGGCGGGCACACCGTCGGGTTCGTCATCGCGTGCGTTCTCGGTCGGCGTGGGGTCCACGTTGAGGGCGTCGATGGCGACGTGATAGTCGTGGTCGGCGCACCACGCCGCCGCGTCGGCCGTGAGATACGGGTGGTCGAAGTAGGTGTCGGTTCCCCAGTGAGCGTCCCATCCGGTGTGGAAGACGAGCAGGTCGCCGTCCGTGGCGTCCGGTAAGTCGCCTCCGCCGATCGGTTCGCGCGGCGATTTTCCGCGCACGTCGACGCGGAGTGCGTCGAAGGCGAACGTCTCGACGGGAAACGAATCGAGGGTCCGGCCGTCGGGTTCGGTGTGGTAGGGTGCATCGACGTGGGTCCCGCTGTGGGTTCCGAGTTCGAGTCGGGTGACGCGATACCCGTCCTCCTCGTGTGTCGCGTGCGGAACGCGCTCTACCTGTGGGTCGCCGGGGTACATCGCGGCCGTTGGTGTCAACGATTGAGTACAATCGCGGAACATCCTCGTTCGATCCACAGGTCGCCGGAATAAATTACCAACGTTCGGGAGTCCCTCTTAAACCCTTGTATAGCTACCACCTACCGTTCGATTTTGGGTCAATCGATTCGATAGAAATATACTCTCCGAATCGCTACTTATGACAACGCGTGCATGAGTGGTTCTAATCTGACAAAAATTTCGACCGGAACATCGGGCCTCGACGAGATTTTACGTGGGGGATTCATCGCTGAACGGAGCTATCTCCTCCGCGGTGACCCGGGAACGGGGAAGACGATTCTCGGAATGAAGTATCTCACCGCTGGTACCGAGTCGGACGAGACGGTGCTGTTCGTCAATCTGGAGGAGTCAGAAGACGACATCCGGGACAACGCTTCGACCCTCGATATCGACCTTTCGGACGTCCACTTTCTCGATTTGAGTCCGGACTCGGACGTGTTCGTCGACGACCAGTCCTACGACATCTTCACGCCGAGCGAAGTCGAACAGGAACCGCTCACGCAGGCGATAACCGACCGGGTCGAATCCATCGCCCCCGACCGGGTGTTCATCGACCCACTCACTCGACTTCGTCATTTGACCTCGGACGACTATCAGTTCCGAAAGCAGGTCATCGCGTTCATGCACTACCTGAAAGAGCAGGGCGCGACGGTCCTCTTCACGTCCCAGCACAGCGACGAGTCGTAGGACGACGACCTGCAGTACATGACCGACGGGACGATAGAACTCGAACACTCCTCGTACGGTCGGACCATCAACGTGCCGAAGTTTCGCGGGTCCTCGGTCAACGAGGGCGACCACGCTTTGCGTATTCAGGACGGTGGCATCGTGGTGTTCCCCGAACTCACGCCCGCTGAACACTCGGAACCGTTCGAACTGAAGTCCATCTCCTCGGGCGTCCCGGAGGTGGATCAACTCCTCAACGGCGGTTTCGAGCGCGGAACCATCACCATCCTGAGCGGCCCCACGGGCGTCGGCAAAACCACCGTCGGAACGCAGTTCATGAAGGAGGCCGCGGGCCGCGGCGAACGCTCGGTCATGTACATGTTCGAGGAAACCCTCGAAACGTTCCGCGAGCGAAGCCGGAAGATCAACATCCCGGTCGAACAGATGGAAGCACAGGGAGCGCTCTCCATCGAGGAGATGAAGCCCCTCGACTGCTCCGCGACCGAGTTCGCCCACCGCGTTCGAATGGACGTCGAGGACAACGACGCCAGCATCGTCATGATCGACGGCATCGACGGCTACAAACTGTCGCTCCGCGACACCGATGACCGCGTGTTGGTCCGCAAACTCCACACGCTCTGTCGCTACCTGAAGAACATGGGTATCACCGCCATTCTGGTGGACGAGATCGACACCGTAACCGGCGAGTTCCAAGCCACCGAAGCGGGTATCAGCTATCTGGCGGACAACATCGTTTTCCTTCGGCATCTCGAAATTGCCGGCGAGATGCGCAAGGCCATCGGCGTGTTGAAAAAACGGACGAGCGACTTCGAACGAATGCTCCGCGAATTCGAGATAACCGAACACGGTCTCAAAGTCGGCGAACCCCTGACCGAACTCAACGGTGTACTCTCGGGGTCTCCCGAAGTGGCCCGGGGACGGTCGGAGCCGAATAATGGGTGAGGCGGCGCTCATCCTCGCGCTGGGAAAGCGGGAACGAAACCTCGAACTCCTCGCGGACCTGCTCAAAAACGGCGGTTACGACGTAGAGATAGCGACCAGTATGGACGAGTTCGACGAACTCGTCCACCAGCGTGACGACGTCGCGCTCGCCGTCCTCGACGTCGACGGCTTTACTGAAGACATCTGGAAGCGCTGTGAGCAACTCAACGACCGCGACATCCCGATGCTCGTCCTCGCCGCACAGATTCCGCCCGCGATGCGACAGAAGGCGGTCAGCCGGGGCGCACAGACCATCCTCGAAAAGCCGGTGGACAAGGCCGACTTACAGGCGACGATACGCGGACTGATGGAATATATCCGCATGAACCGCTGATCCGTACCGTCCCGATTTTGGCGATAGCACGTCTCCGATACCTTGCCAGTTTCGACATGAGTGCACGCGAACCTCTCGGTATCACCGGATTGCAGAACGGTGTGGAGGAAGAATGGAGGAGAGATGACGAACGTTCGCGTCCCACCGGAGGCCATGAGGGCAGCAGGGGCGGCTGAGGGCCGAAGCGTGGTCGTCGGAAAAACGACCGTGGGGGGAGGGGGGTGGCCATCGGGAACCGACGGCCATGGGGCGGTTGGGGAGGGCCGAAGCGTGGCCGTTAGGGGAACGACCATCGGGGTGGTGGGGCGCTACTTCGTCATCGTTTAGTCGTACACGGAATGGGTAATTCAGTTCTACTATAATACTATCGATAGTATTGCAACTCTTCATACTATCAATACTCACCATCCAATTTCGACTCTCATTCCTGAATCTACGTAGAATACTATCCCCTCCCGTCGGTCGATTTCGGTCCTTACGGAGATTTGGGGAGAAAGCCTCGCCCTTTAGGGCGGGATGAATCCGACAACGTACCCAGCAACCGCCGACGATAGCAGGGCCGGATATTCCACGGATTCTTTCACTTTCACTCCACACTACGCAAGTATAAGTATTTGTGGTGACATAGGTTACGTATGGCGAATCAGGTCGTTACGCGAACTTATCGTGCCCGTATCTGCAACTACTCGCAGGTGCGCAACGACCTCGATTCGTTTGGATTCGCCGCCAGCAAGCTCTGGAACGTTGGCCGATGGACGGCCCAACGAGTCTGGGATGCCTGCGGCCAGATTCCCGACGCTAACGCGCTTATGGCCTACCTCAAGAACCACGAACGCTACGTCGACCTCCATTCTCAGTCTAGTCAACGAGTTCTCCAAGAACTCGGTGAGGCGTTCAACAGCTGGTACGGCAAGCGCCGAAACGGGGACACGAACGCGAATCCGCCCGGCTACCGCAAACACAACGACGACCATCCACGGTCGACGATCACGTTCAAAGCCGCTGGCTTCAAGCACGACACGCACAACAACCGAGTCCGTCTCTCGAAAGGCAAGAACCTCAAAGAGGATTGGTCGGACTTCGTTCTGTGCGAATACGATGCCATCGGCCCGTCCGAGAGGACTATCGAGAACGTTCAGCAAGTTCGTGCGGTGTACGAACACGGCATCTGGCGGTTGCAGTTCGTCTGTCGCGTCTCGATTGACGAAGCCGAATCGCCCGGTGATGGCGTGGCAGGCATTGACCTTGGCATCTGCAACCTCGCCACCGTCTCGTACGGTGATGAATCCGTGTTGTATCCCGGTGGCGCGCTCAAAGAGGACGAATACTACTTCGCCAAAAAGCGCGCCAAGACGGACAATTCGGCGTCACGCGAAGCCCGCCGTCTCGACACCAAGCGTACCGACCGCCGGACTCACTTCTTGCATACACTCTCGAAGGATATCGTATCCGAGTGTTCCAAAAGAGGTGTCGGGACGATTGTTGTTGGTGACCTCGGTGGCATCCGCGAGGACGAGAACGGCGACTCACGAAATTGGGGGAAGCACGGCAATCTCGACTTGCATGGATGGGCGTTTGACCGCTTCACGTCGATGCTTGAGTACAAGGCCGAAGAACGTGGCATCTCTGTTGTCACGAAGTCCGAGCGCAACACGTCGAAAACGTGTTCAGCGTGCGGTCGGTCAGACGACCGCCAGCGCGTTCAGCGAGGCTTGTACGTCTGTGAGTGTGGATTGGTTGCGAACGCCGATAGTAATGGTGCGGAGAACATCAGACAGAAAGTACTCCCGAATCTCGCCACGGATGGCGGCGATAGGGATAACGGCTGGTTGGCACAGCCTGCGGTTCGCTTGTTCGATTGTAGCGAGGGTCGGTTCGCCCCGCGAGAACAAGTCGTTAACCGCGAACCATAATATCCCAACTCGGGGGAATCCTCGCGCTTTAGCGCGGGGAGGATGTCAAAGTTTGTGCCGGAACGCGTGAAGTACGTCGTGTCCCGTCTCGGTCAGCGTCACCTGTTTCTGTCGCCCGACTTTTCGTACCTCGATATAGCCGTCCCGTTCGAGTGGGTCCACGATGTTCGCGTTCAGCAGGGCGAACTTCGCCTTGTCGTTCGCCGGATTGCTGTCGGCGATGTACGACAAGCCCTCGTCCTCGGAGTAGCCGATGAGGTCCTTTTTCTTCGGCGTGTACACGTCCGTGTTCGCCTCTTCGAGATAGTTCATCACCGACACTTGGTCGTGGGTCGGCGATTCGATGGGATACGTCGGAACCACCTCCTCGCCGACGTACCCGTAGCTCTGGCGTTCGTCCCTGTCCGCGTGTGCATACCCCTCGGGATGGACGTAGTACGCCGTCGCATCGGTCGCCATGCAGGCGATCGCCGCACCGACCGCAGAGAGTTTCGACCCGCTCGCGACGTTCACTCGAACGATGTCGTCTTCGTGTTCGGAGACGAGCGTCGTGACGATCCCCAACACGTCGTAGATGTCCATCAGATCGACCGTCCGCGACCGGACTTCGATACCCTCCGCTTCGAGTTCCTCTTTCAGCGCCTCGTGATAGTCGGGTCGCTCCGACGCCGGTCCATCGTGTTCGAGGAGATAGAGGATATCGACCCCGTGTTGCTTGACGGGACCCAAAATCCGGTCGTACTCGAACCCGAGCGGAGCGATGTGTACCTCGTCGATGGATTGCATAGCGAACCCGTTCGCGTGCGACCCGTTAAAACCGCTAGATCTTCACCGTGATCCACCATCGGCGGGAGAACGGCCTTTCGAACCCCCATTTCGACTTCGAACGTTACAGTCGTACCCAGATGGTCGTCTTCCCGAACGCGGGGACGTGCCACCGCTGTTCGGGTGGCTGGCCGGGTTCCTGTCGGAGTTCGATACGGGCATCGAACAGCGGCGAAAGCGCATCGACGAGCGGATCGTCGTCCGGTTTCGGGAGGTGATAGTGGGCCATTCCGCGGTGTTCGACGACGATCTTGGCCGTTTCGTCGAGAAACCGCTCGATAGACTCGAGATCCTCCTCGGCACCCAAATCGACTCCGACTCTGAGTTCGGAGGGTCCGAGTTCGCCGAACCTGTCGTCGTAGAACTCCGCCGCGGTGGCGATTTCGCGCCGAACCGAATCCAGATCGCAGGGATCGTCCACTGACACGGTATTCGACGCGCTCGCCGGGACCGAGCGCTCTTCGCCGGCCCGGTTGACCACCCATAAATGGTCCTCGTCGATCGAGAGCGACTCCGGAATCCGATTGGTCGCATCGAGGAGTGCGAGAACTCGATACCGCCGACTGCCCTGCCCGAACAGCGTCTGCGTTGCCCGTACCGTAACGTCATCGGGGACGTTTCCCGTGACGAGCAGGTTGCTTCCCCGTTTTTTGAGTCCGTGCAGATAGCGCGCGAACTCGTGCGAGGAGTCGGCGAATCGAGCCCGGCCGGGATCCATGTTATATCAAACTAACGCTGGTTTCGAAATAAATGTTTCGTCATTCCGAGTCGGTTGCGAGGAGTACCGTGAACGATACGACCGCTACCAACAGGAGGACGAGCGCGAGGTAGGCACGCCACGAACTCGTCGGAAGCGACACCGGGCCGACGAACGAAAGCGTCCCGACCGCGAGACCGACGCCGAGACCTGCGACGAGAATTCCACCGGTCGCGTGGGCGATCTCCCCTCGACGCGTTTTCGCGGTTCGGCCGATTTGCAGTCCGACCTCCGCGGCGTGGTCGCCGACGTCGCGGACGACGAGGGCGGCACCGACCGCACAGAAGACGACGACCGGCGGCGCACCCAATCCCGCGGCGACGAGCGCCCCGAGGAAGAGGGCCGCACCGCCGAACGCGAACCCGCTCGCCGAATCGAGGGCGACCCACGGACGGACGGCCAAGACGGCCACGACCTGCACCAACACGAGGAGCAACAGCACGCCGGTCACGCCGCCCGTGATGACCGTCGCCGGACCGAGTTGTTCCACCAGTCCCCACGGTTCCGCACTCGCAAACCTCGCCCCGACGGTCGGGAAGAGTGCCGATGTTACCGCGACGACGGCGGCCAACGCGACGGCGGCGATTCCCCCCGTCGCGAACGCGAGCGTCTGCGGCGGTTCGTCACCCATCCACGCGATGATGACGTGTTGTGCGCCGTGCGCGGCGAAAACGACCAGTTCGAACAGGATGACAGCCCCGACCACGGCTTGAAGCACGCCGGAACCGATCACCGCTCGGACCACGTCGCCCAACACCGACAGCAATGTGAGCAGTCCGTCGAACCAGCGCGGACCCCAACCGGAGAACACCACGATGACCTGCATCGCGAGGAACACCCAGTACGCCGTCGGCACCGTTTCGAGTCGGAACCCGAACGGTTCGAGGATCCGATGGCGGAGGTTCGCCGTCGACGGGAGCCAGTCGTCCAGTATCGGAACGACCCAGTGGAGGAGTTCGACAGCCACCAAACAGCCGATTTGCAGGCTGATGAGCATGGCGAGCGTACTCGATGTGACGGTTTTGACGAGTATCGTGCTCCCCACTCCGCCGAGCGTTCTGAACACCGTCACGTGGATGCACATCGCGAGAAGCGTCCCGACGGCCAACACCGCGAGCGACCGACGGAGCATGAGGTAGACCGGATAGCTGACTCCCGAAGAGAGGGCGACGGTCGCGTTGAGCGCGACTGCCGTCACGCCGAGTCCGAGCAGGAGTGAGAACAACGGCGGTGTCCCCCGACCGAGGCTGATGGTGAGCGCAATCACCCCGGTGATGATGCCGAGGCTCGCCGCCGCCCGTCGCTCGTTCGCCGCCGACTGCATTCCCATCGCGCCGAGCGCGATACAGACCGCGCCGACGACGCCCGCTGCGACGCTGGCGAGGTTGCCGGTCCCCCAACCGAGGAGGATGGCCGCACAGGCCGCGATAACGGCGGCCAGTGCGCCGCCGAAGCGCGTCGAACTGTGGTTCACTTCGCCGTTCATGCGGACCACCTCGCGCTCTTTTCGACCGCCGTCGCGAGCGGTTCGTCCGGCGACCAGTCGATGGTTCGGACGCTGCCCCGTCGAATCTCGTTCAGCCGTTTCGTCCGTGCGATGTCCGACACCGCGCCGCCGGCCGTCTCCGTCCCCGTCAGGTCCGGCGCGACGACCGTCACCGCGTGGCCGTAGGCGTCGAAGCGCTTCGTTACGTCCACGGCGATATCGTCGGTGAGCGGCGTGAGGAATATCACCTGCGTGTCCGAGGAGAGCCGCTTTCGAAGGCGTTTGAACCGCCGCTCCATCGTTCGCTCCTTCCGCCTCGAACCGAACAGCCCGCTGACGCCCGACAGTTCGTCCGGCGTCTCGACTTCCTCCAACGCTCCGCGAACGCGGGCGACCTGCTCCCGTCCGCCGCCGGGCGGGAGATACAACTCCTGTGGCCCGTACAGGGCCAGACCGACGCGGTCGTTCTGTCGGACGAGCGCGTTGGCGATTCGCTCCGCGGCGTACACCGAGAGGTCGATGGCGTCGGGTTCGCCCGACCGGCGAGCGATGCAGGCGGCGGGACGGGCGTCCACGAGAAGTAACACGGTCGCCGCGCGACTCTCCCGGAAGTTCACCGTCGTCAGTTCCCGCGTCCGGGCGAACCGCTTCCAGTCGATTCGGCTCATGGGGTCCGATGGCCGATACTCGCGCGTCGAATGGAACTCGATGCCTTCGCCGCTCGCGTCCGTCTCGATATGTCCCGGCGTCGGGGTCGTCAACTTCGACAGCGGCACGTCCTCGACGAACGTGTCGCAGGTCATCGTCGCGGGAAGGGTCCGTTCCTCGCGGACTTCCTTCGTCCCGCTCGTGGATTTGGCGACGAGCGTCGTCGGCGTGAACTCGTGCGTTCCGCGCTGGCTTCGAACCGTATAGGAGAACGAGACGGTTTCACCGGGTCCGAGGCTCGTCCCGTGGCGCGGCGACCCATCGACCACGGCCAATCGCTCCGGCACGCCGTCGACGATGCGAAGGTCCGCAATCGCGTTCTCGCCGCGATTTTCCGCCGTGAGGGTAACCGTGACGTCCTCGCTCGGCCGCGGCGACCGCTCTTCCACATCGCGGTCGAGTTCGACGTTCAGGTCCGGCGTCCCCGACGTGAACTGGTAGGCCGCGTAGACGAACCCGACGACGGCGGAGAGGAACATCACGGTGTTCCCGGTGACGACGCCCGCCGCACCGGCGAGGAGGGCGACCGTCATTCCGGCGTTCAATTCGGGACCCTTGCTCATCGAGACTCACCCCCGTTTCGGGATTGCAGTTCGGATACCGCCCGTTCGGCGCGGCGGTCGAACGTCTCCCCCCGCGCCCAATCGACGATACGCGTTCGAAGCGGGATGTTCGCGCTCGACGCGCCGAAGAACGCCGTCGCCCGCGGGTCGTCGCTCCACGACCCGTTTTCGATTCGCGCTCTGGCTTCGTTCCTCGTGTAGCCCTCCGAACGGAGCGTCTCTATCGCGGCGCGCCTGATGTGGCGGCGCGTCGTCGCCCGCCGACTGCGGCGCTCTCTGGGTCTCAGTTCGAGGTTTCCGGACAGACCGAGACCCTCGTCCACCTCCGACCCGCTCGTCCGATGCTCGTAGTAGTGCGCCCGTTCGGGATCGCGTTTCGGTCGCCAGACCGCTTCGCGCTCGCTCGTCACGTCGCCGCCGAGCGACCAGATAGCCAACAGTCCACCAACTCCGGCGAGGACGAAAATCGTCGTCGGAGCGGCTATCCACCCAACCAGCGGTTTGACCGTCGCTTCCGGCACGGCCCACGGTGCGAACACCGTGGCGAACGAGAGTACTAGCGAACAGATGCCGAGACCGAGGAGGAGTCGTTCACGGGTCCGACCGTCCCTGAACACCGCTCCGACACGGCCGACGATGCGGCCGACGACGCGCCCGACGGAGCGCATCATTCGTCTCCCTCCCTGAATCGCTCGATTTTGTCCAGCGCCGCGCGGGCGAGTTTCGTCCGCTTCGCCGTCGGCGGGAAACTCCCGTACCGAACTTCACGGAAGGCGTCGGTCAACTGTCGCACCGCGTCGGCGGGATAGCCGCGTTCCGTCGCTTCCCGTGCGTACTCGGCGGGCGTCCTCGTCCGCCGACGCCTGACCGACAGGTGTTCGGTCATGGATTCCCATGCCTCTTCGATGCTCGGCGGTCCGCGCTCCTCGGGTTCCGCCGCGGCGGTTCCCTCGTTCGTCGCGGCTCGATTCCCGGAGTTCCCCTTCGAACGCCCCGACAGGGTCGGACGGGAGAGCGCGCGTGGGATCGAAAACAGGCCGCTTCCGACGCTCCCGATGGCGAGGAGCGTCCCGCTGAAACCCCGTCCGATGACGGCCACCGTCCGTCCGAGCGCCGACCCGAGTCCGACGGTACTCGCGGAGAGGCCGCGTCCGACCTCGGCGAGAAGGTCGAGTGCGTCGTCTGCGAGCCGCGGAATCGACGCCGAAAACCCCACGACGAGGCCCATCGTGCGGGCGGGGATCTTCCCGACGAGTTCGCCGACGGGAACCCCGCGAACGGTGAGGGGTATCGTGCCGGTGCCGTCGAGTGCGACGTTTCCCGTTCGAAAGCCGATGCCGAGGACGACGAGTCCGCCGAGAACCACGAGTCCACCCAGTTTCACCAGCGTTCGCAGCAGCGGCGTACCGCCGGACGAGTCGGGCGACGCATTCGCGACGGTCGTGGTCGTCGTGGTGGCCGTCCCGGAATTGGCCGACCCGTCGCTCGACTCGCTGTCAGTCGTCTGTACCGTCGTCGGTTGCACCGGTCCTGCATCTGACGGGTTCCCGCTACCGGCGGCCGAGTTGCTGCCGGAGTCGGGTGCCCCCGGATTCACGGCGCGATCGCCGCCCCCCGGCCCGGCGGGATACGACCCGAATCCGGTGGCGGGAAACAGCGACGCGCCGAAAACGACCGCGAGGACACAGAGGGCGATGAGGGCGGCGCGGAGGCGATTGCGTTCCACTGGTGTTGGGGTTCTTTCCCATACGGCAAATATCTTCTCCTCACTGAACACATCCTTGAACCAACATTCATGTGGTGTGGGCTCGACAGGTTACGTACGACATGTCACGAGACCCCGCTCTGACTCGGCGAATCGTCGCCACCCTCGCGTGCGTGCTGGTCGCAGACTTCCTGCTCGTGGGCTGTGTCGCGTTCCTCCTCCGTCCGTGGCTCGCTCCGATCGCGACCACCCTCCCGTCCGGTTTGGGATGGCTGGCGCTGGTCGTCCCCGCGACCGCGGTCGTCGCGTGGGCACAACTGCGATACACCCGCCGCGAGGCCCTTTCGGAGGTCGATGCGACCGTCGTCACCGACGAGGAGTATCCGGAGTTGCTCGCCCGCGTCCGACGGCTCGCGACCGGAGCGGACGTCGCCGTCCCGACCGTCGCCGTCACCGAGAGGGACGTTCCGAACGCCTTCACCGTCGGAACCCCCCGACGTGCGACGGTCGTCGTTTCGACCGGCCTTCTCGCCGCGCTCTCCGCGGACGAACTCGACGCCGTACTCGCCCACGAACTCGCACACGTCAAAAACCGCGACGCGACGGTGCTGACCTTGGCGACCTTCCTCCCGGCGCTGGCGGGCGATTACTCCCTGCTCGAAGACCTCGGGTTGGGCCGCTCGGCCCGCCGAACCGCGTGGCTCGTCACAATCGTCCTCCTCTACGTTCCGAGCGCGGCGGTCATCGATGCGCCGTTGTTCGGCGTCCGATACACCGTCACGTACGTCCTCCTCGTCGCCTTCGTCCTGCTGTTCGGCGGGGTCGTGCTGGGATTGCTGGCGATGCCCGTCGTCTCGCTCGCGAGTCGTCTCTCCCACGACCGGGAGTTCATCGCAGACCGTGCGGGGGCGACGCTTTCGGGCAGTCCGGCGTCGATGGCGTCCGCGCTCAGGACGCTCGGCGCGGATGGTCCATCCGCGCCCGACCATGACGCACGCGCCGTCGACGGCGTCAAACAGCTCTGTTTCCTTCCCGGCGGATTCGGAGAGGAGGGCGGCGCGTTCGATTCGCTCCCGATTTCGGTGCGGACCCATCCGGAAATCGAGGACCGCCTCGACGGCCTTCGCTCGCTCGCGGCCGAATCCGACCACTGAACGCTCTCGCCCTCTCTCCCTACCGAAAAATCCGCGGCCAGTACCGCGTTTTTTGCCTTTTACTTGGTGATTCGATTCGCGTGCCGAATCGAGCTACCGCGTTTCGTTCAGCGACTCGATTCGTTGCCGGACCGACGTGAAGACGCCTCGCCACTTCAGTTCGAACAGCCCCCACGTCACGAGTGAGAGGACGCCGATGAGGACGGCGAACAGTTCGGGAACGCCGATCCAGACCGGCGTGATGTACATCAGGCCGTTGAGGTACTTGCCGGGGATGGCGTCCTTCACGCCGATCCAGAACTTGTTGACGACGCCGTTGGACCTCGATTCGAGACCGGCCTTTTTAGCGCTCGGGCCGCCAGCGCTCTCGTCGCCGGTTCCGAGCCGTTCGGCTTCGTACGGGAACGCTATCTGCACGTCCCACACGATTTTACCCTTCTCGTTCACCTCGAAGACCCGATTGCCGTTCGAGTCGGTGATGAGCGTGTGGCCGTTCGGGAGGCGGTCCGCGTCGCGGGGCCACTGCGTCTTCGAATCCTGCCACGTCCACGTCCGCTCCCACGTGCCGTTCTCGCGCTGGTATTCGACCACGCGGTTGTTCTCGGAGTCGGCGACGAGTTCGGCCGGACCGCCCTCGTCCTCCTCGATGAAGTCGGGGTTGTGTTGCTCGTAGAGGATGTCGTAGTTGTCCTCTTCACCGAGCGTCCAGTTCTTCACCAGGCCCTGACCGCGCTTCAGGAACAGCACTCGGTCGTTGTTGCGGGCGCTGACGGCGATCCTCCCGTCGTCGAGGACTTCGACGTTGTTGATGTGCGTCCAGTCGTCCGGGTACGGCCCGCCGGTGTCGCTGGTCGAAAACGCGTCGCTCGCGTTCCACGTCCACTCGACCTGTCCGTCCCTCGTATCCACGATGAACACCCGGTCGAGGAAGATGTCCGCCACGACGAAGTGCGTTTTATTCAGACGGTCCATGTCGTGATAGCGCGTCGCTTCCTTTCCCGGTGTGGCCTCCGACCAGACGTCGGTAACTTCACCCGTGGTCAGGTTGACGCGCTCGATTCCGTTTCGCGTACACGCGCCCACCTCGCCGTGAACCTTCATGTACTCGTTCCACGTCTTTTCGTCGACGTTTCGACGCGAGAGATTCCAGTCGGTCGGACACTCCGCCTTCTTCAGGTGGTCCGCGTACGAGTATTCGACCGTGGCCGTCGTCCCCTTCACGGGGTCCACGTCCCAGTAGCGTGTATGGGAGTCGTTGTAGTACAGAATCGACCCGTTCGGGTTGAACGCGACGAGTTCCGCCCGTGCGCGGGGACCGCTTGCTTCCCGGCCGAGCCACGAGTTGGAGTCCGTTGCGATGACGGTGATGTTCTGACGGGGGGGAACCATTTGACCCGTTTCGGCCCTAATCTCGGACTGTGATTTGCCGCGGAAATCCGCGGAACTGCCGGGGGTGGAGGCGTACGAGTTCACGACCGCGACCCCGGATAATATCACCAGTCCGGCGAAGAAGAGCCGACACATCCGCTTTGATACCATTACCCCCCACTATTAGTTCCGAAAATATACCGGTTTTGACCGAACGCGTGATATAACTATCATTTTTTGCGAAAAGATGAACTGTCGGTGACAGTAATGTGACAACTGGTGGCACGCTTTTTCGGATGAATCCACTCCGCGGTCGTCTACCGTTCCGCAACCGAAAGAGGAAGAAAGGGTGCGTCCGTATTCTGCACGGATGAGTAATTCAGGTACCCAGCTTCGGACGTTCGGCGTCGGATTCCTCCTTTCGTTCGGAGCATTTGGTGTCGGACAGGTCGTCGTCGCACTGGCCGCGCTCGCCTTCGCGGCCGTCGGTATCGACGTTCTGAACCGACCCGCGCTTTTCATTGCGATCAGTACCGTCATGCTCCAGGGCGTGACCTTCGGCGGTATCGCGCTCGGCTACTTGACGTATCGAAATCTCGGGCTCGATTTCATTCACGCCCACGTCCCCTCGCTTCGGGATCTCGGTATGGCCCTCGTCGGATTCGTCGTCCTCTTCGGAGCCCTCCAGATAATCTCACAACTGATTCAGCGCCTCGGCCTCCAATCGGCACAGAACACCGTCGTCGATATGGCGAGCGGAAACCCCGACATCTATCTGTTGTTGATTCCGCTCTCGTTCCTCCTCATCGGTCCCGGCGAGGAGTTGCTGTATCGGGGTCTCATTCAGGGACTCCTGCGCAAAACGTTTCGCCCGGCACGAGCCATCGTTCTGGCGAGCGCGCTCTTCGCCGTCGTCCACGTCTTCTCGCTCTCGGGGGCCGGAAAACTCGTCTCCATCGGAACCGTGTTCACGCTGTCGCTCATCCTCGGAATCCTGTACGAGTACACCGACAACCTCGTGGTTCCCATCCTCGTCCACGGCGCGTACGATGCGGTACTGTTCAGCCTCCAATACCTCATGGCGACGGGCCAAATCCCGTCGTAATCACGATAACAATCTGGATCACTCATTTTAATAATCTCTACGTAACGAACCGCCGATTCGTAGCAGTTGGATTAATAAGTCGATGGGGACTACGTTCGAGTATGAACGACGCGGGTTCGGATCCATCCTCCCCCGACTCCGGTTCGTGTGGTTGTAGTGACGACCACGGCAACCACGTCCACGAGAGCCACGACGGCGGCCAGCGCGGCGAGTCGGAAAACGGAGACATCGTCGCCGACGGCGCTGGAAACCGCGATGTCGTCCGATTGTCCGTTCCCGATATGGACTGTCCCTCCTGTGCCGGGAAGGTCGAAACCAGCGTCCGAAAACTGGACGGCATCGACGCCATCGACCCGCAGGTCACGACCGGAACCCTCACCGTGGAGTTCGATGCGACCGAAACGGACGCCGCGGCCGTCGAAAATCGGGTCGAAAAGGCTGGCTATGCGGTCGAAGACGACTCCTCGGAGGTGACACTCTCCGTTCCCGATATGGACTGTGCGTCCTGCGCCGGAAAAATCGAGAACGCCCTCGACGGCGTTTCCGGCCTTCGAACGTACGATACGCGACCGACGACGGGGACGGTCGTCGTCACCACCGATCCGTCCGCGTCCGTGAGCGACGTGACGGCGGCCATCGAAACCGCCGGCTACGACGTCGTCGGGACGAGCGCGGACGAAACCGACGGCGGGTCGCTCGATTCGGAGAGCGTCTGGCGGAGTTCGCGCGCGCTCAAAACGTGGACCAGCGGCGTCTTCGTCGCGCTCGGTCTGCTCTTCGAGTTCCTGCTCGTCGGGCAAAACGCCACCGTCGTCGGCGCTGGCGGCCTCCTCTCGGCCGGGACCATCGAAATCACGATTGCGGACGTGGCGTTTCTGCTGGCCGTCCTCGTCGGCGGGCAGGCCATCGTCACGAACGGCTACTACTCGCTTCGCAACCGGAACCTCGACATCGACCTGCTGATGAGTGTCGCCATCCTCGGCGCGCTCGCGGTCAGCGTCGGTTTCGGACGGTCGCTCTATCTGGAAGCCGCCACGCTCGCGTTCCTGTTCAGCGTCGCGGAACTTCTCGAACGCTACTCGATGGACAAGGCGCGAAACTCCCTCCAAGAACTGATGGACCTCTCGCCGGACGAGGCGACGGTCAAACGCGACGGCGAGGAGGAGACGATTCCCGTCGATGCCGTGACCGTCGGCGACGTGGTCGTGGTCCGTCCCGGCGAGAAAATTCCGATGGACGGGACGGTCGCCGACGGCGAGAGCGCGGTCAATCAAGCGCCGATCACGGGCGAGAGCGTCCCGGTGGACAAGACGACGGGCGACGAGGTGTTCGCGGGAACCATCAACGAGGGCGGCTACCTCGAAGTGGAAGTCACCTCGGACGCCTCCGACAACACCCTCTCGCGCATCATCGACATGGTCGAGGAGGCACAGGGGAACAAGACCGAGCGCGAGCAGTTCGTGGAACGGTTCGCGGCCTACTACACGCCCGTCGTTCTCGCCTTCGCCGTGCTCGTCGCCGTCGTTCCGCCGCTGTTCTTCGCGGAACCGTGGGTAACGTGGTTCGTCTACGGATTGACGCTCGTCGTCCTCTCGTGTCCCTGCGCGTTCGTCATCAGCACACCCGTCACCGTCGTCTCCGGCATTACCAGCGCGGCGAAGAACGGCGTCCTCATCAAGGGCGGCAACCACCTCGAAGCGATGGGCGACGTCGAGGCCGTCGCCTTCGACAAGACGGGAACGCTGACGAAGGGCGAACTGACCGTCACCGACGTGATTCCGCTCAACGGCAACACCGAGGAGGATGTCCTCCGCTGTGCACACGGCCTCGAATCGAGGAGCGAACACCCCATCGGCGAGGCCATCGTCGCCGAAGCGGACGGCGCGAACGTCACGAAACACGAAATCGACGACTTCGAGAGCCTCACGGGCAAGGGCGTCCGCGCGGACCTCAGCGGCACGACCCACTACGCGGGCAAACCCGGCCTGTTCGAGAGCCTCGGGTTCGAGCTGAACCACGTTCACGCGACGGACGGAGGCGTCGCCGCCGCGGCGACGACCCGCGACCTCTGCGAGCGAAACGACTGCCTCGACCTGCTCGAAGACGCGGTTCCCTCGCTCCAGAGCGAGGGGAAGACGGTCGTGCTGGTCGGGACGGAGGACGAACTCGAAGGCGCGATTGCCGTCGCGGACGAGGTACGCGACGACGCGAAAGCCGCCGTCCAACGCCTCCGTGACCTCGGCATCGACCACCTCGTGATGCTCACGGGCGACAACGAGCGGACGGCGAAGGCCATCGCCGAACAGGTTGGCGTGGACGAGTATCGCGCCGGACTCCTTCCGGAGGAGAAGGTCGAAGCCATCGAGGAACTCGATTCGAACGTCGATGGTACTGCGATGGTTGGGGACGGCATCAACGACGCCCCGGCGCTCGCCACCGCGACGGTCGGCGTCGCGATGGGTGCCGCCGGTACCGATACCGCGCTCGAAACCGCCGACATCGCGCTGATGGCCGACGACCTCTCGAAACTGCCGTACGTCTACGATCTCGCACACGACGCGAACGGTGTCATCCGCCAGAACGTCTGGACGAGCCTCGCCGCGAAAGCCGCGCTCGCCGTCGCGGTGCCGTTCGGTCTCGTCCCCATCTGGGCCGCCGTGCTCGTCGGCGACGCGGGCATGACGACGGCGGTCACGGGCAACGCGATGCGGCTGTCGCGGATTCGGCCCGAAAACCTTCGAGAATAACCGCTTCCGATCCGCTTCTCCGCCCAGTCACCGTTCTCGGTCGTTTTCGACGGCCGTACCAGCGGCGCTATTTCCGTCCCCGACCTATGGGACCCCGAGAATCCGACGAGCGACCCGTCGAATTCCGTTTCGGAGCCACCGACCATGAACACCTCTGCACGACGTGCCGACGCGACGGCCACCGATGCGAATCGCCGATCGAGACGCCACCAGTTCGCGGTTGCGGGTGCCGGACTCGTCCTCATCACGGGGCTGCTTCATCTCGCTTTGGTCCCCGAGCATCTGGAGGAAGCCACCTACCTCGGCGTGCTCTTCGCCGCGGACTTCGTCGCGACAGTGGTCGCCGCCGTCGGTATCTATCGGAATCGGCAGTGGGGATGGTGGCTCGGCGTCGCCATTGCGGTCGTCGCCATCGTACTCTACGTCGCTCACGTTACGGTCGGGCTTCCGGTCGTCGGGGCCGAGGAACCGGAGACGCTGGGAGTGGTGACGAAAGTCGTGGAACTGCTGTACTTGGGCGTCGCGGCGGTGTGGCTACGTAACGGCTGACCACCGCTGTTTCTGACGTCGGATCCGTCCCGTTTCAGGAGACCACCGGTTGCGAGATTATCCACAGCGAGAGGACCGTGTACCCGACCATCAGCACGACCAACGGGAGGTGTCCCCGTCGGGCGGCCGAGGCGGTTTCGAACCGCTCGACTGCGACGTAGTGGGCGGCGACCACCGCGATGACGTGGCCCAGCACGATGAGGAGGACCTGTGATCCCCAGAACGCCGGAAGCGAGAGCCAGCCGAGCGGATTCACCGCCTGGACGCCGGGCGCGACGGGGTGGAGCGCGACGGCGACGAGTTGCCCGACGTAGCGGAACACGTAGGTGTAGTTGTGCGCCACCTCGTAGGCCGCCGCGATGGGCAGGACCGTCGGCGCGAACGCCTGTGCGGTCCCGCGCCATCCGGGCGCGAGCGGCCGTCCGTCCCCGTCCGCCACTTGTCCACCGTCGGTGTTCGCGTCGGCGATGCGTCCCGCACGCGTCGCCTCGCTCCCGCCCAGTCGCTCGACGAGCACACTGGCGAGCGTGAACGAAACGACGAACCCGACCAGTCCGACGGCGTACAGCAGGACGCTCGTTTCCGGCCCCGTCCCCAGCGCGTCTCGGGTGCCGAACAGCACGTCCTGATACGTCCGCGTGTTGGTGAACCCGTCGAAGCTCACGGTGTAGACGGCGGTGACGACGAACGCGACCAGCGAAAAGCTTCGAACCGGTTCGACGCTTCCCTGCCACGGTGCTCGAAGCGAGACGTCCGTGCCTCCGCCCTCCGTCCGGTCGATGGTGACGGAGGAAACCCGTCCGAAAAGCCGATAGAGAACCGAGAGCGGGTCGGCGCGCCGGAACCACTCCGTTCCGTACAGCACGCTCCCGATGATCATCAGGCTGGCGTACACCGCGAGAACGACGGTGGTCAACTGCGGACTGGTCGGAATGTAGGTCAAGTTCTCGAAGATGCCCATGAGGAGGACGAACCCGACGAACGCCGGCCAACTGGCGAGTCGTTTCGGGTAGGACCCGAGGACGGCCAATCGTTCGCCTTCGAGCCACGTGAACCCGCGATAGAGGGTCCGCCACGGCGAGAGGACGGCCCACGGCGTTCCGAGGAGAATCGAGAGGAGGGCGACCCCGCGGAACCATACCGGCCACGTGAATACGGTCGCGAAGTTCCCCTCCTGTGCTTGTTTTCCGACCACGCCGAGGACCAGCGCGGTGACGAACCCGGCGAAGAAGACGAGCCGAAGGGTCAGCCGAATCGCCGCCGAAACCGACGGCGGAACGGTGAGAACGCGGGTCCGCTGCGCGCTCTCCGCGGGCGTCCGTTCGGTGAACGCGAGCCATCCCGCGGTCAGCGCGACGGTCGCGCCCGCACCGAGAAACAACAGCGGAAGCGGGAGCGGCGAAGCGAAGTTCGAGGACGGGACTTGGTGTGCGCTCGCCAGTCCCGGCACCGCTCCGAGCGCGAACAGAACGACGAGGAGGACTCGTAACCGTCCCCCGATTCTACGAGGCTTCCCGTTTCCACGCTTCATCGTGCGCCCGTAGAGGCCGAACGGGAAAAGCAACTGCGATTCTGCGTCGGAACGGCACCGCCCGATTCCGCTCGTCGGGGGCCACTCGGAATCTCCGACCCAGAACGTATTTGCGCCCGTGACGGCAATCCACCGCCATGTCTTCGTCATCGTTCGACGCGGCGGCGCTGTCGTCGCTCCCGTCGTTCGTCGCGCTCGAAACCGCGCCCGTTCTCATGGGACGAAAGGACGGTGCGAGCATCCAGATGAGCGACCGCTACTTCGAAAATCAGCTCTCGGTGCTTCGAAGCCTCGACGGCGCGTCGTTCACCGACCGCATCGAATCCCTCTCCCAATCATACGAAACCGTTCAGGACGCCTCGATACACCTCGATTCGCTATCCGTCGGGACGCTCGAACACGCGGCGAACAACGTCCACGAAACGTATCGCTCGATGCCGGAGACGAAACTGCTCCGCTCGTCGTTTCCCGGCGACTGTCTCACCCTTCCCGAGTTCGTTCGAACCGGCGGGAACGGCATCGACTTCGGCCTTCGGGCGTACTTCTTCCGCGAAGGCGACGCGCCGGACCCGGAGGACGTCATCCACCGAAACGTCGTCGGCGTGGTGGAAGAGACGGAACGCGAGTTCGAACGCTATCAGGGCGGCCTCCATGACTACCCCGACTGCTGTATCGACGCCTTCATGGACCGCTCGCCGGACGCGGACGCGCCCGAAGTGCGTTCCGTCGAGGCGCTATCGTGCGTCCGAGAGGAGCGAATCGGCGCGTCCGGCGTCTCCATCACGGACATCCTCCCCGGCTTCTTCGAGGAGCCACACGCCTACTCCTTCTTCTCGCGCAAATTCTTCCCCGAATCCGACTGCGTGACGGCTCAAGAGTGCGGCCGGGACATCCTCGAAGGGTTGACGGCGGCGTTTCCCGATCGGATGGCTCGGGATATCTTTCGGCTCAACTACGCGCTCTGTTTCACACTCGCTCACAGTCTCACCCCGGAGGGCGGGGAACTCCCCCGCGTCGGGTCGCTGGGAACCGAACACGTCTACGCCTCTCTCCCGCTGAAAAACGCACTCTCTGTGCCGCGGTATCGGTCGTCGTAACATCGAAATCGAAGTCAAAATCGAATTCCTCGTCCGCTGATTTCCGTCCGACGACTCCTTGTCCACCGTCCCGCTATTCCTCGCTGTAGTCCAGCGCTACGACCCGTCCGTCGCCGTAGACGGCCAGTATCTCGGGTTTCCCGTCGTCGTCGATGTCAGCCAGTTTGACGTGGGTCCAAATCGGAACGCTCCGCTCGTAGTTCGCGAGGACGGACCCGGTGTCCGGGTTTATCACCGACACGCTGCCGGTTTCGGTGACCGCGACCAGTTCTTTCCTTCCGTCCCCGTTCAGGTCCCCGAGCATCGGTGGCGGCATCGTCTGGACGTTTTCGGTGGTCAGCGTCGTCGTCCACTCGGCGCTCCCGTCGCTCGCATCGAGCGCCCTGAGTTTTCCGACTTCCGTGTCTCCCTGTTCGTGGAGCGCGGACGCATATATCTCCACCTGCCCGTCTCCGTCACCGTCGCCGACTGACTTCACTGCGGCCATCCCGCCGAACGATTTCGACCATTGGTCCGTTCCCGTCTTCCCGTCGATGACGGTAACGGCTCCGTTGAACGTTCCCGCGGCGATTTCGACGGCGGGGTCGCCGTCGGTCTGTCCGGTCGTCATCCAGTTGACGCTCCCGTCGGTTCCCGTCCGCCACTTCACGCTCCCGTCCGGTTCGTACACGGTGACGTTTTGCTCCCCGACGGCGAGTTCCGACGTCCCGTCGCCGTCGAAGTCCGCGACGGCCGGCGCGGCGACGACGGTGGTGGAGGTATCGATGTGTTTCTTCCAGATCAGGCTTCCGTCCTCCGAGTAGACGAAGACGGTTCCGTTCAGGTCCGTGACGACGATTTCCTTCCCCGGGTCGGGCGTAAAGTCGGTCACGATGGGTTTCGTGTAGCCCCACCACGAGAGGTTCCCCGAGAACTCCCGTTCGCCCCCGGCCGAGAACCCGAGGATCTTCTCCTCGGTCGTCGCCACGAACACGTCCTGGGTGCCGTCACCGTCGTAATCCGCGAAAACCGGGTCGCCGTAGCCGTGGATGTTGCAGGCCTCTCTGGGCATCGTCGTCTGCCACCCTTTCGTCCCGTTCGCGTCCAACTCGACGAGCGAGCACGTCCCTTTGTCCTGCTCAACGTTGACCGAGACGACGATTCGCTTCGACCCGTTTACCTCCGCCACCGCCGGAACGTGGTGGTTTCCGATCGTGTTCCGGGCGGTGTCGGACACCCACTTCTCCGTCAGTTGACCCTGCCGATTCGGTTGGGTGACGGCGTACACCCCGGCACCGACGAGGGAGAGAAGGAGAATCGCGATGACCGCCATCGTTCGGGTACGCATTGGCTCACTCTACCGACGGAGAACGGAAAAACTGCCCGCATCGTTCGTCTCGCGTACTAGTCGTTCGTTTGGAAGGCGGGGGCAATTCACCCGTATCGACGCGTGATTTCTACCGGGTCGTCCCGGTTCCCGTCCGAAAACTCGACTTCGTACACGTCCGGCGTCGTCAGGTCGGCTCGCCAGAACTCGACGTCGAACCGTTCGTCGTACGCGTTCAGGACGAGCGTGAGGAGGTTCCCGTGCGTTCCGACGACAACGGATTCCCCCGCGTGGCGGTCGATTGTCCGCTCGACTGCCGCGAGACCGCGGGTCTGTGCGTCGTCGTTCGACTCGCCGTCGGGCCACGCGAACGACCAGTCCGACCAGACCCGCTCGATGGCGCTTTCGAACGTCTCGCCGACGGTTTCCACGGGACCGTCTGTCAACTGCCGCTCACTGAACCCTTCGTCCTCGGCGATTTTCATCCCGTGGTCGTCCGCGACCGGACGCACCGTCTGCCGGGTGCGGGCGAACGGACTCGAAACCACGGCGTCGATTTTCTCGTCCGCGAGCACCGCCGCGACATGCTCTGCATCCCGACGCCATCGCTCGGAAAGCGGCCGTTCCGCCTCGCGGTTCGGGACCCACGGCGAATGGGCGTGACGAACGAAGTAGAGAGTACTCATGCGTTTCCCACGTTCGGTTTTGGAATGAGGGTTTTGAATCTCGCTCGCCCCTTCCGGATTTTTCACGCTTCCGACAGCGGATTTTATATCGTTCCTCGCCCACGCTTCTATCGAATGCGAGATTTTCACACCCATTCGAACTACTCCGACGGGTCGTTCCTCTTCCGGATGGTTCGTGCCGCCGAGGACGCAAACCTCGACGGAATCGGGTTCGCGGACCACTGCACCGTCTCCGCCCGCGAGTACACGAAGGACGCTCGCGCCGCGAGGGGATTCAATCTCGACGTCACCTACGAACGACGACGGCGGGCCATCGAGGAGTTGCGCGAGGATGCGGCCGTCGAGATTTACGACGCCGTCGAGATGGATTACGACCCCCGCGACGAGGCCGAGATACGCGACTTCCTCGACCGCGCCGACTTCGATTACGTCATCGGCAGCGTTCACGACATCTCGGAGATGAACGTGCAGGTCCCCTCGAACTTTGCGCCCATGTCGGACGAGGAACGCGACGGCATCGTGGACCGTTACTTCGACACCCTCTCCGCCCTCGTCGAGTCCGAGTTGTTCGACATCGCCGCCCACCCCGACCTGATAGAGCGAACCCCCGGACTCCGTGGGCGCGCGACGGACGATCACTACCGGCGGCTCGCACGGGCGTTCGCGTCGTCCCGAACCGTCCCCGAAATCAACGCCGGTCGCGCCCTGACCGACGCGGGAATCGTCCATCCCGCCGAACGCTTCTTCTCAACTCTCCGCGAGTACGACGTTCCGTTCACCGTCGGGTCCGATTCGCACGAACCCGAACAGGTCGGTGCCCGCCGCGAGTTCCTCGGAACCCACCTCGAAACGGTCGACGTGGATCCCGTCTCCCCGCCGAGCCTCGATCTCGACGGCTGACCTTTCGGTCGCTCTTCGGTCACTCCCCGCCGTCGGTCGCCTCGCCGCCCCGCCTCGTGTCGTCGAATCCCTCGTCCGTCTCCCGGGCCGTGGTCGGGCCGATGTCGAGACGGCCGGAGCGCTCCTCGCCGCGGAGTCGCGGCACGGCAACTTGGAAGAACTGAACGACCACGACCATCAGGAGCGGTCCCAAAAAGACGCCGTACCATCCGAACAGTATCGGCCCGAGGAGGTAGGCGAACATGACGAGCGAGAGGTGGAACAGCTTTCCCGAGAGGTACGGTCGGATGTACGTCCGAACCACGTTGTCGAACGCGAGCGTCATGAACAGGAAGAACACCAGCGGATACCAGAGGTCGTTCGGGTCGCGCTGAATCGCCCCCAGCGCCAGAAACGCCGCGATGGCGATGTAGACGACTGAACGCCCGACCAGCGGGACGAGCGTGAAGATGCCCGTGATGACCGCGAGGAGTATCGTCGCCGGAATGAGGAGGTTGTTCGGCGCGAAGAGGTTGAAGAGGTTGTAGATTATCGCGGTGAGTATCATGATTACGAAGATGGTCAACGTGTACCCGAAGTACACCGAGTTCAGCCCCGAATCGACCGCTTCGAGGTAGTCCGTGAACACCGGGTCGCCGTCGAGCAGTTGCTCTTTTCCCCACCGAGCGAGGCGCTCGTCCTCCACGAGGAGGAAAAAGCCGAGCAGCAACGAGAGGAACAGCATGAAGATGCTCGACGCCACGGCACCGACGAACGACTGCGCGCTGGTCAGCGCCGACTGCACCGACGGGTCCTTGAGCGTCGTGGTCGCCGTATCGAGCAACTTGTTCGGGTCGTTCGGAATCGTGGTACTCGGCAGTTCACCGAGGAGGCGCGCTGCCAATCCCGTGTTCGCAATGGAGGCCAACTGCCCGATAGCTATCGAGAAGAAGACCCCCAAGAAGAGTACAACGGGTATGACGATGAGCAAAAGTGACAACGCCGCCGAGGCGTTCCTGCCCTTTATTCGACGCCCGATATATCGGTTTATCGGCCGCGCGACGTAGTAGGTGAACAGGCCGAATACCACCCACGGCAGGAACGTGTACGCCACCGCGGCGACGATACCGAACACTATCAGGCCGACGACCCACCACTTTAGTCCCGGCCGAACGATACGAACCCGCATCGCTTCTGAACTCGCCCCACTCCCAGACATGTGCTTCCGTACGTCACCGACAGCGTTAGCTCTGCCGTCGGTGGTCATCCCGTCTGCAGTCGTCCTCATCCGTCCGCGGTCCTTCGTGTCCCTTTCGCGTGAACGCCACCGCAACGGCTATCCTGTTAGACAACATACGTATATCGAACGGCACGACCCGGCGCTTGCGCCCGGTCGTGTTCCGGGGGCAAGTGACATGATCGACTCGAAATCGACAATCGAGCGGGGGTACGGACGCCGGGAACGTCGAGCAGCGGTGCGATACGGCGGAACGCGGGGACGATGAGTTTTCTCCAAGTCCTTCCGCTGGCGTTCGTGATGATCGCGGGACCCCAGATCCTCAGTGCTATCTTTCTCGCCACGAGCGAGAACTGGCGGCGGAACTCCGCCGCGTTCGTCTTCGGCGCGGCGCTCTCCATTACCCTGCTTGTCTCGCTCGCCTTCTTTCTCGGCATCGGCGCGAACCGCCAACGGGGGTCGAACACCACCCTCTCGGCCATCGTTCTCGTCCTCCTGCTCGTCGCCATGGTGCACACCTATTTGACCCGCGAGGAGTCGGAACCACCGAAGTGGATGGGGAAGTTGACGTCCGCGAATCCGCGCTTCGCGTTCAGACTCGGCTTTCTCCTCCTCGGGTTCTTCCCGACCGATATCCTCACTTCGGTCGCTGTCGGGTCCTACCTCGCCGCGAACGGGTTGGCGTGGACGGATTCCCTCGGGTTCATCGCGATCACGCTGCTGTTATTGGCGCTCCCGTCGCTCACCCTGCTCGCGTTCGGCGAACGGGCACAAGCGTGGCTACCGAAGGCGCGCGAGTGGATGAACGATAACTCCTGGGTCGTCAGCGAGGCCGTGATTTTACTGTTCATCGGCATGAGCCTGAACAACCTCCTCGGGTAGCCGTTCCTCTATCGCGCTCCAACCTTCTACGCCACTCCGAAAGTTGAGACCAGTGTGCTCGATGCATGGATTCTCACCCTCCTCGATTTATTCACTCATTCTCCGACGAAACAGCTATCGCATTCGCTTCGTGTATTATTCGACCGTTACACGATCAGGAGATGGTAACTCACGAAGCTCTGGATTGTGTCCCACGAAGAACGCCCACACCTTCGCGCATACGCGTCACGTAGGAGTGCGGAGTCTTCCGCTCCCGTGTCCGATCCGTCACCGTCTGTAACTATCGAATTTCCGCTGTCCTTGGCTTGCCGCTCGTCACCTGACAACGGCGAGGGTTCGCCGGACTGGTTGTCGTCCGGTACCGTATTTGCGGATGGGATCGAGACGGTTGCAAATACGATCGCAGCGATTCCGAACGTAATGGCGTCAAGGACAAACAATGTAATCGCGCTGAAAAGCCCATAAGGACACCACCAACCCCATTCGCTACCATGTCGAACCCTTGGTAGGCGACCGAAAACGCTGAATTGGCCCCGATCAGTTCTTCCCTATCGAGGATCCGTTGGATTACAGGTGCAAGTTTGAGACAGATCAGTCCGCCCGCCTGCTGAGTCTCGTCGGTCGCAGCATCTAGCCCTTGCTCTGAAAGACGTTTAATGACTTCTAACCGATAAGTTCCACTCTTGGAGATTCTAGGTGCTGTGTGTATCCAGACTTTGCGCCGATTACTCCGCCGAGCGCTGGCTGGTCGAAGGTTGGGGGAGTCACCCTCATATTCGCCATCACTACCATTGAACTGCTCTGCGAACCATTCTGACTGTGACGCAGCAGCTATTTCCCACGGCAGAAAGGAGACTGCTTGGAAGGATCGCGCAGGTCCGAACCAGCTAGCGAGAGGCCGACAGAGAGGATTAGCCTTCCATGTCCGTTACTGCCATTCCGATCCCGTATGTCAGTGAGACTAACGCGACACCGAACATGAGAAGCCACAAGATGAGAATGAGGTTAAGCGGAACGCTCTTCACTCCCTCGGGGAGGCCGTGCTTTACTGCGATCTTATTTGGAACGATCGGGCGGTAGACCAGCTGTACAACCATCAGAACGAGACCAGTGGTGGCACCGAAGGCAATCGCCCACCAACTTCCGCCATCGTTGGGGGTCTGTCGGAGGACACTGACATAGTCGATCATGAGCGTAACCCCGATGGAGTACAGGAGACAGATGGTAATCGATACTACAGAATAATCCAGTAACAGAAAATGCGAACTGAGGCCGATACATATCCCTCCAACCCCACCAACGAGTGCTGCTCGCTTCGTTGGCGGATCTCGGGTCGTCTTCTTGGACGCTGAAAACGGAGTGGAGTGGTTTGATCGATCGGGATTCATCTGATACTCACCAGCTATTGACGGGGAAATCGGCTCAGGGATTCCGTTCAATATACAAGAAGGTCTATAATTGTAATAAAGAAACCGATCTTCTATAGCGAATTGTTCGTGAGTGCTCGCCGTCTCCAGATCAGCAAGGCGAGTGCCTCGAAGAACAAAGGTTCGTAGAGATTAGCATAAACGTCTCCGTTCTTCTTGACGACCTCCTTTGTGTTGTAGAGGTTGCCGTAGATAGCAGTCGAAGAACCGTACTCTATCTCATTGAACTTCTGGAGGAGTGTGTTCTTCTTCACCCTCAGTTGTGAACTAGGTCTGATTGTGACCCGAAACGAACAGAAGTTGAGACTAAGACTCCCGATGTATATGGTGGGTTTGGGGACAGTCAATCTCTTGGTGCAGATCGACGTGACCGGCGAGTACAAGCCATCGCCTGTTGTGACGGTAAACACGGTTTTGACCGTGCTGAAGCAAACTGGCATCGGTTAGAACTGATTCGAGCCGGTGAGCTCCGGGCGATCAGTGGCAGCGCTGGTTCGGCCAGTCACTAAATGATAAAAATTTTAAAAATATAATTAGAAACGGTTTCCGAAGTTCAGTGTAAAGCGGTTGTCGAGAGTTGGATCGGCTGAAATCGTGCATTCTGGCGATGCTATCGCCCGTGTTGTCTCATTTTCGATCAAGAAAATGGAAGTTGAGCCTAGCTCTCTCAATGCATGAGAAAGCTCCCTCCTGGGACAAACATGGCGATAGAAGCTTGTGAGTTGTCGTGTGGTACTAACTGGGAGCTATACAGAAAGTGAACCGATGATAGTTCATACTCAATGCATTTTTTGTACGCTAACGGGTATATGTGTCCACCATACTCAGTGAAAAACTTCGTTGGTCTCGCCGATCATGGTTACCCGGATTTCATCCTCAGGAAGGTATTCGATGGATTCGAAAAACACCTCGTGTTCATCGAGTGGTCGGAGAATTCCGCGGATCGGACCGGGAAGCCGACTGTGAACGTACATGAGTCCGGTACCGTCTCCCGCGTCCGAAACGCTGTGATCGATTGCGTTTGAGTTTTGCTTGATCAACTGACGAATACGGTTGGGGTCGCCATAGACACGAGCTAACATGACCATCGTTCCATCATCAAGCACGTTGATGTGAAGGACCGATTTCCGAGCGGTAGCGCCCATTTCGCGAACAGTTGGGTAAAATCCGTCAGCCCGTGCCACGACGAACGTAATCGATCTCATGGTGTATCGTGCTCTTGCGTCTGACTCGGTTGTCCCACTGTACTACCGTTGAGGAGGCAGCTGGTTAAATACTGCCCCATTTTTGGGGCGGTCGGTTCATTCGAATACGAAACGTAGCATTCAGTGTGGTAAGACTGCGATACGACGAATTCGACGGTGGATGGAAAACTCGCACACCGCGGTGGGTCGCAACGATGCTCAATCGATGGCGGCTACAATCTTTTCCGGTGAATCAGCTATCCAATCGCCGAAAAATGACTCACTCTTACAAAATCCAGTGTGGCCATATATGAACGCAATACGTATTCATGAGTTCGGTGATGTATCGAACCTTCAGTACGAGGAAATAGAGACGCCCGAACCAGCCGACGATGAAGTGCGTGTTCGGATTCACGCGGTCGGTGTAAACCCCGCCGATTGTAAGATTCGCCAAGGAGCACCATTCCCCATCGAGCTCCCGTGGATTCCCGGGTGGGACATCGCTGGCGTCGTCGACGAAGTCGGAAGCGCCGTCACTGAATTCGAGCCGGACGACGAGGTTTACGGGTTTCTCCCGTTTCCTGGCGAGGGCGGCGCGTACGCGGAGGCGGTCACGGTTTCGCCGACGAATATCAGCCGAAAACCCGACTCGCTCTCGTTCGAGGAGGCTGCCGGGATTCCGATGGCGGGACTCACCGCGTGGCGGTCGCTCAAATTGACCGACCTCGAAGCCGGCCAGCGCGTGCTGGTTCACGCCGCGGCGGGCGGTGTGGGTCACTTCGCCGTCCAGTTCGCAAAGCACCAGGGCGCCCACGTCATCGGCACCGCTTCCGGGTCGAACGAGGAGTACCTCCGCGATCTGGGTGTGGACGAGTTCGTCAACTACCGCGAGGAGCGTTTCGAGGATACCGTCGAACCGGTTGATGTGGTGATCGATGCTATCGGAGGTGATACCTTCACTCGTTCGATCGAAATCACCAAGGAAGGCGGGGTCATCGACAATCTCCCGCTGAACGTCACGTCGGAACAGGAGGAAGCAGCTGATGCGCACGGCGTCCGCGTGATTCAGTCCGACACAGGCGATCCGGAGTGGCTCAACGAGATCAGCGAACTCTTGGAAGCTGGTACTGTCGTGCCGACGGTCGATACGGTGTTCCCACTGGTCGAAGCACGGGTTGCACACGAACTGAGCGAGGGAGGGCATGCTCGCGGAAAAATCATCCTCAAACCGAGCGGAGGAATTGAGAATTGACGCAGTAAATATGGTGTACCGTTGATGCCCCCGACTACTGAGTACCGCGTTACTGAGGTTCGAGCAGAGATGTAAGAGGCAGGCAGAGTTGAACGGGCCGTGCGGGTCCTTCGAGAACAAATCGGGGCCAAAAAATCAGAGGAGAAAATGACAATCAAAAATCTAGAAGAAGACAGAGGTGCATTAGTATCGACATTAAATACCAACGAAGGGCGCTACTGGGCGCTCGGTTTTGGAAGTTCCATGATCCATCAGATAGATGAACTCATAGAATCAGGAAATCCGACTCGAATACTAGCTCTACCTTTGTTTCCAATCGTCCTTATCGTTTCTCAACTCATGCCAAAACGAGTTCGAGCAGTGTTCGCAATTCTATTTGGAACGACTTTTATCTCAGGTGTTTTCTTAGGTCACATAATTCCCTATATTCGAGAAGATCGTATGACACCTGCAACTGGGACTGGAGTTTTCCATCTGGCCGGCGGGATAATACTCGTTGGACTCGGTATCTCGTTACTGAGTGATTCACAGAGCGAATCATCAGAAGAGGAGACAACTATGCTCCCTACTGACAGTGAGTCGAACCAGTAAGTGAAAGTAAAAATTGCTTTTCCATTGTTAATTCAAACCAAGTACCTCAGGTTTGGGCTTGAACTCCCCCGTGAACTGACAATTCTCAGACACAGAGAATCTCGCATTCGGATCGAAATTCTCGTACCGGCTAAAGTAAGTTTCTAGTGTGATATCAATAATTGAACAACTAGTTCTCGTCATCTGCTCCGAGGGCTGGATAGAGAGATGCCGTCAATGGGATCCGGACGGACGTGAGCGAGATTCACCGACGGCGCAGTCAGTGAGTCTTTATTGTCCCTGTTTTAACCGTAAACGGCACAGCCTGGCGCATCCCAACGGGAAAGTGTTAGTTATCTATGGTGGTTCTGGCCAATCAATAACTGCCCGAGAGTCCTCTTGGCATGGAACTGTATTCGTCTCCGGCAGTTACTTATCATGGAACTCAAGGGGTATCCTCAGCTAGATGAAAGACCATGGTGGTTTGTAGGCTTCCGTTGGATGACGATGAGCGGCACGAAACGACGCTGGTGTACCGACGTCGGGACAACTCCAAGCGTACCGATTATCGCCAGTATTCAGTGTTCATGACGAATGGCGACCCCAGTCTATTGCGCGAGTATTCATATCACTGGGAGATTGAAAGTGGCTACAAGAGCATCAAACGGTTCATGGCAACAACTACATCGAAGAACTTCGTGTTGCGGTTCTTCTCCTTCGCGTTTGCAAGCCTGCTGTATTCGATTTGGCGTGCAGTTGATCTCCTTGTGCAGGTTGAATTGACGGATGAGTACGAGCACTCACCGATTGTGACGGCAAACACGGTTCTGACCCTGTTGAAGCAAACAGGAATCGGCTAAAGCCGCCGAATAGCACAGTGAACGCCCGTGGATGAGCAACAGCTTTGGCTCAAACAGCCCGCAAATTGAGAGAATTCCAGAATACTAACAAGAGTTGACTCTTAGATTCCGATTTGGAATGGTTGTAGAGCGATAAATCCGCCGAAATCGTGCATCCTGGGTACGCTGTTGCCGCTGTAGTCACAACTTCCAACGGACGACAGAAGTTGAGACTGCATCGCCCAATGCATATGGCAGTAGCCCATATCTTGTCACTTCGTTTCAACAATCCCTCACTAGAAAGCCGATACAGAGAAAATGAAAACAGAACAACTAGTCGCCGAAAATAAAATGTATCCAAATATGCTGAGTACTTATCTATGGATCACACCTCTGTATTCTCCGTCGTCAGCGACTCTGCCAATTCGTGAAAGCTCTCGATAATCAAATCAGGTTCTCTCCCGTAGGGTTCCCACGCTCGGCCTTTTCGATTGAGCCAGACGCCTTGCATCCCGGCGTTCAGCGCCCCATTCACATCACTCCAACTTGCGGTTACGTGAACGAGGTTTCCGAGGGGCACGCCAATGCGTTCGGCTGTGTGTTCGTATAACTCCCGTGTCGGCTTATACAGATGGATGTCATCGGCGCTAATCACACCAGTGATGACGTCCGCAAGGTTGGTATGGTCGACCAAAGAATCGAGCAGTGCTGGATCACCATTGGAGAGAATATAGATGTTGTACCCAGTATCGCGGATGGTCTCAAGCCCTTCTCGAACATCCTCAAAGACGTCCAATTCATGATACACCGAGAGAACCTCTTCGATCTCATCGTCCGTCAGGTTCACATCGAAGACATCGAGGGCATATTTGAGTGCGAGCCGGTGTCGATCTACTGCTGGCCGATAAACATTGGTTTCGTTTCCAACCATCGCATATTCTCGCGTGCGAAGTTGCCACACCCGGGCAAGTGCTGTGGCCTCCGGGGTATGGGCTTCAAGTGCCTTTCGTGACGACTCAACATCAACAAGGGTGCTGTACGAATCAACGACCACCGATTCAATTCGGGATGAATCTATCCCCATGTTGGAAATTGGATTCTCTCGTTATAAATGAGTCAGGTCAAGGCAATATTGTACTGCGGTTCTTCTCCTTCGCGTTTGCCTGTCTACTCTACTCGATTTGGCGAGCGGTCGATTTACTGGTCCAAGTCAACTTGACTGGCAAGTACAAGCGGTCACCAGTTGTGACCGCAAACATGGTCCTTACACTGTTGAAGCAAACAGGAATCGGCTAGAACAGATTTGGAGCCGGTGAACGCCAGGTAATCAGCGGCAGCGCTGATCCGACTGGTCGCTAATTCGGGGAAGAGTTAGAATAGTAATCAGAATCGATGTCTGAGTTCCAGTTTGAAGTGCTTGCAGTGGGCGGTTTGCTCCAAATCGTGCATTCTGGAACCTCTGTATCTACTCTAGTCTCAACTTGCCGCGCTCAATTTTGATATAGCGCCATGCAATATATCGTCTTCGAAACGCTCGAATTTGGTGATTACAGCCTTTCATCCGGTGTTCTACACTGGAAGCAGTGGTGTCTGAGCTACTTCCGGTTATTTCCATAAGCGGAAGTAACCCACCCCCGGGACCCCCACATCAATCTATGCGCAACGCTTTCCCACCCTGAACTGGTGGGTGACCTAAGTGAATTGTAACGAACGGTTTGTACGCTATCTGCGCTCGACGTGGTCAAACACCCCGAGAAGTACGGTGGTGGCGACTGCGGTGGGCGCTCCGTGTCGAGAAGACTAGCGATCACTGACTAAGTAGAAATTTGGGGACAGTCTCATTTTGAGGTGGCTGATGACAATTGTGGGTTGCTGACCTCACAGATGAATCTCAAACTTGTCCTCAAGGAGGGTAGTCCACTCGACGCTCTCAAATGAAGGAGATGAAGGATAAAGGTTCTCGTTATCCCAACTTAGTAGGAACCAATGCGAGGTATTTCGTGATAGTGCCTCAAAATCAAAGTATGAAGCGACGGGCATTCTTAGCTGGGGTCACTGGTGCCACATCCATCAGTATCGCAGGATGTTCAAGTGCCTTGTTTGGGTCAGAGAGATTAAACGGTGATATTGTCATGGGATCTGAGACGTTCAATCCAAATGAGCTTGAAGTAAAAAAGGGAGATACAGTTACTTGGGCAAACGACGACATACGCAGACATAGTGTTACGGCATACGAAACTAACATTCCAGAAGCTGCCGAATACTTCGCGTCTGGTGGATTCAATTCAGAACAGGCTGCCCGCGATGCCTGGCAGAAAGGTCGCGGTACAATTGATCCCAAAACCACGTTTAAACATACTTTTGAGGTTCCTGGGACGTATTCATACTTTTGTGTCCCGCATGAAGTCGGTGGAATGACTGGTACTATCGTGGTGACTGAATAGTCGTCTATGCTTTGTGGTCCACTGAAAAATAGGGACAGATTTCTCTCATGCTTGTGCGGGAGGACTGCAGTAAGTCTCTCCGCCTGAGGGAGACACCGAATGACGCCGGACCGGTGTCAAAGTGTGGTCAGACTATGGCCGGACGGTGATTTGTGGTCCGACAGCAATCACAATTCATCCATGCGGCCACGAGATCGGCCATATGGCGGCGTTCATTGATGTTCCGGACCTTGATCCATTGTTGTCTGGCAAGTGGCTCACGAGGTTCCTCGATACTGACGACGACTGACGCCTCCTGATGCTTTCAGCATCCATTCCAATTTGTTGGTCTTTCACTCGGGCCAGTGTATCCGTTCTTATAGGCTCTCATCATGTTGGGTGACGAGAAAATTGATAACTGACACCCTGGTATCCTCCCGAAAGAATGTCCAATTCGGGGAGCGGTATCATCGATGAAGACACCGCACAGACAGTCGCGAGCGGTCGCGAAACACTCGGCTCGATGCTCTCGGCAGCACAGACACATCTCCAAAAAGTGTTTCTCGTCTTCGTCGCCGGATTCATCGGCACGTTCTACGCGATGGATACGGTCGCATGGCCGTTCCTCCGCCGAGTCATGACGCAGGAAATGCCGAAGTCGGTGATGCGACACGTCGATATCGTTGCGGTGACGCCGTTCGACGTCATTCTCTTGAAAGCGAAAATAGGGACGGTCGCAGGCGTCATTCTCGCGATTCCCGTGTTGCTCTTTTTCGCTCGTGGCGCGATCCGGCGACAGGGGTGGTATCCCGATGCCTCCGTTTCCTACTGGAAGGGTGGTGTCGTCGTCCTGCTCGGAGCGGGTCTCTTTGCTGCTGGACTCGCGTACGGCTACTCCTTGTTCTTCCCGCTGATGTTCAATTTCTTGGCGAAGAACGCCGTCAATGCCGGATTCAGCCCGAAATACGGTATCGTTTCGTGGACACAGTTCGTACTCGTCCTCTCGTTCTCGTTCGGGCTGGCTGCCGAAATGCCGCTCGTCATGAGTGCGCTGGGCTATACCGGCATCGTTCCCTACGAAACGTTTCGCGACAAGTGGAAGTACGCCGTCCTCGGGATCTTTACCTTCGGCGCGTTCTTCTCACCACCGGACCCATTCACCCAAATCATGTGGGCAGCCCCGCTGCTCGTCCTCTACGCGCTCAGCCTCTATCTGACGAAAATCGTCGTTACCATCAAGCGCGGAAGTGAGGAGGTGAGCCTCGGCGGGACGGTTCAGCAGAAGTGGAATACCATCCTCGGTATCGTCTTCATCGGCGGCGTTGGCACGTACCTACTTATCTCGCAGGGGGCGGGCGTTTACCTGAATCGAGAACTGATTCCGACGCTCAACGACACCCTGCCGACGAAGTACCACGTCCCCGTTGTTCCGAGCGTCGAGAACTTGTTCGGTCTCCCTCGTGAACAGGCTCTCATCGTCGAGGCGGTAGTCGTCGCGGCGGGCGCATTCCTGCTGGCGGTGCTGTACTACCTGTTCGCCTCACTCGAAGCAGACGCGGACATGACCTCGTCGGGCGGTGCTCCGCCCGCCATCGACGTCGACGAACTCGACGCGGCTGATGTACGCGCGGCACCCCCGGAGATATTCGAGGCGATGAGCGGCGACGAGTCGCTCGACCACGCTCGGACCGCGATGTCGAACGACAACCCCGAGAAAGCCCAAGCCATCCTCGACCGCTACGACGACAGCAATCAGGAAGCAGCGGAAGCGGACGAGGCAGCGCAGGATACACAGTCAACGGGGAGCATCGAGAGTGAGGGCGATGCACCGCTCGCCGAGGACGTGGCTCGCCAGCAGGGCAGTAGCGCCGATGGCGACGGCAACGTCGTCCAGAGTACGGCCGCGGGCATGATGAATGCGTTCTCGGAGGACGAGACAACTGAGGATGACATTGGCGGCTACTACTACGATATCGCCTTCATCTTCCAGTCGATCACGACGAAGATTTTCTGGGTTGTCGGCATCTTCATGCTCGTCCTCGCGGGGTCGTTCCTCGTCCTCTACAAGGGAGGGATGGAGGCTATCAACAAGGACTTCACACGGCGTGTTCCCGAGGGCGTTGTGCAGGGTGACCCGGCCCAGTTGTTGAACATCGTCACGCTCCACCCGGTCGAGGCGCTTATCTTCGAGGTGAAGGTCTCAACGCTCCTCGGTGCGGTCGCAGCGGTTCCTGTGCTACTGTACTTCGCGTGGCCTGCGATGAAAGAGCGGGGCATCGCCCGTGGGAACCGCAATGTATTCTTCGTGTGGGGCTTCGCGCTGTTCGCTGGACTGTTCGCCGGGAGCTACGTCGGCTATACACAGGTAGCACCACGTATCATCTCATGGCTCGTCTGGGATGCTCAGCAGGCGAACATGGTTATCTACTACCGAGTCAAGAGCTTCTTCTGGCTCGTGTTCGCCACGACCATCGGTATCGGCCTGCTCGCGGACGTCATTGTGACGATGGTTCTGTTCAATGAGGGCGGTATCGTCTCCTATGACACCTTCCGTGAACACTGGCGGGTGGTCGTCATTGGAACGTTTGCGCTCGGCGGGCTGCTGACGCCCGATAGCCTTTACACGATGTTCCTCGTCGCCGTCCCGACCACCGTAGCCTACGTCCTCGGACTGGGCCTGCTGACGGTCACGACCGTTGGTGGCCACCGTGGATAGACCTCGTGCGCTGCGATTCGGCTCACGAGTGACTTCCGTTTCTCGGCGTTCGATGCGACCCAGTCGACCCTCTCTTATTCACTTATTCATCTGTTTTTGCTGGTACAGGCACTAATGGAGTTAGTATACTATACTAACTTTGGGCATTCACTCTCGCTCTGGCTGGTGATAATTTACAGCGATTCACGATGATGGCTTATTTTACTATCGTAGCTGCCTATCTCCCCTCTCATAGTCATGAATTAGCGAATATCCGACGAAGACAGAGACCAATTGCCCCACCAATTGTCCCAAAAATAGCGGCAGTAACAAGGCCAACGATACCAGCCCACAGAATTCGGAATGGAAGACCTGGCGTTTCGCCGGTAATGCCTATTCCAACAAGGTGGATTCCAAATCCTGCGCCGAATGCAAAGACGAATAACCAGACACGATGAAGATGCTGATCACGAACAGCAAGTACTGCACTCCCGATGAGAAGCCCGAGCGCAAAATACTCTAATCGTAAAAATCGAAATACGGGGAGATCAAAGCGTTTAATTGCAGATAAAAGGCCAGCTGAACACACAAACAACCCGAGTGCGATACAGACCGTTTGAATGAATTTCTTTGGATTGGATATTGTAGTAGGAGGTTTGTTCTTCTTGTTCTCCATACCGTATCTCAACCAAGAAAATAGATGAAGGTTAGTTAAACTCAAAATCGATTTTGAATTATCCAAACGAATTACTTCCACACTTCCGACTACTCGGTTATGACATCCCAGCAGCGTCGACTGCCGCTCTGGTTCGGCCGATCATCCTATCGATCACTCTGGTTTCTCGTCTTCGCAGCCGTCCTTTTTCTCTGCCTTTTCGCCCTTCATGTACCGGCCATAGCTGGCGAGCTCGCGTCGTATGGAATTCCTGTTGGATTTGGCGTCGATTTAGTAATTCTATTTGCGCTCATGCTCATTCCTGCAGCGCTCAACGCGTATCTGAACGACGGCCTACTCATTAGCATTGCTCTCGCTGCGAGTCCACTCTTTGGCGTTGTTCTTGGGAGTATGTTGTATACGTCGCCACTATCTCAACTGAACTATACTACTCTCTTCCACACAACACTCCCATTCATGGCAATTGCTATTGGGCTCGCCGCTGGGCTCGGGTTTGTACTTGGGAGTGGCGCCCGACGACTTCGCGCATAATTTCGTAACCAGAACAGACCGTACCTCTTCGCATTACCCACTAGCCAGAATACTGCACCTGAGATCGTTCAGTTGTGAGACGCTTGCCACCAGAGGGCGATCAGAAGAATCACAAGGCCACCGATGAAGAACGCAAGCCCTGTTGGCCACCCAGCTGGCTCCGGTTGGCCACCAGCTGCGGTCTGCGCCATGAACGGAAACCCCTCAACAAGCGTGTGCACGATGAGACTGAGGAATGCAAGCGCACCAATCGCACCAAGAAACCGTTTGAGTATCGAACGAATCCCATGTGTCCGCTCTTCAGTTCCAACAACAAGCACGACCGGGTTCTCACCGGGGGCATAGATTTTCATCTCACGGCCTTTTTCGGAATATCGTGTATCCGCGACTTGGACTAACTCGGCATCAACGAGTGCGTCAAGATGGTAGGAAACGGTTTGAATTGACGTTTCAAGACGATCAGCGAGTTCAGACGACGTTCCTGGCTCGTCATTGATTGTCACGAGAAGGTTGCGAGCCGTCGCAGACGACAGCGTCTCAAAGACTGCATCTGTATCTCGTTCATCGATTCCAAGAATTTGGATCTCACCAGCTTGCTTAGTGTCGATCTCCGGGGTCGAACTGGGTAACAGAGACATGACTGATCAGTTGCATATTCCTGCTCGAACAGGGTATGGCACGCATGCGAGCAGGAAGGAGGGGTGGCGGGGTAGGTGGGAAGTATGGATCAGGAGTGATGGCGCCAGACCCATGTTGGAACCCATTCAGGGTGTCAGCGGCGACCACGCCACAGATAATCGCTTAGCAGGGTTCGGTATATGCTTTGTGCTACTATTCGAAACAAAGACAGTTTTCTTTTCTTTAAGAGTGGGGTAACCAACCAACTCCGCATTGAATGCTATAGTCATAGCGTCACAACCTTGCATATTTGCGCTTTCCACGGTCATATTCGACGTGAACGATACCGCTATGACACACTACAGCATGCACACCAGTGCTGGATACTATCCGCCGTGGCAATTTGTGATAGTGTACAGCGAACGTGGGAAACTCTTCACAGGTACTACACCTTGTCGTCCCACGTTTCACTGAATTCCGGCATCCGTCTGATAGTCTTATTAAACAATGAGGCGGACCACAACAAAACCGAGACGGGTAGATTGTAAAGTATCGCCTTCGAAGCCCATCCATAATCTCAGACAGTCCATGTGCCGTACGTGTGTTCTCTTACCAGTTGCACTCCAATTCCTGACACTAGATCACAATTACGGCGAGGATACCCAGTAGCGATCAACGACCCAGGGGAAGAAACTGATCGCTATTGCACTGATAGTTATCCCGACGAGTGCTGAGAGATACATCGAATGCGAAAACGACCCAATGTAGCTACCACAATATCCCGCAACTAATAGGAGCAGGTTGTAATAGAGTATTCGCACGACAAACAACGAGGGTGTCAACGAAAGCCACCCAGACTCTGTTCGCGTTGGTGGTGTCACCCATTCACCATAGAACAGAGCAATACCGACAACGGCGGTTCCCCACCCAAAGACAAGCGCATTTTTAACCCCGATTGCAGAAATCGGCTCTAGATTGAGGATGACAAGAAGGATCGGGAGTGCAGGGATCGAGATATCGAATACTGCGTACACCAGGTCACCAACGGGATCAGTGGCCGAGACGGTTGGAAATCTCTGTTCTGATTTTCGGGGTGTTGGGGATGACATTGGTACTCACACTCTCAATTTCGAACTTCAGCAACGTACGTCAAAAAATTATTGTTACATTCTATTACTATGGGTCTGAACTCATCGGGGGATGTTTCACTATTTGACCAGACTTGCTCATTCACCGGTTGTCGTGGCCATCTTTTCCAATATGATTCGATAGGCCGGTAGAGTCACTGGTATCAGATCACGTGTGCCGCCGGGCCGCAATTGCTCCAGCTATCGACGGAAAACTCCCAACCGCAAGTCCGCCAATCAATACTGCCCACCCCATTGGGAGTAAGGGAAGTTGGGTTGCTTTGCCAAGGAAATCACCACCATAGGCGATGACTGCTAACGCGAGGTTGAAATAGAGGAACCGAAGGCCGATCAGCAGTGGAGTTAGCGAAACCCAACCGGGGATGTCAGTAAAGAGCGGCTGTATCCAGCCGCCACGAATCAAGGCTGTTCCGAGTACCATTGTTAGCCATCCAATCATGGCTGCGCTTTTGACCCCGCCAAAATCGACTGCTGTGGTCACCATGATGACATACAGCAGTGGAATACAAGGAACGGAGATATCGGCAAATGCATAGACGGTGTCATCGATGAGGAGGCCAAGGCCATCTTTTTCGACGGTTGTGAGTGTCCCATGGCCGCTGAATGAGCGTCGGGTGTTGGTCTCTGCTGGTCGGGGAGTGCGTCCTGGTGGACCAGACATGGTATTTCAAACTACTCTGTACGGTAATAAAAACATTCAGAATTACTACACTTCTATCACATTTCTGAACACAAATTAGACACGAGGTTGCCGATTCGGTTCGGCTATCCCGAACAATTCTGGGGAAAGACGTCTGATTTCTGGAGTTTCGATGCGTTTCGGAATGCTGATTAGTTTGTAACCGAAGTAGAACGTAGGACAGCAGCGAGGTCGATCTCTCGAACCTGCCTGATTTAGCGTGATTGACTTCTTGTGGGAAGTATAAGCAGATGTGGGCATTGTAATGTCATCTATTACTGTCCTTTCGTAAATACAATTGCTGAAATAATAGTGCCACTTATGAATCCTACTCCATGAGCATATACATTTGTTGTACTAGAAATATCACGTATTGGAAGAAATAACATCATAAATAAAGATACTATAAGCCCCATCGATAGAAATACAAACAGCGCGCTCACATACCACTGTTCCCAAGAAAACTGACTGTTCTTTAATTGGAATATATTTGGTGAAACTTTGACACTTGATGCAAGAATAGATACTACTAAAGCAGATGTGAAATATTTTACCGAAATTGCATTGATATGTCTTATTAGTAGTCGTCCGGTACCCATAATAATGGCGAGCTGAGCAAGCCAAAAGGCAATCCATGGCCCATACCTCTTTTGATAAAAAATAATTATGATAATAAAAAGAAATCCTATATACCCTGCTACCACACCAGAAAACCCGTATGATATTATCCTGTCACCTTCAAATAGAATATTGAATATATAAACATTACCAAGTGAGATTACCACTGGTAGAAAGATCAGTAACATTGGTATTGTCCTTCGAAACCACCGACGACGACCAAGTTGTATACAAAATAGATAAATAAGAATGATCGTATTAGCATACATCGACAGGTTCTGAAATAGATGCTGATTATTCTTATGTATATATGCAGAAGTGAACAGGGTTAGTAGATCTGGTGTTGGATAACGGGCTATCAGGCTTGACTGAAGTGACGGTGAGAGAGTGAAATGAACGAAGACGAGAAAAATGGGTGGTCCAGCGATTAGTAGTAATTCATATTTTGTTGGAACCGTCTTTTTCACGAACGTTTCGACCCGGGTCATGGTTTGGCTATCTCCTTCCACCATACACTTCTTAATATTGCCGAATAGTACATAATCAATAAAACCCTTTCTGATAGTACTTCGCTCTTTTTTACTTGACTTTTACCTTCTCTGTATTCAGTAATATCATTTGTTCCCCGGTTGTTAAGATTGACGTACTAAGTAAATATGTGACCGTGAATTTCCCACTTGAATTGGTGTATTCATTCATAGAATATGCGATGATTGTAGTGAGAGAGTATGAATTTTAATCATGCTGCCAGAGGACAGAATTTTCCCCCAATCTCATTCTCTCAATATAATTCAGGAGGATTTATACAGTTTCACTATTAACTCTGCCTATATGAACAGACGAAATTTCATTAAAATACCTGGTGGAGTAGTAGCAGCGGGTACGATCCCAGTGACCGCCCAAAAGGAAAATAATTCCACAAGTGGAAGTGGAAATTCATCTAAAGGAAATAAATCAAACACGAATTAATCAGCAGGTAATCAAACTAGTGGAAAGAAAGCAGGTGGTGGCACAACAAAGACGGTGAAAGTCGGTACAAAAGGAAACGGTGGGTACTATGCGTTTTCCCCAGCCGAACTAACCGTCCAACCGGGGACAACAGTCAAATGGGTATGGACTGGAAAAGGTGGAGCACACAATGTCGTTGCATCTGATGGTTCTTTTAAAAGCGGAGCACCAGAATCAGGGAGCAGTATTACATTCAGCCACACGTTTGAGAAGAAGGGATCCTTTGAGTACCACTGTGTCCCACACCAGAGTATGGGCATGAAAGGTACTATTACAGTCGGTTCCGCTAGTGGTGGAGGTGCTGAGGCGGAAGCAGACCCAGAAGAAATGGGTGTTCCGTTTCAAGCCCATTATGTTGGAATTGCAACAATAATAATGGTACTCATGTCTTTACTCTATACATTTTTCTTCCTAAAATACGGCGAATCTGCGCACACTAGCTCTGGCAATTAGTCAACTAATTTTCTAATAATAACGGGTTGTCCACACCTGCATCGTGAACAACAGCAGTGAAACGTGTGTGGTGACGTGCTATTATTCAACGTAAATGGTTCCAACCATTCCAGCGGCTTCGAACGGCTGGCTGGTGAAGTCATATCGGCCAGGTACCTCAAACGTATGGGAGTACGTGTACCCAGAGTCAAATAATCTCGACGTGGAGCCCGGTGTTCCGTGCCAGTTTGCATCCGCAGGTTGATCCTCAACAACAATGTTATGACCGTCTGATTTCCAGACGAACTCTACCTCTGTACCTGCTGAAATCACAAGCGGACAATCCGTTCCAGGGCTGAAGATGTACTCATCATTTGGTCCAACTTCAATCGGGAGATTGTCGGCAGTAGCCGTCTTTCCAGTTGGTGCGTCGACAGATGTCGAGCCCCCCGGTTTTGAAACGGTGATTTCACCCACCATGTCTGCCATTTTGTGCGGCGTACACTGATATTCGTAATGCCCCTCCGTCGTGAATGTGTGCGTATAGGTGTATCCAGTTCCATACAACTTTCCTGCACCACCAGGTGTTCCCTTCCACTTGGCATCGCTGGGTTGCTCTTCGGGAATGATGTTGTGCCGATCTGATTTCCACACCCACTGGATAGTGGTTCCTGGGGTCACGGTGATTTCAGCTGGTTCAAACATCAGCTCGCCGTCTGGTCCCACTTGGATGGTTGTATCGACCGATGTCGAGTCGGTTGTCGTTGTCTGTGACTTCTCCTCTGCGGCATCTGCGCTGAGTTGTGAACCACCGAGACACCCAGCAAATGATGCGCTCGCAAGGGTTGCGCCGGTGGCGGCGAGAAGTGTGCGGCGAGTGGGGGTGTTGGGCATGATTGAAATCCATTTACAACCTACACTTCGGCGGCAAAAAATACCGGGTTCTAATTCTCACTCATTGAGAATGAACGAAATACGACTGGCCACCATTCAGAACGAAGTGGGAACAAAAGAGCAATCAGCACAAGCAAATCGGTCATTAGAGAACAATCAACGCAGACGAGATGACTGATCCAGTTGATGAATCCCTATCTGCAGCGATTAATCAATGACAGATATCAGATCGAACGTGGGAGGTCGAAATGTTGACCGTACTGCTGGCCGTGGTCCTGAACAGTCCCCCGCTCAGACGGTCGTTTTTTACATTATAGCAGTATCCGTTTCCCACGTTGAGTTTACTCGCGATCGTCGGTGAGGATGGGTATATCAGCGGCTTCCGTCGTCAGCAAACGCTCGGATAGCCTAGGATGATATTGACTAACAATCTACTGCACGTATGTTCACTTTCGAGTGGCCGAATATCCATATCTCGAATTATTATTGGTATATAATATGTCTACTGGAGTATTCACTGGTAATACGGTTGCGAATGCATCTTTGTTAGATTCTCTCTCTGTGGTTAGTGACAGAATTTCTCAATGGATGTCACCTGATTGCTCTGTGTCGGCCTGGGGGGACGAATTAGATAGTAGAGACATAACTGGATCAGTTGTAAATTCCTGCTCGGACAAGGCATGGCACGTGTGTGAGCAGGAAGGGGGGTGTGGCGAGGAGAGGGTGTGGATCGGGAGTGATGGCGCCAGACCCACAGTGTGGACCCATTCAGGGTGTCAGCGGTGACCGCGCCACAATCAGTGGCTTTGTGGGGTTTGGTATATGCTTTGTGCTACAGTTCGAAAAGAAGACAGTCAGTTATACGACCATAAATAAGCCCGTCGACAATGAATGTCCTACTGAGTACTGTTCACTTCCCTGAAACAGCCCAATGAGAACGAGCACGATACCGAGTGGCACATAGAGAATGCCAGCCCCAATATTACACGACAGTCTTTCGTCGACAGTGGTCGACGTCTATTGAATTCCAAGCCACTAAAGCCAGTAATCTGTGGTCCGCTTGGGTCTGGTTCATGGAAGCCGACAGCCTCTTTCACGGCGAGCTGAATTTCGACTACGGTCCGTTCTACTACTGTGGCAATTATCCGCTGTCTGTCGGAACATTTCTATAATATACAGAAAGCTTATCGTATTCTGTTGCGTATCCTTACTAATGAAAGTAACATCGGGTTGGAGACTTTTTGGGATGTGTCTCATTGCAGCAATCATTAGCTTCATCATTTGGAGTGTCTATTTCCCTTCAATGCAGGGTGTTCTAGCACTCGTACTAGCGATTGCCATATTTGCTGCTCTATCGCTTGTGGATGGGTACCGGAACTCCGCATAATTGGTTTTCAATTCCCATCGTCTTCTTTAGGCGATGTCTTTTTTGATGATTCGATACCCGCTGATCCTCGCTTGATCAGCGTTCTATGAGGAAGTTTTTCGCACACTGTCGCATAAACAACGACGGTTCGCACCGGGTCAAATAGTGTTCTGAGACAACAGTACCGATCACTTGAAACAGACATTTGGAGTAGTGTGCCGGTTGGCTACCGCTTGATTTCAACACTATCTCGCATGTCGAGAGCGGTTGCGAATCTTGGTGTAGATATTCGAAGAAATCCAACATACAATTCGAGTGAGATTATCTGTTAAGTTCATTCTCAGTGTGTGGGAATAACATATCGGTATTTTTTGCCACCAAGATGTTAGTCCAAAACGGTGTCTAGTCATGAATCACGACCCCACCCGCCGTACGCTCCTCACGATTACTGGCGCAACGCTCACCAGTGCATCACTCGCCGGCTGCCTGTCATCAGCAACTCCCAGTAGTACAAACGAGAACACATCGACTGACGGTAGTACCCCCGATAAAACCGTCCACGTCGGTCCTGGAGGGAATCTAATGTTTGACCCCGACGAACTCGAAGTTCAGCCAGGAACCACCATCCGCTGGGTCTGGGACTCAAACAACCACAATGTTGTCGTGGACCATCAGCCGAACGACGCCGATTGGGACGGTTCTCCTGGCTCAAAGTCGACACTCCACGATGCTGATTTCAGCTTCACACACACATTCGACGTCCCTGGAACATACGACTACTACAGCAAACCCGATCTGGCGGCGGGAATGACTGGGACGGTCGTAGTGACCCGATCACCATCGGGAACCACTACAGAAGAGTCGGAGTCACCCACGGAATCGACAGAGGAAGAGAACATCCCAACGAGAGAACCCTGCAGTGTCACGGATCTTACCGCTCTCAGGGACGCGTACGCCGATCAAATCGACGGTCCAGTTTCTCCCATCGTATTTGATCTTGAGCGTCGTCGGATCGATGACCTCAGTAACACGCGCTTGGAAGCGTTCGCTATTCTCTGGAGTATCAATATTCGCGGTCGTGGGTTGTCGTAGATACGTCGTCTGTGTGCGTGTTTGGGTCTGAGGTTCTGTAGTGGCCGTTGTTGCAGTAGTCAATTCTGCTGTTGTTGTGCTAGCGATCGAGGTCGTCTGTGTTTCCATTCCTGTCGTCGTTGTTGTGGCGTTTGTGGCGTCGCTACTACCACTGAATCCAAGCCCACCAAGACAGCCTACGAGGATGATAACCAGGACAAGTCCGAAAAGAGGGAGAGCTCGCTGCATACTGGTGATGATTGCTCTGTTTAGTTCAACATTAGGGGTGCTGAATGATGGCCGACACAGGCAGTCTGACTGCACATCTGTGGAGAGATCCTAAAATCGCTGTCTGAAACGGTAGTGATAGTTATTGTGCGAGAATGAATCCGACCAAGACGAGGATGCCCCCGGAATGGTCGACGTCACCAACGAGAGCCATGAGAATCCCGCAGCCCACCAGTACACAGTCTCCATCGACGACGTGACTGAAGACCTGATGGCCTGCACGTGCCCGCACCACGTCCACCGCAACGCCTTCTGCAAACACATGGCCGCCGTTGAAAACGCCACTGACGACGGCACACTTGAGGCGTTCCCATCGGAGGACGAAGACGAGACCGAACCAGACAACTGCGACTGTGAGGGCCTCGGTGACTTCCCATGTTGGCCGTGTGTGAGAACCGGGCGGACAGAACTGCCGAACTAACCCCCGCCCACCTTGAGAAGGACACTGCATGCAGACAAATGGCTTGATCAGACTACAGTTCTTGAATTACTCCACCCCAGTTCTGGTGATACGTAGGAAATTCATCGGATTGACGACGCTCCAAAAGATCGAGAGTTCACAACGATTTGGGAACAAGAGTCTTCGAGTGAATGTTGAGCTACTAATCAAGAGAGCCACTTAGGAATAGATTTTTGATTTTATCATTACCATGAATTCCTAGTTGGAAGAGACACACATGCCGTTTAGTAGATGCTTTTTACTACACAGCCCTGATAGAGCCGCTACATTCGTATTCTCTTCACACATAGTGGAAGTTATGCAGAAATCAGATGAACTACATAACTATTTAAAAACTCTTGACTCGCTCGCAATTGTCTGTCACCATCAACCAGATCCAGATTGTCTTGCAAGTGGCTTCGCTTTACAGTGGATTGCAAAGCAAGTTGAAATCGATCGGTGTAGCATCTTCTACCAAGGAAAAATCACTCACCAAGAGATACTCTCACTTGTAAATATATTTGAAATACCGATTGAAGAAATCGAAGAGGGAGTATTTGATTCGTTTGATCATATCGCTCTCATCGATCATTCTGTGTCCGGAACAGAAGTGGAGCTTCCAGATGAGATTCCAGTTGAAGTAATTATTGATATAAAAGAGACAGAACACAGCATCGACATACCATTCATCGATAGTCGTCCATCTTACGGGGCAACATCAACAATCCTCACCGAATATATTCAAGAGCAAGAAAAAACACCCCCTGTGTCTATCGCTTCTGCCCTTTTGTTCGCGATTCACAACGAACGGCTCGATCACGTTCGATATCCCACACTAGCGGATTACCAAGCTGCAACCGAACTATATCCCGATGCAGACATTGATCTCATCGAAGAAGTATATGGATCATCACTTACTCCATCGACGCTCGATGCAATTGGACAGGCAATCAACCATCGAGAAAAACAAGGGTCAACACTTGTCTCGAGTATTGGACGAACAACTGAAACTGGAGCTCTCCCCCAAGCGGCTGACTATTTGCTCCGATTAGAGGGGGTCAAAACTGTTCTCGTAATGGGAATTGCCGATGACAAGCTTCGGCTCAGTGCACAATCTTTCGATCCTCGGATCGACGTCGGCACTGCAGTTGAGGAGGCATTTAGTACATACGGAGCAGCCGGGGGGCATCCTGACCGTGCTGGAGGAGAACTTCCTCTTGGAATCTTTGCTAAAACGGGAGATCATGAAGCTGCAGTAGAAAAGCAATTATTCAAAATCGTTGCAAAACAATTTTTCAATACTCTCAATATCTAAATATATCTGACACACGAAATAATGTTCTAACGCTGACAATACCTTTCTTCACCGATGATTGCTACGCCCATTTCCTGTGAATAGCTCCATAACATCCGGTGCAAACCCATGTTTTGAAAATACCGTAACGAGGTCACCGACCTGAATTTCGGTCTCCCCACGCGGGGTGATAACTGAGTGATCACGTTCGATTGCAACGATTAGGACATCATCCCCAAACAATCCCATTTCATGTGCATCTTGAAGTGATGTTCCAGCGATTTCACTTCCCTGGGTAGTAGTGATCTCGAAGACTTCTGCACCCTCTCCAAGATGCATAAAGTCCTTGACGGATGGTCGTTGTACAGCTCGGTAAAGATATTCTGCGATAAGGTGCTGAGGATTTTCAAGGACGTTCACACCGATTTGGCGGAACAGTCGCATATGCTCTGGAGTATGAACGACTGAAACAAGCGATGGAATTTCTAGTTCTTGGGCGAGCAGCATCACCATAATGTTGATCGCATCCTCGTCGGTAGTACTGATGATAGCATCAGCCTGGTGTGCTCCTGCTTCCTCAAGGGTATCAATGATCGTTGCATCTTCATTGATGACGAGACAGTCGTAGGTAGAGGACGCTGTCTCTGCAATATCTGGATCCTTTTCAATTACCACAACATCGTTGTTTTGTTCAGTTGTAAGTTTAATCAGCTGACTTCCAATACTTCCCGCCCCGATGATGATGAGATACATTCTTATTGGCTTTTGGTGACTCACCGTATATAGGATTACTCAAACACGTTTTTATTCGCCGTCCCAATAGACAATAATCACGGTTACGAATTCTGGTTCCCTGAATAATATAATAGAATCGACGGTTCGCGAGTTCCGCACATTTGACGATCTATTCTTCAGGAAGCCGTTAGCTGTGTATAGACCTTGCTCAGCACGTGATGACTGTCCACACGAACAGTATTTTCATTGGACTTGGACCAAGTTCTTATCTATGGAAAGAAATCAGACCTCCACTTGCTATTTTTGGATCGGATAAAAGAACTATTTTCTAACGGTAGTCAAGACCCTTGTAAAGAAGATAGCCGAGGAAGAAGAGAATATAGCCACTAGCGAGTCCGACCGTAACAACTGTTCGCCCAAGGATAGTGATGATTACGATGAGCAGTGGTCCTATGAGTAGCAGAAGGTCGAAGATAGTATCTTGACCACCGAATTGGGCAAGTTGCCGAAAGAACGGATAATCACGAGGATTCGCCATTATCGATACACCCCTGTTCCGCGGAAGACACTCCGAAGCAATACTAATACCGGGATGATTTCGAGACGGCCAATCCACATATTAAAGAAGAGCGTCACTTTGACCACAAGTGGCATGGCAGCCCCAGTAATCCCACTGGACAGGCCGACGTTTCCTTGTGCGCTAGCGACTTCGAATACAATATTTTGAAGACTGTAGCCATCCGCTCCACTGGGGAGTGTGACGAGAAGAACGAACATCCCCACTGTCAAGAACACTACCCAGAGAAACGCGATGATCGACGCTTCTTCGAATTCTTGAGCTGTCTCAGCATCAGTTAGAACTCGGCCATCTAACTTGAATGGGCGAAGTGCAGATTGTGGATAGAATATATTTGTAATTCGGTACCAGGTTCCCTTTGTAAGCGTCGCGAGTCGAATGAGTTTGATACCGCCAACTGTTGAACCAGCGGCAGCACCGACAACCATTCCCAATGAAACGGTCACTTGGGCTTCAGCAGACCATTCGGTTCCAAGTGAACCAGCGGTTTGAAACCCAGTACACGACGCTGCTGAAACGAACTGAAAGATACCGAATCGGAACGCACGAAAGAGTGAATCATACGTTTGATTAAAGAATAGCATTGCTGTCAACGCGATTGTTCCAAATGCAAAAAATCCGAACACCCATCTCGTTTGGAGGTCGGTATAGAGGTTCTTCAGATCTCCCTGCAGAATCAGATAATGGATTGGGAATGCAATGCTACCGAGGATCATCACCGGAAGAAGTGCGAAATCGATAGCCACACTGTGATATGTGCCGATGCTGTTGTCAGTGATGCTGAATCCTCCCGTCGCCAGACCGGTCATCGCGTGATTTATCGCCCCCCACATTGGCATTCCCGCAAGCCACAGCAAGAGGATTGAGAGGAACGTGAACAATAGGAAAATCCACCAAATCGTGTGGACAGTCGAGACGATACTTGGGTGGATTTTTTCCGAACGTGCTTCGCTTTCGTAGAGGGTCAGAGATCCACTTCCTGGTCGTGCAAGAATTGCAGTTGTGAGCACGATGACGCCGACGCCACCGATCCACTCGATAAAGGACCGCCACCATTGGAGGGTATGTGGGAGGAGATCTTCACGGTCAGTCATAGTTAATCCAGTTCCAGTAAAACCACTCATGCTCTCGAAGATTCCGTTTATTGGATGTCTGAACGCAGCGAGGGTTGCATATCCTTCGGGTTGCATTTGCGGGACACTAAGAAACACTGGATCGAGTTTCACCGTCCATGCGATGAAATAGAACGGTAGCGCGCCGAAGAGTGCAACCAAAAACCACCCCGACGCCGCAATCATCATCCCATGGAGCTTCCCCGGTTCTGCGGCACTTCTACACCACCTCGTCAATCCAGCGCCTAAACTTAATGTGAGTAATCCAGACAAGAGAAGTCCTGGAACTGCGTAGTATTCCCGCCAAACAAGCGGAATAAGTAATGAGACAAAAAACATCGCAGACAAGGCTTGTAGCATTCGGCCAAGGTCGCGTCCGATCGTCCGTAACCACTCTACCATTATCGCATGTTTCTAATGGATACTACATATATTGACGGGTATTCGATCGCTATCCGAACTCTAGTACATGAGTGTACTATCGAATCAAAAATCCTCTCGGTTAAACGTCATTATTGAGTCATTTGTTTCTAATGACAGTATGACGACTATATTTTACAAAGTGTGCTCTGGCCAATCATTCTAAAAATTTAATATAATAAGGGTGTAAATTAGACGGGGATCGGTGGACTCAACGATTTCCTGGGTCTCCTGTGTTTGGAGCCTACCTAACGTTATGTAATACTATTTTCGAGCTTTGCATTCAATCAAGCTTCCTTGATAGAAAACCGCGAACTACGAACGGTCCATTACGCGCGTCTGTTTGACTCCACAGCTTGGACAGATATGATGATATTCCACTGTACCACCATCAGTTGTTGCTTTCCATTCCCCGTCTTCATCGAAAAAGCCACACTCGGGGCACCGAAGCTCCGTTTCATCATAGCGTGATTTCAGGTGTTCGAAGGGCGACCGATTTTCATGGCTCATACTTCGCCTCATTCGTTGTACTTTGTTATAGATCTTCGGATTAGTGATCTAGCTATTTAAAAACGGTGCTGGATCATAAACCACCCATAAAATAGTACTATTCATGATCTTCTTTAACAGATTGAATGCGGATCTCTAATAACCCTCCTTGGAGTGTAGATGGCACTGATCTTCGGAAGAGCCAGAACGTCGATATCGACACCACGATCGTTCAGAGTAGATTCGCCTGAGTTGAGGAGAGTTCGGGCACTAAATTCAATCTCAGAGGAAAGATTTGTGATATACATGGGAGAACTAGCAAAGCTATCACTGGAATCAGTTAAAGCGTTCATAGAGGAATAGTAGACTGTTTCAGTGAGAAATTCATACAAGAGAGCTATCTACCTGCAGGCGTATTCGGGGCTCAGCGAGTCACCGTTATGAAAACGTAGTGAGGGAATAGTGTATCGCATAACACTGGCTCCTAATCCGAGTGCAATAAACGCAGTAATGATTGCTACTTCATCTCGATATCTTAGTATTTGACACCCAAGATAAGTAAGGCAAATAATCGAGAGTGCAAACAGGCAGATAAAGAAACCAATAAGGGCTGCTAAGAGATTAAATAGCGGATCGGACTGTATCGTTAAGAAACGATATGGAAATTGGAATGACGAGATAGTAGTTATCACTGCTCCTCCACAGATATAGAAAAAAAAAGAGAACCGAGAACACAGTCATTCCAGTGAACCCTACTCGGAGGGTCCGATACAGCGTTCGTTCGAATATCATTGCCATTTACTTAGACAGTTAGAACCATTGTTGGAGATACGACGTAATGCTCTGGTGTTGCTTCGCCATAATCGTCGTGCTCTTCGACCGCCATCCGATTTGTTCGGGAATAGCACCAAAAACAAATTGTTGGAGGAGGCCTTCACGTGTGGCTCCCACGATCGTGAGATCATGCTCATTGGTGCGCGAGACGATCGTATCGACGATATCGTCGCCTGTGAGCACAGTCGTTGAAACTTGTGCATGTTCCCGGAATTGATCTTCAGACTCTGCGAGCATTTTGCGTGCCTCTTGATCGTCTGCATTAGGGTCAACGACATGCACGAGCTCAACGTTGGCTCCCGTTGAGGAGGCGATCGTATCTGCGACATCAGCAGCGAAATCGGAATGTGGTCCGCCTGCAATTGGAACAAGAATCGAATCAACTTTCCCAGCGTCATCGCCGATACGCTCGATCAGCACGTCACAAGGCGCGTTCTGGACGACCTCATCGACATTGCTTCCAAGCACGATGTCTCGGCGTTGAGTTTTATGTTGACCTTTCCACCCCATCAGTACGACATCGCTGTCGTACTGCTCCACTGTGTTCAAGATCGCATCGCTAACGTCGTGACCGATGCGAACAGTTCCGCTAACGGGAATACCCGCCTCACGAGCAATCTCCATCGTCTCTTCGAGGACATTCGGTTCGTCCTGGATGAACTCGCGGCCCTCGGATGGTGGTGTTTGTTGCGGGACGGTCACGACACTCATAACGAGAATTCCACCGTCTGGGTACGTCTCCTCGTCACGAGCCAGATCAACTGCCGTCTGCATCAGCTGTTGAGCGTTTTCGGGATTCGAGATCGGAACAACGATCTGGTTATCGGTCTCTCTGGGCGCTTTATGTGAGACGACCGTCGGCGTTTCTTCTTCGATCTGTTTTGCCTCCTGCTGTTTCGAGTAGCCATAGTAGACACCAAGTCCCACGAGCATCCACGCAGCAGTGGCGATCAATGCGATGAGGCCGTGGTTGCTCTCACCGATGCCGAAGTATTCGAGTCCCAGGGTGTAGATGAGAAACGGCATCAGGAAAAACTGCAGGGCAATTCCGATGAGTGGCGGCCATGGCATATATGGGACCTTGTACGTGCGCGGTAGATCGGGGTGGGTTTGTCGCATCCGAATAACGGTCCAGTTGACCTGGAGGAACAGCAGGATGAACATGATATCTGCCGACGCTGCGACCGCCTCGATGGGAAGCGTGACCGCCATCGCGGCGATCAATATGCCCGAGATTAAAATTGCCCAATGAGGAGTGCGCTTGTCCGTGTGAATCTTGTCAAAGATACTTGGGAGTGCACGATCCCGTCCCATGGCGAACGACACGCGACTCGAAGAGTACACTGTTGCGTTGAGTGCACTCATGGTTGCGGCGAGTCCCGCAAACAAGAGCAGTGGCGCGCCGTATGGAACGAACTGGCCTGCTGCTTCGATGATTCCGAGCTCACCCATCTCACCGAGCGCTTTCCACGTAGGAAGAGAAGTACTCGCGGAGTTCGGAATACCACCGGGTTGATTGATCAGATGTTGGGTGATATCGATGCCACCAATTGCGGCGAATGAGACGAGTACGTAAATCGGGACAACGATCGCCATCGAGTAGAAAACCGCCTTCGGGACGTTTTTCCCCGGGTTGACGACCTCTTCACCCGATTGAACGATAATCTCGTACCCCTCGAACGCGATGTAGGTGAAGCCCATTGCGCCGACAATACCGATCCAGCCGCCCGGGGCGAAGCTTGGACTACTGAGGAACTTAGATGTCCAGTTTGGACTCTGGATTGTCGCCCAGATACCGAAGCCAATGAAGAGGCCCAATATGACGACTTTGATGCCGGTGACGATGACACCGGCTTTCCCGGTTTCTTCCGCTCCGCGGAAGTTGATGTAGGCAAAGGCTGAAATCATGAGGACGGCAAGGAGTTTTTCCCAAAATACGATGCTAAATCCGAATGCCGGGAAACTTGCTAGACCAACAATATGGAGTAACTCAACGAAGAATGTCCCGAAGGTTACAGCATATAGGGAACAGGCGACCGCGTGAGCGAACCAACTCATCCACCCAGCATAGAATCCGTTCGGGTCGACGAGTGCTTCTTTTACCCAGAGATAGCCCCCTCCGGCTTCTGGGAATGCTGCACCAAGTTCTGCATAGGAGACGGCAGTAAACATTGCAACAGCCCCATTAAGGATAAAGGCGACCGTCAGTGCTGGTCCGGCAAGTCCAGCGGCAAAGCCCGTTAGTGCGAACACCCCCGCCCCGATCATTGCTCCGACGCCAATAAAGGTGATGTCGAAGAGACTCATATCCCGTGATAATTCCGTTTCGACGTCGCCTTCACCAGCCTGTTCAGCCTCAACGACGTCTTCATTCGGCGAATTTTCGGCCATGTGTCGTGTATCTGTCTCCCCTATCGTGAAAAAAGAATTGGCTTAATAGTCCACCCTCGGATAACTGAATGACTATTTAAGTAGTGGAGTGTATGAAAAAGTCAATTGCATCAAGATAGAGCAAACGATAATCATTCGAGAGGTTAATACAAATACGCAATAGCGTAACCCAATAAGCTACTTAGTTGTATCTTCTACTTGATGATCGGAGTCGTCAGTAGTAAAGCTCTGATAGACTTGATCTGAGATTCCAGTTCGAGAAAATATAGTCACAACATCGTTCGGCTGAATACGAGTATTGCCTTTCGGTGTGAGAACAGACTCATCGCGCTCGATTGCTATAACCAGCAAATTCTCATCAATTAACCCTTCCTCTCCAATCTCTCGAAGTGTTTTATGTGCGACTGGTGCATCTGGGTTAATTGCCACTTCGACGATATCTGCCTTTCCTGAGAGACTTATGAGATCAGTCAGCGAGACCTGCTCTCGCGGCTTATCTGGCCCAAATTCCTGATATGGAGAATATCGCTCATTTTGAATGAGGTTTTCCTTCTCGATTTCGAGCCCACAGTTGGTAAGTTCATAGGCAATACGGGACAAATCAGCCGTTCCATCACCGACAGCTTTGACGTGGATATTCCCTCGCCCAGTTGTCAGTTCGCGAATATTGATGACGCCTGGGATCTCAAGGATTTGCTGTGCCAGTTTCTCGCCCAGTGGAGCTTCTATTGTACAATAAAACAAATTCTGGAGACGTCCATCTGCCTGCTCGAAATCAATGTTGGCATGGTAGCCGGTGATAATACCGTTTTCTTGTAATTGAGAAATCCGATTGCGTATCGTTCCTGCCGAGACATTGACCTCATCGGCGATTGTTGGAGCAGACGTATCTCGAGCGTCCTGCATTAGATAGTAGATGATCCGTTTATCGATTTCATCGAGTCGGTATCCCATAACTAAATCTATTTAGATACACATTGAACCATTTTTCGGCTTTCTTCCTGAACTCACCCTCGGCAGACGCAACGAATACGATCTCTATTAATGAATGAATAATATTTAGTCCGAATATTCACCTTTCCCAAATATGGCCATTCATTTTATATTTCCTGTACACAAACGGAGACTATGGAACGGGAGGACGCTAATCAGCAGTCGAGTGACGTTTCGGAGACGACGGGAACGGTCACTCCAACCACGACCGGTGCAATCCTCATTCCAGTTCTGGATTCTCATGAGACGAACCAAAGTCTCGAAATTGGTAGGGCATTAGCACGAGTGAACAACACAGGGATATTGCTAGTCCGCCCTGTTCCGCTCCCGCCACAACGTCCACTCGAACTTTCACGTGAAGAGGCTGAAGAACAGCACAAAATCGTCGACGAACTCATCACCCAATTCTCACGAGACCATCCCGGTGTTAATATTCGAGGAATCGTTCGACTTGGCCGGAGTTCTGAACAGATTATTCGGAGCGCAGTGACGGAACACGGCATCGGTACCGTCGTCATCGAATATACTCCTCCATCAGGGCGCTTGAAAGCCGTTCGCCGATCCCCAGTTGAGCGAATTGCTGATCGATTATCCTGTGATGTTATCCTTACTAATGGGCGCGGTGATTTCACATCGATATCTTCGATACTCATCCCCGTCTCTAGCGGAAATCACTCCGGTCTTGCTGTCGATGTCGGTCACGCTCTTGCTCGAGAGTACGATGCATGGACTGATATTCTCCATATCATTCCTCCAGATTCTCCACCAACCAGACACACACGTGGCGAACAGTACGTCTCTGCAGCAATTGATCGGACTGACAGAGCAGAGCGAACCAATACATGGATTCTGGAAGCCGGTGATGTCGTTGAGACCATCGTTGAACAAGCGAACTATTACGATGCTACCGTTCTTGGGATGTCACAGAAAGGTCGATTTCGACGACTCACTTTTGGTTCCACTACCGATGGAGTTTATACCACAGTCAGATATCCGATTATGATGGCGAAGCAAGGGGGTCGATGGCCATCGGATTGACAATATCGTGATAATAGTTCTCTTCACTCGGGATTCGATTGATCTACTCGACCTAAGAACACCCAATGAAGAGTTGGTTCGTGATCGACCGGAGAATGTTCTTCCCTTACTAGGTAAAGATAGGGGCCATGAGGACAGTCCTCACATCCTTCGGCACATTTCTGTGTTTTTGTGACGAGTGTATAGCCTCCTTGCTCTTCGATACTGATGATTTCTTCACCGGGTGCTGCTTCAATGTGACTGGGTTGTGGCGCTCGTTCTCTGAGCAATTGCTGTGCATAGCTAACAACATCTCGGAGAGCTTCGTCATCAAGTGCCTGTAAATCCTCGGCGATCGACTCGGGCAGATCTCCGTTGATCCCGGAGTTTGGATGGCCCATATTTATTATTCGTTCTATAGGCTTAAAAATGGGTTGTGTGTTCAGTAAGTTCGATAGGCGAATAGTAGTGGCCCACACTTATGTTGTGGGGCTCATATTACGTAGAATAGATGAAACGGAACGCCGCTCAAGAAGAGAATAAATATCCACGATGGTAAAAAATCTCGAACGCGATCTCGGCCTCTACGCAACAGTCACCATTAGTATCGGAGCGATGATTGGGAGTGGCATCTTCGTGCTCCCAGGACTGGCTGCTGCAAAAACAGGGCCGAGCGTTATTTTGGCCTATCTGCTGGCAGGACTCATTGTTCTTCCCGCTGCACTGTCAAAAGCAGAGATGGCGACTGCAATTCCCGAGGCAGGTGGCACATATCTGTTTATTGATCGGGCAATGGGGCCACTGCCGGGTACTATTGCGGGAATCGGTGCTTGGTTCTCGCTCGTATTCAAGAGCGCATTCGCCCTCGTTGGACTCGGAGCGTACCTCTTATTGTTTGTCGATATTTCAACAGGGCTGCTCACGTTTGTTGGGATTGGGCTTGGGCTCCTGCTTATCGTTGTCAATATCGCTGGCGTCAAGCAGACCGGCCGGTTGCAAGCAGGAATCGTTAGTTTCGTGCTCTTAGTACTCGTTGTGTTCGTGGCTGATGGGATGACGTACGTCGATCAGGCTCAATTCCATCCGTTTGTGACTCATGGGAATACCGGCTTGCTTGCAGCCACGGGATTTGTTTTCGTCTCCTATGCAGGCGTCACGAAAATCGCCAGCGTCGCCGAAGAAGTCGAAAACCCGGGACGGAACATCCCGATTGCAATCCTTGTTTCAGTTCTCGTAATGATGCTGGTCTATACGCTCACTGTCTTCGTTGTCGTTGGTGTCGTTCCTGCACCTGAGCTTCAAATGAAACACAATCTGACGCCGATGGCTCAGGCTGCCCAAGTGTTTGCAGGCCCACTCGGAGAACTTGGCCTTGCCGTCGTCGCCGTACTCGCGCTGACGAGTATGGCGAATGCGGGTATCCTATCGTCTTCTCGATATCCGCTTGCAATGAGTCGAGATTCGCTTGCACCACCACAATTCAGTGAGGTGAGTGACCGGTTCAAAACACCCATCTATGCGATCGGATTTACTGGGCTCATTCTGCTTGTCCTCATTGCGTTCGTGCCAGTCGTCAATCTCGCGAAGTTGGCAAGCGCTTTCCAAATTTTGGTGTTCGTGTTCATTAACGGCGCACTCATTGCATTTCGTGAGAGTGAATTGGAATGGTACACACCTGAGTTCACTGCTCCAGGCTATCCATGGGTGCAGGGCTTCGGTGCGCTCGGCGGGCTTCTCTTGCTAACCCAAATGGGCATTATCGCGCTTGGTGGTGCCGTAGGGATCATCCTATTCAGCCTCGCTTGGTATCGCTTCTACGGTCATGAGCGGACAGAACGGGAGGGAGCAGCTCTCGATGCAATCCGACGGTCAGAGAGCTCCCAGACCCTAGTCGAGACTGAACGAGCAGTTGCGGACGGTGATGGACACGTTCTCGTTGCAATGGATACCAACACATCTGCAGAGCGGGAACAAACACTGCTTCGAGTTGCAGCGAGTGTAGCACAACAGCAGGGTGGAACAGTGCATGCGATCCGATTCGAGGAAGTGCCAGATCAACTTCCATTATCGTCAGCAACCGAGATGACTATGGAGGATCGACAATTCGAGACACAAACACATGAGCTAGCAGAGGCGCTGCCAGCTCGTATCGAAGCGAGTGAAGTCGTTAGCCACGACATCAAGAAAGCAGTGATCAATTACGCTGATGACCTTGGTATCGAACTGATTCTCGGCGAGTGGAGACCGGAACACTGGCACGCGGAGTTGCTTGGAAATGACGTGGATTGGTTTATGAAACATGCGCCGTGTACCACCGTGTTTCTCCAGGATCGTGGCCTCAAAGACGTCGATGATATAACGGTTCTCACTCAACGGCGACCTTACGAGCCAACGAAAGTGGCTCTTGCCAACGCGATTGCGAACGAACAGGGGGCAACGATTCGGTTCGTCACTGCCGTCAAGCCGAGTGTTTCAGACGAGCAACTCACAGTGACACGCGAGTTTTTACACGATCTTGAGGGACTCTGTTCGGTCGAAACCAAGAGTGAGATTATCAAAGTGTCTGATACGGTCAAAGGACTGGTTGCTGCATCATCGAGTGCTAACCTGGCGATATTAGGAACGGTCGCACACTCGAGGGTACATGAAATGTTACTTGGTGATCCTGCGAGCGAGATTAGTAGCCAATTAGAGTGTAGTGTACTCTTAGTACACCCGCCCAAATCGAGAGCGACGACTCTGGTTCAGGCGGTTATCGAACGACTTGCATACTGAAATCGGCGCGGAGAGCCGTGTGACTTTCCTAAATTTGGTGATTTAGGCTTTCACTTTTGAGTGACACTGTTCGATGGCTTCATCGACACCTTGCTTTCGTCCAATAAACGTCAGATGGTCTCCCTGTTGGATCGTGAAATCGGGTGTTGGGATCTCTGATTCACCATTTCGGCTTACGAGTGCGATGAGGACGCCATCAGGAAGATTCGGTCCAATATCGCGAACGGTTTTCCCAGCAAGAGTCTCGGCTGTAACTTCTATTTCTTGTATATCGCCATTTCGTTCGATTTCCGACATCCAATCGGCGAGTGCCGGTCTCTCTACTGCATTATCCATTGCTTGCACAATCGAGTCGTTCGCCGAAATGGCCTGCACGCCGAGTTCTTCGAATGCTTCGACGTTCCCAGGCGTGTTTACGCGAGCGATCACTGTCTCCGTATCAAATTTAGAGTTCGCAAGTTGAGCGACGAGCAAGTTTGCATCATCATCGCCAGTTGCTGCAGCGATGATACTGGCGTTCTTCGCGCCTGCTGACAGCAAGTCGTCTGTATCCGTGCCCGTTCCGTGATGAGCGGTAAACCCTGCAGTGCGTGCCTTCTCGATTTGCGCTTGATCCTCATCGATGAGGACGACGTTTTCTCCTCGATTCTCCAATCGTTTGGCGAGGCCACGACCGACGCGACCTGCACCGACTATGATTGTGCGCATTGGTATTACGTTAAGTGCTTGTGCAATATGCCGGGCGAAACCAGCTTCGAAAACAACGGTCACCAGTATCACGAGAAACACGGTCCCGACCAAAACGGTTGCTGCGGTTGGATTCGTTGGACGAAGCTCCAAAGCAAAGAGCGTCGCGACACTCGCTGGAATGATTCCACGAGGACCAACAAAACTGATAAACAACTGTTCTTGTCTGGTAAACCGTTCCCCGTGCGTGCAGAGTAACACGAGTGCCGGTCGGATGAGACACACGACTGCGATGACAACGATAATCCCGCCAACACCGAGTGAGACAAGCTCGTCGATCGAAAGGAGCGTTGCAAGCGAGATGAAGACGAATGAGAGGACGATCAGAGTGATATCTCCTTTGAACGTTTCAATCTCGCTTTCATACGGGAGATTCGCATTGCCAAGGAGGAGACCAGCAGTTGCGACAGCAGCGATACCGGCTTCCTGAGAAATCGCATTTGCAACCCCATAACTCCCGATTGCGCCTATAAGAACTAACAATCGGGCGTTTTGAACAGCATTCGATGCCGAGATATCCACGTGTTCGAGGAGATACCACAGGATGCCAGCGACCAAGCCACCGACGAAAATACCGACGCCAAGTCGAGAGACAAACGACTGCAGGACATGGATCACCTGTGTTTCACCTGCGATAATAAATTCAAACATCGCAACTGCCAGGATGGCGGCGGTCACGTCATTGACGATACCCTCCGTTTCGAGTGCTGCTGCGACCCGATCACGCACTGGAACGATACTCAGAATGGGTGTAATGACCGTCGGTCCTGTCGCGATGAGCAACGAACCGACCAGAAACGAGAGTTCCCAGGAAACACCCAACGCCAAATGAACCACGACGGCTGTTCCAATGAGCCCAATAATTGCTCCCAGTGTGACGAGTCGGAAGGCTTCTCGTGGCGTTTGTCGAAGCTTTTCGAGTTTTAGATGGAATGCGCCCTCGAAGACGATAATTGCAACACTGAGCCCAACAATCGCTGGGAGCGATGATCCAAATGCATCCGCTGTAATAAGCCCGAGGCCTTCCGGGCCGACAACGATCCCTGCGAGGATAAGAAACAAGACACTCGGAATCTCCAATCGAGCGGCTAATACCTGCGAAGCAACACCCAATCCGAGGATGATTACAACAAGGGAGAGTAGTCCTGTTCCGGCACTCACTAATGGGGCACCTGGTCATGTGTACTCATCCAGCCATATATAGTCACTCGCATTATCACCGCAGAATAATGGCTCGCTCAGCACAGTCCGTATCAACATACTAGGGACCCATTCAAGTCGAGTGTTGATTGTGGGTGAGCTAATCGTCTTTGAGAATCGAAGGTCGCAGTAATTCGAGCAGCATCGCTTCCCAGCAGTTGTCACTGCGTCAGGCGTGCCACCAGTCCGTCTCGAATCGATTGTGGGGTTTGTTTGCTGCCACGAACCATCGCCACCGTTCCCGACGCGTGCTCACCGATCGTTTCTGGGAGTGAACCGAAGAGCGCTTGCGATACGGTGCCGGAGCGTGTCGCTCCGACACAGATTGTATCGTATTCTCCAACAACGTCGAGGATGGTTGTCTCAATATCGTCGGCGACAATAACACAAGAATCGTAATCCATAAATTCGATACCGGCTGCCTCCGCGACGTCCTCGATGACCGCTTCGCCACGTTCAGTTGGGTCTTGCTCCGCTTCATCGGATTCACGCTGGACGTTCAACAGCGTGAGTCGTGCGTTCCCCTGAGTCGCGGCGACGAACTCGCCCGCACGCCGGGCAGCAACTGGAGCGAGAGGGCCTTCTCCGGCGAGAACGACGATGTCCTCTATATTGTCATGCGTTTGATCAGCCTTCAGTTTCACCAGTGTCGCCTCACATGGTGCTCGTTCGATGATCGGATCGATGTTCGAGCCGAGGATGTGTTCGCGGGTACTCCGACTTCCTTTCCACCCGAGGAGAACATGATCGGCGTTCTCCTCTTCGATCACGTCGAGAACGACGTCACCGACGTTTCGCCCGACGATTGCCCGCGTTCGAAGGCCCACGTCGAGGTCGTTCGCGATATCACGCGCTTCGTCGAGGAGGTACTGTTGTTTTTGAACCCGTTCCTGCTCAAATTCGAGGTCTTGCGAGAGCGAGGTTTGTTGCGGGACTTCGATAACATTCACTGCGATGAGTTCGGCCTGTTCGTCGTCATGTGCGTGGGCGCTTGCAGCGGCGAGACGAAGGAGTTCTCGTTCAGTTTCCGGATTCGCGACTGGTACCACGACCCGGTAGCGTCCCTGACCGTCCGCAGAGAGTGTCGGCGTCGGTGCGATTGCTTCCCCCAGTAACCCTTCTCGAACTGCTCGGTCACGGGCATAGCCGAAGTACCACAGGATGCCGACGCCCACGATCCCGAGCCCGAGCAACTGAACGAGGGGACGCATCTGAACCAGAACCCAGACACAAGCAAGAAAGCCGAGGATAGGAACGAGTGGAAAGAGAAAGAATCGATCTGGGATTTCGAATGCTGGGTCATAGTCAGCTGGATCTGCACGCCGCATGACGATGACGGCGATATGAACAAGCGAGTAGGTGACCAAGTATGCGAAACTCGCTACCTCGGCGAGCGTCCCGATGCCGACGCCAACAGTAATCAACAGCAAGATGATCGCACCCGTCGCTATGATCGCGCGATATGGTGTTCGGAACCGGTTGTGCACCTCGTTGAGCCAATTGGAGAGAATTTTGTCTCGCCCCATGGCGAAATTCACCCGTGCGGCGGACAAAATCGAGGCATTCGCGCTTGATACAGTCGCCAGAACTGCCCCGACGACCATTGTGATTGCACCGACAGTTCCGAGGATTTGTTGGGCCACGTCCGCCACTGGAATCCTCGAACTCGCAAGGGCATCAATGTCAAGGGTTCCCGTGCTGACGAACATGACGAGCACGTACAACAGCGTCGGTGTGACAACTGCCGCGATCATTGACAGCGGAAGATTTCGACTCGGATTCTTGATCTCCTCGGCGCTCGTCGCGATTACTTCGAACCCGATGAATGTCACGTATACTGTCCCGATGGTTGCGACGACTGCACCCCACCCGTTCGGATTGAACTCACCCAGCGTATCGACGTGGAGGACACCGAACGCAACGAACACGATGATGAGACCGATGAGAGCAATGACGATAACGTTCTGGAGCGCACCTGTTTCTTTGACCCCGTAATAGTTGACTCCCGTCAAAATCGCAGACATGATGAGGGCAGCGATCGCTACGCCTGTCGATCCCATCGGAATAAAGTACGTGAGGTACTGGCCAAATCCGAGCATGTAGAATGCGCTGGCAAACATCAACCCGGCCCACATTCCCCAGCCAACGATACTACCGAAAAAGCTTCCCAGGGCTCTGTTGACATAGTAGTAGCTGCCACCTGCTTTCGGCATTCCAGTGGCGAGTTCAGACAGTGAGAGGGCGGCTAGCAACGATACGACACCACCGAGAATAAACGAAATCATGCTTGCAGGCCCTGCGGCTTCTGCGGCGATGCTGGGAAGCACAAAAATCCCGGCACCGATCATCGTCCCAAGCCCGATCGTGTAGGCTTCGAGGAAACCTAAGTCGCGTGCAAGTTCCTGCTCATCCATGGCTATCTTCCTCCGGCGGGAGGCTAATGACTGGACGATCTGTATTCGTTAACAGAGAGTACGCCACGTCACCAGTGAAGAGTTTTGTCCAGCGGTTGCCACCGCGTGGTGTGAAGACAATAGCCGATGCACCGTATTCACGTCCTGCTTCAACGATGGTGTCGGCGACGTTCGTTCCGTATCGTACCTCAGTCTCGAAGTTCGTGAAGTCAGCATTCGTAAACTGTTCGATGACCCTGTCGAATATTTTCTCGGCTTCCTCCTGGAGTTGCTCGGGTGATGCTTTGTCGGGTGCGCCACCTGCTTTCTCGATAACGTAGATAACCTTGGCCTCACTCACATCTCGATTAAGATATGGCAACAGTGCTTTACATGTCATTTCTGCGTCCGGCTCCGTTACGACCGGAACGAGTATTTTCTGGAAAAGTGTTTCTGGCATAGGAAAGTGGAAAAATTACTGGATTATTTCAACCAATTCTTTATTTTTCATACAAATGGTGTGATTGGAATACGAATGTTGTATTTGTGATTTCATCACCCAAAGTGTCACACCTCATCCCCTTAATTCATTCGGGAATTTTCACCCGGTTGATTTCCTCCATGCGAAAATCAGTAAGGCTAATTTTTTCATCGCGTAATTTCCCCACTCCCTGTCTGACTGGAGCACGAAGAAAGTCGCCAGGCGAGAGCAAGTTATTTCACAGTGTTTGCTGTGGCTTATTTGTCTGGTTCAGCAAGTCGCACAACTTCCCGAACCAGACACTCACTCAACCAGCTAATAATATGATTCGTTTATTCGGTGGCAACGATCGCCGAGGCGATGTTCCAACAACTGTTTGAGAATATCCTTGGACTCTAGTTCATGTTGACCCCGAGGACTACGAGATTGTTGCCGTGAATGACGCCTACCTGGAAGCAGCGATGACCGAGCGGTAGGGTTCATATAGAGCGTAATCCACCTGCGGAAGCTGGAGGATAGTGACTTCATCGACTGGATCTGGAGACGAACACACTGCAAGACGGGCTGCGTTTTTCTCCTCGAATTAATGCACCAGCATGCCGACGAACTTTCCGACAAATGGCTCCGAGTCCAACGCAGCGGGCGATCGTTTTTCTGTCTATGCCTCAGGCGCCTATTGAGTAACGGCGATTCCTTGTTATCGGTGGAAGCAGCTGTGTCTCCATTAAAATCATAACCGGCAGCACACAAATTCGATAGGCTTACCAGACTCCCTTAGTTCTGCTTAGTGCAAAATGTAGGAGTATGAGCCACCCAATCACGGTAAGTAACTTTGATTAAATATTTGGTCTACTTCCGGACCAAAGTTCGAATGCCATTGATGCTTCTACTGAAGACTAAACTAATATAAGAGTCTAGGATTTGGATCAGCAATATATAGTGCCTCAATTCTGGATTAATAAGTGACACACGTCTCAATCATTTCCTTCGATGGTAATGATGAGTACCCCACATAATGCGCTCTGAAAATCGTCGTGCGCCAGGATACGTACGGCAAATAAATATATCAGATAATAACTAAAATCTGAGAACAGGGGATTCATAATAGTATCTCTGCAAACTACCATTGAATGAATCTTCGCGATTTAAACACTGACCTACAGTACTCTGACTATTATCAGATATTCTTCATTTCCCTAACTGTAGGCTTAGGCGGCATTCTGCGAGTTCATACGATTGGCTTCGACAGCTTCTGGTTGGATGAGGCGATTACAATGTACTTCATCCACACCATGACTTTCCAGGAACTCGTCACAGAACTCCCGAAGGCTCAACCGCATCTGCCCCTGTATTATATCCTGTTGAAAGCGTGGATAGCCATTAGTGGGACCGAAGAGGGAGCGGTGCGAATGTTGTCCGCGGCGTTCAGTATCGCTTCGATTCCGATTCTCTATGCGCTTGGAAAACGGCTGTATGGGTTTCAGGTGGGAGCGATCGCGGCACTGATGCTGACAGTGAGCCCCTTCCAAATATACTATGCACAGGAGGCGCGAATGTATTCACTTCTCGCTTTCCTCACCGTCGCATCGTACTACTGCTTACTCCGGTATTTGGACTCAAGACAGAATAAAGAGATGCTCCTCTACATCGTTTCGGCTATCCTTCTCGCGTACACCCATGTGTTTGGACTCTTCATCATCGTATCTCAAATCCTCTACTACCTCTGGAGAGAATGGATAGGTTCCGAAGATTGGCGGTCATTTATTCGAGAAACTGGAAAGATATCTGTTCCGGTGGGAATTGGAGCAGCACCGGCTGTCGGGATGATCGCAGCGAAAGTATTCATCCCGAATGCGTACGGCAGTGGCAGCCAGGTGCAGCATATTCCCGCACCGCCGAATTGGCACGATATCATCTCTGCATACACCCACTTCACAGTTCGTCACCCGCATCCACCGATGAGTATCGCAGTTCAAGTTGGACTTCTCGTCGGTATCGGAGGTGCTCTGTTTGTCCCGTCTTACTTACTCTCGCGGAAGAAATCGGTATTCCTGTGGATTTGGTTACTGGTCCCTACGTGCTTGGCAATCGTTCTTTCTTATCTTATTCAGCCGATATTCTTCCCTAAATATTTGATCGGCTGTTCTATCGCACTGTATCTGCTCTTCGCGCGAGGCGTTGCACTCATCCCGCGACCGAACGTACGAACCATACTGCTCGCAATCATCCTGCTCAACTCCGTTGCCCTGAATAGTTTCCAATTTACGAATCACCAGAAGCGGGAATTCAAATCCGCTGCTCAGTTCGTCGATCGAGGCTATTCGCCCGAGGATTTAATCATCGTCGACAAACGAAAGTCGTCATCGCCGTTTGGGTATTACTTTGATCGAGCAGGAATGCCGACAGTCGGTGATATCACGGGGCCACTCCGTCCCACGATTCGAAAACAGGTCAGGAAAGTCGATACAGTATGGGTCGTGTTTTCGTCCTCGAAACGACCGCACCGACGGAAAGTCCTCCGGAACGTGCGTCGAACGCATAACCGTGCGGCCATCAAACGCTTTGCTGGTATCACAGCATATCGTTTTGTCGAAGAACCGAGCCACATGGAACAATAAAAGAATCAGCTTCGAACCGTTCGAACCCTCTTTGAGCAGCTAACTACGATACGTGATCACCGCACTATCTTTTTGAAGCAACTAATCTCTGCCAATCTGAGGATGTTGTTGCGCGAGTCAAATAATGAAAGCCGATGAAGAAAAATCCCTGTCCGAGGAATAAGAAGAAGAGCAACTCGATCGGAACACGGTATCTCCCGAGCAGCCGGACAGCTGCAAGAGTTACAAATACACTTCCGATGACCACCCACGACAGCATTTTTAGAACCGGGTCAGAGAACAGAAACTCAATGAAATGAATATCTGTTCGATCAAATGGATCCTCCCACACCTCCTGATCAGTTCCTTGACTGGACATCGCCGTCTTGATACAGACGATCAATCGTCATCAATACCGGTGATTGTCTCGCTGACAGTACGCTTCTGTACCAACTCAAGCTCATCTTTCTACTGTCATTCCAAATGAATATCTGTTCGATCAAATGGATCCTCCCACACCTCCTGATCAGTTCCTTGACTGGACATCGCCGTCTTGATACAGACGATCAATCGTCATCAATACCGGTGATTGTCTCGCTGACAGTACGCTTCTGTACCAACTCAAGCTCATCTTTCTACTGTCATTCCAAATGAATATCCGAGAATATTCTTACTTGCTGCCTTCGTTCAATACACTACTCGCTCTATAACTGCTTGGACGAGCGTCGTTCCTCTCGATTTGGATGGATCGGTAGTCACCGGTCAAGCACGCCTCTTCGAGAGTGGCAACGCTGTCGCGGTCGGCGGCGAACTGCCGCCGACCGCGACAGCCTCCTTCTCTTTTGGCGTAGCTCACCCTCTATCGATGGTTCGTCAGGATAGACTATCGGACTCAAGTTGAGTTAGGTGGCGACGCTTTGTGAGGTACTGAGTATTGTGCTTTGGGGTTGCCTCGGTTGGCGATGCAGTCGTCGGCAGTGTTTTTGCCTTCTACGCGTTCGGTAAGGGCGGCAGCTGGTTGCCCGGCGTGCGCCAGACAGGCTCTTTACCGATTTGAAATCTAATTCGGGAACAACTCTTCAAACATAGACTCCTCAAGGCTGTCCCTGATAAGCTGGCGTAATTGGCTGCTACTGATGAGAAAGGTTGTCCCGTAAGTGATTGCTCCGATTGTAAGAAGAAGTAGTAGACCGAGATAGGATTTCACCGAAAGGGTACGGCGGAGTAGAGAGACGACAGCAAACATTAGTATTCCAGCACCAAACTGCTTGAGAAGCGCTTCTGGCAGTAGTTTCACTCCAGTAGTGTATTTATTGACAATGATGGAGAGAAAGAGATATCGGATGACTTCGGCGAGTAGTGTTGCGATTGCAACACCGACTGGCCCGATCTGGCGCACCAATAGCACTCCTAGAACAACATTAATCGCAAGCGTTACCGCAGAAATACGCATCGTCATATCTGGCCTATCAAGTCCGTTTACCGTCTGTGTGAGCGGACCATTTTGTGATTTTGTAACGCGATATGCGGCAATAGCTACTAGCAACGTTGCTGCCGGCGCGTACTCTGCACCGTAAAACGTAATAATAAGAGCCTTTGGGAGCGCAAGTGCACCAAAGAATATCGGAATAGCAAGAATACTGGAAAATGCGAGCGTATTTGTTATATCGCTAGCCACATCCTGTTGTTTACTTTGAAGATTACTGACGCGAGCCATCAATCCGCTAGCAGCAGCGCTACTGATGAACACTGCCGGAAGCGTCAGCTTAGCCGCAATTTCGTAGTAGCCCGCAGCGGCCGGTGTCGCCAACACTCCAAGGAGAAGCACGTCAAATCGATCATATATTGTGCCGAAGAACCCAGATGGGATGCTGTATTGAGCGTACTGCCAGAGACTCTGAAGGAGGGGCACTGAGGGAAGAGCCGGCGGTGTCTGCAGGAAATACAGCACTAGTGGCACCGACAAGACAGTAGCCGCTGCTAATCCATATACTAGTCCCGCTGCACCAAATCCAGCAAGAACAAACATGAGCTGGAGTGGAAGTGTGAGATACGAACGAAAGGTATCAGACCACGTTGCTATACTGATCTGCCCACGGCCTTGAAGAAGTTTTTCCAATGGTTCGTACACCGGCTCAGAAATCAAAAGAACGATGAACAACATCGGTGCAGCCGATAATTTTGTGTATGCACGTAGCCAACCAGACAGGAAATACGAGACGATTGCAACCAAGGTGAGCCAAATAAGGATGAAGATGATTTGCGCTCCCAGTATCGAACTATCACGAATCGAAGGCTCGGAGAAGCGCTTTTTCGTTGCAATCGCCCATCCATAAATTGGTCTGTCTGCTATCTTCACTAATCCGAAAAGCAAATAGAATCCCCCAAGCAGCGCCGGATCCAATAGCCGCGCAAAGAGGACAGTTCCCACGAACCCACTTATTGCCATTGCAATCTTAGCTACTGTAGCTTTTACTGTTTCACCGCCAAAATTGACCTCAGAGGCCTCTGTTGGCATGCTTAAATCCTCACGTACATCAGGCGTAACCGAGATCCTCTAACTGTTTTTCCACTGAGTCAGATAGATCGATATCATCTTCTGTCTCCACTATATCAATCCCTGCCAGCAGAGTCTCTAGTTGTCCTTCTGGATCGTCGTACACTCTCTCTCCGTACTCTTTAAATCCGTCGAAGGTTTCATGACCATAATAGCCGTCAAATGCAAAACCACGCAGCTCCGTTTGCAGATGATCAATATTTTCAACGTCACTGTTTTTCAGAGCATGATAATGACGGTTAGAAATACCATGATATTCAGTAAGAACATCCCTCGATCCCCCCGATAACCGAAGATCGTGACCTCGACCCTCTGATTCAATATCAGCCGCGTTTAAAACTGTTTGATACACATCGAGAATACTCCTGGTTTCAGTGCATTTGGTTGTTGTCTCATCGCCGGAATAGATATTAAGGGGAACATGCGTTAACTCTGGATAAATTCCGTACATATGCTCCCAGGCATTGTGCTCTCCCAGTAGTTCTCCGTGATCACTAAGAGTAATGATGAGGGAGAATTCGTCCTTTAGCTCATCAAACATTCTCCTATACATGTCTGACAGATACCTCACTTCGTCATCATACGCTCGCCGTATCTGCTCTGGATCATCTTCTGGGGCACTCATCGTCGCATGCAGTCCACTAATGGTCGGCGGCGTCACGCTTTGATATTCGTCTGGAGCAATATATGGAGAGTGCGCCTCCATCAAATTCAGGAATAAGAATTCCTGATCACCAAAGTTGCTCTCCTGGATAAAGGACAATGCAGAACGTGCTCCGTCGTCGTTAGCTCGATTTTCATATCCTAAATCTCGAAGCTTCAACCATAGTCCACGCCGGAATGATGGTAGTGTCTGGCAATCACCGCTAATACATTTCCAAAGAGCAAGAGGATACCGCTGAGGACCCATATCTTCGGTTTTTGCAATAAACTGGTCCCAGTCGAATAGATCTCGATCAATAGTGCGAAGCCGCCAACTTCCTTTGAACTGGTCGAATCCACGGTGAAAATCAAATTGTCGTGAAATGTTTGGGTTGCCACTAAATGCTCGTGTTGTATATCCTGCATCACGCAGGATTTCTGCGAGAACACGGTCATCACAGTTGAGCATTTCTGCATGTCTATAAACACCGACCTCACTCGCATATCTACCGGTGAACAACGAACCATGTGCAGGAACAGTCCAATGGCTCGTACTCCAAGCGTCTTCGAATCGTTTGCCAGGAAGCCAATCAAAGTGCCTATCGAATGCGTCCTTTCTGAGCGTATCAAGAACGACTATTGCAATATTTGTCATCGTGCTTATCTTAGTTGTCTCTCTCGTAGCCTGCCACTCTTCGGGAAGCGCTGGTATTCCTTCCCAAATAAGATAATAAGGAATAAAAATGTTCGCATATCAGGTACTCCCTTACTACAACGTCAGCCTACTCAGCAAAGAAAACCGTCACCTGACTCGCAAGGATGAAATCCTCCAGTGATGCTTTCAGCACATCTGCGGAAGCAAGCACTTGGATGTCGGGTGGTTTACCATCAAACGATACTGCCGTCAGCACCGTTGTCTTGAATACGTCAGGTTCGGGATTAACGATGAGTATCGAGTCTGCGTCTTGGAATAACGAGTCGATCGTTTCAGCGAACTCCTGGTCTAAGGCAGTTGTACTTGCGGACATACCCTCTTCGACGCGACGCCTCCCCATTGTTCTACTCTCATTATGCTTGAAAGTATCTCCTAAAAATAGGAAAAGAACTGATTAACTCGATGTTTTTCGATTGGAGAATCTTTTACTATGTTGTGACTGGGTCACCGTCCTATCAACGAAGACCTTACTTGCCATAGTATGTACGACGACGAGTGCCACGAGGCGTCACCTGCTTTTTGACACTTATTGGTCTTCTGATTAACCTACACCACCGAGGAAGGGACGACCACCGAAGACGACTCGGACGATTCGCAAAATGGCTGTTAGTTCACATCCTTATTTCTGGCCGACAGATCACGGCGACGGTTTCTCACATGTATAATAATCACAACAATTCTCAGTGTGCTTGCTGGATGATCCCACCGTAACAGTAGCGCACACAACAATGGTGTAGCCATTTTCACCGATTAAATCAACCAACTCAAACTCGTCCTCACCACTGGTAGTGTCGGTTTGCATTCTTTCGGGTAGAGTTAGAGGTAGACGAACAGAAGTTCAATTGGTTCGTCGTCGTATTTCTATTCATCATCTCGCTCAATATCTTCCGAAACACGATTCCGGCACTTTTCGGCTAATTGGTTGCTCTACGGCTTGATGTAGGCGTACTCTTCATTTTGGAACCGCGTTAGTTCTCCAATACCTGATGAGGTCAGGGGTGCCCACGTCTGCTTAGTGCAAGAGATATGGTGACACCAGGCTATCTCGCCAAATGGGTTGGTTATCTTCCACCGCTATCAAAGAAGCCATTACCGACCTCGAACTGACCGCTCATCTATTTTCTCGAGCTCAGCTAGCTCATCCACGCGAAAGAATTGGTCCGGGCTCGTATGAGGAGACATCGAAGTAGTGGCCGCCACGAACCCAGTCGATCCCTATAAACATGAGTGACGCGCCGCCGCCGATAGCCGCCACCGCAAGAAACGGTTGGATGCTACTCTCATACGGCGATGTACTGTTCCAGATTGGGAATACAACGCCCAGAACAAACATCAGACCGAGCAGAAGATCAGCTGCCCCAATGAATTGGTTCCAGGTGATGCTCCCGACCTGTTTTCCGGTACCGCCGATCGCGAACAGAACGCCTGCACCGCCAGTAATCACAAATGTTGCTATCGCACTCGATTCGGACG
>NZ_JAJFAY010000003.1 GCF_021083305.1 Haladaptatus sp. DYF46 | reverse complement strand
TGGGTTGCGCGGTCGGCTCGACTACACCGAGCGAAACCTGATCGAAAAGTGGTTTCACACGCTCAAACAGCGGATCGACCGCTTCCATACGTCGTGGGTGGGCAGTCGGCCCAGCGTCCAGCAGTGGCTTGAACAGTTTGTACATTACTATAACCATCAGAGACCGCACCAATCGCTTGACAACCGAACACCTGTCGAAGAGGAGCTAAACTAGACAGTGCCAACCTTCGGGAGGCCAACGTCGCCTGATAGGCACTCTTGATACGGCATTCGGTCAACAGATAGGTTAAATGATTGATAGAGATACTGTTTCGACGGGTTATGATCGACGACCACGCTAATTTTTGGAGTAAATCTAAATGAGACGTCATCGTCCCTGTCGTGGACACTTAACTCACTTGCACTCCTATCGACGAACCGATGTCATCATACAAACCCGTCGACTCTCCGGACAAGACCACGATTTTCTCGTATCACGATCTGACACCTCCTACGACACGGGACATCTATAAGGCACGACAAACCGTAGAGCAATATCTCCCGCGAACGCCGTTAGTCCGTAGTGAGAGTCTCTCGGCTGAACTCGATGCGAACGTGTTGATCAAGCGTGAGGATACGCTACCGACACGCTCGTTCAAAATTCGGGGGTTCTATAATCTCGTCGCCGAGCTTGCGCCAGAGTTTCGTGAGAAAGGGTTGATCACGGCGAGCATGGGAAATCACGGCCAAGGGATGGCCACGGCCGCACGCGAATTCGACGTTCCGGCAACTATCGTCGTTCCTGCGACACTCGAGAATCAGACGAAGATCAGCAGTATGAAGCGGCTTGGTGCGACCGTCATCAAGCATGGCGAGGATTTCGACGACGCGCGCGAACACGCCGAACAACGGGCAGCCGAGGAGGGATATCGATACGTACACGGGGGGAATGAGCCCCACCTGATCGCCGGGCGTGCCAGTGCTGGCCTCGAAGTGATGGAGGATTGTCCGGAAGTGGATGTCGTAATCAACCCCGTCGGCGGGGGGAGCAGTGCTTCGGCCTATGCGCTTACCGTTGGCAAACTCCTCGGCGGAGACGTCATCGGCGTTCAGGCGACCGGGGCTGATGCCGTCTATCGAGCGTGGAGCGAGGGTACAATCGAGTTCCAAGAGCAAGCTGATACGTTTGCCGAGGGAATCAATATACGGACTCCATTTGCACTCCCGCTTCAGATTATGCAAGACCACCTGACGGAGATGATGGTCGTCGAGGATGACGACATACGGGCTGCCATCCGGAAACTCCTTACCGAGGATGCGGTATTAGCCGAGGGGGCAGCCGCCGTCAGCGTTGCAGCTGCCGTTCAACTGGGCGACGAACTCGCGGGGAAGACCGTCGTTCTGCCAATCACGGGAAGCAACCTCGCGGCGGGAAAACTCCGAGATATCCTCGGTGACTCGTGAAAGTATTTAACAACATCTATATAAACTTAATAGAAATTCTTGTACGCACATCTTTAGTGATTCGCAGCCCCAGGAGTGTGGCCTCGAAATACCTATGAATCTTCTTCAGAACTAGGGAGTGGATCACGATGAGCAACGGTACAAATAGCGTCGGTTAACACGTCGACCGCGATCGGTAGCGATGCTTCGTCGATATCGAAAGTCGCGGTATGATGGCCAGTTGGGTGATCAGTACCAACGATGACGTACGTTGCCAGCCCGCCCTGTTTTTGAACCGCATCCATGAGGTAGGTTGCATCCTCGCTCGCTCCGAACCGAATCGAATCGATAACGTGATCGACATCATGGTGGTTTCGTGCGCTCTCACCGACGATAGCGGCTAACTCGGGGTCGCTGTCAGCGCGCGGTGCTTGACCATCAACGGTTACATCCACCTCGCATTCGTGCATGGCCGCGGCAGCGTGAGCCGTATTCTCGAACTTCGTCTTCGTGTACTCCATTAAATGAGTAGTCTCACCACGGACCTCGGCTTCCGCCTCGATTCGCTCGGCGATTACGTTCTGCGCGGTCCCTCCCTCCACGCGACCGATATTGACCCGAGTCGTCCCATCGACATGTCGAGGAATGGCGTAGGCGTTCTGAATCGCAGTCCCGAGCGCCTGCATCGCGTTTTGGCCCTCGTTCGGTGCGAGACCGGCATGGGCGGACTTCCCCCGAAACGTGACGCTGAGGTTGCTGACCGCGAGTGGTTTGACCATTCCCGAAACTATCTCTCCGGTCGGATGATCGAGACCGACGTGGGTCGCGAACAGATAATCGACGTCTACGATGTGCTCGCTTTTCGCCATCGGACGGGCCCCTCCCGCTTTCTCCTCCGCTGGTTGGAAGAACACCTTGAACGTGCCGGAGAAGTCGCTCTCCGCGATGGCTTCCAGTATACCGAGTCCGATGGTCATGTGAGCATCGTGCCCACAGGCGTGCATGATGCCATCATGTCGAGAGCGAAACCCTTCGGCCGCCGGATGATGAGTTTCGTCGGGCGATTCTTCACGAAGGAGTCCGTCGATATCGACACGCAAAGCGACAGTTGGCCCATCGCCATGCTCAAGAACCGCAACTGCACCGGTACAGTCCTCAAGTCGGTCGAGAAACTCGGCCGGGGCACCGTCTTCACGGGCCTGTTCTCGCCAACGGTCGATTTCAGTAGCGGAGGGGACGGCCAGTCGCTCAGCGGGGTTCATCGCTTCCCGCCCCAGGTGGAGTTGGTCTACGCCGATGTATTCTATCTCTTCTGCAAGTCGAGAAGTAGTGTAAAACTCACGCCAAGCAGGTTCAGGATATTGATGAAATTCACGTCGAAGATCGGATAAACGCTCATGAATAGGGGTAGTAACCGGCATGAAATCAACCTTGGTTGTACAAATATAAATATTCTCTACACGGTCCGCTCTTCTCGATGAGACCGACGAGAAGCGACGGTACGGTATCATATTATCTAATGCTAGCGTAGTCAGCAGTATGTGTAGCGAAGGGCTGATGGTCGAAGAAGAACACGTCGAGACTGCAAGAGACACCCGCATCGGTCAAACAATTAAGTTGGCGTGGTTCCAAATGCGAACTATATGGTATCAAGTAGTACAACCAGAGACCTAAGCCATCACCGTTCTCTCGAGACGAACAGTGCCCTGCTGTTTGAGAACGTGTGGATGATTCAAAACTGACTTTGTAATAATGTTCTCATTCGTGAAAATAGTTGCCGTTTCGTCCCTCTCATGACTTCTCACGACCCACTTGGCGATGTTAGACGTCACACAGCTCTTGAAATCCCTGTCCAGTCGGAAACTGTTGTAGCAACCCGATATGAACCACTCGACAGCGATGGGCCCTCACCAGCGCTGTTGATGTATGTTCCGTATCACCAAGACGATCTCACCACATACGGTGCGTACGACCCCCTCTGTCTGTATTTTGCCAAGCACGGCTACGAGGTCATTGTCGCGGACATGCTCGGGACCGGTAGTTCGAGCGGGTTCATCGACGAACCATTCACCCGACGTGAGGGAATCGAACCAGCAGCCATCGTCGAGTGGCTCGCTGAACAGCCTTGGACTACTGGTCGAATCGGTCTCTTCGGGAAATCATACGGTGGTATTACAGCGCTAGATGCTGCGGCTCAGCAACCGGACGCTTTGGACGCAATCATCCCTATTCATACTCCCTATCAAGGATGGCGGAACGCATATTCCTACGGTGGCCTGTTCGAGTTTCTCACCATTGGGATGGACTGGCTGACACTGATGCAAGCGCTCGAAGCAAAACCAGCGAGTATTCGTGATGCGGATGGTGAGTGGCTTCCTCGTTGGCAGAATCGATTAGAACGGTCACGCGATCAACCGCCATGGCTGTTACAATTCATCGACAATGAGCCCCACGAATCCTACTGGGAGGATAAGAATATTCCCGTCGAGCGTATCGAAACCCCGACACTCGCTGTCGGTGGGTGGCGTGATCCGTACACGCAGGATACACTGGAATACTTCGAGGCCATCGATGCACCAAAGCGGTTTCTTCTCGGTCCATGGCGTCATCAGATGCCTCATCGCGGCCGTGAAAGTGCTATTAACTTCCGTCGACGAGCACTCGAGTGGTTCAACCACTTTTTGCGTGACGAAGAAAACGGAGTGATGGACGAACCAACCATCTCTTACTGGACCGAGCTTGATGGTGGGGGGTCTTCGGCTGGTCAATGGCGCGGCCGAGAGACCTGGCCGACCGTTTGTGATGAAGACGCAACGGATCGGCCAACCAATGGCGAAACGATTTATGACAAGACAGACGATTCCGTGTCATTCGCACTCACACCGACAGGACTCGTATCCCCGAGTGAATACAAGAGCGGTAAAGTTGATGCCGAATACAGATTTGATTCTACTGTCGGACAGTCCTCGATCGATCCCTACGGGGTCTCGTTCGAACCGCCAGCAACGAACGATGACGACGTACGGTCATTAACGTTCGAGACGGGTCCCCTCGATAGCCCAATCGAACTCACCGGCACTGGCAACGTGACGCTCCGACTCGAAGCCAGCGTTCCCGACCCAACTATTGTCGTTCGACTTGTGGATGTGTCACCGGATTCGCGTGGCACACTCGTTTCCCATGGAGCGATTCGAGGTAAATACCGAAAGGGCCTCGACGATCCTGAGGAAATGAAACCCGGAACCGAGTACAACATAACCGTTCCGTTCGAGCCGAAGTCTCACGTCTTCGAGGAAGGGCATTCGATTCGCGTTGCCGTCGGCTCATCTTACTTTCCGGTCTCCCTTCCGACCCCACGCCAGGGTTCGTTCATCGTTCGTTCCGCACCCGCTACTCCCGCTACTGTGTGGTTCCCTGGCCGCCAAATGAACGATGTGGAGTTTGATGACTCGATACAGATGCCACCACCTGATGAAAGAGTTCCGACGAGCGCCGAACGTGCGAACGGCAGTTCCTCGTGGACGACTAGTCGTGAGCGGGTCTCCAATCGTGTCCGGACGGTAAAACGCCACTCGTTGGACGTCGACCTCCCACACGGTCGACTTTCACGGGAAGCGACGTTTGAGGCGTCGGTTACGGCAGACGATCCATCAACCGCTACTGCTCAGAACGAAATGACGCTAAGAATTACGACGGATTTCGGTGAATTCGAGATTACTGCCAGTAACTACATTTCTACCGATCTCTGCCAGCTTGAAACTACCGTTGGACTCGATGGCGACACAATGTTCGAGCAGACATGGTGCCAGTAACAATTCTTTGACATTCGCTCCGCGCTCAAGCACGAGGATACCCCCGAGTTGAGATATTACAGTTCGCGGTTTGCACCACCGCGACCGGGCGCGGCTTCCTCGTCGGGAAGCCGGAAATGGACCTTCCCACCGTCTTTCGTGATGCGTTCGAGTTTACTCCACACCCGAACGACGCCGACCGAATGGCAGAAGAGTACCCGAATGACAGTGAGCCAACCAAGCTGGTTCGGGAAAATGATTTTTGACATACTGGACGAGTACCAGTCGGGGAATCAAAATGAAGCAAACTAGACGACAAGTGCTCAGAGCCATCGGCGTAAGCAGCATACCCATTCTCGGAGGGGTTTCGAGCGCACAGGACATGACCACCAGCCAAAACGGGAACGCGAGTCGCGTCCGGGTCATCCACGCGATTCCGGACGCCCCGGAAGTGGACGTCTATGTCGACGGAAACCGCGTCCTACAGAACGTCGCGTTCAAAGACGTCAGCGACTATCTCGACCTCGATGCTGGGAAACACACCGTACAGGTCGTGCCGGCAGGGGAAGGACAAGGAAGCGCGGTCATCGACGAGCAAGTTACACTCGATGCGAGCACCGATTATACGATTGCCGCAGGGGGGACGCTCGACAGTCCGCAGGCCTTCGTGTTCGTCGATGATAACAAAGTGCCGTCCGGTGACCAAGCGCGCTTGCGAGCGGTCCATCTCTCACCGGATGCGCCAGCGGTCGATATCGCGGCGGATGGCAACGTCCTCGTCGAAGGACTGAAATTCGGCGAGGCAAGCGAGTACGTCGAGGTTCCCGCAGGGTCGTACACCATCGAAGTCCGACCCGCAGGAAAGAACGAGGCTGTCGCCACATTCGATGTGAACCTCGAAAGTGGCACAGTGGTTTCGGCGTTCGCCGTCGGACTCCTGCAGACGAACGACAAGGCCCAATCCTTCGACCTCCTGCCGACGATAGACGCCCCGAGCGGGATGATGACGACCACGACGACGTAACGACAGCATTGCCGTGCGAAACGACATCATATTCGTTTTTGGTCAATCATCGGTGAGGATGTGGGACCCTTTGGTGCGGTGTCGAAAGGTTCGCTAACCTGATGTAACGGCATCCATGCTCCATTTCACTGACTATTTGTGGCCGCTAGTACTCGTTCGTGTGGGTTATTAGGTCTCTACGACGGTCCAACAGTTCCGACAGCGCTTCATTCCACCGTACACCTCATCGTAGTCGTGTCTGATCCCCGTGATGCACTGTCTGTCCTGGAGTACTCCCATACCAGACAGGTATCGCGACCACCGGATGACAGTTTCCCGCCGACGGGAGCGGGCGACGTCCGCTCCCATCGTTGAAATGAGACATGTGATAAAAGGTCCGCATTGGTCGGTAATCCCCCCGAGAACGACGATATTATCTCGCTTCGGCGTCCGAGGGGTGTTCGACGAGGACTATCCCGTTCCCATAGAGGTCAGTTGCGATAGCTTCGATGCCGTATGGTTGTTCGATTGGCTCGGACGTGAATTCGACACCGCGTTCACGCAGCGTTTCGTACGTCTCTCGGCAATCGTCCACCGTGAAGGCGAGCGCCGGTTGCGTCCCGAGCATTGCGGAGCGACTGTCGGCTTCCTCGCCTTCGAACCAGTCGAGCGGTTCGAGGACGATTTCCACGGTATCGTCTCGGTCGGCGGCGACGGTAACCCACCGCTGATCATCGGGTCCAAACGTCTGGTCCGCTGCTTTCTTTAGTCCGAGCTTTTCGGTGTAGAATTCGAGTGCTTCGTCCTGGTCGCTAACGATACGAGTCGTGAGGCGGAGCTTTTCGATCATTGTTTTCCCCGCCTCTGTAGAGACCGTTCAGGAGGAAATACACTCGCCTAGTGGACCGAAAGTGACCACTCGTCCCCCTCGTTCTCGGTTCTCCTGAATCAGATGGTAACCGTCTACCGGTCGGGAGTCCGTTTTAGTATGCTCTCGGTCGAGTATCGATGTGTACTATGAGCGAGACCAATAGACGGCTCGTTGCTGGCTGGCATGGGCGATACTTCGAGGACTTCGCCGTGGGTGACGTGTTCAAGCACCCGTTCGGACGAACGTTGACATCCTCCCCGCGCTCAAGCACGAGGATTCCCCTGATTTGGGATATTAGGGTTCGCAGTTACAAACCTGTTCTCGCGGGACAAACCGACCCTCGCTGCAATCGAACAAGCGCACCGCTGGCTGTGCCAACCAGCCGTTATCCCTATCTCCCCCATCACAGGCGAGATTCGGGAGTACTTTTCGTCTGATGTTCTCCGCACCATTACTATCGGCGTTCGCAACCAATCCACACTCACACACGTACAACCCTCGCAGGACGCGCTGGCGGTCGTCAGACCGACCACACGCTGAGCACGTTTTCGACGTATTGCGCTCGGATTTCGTGACGACTGCAATACCGCGTTCCTCCGCTTTGTACTCAAGCATCGACGTGAAACGGTCGAACGCCCATCCATGCAAGTCGAGATTGCCGTGTGTGCCCCAATTGCGAGCGTCGCCGTTCTCGTCCTCGCGGATACCGCCGAGGTCACCAACAACGATCGTCCCGACACCTCTTTTGACAGACTCGGATACGATATCCTTCGAGAGTGTGTGCAAGAAATGTCTCCGGCGGTCGGTGCGCTTGGTGTCGAGACGGCGGGCTTCGCGTGACGCCGAATCGTCCGTCTCGGCGCGCTTCTTGGCGAAGTAGTACTCGTCTTCTTTGAGCGCCCCACCGGGATAGAGCACGGACTCATCGCCGTACGAGACGGTGGCGAGGTTGCAGATACCAAGGTCGATGCCTGCCACGCCATCACCAAGTGATTTGGGTTCGTCAATCGAGACGCGACAGACGAAATGCAACCGCCAGATGCCGTGTTCGTATACCGCACGAACCTGCTGAACGTTCTCGATGGTTCGGCCTGACGGGCAGATGGCATCGTACTCACACAGAACAAAGTCCGACCACTCCTCTTTGAGGTTCTTGCCTTTCGAGAGACGGACTCGGTTGTTGTGCCTGTCGTGTTTGAAGCCCGCGGCTTTGAACGTGATTGTTGACCGTGGGTGGTCGTCGTTGTATTTGCGGTAGCCGGGCGGATTCGCGTTCGTGTCCCCGTTTCGGCGCTTGCCGTACCAACTTTCGAACGCCTCACCGAGTTCTTGGAGAACTCGTTGACTCGACTGAGAATGGAGGTCGGCGTAGCGTTCGTGGTTCTTGAGGTAGGCCATAAGCGCGTTCGCGTTGGGAATCTGGCCGCAGGCGTCCCAGACACGTTGGGCCGTCCATCGGCCAACGTTCCAGAGCTTGCTGGCGGCGAATCCGAGCGAATCGAGGTCGTTGCGTACCTGCGAGTAGTTGCAGATACGGGCGCGATAGGTTCGCGTAACGACCTGTTTCACCATACGTAACCTATGTCATCACAAATACTTATATCTACGTAGTGCGGAGTGAAAGTGGAACAACCCGTGGAATATCCAGCCCTGCTATCGGCGGCAGTTGCCGAGCACTTTGTCGGATTCATCCCCGCCCTAAAGGGCGAGGCTTTCTCCTTGAATCTCCCGTAACCGAAACAGACAACGTCTGGTTCACAAACGTCACGATGAACCTCAACCCGATGCACTTCAACGAAACATACGCCGCCGAGACGGAGTTCGGCGAACGGCTCGTCGACGGGACGTTCGTCATCGCCCTCGCGGTCGGAATGAGCGTCATCGATATCTCGGTCAACGCGACGGCAAATCTCGGCTACGACGAGGTTCGCCATCACGCTCCCGTTTTCCACGGTGACACCATCTTCGCGGAGAGCGAAGTAGTGGACAAGCGTGAGAGCGAATCACGCGAGCACGTCGGAATCGTCACGACGGAGCTCCGTGCTTTCAACCAGGACGGCGATTTGGTTCTCTCACTCGAGCGTACGCCGATGGTCCTCAAACGAGCGTTCGCGCAACCGAGCGCGGAATCACCTCCGGGGTGGCCCGAGGGCGTTGGAACGCAACCGGACGACCTCGACTCATCGTGACTCTGACCATAAGTGACGCCCGGTCGGAATGAAAATATCGGACTCGATCGGACGCGAGCGTAGAATTCCGGTGAGTTTCTCGTTCGTAACACACACAACACGATTTCATCTTCGTCTCTCGACACCGTGTGTTCTCATTTCGATAATCGCTCCGTCGGCCAAGCAATCCTTCGTTTCGTTTCCTTGATCGAGTCGGTGGCAACGCGAATATCTGGGCCATAAACGGTTAGATGAGGAGAGCTCTTACTAGAAAGTATGACAGATATCATCGGGAGATTCCGTGACGATACGGAACGGGACTGTGAACAGGACGACGTAGAAGAGACGTTCCAACTGCTGGATCAGGTCGAACGGTTGTCGAAATCGAAAAGGGACGTATCTGGAATAATCGAGCGGCACGCCGGTGAAATACACGAGATTTATCGAGACGTGGATACGGACGACGTGAACGATCGTGAAATGGCGCTGTTGTATGCCTATGGCCAACTCTGTCTCTGGGGAATGGACAGCGTCGGGACGCCACAGCAGCGACACGAGGATCTAATACGTCGGATCGACGCCGTTGAACGAGGCAAGCGCCAGTGACGTCATACGAACAGTTTCATAAACCGGTGGCATCGGCGGCCACTCCGCTCACGAGATGGTGATTCGGATAAGCAACTGTCAGGAAACGGGCGACACATCCGAAAACTCCTTCGACAGTAGTTCCCAGTTTCTTGCGTTGGTTGTCACGATTCGGGAACGATGTCTTGTCTTCTATCCTAGAGATCTACGACCGCCGTTACAACGTTCCAATTTCGGCGTGTCGCTGCCATTCCCAGCTTCTGACCCACGTCGGTGAAACGACCTGGCCCAAGTTTCCCCTTATCGAGGCTGCTGTAGACGTCACGCCCGCGGATTTCGAACGATTCCGCTTCGCTCTGACTATCCAGCAGCTTCTCACGTCGTTCGGCTGTCGGTACCTCGTTCAGAAACGTGAGATACCGTTTGATCGAGTCGTTACTGGGCTCACCGAACGGTTGCTTATCAACGGCGGCGACGAGTTCGGTACGCGTCCGTACCATGACGGTGATGTCGTAGCTGAACGTATCGGCGATGGCGTCCGTGACGTCCGAACGAATCGTCCCTTCGTCGCTCTGCGTCTCGAATACGACGTTCCCGCTCTGAATGTACGTCCTGACGTTTTCGTAACCGAGCGACTCGAACAGCACCCGCAGATCATCCATCTTCATGCGGTTATGCGCGCCGACGTTGATGCCGCGAAGGAATGCTATGTACGTCCTCATTGGATACTCCTTGGAATGATCGTATGCTTGGACCGTATTTGGTCCTTTTTCAGTCTTTCAGCCAAAATCCCGTTATTCATCTCGTGTTCGCTCTATCACGTGAGTGCCGGTGACTCGGCATTGACCGATACGACGGGCGAAATGAGATCGGAGGACCCGAGTCAACTCGCACTTTCGAGAAAGAGAAGCGTCGAACTGATAACTCACCACACATCTTTCAGTTTAGTACGCGATACTGTCGGAGTTATAGTCGGTTTCACGCTTCCACTGGCTCCGACAGTCTCCCGAACAGAAGTGGTACATGACCGTGACGTCTTCGTCTATCTCGTTCACTTCCTCTCGGGAGAGCGTGGGATGCGATTCGGTGATGTCTACCGTGGCCGTACAGCGAACACAGCTCACGTATTGCTTATCCGCCTCCGCACCGTTTATCGACGTTCGCGTTTCGGTCACGGTGTCTTATTACAGGGAACTCTTATGATGGTTTTGGCGGCTCACTCCAAGAGCACATCCGTCGGATCATCACGGATGAGAACGAAAACAACGGTAGTACGGGATGTGAACGCACGTTCAGCAGGGGAATTCGATTACGGTTGGAACCAGCAGAAGCCATACGGTGAGAGCGAAACGTACACGGAATCAGCGTCAGGCTCGAATAGAGCGTCGCCGAAAACGGGCGTCGGGTCGGCATTCAACGGAAGCTCCGTCGTGGCCGTCTCGGCGCTCAGATTATGGACGGTAACGATGGTCTCGCCAGCGAGCGAACTCGCGTGAGCGAACACGGCCGGATGATCCACGTCGAGGACGGTTCCATCGCCTCGGAGAAGCCCCGAGAACTCGTCGCGAGTTCGAACGAGATGACTGATCCAGTTGAGTAAGGAGTCGGGATCCGCCCATTGGTCGGCGACGTTTACTTCCCGTGCGGCGAAGGATTCGTCCGAAACGACTGGCCGGATAAGGTCATCGGAATCGACGGCCGAAAAACCGGCGTTTAGCTCGTCGGTCCATTGCATCGGCGTTCGGACGGCGAAACGACCCGGTTGATTCAGATCCTCACCCATCCCTATCTCGTCCCCGTAGACGATGATCGGAGTTCCCGGGAGTGAGAACAGGAGGCTGTAGGCGAGTTTGATGCGCTCGTGGTCGCCGTCGAGAATCGGTGCCAGTCGGCGACGAATACCGCGGTCATAAATCCGCATCGTTTCGTCGGGGGCGAACTCCTCGTATACGTCTGCCTGCTCCGCCTCGGTGAGCGCGCCGATGTTGAGTTCGTCCAGATTCCGCAGGAAGTTCGCCCAGCCAGCGTTTTCGGGTGGGTCGGGGAGTTCCTCGAGCACTGAAGCCAGCGGTGCGGATTCACCGCGTGCCAATGCGAGAATTACGTGGGCATTGAGTTGGAAGTTCAACAGGAGGTGCATTTCGTCGCTGTCACCGAAGTACTCGCCCAATTCGGCGGGTGGTCGGTCGGCCTCCGCAAGGAGAACGGCGTCGCTGCGGCGCTGAGAGACGAACTGACGCATTTCACGCAGGAAGCCGTGAGGGTCGTCCAGCGGTTCCTCGACGAGCCCTTTCGTCTGTGTGAGCAATCCAGCGGCGTCGATGCGGAAACCGGCGACGCCGACTTCCAACCAAAATCCGAGTATCTTCTTTACTTCCTCTCGCACCTCGGGGTTGGCGACGTTCAAATCCGGTTGGAAGTGATAAAATCGGTGATAGTAGTACGCGTCAGCCTCGCTATCGTACGACCAAACGTGGTCCTCCTCACCGGGGAAGATCGGGCCTCGGTCGGGACGGACCTCCGGTTCTTCATCCGCCCAGAGGTAGAAGTCCCGATACTTCGAGTCCGGGTCGCTGCGAGCGGCTTGGAACCACGGGTGCTGGTCGGACGTGTGATTGACGACGAGATCGATGACGACACGGATACCCCGAGCGTCGGCAGCGCGTATGAACTCCACGAAGTCGCCGAGAGTGCCAAGTCGAGAGTCCACTCCGTAGTAATCCATCACATCATACCCGTTGTCCCGCCCCGGCGACGGATAGAACGGTAATAGCCAGATACAGTCGATTCCCAATCTGGAAAGGTAGTCGAGACGGTCGGTAAGGCCCCGAAAGTCGCCGATACCATCTCCGTCCGTATCCTGAAATACTTTCAAGTCGACGGAGTAGATAGTCGCATCCTGATACCACGTATTCTCAATGTCTTGCACGTTGGGAACTAAGGATGCGAAGTAGGAAAATCATCCGACCGATCACCAACAACTTGGCCCGACCGCGGACGCGTTTTATTCCTTGCGTGAAGCGCCGCGGACGAATTGAAGGGTGACTTGCCCCTCTCGAACGATCAAAACGCAGGGCTTCAGCGCCAAAAGTGGAGATCTGTGATGCCCACCGCAAGCAGCGAACCGGATGTCGAGACCGCGATTTGCCTTCGAGAGATCATCTCGGTGACGCTATCTGTACGTGGGGCACAACGGCGGACGTCGGTTACAACCGTCGTTACAAAACGGCTTGAAAAATGGGGTGCCCCGGTGAGCCATCAGTCTAGAGACGCCGAAGAGTCCAGCGTTCGGACCCACCGTTCGAGTTTCTCACGTGCCGGTGGTCCCGAAACGAGACTGACCGGGACGAACACGAGGAGACTACTGAGAAGCCCGTACATGATGGGTAGATTCGAGGAGGACCCCGCGCGAATCAGCATTGCAACGACGACCGCTGCACTGACACAGATCGAAGAGAGGGCTCCTTGCCACGTCGCCCGCTTCCAGAAGAACGCCCCGAAGATCGGTACGAAGATACAGCCCGTGAGCAAGTCGTACGCGATGGTGAGAGCGAGTACGACGCTCCCGATTTCGATCGCCGCGTAGGTCATGATTCCGCCGAGGACGATGATCAGCCCTCGAGAGACGCTGGAATACTTCGCATCGGATGCATCGGGATTGATGAACCGTTTGTAGATGTCGCTCGTGAAGAGGGTGCTCGAAGCGAGCAGAGCGGAGTCCGCCGTCGACATCATCGCCGAAACGAATCCGGCAAGGATGATTCCCGAGAATCCGACCGGGACGATTTCGAGGATGAGTCGTGGAAGGGCGAGTTCCGAATCGCCGAGGGATGGCAAGACGACGAGGGCGATCATTCCGAGAAACGCCGTCGTGAGTCCATAGACTATCGCGTACACACCTGCGGCGATGTTCCCTTTTCGGGCCGTCTCGGCGCTATTCGCGGTGAAGACGCGCTGCCAGATGTCTTGTCCGATCATGATGCCGAGGACGTACAACAGGAAGTAACCGATAATCGTATTCACACCGATAGCCGTGACGTCGAAGTACGAGGGCTCGAGTTCCGTCATCAGCCCCGAAACACCACCCACGGAGTCGAGGCCGAGTGGAAGTGCGATGAAGAAGATGCCGATGGTCATGATACACCACTGGACGAAATCGGTCATCGTTACGGTGAGCATGCCGCCGAGTGCTGTATAGGCGATAATGATCGCCCCTGCGAGCAGAATCATCGTACTCTGCTCGAAGCCGAAAAGTACGCTCAGCACTTTTCCAACCGCGATGGTCTGCGTGGTCGCGATAGTGAGGGCATAAATTCCGGCGATCATAGCACCGATCGTTCCCGAGTATTTGTCGAAGCGGCGTTCCAGTACTTCGCCGAGCGAGTACGCCTTGAGGTTGGCGAGGTTCGTCGAGATGAGCAATCCAAGAGCGACCGTACCGATACCGAGTGTGATGACCAACCAGGCCCCTGAAATCCCGCTTTCGTATCCAAGGCTCCCACCACCGACGGTGGCGGCACCACCGAGGATGACCGCGGACATGACCGGAACGTACATCCACAACGGGATATTACGGCCGGCGACGAGATAATCGTCCAACGTTTCCGATTTTTGATACCCCCAATAGCCGATCCCGACCATGCCCACCATGTATAGAATGAGCAGACCAGTGTCAATGGGTGACACAACCATGGCATCACTATGCCACCTCCGGTACTAATACATTGTCCTTACTGTCCGTTCGAAATAGTGTATCGCCTACGTTTATCGGTTAGTACTCCACTGTGAGAGTATGGTTGATCGTCTCGATAATCGGGAGTATGATTTGTTGCGGCTCATCGATGTGCACGAGCCTATCGGGAGTATCCGCCTCGTCGATCAACTCCAACACCGCGGCTACTCGATCAAGGGACGAACCGTTCGACTCCTCCTCTCGGAACTCGATGCGGATGGGTTTACGGAGAAAATACCGGGGCAGGGTCGGCGTTTGACCGAGAAAGGCCGGTCAGAGTTGCGACACGGACACGTCAGCGGTCGCCTGGAACAGGTTCGAGAGCGTATTGCCGTCCTGACGGGGCAAGTTACGTACGATCCGTTCGAGGACACCGGCGAGTTGGTCACGTCCGCTATCGACCTCCCGCGTTCGATGGTCGAAGACGCGATAAACGTGCTGACCGATCTCGAATCCTTACCGATCGAACCCGTTCTAGTTGCCGTCGAAAAGAATCCGAACGAGAACGATGGCGATGGCGATGACACCGTTCGCCTGTTCTTCCCGTCCAGCATCACCCTCGACGGTGTACTGCTTTCACGTGGAATCAATAGCCGATTACAGGTCGCCGGGATAGTCGAATATCATCCTGACCCGACACAACGGTTCACTCACGAGGGAACGGTCGTGAGCGACCACGGCGGCGCAGTTCTCCGATACACGGATGCCGTCAGTGGGGAAGGGTCCACCGTCGACATCGCAGACCTACTCATCGAGGCGAACCGACCGTCGATTCGTCCACTACTCGACGGGGAGGAGTCCGGTTTGTTCATCGTGGATAACCGGGAGTTCCCGTTGCTCCGATACGAAGAAGCGTTCGACCTCGCTGTTGCAACGAGAGCACAACTCGGCGGGGTTATCGACCTCCGAAAGCCACGGGAGAAAGGACCTTTCCCGTGCGGGCAACCGGGGTGGGACTTCGCCTCGCTCACGTACGGAGCGATCGGTGAACTCGCGATTTCACTTCTCGCGGAAGAGGGATACGGTGGGTCGTGGACGACGCTTCACGGATTGAAAGAACGGTCGGCGTTTCGACCCGTTGCGACTGTCCTTACTCACGAAGACTGGTGAAACTATTCCGCAAATCGCCGTTCGAGCAGTGTTACGGCGAGGAACGCTGCAAGTGTCTGTGTCGATTCCGTCGGATCGTACCGTGGCGATACCTCCATCACGTCGGCAGCACTGACGGCATCGTGCGTCCCCAGCACCTCCATTACTCGCACCGCTTCGTGGGCGCTCAGTCCATCGGGTTCCGGGGTGCCCGTCCCCGGTGCGATACTTGGGTCTACGCCATCGATATCGAACGTGACGTAAACGGCGTCCGTATCGGATGCCGCGGCCTCGACGGCATCGACGACCACGTCGGTGATACCGCGGTTGTGGACGTCACGCATCGTAAAGAGGTTGAGCCCGGTCTCATCCGCGAATTCGAAGAAGTTCGGGCTCTCATAGCCGCGAATCCCGACTTGACTGACGTGGGAAAAATCGCTGTATCCGGACTCGGCGATGAGCCGCGTACTCGAGCCGTGGTAGTGTTTTCCGAACGTCGTGCTCTCGGCCGAGGTATCCGTGTGCGCATCGATCTGAACCAATCCAACCGAGTCCGCGTTCGAGCCCTCGGCAAAGCCACGGAAAGCGGGATACGTACAGTAGTGGTCCCCGCCCAACGTCAGCGGGAAGGCGTGTTCCGCGATCGTTGCAACGTGCGACGTGATGCTCTCGGCGGTCCGTTCGTAATCCATCGGGAAGACGGGGACATCGCCACAGTCGGCGACCTGAAAATCGGAGAAATCGACCTGTGCACCCGTGTTCATGTTTGTGAGCCCGCCCTTATAATTCGATAAGTAAGCCCACCAAGCGCTCGAACGACGGATCGCTTCGGGTCCGTACCGAGCACCCGGTCGATTGGTGAGTGCGCCGTCGTAGGGCGCTCCAAGAACGCCGACATCGATGTCATCGAGATCACCTACGTCACGTGTCTCGCCCTTCAGAAACGTGTTTTTGCCCGCGTACGCCATTTCTACATCCGCACCGGGGTGCGTCGACCGAAACGCTGCCGCGGGATTTGAGTCGGGATTTTTCATTGGCGACTCCTAGTGGGATTTTCGGCTTCTCGTGAGCGTACATTCGATAGATGCATGGCAATGTATTGCCACCCATCTATTATACGTATTTTTATCAGCTATCCGATTCCGCTCGGACGGGGTTTTACCGGGAACGGAGGAATATGGTCGAATAAACCGCTAGGCGAGGAACTCAGTGAAGGGATTCAACTCGATGGACGGTCGCGAGACACGTAGCATGACAGGTCGGGGGGTGCTCTGAAGGCCTCCAGAGAAACACGACGCTCTCCCCAACCGGCGTTGGAGGTTGCGTTCACTAGCGTATAACGATTTTCGACGATACCTGACAAACGAGCGTGCGTTCGGACGGCGGGGGATTCGACGACGAGACGAGTGGAGAATCGTCCCGGGCAATACGATCAGGAGGGATCAAGGAGTGATGACGAGCTTTCCGACGCTCTCACGGTCCTGCATCGCCGCGAATGCCTCACCCGTCTTTCCGAGCGGGTAGGTTTCGTCGACTTCCGGCGTGAGTGCACCATCGGCGACGAGTTCGACCAACGTCTCCAAATCACCCTGTGTTCCCATCGTGCTCCCGATGACGCGTTTATGGCCGAGGAACAGGTCAGGGATATCGATTTCGGACGTGCCACCGGCCGTTCGCCCACACACCGCCATCCGTCCACCGCGCCGCAACACGTCCAACCCGAGTTGCGTGTACGCGCCACCGAGGTGGTTGAGTACGCCGTCGACAGGACCGATATCGGAGATCACATCCCGAATCTCGTCCGGTTCGGTACCCTCGATAGCGTACTCGAGGCCGAGCGATTCGAGACGATCGAGTTTCGCTCGGGAAGTGGACGTCCCGATGCTGTGAGCACCAAGGGTCGCTGCGAGTTGGACACCTGCCACACCGACGCCGCCGGTGCAACCGGGGATGAACACGAGGTCGGTCGGTCCGGCTTTCACCCGGCGAAGCATGTGATAGGCGGTCATATAAGCCGTTGGGAGTGCCGCCACCTCGACCATCCCCACGTCGTCGGGAAGCGAAACGAGGCGGTCGGCCCGGACCCGAGCGGTCTCGGCGAGGCCACCGTGGTAGAGGGAATAATTCTCGCACAGGTTTTCCGGCCCCTCGCGACAATACCGACACATCCCGCACGTCTCGTTCGGGCAGAGTACCACGCGTTCGCCGGGTTCGACGGCAGTGACGTCCTCGCCGATCTCTTCGACGGTTCCGGCGAGGTCGAGGCCGCTAACGAACGGCAGATCGTTCGTGTCCACCATCGCGGAATCCCCTTCGAGAATCCAGAGGTCGTGCCGATTGATCGAACACGCCTCGACTACGACCACCGCCTCGTGTCGATCGGGTTCCGGTGTCGGTCGGTCGATAATCGAGACGCCATCCGGTCCGGTCAAATCGGTGAATGCTGCGACACGCATGGACTGATGGTCGTTTCCCGTGCTATTAGGTGTGGAGGAGAAGGCGACATCGACCGATTCCACGGCTGCCGATTCGCGCCGAGACGAACGGTGGACAAACAGCCACGTATCGCGGGGAGAATCGGATTATCGAGTCACCACTCTCGGGGAGTGCGACCGATACACCGACAGTGGTAGTGAGAAGTCAGGCGACTCGACGTGGTCGATACGGACTGACCCACGCGGGGATATCACAGCCGAGTCGAGCGACGCGGTTTTCGATCGACGGATGGGTGGCGAACACGGAAAAGAGAAGCGAACGGTCCGTGTTCCACGGAATCGGACCGGCGACATCCTCGATGTTCTCACCGGTTGCGATAGCAGCGACTCGGTAGAGCGCATCGGCGAGCGTGTCCGGATCGACGACGTGGGCGGCGTATGCGTCCGCACGGTACTCCTCCATTCGATTGGCATAGCGACTCAGCGAAAGTGCGAGCGGTTCGACGCCCAATCCGAGTGCATATCGGACGAAGCGGATCGGTCGCTCTTCGATGAACGCGAGTGCGCTGAACAAAAGCGAGCCGATGGCAGCGACGAACGGGCCGCGTTCCGCGAGAAAGACGAGCCAGAACGCACTGAAACCGAGTATTTGGGGAACGTATGCACGAATCGCGTCCGTGTGGATATCCGTCCCCAGATGACCCAGTTCGTGTGCGAACAACGCACCCACGCCCGCTTGCCCGACGATTTGCGGGAGGAGCGGGTCGAAAGCGACGACTGGTTTTCCGTCGTCGTAGCCGACAACGGCACTCGGCGCATCCATCTCCATGAGGACGATTCGAGGAAGGGGACGTTCGGCACGTTCACAGACTTCGAGGACCGCACGCTGTATGACCGGTGACTCGTTGGAATCGAACGGTCTGGCGTGTTCGTGTTCGAACTCGTAGCGACCGCCGGAGCGATACGATAGATACGCGATGATACCGAACACGAAAAGGCCGAGACCCACGACGGGGAGTGGGGCACCCGTTCGAACGACCGCTGCAACCGCGAGGAACGTAGCGACCAATAGCCCGAGTGTGATCCCCCACGCCCGAACGATCAACGAAACCGTCATACAATCTCACACTTTTCGGATGGATAATAACGGAACCGATTATCGACGTAACCTGAGATAGACGTCAACTGACGGCCGATCGCCACGTGCGCGTTCACACAGACTCCGACGTTCAATCGTATCGACACGATCGAGCGCGGCAAACGGGTGAATCGAAACCGGACGACATCGGTCACGTAACGGCGAGCACCTCCTCGAAACTGAACTTCCGCTCGGCTACCGCTCGTTCAGGGATGTTCACTCCGGTTTCGACGGAGAACGGGCTTGTATCTGCAAGCAATAGTCGTATCCATCTCGGTTGGTAATTGAACCTGTGCCTGATCTTGGTAATCCAATCGGTTTCGATCTCGCAACCGTTCTCACTGGCTCGGGGCTCACCCTTCTGCTGTCTGCAGCGATCGCAAAGTACGGTGAACAGTTCCAGTACAACACCGTAGAATTATATGGAATGAGCGGTGCCATCTTCATCGGCATCGGAGTGATTTTCGGGCTCGTTCTCGTAGCGACTGGAAATCGCTAGCCTCCGATTTTATCGACCTGAAATCGGGAGTGCGAGGCTATACGCCGAGTTTTGAACCGAGAGACGTGTCCGGGGTCCCGTTGATTCCGAACAGCGCCCCCATCTCGTCATCGGAAAGGTCGAAGTCGAATACGTCGAAATTCCGTCGAATACGATCGGGCTTCGACGACATCGAGATCGGCGAAACCAGGGGTTGTTGAAGCAACCATCGAATGGCGATTTGTGCCGCCGTCTTATCGTGCCTCCTCGCGATTTCATCGAGCGTTTCGTTATCGAGCACATCACCGCCTCCAATGGGACTATAGGCGGTGAGAACGATATTTTCGTCGAGGCAAAACGAGAGGAGATCGTCCTTCCGCTCGTCGATGTTGTACTCCACTTGATTGGTACGGATCGGTGCATCCGAATGATCCATCGCATCTCGAGTCTGGGCGATCGAGAAGTTCGAGACGCCGATCTGTTCGACCGATCCTTCGGCGACGAGTTCGTTCATCGCTTCGAGCGTTTCCCGATGTGAAACGTCCTCGTTCGGGAAGTGAATCAGGAGTAAATCGATGTAGTCGGTTTCGAGTCGATCGAGACTTTCGTGCGTGGAGTCGATAACCGCATCGTGCGCTCGATTGTCACCGGATAATTTCGTCGTTATGAACACCTCCTCACGGTCGAGATCGGCATCGCGGACCGCATCTCCGACGGCGGACTCGCTGCCGTACATTTGGGCGGTATCGAGATGACGATAGCCGGCTTCGAGTGCGGTGGAGATCACCCGCCGACGTTCGTCATCGGTGTTCATACGAGCGGTACCAAACTGAAGGGCGGGGACCGTCGTTCCGTTTCGTGTGATGAAATACATGCGACCGGAACGAACTACGGCTAGTGGCTACTAAAAGAGCCTTGCAAATTTGATACCTCTCCAACAAGTTTGGTGTCTCTACCACAGCACTGCGGAACTGGTTTCGCTTCCATCCCGACAGGGGTTGAAAACCGCCGTCGGTCACGAACAGAAACACGACTCACGAATCTCTTAAAATCCCGACCGGGAAAATTAGCACGCGAGCATGGCAGTGGGTCCACGCCCACGTCCGGTCGGGATTAGAGACGATGCGATAGCAGCGTGATGTTCGGGTAGTCGATAGTGAACTGAATTCACAGTTCACAACCTTGTCGAGAGAGCGTGTGTGCCTCTGACACTACTTCGACAGGCGTGGTGGCCGAGTTTCCTCGAGCCAACGAAAACAATGGATGTGCCTGAAAAATAAATTCTGACCACATTCTCAAAATCGATTCGATTACATCTATCAGTCATCTCGAAGCGACGACGAAAACGAGGTCGACTCGCCGGAAAGGGTAGTCCCCGAGGTGGGCACCGGGCGTTGTAACGGTCCAAAAACTCTCGTCCGAGACATCGGTTTTCCGTGCATCGACCGTCTCACCGACGCGCCGGGCAGTCAAAATCAATCGTTTTCCGTCCGCTGTTGTAACGCGGTTTCATCGAGAGACCTTCCGTGAGCGGGCGCTTCTTTGCTATCCTGCACTGAAGTCCGGAGGCGTGATAGGATACGAGACAGCCACGGAGTGTGGCTTCCGCCCAGTTCTATGACGTGCATCTCGGCCAAAAGGAGATAGAGCGATAGCGAAAGGACGTACACGAGCGGCACTATCGCCAATTGCCAGAGAACCGTCGACGTCAGGTCGATTCCGATCGCCGGATTCCAAACCCTGTTCATCGTCCGGAGGAGACGGATTACGGGGACGTGAAGCAGATATATCCCGAGAGCGTGTCGTCCCACTTTCGGAAGAATCGTATCCCTCCCCCACTCCGGGTTCGAGAGTACGTATGCGAAGAGGGCGAGAACGAAAAATATCGTCGAAACCGTGTACTCGGTCGAGTATATCTCTTGAGCAAGGACGTTACCACGAATAACGTAGCCGATCGCATACTGCTCGAGGAGTTGAACACCGGCAAGGAAGCAGACCGCCACGAGATAGATGTGGCGACGGTTCTCGTTCGGTGTCCAGTCCACCGAACTGATGTGGTATCCGAGAGCGACGTAGAAGAACCCGAAGAAGAGGGCGTCCCGTGTTCGAAACGGAACGTCCGCAATCATCTGATAATTCGTTCCGACGAGGCCGACGAGGTGAACGAGCACGGCGATGGGCAACAGATAGCGGGTTTTTCGGAACTTGACGAAACAACCGAGGAAGACGAGCGAGAATATCAGTGCCGTCAGGAACCACAACGGAACGGCAAGTGCAGTTCCATAGTACAGAAGGTCGATAGCGGAGATGCTACCGATGCCGCGAGCGATGAGAGCGTTCGCTACCGGAACGCCCCGGAACAACGCGAGACCGACCACTGCCGTTATAGAGATTATTCGCCCGAACAGATAGATCGAGCCGAGTTTCTTGACGGAGTTACTCACGCTGGATTTGACGGTATCGATGTTCACCGTCTCCGCGAAGAAGTATCCGGACGTCAGGAAAAAGAACGGAACGTCGAATTGGCCGATGGTGTCCAACACGAAGTAGACGTGATTTCCGTACGTTCCGAAGCCTCGAAACGGTTGGACGTGTGCAATCACGATAAAGAATATAGCGACGGCTCGCAGCGTATCAATGCTATGAATTCGATCACTCATCGTATATCAAAGGTCTAGTGGGGAATCCCTCGCGCCTAATTAAAACGCTCTGATTGTGGCTGGAAGCCGAATGTCACTTGTTTCCACATGTTGTAGGTGATTGATTAGAGGCACACACCGGTGTGTTGCCTACGTCGGGAGATTCTCCGCGAAGAAGTCCTGATCTTCCTGTTCGATGCCGAGGAGGTAGAGGACGCCGGCGAACGCCACGAGGCCGACGATACCCCCGACCGAGCCCTGAAGGAGAGCGACGATTTTCGGGGACCCGATTCCCGCCACGTGACCCGCGAGGACTGACTTCGTGCCGAGCATCGCGAGCGCCGAGACGCCGCCGCTCAGGACCGGCTTGATGTAGCGCTTGGAGTACGGAATCAGTCGGACGGTGTACCAGACCTGAACGATGCGGACGACGTTGATGAACGTGATGACCGTCGCGGAGGCGAGCGCGGCCCCGACGAGGCCGAACTGCTGGATGAACAGGTAGTTCAAAACGACGTTACAGACGCCGAGAACCCACTGATTGGCCAACGTGAGATAGTGATGGTCGGTCATCAACAGCACGTAACCCGATGGACCGACGCTCGCATTGGAGAGTTGCGCGACGATGAACAACAGCAGGACGGCTTCGCCCTGCTGGGCGAACGAATCGCTGAACAGGACCAGCAGTTCGCGCGCGTAAATGGCGGCACCGACCGCCGGGAACAACCCCAACGTGAACGTCCATCGGGTGATGCGGCGATACAGCGCCTCCAGATCGTCCATCTTGTCGTTGTTGTACAGACGGGAGGCGATGGGTGGAAACAGTTGACTGAACCCGCTCAACGGGAGGAGGAGTACCCCCGCGAGGACGGACGCGATTTTGTAGATTCCGACGGCGTCCTTCGTGGTGATGTAGGCGCTCGCCAGAAATCCGACCATCAGCAGGTCGACTTTGCTCGCGAGGATCTGCCCGGTGTGGTTGAGCGTGAGCGGCAACGAGAAGTCGTAGAATTCGACCGCTTCCGAACGCGAGGCGGTGAACTGCGGTCTGAGGTCGGTCTTCGAGAGGATCAGGTAGACCGCGATACAGAACACGAGGACCGAGGCGATGACCGTAGCGATGACGACGCCGACGAGGAGGAATCCGAGGAGGAGCGCGATGCTGATGCCGACGACGCGAAAGAGCGGGGTCAGGATGTTCCGAACGAAGACCTGATACTCGGGCATTTCGAGGCTCTTGAACACGCTCCCGAAGCAACTGATGAGCGTGTCGATCGGCAACAGCAGGGCGAACACACGCAGGACGTCGACGAAGTGGTCCTGATACGCGGGGTCGACGTACCCGTTGATGAACGGCGCGGCGACCCACAGAACCGCCCCGATGACGATACCGGCGAGCACCGACGTGAGATAGGAGAGGCCGAGCATCCGCCGGCGTTTCACCGGGTCGTCGTCGTACTTCGGGATGAACTTCATTATCGCTTGGTTCGTCCCGAGATTGGTGAACACCTGCGCGAAGGTCAGGGCGACCAACCCGAGCGTGTAGACGCTGAACAGCACGCTCCCGAGACCCTGCACGAGAACCCAGTTGAGGAGAAACCGAAGCGCGTTGTCGAGACCTTTACCGGCCATAAAGAAGGACGCGCCGCGGGAAACCGACTTGAGCGAGGAAGACGACTCCGAAGATTGGTCCGCCATTCTATCAGGTTATGGGTATTCCATCAGAGCCGATTATCTCTTCCGCTTTCGTCGCCGTTTGCATGCATCTGTGTGGCACGCTTGCATCCGAGATTCGTTCATTTCTCAGCCGATAGACAACTGATTGTCAGGTTCGCCCGGGTCGAATGCCCTCCAACAACCGACCGCCGAGCCGAGGCTGTCGACGTTTCATGGACGCACGAGGGACGGAATTATTCCAATCGAAACACGATATGTCCGCTTCATCATGTGTGACAACACCATACAGATTTGATACCAAAACCGCATCAAATCACCAGACTGCGGATGGATTTTTGCCGCAAGGCGTCTGATAGGCCGTTAGCTTTAACCATCAGTTGTGAGATGAAAGACATCATGAGTATGGACAAGAGTGTGAGACATCAGAACCAATTTTTACTCTGTGACCCCCTGTTTCAACCGACTGTCCCTGAGGGTTTTTCTCATGCAGATATCTCGGGCGATTTCGATATATACTACTCCGACGCTCTCCCTTTTCACCACGCGTCGGACGGCGATACTGAACTCGCAATCATCGGGGACGTCGTCGTTCCGAACGGGCCGACGATCGAGCAGTGGCTAAAGGAAACGGTGACGGTGGGGGTGACGGGGGTACTCCGCCGCGCGCAGGCACTTACGGGCCGCTACGCGATCATCCGCACGACGGAGGACTCGACGACCGTCGTTCCGGATGCGGTCGCGAACAAATCCCTGTACTATCACGCCGATTCCCGATTGGTAACCTCCTCGCTCAAACTGCTGGTCGATTCCGTCGACGTCGATTTGACGGAGAATACGGCGGTCACGTCGTTCATGAACACGCCGCAGTTCAAGGGCAACGAGAGCGCCCTCATCGGCGATAAGACGCTGTTTCAGGAGGTTCGATGCGTCCTTCCGAACCACGTTCTCGATGCCGACGGGATGGAGGTTTCACGGCGACCGCTCTTTTTCCCGACGGTCGAGCGACCGCCAGCGGAGTACATCGCGGATCGCATCACGAGCGCGATGGAGTCGTTCAACGAGGACTATCACCTCCTCACGCCGATTACCGCCGGACGCGACACGCGGATGATCTTGGCCTGTTCACGGGACATCGTCCGGGACGTGACGTGGTACACGTTCTCCGACTGGGGGAACGGCGAACACCCTGACGTGAAGATTCCCAAACGAATCGCCGCGGAGCAGGATTTCGATTACACGATTCACCACCCCCGTTCGCTGGACGACGACTTTCGGGCGGCGTTCGAGGAGTACCTCTGTTGGACGCGGGTACTACCGAAGACGAGACACGTGCAGTTCTTTTCCAACAACTACGACGTGAACGACGTCCTCTACGTGAGCGGAAACGGGCCGATTTACAAGGTGAACTACGAGATGCCCGAACGCGGGACGGATTTGGTGGACCACTTCTGTACCGAACTCCAGTATCCCGACAGCGAGTTCGTCAGGAACGAAATCGAGGAGTGGTTGCCCGGAGCAGTCGAGTACGCGAAGGAGTACGACATCTCGCCCGCGAACCTCCTGTACTGGGAGCAGCGGATGGGGCGATGGGGAGCGTTGGCACCGCGGGAAACCGACTTCGCGATCAGGGGCGTATCGCCGCTCGTCAACTACGACCTGTTACTGACGGGATTGCACGTCGAGCGATCACGCGTCTCGCCGCCGGAGTACGACCTCATCGACAGCGTCATCGAAACGGAGTGGCCCGAACTACTGAAATACACTTACAACCCGAGCGAAAACCCGTACAAAGCCACGATCGGTCGGGTCGCACCGCCGCGCGTGAAGCGGGCGCTGACCACGATCAACGCCAAACTGGACGATTTTCTGTAGTCGAACGGCGACTTACTCCGTCACGCCCTCCTCACCGACCAGCGAGGATGCCGCGTCGATGACGGCCGTCGCCGTCTCTCGGCTCACGCGGTTCGCGGCGAACGCCGCCCGTTCGTACCGTTCGGTCACGTCACCGATGGTGGAAACCGTCTCGTCGCCGAGACCGGCCTCACGACAGGCGTTGTAAAACTCCCAGTGGGTCGAGGCGGCCGACGGAATCGCACCCGAAAAGCGGTTTCGGGTCGCGGCGTATCCCATCTCGACGGCCGTTTCGAACTCGCCGGCGTCGCGCGCCGACCGGGCGCGGTCGAGGAACGTCCGTGCGGACACCACCGCGTCCGGTGTGGAGTCGTCCGCGACGGGGACGGAATCTCCGTCCGGGGCGTGTTCGTTCACATCGTCGCGTTCGTCCGCATCGTCGCCGCCACCGATGTCCGAGCGCCAGAGGAAGAACCCGCCGAGGGTGAGGAGGGTGGCGACACCGAGACTCACCAACCAAGCGCGCGTCGTCGAGTCTAACGGGCCGCTCTCGGGGGTCGAAACGGCGAACCGCTTCGACGTCCGTGCCGACTCGACGCTTTTCATTCGGCCATCGAATCGCGCAACGAACGTCGTTTTCCCCTCCGCGGAGACGAGGGAGGGAGGCAGAACGAGGGAGACCCGATAGGTCCCGTTTTCGTTCGTCCGCGTCGATGCGACTTGCGTTCCGTTCGTGAAAATCCGTACCCGTTGGCCCGCCACCGCCGCGCCATCCGCGGTTTCGAGGCGTCCCGAGAGGTCCACGCTCCTCCCCTCTCCGGGCGTGCCGGAGAGCGTGAGATTCGTCGCCGTGTGCCCGACCGTGAGCGGTGCCGTCGCGTTCGACGCGGTGAGCGCGCCGTTCTCGAACGGCAGGGAGACGCGGACCTTCTTTGCACGAGTGGGCACGTCCACGGGTAGCGGAGTACTGAACGAGTACGACCCGGACGGACCGGTGTGCGTCGTTCCGACTCGGGTTCGCCCGACGTAGACGGCGAGTGGAACGTCGGATACGTTGACCCATCCCGTAGTGACGCGCCCCGAAACGGACACCGTGTCGTTGTAGCGCGTTCGATTCGTGTGATTCGAGATTCGAATGGAGGAAGTGGTTTTCGAGACAGTCGCCTGAACCGTCGTGTTCGAACCGAGATAAGCGGACAGGTTGGCCGGATCGTATGCGACTCGGAAACTTCGGTTGCCGACTGCCACCACCGCCGGTCGGCCGACGAGCGAGAACGTCCCGTTGGCGGCGGTTCGAACCCGTACCGAGCGGTTTTCACTCAAACGAAGCACTATCGAGCGGTTGCCGAGGCCGGTGCCGTTCTCGCCAGTCAGCCGACCGGAAACGCGAAGCGGGTCGAGAAACGACACGTTCGTCGAGTTGACCGTCGCCGTCAGATTGGTCGTGACGAACTCCGACTCGCGCACCTCGGCTTGCTTTGCGGAGATGGACCGAGTGACGTTTCGGATCTGTCTCGTTTCGTTACTCGTGTCGATGTTCGTGCCGTTCGAGAGGCGGTCGTAGTGCGAGGTCAAGTTACCGCTGGTACCGTTGATATCCTTCTGCAACCGTTCCAGCCGGCGCGCGAGTTTCCTCGCTTTCGCGTCGTTTCCGTTCCGTTTCGCCGTTTGATAGCGGTCGTACAGTGTCTGGTAGCGTTGAACGCGCGAGACGTAATGGCGTTGGGTCTCCTTCGTTTTCCGGAGATTTTTCGCGGTCCGGTCGTCGTCCGTCCCCTCCGTCTCCCCTGCTACATCGACGTACTTGTCAAGCATGTCGTTGTAGTCGTTTCCCAGCACGGATTGCGCTTTGTCGTACTGCCCCTGCTCGATATTGAGCGTACTCCCCCCGAGTCGTGACGAGAGCCGACCGGCCAGCCATCGTTCGAGTTTCGACATATCCTTTTCCGACCGTGCGTCGTCGGGGTCCTCGTGATGAACGGTGGTGTTGTTGCGAGCGAGCGGGACCGTTCCGACTCGCTCCGGTGTGGACGTGAACTGGGCGGCGTCCGTCGCTGAAACAGCCGCTTGTGCGGGTAGAACCGTCGCTACGAGGAGGAGGGCGAAAAGACCGAGCGCTGCAATGGACCGAGACACATCTATCGTGTCATGAGCCATCGTAAAAACTACTTCTTTCTTAAATCGATACTATCGAGAACCAATGATGTCCGCTGGAGTATCGAAGTCCGAAGCCCGTGAGATAGCGTGGGCCGTCGTCCGATCGGGAGGTTCACACCAGCGACTTTCGATACCAGTAGTGATCGGAGTCGGCGTCCCCGTCTTCCGCCGCCATCGGGAGGACTTCGTAGCCACGCGACTCGTAAAAGCCGTGTGCGCCGGTCAGTTCCACCGGCGTGGAGAGGACGGCCTGCGAGAAGTCGCGCGTGGCGGCGCGGCGCTCCAACTCGGTCGTGAGTACGGTTCCGACGCCGCTCGATTGAGCGTCCGGGAGTACCGCCACGCTGCGAACGTGCGCGGTCATAACGTCAGCATCGAGCGCCCGTCGGATGTCGGAATTTACCGGTTTTGAGCGTTCGAGGGGCTGAAAGCCGCCGATTCCGACGATGCCGTTCGTCCGCGCGTTCGAATCGGGGTCATCCGTCCCCGCGGTTCGGTCGTCCCCCGTCGTACTCATCGTCGCGACGAGGAACTCCCCGTCGCCTTCGAGAAACGCGGTGGGAATGTGCCGGAGGTAGCGGTTGTACTCCGGCGAATAGCACATCGCCGAGTCGCGGAGCGAGCGGTCGTGAACCCGCCAAACGGCGTTCTTGTCCCTGTCTCGGTAGCGTCGAACCGTCAGCCGCTCGTGTTCGTCGGGCATTCGAACTCCACCGGACGGACGAGACGGACGAAAATAAACCCCCATCCGTGGGCGGATCACGACGGTCAGCTATCGAGGGATAATACAGTACATTAAATTGGGAGGGCATCGGTATGAAACGTATGGAGGTGACACGCCGATACGAAACCGGAGTGGTTCTCGTCTGTCTGCTCGCGGGCAGCGCGTGGCTTTTCGACCGGCCGTTACTCCTCGTCGGAGCGGCCGGAATCGGCGCGTCACTGCTCGTTCAGCAGTATCTGTTCGTGCACGACGTACTGGCGACGACGGACGACCTCACGCTGACCCAATCGCTGTCCCGAAATCGCGTGAGTACCGACGAGGAACTGTCGGTCGCGGTCCGCGCGGCGCTCCCGGAGCCGGTGGGGCTTTCTATGACGGTCGAAGCACAGCCACCGGTGGCCGCAACCGTGCGCGACCCGACCCAGCGACGATTTCGCCTCGCCGCGGGGGAAGAGGAGGCGACGACGACGTTTTCGCTTCGCTGGCCGGTCGCCGGGAAGTTCGAATGTGCGCCGCCGACCGTGACGCTCACCGACCAAGCCGGGTTGTTCCGCTCGACGGTTCCGGTGGGGGACGACGCGAGCGTAACCGTCGTTCCGCGCCGCCCTCGGTCGCTTCACGTCGGCATGGCCGGTAAAGGGATGTCCACCGCGTTCGGCGAGCACAAGACGGGCGAGAGAGGCGTCGGTCTCGACCCGGGGGAGATCAGACAGTACGTGCCGGGTGATACGGTTCGTCAAATCGATTGGAAGGCGACCGCCCGAATGGCCCAGCCGCACGTCCGCGAGTTCGACGCGGAAACCGACCTCTCGACCGCTCTCGTCGTCGATACTCGGTCGTCGATGGAGATCGGGATGGCGGGGGAGACGAAACTCGATTACCTTCGGCAGGTCGCGCTCGCCTACATCGATAACGCACGGGCGAACACGGAACCGATTTCCCTCTACACCGTGGGCGACGGCGGCGTGACGACCGTCCGGGAACCGGACGCGAGCGCGCGTCACTACAGCCACGTCGAAACGGATGTACACGACCTCGTTCCGACTCCTACGGGGGACGGAGAGATGGACGAAAACGGCGAAGCCGCGGCACGCACCACGAGAGGGAGAACGGATCGGACCCGGACGCCTCGCCAAGCGAGTGAAATGGAGAGTCGACTCCGAAGGGATGATTCGTCGTTCGGGCGGACCCTCCTCCCCTACGTTACCGACTCGAAACGGTACGTGCAGCGGGTCGAAGACGACCCGCTCTACAAGACGATCAGAACGTATCTCCGGGGGATTCAGGGGTCGCTCGTGACCGTCATCCTCACGGACGATACGCATCGGATGGAGGTCCGAGAGGCGGTCAGGGCGGCCCGTCGCCACTCCGAACACGTCCTCGTGTTCCTCGCGCCGACGGTGTTGTTCGAGCGAAGGGACGTCCGAACCGTCGAAACGGCATACGAGGAGTACGTCGATTTCGAGGAGTTCCGCCGTGACATCGCTCGAATCGATGGCGTGTCCGCGTTCGAGGTCGGTCCGGCCGACCGAATCGAATCGGTTCTGGCCGAAACGCGCCAAACGAGGAAAACGGCCGTCAGGGGGCAGTAGCGATGCGACACGAGACACCGACGTGGCTCGGCGGCATCGGCGCGCTCCTCGTCGCGATCCTCTGTACCGTCGCCACCGGCCTGCCGGGATTCCTCGCGGGAATCGTGTTCTTCCTGCTCTGGTACATCGTGCCGACGCTCTACACCGTGGCGTTCGGGCAACTCGTCGTCGCCGCGCTCGCCGACGGGATGGCCGTCGAATATCTTTTCGCGCTCGAACTCGGTCTCCTCGCCGTGCTCGTCGGTCCGTCGCTCACGTTCGACCGACCGTACTGGCGCGTCGCCGTCACGAGCGGGATAGCCGCCCTGTTCGGCGCGGGGGCGCTGGCGAGCCTTCGGTCGAGCAACCGGCTTCTGGTGCCAGTCGCCGTCATCGTCGTCGTCTTCGCCATCGTCTCGTACGGACTGCATCGGTACGAACGCGCCGCGCTCGGACTCGTAGAGGAGAGAACTCATGAGTAACCAATCCGCTTCATCGACCACGCAACGCGACGACCAAGCGACATCGGACGCCGCATCGGTGGCCGACCTCACCGCCAGACTCGAACTCCTCTCGGAGGAGAACGAACGGTTGCGCGACGAATATCGTCGTGCACGTCGGACGAGTTATCGACGGACCGCGCTCGGAATGGCCGGACTCGGCGTCCTCTCGGCTCTCGCTGCCGTTGTGCTTCCCGCGTCACGAACCGTCCTGCTCGCGTTCGCCGGAACGGGATTGTTCGCCGCAGTTCTCACGTACTACCTCACCCCGGAGCAGTTCGTCTCGGCGTCGATCGGCGAGCGGACCTACGCCGCCCACGCCGCTACGGGTGCCGAACTCGTGGAGACGCTCGGCCTCTCCGGGACGAATGTTTACCTTCCGACGGGAGACACGACGGGCGAAGACGCGGGCGTGCGCCTGTTCGTCCCCCAGCATCGCAACCACGACCTTCCCGCCGGAAACGACGCCGCCACCTTGTTCGTCGCGACGGACGACGAGCGCCAGCGAGGCGTTGCCGTTCCGCCGACGGGGGCGGGCTTGTTTGCCGAGTTCGAGGGGATGGTCGGCGATATCGAAACTCGACTCCCGGAACTCGCGGACCAACTCGCCGACGCGCTCGTCGAGGGGTTCGAACTGGTCGGGGGCGCGACGCCGGACGTGGACCCCGAGGAGGGACGCGTCACCGTCGCGATCACCGACAGTCGGTACGGTGCCGTGGACCGGTTCGACCATCCGATTCCCTCGTTCGTGGCCGTCGGGCTGGTGCGGGGAACCGACCGACCGGTCACGCTCGAAAGTACCACGAGCGACGACGACCGGGTCGATTATCTCGTCACCTGTACGCTCTCCGACGAGGAGTGACGTGCGGACTGTTCGTCCCGTGCCGCCCCGTTTTTGACCGCCGTCGCCGATAGACAGTCGAAGCAACCGAACACCTCGTCGTCGTTGTTTCCGAAGACGCGGGCGAACTCCGGGGTGATGAACGAACCGCAGTTACGGCACCGCCGGTCGCTGTACCCGGACCCCCGCCGTGGCACCCGTTTCGGACCGTTCATGGCCCCAAATCGGTCGTTCCCTCGCGGGAGTCGGCGTTCGGCGTATCGGTGCTCGTGGTTGGAACCCTCGGGCATACGCTCCGGATGCGCTGGCGAGAATCACACTGTTCGACCGTTCTGCTGGTATCTGGTTGTAACCGTGACATCGTGGTTCAGGGCGGCAGTCGTTCGTATATCGTTACTCGCTTTGGAGAGTGGCTTGCTACTGTGTACCAATCACCGTACTGAGTCGGTGTATTCACCGGGGTTTCATATCTTTTTTCATAGTTTTGTGAGAATATAATAAAACTAAGGTTTGGATAGAAAGATGGACGCGAAGGGAGTCCGTCCGGAGGGCGTCATCGTGAGCCAACGTCGAATCTATCCCAGCACCGTAACCGTTCTGGCACGAGTTTATCCGTTTCAGGGAGGAAGATGAAGTATGAAACTCCACGAACCCACGTCGAACGATGCGGAGCGGATTCACGAGTTGGCGCGAAGCGCGATGACCACTTCGTACTCCCTGAGTCCACAACAGATCGAGAACGTCGTTAACGAGGAGTTCTCTGACGATCGACTTGCCAACGTGCTAACGCGCTCCGACGCCTACGTGTTCGCGCTCGAAGACGAGGATTTTGAGACGCTCGTCGGATTCATCGAAGGATATCTCGATGGCGACACAGGAGAGATACGATGGATACTCATAGACCCGGAACACCGTGGAAAAGGCGTCGGCAAGGAGTTACTCGAAACGGCAGTAGAGAAGTTACGCGAGGATGACGCAGAGCGAATCCACGTGAAAATCCTCGAAGCGAACAGAGAAGGTTCAGAGTTTCTTGACGAATTCAACATTGCGAAAACGGGAAGTCAACAGGTCGAGTACGGTGGCGAGTCGTTCATCGAGGATCAATATACCCTCGATGCGACCGAACGGGAGGCAGTGGACGACGAATCAGAGGAGGAACTCGAACCGACGGAGGTGGCCTTGGAGAACACGAACACTCACGACGGAACGCTGAGCGCGACGACCGACGACGGAGAGACGGTGTACCTGAACATGGGGGAAGCAAAATCGGGGACCGAAAACCCGTTTTTCGTCACCTATACGGACGAGGCGTTCACCGAGCAATTCGGCTACTTCTGTGGAAACTGCGGGTCGCTCGATACGACGCGTGACGCCCAAGACCACATCGAATGCCCCGAGTGCGGAAACGTTCACACACCGAAGTCGGCCGAGTCGTACGACGATTCGTATCTCTGAACGGGGTTCCACGTTTGGGAGGATGGTCGCCCGTACTGGGCAACGATAACCCCTACATGGGTGCTGACCGTGGAACGGACGATGCTCGAAAGCACGACGACTTCGACGGAAGGGTTCAGAACCGTTTCCGAAATCGACGGCAGCGAGCTCGCCATCGACGCGGACACCGAAACCGATCCGAGTCCGACCGAAACCCTGCTCGCGAGCTACGCCGCCTGCTACACGGTGGCGCTTCGAATCGGAGCACAGCAACGGAATGCCGACGGTCTCGGTCGTATCGAAATAGACGCGGAAGCGGACCGCGACGACGAAAACGACCTCGAAGCGATTCGGTTCACGATCGGCGTGGAAGCCGACGAGAGCGACGAGACGCTAGATGCCGCCGTGAGTCGCGCGAACGACCTCTGTCACGTTCACGACGCCGTTCGGGAGGAACTCCACGCGGACGTCGGAATTCACGGCGACACCTTTTGAGAAGGCAGGAGGTGTTCGAAATCGGGTGGTTGTATCCGCCAACACCCCCTTCTAAAGGCGCGAAAGTTTTTATCAAATGTTCAGATTTTCAGGATGATACGTCCATAATCAATCATAATAGTTAATGCCCGATGTAGCAACTATAGCATGGACAATGGTAGCAATTGACATCGAAACAGAAGAGGGGCAAAAAGAAGCGTTACGTCGGATGCTGACGATTCGGGCGTTCGACACGAAAGCGGGGGAGTTGTTCGGCGACGGAGAACTCCCCGGGTTCGTACACCTCTACATCGGCGAAGAAGCGGTCGGCGTCGGCGCGTGTTCGGCATTAGAGGAGAAAGACTACATCACGAGCACCCACCGGGGCCACGGCCACTGCATCTCGAAGGGACTCGGATTGGAGGGGATGATGTCCGAGTTGTACGGCAAGGCGGACGGCTACTGCAACGGCAAAGGTGGCTCGATGCACATCGCGGACGTGGACGCGGGCATGTTGGGCGCGAACGGCATCGTCGGTGCTGGACCGCCGCTCGCCACCGGTGCCGCCCTCACGTCGCAGGTCAAAGGGGAGGACACCGTCGCGCTGGCGTTCTTCGGCGACGGTGCCGTCGCTCAAGGACAGATTCACGAGGCCATCAACCTCGCCGCGACGTGGGACCTCCCGGCGATATTCCTGGTCGAGAACAACCAGTTCGGCGAGGGGACGCCGGTCGAAAAACAGCACAACCTCCAGAACCTGAGCGAGACGGCGGAGGCGTACAACATCCCCGGCTTCACGGTGGACGGAATGGACGTCACGGCCGTCTACGAAGCGGTGAAAGAGGCCCGGAAGCGTGCGCTCGCGCGCGATGGGCCGACGTTCATCGAGGCAGACACCTACCGCTATCGCGGTCACTTCGAGGGCGACCAACAGCCGTACCGAACCGACGAGGACATCGCGATTTGGAAGGAAAACGACGCGATAGAGCAGTTCAGAGAACGGCTCATCGACGCCGGAACCATCACCGAATCGGAGTTCGAGGAGATGGAATCCGAAATCAGCGAGCAGGTAGAGGAAGCGGCGGAGAAAGCCAAGGAAGCGGATTACCCCGAACCGAGCGAGGCATACGACGACATGTTCAACGCAAACGTACCCGAGATAAACGATTTCGCACGACAGATGCGGACCGACGGAGGTGAGGACCGATGAGTACCGAAAGCATGCCTTCCTCGGGACCGTCTGACACCGAGGAGATGACGGTCCGCGAGGCGATTCGCCTCGCGATGCGGGAGGAACTGAACCGCGACGACGACGTCTTCGTCATCGGGGAGGACGTCGGCGAGTTCGGCGGCGTCTTCGAAGTGACGAACGGTCTCGTGGACGACTTCGGCGAGGACCGCATTCGGGACACGCCGATAAGCGAAGCCGGATTCATGGGCGCGGCGGTCGGTGCCGCGGCGACGGGAACGCGGCCCGTCGTCGAAATCATGTTCGCGGACTTCCTCGGCGTCTGCTCGGAGCAGATAATCAACCAGATGGCGAAGAACCGCTACATGTTCGGCGGCAAGACCGAGATGCCCGTCACCGTGCGAACCACGGAGGGCGGCGGAATGGGTGCCGCGAGTCAGCACTCGGGCACGCTGCACACGTGGTTCGCACACTTCCCGGGCATCATCGCCGTCGCTCCCGGAACGCCGCGGGCCGCGAAGGGCCTGTTGAAGTCGGCCATCCGTTCGGACGACCCGGTGTTCGTCTTCGAGAACAAGGCGATGTACGAACAGACGGGCGACGTTCCGCTCGACGAGGATTTCACCATCCCGCTCGGGACGGCGAGCGTCGAACGCGAAGGCGATGACGTGACCGTCGTCGCGACGCAGCGGTTGGTCGGGGAGTCGCTCGAACTCGCCGACGAACTCGCGGGCGAAACGAGTGTCGAGGTCATCGACCTCAGGTCGCTCTACCCGCTCGACACCGAGACGCTCGCCGAGAGCGTGGACAAGACGGGCCGTCTCGTCATCGCCGACGAAAGCCCGCTCTCGTACGGAACCCACGCGGAAATCGCGACGCGCGTCATGGAGAACGCGTTCTTCAGCCTCGACGCGCCGATTCAGCGCGTCGGCGTCGCGGACGTACACATCCCGTTCAGTCCGACGTTGGAGGAGGAAGTCCTGCCGGACGCGGACGACGTGAAAGCGGCCATCGACCGCGTCGTATAAGTGTCCCCGACAGTCGGACTCATCGTCAACCCGGTCGCCGGTCGGGACATCCGGCGACTGACGGGCGGCGCGAGCGTCAGTAGCAACTACGCGAAACGGCGGACGGCGACCTGCGTCCTCGAAGGACTGACGATGGCGGAGGACACCGGAGTCCTCGTCATGCCGGACAACGCCGGCCTCGCCGACAGAATCGTCAACGGCGCTCCGGAGGACCTCACGGTAGACCTGTTGGACGTGACGGTCACGGCGTCCGGCGAAGACGCACGAAACGCCGCGGAACGGTTCTCGGAGGAGGCGGATGCCGTGGTCGTTCTCGGCGGCGACGGCACCAATCGCGACGTCGCCCACGGAATCGGGGACGTTCCCGTCGTGAGCATCTCTACCGGAACGAACAACGTGATTCCCACGGCGGTCGACGGAACCGTCGCCGGTATCGCCACGGGACTCATCGCGAGCGGTGCGGTGCCCGCCGACGAGACGACGATTCGGCACGGAACCGTCGAAGCAGTCGTGGACGACGGGAGCGAAGAGCGCCGCATCCGAGGGCTCGCAACGCTCGGGGTTATGGACCAGCAGTTCGTCGGAACCCGAGCCATTCTCGACCCGGAGGACGTCGTCGGCGGCGTCGTCTCGCGGGCGTCGCCGAGCGAAATCGGCCTTTCCGGCATCGCCGGTGGACTCGCGGTCCGCCGTCCCGACGACCCCGGCGGCATCGGATTCCGGTTGGGGACGACGAGCGAACCGCAACGGGAGGTACACGCGGTCACGGTTCCGGGCGTTCTCTCGCGTATTCCCGTCGAGGAGTACCGCACGCTCGATGACGGCGAAGCGTTCGAATTCGACGTCGCCACCGGCGTCATCAGTGCGGACGGCGAACGCGAACTCGAAGTGCGCGATGCGTCCGTCCGATTGCGCCCCGTCGCCGACGGACCGCGACTCGTCGACATCGACGCGGTGATAGAACGGGGCGCGAAGGAAGGACTCTTCCGCGCGTAGTAATGCGATTCCCGGAAGAGAATCCGTCTTCCGCGTTATTTTTCGCCCGCCGCGATCACGAGCGGCCATGGGTTCTCGACGCGTTCGACGAGCGTCCCGAGGAACCGTGCGGCGTCCGCGCCGTCCACGATACGATGGTCGAACGAGAGCGAGAAGGAGATGCGCTTGCGGACGGCGACATCGTCGTCTTCGGTCGGGACCACCTCGCGTTTGATGGTGTTGACGCCGAGGATGGCGATTTGGGGCGGGTTGATGACCGGGTCGAAGCGCTCCACGCCGAGGACGCCGAGGTTCGAGACGGTTATCGTCCCGCCCGTGAGGTCGTCCATCGTGTACTCGCCCGAGAGCGCCCGGTTGGTCACCTCCCTGCGTTTCGCCGCGAGGTCCGAGAGCGAGAGCGCGTCCACGTCCGAAATCACTGGCGCGATGAGTCCGGCGTCGATATCGACGGCAACGCAGATGTTGTGCGCCTCGTGCAATCGGTGAACGTCGTCCTCGAAGGTGGCGTTGAACTCGGGATGGGCGTCGAGCGTCGCCGACAGCGCGGTCAACAGGACGTCCGTCACGGACACGTCGGGGGAAAGCGCCTCGTCCGCGGCGGACGCCGCGGCGAGGAGTTCCTCCGCATCGGCCGACCGATGTTCGGTGACGTGGACCGCTTCGCGGTCGCTCCGTCCCAGACGCTCCGCGATGGTGCTGCGCATCCCCGTCAGCGGCCGTTCCTCTTCCCGCGTTCCGGGCACCGTCTCGGCCTCGTCGCTCGTCGTCCCCTCGGCCGCCATCCGGACGTCGCTTTCCGTGAGACGGCCGTCGATTTCCGCGCCGACGGTTTCGACGTCGACGCCCAACTCGCGTGCGAGTCGGCGGGCGCTCGGCGTGGCGAACACCCGTTCCGTGGGGACGTCGGTGGCCGCAGCAGCGGTCGATTCTCCGCCCGTCGGCTCGGTCGAAGTCGCCTCGGCTTCGGCCGCCTCTCCTTCCATCGACTCCGCCGCGGCCTCCACGTCGCCCTCGGTCACGGCCCCTTGTGGCCCGGTCCCCTCGGCGGTGTGGAGCGGGACATCCAACTCCTCCGCCCGCCGTTTCGCTCGCGGTGTCGCTTTCACATCGTCGGTCGGTTCGGACGAGTCGTCCTCGGCCGCCGCCTCGACGTCGCTTTCTGCGATGGCACCCTGCGGCCCGGTGCCGTCGATGGCCGTGAGGTCCACGTCCAGTTCCTCGGCCCGTCGCTTCGCTCGCGGCGTCGCCTTGACTTCGCTCACCGGTGCGGTCGAACCGTCGGTGGTGACCCGTGCGTCGTCCTCCTGTGCGGGACTCGAATCCGCGTCTTCGGCGGACGCCTCGGATGGGGTTTCCGCGGATTCACCCTCGACTTCCGCGACCAAGTCGTCGATATCCGCATCCGGCGCGGCGACGATGCCGAGCGGTGCTCCCGGGTCGGTCACGTCGCCCTCCTCGACGAAGACCCGTCGAAGGACGCCGTCCTCGCGGGCGTCGATTTCGGCCGTCGTCTTCTCCGATTCGATTTCGGCGACGACGGCTCCTTCCTCCACCGTATCGCCTTCGGAAACGGTCCAAACGTTGAGCGTCCCGGAGTCCATTTCCAGTCCCAACTTGGGCATCTTGACAATGTATCCCATGGCATAGAAAGACAGTCTCGGTTGTATTAAATCTCCACCGCCGGTTTCGAAACCGATTTTCGACCGACTGTATCGGTGGTCGGTGTCGTTCGAACGGTGGTGAAAGGGGTGGGCATAGGGTGAGGTTGCATGTGCCAGTACAACCCTTTCGGTTCTCGCGTGAGAAGCCGAAGATATGGCAACCGAATCCAACGAAGAGGCGTATTCGTGCGACCACTGCGACGAGGAGTTCGAGCGAGAGGACGAACTTTACGAACACGTGGAGGACGCACACGGAATCACTCCGGAGGAAGAACGGAGTGAGGAGTCGGCGGCGGCATCCTCGGACGCGAGCGCGTCAACCGGTTCGATTACTACAGAGACCAACGAGTCCCCGTCGGCGGCCGAACCGTCGGAGGCGGCGGGTCCCACGGATAACGACGACGATATCGAACCGAATTCGGACGACGACGATAGTAATTAGTTCCTCCTTTGGAACACCAGTTGACGACATCAACCCCACAGAAGTAGGTCTGTGGCGTCTTTTCCGCTCTGAAAGGAGAGGGTTCTCACACCGATAGACACTGGTTCGTTGAGAGTTTGAGATACTTACCTCGACGAAATGATGACCATTTAGCATGGCCGTTATTTCGATCTCGTCCGGAAGCAAAGAGGATTCAGAAGTGAGAAGGTGCTTCCGAATTTTGGGGGGGGGAGCAGATAGAAACAGATTAATTTTCAGAATCAGAGCAGAGAGTTTCCATTACGGAAACGAACTGCTGAACACGTGCTATGAGTGCATTTATATCTTGATCAAGTGTTCCATAGCCGTAATCAGCCTGTCGTCGCAGTTCGGAGAGTCGATTTGAGAATCTTCCATCCTTTCGATCCGCATCGCCGGCAACGACGACCTCGGAGCCAAAGAGTGACAAAACGCCACCATGTGAATCAGGGTTGAATCCACGGTCATAGAGCACAGCCTGCGCTGCGTGAAAGCATGCATAGTAGATCCGATTGATGACCACTGCATCTGAAAGATCAGCGTCGCGAGCGCCAGTTGCATCCGAAAGTGCTTGGTGTGCTTGCTGCAGTTGGTCATTGATCGCTGCTTGGTCCGGCTGGTTGTCGTCAGGATCAGGCATACATTTGCCCCTCTGTGAAAACGTTTTGGACGAATGGGTTACCCTCGGCTCGCAACCGGTCAAATTCGGATTGAGAGACGATATGGAGCTCAACAACGGGACCATACTCAAGCATTACGTCGTAGGCGATATCGCGGAGGTCGTCAGCAATCGTACCTTGGTCAGAGGTGTCCGAAAGAACAACAAAGATGTCGACATCACTCGCCAGACCATGTGTGTCGCCACGTGCCGTGGAGCCGAAGACGACGAGCTCAACGATTGTATCGAGATGGTACGATCGCGCTCGAGATACGAACGCATCCGCGGCTGCGACATGGCCATTGTCCGAATCTTTCGCGAAATCTCGAGAGACCATATTGATATCATAGGACCGGAGGAACTAATGTAGTTTCCTCTGATTGGCATCAGTCGCCGCCGACGGACGATTGATCCTCCGGAGTCGTCGCAAACAGGTCCGTCTCGAAGTAGGCCAGTTCGACGACGATGGAGACGATGGCGAGCGCCACGACCGTGTAGAAGACGCCGCGCTGGGCCGAGAAGAGATGCCAGAGCATCATTGGGAGGAAGAGAACTGTCCCGAACAGGCCGATTGCTGGCGGGACGGCCGAGACGGACTCGTGATCGCGCTGTGTCAACGCGAGGTAGCTCATGCCGCCGAAGACGACGATGAAGGTCAGCGACGCGAACGACGTGATCCCCTCCAAACTGCCGACGACGGTGAACGCCGCGGTCAGCACGCCGAGAATCACGATGATGCGCTTGGGCAGGTCCTCGCCCACGTGGAACTCGTCCAGCGAGCTGGCGTCGAGTTTCTTCGGCAGGAGACCGTTCTCGATGAGGCGATCGGAGAACTGCGCGCTCGTGAACAGGGTCGCGTTGATGGCGCTCGCGGTCGAGAACAGCGCCGAGAGCGAGATGACGAGTTCGCCCTATTGATTTCGACGACGGAAGATTAGCGGGAATTACGGCGCGTATCCCCACCCTGAAGGGCGAGGCTTTGCGCCTGTTTCACGTAATCAGCAGTCACGGCGATCACGATCGCCCCGTCGATACACCGGAAAGCGACATAACTCCAGAAGTCGGGTCGTCGGTGCGTTTCGGAATCGATTTCGACGAGTCGTACGATACCGCGAGAAAAAGTGTGAACGATTCGGTCGGCGATTCCGGTCAGTTCACTTCGTTGTGCATCGCGTCGATGACTTCTTCGAGGTCGGGCGTGCCGCCGCCCGGTTGACGGCCGTAGGAGAATTCTTCCTTGCCGTCTGCCGACTCGCCCTGCGTCCAGCGCTGGTCGGGGTTCGGCCGCTCCTCCTTCGACGTGGACATGAACTCGTAGTTGTACTCCTGGTTTTCCTTCTCCTGCGGGAAGCTGTTCGGGACCGGAACGTGGTCCTCCATCGTTTCGAGGGCCGCGTGCCACTGATTCTGGTGCATCGTGTCACGGGCGATGAGGTACGACAGCATGTCCTTCATGCCGGGGTCGTCGGTCATCTCCCAGAGCCGCACGGCGAGGGTTCGTCCCGTGGATTCGGCCATGACGTTCGCGTACATGTCCGCCGCGAGGTTGCCGCTGGCGACGACGTACCCGCCGCTGAACGGAACGCCGTTGGAGTCGACGGGCATCGCGTGCAGTCCCGCCGAGAGCGCCTGTCGCGGCTGGCCGCTGTCCATCATCTCGGCGATGACCGCGTCCTCGCGCGCCGCTTCGCGCTGTTCCTCGGACGCCCCTTCCAAGTTCTTGGCGACCGCGGTCGAGAGCATCTCGATGTGTCCGAGTTCCTCGGTCGCGGTCTCCATCAGCAGTTGTCGGTACTCGCTCTTGTCGGCGGGCACCGCGAACGCCTGAAACATGTACTGGAGCGCGACTCGCATTTCTCCCTCCGCACCGCCGATGGCCTGTTGAAGCATCTTGGCGAATTGGGGGTCCGGTTCCTCGACCGTCACTTCGTACTGGAGTTCATCGTCGTGGTAGAACATCGTTTTTTCTCCCTCGAAAGGGACACGGGGGAAATCAGTAATCGCGGGGGCTGCAAATGCACGTTGGTTATATATCCCCCCGCAGAATCGCCCGTATCGCTCGAATTCGACCCTCCTATACGGTCTGTCGTGTCTCGCGCAGAACCGCGGCCACAACTGTTTGCAGGGAGGAGAGATTTAGACGAGACAATGGTAGACGTTCGTCTCGACACGCTTCCGCCCCGGGGTCGTCTCGGATGGTGGATTTTCGTCCTCCTGCTCGCGCTCGTCGCCGGATTCGTCGCCTACTCGTTCGTGGGGATGGTGGTTCTCGGGGTCTTCGGTTACTACGCGACCCGCCCCATCTATCGACGGGTGAACGTCATATTCGATTCCGACGGGTTGGTGGCCGGATTGACCCTCCTCGTGGTGTTCCTTCCCATCTTCCTCCTCATACTCTACGCCGGGTTTCACCTGTTTCAGCAGGCACAGCAAGCGTTCGGTGGAGCCACGGATACGGCGCTCGTCACGAACTATCTCGGGGCGCTTCCGCAAGAACAACAACAACAGGTGCTCACCGCCATGCAGCATCCACAGCAGTTCGTCTCGAACCCGCAAAAGACGGTTCAGACGGTGCTTCAGTCGGGAGTACAGGTCACATCGGGCGTCATCGGCGCGCTGATGCTCATCGCGCTCTCGGTGACGCTTTCGTACTTCTTCCTGAAAAACGACGACCAACTCTCCTCGGGGCTCACCCAGCTGTTCGGGGGGAGGGACACGACGGCGTACGCCTACGCCGTCGCCGTGGACGAGGACCTCGAATCCGTCTTCTTCGGCAACCTGCTCTTCGTCGTCGGGATGACCGTCATCGCGGCCATCGCCTACTGGGGAACGAACCTCGTCGCACCCGCGGGACTTCACATCCCCATGGTGTTTGCACTGGCGTTTCTCACCGGCATCGCCAGTCTGATTCCCATCGTCGTCGGGAAAATCGTCTACCTGCCGGTCGTCGGTTACCTCGGAATACAGGCGATGAACGCCGGCGGGAATCACTTCGTGTTCGTCGGCGGCGTACTCGTCGCTTACTTCCTCCTCCTCGACACGCTTCCACAGACGTTCCTCCAACCGTACATCACCGGCCGGCAACTCGACATGGTGATGATGATGTTCGCGTACCTCCTCGGCCCCATCCTCTTCGGTTGGTACGGCTTCTTCCTGCTGCCGATACTGTTCATCATGATGTTGGAGACGGTTCGCATCGCCCTTCCAGAACTCCTCAACGGGAAGCCGCTCACGCCGACCGTCTCGATGGGCGAATCCGTCGGGACGAACCCCGCTTCGGCGCGAGACCTACCCCATGGAGCGAGTACGAACGAGGGAGGAACGAACGCGGAGGCCGACACCGAGTAGGACTCCGAACCTCGCAGACCCTACATCCGTCGCTCCATCGGCCGGAAGATACAGCAAACCCAAGCCAGTCTACTACACAATGCGAGAGCTCCACGTCCATGTTTCGGAGGACGAACGAGAAACCGTCGCGTCAATTCTCGACGAGTACGATGTCGACTATACGGTCGTGAGCGGTGACGAGGAGAACAGCATTCTGTTTTTCTTTCCCCTACCGACCGCGATGGTTGGGCCGATTCTCGACGAGTTGCGGGCGTCGGAAATAGACGCGGACACCAGTACCGTCTCGACGAAGGCGGAACTGGTCGAGACACCAAACTTCACCGAACTCCGGCAACGGTACAGCGCGTCCGTACAGAAGCTCTCGAAATCCGAACTCCACGCGAAAATCCGGGGAATGCAGTGGCCGTATCAACTCTACTATCTCGGGACGTTCCTCTCCGTTATCGCGGCCGCCGCCGGGTTGCTGTTGGACCAACCGGCGCTCATCATCGGGTCGATGATCATCGCGCCGCAGGTGAGTTCGGCCCTCGCGGCACCGACCGGCGTCATGCTGGGGGACTGGGACTTGTTCACCGACGCCGTCAAAGAACAGGGACTCGGTCTCGGAAGCGCGATACTCGTCGCCGCGGCGTTCGGATGGAGTATCCGTCAAGTGGGGTTCGTACCGCCCGGCGTGTCCATCACGAACATCGAACTCATCGGCGTTCGTCTCGCACCCACCGCGCTCTCGACCATCGGTGCCCTCATCGCCGGGGTCGTGGGAGCGTTCGGGTACACGACCGAACAGTCCACAACCATCATCGGCGTCATGATAGCGGCGGCGATAATTCCGGCGGCGGCGGCGACCGGACTCGCCATCGCGTGGGTCGTCCCGCTGTTGATCATCGGCGCGTTCCTGTTGCTGCTGGTCAACATCCTCGCCATCAACGTCGGCGCGTTGGTCACGCTCCTCGCGATGGGATACCGGCCGAGGTGGGCGGGTTCGGACGGCTCGCTTCGGGAGTCGGTTCCCGCCGGAAAGCGAGTCGTGGTCTACGCGATGTTGCTCGTCCTCTTGGTCGCGACGGTCGGCACCGGCGTTCTGACCGCGACGAACGTCGCATTCAGTAGTTCCACGAATCGGGAGGTGGCGGCGACGCTCGACCGACCCGCGTACTCCGACCTCACGCTGTCCGGCGTCCGAGCGACGTACGGTGGGATTGGCTTGCAGTCGACCCCGGCGAACGTCACGGTGAGCGTCAGTCGGAGTTCCAATAAAGCGTATAGCGACCTTCCCACCCGGTTGGAGCGGCGAATCGAGCGGAGGACGAACCGGAACGTCTACGTCACCGTCGAGTTCACCGAGTCGGGGACGGCCAACGAGCGGAACTCCTCGAACGCGTACCGGTCACTCTCGAATCCGGGGGTTTGAGACCTCACGGCGTGCGGGAGAGAAGGATTTTGCCACACACGGACTTTCATCAGCAAGCATAGCGAAGGAGTGACCCGTCGTGGAAAACGAACCCAACGATGCCACCCCAAGACCGCGGTGAAATCGACCCGTCGGACCGCCAGCGTTCGTCGCTGGACGAACGGTATCCGGGATTGGACGTCCTCACTGATGACCCGGAAAACGCACAGACGGCGTCGCGGGAACACCTCGAATCCTACCTGACGCCGCGCGAGGAACACTACATTCGGACCCACCACCGCACGCCGGACATCGACGCCGAGGAGTGGTCGGTTTCGCTGACCGGAATGGTCGGCGAGGAGGCCGAACTCTCGGTGGAAGAGATACGACACGACTACCAGACGGACTCGGTCGTGCACATGATGGAGTGTTCGGGGAACGGACGGGGCTACTTCGACCCCGACGCGGAGGGCGACCAGTGGACGGTCGGCGCGGTCGGAAGCGCGGTCTGGACCGGGACGCCGGTTCGAGCCATCCTCGACGACTACGACGCCGCCACCGACGAGGGACTGTGGCTGTCCGTGATGGGCGGGGAAGCCAAGGAGGGCGAGGACGTGTTCTGCCGGTCGATTCCCATGGAGAAGGTGCTGGACGACTGCTTGTTGGCCTACGAGATGAACGGCGAACCGATGACGCCCGAACACGGGTATCCGCTCCGACTCCTCGTCCCCGGATGGTTCGGGAACAACAGCGTCAAATGGGTGGACCGGATGCACGTCATGGAGACCATGGTGTCCGGCGACGAGTGGGAATCGAGGGACGGCCGCGATTATACCGAGTATCAGCAGTCCTCGTACCGCATCGTCCCGGCGCAGGACGACGAACCGGAGCGCTACGAATCGGTCGATACGTTCAGCACGGACGACCAACTGCGGAATCCCGACGGGATTCGAAACGCCTACTGCTTCGACCAACTGGTCAAATCGCTCATCACGTCGCCGACGCGGGAGGCCGCATCGTCCGACGAGCGAGTGGAAATCACGGGCGTCGCGTGGTCAGGTGACGACGCCGTCGAGCGAGTCGAGGTGTCGGTCGACGGCGGCGAAACGTGGAACGACGCCGAGTTCGTCGGCCCCGATCTCGGCCGCCACGCCGTCCGAAAGTTCCGGTACGTGTGGGACGCAACGGCGGGCGAGCATACGCTCCTCTCGCGGGCGACCGACGAGGAAGGACGCACGCAACCGGCGATCGTTTCGGACCCGGAAGAAGGGCTTCGCGGGATTGCGGACGGGAAGTATCCGTGGAACGAGAAGGGGTACGGGAACAACGCCTACCGGCCGCTCCGTGTCTCCGTTACGGTCGAGGAGTGAAGACGGCGTACGTCACGAAAGCGCTCGTCTTCTCACTCCGTCCACGACTTCACTTCACCCACGACAGTCGATCGAACAGGCCGTCGATTGCCATTACTCCGCCAGCGATGACGACCCAGAGGCCGAGAACCGCGACTATCAACACGACCCAGTGCGGGACCGGCGTCTGCGAGGAAACCGCGTGAAGCGGGATCGGACGTATCGCTATCGGGAGTTCCGAAACGCCGATTTCCACGGGAATTTGAGACGTCATCGTCCCGATTCAGACGTTTTCGGACGGCGTTTCCCGTCCCTCGCTCGACCCGGTTCGGTAGACGTAGATTCCGGCCCCGATGATGAGGAGGCTGACGACGATCCAGTGTGGGTTGTAACGACCACCTCGTGAAAGCGGCTGGTGGAGTCCCAACAGGATGTGGTCGACGAGCGCGTCGTAGAGGTCGAACACGCCGAGTCCGATGACGGCGGACCCGGCGACGGGACGAACGGGCAACGGACTCGCCGCACGCCGTTCCGCCCGCCAGAGCAAGCCCGCGCCGATGCCCATGATGACGAGCATGGCGATGGAAAACAGACCGTCGGCGAGGATGTTCGTTCGAAGCCCGTCCATCGTGGTCTGCGGGTAAAGTCCGGAGACGAGGTGGTGCCACTGTAACACGAAGTGAAGCACCAGCACGTCTATCAGGCCGCTGAACCCGAACCCGAAGATTCCCGCGGCGAGGAGCGCTCGGCGTGTCGCTCCATTGTAAGCATCCAAGTCGTTACTCATGCTGTTCCGAAGGACAGGGCCGACGATATTAGACGACGGGGCTCAATTCGCAGGTCGTTTAAAACCGAGGCGGATCGAGCCGACGGTCATCGCTCCTCGACCCGAACATCGGTGACGTCCCCGAGCACCGCCCAGCCGTCCTGGTCTGGAGCGTAGCGTCGTGCGCGCGGCGTCGTCCAGTCGTCGTTCTCCCGGTCGGCACGAACGTCGTGTCGGATGCGCGAGTCCTCGTCGCCCTCGATTTCGACGCGCAGTCGCTCCTCCGGGTCGTAGTCGATGATGGTCGCTTCCCCGTCGATAGTCGAGCCGTCATCGACCGTTATTCGGACTCGTTCCCCCAATACCAACCCTCCCAGCGTTTCGACGAGCGTCATTATTGGACTCCTCCGAAGTGCGTCAACGTAACCGGTCGGATGCGTTTCGTAGAGTGGTTCAACACCGATAAAAACGAAGAGGGGTGGCGGAGTTAGTCGGCTGACGCCTGCTGGTCGAACTGCTCGCCGGCCTGCGAGAGTTCGTCGAGGGCCGACTGCTCCTCCCGGAGCGTCTCCGCCAGCATGTCCGACGCCTCGTCGTAGCCGAGTTTCCCGGCCAGCGACGTGACGTTACCGTACGCGGCGATTTCGTAGTGTTCGGTCTTCTGTCCGGCGGCGATGTTGTAGCGGTCGAGCACCTCGCCGTCGTTCTCCGAGGCGAACTCCTCGTGCTCCTCGATGAGCGCGTCCAGCACGCGGTCGTCTCGCTCCTGCGGTTGTTCGTCGATCTGCTCGAACACCTCTTCGAGACGCTCGACGTGTTCCTGCGTCTCCTCGCGATGCTCGGAGAACGCGTTTTTCGCGCTCTCGTCGTCCGTCTGTTCGGCGAGCGTCTCCAGCGCGTCGACGAGTTGCTGTTCGTCGTAATACAGTTCTTGAAGTCCCTCTACGAGCAGCTTTTGTGTATCATCTGAAGTCATTGTTATCTCAGGCTAGGTTTTGCCGACCAACTACAATGAGGAGCAAGGCTTCATTCTCAGGGCGTGTGAACTACCCCGCCCTACGCGCTTCGCGCGTTGCGGACGGGGCTTCCTGTTTCGATGACGCGCTTTGCAGGAACGACAGCAGTTCCCGTAGGGAGCGCGGTCTCCACAGGCGTTGATTCGGAGCATCCCGCTCCTATATCCGCTTTCTTCAACCCTCGAGCGAGGATGTTATACGCCGCGTTCCAATCCCTATCCGCCGTGAATCCACACGACGGACACGAATGCTCACGGACCCACAACGGCTTGTCGGACGACACACCGCACGCCGCACACTCTTTGGTCGTCCCTTGCGGGTTTACCGGAATGTAATGCGTTCCTTCGCGTTCACACTTGTATTCGAGCAGCCGGAGAAAAGTGCCCCACGCGGCGGCTGCTCGGTTGCGTGAATTCGAATCGAACTGCATCATTCCGGCGACATTCAAGTCTTCAACAGCAACGAGGTCGTACTCCCGAGCGTAGTAGTTCGAGAGTTTGTGGAGGAAGTCGCGGCGCTTCCGCCGGAGGTCGGCGTGACATTCCGCAACTCGTCGCCGTTGCTTCCCGTAGTTGTTTGACCCATGTTCCTTCCGCGAGAGCTTTCGTTGCTCGCGTTCCAACCGCTCGCGTTCGTCCGAGAGATCAAGCGATTCGACAGCAGTTCCATCGGTATCGTGAGCGTACTTGAGAATCCCAACGTCGATACCAACAACCTTCTCCGGAGTCTCGGGTTTCTCGGGTGGTTCGCGGTCTACTTCGGCACCGAACGTGGCGAACCATTCACCCGTCGGCTCTTTCTTGAGCGTAACCTGCTTGAGTTTTACATCGTCGGGAATTGCGCGGTGGAGCCGAATCGGTATGTCCGCAAGCTTCGAGAGTGACAGGACAGTCTGACCGCCCTTCTTGTCGAGCTTGAAGCCAGACTGACTGTAGGTGAAACTGCGAAACTCCCGTGGTGATTTCCACTTGAGGTGACCGACGCCGTAGCCGTTCTCCTTGAGCTTAGAGAGGCTTTTGAGGTTGTCGAAAAGCCGCTCTACAATGATTTGGAGAGTCCGAGAGTACACATCGGATAGTCCGTCCCACCACTTCTTGAGGTCGGGGAGTTCTGATCGAAGCGAGGACATGGAGGGGAGCGTCCCGTGGTTCTCCCGGCACTCATCAAGTCGGTAGAGACAGTGGTTGTATAATTGCCTGCAAATATCGCGGTGGCGATCCAACTCTTCACGGTGAGCGTCGGACGGCTTGAGACGATATTTGTAGGCGTAGTACATGCTACTCGCGTTTCTCGATAAGTTCGTCGAGTTTCTCACGGAGAAACGACGAGAGGTTGAGGTGGTTTTCCTCTACCCACTTGGCTTGGTCGTCGCGGATGGTGAGGTTCTTCCGTCTCACTATATGCGTATTATGCTACTCTATGCGCATGACCTTTGTGGAACGTAGGCCTGTGGGCCTGCGATAGAACAGTGTGTACGAACAGATGATGACGGCATTGACGAGACGCTTCGCGTCTCGTTCGCACACCAGAAATCGAAGATTTATGGGGACGCCGTATCCCCTCTCTGCTCGCGCCATTCGGCGCTCCCTGAGGAAGGGGGCTTAGCGCCTACAATTCAGGTAAAATCGGGGCAAAGGAGCGGTCGAACGGTAATTGCGCTCTATTCGAAGCGTGCCATCGGCCATCAGCCGGTCGGTTTTCGGTGCTCGCCGCCGAACGGGTATCCATGCGTTCGACGTTCGAATCCGAGTTCGACGACGTGCTCGCGGCGGTTCCGGACGAACACTACGAACGGTCGCGCTTCGTCCCGTCGGTCGGTCCGTTCGACGCCGACGTGATGGTGGTCGGCGAGGCCCCGGGCGAACGGGAAGTCGAGGAGGAAGAACCGTTCGTCGGCAGCGCGGGCGGTCGGTTGGACAGCGCGCTGGATGCCATCGAGGTCGGGAGGGACGAGTTGTACATCACCAACCTCGTGAAGGTTCGACCGCCGGAGAACCGGAACCCACACCGGGACGAGATAGACGCGTGGTGGCCCGTCCTGCGGGAGGAAATCGAGCGGGTGAACCCGTCGGTCATCGTGCCGCTGGGGAGTTTTGCGACGCGCGAGATACTCGATACGGACGAGAACGTCTCGGACGTCCACGGGAAAACGTTCGGGATGGACGGCCGAGATGTCGTTCCGACGTACCACCCGGCGGCGACGTTTTACGACGAAAGCAAAAAAGGGGAACTCCAACGGGATTTGGAGGCGGCGTTCGAACGGACGTGATCGCGGCGAGGGTCAGTTAGCGCTCGTGTTTCCCTTCCTCGAACTCCTCGACGACCTTGTCACAGAACGCTGACAGGTCGTCGGGTTTGCGACTGGTGACGAGTCCCTCGTCCACGACGACTTCCTCGTCAACCCACTCCCCGCCCGCGTTGCGGATGTCGGTCTGCAGGCTGGGAAAGGAGGTCAGCGTCCGACCCTCGACGACGTCCGCCTCGACCAGCGTCCACGGGCCGTGGCAGATGACGCCGATTGGTTTGCCCGCGTCGAAGACGTCCCGGACGAACCCTACCGCGTCTTGGTCAGCGCGTAGGGTGTCCGCCCCTACGGTGCCGCCCGGAATTAACAGGGCGTCGTACTCGTCCGCGGACGCATCCGAGAACGTCCGTTCGACGTCGTAGGTGCCGCCTTCTTCGAGGTCGTGGTTGACCGTCTCGACCTCGCCGGTCTCTGCACCGACGACGTCGACGTTCGCGCCGGCGTCCTCGACGGCCTCCTTGGGTTCGGTGAATTCGACTTCTTCGGTACCTCGCGAGGCGATGAAAATCGCGACGTTCGTATCGGTGAGTGTGTCTGCCATCGTAATCCCCGTCGGCGATACCCCGCCGATTTCCCTAAAGCCAGTGGCAGAACACGGAGACACGTGAGAACGTGCCGAAGGGACGAGCAGAAGTACGTTCCCCGGTTCTGAACCACGAGAGAGGCGAGATGGACCCATCGTACCTCGCAACGCACCGATTCTCGTTGGAGGAGTCGCCGCGGGGATACGAGATGTTCAAACACGAGGAAGACGGGTGCGTTCGGGCGGTGTTCAGGCCGTAGTGAGTATGGGCCGCAGATGTGGCCCGGGAATCCGTGTTGGTTCAAGTGATCCCAAGTGGGAAAGGAGCGGGTACGGTTCTTCAAGCGGCTCATACTCTTGATGTTGGTTATGATACCCCGAACACGGGGCTCGAATGGGGTATCAACGGGGGTTGTGTACGCAGTGGTCACGACGTGATCGACTGACCATCGTCATCATCGCGGTAGCGACGGCGTTTCTCGTGGGGACGACGATACTGCTGGTCGCGGTAAACACGCAGACGTCGGCGATTTCCTCCGGATTCAACGACTCGATGACCGTCACGCACTACGACTCGCTCGACGGGGCGAACGCGGCGGCGGCGAACGGCGACATCGTACTTCCCACCGCCGCCGTCAGGCAGAACGGGGCGACTCGGTACGTCATCGGCGTTCCGAAGGGTGCCCCCAGGGTTCTCGAAGACATCTCCGTCGCGTGGCGGGAGGCGCGGTTCCCCCAACCACCCCCCGACGGAACGCTCGCCGGTCCGGTCGACGAGCGTACGCGCCAGCGGTTCGCGGGAACCGAACGAACGAAGACGGTAGCGGTTTCCCCGGCGTCGGCCGAGAAGTCCGTCTTCCCGCAATCGTGGTACGTCGGCGACCCCGCGACGGTTCGGTCGCTGGGGACGACCGGCGCGTACGTCGTCGATACGACGCCGAAGGGTGGCGGAAACGGCGTGCAAACCGCGGTTCGGGGCGTCGTCACGCCCGGCCTGTACAGCTACTTCATCGCGGGAATGGGAGACGTGGTGAACCTGTTGGGACTGGCAACCGTCGGCGGGGGCGTCCTCGTCCTCGTCGTCGTGTATAACGTCACCCGGATGAGCGTCCGCGACCGGTTGGACGCCATCAAGGTCATTCGCGCCACCGGCGGAACGCCGCGGAGTCTTCTGGCCCTCTTCGGCGCGCGTGCCGGACTGCTCACGGGCGTCGGCATCGCGCTCGGGTACGCGGTGGGCATCATTCTCACGAGGGCCGTCGTCAACGGCGCGGTCGCCGCCGGACTTCGAATCTCCCTGTCTCCCTCGGTCACACCGGCCGTCCTCCGGGTTCTCCTCCCCGGATTCGCCTGCCTGTTGTTCGCCGGCGTCGGCGCGGGCGTGCTGGCCGTTCGACCCGCGACGACCACGCCGCCGTCCCGCCTCGGGCGGTCGTACCGACGGAACGGAAAATCGACGGGGACGCGCCGGTCGACGGTTTCGGGAAGGATACCGTCGGTCGTGGAACCGACCGTCCTCCGCTGGCGAACCGTCGTTCCGGCGGCGACGATATTAACCATCTTCGTCCTCATCGTCCTGCTCGTCGGGTCGCTGGTCGGCGTCCTCGCCCCGCTGGCGACGACATCGGGCGGAACGATAACCGAACCCGGAGCGCCCTATCCCATGGCGAGCAGGGTCGACGCCGGATACGCCGACCTGCTCCGTCAGCAGGGCGTGAAAGCCAGCCCGGAAATCATCGCCGTCCAACTCCGGGACGGACAGCCGTACCTCGCCAGAGGGGCGAACTGGAGTTCGTTCGCCGCGGTGTCGGACGCGTCGCTCGTCCGTGGGCGAGCGCCGCGAAACAAGTACGAAGCCGTCATCGGCCGTGACCTCGCGCGGACGCTGAACGTCGGCGTCGGCGACAATCTCACGCTCGGCGGGGCCTCTTCGCCCGCGTTCACCCGCGTCACGATTTCCGGCGTGTACGCGGCCGAGGGAATCGGGGACGACCAACTGGTCGTTCCGCTCCCGACCGCACACGACCTCTCGACGAACCCCGGAACCGTCCACTTCATCCGAACGTCCGGGGGCGGAGCGCGCCTCTCGCAGTCGGAGTCGAACTCGCAGGACGTGGTCGTCAGCAGCGTTTCAGCACCGGACGCCGTCGTCAACGGAACGCGGATGACGGTACGGGTGTCGGTGCGAAACGTCCGTTCGTCGGAACGAAAGCGACAGTTGACGGCGAGCCTCGGGTCCGATTCGACATCGCGCACGGTCACGCTCTCGGGCGGCGAACGTCGAACGGTAACGATGAACGTGTCGGCGTCGTCGCTCGGAAACAAGACGCTTCGCGTCGAATCGTACACGCAATCGGTGGAGGTGTATCGCCACGCGCCGCTCGCCGTGCCGAAACTGCCCTCACAGGCACCGCCGGGCGCGACGATGGCGGTGCCCGTCCGCACGGAAGACGGAGCGAACGTCTCGGGAGCGACGGTGCGCGTGGGGAGCCGAACCGCTCGCACGAACGAGGATGGCGTCGCCGTCGTTCCCATGCCGGACGAGGAGGGTACCTACGACCTGACCGTCCGGAAGGGGAACCGGACGAACACTTCGACGGTACACGTGGCGTCGGGTGCGTCGCGAGCGCTCATCGGAAGCGTCCGCGTCTCGCCGGACAGCGTGAGTATCGGCTCCCGTCCGACCACGAAGCTCGTCGTGTTCAACCCGTGGCACGTCCCGATTACCCGAACCGTCTCGCTCGTCACGCCGACGGGGACGGTGGAGAAAACCGTCTCCCTCGGCCCGTACGAAACGGCCGTCACGACGACCGAAGTCGGCGGGGCGGAGGAGTCCGACTCCGGTAAATCGTCGGATCGGCTGGCGACGGGGACGTACTCCGTTCGGTTGGTGTCCGGCGGGCGAACGATCGCGACGGACTCGTTCACCGTCCACGGCGACGACCGGACGTTCTCCACGCTCGCCCAGAACACCGACTACGCCAGCGGAAGCGGACTCGGGCAAGCGATCCGCGGCGTGTTCGGCAACTTCAACCTCCTCCTGTTGGTGATGGTGGTTCTCGCCGGACTGACGGCGGTCGGCGGAACGACGGCGACGTTCGCCCAAGCGGTCCACGCGCGACGCCGCGCGGTCGGCGTGTATCGGGCCACCGGTGCGACGCGAGCGCAACTGGTTCGGCTGCTCCTCGCCGACGCCTGCCGACTCTCGATTCCGGCCATCGTCCTCGCGCTCGCCGCGGCGCTGGCGGCGATACGCCTTCTCGCCGTCACCGGGCTGTTCACCGTCTTCGGAATCCGGCTTTCGACGCGGCTTCCGCTCCCGATACTGCTCCTCGCGGTGGGGAGCGCGCTCGTCCTGATGGGTCTGAGCGTCCTCATCGCGGCGCTTCCGTACCTCGTCGCCGAACCGACGGCGGTCCAACGGGGCACGACGAACCGACCGAAACCACGCGAGGAACGCGACGGGCCGTATCCGGAACGACCGGCGGGACACGCTCCTCGTGGAACCGCAAAAGACTAGGCGAGGACGATTGTATGTGCGGGCGAGCATATGACCGAAACCGTACTGGAAGCGAACGCCGTCCGCGTCGTTCGAGGAGGCAACGAGGTAATCGAGGACGTGTCGCTCTCGATACCGACGGACGCACAACTCCTCGTGCAGGGGCCGAGCGGCGCGGGAAAGACGACGCTGTTCAACGTACTTGGACTGCTCGACACGCCGACGGACGGGACGGTCACGATTCGGGGGGAGGACACCGCCTCGCTCTCCGAGCGAAAGCGCGCCAAACTGCGCCGCGAGACGCTCGGCTTCATCTTTCAGGATTTTCAGCTCATCGGGGATTTGACCGCATGGGAGAACGCCGCGCTCCCGCAGGAACACACCGGTGAACGGGACGAGGAGTGGCTCGAAACCCTGTTCGAGCGGTTGGAGATAACCGACCGCGCGGACCAGTACCCGGCGACGCTTTCGGGCGGGGAGAAACAGCGGGTCGCCATCGCCCGCGCGCTGGCGAACCGCCCCGCGATCGTGCTGGCGGACGAACCGACCGGGCAACTCGACCCCGACACGACGGATCAAGTTCTCGACTTGCTGTTCAGACTCCAGGAGACGGCGAATACCGCGCTCGTCGTCATCAGCCACGACATGCAGTTGACGCCCCATTTCGACGACGTGGTTCGACTGGAGGACGGGACGATACGCGCCGAGACGGCGTAACGGTCGGGAACGCGTGGCCATCTCCCGCGGGTCCCGCTCGCGACGAGCGCCGTGACGCATGGCCACGAACAAACGGACGCGTTCAGTCGTCGTTCGACGGGTCGGGACGCCCGGCGTCGACGGAGTCGGGGTCGGTCGAATCGACGTTCGAGCGATCCGAATCGAAATCGGCGTCCGATTCGAAGTCGGCGTCCGAGTCATCGATATCCTCCTCGTTCGCTCCGTTCGGCGGCGTCACCGCATCCAAGAGGTCGTCCACGACTTCGACGGTCGAACGGTCGCTCAGCTCCGCTTCAGTACTCAACACGAGACGGTGACGCAGCACGGGCACCGTCAGCGCCTTCACGTCGTCGGGGATCACGTAGTCGCGCCCGTGGACTGCCGCCCGCGCTTTCGCGGTGTGGAGCAACGCGAGCGTCGCACGCGGCGATCCGCCGTGTGTGATGTCCGAGTGGTCACGGGAGGCACTCACGAGCGACTGGATGTAGGTCTTGACCGACTCGGCGACGTGAACGGTTCGTACCACCTCGCGTGCGTCGAGAATGTCGTCGAGGGTGACGACCTGCGAGAGGTCCTCGGGGGTGAGGTCGGGCATCTCGTTGAATCGGTCGATGAGTCGCAGTTCGTCCTCGTCCGACGGGAGTTCGACCACGAGTTTACACTGGAATCGGTCGCGTTGTGCCTCTGGAAGTTCGTACGTCCCGTCCATTTCGATGGGGTTCTGCGTGGCGATGACCATGAACGGGGACGGCAGCGGAAGGGTATCTCCCTCTATCGTCACCGTTCGTTCCTGCATCCCCTCCAGAAGGGCGCTCTGTGTCTTGGGCGTCGCGCGGTTGATCTCGTCGGCGACGAGCAGGTTCGTGAATATCGGGCCGCGTTGGAGTTGGAACTCCCCGGTTCCCTCCCGGTAGACGTGGGTTCCCGTAATATCGGCCGGGAGCAGGTCGGGGGTCATCTGGACGCGCGTGAAATCCAATCCCGTCGCGCGTGCGAAAGCGTTCGCGATCGTCGTCTTCGCCACTCCCGGGACGCCTTCGAGAAGGATATGTCCGCGAGTGAGCAGCGAGACGGTGATTCCCTCCACGACGTCGTCGTTGCCGATGAGGACATCGTTCATCTCTTCGGACAGGGCGGCATAGACAGCCTCGGGGTCCATGGTTGCCACGTCTATCATAGCAGGGAAGATAAATCAACGGGTTCGTTGAAGGGAATACATGTCGTCACTCGGAGCGTTCGTCGCGGTGGGCCGCGACGACGCGGCGGATGCGTTCTGACTCCCAGTCGGGATGCCGGTCGCGGACGTAGGCGACCATCGCCGCTTCGGACATCTCCGCGGGAATCGAGTCGGGGCGACTCGTCGTTCGGTCCTCCGAGCGGTCCGCCGGTTCGCCCGACGCATCGTCTCGCCAATCCCTCGTCCCACCAGCGAATCGGGACCGTACCGACGACAGGGGACGACGAACGGATTCGGGTTGCTGTCCCCAGATAAACACGAGCACGAGGCCACCACCGCCGACGAGGAGTTGCAACACCGAGGACTCCCGAAGCAGGAGCACCGCGAGCGCGAGCGGTGGGAGGCGCGACGTGTGCGAGTAATCGAGCAGGACGGTCCGGTTGTCGCCGATGACTGCACGGACGAACGCCTGATTACCCGGACGGTCGAGCATCGTGTTGATCATCGCGCTGGAGTCCCCGACGACGATTACCCGCCCGTCACCGAATCGTTCGACGGTAGCGACGGGTTTCGACGAAATCGACTCGCTCTTATCCAGCTTTTCGTTGCGGTTCGCGTCGAAATAGGCGAATCCGGACGTGCGGACGAGGACGGTCGCGTTGTTCGGGGTCACTGCCGTCCCGTGGTTGAGCGTAAGCGCCGACACGTTCGCCACGAGCGAGTGGTTCGAGACGTTTCCGGCCACGGGCAGGGCGGGCGAGCGAAAGTTTCGCCGGTCGTCGCGAATCGGGCGGCCGTCGAGTCGCGCGTCGGTCCCGAGCGCCGAGAGCAACCGGTTCGGTCCGGGGCCGTAATCGCCCGCGACGAGAAGCGTCCCGCCCCGCTGTACGAACCGACGGATGCGAGTCCGGTCGGTCTCCGAGTAATTCCCCTCCGGCGAGAGGACGAACGCCACGGTATCGTTGGGCGAGACGCGCGAGTACGCGGCGGTGTCGTGTCCGATTTCCGGGTCCGCACCGACTCCCGTCGCGACGTCGCGAAGCTTGCTCGTCCCGTCCCACGCACCGTTGTACGCGCCGAACGAAGCGCTCGACGTCGATGCGGCGACGAGAAGGAACAGTACGATGAAGACGGCGAGCGCGCCGAGAACGAGCGTCGGCGTCGGGTACTCCGTCGGTCGTTTCACGCTCAGAACACCCCCGCGGGAAGTATCGACAGGATTCTTCGAACGACGATGACACCGAAGACGACCAATCCGAGCGCGATGAGCCACCGCAGCCGTCGTCGCCATCGCGGCGTCACGTTGAACGGAGCGGTGAGTTCGACGATGACGAGGAGGCCGATGAGCGAGAGGACGAAGAACAGTTCGAGCGTGAGAAACCCGAGCGCCGCCAGTACGAGGAGGGAGGCGAGCATCCACGCGAGTTGTGCGTGGATGAATCGTTGACGACGTTGAGTCGACATCTACAATTAACCACAGGCACGGGACTTACCAAAGTATCGGTCCTCGGCATCCGGTTCGGGTTTCGGAGCCGAAATACCTACCATCGTGTTCGAGAAACGGATACGTATGTGGCCCTGGGGACACCTCGCTGTCGGCTACCTCTGTTATTCGCTGTGGTGTCGGTACGAAAAACGCCAGGCGTCGGCCCTCGGTGCCGTGGCCGTCGCGTTCGGCAGCCAATTTCCGGACCTGATCGACAAACCGCTCGCGTGGACGCTCGCCGTGCTCCCCACCGGGCGCTCGCTGACCCATTCGGCGATAACCGCGGGACTCCTCCTCACCCTCCTCTGGGTCGGTGCGCGGCGATACGACAGACGGCTTCCGTTGGGTGCGTTCGCCATCGGCTACCTGAGCCACCTCGCCATGGACTCGGTGAAGCCGCTTATGCAGGGGGAGTTCGGGGGGATGAGTTTCCTGCTGTGGCCCTTCACCCCATTACCGACCTACGACACGCAACCGGGCTTCCTCGCTCACTTCGCCAACTTCGACCCGACCCCGTTCGTCCTCCTCCAGTTCGCCCTCGCTGGAGTGGCGTTCCTCGCGTGGCTCGACGACGGCGCGCCGGGCTGGGACGAGGTTCGAAACCTATGGCCGACGAGGAATCAGGACCACGTCGGGGAACGGTAGTGATGGGAACGGATCGATTGCTGACGCTTTCAGCTCCCGTAGCGCTCAGTCGTCTCGGGTTTCGGACGACGAATCGGGATCGGTTTCCGTCACAGCGGACCCGCCGTCCGCTCTGGTCGATGTCGTCCCGCTCGTAGCAGTCGAAGTTACCTCCGTGCCGTCCATCACGTCGAAGTTCGAAACGTGCTCGTGGAGCGAATCGGCGAGTCGGGAGAGGTGTTGGACGTTTCCGGACACTTCCGAGAGCGAAGCGGTCTGTTCTTCGGTCGCTGCCGAGACGGTACTCGCTTCCGCCGCGGTTTGCTGACTCACTCGGGACACCTCGTCGACCATCGCAACGACTTCCTCCGAGGAGGAGGCCTGCTCGTCGGTGGCGTCGCTGATTTCTTTGATGCCACCTTCCGCCTGTCGACTGGCGTCCGCGATTTCGTCGAACATTTCGATGGTGCTCGCGATGGTTTCCGATCCCGTTTCGACCCGGTCGCTCATCAGTTCCATTCCTTCGACCGTCTCGGTCGTCGTCGATTGAATCTCGGCGATGCTGGCTTCGATTTCGTTCGTCGCTCGTCCCGTCTCCTCCGCGAGTTCCTTTATCTCGTTTGCGACGACGACGAACCCTTCACCGGCATCACCGGCGCGTGCGGCCTCGATGTTCGCGTTCAACGCGAGGAGGTTGGTTTGCTCGGCGATCGTGGTGATCATCTCGACGATCGTTCCGATCTCCTTCATCTCGTCGTCGAGCGCCGTTACTTTCGTGACGGCTTCGGTCGCCTGTGATTCGATGGACTGAATCTCATCGGTCGCCTCGGAGGCGTACTCCTGACCCGTTTCGCATCGTTCGACGGCCGTCGAGGCGGTCGTAGCCACTTCGTCCGCCGCCGAAGCGATTTCCTCGACGGTTGCCGACACGTCGTTCATTTCTCCGAGAACTTCTTGGAAACTCTCGCTCTGGTTTTCGGCACCGTACGAGATTTCCTCCACGGATTCAGCCACCTCCCCGCTGGCCTGTTCGATCTCCTCCGTACTGCACATCACTTCCTCGCTGGAGTCGGCCACTTCGTCCGCGATCTCCTGGACGGCTTCGATGCTATCGCCGAGCTGCGTGATACCGTCCTTGAGGTCGTCCATCACGTCGCCGTACTCACCGGGATACTCGGTCTCGATTCGTTGGTCGAGCAGACCCGCCTTCAACCCGTCGCTCGCGGTCGCGATCTGCGCAAAGCTCTTCGAAAGCTGGTCGGTTCCGTCCGCGATATCCTCCAGCGTCTCCCCGTACTGACCGGGTTGATTCACGTCGATGTCCTGATCGAGTCGTCCCGCTTTCAACCCTGCACTCGCTGACGAAACTTGGGCGAAACTCTCCGACAGTTGCGTCATTCCGGCTTCGAGACCGTTCAGAACGTCACCGTACTGTCCGGGTTGTTCCGTCTCGATGCGCCGATCGAGGTGGCCATCCCGGAGGGAATCGCTCGCGGTTCGTATCTCTCGGAAACTTCGTGAGAGTTGGTCGTTCCCGGCATCCATGTTCTCCATGATTTCCCCGTAGGCTCCGGGGTAATCGATATCGATGTCCTGATCCAGTTTCCCCGCGTTCAGATTCCGACTGACCGTATCGAGTTCGCCGAAAACGCCGCGCAAATTCCGTTGCATGTCCTTGAAGGCGGTGACCATCCGACCGAGTTCGTCGTTTTCGACGTGGTCGTCGAGGGGTGTGTGTCGAGATCACCCTCGCTCGCGGCGGCGGCCGCTTGGGACAGTTGGTCGACGGGCGACATGATACGTCTGGCGACGAACAGGCCGATCGCGATCGCCGCGATGAACGCGACGACGGTCAGGGCGAGAATCGCGAGATGGCTCTCCCGTGCGGTTCTATCGGCGAGAGCCACTTGACCCTCCATATCGTCCTGGGCCGCTTGTTCGAACGAGTGGGCGTTCTCCTCCATCCCCGCTTCCAACTGATTCATCTGCGTGACCGTCCGTTCTGCGAGGTCCTCGTTTCCGGCCGCCTTCGCTTCGAAGAACTCCTGTCCGAGGTCGTTGTACTCGCTCTGTTGGGATCGAATCGTGGTGAACCGTTTTTGCTGTTGAGCGCTCAGGTCGGTCGTTTCCAACGTACTCGCTTGAATATCGAAGTAGTCGTTCCCTTCCGTGAACGCTGCTTGGGCTCCCGATTTTCCGAGCTGAGCGTCCCGGACCGCCGTCTGTTGTTGTTTAATCGCGATTATCATCTCCGCCGAGGCGTCCATTTTCCGTCCGTCTTCCTCGACCAGATGGGTCTCGTTATCGATGGACGTCACCGACACGTACCCGACCGCACCCGTCACGGCGACCAACGTCGCGACGAGGACGAATGCGAATACCATCTTGGCCCGTAAATCAAACCATTTGATTGTAATGTTATCTAGCATAGACTTTTTTTTGAGACCAGATATTGGTCATTTGAAATACCGGTATTTCAGATGACACCATCTCATATAAGAAGTCGCTTCGGAATCACCCTATTTATAGTTAGATGATCTTGTAGATAATTTGGACTATTAGTGTTCGGGTGCGGAAAAACACGAAAAATTACGCGATCGCACGTGATTCAGGGTTTCAACGGAACCCGTTCGTATTTTTCTGAATCCTGCCGACGGTTTTCGACGCCACCAGCGTGGTCAACCCCGAACCGGGTCTCGACACGTAATAGAAAGCGGGACGGCGTGGTTCGGAAAGTCGTGTTCAAAACACCGATGAGTGAAAGAAAAAGGGAGGCGAAACTATTCCCTCTCCGTGTTATCGGACGTGGCAGCCTCATACACCGTCAGTCGGTCGTCGAAGTAGGTCGGCGCGTCGTGGTCGGCCTCGAACCGAACGATGCGTTCCATGGCTTCCCGGCCGTCGTCCACGTCCGAGCGGAGTTCCTCGGCGAGCGAGAGGTATGCGTCGGCCAACTCCCGAAATGCGACCATCCGTGCGCGTTTGGCCTCGATGACCGCTCGTGTCTCCGCGAGGTCCTCCTCCAGTTCCGTCACCGCCGCGACGTCTGCTTCGTCCGCTTTCGAGTCGAGTCCGTCGTCCGTTTCCGGGTCGTCGCCATCGACGGTCCCCGAACCGTTGTCTTCGAGACGGGACCGGACCGCCGCGATTCCCTCGTCCACCTCTTCCAACAACTCGTCGGCCTCCGACGCCATGGTCTCGACGTGTCCGGAGAGGAGGCCCGCCTGCGTCTCACAGTACTCCGCGAACTCATCGGTGGAGAGGGAACTCTCGTCATCCATACCCGACGATTGGGACGTTCGATAGAAATCGTTTGGGACCGGCCTCGAACCGACGACGGTTACTGTTGAACCCGGTCGACGCCTTTCTGCCCTTGTTCTTTGACTTTCTGACTCTGTTCTCTCACTTGGTCGATTCGTGAACGGGCGGATACTCGCGTTTCACCGACCGTCGCACCGATCAGTGCACCGATTGCACCGCCGGTACTCGCCGCGTTTCGACTGATGAATCCACCGATTGCACCGCCGATGGCGGCACCGATGGCGGCGTGACGGGCACGACTCAATGCGCGTGTAAGGCGAATGGAACGCATACACACCCACTAGCCACCGAAGGGAATAAATCCACCCGCGAGTGGAAGGGCGGAGCGGCGTTAAACCAACTCAAAACGCGTCCATCGCAATGAACGCGTTGCTGATGGGATGGTAGCCCGGTTCGACCGCCGTCCCGCGGTTCGGGTCGTCGCGGTCGTTCGTCGGGGACAGTCGTTCGAACCAATTCCCGTGTCGCGGGTTGACGAAGTTCGATTCCCCGTACTCCCACAGACGGTCGTACCAGTCCAGATACGCCTCGTCATCCCGCCCGAGGAGCGCCGCCGCCCCGATTCCCTCGGTTACCGCCCAACCATACTTGTCCGCGACGACGGGCGCACCGTCCTCGTCCACGGTGTAGTAAAAGCCGCCGTGTTTCTCGTCCCATCCGGTTTCGACCGCCCAGTCGAACAGGTCGCGGGCGGTGGATTCGAGCCACGAGTCGTCGCGGTATTCGGCGAGGAGCGAGAGGAGTTTCGACCACTCCAGATGGTGGCCCGGTTGGTAGCCCCACGGGCGGAACTGGTGGTTCGGTTGGTCCTCGTTGTATCCCATGTCGTGCGTCCAGTCGGCGTCGTAATGCTCCCACAGTCGGCCGTCCGTCTCCGCCGTGAGGTCGCGGGCGATGCAGTCGGCGATACCGTACGCACGGTCGAGGTAGCGGTCGTCCCCGGTCACGTCGTGCGCGACGAGCATCGCCTCGCAGGTGTGCATGTTCGCGTTCAGGCCGCGGTACGGGGCGACCTCCTCCCACTCGCCGTCGGCACGGTCGGCGTACACTCCGTGGTCCGGTTCCAAGAAGTGCCGGTCGAGGGTTTCGACGGCGCGTTCGAGCTCCGCCCCCGCGCCCGGAATCCCCGCTTCGAGCGCCCGTGCGCTGGCGAGCACGACGAACGCGTGGCCGTAACAGAATCTCGTGTCGTCCGCGGCGTCCCGACCGTCGAGTATCCAGTCGTAACCGCCGTTCTCGGCGTCCCACTGGTGGTTCGAGAGGAACGACAGGCCGTGTTCTGCGGCCGTCCGACACCAGACGGGGCCGTCGATGAGCGCGCCGACGCTGAAGTTGTGGACGGCCCGCGCCGTGGCGACGAGGTGTTTCGTCCGGCCGTCGTAGACGAAGCCGTCGCGTTCGTCCAACTGGGCGACGTACCCGCCGTAGCGGGTGTCGATGCAGTCGGGGTAGTAGAAGTTCAGGACGCGGAGTATCTCGCGTCGAAGCAGTCGGGGGTCGCGATAGTTCAGCGTGGTCATGGGTTGTGATTTCGTCGGAGGGACTGAAATGATTCGGCTTCGTTCGGAGTGCGGTGCGGCGTCGGACGAGTGACGGTCAGCACGAACCGAAGTGCGCGGCGAGGTGTTCGGCCCACCGTTCGTTCGCGTCCCGCGTCCGGCCCGCGATGTGCGGGGTGTGGACGACGTTGTGACGCCCGAGGAGCGGGTCGTCGAGGGGGAGCGGTTCCTCGTCCCACACGTCCGCAGCGAGGACGATTTCGTCGGCGAGTACCCGTTCCCGAACGGCGTCCATGTCGCAGATTCCGGCCCGCGTGACGAGGACGAGTATCGACCCCTTCGGGAGCGCATTGATGTGGTCGGCCGTCACGACACCTTCCGTCGCTGGAGTCAGTGGAATCGTCGGGGCGAAGATATCGGCGTCGCTCACCAGTTCCTCCATGCTGTACACCTGCCGCGTGCCCGTGCTGTGGAAGCAGGGTTCGTCGGCGAACGGGTCGTAGGCGGCCACGTCGGCACCGAGATGGTTCGCCGTCGCGGCGTAGCGACTGCCGATGTTGCCGATTCCGGCGACGCGAACGCGCTTCCGTGCGACGGTCCCGCTCACGAAGTTCGGGTCGTCCGCGAACTGGTGGCCGCGCGCGCCGGGCACCTCGTTGTCCAGTTGGTCGAGGTCCCACGGATCGTGTGACTCGGTCATCGCGACGTGTTTCTGCGGAATCCGGCGAAGCGCGTCGATGGTCAGTCCGATGCCGAACTCGGACACCGATTCGCTCCAGAACCCCTCGTTCGTGTGGTCGTGGACCGTCACGCCGCGGTCGCGGAGGGAGTCGGCTAGCTCCTCGTCCACGCCGTACATGAAGTCGGTCATCACGAACGCCTCTTTCAGGTTCGTGAATTCCCCGAGGTCGGAGACGGAAGCACGAACGCCGAGCGAGACGAGTTCCTCGACTGATTCGGGCGAGGAAACGGCCTCGTTCAGGGTCGTCCCCCTCGTTTCGGGCAGTCGAACGAACTCAACGGCCGTGCCGTCTTCGGTCCAGAGTCGGTGCAGGTGGTCCGCGGCGAGCGGCCACACGTCTTCGAACAGCGGGTCTACGACGATCGTGCGTGTCATGATTGATCCCAAATGTCAGTTGTCCGATTAGAACAGGTACCGCATCGTTTCGAGCACGTCGGGCGGCATCCGGTGCGGTTCGGCGTTGTACGCCGGAATTTCGGCGGAAATCCACCCGTCGTAACCGATGTCGGAGAGCGCAGCGACAACGCTCTCCCAGTCGATGTCCCCCTGAAGCGGGTACGTCGGCCGGTGGGCGTCCGTCAGCCAATCCTTGACGTGAACCTTCGAAATTCGGTCGCCGAGTTCCCGAATCCAGCGGTCGGGCAAGCCCCAACGGAAGCCGTTACCGACGTCGAAGTAGGCGGAGACCGGACCCGCCGATTCGACGGCGTCGAGGAATTCGAGGAACTCGCGCGGCGAGTAGAGGAAGTCGTTCTGGACGTTCTCGATTCCGACGCCGACGTCCGCGTCCGCTGCGTAGCCGGCGATTTCGCGCACCGATTCGATCGCGCGGTCGTAGTCGGTGTCGTAGTCCGCGCCGGGAGCGATGACTGCCGGGACGACGAGTATCTCGTCGGCGTCGAGCGTCGCCGCGGCGTCCACCATCTCCTGCGCGACGTCGATACCCTGTTGCCGTCGCTCCTCGTCGGCGCTCGACAGCGGATACTCCCAGTGGAGCGTTGTCGAAACGGCGGGAACGTCGAGTCCGTGTTCGACGGCGGCCCGCCGAACCCGCTTGCGTCCGTCCGTCGTCGTCAACAATCCGTCGGCTTGATAGTTCGGTTCGACGCCGTCGTACCCGGCGTCGGCGAGGAGTTCACACGTCGTTTCGATATCCGACGTCGGAAATCCGGCTTGGTTGAGTCCGTATTTGTGCGTCATGTACGTTCAGATTCGTCCGCTCGCCCGACGACGACGGCCCGCAAATCGTTGACGTTGGTTCCCGTCTCGCCGGTTTCGACGAGCGCGTCCCTGTCGCCGAGGAACGGGTACGCGTCGTGGTTTCGCAAGGCCGTGCGTGCGGCCGCCTGCTCCTCGCGTGGAACCGTCTCGTGGTCCACCACTGCGCCAGCGGCGTCCGTGCTCCCGTCCAAACCGTCGGTGTCGATGCTCGCGACGACGATTCCGGGGCGGTCGATCTCCCGCGTCGCGGCGAGGGCGAACTCCTGATTCGGTCCGCCGACGCCGTCGCCGTCCACGGTGACGGTCGTTTCGCCTCCCGAAAGGAGAACCGCGGGCGGGTCGATCGGATTGCCGGTCGCGAGACATTCGACGCCGATTGCGGCGTGCGTGCGGCCGACGTCCGACGCCTCGCCGCCGATACGGGACGACAGGACGAGCGGCGAATAGCCGTGTTCGCGCGCTCTGTTCGCCGCCGCGTCGAGCGCGGTCCAGTTGTCCGCGATGACGTGGTTCGTCACGCGCTCGAAGGCGTCGAAGTCCTCGTTTTCGGTAGCGGGCGTTTCCCGCCCGTCGAGCGCCGTTTCGATGTCCTCGGGAACCGCGTCGAGGAAATCGTGGAGAATAGCGTGGGCGTCCTCCGGCGTCGCCTGACCCGGATACGTCGGCCCGCTGGCGACCACCGACGGGTCGTCGCCGATGACGTCGCTCACGACCAATCCGACGACGCGGGCGGGGGCGGCGGCGCGGGCGAGGCCTCCGTCCTTCACGCTCGACAGCGCGCGACGGACGGTGTTGATGTCGTGGATGTCGGCACCGGAGCGGAGCAGGCCGTCCGTGACCGTCCGAAACGAATCGAGCGAGATACCGTCGGCGGGAGCGGAGAGGAGCGCACTGCCGCCGCCGGAAATCGGCGCGAGGACGAACGTCCCTTCGTCGGCGTCGCGGGCGGCATCGAGGATATCCCTCGCGGCGTCCCGGTTGCGTTCGGTCGGCAGCGGATGGTCGCCCTTTCGAACCTCGATTCGCGTCGTTTCGGCGGGCGTGTCCGTCACGACGATGCCGTCGGTCAGGTGGTCGCCGAGGACGGATTCGAGGCTGGCCGCCATCTCCCCGGCGGCGTTCCCCCCGCCGAGGACGACGACGCGCGAGAAGTCATCGAGGTCGAACGTCTCGTCCGCGACGGTGAGCGTCGACCCGTCACGGGAGAGGGTTCGACGGACGACTTCTCGCGGCTGTGCGGCGTCGATACCCGAATGCAGGCAGTCGAGTGCGACGGTTCTCGGCGACGGTGGGGTGGTGTGGTCGTGAGTCATCGGTTTTCACGTGGGTTTCCTTACGGTTCGTACGCGCCCCGTGTTAACAGTGCGGTTAGATACTCGGCGTGACACCACGCGAGCGGCATGGCGAACCGAACCACCTCGCGGTCCTTCGTCTGCGCTTCGAGATCGCGGTAGGCCTCCCGCATGTGGCCGAGTTCCTCGGCGATAAAGTCGAAGGAGACGTCGCGCAGGACGTCCTCGTCGAACTCCTTCTCGAAGTCGAGTCCGGTATCCCACTCGTTCTCCATGAACGCCTCGAACCGCCGTCGGGTCGTGAGGTGTTCCGGGATGTGACCCTCCTCGTCCGCGTGGCGTGCGATCGTTTCGAGAACGTCGTTGCCGCGGTCGGTTTCGCCGTTCGCGAACCGGTACTGGGCGTGCCACGCGGTGTACTGCAACCACGGCCCGTTGCCGCCGTGCTGGTGCACGTCGAAATCACGGTAGAACCCCATGAATCGCTGGATGCCTCCGATTTCGGGGTCTTCGAGCGCCGTCGCGCTCCTGTTCGCCGCCTCGTGAACCGACTCCCCGAAGAGGTCGCCGAGACCGAAGTAGAAGGGAGCGAACAGCGTCACGTCGGGTCGCGCGTCGAGTTCGCCGGACGGTGCGTACCGCCGCGGGACCTGTGCCGGACTGGTGAAGGCGCGCTTCACGCCGCCTTCGAGGTGCGACCGGAACCCCCCGATGCGGTCCTCGACGTCCTCGGACTCCTCGGGGAGGAGCGAGAGCGCCCGTTCGATGTCGCGGAGGGCGGACACGAACACGCAGTTGACCCACAGGGTGTAGCCGGATTCGATGCGGCCCTCGTGGATGCTCGTCGTGCTCTCGACGAGGTGGGCGTTCGGGTCGAACAGGTCGTCGTGAACGTACGAGACGGCGCGGTCCGCCGCCTCGACGACGCCCTCCCGGAACGATGCGTCGGTCGTTTCGAGCGCGTCGGTCGCGTCGAGGGCGAACACGGCGTTGGCGAGGATTTGGAGGCCGTGTCCGACGTTGTCCTCCTGCTTGTAGATGCCGCGGTCGGTGCCGTCGAGCGCGTATCGCTGCCGCCACCGTCCGTCATCCTCCTGTGCGACGAGGAAGAACCGGGCGACGTCGAAGACGTGTTTTCGACACCGATCGGGGCGAACGCCCGCTTCGACGGCGTGAAGCCACGCCTTCGTGATGCAGGCGATGTCCCGCGGATAGGCGTAGGGATAGCGGTCGTCCGGGTCGCTCGCGAGCGGGACCGACCCGGCACACTCCGCGGGATAGACGAGGTCTTCGAGGACGTCAAGGTGGAACGTCGGGTCGTCGAGGGCGGTCGTCGGCGAATCGTGAATCGTGTCGTTCGTCATGTTATGAGACATTTATTGGGAGGAATGGTCAGCTGGAAATAGAGGGTCGATGTTTCCGCTCGTCGGAAAGCCCCCGCGTTTTGCGTGCGATGCCGGTGTCCGAGTCGAAGAGGAACACGTCCCGCGGGGACACCGTCACCCCGAGCGTCTCGCCCGGGTCCGGATAGGTGTCGGACGGGACGCGTGCCATCACGTCCTGATCTGCGACCGAGAGGTGGATGAAGTTGTCATTTCCTTGGTATTCGGAGACGGTGACGGTCGCGATGAACGTCCCCTCGGCGGGGTCGTCGAACAGTCGAACGTCCTCGGGTCGGAGTCCAAGCGTCGCGGTGTCCCCGTCCGAGAGGGACACCGAATCGGACGGAACCACCGCGAGCGTCGTTCCGTCGTGGCGGAACGCGAGTTCGCTTCCGTCCCCGTGGACCGTCGTCTCGAAGGTGTTCATCGAGGGACTGCCGAGGAACGTGGCGACGAACTCGTTTTCCGGGTGGTCGTAGGCCACTTCCGGCGGCGCGACCTGCTGGAGTTCGCCGTCGTTCATCACGGCGATGCGGTCGGCCATGGTCATCGCCTCCGTCTGGTCGTGAGTGACGTAGACGGCCGTGACGCCGAGGTCGGTCTGGAGTTGCTGGAGTTCCGTCCGCATCCGCGCCCGGAGTTTCGCGTCCAGATTGGACAGCGGTTCGTCCAACAGGAACACGTCCGGGTCGCGGACGATGGCCCGCCCGAGCGCGACGCGCTGTTTCTGCCCGCCGCTCATCTCGTCGGGTTTGTCGTCCAACAGTTCGGTGATGTCGAGGAGTTCGGCGATTTCGTCCACCTTGCGGTTTCGCTCCGCCTTGTTCAGGTCGGTCGAGTGTTTCAGCCCGTAGGCCATGTTCTCGCGCGCGTTCATTTTAGTATAGAGCGCGTAGCTCTGGAACACCATCGCGATGGAACGTTCGCTCGGCGCGAGGTGTTGCACCTCGCGGTCGCCGATGGTGATGGTCCCGTCGGTCACGGTTTCGAGTCCGGCGAGCATCCTGAGCGTGGTCGATTTCCCACACCCGGACGGCCCGACGAGGACCAGAAACTCGCCGTCGTCGATGTCGATATCGAGCGAATCGACCGCGACTTCGCGGCCCTGTGCGTCGTCGTAAATCTTCGTGAGGTCGTTCAGTTCAAGCGTCGCCATCGTTACCTCCGTGGCCGTATTCGGCAGTTCGGTTCATCGGATCGCCTCCCCCGTCGCGTCGAACGCGTGGAGTTCCGTCCGGTCGAACGCCACGTCGACGCTCGCACCGGGAGAAACGCCCTCGGGAAGCGCCCGAACGCGGGCGATGAACGCGTCGTCGCCGCGCGCGAGTTCGAGTTCGTAGGCGTTGCCGAGCGGTTCGATGACCTGCACGGAACAGGTCACTGCGTTCGTCAGGTCCGCCGGGTCAGGGCGGGAGACGTTCGCCACGTCCTCTGCCGGGGTTTCGAGCAGATGCACGTCCTCTGGACGAACGCCGAGCGTTTCCGTGTCGTCGGGAAGCCCCGCATCGAGCGAGACGGTGTCGCCGTTCGGCAGGAGCGTGACGCCGTCGTCGGCGACCACGTCGAAGAAGTTCATCGGCGGGTTGCCGATGAAACCGGCGACGAACTCGTTCGTCGGCGTCTTGTAGATTTCCTCGGGCGTCCCGACCTGTTGCAGTTCGCCGTCGTTCATCACGGCGATGCGGTCGGCGACGCTCATCGCCTCCTCCTGGTCGTGGGTGACGTAGACGGTGGTCGTGCCCAGTTCCTGCTGGAGTTCCCGGATCTCGAAGCGCGTTCGAACCCGCAGTTGCGCGTCCAAGTTCGACAGCGGTTCGTCCATCAGGAACGCCTTCGGTTCACGGATGATGGTTCGACCAACCGCGACGCGCTGCCGCTGCCCGCCCGACAGTTGGCCGGGTTTCTTTTCGAGGAGGTCCTCGATTTCGAGGAGTTCGGCCGTGTGTTCGACCTTCGCGTCGCGCTCCTCGTCCGTGACGTCCATCTTCCCGAGCGGAAATTCGAGGTTTCCCCGGACGGTCTTGTGCGGGTAGAGCGCGTAGCTCTGGAACACCATCGAGAGGCCGCGTTCCTGCGGGAGCGTCCGCGTGACCTCCTCGTCGCCGATGTCGATTCGTCCGTCCGACGGCGTTTCGAGTCCGGCTATCATCCGGAGCGTGGTCGATTTTCCACACCCCGACGGGCCGAGGAGGACCAGAAACTCGCCCGGTTCGATGTCGAGCGAGAGGTCCTCGACGGCTAACACGTCCCCGTAGGACTTTTCGATGTCCGAGAGCGCGATACCCGCCTGCTTCGTCTCGACCGCAGACCGGTTCGTTTCCTCGCTGGAAGTCGATTCCGCGTCGATTTCTGTCGTTTCGGAGGACACGGATTAGCCCTCCACCGAGCCGAAGGTGAGGCCTTCGACCATGTATTTTTCGAGGTACACGAACATGACGATGATCGGGATGCTCGTCAGCAGCGATGCGGCCATTATCTGTCCCCAAACCTGATGGAACCCGGACGAGAGCGCGTCCAAACCGATGGGAAGCGTGAACGTCGATTGTGTTCGGAGGAAGATGCTGGCGAAGAGGTACTCGTTCCACGCGATCATGTACGTGTAGATGAACACGGCCACGATGGCGGGTGCCGACAGCGGGAGCGTGATGCGGAAGATGACTTCCAGCCGCGAGTAACCGTCCATCATCGCCGCCTCCTCGATCTCCGGCGGGACGCTCCGGAAGTAGTTTCCGAGCATGTACAGCGACACCGGCAGCGTCTGGACGAGGTACGTGACGACCAGACTGCCGAGGTTGTCCACGAGCCCCATCCAGACGATGATTTTGAACAGCGGAACGACGAGGAGGATGCCCGAGAACATGTACACGAGCAGAACGCCGCGCGAGAACAGCCCCCGTCCGGGGTAGTTCAAGCGGGCGAAACTGTACGCGCCGAACGTCGCGACGACGACGGACATCCCCGCGGTTATCACCGAGATGATGAGGCTGTTTTTGAAGTAGGTGACGAACGGGAACGTCTCGGGACTGAAGACGCTCTGGTAATGTTTCAGCGTCAGCTCCTGTGGCACGAACGATGGCGGGAGCGAGTAAATCGCGCTCTCCGGCATGAAGCTCGTGACGACCATCCAGTAGAACGGGAGGAGGGAGACGAACAGCGTCAGCGCGATCGCCCCGTAGAACACGACCCGTTCCCACAGGCTGGTTTCGATGCGACTTCGCCCGAAGGCGTTACCGAAGCCCTCGGACACCGTAGCGAGTATCGTTTGTATCATGTGTTACCACTCCAGAATCCAACTGACGTACACGAGCACGAACGCCATCAGCGCGACGAACAGCACCATCGCGATGGCGGCCGCCTGCCCGTGGTTGTAGTTCGCGAACGCCGTCTGGTAGGCGTACAGCGACAGGGTGTTCACCTTCTTGGTCAGCAGCCAGATGTCGGCGAACTTGTTGAAGTTCCAAATCCAGCGAAGCAGGAAGACGGTGGCGAGGACGTACTTCAACTCGGCGAGCGTGATGTCCCTGAACCGGGCGATGTAGCCAGCGCCGTCTATCTTCGCCGCCTCGTACATGTCGCTCGGAATCGCTTGCAGTCGAGCGATTATCATCAGGAACGCGAACGGGAAGTAGCGCCACGCGTCGAAGGCGATGACCGTCCAGAGCGCGGTTTTCGCGTTGTTCAGCAGGTCGATGTCCCCACCGTAGACGCCGAGGACGTTGCTGAAGAAGTACGGAACCATGCCGTACAGTGGGTCCAACAGCCACTGCCAGACGTAGGCCACCGCGATGAGCGGGGCGACGTACGGCAACAGCATGAGACCGCGGACGAGGCGACGGCCGCGGAACTTCCGGTTGAAGAGGATTGCGACGCCGAGTCCGCCGACGGTCGCGAGCACGTCGCTGAGGAGCGTGAAGATGACCGTCGTTTTGAGCGCCGCCCAGAACTCGCCGCTCGAAAGGAGGGTCCGGTAGTGTTCGAGACCGACCCACGTCGGGGAGGCGTCAGGTGACAGGGGAACGTTCGTAAAGCTCAGGTAAACGTTGTACAGGACGGGATACACGATGACCGCGGCGACCAGCAACAGCGCCGGTGCGATGAGCAGATAGCCGAGGATGGCCTCCTTCTGCTCGACGGTGTAATCGCCGTCCAACGATAGCTTCGTACGATTTGCTAAACTCATGAGTGAAATGGGGTCATGGTCGGTTTCGAGCGGGACCGATTACTCCTCGATGGCGTCGCGCATCTTCTTCGCCTGCTCCTTGGCGACGGTATCGGCGCTCTCGCCATCCGTCACGCGGGAGATGGCCTCGGCGACGAGGAACTTGTTCGTGATGTTGCCGAGTTCCGGGAACGCCTTGCCGTCGACGTAGCCGAAGCGTTCGATGTTCTCGAAGGCGGCCGACACGTCCTCGACCGTCGAACCCCACGCCTTCAGCGTCTCGTTGTCCTTGAACTCGTCGCTGCTCGCAGTCTCCTTGAGGACGGGGTTCATTCCGCCGGGGGCCATGTGGAGCCACTCGACGTACTTGTCGTTCATCATGTACTCACACAGCGTCTTTCCGGATTCGAGCTGTCCCTCCGAAGCCGACTCGAAGAGGTTGAGACCGACGATTTGGCCGAACGAACTCTTGCGTTTGTGTTCGACGTACGGGGCGAAGCCGGTGTCCTTCACCATCTTCTCGCCCTTGTCCACGAGGTCGCCCATGATGAACGTCGAGTACTGGATGACGTGCGACTGCTCGTTGAGGTACGTGTTGTTCGCCGTCTTCCACGTGTCCTTGCCCGGCGGCGTGTATTTCGAGAGTTTGCCGTAGAAGTCGAGCGCCTCGATCATCTCCTTGCTGTCGAAGACGATGTTGCCCTCTTTGTCGAACACGCGTGCACCGTTGGAGCGGGCGAATGGCGTGAAACACTGGCGGGCGAACGCCGTCTTCTTCGTGCCGACGACGATACCGTACTGGTTGTCGTCCGGCTTGTGGAGCGTTTTCGCCGCCTTCAGCATGGTGTCCCACGACGTCGGCTGTTCCAAGTTGTTGTCCTCCAGGACGCTCTTTCGGAACCACATCCCCTCGACCCACCCGTACATCGGAATCGCGTAGTGACCGCCGTCGGGCGCTTTCGTGAGGTCGAGTGCGCCTTTGTAGAACTTGTCCTTACCGACAGAGCTGATGACGTCGTCGGCCGCTTTCGTGGAGAGGAGACCCCCGCTACCGAGCTTTTGCATCGGCGAGAGGCCGAACTCCGCGACCGTCGGGAGCGTGTCGGATGCGCGGGCGGACGAAATCCGGGTCGGCAGGTCGTCTTCCTTGACCGCGTTCATCGTGACCTTCGCCTCGTGGCTCGATTCGAACGAGTCGAGGACGCCGTTGATGACCTTCTTGCGGTCGTTCTCCACGTTGCTCGTCCAGAACGTGATGTCCTTGGATTCCCCGTCACTGCCGCTGCCGCCGAGACTGCCGAGACAACCGGCGAGAGCCGTTACGCCGGCCGCACCGCCGAGTGATTTCAGAACCGTACGCCGCGTTTTTTCCCCGTGTTTGTGGTCTCCTGTCATAGGAACTCTGTCCTACTCAACCATGAAGAATAAAGCATATATAAATCTTGCTCATAGGTTTGATACAGGAGTGAATATGAGAATTCGTATGGTCGGCACGAGGGACAATTCCGAGATTCGGTTGGAAGATTCAACACGATAGGATGGCAAGGAATACACGGATGGACACCGACGAACTTCGCAACGGACTCCGAGAGACGGGCCTCTCGACGTACCAAATCGACGCGTACGTCACCCTCCTCTCCCTCGGGAGCGCGTCCGCGACGTCCCTCGCCGAGCAGGCGGACGTTCCGCGGTCACGGATTTACGACGTGCTTCGGGACTTGGAGGAGGACGGTTACGTGGAAACGTACAAACAGGACGCACTGCGTGCGCGGGCCAGCGAACCGACGGACGTGCTCCAGAACCTCCAATCGCGGGCGGAAACCCTCACGAACACGGCCACCGAGATTCGAAATCGGTGGCAGCAGGCCGGCGTCGGCGGCCACCGAATCAGCGTCCTCAAACGGGTCGAAACGGTCATCGAACGGGCCGAGGAAGCGATACGTGACGCCACCAATCAGGTGCAACTGTCGGTGACGCCCGAACAGTACGAAACGCTCGCCCCCGCCCTCGAAACCTGCCGCGATAACGATGTCTTCGTTTCCGTGTCGCTCAACACGAGCCACGAGCAACCGACGGACCTCCCGAGCGAGGAGGCGTTGAACGGCGTCGTCACGGAAGCGCGCCACCGCCACCTCCCCGCGCCGTTCCTCGCCCTGGTGGACCGGAAGATAACCTGCTTTGCGCCGCACACCGACCCGGTGGAGCAGTACGGCGCGGTGTTCGAAGACGAGACGCTCTCGTACGTCTTTCACTGGTACTTCGAGGCCGCGCTCTGGGAATCGTGGCCCGTCGTTCACACGAGCCACAGCGAGACGCTACCCGCCGAGTACGTGAACATTCGACGCTGCATTCGAGATATCGCGCCGCTCCTCAAGGAGGGGGCGACCATCACTGCCACGGCCAGAGGCCGGGAGATGGGAAAACGAAACGTCGTGGCGCTCACCGGGGAAATCACGGACGTGTTGTACCCCAACGGGGACCTTCTGGACGCGACACAGACGCCCTCGCTCTCCTCGCTCGCGGGGCAAGCGACCATCGTCATCGAGACGGACGAGGGCGAGTACGGTATCGGTGGCTGGGGTGCCGTTCTCGAGGACATGGAGGCTGACAGGATCATCATCGAAACAGTGAGTCATCCCGACGACGAGGAGGCGGACGCGTAATGCTATCCGACGACTGTGCGCTCGCCGTGGATTCCGGCCGACAGATCATCGTGGACTCGCGGGGGGACGTCACCCCCGAAGCGCCCGAGACCGGCGTGTACGAGTCCGACCACCGGTACCTCTCCACGGTCGAAATCGAGGTCGGAAACGGCGACGAGTGGACCGTCCTCGGCCGCGAGTCCCGCGATCGGGGCGTGACGACGACGCTCGCCAGTCCGACCGTCGGAACCGGCCGTGGCGAACAGCGACCGTGGACGCTCGGCAAACGACTCGAACTGACGGAGACGGGCGTTGCCGCCACGGTTCGACTCACGAACAACACGCAAACCGCACGGGAGACGGACCTCGCGTTCGACCTCACACCCGATTTCGGCCACGTCTTCGAGATTCCGGCGTTCTTCTCGCCACGGAAAAACCAAGACAGGCCGATAGCGGTGGAAGAGGACGCGACCGGTTGTACGTTCGTGGGAACCCTTGCGGACGGAACGGAACGACGGGTGAAAGTCGGATCGGAGTCCGACTTCGAGGTGGCCCTTTCCGACGAGTCGGCGACGTTTTCGGCCGCCGTGACGGTTCCACCCGCATCGACGCACGCGGTCGAACTCGACATCGTCCTCCCGGCCGGACGGCGGGACACGCCCGAAACCGAAGCGGACGTCGATTGCCCGCAGTACGGTTGGCTCGTGGAACGGGCCGCAGAAACGCTCGGCGCGCTGATGCTCCCGTGCGGCGTCCCGGCGGCGGGCGCGCCGCGATTTCTCGCGCCGTTCGGCCGGGACTCGATAGTCGTTAGTTATCAACTGCTCCCGTTCGATTCGAGCGTCGCGGAGCGAACGCTCCGGTTCTTGGCCGACCAGCAGGGGACGGAAACCGACGATGCCACCCTCGAAGCGCCCGGCCGCATCATGCACGAGAAACGATACGGCGACCTTCCGGCCATCGGCGAGAGCGTCCGGACGCCCTACTACGGAACGGTCGACGCGACGCCGCTGTTCGCCGCGCTGTTCTCGGACACGGTGGCGGAAACCGGCGACGATTCGCTGTTCGATTCGGTGTACCCCCACGCCAAGGCGGCCGTCGAGTGGACCCTGGACGAACTGGACGAGGAGGGTCTCCTCTTCTACGAACCGCACGACCACCCGCTCGGACTCACCCATCTCGGGTGGAAGGACAGCGCGGAGGCGCTCTCGTATCCCGACGGAACCCCCTCGCGGGGGGCAGTTGCACTCGCGGAGGTTCAAGGGTACGTCTTCCGCGCGCTGACGCGGTTCGCACCCCTCGCCGAGCGTCGGGATGATTCGACGCTCGCCAGGACGTGCGACGACGCCGCGAAAACGCTCGCAGCGACGTTCGAGGAACAGCTGTGGCTTCCCGAGGAGGGATGTTACGCGCTGGGAATCGACGACCGGGGCGTCATCCCGAGCGTCGCGTCGAATCAGGGCCACGCGATTTGGGGCGGGTTGGGGAGCGACGAGCGAGTCACGCAGGTCGCGGAGCGACTGACGAGCGACGACATGCTCACGTCGGCGGGGCTTCGAACGTTCGCTGCGTCGCACGATTCGTTCGACCCGCTCTCGTACCATCGCGGAAGCGTCTGGCCGCACGACACGAGCATCGCCGCGATGGGGTTCGCGGAGCGCGGCCATCACGAAGCCGCCGAATCGCTCGCCGTGTCGGGGCTGGCGGCGCTATCCGACGCGGTCCGGGGGGACTTCCCGGACCGTCTCGGCTTCCCGGAACTCATGGTCGGCTTCGACGGGGACCTGTCGGTAGGGACGATTCGCCACCCGGACGCGTGTATCCCGGCGGCGTGGAGCGCCGGGAGCGTGTTCGGCTTTCTGCAGATTGTAGCGGAGTCGAACCGGGGAACGGCGGACGCGATAGCCGAACTGGTCCGGTAGTCACGCCGATCGACGCACGACGACGAGGAGTATCGCCGCGACGCAGGTCGACCCGGCCAACAGTTCCCACCCCGTGCCGTACCCCGAGCGTTCGACCAGTAGACCGAAGACGGGCGGCGCGATGAGTCCGCCGACGTTGATGGCCGTCTGTCCTCCGGCCGTCGCGGCACCGATGTCGTCGCCATCGACGAGGCTACTCAGACAGGAGTAAAACACGCCGGTCGAACCGTAAATCGAGAGTCCGAGTCCGGCGAACACGACGAGCGCGAGGGGAAACGACGAGATGCCGGCGGCGAGCGCGGCGAACAGAACGACGCCGCCCGCGATTTGTACGAGGGCGACGGTCGCCGACCCGCGGGCACCGCCGAGTCTGTCGGCGGCGGTTCCGGCACCGACGCGGGCGGCGCTTCCCATGACCTGCGTGAGCGCCAACACGATACCGCCGATGGCGGTCGTTTTACCGAGTCCGTCCACGACGTAGAGGACGACGTAGCCGAGCATGCCAAAGATGGACGCACCGAGGAAGAACCCGGCGGCGACGAGCAGTAAATACGGCCCGTTCGACCGGAGCTCCGAGAAGTCCGGCCGCGACATCCGTCCGTGGCCGGACGATCCGCCGTAGACGGTGGCGAACCCGAGCGCGTAGCCACCCGCGAGGACCGCGATGACCCAGAAACCGAGTTGCCACGCCGCGACTGCCGCGACACCGGTGATGACGAGCGAAGCGACCCCGCTTCCGGCCGTGACGCCGACCTGTTTCAACCCCATGGCGAGGTTCCGTCGTCCGTCCGGTGCGCTGGCGATGATGCCCCGGTTCGACGCGGGCATCGCGGACGAGTAGGCCGCGCCCAACGCGACACCCGCGACGAGCAACCACGCGTACGAGGTGGCGACGGAAACGCCGACGGTGGCAACTGCAAGACCGGCCAATCCTACGATCATCACGCGTTTTTCGCCGTAGCCGTCCACCGCGGCACCGCTCGGGAACAGCGCGAGGGTGTAGCCGAACAGCGCCGCCGTCAGGAAAAAGCCGACGCTCGACGCCGACAGGGAGAAGGCGTCGCGGACGACGCCCGTCGCGGCGAAGATACTGTAATAACAGAGGCTCGCCGCGGTTTGCCACCCGGTAACCGTCGCGACCGACCGCCAGTTTTTCGACACGAAGATGTATTCCTCGTCGAAATCCACACGGGGCGGGGCGGTAAGTTTGACGACAGCGGCCACCGTTGTACTGTTCTTTTTGTTCGAAAATAGACGGAAGAATCGGCCGGGATTTCCGGTTTCCGATGCGGTTGGCATTTCCACTTATCCGTCTCGGAGCCGTGGATCGAGGTGGTATGTCAGAGACGATGCGAGCGGTCGAAGTGGACGAACCGGGAGGGGAGTTCGAACTCGTGGAACGCGACGTTCCCGAACCGAGCGCCACGGAGGTCCGCGTCGAAGTGGAAGCCTGCGGCGTCTGCCACAGCGATTCCTACGCGAAGGAGGGCGGCTATCCCGGCCTCTCCTATCCGCGGATTCCGGGCCACGAAATCGTCGGCCGGGTCGACGCGGTCGGCGAGGACGTGGAGCTGTGGGAGGAGGGCGACCGTGTGGGGGCCGGATGGCACGCGGGTCACTGTTTCGTCTGTGAGGCCTGCCGTCGCGGCGAGTTTCAACAGTGTGAAAACGAGGACATTCACGGCGTGACGGTAGACGGCGGATACGCCGAATACGCCATCGTCAACGCCGAAGCGCTCGCCGCCGTCCCCGACGAACTCGACGCGACGGACGCCGCGCCGCTCCTCTGTGCTGGAATCACGACGTACAACGCGCTCCGGCACACGGACGCCCGACCGGGCGATCTGGTCGCGGTACAGGGCATCGGCGGGTTGGGCCACCTCGGCGTGCAGTATGCCCGGCAGGCCGGTTTCGAGACGGTCGCCATCTCCCGCGGCACCGACAAGGAGGAGTACGCACGCGAGTTGGGTGCCGACCACTTCATCGACGCCGAAGCGAACGACCCGGCAGAGGAACTGCAGAAGTTGGGCGGTGCAAAGGTGGTCCTCGCGACCGCACCGAACGCCGATGCGATTTCGTCGGTCGTCCCCGGCCTCGACACGGACGGGGAAGTCGTCGTCGTCGGTGTTCCGGGTGAACCCATCGACGTTTCCGGGGCCGCCCTCGTCGGCAGTCGCGGTACGGTGCGAGGATGGGCCTCCGGTCACGCTCGGGAATCACAGGACACCTTGGAGTTCAGCGCGCTCCGAGACATCACGCCCGAAGTGGAGACGTTCGACCTCGTTGACGCCGACGACGCCTACGAGCGGATGATGGAAAACGACGTTCGGTTCCGCGCCGTGTTGGAACCCTGAGCCGGATCCGACCCGCTATTTTTCAGCACCCGGTCGCGGAAGCTACGAACCACGAGCGAAACGAAATCCCCGAGAAGACCGGTCAACAACACCATACAATAGCACCACACAACAATACTGTTCATATTTTCTTTCCAGTAATACTGTATAGAAGCACTGACCGAAAACACTGACTAGACACACTGCCAGAGAATATTGAATGGGAAATCAAACGGGTTGGCCATACGAAAACAACGGACAGTGAGAATCGGGTCGTCAGGGTACGATGGCGAAGGGGGTAATCGTCGGACCAGTAACGGAGGACAACAGCCGGACATCGCTCCAGAAGCCCGAAATCGGGAGTCTTGGAGTTTTTACTGTCGGACGATACTGAGTAGGAATACCAATCAGTAATACTGTTCAGAGAGACTGTTCGAGAATACTATTCGGGCAGAAAATCGGAGGGGCATCGAAAGGAGGATCGGCCAACAGCACTGACGAGAGACAACGATCAGTTATACTGTTCAACAGTTCTGTTCGGAATTACTTCTCAGTAATACTGCATGGTGCGTCTGACTAGTGTTTTTATGGGTTGCTTACGATGGGATTCGTGTATGATTCCGTATACGGTTTGGTCGGAGGCGGGAGGAGTCGGGAAGACGACGTTCTCCGTGAACCTCGCGGCCGCACACGCCCGGCGGGGACAACGGGTGCTCGTCATCGACATGGATCCACAGGAAGGTGGACTGACACACCACTTCGGCGCGGACGAGTATCGCTCGGACGCGAGCGTGGACAACATCGTCCGGCACATGGTCGAACGACCGAAAGGCGAGTTCGACGACCTCATCGTGAACGTCGGTGAGAATCTAGACCTCGTTCCGGGCCACAACATGCTCGGGTCGCTCGAACAGAATCTCACGCGCGCGGCCGAGATGGAACAATCGATGCACGACGCGAACTACCGCTGGCCGAAGGAGAAACAACTTCGGCGCGTGCTTACCGATGCGGACGTTCCGTCGACCTACGACGTACTCGTCATCGACCCCCCGGCGACGGTCGGGCAGCACATCTACAACTCGATTTACGCGACGTCGAACCTCCTCATCCCGGCGGAACTCAGCGCGAAAGGCGAACAGAGCGTCGAGGGGCTTCGGGACGTGGTGAACAACATCGAGGAGACGCTCGGCGACATCGAAGTCGGAATCCTGGGAGTCGTTCCGAACAAGGTCAGCGGGACGAACGTCCAGCGGTCGGTACTCGATGCGCTCGAAGAACAGGACCTCCCCGTCGCGCCCGTCTCGATACGCGAGCGCGGGTCCATGCTCGGCGAGGCGTGGCAGAACCAAGTGAACATCTTCGAACTGGCCGAAAGCGACGAGTTCCGCGATTTGCGGGAGTACGAGGAGACCACGCTCGAAAAGTTCGACGAACTGGCGGCGTCCATCTCCGAGCAGTTCACGACACAGGAGACGGTAGCATGAAAACCGGCGCATCCGACCCGTTTGGCGACGACGAATCGGAGAGAGAAGGGACGAAAGCGGCCGACGAAGAGGGTGTGACCGAGGACGCTTCCGAGTCAGAAACACCAGACAGTAACACCGTTCAGTTTGAACGGTCAGACTTACCGTTGATACTCCGTCGGGACACCGTCAAGGACGAACGCGAGAGCGTCCATCAACTGTTCGTGCAGGACGCAACCGACGGGCGCGCCAAGGACGCGGAGCGGGAGTTGGAGTCGCTCATCGGCGACGACGTCTACCGACTCGACGCCCGGGAGGCCATCTATCTCGCGGGCATGCGGAATCTCGACACCGCGGCGGACATCCTCCGGGAGTGGGGCTACGATCTGTGACGCGGCCACATTGATACGATCGGTTAGCCACAAAGAGAATATACGTTCGAGATGAACGAAACGAACATGGCAACTCTCAGTGACGAAGACGAAGGGAAGTTCCTGATGGACGCGGAGGGCGAACAACTCGGAATCGTGACCGAGGTGAAGGACAACACGGCCTACGTCGACCCCGACCCCGGTCTCGGGGAAGCGTGGTTGGAGGCGTTCGGATGGGGAAGCGTCGATGACGATGACCTGAGCGTTCCCGGGGAGGTTATCGACACCGTGACCGACGAGGAGGTCCGCGTCGAAGCGGACCTCTGAGAACGGGAAATTCGGTCGGGGGATCGGCAGCCGGTTTTTTGTAGTGTTCGGAAAACCAACGGATTGCTTGTCAATCGACGTCAGGGACTCGGGTTCGGCGAACCGTGGTCGACGGACGAGTCGAGCGCCGTCCCGGTGATATCCCGAACTTTGGCAGTGAGCCGTTCGATTTTGGACTCCCCGACGAGCGCGACTTCGAGGACTTCGCTGATGTGCGAGACGGGGATGATTTCGACCATCTCCTCGTACTCCTCTTCTATCATCACGTCCTGTTCGTTGGCCTTCGGGATGATGACCGTCTCAATGCCGGCCTTCGCTGCGGCCTCGATTTTGTGCGTGACGCCGCCGACCGGAAGCACGTCGCCACGGACCGACAGGGAGCCGGTCATGGCGATGTTCTGGTCGATGGGAACGTCTTCGAGCGCGCTGATGACGCCGGTCGCCATGGTTACGGACGCCGAATCCCCTTCGACGCCGCTGTAGGTTTGGACGTACTGGATGTGGATGTCCTTCCCCTCGATGCTCTCGTCGCTGAACTTCTTGATGATGGCGCTGACGTTCTGGACCGCCTCCTCGGCAATCTCCTGTAGTTTCCCGGTGGCGATGACCGCGCCAGGACCTTGCGACGGCGCTATCTCGGTCATGACGGGGAGAACACGGCCGCTGTCTTCGCCCATGACGGCCAAGCCGTTCACGCGGCCCACCACGTTGCCGCTGGCGACGGTGAGGTCGTAATCCTTCCGGCGTTCGATGTGCTGATCGGCTATCTGTTGTTCGATGGAGCGCGAGCGCTGTTTGGCCTGCAACACGTGGTCGCGCGTGGTGTTCTCGGCGTCCTCCGCGCGAGCGATGTCGCCCGCGACGCGGACCAGTCCGCCGAGGTCGCGCAGTTTCAGCGTGAGGTGGTCCTTGCGCATCGCACGGCGCTGGGCCTCGTGAATGATCTCCTCGATACCGGCGCGGGTGAAATGCGGGAGGTTTCCGTCCTTTTCGACCTCCTGCGCGACGAAGCGCGCGTACTTGCGGCGCATCTCCGGCGTGTCGTCGATGGTGTCGTTCATGTACACCTCGTAGCCGTACCCCTTGATTCGGCTCCGGAGTGCGGGGTGCATGTTCTCCATCGCGTCGAGGTTCCCCGCCGCGACCAGAATGAAGTCGGTCGGGACGGGTTCGGTGTGAACCATCGCGCCCGAGGACCGTTCGGACTGGCCGGTGATCGAGAACTCGCCCTCCTGAATCGCCGTCATCAGTTGCTGTTGGCTGCGAATGTCGAGAGTGTTGATCTCGTCCACGAACAGGACACCTTTGTTGGCCCTGTGGATGGCACCGGGTTCCACGCGGTCGTGGCTCGGCGTCTCCATCCCGCCGGACTGGAACGGGTCGTGACGCACGTCGCCCAACAGGGCACCCGCGTGAGCACCCGTCGCGTCCTCGAACGGAACGGTGTCCGTCTCGGAGTTGTCGACCAGCAGGTTCGGAATCACGCCGTCGGTTCCACGTGCGTTGTAGTTGAACAGGAGGTAGATGAGCGCGACCGCGATAACGCCGTACAGCGGTTCGCCGGCGAGAAAGAGGGAGTATCCGGCGACGATGGCGATGACCGCCCACATCAGGAACGTACGCATCCGACCGCGTTTCCGAAGCTCCTCCTTGTGAGCGTCGATTATCTGCCTGCCTTTTCCGGCGGGAACGGTTCGGACCAACGGCTCGTTCCCGTCGTCGGGGTTGTGATAGACGAGGACGTCCTGTAACTCCTCTTTCGGAAGCAACTGACTCATCGCCTTCGCCAGCATCGACTTGCCGGTTCCGGGCGTCCCGATCATCATCACGTGTCGACGTTGCGTCGCCGCCTTCACTACGGTGTCTCGCGCCGCATCTTGTCCGATGACGTGGTCGACCAGTCGGTCGGGAATCGGAATCTCCTCGCTCGTCTCGACGTCGAGTCCGCCGAGGAGGTCGTCGTCCGATTCGGGGTCGAAATCGTCGGCGACCAGTGCGTCGTCGATGTTCTTCCCGAGGGCGTCACCGTCCGTCACGGGGTCGGGTCCGTCATCAGGGTGGGACGGAGAACCTCCACTTTCGTCAGGGTCTGACTCCTCGTCGGCGGGGTCGGGCACCGTCTCCGACGGGGAGGGATCGTCAGTATCGTTTGAGTGCCTCATACTACAATATCGTTGATATAATATCCGTAACGACGACAGATATACTTTCTGAAAGGAGTGGTGTTTCGTTGATACTTTTATTGAGTCGTGAGCGACCCCGACTTCGAGACGGGAGGGACGTGGTGACACACCTCAGCTACCTTGATGGCGATGCGACGTTTCGAATCGGATAGAGAATGCCTATCGAGTTGAACGGGTCACGGACGAACGCCCGCGTGATGGTCGAAGACGAACGCCTCGTCGAGTCGGGCTGTTTGGCCCAAATCCGGGAACTCATCGACCATCCCGCGTTCACCGAACCGGTGCGGATAATGCCCGACACCCACTGGGGTGCGGGTGCGCCCATTGGGTTCACGATGCCGCTCCCGGACCGCGTGGTGCCGAACATCGTCGGCGTGGACGTCGGTTGCGGAATGTGTGCCACGAACCTCGGCGACGACCTCCCCCTCGCGGATGCGGAGCGCGAACGGCGCGTCCGCGACGTCGTTCCGATGGGCCGCGAGGTTCACGACTACGACGACGCGCCGCACCTCGTGAACGAGTTCCCCTTCGAGCGAGCGAACGAGGTGTTCGAGGGATTCGACGCCGCCTACCGGGAGCGCTTCGGTCGGGACATCGACCCCATCTCGTTCGACTTCGACGGCTACGGCGAGGCGTACTTCAAGACGCTCTGTGAGCGCGTCCTCGCCGGACAGCGACAGGGGATGGGTTACGTCATCAAGAGCGCCGGGACGCTCGGCGGCGGAAACCACTTCGTGGAGTTCGCACGCGGGCGGGAGTCGGGCGACTTCTGGCTCGTCATCCACAGCGGGTCGCGCTACCTCGGCAAGGCCGTCGCCGAGCACTGGCAGGGGCGCGCCTCGGACTACCGCGCCGCCGACCAAATCCGGGATGCGATTCCGGACGGCTACGAGGAGTTTCTCAAGTTCGACCCCGCAACCGCGGGCGACGGCGAGATTTTCACGTGGGTCACGGGCGGCATGGGCGAGTCACACATCCGAGCGGAACGCGTCCGGGAGGCTTTCGACGGCGGCGACATCGAGGACGCCTTCGATACGCTCTCCGGGGCGAACCTCCGCCCCGACGAGGACCGCGACGACCTCGATTGGCTGGACGGACGGGAAGCACACGGCTACTACGTGGACATGCTGTTCGCCCAGCAGTACGCCCGCTGGAACCGCGAACTGATGAGCGACGCGATATGCGACGCGCTCGGCGTCGAACCGGTCGAGCGCTTCCAATCGACGCACAACTACATTGACTTCCGCGACATGACGATTCGAAAGGGCGCGACGCCCGCCCGCGAGGGCCAGCGACTCGTCGTCCCGTTCAACATGGCCGACGGGTCCGTCATCGCCCGCGGAAAGGGCAACGAGGAGTACCACTCGACGGCCCCGCACGGCGCGGGCCGGACGATGAGTCGCGGCGACGCCTTCGAGACGATTTCGATGGAGGAGTTCGACGAGGCGATGGACGGCATCTACTCCGAATCGGTGGTCGAGTCGGTCCGCGACGAAGCGCCGATGGCGTACAAACCGGCCGACGCGATTCGGGAGGCCATCGAACCGACCGCCGAAATCGAAGAGCGGTTGGACGTGGTCCACAACCTGAAGGCGAAGTAGCGGGAGTTCGAGGACCGAGTCCACGTGAAGTTCGGTTATGAAGGCCACGAAAACTTCCGCTACGGCCGCTATCGAGTGCGATTGCGGTGTGACTGCGAATACGGACGGCAAACGACCGCACCGCTACCGCACCACTACCGCACCACTCCCTCCCCAACCGATTGCGCTTCTCGGCCTTCGGCCTCCGGTGCTCATCCGCCGTCAGAGCTTCGCTCTGACGAGCCATTCGTTCGTTCCTTCGTCACTCACGAAGACCTCGCACGCTTCAACAGGACGACGCGGACGATGGCTGGCCGCGCCGTTCTGCCAGCGCGCGCCACCGTGGAAAATCGAAATACGCGAGACCAAACACGGGTGAGCGAGCGGACGAGTCATCTTTGGCGTCGCGCTACTCGTTCGATTCCGGTGCGTAGGTATCCCCGGTGATGAACACGGGCAAATCGGTATCGCGCGCTTCGCGGTCGATGCCGTCGAGCCAGGTTCGCACCTTGTCGTGGAGGCCGCGTTTCGTCCGGAAACCGTCGTACTGCACGTCGTAGCCGTAAGGAAGTTCGTTCACCGTCGCGCTGCTGAACGTCTCGTCCAGATACAGGCTGATTCGCTGGCCGGGTTTGTGCGTCGTCGCGGGGTTGCCCCGCCGGAGATGGAACTCCCCGAGAATTCCGCCGGTTTCGGTGCCGACGCCGGTCGTGAGGCCGCCCCGCGTGAACAGGAACAACACGGCGTCGCTGTGGGCCGCGAACGCGACGGACTGGGCGAGCGGGTCCATTCCTCCGGCGGCGTCACCCGCCGCGTTCGCTTCGCCCGCCTGTTCGTGTGTCGGGATGTCGATGTCGGTGGCGATGAACGCCCGGCAGTCGTGGCGTTCGCGGAGTTCCCGACAGAAGTCGCGGAGCGCGAGTTCCATGTCCCCCCGGCCGTCGTCGGTGACGTGGCGGTCGGGGTCGAACAGCGGATCGTCCTGAAACGGCGTCTTCAGTTCGTCGCCGTCGTCGTAGGCGTAGGCCGCACTGAACGCGGTGTAAGGACCCATCACGTACACCGTGAAATCGTTGTGACTTCCGAAGTTCGGCGGAGTCGGGGCCTGCTCCGCCAAGATGTCGGCTATCGGCCGACCGTCGTACCGAAAGTTCGTCTCTCCGTCGAACATTTATTCGTGGTTTCGGGGAGGCGAGGAAATAGCTATCGACAGCGTAATCGACAGTCGAAAAATGGCATTGGAAAACAAAGAAAAAATTCGGTGTAATCGGTAGGCTGATGTACCCCGGCGTTCTAGGTACATCCGTCATGGCCGCAGAATCGACACCGACCCCGGACGACGAACGGGACATCGAAGGGTACGTGGACCAACGGCTGTTCGACGACAGTTTCGGCACCCTCGCCGACCACGTCGCACGCAAAGCGGCCCTCGGCGACGCGCGGCGCTACTCCGTGCTCTTTCTCCTCTACGAGCGCGAGGAACTCTCGCGCAAGGCGCTCGCGGACGCCATCGACGACCCGAGTTTCGACCTCACCCACCACATAGGACAACTGATAGACGCCGGTCTCGTCGGCCGAACCGGTGCCCCGGAAGGTGCCGACGGTCGACAAACGTTCTATAAAATCACGCACCTGGGTCGGCAGGAAATCGAATCGGATCACGAAAACGTCACGGGACACGCTCCGTAGCGACCGCAGTAATCGAGCGATCCATTTGGCGCGAAAAGGATTGATAACCGAAACGAAATCGACGATAGTTCTTGCAGTTCCCCGTCATCGACCGTCCGTTCATCGTCGGGACATTCTGGGAGTTACACGCAGATATCGTCGATGTTCAAAAATTAAATCAACTCGTCCCGCTAGTTTCAGCATTAATTTCAATTCGGAACGGTAAAAATCGAAACGGTCAATGCACATCACTCGGTGTATATGTCGATGCGTTCCAGACGCCGTTTCCTGCAGGCGGTGGGAGCGGGTGTCGCCGTCGGGATAGCGGGCTGTAACACCGAACGGCGAGACGCCCCGAGGACGAAAACGGAAACCACCACGACCGAGACGACCACGACCGCTACGGCAGAAAAGGAAACCGAGACGACCACCACGGACCGGTCGAACCGTCTCGGTTGGTCGACCGCCGCGCCGCTCCCGACGCCACAGAGCGACGTCGGGAGCGGCGTCATCGACGGAACGCTGTACGCGTTCGGCGGTATCGAATCGGACCAGGGGCTCGCCGCGGTCGCACGGACGTACGCCTTCGACGCGGCGACGGAGGAGTGGAGCCGCGAAGCGGACCTCCCACGGGCACTGTGGGGGAACGCCGGGGTTGCCACCGAGGACGCGCTCTTCAGTTTCGGCGGCGCGCCCGCCGACAGCCCGTACGAAACCGGCGAACCGCCGTCGAACGAGATATTCGTGTTCCGACCCGACGACGGGTGGGAGAACCTGACCGAAACGATGGACCGTCGGTGTCCGTACCGAAATTTCGGAATGCGCGGGGTGTACAATCCCGAGGACGGCCTCATCTACTGCGTCTCCGGCGGAACGGACGTGAGCACGCGTGATACCGCCACGAATCACGGCGCGCCGTACGGGAGCGTGGGTGCCTACGACGAGTACCGCGTTTGGACGTTCGACCCCGAGCGCTTCCGGATCGTGGACGACGACTTCACACGATTGGCAGAAGCGAAGCGATGGTCGTCCATCGCGTTGGTCACCGACGACGACGGACCCGCGATTTACGCCATCGGTGGCTGGCGCGGAAACAGCGGGCCGACGGACTCGAACGTCCGAATCGACCCGCACACTGGCGAGGTAACGGCGATGCGGCGGACGCCGCTCCCGGGCATGTACTCGGCGAACACGAACCCGGTCATCGACGGGCAGGTGTTCCTCTCGCACGGCCTCTTCACGCGGGGAGGGTACACGATGGACAGCTATCGGGTGTTCTGCCACCGCTATGACCCCGTGAACGACGAGTTCCACACGGACCTTCCGAAAGCGTCGCACATCCGAGTGGGTGCTGCGGACGGCGTGATCGACGGCGTCCTGCACATCGTCGGCGGTCACATCAAGCCGTTTCAGGGAGACAAGGGACACGACGCCGTGGCGTACCACGAACGGTTTCGGCCGGAAACGGAGTAAATCAACCGTACGTCGCTATATCTTCGGCCCGGAGATGTGGTAGTCACAGTTCGAAGGGGAGACTCCGCACGTTTCGGAGCGTGGTCCAATTCTCCCGGATTGTTACCAACACGGTCGAAAATGCTCGTTACAGTGGAGGGAACGTCAAGAGAGGTGACGGAGCAGCGCTTCGGTTACTTCCTCGCGCTCGTCGTGCTGCACCCAATGGGAAGCGCCAGGGAACATCCGTAATCGACCGTTCTCACAGTGTTCGACGCTTTTTTCGGCCATCGAGGGGAGGAGCGCGATGTCGTCTTCCCCCCAACAGATCAGCGTCGGCTGAGTAACGGTGTCGCGTGACGGGCGTTCCGAGCGGCGGAACCCACGATACCAGTTTACCCGTGGACCGACGCCGGTGTGGCGCCACGCCGCCAGATATCGATCGATAGTTTCTTCGTCGAACGTATCGGGATTCGACGTTATTTCGAGGGAGTCGACCATGTTCTCCATATCGTTCCGACTCAGCGCCCATTCGGGTAGCTTCGGCAACTGATAAAACCACACGTACCAGCTCCGGACGATCTGTTGGGGACTAGCTCGCAAGGTGTTTCGATATACCGTCGGATGTGGGACGTTTAATATCCCGAGACGGTCGACCATCGATGGCTCTCGGAGTGCTAAGTTCCAAGCGACGAACCCGCCGAAGTCGTGTCCGACGACGTGGGCCGATTCCCGGCCTTCGCTGTGAATCAGTTCGCGAACGTCGGCCGATAGCTCCGATTGCCGATAGGCATCGATTCCGTCGGGAGCCTCGCTCAGATTGCAGCCCCGCTGGTCGGGGACGACCACACGGAAACCGGCTTCGGCGAGCGAAATCAACTGGGAGCGCCAGCCGTACCAGAAGTCGGGATGCCCGTGCAGTAAAACGACCAATGGGGCGCCGGGGTCGCCCGCGGCCACGACATGTAGTTGGATGCCGTTGACCTCGCGATAAGTGGATTCAACGCCGTGACCGGCGAGTAACGATGCATCGGTGGTCGGATTTGTCTTCGTGTACATCATCGGTATTGGCTCGGAACGACGACCGGACGGGAGTTGTGCCACGAAAGCGGAACTGTAAGTTCGAATGAATATTGACGACGGAGTCGAATATGGTTACTGCCGCAGCCAGAGGGTTACTTTTAAACACCTCGGCTCGCACCGAATCGCGCACCCGAAATAGATCGAAACGAACCCGTGTCGCGTACGAAAGACCGAATATCACGGCGAAGCAGTACGCCACGCGTGTTTTGGAGGTCCGAAACAAATCACCGAACGATTTCGCTGAAAACCCGTTCCTCGACTTTCCGAAGGTGCTCACTCGCCGTCGTCGGGGCGATACCGACGATATCGGCGACCTCCTGAAGCGTCGCTCGGCGGGGGACGGCATAGTATCCCAGTTCGACTGCCACCTCCAACACCTCCTCTTGCCGAGACGTGAACATCCTGCTGAACGAGGATTCGTCGGGTTCGTACTCACCCATTTCGAGAATCTCGATGGAGATGGATTCTACGTCGTCGACATCTTCGAACAGCTGTTCGAACGTTGCGTCGTCCCCTAAGCACGTTACCGTGAGAGAATCGGTGGACGTGAAGAAAATCGGCGTATCGATCACCAGACGTGAGTCCCGTTGTAGTTCCAGCGCCCGACGAGACCCGTCCGTCGGGTCGAATCGACTCACAGCCATCCAACGATCATCGCCGGAGACGAGATACTCATCGACGTGGGGGGAAGACTCCATAATCCGCTTATATCGTTCCTGACTGCCGCTCGCCTCGGCGAACGACAGCACGGTATCATCGTCGAGGAGTTCGATATGATGAATCGCTCTCCGCTCGATAGACGGGTCATCCGTCAACCGCCCCCCGAGCGGGTGGAATGCACTGCCGCCGTTCGGTTCGATGAGAACCGTTAGATATCGCATACGGTGACTTGGAGGGCGTTACCGGAAAAGATAGTGGATTTCTCCACACCACCGGCGATCGGTCGTGCGGGACGAACGGCGTCATCCCGCCCCGGCGTTGGTAGCTCGTGTCACTACCGTACCGCTTTCGAGGAGCCAAGATATACCATCGCCCAATTCCGATTGGCGTTCCCTCCGGAGTCCCCGCGTAGAATCGAGGACAAAAAACGGCTAAACGGAGTTCTCTAGCCGCAGACGGCAGTACGCGAGAACCGACCGAGCATCGGGTGTCGTGTAAACCGGACCGAGGGACGCCGGTTGTTCCGGCAGGTCATCGTTTACGAGTCGTTCGACCGCCTCGGCGAGCAGCGGCGGCGAAGCGACGAACAGTTCCTCTTGGACCTCCCGCAACGACTGCGCGTCCGAAATATCGCGGTGAGCGGTGGCGGCGACGGTTCCGGCGTCGAGTTGCTCCGTCAGTTTCTGGACGGTTATCCCGGCCGACGGTCGTCCGTCGACGAACTCGTAGAACCCGGCCGGTCGCCCTCGATACCGCGTCACGTCGCCGTGATGGTAGCTGAGGACGCCGTGAGTGGGAGCGGTGAGCGCATCGCCCTTCAGTATCCCGAATCCGAACCGGACGGCGATGTCCACGTCCGAGAGACGCTCGACGACGTCGTCGGGGAGTTCGTTTCCGAAGTCGGGGGCGGGATTCGGATGACACCGACGGACGGTCACGTCCGAGAGGTCGATGGCGTCTTCGAGCGAGGTGCGCCGCTCGTAGTACGGGGGGCCGGAAACAGTTCTGTCGATGAGACGCGACGCGACGACGCAGTGCCAGAGCGACAGATCGCGAACGAAGGTTCGAACCCGCTCCGACATCGACGGGGATTCGGAGTGCTCGTTCACGACGACTAACGAGACGCTTACGTCGAGGTCGGAGTCCTCGAGGAGGCGTGTTACGGCACGCCGTTGCCACTCCTGAAACGACTCGTCGTCGAGCAGTATCGCGAGTTCGACGCTCACGCCACGACCTCCGGCAGGTCGCACATCCGTCGGATCTCCACCTCGCCTCGGTTCCGAAGTTCGGCGAGTCTCCCGAAGACCGGTTCGATGGCTCGGAACTGGTGTGGGTTGGCGATGTTGTAGAGATGCGTCCACAGATGAACGTGGTTTCCGTCCGCCGCCGTCCGAAGTGCGTCGAGCAGGTACTTGCGATGGAGATACTCCCGAAGTCGATTCGGGAGTGGTCGGAAGAACGGAGCGGGGGGTCGCCGTCCGGTCGGGAGAGTCGTGCTGGCTAACGAGGGGTGCGGGGTACAGGTCGTTTCCACCACGCCCTCGGTGACTTCGAGCGTACACTCCGGATGGTCCCTCGTCAGTAGCCACCAGAACTTCGACGCCGGATTCGAATCCGTTCGCCCGTAGTCGGCGATCGGCCGCCGGATCACGTCGATACCGTGATCGGACAGTACCGAATAGTCGACATCTTGATGGCGCGGCATGACGATGGACGTGGAAGCGGGCAGGTCCCACTCCTCGTGGAGGGAGTCGACGGCGTCGAGTTCGTGGTGAAGCAACTCGTCGGATGCCTCCCGACCAAGGATGTGAGAGTACGTGTGGGTACAGATTTCGTGGGGAGTCCGTCGCGAGCGGATAGATTCTAGCATGTCCGGTGCGTAGAACAGGGGATCCTCCGAGACGGATTTCCCGGGGTCGTTGGACCACCAGAGTTCGTCGTACGGGCCGTCGTGAGTCCCGTCACACGTCTCGTGAAAGAGGTGGCCGACGACGTCGAACGTTATCGGCACGTCCTTCGAATCGCAGACGTCGAGTAGTCGGGAGAGCGCGGTATCCTCGGCGGACCTGTCGTTCGACAGGTGGGAGAACTCCCCCTTATCGTGCATCCCCCAACCCAGCTCCAATTCGACACTAATCGTCACCGTTCCAGTCATGAATTAAACTCAACTCATATCTATATATTATTTTCTCCGTCAAAAACGACCGTCGATATCGGGAGGCGACGACGTTCAGGGCCGCGTCTCTCGTCGATTCTGCCGACCGACTTCCATCGGACGAGGGAGGGTCCGGTCACGGAGATTGGCTCTATCGTTCGATTTCGTCGGTGGAGAGGCCCGCATTACGGAGGACCTCGTGCGTATGTTCCCCGTGTTCCGGCAACCGCGTCGGAACCGACCGCTCGCCGTGGTCGACGGCGGGAAAACCGATTCGAGGCGGGACGGAACCCGTCCCGCCGTCGTTCGATTCGACGACCATTCCACGTGCCCTCGCCTGTTCGTGGTCGAACGCTTCGGAGACCGTGTAGACGCCGCCGACGGCCGTGTCCACGCCCTCCAGTTCGTCGAGCCATTCCGCCATCGATTTTTCCTCGAACACCCCGCGGAGTGTGTCCCGCACGGTCGTCCGAACCGCCGGGTCGTCGCTCAGGTGCCGGTCCACCAATTCGGGGTGATCGATGGCCGAACAGAGCGCCTCCCAGAACTTCGGTTCGAGCGCGGCGACCGTGAGATAGCGGTCGTCGGCGGTGCGATAGACGTCGTAGCAGGGGAACTGGCCGGTCAACATCGTTCGTCCCGGTCGCGGCGTCGTTCCGGCGAACGCACCGCTGGCGAACACCTGTGCGAACGACAGCATCACGTCGGTCATCGCGACGTCGAGGTACGTCCCGCCGGTTCCGCGTTCCCGAGAGAGGAGCGCGCTCACGATACCGAACGCGGCGAACAGGCCGCTCGCCATGTCGACCATCGGGTAGCCCGGAATCGTCGGTTTCGAGCCCTCGTCCGGGCGCGTCATGTCGAGCAGACCGGTGAGTCCCGCGTAGTTCAAGTCGTGACCCGCCCGCTTCGCGTTCGGTCCCGTCTGCCCGTAGCCCGAGAGCGAGACGTAGACGAGGTCCTCGTTGTACTCGGAGAGCGTCTCGTAGTCGATACCCAACCGCTCCGTAACGCCGGGCCGGAACGTCTCGAAGACGACGTCCGCCGTCTCGACCAATCCGTAGAACGCCTCCCGTCCGGCGTCGTCCGAGAGGTCGAGGGAGACGCTCCGCTTGCCTCGGTTGACCGCCTCGAAAATCTCCCCGAACCCGCTCTCGCTGATAGGTTCCATCGACCGGGCGTAGTCGCCGCGTCCCGGTTCCTCGACTTTGACCACCGTCGCGCCGAGGTCTGCGAGGAGTTGGGTCGCGTACGGTCCGGGCAGGAGTCTGGAACAGTCGAGAACGCGCACGTCATCGAGTCGCATACGGGGAGAAAGCGGGGAAGCGATAAATCGTTCGGGGTCGCGGGTCGGCGGGAGGAAACATGTGACGGACCCAATCCTTCAAACGATTCGCCCCCAATCGTGGTGTATGGCCGTTTCGGGAACCATCGACGCACACGTTCACCTCATGCCGCCGCGATTGATGGCGGCGATTCGGGAGTCCCTCTCGCAGGAGGCGGGGTGGACGTTCGACCATCCGACGGAGCGCGAGGCGATGGAAGCGCACCTGCGTGCGGCGGGAATCGAACGATACGTCGCGCTTCCCTACGCACATAAACCGGACATGGCGGCGGAGTTGAACGACTGGGTGCTGGCGGAAGCGGAAGCGTCGGAGATGGCGATTCCGTTCGCCACGGTACACGGCGACGACGACGTCGAACGCGTCGTAAGAGGAGCATTCGAGGCGGGTGCGCGAGGGCTGAAGTTCCAGTGTCCGGTACAGGAGTGCGGCCCGGCGGACCCGCGCCTCGACCCGGCGTTCGAGTTGGCCGCCGAGTACGACCGGCCCATCGTGTTTCACGCCGGGACCGCGCCGATGTTCGAGTCGAGTCAGCACGTGGGGGCGGACCAGTTCGAGGAGTTCGTCGAATCATACCCCGAGGTGCGCGCCTGTGCGGCCCACATGGGAACGTTCGAGGCGGAGACGTTCATGGACTTCGCGCGGGACCACGAGTCGGTATTTCTGGACACGACGATGGCGCTCTCGCCGCGCTCCGCGGACGTATTGGGGTTCGACGCCGACGAGATTCCCGACGAGGCGTTGGTCGAACTCGCCGAGTCGGTCATGTTCGGCACGGACTTCCCGAACGTGCCATACCCGTACGAGGAGGAGCGGCAGGGACTGATGGAGCGTGAGTTACCCGCGGACACGTACGAGGACGTCTTCCGCCGGACCGCGGAGCGGTTTTTGGGTGAACGGGCGTAGAAGAACGACGAAAGAAGGAGTGTAGCAAGCGGACAGCGATTGTGAGTCAATTCCTCACACAATCGGTCAGCAGCGTTATTGTATGCCGCTGTCTCCACTCGCGTAGAGCCCTCGAATGAGTCCCTCACGCAGCACGGATGCCGGACCTCCCGGCGACGACACTCCCGTTCGGTCGGACCGGTTGTGGCTGGGTGTCGCGCTGGGAGTCGGCACGGCCGTGTTCGTCTCCTATCTCCTCCTCTACCGCTATCCCGCACACGGCGCGGGACTGTACTTCGCGATGGGGGACCAGATTCGCGCCCACGGCTCTCGAATGCCCCACACGATTTCCGGGTACACCGCCAATGGCGTCCCGTTCGCGTATCCGCCGCTCGTCCCGTACCTCATCGCCGTGGTCCGAGATACGACGGGACTCGACCGCATCACGCTCGCCCGGTACGTGCCAGGACTGCTGACGGTCGCGTATCTCGTTCCGTACTACTACCTCGCGCGGGAGCTCCTCGATTCGAAGTCGAGCGCCGGTATCGCGGCGGTCCTTCTCGCGACGACGCCCGTCGCCCTCAAGTGGCACCTCGCCGCCGGCGGTATCCTCCGTTCGGTGGGGTTCCTCTTCACGCTAACAGGGCTGTACGCGGGCGTTCGGATGTACAAGGACGGAGCAAAGCGATGGTTCCTCCCGTCGATGGTGCTGTTCGGCCTCACGGTGCTCACCCACCCGGTGTACACGACGTTCTTCGGGGTGAGCTATCTGCTTCTGTTCCTCTCCTTCGACCGGTCGCGTCGCGGGTTGGTGTCCGGTGTCGCCGTCGCAGTCGGCGGAATCGCGCTCGCGTCGCCGTGGTGGGTTCACGTCGCTTCGGTTCACGGTCCGGGGACATTCACCGCCGCGGCCGGAACGCACGCCGGGCTTTTAGGGGGGATTCCGCGACTCCTCGGCTCGTTCGTCTATCCGCTGTTTCCGAGCGTCGACTGGCCGTTCTACGTCCTCGCGTTCGGCGGAACGGTGTGGCTGTGTTACCGACGGCGCTTTTTCCTCCCCGTCTGGTTGGTAACGACCGGCTACCTGCTGCGGCAGAACCGGTTCCTCTTCGTCCCCGGAGCGATGGCTGCCGCGGTTCTCGTCGTAGATGTCGGCGTTCCGATGGTGCAAGAGAAAGCGAGGACGGCGGTCGGCACGCCGTCTCGCCGTCACCTGCTCCCGCTGCTGTTGCTCGTCTGTTTCGGCATCGCGGCCGTCGGGAGCGGGGCGGTCACGACAGGTGATGCGGGTCCGGCGGTCAAGAAGGGCGGGGCGCTCCCGGCACCGTACATGAACGAAGACGACGAGCGGGCGATGGAGTGGGTGACGAGAAACACCCCGCGTTCGGCGCGGTTCGTCGTGCTGGGCGACGCTGCCGAGTGGTTTCCGGCGTTCACCCACAGAACAAGTCTCGTCAGTCCGTGGGGCGTCGAGTGGCGGGGGAAAGAGCGATTCGAACGCCAGAAGGAACTGTACGACACCATCTCGGCCTGCGGAAACGCTACCTGTCTCTCGCGGAAGCTGGCTACCGAGAACGTCCGACCGGACTACGTCTACGTTCCCAAGGGTAGATACACGATACGCCGCGATGACCGCGTCCAGTCGGCGGCGATGCGGCGAACGCTCGTCGAATCGGAGGAATATCGCCTCGCGTACGAAAACGACGGCGTGATGATATTTCGGACGAGGGGTCGTCGGTCCGGAGAGCGATGAACTGATTCGCTTTTAGGTTCGCGGTGGATTCGTCTACGTATGGTCTCCGGAATTCACGTCCAACTCGCGGTGAGCGAAGCGGACGGGTGTCCCGCCGCAGCCATCAGCGAGGGGGCGGAAATCGAGTCCTTGACCGTGGACCGACACGCCACCCGGACCGCGACCGAAGTCGTGGGTGAACTAACTGTGGACGATGCAGATAGCCTCGGTACCGAACCGGACGGAGCGACGGAGGTGTTCGCCGACGACACGAAATCCGTGTATCGGTACAGCCACGACGACGAGTGTCCGTGTCAGCGCCTGCCGAATCACGGGTGTCCCGTGCGCACCCTCCGGGCGGAGTCAGGACGCCTCCTCGTGTCGTTCATCGCTCCGGACCGCGAAACGCTTCGCGGAGTCGTCGCCGACCTGCGTTCGTGTTGTGGGAGCGTCTCGGTGAATCGCCTGACGCAGTCCGGAGATACCACCGAACCGTCGTTGCTGTCGGTGGACCGCGCGGCGTTCACCGACCGACAGTACGAAGCGCTCGAAACGGCCCACGAGATGGGATACTTCGAATCGCCGAAGGGGGCGACCGCAGAGGAAGTCGCGAGCAAAATCGGAATCGCCGCACCGACGTTCCTGGAACACCTCTCGGTCGCTCAGACGAAACTCCTCGACCAATTGCTGTCGGCGTGAAACGGGACGGCGTGCCGTGTTCACAACCAACTCGGTTCGAATGCGCATTCTGTTAACTGAATAAAGGAACTAAGTCCCCTTTTCAAAGAGCAACGCGAACGAGTAGGGAAGGGGTACAGAATTCACAAGAGTGACGCTCTGTACGCAAACGAGTCCCTCGAGTCTCGTCGACGCTGTTATCGTCTATCTTACACTGTACTTCAGCAGTTCTACAGACCTACCGGTATCTTAATGTTTATCTATAGTCTATACAATAGTAATGGATCGGTTTGAAATTGAGGAACATGAAGTCCTGGACGGTACCGCCAAACCGTCCGGAAACAGCGCCCACGTCATCATTCCTACACGTTGGCGTGGAGCCGACGTGAAAGTCGTTCGTGTCTCTCACCCCGATTCCGACGAATAGTCCATGCAGTACAATTACAAATATCGACTCGAACCACCAAACGGCATCTGCCAAGAGCTTTTGCGTCATGTCGATATTTGTAGGCAACTGTACAACCATTGCTTGTTCAAACTCAACGAATCCGACGACATTCCCGCCCGATACAAGCTACAGGGGCAACTCCCCGGCCTCAAATCGTGGTGGGATGACCTCCGGGACGTTCACTCGAAGGTGTTACAGATGGTCGTCAAACGCGTCTACGACAACCTTTCGACGCTGAAAGCGCAGAAAGAGAACGGACGCGCTGTCGGGATGCTCAAGTGGAAGCGACCTCGGGACTATCGTTCGCTCACATACAATCAAACCGGCTTCAAGCTCAAGAATACGAGCGGTCGGCCAACATTATGGTTGAGCAAACTCGGTGAGATACCGATTCATCTCCACCGAGATATTCCCGAGAACGCGACCATCAAACAGATCACAGTCAAGCAAGAACCGACCGGCAATTGGTTTGCCACGTTCGCGGTTGATATTGGTGAAGAAACGCCCGAGAAACCGGACATTCCCGAGAAGTGTGTTGGTATTGATGTCGGCATAGTCAAGTACGCCCACGACACCGATGGTCACGCTGTCGAATCGCTTGACCTTCGGGACGAACGTGAGCGATTGGAACGTGAACAACGGAAGCTCTCTCGGAAGCAACACGGATCGAACAACTACGAGAAACAACGACGGCAGGTGGCAAAGTGTCACGTCAATATCCGTCGGAAGCGTCGAGATTTCTTGCACAAGTTGTCAAACTATTACGCCCGAGAGTATGATCTTGTAGCCGTCGAAGACCTGAACATCGCCGGAATGATGCAGTTCGATTCGAACTCGCGCAATCGAGCGGCCGCCGCATGGGGTACGTTTCTGCGGATGCTCAACTACAAGTGTGAACGCGAAGGAACGCACTACGTTGCTGTAGACCCACGAAACACAACGAAAGAATGTGCGTCTTGCGGCGTGAAGACGGATAAACCGCTGTGGGTGCGTGAACATTCGTGCCCATCGTGTGAATTTGAAGCGGATAGAGACGCGAATGCGGCATGGAATATCCTTGCCCGCGGTCTAAAGAAGGTAGGAGTGGTTCACTCCGATTCAATGCCTGTGGAGACTGCGCTCCCTACGGACACCGTCGTGTCTGCAAAGCGCGTCATCGAAACAGGAAGCCCCCTCTGCAACGCACAAAGTGCGTAGGGTGGGGTAGTTCATATAAACCCGTGTATGGTAGTGAAAGGCGTCTTCGGAATCCGCACCGATGCTAGCGGTGACGATGTCACAAACAATCTATCGCGAAATCGGTGGCCGGAGCGCAGTCGAAGCCGTCGTCGAGGATTTCTACGATCGAGTGTTATCCGACGAGCAACTGATTCCGTATTTCGACGGGATGGACATGGACGAACTGCGCGCTCACCAAATTCAGTTCATCAGTTCGGTCGCGGGCGGGCCGGTGGAGTACTCGGGTGCGGACATGCGCGAGGCACACGCCCACCTCGACATCGACGAAGCCGACTTCGAAGCGGTCGGCGCGCATCTCGAAACAGCACTTCGGTCGAACGGCGTGAGTGATGAGAACATAGAGGCGGTCATGGACGAAGTCGTCGCGCTGAAGGACCCGATTCTCGGCCGATAGTCGTCGTTTCGCGCCGGTAGCTTGGTCGGAAAACCGACGGGAGGGCGATGGAATGACGACGGACGGACGACAGTGGGGAGACGGGAAGACCGACAAGTACCGTCACCGAAACTGCCGTAAACCGTCCGTTTATCCCTCCGAACGGATTGTCTCTAGCCATGAACGGAGATTCGTTTTCGCGCTGTTCGAACACGACGGAAATCGGAACGACGGTGGGTACGGAGTGAGCAACGACCACGACACCCGAACGGTCGTGCTCAGCCTCATCGCGGGCGTCTTCTTCGGCGGCGTCGGCGGCGGTGTCGCCTTTCCGACGCTCCCGCGCCTCGGTAGCCTCCTCGGTTTTTCGGCGCTGACCGTCGGTATCATCCTCGCAATCAATCGCTTCACCCGAATGCTGTTGAACACCCCCGCCGGGACGGTATTGGACCGGTTCGGAACCCGGCGACCCATGCTCGTCGGCTTCACGCTTCAGGGTCTGGCACCGTTCGGCTACGTCCTCGGACTGACGGACTCGTGGACGAACGGAGTCGCCGGAGTCCTCCCTATGACGGCGACCGCCGCGAGTGCCACGACGTTCGCCGGGTCGCGCGTGCTGTGGGGCATCGGGTCCGCGTTCGTGTTCGTCGGCGCGTTCAGCACGGTGACGAAGGTGACGACGCGGGAGAACCGCGGAAAATGGACGGGGTACCTTCGCGGCGGCCAGAGCCTCGGCTTCCCGGCCGGATTGGTCGTCGGCGGACTCGTCGCGAACCTGTACGGGTTCACTCCGGCGTTCCTCGTGGCAGGAGTTGCCGGGTTGTTCGCCGCGCTCGTGGCGTTTTTCGTCCTTCCGGATTTGAACCCGACCGTCGAGAACGACACCGGACTCCGCGAGATTCCGGGTATCGTGGCCGCCGACGTTCGCGTCCTCTCCGTGGGCGTGGTGAACTTCGTCGTCCGATTCCTCTTCGCAGGGGTCCTCCTCTCGACGGTCGTCGAGTACGCCGCCGTCGTCGGCATCCGCATCGGCTTTCTCGACGCGACGGGAATCAGCGGCGTCGTGATGGCCGTCAGCGTGCTGTTTTCCAGCGGAACCACGCTGGTAGCCGGGCCGGCGTCCGACCGCGTTTCCAACCGCGCGTTCGTCTCGATTCCGTCGCTCGGCTTTCTCGCCGTCGGGTTCGGTCTGCTCGCACTCGTTCCGTCCCTCCTCGGAACGTTCGTCGGCGTGGCCGTCATCGGCATCGGCGTCGAGGCCGTGAACATCCCCCTCCTCGCGTATCTCGGCGACATCAGCCCCGAGGACGACGTGGGAAAACTCGGCGGGGTGTACAACGTCTTCGGCGACTTCGGTTCGACGGTCGGCCCGCTCGTGGCGCTCCCCTTCGCGGTTCGGTTCAGCTACACCACGGAGTATCTGGGTTGTGTGCTGTTGGTGGTTCTGACGGGAGTTCTCGCTTCGTTCACGTTGCTCGGTAACGAAGGCAGCCAGCGTCCCATCTCCGTCCCCAGTGACGACTGAGAGCGGTTTGGGTCGGTTTCGACCGTCGCTCCGTCGATTCGACCGTTCCACGGGGGTCAGGCGTCCCGCACCACCGTCCGAAGGAGTCCGGCGGAACCGGAGTCCGACGGAGTTCGTACCGATATCCGCAACTCCCAGTCGTTGGCATCGACCGAACGCGCCCACTCTATCGACACCGAACCGGAGTGAACGCGGCGGAGTTCGATGGCGAGCGGAAGCGTCGGGAGATACCGGTCGTCCCCGTTCAACGCGTACTCGGTGAGTCGGACGAGCCAGTCGCGTGAGGATGTCGCGCTGTCCACGGCGGTGAGTCTGTAGTCGGAGACGATGGACACCGAAACGAGATATTCGAACACGGTCTCCATCGTCGCCCCGTCGTCGACGGTCGGCGGCAATCCGTCCGCCGCCGCCGACAGCACGCGACCCTGTTCGTCCTCGGAAAGCCGGTCGGTCAGCTCCTCGACCATGCTTTCGAGCAGGACGAGACAGAACTCGTCGCGGTCGGTAATGGACTCGGCGGCGTCGAGATAGACGTCCATCACCGCCCGTTCGACGGTCTCGTAGCCTTCCATCGCGAGCGTCTCGAAGAGCGCGCCGGTGACGTCGTGACAGAAGTCGATGAGGGGTTGATTGTCGGTAACTGCACCACCCCCGATTGACCGCTCGGGTCGCTGGAAGGGTCGGGAGACGTACCTCGACGCGTCGAGGTACGTCGGAAGTTCACAGACGATGAGATCGTGGTACGGCAGGTGGGGGTCGTAACGCCGGAGTGCTGCTCGGTACTGCTCGGCGGACCGAAGCGCAACCTGTGCGGTATCCCTGCTCTCGAACCGCTTTCCCGCGATAGGTACCGGGTTCGTTCCGGTTCGGCCGCAGACGACGTAGTACGTGCCGTCCTCGACTGCGAGCGATTCGACGTGTCGGCGGATGTCGTGAAGGGTGTTTCCTACCATGGGTGAATCGGTCGTGTTCCGTCGCGGCGGTTCAGAAGAACCTACCGGCGATAGTCGCGTGCAGTCGGTCGAATCGTTCCGCGTCCGAGTCGGCGATGACGACGGTCGGAGAGTGCCATCGAGAAACGAACCGACCGTCGTGGATAACGTCAGCGTCCATGCTTTTAGGCTCGCCTAAAACTCCAAAAGTGTTTTGTTCGATATACGAACGGTCGTGATTCCATCGCACCGGCGGCTTTCGCGGTCGCGTTCGTTCGTGTGGAGCGGCGATTCAGGCAGTAGGACGTCCGAATTCGGTATTTCTCAGGAGCTAGAAATCGGAGGATAGCAACCCACAGCCGTTCGAATAAGTTTAGGCTATCCAAAAAATCTTAGGCCATCCGAAAAAATACTTTTGACTTTGGAAAGGTATATGTGTCTGGCGCACGCAGTATTAGTTGCAATGAGCATTCAGGAGGAAGTTCGGCAGGAAGCCGGTACGGTCGAGGAGAACCCGCTTCGCCTCGACGTCGACAAGGCAGAACAAGTAATCGACGCGCTGAATACGGATCTCGCGGACGCATACGTTCTCTACCACCAGTTACACAAACACCACTGGAACGTCGAAGGTGCGGAACACCTCCAGATTCACCTCTTCCTGCAGGAAGCCTACGAGGAAGTCGAGGAGGCGGCGGACGAAATCGCGGAGCGCATTCAGGCGCTCGGCGGCGTTCCCCACGCGAGCATGACGGCGCTCTCGGCGGCTTCGACGGTCGAACCCGAGGACGAGGACGTCTACGACATTCGGACCTCGTTCCGGCACGACTTGGGCATGTACGGCGACATCATCGAGAGCTACCGCGAACACATCGAACTCGCGAACGGACTCGGTGACTACGCGACCGAGGAGATGCTTCGGGAACAACTCGAAGACATCGAAGAACACGCACACACCATCGACCACTACCTCGAAGACGACACCCTCGTCCTCGAATCCGCGACGCACTAGGCGAATTCTACGATTTTAAACCCAAGGCAGAACAAGCCGAGTATCTCGGTAATCGATTTCGAGGCGAGCTACCAGTCTTGGACGCGGCGTTGGTCGAGATTGTCATCCAGTTCCGTGAATCTGTTATCGTCGATGAGGATTTCATACACGATTTCGGAGTCCTCGACGAGCCGATTGAGTAGATTGATGCCGCCCGAACGACCGCGATTTTCCTTTTGGATATCGATGAGACCGAGAAACGCCTGTTCTTTCAGTATATCACGAAACCGCCGCTCGGAGAGCGTGTCCAATTCGATAGTCTTGCAGATGTTCGAATACTGGCGATAGACGAGTTGCGTGGCGAACTCCTCCTGTGCCGAGTTGTTGGTGAGAATCGAGAGCGCCAACAACACCGCTTTTGCCTGTTGTGGAACCCCCTCGATGAGTTCCTTGAAGCGGTCCTTTTCCGCTTCGGTACGCGCTTCGCGGACGTGGGTCTCGGTCACCTGCTCTGCATCCTGCTTGTACGCCAAGTTGCCCGAATGACGAAGGATGTCGATCGCTTTCCGTGCATCGCCGAAGTCCTGTGCTGCAAAGGCAGCACAGAGGGGGATGACGTCGCTCGTCAACACGCCGGATTGGAACGCGTCCGTCCGGTTTTCCATTATCCGTTCCAACTGGGTGGCATCGTACGGTTGAAACGCCATCTCCTTCGGCTGAAGACTCGACTTCACCCGTTCGTTCAGATCATCGGCCCATTCGATCTTGTTGCTGATCGCGATAACCCCGATGCGGCAGGACGTGCTGCCGGATTCACCGGCCCGAGACAGTTTCATCAGTATGCTATCGTCCGTCATCAGATCAGCTTCATCGAGGATGATGATGACGACGTCGTATTGGAGGTCCAAGACGGTCCAAAGGCGTTCGTAGTAGGCCGCAGTGGAGAGACCGGTTTCAGGAACGCGAAGTTGCGTCACATTCGGTTCGTTATAATGACGGGCAAGCGTCGATACAGCCTGCGTCTCGGTGCTGTGCGTCGAGCAATCGACATATGCCGTACCGATGCTGACGCCATCCTTGGCTAACTCCTTTGCACGAGACGTGACGTGCCGTGAGACGAGTGATTTCCCCGTTCCGGTTTTCCCGTAAATGATCACGTTTTCGGGCGAGTGGCCGTTGACGGCACTTCGAAGCTCCTCCGCTAGCATACGGATTTCGTCGTCTCGCCCGACGATACGGTCGGCACTCGGAACGTGGTCGATTTCGAGCAAACTCTCGTTTGCGAAGATGGTATCCTCCTGCTCGAAAATCTCGCGAGCGACATCGAACCCCTCATCGCCTCCGTCCGCCCGAAGCCGGGAGCGACGAGGCTCGTTCACGCGGGGCAAATCCATACAGCAACTAACTGTAACGACGTACATAAATCCATAGGGCGTGACACGACCTCGTTTCCGATGTTAATACCAACGATAACCGAAACTGTAGCCATTTAGTGACGGATTTTATAGTCGATGGACTACGACTGTATTTCCGACGTTCGTATCTTCGTCCTCCCCATTATTCCGATGTATTTACCGGTTCCAAGCGTTCTTTCTGTCCATTTCGGTATTCCCCCGTTCACATAGAATCATCCTTCTTTCCGACGTTTGAGTCGAGTTGGTCCCCTCTTTTCCGATGTTCTCCGATATTCATCGAAACGATCCTCTTCTACCCCCTCCCCCTACGTTTCCGACGTTCTCCTCTAGAACGAACGCTAGAGAGAAAACACCCACACCCCCCGTGTTTCCGACGTTTCTTCTAGGGGCGTTAAGCGATCAGACTCGACAGGTCCCGGTCGATCTCCGACCAACCCCGACCGGCAAATTACGCCATATGACCCGCCAAACGACAGACTTCCGGAGAGGTGAAATTCTGTCCTCACGTTTCATCTCGTCACCGATCGGTCCAGAAAAGTAGTTCCCGTAGAATTTCGTAGAACGTCGGAAACGTGGGGGGTGTGTGCCTTCACCTACTTTCCCAGCGAGATATCGAACGAAGCCCGTCAGAACGTCGGAAACGTGGGGGGTGACTGAAGTGTAGCGGCAGTTCCACTCGATTAACGTCGGAAACGTGGGGTGGTCGTCGTCCGGCCCATAGTGGCGCTACCGCCGCAACGAGACGACCAGGTCCGTCGAAATCCATCCGTCCGTGTTGCCGTCTTCCAGGAAGACGAACCGTTCGGGACGTGTCTCACAGAGGTTGATGCCCGGCGTCGTCGGGGTGGGAGCGTGGGTCGCTTCGTCAACGGGCCGTGGGTTGACAGCCATCGGGATTTTTTAGGAAGACCTAAAACAAAAAGGGTTCGGTTTCCCGTCGGGACGGTTCGGGTCGTCGCGATAGCATGCACGAGGTTGGGAAGAACGGTTTTGTAACCGCCTCCCGGAGATAGTATCATGACGGTACTCGACGCATTCAAACTGGACGAGCAAGTGGCAATCGTAACCGGCGGGAACCGCGGCATCGGTCGCGCCATCGCGACGGCCCTCGCGGAAGCGGGTGCGAACGTCGTCGTTGCGAGTCGTGACCAAGCGCAGGCCGAGGCCGCGGCGACGGAAATCGAAACGGAAACCGGGCCCGAGGCGCTCGGAGTGGCGTGTGATATCACGGACGAGGACGCGGTGACTGCGATGGTCGAGGCGACCGTCGAGCGGTTCGACGGCGTGGACGTCCTCGTGAACAACGCCGGAATCGTCGTCCACGAAGCCATCGAATCGATGACGCTCGCCGAGTGGAACGACGTCATCGAGACGAACCTGACGGGAGCGTTTCTCTGTTCGCGCGCCGCCGGGCAGGAGATGATGGACGACGGCGGCGTCATCCTCAACGTCTCCTCCATGTCGGCGTACATCGCGAACTACCCCCAGCGGCAAGTGGCGTACAACGCGTCGAAGGCGGGGTTAGAGGGATTCAAGACGCAACTCGCGTCGGAGTGGGCGGAGCACGGGATCCGGGTGAACAATCTGGCTCCGGGGTACGTCGCCACGGACAACGCTGACCAAGGCGCACAAGTCGCCGAGAACGCCGTCGAAATCTGGACGGGAGAGATGCTACAGGACGAGATGGCCACGCCCGAGATGCTCGGGCCGACGGCGGTGTATCTCGCGAGCGACGCATCGGCGTACATGACCGGGGAGACGGTCGTGTTGGACGGTGGCTACACCGTCCGATAGCGGCGTCGTTGGATTCCGTCCGATAGCAGCGTCGTTGGATTCCGGTCGCAACTGCTGAAAAATGTCGGGCGACGGTTCGTTCGAACCTGAGAACCGGGTTTCTCCTTTCGTGGTGCTTGCTAGCAAGAGTCGAAATCTTTACCCCGTCGTCGGGAAATGATGTGGATGACAGTTCATGAAGAAGGAAATGACGACGATGGATTTCCTCGACCGCGCCGTGGACCTCTACGACGACGTGGTCGGCGTCATCGCGGACGACGGCACGGAGTACACCTACGCGGAGTTCGACGAGCGGGTCAGTAGCCTCGCGAACGTACTCGCCGAACACGGCGTCGAACGGGGCGATCGCGTGGCGATGCTCGCATCGAACACCCACTACTTCCTCGAAGCGCTGTACGCGACCAACCATCTGGGCGCGGTGTACGTCCCGATGAACTACCGCCTCGTTCCCGAGAACTACGAGTACATCCTGAACGACTGTGCGGCGTCGGTCGTCATCGCGGATTACGACTTCGCGGGGAAGGTGGAGGCCGTCCGCGACTCGATTCCGGCGGAAACGTTCATCGGCTACAAGGCCGACGAAATCGACGGCGACTGGGAGGACTACATGTCGCTCGTGGACGAGGCGTCGGCCGACCCGCCGGAACGCGCCGACATCTCGGAGGACGACGACGCGAGCATCAACTACACGTCCGGGACGACCGGCGACCCGAAAGGCGTCGTCCGAACCCACCGAACGGAACACTGGCATGCGCTCGTCCTCAACCAGCACATGGAGATTCGGGACGACGACACGTACCTCTGGACGCTCCCGATGTTCCACTGCAACGGGTGGGGCCACACCTACGCCATCACGGGCACCGGCGGCACACACGTCTGTCTACGGAAGTTCACGCCGGAACGAACGCTCGAAAAGATTCGGGACAACGACGTGTCGTTCATGTGCGGCGCGCCGACGGTCCTCAACCGCGTCATCGCCTACAAGGAGAACAACCCGGACGTGGAGACGACCGGCGACAGGGAAGTGCGCATCGCCACCGCCGGGAGCGCCCCCGCGACGGCGACCATCGAAACCGTCGAGGACGAAATCGGCTGGCGCATCATCCACATCTACGGCCTGACCGAGACCGCACCCATCATCACCACCTCAAATTCGCCGCGCCGCCTCGCCACGCGCGGGCGCTCGCTCAAGGTCAAACAGGGCAGCGAGACGCTCTGTACCGACCTCCGCGTCGTCCACGACGACGGCACCGACGTTCCCGCAGACGGCGAGACGATGGGCGAAGTCGTCGTCCGCGGCAATCAGGTGATGGACCGCTACCTCAACAAGCCGGACGCGACCGAAAAGGCGTTCAACGACCGCATTTCGGGCTACTTCCATACCGGCGACCTCGCCACCATCGACGAGGACGGGATGATTTCGATTCAGGACAGAAAGAAGGACATCATCATCTCGGGCGGGGAGAACGTCTCCTCCATCGAAGTCGAGGACGTACTCTACGACCACTCCGATATCGCCAAGGCCGCCGTCATCCCCACGCCGAGCGACGAGTGGGGCGAGTTGGTGACCGCCGTCGTCGTCCCGAAACCGGGCGTCGAACTCTCCGAGGACGACGTGGAAGCGTTCTGCCGGGACAAAATGGCCGGGTACAAGATTCCGCGCAAGATTCTGGTACAGGAGGACCTCCCGGAGACGGCAACCGGGAAGGTACAGAAGTACCAACTGCGGAAAGATTTCTGGGAGGACGAAGAGCGCCTCGTCGGTCAGGGGTAGACCAAGGGCGACAGAGACGGGTTTAGAGGCGAATCGAGCCGATTCTCGATTTTTCTCTGTATGTCGGATGAGCGGACTGAACAACCGATAGACACACCATGTCGGAGAGCGTTATGACCGTCGGGGGAACAACAGTGGATAGATACGACATGACGGTGGAACGAACCGGAAGCGAACGAGAACGCACGAGATGGGGGCGATGATATGGCGTTCATAGACACGCTAATCGTCTTCATTGTCAGCCTGCTCATCGGCGGTTTCGGTATCTACGTCGGTGCGAGGGTAACGACTGAGTACGCGGGAAGCTACGGCCATGCTATCATCACGGCGCTTATCGGAGCCATCGCGTGGGGCATCATCAGCTTCTTCGTCGGATGGATTCCCATCCTCGGGGCGCTGTTGGCGCTCATCGCGTGGATCGGCGTCATCAACTGGCGGTATCCCGGCGGGTGGGGGACGGCCATCGTCATCGGACTGGTGGCGTGGTTCGCGGCCGCGATCGTCCTCTATCTGTTCGCGCTGTTCGATATCATCGCCTCGGGGGCGCTCGGAATTCCCGGCGTCTGAGTCACCACCCCGAGAAATATCGACCTTCAGCAGTAGTTAGCGGAGTTCCGGTATCCACACGGACGAACACAGCGAGAGCCGCGTTTCGCGGGAACGGACCCACCACGCGATGGCGGCCGTTCCGACGGCGATAGCGCCGACGCCGACGAGACCCGCCTCGGGGCCGAACGGTCCGCCGGTGAACACGCGCGGGCCGACCTGTTCAGTCGCGACGACGGTCACGGGCAGGCGAAGCCCGCTGACCGAAAAGCCGTAGACGCTCGTCTGAAACAGGTTCCACGAGATATGTAACCCGATGGAGAGGCCGAGTTCGCCGGTCAATAGATAGCCGGATGCGAGCATGATTCCGGCGAGGACGATGACGAACGTACTCGTGAGCGTCGCGTTCGGGTTGAACACATGTCCGACGCCGAAGAGGATCGAAGAACAGAGCGTCGCGACCGCAACCGCCGCGTCGCCGGACAGCCAGCGGAACCAGCGGAACCCCTCGGCGAGGTTCGTGAGGAGATAGCCGCGCACCAGCAGTTCCTCGCTGATGCCGACGAAGACGAAGAGGAGGACGGACGTGCAGAAGACGACGACGAACGACAGGTCCGACACCGTCCGGAAGGTGCCTGTGATGCGAATCCACCCCAGCGCGAGTTCGACCACGAATATCGCGGTCATGAGCGCCGCGCCGAGAGCGAGGCCGAAACCGAAGTCGAGCCACCAGGACCGCGACAGGTGAAGGCCGAAGTCGGCGAACCGTCGCCGGTCGATGAACCGCCCGACGAGGTACGTGAACAGGACGACGACGACGAGTTCGAGCGACGTTTGAAACAGCAGGGTGCCGAGACGCCCGAACGACGCGAACTGGAACCCGACGAAGACGGACACCAACACCGGACGAAGCGAAAACGCCGCCGCGAGCGAGACGATTCCGAACACGATTGCGGCGACGACGAACCGCCACGGGAGGCGAAGGCGTCGGTCCGCCGCGTTCCAGAAGACGTTCTTTATCGAGGCGATCACTGCGAGGGCCTACGACGAGGTGGCTGTTAATTCTTGAGCCGTCGGGGGTTTCGATTCGCGGCGTAAAACTTTGATGAAAAGAAGGAGGACATCGGAATTTCCATATCGTGGACTCGGCGGCGTTATCGGCACCCAGTTTCGGAAATATCCACGTCGAGCGACGGCGTCGCACTCGCTTCTTCGCCGCCATTAGCGCCGATGCTCGTTTCGAAGCCGACATCGACCGCTTCGACGGGGGAGATTTGGTCGCGAATCTCGCCGTCCGGATACGCTTTCGAGTGGACGTTGACGTAGGTCTTTCCGCTGGCAATCTCCGTCGTGAGGTCTTCGAGCGAGGACCCTTCGTACGGTCCGACCAAGTCGTCGTCGGAAATCGTTCCAGTAGCGACCACACTACCGCCGAACAGGTGCTGTTCTTCCGTGGCGTCGCCGTCGACGAGATTGACGATGTGTGGACCGCTTTCGCCCGATTCTCCCGTATGGATGTGCGCCTTGGTTACCGGTGCGTCGAGTCCGAAGGCGAGGAGGCCGTATTCGAGTTTCTCGTCGGTCGTCCGACGGAAGACAGCGACACCTCGTCCTTTGCTGTCAACCGGGGGGACTTGCTTCTCCCCGGTCAGCAAACCCGTACTGTAGAGTTCGGTCGATGGTGGCTTTTCGGAGGCCGAGTTCGAATCGGTTTCGTCGTTTCCGGTGACGACACCGGCGCTGATGCCACTGAGAGCGACGGTTCCGAGACTCAGGAGTTTGAGCGTTTCTCGCTTATCGGTGTCTGGCATTGTGGGACCAATTCAGTAATCGGTTCGGAAATACTAAGATATTGTTGCCACATATTTAGATTTGATATAGTGAATATATAGAATGATATGAACACTGTATTATTCACGACAGGGACGGACAAGTACGTGTCCATTCTTCGATGCGTCGATACGCATTCGGTCACGGATTCCGAAGGGACATCACATGCCTCCAACTACGAACCTCGACGGAAACGTCGTCCTGATAACCGGCGGCACGAGCGGAATCGGTCGGGAAACCGCGCTCGCGCTCGCGGACCGCGGTGCCTCCGTCGCAATCGTCGGTCGGAACCGCGAACGCGGACGGGATGTGACGCGCGAAATCGACAGGAGGAACGGCGACGGGTGGGCGGAACTGTACGTAGCGGACCTCGGTTCGCAGGAAGGCGTTCGCAACCTCGCAGCGGAGTTCAGGAATCGACACGGCAGACTCGACGTGCTGGTCAACAACGCGGGGACGTTTCGCCATCGGCGGACGGAAACCGAGGACGGCATCGAAGCCACGTTCGCTGTCAACCACCTCGCACCGTTCCTGCTCACCCATCTGTTGGTCGATTTGCTCGTCGAAAGCGCGCCCGCTCGAATCGTCACCGTCACCTCCGAACTGCATGAACGCGGCACCGTCGACTTCGGCGATTTGGGCCGCGAGAACGAGTACGACGACATGGAGGCGTACGCCCAGTCGAAATTGGCGAACGTCCTGTTCACCCGCGAAATAGCCGAGCGGCTCCGCGGAACCGGCGTGACCGCGAACGCCGTCAACCCCGGTTTCGTTCCGGAAACGGCGTTCACTCGCGAAGCCTCGCTTCGCGGACGACTCACCTTGGGTCTGTTTTCGATGCTCCCCCTGCCGTTCACCAAGAGCGTCGAGGAGGGCGCGGAGACGGTTATCATGGCCGCGGCATCACCCGAGATGGCCGACGTGACCGGCGAATACCTCAGCGACGGAAGAATCGCGGAATCCTCCGAGGAGTCGCGTGACAGGAACGTCCGAAAGCGGTTGTGGGACGTGAGCGCCGGGTTAGTCGGGATTTCGCCGGAGTATCCGATTCGGTAAGTGGTCGATATCGACTGGAACCGTTTTGTCCGCTCGCTTCCAACCACCACCCGGGGGAAACCATGACTGACGCACTGCTAGTCATCGACATGCTGAACGACTTCGTAACCGGGAAGATAGCCGCCGAGCGGGCGGAGAACATCCTTTCACCGCTCGACCGACTCGTGACCGTGGCTCGCGAGAACGACGTTCCGGTCATCTACGCGAACGACGCCCATCGACCGGAGGACTTCGAGTTGGACGTGTGGGGCGAACACGCCATGCGGGGGACAGAGGGCGCGGCGGTGATTCCCGAACTCGAACCCGAGGAGGAAGACCACGTGTTCGAAAAGCGCACCTACGACGCGTTCTACGGGACGGGGCTGGACGAACATCTCAGAAGTCTGGGCGTGGACCGAGTGATCCTGACCGGCCTGCACACGAACATGTGCGTTCGCCACGCGTCGGCCGGGGCGTTCTTCCGCGGTTACGACATCCTCGTCCCGGAGGATTGCGTCGAGGCGTTCAGCGAGGAGGCGCACGCGGAAGGGCTCGAATACCTGAAAGACGTGTACAACACGGAGATAACGACGGCGGACGAACTCATCGAAGAGTGGGAGACGGCCGCGTCGACCGATGCGATGAGTGACGAGGGAACGGTGCAGTGATCGACACGGCGAACCAGTAATCGATGCGGTGAACTATCGACGGCGGAGCGACCGAACCGTCTCTTGTAGCCGCTGAAGTGATGGGAGAGGGTCCGAGGTCCTCGTTTCCGCGGTCGTAGAGCGTTTCGAACCCGCGGCATCGGGTGTCCGAGAATCCGAACGCGACACGTCGCGCGTCGATCGAGTGTGCGGTCTCGATTCGGTTTCTGGTACCGTTTCGGCCCGTTCAGATTCCGCTTCCGACCGCCACGTGGGGAGGTTCACAGGGAGGTCCACGGAGAGGTTCGACGCGACGACGCCGGTCAGCAGACCCGTCGAGGACGCCAGCACCGCGGTTTGGAGTTCGAGACGCCCGAACCCCTTCGGGTCGAATTGCAGGAGTGTCCACACCAGTCCGGAGACGAACATAACCACTCCGGCGGCAGTCAGCCACTCGTTCGTATCGGACACGCCGTCTTCTCGGCCCGTAATCCGCATTACGGCGATGCCCGTGACGAACTGGAGGACGAACACCGTCGCGAGAAACCCGAGGGCGGAAACGGCCGCAAACGGGTCCCACGACGGGAGTACGGACGTGAACCCGCCGAGCGAGTCGCTCGGAACGACGCCCGCGACGAACCGGAGGACCGCCACGAGAACCGCAGCGGTCACGGTGTCGATGACGCCGAGGATATCGACGAGCAGTCCGATTTCGCCGTCGAGGAGCGCACGCGCGAGGTCACGAACCGTCCGACTCCCGGCGAGTTCCGCGAGGAGGAAGAGGCCGAACGGCGGAATGGCACCGAAAACGACGATGTACCGCGCGAGTCGGGAGGGTATTTTGCTCCGGCGCGCGCTCTGCACGACGAACCAGACGATGGCGGCGAGCGGAACGAGTGCGAACGGCGATTCGTGGAGGACACCGATGGTCGTCTCGAACATGGAGGTGGGCAGTCGAACAGAGCATGGCAGTTCCGCGTAGAGAAACTTTCGGCTCCGATCGGGAAACCGAAACTATCAGTTCGAAACGGAATAGTGGACAGGGACGCCCACGGACGAGCAGTCGGACTGGAACGGTATCCCGGCTTTCGGTTCGAGGGCGAGCTATTCGATTTCGATTTCCACGACCTCGGGGTCGTCGAAGTCGTCGTCGAGCGGGTCGTGAGCGAGGTCCTCCAGCACCAGTTCGATGTTTCGCACGTTGGCCTTCCACACCGCGTCGATGATACCGCCGACGATGGGAAGCGAGCCGCCGACCACGTCGATGCTCACGTTCGCGATCATCCGGAGGAGGGTGGTGAACGAGACGCCCAAGCGCGCCGCTTCGAGGACGAGGTACAGCGACAGACCGGCGCTGATAACGTCGCCGACGCCGGGAAGCGCGCCGAGGATTGGGTCGAGACCGATGCGGAAATCGGTTCCCGGAATACGCATGAAGTCGTCGAAGACGCGCGCGACGGTCCGCATTCGGTCTATCGCCGCACGGTCCAGCGTCGGCGGTAACTCGCCCTCGAAATCGAACTCCTCTTTCAAGTCCGAATGATCGTTCATGGGTTCATCTGATCCCGAAACGCAATAAAGCCGACGGCGGTATCGGGGGAGGAGCATTCGGCTTCAAGCGGCGCTTGCACGACTCCCGAGAGGCATTCGTGCTGATGCGTACCGCGAACTCGGAGCGCGTCTTTCGACGAAAATTCCGCCACAAAGCATTTGCACGATTCGCCAAATGAATCACTCGTGACGATAGTGTTACGGCGTACCGAACGATAACGGCGTGTGACCGTCAAAAAAACGAGCGGATAGCCGCTCTCCGTGCTATCGTCACAATGCCTCTGACTTCCGATACCGATGCGTCTTCGGGCGCATCGGTTCTCCCTGATTCCGACGAGTCCGTGCCGATGAATGATGGTATATGCACACAACCATCATGGTTTTGCACGACGTACGGTCGTACATGTCACGGAGGATCGTCGTGGAAACCGCGAGAACGGAGCGCGGGGACCACCAGTGGCTGGAGACGTTCACCGATTCGCCGGGTCGCGGGGACGAGTACGACGCCGTCACGTCGCTATCGTGGAACGGACCGGAGCGGAATCAGGAGGGGGCGTTACGCCGCGGGAAACTGCCGAAGCTCGATTTACCGTCGTATCTGAACTACTGGTACTACCACCTCAAGTGGGGGTTGAAGAAGGAAGGATTGGTCTCTAGACTGTACGTACCGAACATCTACGGGGCCGACGTGGAGTACATCGAGAAGTACTTTCCCTACGTGACCGTCGAACGGATACTCGAACGGCGGGGATGGCGACAAACGGACGAGCGACGCCTCGAAGACGGACGTATCCGATACACGTGGACGAAACCGCAGAAGCGCGAACCGGTCAGCGAGTCGGCAAAGCAACTCGTGACGAGGGTGCGACGGAGACGGGTCACGTGAGGGATGTCAGTGAAAATCGGGGCATGCTCACTCGGAACGACCGGCGGCCGCATCGACCACGCGGCCGAGAAAGAGGACGGTATCCGTCGGTTCGTGGCGAATCAGGAACAGAAACGGCCGATTCACGGTTATTTCGAACGGGTTCATCGGTGCCGACGTGACGCCCACCTCGACGGCCGTCGCGGCCGCTGCCTCCGTTCCGTTCTCGTCCACGTCGATGACGCACTTCTGAAGGACGCTGTCGATGGAGAGGTTCTCGCCCGTCTCCTCGGTGTCGGCCATCCCGCTGAAGTCGGCGGTCGGAGAGAACGCACGTGACATTCCGAGGTCCGAAAGCGTCGCGCCGAGGTCGAGCGACGATTCGAGGGAGAACTTCGGCAGCGAAATCGACCCGTCGGTTCGTTCCATCTCGCCCAGCAGGGTTGCCAATCGGTCGGCGGAAAGCGAGGCCGCGAACTCCTCGAACGTTCCTTCCCGCGGAAGGAGGACGACCATCTCGACTTCGTCGCCGACGTACGGGAGGGCTATCAGTCGATGTCCATCGACGGCGGCGTAGGGAAACGAATCCGATTGAGCCATCATCGGCACCTTCGATTCCGTGCCGTCGAGCGCGGTGAACGGTCGCCGCTTCGTGTTCGCTTCGGGGAACGTGCTGGCCCACGTCGCCCGGAAGTAGATGGCGTTGGTGAGAACGAGTCGCGTCCGTGCGTCGAGGGTTGTTTTCGGCAGCAAGTTGGAAATCTTCCCGTCCGTTCGGTCGGCGACCCACGCGTTGATGGTTTCGGTGGCGTCGTCGGCATGCCCCTCGAAGTCACAGACGTGCAGACCGGCATCGTAGTACGTCCGAAGCGTCGTGAGGAAATCTTCACGCCACGGGTAGTCCTCCTGCCCCCAAATCGCGTTCGCGGTGGTCAACTGGAACGGAGTCCCCTGCTTTTCCTCGGTGTCCGCCCGTTCGGCGGTGGTTTCGAGTCGCTCGGCCGTTTCGCCGAACGCGGCGTGGAGCGGTTCACCGTCGTAGGGAAAACGGAGGGCGTTCGCCATCCCGTCCCGCGTCTCGCCGCGCGCACCGGCGTACGTCATCGCCAGCACCACGGAAGCGCTGAGCGGGGAGAGGAACTGGTTTTCTTTCGGATACTCCTCGGCGAGCGAGGAGAGGAGCGTCAGGCCGAACTCGGCGTTTCCGCGAGCGAGCGTTTCGATGGCCGTCTCGTCGGTCGAAACGGGATTCGACTTCTCGGTCCCGGTCAGTGTTCCGGGGTCGTTCTCCGAACCATCGGATGCCGGGGAGCCGGAGGACGAAAGACAGCCCGAAAGGAGCGTTCCGGCGGCGAGCGCGCTGGAGAGGGCGAGAACGCGGCGGCGGGTGGGTGCCATATCCTCAGTTACTCGTCGGTGAACAAATATGTACCCAAGACTCAAAAAATCGTTTGAGATATCACGTGACGGAGTGGATTACGACTCGTCCGCTCTTTCACCGTTTCGGCGCGCGAAGAACACCTTCGGTTCCATCGTGAGTTTCGTTTCGCCGTCCTCGTTTTGCATTTCGAGGGAGAAGGAAACGAGGCCCCGAGTCGGGTCGCTTTCGAGCGGTCGTTTGTCGGTGACTTCGAGCGTGAGCGAGAGGGTTTCGCCCGGCTTGACCGGGGCGGGCCACGTCACGGATTCGACACCGGGCGAGCCCAGACTGCCGCTGTTTTCGAAGAAGTTGTCCACGAGAATTCGCATCGAGATGGCGGTGCTGTGCCATCCGCTGGCGACGAGTTCGCCGAACATCGACTCGGCGGCGGCGTCCAAATCGACGTGAAACTCCTGTGGGTCGTACTGTTCCGCAAAGGAGAGGATCTCCTCCTCGGTGACGGTGTAACTGCCGAACGATTCCCTGTCGCCGACGACCAAGTCCTCGAAATCCCGGTTACTCATGCACGATGGTTGGCGGAGGCGGGACAAATAGCCGAGGGCTGGGGAAATCGACGTGCTGATACTCAATCGCCCGTCGTCGGCGAGGAAGACGACTCGCCGCGGCCACGTGGGATGTAGTAGGCGAATCCGACCGCGAGGAGGGACACGACGACGGAGAGCGCGAAGACGGTCGTCAACCCGTCCGTCAGAATCGTCGCCAACCCGGCGGGCGGCGTGGCCGAACCGAGGAGACGCTGTTGGAGTTGACCGAGGTTCGAGACGCCGGAAATCGTCGTCAGTCGGTCCCGGATGACGAGGTTCAGGGCGAACCCGAGGAGCGCGACGCCCATCGTTCCGCCAAGGTTGCGGAAGAACTGCTGTGAGGAGGTGACGACGCCCATCTGTGCCGTCCCGAAGTGGTTTTGAATCGCCGTCAGCAGCGGCGGCGTCACCATCCCCATGCCGACGCCCATCACGAACACGTTGACGACGATGATCGGGAGGGACGTTCCGGCAGTCCAGAGGACGGTTGCCGCGCCAAAACTCAGGACGAGGAGAACGGTCCCGACCGTGGCGAGTCGCTGTTCGCCGACGCGGTTCACCAGTCTCCCGGAGAGAAAACTCATGCCGGACCAGCCGATGGAGATGGGAAAGACCGCCAGCACGGCGCTTCCGGCACCGCCACGAACGCTTTGGAGGTAGAGCGGGATGTACGTAATCGCCGCGAACAGCACGAAACTCGTGAGAAACCCGGTCACGTTCGTCGTGATGAACACCGCGTCGTCGAACATCGACAGCGGAACGATTGGTTGGGTCGCGCGCCGTTCGACGGCGTAGAACAGGAAGAGACCGACGAGACCGGCACCGACGAGCGGCAGTGCCAGCGAACTCGTCGTTTCGAGCAACTGGAGGCCGACGAGGAGCGTCCCGACGGCCAGCGAGAGGACGCCCGCGCCGAGAAAGTCGATGTCCCGGTCGGCGCTCCCGGTCGATTCGTCGAGCGAGACGGCCACGAGGAGGACGGCCAGTAGGCCGACCGGGACGCTGAGGTAGAACACGCCGCGCCAGCCGACCGTTTCGACGATGACGAAACCGAGGAGTGGACCGACGACGCTCGAAATCCCCCACACGGTGCTTCCGAGACCGATGGCCCGCCCGCGCTCCTCGGGCGGGTACACCACGCCGAGGATGGTGTACGGGATGGCGAACATCGCGCCCGCGCCAATACCTTGGAGCGAGCGGAACGCGACTAATTGGAGCATGCTCCCTGCCGCCCCGCACAGGGCACTCCCGGCGACGAAGATGGCGGCGCCGACGAAGAACAACCGCTTTCGGCCGTAGATGTCGGCGAGTCGTCCGTACAGCGGCATCGAAACCGCCGCGAACAGCATGTAGGCCGCGAAGGCCCACGCGTACAGTTGCAGTCCCCCCAGCGACTGTACGACGGTCGGCATCGCCGTACTCACGATGGTCCCGTCGATGGCCGCGAGGAAAATCCCGAGCAGAACGCCCAGCGTCGCGAGCCGTCGGTTTGTCATAGCGGTCCTTCGATAGCGACGGGGAAATAGCCGACCCACGGGTGAGAAGCGGGGAAAACGTTCGCCTCCTGTGGAGTCGGGATTCCTCAGCCGTGGTGTTCAGTCAGATTGACCGCCAGCACCGGAACCGTCGTCAACCGGATGACGCGCTCGGTTACGCTGCCGAGTACGAGGTGACTGACGCCCGTGTTCGCGTGCGTTCCCATCACGATGGCGTCGATGTCGTTCTCCTCGGCGTAGTTCACTATCTCGTCGGCGGGGTTGCCGCTCACGATCGCCGTTTTCGTTTCGAGGCCGGCACGCTCCGCCGACCCTTCTATCGAGGAGACGGCCGTCTCCCCGGACGTCTTCAGATCGTCGTGAACCATGGACTGAGTCGATTCGGAGAGCGGCTCCGCGAGTCCGGAATCCACGACGTGAAGGACGTGGACCGTCGCACCCGTGAGTTCGGCGAGCGAAATCGCTTCCTCGACGAACTGCTGTTCACCGCCGCTGCCATCCGTCGGAACGAGGATCGAGTCGTACATCGAGTGGTCAAACGTCGGCAATCGAGATAGTGGTATTGCTTGCTTCAGGGGTATCGAACGGACAAAAGTGACATCCTTCCCGTCGTAAACGACGGGGCTTCCCACAACAGTGGGATTCCGGCCTGCTACCGTAGGTTTCAGTCCGAATACGCCGAAAACGTCATCTGTGGGGGTTTCACACTCGTCTTTCGGTGGACTGTGGCGGTGTCACAACCGCTCCCGTCCTGTGGCGTGTCATCGCGTTCCGGTTTCCAAGGAACGCTCTCACCCCACGGGTCTACGCGACTAGCGATGTTCGCCGCCGCGTTAATATCTGCTTGGAACTCCGTTACGTGGCAGTCGTCGTTTGTACAGCGGAACTCCGCTTGTGAACCCCGTCGACCGATGTGACCACATTCGTGGCACGTCTTCGAGGTGTACGCCGGATTCACGAACCGAACGGGTATTCCCACTTCGGTCGCTTTGTCCTCGATACGGCCCTGCAATCGTGCGAACGCCCACGCGTGAAGCCGCCGATTCATGTACTTGCCGCAATCTAACCGTTCACGGATGCACGACAAGTCTTCGAGGACGATAACCGGGTTCTCGAATTGTCGGGCGTATTCAACAGCGTTCCGAGAGGCCTTTTCAACGATGTCTGTAAGCGCGTTCTGGTAGTGGTCGAATCGCTCGTCAACCCGCCACTCGGACGCGTCTCGTTGTTGAAGGCGTCTCAGCGTCGTGTACATCTTTTTGCGGAGGTGTCGGGCACGACTGCCACTTTCGAGCATCGGCTTCGTCAGTGTGTTGCGCTTGAGGGCACAGCCCGTAATTAACGCGGATTCACCGATGTCGAAACCGATGTACGTTTGGTCACCGTCCGTGTCAGGTTCGTCTACCTCGTATTCGACGGTGACGTGTAGTACCCAACTACTTCGATTCTGTTGAAGGCGAAGTTCTCCCGATTTGGCGTCACCTTCGAGAATGTCGTGCCACAGAGATTCTTGCTCCGGATTCAATCGGAGTGGCACCCAAAAATTCGTTCCTCGACCGGGTTGCGGGACGTTCCAACAAATCTCGTAGTGTCGAGATTCATCCCGGTCGAACTTAGCGGCACGATTAACCAACCGAAGCGGATGCTCGTCGTCAATCTCACGAGCGTTGTACGTTTTGCGGAGCTTCGGGACGTAGGACTTGAGTACATCTTTCGCTTGATACGGCAAGTCGTAAGGCGTCACGATGTCGTTAACGGCGGACATCGTATCTGCTCCTGAATCAAACGCTTCGTCCAATGCCTCGCGGTAGGTGGAGAGAAGGCGACGAAGACGCACCGCTTTGCCCTGCGTTGGCGAGGCAAGGGTGGCTTGGAGTGTCTTTGTCACCGTCTCTACCATGTGTATAAATACACAATGACCACACTTATACATTACGATGATGTAGTGTGGCGTGATGCAACGAAAGCAGATAACGATTCGAGAAGACCAAGACGAGTGGATTGATGAAAATCACATCAACCTATCAAGCCTTGTTAGAGGCTGTATTGACGAACGTATGGAATCCAGTTCTGCCGATTAGCGGTGGACTGTGTAGTGTAGTTTACGCGATTCCCGCCCGGCCTAAAGGCCGGGATTCCCTCGCTGATTAAAGATGGGGGATCGGCGGTTTTCCGCGGTCTCGCCGATCGGTCGATTCGCGGAGTATCGGCCGTTAATACGTGTGTTCCGACTCGTCACTGTTTTTACCGACCGCTCCGCGAACGGAGGACGCGGTCCGTCGAACGAGGAATCGGACGTTTTCCCGGCGACGGACGAACAGCCACACACCGAGAAGGACGTAGACAGCAGTGTAGGCGTACAGCAGCGTCAGACTGATCGAAGCAGCGGCCGGTTCCGAAACGGTTTGAAGCACGATGAACTCCGAGACGACCTGCGAGACGAACAGGACGAGGAGCGTGAGCGCTTCGCGAACGTCGATTTCGAAGTTCACGAGGACGCCGAGCGCGAAGAAACTCTGTGCGGCGGTGATCCAGATTTCCGCGGCCTGTTTCTGGTCGAACGAGAGCGTTCCGATGCTTCCCGAAGCGATGCTGTAGACGACGGCAAGGGTGCCGATGAGGAGCGTCCACTGGTTGAGCTTCGAGGAGATGAGCGCGTTGAATCCCGCCGTCGAACGTGCCTTGTTCACCAGATAGAGGACGACGATCAGTTCGGGCGACTCGGAGGCCAACGGGGCGATCCACTGAATCATGAAGAACTCGGGGATACCGAACGACGTCCCGAGCGTCTCCAAACTGTGGGCGAACGGGTGGACGGCCTCGAAAATCATGTAGCCGGAGTAAGCGAAGAGACCAAGGACGATAGCGACACGCGACCCCTTCGAGAACGACTGGAGATAGCCGGGAACGCCGCCGTGGGCGGTCTCCTCTTCGACCTCGCCGCGGATGATGACGCCGACGTAGAGGACGTACAGGCCGACGAGGAACAGCGTGTCCGCGATACCGATACCGTTTCCGAGCGGAATGAAGAACGCATACACCGTCGCGACGAGCAGGAACGTGATTTCGAGGGCGATGTTCCGATCGATTTTGACGGCGTCGGCGAGGAAGCCGGAGCGCTGCGCGACGGAAGAATCCTTTGACCGTTTCGCCCGGTATATCGTGTAGAGGGCGATTCCGGACCAGCCGAGCCCGATGAGAATTCGGTTCGCACCGGTCATGTTCGCGACGGCGAGATTGGCGTCGTGACAGGCCCGCGCGAGCGTTCCTGGGTCCCCGCTGGCGATGGCTTTTGCCGACAGTTGCTGGCAGACCTGCGCCGTCGCTCCGTTCGCGCCCGCGTTCCACGCGTAGTAGGCGTCGACGGCGTACTCCGGTGCGACGGCCAGAATCGCCAAAATCGCTATCGCGAAGCCGCGGGGAACGTCTTTCTCGGCAGTTTCGGCACCCCACGCGAGCATGAACGAAGCGCCGACGATGGCGAGACCGGTCATCCCAACGATGAGAAGGGCCGGCGGGTCGGACAGCGGATCGAATCCCCCCACGACGAGCCATGGAAGTGTGAGAGCGAAGACTGCACTGATCGCAAGTAGTGGTCGTTTCTTCATGATATCTGTAATTCGGTCCTATGTCAAAAAACACAAGATAAACCCGATAGTGCTGTTTTCACGGGATAGAAACCCTGTATGTCGATTGTAGGGGTGAAAAGAGCCAAAGGGTCGATTTTGCGGATAGAGCATCTCTCATGGGCTATGTCGGCAGGTATAGCGATAGCAAGAGGTATTGTCAGCGTACGTTTTAGTTTGTGGACATATTTTTGATATGATCGCCATTCACGGATGGCGGATGAGACACCCCTTTTTAATTACCGGTCGGACGTAAGGCGAGACATGCCGAGCGAACCCCAATTCGAACTGTACGAGGATAACGCCGGAGAGTGGCGCTGGCGGCTCGTCGTCGCGAACCGTAACATCATCGCGGACAGCGGCGAGGGCTATTCGTCGAAGCAAGGCGCAAAGCGGGGCATCGAGAGCGTCAAGAACAATGCATCCAACGCACGTATCGTCGAAAAGTAACGAAGGAGAGCGGCGAGACAGAAACGGTTGGTTTCGTACACATTGTTCGTATGTAATGTCCACTCAAAACCGTCACATCGAACCGTCGTTACACTCTGGACGAGGGGTGTCCAACCGTTCAAGTTCACAACACCTCGTGTCCGCTAACCATCGCCGTCATGTACGGAGGAGTGCGAAAGAGATCCGGCGAGAAGGTGCTTGACCGATTTATTCTCCTCCGTCTATTCCCTTTCGTCTGTTTCCTTCTGTTTCCTCCGTCAGTTTCCTTCTGTTTCCTTGCGTCTTTCACTCTTTATCGGGTAGAGGTGATAGGGATGTTATACTGGCGACTTACGTCTATTTGCCTTTGAATTCTACGGATATACACTCTACACGTTGTGTGTGTGGAAGGCGTAATTATTTATACCACGCGCACGCTGGCTGTCGTATGTCCGATGAGCCTCCTCGTCTCTCCGATTTCGATACCACGGACGACCCGGCGAGCGACCCCCTGTTCAACGTGGACGATGACACCGCGACGCAGGTGTTCGAACGAAAGGAGTTGCTGAAGGTCGGTCACGTGCCACAGAGCACGCGCATCGTGGGTCGGGACACCGAAATCGAGTCCGTCGCGGCCGAACTCCGACCTATCGTCAGGTCCGATCCGCCGAACAACGTCATGATTTACGGCAAAACCGGAACCGGAAAGTCGCTCGTCACACGGCACGTCACCGAGCGAGCGCGACAGGCCGCAAGAGCGCAGAAGGTCGCCGTCGGAACCGTCTACGTGGACTGTGCACAGCACAATACCCACACGCGCGTCGCGCGGTCCATCACGCGAACGCTGAACCGCGACGAAACGGGGATTTCCATCCCACGGACCGGTATCGGAAGCGGCGAGTACTACGACTATCTGTGGGAGGTTCTCGACCGCTGTTACGACGCTGTCATCATCATCCTCGACGAGGTTGACCGCCTCGAATCGGATGACGTGCTGATGCAACTGTCACGTGCGCGCGAGTCGGGAAAAGCCGACTGTCATCTGGGAATCGTCGCCATCAGCAACAAAATCGAATATCGAGATCGATTGAACGAGCGGGTGAAAAGCAGCCTTCGCGAGGAGGAGTTCGTGTTCCAACCGTACGATGCGAATCAACTACGGGACATCATGGAACATCGGCGCGACGCGTTCAAGGAAGGCGTCCTGACCGGGGACGTGATTCCGTTGACGGCGGCGTTCGCCGCACAGGAACACGGTGACGCTCGCAAGGCGATCGAAATCCTCCGTCACGCGGGGGAACTCGCGGAACGACAGGGCGACGAACTCGTCACCGAGGAACACATCCGCGATGCACAGGAATGGGCGGAGGTGGACCGTTTCGAGGAGTTGCTCCGCGGGTCGACGACGCAGGTGAAGTTCATCCTCTACGCGCTCGCACTTCTGACGAAGGAAAATCGGGGGTCGGAGTTTTCGACGAGCGAGATTTTCAGCCGGTATCAACGGATTTGCAAGGAGTTAGAGGCGAACGTGTTGAGCGAGCATCGAGTGTACGAACTGCTCAAAGAACAGGCGTTTCTCGGCGTCGTAGAATCGACCCGGACCGGCGGTGGTCGCGGGCAGGGAAGCTATCTCGAACATCGACTCGTGCAGGATACCGATATCGTCCTCAAATCCGTCCTCCGCGACAGTCGATTCGACGGAGTCGACGAGTAGACGGCCCGCCTCGAACTCCGACGCTTCCGATCGAAGGAGTGCTCATACTCGCACGGGAAGATGAACGGAGAGACAGCTGAATGAAGCTAGCGTGGCGAACAATCGTCAGACGTACGGCGGACACCCCTCGTCCAGAGTGTAATAGCGACGAAAGGGAGGTATTCGTGCGGAGATGTCGAAGGTATCTATAATAGGCATATTGAAGGAATGTTTCTTCGAAGAGTGGAGAAGGACCGTTTCATTTGGAGACGTATTTTGAGCGGTAAAGGGAAGAGGGGGAGAGGACACACACCCCTCGTCCAGAGTGTAACGGGGGAAGGGGTGGGGTGGGGATGGGGTTGGGGTAAGGTGGGGTAGGGCGAGATGGAGTAGGACGGGGCAGAGACGGGTGAGGATGAAATGAACGAAAAAGGAGTCAAAACGGTGCTGAACGGTTCATAGAAAGGGATCTCGAACGATAGTATCGAAGCTATAGATCGGTCGAGTCATTCACTGATGTACTGAATAGGAAACGGCTGAGATGACGTGACGATGAGAGTGTGATAATGGTAATTTGTTGTCGTTTATTCCGCGCGATTTTATTTCGCGCGTATTTTATGAGATAAACCGGTATACATAATACAATACAATACGAAAAGTCCATTAAGCTAAATTCAGTAATAGAAAGACGGATTGCTATTCGTCTTCGACTTCGTTCCAGTCGAAACGACGTATCCGATGATCTTCTCGCGTTCCAACCCTGATCCCTTTTGTTTCTCCTCTGTTTCTCCTCTGTTCCTATTCTCTCTCCCCTATCACTCTCCCTATTGCTGTCCCCTATTGCTGTCTCGTATCGTTCTCCCGTATTGTTCTCCCGTATTGTTCTCCCGTATTGTTCTCCCGTATTGTTCTCCCGTATTGTTCTCCCGTATCGTTCTCCCGTATTGTTCTCCCGTATCGTTCTCCCGTATTGCTGCTATCCTTGCTCCCTGTTACTATTCCTTATCTCCCTTTCTTTGCTTTCCTTCCCCCCGCCCATCTCTCCCCCCACCCCCTCCAACCGTTACACTCTGGACGAGGGGTGTGTGTGCACATAAGTACATATCACATCCGACACTTCTCCCCTCACCTCGATTTTCGACGAACTGGGATGTATCGACCGGGTATCGGTGTCGGTCGAACGTATCGCCACCGACAGACTCGAACTCACTCGCCGGCGGATAGAAAAGGCGAACAGCGTCTGACGTCCCACCCTTCACCGGACCGAAGACGCTTACAGATCCGCTCGAAGTTCGATGAAGAGACGTTTCTCGCGGTCCGCGAGCGTCGTCGCCTGCTCGCTCGCCACCTCGAACAGTCGCCGCTGCTCCGCTCCGTCCGTCTCGCTCGCCCGTTTGAGCGTGTCTCCGAGTTCGGTCCACTCGTCCGCAACGGCGTGGAACCGCTCGGAAACCTCGACGTCGAGTCCCAGATCCGTCCCGACCCGGTCGAGAAAGTCGGCGTACAACCGGCGGAACGCACCGCCGCCGGTGCCCCGCCGTTCGATGTTCTGATAGGCAAAGCGGGCACACCAACTCGCGTCGTCCAATTCGGTCCACGTCGGAAGGTCTTCGGCGAACCGCTGAATTCCGTCGACGCCCTGCGATTGCCACCCGCCTTCCTCCGACGAGAGCATGAACTCCGCCGTCCGACGAACCGCTTTCCGTGCAGCCATCGTGCGGCCGCTCTCTATCGTCGGGTCGGTGACGACGAGCCATCGGTTGTCGAGCGGGCCGAACCCGTAATCCGAATCCCATGCGTCTCGGAGGTGGGAACGGGGCAGTCGCTGTATCGTGTCGAACTCGCTGTCGGAGAGGAGCACGTCGTCGCCGTCGACTCCGACACAGAGGAGGATGTGGGGACCGAAGTGAGTGTCCGTTCCGAAGTAATCGAGGTAGTAGAGGTCCACGAACAACATCGCCGGAACGTCGTCCGCGAGTGCGCTCTCGACGGAACGCCACGCCGTCTCCCACGATTCCCCGCTCGATTCCTCGTAGTCGATGCCGAGCATCTCGAAGAACCCCGTCTCCAACTGCCCGTTGCGACCCATGATGAGGCGACTGGCCGGACCGCGATCGTAGTAGCCGAACCCGAGTCCCGCGCCGAGTCCGAAGCAGAGGGATTCGTCGAAGCCCCAATCGTAGTAGTCCGAGAGGTTTCGAAGCGACGCGGAGCCACAGTGTGCCCCCGGGGCGTGGGTATACTCGGAGAGTTGCATGGTTAAGCGATGGACACGTGGTGTAAAGTAGTGACCGTCTCCGTCCCGCGAATCGACGTATTCTTTCCATTCGGACCAACCATCGAGGACTTCGATGGTAGCTCTCCCTGTCGCCTCCCCGCCACTGCAGAAGTGACTGGAAATTGCCATTCCGTCCCGTCTCGACCCCGTACTGCCCACGGAATCTACAATATTTATCAATACAGCTAATAGATTCGGTCCTATAGAGAAATAATAACTTCTATGCCTAAACACTATACAATTAAGTGGTGTTGTCTACAATCCACGATTCGATGCAAAATAACGATGGCAGAGCAGGGGCAGTATTCAATCGAACACGGCGTTCGTTTCTACGCTTCACCGGTGCCGCAGTTACTACTTCCGCTTTTCTCACGATGCAAGGCAAGAGCACCGCTGCGATTCGGACCAAATATACCATCCGCGAGGATACGCCGGACGAAACCGATGTGTACGTGACCGATACGCAGGAATCGGGACCGACGGCCGTCGTGGTGGGCGGTATACAGGGCAACGAACCCGCCGGTTACGAAGCGGCCGAGGATATCAAAACGTGGTCGATAGATCAGGGGACGCTGATCACGATTCCACGGGCGAATCCGGTCGCGATTCGGCGCGGAACCTACTCCAACGATAATGGAAACCTCAATCGGAAGTTCCCACCGGGGGAGACGCCAACGACGCCGCTCGCACGGGCGATTTGGGGCGTTATCGCATCGTACGACCCGGATGTCGTGATCAATCTTCACAGTTCGAAAGGTATCTATCGGGAAGATGTCGGGCCGGATGGCGTCGGACAGGCTATCTATCCGACGACCGCTTCGGGCGCTGCTCAGGACGCGGTCAACACGAAAGGGTATATGAATGAGTTCCATCTCGACGAGTCGTTTCCCGACTTCTATCGGTTCAAGTGCGGCAACCTGATCGACGGAACCCGTCCGCTACTGGTCCACAAGGTCGATGCCGACCTCGATGAACCGGGCTTTATCGTCGAATCGACCCGATACGGAACGGACCTACAAACGCGTTGCCGCTGGGAACTCAACATCGTTCGACATCTACTGGGACGACAAGGAATGCACCGAACGTACGAAAATTGAACTCGTGACTGTGTCGGGTCGTGCGTACATCCGAACGTCCGTGTCGTTCGAGAGAACCACGTCGCCCGACACCGTTTCGTCTTCGTCCTTCGAATCGGTCACTCGTCACGGCGTGACGAGACCCGCACTTCGACGCCGTTCGGTCGGTAGGCGTTCGCCGCGTAACCGCCCTCGTTCCACGGGTAGACGTCCTCGGGAATCTCCGGCCAATCGTCGAGAACCTCGATACTGGCTGGCTGTGTCCGCCCCCTCTCGTCGGTTGCGCGCGAGAGCAGCGTGACCGTGCCTTCGGCTTCAGGATTCGGTTTCCACGTGTGGGTGAACAGACGCCACGCACCGCTGTAGTTCGGGCCGTACAGGTCGGCGTCGCGCCACGACTCTCCGTCGTCCGTCGATATCTCGACGCGCGTGACCTCGTCGTCCCCCGCCCACGCCACGCCTCGAATCTCGACCCGTCCGTTCGCGTCAGGCGTCACCGGGTTCTCTCCGTCCGGCTTCCCGATGAGCGACATGACGTTCTCGTCGAAGGTGTACGGATGCTCCACGTCGCCGACGAGTTGGTCCCACGTGTCCGCCGTCGGGACCGTCTCCTCGATGTCGGGTTCGGCGTCGGCCGGATGGATGCGGTAGGCACCGTGTTGCCAGTAGGTGTAGGTTCGTCCATCCTCCTCGTCGGCGAACGTCGCATCGGTGACCATCGTGTCCGTTATCCGAAGCTCTTCGACCCACTTGACGCTGTTCGTCCCGTACCACCCGGGGACGACGAGCCGGACGGGATAGCCGTGTTCGACTGGAAGGGTCCGTCCGTTCATCTCGTCGGCGAGGACGCAATCGTCGAGCGCCTTCGCCAGCGGAATCGATTTGACGTACACGTCGTCGTCCGCGGGGACGTCCCCGCCGACGGCGGTGAGCCAGCGCTCCGAATCGTCGTTCACGTCCACCCCACAGTCTTCGAGCACCGCCCGGACCGGCGTTCCGCTCCACATCGCGTTCGCAACGGCTTCCCATCCCCACTGAACGCTTCCCGTTTCCGGGTCGTGTTGCCCGCGGTTGTTGCCAGCACACTCCATCGTGTGCGCGACGGCGACCGTCGGGTACTCCTCCCGAAGCGCCGCCATCGAGATGGATTTCTCGTCATCGACGCCCGTCACCCGGAGTTCCCACGTCTCCGCGTCGGCGTCCGGAACGTCGTTCCGGTGGCAGACGAAGTGTTCTTCTATCGGCGTCAACCAATCCGCGAACGTCCGCCGATTCGCCGCACCGACGACCGTGTATCTATCCTCCTCGTCGCGCGCCTCCCGCGTCCCCGGTTTTCGTTCGAGGATCTCCTCGATTTCCCCGCGTCGTGCTTCACCCCGTGTTCCCTCACTCATGCCGGACGGTAACAACCACCGTTGGCAAAACCGTTCCGGCGTATCCGATATCCATCGAAAAAGACGGACTCCGAGAACGCGACTTCGGGAAAAAGCGAGCGTCGTCTCGACGCTCGCTTCGCGCGCCGTCGAATCAGCAGTACATCGATTCGGCGACGTCGATGAGCGACGCTTTGGGGAGCGAACCGGTCACAGAATAGCTCCCGGTATCGTCCGACCACTGGAGCAGGCCCTGCTCGCCGACGGTGGTGTAGGTGCCGGCGTGTCCGGCGACGGAGACGGATTGGTCGCCACTCGGCGGACGCGTCGCGGACGTCTGTGAGACGGCCAACGAATCGGTTCCGTTCGAGTACCGCAGCGAAACCGAGGCGTTTCCGTTCGATGAGATGACCGTCGCGTTCTGGAGCGAGTAGTCGTCCGGGACGGCGGTCGGTTCACGGATGGTGAAATCGACCGCTTCCTGTGCGTCCGCGACCGACGAGTACGTCGTCGTTTCGGGGAGTCCGACGTCGATGACCTCCGCGTCCTCCGGCGGCGAGTACGTGAATCGCTCGTCGGGAATCGACGCGTTGTACGTCAGGTTCGAATACGTCATCGTCGTCGTGGTCGTGTCGTTTCCGACCGCGGTCTCTACCTGCGTCTTGACGGGGAACCAGTTCTCCTGGTCGAGCCAGACAGTCTGATTCTTCAGCACTTGTCCGAGGGACTCGTTTTTCGGCTGAAGCGTCACCTTGTACGTTTCGCGGTCTGAAATCGTCGCTTCACCTTGGTACTCCGCGTTGAATGCGTCCGAGAACTGCTGGAACGCGTTGGTGAGATTCTCCACCATATCGGCGTTCTCACCGCCGAGGCGCAGGTGGCGAGCGGTGTTCCGCGTGTCGTTGTACATCCAGGTGTCCGAACCGTTCGAGACCGTCACGTCACCCGCCATCGGCCCGTCCGTGTATTCGAACCGGACGCGGTTCGGCGGTCGTTGCCAAACATCGGCTTTCACGGTCTGCGTGTCGTTCGCCCGTTCGGTTTCGATGGTCACCGTTCCGGTGACGCTGCTCACCGTGGTGTCGTTGCCGAGGGCGTGTTGTTCGATGGTCGATTCGGATGGTGTCGAGGTATCCTGTACCTGGTTCGAATTCTCCACGCTCGCATACCCGCTAACCGAAGCGGCGATCACGAGCGTGAGGAGACCAAGCGTCAGGAGGGACTTTCGTGATACCATGCACCCGAAAATTATCGCAACTTATTATGAAAACTTTTATCGAAAGTTGAAAAGTGAGAACAATTAACGCGGGTTTGAAACTATCTCGAACGACCGTCGGGTATCGAAAATCCGGATTCGAACCCCGGACGCCTTACAGTTCGAGGAGTTCGACCGCGTTCCCGTCCGGGTCCCGCAGGAAGCAAATCCGCGTTCCGCTGCCGGTCGTTTGCGGTTCGCTGACGGTTTCCACGTCGTCCGGCAAGTCCGCGTAGATTCCTTCGATGTCGTCGGTCTCCAACCCGAGATGTTTCGCGCCGGTTTCGTACACGTCCCGACCGTCGTCACTCGTACCGGTCCCGTTCCCTTCGTCCTCGCTCTCGTATTCGATGAGTTCGACGCGTGCCGTGTCGCCGCCGAGTTGAGCGAAGTGGCCCGTTATCGCTCCGCTCTCGATGGCCGTCGAGAGCGCGTCGTCGGAGAGTGTGTACTGGTCGAGGAGTTCCAATCCGAGGACGTCCCGATAGAACTCGATTGCACGGTCGAGGTCGGTGACTGAGATTCCGTGATGGTGTACCGTCTGTTGTGCCATGGTGGACCCTTCTCGTCTTCCCTCAAAGGTCTTGGTCTCCTCACCCCGTCAGCTCACTTTCGAGGTGGAACTTCTGCACTTTTCCCGTCGTCGTCCGCGGCAACTCCTTCACGAACACGACTTCGCGCGGGTGTTTGTACGCCGCGAGCCGTTCGAGACAGTATTCCCGAATCTCGTCCTCGGTCACGTCCGCGTCCGGTATCGGGACGACGAAGGCTTTGACCGTCTCGTTCCGTCGTTCGTCGGGAATCCCGACGACGGCGGCGTCAGAGACGGCCGGATGCTCGAAGAGGAGTTCCTCGATTTCGCGCGGATAGACGTTGTAGCCTGCCGTGTTTATCATGTGCTTCTTGCGGTCCACGACGTAGAAGAAGCCGTCCTCGTCGGCGTAGCCGATGTCGCCCGTGTGGAACCAGCGCTTTCCGTCCGCCTCGGTGAACGCCGCCGCGTTCGCCTCGGGACGCTCGTAGTACCCCTTCATCACGTTCGGTCCCGCGACGACGAGTTCGCCGGTTATCTCGTCGAGGTCCACGCTGCCCTCTTCGACCGGACCGCGTTCTACCGGGGGACGGTCGACGAACTCGTCGTCCACGATTCGGGCGGAGATGCCGTCGAGCGGCGTGCCGATACTGCCGGGTCGTCGATTACCGACGTGGTTCGCGTGCGTGACCGGACTCGTCTCGGTCAGGCCGTAACCCTCGCACAGTTCGACGCCGAACCGTCCCTCGAACGAACGGCGAACTTCCTCGGGGAGGCCGCTGCCGCCGGAGTTCGCGAACCGCACCGACGACAGGTCGAACTCGGCGTCGTCGGGCAGATTCGCGAGGTCGTTGTACATCGCGGGGACGGCGTGTATCAGCGTGAGGCCCGCGGACTCGACCAGCGACGCGGCCGCCGTCGCGTCCCACGTCGGGAGCGGGTAGTAGCTCCCGCCGTCGAACAGGGTGGCGTTCATCGTCACCGTCATCCCGTAGATGTGGAACAGCGGGAGAACCCCGAGATGGCGATCGTCCGGCCGAATACCGTCCGGGATGGGGTTCGTCGCGGCGTCCGCGTCCCACGCGAGGTTGTGATGCGTGAGGAGGACTCCCTTCGGCGTTCCGGTCGTTCCCGAGGTGTACGGTTGGACGGCGATGTCCTCGTCCGCTCTGTCGGCAACCGGACGCGTCTCGTCGGCCAGGAACGCCTCGAAACGACTGTCGGCGTCCCCCTCCCTCTCACTCTCCCTCTCACTCTCACTCTCACTCTCACTCTCACTCTCACTCTCACTCTCACTCTCACTCTCGTCGACGGTGACGACGACGTTCACGTCGGTCTCCTCCCGAACTGCATCGACGTGCTGGACGAGGCCGGGGAGCGTGACGACCGCTTTCGCGCCGCTGTCCCCGAGGAGGTGGCGCAGTTCCCGCCGTTTGTACTGTGGGTTCATCGGGACGACGACGCCGCCCGCCCTGAGCGTCCCGTGAAACGCCGTCACGAACTGCGGGAGGTTCGGCAGGTAGACCGCGACTCGGTCGTCGACGCCGATGCCGTGCTCTGCGAGTCCGGCCGCAAACTGCCCCGCTCGCGTCCAGAACGTTTCGTAGGAGGTCTCCTGCCCGTCGTAGACGAGTGCCGGTGCGTCGCCGCGTTCGGCCGCCGCGTCCGCCACGTGGTGAACGAGATTCATGCGTCGTCCGTGCATTCGACCACACCGCCAAAAGCGTTTATCGATGGTGTCTACTCTCTACATACTGGTTATTTTTGGAAACGCAAAAAAGGAAAAAGGTTATCTATGTCAGTAAACCCCCGTGTCTTACGGCTCCCAGTTGTGCAGCGCGTCCACGAATATGTCGTGGACGTCCTCCTCGACGACAGGTCTGGGATTACAGCGAAGCAACCGCGCCTGCGTTTCCACAGTCTGTTTCGCCAGCCAATCCACGTCGTCTTCCGTGATTCCCGCGAGTTCGTTGAGGCCGCTCGGCAGGACGTTCAGGTCGCGCTGAAGCTGAACGTACTCCCCTTTCAAGGCGTCTGCGGCCTCTCCGGGAGTCATCCCCGTCGTATCGACGCCGAACCGACGGGCGAGCGAGGCGAAGCGTTTCGGGTCGCTCGCGGAGTTGTAGTCGATGGTGCTCGCCGGGGTCAACATCGCGATGGTTTCGCCGTGGTAGGTGTGATACTTGTTTCCGACGGGATATGCCATCGCGTGACAGAGGCTCGCTCCTGCGGTCAATCCGGCAATCGCACCGAACAGCGCGCCCTGTAACATGTTCTCGCGCGCCTCCAAATCGTCCCCGTTGTGAACCGCCTTGCGGACGTTGTTCGACAGCAGGTCGATTGCCTTTTCGGAGAACATCTCGGTGAGCGGCGTCCGCCCGGCGTACACGGGACGCTCGGCGGGGTCGGTGGGCCGCAGAAGCGAATCGTACTCGTGCGTCGTGTAACCCTCCATGGCGTGCCCGAGGGCGTCCATCGCCGTCTTCGCGGTCAACTCCGGCGGGAGTGTGGTCGTGAGCGTCGGGTCCAGTACGGCGGCGTCAGCGCGGACGTGGTTGCTGGAGATTCCCTCCTTTATCTCCTTTTCCTCCACCGAGAGGATGGAGACCGGCGATATCTCCGCTCCGGTTCCGGCCGTCGTCGGCATCAACACGAGCGGCGGGCCGGACTCCGTCAGGGGTTCCCCTTCGCCGGTCGGTTCGGCGATGTAATCGAGCGGCCCGCCGCCGTTGGCGATGACCGCGCGCGTCGTCTTCGCGGTGTCCATGCAACTCCCTCCGCCGAGGCCGACGTAGAAGTCGTATCCCGCTTCGCCCTTTTCGTCGTGGACGAAATCGAGACAGTTCTCGATGGCCGCGATGGACGGTTCGCGCTCCGATTCGTCGTAGACATCGACGGCGAATCCGGCGTCTTCGAGGTGCGTTTGAACGCGTTCGACGTGGCCGATGTCCACGAGGTTCCCGTCGGTGATGACGAGACCGTGGGCGTCCTCGTCCACTCCCAAATCGTGCAACTGGAACGCCAGTTCGTCCGTCGCGTCCCGACCGAACCGAATCTGAGGCATCTGGATGTGCCAGACGGTTTCCGGAGAGAGTTCGTGGGACGGCGCGGAGACGGAGCGTTCGTAGCTCATCTCAGGGCCATCCTCCCTGAACCTCCTCGAACTGGTCCGGGTCGTGGCCGTACACGACCTCGGCGTCGTGTTTGCGCTCTATCTCCTTCAGTTTCTGGAGGCTGTCGAACCAGTGACGGTGGCTCCAGAGGAGTCCGGCACCGAGCGGAACCTCATCGTCGTAGTTCTCGGTCTGATAGATTTCGTCGCCCGCGAACGCGACCGTTCCGGCACCGTCGAGGTGAACCACCGTCCCCGTCAGACCGGGTGTATGACCGGGGAGGCGGACGAACTCGACGTCCTCGAAGTGGGTCTCTCGGTCCCGATGTAAGACCTGCCAGTTGAGGTCGTGGTCGAAGTCGCCGAGGACGTACGCCGCGCTTCCCTCGTCCGTTTTCGTGCTGTAGTAGGCGAACTTCAACTCCTCTTCGTGGACGAACACCGGCGTGTCGGTTCCGTCGAAGTGGTGCAGGCCACCCGCGTGGTCGAGATGCAAGTGAGTCTGGAACACGTAGTCGATGTCGTCGAGGTCGTATCCCGCATCCCCGAGGTCGTCCCGAAGGTCGTGTTCCCCCACGTCGTGCGGATAGAACGCCTGTTTCAACCCCTCCGGCCAGTGTCCGTCGAGGGCCTCCTCGTGGTTGCCCGTATCCCAGAGAATCGTCCCCTCCGGATGGTCGATGACGAGGTTGAACACCGGTATCTCGATGTAGTCGGTGTCCGGGTTGGGTTCGTCGTGGCTCCCCAGCGTGTTTCCCTCGATGAGATAGTTCAGGTCACACTCCAGTCCACCCCGGTCGATAACGTCGATGGTTGCATTAACCATGCATAATAATCATTGTCTTGTGAAAAGAGCGTATCTTACCGTCGAACACATGTCCGACAACGGACGTATAATGGTGCGGAGGGATGATGTAGGACAACTGTCTGACAGTGTATGGGAATTTAGATATGGGGCGAACTGTCGGACAACTCGTAACAGTTCGACGGTAATCGCTGATGTAATAACACCTGTCCCGAAATAGCGGCTAAACCGATGCTTTCGGACCAACTCTTCTCCATCGCGAACGCCGTCGGACTGGTCGCTTTCGCCCTCGTCGGCGCGAGCAAGGCGATTCGCGAAGGGTTCGACCCGTTCGGGGTGACGGTCGTCGGCCTCGTCACCGCCTTCGGCGGCGGCACCACCCGCGACGTGTTGGTCAACCGCGTTCCGCTCTCGCTGCAAACCCTCTCGAACATCGGCTTCGGCGTGGTCGGCGTCTCCGTCGCCATTGTCCTCTCCCTCCTCTACCGCCAACCCGACCGGCATCCGATTTCGCTGGCCGCCGACGCCGTCGGACTTGCAGCCTTCACGACCGCCGGTGCCATCGTCGCATCCGGGGTCGGCGTCTCGCCGTTCGGCGTCGTCGCGGTTGCGACCATCAACGCAGTCGGCGGTGGCGCGATGGCGGACATCCTCCTCGACCGTTCGCCGTTCGTGTTGGTTCGGGACTTTTACGCTAGCTGTGCCGTCCTCGGCGGCTTTGCGTACTGGTGTCTGTTGACCCTCGGCGGTGATGCCAACGTCGCGGTCGGCGGCTGTGCGGGAATCACGCTCGTGACGAGAGTCGCGGCCGTTCGGTTCGGGTGGCGGCTTCCGACGGTTCGAACGAATCCCCACTGATACGGGATCCGATTCCCCGCTCGGTACCGGTGGATGACTTTCTCCGAGATCTCCTCGATTCTTTCGTTTGATAAACTACTCTATATATGGGTTATTTTCATGTTTCCCTTCCGTTTCGATTCCGTATGGACGATTCCGACCTCGACGACCGACTCGGCCGAATCGAGCGACGACAGAAACTCATTCTCGCCCTGCTCGTTATCCCGTATCTCGTCGTCTTTGCCGACGTTATCGGCGTTTATGTCGCCGCAGTTCTCTACCTTCTGCTCGCTCTCGTCGTCGCCGCTGTGGTCGTCATCGACCGCAGAAATAGACGGACTACAACGGGTGGGGAGACCGAAGCCGGTCCCTGATTCGCGTTCCGTCAGTGCACCCGACCGTTCGGCTATCCCGGTATTAGATGACCGCAAATGGCCGAAAGTGAATAATATCTGCGTATTTTGCTGGAAAAACCAAAACGACCCCAACCGTTCGGTCGGATGAACTGTTCTCACTATCGGCCGCGTCATCGACTGACGACCCACAACTCGACGCCGTCGTCTCCTCGCTCCCGAAGCGAAGGGCCTATATCGACCATGTTCGATACCTACGACAGTATCGCGGCCGCTCCTCACCGCTTGAACCCCGAAATCCCGAGACGTACCACCCGTTGACCCACGAAATCATGACCTCCGAACCGAATCCCTCTAAGAAGACGGCGGTTAACGACCTGTCGCAGGCGTGGAACCTACGCGATTCGACGCTTCTCCGCTCGGACGGGGAACCGATGCAGACCTCCCGGTTCGACCGGAACATCCCGCCCGCCGATTTGCAGGCGGCGCTCGACCGCGGGGCGAAGACCGTCCGCGAGAGCGCGCCGAACCGGGACGGGTACGCCGTCCCGTTGCACGGGAAAGGAACCCCGACGACGACGAACGAGTACGTCCTCTGGCGACCTGACTCGGCGCAGGTGGGGTGGTACGATACGAGTTTCGGCATCGACGGGACCGTTCGGTTCATCTCGGTCGAAACGGCCTCGAAGACGACGCTGAGCGACCGTCTCAGGTTTTGACATCCGGAACTGACCCCCGTGCTGGAGGACGAACTGAAAGCGTTCGAACTCCCGAAATCGGAAGTGAGACCTCGGTCCGACCTCTCCGCGGACGAACGGCGCGCGTTTTTCGACGAACTGACGGAGTTCGTCGAATCGGAACGGGAAACCGAACGGCGGGCGAACCGTGAACGATACCGAAACGAGGGGTTGACGACGCTCGTAGCGCGGGGAGTCGCGTCCGGTCCGTTCGTCTCGCTCGGAGCGAACGACCGACCCGCGGAACCGACGTACTCGTTTCAGATTTCGCCCGAGGACGGCGACGGTGACGTCGACCTCTTTCGGGACGAGGAGATGTACCCGGAGAGCGTCTTTCTCATCGATACGATGGGGGAATCGGACGACTTCCCCCTCGCCGTCGAAATCGTCACCGTCGGCCCGTCGACGGTGACGGTCAAACCGGACGACAGTTGCGAACAGTCCGGCGTCGAGGGTCTCCTCACGGACAACCGAAGCGAGTTCTGGCTGACCCATCTCCTCAACCCCGTTCCGTTCGAGCGGCGGACGGAGGCGATTCGAAAAATCGAATCGAATCCGGAAAAACGGGACCTGATAGTCGGAAATCGACCCGCCCGGTTCGAGGTCGACGGACTCTCGGTCCCCAGCGCCGACATGGCGTTGAACGAGTATCAGAAACAGGCCCTGAAGTGGGCCGACGACGCGGAAGACGTCCTCTGTATTCACGGTCCGCCCGGAACGGGAAAGACGCGGACGCTGACGGCGTACGTGCTGTACGCGGTCCGACACGGCGATTCGGTGTTGGTGACGGCACACTCCAATCAGGCCGTGGACAACCTCCTCGTCGGCGACAGCGCGGTGGGGGACCCGGAACCCGACACGCTCCACGCGGCCGTCTGCCAGGCGAACGAATTCGACGAAGACGGCGATGGAGAACCCACCGAGGACGGTCTCAGGGTCGCCCGCGTCGGTCGCAACTCGAAGAACGACGTGGTTCGGCGGCACTACACGAACGCCTCCGTCGCCGAAGCGGACATCGTGGCCGCGACGACGAGCGGTGCCGCTCAGTTCGACACGAACCGGTTCGACGTCGCCGTCGTCGACGAGGCGACGCAGGCGAGTCGCCCGGCGACGGCCATCGTCCTCGACCGTGCGCGAAAGCTCGTGCTCTCGGGCGACCACAAGCAACTGCCGCCGTACTGCGCCGACGAATCGATGAAGGACGAACGGCTACACGTCTCGCTGTTCGAGCACCTCCTCGACCGATACGGGACCGACATCTCGGTCCTCCTCCGGCGGCAGTACCGGATGCACTCGGCCATCGCCGACTTCCCCAACGCCGCGTTCTACGACGGAAGTTTGGAAACCGCGGCGCGAAACCGTGAATGGCGAATCGACGGCCTCGACTCGCTCGTCGCCATCGACGTCGCCGGCGACGAGCGTCGCGAGTCCGGCGGCAACTCCGTTTACAACCCCGCCGAAGCACGAGCGGTCGTCGAGGAGGTGACGAAACTCGTGGACGCGGGCGTCGCCCCGAAGGACATCGGCGTCATCTCGATGTACCGGGGGCAGGTCGGCGAAATCCGCTCGCGACTCCATCGGACCGGCGAGAACGCGGGCCGCGTCACCGTCGATACGGTCGATTCGTTTCAGGGCGGTGAACGCGAAGCGGTCGTCGTCTCGTTCGTTCGGAGCAACGACGCCGGAAACGCCGGATTCCTCGAACTCCCTAACGAGGGGCCGCGCCGCCTGAACGTCGCGTTGACCCGCGCCAGAAAGCGTCTCGTGTTGGTCGGCGACTGGGAGACCCTCGCGTCCGTCTCGCCGAACAGGAGGTCGGAGAACAGTTGCGCACGCTTGTACGCCGAATTGGCCACGAAACTCGAACGAGAGGGCCGTTTCGCGAACTGAATCGAGTATTCCGTGTTCCATGTTCGCCGTCGAGCGCGGCAGCGCCCTCGGTCCACTGGGTGGTAACGGGGTAGCCGGAGTCACGCGACCGCTCAGTTCGACGACTCACAGTCACAGCCGCCGTTTTCGAGGAGGTCCTCCACCGTGTACGACTGCCCGCACGTATCACAGAGGACGCGGATATCCACGAAGACGTCGAAATCCCCGAGCGTGAGGCGGTCCGTATTGACGAGGTTCGTCAGCGTCGTTTCCGTGACCGCACCGGTCTTCGTTCGCAACCGCTGTATCGTTTCGCCGCTCTTTTTCACTTGGTCGGTTTCGGTTTCGCCCGACTCGTACTTGACGCCGCGGTGTTTCGTCAGGTAGGTGTGTATCGCCTGATGCGTAACGAAGTCCTTCTCGATTTCCTCGATGGAAATCCCCTCCCGAGCGAGCGAATTCTTCGTTTCGATGCGTACCCCCCGACTCACCGCGTCGTCCGTCAATAACCGGTAGGTGTTTTCGACCTCCCCGTCCAAGGACGATACGCCGGCCTGTTCCAGCGCCGCGCGGAGCACGGCTCGGTTGAACACGTCGGCGAGGTCACGAAGGCTGTACTGTGTCCCGTCCTCTCCCGTCCAATCCGCTTCGAGTCGGTCGCCCATTCCGGTCAACTCGTACTCGTCGATGACCCGTTGCACTTTACTCTGCGTGGCCGAGTTTCCGCTCATACCGTACGGTAGTCCTCCTATACGGTTTGATTGTTTCGGAGAGGTCCCTCGTCCGCCAGCACGGTTCGTTTATATTGACTCCCATGTTTGCCGACCGTCACGCGCGTAGTCCTGTAACGTCGTACCGTCCTTGCCTCCCGTTTTCTCGACTCACACACGGCTCCCGTCCGACCATTCTTCTCCGCATCCGAGTCGAGAGAATCCGACTCCGTCGGTCTCAAAGCACGCGAAACACGCGAACCGTGTCGCGCTTGCTCGGTTCGCAGACGAGTTGGGCGAGGCCGAGGTCGGAAAACACACGTTTCCAGTTCCGGTAGTACAGCGGAAAGTCGTCGTGAACGTAGCTCACTTTCTCGTCCCCTCGGCCCCGTCGTGGACTGTTTCCCTCGTTCTCCCCGGTTATCACGAGGTCGGACGCGACGCGGCATATCTCCTCGAACACCCATTCGTTGTCGGGGTGGATGTGTTGGAGCGTCTCCACCGAGTACACCACGTCGAACGTATCGTCGGGGAATTCGGGGAGGACGTCCTCGATCGCGCCGGTTCGGAACGTCCCCGTCGCGGCGAGTTTCGGATGCCGCTCGGCCATCACGTCGAACGACTCGTCGTTGATGTCGATTCCGGTGAGGTTCGTGTATCCGTCGTCGAGGAGGTGGGCGAGGTGGCGACCGGAACTGCAACCGACTTCGAGAATCGCGGCTTTCTCGGGAACGTAATAGTCGAACACGCTAGCGAGGGTGTTGCTGACCTCGTTCGGGCCGATTTCGGCGTAGTACGCGGGCGAAAAATCACCCGTGCGCTCCGCCCAGTCGCGACGGTTGTCGTCGGGGTCCATAGGTATCGGTCTCGCGGCCGGGAAGTTAAGCCTCACTCCACGTGCCGTGTGACGACGCCGGCAGGTTCGATTCCGGTAAAACCCCGTGCCGTCCCCCACGTATTTAGGTTGGCCTAAGAATGGAAGCGATTATGTGGTTTTAGGCCATCCTAAAGCCATGGTGGCGGATGCTACGGTCCACGAGATACGGACGGACGACTGCGCCGAGTACGGGGGAGCAGTCGTCGATGGCGGTGGTTTGTCCGACCTCTCGACGGCTACCGTCCTTCGGCCCCGGTTGTACATACCCGTGGATTCAGGGGAGTCGGTCCTCCGGAATCCTCGCATTGAAAACTTCCGACTGATGTCACTCGACGAACGATGAAAGGGACTACGCAGTATCTGTTGGCCTTGTACATCCTCGCACACCGGGAGGACCCACCGATTTCACCGGGTGCCGTCGCCGAACTGCTGGATAAATCGCCCGCGTCGATCACCGGGATGTTCCAACGGCTCGACGACGAGGGGCTCATCTCCTACGAACCGTACGAGGGTGCGACACTGACCGAGACGGGACGCGAACGGGCCGCGACGCTTCACGAATCCTACGTAACCGTCTCGTGGTTCTTCAGGGAGGTCTTGGACCTTGATGCGCACGAAGAGGAAGCGATGGAACTGGCGGGGTTCTTGAGTCCGACCGTCGCCGAACGGCTCGCGGCGACGCTCCCTTGCGAAACGGAATTCGAATCCCCGTCCCAATCTCCGTCCACCACGGAGGACGAGTCGTAACACGTGCTACCGTGCAGTTACTATAGCGAAATACAGTTTATCACTCATGACGCTTCTATCGAACCCTTCCTTTCGCCGATTCGGTCGCCATTACAATCTTACTCATGTAATGGTATCTGTCGAGGACCGATCGTCGATACTTCTCACCCGACGGAAAACGGAGCGTACGGCCGTCAGATGAACTTCGGGTGATCTCCCTCCCGCTCCGCCATGTTGATGTTCACCTCGATGACGTTCGCCGCGTTCGTCACCTTCTCGACTATCATGTCGTGATACTCCGTCTCGTTCATCCGGTTGGTCGGCCCGGACACGCTCACCGAACCGAGGACGCTGCCGCTTCTGTCCAGTACCGGCGCGCCGATGGCCTTGAGTCCCTCGATCTCCTCCTCGTCGTTGTACGCGTATCCGCGCTCCCGGATTTCTTCGAGTGCAGACAGCAACTCCTCACGGTCGGTAATCGTGTTCTCCGTCTTGCGAACCAATCCGTAGCGGTCGACGATGGCGTCTACTCTGTCGGACGGAAGCGATGCGAGAATCGACTTTCCGGTCGCCGAGAAGTGCAGGTAATCCGGCTTCTGTAGCTTGGTCGTCTGGTAGTTGCTGCCGACCGCTTTGTCGCCCCGGACTTTGTAGAGGTTCACGCTGAGGCCGTGTTGTTCGGTGGCCAGGTGGGCGTACTCCCCCGTCTCGTCGGCCAAACTCTCTATTTCCGGTTTGCCGATGCTGTACAGTTTGTTCTGGTTGCGAACGTACTCGCCGAGGAGGAGGAACTGCAACGACAGCGAGTACGTGTTTCCCTCTTGGACGACGAACTTGTTCTCCCGCAGCGTCGTGAGGTGATTGTAGACGGCGCTTTTCGACATATCGAGATGGTCGGCGAGTTCGGTGACGCGCGCGCCGTCGAACTCCTCCAACGCCTGAATCACGTCGAACGCTCGCGTTACCGTTTTCAGGGTACGCGACGAGCCGGTTTCGGTCGGATTTGTCATGACACACGATACCAATCATAGTCGTAAAAACGTTTGTATATGGTGCAAACGTTTCCGAAATCTAAAATCGATAGCAGTGGGTGCTTCCTACGACGGCATTTCTGTTTCATACATTGATAGGTTCTCAAATCCGCCGTAACCGGCCGATTTCGGAAGAATTAGATTCGTCTGGCCGACGGTGTGCGTTCAAAATACGTGCAAACAGTTTGTGGACATTTAGTGCATTGTCGGATTGTTTTCTACGACGTTCCTGTCATATAATCGTAGGGGCACGAATTATGGGGTCTCAAGGGTCGTGCGTGTGGTGGTGGATATCGTTCTCGTTCTCCATCGGTGCAATCCGCGAACCGAACATGAGATGGACCATTTCCAGTCGAAAATCGGCGGCTAGTCGTGAAATAAACGGTCTGATGGCCAGTTTCCTGCGTTGGTGTTCACTCAAATGGCTGGACTGATACCGGCTGAAACCCCTTCATCCATCGGTATTTCGACCGAAACGAGTCCGATTTGTCCGTCTGCGAACGGGCTACTCGTCGGAACCGGCGAGCCGCGCTACCGCACCGGCGAGGACGCGCGTCGATTCGGCACAGTCCTCCCACTCGGTCCACTCCAACGGATTGTGGGAAATCCCGTCCCGTGACGGGGCAAAGAGCAAGCCAGCGTCGGTGACGTTCGCGACGTGCATCGTGTCGTGGGCGGCACCGGAGTGGAGGGACAGCGTTTCGATGTTCGCGGCCTCCCCGGCGGCTTCCAGCGCGGCGCGACAGCGCTCGCTCATCGGTACGGGGTGGCGATTCCACGGCCGTTCGAACTCGGTCGTCACGTCGCGTTCGGTTTCGATGCGGTCGAGGCTCCGCTTCGCTCGCTCCACGACGTACTCGATGGAGTCCTGCTCTATGTCGCGGATATCGAGGCTCATCTCGGCCCGTCCGGGAATGACGTTCGGTGCACCCGGTCGCACGTCGAGTTTGCCGACGGTGGCGACGGCCGTGTTCGATTCGGTTTCGACGCGCTCGTTTGCGGCGGATTCGACGTCGAGAACGAACTCGCTCGCACCGGCGAGGGCATCCGACCGGTCGCCCATCAGCGTGGACCCCGCGTGGTTGGCTTCGCCGGCGATTTCGATAGCACACCGGGAAAGTCCCGTTATCGTCGTCACGATTCCGGCCGGGACCGCTGCGTCTTCGAGACGTTCGCTCTGTTCGATGTGGAGTTCCAGCCACGCGTGCCACTCGTCGGCGGCGACTTGCCCGTCGCCGAGGAAACCGATGTCGCGGAGGGCGGCTTCGAGCGTCACGCCTGAGTCGTCTTCGAGCGCGAGCGCCGTTTCGAGGCTCATTTCCCCGGCGGCGACGGCGGAACCGAGCAACCCGCCGTCGAACCGCTGGCCTTCCTCCTCGGTGAAACAGACGACGTCGACCGGACGGGCCGGTTCGATGCCCGCGTCCTGCATCGCTCGGACCGCCTCTAACGCGGCGTACACGCCTAGTGGCCCGTCGAAGATGCCTCCCTCGGGCACGGAGTCGAGGTGGCTCCCGGCGGCGACTGCGGCCGCGTCAGGGTTCGCGCTTTCGGGTGTCCATCGGCCGACGATGTTCCCCACTCGGTCCACGCGAACGTCGAGATCCGCGTCCCGCAGTCGCTCGCAAAAATACTCTCGTGCGTTCCTGTCTGCCTCCGTTCCGGTTAGGACGGTCCGACCGTAACCGTTTTCGACCGCGACAGACCCGAACGCCGCGTTGGCCTCGATGTCTCGTCGTAGCCGTTGCTCACGTACCTGCATGCGTACCAACCGCAACGTGGCCCACCCGCCTATTTGACTGTTTCCCAACCGTACATCGGATTTACACTTTCGGCTATCCGCGTTTCATTTCACTCATCCAACCATATCGTTGCAGTTTTCATAATCTTTATCACTGGTGGTTGTGTGCGCTATTCTATGCCAAGCGATAGCAATAGCCGCAATATTGAAAAAAATAGCGACACGGGCGGTCACGGACGCGTCGACCGTCGGGCGTTTCTCGCCACGACGGCCGCCAGCGTTCCGGTTGCGCTCGCCGGTTGTCTCGGCGGAGGCGACTCCGGCGACGGCAACGGTGACGGGAGCGGCGACGGAAACGGGGATGGAAACGCGAAGATGGGCGGAACGCTCCAGTGGGGCGGTGCCGTTCCCGTGCAGGGACTCGACCCGCACCTCGAAAGCGCCGCCGCGACCAACCGCGTGCTCGAAAATATCACCGAGCCGCTCATTCGATTGGCCCCCGACTACTCGCTGAAGCCGCATCTCGCGAAGGACTGGTCGACCTCCGAGGACAACACGAAACTGGAGTTCACGCTCCAGAAAGGCGTGACGTTCCACGACGGCAGCGAGATGACGTCCAAAGACGTTCTCGCGACCTACGAGCGGATCGCAAACGGCGAGTACCTCGCCACCGGCTTCTTCGATTTCGTCGATTCGATGGACAACCCCGACGACCAGACCTTCGTCGTTCAGTTGTCGGAACCGTTCGCGCCGTTCCTCTCGCGGATGTCGACCGGGGAGATGCACATCGTTCCGGAGGAACAGGCGAAACAGAAGAAGATCAACGAACCCATCGGGACGGGGCCATACCAGTTCGAGAGCCACGAGGTCGAGACGTCGTTCACGATGACGAAGTTCGACGATTACTGGGACGCCAGCGACGAGAACGGTCCCTTCCTCGACAAGATCGTCAAGAGCGAGATAACCGACCCGAACGTTCGATTGCAGTCGTTCCGCGCCGGCGAGTACGATTTCGTCAACGGCGTCCCGCCGAAGGACGTCGAATCGCTCAAAAACGATTCGTCGGTCCGCTTCGAGAAACAGTTCCCGAAGGCGCTCGTCTACCTCGGCCTGAACTGCAACAAGAAACCCTTCGACAACAAGGACGCCCGTCTCGCGCTCGATTACGCGCTCGACAAGGAGAAGATCAGCGAAGCGGCGCTCTACGGTACCGGCAAGACGACGGCGACGCCCGCCGCGCCCGGCAGCAAATGGGTGAACCCCGACGTCAAACCCCGCCCGCGTGACCTCGACAAGGCCAAAGAACACCTGAAGAAGGCGGGAATGCCGGACGGATTCTCGGTTTCGTTCAAGATTCCCCAATCCTACCCGACGCAGGTGCAGGGGGCGAAAGTCATCTCCGACCAAGCGTCCGAGGTCGGCATCAACCTCAACATCCAGAAGATCACGTGGAGTACGTGGCTGTCGGACGTCTACACCAAGCAGAACTTCGAGGCGACGACCAGTTCGTACCTCGCGCTGACCTACCCCGACGTGTCGTTCTACAAGTTCCTCCACCCGGACGGTGCGTTCTTCTTCACCGGATGGGAGAACGACGAGTACAACGGACTCGTCGAGGAGGCCCGCCACATGTACGACGAGGACAAGCGCGCCGACCTCTACCACAAGGCGACCGAAATCCTCCACGAGGAACGCGCGGGTCACCTCCTGCTCTGGTGGCAGGCGAACCTGTACGCCGGTTCGACGGACTACAAGGGTAAAATCGGTACGCCCGACGGTTCGACGCTCCGGTTCAACGACAACTGGCTCGACGAGTAATTCGGAGACCCACCATGTCAATGTCTAACTATCTACTGAGGCGGTTGGGGTTCATGGTGCTAACCCTCCTGTTCGTGACGCTGATAACGTTCATAGTGACGACCATCCTCCCCGGGGACGTCGCGTTGCTCATTCTCGGACCGAACGCGACCGACAAGTCGATCCAGGCGCTCCAAGCGCAGATGGGACTCGACAAGCCGCTGTACGTCCAGTACATCGACTGGGTGTTCGGGCTCGTACAGGGGGACATGGGAACCTCGCTCCGGTTCGGCGACCCGGTCGTGACGCTCATCATGGAGAAGCTCCCGAAATCGCTTCTCCTCGCCGGAGCGGCGACGCTCATCGCGGTCTTCTTGGCGCTCCCGCTCGGCGTCATCGCAGCGGTGAAGCAGAACGAGATGCCGGACCTGTTCGCGTCGATGTTCGGATTCATCGGCGTCTCCATCCCCATCTTCCTGTGGGGTCTCGTGTTCATCCTCGTCTTCGCCGTGTGGCTGAACATCTTCCCGACGGGCGGCTACGTTCCGCCGAGCGAGGACCCCGTGGGAACATTGACCCACCTCGTCCTCCCGGCGTCGGCGATGGGGTTCGCCCTCACCGCCTACATCATGCGGATGACCCGGTCGTCGATGCTCGAAGTCATGTCCGAGGAGTACATCAAACTGGCGCGCTCGAAGGGGATGACCCAGCGCGTCATCGTCCTCAAGCACGCGCTCAGGAACGCCATCATTCCCGTCATCACGGTCATCGCGTTCCAGTTCAGCTACGCGTTCGGCGGCGTCGTCGTGCTGGAGCAGGTGTTCTTCTGGCCGGGCATCGGCAGGTTGACGCTGACCGCCATTCAGAGCCGCGACATTCCCCTGTTGCAGGGCTGTATCGTCGTCGTCGCGCTGATGTACATGCTCTCGAACCTCGCGGCCGACATCCTCTACGGCTACTTCGATCCGCGGATTCGCTACGGAGGTGACGAGTGATGGCGACTTCGACGTCGAACTCGACGACCACGTCCGCGCGGATAGAACGCTTCCAGCGGTTCACGCGGCAGTTCAGGAGCAACACCAAGGCGATGATCGGACTCGTCATCGTGTTGTCGCTCATCGTGGTCGCGATTTTCTCGCGGCCCATCGTCATTGAGGGAATTACGGTCCAACCGTTCTCCTTGGCACCGTATTCGGTCGCGGAGACGAACATCGCGGCACGGACGCAACCGCCGTCGCTCGCGCATCTGTTCGGAACCGACAATCTCGGCCGTGACATCTTCAGTCGCGTTGTGATGGGTAGTCGGATTTCGCTGAAAGTCGGGTTCGGTGCCATCACCGGCGCGCTCCTCGTCGGGACCATAATCGGACTGGTGTCCGGCTACTACGGCGGCATCATCGACGAACTGCTGATGCGGTTCATGGACGCCGCGATGTCCTTCCCGCCCATCCTCCTCGCGTTGACGTTGATGGTCGTCCTCGGTCCCGAACTCACGAACGTCATCATCGCGCTGGCGTTCGTCTACACGCCGTACATCGCTCGCGTCGCCCGCAGTGCGACGCTCTCAGAGCGGAACGAGGCGTACGTGGAGTCGGCCATCGCCCGCGGCGAGAGCAACTCACGCATCATCTTCAGCGAGGTGCTGCCGAACTGTTCTGCCCCGCTCCTCGTGCAGGGGTCGCTGAACATCGCCTTCGCGATGCTCGCGGAGGCGAGTCTGTCGTTCCTCGGCCTCGGCGCGCAACCGCCGACGCCGTCGTGGGGTCTGATGATAAACAACGGGAGCGGCTTCATGCAAACCGCGCCGTGGATCATCATCTTCCCCGGAATCGCCATCGCAGTCACCGTCATCGGGTTCAACCTGCTCGGCGACGGCCTCAGAGACGTGCTCGACCCCAAAGTGGATTCGATAGAATGAACGGAAACGACGCAGACGGCGGGTCCGCCCCCCTCCTCGACGTTCGAGACCTCCGGACGGAGTTCGTAACGGAGGACGGGACGGTCGTCGCCGCCAACGACGTATCGTTCGCCCTCGATACGGGCGAGACAATGGGATTGGTCGGCGAAAGCGGGGCCGGAAAGAGCGTCACCGCGCGCTCGCTGCTCCAACTCGTCGATAGTCCCGGCGAAATCACCGGCGGCGAAGTCGTCTTCGACGGCGTGGACCTGTTGGGACTTTCCGAGGCGGAGATGCGCTCGGTTCGCGGGAACAAGATCGCGCTCATCCCGCAGGACCCGATGTCGTCGCTGAACCCGGTCCTCACGGTCGGCGAACAGATCGTCGAGACGATTCTGCACCACCAAGGCGGCGACCGCGAGTCGGCACGCGAACAGGCCATCGAGGTCATGCGCGACGTGGAAATCCCGGACGCGGCCGAGCGCTTCGGCGACTACCCGCACGAGTTCTCGGGCGGGATGCGCCAGCGGGTTCTCATCGCTATCGGTCTCTCGTGCAAGCCGGACCTGATAATCGCCGACGAACCGACGACGGCGCTCGACGTGACGACGCAGGCGAAAATCCTCGACCTCCTGAACGAATTACAGGAGGAGAAAGGGATGGCCATCCTGATGATAACGCACAACCTCGGCGTCGTCGCCCAGACCTGCGACCACGTCGGCGTGATGTACGCCGGAAACCTCGTCGAGACCGCGGAACTCGACGAACTGTTTCGGAAACCGCGGCATCCGTACACGCGCGGCCTCATCGACTCGATTCCGCAGACGGACGTGGAGTACGACGAACTGCCGACGCTGGCCGGGTCGATGCCGGACCTCACCGACCTGCCCAGCGGGTGTAACTTCGCGCCACGGTGTGAGTACGCGACCGAGGCATGCCGAGCCGAGGGCAATCCCCCTCTCGAACCGGCTGCGGGGACGACGTCGCGTGCGGCATGTATCCGTACGGACGAAATCGACCTCAGTCAGGGGTATACGCCAACGGAGTCGAGCGGCGAGCGGAAACGCATCGACCGCACCGGCGAACCGCTGTTCGCGGTGAAAAACCTGAAAAAGCACTTCCCGGCCGGCGACGGGTTCCTCGGCGACCTCACGCTCACGCGCTCGGACGGCGGCCTCCCGACGTTCGAACGTCGGGCCGTCAAGGCGGTCGACGGTATCGACTTCGAGATTTACGAGGGCGAGACGGTCGGCCTCGTCGGCGAGAGCGGGTGTGGTAAATCGACCGTCGCGCGCACCGCGCTGAAACTCCTCGAACCGACCGACGGCGAGGTGTACTTCGAGGGACAGCCGATTCACGAGATGAGCGGGTCGGAGGTGCGGAGCCTCCGCCGCGAGATGCAAATGATATTCCAGGACCCACATAGTTCGCTCAATCCGCGAAAGACCGTGGGTCAGATCATCGGTCGCGCGATGGAGAAACACGGCATCGCGACCGGCGAGGAGAAGCGGGAGCGAACCCGCGAGTTGCTGACGCGCGTCGGCCTCTCGCCGGACGCGCTCCACAAGTATCCCCACCAGTTCTCGGGCGGGCAACAACAGCGCATCGCCATCGCGCACGCGCTGGCCGTGGAACCGAAACTCATCGTCTGTGACGAACCGGTGTCTGCGCTCGACGTGTCCGTGCAGGCCCAAATCCTGAACCTGCTCAACGAGATTCAGGCGGAGTACGGTCTCTCGTACCTGTTCATTTCGCATAATATCGGCGTCGTCAGACATATCTGTGACCGCATCGCGGTGATGTATCTCGGCAAAATCGCCGAGTTCGGGACGGTCCGACAGGTGTTCTCGGCCCCGTTCCACCCCTACACGGAGAGTCTCCTGTCGGCGGTTCCGCACGCCAATCCGGGGAAGAAGACCGACCGCATCCTGCTCGAAGGGAGCGTTCCGAGTCCGATCAACCCGCCGTCCGGTTGTCCGTTCCAGACCCGATGTCCGAAGAAAATCGGCGACATCTGCGAGCGGACCGAACCGGAACTGGAGGAAAAGGAGGGTGGCAGTGACCATCAGATATCCTGTCACCTCTCCGTCGAGGAGATGAGCGAACGCCGGTCTTTCGCCGAGACGGCCGAAACTACGTCCGACGACTGATCAGCCGAATCCGTCGGCGTTTTTCGAGCGGTACTCTCCCGGCGAGTGTATCGTTTCGCCCACCGAACGCTCGCCGATGTGGTTTCCTCCCCAAATCTCTATTATTGTCGCGAGAATCACTTCATTGACTTAAATACTGTTTCCTCCAATCGGGCGTAGAAAATCCGACACCGACGAACGGTTCGGGAATTCGATTGAAGTGAGTGGGTGTGGTACGGTGGTCGGGGGAGTAACGTGCAAGCATACTGTATGCGCTCCATCGGGGAGACCGGCTTTGTCGAAAAGGACCGACCGAAAGCGGGACCGAACGACGACATCGTTCGGCCGACGAAGGCGTTGGTGTGTACCTCCGACGTTCACACCGTCGGCGGGGCCATCGGCGAACGCGAGGACATCACGCTCGGCCACGAGGCGGTCGGCGTCGTCGAATCGGTCGGGGACGGCGTCGAGGCGTTCGAACCCGGAGACCGCGTCGCCGTCGGGGCGATAACCCCGGATTGGGGGTCGCTGGCCGCCCAAGACGGACATCCGTCGCAGTCGAACGAAGCGCTCGGCGGGTGGAAGTTCGCGAACGTCAAGGACGGCGTGTTCGCCGAGTACTTCCACGTGAACGACGCGGACGCGAACATGGCCCACATCCCGCCGGGCGTCAGCGACGAGGCCGCCGTGTACGTGACGGACATGATGAGTACCGGCTTCAGCGCCGCCGAACGTGCCGGTATTCCCATCGGGGGAACGGTCGCGGTTTTCGCACAGGGGCCGGTCGGACTGATGGCGACCAAGGGAGCGTCGCTTCGCGGTGCGGGGACGATAATCGCCGTCGAAAGCGTCCCCGAACGGCAGGAACTCGCCGAGTTCTACGGTGCCGACGAGGTGGTCGATTTCACCGAAAGCACAGCGCGGATGCCCCGAGGCTTGACCTCGGGGAGGAAGCGTGTCGGTACACGACACAAACCACACACATCGGCAGGCCCACTCCCATAATATAAGTAACCGAGACACGATATGTGAATCGTCGTGGAATACCGTCGTACCGCCGTAATCAAGCTCGACGTGGCTCACGACGCCGATTCCTCCCTCCGCGAGACAGTCGAACAATTCAAACACTGTGCAAACACAGCGAGCGAATGGTGTTGGCACGGAGACGACGGATACCACGTTACCTCGAAGGCCAAAGCAGAACGTGCCTTGTACGACCAACTCCGAGACGAAACCGACCTTACCGCGAACCTCGTTCAGAAGGGGATTCGTCGGGCGGTCGAAGCCGTCAAGAGCGGTGTATCGAGGCTGAAGCGCGGTGAACGAACGTCACAACCCTACTTCTCCGCCGATAGTGCGGTTTACGATAAACGAAGCGCAACGTTCCACCGCGACTACGTGTCACTTTCGACCGTCAACGGGCGTATTGAGTGCGACTACATCCTTCCCGACGACCCCGAGCGGCACCCACGGACGTACCTCGATGACGAGGACTACGAGTTCCGCATGGCGCACTTACAGCGTCGGGACAGCGAGTGGTACCTTCATGCCTCGATGCGAAAGGTCGAAGCCGATGACCCTGAACCCCAAACCGAGCACAGAACAGTCCTCGGTGTCGATTTGGGCGTCAACAACATTGCGGTTTCATCCACCGGCACGTTCTGGTCTGCTGATGAGTTTAACCACTGGCGTCGGGAGTACGAGAAGCGTCGTGGCTCGCTCCAACAAACCGGAACAAGAGCGGCACACGAAGCCATCGAAGGCGTCGGTTGCAAGGAGTACGGGCGCTTCAAGATATACTTGCATGGCGTAGCGAACGAACTCATCGAAGAAGCCGTCGAATACGGCTGTTCACACATCGTCTTCGAGGACCTAACGCATATCCGCGAGAACATCCCGCAGGCGACATGGCAACACGTGTGGGCGTTCCGACGGTTATTCCAATACGTCGATTACAAGGCAGCAAAGCACGGCATCGAAGCGGTGCAAGTTCCGCCGAACCACACGTCCCAACGCTGTTCGACTTGTGGGTGTACGCACGAGGATAACCGCGACGGTGAGCACTTCGAGTGCTTGAAGTGCGGGTATCAAAACCACGCGGATTACAACGCAGCGAAGAACATCGGCTTTCGGTATCTCCGGCGGCGGCAAAACGCAGCCGACGGAGGCGCACCTGTAGACGTGCGCTTGAATCGCGGGACGTTGAACGTGAGTGGAGAGTACGTCCCCCCTGCCACTACGGCATAGAACAGGAGTCCACGCGAAAGCCTCGGGGGGTGACCCCGAGGCAGTTTACGGGTAACGGGGTTCGGAAACGTCGTCATCACCGCCACCGTATCGAACGATTCGGACGAGACGCGTTCGGGAACACTCAGCGCGACGGTGAAGGTGGACGGCGGAAGCACGTACGAGAAATCGGTGAACGTCATCGCCCCCGCGAACACGTCGAAGGAGTATCGAATCGAAGTGGACATCGATTTCGGCGAATCCGTGTCCGCGAGTCAATATTCGTACGATGTGTCGGTGAAGTCGGACTGAACGAACGAAAACAAGTCTGTTGATCCTGCGAGACGGCTACGAATCGGATTTGTCCCCGTCCGTGTCGGAAGCGTCGTCCACTCCCTCGCTTCCGTCGAGTACGTCCTCGTCCGCTTCGTCGAGTTCGTCCGCTTCCTCCTCTGTCGTGGACTGTACTTCCTCGATGTCGATGTCCGTCCCGAGTTCCTCCTCGTCGATGGCCGATTCGAGCGTCTCTCGCTCCGTGATGGCACCGATACCCTCCTCGTTCACCGCCGACTGAATCGTTTGCGCGTCGATTGCACCGCTGACGTCCTTCCGCTCGACGGCCATTTTGACCGCGCGTCGCACCGCGACGTAGCCGACCGCTCCAGCGCCGCCGGCCATCACGGCACCCGGAATCCCGTATCGTTTGTATCCGAACTTTGCCGCCTTCTTCCCGACGCTGAGTGGGCCAATGCCAAACATGCCATTGGCTACTGCCGTCGAACGGGCCTAAGGATTCGGCCTGCATGTTCAACGAACCTACCCGTTTTCTCCCCTCGTTTTGACAGGGACCGCTCTCGGCGCACAGAACACGGAAAAGGATGGACCACGTAACCGAACCCAACGCGATGACACGGACGCTCACACTCCCGAACGGAGAGGAGGTATCCGAGGATGAACCCATTCTCTACAACGGCTACCCGTACCGACTCCAGTTCGTGGACGGGGACGACTACGAGTTCGCGCTCTCCCCGCTGTACTGGGGCGGCAGCGGAATGGACATCCCGTTTCCCGACCGCGACGCGCTGGTCGAACAGTGGGAGAGCGACTCGCGGGGAACCCTCACGGACGAGGAGTGGAATGAGTGGATTCGGGATGCGCGCCGCGACCCGCAGTTCACCGACGACGAAATCGACGAAATCGCCCGCCAACTCGGGACGTCGGGGACGACGGACGGGCCCTTGGACCGACTCCGTCGGTTGCTCGGCTTCTGACGGAAACCCGTTCGAAACTTCCGCGGTAGTCACCGTTATGCGTGCGGGTTCGCAACCACGAGTATGGACCTCTCGCTCGTCGACCTCGCACCGATTCCGGAGGGCGGAACGGCAACGGAAGCGTTCGAGAACGCGGTCGAACGCGCCCAACACGCCGAGGAACTCGGCTACTCCCGATTTTGGGTGGCGGAACACCACGACTTCACCGATCGGTTGGCGAGCACAACCCCCGAAGTGCTGATGGGAAACCTCGTCGCGCAAACGTCGGACATCCGTATCGGGTCAGGAACGGTCTTGCTCAACCACTACAGTCCGTATAAGGTGGCCGAGACGTTCGGCGTCCTCGACGCCCTCGCGCCCGGTCGAATCGACTGCGGACTCGGCCGAGCGACCGGCAACCCCGTCTCGGACTTCGCGTTACAGGAAGACCGCAGCGAACGCCGTCAGCGGAACGACCACGCCGAAAAGATCGAGGAGGTCGCATCGCACCTCTACGACGGGTTCGACGACGACCACCGGTTCAGCGAACTGTCGGTGGCGCGGTCACGCGATGGTATCCCGGACATTTGGGTCCTCGGGTCCAGTCCGTCGAGCGCCGCAATCGCGGGTGAACTCGGCTTGCGGTACTGCTTCGCCGCGTTCATCAGGCCCGAACCTGCCGTCCGCGCGTTCGAAGTGTACCGGGAGCGGTTTCAACAGTCTGAGTTCGGCGCTGGCCCGGACGAACCACACGGGATGCTCGCCGCGAACGTCACCTGTGCCGAGACGGATGAGGAGGCCGCCAGACTCCGCTCGGTCTCCGAGGCAACCCGGCAACGACTGCGCCGCGGACGGATAGACAAATCGCCCATTTACTCGGTCGAAGCGGCCATCGACGAACTCGGCCACGTTCCGGACCCGACGCCGGACACCGTCGTTCCGGGCGAGTGGCCACGTGCGATTTCGGGCAGTCCCGAGACGGTCCGGGACCTGCTGGAGCAGATGACCGCACAGACGGGCGTCGACGAGGTCATCGTTCAGAACCAGTTCGCGAACTCCGAGGACGAACTCCGATCCCACGAACTCCTCGCGGACGCCGCCGACCTGTCTCCTCGGTGAATCGAGGCCGGGAACTGCCTATTTTCCCGTCACGAGACGGAGTACGGCACCGATGACGAGCGTGATGACGCCGAGAATCGTCGCTATCGGCGGGATGGGAACGAACAACAGGACGATTCCTGCGAGCATGACCATCGTCGAGAGGCGAACCATACCATCTTCGTACCATCCGGCACCCGTTATGGATTGTGGCGGAACGCCGCCCTCGTTTCGCCGCTGACAGCCCTTCCGTGTGAACGATTTATTACCAGCAGAGACGTAAACTATCCCACATCGAACGATGGCGAAACCACCGGAACTCATCCGCGACGCCGACGGCGCATGGAAGCTAGCGGGGTCGTTTCACAGCGGTCGATATCAGTTCGGCGTGACGCCCGCGGGAGAGGGTCTTCTCCACGACGAACTCGGCTACGACGAGGGCGATACGGTCCCGTGGAACTGCTTTCGGACGCTCGTTTACACCGGCGATGCGTGGCTCCCCTCCGCGACGGACCGTCCCGTCGAAACGGGCGACGATTTGGCGCGACCGCGGGAGGGAATCGAGATGTCGGACGCGGACGCCCATGCGCTCGCCGAACTCGTGAAGACGAAACGACTCGGCGAACGGCAACGGGACGCGCTGGCGAGCCACATCGCCGAAACGAAACTGAAACCGTTGCTCTCCATCGACGGACGTTCCGAGAGTGAATCCTCTTCCGACGGAAACCGCAACGAAGCGACCCCATCCGATTCCCCGTCTTCGAAACGGAGGACTCCCACGACGGTCCTCCACGTGAGCGACTCGTATCTCAAACCGGGCGGCACGGAAGACGCGGACGGAGTTCACGGACTCGCGGGGTTCGACGCGGCGATAGACGTGGCGCTCGGCGAAGGCGTCGATGCCGTCGTTCACACGGGAAACCTGTTCGCGAGTGCTACACCCCCGGATGCCGTCGAAACCGCCTGTGCCGACCGACTGGACCGCCTCGCTCGGCACGACGTTCCGTTCTTCGTCGTCGCCGGTCGAAACGAGACGACGGACACCGAAGCCCTCGACGCGCTGGTCGAAACGACGCACGCCCGTCGCCTCGGGACGACGCCGGTGAACGTCGGCGGCGTCGTTCTGTACGGTATCGACCACCGTCCCGATATGGCGACGACGGACGGAACGATTTCGCTCGCGAACCCGGACGAACGATGTCTCAAACTCTGCTGTGTGCATCAAGCGATTTCCCCGCCCTATTCCGAATACGGTGCGGACGTGGAAGCGTACGAACTGACGGTCGAACGCGTCGACGGTTGGATAGACGCGCTCCTCTGTGGCGGAACCGACCGCGCCGCCGAGTGGGAAGGCGACGAACTCGGCGTCTATTACGCGGGAACCACCGACGAAACCCGGGTGCGCGAGGACGAAGCGGAACCCCTCGTGAACCTGTTCACTGCCCGCGGTGAGGAGATGGAGCGCGAAACGATTTCGCTCGACGGGTACGATGCGGACGAACGGAATCGCGAGCGAAGGGAGGAACCGAACGACGAAAGACGGACTCGTTCCTCGGACGACCGACGACCGGCATCACCGACGACCGATGCCGCCGAGGACGTTCGACCGATTCTCACGGAGGTCGGGACCCTCGCGGCGACTCTCGACGGGACGGGGAGTCCCGACTTCGACGACTATTCGACGGCGGACCTCGCGGACATGTACGCGCTCTTCTCGGCCGTCCGGAGTCAGTTGGAAACCATGCGAACCGATGTCCGGGACGTTCTTTCCTCGCGCGTCGGGGACGGCGAGGAGGTCGCGGGGTCGTTCGGGTCCGTCGGCGGCTATCGTCGGACCCGGAAATCGCTCAGGGACGACGAGACGGTCCTCTCGACGCTCGAACGGCACGGCGTCCGTAGAGAGGCCGTCGTCACCGAACGAATCGACGAGACGAAAGTCGAGGAAATCGTCGAGGAGAAGGACCTCGACATCGACGAGTCGACGCTTTACGACGTTACTGAAAACAGCTACGTCCGCCGAAACGACATCGACCACGACGCGCTTCGACGGTCGTTCGAGGAGTAGGAGGACGGCACCGAAACCCGCTTACTCGGGGAAAATCGACTGTGGCAGATACGCCGACACGACCCAGTTCGGAGCGTCCACCACTTCGTTGATTTTCAGGTCCACGATGGTCGAACACAGCAGATACGCCTCCGAACGCGTCAATCCGTGATTTCGGTGAAGGTGTGTTATCATGTGTCGAATCGCCCTCTTGCTGGCGTCCATCAGGTCGTTGCTGATGCCGGTCGTTGCGTACACCCGATCGCCGTGGGTCGCCGAAAACGGCCCGTCCGTCTCGAACTGCGGTTGTTCGATGTCCATTCCCGAAACGAGTCGGAGTCGCGCCGTCACCGTCATCGGCGCTTCGATGCCCGTGACGCACACCTCGCCGTCGCCCTGTGCGCCGTGGCAGTCGCCGATGCTGAACCGCGCGCCCTCCACTTCGACGGGGAGATACAGCGTCGAACCCGCCGTCAGGTGTTTCACGTCGAGGTTGCCGCCGACCCGACGCGGGGGTGTCGTGCTGTGTTCCCCACCCTCGGCGGGGGCGACGCCGAGATTGCCCGGGAAGGGCGCGAGCGGGACTTCGATTCCGTTCACGAAGCGTCCGACGTCGCCGTCCAACTCCCAGACGTGCAGTCCGGGGTCCGGGAACTCCTCGGGAAGCAGTCCGGTACCCCTGTCCCCTCCGTAAAAGTACGAGAACCCGATTCCCTCGTGGTCGAACGAGAGGAGGTCCACCGCGAGCACGTCGCCGGGTCGTGCTCCCTCGACGTCGATTGGACCCGTCAAAGCGTGGCCCGGAAGCGACCCCGCGAGCGCGGACACGTCCTCGGCGGTCGAATCCGCATCGAGTCGGCCGTTCGTCGCGTCGCGACAGTCGAACCGCAGTACAGCCCCGGACTCGACGGTTCGAATCGGGTCGTGATCACGACTCCAACTCGTGTGGATGTGTTCGTCTCGGGCGGGGACGTGGTGGTCGGGTGTGGGAATAGATGGCATCGAGGTACACTTCGGTAAATACGGGTGCGATATAAAACCGTTCGTGCACGATACTTCGAAAGCGGTCTCTCACAAACCGTTATGCCGTTTCAGTGCCTTTTATCGAACGATGTGTCAATACTGTTCCGTCCGTGAGGAGGGATGGACCCAACTCCTCACGTACGATGACGTGTATCAACGTGCCGTCGGTTCCGGCGGTGACGACGAGTACGGATTCCACGAATCGTGGGACGACCTCCGCGACCAGCTCGCGTAGTTACCGTCGCGGAAACGGTCCGTCGGCCCCATCCCACTCGGATTCCATTTCGTCGGGTTCGACGAGACAGCGGTCGAGTTCGGCCGTCACACCCGTTTCGTCGATGTCGGTCCCGATGAGGACGAGACGGGTTTCCCGCTCGTCCGGCGACCACTCCCCGAGGGGACCACACCGAACCGACGGACCGGCCTGATTCAACCCCATCGCGTTTTCGTCCCACCCGGCTATCCAGCAGATGCCTTTGGTTCTGGCGATGTTTCCGTCCCAATCGTCCAGCCACGCGTTCAACCGCTCCGGGTGGAACGGCCGTTCTCGCTCGTAGATCACGGTCTCGATGCGGTCTGCGACCGACTCTTCGGAGTCGTGGTCGTGCCCTTCGTGGTGTTCGTGGTCGTGGTCGTGATCGTGGCTGTCTCCGCCGACGGCTAACGCGCGCTTCCACCCCGGCGACCGTCGCGCATCGTCGAAATCGAATCGACCCGTTTCGAGTACTTCGTCGGTCGGGACCGCCGCGTACTCCGTTCGAACCAGTTCGGCCGTGGGTTGCAGTTCCCGAACGAGGGCGGCGACTTCGTCGAGGGAGTCATCGGAGATGGAATCACACTTGTTCAGCAACAGCAGGTCACAGAACTCGACGGTTTCGACCAGCACGTCGGTCAGCGGGCGCTGCCCGTTCGCCATCCGGTCGTTCAACTGCCCCGTTTCCGTGTCGAACGCGTTGGCGAATCCGACCGCATCGACGACCGAGACGACGGTGTCCAATCGATATTCCTCGGTCGGGTCGGGTGCTTCGCCGTCCATTCCGAGCAGTGTCCTCGCGAGCGGAATAGGTTCGCTCACGCCCGACGCTTCTATCAGGAGGCAGTCGAAACTGCGGTCTTCGAGTCGGGAAAGCGTCGTCCGGAGGTCGTCCTGTAGCTGACAACAAATACAGCCGTTGGAGAGGTCGATGACGTCGTCGCTTTCACCCTGTATCAGCTCTGTATCGACGTTCATCTCCCCCACGTCGTTGACGACGACCGCAACCCGTCGGTTCCCCGGGTCGCGGAGGACGTGATTTATGAGCGTCGTCTTCCCCGCCCCGAGACAGCCCGTTACCACCGTTATCGGCGTTCGTTCATCCCCCATGATGTACCATTCGAGTCGGTGCGTGATAGGAGTTGATTGTATGATTGTTGATAATTATGCGGTCGGACGCTTGCTATAGTAGTCGTATCGTGTATGCCGCGCGCGATTAATTGCAACTAAAAATAATTTAATTTAATAAAAATCAATATGAATAAATACGTATGGTGTATATTATGACAAAAATTGTCTTGAATTATACGGGTTTTCTCGTTCGTGATTTGTAACGGGGGTACCACCGTCACGAACGAAGTTCCAACAATATCTGAACGGATGTAGACGTACTGTGGAGATATATCGATAATAGGAATCCATACGTGTATATATCGTGAAAAACTAAATACTGCTGTCTCACATATCGTGAATAGCGTTTCACCACGATATTCGAAAAATTTCGGCGAATATCCGTGTCTCAATCCGATTTACGCCTTTATCAGTTGATTCACAAAACGTAAATAGCTCGCCTTGGTATTCGCTGACGATGGTGGGTGATTCCTCCCCGAGTCGTCCGCTGAAAACCGTCGAGACTGCCGTCGATATCGTGGACGCGATTCAGCGGTCGGACGGTGCGGACATTCAGGAACTCGCTCGGGAATTCGACCTCGCACAGAGTACGGTCCACGGCTACGTGAAAACGCTCGAAAACCGCGGCTATCTCACCGTCGAGGACGGCGAGTACCACGTCGGATTGGAGTTTTTGAACAAAGGTGGTCACGCCCGAAAACGAAAACGCGAGTACGATTTTATAATCAGTAAACTGGACGATTTGGCCGAACGAACCGGTGAGCGCGTTCAATTCATCGTCGAGGAGAACGGTCGTGGGTACTATATCCACACGTCCATCGGCGAGAACGCCGTCCACGTCGATGCCCACATCGGAAAGAAAATCCATCTCCACGCGAGTTCGGCTGGGAAGGCGATTCTCTCTACCCTTCCGAAAGAACGCGTCCACGAAATCCTCGACCGCTGGGGGTTGCCGGAGTATACTCAACACACGGTTACGACCCGTGACGACCTGTTCGACGAACTTCGGTCGATTCGGGAAGCGGGCTACGCGATGAGCGAACAGGAATCCATTACTGGGCTTCGGGCGGTCGGTGCGCCGATACAGCCGTACGAGTCGAACCCGATCGGTGCGATCAGCTTTTCCGGCCCGGCGCATCGTCTCACGGGCGACTGGTACGAGGAAGAAGTCCCCAACCTTGTCCTTGGCGTCGCCAACGAAATTGAGCTTGATCTCAAATATCAGTAACCCATCTCGTTTCGGGGAACTGCACCTGCTCGTTCCTTTTACGATACTCGAATTAAAGTTTCGCTGATAGATGGGTCGTTGGAACGTAATTATTAAATACTAGTTCGAGAAGACCGTGCCTGTTGATGACTGGTAACAAGAACCGTATCACACGGCGTAACTTCCTGGCAGGTGCGGCGGCGAGTAGCTCACTTATCGCGGGATGCACGAGCAGCGGCGGCAGTGGCTCGTACCCGAGCAAGGACATGTCCTACATTGTCCCGTTCAGTCAGGGCGGTGGAACCGACACGTACGCTCGAAAAGTGGTTCCCGAAATCGGCAACGAACTCGACGTCGGCGTCGCCATCGAAAACGTCCCCGGCGCGGCGTCGTTGAAAGGGACCGGCGAGATACTTCGGGAGAAATCCGACGGTTACACGTTTGGTGGATTCAACCCCCCATCGACGCCGATCTCCTACCTCGTCCACGAGCCGAGTTGGGACATAACGAACCTCGTCCCGGTGGCCACGTACGCCCGGACGCCGTACGCCATCTTCGCCCGTCCCGAACTCGAAATAGAAGGGGTGAAGGATTTGACGAAGCGGTACCAGAACGGCGACCTCTCGAAGTTCGCGGGCCTCGCTCGCGGTGGCATCGTCCACGTCGCGGCGAATGTGATGAAATCGGAATACGACTTACAGTACGAGAAGTACATCGGCTACGACGGCGGCGGCCCGGCCATCAAAGCTGCCATCTCCGGCGAGGTTCCGGTCGTCGCGACGACCGACACCGCCGCGATGAGCGCCGTCGATTCCGGCGACTTGGAAGCGATTGCCATCCTTTCGAGCGAGGGGAGTAGCGTGTTCAAGGACGCGCCTTCCCCTTCGGACGAGGGACTACCGAGCATCGACTACATCGGTCAGCTGACCCGTTGTATGTTCCTTCCGAAGGGAACGGACACGGAAAAGCGGGACACGCTCGAGGACGCCGTCAAATCGGCTCTCACACACGACTCGGTTCAGGAGTGGTCCGACAAGACCGGAAACATCGTCGAATTCGGGGGGCACAAGAAGGCAAAGAAGGCCCTCAACGGCTCCATCGAGACGATTCCGGAGAAAGTGGATCTCAAGAAAATCGCGAGCGAGTAATCCCATCACACCGTATTTACATGACGCTACAATATTCGGAGACACACGGGTACGACATCGCCGTCGTCGGGAGTGGAACAGCTGGATTGGTTGCCGGGCTTCGCGCTGCGGAACTCGGATACTCGGTCGCAGTGCTGGAGAAAGCCCCGAAGGAGCGGCAGGGCGGGCACACGCGTTTCAGCGAGTCCTTCCGCGTCCCGTCCGTCGGAACCGACCTCGAACAGTACGGCTACGAGTTCGCCGTGGACGACTACGCCGAGGAGGATTTCTATCGGGACATCATGAGCCAGACGAGCGGCAAAGCCGACGAGGACTTGACGACGACCCTCGTTGAGAACGCCGGTGAGACCGTTGAGTGGCTGACCGCGGCGGGCGTCGATTGGCGCATGGAACCGCTCGCGGTGGGGTACACCGCCGCTCGGACGTGGTTCGACGGCGAGAAGTACGTCGAAACGCTCACCGCTACCGCCGAGGAGGAGGGTGCGGACTTCTGGTTCGAGACGGAGGCGGCGGCTCTCCACCGCGCCCCGACCGGCGAAATCGACGGCATCGGCGCACGAACGCCGGACGGACAGATCGAATTCGACGTGGATGCGGTCATCCTCGCGGCGGGCGATTACGGTTCCAGCGACGAGAAACGCGTCCGTTACTACGGTCCCGGATACGACGAGATGAACGTCCGGGGCAGTCGATACAACACCGGTGAGGCGCTGGTGATGGCGGAATCTGCGGGTGCGAACCTCGTCGGGCAGTGGGGCGGCGCACACATGGCGCTCATCGACGCGGCGTCGCCCGACGTCGAAGGCGGTGCGAACCGCGTCGATGGCTACCAGTACGGCGTCATCCTCAACGACCACGGCGAGCGGTTCGTGGACGAAGGGGAGGACGCTAGAGCACACACCTACGCGAAGTTCGGCCGGAAAATCTTCGAACAACCAAATCACGTCGGCTTCATCGTCCTTGATTCGAAAGCACACGACTTGGTGCGGGCAACCGGTCCGTCCGACCCGGTTCAAGCCGACGATTTCGAGGACCTGCTCGCGGAAATCGGCTGTGGTGCTCCCGCATCAGGTGTCGAGACGATTCGGGATTTCAACGCCGCGTGTGACCCGAACGGGTTCGACCCGAAGACACTAGACGGTAACAACACGGACGGATTGAATACTGAAAAATCGAACTGGGCGATTCCGATCGACGAACCGCCGTACTTCGCATACGCCGTGACCGGCGGCATCACGTTCAGCTTCGGCGGCGTGAAAACCGATACCGAGGCGTCCGTCATCGACACCCGGGATGGGTCCATTCCGGGTCTGTTCGCCGCCGGAAACAGCACCGGCGGGTTGTTCTACGACAACTATCCGGGCGGGACGGCACAGACGAACGCGGCGGTGTACGGCAAGATAGCGGCGGAATCCACGGACGCATACATCCAATCATGAGCAACGAAGAAAACTCGAACGTCTTCGAACGCAACCCGGCGACGCCCGTCGCGGAGTTTATCCGGAAAGTGGACGGTGCCCCGCTGTTCTTCTGGTTTCTCATCGCCATCGCCGGGTACATGTTCATCACGGCGGCGGAGTTCTCCGCGTCCGCACAGTTGTTTCCCCGGTTGACCGCCGGGACGGTGCTCGTCGCTGGTGCATTAAGACTGGCGACGACACGGTTGAATCTCGGTATACGGCGTAGCGAAAACGTCGTGTTGAGTGGACGCCAGACGGAGGAAGTGGAGGAGTCCGACGAGGACATCTCCCTCGAATCCATGCTCTTTCTGGGTCTGTTGGTCATCGGCTACGTGCTCAGCGGCTTTTTCGTCGGGTTGTTCTGGCCGACACCGCCGTTCGTCTTCATCTATCTACTGTACAAACGGCAACCGCTCTGGCGGACGGTGCTACTCACGGTCATCATGACCACCGTCGCCTACGGCTTTATGACACTCATGAACCTCGACCTGATGACGGGGGGATTCTGATGGCGGATATCGGTATCCTCGTCGAAGCGACGAAAACGATTTTCGCGTGGCCGAACGCCCTGCTCATCCTGCTCGGCGTTCTCATCGGCATTATCGGCGGTGCGCTGCCCGGCGTCGGCGGTGCACTCACCGTTGCGATAGCGATGCCGTTCACGATCGGAATGGGAAGCACGAGCGCCATCGTCTTCCTCATGGCGATTTACAACGGCGTGATGTACGGCGGCAGCATCTCGTCGATACTGTTCAACGTTCCGGGGGACTCCTCCGCCGCCGCGACGGCGATCGAGGGCTATCCGATGACGAAACAGGGGCGTGCGATAGACGCGCTGACGATATCGGCCCTCTCGTCCGGACTCGGCGACCTCTTCGGCGCCATCGTGATCATCCTCCTCATGCCGGTGATGGTTTCGTTGGTGCTGATGTTCGGAACGCCGGAGTACTTCCTGATAGCTGTCTTCGGCCTCTCGCTCATCATCGTCGTCTCCGACGGGTCCTTCCTCAAGGACGTGATGGCGGGCGGATTCGGTGCGCTCATCGCCACCATCGGCGTCGCACCGATGTCGGTGTCGGAGCGGTACACCTTCGGCATGCTCGGACTGTACGACGGCGTCGACTTCGTCGCCGCACTCATCGGCATCTTCGCCATCTCCGAAATGTTCCGACTCAGTCTTCGGGACGGCAGCATCTCCCGTGACGGCGATGTCGACGTGAGCGGGAGCGTGAAATCCGGTATCGCGGACGTCCTCTCGAAACCGCTCACGCTGATCAAATCGTCCAGTATCGGCCTGCTCGTCGGTGCGATTCCCGGTTCGGGTGGCTCCGTTTCGACGTTCATCGCCTACGGTGAGGCGAAACGGTCGAGCAAGGACCCGGACGAGTTCGGAACCGGTGTCGAGGATGGGGTCATCGCGACCGAGTCCGCGAACAACGCGACCGTCAGCGGGGCGTTGATTCCGACGCTCACGTTCGGCATTCCGGGGAGCACGACGACCGCCGTTCTCATCGGGGCGCTCATGCTCCACGGACTGCGTCCGGGCCCCGCTCTGTTCGACGAACAGATCGGATTGACCTACTCGATCTTCGCCACGCTCGTCGTCTGCAGCGTCGTGATAATCGTCTTCGGGTTACTCGTCGTCAGATGGGCTGGATACATCACGACGGTCAACACGGACCTGATTATTCCGGTTATCATCTGCCTCTCGGTATTGGGAACGTACTCGCTTCACTCGAACTACATCGACGTGTTCGTCGTTCTCGTGATGGGGTTCGTCGGGTATCTCATGGATTCCTACGGCTACTCACTCGTGGCGTTCCTGTTGGGACTCATTCTCGGGCCGATAGCCGAGGAGAACCTCTATCGGTCGCTCCAACTGAGCGGCGGCAGTTTCGATATCTTCCTCGCAACGCCGTTGCGAGTCGTGCTCGTCGCGATGATCGTTTTCGTCGTCGTCGGGCCGTACGTGCGACCGCTATTCGACCAGCTGCATCGGCGCGCAACCAACCAGTGATTTCTCGATAACATCACTTTCCAAACTCAGAAAACAATGGACCAAGAGACGATTCGCTGTGCAATAGTACGGGGCGGAACCAGCAAGGGAGTCCTCATCGCGAGCGGTGAACTCCCGGCCGAACACCACGACGAGGCCATCCTTTCGGTATTCGGGAGCCACGAACCGCGACAAGTCGACGGGCTCGGCGGTGCGACTTCGACGACTTCCAAACTCATGATTGTCTCGCCGAGTTCCCGGCCCGACGTGGACGTGAACTACACCTTCGGACAGGTCGGCGTTACGGAACCGCTCATCGACTACGGCGGGAACTGCGGCAACATGACGACGGCGATAGGGCCGTTCGCGTACGACGAGGGACTCATCGACGCCGCTCCCGACGCGAACGGTCGCGTTTCGCTCTCGCTCTACAACACGAACACGGAGACGAAACTGGAACAATCGTTCCCGGTGGACGGTACGCGTGCGGCATCGACCGGTTCCTTCTCCATCGAAGGCGTCCCCGGGACCGGTGCGCGCGTCGATACGACGTTCGTTCACCCGGGCGGGTCGAAGACGGGGTCGCTCTTTCCGCTCGGGGACCCGGCGGTCACGCTCGAAACCGAACACGAGCGTATCGACGCGACCGTGTTGGACGTGACGACGCCCGTCGCGTTCGTTCGAGCGAGCGACCTCGGACTCGACGGGACCGAGGACCCATCCAGCGTGGACACGGACCCACGACTCCTCGAACGAATCGAGCGGATTCGGGCACACGTCTGTGCCGAACTCGGTCTCGTCGATGACCCGGACGGCGCGACGCGGGAATCGCCGGGCTATCCGAAACTGGCGTTCGTCTCCGGACCGCAATCGTACGGGACTGGGGACGGACGGGTGAGCGCGGAGGAAATCGACCTCACGGCCCGAATCATGAGCATGCAATACCTCCACCCGATTTACGCGGTGACCGGAGGTGCGTGTACGGCGGCGGCGGCGCTGCTCCCCGGAACGATTCCGAACGAGGTCGCCACCGCACACGAAAACGAAGTGACGCTTGGGCATCCACGGGGGACCATGACCGTTTCGGTCGCCATCGAGTCCGACTCCGTTCGTTCCGTGACGGTCTCACGAACGCAACGCCGTCTCATGGAGGGGACGGCGTTCTACACGCTGCCGGAGTCGTCGCACTCGGACGAGTAGGACTTAGGCTGTCGAGGCGAACGAAATCGGCTCTCCCCCGCGAGTATTACTATTCAGAATTATCAATCAGTCTGTCTACTGTTGCTGAATAGTATTGCCAAATGATGTCGCCAAGCACGCTGTCATCGAGCCATGTTTCACGGTTCGACGGTAGACGGACGTTCTAAGCTTTCGCGCCCATCTCTACGAGATCGATGTCCGATTCCGCTGCGAAGGTCGAACCGCAACCACGGTAGTGTACCGTACAACACGGTCTGTCCGAGATGATATTTCACTCACGGGAGTCAGAACCTTCACGGGAGTCCGTCGACGCTTCTCAAAAACCGCACTCGCGTCGCTAGCTTTCCAACGTCGCGTCGAGCGTGATATCCGGTCCCGCGAGGGCCTTCGAAACGGGGCAGTTCTCCTTTGCGTTCTCTGTGAGTTCCTCGAAGGTGTCCTCGTCGATGTCCGGAACGTCCGCCGTCAGCGTCAGGTCGATACGCGGGATTTCGAAGCCGCCGCCGTCGGCCTGTTCGAGGTGCACGTCCGCCTCCGTGTGGAGGCTGTCCGGCGTGTACCCTTCCTCTTCGAGGAACGCGGTCAGTTGCATCGAGAAGCACCCGGAGTGGGCCGCTCCGATGAGTTCCTCGGGGTTCGTTCCGGGCTCGTCCTCGAACCGCGTCGGGAATCGGAACGTCCCCTCTATCTGTCCGCTCTCCGTTTCGAAGTCGCCGCTTCCGTCCTTTCCGCCCTGCCACGTCGTGTCGGCTTGTCTTGTGGTCATCGTCACCCCGGAGTACAGTCGGCACCCGTATGGAAGTACTGGCCCGCCGAGTTGGGTCCCCGTTTGGGGTTCGAGCGCACCGCCTTCCGAGACGGCTTTTTCGGATTGCCACCGTTTCGGTACGAAGGAAATTATATAACTCCCCTCCGGGAAAGGAACGGACGTAGAGGGCATGACCCGCGACTCAACCACTCCCGTCAGAACGACCGCGCGGTCGCTCGACATCATCGACACCCTGCGCGAACTCGACGGTGCCCGTCTCACGGAAATCTCCGCCCACCTCGACCTTCCGGACAGCACGGTGCACAACCACCTCCGAACGCTCGTCCAGCGGGGATACGTCGTCCGGGACGGGAACACGTATCACGTGAGCCTCCAGTTCCTCGATTTGGGTGAGTACGCCCGCTCCCGGCGCAAAGTGTACGAACTCGCCAGTTCCGAAATAGACGAACTGGCGGCCGAAACCGAGGAGTCGGCGAACCTTCTCGTCGAGGAGGACGGAACGGGCGTGTACATCTACAACGCGCAGGGGGGAAACGCCATTCCGCTCGACACCCACCCCGGAAAGCGCGTGTCCCTCCACGCGACGGCCCTCGGAAAGGCCATCCTCGCGTTCCTCCCGGAGAGCAGGACGGACGCCATTTTCGAGCGAACGGGATTGCCCGCACGGACGCCGAAGACGATAACCGACCTCGACGAACTCCGAACCGAACTGGCGACGGTTCGTGAGCGGGGCTACGCCGTTGACGACGAGGAGCGCGTCCGCGGCGTTCGCTGTCTCGCGGTGGCCATTAAGAACGAGAACGGGCAAGTCATCGGCGCTATCAGCGTCTCCGGCCCGGTGAGCAGAATCGAGGGCGAGTTCCGCGACCGACTGTTGGACGATCTTCGCCGCGCGAAGAACATCATCGAACTGAAACTGGCACACGCGTAGCGACCATCGAACGTCGAAATTAACGGGAAGGTATCGCGCAAATCCGTGGAATCGCGTCTACTTACGAGCGAAACGTATCGCGCATCCCGGCGGCGAGAGTATTGTACGAATATAGGGATATTAATCGACGCGTTCCTCTACTGTTTCCGTCGTTGTTTACGAACGACGGATTTCAAATTTACTGACAATTGATCGTAAGGAAGAGCGTATACTCGACAACGCGATACGCCACAACCCTTAGAAACCGGATGACTGTGGTATTGGTAATTCACATTGGGTTGCGTTTTTCCACGACTTCAGAGTACATCACCGACTACGAGTGTCGGAGTTACCGAACTATCGTTGATAATTGATGTATCCCAGAATACGGCCGTCGAAGAACGGAAGTTCCATGATGTATTTGCCATTCGATATTGGTTCGTTAGGACAATACTGGCGCGGTGTTCGGTGGTGGAGGCGGGCAAATGAGTCGGAGTCTCGAAAACCGTCTCGCGGACACGGTAGGGCCGCAACCTCTCCGCTTTCGAGTCTTTCCCGTCCTCCCATCTCAGTATTTTCGCTTAGTAATACTCTCAGGTAATGTTGAAGAGTAAAACTTCGAAGGCTCCTGAAAAACACGCTGAAAAGGTTACTGAGTCGGTTTTCCGAACAGTATTTCTGGTTAGTATTACCAATCAGTTTTACTCCCTACTCCCCGGAATCGTCACCGGCAACCGACCGGATGCGGTTCGGTCTCCGACCAGCAGTTCGACCGCGGCAGCGAGCGACGCCGCCGTGTCGTCGTACGTCGTCAGGTACGTCTCGACTTCCGGAATCGCGGAGAGGTCGTAGGGGTTCCGAGTCGCGACGACGATCGGGTTCGCGCCCCGCTCCCAAAGGGTATCGACGACTGTCGCTTGGTCGGGATTCGAGACGGCGTCCGACGTGCGGACTATGGTCGAGCGGTCTGCGACGGCGACGCTTTCGCTCGGCGACTCACCCGGCACGAGGACGGTACTATCGACTTCGACGCCCGCCGCCGCCAGTGCCGACGCGAACGCGCCGTCTCGGTCGGTGGTCTCCTCGGCGCGCGACCCCCGTCCGCTATCGAACTCGTAGACGGAAACGCGACCGGTGACGGGAAGTTCCCCCGACTCGTCGCGGACGAGCGTGACGCCGCGTTCGGCGATTTCGTGCGCGACGGACCGACACCCCGTCGCGGCCTCGTCCCATTCCGTCTCGTCGGCGACGTACCCCGCCCCGTACGCCCGCTTGGCGCGGAGGACGCGTCGAACCGCCGCGTCGATGTGGTCCTCGGAAATCCGCCCCGATTCGACCGCTTCGATGACGGCGTCGATGGCGGCGTGCTGTTTTGTCGGCGTGTGCGAGACGAAAATTTGGTCACAGCCCGCTTCGACCGCCTGCACACAGCCTTCGACGGTTCCAACCCCGTCGGCGATGGCCTTCATCTCCATGCAGTCCGTGAGGACCAGTCCGTCGAAGCCCAACTCCTCGCGGAGGAGTCCCGTCACGACGCGCGCGGAGAGCGTCGCCGGTCGCTTCGGGTCGTCCGTGATGGTCGGAAACGCGACGTGCGTCGTCATGATGGCCCCGATACCGCGGTCGATGGCGTGGCGGAAGGGTCGCAGTTCCACCCCGTCGAGGCGTTCCCTGTCGTGGTCGATGACCGGCAGGTCGAGGTGGGAATCGACCGCCGTGTCGCCGTGGCCGGGAAAGTGCTTTCCGCAGGCGACGACGGCGGATTCCTGTAGCCCCTCGGCGAATGCCGACCCGAGTTCCGCGACTCGGTCCGGTCGCTCGCCGAACGACCGAACCCCGATGACCGGGTTGTCGGGGTTGTTGTTCACGTCGAGGACGGGTGCGAGGTCGATATCGACGCCGAGCGCGCGCAGTTCCTGTCCGACGGTGTTCCCGGCGCGGAAAGCGAGGTCCGGGTCGTCGACCGCACCCAGCGCCATCGCGCTCGGCAGTTCGGTCCCCCACGAGAGGCGTGCGACCCGGCCCCCTTCTTGGTCGATGGACAGGAACAGCGGCGGCTTCCCGTCCGGAACGAACCCTTGCAGCGTGCGTGAGAGGGTCCGGAGCTGGTCCGGCGATTCGACGTTCCGGCTGAAGTAGATGACGCCGCCGAGGTGGCGCTCGGAGACGAGCGTCGCTATCTCCTCGGTCGGCGTCGTTCCGTCGAACCCGGCCACGAACAACTGGCCGACCTTTTCGGAAAGCGACAGGGACGAAACGTCCGCTTCTATATCCGTCGGGGAGGCCGGCGGATTCGTCGATTCCGCCGACTCCGGTTCTGTTGTCGAACTCATGATATCAGTACCGTAGGTACTCCGCCCGAACGTCGAGGAACTCGGTTCGGTCCCCCTCCCAACTGCCGACGATGGTGTCGGCGATTTCCCGCGGTTCCGCCGAGGCGTCCGCGGCGTCTATCGTCTCGCGGAGGTAGCTTCCTCCAGCCAACTTGTCGATGAAGTAATCGCCGTCGTAGACTATCCACTCGCAGTCGTCGGACGCCGTGAACGCCGAGGCGAGGACCGTCAGACCCACCGTCACGGGGTCGATGGCGTCCCGGTCGAGGACGTGAATCTGGACGCCGGTCACGTTCTCGCGTTCGTGTTTCGAGAACGTCGGCGAGAAGTACGCCGGACGGAAGGCGACGCCGTCCAGTCCTTGATTCGAAAGCTCCGCCGCCCAGTCGTCCGCGTCTATCCACGGCGCGCCGACGAGTTCGAACGGCTTCGTCGTCCCGCGTCCCTCCGAGAGGTTCGTTCCCTCGAAAAAGCACATGCCGGGGTACAGCGTCGCCGTTCCCGGCGTCGGCATGTTCGGCGACGGGTACACCCACGGCAGGTCGGTGTCGGAAAACCAGTCCGTCCGCGACCAGTCGCGCATCTCGACGACTTCCACATCTGCCCCCACGTCGAATTCGCCGTTGAAGTACGTCGCCAGTTCGCCCACGGTCATCCCGTGGACCACGGGGAGTTCGTACGCGCCGACGAACGAGGCCACGTCGTCGCCGATTCGGTTGCCCGCGACGGGAAGCGGTGAAATCGGATTCGGTCGGTCGAGGACGACCATCCGTTTGTCCGCTTCAGCGACGCCTTTCAGCGCATACCCCAGCGTGTAGATGAGCGTGTAAAACCGACAGCCGACGTCCTGCATGTCGTAGATGACGGTGTCGACGCCGTCCATCATCTCCGGCGTCAGCCGTTTCTGTTCCCCGTAGAGGCTCTTCACCGGAAGGCCGGTGCGCTCGTCGGTGCTGTCTTCGACCTTTACGCCCGCCTGTGCGTCGCCCCGAAGCCCGTGTTCCGGCCCGAAGAGCTTGCGGAGGTCGAACTCCTCGCGGGCATCGAGCAGGTCTATCGTCGTGTTGAGGTTGCTGTCGGTTCCCGACGGGTTCGTGATGAGTCCCAGTCGCTCGCCCTCGACCGTCTCGGAACGGTCGTTCAGCAACCGTTCTACGCCGAGTGTTGCCATATCTTCGGCAATGCGTTATCCCCTTAAAAAACCCCATGTGGCGTGCGATTATCTGTCGGGGGCGGGAGGGGACGGGGACACGTACTGCTGCCGGTTCGCTCAATCGTTCGCAGGTGCGACGGCGACGTCGAACCAGTCGAGGTGGTCCTCGCTCAGCAGCGCGTGGTTGTAGACGTGGAGTTCGTCGCCGAGACCGCCGACTTCCCCCACGAACCGCCGCCACTCCGCTTCGGTCCCGAGGACGCCGGGGTCGAGGGTGACTCCGACGTCGACCGGCATGTCGACGGCGTCCCGATACGCACGAACGCGACGCCGTGCGAGGTCACGGTCGTCGGTGTAACAGAGCGCGACGATACGGTCGAGATGATTGCTGACGCGGTCGAGGACGACGCCAGCGGGCCACCCGTCGTTCGGTTCGCGGCCGAGGCCGTCCGACGCCGAGTAGGTCAACGCGACGTCGCCGCTGGCCGCCGCGATGCGTTCGAGGAACGCGTCGATGACCGACGCGCGGAACTCGAAGAGGTCGGCGAGGACGGGACGTTCCTCGACGAGGCGCTCCAGCGATTCGACTTCCGGCGTCGGCGTTCGAAGCACGTCGCGGGCGAGCGACCGGACGACGTTCCGAGCGCGGTCGAAATCGACTTCGTGACTCGCCGCTCGCTTTTCGCAGGCCGAACAGAAACACTGCGAGAGGAGGATTTCCTCGTGTTTGCCGCGGACGACCTGATTTTTCGCGTGGCCGAACGTGGATCCGTGGGGGTGAAACGCGCTCGGAAAGCCGAGCGATTCGAGGTTGACGGCCGCAATGTCGTAGTCGGCCAGCGAGCGCACGACGTCCTCGAAGTATGCGTGTACCTCGGGATGGGACGGACAGAACGCGTGGTCGTGAGCGTCGCCGAACGCGCTTTCGATGCGGTACTCGGGGTTCGACGTGCCGAGGTTCGAGTTGTGGAAACAGACCAGCCACGCGGTCACGTCGATACCCGCCTCGGTCAACCGTTCGACGACGGCCCCGAACGGGTCGGAGTGGCCGCTGGTTTCGTTCACCGGCGGGTCGATCGGCGTGTCGGCGAACCGCTCCGGGTCGGGTCGGAAGTAGCAGCCGCCTTCGTACGATTCGAACAGATCGTCGGGAGAACGCGGGTCGAGCGTTCGGATGGAGTGGTAGTGCGCGGCGACGGTGACGCTCGTCACGCCCAGTTCGGCGAGTTCCCTCCTCGTCGTGTCGGGCGATCGTGCGAGCAGACGCCACGGATAGCTCCAGACTGCGACCATACCAGCCAACGTTCGCGCCGTGTAATAAATATTCCCCGATAGGGGCATGAGTAGAAAATCGGCTCAGTCGAAGCGTCCGGCGGCGACCATCGCGTGGAACCGCTCGCGGAAGCGGATGAGGCCGGTCCCCTTTCCCTCGTACACCTGATTCGTGAGCAGGACGGCGAACCGGTCGCGGGCGTGGTCGAGCCACAGCGACGTACCGGTGTAACCCGTGTGACCGAGTCCGACCCGCGACCAGTTCGGCGCGGGGTATGTTTCGTCGGCGAGTCGCCACCCGAGGCTGTGGCGGGTGGCGTGGTCCGATAACCAGTCGTCCTGTAGCCGCTCGATTGTCGCCGGAGAGAGGAGCCCCCCGTCGGCGGCGAGGTACGCCCGCGCGAACGCCGCGAGGTCGTCGACCGTCGTGAACAGGCCAGCATTCCCGCTCTGGCCGTTCATCGCCCATCCGAGCGGGTCGTGGACCTCTCCGCGGAGGACGCGGTCACGGTACTCGTGGTCGTAGGTCGCGGCGACGTTCGAGGTATCGGCGAGTGGTCCGAGTCCGGAGGACTCCATTCCGGCGGGGCCGAACACGTACCATTCTGCGAGTTCGCCGAGCGAGGCGTCCGTCGCCCCGCGAAGCGCCTCGGCCAGATGAACGAAGTTGAGGCAACTGTACTCGTTTCGACTGCCGGGTTCGGCTTCGAGTATCGAACGGTTTCGAAGCCCCTCCAACACGTCGCTCGGCGACTCCCACGACTCCGAGAACGCGTACGGCTGAAAGCCGGAAGTGTGAGTTAGCAGGTCGAGGAGTCGCACCTCGCCGCGTCGATACCCGTCGAGGGACGGGACGTGTCGTCGGAGTTCGTCCGAGAGCGTGATTTCACCCGCCTCGACCAACGCCAGCGCCGTCGTCGCCGTCACGACGGGTTTCGTCAACGACGCGCCGTCGAAAACCGTCTCGCGGGTCATCGCCTCGCCGCGCTCGGGGTCGCGTTCGCCGACGACGCCGACCGACTCGATTCCGTCCGCCGTTCCGACCGCCGCCACGGCACCGGGATACGCCCCTTCCTCCAACCCCCGGGCGAGAACCGCTTCGAGCGACGAATCTCCGTTCGACTGTCTCATTCCGCTGAACGAGGGAGGCGAACCGTCTTAGTCCCTTCGTCGTCCTCCCGCGGTGAACAACCTATTTGTCGTTTCCGACTCAAGGCATCACGCATGACCTACGATTCGCTGTTGTTCGACGTGGACGGCGTCCTTCTCGCCTTCCATCCCGACCACCCGACGGTTTACCGACAGGCCGTCGTGGAGACGTTCGACGCGTTCGACCTGTCGCCCGACGACGCCGACGTCGATGCCTTCATCGCCGGTGCGACGGTGGAGGGGATGCGGGTAGTGTGCGACGACCACGGCGTCGATTTCGAGCGGTTCTGGGCCGAGCGCGAGGCGAACTCGTCGCGCCTCCAATCCCGGATGATGGACCGCGGCGAGCGGGTTCCCTACGACGACTGTGCGGTCCTCCCGGACCTCGCCGCCAACCACGACATGGGCGTCGTCAGCAGCAACCAACACACCACCGTCGAGTACATGCTCGATCGCTTCGACTTCGACCACCTCTTTGAGACGGTGTACGGCCGCGAACCGACGGTAGCGGGCTTCGAGCAGACCAAACCCGAGACCTACTACATCGAGCAAGCGATGGCCGACCTCGACGTGAACGACGGCCTCTACGTCGGCGATAGCGCCTGTGACGTTCGTGCCGCCCATCGTGCGGGTCTCGATTCCGCGTTCATCCGCCGCCCCCACCGTGAAGGGTACGACCTTCCGGAGGAACCGACCTACGAAGTCGAATCGCTCACGGACCTCCGTTCGCTTCCCGACGTCGCGGACGCCGCGTAAGTCTCCGTCCGTTCCCTACTGCCTTGCTCGGTTTCAGGTCGTGTGTCGCCGAAGAGCGACCGCTTCTTTTCGCACCGACTACCCCGTTTCGACACAGCCGAAACGAGGGGAAGAACCCACTGAAACCCGTGTAACTCCGCTTCCGAACGTTCAGGGTGGCATCTCACCACGACGAGCGGATTCGGAGGGGTCGAAACGGCCGCGGAAACGCCGAGAGAACGACTAACAAAGGTGGAAAGGGTCTTCCACGACCATCGGACGGTCGTTACAGGTCTAATTTCGTAATGGGGATTGAACGGGCCGCTCGGGTTTCACGTGCCCAGTTAACGAACATGGATATTCGTGGTGAATGGGCGGTTCGTTTCGGGTCCGTCGAAAGTCCCTTCTCGACCGCTGATAACGACGATTGTCGTCCACACTGGACTTGCGGATCGACTCCTCGTCAATCTTCGATTCGACGTACCCGAAGGTGGAGTAGCGGCGGGTCCGGGAATCGTCGGAGAATCGAACGCGTGAAATCGGTTTGAGAAGCGTCGGCGAACGGTTTCTCACGTCGGCGGGCAGCGTTTTCCCATGACGACCGGGCGGTCTGCACCGGTCGCACCGGGAACGTTGTTCGGGACGCCGTCCAACGCCGCCGCGGCGAGGAGGGCGAACGCGGCGGCCTCCTTCGTGTCGCTTCCGACGCCGTACTCGTCGATGGTCCGGACCGGCGCGTCGACCTCGGCACCGAGCATGTCGAGAAGCGTAGCGTTGTACGCGCCGCCGCCGGAGACGACGATTTCGTCCGGTTCCTCGGAAAGGAATCGTTCGTACGCGTCGGCGATGGAGCGGGCGGTCAGCGCCGTTGCCGTCGCCACGATGTCGGCATCCGAGCGGTTTCGGTCCCGGCAGGTGGCGACGAACTCCCGCGCATATCCGCGACCGAACTGCTCCCGGCCGGTGGACTTCGGTGGCTCGGCACGGAAGTACGCCTCGTCCAATGCATCTTCGAGAACATCTTCGTCGACCGTTCCTTCGCGGGCCATGCGGCCGTCTCGGTCGTAGGTCCGCTCGCCACCCGTCAGGAGTTCCACGACGCCGTCGATGACCATGTTCCCCGGCCCCGTGTCGAATGCGGTCACGTCGTCGCGCCCCGCACCGGGCGGCAACGCGGTGCAGTTCCCGATGCCGCCGATGTTTTGTGCGACACGGAAGGACTCGTCGTCTGCGAGGAGGGCAAGGTCCGCGAACGGGACGAGCGGTGCGCCGTGGCCACCCACTGCGACGTCCGCGGTCCGGAAGTCGGCGACCGTCGTGACGCCCGTTCGCTCGGCGATGTAGCTTCCGTCCCCGATTTGGAGCGTCGAACGACGTCGCTCGTCGCCCACCGGCAGCGATCGGGGTTCCGGTTCGTGGCGAACCGTTTGTCCATGCGAACCGATCGCGTCTACGGTCGCGAGTTCGCGGTTCGCGGCCGACGCCGCCGCCACCGCCGCGTCCGCGAACACCGCCCCGAGTTCGACGTTCAACCGACACGCCTCGGCGACGGTTCCGCCGTCGGAACACACGCGTTCGAGTCGCTCGCGGAAGTCCGGGTCGTACTCGCGCGTGACGAACGACTCGACGGTCACGTCGTAGTCGCGTATCGTCTTCCCGTCCCGTCGAATCAGACAGCAGGCCGCATCGACGCCGTCGAGCGACGTGCCCGACATGAGGCCGACGACGACGCGTTCGATCACGCCGTCTCCTCCCCGTCGACGCCGTCGAACGGGGCGAAAACGTTCTGTGCGACCAGTCCGTCGGGAATGGAAAAATCGGGATTGGCGCGGTTCCAAACGTCGATACCGGCGAAAAGGCTGTCGTGGTCGGTGAGTCGGCGGCACTCCGTGGTCATCCCTCCGCTGTTTCTCGTCGGACTACTTATAGCTCCGTTCGCCGGGCGGTCCGGGTCGTCGTTCGGGTCAGTCGTCCCCATCGTTCTCACGTGTTCGCGTCGGAACTTCGTCGATGTCGTACATCATCGTCTCCAACCGCTGGTCGAGACCGGCGGAGAGGCCGCCGTCGACGACGAGTTCCGTGCCCGTGACGAACGACGCCTTCTCCGACGTGAGGTAAAACGCCGCCTCGGCCACGTCCTCGGGTCGCCCGAACCGCCCGACCGGATACTGGTTCAGCCACTCCTCCCGGATCGGTCCCTCGGTGGTCAACTTCTCGCTCGACGCGTCGGTGATGATGCTCCCCGGACAGATGGCGTTCGAGCGGACGCCGTGACGGCCGTACTGCGTCGCCACGATTCGGGAGAGCGCGATGATGCCGTTCTTCGCGGCGGAGTAGGAGGCGAGGCCGATGCCGAGTTTCGCGTTGATGGAGGAGATGTGGACCATCGACCCGCCCCCCGATTCGACCATCGCCGGAAGCGTCTCCCGAGCACAGAGGAACTGCCCCTTCAGGTTCACGTCGATGACCCGTTCCCACGTCTCGTCGCTCACGTCCGCGACGTTCCCGTCGTCGAACGACCCGCCCGCGTTGTTCACGAGGACGTCGATGCTCCCGTGGCGTTCCATCGTCGCCTCGACCACGGCCGACACGTCCGCCGACTCGCTGACGTCGGTTCGCACGAACTCGGCAGTTCCGCCGGCCTCCTCGATACGGGAAACGGTTTCCTCACCGCCCTCCTCGTCCACGTCGGCGACGATGACTGCGGTGCCCGCGTCCGCGAGTCGCTTCGCGATCGCCCGGCCGATTCCCTTCGCCGCGCCGGTGACGATTGCGACCTCGTTGCTCCGCTGGTCCGTACTCGTTTCCATATGCTCCACCTGTCCCCGGACCACAAAACGGTTCGTATCCCGAACGCGGTTCGTGTCCTCACGGAAATCAGTCACTAACCCAAACATTTTTCCGTGTTCATTTTAAATCGAAGCGAGTATGGATAACAGCAACCACGGTGCTAGCGATGAGCCACAGAGAACTCCGCTAACGCGGCGACGATGGCTCGCGCTCGGCGGCAGCGCGACGATGGCCGGACTGGCCGGTTGCGGCGGCAGCAACCCCAACGATCCGGACGTGACGATGTCGGGTACCCCCGGGAACGATTCGAGCGGTTCCAACGGAAAGAACGGGACGCCGGTCACGACGGAGCTGCACATGCGCGCACCGGTCAGTTGGCAACCCAGCAAGGCCAACATCAACCCCTTCACCGACACGAAGAACACGGAGTTCTGGATGGACAACATGTGGTGGGAGTCGTTGGTTTGGCCCAACGCCAAAGGGGAACCGATGTACTACCTCGCGGACGAAATCAACATCAAAGGAAGCGGCTGTGAGGTCGAGATACAACTCAACGACGAGTACACGTGGTGGGACGGGACGCCCGTCACCGCTCAGGACTTCCGCACCGCCGCGGTCATCACCGACTACAAGGAGAGCTACGGTCCGGACGAGACGGACGATAGCTGGGAGGTGGTCGATAAACACACGCTCAAACATCACCTCGCGGGACCGGCCAATCCGTCGTTGCAGAAGACGGCATCCGCGTACTACACCGTTCCCGCCAAGCACGATTATTTCAAATCGTGGCTCGACAAGTACGAGGACGCGGGCGGTCAGAGCGCCGTGGAGAAGGTGACGAAGGAGCTGACTTCGACGACCATCACGCTGAACGACCTCACCGAGAAGGGTCTCGGCTGTGGGATGTGGAAGCCCAAACAGCTCTCGCCGACCAACGCCGTCCACGAGAAGTACGAGGACCACCCGCGCGCCGACTGGACGAACCTGAAGACGTTCAACTGGCATCTCATCTCGGAGAAGCAGAAGGCCATTCAGGCGCTCAACGCCGGCCAACTCGACATGGGGGACAAGACGGTAAACCAGGCCAAATCCAACGGTACCGTCGACGTGTTCAACCAGTTCGGCACGTCCAGCATCGTGAAGATAGCCATGAACTGGAACAACGAACACCTCGCTCGCCGTCCCGTCCGTCGGGCCATCGCGTACCTCATGGACCACGACCAACTCGTGAAAGTCATCAGGAGCACGCAGGGGCTGAACTACAAACCTCGCGACACCGTAACCGGGATGTCCGTGAGTACCGGGAACCAGTGGACGAGCAAGGGGTTCCAGAACAAGCTCATCGACTACGGTCGCACGTCGAAACCCGAGAAGGCGAAACGGGTCCTCAAGGACGCGGGTTACACGAAAGACGGCGACGTCTGGGCCGGACCGGACGGCAGTCGCGTCGAGGGCCTCACCTACCTGACGCCGCCGTGGACCATCTACGAGACCATCGGGAAGTACTTGAGTCCCAAACTCAAGGAGTTCGGCTTCGACAACGAACTCATCATCCCGTCGAGCAGCGGGTTCTGGAAGCGCTGGACCGACACCCACGACTTCGACATGGTCAACTGGTTCTCGAAGACGTCACACCCGGCGAGCGCGTATTCCACCGTCAGCGTGGCCGGCCTCGGCAAGTTCGACGAAGTCGTGAACGTAACGGACCCGAGCGGCGACTGCAAAGTCGACCGCCGAACGCCCGACCTCTCCCAATCACGGAGCAAGAAGCTGAACCAACCCATCCGCCCGAAGTTCCCGAAGAAGGTCGGGCAGATGGGCGACGGCGGGTCGAAACGGACCCTCTATCCCGTCAAGTGGGGCAACATCATGTCCCAAACCCAGTCCACGAAGGAGGTCAAGGACCTCACGAGGAAACTCATGTGGTACACCAACTGGCAGGTCCCCCACATCGGCTTCTACGACGAGACGAGGGTGTACTGGGGCAACCAGGACAAGTTCGACTTCCCGACGGGGAACGGCGACGGTGCCCAGACCGAGAAGGCGAAGAGCGAGCACTTCACGAACGCCATCGAGTTCCTGATGAAAGGGCACATCAGCGCGAAGACCAAGTGACGCCAACGGCTGTCGTCCCACTCGCGGTTTTTCGGTCCTCAGTTTCGATGGCACTTCGTGAGGAGCGCCGCCGTTCCGACGCCGAGCGCACCCGCACCGAGGACGTTGAGGACGGACACGACGTGTGTCGCCGTTCCCGGCTCCGACCAGAAGAAGAGCAGTATCGAGAGGAGACAGGCCAGACACTCGAACGCCAGCAGCATGGCGAACTTATCGGCGTTCGAGCAGACGTAATCGAAGACGGTGGGTGCGTGGGACATCCGTTCGTTCAGGCCACTCGTACGTCGGGAATTAAACGTTTCGCCCCGTCCCTTCCTCGTCGTTCGTGCGGGCGACGGCGTGTGCGGCCCCGCAGTCGGGACACTCGTAGTACTCCCAGTCGAACGTCGCGCCGCATCTGATACACCCGTACGTCTCCGTGTCGTCCGAGTCGTTCCCGAGCAACTCGCGGAGTCGCGTGAGAATCGCCATATTCGTCGATGGGTCAGGGGCGTAATGAAACCCTCTATTACAGAGATTCTCTCCCATACCTTTATTGCAATGGGAGAAACACAAACACAGTAGCACGATGTATTATTGGAAGCGGATAGGCCAATCCGTGCTGGTGTTCCTGCTGGCACTGACGGTGACGTTCGCCCTGTACCGGATGTTACCGTTCGGACCCGTCGAGATGGTGAGAAACCATCTGATGCAACAGATGATAGAGCAGGGGAGCAGTCCGTCGCCACAGCAGATGGAACGCATCAACGCGATGGTGCGGACGTACACCGGTATCGACCCGTCCAAACCGTGGTACGTCGCCTATTATGACTACCTCCGGAACATCATCGTCTATCAGGACTTCGGTCGGTCGATTTTCAAGAACCGACCGGTCTTCGACATCCTGTTCGAGGCGATGCCGTGGTCGCTGTTCATCAGTATCTACGGCCTCGCGCTCGGGACCACGGTCAGTCTGCTGCTCGGTGCGGTCATGGCGTACAACGAGGGAAGCACGTTCGACACCGGGATGACGATTTTCTCAATCGCCAACACGACCGTCCCGTACTACATCGTCGCCATCCTCTCGCTCATCGTCTTCTCGTTCTCCCTCGGCTGGCTGCCGAGCGGCGGACGGATGGACCCGAATACGACGGCCGGACTGAACCTCCCGTTCATCGTCGGCGTCGTCAAACACGCCATCCTCCCCGTGTTCTCCTCGTTCATCGCCGGGTTCGGGGGCGCACTGGCGTTCCGTGGGAATTGTATCCGCGAGATGGGCGAAGGATACATCCGGGTCGCCCGACTCCGCGGCATCAGTCAGGGTCGAATCGCCATCCGCTACGTCGGCCGCAACGCGCTGTTACCCGTCTATACGAGCATCATGATGGGCGTCGCGGGCATCTTCGGGAGCAGCATCATCCTCGAAACCATCTTCAACTACCCCGCGATGGGCCTCGTGACGTACAACGCGCTGTTGAACCGCGACTACCCGCTCATCATGGGGTCGTTCATCTTCTTCACCAGCGTCACGCTGTTGGGCATCCTCGTCGCCGATCTGACGTACGGCGTCATCGACCCCCGCGTCAAAGGAGGGAGCGAACGTGAAGCCTACTGAGGGGAACGACGCCGGAACGCCGCACGCCGACGACTCCCCTCGAACCGCCGACGAACCCGCACGAACCGACGGCGGTACGAGCAACCGATCCGGTTCCGCTCCCGTGGACGAGAGCATCTTCACGCAAACGTCGAACGTCCCCGAACTGACGACACGCGAGAAAGCCCGACGGTCGTTCGAACGTCGCGTCTATGCGCCCATCGCGGTCCTGTTGGGCGACTGGCGGGCGCTCGTCGGGTCGCTCATCCTCCTCGGCTTCGTCCTCATGGGCATCATCGCCGAGGCCCCGTTCGGCGTCGTCCTCGTCGAGAAGGCCACCGTCATGGAGGGACCGATATTCCTCTCGCCGTTCCGAGACTGGGCGTATCCGCTCGGAACCAACGTGATGGGGAAGTCGATTCTGAAGCAGGTCGTCCACGCGACGCCCGCGATGCTGGAGATGATCCTCGCCGGTGCGTTGCTGTCGGTTTGTCTCGGCACCCTCATCGGAACCGTCGCGGGCTACCGCGGCGGGCGCACCGACTCCGCGTTGATGACGGTCACGGACGTCGTTCTCACCATTCCCGGCATCGCGCTGGTCATCGTGCTGGCGAGCATCTACCAACCGGAAAGCCCCCTCGTCGTCGGCCTCATCCTCGGCATCGACAACTGGCCGAAGTTGGCGCGGACGGTTCGCTCGCAGGTGTTGAGCATCCGCGAGGAGGCGTTCACCGAAGCCTCGCGCATCATGGGGTTGTCGGAGTTCCACATCCTCCGCAAGGATGTGGTCTCGAACCTGATGCCGTACATCTCGGTCAACTTCGCGACCAGCGCACGGAAGATCATCTTCGAGTCGGTCGCGTTGTACTTCCTCGGCATTCTCCCCCGGTCGAACCTGAACTGGGGGTTGATGATGAACGACGCGTACAACCAAGCGAACCTGACGAACCCCGACCAGATACACTGGCTGTTGGTGCCGATGGCGCTCATCATCCTCATCTCGCTGGGATTCATCCTGCTCGCACAGGGTCTCGACCGGGTGTTCAACGTCCGCCTTCGCGCACGCCACGAAACAGCCGGAGGTGACGAATGAGCACCTCGGTCACGGACGAGAACGGACGGGCGGTGTCCCTCCTCCTTGCCGTCAGACGGTCGTTCCTCGCGTTCGTCGTCGCGCTGGGCGTTGTCTGCTGGTTGTTGGCCGTCCTCCTCTCCAGCTATCTCCTCCCCTCGCTGATGCACGCCGTTCTCGCCGGAATGTTCGCCATCTGGGGCACGAGCGCGTTCATCTACGCCATCCTCGGCCGTCTCGGACTCAGATTGATAGGGTACAACTGATGACACGACACACACCACTCGAATCCATGTCCACTCCAGATACCATACGCGCCGCCGGAGCACCACCCGAAAACCGAGCGCCACGCATAGACGGCCCACGACGTACCGACCGGTTCCACGAAACCGGCGGCCGGAGGTGACATCGATGGCGACCGAGTTCCGGTCCACGACCGACACCGACACGCCGACCGAGGAGGACGTTATCCTCGAAGTCAGAGACGCCAGCGTCTCGTTCAGCATGGACCGCGGGGATTCCCGCGTCCTTCGGGACGTCAGCATCGACGTCCGCGCGGGCGAGGTGCTCGGCGTCGTCGGCGAGAGCGGGTCCGGAAAGTCGATGTTGGCCTCCGCGATGCTGGACGCCATCGTCTCGCCGGGACAGGTGGACGGGGAAGTCGTCTACCATCCGCCGGACGGCGGCGAACCGGTTGACGTCCTCTCGCTCTCCCGCGAGGAACTCACGAAACTCCGCTGGAACGAGATCTCGTTCGTCATCCAAGGTGCCCAGAGCGCGTTCAACCCGACGATGACCATCGGAAGCCACTTCGAGGAGACGCTTCGCGCACACGATACGGACGTCGCGGAGGGAATGGAGTTCGCACGCGAACTCCTCGCGGACCTCTACCTGCCGACCGAGCAGGTGTTAGGTTCCCATCCCCACGAACTGTCGGGCGGGATGAAACAGCGGGCGCTCATCGCCCTCGGCCTCGTCCTCAACCCGAAGGTCGTCGTGATGGACGAACCGACCGCCGCGCTGGACCTGCTCATGCAGCGCTCCATCATCAGCATGCTGGAGGACTTACAGGAGAAGTACGACCTGACGATGGTGTTCGTCACCCACGACCTGCCGCTGGTCGCGGACCTCGCCGACCGCCTCGCCGTGATGTACGCCTTCGACCTCGTGGAACTCGGCCCGACCGACGAACTCCTCGACGATGCGGCCCACCCCTACACCCGCGCCCTGCTCAACGCCGTCCCGAACATCTCCGACCGGGCGATGGACATTCAGGGAATCGAAGGGTCGAGTCCCGACCCCGTCTCGCTTCCAACTGGCTGTTCGTTCAACCCGCGCTGTCCGCTGGCGGACGGAACGTGTGAAACGGAAAATCCGTACCTCCGCGACGTGGACGAGGGTCACGAGGTGGCCTGTTTCTACCCCGAGGAAGCCCGCGAAACCGTTCCGCTGTTGCTCGACGAACCGCCGGAGTCGGCGGCGTCCGGCGCTTCCGCGGACACCAGCGGAGGTGAGCGCCGATGAGTACCCGCCGCGGCGACCCGCTCCTCTCGCTGCGGAACGTGAGCGTCCACTTCGAGAAGGAACAGCTGTTCGGCCTCGCCGGGTCGGAAACCGTCCACGCCGTAGACGACGTGAGCCTCGACGTCTACGAGAACGACATCGTCGCGCTCGTCGGCGAATCCGGATGCGGAAAGACGACGCTCGGCAAGACGGCCATCGGCGTCCAACGCCCGACGGAGGGGACGGTGCTGTACCGCGGACAGGACGTGTGGAAAACCAAGGAATCCGGCGGCCTGTTCAACAGAAAGAAATCCGCGGGCGAATACTCGGCGGGCGAGATACGCCGCTCGCTCCAGATGATTCACCAGGACCCCGGCAGTTCGCTGAACTCGAACTACACCGTCGAGTCGAGCCTCGCCGACCCGCTGAAACGCTGGCAACCGGAGATGAGCGAGGCGGACCGCCGCGCCCGCATCTACGGCCTGCTCGAATACGTGGGAATGGCTCCCGCGGAGGATTACGCCGAGCGGTATCCCCACCAACTCTCCGGCGGGGAACAACAGCGTGTGGCGCTCATCCGAGCCTTGCTGATGAATCCCGACCTCATCCTCGCCGACGAGGCCATCAGTGCGCTGGACGTGTCGCTGCGCGCCGAGATGATGGACCTCATGCTCGAACTGCAGGACCAGTTCGACACTTCCTACCTGTACATCTCACACGACCTCGCCAACGCGAAGCACCTCACTCAGCGGGCCAACGGCCGTATCGGCATCATGTACCTCGGCGAACTCGTGGAAATCGGTACTCCTGAACAGATCATTCACGACCCACAGCATCCGTACACGAAGGTGCTCCTCTGGGCCACCTCCGACCTCAGAAATCGTTCGGAGGGCGTTCCGGACCCGCCGATTCGCTCCCTCGACATTCCCGACCCGGTGGACCCGCCGTCCGGGTGTCGGTTCCACACGCGCTGTCCCGAAGCCCGCACCGCGTGTACGCAGTCGTGTCCCAAGCTGACCGACCACGAGGGCGACGGACGACGAACCGCCTGTTTCCGCAACGAGGAGGACCACGCTTACTGGGAGAGCGCCCCGCTCGAAGACGACGGCCCGACTGAAAATCCCGCAGTATCACCTGGAACGGCGGACGGCGACTGAGACGAACTAACAGCGGAACCCCACGACTTCAGTCGTGGGTCCAAGCGATAGGCCTGGACGAACAACCGACGACGATTGCCCGGCCGGAGTCTCAATGGATGCGATACATTTATAGATGGAAGCAATCTATATACAATCAATGCCTCGCGGGTACAGCAAAGAGCGGACCTCGGTCCACCGCTTACACTACCACTTCATCTGGTGTCCGAAGTATCGCAAATCGGTACTCACTGGCGAGGCAAAGGACCGGCTCGAAGCACTCATCCAAGAGAAGGCCGACGAACTCGAACTTGAAATACTTGCACTGGCGGTCCGTCCCGACCACGTTCATCTGTTCATCGAGGGGAACCCGAAACTCGCTCCGAACAAAATCATGCAACAGATCAAAGGCTACTCCTCGCGCCGAATGCGCGAAGAGTTTGACTTTGGTCTTCCGTCGTTGTGGACGCGAAGCTACTTCGTCTCTTCAGCTGGGGACGTGGCGGACGAAACCGTTGAAGCGTACATCGAAGCTCAAACAGGACAGTGAAACGCTCCAACACCTTCGACGTAGCTCCACGTTCGCCACGGGACGAGGAGTTACTGTCTCGCGTGTTGGACGCTTCCGCCAGTCTGTGGAACCAACTCACCTACGAGCGCCGCCAACGCTTCTTCGGCGAACTCGACGGGAGTGTTTGGGACACACCGCGTGTTCACGACACCTACAAGGGAGTACTCGGTTCAGCCGCCGCGAAGGAAATGAAGCGCAAGAACGACGAAGCGTGGCGGTCGTTTTTCTCGCTCGAGGAGAAGGGCGAACCCTGTTCCCCACCCGGATACTGGGGCAACGAGGAAGACGGCCGCGACCTTCGCTGGTATGGTCGGTGCGACCAGTATACACTCGAACTTGGCAAACGTTCGCGCCTCGAAATCCCGGTCGGCAAAGACCTCAAGGACGAGTTCGGACACACAGGCCGTCTTCGTCTCGAAGTGCGCGGCCATCCCAAGTGGGACGGCAAGCCCGGTCGGTTGGAAATACAGTACGACGAGTTGGACGACCGATTCAGAGCCATTCAACCAGTCACCACGGACGATTCTCGACAGGACTCACCACTGGCGGACGAAACCGCCGCTCTGGATATTGGCGCAAACAACATCGTCGCCTGTACAACCACGACCAGCCAGCAGTACCTATACGAAGGGCGAAAACTGTTCAAGCGGTTCCGCGAGACGACGCGAACGATTGCGGATCTCCAGTCGAAGGTCAAACGAGAGGAAGGGAAGTACACGTCCAATCGGATTCGACGGCTGTACCGCCGACGGACGCGGCGGCGCAATCATGCCATGGACGCACTCGCCCGTGACCTCATCGAGCAACTGTACGAGGAGGGCGTTTCGACGGTGTTTGTCGGCGATCTGACGGATGTACTGGAAACGCATTGGTCGGTACAAGCCAACCACAAAACGCACAACTTCTGGGCGTTCCGGGCGTTCATCGACCGACTTGCGTGTACTGCCGAGGAGTACGGCATCACCGTGGAAGTTCGCTCGGAAGCGTGGACTTCTCAAGAGTGTCCGAACTGTGGTTCAACAACCGACACGACTCGGCATCAGGACACGCTGACGTGCCCCTGTGGCTTCGAGGGCCATGCGGATTTCACGGCGTCGGAGACGTTCCTTCGTCGCCACGAAACAAACGTACCACGGCCGATGGCACGGCCCGTATGCCTCAAGTGGGACGACCATTCATGGTCGGCGTCACCACGCGCTCACCGTCTCAACGAGGAGCATACAAACCAGAGTACGCTACACTCGTAGTGGAAAGTTGCCTCCGTGGAGGCTGGTGCTAATGCCAGACCCCCAACGCGAGGAATCCCACGGCTTCAGCCGTGTGGAGGATGTCAATCAGTCGCACCGATACTGCTCGACCTTCTCCTCGTCCACCCTCACCCCGAGTCCCGGCCCGTCCGGAACGGGGAGCGCGCCGTCCTCGACGTCGAACGGTTCCTCGATGATGTAGTCGTCCCACCCGTAGTAAGTGCTGTCCGGCGGGAGGTTGATGCCGGGCGTGCTCGCAACCGTGTGGAGCATCGCCGCCGTCTTGACGCCGAGGTCGAAGCCGCAGTGGTGGGACACCGAGACGCCCGCGTTGGCCGCCATGGCGACCTGTTCTCGCACGGCGAGGATGCCGCCAGCCGGGACGAGGTCCACGACGGCCACGTCGATGGCGTCGGCCTGTAACAGAAAGCGGAGGTTGCGCGGGAAGTACGTGTCCTCGTTGACCGCGACGGGCGTCCGAACTCGGTTGCGAAGCGACGCGTACGTCCCGTAGGTGTCGATGCGAACCGGTTGTTCGAGGTACTGAAGGAGGATTCCCTCCTCTTCGAGTCGGGTGGCGACTCGAACCGCGTCCTCGAACGCCCAGCCCTGATTGGGATCGAGTCGGAACTCCAGTTCCCCGTCCACTTCGTCGTGCATCGCGCGGATTCGTTCGACGTCCTCGCGCCAGTCCGGCCCGGCCTTCGTCTTCAGGGTCGAAAAGCCGTACTCGACCGCGCGTCGGGCGTACGTCCGCGACTCCTCCGGCGAGAGGATACCGAGACAGGTGGCGATGTCCACCGTCTCGCGGGTTTTCCCGCCGAGGAATTGGTGAACCGGGACGCCGACCTTCTTCCCGAAGGCATCCCACAGCGCGGTTTCGACGGCCCCGACGAAGGGTCGCACCTTCACATACGGGAAGTAAAACGACTCCACGAAATCGCGGATGTCGCCCACCTCGCGGCCGACGAGTTCCGGGGCGATGACGTCGTCCACGACAGCCTTCGTCACCGTCGCGGACTTCATCCCGACGAGCATCTCCCCCCATCCGGTTATCCCCTCGTCCGTTTCGACTTTCACGAGCATTCGCGTGACCGATTCCACTCGGTCGTGGTTGCTCACGTATGGCGCGAGGCCGAGTTCGTCTTCGAGCGGCTTGACACCCATCTCTACGGGGATGGCTGACACGTTCGTGATCGGCATACCACATCCTCGAAGTCCATCTACAAATAACCCAGTACGGCGGCGAAACCGGTTCCCGCTTCCCGCGTTCGTCGGTCAGTTCACTTCGTCCAGATACGCGTTCCAGACGGCCAGCGGTTCCTCGCACGCGATTTCCGAGATGGTTCGACAGCCGTCGTAGCCCCACATGAACACGCTGTCGGCACCGAGTTCGAGCGCGGTTCGCGTCGCCGTTCGAACCTCCTCCGTCGCCGAGTCGCCGCTCAAGCCGAAGCCCTGAATCCACAACTGGCTCCGCAGGAAGTTTTCGTCCGCGAGTTCGACTACTTCACGTCCGAACCGGGAGACGTACTCGGCCGGGTCGGCGTCCTCGGCGAAGGCGTCCCAGTACGGGTCAGTGGCGAGTACGTCGATGTGGTCGTTTTCGGCGAGCCGCGCCCAGTTTCGCGGGCCGTGATCCGCCGACTCCGTCGGCATGAGGCAGACTGCGTTCTCCGCTCCCTCCTCGTGAGCCATCGCCATCAACTCGTCGAGGAAGTCGAGCATCGACTCCTCCCGGAACGCCGAGACGGTTTCCGTCTCCGTCGCGGGCATCGGTTCGCCGTACTCCTCGCGATAGTCCTCCCGGCAGTGTTCGCAGCGACAGCACCACACGTCGCGGGGATGGTCGTCGCCGTACCAGTGGACGTCGTGCCAGTGGGGTTCGTCCCAGAAGAGGACATCCGCGCCGAGTCCGGCGGCGTCTCGGGTCCACTCGCGCATGAACTCACGGAACGACGGGTCGTTGAAACAGGCGGCGGGCACGCGTTCCCCGGTGGAAAGGACCTGTCGACTGTCCGGGTTGTGAGCGACGAACCGGGAGAACTCCTCGCCGCCGAAGACGCCGCCGACGGCCCACGGATTGACGTAGACGGACAGCGACCGGTCGTGACTCGCGGCGACGATGTCCGTCATCGTCTCGCCGTAGAAGGCTCGGTCACGCTCGCTGAACGTGTGGAGCACGGCGGTCAGTCCCTCCCCGTGTAGACGTTCGAGGTCCGCCGCCGCGTGTTCCGGGTCCTGTACGCCGAAATAGCTCGCTCCGCGTTCGATGTCGGACATGGTCGTGGCGTGGTATCGATTCACGGGCTGCGACCATGAACGTATCGATGGATGGGGTGAAAGAATCGTCGAGGGGGAGGTAGAGAGCGATGTTCGGGATGGCAACCAGTTCCGGGCCGGTTTGGCCGTGGCGAACTGCGAGCGCTTTTAGGTCTCCTCCTCGCGGGCGCTCGCCACGACCTCGATTTCGACGCCGATGTCGATGGGTAAATCCTCGACTTGAACCGCGCTTCGGGCGGGATACGGCGCGGAGAACCGTTCCGCGTACACCCCGTTTATCTCGTCGTAGTCGTCCATGTCCTGAACGAAGACGGTCGCTTTGACCACGTCGTCCAGCGAACGTTCCGCAGCAGCGAGAACGGCGTCGATGTTTTCGAGCGTTCGCTCCGTCTGCTCCCCGATTGTATCGCCGACGATGTCGCCGGACGCCGGGTCCACCGGTCCCTGTCCGGAGACGTAAATCCGGTCGCCGTCGCGAATCGCCTGGGAGAACGGGCCGATGCTCGGCGGCGCGGCGTCGGTGTTGATCTCCTCCATCGTCAGTACCCCTCCAAACGCGCTGGTGCTGGTTTCGTGTCGGTGCTGACGTCCGTGTCCAATGGCCGTGTCGTTCCGTAAATCGTGCTACTTCTCATCACGACTACGTCCAAGCGCCGAGTTATAAAACCGCTGGATGGATCTCTGAAGCGGCCGTGAGTGGCTTCACCCTCGGTCGTCAAGCACACCGAATCGTGTCACATCTTTGCGGCGCGTATCGTTCTCGGCGAGATATGTACCTCCTGTGCTCCTTCCATTCCGCGGTCACTGCGGACTCTATGAACTACATGTCGCTATAGCATATCCGTCCCGGTGACGGAGTCGGGTAGTACGACGATCGAACGTAGGACCGAAGGGGCTCCCTAACGGGGTAAGCCTATCATGAAGTGGAATAGAGAGACCAACCGATGTCGAGTCGTTCGTCCGTCGCTACCCTCTCTCGGACGGCTACCGTCGTTTCCGTTCCCGGCCGTTCGTCCTCCCGAATCGAGACAAGATATTCGAAGGAAAGTCACGAAACTAACTCGTCAGATTGTCAATGGAAAGAGATATACTGTAGGGTTGGCCTCTTATTGATGATGAAAGCGGTCATTCTCGCTGCTGGCGAAGGGTCGCGGCTTCGACCCCTCACAAATCGCCGCCCGAAACCGATGCTTCCGGTCGGCAACAAGCCACTCTTGGAATCGGTCGTCGAATCGGTCGCCACGGCGGGAGTGGACGAAATAATTCTCGTCGTCGGCTATCACCGCGAACGGATTCAGACGTATTTCGGCGACGGCCGTCAGTGGAACGTCGATATCACCTATGCGGTACAGGAGAAACAGTTGGGGACCGGACACGCGCTCTTGCAGGCCGAACCGTACATCGGGTCGGACTTCATCGCGCTGAACGGCGATCGATACATCGAACCGTCGGTCATCGAGAACCTCATCGCCGATCACGGAGAAACGGGATCGGCGGGGATCGCGACGACGCGGGTCGAAACGCCGAACAGGTACGGCGTGATCGAGTTCGACGGCCAGAACATCACCGACATCCTCGAAAAGCCGACGCCGGGGACGACGACGTCGGAACTGATCAACGCAGGCGTGTACGTGTTCGGCCCGGACATCTTCGCCGCGATTCGCCAAACGGAGAGTCACGGGGAACTGGCGCTGACGAGAACGTTGCGCAACTACGCGAAAACCCACTCCCTCCGCGCGGTTCCGTACGATGGCCTTTGGGGCGACATCTCGTATCCATGGGATTTGCTGTGGCTCAACAGCTACGTCTCGGACGAGCAGGTATCCGCTGACGGCTCCGACCCCACTCGGTCGTCGCACGTTGCATCCACGGCGGTCATCCACGACGACGTAACCGTCGGCGAAGACGTGACGGTGTGTGCCGGTGCCGTCGTCCTTCGAGGGACCTCGCTCGGTGAGAACGCGACGGTCGGCGCGAACGCCGTCGTCGAGGACGCCGTCATCTTCCCGGATGCGACCATCGAACCGGGCGCGGTCGTTCAGAACTGTATCGTCGGCGCGAACGCTACCATCGGACCGAACACGACGATCGAAGGAGGCGTAACCGACGTTACTCTCGGGGAGACGGTACACCGCGACGTGACGTTCGGCGGCCTCGTCGGAGATAACGCGGAAATCGGTGGTAACGTCACCGTAACGCCGGGAACGATTCTCGGGGAAGGGGTGACGGCGGAGAGCGGAACCACCCTTCGAGAGCGAACCCAAGACGGCGCGATTGTACGGAGAGGATAGTCATGTGTGGAATTACCGGTTACATCGGAAACGACAGTTGCTCGACCATCGTCGCACAGTGTCTAAAAAATCTCGAATATCGGGGCTACGATTCGGCGGGTATCGCACTCCTCGATGACTCGTTGCGGGTACACAAACGGAGCGGTGAAATCGACAACCTCACGGTTCCCTCGGTGTCGAACGCCAACTGCGGCATCGGCCACACGCGATGGAGTACCCACGGGGCACCCACAGAGCGCAACGCGCATCCGCATACCGACTGCTCGAATCGGATCGCCGTCGTTCACAACGGCATCATCGACAACTACGAGGAGTTCAAGACGGACCTCCTCCCCGACCACGAGTTCACGAGCGAGACCGACAGCGAAGTCATCGCGCACCTCATCGAGGACGCACTGACGGACGACGTCGACCTCCGCGAAGCGGTCGAACGGGTCGTCTCGATGCTCTCGGGGAGTTTCGCCATCGCGGTCACGGCCGTCGGCCACGACGGCATCGTCGCCGCACGGCAGGACAGTCCCCTCGTCGTCGGCCACGCCGATGGCGCGACGTTCCTCGGAAGCGACGTGACGGCTTTCGTTGAGCATACGCGCACGGTAACGTTCCTCGAAGACGGCGACATCGCACACCTCACCGAGGGTGAGGCGACCATCATCAACGAGGGCGAGGTCGTCGAGCGCGACCGACAAACCGTCGATTGGGACGCCGAAGCCGCGGAAAAGGGCGGTTACGAACACTACATGCGGAAGGAGATCCACGAGCAACCCCGTGCGGTGCGGCAGGCGCTTTCGGGTCGTATCGACGAACTCGCCGGAACGGTCGACCTCGACCTCTCGCTGACGAAGGAGTACTGTCGCTCCCTCGACGAGATTCAGATCGTCGCCTGCGGAACGTCGTACTATGCGGGTCTGTACGCCGCCGGGTTGCTGGAGGAGTTCGCGGACGTTCGCGTCTCGGTTCACATCGCGAGCGAGTACGAGTTCAAAGCCAATCGCGATCCGTGGCGGACGCTCGTCGTCGCGGTCACACAGAGCGGCGAAACCGCGGACACGCTCCGCGCGCTTCGCAAGGCCGCCGGTGCGGGCGCGCGGACGCTCGCGGTGACGAACACGGTCGGTTCGACCGTCACCCGCGAGGTGGACGAAACCGTGTACATCCGGGCCGGACCGGAAATCGGCGTCGCGGCCTCCAAGACGTTCGTTTCGCAGGTGGCGACGCTGACGCTGGTCACGGTGTATCTGGGCGAACAGCGGGGCACGCTTTCCTCGACCGAACGGACGACCGTTCTGGAGGAACTATCCGCCATGCCGGGTGCGATTCAACAGGTACTCGACGCGGAGGCGTCGGTCCGGAACGAGGCGGAGGCGTTCGCCGACAGCGACTCGTTCTTTTTCATCGGCCGTCACCTCGGCCATCCGGTCGCGCTCGAAGGCGCGCTCAAACTCAAGGAAATATCCTACGAACACGCGGAAGGCTTTGCGGGCGGCGAACTCAAACACGGCCCGCTCGCGCTCGTGACGGAGACGACGCCGGTCATCGCGATACTTACCGAGGAGACCAACGCCGCCGAGACGCTTCACAACGTCAAGGAAGTCGAATCCCGGGGTGCCCCCGTCATCGGCGTCACGTCCGACACCGAAGCGAACCCCGTGTTCGATACGACGTTCGAAGTGCCCTCGGTCGGTCTAATGGAACCCGTCATCGCGAACGTGTATCTGCAACTGTTCGCCTATCACGTGGCGAAGGAGAAGGGCCGCGACATCGACAAGCCGCGTAACCTCGCCAAAAGCGTCACCGTGGAGTAACGGCCGTCGAAACGGCCCTTCCGACTCGAACGGCCCCTCCGATTCGTTCGACACCCGAGCGGGTGGACCCCCGAGTCGGAACCAAACCGCCGAACCCCCTCGTTCGCCGCGATCCGGGTTCTTCTGTCGATAAATACACTTGACATCGGGGGTGTGATTCTCGGAGATTCCCTCACCCGTCGTCCTTCCCGTGACGGATTCGCCGAGACGCTTATCGGAACGGATGAAATGGACCGTTACTATGAGCGGATGGATTCGTAACCGATCATTACTCTATCCGTGAACAGAGAATCATCTGGGCTAGGAAACAAGGATGGCTATGATCAACTATCTTTGCGGACGTGACGGCCGCTTCGAATGAATACAGCAGACAAACCGGGGAAATAAACTCGTTTCTCATTTGGAATATAGTGTGACTAGCCAGCAGAAATTATGTGCTGGACGTTGCCTGCCTACTCGGTCCGACGCGGACGGACTATCCGTCCCGAACTCGGGAGACGGGGACCCATCGCGTTCGACGACTCCCCGTGGTGTCGCTCGGTCCTCACCGGATATCGGTGTCATCGCACCGTCGAGCGCAACACCGTGCCGACAGGACTGGTGGATAACCGGTCCAACGAGCACTGTATCGTACGATAACCGACCCAGCTGATTTCGAACACTCATGTCTGATACGAACGTTCCGGACGAAACTGAAGTTGTCATCGTCGGCGCGGGACCGGGTGGCTACGTCGCGGCGATTCGCGCCGGGCAACTCGGTCTCGACGTCACGCTCGTAGAGAAGGAGGCGTACGGCGGAACCTGCCTCAACTTCGGGTGTATCCCATCGAAGGCGCTCATCTCGGCGACCGACGCCGCCCACGAGGCGGCGTCGGGCGAGGACCGCGGCATCCACGCCGACCCCGAAATCGACCTCTCCGAAACCGTCCAATGGAAGGACGACGTCGTGGACCGCCTCACCGGCGGCGTCGAGCAACTCTGCAAGCAGGCGGGCGCGACGCTCGTCGAGGGCCGCGCCGAGTTCGCCGACGAATCGACCGTCACGGTCCACACCGACGACGGCGAACACGAACTGTCGTTCGACCACGCCGTCATCGCGACGGGTAGTCGTGCCATCGAACTCCCCGACTTCCCGTTCGAGGAGGACCCGATTCTCGACTCGCGAGGGGCGCTCGCGCTCGAAGAAGCGCCCGAGTCGCTGGTCATCGTCGGTGCCGGCTACATCGGCATGGAACTCGCGACCGCTTACGCCAAGGCCGGAACCGACGTGACCGTCGTGGAGATGCTGGACGAGATACTTCCCGGCTACGGAGCGGCGGCGAGCGAACTCGTTCGCGAGCGCGCGACGGACCTCGGCGTCGATTTCCACTTCGGCGAGCGGGCGGCGGACTGGCGCGACCGCGACGGCGGTATCACCCTCGTCACGGAGGACGAAGAGGGGGAAGAAGCGGAGTACGACGCCGAAAACGCCCTCGTCGCCATCGGCCGCGAACCCGTCACCGACACGGTGAACCTCGACGCGGTCGGCCTCGATCCGACCGACGACGGCTTCATCGAAACCGACGGACAGGGCCGCACCGAACGCGAGAACGTCTTCGCCATCGGCGACGTGGCGGGCGAACCGATGCTCGCCCACAAGGGGATGCGCGAGGGCGAAGTCGTGGCCGAAGTCATCGCGGAAGAACCGGCTGCGCTCGACTACCAAGCCGTCCCGGCGGTGGTGTTCACCGACCCGGAAATCGCGACGGTCGGGATGACCGAGGACGAGGCTGCGGAGGGCGGTTACGACGTGATAACCGGCGAGATGCCGCTCCGAGCGAGCGGCCGCGCGCTCACCCTGAACGACGACGACGGGTTCGTCCGCGTCGTCGCTGACGCCGACGAGGGATATCTCCTCGGCGCGCAACTAGTCGCTCCGGAGGCATCGGAACTCGTCGCCGAGTTCGGCCTCGCGCTCGAACTCGGCGCGACCGTCGACGACGTCGCCGCGACGATTCACACCCATCCGACCCTCTCGGAGGCCGCGAAGGAGGCCGCGGCCAACGCACGCGACCACGCCATTCACACCCGAAACGACCGATGACCCTCAAATCCATGAACGAACCTTCCACTTCACCGACGAACGAATCGCACCGCACCGACACGAAGCCACAGGCGGTTCCGGTATCCACGGTGTCCGACCATGTCTGAAGAGAAATGGTCCGAGCGCGACCCGCCACGCGACTTTCACCAACTCCTCGACGACGAGGGCCACCTCCTCGACGGGGCGGACGTACCGGACCTCGAAGACAACGATCTCCTCGGATGGTATCGAACCATGGTCGCGACGCGACGACTGGAGGACACGATGTTGGACATGCAGCGAAGCGGGGAGGCGAGCCTCGTCGCCCGCGAACTCGGCGAGGAGGCGACCCCGCTCGGTGCCGCCGCGGCGCTGGACCAGAACGATTGGCTGTTCTACACCTACCGACAGAACGCGGCGCTCCTCCACTGGGACGTGCCGATGGCGAAGATAATCCTCGGGACGACCGGCCAGGAACCCGAGACGATAGCCGAGGGCATCGACGACTGGGAATCTCCCGTAAACTTCTCGCCGGACTACACGCCCGTCGCGGTGAACGTGACGAACGCGGCGGGGTCGGCGATGACCGACCGGTTCCGCGACCGGGACACGGTCTCGATGGTCTTCATCGGCGACGGATCCACCAGCGAGGGGTCGTTCCACGACGGGATGAACTTCGCGGGCGTCTTCAACGCGCCGGCGGTCATCGTCGTACAGAACAACCAATGGGCGATTTCGGAACCGTCACAGCGCCAGACCGCCGCCGAGACGTTCGCTCAGAAGGCCGAGGCGTACGGCGTTCCGCACGAACGCGTGGACGGTAACGACGTTCTCGCCGTCTACGACGCGGCGAGCGAAGCGGTCGAACGCGCCCGCGAGGGCGGCGGGCCGACGCTGGTCGAATGTGTCACCTACCGGATGGGGAACCACAACACCTCGGACAACGCGGACCTCTACCGGGACGAGAGCGAACTGAAAGACGAGTGGGAAGGCCGTGACCCCATCGACCGGTTCTCGACCTATCTCGGCAACCGAAACCTCCTCGACGACGACCGGCGCGAGGAGATACGAAAAGAGATTGATGACGAGGTGGACGACGCCGTCGAAACGGCCCGGAGCGTCCCTGACACCGACCCGATGCGGATGTTCGACCACCACCTCCACGGGACCTCGTGGCGCGAGGCCCACCAACGAACCGAGTTCCAACGTGAACAGGAGGGAGAGAACCCGTTCACCGATTTCACCGGGGACGAGTTCGATACGGAGCAATGGGAGGGACACGGTCCGGACCTCGGCGTCGAAATCGCGCCGCTCGACCCCGACGAGGACGACGTGGAGACGGAGGACTGGAACATCGTGACGGCCGTGAACCGGACGCTCCATCAGGAGATGGACCGCGACGACGCGATACGAATCCTCGGGTACGACATCGGGCCCATCGGCGGCGTCTTCCGCGCCACCGAGGGACTCCTCGACGAGTTCGGGTCGAACCGGGTGATAGACACGCCGCTGTCCGAAAACGGCATCGTCGGCACTGCGGTGGGAATGGCGATGCGGGACGACCGACCGGTCCCCGAAATCCAGTTCAAGGGCTTTTCCTATCCCGCGTTCGGCCAGTTCATGTACGCCGTCGCCAAGATGTACGAGCGGACCGGCGGCGACACCGAACTGCCGATGACGATTCGGATGCCGTACGGGGGCGGCATCAAGGCGCTCGAATACCATCAGGAATCGACCGAGACGTTCGAGATTCACGCCCCAGGCGTCCGCGTCCTCTGCCCGAGCACGCCGTATCAGGCCAAGGGACTGTTGGCATCGAGCATTCGGTGTGACGATCCGGTCGTGTTCATGGAGCCCAAACGCATCTATCGAGGATTCGACGAACCGGTGCCGACCGAGGAGTACACGCTCCCGTTGGACGAAGCGCGAACCGTCCGTGAGGGCGAGGACGTGACGGTACTCACGTGGGGGGCGATGGTCCGGCACGCCGAGAGCGCCGCGGAGGAAGTCGATGCGGACGTCGAAATAATCGACCTCGTCACGCTCTCGCCGCTCGACGTGGAGACGATTTTGGAATCGGTGAAGAAGACCGGCCGGTGCGTCGTCGTCCACGAAGCGCGGCGCACGCTCGGCCTCGGCGCGGAACTCTCGGCGCTGGTCAACGAGTACGCGCTGGATCGACTGAAAGCCCCCGTCAAGCGGGCGACGGGCTACGACGTTCACTTCCCGGACAACGACATCGAGGACGACTATCTCACGGACGCGGAGCGGGCGACGTTCGCCATCGAGGCGGTGATGAGCTATGAGTACTGAACACGCGACAGGCCGACGGCGATTCCCGGCGGAACCGTTCGAAGACCGCACCATCGCTCGAAGGGGGTGGTCGGCGTGACCGCCTACGAGTTCGAACTCCCCGACCCCGGAGAGGGGTTGACCGAGGCGGAACTGGTCGAGTGGCACGTCGAGGAGGGCGACGACGTCGAGGAACACGACGTCCTCTGCGAGGTGGAGACGGACAAGGCGGTCACGGACGTTCCGTCGCCGTGTCCCGGTACTATCGAGGAGCGACAGGCGGAACCGGGCGACGTCGTGCAGGTCGGCGAGGTGTTCGTCGTCATCGAGACGGACTCCCCGCCGAGCGGCGGCGAGGAAGTCGAGGCGGCCGAGGAGGCGGCGGAAGAAGCCGACACCGAGCAGGAGACGGACACCGAGGAGGAAGCATCCGAGGAGGCTCAAGCGGACGCCGAGGAGGAGACGGAACCTGAAACGGAGGCATCCGAAGAAGAATCGGAAGCGGAAGAAGAAGCGGCGGAGGAGGAATCCGAAGAAACGGCCGCAGAGGAACCCGACTCCGAAGAAACGGAGAAAAGCCAAGCCGAGGAGGAGGCCGAGAGCGAAACGAAGGGCGAGGAGTCACAGTCGCCCACGACGTCCGAAGACCGGGTGTTCGCGGCACCGCGAACCCGTGCCTACGCCCGCGAGCAGGGAGTCGACCTCTCGTCCATCGACGGGTCGGGACCGAACGGGCGCGTCGTCCGCCAAGATATCGACGCGAGGGTGTCCGGCGGAGCGACCGGCGGGACCACCGAAGCGGGTGGCGAGGCGTCATACGCCATCGAACACCCGACCACGGAAATCGAACCGGTCGAAATCGACGAGGACGAGGAGCGCGCCGAACGCCGGGACCTCTCGGGGCTTCGCGCTCGCATCGCCGAGAACATGTCCCGTTCGGCCGCCGTCGTCCCGCAGTTGACCTCCGGGTTCCGGGCGGACGCCACCGAACTCGTGGACCTCAAAGAGCGCCTCGACGCGGAACACGACGTTCACATCACCTACACGCCGATTCTGCTCAAGGCGGTCGTTCCGGCGTTGAAAGAGTTCCCGATGGTGAACGCCAGCATCGACGACACGACGGACGAAATCGTGGAGAAGTACTACTACAACGTCGGCTGTGCGACCCACACCGAGAACGGACTGATGGTTCCCGTCATCAAGGACATCGACAGCAAGTCCATCGTCGAGGTGGCGCGGGAACTGTCGGACCTCACCGAACAGGCGCGAGAGCGGTCCATCGACGCCACCGCCATGCAGGACGGCACCTTCACCGTCACGAACCTCGCCAGCTTCGGCGAACATCGAACGTTCGGAACGCCCATCATCAACTACCCGGAGGTCGCCATCATGGGTATCGGACGGATTCGGGAGGAACCGGTCGCAACCGAGGATGGTGGGGTCGAAGTGCGACCGCAGATAGACCTCAGCCTCTCATACGACCACCGCCTCGTGGACGGGGCGAAGGCCAACCAGTTCATGGAGTACGTCATCGACGGCATCGAGGACACCGACGTCCTCTTGGGTCGCCTCTAACGGGCGGCGTCGTTTCGTTCGGCCATCATTTATGTGTGTCTCCCTCTCGATCATCCGATATGACCAAAATCGCCGCCACGGGCGCGTCAGGTAACGTCGGAACGGAAGTCAGGAAGGCTTTCGACGACCACGACCTCACGCTCATCACGCAGCACGAGCGCGACGACATGGACAGCATTCCGGTCGACGTGACGAACAGGGACGCGTTCGTCGACGCCCTCTCCGACGAGGACGTTCTCATTCACCTCGCGGCGAACCCGTCACCCTACGCCGACTGGGACGACCTTCACACGGTGAACATCGAGGGGACGTACAACGCGTACAAAGCGGCCGTCGAGAACGGACTCGATAGGGTAGTCTATGCGAGTTCGAACCACGCCATCAACGGGAACGAAACCGTCGCCGCAAACGAACCCGAAACGTTGCAGGAGGAGACGCCGGTCGTCAACCACGACGCCCGACCGCATCCCGACTCGTGGTACGGCGTAACGAAAGTGTCGAGCGAGGCCATCGGCAACCGCTTCGCCAGTCAGAGCGGCATCGAATCGGTGAACCTCCGCATCGGGTGGCTGATGTCGCGCGAGAACCTCCGGGACAGCCAAGCGGACCCCGATACCGACTACCCGGAGGCGTACGCTCGGTTCGCGCGTGCGATGTGGCTCAGCCCCCGTGACTGCCACGACGCGTTACGGTCCGCCGCGTTCGCCGACATCCCGACGAATCCGCTCGCGGTCCACGCGATTTCCAGAAACGACGAGCGGTGTCTCTCGCTCACCCACACGCTCAAGTCGATCGGCTATCGACCGAGGGACGACTCGGCCGAAGTGCTCGAAAACGACGAGTAACGGGACGCCGACGTACGTCTTCACCCGCGAAAACTGACATCCCGGCGTCGTTCAGTTCCGGTTTCTCGGCCTGCATCCGTACGGGTCTCCTTCGATACGAGAGATGGTGAACTCCCCGCCCCGGTCAGCGTCGAGAATCGCGGCGAACAAGCTCGACGAATTCACGCTCGGGAAACACACCCAGTCTATCGCCGCGTCCGTACTCACGGGAACGCACGTCTCCAAACTCCCGATAATCCCGTATTCCGAAATCGGTGCAAACGAACCCATCAATACTTACTCCGTCTTCGGTCGTATCACTGTCATACCTTCGAAACCCCCGTTTCCATCGTCGTAGGCCTCACGGCTACGGCTTCGTCTCTATTCATTATTGTGCTCTGTCGAACGCTCGACTGGACTGTTCGCGTTCGCTGACCGTTGCATGGCGCTCGCGAATCACGACGCATCGTCCACGGGCTTCATGCTGAGGTCAGCGACCGACGGGACCGTGATGTCGGCTACCTCGGAGGACCCGTCCGAAATCCAAACGGTGACGAACCCGTTCTGACTCGCCGGAACAAGGTCGTCTCCGAGGCGGTCGGCGACGTACACGTACTCGTCCGCCGACTGCTCGCGCTTCGCCCGCGTGAACATCTCGTCTTTCGGCTTCATGGTGTCCAGTTCGCCCGAGACGAGGACGTGTTCGAAGTAGTCGGCGATGCCGTGTCTCGCCAGTTTCTCCCGTTGAACGTCGCCCGCACCGTTGGTGATGATTCCGACGACCGCAACGTCCGCGAACGCGTTGAGGACGTCCTCCGCACCGTCAACGAGGCGGGTGTTTTCAACCTTTCGCCGTTCGAGATCGCGGGTGAACGCGTCGGTATCGACGTCGATTCCAAGGTGGTCCGTGAACGTCTCGACGGCCTCCCGGTAGCCGTCCGAGATGTTTCGACGGAAATACTGCTCCACCAATCCGTCGAAATCGTGGACCGCTTCGTCGCTGATATCGATATCGAACGCCGTCGCGGTTTCGACGATTTCATCCTCGTCGCGCCGTTTTTCGAGGAGCGTTCCGTCGATATCGAAGTAGACAGCGACGTTCCGTTCGGGCGTTCCCGTCTCATCTCGTACCATTTCGAACTTCCCTCCTGTTCGACTCACATGTCGTTCCACGCTCTCGCCGCCGCCAGCCACGAATACGATTCCCCTATCCACCGGGCCGATATCGCCTTCTTGAGCACACGGGCTCCCGGCCCGCCGAACGTGTTGAGCGGGATGCCGATGACGTCGTGTGCGACCGCTCTGTCCCCGACGGAGACCAGCGTGCCCTTGTTGATGTACGACCAGTGGGCGGGTTCGCGCCCCGCTATCATACGCGCCACGTTTTCGCCGACGTGTTCTCCCTCCTCCATGGCCGCTTCGGCCGTCGGCGGGGGAACGTCGTCCGTGTCAGGGTGGACGATGGCCTCCCACGCGTCCTGTTCGGAGAGCGGCCCGCCTTCGGCGTCCTGTTCGACGAGCGCCGCGTCGCCGATGGCGAGAACGCGATCGTCGCTCGTTTTGAACGTCGAATTCGCGTAGGCGCGGTTGTGTTCCGTATCGATATCGACGTCGGAAAGCGCGTCGTCCCCTTGCACGCCGCCGGCCCACACGAACGCGTCGTACTGGAGCGGGTCCTCCCCCTCGAACTGAATCGTCGTATCGTCCACTTCGGACACCGTCGCACCCGTCATGATGTCTATATCCTTCCGTTCGAGTTCGTTCCGAATCGCCCCTTGGAACTCGTGGTCGTGTCCCGGGAAGATTTCGTCCTCCATCTCGATGAGTCGTATCTCGATTGGGACGTCGCGTTCGTCGCGTAACGCGGCCACCTCGCCCGCGGTTTGGATGCCGGTCAGTCCGGCACCGCCGATGACCACCTGTGCCGGGTCGTCTTCGGTCGCATCGGTTGCGGCCGACATTACCTCCTGGTGAATCGTCATCGCGTCGCCGAGGCTCTTGAGCGTGAGCGCGTGTTCCGCCAACCCGTCGATACCGTAGAACGCCGTCTGACTGCCGAGGCAGACGATGCAGTAATCGTAGTCGATGGAGTCCTCGGCTTCGAGATGGACGACGTGGTCGTCCACGTCGAGACCGTTGACCGTCCCGTGGACGAACTCCGTGTCCTCCGATTTCAGGTCGTCTATCGGAATGACGACCTTGTCACGGACCGCTGGTTTCCGTATGCAGCGATGGACCTCGTGTAACACCAGATGATGGTTCGTCTCCGATACCCAGACGATATCGGCGTCTGTCTCCTCCAACTCGTCTTCGAGGCTCTGTACGGCCGCGACCCCGGCGTATCCCGATCCGAGGACAGCGATTGTCGTTGACATGGTTTTCGGTAGTTGTCGTGATCAGTTTCCGAGTCGGTCGTTCGCCCTTCCTTCCTCCGATTTCTCCCTGCCATGCTGGGCAGGTACGCGTGGTCGAAAGGTACGACAGTTTCGCTGTTAAGCATCATGCCTGCCAACGCCGGATCCGGACGAACGCGGCTACAAATTTTACATAAAGCGGGCTTGTTATCGCAACCAGCATCATTAACCAGAGGCTTCGGTAATCGAGGGTATGGCAGAACTGGAAGCCGAGTTCGAAAAGAGCAGGTCGGAGGTCGCGACGTATCTGCGCGAGTTCGCGGACAAACTGGATTCCGACGGAACGGGTCGTTCCGACGGGACCGGTCGCTCCGAAACGGGTATCGGAACGAACGAGTCCCGGGAAGCCGGTTCCACGACGAACTCGACGGAGCGCTCCCCGTCGGAGTCGCTCGAATCGACGGACACGCAGAAGGTGACGCTCCTCGTCGGGAACGAGAGCGCGACGATGAACCCGCCGGAGACGGTTTCGTTCAGCGTCGCCGTCGATTCGGACTCCTCGCTGATGGAGTCGGGGTCCGAAGAGAGCGTGAGTTTCGTCCTTCGGTGGGCAAGCGACGAGGTCGAAACGGACGACGAACTCAGCGTTCACTGATTCGAACCGGCGATTTTCCACCGATCGTCACCAACGGGACCCATCTCCGACGGTGGCAATCACTGTTATGCGTTTCCGTCCGTTAGTTCATGCCGTCATGGTTCACTCGACTTGGGGTGACTGGTTCGTCCGTGACGAGGTCGAAGCGGCGAACGTGGACGGATTGTCGATATGGTATCTCGGCTGTAACGGGTACATCCTGCGCACCGAGGAGACGACGCTGTACCTCGATCCCTACTTCGGGGATGGGTCGCCGCCGCGAACGATTCGGATGATTCCGGTTCCCATGGACGCCGCCGACGCGACGATGTGCGACGCGGTGTTCGTCACGCACGAACACATCGATCACATGCACCCGCCGTCCTACGGCCCGCTCGTGGAGGACCTCGATGCGAACGTTTACGCGCCGAACGAAGCGTTCGAGAATCCCGCCTACGACGGCGACCTTCGCGTATCGGAGACGGACCGGAACGTCGTCTCACCCGGCGACGACATCTCGATCGGAGACCTCGACATTCACGTTCGGAGTGCGAACGACCCGGACTCGGCGGAACCCGTGAGCTACGTCGTGGAACACGAATCGGGGACGTTCTTCGCGCCGGGCGACTCGCGTCCCGCCGACGCGTTCTACGAAATCGGGGACGAGTTCGACATCGACCTCGGCGTCCTCGCTCACGGAACGACGGGCAACATCTATCACACCGAGGACGGAGAAACCTACGTCACCGATTGGTACAACGACGGGGCGCAGGTCGCCGAAGCGGTCAACGCGCTCTCGCTCGACCGCTTCGCGCCGGTCCACTGGGACGTGTGGCGCGGGGTCGAAGCGGACCCGAAGGCGCTCCGCAAATACCTCTCGTCGTACGAGTATCCCCGCGTCTTCGAGACCATCCGCATCGGCGACCGACTCACGCTCGACCGTCCGGGTGTCATCCGCCCGAAATCGATTCGGGAACACTGAGAACGCCGACTTGCGGCCGTTTCGAGGGGGCTCGCTTTCGAACGCAACGAATATACTTACCATCTTTTCTCCCCACTCTGCTAGCCATGGGAACCGTTCACTTCGATTACGACGGGGAAACGGTCATCGTCACCGGTGCGAGTTCGGGTATCGGCCGCGCAATCGCGCTTCGATTCGGCGAGGCGGGCGCGACGGTCATCAACGCCGACGTGCGCGAGGAACCGAAGTCCGACGGCGAGCCGACACACGAGAAGATCGTGGACGAGCACAAAGGGACGGCGGAGTTCGTCCACACCGACGTCTCCAAACCCGGCGAACTGGAAGCAGTGGTCGAGGCGGCCCGCGAGTATGGCGGCGTGGACGTGATGGTGAACAACGCCGCGATGCAACACAGCGAACCCTTCCTCGATGTGGACCAAGAGGCGTTCGACGAACTCCATCACACGAACATTCGGGGCTATTTCTTCGGCACGCAGGCCGCCGCCAAGGACATGATCGACCGAGGGGAGGAGGGCTGTATCGTCAACACCGCATCCATCAGTTCGGAAGTCGCCCAGCACGACCAAGTGCAGTACGACTCGACCAAGGGTGCTATCAAGATGATAACGAAGGGGACGGCGCTCGAACTCGCCGACCACGGCATCCGCGTCAACGCCATTGCCCCCGGTCAAATCGCCACGGAGTTCACGGAGGGGTGGAGCGACGAAGCGCAGGAAGCGGCCGGCGAAGGTGGCTTCATCAAACCGGTTCCGCTCGGCCGGGCGGGGTTCCCGGAGGACCTCGCCGGACCCGCGCTCTTCCTCGCGAGCGACGACGCCGACTACATCACCGGCGAACTGCTGTTCGTCGACGGCGGATGGACGGCGATTTAGGCGGCTTCGATCCGGTCGTGTGATTTTCGGATTCCGAATACGCTGCCCGTTCCTCTTTCGAGGATTTCCTCGCGTTTCGCGTGCTGTCTTCCTCGAAACGAGGTTTGATGATCGGGCACTCCAATTTTCCGCCGTCTCACCACACCATGAACCGACCGAAAATCCGACGAGCGAGCGTCACGGACGCCGAAACGCTCGTCGACGTCTACCACAGCGCGTACCGGGAGAATCGCGAACTCGGATTTCCTGCGAAGGCGGAATCCGTCTCCGAATCGGACATAGCCGAGTGGATTCGAACGAATCGAGTCTACGTCGCCGAGGGAGACGACGGCGTCGTCGGCGGTGTCCGCCTCGAAACGACGGACGAGGACCGAGTCAAACTCAGCCGGTTCGGCGTCCACGAGGACTGGAAGGGAGAAGGCATCGGGAGCCGGTTGTTGGAGTACGTCGAGGACGTGGTTCGGGCGGACGGCTACGCGACCATCTGGCTGACGACGCCGGGGGAACATCCGTTCCTCCCGGACCTGTACCGTCGCCGCGGATACGAGAAGACCGGGGAGTATCCGCTGGATTTTCGCCGGTACGACGAAATCGTGATGGAAAAACGGGTCCGCGACCGTCGGTGAAATCGGTTCGAAACCGTCGTCAGTAGTTGTCGTAGACGGTCTTGATGATGGTGAAGTAGTCCATCCCCTCCTCACCCTGCTCGCGGTACGTCTCGCTCGACGAGGCGTTCATGCCGCCGAACGGGACGTGCAGTTCGAGGCCGGTCGTCTTCTCGTTGACTTTCAGGACGCCGAAGTCCGCGTCCTGTACGAAGCGGTTCGCTTCGGAGTGGTCGTCCGTGACGATGCCCGCCGACAGGCCGAACTCAACGTCGTTGGCGATTTCGATTGCTTCGTCGAAGTCGCTGTACGACATGACGCCGACGAACGGGCCGAACACCTCCTCCTGCATGATCTGCATGTCCGAATCCACGTCGGAGAAAATCGTCGGTTCGACGAAGTAGCCGTCCTCGTGTTCCTCGTCGTCCAGTTGCTCACCGCCGTACTCCAACGTCGCTCCCTCTTTCTGCCCCGTTTCGACGTACTCTAAGGTGGATTCGAGTTCGCTCTCCGAGACCTGCGGACCCATGTCCGGGTCGTCCAGACCGGGGCCGATGTCGAGGCCCTCGGCGTACTCCACGAGCTCGTCCACGAAGTCGTCGTACATCGAATCGTGGACGATGACGCGTTCGGTCGCCGTACACGCCTGTCCGGTGACGCCGAACGCACCGCCGCCGACGATTTCGACCGCCGTTTCGAGGTCGGCGCTCGGCGCGACCACGGTCGGATTCTTGCTTCCCATCTCGGTCTGTGCGCGCTTGTGGGCGTTCGTCGCCTGTTCGTACACCATCTCCCCGATCGACTGACTCCCGGTGAAGGAGACGGCGTCGACGTCCTCGTGTTCGATGATGGCGTTTCCGACGTCCTCGCCGCTTCCGGTGACGAAGTTGAAGATGCCGTCCGGAGCGTCGTACTCGTCGGCGGCCTCGTCGATGCACTCGACCACTTTCGCGAAGACGGTCGGCGCGTCCATCGCGGGTTTGAGCACGACCGTATTTCCGGTCGCCAGCGCCGGTGCGCTCTTCCACGAAGGAATGGCGATGGGGTAGTTCCACGGCGTGATGAGTCCGGCGACGCCGATGGGTTCGCGTATCGTGTAGAGGTTCTGGTCGTCGGAACTCGGTAGTTGCCGGGTTCCGGCGTAATCCATCGCCCGCTCGGCGTAGTAATAAAAGATGTTGATGGCGCGATTGACCTCCGCGTTCGCCTCCGCTCGGGTCTTTCCCTCCTCGCGAACCATCGTTTCGGTGAGTTCGCCCTCGCGGTCGTCCATGCGTTTCGCCGTCGCACGCAACACCTTCCCGCGAGTCGGTCCGGGCGTGTCGGCCCACTCCTCCTGTGCCGCTGCCGCCGCTTCGACCGCACCTCGTGCGTCCCCGGCGGTCGATTGCGGGAACTCCGCGACGATTTCCCCCGTATCTGCGGGATTGTGGACTTCGAACTGTTCGCCCGATTCCGATTCTCTCCACTCCCCGTCGACGTAGTTGGTGTAGGTTTCGGGCATCGTCAAATCGTATGCGCGTGAATTACTCCGTTCTTTTGGCTCCTCACTTTGTCACCGAACATTAGTGAGTGAAGGCCGTACCTGTTGGTATGCGCTACCACCGTATATCGTCGGATGATGGTCCCCGTCTCCTCGCGCGAGAGGAAGGGAAGGCATACGACCTCACCGCGGTCACGGGCATGTCCTCGTTCCGCGAGTTGGCGCTGGCGGCGTCCGCCGTCGGAGCGGACGTGGACGACGTGTGTCGAAACCACCTCGACGAGGCACCGTTGCTCGATGCCACCGAACTCGCATCGGAGTCGGACCGCCCGGCGGTTCCCGACGAAGTTTGGGCCGCCGGTGTGACGTACGAGACGAGCAACGACGCCCGCAACGAGGAGAGCGGACGTTCCTCGATGTATCAGGGCGCGTTCGAGAACGACCGACCGGAACTGTTCTTCAAGGCCACGCCCAGTCGAACGGTGGGACCGGAGGAGGTCGTCGGTATTCGTTCCGACTCCGAGTGGGACGTTCCGGAACCCGAATTGGCGGTCGTCGTCGCTCGCGGAAACGTCGTCGGGTACACGGTCGGAAACGACATGAGCAGTCGGTCGCTGGAGGGGCAAAATCCGCTTTACCTCCCGCAGGCGAAGATATTCGATCGCTGTTGTGCCATCGGGCCGTGTATCGCCTCGCCGGAAACGGTCGGTGATCCCCGCGACCTGACGATGACGATGCGCATCGAACGCGACGGAGAAGTGATGTTTGACGGTTCAACGTCGACGTCACGGATGGTGCGAACCTGCGAGGAACTGGTCTCGTACCTCACCGAACACGACTCGGTGCCGGAGCTGACGGTCCTCCTGACCGGTACGTCGCTCGTCCCGCCCGACGACTTCACGCTCGCGGCGGGCGACCGTATCGAAATCGATATCGAAAACATCGGGACGCTCCGCAACAGCGTCAAAACGGTGTAATCGAAGGCACGAACGACAGATAATATTGTACTAAATTATCAATATTAACCGGAATAAAGTAGCTTTTAGTTTCCTATACGTTCCAAAGGACAAACGTCTGTGACGGAGGTGAAATTCCAGAATTCACAGAAAAAGCGACATACAACGCGGTTAATCGTTCCCCAGACGTGAGGGAAATATGATCATTCGTGATCGGTCGATGCAGCGTGACGATCCCATTATTTCGTCCAATACCGTCGAGAAAGCGTTTTATACCCTCTGTTCCCGCCTACTGCTTCAGAATGTGGTGTGGGTGAGGAGATGAGAGGTCATCAACGTTTAGTATTGTGGTATTTACGCAATACTAATGGCGTCCACGACGATCTCCTTTCCCGGGAACGAGGACGCAGGAGGACGGCAACGAAGACGGTTCGGCGGGGCGCGTTTTCGAACTCATCGTTCCGACGACGTGACCGAGTGGGATTACAGGCCTACGAATGTAACAGGTGTTCGTCGCACGCGCTTCGCTACCCGTCAGCGAACGAGGAATCGGTTCGACCGGAAACCTCGACCCGCTCCGAGCCATTTTGACTCCTAACCGCGCCCTCTTCGATGCCCACATCCCAAAGCTCAGTCACGTCGACGCGTTGTGGTTCCTTTCCTCGTTCGATTCCCAACCTCAATGAGTCAAATAATCGATCGCTTATGGAATCGCGCTACTGTTTTCGGCCGACCATATCACGCCTGTCTCTCCGTAGCTTCGACCACGTTATGCAGAATCAGTTCGAGCGTCAATGGCCCGACGCCGCCCGGAACGGGCGTGATGGCGCTCGCTTTCTTCCTGACGCCTTCGAAGTCGACGTCACCGACGAGTTTGTACCCCTTGTCGTCGTCGGTTTCGACGCGGTTGACGCTGATATCGACGACGGAAACGCCGGCCGAAACCATCGACCCGTCGATCAGTCGCGGAGCGCCCGCGGCCGTCACGAGAATCTCAGCATCGCGGGTCTTGGCCGGTAGATCCGTCGTCGCCGTGTGACAAACCGTGACCGTCGCGTCCCCGCCCGAACCGCGGGCGAGCAGCAGGTTCGCGAGCGGCTTACAGATGGCGGTGTTCCGACCGACGATGACCACGTCTCGACCCGCCGTTTCGACGTCGTAGGCCGCGAGAAGCCGCAACACGGCGGCGGGGGTGGCGGGCGTCACGCGTGGCGATCCGACGACGAGACGCCCCAGGTTCACGGGCGCGAAGCAATCGACGTCCTTCGCCGGGGGCACGCGGTTTCTGACGGCGCGTTCGTCGACGTGCTCCGGGAGGGGTACCTGTACGAACAGCGCCGTCACGTCTTCGTCCGCACCGAGCCGTTCGACCGCTCGGTAGAGTTCCTCCGCCGGCGCGTCCGGCGGAACGTCGACCCGCTTCGTCGATATCCCGACCTCCTTGCACGTGTCGTGCTTTTTATCCATAAACGCCTCGTCCGCCTCGTCGTCGCTCATCAGCACCGTTCCGAGCGTCGGCGTGACGCCCCGACTCCGGAGCACGCCGAGTCGCTCGCTCGTCCGTGCACGCAAGTCGTCCGCGAGCGGTCGGCCCCGCATCAGTGTCGCGTCTGTCATCGATTTCGTATGCTCCGCCGGGAGAGAAGTATTCTTCGGGGAATCGACCGCCGCGACGATTCGTCGCTCGAATCCGACGGCAATGTGACGGTCCGTCGGGTAGCCACGCTGACTCGCGGGATACATATTTGGCGGAGGGTTACGATGGTGTACCCATGACCGGCGAGTGTTACTACTGTCACGGAATCGTGCTTCCGAGCGAGGACGGCGATATCCTGTTGGACGGCCACGCGAACCACCGAATCTACATGCACGAACAGTGCGGAGCGAGCCACGACGTCATCGCACAGCGGACGGACGGAACCGACGCCGTCGAGATAACCTGTCCGGAATGCGGTGCCGTCGAGACGCACTGACGACCGCCGTCCCGATCGACCGACCTAGGAGCGCGTCCGTCGACGCTACGGGAGATCGATGGAGACGCCCGACCGCAGGCTCGCCGCCTTGACGGTGTTGTACATGAGCATCGCTATCGTGAGCGGCCCGACGCCGCCCGGGACGGGCGTGATAGCGTTCGCCTTCTCCTTCGCGCTCTCGAAATCCACGTCGCCGACGAGCTCGTAGCCCTTCTCGTTGTCGGCGGTGACGCGACTGATTCCCACGTCGATGACGGTCACTCCCTCCGAGAGCATGTCGCCGTCTATCATCTCGGGAACGCCGGCCGCGGCGACGACGATGTCGGCACCGCGGGTCTTGACGGCGAGATCGTCGGTCCGGGAGTGACAGACGGTCGTCGTCGCATTCCCCCCTTCGTCCCGTTGGATGAGCAGGTTCGCCATCGGCTTTCCCACGATGTCGGAACGGCCGACGATGACGGCATCCTTGCCCTCGGTATCGACGTCGTACGCCGCGAGTATCTTCTGCACGCCGTGGGGCGTACAGGGTTTGTAGCGGGCGTTTCCCGCGACCAGTCGTCCGACGTTCTCCGGATGGAAGCCGTCGACGTCCTTCATCGGGTCGATGCGTTCCAAAACCGCCCGTTTTTCGATGTGCTCCGGAACGGGCATCTGGACTAGGATCCCGTCGACGGCCGGGTTTTCGTTCAGTCGGTCGATGCGGTCGAACAGCGTTTCGGCCGGTTCGTCCGGGTCGATCTCGTGGTGGATTCCCTCGATACCGACCTCCTCGCAGGCCCGCTGTTTCATCAAGACGTACGTCTCGCTGGCCCCGTCCGTGCTCATCAGTACCGTCGCCAGTCCGGGCGTCACCCCCTCGTCGGCCAACTGGTTCGCACACGTCTTCACGTCCGTTCTGATTCCATCCGCAATCTCGTTGCCGTCGATTATCGTAGTCATGGTTCGTGAACTCGCCGTCGTCGGTGGCGCCGTTCGGTTCGCTCGCTCATCGTTCGAGCGGGAATTCCGGCACGTCGATACGCTGACCGGAGGCGACTCCGCTGCCTAGCCGACGCTCGGCTATCGCTATCGTGTTCGGATAGTATAGGCGGGAATGGTGAATAGTTCACCCATTGAAGTGATGACGAATATTCGCACGGACGGCGGAAGCCGAGTATCGCGTCCGAATCTCCACGAACGGTAGAATATCCGTAACGATGTGCTCTCGTCGGTGGTAAGGCTGGATTTTAAGACGCTCGAACGGGAAACCCCGACCGTGAAGCGAACCATCAGTACCGACGATGCACCGGCAGCGGTCGGCGCGTACAGTCAGGCGACGACCAACGGAGACGTCCTCGTCACGGCTGGGCAGTTGCCGTTGACGACCGACGGGGAGTTGCTCGACGACGAATCGGTCGCAGAACAGACACGGCAGTGCCTCGAAAACGTCGGGGCGATTCTCGAATCGGAGGGACTCTCGCTCGAAAACGTCCTCAAAACGACCGTCTACTTGGACGACATCGACGACTTCGACGAGTTCAACGACGCTTACGGCGAGTTCTTCCGGAACGACCCGCCGGCACGGAGCGCGGTCGGCGTCGGTTCGGTGCCGAAGGGCGCGGCGGTCGAAATCGAGGCGATGGCGACGACGGACTGAGACGACGCCCGGTTCACTCCCGATACCCGATTCGTTCGAGTTCGACGCGAAGCTCCCGTCGCTTCATGAGGCAGAATCCGATCGCGATGACGAGGAACCCGACGGGCATCCGCCACGAGATGTGTTCCTCGAACAGCGTCCATCCCGCGACCGTCGCGACGATGGGAACGAGGTACGTGACGAGGTTGACTTCGATCGCCGGATATCGGTCGAGCAAACCGAAGAACAGGACGTAGCCGATAGCGGTCGCGCCCACGCCCAAATAGAGAACAGACGCGATTCCGGTGGTCGTCACGTTCATCGCCCACTGCTCTCCCGCGAGAACGCTCAGTACGTGAATGACGACCGCCCCGACCAACACCGACCACGCCGTTCTCGCTGTGCTCGGAAGCGGTGCTGACGCCCACCGAATCAGGACGCTCCCTATCGCCAACCCCAGAACGCCGACGAACAGCAGCGCTTTTCCGACCAGCGCGGCGGTGACGGTCGCCAAATCGGACGGCCAAACCATGAGGACCGCACCGGAGAAACTGACGAACAGGCCGACCATCGAAGCGACCGTCAGACGGTCCTCCGGGAGCATAGTCCAAGAAACGGCAACGGTCGCGATGGGGGTCAGACTCATCATCAATCCGGAGAGCACGCTGGTCGTGAGGCCCTGTCCGACGAACCAGACGCCGTTTCCGATGGCGATCCAAAAGACGCCGCCGCCACAGATAGCGACGACGTCCGTACGCGTTCGTGGGTACCACCGCTCGGTCACCAGACCCACGTAGCTCAGTAGGATTGCTCCTCCTATGTAGTAGCGAAACGCCGAGAGCAACAGCGGCGGGAAGGAGCGAAGACCCACCTCTACGGCGGCCAGACTTAGCCCCCACAGGAGGGCGACTGCACAGAAGGCGACCACGTTTCGGTACCGGACCATCGAGTATCAGGCAGTGGGAGGGATTGTCGGGGAGGGCTACGGACCGGACCTCAGAACAGGCCCGAGATGTTGCCGTCGCCGTCGATGTCCATGTCGGCGGCGGCGGGGTCGCTCGGAAGTCCCGGCAACGTCAACACGTCACCCGTGAGCGCCACGAGAAAGCCGGCACCGGCCGACGGATAGATTTCGCGCACTTCGAGTTCCCACCCTTCCGGAGCGCCCTTCTGGGTCGCATCGTCGCTCAGCGAGTGGAACGTCTTGGAGAGGCAGACGGGGTACTCGCCGAACCCGAGGTTTTCCATCCGGTCGATGTCGTCCTCCGCGCCGCCGGTGTACTTGACGCCGTCCGCTCCGTACACCTCGGTGGCGACCGTGTGGATCTTCTCCTTGATGGAATCCTCGTCGTCGTACAGCGGCGCGAAGTCCTCTTCGTCGTTCGATTCAACCTCTTCGACGACGTGTTCGGCGAGGTCGACACCGCCCTCGCTCCCGTTTTCGAAGACTGTGGACTCGGCGGCTTTGATGCCGAGATCGTCCCGGCAGTGGTCGAGAACCGCGTCGACTTCCTCGTCCGAGTCTTCGGGGAACCGGTTGACCGCTACGACGACTGGAACGCCGTATTTCTGGAGGTTCGAGACGTGTTTATCGAGGTTTTCGAATCCGGATTCGACGGCGTCGACGCCGGCCGCGTCGATTTCGTCGAAGTCGGCCGGCCACATATCCAACCCGTGATACTTGAGCGCGCGGACCGATGCGACGAGGACGACCGCGTTCGGCGTCATGTCGCCCAGTCGGCAGACGATGTCCATGAACTTCTCCGCGCCGAGGTCCGAACCGAAACCGGCCTCGGTGACGAGGTAGTCGCCCATCCCGAACGCGGCCTTGTCGGCGATGAGCGAGTTCGTCCCGTGGGCGATGTTCGCGAACGGCCCGCCGTGGACGAACGCCGGGGTTCCCTCGATGGTTTGGACGATGTTCGGCTTGACGGCGTCCCGAAGGAGCATCGTGACTGCACCGGTAGCCTCGATGTCGTCGACCGTTATCGGATCGCCGTCCTCGCTGTACGCGATGACGATGCGGGCGACGCGCTCCTTGAGGTCGGCGAGGTCGGAGGCCAAACAGAGGACGGCCATCAGTTCGGACGCCGCGGTGAGGAGGAATCCATCTTCCCGCGGTGTCCCGCCCGTCTTTCCGCCGAGACCGATCACCGTCTCACGAAGCACTCGGTCGTTCATGTCGAGTGCGCGGGGCCACGCGACGTCGTTGACGTCGATTTCCAGTCCGTTGCCCTGTGAAATCTTGGCGTCGAGCATCGCGGCGATGAGGTTGTGTGCCGACGTGAGCGCGTGCAGGTCGCCGGTAAAGTGGAGGTTTATGTCCTCCATTGGGAGGACCTGCGAACGACCGCCGCCCGCCGCGCCACCCTTGACGCCGAACACCGGGCCGAGCGACGGTTCACGAATGGCTATCATCGCGTCCTCGCCGATGTGATTGAGCGTCTGGCCTAAGCCGACGGTCGTGACGGTCTTTCCTTCGCCCTTGGGAGTGGGCGTCATCCCCGTTACGAGCACGAGGTTTCCTTCTTTGTCCTCGGCTTGCTCCCGCAGTCTATCGATGGCGTGGTGTTTGACTTTCGCGGTGTATTCGCCGAAGTACTGGAGGTCGTCGAGCCCCAACCCCCATGGCTCGACCAACTCCCAAATCGGTTCCATGTCGGTCGATTGTGCGATCTCGTAGTCCGTGGGAATCGGACCGTGACTATCGTCCGGTGATGACATCTCACGTCAGTATTCGCCGTATCGAGGTAAGAATATTGGCATTACTGAAACCGAGAGGATAGGATGTGTTTGAGACCGCGGGGACGGCACCCCGTCGCTCAACACGTAACGACCGTTGGGGGACGAGGTTCGACGGTCGTCCCGACTGCGGCGACCGACGATTCTATCGCCACCGACCTCGTTCGTGGCGGCGTCGATACCTTAATCACCTCGCCGCTGTGGGTATGTGTCATGGAGTATCACGACGCCGCCGACCTTCTGACGTCCCTCCGTCGTCGACGCCCCAAATTCGGAACGGAGACGACGGCGCGAATGCTTTCTCATCTCGGGAACCCACAGGACGCCGTCGATTTCGTACAGATCGCCGGCTCCAACGGGAAGGGGAGCACCGCTCGTCTGCTCGAAAGCGTCCTCCGAACCGCCGGTCTCGATGTGGGACTGTTCACCTCCCCGAGTCTGAACGACTTCCGCGAACAGATCCGCGTCAACGGTCGGAACGTGCCGAAGGACCGTATCGCGGAGTACGTCGAACGTATCGATCCCTGCCTCGACAGGCTTCGAGCGGACGACGACGAACCGACTCACTTCGAGGTCCTCACGGCGCTCGCCATCCTCCACTTCGGCATCGAGGACGTGGACGTCGCGGTTCTCGAAGTCGGTATCGGCGGGCGCTACGACGCGACCAGCGCGGTCGATCCGGTCGCGAGTGCAGTCACGAGCGTGAGTCTGGAACACACCGAGTTGCTCGGCGACACGGTGGGTGAAATTGCACGCGACAAGGCACAGGTCGCCCCGACCGCGGCACCGCTCGTGACGGGTGCCGACGGTGCGGCGCTGGAGGCCATTCGGTTGGAAACGGACGCGATAACGGTGGGTCCCGACGATGCGGACGTCATCGCGGTCGAGAACGGGATGCGGTCCGACGTCGAGAGCGACGTCTCCATCACTGCACCCGATTGGACGTTGGAAACCAACCTTTCGCTTCTCGGCCGGTATCAAGCGACGAACGCGGGCGTGGCGGCGACTATCGCCCGACAAGTTGCCGCGGTCGACCCGTCGACGATAGCGACCGGACTTCGCAAGGCGACGTGGCCGGGACGGTTCGAAATCGTCTCCACCGACCCCATGACCGTCCTCGATGGCTCCCACAATCCGGGCGCGACCGCGAAGGTGAGCGACCTACTGGAACGCTACGACTACGACGACCTCCACGTCGTCTTCGCGGCGATGTCGGACAAGGACCACGAACGAATGGTTTCGGAACTCCCGTCTGCCGACGCTGCGTTCGTCACCCGCCCCGACGTGGGTCGCGCCGAGGACGTCGCCGTGCTGGCGGACGTCTTCGACGGACATGCTGACTCCGTTCATCCGGTGGAGTCCGTCGCGGAAGCGACGGAACGGGCGCTCGCCGAAGCGGACGAAACGGACTGCGTGCTCGTCACCGGCTCGCTGTACGCCGTCGCGGAGGCGCGGGACCGGTGGACGCGGTTGCTCGTCCCGAAACGCGGCGGACGGCGGGGAAATTCGCCCGCGTTTCCCGCGGATGCGTTTCCCGAGACGCCCGCCACTGACGTCGATCACCGTACTTTCACGACCCGACTACGCCGGGATCAGGCCGCACGCGTCGAGCGTTCCATCGAGGCCGTCGGCGGCAAGTGCGTGCGTTCCGAGGCGGGTGCGCCCGAAAAGCTCGTCGCGACGATGCTCGCCGGGACGGTCACGCAGCTTCGGGAATTCACGGATATCGTCGCGACCGAGGGTCTCGGATTGGGACATCTCGCACGACAGGTCGAAGAAGCACTGGACGGCCCGAAACCGGACGCCCCGTTCGGCGGCGAGGGCACGGCCGTGATGGGCATCGTGAACGTTACCCCGGACAGTTTCCACGACGGCGGCGAGTACGAACGGGCCGACCTCGCCATCGAACACGCCGAACGGTTGGTCGCCGCCGGCGCGGATATCGTGGACGTCGGCGGCGAGAGTACGCAACCGGGTGCCGCCCCGGTTTCGGTCGGCGAGGAGATCGATAGGGTCGTCCCCGTCATCGAGTCGGTTTCGTCGCTCGACGTTCCCATCTCCGTCGACACCCGGAAGGCGGCCGTCGCGGAGGCCGCCCTCGACGCCGGGGCCGACATCGTCAACGACGTCTCGGGCCTCGCCGATCCGGAGATGCGTTTCGTCGTCGCCGACCACGACGCGTCGCTCGTCCTGATGCACAGCCTCGATACCCCCGTCGATCCCGACCGAACGAGGAGCTACGACGACGTGGTCGAGGACGTGATGGACGACCTCGCCGAACGGATTCTCCTCGCCGAACGGGCGGGTATCGACCGGGAACGGATACTCGTCGATCCGGGCTGCGGGTTCGGCAAGAACGCGGCCGAATCGTTCGAACTGGTCGACCGGCTTCCCGAGTTTCGCGCCCTCGGCTGTCCCGTGATGGTCGGTCACTCTCGAAAATCCATGTTCGATACCGTCGGCTCCCGCAGCGAGGACCGACTCCCACCGACCCTCGCGGTGACGACCATGGCCGCCGAGCGGGGTGCGGACGTGGTTCGGGTCCACGACGTGGCGGAAAACGCGGCGGTCCTTCGGACGGTGACGGCGACGAACGATTCGTAGCCGACACACCTCCGTCTCTCCGTCGGACGTCGGGTGATTCGAAGTGCTTCGATATGCGAGGGCATATAAATGGCCGGTACTATTAACACCGTCTTTTATTATCATATCTGAACTCACTCTACAACGATGCCACAGAATCACGACCATCCCAACCACCCGAGTGTCGACCAGTCGGATCGCACGGTTCCGAGAAATCTACGGCAGACCGGCGACCCCGGCATCGAGATGTTGGTTTCGACGCGCGTTCGAAAGTCCCCCTTCTTCGACAAATCGTTCAACGAGGAGGAGGCGTGGCGGTGTACGGTGTACAACCGAATCTATCACCCGCGCGGCCTCGTCGATCCCGAGGAGGGCGGCGCGATGGCCGAATACGACGCGTTGGTCAACAAGGTGACGCTCTGGGACGTCGCCGTCGAGCGCCAAATCCGCGTGAAAGGCCCGGACGCCGAGGCGTTCACCAATCACGTCATCACCCGAGACGCGACCGAAATCGATACGATGCGCGGCAAGTACGTCATCCTCTGTAACGAGGACGGCGGCATCCTGAACGACCCGGTGTTGCTACGTCCCGAAGCGGACGAGTTCTGGTTCTCCATTTCCGATTCCACGCTCATGCAGTGGTTGCAGGGCGTCAACGTCGGCATGGATTTCGACGTCGAGATCGACGAGATCGACGTCGCACCGATGCAGATTCAAGGTCCCCTGTCCGAGGACGTGATGATCGAAGTCATCGGCGAGGAAGTCAGCGACATTCCCTACTACGGCCTGATGGAGGCCGAAGTCAACGGTGCACCAGTGTTGGTGAGCCAGACCGGGTTCTCCGGCGAAAAGGGCTTCGAGATCTACGTGAAGGACGCGATGGAGAACGCCGAACGCGTCTGGGATCCGGTCCTCGATTCCGTCAAGGACCACGGCGGCATGCAGATCGCACCCGGACACCACCGGCGCATCGCGGCGGGAATCCTCTCGTGGGGACAGGACATGGACCACGAGACGTCCCCGTTCCAGGTCAACTTGGGCTATCAGGTCCCGGACGACAAGGAGGCGGACTACATCGGCAAGGAAGCACTGGAACGGCAGAAGGAGCGCATCGAGGACGGCGAGTACCCGTTCACCCACAAGATGATCGGGTTGAAGATGGCCGGCGAACCGATACGGGATTACGCGCCGGACTTCTGGCTGATCTCCGACCCGGAGACCGGCGAGGAATGTGGCTACATGACGTCACCGTGGTGGAGCCCCGATCTGGAGACGAACATCGGACTCGGCTTCGTGCCGGCCGAAAAGCTTCAGGAGGAAACGGACGCTGACCTCAACGACGAAATCTACGACGAGGACCTCGACATCGAGTTCGAGGTGCACCTCCCCGACGAGTACGCCGAGGAACCGGGCGAGTCGGTGTACGCCACCCTGGCGAGAGTGCCGTTCAAGGAATCGGTCAACCCGAGCGCCCGCGAACAGGCCAAGTTGAACGCGAAGAAGGAAGCCGAAGCGAACGACTGATCGACCCGGCCCGTTCCCTGCTGGCACTGTTCTTTCCTTTTTCTGCCCGATTTAGTGCCTTTCTCCGTAATCGAGTATGAGAATATCGGACGGCGCGTCACTCGTCGGCCGACCGGCGGGTATTCGGTCGTTCTCAACACGGTCTCGATGACGGTACGGGGTGTTCACCCCGCTCAGTCGTAGAGTGTGTACTCGTCGGTGAGGTCGTCGATGCGGTTTCGAACGTCGGCGATTACGTCCTCGTCGCTCGGAGCGTCGACCACCTCGAAAATCAGATCGGCGACTTCGCGGCAGCCTTCCGCGCCGAATCCACGGGTGGTGAGCGCAGGTGTACCGGCGCGTATCCCCGACGGGTTGAACGCAGACCGCGTTTCGCCGGGTACCGTGTTCGCGTTCAAAACGATACCGGCCCTCTCCAGCGCCGATTCGACGTCTTTGCCCGTCGTGTTCGGGTGCGACGGGCGGAGGTTGACCAGCACGAGGTGATTGTCCGTGCCGCCGGAGACGAGGTGGAGGCCGTGCTCTTGGAGGCGGCTACCGAGCGCCTTCGCGTTAGCAACCGTTTGCTTCGCGTACGTCTCGAACCTGGGGTCAAGCGCCTCGCCGAACCCGACCGCCTTACCTGCGATGTTGTGCATCGCTGGGCCGCCCTGCGCGCCGGGAAATACCGCGCTATCTATCGCATCGGCGTGCTCCCGGTTGCACATGACGATACCGCCGCGGCCAGCGCGGATCGTCTTGTGGGTCGAACCGGCGACGAAGTCCGCGATGCCGACCGGCGACCGATGAACGCCTGCGGCGACGAGGCCCGTTATGTGCGCGATATCCGCGAGGTGATACGCGTCGACGGTCTCTGCCGTCCGCTGAATCCGCTCGAAATCGACCTCGCGGGGGTAAGCGGAGTATCCGGAAACGATGATGTCGGGGTCGAACGTCTCCGCTTTTTCGTCCAGCAGTTCGTAATCGACGTATCCCGTCTCCGGGTCCACCTCGTACTGCTCGACATCGTACATCTTTCCGGCGAAATTAGCGGGATGGCCGTGCGAAAGGTGGCCGCCGTGAGTGAGGTCCAGCGAGAGGATCTTGTCGCCGGGGTCCAAAACGGCGAGGTACACCGCCATGTTGGCCTGCGAACCCGAGTGCGGTTGAACGTTGACGTGGTCCGCACCCCATAGTTCTTTGGCGCGATCGATAGCCATCTGCTCGACGCCATCCGCGAACTCACAACCCGCGTAATAGCGTTCACCCGGATACCCTTCGGCGTAGTTATTGGTCAGTTCGGAACTCTGGGCCTCCATGACCGCCTCCGAAACGTGGTTTTCGCTTGCGATCATCGCCAGCGTATCGTTCTGTCTGGATCGTTCGTTTTCGAGGACATCGGCGATAGCCGGATCCGTCTCGCGGACGATTTCGTACGTCATCGATTCAATATCGATACGAACAGGGAATAATCTGGCTGTCGGCTTAAAACAACGGAAATTTGATAGCCTGTGTTCCCTCTCCCCATGGCGTGACAGGTGGAGGACTGTTCGGCGAGTACGGACGTAACGAGTTAGAAGAGTGGTTCGCTCGGCGCTGTCGCGTTCGACGTCAGTTCGGAAGGCTCTCGAGACGCCACGATTCGGCGTCAGCCGTCTGGTTGAACGTGTAGATGTGGACGCCGCGGATGTCGTAGGTTTCGTCGTTCGCGTACGGTGCGAGGCCGTCGATGAGTTCGTCCGGCTTGAACTTCCCCCGTGAACTGACGAGTTGACGAACGAATCCGAGGATGCCGGTCGTTTTTTTGAGGAAGGCTATCGAATCGCCGACGCCGACCTTTTGGGAGATGCCGATCAACTTCTGGTACTTCATCACGCCCGGAATCCCGATTTCGACGGGGAGATCGATACCGCGGGCGCGAATCTCTTCGATCCATTCGAGGACCGCTTCGGGATCGTAACAGAGTTGGGTGACGATGTACGTCGCGTACGGTTCCTTCTTCGCCATCGAATCGCTCAGTTCCTTTTCGTCGAGGAAGGCGTGGCCCTCCGGATAGCCGGTGATACCGACCTCGTCGAAGGAGTACTTCGTGGCGTCGAGCGCGGAGAGGAGGTCGTAGGCCGACTCGAACTCCCCGGCCGGTTCCTCGCGGTCGCCGCCCGGGACGAAGATGTCCGTGACGCCGGCGTCGGTGAGCCGTCGTGCGATATCTTCGAGGTGGTCCCGGTCGGTGACGTACCGAGCAGCCACGTGGGGAACGACGTCGTAGCCGCGTTCGGCCACTTGTTCGGCCCGTTCGATCGTCCGCTCGATACCCAGTTGCGGTGACGTGGTGATGGCGACGGTCGCGTCGTCGGGCAGATACGATATCTCCTCGTCGAAGCTTTCGAACGGCATTAACTCGAACCGCGCGCCGGTGAGGAGGTCCTCGACGCCATCGGATTTGGTACTGTCACGCAGTCTCAAGGACATCTCTTACCGACACATGGTGAGTCGGATACTTTTGTCTGTGGGTGGATCTGCTAACATATTTATATAGGATGCACGAACGCCGGTTCGTCCGCCAGATATCAGCGATGGAGTCCGACAATGTGCGGGACGCGTGCGTCACCTCCGCGAACATTCGAGACGCTAGCGGCGATTCGTAATCGAGACGCGCACGTCGAACGGCGTGTCGATCCGTGATCCACAAACTATCCATACGAACGACACGTTGTGGTTGGCGGGACCACTCGAACGGGACGTCCGGCCCATCTCCGAAGAAGGCCGCGGGAATGACCGCGCTGGCCCGTTTCGTCTCAACCCCCTTCGAACGCTGCAAACTCAAATAGTCACTGCTCGGACATCCCCGTCCGTGAAACGAACGCGGGCGATAGCTATATTTGTCCGCCACAGCCATTTTCGAACCGAATTTATGGACACCACTGACGACGTGCCGAACCGAGCCAACACCGTCATCGTGGGTGCTGGTATCGTCGGCTGCAACATCGCGTACCAGTTGACGAAGCTGGGCAGGGACGACGTGGTCGTCGTCGATCAAGGACCGATGCCGACGACCGGCGGGGCCTCGTCCCACGCACCCGGCATCATGTTCCAGACCACCGAGTCGAAGATCCTCACCAAGTTCGGGAACTACAGTCGGAAGCTCTACTCCTCGCTCGAAGGCCAAGACGGACGGCAGGCCTACAACGAGGTCGGAGGTATCGAAACGGCCCGGAGCGAGGAACGGATGGATTTCCTCGAACGCCGCGTCGAATCGGCGAAATCGTGGGGCATCGAGGACCCGCAACTCCTCTCGCCCGAGGAGGTGACCGAACACCTCCCGCTGGTGAACGAGGACGAAATCCTCGGGGGGTACTACTCGCCGACCGACGGTCAGGTGTCGGGCGTCATCGCCTGCGACGCGCTCGCTCGGGAGGCGATGGAACGCGGTTCCGAGTTCGTTCCGCACACCCGCACCGAGGACGTCGAGGTGGAGGACGACTCGGTGCAGGCGGTCGTAACGGAGAACGGCACCATCGAGTGTGACGAGGTCGTCATCGCGACGAACATCTGGGCTCGACAACTCGGCGAGAAACTCGGCGTCCACCTGCCGGTCGCTCCCGTCGAACACCAGTACACGATAACCGAATCGCTCGACGAAATGGGGGACGCCGCCGTCGACATCACCGACCACCCGTTGTTCGAGAACTACCGGAACGTCTCCGGCGAGAAGGCGAAGCGCCTCCTCATCGGTCCGGACCGACCAATCCTCCGGGATCAGGACAACGCGATGTACTACCGGACGCACGGTGACGCCTACGGCATCGGTTCGTACAACCACGAGCCAATCGTTCCGAACCCGCAGGAGCTGGGCGGCAACGACCCGGACGGCGAGCAGGGGTCGATCCACGAGTTCACCGACTACCACATGAACAACGCGACGCACCCGGACCGCCCGGATAAGGCTCCGCGGCAAGCGAGCAACGAATTCATCCCCGCCACGGCGGGGAATGACCTCGAGTTCAAGTACAACGGGATGTTCTCCGAATCGCCGAACGGCCTGCCGATAATGGGTCCCGTCCAGGAGTACGACGGGCTCTGGACCGCGGCGGCCATCTGGGTCACCCACGCGGGCGGTGCCGGCAAGGCCCTCGCCGAGTGGATGGAGAACGGCGTTCCGCGTCTCTCTGACGGCCCCATCGACCTCGCACATGCGGACGTCAACCGGTTCGACGCCCACGAGGGAAGTTGGGATTTCACCCACGACATCGGCGGCGAGGAGTACCGCATCGTCTACAACATCATGCATCCCAAGTGGGTGTGGACCGACAAACAGCGGGACATCCGCCGGACGCCGATGTACCACACTCACCGGGAGTACGACGCCGAACTGTGGGCCGAAGCGGGATGGGAAGAACCGCAGTGGTTCGAGTCGAACGCCGACCTGCTGGCCAGATACGGCGATCAAATCCCGGACCGAGAGGGATGGGAAGCGAAGTACTGGTCGCCCATCGAGGGTGCGGAGGCGCTGCACGTCCGCAACGAGGTCGGCCTGCACGACATGACCTCGTTCAACAAGATGGAGGTCATCGGCAGCGACGCCGGGGCGTTCGTTCAACGCCTCTGTACGAACGACATGGACATCGGCGTCGGCGACGTCAAGTACACGCTAATGTGTAACGAGGGCGGCGGAGTGCGCGCGGACATCACGGTCACGCGAACGGACGAGGATCGATACCTCCTGCTCACGACCGGTCGCGAGGTCGGTAACAATCACGTGGCGTGGGTTCGGGAACAGGCACCCGAGAGCGTCGTCGTCAACGACGTCACGTCCAGTCTCGCCGCGATGGTCTGCACCGGACCGAAGGCCCGAAAAGTGCTCTCGAAGGTCGCCACCGCCGACCTCTCGGACGACGCCTTCCCCTTCTTCACGAGCCAGCAGTTTTTCGTGAAGAACGTCCCCGTAACCGCACTGCGTGTCTCCTACGCCGGTGAACTCGGGTGGGAACTGTACACGCCCTTCGAGTACGGCGAGACGCTTTGGAACCACGTTCTGGAGGCGGGCGAGGAGTACGACATCCGACCGTACGGAAACGGCGCGCTAAACGCCCTGCGAATCGAAAAAGGGTTCCGGCTGTGGGGGAGGGACCTCCACACCGAGCACAATCCGTACGAGGCCGGTCTCGGTTGGGCGGTCGATTTGGACACCGACTTCATCGGCAAGACGGCGGTCGAGGCGGCCGCTGAAGGCGACAACATCGATCATACGGTCGCCTGTCTCACCTTGGACGACGAGGACGCGGTGATACTGACAGACCGACCGGTTCTCGACGGCGAGACGCCGATCGGCTACGTCCACAGCGCGGAGTACGGGTACGACGCCGGAGCCTGTGTCGTCTACACGTATCTGCCGCCCGAGTACGCCGAACCCGGTACGGAAGTGGAGATTCTCTACGAAGGGGACCGGTACGCCGCGACCGTCCGCGAGGAACCGCTCGTCTCCTGACGACCGCTCTCGACGGCGAGCGGGCGACCAGTTCGTATCTTTTTTCTGTCATACTGTGGTTCGGATTAGTCCGTGTCACACTCTCTCGACTCGGTTCGTCGATTTCCCGACAGGACTGTCAGAGCGGAGTAACGGCGTTGAGGCGCTTGAATTCGCGGAGGCGAACCGTGTCACCGATGTATTTATGATCGTGACAGATACATTCGAACGTGTGCTATGAGTACGATGAATCTCCCGTCACGAGCGAACACCGTCGTCATCGGGGCCGGTGCCGTCGGGTGTAGCGTCGCGTATCACTTGACGGACTTCGGGGCCGACGACGTGGTCGTCGTCGACCAAGGCCCGTTACCGGTCACCGGCGGGTCGTCGGTCCACGCGCCCGGCATCATGTTTCAGACCTCGCCGTCGAAGATTCAGACGAAGGCGGCTCACTACACGAGTCGCCTCTTCTCCGACATGGGAGTGTACGACGAGGTGGGTGGAATCGAGTTGGCCCGAAGCGAAGAGCGCATGGATTTCCTCCGTTGCCGCGTCGAGTGGGCGACGTCCTATGGGTTGCCGAACCCGCAGTTGCTCTCGCCCGAGGAGGTGACCGAACACCTCCCGCTGGTGAACGAGGACGAAATCCTCGGGGGATACTACTCGCCGACCGACGGCCGCGTCGACGGTATCGCAGCGCTTCAATGGTACATCGAGAACACGTCGGCGAACTTCTTCGGAAATACCGAAGTAACCGACTTGGACGTGAGCGGTGGCGAGATACGAGCGGTTATCACCGACAACGGGCGAATCGAATGCGACCGCTGCGTCGTCGCGACGAACAACTGGGGGTATCAGACCGGACGACTGGCCGGAATCGACCTTCCGATCGCTCCCGTCGAGCACCAGTACGTCGTGACCGAACCGATGGACGAGTTGGCCGGGGCCGGAACCTCCCTCGGCGACAACACCGCCGACCTGACGGTGCCGGGTAACCGCGACATTCAGGAGTACATGACCGAGCGACCGAATCGCCCGGTCGGCAGGGATCAGGACCACTCCCTCTATTTCCGGACCCACGGCGACGCCGTCGGTATGGGGTCGTACAACCACGAAGCGCTGTCCGTCGACCCCGAGGCGATGGGGAAGAACAGCGAGGAACGACAGGCGTCGGTCAGGGGTTTTTCCCGAACGCACTGGGAGCGACCGACACACCCCAACCGCGACAAATCCGCCAAGCAGGCGTTCGAAGAACTCCTTCCGGCGGTCGAGGACAAGGAGTACGCCGTCACGGAAAACGGGATCTTCGTCTTCACGCCGGACGGGATGCCCGCCGTCGGCGAGACGGCGCAGGTCGATGGACTCTGGACCGGACTCGCCATCTGGTGGACCCATTCCGCCGGATACGGTCACATCCTCGCCGAGTGGATGGAGAACGGCGTTCCGCGGCTTCCGTCGGGACCGGTCGACATCGGCGGCATCCACGTCCAACGGTTCGCGCCCCACGCCGGCGAGAAGGATTACTTCGTGGACCGCGGAGGAACGCGGTACGAACAGGTCTATAGCATCGTCGAACCGCGTTGGCAACCGGACGATCATCGCGGGCTCCGAACCAGTCCGTTCCACCATCAGCAGACGGAACTCGGCGCGGAGTTCTACCAGTCCGGCGGCTGGGAAACGCCGCAGTGGTACGAATACAACGCGGACCTGGTGGAGCGATACGAGGACCGAATCCCCGAGCAGGACGGCTGGCAGTCGATAAACCGCTCGAAGATAGAGGGTGCCGAACACCTCCACACGCGGGAGAACGTGTCGATGTTCGACATGACCACGTTCAGTTCGATCATGGTCGAGGGCGAGGGCAGCGGCGATTTCCTCCAGCGGGTCTGTAGCAACGATGTAGACATCGACGTAAATCGGGTCCGCTACTCGCTCCTGTTGAACGAGGGCGGCGGTATCCTCGCGGACGTCACCGTCGTCCGCCTCGACGAGAACCGGTACATGGTCACGACCGGCGGCGGAAACTCCCCGAACATCCACGGCAACTGGCTGAAAGACCGCTCCCCTGAGACCGTCTCGGTTACCATCGAGGAGGGTGCGAAATCCACCATCGGGCTGTGGGGTCCGAAGTCGCGGCTCTTGCTCCAGCGATGTACCGACGCGGACGTCACCAGCAACGGATTCCCGTATTTCGGTTCGAAGCAGATCTACGTCGGCGAGGTGCCGGTCATCGCGCTTCGCGTCTCCTACGTCGGCGAACTCGGTTGGGAACTGTGGGCTCCGAGCGAGTACGGACAGCGGTTGTGGGAGACGCTGTGGGAGGCGGGGCAGGACCTCGACGTGCGGCCCATGGGCGGCGGCGCATTGGAGTCGATGCGATTGGAGAAGGGATTTCGGCTCTGGGGGACCGACATCGACACCGACGCGAACCCGTTCGAGGCAGGCCTCCCGTTCGCAGTCGACATGGACACGGACTTCGTCGGGAAGGAAGCGTTGGAAGCAGCGAAAGAACGCGGTATCGACACCAGTGTCTCCCCCATCACGCTGGACGACTCGACGGACATCGTGGCGAGCGGTCGACCGGTCCTCAAGAACGGCGAGCCCATCGGCTACGTGCAGGCGGGCGACTACGGGTACTCCATCGGCGAGTCCATCGCCTATTCGTACCTTCCGAGCGAGGATGCCGAGGCCGGGACCTCGGTTCGGATACAATGCGAGGGTGAACTGTACGACGCCACGGTTTGCGACGAACCGCTGTTCGATTCCGGCCGGGAGAAAATACTCCGGTAATCCGGTCCGGTAGGCCGAAATTGTATCGCACGATAACCATCTAGGGGATTCCCCCACTGCCACTACAACCAATGACATCGACCGAATCCGACGAACTTCCCGTACAGTACGCGGACATCGAACGTGCCCGTGAACGACTCGACGACGACTCCGTCGTCAAGGAGACTCCAATCGAGCGGAGTTCGTCGTTGGACGAGTTCGTCGGCGGAGAGGTGTACCTCAAGATGGAACACCTCCAGTGGACGGGGTCGTTCAAAACGCGCGGCGCGTACAACAAGATACGGCAGGACGTCGACCGCGGCGTGGACGAGTTCGTCGCCGCGAGCGCCGGAAACCACGCGCAGGGAGTCGCGCTCGCCGCCACCAAGTGCGGGGCCGACTCGACCATTTACATGCCCGAGAACGCTCCGCAGACGAAGGTCGATGCGACGCGGGAGTACGGTGCGACCGTCGAACTCGTCGGAAAGGACTTCCAAGAGACCATGACACACGCGAAGTCGACGGTCGAGGAATCCGACGCCGAGTTCGTCCACGCCTACGACGATACCGACATCATCGCCGGGCAGGGGACGCTCGGCATCGAGATGTACCACGACCGTTCCCACGCCGACACCGTCGTGATTCCGATCGGCGGTGGTGGACTCATCAGCGGGATTTCGACGGCCATCAAGCATCTCTCCCCGGAAACTCGCGTGGTCGGCGTCCAGGCGACCGGTGCCGAGACGGTCCACGAAAGTCTGGACAAGGGGATGCCGGTGACGCTCGATGAGGTGAACACCATCGCCGACGGCATCGCGACCGGGGGAATCTCCCGAACGACGCTGCGTATCATCCAGCAGAACGTCGACGAAGTGGTGACGGTTACGGACACCGAAATCGCTCGCGCGATCCTCCTTCTGTTGGAGCGGGCGAAACAGGTCGTCGAGGGTGCGGGTGCCGCGGCCGTGGCCGCGATTCTCAGCGACGAACTCGACGTCACCGACGAGACGGTGATGCCGTTGCTCTGTGGGGGGAATCTCGATATGACGAGACTACAAACGGTGTTGGTTCACGCGTTGACGGAACGCCAACAGCTCCTCCGACTCCGCGTCCGTATCGACGACCGGCCCGGGAAGATGGAAGCCATCTCCGGAGTCATCGCGGAGAAGGGTGCGAACATCCGAGACGTCCGCCACGACCGGTCCGTCGACGATCTGGAAATCGGCGAGGCGTATCTCGTGTTTCGGGTCGAAGCCAGCGGCGCGGGGCACGCGGCGTCGATAATCGACGCCCTCGAAGCGGCCGACTACTCCGTCGAAAACATCACGAAGACGATATAGTTTTTCTCCATCGTTCGACCTTCATCCGACCGTTCATCACGCGGGGAAACATATTTATCGACTGGTTGCGGAGCAACGATCGTACGATCGGTCATGTACGATACCATACTGATCCCCTACGACGGGAGCGACGAAGCGAAGAACGGTGCCAAACACGGAATCGAACTCGCGGCCGCGCTCGGGTCGTCCGTCCACGCGCTCTACGTCATCGACCTCCCGGGAGTGCCTCGTGCGCCCGCACTCCGCGACGACGAAGAACAACTTCGACGGGAGTACGAGGAGTACGGAGAGAAGATCATGGCCGAAATCAGCGCCCTCGCCGCGCAACACGGCGTCGACTGTTCGGCCGAAATTCGGAGCGGATCCGTGAGCGAACAGATAGTGGAGTACGCCGATGAGGGAGAGGCCGACGCCATCGTGATGGGGTCCGCATATCGCGGGAAACTCGGCAACCTCTTGGGAGGAACGACGGACAAAGTGGTTCGCAGCGCCACGGTGCCCGTAATCACCCAACGAATGAATGCCGACGAACTCTGACCTCCCGGTAACGTCGGTTTCACGTTTCTTGCTGTGTGGACCGATGGGTTCCGTTCGAGTTCGACATCGCTACGACTCCGTAAGCATCGTTTCCCTGAGGTAAATCACGATACTCGCGCTTAAAAAGCTCACCCCGGCCACCCGCAAGCTTCCGTTCGTCATCGCCGCGAGCGCGATGACGAACAGAAGTACACTGAGGGCGGCCGCCGCCGTCGCCGCTATGTTCATGGTATCATCAGTATGTCGAGAGGGTAATAAAACGTTGACGTCTGGTTTTCGATGATTCTCCGACATTCGTATTTTATTTCATACTTGTATTCATAATTGATACGTTGGACGATTCCGGGACGTCCGAACGAGCTCACCGGTCGCGTTCGTCTCCTTGGGCGGATCGGTTCCCGTCGTCGACGGGACGGAAGGGAAACACAACGTTTCATCGGAGTTATACCACCAGCAAGTGTCGAAATACAGCCGTTCCATACCGAGGTGCCTCCGAATCGGTGTCCTCGATACAGTCCACGTCTATCGATTCCTCCTGTGAACGACGTGGTAGATGAACGGCGTCGAAAATTGTGCCGAAGTTTTATTATAATTCGTTCAGATTAGTGGGGTGAGGCTGTGTAACACACTGCACTCCCACGGAAGACTCGAATCGATAGCGGGGTTATTAACATCCCTCGTTAGACGACTACTAGGACGAAGTCTGATGGACGGAAACCACGTTGGAACGACACGAGAGAGCGAACGAGTGAACCAACCCATGACATAGGACAAGATACATGATACACAGTGGACAATCCCGGTTACGTACAACGGTGGTAACGTATGGCGAAAAATGAAGAAACAACGGACGAGATGTCGAGTGGACTTCAGGTGGATCTCTTCCACCCGGATTCGGACCGGGAGCCCGGTGACACGAATATCAAGGGATACGGGTTTGATGTTCACCCGGTAGTGTTTCCTGTCGCACTCGGCATTATCGTACTATTCGTCGCGGCAACTATCCTCTTAGGCGATCAGGCCGAATCAGCTTATACCTGGTTGTTCAATACCATTAACAGCACCTTCGGCTGGTTTTACATCCTAGCAGTGAACATCTTCATCGTCACCATTTTGTACTTCGCGTTCAGCAAGTACGGCAACATTAGAATTGGCGGGGTTGAAGCGGAAAAGGAGTTCAGCGACTTCTCATGGATGGCCATGCTGTTCAGCGCCGGTATGGGAATCGGCCTCATGTTCTTCAGCGTCACCGAACCGCTCGGTTACTTCCAAAGTGTCCCGGGCTTTTTCCGTGATGTCCAGCCGGGAACAGGTAAAGCTGGTGCAGTCGCATTGGCCCAGACGTTCTTCCATTGGGGATTTTCACCCTGGGCGATCTATGGGCTGGTTGGACTTGGATTGGCCTTTTTCTCGTTCAACCGTGGGCTGCCGCTAACGTTCCGGTCGATTTTCTGGCCCCTGCTCGGCGAGCGAATCTACGGATGGCCGGGCCATATCATCGACCTCGTGACGGTGTTCGCCACACTATTTGGATTGGCCACTTCGCTCGGCCTCGGGGTTGCGCAGGTAAACACTGGTCTCGCGTACGTGGGCGGTGACGCCGTCCTCGGGATGGTCGACGTTCCGGTCGGAACGGGTCCACAAGTCCTCCTGATCGTCGGCATTACCCTCATTGCCACCGCGTCGGTGGCCGCCGGTCTCGACAGCGGCGTCAAACGGCTGAGCACGCTCAATCTCTATCTCATGTTCATAATGCTTGGATTCTTGCTCGTCGCTGGACCGACCCTGTTCATCGCGGGTTCGTTGGTCGAGGCGGTCGGTACCTACGCAAATAACTTCCTCGGGTTGACCTTCTTTACCGGAACGCTCGGAGATGGTGGGGGTACTATCGGCACAACCGTCTTCTATTGGGGCTGGTGGATCGCGTGGTCGCCGTTCGTCGGGATGTTCATCGCGCGCATTTCGAAGGGTCGGACTGTCAGGGAATTCGTGATCGGTGTGCTGGCGCTGCCAGCGTTATTCTCATTCATCTGGTTGTCCACATTCGGAGGGGCAGGTATTTTCCTCGAACTCGGAGCACAAGGTAACGGTCCCGTCATTTCGGCCATGAACGGGCCGAACGGTAGTACTATCCCGATGTTTGCAATGTTGAACCAGTTCCCTCTCGGTGCTATCTCGGGGATGCTGGCGACGTTACTCGTGATAACGTTCTTCGTAACGTCCTCGGATTCGGGCTCACTAGTTGTTGATCACTTGACCTCGGGCGGCAAACACGACGTCCCGAAGGTTCAGCGGATCTTCTGGGCGCTCACCGAGGGTGCGGTCGCAGCGCTCTTGCTGTGGGGTGGCGGCCTCGGCGCATTGCAAACGGCAGCGATCACTACCGGTCTTCCATTCGCGGTCATCCTCATACTGATGTGCTACACGGTCTACCTCGGACTCCAGAACGAGTACGAAATCCTGGAATCCGAGCAGTTCGCCGAGCGCGTTCAGGATATGGACTTGGATGACGACGTCGGCGTCACGAGGAGTGACGGAACCGTGACCGACATCAAAGGGGGTGCTGATGCCGAGGGCACCGACTGAGCCCACCGTATCGACCGTCGTGTTCCACGATCCCCGACCGCAGGTCGAAGTAGCAACTCGACCTGATAATTTGTGACACGAGTATGTCATTTTATTGTAGTTGACGGATTATTGACTATATCCCGGGTACCGGACGGAGCGTATCGCGATATCGGTCCGATGTCGAGGGTCACTCGTCGTCCTCGCCGTCCGAAATCGTCGCGGCGATGAGGTTCCGCATCCCGCGCCGCAGTCTCCCGCTCATCGCCGTCGACGACACCCCCAGTTCGTCGGCGACATCGCTGAGCGAGATATCGCGCGGTTCCTTGAAATATCCCCGGTCGTATGCGGTCCGTAGTGCGGCCCGCTGTTCGTCGGTCAGTCCGTAGGACATCTCGGTCCCCGCGTTGTCGTTGTTGTATATCTCGATGATGTCGAGGCTGATGTCGTTCTCGTTTGCGAAGGTCCAGACGCTGGCGAGAGCTTTTCTACTGGGAAGAAGTAACTCAACTAGCCAGCCGTTTCCCTTCGTCTCCGTGTCGACCAGGAACCCGTTCACGTCCGTCACCACCGTACTGATGAGTTTCGTCGTCGGCGTGTGCTCGATGTAGTAGATGCCGGTCCTGTCCGTCCAATCGATGAGTTCGTACTCGTTTACCGTCGGATCGTCGTCCAACATCTCTTCGAGTTTTTCGCGGTCGTCGTATTCTATCAGAAACGGGAAAACGGTCGCACCCGGGCTGGTGTTTCCCTGCGGGATAACCCGAATCCGTATGTCGTCGAGATTCCGTAACGTGGGAACGAGGGAAAGCCGTTCGTGTTTGATATGGGATTTAACTACGATTGGCATATCCGTACTATTCGTTCTCTATACGTCGTATCGCCACGTTCGGCAGTCGTCGTCTTCCAGCGTCGATTCCTCGGGTCATATCGTCCGTTTCGAGTATATACCCCCACGTACACAATAGTGTTTACATATACGGATACGTAGTCCGTGTAGAAATTTAATCAACCTGTAGTAATTATTTCCCTTCTATTCGTGACTATTATTGTCGTTATTATTGTTGCGCGGGAATCATCTCCTCGGCTCGTTCGTCTTCACCCATATCCCGATGAAAAATCGGCGATGGAACTCCTGGCTGACAATCGATGGTATTCGACACATCCGTTTCCGTCCATCGTTCCCGTTGAAACGTGTCCATCGACATCACACGAACGCTTTCCGGGCGGGTATATAAATATGTGGATAGTTTATGACACACCTATTTCCCCCCATAGAGGATGGTTGAAACCAGACAGGGCCATGGGAATGAGTAACACGTTCGGGTGGTTCTCCGGTGTACTCGACCAGTACGAATCGGGGCGTGCGGAGATACGGCGCGTCGAAGCGATCCGTCCCGACGATTCGGAATCGAACAGGGAGTTACGCGCCTCCGTCGATATCGCCGTTCCGATGTGTGCACCTCCGACGGACGAATCGGACGGTGATTCCTCATCGAGCGGCGTGACGATTCGGGAGGACGGTGGATTGCAGGTCGACTTACCGCCATCCGTCCTTCCCACGATGAATCGAATCGACGACGATCGAATCCTCGTCGAAAAACGGGAGAATGCACGTATCGAGGACGGAACGATTCTGGTGACGACCCTCATCACTCTCTCCTCCGACGACGCGTCGGAACGAACTCGGGCCGAGGAGAACGACGCGACGCATCGACTCGACAAGAGCGCCGAGGACACGGCGATGTCGTCCCACCATGGAACGGGGGAAAGCGACGGCCGCTCGTCCGTTGTCGGCGACGAATCGGAGCACGGGCCCTCGATCAGCACGGCACGAAACGACGATTTGCCGCCGTACGAGGACGCGGAGTATCTCCAGCGGATCTACGACACGTGCGAGACCTTCGTGGAAATGGCGGCGATGATCGAGATGGACGTCTCGGCCGAAACCGTTCGTCGCTACATGACCGAGGCGGACGTCCACGAACCGACCTCCTATAACACCGTGTCGAGTTCCAACGCCGAAACAGTCGAATCGTCGGAACGGAGCGAGGATACTTCGACGTCGGAGGAAAACGACGTTCGAAACTCCGAGACCGATTCCGAACCGACCCCCACAGATCGGAAGCCGAAACGGCGACCGGACGGGACGGATTCCGATTCCGACGATCCCGTGGACGGTATCAAAAATCAACAACTCATCGCCGACGGTATCGGACTCCCGAACGACGTGACGATCGACCAGTTGGCCGACGCGGTCGAGTCTTCGATAACGGTACACGAGGTGAAACAGGAGCTGAACATCGAACGCGATGACGCTCGACGACTGTTGGAACGACTGAACCTGTTGGACCTCGTCCTCACCCGGGTATGGAGGGAGAACGGTCGCAGGGTGTCGCGGGACAAAATCGTGGATCGGATCCGCCTGAGCGTCACGAAGGATTCATGATCTCGGACAGCAACTCCTCTCACCTTCCGATAATACTGAGAATTCTTATAGTATCCGATCGCGCATAAGCTCTGCTCTCAAGAACGGAAACAGCCCTTACGAAGTCGAGAGCTTCGTTGAATTCGAATTTCGATGGCCCGTTCCGTGTGAAAAATCGCTCGGTGAACGGCCACCCCATTCATCGTATTCCGGAGCAAACGGCGGTATATCCCTACAAACCGGGTTCAGAATTCTCCATCGGAAAACGGTCGAGAGGGTCGAAATACTCGCACGAATGAGTGACACTCCAAATTAACAAAATCATATCATCATCGATCGACTGCCGAATGGACGGCACACTTCTACAGTCACGTTCGGCCGAGCTCACTCGTTTCGAAGTCGTAGAACGACAGGTATCCTGTTCTCGTTCGAGTCCGCCGCTTTGCGGCGGTTCGGGGCAGTGTGGGTCGTCAGAACCGCGTCGTTTCCACGTCGTCGTCGGTTCCGTAGACGACTTCGTCCACCATGTTCACGAACAACCCGTGTTCCTGCGCGCCCGGAATCCGGGCCAACCGTTCCGCACGCTCCTCGGGGTCCTCGATGTCGCCGAAATCGCAGTCGACGATGAGGTTCCCGTTCGCGGTGAACAGCGGTCCGTCCTTTTTCTCTGCGTAGCGGAGCGTCGGGTCGCCTCCCTGATCCCGAATCCACTCCCTTACGACGGTGCGGGATTCGGGCAGTATCGACAGCGGGATGGGATACGACAACGGCGTCGACGTCTTGTTCTCGTCCGTGGCGATGACCAGTTTCTCGGCCATCGAGTCGATGAGTTTCTCGCGGGCGTGGGAGGCACCGCCGCCCTTGACGACGTGCGGGTTCTCGGGGTCCCACTGGTCCGCGCCGTCGATGGCGACGTCGAGTTCCGTCACCTCGTCCACGTTGATGAGCGGAATTCCGGCCTCCTTCGCGAGTTCGTGCGATTGAAGCGACGTCGCGACCCCGCGGACGTTCTGTAACGTCCCCTCGTCTATCTTCCAGCCGATTTTGGCGATGGCCCACGCCGTCGTACTTCCCGTCCCGAGTCCGACGTCCATCCCGTCTTCGACCACCTCCGCGGCCTCCATGCCGCCGCGGCGGCGCATGTCCATCAGTACGTCCTCTGCCGGACTCTTGATTCGTTGCGGCGATGGGATGACCCGGATGTTCTCGCGGATTTCGTCCTCATCGAGGTTCAGATCGCGGTTCACGAGTTCGTCTTTGGCCTCTTCGATCGCCCCGTCTTCCGTTTCCGCCCACACGCTGATGTCCTGTCCCTGCTGGTGGTAGCTGAACTGTTTCGCCATGGGTTCTCACTCGTCCTCCATGCGGTCTTTCGGTCGGACCGTGTCCATGTTTTCCTCGTCCTCCGCGAGATGATCGCGGGAGACGTTGTCTACGCGCCCGGTGACGCGTTCTTCGAGGATGTCTTCCGACTCCCCGAACGGGTGCGTCCCGAACCCGTGGCGCATGGCGGCGATGGCCTTGTAGGCGTGCTGTTGGTTTCCTCGCGATTTGAACAACTCGATGACCGACTGGCTGATGACCGGAATCGGCGTCTCTCCCTTGAACGCCTCCTGAACCAGCCAGTTCACCTCGCCCGTGTCCTCGATGTAATTCGGCACGTCCTCGTAGTTGTCCTTCGCGAGTTGGTCGCGCATGAGTTCGACCAGCCAGCTTTCGATGACCGCGCCGTTGTTCCAGTTGGTGAACACGTCCTCCAAATCGACGTCGAAGTCACCCGCCTCCAGTAGTTCGACACCTTCGGCGATGGACTGGAGCATCCCGAACTCGATGCCGTTGTGGACGAGTTTCACGAAGTGACCGCTTCCGGGAGGCCCGACGTGGAGGAGTCCGCCTTCGACGGAGAGAGTGTCGAGGATCGGCTCTGCGATTTCGTACCCCTCCTCTTTGCCACCGACCATGAAACAGGCCCCCTCGCTCGCCCTCGGCGGGCCGCCGCTGGTTCCGGTGTCGAGGTAGTAGATTCCGTCCTCCCACGCGCGTTCCTCCCGGCGCATCGAATCGCGCCAGAAGGAGTTGCCGCCGTCCATCACCACGTCCCCTTCGTCCAAGTGATCCGTGAGGCTATCGAGTTCCTCGTCGATCAGGTCCCCTGCGGGCAGCGACATGTAGATGGTCCGCGGCGGGTCGAGTCGCTTCGCCAACTCCTCGTAATCACCGCTGTCGAGTACCGTTACCCCCTTGTCCGCCAGCTCGGGACGGTCGGTGGTATCACAACCGACGACGTCGATGTCCTTTTCGGTCGCTTGTTTCGCCAAATTCCCTCCGATCGAACCGAGTCCAATTATCCCAAGTTCCATGTTTACGATCAATCCGCGTCGTTCGTTCACTCGACCGAGATAACGGCACGAAAACGACAAACTCTGCTAGTGGCGATACATCCGTCGTTTCGAGAAAAAAACACGGCATCGAGAGACTAAATCATTCTGGCTGCGTATCACGACGCGCCGAGTTTCGATACTTTCCTCGCATTCCTCCGTGCTTCTTTTCCTCTTTTCGTCTATCTCCCCCAAGAACTGATGTGATCCGTCGCTGCCGCTCCCCGCTCGAACCGAGGTGGTGTCACTACTCCCTTCGACTTTCGGATGGGAAAGGGATCCTTCTATTTCACTCATGGAATGGGCAATCTTGAAGTCACCTTACAGTCCTACGTCCAAAATAACGAGACTACGATGAGCAGCCATCCGGAAACCGAACAGCGGATCAGAGAAGCGGCGTTTCGCGCACTGGTCGAACACGGATACGCGGACCTCTCGATCAAGGATATCGGTGTCGAATTGGGTCAAAACCCGTCCATCATTTACCACTACTACGATAGCAAAGACGACCTCCTCCTCTCGATGCTCGACGTCTTCGTCGAGATATTCGTCGGACAGCAGAACGAGCAACCGATCACCGATTCGGAGGCTGAACTACGACGGTTCGTTGGACAGATACTGCATCCGACGCCGGCACAAGTCGAACAGGTCATGTTTTCCCCTCCGTCGGATATCGAAACGGCGATTTCGCGGGTGTACGTCGAACTGTGGGCACACGCGACGTGGGACGATACCTTCCGAACGGAGACGACGCACGTAGAGGACAGGATTCGGACGGTGATCGCTCGGATACTTCAGGCGGGAATCGAGAGCGGGCAGTTCGAACCGGTCGATGCGGAACTGACGGCGGACCACATTTTCTTCCTCCTCAAGCAGGGAATACACACACGGACCACGACGGACAGGGACGACGCCGTCGAACGGGTTCAGACTATCATCGACGGAATCGTAACCGGAATCTCCCGCGCAGAGTAATCTCGTCCTCCTGTCGGTGAATTATCCTCGTCGTACCGTCGAGCCTTGTTTCGAAATACGGAATCACCGAACTAGATTCGAATGCTCCTATTCCCCAATTCCTACCCCTTCGCTTGCCTCTTCTGTGGATTTCGTTTTCGAACGAGCCGTGTTTCCCCCTCTCCTCTCAACTCACATTACAAAAAGACCTATAACTGATTAATCGGTCAATTAACTCATGCAGTCAACAGATGCGGCCGTGGGAAAGGGCGAACTACCGACGGCGATACGCGGTCGAGCGGGCCAACTCGAACCCTTCGAATGGTACGCTGAAATGCGTCGAGAGTCCCCCGTCCACTTCGACGAGCAGCGACAGCGGTGGGATCTCTTCGGGTATGAAGAGGCCGATCGCGTCCTCACTGACCACGAGGCCTTCACCGCGAATCGAACCGGTTCCGAACGTACCGCGGATAGTGATAGTGCGATGGTTCAGACGATGATCATGGTCGACCCTCCAGGACACGACCGGTTACGCGGATTCGCCAATGAACGATTCCAACCGGGGACACTCAGAGAGTATCGACCTCGAATCGAGGAGTTGACCGAAGAGGTATTGGACCAAGTCGATGGCGAGGACCGGTTCGATTTCGTCGATGAGTTCGCGATACGGCTTCCGATAACGATCATCGCTGAACTACTGGGAATCCCCGTCGAACGTCGTGATGAATTCAAAGAATGGTCGGACGCACTCGTTGCCCGTCCCGAGGATGGATCCGAATCTTCGATCAAGCGGAGCCAAGAGCGGACGCAGTGGGCACAGCAACAGATGGGACAGTACTTTTCCCAGCTGCTCGAGGAACGCCAAGACGGAAACGGTAACGATCTCATCACCCTTGCCGCGACGACCGAGGAGTTGAGCAGGGGAGAACAGATCGGCTTCTGCATCCTCCTTCTCGTGGCGGGGAATATCACGACGACGAACCTTCTGACGAACGCACTCTGGTGTTTCGAGGAACGGGGAATAACCGACGCGATACGAACGGGAGAGATCGGTCGGAAACAGGCGATCGAGGAGGTGCTCCGATACCGCTCTCCGATTCAATCGTTGGACCGCGTCGCGTTGGAGGACGTCGAATTGAACGGACGGCAAATTCGGGAAGGTGATGTGGTAACGGCGTGGCTAGGTGCCGCCAACCGTGACCCGGAACGCTTCGATGCGCCCGAGGAGTTCCGCCCCGAACGAAGTCCGAATCGCCACATCGCATTCGGAAAAGGTGTCCACTACTGTTTGGGCGCTCCGCTCGCACGAATCGAGGCGGACGTCGCCTTCGAAGTACTGCTCGACCGGTTCGAAACGATAGAGGCGGATTTGACGGACCTACGGCCACTCAGAAGCCTGTACGGTCTCGAATCTCTCACGTGTACCTACGAGGAATAACCATGAACGGACTAAACGGAAAGACGGCGGTCGTAACGGGAGCAGGATCTGGAATCGGACGCGCGTCGGCACGGCGTCTCGCGGAGGAAGGAGCGAACGTCGTTATCGCAGATGTGGTCGAGGAAACCGGTCGCGAAACGGTCGACCGCATCGAGGACGATGGCGGTGACGCCACGTTCGTTGACGTGGATGTTTCGGATTTCGAGTCGGTCGAGCGAATGGTCGACGTGGCGGTCGATACGTACGGCAGCCTCGACTTCGCGCACAACAATGCGGGAATCCTCACCGGATTCGTGGAGATGGCCGACATCGAAGAAGCACACTGGGACGAACTCCTCGATATCAATCTGAAAGGCATCTGGGCGTGCATGAAGGCCGAACTCCCCGTCATGGAAGAGCAGGGAGGCGGGGTGATCGTCAACACCGCCTCCGAGGCCGGATTGGTCGGAATGGGGGGACTCGCCAGCTACTCCGCTAGCAAGCACGGCGTCGTCGGTTTGACGAAAACGGTCGCCCTCGAATACGCCACCCGCGGCATCCGGGTCAACGCGATCGCGCCCGGTCCCACGAACACCAACATCCAAGCGAACGCGAAAGGGAAAAGCGGCGACCCGATGTCGATGCCGTTCGATACGTCGGCCATGACCGACGTGCCGATAGGACGCGTTGCGGAACCGAAGGAAATGGCCGGTGCGATCGCGTTCCTCTGTTCGTCGGACGCTTCGTACATCACCGGACACACGCTCCCCGTCGACGGCGGTCAGTCGGCGGACTGAGCGACGACCGACCACCCTCCGATTTCCCAGAACGGCGGACGGACGCGGCGAGTCGAAATCGACCCCGTGGACTGCATGGGATAGCGCTTTCATTCACCGCATACAACTAGCGGTATGAGCAACGATACGGACGGCATCCTCCACCGACTCAAACGGCCTCTCCTCTACGTAATGGGCCTCCTCTACGTCCTCGCGGGCGCGATGCATTTCGTCGCACCGAAGGTGTACGCTCGAATCGTTCCGCCCCGATTCCCTCGTCCGGTCTTCCTCGTCTACCTCTCGGGAATCGCGGAAATCGCTCTCGGCATCGGCGTGCTAATCCGGCGGACGCGCCGCCAGTCCGCGTGGGGTCTCATCGCGTTGTTGCTCGCCGTTTTCCCGGCGAACGTCCACATGGCGAGGCGTGGGATGATTCCCGATGGGGTCCCCGATTGGGCCAGCGGTGTCGCCCGACTCGCCCTCTGGGTGCGCCTCCCGTTTCAGGGAGTCCTCGTGCTCTGGGCCTGGTGGTACACGCGTGTGACGCCCGAAAACGTCGAGTGACGGCGGCCGTTCGTTGCTGTGTACGAATCGGACGGGCTTCCAGGGAACGGCCCCGAATTCGGTCTCGTTCAAGGACTGCTCGCTAACGGCTGATCTAGTTTCCGTCGAATACCCGATGCTGGGGGTCAAGTGCCGCTGTGGTGGGCAGTGCGTTCTCTGAACCGTATTTCAGTATTCGTATCCTCGGGTAATTCGAAAGAAGCGATTCATAGATTACATATATGATTAGTTGACTATATCCGAAACAATAGTAAAAATATCCTCTTGTAGAGTAGTGGGAAATTATTAAATAGGAGAATAAATTAAATCTCGATAAATGGCTGAGAAAACGATAGAGTACCTGTCCGTTTCCCCTTCACGAATAACAGTCCTCGAGTGCCTATCGACCAGTCCGTCCCGCCCCTGTGAGTTAATCGAGCAGAACACATTTTCACGAGCGACGTTACAGCGACACCTGGACGGATTTTCGAAGCGAGGATGGGTGAGAAAAAAGGGAACACGATATCGAATTACGACATGTGGTGAGTGGGTGCTCGAAAAATACGATGAGTTGAACGGCCAAATGGAAACTATAGAAAAGATATCCGGTATAATACGACATATCGAAGACATTCCGGTCGAACCGGAGCTTTCGATGTTTGAAGATGCGAAGTTGGTGACCGAAACGGATAGCCAACCACACCGGGCACTCAACTATTATATTAACGAACTCTCGTCGTGTTCGACGACGGAATTTCATGGATTTTGTCCGGTTGTCAGTCCGATATATAATGATGTACACGGACCAGTCGTCGAAGAGTGTGACACCCCAGAACTGATCCTTCCTACCAAGACGTACGAATCGTTGAGGAAGGACCCTCACTTGGATGGAAAAAGTACGGGAATTTCACTCTTCACGTATCCGGAGTATCTGAATTTCGGTTTATCACTGTTAGAAAACCGGGTTTTCTTGGGCGGGTATGAACGCGGCCAACTGTCCGACTGCCTATCGAGCGACAGTCCTGAACTCGTCAATTGGGCTCACAAGCTGTTCGAATATTTCAAAACTAAATCTGACCGAGTCAATTAGCTGACTCCGATATATAAAAAATATGATGCCATATGTGACTCACTAGGTGAAACAATTTCACTTCGAGAGATAATCACAGACACTAATTATAATTTACTAACCACTATTGTAATAATTGAGGTTCAAAATGACGAAAAAACCTGACGACGTCGACGAACAGATCGAAGAAATCAATGACGCTGTCGACGATGGCAGTGGCTGTGCAGAAACGTGGGAGACTCTCAGCGGTCTTCGCGACGGAGACGGAGTCCAACGACGTGGGTTCATCAAGATGGGTGCCGCAAGCGTTTCGCTCGCGATGTTGGGAACGACTCCCGCCCTCGCGTCCACCCCCGATGAGGAGCCGAGCTACGACGAACTGAACGGGACAGCGGCGCGGCGTGTTCTCGCAAAGTTCCAACAGGCAGACGAATTCAAACAGCTCCGCAAGCGTGCACACGAGCGTGGAGGGGAACTCAAATTGGATTCGACGCTCGTCGGACGGGTCGAGAATGAGAAAACCCTCGAAATCGTCTCCGTTCCTATCGAGACGGCCGAGTCCGACCGGGGCTATCTCACGATGGGACGAATCGTCGAAGCCGGACAGATATCCATCGCCGAACTCGAATACATCAACGATACGAACGAGCGGGTCCCGAAAGACGCGACGAAAATCGACGCGACGGAGGGATACGAGGTAAGCACATACGGAGGAACTCCGCCCGAATCCGTCGATGCCATCTCCGTCCAGAGCGATGAGATCACGACCCAAGATTTCGACCTCGGTTGCTGGGGTTGTAAAAAGTGCTTCGAACTCATCTGCCAGATCGGATGCGGAGCATCCACCGCGTTCATCTGTGGAGTCCTCTCGGGCGCCGGTTACATCGCCGGTGGTGCCTGCTTTGCCTTCACTCAAATCGCCTGTAGAATCATCGCTGACAAAGGATGTGGCGGGCAGTTCGATTACGAAGACCTTTGTTCGGATCCCCGTCTGAACCTCTGTTAACAACTACCGCACCGCGAGCCCCTACTCGCACTATTTATAGCTGTCTCTAAATAAAATCTATTAAATAATTATTCGAGGAAAATATTTATGGTGGTGTCTGGGATACAGATATACATGGCTTCCAACCAATTCAACCTCAAACTCGTCGCCTTCAACGGGATATCAGCTGCACTCGCCGGTGTAATAATGTATTTACTTACGTCAAGTGATACCACGAATTGGACGCTCGTCGCTGGTGGGTTCGTTGGGGCTTCAGTAGTCCTCTTTGCCATTGGATATGCCCTCGACCAACGTCCGCTTTCCCTTACCGGTGGATGGCTCGGAAGCGCGATGGGTGCCGGTTATGTCGTACTATTCCAACCGATACAATCCGGTGACGCGACGACGTTCATCTCGGCGGCCGTCGGGATGATCGTACTCGCTCCAATTTATCAGCGATTCTTTGAAGCGGGTGAGGGAATGTCCGGTGACAATTAGTCACCATGTCTAACGTCGTTCGAATCGCATCGGTAGAACTCAAACGGAGTTGGCGTCAGTTCACGACCGATCGGCGTCAGCTGTTGTACGCTGCACTGTCACTCTGTGCACTGCTTCCAATCGTCGGAGCGATCTTCGTTTTGGCGGACGAATACGCGTACCTACTGCACGCCTATCTAATCCGGGTGGATAGCAGTTTTCTCAGTCAGCAATTGTTCGTACTGATGTCCATTCTCGCGTTCATAGTTTTTTTACGAACGATACAGTCGCTTGGGTCCCCGTCAGCTCCGGATCTCCTCTTGACGACCGTCCCTCCGGAGAGTATCGTTCTTGGTACCCTCGTCGCCGAGTGTATTCGCGTCACTCTGGCCGTCGGAACCCCTCTCGTAGTCGGCTCGGCTCTTATCGCCTTGGAAACCGGTGCGTATAGCATCATACCTTTGTCGGCATCTATCGTCCCGATCGTCGTCTGTTTCGCCGTGGTCGTCGGATATACCGTCGGAATGTTCTGGAAAGCCGTGACAATTCGCGTGTTCAGCCTCGAAAGACGGAGGCGGGTATTCCGAATCGCGGGCGTGGTCGCCGTTTTCGTCGCGATAACGTCCATAACATCGATTCTCGAATGGATCGGTGACACCGTAGCGGTGTTCGCTTCGCTCTCCCCCCTCACGGCCCTCGTCAACATCATCATGCTTCCAACGTCACTGGGGACCGACCCGACGCTCGGGACGTTCGCCTTGGCCGCCACGACACTCCTCATAATCCCCATACTGAGTAGACTCTCGATTCTTCTCGCATCGCTCGTCTGGTTTTCCGACGACTCCCGGTCTTCGGTGGGTGCCTCCCGCAAACCATTCGAGCATACAGTCGCTCGTTTGAATATCGAACCAGCGAAGACAAATCGCCAGCGAGTTGCCGTCACCCAATGGAAACGCGGTCAGCGAAATCCCCACCGATTTTCACATATTCTCTACTCCGGTTTCGTAGTCCTTCCAGCCCTGCTTCCGACTGAAGGTAGCGGTGGATCACTACAGGGGTTACTGCTAATTTTACCTTCCATCCTCGTCGTTTATATCGCGTGGATAACCGGGGCGTTGTTCACGCTCAATCCGATCGGTGATGAGGGCTCGGTGTTAGCTACGTTGCTTACGAGCCCCATCGAGAGAGCGATAATCGTCGACGGAAAGATGCTGGCCGGGTTAGCTGGCGGCATTCCGCTAGTAGTTGTACTCGTCGGAGGAACCGGTTTACTAGGCCCACTGACTATCCGGCAAACTGCACTTCATATCTGCATCGGCTTGCTACTGTCGTTATACGCGACTGCTGTCGCCGTCGGACTGGGAGCATTCTCCCCGCAGTTTCTGGAATCACAAGTACTGACGGGTAGAACGGTAATTCTTCCCAGTACGACCACTCTGAGCGTCTATTCGATGATAGTCGTACCCAGTAGTATCCTCTTTCTCCTGTTTATTTTCATCCCTCGGGCGCTACGACTTCTGCCACCGTTTACCGGTATGACAGGTCCGTCCCTCCAACTCTACGGTTTACCCCTGTTGATCGCGTGGTTTGCCATCTCCGGGGGAACGTGCTACCGGTACGGTATCGAACGGGCTCGAACGTATAGATACGATTGAGTTTCGACTCCCAGAACACTCATCGACTCCGATTCCGTCTCGTGAGCGGTTCGTGATTCTGCGACACCCGTTTGCGTGTGGAGTCCCTACCGAAGCCATGGCAGCGTCATCCCGTCGGCCGCGCGGACTCCCCGTATTGGTCGGAGCGTGGCTGCTCGTTCTCGCTGGTGCCGTCGTCATCGTCGGGTTTCAGGCGATCCGTACGATCATCGCCAGTGCTGACCTTCCGGTGATGTTTCTTTTTGCAGGTGCGAGCGCGCTCGTTTTCGGCTACGTGAGCTATCGGATGAGTACCAAACGTCTCCTCGAACGCCTCGATGTGACTCCCCTCTCGGAAATCCGCGCTCCGGGGATGCAGGCGAGTATCGACCGGTTGACTCGCCGGATGGGTATCGAACGGCCGGACGTCTTCGTCGCGCGCCTCGGTCAGCCCAACGCGTTCGCGCTCGGGAGTCGGACGCTCGTCGTCGACTCCTCGCTCGTTCGGCTGCTGGCTCCCGCGGAACTCGAGGGGGTTCTCGCTCACGAACTCGCCCATCTGGAGGGCTACGATGGTCTCTTCCAGACGCTGGCCATGATTCTCCTCCGGATGGTCGCTACCTTCGTCCTCGTGTTCGTTCTTCCGGCCATGGTCGTCGTCTCACTCTGTTGCTGGGGACTTTCGCTGATCGCCGGTCGACCTGTACAGGGTCCGACCAGTGTCGGGTACGGGATGCGGCGTGGGTTGGTTCGGGTCGTGGTTGGCCTGTTCGTCGCACCGACGCTCGTCCTTCAAGCTTACTCTCGCCGACGTGAATACGCGGCCGACCGGCGGGCGGTGTCCGTCCTCGACGAGCCACTGGCGTTCGCCCGAGCGCTCGAAAAGATTCAGCGCGCGAACGAGCCGCGCGGGCTGTTCTCGTGGTTGTTCCCGACTCGTGACCGACGACGGGACCGAACACCGCTGGAACGAGCGTTCGCGAGTCACCCACCGACCGACGAGCGCGTGAGCCGCGTTCGCGAGGCCGCCAAGACCGCTCTGACGACACACGAGGGGAGCCAGTGGCACCACATCGAAGTCGAATAAGCCCGTTATTCTCGTCGTTCTCGATAGTGCGATTTCGAGAGCACGTAAATGCGCACCCCTCATCGAACCACGTCGAGTGGCGGGTGAGTCGTCTGCGACGCAATTTTCCGAGACACATACTTTTTTCGGTACCACCGCACGACTGCATTCATGCCTCGACTCCCAGACGCCGTCGTTGGTGACGCCTACCGCAGCGATTTCTCGTGGCGGGTGCTCGAAGACCTCGTCGACCTCGAAACGCGGATGGCCGGACAGAAAGAGGAGAAAGAAGGAGCGAAAATACTCGAAGGGTACTTCGAGGAGGTCGGACTTCGGAACGTCCACCTCGACGAATTCGAGATCGACGGCTGGTGGCGCGGGTCGTCTTCGATCGTGACCGGCGGCAGCCACGACCAGCGATACGGGAAGGATTATCAGGTCATCGCGCTCCCGGGGACGCCCGCCGGAACGGGCGACGGTGAACTGGTCGACGTGGGCTACGGCCGACCCGAGGACTTCGAACGGGCCGATTGCGATGGCAACGTCGTCATGGCTTCCAGCGAGACGCCGGACGATTTCGGGCGCTGGATTCACCGGATGGAGAAGTACGTCAGCGCTGCCAACGCCGGTGCGGTGGGGTTCATCTTCCGGAATCACATCGGCGGTTGTCTCCCGCCGACCGGTGAGGTGGGGTACGACAATCGCCCCGGTCCGATTCCGGCGGTCGGCGTTTCGAAGGAACTCGGAGCGCGTCTCACCCGTCACGCCGAGGACGGTGACCTCTCCGTGACGGTGGATGTCGACTGTCGAAACGAGCCTTCGACGTCGGTCAACGCCGTCGGCGACCTCGGACCCGACACCGACGAAATGGTCCTCCTGACGGCGCACGTGGACACGCACGATATCGCCGAGGGCGCGAACGACAACGGTGCAGGAAGCGTACTCGCGACCGAGGCCGGCCGTCTCCTCGCACAAATCGAGGATGAACTCGAAACGCGGGTCCGCGTGCTCGTCTTCGGGTCGGAAGAAATCGGACTACAGGGCGCGTACCACGCGATGAACACGTACGATCTCAATGCCGTCAAGTGCATCGTCAACATCGACGGCGCGGGTCGAGACCGGACCCTCTCGGTAAACGCGAACGAGTTCGACGAAGTTCTCGACGCGTTCGAAGCGGTGACGGACGAACGGTCGATTCCCCTCGTCTCCAGCAACTCCGTCTCACCCCACGGTGACCAATGGGCGTTCGTCCAAGAGGGCGTCCCCGGCGTGATGGTCTCCTCGACGAACCCCGACAAGAGCGGTCGTGGGTGGGGACATACGCACGCCGATACGCTCGACAAGATCGATATCCGCGACCTTCGCGAACACGCAGTTACCATCGCAGACGCCGTCTGTACACTCACCGAGGCCGACCGTGAAGTCCCCAGTCGCTCCCGTGAAGACACGCGCGATCTGATCGACGACGGATACGAAAAGGAACTCAAACTCGGCGGTCGCTGGGCGTACTGAGTCCCTATTTTTCTCCCGACGTATCCGTATCGGGCCCTTATTCCCGCTGGGAGATGGTGTTGGTGGTCGCGTGTGCGAATATCTCAGACTGTCCCTTGAGATCATCTCTTTTAGATGTGTAGATATCCCTTTAATCGGGTGTACAACGAGTGAACGCCTGTTGGTGAGTGGCGACTTTGGTTCAAGCAGTCCGAACGTCATGAGTGAGCTAAAATATTCACTCGGATCTGCTTTCGAGCTTCGATCGGGTTACAGACCGGTAGGTCGACGAAATCGTGCACTTTGGGTGCTATAGCCGTTGCAGTCTCATCTACGGCATACACCCAGAAGTTGAGACTAGTGCGGTCAATGCATGCATTCATAACAAATGGGGATTCGAGGTTATTGGATACTTATCGCTAGGAAATTGGGAGTAGGAAAAAGCGCGGCAAACGGTTGTTGATCTCCAGAAGCATGATTTAGACGGAGAAGACAGGAAACTAGGGTACGAGACGATGTAGCGCTTCAGAATCGCTCGGTTACTCGAGGAAAGGATCTGCAGTAGCCCACAGGTGTTGGAAATACCTCTCAAACTCTTTGACGACGTGCGAGTCTTTGATTCCTAGCACCCCGATCCGGTCGTCACCGGCCACTGGATGTGGGATATCAATGGTTGTCTCTACTCGATCGATCACATCAAAAGAAAGCACGACCTCGGGGATCGTTCTAATAGTCACGTCTGCCGATTGACCATTAATCAGGCGCGGGAATCTATCAGGAAGTACAGTGACTACCTTTTCACTCAACAGGAGATCAACTGTGAGATCCGCATTAGCACCATCAAAAAATGCCCCTACTTCGATTTGGAGTGTTTCCCACGTCGTATTTTCATACGGTGTCCCGACGATCGCGTGGACAAAGTCTTCCGCAGTTCGCATATGTTGCTGAAGAGCTGTGCTCATCTCCTCGCTCCCGAGCGATCCGAGCCAGAAACTACTCTCGGCAGGCGGTGTCGGCAGTAGGTTTGAGCGGACGGTTTCAGCCCGCTTTCGATAGCGATTCCACTCTTGTTTCAGTTCATATGTTCTCTCGGCTAGAAGCCTGTCAACAACGATTTCTGGCTGTACGGCGACGTACTGTTTTGGGTTGTTTGATTGCATCCGGATCAGTTTGCGAGCTTCGAGGCCGTTGAGCACATCGTAAATACGGCCTTTCGGAACGCCACTACTCTCGGAAAGGTCAGCTGCGGTTACTGCTCCTGTCACTAGCAGTGTCCGATATACTTTCTCCTCGTAGCTTGAGAGACCAAGTTCGCCCAATTCCGTCATAGGTTATCGTTGTAAGTCCAAACGAATTGTAAGTGGTGTTTTGTTTCAATAATCTCATATCGGTGACTCCCTGATCTATCGCTATGAATCCGTACGTGCTGCTTGCTGGTGCAATACTCTCCGAACTTCTCGGAACGACTGCCCTCAAACTTTCAGATGGATTTTCCCAACCAGTTCCCAGTCTTGGTGTCGTCGTCGGATATGGAATCGCTTTCTATCTTGTATCTCTGACCCTTGAAGAGCTACCGATCGGTGTCGTCTATGGGACATGGGCAGCATTGGGGGTCGTTGGTGTCGCAACGATTGGTATTGTTCTTTTCGATGAGCCAATAGATATAGCAGGGGTTATCGGAATTCTCCTCATCATCGGTGGTGTGTACTGCGTTAATGTCGTCTCACAAATGTCTGCTCACTAATGGTCTAACCGGAGTACTAGTCCGAGTGGAAAACAACCCGAAAGTGGCACTGTGTTTCAATATCTTTTCATCTTCATTTCGTCATTTATGTATCAGGGATGCACAATCATTACGACGTAGTAATCGCTGGCGCAGGTCCAGCGGGAGCACAATGTGCACGAGATCTCGCTGAACGTGGATACGATGTAGTTGTCTTGGAAACCGAGGTAGAAGAAGAGTTCCCAGCCCAGAGCAACAAGTCCACCGGTGGAACGTTCGCGTCGATGATGACCTCCTTCGGTATCCCGGATGATGTAGTCATGCATGCGACCGATTCAGTGGTTATTGAGTCTCCTAACGAGCACTTCATCCAAAATCAGCCGGGGTTTGTCTTGGAATTTGCCGAGTTCAAGACGTTTCTCGTCGAGGATGGCCGCGAAAAGGGCGCTGAGTATCTCTTTGATGCCCGTGTCCGTGATCCGATCGTCGAAGACGGGGATGTTGTCGGTGTGCGGTATAATTCTGACAAGGAAGTGTACGGCGATCTCGTCATTGATGCTACGGGGCCGGCAGCGCCATTGGCTAAAGACTTGGGTGTAGTCAATCTTGAGCGAGCGAACCACGCGATTGGCATCGAGTACTTGTTTGAGGGCGTTGATCTCACTCACCCTGATTTCGCAGATCTCACTGATGCGATGATGTTACGGCTGGATCATGAGTATGCTCCTGGCGGCTATTCATGGATCTTTCACACTGGTGGGGATACGGCAAAAGTTGGTGTTTGCTATCTCCAAAACGAACGCTACCAAAAGCATGCTACCCAAAGTCGGACAGTTGACGGTTACCTTGAACACTGGCTTGACACTGATCCGCGCTTGAAGAACGCCGGACGAATTGCGGATAATCAGGTTCGCGGTTCTGCGCATGTTCAACATCCGAGTTCGATGAGCACTGATTCGTTCATGGCGATTGGTGATACCGTTCCCTCAGTCGATCCAGTGTGGGGAGAGGGTGTCTACAAATGTATGAAGTCAGCCCGTGCGGCCGCGATGACAGCCGATCGTTGTCTTACTGGGAGAATAGACACATCTGCCAGCGAGATGGCGGTGTATGATGACCTCTGGAATGAGCAGGTTGCGCCTCGTCAGAGTCGTCGCCTTATGATGACGAGGCTGCTGTATCTTGCACCAAATGGACGGTACGACCGACTCATGCAGGATCTAAATAAGCTCAATCGCAACACGCTCTCAGAGATTAATAATGGCAATAGGCGTGAAATTGTCAAACTGTTATATCCTCGTGACTTAGCTTTCCTCTGGAAATACTGGCGAGAACTATACTGAGAGTCAGTTTGAAGCGCTTGCAGAAGGATGGATTGGCTGAAATTGTGCGTTCTGGCCCCTCTATACCTGCTGTAGTCTCATCTTCTCGTACACCAATTTGATATCGCACAATGGAGTTTATAAATGTCTCAAAACGACGTTTCAAGCGGTTCGGGTGGCTCTACTATGCAATCCCGACCAACGAGAGGATAATCAAACCACTTCCAATTACATGACTAAGCGGAAGTGGATGCCTCCCGGTATCCCGAACTAATCGATGCACAAACGCTACTCACCAAATCTATGAAAAAGAAGGCGACCCGATTGGAGCCCTGTTCATCGGCCGCGCTCACCCTTACCCACCCGGAGATGTGAACGCATCGTCTCGCCTCGAATCCGTTCATAGATGATAGCCGAATTCCGCTCAATAGGTCTGTTCGTAAATGTCCGGGGTAGGAAGGCCGGCATCGACAGCGGCCCGAGCGTTCCTGACTTCGCGTTTAGCAACCTCCCGAGTCACCCGGTCTCTGAATCGTTTTACTACTCGCCGAGCATCGAGAGCATATACAGCAGCGGTTTGTCCGCTTCCGACGCGTGAACCTACATCAATTCGGTACTCTGTTCGCGGAGCGGGGGTAAAAATGGTCGCGAGCGTTCGAGACGCACTGATAGCCGACGGTGATTACGTTCCCCGTTCTGCACAATTCGATAGGAGATTCGCGCCCTTGAGTCGGCACGAGTCGGAATTCTGCTCCATACCCTCACAATCGCGAGTGACCAAGGGCGGATCGCCGGGGGCGGCGATCCGTAAAATTTCCATCACCGAAGAACGACCGTTTCCGTGCCCAAATATGGGGTGCGGGAACGCTCGCGGCTCGTCTACCGTTCGTATCGTAAACTCCGTCCGGACCGGAGCAGTCACTACTGCGAAGCCATCGAGCGCCTTCCGTCAATCGCCCAAACGATCGGATATCGCGCGCTCACTCCGTATCCCTATAGCGGGTCATCTTGATAGCTGGCCGGGTCCTGCTGGTCGTTGACGGCTTGTGTAAAGAGGTTCTCGCCCATCTCCTCTTCGCCCTCGCCGGTGGGCGCGTGAGCCGACACACCGAGCGTGAGGAGTTCTTCGATCGCCTGTTCTCGATTCAGGAAATCACCTTGGTCGACGAAGCGATCGATATCGGAGTCGATACGGTCGGGGAGGTCTACCTCGAATGTAACCATACGCCCACTCATAATCGAGGGCAGATTAATTCTCTGGTCTCCGTTCTTTTCCCGCTTTGCAACTCGGTGAACGTCGACGTTTTCGCTTCGAGAACGTTCTAACCCGCTATCAATTCCGACGGCGGGAAAACGATCGTTGAACCGGTCGTCCGTCCGCGGAACGATGGGGAGCGAGCTTCATCGAACGTACGTTGCGGTGAAACGAGCGACGTGGGACGACGCGATGAGCGCCGTAACCGACTGGGACGTCGATACGTACACTCGACTCTACTAGCGGTGTTCGGCTATCAAGCTTTGACGATGGAGCGCGAAGGGTGGATATGAGCATTTCATCCGACGCGGAAGAACTCATCGGAGATGCGAAGCTCATGGCCCACCTCGCAACCTCGGTCGACGACCGACCACACGTTGCCCCCGTCTGGTATGCCTACGACGATGGAGAACTCTTCGTCCTTACCGGAGGGAAGAAGCTGGCGAACATCGAGGAGAACCCTCGAGTTGCGATTTCGATCGAGAAGAACTCCGACGGGGATGCGGAGTGGATGGTCTCCCTGCTGGGAAGTGCGACGATACACGAGGAGTCCGAACGAATCAACGAAGCGGCACGCGAGATATTCGCGAAATATCTGGGTCCCGATGAGGAAGCGTGGCCGGAATACTATCGCCAATCGCTCACCGACGACCCGCCGAACACGCTGCTCGAAATCCAAGTCGCGTCGGCGACCGCGATGCAGCTTTAGTTACGAGTACGCGCGAAACGTGCTTTCCGTACCTCTTCTCGGCAACGATTAACGGATCGCTATGTGATACCAAGACAAACGGTTATGGGTACTGGATACACATTGCACCACGTAATGGCTCACTCGGATGAGTCCGATACGGACGGGATACATTCCGATCGGAGTTCGCTCATCGATGGGGACGCGGAATCGGCGTTCTTTCGAACGTTGATAGTGGAGGCATGTGAACCTGTTCTCACGCTCGATACGTCGGGACGGATACGCTTCGCAAATCGAGCGGCTGAAGAACTCTTCGGGTACGACGTCGCGGAGCTAACCGGTTCTCGAATGCGCATGCTCTTCCCGCCGAGGGACGACCGATTCTGTGTCGATGCGTTCGAGGAGGCGATTCACGAAGCGGCGCAGGTGTCGGAATCGATCCACCGGACGACGTTCGAGTGGGTCGGGCGTACCGCAAACGGGAAACGGTTTCCCCTTCGGTTCTCGTTTACCGAACAGGACTACGGAGGCGAGCGATTTTTCACGGGAATCGTTCGGGATCTTACCGAACGGGAGGAACGCCGGAAGCGACGCCGGGACGGCGAAGCGCGTTTCAGACAGATCGCTGAACACATCGATAGCGTCCTCTGGATGTCGGACGCCGACCTCTCCACAATACTGTACGTGAATCCGGCCTACGAAGACGTGTGGGGACAGTCACGGGAATCGCTCTACGAAGACTTGGAAACGTATATCGAAGTCATCCATCCCGATGATCGCGCCCGGGCCGAGCAGGTGCTTCTCCAAATGATGCGCGATTCGAAGGCGGGTACGCTCCAGAGCGAGTACACCGCGGAGTATAGGATCGTCCAGCCCGACGGGACGGTTCGCTGGATTGCGGACACCAGTTTTCCCGTTTACGACGAGACCGGTGATCTCCATCGATTCGTCGGGATCGCGGAGGACACGACACGCCAGAAGCGACGTCAGTCCGCGCTCGAACGCCAACGCGAAATCCTCCAGACGATCTCCAAGATCAACGCCGTCCTCAGACAGGTCAACAAATCCGTAGTCGAGGCCACGACCCAAAGCGAAATCGAAACGCTGGCTTGCGAATCCATCGCAAACTCCGACCTGTATCGGGCGGCCCTCATCAGCGACCTCGAACCAGCAACGGACGGAATCACCATTCGGAACGCTTCCAACGTCGAAGCGTCGTATCTCGACGCGATTCGCGACGCGGACTCGGAGGACACGGAACGAGGTGCAGCGGCGCAGGCGCTCGAAACCGGGGACATTCAGGTCGTCAACGACATCGAGACGGATCCCGAATTTCCGACGTCGGTCCGTCGAGCAGCTTTATCGCAGGGATACCGCCTGGCCATTTGTGTGCCGCTCAGCTACGGGGAAACGACGTACGGCGTCCTCGTCGTCTACGGCTCCCAAACCAAGCTTCTCAGCGATAGGGAACGGAAAATCTTCGACGAGCTCGGCGCGACGCTCGGCTACGCGATTTACACCATCAAGATGCAACAGCTCCTCTTTACGGACCGGGTCGTCGAGCTCGAGTTCGATTTCACCGGAACGGACGCGTTCTTCTTCACCGTTTCCGACGAACTCGACTGCCAGCTAACCCTCGATGCCGTTGTGCCGACCTCGACTGAGCGCCTTCTCTACTACGTCACTGCGAGCGACGTCGATTCCGAGGACGTGCTTACCTGTGCCAACCGCTCTCCGAGAGTCGAGCAGGCGAGGTGCATCAGTACGCACACCGAGAGCAGTCGGTTTGAATTCCTGTTCAAAGGGGACGAACCCGCCCTACAGCGACTGATAGAACTCGGAGCGCACATCCACTCGGGTCGTACCACGAACGGCGAAGGCTCCCTCGCCATCCGCGTCCCCGCAATGACCGAGGTGCGGCCGTTCGTCGATGCCATGCAGACCATGTATCCGGAGGCCCGGCTCGCGGCGAAACGCGAGTTCGAGCGGTCGATCGATTCTCCGACGGAGTTTCGCAAGCAACTCCAAGAGCGGTTGACGGACCGCCAACGCGAAGTCGTACAGATGGCGTATCACGGTGGATACTTCGAGTCCCCGCGAAAGAGTACGGGCGAGGAGTTGGCCGGAGCACTTGGTATCTCACCACCGACGTTCCATCAACACCTGCAAGCGGCCCATCGAAAACTCTTCACCGCGATCTTTACGGAAACGTCGCGGTCGTCCTGATTCGCGGGTGCGCATTCGCAGCGGGTCACCAGCGAGTACCTAATTGATAAGGTATCGGGTTTCTATGGCTAGAACTGGTTTACTAGCTCAATGTCATCTACGAACGTCGATAATCGACGACTTTCCGTCGAAACGATTCACGAACTGTTGGCCGACCGCCAACGACGCCTCGTCCTCGTTCACCTCCACGAAACGGATAAATCCACCTTCCCCCTCTCCGACCTGGTCGAGGTTCTTCAGGTCGGGGAGGACGAAGAGTCGAAGCGACGGGCACGAATCAACCTGCTTCACAAACACCTGCCGAAACTCGCGGATTACGACATCGTCGAGTACGACCGCCAGGACGAGGCCGTACGCTATCGCGGGGATACCCAACTCGAAACGCTCTTCGAGATCAGTACGTTCTATGAGTAGCGTAGCGATGAAGCGCTTCGACCGGATTATTGTTCTCGAACGTGATTGTTTTATTTTCTAATTGCACCACAAAGCATTTACCATGCCCGGTGAAGCTACGTATTGTGGCGAGGCAGCCTCCGACATACCCTTCATGAGGCATTCGCTGGGTCTGGCGCCATCACTCCCGACTCACCCCGCCCCGCCACCTTTTCCACGACGACCGAACGACCCGCCGAGAGGAATCCGTCGCTTCGCACGCTCAGGTGCGCGAAGCTAACAGCCGTCTGGCGTGTAAATCCAGATCATGTTGTCGTTCTCGTGTCCTTCGTTGCTCGTATCCTCGCCGATGATGACCCGTTTGTCCCGCATGACCACGAGGTTGTCCGGATTGGAGATGACGTTCTCCTCCTCGAAATCGTCCCCGGTCACGAGGTCGGACGCGGCCTTGCCGAGTTTCTTCATCCCGCCGCCGCTCGTCCCGTTCTCGTCTTCCTCCGTCGGGTTGTACCCGCAATCGGGACAGACGCTGCTCTTCGAATCCGGTCGCGCGTCGTACGGACAACCGCCGCAGATGTTCGCGTTCGGCCCGCCGACGACCGCGGGTTCCATCCGCGAAACGTCGTAGTCGGCTTCCAGCGGCAGGCGGTAGACCGCACCCCACTCGTCGCCAGCAAGTTGAATGTCTCCCTTCACGTCGTTCATCGTCTTACTCGTCTCCGAAATCGCCATGTAAAGGAAATCCTCACCCGGAACGGCTTCGGTGCGGATGTTGAGGCCCTCCATCTTGCGGAACTCGTCCGTCGCACCGACGGCCGCGGCCGCCCGTCGGGTTTCGAGGAACGGGACGCGACGGAGGTCCTCGTCGATACAGCCGATTCCGCCGTCCTCGTACTGTGCGGCCCACGCGTCGACTTCGTCCGGCGTGATGTAGAACGGATTCCCGTTCTCCTCGACGTAAGCGTCGATGTCCGCGAGGCTCGCGTCGTCTAGCGTATCGACCTCCGCTCGAATCGCGAGGTAGTCCGCCTGCGTGACACCATCGTACTCGGCTATCCACGATTCGATTTCGTCGAGGTCGGCGTGTCCGAGCGGTATCCAGTCGAGTTCGAAACCGACTTCGGCGGGGTTGCCGTTCAGTTTGCCTCGTTGGTTCGCCTTGGCGACGTACAGCGTCCCTTTCGAACCGTACTCCGTGACGTCACCCCGTCCGGCCACGTCCTCGTCGGCGACGAACTTGTAGAAACACTTCCCAGTGCCGTCGGAACTGGTGTACGCCGTCCGCTGGTCGGGCATGACCACCGCGACTTCGTGTGCCGCGCGGCCGAACGTGGTCAGTTTCGTGGCCTCCACGTCGGTCACGTCGTCGGCGGTCGGATTCCCCATCGCGACGATGTGGCCGTACCGGTACGGGTTCGCGTACGTGTCGGAGATGAGCGTCGCCGTTCCGTTCTCGGGTACTTCGACTTCCTCACCGTCCCGTGTTCCGCCGAGATACAATGCCTGCTTCTCGACGCCGTTGAGGCCGAAGCTCCCCTGCACTCCGTCCTCAGAGATGCTGGGACTGTCGCTGATGGTGGCCGGTTTCGGCCGATTCCAGAACCGAGTGGCCGGGTGTGAGTACTGTTCTTCCGCGCTCATCGGGATTCCCTCGGGGCTGACGCTCCCGAAACAGTTGATGTTCGTCCCCTCGACGCGGCGGAGGGGTTTGTCGACGTTTTCTACGCCGACGACCTCCCAGCCGCCGTTGTTCCCGCGCTGACGGAGGTGAAGCCGGGTTATCATCCCCGGTTGGGTTTCGAAGTTGGTGAACAGATAGCCCTCATCCTCCATCTCGTCGTCCGGCACGAAGCCGTTGAAATCGGGCCAGTACCCGTATTCGGAGTACTCCGACCCTTCGAGGTCGCCGACCGGCGTTCCGTCCGGCGTGGTCGGGATGCCGAGCGACTCGCCGCTGTCGGTTTCCTCGCCGCCCTGTGCGAGGACTTGGTAGCTCCCCCGCGCCAACCGAACGTCCCCCGCCTGTTCCTCGTTTTCCGAGGGTTGTACGCTCGGAAAATCCCGTGGGAGGTCGTTCATATTCACCCCGACGACGGCCCCGATGGTACCCTCGTTGTACGGGTCGTCGTTCTCGCGGCTCGGGTGTTGGACGTTGAAGAAGAACTGCCCCTCCTCCGTGACGTACAGGCCCGTCACCTCCGCACCGGCGGCGCTCGTCGCGAATCGATGGAGGGTCCCCTCTTCCTCGTCCTCGTGACCGTGACTCGCCGGATTTCCCGTCATCGTTCCCGTTCCTGCGTGGCTGAGGAAGGCTGTCGATGCGGTTGCGGCTAGTACCCCTCTGCGGGTGACCTTTTTACCCATATATTCGTGAAGGTTGTATCAATACATATAATTATTCTAAATAATAGTACATAATATAATAATGGCGATTTTAAATATAATAATTTCAATGCTCCTACTCATTAGTTACTTCCCCGAACAGCGAAGAGACAGTGCCTACCACGACCCTTCGCGACGGAAGTGGGAGACGTTTAACATTGGGTTGGCCGTTCTCGAACCAAATATTAAATCATCATTCTAACCTTCAATTCTTAGTATCTAAATTAATAAAATATACTTATCTGACTCAAATCCATATAGCGATTGGATGGATGGAGAAAACGATGCGGAGCGGGGACGCTCCGATACGACACCGACTGGAGAGGGCGGAAGTACCAAACGGCGAACGTTCCTGAAAGGGTCGATGGCGACCGTCGGCGCGAGCGTCGCCTCCGTGAGCGCCGGCGAGGCGTCCGACGACGGGAGTCGCGTGAAGCAAGGGTCGGGGAACGTCGCAACGGCTACCGGCGACGAAATGGTCGCGACGGTTCATCCGCAAGCGACGCGGGTCGGTGCGGACGTCCTCGCCAACGACGGCAACGCGGTCGATGCCGCGGTTGCGACGCAGTTCGCGCTCAACGCCGTCCAACCGCACAGTTCCGGAATCGGTGGCGGCGGCTTCATGCTCGTTTACTCGGCCGACGAGGACGTCGTGTACGCGGTCGACAACCGCGAAAGAGCGCCGCTCGGTGCCACGCCCGAGATGTTCCTCGACGACGACGGGGAGCCGATTCCGTTCGAGAAACGACACACCAGCGGACAGGCGGTCGGCGTCCCCGGAACGCTCCGCGCCTGCGACGTCGCGCTCAAGCGGTTCGGTTCGAAATCGCTGGCGGAACTCATCGACCCCGCGATTTCGCTCGCGTCCAACACCTGTCCTCGGGTGACGGTCGACGCCCCGCTCGCGGAATCCATCGCCAACAACGTGGACCTGTTCAACGACGCCGCGCGTTCGGTGTTCGCTCCGAACGGCGAGCCGCTTCAGGAGGGAGATCCGCTCGTGCAACCGGATTTGGCGAAGACGTTCCGTCTCATCCGCGACGACGGCATCGGCGCGTTCTATAAGGGCGAAATCGCGGAGGCGACCGCAGAAACGGTGCAGGAAAGCGGCGGCAGTATGACCGTCGACGACCTCGCGGGGTACAACGTGACGATGGACCACCCCGAGCACGTGGAGTTCGGGGACGTGACGGTTCGGACGATGTCCCTGCCGAGTTCCGGCGGGTTGACCATCGGCCAGATTCTGAAACTCGTCGAACCCTTCGACCTCGGGCAGTACGATTCGCGGTCCTTCGAGCGCTATCACGCGCTCATCGAGGCGTTTCATCTCGCCTACGCGGATCGCGGAGCGTACATGGGCGACAAACTGTTCGTCGACGCCCCGTGGCAAGGGCTTCTCGACGAGGAGTACGTGAAGCGACGACGCCGACTCATCTCCTTCGACGAGGCTGGACCGGAGCGCTCGCCCGGCGACCCGTGGTCGTTCCAACCGGGAAACCCCTATCGGGTCAGTCCGCTCGGGGATTCCGGGACGAGCGAGCGCCCCGCGACTGACCTCCGCTCCGACAGGGGGCAGACGACGCACTTTACGGTCGCGGACAGCGACGGAAACCTGGTCTCGTGGACCAGCACCATCGAGCAGTTCTTCGGGACGAAGATGATGGTGCCCGGCTACGGATTTATGCTGAACAACGAACTCACCGACTTCGATGCGATCCCCGGTGGTCCGAATCAAGTACAGCCGAACAAGCGACCGCTGAGCAGCACGAGTCCGACCATCGTCTTCCGCGACGGCGACCCGTACATGACGGTCGGCTCACCCGGTGGCAAGACCATCATCACGACCGTCGCACAGGTTCTGCTTAACGTCGTCGAGTACGGAATGAGCCTTCAGTCGGCGATAGATGCACCGCGTCTCTATGACGACGTCGACCCGGCAGTGTACTGGGAAGACGGCGTTCCCGAAAACGTTCGGCAGAAGCTACGCGCCCGCGGTCACGCGTTGAACGACGACCCCACGCAACTCGGCAACGTGCAGGCGATTCGCGTGCTCGATTCCGGGAAATACCGGGGCGCGGCGGACGGGCGACGGAACGGTGCTGTATACGACGGCTCGGGGTAGTCGGCCATCGACCGACATGAACGATATTTTTTAGGTAATTGTACTAATATTAGATAATTATTAATACTGAAAGTAAGTAACGTACGGTGGCACTTCCGTGCCGTGTTATCAAGTGCACGACACGTACTCACGCAACTGAGTTGGACCGTTCGAAAGACATCCCGATTTCGCGACGGCAGTTCGTTCGACTGTCCGCCGCGACGGCCGGTGCGGTGTCGCTCTCGAAAGGCGTCGCCGCCGATTCCACGTCGTCAGCGACGACCGAACTCTACGATTTCGTCCGCGACCACGTCGAGGAGGGATACGAAATTCCGACGTTGGTCGTCCTCGACCGACCGGCGTTCGAAGCGCTCGAACCCTACTCGGACGACTACTTCCGGACGACGACGAACCCGGAAACCGCGGCGTGGCTCCGATTGACGCCGGATGAAGCGAGAGACGTGGCCGAACTCGACGCCGTCGAGACGCTGAAGTACTCGCCGGGGTCGAACCCGTTCTGGCGACTCGGCGACTACGCGAACGGCGTCTTCCCGTCCGTCGACGACAGCGTTGATTACATTGACTACGAACAGATGGTCGACGGGGTTCACCACCTCGCGGACGAGTACGACGACCGAGTTCGCGTCCGGTCGTGGGGGCGGAGTCCGGGACACGAGAACCTCTTCGAGGAGACGGCGTCCGACCCGCAGGAACTGTGGGTGGTCGAGGTGACGAACGACATCGACCACGAGCGGGCGTTTCGGGAGAAGGAGAAGGTTTTCTTCTCGCTGAGCATCCACGGCGACGAGCGGTCCGGAGCGGAGGCCGGTTCCCGATTCATCGAGCGATTGCTCGAAGGAAACGAGCCGACGGTGGAGGCCATGTTGGACGACGTCGTGTTGCTGTTCGCGTACACGAACCCCGACGGGTTCTCCGCGCGTCGGCAGGAGTATCGCGTCAACGACGACCCGGTGGGCGACTCCGAACCGGAAAACAACTCCTTCAAACGGGTGACGGGGACCGGTGTCGACCCGAACCGCGGGTATCCGACCGTCGGTTGGATCAACCCGTCGTATTATCCCGCCGAGCCCGATGGACGCGACCTGCGGAACGACGACCCCGGCGTCGACGAGGACGTTCCGACGTCGCCGAAGGACTACGAGGAGATAGTGCCCGACTCGCTCGACATCGTCGAAGCGCTTCGCGGCTACGACAACCTCAACTACGGGTCGGACCTCCACGGCATGTTCTGGTCGTCGAACTTCATCGAGGGGCTCATCGTGAACGACCAGTACGATCACGGCGAACTCCACGACATCTACGAACTCAACCGACGGACGAACAGTCGGGTCGAAGACGAAATCGGCACCGACCTCGACGATCGCCGCGACCGGTTCGAGGCGCTGAACAGGGAGTACCTGATAGACGGGTACGACGTCCCTCCGGAGGACGTAGACCGGTACGATACCCCTGTACCGGAAGCAGCCTACGAATATGGTACCATCTTCGACACGATTCAGTACACGACCTCGGGGACGCTCATCAGTTGGATGAGCCACCCGGAGGAACAGGGCGGCCTCGGCGTCTCCATGATGGCTCACGAGATGGGCTGGGACAATCGCGTGTTCGACCGAATGGTGTTTCGCCCGTGGTTGGTCGACCTGCAGGTGCGCGGCTTCCAGGAGGCGATTCGAACCGTCACCGAACACGCGGCGACCGAGGTGACGGCCGACATCCAGACCGGAGAGGCGACCACTGCGTACGTCGAAACCGATTCCCTCACGCGCCGTTCGAGCGCGCTCTCGTTCGAAGCGACCGATACGACGACGGCCAGCGAATCCGTCGAGGTCGGCAAGGAGTGGACCGCATCCAGCGTTTCCGTTCCGGACGGGGCGCACGCACTCTCGGTCGCGGTCGATTCACCGAGCGGTCCCGTCCGCACGAAACTCCGCGACGCGAACGGGAAGGTCGTGCACTCACACGAATCCGATGGCGAACGCCCACGGCGGACGGTCGAATGGTCGGTTCCATCGCCGTCTTCGGGCGAGTGGACGGTCGAAGTGAAAACGCTCGGCGGCGAACGGAAGAAACGGGCGACCGTCAATCGAGCGGTCGTCGGCGGTACCGAAGACGACGTGACCTCCCCCGACCCGGAGTCGGTCTTCGGCTACGAACAGCGGAGCTACAGCGTCTCGCCGCTCGCATACTTCCGCGATTACGCGGCGTACATGGATGGAAAAAAGGGGTGGGGACACGGTGGATGGGGCGATCACCACGGTCACCGAGGGGGCCACGGACACCACGGCCCTGACGGACGTGACGGTCATTGGGGAGGACGTGATCACGACGAGCGCGGGGATGGACGCGATCGCCACGGGGAACACCCACACCGCGGTCACCGGGACGGAGACGGACGCGGAAGGCGAGGGAGACACGGTCACGGCGGGAGATGGCACGGCAACGGCAATCACACGTGCGCGATGACGGGGTTGACCGTCGAAGACATCAAAGACGGCGCGCTGTTTCGCGGCCGAAGTCACAAACTCGCCGTGGAAAACCTCGTCGTCTCCCACGCGGAGGGTACCGACGACGACGCGTACGTCGCCGAACTCGACCGGTTCGTCTCGAACGGGGGGAATCTCGTTCTCACCGATGCCGGCGTCGCCCACCTCGGAGCGCTCGACAACGACTTGGCCGCCGGGATTACGGCGGACGACGTTATCACGTTCGAAAGCTCGATTCCGCACTTCGACGCGCGGAACGACGACCACCCGCTGTTGACGGGAACGCGGAACGTCCAACGCGAACTGTACAACGTCCCCCCGCTCGGCTATCCGATAGCGAATGCACCCGCAACAGGGGTCGTGCCGACGGCCTTCGAGAACGCCGGTGGAACGGTCGCCGGGATTACCGACGGCCAGCGGCGTCTCGTGACGGCGGGGTCCATCGGCCGCGATGACGGCACCGGTATTCACGTTCTCGGGGGAATGATACCACCCGCTTACCAACGCGCGGTACACCCGTTCGGAATGTTGGAGTACACCACGACGTTCCTGGGTCACACAGTCCTCACGAACGCGCTCGGGTTCACGCAGCGTCGGTACGTGAACGGCGAACTGGTCGAAGCGTTCGGCACGCTCGATTGAACCCCGGTCGAGTGCCCGACTTCGTCGGTCGGTCGATCAACTCCGACCTACCCGCGTTGGGTTCCGTATACTAACTTACTGTCAACTGCACAATCACAGGTATTGATATCGCGTGCTATCTTTTAGCAAGGTGTCGATGTCCATCGAAGGTGCCGATCAGGAAGTCTGGGAGGACTCGCTCGTCCGAACAGCGGATACTCGTCTGGCTGACCTTCTCCTATTGGAACAGAGTCTGAAAATGCTCTCGTGGTTTCTGATCGGCGGTGTGTTCGTCGGTTTAGTCGTCGTTCGGCTGCTGGGAACGTATCACGTTCCGCTCGGACTACTCTTCCTCTCGTTTTTGGGGCAGGGGTGCTTCCTCGTCGGAATCTACTATCTGACCCAGATACGTATCCCCTCGAAGGACCGTTCGATACACGACTCGGCGGAGTAAGGAGAACGGATTGCGGACAGTCGTTTCGCCGACCACTTTCAATCCCCTGCGACAGGCGCTCATCAAGGCGATAATGCGTGGTTTCCCTCTCGTGCGACTAGCTACCAACATTCAACATGGTTTTATACTGCCATCCGGTGGAGGGATAATACGCGAGGATGTCACCCCATGATACTTCCGCTGACGTGATCATCTCCGTCACACGAGCATAACGCGACCGACCGAAGCGACGACACCGATGTCGTATCCCCCTGCAATCACGACAACCATGACCGGAAAATTTTCGCATTCCGCTCGACCACGGCCGAGCGCGGGAGTCGGGCGATGAAGTGAACCCCATCTCCCGACTCGGTTGCCGACCGACTCGCCGTCGGTGCCCCCGAAAGCGGCGGCGATGAGGACGTTCGCTCCTCCGAAAATCGGTCCGCAAACACCGCCTTTCCACCGGGACGACGCCGCACCGTACTATCGGTAGCGGCGTCGCCGTCGGTGCCGAATCCCGATGTTCCAGCAGAGACATCGTCGGCGGAAATACACCCGTCGAATCGCACGCCTACCGACTTGAATACAGGTATACATCCATGAAACAGTTGCTCACGAGACGCTCGCCACACGAACGAACACAGCAGACGACCACCCGGCCACCACCCGTCCGAAGCGACACGATAAACGTGGCCGTCGTGGCGGTGCTCGGACTCCCCGTCATCGCGGTGTACGCACTCATATTGAGTGCTGCACCCACCCTCGCAGCGATAGTCGCGGCGTTCACAGCGGTCGTTACGCTTCCAATCGTCGGCCCCTACGTCGTCGTTCGGGTCGTGACCCGCTGGGTCGAATGACGGGATTCGACTCCCGCCGCGATTGCCGAAATCCAAACCCTCTCCGCGCTCCGTCGCAAATCGTTCATCAAGTCCCGAATGAAACGGTCCCAACTCCTCCGCGAATCCCCGGTAACGACCATCATCTTTGCGAGCACGCTCGTCGCCGTGATGGGCGTCTCGCTCATCAGTCCCGCACTTCCCGCCGTCCAAGACGCGTGGAACATCTCCGAAGCGCAAGCCAGTCTGTTGCTCTCGGCGTTCACTCTCCCCGGCGTGTTTCTGACGATTCCGATGGGGTTACTGGCCGACCGAATCGGCCGCAAGAAGATTCTCGTTCCCTCGCTCGTCGTCTTCGGCCTCTGTGGCGCGGGCGTCGTCCTGTTCTCGGATTTCGAGACGATACTCGTCCTCCGCGCGGTCCAAGGCGCCGCCAGCAGCGCGATTGCGACCCTCACGGTCACGTTGATCGGCGACCTCTACACCGGCGAAAAACGGCGAACCCTGATCGGGATGAACGCCGCGATTCTCGCGGTCGGTGCCGCGGGGTATCCGCTCCTCGGCGGGGCGCTCGCGACGATTTCGTGGACCGCGCCGTTCATCTGTTTCCTCTTCGGAATCGTGGTCGCACTCCCCGGAATCGTCTATCTGGAAGAACCGTCCGACACGGGTGACGGTGCGAGCACCAGCATCCGTGAGTTCGTGACCGGTTCGACGTCGATGAAGCCCTATCTCGTGCTCTACACGGCCATTTTCGGCATCTTCCTCCTCCTCTACGGGGCGCAACTCACCGTCGTCCCCTTTATCCTCGCCAACTCCTACGGGTACTCCTCGGGAGTTATCGGGCTCCTCCTCGGATTGCCGGCGGTGATGATGGGACTGACGGCCATGCAGGGCGAACGACTGCTTCGGTCGGTTTCGAGTTTCCAGTCCATCGCGCTCGGATTCACCAGTTACGGTGCCGGCCTCGTCCTCGTCTCCGTCGCGGATTCGGTGTATCTGGTCGCCGGTGCGCTGCTGCTGTTCGGATTGGGACAGGGTCTCGCCGAACCGATAACGGACACGGCGCTGAACGAGTTGGCACCGGACGAGTTCCGGGGCAGTATCATGAGTATCCGAACGAGCGTGCTTCGACTCGGGACCACCGTCGGGCCGCCCGTGTTCGTCGGACTGGCGACGTTCGTCGGATACGCACAGACGCTGCTCGTCGGCGGTGGTGTGGCGCTCCTCGTCGGCATCAGTTGGCTGCTGGTTCGAACCACGCAGTCGTCGAGAATCGTGGTCTCCGACTGACGCTCGGAGACGGTTTCGTGCTTGGAAACGATCAGTCGACGCCGGTCGGCGTCGGAATCTCCGGCGGTTGGTTCACCACGTACTGTTTGAGGAACACGGCGGTGATGATGGCGAACCCGGCGAGGTCGGTCAACAGACCGGGCGCGATGAGAACCACGGCACCGACGACCAGCGCGATTCGTTCGAGGTAGCTCGCGGACGTGTAGAAGTACCCCTGTGTTCCGGCGGACAGCGCGAGGATTCCGACGATGGCGGTCGTCGCACTGATGACGATCATCGTCGTCGAACCGATGAGCAGGAGCTGTGGCCCGTAGACGAACATGTACGGGACGAGGAACCCGGCGGCGGCGAGGTTGAGCGCGGTCAGTCCGGTCTTCCACGGGTGTGACTCCGCGATTCCGCTCGCGGTGAACACCGCCAACATGATGGGTGGCGTGATGGCCGAGATGATTCCGAAGTAGAAGATGAACAGGTGGGCGGCGATCAGTTCGACGCCCATCTGCTTCAGGGCCGGCGCGCCAAGTGCGGCGAGAACGACGTATGCCGCCGTCGTCGGGAGTCCCATTCCGAGGATGATGGACGTCAGCATCGTGAGGATCAACGCGACGATGAGGACGCCGCCCGAGAGGCTGGTGATGAGCGTGCTGAACTTGAGGCCGAGACCGGTAAGCGTCACCATCCCGACGACGAGTCCGGCGGTGGCACAGGCCGCGGCGACCGTGATGGTCATCCGCATTCCGCGCTCCATGGCGGCAACGCCGAGGGAGCAGGCACCGTGAACGAGCGAACGAATCGTCTCGGTGTCACCGTTTCCGAGAGCGCGAACGAACTCCGTCGCCCGGTCGCGCGGAATCGCGACGATGACGGTCAGCACGATGGCGTAGAACGCGGCTTTCATCGCGGAGTTCCCTTGCACGAGCAGGACCACGAGGACGATGAGCGGAATCAGGAAATGGAAGCCGGTTTTGAGCAGCTTCCACGGGTCGGGGAGGTCCTCCGCGGGCACTCCTTCGAGTCCCTCCCGCTTCGCGCGGAAGTGGACCGCTGCGCCGATGGAGAGGAAGTAGAGCAGTGCCGGAATCGACGCCGCGGCGATGATGGTCACGTACGGAATTCCGGTCCACGAGGACATGATGAACGCACCCGTCGTCGCGGTGTTGGCGACCGCACTCCCGTTCAGACTGGCGAGAAATCCACTCGCCATCACCGACGTCTTCGCGGGGCCGCCGGTCGTTCGCCCCGTCGCGCCGTAGGCGAGGTCGATGAACCAGTCGCCGATGCCGGTCACTTCGAGGAACGCGCCGAGGATGATGAACACGACGACGAACGTCGCGCTCACGCCCAGCGGAATGCCGAAGATGCCTTCCGTGGTGAGGTAACTGTGTGAGATGATGCGTTCGACAGTGTAGCCGCGGTGGATTATCGGCTGAGGCATGTACCGGCCGTAGTAGGCGTAGAGGAGGAACGACGAGGCGATCATCGGGAGGATGAGTCCGGTCGCGCGGCGCGTGATTTCGAGGACGGCGAGGATGGTGATCGCGCCGAAGACGATGTCCCGCGTGAGGGGATCCCCTGATCGGCTCGCCAACGTTCCGAATTCGATGGCGTAGGCGATATAGAGGATGCTCGGCACCGAGACGACCATCAACAGCCAGTCGTACCACGGGACTCCCTCCGTGTCCCCGCTTCGCCCCGGGAACAGGAGAAACGCGAGGACGGTGACGAACGCGAGATGGAGCGGTCGGTTGATGAACGCGCCGGGGGTTCCGAACCCGGCGGTGTACACGTGATAGACGCCGGCGATGACGGCGACGGCCATCGCCAGATACCGGGCCGTTCCGGTCACTTCACGCGCTTTCTTCGTTTCCGATTCCCCGGCCGTGGATGCGTCCGATTCGATAGTTTCTGTCATAGTTGTGCGGTCGCTTTGTGAGAGAGATATTCGAGGTACGACATGTGCTCCGGGGAGAGTTCGAGCGTGTCCCACCGGTCCGCATAGTGCGTCAGCGGCGTTTCCTCGTCCCCGACGACGAGCGACTGATTCGTGTACGTCGCCACTCGAATCGGGACGGAATCGAACGTCCGGTTCATGTGCAGGACGGTGAAATTCCCGACGCGTTCCTGGTCGCGGTCGGTGTATTCGAGGCCGATGGCGAAGTACTCGAACTCCTCCCGCGTCTGGACGATTTCGCCGTCGCGGATGACGTACACCTCGTGAATCGGGGTCTTGTTGAACGAATGGACGTACTCGATGGCGAACTCCTGACCCGGGTCGATTCGCTCGACGCCGACCGTCTCGCCGGTTTGAGCGTTTCGGATACGAAGAACGCTGACCCCCATCGTCGCGCTGGCACCTACGACCAACCCGCAGGCGATCAGACCGATTACGAGGCGCTTACGCATGGATTCACGTTAGAGATTCGCCTCGTCGAAGTACTTCTTCGAACCCGGGTGGAGGTTTATCGGGGCGGCGCGAGCAGTACCCTCGAACTGTTTCGCCGCAGGGTGAACCTTCTCGAGCGCGTCGAGGTGTTCGTAGATGACCTTCGTCAACTTGTACGCGAAGTCTTCGCTCATGCCGCTTTTGACGATCATCGTGTTCGTCACGCCGGGGACGCTGACCTCGTGGTCGACGCCCTTGTAGGTCCCCGCCGGGATGGTACTTTTCGAGTAGTAGTCGAACTTCGACGTGATCTTCTTCAGATCGCTCTCGGGAAATTCGACGAAGGCGATGTCGCGTTGACTGGCGAGGTTCTGAATCGACGACGCGGGATAGGCGACCGACCAGAAACCGGCGTCCACCTGTCCGTCCTGCATCGCCGTCGCCGTTTCGCTGAACGAGAGGCGCTGTGCGTCGATGTCTTTGTAGGTGATGTCGAAGTAGCCGAGCAGTTCCCTCGCGATGACTTCGGTTCCGGACCCGGGAGCGCCCACCGAGATTTTCTTTCCCTTCATGTCCGGAATCGTCTCGATACCGGACCCCTTCGTCGTGATGACCTGCGTGCTGTTCTGGTACGCACCGAAGGCCGCCTTCAGGTCGAGGGCCTTGTCGAAATCGCCCTTCCCGTCGACGGCGAGGAGGACGGCGTTACCGAGCGCGAGCGCCATGGTCATCTCGCTGCTCGACACGAGTCGACAGTTCTCGACGGACGCCCCCGTCGATTCGGCCGTCGCCTCCACGTTATCGAGGTTCTTGTTCATGATGTCCGCCATTCCACCGCCCAGCGGGTAGTAGACTCCACCCGTACCGCCGGTTCCGATGGAGACGAACTGGGTTCCGCCCCCTCCGGAACCGCTGGAATTCTTCGACCCTCCCGATTTCGCGGGTCCACCGGAACACCCCGCCACCATCGTGGCCGCCGTGATTCCGACGCTCGATGCGAGAAACGTACGCCTGTCTATGCCGTGGCTCTGATTACCGCTACCCATACCAAAGAACCAAAAGTGGACATAATAAATCTATTGACCCAACATAATATTTTTAAAATCTTATCATTTTTCAATACCAATTGCGAGTATATTCTTCCCAAAACGACGTCCACACGGCTGATTGCAGTTCTATCGGTCGTTTCACCCGGGACTATCGCGTCAGAACCGGCGTACGGCGTGAAAGTTTCACAGGTCGGTTTCATCGAAACTGTTTACCGAGGTATCTTCGAACAGTGTCCTACGATGGTGGTAGATACCGTTCCACAAGCCGAGTATCGTCCCTCCCAGAACGGGCGTCCGGACGCCCGAACGCTTCTCATCGGTGGACGGGTCGAATGGCGACGGAGTGCGAGTTCGACGGGGGGGCCGTAACGGATGGTCGGCGAAGCTCACCGACCGGCGACGGAGACCGGTCCCCTCGACGGACTCACGGTTCTCGATGCGTCCCGCGTCCTCGTCGGTCCGTTCTGTACGATGCAGTTGGGGGACCTCGGCGCGGACGTCATCAAAATCGAGCAACCGGGAACCGGCGACCAGACGCGCAAGTGGCACCCGCCGACCTACGGCGAGTCGGACCAGAGCGCCTACTACCTCAGCGTGAACCGCAACAAGCGCTCGATGTCGCTCGACCTTTCGAGCGACGACGGACGGGCGATCTTCCGCGATTTGGCGAGCGAGGCCGACGTCGTCGTCTCGAACTTCCGAGTGGGGACGATGGGGAAGTGGGGACTCGACTATCCGACGCTCCGGGAGGATAACCCCGGCCTCATCTACTGTGCGCTCTCGGGATACGGCGAGTGGGGACCGGACAGGGACCGACCCGCGTACGACCTCATCATGCAGGCCGAAGGCGGTCTGATGAGCATCACCGGCGAAGCGGATGGGTCGCCCGTTCGCGTGGGCGTGGCCATCGCCGATATCGGTGCCGGGATGTACGCGACACAGGCCATCCTCGCCGCGCTGCTCGAACGCGAACTCGGCGACGGGACGGGACAGAAAGTCGATGTCTCGCTCCTCGACAGTCAGGTCGCGTGGATGAGTTACATGGCGTCGAACTACTTCGCGACGGGGACAGCACCGGGGAGAATGGGAAGCAAACATCCCACTCTCGCTCCGTATCAGGCGTTTCCGACGGCGGACGGGTACGTCGTCATCGCGGTTCCGTCGCCGAACCTCTGGCCGAAGTTCTGTGCCGCAATCGACCGCGAGGACCTCGTCGACGACGACCGGTTCCACGACAACGCCTCGCGCGTCGAGAACCGCGACGAACTCGATGCGCTCCTCGAACCGACGTTCGCGGAGTTTACCACGAAAGAGGTTTTGGAGACGATGGACGACCACGGCGTCCCGGCGAGCGACGTCAAGGACATGGAAGACGTCTTCGACAACCCCCAAGTGGCCGCGCGAAACATGCAGTGGTCGGTTTCGCATCCGACCGCGGGCGACGTCGAAATGGCGGGGAGCCCGATGCACCTCTCGAAGACGCCGACGGGCGTTCGGGCGCATCCCCCGCTCCTCGGCGAACACACGGAGGAAATCCTCTTCGAGTACGGGTACACGGAGGCGGACATCGAGCGATTGTCCGACGAGGGCGTCATCTGACCGGTCTTCCTCTGGTATCTCTTAGATCGCTTCATTCAGTCAGCGGTAGGAAGATGCTGAAAACGAACGGCGAGAGAAGACCGAGCAAGATGCCGAGTATTTCGAGATCGGTGAACAACATATTTTCCCATGCTGGCAGCGATCCGTAAAATGACGTTCCGATGAGTTCACCGAGAGCACCGACCACGAGAAATGAAACACCGAGGAAGAATCCTGTCTTTGTGAATTTCGAGTAGTTTAAGTCTCCGTATCGTCCCATGAAATGGTGTTCGAGTCGATTCTACAAAACAATTTTGACAATCCCATGAATGTCTATTTTCTTCGTATTTGGATACAAATTCTTGCTTCTTTCCGGTGAAATCCACCGTGGGTTGACATCTCCCCCCGCGCTAAAGCGCGAGGATTCTCGCGCCGTTAGGCGTGTGGAGGATGCCAAAGGGCAGGGATATATCAAGGAATATCTCACCCCGGAACCGTTACGTCTCTCCGACTAACTCATCGATAATCGCGTTCGCGCTGGCGAGGTTCGTCGCCAGCGGGACGTCGTGAACGTCGCACACCCGCAGGAGCGCGTTGATGTCCGGTTCGTGCGGTTGAGCGGTCAGCGGGTCGCGGAGGAATATCACGGCGTGGCAGTCACCCGTGGCGACCGCAGCACCGATTATCATGTCCCCGCCGAGCGGCCCGGACTCCTTCGGATCGACCGCGAGGTCGGTTTCCTCCTTGATTCGTTTCCCGGTCGTTCCGGTCGAGATGCAGTCGACGGACGACAGTTGGTCGATGTTGTTCCGTACGAACTCGACCAGATCGGGTTTCTTCTCGTCGTGTGCGATGAGTGCAATCTGCATGCGTGGACGTATCACGGGAAATATCTTGAAGATACGGTGTCGCTCGAATCCCGCCGAGTCGAGAGTGGTATTCGAACAATCACGCGGTAGCGCTGTCCACGCATAAAGAATAACGTAGGGCCGTCCCGTTAACCGAATGGCAAATGCCGCTCAACCGCCGCCGACTTCTGAAAGCACTGGGGACGGGTACCGCGGGTTCGTACGTCGCCAGCGGAACCGAAGCGACCACATTCGGCAGGGAGATACCGGGCGCGACACCGCTCCCCGGAGAACGGTCGACCGAAGCGGGTCTTCCGCCGACGCAAACCGCTTGGGGTCGTTCCGTCGCCGTGGGAAACGGGACGATTCGGACCTTCGTGACGCACACCGGTTCCGAACGGCCGCTCTCCGTCGGCGTCCAGTTCACCGCCGACACCTTGGAGGGCCTTCCTACGGCACCGACCGACGGGAAGTGGGACGTTCCGGACGGGAAAGCGCCGTGTTGCGGTCACGAGACCGTTCTCGAATTTCCGACGTCGGACGTACCGATACCGTTCCGGTGGTTCATGCTGAATTGGAATCCGGCCGGGCATCCGCCGCCGGACGTCTACGCCGTCCCGCACTTCGACTTCCACTTCTACCTGATGCCACGAGCGAAGCGCTCCGAAATCAGGAACGGGAATTGTCCGAGGGCCGAGACCGCGGTCACCTGTGAAACGCTGCGACGCGGGACGGAACCGCTGCCGCCGCGTCAGCGGCCGCCGGACTACGAATCGCTCGGGGCCGTCGAACCGGGGATGGGGAACCATTTGATGGACTTGACGGCCCCCGAGTTCAACGACGACCCGTTCACCCACACGTTCCTCTGGGGTACGTTCGACGGGGAAGTCATCTTCTTCGAGCCGATGATTACACGGTCGTTCCTTCGTGGTTTCTGCACCGAAACGAGGAAGCCTATCAAGATGCCGCCGACGTTTCCGAACGCGGGCTGGTATCCGACCGCGTACGCGATTCGACATTCCAGCGCACACGACGTGTTTTCGGTGAGTTTGGAGTCGTTCCGATGGTTCGGCTCGGAAACCCTCGGTCACGATTCGACCGACGAAACGGGGTGTTAATTCTCGAAACGCTCGGAACCCGTCCGAGCGCCGCGGCGAAACTCGACCGTGCGACGAACGAAGCCGGCTTACTCCGAACTCTCGGGCAGTCGTCCCGTCGAATACAGCCCCGCGAGGACGAGGATGACGCAAGCGACGAGCGACGCGAGCGCGAGGAAAACGGCGTCGAACCGATATCCGGCGTCGGTCAACAGTCCGACGACGGCGGTCCCGTTCGCCTCGACCAACAGGGATAGACCGGTGAACGCGGCGTAGACCACGCCGCGATTCTCGTCCGAGAGGGTGTTGAGGAAGTAGGTGTCCAAGGCGGGAAAGAGGCTGTGTATCGCGTATCCGATGGCGACCGAGACGACCGCTACGGCGACCACGCCGTGTGCGGCGGTGAGTGCGACCACCGACACGACGAACCCCGTCAATATCGCCAAAATGTAGGGGACTATCGGGAGACGGTCCGCGAGCCGTCCGCCGAACCAGAAGGCGGGTAATCCGGCCGCGAACACGACGGTGAGGAGGAGGTTCGCCGTCGTCGTCGAAATCCCCTTCGAGAAGGTGAGGTAGACGACGTAGAAGTTGAACAGTCCTTGCCACAGAAACCCAGCAACGCCGACCATCAGGAGTCCGGTTGTGACGAGTCGCCAGTGAGCCCGGACCGCGGACAGAAACGCGCGGTCGGGGGTGGCTTCGTCGGCGATTTGCGACCCTCGAACGACGCTCGCGAAGACGATGCTGAAGACGACGGTACCCGCGGCGAGGAGGACGAACACCGTTCGCCACGAGGCGACCAACAGAATGCCGACCACGATGGTCGGTGCGAGTACCGCCGCCAGTTGGGAAGCCGCTCCGTGAATGCCGACCGTTCGTCCGACCGAATCCGGGAACAGTTCCGCGATGAGCGGGACGGCGGCGACGAAGTAGGCTCCGCTGGCGACGCCGAGCGCGAACGTCCCGACTCGAAGCACGGCCAGCGAATCCGCGACGGCGATGAGTCCCGACGCACCGGCGAGAAGGACGCCCGTCGCGAGAACGGCTCGGTGACGAGGGACGTGGGTGAGGACGTATCCCATCGGAATTCGCGGAACGGCGGTTCCGAGCCACACCAACGATATCAACACGCCGACGGTCGCTTGGTCGGTTGAAAAGGCGACCACCAACGGTTCGAGCAACGGCGCGAAGACGGTTCGCCCGAAGTTCATCAGGAAGACCAACCCACAGAGCGTTCCGAACAGACGGCGTCTCACTACCGGTTCGTACCGAGCCAGACGATACAACGGTTGTGGAACGGCTCCGAACGGTCGTCTTCTCCGTCACGCCGAATCGACGTTCCGGACGACACGAACGTGTTCGGAGACGATAACTTCACGCCCGGGGGGCATGTATCTCGTACAATGAGAACTAATCGGCGAGTATATCCTCTCAGACGACGTTCTATACTTGATTATGCCGATCAACATTACGAACGTTCTCAAGCAAGGGTACGGACGAACTGTCAAGCGAAACGGGCTCATGCTCGTGGGCATCATCTTCGTCATCTCCGTCGTCAACGGCGTGGTGGGTGTCAGCGTCCGAGCGACCCCGACGGCACTCGCCCCGTCGCTCGCTGCGGGTCTCGTCTCGGTGGTCCTGAGCATCGCGTTACTGGTCGTGAGTATCGCGGCCATTCGCGTGTTCGTGAGCGACGAAACCGAACGCCTCCCCAGGGAGTTCTTCACCCGAAACATGGTCTGGGCGGCGGTCAACGTCTTCATCGGAATGATAGTCTTCGGTATCATCGTGGCGTTGGGTCTCGTCGCGCTGATCGTCCCGGGCATCTTCCTGCTCGTGACGTTGGCGTTCTGGACCGTCTACGTGGCCGTCGAGGACCAGAACTTCGTCAAAGCCTTCCGCAGCAGTTGGGGATTGACGAGGGGCTACCGCTTCAACCTCCTCGTGTTGGGTGTCGCGGTGATACTCCTCACGATACTCGTCACCATCGCCTTCGGTTTCGGCGACCTCGCCAGCGGTAGTTTCGTCGGCGATGTCGTCGCCTTGGTGTTCGCGCAGGCCGCGAGCGCCATCACGACGGTCTTCTCGACCGCCGTGCTCGCGAGGGCGTACACCGAACTCAACACTCCCGACGAGGGTGATATCGGTGAGACGACCAGCAATGACGCTCCCGCCGAACGTCCCGTTGCGTGAGACGGCCGGTTTTTCGCATCCACGACGAGAGGTTCCCTTCGAGTCAGCGAAGTCGGACGTTCGCATCCGTTCTTTCTCCCGAACCGACACGATAAATAGAGCATCGATTATCACGCAATGATTATGCTCTTCGGTGTCCATCCTATTCGAATGACTACCAACAACACTACGACATCCGGTGGTTCGTTCAGCGTCGCAGCAGTAGTAGCTATCTTCGTCGGGTTACTACTCTTCGGGTACGGCCTCCTGCTCGTTCCGGTGTCAGTATTGGGCGGCGGGTGGGTCGCCGCGATAGGCCTCTCGGTCCTTTTCGCGGGCGTGTTCGCCACCCGATGGATCGGCGACCGCTTGGGGATCTCCGCGTCGGATCAGCACACGCTGTCGGTGGCGTTCTCCGTACTCGCGATACTCCTACTGGGCGCGTACGTGGTGGTCAACTTCGCGTTGTTCGAGGGTGGGATGTCCGCGATCAGTCGCTAAGCGCATCCCGTCCGCTGTCGTACGGAAACACGCCGCAACGATCTCTTCTGCTCGAATCCTGTCGAACGACACTTCCCTCGGTCCTCCGGTGACGGAATGGCTTTCATATCGGCCGAAACGCGAATTCAACGTACGAAACGGTAGCCAAAGCGTCTCACGACGGGATGGGGTCTCGTACTGTCCGATTAAGTTCACTATTACGGATGGAGTTTAGGCACCTTATTTCCGGGAAACACCAGAATACCGATAGCAAATATCGTTATTTTATCGCCGAACGGCCCTCCCTGAATACGTCGGGTACGTCGGTAGAATCGCTTTAGGAGAAAAAGTAGGGAGAATCGGAGTCCGGAATATCGAGCGAGAAACGAGGACGAAATATCGATGGGGACGCCGATCCATCGAAATCAAATGGTACGAAACATTAAACATATGAAAAATACGTCCGATCGGTTCTTCCCGGTGTTTCTCCCCGCTTCAGTTCTGATTTCAGGCTCACCTTTCGAGTAATAATGGGCGTGGAACAATAGAACACCTTCCCGTGTACAACTGTATGTCCGCAGAAGCAACCGTACTCGACGAAGAGTTCACCGATATGATCGACTCGTTTTTCGAAGACACCGACTCGGTGCTCATCGTGAATCCCGCACACGATGTCTTTCGAACGATGATGTTGACGGCGTCTTCGTTCGATGGCGATCTTCCCGACATGCAGGTGCTCGCCACGCCGGACGTCCTCAAAGATTCGTTGGACGACTTCATCCTCGCCAGTCACGTGGCGGATTTGATCGACCGTGGTTCCCTGGAACTCCGGACGACCACCGACATCGCGCGGAGTTCGCTGATCGTCAGCGATGACGAAGTCGTGACCGTCGTCACGTTGGATTCGAATACGACGGGGATGCGCTCGGCGGACGACGAATTGGTCGAAAACGTGCGGACGACGTTCATGGAAGACTGGGACGATGGGGACGCGTTCAATCTACGAACGCCCCCGCTTTCGCGGGTTCAGGAGACGCTCCGCGAGGAAATCGGTTCCAACGCCGGGGACGACTTCATGATGGTCGTCGAGTCGGTCGAAACGATTCCCGGTGACGAAGACGAACTCGACGAAGTCGCCATCGCGTTGTTGGTCGCGGCGAACAACGAAGTGTTGCTCTACGATATCAGCAAGTGGGGCGAGGATACGGGGGTGGCGAGTAAGGCGACCTTCTCGCGAACCAAAACCCGACTCGAGGACCGAGGCCTGATAGAAACCGAGAAAGTCCCTATCGACGTGGGGCGCCCGCGTCTCCGGTTGGTCTTGGTTCCGGACGACTTGGAGGAAGTGGATGAACTCGCCGATCGAACCTCCGCATAGACTCGTGAAACCCCTTCGGGATGCTCCCAAGGAGTAGCACTGTCGCGATTCGTATCGTTCGACGTTCTCGGGACTCCTCTCCGTCGAGCTATGAGTCCGGCGTCCTTCACGTAACCGATTTCGGACGTATCCCTGCTCAGTCGTCGCTCGTCGTCGGGTCCACGTCGTCCGTTCCGACGTCCTCCGCTTCGATTTCCTTGGAAGTCGGTGCCCCTCGAACGTCGCTATCGCGCCACGTTCCGCGACGGAACCAGAGCCACGCGATACCCGCTCCAGCCACGTTCGAGACGAAGAACGCTATCCAGATCCCCCTGACGCCGAAGACGTACTGGGCGTACGGAATGTCGAACCGGAACTGCGAGGCGACGTACGCCACCGGCAGTCGGATACCGGCGAGGGTGATGATGGAGATGGCTGCGGCGACCATCGTCTTGCCGGCACCGCGGAAGCCGCCGGTGAACGCCCGCATGATTCCGATGAATCCGAACGACAGCGCGACGTACCTGAGGAACGTGGTCCCTTCCGAAAGCACGGCGGGGTCGTCGGTGAACACGCCCACGATGGGCGTCGGGACGAGGAAGATGAGGACGCCGACGAGCGCGAGGACGACGAACAGTCCCTTGGCGGCGACGTAGTTCGCCTGCTCGGCGCGGTCGTACTTTCCGGCACCGATGTTCTGGCCGGACATCGTCTCGACGCCGCGAGCGACGGCGATCGCGGGAAGGAAGATGACCGAGAAGACGCGAGTTCCGATGCCGAACGCCGCGACGACCGACGTCGAGAACAGGCCGACGACGAGCAACAGCGCGTTTATCGACAGGGCACGGCCGGTCCCTTCGATGCTCGCCGGGACGCCGATTGAGAGGATTTTCCGCAGATACTGGAAGTCGGGTTTCATGTCCGAGAGATGGATCTGAATGCCGCGCCTCCCGGACTCCATGATGACGAGGCCGACGAGCATCGCGAGACTTCGGGAGAAGACGGTCGCGATCGCCGCCCCTTGGATACCCATTTCGGGGAACGCGAGCGGTCCGATCGTCCACCCGTTGATGAGGAACGGGTCCAGGATCACGTTGATGACGACCGTCCCGAACATGACGACCATCGGCGTGATCGTGTCGCCCGCACCGCGCATCAGCGAGATGAAGACGAAAAAGCCGAACATGAACGGCAGGCCGAGCGCGACGACCTGCATGTACGCGGTCGCACCCGGAAGGACGCTCGGTGACGCCCCGAGGAATTTGAGGAAGGGTCGGACGAACGGATAGCCGACCGCTCCCAGAATCACCGACCCGATGAACGCGAACGTGACCGTTTGCGAGGCCGCGTACTCGGCCTGCTCGGTTTCACCCGCTCCCGTGTGCTGGGCGACGAGGACGCTCCCCGCGACGGACAGTCCCATCCCCAGCGAGATGAGCAGGAACACCATCGGAAACCCGAACGAGATGGCCGCCAATGCCTCCGTCGAGTACTGGCCGAGCCAGAACGTGTCGGCGAGGTTGTAGGCGGTCTGCATCAGGTTCGTGATGACGATGGGAAGCGAGAGGTAGAGGAGCGGCTTGACGATACCGCCCTCGGTGAGGTCGAGTTCCTCTTGTCCCTTGAAGAAACTCATGCCGCCACCTCCGGCGTCCACGCGAGTCGCAGTTCCAGATACCGCTCGACCGCTCGGCGGGTTTCCTCGTGACCTTCTCCAAGCGCGACTTTTCGAACGTGCCCGCCGTTGAATATCGTGCTGACGGTGCGAGCGACTTCGTCCGGGTCGGCGTCGTCGAAATGGCCGTCCGCTATCCCATCGCGGACTATCGTCGCGACGACGGCACGCATCGCCTCGTCCAGTTCGATGAATCGTTTCCGATACGTTTCGTGGTACGGTGCCTGCGATTTCAGTTCCATTATCGCGACCGGGAACTCGTCGGCGCGGTCGATCGATGGGGTGAAAACCGCATCCAAGAACGCCGCGAGGCGTTCCCGCGGATCGCCGCCGTCACAGGCCAACCGCTCTTCGAAGTCGTCGACCACGTCGTCGAGGAGCGCGTTCAACAGTTCCTCTTTCGTGTCGAAGTGATAGTGTATCGCCGCCGTCGTCATCGACGACTCCTCCGCGATGCGTTGCATCGTGAGGTTGGCGTAGCCGTGTTCACAGAGGGCCCGGCCCGTCGCCCGTATTATCTCGGTGGACGTTTCCGTATTCATTCGTTACCGTACTTACTGATCAGTCAGTCAAAAGGGTTTTGACTAACTAGTCAGTTAACGGTTCACACGGTTGTCGTTGACAACGAGGGTCCGATATGACTCGAACGACGGCAAACAAAACCGATTCCGTATTCCAAAAACGAATTCCACCGGTCACGCCTTCTTTCGAATCAACTCGCGAACCGACTCCTCGACTGAGTGTTTGATCTCCCAACCGAGTTCCTCGTGCGTTTTCGTGGTATCGACGCTGAAGTCACCTACGAGCGTCTCGCTCGAACGCGGATTCTCGACGAGGGTGACGTCCTTTTCGATGTCCGCCTCCTCCGCTGCGACTTGCGCGACGAGTTCACCGACTTCCATGACGCTCGGGTCCTCGCTGCTCGCGATTTCGTACCGTTGAACGCCCGTTTCGCCCGCTTCGAGTTGTTGGACCATCACTTCCACGCTCCGAACGTACGCACGCGCGACGTCCTTCACGTGGATGTAGTTTCGTGATTGGGTGCCGGGTTCGTAAACGGTCAGCGGATGGTCCGAGAACACGCGATTGACGAAGAAGTTGATGACCGTCCCCTTCGAGATGGTTTGTCCATCGATTTCGTGTTCCCCGTACAGGTTGGACTTGAGATAGAGATGGGCCGGGAACGCATCGTGTGCCATGTCCTCGACGGTGTGTTCCCCGAGGAGTTTCGTCCGGCCGTACCAGTTCATCGGGTCACGCGGCAGGTCGGCCGTGATGGGGAACTGTTGCGGGTCGCCGAGGACGGCCATGCTGAACGGGAACACGAGTCCCGCGCCGGTCTTGCGGCAGAACCACGCGACGTTGGCCGTGCCCTGTACGTTGACGTCGTACGCGAGGTCACGGTTGGTTTCACAGTCGTCCACCCCGCTGATGGCCGCGAGATGTAACACGATATCCGCGCCGTCGAGGGCCGCTTCGAGCCGGTCGCGGTTTCGAATATCCACGTGCAGAACGTCGACGTCGCCGATAGTTCGAACCCCTCCCAAGTAGAAGTTATCGAGCGCGACGATGTCCCACTCCGGGTAGGCCGCTTGCATTCGGTTCACGACGCGACTGCCGATGAACCCGGCGGCGCCGGTCACGGCGATGGTCGGTGTTTCGTTCGTTGGATTTCTTGTCATGGTTACGTTCTTGGAACGTTCGATTTGGGTGGCTCGTTCGAGGTGGGCGACGTGTTCGGCGACGTGAACTGGCGCATGAGATCGCGAATCCCGTCGCGAACCGTCCATTCGAGTTCGAATCCGGTTTCGGCCACGCGGTCGAAGTTCACGTGATACGACGGCCCCGGCTGTTCGTCTTCGAGGTAGGTGATGTCGAACGTACCATCGACCTCCTCACGGACGTTTTGAGCGATATCCGCTATCTGGTAGTTTTCGTCGTTGGCACCGACGTTGTACACCGTTTCGGTCCACGATCGCGGGTTGCAGGCCGCCTGCTTGAACGCTCTGGCGGCGTCGTTGACGTGGATGAACGGCCGCCAGTTTGTCCCGTCGCCGTAGACGGTGAGCGGGCGGTTCGTCACCGCTCGGAAGACGAAGTGATTGACGACGAGGTTGAACCGGATGCCGGGCGAGTAGCCGTAATTGGTACTCATCCGAAGCGCCGTTCCTCGGAAGTGGCCGTCGGAAACGTGGTCGACGAGCGCCTGCTCGCCTTCGTACTTCGTTTCGGCGTACGGGTTCAACGGATTGGCCTCCGTCTCCTCGGTGATGTTCGTGCTGGTCGCTCGTCCGTAGTTGTTACACGAGGAGGCGAACACCACGTTGTCGACGCCGAGCTTCTTCGCCGCGGACAACACGTTCCTCGTTCCGTCGAGATTGACCGCATACGTCTCCTCCTCGCGGTCGTGGGTGCTCGATGCGCCCGTGATACCGGCGAGGTGAACGACGGTGTCCACGCCACGCATGGCGTTTTCGACGTTGCCGTACTCCCGAACGTCACCCCGACGGAACACGAGATCGGTATCCCTCCCGATGTACGCGCCGAGGAGGTTTCGCGGCGACCCGTTGGAGAGGTTGTCGAGGACCGAGACGGTACCGACCCGTTCGTCGGCCTGCAATAGCGGGACGAGGACGCTGCCGATGTATCCACAGCCGCCAGTGACGAGGACGTTCATGGATGATCCTCAGTCGAGCTCCGCGACCGCTTCTTCTTCATCTTCTTCTTCCATCCGCTCTTCGAGGACGCCGGGCAGGAAGCGGTCCTCGTGCGTCGAGATGGTCTCCTCGTACTGGCTCAGCGTTTCGAAGATGTCACGAACGCCGTCCTCGAAGGATTGTGCCTGCTCGCCGATGAGGTCCATGTAGTTGCCGTTCTCCATCTCCATCTTGTGGGTCTCGTCCTCGTCGCGCGGGTTCTCGAAGTGTTCCACTTCGACGTCGTAGTCGAACTCCGCGGCCACGTCGGCGATGGTGTTCGCGACTTCGACGATGCTGATCGGTCGCGTCACCTGATTGTAGACGACGAACTCGTCGTCGCGCTCGGTGTGGTCCGCCAGTGCGAGCTGTGCCAATCCTTCGACGGCGTCTTCGAGGCTGATGAACGGCTTTCGTTGCTCGCCCTTGCCGTACACCGTCACGGGGTAGCCGGCGACCGCTTGGGCCGCGAATCGGTGGCTGACGGTTCCGAAGTAGTAATCGAAGTCGAAGCGCGTCTTCAGGTCGGTGTCGCTGGCGCGGGTCTCCTCGGTTTCTGTTCCGTAGACGATCGCGGTCCGAACGTCGCTGATCGGAATCCCGAACTGCTTGTGCGCCAGCCGCATGTTCGCCGCGTCGTGGGACTTGGTCAGGTGGTACCAGCTACCCGCCATCGCCGGGAACGGCACCTCGTCGCGTTCGCCGCCGTTCTCCATCGTGGCCCCGCCCTCCGGAATCGGGAACTCCGGGGCACCGTAGACGCCCGTCGTCGTCGTCTCGATGAAGTGCGTGTCGGTGAGGTCGTTCTCTTCGAGGCCCCAGAGGAGGTTTCGCGTCGATTGCAGGTTGTTGTGTTGGGTGTAGTTCGCGCGCTCGCCGTTTATCTGGGAGTACGGCGCGGAAGGTTGTGCGGCCGCGTGAACGACGGTCTCCGGTTGGTGGACCGCGAGCAGTTCGTCGACGAAGGCCTTCTCGGTCAGGTCGCCCTCGACGAACGAGAGGTTGTGGAGTCCCAGTCGGGACTTCGCGGCGTCGATTCGTTCCTCCATCGATTGGACGGGAGTCGCGCTGGTGCTCCCGACTTCGGTGACCCACTCCCGTCGGCCGAAGTTATCGACGAGGATGACTCGGTCGTCCGTTCGGTCAGCGATCCGCAGTGCTGTCGGCCAACCGACGTACCCGTCTGCTCCTGTTACAAGTATCGACATGGTTACTCAGATATAGGGTAACTATGATATGAAAGTATTCCCCTTTTGGTCTTGATTGTTACATTGACAAACTCCGGAGCAATATGTTTTCTGACACTCGTTCGAACCACCCGCCGCATTTTCCCGTGACCCCTCGAACAGCAGTTCGTCAACGGACGGTGAACACCGCTATTCCTCTTCACGCCGTTCGCTCAACCGTTCCCAGATCTCGACACACCCAGCACCGTCTTCGATATCGTCGAGGTGTTCTCGTTCGTCGTCACCCTCCTCCCCTTCGTCCGCAGCTGGCTTACTCATATTCTGAGTAACTATTCATGCGTTCCATTATAAGTATTTCGGAGGTAGAACATCCTCGCCGTCACAAACCGTGATTTAATACGGTGAACTGTCTTGGATGACCCATGAATTCATCCCGAGATACGACCGCACTGCTGGAGTTTCTCGACTTAAAGGAGTACGAGTCGACCGCGCTCGAACAGCTCTTTTCGATCGGACGGACGACCGCGCCGAACCTCGCGGAGGCGACCGGAATCCCGAAAGCCCGTATCTACGGCGTCCTCGATTCGCTCACCGACATGGGATACATCAAGACGATTCCAGGCCGTCCCAAGGAGTACCAACCCAAACCCCCCGCCGAAATCCTCAATCGGTCACAGGAAAACAAACGGCAAGCGTACGAATCCTTTCGACAGGACGTGGAGTCCGTTCGGGACGATTTCCTCGATGCGTTTCAACCGCTTTACGAACAGTCGAGCGAACGCATCACACCCACGGAGGACCTCTTTTACGTCGTGGACGTCGGCGAACCGAGCGAAACGGAGACCAGAGAGCTCTATCATACCGCCGATGACATCCTCTGTGTCATCACGAAGAGCTTCGAATACTTCTCCAACGTCGAACCCGCCTTCGAGGAGGCTCTGGACCGCGACATCACCGTTCAGATCCTGTTTCTCGACCCGAAACACCTGACCGAGGAGAACGAGGCGATACAGCGGGAGATCGTCTCCTACATCGACGAAACGTATCCGCGTGTGGACTACCGATTCAGCGACGAAAAGCTCCCGTGGCGGGGAACGTTGACCGACCCGAGCATGGAGTACGAGACGGGAAAAGCCATCCTCCTCGTCGAGGAAAAGGACGTTCCGCTCCACATGCGGCAGGCCGCAGTCACCGAAAACGGGTCGTTCGTCGCGGGAATGAAACGATACTTCGACCTGATATGGGGGCACGAGAGCCGAGAGACCGTTCGAGACTGACGCGGTACAGGGTTACTTTGTGTCTCCTTTTGAGAAGGACTCGAGATTGTATCGATACGACGGACCGTTTTCGAATCGCGTCAGGAGTTGACGTGGATGACCTCGTAGGAGTGACTGCGTATCGAACGAATGATGTTCCGCGCTTGTCCAGCACCGCTCGTCTCCACCTGAAAGACGAGGTACGCTTCGCCGACGTCCAGTTCGGGTGCCGAACGATCGTGTCGGACGTTCCGGATGTTCGCCCCGTGGTTCGCGATGATGCCGGACACCTCCTGCATCTTGCCGGGTTGGTCGTGGATGCGAACCCGAAGTCGGAGGAGCTGTTCGCGGTTCGTCAGCGCGTGCACCAGTACGGTTTGGAGCATCGTCATATCGAGGTTCCCGCCACAGAGCAACGGCATCACCGTCTCCCCCTCGACGTCGAGTGCTTCGCCCATGATGGCCGCGACGGAGGCCGCACCGGCACCCTCGACCACCTGTTTCGCCCGTTCGAGCAGGAAGAGGACCGCCCGCGCGATTTCGCTGTCCGTCACGGTGACGATCTCGTCGACGTGGTCCTCGATGATTCCGAGCGTCAACTCGGAGATGCCGCCCGTCGCGATGCCGTCGGCGATGGTGTCCACGGAATCGAGCGTTTGCGGAATCCCTTTGTCCAAACTATCCGGAACGGTCGCGGCACCCGTCGCCTGAACGCCCACGATTCGCGTCTCGGGGGACAGTTCGGCGAACGCCAGCGCGATGCCGGAGATGAGGCCGCCGCCGCCGATGGGAACCACGACCGTATCGACGTCCGGGAGGTCCTCGTACATCTCCACGCCGAGCGTTCCCTGTCCGGCGATGATGGCCGGATCGTCGTAGGCGTGGATGAGTTCCGCGGACCCCTCCTCCGCGAGGCCCTGTGCGTGGTCCATCGCCTCGCGGAAGTCCCGCCCGACGAGTTCCACCTCGCCGCCGTAGCCCCTCGTCGCGTCTATCTTCGTCTGCGGGGCGGTCTTCGGCATGACGATCGTGGAGTCGATGCCGAGTTTGGTCGCCGCGAGCGCGACTCCCTGCGCGTGATTGCCGGCGCTCGCCGCGACGACGCGGTCGGTGTCCGTCCCGACGACGTCGCGTTCGATTTTGTTGTACGCGCCGCGCGTTTTGAACGACCCCGTCCACTGGAGGTGTTCCATCTTGAGATGTACTTCGCCCCCGGTTCGCTCGTCGAGGGACGTGCTCCGTTCGACGGGCGTCCGTTTGACGACTTCTGGGTCGTCGAGTCGTTCGATTGCCTGTTCGATGTCCGAAAAGGAGAGTCGTTCCGACGGGTTGGCAGTCATCTGTGTGTCCGTTGTCGTCCACTGCTATGATGGGCACGGTTCGGCGTGGCCGTCCCCGAACGGTCCGTACCTGCCATTTCTTCTCCAAACCACTACGGGGCACCCATCGATGGGGGAGGCGCTGACCGGCGCACGACGAAACTGGGAGACGGCGAAACGGCCACACCTTTCACAAGCGACTCGCTCCATCGAAACGTATGGACGAACTCCCGAACATCGGACTCGGCACGTACAAGAACACCGACCCGGAGCAGTGCGCTGACATCGTCTCCACCGCGCTGGAAACCGGCTATCGCCACGTCGATACCGCACAGGCCTACGACAACGAGACATACGTCGGTGACGGTATCGAACGCGCGGATATCGACCGCGAGGACGTCTTTCTGGCGACCAAGGTGTGGGACGACAAACTCGCGTACGACGACGTGCTGGAGAGTGCGGACGACAGCCTCGACAGGCTCGGTGTCGAGAGCGTGGACCTGTTGTACGTCCACTGGCCGCGGAACTCGTACGATGCCGAGGAAACCATTCCGGCGTTCGACGAACTCCGCGACGACGGGAAAATCGACCACGTCGGCCTGAGCAACTTCACGCCCGAACAACTGGACGAAGCAAAGGACGTCCTCGACGCGCCGATATTTGCCCATCAAGTCGAGATGCACCCCCTGCTCCAACAGGAGGAACTCCACGAGTACGCGCACGAGGACGACCACTGGCTCGTCGCCTATGCGCCGATAGCCCGCGGGGAAGTGACTGATGTGGATGAGATTCAGGAGATCGCGGAGAAACACGATACGACACCACAGCAGGTGTCGCTGGCGTGGCTCGCCGCGAAGGAGAACGTGGTTTCCATCCCGAAGACGTCGAGCGAGGACCACCTCCGGGAGAACTTGGAGGCGGGAGAACTGGCGTTGGACGAAGACGATATCGCGGCGATCGACGCCATCGAGCGCGAAGAGCGTCTCATCGACCCCGACGACGCACCGTGGAACTAGTGACGCACGATTGAATCGGTCGTTCGTCACCGTTTAGCTTTCGCCGCAAAGTAGTGTCGAACGAGGCGCAGAGGGACTACCATCACGACGACGAGTTGATGGGTTACTGATAAATGTCCAATCTGTATTTCACACAGTTTCTGATGTCAAGTTTGACCCGGATAGACGAAATCCTTTGATGATCAACCAAAATGCAAGGATAACTTCTTGTAAGACCAATGGGGTCGATAACGCGATGAATTCGCGGGATATCACGCTGATAATAGAGAAGAGGATTAAAAAGCTAGCTAGTATTCCCAGTATATTCCCGACAAAACCGAAGATTGATAACCATCTCGGGATCAGCTTTGTCTTGTAAAACACATAGTATAAGATCAAATTACCCAAGCCCGTAGACGACATTACTCCAACATGGTTCACCAAGTCACGTCCCAGTCGTAATAACTCTCCGAAAGTTCGAATATATAACCGGTCGGTCGTTGCAGCGGTCACATATTCCTGGCTCAAGAACACGAACAACGGCAGGAGTATCACGCCGATCAGTTGAAATACTTGAGCAATTATTCGAAACCCGACGAACCCAATCGCTAAACTTTCGCTGTACTTACTCACGATTGGATACAAAAGAAGCGCAAATCCCAAATATGTCGGAATTAATATAAATTGGAACAATGCTCCCATCAGCACTCGATTCTGGTTTTCAGAGGCTTCGATGAGATAATTCGAACTTTCCACAGCGGGGACGATACTGAACACTCCTACAATAATTCCGAGAAGAATCAGAATTCCCGAAAACAGCGCGATCCTTCTGTCTTTAGACATCTTGCTCATATTCATAATATTACACCAACATTTATACTCATATATCCTTTGACCAGCGTTCTCAATTCGAAGTAACGACACTCCCTACGACGATGAAATGACTTTCAACGAGCTATCCCGTGTGTTATCTACTCGACAAAATCACGCCCGGTGGGGCCACTCGGTCGATACGAATCCATCCTCCCGTCCAGGTCGAGTGAGAAGAACACCTTTGGGACTCCCCGACGGATGGTCGTTCGTCATGAACGCCGACGACGCCGAAGCCACCGTCCGAAAGTACTACGAATCGCTTCGTCAGGGCGAACCGCTCTATCCATATTTCGCGGAGGACGACTCGCTGGTCAAGTTCGGAATCTCGGAGCGACTCGTCGGATACGAGGCGGTTGCGGAAGGGTTGCGCGAACAGACCCGCGAGACCGAGGACTGGACGGTGACGAGCCACGAACTGCGAGTGGCCGAACGAGACGGTTACGCGTGGTTTTCCGACACGGTCGATATGGCGTGGACGGACGCGACGAACGGAACACGCCGCGAGTTCGATACCCGGTGGAGCGGAACGCTCGTCGAACGTGACGGTTGGACGTTCGTCGGAATGCACGTGAGCGTTTCACACGAGTTGTAAATCGCTCGCAGCGACGGCACCATCACCCAGTGGTAAAGAAGGGAGCACCGAGGCGGTCGACCGTCGGTGTGGGGGTGACGATTCGTGAAACGGTATCGTACGTTACCATTCCGGCGTCCGCGAGGAACGGAACGTCCACGTGGTGAAGTGTTACGCGGGTTCGTCGCTCGTCGGAACGGGTCGGTCCTCGACCCTCCTCGTTGGCTTTCTTCCGCGCCAGATGGGAAGCGAGTTCCGACAACTGTACCGCACCGTTGTCGCGGAGATACGTGAGAACGGCGCGGCGTCGCCAGTCCGTGACAACCGACGCCATTTCGGGCGACGACAGGTCGAACGCGGTCATATCGGTTCCTTCGTCGCGAAGTGTGGAGTTCGAATTCATGCGTGATACACCCTGAGTCACCGTAGATAGCACCGGACGGTCGTTTAAGCGGTGTCGCGAGTGACCCAGTCACACGAGTGTAGGAACAACCGGTGATTATGGTTTCTCGCCAATGTCTCAAAACTCTCCATCGTCCGGCAACCCTGTCGGCCACCGACCGTGAGCGATGGGAGAAAAATTCTCGCGGACTCTCGCGTCGATGATGCCGACTACGCCGACGGTGAAGGGTCGTTTCCGCCGCTCAGAATCCGGTCGACCAAGTCGTCGAGGTCGGGTGCATTTTCACCGTCCGGTTCCTCGGGCGGGAGGTTTTCATCCGTTGTCATCGGTATTCCCTCCGATCACCGTTTGTGCTTCCAAAGAGTTAACAGTTGGCTCGACGGCTCAGCCTCGCTCACCAGGTAGATGGGTAGAAACGAGTCCGAGAGCGGCCACGACCGAGTTACTTCCCTTCGTCGGGTGGTTCGGAAGCGGCGTCGGTCTCCGATGCTTCGGTATCGTCCGCATCCGCGGAAGTCGTATCACGGTCTGGATTCTCATTCGCATCCGGAATCGGGTCCGCGGCGGTGGCAAACGGCGTTAGCTCTCGGCCGTGCAGAAGGTCCGGGAGGATGATCCGTGCGCCGTGAACGAACAGCACCAGCAGAAGTGGACCGAGGAACAGTCCGTACCACCCGAAGAGGAGGGGGCCGAGGATGTAGGCGAAGAGGACGAGACCCACGTGGAGATTCCGACCGGAGATGTACGGACGCAACAGGATTTCGGTCAGCCCATCGACGATAACCGCCGCAACCACGAGGAAAGCGAGCGGAAACCAGATCGACTGTGGGGCGGTGACGAGGGACCGCCCCACCAGATACAGACCGATCGGTACGTACACGATTTTCATGCCGACGACGGGAATCAGACTGCCGAGCCCGGTCAAGAGTCCCAAAAGAACTGCTGCGGGGATGCCCACTTCGGGCGGGGCAATACTATCGAGTGCCGTGTAGGTGATCGCGGCGACGATGGCGACGACGAACGCGTTCAGAATGTTTCCGAAGTAAATCGTTTCGAGGTCGGTATCGACCTCCATCAAATATGCGTGCGTCGCGCTGGTCTCGCCGCTGATCTGTGATGAAAACCAGCGAGCGAGCTTTTGATCGTCTCGAAGGAGATAGAACGCGATAACGAGCGCGATAAAGACGTGCAAAAGGCCCGTTGCGACGGCACCGAGATAGCCACCGGCCGACGTTATGACCTCGCTCGCCGTTCGAGGGTCGAGATACCGGATGAGTTGCTGGGGATTCGAGAGGATCTGATTGACCGCGTCTTGCGGATTTTGTCGCCCGAGGACACTTCGCACGTACGGTCCAAATAACGATTCGTACTGCTCGTAGTCGATCCCCGCGAGTTCGCCCAACTGCCGGAAACTCACGAACACCGTGTACGCGATGAGGAGTATGCCGGGGAAAGCGAGCGCGCCCAACGCGAGTCCCGCCGCGAGGCTACGCGATTGGACGCGATGGCTCAATCGACGATAGATCGGCCGCGTCGCGTAGTAGACGAACAATCCGAGGACGATGGTTCCGACGTACGAGTAAAGGATGAAGGCGAAAACCAAACCGAGTGTCCCGAAAATGAGCCACCAAGCGGTCCGTTCGCGATCCCGTGTGGGGTCAACGTTCATATCTCAACCGTTGAGGAAATCGCTTTAAAGAGCTTTTCCCGAGATATCGATCGCCAGCGCGGGAACCGCACGGAACGGCCATCACGATCGCGAATAGTCGATCTTACCCTCGTCTTCGCTCATTCGGATCCAGTAGAGACGGCCGTAGGGAATGTGCAGATACCCTTCGTCTTTGAGGTTCAACCTTATTCCCTCCACCCGACCGGAGTCGGAGATGTTATCGGCGTCTATTTCGCGTTCGCTGGTTCCATCCGGGACATCGTACACTATTTTCGCCATACAATTCCGTCGGGACCCAGTTCAATAAACGTGGGTTCCATCGCGGTCCACTTCGAGGTGTCGGGGCGCGATGATGTTTTAGCTCGTCACGGCGTGTACATCGTATGATTGCCCGCCTTTGGCACGGAAGGACATCAGCAACGAAAGCAGATGCGTATCTGGACTTCTTGAAACGGCGTGCGATACCCGATTATGAGTCCGTCAACGGTAACCGCGGCGCGTACGTCCTTCGACGATTTGACGGCGACGAAGCGCATTTTCTCACGCTCTCTTTCTGGGATTCGGAGGACGCAATCGAACGGTTTGCCGGTCCCGACATCGAGACGGCGACGTACTATCCCGAAGACGACGAGTTTCTCCTGGAGTTCGAACCGACGGTACAACACTACGAACTGTATTCGTCGAAGGAGTGAACGCAGGCCGCCTACTCCACGTCCGTGAACTCGATTTCGCGTTCCGCTGCATCGCTCGCAGCGAAGGCGAGCAACCGATTCCCTTCCTCTGAAAGGGCGGCGCGCTGTTCCCCCGAAGGCGACTCGAACGGTTCGATTCGAAGCGTAGCAGCATCGCGTGTCCGTTCGAGACGCCAGAACCCGCTTACGAATCCGTCGATCAGAACGGTCCCCTTGGCGGATCGCTCGCTGATGACCCGCTGGCGATGTTCCGGAGGAAGTATCCGGGAGCGGTCGGCGTGGGAGAGCAACGCGTTATCGAATTCCGGAAGAAATCGAGGTGGCGCGTGAATGTCCGAATCGGGTAACGGTGCGTCGGGGACGTCGAATAGTTCGCGGCCGTCCGTATCACGGAAGGTTCGGAGCTGTGGACGGAGCCGTTCCATGACGTCACCCAATCCCGGGAGTCCGGACCACGTTCGCGCGTCGGCGGCGGTAGCCGGACCGAACGCGGCGAGGTATCGCAGGACCAACTCGTCGACCATTCCCGAGTCGGCAGTTGAGCTCACCCGCTCGCCGAGCCAGTTCTCCGCTGTCGTCATCGCTACCGGGCCGTTCTCGCCCCAAATACCGCGAGGCGGAACGTGCACCAACGGATGTAGCATTCGGTTTACGAAAGCGAGGGCAGTGGCATCGCGGTTCGGCCACTCGGGAGCCAACAAGTCGCGCAACTCGGCTTGAGTCAACGGCTCTTCTTCCATCAGGGTCCGTCCGGTGGCTAGAACGGCCGCGGTATCGACTCCTTCGAGCTCCCGTTTTCTGTCGGCGTTCGAATACACGCTTCGTTCGAAGACGGGGTAGAGAACTGGCCGGATTCGTACGTAATCGCGAGCGGTTACCAGATGAATCGTCGCGCGAATCAGCGACGCGCGCACCGCCCGCCGGTCGGCGATTAACTCGCCCAATTCCTCGTGTCTAAAATCGGCTAAACGCGTCCACAACCCGATGTACGGATCCTCCGGTTTCTGAGACTGCATTCCAACCAGACGCTCGATGGTTTGCTCGGCTGACGACCGTTCGCGCTGAAGTAACGATTGTCGCGCCAACAGAGCCCGATTGAGCGTAAGTCGGTCGAGGACGTCAATGTTCATGGGCTCCACCGAGAAACCCCGTACGTAGTCGGTACCGAGTGTTCGGGTTCCTCGATACAATTCTGACGACTAGCAAGGTAGTTCACTGTCATTGAAATCCCCTAAATGTTACTTGACGTACGTTCGCCAGCGTATTAGTGAGCGTGTCTGGTTTGACTTCGACGGGAGCAAGTGTAGATCGAGGGAGTAAACAAGGGGGAAGATGTCTGGCAGACCTGGGGTTGTTGAGCGGAGATCAAAGCGATTCCAGTGAACGAATTGGATACGGTAGTACTACCAAAACTGTGCAGCCGGAGTCTCACACTGCATACAGACAACTGCTTTCTTGTCCTTGTAGGTTGTCTGTTCCAGTTCGCCATCCGTACATCACTGACAGTCTTGCCCGACGAGTTCCGAACAGACATCCCGTTCTAATTCTGCTTGCATTATAAAGGAGTTAGGTAGATGTGTCTTATGAACTTTTTCACCGTATAACGATATGAATATTTAATAAAACCAAAGACGATAATAAAAAACCATGACTGGCGCAGATACAGATGTAAATAAAATATATTAATTGACTCACACAAACCGTGAGTCACAGTTGTTTTATTTGAAACTCACTATCCGCTTGCAAAGATTATAGAAGAGAAACAAACAATTCAGGGTTTAAATGCACTACTGGTATTGTTCACAGCCGGATTTCAGTCCCTCACGAAGAGTTATCTTCGGTTCCCAGCCAGTTTCTGCGTGTATCTGGGAATAATCTGCCATCGTATCGTGAACATACACCGAATCCGGAATCGGGTTCTCGATGTATTCGGGCTCGATCTCAGTACCGAGTTCCTCGTTGAGCAGTTTGACGAGATCGTTGAACGAGATCTGTTCGCCGGTGCCGAGGTTATAGACACCCGTGAGTTGGTTCTCCGCAGCGAGGATGAGTCCACGGACGATATCGTCCACGTGGGTGAAGTCACGTGTCTGCGTGCCGTCTCCGAATAGAACAGGAGCTTCGCCCTTTGCCATATCGTCGGCAAACTGTGCGATCACGTTCGCATACTCTTGTTTGTGCTCTTCTGCACCACCGTAGCCTTGATACACCGAGAAGAAGCGCATCCCTGCCATATTCATATCGTAGTGGTTGGCAAAGTACTCGGCGTACTTTTCGCGCGCGAGTTTTGAGGCTTCGTAGCCGGTGTTGACGGTTACATCCATGGTGACGGGCGATGGTTCGGTTCGATTACCGTAGATGGATGACGTGGAGGCATAGACAACGGTGTCGCAACCGTCGTCTCGGGCCTGTTCAACGGTGTTGACGAATCCTTCGATGTTCACCCGTGCACCCTTCGTCGGGTTCTCCTCGTGCATTTTGTATGAGGAGAGGGCGGCGATGTGGAACACCACGTCAACGTCAGTCGGGAGGTCGTTATCGAGGACGCTCTGTTCGTGGAACTCAACGCCATCATCGAGATTTTCTGGTGTACCAAGATAGCCGTCGTCGACGACAACGACGTCGTTTTCGAGAGCAAGACTATTTGCGAGATTCGAGCCGATGAATCCCGCACCGCCAGTAACGAGGACGCGTTTATCAGATAGTTGCATTTGCAATACGCTATTATTACCGTTGTAACATGATGATATATGTCTTCTCTCTGAAGAACTTGACATATTTCAAGACTATTTATAACTCATGAGGTACTTTTCTTAGTAAGGAATACTGATAGCACACTGCAAGTACTAAACTCCAATAGTTCTTAACTCATACGGTGTATCACCGTACAGGAATTGATGTGACATTCGAGGTCTGTTGTGAGGTATCTCTATATCGCGATCTGACTGAATCAACCCTGATGGTCTTCATTATCTCCTCTGAGATCTGTCCAACTGGATCATAAAGGCACTGTCTAGATACGGGAAACCAGAGGGCTGCGGTATAGTGAGTGAGTTTCGGGCGCTTCAAAACCGTTGTTTGTTTGGTGAGGGGTTCGAGTGGGAAGCCATGAACGATGTGAATTCGACAATCTCGTCAAACATCTCGCCAGAAATGTAGAAACCACTCCATTGCAGCAAGGGCAAAAGAAGCGGTATGACGCTAGTTTACCATAGAATCGATTAACTAGACAGTGCCATCATAAAATACCTATATCAGATTTGAAACAGGTTAAGACGCGAGTGCAGTTGAAAAACATTTTTGATCGAGATCTCACCCAGATTGAAGCGGGCTCCCCCGAGCTAACGCCTGTCAAGAATGTATTATTGATAAATACTGTTGTGTCTGTAAATCGTATTATCGATACAGAATTTCATGTCCGTTAGGACACTAAGAAGTCACCCACGATCACAGATATCCCATCTCTTGTAAGTTCTGTTTGACTTCAGCGGATACTTGTTCGGTTCCCTGGGGTGGAAGCGGGGTCAACGATTCGAGGTGGGATTCGAAAACCTCCCGTAACTCTTTGTTTTGTGCCGCTGGGCCCCCATACTCTCCTTTTTCCGGGTACCAATGTAATTTCTCGGTTGGTGAACGCCAAGCTGCATATTGTCTCGGTAACGGACGCTTCGAAGGATGTAGCCGTTCGTTCTTTTCAACAACGTCCTCCGGGGCAACGTAATTGACGAATGCTGTCTCGCGATCTCCGGTACCAATACTGATGCTATTGGTGTCGGGTGCCTCCAAACCACAAAGATCCAGAATTGTGGGATAGAGGTCGTTTAATTGGACGAGATCGTCGTGTTCGCCGGTTGGAATCGTACCGGTTGGGTCCCGAATGAGTAGTGGAACGCGAAGCAGAGCATCATCAAGTGAAAACTGATGGCCGAAAACACCGTCTTCACCGAAACATTCGCCGTGGTCACCAAAGACTACGAGAACAGTATTATTAAGCTCGCCGCTTTCACGGAGAGCGGCGACCACATCCCCGACGAGCTTGTCTGCCTGACGGATACATCCGTGATACTGTTCTTTCATCGTCTCAATTGTTCGTTGGCTGGGCCAGAAATCTCCCGCATATACTTCCGGGCGTTTACCAAACAGCCGACGTTGTTCAATTTGATTCCAGAATAGTTCGATGCGTGAACGATCGGTGAATTCCTCGTAGTACGGTGAACGCGGAAGATAGGCGTGATGCGTCCCCATCAAATGTGCGAACGTAAAGAAGGGGCCATCGGCGGATTTGATCTGATCTGCTGCCCGTTGTATGGTCGTTTCGTCTCTGGTCTCACGATCATACGTGAGACGGTCTCCGAGTCGTTTCGCTTGGAACAACCGCTTTCGGATTCCCGGGTAGCTTTCACGTGGATGAGGAGTACGATGATATTCGAAGCCACGGCTGACACCTTTCGTTCGTGTCCAACCATTGTACCCGTACGCAGTCGTCGTCCAACCTTCCGATCGAAGGATTTCTGCGAGCGTCGGATGGTCTCCAAGCACTTCGTCACTGCCCCGTAGCTGATGTTCATGCGGGTAGAGTCCGGTGAATATGGACGCGTGTGAAGGTTGGGTCCAAATCGTTGGACTAATTGCACTTCGGAAGGTCGCTGATTCGTCCGACAATGCATCCAAGTTCGGTGTTGTCGGGATATCGCCTTCAAGAAATGAACATGCATCTGCACGAAGACTATCAATCGAAATAAAAACGACATTCGGTGTATCGGTCACATGCCTGATTTTGGAATACACTATAATAAAAATATATGTAACCGCCTCATAGGCTTTATAAGGAGATCAAGATGTTATGTAGTTGCAATTTTTATATTGTAATAGGTTGGTCTTTATAGCATCTTTGTACGTTGGAAATATCTGAGAGAATAATTTTCTTTCTCCCTCTCGAAAATCACAACCGATAAACGAAGCGCTGCCAAGGATCGTGCATGAACATCTTAGTAATTTCCCACCTTTATCCGTCGCCGGTAGATGAGTCACGGGGTGTCTTCGTTCATCACCAGGTAACGGAGTTGATCAAGAGGGGAAACCAGGTAACTGTTGTTTCGCCAAGACCGTATGTCCCCCCGTTACCATTCCTCCCTAATAAATGGCAGAATTATAGAGACATGCCCTCCCAGTGGTCGTACGAGGGGGTACGTGTCCGGTCACCACATTACATTGGATTGCCGAAATCACGGTCGCAACCAATCAATGCACGATTATATCGCCAGAAGTTGCAAGAAGATATCGCCCAAATGTCGGAGACACAGTCTATTGATGTCGTCCATGCGCATGTTGCAATACCGGACGGATACGGAGCTATCTCGGTCGCAGAAGATCTCGATATCCCTCTCGTTACAACAATTCACGGTGCGGATTTCTACCAAACAAAAGATGTGTGGGGGTGTCGTTCCCTCATTCAACAGGTTCTAGATCGCTCCGATTCGATTACGATCAATAGCTCTGTCTTGGAAAAGCAAGGTAAGCGTTATTTTGATTTCGATTCGACGATCATTCCTAACGGAGTTCCGCTCGACCAGATCGACTCCACAAAAGACCGATCCACAGATATAGAACTCCCGGATGACAAGACCGTACTAACAACACTCGGGTATCTCATCCCAAGGAAGGGCCACCGAACAGTGATTGATGCACTTGCTGAATTGAATCGGACGGATGTCCACTATTTGATTATCGGAGACGGTCCGGAAAGGGAGAGTCTAGAAAGGTATGCCGAGCAAAAAGGAGTTCGTGATCGAACTCAATTTGCGGGATACGTCGAAGATCAACAAGACGTTTTTGCCTTGTTGTGGGAATCTGACATTTTTTGCCTCCCAAGCTACGATGAAGCCTTTGGTGTCGCGTACATCGAAGCAATGGCATGTTCGCTCCCGACGATTGCTCGGTCAGGTGAGGGGCCGGAAGACTTTATTGAGGATGGGGTGTCGGGTTATTTGCTTGATGAAAAAACAGGGAAGAGGACGCTGAGCGACATTCTTGATCAATTAGCAACGTCATCCTCTCTTTGCGAAGATATAGGCGAACAAGCGCGTTCGACTGTGAAGAAGAAATATACGTGGGCAGAAAACGCTCGTCAAACCGAAGCAGTGTATCAAAGAGTATCAGGTAGAACCGAGTGAGACTAACTTATATGCTCGGTTTTTGACGAACTCTATATCGACAACCCCTGTAACCAAACAGGCGGATGAAAACAATACTGCTCCGATCGGAGGAATGACGATCAGCGAAATAAGTGGGGAAAGATTGATCCAAGTTGTCAGGGTCAAGTATGGGACGGCGAAGATTAATAACGTTGCTCCCAGTTGTATTGCTGTTTCACGTTGAAGTAATCGAAATTCAGTAGTGTGGAGAATAATGAGCGACCCAACGACTACTGACGTGTACGAAACCCCCGTTCCGATCGCCGCACCCGTAATGCCAAATCGTGGAATGAGGAGCACGTTTAAAATGACGTTCAGTGCGAGAGCGGATACAGTAACAGTTTCATTGTATCGTAATCGCCCGGTCGCCTGAAGCACCGGAACGATAACGCGGTTGACACCGTAAAAGAATGTACCGATGATCAATATCTGAAGTGGGAGGACACTTGTTGAGTATTCAGGACCGAAGTAAACCGTGAGAAACTCTTTGGATAACCCCAATAGTCCTACGCCGAACAGAATCAAGGAAAGGACGGCGTATTTCATGCTCGAATCAAGATCTGCATTGATGGCGTCTATATCTCGACTCGACCAGTGTCGGGCGACATTTTGAAGCATTGCACCTTGGATCGCTGCTGGAACGAACCAGATGAGTTCGGCTGGGAACAGGGCTGCTTGATACGCTGCTGTTTCAGTAGACGACCGAAAATAATTGATGAGAAGAATATCAGTTTTATATAACATCAATGCAGCGATCCCGCCGACAGCTTGGAGGGCACCGTAGCGTATCAGCTGCCCGCTGAGTTCACTCAACCCGGTTTGTTCAGTTAGCGAGGTAAGTTCGAACTCCTTGTGTACTAAGTAGACGACTGCTGGAATCATGACGAAATACGCTAACGTGTAGCCAATGAACACGCCTAACACTCCGAAACCAAGAACGGACAATCCAAGCGCTGAGACGATATATACCATCCGTCGAGCGATATCGAGCTTTTCTGCGACAGCTTCCTGTTGCCGTCCGTAGAAACCTGCACGAAACGAGTCGAATAGGTTTCGAAGGGTTACAGCGACAGCTAACACTATCAGATACTTCCCGTATCCCTGGGAGTGTACCCAGGGGAGATTCATGATGAAGAGGACAATAATCCCCACACCGAGGCCGTATAGAAGCGCCAGTCCCGCTCCTCCGAGAAGCAATATCGACTGCTTCGAATTTTGTCCGGTAAATCCAGCTACATGCTTTCGAATTGCACTGGGTAGGCCGACCTGAGCGACGATCGTGACAACGGTAAATAAGGAAAGTATGACTCCGTAAGTGCCGAATTGCGACTTCGTGAGGATCCTCACTAATATCGGTGTAAAAATAACGCCAGATAATCTAACTACCATTCGACCAGAAAGAATCGCGCTTATGGATTTGCGAAGTTCACTCATCGTATTATAGGATTTCCTGTTGTTTCGGAGACGGGGGGAACAATATGTATTTGGGAGGGTTTTGCATAGATAATTACTGATGGTTAATTCAGATCCTGCGATGGACTCAAAGAGAATTAGGTACAATCATCCACATTGTATTTCACCAAGGTAAAAGCATAACTAAAGTCTATCCGTCTCGTCTTCCGTATCAATTTTACGATCGCTCTTTCCCGTCTTAGAACAAGGTGGTTGATTAGGCAATTGAGAAAGCTAGAAGTAGCGCTTCGACCGTGTTTGCTCATCGCTCGTCGATTTGATTGTCCTTTTCTATTTTATTGGTTGGCCTGAGAGCTGCATCCAAGATTCGAACTGCGCTCTGAAATAATCCATAAGCGAGTAGACGAGTAATCACGTCCATAGCAGGCCGAGATATAGGATCTGTATCGATAGTATAGGATGAAGGAAACAGTATGCGTTTCGAGTGGCGAGAGAAATGGTCCAAAAGCGAATTTAATGTCCTGATTGCTCTTGCTTCATAGGGAATTATTTCCACTACTGAACCGTCAACTGACCACAAAAGTTCGCTAATTGTATTCGAGTACTGTCGTGTAAATGAGAAATATAACGCATTTCCAATAGTCCGATTGGCTGAATCGAGAACGTAGGCAGAGTGAGATCGGGTATACCATCGGCGAAGTGACCGACGGTGATCGCAAAGAACTTTGTACGCGGAAGAGTTCACGATTGTGTTATGCAGTTTCATTTTCTTGGATGGCGACGACATTTCCTGTGAGGGAAACTTTCCCGAGATCTATTTCGATTGTTTGTCCGATTTCGATTGATGTTTCATGGTACAGAACTTCCGTACCCTGTTTCGTTGCACGAATCGTGATGTTCATCGTTACCGTCTTCAGCGTCGGATGCTCTCGCCCAACGAGTTCTCCGTTTCGATTGGGGACATAAACAGTGGTTGGTGTGATCGTCTTATTACGGACCTGCAGTACACTGCTTTCGTTTATTGTCCCAGACGGTATCTCTTCAACAACATATGGTTGTAACTCTCTAGCTCGAAAGCTTATAGTTACGTTTCGGCTGGAGTCATTCTCCGAGCCTAGATCGGGTGCCGTTTTGTTTTTTGACGTAGTATTAGTCGTTGTCGCCGTTGTCGTTGCAACCGCTCCATTTGAATCGTTTGGGGAAACACTCGTAGTAACGGCTTGGATGAGATTGACGTCAAATACAAATGCCGCTCCAGTGACCGTCGCGACGAAAACAACTACTAATACGAAAAGGTCGATAATGTTTATTCGGCCAAATAACATCCCGTTTTCGTCTATTAATTTCATATTAATAACACTTCCAGGTACGTCGGTGTCTATGAAAACCATAGACATAGGGTCATTTAGAGTTTTCCTCATATAGACTGCAATCGAGCGGAAATCCCCAACTTATACTATGAAGAAGGATTAAGTAGAATCGTGTGCATTACAAGAATATTTTTCAAACATTAAGAAGGTATTTTACATGAAAATTAACCAATTTGGAATATCAACCACTATGAATAGGGTAGTTACTGGTCAAATGTTTCAATATCTCTCTTTCGTATTACTAGCGAGTGCTCTAATGGGTCCTGCTCTTCCAGGGATATCCATTGCTTCGTACTATTTGTTTTTCTTTAGGTTGTTCGCTATGTTCATCTACATTCCGGTCCTGGCGTATGGACTGATTTTCAAAAAAATTGCCTCGATACGGTTATCGAGGGCGGGTATGTATCTCGTGATATTGTATAGTTACCTTGTCGTCAGTTTCGTCTGGGCCGACGATAAGTTGGCAGCAGTGTCGGAACTTTTCATTCTCTCGCTTGCTCTCTTAGTCATGGGCTCTATCATTGTAACGGTCAATGACGAACGAACACTCGAAAAGTATTTCACATTGCTCTCTTTCGTTGCATTACTGTCGATCGGTATCGCTGGATGGGAACATTTCACCCAACACCATTTAGCCGTGAGTCGAGTGAACGAGCGAGCGTGGTATTATCAGGACAAAATGTCGGCGTGGTACTATAACAGAAATGATTATGGATTTTTTCTGACTATGTTTTCATCCATTCCTTTAGTAAATGCCCTTTTCCCAAACAACAGTGAGAAATACAGAATATTCAATTTGTTTATTTTTGTGGCACTTCTGGCAATCATTTCCGAAAACGGTTCAAGAGCGGCGATGGTCGCCGTTTTCGTGGTGGTATTCATCTGTATTTCGTTGTATTATGTGAGACCTTATATTCGACATTACCGACATCATATCTATGGCGCATTTACATTCCTAGCTTTTCTAGGCGCGACAATGGTTGTCCTATTAGTACTTGGAATTGGGAACCCGATCGGTCAGTCCAGTTCCCCGTCTCTGTGGGCACGGTGGCAACTAATCAAAGGAGGACTCAAACTTGCATTCCAAACGATATTCGGTGCCGGAGTCGGAAACTTTACTCCGGCAGTCCGAAGTCTATCCATCTCTACCGGTGGCATTGGAAGTCCACACAGTTGGTTGACGTGGGCCCTCGGGACAGTCGGTATCCCGGGAACTATATTGTTCCTTTTAGCGTATGGACGAATACTGGACGACCTCTTTTTTGAGTATCTAAATACAGGGAATCCGTTAATAATAATGCTATTCGCATCGCTCCTGTCATTCACGATCGGTGGTATTGGTCCTAGCAATGTGATAAGAATGAGGATCTTATGGGTGTTCTTTGGACTTGCGATTGCATCCGTTTCACTCGCTAGAAGTCGTTCATAAGCGCTTGAACTACCTATCCGGGCAGTCCTCAGTTGGATAGCAAGCTATCGTAGAGGGAAAGAAGCGTTTTTTGTTCTTGTTTCCAGGAGAACTCATTGTGAATGTGTCGTTGACCATTGCCGGCGAGTTTGGTGTAGCGACCGGAGGTTAAGAAGTCCTCAACGTCGCGACCGATGCGACTGATGTCGTGGAATGGGACCGTAATTCCACATTCATCAGGAAGGTATTGGTTTGTCATTGGCATTGACGACGCGATTATCGGTAGGTTCGCATACATATAATCAAAGAGCTTGCTGGGTATCGCACCGACACAATCTTCGGGTTGTGTCAGCGCTAAGCCTGCATCGGCGCCGCAGAGGTACTCGAAGATATCGAGGTAGTTGACTTCGCCAAAGAACGTGACGCGATTCTCCAGGTTGTTTTCCGAAATGATCTTGTCTGCTTGCCGCTTCGCAGCGGCGCCGTCAATCGGACCGACGAGCCATAGACCAACGTCTAAGCCCTTATTTACGAGATCACGAGTCAGCTTGACCATACGTACCATTCCACGATTCGTGTTCAGTGATCCGACGTAGGCTAATTGATACTCATGCTCTGATTGTCGTGGTGACTCCGGCAGTTCGATTTCATCAACGATTGGGTAGTTGTGGACAGTGGCAGCGAGAGGATGAGAAAACTGGTCGGTTACCCACTCCGTTGCGCCGATGAGTCCATCGAATTGGTTCGCAGCGGTGGTTTGGATATAGGGAAAACTTCGCCTGAGAGCCGGTTTCACGATATTCGGGATCCATTCCCGACGTTCGATCTTGTTCGGATAGTTTTCGTGAACGTCGAAAACGACTTTTCCGGTAGTTGTTTGGGATAGGTAGATGGCTGCCGGAATCAGCTCTGGGTCGTGAAAGTGATAAACATCGCCATTTTCTCGAGCAGCCCGTTGAGCGGCCGAGGGAATATTCTTCCATCGTTCAGGACGTGATGACGGCGTTCCAAGCGACTTTATTCGAATGCCGTCCACAGTTGTAAAGGAGGGATGATGACAATAGAGAATGACTTCATGGCCGGCATTACGGAGGGTTTTGCACTCCTTGTGGAAAATACGAGCGTCGAACGTTGTATGGACGGTAGACAGATGAACTACTTTAGCCATCGTAAGAAACTGAGGGACTTCCAGCGGTAATTACTTTCGTTGTCGTTGCGCGATAGTTCGAAAGTTGCCGATTGTGGTAGGAGAAAGTAAGTTTAAACGGAATTGTTCGTACTAGGCTGTAGTTAAACAAGCGATGACGAATTTAATCAGTACCCATCCCCAATCGTATATACCCGGTGTGGTGTATCATCGAGATGAAGAGCCTGTCGTCCATCTATGACGACAAGTGGATCGAAGCGTGTCCAATCGATCGTAGAGAATTCTTTGTGATCTGTCACCAATACTGCCGCATCGGGATCACAAGAATACATCTCGTCCATTGGCGTCGGGACGCCGTCGAACGGACCAAAGTCACTGAGGACAGGATCCACGGTTCTAACGTTTACACCGAGATCGGTGAGCATTTCGACGATGGGTTTGGCGGGCGTTGCTCGGATTTCATCGATACCAGGACGGTAGGTGAGACCCAAGACGAGGACTGTCGATCCTTCAAGATCACGCCCTTCGGCTTCGAACTCTTGATGGAGTTTGGCGACCGTAAATTCGGGCATCCCATCATTAATCTGTCTTGCAGTTTTAAGGAGTGGCGCATCAGTCTCAAATGACTTGATTAGGAAATAGGGATAGTACGGAATGCAGTGACCACCGACGCCTGGGCCCGGCGTGTGGATATCACAGAACGGTTGGGTATTCGCCGTCTCAATTGCTTCATTCACATCAATTCCCAACTCGTCGGCGAACAGCGCCAATTCGTTCGCCAGTGCAATGTTGACATCGCGGTAAAGTCCCTCGAAGACTTTGACTGCCTCGGCGACTGTTATGTCCGAAACCGTCAGTACTCCCTCGCTATTGATCTCCTCATAAATGAGTCGTGCCGAGTCTGTACTCGTTGCATCTGCGCCGCCGACGACTTTTGGATAAGCACCTCGGATATCCTGTAGAGCACGTCCGCTCGATGTCCGTTCGGGGCAAAACGCGAGACCGAATTCCCCGAGTTCAAGCCCGCTACCCTCTTCTAATATCTGAAGAATGGTTTCTCGGCAAGTTTTCGGCGGGACAGTCGACTCAACTATAATTAGATCGCCCGCTGAGAGGCCGAGTGAGATATCTTCACTAACCGCACGAAGAACGGACAGATCAGGGCTTTTATCATCGTTGATGAGTGTGGGAACGATGATAACGTGAATGGATGAATCCGTCGCGGCGCTACGTGGGTCCTCGACGGCACGTAATGCGTCACGTTCTGAGAGGTCGGAAACTAGCTCGGGGAGGCCGGGTTCGCCTGAGATGTGACAATCTCCACGCTCGACCGCAGAAACGACGTTTGGGTTAATGTCGGCCCCCGTTACATTTCCGGTCACGTCAGCATATACCGCTGCAAGCGGGAGGCCCATTTTGCCGAGACCGTACACCGCGACGGGGATCTGCCCGCTCGTTAATGCATCTCGTCGTTGTTCGTTGCTCGCGTTGGTGCCATAGATGTGTTGGAGGATTTGTTCGGAAGTCATTTTATCTCTTTTTTCCGATCGTTTCTGTCGGCAATTCGTTGCTCAATATCGAATACGTATTCCAGTGCTTGAAGGCCGTCTTCAGCAGTTACGACTGGCTCGTCCCCTGTTCGAACCGAACTGAGGAATGACGTGATCTCGTTTTTTAGTGGCTCTGTATTCTCGACCATGGGTCGTTCAACAATACTTTCGTGTCGATATCGAATTTCTCCGTCCGACTCAATGTACTCAGGGAGCGAATGTCGATAGATTTCCACGGTTTGGTCGATATAGTCAATCACGACCTGACATTGCTGTGCCGTGATTTCGAGTTCTCGAACTTTCTGTTGTGTGACCCGACTAGCAGTCAAACTACCGATAGACCCGTCTTCGAACTGGAAGTCCACTGTCGCATATTCATGTTTACCACCGAATGCCGCCATCGAAGTGATCTGTTCATTTATTAGCCAGAATAGGATATCGAGGTCGTGAATCATCAGATCTTTCACAACACTGTCGGGCATTTGCCGATCGAGGGGGGGACCGAGTCTTCTTGCAGTAACGCTGATGATATCGAGATCGGGGATGATATTTCGAAGGGCAACAACCGCAGGGTTGAAGCGTTCAATGTGTCCGACCTGGATGGTTACGTCGTTTTCTTCGGCCATCTCAATGAGTTCTTCACCCTCCCCACGGCTCAAAACAAAGGGCTTCTCAATGAGGGTGTGTACACCACGTTGTATGCATTTTGTCGCCATCTCGTGGTGGTACTCCGTTGGAACAGCAATAGAGACGACATCGGCGGTATCCAGAAGCTCGTCCAACTCCCGGACGATGGTTCCACACTTCTCGGCAACGCTCTCTGCTTGTTCCGTATCAACATCATACACGCCAACGAGTTCCGTGTTGGGAAGTTCACGATAAACTCGTGCGTGATGCCGACCCATATTCCCGACGCCAATAACGCCGACGGCTGCGTCAATATTCGTTGTCATTTGTTTTCCTCATAATCTAAAATCGTATTCGTTATTGTTTCGATATCGCTATCTGAGAGTTCGGGATGTACGGGCAGCGAGAGTACTTTATCGGAAACGCGCTCTGTGATCGCTGCCGAACAGCCATAACCATCATACGCTGCTTGTTTGTGTATGGGAACCGGATAATAAACTCCCGTCCCGACATCATTACTTTGTAGATATTCCGACAGCCCTTCACGGTCGTCGGTTCGGATGGTATATTGGTGATAAACATGCCGAGCGTTGTCGGGTTCGGTCGGTGTCAAAACAGACGCCTCACACAGCTCCTTATCAAGTGCTGCAGCGTTTGATCGTCGTGCGTCGATATATTGGGGAAGTTTTTCGAGCTGAACCCGGCCGATGGCTGCTGCAATACTCGTCATTCGGAAATTGTGTCCGAGACGAACGTGTTCATAACCGCCGTCGGTGGTCCTACCGTGATTGATAAAGCTTGACGCATGGTCAGCGATATCTACCCGGTCGGTCGTGATCATCCCACCTTCTCCGGTTGTCATGTTCTTGGTTGGATAGAATGAGAAGCAGGCGGCGTCGCCTATGGATCCAACCTTGCTTCCCTGGTACTCGGCACCGTGTGCTTGCGCAGCGTCTTCCAACAGTGGGATGTGGTATTCGTTAGCAATCTCCCGAAGTTGTTCCATTGCTGCCGGTAATCCATAAAGGTGAACCGCGAGAATGGCATCGATATCTTGTTCTCGAACCGTCTCTTCGACCGCTTTCGGGTCGAGAGTGTACGTTTCAGCATCGATGTCGGCAAACACGGGTTCCGCCCCGGTTAGTCGAATCGCGTTCGCACTGGCCACAAAGGAGAACGGCGAAGTGACGACGTGGTCGCCGTCCCCGATGCCGAACGCTTCGAACATCGTATGGAGAGCGGTCGTACCGTTCGAAGTTGCGATACCATGTTTGGCATCGCAATATGCTGAGAACTCATCTTCGAACGCACGGACTTCGGGACCATCTGCGAGCATTCCACTATCTAGAATGTCTAAGACGCCATCCTTCTCTTCGGGGCCCATCTGAGGGTTCGCAATTGAAATCATAGATCGTTCCCCCCCTCGAGTTCCGGCGGGAGGTCACGATGATCAGCGGGAGTACCAACCGCGAGCGTTCTCGCTGGAACGTCCTCGGTCACGACTGCACCGGCGGCAACGAACGCCCCCTCGCCAACCGTAATCCCGGGAAGGATCGTAGCGTTAGCACCTACCGATACATCATCTTCGAGGGTCGGTCCTTCGAGGTCGTCGTCTTGGCGAATAGGGTATGAATCGTTCGTCAAAACTGCGTTTGGGCCGAGAAATACCCGGTCGCCGATGGTAGTGTTTGTCGGAACATACACGTTCGTTTGCATGCTTACATTCGACCCAATGGTGGTCTGGCCGTCGATGACGGTGTTTGTTCCTATGACGACGTCGTCCCCAATCGTCGTTTCTTCCCTAATCAGCGCACTATGGCCAGTCGTGAGATCTGTTCCGATCACAACATCATTATATATTATAGTTCCCGACCGAACGGTTGCTCGCTTGTCGATCGATGGCTTATCGCTTTCTTCGGCATACTGAACGCCAATGGTGGTGTTCGAGCCGAAATTCTGCTCCAATGTCACAGAACGTCACCTCCCTTCAGACGTGAACAGGAACGGACTAAGTTGATGGAACACTTCGGGCGTGTAGTATGCCACATGAAAGTCTTGCCGTGAGTTCTCCCGGCAATGTTGCGTCCATTTATTCGCATACGCTACATACTTGGTGAAGCAAGCATAAATCCAACGCTTAAAGGATTCTGTACATATTTATTGACATAATTCTATAGTTATATCGTAATAGATTCGGTTCTTCAGGCCGCGAATTCGAGATAATCTGGATTAGTCCATATCCCTGCTTGCTGTTTCCCACGTTACGAAGTTTCGATCCCGGAGAAAATTCCAGAGTCCTATTAGCATACCGTAGTTGGCTGATAGAAAGTGACAGGGGATATGGACAATGCTCGGCACGGAGAGGTTTATTCGGTTAACAGTCCATCCCAATTGGATAAGAAGTAACAGCCACATTGAATCGCTAGTAGCACAACCCAATATGTGGCGGGGAGAGAGCGACCAGGAAAACATTTGAGGTGAGTGCACCAATGAGTAAACGGGGAAAGCCATCGGAGGACTTTATGTGAAAACAGTTGGAAGGAAAACGTTGGATAGTGAATTGGGTTTAAAAGTCCTCGATGTTCCGCAACCGTATTCCTTGAACGGATTACGATTCGAATACGGCGTGAGAGTTCAGAATCGACGGAATCACCCGTATTCTCCCACGTGACTGCATCAGGAGCATATTTTACTAGTTTCCCACTCTGAACGATAGCTAACGGTTCAGCGAAGTTACTAATCACATCCCTCGGGAGGGGAACATATGAGTTTGTTCGAGTAGTGTAGATTGATCCGTTTCCGGTGACTAAGGAATTGAATCTTGACTCAAGCTTTTTAATGAACTGTTCGAACTTCCAGTAGAAGGATTCTCCTTCAATATCACTATCGTCCCGATATCGAAGCTCACCGACGACGCATCCAACATCGTCCGAAAATTGTGCGATCAATTTCTGTATCGCATCCGGTTCGTACATGCTGTTCGCATCTGAGAAGACGATGAAGTCAGTATCGACAATTGAAACGACCTGATTTTGCCGTTCTGTCTTTCCCACCCTTCCCCCAATTCTCATTAGACGAACGCTTGCATCCAAATAAGATCGGACTATCTCGTCCGTTCGGTCTGATGAGGCATCAGAAAAAACAATGATATCTAACAGCTTGTCGGGGTAGTCCAGTTGAAGACTGTTTTCGATATTTACTTTGATGACATCTTCCTCATTATAAGCGGCGATGACGAGGGTGGTCGAGGGTCATTGCGTGGGTTCTTGGATATTAGTACGACGATTTCGGAATAGAACGAGCAGTAAGGGATAGAGGAGATACGTGTATACGATTCCGAAAATGCTGGTCCAGAATATTACTGTAATTGCGGGTATCAGAATGGACATAGCGTTTCGTTTCGTTTCGCGGTTTATTGAGGAACAGTAAAAAAAAAACGCCCGCTATTTCTTTACAGCTCGGTTGGGTCCACAATAGACGGGTCGAAACAGAGCGTAGAACATCGGATAATTCACAAAGGAGTCAGGGAGAATAGCATGTTCCCTTTCCATGGCTGCCGAAATTTAGATTTAGTTTTATGCGATATATTTGCCATTAACCTATTTACTACAATTTTTTGAGTCGTCCTACTTGAATGGATTTGAAGCTTATAGAAATGAAGAGAGACCCTCATTTATCGGGATCGTTGGTTCATATCCCAACTTTTCGGTTGCTTTAGCGATGTCTGCTTTGCTCTTTGTGATGTCTCCTGGACGGGGATCCAAATGAACAATTTCAGAAGAGGATGCTGAAATGTCGTGGATTGTCTCAGCGAGCTCCTGTATTGTTACGCTTACTCCGGTGCCGATGTTGTATGCCTCCCCGACGTGATCGGTAGTCGCGGCAAGGAGATTAGCCCTTACCACATCGTTAATGTGGACGAAATCACGCGTCTGCTTGCCGTCGCCGTCCACGGTTATTGGTTCCCCGTTCGTCGCTTGGCGTTTGAAGATGCTGATGACGCCGCTGTAATCGCCGCTCGACTGTCGCGGACCGTAGATGTTGAAGTACCGCAGGGCGACGGTCTCCAATCCGTACAGTTCCTCGTAGAGGCGAGCATAGTGGTCGAGCGCCGATTTCTGCAGGCCGTACGGGGACGACGGCGAAAACGGCTCGTCCTCCGAAATCGGAACGTCGGTCGGTTGTCCGTATATCGCGCAACTCGATGCCAAGACGACGCGGGCGTCGAGGTCACGCGCTCGTTCGAGCAACGCCAGCGTCGCGTCGAGGTTCACTTCGTTCGCGCGCATCGGTTCCTCGACTGATTCCTGAACGCTGACGACACCCGCTTCGTGGAATATCAGGTCGACGTTCTCGGTTGCGCGGCGGAGGGTCTCGGAATCGCAGATATCCCCCTCGATAACCGTCGCGTCGTCGTTTACGTTGGAGCGCTTTCCGGTGCTGAAGTCGTCGAGGATTCGAACGTCGTTCTCCCGGACGAGCGCATCGACGAGATGGCTGCCGACGAATCCCGCACCGCCGGTGACGAGAACCGTTTTGGAGACAGGTGTTTGAACCATTCATCTTTGAATGAAGCGTCCTCTATTAAATCCGTTTCTACTGTAGAATAGACCGAGAAAATCGGTCAGCGGTCGACGCCACCGGCCGAGGTCTCCTCGCAGACGCGACGACGAAACGGCCTTATGCGGAGGGACTGGCCACTTCTTCGTCTTGAAGTCGCTCCTCCGCCTCGTCGCGGTCCTCGGGATAGCCGACGTCGATGCGCCATCCATCCATGCGGATCGCGTCGATGGTGCGACCGCTTCTGATGAGGAGGTCGATGGCCTCGCTGATCTCGTACTCGCCGCGGTTCGACGGCTGAACGAGATGGCAGGCGTGGAAAATCGCGGGGGAAAACGTGTAGAACCCGGTCATCACGAGGTTCGATGGTGGGTCTTCCGGTTTCTCGACGACGTCCGTTATCTCGCCGTAATCGTTTGTATCACAGACACCGAACCGACTAGCATCCTCGTACGGAACTTCTTCGGTGAGGAACGCTGCATCCGCTCGATCCTCCTGTTGGCGACGGACCACGTCTTCGAGGTTCGCTTCGAAGATGTTGTCGCCGAGGATGAGCATGAAGTCGTCGTCGATGTGTTCCTCGACGGTCAACAACGCGTGTGCGAGTCCGTTCTGTTCCCGCTGATGGGTGTAGGTGATCGGAATCCCATCGAACTCGTCGTCGTAGTAGCTGATGATGTCTTCCTTTCGATAGCCGACGACGACGATGAACTCCTCGGCACCGAGCTCGGCCAGTCGCTCGAAACAGTGGGTGACGATGGGTTTCCCGTTCACTTCGACCAAGCCCTTGGGCTTGTCGTCGGTGAGGGGTCGGAGGCGGGTACCTTTGCCAGCTGCCAGAACTACAGCTTTCATACTTTTAAACGTGAACGCGAGGCATAAATACTTTTAGACCCGTTCATATGAGAACCTTCAAGGGAGCGGGGATTAGTACCGTTTCTAATGGAACTTAGCATCGTTGGGAGTGGCTACGTGGGGACGACCGTCGCCGCCTGTTTCGCCGACCTCGGACACTCGGTCACCAACATCGATATCGATGAGGACATCGTCGAACGGCTCAACGACGGCCGGGCTCCCATCCACGAACCCGGATTGGACGACCTCGTCGCCGAACACGGCGGGACCCGACTCACAGCGACGACGGACTACGATGCAGTTCGCGATACAGACGCGACGTTCCTCGCCCTTCCGACTCCCTCCCGACCGGACGGGAGCATCGACACGTCGATCATCGAGGCGGGTGCCCGTTCACTCGGTGAGGCCCTTGCTTCGAAAGACGGCTATCACCTCGTCGTCGTCAAGAGCACGGTCGTTCCCGGAACGACCGAGGACGTCCTCGGGTCCATCATCGAGGACGCGTCGAACAAGACCCGCGGAGAGGACTTCGACGTGGCGATGAACCCCGAGTTCCTCCGCGAAGGGAGCGCGGTCGAGGATTTCCTCGGTCCGGACAAGGTGGTTTTGGGAACGGAGAACGAGCGTGCGAACGAACGCCTGTCGGCGGTCTTCGAACCCCTCGTCGAGTCGTCGGGCCCCGCGGTCGTCGAGACCGGCATCCGCGAGGCGGAGATGATAAAGTACGCGAACAACGCGTTCCTCGCGACGAAGGTCAGCCTCGTCAACGAACTCGGGAACATCTGCAAGGAGTACGATGTGGACGCCTACGAGGTCATGGACGCCATCGGTCTCGATGACCGTATTGGCGAGCGGTTCCTCCGCAGCGGCGTCGGATGGGGCGGAAGCTGTTTCCCGAAGGACACGGCCGCCTTGGTCGCCGCCGCACACGAGAAGGGATACGAACCGTCGCTCGTCGAAGCCGCTATCGAAGTGAACGAAAAACAACCGAAGCGGTTGCTCGAACTGCTCGAAGTCCACGTCCCCCTTCAGGGCAAGCGTATCGCGGTGCTCGGACTCGCGTTCAAGCCGGGAACCGACGACGTCCGCAACTCCCGTGCGATTCCGATCATCGACGAGTTACAAAACCGGGGTGCGACCGTCGTGGCCTACGACCCCGTCGCGACCGAAAACATGCGCGAGCACTTCCCCGACATCGAGTACGCCGAGTCCGCAACAGCGGCACTCGACGACGCGGACGGAACGCTCGTCGTGACGGATTGGGACGAGTTCGCCGCGCTGGACGACGAGTTCGAGTCGATGACCGACCCGGTCGTCGTGGATGGCCGTCGAATCGTCGAGCGCCGTGACGGCCTCACCTACGAAGGGTTGACGTGGTGAATCCGGGGATTAGTTGGAATCCCGTTCGGAACCCACATTGTCAATGAAGGTTTATTTTTGACACTGTTTGGCACGATTTCTGGCCGTATATTTGTATATTGGTCTTAAATTGTTAATAACTGGAACGGTCGTAAGCCCACAAGCTTTTATTACCGGTGTTCGTTGCTTGTAGATGAAGACAGTTCGAGAAAGTTCCTCCACGCATGAATTCTTATAAACCTGTGGACGATGGTCGGATTGATTTGAAAAATTTGAAACAGAATCTGTTCTCCTTCGAAGCGTTGTTCACTCTCTTCCTTTTCGTTGGACTTTATAAACAGGCCCCCATTCTCGATGAAATTCCCGGGAATCTGACGGCGATTTTGGCGGTGATCTCGGCCGTCGTCGGTGGGTATGTCTTGCTAACAAAGACCGAACGGCCACCGAGAAGTGGAGTGGTTCTGACCGTCTTGATGGGCTCGTTTATCTGCTATGCACTGTTAAGCAACCTCTGGACCCCGAGTTCCGAGTATGCGACGTCCAAATCGTTAGAACTCGCCACCGTTACGTTTTGGTCGCTGGGTGCTCCGGCCCTCATCATCTCGAAATCGCGAAGACGACTGCGACGCTTTTTGACCGCCATCGTGGTCTTTTCCGTCGCTATCTCGGCGATATCCATCTTCCAGTTTGTCGTGGTGGCGGGCGAGAGCCAACTCAGGCCGTTCGATGCCACGTATCTCCTCGTCGGGAGGGTCATCGGAATCGCGTTCCTGATCGCAGTGGCGTACACGCTCTACGAAGCGTCGTCGAAGATGCAGCGGTGGGTCGGCATCGCTCTCAGTGGCCTGTTCGGGTTTATTCTCCTCGTGAACGGAGCGCGTGGTCCGCTTCTCGCCTCCACCGGTGCGGGCCTTTGGCTTGGGATTGGGTATTTCGACCTGTCGAAGTCCCCGCGGGAGTTGGCCCGAACGGATCTGGTAAAGAAGATCGGTGCGGTCGTACTGGTGGGTGCCATCGTCTTCGCCATTCTGTTCTATCTCGACGAACTCCCGAACACAATCCAGCGCATCGTAACGACACTCTCCGGCAAAAGCACGGGGTCCGTGGAAGGACGGATAGACTACTATCTGGCGTCGATACCGATGTGGCTTTCCGCGCCGGCTTTCGGTCACGGTATCGGAAGTTGGCCGATTCTGTACGGTATGGGCGACGTGAAGTACTACCCGCACAACATCGTCTTGGAAATTCTGGTCGAATTCGGACTCTTCGGTCTGTTGTTGTTCGGGTCGCTACTCGGATGCACCGTTTACTTGATACTCGCTCCGAAACGGCCGCTCCATCGCGATCCGTATCGGATACTACTCGTCGCCCTCATCCTGTTCATGGGATTCAACGCGTTCGTGACGTCCGATATCCCCGACAACCGCTATCTCTTCACGATGCTCGGGCTGACGGCCTACTGCTATCGACCAGCGTCGCTCGCTCGGCTGAAAAATCGAAATGACCTCAACTATTGACCGAACTATCGGCACGCGAACCCGACGAGACGGACCACTATCGATGGAGTTTAGGAAGCTTGATTGACGATAATATCACGGAATTGTTGGTCGATACATGAAGAACAATATCGCTAAATTCGCCTCCATCGCCTTCGTCGGCGGGATAATCGGTCGAGGGCTCCGATATGCGATAAACGTCGTCATCGCACAAGGGTTGGGAACGGACGCGTTGGGACTGTTCGCGTTCGGAATGGTCGTCATGAAGGCCGCGAGCATTCCCGCTCGCCTCGGTCTAGATACGGCGGTACAGAAATTCCTCCCCATATTTCTGAACGACGAGGAACCGTCCAAGGTGAGCGGAACGGCGCTCCTCGGGTTGATAACCCCCCTTCTCATCGGGTCGTGTCTCTCGCTGCTTCTGTATCTCAATCGAGGGAGTATCACCGCCTTCACGGGCAACGAGTTCGGGTCGGCGATACGGCTTTTCATCGTGGGAATACCGCTGTTTTCGACGATGATGGTCGCGAGCAATGCGACGAAAGGCCTCAAGGAGACCAAATACTTCGTTTACACCCGCGATATCGGCCAATCGACCGTTGCCTTCGCCCTCGTAGTGGTTGGCGCGTTCGTACTCAACGACCTCCGACTAACTATTCTGGGCTACGTCGTCTCGTTAGGTGTCGGCGTTTGTCTCGCGGTTTTCTTCCTCTTGCGACGAGGCGTCATCTCCCTCGACGTGCGTCCCCAGTTCGAATTCAAAGAGATATTCCTCGTCTCCATGCCCCTCACCGTCGCGCTCGTCACGCAGTACCTCGTCTCATGGACGGACATTTTGATGTTAGGGTTCTTCGTTTCCCCCACGCGGGTCGGTTGGTATCAGGCGGCGTATCAAACGTCGATGTTGCTATTGGTCGTCCTGCAGGCCGCGAGTTCGATTTTCCCGTCGCTCGCCGCTGACCTGTATCACAACGGTAAGAAAGACCGGTTGGAAATGGTGTACACGGTTGTCACGAAGTGGGTCTCCTTTTTCACCGTGTTAGGGTTACTCTTCCTCGCGATTTACGCCGGACCGGTACTCCGGATATTCGGAACGTCGACGGAGTCGGCCCGCCTCGCATTGATGCTCCTGGCGTTCGGACAGACGACGGCGGCCATGGTCGGACCGTCCGGCTACCTTCTCATCATGTCCGGATACGAAAAAATTCAGATGATCAACTCCGTGGCCGTCTGTGCGATGAACGTCTGCCTGAACTTCGTCCTTATTCGCGAGTTCGGTATCGTCGGCGCGGCCGCCGCGACGAGTAGCTCCATCGCGACGCTCAACATCCTTCGCCTTCTGGAGGTTCGGTACCTCCTCGGAATTCAACCGTACTCCCGACGATTCTGGAAGGGAATCATCGCCATTCTCATGAGTACCATCGTGTTGGTCGGCGGTCGTCTCGTCGGAATCGAGAGTTACCTCGGAACCGTCGGTATCGGCGCGATAGCGCTCGGCGTCTTCGGCGTCGTCGTGTACCTGCTCGGCTTCGAGAACGACAAGGTGCTCGTCGAAGCGATCGATTAGTGTAACCTACGTTCAACATAGTTTAGAGCGTGTTAGTGGACAAAAGATATATCGTCCGTTCGGAACCGTATTGGACTGTGACCTCCGTCTGTATCCTCACAACGGTTCATACGCCCTTCGACACCCGCATTTTTCACAAACAGGCCCGGACGCTCGTCGATGCCGGGTACGAGGTGGAACTACTCTGTCACCACGACGAAGACGTAACGAAGGATGGAATCCGAATAACGACGCTCGGTGCTGCGAACTCCCGAGCCGAACGGTGGTCCCATCTCGTGAAGATATATCAGATGGCGATAGAGGCCGACGCCGACGTCTATCACTTCCACGACCCGGAACTTCTCACGGTCGGAATCCTGCTGAGCCTCCGAACGGATTCGAAGGTCGTCTACGACGTCCACGAGAATTACGCCGACGCGATTCGAGTCCGGGAATGGATACCCGATGGAATCAAGCCCGTTCTCGCGCGAGGGTTTCCACGGGTCCAATCGCTGTTGTCGCGAGCGATTGACAGCATCGTAACCGCCGACCTGCCGACCGCGAAGGGGTTCGCGAACCACGGTCACGATTCGGTCGTCACGGTCCGGAACTTCCCCCGCCTCGAAAACATCGAATTTAGGGAGATGAGCGGGGAGAGCGATGCGGAATACATCCTCTCCTACGTCGGCGGTCTCGACAGCGAACGGGGCCTCCAGCGGATGTTGGAACTGACGCACAAACTGCGACAGCGGGATATCGACGTCTCCCTCCGACTTATCGGCCCGTTCCAGAACGACGACGTGGAGCGGAACGCCAAGTCGTACATAGGGCGTCACGACCTCGAATCCGCCGTCGAACTCCTCGGCTACGTCGATTACGAGGACATGTTCGCTTACCTGCACCAATCCGACTTCGGCCTCGTACTGGTCGATACCGACCGATTCGAGCGGAACGTCCCCACGAAGATGTTCGAGTACATGTACGCGGAACTGCCGGTCGTCGCGACGAAAAGCGGGTCGACGGAGCGCTATTTGGATTCGGAGTACAGCATCTTCGTCTCGGAATCCCTTCGGGAGTCGGACGTGGATGCCGTCGTGGACCTCCTTCGGGACGAGGAGAGGAGAAGCGAGATGGGTGACGTGGGGCATCGAACGGTCATCGACGAGTATTGCTGGGAAGCGGAGAAATCCAATCTCCTGGAACTGTACGATGAACTGACCCACTGACGACGAATATCGAACGATTCCAGTTCCCCCTACATCTATATTCCCGTATTCCCAACCCCTATTTAATGGTAGATTTCGGCCGATATAACGCGTCTAACGTGAAAAAGCTCCTCCAAAATCCGCGAATGGCCGTGGGAGAGTGCAGGAAACTCGGGATAGAGGTCAATACGAAGATCCACCAAAAAGCGGGAGGCGATGTCGGCGTCGACGTCATGAACGAGGATTGGGATACGCTCGTCATACTCGACGGAACGCGGTACGACACCTTCGCGGAGAACAACGTTTTGGACGGGAAATTGGAGTTTCGACGGTCGAGAGGGAGTCAGAGTTCGGAGTTCATCCAAGGAAACTTCTCCGGCGAGGAACTCCACGACACGGTGTACGTGACCGCGAACCCGTACGTCACGGAGTTGGAGGACGGCGTGTTCCACTCCGTCATCAACCTCCTCACTGAGTGGGACGACGACCTTCAGACCGTCCTCCCCGAAACGGTGATCGATGCGGCATTGGACGCCTACGAGCAGTATCCGAACAAGCGTTTCATCGTCCACTTCATGCAACCCCACTACCCGTTCATCGGTGAGAAAGGGAGAAGTATGAACCACCGAGGATTCGCGCCGAACGACGACTCGAATCTCCGTGGCGATCGGTCCATCTGGAACGAACTCCAGTACGATATCTCCGAGGATACACCCGCCGAGGTGAAAGCGGCCTACGAGGAGAACCTCCGATTGGTGTTCCCGCACGTGCAGAAACTCATCGACGAGATTCCGGGGAAGACCGTGGTCAGTGCCGACCACGGGAACCTGCTGGGAGATAGGCTGTCCCCGATTCCGGTACGGGCGTACGGGCATCCGCGTGGTCTCCGCGCTCCCGAACTCGTCAAGGTGCCGTGGTTCGTCGTCGAGGGCGAAACCAGACGGGACGTCACTTCGGACCCGCCGGAGGAAGAGGACGAATCCTCGCTCGACGAAGATATGGTCGAAGACAGGCTACAGGCGTTGGGCTACAAGTGAACGACGGGTGGACGGAAAGACGAACGGAGGAAAGACGAACGGAGGAAAGACGAACGGAGGAAAGACGAACGGAGGAAAGACGAACGGAGGAAAGACGAACGGAAAAGAACGGAGCGAATCGCGGTCGGTATGTGCCTATCCCGTTCTATCCGCCGTTTCCCACGTGACGATGTTTTGCCCCTTCAGAAACTTCCACAGTCCGAGGACCATTCCGACGTTGGAGACGAGGAAGTAGTAGGTGACGTGTACCGGTCCGGGTATTCCCACATCGTACCGCTCCGAGACCCATCCCAAGACGGCCGAGAAGTAAAAGAGGACCTGTACGGCGAACGAAAGCGTGTAAATCGGGTTGACGTCGAGGAACACAAGGACGGCGTTCGCGAGGAACGCGGTTCCGAGGAGGAGCGGGGACAACCAGCGGAGTATCTTGTGCGAGATGAACTGGAAGGCGAACCGGGGGTATCGAAGCGGGTTGAGGAGTTCCGTGAACTCCGTGACCGTGTTCCAACAGCGAGTCACGATTCGGACCCGTCGGGACATCTCGGATTCGACCGATTCGCCGGTTCGTTCCCACGCGACGGCGTCGTCGGCGTAATCGATTCGCTCGCCGTTGCTGACGATGGCGAGCGGTTCGGCGAAGTCGCTAATGGAACTCGGGGAGAGCGGGACGTACGAGGAGCGACGAACGGCGTAGATGGAACCGTTTCCGGTCACGAGGGAGTGGAACCGGGCTTCGAGCTTTTTGATCGCCTGCTCGTAACGCCAGTACAGCGATTCCCCTTCGACGTCGCTGTCGTCAGCGTAGCGGAGTTCGCCGACGACACAGCCCACGCCGTCGGAGAACCCGGCGACCAGCTTTTTGATCGCGTCGGGTTCGTACATGCTGTTCGCGTCCGAATAGACGATGAGGTCCGAATCGAGCCTCGACGTGACTTGGTTTTGGCACTCGGTTTTCCCGACGCGGCCCTCGATTCGCATCAGTTCGACGCCGTCGTCGGCGTACCGTTTCACGAGTTCGTCGGTCGCGTCCGACGATGCATCGGAGAAGACGACGATATCGAACTCGTCGTCGGGGTAGTCTAGTTCGAGGCTGTTTTCAATCTTCTCCTCGATGACGTCCTCCTCGTTGTACGCCGCGATGACGAGCGTCGTGGAGGGCCACTCGGAGGGGGATTGTACGGGGGAGCGGTCGCTCGTGAACAGGCGGAGCAGCGCCGGATAGAGGAGATACGTCTGTAGGATTCCGAGCGAGCTCGCCCAGAAGACCACCAACGCCGCAATCGATAGTAGTTCCATTTGTCTCTATGGATTCGTGTGTGCGGAAGGGATAAAAATCAACTGTTGCAGAACGTCTCACGAATCTTCGGAAAAAATACGGGTCGACCCGTCTCGAAACGGAAAGAGTCGAACTTTCTTGTATAGTAAATTCGGGATGAAGAATAGTGTGGAATTTTTCCTGGGATCTGCGTTCGGGTTTATCACATCGAAAACTATAAGGATATTGTAGTGTCGACAATGAAGAAGTTTTAACCGATATTCAGGATATCAAATATAATGGACGATCCCCGGACGAATGCGGAAATCGCGGAGAAATCGGAGAGCCGGTCGATCAAATACGAGCGATACGGGAGATCATTCGGGACGAACTGGATCGAATGCACGCGGAGGGAGTCGATATAGTCCGACGGAACGTGCTCGGAGGAGTGGGGTTACTCGGGTCCGGAGCGCTCCTCGGTAACTGGTTGGGCGGTTCGAAACCGAAGGCGAAGGGAACACAGGCGGGTGTCACTACCACGACGGCGACCCGAACGACGAACGGAAACGAAACGCCATCCCGTTCAGGATTGGACGTGGAAACCGTGTCCGCTGATGTCGTACGTACTTCCCATCTCTCGGTTACGGAACCCGTCACGATGTACGTCCGAAAGAACGGCGACGACGGTAACGACGGCTATTCCGAATCCAACCCGGAGGCGACCGTTCCGGCGGCGATAAAGGCCGCACCGCTGTCCGACCGGACGGAGTTCCTCCGAATTCGTGTACAAAATCAGCGCGGTCTGAACGAGCGTCGCTCGATTATTGCTCTTCTTCGCCGCGGACGAGGTCGTCGACATCCCCGACCACCTGCCAGAGTTGGCGCGTCACGATTTGAACGTCGAACCAGAACGACTGTCGGCGGATGTATTCGACGTCGTATCGAAGCTTCTTGGCAGGTTCGTGGCCGGTTGCGTCGCTGATCTGTGCGAGTCCGGTCAAGCCGGGCTTGATGAACCACCGTTTTCGCCACTCGACAACGCCGGTTTCGATGTCGGAATCCAGTTCCGGTCGTTCGGGTCGAGGTCCGACGACGCTCATATCGCCGGTAAGAATGGACCAGAGCTGCGGGATTTCGTCCAGATGGGTCCGTCGGAGGATTTTGCCGACACGCGTGACCCGCGGGTCGACCTCACCCTTGTCCTCCTCGCTGACTTTGGCTCCGGTTTCGGCCTCCGCGTCGGTGACCATGCTCCGGAACTTGTACACCTGAAACGTGCCGCCGAACTCCGCGGTCCGGGCCTGACTGTAGAAAACGGGACCGGGGCTGTCGAGTTTGACCGCCAGTGCGATGACGCCGAGAAGCGGTGCGAACGCGAGGAGACTGGCCGAGGCGAACAACACGTCGAATACCCGTTTGAACACGTAGTCCTGCCAGTCCCACGGTTCGAGTGCGATTTCGACGAGTTCGTCGTCCTCCGTCGCTTCCGTCTTCGTGAGAACGCTATCGATGTGCCGACTCGGGGCTTTCGCGGTCACACCGTGTTTGTGACACGTATCGAGCGCGCCGAAGAACTCCGCCCGGTCCGTCGTCGAGAAGGCCAAGATGGCGGTGTCGACGCCGTTCTCGATGAGGACGTTTTCGAAACGGGAGAGGCCGCCGAGCCGTTCGATACCCGGGAGCGGTTGTTCCATCCCACCGTCCGTGACGACGCGTTCCAACTCGCGCTCGTCAATCTCGTTTCCGCTCGGTGGAGAGACGTAGCCCAACACGGGCGTGTTGATGGCTTTGAGAACGTCGGCGACATAGCGTACGTCGTCACCGACCACGATGGCAGGTGCGTTGGTATCGGTCGGTTGTCGGCGAATCGCGACGAACAGCACCGGAAGGCTGATTCCGAGCAGTGCGGTGATGATGATGAGCGTCGAACGAGGGAGACGGTACGAATAGTCCGCGTAGCCGAGTGTGGCGAGACCTAAAACGGCGATAAACAGGCGCTTTTCAGTGACAGAGAGCGTGTCCAATACTCGACGAGGGCGCGGTTTGAACATGGGGATGAGACATACAGTCACAACGAAGACGGTGATGAGACCCGCGATTCCGAGCTTCGCCACGGGAAGAACCGTCGAATGAAGCTGTTCGAGTACCGGAACGCCCGTCGTAACGAACGATTGGACCGACGGGTCGTTCGCGACGAGGACCGAAAGTACGACGAGTGAAATAGTTCCGATAACACTCGTGAAACGATAACGGAATGTGGAGAGCACTACTTGATTAAGTATTTTTGCAATCTCATAAATGCTACGCCCTACATTGACCGAAATAAACATATAGAATACTAAAATGATTCAATATAACTGTATAATTATGAAATTGGTGTGTCAACTGTGTCGTGAGATGGGAAATTACAGTTCCACAGATGCGGTCTTTAACCGGGAGTAGACCAATGCTTAACGAACGGTATCCTCTCCCTACGGAAAGTAGCGTCCACATTACAATGGGACGTGCAGTCGGGATTCTCGTATGGACGGGAGAGAATATCACGCCTGCCAGGCGCTCTGGACAGGTTGCACCGTCCGACGGCACGAACGAGGGAGTTCGAACGGATGAATACGTTCTGGAAAGGATACCTCGTCGCATTCGTGCTCTCGGTCGTGCTGTGGCTGGGAATCACCCAATCAGTGGCGTTTCTCCTGTAACCCGCTCGGGGAAGGTACGAAGGGAACGAGGGGAGTAGCCATCTACCGAGAGCGGTGGTTCGGTACGTGGCCGTCGGGATATCGGTGGGCAACCACGAGTCGAGAAGCGTGTTCGGACTTGTGTTAGAATCTCTCAGTTTTCGTATAAAAGAATGTATTATTGATGGACCATAACTCGAAGTCGAGAGAGATGACGAAAGACGAAGCCATGATTGCGACCGGTATCCTCCTCGGGACGTTCGGAATCGGTTACGCATTCATCGGCTTTTGAGGACGAGAGGAACGAGTTTTGAGGATGGGGGAACGAACCACGACTACCCGCGACGGACGAGCGAGTCACACAACGAGCAGGAAAACGCCGCCGGCGATCGCCAGGGTTCCTATTCCAACACAGACCGCCCAGAACGAGACGCGTTCGACGACCCGCAACAGGGCGTCGATGGTGACGTAGCCGATGATGGCGCTGGTCGCAAGCGCGACGAGCGCAACTGTGGGGGAAACGGCGGGAAGACCGCCTGTTTCGAGGACCACCAACACGCCTGCCCCCGCGGCCGCGGGAATGCTGAGCAGAAACGACAGCCGAAACGCGTCAGCGCCGTCGTATCCACGGAACAGAAGGGTTCCAGCGGTCGTTCCAGACCGCGAGACACCCGGAAGGATGGCGAGTCCCTGCATTCCCCCCACGAGAACTGCATCCGTCAGCGTGGGCGTCTCCCGGTTCCCCAACTCGAACCGGTCGGCCGAGCGGAGCAGGATTCCCGTTCCGATCAGCAGCACGCCGATGAGCGCGACGAACCCACCACCGGCCAGTTCGGACACGACCGCATCGAGCGTTTTGTACGCGAGAATTCCGACGATACCCGACGCGAGCGTCGCGACGACGAGAAACGACAGTTCGGCCTGTCGGTCCTGAAACGCCGAATCGGGACGCCACCCTCGGAGCGACCCGAGAACGCCTTCGAGTTCGCCGCGATAGTACACCGCCGCGGCGATGGCGGTTCCGGCGTGGAGGAACAGAGAAAAGCGCAGCGCCGCTTCGGGTTGGTGGCCCATCGCGCGAAGGAACAGGGTGAGATTGCCTTCGCTGGAGATCGGAAGCCACTCGAAGATACCTTGGAGGATACCCGCAACGAACGCGACTAGAAGGGACTCGTCGACCATGGATGGGTGTTTCGGGCGAGGGGCAAAGGCGATTCGGTTTCCGATTCGCGTGGATGATTTTATATCCGGATGGATATGTTCTACTCGATATCCCTCTTGAGAAAGGGATTCGACGAACGCGAATGCGAGCTCAGAAACATCAATATTCGTATGAAGTCACGGTTGGAGATGGCACACCCCATCCGTAGAGTACGTCTGCTGACCACAATGGGGGTCTCGAAGGGATGTGTGTCTATTTAATGACTGTATATATAAACCGACAGTAATTAACCCGTGGAGAACAAATGACGAGCAGACATGGCGATCGCCGGCCCGACTATCCCCGACGTTCCCGACTTCTCCGACTTCTGGACCGCGTTTCTCGTTGCGACCGTCACCTCTCTCTTCATCTGGGCGGCGATTTTTACGCTGATTTGACCGTCACATCGAACTCGGGCACGAGGGTATGTTCAATCCGCTCGCTCGTATCCACAGATGAGGTAACCGAACACCAGTGTCGCAAGTATCGATGCAACTGCGTTGTTGAACAGCGTATAGACGTCGAACGTCTGGTGGACCGCGAATGCGAAGGCGAACCCGAGCATGGGAACGTCAACGGTGTTCCTTCGAATGACCCCTTCGACGATGCTCCCGAGAACGATCACGAGATACGCCAATCCACCGACGATACCGACTTGCAGGAATATCTGAACGTATGAATTGTGGGGTGAGCGGCCGCGTAAGTAGGGTTCGGTGATAAACGGCTCGATCACAGCGTGCGTGTTGACGACTCCGTAACCGAGCGAGGACGGTGCATGTTTGATCGCTTGAATCCCCGCCAACCAGAGCGGCGACCGACCGCTGGCGTCTATCGGTCCGACCGCCAAAAGGACACTGCCGAGGAAGAGAGCTGACGCGAGCGCGAGCGGAATCACCGTGAACGGGACGCTCCGATTATCGAACAGTACGTATCCGACGTACACGATAGTGGCCAATCCCATCGCTAACCACGATGCACGAGCGTACGAAAGAAACATGCCAAGCCCGTTGAGGAAGAACAGCGCGGACGCAATCGGCACCATGAGGAACCGTCGCCGGATGAGATTTTCGGTAGCCAGAACGAGTGCTCCGAACGCGCCTGCGAAGGTAAGGACGCCGAGAATATTCGGATTCGAAAGTACGGACTGTAGATAGTGAAGCTCCATCCCGGGAACTGGGAGGGTGGCAGGATTGTCAAAGAGTTGGGGGTGGAGCCACCAGATGTCGTAGGATCCGATGATGTAGACGGGCAGTCCGAGCATGACCATGAACCCGGCAGCGAGCGACACCCCCCACAGGAAGACGTTCCTCGAGACGTATCTCGGAATAATAAAGAGATTGATCCCGAACAGTAGCGCCATATAAACGACGAACGACGCTTTCGTTGACCCGGCGCTCATCGAGTTGACGTGAAAGAAGTACACCGCTAACAGGACGACGTACGCACCGACGTATATCGCTCGGCTCCGAAGGAACTCCACGATGTCGTACCCGATGAGAGGGTAGATCGCGTACAGGAGGAAGACGAAGACGACGTGCAAGGTGCGTCCATCGCTCGGGATGTACAGGTTGTGCTGTCTGAGGAGAACGAACGTCAAGAGTATCAGCAAAGACGTCTGTGCGACGTGTATCCACAGTCCTCTATCGGTTCGATAGTAGGTGTGTACGAGTAACAACAGCGGTGTGACATAGAGGAAGAGGAGGTCGAGGTGGAACGAACCAAACCACTCCGGTGAGTTCTGTGCTCCTAAAAGGACACCTGCGAAAAGGAGTGGAATCAACAGGAGCTGAACGAGGGCAAACGGACGAAACTCACTCGTGAATGGGTTCAAAGCCGAGTGAGATGAAGCGCTCTGATTGTCTTGCAGATTCATAGGGGTCATTCAGCGTTGGCTAAAGTGAGTTTAGAACCATCTCATAAAAAGAGTATCCTTCCTTTCTTTATTTAAAATAACCAACCAATGGGTTGGAGGTCTAATTTCTATTTTGATTCATATTAATCTAAGGAAGTATTTATTTCCTTCTCTGTCTATATAAGGATGAGCAGGTCGATAAGGTAGTAGTTAATGTTACTCGCAAACCTATTCAGTGATAGTTTAGAAACGGCTGGGTTTGAATATTGGTAGCGTGAGCGGATGGTAGCGTTAACGAGTCGAAATGCGTCTCATTTGTACGCCAGAAATCGGAGATTTCTGAGGATGCCTGTCAGAGTGTTCGTTATACGACTCCGCGCGACCGGTTGTTTACTTAGAGAAACACAGGTGATCTTCGTGGTTCTCGACATGAAACGTTCGCATCAAACGATCTTTCAATAGGTCCATCAAGTATCTTAAAACGTCTCTGCCTTACCGTCGTTCACAAGAGCAAAGATCTCGTTGCCAACCAAAACGCGTCGTGATCTGGTGATGGCATCGCTGACGTGAGTTGTAGTCGGCAAAACTGATATTAAGATTAATGAAAGGTAGTTTTGGCTCTATGATTCAATAGATCCGAAACAAAGTTACTGATCGGTATCGGAGCGTTTGATTGGCATTGCACTGGTTCAGCGGCTATGCTTCTGTCTAGATTGGCCGAGAAACGTGATCTCTCGGCCACTATGTTTCTCATTGTTGGATACGGGAATCTGGCTTTCTTCTTTCGAGTTGGATTGCGCGATCGGCTTGACTATACTGAGTGATCCTGTTCGAAAAGTGGTTTCACACGCTTAAACCATGGTTTGACCGCTTCTATACGTTGTGAGTAGGCACTCGTCCCAGCGTCTAGCAGTGAATTAAGAGTTTTACATTACAATAACTTTCAGCGACCACATCCTCGCACAATTAAGCGCCTGCCAGAAAGAGCCTAAACTAACCAGAGCTATTATTTCTAAAACATGTCTGATAGTATACTAAATACTCCAATGTGGGTTAGTTTTTAATTATGTTACAATTTATAGCATATTCTATTAAATCCTCAGCTCTCGAAAACAGCGAATCCAATTGATTCTTTACCATGATCCATTTCATCGTCTATACTTTGTTCTTCCTCTATTTTTACTTCTACCCCTGTTGAAGAAAGATTTCGATATCGAAGAGCACATGTATTAGAACCATTGTACGTTTGTATATCTGATATGAATTGGGGAGAATCATACTTCTGCTCAAAGGCAATCCGAGACCACTTGTCAGTGATTCTTTCATCCGTGCGACTTACTTCGAACTGTTTACCATTTAATTCGCCAGTTTTCTCTTCAAGTGCAATATATCCGATTGCCTCTAGATCGTGTCCCCCGTTAGCATGTGCTTGTTCTTCTTGAACACGAACTGTGAAATACTCACTTGTAATGTCAGATAGCCGTGTTACACTTGCTTGAGAGCCATGGTGGGTTTGTGCTTGTGCGAAAACGATTGGTCGTGTTCCAGAAAAGTAGTTCTCAAATGAAGTCGTATTGGGCTCATCTGAGGCCATGACAGTTCCTGCTTTCACTAGATATGGTGATCCATCCGAGAGAGACAGCTCGTGATCGCCTGCTTGTGTAGCCAATGTGTGGAATGTTTCGCTGCTATGATTTCCATCAAGATAATCCCACTCCTCAATTTGATATTGTATAGACCCATCACCTGTTTCTCGAAGACGAACATGCGCCGGTTGCCAGCCATTAACTGAGAGAGGTTTAGCAATGATAATATATTCAGAAGTTATACTGGATTTAAATTGGTTCCATTCTTCGTCGTTAGATAATTCAGAGGATATTGTATCTGTTATAAGTGGTGATCCCTCGAAAACAGCGTATCCAACTACTTCAGTTGTATGATCGACCTCACTATCTTCACTCTTTGCTTCTTCTACTTTGACTTCTACTCCATTACTCGAAAGGTTTCTATAACGAAGACTAGATGGGTTAGAACCGATGTAGGTTTGCAAATCTGCAATGAATTGTGGATCTGAATATGACTTCTCAAATGGAATGTAGAACCAGTCATCAGTAACTGATTGTGCTGTTCTCTGTACTTCGAATAATTTTCCATTTAGGTAACCTGAAGTTTGCTCAAGAGCAATATATCCTATAGTTTCTTCAACATGGTGTTTACTGCTTGCCTCAGATTTCTGTACTTTCACTTCAAATTCGTCTGATGAGATACCACGGAGACGCGTTACAACCGGATCAGAACCATTAATAGACTGACACTGTGTCAAAACTACAGGTGTGTTTGAACCAAAGAACCCATTCAGGGATTTTGTTGTGAATTCATCTGAAGTTGATATAGTCCCGGCTCTTACCCGATAAGAAGAATCGCTGTTAATTTCAAATTCAAACTCTCCAGGAGGAATTGATATCGTACTAAATGATTCCTTACTATGTGCCCCATCAAGATAGTTCCACTCTTCAAGTTTATAAGCAAACTCGCTATCAGTGGTGTTCCGCAAGCGTACGTGAGCAGGTTGCCAACCTACACTGGAAAGTGGCTTTCCAACTGTAATTCCTGGAGTTTTCGATTCCAGATCCGCCTCATGCCAGGTTTCACTATCTGGTTGGTATACAGCAACTTTATTTGTAGAAAGTGCACCATTTGGTTTGAAGGGGACTCTATCAACACTCCACTTTGCGGATCCACTGCCAGAGGTGAAAACGATGCCACCAGTAACGTAAAATGTATAGACTTCTCCTGGCGGGATTTCACCAGATGCGACTTTTGAATCTGGTGGTCTCACTGGTGAATTATCCGATCCCCAGTCCATTGCGATTGTTGCGTTATCATCTCCCGCCGGTAAAATATCGCTACCTGCTCTAATCAAATAAGATGCCTCCGAATCGTTTCTTTGATTATCAATTTTAACGAGTTGAGCAGACTGGAGTGGTACTTGACCAAGTTCAGGTGGTTCTAGTAATGGTGGTTGTGTATTAGGGGGTATTGGGTCACCATTCGTGGTAACTCGGTCCCGGACGTAGGATGAATCTGTTTGCCTCCCAGACCCACCCAAGACACCAGAGATTTCCCCCCATTCATCTGGCGTCTGATCAATGGAGACTGCATACGTGTACGGATGATCGTTCTCGACTTGGATATTTCGTAGTCTAAGGTATTCGAGGTTTGCTATTTCTCCATTATTCATCCGGCCGGGCAATGTATAGATCGCGTCGTGACTCTTGTGAGATTGGTAGCTGATTCTGACATTCTGTACGTCGATTCGTGCAACCGGTGTCGGTCCTGTAATTGGTCCCCCACAAGTGGACTCGGGATAGCGGTGATAGAAATCACAGTCAGCAATAGTAAGAGTCCCCTCATGACTGCTGATACCCCTCGATGAATCAGTTGGGTTCGAACCCTCTGCGTTTATTCCACGCTGGAGTGCTCCGCCAGACCACGCTTGAATCGGGTGTTTATCGTCCTTGATTGAGACACAGTTACGGACTTCAGTGTTACCACCTAATCGCATACCATTTTGGGTATTTCGTTGAAAACAGTTGTATACCTTCATAGGACCTTCAAGCTTCTTGGCATACATCGTGTTTTCAGCCCATAGCTCGAACCAACAACGGTTAAATACGAGTTCACCTTTTCCCGACTCCACTAGAATCGCCCTCCGATTACTCGCTTCATCGGGTTCACACGCCCCCTCATGGAAGTAACAATCTTGTAAAAGCCCACGTGTGCCCTCTGCTGCAGAGAGTCTAAAATAGGTTCGAGCTTCACTCGAATCGTTAGACCTGACATTAGAGTCCGTGGCAGCTCGCACTTTTCCACGAGTAACCAACCGTTTGAGTTCCCAATCTCCGGATTCGTAATTCATCCGCACAAATGGGGGAACTGGCGTATTCCGCATGTCCAGTTCGAATCCATCCATGACGAATCCCTGTGAGTAAACATCGATCCACCGGATACTATCGCCCGACTGGCCAGGAACGAGGCGAGCACCGTTTGGTGCAATGAGTTTTAGATCGTCTACACCGGATCGAACGACGAGTTCATCGAGTTTATAGGTTCCCGAGGGGAAGATTATCGTGGCATTCTCTTCGGCAACGTCCTCCAGTACGCCATCGATTGGAGTGTTACCGTCGTTATCTGCACCTTCAGCGACAATGTTATATATCGACATTCACTCGCCCCCCATTAGCAAGTCAGAAGTCTGTCGTTCCGGATGTGAATTCCACGTTTCGTCCGCATCCGTTTGTTCTCGATTTTCCACCGGAGTATTTATCGTGATGTCGGAAACAGCATAGTTATATTTATATGTTCTTGGTTTGGTATTTTGGCCATTATCTAGTTCGTTAATGGGTGTTGTCATGAGATAAGAAGAATTCATTCATCTCGATATAAAATATTTACTATTTTAATGCCCTGTTTCTACAACCAAAAGATATATATTGTATGTTTATTTTGTATAATGCAATTAATGAGAAACCAACTTCAATTACAAGATCAAAGGAATAATCGACGGTCATTTATAAAAACTATCGGTATCACATTGAGTGCAATATCGCTTGAAAGCGGCAATATTGTCGCTGAAGAGACTAATACCGAAAATTCGGTTGCTAGCAGCGCATGGACAACGGCTCGTTCAAATCCAAATCGGACTGGTGCCATCTCCGGGGATGGCCCAGAACCATACGCAACAACGGATCGAAAGTTGGATTTGGACGGTAGTATGTTGCATAAAGAACCGATTATCGCTAATGAAACGGTGTTCCTCCCTATCACCACAACTAGTAGTGCCGGAGAAAGTGAAGGGTACATCGGCGCCTATGATCATGAGACAGGCAATCTGAAGTGGAAACAGTCCGATCTTCCATCACCGAAAACCCCGACAGTGGATGACGAGTTACTATATGTCGCTACCAACGTTCCGGAGAACCCCGAAGCAAGTAATGGTGGACTATATGCGCTCAATCTAACCGACGGCAGTATCGAATGGAGTCGAACAGATGATCTCCGTTGGATTTCACCACTCGTTGTAGAGGAACGTGTCTTCACGGCAAACGAAAACGGTGCGTATGCACTTGATAGGCGAACTGGGGAGACGATATGGAGCACAGAAGGAATCGGGACTTTGACAGACGGGAGTGATGGCGCTATAAGCTATGGAGATGGGATACTCCTCTTTAGTGATGGAACGGCATTGAACACGTCCGATGGATCGGTAAGATGGAGATTGAATAATGATCGGTCGACTTATGCGAATCACATTGTTTCCAGCAACCGAGTTTATTATCTCAGGATAGAATATATCGATGGCAGCGATGACACGGTAACACTCGAATCTCGACTCTTGACAGATGGATCCCTCGATTGGACATACGATCTCGACAGTACGGCAGCAGTAGAAAAGCGCGTTGCAGCTACTGAGGATTCTCTTCTTCTCTTCGATTCGAACGAAGGAGATGTCGTGATAGCTTTAGACCCTGAAAATGGATCGACGCAATGGACAAAAGGGTTAGCCGGTGAATTCTTCAGTAGACTAACAGTAGCTAACGGAACGCTGTATATCGGCGGTCGGTACATGTTTCCATCTAAACCAGGCGTAGGTAAAGCGATCATCTACGCTATCGAAGTCGCCTCGGGAGATACTAAATGGGTTCACTTGCTCGATGCCGAATCACTCGAAACTTCACCGGAGGAGCCACCAGCAGCGGGAACCCCTGTCGTGGCTAACGGAAAGATATACACTAATACATATCCTGCTGGTTCGATGCTAGACTACGAATATCTACTGTATTCTAACTTTTTTGTATTGGGTGGTTCAAGCACCAGATCTGACAATAGTGGGAACTCTCCCGTAAGTTAATAAATTCTCAAAATATCAACTTTATCACAAAGCTTATTACATATAATCTAGGATATTTTGATATGAGTAAATCTACCCGGCGGAGTTTCATAAAGAATGTCGGTATCGTTGGGACAGCGGCTGGAATCGGGTCTGGATTTAGCCTTACAATAGTGGATGCCGAAGAATCAGGTGGTCCGTGGACCACTTTTCGAGGGGGTGCAGGCCGCACCGGTGCAACTTCTGACAGTGGTCCAGCGACGAACATCGCGACGGAATGGTCGTTCGATTTAAATGGGGGAATGCATACAGTCGAACCAATTATCGCGGATGGGTTGTTGTATTTAGCAGTAACAACCCAACACACGCCATCGACTGGTAGCGGCTATGTGGCTGCGTATGATCCACAAACACAAAGTGAAGTATGGAGATTTGATGGAATATCTCCGCCAGAAACTCCAACATATGAAAACGGGGTACTATATTTTGGCACTAATGGATCGGAATCCTCTAATTCATCGGGTTTTTTCGCTCTCGATGCCGCTACCGGGGAACAGAAATGGAATAAGGAGGATTCATCCGGTCTTACGAATCCGTTAATCGTAAATGGTAGACTGTTTGCCAGCGGTTCAGGTCGTGCCGGCGAGCATGACTTGAACACTGGTGAGGTCATATGGCAGACTGATGTGGCCAGTGGACCGGCTTGTTTTGCGGATGATCTCCTCTTCTACGAAAATGGCATCGCGTTGAATGCTGATGATGGGTCCATGGTATGGAATGTATCCAGTGAGAAAGAGAGGCTCCAAACTGTATCAAATGGGATAGTTTTCGGTGTCAAGAACACTAGTAACTCTAAAGTGGTGATAAAAGCCCGATCCAGTAACGATGGGTCAGTTCACTGGTCATATTCAGCTGAAACCGAAGTCAATTGGGCGAACCCTCGACTTACAATCGCGGATAATAACGTTCTATTCCACACCGGAAAAACCATCTACGCACTCGATGTGGGCAATGGGGAGGAGACTTGGTCATATGATGCAAATGCAACAATCTCGGGAGCGTTGTCCGTAGGCAATGGTATTCTCTATGCTGGCGGGCGAAGTGATTTCGGGACTGACACAGGTAACGCAGTCGTTTTAGCGCTAGATGCTGCATCTGGCAAACAGCAATGGCGTCACGAATTCGGCGGGTGGAATTTTGAGGAGTATGGTCCCGCAGCTAATTCTCCAATTGTTGCTAATGGAAAAATATACACGTCAACATATCCAATGAACTCAACTACGGATTGGATGTACACTGAGTACGGAAACTTCCATGTTCTGGGGAGAGACGTGGGCTCGAACACTACCAAAACCACGACAAAGAAAACAACGACGAGCTCAACCAATACAAATACGACCTCAACGAAGACGGACACGGGTTCAACTACTCGATCTACGGTCACTGGCAGCACCAAATCGAGCTCGTCCACAAAAATAGCTCAGACAACAGAAACGAGCGGGACGACAGTATCTAGTACGATGAGTACCACAGGTCCGACCAAAACGACCTCGTCCAATGGTCAGCCTGGTTTCGGTACGCTCACAGCGATCGGTGGTCTATCTGGTCTCGTGGCATATCTTCGATCTTCCTTAGAGTAAACCACTTCTTTACACTTTTCAAACCTTCTTGTGGTTCTTATTCTATTTGGCATTTCTATATTACATAGCCATCCCAATTCCAACATATAATCTATATGAATATAGACACACAATACCCCGCGTAAGTCATCTGGAGTTGGATCAAAAGGTCCGAATTTGTGCAATTCTCTATCTATTTGAGAACAGACTGCATCAGATAAGATTAGAAACACAACCGAAGCTATAGCGTAAACAAAGAACACGTTGTCTTTGATAGGAAAGATTGTGCGATACTATTCTAGAGATTGTCTTTCTTCGTACGGCTGGATGATGACGAATCCTCCCTCCTCAGCGAACTGAAGCTGGTACGTCTCTCCGGAAGTGCGTCCGATAAAGCTCTTGAGGTTCAAATCCCGCTTCGAACTCGGCGAGACGTTGCTGCTCCATGCGACGGTCGCATTGGGGTCGGTGTTGACCGGCGTCGGGACGACGAGGGGTTCACCGTGTGTCGTTATCGCGATATATCCCGGTCCCTCGAGATACACGTTGAACAGACCGCCCGAGGACGCTCCGGCAATACTCTTCATCATCTTGATGTCCCACGTGATGCTGTCCTCGAACGCCAATACGTCGTTTCCGTTGACGCTGATTTCGTCGTCGGCGTCGAGTTCGAGGAGTTGGACTTCCTTGCCTTGGTCGGCCAGATAGAGATGTCCGGTTCCGGTCGCCTTCATCATCACCGCACCTTCACCGGTGGCCTTCTGTTTCAGCATTCCCGTCAGTCCACCGGCCGATTTCTGTTCGAAGGAGATCTCCCCGGTGTAGCCGACCATCGACCCCGCTCGTGCCATGATGCTCCCGTCCACAGAGATGTCGAGCATCTTCGAACTCTCCAGTTCGAAAGTGTTTTGCGTTTCGTTCGGTGCGTGCAGGGTTACAAATTCGTCGAGATTCATCGATTGATACCCAACAGTGGTAATTCAGCACATCCGTTTGTAGTTATCGCTCGAAATATGACCGGGTTGTGGAACGATTACGGCGTGTGAAACGCGTCCGGGTCGAAAAAAGTGTGACGGCGTCAGAAAACGCCGGGGAAGATGACGTAAACGAACAGCATCGTCAGGATGCCAGTCATGGTCGCATAGTAAGCCAGCGGGAGGAGTTCGAGTCGAATGACGCGTCCCTCCTGTCCCACGAGGCCGACGACTGCGAGCGCCGCGACGACGTTGTGAACCGCGATGAGGTTCCCGATCGCACCGCCGACGGCCTGTGCGCCGACGAGGATGGTTCGCGACACGGCGAGGTTCTCGGCGACGTTGTACTGGAACGTCCCGAACAGGATGTCGCTCACCGTGTTCGATCCGGCAAGGAACGCGCCGAACGCGCCCACAAGCGACGCGAAGAACGGATAGACGCCACCGGCGAAGTTCGCCGTCGCGTCCGAAAGGATGACCAGCATGCTGTCGATATTGGCGGCCTTCCCCGACTGAATCATGATTTGAACGGTCGCAACCGCGAACAATAGCGCGATGACCGCGGGAGTGACGTTTTCGGCCGTTTCGACCCACGAATCCTTTATCTGGCGTCCGTTCATGCCGTGCAGCGGAATGGTGATGAGGTGAACGACGACGAACACCGCTCCCGGTAGGTACAGGAGAGCGAAGTCGTTGTCGAGGCCGGTTCCGAGGATGTTCGACCACTTGAGGACGAGCGTACTGGTCAGGAAGTCGGTGAGGGGAGTCCAGACGCGGGTGAGTACCAGCAGTGCCGCCAGCAGTGCGTACGGCGTCCACGCCTTCCAAAGGGGCATCTGCCTCGTCACGACGCCGCCGTCTGCCGCGACGGATCGGTCGCCTTGAGACGTCTCGCCGGGTTCGATGTCGCCGACCCAGTGGTCCGGCCAGAGTTCCTGCGGGGCGAAGTCCCACTCCTCGTCGGGATGGAAATACCCGGCTTTCAGCGCGCCGACCGTGAACAGCATCCCGCTCATCGCGCCGATGAGGCCGGGGAACGTCGGCCCGACGAAGTACGCCGTCAGCCAGTACGGAACCGCGAACGTGAACCACGCGAACAGGGTGAGCGGCAGCACTTCGAGTGCGGGCTTGATGGAACGCTCTTCGCCGAAGAACCGCGTCATCATGGCGACGCCGATGAAGGGCAACAGCATTCCGACGATGACATGAAACGACGCAGCCCACATGCCGATTTGCGCGACCCATTCGGGTACCGTCGTCCCCGCGGGCGTCGTTACGTTCGCCGTTGCAAACGTGTCCTGCAACCCGATGATGAGCGGCGTCCCCACCGCACCGAAGGTGATGGCCATCAGATTCCCGGTGAGCGCGACGACGACAGCCGCGAGCGGGGGGAAGCCCAGACCGACCAACAGCGGGCCGACGACGGCCGCCGGGGTTCCGAATCCCGCGGCGGCCTCGATGAACGATCCCATCAGGAAGACGAGGAGGACGACCTGCACGCGTCGGTCCTCGCTGATGGAGGTGAACCCGGCGTTGATAGTTTCGAAGGCACCGGTCTGTTTCAGCGTGTACAACAGCAAGATCGCGCCGAAAACGATCCAGAGAATGTTCGCCGCGGTGACGAAGCCGTTTATCGTCGCGGCCACGATCCACGTCGGCGTCATTCCCCAACTCACGAAGCCGATGACGACGGCGGAAAGCCACGCGAGCGGCATCGCACGCGTGGCGGGCCAAAACCGTCCGATCATGAGGTAGGCGATGACTGCCAGCGGCAGGACCGCGAGAACTATTTCGAGTGCGCTTGCCATGGCGATTCACCACCTTGCTTCGTCTTCGACGGCTTACTCGGTGATCTCTCGGCGCACCTTTCGTCCGGTTCGTTCATCGATACCGCGTCTGCAACCGGACGGTATCGTCCCCGCCGCCTCATCGCTACTCTCCGTTTGTCGGTACCACCTGTCATGGGCCGAAGGTACACAGAACGGGATATATAATTATCGTTTGCTCTAATAATATCAATATGTACAAAAATGGAACTAACGTGATCTCCATCAGAGCGGGTTGGGAGGCGCTCGTCGGACAACTTCGATTCACCGTATCACGACTCGAAGTTCGTGTCCTTCCCCACGCTATTGCATGCGTTTCACACGCATACTGGAGTTTCGTCCACTATAACAGAGCTATCCAAAAGAGACGGAGATCTCCCCACAATGGCCTGAAAAACGGATATTTCTGGAAGAAACCGGTCCTCTTCGGAAACATTTCTTAAGGATAACCATCTTACACCATCTATCATTGTGCGTTCGTCAGACACACCTCAACGATATTCAAAAATATATTTAACTACAGTCATAGTACAAAATGGATATGTCCCAGAATACCCCGCATACGAACTCCATCGGGCAACCGATCTGCGGACGCACTGACGGGGACTCTAGCGTCCCGTGTCAATGCGTCGTTCCGTTCCCGGGCAGACCGTGTCCTCACCATCGGAAATAAGCAGTCTACCGACCCCTATTACGTAAAAACAGGCGCAAATCCTCGCCCTTCAGGCCGGGAATACGCGCCGTACACCCCTTTACGCGACCGAAAACTACACTATTGCTGGCGTCGTACCTTGAGACAAGCCAATCGCGTAAAGTATCAATCGGAAGCACCGGGGTCGCTTCCCGCCGATACGGACGGTTCCACGCCCGCCGGTGGCAAACCCGCCGGGGAGTACGTGGTTCGGACTCGTTCGCCGTCCTCACAGAACCCCTACCCGTCACTGGAGGCAGTCGGCAACGGCCGCGCAAACGAGGGGGCGACGGCATACCAAAGCCTGCCCCGTTCGCGGTTGTCCACTCTGCTGACGCGGGTCGGTAGAGTTCGGTCGATGGCACGACCTGTGTCCGTCCACTGTTCAAAGGTGGGTGGTTGCCCAATATTCGGACGCCTCGGTTCAGGCGGTATTGGGTACGGCACAAGCGGATACGCGTCCACCTCGGACGGGCGAATACGCCTGACCCTCGTTTCGAGGGCCGACGTGTAGCGCACGAACCCGGTACTCTCCACGTGTGGAGAGGAAGTTGCCTTCGGGGTAGCGTTGGACAGCCCGACGCCCCACGAAGGAATCCTCGCCGTTTACGGCGGGGAGGATGTCAACAATCACCGACCGGATTCCCGTTCGATTCCGTGGAATTCGTAACCAGCGTCTCGTTGCTACGCCGAGCGTACGTTTCGAACGGAGAGTAACGGATAGACCGGCGAATGAAGTCCCCGCGGCCGGTTCACGTCAGTTCCGCGCGGGCGAACCGCCATCGCCCGAACGCGAGCGGGAGAACGATCCAAAGGGCGAGGATGACGAAACCGAACCAGCCCTGTTGCCAGAACGCATCAGCAGCGGGGGCAGTGTTCGCCGCGGAGACGGCCGAGAACGCGTGCTTGAACGCCGTCTGTGGATTGACCACCCGGATGAAGGAGAGCAGATCGGTTTGGAACGCGGCCGAACCGATACCGTACCGCCGTAGGATGAGTCCCAACACGGCCGTCAGCACTCCCCAGAGGAGCGTGAACAACACGACCAATCCGAAACCGATCAACACGATCAGGTTCTCCGAGCGCAGGCCGGCGGAGACGCCGACGCTGACGCTGACGAACGTCGCTCCCAGAACGAGCGACAGGAGGACGAGGACGAGATAGTCGGTCACGGCCAGCGTCGCGCCGAGCGCGACGATAATGGCACCACCGACGAGAAACCCGACCACCGTCGCGAGCGAAACGATCGCCGTTCGACCGATGAACTTCCCGAACACGACGTCCGTTCGCGTGTGGGGCAACGAGAGCAGCAGTTTGAGGCTGCCCGACTCGCGTTCGCCCACTATCGAACGATACCCGGAGAAGATTCCCACGGCGGGCAGGAAGATTCCGAGCGGCGTCGTCAGGGAGACGATGACGGGAATCTGTACCGAGTCGCTCCCCTGGAAGAAGTTCGAGATTTTGATGACCACGAACGAAACCCCCGCGAAGAAGAGCACGAACGCGACGATCAGCGCGAACAAACGCCGCGAACGGCTCGCGTCTCGAACCTCCTTTTTCGCGATGACCTGCCAGCTCATGCCGTCATCGCCTCCCCTTCCGTGTACGCGGCAAAGAGATCTTCGAGCGAGGCTTCGCGTATCGAGAAGTCCTGTAGATTCACGCCGGTGGATTCGACGGCGTCGATGACTTCCGCTTTCGATCCGTCGGCGATAGCGACCGTAATCCGGGTATCTTCGTTCGTCACCTTCTCGATTCCCTCGCAGCTGCGGATCGCAGCGAGTACCTCGGGCGTCACTTCGGAGACGACGAGGGTTAGCTCGGTCGTCGCGCTCATCTTTCGTCTGAGGTTGCGAATCGAATCCTCGGCCACGAGCGACCCGTTGGACAGAATACTGACCCGGTCACACACCGCCTCGACTTGGTCGAGAATGTGGCTGGAGAAGAAGACGGTCGCGCCGCGTCGATTCTCTTCGAGGATTATTTCGCGCATTTCGCGCGCTCCGTTCGGGTCCAATCCCGTCGACGGTTCGTCGAGAACGATGAGGTCCGGTTGGCCGACGAGCGCCATGCCGAGTACCAACCGCTGGGTCATGCCTTTCGAGTAGTTTCCCGCGCGACGGTCGGCGGCATCCGCGATGCCGACGCGTTCGAGGATTTCCATCGGCTCATCGTCCGCCCGTTTCGACTCGATGGTCAGTTCGAGATGTTGCACGCCAGTGAGGCGGTCGTACACGTCGAATCCGTCCGGCAGGACGCCCACGCGCTCGCGAATCCGCTGTGACTCGGCGTGGGCATCCATATCGAAGAGCGTCACCTGCCCGCCCGTCGGGCGGATGAAATCCAACAGGAGGTTGATGGTCGTCGATTTTCCGGAACCGTTCGGGCCCAGAAAGCCGTAAATTTCGCCGTCGTGGACGGTCAGGTCAAGGTCTTGGAGGGCAGTCACGGAACCGAATCGTTTCGTGACATCGTCGAGCCTGATAACAGACATTCCGTTCGGATAAATGAAGACATTGCTTAAGAATGTTTAGCTAAGAAAACTGTCCAGAATGCGCGAACATGACGAGCGCATCCTGCGGTGCGTCGGTGGAACTCTCGCTGTATTCTTTAGACGACGCTCAGGATATTCAGAATCAGGGCGATGCCGACGGGAATTCCGACGGTGATGATGGCGTTTCGGCGCGAGAGGCCGTGCAGTTTCTCCATTCCCGCCGTCCAAATCCAACCGCTCCACGCCAGCAACACGATGCCGACGATGCTCGCGATGAAGAGCGCCGGGTCGTTTTGGAGTTCTTGGAATGCGGCTTGTGCCGCTTGATTGTTGTCGGGCAGGGTCGCGCCTGCGTAGACGTAATAGGCGGCGATGGCGCTGATGACTTGACTGATGAGGAGCGGGATATAACCCCAACCAGTGAAGGCGAACGTATCACCCAGAGAGCCATCGCCACCGAACGCGAAGCGGGCGATTGCGTAGAAAACGACGCTGTACACGACCCAGACGATCATCACGCCGAGGAATCCAAAGACGATTCCGAAAACGCTCGAAAACGTCCCGATGGCATCGGCGGTGGATTGATTCATCTGTTGCCCTTGGGATTGCACCCCGTTCGTGATGAGCTGACCGGATACTTCCACGCGTGGAGCGGTTCCCGCTGCGGCGACGAGCGCCGCGAGCAGGACGATAACGGTTGGAATCAGGAGGCTCGGATTTTCGACTTGCTCGTCGAAAAACGATCGCGGTTTGGAGAGTATTTCGAGGACCATATCTCCGAATCTATCGAGTAGCACCATTAATATTTCTCTTTAGAAAGGATTTTAATGGAGGAAATCCCCGATTTCCGAGGTGGCTGCTGAACTCCCTGGCGAAGCGTAGGCAGGTGACGAGGACCTACTTACAGCGGTCGTCCTCCGATTTGTCGTCTCCCCGTTGGTTTTCCCCGTCCGAGTCATCTCCATCCGAGTCGTCCCCGTCCGAGTTTTCGTCGCCCGATTCGTCCCCAGCGGGCCCCGTCTTCGTCCGAATTCTCACCGTTCGAATCCTCATCGCTCGATTCGTCCCCGTCGGACCCATCGCCCTCGTCGGGAGCGTCGGCCGCGACTCGATAGAGGACTTCGTTCCGAGTGTAGCCATTGGCCTCGTACCATTCGGGGGCTTGACATCCTCCCCGCTCTAAGGGATGGGGATTCCCCAAAGGGGATATTCAGGTTGCGCGTTTCCTCGGTTCTCAAGTACGCTTTCGCGTGGAACGTCAGCGGTAGCCACCGAGTTGTGACCAACAGTGTGCTTTCCAGCGCGTACAGCCCTGTCAATGGGGCCTTCCTCCCCGCATACAGCGAGCGTCAACGACGGCTGGTTATTCAACCAGCGAGGGAGCACGGTTCGCCTCACCCGAAGTGTTAGCCCGTGCATGGTTCACCCTCCCGTTGTGCAATATTTTCCGAAGCGTTCAGGTCGGCGTGTCGTCCACGACCGCACTCCGAACACGAAAAGTGGTCGCCATCACGAGTTCCCATCGACCCACACGCCGAACACCGCTGGCTGGTATGGTAGGCGTCAACCTTCTCGACGCGGATACCAGCGCGTTCGGCTTTATACGTAATGAACTGTTGGAGTTGGTGGAAGTGCCACGCGTGGACACCCGACCACGAACTGTTCTCGCGGATACCTTCAAGGTTTTCCATCCGAATGACGGGATTCTCGAACTGCTCCGTAAACGTGATGAGGCGACGGGAGAGTTTGTGGTTCAAGTCTTTGATTCGACGCTGTTCTTTGTCACCCACACGGTTACGTGCGCGAAGCGCACCCGCTTCCGAAAGCAAATCGCGTAGGGAACGATATTTGCGCCGAACGTACTTCGCTTCACCACCCGATACCAGCATTGACTCACTCTCACCGTAGGCCGTCACCGCGAGGATGTGCCGTTCGCCAATATCGACACCGATGGGTGTCTCACCCGACGTATCAGCGTCGTACTCGGCGGTGAACGTACAGTACCAGTCGTCGCCACGGCGGTACACTTGAAGTCGCGTCTTCTTGGCATCACCCTCAACCAAACGATCTATGGGGTCGGCTATGTCATCGTACACTTCAATAGGTGTGTACCACCATTGGAAGACGCACGGGAAGCCGACGACGACCGTACCGTTCTCCGTCAAGTCGATTTCCCAGTTTTGGTTGTTGACGGCGAACGGCTGACTTTCTCGGTAGCGAACCTCTCCGTCCTTGTTGTGGTCGGATTTTGCCTCTCGAATGGCTTGGTTCTGGATGGCCGAGTAGAGGTCGTTGCCAATGCTGGCTGTGGTCACGGACTTCCCGAAGTCGCCGTTCTCCCATCCTTCGATACAGAATTGTTTGGTGTCACGGTAGAGGCGAGTAGCGCGTTGCCACTCTTTCTTGCGTGAGAGGGATGGGTTGTAGAACTTTGCGGTAACTGTCACCGTAACCATTACAGTTGTAATGAGTATGTTGTCTCAAGAATCTATTGGAATACCAGGCCATGCTATTGTCAGTGGTTCGTGGAGGGTAGTGTCGGATTCATCCCGCGCTAAAGCACAGGGCTTTCTCTTTGCACTTCCGCAATTACTGCTACCGGCGCATTCGGCTTGTATTCGGTTCCGTCGGCTCTCACGAGCCTGAACGGACAGGTATGATATGTTATAACTAGAATATTCAGTAAATACTACGGTACGCGGTTGAGAGAGTAAACAAGAATGAGTCAATCAGAGGTGCCCCGGTCTACATCTGGCCTCCTTTTCTCCCTCTTTCTCGTTGGGGGTTCCCTCCTCTGCGTACTGTTGTTCGGTGCCATGATAGGGGCGCTTTCCTCGTCACTCGTGGAACAGAGTGGAGTCACGCGGATGAGGGCGGTAAAAGCGCTGTTCTTCATGTGGGTCGGCACGGTTGGAATCACGATCGGCGGCTCGCTCTATCTCTCGTAACGGCGCTCAATTAGTAGAAGAGAGCATTCTTCGGACGGTGTGAACGGAACACCGCGGTCAAAGTCCGCCCGGTCGTTCGTTGTCGGTACTGGATGCGAGATTTTAAGTTACCCGGATATATATGTTTACTAACTAGTTCGGATGGCGCTCGAACACCGCTCTCGACGTACGTTGTTGGCATCTGGTCTTGCCGCGGTCACGGCCTCTACTGCTGGCTGCCTCGGTGAGTTCTCCTCGAGTAGGAACGAAGGGTCGATTCGCTGTCCACGTCGCTCACGAGTGGGAAATCCGCCACGAATTCGATTACGTGGTTTCGAACCGCGAACCTCGGTGACAGTCGAATGTACAGCAACCGATACAGCGGGCCACGAATACACGGGGTCGTGGTCCCTTCGGCCCGACGAAAACGGAGTTGCGACGCTCTCGAACGCGGAGTTAACGGCTAACACGCCGAAGCGGACTTGGTACGGTTCGAATCGGGGGCGGCGACTCGCGAAGCAATCGGGGGTCACAATGGTTCTTCACCGTCTCTCCTTCGAGAGCCTCTTTGGGTCGTCACCGAACTTCCTCATGGGTGAGCAGAATTCGGTCACGCTCTCGCTTCAGGCCCGTTCCGGACTTTTCGGCCCTTCGACACCGCGTATCTCACAGTCACGAGTACTGACCGACCCCGAGATATCACGGCGGTCGGTCGAAGCGAACGGGTTGGTCGGGTGTCTCTACGAACCACCGACACCGGGACCGCACCCGGGTGTCCTTACACTTCACGGCGCGTCGGCCTCGATACCGCATCGGTTGAGCGAGATGCTGGCGACGCACGGATACACGACCTTTGCAGTACAGTACTTCGATGCACCGGGGTTACCGGGCTCGCTCGAGCGAATTCCACTCGAATACTTCGATATGGCGATTCGGTGGCTGACGAACCGGCCAGGGGTTTTGGACAGCGGAGTCGGGTTACTCGGAATTTCACGCGGTGTCGAGGCCGCACTACTGACTGCCATAGAGCATGACGGACCGGTGGCAGTAGTTGGATACTCCGGGGGCGGTGTCGTACGACACGGAGTCGCTGGCGTCCCCCCGAGAGCGTACATCAGTCGACCCGCCTGGACTCGAAACGGGTCGCGGATCGCGAAACCGAATGCGATCCGAACGGTTTTCGATGCGATCGAAAACCACAGTCGAGACCGCTGTCACGCCGAATCGCTCCCGGACGCGATTCGGTCTCGAGTTCCAGCGCGGGTTCTCGAACAGGTGCTCGTTCCCGTCGAGCAAATAAACGGACCCGTCTTGCTGTTCGCCGGCGGGGACGACCAGCAGTGGCCCTCGACCGCAGTGTCGGCGCTGACGGTCGATCGGCTACGACGAAACGACCATTCATTCCCGTTCGGTCTTCGGACGTACTGCAATTCGGGTCACATCTTTGGAGTCCCCTATGCCGACTACACCGGAGCCCCGACGAACGATGCCAATGGAGGTGGTCCGAGAGCGAACGCGCGGGCCGCAGCGGACTCTTGGCCGACGGTCCTCGATTACTTAGACTATCGCTTTCAATGAGCGAGGGTTCGCCTAACAGAGGTATTCAAAGGCACGAGAACTGGTCACGACGAACGGAACGAAGAGAGTGACGGCAAGGGCTCTACTATCGCGGTGGCCAACTCGTTCGCCACCCAAGGGACGACGATGTCTGCTAGTCGCCGGTGTGCGACACCGTATGAGATGGTCGCCCGCGAGACTCCCCGTTGACCGCGATAGGAGCCGAATTCCGTGTGGTTCATCCCGGAAATCTCTCGGAACGTCGCGTTTGGCGGATGGAGGTCTCCGTTCTTCCGGTATGCCTCCCGGTTGAGAACGGTATCCCGACTGCCGGTAACACTGAGCACGCTCATCGGTCGTTCGCTCACGTTCCTATCGCAGTACGACGCGAACAGTACCAGTCCACGAACGTCGTGTGAGCGTGTATATCGACAGGCGGCAACGCCCCCGAGCGAATGCCCACCGACGAACCACGTCCGAATCTCAGGCTGTCGAGACCGAATTTCTCCCGGAGCGCCCACATCGAGGAGGGCAACGTTGAGTGGCATTTTCGGGATGAAGACCGTCACGTTGGCACGTCGTACCAACGGTGCGAGGGAGGCATAATAGGCGTCCGGTGCGACGCGCGCGCCAGGGTAGAAAACCAACCCGACGGTCGAGGTTCCGTTCGTTGGGGAGAGAACCGTCACACCGTCCGCGGTCGAAAGCGAAACGCGTGGGTCCGTCACCACGGACTGTACCGAAGACGTCGTCCCGTGATGCGGGAGTGAGAAGTACACCACGACGCCACCGACCACGATGAAGATGACGACCAGAAGGATACCAATTCCCAGCTTCCATCGACGGTTGGTCAATCGTCGTAGTCCGCTATCGGCCATTGTCCCGTAGAACGAATGCGAGCAATGGAGTAAGTATTCGCCTTCAGGAAACGGTGGGGAATTCACCGTAGATGACTAATCGGTCCCCCTGCTATCGTGAAATATAGCATAGTGCCGTTCGAAAAACCACATCTGTGATGGTGATATACTCGAATTCCGCCAAGTCCGTGGTCTTCTCCCCCCGACTGGTTTGGGGCACACTTCAATCTCTCGAGAGACAGCTAGTAGCATATGGAGAAATACGACGGACTGCGGTCAGCGAGAACTCGAACGGTCGAATTAGTACCTGATAGAGACCCATGACGACTTCGACCGGCCGGCCGCTAATCGGCGTTTCCTACTGGTGCGACCGCGGTAACGACGTCAAACTCGAACTGCTCGACCGGTTACAGTCCTGGGCGACGCTCGTGTTCTTGAATCCCAGAGCCGAACATCCCGATCTCGAGGAACTCGGACTCGACTTCTACCACATGGCACATTGGCATCCCGCCGCCCTTTCGGATCTCAAACGCGCCCGCGAGGCCGGGATTCCGACGCTCAACAGCTATGCGGGAGCACACATCACGTCCGACCGCTTCGATTGCTATCGGACGCTCCGACGGGGAGGGGTGATGGTCCCCGAGTTCCAGTACGGCCAAGCGGAAACGATTACCCTTCGTCCGCCTGCCATCGTTAAACCGAGAAGCGAATTCCACTCCGACGGCCACGATTTCGCCATCCATCTCGCCGGTTCATACGATTTCCCGGACGAACAACTGGTCGAAAAGTACGTCGTTCCGCACCGAAGCTACAAGGTGTTCGGTATCGGTGATGAGGTCCGTGTCGTGAGACTTCCACACGACGGGGGCGTTCCCAGGGAGAAACCCGTCACGACCAGTCTCGCCCGCTACGTCGGTCGCGTTCAGAAACTGTTCGACCTCACCCTATTCGAGTTGGATATCCTCGTTCACAAGTCCATCTACGTTATCGACATCAATCCCGCGGTGAACCTGTGTGGAATTACTGATGGAACGGAACTATACGAGGAAACGATACGGGCAAACCTCGAGAATAATCGTCGTGAGTCGCGTCAGCGGAAGAACCACTCGAACGTGCTAACTGATGTATAGTTTTGCGTAGGAAGAGCGGTGCGTTCAGGTGCGGTGAAACTCAGTATCCCCAATATTGAAGCATCCTCGTGCTTTGGTATCATACCACGTAGATGGAGCAGCATAGATTCAGTATGTTCGTGTATAAACCGAACGAGGAAGGATATTGGTCTTTTTATAGCTTGTAAACGATTTTGTACAATGAAAACAAAATTTATAATGGTAAACTAGTTTCGCCTATTATTTTATACGATGTAATTCGGGAGGATCCAGAATTAATCCTCAAAGATTCGTTTCGTTTTATCGACTCCCACTCTTTCGAAACAGTTCGGAAATTGCCACAATCGAGTAGAACATCTGAACGATCAACTGGGATTTTTATTCCCCCCTTAGTGGGGTAATCCGATGGCGCAACAGACCTCAACCCGACGTACATTCATGAAAACAGTATCTGCAGCAGCAGTCGGTCTCGGGGTAGCGGGGACCGCGAGTGCGGCACCGTCCGTCAGCGGGGCACCGGTTCCCGACGACACGGACCTCAAATATGCGACGATGGGAACGGACGTGGACAATCCGACGGCGACGGTCTTTGGCAACTTCAAGTGCCCGTACACGCAGAACTTCGTCAACAACAATCTTAAGGACGTTATCGATGAATACGTCAGCACAGGCCAGCTTAACATCGAGTTTCGCGCACTGGCCCTTCAGCCGCCGGGAACGAGTTCCCATGGATCGTCGACGTACTATATCTCCAGCAGCGACCCGCGTATCTCGGAAGTCGCGCTGAGTGCTTGGAACGAACAACCCGGCGAATACTGGGACTTCTTCGAGATGATGTTCGACGATCGCGTCTCGGGCACGGTCACGTACGGGGAGATGCGAAACCACCTCGAATCGGCAGGAGTCGGCGATCGATCGGAGATTATCAGCAACGCAAAAGACGGAGACTACAACAACGCAATCGATCAAACGGCGGACGTCGCTGGTAGCTACGGTGTTTCGTTCACACCCACGATGGAACTCAACGGGGAGACGACGGCCCCGCATCACGATACGGACTCCCTCCTCGATTGGATCGGCTCCCAGATTTCCGGGTCGTCTTCGTCGTCTGCCTCGTCATCCGAAACGACACTCACCATCGACGGAACCAAGACGGACGGATGGACGGAGTACGAACTGAGCGTAGACGGGACGCTCGAAAAGAGTACCGCGATGGACGCTTCGAAGGATTGGTCCGACAAACTCTCCGGGTCTACGGTCAATGGCAAAGTCGGTCCGTGGCGGGATAGCTACACGATTTCGGGGGAAATTAACCACTTCACCATCGGAGACGGTGCGGTCGTCTACAAAAACGGTGAAACGGTCGACCCACAGCAACTTGGGTGAACCACTTAGGGGTCAAGTCCCGAGGCACTCGGCCTGCTCCGCCTGTAGAGTTCCGAACCGACGGCCGTTTTGAGAGGAAGTTCTCACGTTTTCTACGCACCGATTCGACCCATTCGAGACGTGAATGGGCTGGATTTTCGCGATAGTATCCAGTACATCGATTCTACGACAGACACCGAGCATGATTATTCTGGAAATTACTGTTTTGTTTCTGAAATCACCACAAAGTATTTACCGAACGTGGAAGACGGTTCTAACGTTGCGTGGTTGCACGAGCGAGCTAAATCGGCTCCGGGTCTGGCGCCATCACTCCTGATCCACCCAACCGCGCACCCTTACTTCCCGTCGGAAACGAGAGTGGGATAGCGACGGCTCTTCACCTGAAACATTGTCACGTCTATCACCACGATTAGCCGGGTAACAGATGGTATCCTCACAACTGGCCGCGTTCATCCGCCGACAACCAGTGTCGGTTGGTGGACAGCACAGAAAAGCCGGTGGGTTTCGACGTCTATCGCACCGATAGAATGATCCGAGAGTGTCGTCATCCCAAACTGACGTCGAGATAGAGCATAACGACCACGCCGGCCATGGCCCCGAGCGTAGCGATCCGTTCGTATCCACGCGTGTGGGTTTCCGGAATGATCTCATCCGAGATGACGAAGAGCATCGCTCCCGCGGCGAAGCCCATCGCATACGGGAGTAATGGAGCGACTGCGCTCACAGCGAATGCGCCCACCACTGCGAGCGGAATTTCTACGATCCCCGAACGAATCCCGGCGAAGGCAGCGTAGAAACGTTCGTCCAGTCCTGCGTTGATTGCGGCCACCGAGACGGCGAGCCCTTCAGGAATGTTCTGGATACCGATCGCGAGCATGAGGGGGATCGCGTTTTCGATGTTGCCGGATCCGAAGCCGACACCCACGGCCAATCCCTCCGGCATATTGTGGAGCGTGATCGCCAATATGAAGAGGATGACTGGCGTCAGCCGCTCGTTATCGAGCGGGAGGGATGTACCCGGGTTGGCTTCATCCGAACGCGTACGCCCGGTCAGGAGATAATGTGCATGTGGAACGAGTCCGTCCGCCCGATCGAGAAAGACGACTCCGAGTACGATGCCGATGAGCGTGGGAATCGGATTCCCACCGGAGTACTGTTCTATGCCGGGGATGATGAGGCTCGTGAAGGCCGCCGCGAGCATCACACCGGCCGCGAATCCGAGCGCGCCATCGAGCGCACGCTCCGAAGGGTCCCGCCAGACGAGTACGAGCGATGCACCGAACAGGTTCATCAGCGCGATAACGATTCCCCCGACGAGTCCCTGCATCACCGGATTGTCGCCGACGATCCGGACGAACAACTCCACTACGGAAGCCATATTGAACCATCAGTAGCGTCGAACATAGTCATCGTCCCGTCCCTCCTCAAGAACCATTTCCCTTGCTCGACGCTGACGAACGTCGGAAACCCACAGATCGGACGAGCTGAGGGATCACGAACGGAATGGTGTGTATTTCGATCGTCCAGAGTTGACATCGGGTGTACGATCCGTGACGCTCGCTCGTTAGTTACGTTTCGGTAAATGATCGATCGTATATGTGTCCTGGATGCCACGTGGGGATTTTTCATCGTTCGCGACGTACGTGTTCGGTGGTAGTAGGGAGGCTACCATGGGAGACTAATCGACACGATGTCAGTAGTTCATCAAAAACCGAGTGACGACACGAACGCGCATCAAGCGACAGAACCATACGCGGTGGTGGTCGCCACGAAACGTGAGGGCATGGATACCGTTCTGTACGGGTTATCGGCCACCCAATCGGAACAAATCGCGACCCGTAAAAACCGAGAGATGGACGGAGACACCGAAGTCCATGCACTGCCCGAGAGACGGATACGGGAGGCTCACGAAAACCTACATCGTATTCTCACATCGTGAGTTTCCCGTCGGTAGATGAGCGGAATCTATCGCGTCAGTGGATGAATCCCATTCGTCGGGGTCCACTATCGCCATCCCTTCGGGTATCCAGCCACTTCGCGTCCGAGAGTCGAGTGACCCCGCAGTTCGTATCGGATAATATGGGGAGTAAGAGAACAGGACGAAGATACTGAACTCGTAGCGAAAGGACGAACGGGGGTGGAATCGAACCACCGGGGCCACGAAGTGGCCGCCATCGACGCGGTGTCGATGGTGCTTCTACCAACAAGCAACCCGTTCTCACCCGGACCCTGTTCGGGAGGTTGGTCGTGCCCGGACTGTAGGCACGACCGATGTCGGCGTGTATGACGTACAACACGGCGTTGGTTGAATGTGGTCGAGCGCGTAGGATCTATGGCGACTCGGGAGGCTTCCTACGACGCTCCAACACATCCAATGACCGCATTTGGTATTGTTATACAGTGCCTTCCATTTAATTATTTAACACGAACGCACCGAAACAGTCACTCAGTCGATGCTTATCGAACCGAGATCACTAACGGATGCGTTTTTCGACGTCTGCGGAACGACGCTCATGTCCGCAACCCAGCGATGTCCGACCTTCGGGTCGACTGAAATCGTAACGTTCGACTGCTCCGACTCACCTTTCGCGAGGGGACACTGCCACTTTCGTCTACTTCGGCGCCAGATGCAAAGCTGAGTCGCATCGCCGGAAGTCTCGAGACTATCCGGTTTGAGGTTTGAAGATATCGGTAATGCGCCCGACGAACGAGTGTTGCGTGCCTGGATCGGAGACGATTTCGTAGTTCCGTTGAAGCGCACCCCCTTTCGTCAACTCGAGGGTCGTCAACCGATCATCCGTGACGAGTTGGTCGATATCTTCCCCGACAACCGTTCCGGAGGTCGTGACCAATATCGCGTGTGCGTCGACTTCCGATGCGACCGTCAACAGGTGTGCAATTTCACGCTCATATGGCCGTTCGTGTACTGCAGCAATGATGCGGTCGTCGAGCAATTCGTCCAGGGCATGAACGTGGACCGGAATCTCCTCGCCCGAACCGGTAGTTACCGTCGTGTCGATTTCCACCCGTAGCGTCCTGTCTTTGAGCGTCTCGACGACTAACTGGCGCGCGGTCAGTTGTTCTTCGACCCATTTCTTCCCTTGGTCGGTGAGGGAATATTGGTGAAGAATTCGTTCGGTCGCCCGCGTCGGTTGGGTGACGAGATGGCAGTCTCGACATCGAAGTCGGTGATCCGCAGTTTCGAATATCGTCTCACAGTTTTGGCAGAAGTTGGCGGCGTCCGATTCCAGTTGTTCGAGCGATTTGAGGCCCATCTCACACTCCGGACACACGACGCCGTCATCGTCGACGAACTGGTCTTGCATACCCTCGTGATCGCACGCCGCGTGTCGATATTGCTCCGTCCGAACCGTCTCCGGGGAGCCACAGGAGGCACAGGCGGACGTATACTGCATTCCTTTCGTCCCGCAATACGGACAGATATACTGTTTCTCCTGAAACTCCGTCCGAAGACGGTCCTGTTCCGCGAGCATTTCTAACACTTTGAACGCAGAATCGTCTCCTTCATCGAGGCGAGCGGCCGCCTCTGGATAGGTAACTTTGCCCGTATCGATATCGACGGTCGGGTGGCATCCTCCCCGCCGTAAACGGCAGGGCTTCCCGTCCCGCAGGTGGGATATTTGCTGGTCTACGACACGACTTGTTCTCTCGTGCGAAATATCCCGCTCTCGCGGTCGAACACGTATGTCGATGGCTGTGCCACACAGCCGTTACTCCTATCCTCGCCGTGAGGACTCGGAGTTATCTTCTGCCGTACTTAATGGTGTGGATTAGCGTTGAATATCCGGTCTGCCATCGGCGATAGATTGCGTAGGAGTTGTCGGATTCACTCCCGCCGTAAACGGCGGGATTCACTCCGTGAAGAAAGATAGATTCGATCCACCGATTCCTCCCAAAGATCGGTCATCAATCGAAGTATCCCCGGTGAAGCCATGCAACACAAAACAGTTGGAGGATATATAATTATCAGCAAACTACCACTGACGGCGGCCCCATAGGCAGACACATTCCACGTCATCGCGTACCATCACAGCCTGTTGAAAATCCTACGAGTATAGACACAAAGAGGTGGAGAAGATATCGACTCGTCCGTTTTGTTCTGTATCCGTCTTTCAATACTGGCCGTATGACATCACTGACGACTGATTCAGAAACGCCTTAGTGAGCGGGATTTCTGTCGTCTCCGGATGAGTGCTGGATCGGCATTTGATCACGACGGATGGGGATCGTGCCCCGAGAAGCTTCGCGAGTACTCGGACGGAATCGTCATCCGTGTCTACGTTTCACGACCGCCGAAAGTATATCAGCTCATACCTGCCCAATGGCGTAGTTCGATACGTTCGAGCAGTTGGCGGGCCGTCGCGAGGGCTGCCAATCCCGGATACTCGGTGTCGAGGTCAGCATAGACGTATGTCGTGAACAACTCTTCGTTCGATCTATTGCGTCGATGCAAATACGATTGCTGATCGTGCGTCAACTCATCGAGTTTTTGTCGTATTGACGTTAATCGATCGTTGCTCTCATCGAAGGCGAATTCACCGCGTTCGATCGCCGCAAGCACGTCACCAACGTCGGTCAGCGAACCGCGGAGTTCGTCGAGTTGCTGGCGTTCCGCTGCCATCAGGGAGTACGACCGTTGGCGGATTTCGACAGCGTCCTCGGCGGCACTCTTGATCTGATTCCACAACGGTTGTGACCAGGTCGCCGACCCACCTGCCAACCCCGCTGCGACTTCCGGCCCGAACTCGTGTTCGATGCTCGCGTGGGCTGTCCCCTCCCTATATTCGTCTTCCCAGTGATCGACGGCGAGGACCGTTTCACGATACGCCTCCAGAACCAAATTCGGGGAGGTACTCGAACGTGACGTGTCCGTGCCAACCAACGAACCACCATCGGTTCGATAGGGATGAGGCGGTATCTCTTCGAGCCGGTCGAGAAAGTCCTCGAACGCTTCGGTTTCAGCCCGAATCTGAACTTCTTCCTTCTCGGTGAGTCGCTCCGCGCGTGGCAGCGATGTGTGGTCGATTAACCGTTTTCCGGTCTGTGCCATTGTTACTTACTAGCACGATAGAAGCGAGGGTATTATACTTTATTGGCCAGAATTGGACAGTGAATTGAATGTCACAAAGCGCTTACACCATCGATCCCCTGCTCGCATCGTCATCACGATACGATCCTCAGTAGCTCGACGGGGCCAACGCGTCGATAGTGCGCTCGGTCATTTCCTCGTCGGCGTTGCTCGGAATCGTCACCATCGGTCGCGTGACGCAGTCGATATCGGCAATCGAACGGAACTGCTCACGGGCCCCTTCCGGCGTTCCCGCGACACCGAGCGCCGTCACCATATCGTCGGTGACGTTCCTGACGGCCGTCTCGCGGTCACCCTCACGCCACGCCGTGGCGACGGCAGCCGCGTCGTCCGGGAATCGCTGTGCAACCGACTGCTCGTAGCCTCGACCGTTTCCGACGTAGTAGGCGACATGACCGCGGATGGCATCCTTGGCCGCCTCGATATCGTCGCTGACGGCGGCGGGGATGTACGGTGCGACCTCGATAGTGTCATCACGACCGGCCGCCACCGCGTGGTCGGCGATGTACGCGAAGGCATCTTCGAGGTCCGGAAACGGCACGTTGTGCGGAATCCAGCCATCACAGAGCCGTGCGACGACGCGCCGATTTGCCCGCCCGAGCGCGGCGTGATAGATGGGTACGTCGGTGTCCAGCGACGGGAAATCCCGCACCCTAAAGATATCACCGTCGTAGTCCACGCGGCCATCGTCTCCGAGAAACGCCTCGGTCAATTCGATGGTCTCGTGCGCTCGCCGAACCGGGTTAGGGTCGTCCACTCCATGCCGTGGAGGTCCTCGATAGCTTTCTGCGTCGACGTCCCAACGCCCAGCCGAAATCTCCCGTCGGAGACCCGATCGAGCGTGGCTGCCGTCATCGCCAAAACGGCGGGAGACCGCGAGAAGACGTTGAGTATCGCCGTCCCGAGATCGACCGTTTCGGTGTGAGCGGCGATGTCAGTGAGTTGAACGACCGAACTCGTCCCCCAGAGTTCGCCGAGCCAGAGTCCATCGTAGCCGAGTGCTTCTGCCCGGACGCCGAGTTCGGTCTGGTCGAGGGTCGTCACCTGCGGCAACAGGAGATCGGTTGGCATGGTCTTTCCCACGTGCTGACGGGTGAAAATATGCTGGGTAGTTGGAGACGTTCCGGCCCAGTTCGGTTAGCGATGATATTAACCCAAACACAATTGTGGAAGAAATACAATATTATGTAGTCAGACTCACCAGTAACACTGCCCAAGCAGTAATATCGTATGTGATAGCGTTGGAGATAGTATGCAACCAGGAAAACTAATAATACGACATTATAGAATTATAAACGGAAAATATCAATAAAAACTCGCTCTAAACCCACAATTGTAAACAGCTTCGGATGATAGATTGTCGATAAGGGAGCAGGTTCATTTGAAAATGGCTTGGATATCGGAATATAAGCTCGTCCAACTGTCGACAACGCCAAATCATTGTCTAAATAAACAATGAATGACAATTTGACCGATCTTAGTCGTGTGGGAATTCCCCAATACACCACCGTTCGAACCAGTAAGATTGTTATTTAAATATCGGAAATCTAGACCGGAATGATCATTCAGGCTAGACGTGGAAAGCCAATCATTTCCAACGATTGGCAGAGAATCGACTACCGCCGAAGTGTTGATTGCTCAGTGTTAACATCACACTACGCATGAGTTATTGTTAATAAATTATTTGAGGGTTAGATAGAGTTGAAGAGCTCAATGATATCATCAAAGTCGAGTTGACCATTATCATTGAAGTCGAATGCGTCTGGATTGTTCTGTACAGCATCGTCCTCAAAGTGCCCGAAGAGATCAACGACATCCTTATAATTCACGTCGCCGTCACCGTTAATATCCTCATAGTGACCATCCCCATCTGGATCAGTTGGTCTAGAATCACCAACGATCGCAGGCGGCTGTTGGTCTCCTCCATCGCTTTCAAATTCAACAGATCCTCGCATCGAAGTGGGGTGAACAGAACAGTAGTATCCGGCGATTTCTTCCGTAGCGGTGAATTCGATAGTTGCAGATTCACCTTGTTCCAATACGAGTTCAGTTCCTTCAATTTCGTTCCCCTCTGAATCGAGAATATAAAAGTCGTGTGGAGCACCGTCTCCGTTCGTCCACTTGATAGTGTACGTTTCTCCGGACACTAGTAAGAGCGTCGGATTTGTGTCCTCATTAATGGAGTCCGGTTCAGTACCAACCCAACCACTCGTCTTCGCATCGAATTGAATTGTAGACGTTGGGTCAATTGGCCCACTGTCATCTCCATTATCATCATTGTCGTCATCGTCCTCGAGTTCTTTGTGTTGTTTGACGCGCTGATAGACGGTTTCTAATCCTTTTCCACTTCCGATCGTTTTGATCAATTTGGTATCGTCAAACCACACAGTACCGGTTGCGAATCCCCATCCACCCATTGTGAGGTTGAGTTGCACCGATTGTTGATCGTTACCGGTGGTAAAGATGGTTGATAGCTTGGTCCAATCATTGGTACCGTCATCCGGTGCATTGCTAACAACACTCTGGCCCATTTGATGAGGATTAATGATCGCTCCATAGGAATCACCCGATTGCAGATCTTCGGTTTTAACCCAAGCGGTGAATTCGTATGTAGCGTTCGGCTCAACGGAGACTTCTTGTGACCAGCTTCCATCAATCCCCCCACTAGAAACGATTTTTACGCTACTATCTCCGGTTTTCCCTATTGTTGCATATGAGTATTCCCCATCGCCTTGATACGTGGTAGTATCCCACGATTCTGGAGCGTCGGGCTCAGAATCCCCAGTAACGTCTTCGAATGAAGAGTTTGAAACAAGATTCGTACCGTCCGATCCCTTGAGGGAGATGTCGTCGAACCATACCGTACCAGTTGCTAAGCCCCAACCCCCCAACGTTGCGTTAAGGGTCAACTGTTCATGATCACCACTGTTGAAATCAATTTCAACCTTTGTCCAATCATTAGTCCCTTCTGTAACTGTATTACTTACAGTATCTTCGGCCAGCTCACCGATATTGATGAAAGCACCTTCAGCCGAGGAATCCTTGAGCTGTAGATTTTCAGTCTTGAGCCAAGCAGTGTAAGTATATTCTGTATTGGGCTCGACAGAGACTGTGTGCTGCCAAGAACCATCAACGCCCTCAGGAGACGATATCCGGGCACTGTATGTTCCAGTGCGTGATGTTTCCGTAGCCGAAAAACTTGCCGACCCGGACCACTTTTTAGTCGTCCACTCTCCGGGCATAACGCTTGCAGTAGATTTTTCAAATGATGGATTAGTCAGTAGATTTGGTTTGTCATCATCATCTGATGTATCTTCATTTTCCTCATACGCAGTCAAAAACCCGTCAGCGTGTTGAGCTCCAGCCGAAGTCGCAGCATCCACTAACAGCTCATCGCTATAGTTCTCTTCTTTGCGTATCGTCTCATAGATAACTTCACCGACTGCATCAGACTGCGGACATCCAGCAAGTGCGAGTAGCGCCCACATCTGTACCCTAGCATTTTCATCATTCAGAACGTCGCTCTCTACTATCTGATCTCTAGTCGCTTTCGTTTCCGGTAGAACTCGAAGAGCATTCAATCGAACCCCACTCGAAGGGTGGGATAATGCATCTCTTGCGGCTAGTAGTGCGTTTTCATTACCATCTTCGAACAAAACACCGAGACCATGAAGGGTCCAAAGTGAGTGAATTGCTCCTGGATTGAGTCCCAATTCATCAGTTGATGAATCCTCGATCAGGTCGATCAGATCGGATACAATATCCGTATCCTCTCGCTCAACAAGCATTCGTTGAGCAGTATCTCTCCAGAACATATTGTCGTCAGTTAGCGTTTCGACCAATGTTTCGGGAGTTGCACTGCTAAGGTCTCTTTGTGGTAAATCCGTGTCGTCACCGTACGTAACACGGTACAGTCTGCAATGCGAGATATCCCTCATATTATTTATATATGCGTTTCCTCTGCCATGCTCTTGATCGCCTAGTGTATTATGGAGAATGACATAATTATACCAGTCAATAAACCAGAGCATGCCATCAGGACCGACATTCGAGTAGATTGGCGAGAACCAAGAATCCTGACTTGCAGCCAAATTATGGGGGTAGTGTGCAGTATAATTTGCACCGTCTGGTTTGAGATAGAACGTGCCGAGCAGATGCCCAGTTGGTTCGCTAACAAACCCAGCTTGATTCCAGTATTTCTTTGGGTATTTACGGGCAGTATAGATCTCGTGTCCCGCGGCCGCTGTGAAGCCTCGGAATCGATCACCTTGCCGATAGCGATCGGTCATAGGTAAAATCCGATTCGAATCGGAGATCGCATCCAATGTGGACGCCGAGAATCCATTCACCATTTCGTAGTACCGTTGAGGGATTGAAATATAATTACTCGGCTGCTCAGTAGTAGCAGCAGACGCAAACGCGAGACCTTCCTCGTTGAATCCCAACCCCGCCTGGTTTCCGGGGAGGCTTGCCACGACTTCGAGAGCAGAACCATCCGGCTTGAACCGAAAGACGCAGGTGTTAAAGCTAGTTTCTTTATCGTCAATCGTTCCGGAGAAACCAGAGTAACCTACTTGACCCCAAATCCAATTATCAATTCCCCATTCAAGCTGATTAGCACTGGCGTGAGTGTCGCCGGTCCCGAATCCAGAGAACAGTTCATCCCATTCGTCGGCTGTGCCGTCACCAGTAGTGTCTTTAAGATGAACGATACTTCCGTTATCATCGAACTCGCCGAGATTGACGGTGATAACGCCCTCTTCGGTGAGTACCATATTGAGGGGTATCGAGAGTCCGTCCGCAAAGACGGTGAATTTATCAGCCTTCCCATCACCGTCTGAATCCTCGCAGATGAGAATTTTATCACGCCCCTCGCCCAAGTCATTCGGATAGTCTTTCGTTATTGCGATCCAGGCACGACCCCGAGCATCAAACTCTACGTCGAGGATATTTCCTTCAATACCATCCGGGAACATATCCTCGGTAACATAGGGTTCTAACTCAAAACCTTCAGGAGTGATCGTGCGTTTCATCGACTCCGTCGGTGAAAGTCCCTCTTGCATGAGTTCCCAGTTTGTACCCTCACCGACCTCGGACGGCACTTCATCAGCCGGCCCAAAATAGGGGATTTCATCTGGCGGCTCAATGAAGTCCAACGTATCGAGGGCGCGTGTATCTTCCGCAATCGTATCTTCGTTATCAGTTGTCCATCTGATCGCATTTTCTACTAACCTTTTGAATCCGTCTTTAGACCATGGTTCTGGTCCGTGACCCCAGGCAGTATAGAAAACGCGACCATCTCCTTCATTACGCACCCAGGTCCAGGGTTCAGGATCTTCATTTGGTCCGTAATCAGGAAACTCTCCGTATGCCAGGACGATATTATCAGGATTGAGGTTTTGGTGCCGGTACGTTTCGTCCCAGCTCTGAATCGGATCCAAATTGCTCAAAACGGGATGGTTTGGTTTGACATGATTTGTAGTCATCTCGCCGGTATTATGTCTGAGGAACTGTCCACCAATCAGATCGATAAATCGATCTGAACCCGTGAACGATCCGGATGCACTATGAAGCGCGACGAATCCACCACCGTTGTTCACGAAATCGATCAGGGAATCTTCTTGATCTTGGGTGAGTCCGGAATGGTTATCGTACATCATCAGCGCGTCATAGCGATGAAGAGTATCTTCTTCGAGATCCGATTGGCGATCAGTGTACTCGACTTCAATTCCACGGTCAAGAAGATAAGGAACGATCTGAATCGCACGCGCAGGGCCGTTATGACTACCACCGGCAGGACCACCTAAGCAGAGTACTTTGATCCAATCGATATTTGAATCATCGGCAATCTTTTCTCCCTTAACAGGATCGATTGCATTAATGAAACCGGCCAAACCCAACCCACCAGTTGCTTGCATGACTTTTCGCCTACTTGTGACTAACTGACCTTTAGATTGCGTACTATCTTTATTTTTCATAGTAGTGCCTCCTTGGCGAATGCATCCTTGACATTGAAAGTACTTAAACTTAATTAATAATAAACTCTAAAGATTACTATGAAGTGCACCACAGAGATTGCAAGAGTCTAGGTGCCCAAACAGCCAAGTTATAGTATTTTTACGCCATATTCGCTTAGGAATCGCGCCGATCCCTAATCATCTTGTATAGATGGTTGATTGTCTCCCAATTTTCTTTGAACTCGGTTCTCTCTTCTTCATACAAGCTATGAATAGATTCGTCTGCGGGAATCGGACCGTGACTATGTAAAAGCGTATCGCTTGCTTTTTTGACATCCGGATAGATAGAAGCTTCAAGAGCGGTGGGAATTAGGGCACCAGCGGAAGTCCTCGGTTCCATTTTTATAACTTCTTGTTCCCAAATTGAAGCTCTAAGCGTATTCCACCATGTGAAAGGTCCCTGTCCTCGGGATTTACCGCCCGAGATTAGGTGGACGGTGTTGAGATTATCGAATTGGTTTTCGAGGAGGTCAAAATACGTATTTTCTGACAGAGCAATTCCAGTTGCGAATCCACGGACTAATCGCCCCCTCGTTTCCTCGGGTGATTCTTTATCTTCCGGCCAAAAATCCAGTATAGTCGTACCTACATCGGGATTGAAAAATGGACTTCTGTCGCCCTGTATGAACACCCGCGGTTCATCACCTGCATTCGTAGATTGAGCAAGCTTTAATCCAGAAGACAGGCTAGTATCTAAAACATTCTCACAAAACCACCGCAAAATATAGCCGGTATCAAATGCTGCACTCGCGAGATATCCCTGTATAGGATGACGATGGAAATACAATGAGTTATCGGCGTCTATTTCCTGAGATGCATATTTAATGACGCTTGAGGTTCCACAGATAATGCTACAATCTCCGCTTTGAATTGATCCAGCAGCGAGAGCAGAAGCATTTCCATCGGTCAATCCGTGATAGATCTCTGCGTCTCTAAGTCCCATTTCACTGGCTAACTGACTCTCTGCGTGACCGATCCACGAACCGGGAGCGGTAATCTCCGGCAAAATATCCAACGAGAGGTCTAGTGTATCAAATACTGGCTCATACCACTGCGGACTGGTTGTGGAAATATCTGCACCAAACTTAAGAGCGTTATTCCAATCTGTCTCGATATCTCTCCACCTTTCGCCGTTTTGCATGTGCAAGCGGTACAAAAGCCACGTTGTAGGGCTCAGTATCCATTCGATTTCCTCAAATCGGTCCGGATTCTGCTCTCGTAGAGCAAGAATCTTCGGGATGGGACTAGAGGCAGAAAGGAGAAGCCGTCTATTGGGAAGATCGTTGGCAATCTCTAGCTTTCTTAGACGAGTCGCTTGTTCAGGAGCGGTTTCAAAATACCATTGCGGCTCGAATACTGGCGTTCCATATTTGTCTACCGGCACAATCGTACCAGAAGTACCGACTGCTGTCACGATATTTCTCCCTTTCGGAAGGAACACAGATGCATCTCTAAGAGCTCGAACCCAATCGTCGATGGAATACTGATCAAACTCGGCCTTTGATCCTAACACTTTGTTCCCGCTTCGATCATAGGCGGTGATACGAAATTCCTGAATTTCCATGTCGATTCCGATGAGGTGAGTTTCAGACATTATTGACTCCTTTGTGCGGAATGATTACAATACAATAGGTATTCCTTTAATATAATGATTGGGATAGTATAACAACTCCCATGTTCACCACAGACTTATAGAGATCGTTTTTCCCGAATTGCGTTCTGCTAGGTAGAACGATGGAAAACAGGAAAAATAGGCTGGAAGTATTAATTACAACGATAGTAAATCATTAGCAATTATTCGATCGGAATCGCGCTATGAAGAGGTTCTGTCTGGCAGAACTATTTTATATCTCCACTTTAAACGGATATACTATGGCAGGGAAGACCCCTAATGTACCGGTACAAGTGACTCAAACTACGCTCGAAATTATTGAATTTCTACATGAGAACGGTAAAAGCGGTGTTTCAGAAATCGCGGGTGAACTCGGTCCATCAAAGAGCACGATCCATAATCACCTAAAAACGCTTTACCTCAGAGATTATGTAGATAGAGAAGATGGAAGCTACAGATTGGGGTTCCGATTCCTTGACTTTTCAGGCGGTATCCAAACTAGAAATCCAGAATTTTCCCACATTCATGAAAAGGTTCGTGAGATAGCAGACGAAACTGGAGAGATCAGCCAATTCATTGTAAAGGATAATTCGGCTGCAGTAATTCTATTTATAGAAAAAGGCGATCGAGCGGCGAATACAAATATACGGGTGGGACAACGAATTCCACCAAGTACGATCGTTGCTGGCGAAGTTTTCGCAGATATTGATGATTTAGCGTCGGGACAAAATGGAGGTACTCCAAACTATATCGTCGATGACGAAACGTTCATCGAAGGTCTTCGTAGTATCGCTGCTCCACTTGTGGACACAGAACAGACCCTGCATGGAGTACTAACGATCACAGGACCTTCGCATAGATTCAAAAATGCCAAATATGAGAATGAGATCTGTGACCAACTTCTAAACGCGATCAGTGAACTGCGACTCGATGTCAGCTATACTCGGTATTAACGCCACTTCCATTACACAGCTAATAATGTAATGACGTTGCAGCCGTTCGTGAAGCTATCATAGCGATCAGTCGGGAAGATAACCAACAAGACTCGTGGGGAAACAGTTGATTGTTACTTCTTCGATGGTCCATATCTCGCTTTCGAGGTTGGTTCTATCTCGCAGAACGATACGCGAGGAATTGTTGGTTTTTAAATATTGACTCGCCCATCGTCAAGTAGTGTGTCGGTATATTATGGGAGCAAGCGAGATCCAACCTTCCTCAGATGTGGAATTAAAATATTTTATACAATAACTATATTAATGATTGGTCTGTCAGTAGCAGATGGTTATGTGCCAATGAAGTATACTCGTGAGGAAATACGAGAAAGATTGCATGAAACCATCGATAACGATGAACCGATTATTGGATCTGGTGCAGGAACCGGGATCTCCGCAAAGTTTGCAGAACGAGGAGGAACAGACCTCATAATCATCTACAACTCTGGGCGGTATCGTATGGGCGGACGTGGCTCCCATGCCGGTCTTCTTGCCTACGGCGATGCTAACGAGATCGTCGTGGACATGGCAGATGAAGTGATTCCTGTAGTCGAGGATACACCAGTCTTAGCTGGAGTCCACGGTTCAGATCCATTTCGAGATATGGATGTATTCCTCGAAGAGATCAAACGGCTCGGTTTTTCTGGGGTACAAAATTTCCCCACACACGGGCTCATCGATGGACAGTTTGGAAAGGAATTGGACGATCTCGGACTTGGGTATGAACAGGAGATCGAGATGATAGAGAATGCGAGTAACAGAGGGTTGTTCACTGCGCCATACGTGTTTAATGAAGATCAGGCACGCAGAATGGCGGACGTTGGTGCTGACGTTATCGTGGCACACTTAGGATTAACACGTGGTGGGGATATCGGGGCGAAAGATGTCTCTACGCTGGATGCTGCCGCCAACAAAGTTCAGAAAATGCGTGATGCAGCAGTGGAGACGAACTCCGATGTCTTCGTGATTTCCCATGGTGGTGCGCTCGCTGAACCGGAGGATGTTGCATATTCTCTTGAGAACACCGAGGGTATCCACGGCTTTTTCGGAGCGTCGAGTATGGAGCGTTTACCCACAGAGGGTGCCATCCAAGAACAAGTGGAGGAATTCAAATCACTGTGAACGCCGTATTCACGTAGCGACTACCGAGAGCAGGCCAAGGTAGAGTCGTCCAAGAGACATAATTATATTTATATATTTGAGCATTAATGTAAAACCAAATGCTTTATTACCAATGGGGCGTGACTGGTGACTGGTACCGATGAACAATACTAACGATGGTCGCAAACTACTAGCGAATAGACGTACATTTCTCAAAACTGCAGGTGCAACAACAGTTGTCGCACTATCAGGATGTGCAAATAATCCAGGAGAAGGTGAAAACTCCGGCGGAGTAACGAAGGGATCAAAATGGGATAATGGCAAATCAATCCATTTCATTGGTCCTACATCGGAATCGACGTGGTGGCGAGCAATGCCTGCTGGCAATCTCATCGAAGCACACAAACGAGATTGGGATTTTTCATTTAGTTTCCCGGGATGGGACCCAGCAGCGATGAACGATGAAATCCTTACCCGTGCACAAAATCATGACGCACTAATCGTAAATCCGGCATCCTTTGGAGCACACAAACAGGCCATTGAGACGGCAAAAAGCAAATACAATACACCTGTAGCGGGCAATAAAGACGGTGTTGGAAAAGGAGTCACGCATAATATTCAATCATCAGATGAAAAGATGGGAAAGCTGATGGCAAACAAAGCACTCGACTGGCTTGAAGAAAAATACGGATCCCCAAATGGGAAAACAATTGTGCATTTTCAGGGAGATCCTGACGTTACGGGTTGGAACAAGCGAGCGAAGTCCGTGAAATCACTGATGAAGGATAATCCAAACGTCAAGTATAAACAAATCGCAGCAGGCGGGACTATCAATAGTTGGTCTAATGCTGCACAGACTTACTTTTCGGGAAATCGCGCTGATGCTGTACTCGCAGATAGTGACGGAGCATATTCACAGGTGATTTTGAATGCCTTAGCGGCAAATAATATGCTATACCACGCAGAACATGAAAAGCACATTTTCGTGGCCGGTATCGATGGATACCCTAGCTCTGCGATGTTCGTGCGGAAAGGGTTACAAGATATAACTGTGCCTCAGACACCGTTCTGTATCACTCAAAATATTAGCAAGCTATTCTATGACCATATTTTGAATGACCCATCGATCCAAAAATCCGGGAAAGAAATCCCGGAAGTGCCAATTGGCACAACAACAGAGACACCAGAAGATCCGGTTGATCTCTATTGGGGAGAATCAAAGGGTAAAATTAAAATTGAAAAATCAGAGTATGGTGTCCCAGTCGGCATCTCACCACCGGAGCCATATGCACTTTCCCGAGACAACTGCAACAAGCACAACCATTGGGCAAACGTCTGGCCGGCTTGGAAAGGTCGAACTGAATTGATGGATGTTGAGTTCAACACTCAAGGCGAGAAACCGGGCTACGTAGATACGCTGGTTAACGAATTCAACAAGAATCTTAAAAACGGCGATTACGGTGAAAAACTAGATTACCTGAGTAAAATATAATCAGTTATTCGAATTCATCCAATATACTGGGGGGTTCAAACTGAGTAGAGATATCTTTAATGTTACAATTTTAACATAATACGTAAGTTTATATCCCTTGAATATGATACACGTACTATGAAACGGAGTAATAGTGATGCAGGCATCGTCGAATACGTGAGAAAGAGTAACAATGCCATTATTCAAAACGCACTGCAGGATTACTTCCCGTGGGTACTCACGATAGGGCTATATATCGTTGCTGGGTTTTTTCTCCCACAATTGTTTGAATATAAAACCATACAAACAGTCCTGTTACAGTCTACAGCGGTTACAATTCTTGCGATTGGGATGGCATTTGCACTTATCGTCGCGGAAATCGACCTCTCAATCGTTAGCGTGCTATTATTTGCACCGCTAGTCGGGGTACTGGTGATACAAGAGTACGGGCTACCAGGACTCGTTGCATTTCCAGTTACGATCATTACCGCACTGATAATAGGATATGGTAATGGGTTTGTTATCACAAAAATTGGAGTTCCGTCTCTCATCCAAACTTTGGCGTCGTGGTGGGCACTCCAAGGAGCAGTCCTCTCTCTTACTCAGGGCCGTACTCTCGCGAACCTCCCGGAGTTTTACCAAACGATCGGAGTAGGATCTACAGGACCAGTTCGAAACCTGGTCATCCTCACTGTGATCGTAGTAGCAATAATGTGGTTTTATAGTGTGAAGACGGTGAGCGGACGACGTCTCTTCTTAGTCGGGGGTGACCCTGATTCAGCTAGTCGAATGGGAATAGAAGCGTCAAAATATCGGAGACACGCATTTCTTATTAGCTCCATTTTGGCATCAATCGGCGGAATCGCACTCATTGGACGGGTGGGTGTAATATCCTCCGGTACAGGGGCTGATATACTAATGCCAGCAATCGCGGCACCCGTGATCGCCGGTGTTTCCCTATTTGGAGGGACTGGTAAAATTATCAACGTTCCAGCCGGTGCACTGCTTGTCCAACTCATCTTAACGATAACCCGAGTCGCCGGTGTGAGTGGATACGAATTCCAATTGGTACAAGGCCTCTTGGTGTTCGTCGCAGTTGTTTTCATGGAATTGAAGAGACAAGAGAGCTTGGAAAACGTGCTTCCGGGTGGTGCATAAAATGGCAGCGGATATGCCCAATCTCAGAGTGGAAAACCTTTCCAAAAGTTATCAAGAAGTTGTAGCGCTCGAAGATGTTTCATTCGAAGTTGAACAAAATTCGATCCTCGGATTGGTAGGCGATAACGGTGCTGGCAAATCAACCCTGCTAAAAATCCTGAACGGATACGTCCAACGAGATAGCGGGACACTATACTTAGGAGGGGATAACTATTCACCAGATAGTCCTCAAGATGCTCGAAATAGCGGTGTTGCGATGACCTATGAGGAATTTGCACTAGTCGATGGGGCTGCAGTTTGGGAGAATTTTTTCATGGGAAGAGAGAAGACCAAAGAATATGGAATAATCAAGACAGTCGATAGGAACGATATGGAGTCAAACGTCCAAGAACTGCTGACAGAGTATGGGTTCGACTTCGACCCAAACAAGAAAGCACTCGAATTATCGGGTGGCCAGCGTCGTATTCTCGTAGTAAGCCGTGCCGTTGAATCGGAACCGGACCTTCTATTACTTGATGAGCCCTTTAGAGGGTTATCGGAACGCGCGATAAACCAACTTTGGAAGGTCTTACATGAGTATTCAAAAACTGGGTCGATAATCATCACCAGCCAATGGTATAGCACGATAGAAGGGGAAGTGGATGACATAATGATACTCAGACGGGGAAATATGGTCGGGAAATTCGATAATGAATCAATCGGTCGAAAAAAATGTGACCGCCTAATGATGGAGGGAAGCGTATGAATCCAGATGAAAATGCTCTGACCGTCGATGGTATTTCAAAAAGTTATGGCGCAGTAGAGGCACTTACAAGCGTCTCATTTGGACTCAACCAGAATTCAATATTAGGTCTAGTAGGAGACAATGGTGCTGGTAAGTCAACGTTATTAAAGATCCTAAATGGATACCTTCAACCAGATAGCGGGAAGATATATATAAGCGGAGAGGAGATATCATTTAGAAATCCCCAAGAAGCGTTTGAAGCAGGTATTAACATGACGTATCAATACATGGCGTTGGTTGATTCGACAACTGTCTGGGAAAATTTCTTCATGGGACGCGAATTGACTACTAGATATGGTCCGTTAAAAACCATAAATAAAAATCGAATGGTTGAAGAAGTAGATAATCAGCTTGCGAAATATGGTGTCGATTCACTAGATCCCAACGATAAAGTCGAAGATCTCACTGGAGGTCAGAAACAAATTTTATCGATTAGTCGGTCGATCGCTTCAGAACCGGAAGTGCTGATGCTCGATGAACCACTCACAGAACTATCAAGAGGTGATCGGGATCTAGTGGTGGATTTTGTTCGCAACCTTCGGAAGAATTCAGATACTTCTATCATCCTCGTATCTCATGATCTGGATATTGTCAGAGAACTAGTTGATGAGATAATGATATTGAATCAGGGCAAAATAACCCTTTCTGATCGTCCGGCAAACTTATCCACAGATACCATCGTCGATTGTATGATGTAGGATACTATTTAGTTCAATGAGGAAGCACTCATTGCCAGTTCGCTAGTCCGGCAGCTCTCCGGGAGGAAGAACTGTGTTGTCGGGCATATCTTGTATTTCTGATTCTGGACCAGGTGGTCCATACATAGCGAGAAACCGGAGTGGCTCCCATGACGTATTTTCTGTGCTATGTTCTACACCATCAGGGATATAAACAACATCTCCTGCGGATACGGTCTTTTCCTTGTCATCGATCATTTGTATTCCTTCTCCGCTAAGGAAATAAAGGACTTCTTCACTGTCTTGATGAGCGTGACGTTCGTGGGCCTTCCCCGGTTCGAGTTGTACTTGACCAACACTGAATGATTCTGCACCAGTGATGTCAGGAGTGCTCATCCATTTACTCTGCCCCCATTCAAACACGACGGTTTCAAGCGAATCATGGTCGATAAATTCCTCTACCATGGTAATACATAGCTATTGTCTTCCTTAAAATTTTTTATCTTTGGGTGTCATAAATCGCCAAGAAACCGAAATACCTGATGATCCGAGGTGTGCTTCTATTTGAATAGAGAACCCTTACCCGTGATCGCAGTAGCTTGAGTGATACATGCAGTTCACCCGTGGAAGTAAATGTAATTTCCGCCGGAAATTTCTGACCACTTTCCAGTCAGTAACGATTTTTGAGATATATGACACAGTCTAACTAGTCATACTGTGTGGACAAACTGGTCAGTAAAACTGACTGGGCAGTATTATTGGCTCAGACTATTTTCTAGATTGGTTTGTATGGACAAATTGCAATTCGGTTTTTATATTGATCTTTGATCGATTCCCACAATAGTGAGCTACTAGCCGTATATTCACCATCGACGAGTACGTAAGCGCCGAAATTAGCATCATCTGCTATGAGCCAAACTCCATATATATATATATATCCATATCGTGTATTTTGATTTTAATATCATCCGATGATTATTAATGGTCATTAGGCGTTGTCCGAATGGATGGTAAAAAGACACACCCAGCAACGAAACGGGGATGGACAAAAGGGCGAACGAAGTGGGCTCACACGACGAACGCTACTACAAGGAGCAGCTGCAACGGTTCCAGCGGCGGGAGTACTTGCCTCCGAAGCGCAAACGGCAAACGCGGATCCGACGGCCAGATCCAATGCATGGACGGTCACGAGTCCCAATGGAGCCGTAACAGCGACACTCACACATGCAACGTCGAACGGTGCGGTATCACTCACCGTGAGCCGCGATGGAACGACGCTTATGGAGCCCTCGCCTCTAGGCATTGCTACCTTCGAAGAGGATTTGACGACCGGCCTCAGCTTTGAGGGACGCAGTACCCAGCGGGTAACCGACCGATATGAGACACACGGTGGCGACCAATCGGAGTACACATACGAAGCGATCGAAGCAACGTTCTCATTTGTCACAGCGAACGGAACGCCACTCGATATACAGGTTCGAGCTTCGAACGACGGTATCGCCTATCGGTATCAGCTGCAAGGCGACGGTGACGTCGTCATCACCGGCGAGGCGAGTTCGTTCCGCGTCTCCGAGGATACCACGGGATGGCTTCTGCCATACGATAGAGGGTACGAGGATTCTTACGAGGAGATATGGACGGAGACATCCGCCAAAACAGCGACGGGCGCCTATGGGTTTCCTTCACTGTTCGAGGTTGAAGACGGGTCGTGGTTGTTCATCACGGAGGCTGATGTAGACGGCCGGTACTCTGCATCACATTTGGAAGTCGACGATGCGAACGATACGGGAAGCGATGAAGCGACCGACGACAACGAGGATACCGACTACGATGATGATCCCTATCTCTTCGAATTAGAGTTCGCGGATACGTACGGCCTTCCGGAGTACGTGAGTGCCGAACGACCGCTCGCGACACCGTGGCGGGTCGCACTCGTCGGCAGTCTTGAAACGATCGTCGAATCGGATATCGTGGCGGCGCTCGGCCAGCCCTCTCAGATCGAGGACGAATCCTGGATTCGCCCCGGTCGTTCTGCGTGGTCGTGGTGGTCCGATAGCGGGAGTCCACAGAGCTACGAAACACAGAAAGAATACGTCGATTATGCGGCAGAACAGGGATGGGAGTACTCCCTCGTAGACCGTGGGTGGGATGACGAGTGGCTCCCAGACCTCGTCGAGTACGCTACCGAACGTGATGTTGGAATCCTCGTTTGGCTTCCGTGGTACTATATGAACGCCGAGGCCGAACGCGAGGCAATACTCGATCAAATGAGCGAGTGGGGCGTCGCCGGCGTCAAAGTCGATTATATGAATTCGGATCTCCAGACGGTAATGGAGTGGTACGACGAGGCGTTAGCAGCAACTGCCGAGCGCGAACTCATGATCAACTTCCACGGGGCAACTGTTCCAAAAGGCAGACGGCGCACGTGGCCCCACCTGATGACGTCTGAGGCGGTCCATGGCGCCGAGCAGTACAAGTTCGGCGAAGTGACACCGACGCATAATGCCATTCTCCCGTTTACGCGGAACGTCGTCGGCCCGATGGACTATACCCCCGTGACGTTTTCCGCGAGCGATGAGCCTCCTAAGACGACGCTCGGCCACGAACTCGCCCTCTCAGTCGTGTATCATTCCGATTGGCAGCATTTCGCGGACAGCGTCGAAACATACCGCTCGTATCCGCTGGCCGAGCGCGTTCTCTCGACAGTGTCGGCGGCATGGGATGAATCACACTTCCTTCGCGGCCGGCCCGGTGAGGAGGCAACCCTCGCCCGTCGTTCGGATCGTGAGTGGTTCGTCGGCAGCATCATCGCCGGTGACGCTCGAACGGTCGAGATACCGCTCTCATTCCTGAGCGATTGTCGACGTTACGATGCCGAAATAACGAGCGACAGCCTCGACGACCAATCCACATTAGAACTCGATCGGACGACAGTTACGAACTCCGAGTCACTCTCGGTCTCAGCTCCCGAAAATGGAGGATTCGTCGTTCGCTTCGTTCCCCATCGTGATTGAGGAAGATACGACGGCAAGCATCGGGACAGCAGATGCCCCACTGTCCGATACTCTCGAAGGGCAGTGAGTGGATACTGTCGATACATGTGGACGAGAGTACAACTACTCCCTTCATCGTGTCAACTGCTCCACTGACATTTCGGCGTACTCGGAGAGCGACGGCGCGGATTCGAACTGGACAACATATCCGCATCGACGGTAGCAAAGATACGGTTGAGCTACATGACACACAATCGGCGACCGGTGATGAAGTTTAATTGGATATCCCAAACCGATCCGAGTCCGTCACTGTAGGATAGCCAACACACTATCTGATAATAAAGTAATGCCAGATTCCATCGGGTTCTCCGGAGATATATCGTATATCTATCTATTTGGTGCCGAATCATCCCGTGGTATCATCCAATCAGTCGTGATGTCCTCGTCCCGAAGCCGCCAGCGTTGTTGTGGATGGCCATCGATCGCACGAAGTTCGATAACGGCATCGAATAGCGGAGTTACTACTGAAACGATAGCCGACTCATAGGGTACTGGAAGATGGAAATGACTCATCCCATTGACCGATCTGATCCGTCCAGTTAGTATGTGAAGGAACTGAAAAAGCGTCCTTTCATCGTGTTCGAGGAGAGGGGTTATCGAGTCGAAACAGACCCGGAGCTCTGCTGGCGCCAAGTCACCGGATCGGTGTTCAAACTCGTCGATACACTCCGAAATCGTAATACCCAGTTCAGTGAGTTCGTTACTGGTTACTCTCCGTTCCGAGATTCCTCCCAGATCAAACTGGGAGGGTGAGGGGGATGCGACCGCGTTCCTCGTCGGGATTGCTTGGTTGACGATGGTAACATCGTTTGCTGTCGAACAACAGCCGTCCGCAGGGAGACGGTCAGTGACCGATGACCGACTCGCATCGGTACAAACGAAAAGCAGTCTCCGTGTTTCGATTGGATCGCCCAGCATCCTCGAACACGCTTGGTGATGCACATCTCGTGGAACGTTTCCAACGACGAGTAATGACGAACCCCTCCGTTTTAGTTTTGACAGATGAGAGTGAAATCGCTCAACTGATGGGGTTCCTTTTTCGTTGGTTCGTTCCGGTTCTCCATCTATCCACAACTCGGATAGACACCATATTAAATATATCTAAGTTATTATTAATATTGCAAGCCGAAGACGAAATGTGAGTTTCAACTCGCAGCACAATCGTACTACAGCGAATAAAGAACCTCGGAGCGGCTACTCTTCCCGACGATCCCGTCCGAAAAACAGCGTTTTCCACCGGTTACGGCCACTGACGCACGTCCTTCATACCAGTTTCGTGCACCCGACCGCAGCTTCACCGTTTCCCCTTCAGAACGACTCTGTACCGCCATCGTGAACATGTCGTCTCCGAACTCCAAATCCGATACTGTCTCGTAGACAACACGAGTACCGGGCCACCCAGAAGGGATACCACGGCCCCACCGCGAAATCTCAAGTGGTCGGTATCGCTCGTCGTTCGAGCGGATACTTCGTTCGTCGACTTTCCCCCGTGAACGTCCGTTTTCTACGCGCCGATTATATCCGTCACCTTCGGTGTTGAAATTGTATATCAAATAATACTATTATACGGAATTTCGGGGACGAGCAATAGCCTACGGATTGGCATACGCCTAAGCATCTTCGCGTTCTAGTTCGGGATTACACCATGAGTGATATCGATGTGGCGATCGGCGTAGACGCTGATTGCGTGGCAGGCTGGCTCGGCTCGTACGGTGGCGAAGACTCACCCGCCGATCTCTCCCGCGGGATCTCGGCGGGGAAGGAGGGCATCCCTCGACTCGTTCAACTATTCGAGGACGAGAACATCGAGACGTCGTGGTACGTCCCCGGACACACGATCGAAACGTTCCGCGACGAAGTCGAAGCCATCGCGGCGGGCGGACACGAGATCGGTATCCACGGCTATTCACACGAGAACCCCACCGATCTCGCCCGCGAACAGGAGGACGAGATCATCGAGACCTCCATCGACCTCGTCGAGGACGTAACCGGCGAGGAACCCGTCGGCCACCGTGCTAGCTGGTGGGAATACAGCGAAAACACCCCCGACCTCGTCGAAAAACACGGCTTCCTCTACGATAGTAGTTTGATGGAGACCCAGTTCGAGCCGACGTGGATGCGAAAAGGCGATTCCTGGGAGAAGATCCAATACGATCAGTCTCCGGAAACGTGGATGGAGCCCTATCAGTACGGCGACGAGACGGACGTCGTCGAAATCCCGATCAGCTGGTACCGGGACGATATTCCACCGATGTTGTTCGTCAAACAGCCACTGTACCACGCGGGATACAAGAACCCCGCGATGATGTACGAACAATACTACAAACAACAGTTCGACTTCCTGTACAACCGGCGCGGTGCCGGCGTTTATACGTTGACGATCCATCCCGACCTTCACGGGCTTCCGCACATGATCTCTCACCTCGAGGAGTTCATCCAGTACATCAAAGGCCACGAAAAGGCCGAATTCAAGACCCTCGAGGAGATCGCACGGACGTTCAAGAGTGATCCATCCGCGTACGAGAGTCGGGGAGACTACGTCTAGACGGCCACCTCGACCGTCGATCGGGTTTCGACGTTCCCCTTTTCGATATACGTGCTGTGACGATGACGAATGGCGTTTTTATGCGCGGGAGGATCTCACTCGTCCTGTAACAGCGCGTCATCGCCGTACGTCCGACGAAGCGAGCGTAGATACTCGCGCTGATTCCGAAGCCGATCGGTCGGTTCGGCGAACGTATAGTCGAACATCTCATCCGGATCGGCATCGTGTTCCTCCACCGATTCGATCAGATGTGCGAGCGTATCATCGATTTCGGAATCGATACGGTCGATTTCGGCGTCGTCGAGGCGATCCGTGTCGCGGAGGAACGTCTCGAACCGATCCAGTGGATCACGCTGACGCCAGCGTTCGACGTCCGCTTGGTCACGATAGACGGAGGGGTCGTCGGCAGTCGTGTGTGCGCCGAATCGATACTGAACGGCTTCGATCAGCGTCGGACGTGGATGACCTTCGGTCGGGTGGGTCGCCTTCTCGCGAGCGGCTTCCGTTACGGCGTACATCGCGAGCGGATCCATGCCGTCGGCCTGGACGCCTTCAAAACCGTAGGCATGCGCTTTCTGTGCGAAGGTTGCGCTGGCCGTCTGACGCTCGACGGGGACGGAGATGGCCCATTGGTTGTTGTTGCAGATGAACACCGCCGGAACGTCAAACACACCCGCGAAATTGAGTGCCTCGTGGAAATCCCCTTCCGACGTCGCACCGTCGCCGAAGTGAGCGACCGTCACGGCGTCATCACCTCGTAATTTCGCCGCCCATGCCATCCCGACCGCGTGCGGGAGGTGATCGCCGATGGTGATGTTGAGCGGCAGGATGTTCTTCTCCGCGAGTGCCGCGTTTCCGTGTTCGTCACCCGCCCAGTACAGTACGTACTCCCACGGGAATCCTCGTGCGACAACAGCGCCGTGTTCGCGGTATTGGTACGAGATGATGTCCTCGTCGGCCAATGCGTACGTCGAGCCGATCTGTGCACCCTCCTGGCCGGCCAATGACGAGTAGGTTCCGAGACGACCCTGTCGCTGTAAACTGATGACGCGCTCGTCGAACCGACGACAGAACCGCATATCGCGGTACATCGCGACGAACGTCTCATCATCGACGTCGGGCACGAGTTCCGGTGTGACGACGTGGCCGTCCGCGTCTAAAACTTGGATTCGATCGGTTGGATCGCGTGATAGTAGTTCGGCTGTGTGTGTCATTATCGCATACGTTGCTCGACCGGTCACAAGAAACGTAGGGTCGGTAACGGCAGAAATGATCGTGTAATTTCGACCACAAACGAAGTAGCCAGTATTCGCGCTGCCTTCGGTAGATTTCTCACCGATAGGCGCCGAGACAACTACCGTACTCAGGAGTATCGTACGATGCCAGTTTGAATTATGTCAATCCAGGAGTAGTCAGTTCCTCGTTTGTCAGCACCCAACTAACGTATTCTGTCGAATAGTTGTATAGAAACAGCCAGTGAACCGCGTCTGTTGGGTCACAAAATGGACTAGTTCGCGGTTGTCCGCACCGTCATCAGTTCCCAACTCGGTGCTCATATCACTAGCTACGAACTGGTGGGACGAGTAGTTACCCTAGGGTAGCTACTCCGGAGTAAATTCCCATTTCTCACTCGATAAGGTTGAAGTTAGTATGGTCTACTAACGTACTGCTGTTCGACTCGTTACTCCTCTCTGGCCGGCTACTTGTGTCGGAATTTCTCGTTACCACCACATTGTGCTCCAAGCGATTTCTAGATGAGGATGGTGTAGTCACTCCGAACGGTTACAAGATAGTCCTCGATCGTGAATCACACCTCAATATCACTCTTTTCGACGTGCTTGCTTCGATAATCTCTTCGAGCGCATCTGGATTCACCTGTTCGTACAGCGAGAACGTGGTTTGACCAGCTGCTGGGTCAAACACATCGATGAGTACGTCGACAACGTCGGTACCAATCTCTGGACGCGATGCTTTGGGATCGATCGTCTTGAATGCGACTAAAATCAAATTTTGTGCTTACGGTACCTCCTTTATGCCCTCGACCATGGGTCCATATACACTCACACAGTCCATAATAGAGCCACGAGAACCCCGGAGACCACCAGTACAGTGTCCCTATTAGGTTGCACGCCCGGACTGGTCGGTCGTAAGCGACGCAGACAGTGGATCAATCGTGCTCTGACCAATGCACTCGACATTCAGCATACTTGCTGAAACCACTCTGGTAGCCATCAGACCAACCCAATCAACTACTATCAGAAGACACTCACTTAAGTGGGCTCGGGTGCGCGTAGCGCTAAGAGGACACCAATGAGGGCGACCCCACCGGCGACGAAAAACGCCGGGCCATAGCCTGCGCGGTCGATGATGGTGCCGGCGGCGATCGGTGCAGCAAACGCGCCCAGCAGGCCGACGCTCGTTAGCAACGAAACAGCCGTAGTCTGCACCGTCGCCGGCACGAGTTCAGCGATATACGAAAAGAGCAGTCCAGTAACGAGCTGGATAGCAAAGCCGACGACGACCACTGCCCCGCCAACGAGCCCAAGTCGGGAGATAAATGCGAAGGCGACGACTGCTGGTGTGGCAACGACGAACGACGACACTACAACGGGGCGACGTTTTCCGCTGAAAACGCGGTCAGAGATGACACCGCTACTCGACCGTCCAATCGCTCCAATCGCCGGGAACAGCGCGGTCAGCAGGCCGCTCGCTGCCAGCGAGATGTCGAATCCGCTGACTAAGTAGCTCGGTAGCCACGTATTGACAAAGAGATACAGTGAGTAGGCGAGAAAGCAGAGCACACAGACGGTCCAAACCGCTTGATTAGTGAACATTTCGCGTAGCGCTGTTCGATCCGGTGAAGACGCATCAATCCCGGGAACGTGATGACGGGTAGCAAACAAGAAAATAGTGACACCGACAACGCCCATGGCGGCATACAGTGGGAGGATTGCAGGCCACCCAGCAACAGTTGCGATGAGGGGACTGCCGAATTGACCGAGTGCGAATCCAACGGGTGCGCTTGCGGTAAACACCCCAACGGCGGTCGCCCGCTGGCGCGGTGCAACGGCGCTTCCAACGACGTTCCCACCCGCGTTCCAGAAGATGACATACGCGATACCGCCGAGCACACGCGAGACGAGCAGCCAGAGAAACGCACCGGCAGTGGCCGCATACCAGCCCCAGACTCCCGCGACAACAAGTGCGACGGTGCCGAAGATGATTACCCGCCGCACCGAAAAGCGGTCGATGGCGATGCCAGCAGGGACGCTGGTGACAACCGCAGTCGCGTACATAATGCTGACGAGCCACCCTGCCGTACTCGCCTTGAGTTCGAGTGATTCTTGAATCACCGGTAAGACGCTTGCCGGAGCGATCTCATAGGCTGCAGCCGCCGTCGAAAGCACAAAGAAACCGATGAGCAGACCGAGCGTCTCGCGGTGAAAACTTTCTGTAGTTGGTTGGCCACTCACAGTCTATGTACTCGGTTCTCAGAGCATTGTCAAACCAGTTCTGTTTCTTCCATGAACACGAAATTCGAAGAGCCATGGGCACTCTGGTTTGCCAATCTGTGTTCGGGATGATTGTAACCAGATTGTTGCCGCTCATACAGGCCCGAACTCCGGCGTCTCCGAAACAGCCAAACCGTTCAGATATACTGATCATTTGCTATATTTGCCTTCAATCAGGTACGTTGATATCTCGGCGTTCCACACCCGCAAATGTGAGTACATAATCCGGACCGAACGCTTCACCGGGTGTTAGGAAGCCTGGTTTTGGTTCGTTGTCAAGGACACGGCGAGCTGATTCGACGGCAGTCTCTGCGGTCAGATCATATGTATCCGGTGTCTGTAAGTGTGCACTCGCCTGTTCACCGGTATCAGTTTCTACTTCTCCAACAATCCGCGTCACATTTTGTTCACGTTGTGCTGCAGTCGGGCCAGTGACCACGGTATCGATCAGGATCTTTAATATGTCTTGAACTGGTCTCGATCCGAGAATCTGTGAAAATCTCCCCGAGCGCTTCATCACCTCGAGAGCATGCTCAGTAATTGTCGCATACGTTTCGATGTTCGGAATATTCCTCGCGTAGAAAGCGGTTGAGACATCACCCCACGGCACTGTGACGGCCTTTTTAAGAATCCCGTCAAACGCAAACTCACGAGTCTGCCACGCCGGTAGAACGTCTCGTATCTTACCATTCTCGCGGACTGCACCCGGTCGATGCAGCCCCTCAACTATTGACTTCCCTGTACCCGGGGAGAATGTCTGCATGCTGTCGAGTGCAAGGCGTAAGCGAGTCGGGTTATCGACCTGATCGGCAAGATGTTTTTGAGCAAAAAAGCAAGAGTAGCATATCTAGCGAAGGTACTCTTCTGACGAGCCAGCGTTTCGTTTCACTTCCGCACCGGTTGGCTGACCTCTTTATCAATCGCCTTCGAAAAGAGGACTCCCGTCACCGTAACCCAGTGTTCGGCGTGGATCCAGTACCCCTACTACCCTTCTACGCCGTGTATTTCCCGTCCATCATGAGATCACTAATGAAGCGAGTGTGTGTCACATTGTCCCAAGGATTTACGTCGGTAGTAGGTGTCTTTGATTATATCAATGATTTCGAATCGGCGATCGCCACTCACACCACTTGCGCAAGAATCGCTTGAGACACTCGCAAACGCACTGCCGAGTGACGGAGAACTCACGTACGAGCAAGCGTACGCAACCCTCAAGGATCGTGAAGAGCTTGAGCAGCCAGCGGCCGAAGATATCATCGAACGACTCTACATGCGGGGCCACATCTACGAAGTCGAAGGAAAGCTCCGGCTGACTGATCACCGACCTGAATAGCGAGGATGTCCTCGGTCGTAAAGTCATATTCGGCACTCGAATTCGACGGTCCTACACTTACTCCCTTCTCTGTTTGACTACCTCGATAATTGTCGCTGCCGTCCTACGGATTCGTCCAAGCCGATCTTGAATCGCGTCCGAATCATCGTCCTGCCATGCTGCGAGGTAGAACGCTGAGCCACTCGTATCCAATCCGACGTACCGACCGACGATGTACGCGACGGCTTCTGCTTCGACCTCACGTTTTGATCGCTCACACTCATCGTCAACATCGAAATGTAGCAATGCGTGCGCGTATTCGTGGATGAGCGTCACAGCGAGATCCGCCTGATTTGCCCGTGCTTTTGCCTCCACGATGGGCTGGAGATCGTACAGACTCCGCTGTTTGCAGACGCCCTTCGCCTTGCCGTGTTCCCAGTCGTCAGCGTCGACGATACGAACCGTCACATCGAGCTCATTAGCTGCATCTTGGATGGTGGGCACGAGATCTTCAGCATTTCCGGTTGCTTCGGTCTCCAATTCGGGAAGTGGTTCGCCCTCTGTCTGAGATATATCGAAAACAGCTGCGGGTTTGAATCCGACCAGTCCTTTCGACCACGCTTCAGGCGGTAATTCGTCGTATTCACACTCGCTTTGCTCGTGGTAGCTCGGTGAATTTTCGCAGTCGGGACACTGCTTCGTGATGATGGGTGCCCAGATCCAGATTCCGCTTTCGCCTTCCTTGACGTGACGATCGAAGTCAGTTCGCCAGGTGTTGTACCCAGCGACCTTCGTCGCGTTTGGACATTGAAGCGTGATCAAGAGCGTGTTCCGATGGGAGTAGTCATGGAACTTCGACTGGACATCTAGCCACTCCTGGAATTGTTGACTTGCTCTCGCCTCGTCAGTCAAGGCAGTGAGGTCGTCGATCCAGTGTTCGATCGTGCTGTGCATTTCGTCACGTCGGGTGTCGAAGTCGTCGAACGACACCACAGAGGTAGTACTCTGAGCCATTGATTTTCGAACACGGACGCTTCTATCGAGCGCCCCGCACCCCTTGGGGGCCGAAAAAATTTCTAGTGGATTCGTTTGATACTGGCTAACTGTGTCTCTTCGGGCACTCCTGCCGACTCTGTCACACTGTGTGATTTAATATAAGATTGAAAAGTGGCCGAATTTTTTATTGCGTTGAATCAGAGAGGACAGATACGATGGCGCTCCCGGTAATAGTACGGCAGTGGCTCTCTTTGGATGAATCTGTCATTCTCGAATGTCGCCACTGTGGGACGTCACTCGACACGGCCGAAAATTCGTGTCCTACCTGTGGATCAACTGAAACCGTAGAATTCGATGTCTCCTGATTCCGTTTAAACGTGGCTTCCAGCACCAGCCGTGATTGTATATTGACATTGTTAGTAATAAATATAGTCCGCTGATATCTGTTTTCAGATATATGCTGAGAAAATTCTGTTGGATCGAAACGGTCACAGATGAGGGCCTTGCATATGCAACGAATAGACCGACTGATCGCCGACAACTATCATCTAGTAGAGAGAGGGAGAAACTGCTTCGACACTACTTCGAGATTGCTGAATCGCCCACATCCTCTAGAATGATTACAATGTCTGTACCACAGTCTAACTCAAACGGCACTGTCTAGATAAGGAAAACCAAGTGGCAGCGGCACAATTGGCGGGAATTTATGCACTAGTCATACATACTAATTTTTGAGATTTAGATCGACTGCACTGTGAGAAGACTGAATTCGATTGCTTCACCGAAAACCTAGTCATGATGAGACGAAGAGATTCGGTAGCTACTCATGGTAGAGACGTTGAAACGCCACTTTACAACAGAATCTCTTAACTAGACAGTGCCACTCAAACGAAATAGTTGAACAGTGCGAAAACTGTGCGGCGAAGACACCCCACAGTGTATCGGTCGAACTCGTCACGGAAAGTGACAAAAAGGAGAACGCTGCATTCTCACGAGAACCATATCGTATCACGGAATGCACCCAATGTGGGGCTGAAACCCGGCAGCGGATGAACGACGCCTGAACACGTTTCTTCGACCATGCATCAGCCACAACAAGCGATCCAAGGGAACGCCGGTCACAATGAGCGTCGATGTCGGAACTGTGGTTCATTTATAACACCGGAGTTCGCCCGTATTTTCGGGAATAACAACGACGAAGTGTTCGGCTGTCTCGAGTGTATGTCGGCAACAGCAGTCCGAAACGGTAATGCCCGCACCCAAACCACAGAAAGGTCTCTCAAGTAACGACCGTGAAACGGTTTGTTAACAGTGCGGTGTGACGATACGACGATTCGTCTGCTTCTGTTTTACACTCAGGCTAGCCTGACCCCTAGTAGTGGACATCCGCCGGGATTATCCACAGCTGTTCGTCAGCACTGAGTACATGATCGAGGTGTTCACGATTACGAATCGCATCGCCGAACTCGGTGTACAGGTAGAGTGATGGACCACGATACGCGCCAAGATTGTAGCAGGCGTGCCGAGCAAGATTCTTGTCGTGCATAAAATCGTCAGAACTGAACTCGTCGACTGCCGTTCGCACCCGGTCGAGATTCCGTTCGAACTCCTGTTTGGTTGCCGCCCACCCACGTTCTACAAGCTCCTCACCGTCGGCTGAATCAACTGGGGCCACGACTGGGAGTTCGCCTCCGCGCCCTCAAGGCGACGACAAACAGTGCTCTCTGACGAGGAATAGTGAAATCCCGTCGTTCAGTCCCAGTTGTCCTGCCCAGTAGTCCATCGCAAGATACTTTAAATACTGTGTTGTTAGAGCAAACGTGTTAGGTATGGCAAAACAGAATGGTTCGGACGACGAGACCACGAGGTCGAATGAGGGGGGAGCCATCCAGCTTCCAGTTCCGGCACCGAATCCGGAGTTGTTTCGACATAAAGCCACGAACGATATCCTCCGCCTGCTCCTCGACAACCCGTACGAGACTTTCACAATTCGGGAATTGAGCCGGCTCACCGAACACTCGACGTACTCCATCAAGAGTGCCGTCGATATTCTTGAGGACAACGGCCTCGTGACCGCAGAGGCCGAGGGAAATCGGCGTCCAGTCGGTATCAATCGGCCCAGAGTAACCAAGCCGGATGATCCAGTCCTTCGGATTCCACAGTCGGAGTTTCACGAGCCTATCCGAACGGCGCTCGACCGACTCCACACAGGACTGGACGACGTCCGAGGTGTCCTCGTTTTCGGGAGTGTCGCTCGAGGACAGGCGGACAGGCAGAGCGATATCGATCTGTGGGTGTTGGTGGAAGATTCACGCGGCGAGCAGCATCGGGCGAACGAGATCGCAACGGAACTCGGACAGGAACGGTTCGACGGGGAGCGATACGAGTTCCAAGTGATGGTTGAGTCAATTGAGTCGGCCCGCGGCTATGCCGACCGACTCACAGATATTTTCACGGATGCGATCACGCTCCACGAGAGCGAGGCATTCCGGGATCTCAAGGAGGAGGTGTTGACCAGTGCCTGAGGATTCATCGTCGGTTCTCGACGCGCTTGATCGAGCTGAGGATGCATTCGGCGGCTACACGACCGGCGCACCCGAGTACGAAGAAAACCTCGATCCGGAGGCGAATCAGCCGCCGGTTATACAGCTCCGAAAGGCGTGCCGACTCCTCGATGCGTGTCGCACCCTCCGTAAACACGATGGCTACCATACGAGCGTCATCGAGATGTCGTTCGCAGCCATCGAGCGGACCTTGGAATTCTATGCCCTATCTGCATCGAACGACTCGATCGACAACTTTCAGAACCATCTTTAAATAGCGAGGGAATCCCGGCCTTGAGGCCGGGCGGGAATCGCGTAAACTCCACTACACAACCGCTTCAATCAGCTATCCAACTCTCATGCTTTTATAATAGTTGGTGTTATATATGGAACTGTGATTCGACGTACCGTTGTTGTGAAATTAGCCGTTCCCGACGAGCGGCGCGACAATCTCCGCGAAACCACCGAGCGGTTCCGTCAAGCCGCTCAACTGGTCGCAGACCGCGCGTTCGAGCGCAACGACGACGGATACGTCATTACGTCGAAAACGAAGCTCCACCACCTCACGTATCAGCAGGTCCGCCAAGCCACTGACGGGCTGAACGCTGATCTCGTCTGTGCCGCCCGGAACTACGCGGCGGACTCGGTGAAGGGCGTCATATCGGCATGGCAGAACGGGAAGTACGCCACCCAACCCACGTTCACGGCAAACACCGTGGTCTACAACAAAAACGCGGTGACGTACCGCGACGACCACTGTACGCTTGCGGCGGTCAACGGGCGCGTAACAGCCGAGTACATCCTTCCCCCGGAAGGCGAGAACCCACAGACGACGTACCTGCGAAACGACGAGTGGGAGCTTCGGGAATCGACGCTTCACTACCGCGATGGCGAGTACTATCTTCACGTCGGCGTAGCCAAAGACGACGAGCCGCTGGATGCCGAGGGCGGGACGGTCCTCGGCGTCGACCTTGGCGTAAAGATGATAGCTGCTACATCGACGGGCTGCATGTGGTCGGGCGGCTACCTCAATCACCGACGTCGCGAATACGAGACGATTCGTGGCTCACTGCAACAGACTGGGACGGAATCGGCTCACCGAACTATCGACGGGATCGGCGACCGGGAAAGCCGATGGGCGGAAGACTACCTCCACCGTCTCTCGAAGGCCCTCGTTCAAGAAGCAAGAACTCACGACTGTTCTACAATCGCCTTCGAGGACCTCACCGATATTCGAGACCGTATGCCGGGCGCGAAAGCGTTCCACGCATGGGCATTCAGACGGCTCTACGAGTACGTCGAGTACAAAGCCACAGAGTTCGGGATGTCGACCACACAGGTAGACCCGGCGTATACGTCCCAACGGTGTTCAAAGTGCGGTCACACCGAACGTGGGAACCGCCCGAAACAGGAGCGGTTCTGTTGTCGAAAGTGCGGCTACGAGGCTCATGCAGACTACAACGCGGCAAAGAACATCGGAATAAAGCATGTCCACGCAGGGCAAAAGTCTCCGCGTGGACGGGCCAACCGTCAACTGGCCCTGAAGTCGGGAACGTTGAACGTGAGTGACGAGTTTTCGTCCGCCGAAGTTTCGGCGTGAACGGGAGTTCACCGACAAGCCCCGGCGTTTACGCCGGGGTAGTTGACACGCGAGCCTACGACCGTGCCGCGGCACTCGGTGTCTTCTCCGAGGAGACGGCTCGCCGTCTCCAGACGCTCTACACTGACAATCGATCGGCAGCGTATTATCGCGATACGGTTGCAACCGCTGAGCAAGCTGGAATGATGTTCGGTCTTGCTGTCACGATCCATGACCATGTGAAAAATTTCAGTCAGCAGTCATACGAGTGCTGCTGCAATAGTTAAACGTCCATAAAGAGCCTGTAGGGAATTCCAGTCAGTCCATGCGGTAGTTCGCATCAGTGTCGATGTCGTCGTACATCCGTCCGAGCATGTCGAGTGCTGATTCAAAGGTCGCGTAGTACTCGTTTGCGAACGCCACGGTTTCCTGGAGTGAGATGACGGGTCGTCCGTCGACCATCTCGGCCTCGATCTGTGACTGTGGTTCGAGGACGACCTGGATGGCGCCGTTGAGGTCATCGGCGGGCTGGCGTTTCTTCGCAGTCGGGATTCCGAACCGATCGAAGAACTCCGTCCAGGCGTCGACGTCGGACTCGTGGACGGCAATGAACAGCGGATAGTCCTCCGGATCGCGAGCAACTTGGTAGCCACCACGGGTCCAGACATAGATCGCATCGATGGCAATGAATGCATACTCCATACCCGCGAACTGCGGGAGAACATACGCTTCTGAGATCGACGGTGGCGAGATATCTGCTGTCGCAGTCAAAAACTCGAGACCGACGTCTCGAATCGTCTGATCGACGAGATGGAGGCCATTATCGTACGCGACGTACCCCGTTTCCTCAATGCGGTTCACAACACGGCGAATCGTCTCTCGATTCTCGTCGATTTTCCGTGCGACGCCGGAGATGGAATCTCCTTGATCAAGCGCGAGGATGACCTTGAGCTCCTTCTCACCACATACTTCGTACATCCTATAGTAGCACAATTCTGTGCAACACCCAAAAGAATTACTATTCGTGTGAGTCTGCTGGCTGGATCTGGCCAGCGTCTTCAGCGAAGTCGTGGATGTATTCCCGAAGCGTGTTCATGTCTTCCCGCGCCTCGTCTAGTGTTGTCGCCTTCACTTTGGCCCTGATCGTGTCCTGATCTCGCGTGCCAGTTCCACGAGAGAGCTTTACCGTGAGTGAAACACCGACGTCAGTCCGTTCGACGTACTCCGTTTCGGTTGATGACTCGTGATTTGGATTTGATTCAGCGTCCCTACTCGGGACTGTGCTGGTCTCAGTCATGTGTACTCTACGAGGGTCTTTGTCTGCCCCCGCACCCTTCAGGGGGCGAAAAAAGCTCTTATCGCTTACGTCGACCAGTTTTCTTCGTTAAGCACACCGTACGTGTGCTCCAATTCCGCCCACAAGTCGGCAATTTCGCTCCCCGAATTTGCTTCTATAATTCGTGTGCGGAGTTGCTCTACCTTGGTGGTTGATATCACTCCCTCGGCTTCACCAGCTTCAATGAGTTCGGTGAGCAGCTCAGTTTGGTAGCTGACTGCCTCTGAGTTCATCTCGCCTGTCCATTACGTAGTCAGCCTCAAATACGTTGAGGCCGCCTCTCCGCTTTCTTTCGTATCGAATCAGACGGTTCTGCTCACACATAAGACGACCGGGAGAAAACAGAAAATTCATAGTATGGTGCTCTCTACGAGCGACTATCTTGATTTCTACGTCTTTCTCTTTCGGAGTGGATCTCGGTGCTGTAACTGACAACCCAGCACCGCCAGTTGGAAAATCGACAAATGATTGAACACACGAACGTAGATGCGTTGCACGGACCAGCAAACGTCCTCGTCCTCACACCACTCACGCCGGACGGGCACCGAACGCATCTGAAACTTGTCGCGTCGGCGTCGGCAGATGAGATACGACTGGCCGCCGTTACCTACACACAGTCCCCACAACAATGGCTCGCAGACTGGCAGCGGCATATCGGATCACTCCCGCATGAGACTCATTTCATCCATGCGAATGGCATGGTGCACGCCGACGCCACTGCCGACCAGACGCCTGCCTCAGTGACGACCGAATTCGTTGATCCGACGGATCCGATGGAAATCATCGTCCCACTCAGCCAGCAGTTGCAAGCGTGGACGAACGGCGACACACAACGAGTCGTCTCGATGCAGACATTGACCATCCTCCTCGAATACATCGATTTCGACACCGCATTTCGGTATCTCCACGTTCTCACCCACCGCATACGGGCCGCCGGGGCAACTGGGTACTTCCAGGTGGATCCCGATATCCATGACCCGGAGACCATCAACACCCTCGAGTCGTTGTTCGATGTCGTCGTTGAGGTCTCTGATGGGAATGTCGAGTGGACCCTGACCTCTTCCAGTTCTTTGGATACGGAGACGACACTCATGAGCGAGACAACCGGCCCTTCCACTTCGAGGGAGGAGTCTGCCGGTGGCCTCCTCTCGACACTCCGAAGCGTGCTTTCCACAATGTTCGATGGAAATGAGTCGAACGACGACCAAGCAGACACACATTCTAGTGTTAATACTTCGACTGCAACGCCAACTGGCGACGCTGTGGCGGACCAGTCCTCGCTCGGGAGCTTGGTCGACGAGGATATGTTGACGGACGACGAGCGGATTCGGTCGTTATTGATTCAGTACAGGGGGCGGATGAAGCAGGCCGATATCACGGCAGAGGCTCCGTGGTCGAAATCGACTGTGAGTCGCAAACTCAGGACAATGGAAGAGGACGGAACAATCACGCGGGTGCAAGTCGGGCGGGAGAACCTCGTGTTCCTTGATGGCGCTGAACCAGACGCCGCGAACTCTCCGTTTGAAGCGTGAAGGTGGTCGATGGCAACGCGACGTTCTTCCTGGGGGGTGCTGGCTGAATCTGCCGTACGTCTGCTGCGAGGTCGCTGACGTACGCCCGCAGCGTCTCCATGTCTTCCCGTGCCTCCTCTAACGTTGTCGCCTTCATTTTGGCCCTGATCGTATCTTGATCGCAGGTGTCGATGCTGCGCGTGAGCTTCACGGTGAGTGAGACGCCGACGTCAGTCCGTTCGACGTATTCTGTTTCTGTTGATGACTCAGGATCCGGTTTCGACTCAGCTTCCGTTCTCGGTAGTGTATTGGACTCAGGCATGTGTTCTCCACGAAGGTCTCTGTCTTCCCCTCGTACCCTTCAGGTGGCGAAAAACGCTCTCCTCACTCGACTCGTGAGGGGGGATGTTGCTTCGTTTATGTTCGGCGGAGCAGGGCGCTCAAGCCTCATCCTTCAGGGAGGAGGATGTCACGGCGGAAGATGACGATCGTAGATGTTCCGCCGATGACCGACGGCTTCGACGATGAGAACGTCGTCGTTCCGATTCCACGTTATTATCGCCCGATAGTCACCGGCACGTAGTTTGTAGTACGGCCGGTGAGTTTCTCGAGTCGATGGGATGTCCAATCTTTTGCTTCGTCAAGTTTCTTGACCAACCGCTCTTGTGGTTCGGTTTCAAGTCCTTCGAGAAGTTCGAGCGCTTTCGGTGTCCACTCTATTTCAGTCATCGATACCGAGACGGTCCTTCATCTCATCGTGCGACAGCGTTTCATCACGCTCTCGCTGTTCACGGCTTTCAGCGAGGTGTTGCAGAGCTTCCTCGGACAACTGCGTTGGCGGATTGACTGCATCACGGAGTGCGTCGCGGATGAACTCGGATTTATTTGCATAGCCGCGCTCTTCCCATACCTCATCAATCTGGACGAGCAATGCCTGTGGAACCCGAACGTTGATTTTCTCCATCTCCCCGTCTGTTCCCGAATCGGTGTCTGTGCTTATATGCTGTGATACGCTTGTATCACAAAAAGAAGCTTCGGTTTCTGACACAGAAGATCTATCCATCTCGTCAGTAGTGGACATCCGCCGGGATGATCCACAGCTGCTCGTCGGCATCAAGCACATGCTCAAGGTGTTCACGATTACGGATTGCGTCGCCGAATTCAGTGTACAGGTAGAGCGATGGACCACGATATGCGCCAAGATTGTAACAGGCGTGGCGGGCGAGGTCTTTGTCATGCATGAGCTCATCGTCACTGAACTCGGTAACCGCCGTTCTCACTCGTTCGAGATTCCGTTCGAACTCTTGCCTGGTTGCCTCCCAGCCACGTTCTAAGAGTTTTTCGCCGTTGTCGGAGTCGACTGGTGCGACGACCGGAAGTTCGCCCCACCGAGCTTTTCCTGCAACGGACGACCGCTCGTCATCGAACGTCACATAGTAATCAAAGATGGCAGCATTGTCGGGACCAGCGCCAACAAGCCGGTCAAACGCTGCTTTTGCGCATGCAAGTGCAGTGTCTTCAGTCGATGCTTCTACGAGTGCGTAAATTACCTGGTGCATATCGGTCACCTCGCCGACGTATTGATTCGACACAACTCCATTACACAACACTTCATCTGTGCGCCGGCACCCATCGCCGGCGCCAATAAAATCACTCTGCGAGAGGAGCAGACTTGCACTGGATTCGCACTATCCCCTTGGAAGATTGCGATTGCCTACTGTTGCTCCCATCTTGGTCTTGGTAACCCGGGAAGCTCGTCTGCTACGTCAAGTAACTCATCCTCAGTTGTCCAGGGGTAACACCGACCGTGTAGTTCGAAGAGACGGAAATCATTCAGATGCACCCAGCTGTACGAAGGAACCTCGATCTCTTGCTCTTCGAGTTCATCAACAAGGGTGTCAACCGTGATGTCGATATCAGCTTGTTTGGCGCGTTCGACGAGTGCCTCCAGTTCTGCAGTTTTCGTCTCCTCACCGATATCTGTGGTTACCATGAGTTGTGCAGCCGCAGCGAGTACATCGTGTTCATCTGTGAGATGTGCTTCTGTTTCCCAGTGGTAGGCGCGAGGGAAAGCGTATGCTTTCTCAAAGTACTCGGTTTCACTGATTTTACCGAGTTCGTTGACTTCGCCGCCCGCATCCTGTTCGAACACGGCTGCGACGTAATCACTGAGCGTTGCTGTAATATGGAACTTCACGCGAAATTCTGGGAGTCGTGGGATGTCGATGTCTGTGAGGTCGCCAATAAGAAACGCGTATGTACCGTATCGACGGTTCAATCGATCACTGACTGCCCGTACCCGGCGAAGGTACGGGTCACGATAACTTCCAAGGACGAGATATGCGGTCTGATCCCGATCGTAGATTGCGGGTGTCTCATTGTTTGCCCATGAGAGGATCTGGATGGCTTCCGTGGACCCAACATCCAGTCCTCGTAACGCTCGCTGCACGGCCGCCATAATCTTCCCAGCATTCGGCGGAACGGATGGAGCACTCATACATCCGTGTACGACTAACTGAGTGAAAGACGTTTCTAATTGAGTCAGTTAGATCTGAATTCTATTGACTTATTTGACCCAAACCATTATACACCCGAGAACCCTACTGTGAAGTATGAGCGATACGGCCCCTGAAGGGTTCGAGGATCCGTTTGCAGAGCAACGAAGAATGCGTGAGTTGCTCTCGCAGGAGACTCGCCACCTCATCATTCAATTGATCCTTGGCCATCCGGCTCACCTCGTGTCGCTAGCCGAGCTTGACTATATGATTCCGAAGAACGAGGCAGCGATCCTCGATCAACTTGAGACGTTACGAGAAGCTGGTATCCTCGACGTCTACGTACACGAACCGAACGTGTCGACACGGAATTTACCCTCGAAGTTCTGGGGGCCAACTGAACGTGGCGTCGAGATCCTCTATGAACACAACTTTCTTCGAGGTGTTCCGGTTGCACGTGCGGTGTATGAGGAAACTCAAAAATCGGAGCGGGTAACGCGTCATGAGGACGCACCGCGGCCAGCTCTTCCGGTGGCCGTCACGGAAGCTCTCGAGTTTGACGAACCCAATTTATTTGACACGATCTGATTGGACGTTGGACTGATAAAGTTACCTGACCTGCTGAATAGACCGTCGCTATCTTTAATCAGCGAGAGAATCCCGCCGTAAACGGCGGGCGAGGATGGTACAGAGACAAGCAAACTCACACGTGATTCGCACTACTCTTCCGGAAGATTGCGACGTCCGGATCGCACACAGGGCCAACACGGAAAGCCACCCAGTCCATCACAGTCACAGTCTTCTGGTTGGTCTGGGTCGCTATCTTCCGCATGGGTTTTCGGTTTGTTCTCAATTTACGTTCCCCCGTCCGCGACGAGGGAGTGGTTTGTCGCTGCCTGCAAGAGTGGCGTTCGAATCGCAACGCCAACACGGTGTTTGCATGCACCGTCGTACCGTGCACCAGCAGGACACTCACAGGCGATGGGGATTCTGTCGCGAACGATGACGAGATATTCATGATCGGCTGGATTTGCATGGCTCGTATTCCGAACGAGGACACCCCTCGTTTCGAGTGAAAATTCGAGGGCTTCGTACTGGGCGCGCTTTGCAACTCGCTTCGTGAACGTCAATTGGGATAGGACGTTGTTACTGGACATACTCGCTCCACGAGGCACATCTGATTCGCCCCGCACCCTTCAGGGGGCGAAAAATACCGAACGATCGAAGCACATCGATCGCTTTCATACGTCGTGGGTGGGAAGTCGGCCGAGCGTCCAGCGGTAGCTTGAACAGTTTGTGCATTACTATAACTATCAGAGACCGCACCAATCGCTCAACAACCGAACACCTGTCGAGGAGGAGCTAAACTAGACAGTGCCTTTAGCTTCGATAAATCACTCTTGAGAGAAATTATCCATGAATTTCGGGTTGTTTTTTACTTCATCCATCACAAAACGAGAGGAGGTTTCGTTAACACCATCGATAGCAACCATCTGATCGATGACTTCGTTCATCCGATTTCGATCCTGTACACGAGTAAGAACCATGAAGTCGACATCACCCATCGTATAGTATACTTGTTCTACACCCTTGATATCTGTGAGTTTGTTCCCGATATCGGTCGAATATCCTTTCTCATGGGTGACGGATACCTCAGTGATCGCCACCATATCCAGGTCAAACGGCTCTGGGTTTAAGTCGGCGGTGATACCATTGATTACTCCGCTTTCTTTCATTTTGTTGAGACGATAATGGACTGCAGACTTCGAAAGCTCCAATTCATCTGATAGCTTATCCAAACTAACGTCGAAATCATCTTCGATAAAAGCAAGCAACTTCATATCGACCTCATCAAAATCATCACTCGCTGAATATCCCTTTGTCATTAAGCTAGTTTCACGCCCGAACATATATGTAAAGCACGCTTTTTGGTAAATACTTCTAATTAAATTGCCATCCACAGAACATTGTTCAACTGTCTCGAGAGGCAGTCATCTTTCACAAGACCAACATCCATTTCTGCAAGTTAGTTTCTGTTTGTTCGTCTCTGTTTGATCGAAGACGATTACGTCTTAGTTAGAGACCAAATTTTGATAGACAGCGACTGACGAACTAGTCGTCCAAATCGCCGATGAGCTGCGCAGTCGAAACTGCCATCACCTTGATTGCAGTAAGAATGTCTTCGATCGAGACGTATTCATCCTCGACGTGAGCCTGTTCTAAACGTCCCGGACCATACACGATGCACTGATCGATGCCTGCATCGTTGACGACAAAGCGTTGATCGTCAGACCCAGGGGAAATGACGAATTCCGAATCCCCGTAAAACGACTCGACATTCTTGGCAAACGTTTGGCTCACTTGGCAATCCTCGGAAACGCTCGTCGGTTCCGCGAACATGATTTCCTCATAATCAAGAGAGGCATCCATACTGTTCTCTGTTTTGACTATCAATTCCCGAATCTCGTTCCGGACATCCGCGACCGATTCGGTTGGAACGAGTACCCGATAGAATGTTGCCGTACAGCGATCCGGAACGACATTCTCGGAGTAGCCCGCGTCCATCATCGTCACCGAGATATCCGCCCGTCGAGACTCACTGGGTGTGACCGGAAGATCAGTCGTCCGTTGGTGGAGGTCGGTCCGATACTCTTCGATGCGTGTTAAGAAATCATTCATCGTCGAGATAGCGTTGATCCCATCGTGGGCCATACAGCCGTGTGCCTTTCGTCCCTGTGTCACGATCTTGAACTTCAGAACCCCACGATGACCGAGACAGACCCGGGAGGAGTCGAAACATTCGGTGTAGACACAATAATCGGTTCCATCGAGATGACCTTGTCGTGCGAGATAGCCGAGGCCAGTAAACCCACCCGTTTCTTCGTCGACCGTCATGCTTTGTGTGATTGATCCGTTCAATTCAGCATTGACGGTTTCTAACACGTCGATTGCAAACAGACTGGCGACGATACCGGATTTCATATCGCTGGCACCGCGTCCATACATTCGGTCGTCTTCTAACGTCGGGTTGAACGGGTCTCTAGTCCAATCTTCTCCTGCTGGAACGACATCGTAATGACCGGTGTAGTGGATGTTCGGCCCATCCCCGTATGATTTCTGACCTAACACGTTTACCCGCTCCAAGTGGGATCGCTCCGGATAGTGGTGTTCTACGATATCTTCGGGGACGTCGACTAGCTCGACATCGTACCCCCGTTCCGAAAGCACCGTATCGAGAAAGGCAGCCCCTTCTCGATAATTTCTACCCGGTGGGTTTTCTGTTTGGATTTCGAGAAACGAAGAGAGGAGTGAAACGATCTCATCGCGTCGGTCATCGACTTCGTCGTAAATGGCCTGCTTAGTGGCCATTAGATATCTCTCCCGCCGTCGACTTCGAGAGTTGTTCCCGTTATCATTTCGGCGTCATCGCTTGCGAGGAACGTAGCCGCCGCAGCGATGTCCCTCGGTTCTGCGAGGCGTCCGAGTGGAATCGTCTCTTTCATACTGGCTACGCTGAGGTCTTCCCCCGCAAACTTCGACAGCATCGGTGTATCCGTCGCCACGGGACAAATGGCATTCACCCGGATGGACGGTGCAAGTTCGTAGGCAAGTTGCTTTGTGAGAGCGATCATCCCGCCTTTCGATGCTACGTATGCCGAAAGTCCGGTTCGTGGTCGAATCGCTGCCGTAGATGCTGTGTTAAGGACGACACCACCGCCGTCGCGAAGATGTGGGACAGCGTATTTCACCCCGAGAAAGGCGCTTTTTAGATTGACGGAGATGATCTGGTCCCATTCCGTCCCAGAAACGTCCTCAACCGGGGTCGCCTGTTGAGGGATGCCTGCATTGTTGTGCAACACATCGAGCGAACCGAACTCCGCCACTGTTTGCTCGATCATCGTTTTCACGTCGTTCTCGGACGAGACATCGGCTTCGACTGCAAGTGCAATGCCGTCGTCGTGTTCGATTGTTTCGGCAGTTTGGGTAGCAGCAGCGTTATCGATATCTGCACACACGACTGCTGCCCCTTTGGAAGCGAATCTCTCTGCGATAGCTTGGCCCATTCCAGAACCCGACCCCGTTACTATCACCGTCTTCTCGGAAAAGCTCATGTGAACCAGTCTCGTGCCATTTATTATCAAACTTCGGTTTATCTGCCTTCAATTTAGTCTGTTATCCTAATTGGGCCTCGATATATGAATATTGTTCTGTTTATTAATTTATCACTGTATTATTGCCAAAGCACTATCGTTATGGCGAACACAGAGGGAGCATGGTTCAACCAGATATCTCTTTCAAAGAACGGTATTTCCTCTTCATCGGTGGAGAACAAATGCCCCCATCCACAGACGAATATATTTCGTCCTACGACCCTGCAACGGGGGATTCGTTCACAGAGATCGCGGTGGCTGGCTCACGAGACGTCGACGAAGCTGTCTCAACTGCTCGTACTGCCTTCGAATCCTGGCGTAATGTCTCACCAGAGAAACGAGGTCGTATCGTCCATCGCATCGGAAGAAAGATCCGCGATTCTACCGACGAACTAGCGGCAATCGAATGCAAAGACCAGGGGAAATCGATATCTCAGGCACAAAGTGATATGCGCGGTGCGTGGCGATATTTCGAATACTATTCCGGGGTTGCTGATAAGCTCGAAGGACAAAGCGTACCAGTTGGGTCGGACCAAGTCGATTTCACGCTCCGTGAACCGTACGGAGTAAGTGCACAGATTACACCTTGGAATTTCCCCGGGAACCTGTTTGCTCGGGGTGTCGCACCGGCGTTGGTCGCCGGAAACACGGTCGTCGTCAAACCGGCACCGCAGACAGCACTATCGACTCTCCGACTTGCCAAACTCTGTTCTGAAGCCGGCCTTCCAGAGGGTGCTGTCAACATCATAACTGGAACTGGTGAATCGACTGGACAACCACTCGTGTCACATCCCGATATCGATACGATCACCTTTACAGGAAGTGTCACGACAGGTCAATCGATCATGAAGCATGCAGCAGACACCGTTACACCAGTGACACTCGAACTCGGTGGGAAGAATCCAGCAATGGTATTCCCTGATGCACCTCTCGATCGGACAGCCGAAAGTATCGCTTCTGCCATTTTCACGAACGCTGGGCAGGTCTGTTCTGCTGCCGATCGACTCCTTGTTCACGAAGATATCCACGATCAATTGGTCGATCGAATCACCTCGATAGTCGCCGAGTATGAAATCGGCCCAGGAATAGAGGACCCCGACGTGGGTCCACTTGCGTCTGCTGAACACAAAAATCGGGTACTGGAGTATATCGCAATCGGAAAAGAAGAGGGTGCAACACCGCTACTCGGGGGGAATGCACTTGACAGGCCGGGCTACTTTGTTGAACCGACGATTTTCACTGATGTCCAAAACGATATGCGGATCGCTCAGGAGGAAATATTTGGCCCAGTACTCTCGGTGATTTCCTTCCGTGATGAAGAGGAGGCACTATCGATAGCTAACGATACGACGTACGGACTGACAGCAGGAATATTCACAAATGACATTACTCGGGCACACCGTCTCGCACGATACCTTGAGGCGGGCAATGTCTATGTGAATAAATGGTTCGGAGATACGACACAAACCCCATTCGGTGGTTACAAACACAGTGGTATTGGTCGCGAAAAAGGCTTGGAAGCACTAGACTCGTATCTTCAAACGAAGAACGTGGCAATCGACATCAGTGAAGAGGGGAGCGGTACGCTTCCAGGAGCCTAATTCTGATCGGTATCTCGGGAAGTACATACACACAATACAGAATAATTTCCAGACAAGGTCTTCATTTTAGAATATAATTCCGGAGTCAACGATACAAACGGACATGATACACCTAATCACAAATGTTTTGAAGAATGGAGAGTGAGTTTGTACATGGGCAACACGGAACAAGTAGAAGAGCTGACTACCTTAATTGGAGACCTCGTCCGTATTGAGACGGAAAATCCGCCTGGTAACGAAAAAGCGTGTACGGAGTATATCGCTAACTGGTTCGAAGAACGTGATATCCAAGCGGAGGTTATCGAGGAACCGTATTCCGACCGACCGCAGGTTGGCGTCAAGGTTGGGAGAGGGGAACCAACACTGGTGTTGAATGGCCACATCGACGTCGTACCGGCCGGGGACCGAAGTCAGTGGACACACGATCCGTATGCCGGTGATGAAGTAGACGGACGTCTTTACGGTCGTGGTAGCGTCGATATGAAGACCGGTGTTGCGATAGGAATGTTGACAGTGGCTCGCCTTGCAGACGATATCAAATCCGGAGAAATTCCTGGCTCGCTCGTTTTTCACGCTGCGATTGGTGAAGAAACGGCCGAACCGGGAACGAAAACTCTCCTCGAACGCGGGTACGATGGGGATTATGGTGTTGTTCTCGAGCCGACTCGGTTGCACACTGCAACGAGCGAGAAGGGTCTAGCATGGTACGAAATCGCTGTAACGGGTGACCCATCCCATGCGAGTCGTCCCGACCAAGGAACGAACGCGATTCAGTTCGCAAAACCTGTGTTGGACGCACTTGATGAGTACGATTCCACTGTCCGGGAACGTACTGACAACCTGGTTGGGCAAGCTTATTCGACTGTGACGATGCTTAGAGCAGGCACAAAAGAGAACGTCGTGCCTGAAGAAGCAAAAATCACCATCGACCGTCGTTTCCTCCCAGATGAAACCATCGAACAAATCGACTCGGAGATCGACGAGCTAGTAGGTAGCGTCGAAGAGGAACATGGTGTTACGATCTCCTGGAATCGGACGCGAACTTACGAATCGGCTGCAATAGACGAAGACAGCGTCCTTGCAGATGTATTCCGAAAGCACTCTGCACGGGTTGCAGACGTGTCTCCAGAACCGTGGGGGGTGAGTGCATCGACCGACGTTCGTAACTTTATCAATGACGCCGATACTGAGGCAATCACTTGGGGTCCCGGAGATTTGGCACAGGCACATACATACGACGAACATGTAGAGCTTTCATCCGCAGCAGATGGGCTTTCTGCCCTTCTCGGCGCGACTGAAGAAATACTCTCGGAAAATCACGTAGCGGAATAAAGCTGAGCCTGTCGTACAATATTTTTCAAAAGGAGTTGGGAAGATCTCTCCAGGGAGATTATATCTATATTTTGGCGTGATCAAGGACATTATACGATAATCATATATTTCTATAATATATTGTACAATGAGAACCGATAGATTTACATTCAAAAATGGTATCCTATGTGGTAGACCCAAACATGACAATACTTGGCATGCCAACGACGATGTTCCTGGTTTTCGTTGCGACGATTTTAGCCGGGAGCCTTGGGGCGATCCATTACACGGTCGTCCACGTACTGTTCGGAAAACCGGTTAACGAGAACATTCAAAAAACAGCGACGGAACCACGTGCCACGGATGGAGGCCACAACGATGGCTGACGTCAACCCGTACTATCTCGGCGTGTTCGTAGTGTATCTGCTTATCGTCCTTGCCATCGGTATCTGGGGATACAGAAAGACTACCGATGTCATGGACTTCTGGGTGATGGGTCAGAGCATGGGACCGACCCTGGCTACGTGGTCGCTTGTAGCCAACTTTGTGAGCGCAGTCAGCGTGATCGGATTTATCGGAGCTGTGTACGGCGGCGGTTACTCGCTCATGACTGGTACTATTTTGGGATTGATGCTCGGTGTGAGTGGTCTCTACTTCGTCGTCGGCCGTGTTCGGCAGTTAAACCACCTGACGTTGCCGGACATCATCGCGGATCTGACCGGGCGGCAAGCGGCACGACCGATTGCAGGAGCGGTATTGCTTGCAAATGGCTGGCTGTACCTCATCATGCAACTCGTCGGTGCCAGCCTCCTCGTCACGACCATTACCGGCGTTCCGTACGAGTACATGGTATGGGTCATCGGCGTCGTTTTCATCACCTACACCGTCCTCGGAGGCCTCGTTAGCGTGGCGTGGACGGATCTTCTTCAAGGAACGATCATGGTCGCGGCCGTTCTGTTCGCGCTTGGATACATGATGCTCGATCTGGGTGGGTTCACTGCCATCAATACCGAATTCGCCGCGATGAATTCAGCGAACGTCGCGCCCCTCGGAGCAGGTGCCTACACGGTTATCGGGGTCGTCGCATCCATCGTCGCGTTTTTCGGCACGATATTCACAGAACAGAACATGATCGTGCGTATCGCTGCGACGAAAGATGTCCGAACGGCGAAGATCCATCTTGCAGCATCCGGTGTCATTCTTTCGGTGTTCTACACTGCTCTCGTGATCCTCGGTGGTGCGACAACCGTCGCACTAGAGAACGCCGGATTGTCGATCAACAACATCGACAACGCGTTCCCGACGCTGATAACCGAGTACGTACCGACCTCGATAGGTGTCGTTATCATCCTCGCCGTCATGAGCGCGATCCTGTCGACGACCGACACACGGCTTCACTCGACGGGTATCACTACGGCACGAGACATCTACAGCTACTTTCGGCCGAACGCATCGGACGAGTCACAACTCCGCGTTTCACGGATAGCCACCGTTCTCTTTGGAATTACTGCGACAGCGGCGGCCGTCAACCCGCCTGACACCATTATTGGTCTTTACAACCTTCGTGCGATCCTGCTGACGAGTGCCTTCCTTGTCCCCGTTTATACGGCTCTCTATCTCTCGGGTGTCAACGGGTGGGCCGTACTCGCCTCCATCGTCGTTGGGACGGTCTTGGGTCTCGCTGCAAATTTCTTCGGTGGGAGTCTTGGTATCCCTGCGACGTTCATTGGCGTAGGGTCGGCCGCGTTGGTTTTGCTGGTTGGTTATTTTGCCCTTCCAGAACAGGGGAGTGGGCCACGACGGGAGTATACTACTTCGGATGATTAGCACCTTCAATTAAGAACGATGACGTCATTACCGCATCTCGTTCTAACTGGGTCACCGTACGAACGCGGTCTTATTCACGGAGAACACTTCGCTGAAGAGATTCGTACGAACGTTGAAACGTACCTAACACGATTTGAACAACACGGGGCCGAGGAGAAAACCGTTCGAAATCAAGCGAGCGAGTATGTTCCCCTCGTCGAAGATTGGAACGCCGACTACGCCTCGGAACTACGCGGCATCGCCGACGGAAGTGGAATTGCAATCGAGGAGGTAATGCTTCTCAACGTTCGATACGAGATACTCTATGCGTCCTATTCCGAACAAACTGCCGGGACGGACGGATGCACCAGTTTCGGTCTCCTTCCGACGGCGACAGCCGACGGGAAGACGTACGTTGGCCAGAATTGGGACTGGGCATCTCCTATCGCGGATACACTCGTCGTGAACGAGATTCATCAGAACGACGGGAGTGATCACATAGCGATTACGGAGGCAGGTATCGTCGGTGGAAAGATGGGAGTCAATGAACACGGTATCGGACTCGTGATTAACGGCCTCGTTTCACCGGACGATGGAGAACACCCGTTTCGGAAACCCTTCCATCTCCGCTGTCGAGAAATTCTCGATGCAAAACGCTACGACAGCGCACTCGAATCGATTATCGCCACGCCGCACGCCTGTTCGGTCAATTACGTCGTCGGTCATGGCGAGGGAGAGGTGATAGACATCGAAACGTCGCCCCACCGAACCGATTACATCTACCCACGGAATGGAATCGTCACACACGCCAACCACTTCATGACGCCGGGTTTCGAAAGCCGAATGGAACGACAACTTCCCGACTCGCTTTATCGGGCAAACCGACTTCACCGACTGTTCGAACACCAACGTGGAGAGATAGACGATGCGACAATAAGGTCCTCCCTTCGAGATCACTTCGGACGTCCCGCGAGCATCTGTCGACACGAAGATCCGAATTCTCTCCCGGAAGAGCGCAGTCAGACGGACACGAGTGTGATTCTCGACCTCCACGATCGGACCCTACATGCCACATACGGGCCACCGTGTGACGAAGACTATCGAACGTATCGGCTTGATGAATAGCGGGATAGCGTAGGGTGTGCGCCCCCGGCCACTGATGGAAATGAAACCCGACCGGACACTATCGAGTTGCTCGCTGATCGACTACATTCAGACACGAGATTACCGTATCATGGCTCGCTTCCGATGCAATTTTCGAACGTTGTTCAAACGAGCGTTTATTATTTTGGAGAAAAATCTCCCTATATGTCCCAGCAGGATTCCGAAGATACGGAGGCAGTCTCGATTCACCATTGGTACGACCCAGACTCTAAGCCCCTCAGTATCACTGACGGTAATGGTGTGACAGTTTGGGACGAGGATGGCGACGAATATCTCGACTTCTGTTCGCAGTTGTACTGTACCAACCTCGGCCACAGCAACCAGGCAGTGATCACGGCCATGGAAGAACAGGCAGGAAAGATACCGTACGTTTCGTCGGCTAAACGCACACCGATCCGTGATCGGCTCGCCGAAAAGCTTGCACGTATCACACCTGACTCCCTGTCTCACACATTTTTCTCGGTGTCCGGAAGTGAGGCCAATGAGATCGCGGTACAAATCGCGCGCGAGTATCAGGATGCACCGACAGTACTCACCCGCTGGCGATCCTATCACGGCGGGACGTACGGTACGGGAGCGTTAACGGGCGATCCCGAAACACGGGCAACGATAGAACGACACGCTGCCACCTCGGGCGCGGCAAAGTTTTTGCCACCCATTCCGAAGGCCTTCGATACCAGCAATCCCGAGGAACTGGCACGACGCGCCGGCGAACACCTCGAGTTCGTGATCCGAAACGAGGGCCCCGATTCCATTGCCGCGATCCTGACGGAACCTATCGCTGGGACGAGTGGCGCCTTTCCTGCTCCTCCAGGATATTTTGACCACGTCCGCGACCTATGTGACGAGTACGACATCCTCCTCATTGCTGACGAAGTTATCACCGGCTTCGGTCGATGTGGGGATTGGTTTGGTGTTCAAACCGAAGGCATCGAACCGGACATGATTACGTTAGCAAAAGGTGTTACGAGCGCATATTCCCCACTTGCTGGTGTCTCGGTATCGCCAGATATCGCATCGTTCGTCCGGACGGACGGTTTCGATATTGGACAGACGTTTGGAGGACATCCGATGGGGTGTGCTGCTGGCTGTGCAGCAATCGACGAGTATGCAGACGGCGTAATCGATGGTGTTTCCGATCTGGAGGAAGGGCTTTCATCTCGACTTCAACAGGTGACATCGAACCATGAGGTCGTGCATGATGTTCGTGGACGAGGAGGGTTATGGGCCGTCGAATTCGCCGACCCAGAGACCGAGACTTCCTTCCACGACCCCCGTGTGGACGACGACGCAAATCCCGTTGGAGCAGTTTTACACGAATGTCGGAATCGAGGCGTTTTGCTGGGCGGCGGACGCCCTGGTTTCCAGATCATCGTCTCCCCACCGCTAATCGCAACGCAGTCAGAGATCGACCGGGCAATGAATGCACTCGATGACTCGATCACAGCGGTTTTCGACTGACGGTTCGTCCTTGTCCATAGGATTTTTCTGAGTATGGATAGAGAAATGCGGAGAAGGCGGTGTTATTCGTCAGGCCATCGCTCGATGTAGATCGCTTTATCGGTGTAGAAATGAATCATGTCTTCACCTTGGGCGTGGAGGTCTCCAAAGAAGGAATCCTTCCAGCCACCAAAGTGGAAGAATGCCATCGGAGCGGCGGTTCCTGTGTTCACACCGAGGTTACCAGCGTCGACCGTATGGCGGAATTTTCGGGCATCGCTTCCTCGGTCGGTAAAGAGACTCGCAGCGTTACCGAACCGACTTCGATTTATGATTCTAAGGGCGTCCTCGAAATCGTCAGCGCGGATAAGTGCGAGGACAGGTCCGAAGATCTCCTCACGAGCAATGCTCATCTCCGAATCGACATTGCCGAAGATCGTTGGTCGAAGGAAGTTTCCGGTATCGGGTGTTTCGAGTTCGCGGCCATCTAAGAGGATATCTGCGCCGTCCTCGATACCTTCTTGAATGTATCCTTCGACCCGCTCTTGCTGTTCCTGCGTGATGAGTGGTCCCATTTCAGAGTCATCAGCTAACCCGTCTGCGACGGTCATGTTTGCTGCGTTTTCGACCACTCGCTCGGCGAAGTCGTCGTACACCTCGTCGACAACAACAGCAACGGGATTGGCGAGACACCGTTGGCCGGTGTTCGCGAAAGCGGATCCGATAGTTTGCTCGGCAGCGAAATCGAGGTTAGCAGATTCGGCGACAACGATGTGATTTTTCGCACCACCCTGCGCTTGTACCCGTTTTCCGTTAGCAGCAGCGGTTTCATACACGTACTTGGCCACCGGAGTACTTCCAACGAAGGATACCCCCGCAATATCATCGTGTTCCAACAGTGTATTGACCGTCTCCTTACTCCCGTTCACGAGTTGTAAAATCCCGTCAGGGAATCCAGCCTCTTCGACGAGTGCGAACAGATACTGGGCAGTCAACGGGTCTCGCTCGCTGGGTTTGAGAATAAACGCGTTACCAGTAGCAACTGCGTAGGGGAGGAACCAGAGTGGTATCATTCCCGGGAAGTTAAACGGCGTGATTGCAGTAAATACCCCAAGTGGCTTTCGGACAGCAGTCTCATCGATCTCGGGGGCAGCGTTTGGAAGATGACCCGCTTGCATGAGCGACGGGATACCACAGGCGACTTCTACATTTTCGATACCGCGGCGAAGTTCTCCTTTCGCTTCTTGAAACGTTTTTCCGTGCTCTTTAACCAGCAGTTTTGCGATTTCGTCCTGATGATCCTCGAGCAACTGTTTCAATCGAAACAAGGGTTGGATCCGTTGTTCAACCGGAACCTCCCGCCACCCCTCGAACGCGTCATATCCCGCCGCTACCGCCTCGTCGACATCGGAACTGGCACTGAAATCCGTATGCGCGATCGTCTCTTCCGTCGCGGGATTTACTATATCTTGGCCGTCGGTACCGTTCGGGGCTCGCCATTCTCCATCGATGTAATTTTGTACGGAATCAATGTCGATCGGAGTTTCTATCGTCATGAGTCGTGTGTTCACTTGTCTCCCTCTCCTCATAACAGTTTCTCACTAAATCCAACCCGAAGATAAATATGCGGATGATGTTCTGAATCAAGATGCATTGAAGGACAATATCCTAGAATATCACAAATCCACCAAAGATTAATCAACTCATACAGAGTAGAGAGAAGACAACGATGTCCGGTCAAGAAAGTGAATCCGATAGCTCTCTAAACGAAATCGAACGAACCGACAAAGAGTACGTCTTTGGTACGTGGTCGTTTCAAAGTGAAGTGAGCCCAGCACAGGTCGTAGACACCAACGGCATCACCTTCACCGATGCTAACGGGGACGATTACATCGACTTTTCAGGGCAGCTCATGTGTTCTAATCTCGGTCATTCCGCCGAGCGAGTTGCGGAAGCTGTCTCCGATCAGATCAACGAAACGGCGTATGTTGCCCCGGGTTTTACTACGGAAGCACGTGCAAAACTCGGAAAGAGATTAGCAGAGGTAACGCCTGGCGACCTTTCGAAGACGTTCTTCTCGACGAGCGGTACGGAAGCGGTTGAAGCTGCAATAAAGATTGCACGGTTTTATACTGGAAAACAAAAAATCATCTCCCGATACCGATCCTATCACGGAGCGACCTATGGGTCCATTAGCGTTACGGGAGACCCTCGTCGGCTCGCAGCAGAGCCCGGGATCCCTGGGACGATCAAAGCCCCAGACCCATACGCATATGGGTCGACATTAGATCCGATGCAGAGTCTCGAGTACATAGAAGAAATGCTGAAATTGGAGGGCGATACAGTCGCGGCAGTACTCGTCGAACCGATCGTTGGTTCGAATGGTATTCTCGTGCCACCTGATGAGTATCTCCCCCGACTCAAGGAAATCGCACACGAACATGGCGCTCTCTTGATCTGTGACGAGGTGATGTCCGGATTTGGGCGAACTGGCGAGTGGTTTGGCTGTGACGTTTTCGACGTCGAACCCGACATTATGACGATGGCGAAGGGGTTGACAGGGGCGTATCAACCACTTGGTGCCACTATCGTCACCAGTGAAATTGCCGAGTACTTCGAAGACTCCATGTTTTGCCACGGACACACCTATTCCGGTCATCCAGCAGCAGTAGCGGCAGGGCTTGCAGCGGTCGAAACCTACCAATCGGAAAACCTCATCGATCAGGCTCATGAGACGGGAGAGTATTTGGGAACCCGTCTTGATGACCTCGCAAACGATCATCCCAGTGTGGGTGACACACGGGGTGTTGGACTCTTCCGTGGAATCGAACTGACGAAGAACGCGGAAAAACGCGTCCCGTTCGGAACTCGAGAGGACAAGGTCAGCAAGGGGAGTACGGTCGTCGATGAAGTGGCGAGCAAAGCCTACGAGAACGGCGTCTATGTTGCGAACATGATTAACACACTCATCATTGCACCACCACTCACGATTACGGATGCAGAAATCGACGATGCGGTTGATGCACTCGATATCGCCCTTGAGGTATCGGATAATGCGATGGGGGAATGAATCATGACCTGAGTTCCTTCTCATCGGCCGACACCAACATCGGGGTTCTCCCATCTTAGATCGATGGTTGGATAAATATTTCCAATTCCCCCGACCATATATTTTATAATACAAAATAATAAAATTTATTTATGTATATTTGGACATAATACTTTTCACCTATAAGAGTTATTTCCGATCATGGTAGTTGAGACCATCATTAGTGGTGGAACCGTAGTGACTACTACAGGAAAAACCGACGCCAGTATCGCGATCAACGATGAGAAAATCGTTGGGATAGGAACGGATGAAACGTTACCGGACGCAACCAGAACGATCGATGCATCCGGCTTACTTGTAATGCCTGGCGTAATCGACCCTCACGTACATATCGACGATATGTTCTCCATCGACAGCTACGAATCTGCGACTGGTGCTGCTGCTGTCGGTGGGACGACCTCTTACATCGACTTTGCATGGCAGGCATGGGAGGGTGAACTGGGAATTTGGGACGAAGATGGAACGTTACTGGAAGGAGTCAGGCGAAAGCAAGAGAAAGGAGAAGATGCGTTGGTCGATTACAGCCTTCACGGTGCAATCACACGAGAGGACCCCGATGTTTTCGATGAAATCTCCGACGTAATCGATGCCGGTGTGACGTCGTTCAAGATGTTCACTGCATACGAGCATGGCCTTTCGAACGGATTCATGAACAGGGCTATCCAGCATCTCGCAGAGGAAGATGCCGTCGGTGTGTTTCACACGGAAGACCCCTCCATCTGTGATTCGCTGACCGAGCAATTCAAAGAGGAAGGAAAAGGAGACCCGGAGTGGTATCCGAAATCACGCCCAGATTATGCAGAAGCCTTGGCGGCCGAGGATGCAGCGCGAATGGCAGTCGAAGCGGGGATGAAATACTACGGGATACACACGACGTGTCGAAAAGCAGCTGACATTCTCGAGTATTTCCAGGACGATAGTAGTATGATTCGTGCCGAAACCTGTACTCATTACTGTACACTTGACGATTCGATCTTCGAGGAGATGGGCAATCTACCCATGATTGCACCGCCGATTCGAAAGCCGGATGACGTCGAAGCGATGTTCGAGCATCTTCACAACGGCTGTCTGAGCGTTGTCTCTACCGACCACTGTGGATATCGACTCGACCAAAAGCAAGTCGAAAACTGGTGGGATAGTGCGTTTGGAGCCAACGCTCTCCAAGTCAGCTTGCCAGTGTTCTACGACGAAGCGGTGAATCAAAGAGGTTTCTCACCGTCGTTCGTGGTACAGGTGATGTCCACCAACCCCGCCGATACGTTTGGACTCCCTCAAAAGGGAACGTTAGAGACGGGGACGGACGCGGATATCGTCCTCATGGACCCGGATGAAACGTATACCATCACTGCCGACGACAACGTAAGCAAGGCAGAGTTCTCGATTTATGAAGGACGAACGGTCACCGGTCGAGTGAAGAAAACCCTCGTCCGTGGTGAAGTTGTCGCAGAAGACGGAAAAGTTGTCGGGGAACCAGGATATGGGGAGTTCATCGAGCGTGAGGTCCCCGACTGGGATACACGCTAAATAACAGAAACTCGTTGGAATCGCTATTTCGAATTGAACTCGGCGAAGACGTCGATGACCTCCTCTACGTTATCACCCAACGAGTAGAGAACGGGCTCCGTACATCCTGCGTCACAATAATCCTGTACACGACTGACGACGTCCTCTGGGGTCCCCGCGGCGACGACGTTCGTCACGATCTCATCATCTACGAGAGCGCTTGCACGTTCGATATCCTCGGCAGTCGCGGGCCAACTTCCCAATTCCTCTTCGACCTGTTCACCGAGTTCGGGGTCGATTCCCGATCCTTTCTTGATATGTGGCTGCTGTCCGATGTACTGCGTAACTAGCCCACGGGCTTGGTCGATCGCTCGTTGGCGATCCTCGTCCATCGAGACTGCGATCAGCTGGGGTCGATCGACATTCTCGATTGTACCACCCTGTTTTTCGACTCCCTCCTTGAGCTTCTGCATGCCGAGTTCGTTGTGTTCGGGTGGAATGAGATAGTTCATGAACACACCGCCCGCAATTCCGTTACCCACTAGTTCGCCGGTGAGTTTGTGCATTGTCGGGCCCGTTGCACCGATATATATCGGGACATCACGCGGTGACGCATTCGAACGGACGAGATCAAGTTCGATATCTTCGACGCTGAGTGTTTGACCCTCGTAGGTCACGTTCTCGAGGTCGAACAATTTCCGGACCACTGTACAGTATTCCCACATCCTTCGAAGCGGCCTCTGCCGATCGATTCCGACTTTGGATGCGAGGGGATCCCACCAGGCACCGATGCCGAGCTTCATCCGTCCCCCGGAAAGTTCGTCAAGTGTGGAAAACGTTTGGGCCATCAACGCCACGTTCCGTGTATAACAATTCGTCACACCAGGGGCGATGTCTATCTTGTCGGTGACCTGCGTATATGCGCCCATAACAGTCATCGCATCTCGAACGAGACGCGACTCACCCTGCCAAACGGAGTCCAATCCTTTGGATTCTGCATACTGAGCATATCGCACTTCATCGGCGATATCCTCGCGCTCCCAGTTCCAGATACCGACACGATCGAATTGTGGATCGGCCATGATTAGTCCTCCATTACGAGTTCGAATGCAGCGTTCGCGAACGTGTTTGCCGCCATGTAGCAGTCATCCCAGCTCGTATACTCCTCCTCGGAGTGGCTTTTTCCATTTTCACTGACTGCAAATACCATCGACGTGTCCATGACATCGGCGACGTGTGTGGCATCGTGGCCAGCTCCGCTGAAAATCCGCATTGCGTCGTATCCCAAGTTTTCCGTGGCGTTTTCGACTGCTGTGATGTTTCTCTCGGCGAAATCGACGGATGAGGCACGCATGCGTTCTTCCCATTCCCAGTCGAGCCCTTCTCGTTCCGCCGCCCTCTCCGCCTCAGCAAGAACGCAGTCGAAGGCGTCTTCGACGATCTCATCACTTGGATCACGAAAGCCCCAAGTAAACGTCACCTCACTAGGGATGATGTTGATCGAGTTCGGTTGAACGTCTATAAAACCGGTCGAGCCGACGGTTCGTTCCCCGAGCGAATTCGCTATTCGCCGAATTTGTGTGATTACGTCTGTCGCCCCAATGAGTGCATCGCTGCGATAATGCATAGGAGTGGGGCCTGTGTGATCGGCCTCACCATAATAGGTAATGGCACCCCAGGTGAATCCGACGATACCCGTAACGATTCCGACGTCCATGTCGTTTTCTTCTAGATAGGGTCCCTGTTCGATGTGGAGCTCAAAGTAGCCGTCGTAGTTCTCCGTCGGAGCTGCAGGTACATCTCCTTTGTATCCGATTCGTTCCAATTCATCCTCGAATCGATTCCCATCTTCGTCCGTTTTGTCGTATTCTTCCTCGATATCGTGGTTACTGGCCCACACGCCACTCCCTTGCATCGCAGGTTGATACCGTGACCCTTCCTCGTTCGTCCAGTTGACGATCTCGACTGGATGTTCGGTTTCTATTTCCTCGTCATTGAGAGTACGGATGAACTCGAGGGCAGCAATGACACCAAGTGCACCATCGTATATCCCTCCGTAAGGTTGTGAGTCGAGGTGTGACCCGAGTAGAATAGTCCCCTTTTCGGGATCACGACCTTCCCTTCGGCCGAACATGTTTCCGAACTCGTCGATACGAATGTCGAGCCCCTCGACATCCATCTGCTCGTAAAACCAGTCTCGAATTTCTCGGTCGTCGTCAGAAAGGGTCAAACGATGAAGTCCACCGTTTTCAGTTGCACCGATTTCGGCTTGGTTTTTCATCGTATCTACAAACCGTTTCCGGTTTATCTCGATGGGCATACCAACGATGGCGATGTAAATACTATTAAGTCTTTTCCCGGTAATTAGGAGGATTATACTAATATTGAACCAGTATAATTTACAATGTCCTAATCTAGGACAAAAGTTTAAATAGGTGTATGCAATGCCATGGAGTATGATATCACGAGAAACGGTGATTAATCCATGAGTAAGGACCCACAAGACAATATTGGCGATACGACGGAGCTTGAGGGATTAAGTCCAATTCCACGGGAAGAACGGACGATGGGTCTCTCCCATTATATTCCTGTCTGGTGGTCTTCGTTGATTATCGTTCAAGCCTTCGCTGTCGCGTTTTTCGCGGTCTATCCGCACGGAAATTTGAATCTTGTTCAAGCAGGTGTCGCGATCGGGATCGGGACGATCATCGCAACAATATTTTTCATTCTGAACGGGTTCCCCGGCTACGAAGAAGGAATTCCGTTTGCAGTACAGACACGGTCCGCATTCGGCATTCGAGGAGCAGTCATCCCAAACTATCTCAGAATTATCCCTGCCATCGGGTGGCTTGGTATCGGCAACTGGATCGGGGCACTCGCGATTCAAACGATAACGACGACGTTGTGGGGTTTTGGAAACGTCTGGGTGTACTTCGTACTGTTCGTTCTTCTGAACGTTGGTCTCGCACTCAATGGGATCACATCGATCAAGTGGTTCGATTCGATCGCCGCCGGGATTCTAGGGCTGTTGCTGGCGTATACCGTGTATCTCGTTTTAACGACACAGCAAATACCGAGCGACGTCATCAACTATTCTGGATCATGGGGAAGTCAGTTCTACGCGACGATTTCGGCAGCAGTCGGGTTCATCATTACTGGTGCCCTCAATGCTTCGGACCTCAGCCGTCATCTCAAGGAAAAAGGAGGTGCTCGTAACCAGGTATTGGGTCACGCCTTTGGTATCGCACCACCGATGATGTTCATGCTGCTGGTGGGGCTTGTCTTTGGTGTCTCGACTGGAAATGCAAACCCAATTGAGGCGATAATGATCGTCGCCCCTAATCCCCTCGTCGGTAGTGCAATGTTACTGTTCGTGTTGGGAGCACAGATATCCACGAATCTCACCCTTAACATTCTCCCACCCACTCACGTTTTCCAAGATTCACTTGGTATCTCGTGGCGGCAAGGAGTCGTTCTCACGAGTGCGCTTTCGGTAGTTTCCTTCCCATGGTATCTTTTTTCGAGCAATATTTTCTACACATTCATCAATGCATATTCCGTCTTCCTCGGTCCGGCACTCGGGATTCTGATCGCAGACTACTGGATCATCAGAAAACGCGATACCGATATCACATCCCTTTACACGGTTAATACCAACTCCAAGTTCTGGTTCATTCATGGCTTCTCGATATCCGCACTCGTGAGCCTTCTGCTGGGAGCAGCGGTGAGTGTTCCATTCCTCGACATCTCGTGGATGATTGGATTGCCAATCGGATTTATCTGCTATAGCGGTCTGAAACGATTCGAATTTGACCGGTTTCTAACCGATACCGTCGCAGGCGCTGACCAGAACTCCACTGAAAGTGGTAACGATTGACTTCGGAAGTTCGCCCCACCGAGCCTTCCCGGCGACGGACGACCGCTCGTCATCGAATATCACGTAGTAGTCAAAGATGGCAGCAGTGTCAGGCCCCGCTCCAACAAGCCGGTCGAATGCTGCTTTTGCGCATGCAAGCGCAGTGTCTTCAGTCGATGCTTCTACGAGTGCGTAAATTACCTGGTGCATATCGGTCACCTCGCCGACGCATTGATTCGACACAACTCTATCACACAACACTTCATCTATGCGCCGGCACCCATCGCCGGCGCCAATAAAATCCTCCTGCAAGAAGCGCAGATTCACACGTGATTCGTCCTACTCTGCCGGGAGATCTCGACGCCCGGATCGTACACAAGGCCAACACGGAAAGCCACCAAGCCCATCACAGTCACAGTCAGCTGGTTGGTCTGTGTCGCTATCGTTTTCATGAGTTTCAGCTTCCTTCTCGATCTGTGTCCCACCGTCTGCGACGAGGGAATGGTCTGTTGCTGCCTGCAGGAGTGGCGTTCGAATCGCAACGCCAACCCGATGTTTGCATGCCCCATCATAGCGGTCGTCCGCAGGACACTCACAGGCAATCGGTATTCCATTGTGAACAGTGACGAGATATTCATGATCGGCTGGTTTTGCGTGACTCGTATTCCGAACGAGGACACCCCTCGTTGTGAGTGAAAATTCGAGGGCTTCGTACTGAGCGCGCTTTGCAACTCGGTTCGTGAACGTCAGCTGGGATAGGACGTTGGTATTGGGCATACTCGCTACACGAGGCATGCAGTGTGCCCCGCACCCCTCAGGGGCACAAAATACTCTCCTAACGCTTCAGAATGAAATCTCTCGTAGCAAGGATTGCCAAGAAAACAGGTTGGTCAATGGATCGGTAGGTAGCGATTCCGTTGTGGTCGCATTCCGGACACCGGGTAGTTAGTTCGCTCGGTACGTCTTCATCGAAGCTCGTTGCATAGCTGTCGCTGGGTATCATACCACTACTTATCGAGGCGCTCTTTCTGGAACGATCCTACCCTTTGAGGAGCGAAAAACTCCCTGCGGTATCGCTGCTCATGCGTACCGGAAAATTGGAGCACACTCACGTCCACATTTGATCTCAGCCATAGAATCATCATGCTAGCCAATGATTTACGATGCTTGAGTCATGCAACCTCGGTTTGGGGAGAATGTCACCGAAAGTGATTGAAAGGGGCAATAACCGCAACGGCGAAATCACTCGGTTACAAAACGGAAGCCATGCCTGACGGATTCGGTCTGAATGGACGGGATAAGCCGTCCCGTGGGGAAGATGACCATTCAAAACTACTCTCCGAACTTGACTCACACGATCTAGCAGTGGCAACCAACCCTACTGACGCCGGTAACGGGGCCGAATTCGAGTTTGACTCCCAAGCTGATCCGACTGAAACGTTCCCACAGTCCGTGGCGAGCGGTGGACCGACCCCGACAGGCGTAATATTATGGACACGTATCGCCCCCGATGTGTTTACTGCCAGGGAACCGCTCGCCGTGCAGGTTGCACACGACGAGAGTATGGAGGACGTCGTCTACAGCGGGCTGATTACAGATTCAGTGGGGATTCGAGCCCACGATTACACGGTGAAGGTGGATCTCAACGGGTATCTCGATCCGGATCGCGAGTACTATTACCGATTCATCTACCGTGACGTCGCCTCCCGAATCGGCCGGTGTCGGACGCTGCCACATTCCGACGACTCGCCAGAGTCAGTACGGGTTGCAGTACTTGCCTGTCAGAACTTCCTCAACGGCTACTTTCCCGCATACCACCATATTGCCTCGGAGGACGTGGACTTTCTCATTCACGTCGGCGATTTTATCTACGAGTCTGGTTCGGGCGATTTCAAAGGCCTTGGATCCCACGACTATCCCAATCGCGAGAAGTCGCTGCCGAGTGGCAATGACCGTGTCTGGAATCTCGAGGACTATCGATATTTGTACCGAACATATCGCAACGACCAGTTCCTGCAGGAGGCATTGGAGTCACACACGCTTATCGCCGGTTGGGACGACCATGAGATGATCAACGATCTCTACTGGGACAAGGAGACTGATGCACCTGCCGGTGATCATCCACGTGGTGACGATCCGGCGTTCATGACCAAGCTCATCGCCGACGCGATGCACGCGTGGTGGGAGTTCATGCCTGCCCGCGTTAAGTACGACCCAAACGGCGAGAACCTTCAAGAACGGTTTCAACTCTGGCGGTCATTCAAGTTTGGAGATCTCATGACGCTAATCTTGACCGACGAGCGGCTCTTTCGGGATCCTCCGCGCGAGGCCATCCCTACGGTCGATAATGTCGGCCCACACCGCGAACCCCCGGGAAGAACCATGCTCGGCACCGAGCAGCGCGAGTGGCTTGTCGACACAATTACCGGATCTGAGACGACGTGGACGGTGTGGGCTGACGAGGTGCTAACCGTCCCATTCCGGTTCGGGTCTGGACCGCTCTCGATCTACCCGGTTCAAGGTGGGTGGGACGGATACACCCGCGAACGTATGCGTATCATGGAAAGGGTTGCCGCTGCGGACGTGGACAATTTCATCACGCTCACCGGCGATCTCCATTGTTATGTCGCTGCGTATCAGCAGACCTCCTATCCTGGTCGCATCACGGGTGGCGAGGGCGTCGCCCAAGGCGAACGCTGTGGCATCGAGTTCATGACTCCCGCCCTTACCTCGCTCAATGTTGCCGAGGCGCTTCACCTGACCCGCGGATGGCGAAACAAGATCACCGAACCGTTGCTTTCGTGGCTTATTCCAGCAATGAATCCACATATCGAATTCTTCGACAGCCACAACTGGGGCTACTCTATCGTCGAATTCACTCGCGATGACTGTACGTACGTCGGCTACGCTGTCGACAAGACCGTGAACTCGCCGGACGCAGATCGAACCGTCGTCGCGGCCTACCGCGTTCCGGAAGGGGTAGTACACCTCGAAGATGTGACCGATGAATACCGTAGTTAAGCGTGTTTTCATTCCAGTGGAAGAGATCCCATCACCACTAGTCGCCCCCTCTCATAATCTTCTGAGTGGTTTCACTGGACATGCCATCTCCACGAGCACACAGTGTGCCCCGTACCTCTCGGGGGCAACAAAAACACGTTCTCGACGTTGCAGCACGGGATTTCTCGTAGCAAGGGTAGAAAGGAAATTAGGTCGGTTAGTCGAATCGGTAAATCGCAATCCCATCGTGATCGCATTCCGGACACTCGTTCGTTTCGACCTCGACCGTGGTTCCACACTGACGGCACTCAGCGATAATGGTGCTGCGCGATCGACTAGTGAGCTGCATCAGGAGGTCTTTCATGCGAACTCCAGCCTGTGATTGGTCTGTTGGTCGTCGATGACGAGCCTACAGTTCTCACAGACTGTTTCAATCACGTTGGTAGTGACCAGGCCGCCACATCTGGGACACTGGTTGGTTAGTTCGCTCGGTACGTCTTCATCGAAGCCGGTCGCGTAGCTGTTGCTGCGTATCATCGAAATCACTCTTTGTCGGACGCTTGTAGTGGAACGCCCCGCACCTTTCAGGGGCGAAAAAATTCCCTGCGGTCAGGTCACACTATCAATTAACAAGCACGTTTAACACGATTCACCGCCGATATCTTGTGTCTGTAGTTAGTATATTATACTAACTCAGTCCCGTTCGATACCTTGCCCGTCGAGAACTGGACTTTCGCGATTTGCTGGTCGTACGGTTTTCCACAGAGGGGACACTCATCCGTATCTGGTGTCGGTCTTGGCATAGCATGGTCTAGTTGGCTTCGGCAAGGATGGGTTTGACGGCGCTCGTCACCTCCTCAAATTGCGTCATCGTCAACGAATCAGTCGTGAGATACAGTCCGGCGTGATCGGTGATCACACGCACGAGATAGCCATTGTCGAAGTCTCTGAGTGTGAAGTTGTATTCACCGAGTTCCGACCAGTTGTACGTCCGCTGGAGATTGAACCCTCTGCGCTCGGTCTCAATGAAGCCAAGTTTGTCTCCGCGTTCAAGTTCGTCGCGGAGATAGAGGTGTTCAGCCTCGTCTGGAGTAAAGTACGTGAGACTGCGTAGCTCATCGCCGATTTGTGTACGGCACGCCCGAATCAACTTCTCGGTCGTAGCATCAGCAAGCGTGCTCATGTGTGACGGTAGCCACTTGCGCTGAAAATATGTTTTGGCAGGGGACTCTTCATTTATCATTTCAACACGGAAACCTTGCCCTTCAGAGGAGGGAGAATGTCAAGGCGGTCGCTTTTAATCATCGGTAGAATGGAGCTCTGGCGGTGTGTCCGGAACTGTGTTCTGTGTATACCAATAGTGGGTAGCCGACAGTATCCCGAAAGCCGTTAGAATCCCGAGGATCGCTACAAACCAGGATAGAATGGCTACTGGATAGAAATGTATCCAGATTCCCGTGATAAGGAGCACACTCCCCAGTGCGAGTCCACGATAATAGCGATCCCATGGGAGCATTGGTCTGGTGAACATATTCAGATAGTCGTCAAACACTCGTATGCGGCTCGTCGGCCGTATTTTCCCGGATTCTGGGTCGTAGTCGATGATTCCAGCATCGGCGAGTGCCGGAATATGGGTCTGGTACAGAGAAATATAGACTCGTTTTCGCTGTTCGCTAAGGAGATCTGTTGGCGATGTATTGTATTCCCATGCCGCGACATGGTCGGTTATATCAGCAAAGTCAACAGTGCAATTTTCTCGTCGTAGGTAGTGAACTGCATATCGCCGTCGCATGCTCTGCAACACCTCGAACACTTGATCGCGTGATAGTTCAGTTCGATTCATTGAATCGTTCATGCGTTCAGTGAATGCCTTCATGTCACTATCATTGATGGGCCGCGATCGGATCTAATGCTACGAGAATCATCATTCTACAGTCTACTCTCTCTTCTTCGGCATTGTTATCTAGCTGCTGTTTGTGGTTAGCAGACCTATACGGCCGATATCAGGTGGTGTAGAATTATCACTCCTTGTCGAGAGAATGTTTGAACAGTAGTTGTAGTACGGCTGCTTGCGTTTGTTACTCGTATTCTATTCAGTGATGAGGGAATTCACCGACTGAAGGGTCTTGGTTCCGCTTCGAAGGAACTCCCTGTTCGAGCTAATGAAGTGTCTATTTCCAATCAGGAACCCGAATTGGTGATTCTGTGACTATCAGCGACTAGGTTGTTTGATTTTGGAGCTATCATTTGCATTCTCGTTTGTAGACTCATCCTATAGAACCGGTGGCGAAGCTACGACGCACTAGATGCCGATTACAACATCACAAAAAAGGAATTCACCGACGTCGTTTTGTTATGGATTGTACTTCCTGTTGGAACACGAGCCAAAAAACGTACGAGATCATACTGGCAATCAGAAACCTAGTAGACGGGGGAAGTGATTGAGATGGCTGGACGAATCAAACGCATTGCACGGGGAACCGACAGCATCACCAACGCGGTCTGGGATGATTCTGGGATATTCATGTAACTCATTGTATTAGTGGTTCTGATAGTGACGGCTGCTGCAACCCCTGTTATTCCGATTGCAATCATTGCCCGATACATCGCGAACCGGTAACCACCCGGTGTCTAGGTGATTTATGGCGGCGGCTGGGCCTGATGGACATCTGACGAGCTGACATGAGATGTCGAGAGTACGGTTTCGTAGACCTGTTGGAGACGGTCGCCCATTTGTGAACGGCTCACAGCGTGAGCAGCGTGTCGTCCGTTCGATTCTCGAGGGGTGGCCAACACATTGACGAGCCCATTCACAAGCTCAGTATCCGTCGTACCGACGTATGAGGGTGATACGCCAGTTATACGGTCACGTATGTCGCCAACATCTACCGCGACGATCGGAAGATTGCAGGCAAGGGCTTCTTTCACTGAATTTGGCGACCCCTCCCAGCGTGAGGTGACGAGGAGGACATCCGCTGCATTCATGTGCAACGGCATCCGAGCGTGAGGTTCTCCAGAAATCGTGTGGAGGGTGATCGGTCTGTTAAGACGATCGCGTGCAGCGTCCACGATTCGCTTGGCACGTGGATAATTTTTCACTGTATGCGAGGGTGAGTAGGGAAAAAAGACGTGCAAATGGGTTGGATCCCAGCCAACTGCCGCTTGAGCATCGGGTTGTGGTATCGGCCGAAACTGCTCGGTATCAACGCCATGCGGAACAACATAGCAATCTTGGTCGAGTTCGTCTGCCATTGCGGTGGACATAACGATGACGGCGTCACACCGGCGTGCACAGAGCTTACTCAGCCAGCCATAGGAACCGAACAGATCCGACCCCCACAGTGAAAGAACGACTGGAAGGTGTGATTGAGCAAGTGCGAACGGAGCTGTCAACCCATAGTTGGCGTGGAGGAGGTCGTATGATCCAGACGATTCCCTGAGGACTTGGGGCAAATATCGGAGATAATTTGCTACTGAGCGGCTTTCTCCTGTGTTTTCATGCGTATGGCTACCTGGTGGCGTGAGTGTTGTACATTGGATCCCATTTGCCTCAAGGGCACGAATCTGATGGCTGTAAAAACTATCGTTTGCACCTGTCACTAACTGCAAGACCTTCATTTACAGTCGGAATCCCTTATTTTGTGGGCGTGATCTATAAGTGACTCAGCCATAGTTGCCATACTTCGTCTAGGTGTTTTGTTCTGTCTCCCTTAGCACTGCTAGCGTGAGTATACTCTCTAAGCCCCGTCATGCCTTTTCTCATCCCTCTCAGGTATGCTTGCCAAACCGAGAGCTGCCTGCTGCTTTCTTATTGTCTCTCGAACTCTCTGCATAACTAGAGTCGGCGCAGTTGAGTACTGCGTGTTTACTAGCTCCGTTCAAGACTCTTCACCGCCCACATCCGAGACACAGTCGGTTGCCTTCGCAAACCATCTGATGGTTGGTTATGACGAGGATACTGTCGCCGTTGGGCTGTCGTAAATCGAAAATCGAGCGGAATCGAGAGAGTATCTTAAATTTGGGTTGCAGCCATTCTGTTGAGTAGGACTCCTGAGTGCGATCACTTAATCGCCTCAAAATCTGCACTCAGGTTATGTAACGAGGATACGCTAATCGCCGGCTTCAGATTCGCCACTCTCACCGAAATGCTCCATGACTTGTGCCAGATTGTCAAGTACACGGTCAAGCTGGTGCAGCAGATCCGCAATAGTATCAAGCCACCCCTGCAAACTCATCGGCTGTTCTGTCTGAAGGGATGCCTGAGTACTGGGTGCCCCAACAGCAGGTGTGACTGCCGTACTGATGACACAGAGCATGAAGAGTGCCGTAAGGATTGTTCGGAACATGAGTACTCTACAGATAGATCACTCTGAGAGGAGCTTGTTAATCTTCAGGCCAATAGTTAGAATAATATCATAGAAGATGTGAGCTGGATACCCAATTAGCTCTGCACTTTGGCGAAGTGAGTTCTTGTGAGTATTTCTTGCTCATACCGTCCTCTTTCAGCCGGATCCACTCTGCGAGGTTGGTGACATCGGGATCGGTACGAGTTTCACCGCTCTCCTTTGACCAGAGCGAACAGTGGCTTGCAGCATCCTGTTCGAGTCGCAGAATAGACGCACTCCACCGTACCCAACCGACTAGTACCACCATGTTTCACCGGCAGTGCGGTGTGAATCTCGTATGGTGGCTTGTTCCAAGAGGGAGTTCTGCAACCCCCCGTGATTACAACGCTATAATTAGTGTCCTCCGTTTCATTCCGCGTTCGCCTCATGGGCTCGCATCCATCCGGCTAAGTCGGGATGCACGAACCTAATCTCGATGTGATGGCCACCAACACCCATGGCGTCGTCCACACACAGCGTTCGAGATTCCTTGTCGGTCACACCGGGAACGTGCTCGAACATCTCTTCCATCACACGATAGCCGTCGTTTGTGTACGCACAGCCATAGTGCGTTGCGACTTCACGGTAGCCCAATCGTGCGACCATCACATCGTTTGTCTTGACGACGTTCTTTGCGTGCTCGAGAACATTCAGATATTTGTCCTCGACTTGCTGGTGCTTTTATTTGCGTTAAAACGAAGCAAACGCCAATGTTTACCGGTTCGATGACGTTATCTATGAACCGTCGATAATTTCTTCCGGTGAGCGCGCTCCTGCTTCAATGAGCTCCTTGTCGAACGAGACTAATGTCGTGTCTTGGCTCTCGGCACACGCCAAAATAAGACAGTCCATCGGATAGAGTAGAGTTTCCTGATGTCGTTTATTTGCAGCAAGTATATCGGATGCATCCGGAACGACAATTTCAACCTGGGATGTAACCCGTCGCTCCAATTCGGCCACACGCTCTTGTTTGAGCTGCTTCTTTTTGCCAAGAACACTCCGCAACTCCATCACATTCAGCAGCGAAGTGTAGAAGTCTGCCTCGTGGTTCAAGAAGTCAACTGCAACATCTCCTCGGTTCGGTTCATCTGTAAGTGCCGCAATGAAAATATTCGTATCGACAAAATACCTCATTCGCGTTCCCGTAGCTCCCGAACCGCAGCAACAGAATCCACGTCAAGCTCGCTTGCTTCGCCAGCAAGCGCGTCACCTAATCGCGCTTTTTCATCGGTGGTTTTCGTCAGATCCGTGAAGTCGCTCGCTAAGATACTCATTACATAGCCATTTGTGTGCCAGCCTAAGAAACCTTCCCCCACTGTTGCGAATCAGACGTAGCACTCAAGCAATCACGGGATTTCGGTGTCCCGCTCCGACCACAGACGCGGTGGCCGGTATCAGCTCTCCCCCTCCCGCTAGTTTCTAGCCGATAGACGCCGATAGACGCCGATACAACTACCATACTCACAAGTAGCCATACGGCGTCTGTCCCGAACTGTGTCAATTCGGGACGTCCATGACCGCGTTTGCGTTGGTGTTTGTGTTAGATTTGTGTCCCTCTCGGGCGTGTTTTCGTCCCGACCACGCTACTCTCCGGCAACCCCGTCTGTGGTCGGACCGTCGTCCGTAGTTTTGCTGTTCACTTCACCGGGAAGCTCGACATCGGCCTTGAGGACGAGACGAGTCTCTTGGTAGCTCAGTCCGTCCTTCGATCGTTGACGCTTGATTTTCCCGAGCCGTCCGTGCGAGAGTTCATGCATCGCGTCTATCGTCCGCCGGGCAAGTTCTTGCGAGTATTTCTTGCTCACACCGGACTCTTTCAGGCGAATCCAATCAGCCAGCTCTGACGCATCAAGGTAGGCTCGGATCTCTCCACTGCCCGTCGACCAGAGTGAATAGCGACCGGCCTCATCGCGCTCGCGCCATACCTTCCCCGCGAGTTCGTCGGGCTTGCGATTCGTTACCGACGCCAGCATCTCGTCATCATAGCGAGCCAGCCGCTGGATCGGTAAGAGATCGGCTGTCGAATGCGCGACTGCACCACCACGACCGAGCGCGTCTTCCTCACCAGGGAGTCGAAAGTAGGTGTTGCCGTCGTCTTTGGTGATGCGTTCGAGTCTGTTCCCCGCAACGATGATCCGGTCTTCGTCGACGTTCTTGGCGAGTAAGTGGGCACCTTTCTCGAACTCACGGGCTTGGAGTTCATCGATCCGTTCGTCGCAAGTCTCTGCTTTGCGGGTAATGGCCGTCCGATGGGCTTTTGCGTCGTCTACTTTGTTGGCTAAATCTTCTACTCGCTCTTCAAGTTCCTCAATCCGGGTATCTTTCTGTTCGAGGTCGGCATGGAGATCTTTGATCTGTTCGTCTTTCTTGGCCACGTCTGCTTCGAAGTTGTCGATGCGGTCAGTCAGCGTCTGGACATGATCAATGAGGTCGCTGACCGATGGGTTGTCGCCATCGAGACTCCTGGATGCTCCGGAAACAGTGGTGTTACTCATTGGCACGCACCTCCGTTTTGGTCATAGTGTCGTCTGCTGACGTTGAGAGCCGAGGAAAATGAGCGATGGTGGTAAGTGACCCGAGACAGCGGACAGTCGTGTCACTGTGAGTGTGGGTATACTCGATAACAGTCATGGGAGCGTCGGACTGGAAAGCCGTACAATGGTAGGTCGCGTGCTGTGCAGTCGTATTCGGTGGCGCCGTCAAGACCAGCTGTGGTGTGTGGCTGGTCGATGGATGCGTCTCGCTCACTGTGAGCATCGTTCGGGGTTGTTTGGTCGTCGTGATGCGAACACGATCTCCTGCCGAGAGCTGGTGGGTGAGTGCGTTGGTGTCGCGTGGGGTCAACGGCCGCGGGACGATTGCACGCTGGGTGGTCGTCATTCCTGCTCACCTCCCGTTGGGGTGGCGATGTCCTGGATACGCACACCAGTACGGAGCCAGCTGTACCGCCCATTTGGTGTTCGCCCATAGCGATCGAGGGTAGTCTCAGTGTGCTCGATCTCGTCGTAGTAGCGGTACTGCAATCGATAGCGGTCATTGCAGGCAGTGACAACGTACAGAATGTGCTCACCCGGTTCGGGGCCACGACAGGTGAGTTCTGGTTCGCGGTGGTCGCACTGATAGACGACCCCCGTGAGTGTGCAGTTCGTGGTGGTGATCTGGATGCAATCGGTTGGTTCGAGACTGAGAATCGTCTCTGTCTGTGAGGAGTCGTTAGTCATTGAACCTCACCCCTCCGTGGGTGTGAAAAACATGGCTTTGTCTGCCGGTGGATGATGGTTGGCGGGTGCTGCGGCTCTCGGACGGGACATTTTTGTCCCATGTTCTCGAATACGTACATGGCCTCTCGGTAGAGAGCCAACTCGGATTCGTGTTCACGGCACGAATCCACTACGTTCCTTTCAGACGCAGTGTATTCCGAGTGAGCTCTTGGTGTATCCTTGTTACTCTATCCTAATAAAATTGTAGCTCATATAGGCTACTACAGTAGCTTTTATAGATGGCTATTTTCTATTATCGACGCGACTAAACGTGCTACCAGAATTAACGCGGATATGCGTCCGCGGGTCTCATGGATGACGAACGCTGACGATACTATCCTCGAGTTTTTCGAGGAACATGCTATCGCCCTTCCCCCTGCAGCTGTCGCCTATAACATCGACTTCTCCTACTCTCATGTCCGCAACCGGATGCGAACACTCGCCGACCATGGCCTTCTACTGAAGGTTGATGAAGAAAAGGGCTACTACGGAATCACTGATCAGGGAATCGCATACCTTGCTGGTGAACTCGAAGCTAAGGAATTAGAGTCGGGCTCATAACAGTTAGTTGTTGTCTTCCACTTTTTCGAGGGTAGAAACACCAAACGTTGGATACGGTGGAAACGGATCAATAGTTCTGATTTGTAGGGCTTGGCTTCGGACCAGGTTGCCGCGGGTTCAAATCCTGCAGCGCTCATCATTCTGCTCTATCATTCGAATCCAATAGACCAGCGTACTGTCCTTAGGTCGTGGCTGCGCGCGCAGCGTAGCGAGCACGGAGCGGAGGGTGGGGCGGCGGGGCTTGGGTCGGTTCGGCACGTAGCAAAAAAAGAAGATCGCATTAGCTGGCTATACGTCCCACCACCGATCGCGCTCAGGGAAATGCAGGGTCGACCAACCAGTGACCGCCACCGAAACCCGCCCCTCGTACCAGTTCTTTGCGACTGACCGCAACTGCACCGTCTCACCCTCTCGAACCATCGTCTTCTGCGATGCTCGCCACACGGTGAATTTGATACGACCACTGTCGTCTTCGATCAGTCCAACCTGTTGGATCTTTGGACTCCCAGGAGTCCACAGCTGGGTAACTTGCCCCTCAATGCTTACTTCCTTCCGATTCACGTCCTGCACATCCGCGATCGGAATCACCTGCCCGGGAGCCGTCCGCAATTCTTCGTACACACCCACAACCGCACTCATCACACCTGTCCCACCCACGACGCGTTCAGCTAACCGCCGACTGATCGCTGCTCGTGACCACCCATCAAGCTTTTCCGCTAACCGCATCGCCTGCTTGTTCACTGCCGCCAACTCCTCCTGAGCTAACTCCTCACGAGGATCTTCTCGTTCTGGGTCACACCACGGATCCACGCTTGCCGCTCGCTCCTGGAACGCACAACGCCGCTCTCGACTCACTGCTTTCGATGCTCGCTGACACTGCACTTCCCGTTTCGAATCCTGTGTCCGATCCCACCGCTCACGCGTTCGTGTGATTTCCATCTCTCGTGCCACCAATCGCTCTTCTGCCGCTAACGTCAGTCCACGCCCAACCCCATCCGGATGATTTGTATCGACTTTCCCTTGGATCGTCTGCTCAACCGACGGCCGCAGCTCGGGTGTTTCCGCAACGACCTCGGATTGTCCCTCGTCACATTCAATCGCCTGTTCATCAACCGAAACTATTTGACCGATTGCGTGTTTACTACTCATTGGAATTTACCTACAATTCCGAAGGCGCGTCTCCTACCGCGTCTTTTCCGACACTCACTCCTACACGAGTCACATCTCTACACTGCACAACGCATCTGTCACCTACGCGCGCTCGCTTGCGCCTTCGCGAGCGTCCTCTGGGCGCGAAGCGAGCGCGCTATCGAAGGGACACGACCAGCACCGCGCGGCGACCCGCCCGACGCGAGTAGCCAGCGGGATATGCCCGCTCGTGTCCGGCCCGAACTGCGGGTTCGTGTCCAGGGCGACTGTCGCCCTGGAACGCGAAAGCCCGCGAGGGGCGCAACCGACGGGGATACCCGCTGGCGTCGAGGGCACATGCACTTTAGCCCGGCAGGAACCGCACCTACTGGAGCGGAAGCCCGCCCGGAATGGTCGGTCGCGAGCGACGCGGAGGGCGGAATGCGGCGAGCGGTACGTGCCGTCCGAACTCCATCTGATCGAGGAGTGCCCGCATACCCGGAGTGATATCCCACGTTCCGAGACGGAACGATATCCTCCACAGGAGGATGTGAACGGGTTTCGATCCAACTACGCCAGAAGCGTCAACCACGAGGGTTTCTCGCTTGGCTCCCAGTGGATCGTGGCACTATCACGAGTGTGCCCATCCCGCGACGAGTCACCGCCTCTCAGTTTTCAAGACAGGCTCTCTCATCGCAAGTCATTGCATTCCACGTGACCAAATCTTGCTGAACCAAGGGCCTACTTACGGCCGTAGGTAGACCACCCGGAGTGACAGCCTCACCGAGTCGGTGCCTCACACAGGAGGCGATACTGAGGTTTCAGGACTGTACTCGTGAGCGTCATCGCTGTGACGGGCTCTTTTCACGAGGTCCTGTGGTACTGTCACGGGTGCGGCCGTTCCGTAGCGTGTCATCGCTGTCCGGTTTCCAGGGACAGCTCTCACCCCACGGATCGAGGCGACCAGCGATGTTGGCCGCCGCGTTGATATCGGCCTGAAAAACAGACACCCAGCAGTCGTCGTTCGTACAGCGGAACTCCGTTTGCTTGGAACGGGTTCCAATCTCCCCGCACGCATGGCAGATCTGGGATGTGTAGGCTGGGTCGACGTACCGAACAGGAATCCCAGCGTCGGCTGCCTTGTCCGCGAGTCGCGTTTGCAACTGGTCGAAAGCCCACGCATGGAGTCGCCGATTCATCTGTGGGCCGAAGTCGAGGTCGTCTTGGATCGACGTCAACTGCTCTAGGACGAGTACTGGCTGATTGAACCCTGCGGCATACTCCACAGCGTTTCGCGTCGCCGTCTCGATCTCGTCCCGAAGCGCGTTCCGGAAGTATGCCGCCTGCTCGTCAATTCGCCACTCTGCGGCATCGCGTTCCTGCAGCCGTTGGAGTGTCGTCTGCAACGTCTGGTTGAGGTGGCGGGCTCTGCCACCATCCACGAGCAACGGATCGACTGGCCGCCCGTCCAGGAGCGCACAGCCGGTCAAGAGAATCGCCTCGCCGACGTCGAAGCCGACCGGCGTGCAGGTCTCGCAATCGACCTCGGATGTCGTTGTTGGGAGTTTGAGTGGAACGTGCAGTTCCCAGTGGGCCTGTCGTGGCCGGGTGATCAGCTGTAACTGCCCGGCAGTAGCCTCGCTGCCGAGTAACTGGAGCCACCACTCGCGTTGGTCTGGATTAATTGCGAGCGGAATCCAAAAGTTGGTGCCGCGGCCGGGTTGGGGGACTTCCCAGCAGAATGCGTGCGTCCGGTCGATGGAATGATCGAACACCGCCGCTCGGTTGGTGAACCGAATCGGTTGGGTCTCGCTGAGCTCTGCTGACCCGCTCTTGAGGAGGCCTGGAACATGGCGTTTCAACGCGTCCTTCGCTTGGTACGGGAGGTCGTAGGGCGTTACAATATCGTTGACTGCCGTCATCGTCGTTGCGTTGGCGTCGAACGCTTCACAGAGGGCTTCCCGATAGGTCGACTGCAGGTTCTGAAGCTTCTGCTCTTTATGGGTCGTCGGCTCGACGAGCGACGCAACGACCGTTCGGATTCGTTCGTCTGGCATGGTTGTCGAGGCACGTCTGCACTTCCGCGCGCCTCCGCCCATCGCGGGCGCAAAAAACAACGGCGAGTCGAACGGGATTCACATCACTGCTTGCTGTTGCCCCACATTCGTGGGACGTAGCCAAGGTCCTCGACGTCGTCCGCGTAGTCACGGAGGAGATTGACGAGGACGAGTTCGGGAACACCGGATGCTACCTGTTCGACTAACCACTCTTCGAGGTCGACCTCTGCTTGCTCGATCTCGTTGAGGTCAACCGACATTGATCGGGTTCACCTCACGTCTTTGGATACGCTGGTTCATTTTGCGTCACTGAAGTTGCGTCACAGGCCTGTTGAGACGCCTGCGCCCCTGACTGGCGAAAAACAACTCTCTATCGGCGAGATTGGAGTAAGGGGTTCTGTTGGTAATCTTCAAATTATGACAAGAACCTCGTGCTGAATATAGAGGGTGTGTTCAGCGATAGCTTATGATGTGCTATTGGTTCTCACTTCTGGTAGAATTCTCCGGCTGATCGGTCGTGGAACTTCAATGGTTCCAGCGTTCCAGCCTTACTGCCACGTTCACGTAGCCGAGACGCGATTACTGGATAACCTAACGCGTCTCTACGTTCGATGTAACTTCGCCTGACGCACCCTGTAACCGGTAGCGACCAACAGTCCAATGGCGACCAATGCAAAAAGTACGTTGCCAATCCACGCGAGTGTATCCTGTGGTCGAACGAGGAACGTCAGAAGAAAGCCAGCGAAGATATAGGTCGGCAGTGTCCCCGCCACTAACGCGAACTCGTGATGGATGTTCCACTCTCGCCGCCGTGAGAGACGGAGAAGGACGAGTGCTCCCGCGAGGAGTAGTACGGCACCGAAGAGGACTCCGGCCCAACTCTCCGGTCGTAGGAAGAACGCGTTTATCCACACGAGCGTACCCACACCTAGGACCCATGGCTTCGGCACCCATCCGTCGGCATCCTTCGGGCGTTTCTCGAACACGAAGGCGGTGACGATGAGCGCGAGCGCCACGATACCAGCGCCGAGCATCTGCGTAGGTGATGCAAGGAATCCCTCGGTGACCTGTAGGTCCTGAAATATGATCCAACAGCCAAAGAGATACAAGAGGCCAGTCAGGGCCAGGCCGACGTTGCCAAGCCATGGGGTTTTCCTTCTCTTCGGTGATAACATCTCGACAATTGCGATCGGGAGGCTGATACTCCAAATTGCGTGTCCGACGATAAAGGCCATCGCGTTGTAGGCGCTGATGCCGAGACTGGGGATGGGCGTGACTCCTGCGCTTGGTACGTTTGAAAAATTCTGATTGAAGAGTGACTGGTCCACTAGGCCCGCCTCGATGACGCCGTACGCCAAGGCCAGAAGCACTATCGTGGGCCAACCACGTCCCGTTCGGCGCGATATCTCTCGAATCAAGAGTGCACCGCCGCCATAGAGGGGCACCAGAAACGGGAGGGCGATGAGAATACTGAGCGGGATATTGCCGAGCAGATACTCCCCGACCCACGGCGCGAGAACGAGCAAACCGAACACCGGTACAAACCGGCGAAACCTCGCCCGGTTGAAAGCTGCGAGATTGTTCGTATTGTCGGCCTGCATTGTTATATCGGACGATGGAAAGGGAACCACAAAAAGCCTCCCTCAGTAAATGGCATCTCCTCCTCCGTCCGTGCTATGTTCAGTCACTCAGTCTATCGATGGACTTGTGTGCGAGAACTACGCTTCCTTCTTCCGATTGGAGATAATGAGAACGGTTGCGATCACCACGAAGGTGACGACCTGAATGAGAACCGCTCGGGGACTCAGACTCAGCAAGAATTCGACTGGGGTTCCTTTTACCAGCCGCTGATCAATCAGAGTTTCTGAAAAGTTGAAAACGACGTTGAACAGCAGATACGCCAATCGCGCAAGTAAGACGATGCCGATAATCGCGAATACCCATTCAACGACCGTTTCGACGCGTGCGTCGGACTCGTTTTTGCTCATTTGACTCGTAGTGGTCTTTCAGTGGGGATAGTTGTTGCTCCAGTCGACCACGTTCTCGCTGAGGTCACGCTTCATATAATCTACCGCCGTTTTAATTATAATATATTTGTTATTTTCGTACGTTGTAACAGAGAGTCCAGTTTCAACGGACTGCGAGCGCATGAGTGGTCAGTAATTGACTCACGTTCTATATCGAGCAATCCATCGTGCCACTTTTAATCGCTCGCTCGTGACCGACTTGGGCGCTGTATTCAGCACGGCTGTGAAAAACTGTCACCAACTCGGTGATTACATCGAACCCTCTACGAATGGTCGGTCGCGAGCGACGCGGAGGTCCCGCGAACGCAGTGAGTGGGACGTCGGTGAGCTGTGCTCACCGGAAGGCGGCATGCGGCGAGCGGGGCGTGCCGTTCACGAATCACCTGTTACCCAATGAGCACCAAATCTCGAGCATCCACTCCAGGTGAGGATTGAAAGGGGCCGTGCGATTGACGAGTGAACGTCCGTGAGCGAGTGAGAAGCAGCGAGAGCTCTGCTCTCGCCAGCCAAGCACCGCAACCGGATAGGAGCGCAACGAGATGCAGCCATCGAGCGTGTGGGGGCTTTCGAGAGTCTCAGAAATAGAGTCGGATTGATTACTGACGACGGATCTCCCAAGGCGGCGTAACAATTGGTTATGTCTCGTGATGTTCTTGTACTCGCTCACCAATCCAGTCAAGGACAGCAAAAAGAACACCCAGGTGGTGATCGGCATCGAGTGGCGATGGCTCAACGATATCTTCTGCAGTCGGTGGTGGATGGAAGTGTTCTGTCGGCGCGTTCGGTTTGGGATGGCGATCCCATCGACATTGCCACGTCTCGGTTGGGAATCTCTCGAGGTAATGGACCGAATAGTCCCCATCCTCGAACCACCGAATATCCAAACGAACGTCCTGAACTGACGGTGGATACTGCTCCGAATACACTTGCAGTTCGAGAACACGTGGTGAGAGTGAATCTGGACGGAACTCCCAGCCACTGATCAGTGGATGCGTGGCTGCCCGCTGTGCAAGTACGGTGAGTGTTGGGATATCGAGTGGCCCGCTCGGACCTTCAGGTCGCTCTGGCACGATTAAGCCTGCACTCGATCATCAGTCGTGGACTCAGCTCGCTGAACCGCCTGTTTGAGGACGATGATATCGCGTCGAATCGTTCGCCACTCGGTAAGGTCATTCCAGCGCTCGTGCAACGATTCATGATCCTCAACTGCATCGTCAGAAGTGGCCACAGCGTCTGGGTCGGGAACGTCATACTTTGCTTGGTAGGCCTGATCGTCCTCAATGAGATCGTCGATCCGAGCACGAAGATCGCTCGGACTGTGTTCACGAGCTAGTTGTTCCACACGTTTCCAACGGAAGTACGAGGGGTTACGCTGGTAGGTTGCTGGCCGCGTGTCGGTTCGCTCAGCGATGCCCATCTCCGTCAGTTGTTCGAGTGCTTGCCGCGCACCGTTCTCAGAGCAATCGGCCCACGCAGCGAATTGCTGTGCCGACACTGGATCGGATGTGCCGACGAGGACGTCATACACCCGTTGGAACGTCGTTCGATTTGCCTGCCACTGTTCACCTGCGTTAGATGCCGGTGTCCCATCCTCGGTCATGACTATCTATTCGGCGCCACAGCTCATATATCTTGTCCTGGGAACCCATATATGTGCTAAACACAGTCATCTTCCTGCTTGATGAATCCACTCTTATTGGTGTGGATCCCTGTTTCATCGAGGAATCGCTCAATCTCTGACTTGGGTTCGATCGGGGATTTGACGGTAATACTCGCGTCCCCATGGTAGTACACGACACACGCACAAGCGTTAGCAAGGACATCCGTCTCTGGGGACAGCGGCGTATCTTGATCCATCTGTCCTGCTCACTCGTCGTCCAGTGGCGGTTCGACCGGCGTCGTCTCCATGTCCTCAAGATCGGGGAGATCCATCTCGTCATGGACATCTGGGAACAGATAGTCGAAGTAGGGATCGTGATCACGGCCGACAGCAAGGGCTGGCACGAGAGCGTACACGATGAGCATCGCTTCCGTCTCACGGACATCGATATCACTCCCAACCATTCGCTGTGTTGTTTTCCCTGCAAAGTGGAGACCAGCACCGCGCAGTGCCGCGACGAGCTTGCCGATCCCATACCGCTCGACGAAATATTCGACATCCTCGTCGACTTCCTGTAGTGCGAAGGCATGCAGCACAGTCGGCGTAATGATGATCGGGAGATGCTTTTCGATGAGCACAATCGGATCAACAGTCAACTGCTGAGGACGGGTTGAGTCATCACGCTTGACGAGACCGAGTGCCACGAGTCGGTCGACATATTCGTACGTCGTCGATTTGGAGAGCCCGAGCCCGTCCATCACCTCCGGTGGCGATACGGGTCCCCAGTAGCAGATATACACGTAGACTCGGGTGAGTGCTGGGTGGTTGAGGAGTTCAACGACGGTTTCTAACCTGGGTGCGTTCTGTGCGAGTGCTTCCGGGGCAAGCGTTTCCTCGTTCAGTGCGTCGGTTGGGGGGTCGAGCGTGTCAATGCCTCCATCTGGGAGGATCCGACCGGAATCGGGTGTTTGAGTCATAGTAACTAGTCCGAAGTCCATGTACTTCAGACTACCGCTGGTTCTAGGGGGACATACTTGGCGTACCACTATCCCATATAGACTGATCGGTCGCGAGCGATGCGGAGGTCCCGCGAACGCAGTGAGTGGGACGTCGGTGAGCTGTGCTCACCGGAAGGCGGCACGCGGCGAGCGGGGCGTGCCGGAGAGAACCACCAGTCACACAGTGAGCACCAAATCTCGACTACCCGAATCGGGTGGGACTGAAAGGGGCCGTGCGCTCGTCGAGCGAGACGACGAAAGCACCGCAACAGAGTGAACAGCAGCGAGGCGCAGCCGTCGAGCGCACGGGGGCTTTCGAGGTGATACTGTACCGCCCGGCGGCGGTTGATCCCACCAGAAAACGTATGCCATGGCCGTGTCGACACCTACCATGGCTCCACTGACGCGTCGCTCCCTCCTCCAACAGATGGCGATTGGGAGTGGGATAGTGAGTGTGAGTGGATGTATCGCTCCGACTATCCCAGGCCTTTCGAACGGGAAGGGCATTCCCAAGCCGTTCACCAACGACGCATACAAAGCGAGCTACGTCTCAGATGGTCGCTGGGCAGTCGAAGGCCATGACGGGGGACGAACCAGCTCTGCTTCGTCGACACTCCCCCATGGCGATGTTGGCGTCGCGTGGCTGCGCCGTCCAGGCACGGACCCTCACGGAACGACGCCACCAATTGTCGGTCCGAATCGTGTCTATATCGGCTATACTGAATCGTCAACAGACGCTGACAATCCTGATGCCTATCTTGCTGGGTTCGATGCGAAAACGGGCAACCAGCAACTCGAGAAACATCTCGACACAGGTCGAACTGTGGGACTCGGATTGGCTGGTGACAGACTGCTTGCTGTAACCCGAAGCCCCGATTACGACCAGGCAACTCTGACGGCTCTCACGCGAAATGGTGCGATCCAGTGGGCCGACACGCTTCCGGACGTGACTGGCTCGCCAGCAATTGTGGACGGAACGTGTTACGTGGCGACGCGCAACGAGGAGAACGCGGTGTACGCCTATTCGCTCGATGGCACCCAACAGTGGCGAACATCTATCGATGGGGAGTGCTACACGGCGACCTGTGCGGACCACGACGGTGTCTATGTCGGCTTATCGGACGGCCGTATCGCGGCACTTAATGCGAGTACGGGTGCGCGACGGTGGAGCAAACAGATCGCCACACCAGTTGAGTGTTGTCCGGACATTCAGGCCACCCCCACGGTAGCCGACGGGCGTCTGTACGTCCCGGGCCTCGCTGGGGAACTCGTTGCAGCCGATACCGCCGATGGAACCGTTCTGTGGCGGACGGCCGTCGGCGACGAGGACGACGACAACGCTATCCCCTCGCCAGCAGTCACGGCCGATACTGCGTACATGAATACGTATCACGAAGGGCTCATTGCAATCGATATTGCAGACGGATCGATTCGCTGGCGATCTGCCGAGAATGGGGACAATCAACCTCCCGCTGTCGGTGACGGTGGTGTGGTCGTTCCGCAGGATGACTCGGTTGTTGCCTACGAGACGAGTGACTGCCCTGTGTGGACGATTGATATCCCAGTCCCCGATATCGGGATGGCAGCGTACATCATGGACACAGAAGTCGCGTTGGCACACGAGATGTGCTACGTTGGGGTCGCTGATGGTCGGCTCTACGCAATTGGTACCCACGAATAATACAAAATGCGAGTGAAAACGAGTGGGAGCACGGAAGACTCACTTCGTTCGTCTTCCGGAGCGAACGTGGGGCAGCGAGACTGCATCTCGCGTGGTCGCGGGATGCCGAACGGCCGAGGGCTTTCTGTGAATCTCACTCATCGGTTTGTCTGCGGTATCATCGATTGCGTCTGAACCTGCGATGGAAACCACGGTCTGGGGCTTTGCTTTCAGGCGTATCCGTATCATCCAGTGCCAAGCGTATTTGCAGACTTAGTCCGTTGACGACGGTCCAAATGCCTATTCGTCCCACAGAGTTGTAATCCGCTGTTCAATCTCGTCAAGGACGAGCGTCAGGATATCACGATGATCGGTTGGCCATGCGGCATCCTCACCAAGCGTCGGAGCAGTGGGTGGTGGATGGAAATGATCTCGAGTATTGTGCGGGTTCCGATGGCGATCCCAGCGACACTCCCAGGCGCTATCGGCGTGTACTTCTCGATAGTGAATTTTGAAGTCGTCGTTCGTGTACCACCGGACAGCGAGCGTCGCCTCATCTACCCACGTCGGATAATACGGCTGAGAGAATGTAACCCGAAGTTCGAGATGGCCGTTCACGTCAGTGATGACTGCCTGTTCGACTTGCTGTGTGGCGCTGAGTCTCGTCTGTAGAAACTCAAGGATTGGTCGATCGATGGGTGCAGGACTGCTCCCATCGCCAGTTGGCGGTACCATTGCTATCCAGACACTTGTTCGTGGTCGGCGGTACCCGCACGTTGCTGGCGTGCTCGTTCATAGCGTGTTCTCTCTTCGCGAGCAGTCATCCAATCGGCGAGATCATTGTACACGTCATCAATCGATTGATCAACGGTTGTCTCGACAACGGCTAGTGCATCAACGTCTGCCGGGGTCGCGGCAGCATACTCATCTTCGTAACTATTGATCGTTGTCGTCAACGTACGCACGCGCTGCTGGAGTTCCTCAAGTGAATGACGTGCCGCGAGCTGATTGATGCGTCGCCACTCGAAATAGGCGTCATTGCGCTCGTAGGTGGTCGGATGCCCGTCGTGTTGGGTGACGATTCCGAGATCTGCGAACCACTGGAGGTATTTTCGGGCAGTCTTTGGGTCACAGTCAGTCCGATTTGCGATTGCACTCGCCGCTACTGGCTCGCGTATCTGGAGGATCGTTCCATAGATTTGTTGTTCGACGTCGTCGCCGCTGAACGCGTCCTCGAAGGGAGGTGGTCCGTCGGTGGGTGAATTAGCCATACTGATTGTTCGAGCTGGCAGGATATAGTTCTTACTTTGAGGAACTATTTCCTCTACAGTTGCGATTGCAATTCGTCATGGGTGTATCACGGCAGTACTCCGAACACTAACTCTTGGTGGTGAAGGACCGGTCATTTCGCATGCCACTCAATCCTTATTCACGCCGTAGCGTTTCACATCTCGGGACGTACAATTTGCATTCTACTCATGGTGTATGTTCTGATAGAATGTGATAAGCGATCACGATTTCATGCTACTCACGAGATGGGAGTCTCTCGATTCACTCTCTCGTAGCATCCGTTGATCGACCAACAGTCAATACACGCACTCTTCTCAAATCATATAAACTCTGAAAACTCGATTGAGGGAATCCAGAAGTTACTATCAGGTCAGCACCAGCCGCCGTTTGACTGCTCATTGTTCTTCTGCACTATCGCACGCCGCTCCGTTTTCAGCGTCCAGATTGCTCGGCACATCTCTGCTAGATTTCTGATGATTCGACGGTTTACCTGATTGCTTGTTCCGCTTGTTTTTCCCCGGTTGCGCTAGTCCCGTTCGTTCTTCGCACCCCCCTCTTTCTTTGGACGTTTTTGGAGGTACGCAAAGGCTTGATACTAGCGGAGAAGTCATACAAACTGGATTAAGCTGTTCTAAGGGCGTAAAATCGCGTTTGCAAATCGAAACCGAACCGCAAAATGATAAATGTGGCGTTTGAGAGACTTTACGTGCCAAAATCAGCATATTTGGTCTGAAGGCCATTCATGTTCGACATGCTATATGAAACCTATCACCGATGCTATGTGAAAAATACAGGGTCAAAACCGCTAAAACCGTTATCATATCGAGGTAGAGCCGCTAAATCGTGTTTGCAAAAACGAGGTCTCGATGGAGTGAAAAGCGAGAGCAATCAATGTACTGTGATCTGATAGAGAAAGAGATTGAATCGGATGGCAGGGACCTAGATGAGTGAAGTTTCAGACCGCTCCTCAAGCAGATCATACATCTCATCAGGAAATGGAAGACTGCCATAGATCGAGTATGGACATTGATCACACCCGATGCAATAGCGCTGCATATCATTGTTCGAACAATTCATTGGAAGGGGGATCTCACCACCAATATCGTTCTCAAGCTCGTACCGAATCTGGTACTCGGTCACGTCGTCATCGTACCACGGCCACCGGGCGAATACCTCTTTCATATCATTGATGAATTCGCCCGCACTCGCGTCTCGGTACTGGGGCAGCCACCACGCCACTCGCACAAGATTGTAGAGATCTTTCCGAACGGGTTTTTTCTCCTGCAGCCGCTCATCCATGGCCGCCAGACAGGGGAGTTCGAAGAGATCCTCGAGGTCGTCAGCATGGATCGGTTGTGCGCCATCGCTGTACTGAGTAAGCGTATATCGGTTTAAACGATCGTTTTCGACAGTGACGCTTGGATGATCTCGGTTCGTGGAGAGAATTGTCCCGAGACTGCGCGGTGTCGAAATAGAAGCGCACACACGTTGCTCCCATGGACGCTCAGGCTCGTACGCCTCAAGAGCCGTATAGAGTTCGCGTGCGGTATGCGTCTGGCCGAACTGGGCGACATCGTTGTCTGCCGCGTGGACAGCGTTGATGATCGTTCGGAGTCGCTGTGTCTGGCGGCTCCAGTTCCGCCAGATCCGGTGCGTTTGCCCAGCAGCGAAAAATCGGTCGATCCGTTCGGTAATCGCCGACTCGTTCGCAGTGAGCCAGCTGCGTTGCTCAGGCGTGAGCGCCTCTTCCTGTGCCGTGAGCAACCGTGAGAACGCGTCCTCAGCATACGACCGATACTTCTGCATGAAATCCGAGACAGGGACGTACAGATGGTTGTTGGCGACGTGTGCTTGAATCTCGCCTTGCTGGTCGCCGTCACGATCCGTCCGTGCCAAGCATTTCCGTGAGGCAGCGACCAGTGGAATCTCAAGATAGTAGCCTCCGCTGAATTCTGGACGTGTCGTAATGTCTGTACAGACACGTCCAGAGTGGGGGCCGTCTTCACCCGGTTCTTTCGCATAGAGAATTTCGGCGATCTCTTGGTGAAGGGTGAAATCATCATACTCACGAATGAGCGAGGCGATATTGTTCACATAGAGTTCCCGTAAATCATCAAGCAGTGCGAGATGACGCGGGGGTGTCTCTTCGAGTTTCGAGTGAGCCATGATACAGACCGCACCGAGGGTTGCAAGGACGGCGAGCATTCCTGGATCATCAACATAGGGTCGCTCTGCAGCCTCCCGGCGTGTACTTGGCGCAAATGCATCACACGTGAACCGCTCAATATCCGCAAGCAGTTTCTCAGTTTCTTGCGTATCATTGACTGTCCACCGCTGATACCCACGTTCGAACAACTGTGTGAGCTGGACCTGGCCTTCATCGCGCGGGAGTGCTGCCACTCGATATGCCATGTACTCGTCGTTCAGTGGAGTCTTCCGGCTCATGGTTCGAGAAAACTGGGAACGGCCTCGGTTAGAAAGTCGAAATCGGGGCTCTCGATCGGTTGGACGATACGGGAGACATCGGCGTGTAGTGAGTAGGGCAGGCGCATCACCCTGCGGCGGTCGGCCGTGACAACGGGATCGATGGGGATCTCATACTCTTCAAGCAATAAGTCGTTGATCACTTCCCGACTTTGCTCGTCATAGCGGTGCTTGTGGTCGGTATCGAGCAGGTAGATATGACAGCCTTGCCCCGAGTAGACCACCAACGTCTCTGTGGCCGCGAAGTCCTCCTCGAAAATTTCCTGAACGATAAATCCGTATTCCAGGGCGTCCTCGATATCCGCGAACGCGTACGGGTAGCCTTCGGGTGCACTATCAAGAATACCCGCTGCTCGCAGCTTTTCAGTCTCGACATCGTCGTCGGTCTCACCAGCGGTGCTTTCACGGGAAGCGCGCTGTGCTGCGATGTCTTTTGCGTCGATATCAACTGCGAGCACCCACGGCCGCTCCCAGTGATCGAGTGCGTAGTAAACCGCGTCGGGGCGTGGCTCTGGGCGTTCGAGGAGATCCGGATCGGCGAGTGCATAGCCACTCCCTTGAGCGGGGTCGTATCGTGCGGGATACTGGATGAACTCGACGAGATGATCCTGCGAATCGAATTGTCGGTCTATGCGGTCGCTGGATCCATTGGTCTGCCATGTATCACGGCGGATGAACGACCGTTCGGGAGCGTGCTGCTTCCGGATCGGGTATGGCTCGCGGAACGCGATGGCGTACTGCTTCGGTCCATCGACGGTCACGAATGACGGTAGCGCGTCGACGTACTCGGGAAACGTCTCTGTGTAGTAGGTGTGAAGATCCTCACGTGTCGCGGGTCGCCATGGTGGGGGCATTGTTAGTCGAAGACCTCCGCTTCGAGACTTCGGAACGTGTGAAGTGCCGTCATCCCTGGATCGTCGTACCCACCGATCGCTGCACGAAGCGAGCTGATCGTCCGTCGTTGGGTTGAACTCAGCGAGAACTCGACTTTCCCGGCGTCGGTGAGTGTCTCGATTGCATCCAGGATGAATGCCTTATCTTCACCGGCCCACACGGCAGCGGCGTCGACGCTCGCCAACTTCTCGTAGTCCGCAACCAATGCCTCGAAATTATTGCTCGGAGTTTCCACTTCACCGACCCAGATGAGGTCGTCTGCAGTGTCGAAGCCAGCGACGTCGAAGACTGTATCCTCCCGGTGTTGATAGTAGACCTCCGTCCGGGCGACGTCTTCTTGTTGGGTGAGCCAAGCCTCGAGAAAGACAACTCCAGCCTTGTGCGGCGTTTTCTCACCGAGATCGCCGACACCTGGACCGGCCTCTAGTGACCGATCCAGAAACTGCCGGCCAGCTGGCAATACGGTGTAGTACTTCTGGCGGAAGGAGCGGTGTTCCTCGAGAAATCCTTTCTGTATGAGTGCCTCGACATCGAGATCAGCAAATGGTTCTTCGAGCACAGTCATGCTCTCTTGGAGCGAATACTCGTCGAGTTGGTAGTTCATTGCATCCAGTACGAGCTCAAGAAACGCTGCCTCATCACGCATTACTCCCTCTGCCCGAAGCGTTGCATCTGGCACTTGTGTCGTTGCGTCACTGAAGCGCGTCGCTGTGCCGTCATCGGACGAGTGGGGGTGTTCCGTTTCGAGGATGTCTTCTGACTCGTCTTCGTTACCATCCGTGGGCGGTGCAGCAGCAGATACATCGAGCGATGTAAAGTCTGGGAGGGAGATTTCGATGCCGTAGTCTTCGGCATGGGCAGCGATTTTCCGGAGTCGATCAAGGAGGTCACTCGTGGAGTCAGTCGTTTTGTGCGCCCGCCGAGCGGCAACGAAAACCTCGTCTTTCGACGCAAACTGACAGCAGGCGCTTGCTCGTCGCTTCTCAGCATCGGCATATTCGGTGCCACAGAGATCACAAACGTAGCCGTCGGCATCTGTATCGTAGTAAACGTGTTCGGAGAGCGCAGCGTCACTTGATCGTTCAGCTTTATCGTCCGTGTCCCTCGGCTCTTCGCCTGCGTCTGTGGTTCCTGCCTCTCCTTCGCTACTAGATCCGTTCTGGGTACCCGTTTCTGTCTGCTCGGACGATGTGGAGTTCGGTGTGTCGTCAGGTGGTGACTGCTCCGTCGTCGGAGCACCGAACATGGAAGCGCGTCCGAAATCCTGTTCGTCACTCGGCCGGTCGCTCGCTGGTGTGTCTTCTGTGCCCGATTCGACCTCACCGTCTGCAGCTGTGCCTGTGGCGTCACTCACACCCTCTCCACCGAAGAAAGGTGTCTCGGCTGGAGTGCCCCCGTCGGCAGCTTCAGCGTCGGCTGTGTGCTCTTGAGACCCGTCTGTCTCTGCGGTGCTCTCCTCACCCATCTCTTCAAGCGTGTCCCGTGCATCGTCATGCCCGATCTTGCTCGGGCGATTGAGGATACTGCATTCGTTTTGAGTTCGTCGTCTGACCTGTGGACGGGCCATCTCTTCAAAGAGGTGGCGTGCGTCACCGGCGAGCGGCTCATCACTTTCCGGATGTCCCTCTGGAATGGGTAATGGTGCGAGTGAGAATGTCGTCGGATCTGTTTTGCCAAAACCGGGACTCGGAAGTTGCACGACCCACTCGCCAGACGGCAACCGTTGTATCCGCTTGCTGAGATCTTGTTTGGATAAATTCTCATGGGCCATTGATTTCGCGAGCTCATCGTCAACCTCGATGTTCCCGATGATTTTCGTCTTCACGTTGTTCAAGATCTCTTTGTACGGTCGATTGGATATCGTATGATCATTCACTTGATCGGGGTACTGCATGATTAGGCCAAGGCTCACACCGAAGCCCCTGCCTTGGGGCAAAAACTCCTCATAAACGAGTTCGGAGGTCGCAACCGCTGCCGCTTCTTCAATGATGACGTTCGCAATCTTCTCATCAGCGGCCATTGGTTCGTCCTCGCCTGTCCTGCTTTCATCGGACCATCCCTGCGCAGCATCCCAAAGGTTGCTCAGCAGAACCATCGTCAGTGCGTTGCGCGAGTCGCTACGCAATTCACCGATGTCGAACAAAATCACTGCATCTTCATCGAGAAAATGCCGAAAGTCGAAGACATTCTCGGTGTATTCGTTGGCTTCGTCGTCCCACTCAGGGACGTGATTGAAGATCTGGTAGAGGTGCTCAAGTTCGACCAGTTTGTTCAGTCGATTCGCAGCCCCACCCATTGACTGCTGGAATTGCGCCTCGTCCAACTCACATTGTTGGAGTAACGCCCGCTCGATGTGGGCATTCTCTGCACAAATTTCCGGAATAATGCGTTCATGGCGCATCTGATACACGGCCTCAATGAGCGTATCAAGGCTGAACGCATCCTGGCCATACTCTTTATCGAACAGCGCTTTGATCAAGAATGTCAGGATCTCGTTCGCAACGAACGCGCGATCGTGCGTTTCTTTCCCGAGAATCAGCCGCATGACTTCGTGGAAGTGCTCGACGGTATCCTGAATCGCGTCTTCGCGGCGGCGCCCCATCGCAAGCTTGGGACGAATATCGAAAAACGAGAAGGCTGGGAGCATCTCCGGCGCATCAAAGTGATAGACGTTATCCAGCGTCCCGAATTTCGCGTAATGGGCTTTGAGGTAGTTTTCAACCATTGCATCGCCTTTCGATTCGAGCAACACTGTTGGACCGCCGACGTGCTCACTCAGTGTGAGCATGTCATTCTGGACGCTTTTGGACTTGCCCGAGCCAGTCGAGGCAGCGCGAATGTAGTGTGTAACGAGTGTCGATATGTGGGCATAAACAGCGTCATCAAGGGGTTGGTCTCGATCTTTGAGCGGCAAACCAATCGCCATCCCGGGTGCTGATAATCGGTCTAACATCTCCGGTGCTGGGAGAGACAACGGCTGTCGAAGCCGCTCTTTGCCACGAGTACCACGGGCCCCTTCTGTGGTCAATGCATGGGCACTCGGTACAGCCACGAAATTAGCAAGTTCGTCTGCATTCAAAATGAGCTGTGGGCGCGTCCGTCCTTGGCGTGAAATCTTGAGCGACCGATCGAGCAGTCGTTTGAGCTCTTTCTTGGCCGGATCGCGAATATTGGTCAGCCCTTTCGTAAGACGCTTCCCGTCCAGTTCATAGTACGCTCCATCGAGATGATTGAACGCGTTCGCAAGTGCGTCGACGCCACTCTGCACCGTTCCAATAGTCGTCTCGGTAGCGTCAGAGGGTGGAACCCCTGCTGCGCGTATGTTTACTAGAAACGTCTGGGACGGGTTTTTCTGGTCGATGAGTGCCTGCCGGGAGGCAGCTCCTCCACTTGTGGCGTTTGGTGACTGTTGGATATTCTCCCCGATCTGCGGTGCGTCTCGGCCACGCCGTCGATCGCGAATCTCTTCTTCGTCATAGCCCCGAAGCATATCTCTGAAATTGGTCTTCGTGGTCTGGACGAACCCATCACGTTTCGTCTGAATATTCTCTTTGCGAGTGTTGGCCGCTTTCTCCCAGTCCGCATACCGAGTGAAGAGCACTTGCAACACGGTGGGGGCACTCGCGTTCGCAAGCCGCTCGACGGCTGTTGCGAGCGGGGCTTTCACCGATGCACTGTCGCCACTCTGTGTCGCGTGGAGCTGTGAATACTGTGTGAGCGGCGTCATCCAGTCGTCAGTGCGCGTTGCCACGCCCTGCCACCGAGCCGCGATTGGCGACCGGTTCACTAGTTCCGATCGCGCATCATTGATCGGCTGGGACTCGACAGTATCTTCGTCGGTATCCGTATCGGGTTCCCTGGTGGATGGCCCAAGTAGTTCGTCGGGAAGTACGAGTTCTTCCTCTGAAAGATTGTAACTCGCCGGATATGCAGTAGTCAACTCCGAGCGGACCGTCGACAAGAGCGATTCGTCAGTGGCACCGAGATAGAAGCGCACCGGCGTTTGATTCCCTTGGGTAAGTGCGAGGAATTCGAACGTCGGGGCATTCTTCCGTGGATCATATTTGACCTTCCAGCCGGATTTCAGCTTACGCAGGCCGGCAAGCCGAGAGATGATATCGGAGGGTGTGACACGTTCGTGGGCTGGTTCAATTCGAATGTAGCGACGTGTGCTGGTCATGGGTGGTGAATTGGTTCCTGTAATTTTGCGCGTTAGCTGGTGGTCGGTGTGGATTCGCGAGCTTTTTCTAGAATCGACGGTGGGATGTCATACTCCTCGGCGCGTCCGTCCGCAAGCAAATAGGATACATCGCTCGTGTCGAGCGCATTCTGCTCGATCAAGTATTCCCACGGATCGAGATCTTCGTCGAGGACATGAACGGCAAACTCATCAACGTGCAGCTGAATGCGCTTTTTCCAGTCATTAACGAGCAATAGGCTCTCCGAGTGCGTTCCGTCTTCACCGGTCTGTGCAGAGGCGATGAATCGCTGTTCGTTGTGGGTAAGATCGTGGGCAGCGATCATCTCCTCGCTCACTGATTCGTGCCGGAAAATCTGCTTGATGTTACAGAGGTTGTAGATCTCACGAGCTTTCTCGAGTGCATCCGCGGACTGTTCGGTGGATTCGACGAGGAACTCATCCACCGTCTGGGAAATCAGCGTCAGGCCGGTGTTGAAGTGACGACTATGCCGGATGAACAAGTCGATTAGATCCGTCGTGGCTGCTCGGCGCAAGAGATAGTGAGCTTCGTCAATCGTCACCTGCGTCCGGCGATCGCTGCTCTGTGCTCGCTGGTAGATCCAGTCGAACATCACGTGCATAAACAGCGGGGCTTGTCCCGTATCGGAGAACATCGACATATCGATGGTCACGAGCCGATTGTCGAGTTCGACGTTCGTCCGTCCGTTCAGATTCGCATTTTCGCCACCTTCTTGGAAGGCCTCGAGTCCGAGCAACAACTGGTAGGCGAGTCGTTCGTCCGTCTCTCGGAATCGATCGGCGATATCCTGCACTTTCGGAGCAACTCGTCGTTTATCGGCATCAGAATGATAGTCGAGAAACTCAGTGGGATCATCGCCATCGGTGATGTGTTCGAGGATATCGATGATATCCCCGATTATTGGACTCGTGTTTTCGTGCGTGGCTGGATCCTCGGTGATTCCGTACTGGTAATAGGAGAGCAAGACGGCACGCCGAAGAATCCCCTCTTGCTCATTTGAAAGGGCTTGGCCATCACCCGCAGCAAAATGCAGCCGGAACAACTCCATGACCGATCGGTACTTCTTGAGGAACGGATCTTCGACGACGTCGTCGATCCCACGACGAATCTCGAGTGGGTTGATCGTGTTCTCGCCACCAAAGCGGATCACCTGTCCACCGAGATCCTCTGCAAAGTCGACGAAATCCGCGAGTGGATCCAGGACGAGAAGTTCTATTTCGGGATCCATCATCATCCGATGGAACATCTCATACTTCTCAGCGAACGTCTTCCCCGAGCCCATCTCACCAGCAATCACCTTCGAATACGAGGAGAATCGGTAACGATCGAGGAGAACGGGGGTATGCGTCCCGTCGAACCCGTAATAGACACCCTCGTCATCGGCCAACGCTGGCTCGATGAATGGGAACATCGTGCCGACAGCTGTCTCCTGCATGAGTTGCGTGGCTTTGATCGGGTCATTCCCGAGCGGCGCAAGCGCGTCCTGGGACTCGACTTGGCGCTTCTCCAAGGGAACCGCTTCTGTATTCGCCTTGGCGATGATTTCCAAAGCACGCTCGGTTGCCTCATTCAGTTCCTGCTTCGAGTCGGCGATGATCTCGAAATAGATGGCAAACGTGAACAGCTTCGTCTCGCCACGAATGATATCCCAAATGAGATCAGAGACAGCCTCATGATCGGATTCGAGTTCGTGGGTGTCACTCTGATTTTTCTCGTCCTTCCGATAGAGACGAGCACGGAGCTGTGTGAGGCGATTGCGGAGTTTCCGCAGGATCTCGTGGGAATCACGCGGCCGGATGTGCTGTGTAACTCGGATGTTGTCGTGCGTTGTATAGAGGTCGTCAAGCCAGCCGAGCGGAACACGCTCTGGATAGCCGTGGATCGTCATGGTGTGCACGTACTGACCACCACGCACCATGTACCCTGACTCTAAGAGCCCTGATTCCTCGGAGATCTCGTGTGGGGCGATGATATCTCGATCGGCAAGCGAGCGTTCCGTCTCATCTTGGAGAACGCCAAGACGAATCTCACCGTCCTCGGCATTTTCGAGTTTGAGGAGATGTTTCGCTTGGGCCTGGATATTTTCCTTCGAGAGTTCGTCCCCATTCGCTTCGAGGATGGCGGTCGCCCGGTCGAAGATTTCATCATCGATCTCATCCAGTCCCGGCTCACTCTTCAGACCTGGAATGAGTGACCGAAGACGAGAGCCCATTGTTAGATCTCCCCCTTGGAGAATGTCGCGTGATCAAAGCGGTCGAACTCCGGTTTCACGTGATTGTAGTAGTGATACAGGATTTCCATCGTCTCCTGGCGAGTGCTGACTAATTCAGTCGCGACGTCTGTTCGCCCGAGTTTATCGATGACGCGGCGCTGGCGATTGTGCACTTCCCGGATGCACAGCTCGGTTTCTGCGTTCTCGTGATTCTTGACCCACGGAAGCCGTTTGAGAATGTTTGCGCCAGCAGAGCCGATGAGCGGGAGTGTGCTGAGTTGGTTGAGGACGCTTCCGGTATCCAGGTTTGTTGTGACCTGTGCTGCATTGACGCGGATGACGATGTAGTAGTCTCGAGTCTTGATCCCAGAGCCGTCAATGTTGTCCTGGGCCCACTGAATGTAATATCGGCGTCCATACTGGAGGATCGGGGACTGGCCGCGTGCAGCAACGCTGGTGCCACCGCGAATGAACTTGTTGTAGTGCTCACCAAGGTTGAACTCCCGGGGATAACAGGGAATAGCGATCGACCAGTCGAGCGCCATGAGAAACGAAATGTAGTCGCTCATGACCTGCCGGCGCTGGTCATAATTGAGTGTCAGCCAGTTCCGGGGCTTGACTTTCACGAGTCCGATATAGTCGTCACCGTCGACTGCAACGCCGTCATCACGAACGTAGTCAAAGCCAAGCTGGGCTTGCGTTGTCGTTTTCTTGTTGAGTTTGTCCTCGAGGTGGAACTGATCACGAGCTCGCGCTTCGTCACGAGCTGTCGGAAGATCCGTGTCGATGTCTGCGAGGGCGGCATCCATCGCTCGGAGGACGTCCAAATCTGATTCGGGCCGTTCCGCATCGGTTTTGGATGCGTGATCGGTTATCCCGAGCGCTGTCCGTACTGTGGGGCCATCAGCGGATGATTCATTTGGTGCTGACGTGGAATCAGATTCATCCGTCTCGGTTTCGGCTTCGTCTCGACTGGTAGACTGTCCAGTACTGGCTGTCGAGGGTTCAGTGGCAGGCGGTGGTGAATCCATGGTCGTTTACTGATGGGAGTCGTGGTCGTCTTCCGCTTCGATCGTCTCGATGTCGAGGCCAGCGTGGCGGACACCAACCACATCTTGAGTTTTCGTCATTTCTGTGGCGGGTCGCGTCCGGCGATTACGGTAGGTCGTGGTGCCGAGGTAGTAGTGGACACAGGCTCGCGCGTAGCTCAGCGGCCGTTGTGCGGCAGGCGTGATGAGGAGAATCACCACACCGAGCGCGAGCGCAAGGCCGGTCGCCATGAGAAAGAGATCGCCAGAGGCGCCGAGACTCTGCGCGATGCCGAGGCCGAGAAACGGAAGGACGAGTGCTTCGCCAATGTCGCGGGCGGTCAGACCAAAGATGAGCTTTGTGTTGATGATCTGGCCGGCGATTGGGAACGTTTCCATTTGATATTATCTTATGCTGTGACTAGTTAATAATTACCCCATGTGTCGGCTTTTGTTTTAATTCTCACTAACACTAAGGTATTATTCTAATCGGTGTGTGACTCCCTCCCAGAAAACATACTCATGAAGTGTTGACGCATCTAATTTAAATGGAATCCGCAGCAATAGTCCCTTCACGTATTGATGACCCGAACGGACTACCTGCACACGCTGATGAACGTTTTCCAACTCAGCTGGATCGAGCGCACCGATCGACCATGCACCCCACTTCGGCTCCTGTTCTCATTGATAATCGTCATGTTTGCAATTGTGATCGGACAGGTCGTGTTCGGTCTCGGAACTACTCTCCTAGGCTATCTTCCATCGGTTGGTCTTGACGACATTCTTATCGTGCGGATGGTCTCGGCGGTGAGTGGCCAGTTCATCGGCTCTGCGTCGTGGGTTCTTGGCTTTATTGTTGCTGCCTGGTTTCTCGACCGGCGCTATCCCTCTGATATGGGGCTACAAATCACCCGTGAATGGGTCGGTGAGTTCAGCGTTGGATTTCTGCTTGGTATCGCTCTGCAAGGTGCTATGCTGCTCATCGGGCTTGCTGCCGGTTGGCTTACGATCACCGGATGGCTGACAGGCGAAGTAAGTCTCGAACTGATCCCGTGGTTCATCATGACTTTCGTCTTCTATCTCTGTATTGGTGTCCGAGAAGAAGTCCTGTTTCGTGGCTACCTAATGACAAATGTCGCGGAGGGGTTGCTCTGGTTTGATGGTGTTGACCGGTCGATGGCAGTTTGGATTGCAATCGGTATATCATCGATCTGTTTTGGCTTCTGGCACTGGGGTCGGTCAGTCAACTTTCTTATCTTTGCCGTGGTATTCGGGCTTCTCTTTGGACTCAGCTATGCACTGACGGATTCGATTGCGCTCCCGATTGGTTTGCATACTGCATGGGATATGGCCGAAACATCTCTTTTTGCCTCACACGAGCTCCCAACGAACAAACTCATCGAGACCACCGCAACGACGTCTGTCACTTTCATCGGCAACGTCACCCCCCTTGATCTGCTCTCGTTCGCTGCGTTGCTTCTCGGATCCGTCGCTGTGGTTGGCTGGATCTATTATCGCACCGGCAGGGTTTCGATTCATCAGGATATTGCCGTCCCGGATTTACACGACAACCACTACTCGTGGATACGGAACCTATTCGTGGTGGAAGGGATTGATGATCTCTATGATTCCACCGGAGTCGAAAAGGAATGAGATGAGTGTGTCTGTGGTGGCGATCCACTGCCTCATGTTGCACTAAGCAGACGTGGACACACCTGATCTCGAGTGAAGAACCACTGGTGGGAAATGCCGAGTGCTACCGACTGAGCAGAGAATTGTTTCTAGTGAACGTATACAAACGTGTCTATCAGAACACGGTTAGCGAAAGGGTGATTACAATTTGATTGGCAACAAACTCTTGATTACCAGTCATGTGAAGGAATGTTGCTACCACTTGGGCTTGGATTGCTCTTCTATGCGATCATACATCACGATACAGAGCGTTCTACAACTAGGGAGGACTCTGTGACCTCACTCGATACGAATCTGTATAAATTCTATGAGAACCGGTACAAGCACTAATCATAGGTAGACAACTGTTTTCAGCCATTGTTCCCGATCATAGGCGTGAAAAACGGGATTGGTGTCAATCTCGTCCGACCTGTGGCGTTTCTGTGCCGTCTTGTTAGGCTACTGTTAGCAGACAATTCCTGACGTAATCTAGTTATATATTAAAGTAAAGTGAAGGCGCCCCCGACAAAGAGAACAGTTACCACGAGTCGGCCAAGACTGCCGAGAAATGTGGCAAGAGCGAATTTAAAATAATCGTCTTCAAGAACTGCGAAGGCATAGATCGAGATCGTATCCGGAAAAAATGGGATACATAAGGCACCTGCCAACCCTCCATACCCATAGGTTTGGGCCAGTTGGACAGACCGATTTTCAGACCACTTTATGACATCAAAACGAGAACGGCGTAACCAGCGAATGATTGGTCCAGCCCTTTTCGCCTCTTGACCGATATGGAACGCTAATAAGCTACCAAGAGCTTTACCAAAAGCACTGCAGAGCATGATAAGTGCGAGTTGTGCCCAGGATGGGAGCCCCAGCTCCAGAGGTACAGCTAATACTACTTCACTTGGTCCCGGTAATACAAAGGCAATTAAGAAAGAGTAGATGAATACAAGTCCAATGCCTGGCCATCCAGTCGCCGTTTCAATGGCGAGATTAAATCCGTCAACAAGGTTGAGTAATTCGCTATTTTGCCCGAATTCGGTACTTATCAAGACGGAATCACAGCACAAAATGAGAGATAGCAATTAGTAAGTATTTGCCTTCTAATCCCCCACAACAGGCCCTTCATCACAGAAAGCTGATAAATTTGCGCTGGACAATCGTTACTACAAATGCCGAATAATAGACAAGGAATGATTTAGTATCGCCATCAGGCGATACAATGAAATCCGATCACTTATCGTCGATGACGGAGAATCTGAATTCGTCGATTAAATGGTGACTCATCAGGAGATCATTGCGGTGTTCGGTGGCCTCTTTGCTGTGTTAATCTGGGGAGTAGTGAAGTTGTGGTGGAAAAACCGCCGTTGACTCTTACCTATACTGGATATTCTTAGTTGAGTAAACGATGTCGGTTTTAAGATAATAATCGTCGGGATTGATATCCTGTGGTGGCATTTAACAAGCCAAGGATGACCAATCAGGGGGAGTGGCAAGATCCATTCGACCGAACAGGTATGCGTCTCATTGAATTCCTGTTCTCCGACCAAATCCTAAAAATGCTGTCGTGGGTAGTCATCGGGAGTATATTTGTTAGTCTTGCAGTAGTCCGGTTGCTTGGAGAGTACCGTGTTCCGATCGAATTGCTCTTCTTCTTATTTCTCGGACAGGGATTTATCTTCATCGGATTCTATTATCTAACCCAGGCAACTGCATCCCCAGATTGCCAGAAGATATTTGCTTCAAAAAGATAGCGTGATAACGGCGTCTAGTAATTCGCAGTTTGAAGGTGTCTGTCTGACTCAAAACTGGGTCTTCTATCGTACCGGGTGTTTCGGGTCTTCGACAAAGCGATATGCTGTAATACCGGCAAAGTGTTTGATGGCTGCACGATTATGCGTCCGACGTACTACACGGAGAACCTTTCGTCGATGTGGTTGTTTCGAGGACGAAAAGACGACCCATACTGTGTCGACATTCCTGACTTGTTTTCGAATCTCTGGGCGAAGTGGTCCTGTAATATCACCAGCTGTCGGCATCCCGGCTCGATCGAAGTAATATCCGAATGGCGACGACGACTTTCGTTTATCGACGATGATCAGGTCATCGGGCGAATAGCCTTGATCGACGAACTTGGCAGCGGATTCAAATTCCCGTTTCTGGTGTTCTGTAAATTGAAAGCTATTTAGGGCGACGGCGTTGAGCAGGATGATTGCGAATAGTACTGTTCGGACATTGGGACGCGGGATGAACGCAGCACCACGCGCAAAGAGAAGATACAGTGCAACGGAGCAGCCAATCAAATATTTGGGGAAGAATATTGGTTGGATCAGATACGAGAGGACGACTGCCAAACTGGTGGGGATTAACAACCAACTCCAAAGGAATACTGATTTTTTCCGGGAGAGAAAGTGAGAGGGGACGAACAACGTACCTCCGATGCCGATGAGTAGCCCAACCTGAACGGCGATACTCATCGGTGGATGCGGATATCGAACCGTGAAATGGGTGTATGCAGAGATGATATCATGCCAATTTGGTGGCGCAGGAATGTGCTGTACTTGGCTTCCGCTCCCATAGGAATGCGGGATGAACACTTTCGCTGCAATCATCCCGACCGCCGGTGCTGCTCCTATACCTACCGGGATGGCTATTCTTCCTGCTTCTCGAATACAAGACCGCCAGTTCTCGGTACCTATCCACTCTCCCCAAAAGAGATAGAGAAGTTGAGATGTGATAACGAAGAATCCAAACACGTGGGTATATGCGAGAAGGATAGCCGAAATGATGAAGAGAGCCATCTCCTTGGTTTGCTTCGAGGTCAAATAGCGAAGTAAGCAGTAATACGATGCGACGGTGAGAAAAGCGAGAAGCGAATACATTCGCGCTTCCTGCGCAAAATATATCTGAAAAGGACTCACTGTCAGCATTAGTGCCGCAATTGCAGCCACTTGAAACCCATATAGCCGTTTTCCAAGGGCATAGAGAACAGGAATCGAAGCGATACTGAACGCTGCGGACAACATCCGCACCGTTCCCTCTTCGGTTCCGCTAATGGAAATCCATGCTTTCAACAGAATATAGTACAGCGGAAGGTGGGGTTGAGCTTTTGGGAGTTCAGTAACAAGTTCCGGGAACGTCATGGTGTGGATGAAGTACATTGTAATCGCCTCATCCAACCAGAAGCTGTCAAAGCCGACCGTATGAACTCGTAGAATACTTCCCAATCCGACAGTCAGTGAAATGAACAAGAACTGATAATAGTCAGAATACTGTAAGTCAGCGTGTAAATCGCCGAGATTCATTCAGAGATAGTTTACAGACATACTATTATCAATCTCCTGTTCTTCATCGTAGTAGACATTGTCGTGGATTAATCACATCTCATTGACTTTTTTGACTGTTTCTACAACAAGTCTTGCTCCGCTTTCCCGTTTTGAGTCACCTTTCGATTGAGATAGCTTTCTCTGCCGTACTCAGTGCAGCCCTCGCTATGATAGTCTCTACTCGCCATTGGAGAGAGTACATATTTTAGATGATATTTGACGGAGACTATAATTAGTCCAAAGATTACTGCGACCCGTTGAGGGGATCTTCGAGTTCGCCAGCAATCGCTTCAAACGCGTCAGTTGCAGTTATGGCTCCCACTGTTCGACCATTATCTATTACAAGTGCAATCTCTTGATCTGCTTCTTGGAACGTGTCGATTAGGTCGCTGATCGGAATATCCGGTGCAACAGTCAATGCAGGGGACGCTATGTCAGCAAGGTTTGACTCCTCCTGTTCGAGTGCCTGCTGTGACTGAACAACAGCATGAAGATAGATAGTCCCGATAATGTCGTCCATGCTCTCTCCAATGAGAGGAAAGCGCGTATGTGGATGTGAGCGGATTGTTTCAAGATTCCTCTCAAATGACTCCTCCGTTGAGACAGTGATGATTGCATCTCGATCGATCATGAGATCAGATGCATGAATATGATCGATTGCAACTGCGTTGATGATTTCTTCCCGTCGATCAGCAGGAATATCCATATTCGCCATGGTTGATCCCATCTGATTAATCAACCCCTGACGCGTGTCTGCCCCCTCCTCAATCTCTTCTTCAGCCCAGGATCGGGTCATTTCGACTCCAAAGAGCGAAAGCAGTGCTTTTGCTGTCCAATCAGCAAGCCGAATGATTGGCGAGAAGATACGTGTCCACCAGTAGAGAATGGGTGCACCGTATTTTGCAACCTGTTTGGATCGCTCAATCCCGAGGTACGTCGGTGCTTGTTCACCCACTGTGAGATGAAGAAGGTTGATGATCGCAAGGGAAGTGATTGCTGCCAGTGCAGTGTGTCCACCTCCTCCTGAGCCGAGGAACCCTCCGATTCCAAGCGCAGTAATGAGTGGATTGACCACTGCGGCAAGCGCAGGTTCAGCGACGACACCAAGACCAACACTGCAGATAGTAATTCCGAGCTGGCATCCTGAGAGGAAGATTTCTAGTCGTTCGGTCATCTCCCAGGCGCGTTCAAGACCACGTGATCCTTGGAATTCCTCTTGTGTGAACTGGCGAACACGGGTCATCGCGAATTCGATTGTGACAAAATATCCATTGCCGAGTAGGAGAATCAGTCCAGCTGTCAACCGACCGATCGTGCTGATATCAACCATTCACTTGCTCATACCATTGGGAGTATTGTTTAAAAGTATCTCTCTATATTCGATATCCGATAATAGACTCAGTACTCATTGTGTTGTAAAACGTAGGGCAAGGTGATGGTTTTTGATTTCTCCCATCTGGATTCCCCCCGCTGGTCGAGTCAACCAATGCACGCGACAATCGACTCAACGATAAATAGTACATCGACCCCGACCACAGCGGAGACAATCGTCAACCACACGTGCGATCAGTTCCGAGGGGAAGCCCACGTACTACCGCGTGGCTTCGAAGATGGAGGCTCATTGGACTTCTCACAGCGACCCACGTAAGTGAAGCGTTGATGGCTGAACTCGAAAAACCGCTTAATCAGCAAGCGACCGCTGGATTCGGTCGCACAGTCCGTACTCCTCGGTGGAGACGGTTAGAAAATGACAAAATATGGAAAATAAATCACGGAAGATCAGGTTGAATATCAGTTCAACTACTGGTTCATAAATCGAATGAACCGATTCGACCGGATTGTTGTACTCAAGCGTAGAGGCAATTGGCGTCTGTGCCTCACTCAATCTCTAACGGACCGCCCCCACCGCTACCGTCACCGCCACCGTCTTCGTCCCATTCGAGTTCAAATTCGATACTCAATTCACCAGGGCTATTCGCCGGTCCCTCACGTTCTGCTTTGACCTCGAAGGTTGGGCGAGCGGGCGGATCCAGCGTCACGGACTCATTCCCTGCTTTCAGCGTAATCGCGTCTTTATTTTCGAGATTGTCCGCGACTCTTCGCAGCAGTGCAGCGATTTCTTCCCTTGTCTGATCGCTCTCGGACTTGAACAAAACTTCTTCTGGCATGCAACAACCAATATGCTCGGTGAACCCTTAAGTGGAACTATAGCCCGACGTTCATTTCAGTCGGCCACATAATTGGTGGAAGTTTCACTTCCCATTTTCTCCCGTCCGAGTTCAGCAGTCTATTTGACAACTATTTCACTTGCAATTCTGGTGTTTTTCGGATGTGCTCTCCTATTCGATTTAGAAGGGTGAAGAGACAGCGCTGACTCCTCTGAACTGCTCATAACACGAATCAGCGATTCAGAATCGTTGATCGAGGAGCCCTCACGAATCAATCACCACAAATTGCGCATAGCTCGAATTGAGAGTTCTGGGAGACATCCACTTCTGCTTATACTGCCCAGCGGTAGTAAACCACCCAAAAACACCGATTATAGGAAATCAACCTCGCTGCCGTCGTACGTTCTACTTCAGTTATCAAACCAATCACGCATCTTGAAACGGGCGGCACTGTCTAGTTTAGCTCCTCTTCGACAGGTGTTCGGTTGTCAAGCGATTGGTGCGGTCTCTGATGGTTATAGTAATGTACAAACTGTTCAATCCACTGCTGGACGCTGGGCCGACTGCCCACCCACGACGTATGGAAGCGGTCGATCCGCTGTTTGAGCGTGTGAAACCACTTTTCGATCAGGTTTCGCTCGGTGTAGTCGAGCCGACCGCGCAACCCA
>NZ_JAJFAY010000002.1 GCF_021083305.1 Haladaptatus sp. DYF46 | reverse complement strand
ATTGTCGATGCTGGTGAGATGTCCGGCGTTGAGTCCAATTAAACCGCAGGCTCCTCCGGTTGTAGTGCTCCCCCGCCAATTCCTTTAAGTTTCATCCTTGCGGACGTACTTCCCAGGCGGCTCGCTTCTCGGCTTCCCTACGGCACAGCACAGGCTCGTAGCCTGTGCCACACCTAGCGAGCATCGTTTACAGCTAGGACTACCCGGGTATCTAATCCGGTTCGTGACCCTAGCTTTCGTCCCTCACCGTCGGATCCATCCTCTCGAGGTGCTTTCGCGATCGGCGGTCCGTCTAGGATTACAGGATTTCACTCCTACCCCAGACGTACCCCTCGAGTCTTCTGGTCCCAAGCCAGCGGGTTTCCGTCGGACGCCTGCTCGTTGAGCGAGCAGATTTCCCGACGGACCTGTCTGGCCGGCTACGGACGCTTTAGGCCCAATAAAATTGGCCATCACTTGAGCTGCCGGTATTACCGCGGCGGCTGGCACCGGTCTTGCCCAGCTCTTATTCGTGTACCATCTTACGATACACAAAAGCGAGGACGTTATGCCCTCGCACTTGGAGTTCCCTTATCGCACTGTCGTGCAGTGTAAAGTTTTCGCGCCTGCTGCGCCCCGTAGGGCCTGGATTCTTGTCTCAGAATCCATCTCCGGGCTCTTGCTCTCACAACCCGTACCGATTATCGGCACGGTGGGCCGTTACCCCACCGTCTACCTAATCGGCCGCAGTCACATCCTATAGCGCCGGAGCATTTCCGGCTCCCTGCAGTTCCAGCAGAGGAGCGTTATCTAGGATTAGCCTCAGTTTCCCGAGGTTATCCTGGTCTATAGGGTAGTTTGACCACGTGTTACTGAGCTTTCCGCCACGAGTCTAAACTCGTGCAACTAGCATGGCTAAATCGAACTCCAATAGCAATGGCCTCCGGCAGGATCAACCGGAATGGTTGCCGAGCAGTAACTGCTCGGTGGGTCTGGCGGAAGCATGCTAATGCATGTATAGTGTCGCATATACGTTGGTCCGTCAGTTCGACGACCCCGAACCAAGTAACTGGACGGGTGTCACCGAACTGCCAGGGCTAACATCAGATTCCATCGTATACGGCTGACCGCAGGGGTGGAATCCTCATTTCCTTCGGACTTGAGTGGAGGCGAGGAAGGGTATTAAACCCTTCGAACCTCGTTCGTCCGAGATTGTGAGACGAGTTGAACGCCCCACAGATCGCGTCTGTGTCTGTTGTCGCGTTTATATCCGAACGCCCGCTATCATTTAAGGGCGTCGGATCAGGTTTGCGTCCGGCGATGTGTGGCCGGGCGCGACGTCGTATTCAATCCGAGTGCCCCGTTGTACTTAAGGGCACCGGATTAGACGTGTTTCGTTCGTCCCAAACCGAGGGACGCCGTCGACATCCTATCCGAATGCTCCCATACACTTAAGGGCATTGGATTGGGTTTTCGTTCGCCCGAATCCACCGGGACGCATAGATGAATGCGCCGGATTCGGGCGGCCATCTCGCGGGGCAAACCACGAGACGTCGTTCGCATTCACACAAAACCGGGAGATACACTTAAGGCCGTCGAATCGAAGGCCCATCGGCATAGATTACCTAGCATTAGTCAAAAATTCTGGAATCGTATCGAACGGATTCATTTAGGTCTTACACCATCAGCGAAAAGAGAAACACGAGAGTATCGAGAGGGAATAACTCGTGGAATCAATGAGAGACGGCTCCCATCGAACTGACAATGGCTCGCAAACTGTAACTCACGAGGGGAGGTTCGAAATAGCAGCCGAAACTAAACTATTGCGCGAGCGGAGGCCAAACCGTCATCCCACGCATCGTGCGTTCAGTCCGGTTGGATGTGCTTCGCGCAATCGTACTGTTTCGTAGAGGCGTGGAAAAGCTTTTCTCTATCGCGCGCACGCGAAGAACAATAACAATGTGCCCTAATTGGATAAAACAGTCAGTTGTTGGATACGTGCAGTTCACTCGTCCAGGTGCTCGATGCCCTGCTTGGAGACGTTTGCCTCCGTGATCTCGCCTGGCATCCAGTCAGGTTTGTCGTCCGGCGCTTCCTCGTGCCACGCCCATCCTTCGTAGATGTGTACTTTGTCCGTCCCCTTCTCACGGAGACGAAGTTCGATTCTATCCGCGGCATCTTCGGAGCTACCCGGATCAAGTCGACGTGCCGCTTTCAGTGCGGCCTGTCGTGGGGTGTTGCCCGAGAAGACGCTCGATTCATCTCCGTCCGATTGGCGCAGTGCAAAGTTTCGCTTACCATCGTCTCGTACCATGGTTTTCTCCTCCATGCCAATTCAGCACAGGGGCCACTATAAATATATCGCCGATATGAGCGGTTTCCGGCGACAGACATATATACCAGAGTTGCGCCGTATCGTGTTTTTTCGACGAAGGACAGGCCGAGCAAGGTAAGTGGCCTCGGCTCATAGGGCATTTCTAAGGAAGACGAAGCGGAACAGTACGGTAGAAAACACTTAAGTACATCCTACGGTGAAGGACTGCATAAGATACCGCGATGGTACGGAAAAAGAAGCTTAGCCCGAGTGGCGCGAAAGACGAAGACGGAGAATATCATAACGTCCACGTCAACCTACACGAAGACGAACTCGCCGTCGCCGGCATGGAGATCGGCGACGAAGTCTTCGTGCGAGTTCGGGAAGACAAAATCATCATCCAGAAGGCCGACAAAGACGAGGTCGAACACGAGTTCTAGTCGCTGTGGCCAAACCGCAGTCAATTCTCATTAGAAGAACGATGAACGGATACGACGTCGTTAGACCGCTTTTATTTCAGTTACCCACCGAACGTGCCCACGGGACGGTCCATACGCTTTTGAAGACGATCCAGGGGACACCGATCGAACGATTGCTCGGGGGGTACTATCGAGTCGCTGACCCACGCTTGACGGTCGATGCGTTCGGGCAGTCGTTCCCGAACCCGGTCGGTGTCGCCGCCGGGTTCGACAAGAACGCGGAGATTCCACACGCGCTCGCGAGTCTCGGATTCGGACACGTCGAAATCGGAGGCGTGACCGCCGAAGCCCAACCGGGCAACCCGAAGCCCCGGATGTTCCGACTCCGCGAGGACGAGGCGATAATCAACCGGATGGGGTTCAACAACCACGGTGCGGACAGGATCGGGGCGCGCATGGCGACGCAATCGCTTCCCGACGTCCCCGTAGGAGCGAACATCGGGAAGTCGAAGACGACGCCACTGGAGACGGCGGAGGAGGACTACTTGTACAGTTACGAGCGCGTCTCGGCGCACGCGGATTACTTCGTCGTAAACGTCTCCAGTCCGAACACGCCGGGGCTTCGCGAACTTCAAAACCGCGAGAACCTCGAACGTATTCTGACGACGCTTCAGGACGCGGGTGCGAGTCCCCTGCTCGTGAAGCTCTCGCCGGATCTGCCCGAGGGAGCTATCACGGACGCGTTGGACCTCGTGACGGAACTCGGATTGGATGGCGTCATCGCGACGAACACGTCGACCGAGCGCCCGAACTCGCTTCGCAGTCGATACCGAGACGAGAAGGGCGGACTGTCAGGGATGCCCATTCGAGGGCGTGCGACCGAGATGATTCGCTTCGCGGCCGAACGGGTGGACGTACCGATAGTCGGTGTCGGGGGAGTCTTCACCGCGGAGGACGCCTACCGAAAGATTCGGGCGGGTGCACACGTCGTTCAGTTGTACACCGGCCTCGTCTACCGAGGACCGTCTATCGCCCGCGATATCAACGAGGGACTGCTTTCCCTCCTCGACAGGGACGGCTACGACGACGTAGAGGAAGCCGTCGGGGCGGACATCCAATAATCCCGTTCCCCATCAAAAACCGGAAGACACGGACCGGTTACGGGAAGTAATCGGCCGCTGGTGATCGGAATACACCCATTGTCAAAAAGTAGCAAAGAGATAGCGTTCAGCATCCGTTTCGGAAGGGGGCACGTACTGAAGGCGAAAGGGACTGTGGCCAGTGGCATGGCTGCGGTTCCAAGCACGTGGTTTTCGAATTGGGCTGAGATTCACTCGTTCGAACTCGGACTCCTGTTGAGTACGTTGGTCGTTCTTCTTCGGCGCAAGCATCGTCCCATTTCGAACGTACTGCTCTGCGTGACGTTGGCCATCTGGGTCGTCCCGCCGACCCATGCGCTGCGTGCGACCGTTGGACGGAAACCGTGGTACTACCTCTTGGCGGTAACGATGACGGAGATAGCGGCGCACAGTCAGTACGGGCACACCGACCCAACGACGAGCGACGAACAATCGGGATACGCCCACGACGCGGACTGAATCGGGGGAGCATCAGTCCATTTCGGTATCACGCCGCATTCTCACGAACGGATACTCGCCGCCGTTGGTCTCTTGAACGAACGTCTCGACGCGCTCGAAACCGGCCCCCTCGTAGACCGAAATCGCCCGGTCGTTGAACGTCGCAACCGACAGCGAGAACGCGTCCGGGTCGTACTCCTTCCGGGCGAACGCCAAACCCGCCTCGACGAACGATTGCCCGTGTCCGTCGCCGGTCAGGTCGGGACGCATGCCGAGTCCGATTTCGAGCGTGCCGTCGTCCAGTTCGAACGAGAAGAAACCCACTCGCTCACCGTCCCCGTCGAAAACAGCGTAGTAGCCGTCCCAGTTGATGGGGTTCGTGAACAACGCGAGGTCTTCGGGGTCGTCGTCCATGTCGTAGAAGTCGTACGGCGGGTCGTACCGCCACGAGACGATAGCGTCCACGTCGGCGACGGAAATCGGGGAGAACTCGTAGTGCATGCGAAAACGGTCGTGAAGAAAGGGTTTAGGCGTTGTTCAACCGCGAAACGCGCCCGCTCACTCGCGTCGCTCGTTCGCGGTTACTCTAGCTCGCGGTTACTCCAGTGCGTCCAACCGAAACTCGAATCCAGTGACGGGAACCTCCAAGTCGTGCGTCACCACCTTTTACTGCACTCCCTCGCTGTCCTCATTCGCTTCACTCACGAGAACTCCGCTCGGTCGCTGGTAAAATCTGGACCAAAAGCGCTTCGTGCTCCCACTGGAAGACCTTCGGTCTTCCATGGTCGCACTCGCGCCCGCTCACTCGCGTCGCTCGTTCGCGGTTACTCTAGCTCGCGGTTACTCCAGTGCGTCCAACCGAAACTCGAATCCAGTGACGGGAACCTCCAAGTCGTGTTCCACGAGAACTTCGGGGTGAACTTCTCCGATGACGCCCACTGTCTCGCCGTCGATGACCACCGACGCCGTGCGGCCGGAGATGAACGTCGGGTGTTCCGTCGGCGGCGTTTCGAGGGAGACATCGAAGTTCCGCGCGACGGCTTGGAGACGAGCCTTCGCGTCCTCGTAGGAGGCGTCGTGACGGGCAAGGACGCCGGCCACGGTTCGGTGTTCCGCGATGCCCGTGTTCTGGCTCTCGTCCACTCGTGCGGCCAGCCCGATTTCCGCGAGGTCCTGCGGATAGGCGCGGTGGGTGTTGTTTTCCAGCACCATCATGAGCGAGGGGAGCGCCCACGTTCGGAGCATGGTGTAATCCTCGCTGTAGGGGTTCTTGATGCTCGCCGGCGTGCCGCCACCGACCGCGTCGGTACCGGGTTCGACGCGCATGCGCTCGAAGTTCTCCTCGTCGCTTATCATGTGGAAGTTGAGGAGGTCCTCGAAGCCGAGTCCGACGAGGACTTCGCGGGCCGCGTCTTCGAGTTGCGAACGCTCGTGTCGTCCGCCGACCGTTCCAACGTCGGGATAGCGCGGCGAGAGGTCGTTGAAGCCGTAGGCCCGACCGATGTCGTCCACGATGTCCACGGGATGAAGCACGTCCACGCGGTAGGGCGGTATCTGGACTTCGTATGTGACGGTGCCGTCCTCGTTTTCCTCCGCTTCGCCGGACAGCCCGGAGCGTGCGAGGAGTTCGAGGATCTCGTCGGGAGTGAACTCGATGCCGAGCAGCGTCTCGATTCGTTCGTGCGTGACGGCCTTCGTCGTCACGTCGAGGTCCGGTCGGACCAGCGTCCGGTCGTCGTATTCGACGTCGACTTCTTCGATTGTCCCCCCGCGGGCGTCGAGCGCGTAGCAGATGATGGTACACATCTTGTCGATGGTCCACTGGTCGGTGCCGGTGAGTTCGATGAACAGGTCGCGCGAATCCGTTTCGACCTCGGTTCGACGGCCGTTGATGACCGGCGGGAACGAGAACAGGCCGATGTCGTCGTAGATGGCCGGGTAGCGGTCGTACGCCGAAACGATGTCGGCGTACTTCTCGCCCGTTGGATGGGCGCGGAGGACCTCGTCGGGAGTCATCTCGGCGTCCGCGTCGAGCGGGACGAATCGGTCGCCGTCGGGGTCGACGCCGACGTACTGAATCGAGTTGCCGCCTTCATCGGTGGCGGGCTTGCTCGCGGTTTCGCCAGACTCCGTCTGGCTGACTGCCGAGCGTTGCTCGGCAATTTCACCGCTCGCCTGTTCCGATGCGCTCCGCGCATCGCGTCCCTTCAGCATCGTCAAGTCGTGAATCCCGATGGCACCCTTCGCGCGCTTCCGTCCCATCGTCGCGTGGAGCTTCTCCTGTAGTTGGATGAGCGAATCGAGGGCCTCCTCGTTCAGGTTCACGCCGCGGACGATTGCACCCGTGACGTAGGGGCGCTCCTCGGGGACGCTCTCGTCCACTTCGATGGTCCAGTCGGCGTCGTTCGTCTTCGGCACGTAGACGCCGCTGTCGTCGCCGTACTGGTAGCGAAGCGACCGGGCGACGCCTTCGATGGAGAGGCGGTCCAGACGGTCCGGAGCGAACTCCAATTGCATGTCGCCGTCCTCCGTCTCGCCTTCGAACTCCAGTCCGAGGGCGAACATGTCCTCTTTGAGTTCGTCGTCGCTCTTCTCGTCGTGGCCGGTCAGTTGGCGTAGTTCGTCTGGATCGATATCGACGGTTGGCATCAGTGAATCACCTCCACGTCGCGGAGCAGTTCGAGGTCACACAGCGTCCCGTGGACGTCGCGGATGTCCTCGAAGCCGTACATCAGCATCAACAGGCGTTCGAGGGCGAGGCCCCACGCCATCACGTCGCACTCGACGCCGAGCGGTTCGAGTACCTCGGGGCGGAACATCCCGCTGTTGCCGATTTCGATGAGTTCGCCCGTCTCCGGGTGGTTGCCGAACAGCTCGAAACTCGGCTCCGTGTACGGGTTGTAGTGGGGTTTGAACTGGATATCCGTGATCCCGAACTGGGCATAGAACTCCTCGAACGTACCCATCAGGTCGCGGACCGAGAGGTCCTCGGCCATCACCCAGCCCTCGATTTGGAAGAACTCCAGCAGGTGCGTCGGGTCGAGGGTGTCGTTGCGGTACACCTTCTCGACGCTGAAGAAGCGCTGTGGCGGTTCCAGTTCGCCCTGCGCGTAGCCCGAGAGATACCGCATCGACAGCGACGTGGTGTGTCCGCGGAGCGCTATCGCCCGCGCGAAGTCCTCGTCCCACGGCGAATGGTAGCCCTCGCCGTGTTCGCCGACGCCGTCGCGGTGGGCGCTGTGGACGCGCTCCACCAAGTCCTCCGGTAGGTCGCCGATTTCGGTCGGGTTCGACAGCGCGAACCGGTCCCAGTGGGTCCGCGCCGGGTGGTCTTGGGGCATGAACAGACAGTCGTTTATCCAGAAGTCCGCGTCCGCGTGCGGCCCGTCCATCTCTTCGAAGCCCATTCCGACGAGCACGTCCTTCACCCGATTCGCGGTCTGGCGAAGGATGTGAACCTTTCCGCCGTCGATTCGTTCGGCGTCAGCGTCCACGTTGTACTCGGCGAACTCCACGTCGCGCCACTCGCCGGTCGTGAGCATCTCCGGCGTCAACTGGCCGACCGTCTCGGCCGCCTCGATTCCCTCCATCATCGCCGTCACGCCGTCGTCGGTGAGCGTCACCGACCGGACCGTCGATTCCGCTCGCGCGACGAGACCACGGCTCTCCAATTGGTCGAGGACATCGGGGTCGTCCACGGGTTCCCCGGCAGTGAGCGCGGAGAGCGCGTTCGATTCCGCGTCCTCGTCGGGGTCGGCGTCCTGGTTCGCCGTAATCTCTCCGCTGTCGATGGTTCCGTACCCCTTCCGGGCGTAGTTCGAGAGGGCGATGTTCACCTTCGGCCCTCCGAGACCGGACGCGCCGATGGCCTGTCCCATCTGAACGGGGTCGTCGACCGCCCCGGCCTCGATGGCCGCTTCGTACAGCGCGACTTCGGGAAGGCCGTCCTCGGCGTACTCCTCGCCTTCCTCGGTCAGCGAGACGGATTCCTCGGTTCGTTCGTCCACGGACAGCAACCCCGCGTCTTCGAGTTCGAAGACCGCCCCCGTCGCCGTCTCGGGTTTCAGGCCGGTCTTCCCGGCGAGGTCCGCTATCGTTCGTTCCTCCGTTGCGCTCGCGGCGTCCAGCACCGCGACCTGTGATTCTGGTAGTTTCATGTACACTGGGTAGTCGTTGGTCGTATCTCCCGTTGCGCCCGTTTATCCCTTCTGAAGACGGTCGGGCCACTGCGCCCGGTTTCGTCCCCTCGCCGCGAGAGGAGTCCACCGGCCGCTCAGGCCGCGACGAAAAAGCCGAATCCCGTCGGTGGTCGTGGTTCGACAGCGACACGGCCATGGTGGGATTCGGATGGCATGGGTAGATGGTCGCACAGAATCGACAAAAGCGTTGCGAACGAACCGATGAGCGACTCGGGGAAGACGATACACGGCTTGGATAGGTCGATACGTGACCCGGACGACGAGTGTGCGATTCGGAGGAGTTTATTCCGCGCCCGTCCATGAAAGCGGCATGATGGACTGGGAGCGGTTCTACGATAGGGCGAACTACGACCGCTGTGCCTACATCGGCGGCGAGCGGATGGCCGACCTCGTGGAGCGGTTTTTCGACCGCGAGGGCACGCCAAGGGAGTTCGCGTCGGTCGGGTGCGGACCCGCAGTCGTCCCGTTTCTCCTCGCCGAGCGCCATCCCGAAATCGAGGTGTTCGGCTTCGACATCTCCGAGACGGTTGTCCGGGACAACGCGGAGAAAGCCGCGAAAGAAGGACTCGACAACCTCCACTTCGCCGTCGATTCGCTCCCCGAACTCGACAGGAATCGGAAATTCGACGTGGTGTACTGCGTCGCCACGCTGTACTTCGTCGAGCAGCCACGACGGGCGATCGAGAACCTGTACGCACACGTTCGGGCGGGAGGATGCCTCGTCTTGAACTACCCGAACCAAACGAGCAAAGCGACGTTCGACAGGGAGTTCGAGGGCAGAAAACGCGAGTCGTTCGAACTCGTGTTGAGCGGCGCGAACATCATTAGCGAGGAGGTCGTTCGAGAGGCCACGGGCGCGGATACTCGAAACTACTGGGAACTGGTCGACGCCAAGGACGAGGCGTTTGTGGACGCCGCCACCCCGTGCGTCGTCGTCCGAAAGTAGGCACGGGAACCGACCACGAACGTATCACCGCAAGGGGGAAGAGGTTTCTTAGCCGTCGGTCGCTAGTCGTTCACTATGCCAACAACCGCGACCGGCGAGGGGGGATCATCGGCGGTACAATGGCTGCGTGGGCTATGGGAGTACTACCGTGAGTACACCCAGACGGCGGTTCACGCCGCTTCGGCCGCGGCGCTCACCGCGTTCGGATTGCTCATCTTCGTCAACCGATTCTTCGTGCTGTTGGCGATCGCCTGCTACGTCTTCCCGCCCGTCCTCCTCTACAGCCTCGACTCGGAAATCGGAAAGACGACGCGGACACAATCCGAGACGGAACCCGACCGGCCGAGTTCCCAAACGAGAGCGAATACCGAAACGGGGACGAGGACTGAATCGGAGAGAAATGCCGGGGCGAGGCGAGATACCGAGCCGAGACGACATTCGGACTCCGAGAAGAATCGTGGAGACGCCGACTCCGACAGCGACGACGGTGATACGGATTCGGATAGCGATGACGGCGATACGGATTCCGACAGCGATGGTGGAGACACCGATTCGGATAGCGACGACGGAGATTCGGACTCGGACGGCGACGATGGCGACACGGATTCGGACGGGTGAGGTCCCGCTCGACTAGCGGGAGGAACGAGGGCGACCGGCGAATCGGGGAGCGGTCGTCCCCTCACCCGTCCGCGTTCGAGGAGCGGGAGGACGAGTCGTGCCGGTAGGCCATCAACAGGAGACCGATTCCGATGAGGACGAGGATGATGCCGGGAATCAGAAAGAGAAAGTTCGGGCCACATTGGTTCTGGACGTCGCCAGCAGCGGTACACATCTGATGTCGAAACCCGTACCAGATCGAAAGGCCACCACCGATGATACCGAACGCGCCGAATCCGAGCAGCGAGCGGAGGCGGTTCATATCCCTTCGATGTAGATGGGCGTCCCCAAAGCGCTTTTCGAAGTGCGAATCGAGTCGCACTATCGCCGCGAGGACTCCAACTCGATGTCGAGACCGTCCAGCAGTTCCTCTGCCTCCTCGCGTTTCTCCTGGTGGTCTTCCAAGAACTCGTACATCAACTGCGCGGCCTGTTCCTTGCAGTCGCCACAGAGGCGTTCGCCGCCGACACATTCGTCGTACACCCGCTTCGTGAACTCGTCGTCGTCCCCCGCGAGCAGGTAGGCGTACAGTTCGTACACCGGACATTCGTCGGCCTTGCCGCCCAACTCACGCTGTTTTTCGGCGGTTTCGCGCCCGCCGGTCGTCGCCGACTTCACCTTGTCGTAGCCGTCCTCGGGGTCGTCCATCAGGCTGATGTGACTCGCCGGAACCGACGAGGACATCTTGCCGCCCGTCAGGCCGGTCATGAACCGATGGTAGATGGACGAAGGCATGATGAACCCGTAGCCGCCGTTTTCCATCTCCACGTCGCGGGCGAGCGCCTTGGCGTCCTCCCGCAAGTAGTCGAACACGTCGATATGCTCGTCGAAGACCCGCTTTTCGCCGTCGATGGCCTCAATTAGCGCCTGAAATGCGTCCTCCGTCGCGTTGCGGTCGAGGAATCGAATGCGCGGTCGAAGCGGTTCCATACCGGCGTTTTCGAGCTTCGAAATCGTCGTCTCGACGGCCGGAACATCGGTGTCGCCGTTCTCCGATAGCCACGCCGCCGCGTCCTCACATCGGGGTATGTCGGGGTCCTCTGCGTACTCCTCGCGTGCTTCGTACGCCGCCGTGATGTGGGGCAGTTCCTCCTCGTCGGCCTCGAAACTCGCGTAGGCTTCGGTCACGCCGAAGTAGCGCATCCGAACCGCCAAGTCGCGGGCCAACCTGACGTGCGGGTCCTGGTCGGGACCGACGGGAATGACGGTGGGTTTCGGTTCGGAGAGTTGCGGGTAAAGGATATCGGCCATCTGCGTGACGACGCTCTGGACGTGCGAGACGTTGGTTTCGCCGTCGAAGCCGTAGATGGACTGGAACTCCGAGAAGTTCGCCTTCGACCCGAGTTCGAACGCCAAATCCTGCAGTTCGCGGTTCTCGGACTGACGGTAGAGGGTGCCCTCCTCGGGGTCGAATCCGAGGGCGATGAGCGAGAGGAGGTAATCGCGCGCGTGTTCGTCGATTTCCTCCCACGACAGACCGCGGGCGCTGTGGGCTTCGAGGTCGGCGATGAGGCCGTAGGTGTCCCCGCCCTGCTGTTGGTGCCAGATAAGTTCGTCGAACACCAGTTTGTGCCCGATGTGCGGGTCGCCGGTCGGCATGAACCCCGACAACGCGGCGAAGGGTTCGTCGTTTCGCATGGCCTCCGCGACGCGGCGATAGCCGCGGTCGCCGAAGATGACGCTACGGCGCATCAGGTAGTGCGGGTTCGGAACGCCGGGGAGCACGTCGTCGAACTCCTCGATGCCGAACTCCTCGAACAGCTTTCGGTAGTCAGACACCGTCGCCGAACCCCATGGGTCGAGGACGACGTCGTCCTCCCCCGTCGCGGTGCCACCGTCGGGAACGGGTTCCACACCCGTCTCGAATGAATCGTCTCGTGTCATGGTGTAAGTCGTGTCACCGACAGCCAAGTGTCTATTCGTTCGTTTTCCGCGATGAGCGCAAATATCATTTGTTTTCGCACCCCGTGAGCCAGTCGAACGTCCAGCGCGAGGTCGCGCGGAACGAACTCGTGGTCGTCGCGAAGCACCCGAACGAGGAACTCCGAGTGGCCGAGGTCGTCGACGGACTCCACGTCGGCGTAGGTTCGAAAGTCCGCTCCAAATTTGAACCCGGTCTTCGGAACGACTCCCTGCTCCCGGAGGGTTCGATACACCAGCAACCGCCGGTCGAACCGCTCGCCCTCGACCTCCTCACCGCGCTCGACGATTTTCTCGTAGCCACCGTCGACCGACAGGTTCCCGTCCGCGACGAGATACGCCGCCTCCACGAGCGACAACTGCAGGATGCCGGTCACATCGCGGCCACCCATCTGCTGGCCGTAAAACGCCGTGCCGTGGAGTTCGTCCGGTGGGTTCCACAGCAACACGCGGTCGGCGATGAGCGACCCGGACAGGTCGGTCGGAACGTCGTGGCTCGTCGTCCCCGTGACCGCGACGTGGTCGGTTTCGAAGTAGGTTATCTCGCTCTCCTCGTCCACGATTGCGAGGACGACATCGCCCAGTTCCGAAACGGGAACAGTCTCGCGTTCACTGGCGACACGAATCCGATACAGCACCTCGTCGTCCCACGGCCCGCCTCCCCGAGGATAGACGACGAAATCCGAACCCACCTGCGCGTTCGATACCCATCCCTCCCGGTCGGGAGAGAGGTAGAAACCACGTTCTCGCAGGTCGGCGTAGACGAGAAAGCGCGCCGCGAAACCGTTCCCCGTCGAATCCTGTAGAAATTCCTGGAATCCGTCGCCATCCACCGAATCGAGGTCGCCCCGGAGCAACAGGTGAGCGGCCTCGACACGTGAAAACGCTACCTCGTTGCCCCCGAGTGGGCGACCGTATCCACGCGAATCGTAGTACCGTTGGCGGGCGTCGCCGCCGACATGGACTTCGTCGTCGCGTAGGGTTCCATCCATACCTCTTCTGTAGCGTGGGGCATCAAAGGCACTGCGACTTTTGCACGGGAGAAGTCATCACCTGACCGGCGACGCCTCCCGAAATTCCTCACAGTTCGTGTCCAGGCATCGCCGACCGGACCGCGTTCGAAACACCGGAAGGCCACAATCACACGAGTCCATTATCGTCCCGTTCGGAACGCCGAATCCGGTGTCGCAGTCGGGATAGCGGTCGCATCCGGCGATGATACCGCCACGGCGTAAAATTCGCATATCGGCCCCGCATTCGGGACAGTCCCATTCGCGGTCGAAGTGCTCCCGAACAGCGTCCAGAACGGTACCACAGTCACGGTCGATGCAGAGTTCGAACGTCGCTCCCTGTTCGACGTGCATGGTCGGCAGGCCGCAGTCACACGTATCGTCGCCGACGCTGGCGTGGCGCGGAATGGGGTACGCTCGACGACAGCGGAGACAGGAAACCGTCCCCTTCGCTCGCGTCAGCGTGCCGTCGCAGTGCGGGCAGGGACCGACCGGAATCCCGGCGACGGACCCCGGATAGCGGGAAATCCCGTGGCAGGTGTGACAGTCGACGCGGACGCGGCGGTCGGCGGTCGCCGCCACGAGAGTAAAGGTATCCCCGTCGAGCGACGCGTGGGCGGTGTCGGCGCGGGTGAGCCACTCCACGGGCTGGTAGCCGTCCACATCGTGGACGAGCAGGGTGTCGTCGGGTTTGAGCAGGGCGACCATCTCGCCGCGCCGCCGTTCTTCCGTGTCGCCGTCCGTCGTAATCGTACAGTCGCCGGCGAACACGCGAATCGTGTCGGTCATGGGCCGGTTTGGTCGCGGGTTCGGATTTAAATCTTTGGGCGAAGGGTTTTGGGGGAAACGGGAGAACAGAGGAAGACAGAAATGCAGGAACCCAACGCTGTGTTGTTCGACATGGACGGCGTCATCGTGAACTCCGAGGACTTCTGGGTGGAACTCGAAGAGGAGACCATCTTCCCGGAGGTTGGCGTCGACGACATCGAGGACGACGAGATAACGGGGATGAACTACCGCGAAATCTACGACTATCTGGACGCGGAGTACGGAACGGACGTGACGAAGGAGGAGTTCGTCGCCCTCTACAACGAAATCGCCGAGGACCTGTACGGCGAACACGTCTCGCTGATGGACGGGTTCCACGACCTGCTCGACGGCCTGCGCGAGGACGGCGTGGAGGTCGCTCTCGTCTCGTCGTCCCCGCATGACTGGATAGAAATCGTCACCGAGCGCTTCGATTTGGAGTTCGAGGAGGTCGTCAGCGCGGACGACATCGACGCGCCGGGCAAGCCGGAACCGGCCATCTACGAGTACGCGGCCGGACTATTCGACTATCGAGCGGACGAGTGTGCGGCGGTTGAGGATTCCGAAAACGGCGTCGAGTCGGCGGTTCGGGCCGGAACGTACTGCGTCGGCTACCCGAACGGCGCGAAGGAACTCGACCTCTCGATGGCGGACATGGTGGTCTCCTCGCCCGCCGAGTTGCGGGAGGAACTGCTATCGAAGGTTGTAGAAACGGGATAGATTCCGCTGGAAGGGTCCAAACTGCCACGTGGTTCGAAAACGGGAGTGCAGAGATAGACCTACCGTGAACGACCGACTAGACACACGAGCGTCTCAACGACTGCACGCACGTACTCGTCGTCTTTGTTGTCTGGACGGTATGTGAGCGTGACAGTGTCATGTTTGTCATCGACCGAGATATTCTCGACAGCATCGTACGGTAGCTTCGCACCGCCGGTGTTAGACTGATTCTGTTCACTCTCGACGCTAGCTGTTTCGAGGTCGTCCATCACTGCTGTTGCGACCTTGCGGCGAACGTCGTTCGATTTGACGCGCAAGTGCAGCCGCACCGCGTTTTCGTCAGATGGAACTGAGCCGTAAATTTGAGTGACGTTGTCGTACACGTTCGACGAAGATACGTCGTTGCACGGTACTCCCAGAGTGTCGAACGAGAATCGGACGGTCGCCCGAAGCGGTGTGCGTTCGAAAGAGTCCAGCGTCTCTCCACCGACAGGGGCGCTATCATTGTGCCAGACATCGACGATGGTACGAACGACCTTGCTCGTGCCGAATGCAAACGCGATGTCGCTGAGTACCGCCGCGCTCGTCGCACCGGACGTGTACAGCGTTTGGCCTCCGTAGGATTCAGTTCGAACCTGCGCTTCGTCCGTTTGTTTGAGGACAGAAACGACATCGTCGTCGTTCCAGTCGGCCCAAACGATGGCCCCACCGCTATTGTCGGATAGGTTCGAACCAACCAACACCAACTTCCCGACACGTTTCATATCGACTTGCGATGACGAGTTGGTCGAAAATATTCCGGTGAGTGCGGTAGGAACGTCATTGAACTGACTGGCGGCGAACAGCGTGCTGGTGACACGCTTCGCCGTGTTGTTCTCTCTAATTTCGTCAGCGTTGACTAGCACGAGCGGGTCACTCCCGATGGGTGCCGTACCAGCCGTAAATCCGAGTGCACCGGGTGTCCCGTCGTCCGACAGGAACTCGAAGGAGGAGGTGCCAGCAACGATACCGATGCTGGCGACGAGACCACCGGCGGCGAGTACAGATCGACGGGAAATTTTATCTGGGGACACAATATCACCTAGCAGTAAGTTTAGTAAACTTGTATCGTAGGTCGCGATAAATGTCTTGTGTTAGAATTGTGAATTCACCTGAAACATATTGACTATATTGTTGTCATGGAGTCCTCGCCTCGGATTTTATTTCTAGTATCCACTACATTCATGAAATGAGAGGATAACAACAGGTGTCTATCGAAACAAGCGTCAACGAGAAGTACGACAGCAAAGATCGGCGCTCAACACACAAGTTGAACACGATAAAACCCGGTTGGGGTTATTCGACCCGCACGGACCGAGCGTCGGTAACCGGAAGAAGGGGAAGGTCGGGGAACGCGACGCTGACGGTGAACTCCATCTCGTCGTCGGTGCCGCCGAAGACGCCGACGGGGACGGTGGTTTCACCGTCGAGGTAGGTCGATTTCGTCGTCATCTCGACGCCGTTGACGGTCACGTCGATGGTGGCCTGCTCGCCCTGCCCGTGATTTCGCACGGTGACTTCGCGCATGTCGTTTTCGCCGCGACCGATTCGGGTCGGGAACGACCCCCACTCGATTTGGACGTCGGGGAGTTTCTGAGCGCTCGCTTCGACCTGTTCCGCGACGCCGTCGGTGAGTCCCGCACCGACGAGACCATCGACGCCCGCGTCACAGACGTCTGCGGGCGTTTCGAGGCCCTCCGTCGCCAGTTTGCTCGCCCGGCCAGCACCGACACCGTCGATTGCGGTGAGGCCGACGGCGCTCTTCCCCACGCCGTTCTCCACGCGGGCCTCGATTCTGGTGACGAGGTTCGCGGCGAACGGCCTGTCGAGTCGCTTCAGGAACGCCCGAAGCGCCGCGAACAGTCGGACCGCGTTCTGCTGGATGACCCACGCGTCGCTCCTGAGGTCGCCCGGCGTCGACCCCGTCATGCTAGACCGGAGGATGGCGAGTACCTTTCGCCCGCCCGCTTCGAGGTCCCCCGAGTCCTGTCCCACGAGGACGGAGTTGATGGCGTCGCGTTCCGACTGGCGGGAACTCACGCTGTCGAACTCGGCCGCGCCGGCGACCGTTTCGAGGATTTTCGACGCGTCTATCTCCTCGGTTTCCGCGAGACGGCGGAACCGTTCCGCGGTGTCGAGGTTGAGGTAGAACTTCGAGGCGAGAACGGCGAGCGCCGTGCCCTCGATTTTGAGGTCGTCACCCTGCTCGACGAATCCGCGCGAGACGAGACGTTGAAGGGTGTTTCGGACGCGCTCGCGGTGGTTTTCGAAATCGTATTCGTCGGGCTTGCTCTGGGCGCGGACGTAGTAGAACGTCGTCCTGAGCCACGACATCACGTCGTCCAAATCCGAGATGGTCCCCATGGCGATTTCGGCGTTGAGATGTGAGTCCAAGTCCTCCGCCAATCTGGATTCTATCTCCTTGCCGTCGCGCAGCAGTTTCCGGTACTTGTCCGCGTCGTTGAAGTCACAGACGACCCACCCGTAGCCCACGTCGTCGTAGCCGGGACGGCCCGCCCGTCCGAGCATCTGAAGCACGTCGAGCGGACTCATGTCCACCTCGCCTTCGAGCGGGTCGTGGAGTTTGGTGTCGCGCAAAACGACGCAGCGGGCGGGGAGGTTGACACCCCACGCGAGCGTCGAGGTGGAAAAGAGGAGCTGAATCTTTCCCTGCTTGAACCACTCCTCGACCCTATCGCGGTCGTTTTTCGACAATCCGGCGTGGTGGAACGCCACCCCGTCGAGGACGGAGTTTCGGAGGGTTTCGTTGCGCAGTTCCTGCGTTTCGGTGTGGAAATCGTAGTCGCCGCGAGCGCCGATGGGGATGTCGCGTTCCCCGATTTCGTCGCGGGCCTTCTTCGCCGCCTGCACGGTGTCCTGCCGCGAAGCGACGAAGACAAGGGCCTGCCCGTCGTCGCGGATGTGCGGTTCCGCGAGGTCCAGCGCGCGGTACAGCCTGCGGTACTTGTCCGCGAAGGAGTTGTCACCGTGGGAGTACGTCTTCACGTCCGCGTGCAAATCGACGGGGCGGTAGTCGTCCCCGAACTCGAAGGTGGTCTCCGGCGGCGCGTCGAGCCAATCAGCCACGTCGCTCACGTTCGGCATCGTCGCTGAGAGCGCGACGACGCGGGGGTCACAGAGGCGGCGAAGGCGCGAGATGGTCACTTCGAGAACTGCTCCGCGCTTTTCGGAATCGAGGAGGTGCACCTCGTCGATGACACAGCAGTCGATGTCCGTGATGAACGAATAGCGGGCCGAATCGTGTTTTCGGGTCGCCGAGTCGGTCTTTTCGGGCGTCATCACGAGGATGTCGGCGCGCTCGGCGCGTCGTGGATTCAAATCGCGTTCGCCCGTGACGACGTAGACGGAGTAGCCGAGGTCCTCGAACCGCTCCCAGTCGCTTTCCTTCTCGTTCGTCAGCGCCCGAAGTGGGGCGATGAACAGCGCGGTTCCATCGTCGCGCAGCGCCTTGCAGATGGCGAGTTCCGCGAGGGCCGTCTTTCCGCTCGCCGTCGGCGCGCTGGCGACGACGTTTTCCTCGCTGTCGAGCAGCGCGGGAAGCATCTCGCGCTGCATCCGGTTGAACTCCTCGAAGGCGAACGCCTCCGCGAACCCTGGAACCGCCTCGGAGACCTGCATCGTTTCGTAGGGGGAGTGGGGAACAGAAAGGCGTTTCTGTAGCGGGTCGATGAGAACGGTGGTCGTACCCGACTCGCTACGACCACCGAAATACCCGTATCCCGGTATTTCAAACGATTCTTTGAGTCATGACAAGATAGTTGTCACGAGGGGTACTGCCGTTCCATATGAAACGACGGACCGTTTGTGCGTCGGTTGGCGGAGCAGTAGCTTTTCTCTCCGGTTGCAGTGGTGTTCTCACCGAATTCGGAAGCGGTACGTCACTCAGCACCGATAGAATTGAAAACACCGAATTCGAGGCCGATACTCACATGGAACCGCTGTTCGATTGCTGGCAGGACGGAATCACGGTCGCTCGGATTCCGACGAAAAAACGGGTTGCGGTTGCCGGGCAGATCGAAAGCGGGGGACGGAGTTGTATGGAGACGGCGTTGGAGACGGTCGGAATCGACGAAGGGTCCGAGACGCTCGTGGTCGTGGTTGCCGACAGGAAGGAGCAAGGGATGAGCGGATGCACGATGGAAGAAGCACTGGTCAGATACGACGCGACGGTAACGCTGAAGGGCGACGTTCCGAACCGAATTCGGGTTCGACATCGAAGCGAAGAAGCGGGGGACGACCGGTACTCGCTCGATGAGACGGTCGTGTTCGAAGAGGGAACGAGCGACCGAAGGACGAAATCGGTGCCCTGTTGAACGGCGTCCAACCAGCATCGATTTCGACGGACGACCCTCCTTGAGGGAGAAATATGAACCGACGGGTTATTTGCCAGACGTTCACTCAAAACAGACTTTCATCCACTAACCGACACTGAATCCGCCGCGCTGGTTCCCAAACGATAAAGCGTCGCAAAAACTACCGACAACCATGCTAGAGCTCGAAGACGTGCTGGCGGCCCGGGACCGGGTGGCCGAGACGGCCCGGCACACGCCGCTCGATTATTCTCACACGTTTACTCGGATGACGGGGGCGGAGGTACACTTGAAACTGGAGACGTTCCAGCGAACGGGGTCGTTCAAGATTCGCGGCGCGACCAACCGCATCATGACGCTTTCGGAGGCCGAAAAGGATGCCGGCGTCGTCACGGCCAGCGCGGGAAACCACGCACAGGGCGTCGCGCTCGCGGCGACGCGAAGCGGGGTCGATTCGAAGATCGTCATGCCGAAACACGCTCCGATTTCGAAGGTCCGTGCGACGGAGAACTACGGCGCGGAGGCGGTGCTGTACGGCGAGGATTACGACGAGGCCGCGGGGCACGCCCACGAAATCGAGGAGACTGAGGGACGAACCTACGTCCACGCCTTCGACGACGAGCGGGTTATGGCCGGGCAGGGAACCATCGGACTGGAGATCATGGACGACCTGCCCGAGGTGGACACCGTCGTCGTCCCCATCGGCGGGGGCGGCCTCATCAGCGGCATCGCGACCGCGATCAAGGGACGAAATCCGGACGCACGAGTCATCGGCGTGCAAGCGAAAGGCGCGTCCAGCGTCGCCGACTCGCTCCAGAAAGGGTCGGTACAGACCCTCGACAGCGTGGACACCATCGCGGACGGCATCGCCACGCGCTGTGTGGGTCAGCGGACCTTCGACGTGATAGACACGCGCGTGGACGAGGTCGTCACCGTCTCGGATTCGGAAATCGCGGTGGCGCTCGCCTACCTGCTCGAACGGGGGAAGACGCTCGTGGAGGGCGCTGGCGCGGTCCCGCTCGCCGCCCTTCTCGAAGGGAAGTTCGAGTACGCGGATGACGAGGTAGTCGTCCCGGTCCTGAGCGGCGGCAACATCGACATGAACCTCCTCACGACGGTCATCGTGCGCGGACTGGTCGAAACCGGTCGGTACGTGAAACTCAAGACCGTCCTCAAGGACCGTCCGGGGTCGCTCCGAACGCTCCTCGACGTCATCGCCGACGCGCAGGCGAACATCTATGCGATCCAGCACGACCGCACCTCTCGCGACATCGGGATGAACGCGACGGAGGTCGAACTCGACCTCGAAACCCGCGGACCGGCACACGTGGAGGCGCTTCTCGACTCGCTCCGCGACAACGGATTCGACGTGGAAGTCCTCGTCTAACCTGCTGTTCGTTTGATTTTTCGTCGCCTGTTGACGTAGGTTTAAGTTCTGGGAACCGAAGTCACCTGCATGAAGCGAACCATCAGCACGCAGGATGCACCGGAGGCGGTCGGTGCGTACAGTCAGGCGACCACCAACGGCGACATCCTGTTCACCGCCGGACAGATACCGATGACGCCCGACGGCGATCTCCTCGACGACGAGGAAATCGCGGTCCAAACCCGCCAGAGTCTGGAGAACGTCAAGGGCATCCTCGAAGAGGAGGGCCTGACCATGCAGGACGTATTGAAGGTGACGGTGTTCATGGACGACATCGAGGATTTCGACGAGATGAACGAGTCGTATCAGGAGTACTTCCAGGACAACCCACCGGCCCGAAGCGCCGTCGAAGTCGCCAACCTGCCGAAGGGCGTCGGCGTCGAAATCGAGGCCATCGCCAGCACCGAATAACCGTGGACCCCCGCGTCAAGGCCAGTCTCCTGTGGGGCGTCGTCGGCGTCCTCTCGTTTCTCGTCCTCCTGCAAGGCTACGAACTGCTGACCGACTACCGCTATTCGGTAGCGGTGAAGGCAGGGGCGACGCTCATCGTGGCGATCGGCGCGCCGATTCTCAGCTACGTCGCCGACGGGGTACTCGATTAGAAAAGAAGGGTTTAAAACCGACACGGGGTAACGAAGTGATAGGCCGGGATGGCCGAATGGCAAAGCGCACGCCTGGAAAGCGTGTTCCCGTATGGGATTCTGGGTTCAAATCCCAGTCCCGGCGTTTTCGAGTGAGCTACCCGATGAGCACCCGCTCCGCGGTGTTCATCGAAGCCGCGAACGAGAAAACGTCATACTGGATTTGAGCAGACGAGTCGCATGCCCGGAACGGCCGAAGGCCGCACGCCCGGACCGTCTCGGCGAGTTCAAATCCCAGTCCCGGCGTATTCGAATGAGTTAACCGCCGAGCACCGCCGAGCGTGTGCTTACGGCGGTTTCGGAACGCCGTCAGGCGTTCGATCCACCGACACCCATCCCATTCTTCGGTCGGCTCCGTCGCTGAATCGTGTAGATGGCAGGCCGACCTGCCCGGACATTCATCTTTACGGGGGTCGAAGGGGGGAACGAATGCGCTCGCTCCTCCCCGTCGCCCTCGTCCTCCTGACGGTGCTGTTCTTCGGGTCGTACTTCGCCGGCTATCACGTCCCCGGCGAGCGAACGCTCGATTCGGCACAGGGCGCACGAGTGGTCGACGTCCCACAGGACCGACCGGGACGGCTCACCGACCCGCACGAGACGCGGTTCCGTCGGTGGGTCGAATTCTACATCCACGTCGCGGTAAATAGGCAACGGACACAGCGAGGATTGGCCCCGCTCGAATTCGACGCGGCACTGCGCGACATCGCGCGGGGCCACAGCGTCGATATGGGTCGCAATGACTACTTCGCACACGTTTCACCGTCCGGTATCGACCCCGGCGACCGCTATCGGCGGGCGAACTATCACTGCCTCCGAGGTGCCGGGGAGAACATCGCGTACACCTACTTCGACCGGCGGGTACGAACCGATAGCGGGGACGTCGTTCGGTATCGAACCGCGAAGGAACTCGCTCGCGGCGTCGTCTCGCAGTGGATGCACTCGCCCGACCATCGGAGGAACATCCTCTCGAAGCGATGGCAGCGCGAGGGACTCGGCGTCTATCACACCGAGAACGGGCGAATATACGCGACGGAGGACTTCTGCTGAGCCAGGTCCAAAAAATTAAATAGTTCGAGAGTCGTCTCAAAGACGAACGTTCGCCGTGTGCGAAACGACACAATGACTGAACGAGCCGATGGAGTGAAGAAAGCCGAACTGTCGAGAGACGTCATATTCCAGATTCTAAGCAATCAGCGACGACGGTACGCGCTCCACTACTTGCGGCGAAACGAGGGGCCGGCCGAGATAGGGGACCTCGCGACCCAAATCGCGGCGTGGGAAAACGACGTTACCGTCGAGGACGTGACCTCACAACAACGCAAGCGGGTGTATAATACGCTTCAACAAGCCCACCTCCCGAAACTCGATGAGACCGGATTCATCGACTACGAACCCGCACGCGGAGAGGTCACACTGACGGACAGGGCGAAACCGCTGAACACGTATCTCGAAATCATTCCGGACAACAACCTCCCCTGGTCGGAGTACTATTTCGTGCTGGGCTGTATCAGCCTCACGCTACTGACGGGGGCGTGGTTCAACGCGGGACCGCTCGGCCACATTCCGGGCATCGGGTGGGCGGTCGGACTCGCCGCGCTGGTAACTATTTCCGGTGGCGCTCATATGTACTATTATCGGAACCTCCGACTCGGACATTCGGAAGTGCCCGAAGAGAAGTGAAGGAGTAATCCATGAGAATTGGAGAGGGAATCGAACGAGACCCGAGCGGACGCGCCGAGCGAGATGGAGAACGGGCGGGAACGGTCGAAACCCACGGGGGATCGGTGTATATAAATAAAGGTTCGAAAAGCGGTTCGAGCCAAAAGATCCGTGTTAACTAATGACACGGATATTTCTCTCTTCAACCGCCGTATGGTGATTTTCCGATTTCTGATTCGGCCGAACCGTTTGCCGTGATCGGAGAGTGGATAAAGATTTATATAGAAGCACAAACATAGTCGCTCTTGTACTATGAGTCAGCGCATGCAAGGTCAGCCGATGATCGTAATGTCCGAAGATTCCCAGCGAGTCAAGGACAAGGACGCGCAGGAACACAACATCACCGCGGCGCGAGCGGTTGCGGACGCTGTACGCTCCACACTCGGCCCGAAAGGGATGGACAAGATGCTCGTCGATTCGATGGGCGACGTCACCATCACGAACGACGGCGTGACCATCCTCAAGGAGATGGACATCGACAACCCGACGGCCGAGATGATCATCGAAGTCGCCGAAACCCAAGAGGACGAAGCGGGTGACGGTACGACGACGGCCGTGGCGGTCACGGGCGAACTTCTCAAGAACGCACAGGACCTTCTCGAACAGGACATCCACCCGACGGCGGTCATCAAAGGGTTCCACCTCGCGAGCGAGAAAGCGCGCGAGGAGGTCGACGACATCGCGGACGAGGTCGACACCGACGACGAGGACCTCCTTCGCAAAGTCGCCGAAACCAGCATGACCGGCAAAGGTGCCGAACTCAACAAGGAAGCCCTCAGCGAGATCATCGTCGACGCGATCGGAGCCGTCACCGTCGATGGGACGGTCGACCTCGAATACGTCAACATCGAGACGCAGACCGGCCGCTCGGCCGGCGAATCCGAACTGCTCGAAGGTGCGGTCATCGACAAGGACCCAGTCCACGACAACATGCCGACCGCCGTCGAGGACGCGAAGGTCCTCCTCCTCAACGAGGCCGTCGAAGTCGAGGAGACTGACGTCGACACCGAAGTCTCCATCAACGACCCCGACCAGCTCCAGAACTTCCTCGACCGCGAGGAATCCCAGTTGAAGGAGAAGGTCGAGCAGATCAAGGACACCGGCGCGAACGTCGTCTTCTGCCAGAAGGGCATCGACGACCTCGCACAGCACTACCTCGCCAAGGAAGGCATCCTCGCCGTCCGCCGCGCGAAGAAGAGCGACATCAAGTTCCTCCGCGAGGTCCTCAACACGACCATCGTCTCGGACCTCGACAGCGCCTCGGCGGACGACGTCGCCGAGGGCAGCGTCACCCGCGACGAGAGCGACGAACTGTTCTACGTCACGGGCGGCGACGACGCACACGGCGTCACGCTCCTCCTCCGCGGCTCCACCGACCACGTGGTCGACGAACTCGAACGCGGTATCACGGACGCGCTCGACGTCGTGGCCCAGACCGTCAGCGACGGCCGAGTCGTCTCCGGCGGCGGTGCCATCGAAGTCGAACTCGCGTCCCGACTCCGCGACTACTCCGACAGCGTCGAAGGCCGTGAACAGCTCGCAGTCGAAGCGTTCGCCGACTCCCTCGAACTCGTTCCGCGCGTACTCGCCGAGAACGCCGGACTGGACTCCATTGACACGCTCGTGGACCTCCGTGCGGCCCACGAGGACGGCGACAAGCGCGCCGGACTGAACGTCTTCAGCAGCGACGTCGAGGACACCTTCGAAGCCGGAATCGTCGAACCGGCTCACGCCAAGGAGCAGGCGCTCTCCAGTGCCACCGAGGCCGCGAACCTCGTCCTCAAAATAGACGACATCATCTCGGCCGGCGAACTCTCCACCGACAAGGGTGGCGACGAGGGCGCTGGCGGCCCACCGGCAGGCGGCATGGGCGGCATGGGCGGTATGGGCGGCGCGATGTAACACGACCTTTTACGACGGTCAGATGACGGCGACTTCGGCGACGACCGCCGAAGTCGCCGTCGCTTCCCTGTGAAAGCTCGACCAAAAGCACTCCTCCCGGACGGCGCGTTGCGCCGTCCGGTCGTCGGCCCGCTCGCTCCGGAATCGCTTCGCTCTTCCGTGCTCTCGTTCACTCCGTTCACGAGAACTTCGCTCGCGGAAGGGGGACGGGTCACAACCGCCGACTGAATCTCCATCCGAGGAATCATCGTCGATTAAACTCGAACCGATTTTCGAAGACCCGTACCGGATAGCGGTACGTTTTCGGTACAGTCACTGGTTCTAACAGGTCGTTTCGAGAATCGTGCCAGAATCCCTATTCTCGTGCCGTGAAGAGTCGAAAGTACCGTGTCTACACCGAAAGACAACGCGGACGAGTCCGAGGCACAATCACGAAAATTCGGTCGCCGCCGCCTCCTCACGGCCGGTGCCGGAGTGGCCCTGACCGCAGTCACGGTTCCAGCCCTCAGCAGTACCGCGGTCGCCCACTTCCCGCAGAAACTCGACATCGACGTGAAACCGGATAGCGAATCGAACGAAATCGATCTCGGCAGTCGGGGCGTCGTCCCCGTCGCCGTCCTCCAGACCGACGCGTTCGACCCGACCAGCGAGGCGGTTCGATATCGGTTCGGTGCTCCGGACGCCGTCGCCGACGGCGGCGGAGCGTGCCCGATTCACGACGGGCACGTCGAAGACGTGGATGGGGACGGAAACGACGACGTAGTGCTCCACTTTTCCGTTGCGGATGCCGAATTCGACGCTGGCGAGGCGGAGGCCGAACTCCGCTGGGAGCGGGACGAGTCCGGCGAACACGGGTTTTCCGGCCGGGATTCCGTGCAAATCGTGGGTCGCGGCGACGAAGACGGGGGAGAAGACGACCCGATGGACGGGAGCGAAGGGGGCAAAGGGAGCGGACACCAGCACGAGGACGACCGACAACACCAGCACGGAGGAGCGACGGACGACGGAAACGGGTGCTAATGAGGTAATCGAGGTTTCCACGAAACCGCTCCCGTCAAGCGGTCGTCACCCGCGAAACGAAAACCGACCCCTGTCAGATTTTCGCCCCAACCGCAGTCAAGGAATTGTCTATTGGATTCGGATTTATTTTTGAATCAGCGTCGAATCGAGACTCGATTGCCAGATTAGAATGCAATCAAACCGTCGAAAATGAATTCTGTTTGAACATCCGCGGCATTAATAATCACATAACACCCTTCGAAATATTCTCGAAATCACCACAGGAGAGCGGGATAGCGGTCAAAAATCGGTAAAAGATGGAACTAAGTGGGAACCGCGTTTCCCTCCGACCATGGAGACACTCCTGCTCAATCAGGATGCGGTCGACGAGAACACGCAGATGCCCGAACTCATTCGGGCCATCGAGGACGCCTTCGCGGCGTACGCGACCGGGAGCGCACAGATGCCCGCGAAATCGTACATCGACCTGCCGCAGTACAACGGCGACTTTCGGTCGATGCCCGCCTACTTGGACGCGGATACGTGGGATGCGGCCGGAATCAAGTGGGTCAACGTCCATCCCGACAACCCGGAGTCGTTCGACCTGCCGACCGTCATGGGCACGATGATCTACAGCGACCCCGAGACGGCGTTCCCGCTCGCCATTATGGACGGGACGGAACTCACGATGAAGCGCACGGGCGCGGCCGCCGCCGTGGCGACCGACCACCTCGCCATCGAGGACGCGACGAGCATGGGTCTGGTCGGCGCCGGCGTCCAATCCTACACGCAACTCGAAGCCATCTCGAAGATTCGCCCCATCGAAGAGGTCGTCATCAGCGACTTGGACGACGAAGCGGTCGCGGAGTTCATCGACTACTTCAGCGACGAGTTCGACGTTCACAGCGGGTCGATTTCCGAGGCGGCCTCCTGTGACATCCTCTCGACCGTGACGCCCGTCGAGACGCCCATCGTCTCCGCCGACGCCGTCGGCGACCACACCCACATCAACGCGATGGGTGCCGACGCGGAGGGAAAACACGAACTCGCGGACGAGCTCCTGTTGAACGCGAAACTCGTCATCGACGACCACGCCCAGACCACCCACTCGGGCGAAATCAACGTCCCGTACAACGAGGGGACGCTCACGGACGACGACATCCACGGCGACATCGGCGACATCGTCATCGGCGAACTGGAGGGTCGCACCGAGGACGACGGCGTGACCGTCTTCGACAGCACCGGACTGGCAATTCAAGACGTCGCGGCCGCCCACGTCGTCTACGAGCACGCGAACGAGAACGACAACGGCTACCCGTTCGACCTTCTCGGGATCTAATACGACCCGGTCAGGGTCTCCGTTTCAGGTGTTGATTTTTGGACCGAGCGCGTTATCGACGACGGAGTTCGCGCTCGCGGTGAGCGTCGAATCCGCGGTGACTTCGTAGCCGTAGCCCGCAGAGTTGCGGATGGTACTGTGCTGAATCGAGAGACGCGACCCGTTCGTGACCGCCACGTTTGCGTGTTCCTTCGCGTTCCAGAATTCGTTGCCGCCGCCGGCGTACTCGACGATACAGTAGTGAAGCTTGTTCTCGGTGCGGTTCGTGTTCTCGAAGTAGATGCCCCGCCAATAGCCCCGCGTCTTCTGTTCGCCCGTGAACGTGATGGGGTCGCTCTCCGTTCCGACGGCGGTGAGACTGCCACCGTCGTACATCCGAAGGCCGGCGTCCTGTCCGAATTCGAGGGTCGCGCCCGGTTCGATGGTGAGGTTGCCGTACACCGACACCGCACCGGTGTCGACGAAGTAGGGAGCGTCGAGGGCGTCCCACGTCACGTCCATCGATTCGCGGATATCGTCGTGCTGCCACACGTAGACGCGGTCCTCGTCGTTGCCGACGTAGGTGCCGGTATCGGAGAGGAAATGGGCGGTGTCGTCGCGAACGTAGCCCGCGCCCTCCACGTTTCGCGTCACGGTGTTGGTCGTGAACGAATCGACGGAGACGTCGTCGGCGAAGTTGAACCCCCACGCGCCGCTCTCGCGTATCGTACAGCCGTCGATTCTCGCCCGCGACCCGTCGGAAACGGCGACGTTGGCGTTGGCGTCCGCGTTCCAGTATTCCCTCCCGCCGCCTCCGTATTCGACGACGCAGTTTCGGAGTTGGTTCTCGGTGCGGTCGGTGCTCTCGAAGTAGATGCCCCGCCAGTAGCCCCGCGTCTTCTGCTCGCCGGTGAACGTGATCGGTTTAGACACCTCGGTGTCGGGGTCGATGCCGACGGCGGTGAGGGTGCCACCGTCCAGCAGTTTCAACCCGGCCTCCTGTCCGAACTCGACCGTCGCGCCCGGTTCGATGGTGAGGTTGCCGTACGTGTTTATCGCGCCGGTGTCGACGAAGTACGGGACGTCGATGGCGTCCCACGTCACGTCGAGGTCCGTGCCGATGTCGTCGTGCTGCCAGACGTACACCCGGTCCGTATCGTTGCCGGCGTAGGTTCCGGTGTCCGAAAGGAAGTGAGCGCGGTCGTCGCGGACGTAGCCCGCCCCGTTCGCGTTTCGGGTCACGGTGTTGTTCACGAACGCGTCTATCGTCACCTCCTCGGCGAAGTTGAATCCGTATCCCCCGCTCTCCCGAAGCGTGGTGTTCGTGATTCGAGCGCGGGCACCGTCACCGACGACGACGTTGGCGTTGGCGTCCGCGCTCCAGTATTCCCTCCCGCCGCCGTATTCGATCACGCAGTTTTCGATGACGCTCGGGACGCGGTCGGACGTCTCGAAGTAGAGGCCGCGCCAGAATCCGCGGGTCTTCTGTTCGCCGGTGAACGTGATCGGCTTGGATTCTTCGGTTTCGGGGTCGATACCGGCGGCCGTCAACTGGGACGAATCGGAGACTTTGAGGCCGGCCTCCTGTTCGAACGAAAGGGTCGTTCCGGGCGCGATGGTCAGGTGGGCGTCCGTGCCGAGTTCGACGAGTTTCGAGACGCGGTAGCGGGCGTCGAGGGCGCTCCACGTCTCGTCGAACCCGTCGCCGAGTCCGTCGTGACCCCAAATGTGAACGACGTCGTCGTCGTTCCCGGTGTACGTTCCGGACCCGTCGACGTGGTGGGCGGAGGCGTCGCGCACGAACCCCGCACCCGCAGCGTTTGCGGTGACGGCGTTTTTCGAAAAGTCGTCGACGTGCACCTCCGATCCGAAGGTGAACCCCCACGCCCCGCTCTCGCGGAACGCGCAGTTCGACGCCGCGATTCGGGAGTTCCCGCCGACGGCGAGGTTCGCCTCGACGTCTGCCTGCCAGAACTCGTCCCCACCGCCAGCGTATTCCACGACACAGTAGGTCATCTCGTTCGGTTTGTTCGAATCTTCGAAGTAGATGCCCCGCCAGAACCCGCGAGTCTCTTGCGCACCGGTGAAGAGCACGGGGCGCTTACACGTCCCCTTGGCGACGAGCGTCGCGTCCGTGGCGATTTTGAGCCCCGCGTTCTGTTCGAAGACGAGTTCGGTACCCGATTTTACCGTGAGCGTCGCGCCGGTGACGTCGACGGTCCCGCTAACGACGTACCGACCGCAGTCGTCGCCGAGCGTGGTGTTTTGGTCGATGTCGGCTTCGAGTCGCTGCGGGTCGGATTCCTCGGGGAGGACGCCGGTACAGTCCCCGAAGGCGACCCGTTTTCCGCCCGACGGCGCATCGGTTTCGGTCCCCGGTGTCGTTCCGTCCGCGGTCGTTTTCGAGGGGGAACCGCCCGTCGCTTCCGACGTCACCGCCTCGGCCTCATCTCCCGTCGAGAGCGAGCTACACCCCGCAAGGCCGTTCGCGAGCGCTCCCGCACCGATGGTTTTCAGTACCCGTCGCCGCTGCATTTCCGTTTTCGATAGTTCGTCTGTCATGAGATATCGTTTCGACCGCCAGTGGCGCGAGAGTGGCAGATGTTCTATAATTCCGCGTCGAATACGCGCCCTGACCCGTGAGTAGAGATATCAGTACCATTTTATATACGCACTGAGCGGAACGATTTCAGGATGTGGAAAGATACGCCATCGTGAACGCGGACGGGGCGTGAAAAGCGAAGAACCGGACCGCTAGCTGACAGTTGTTCCGCGAGGAGTTCAGAACCGGGATTCGTCCGTCACCGAATCCCGTCGTCCGTTGGTTACTCTTCGTCCCCGATCGGTGCCCGTCCGGCGAGTTCGTCGGTCAGTTTCGAGATGACCCACACGATAATCAGGAACGGCAGGAGCGGAACCAACAGGACGAGAAGCCCCAGAAACATGGCGAAGCCGATGGTGTTCATCTCGCTATCCGAGTGGCCACGGGAAGGTGGTGTGACGGTTCGTAGAATCTTCGTGACGGGGTGGTCCCCCGAGTCCCCCTGACTCATGTGGAAACGAGCGACGGGCTCAATCATAAGCGTTCGCACGGCACAACCGCTTTGCGGGTTCGGTTCCAGATTCGAGACGATGAATCAACGTCGGGACGCGTTCGTCGCCGCCGTCGGAGGGTGCTGGCCGTCGCCGCCTCGTTCGCCGTCGCGGGGCGGACGCCGAGTTTCGTGGGGGCGGGGATCGACCGGTTCGTAACGACGCTGCTTCCGGGCGTCGTGATGGGAACGGCCATCGACGCGCTCGGGGACACGGCCCACCTCCTCGCGTTCGGGTTCGCGTTGGTCGTCGCCCTCGCGCTCTTTTACGAGTTTCGCGAGCGGGAGCGCTTCGTACAGTAGTTGATTCGTATCGAGTTCCTCCTCGGGAGCGGTGAAAAACGGTCTGTCTGACGACAGACCACAATTTTGATAATTACTACGAAATGGATCTTGTGTGGTCCACCGAGTAGCGTGATGAAAGCGGTCGAGCGACCTTAGCCTTCCAGATGGATGGCCGGTCGCATCGGGGTGGCGTGTCGCGCCTTGTCCTCCGGGTCGGGCACGTCTTCGCCCTCGCGGTACACCTCGACGTCGGCGTCGAACTCGCGTTCGAAGAAGTCGCGTGCGTCCTCGTACACCTCGACTTCGTTCACGTTGGCCAGCACCGCGACGTGATCGTCGGGGCGTTCGCGCACGTCCTCGACGAGTTTCTGCACGAGTTGGTTCACCTCGTCTCCCTTCTCGCGCAGTTCCTCGTCCTGCATGACTTCGCCCATCACCGCGCCGACGTCGGGCCCGGTATCGACGACCGCCGAGAGCACCGTCCGCTTCCAGTCGGCGGCGACGTACACCCGAATCGTCTCGGGGTCGGCGTCCGTCACGTTCACGATATCGCGGACGTCGTCGGTCAGTCCCTCGACCAACGATTCCTCGATTTCCGTGACGGTACTCTCGAAGTCGGCGTTCACGTCCGGCCATTCGGCCTCGTCTATCGGCTTACCGGTCAGGCGCTCGTGAAGTTCCGTCGCCATGAACGGGACGAACGGGGCCAGCAGGCGCAGGCGGGCGTTCAGCACGGTTCGGAGCGTCCAGCGCGCGCCGGGTCGGTCGAGGTCGGTGCGCTTGCGATACCACTTCAGGTGCTCCTCGAAGCCGTAGAAGGCGGCCTGACTGGCCGAGCGCGTCTCGAACCGGTCCATCGCGTCGGTGGCCTCTCTAACCGTCGCCTGCAGTTTCGACAGCAACCAGCGATCGATGCGTTGCAGATCGCGTTCACCCTCCGGCCCATCGATTATCTCCAACGACCGGTTCCAGAACCGTCGCAGTTGATTCCCCGTGCTTTCGACCTGTTCGCTCCGCCAGTCGTAATCCTGCCACGGTTCCGCGCTGTTCATCAGGAAGAAGCGCACGGTGTCCGCGCCGTACTTCTCGATGGCGTTCTCGGGCAGGACGACGTGACCCTTCGAGGAGGACATCTTCTCGCCCTCCAGCAGTCCCATGCCCATCACGGAGATGCCCTGGGGCCAGTTCGCCGGTTCGAACAACTCGGCGTGGTGGAACAGGAAGAAGGTCAGATGGTTGCTAACCAAATCGTTCCCGGAACAGCGGTAATCGACCGGATACCAGTAGTCCCACTCCTCGCGCAGCGAGAGCGCGGTTTCGTTCGGTTCTTTGACGGCCTCGCTCACGGCGTCGCCGTTCGCGTCTTCCGAGGCGCGTTGCGCCTCGCTGCCGTAAAACAACGTATCGAAGAACTCCTTGTCCATCTCCTCCACGGGCACGTCCGAGATGCGATGAGCGATGGTGTAGTAGGCCATGTAGATGGTCGAGTCCGACAGCGGTTCGATGACGAAGTCGTCGTCCCACGGCAAGCGCGTACCCAGACCGTAGTTTCGGATGCAGGGCCACTCGTTCAGCCAATCGACCGTGTGGTCGTACTGCTCGCGGGTGTTCTCCGGAATCGCGTCCAATTCGGCCACCGCCTCGTGGGCCTTCGCCTTCCACTCCTCGTCGTTGTAACACAGGAACCACGTGTCCTGTTCCGCGACTTCGACGGCCCCGCCACAGCGACAGACGACCTCCTCGCTGAACTCGTGCATCGTGCCGAACGACCCCTGTTGCTGAAACTCGGCCTTCAGGTCGTCGCGCACGTCCTCCACGATTTCCCCGGCGTAGTCCCCGTACATCTCGCGCAGTTTCCCGCTGTGGAACTCGCGGTTGTACACCTCCTGCGTGGCGTCCTCCAGCGCCGGATCCGAGGAGTCCTCGATACCGTGTTCCTCCACGGCGTCCTTCGCCGGGAACTCGCCGTAGCCCTCCACGTCGATGATGGCCTTCGGTTCGATTGCGGCGACTTCGGCGAGGTCGATTCCGTACTCCTCCATCCGGGCGCCATCTTCCTTTGCTTCCCGCAGAGCAACCCAGTCGTCGGGACTGTGGGCCGGAACGGACATGACGACGCCCGTGGCGTTCTCGGCGTCCACGAAGTTCGCGGGCAGGACCAGCACGTCGTCGCCCGTGATGGGGTTCGTGACGTGTTCGCCGACCAGTCGCTCGCCGGTGAAGCGGTCGCGAACCTCGACGTCGTGTGCCTGCAGTTCCAGTTTCTCCGCCGCGGATTCCGAGACGAACCATCGCTCGCCATCGACGTCGGCCTCGACGTACTCCGCGTCGGGGTCGATGTAGGCGTTCGTGACGCCGTGGACCGTCTCGGGGCGCAGCGTCGCCATCGGAACCGTCACGTCGTTCTCGCCCGCGCGCCATCCAAATTTGACCAGCGTGTACTCCTGAAACTCCGCCTCCTCACCCTCCAGCAGGTCGTGGGTCGTGACCGGATTCCCCTCGTTCGTGCAGTATTTGACGGGGTGCAGGCCCTTCTCCAGCAAGCCGCGGTCCTTCAGCGTCTCGTACTGCCACGTGATGAACTTCGAGTACCGCTCGTCGTTCGTCGTGAACTCGCGCCGCCAGTCGATGGACAGGCCCAACGACTGCATGTTCTTCTTGTAACTGTCCTCGATGAAGTGCCGGGCGAACCCCATCGGCGTCTCCATTCCGGCCAAATCCTCGTCGGAGACGTTGTAGGTGTCCTGCAACACGGACATCTGCTGCGGTTCGCGGTTCTTCAGGCGTTCCACCGCGCCGACGATTGGCGTTCCGGTGACGTGCCACGCGATGGGGAACAGCACGTTGTCGCCCTGCAGACGACGGTAACGCGCCCACACGTCTGGAACGGTGTAGGTTCTGGCGTGCCCGATGTGCATGCCGCCACTCGGATACGGATACGCGACTGTGACGAAGGTGGCTTCTGACTGGGACGGGTCGACCTCGTACCGGCCCTCTTCCGCCCATCGAGACTGCCACTTCGACTCGATTTCCCGCGGCTCGTACTCGTTCATGTCCTATCGGAGACGTGCGACGGTAAAAGAACTGTCCACATGACAGGACCGCGAACGGACGGCGGGAGGGGCACGCGGCGCTGGCAGATGACAACGTATAGAAGCAGAACGGAACAAATGGTGAACAACCCGGATTCTCGCATGCAAACACGACGACAGTTCGACCACACGGAAATCGAGCACCGCTGGCAGGAGGCGTGGGAAGACGCCGACGTCTTCCACATCCCGGACGACGCGTCCGACCCGACGTACGTCCTCGGGATGTTCCCCTACACCTCCGGTCAACTCCACATGGGCCACGTCCGAAACTACACGATAACGGACGCCTACGCCAGGTACAAACGAATGGACGGCGATGCGGTCCTGCACCCGATGGGCTGGGACTCGTTCGGCCTACCCGCCGAGAACGCGGCCATCGAGCGCGACACGAACCCGCGCGACTGGACGCTCTCGTGCATCGAGACGATGCGCGAGCAGATGGAGGGGATGGGCTTCGGATACGATTGGGAGCGCGAAATCACGACGTGCCAACCCGACTACTATCGATGGAACCAGTGGCTGTTCACCCAGTTCCGCGAGGGGGGTCTCGTCGAGCGCGAAGCCGCCGAAATCAACTGGTGTCCGTCCTGCGAGACGGTGCTCGCCGACGAGCAGGTCGAAGGCGACGCGGAACTCTGTTGGCGCTGTGACACGCCGGTCGAACAACGCGAACTCGACCAGTGGTTCCTGAAGATAACCGAGTACGCGGACGAACTCCTCGACGACTTGGACGAACTCGACGGCTGGCCGTCCAACGTCCGCCAGATGCAGCGAAACTGGATCGGCCGCCAACACGGTTCCACCGTCGAATTCGACGTTGAAGGACACGGTCCCATCGAGGTGTTTACCACCCGACTCGACACGATTTTCGGCGTCACGTTCTTCGCGCTCGCCCCCGGCCATCCCATCGCCGAGGAACTGGCCGAAGAGGACGAGGACATCACGCACTTCGTGAACGAGGTTGCCGACCCGGAGGGCGACGAACCGCAAGGGATCCCCACCGACCTGACCGCGACGAACCCCGCGACGGGTGAGGAGATTCCGGTGTTCGTCGCCGATTTCGTCCTCTCGGACGTGGGAACCGGCGCGCTGATGGGCGTTCCCGGTCACGACTCCCGCGACCACGCCTTCGCAACGTCGATGGGCGTGGATATCGTTCCCGTCGTCGCGCCGAGCGAGGACGACGTGCCGGACGTGAGCGAAGCGGCCTACACCGAGGACGGCGTCCTCGTCAACAGCGACGGCTACGACGGCCTCGACAGCGACGACGCCCGCGACCGGTTGGAGGGCGACATCGAAAGCGCCGCCCACGACGTACAGTACCGCCTCCGCGACTGGGGAATCTCGCGCCAACGCTACTGGGGAACGCCGATTCCCATCGTCCACTGCGAGGACTGTGGACCCGTCAGCGTCCCGGACGAGGACCTGCCGGTCGAACTGCCGGAGTTCGTTCGGACCACCGGCAACCCGCTGGACGCCGCCGAGGAGTGGAAGCACGTGGACTGTCCCGAGTGCGGTGCCGACGCGCGGCGCGAGACGGACACGATGGACACGTTCATGGACTCGTCGTGGTACTTCCTGCGGTACGTCTCGCCGCACCTCGACGACGCACCGTTCGACACCGAACGGGCGGACGACTGGATGCCCGTCGACCGATACGTCGGCGGCATCGAACACGCCGTCATGCACCTGCTGTACTCGCGGTTCGTGACGAAGGCCATCGCGGACATGGACCTGCTCGACCACCGTGAGCCGTTTACGGAGTACTTGGCACAGGGCATGGTGCTCCTCGACGGCGAGAAGATGTCGAAGAGCAAGGGCAACGTCGTCTCGCCGCAGCGCATCGTCGAGGAGTACGGTGCGGACACGGCGCGCCTGTTTACGATGCAGGCCGCACAACCCGAGAAGGACTTCGACTGGACCGAGGAGGGCGTCAAGTCGAGCCACGAGTTTCTCCAGCGACTTGCCGATGCAGTCGAATCGGTCGCCGAATCGTCGTTCGACGGCGACCACGACGAAATCGCCGAGTACGTCGAGCGGGAAATCGACGCCACCGTCGCCATCGCGAACGAGGAGTTCGAATCGATGACGTTCAACGGTGCGCTCCGCGAGACACAGGAATTGACCTCGCTGCTCGCACGCTACCGCGAGGAGACGGTACCGCACGGCCCGACGGTCGAACGGGGACTGCGAACCGTCGTCAAACTGCTGGCACCCGTCGCCCCGCACGTCTGCGAGGAACTGTGGGACGACCTCGGCGGCGACGGCTTCGTCGTCGAGGCCGAGTGGCCGGAACCGGAGTCGGACCCCGCCGAACTCGAACTCGCCCGACAGTTGGTCGAGAACACGCAGGAGGACGTTCGGCACATCGTCACCATCGCGGACATCGACGACCCGGAGCGAATCGACATCGTCGTCGCCGCGCCGTGGCAGTTCGAGGCACTCGACGCGGCCCGCGAGTCGGACGCCGACAACGTCATCGGTGAGATCATGCAGAAAGACGAGATACGGAAGCAGGGCGATGCCGCCGCGAAGTACGGACAGGAGTTACAGCAGGACCGGCAGTCGCTCCCGGAAACGCTCTCGCCGGAACGGGAGCGAACAGCGCTTCGACGGGCGAACTGGCTGTTCCAGCGCGAGTTCGACGCCGACGTTCGTCTGCTGACGGCGGACGAAGCGGATGACGACGTGGCGTCGAAGGCCCGTCCGGGTCGGCCCGCGATACACATCGACTGAGAGACCGGTCCACCGACTGCAACGTTTTTAGGCACCCGCTCCGTCGGCCAGCTCGTGGGTGAGTTCGCCGAAACCGTTCGCGACCACATTCGCGACACCCTCGCCGAGCGACTGCCGCGCTTCGACTGGGAGACCGAACATCGAATCGGGCGAACTCCCGTCGATGTCGTCGGCCACGCGGACGACCACTTCGTCGCCGTCGAACTGGAGTGGCGCAGGGCCGACCCCGTGAACAACACGGCGAAACTGTTCTACTACGTCGATTCGGGCGATTTGGATGGATACGACCGGATTTCGGTCGTACAGGTGTTCACGGGGTACTACGAGTTGGCATCGGGCGGCGTCTCCTCGAAGCGGGAAATAGCGGAGTTCGTGGGGAACGTCACCGCCGACTCGTTCGAACACGTCTCGTTCGCCCCCGTGACGTTCGGACTCGAACCGCCGAAGCGGGGCGACGAGTGGCCCGACGGATGGGAAACCGTCGCGAACGGGACGATTCGGGAAATCGTCGGAGAAGTTCGCGGAGACGCACCGCGAGTCGGAGAGGAGTAGCGCAGGCAACAAGAGGAGTAGCGCGGTCAGCGGTGGTTCGTCGGGGGGGAGTCCAGCGTCCGCCGGTGATGGCGTCCGCTCGAAGGGAAATCGGTGAACGACGAAAAGCGACGAACGAAAATTCGGATATCGCTACAGTGCGGCGAGTTCGTCGTCCAGCATCTCCTGGAGGACTTCACGAGCGTGACCGTCGGGGTCCACGCCGGGGTAGACGGCCTGCACCGTGCCGTCCGCGACGACGAACGTGGTTCTCGGGGTGAAACCGTCCTCGACTTCGATGCCGAAGGCGTTCGCGATTTCCCCGTCGGGGTCGGCCAACAGGTCGAATTCCAGATCGAACTTCTCGGCGAACGCCTCGTGGCTCTCGACATCGTCGGTGGAGACGCCGTACACCGTCACGCCCGCGTCGTGGTACGTCTCCAGTTCGGTGTTGAACTGCTTCGCCTCGACGGTGCATCCCGGCGTGTCGTCGCGGGGGTAGAAGTACACGACCGTCGGTTCCTCGAAGGACGGGGACACCGTCTCGCCGTGTTGGTTCTGCGCGGTCACGTCGGGCGCGTCGTCGCCTGCATCGAGCGTCATACACCCCGATTACCGGCGAGATAGCAAGGGAGTTGTGGTTGCTGTAAGTCCCGCCGTTTACGATACGTCTACTGTTTCCGAGAGTGGCGGACCGTCAGTTGACCTCGATGTCGTGTGCGTCGTCGCCGCCGCTCGCTTTCGGGAGCGTCACGGTCAACACGCCGTTTCGGTACTCCGCCGAGACGCCCGACTCGTCCACCGCTTCCGGGAGCGTCAGCGTTCGGCTCATCGACTGCTGGCGACGTTCGCGTCGAAGGTACTCTTCGTCCTCCGCCTCCGTTTCGGCTCGGCTCTCGGCCGAGATGCGCAGTCGTTCGCCGCGAAGCGAGATGTCGATGTCGTCCTTCTCGAACCCCGGTAGGTCGGCGGTGACGACGAGTTCGTCGTCATGATCCGCGACGTCGAGTGACATACTGCCGTGTTGCCAACCCGCCCCTCGGGAGCCGAACTGGTCGCCCATGTCCTCGAACTGGCGGCCCATTCGTTCGAACAGTTCCTCGATTTCGTCGAAAGGATTTCGTCGTCCGGCCATTGTATCGCCTCATCGAACGTTCGACGCGCTACCGCTTAAAAATTCACGCCGAGCGACACCACGGGGACACGTCGACACATCGGCGTGAGCCGACTGTCGGGTCGCTCTCAGCCGTCGAGGACGTGTTGGGTGTCGTAGGAACCGAGCCGGTTCACCCAGCCGTTTTCGGCGAGCGCTTCGACTTCTTCGAGGGCTTCCTCCGCGCGCTCCTCGTACAGGCCCGCCTCGAAATCGAGGTGAAACACGTAGTCGCCGAGCCGTTCGCCGCTGGGGCGCGACTCAACGCGGGTGAGGTTGATGGCGCGGTCCGCGAACGGTTCGAGGAGCGAGAGCAGGAGGCCGGGATAGTTCGCGCCGGGATAGACGACCAGCGACGATTTCCCGCCCGCACGCGAGCGTTCGTCGGCGGGCGCGACGACGAAGAATCGAGTCGCGTTCGAGGTGCGCTCTTGGATGTCCTCGGCGAGGATTTCCAACTCCTCCGCGTTGTCGGGGTGTGCGATCGCCGCCACGGACGAATCGGTTCGGGCGTGTTCGACGCCGCGGGCGGTACTCGTCACCGCCTCGCGTTTCGCGTCGGGGTACTCGGTTTCGAGGTACGACCGACACTGGGCGAGCGCCTGTGCGTGGCTGGCGACGGTATCGAACTCCGCGCTCTGTGCCATCAGGGCGTGTCGAATCGGTGTGACGAGTTCGCTGACCACCGCGACGTCGTTGCCGGCGAGCGCGTCCAACGTCGCCGTGACGCTCCCCTCGATGCTGTTTTCGATGGGGACGACGCCGCGAGGAAAGTCGCCGTCGGCGACGGCTTCGACGATTCCAGTGACGGACTCGCGAAACTCGACTTCGTCCGCGACTGCGCTCGCGGCCCGATGCGAGTACGTGCCGGCCGGTCCGAGGGTAACTGCTTGCATGCCGGGTGATTTCGGGTGGGAGGCAAAAAGCCCGTCGGGAACGGTGGATTATGTGTGTTCGGCGGCCGTCGTCCGGTCGACGAGTTTGTACACCACACTCAGGTCGTCCTGTTCCGCTCGGTCGCGGTAGACGAACGCGAGTTCTTCGGCCTCGAACTCGTTCAGCCACTCGCGCCAGCTAACGGTCGCCAACTCGTCCGCCTCGTCCATATCGGGGAACTTGATTCGAAGATAGCCGACGCTGTGGTCGCTCGCTTCGGCCGTTGCCGGACGACCGCCGTGTTGCTCCACCCACTGCGTTATCGTCTGATGGTTCGTCGTCACCTGCCCGCGTTTCGGATCGGTTTCGTTCTGCAACATGTATTATCTAGTGGTTGTCGTTTATTCAACCCATATCCGCCTGAGTTCCACGGTTGCACATTCAAGGGTAGTTTAAAACGGGGCGGGAAGGAAAACACGCCAGCAAAGCACAAGACGGCGGTCGGGTTTAAGATGCTGAGCGCAGTACGTTCCGCCATGGTGAGTGATTCAGGAGAGACGCCGGACGCGGACGTGGACATGGAAAAACTCGAACTCGGATTGGCCGTCTACGACGACGAGGGAAACAAACTCGGGAGCATCCGTGGCTTCGACGACGCCGGGTTCTACGTCACCATGCGCGAAGGGTTCGAGGCGCTGTCCGTCGAACACGCCCGAGCGGGCCACGAACTCGGCGAAGCCGAACTGATGTGGCGCTGTTCGAACTGCGGTGAGATGGGCGACTTGGACGACGAACTCCCGGACACCTGTCCCAACTGCGGCGTGCGGAAAGAGGACCTCTACTACTGGACGGAAGATTGAGAGGACGGAAGACTGAGCGGAAACGGCGGACGACTCACTTTTTCACCCCCGAACGCCTCGGTCGGGTATGAACATCGTCGTGTTCGGCGCGGGAAGCCTCGGAACGTTAGTCGGGGGCCTGCTCGCCCGTGAGCACGCAGTCACGCTCGTCGCCCGCGACCCCCACGCCAGCGCGGTCCTCGACTCCGGACTGTCGGTCGGGGGCGAGTTCGACTTTCACGTGCATTTGGACGCGACCACCGACGGGACGGAACTCCGCGCGGACTGTGCCATCGTGACGGTGAAATCCTTCCACACCGATACCGCCGCCCGGCAGTTGGGGACCGGGGAGTTCGACGGCGTGCTGTCCCTCCAGAACGGGATGGGAAACGAGGAGCGACTCGCTTCCCACCTCGACTGTCCCGTCCTCGCCGGAACCGCGACCTACGGCGCGGTACTGACCGAACCCGGACGGGTGGAGTGTACGGGCATCGGGGAAGTCGTTCTGGGTGGGCGCGACGGCGGACGCTCCGTGCTGGCCGCTCGCATCGGCGAGGCGTTTTCCGCCGCCGGAATAAAGACGACGGTGGCCGACGACATGCCGCGACGCTTGTGGGAAAAACTCGCCGTCAATGCGGGCATCAACCCGACCACCGCACTCGCACGGGTAGCGAACGGCGCGCTCCTCACCGGCGATGGCTCGGAACTCGCCGCGGCGGCGGCCCGAGAGACGGCCACCGTCGCTCGTGCGGAGGGCGTTTCCCTGAGCGATTCGGACGCAGTCGCGGCGATGCGGGACGTCGCCGACGCGACGGCGGCGAACACCTCCTCGATGCGCCAAGACGTCGAGGCGGGATGCCGGACCGAAATCGACGCGATAAACGGCTACGTCGTCGCTCGCGGCGAAGAACGCGGTATCGAAACGCCCGTCAACCGGACGCTCGCGGGACTGGTACGGACGTGGGAAGGGGAGAAGTGAAAACAGGTGAAGTGAAAACAGGAGAACGAAATGTGACGGCGGAAGCGGTCACGACCGCATGATCACGAACAGCGACGCGATGCCGCCGATGAGGAGGACGAACCAGTAACTCGCCACGCGGTAGATGATGGCGGCGGCCACACCCGAACTCCACGGAATCGCCGGAACGAGCGCGACGATGAGGACGGTAAGCGCGGCTTCCACGCCCGCCAGTCCGCCCGGTGTCGGCGTCAGTCCGGCCAACGTGCTCGCCGGAACGATGAAGAGCACGAGCACCAGCGGGAGCGGCAGTCCGAGCGCCCGTCCCGCGAAGTAGAGGGGCAAGGCGAAGAACACCCACCCGGTGTACGAGAAGACGAGCGCGAACAGCAGTTCTCGCGGTTCGCTGGCGATGCGCTCCAGCGAACGGTAAAACCGGTCGATACGTTGTCGAACCCCCTCGACCGAGATTCGAGACGTTCGACTCGCGATGGGTTCCGCGAGCCGAATTACGAGGTCCTCGACGCGCTGTCGATATCGCCAGCCGATGTAGGCGATCGCCGGAACGCCGAACGCCAGCACGACGAGTCCCTGTGCGAGGGTCTTCGCGTTGTCGGGGAGCGACGCGCGAATGAGCAGGTAGCTCAACCCGAGCGCCGCGAAGTTGAAAAACGGCAGGAGGTTGAGCAGGTCCGCCGTCACGACGCTCGCGAGGCTATCCTCGTAGTTCGCTTCCGTGTCCCGCGAGAGGATGTAGGCGATGAACGGTTCGCCGCCCGCCTGTCCTAACGGGGTGACGTAGTTGGCGAACGTCGCCGCGAGGTACGTGACGACGAGTCGTCTGAACTCCACCTCGATGTCGAGGACTGCGAGGACGATTTGCCACGCTTTGCCCCACGCGGCGAGGCCGATGAACGTCGAGATGCAGGCTATCCACACCCACGTGTAATCCGTGCCCGCCAACGTGTGGAGCACCCGCCGCCATCCGGAGGCGACGACGAGGAGGTAGATGAGGACCACCGCGACGACGAACCCGAGCAGTAGCTTCCCGGTCCCCAACCGCTCCGACAGTCCTGCGGACAGCGCCTCCCCGCCGTCCGATGCCGACTCGTCGGGCACGCTAGTCGATGTAACCGAGGTCTTGGAGTCGGTCCTTCGCGTCGTCGCTCATATCGCCGAGGACGTCGTCGTCGGAGACCTCCTTCCACTCGCCGCCGACCGTCTCCTCGAACGCGGAGAGGGCGGCTTCGAGTTCGATCTCTTCCTCGCTTCCCTCGCCCTTGACATCGTTCAGTTCGTCAGGGTCGTCGTCCAGATGGTAGAACTCGTCCTCGATACGCTCGTTCCGGATGTACTTCGCGTCGGGTCTGCGGGCCGCACGCATCCGCGAGTAAAATCGCGAGTTCTCGTCCAGCGTGATGTTCGCACCCTTTGCCTTCTCTTCCAGTTGTTTCAGTTCGACCACGGGTCGGTAGTACTCCACGAAGGCACACTCGCCGTCGCCGGGGACGTCGTCCGCGAACGCGCGGTAATCCGCGTTGAGGAGCGACCGCGCCTCTTCGAGCGGGCGGGTCGAATCCGACCCCGAGACGCCCGTGTGGTCGAGAACGGTGTGATAGAGGTCGATGAGTTCGACCTGTTCGTCGCTCACGCCGGGGTCCATCTCGGGGTGTTTGACCATCAGCGGGACGTTGACCAGCGGGTCGTAGATACAGAACTCGTGGCCGTACAGGTCGTGTTCGCCGTGCAGTTCGCCGTGATCGGCGCAGATGACGACCATCGTGTCGTCCCACTCGTCGTTCTCCCGCATCCACGTGAACAGTCGCTGGAGTTGGTCGTCGATGTGGCGGATTTCGGCGTCGTACAGCCCACCGATCGCGCCCCATTCCTTGTCGCTGATGTCGCGTGCGCCGCAGTTGTACTCCTTCGAGTTCTGGCACACCTTGGTCGAATCGACGTTCGGGGCGAACTCCTTGCGGTACTCCTTCGGCGGGTGGTACGGCAGGTGAGCGTCCATCAGGTTGATGAACGAGAAGTACGGCCCGTCCGAGTCGTCGATGAACTCGATGGTCTGGTCGATGACCTGCGGCGTCTTCGAATCCGCGCCCTCGCCGCTGGCGAGGTACTCGTGGGCGACGTTGCCGAGGCTGACCAGTTTGTCGGCTACTTTCCGGAGCGACTCGTTGTCGTTCATCGTCTTCCACGCCTTCGCCATCGGCCCCGAGAGGAAGTCCCCCGGCATCACTTCGAAGAAGTTGTCCTGATCGTCGAAGCCGTCCGTCAGGTGCGTGTACGGCGTAATCCACGCGTTAGAGGAGTAACACGAGGTGTCGTACCCGGCGGCGGAGAGGGTCTGTGCGAGCGTCGTCGCACCCTCCAGATACGGGTTTTCTTGGCTCGCACCGTGTTCGCTGGGATACATTCCAGTGAACAGGGAGGCGTGCACCGGTAGGGTCCAAGGAGCGGGAGAAACCGCTTGCTCGAAGACGGTCGCTTCCTCGGCGAACCGTTCGAGGCCCGGCGTCGTCGGGCGGTCGTATCCGTAGACGGAGAGGTGGTCCTTCCGAACCGTATCCATCACAACGAATACGACGTTTTGCGCCGCGGCGTCGTCGTTCGTCATACTGTCGCCTGCTACACCGTCCGGTGGGATAAATATCGTGATTCAGGCCCTGGAATCGGCCGAAAACTAAAAATACAACCGTTAGAAGGGAGCTTGGGGTCCTTCGTCGTCGTCACCGTCGCCGCTCGACTCGCCGGGGAAGGACGGACTCATGCCGCCGCCCATTCCGCCGTCGCCGCCCATGCCGGTTTCGGCGATGACCTTGTTGATTTCGGGAATCTCCTTGACCATTCGGCTTTTGATGGCCTGAATCGTCATCGGGGAGATGCCACAGCCGCTGCATGCGCCGCCCAGCATGATGGTGACTTCGCCGGTTTCGCGGTCGATCTGCTGGATTGCAGCACTCCCGCCGTGCATCTGAATCTGCGGGAAGTTACGGCGCAGGAAGTTGCTGACCCGCTCTTCGAGGTCGTCTCCGTCTTCCTGAGTTTCTGTGCTCATGTATCGGGGTATGGTGCCAGCCTCCTTAGGCCTTTCCACTGTCTCACGGGCGAAATCCGGCACGAATCGCCGCTGATCGGCACTATTTCGGCAGTTTCCGAAAACGACGACCGAACCGCCCCTTACGGTCAGTTCTCGCTCGAAGTGAATCCGAACACGCGGGCCAGTTGGTACTCCAGTTGGTCCACGTACGCCGAAAGTACCCCTTCGAGTTTCTCGTCGTCCACGAGGATGCCCTGCACGCGATCGACCGGGTTTTCGGGGAGTTCGATACGGAACTCGCCATCCCCTTCGTAAAACGGTTCGCTCTCGTTCAACACCTGCTGGTCGATGGCGTGAATCAGTTCGGAGTCGTACTCGTCGTTCATGCGGTTGAAGGCGTTCTTGTACGCCCGCTGGAGTTCGTTGAAGTAGTGGACGTACTTGTCCTCGAATTTCTCGGCGTCGAACTCGGTCATGTCGGAACCGTGGGGAGGGAGAAGTAAAAATGAGGCTATTCGACCCCATCGAATCCCTCGGAAAACGGGGAACCGTAGCGACGAGGGTGTAAAAACGTGAGCGATTATGTACGAACGGACGAACGTCCATGTATGCCCGAAGTCACGCTCATCGACCGCGGCCGCGTCCGCGCCGACACCGCCTACGTCATCGACGGGTACTCGATGGCGAGCGCCGAGGACCCGAACCCCGACCACGAACGCATCGACTTCGTCGTCTGGAACGCCGTGGTCGAAACGGACGCCGGAACGTTCCTCTGGGATACTGGCTGTCCCACGAACGCCGCGGAGTACTGGCCCGACCCGCTCTACGGCGCGTTCGAAGCCTACGACGCCGAGGAACACGCCCTCGAAGACGACCTCGCGGATGCGGGATACGAACTCGACGACATCGACGCCGTCGTGATGAGCCACCTCCACCTCGACCACGCGGGTCAACTCGGGGCGTTCGAGGGCCGTGACGTTCCGGTCTACGTCCACGAGGAGGAACTGAAGTTCGCCTACTACTCCGCGAAGACGGACGACGGGTCCATCGCCTACCTCGCCTCGGATTTCGACCGCGATTTGAACTGGGAAATCGTCCACCGCGACGGGCACACGATGGCCGACGGATTCGAACTCCTCCACCTGCCGGGACACACGCCCGGCGTCCTCGGCGCACGAATCGACACGGACGACGGAACGCTTCTCATCGCGGGCGACGAATGTTACGTCGATGCGAACTACGCCGACGAAGTTCCGCTCGGTCCCGGTCTGCTGTGGAGCGAACGCGCGTGGCGCGACAGCCTGTACGCCCTGAAGGAACTCGAACGAGTCCACGACTGTGACGTGTTGCACGGCCACGACCTCGAACGGTTCGAGGAGTTGGCGGCGAAATACTGAACACCGATATCGAGTTCGAAAACCTAGCCGAGTTGCTCGCCGACCAGTTCGTCGGCGTGTTGGATGAATTCTTCTTCCTTCCCTTTCGGCACCGTCGCACCTGCCGCGACGTTGTGCCCGCCGCCGTCGCCGCCGACGGCCTGTGAGGCGGTTTTCATCACAACCGAAAGGTCGAGTCCCTTGCGAGTGAGGGCGGGCGTCCCGCGTGCGGAGACTTTGACCTCGTCGTCGTTCTTCTCCGCGAAGGCGAGAATCGGGACGTTTCGGTCGATGCCGTTCGCGCCGACGGCCATGCCCGCGACGATGCCGACGATGGTTTCGCGCACCCGGTCTTCCGCGTGGAACCACTGGACGTTTTCCTCCTTCGTGACACCCTCGGACTGGACCCAACTGATTGCCTCCGAGAGGTTTCGCCGGTGGTTGGTCAGGAGCGTCCGCGCCCGTTCCAGGGCGGCGTCTCTGTCGCCGAGGCAAACCGCGAGGCCGACGTCGGCGCGTTCGTAGCGCGCCGTCGCGTTGAGCAGGGTGGAGAACTCGCTCACGTCGCGGAGTTCGGTTCCCTCCGGTTCCGCGGCGAGCGTGTAGGTGGTGCCGACCAGGCCCTCGATTTTGCTCGCCGAGACGCCCTTCCGCATCGCGCGTTTGACGAGCGCGCTGGCGACGGTCTGGCGTTCGTCGGCGGTCAAATCGACCCATCGACGCCAGTCGCCGTCCTCCTTCAAATCGATGCCGACGCCGTTGAGGAAGCGGAGGACGCCGTTCTGGTCGTTCGAGATGCCGGGGATGTACACGTCCGTCGCGTACTCCAGCAGTTTCGGCAGCGGACGCGTCTGCTTGCCGTACAGCGCGAGGTCGGTCCCGGTTTCGACCACGCCCGCGTCGATTCCCTCCGCCACGATGCCCGTGTTCGCGCCGACGAGTTCGCCGTCCGAAATCTGCATGTCACCCACCGCACCGACGACGGCGAGGGCCGCGAGGTCCCGATTGTCACCCGCTTCGGGTTCGAGCGCTCGGGCGAGGACGTAACTCGCACCTGCCCCGGAAAGCTCCGAGGAGCCGTCCAGTCCGAACAGGAGCGGGTTGAGGTGGAATTCGGTGTCCGCGTCCGCTGGCTGGTGGTGGTCCGCGATGACGGGTTCGAAGTCGCCCGCAGACTCGTGGTCGGCGATGATGTCGAGTTGGCCGCTCCCGAAGTCGGTGAAGAGGACGGTGTCGTACTCGGTCGCCGCGATTGCCGCGAGCGCCTCGACATCGAGTTGCTTGCAGAACACCGTCTCGAAGGGGAGTCCGGCGCGTTCGAGGGCCGTGGACGCGATGGCCGCGCTCGTCAGGCCGTCGGCGTCGATGTGCGAGGCGAGGAGGACCTCGTTCGCATCGCGTAATCGGTCCGCACAGGCCGTCGCACGCGCACTCAGTTCCGGTACCGGGCTGCTCATGGATACATCCTTGTCACGGCTTTCGATTTAAACTTCAGCCTCGTCGTGGCCGTCGCGGAGGCGTTCGACGGCTTCGCGGGCCAACAGGTCGAACGAAGCCGTGTCCGGGACGACATCCACTCGAATACCTCGTTCGCGGGCGGTGTCGCGGGTCGGGCCGCCGATGGTGCCGACGGTCGCGTCTTCGAGACCCTCCAGCGCCTCGGTTCGGATGCCGCGTTCTTCGGCGGCGTCGAGGAAGTGTTCGACGGTGAGCGAGGAGGTGAACAGCGCGCCGTCGAGGCCGCCTTCGGCGGCGAGTTCCGCCGACCGACCCGAGTCCTCGGGACGGACGAGTTCGTACAGCACCGTCTCGTGAACGTCCGCGCCCGCGTTGGCGAGGCCGTCGGTCAGCACGTCGCTCCCGTGGTCGCTCCGGGCGACTTCGACGGTTTTGCCGTCCACGCGGTCGGCGAGGGTCGCGACCAGTCCCCGCGAGGAAAACCGGTCGGGAACGATGTGGACATCGTAGCCGTATTCGCGGAGCGTCGCGGCGGTGGGTTCGCCGATGGCACAAACCGTCTCGTCGCCGGGACTCCACCCGGCCTCGTGTGCGAGTTCGACGCCGGTTTTGCTCGTCAGGACGACGAAGTCGGCCTGTCGCGGCGCGGTGTCGCTCGGACGGACAGCGAGCATCGGGTCGGGGACGGGGGTCACGTCGAGCGATTCCAGCAGATCGACGGCCTCGTCCAACCGTTCGTCGTCCGGGCGAAAGACCGCGACGTTCATTCGCTCCCCTCGCGCGCCGCCGCGATGAGGTCGCGGGCACCGCGGTCGGCGAGTTCCTCCGCTACCTTCTTCGCGCCGGTAACGTGCGTTTCGACCGGGACGTCGCGTTTTATGGAGATGGCTTCGGAACCGTCCTGGCTGAACACCTGCGCCTCGACGTGGACGTTTTCGCCCTGAATGATGCTGTGGACGCCGATGGGGGCGATACAACCGCCGTTCAGTTCGCGGAGAATCGTCCGTTCGACGGTCGTTTCGACCCGCGTCCGCGGGTGGTCGAGGACCGCGTGTAAGTCCTGTGCGAGTTCCGAATCCAGCGTCATGACCGCCAACGCGCCCTGACCCGGCGCGGGGACGAACTGCTTCGGCGGCAGTCGGTCGTACTCGACGTGGTGGGCGAGGCCGCTCCGTTGGAGTCCCGCCTCCGCGAGGACGATGCCGTCGTACTCCGTCCCGATGTCGCGTTCGAGCGCCCGCCGTTCGACCTCCGAGAGGCCGTTGAACCACTCGTCGATGGTCTCGTCGTATGGGAACTCGTAGCTGTCCTTCTTCCCGAGGTGGCCTTTCCGCTCCTTTTCCTCCTCGGTTCGCTCCTCGTGTTCGGCCCGAAGGGTCGGCGCGAGGAGTTTCTCGATCCGCGTATCGACGTTTCCGCGGAGCGGTTCGACGGTCAGGTCGGGACGGAAGTTTAGCAGTTGGGCTTTCCGGCGAAGGCTGGACGTGCCCACGACGGCACCCTCGGGAAGCGCGTCGATGGGTTTCCCGTCCGGCGTCACGAGGACGTCGTTCGCGCTCGCACGCTCGGGGACGGCCGCGACGACCAGTTCGTCCGGGTGGTCGGTCGGCATGTCCTTCATGGAATGAATCGCGCCGTCGACTGCCTCATCCAGCACCTCTCGGTCCAGATTACGGACGAACGCGCCCGTCTTCCCCAGTTCCGTGATGAGTGCGTCGTCCAGTTGGTCACCCGTCGTTTCCACTTCGACCAGTTCGACCGAGAACCGGCGGTCTTCCAACGCCGCCTTTACCTCCCCCGACTGTCGGATTGCAAGGTTGGAACCTCGCGTAGCGAGACGGAGTTCCTTTCCGCGGTTGCTCATAGGGGAAACTGAGAACCCGACATTGAAACCACCTTCGCAACCGTCTTGCATGGCTCGAAACCCGCGTAAACGACCACGGGTCGGGTGACCCGTGGAACTCTCGCTGTTCCCTTTAGAACCGCGAGGATGTGGGATTGTCCTCAAATAATTACGCACATACACTCACAATTATACGCTACGATGTAGTATAGGTCAATCGTGATGGGAAACGAGGACGACATCGGAGAGGAGACAGGAGTAGTGCGAGTACGGTGCGATTGGGCTTCCAAAGCCCCGAGTACCGCCGTCGCCGAAACGGTTGCAGTGGCAGTAAACGACGAACCGGACGAAATGGAACCCCTCTATACGTATATCGACCCGGACGCGTTGGACGCGCTCGTCTCTCCCGGAACAGGTTGCCGATGCGAGGCAACGGACTCCGTTTCCTTCATGTACGACGTGACCGTTCTGCGTAGCGGTGAAGTCAGCGTACGGAAGAACGACTCGGACTGAGCGCGGGCGATAACCGACTGGAACCCGTCAAATCGATTTCCCATCGTCAGGCGTGACGACGTGAGCCAGTGGAGAGAGAATGTTTCTACGGCCCGGCTACCAGTTGTACAGGGAGGTGACGACCGTCGCTAGTACTCGGAGGCTTCGGGGTCGTCGATCGGTGCCAACCCGGTCGCCATCAGTCGTCGGGCGATAACGACGATACCGTTGTCGAACCCTCTCCCGAACACCGCTTTTTCCGTATCTATCGCGCCGGTACTCGTTTCCTGCGCCGAGCTGACGAGAATCGTGTTCTGGTCTATCAACAATAGCCTGCTGATGACCGTATCGTCGGACTCCTGAACGGGCGAGCTGTTCAGCCACTCCAACCCGGAGACGAAGACACGGGCGTTCGGGATTTCGTCCTGAATTCGCTCGCGGAGCGTTTCGTCCGACGTTCCGATGAGAACACGAATTCCGGTTTCCTGTGCCGTTTGCAGGTTTTCGACGAGGTCGTCCGTGATGACCTCCCCCCGGCCGATGATGAGGATTATCTCCTCTCCGGCGGCGTCGATGAGTTGTGCCGTGCGATTCCGAATCGCCGTCCCTCCGGTGAGCGACCAGACTTCGTGCGTGACTTCCTCGTCGGTGGTCGACTGTGCCGGTTCGATATCCTCCAATGCCTCGACGAGCGTTTCCGTTCGTGACTCGTACTTTTGGCGAAGGGTTTCGCCCGCTTCTGCTATCGAAACGGCGCGAAACTGCTGTGGGTTCGAGTGTTGAATCTCGACGAGTCCCTTGGATTCCAACACGCGTATCGCGTCGTAGACGCGCGTTCGGGGCACCTCGGATGTCTCGCTTATCTCCTTGGCAGTCGCTTTCGGTAGCCTCGACAGCGCGACGAGACTCTTCGCCTCGTACTCCTTTAGCCCGAGTTTTTGCAGCAATTCGACAGCTCGATCGTGATTAGATACGTCCTTCATGGGTCCCAACCATGCCACCGGAGATTCCGGTACCGTTTGCGGTGTTCTGCCGCCGCTCATAAGTCAGTTCCCGTCTGACCAATCGAGTTCGCCCGGCGAAACAGAGCTTCATATGTATCCGAAGTATCTCGCTCACTATTATCTTTCTTATCAAATTTCATACTATTTGTTTATACCGCAACAATATCGTGAAATAATCAACATCCATCAGGATAAGGTTGGTATGAAGCGATAGTGTGGGTAATAGTTCGGTTTTTCACAGTCTCACGAGAGAGCCCTGATTTGTCCCTTGGAACGATGAGAACAGAAGTTACGGGAGTTGACGACGAACGGACACATCGACAGCTACCGCGGGAAGATTGTTCACCCGGATAATCACAGTAAGGTTATACCGGGGTAGTCCGAAAGGCTAGATGGTACGGAGTTCGACAGGGTCCCAACCACGTGTCACTCCGTATCACCCTTGTGACGAGGGAAGAAGCACCAAAAATCAGTCCGACCGCTCATCGTCGAGAAGGGTTTCTCGGTTTTTAACGAAAAGCGTGAGCAGCGGCCGGATTTCGTCGAATTGTGGCCCCTTTGTAACGCGGTTCGACTCCTGATCCCAGTCGATATACCCGTGGTCTGCCAACTTCGGTAAATGCACGTGTCGCATCAGAATCGCCCGCTCTCTTTGGCTTTTCTCCACATTGGCCGCGTTTGTTCCGTCGTTTTGTGGATTTTTGTCCCTCAAGGCGAACAAGAGTCTTCGACGGTGAACGTTCGAGAGGACATCTAGCTGACGGTTTAGCATGGTATTCACTGACTAGATTTAAGCGGTTCCTTTTGTTAAACACCGGAGTATTTCACAGGACCTAGTAGGTTGAGGAAGTGAGTGACAACATTGTCGGTAGTAACGTCGCTCAAAAATCGGCGAATTACCGCGCGAGAGCAAATCCACATCGCACAGTGAAAACCCGTCAGAAGGGTGGCGTGGTGGGAAACAATCAACCGGACGAGTGACGTATCGAGAGCCATGAGCAGGCGTCTCGGCGAGTACCGTCCGCAATCGAATCGAACAACTGGAGAACGACGGCATCATCAAAGGCTACCATCCCGAAGTCGATTACGAGGCCGCAAACCTGCCGCTCCGCGTGTTGTTCGTCTGTACGGTTCCGGCAGTGGAGCGAGCGACCTACGTCGAACGAATGTTGGACGTTCAGGGGGTAGTCGACGTTCGCGAAATGCTCACCGGACGGCGGAACATCCACATCGAAGTCGTCGGAACGAGTACGCAAGATATCACACGAATCACGGACCTGCTCCACGAATCGGGGGTCACGGTCGAGAGTTCGGAGATAATGCGCCAGCGTCGCATGCAACCGTTCGACCACTTCCACTTCCAAGAGCGGGATGCCGACGAATAGCGAGAACGCCCCGTGAACGGCGTCGCGGGCGACCGTCGATGATTTCCGAACAGTCGAGATAGATTGAATAGTTAGTGAGCTAACACGAAGGCATGACGAACGAACGCGAACGGTACGTCGGTCAAATCACGCAGAAAGCCGTCCTCTTCGGCCCGGAGGGGAACGTGCTGGTGACGAAAGTATCGGACCACTGGGAACCGCCGGGAGGCCGATTCGAGTACGGGGAGACGCTCGTCGGCGGACTTCGACGCGAACTACGGGAGGAACTCGACGTGGACGCCAGAATCGGACCACCGGTCGATGCGGCGTACGGCGGGTGGTTGGACGCCGAAACCGGAAATCCGGTCGTGACGCTCGTCTACCGCTGCGAAACGGACGAGACGGAAATCACCCTGAACGATGAGCACGACGATTACGAGTGGATGTCACCCGAGGCAGCGGCGGAACGGCTGAGAGCCGTCTTCGGCGGACGGATGGCTCGCTCCGTCGAACGCGCCGCGAGCCTCGACGACGCGGAACCGTTCGCGGCGGTGACCGACCCCTACGCGGATACCGAGATATCGAAAGAAGAGATGCTGGCGGAACTCGCTGCCGCGCGTGCCGCGGACCCTCCCGAGACGACCGATATCTGAGCGCCGCTCTCGGTCACGGAACGCCGAGGTTGTCGTGTCGTTCGCGGAGGTAGTAGAGCGCGAACGGAACGCTCAAAACGAGTCCGATGATGACCGCAATCGAGAAGCTCCGCGTCAGGACACCGCTGACGACGGCGGCCACGAGGCCGAGGAGGCCGACGAGCGAGTAGTTTCCGCTGGGTGGTTCCCACCCCGGTTCGGCGCGATGGATGGCCTGCGTGTCCTGAAACACCGCGAACGGGAACACGACGGTGAGGACGGCGAACGGAATCCCGACCGCGACCAGCGAGACGGACACCGCGTGAACGACAGGCGAGTCGGACGTAAAGGAGAGGAGGGACGGTTCCAGCATGATGGCGAACGTGACCCACGCGACCGTCACGAGCCAGAAGACGAACACCACGGGTACCGCCGCGATCCAGTACCACCAGCGCGAGCGTACCCGGTCGCCGGAGAGTTGTGGACGTTGCATCTGTTCGTTCCTTGGAATCGGGGGGTAAAACGAATGTCGTCTCCCGAACCGGCCTTCGGGAGAGAGACTAACCGTCGAGAACTCGGGTTAGAGGGCTCCTTTGTACGCTTCCAGCGTCTCCTCTATGTCCTCTTCCGTGTGGGCGTAGCTGATGAACTGCGATTCGAACTGGTTGGCCGTGAGGAAGACGCCCTCGTCGAGCATCGCGGGCCAGAACAGGCGCTCCCAGCGCTCCGTTTCGGCGCGGTTCACGTCGCCCTTGTCCTTCGGGCAGTAGTCGAACCGGGGGCAGTCGGGGTTCTGGCGGCATCCCGCTTCGCACTGGCCCTCCAAATCGCGCGGCCCGTCGCGGGTGAAGATGACCTTGAACATGCTGTCCATGCCGACGACGGTGTACTCCGGCGCGCGGTCTTCGAGGATATCGGTCAAGCCCGACCGGAGTCGGTCGCCGAGCGCGGCCACGTGATCGTACACGTCGTTTTTCGCGGCGTAGCGGAGCAGTTCGAGTCCGGCGGTGAGAGACAGCGGATGCCCGGAGTAGGTGCCCGCCTGAAACACGTTTCCGGTCGGCGTGAACTGCTCGACGATTTCGGCCCGTCCGCCGACGGCACCGACGGGGAACCCGCCGCCGATGACCTTGGCGAGCGTCGTGAGGTCCGGCGTGATGCCGAACTTGCCCTGTGCACACCCTAACCCGCCGATGCGGAATCCAGTCATCACCTCGTCGAAGACGAGGAGCGACCCGTGGTCCTCGGTCAGTTCGCGGAGGGTCCCCAGATACCCGTCGACGGGCGGGACGCTCGCACAGTTTCCGAGAATCGGTTCGGTGAGAACGCAGGCGATTTCGTCGCCGTGCTTCTCGAACACTTCGCGGGCCGCCTCGGCGTCGTTGAACGGGAGCGTGATGGTCTCCTCGGCGAACGACGCTGGAATCCCGTTCGAACTCGGTTCCGACGTCGTGCCCGTCTTTCCCTGTACGAGCGTCGATTCCTGTGCGCCGTGATAGCCGCCCTGCATGACGACGATTTTGTCGCGCCCGGTGTAGCCGCGGGCGAGGCGCACGGCGGAGGTGGTCGCCTCGGTTCCGCTGTTGACGAATCGAATCATCTCGACGCTCGGGACGTGCCGGGTGACGAACTCCGCGAGTTCGACTTCGACTTCGGTCGGCGCGCCGTACATCGGCCCGTCGGCGAGTTGCGACTGGAGCGCCGACTGGACGGGTTGTGGCAGGTCGTGGCCCAAGAGGAGCGGCCCGTAGCCCATCACGTAGTCGATGTATCTGTTCCCGTCGGCGTCGATGACGTGTGCGCCGTCGCCGCGTTCGACGAAGAACGGGTACGGGCGGACGGCCCGAACGGGGGAGTTGACGCCGCCCGGCGTCACGGACAGCGCACGGTCGTACAGGTTTCGAGAGCGCTCGCGGTTCATGTTCGGCCGGTTCGGACTCCCGCGTAAAGTTTGTGTCGAGAGATGGGCGAGGGGAAACGCGACCGAAGGGTCGGGAAGGAAACGAAAGCGGGCGTGAAAATACAGCGGTCGTGAGTGCGGAAGCGGTGCGAACGGGGCTCTCAGACGGGGTTTTTCGTTTCGGTGACGTTCGTAAACTCGAACTGTGCGCCGCCGTCGGCGCTGTCGGTCAGCGAACAGTTCCAGCCGTACACGGTCGCCAACTCGTGAACGAACGCGAGACCCAACCCCATTCCGCCGTTACCGGATGCGGTCGTGTAGCCCATCTCGAAGACGGTTTCGCGGGCGTCCAACGGGACGCCCGGTCCGTCGTCGGCGATGTAGAATCCGGTCGGAAGTTCGCCGACGGTGACGGTGACGTCCGCCCCAGCGTGTTCGACGGCGTTTTCGAACAGGTTTCTGAACAGATGTTCGACGTACGTCTCGTCCGCGGAAATCGTCCCGTCCATCAGCACCTCCAAGGTCGCGTCGGGGGAGTCCACCTTGTTCCACGCGTTCCGCGCCGTGTCTCCGAGACGCACCGGCGTACTTTCGGGCACCGTCTCGTGCCCCTGTGTGACCACCAACAGCACGTCGATGATGTCGTCGATGCGGTCGAACGATTCGGTGATGTACTCGACCGCGACCGGGGCCGCGTCCGCCGGGAGTTCGTTGCAGTACATCTGACCGATCATGAGCGGGTTCCGGAGTTCGTGGGCGACCATACTGGCGAAGCTATCGAGTCGCTGGTTCTGCCGTTCGAGTTGCCGTTCGCGCTCGTTTCGCTCGGTCACGTCGCGGACGACGCCGACGATGTCTCGACCGTTAGCCGCTTGTTTCGGGAGGTTCGCCACCGTCGCTTCGACGTCTATCCTGTCGCCGGACGACGTTTCCAAAATCGCGTCGTAGGTCTTCGGTTCGCCGTCGTCCGCGAGGAGTTCGTCTTGCAGTTCGTTCGAGAGGTCGTTCAACCCCTTCACCACGACGAGCGACGTGTGCGACCCGAGGAGTTCCTCGCGGTCGTACCCGACGATTTCGGCGTACGCGTCGTTGACGTGGATGAAGTAGTCGTCCTCGTCGATGACGAAGATACCGTCGTTGACGGTTTCGATCATGGTTTCGTAGCGCTGGAGTTCCTTGCTGTATCGTTCCGCCTCCCGCCGTTGTTCGTCGGCGTTGAGCGCTCGCGTCCCCGCCCGTGCGCCGTTGTACCCCATTCCGAGTCCGGAGAGACAGGAGAGCGACGTGAGGATGAGCATGCTGCCGACCGAAGCGGCGTTGGTGGTGACGAGATAGATGAAGAGGAAGATACCGAGCATCATCGCGATACCCCCCAGGCACCACTTGGCGATGCGGGAGAAGAGTTCCGTTCGAACCTCGCTCCGGGGCAGCCAATAACCGACGTAGAGAGTGACGAGGCCGGGACCGGCGACGAGGGTGAAGACGGTCAAGTCGAGACCGAGCGTCCAGTCGATGGCGACGTTCGTGAACGAGATTCCGGAACCGGCGACGACGTACATCCCGCCGAGAGCCATGATGAGACGCCGTCCGGAGGTTCCCGAAAGGTCCCACGACTCGAACATGGATTGATACGTTGTCAAGCCGGGTAATTATCGTTGTGATACCCGCTTTTATGCGGGATACGGAAATCTCCCGGACGACACGAACGGTCACTCGACGACGGTCGGCGTGACCGAAAGGGAGACGGCCGTCGGTCCCTACTGCTGGAAGTGATTCTGGAGGATTTCGAGGGTCTGTTCCTTGTCGTCCCAGTCCACGAACAGGGCGACGCTGGTCGCGCTGGTGATGAGGTCGTGGATGTTGATGTGCGCCTCCGCGACGGGGGCGACGAGTTCGTGGATGATGCCGGGTTCGTTGGGCAGTTCGCCGCCCGTCACCCGGATCACGGCGATGGGGTCATCGACCGTGACGCTGGAGAGCGACTCCTCGTCGATGACTTCCTGATGGAGGATGTTCTCGGCGCGTTCGGCCTCCTCCCTGTCCACGTAGAACGTAATGCTGTCCATGCCGCTCGCCACCGCGTCGATGTTGATGTTTCCGGCACCGAGTGCGGTGGAGAGGTCGGCGAGGATGCCGGGACGGTTTCGAATCGCCCGTCCCGCCAGCGTCATGCAGGAGAGCGGTGACTCGCGCATGTCGATGAGGTTCTCGAACTGTCCCGTGACGCTCGTTCCGCCAGCGAGCAGGTCCCCGTGCTGATAGTGGACGACGCGAACGTGCAGGTCGTCGTCCTTGTACGAGAGCGCCGAGGGTGCGACGACTTCCGCGCCACGGAACGAGAGGTTGCGGAGTTCATCCACCGTAATCTGGCCGACGTTCCGCGCGCCTTCCACGACGCTCGGGTCGCCGGTCATGACGCCTTCCACGTCCGTGACGATGACGACTTCGTCGGCGTCCATGTAGGTGCCGAGCATCACGGCCGTCGTGTCGCTGCCGCCGCGTCCAAGCGTCGTCACGCCGCCGTCCTCGTTCTCGGCGAGGAACCCGGTGATGACCGGCACGGTGCCGTCCATTTCCGATGCGAGTTCGTCGGCGCGTTCCTTCGTCGCCTCGACGTTGACTTCCCCGCGTTTGTCGGTGATGACGGGCCACTGTTCGCTGCCCGGTTCGAGGAACACCGCGTCCACGCCGCGCGCGGACAGCGCGGCTTTGAGCATTCGGACGCTCGTGCGCTCGCCCATGCTGACGATTTCGGCGCGGTCGGGTTCGTCCGCATCGAAGTGAATCTCTTCGAGGAGTTCGTCGGTTGTGTTGCCCATTGCACTGGCAACGACGGCGATTTCGTGTCCCGCGTCTACTGCGGCGGCGACGGAATCTGCGGCACGGTTGATGCGGTCACCGCTTCCGAGGCTGGTGCCTCCGAACTTGGCGACTACGCGCACCGAACCACCGTCCGTGGTCGGTAATTCATGGGGGGCCATTGCAACGGCGGCCAGATAACTGCTTGCATCTCAAGCATTTCTGCCAGTTAGTCGTTTGATACTATTCGGAAAAATTCGCCGTCATCACGGTACGGGAGGCTCGAAATCGCAACCCAGCGTCAGTTCGGCGACACCGTAGCCGTCGCCGTATCGGTGTCGCCGTTCGGGTTCGTGACTCGAAGCGTGACGGTCAACGACGTGCACGCGGGCACGGTGACGCGGACCGACTGGCCGGACGTGTCGTACTGCCCGTCGCCGTCGGTGTCCCACTCGTACGTCGGGTCGGTTCCGGTGGAGGATGACCCGTTCAAGAGGACTTTCTCGCCGGGAGAGAGGTCGGACAGATCCTGATTCGAGGGCGCGTCGATACGTGCATTGAGTTCCTCTGACTCCCCGTCGTCCGACTTTCCACGGTTCGGGGGTCGGTATCCATCCGGTGGACTCTCGCTCGTTCCGAAAGTGAAGAAATTGGAATACTGCAGATACTCGTAATCGAGTGTCGAGCCGCCGGGATACGTTCCAGCAACCAATTGACCGTTCGATAGAGCGGGCGTCCCAGCGGCTGGTGGATTTTCGGGTGACGTTGGGAGACCGCTGTCATCGAATAGATAGGTCCACAACAGGTCACCGCTCGATCTTTCGAGCGTACTGATAGCCGCTTTGGGCTCTTCAGTGTCGTCTTTCGGGATATACTGACCACCGATATACACTCTTTCATCGTCTCCGGCCGGACTACTGGCGAAGTTTAACGGGATTTCCGTCCGATATTTTTCCTCGCCGGTGAAGAGATCGAGTCCTATCACGCTCGACGTTTCACCGGTAGCCTCGACGATGACGACGCAATTTTCGGTCAATGCGTGGTCCCCGCCCCACCTGTTGTCGGGGGAAACGTACGACCATTCGAGTTCTCCGGTCTGTTCCGATCTCGCTTCGAGGGAGACCTGCATCTGGCCTTGGGCGAGCTCGGTCCGAATGAACACCACGAGCCCTCCGCGGAATCCCGGGTCACCGAGAATCGGTTCGTCTTCTATCACCCATAGCACCGAACCGTCTTCCGGATCGAGTGCCGTTCCGTCGGCGTAGACAACGGTTTCATCGGTAGCGCAGACGAATCCATCGAACCCGCTGGATAAGCCTCCTACCCCCGGAGTCTCCCAGACGAGGTCGCCGGTTGGCGGATCTAACGCCACGGCACCGTCAGTGTTTGCCAACAGGACTAAGTCGTTATTGACAGCTGTCTCGGCCCAGTCCGGCTCTTGGGTTCGACTCCAGCTGATGTCGCCGCTCCCCCTATCGAGCGCGTAAATGCCAAGTTCTTGCGGTTGGTTGGACTCCGAAAATTCCGTCGTAACGTATACCTCTTCGCCGCTGACTGTCGGTGTTTCCGGTCTCGGAAACGTGGACTGTCGCCATAACTCCGTGCCGGTTTCGATGTCGTACGCGCCGACAAACCCCTCGTTTGCAGGAGGACTGTTCTCCGTCGTGACTGGAAGGTAAAGGGTTCCGTCACTAACGACCGGTTCATATCCGAAAATGGTACCGTTCAGATCCGTCTTCCACTCGGGCATTGGATACGGAACGGGACCGGTACCGTTGATCACACCGGTTCGAATCGAAGATCCACGACGAGTGTTCCACCCACTTGCTGGTGTTCCGGGCGTTTCCTGTGAATCAACGGTCGTGCTCTCCAACCCTGCCGCCCCCAAGGTGATACCAACCGTCTTCAAGAACGTCCGACGGTTGTGTCCACCGTGGTCAAGATTGTTTTTACTCATCTTCGGTTCCAACATCTATCTCACGTGCATTAGTTAATCAGTGAGTACTAAAGAAAATAAAACGCGAAGCAGTTATTTTGATGATAGAACGTAATTTTGATAAACAGGTTTGAATCAACACCGTATCCGGGGGACAGCGTCGGTTCGTGAATCGACAAGCACCGAAAGAAGTATCGCTGGAAGCGTCACATGACACGCTCGAATCAATTCCTACGACTACGAGAAACAGGTTAGAAACGGGAGAGCGGAACAACTCATCGAACGCGCGAACGAGACAGGAGTACAACGATGGGTTGCCGGACTTCATCCGGAATTTAGCCGCCAACCAGAAATGCCCGATTTCTGAGACTGTTGACGAGACGCTTCGCGTCTCGTTCGCTCGTTCGTACCGAACGTCTCTCTAGCACCCCTATTCCACGAATTTAAATCAGATTTTTATTGAAGTTGTCTTCTTGAGGTGCTTGTTTCATCGTAGGTAGCGTATAACAATATCTAACCTAGTGTTTGAGTGTCACATGGTTCAGAGAATGATTACTGATTTACGAGGTAAGAAAATAGACACTCTGTACTGGAAAATAGACCGACAGCGCAGAAAAGGACGTTCGAACCGAACGTGGACGAGTCGGGATTCGAGGGCAGTCGACGAGGAACATCGGCCGAAGGGGGGCGTCTGAATGCCGACGTACAACATCGTAAACCAAGGTGCGGACAACACCGGCAACACGCCCATCGATAGCGTCCTTAATGGTCTCCGCGGCGACGATACGACGGTCATATTCCCATCTGGAACGTACCGACTCAACGGCCTCACCGTTCCCTCCGGAACGGATAATTTCGAGCTTATAGCTCCCAACGGGGCACGACTCGTTCCCGGACAGTCGGGAAACAGCATACAGTGGATCGGCGTCTCCTCACTGGGGTTCGTGATGGATGGCTTCGAACTCGACATGCGAAACACGCCGGTGCCGCCGTACGTACAGATGAACTCCAATTCGGGGAACTGGGAACTCAGACGGCTCATCACCCGCGGGAGAGTTCGAGCGGCAACCGACAATAACATCGGGTCGAACAATTCTGGCGACGCACGCACGTACTTCCGCCTCTCATCGGCGGCGGGTACTCGTGGGCTCTTACAGGACTGCTACTTTCAGGACGGGTCCTGTGCGCCGACGGAAGCGAGTAACCGGCGGGCGATCCTCGTAGAATCGTCGAACGGTTCGCTCACGTTCAACCGGTGTTGGTTCGAAAGCTGGGCAGAAAACACGATTTATGCCAAAAATCCCGAGGGAAAGGTGAGCATCTACAACTGTTTCCAGCGCAACACGCAGAACGGAATGCGTCTCGGCGGCAATTCCGAGGTCAGAAACTGCGTGTCCATCAAAAACGCTCAACACCCGACACAGGCGTGGTCGGGCGGGTCGCTCCAACGTGGCGTCAACTCCGAAGCGACGGTCGCCGCGGACCCGTCGCGGGGAATCAACACCTATGATGGCACCCTCGCAATCAGCGAAAGCGACTTTTTACATCGGTACTTGTCGTCCAGTTGTGGCGGACCGATCACGGCACCGGCACCCTGCCAGCGCATCGACATCCGAAACGTCCGTATCAGTTACGATTCGACGAAGAATCACAGCGCCATCTACACGCACGAGAACGGCGGCGTTGGAGATCTCGATTACCTCCAACTTCAGAACGTTCAGGTGACCAACGACAACGACAACGAGTACGCCATCTTCATCGGCCAGGTACCGCAGACGTGGGGGACCGTCTCGGGTGTCCTCGGTGGAAGCGGCCCGCAGACCAACTCGACCTATATCAGCGATCGGATGACGATCAACGGGAACCCCACTCAGCCGATCACGACCCCCCCTGCCCCGACTCCCGCACCGGTCGGTCAGGTTCCGATGCAAAACGCACAGGTCGTCCGCATCGACAACACCGGCAACAGCACCGAATCCACGTTCGATATCACCGCGGGAACGTACGTCGGGCCGGGCGGTGACGACGGCGCGACGGTGTACATGAACTGGGCGTCCACCGTTCCCGAAAAACGGATCGATGACTCGAAAGAGGCGTCGGGGACGATACCGGCAGGGGAGGTGTACGTGTTTTACGTGACCGGCGGTATCGTCTCGACCGACGGAACCGGGCCAGCGAACTGGACGGTCGACGGCGAACCGTTCACCCCGGGCGATGCGGGAGAACTGTTGACCCAGAGGATTACCACTCCCGTACAGAAGAACAGAACCCAATGGCGGCAGGTGAATTCCGGCGTCCCACAGGACGGCGTCGTGATCGCAAAACCGCTGTCGTTCAACGACAGGGCAGCGACGTTCGTTCGTCTCCGAGACGTCGAGGACGGCGGCTTCGAATATCAACTCCAAGAGTGGTTCTACCTCGATGGCAGACACGGCAGCGAGACGTTCCACACGCTCGGCGCGGAGACCAGAGAACAGACGTTCCGGACGGACAGCGGTACCGCGTTCAGAGTGAAAGGGGGACGGGTAACGGTAAACACCGACTTCATCACCGTTTCCCTCGGCGACTTCTTCGGGACGCAAACGCCGGTCGTGCTGGCACAGCCACAGACGAACAACGGCGGGGAACCCGTCATCTCTCGACTGGACGACGTCACGAACGATTCGTTCGCCGTGAGACTGCAGGAGGAAGAAGCCAAAGGACCCCACACGGACGAGACGGTCGGTTACGTCGCGCTTCAACAGGCGACGGGAGAAATAGACGGTCAACCGTTCGAAGTGCAGCGTACTGCAAACACGTTCGACGACCAATGGAATCAGATTACGTTCGAACAGCAGTACGATTCACCCCGCCTCGTCGCCGATATGCAGACGTTCGACGGAACGGATCCGGCCACCCTCCGCTATCGAAACCTCACCGGAAGCGGCGTCGAGATCAAGGTTCAAGAGGAACAAAGCGTCGATAGGGAGGACACGCACAACCCGGAAACCATCGGCTACGCCGTCTTCGAAGGCGACGTCTGAGACGCGCTATCGGCGGACCTGCCGTCCTCAAATCGACCCGTTACCGTTCATTCGGACGTGTCGAATTCCGATTCGGCGCTTCGAATAGATCGAGTTTCCCCGTCTGATTCGGATTCGACCGATTCGTCGCCCCGTTCCTCCGCTTTTTCGAGTTCCTCTATCGGGTCAAACGAGACCAGTCCGTCCCCGCCGGTGTACTCGTAGGCGACCCACTCGGGAATCGTGAGGACGCCGTTCATCTTCCGGATTCGAACCCGTTTGATGAGCACGTCCTCGACCAGCGACCCGTTCAACTGGAGGTCGACGAGACCGTCGATGACGTAGCCCATGTCGTGCGGAAAGACGTCCTCCTCGCCGGTGAACGTGGCTCCGGCGAAGACGGGGACGAAGCGACCTTTGCAGACGTCCGCCCGAACGTCCTTGACGAAATCGTACGCCTGAACGGGTTGGACGAGCGTTCCGAACTCGGTCAGCGAATCGATGACGACGATACCCGTGTCGCTCATCGACAGGGATTCGAGGCAGTTGTCCAGTTTGTTTTGGAGTTCGCTCGTGTCGCCGGGGTCACGGACCGTCGTCGTCGCGGACGCGGTGACGCGGTGGAGGTACTGGTTCCACTCGTCCATGCGGGTGAACATCCGATCCCGGTCGCTGACGCGGTAGGTGAAACAGTCGAGGACGTGTAACAGACCGACTTCGAGGTACGGCAGGACGTTCCATTCGAGCGAGAGGAACTGCTCGACGACGGAGATAGGGGGTTCCGTGAGACTGACGACGACGGCCGGTTCGCCGCGCTGAAGCGTCCGCCAGACGAGTTCCGTCTCGATGGCGTTGTCGCGGGTTCCGCCCTCGCCGGACAGCAGGACGAACGAATTGCGCGGCAACCCTTCCGGCAGGTGGTCGTCGAGCGCCGAGACGCCCGTGTTTAGCTGCCGAAACCCGTGATAGGTCGTAAACACGCGGTCGCTCGTCCGCATTTCGTCCCGGCAGGTGTTCGAACAGAACTCGTAGGTCGTATCGCCGTAGGCGAGTTGCACCGACTCCTCGGGACACGGCAGGCGACAGAAATCGCACAGTCTCCGGTCGGCGGATCCGGATATGTCGCTCATAGTGGTTCGTTAGCATCCGAACGGGATGAAGCTACTCCCGACGGAGCGTAGACCGGGTAAAAACCGGATAATCGGGAGGAGGAGCCGATTTCTCATCGACTCGGTAACCGAATATTACTGCCATCAGGGCGCGTATTACTGTATTCAGGATGTATATTACAGTATTCAGGAAGCATATAACAAACATACAACAGCGATAACGCAGGATTGGATCACAAATGGTTGATCAACGAAAACGCAGAACGATGAAGCTTCTTGGCACTGGTCTCACCGCACTGGCCGGAATCAGTTCCGGGAATGCGATGATGAACGGTAACGACACGTCGATGGGAGGCAAAGGGTCGAAGGGAGGAAAAGGCAAAGGAAAGAACTACCCGCAGATAGCGCTCGAAGGACAACTTTACAGTACGAGCACACTCACCGGGGAAAACGAGGTTCCGCCGAACGATAGCCCCGGAGAGGGCGTCGCGGCGTTCCGGTCGACGACGGACAAGAAGCGACTCGACTTCGCACTGCTCGCCATAAACGCGACGTCGCAGATCACGGCCGCGCATATCCATCTCGGCGAGAAAGGTGAAAACGGACCGGTCGTCGCGTCGCTGATCGGTGAAGACGTGGATGCACAACAGAGACTCATCTTTAACAACGTGGCTTCGGCGGGGTCGATTCGAGCGTCCGACCTCGTCGGACCGCTCGAAGGCGAGTCGATAGCGGACCTGCTCCACGAAATCCGCGCGGGGAACGCCTACGTGAACGTTCACACCGAGGAGTACCCGGACGGGGAACTCCGAAGTCAGATCTACAAGGCCTCGAAACTCAACGTCAGCTTCGAAGGCGACGTGACCGGTATCTCGCGGGACTCGGTCATCGGCATCTGGTACGACCTCGACTTGGACGTCCACTTGAAGAAGAAACGGCGCGGTCACCACGGCGGTGGGGGACACCACGGTGGTGGACACCACGGCGGCGACCACTGTAAGCCGAGGCACGGCAAAGGCGGCAAGCACGGTAAGCACGGCAAAGACGACAAGTAGCGAAGGTTCCGTCGCGCGAATGAACCGCGATTTTTTCGAGATATCGCTTTCCGGACCGACGGGTAGCGTCAGAATCGAGGCCCCCGGCCACGCGATACGTCGACCACGACGTCGTTCGACCAGCGACCGGTGTCGTTCACACCGGCGACGGGGCGTTCGGCTGAAGGTTTAATGCTCGGGACGGAAAGTATCCATCATGAACGTCCGAGATGCGGTGGAGGCAGACGGAGGACGTCTCGCGGCGCTCGCAGACGTACCGACCGACGTGATGGCCGACGTGGTTCACGACCGAACCGTCCGCGTGGCGGATACGGACGGGGACATCGACGGTTTCGTCGGCTTCGAAGCCGACGAGAAGACGGTACACGTGACACACCTCTTCGGTACGGAAACGGCCTGTGAACTGCTCCTCGACGAACCGGTCCGCTTCGCCGAAAAGGAGACGATGCCGGTCGAGATACTGCTTCCCGAACCGGAATCCGACACGGTTTCCGTCGCCGAACGCGCCGGATTCGAGGAGACCGAACCCGGCCCGTGGTTCGACGGCCATCGAACCCGACGACTTCGGCTGGAGAACCCGACGACCGAAACGGAGTGAGGAGGGGTAACACGGGGGAAACCACCATACGCGACGTTCCTTTCCGAAACGTATTTTAATCTCTCCCGATTACCAAGAGATGCGTGTCCGGGTTGGGGTAGTGGACTATCCTCCAGCCTTGTGGAGGCTGGGACGCGGGTTCGATTCTCGCACCTGGACCTTTTTGCGAACGAAACGCCGTGAGTGGTCGGTTTCGCATTTGAAACCGGATATCGACGAGTTCGGGCACGAGAATCGAATCCTGCCAGTGGCAGCCCGCACAGCGACCGCGGGTTCGCGAGGCGATAGCCGAGCGGAGCGCAGGAAGCGAGCAGGACCCTCTGGCTTCGGTTCGATTCTCGCACCTGGACCTTTTTGCGAACGAAACGCCGTGAGCGATCGGTTTAATGCGCGAAAACGGGATTATTTCGGCTTCCAGTCGAGTTTGATGGAAACCGTCTCGCGGTTCCCACGGAGGACGGACGACGACTCGCGGGTGCCGATTTCGTAGCCGATTTTCTTCCGCGGAGAGAGCGTGACCGTCTTGTTTCCGACGTCGATGTCGGCATCCCCCTCGCCGCGAAGTTGTTCTGCGATACCTTCGAGGAGGTCCGCCGCTTCCTCTCGCGATACTTTCGCTTCGTGAAGCGTCTTTTCGGACATGGACGAAGCTGTACTTCGGGATGCAAAATAGCTGTTGTGGGCAAAGAGTTGGGCCGAATCGGCGCGCTACTCGACGACCTCACCGAGCGTGTCCAACCACCGCGTCACCTGCTCGAAGACGAGATAGTTGTCCGTGACGTGGCGCTGGGCGTTGTACGACCAGTCGTCCCATCGTTCGGGCGACCCGAGTACGTCGTCTAGCGTGTGTGCGACGGACGCCGGGTCGCTGGAGTCCGGAACCAGTCTGCCGTTCTTGCCGTCGGTGATCTGTGCGCCGATACCGCCGGTGTCGGAACCCATCAGGACGGCCCGCTTCCACATCGCTTCCGTCACCGTGAGGCCGAAGCCCTCCTGAAGCGAGTTCTGGGCGACGACGGAGGAACACCGCTGGAGCGCGTTGATGACGAGGGCGCTGTCGTGTTGGTCCGGCGGCATGACGACGACGGCGATGTCGGACCTGATCTCGGGGTCGAGTGCGAGCCATTCCTCCTCCAAGTTTTCGAGCGCCTCCCGACCTTCCGGGTCGTCCGCCACCGAAGAAGGGTCGGGACCGACGAGAAGGAGTCGAGCGTCGTCGATTCGCCGACGGTGAGCGTCGGAGCGGCCCGCTTCGGCCGAATCGTCGCCGCCGTTTGTGGCGGCACTCGCATCGACCGCCGACCGGGCGTCGCGTTTGAGTTCGGCGAACCCGCGCAACAGCGGGACGAATCCCTTGAGACCGTCCCAACGGGAAATCTGGCAGATGGTGGGGCGAAAGAGCAACCCGATGTCCTCGGGGTCCGTCGCGCTGGCGAACGTGCCGTCGGCCTGTAACCGTCGCGCCGGTTGGTCGAACCGCTCGACGGGATGGCCGGTGTCGATGAGGTCCGCCCGTGCCAGAACCGTGGCGGCCTCCTGTGGCTTGAGACGGCGATTTTTCGCGCTGAACGGGTCGATTGCGGGCGGGATGATGTCGGCCTCGGTTTCCAGAAACGCCGGGACGTATGCGGGGAGCGTGAACACCGTCCGGTCGTAGTCGACTATCCACGGACGGAGGAACTCCCACGCAGTTCGGGACTTTTCCGACCGTTCCTCGGAACCGATGTGGCACCGCCAGACGGCGGGAACGTCGAGTCCGTCGGCGACCATCGCACCCGCCGCGAGGGGTTGCGGGTCGTGGACGACGAGAACGTCATCGGGGTCGATTCTGTCTTCGAGTTCGTCGGCGACCGACCGACTCGTCGCCTCGTAAACCGACCGCTCGTGGTCCACGAGTTCGGGGTCGCCCGCGCCGTGCAGGAGGTTGTGGATTTCCTTCGTGAACTCGAAGAACACCGGTTCGTCCACGTCGATGACCGCCCACTGCGTCTCGACACCGAGCGCGCGGAGGAGACCGACGAGTTTTGGCATCATCTCGGCAACGCCACCACCGCTTGCGGTCGAATTCACCATCCAGACGGTGCGCCCGTCGAGCGCCGCCACGTCGTCCGTAACCGTGTTCTGCATCGCTCGGACAGAATCGCGGAGGACCGTATCGGTGGCGTACTCCTCGATGGTGTGTTCGACCTCGATGTCGATGAGTTGAATCATTGGTATTTTGCGCCACTATGTGGGATGACAGCATACCGTAAACAGGTTTTGTCCGCGAACTAGCAAACGGCGTACCGACCGTGCTTCTGCGAGTTCTCAGCCTTCGACGACGGCGGCCGAAACGACGGTTCCCCCGTCGTCGAACGTCAACCGGAGTTCGTCGCCGTCGATGGGAATCTCCAACCGAACGCGGGGGGGGTTTTCGGCGAGGACGGTCAGATGGTCGCGGTGAAGCGCCCAATCGAGGTCCCAGAGGTAGCGGTCGTCGAGCGAGACGCCGCGTTCCGCGTGAAAACCGATGACTCGCGGGTTATCGCGGACGAGGCATCCGACCGGGAGGTTCGCCATCGCCCAGCACTCCGCACAGGAAACACGGAGCCTGTACGGGACGTTTCCGGTACCGAGTTCGGGTCGGTAGTCGGTGAGGCGGCCGGACATTCGAGAACCGCATTCCGGGCAGGTGCCGGCGGTCGCGAGAGCGTTCCACCGTCGGGTCCACGCCTCGAAGGCGTCGAGGAGGTCATCGCGGCGGGTCGTCGGCGCTGGCGGGAAGGGGTTGTGCAGGAGTTCCTCGCCGCAGGACCCACAGGTGATGTGAACTCGTTCCTCCTCGTAGCGGGCGAAAAGCGCCGTGTCGCCGCACTGGTAACACGTTCCGGGCGCATCGAGGGTCGTCCCGTCGGCCTGCTCGGTGAACACGCCCGCCGTCAGCGCGCTCGCGACTTTGCGGCCCGCGTAGGTGAGTGAGTACCCATCGTTCGATTTCCTGACGAACTGCCCGACGAGGCGCTGGAGGTGGTAGTTGAAGTTGCCGCTGTCACGGAGTCCGACCCGCCGTTTGAGGTCGGCGTAGGAAAGCGAGGAGTGGCCGTCGCGGAACGCCTGCTGGAGTTCGTAGAGAATCGAGACGCGCCGTTCGTTGCCGATTGCGGCGAGCGCGTCGGCCGGGTCGGGTCGCTCGTCCTCCATGCCGGAGCGTTCGGCGACGGTCGGTAAAACCCCCGCGAAAGGTGTCAGAGATCCATGTGCAATCGAGTGCGCAGAAGGAACTCGGTGCTGTCGCACGGTCGAGTACGTATGTGGCAGTCGAACCGGAACATCGGCCTCTACTACGCCTACAAGTCCACGAAAGCGGTGGAGTTCTACCGGCCGATAATGTACCTCTACTTCCTCTCGCTCGGGTTGGATTACACCGGAATCGCCATCCTCGAAGGGATTTACAACGTGACGACCCTCGTCTCGGAGATTCCGACCGGATACATCGGCGACCGGGTCGGCCGCCGGAACAGCCTGCTCATCGGGACGACCATCATCACGCTGACGCTCGTGGGCATCGGCTTGGCGGAGGACTTCGCGCAACTCGCGACGCTGTACGCCTGCTGGTCGTTCGGCTACACGTTCCGCTCGGGGAGCAGCGACGCGTGGCTCTATGACACCCTCACCGACGATTTGTCGGAGAACAGGTTCGCCTACGTCCGTGGACGCGGGCAGGCCGTCGCCCTGCTCGTCGGCGTCGTCGGGTCCGTCCTCGGCGGCTATCTCGGAGATATCGACCTCGCGTACCCGTTTCTGGTCGCCGCGGGAGTAACTGGGGTCGGCATTCCGGTTCTCCTCGGGATGGACGAACCGGCGAGTTACGAGGAGAGCGAGTCCGACGAACTCGGCGTGCGAGAAGCGGTCGGTGTGATTCGGGAGACGCTTTCGCACCCGCGACTGAGGGCGTTCGTCGTCTACTACTTCGTCCTCTTCTCGGCCGTGTCCTACCTCGTCTTCATGTACGTCCAACCGGTGTTGGAGACGGTCCTCCCGGGAGTCGGCGTTCCGAAGGGAAGCGTCGAACCGCTCCTCGGTTGGTTTTACGCCGCCATCAGCCTCCTCTCAGCGGGGCTGAGCTACTACACCGGTGCGATTCGAGAGCGAATCGGTCTCAAGACGTGGTTCCTCGTGATTCCGTTCGTCGTCGGATTCGGTCTCGTCACGCTCCGTTTCGTCCCGATGTTGGCGATTCCGGCGTTCCTGTTCGCGCGCGGTATCGCGGAGACGTCCCGCTCGTTGGCGTCGCAGTACGTCAACGACCGCATCGACACGCTCGGGCGGGCCACCGTTCTGTCCGCACTCGCGATGGTCGGTTCCCTGACGGTCATTCCCTTCCAACTCGCGAGCGGCCTGCTTTCGGACGCCACCTCGCCGCTCACCGCGCTGACGGTTGCGGGCGGAGTTCTCGTCGTCGGGTCAGTCGCCGTTCTCGGATGGGAGTCACCGATAAAATCCGCCACCGGAGCGTGCTGAGACGGAGTAGCACCCGTATTCGGAATCTCTTTGAATGCAGAAACCCCACGCCCCCACATGAAGGTGTTCGGGTCGAGCGGAACGAGAGGGGTCGCCAACGACGAGCTGACCCCGGAGTTCGTGCTCAAAATCGCGAAAGCGGCGGGGACGGTTTGGCGAACCGACCGGGTCGCGCTGGCACGGGATACACGAGCCACGGGGGACATGCTCGCGGATGCGGCCGCCAGCGGATTGGCCAGCGTCGGCGCGAACGTGGACCGTCTGGGCGTCGTTCCGACCCCCGGTGTGCAGGCGTACGCCGAAATCGAGGGCGTCCCCGCGCTGATGATAACCGCCTCGCACAACCCGCCGGAGTACAACGGCGTGAAACTCATCGGCGACGACGGCATCGAACTGTCCGTCGGCAGCCTCGAACGAGTCGAGGAGAAGTTCCTCACCGAGAAGTTCGAGGAAGTGCGGTGGAGCGAGACGGGCCACAGCCACGTCATCGAGGACTCCCGCGAGCGGTACGTCTCACAGCTGCTCGACAACGTCGACGCGGACCGAATCGCCGACGCGAACCTCACCGTCGCGCTCGACCCCGGACACGGTGCCGGGTCGCTCACCTCACCCGAATTCTTCCGCAAACTCGGCTGTACCGTCGTCACGACGAACAGCCAACCCGACGGCCACTTCCCCGGTCGTGACCCCGAACCCGTCCCCGGAAACCTCCGCGACCTCGGCCGATTGGTCGAAGCCAGCGACGCTGACGTGGGTATCGCCCACGACGGCGACGCCGACCGCGCCATCTTCTACGACGAAACCGGCGAGTACATCGAGGGCGACGCCACGCTCGCCGCGCTCGCGGCCGCACAACTCGAACCCGGCGACGCCGTCGTCTCCGCCGTCAACGTCTCCCAGCGCCTCGTCGATGTCGCCCACGAGACGGGCGCACAGCTCGAGCTCACGCCCATCGGCAGCACCAACATCATCACGCGAATCCGAGAACTGGCCGACCAAGACGTGTCCGTCCCCGTCGCGGGGGAGGGCAACGGCGGCGTCTTCTTCCCGAACTACCGGTTGAGCCGAGACGGCGCGTACACCGCCGCCAAGTTCCTCGAACTGCTGGTCGACGAACGTGCCAGCGCCATCGTCGAACCGTACAACGGCTATCAGAACGTTCGGACGAACATCACCTACACGACGGACGCGGAACAGGACGCGCTCCTCGCCGCCGCCGAGCGGGCGGCGGTGGCGTCGAACGCCGAACTCAACACCCGAGACGGCTACCGATTGGACTACGGCGACGCGTGGGTCCTCGCCCGTCCGAGCGGGACGGAACCCATGGTTCGAATCTACTCCGAGGCGCGGGAACGCCACCGCGCCGAGGAGCTCGCGGAGGAGATGGAAGACGCGCTTCGGGCGGCCAAAGCGAACGTCTGACCGGCGTTCGATTCGCCCGAGAAACTTTCTATTTTCGACCCGGGCTGTTTCGTTTACCTGCGCCGTGGGTACGTATCGAGCGCGTCGGTCAGCGTGTCCTTTCGCTCCCGCACCCGTTCGAGTTCGTCGGTCACGTCGCCGCGAGCAAGTCGCTCGCGTTCGTCGTCGGTGAGTTCGGAACGCGCCTCCGCGGCGGTTCGGAGGCGTTCGAACTCGTCGTCGCGGGTGCGTTGTTCCACCTCGCGGAGTTGGGCGATGGCCTCCGGCGGGGCGAACCGGTCGGCGACGCGTATCGCCTCCTCGCACCACCAGCGGAGTTCGTTCGCGGCGGCGGGCGGCCAGTCGATGGTGAGCGGTTCGGGACCGAGACGGTCGAGGTACGTCTCGTTCGTGGCGACGGCCCGCTTCAGCGCCGCCGGGTCGGCGACGTAGTGGTCGAGTTTCGACCGGGAGTAGTGGGCGTATTCGAGCAGTTCGGGAAGGGTGAGGTCACCGGCGTCGCTGTCGCGGAGGTAGGTGCGGAGTTCGTCGGGCGGTGACTGAAACTCGATGAGCGGGTAATGTTCGGTCGCGGCGAGAAATTCCATCAGTTCGCGGGCGTTCGCGTCGTGAGTGAACGACTCGAAGGCGTCCGTGATGGCGTCGTTGGCGGCGTCGATGGGTTCCCGAAGCAGTTCCGTCGGGGCGTCCAAATCCGCGTCGCCGAGTTCCCGCAGTCGTTCGAGGTGGGCGATTCGCTCCTCCAGTTCCGTCACCCGCTGTGAGACGGAGTGCCGAGCGTTCCGGTAGCGCTTTCGGGCCTCGTTGCGCTCGCCGGAGAGGGAAACGATCTCCTCGGCGGGCGAGAGGGCGCTTCGACCCTTCTCGAAATCGCGCTCGCTCAACCGGCGTTTGTCGATGGCCGTCTCCGCCCGTTCGAACGCCTCGCGTGCGGGCAGGTCGTCGGGCAGGTTCTCCACGAGGTCGGCGAACTGCCCTTGGAACTGGACGAACGCCTCGAAGTCGCCGGTCCCCGTCGCGCGATGTTCGTAACGGTCGAACAGACGGGTCGCGCGGTCGTACGCGTCGGAGACGGCGCGGATGGACTCCTCGCCGTACTCGGCGACCGCGGCGTTCGCCTCTCGACACTCCTCGTCGGCATCGCCGAGTTCGGAAAGCGGGTCACTCATAGGTTTCATCGGGGTCAAACACGGGTTCGCTGACGATTTCCGTCTCGGCGGTGACGGCGGTTTCGGGCGACTCTTCGTCACGCCGTACTGATTCGACGGTTCGGTAGAAACACGACTCGTAGCCCACGTGGCAGGCACCGCCTTCCTGTTCGACGCGGTAGAGGAGGGTGTCGGCGTCGCAATCGACGCGAACCTCCTCGATTCGTTGGACGTGGCCGCTGGTTCCGCCCTTCTTCCAGAGTTCGTCCCGACTCCGGGAGTAGTAGTGGGCGAACCCGGTTTCGATGGTCTTTTCGACCGCTTCCGGCGAGACGTAGGCTAGCATGAGTACGTCCCCCGTGTCGGCGTCCTGTGCGATTGCGGGGAGCAGTTCGGCGTCGTCGAACGCGAAGGTGACTTCGGACGACTCGTTCATGGTTGAACGAACGAATCGGTGAAGAATAGGCTTTTCCGCTCGGGAATAAAATGGGTCGTATTTGTCATTTTAGCGGTCAGTCTTCGACCAATTCCGCGAAGTCGTCCATCGGGATGATTTCCATCGTCTGCATGTTCATCCCGTGGCTTTCGACTGCGAGGCCCGCTTTGAACGCGGTGTCGCGGTCCGGGGCCTCGAAGATGAGGAGGAAGTCGTACTCGCCGAGGACGGCAAAGCTCCCGTCGAGTTCGACGCCGAACTCCTCGAATTCGAGGCGGATATCGCCCCACGTCGAGACGAGTTCTTGGGCGTTTTGGACGCTCGCTCGGATGTCGACGAGTGCAACGTACTTCGCCATGGATGAACGGTCGGTTTCCGTCGGAAAAACGGTTATAGCCAACCTCTCAAAACAAACCGTTCCGCACGGTTCCCGAAAACCATGGGTTCGGGCCACTACCCGAGCATCGCCATCGGTTCCCGGTCGCCGTTCCGTACCTCGGCGGCAACCGTACTCACGTCGGCGAACTCGACGCCCGATTTCGCCCGCATGTGGCCTATCAGCTCCTCCAATCGGGTCGTCCGGGGCGGTTGCCCGACCACCTGCGGGTGCATCGCTAGCGTGAAAATCCCGTTATCCATGTTCTCGTACATCCAGTCGAACTGCGCCCGCCAGAGGTCGAACACCGAGCGCTCGTCGGCGAACCCCCACAGAATCGACTGCTCCCAGACGAACATCAGCGCCGGGAAGTCCGCCCGTTTCCACGAAATCGGAACCTCCACGATGTCGCTCTTCTCCCCGATTTCGTACGGTTTGTCCTGCGGTGCGCTCCAGTTTTTCCGGAGGTAGTACGGCCGGAAGTCGTTGCCCATCTGGCTCGAATCCCACTCGAACCCCAGTTCGTCCAAAATGTCGAGCGTGTTCGCCGAGAACTCCCACGCGGGCGACCGGAAACCGACCGGCGGACTGCCCGTGATGTCCTCGATGTTCGTCATCGCGCGTCGGTACTCGTCCTTCTCCTGCTCCTTGCTGTCGAACGTACTCGGGTTGACGTGCCGCCAGCCGTGACACTGAACGTCGTAGCCCCGGTCGTGAACCTCGCCGACGCGGTCGGGGAAGCTCTCTATCGTGTGTCCGGGGACGAACCACGTCGCCGGGATTCCGTGCTCGTCGTGCAGGTCGAGGAGGCGCGGGGCACCGACCCACGCGCCGTACACCCCGCGGGACAGTTGGGTCGGCGCGTCACCGGCCCCGAAGGTGTGAATCCACACCGATACCGCGTCAAAGTCGTAGGTCAGACAGACGGTCGCGTTGGTCATCGGAGAACGTGACGACGGGTATCGGCTTACCTGTAGCTCATTGGTACTGTTCGGTCTGCTGTTGGATTACGGGTACCGAACCGGAACCCATCGCGGCCCGTCCCACAATCACGGTTCGTCCCACACCCGCACAAGAGATATATACCGTCCCGCGAGTATCTTCGGGCGAGCAACACGATGCTGGGTGACTGCTTTACACGCCGGGTTCCCGCCCGCTAATCCAGTCACCACCATCGTCGTTTTCCCGCCCGTTTCCGACCCGGAGAGCCGCGCGTATCCGAGCGTGAACGGTCACGTCCACGCTCGCGCGGAGAACCGCGCATATCCGAGCGAGAGCCCACATCCGAACGCGAGCGACGGCGCGAACGCGCGTTCGTGCCGTCGGTGGTGCCGACCGGTCGGGACGGGACGGCGCTCCATCCAAATCGAAAATCACCAGTCACAACCATGAACCGACAATCACACGACGCGGTAGTCGTATCGCTTCCAGACGGGTCGAAACGGGAATTCGACCGTCCGATTTCGGTCTCCGATGTCGCCTCCGACATCGGGCCGGGACTCGGCGCGGACTGTCTCGCCGGAATCGTGGACGGCGAACTCGTCGCCCCGGAGTATCGAATCGAGTCGAACGCGAACCTCCGAATCGTCACGCCTGACGGCGACGATTACGTCCGCGTTCTCCGACACTCCGCCGCACACGTCCTCGCGCAGGCCGTCTTACGGCTGTTCCCGGACGCACAACTCGCCATCGGCCCGCCGACGGACGAGGGGTTTTACTACGACTTCGATAACCTCGACATCGAGGAGGCGGACCTTGCGGATATCGAAGCCGAGATACGGGACATCGTCGCGGAGGACTACGACATCGTCCGCGAGGAGGTTTCGCGGGAGGAGGCACGCGAGCGACTCGCCGACCAGCCTTACAAACTCGAACTGCTCGCCGACATCCCCGACGACGAACCGGTCACGTTCTACCGCCAAGGGGAGTTCGAGGACCTCTGTGCCGGACCACACGTCGATTCCACGGGGGAAGTCGGCGCGCTCTCGCTCCTCGAAATCGCGGGTGCCTACTGGCGCGGCGACGAGGACGAGGCGATGCTCACGCGGATGTACGGCACGGCGTTCGAGCGCGATTCCGAACTGGAAGCGTTCCTCGAACGGCGGGAGGAAGCCCAGAAGCGCGACCATCGGAAAATCGGGCGCGAGATGGACCTGTTCTCGGTGCCCGACCACTCGCCGGGGTGCGTCAACTTCCATCCGAACGGAATGGCGATTCGGCGCGAACTGGAGGAGTACGTCCGCGAGAAGAACGACGAACTGGGCTACGAGGAGGTGAAGACGCCCGAACTCAACCACACGGAACTCTGGAAGAAGTCGGGACACTACGACCACTTCAAGGAGCAGGGCGAGATGTTCGCGTGGGAACAAAACGGGCACGAGTACGGTCTGAAGCCGATGAACTGTGCGAATCACGCGAGCATCTACGGCGATCAGCGCCGGTCCTATCGCGACCTCCCGCTTCGCTTCTCGGAGTTCGGTATGTGCTATCGAAACGAACAGTCCGGCGAACTCTCAGGGATGTTGCGGGTGCGCGGGTTCACGCAGGACGACGGACACGCCTTCGTCCGCCGCGACGGAATCCGCGAGGAAATCGCCGGCACGCTGTCGGTCATCGACGGCATGTACGAGGTCTTCGGCTTGGACGCCCACCTCGTGCTGGAGACGAAACCCGACGACGCCGTCGGCGACGACGAACTATGGGAGAAAGCACACGAGGCGCTTCGGAGCGCGCTGGACGACGAGGGGTTGGAGTACGACGTGGCCGAGGGGGAAGGCGCGTTCTACGGGCCGAAAATCGCCATCGACGTCGAGGACGCCATCGGGCGCGAGTGGACGATCGGAACGGTCCAACTGGACTTCGTCCAACCCGAACTCCTCGGCATCGCGTACGTCGGCGAGGACAACGAGGAACACCGCCCGGTGATGATTCACCGCGCCCTCCTCGGGTCGCTGGAGCGGTTCATGGGCGTGTTCATCGAACACGTCGCCGGGAAGTTCCCGCTCTGGTTGGCACCCGAGCAGGTGCGAATCCTCCCCATCACGGACGACGAAGCGGAGTACGCGGCGGCAATCGCCGACGAGCTCGGGTCGTTCCGCGTCGAAGTGGACGACCGGGACTGGACGCTCGGAAAGAAGATTCGCACGGGTCACGACGACCGCATTCCGTACATGGTCATCGTCGGCAGCGACGAGGCGGAGTCGGGGGCGGTGTCGGTGCGTGACCGAGAGGAGCGACAGCAGGCCGGCATCGAAATCGCCGCGTTCCGTCGTCATCTGGAGGACGAACGGGACGAAAAGCGACTCCGACCGGACCTCCTCGACTGACCCGCCGTACGAGTCGAATCTACATAGGTGTGCCTAAACGCGGAGAGTCCATCATCGAAGTGTTCAAGGTTGCACGATGATGAGTAGATGGGTATGAACCGAGCAGAGAAGGCCAATCTCCAACTACAGGCCGTCTCCGTCCTTCGAATGCTCAAGGAGACTCGAACGTACGACGAACTCGCCGAGGTGACCGAACTCCCCGCGGGCGACCTGAACCGCTACGTGAACGGACACGTCCTCCCCAGTCCCGACCGTGCGGAAGCGGTCGTGGAAGGGGTCGGTCGCGAGCAACTCGCCGAAGAGTTGCAGGCCCGGACCCGTCTCGACCCGGAAGGGTACGTGGACAACTCCGGCGTCGTATTCGATCAGTCGTTCCTCGACCTCGTGGCCCCCGTCGCCGTCGAGACGTTCGACTTCGACCTGCCCGACGTCGTGTTGACCGCGGCGACGGACGGCATCACCCTCGCCGCCGCGATGGCGAGTTACTTCGGCGCGCGCTGTGCCTACGCGAAGAAGTCGAAGGAGACCGCCGTCGAGGAGTTCATCGAGGCCCGCCAGCGACTCGCCTCGGGCATCGAACTCACCTACTACCTGCCCGCCTCGGCCATCGCGTCGGGCGAAACCGTCCTCGTCGTGGACGACCTCATCCGCTCGGGCGAGACCCAGGAACTCCTCCTCGACATCGCCGAGGACGCGGACGCGAACGTCGGCGGCGTCTTCGCGCTCATCGCGGCCGGAAACGAGGGAATCGAACGAGCGCAGGGACGAACCGACGCACCCGTCGGCGCGTTGGCATCGTTCGAATAACCGTTCGTTAACACACGGCAGTAGTCATCGTCGTGTGAATTTTGGTCCAAAACCATCGAACTACTCTCCGACATATACAGAGTTACGTATAGATGGCTAGATTCGATGAGAACTGTTAAGTAGGTATTCGCGTTTATGCTCATTCGTGACTCATGGGGCTCAAAGACATCACCAGTGATCGAGGGACATCCGGTTCGACGGGGTCGTTGGCCGATTACTTCGGCTTCGAGGAACACGACACCGACCTCGGAACGGAGATCATCGCGGGGATAACGACGTTCCTGACGATGAGTTACATCGTCGTCGTGAACCCGTCGATCCTCGCGCAAGCGATCAAACTGTCGGGGTATTCAGCAAGTCAAACGCAGTCCATGCTCGCCGTCGTCACCATCATCGCGGCCGCGGTGGCGACGCTCATAATGGGCTTGTACGCGAATCGACCGTTCGCACAGGCCCCCGGCCTCGGGCTGAACGCCTTCTTTGCGTTTACCGTCGTCGGCGTCCTCGGCGTACCGTGGCAAACCGCGCTCGCGGCGGTCGTGGTCGAAGGTCTCATATTCATCGCACTCACCGCAGTCGGCGCTCGTGAGTACATCATTCGGTTGTTCCCGGAGCCCGTGAAGTTCGCGGTCGGCACCGGTATCGGCCTGTTCCTCGCGATCATCGGCTTGGAAGCGATGGGTGTGATTACCGGCGACGGTGGCACCATCATTGCGCTCGCGCAGGTCGGCCAAAGTCCGGTCGCAATCGTCTCGATAATCGGTCTCTTTCTCACGTTCGCATTCTACGCCCGCGGTTTCCCCGGGTCCATCATCCTCGGGGTTCTCGCAACGGCCGCGATGGGGTACGGTGCCGAGTGGTTGGGACTGGTGAGCGACGGAACGCTCACGCCGGGTTCGACCTCCGTCACGTACAACATCATGCCGGTCGCCGGCGCGTTCGTTTCCGGTCTGCAGGAAGTCGAGGCGTTCACGTTCGCGCTCATCGTGTTCACCTTCTTCTTCGTGGACTTCTTCGACACCGCCGGAACGCTCGTCGGCGTCGGGCAAATCGGCGGCTTCCTCGACGAGGACGGTGACCTCCCCGACATCGACAAGCCCCTCATGGCCGACGCCATCGGCACGACGGTCGGCGGCATGCTCGGCACCTCGACGGTGACGACCTACATCGAGTCCGCCTCCGGCGTCGAAGAGGGCGGTCGAACAGGCATGACGGCGCTCGTCATCGGCGTCCTGTTCCTCCTCTCGCTCGCCTTCGTCCCCATCGCCGCCGCGATTCCGCAGTACGCCTCCCACATCGCGTTGGTCGTCATCGGCGTCGTGATGCTCCAGAACGTGGTGGACATCGACTGGAGCGACGTGACGAACGTCGTTCCGGCCGGGATGACCATCCTCGTCATGCCGTTCGCCTACTCCATCGCGTACGGCATCGCCGCGGGCATCGTCTCCTATCCCATCGTCAAACTCGCCGCTGGGAAGCGCGAGGAGATTCGCCCCGGACACTGGGCGCTCGCCGCCGCGTTCGTGGTTTACTTCTTCGTTCGGACGAGCGGTATCCTGCAAGGGAACGTCTGAGTCTCTACCGGTCGCTTCGCGTTTCGAAACCCGGCGGATTTCCTCGCGAACAGCACACTCTTATTTCTCTCGTCCCTACGTGCGGGTATGTCGAACCTCGAACTGTACGAACTCAAGGGCTGCCCGTTCTGCGCGAAAGTCAAATCCAAGCTCGACGAACTCGGACTGGAGTACGAATCACACTACGTCCCCCGAGGCCACTCGGAGCGGACCGAAGTGAAGGAAATCAGCGGCCAGACCGGGGTGCCGGTGTTGGTCGATGCGGAGCACGGCATCGAGGGAATGCCGGAGAGCGACGACATCAACGAGTATCTAGAGAAGACGTACGGCGCGTAGACGAGCGAAGCGAGCGGGTACCAACCGCTCGAAAGGAAAAGCGGTGGGGAGCGCTCGGAGTGAAGCGGTGGGGAGTTCCGACGTTCGATTTCGTACTGAACGCGACGGGGTGCACTCTCACGCACGAGACGTCTTTCGGGAGTATACGGGGAGAGCCGTCGCTGTCGAAAAAACGAACGGGAAAATCGCTGTCAACGACTTACGCTTCCGCGCGCTCTCGAATCAGCTTTCGGAGCTCGTCCGCGTCGTCGATTCCCTCTATCTCCTCGCGTTCGACCAACGCGGTTCCATCGACCGTCTCCCGCCGCGCTTCGTCCACGAAGTAGACGGAGCGGGTGTGAGCGACGCGGCTGATGGAACTCATGATTCGTGCGCGTTTCTCGGCGGTTCGGGTGAACGCCGAGTGACTCGTCAACATCCGGTCGTCGCTGTCGTCCTCGCTGACCGTCCTGAACGGCGCGCGTTGCGTGGGATGGACCGTGAGGCCGACCCGGGTGAGCGTGGAGAACATGTCCTTGTCATCCGGTTGGGCGTTCGGTTCGTCCGGTTCGTCCTCTTCCGTCACCTCGTCGGCACCGTCGAACACCTCGACCGGACTCGTCAGTTCGCGGTCGAAGAGCGCTTCCAGTTCGACGGCCACCTCGACGCTGGCGTTCATGCCGCCCTCGTACTTCGAGACGGTGCGACGGGAGACGCCGAGTTCGGACGCCAACTGTCCGAGACTCCACCCCCTGTCTTGGCGCTCGTCGCGGATGACGTCGCCGTCGATGTTGACGTACAGGCCGCCGGGCGCTGCGTACACGAGCGGCGGGACGCCCTCGACGAACAGGTCCACCGCCGTATCGGGACTGAACACCGGGACGCCGTGGCGGAAGTACACCACGCCGGGTTCGAGGTCCTGATTTCGCGTCCGGAGCCCGAGCACCAACGGTGTGGCCTCGAGGAACGTGCCGAGTCGCCGCATCTCGATGCCCGTCTGGGCGTCGAACGCGTCGATGTTGCCGAGGATTTTCAACAGCAGGAGGTCTGGTCCTCGCCGCGCTGCCACGTCGAAGCTCTTTGGTCGGATGGCACACCGGTCGCTGACCACGAATCCTGCGTCCTCTAGCATCGCAGTCACGTTTCCGACCAGTGCAGACCGGGACATGGTGACGGGTAAGTGATTCCAGTATAAAGGCGTTTTGGCGATGCACACCGACGCCCTCTTGCGATTGGAAAAATCGCCGGCGATAGATTCATATACGCTGGGTTTCTTCGAAAGCGGTTAGTTCGCCACGCCGTAACCACCGGACGTGACCGTCATCGGTCTCGACGACACCGACTCCCGAACCCGGGGGATGTGTACGACCTACCTCACGGCGCGACTCGCGACGCGGATTCGAGACGCCGGGGGGTCCGTGGAGCGACTGCTCCTCGTCCGGCTCAACCCCGCCGTGAAGCACAAGACCCGCGGCAACGCCGCGCTGGCGATTCACACGGATTTCGCCCCGAAGCGGGCGTTCGAGGTCGCACGCGAGGAGTTGTCTGCCGCCGCCGAGACCGACGACCCGAGAACGAACCCCGGCCTCGTCGTCGCGCCGCACGGCCCCGACGGGATTCCCGAGGAGGTGGACGACTTCGCGGGACGCGCCGTTCGGGAACTCCTCTCCCGCGAGGAGGCCGAAACGCGAATCGAGGCCGCGGGCTATCGCCACGCCGGATGGAAGAACGGGCGGGGAAAAATCGGCGCGCTGGCGGCAATCGGCGCACACGCCGCCTTTTCGGACTGGACCTACGAACACATCTCCTACCGCGAACCCGAGCGGTGGGGGACGCCCCGCGACGTGGATTTCGATTCGGCCTTCGCGGCCGCGGACGAGGGCTATCCCGACGTGTGGGACACGGTCGACCGTGGAACAGGCGAGGCGGTCTGCGTTCCGCACACGCCGTGTCCCATCCTCCACGGGATTCGCGGCGACGACCCGGACGCCGTTCGACGCGTCGGCACGGAAATCCGCGGCGAACCCGTCGCCCGAACCGCGCTCTTCGTGACGAATCAGGGGACGGACGCCCACCTTCGAGACGCCCATCTTCGCGCGGTCGAAAACGATAGCGCGTACCGAGTGACTGGAACCGTCGCCTCCGACCCCGAAACCCGACGGGGCGGGCACGTCTTTTTCACCATGACGGACGACGGGACCGAACTCCCGTGTGCGGCATTCGAACCGACGAAGCGCTTCCGCGACCACGTTCGGAACCTCCGCCCCGGCGACCGAATCACGGCCTGCGGCGAGGTGACGAGAGGAACCCTGAAACTGGAGAAGTTCGCCGTTCGGTCGCTCGACGCGACGGAACTCGTGACGCCGAACTGCCCCGACTGCGGTCGCTCGATGAAGAGCGCGGGGGCCGGACAGGGATACCGCTGTCGGCGCTGCAAGACGCGAGCGGAGGGAAAGGTCGAACGGGAAATCGACCGCGAACTCGAACGGGGTTGGTACGAGGTGCCGCCGGAGGCCCGCCGCCACATCGCGAAACCGCTCGTCAGGGGCGGGTTCGACGCGCCGACGCATCCGGAACGATGACCGATTCTGGACGGGAAATCCGGCGTTGAGCGGGAAGTTCCCGCGATTCGTCCGGTGAAGCGGTCGGTTCCACAACCTCCCCCAACCAATAGAATTAACTCGCCGGAATCTGATATGTCGAGTGAAGCAAATCGGGGTATCCGCCGAAAGGCCAGTGTTCAAGGCACTGACCTCGGTTGCTTCGAGGCTATCGAAGCATGTCCGACAACGAACCTTCTCCGGAAAAACGTATCGCCACCGAACAGACGCTCCTCCGCCTCGGCGCGGTTTCACCCGAGGACGTGAGCGAGGAGTTGTTGGTCGATATCCACGACCTGTTCGAGGAGCACGGCATCCCCATGCACAGCGTTTCGGTCGAACGCTGGCGCACCGGCTACGTCTGCTAGCTGGCTAGGGGAATTCGGGAATTTTTGAGCGGATTCGCTCCGACGGGGTGTCGTTCTGAACGAGTGAATTACAACCACCGAGAAGTAGACCTTGAAAGCCTCCCTGTTCGCGTCGGGGTGTCGTTGGTTTTTCTATGACTGCAACTACAGACGTCACTGAAACCGCCACTGCACTGCGTGCTCGCGGCGTTGCCGCTCGCATTCGAGGTTTCGAAGAAACCGCGCACGCCACACCCTCCCCAACCGATTGCGCGCTTCGCTCCGCTCCAGTGCTCATCCCTCACGTGATAACCAAAACAACCCCTCGGACGGAGCGTCCTCGGGGTTGTTGGTGCACGCGCCGGGCGAGTCGATTCAGCTTCACGGAACTCGGCGTTCCATCGTGGCGTGCGCTGGCGAGACGACGCGGCCATGATCGGCCGCGTCGTCTCGGTGCAGTCGCGCGAGGGATGAGCGAAGCGAATCGGTTGGGGAGGGTGTGGCTGAGGCGGTGCTGGGTGGGACTGAAAGGGGCCGCTGAAGCAACCACGCAAGCGCGAGCGGGCGGGGGCTTTCTGGGACGTCGATTCAGTAGTTGCAGTCACAGTGAAGCCAAAATCACAGCGTAACGAGCGAGCGGGGGCTTCCGAGGCCTACTTTTCGGTAACTGCAATCATAGAACAACCAACTGTGGTTCGGAGCGAGCGTGACAGGAGGACTAGAACTGCACGTCGGGAGTTACGACGTCATCGAAACCGGCGGCCGGACGCCGATTACGATTACGATTTCAGTCCGCTCCCCGTGAGCGGAACCACCACGTCCGCGTCGTCGGCCAAAATCCCCCGGTCGCGGTACGCCGTCAGACCGGCCACGGCCACCGCGCTCGTCGGTTCGACGTAGAAACCGGTTCGGTGGAGTTTTTCGAGCGCCGCTTCCGTCGTACCGGCGTCCAGCGCGATGGCGTCGCCGTCGGTGGCTTCGATGGCGTCCAAAATCCCGTCACGGCGGGCGGGATGCGTTATCTGAATCCCGTCGGCGACGTCGTTGCGCTCGGCGGCGTGGTCGTCGTCGGACCACTCGTCAGCGCCATCTTCGCCCCCGCTATCGGCGTGAATGCCGTCCGCGATGGGGGAGACGCCCTCGGCCTGCACGCCGAGGAGGCGCGGCATCGAATCGGTCCACCCCGCGTCGAGGAGGGCGCGGAAGCCGCGGTACGCGCCGAGGAACAGCGTTCCGTGGCCCAACGGCGTCACGACGGCGTCCGGGACGTTCCAATCGCGTTGGGCGGCGAGTTCCAGCGCGAACGTCATCGTTCCCGCGAAGAAGGCCGGGTTCCACGCGTGGCTGGCGTACCAGCCGTCGCCGTTTTCCACCGCCTCGATGCAGGCGTCGGTCACGTCCTGTCTGCTCCCCTCGACGCGGACGGGGGTCGCACCGGCGCACTCGATGGCCTTCAGCTTCGACGCCTTCGCGTCCGCCGGGACGTAGATTTCGGCGTCGATACCCGCCCGAGCGGCGTACTGGGCGATCGCCGCACCCGCGTTGCCCGAGGAGTCTTCGAGAACCGTCTCGACGCCGAGTTCGGCGGCGCGGGACAGGGTCGTGGTCGCGCCGCGGTCCTTGAAGCTTCCCGACGGGAAGACGCAGTCCAGTTTGAACTGCGCGTCCCAACCGTTCGCATCGACGAGCGGCGTGAACCCCTCGCCGAGGCTGGCGACGCGACGGACGGGGAGGAACTCATCGAATGCCCACAGGCCGTCCCGCGTGTCGATATCGGTGAAATCGGGGGCGGGGGCGTCGGGAATGGGTTGCTCGGTGAAATCCAGCGGATGGCCGCAGTCACACCGCCATGGCTCGTCCGCCCCGGGGGCGTACTCGTTCCCGCAAGCGGGACAGGAGAGGGTGGTGTACATGCGTCAGTAGCGGTTGATGTCGATGCCGATCGAGCAGACGTACTCGCCCGTGGCGACCTGCGGCAGGCGACGGGAGCGCCAGAAGATGCCGGTTCGGTCGGCGGTGACCTCGGCCTTCAGTTTGCCGAACACGTCGGTGACGGTGAACAGCGTCTCGCCCGGCGACACCTCGTCCCCGAGGTCCTTTTCGAAGGTGACGATACCACCGCTCGGCGCGCCGTAGCGGTCGAATCCGGTCGCTCGCGTCTGCGTGTTTACCGTCACGTCCTCGTCGAGGAAACCGTAGTACCGGAGGACGTTGAACACGCCGTCCACGCCGTACCGGATGCTCTCTTCGTCCCAGCCGACACAGCCGCCGAGTTCCGGGTCGATGGTCGGAATCCCCTCGTCGGGTGCGGCGCGGGCGAGCTGTCCCTCGGGACCCTTCTGGTCGAGAATGTAGCCACAGTCGAACACCTTGGCGAGTTCCAGACACTCGTCGTGCAGGCGGTGACGCGGCCCACAGCGGACGCGAGCCTCGTTTATCATCCGGCTGGTCGAACCCTGATGCAGGTCGAGGATGAGGTCGGCGCGCGAGGCGGCCTCGAAGGTCGCCGCCGCGATTCGCTCGCTGGACGTTCCCGATTCGTTGCCGGGATACGTCCGGTTCATCTTCGTGTCGTCGATGGGATTCCTGTGTTCTGCCACCTGAAAGCCGTGATAGTTGACGAGACCGGTGACGAGAATCGTTCCCGAGATATCCTCCGGGTCGAGTTGCGGGACGACCCGGTTGACGACGCCGAGTCCGTTGAGTTCGTCGCCGTCGCTGACGGCCTGAATATAGAGCGTCTTTCCGTCGTCCGCACCGTTGATAACGGCAACGGGGAGGCCGAACTGGCCCCCGTCACGGGTTTCACCGACCGGGAGGCGGCCCGTGTCCATCTCCCCGGGGGCCGCGCTCGCCGTTCCGAGCGTTGTCATTATCGATACACCGTCGCCGAAAACCCTTAGCAGTTCGGTATTCCGCTTGCCGAGCGAAAAGTGACACGTCGATTCCGACGGAAAATCCACCGCAGAGAGGTGCGAACCGTTTTTCGATGGGTAGCTCCTGTACTCTCCATGAAGCGAAAGACGGTCACGAGCGGAACGGAATGGGAGGAGCGTGTCGGCTACTCGCGTGCAGTCCGAGTCGGAAACGACGTCCGCGTCTCCGGGACCACCGCTACCGACGAGGAGGGAAACGTCATCGGCGAGGGAGACGCCTACCGGCAGACGAAACGGGTGCTCGAAAACGTCGAATCGGCGCTCGTGGAGGCGGGTGCCAGCATCGACGACGTCGTTCGAACGCGCATGTTCGTTACCGACATCGAGAACTGGGAGCCGGTTGGAGAGGCACACGCCGAGTTCTTCGGCGACGTACGCCCCGCCACGAGTATGGTCGAAGTCAGCGGCCTCATCGACCCCGAGATGGTCGTCGAAATCGAAGCCGATGCCGTCATCACGGCGTGACCGACGCACCTTTTATTCGGCCGTACCAACCAGCGAGCGTGCAAGAAGAGATTCCCGAACGCCCGCCGGGGTCGAACCTCATCGAGGCGCTGAACGTCCGTCGAAACGCGGCGTTCGGCTTCTCGATGAGCATCGTGTTCACCGCGCTCGTCTACGTCTACCGAGTCGTCCTCGTCGGGCACGTCAGAGGGCAGGTGGGAACCCCGGTGGCGTATCTCGCGCTCGGGGTCGTGTTGGCGTTTTCGCTCGGCGCGCTGTTGACGGCGGTGTTCACGCTCGTTTCGGCGCGGCGACTCGCAAACGACCTCGACTGACCCCCGTCGCCTCCCCGGCCCGTCAGTCCATCCGCTCCTCGCCCGACAGTTCCTGAAGCCGTTCGGCACCCGCCCGCGTTCCCTTCGCCAACAGCACGTCACCGGCGTGGACGTCCGTTTCCGGACCGGGGGAGATGACCCAGTCGTCCGGCGGCCGCCGAACCGCGATGATACGCATTCCCGTCTCCGTCTCGACCCGTTCCTCGCCGAGCGTCGTGTCGTCGAACCTGCTTCCGTGCGTGACCGTAATTCGGACGATGACCTCGTCGCTCTCCTGAACCGCGTACTCGACGACCGGATGGGTTCCGAGTCCGCGCAGGACGCCTTCGCTGATTTCCACCGCGGCGTCGCTGATGACCTCGGCGCTGTTGGCGAGGTGCATGAGACCGCGCAAGGAGACGGGGTCGTCCACGTGCGCCGCCGCTTGCAGCGTCCACGCTTCGAACCGCGACTGAAGCGCGTCCACTTCCGCTTCGAGTTCGACCACTTCTTCGGCCACATCCGTGCTGTCGAACAGAATGCTCCCGTAGGCCAAATCGACCGCGAGTTCGCTCATGTTCTTCATCAAGACGATGGAATCGACCGCGCGTTCGAGGTCGGTATCCCCCGCCTCCGGCGGGTCGGGCGGCCGGTACTTCCGGCCGGTTGCCTGCTCGTACACTTCGGCGACGCCGTCCTCCGACCCGCGGAGGAGGAGTCGGTCGTCGACGCGAAGGTCGGTCGCCCTGTCGGGATTCAGAATCCAGTCGCCGCCGCGATGGATGGCGATGACGCGCACCCCCGTTTCCGTTTCGAGGTTCAACGCGCCGAGGGTCCGTCCGGCGAGCGACGACGAGTCGGAAATTCTGGCGTGAACGAGCGACTCTATCGCCTCTGGGAGCGTCGCGCGCATCGCCTGCGGCAGGCCGATGTCCTCCAAGACGACCTTGGCGATGTCACCCGCCGCGTCGGCGATCTTCTCCGCCGCACCGACGACGCCGAGGACGGGGGCGAGTTCCTCCGCGTCTTCCGGACTCCGCGCCGCCATGAGCAGGCTCATTCGAGCCTGCAACTGGAGGACGTCCATCTTCCCCTCAAGCGCGAGCACCTCCTCGGCGATGTCGTCGCTGCCGTGGAGGACGGCCGAGAACGAGAGGTCGATGAGGAGTTCCGCCGTGTCCTTCATCTCCGCCAAGACCTCCTTCACGCTCCGGGGTTCGTACTCGACATCGCCGCTCGCGGGTTCCATACGCCGACCTTGGTCACTCTCCCGTAAAAACGTTCGCGGGTCGTTGGGAAACGACCACGAAAGATAATCCTTTTGCGGCTACCCCGTGAATCATCGGGACATGGCAGACGAGGTTAAAAAAGGCTTAGAGGGTGTTGTGGTCGCGGAGTCAGCACTGAGCCACATCGATGGCGACGAGGGGAAACTCATCTATCGCGGGTATACGATAGAGGACCTCGCTCGTGGCGCGAGTTACGAGGAAGTGTTGTACCTCCTTTGGCACGGCGAGCTGCCGAACCGTGACGAACTCGACTCCTTCAGCGAATCCATGTCGGAGGAGCGTGAAGTGGACGACGGGGTCATGAACACCGTGCGCGAACTCGCCGAATCCGATTCGGAGCCGATGGGAGCGCTCCGAACCGCCGTCTCCATGCTCGCGACGTACGACCCCGACGACGACAGCGACCCCGCGGACCGCGAGGCGAACCTCCGAAAAGGCCGCCGCATCACCGCGAAGATTCCGACCATTCTCGCGGCGTTCACGCGCATCCGGAACGGCGACGAACCCGTCGAACCCCGAACCGACCTCGGACACGCCGCCAACTTCCTCTACATGCTCAACGACGAGGAACCGGACGACGTGCTCGCGGACGTGTTCGACCAAGCGCTCGTCCTCCACGCCGACCACGGCCTGAACGCCTCGACGTTCTCGGCGATGGTCACGTCGAGTACGCTCGCGGACCTGCACAGCGCCGTGACGAGCGCCATCGGAACGCTCTCCGGGTCCCTGCACGGCGGCGCGAACGCCAACGTCATGCGGATGTTGAAGGAAGTCGACGACAGCGACCGAGACCCCGTCGATTGGGTGGACACCGCGCTCGACGAGGGACGGCGCGTCGCTGGCTTCGGCCACCGCGTTTATAACGTGAAGGATCCGCGCGCAAAAATCCTCAGCGAGCAGAGCGAGGAACTCGGCGAGGCCGCCGGCGACACGAAGTGGTACGAGATGTCCGTCGCCATCGAGGAGTACATGAAAGAGGAGAAGGGCCTCGCGCCCAACGTCGACTTCTACTCCGCCTCGACCTACTACCAGATGGGCATCCCCATCGACATCTACACGCCCATTTTCGCGCTCTCGCGCGCCGGTGGCTGGATCGCACACGTGCTCGAACAGTACGAGGACAACCGCCTCATCCGTCCGCGCGCCAAGTACGTCGGCGACGAGGACGTCGAGTTCGTCCCCATCGACGAGCGATAGTTGCGATTCGAGTTCGACTGCGACCGCCAATTCCGACCGTCCCTTTCCGTTTTCGAAGACTCACTCCGCGAGGAGTCGTGCCACCATCCGTTCGACGTGTGCGACTTCCTCCTGAACGACGCCGTGCCCCATTCCCTCGAAGATGCGTTCGGTGACGGACCCGTCCAACGCCGTGAGAACCGCCTCGGTCTCGTGAACGCGTTCGACCGGAATGTGCTGGTCGTTGTCGCCACAGCCGAGATAGACGGACGTTTCGTCGAGCGAGCCGTCATACTCGCGGGGCATTCCCTCGGGACCGATGAGGCCGCCGCTGAACGCCGCGACGCCGCCGTATTTCCGTGCGTTCCGCGCGACGAACTCGGTCGTCAGGCACGCGCCCTGGGAGAAGCCGAGCAGGAAGGTCCGTTCCGGCGGAATACCGGCCGCTTCGAGGTCTGAGACGAGCGTTTCGAGGAGCGAGAGCGCGGACGAGAGGTGCGGTTGGTTCGCGTCGAGTGGCGCGAGAAACGACTGGGGATACCACGTGTTTCCGGCCGCCTGTGGCGCGAGGAAGGAGATTCCTTCGTGTCGGAACTCCTGTCCGAGTTCGAGGATGCTCCGCGCCGTCGCACCGCGTCCGTGGACCAGAATCATCGCCGCCCTCGCGTCGTCGAGTGGCACGCCGGACGTGACCACCTCCTGTCCAGCGTGTGGACCGTCGATGTCGTCCGTGTCGAAGTTCGAGTCTGTCATATACTGATCTATCGTTCCGACGTTCCCTACCGTTTTCCCTTACAGAGGGGACTCGGGTCACTAACCCGTCGGATGGCCCCATCCGTCGACACCTACGTCCCTCCCTCTCGACTCCGACCGCCAGCGGTTCCGCGCTCCTCCATCATCGCCACCGCGCGGGTCGCCCACGTCCCGCGATAGAAGCCGACTCCGACGACTCCCACTGCCCAGACGTAATAGAGGAGGGTTCCGGCATAGACGCCGACGACGCCGTATTCGACGCGAACGCCGACGACCCACGAAAAGCCGACCATGAACAGGAACATGCCCGACGTTCGGGCGATGAACGGGGTTTTCGTGTCGCTGCCTCCCTGCAGTGCGCCGCCGAGAACGACGAGGGAGACGAGGAACGGCGCGGCGAGACCGTACACGCGAGCGAAGTCGGCGGCGGGGGAGAACAACCCGGTGACGATGATGTCCGTCGTTCGCATCATCGTTCGGAGTACCTGTTCGGCCATCACGGGCCACGAAAGCCCGAGAATCCGTCGCCAGATCCCGACGAGTCGCGAACGTTCTGTCACGCGGCGGAATCGTTTTTCACGGGGGTTGGCTGTACCGGAACGGGCAACCGACGCGAACGGGGCCGAACGCTCCCGACAGGGCTAATTAGTCGTCGTGCATGTGACGGACCACATGCTGGTGTTCGTCTACGGAACCCTGACCGACCCCGAGCGCGTCGCATCCGTCGTCGAAACGTTCGAGTTCGTCGGTGACGCGACCCTTCTCGGATTACATCGTGTCGATGGTCGCTATCCGACGCTTGCACCGGGTGGTCGGACGGACGGGAGGTTGCTCGAAACGAGCGATATGGACGCCCTCGATTCGTACGAAGGCGTCGGACGCGGGCTCTACAGTCGAATTACCGTTCCCAGTGAGCGCGAGTCGGGGGAGCGAGTCGCCATTTACGTCGGCGATCCGGCCAAACTCGGCGTGCCGGAGGCGATTTCGTGGCCCGGAGACGGGTCGCTCGAAACGCGTATTCGTCGATTTATTGAGAATACCGAGGTACGCGTTCGAACGTCCGAGTGATTTATGTATGACGCTCGTCTGACTCCGGCGTCTGCCTTCCGTCAGACACGAGTATCTCCCCGTCGCTTGCTACCGATTTCACTTTCACTCCGCACCCCTCGCGTTTAACTTCACCCACGCGCTCTCTCAAGACGCGGTCACACGCTCCGCGCTCCCATTTTCTCCCCTTTTGTCAACCGAGAGGCATCCGTGAGTGGACGAACGGCCACCCAACCGCGGGGGTCAGTCGTCCACGGAACTGCCGATACTTCTCGATGCGCGCAGGGTCATCCCATCGTTCACTTGATAGTAGTAGTAGGCGCTGAATCCAACGGCGGCGACGCAGTTGGAGATGGTGACCGCCCAAAAGACGGCGTGAACGTTATATCCCAACCAGAACACGCCGATGGCGGCGATGGGTAGTCGAATCACCCAGTATTTCATCATATCTGCAACCATGGTCGTTTTGGTCCGGCTTGCGCCGTTGAATCCGGCGCTGATGAGGTACATCACGCCGATTCCCCAGTAGCCGTAGGCGAGGATTCGAAGGTAATCGACGGTGAGGTCGTAGGTGGCCTGTGAAACGTCGGGTACGAACGCGTTCGTGAGGACGCCGGGGATGAACCACTGGACGGCACCGATGACGGACAAGCTAATCGCGGCGATAGCGACGCCAACCCACGTCGTCCTGCTTGCCCGCATCGGGTTCTCAGCGCCGATGTTCTGTCCGATGACGCTCTGTGCAGCGCGTTGAAGACCGCTTGCCGGGATGAATGCGATACTGGCGATGCTCGCGCCGATGGTGTATGCGGAGACGCCGGCCGGACCCCCTGCGGCCGTTACGACCGCGATGATGAGGACGCGAACGGACTGTCCGGCGGCGTGCTGGCCGAACATGGGGAGACCGATATCCAATAGCTCCCGGTAGTCGTTCAACCGAACCGTCATCGACTCCGTGGTGAGGGTGAAACCACCCCGACCGCGGAGCATCATTCCCAGGGCGAAAAGGGACGAGCAACCGTAGCCGAGTATCGTGGCGAGAGCGGCACCGGCGATGCGGTATCCATCGAAGCCCGGAACGCCCAGTCCGAAGATGAGAATCGGGTCGAGGACGATGTTGATGCCGACCGCCATCACGTTGATGTAGAGTGCGGCGCGCGAGTCGCCCCATCCGACGAAGCCCATCTCGATGGCGTCTCCCGTACCCATGATCGAAAACCCGAGGGAATACGTGGTGAGATACGTGACGGCCGCCGACGCGACGGCGGGTTCGGCCCCGAACTGCGCGATGATATCCCGGCCGAAGACGAGGATGAGCCCGGTGGTGGCGATGCCGAAAGCGAACGCGAGCGACATCCCGTGGAACACCGCCCGGCGCGCGCGTGACGGTTCGTCGGCACCGACGCGTTGAGAGACGAGGACCTGTGTCCCGACAGTAGTAATCATGAAAACCGAAAAGATAAGCGACGTTAGGGGAATGTTGACACCGACTGCGGCGACCGCCGTTTCGCCGAGTCGCCCGAGCCAAAAGATGTCGACTATCTGTTGAGCGACTTGGACGAGATTTTGGAGGATGAGAGGGGCAGCGAGGAGGGCGAGCGCCCGAACGATGGACCCTTCGGTGATTTCATCCCGTGATACATCGAGCATGGTTTTTTTCGCTATATCGAGTATAAAATCGTGGTAGTATTTATAGATATGGCAGAAGGAACGAAATTCAAAACGGACAGGAAACGGCTACTCGGTCTGTCTGGGTTCCGTCTGCTGAGCCGTCTGTTCCCGTGTGCGGCGGCTCGCACGACGGATTTTGTAGCTGGTGTAGATGAAGTAGAGTCCGGCCAACCCGACGAGGACGTAGATGAGGTCCGTAACGACCTGTGCGACGTTCGGCAGGAACAGCAGTCCCAACACCTGCCGCACGACGTTGATTTGTCCACCCGTCAGGTCGGTGACGCCGAGAATCCCCCAGTTGAGCGCGCCGATGATGATGAGGAGCATACTGAACCAGTCCAACCCGTTGGTTCGCATGCCATCGTTCGATTTCGTGCTGCGATTCGTGGACATAGCAGAAGAACTAGGGAAAGAGCGGTTATTGTTATTTGCCAGTTGCACACGGACAGCCGAGAGTATTCCACCGTTTCCATCGAGAAACGGACCATATGGACTACCGTGAAGCGAAATGGGGCGGTTCTCACGAGGATACCCTATCCTTTTGTCGTGGCGGACCGAAAGCGTCGGTAATGAGTGGGCGGCGCAAACCCGACTGGCTGAAGATGCGACCACCGTCGGGACAGGAGTTCACGGGAATCAAGCAGACGCTCCGAGAGCACGATTTGCACACGGTCTGCGAGGAGGCCAACTGTCCGAATCTCGGAGAATGTTGGAGCGGGAAGGGTTCCGACGGCGGCGGAACGGCGACGTTCATGCTGATGGGCCACAAGTGTACGCGCAGTTGTGGCTTTTGTGACGTGGACACCGGCGGTGGTGAACCGCTCGACCCCGATGAACCGGAGAACGTGGCGAGCGCCATCGCCGAAATCGGGTTGGATTACGTCGTCCTCACCTCGGTGGACCGTGACGACCTCGAAGGGCAAGGTGCCGAACACTTCGCGCAAACGATCCGGGAGATCAAAAAGCGCCATCCCGGAATTCTCGTGGAAGTGTTGATTCCCGATTTCCAAGGCGACGAGGAGCTCGTTCGAAAGATAATCGACGCGGACCCCGACGTCATCGCGCACAACGTCGAAACGGTGGAACGCCTACAGGGATACGTTCGGGACGCACGGGCAGGCTACGAACAGAGTCTCGGCGTCCTCGAACAGGTCAAGCGCGAATCCGACATCTACACGAAGACGAGCCTGATGTTGGGCCTCGGCGAGTACGATCACGAAGTGTACCAGGCGCTGTCGGACCTCCGGGAGACGGACGTCGATATCGTCACGCTCGGCCAGTATCTCCAACCGTCGCGGACGCATCTCGACGTCGAGGAGTACGTGCATCCGGCGAAATACCGGACGTGGCAGGAAGTCGCCGAGGAGGAACTGGAGTTCCTCTACTGTGCGAGCGGGCCGATGGTTCGATCGTCGTATAAAGCGGGCGAACTGTTCGTGGACGCCATCCTCAGGGACGGGAAGTCGGTGGAGCAAGCGAGGAGGGAGGCTCGAAGAGCCTCCGTGTAGTGAGCGGCGAAGCCGTGAGACGCGAGGCGCGACGCGCCTCGGTCTAAGCGAACGGCGAAGCCGTGAGCCGCGAGGCCCGAAGGGCCTCCGTGTAGTGAGCGGGGGAGGAACGATCCACGGGAAGGAAGTCGGCCGTGGTGTGAAAATATACAAACACATGAGTTGTTTGACTGAGGTTGCGAATAATTATGTCCAAAGATGTATTCTGTTGTTCATCCGGTGATTTCTGCCAGTAGTCGATTTGTCCACTGTTCGAGTTCTATTCGCCAATAAATTTGAAATCGGGAGATATTACCGAGTATTGAAGCACAAATGAGTAGAAATAGTGTGACAGAGAATTCCTATGGGAAGTTAATTACGAAAACCCTATAATGCGCGCCAGAGTTCTTTTGAGTATGTCAGGATGGGTTCGATCGTGAGCATCGTACACCGAGACCCCCAGGACCGAGTACAGATACTGGACGAAGACGGGACGGTGCTGGACGGGATGGAAGTGCCGGACCTCTCCGACGAGGAACTGGTGGAGATGTACCGCTACATGCGTCTCGCCCGCCACTTCGACGAACGAGCGGTGAGTCTCAATCGACAGGGTCGGATGGGAACCTACCCACCGCTTTCGGGGCAGGAAGGGGCGCAAATCGGGAGCGTCTACGCGCTCTCGGACGACGACTGGATGTTCCCGAGCTACCGTGAACACGGCGCGTCGCTCGTTCGCGGCCTCTCGCTCAAACAGACCATGCTCTACTGGATGGGCCACGAGGTCGGGAACGACATCCCGGACGGCTCGAACATCTTCACCGTCGCGGTGCCAATCGCGACGCAGATTCCCCACGCGACTGGTGCGGCGTGGGCGTCGAAACTCAAGGGCGAGGAGAAGGCGTTCCTCTGTTACTTCGGCGACGGCGCGACGAGCGAGGGGGACTTCCACGAAGGTCTGAACTTCGCGGGCGTGTTCAACACGCCGTCGGTGTTCTTCTGTAACAACAACCAGTGGGCGATTTCGGTGCCCCGCGAACGTCAGACCGCGAGTGCCACCATCGCACAGAAGGCACAGGCCTACGGCTTCGAAGGCGTACAGGTCGATGGGATGGACCCCCTCGCCGTGTACAAGGTGACGAAGGAAGCCGTCGACAAAGCGAAGGACCCGGAAGACGATGAACAACGCCCGACGCTCATCGAGGCAGTCCAGTACCGCTTCGGCGCACACACCACCGCCGACGACCCGACCGTCTATCGGGACGACGACAAGGTCGCGGAGTGGAAGCGAAAGGACCCCATCCCGCGCATGGAGAAGTTCCTGCTGAAGACGGGGCGCTTGGACCAAGAAGACGTCGAGGAAATCGGCGAAGAGGTCAAGCAGGCCGTCGCCGACGCCATCGACGAGGCCGAAGCGGTCGAGCGTCCGGACGCCGAGGAAATCTTCAACAACGTGTACGCGGAGATGCCGCCGCGACTTCGCGGACAGATGGAATCGTTCGAACGCCTCCGCGAACAGTACGGTGACGAAACCATCCTGGAGGACTAAGATATGAGTCAGGCAACTACCGAATCCGAGAATCTCACGCTCGTACAGGCAGTCCGCGACGGACTGTACACCGAAATGAAGCAGGACGAAGACGTCATCGTGATGGGCGAGGACGTCGGTAAAAACGGTGGCGTGTTCCGCGCCACGGAAGGGCTCTACGAGGAGTTCGGCGACGACCGCGTCATCGACACCCCGCTCGCGGAATCGGGCATCATCGGAACGGCCATCGGGATGGCCGCCTACGGACTGAAACCCGTCCCAGAGATGCAGTTCTCCGGCTTCATGTACCCGGCGTTCGACCAGATCGTGTCGCACGCCGCACGTCTCCGAACCCGGTCGCGCGGCCGCTTCACCTGTCCGATGGTCGTCCGTGCGCCGTACGGCGGCGGCATCCGGGCACCGGAACACCACTCCGAGTCGATGGAGGCGTTCTACACCCACCAACCCGGTCTCAAAGTCGTCATGCCGAGTACGCCCTACGATACGAAGGGCCTGCTCACCTCGGCCATTCGCGACCCGGACCCGGTAATCTTCCTCGAACCGAAACTCATCTATCGCGCGTTCCGCGACGAGGTCCCGGCGGAATCCTACGAGGTTCCGCTCGGTGAGGCCGCGGTGCGCCGCGAAGGGACGGACATCTCGGTGTTCACGTGGGGTGCGATGACCCGCCCGACGATGGAGGCCGCCGAGGAGTTGGCGGACGAAATCGACGTGGAAGTCGTCGACCTCCGCACCGTCTCGCCGCTCGATACGGACACAATCATCGAATCGTTCAAGAAGACCGGCCGCGCGGCGGTCGTCCACGAGGCACCCAAGACGGGCGGCCTCGCCGGGGAAATCGCGGCGACGATTCAGGAGGAAGCGCTCCTCTATCAGGAGGCACCCGTCGAGCGCATCACCGGTTTCGACACGCCGTTCCCGCTGTACAGTCTCGAAGACTACTACCTTCCCGAACCCACCCGCATCAAAGAGGGCATCCGCGACGCGGTGAGCTTCTGAAATGGTACACGAATTCAAACTACCCGACGTCGGCGAAGGCGTCGCCGAGGGCGAACTCGTCAGTTGGCAGGTCGAAGAGGGCGATACCGTCACCGAGGACCAAGCGGTCGCCGAAGTCGAGACGGACAAGGCGATCGTGGAGATTCCCTCGCCGGTCAATGGAACCGTCCGCGAACTCCTCGCCGAGGAGGGCGAGGTCGTTCCGGTCGGCAACGTACTCCTCACGTTCAACGTGGAGGGCGAAGAGGAGGAACCGGCGGAGCCGACGACCGAGAGCGCCGATTCCGAGGAAGGGACCGACTCGCAGGAGCAGGTCGGCGAAGCGGACGCATCCGCGGACGCGGAGGAGACCGAAACGCCCGAGGGCCGCGTCTTCGCGGCACCGAGTGCCCGCCGACTCGCACGTGAACTCGGCGTCGATATCGCGTCGGTCGATGGGACCGGTCCGAGCGGTCGCGTGAGCGAACACGACGTTCGGACGGCGGCCGAGAGCGCGACGGAGTCCGAACCCGAGAAAGGGGCCGAACCCGAGAGCGAGACGGAATCGGAACCCGAACCGGCGACCGAAACGGAAACTGCCGGCGGCGCTGCCGCCGCCACCACGGCCGCCCCGACACAGGTCGAAGCGGCCGAGCGCAAACGCACGCTGGCCGCGCCGGCAACGCGCCGTCTCGCCGACGAACAGGGTATCGACATCAACGCCGTACCGTCCACCGAAGAGCGCGACGGACAGGCGTTCGTCACGCCCGAAGCGGTTCGGGAGTACGCCGAGGCACAGCAGCACGCACAGGCCGCCGACACCGCCGCGATTGCGAGCGGCGAAACCGGCCCGCGAGAGGAACGGATTCCGTACCGCGGTATTCGCCGCAGCATCGGCAAGCAGATGCAAAAGTCGAAGTTCACCGCGCCCCACGTCACCCACCACGACTCCATCGACGTGACGGAACTGGTCGAGACGCGCGCCGAACTCAAGGAGATCGCCGAGGAGCGCGGCATCAAACTGACCTACATGCCGTTCGTCCTGAAGGCCATCGTGGCCGCGCTGAAAGAGTACCCGTACCTCAACAGCGCGTTGGACGAGGAGAACGAGGAGATCGTCGTCAAGAACTACTACAACATCGGTATCGCGGTGGCGACCGACGACGGCCTGATGGTTCCCGTCCTGAAGAACGTGGACGAAAAGGACATGCTCCAGCTCTCCTCGGAGATGAACGAGTTGGTCGAAAAGGCCCGCGACCGCACCATCACCCGCGACGAGATGCAGGGCGGCACGTTCACCATCACGAACTTCGGGGCCATCGGCGGCGAGTACGCGACGCCCATCATCAACCACCCCGAGGTCGGTATCCTCGGTCTTGGCGAGTTGAAGAAGCGTCCCGTCGTAGTCGGTGATGACGTCGAAGCGCGCTACACGCTCCCGATTTCGATGTCCATCGACCACCGCATCATCGACGGTGCGGTCGTCGCATCGTTCGCAAACCAACTGCTCGAATACCTGCACAACCCGCGACTGCTCCTGTTGGAGTAATCGGACGCGTCGCTGGTCGAATTTTTTCGCGTCAAAAAATATCGTGTACGGTAAGGAGTCTATCCCCACAACCAGTCGGTGAACCACGTCGCGGCACCGATGAGGACCAACAGGAACCCGATGATGTTCACACCGGGAACGAACAACAACACCGCGCCGAACGCTATCAGGAGGATAGACAGCTCTTCCTCCGAGTACTTCTGAACGAAGTTCTTGAACGTCGAACTGCTGTTGTTGTCGTCGTCGGTTCTATCGGTACGGGTCGTTCTGTGATCAGTTTCCCCCACCATACAGTTCGTGGTAGACGCGTGAAACGCGAAAGTGTGCCGCCTGCCAACGCATGTGCGTTTAATGGACGGTCATGACCGTTCGGTCACCGGAGAACGCTACGCCTACACCGACGGTTTGCGCTCAACGCCGAACGCGATTCCGGCGACGAAGCCGAGCCACGCAAGTCCGAAACCGAGGACCATGGTGGCGAAATTCGGCGTCGGTTTCGTGCCGTTCAGTAGCATCAGGCAACCGAACGTCGAAGCGCCGGTAAACGCACCGTTGACCCAGTTCGGCCTCTCTGTGGTTGTCCCTCGAAGTACCGACCAGTACGGGAGAGCGATTGCCACTTCGACGGGGAACACTACCGCGATTCCGGCGAGTAAAATCGTCGATTCGGCCGAGTGTGGTTGGAAAAACGCGACGCCGCCGGTCACTGTCGCTCCGACGAGGAGGGCGATGGCGTAGCGGAGAAGTCGGTTCATGCTGGAATGTTTAGTGGCTGAAATATAATTTTTTCTCCGGAGTGCCGGACTCGGTTCGAAATCGTGACAGTTGCTGACGTTCGTCTACTCCTCGGAACGTAATCCACCTGATTTTTTACCCGGTAGCTACTCTAGTCATTCAATGGTCGTCGGAGATATCTCGACTGGAACAGAGGTGCTGGTTATCGGCGCGGGACCGGGCGGTTACGTCGCCGCCATCCGCGCGGGGCAACTCGGGCTCGACGTAACGCTCGTGGAAAAAGACGCCTACGGCGGCACCTGCCTGAACTACGGCTGTATCCCGTCGAAGGCGATGATTACGGCGTCCGATTTGGCCTACGACGCCAATCACGCCGAGGACATGGGCATCTACACGAAACTCGACGTGAACTACGGCGAGATGGTCGAGTGGAAGGACGGCGTGGTGTCCCAACTCACCGGCGGCGTCGAAAAGCTCTGTAAGGCCAACGGCGTCTCCCTGATGGAGGGCCGTGCGGAGTTCGCGGACGACAAATCGGTTCGCGTCGTCCACGAGGGCGAAGGACAGGGCTCCGAGACGGTGGAGTTCGAACACGCGATCGTTTCGACCGGAAGCCGACCCATCGAGATCCCCGGCTTCGAGTTCGACGGCGAACATATCCTCGACTCCCGACAGGCGCTCGCGATGGACGACGTGCCCGAAAGCATCGTCATCGTCGGCGCGGGCTACATCGGCATGGAGTTGGCAGGTGTCTTCGCCAAACTCGGCTCCGACGTGACCGTCGTCGAGATGCTCGATTCGGTGCTTCCGACGTACGAGGACGACCTCGCGCGACCGGTCAAGAAGAAGGCCGACGAGTTGGGTATCGACTTCCACTTCGGAGAGGCGGCAAAGGAGTGGGAGGAATCCGGCGACGGCATCACCGTCGTGACCGAAAACGAGGACGGCGACGTCTCGGAGTTCGGTGCCGAGAAGGCCCTCGTGGCGGTCGGTCGGCGACCCGTCACGGACACGCTCGACCTCGAAAGCGCGGGCATCGAGACGGACGAGATGGGCTTCATCGAGACGGACGACCGCGCACGGACCGAGAAGGACCACATCTACGCCATCGGCGACGTGGCCGGCGAACCGATGCTGGCACACGCGGCGAGCAAGGAAGGACAGGTCGCCGCGGAAGTCATCGCCGGAGAACCCGCCGCGCTCGACTATCAGGCCATGCCCGCCGCCGTCTTCACCGACCCCGAAATCGGAACGGTCGGCCTGACGGAGGACGAGGCAGAGGAACAGGGCTTCGAACCCGTCGTCGGCAAGTTCCCCTTCCAAGCGAGCGGCCGTGCGCTCACGACGGGCCACGCCGAGGGCTTCGTCCGCATCGTCGCCGACGAACCGAGCGGATTCGTCCTCGGCGCACAGATCGTCGGCCCCGAAGCCTCGGAACTCATCGCCGAACTCGGACTGGCCATCGAGATGGGCGCGACGCTCGAAGACGTGGCCGCGACGGTTCACACCCACCCGACGCTCTCGGAGGCCGTGATGGAGTGTGCCGAGAACGCGCTCGGGCACGCGATTCACACGCTGAACCGATAAGCGGCGTTCACTTTTTCGGTCGATAGCAGAACGAATTTTTGACACTCTCATCCCTATTTCAAGTTTTTCAGCTCGATACGGCGGAATCAACCCCTCGATTTTGGGTGGAAAACGAACGGAAAATCAGGCAGAAACGGAGCGGAAGGCGGGACGAATCAGGCGAACTTCCGGACCGTCACGTCGAGCGTGTCCAAATCGACGATGGGGGCGAATCCGGAGTCGGGGTCGATATTTACGCTCTTCTGAAAATCGGTCTGGGCCTGCCAACATCCGGAATTCATGGCGAGGACGTTGTGGTACTTGCCGAAGCCGAGTTTGTGAACGTGGCCGGTGTGGAAGATGTCGGGCACCTCGTCGATGACGAGGTAATCCTTTTCCTCCGGCGCGACGCGGGTGTGGCCCCCGTACTGCGGCGCGACGTGGCGCTTTTTCAGGAGTTGGTACATCGCCTTGTGGGGTTCCTCGTAACTCGCCTTCTCGGCGGGGAGTTCGGCGATGACCTCGTCCAAGGAGACGCCGTGGTACATCAGCACCGAGACGCCCTCTATCGTCACCGTGGACGGGTTGCTCGTGATTTTCGCGTCGTGGACGTCCATGATGGAGCGGAGTTCGTCGTCGAAGCCCGGTTGCGGTTCCGCGAGACGAACCGCGTCGTGGTTGCCGGGAATCATGACGATCTCCAAGTCGCCCGGCACCTCCTTCAGGTACTCCGAGAACTCCTCGTACTGCTCGAAGATGTCGATGATGTCGAGTTCCTCGTCCTGATTCGGATAGATACCCACGCCTTCGACCATGTCGCCGCAGATGAGCAGATATTCGACGTGCTCTGCTTCCTCGGTGTGAAGCCAGTTGGCGAACCGATGCCACGCGTCGGCCATGAACTCCTGACTGCCGACGTGGACGTCGCTGATGAGCGCGGCTTGGACGTGACGGTCGGCGGTCGATGGCCGGTAGGTCCGCGGCACGTCCGGAAAGTGGAGGGAGTCCACGAACAGGATGCCCGCATCGTCCGATAACGTTCCCTCGACGGCGATGGTTTCGTCCAACAGGAGTTCGTCCACGAGACTCGCGAACTCCCGATCTTTCATGATGAGACAGGGGAACGTCCCGTTCGTGTCTTCGAGTTCGACGAGCCAATGACCGCTCGCCGTGGAACGGATGTCGCTTATCATGCCCACGATGGCGGCGTCGTTTCCGCCGGCCATGCCGGCGACGGTGTTCGTCGGGCGAGCGTTCACCCGCCCTCGGAGCTTTCCGGAGAGGCGCTGGAACCGGTCGCGAAACACCGTGACGAAGTCGTCGTATTCGCCGGTTCCGGTGCTCGCACCGGTCATGTCGTTGAGGATATCCACCGACTGCTCGGTGAGGTCCCGTGACACGGACCCCTTCGTTTCAACTGGAGACGGTTCCGCGCTTGCCGTCGATTTCGCGGCGGAAACTCCACCTGAAGCGGAGGGGTGGACCGACCCCGTGTCCGACCCATTGAGAACGGTTCGCACGTGTTCCACGGAGAGTTTCAGGGCGTCCTCGGGGGCGGATTCGACTGCACGTTCGAGCGCCGCTCCGGGGTCGGGGGCGGACGCGAGAAGCGTTACGGCTTCCCGGTCGGCGTTGTACCCGCGACTCGTGAGTTCGCTGACGATTCGAGCCGGGGTTTCCAATGGCACATTTCAGCAGAGGCGGGGATGGGCAAAAAGGCTAGCGAACCAACCCAGAAGGTTGACAACGTGGGGAACAGTAGGAAACCGTAATGAGTCCCCCAGACGGGTCGTCGTCATCGGACGGTATACGGGACACGGGACCGGATGGCTCCGGTCCGGTCGCGTGGATTCGTTGGTTCCGACATACCGACAACGGGACGGTCGTGTTCGTCCGCGAAATGCTGGAAAGTGCCGCCGTCGTCGTCGCGATCGGTCTCATCCTCTTCGCCGTCAGCGGCGTGTGGCCGCCGATGGTGGCCGTCGAAAGCGGAAGCATGGAACCGCACATGCAGAAAGGGGACCTCATCTTCATCATGGACCAGCACCGTTTCACTCCCGACGCCGCCTACGGGAACACCGGTATCGTCACGTATCAGGAGGGAAAGGACACGGGATACAAGAAGTTCCACGACTACGGAGATGTGATAATCTACCTGCGCTACGGGCGAACCGACGACACACCCGTCATCCATCGATCGCGGTTCTGGGTGAACGAGGGAGAAAACTGGTACGACAAGGCCAACCCGAACTACATCCTCGGCGCGGACAACTGCAGGGAACTGCCCAACTGTCCCGCGCCGCACGCCGGGTTCATCACGAAAGGCGACAACAACGGGGCATACGACCAAGTGGTCCGTATCAGCGACCCGGTGAAACCCGAGTGGATTCGCGGCACCGCCGAGTTGAGGATACCGTGGCTGGGCTACGTCCGCCTGTTCTTCTCCAAAGCGGCGGTCCCGGACCCGACCGTCACACAACAGGGCGGAACCAGCTATTCGACGGTGGGAGAAATCCAACCCACGGCTAACGCTTCGCACGCCGCGGCAGCCACCTGATTTCCGCGACGTTTTATGTGTTTTGCGTCACATTGAGCCTTCATGAGTGACGAGAGCGAACCCGATCCCTGCAATGACTGTCGAGAGCCGCTGCAAGACGCGCTGGCGCGGACGGTTCGGCTGACCGTGGACCGCTCACAGATCGACAGACAGCGGCTCTGCCCGGAATGTTTCGCCGATTGGATAGACCGCTACGAAATCGAGATGAAACCGACGGACGACTCGGCGAACGACGAGTCGGAAATCATCGTCGACTGAACCCCCCTCTTTCGGGTAGAAAGCGGAACACGGAATCGGGAACGTGTCCGTCGAAGCAACTACCGAAACGGACCACCGAAGCGATATTGAGTCGTCAGTATCCCCATCGAGATAGCAGTTCTAAAACGTCCGAATTTCGAGGTGAAAAATTATTTCAATGCGTCAATATCCCGCTCGTCAACCCCTTCGTTTCCAGTGAAAAACCGACGACCGGCGCTGGAATTGCCGGACAATTACCCCCGGACGAAACGTACCTCCCCACGTCAATAGTTGTCGTTGTTCGTCCACCGTTCCTCACGCTCGGTGGTCTCCGCGGACCGTTGTACTCTACGTACCGTTTTCCTCGCCTTCCTCGTCGTCCTCGCTTTCGGCGGCGGACAGTCCGTCGTCGCCGCGTTCCAACGCTTTCGGCGCATCGTCGTAGTCCGAATAGCCGTCGAACCAGCGGACGATCCGCTCCAGTCGGTCCACGACGTGCCCGGGTTCGCCGCTTCGAGAGAGCTCGTGACCTTCACGAGGATAACGCACCAAGCGCGTCTCCACGTCGTTCTTCTTGAGGAGGAGGTACAGCATCTCGGCGTTGTTCACCGGGACGCGGAAGTCGTTGTCGCTGTGAATGAGCAGCGTCGGCGTCGTCACGTTCTCGACGTACGCGGTGGGCGAGCGTTCCCAGAGGAACTCCGGTTCCTCCCACGGCGTCGTGTCGAAGTCCCACTCGACGAGTTTGAAGGCGTCCGTCGAACCGTAGAAGCTACTCAGTTCGTACACGCCGCGCTGGCTGACCGCGCCCTTGAACCGGTCCGTGTGGCCGACTATCCACGCGGTCATGTACCCGCCGAAGCTTCCGCCGGTGACGAACATGTTCTCCTCGTCGACGTACTCACGCTCCGCGACGAGGTCAACCCCGGCCATCACGTCGGTCATGGTCGTATCGCCCCAATCGCGTTCGATGGCGGCCATGTGTTCCTCGCCGTAGCCGGTCGAGCCGCGCGGGTTCGACCAGAAGACGACGTAGCCCTCCGCGGCGAGCGTCTGGAACTCGTGCCACATCGTGCCGCTCGTGGACCACATCGCGTGTGGGCCGCCGTGGATTTCGACGACGAGCGGGTACTGCTCGTCCTCGTCGAAGTCCGGCGGCGTGAGGAGCCAGCCCTGTATCTCGACGCCCTCGTCGGACTCGAAGCGGAGTTCCTCGGGTTGACCGACCGCGCGGTCGTTCAGGTACGCCGCGTTGGCGCGGGCGAGTTGGTGCGTTTCGGCTCCGCCGGGCGTCGAGACGAACAGGTCGCCCGGGTGGTCCCACTCGGACTTCGCGTAGGCGAGAGCGTCGGAGCCGACCGAAACGTCGGTGATGTGTCCGTCGCCGACGACCCGCTGTGGTTCCTCGCTCCCGTCGCCCGAAACGCGCCAGATGACTTGGTCGCCCTCGTCGGGAGTTCCGAAGTACACCCGCTCCTCGTCCGGGTCCCACTGCGGTTCGATCGCGAGCGTTCTGTCGAGCGTTTCGGTGAGCGTCACCGTCTCGCCCGTGGTCCGGTCGAACACCTTGAGGTCGGTCTGTCGAAGCGTGGCATTCTCCTCGGGCGAGTAGATGTAGGCGATTCGCCCGTCCTCCGTCGCCGCTATCGACGCGCCCCACGCGCTCGTCTGGAAGAGGGTTTCCTCCTCGTCGGCGTCGATATCGTAGGCAATGACGTCCACGATGATGTTGTCGTCCGGGTCGCCCTCCCGTTTGGCACCGAAATAGAGCGTCGTCTCGTCGCCCCAGTCGGGACCCGCGAAGTCGAAGTCGCCATCCGTCAGTCGTTCCACGGAATCGTCGTTCAAATCGGCGAGGTAGACGTGGCTCCGTTTCCCGTCGAAATAGCTCGTTCCCGCGCGGTAGATTTTCCGGTCGATAACGCGCGGGTCCGGCGTTTCCGGTTCGTACTCCTCGCCGTCGAGCGAGATGTCGCGCTCTTCCTCCCGGTCCTCCTCGGTGCTCGACTGGACGAACGCGATTTTCGTCCCGTCGGGGGACCACACCAACTGCGAGACGCCGCCCGCGACGTCCGTCACCTGTCGGGCCTCGCCGCCCGCCGTCGGCATGACCCACAGTTGCGGTCGGTCGTCGTCCGCTCCGCGCGTGCTCACGAACGCGAGTCGGTCGCCGCTCGGACTCCACCGCGGGGAACTGTCCACGCCTTCGCTGATCGTGAACTGGCGCGGTTCGTCGCCACCCAAGGGAACGACGTACACCGTCGATTCGTATTCCTCGTCCCCATCCGCAGCGGAGCGGACGAACGCCACCCGCTCGCCGTCCGGCGAAATCTGTGGGTCGTTCACGCTGACGAGGTCGTGATAGTCGTTGGCACGTATCGTCTTCATATCCCTTCACTCGGAACGCGAGCCAAATATATTTTCGATTCGAAATACCGGTCTCTATGCGACAGTCCCGGGTTCGCCGTTCGATGCCTCTCGACGAATCATTCGAGGAATGAAAGTGCGCCCACGCAGTGTTCGTAGCATGGCACGCGACAAACGGTACGCGGGCGCGAGTGCAAATACGCCTTCGATACTGTTAGGTCTATCGCTATGGTAGAACGACGCTGGTTTCAATCGGGTCCTCCGTTCACTCGGGTAGTTTCGGAGTGGCGGATAGGTGTCGGTTGTGTGAGCAAACGGAGTGGTGAAAACTCACACGAACTTGGAAATCGCATCCACGATGATTGCGAACGCCCTCGGGCCGAAAATCGCGAGCAGCGTTTCGAACGAGAGCGACCCCAGCGCGGAGAGGAGGATGAAGTTCCGGTCTTTCATCTCGCCGAACCCGGCGGGAACGGTCAGCATGCCGCGAGTGAACGGCAGCGTGTTGCTAAGCGGGATAGCGATGGGACCCCAGCGTTCGAGCCAATGGTCGAACCGGTCGAGCGAGGAGTCGTCGATACGGAACCACGGCTTTTCGAGGAGGTACTCGCGGCCGCCACGCTTCGCCAACAAAAACAGGGCGTACTGCCCGGCGGTCGAAGCGATGACGGCGACGGCGACGATGACTGCTATCGTCCGATAATCGGTCGGCGATTTCGCCAGGACGGTGACGCCGACCGGAACAACGGTTTCGCTCGGCGCGAAGTACAACATCATCGCCCCTTCCAGAATGAAGATGAAAAACAGGGCGAACAGTCCGTACTGGTCCAACCACTGTTTTGCGAGCGTTTCGTCGCCGAACAGGAAGAGGAGGATACCGGCGACCGCCGCGAGCGCAACCCCGCCCGCGAGGACGAAAACGCCGTAGTCCGCGATGAACGTTTTAATCGAGCGCGAATCCGGGGCAAATGACAGGATTGCACCGAAAGCGAAGAGGGCGAGGAGGGCAGGGGTGGTCGTCTCGACAGCAACGAGCGAGGCGATATGCATCAGATTCGAATATTGATGGGACGGGCTAAATGCGTTGTGACCCGTTCCCGGAGCGACGCGGTTTTGGGGATTCCGTGGGTAGCAATGGTATGAACTTCACCGACCGGCCGCGTCGGCTTCGTCGCGACGGAATCCGAGAGTTGGTCAGCGAGACGACGCTTCGAGCGAACGACCTCATCGCTCCGGTGTTCGTCGATGCGACGACGGACGAACGGGTCGAAATCGAGTCCATGCCCGGCCACGAGCGGGTACCGATAGCGGAAAGCGTCGCTCGCGTGGAGGAAGTGCTGGAAACGGGCGTCGAAGCCGTGATGCTGTTCGGTATCCCCGAATCGAAGGACGAACGCGGCAGTCGCGCGTGGGCCGAAGACGGCGTCGTGCAGGAGGCGACGCGTCGGATCACGGCCGAGACGGACGCCACCGTCATCACCGACGTTTGTCTCTGTGAGTACACCGACCACGGTCACTGCGGAATCGTCGAGGACCGCGCCGCGGACGACCCGCGACTCACGGTGAAAAACGACGAGACGCTCGAACTCTTGCGGAAGGTTTCCGTCTCGCACGCGGAAGCGGGCGCGGAGATGGTCGCACCCAGCAGCATGACGGACGGGATGGTGGAAGCGATTCGCACCGGACTGGACGAGGCGGGCTTTTCCGACGTACCCATCATGAGCTACGCCGCGAAGTACGAATCCGCGTTCTACGGTCCGTTCCGCGACGCGGCGGACGGCGCACCCGCGTTCGGCGACAGACGGCACTACCAGATGGACCCGGCCAACGTGCGCGAGGCCATGCGCGAAGTCGAACTCGACGTGGAGCAGGGAGCGGACGTACTGATGGTCAAACCCGCACTGCCGTACCTGGACATCGTTCGGGACATCCGGGAGGAGTACGACCACCCGGTCGCCGCCTACAACGTCTCCGGCGAGTACGCGATGTTGCACGCCGCGAGCGAGAACGGATGGCTCGACCTGCGGGAGACGGCGCTCGAATCCCTGTTGTCCATCAAACGGGCGGGCGCGGATCTGATTCTGACCTACTTCGCCGAGGATATCGCCGACGAACTCGCGTGAAGGTTCAATATCGCAATCGCGATTGCGTCTTCGTTCGAATTCTCTAACCGTCTCACGCGCGCCGAACGAGTGGGAACGAGTGGGAACGAGACGGGACGTTCGTCGAGCCCGGCTACCAGGCGAGACGTTCGTCCAAAACTCGGACAACGTTCGCCCGATTACTGACCGGTTTACAACCTTATATCGATAGTACACGATAATAACAGCCGCGTTTGGCCAATTTTCCCCGATATAATTTGAAATGTTTGATAACCAGAGTTATATGAACCAATCGGGTTGTGTTGTACCGTGACACAGAGTACAAACGGAGAGGAATATTCGATATTCTTGGACAGCCTTCCGGACGACGTCGTCATCGTTCCGACAGGAGAAACGACGGATGAGTAATCTCGAAGTCATCGCGCAGGGAGTGAATCTCCTCTGGGTGCTCGTGGCGACGTTCCTCATCTTCTTCATGCACGCCGGATTCGCCATGCTGGAAGCCGGTCAAGTCCGGTCGAAAAACGTCGCCAATCAATTGACGAAAAACCTCCTCACGTGGAGCGTCGGCGTCCTTACCTTTTTCCTCGTGGGCGCGGGGCTCTCGAACGTCGTCGGTCACTTGACCGGGGCGAGCGGAACGTGGTCCGTGATGGGTGAGTTCGCCGCCACCCTCGCACCAAGTGACGTCAACGCGTGGGTCGATTGGTTGTTCGGCGCGGTGTTCGCCATGACCGCCGCGACCATCGTCAGCGGGGCGGTCGCGGGGCGGTGTAAACTCCGCACGTACGTGACCTACACCGTCCTTCTCGCGGCGGTTATCTATCCCGTCGTGGTCGGATTCACGTGGGCAGGTGGCTTCCTCTCGGCGCTCGGATTTCACGATTTCGCGGGCGGGATGGTCGTTCACGGGATGGGTGGCCTCGCCGGACTGACCGCGGCGTGGATAATCGGCCCGCGTATCGGGCGCTTCGAGGAAGACGGGACGGCGAACGTAATCCCGGGTCACTCGGTGACGTTCGCGGCCCTCGGAACGCTCATTCTCGCGTTCGGCTGGTACGGCTTCAACGTCGGAACCGCCGCAACGGTGTTTGCCGTCGACAACGGGACGATTTCGCTGGCCGCGTTCGAAACGGTCGGTCGGGTCGCCATCGTCACGACGCTCGGGATGACTGCGGGGTCCCTCGGTGCGGGGACGGTTTCGCTGATACGCACTGGAAAGGTGGATACCCTGTTCGTCGCGAACGGCCTGCTCGCCGGACTCGTCGGCATTACGGGAATCGCCGACGACATCGTCTGGCCGGGCGCTATCGCCGTCGGACTGCTGGCGGGTGCACAGCTCCCGTTCGTGTTCGAGTTCGTCGAAAAGCGCCTCAAAATCGACGACGTGTGTGCGGTGTTCCCCGTTCACGGCTCCGCCGGTATCCTCGGGACGTTGGCTTATCCGCTCGTCGCGGTCGGAACGTGGCAGAGTTTCAGCGTCGGAGCCGTGTTCTCGGGACTCGCGGTGCAGGCGACCGGCGTCGCGGTGATCGGACTCTGGACCGTGTGCGCGACCGTACTCGTCTTCGGCGGTGCGCGCGCACTCGATCAAGCACGCGTCACCCCTCGCCACGAAAGGGAAGGGCTGGACGCGAGTGAACACGGCGTCGAGACGTACCCCGAATTCGGCAGCGACGCCGCGCACGGCGTCGTTCCCGAACGTCTCCAAACGGACGGTGGACGACCGAACGATGGAAAGATAAAGCTCGTTACGGCCATCGTCAGGCCCGATAAGTTGGGCGACGTGAAGCGGTCGTTGGCGAGCGTCAATGCACCGAGTCTCACCGTCACGAACGTCAGCGGTCGAGGTAGCCAACCCGCAAAGATGGGACAGTGGCGCGGTGAGGAGTACGTCGTCGACCTCCATCAGAAGGTGAAAATCGAATGCGTCGTGGCGGATATTCCCGCCGAGGACGTCGTCGACGCGATTCGCGACGCTGCAAACACCGGCGAACCCGGGGACGGGAAAATATTCATCATCCCCGTCGAGGACGCGTATCAAGTTCGGACAGGAAAGCGAGGAGCGGACGCGGTGTAAATCCAAAGAGAGGGGCTCGCTATCGAGTGGCGATGAAGCATCGGGTCCGCACCTGACCGAACGAATCGCGATATCGCCAACGAACTCTTGTGGGGGGCGGTCGTCGGTGCCGATGAAACGGCAGTGAAAGTCATCTACCGCCGTATTCACGCCGCTATCACGCGCGCCGACTCCGCCACGGAGTAGCGTGTGTTTGTGAATTGATAAGACGTTCGTCCAAAAACAAGCCGAGAAGGGGTTCGTTTCTGCCCGTTTTACAACCTTAAACGGATAGTATCCGATAATAAACCGAGTGTTCGTACAGTTGTTCGTGCGATAAATGGAATATGTTGTCAAGCAACATTATATACGACGGTACTGTTCTGGATTACCATGGCACAAGACACCGGCACGGAGGAGTACTCGGTATTCCTGGACAGTTACCCCGACGACCTCGTAATCGTCCCATCGAAGAAGGACGGTAAATAAGAAAAGAGGACAACGATCGAAACGAAAACCGTTATTCCGAGTCCGCGTCCGACTCCGAATTCGAATCCGAGGTGTCCGACTCAGGGTTCGAATTGGAAGCGTCCGACGCCGAATCGGAATCCGAATCCACATCGAGCGCCCCGAGCGTCTTTTCGGCCCATTTGATGGCGTAGCCGACGCCGTGGTCGCGGTAGGCCTGCGTATCGAGTGCGGCGAACGGCGCTGGCGGTTCGATACCGTGTTTGATGGCGCTACAGGCCAACTCGGTGGCATCCGGGAAATCGGTTCGTCCGGTGACGACTTCCCGCGAGATGCCGTCCACCCGTGGTTCGATTCGTTGTCCTGCGTCCTGCCACGCGTCGAACAGCCGCGGATGTGACTCACGCCACTCGACGAACTCATCGCGCGTGTGTAGCCCTTTGTACGCATCACAGAGGGCGACCGCGAGTTGATACGTGCCCGCGGGACCGAGCGGAACGGTGTCGGAAAACTCCGGGTACCGTTCGCCGAAGAATTCGAGGAAATGTTCGGGGAGGTAGAGATCGATTTCGACGAGCGCTTCCGCGATCAGGAAGTCGACGAACTCCTCGGGCGACCCTTGAACGCGCGCTTTCACGAAGAGGACGGGCGGGACGGTTTGATGGGTCCACGCCACGCTTCCGTCGCCGGGCATTCCGACGACCAGGTCGGACCCGGCGAATCGCCGGAGGAGTTCCGGTGCGTCGTCGGGTAGCCACTCGTCGGGTGCCGAGAACGGACGCAGTTCGTCCGTCAGAAGTGCGAGGTCGTCGCGTGCCGGAATTGGAAGCGTCTCGAAATCGCGTTCGCAGTCCAAGACGAGCGCGTTCGGCGCGCGCTCGTTTCGAACCGCCGCCACGTCTTCCGGAACAGTCCGTTCGCGGAACATCAGGCGACGAGCCAGGCGTTGAGAACGACTGCAAGTGCGGCCAACATCGTCAGTACGACGGTACCGATGACGATTTTCGTCGGAGTACTCATACCCGTTCGTTCCCGCTCGATTACTTAAAATCTGCCTACTCGGGTCGAAACCCCTTCGTTTCCACTCCAGATAGTCGTTTGATCGTCGAATCGACGGTGCGGTGTCCGCCGTGGGTCCGTTTCATTCGATTACGACCCGACTTCGACGGTATCGAACGTCGAGGTGACGAAACGGGCGAATCCCGATTCGAGCAGGAGCAGGAGGTTGTACGAAAGGGTACCCCAGAATCCGATGAGCAAGAATCCCCAGTTCGCCGGGAATCCGGGGTTGAGCGCCGCCAAGATACCGTAGCCGAGGATGTAGAGAAAAATCTCCACAATTCGGGGTGAGCCGTACTGATTCATCAGAATCGCACCGCCACCCCAGATGGTCAACGTGTAGCCGTACGCTTTCGACTCGGAGAGAAGGCTTCGAGCGAGTTGCTCGGTCGGATTTATACGATTGTCTCCGCCATATCCGAGCAAAGCCTCAACCCCTGCTAGTGCGCGGGATTGATACGACGAGGGTTGAAGGCGATGATTTGGCGAATAAAGATGATGAATTGATGAGAATCCAAGGTGATGAATTGGCAGTTAATCGAACGAAAGCGAATCAGCTATCGATAGCGCCGGTCCACGAGTCGGGGACTTGAATGACGTATCGACCGTTCTCCCGCATAGCGATGATGTACTCGTCGCGTTCGTAGAGTTCCATCAGGTTGAGTTCGTACTGACCGGGTTCGACCACTTTGATGCTCTCGAACTGGCTGTTTAGCTCCTCGCGGAGTTCGTCGAGGCTCGGTTGGTCGTCTTCGGGTGGTTTGATGACCGTCCCAGTACCGTCATCGTCCGACCGTTCCGGGAGTTCGTCTTCCGGGACGATTTCGGAGCGGGCATTTGCCTGTGCGCTGTCTTCGTTCGAATTGGCGGCGGGTTCTTCTGCCGATCGTTGGGGTGTTTCGGTCCGTGCGTTCTGTTTCCGTTTCTCCGCCGACTGCCCCTCTTCTGTCCCCCTCTCTGTCGTTTGCCTCTCTTCTGTCTCCCTCTCTGTCGTCTGCCTTTCCACCGTCTGCTCCGGAGCCGTGGCCGGTTTTGCTTGCGGTTGTGTGGATTCCGGTTGTGTGGATTCCTTTCGCTTCCGCACAGGTTCACCGCGGTCCGATTCCGCTGTGTCCGAACCGCCGCGCGAGCCCACCCATCCTTTGACGGTGTTCGCGGCACGGCCAACCGTTCCCGGTCCGACCGGACTGTCGGCAGTCGCCGACGGGTTCTCGTTCGCTCCTGCGGACTCGGGGGGCGTTGTTTCGTCTGGAGATGACCCGGACGGACGGAATTGGAACTTGTTACCGCCACAGTCGGGACACCCCGAAAGCATCTCCTTCGACCCGTCGGCGAACGTCCGTCCACAGTTCGTACACTTGTGGGGCATTATTTGTGGGAGATGAGTGCGCTGATGAGGTTTTCGTCCTTGTGGAGCGTCTCGATTTGGTTCGCCGGACCGATGACAGTGAGCTTCGAACTGGACGACTCACGGCCCATCAACCGACCGAGAAGGCCGCTGTCGGACGTCTTCGAGCGCGGGTAGGTCTCGATTTCGATACCGCTGAACTCGTCGGGGCTGATTTCGGTCATCGTCACTTCGATGAGTTTGCTCTCCTCGTCGGGGGACAATCCCTCTTCGAGGATGACGATGTTGCCGTCACGGACACCATCGAGTATCATCCGAATCTTCTCCATGCTGGTCTTCCCAGCCATCCGTTCACCACCGATGAGGTCGACTTGAACGCCGTCGTCTGAATTTTTCACTTCCGGCATTGTGATCACCCGAAGTACTCCGCTATCTTCGTGTACACTTCGTCCATGTTATCACCCTCCAATGCGGAGAGTGGAATCGTCTCGTGTTGCGGATACGCGTTGCGAATCCGCTGGACGCTCGAATCGTCGAGGTCGGTTTTGTTAGCGAGAATAAGTACCGGCAGATCCTGACTCTCGATGATGCCGATGAGCATCGTGTTCACTTGCGTGAACGGGTCGGTCGAACTGTCGAGAACATAGATGACGCCATCGACGTCCTCTCGAAGCCAGTGCATCGCTTCCGCGACACCTTCGGTGGCCTCGCGGGAGCGACGTACCGCGTCCTCCTTGTCCATATCGTGGTCGAGGAACTCCTCGTAATCGACTTTCGTCGTGACACCGGGCGTGTCCACGATATCGATCGTGACTTTCCGTCCGTCACGTTCGATTTCGACGTTTTCCTTCCTACGCGCGCGGCGTGTTTCGTGTGGAACGTGGCTCTCGGGACCGACAGCGTCGCCCGTCCAATCACGGGCGATGCGATTGGCAAGCGTCGTCTTCCCAGCATTTGGGGGCCCATAGATACCGATACGTTTCGGCTCTTCCGACGTGAAGAGCTTGTCGGTCACACGTGCAATACTTTGCCTGAGACCAGTAAACAATCCCATCCTTTTTCCTCCCAGACCCCAGTGTCGGATAGTCACTCTAGACAACGGGTTGTCGAGATTGAGCCGGACGTGCGGGGCTGTTGCGCGTACAAATTTACGCCACTCACTTAAACCTATGTCAGACAACTCGTGACACAATTCCCGGACAGGAGCGGGAAAGGAATATCACGCGAGGGAAATGACTCGACGGAACCGTTCTCGAAGTCATGACTGATTTCGAACAGACGGAAAGGGTCGTTGGAAGGGGAAGACGTTTCCACTGGAAACGGAGGGGTTTACCGGTGTACCCGGACCAAAACGAATCAAGCGGTTTTGTCTCGGCAGGATGAAAAGCGAGAGGTCGTCTCATCGCGTACCGAGTAGTGTCGGGTGGTAACACATATCTCGATGTGTTGGTGTTACCGAATGCGCGTTCCATGTCGTTTCTACAACCATTTCGGGACACCCCCACCCCTTCGTTTCGGGTGGAAGCGTCGAACGATGGGGGATGGGGTGTCAGCAGTAGGTAACTTACAGACTACACTCCCCTCTAGAAAAGTTTTAACTCTAGTTTGCGGATATTGTTAGCTAGACTGTGTAATAAAGGTTCCCGTCCTAGATTTCCCCTCCCCCCACCCCTCCTTCTCCGCGTTCCACCCGAAACGAAGGGGTGGGGGGGTTCATAGACACGTGTTATCACAAGACATAACCGTTCTCTCGACCACTTTCCGATCCATATCCAATCGTCGATACCACCTCCGCGAACATCATCTCACGTTTCCATTCCTTGACATCTCCGTCACGGCTCCACGCGTTCCACCCGAAATGAGGGGGCAACGGACGGATACACTCCCACCGTTTACTGAATCGCCATCCGTCACTGCACCTCCCGTTCCACCGTTCTATCACGTTCCACCGTCCCTCCATGCCACATTACTCATCACCTCCTCTTCTCTCCTCCTGCCTCTCTATCCTGCTACGCTCCTTCCGATTCCTCCACTCCGACGCCTCCACTCCGACGTCTCCACTCTGTTACCCATCTCTCTATTTCGACTCGACCCGAAACGACCCGCTTGGACGAGTCGGATAGGTCGAACGAATCGAATCCGAAGACGAATCGAACGCCACTTTCCGACCCATCGAATCCGAAGCCGTGAACAAACACTCGAAAATCAGACACATCGACTGCTCCCAAATCCATTCGAAAAATCACCGTCCGTTTCTCACACCTTCCACTTGGTTACCACTTCTTCTCACCTTTCGTTCGACCCGAAACGATGCTGATTCAGGGTGAAACCTCCAAAAACACCTTTTTCGTTCATCACTCCATCGATGAGAAAGATTTTAGTACTGTGCTGTACCTCTTTTTCATCTGCATCAACTGGACGCGCTGTCGCTTCTCTGGGACGGAAATAGGGACGCTATTCCCGGTTTCCTCCCTTCTCTCTCCGCACGGCGCGTCAACTCCAGTCGAAACGAAGGGGTACAAAGACGACGTATGTCAGACGAGAACACAGACCCGGCGGACGAACGAAGCGGCCAGGCGAACCGTGGATTCGAGGGTATCGACTTGGACGATGTCGTGTTGGACGACTCGGACGACGAGAGCAACCAAGGTTTGTTCGACGATCTGCTCAGCGGCGAGCCGATCTTCGAGAACAAGGAGGTGCTCCGGCCCTCGTACACGCCACACGAACTCCCACACCGCAAAGAGCAGATCAACCGCATGGCGACCATTCTCGTCGCCGCACTGCGCGGCGAAACGCCGTCGAACATCCTCATCTACGGAAAGACGGGGACCGGAAAGACGGCGAGTGCCAAGTTCGTGAGTCAGGAACTCGAACGAACCTCGCTGAAGTACGAAGTCCCGTGTGAGGTCGAATACATAAACTGCGAAATAACGGATACCCAGTATCGCGTACTCGCGCAACTCGCCAACAAGTTCATCGAGAACAATTTGGCCGACATCGAAAGCCAAATCGAAGAACTGAACGACATTCGCGACGGCGTCGCCGCCGAATCCGAGCAGTTAGCGAACACCGACTTCTCGTCCGTACAGGAAATCGACGACCGTATCGAGGAACTCGAAGCGGATTCGGAGGAGATAGAACCGGTTCCCATGACCGGGTGGCCGACGGACCGCGTGTACAACACCTTCTTCGAGGCCGTCGATTATCAGGAGCGCGTCGTCGTCATCATGCTGGACGAAATCGACAAACTGGTCGAGAAATCCGGCGACGACACGCTCTATAACCTCTCTCGGATGAACTCGGAACTCGACAACTCGCGGGTGTCCATCATGGGTATCAGCAACGACCTGAAGTTCACCGACTTTCTCGACCCCCGCGTCAAATCCAGTCTGGGGGAAGAGGAAATCGTCTTCCCCCCCTACGACGCGAATCAACTCCGGGACATCCTCCAGCACCGTGCCGAGGTGGCGTTCAAGGAAGACGCCCTCTCGGACGACGTGATTCCGCTCTGTGCCGCCTTCGCCGCGCAGGAACACGGTGACGCGCGACGGGCGCTCGACCTGCTTCGAACGGCGGGCGAACTCGCCGAACGCGACCAAGCCGAACGCGTGGAGGAAGGGCACGTTCGGAAGGCGCAGGACAAGATCGAACTAGACCGCGTGGTCGAAGTGGTTCGAACGCTCCCGACCCAATCGAAACTCGTCCTCTTTTCGACCATCTCGCTGGAGAAGAACGGCGTTCACAACATCAACACGGGCGAGGTGTACAACGTCTATAAACACCTGTGTGAGGAGATAGACGCGGACATCCTCACCCAGCGACGCGTCACCGACCTCATCAGCGAACTCGACATGCTCGGCATCGTCAACGCCGTTGTCGTCTCGAAGGGTCGCTACGGGCGTACCAAGGAGATCAGCCTCTCCGTCCCCATCGAGGAAACCGAGGCAGTCCTCCAGTCCGATTCACGGCTCGGCGACATCGACGACATTCAGCCGTTCATGCAGCAGGCTCGGTTCGACAGCTGAAACGGTAGCATCGTCTGCCGGATTAATTTCCACTGCAGAAATTCTTCATCGCAACCTATCGGTTTCCACCCGAAACAATGGCCTTCGATCGTGTCGTTTTCCGTGACCAGTGAGTCCCACTGTTCCCGTTTCAGACTATTTGTTCGCCGTCGTCGTCGTACACCTTGATGGCGTCCACGGGGCAGACGCGGGCGGCCATCTCGGCATCGAACTCGGCTCCGTCGGGCACTTCGCGGACGAAAATACCCTCTTCGACCTCCTCGCTTTCCAGCAGGTCGGCCTTGCCTTCCTCGCGGTTCTCGACGAACTCCTCCCACTCCGCGGTACACTGATACATCCCGGTACAGGTGTTCCGGTCGTATTCTACCTTCATACGTTTCTCTCTGGCGTGTGCCCTCAAATGGATGACGGAGCGAAACGATGGAGGGAACCTGACGACGAGAGAAACGACGGACGAACTCGACGACGAACGTCACGAAACGTACGCTCGAAGCGCCTCGACAGTCGGGTCCAGCATCGACGAAAGCGGACAGGTCTCGTCCGAATTCGGCACCCACTCCTCCGCGGTGAGGTAGTCTCCGATTTGGTGGACGATACCTGCATCGACGTCGCGGTACGCTGCGACCGCAAGCAGCGCCGCCTCCGCCATCCCGAGTGAGAGGACACCTTCGTTCGCGTAGTGTTCGATTTCGGGAACCGTCTCGCGGTACATCGCTCCCATCGTCCACGTCGGGCCGTGGTGCGTGTCGATTTCGGCGGCAGAGAGCGCCGAGTTCAGATGGCTCACCACCGCTGGCGTCGATGTCACCGTCTCCTCCGCTGGGAGATAGTGCTGTGAAATCCCGTCGTCACGGATGGCTCGCGTCGGAAGAATGGCATCCGAGAGCGGAACGTCTGTCTGCAATCCAGCACAACCACAGAGGAGACACACCACCTCTGCCCCCGCCGCAATCGCGTTTTCCGCGACGATGGCGGTGACGGTCGGACCGATGCCGAAATCACCGATAAAACCGACTTCCTCGGAAAGCAGTTGCACCTCCTGACTCCGAACGTAGTTCACGCTCTTCGTCGCCCGGTCGTCTACCGCGTCGAACAACTCGTCTTCGAAGCCGAGGATGACCGCCTTCGGCATGTCGGGAAGCGCTCCACCGTGAGCGTCCACGGCCTCTTCCGCCGAGAACAACGCTGGGGCGTCGTATTTGTCACCGTAGTTTGGAATCGGCATACTCACATGTCGAAACAGCTTGAAAAATATCTTTCTTCAGAGTCCACCCGACAGTTTAAACGGGAAGACGCGCCAAACGAGGGTAATGACCGGACTCGCACCGCGCACGCAAGGTGAACGTGCGTGAACGTCACCGACTTGACGGGGTTGCCGGACGGCGTTCCCGAACACTTCCACGCGCAGGGAATTGAGGAACTCTACCCGCCGCAGGCTGAAGCGGTCGAAGCAGGTATCACCGACGGCGAGAGCATCGTCGCCAGCATCCCGACCGCCAGCGGGAAGACGTTCATCGCGGAACTCGCCATGCTGTCGAGCGTCGCCCGTGGTGGCAAAGCCCTCTACATCGTCCCACTCCGGGCGCTCGCCAGCGAGAAGAAGGAGGAGTTCGAGGAGTTCGAACAGTACGGCGTCTCCATCGGCGTCTCCACGGGGAACTACGAGAGCGACGGCGATTGGCTCGCCTCGAAAGACATCATCGTCGCCACGAGCGAAAAGGTGGACTCGCTCGTCAGAAACGGCGCGAAGTGGGTCGATGACCTCTCCTGTGTCGTCGCCGACGAAGTGCACCTCGTCAACGACTCCCATCGCGGTCCCACGCTCGAAGTCACGCTCGCCAAACTCCGCCGGGTCAACCCGAACCTCCAGACCGTCGCGCTGTCGGCGACCGTCGGCAACGCGGAGGAGATGGCGGAGTGGCTCGATGCCACCCTCGTCGATTCGACGTGGCGTCCCATCGACCTCAGGAAAGGTGTTCTCTACGGGCAGGCGCTGCACTTCGACGACGGCACACAACAGGAACTCGTACGCGGAAACGAGAAGGAAACCGCCGCGCTCGTCCGCGATACGCTCGAAGACGGGGGGTCGTCGCTCGTGTTCGTCAACTCCCGTCGCAACGCCGAGGCGGCAGCGAAGCGACTCGCGGACGTGACGAAGGCACATCTGACCGACGAGGAGCGCCGGGAGTTGCTCGACATCGCCGACCAAATTCGAGAGGTGAGCGACACCGAAACGAGCGACGACCTCGCGAACGCCGTTGAAAAGGGGGCCGCGTTTCACCACGCGGGGCTCGCCAGCGACCACCGCTCGCTCGTCGAGGACGCCTTTCGCGACAAGTGTATCAAAGTCATCAGCGCGACGCCGACGCTCGCAGCGGGCGTAAACACGCCGAGTCGGCGGGTCATCGTCCGCGACTGGCGGCGCTACGACGGCGACATCGGCGGCATGCAACCGCTGGACGTCCTCGAAGTCCACCAGATGTTCGGCCGAGCGGGTCGACCGGGACTCGACCCGCACGGGGAGGCGGTCCTCATCGCCAAGAGCCACGACGAACTGCAGGAACTGTTCGACCAGTACGTCTGGGCCGACCCGGAACCCGTCCACTCGAAACTCGCGGTGGAACCCGCGCTTCGGACCCACATCCTCGCCACCGTCGCGTCCGGGTTCGCCGGGACGGAGGAGGAACTCCTTGATTTCCTCGAACGAACCCTGTACGCGACCCAGACGGACGAAACGGGGCGACTCGAATCCGTCACCCAGCGCGTTCTCGACTACCTCGAACGGAACGGCTTCCTCGAACGGGACGACAGGTTGCGCGCTACCGGCCTCGGCCACCGCGTCTCGCAACTCTACCTCGACCCGATGAGCGCCGCCGAAATCATCGACGGACTGCGCGATGCGGACGGAAAACCGACCGCGCTCGGACTGTATCACCTCGTCTCGCGCACTCCGGACATGTATCAACTCTACCTTCGTTCGGGTGACCGCGAGCGATACACCGAAATCGCGTATGAGCGTGAGGAGGAGTTCCTCGGTCACATGCCCTCGGAGTTCGAGGACAACGCGTTCGAAGACTGGCTTTCGGCGTTGAAGACCGCACGTCTGCTCGAAGACTGGGCGAGCGAACTCGACGAGGACCAAATCACGGAGCGCTACGCCATCGGACCCGGCGACATCCGTGGGAAGGTCGAGACGGCCGAATGGTTGCTCAACGCGGCCGAACGCCTCGCCGCGGAACTCCAGCGCGACGAGGGTGAGCGGTTGCCGTCCACGACGACCACGGCCATTAGGGAGGCACGCAAACGGGTCGAATACGGCGTCGAGGAGGAACTCCTCGACCTCGCCGGCGTCCGCAACGTCGGGCGAAAACGCGCCCGCCGGTTGTACGAGGCCGGCATCGAGTCACGGACCGACCTCCGAGAGGCGGACAAATCGGTCGTTCTCGGTGCGCTCCGCGGTCGGAAGAAGACGGCCGAAAACATCCTCGAAAACGTCGGACGACAGGACCCGTCGCTCGACGGCGTCGAGGCGGATGCCGAGACGGCGGCGACGAGCGCGCGCGCGACGAACGACGGCGGACAGCAGAGCCTCGGTGATTTCGAATGAGATTGGTCGAGGGGAGCGCTTCCGTCGCCGACGTGAACGAGTTCGTGGCACGTCTCGGCGACATCGGCGACGAGTTCGACTGTGCGATACAGGCGTTCGACGCGGGTTACGTGGCCGGACGGGCGCATCTCGAATCGGCGGTGGAACACGCGAATCGTGCGTTCGAACGCGGTGAGAACGTCGCTCGCGACCCCGCCGTCGAAATTCTCCTCTATGCGGCAGGTCGTCGCCAGATCAATCAGGCGCTCGAAATGGGCGTCTCGGAGGGCGAACAGGACGTCGTCGTGGCCGTAGACGGCGAGGGCGAAACGGCCGCCTCGGCGGCCGTTTCCGAGTTATTGACGCCCGAGGACACGCTCGACGCCTCCGATCGCGAACCGATTTTCGAGTTCTTTTCGATCTCGGAACGGGAATTGGCGGCGACGACGGCCAGCCTCACCGATATCGTCCGTGAGCGCGTCGCTCTGTTGGAAGTCGAAAAGTAGGTGTGGTGACGGGACACGATGTCGGCGGCCGTGCTCTTGCTGGCCAGTATGAATTTCAAACGGTGTGGCGTAGTTCGGTCCAGAGCAATGTCCGACGAGAACCACGACGCCGAACGCGTACAGGATAGTGCCCGCGAGCGGCAACACGAACGAGCGGAGCGAGTCGAAGACGTGCTCGGCGACGCGGGTCGGATGCTCGGCGAACACAAGTATCCGACGACGAGCGAGGAGTTGGCGACCGAATACGGCGACCAACCGCTCGATTTGCCGAACGAGACGGAGACGCTCGGAAGCGTCTTCGACCGCATCGTGGACGAACGCTTCGAATCCCCTGAAGAAGCGCGCGAAGCCGTGTACAACGAAATCTCCGGCGAAGCCGGCGGCATGGCGGAGTACAACGAGGAGCGGGAGTTGAGTGAGTTGGACGAAGAAGAGACCGACTCCGAGTCGGAGACTAATTGGCAGTAATCGGCGTCTTTTCCAGTGGAAATGGAGGGGGTTGCTTCTGGTATCGAGGAGCTGAATCACCACTGTTATCCCGATTCTGAGCCGTTTTACACGTATTTGAGCTGTGGTCGGTGCCTCTCGGAAGGCGATAGAATTGGCCACTTCCCCATGGGTCTTCGAAATCCCAACGATTCGTTTGCTGAACCTCCGCCGGACGGTAGCACTGTCCGGAATATGTCTATTTCAGAACATCTCTGCATCAAAGCTGCTACTCCGTCAATCAGCAGTGCTGAAACGGCAACATTCCGGCTGAAAGTAGTGATATCGGGATACTAGCCCGGGATGACAGATGCCAACCTCGTGCCGACATCTGCGGGTAGTATGTCAGTACGATCTCCCATAAGTATTTGTCATTATAATACAATAGGCGTAATAATATTAAAATATAAACCACCGTACCGTATTGACCGATGGAAATATTGTTTATACACGAACATTCATATATTATTACGAATATATTGACATGTATGGTGGGAAGGAATTCTGAAAAGAACGTCCACCAGTCCGTTTCTCCGTCCGTAAATCGAATCCGGGAGAGTAGAGTGAGTCGTTGATTGTGTCCGTGAGAATTCCCGAATCTACTTCTCCATATATACTGACGCGGTTTCAGTACCCCCAGCAGAACGCCTTTGTCACCCCGATGTGCAATATCACCTATGCGAATCAAGTCGGATGGAAAGTACGAGTACCGGAAGGATCTCTACGACCAAGCTGGTGAATTACTCGGCGAATCGACGAGGAGCAAAGGCCTCGATGCGAGTGCGGAGTTCACCCGACGAATGATGAAGAACCTCGAACGTGCTGCCGACCACCCAGATATGACGGCAGAACTAGTGGAGGTTCTGAGCACACCACGGGTAACGCTCGAATACCGGGTCGAATCGAGGGTACAAGTCAACGAGTGAGTCTACGGTCTGCAATAGACTTTTTGACTACGAAAGATAATCTTCTGTTATGGCAAGCAACCAAGTCACCGACGAGACCACGGTTAATGACGGTCATTCGGTGACCGTGCCGTCCCAGATTCGGGACGCACTGGACATCGAACCCGGCGATAAGCTTCGATGGCGACTCGACGACGAGGAAAACCTGACTGTCGAAGTGGTAAAGCAGCGATTTGGAGCGTTCGATGACCTCGAACCGGTAGACATCGGCGAAGAGACGAATGCAGTCGAATTGGAGAAGGAGTTCGGGGCGTTCTAATGCCAGTTGTCGTCGATTCGAATATTCTCATCGGACAGCGATTAGCCCGTGACCAATACCACGACTGAGCAAACGAAATTGTCCGGGCCATCGACCACGGCGACCTTCCGGTGGCTCACGTCACGGACTACGTTCTCGGTGAAGTCTTGAACATTCTCGGACGGCGTGCAGGACACGATGCCGCTATCGCTACGCTCGACACTCTCATTGAGAGCGCGGGATTCGAAATCGTTCGCTCGCCAAAAGCAGATTTCACGAGCGGCCAAGCGCTCTACCGACAGTATCCGTCACTCACGTTCGTCGATGCTCTGACGACGGCCTATATGCAACGCGAGGGTATCGAGTACGTCTACAGTTTCGACGACGACTTCGATGTGGTCGAAGACATTCGACGACTCAATACCGCGAGCGACCCGTTTTGAAGATACTACTCGGGAACTGTTGAAATTCGTCGAGCGATTATAACGTTGTAAGAACACGAGAAACGTCCAGTTATCTCTCGTTCACACCGCAGAAACACCGCAGAAACAACCGCACTCAGCAGTAGTCGAGGGATGCTTACAGAGGGTGGCTAGCGTGAATGTTGTGACCTATGGTTGGTGTGATGTGGCTCACGGGGGGTCCGCCGGGACCCCCCGTATTATGATATCCTAGTCTCCCCCTCCCGATGAGCGCGGACCCAACCACGGAGGTCAGGGTGGTTCCACTCGACGCGGATGCTCTTCTCCTTGATCTTCGTCGTCGGGTCAATCTCCGGGTTGGCGAGGTGGCCGTCGACGTAGTGAACGCCCGGAACTCGTTCCTCCATCTCATCCATTACGCGATACCCGTCCGTGTTGTATGCACAGCCGTAGTGCGTCGCCACTTCTCGGTAGTTCAGAAAGACGACGTCCGCACCGGACTCCTGTGCCTTCTCCTCCGCTCGTCCGAGGACGTTCAGATACTTCTCCTGGACTGTGACTGACTCGGGGCGCTTCGTTTTGAAGTTCAGCAGCCCGGCGTTCTCCTTCGACCGCTCGATGCAGTCGTACAGCTCTCTGCCGACGTTTGCCGCCTCCGCGACGAGGTTCGGTGATGTTGCGTCAACGCTACTCCCGTCCTCCGAGGAATACTCGCGAACGTCGTTGATGATACGTGAAACAGACGCACGCACACGTTGGTTCTGTTCCTCCTGTTCGTCGAATTTCGTGCGAAGCTGCTCGTTCTCCTCTTCGAGTTCCTCGACGCGCGCTTCGAGATGGTCGCCTCGTTCTTCCTGCGCTTCGACCTTCGCTTCGAGGTCGGCCACACGTTTCGCGAGCCGTTCGAGCAATTCCTCACCACCCATTGCCGTCACCTCCCTTTCCAGCGAGATCCGCACCACACTCCGAACAGCGATAGCAGCACGAGGATAGCTCTCCGCAGGTAGAACAGAGTGTTCCGGACATCACTCCTCACCTCCCTGTAGTTGGTCCGGAGCAATGGTACAGCCGCACGGATGGACGCTGGCGGTACTCGGACCGCTCACTATCGTCCATCCTATCTTCTCGCCGCACCGCGGGCAGGTGCGACTCATGCAGCACCACCTCCACGAGAGAAGTCACTATGTTTCGGGAGGATTAATGTAAAATTTCTGATAGTCCCACACGGATTCGAACCGCGGTCGTTGCCCCCAGAAGGCAACAGGATTGGCCACTACCCCATGGGACTCGAACTGCAAGATATCGTATTTCCCCCTTACTTGTAAGCGTTGCGCGTTTGCTCCGCGTGTGATACCGACTCACATCACGTGTGCATGCACAAACCAGCACCTATTTCCGTCCTACTTACGCATGTTCGTGTATGTACATCGGACGTTTCATCGTCGTCGGTCCCGAAGTCGGTGCCTATCGAGTCTCCTCGCGGTCGTTCCCGAACCGAAAAGCGGTGGCTCACGGCGATACCGTGACCGTCGGCCCCACCGAGGACGCACCGGCGACCGACAACCCCTACATCGCGTACAACTGTGCCCGCGTCGTCGGCGAGACGGCGGTCATCGGCAACGGGTCGCAGGTGGACCCCATCGCCGAGAAGATCGAACTCGGCTACCCGGCGCGCGACGCCCTCGCTGAAAGCCTCCTCGCGCTCGATTACGAGAAGGACGACTACGACACGCCGCGAATCGCCGGTACCGTTGGCGAGGAGTCGTACATCGGCATCGTCCGTCGGGACGCTTTGCTGGTGAAAGAGATCACGGAACCGACGCTCGTGGCGACCTACGAGAAGGACACGCCGGAAGCCTTCGACTTCGACGCCGCGGACGCCGAAACTGCGGCGAGCGCGGCCTACGAACTCGACTTCGAACACCCCGTCTGCGGAGTCGGCGTCGCACGAAACGACGAAAACGGCGGTTTCTCCCTCGCGGTCGAGAACGGGAACTAAGTCTTTTCCGAACGTATCGCCGACCATGAAAGTCGGCGTGATTTCGGACGTTCACTCGAATCGGGTCGCACTCGATGCCGTTCTCGACGACATGCCGCCCGTCGAGACGCTGCTCTGTGCGGGCGATGTGGTCGGATACAATCCATGGCCGGGCGAATGCATCGACACCCTCCGCGACCGCGTTTCGGCGAGCGTGATGGGCAACCACGACCGAGCGGTCGTCACCGGAACCGCGTTTCGTTTCAACGGCATGGCCAAAGCGGGCGTCGAATACGCCCGCGACGAACTCAACGACCTCCAGATGGACTGGCTTTCTCACCACTCCGACTCGCGGCGCGTCTGTGACCGCCGGGTCAGAATCGTCCACGGCCATCCCGACGACCCCGACCACTACACCTACCCAGCGGAGTTCGACGCTGACCTGCTCGGCGACGAGGAAGCCCTCATCATGGGCCATACGCACGTTCAACACCACGAAAGGTACGACGACGGCATCGTACTGAACCCCGGTAGCGTCGGCCAACCGCGTGACGGCGACCCGCGTGCTGCGTATGCGATTCTCGACCTCGACGAGTTGCGCGTCGAGGAACGTCGTGTCGAGTACGATATCGAGGCGGTACAGGAAGCGGTTCGGGAAGCCGGATTGCCGGACAAGACCGGTATGCGGTTGGCGAAAGGGCGGTGAGGTGGTCGGACGTTTGGGGAGAAAGCTGTACGCCGACGATAACTATGGCTCACCACGGGCATCGATTCGAAAAATAGGAAAACTCGAAATCGCTCGGGAACCCGCTTACTCGATTTTCTCGTACTGCTCTGCGAGTTTGTCCGCCGCCCCGCCGAGTTGTTCGCGTTCGAACTCGGTGAGGTTCCACTCGACGACTTCCTCGACGCCGTTCGCGCCGAGTTTGATGGGGACGCCGAGCGCGACGCCTTCGTGACCGTACTCGCCTTCGAGTTTGATGGAACCGGGGAGCACTTCGCCCGTGTCGCGGATGACGGCTTCGACCATGTGGCCGACGCCCGTCGCCGGGCCCCACTGGGTCGCGCCCTTCTTCTCGATGACGTTCATCGCGCTCTCTTTGAGTTCGCCGAGGATTTCTTCCTTCTCGTCGTCCGAGAACTCGGGGTCCGCACCGTCGATGCGAACCTTGGAGAAGACGGGAACCTGCGCGTCGCCGTGTTCGCCCATGATGGTCGCTTCGACGTTCTGGACCGGCGCGTCGAAGCGCTGGCTCAGGACGTAGCGGAATCGCGCGCTATCGAGACGGCCACCGAAGCCGATGACTTTCTTCCGCGCTCGATCACCCGTTTCGTACAGGTGGCGGTTGAGGAGGTCCACGGGGTTCGACGTCGTGATGGTGACGAAGTCATCGTCGTTGTGCTCGGCGATGGAGGAGCCGATGTCCTCCATGATGGGCGCGTTGTCGCCCGCGAGGTCGATACGCGTCTGTCCCGGTTGACGCGGGATTCCGGCGGTGATGACGACGACGTCGGACCCGGCGGTGTCCTCGTAGGTCCCTTGTCGAACGACCGTGTTGGAGTCGTAGGCGGCCCCGTGGTTCACGTCCGCGGCCTGACCGACGGTCTTGTCTTCCATGTCCGGTATGTCAACGAGAACGAGTTCGTCCGCGACATCACGCAGTGCGATGTTGTAGCCTGCGGCGGCCCCGACAGTGCCTGCCGCGCCGACTACGCTTACTTTCACCATGTCACCTACAAAACGCCCTGCTGTTTGGTTAAATCCTCCGGTAGCGCGTGCTATTGCCCGGCTGGGTCTCATCGGCTGTCTCCCTCGAAACCGACAGTTTGTCGTCCTGCTCCACCCGAAACGAAGGGGTTACGGCGCGACCCCGACGGTCAATAGCGTGCCGAACTCGCGGTATCGTTCGACCATCGCCTCGCGCGTCTCCCAGCTTTCGGTCGGAAACTCCCTTTCATCGGGAATCTCGATTTCCCTGTCGGGAACGTTGTCCTGCTCTGCGACGTACAATCCCGCTTCACGGAACGCCGCACGATACTCCTCGCCGCTCCAGCGCGTCATCTCGACGGAAATCGAGTCCTGCCACGCGTGGGAGTGGACGTTCTCCTCGTAGTAGTTCACCGCACAGAAGAACGTGCCGCCGGGTCGGAGAATCCGCCGGACCTCCCGAAGCGTCTCGTGCGGGTCGTTCGCGTAGTAAAACGCCTCCATCGTGAACACGTGGTCCACGCTGTCGTCCGCGAACGGCAGGTGGTCGAAATCGCCGACGAGATACGAGACGCTCGAATCGTCGGTGTATCCCTGCGCGTTGCGTGCCATCTCGGGCGACCCGTCGAGTCCGTACACGCGTCCCGCGTTCTTCGTATCGCGCAGTGCCCGTCCGGCGTATCCGCTTCCGCATCCCAAATCGAGTACCGTGTCGCCCGCTTCCACCGGTATCCGGGCGAGGACGTGTTTTGCCGTGTGCCAGTGTCGGTCTTCCATTCCCTTGTCGCGGCCGTCCGCCGCCCAATCGTCGAACTCCTCGCGAACGCTCATGCACGAGGAAACGACCGTCCCCGACAAAACGCGTTCGGAACGCACAGGGCTTTATTTCTCGACTCCTTTTCGGTGGACATGGTCGGTTCGAGAAAACGATTCGCCGTCGCCGATACGGCCCAACAGATCCTCGGGGGGTTCCTCCTCGCTGGCCCGTTCGTCGTCACGGAGGAGGTTTGGACGGTCGCGGGAACGATGTCCGCGGTTCACGTGCTCGCGACGGTCTGTCTCGTCTTCGGAATCGGATACGGCGCGCTCTACAAGGCGGACCACGACCGCAACCCCGACCGCGAGGCGGACGTGGCCGGGGTCCCGACGCGCTTCATTTCGCTCATGCTTGTCTCGTTCGGGTCGGTCGCCATCCTCGCCGTGGTGTTCGCCGCGCCCGAGACGTTCCTTCACGACGGTCTGTTCGACGGCCACACGTCGACGCAGGCGCTGTTCACGACGGCGAAGGCCGTCTGCGTCGGGTCGGTTTTCAGCGTCGTCGGCGCGGCGACCGCCGACTCGGTGTTCTGACCCGCGTTCCCGCATATTTTAAGTCGCTTCCGCTAGTTACCGGATGATATGGATTACCAACTCGATATAGAGGGCACACCGAACTCGATACCGGGCGGCACCGGTGTCCTCCTTTTACACCCGAGCACCGGAGAAACCGACCGAATCGACACCGACTTTTTGAAGACTGACACTGACCGCTTCCTCGTCATTTCGACGCGAACCACGGCCCGCGAGGTAAAACAGAAACTCGACCACTACGACGTTGACGAGGGAAAAGCCGACATCCTCGACACGCTGAGCATCGAACGCGGCTACTCCCGACGAAGCACGAACGATGTCCACTACGTCTCCGCTCCCGACGACCTCGAAGGGATCCTTTCCGTCACCGAGAAGTTCCTGAGCACGACCGAGGGCAAACGCCGCATCAGTTTCGACTCCATCACCGAGATGGCCTACTACGCCGACGAACAGCGAGTTTACCGGACGGTCGAGGAAGTTCTCGACCTCCTCGAAAAACACGATGCGGTCGGACTGTTCCACCTCTCCAAGGGCGTCCACGACGAGGTACAGATAGAACGCTTCCTCGGTCTGTTCGACGCCGTCGTCGATTTGGACCGCGACGGCAACGTCGATACCGATTTCTCGAAGCTAGCGTAGTTCGTTGCGTTCAGCGACGCCTGCGGATGGCATCCTATCTCCACCCGAAACGATACCCTTCTCGACGGCCACCGCGTGAGACGATCCTTACTCCTCGACTGCTGACTGGACGAAAACCTCACGGAGAGCTAACGCTTTTGCTGACGGCACCCGTATCTCTCGAAAATGGGGGGAACGAGTGAATATCGTATCGCCGTCGCGGTGGCCGACCCCGCGAACGCCGCGCAGTTGACCCGAACCGCGGTCGATGTCGCACGCGAACGGGACGGCGACGTCCTCGTCCTGCGGGTTCTCGTGACCGAGCGCCAGTCGCCGTTCGCACTGTACACCGACGAGGTCATCATCCGTGAGTTCGGCGGGGAACATCAGGAAATCCTCGACCGGGTGGTCGAAACCGCACAGGGGGCGGTTCCCGTGAGCGGCCAGTTGCTCGTCTCCCACGACGTTGCCAGCGCCCTCACCAACGCTGTCGTGGAGTTCGACTGTGACGCACTCGTCGTGGGGTGGCAGGCACGGGAACGGCCAAGCGAAATCGTCCTCGGGAGCAACATCGACCGAATCGTGGCCCGCGCGCCGTGCGACGTTCTCGTGGAGAAAATCGGTCCGGCCGACGCCGTGGACTCAATTCTCGTGCCGGTCGCCGAGGGACCGCACGCCGAACTCGCGGCGGACGTCGCCCGTGCAATCGCGCTCCAGAACGACGCGGAAATCAACCTCCTTCGTGTCGGTGAGGACGACCCTCCGTCCGACCGCTTGCTCGCCAGCATCGCGGCCCGAGTCGCTCCCATTCCCGCCGAACGGGAGATTCGAAGCGGGTCCGTCACCGAAACCGTCGTCGAACGAGCGTCGGAACACGACATCACCGTCCTCGGTTCGACTCGGCAGGGAATGTTGCGACGGCAACTCGTCGGGTCGGTTCCACAGGCGGTCGGACGGCGTGCTGACACGACGGTCATCATCACTCGCCGGGAAGTCGGCATCCGACCGCGACTCACGCGGTTGGTCCGAGAGACGCTGTGAACGCGGACGAAAATCAGATGGTCGCCAGTCCGAGCGCGGCGAGCGCTCCCGAGAGCAGGTCGCCGTAGCCGAGCGCGATGACCATCCCGAGGAACATCGGGACGATGAACGGAATTCCGGGCGACACCCACACTTCGTTCTTCGTCGCCAGCACCTCCAATCCCTCGCGGAGTTGCGTCGGCGTCGTCCCGTAGGCTCCGTGGTCGATACTGTCGAGGAACTCGGCGGCACCCCACGGGTCCTCGTAGCCCGCCACCTCGGCACCCGGTTTCCGTTCGACGACCGTTCCGCCGTCCGTGACCATTCCGTCCGTCGGCGGGTTCGGCGTCGCGGGCAGGCTTGCCGGGTCGCGCAGCTCGTTGGCCCGCTCCCGAATCTCGGTCATCGTCGTGCCACGCCACCTCAGGTACATTCGAAGCGCGTCCAAATCCACGCCGTTGCGCGTCACCCGGTCGGGCGTTTCGAGCAGTCGGCCGTGTGCCGTCGCCACTTCCTTCCAGTCCACGACTCGCCCGACGAACATCACCGACGAAATCCGACCGTCGATGAGATTCCGCACCAGCAGTGCCGCGGGGTAAAGCGCTCCGAGCAGCACGGTGTTGGTCAGGACGGTCAGCGAAAACACACCTAAAACCGTTCCCTGTGCGGGAAACATCACATCACCCCAGTGGTACGTCGGATAGGTCGGGAACAGGAGGGCGATGACGAGAAACGCCTTCGCATCCGCGCCGCCGAACGCCCGGAACCACCAGAAGGCGACGACGAGCGGTGCGACGAACCCGAGACTCACAGCGACGTGAAAGAGGAACAACTTGCGTTGAAGCGGCGGTGCCCCCATCGCGGTCACGCCGTCCCACACCAGCAACACGATGGCCAGTGCGGTCAGCGGATACCACGTCTCGTTGGGTACTCGCCGAGTCTTCACGTCACGCCACGCGGCCCATCCAAACACGGGCAGGGCGAGCAGTCGGAGGAGGTCGGGAATCGAAGTGTGCACCAAACGGTAGGCCTCGGTGAGATGTTTTAGCTGTTGCGATATAAGTGATAGAATTTGGACGTTTCCCATCAATTTTATTTTCATCCGATGTGTTCGAACCGGCGATGAGCGCACAGGAAGTCGCCCTCGTGAAGATACGTGCGGCCACGTTTATCCCCTCGACGTGGCTTTCACGTCCGAGCGACGGCGACGAAACGCTCGAATACAGAGGTGACGACCGAGGCTTTACGCCCCACGCGGTCAACACGGGTCGCAGTCGCGTCGAGCAGGAAGCCGTCGTCGATTTTACCGACGAAAGCCTCCGCTCGTACGCCGACACCGGCACGTCGGTCGAACGAATCACACACTCGGACGGGACCCGAGAACTCCGTAGCGGGAAAGCTTCGACCGACGGAATCACCTGTACCGAACCGCTCTGGCACGACGAGTACGTCGAATTCGACATGCACGCGAGCGCGAGCAACCCGCTATCGCCGCACGCGGACCCCGTAGACTTCCACCTCGAAGTCGCCGTTTGGCGTGACGGAGCGGTGTGCGTCCACGGACGACACGACGGGTTTCCGTGCTTCGAGTTCTACACGCAGACGGATTTCGGGGAGTTCCGCCCGCTGTATCGCCACGATTTCCGCGAAACCGGGGATGAACCGCTCGCGCTGGCTGGACCGATGGAGTACGAGTTCGAACGAAGCCGCTGAGTTTCCGGCTACGGGAACACTCCGAGAACGCTTCGCTCCTCGACGTGTCGAAAACCCCGAAAAAGTCCCCCGATTCTGTTTATATGACGCGGTTCTGCAGGTAGTCGAGGTGCTTGGCGTTGTAGACTATTTTGACCTCGTCCGTCGCCGCGCTACCGATGCAGGTGAGTCGGACGTTCTTGTCGTCCACTTCCTCGTCGCTGAGAATCTGCTGCATGTCCATGTCGATTTCGCCTTCCTTGACGATGGCTGCGCAGTTCGCACAGGCACCGGCACGGCACGAGAAGGGCCAGTCGTAGCCCTGTGCCTCGGCGGCTTCGAGGATGTACTCGCCTTCGTTGACGTCGAGCGAGCCGTAATCTTCGCTGTCGAAACCGGCGTCCTCGGCCTTCTCGAACAGGTCGTCGTCGTTAATATCCCAGCCCTGGTCGTCCAGCACTTCGTAATTGAGGTATTCTACGGTAGGCATCAATCGAGGGTTCGTCCGCAGGATGGTTAGTAGTTGTTGTTTCGTCCGTCCGTAGTGATAAATCAGGAATGATTAGACCGATTTCTCGAACTCCACGCAATCAGGCTGGAGAAAGTGGGACGAACGCGAAGAGGAGATACGACGCAAGGGCGGAGATCGAGGGTGTCAGAATCCAGAGAACGATGACGCGACCCGTGGTCGAGGGGTCGAACAGGTCCCGCGCTTTGAGCGTCTTGGGTTCCTCCTCGCCGATTTTCGCCACCTCGTCTTGCTCCTCGGGGAGGACGTTGACCGCCATCTCCGAGCGCTTTTCCCCATCGTCGCCGCGAACGGCGGCCGCGGCCGCATCGGAGATTCGAACCGTCCTCGTCGCCCGTCCCCATCCGAGTCCGACGATGCACATCGTCGCGCTCACCGCGAGACTGGCAGGGATACCGAGCAGGGAGAGGAACGTGATGAGGCTCGCGCTGACGACTTCCACGATGAGTGCCGCCAGTAGCGGCAAGTCGGTCAGGTCGTTCCCGACGGTATCGAGCGTCCGACGAGCGATAGTGAACGCACCGACCGCGATCGCCCCTCCCGCCAATAGAACGCCTTGACTCCCGCTGATATCGCCGCTCCCGACGAGGGGCGCCACCGCGTTCGCGACGTTGCTCGCACCCGCGGAGAAGGCCATGTAACAGCCGATTCCGACGACGAGGAACGTCACCGTGACTTCCTTCGCCGTCGCGTTCGCGGAGACGGTCGGATACGGTACCGAGCCGACGCGATTAAATTCGAACAGCGGTCCCTTCGACTGTTCGAGGTGGAACCACACGTCGAGATACGGGTAGAGGTAGCGTCCGACGACGGCACAAATCCAGAACGCGGTGATGGGTGCGAGAAGCCACGCGGATACGATTTCGAACATGACGCCTTCGTCGAGCGTTCCGGTCGCTGCGCCCAGTCCCGCGATCGCCCCGACGGCGGTCATCGAGGTGGACGCGGGCACGCCGAAGAGGTTCGAGATGAGGAGTGCCAACCCGACGAAGAAGAGGACGCCGACGCTGGCGGCGAGCGTGAACTGCGAACTGGGGACGATCTCCCCGCCCATCGTCTTGATGACGTTCCGACCGACCGTCCAGCCGCCGAGGAGCGCGAAGGCCGTCATCAACCCGGCCGCACCGCCCTTCGAGACTGTTTTACTTCCCACCGCGGGGCCGAACGCGACACCGGTCGAAGAACCGCCGATATTGAAACCAACAAATGCTGCAACCGCCAGTCCGACGAGGAGCAAAATTTCGACCATACGGATACATTCGTCTGAACGTCTTAAACGGTACCGACTCGTTGGGTTTAGACACTCCCCCGTCTAAAGCAGGGTATGTTCCCGACGTTCGAAGTCGTCCCGGCGGTGGATATGCAAGACGGCGAAGTCGTCCAACTCGTTCAGGGCGAGAAAGGCACGGAAACGACATACGGCAACCCGGTCGATGCCGCGGAAAAGTGGGTCAAAGGCGGCGCGGAAACGCTCCATCTCGTCGATTTGGACGGCGCGTTCGAGGGCGAGCGTAAAAACGCCGCGACCGTCGAAGCGATTTTGGATGCGGTCGATGTCGATGTCCAACTCGGCGGCGGAATTCGAACCGCTGACGATGCAATCGACCTCCTCTCGCTGGGGGTGGACCGCGTCATACTCGGCACTGCCGCGATAGAGAACCCGGAAATCGTCGCGGAAATCAGCGAGGAGCACCCCGGTTCGGTCATCGTGAGTCTTGACGCAAAAGACGGCGAAGTCCTCGTTTCGGGATGGACGAAATCGACGGGACTCGATCCGGCGGAGGCCGCGACGCGATACGAGAAGCTCGGCGCTGGCGCTATCCTGTTCACCGATGTTGACGTCGAAGGTCGGATGGAGGGCGTTCAGACGGGTCCCGTTCGGCGGGTCGCCGAGGCGGTCGGAATTCCGGTCGTGGCGAGCGGTGGGGTCGCATCCGTAGAGGACGTTCGAACGCTCCGTGACGCGGGTGCGAGCGCCGTGGTTATCGGCAGCGCGCTGTATCAGGGCGCATTCACTCTGGCCGAAGCGGCGGACGCGCTCGACTAGCGGGTCTGTCCGGCGATGTGATTGAGGACGTCCGGCGAATCGCCGAGTCGTGGCTCCACCATGACGTAGGCCCCGAAGGCAGCCATCGGTGCACCGATGAACAAGCCCGGAACCGTCCCACAGAGGAGAGCCCCGATGGCGACCAGCAGGACGCTGAGCATATCTCGTTTCAACACATGTTCTCTTTGGGGCGGGGGATAAATATAACTGCGTCAGACATATGTCGAGAATCTCGAACAAATCCCCTTTGAACGGAACCACCTTGTATCTCCGCCCGAACTACTGGGTATGAGCGACCGAACCGCCGCCGTGACTCGCGAGACGGCGGAGACGACCATCGAGGTGACGCTCGACGTGGACGGCGACGGCGAGTCCACCGTCGAGACGGGTATCGGCTTCTTCGACCACATGCTGGACAGCTTCGCCCGTCACGGCCTGTTCGACCTGACGGTCCGCGCCGACGGCGACCTGCACATCGACGACCATCACACCGTCGAGGATGTCGCCATCACCCTCGGCGAGGCGTTCGACGAGGCCCTCGGCGACCGCCGGGCAATTCACCGATTCGCCGACCGAAAGGTCCCGCTGGACGAGGCCGTCGGCGACATCGTCGTCGACGTGAGCGGCCGTCCGCTCTTCCGGTTCGACGGCGAGTTCTCACAGGAGCGCGTCGGCGACATGACCAGCCACATGGCGAAACACTTCCTCCGCTCGCTGGCGATGAACGCAGGGTTGACGCTTCACGCGGGCGTCGTCGGCGAGAACGCCCACCACGAAATCGAGGCGCTGTTCAAGGCCACGGCGCGAGCGATGGACGACGCGACACAGATCGACGAGCGGCGGAGCGACGTGGCGAGTACGAAAGAGAGTTTATAACTTCGACGGGGAATCGAACCGATGTCGCCGTCGTTCCCGCGATTTACGCTCCCTCGAAAGCGGTTCTCCCCCGTCGAATCCCGTTCGGTCTATTTCACCAGTTCCCAGACCTGAACCCCGTCCCCGTCCGTGAGCGACTCCCCGTCGAACCCGCCCGAAACCGACCATCGGTCGAACGGGGAGTGGCGTGCGAGCAACTCGACCTGTTGTGGAGGGAGATGTGAGAGGACGAACTCGTCGCGGGTCAGGACGTCACCGTCCGAGTCTACGAGTTCCTGTTCTGCACGGTAGGTCTGCTTCACTTGGTCCTCGATGGTTGCTCGGGACCGTCCTCTCAGTTGTCTCCCTTCGTACTCCACTTCTCGGACCGATTGCCACTCGCCGAACGATTCGGCGATAGTGTCGTACCGCGGAACGTACACGTCGAACAGGAGGCGGCCGCCGGAATTGAGGACGCCGTAAAGGGCTTCAAGCGCCGCGAGTTGGTCGTCGACTCCGCGAAGATTACAGAACGAGTTGTAGGGGACTATTGCCAGCGAGTAGATCCTCTCAGCGCCGATTGACCGAAGGTCGGCTTCCCAAACCGTCGGTTCCATGTCCTCGGTAGCGGCCTTTTTGCGGAGAATGTCCAGCATCGCGGGTGAGACGTCGAATCCGTCAGCATCGACACCTCGACGGAGGAGTTCGAGGTAAAGCCGTCCTGCGCCACACGCGCCTTCCAGCACTGGCCCGTCCGCACCCATCGCCGCTTCGAGATAGAACGATTCGTCGCCGATATCACCGTACTCGTGAGACGCGTCGTAAAAGGCCGCTACCTCGTCCGAAAACCGATTGGCATCGTTCATATCCGTTGTCACTCCGTTCGTGTCAAAAATACTCCGGATGTATTCCCTAGCACCGAGCGGTCCCGACCACCGTTCCGTCGGCGTCGAGTTCCTCTCCGAACTCGACCGTAAGGTGTTCCGTCTCGACGACACCAGCTTCCAAACGACGTGTCGTTCCATGGTTTTGCGTTGCCGAATGGCGTGATGAACCCTCTCGTCCCGAGACGAACCCCAACAGGACTAAACCGTCGGGTGCGTCTATCCGACAAGGATGTTCGACAGAATCATGCAGAAGTTCGAGGGTAGTCCGAGCCAACAACAGGTCATCAGACTCCTGCTCGAACGCGGGTTTTCGGTCAGCGACGAGGGGCGCGTTGTTTCGGGCGGTATCGAGATTCCCAACACGCAGATCGCACGCGAAATCGGCGTGGACCGACGGGTAGTCGATTCGACCACCGACGCGATCCTGAAGGACGAGGAGTTGCGCCGCATCTTCCAGAACATCTCCTCGATTCCGAGCCTGATGGACTTGGCTCCCGTTCTCGATCTGTCCGTCCTGACCGTCGAAGTGCGCGACGCCGACGTTCCGGGCATCGTGGCGACCGTCACGTCGCTACTCGCCGACAACGACATCTCCATCCGACAGACCATCAGTGAGGACCCGGAATTCACCGACGACCCGGTCCTCTATCTCGTTACGGATGAGGACATTCCGGGCGACATCCTCAACGAACTGAAGAACTTGGAGTTCGTCCACCGCATCCAAATCAGCTGAGCTTTCCCCGTTCTCCCGTCGCGGCGAATCCACGCCTTTTCGGTGCTGCCCATCGAATCCCGACCAATGGGTGGCACGACGTATCGAACCGTGGCCGGTCGGGGGAAGTCGGCGTTCGAAGTTCGCGGTTCGGAGTTCATCGGCTATGTCGCGCCCGTGGACGGCGTCGAAGCGGCCGAATCGTTCATCGAAGAAGTCCGGGATCTGCACGCGGATGCGACCCACAACGTGCCCGCCTACCGCGTTCAAGATGGACGAACTGCCGCCACCGAGGAGGGCGCCGAAGTCGCTGGCTTCGTCCGCGAGTGGTCGAGCGACGACGGCGAACCGACGAGCAGCGCGGGAAAACCCGCCTTGAACGTCCTCCAGCAGCGCGACGTCGAGAACGTCATCGCCGTCGTCACGCGCTACTACGGCGGAACCAATCTCGGCGTCGGCGGCCTGGTTCGAGCGTACTCCCGTGCGGTTACGGAAGCCGTGGACGAGGCCGGTGTCGTCGAGGAACGACCACATCAGCGCCTCGCCATCGCCGTCGAGTACGACGATTCAGGGACCGTCCGCGGGATTTTGGAGAGCGAAGGCGTCGAGTTCGACGCCGAGTACGGGGAACGCGTCGACTTTTCGGTTCGCGTTCCGGTCGAGGAGAGCGACGCGCTGTGTGACCGACTTCGAAGCGCGACGAGCGGCCGGGCCGACATCGAAGTCGTGGCGTGATTCCGATTCCGGCGTGTCTCAGAAGACGGCTTCGACGGCGCTGAACGCGCCGTAGGCCACGCCGAGCGCGAGCGCCAGCGAGAGTATCCACGCGAGGACGGTGTAGAGCATTTTCTTCCCGCTGACGCCGCCGCCGCTCGCGGCGTAGCCGCTGCCGATAATCGTGCTCACGATGATCTCGTTGAACGAGACGGGAATGCCGAAGAAGACGGCGCTCTGTGCGATGGCGAACGCCGGGATGAGCGCGGCGATGGACCGGCGCGGCCCGAGCGCGGAGTAGTCCTGTGCGAGCGCCTTTATCATCCGCGGTGCGCCCGTCCACGACCCGGCGAGGAGGCCGAGTCCGCCGCCGACGAGGACCGGCACCACGGGAATGGAGTACGGGTCCAACAGCGGGAGAAGCGGCCCGATCGCCAGTCCGACCTGACTGCCGCCGGCGGAGAACGCCACGAGGCCGCCGAGCGCGAGCAGGAATCGACGCTGACCGCGATTCATGTTCGCGTCGAGTTCGCGCCTGAGCGCGAAGCCGACCAGTCCGGCGAGGACGAGCGACGCGAGAACGACGCCGAGGTCGAATCCGGCGACGGCGGGGAGTGACAGGTGACTTGCGACGCTCTGTGCGATGGACGCGCTTTCGCCGGGCGGTCCGAGGAAGACGAAGCCAACGTTGGCGATGATGATGCCGACGAGCGCGCCGAGGAGTGGAATCGACGATTGCTCCGACACGTCCTCTCGGCGGAGTATCCGTGCCGTCGCGTATGCGATTCCGCCCCCGACGAAGGGGGTGAGTATCCAGAGGCTGACGATCTGCTGGTATTTCGGCCACGCGGGAGTTCCGCCGAGTGCCAACCCGACGCCGACGATTGCACCCGTCACGGTGAACGCGGTGGCGATGGGATACCCGGTGAACACGCCGATCGCGACCAGTAGCGCGGCCGTGAGCAGCCCCGTCGTCGCGGCGAGTGGCGATAGTTGGACGCCGTGAATCAACTCCCGACCCACCGCTTCCGAGACGTTCGCCCCCTGAAGTGTGGCCCCCAAGAAGCCGAGAATACCAACGAGAAACCCCGCACGCATCACTGAAAGTGCGTTCGCACCGACCGCCGGGGCGAACGGCGTCGAACCGCTCGACCCCGCGCCGATGGCCCACGCCATGAACAGACTCGCGACCCCGGCGATAACCACCGTCAGTAACCCTCCAGCCATATCTATCCGCTATACCGTCTCACGCTAATAGTGTACCGACTCGAAATCCAAACAAACAATCACGTTCTGTCGGCTCGCGGTCCGCCGCTTTTCTTCGGCGGTTCGACGCCCTCCGCCGCTTCGACCGTCTCGGTTTCCTTCTCGGTTTCGACGTGCCAGCGGTCGATTTCGTCCTCGTAGGACGTCAGCGATTCCGATACCGAGTCCTTCAGGTCGTCGTCGTTGACGTTTACTTCGAAGATGAATCCCTCTTCTCCGTCCTCCATCCGACTCGTCTGCTGGATGTTCGCGCTGACGAGTTCGTTGTCGAAGTAGTACGGCGCGAGTTGCGTCATTACCTTCTGGTACACCGTGTCCTCGACCCTTCGGATGGCTTTTCTCCCCGCCGAATCGGCGGCCCGAGCGACGTAGTTCACCGAGTCCTGCCACCTGTCTACGGCACCTTCGGTGTCGTCATCTTCCAATTTCTCGTACGATTCGGTCAGTTTTTCTCCCGCCGTTCGGAGGTCGTCGTCGGGGGATTCGCCCGCTTGCTCGCCTTTCCCTTCGCTGACGTGGGCCTGTTCGGCCGTCTTCTCGGCCACGTCCTCGCCGAGTCGTTCGTGGGCCTTCGGCCGCCACTCGTTCCATTCGGTGAACGCATCGCCCGACGCGTCCGCCTCGCGGAGGGCTTGCGTGATTCGCTCGCCGTGTTCGACGATATCCCCCCAGCTACCTCGGAGTTTGAAGCCAGAGATGCTCTCTTCCATTCGATTGCTCGCTTGTAAGTTCTACAGGGTTTTATCTTTTGTCGCTAACGGCGTGATAGCGGCTCTCATGCGCCATTTCTCCGGGTTCACTGTTCTCCAGTATAGAATTATTCGCTTCGAACGTTTCCGTACGTTACACGCTCCGCGAAGGCATTCAGGCGATCTTTCGCCTGACCGAGGAGTGCGACGTGCCCGCTCACGGCTTTCATCTCCGCTTCGTCAACCTCGATTCGGTCGTCGCCGTAGATGTCGCGTCCCTCACCGTCGTCGGTCGCGTCGACGACGGTCGAGAGACCGCATCGACCACACGCTTCCGTTCGTTTGCCACCCATGGTTCGGCCTACGGAACCCTCCGTGTTATGTGTTACCCCTGATATTCCGGACGTTCGGTCCGCGGACCTTCACCTCGCCCACGGGAGTCGGGTCCCTTCTCCCGATTTCTACTGCCCTTTTTCGAGAACGGCTTTGTAGTAGCCCTCTCCCGGTCGAACCTCGGCGACGTGCCACGGCGTTCCGACGGTCACGTCGCGCAGTCGTTCGGGCGAAAAGAGGACGAAGTGAAGGGTTCGTCCGACTTCTCGGTCGCCATCCCGTTCGTATTCGAAATGGAACGTTCGGTGGGCGACTCCCGTGCGAGGGTCGGGACGGTAACCGAAGATGTCGTCCGGTCCGCGGTTCGTCGGGTCGTAGTTGTCCACGACTGCGACGCCGTGCTCGTCGGTAATCCGCGCGAGATCCGAGAGGAACTGTCGTGCACCGGCGAGCGACCCGGAAAGACCGAGTTGGGTTCCGTTGAGGAGCACGGAGCGGAATCGATTCGGTGGAAACGACATCTCGAACATGTCCATCACGCGAGCGTCCTCGACGCCCCGGTCGCGGGTGGCTTCGACGGCCGCCGGACTCACGTCGATTGCGACCACCTCGCCTCGTTCTTGGAGGAATTCGGCGTGCTGTCCCGACCCACAGCCGATATCCGCGACCGGGTGGTCGAGCGAATCGAGCAGCGATTTCCAGCTATCGCTCCACTCCTCCCGCGGTCTGAAATAGTTCTCGTAGATGTGTCCATCCCACGTTTCCACCCCGTCCCGGTACAGACAGTCGCCGCGCAGTCCGCCTCGTCGGTAGTCGAGTATCGCTCGACCGAGTGGATCCGCATCCATCACAACATGTCACACACTACCATTTGTAATAAAATCATGATGTGTCTCGGTACCGACTCACGTATCAACAACGGATATTTATCGCTCCCTCGCAACCGAACCAGTATGGATAGCGGTATCGAGTCACAGGACTCGGACGACCCGTCGGACGCCGTCCCGGACTGGGACGACGAGTACGTGGACCGAGTGAGCGACCGCCTGTTCGTCAACTACGACCTCGAAAAGGAGTACGCCACCAACGGCGAGGCGTTCACGCTCCACGGACGACTGCTGATAGAGACACAAAAGCAGTTCCTCCACCGGTCCATCAACTACGCCAACCACAGCGCCGAGGAACACCTGTTCGTCCGGCGCGCGGATTCGGTCCGCGTCAGCGACCTCGAATCGCTCGTCGACCTCGGCCACGAACTCGCCGACGACTGGATAGAGGCCGACGAGGAACACTTCGGAACGACGTTCACCTTCGTCGTCATCGCCCCCGACGTCTCCCCTGATGTCGAGGCGTTCGTCTCCGAGTTCACCGACCGGACGCTTCTGAAATACGGTCTCAACGGACAGTACGAGATCAACCTCGCCGTCGTCGCCCCCGAACGGGAGACGCTCGTCGCCAGTCCGAACGCCGACGTCGGAAAAGCGTTCGCTCTCTGGAATCCGTTGACTCCCGAAAAATCCGGACTTCTTCGGCGGTTCGTGCGGCGACTCAAGCCTTAGTCGTCCGACTCGCCACCGTCCGTAACCGCCTGCCCGCCCGGTTTGTTTCGTGCCGACGTGATGTTTTCATAGCCGATGCGGACCAGCGAGAGCGCGAGCCCGATGAGCACCAAGGCGATTATCGTCTGTACCCCCGCGGACAGCGCGCTGCCGAGCGCCATATCTCCACCCTTGACGAACTTCTCCCACACGTTCTGGTAGAGCGCGAGGTACAGCAACCCGAGTATTGTGACGAACGTCATCAGCGCCATCGGGACGCCCGTGCTGATGAGTTGTTTGCTCTTGTTCCAGTTCGCCAGCCAGACCGTCGCGGTCAGCAGCGCCAGCGCCGCGAGCAGTTGGTTCGCGCCGCCGAACAGCGGCCAGAGGTCCGACCACGTGCCGGACGCGACGAGCGCGTACGCGATGACGCATTGCAGTCCTGCGTTGAAGTACCGGTTCGAAGCCACGCTTTCGACTTCCGTTTCCGGTGTGCCGACGATTTCCTCGAACATGTAGCGACCGAGACGAAGCGCCGTGTCTGTCGAGGTGAGCAGGAAACTCACCATGACGAGCGCCATGAACGGCGCGCCGAAGTCGGCCGGAATTCCGAAGCTCGTGAGCATGATGCCGCCGCCGGTCGCGAAGTTGGGGAGCGCCTGTCCGACACCGCCACCCTCCACGACCTTTCCGACGAGCGCGACCGTCGCGAGCGCGAGTGTCGCGAGCAGTCCCTCACCGAGCATGCCACCGTAGCCGATGACTCGTGCGTCCGATTCCTGATTGAGCTGTTTCGACGTCGTCCCCGAGGAGACGAGCGAGTGGAACCCGCTGATGGTCCCGCACGCAATGGTGATAAACAGCAGCGGAAAGAGGGGCTGGCCGGTGATGCCCATGAAGCCGTGATATCCGTCGATATTGACGGTGAGCGGTTGGCTCGGCGTGATCGCCGCGATGTTAAGCCAGCCACCGATGGTTCCGACGATGACCGCCAACAGCGCGCCGCCGACGCCCGCGTACAGCAGGAATGACGACAGGTAGTCACGCGGTTGCAGGAGCGTCCACACGGGGAGCACGCTCGCGATGAATGCGTAGACCAAAATGATGGGAACCCACATTTCCGCCGAGAGTTCGAGCGGATAGGCCTGTCCGACGAAGACGCTGGCGAACACGCCGCCGACGAAGACGACGGTTCCCGGTCCAAAGGGCAGGTTGAGTTGATACAGGTACACCCCGAACACGACGGCCAGTGCGATGTATAGGATGCTCGCCGTCGCGGCGCTCGGGTACGCCTCGAACACGACGCCGACGACGAACGCGAACACGGCGACGACGAGGATGATGGTCAGGAACGCGAACCACAACAACATGTTCTTGCCGCGCTCGCCGACGTACTCCCCGATGATGTACCCGATGGACTTCCCCTCGTGGCGAAGACTGCTCGACAACGCGATGAAGTCGTGCGTCGCGCCGAGGAGCGGGTTCCCGATTGCGATCCACAACAACGCGGGAATCCATCCCCAAATCACCCCCGCAGTTATCGGTCCGACGATCGGTGCACCTCCTGCAATACTGGAATAGTGATGCCCAAGCAAAACGGGCTTCTTCGCAGGAACGTACTCCTGCCCGTCCTCGTACTTATGAGCGGGTGTCTCGTTGCTATCGTCCAATTCTACGAACTGTGCGAGGTATCGTGAGTAGGTCAAATAACCTATGCTGAAAAGTACCAGTACCCCGAGCACTAGCCATATGATTGCAGTCGCCATGGTATTATGCCTCGTAGCAAATACATCGATGGTGTACAATAAGTGTTCCTTTACTCTCGTCGGTATTGGATGCTTAAAAACGACGATTTCGAAACAATAGTCGATTACCTTTGATAATATTAATATATCTTATTCTGGTGTCATTGGGTTCACTTCGATGTTCAACTCGTCTGCAACCTCCCCCAACAGCGTTCCTTTCACTTCTGATACGCGTGATTCGATAACGGCAACCACGGGTTCGTCGAACGATTCGCGGATGTGGTCGATGCGGTCGCGCTCGGTTCGACAGCGGTCGCGGAGATACGTCGCTCCGCGTCCGGTCTCCTCTTCGTCCGGTTCCGGCGTCACTTTGTTGATGACGAGTCCCGACACCGGCAACCCGGATTCCGTGAGTTCCTCCACCGCTCTGCCGGTTTCCCGAATCGACAACTCGTCGGGATTGAGAACGAGGAAGAACGCCGCGTCGTTTCGCAGGACTTCGCCCGCGAACTCGAACATCTCCTTTCGCTCCTGCAGTCGAGCGATGATGGGGTCTCCCTCGCTCACCCGACGCGGTTCCCGGTCGCCGATTGCGGCCTTCTCGAACAGATCGATGCTCTTCCTGCGCTTGTGAAGCAAGCGGTCTATCCACCCTTCGAGGAACTCGGGAAGCGAGAGGAGGCGGAGCGTTCCGCCCGTCGGAGAGGTGTCGAAGACCACCCGGTCGTACTCGTCCGAGCTCCGCATCACGTCGATGAACCGGTCGAACAGCGCCGATTCGTGCGCGCCGGGGGTCTGGTGTGCCATCTCCACCTGTCGATCGATGGCGTTCACCAATCCCGCGCTGACGTGGTCGCCCAACGAGCGTTTTATCTCCATCAGGTGGTTTTCGACCTCCGTCTCGGGGTCGATTTCCATCGCCCAGAGGTTCTCGATGCCGTCCACGGAACGCGGGTCGTCGTCGAACTGCTGGTCGAACACGTCCGACGTGCTGTGTGCCGGGTCGGTCGAGACGACGAGCGTTTTCAATCCGGCGCGTGCACATTTCAGGCTGTACGCGCTCGAAATCGTCGTCTTTCCCACGCCGCCTTTCCCGCCGAAGAACACGAACTTTCGCATGTTAGAAGTGATACTGTTGGCCCTTCCGTTCGACGAGTGATTCGCGGTCCCACATCCGACGCTCCCACGCCTCGAACTCGTCTGTCAGGTACGGGAGCAGTTCGGCGGTGTAGTACGAAACGGGACTCGGCACCCCGAACACGTCGGGGAAGCACGCGAGCATGAACTCGTCCTCCAAATCCTCGGCTTCCTTCTCTATCAGTTCGTACGCCGGATGCGAAATCATCCCGTGATAGAGGCCGCGAAGCCACTCCTCGACGGAGCGGCGGAACGTCTCGATTCGGTCCGCGAGAGACATACCCTCACAGTGCGCTTCTCGCTATTTAAGCAGGCCGGTACATTCGTGCGGCGATTGCGGCCACTTAACATCCTGCGACGCGTGCGCCACGATAACGAATGAATCAGGGGTCCATTCCGGTCACGATTCTGAGCGGCAACCTCGGCGCGGGCAAGACGACGACGCTCAACCACCTCCTTCGTGAGAGCGACGACAGGGATATCGCGATACTCGTCAACGACATGGGCGAGATAAACATCGACGCCGAACTGCTACAGGGCGGGACGGAACTCGTCGCCGACGAGGGCGTCGCGGAACTCTCGAACGGGTGCATCTGCTGTGAACTGCAGGACGACTTGCGAACCGAAGTCACCCGCCTCGCGCGCGAGTGGGACTTCGACACGCTCGTCGTGGAGTCCTCGGGCATCAGCGAACCCGCGCCCATCGCCCGCCTGTTCACGACCGAATCCCGCGTCGCCGCGCGATACGACGTCGATACGACCGTCACCGTCGTCAGCGCGCGGCAGTTCGACGAGTTCTTCGCGGACGGCGCGCCGGTCGAGCGCACGGAAACCGAGGACGGCGACACGCGCCCCCTCTCGGACCTCGTCATCGAACAGATCGAGTTCTGCGATGTTCTGTTGCTCAACAAGTGCGACGTCGTGGACGCGGACCGACTGGACGAAATCGAGGCCACCCTGCGCGCACTGCAACCACGTGCCGAACTGATTCGAACCGAACACGGACGGATCTCCCCCGACCACATCCTCGACCGCGGACTGTTCGATCTCGGCGACGTGAGCGACTCCGCCGGATGGAAACGGGCGATGGACCACGACCACGACGAACCGCATCACCACGACGAATCCGACCACCGTCACCCGCAGGAGGCCTACGGGATTTCTTCCGTCTCGTATCGCGCCACGCGGCCCCTTCACCCCGGCCGACTCCACGACTTCTTCGAGTCGCTCCCGAGCGGCATCGTCCGCGCCAAGGGGACGTTCTGGGTCGCCGGGCGGGATGACGTGAAACTGGAGTACGGACAGGCCGGGGCGGCCGCCCGCGTGGACGTCGCGGGGCCGTGGATCGCCAGCCTTCCCGAAATCGACCAAGATCTCTATCGGAGCAACCGCTCCGAGTCCTACTGGGACGAGGAGTGGGGCGACCGACGGACGCGACTCGTCTTCATCGGAATCCACGTGGACGAGGAGGCCATCACCGCCTCCCTCGACGACTGCGTGCTGACGGACGCGGAGATGGAAGAAGAGTGGAACGCGTTCGAGAACCCATTTCCCGAGGACGAAACGGGGCTGTTGACCGTCGGTGAGTAGCCCTCTTCCGCTACCACGCCACGGTTGTCACCCGGTCCCGCGGCTTCGCTCGTATCGTTAGCTTATAGCCCTTTCCCACGCACGAGTCGCATATGACTATCGAGAAACGAGGTGACGCCCACCTCATCACGCACGCGATGGCGAAGGATACCCTCTCGAAGATTCGGGACGAGAACACGGAGCAAGTCGGTTTCCGCAAGGGCCTCGTGAAACTCGGCCGCATCTGCGGCTACGAAATCATCGACGGCGCGATGGACACCGAGTACGTCTCCATCGACACGCCGCTGACCGAGACGACCGGTGAGCGCGTCAAAGGACTGGACGACGTGGTCATTATCAACGTCCTCCGCGCCGCGACGCCGTTCGTCGAAGGCCTGCTGAAGGCGTTCCCCCGCGCCAAACAGGGCGTCATCAGCGCCGGCCGCGACGAGGAAGCCGGAATGAACGAGAACGGCGAGTTCCCCATCACCATCGACTACGTCAAACTCCCCGAAATCAAGGAGGATGACACCGTCATCGTCGCGGATCCGATGCTCGCAACGGGGAGCACGATGTGTGCGGTCCTCGACGAAGTGCTCAACGAGCAACCGAACCCGGAGAACTTCTTCGTCCTCTCGGCCGTCAGCGCCCCCGACGGCCTGCTTCACGTCCACGAGCAGTTCCCCGAAGCCGACCTGCTGACGGTCAGCATCGACGACCACCTGAACGACGACGGCTTCATCGTCCCCGGACTGGGCGACGCCGGCGACCGGGCGTTCCGAACGGCCTGACGACTCCCGTTAGATAAGGATTCGAAGCAGTCCGACGACGAGACCCGCTCCGACGAGGCCCACACCCCAGAGGGTCGAACTTCCGGGCGCGACGCCGATGAGAAACGAGACGATTCCCGAGATGATGAGCGAGACGCTCGCGTGGCTTCGCAGTGACATGGTATTTCATCGGCCATCGTCCTAAAAAATCGGCTGGCACAACACGAAAGCAGTTCAAATAGGGCCCCGAACGAACCCTGCAACAATCATTCGTCGGCGTCGTTTTCGGCGAGGAGGTCGGTAGCCGAAAGCAGCGCCTCCATCTCGACGTCGGCGTCGGCCAGGTTCTCGCGGCCGCCTTCCTCCCGGTCCACGACGACGAGGATTTCGTTCACTTCCGCGCCCGCGTCGCGGAGGGCTTCCACCGCGTCGACCGCGCTCTGCCCCGTCGTCACGATGTCTTCGAGGACGACCACTTCCTCGCCGTCGTCGAGTCGCCCCTCGATGAGGTTCGCCGTGCCGTACTCCTTCTGTTTCTTCCGCGCGATGACGTAGGGCGTCTCCGTCTCGACGCTCGTCACCGCGACGAGCGGAACCGCACCGAGGGCCACGCCCGCCAACTTCGTCCCGTCGAGTCGCTCCGCGAACGCTTCGGCGATGAGCGACAGACAGTGCGGGTCCGTTTCGAACAGATACTTGTCGACGTAGTAGTCGCTCGTCCCGCCGTGGGAGAGTTCGAACTCGCCGTACTGGACGGCGTCCGCCGCGCGCAAGGCCTCGATGAGTTCCTGATTCGCCATGTGCGAGTCCGTGCGGCGAGGCGGGTTAAAAGTAGTTCTTTGGCGGCGTCACCGCAGTCGGCGTCACCACGGTTCGTTCTTGAGTCCGACGGCGTACGCGATGACGTTCGTCACGATGTGCAGGAGCGGTGTCGCCACGAGAACGACGACGATGACGGGCGGGTCGAACGTTTTGAGCGTCCACGTCGGCGCGGCGAGCAGGGTGAGCAGGAGCGACATCACGACGAAATCGAGTTGGTCGATGCCCGGAAACGCCGCGCCGCGCTCCCTGCCCGTCCGCCGCTTCAGGAAGGAAGCGGTCATATCGCCGAGCATCGCGCCCGCGGGGAGCGTGAATATCACGACCGCCGGGAACGGGTCGGGGAGCATGACGCCCAGAAACGCGGCCGCTGACGGACGAATCGCGTTCAGTATCAGCGCCAGCACCGCCCCGGCAAGTATTCCGGCGGCCGTCCCGCGCCACGTCTTTCCGTCGCCGAGGAGTCGCTTGCCGTTCCACGTCCGCCCGCCGTCTATCGGCGCACCGCCCCCCGCGAGCACCGCGAAATTGTTCGGGACGTACGCGGGCAACATCGCCCACACCGCGACGGCCACGGTTTCGAACACGTCCGCGCCGAGAAGATCCATATCGACACAGATACCCTCCTGGTCTTAAGACCCAGCGGTATGGCCCCGAATATATGCCGATGGCCCTCACGGGTGTAATATACAATCATAAGACGAAGCGGTGTGAAAGAAGACGCATGATACCCCCGATTGCCGGTCGGTTCGTCGCGGGCGAAACCCCGGCGGAGGCGCTCGAATACACGCGGGACCTGAACCAACGAAACGTCAACGTCATTCTCAACCTCCTCGGCGAACACTACCACGAGCGGGGACCGGCGGACGAGGACGCGGAGGTGTACCTGCGCCTGCTCGAAGACATAGAGCGCTCCGACCTCTCGGCGTGCGTCTCGGTTAAACCCTCGCAGGTCGGCTTGGACGTGGGGACGAACGTCTTCCGCGAGAACATGGAGCGAATCGCGGACGCGACCGACGACACCTTCGTCTGGATCGACATGGAGGACCACACGACGACCGACGCGACTCTCGACGTGTTCGAACAACTGGCCGTCGAACACGACGGCAACGTCGGTGTCTGTATCCAAGCGAACCTCAAGCGCACCGAGGACGACCTCGAACGACTCGCCGACCTTCCCGGGAAGGTCCGACTGGTAAAGGGGGCCTACGACGAACCCGCCGAACTCGCGTACAAGGAAAAAGACCGCGTCAACGCGGCCTACCGCGATTATCTCGAATTCATGTTTCAGGAGTTCGACGGCGGTATCGCGGTGGGGAGCCACGACCCGGCGATGATAGAGTACGCACGGGAACTCCACGACGAGTACGGTACGGACTTCGAAATCCAGATGCTGATGGGCGTGCGCGAGGACGCACAGGTCGAACTGGCGAAAGAGTACGAAGTCTGGCAGTACGTCCCCTACGGTGGCAAATGGATGTCGTATTTCTACCGTCGCGTAATGGAGCGCAAGGAGAATCTTCTGTTCGCGGCCCGCGCGGTTCTCGGCAGATAACCGAAAACGTTGCAACTAGTTTATATTCCTGCAACCAGACGCTACACCTAAATGTCTTCGTGGAAACGCGATGCCGGAAGCGGTCTCATCGTTTTAGCCCCCCTGTTGGTTACTGCGTACATCATCGCGTGGTTGTTTCTCAAGATAGCCGGCTTACCCTTCTTGGAGAAACTACAGCCCTTGAAGCTGTTGGGCGGATTGATCACGATTCCCGGCGACCTCATCCGCGTCGGCATCGTCCTCGCCGTCTTCACGGCGCTCGTCTTCAGCATCGGTTACCTCATGCGAACGACGCTCGGGAGCGTCGTCGAAAACGCGATCGACGGAACGATGAATCGACTTCCCGGTCTTCGAATCATCTACAACGCATCGAAAATGGCCGCGGAAACCGCACTCTCCGACACCAATCAACTTCAGAAACCCGTCAAAATCGAGACGTGGAACGGCCTCAGAATGACCGCGTTCAAAACCGGGAAGCAGGCGGACGACGGCCGCGAACTCCTCTTTTTACCGACCGCACCGAACATCACCACCGGGTTCGTCATCGAGGTCGAACCCGACGACATAACCGAAACGGACGAGAGCGTCGAAGACGCCCTGACTCGCATCCTCAGCGCCGGGTTCGGGGAAAGCAATCAGGAAGGGATTCCCATCAACGTCACCGACGAGGCGGACGACCCGGCGGAGACGCCACCACCGACCTGATTCCCGTCGCCACCGCGACGAAAGTCTACCATTCTTTTGAGGTTTGCGCCGCTCTATTACGTATGGAATGTCCCGAATGTGGCGGCGAACGGTCGCCGTTCGCCGTCCCGTCCGAACTCCGTGTGGACCTGCCGAACGAACCCCCATTCGTTCTCCTCTGCACGCGTTGTCTGGCCTTCGAACCGGTGGCGAACCCGGACACCGAACCGTCGAACTTCGACACGATAAGCGACGCGCTCCCGGACCACGGCGACTCCGCCGCCGCGATGGTCCTCGCCACCGCCCTCCTCTCCTCGCTCGCGCTCAACCGTCAGCACATCGACGCGCTGTTCGACCGCGTCGAAGCGGCCGGTGCCGACCCCCTCCTCGTCCTTGACCGGTTGGCGGACGACCCCGAAATTCACCCGGACTTCGACATCGAGTCGCGCCGACAGCAACTCCTCCAACTGCGCGACTGACCGATCGGTGGACGGAGGAGTCCGAAACGACCACGCAATCCGGAGACTCCCGCGGGACCCTCAACTTTCATCTGGGTGACCCACGATTACACGACCATGCCGAACGACTGCATCTTCTGTCAGATCGTCGCCGGAGAGATCCCGAGCAAGACCGTCTACGAGGACGAGAGCGTCCTCGCATTCCTCGACGTGAATCCGCTCGCGCCGGGTCACACGTTGGTGATCTCGAAGGACCACCACGAGACGCTCGGGGACGTACCGAAGGACACGGCCAACGACCTGTTCTCCGTCCTGCACGACCTCACGCCCGCCGTCGAGGCCGCGGTGGACGCGGACGCCAGCAACGTCGCGTTCAACAACGGCGAGGCGGCGGGACAGGAAGTCCCGCACGTTCACGGCCACATCATTCCCCGCTTCGACGGGGACGGCGGCAACCCGATCCACGCCATCGCTGGGACTCGCCCCGACCTCTCGGACGAGGAACTCGACGCGATCGCGGACGCGATTCGAGAGGGGCAGTAACTGTATATTTTTATATCAGGACGAATCTATTTTTATCCATACACGTGAACCGAACTACCGCATTCGTCGCTGCGACCGGCAGGGCCGGAACGACGCGCCTCTGCGTCGAAACCGCCGCCATGCTCTCTCACGTCGGACGCGACGTGGTGATTTTGGACGCCGCCTTCGCCACGCAGGGGCTAGCGCGTCACGTTTCGGGCCGCATCGACACCGACATCACAGCACTGCTCACCGAGGACGGCGACTTCGACGACGCGCTCTTCCACCATTCGGTCGAAACCGCCGGACGACTCGCTCTCTGTCCCGCATACGCACCCTTCGAACGGTTCGCACGTGCGAAGACCGCGGGTGCCGCCGAAGCGTTCGAATCGCTCGTCGAACGCGCAGCGACCGAATTCGACCACGTCGTCGTCGACACGCCGCCGGTCGCGGCGAATCAAGCCGTCGCGGCCGTCACCGCCGTCGAGTCGGTGGCGGTGGTGGCACCCGCCTCTCGACACGGAACCGATGCCGTGCAGGGAATGCGTGGTCGTCTCGCCGACCTCGGAACGAACGTGGACGTCGTCCTCGCCAATCGCGCCGACGAGGGACACCCGTTGGGGGAGGCGATAGGGATTCCGACGAGCGGCGAAACCGCTGCCGAGAGCGTACCAGCAAGCGTCCCCGAACTCGACACGTCGTTCTCACCCGCAATCGTCGCCGCCGTCGAAGCCACCTTCGACGTTTCCCTCGACGTCGAATTCCCCGAAGGACGGTTCGCGGACATCGATCCGAACGAGTATCTTCCCCAAAACTATCTACCGAAGTCGCTTCGTAACTAGTTCCTCCCGCCGTGTGTACCTGTTGGCTACAGGAGATCGCCGACACCGCTCATCGTCTCCGCCAACGCATTCCGCTTTTGGACGGCGGCGTCCCCGTCCAAAGCCAACGCGCCTTCCAGCACTTCGGCCGCGCCGTCCAGCGGGTCGTGGGTTTCGATAAACGTCGCCAGCGCGAATTCGGTCTCGCTCGCGCCGGACAGCGCGAACGCTTCGGATCGCGAGATGTTCGCGGAAAGCCAGTCCTCGATGAGTTCGTGGCCGATGGCAGAAAGTGGAGAAATACCGCTCGCACCGAGCAGGTGGAGCGTCTTCGCGGCAGTCATTGGTGCGACACCCGCTCGTCGGGCGGTTTCATCGACCGCCACCCCGGATGCGTGTGACTCGACTATCGTCACCGCGGCGTCCGACTCGCACGGCAACGCCCCCTCGAACGGTGCGAGCCGTTCGTGAAGGTCTCCTCCGGTGTCGTCCACGGTCGCGACACCGTAGTTCTTCTGCTCGACTGTCACCTCCAACCCGGCAGCAATATCCGACAACGCCATGTATACTCCTCCTTCTCCCGCCGACTTTAAACTTGCTGACAAGTATCAGAATTGGTAATCAGCTCCCGGAACGTACCGATTACCGGTACGTTCTCTCCCCGGAACTCCGGTTGATTTCCCGATTTCTACGCTCGTTTAAATACCATATCGGACGAAGTTTCAACTGTGATGAGTACGACACAACCCCTACCCGAAACGTGCCCCGAATGTCAGAGCCGCGTCCGTACGGACGGTGCGGAAGCGGTGTGTACCGAATGTGGCCTCGTCATCGCCGAGGACGGTTTGGACCGCGGTCCGGAGTGGCGGTCGTTTCGCGACGACGAAACGGAACGCAAACGGACCGGTGCCCCGTTGACTCGCTCGCGCCACGACCGCGGACTGACGACCGAAATCGGCTACAAGAACAGCACCGTTCGACTCACCGGTCGGAAACGTCGCCGCGTGATGCGGATGCGCCGCCAGCACAACCGCGCCCGCATCTCGTCCAAAGCGGAACGAAATCGCGTGTACGGCTTCACCGAAATACGCCGTCTCGTCGGTGCGCTCCAGTTGCCCGAAAACGTCCGTGACCGCGCCTGCGTGCTCTTCGAATCAGCACAGTCGGAGGACCTGCTTCGCGGGCGTTCGATAGAGGGGTTCGCCTCGGCAGCGGTGTATGCAACCTGTCGAACGTCCGCCGTCTCCCGAACGCTCGACGAAATCGTCGAGCGCGCCCGCGCCGAACGGGCCGAACTCACGGCCGCCTACGACGCGATGAACCGCGAACTCGGTCTTCCTGTCGGCCCCATCGACCCGCGCGAGTACCTTCCGCGATTCGCCAGCAGGCTCGACCTCTCGATGGAGGCCGAACGACGTGCCCGGTCGTTCGTCGCACGTGCGGAGGAGCGAAACATCATCAGCGGACGCAATCCGAGCGGAATCGCCGCCGCCTGCTTGTACGCCGCCGCCCGCGATTGTGACGAGCGTATCACCCAACGCGCTGCCGCCGACGTCGCCGACGTGACCCCTGTGACGCTCCGCTCGACGTATCACGACCTGCAGGAGTAAACCGCCCGTCCGAGTTCCGAAAACCGTTCTCTCGCCTCGCTCTCCGGCGCCGCAGTCGCTACTGGACGTCCGTTTCGCTGTGCCTCCGCAACCGTTCTCGATTCGGGCACCGTCGTCACCGGGGCACCGAGCCGTTTCTCGACGGTTTCGATTGGTGGGTCTTCGCGCACCCGGTTCAGCACGACGCGACACAATCCGGCGTCGAGTCGCCGTGCGAGCGCTTTCGTCCGAACCGCGTCGGCGAGCGCGAACGGCCGTGGAATCGTCACGAGAACGTAGCCATCCGCCGCGACCAGCGGCAGTCCCGCGTCCGCCGACATCCCCGCCGGGCAGTCGATGATGACGTGGTCGTACTCCGAGGCCACCCGTGCTATCGCATCGACGAACTCGGTGACGTCACACGAACGTGCCCCCGCCAACGTTCGACCACACGGAAGCAGCAGAACGTCGCCGACGTTCGACACGGCTTCGAGCGGGTCCGCGCGCCCCGCCAGCACGTCGTGTAAATCCGGGCCGCGTGCCGTCGGCAGATCCGCCATCGCGAGGTCGGCGTCCACCACGACGCCGCCGAGTTCAGCCCCGAGGTTGAGCGCCACGGTCGATTTTCCGACGCCCCCTTTTCCGCCGGTAACCGCGACGTTCATCTCGCTCCTCCGACCGACTCCGGCCCCGATATCGCCTCGATCCGATCACCTAGCACGCCCGCCCGCCTCGAAACCGAATCGAGAGTGCATTCGTCCGTCGCGATTTGTCGCCGTAGCTCCTGTTCTTCGGTTTGTTCGGCTATCGTTCGTTTCCCCATTTCGTCGTCTCTCGCTTCGTATCGTTCGATTCGTGCTTCGACGGCGGAGAACCACGATTCGACCGCGTCGGGAAGGTTCGTCCGGATCGATGTCGGTATCGCATCCGCGGGCGGCCGGGCATCCCCCAACGTTCGAACGACATCCGACGCCGTCGGTTCGATGCCGAATTCGTCGCTCGAATGCCCCCCGTCGGTCGTCGACGTCTCCGTTTCCGGTGCCCGTTCCGTCCACACGATTTCGGCGGGCGGCGAACGCGGGTTCCCGTCTGTCGCTACCGCGTAGCCGAGCGACCGACGTTCGCCCCCGCCGATCACGCCTTCGTCCCACCCGGCTTCTGGGACGCCGCCCCCGCGCGGTGGCCGGAGTTCGCCGTCGAGACGATTTCCGACACGGACCCTCACGGGAGTCGACGTGGAGTTCTCGACCACCAGCGCGACCAGCGCGACGGTTTCGACGCTACCCGCCCGCTCCTCCGTCGTCCAATGTAGTGTCACCATGCCCCGAATTGGATTCGTTTTCGGCCTTAAACCTGTAGTACGGGCGCGTTTAGGCAATCGGCGGCCGCTCGTGTCGATTCGAATCGCTCGCACGCGAGTACGACCGGCGCTCGAATCCGCGCGATGCGAGCGATTGCCAGCGCCGCGGTCACCGGTTCCCCCTCGAACGACTTTCGTTTCGTCGTTCGACACGGCTCTCGTTTCCCTCCGGGTATCGCTTCCATCGCCGACACGAAATCCGCGTGAACGTGCCGGGCCAGATACTCCCGGGCGGCACGTTCGAGATTCGATTTCCGGTCCCGGAGACGCAATCGTCTCTCTCGGTCGTCCCTCACCGACCGCTGGCGTTCTCGTGCGTCTTCGAGGGCCTGCTCCGCCGCAATTCGTTCCGTCTCTATCTCCGCCAACTTCCGCGTCGCGTTCCGAAACTTCGACTCCGCCTCCTCGAGATTCCCATCCGAATCCCGAAGGGCCTGCACTCGGCCACGCAACGTCGCGACGCGTTCCCGATGTTCGGCTTTCGAGCCACCTACTTCCGCGATGCGCCGGCGTTCGGCGCGAAGCGAACTCCCTCCGACGTCGAGCGACCGCAACGTCGCCTCGATTTCGGCGACCTCCTCGTCTTGCGGTGCGTTCATCCCAACCGACCGAGCAGCGGCGGCCATTGCCGGACGGAAACGAATCGACATTCCCGATTCGATGCATCCCACGTACGCGTGTGCTGGGCCCGGTTCGGGGCAGTCGACGATGAGTGCGTTCGATTCGGTATCCGAGCGAACCGCCGTGACCGCGTTCGATAGGGAAATCGACTCATCGCGTAAGTCGATTGCACGTCCTCGAACCGTTCGCCCTCCGATTTCGATCTTCATAATTCCGCGTTTCGCATCGCATTCGGCGCCGGATGGTCCGTCCCGACGGCGAACTTGTCATAGGGTGTACTCGGTTGTTCGCGGTTCTCGTACGCTTTCGCGGCCGTTCGAATCCGTTCCGGGACGTCACGGAACTCGTTCAACGGCTTCGTCCGTTCCAGTTGTACGTCCGCTCCGTGTTTCTCGTAGAGACGAAGCGCGAGAAACGCACCCAGTTCGGTCGACTTCAACAAGGCGGCCCGCCCGAACCGCCGTACGACGCACTCCTCGTGTGCCGAGCAGATGTTTCGAAGCGTCTGCCGGGCCTCGCTGGAATAGGTGATTATCAGCAGCACTACAGTTGGTTCGAATTTGATATATCTTAAAATTAACTACCGCGTTCGAACGTTCCACTCGTCGCCATCGAACTCGGCGACGGCATCGAACAACGTCTTGAGGGTGTTGACGGTCTGTGAGTCGTGTGCATCGGGGTCGAGATGGAAGTGAGCGGTCACATCGGCGGTCGTAAAGCGACCGGTGAGGACGTGAAGGAACTTGTAAACGGTCTGTACGTCCGAATACTGGAGAAGTGCCGTCAGCGAGTGAAAACACGCGACGGTCCGGTTGCCGTTCCCATGCCACTGCTGGAGCACTTCGCTGATCTTGATTCCGATGCCGGTCAAATCTCCGGGATTCGAGAGCGTGTCCATGACGGCGTTCGTCGGCGTCTCCTGCATCGGTGCGGACGTTGCCACCGACCGAAGCGTCTCCCCGACACTGATAAATCGCAAGTTTGCTGGTCGTTCGCCTGCGTGTGCGAGCCAATCTTGGATACACGCGTCCGGCGAACGGGTGAACGTCACCCAGAGGACGTTTTCCTCGGATGGTGGCGACGTTGTCAACATATCCACGCATGCCTCATCGGTTTCCGAACTCATCGAAGGAGCGAGAACGAGAACACTAGATTCATCGCCAAGAGTCGCAGAAAAACCGCTCATATCCGATGTTCCTCGGCGTCGTGCATGCTCCATGCGTCGTCCATCCCGTACCATTTCTCGTGTATCATCCTGCCATCTGCATTATTATGGGCTCGATAAGTCTCGAAGATCCTGTCCGTTCTCTCGCATTTGATACACCTGCACACGCAAGCTTTACACTTCTACCATATTCAGGGCACGTTTATCTAGTTTTCCATATCCCGAATACAGTCATTTACTGGCGGTCTCCACTTGAAATTCTACCGTGTCATCGTCCAGTAACTTCACGACCCGCCGGCGTGCCGCCGCCGCCGACTCCGCGACGACGACGATCCCCGTCGCTCGTTCGTCCCCCGTCGCTCTGTACGCTGTTACCTCCCCGTCCGCTTCGAAATCGGTCGCGTATGTCTGTAACACGGTCACCACCCGACGCTGTGTCTCCCGTAACTCCTCCTCTCCCGACTCGAAATCGGAGAGTGCATCCTCGATGTTCCTGAGCGCTGAAATACGATCCATGTCCGGTCGTTAGGTCGTTCTGAGGTGGTTGGTCGAGGGTTCGTACACCTCTCCTTTCTGTTTTAGCTTGTCTATCTCGTGTTCGGCTTTCGAGGGGTCCGTCCCCGTCTCCTCCGCTCGTTCCAGGACGACATCGACCGGGGCACCCTCGTCGTACTCCTCTTCGATTTCCCCGATGAGTTGCTTGATACCCTTGATACGTTCTCGCTGCGTTCTGGAGGTTCCCGTCTCCACTACGTCCGCGTCGAACTGTCCCGTTTCGGGGTCCACACCGATGTCCTGCATGCAGGACCGTGCGATTTCGATGACGCGGTCGGCATCCTCCTGTTCGACCGTGTCCGAAAGCCGAACGCGAGCGCTCGCTTCGGCGAGGCGGACGAGCGCCTCCAACTTACGGGCGGTCACCGGAACCGGTGCGTCTTCGTCCATTCCCTTCGAACGCAAATTGACGTAGAAATCACGAATCTCCTGGCGGGCTTCCGACGTCATCGTCGGATAGACGTTCGATTTCGCGTAGGCGATGTACTTCCGCAGGAGTTCCGCGTCGATTGCCGGTGCCACCTCTTCGGTCTGACTGTTGACCTGGTCCTCCGTGATGTTCGGCGCGTTGATTTCGGTTCGCTGTGTGTTCAACTCACCCGCGAAGTTGGTCTGGAGGATGTGCTCTGCCAGTCGCGAGTCGTGATCGGGGTCCGGTTTGTCCGTCACCGTGAAGATGAGGTCGAACCGGGAGATGAGCGCGGGTTCGAGGTTGATCTGCTCGGCGATAGATTCGTACTGGTCGAACCGGCCGTACTTCGGGTTCGCCGCGCCGAGGAGCGAACAGCGGGACTTTAGCGTCGCGTTGATCCCCGCTTTACTCACGCTGATCTTCTGCTGTTCCAGTCCCTCGTGCATGGCCGAACGGTCCTCCGGACTCATCTTGTCCAGTTCGTCCACCGCCGCGATGCCTTTGTCCGCGAGCACCAACGCCCCCGCCTCCAGCGTCCACTGCTGACCGTCACCGAAGTCGTCGCGGACCGCCGCGGCCGTCAGACCCGCCGAACTGGAACCCTTTCCGGAGGTGTAGACGGAACGCGGCGCAATATGTTGGATATATGACAACATTTGACTTTTTCCCGTCCCCGGATCACCGATGAGGAGCATGTGAAGGTCGCCACGAATCCGCGACCCGTCGGGGAGGTGTTTGGTCACACCGGAGAACAACTGGAGTATCATCGCCAGCTTCTCCTGCTCGTAGCCGTAGATGGCCGGCGCGATGGATTCGACCATCTGCTCGTAGATGTCCCCCTCGTTCGAGAGTTCGATGATTTCCTGTTTGTCCTCGTCGGTGATGTCCATGTCCTCGAACTCCTCGTCCTCGATTTCCACGGACACCCCGTCCATGTATACGTCGAAGACCGCGGATTTCTCCTGTCCGCTTCCCTGCTGTTCGAGGTGGAGAACGCCCGTCACGGTCACGTGGTCGCCGGGCGAGACGTGGCCGGTGATGTCGTCCTCGATGTGTACGTCGATACTCTCTGGCGTCTCGCCGCCGCGAAGCCCCTCGGGACTCTCCTGTATGCGGAGCTTCTGCGAGTCGATGAACTCGGACTGGTCGAAGTTGATGCGGAACGGTCCCTGTCGCTCACAACCTTGGCACTCGTGAGGTTCCTGAAAGTCCCCACCTGTCTGCGGGATGTACGTCAGCGTTCCACAGCGCTGGCATTCGAACGCCGCCTCCTGAATCTTCGGCCGCACTCCGGTCGCCTTGCGGACGATACCCTGTACGCTCACCAGCGTGTTGACGTGCCGGGCACGAATCGCGCGGATATCCGTGTGTTCCGGCAGGTTCTGTAGGCGGACGTGTGCCTGCCCGAGGCTCACGTCCACGGGGAGGTCGTACAAGCGGAGTGCCTCTTCGGCGTACTCCTGTAGCTGCTGCGGTTGCGCGAGGTAGTCGTCCGCGATGTCCGCGTCGTACTGATACAGGTCGTTCCAATTGATGTACAGCGACCGCTTTTCGTTCGGGTAGTTCTGGGCGAGTTCCCCGATTTCGTCTCGGTAGTAGTTCCGATAGAACTGTTCGAACCTGTCTATCAGTTCCGTGTTTTCCGCGCGAGCCATTCATCGGTCATTGGGTCCCGATTAGGTAAGAAGTTTCGCAAAGTATCGTGAGAAAGCTGTCATTTTGTGTGGGGGAACTTCCCCGTATGACCGATTCGAGCGCGAGACGAACTATCGCCAGCGACCTCTCCTCTTGTCACTCAACTCTTTCGTTCGCTAAAATATACTCCTTGCACATGCAACCACATTCCGCACATCCCCGTGAACGTAACATCTACAGGCATGTTCGGACCACTCGGACCACTCACCGTCGGAAAAAAGGCCGCGAAGTTCGGCTACCGACGCTTCGGCAAACTCGGCGCCGTCGTCTTCGGTATCGGTGCCATCGGCGGCTATCTCGTCGTCAAAAGGAAAGTAAAGTCGATGATGAAGGGAGACACCGACGATACCGGTTCGTCGGATGACGGTGCTGCGAACGGCGAAAGTACGGCATAAATCCTCTCCCTCGATTTTTTCTCGCACACGCTCGCGGGCTGTGACGTTGCAAGGTTCAAATCCTCGGAGACTCATTTGACGATATCTCAATATTTACTGACTAATGAGATACTATCGGAAAGTCTTTCATGCCAAAATCTAGTCTATAGAGTAGCGTGTCACGTTGGATTCCTTATATCCCTCCTAAATGGGCTGTCATATTAGATGGAGGCGTCACAGCGTTCGCTGTCCTAGTATCCTTATATATGAGAAATCCAACTCTAATCTTTGGCGCAATCACTATTGTCGTTGCGTTTATAGCTAGCTCCTTCGTTTCTTATACAACTCAATATCAAGAGACAATACGATTGCGAAAGGATACTCAGAATTCAATTCTTGAGATTGTACTTGAGCAAATTGTAGCTAATTATCCCGACGAAGTCACCGATTGTGAACTTCGAGCAAACGTGATGATCGCAGATAAAAGATGGGTGAAAAATCTGCCTCCAAGGGAGAAATATCTTTCATTCGCGAGCCAGTGTGGAGATTACTTTGAAGCCGAATTAGAGCAGAGATATGCTTCCAGTACTGGATGTGCAGGTCAAGCATTAAAAGAGAACAATCCGACATACTATGATTCGGAGAAAAGGAAGAAGCCTGACCACAGTCTCAGCTCAACACAAAGAGAGGTAACCGACCACGTCAATTCCATATTAAGTGTCCCGATTTACCCGGATAATGACCAGTCAAGACCCCCTATTGGCGTGCTAAATTTGGACAGCCCAAAAAATATAAGTAATACAAAGTTTGATACGGGACAAGCACAAACATTTGCAATGAAGTACGCGGGTATCATTGGCGACGTAATCAGCTGAGGTGGCCACAACATGAGCAATATACAACAAAACTCCAATACTAAAGATAACGGCTGTACCACGGTTGAATATTCGTTGGAGGAAAAACAGGATCTCTACCGTGTCACCGAGAGTGATATCGAAGAAATGACGGACTCGTCGGCCTTCAGCAAACTCGTCACAAAACTCATCCACCGGTAGCGTTTCTCGAATTTCTCTTTTCGACTGCCTATTTCAATCTCTGTTCACACCCGTGGATTGACACTCTAAATGGGATCGCCCGGATTGTGAACCACGCCGAGACGGTCGCTTCACTTCGCTCAGCGCTGCGACTCGTCTGATTCAAATCCTCGTAAATCCATCTTGGACGACGGTTGTCGTTCGCGTCGCTGACGCGCCGCTCACGGTGTAGTCGTCCAAGAATGGGATCGCTCGGATTTGAACCGAAGCAAGACATTCCTGCTCACTTCGTTGCGCGGGCTGTGACTTACAGGGTTCAAATCCTCATAAATCCGTTTTGGAGTATCGCGTTCACTCGCGCCGCTAACGCGTCGCTCGTGGATTGATACTCCAAAATGGGATCGCCCGGATTTGAACCACGCCGAGACGGTTGCTTCACTTCGTTCAGCGCTGCGTCTCGTCTATTTCAAATCGGGCTCAAAACAGATTTGCGACTCACGAGGATGTTCGTCGCAAAATCTATGGGATCGCCCGGATTTGAACCAGGGTTATCGGCACCCAAGGCCGAAAGGATACCAAGCTACCCCACGATCCCGTACCTTTCAGTAGCGCGCTCCCCCTGTAAAACGTTTCGTTTGGCCGTCGCCCGTGTCACTCGTCCTCGCCGAACAGTTCGAGGTCGGCGACGATTTCGAACGGTTCCTTCTCCTTCCGGATGCCGTCCAGAATCTGGAAGGCTTCGTCCGGCGCGAGGAAGTGACTCGTGACGACGCGTCCGAGGTGCGTCGGCGAGAACCCGTGGATGAAGTCGTATTCGAGCAGTTTTCCGAGCGCGTGTTTCGTCGGCACGTCGCCTATCATCCGGTCGTTCAGGCGCTTTGCGGCTTTCCCGCCGACCGTGATGTTCGCCAAGGTCTCCTCGATGGCCGCGCTCTCGTCGTAGAGGGTCCGAACGTCCTCCATCTCGCCTTTGAGGAGCTTGAACGCCACCTCGTCTTCCGACATCTCCATGCTGTTGTGATAGCTCCCGTCGGGTTCGACGAGGACGTACACCTTCCCGCGGTCGTGGTAGTCCGGGCGACCCGCGCGGCCGAGCATCTGGTGGAACTCCTGTACCGTCAGCCACTCGATGCCCATCGCCAGCGAGTCGAAGATGACCTGCGAGGCCGGGAAGTCGACACCGGCGGCGAGCGCGGCCGTCGTGACGACCGCCGCGAGGTCCTGCTCGGCGAACATGCGCTCGACTTTCTTTCGCCGTCCGTAGTCCAATCCGGCGTGGTACGGCGCGGAGTTGTACTCCAGTTTTCTGGAAATCTCGTGACAGCGCCGCCGCGAGTTGGTGAAGATGATGGTCTGGCCGTGATATCCCTTCGAGGACTCGCGGTCGAACTCGCGCTTTACCAGTTTGTTCTCCGTCACGGGCTTTTCGTGCCCCTCGGCGAAGGTCACGTGGCGTTCCAAGGCGACCGGTCGCTCCTCGAACTCCACGAGGTTCGCCTCCAGCGATTTGGCCAAATCCTTCGGGTTCCCGACCGTCGCGGAGAGGTACACCCACTGCGCGCCGCCGTAGTTGTCCCGCCGCTTGGCCCGTTCCTCGCAGTAGTATTTCAGCCGCGAGATGAGGCCGTCGAGGCGGTGGCCGCGCTCCTGTTCCTGTAGCGTGTGCACCTCGTCGATGACCACGGTTCCGATATCGCCCAAATCGCGTCCCGTTCGGAGCGCGTGGTCGATTCCTTCGTAGGTCCCGACGATGATGTCCGCGTTCGGGTCGAACCGGTTGCCGTCGTCGCGCACCCGACTCGCTCCGACGCGGATGGTAACGTTCGCCACGTCACCGTACTCCTCCTCGAAATCCTCGTGTTTCTGGTTCGCCAGCGCCACGAGGGGAACGAGAAAGAGCATCTTCCCCTTTCCGTTCAGCATGCGGTCCAGCCCCGTCATCTCGCCGACGAGCGTCTTCCCCGTCGCCGTCGCGCTGACGACGAGTTGGTCGTCGCCGTCGAGGAGGCCGTTTTGCACCGCGAGGCTCTGGACGGGTAGCAGGGTATCGAACCGCGATTCCAGCAGGTTCTGGATTCCGGGATGGAGGTCGAGCGAATCGACCCGCTCCATCTCGATGTCTTCCACGTTCGCGCTGATTTCGTCGAACTTCGTCAGGTCAGGGTCGAGTCGTCCTTTGAGCAGGTTGGTGATTCGCTCCAAATCCTGTACTTCCAGCAGGAGGTCTTCGAGTCGGTCCTGAGCGGCGCTCGTCAGGTTGCCCCTGAACGAGAGTTCCCGCTCCAACTCCCGCGTTGCACAGTCGGGACAGATGTACTCGTCGCCCGTATCGATGGCCGTGTCGCCGTTGATGGGCGAGTACCGACCTTTGTTGGCGCACAACCGACACGTCCGCACCGTTTTCGCGTCGAGTTGGTAGCCGTCGAGCATCTCTTTCAGCTCTTCGCGCGCATCGGGAGCGGTCTGCTGCGAGATTCGAATCCGGTTCGCGTTCCGTGCGAGCTGGACGAACTCGTCGGGACTCTTCGGTTTCTCGCTCGACCCGTCCTTCAACAGAAACCGACCGGGCCGCGGTCCGGCGTCCGTCTCCTTCAGTTCGAGGATGGAGCGGAACAGCCGCTCACCGCCACGCTGGGCCGCCACCTGATAGCCCCTGTCCGTTTCGTGGCAGAAGAGCGTCTCCACCTGCTGGGCCTGCTTCGACACGGGACACGCTACACACCGGAGCTATTTCAGCGATTCGAAGGGGACGGCCGCGAATCACCGTTTTACGCCCGTGCCAGTCCGTATCATCGTCCGAAGAAAGCCGCCGTTGAACGGTGGAAATACAGGCCTAACCACTTCGACCGACCGTTATTCTGCCAATACCGCTTTGCAACCGGTTCATAACAAAGCCGGTTCACCCGTTAGCGCTGGACAGCGCACGGTCGCGCATCACGGTGGCATAATGAAAGGCACGCAAGAAGAAGACCTTCCACGGCGCTTCGACGACGACGTTATCCTCGAAATAGAGGACGGTACCGACCGGGAGCGACCGCTCGTTCGAATCTCCGATACCCGGAAGGAAGCGGCGTGGGTTTCCTCCTCCATCGACTCCGTGGTCTCGCTCTCCGAGTGCCGCTAGACGAGTTGAATCTCGTCGTCCCCGTTCGGCACCGCACAGAGGAACGCACTCGATTTTTCTCCCTCGTTTCGATACCAGTGAACCGCTCCCGCCGGAATCAACAGTGAATCGCCCGCGCTGACTTCGTACTCCTCGTCGCCGATGCCGACGACGTACTCGCCTTCGAGCACGTACTGCTCGTGTTCGACCTCGTTCGTGTGTTCCGGTACCGTTGCGCCCGGTTCGAGCGTGAACCGGCGGATGGCAAAGTTCGGTGCGTCCTGTTCGTCGCCGATGAGAACGCCCTTCGCCATGCCGTCGGCGGCCCCGACGGCCTCGTATTCGATGTCATCCGCGTCCCGCACGATTGGTTCGGACATGTCCGCCCATTCGAAGGCGGTGGGCTAAGGTTTTTGCACTGCTTCGAGGTCCTCGTTCGGGATGAACTCCCCGTCGGGCGTCACCCGTCCGGACCCGAGCGCACAGTATTTCGCACCGACTCCGCGCGAGGAGAGCGGTCCCCGCCGGATACACCGGAAGCCGATGTTCTTCGCCGCGTTGTAGTCGTCGTTGGCTTCGTTGCCGCACTTCAAGCACTCGAACTGATTGGCCTCCACGTCGCGGTTCTGCGGATGCGTGAAGCCACAGGACGTACAGCGCTGGCTCGTGTACTCCGGATTTACCTGTACCACCGTGATGTCCCGCTCCGCGGAGCGATAGGCGACGAACTCGAACAGGCGCTCGAACGTCCGTCCGTGGAACGGGGTCGCCCGTTCGAGCATCTCCCGTACGCCTTCGAGTTCTCCGAACGCGATTACCGAACAGCCGTGTGTTTCGGCCTCCGAAATGATTTCGCCCGCGATTTCGTGCAAGGTGTTACGGGTGAAGTTCCCCATGCGTTCGTCGGCCTGCCTGAGCGTTCGCCGCGCGCTTCGCGTGTTCGTCTCCCGGAGGTCCTCGCGCAGGTCGGTGAACTCGGCGTGCCGGTGCGTGAGTTCCGCGCCGGAGAAAAAGCGGGCCGTACTCGTCACGGCGAGGTTTTCGATGCCGAGCGAGACGCCGAGGACGGTGGCGTCTTCGGTCGGCAGTTCCACGTCCGGTCGAGGCCGTCGGAATCCGAGATGAAGATGGAACTCCCCGTCCCGGTAGTGGAGCGTACTCTTTGCTGGTTCCCATCTGTCGTCGTCCAGATACTGCGACTGGTAGCCGTGGTCCGGGAACACGAGACGACAGCGGACGCGGTCACCGGTCGTCGTCAGACTGATGCTCCGGTCGTCGAACAGCGTCAGCGTGCGACTGTCGTAGACAACGGTCGGACTGGTGAATTCGGGCTTCGTCCCGTCGCCTTCCCGTTCGAGCGCGCCTTTTATCGCTTCCGCGGCGCGGTGGGTGGCGAGGACGGCGTGCTGACTTCCGAGGCGAGTGCGCTCGCGCAACTTCTCGTACGCCAGTTGCTGTACCTCGTTCCGAGTGTGACAAACCTCCCACGCGACGTTGACCGCGATTTGGCACCCGCGCTTCCACTCGCGTACCATGGACAGCAACCGCTCTCGGTCGTCCGCCTCCACCGCGAGGCGCGTCACCGCCGTCCGTCTGAAATATTCGGGACCGCTCACGTTCTTTTCTCCCCGGAGCGCCCCCTTGAATACTTCGGGACGCCGTTCGGCGCGAAGAAGCTTAAGTTGTCTCCGGTGCAACATACGCCCATGCGAAGCTTCAAAATCGGGAGCGTGTTCGGCATCCCGATAAAACTCGACCTCACCTTCCTGCTCATTCTGCCGGTGTTCGCGTGGCTCATCGGGACGCAGGTCGCGGATTGGGTTCGAATCATGAATCAGATCTGGGGTCTCGGGTTAGTCGCCGGGCCGCTTTCCTCCGGAGCCATGCCGTGGTACCTCGGCGCGGCCGCCGCCGTCGGTCTGTTCGCCGGCGTCATCCTCCACGAACTCGGTCACTCCGTCGTCTCCATCCACTTCGGCTTCCCCATCGAATCCATCACGCTGTGGATTTTCGGCGGCATCGCCCGCCTCACTGACCAACCCGAGGAGTGGTCCCAAGAACTCCTCATCGCCATCGCCGGTCCCGTCGTCAGTATCATTCTCGGCGTCCTCTCGTTCGTCGCGCTCTTCGCGGTTCCCACGGACTTTCAGGCCGTCCGCTTCGTCCTCGGATATCTCGCGCTGATGAACCTCGTCCTCGCCGCGTTCAACCTGCTTCCCGGCTTCCCGATGGACGGCGGCCGCGTCCTCCGGGCGCTCCTCGCACGAACCCGTCCGTTCGCACAGGCCACCCAAACCGCAGCCGAGGTCGGGAAGGTGTTCGCCATCATGCTGGGACTGTTCGGTCTCCTCTCCGGCAACATCCTCCTCATCGGCATCGCCTTCTTCATCTACATCGGCGCGTCCAGCGAGGCCCAGCAGTCGGTCCTGGCGGCGACGTTTCGCAACGTCCGCGTACAGGACGTGATGACGGACGCCGAGGACTTACACACCGTTTCGTCGGACACGTCCATCGCCGACCTCCTCGAAATGATGTTCCAACAACGCCACACCGGCTATCCCGTGGTCGACAACGGCGAACTCGTCGGCATGATAACGCTCGACGACGCCCGAAGCGTCAGGCAGGTCGAACGCGACGCCTACACCGTCCACGAAGTGATGTCCACCGACGTCAAGACCATTCCCACCGACAGCGACGCCATGGACGCATTGGAGACGATTCAACAGCACAACATCGGTCGGCTTCCGGTCATCGACACCGAAGGGAACGTCGCGGGAATCATCTCCCGCACCGACCTGATGACCGCGTTCAACATCATCAACAGCAGCGGGCGCACCGAGGAGGAACTCGCCCCGCACGAACAGCCGTCGTAAACTCGCTGAAACCCGTCGAACGTCCCGGCTTCGAACCGCCGAACATCGCTGCCATCGTGCTTATTCTTCTCCGCGGCGAAGTATCGAGTATGTGTGGTCGCCTCTCGCTCTTCGCATCCCAAGACGAACTCACCGACCGGTTCGACGCCACGCCCACCCGTCCGCTCCGCCCGCGATACAACGTCGCGCCGGGGCAGGACCACCCCGTCGTGCGAAACGACGCGCCCGCGGAAATCCGCTTCCCGACGTGGGGACTCGTTCCCCACTGGGCCGACGAGTTCGGCGGCGGACACATCAACGCCCGCGCCGAGACGGTCGCGGACAAGCCGAGCTTCCGGGACGCCTACCGTGACCGGCGGTGTCTCGTCCTCGCCGACGGCTTTTACGACTGGAAGAAGACCCCGTCGGGCAAACAACCCTATCGGATGACCAGAGCGGACGGCGAACCGTTCGCGATGGCGGGACTGTGGGAGCCGTGGCGGAACGGGGAGCGAAAGACGTCGTTCACCGTCGTCACCACCGAACCCAACGACGTCGTCGGCGAAATCCACCACCGGATGCCCGTCATCCTCGACCCCGACGAGGAGGCGACGTGGCTCGACGGCGACGAGGACGAACGCCGGTCCATTCTCGACCCGTTCCCGGCGAGCGAGATGCGGGCCTATCCGGTTTCGACGAAGGTGAACAACCCCGATAACGATTCCGCCGACGTCGTCGAGGAAGTCGTCGCCGAGGAGGACGCCCAAACGGGGTTCGGCGATTTCACGTGATGGCGGAATCCGAACGTTTTCCCCGGTTTGCGTTCATCACTCGCGCATGACCACCATCGACGAAAAGCGAGTTTACAGCGACCGGGAGGGAACGACGACGGTCCTCGTCGCCACCGAACTCGGCGTCGCTCGCGTCGACGTCTCCGGGGACATCATCGGCGAGTTCTCGCTGGCACACCGCTGTGCCGCCCGCGATATCGCCGCGGTCAGCGGCACTCCGGCCGACGGCACCCTCGCGGTTGCGACGGACGAGGACGTGCTGGATGCCGAATTTTCTCCGCTCGGGTTCGGTCCCACCGTCGCGGTCGGGTTCGACGGCGCGACACTTCTCGTGGCGGGAGAGGACGGACGGATCGCACACCGCGACGGAGACGAATGGCACGAACTGGCGACGCTCGACGCCGTTCGAGCCATCGACGGCGACTTGGTCGCCACCGACGACGGCGTGTATCGTGTTTCCTCGGACGGCGTCCAACACGCCGGTTTGGCCGACGTTCGAGACGTCTCCACGGCCGGTGTGCCGCTCGCGGCGACCGCCGACGGCCTCTACCGACTCGGAAACGGATGGATGAAAACGGTCGACGGCGACTTTCACGTCGTGAGTGCCACGGACGAGAAAGCGTACGCCGCAACCGCGGGCGGAATCGTTTCCCGTGAGGGAGAGGAGTGGGTGGACGTTTCCCTTCCGGTGGACGACTCGGTCGTTGACATCGCGTTCGGGGACGGCGTCTACGCCGCGACCGAATCGGGGACGTTTTTGGCGACCACCGGCGACGGATGGCGGAGTCGCAATCTCGGCTTGACCGGCGTCGCGGGGCTTGCCGTCCGCTAGTTTACGCTCGATCGCCGACCGATTTGTCATTCTCCGCGTCGAGTTCGTACAGCCCTCGATACCGTCGTCGAACGAGGCCGAGACGGGTGAGTTCGCGGAGCCGACTTTTCGCGCACTCCTGGGTCACGTCGAGTTCCCGGGCGAGATACGCGGGTATCGCCCTCCCCTCGACGAGGAGGTTCAAAATCCCGCGCTCGGTAGGTCTGAACTGGTCGTTCTCGAACGGCACGTCGGCGAGAACCGTCTCCGTGTTTCTGTATCGCTCTTTCCCTTCACCACTCGCTTGCTCCTCGACCCGTAGTTCGTAGAGTCCCCGATACGGTTTCACGACGAAGCCGTCCGTCCGAAACCCGTTGAGAATGGTGCGGGCCGTATCCGCCTCGATGGCAAGCTCGTCCCCGACGTACGCTGGCGTACACCGTCCCTCGCCGAGAAGATTCAGAACTCCCGTCTCGGCGGGTGTCAACTCGTTTTCGTCCACCGGAAGCGACCTCCCGACACTCAACCGGATCACCGAAACCATCGTACGATAATATTCGTGTCCGAATATAAAATATTATTCAATGATATAGTATTTTCAAATACTATGTGTGGTAGTTTATAACTGGATTCTACTACGTGCTCGACGGTTGACTCCATATTCGCCGCCGAAAGCTCGAACTCGTCACCGAAACTCCCCGGCTAACCGGGGACGGGTACGTGCTGACAGGGCACGCGTCGAGACGAGTGAAAACCGGTTTAACCCGCCATATCCAGTGTCCGCGTATGATACTCAGTGGGTCCGCCTCCCAGTCTCTGGCGGCCACTCTCGCCGACGAATCGGATCACCGTCTCGGGTTCGTGGAGTACGAATCGTTCCCGGACGGAGAACTGCTCGCAAGCGCACCGGAGTTCGACGGGGGTCGTGCCGTCATCGTGGCGTCGACCGTTTCAAGCGACGCACACATCGAACTCCTTCAACTACAGGACGCGACCCGCGAGTGGGGCGCGGAGGAAGTCGTCACCGTCCTCCCCTACATGGGCTACGGCCGACAGGACGAGGCGTTCGACCACGGGCATCCCGTCTCGGCCCGAGCCGTCGCCCGCGCCATCAGCACCGGAACCGACCGCGTGCTCACCGTCAATCCCCACGAGGAGGCAATCTGTGATTTCTTCGACGTTCCCGCCGAATCCGTCGACGCCGCGGGCCACCTCGCGGAACCCCTCCCGGACGACCTGACCGACCCCGTTTTCCTCTCCCCGGACGACGGCGCGCTCGACATCGCGGAAACAGTGCGGGACACCTACGGCGACGGCGTCATCGACTACTTCGAGAAGAGACGCATCTCCGGGACCAAGGTCGAAATCACGCCCAGCGACACCGACGTCGCGGGCCGCGACGTGGTCGTCACCGACGACATCATCGCCACCGGTTCGACCATGAGCGAGGCCGTTTCCCTCCTCCAACGGCGTGACGTGGGCCGCGTGTACGTCACCTGCGTCCACCCGATGCTCGCACGGAACGCCAGGACCAAACTCGCACAGGCGGGCGTCGAAGCGGTGTTCGGCACCGACACCATCGAGCGAGCGGTGAGTCAGGTGTCCGTCGCGCCCTCGATTGCGAACGCGCTGTGAAGACGACCGTTTCTGACCACCTCTCGAACCACGACTCCATTTTCGACCACGACTCCACCCCTGAACCACGCCCTCGTTTTATTACGCATCCGGCGAAGGTACGCGTATGTCACTCGTGAACCGTTCGATGCGAAAACTCGACCGGGGAGATGCAGTCGTCGGCGCGTGGCTTCTCTCGGGAAGCACGCGAGCGGCCGAAGTACTCGCGCGAACGTCGGTCGATTGGGTCGCCATCGACACCGAACACGCACCCCACTCGCCCGAGCGCGTCGAAGCGCTCGTCCGGGCGGTCGAACCGCACGCCACGCCGCTCGTTCGGCTTCCGTCCGTCGCTTCCGCCGTTTCGGGCGGCGCGAAACACGCCCTCGACTCCGGTGCGAAAGGCGTCATCGTCCCCGGCGTCGAGACCCCCGAGGACGCGGATTCCGTCGTCCGAGCGACCCACTTTCCACCAGTCGGAGAGCGCGGCGTCGCCGGCACCACGCGGGCGAACACCTACGGCGAGAACTTCGACGACTACGTGACGGCGGCGAACCACGAAACGCTCCTCACCGTCCAAATCGAGTCACCGTCTGCCGTCGAACGTGTCGAAGAGATACTGGCAGTCGACGGCATCGACGTCGCGTTCATCGGCGAGAACGACCTGTCCGCGGCCTACGGCCATCCGGGCGAGAAGGACCATCCCGACGTGACGGCGGCAGTCGAGCGGGTGTTCGAGGCGGCGCGAGCCAACGACGTGTATCCGGGAATCGCGGGACGGACACCGGAAATCAAATCCGAGCGAACCGAACGCGGCTTTCGCTTCTTCCTCCTCGGAGCCGATTTGAGCTTCATGCGCAACGGCGTCGAGGACTTCCTGATCGAGTAAAGAAGCTCCGCGTTCTACACCACCTTTTACGACGGTCGCGGGCAAGAGCGATGGCGAACGCCATCGCTCTTGCTGGCTCCCTGTAAAAGCTGGACCAAAAGCACGTCGCGCTCCCGAATGGTCGCGCTCGTGCCCGCTCACGGCTTCGCCGTTCGCGGTCGCACTCTACGCCTCTGCTTCCGCCAACGGCGAGATGGCAATTTCCATCTCGACACCCTCGACGTCCCACGTCTTGCGGTAGCCGTCCTCGACTTCGCCGACGCTCTCCGCGCGGACCTCTTCCTTCACGAGGTCCATGTGCCGTTCGACCAGTTCGGCGACGCGCTCGTCGCGCACGTCGAGTTCGAGGTGGATGTTCTCCTCGATGTCGAGGTCCTCCTCCTTTCGCATCTCCTGCACGCGGCGGATGACCTCGCGGGCGTAGCCCTCGCTCTCGATGTCCTCGGTGAGGGCGGTATCGACGTAGACGACGCCGAGTTCCTTCCCTTCCACGTCGAACGCCGCGCCGGACACGTCGTCGGGCGTCTTCGTGACGAACTCGACCATCTCGTCGTCCAGTTCCGCTGCTCGCGGTTCGTCACCGAGCGCGTCCGAAACCGCATCTTCGAGCGCGGACAGGTCCGGTTCCGTGATGCGCGCCTCGTTGAGCGCGTTCATGACCTTCCCTGCGTCGCCGCCGAACGCGGGACCGAGGACGCTCATGTCCGCTTTCGCGCTATAGGCGAGTTCGCCCCAACCTTCGTCGGGCGAAACCAGTTCGACCTCGTAGGCGTTCAGGCGGTCGGCCAGCAGGTCGCTGTAGTTTTCGACGGCGTGGACGACCGACTCGTCCCGCGCGTCCACGACGATTCGCGAGACGGGCCAGCGGAGTTTCCGCTCGGCCTGCTGGCGGGCGTTCGCACCCGCCTCCTCAACAGCGCGAAGGACGGCCACGTCCTCCTCCAACTGCTCGTCCTGCCAGAACTCGTCGACCTCGGGCCAGTCGAGCATGTGGACGCTCTCCTCGCCGCTCTCTCCGGAGAGGTTCTGATAGATGTCCTCGCTCACGAACGGCGCGAACGGGGCGAGCAGGGCGACCAGTTCCTTCAGGACGTGGTGGAACGTCGCGTAGGCGGCCCGCTTGCTCGCGCTGTCACCCTCGTCCCACATGCGCTCGCGGACGACCTGAATGTAGAACCGGGAGACGTCCTCGACGACGAAGTCGAGGAGCGTGCGGAGCGCCTTGTCCTGTCGGAAGTCCTCCCAATCCTCGGTCATCTCGGCGGTCACGGTCTGCAACCGCGACAGGAGCCACTCGTCCACGAGTTCGGTTTCGGCGTCCTTCACGTCCACCTCGCTCGGGTCGAAGTCGTCCAGTCGCATGTACGGCAGCGGGAACCGGAACACGTTCCAGAGGATGTTCAGGCTCCGTTGCATGTTCTGTATCTCGTCCCACGAGAAGCGCATATCTTCGCCCTGTGGGTTCTGCGAGAGCAGGAACAGGCGCATCGGGTCCGCCCCGTGGCGTTCGATTGCCTCCTCGGGCGAAACGATGTTCCCGATGGATTTCGACATCTTGCGGCCATCTTCGGCGAGCGCCCACCCGTGCATCAGCACCTCGTCGTACGGCACTTCGTCGAGCGCGGCGGTTCCCATGCCGAGTTGCGACCAGAACCAACCGCGAGTCTGGTCGTGGGCCTCCATGATGAGGTCGGCGGGCCACAGTTCCTCGAAGTCCTCTTGGTTGCTCGGGTAGTCGAGCGTTCCCCACGAGGCGACGGAGGAGTCGAGCCACACGTCGAACACGTCCGGGACGCGGGTGTAGGTCGTGCCGTCCTTCGTGATGGTCAGGTCGTCCACCGTCGGACGGTGTAGGTCCACGTCCTCGGGGTCCACGTCTTGGTCCACCGCCTCGGCGAGTTCCTCGCGCGTACCGACGACGACCACGTCGTCCATCTCACCCGACCAATCTTCGGGAGTCCAGATGGGTATCGGCACGCCCCAGTAGCGCTGACGCGAGACGTTCCAGTCCGGCGAGTTCTCCACGAAGTTGTAGAACCGCTCGTCGCGGGCCTCCTGTGGGTGCCACTCGCTGTCCTCGATGTTGTCGAGGAGTTCCTCCTTGATGTCCGTCACCGTGATGAACCACTGGTCGGTGACGATCTGCAGGATGCCGGTGTCACACCGCCAACAGTGGCCGTAACTGTGGTGGACGGTGCCGGACGCGAGCAGGTGGCCGCCCGCCTCCAAGTCGGCCATGATTTCCTCGTCGGCGTCCTTGACGAACTGCCCCTCGTACTTGCCCCCTTCCGGGCCGTACGTGCCGTCGCCGCCGACGGGACAGAAGATGTCGAGGCCGAGCTCTTGGCCCCGATTGAAGTCCTCCTCACCGTGTCCGGGCGCGGAGTGAACGAGTCCGGTACCGTCTCCCTCGACGTCGACGTAGTCGGCCTCGTACACCTGCAACGTCCCTTCGCCGCTCGGGTGGCCGGGAACCTCGTCGTCCAGCGGGTGATCGTACTCCCACCCGAGCATCTCCTCGCCGGTCAGTTCGTCGACGACTTCGTAGTCGTCGTACCGACCTTTCTTCAGGACTTCCTCGACCTTCGGTTCGCCGACGTAGAGCGTCTCGCTCTTGCCGTCCTTGGTCGCCCGAACTTCGGCGTAGGTCCCGTCCGCATCGACTGCGACGAACGTGTTCGCCGGAACCGTCCACGGCGTCGTCGTCCACGCGACGAGGTAACGGTCGCGCGAGGACTCGCTTCGCTCGTCCTCGTGCAGCTGAAACTTCACGTAGATGGACGGGTCGTCAACGTCCTCGTACTCGACTTCGTTGTTGGCGATGGCCGTCTCACAGCGCGGACACTGGCTGATGGAGCGCATGCCCTGCTCCACGAGTCCGCGTTCGTGAGCGCGCTGGAAGCCCCACCACGCGGCCTCCATGTACTCGGGACTGAGCGTCTTGTAGGGATTGTCCCAGTCCATCCAGACGCCGAAGGACTTGAAGTCCTCGTCCATCGCGTCGAGTTGGTCGTTGGCGAACTCCTTGCACTCCTCGATGAAGTTCTCCATCCCGAACTCCTCGATGTCCTTCTTGTTCTCGAAGCCCAGTCGCTCCTCGACTTTCGTCTCGATGGGCAGGCCGTGCATGTCGTAGCCCGGCCGGTCGGTCACGTCGTAGCCCTGCATTCGCTTGTAGCGGATGTAGGTGTCCTTCAGCGACTTGTTCCACGTCGTGCCCATGTGCGCCGCACCGGAGGTGTACGGCGGCCCGTCCACGAAGAAGAACCGCTCTGCACCCTCTCGCGCCTGCTTCGTCTTCTCGTAGGCGTTCACGTCGTCCCAGTAGTCGAACACCCGGTCTTCCACCGAGTGTGGTTCGTACTGGTCGTCTACTTCGGCGAACCTGCTCATGTGCGATGTGAGTCCTTCCGGCAATAAAGTGAGTTCGGTTATGCAGTCGAATCAGTATGACCCGTCCGACAGGGTTTCGGGCAATTTCCATACAGTAGCGCGCTCGAAACTGTGAATTGCGACAGAAAATACTTGTACTCCAACTCGAACCTATCGGCATGTTACTCTTCGAGGTAGTCGATCTCATTTTCATCCCCTTTCTGCTGGTGTCCGTCGTTGGAATCGTGTCGTTTTCGTACTGGATGCGGTGGGATGCGACCGCCCGCGGCAGTTCATCCCCTCTCTATTGGGCAGTTTTGGGACCGATATTCTGGCCTGCCGCCCTCTACTACCTCCTCGTCGTTCGACGGGCGAACGAGCGACGATATCCGCCGACGCGGTGGCAGGGTCTCGCGGGAATCCTCACCATCAGCTACATCGGCGCGATGGTTCCCGGGTTTATATTCGGACCGCCCGACCCGTTCACGCAAGTCCTCTACACATCGGTCTACTTCGCTATTCTCCTTCCCATCACGTATCTCCTCGTTTACCGACGCCGATACGGACGACTTCCGGAGGGTGCATGAAGCGACAAACTCACTGGTTGGTTTCGACCCTCCTGCTCTCCATCGCGTTCTCCGTCGCGTTCTACGGAATCGCGATCCCACCCGTCACGAAAAACGGCATTCTCGCGCTCTGTGTCCTCGCCGCCGGAACCTTTGCGTACTTCGTCACGTTCCGCTGGCATCTCTCCCTCCGTCGAGTCGCCACGTTCGTCGTGGTCGTCGCGCTCCTTCCGATTCCAACGAAACTGCTCGTGATCGGGGTTGGAGTCGAGTTCGCAGCCAGCGTACTATCTAGCCGCACCACGTTTCATGCTGTCTCCGGTGTTCTCGTCCTCGCCATCGCCTCGTCCGTCTCGTATCTCGAACTTCGGGCACGCCGTGCGGCCGCGGACCGAGAATCGGTGCACGGGTAATGGAACCTTACTTGCTCCGACCGTTCGCTACTAGCGACTGCGTTTATCCCTGTGCACGTCGGAACCCGTAGTCCCGAAACAGTCCGTCGTTCCGAGACGGCTTGCCGTCCACCAGGTGATACACGATGTCCACAGACAGATTCGACGACCTTTCGAACCAGTTGGGACAGTCCCTCGAAGCGTTCGACGACGAAAACTCCCGCACGCGACTCCTCACGCGGATAGGGAGGACGCTGGCGCGACTCGAAGACGCCTTCGAATCGGCCGACACGTTCGAGGAAGTGTCGGAGGAAGCCGACTCCCTCTGGACCCTCCTCGACGAAGCGGGGGACGTGTTCGACGGTTTCGACGCCGACGCGTTCCTGAAGACCGTCGACGTCGGGCAGTTACCGAACGCGATCGAGTTCGAGAACGTCCCTGACGCGGTCGAGAGCGGGAACCCGCGGGACGCGCTCGACTCGAAGGAACTCGTGAAGGCCATCAACTTCCGCGAGTTCTGGAGTTCCGAAGGGATGCAGGACCTGTGGGAGGAGGGAACGGAACTGTCGGACGCCATCGGTTCCCTCACGGGTAACGACTCCGACGATTCAGATAGTTCCGACGAAGACGGTTCGACTCTCGGCGATATGACCGGCGACACGGCCGAGATGGCCTCGAAAGCCACGGAGGGAAAACTCCAGTCCGAACTGGGGGAGAACGCCGAGCAGTTCCGAGAGCAAATCGGCGACGCCCGCGACCGGTTGCAGGACCAAATCGCCCAGAGCGAGTTGGGGTCCGGCGGCGGAGGGGACGACAGCACCGGCGGCGGGCCGGGAGGTCGCCCGGACATGAAGGTCACGTTCTCGTACTCCACGATGCCGGACGACAGACCCGACATCGCGTTCAACCCGCACTACTCGACGATGCCGAAACGGGACGAAGAGTAGCGAAGAAGAGAAGAAAGAGAAGGAAGGAGAGGAATAACGAGCGGTCAGCAGAAGCGGGACCGACTGTTCACACGCCGGTCGAGTAGCGGAGGATGCCGGCGACGCCGCCGAACGCGTTCATCAGTTGTTCGCCCTTCTCGAAGTCGGTGCTGATAAACTTCGTCTCGGTCCCGCGCTGCTCGGCGATGTTCATGAGGAACTCGATGGCGTCCTCGCGTTCGGTCATCTCTGCCTCGGTTCCGTCCTCGCAGGTGTGGCTCGGGTCCCCCTTCCGTTGGTCGATGAACTCGTACTCGTCTTTGTCGCCACACTCGAAGACGGCGACGTCCTTGCGAAGGTCCTCGGAGAGGAGCAGGCGGTCCACTGACCCCATGATGAGGTTTCGGCGCGTGGGTTCGAACCCGTAGGTCGCGAGGTCGCCCTCGTGGAGTTCGCGGAAGAACTCGTCCATCTCCCGCTTGTCCTTCATGACCTCCGCGTCGGCGAGCGTCTCCTCGGCGGCGTTGACGAGGTCGTACAGGCCGGATTCGTCGGTGTAGGCGATATCGAACTTGCCGAGGACCTTCCCGTCGAGTTCGTGGTGGAGGTAGTCACCGTCGAGGAACTCGTCCTTCGTCGGCGAGGGACCGCCGACGAGGACGCCGTCTATCTCGTGGCGTTTCGGGACGAACAGGTCGTCCGCCATTCCGGCAACCTCCTGATAGAAGTTGTCGATGGCTTCGAGGCGCAGTCGGTGGAAACGCTGGGCGGACTGACCACCTTTGCGCTGTTTGCCGGGGACGAGCGACGAGGCGGATTTGACCGGCTCGATTCGCTTGCCTTTCAGCCACCCGACGGTCGCCTCGCGTCGGTCGAGGACGACGAGGCCGTACAGGCCCTTGTCGCCGAGCATCTCCTCCAGCGGTTCCGTCAAAAACTGGGAGTCGCAGTGATAGCGGAACGACTCGACCGGGTCCGGCGGACTTTCGAGCACCTTCGTGACCATGTCGGTCTGACCGCCGCCGGCGTCGATGGCTCCGCTGAAGATGACGATTCCCCGGTCCGGCGGGAAGGTGTCGTAGTACCGGAGTCGGTCCTTGATGGACGTGAGCGCGTCCTGCACGTTGGTCCGGGTCTGTTTTGACTTGATGTTGCTGGCTTCGCTATGCTCTTGGGTGACGTGTGCGACCACGTCGCTGATCTGCTTGTCCTCCGGGATATAGATGGTGACGAGTTGGGTCCCCGAGCCTTCGTACTCCTTCAAGTCCTCGATGACCTTCTGGAACTCGTACTTTTTCCTGTCGGACTGTTCTCCGTCCTGCTGGCTCATTACTCCCTTCTAGCCGCTCCAACTGGTAAGTAACCTTTGACCTCGCTTGCGGGGTGTTAGCGCGATGTTCGAGGGAAAAATCACGTCACCGCCGACAGCAGGTCGTCGGTCTCCACGACCGCCGCGAATTCGCCGTCGAGGTGTGCGAGCGCGACGCGGTGGTTGGTCTCGGCCGAAATTTCCGTCCCGTCTGGTGCCACCCGGTCGAACGTCGCCGTCGCGTCCGAGACGAGGAGCGGCCGGAAGCCGAGGTTCTCCGCCATCCGCGTCGTGGTCGAAACGCAGTGGTCCGTGGTCAACCCGACGACGACGACGGTTTCGTATCCGCCGTCGCGGAGCCACGCCTCCAGTTCCGTCCCGATGAAGCCGCTGTTGACGCGCTTTTCGAAGACCGTCTCGTCGTCGGTCGGTTCCATCTCGGGGATGAACCTGAAGCCGTCCGAATCGCCGCGGAGCGGCGAGTTCTCCTCCGTCGAATCGTGCCGGACGTGAACGATGGGCCGCTCCGCCTCCCGCCACGCGTGAAGGAGTTCTTCGGCCCGCTCCTCGGCGTCGGGGTTGTTGCGCTCGCCCCACGCCGGGTCGGAAAAGCCCCGCTGGAAGTCGATGGCGAGCAGCACGGCGTCGTTCGGAAGGTCGAGTTCGGGCGTCATGCGCCGATGAGAACCCCGCTCTTCGGGTGTTCGCGGGTGGTCCGAATCGGACATTCGTCGGGCGCTTGTTCTTCGTCCTGCGAAAACAGGTACTGGGGCCACTCCCGGTCGCCTTCGACGCCCCAGTCGCCGAGTTGCGCGTGCGGACACGCGCCGTCGTAGCTCTCCATCCGCTCCTGAATGATTTCCCGCGCCCGCTTTCCGCGCTCCGTGTCCGCGGTCACGCCCTCGAAGATGGACCGCGGTTGGAACGTGATTTCGAGGCCGACGGGACAGTAGCGGCTTTTCCGGTCCTCGTAAAACGGTGCGCGGCAGGTGGGAAACATCGGTTCGCCGTTGAAACAGAACTCCCACTCGTTGTCGTCCGGGTCGGTCGGAATCCCCTCGGGCCACGGTTCCGGGTCGTGGACGTGAAGGAACTGCAATACGTGCCACATCGACTCGTGATACTCCGCTTCTGTGAACGTCTCTTCCGTCGGTCGGAAGAACACGGTCAGCGGCGTGCGTTCGCTGTGGTCCTCGTACACCTCGTGATATTCGACGATGGTTTCGCCGAGCGAGAGGAGCGCGTCCTTGTCGGTCATCGACGGACAGAACGTGTACAGCGCGTCGCCCTCCCGTTCGGTTTCGATGCCGAAGTAACACGGGAACGGCGTCCCGTTTCGTTCCCCGAGCAGGCCGTCACGAAAGCTCTCGTAGTGGTCGACGCCCCAATCCGGAACCCTCCCCGAGTCAACGCGACGCCGGATGGCGGCTTGGTCCATCAGCACGTCGATACCCGGTTCGTTCATATCGGCCCTTCGGAGCGAGCGGTAGTATGCCTTTTGAACCGGCGGCTAGTCGACCGATTTGAATGATGATGGGATGATATGTACGGGCGTTCGAACCGATTCGAGTACGATTCACGAAAACTCCCGCTGGCGGTACACTCCGCTTCGATGGGACGAACGCGCCGTGTTGGCTGTCTTATAATTTGCATCCTCTAACGGACTAGGTTTATATACGTGCTGTTGTTCGGTTTGACACAACGACCATGACAGGGACAGTGTTCGCGGTTGCAAGCGGCAAGGGAGGTGTGGGGAAGACGACGACCGCAATCAACCTCGGGGCGATGCTCGCGGCGGCGGACCACGGGGTTGTCGTCGTGGATACGGACCTCGGGATGGCGAACGTCGGTGGCTACCTCGACTTCGAAATGGACGGTGCGACGCTCCACGAAGTGCTCTCGGACGATGCGACCGTCGAGGAGGCGATTTACCACGCGCCGGGCGATATCGACGTGCTGCCGAGCAGTACCGATATCTACACGTTCGCACAATCACAGACGGCTCAACTGCAGCGCGTCGTCGCCGAACTCAGGGAGGAGTACGAGTACGTCCTGCTGGATACGGGTGCCGGCATCAGCTACGACACCATCCTCCCGCTCTCGCTCGCGGACGACGTTCTCCTCGTCACCACGCCCGACGTGGCTTCCGTGCGGGACACCGCCAAAACCGCGGAACTCACCTCCCGCGTCGAGGGAACCGTTCGCGGTGCCGTCCTCACCCAGCGCGGAAACGACATCCTCAACGCGGACAACGTGGAAGGAACGCTCGACACGGACGTTCTCACCGTCGTCCCGGACGACGAAACCGTTCCGATGGGAATCGACGCCGGTCGGCCGCTGGCCCTCTTTTCGCCGAACAGTCCCGCGGCGACGGCCTACCGCGAACTCTCGAACATCCTCTCCGGGGAGACGGACACCCCCGAACTCTCCGGCGAACCCGACACGTCGGCGTCGAACGTCCCGTCGCTTTCCGACGCCGAATTCGAACTCGGTACCCCCGAGGAGTCCCCCGGTTTCGATCCGTCCCCGGAGTCGGAACCCGCGGAACACGAAAACGCCGACCCCGACCCGACGGCGTCTCACTCGGCGGCGACCGCTTCGGATTCGGAAACCGAATCTTCCCCGTTCGATTCCCCGCTCGACTCCGAATCAGCGCCGGAAGTCGAACAGGAACCCGAATCGGAGTCGGAAACGGAACCCGAATCGGAGACTTCATCGTCCGAAATCTCGGACTCCGCTTCCGACCCGGTTCACGAACTCATCGACCGGAAAGTCGTCAAAACCGGCGACGACGCGGACGGTTCCGTGCCGTCCGCGGAACCGGCACCGCTAGAAACGGAGGTGGCTTCCGAGGAGGTCGTAGATGACGCCGACGGTCCGCCGCTCGACGCCGATATCCCGACGGACGATGCGGACGCTCCGGAACCGACCGCGGATACGGCCACTCCCTCCGACGAATCCGTGACCGAACGGGACGACGCCGACGAGTTCGATACCGTCCTCTCCGACCAAACCGACCGACACGCCGAATCGGCGTCCGAGGAAACCGCGGACTCCTCCGCCGACCTACCGGACGAAATCGTCGAGGCCGAACCGGACGACGAGGAGGGGAACGATGTGGAGGCTGTTCCGTTTCAGGACGAAACTGTTCGCCCCGGCCTCGGTTCCGACGAAAACGACGGCGACGGGGACGATGGTGAGGAAAAGAACGGACTCTTCGGCCGAATCGGTTCCCTGTTCCGATAATCGCTTTTCCTTTCGTCCTCGTCTTTTCTCCCCTTCGGTCGTCGGCCCTGCAACCGCGAGTCATTTCGTAACGTGGCGAATAATCAAGTAGCTAGCTGTACTTTATTGAAGGAAATGGCGAACGATGATTCGGTTCCGTTCTGGTGGATAGTCCTGTTCCTCCTCGTCGCGCTCGGATTAGCCTACGCCGGAATTCTGTACGTCGGCGGAAGCCTCTCGGGGGCGGCGGGGTTCATCCACGTCGATTCGTGGCTGGCCACCCTCCCGGCGGTTCGCTCCCGTCATCTACATCCGTAACCAGTGTTGCGTCGTTCGCCGACGATTCCGCCGCGTTGCGGTTCTTTTCGTTCCCACTCGATATTCGTTTACCGGCGTGATTCGACCTACATCGACTCCGGCGCTTCGATGCCGATGACGCCCAGCGCGTTCGCGATGGTGTGCTTTGCGGCGGCGACCAACGCGAGACGGGCGTCGCGGACCTCCTCGTCCTCGGCGGTCAGGACCGGACACTCGCGGTAGAACGTGTTGAACGTCTCCGCGAACTCGCGGGTGTAAGTGGCGACGGCGTGCGGTTCGAGGTCCGCCGCGGCCTCCTCGATGACGTGCGGGAAGCGGGCGATGACTTCGATGAGATCCCGTTCCGGCTCGGAATCGAGGACGGACGGGTCGATTTCGGATGGAATCTCCCCATCTGCTCGCGGTTCATCACCGCTCGCCATATCCGAGGTGCGGAGCACCTCGCCCGCTTCCGCGAGAATTCCACAACAGCGCGCGTGGACGTACTGGACGTACGGTGCGCTCTGGGCTTCGAAGTCGAGCGCGCGCTCCCACTCGAACGTGATACTCTTCGTGGGCTGTTTCGAGATGATGTCGTAGCGAACCGCGCCGATGCCGACCTGCCGGGCGATGCGGTCGATATCGGCCTCGGTGAGGTCGTCGTCGCGGATGCGGTCGTCCATCCGACTTTCGACCTCCTCGCGGGCGCGCTTTTCGGCCTCGTCCAGCAGGTCGTCCATATCGACGCCGGTTCCTTTCCGGGTGCTCATGCCACCCTCGGGGAGGTTGACCCACGAGAAGTGGAACGCGGTCAACGTGTCGGTGTCGTTACCGAGGATTTCGAGGGTTTGGGCGAGTTGGTCGGTCTGTAGCTTGTGGTCCTCGCCGACGACCGTCACGGCGCGGTCGTAGTTGTCGAGTTTCCATTCGTGGTGGGCCAAATCACGAGTGATGTACAGGCTGGTTCCATCCGAACGCAGGAAGACGAGGTTCTTCTCGAAGCCGAACTCCGAGAGGTCGAGTTGCCACGCGTCGTCCTCGTAGACGGCGTACTCGCTCTCCTTCAGACGGGACACCACGTCGTCGGTGCTTCCGTCGAACATGAACCGCGTCTCCTTGACGAACTCGTCGAACTCCGCGGGGAGGCGGTCTAACGTGACGCGCATTCCGGAGAGGACGGTGTCGACCACTTCGCTGATGCGCTCGTAGGTCGCCTCGTCGTGCTCTTCGAGGCCCCGCAAAATCGCGGCGATTTCCGTTTCTGCCTCGTCGACGGCTTCCGGATCCGCCTCTTCGAGATAGGCGTTCCCCTTGCGATAGTAGCGCACGAGGTCGTAGTCGGCGCGTTCGCGCTCGGGTTCCGGGAGGTCCTCCTCGTCGAACGTCTCGTACGCCCACGTGAACACCGCGATTTGGCGGCCCGCGTCGTTGACGTAGTAGTGGCGCTCGACGTCGTTACCCGCGAAGTCCAAAATGCGCGCGATGGCGTCCCCGGTAATCGGGTTGCGCGCACGTCCCACGTGAACCGGGCCGGTCGGATTGGCGCTCGTGTGTTCGACCACGACGCTCTCGCCGGTCGGTTCGAGGCGGCCGTACTCGTCGTCCTGTGCCGTTTCGACCGTCTCCTCGTAGTACGCGTCGCTCGGCAGGAAGTTGACGTACGGACCCTGCCCAACCCCCGCCGCGATGTGATCGTAGTCGTCGGCGTCGATTTCGGCCGCGATGTCGGCCGCGACTTTCGGTGGCGGCGCGCCGACTTCCCCGGCGAGTCGGAACGCCGCACTGGAAGCGAGCACGGCGTCCACGCCCTCCGGGGGGGTCTCGATTCCGAGGTCGTCGGTCGGAAGGTCGAGGCTGGAGAGTGCCCCGAGAAGGGCCTCCTCGACTTCTTCCCTGAACGTCAGGAACATACCAGTCCGTTCCCGGGCGGTCGGTAAAGGGGTTTCTGAACGACTCCGGTCGCGGGTCGAAGGGTCTACGTCGCCACCCGTAACAACCGCCCGCCCAGCGAGTCCGCCCACAGCACTGCCAACCCGACGCCGTATGCGACCATGACCGCGAGCGCGACGAACAGCATCAACAGCAGGCCCCCCGGAAGCATCGCCGCGACGAACAGCACGCCGACGGAAACCTCACGCCAGCGCCGCCGCATCGTCCGATAGGGAACGACGTTCCCGTGATGGAACAACAGCATCGTCACCGGAACTTCGGCCAACAGACCGACACCGACGGTCAAGGCGAACACCAGCCAGAAGAACGCGGCGGTCCGATAGGCGATTATCATGTCCGCGGCGCGAGCGTCGGCGACGAGGTAGGAGATGACCTCCGGCGCGACGTAGCGGTAGCCGACGAAACTCCCCGCCAGTAGGCCCACCGTCAGTGCGCCACCCCAGACGAGGAACACGTTCCGGTCGGCGCGCGCACCCATCCGGGATTCGACCGCTGGCCACGCGTAGTACAGCACCAGCGGCAGCACCGCCATCGCACCCGCGATGACGCTCACCTTCATCTCGAACGCGAGGGCTTCGACCGGATGCAGGAGGACGATGTTCAACGCGTCCGGATTCACCCCCGCCGGAAGCTCCGTCAGGAAATCCCGTTTTATCGCGCCGATGCCGCCGCCGTAGAGGAACGTGAACGTCGCCGCGACGACTGCCATGAACACCCCCGCGAGGCGAATTGACTTTCCCCTCAAGCTTCCGACCACGAACCGAAGGTCGTAGTAGTACCCGCCGATGTCGTCCTCCGTTTTCTCCTCCTCCGTGAACACCGACGCCATCCGGGCCGCGGTTCCCTCGACCGCGGTCGTCAATCCGCTTTCGTCGGTGCGTTCCTGTTCACCGAATTGCCCCGCTCGTTCCTCTTCTCCGTCGTTCCTGTCCGCGCTCGTCGCGTCGAAGCGGTCGAGGATGGCGGTCGCCCGCTCGTGGTCGCCATCGTCCAGCGCCGCATCCGCCAGTTCGAGCGCCTCGTGTTCCGTGAGCGAGTCGAACGCTTCCGGCGGCGCGGAACGAATTCCCGCGGCGTCGAGTTCGGCGAGGTCGATATCGGCGGGACGCCTTCCTTCGCCGCCGGCTCGACTCCCGCGGTCCACGAGCCTCGCACAACCGAGTCCGACGAAGTACAGCGTCGTCATCGGAATCGCCACGAGCGACATGGAGAACGGGTCGGGCGACCCGTTCACCATCGAACTGAGGACGACGATGCCGAAGACGGCGTAGCGCCAGCGGTCCCGGAACAGGTCGTAGGGGACGATGTCGGTGTACACCAATCCGCCCATGAGCAACGGCAGTTCGGCGGTGAACCCCAACACCACCGTCAACAGGAGGACGAACTGCGTCCACTCCACGATGGAGTAGGTCGGCTGGAACCCCGATTGAATCGCGTTGGTCACGAGGAAGTCGAACAACAGCGGGAGGAAGACGAAGTAGGCGTAGGCCACGCCGCCGCCGAACAGGGCGACCACTATCACCGCGACGAGCAGTCGCGTCCGCCGCGTTCCCGGCAGCGAGAGGTCCCCACCCCGCTCCGTCCTCCGCGTCCGATAGACGAGAAAAACCGCGGCCATCAGTATCCCGGTGATGAGCCCCAATTTCGCCTGTAGTAGGACCACGTCGAACGGCGTCACCGCGACGACGACGGCCTTCGACTCCAGCAGTTGCTGCTCCAGTGCGGGCCATATCCAGTACCGAAGCCCGTAGAAGGTCCCCAGAAATCCCCCCACGAAGACGACGAACGCCAGCCGTAGTTCGGAGCGAACCCTCCGAAGCGCGATACCCGCCACTCCTCCAAGTCTGTCGTATCCAAGTGCCCCCACGCGAACTCCTCCCCAAACCGCACCCTCAGTAACGTCTCGCTCAGCTATCAACTTTGCTCGCCGGAGTCGTGTTCCGGTGCTACCCGTTCCGCACCGACCAGCGGAGCATGTCCGCGAAGGCCAGCGCAGTCCCGTAGCGCTCCTCCGGGTCGGACGCGGTGGCTCGTTCGAGAACCTCCCGGAGCGATTCGGGCGGTTCTCGTCCTCCTCCATTCGTTCTGAACTAACGAATCACTGATAAGGTTAGAAATACAATCATTTCGCATGCAGCTCCGCCCTCCCCGGTTTCGCCCGTTTAGCATCGCCCTCGGGTTCTTTCTCGGGAGCGCCGTCGCCGTTTCCCTCCCGTGGCTGTGGCCCGACGCGCCCGCGAACGAAATCGAAATCGGTCTTCTCGTCACCCTTCTCGGGTGGACCGCCGCCGAGCAGTTCCGCGACGAACTCGACCGCGCGGTGTCTTCCCGGCTTCGCTGGTCGTTCGCCATCGTCGGCGTCCTTCCCCTCGTGGGTGCCCTCCTCGCGGATACCTACTCCGACTACGAACCCACGACCGGATTTCTCATCCGGCTATCGGTCTTTGCGGTGGTCGCGCTCGTGACGACGGCCCTCGCGTCGGGCCGGTACGCGGAGATACTGTACCAGACACGGTCGGTCCGAGCGAACGTCATCGCCACCAAATCGCAGTTCTACGAACTGCCACACGCGCTGGTTGCCAGTGTCATCGGAATTGCCGTGGTCAATCTGATACTCGGCAATTTCGTCACGGTCCAATTTGTCTCCGCGACACTCGTCGGAACGCTCATCGGGACGACCATCGGGTCGCTGTTGACCGGCGACCAGGAGGTCGAACTCGTCGCGCTGGACGACGGGTTGCTCATCAGGCCGGACAGCCAAGTCGGCGGTTCCCTCGTCCCGTGGCGGCGGATTCGCGACGTTCGAATCGACGGCGACACGCTGCGCGTGACCCGCGGTCTGCCGTGGCCGATGGTGTACTCGGCCGACCTCTCGTCGGCCATCCACCCCGACACCGCTCCGGAGGCGTTCCGGTCCAAGGTGCGCTCCCCGTGAACGAACCGGGTTCGGACGAGAGGAAAGAACGTTTTACCGTTGGACGACATTCATCCGTCAATGAGTGAATCGGACACCGCCGAGGAGAGGTCGGCGAGCGAACGGAACCCTTCGAGTTCCGATGACGGCCCCAAACAGGTGGACTCCCCGAACTATCATCACGAGAACCACACCGCAGCCCAGACCTGTGGCTGGACGGCAAACGCGCTCCGCGGGGAAGGGAAGTGCTACAAGAACATCTTCTACGGAATCGAGTCCCATCGTTGCATTCAGATGACGCCGGTCGTCAAATGCAACGAGCGCTGTGTCTTCTGCTGGCGGGACCACCGCGGCCACTCCTACGAATTAGGAGACGTGGAGTGGGACGATCCGGAAGCAGTCGTGGACGCGAGCATTCGCCTCCAGCGCAAACTGCTCTCGGGATTCGGCGGGAACGACGACGTGCCGCGGGAAATCTTCGAGGAATCGATGGAACCGCGCCACGTCGCCATTTCGCTCGACGGCGAACCGACGCTGTATCCCTACCTCCCGGAACTCATCGAGGCGTTCCACGACCGGAACATCACCACGTTCCTCGTGAGCAACGGGACGAACCCCGAGATGCTGGAACGCTGCGACCCGACGCAACTGTACGTCAGCGTGGACGCCGCGGACCGCGCCACCTTCGACCATGTCGTTCGTGCCGTGGACGACGACGCGTGGGAGAAACTTATCGACACGATGGACGTACTGGCGGAAAAGGACGAGACGCGAACCGTCATCCGAACCACGCTCGTCGGCGGGGAGAACGTCGCCAACCCCGACTGGTACGCCGCCTTCTACGAGCGCGCCGACCCGGACTTCGTCGAACTCAAGGCGTACATGCACGTCGGCCACTCGCGCGGCCGACTCGACCGCTCGTCCATGCTCGACCACGAGGAGGTGGTCGAGTTCACCGAACGGGTTGGCGAGCACATGCCCGACCACGACGTGTTGAAGCAGGTTCCGGCCTCCCGGGTCGCGCTGCTCTCGAAGACGGAGGACACGTGGGTGCCGAAACTCAAAAAGGACAGCGAGTTCTGGGAGCGCGATTCGACGACGTGGACGCCGCTGGGTGGGTAGATGGCATAACCGCGGTCGGTCTGCCTACACCCGTTCGAGGTCCGTTTTCGTCAACTCGCTCTCCACGTTCCCGGTGTTGGTCGTCCCCGCCGGTTCGAACAGGAGTATCTCGGTTTCCTCCTCCGATACCGGCTTGTGTTCCACTCCCCGCGGAACGACGAGGAACTCACCCTCCTCCAGCACGACGTCGTCTTCTTCCCGTAGTTTGATTCGGAGTTCCCCGCTCGTCACGAGGAACATCTCGTCCGCGTCGTCGTGGTGGTGCCAGACGAACTCCCCTTCCAGTTTGGCGAGTTTGACGGCCTGTCCGTTCAATTCGGCGGCGAGTCGAGGGGCTCCGTGTTCATCGAACGTGTCGAACGCGGCGTCGAGGTTGACTTTCTCCATCGGCGTTCGAGTGCTCGAAACGGGAGGTGTTCTATCTGTGGAAACGGGCAAGACCCGTCGTGTTCAGTTCGGCGCGTAGAACACCCAGCCTTCCGACGGAACCGTGATATCGACCCATCCGTCGCTCCCCGTGGTCACGTCTCCTGCCGTGCCGCTGTAGTCGTGGAGCGTCGTGTTCGTCCACGAGGTGTACACCGACTGGGTGCGACTGCTTCCGCCGTTGTTGATACCCACAAGCAGGTTGTTGTACCGTTCGTAAACGCCGAGGTCGCTGTCCGCGTGCCGCCAGTAAGTTTCGCCGCCGGCGAGGTTCTTCTTCACCCATACCATGTTGTTGACGTCGCTGTCGTCCAAAATGGCGTTCGGGTAGAGGTTGTAAATCATCGGCACGCCCTCGCTCGTGAGGACGAATGCGTGTGCGAGGTGGTACTGCGACGGCGCGCCCGCGTCGTGATTCTGGACGAACGGGTGGGCGTGGAACGGGTCTTGACCGACGAGACCCGCACCTTGCAGTTGACTCATGTCGCCGCCGGAGAACACGTCGCTGAGGGTGTAGTACAGCGGATAGTCGAACGCGTCCATCCCCGTATCGACGTACCCCTGCACGTAATCGACGTTTCCGCTGTACACCTCGCCGATTCGGCTCATGCCGAGTTCGTCGGCCTTCGGGTTCGCGTAGTCGCGCCAGTACTTCTCCTCGACGTGTTTGACCGCATCGAAGCGATAGCCGTCCGCGCCGAAGGAGGCTATCTTCTGCATGTAGTTCATCAACTCGCCGCGCACGTACTCCGAGGAAGACGACTCGTACTGGGCGAGGTCGGGGAGTCCGAGGAGTTCGCCGTGTTCGACCTGATGGTCGTCGCTCCAGTCGTCGATGGACCCGACGTCGTGGTGGAAATCGTTGTACGAGAAACGAGGGAAGTCGTAGTCGTATCCCGTCGCCATGTGGTTCATCACGCAATCGACGAACACCGCCAACCCCTGATTGTGCGCCTCGTCGATGAGCGCTTGGAGTTCGCTCTCCGTACCGAACTCGCTGTCGAACACCGTGTAATCGACCGGTTGGTAGCCGAGCGGCGGGTCGTTGCGTCCGCTCTGGTCGCTCCACGTCAGGTCGCTCTTCTGTGGTGCCTGTATCCACACCGCGTCGTATCCCCTGTCGGCGACCGTCGAGAGGTTGTCCGTGATGGTCGGCCACGTCTCGTGGAAGTACTGGAAGTGCACCGGTTCACCCGCCGCCGCTGCACGGTCCGAGAGTGAGGGCAGTCCGGCCCCCAAACCGACGACGGACAGGCCGCCGACGAACGCCCGGCGCGTCAGGTCCGCTCGTCTGGCCCCCCCTTTGTCCGTCGCTTCTGCTCTCTCGTTTGTCTTTTCCCTTCTCCCTTCTTCCGCCGCTGATTGCGCTTTTCGACCGTTTTCTGTGTGAGTTACGTTATCTTCTGCAACCATGCATCTATTACGTATTATCACAACACACTTTAATCTAGACACCATTCAACTAAATTTCAAACACGGTTCCATCTCTAAATCCGGGAGGACGGCGGGGAATGCCCTCTACTTCGATTCGAGGGTCGGCGTAGCATGGCTTCGAGTCTCGTGGTAAACCGGGCGCTTTCCGCCGAAAATCAGCACACTTAGATGCTGTCGCACTCTATCTTCCGCCCCAGCAGTCCATCCGCACTCACTCTATAACATTTCTGTTACGCATCTCGGTTCCGGTACGCTTAACCGAACCAAGCACGGAGTATCGTGTATGTCAGCGACATCGCTCGTGGTCGGGTACGACGAACTCGCCGCGTTGAAGCTTCTCGCCCTCGACGGGGCGCTCGAAAGCGAGGTCAAAGTGTCCTGTGCCGACCTCGCCGACCGTCTCGATGCGTCCAATCAGACCGCATCGCGCCGTCTCCAGCGCTTGGACGATACGGGCCTCATCACGCGCGAAATCGTCAGTAACGGGCAGTGGGTCGCCATCACCGACGACGGCGAATGGGAACTGAAACGCGAGTACGAGGACTATCGTCGTATCTTCGAGGACCTCTCCGGCGTCGAACTCTCCGGAACCGTAACCGGCGGCATGGGCGAAGGCAAACATTACATCTCCCTGTCGGGCTACATGGAACAGTTCATCGACCGGTTGGGCTACGAACCGTATCCGGGAACCTTGAACGTCGAACTCTCCGCCGAGAGCGTTCGCGCTCGCTCCGCGATGGACGCGCTCGCTCCCGTTTCCATCGACGCGTGGGAGGACGGCGACCGAACCTACGGCCCCGCAGTCTGCTATCCCGCGGCCGTCCAAACGACCGACGGCGAGTCCTACGAACCGGTCCACGTCATCGCGCCCGAACGAACCCACCACGACGAAGACCAGTTGGAACTCATCGCGGAGGAGAAACTCCGCGACGAACTCGGACTGGGAGACGGCGACCACGTGACCGTGTACATCGAGGAGGTCCAATGAGTCAAACCGCCGCGGCGTCCGTCGAGAAGGCCGTCGCCGCGTTTCGCGACGGGTCGCCCCTTCTCGTCCACGACGCGGACGACCGGGAAGGCGAAACCGACCTCATCTATCCCGCCGAAGCCGTCACGCCGGCCGCCGTCTCGCGCCTTCGAAACGACGCCGGAGGATTGATCTGTACCGCACTCTCCCACGACGTCGCCGAGCGGTTCGGACTCGACTACATGGACGAAATCATCGACCACCCCGCGAGCGAGGGCCACGACCTCGGCTACGATTCCCGCTCTTCGTTCTCGCTGACCGTCAATCACCGCGATACCTACACCGGCATCACGGACGACGACCGCTCGCTAACGATTCGGAAACTCGCACGCGCGGCCGCATCACCCGACGACACCGACTTCGCGGGCGAGTTCCGTGCGCCCGGCCACGTTCACCTGCTCAAAGCCGCACCCGGCCTGTTGGCCGAGCGACAGGGCCACACCGAACTCGGTGTCGTCCTCGCGGCGGCGGCGGACCGGTCCCCCGCCGTCGTCGTCTGTGAAATGCTGGACGACGAAACCGGCGGTGCGCTTTCGCCGGCGGACGCACGCGCCTACGCCGAGCGTCACGAGTTTCCGTATCTCGAAGGGTCGGAGATAATCGAATCCCTCGGCTGATTCTTTTTGCCGCACTCTCCCTTCTCGGACCGTAAAATCGGCGTCCACGGGCCGTAATACTCGCGTTTACTAACGAAATCCCCGCTCCGCGTTGCGGTAATGTCGGAATATGTATCTAAATTATGAAAAATGTTGATGCTTCTAGAAGTCGATATAGTAGGTATGGACTTCAAACTAAGAGCGATCGTATACGGAATCGTCGCGACCATCATCGTCGGCTTGCTCAGTGGGGCAACGGTCCCGTTCACCGACATGGCGCTTCCCATCGTCGGCGCTGGCTTGACCGGTATCATCGGCGGTCTCGTGGCTGGTTACGTGTCCGGAATCAAACTCGATGACGGCGCGCTCAACGGTGGTGTCGCAACCGCTGCCGGGGCGATCGTCGCACTCGTCATCCTGACTCTTGCAGGCTTGCTGGCCGCTGGTCTCATCCCGACCATGGGCCTGTTCGCCTTCGGCGTAGTGTACGTCGTCGTCGCCGCAATCCCCGGTGCCGTCGGTGGCGCACTCGGGTCGTGGCTGAAGGGACGCTCGGCACGGCGCAGCGATGCGCGCCCGGCCTGATACCAGCCGTCGAACACGTCGAACACCGAACGACTCCATTTTCGCCGCACGAACGATTCGAGAACTCACGCTTCCTTTCGGTACTACGTTCCGCCGAGTGATATCCGTTCACACTGCCTGTTACGCTTCGATGAGCCATCCTACACAATCGTCCAAGGACAATCGCCAAAACTCATTACCGTGGCCTTCCTTGAGGCGGACGTATGAGCTTTGACGATATGGACGTGGACACCATCTGGATGGACGGCGAATTCGTCGACTGGGACGACGCGAAAATCCACGTTCTCACACACGGACTGCACTACGGGACGGGCGTTTTCGAAGGTGTTCGGTGCTACGACACGGAGAAGGGTCCGGCGATTTTCCGCTGGGAGGACCACCTCCAGCGCTTCTACGAATCGTGTAAACCCTACGACATGGAAATCGAGTACAGCCCCGAGGAACTCACGGACGCGACCCTCGAACTCATCGACAGTCAGGACCTCCGCTCCTGTTACATCCGGCCCATCGCCTACTACGGCTACGACAGCCTCGGGGTCAGTCCCGGCGACTGCCCGACGGACGTCACCATCGCCGCGTGGCCGTGGGGCGCGTACCTCGGCGAGGACGCCCTCGAAAACGGCGTCGAGGTCATGATCTCCTCGTGGCGCAAACACGCCTCCAGCCAGATTCCGACCAACGCCAAGACGACCGGCCTGTACGTCAACAGCCTCCTCGCCGGCGAGGAAGCCCGCCGCAACGGCTACGTCGAAGCCATCGTCCTGAACAAGGAAGGCAACGTCGCGGAAGGACCCGGCGAGAACATCTTCATGGTCCGCGACGGCGAGATTTTCACCCCCGGTCTCTCCCAGAGCATCCTCGACGGCATCACCCGCAACAGCGTCATCACGCTGGCCGAGGAGATGGGCTACACGGTCCACGACGACGCGACCATCAGCCGCGGCGAACTCAACACCGCCGACGAACTGTTCTTCACCGGCAGCGCGGCGGAAGTCACGCCCATCCGGCAGGTGGACAACGTGGAAATCGGAAACGGCAGTCGCGGCCCCGTGACGGAGGAACTCCAGTCCGCGTTCTTCGACCTCATCAATCGCCGTGTCGACGACCACGAAGACTGGTTCACGTACGTCGGAGAATAACTCCGGCGAGTTTCGGTTCGGGGACCCACAACTGTTCGAAAACCGAGCATAGATCCCGTTTTCGCTTCGACTACTTCGCTCGACCCCGTGAAATTCACCCCCGGCCCAAGGGCATCGTTTCGAATGGAAAGCCGGGGATACCGTAGCCTTCGACGTCCACTTCATCGACTCGAAACGCACCGCTGTATCCTTCCGGTGTGAACCGCAGATAGAAACTATCGAATTTAGCTCGTGACGACGACTTCGCCTTCCGCCACTTCCGGTTCGCGGGCTTCCTTCTCCGCTCTCTCTTCTTCTTCCTTCTTGGCCTTGATCTTCTTCATCCGGAAGATTTCCTCGCGCTCTTGCTCTTCGAGTTTCTGCTCGATGTAGTCCTGTGCCTCGTGCAGTTCCGGGAGGAGTTTGAATTCGAGCGCGTTGACGCGGCGCTTCGTCGTCTCGATTTCGGTCAGCATCTTCTTCATCGCCGTCTCGACTTCGGCGGCGAGGATGATGCTTTCGAGCAGTTCCTCGTAGGCGTCCGCCGTCTCGTCGATGCGGGCGCTCGTTCCGAGGACGCCGTAACCCCGCTCGTCGAGCGACTTCTTGACCTTCGAGGACTCGATCTGCGGGACGACGACGCCCATGATGTTCTTCGACTCCGTCGTGATTTCGGGGTGTTCCTGCAGCGCGGCGGCGGCACCGCGAACCGCAACGTCGCCCTCCATCGCGCGGGCCATGTTGATGGTCTGCTGTGCGCGCTGGTAATCCTCTTCGAGACCGGAGCGTACGTCCTGTGCCTGGTCGAGGATGTCCATGAACTCCATGATGAGACCGTCACGCTTCTTCTCCAGCGTGTCGTGCCCCCGTTCGGAGAGGTCGATGCGATCCTCTATCGCCATGAGGTTCTTCCGAGTGGGTTTGACGTCCTTGGCCATGTTGGTTGATGCTAGAAACTGGAAGGGGATAATTCTTTACAGTCGAACGCCGCTCCGCTCGGGTGCCTCCGGACTGAGACACGGAATACTCGCGTTGCTCGTCCGTTACGCGCGAAAAATGAAAGAAACGGAAACCGCGTTAGTCGGCGGCGACTTCTTCCGCCTGCTCTTCGGGGTAGTACTCCTCGATGTACTCCTCGTCGATACGGTTGAGCTCCTCTTTCGGCAGCATCGAGAGGAGGTCCCAGCCAATACCCAGCGTCTCTTCGATGGTGCGGTTCGTGTGGAATCCCTGATCCACGAACTCCTCCTCGAAGCGGTCGGCGAAGTCGAGATACTGGTTGTCCCGCTCGCTCAGCGCTTCGCGACCGACGATGTTCACGAGGTCGCGCAGGTCCTCACCTTGCGCGTACGCCGCGTACATCTGGTCGGACACGCCGGAGTGGTCGGCGCGGGTGAGACCCTCGCCGATACCGTCGTCCATCAGGCGCGAGAGGCTCGGAAGCGGGTTGATCGGCGGCTTGACACCCTGCGAGTTCAGGTCGCGGTCCATCATGATCTGCCCCTCGGTGATGTACCCGGTCAGGTCGGGAATCGGGTGCGTGTCGTCGTCACCCGGCATCGTGAGGATGGGAATCTGCGTAACGGACCCTTCACGACCCTCGATACGACCCGCACGCTCGTAGAGCTGTGCAAGGTCCGTGTACATGTATCCGGGGTAGCCACGGCGACCCGGCACCTCTTCACGTGCGGCACCGATTTCACGCAGCGCCTCACAGTAGTTCGTCATGTCCGTCAGGATAACCAGCACGTGGTAATCCTTCTCGAACGCGAGGTACTCCGCCGTCGTGAGCGCCATTCTCGGCGTGACCGTCCGCTCGACTGCGGGGTCGTTCGCGAGGTTCATGAAGACCACGGAGCGCTCCAGTGCACCGGTACGCTCGAAGTCCTCCATGAACTCGTTCGCCTCTTCTGCCGTGATGCCCATCGCGCCGAACACCACTGCGAACTCGCTCTCTTCGCCCTCCTCTTCCTCGTCTTCGAGCACGCTCGCCTGTCGGGCAATCTGGAGCGCGAGGTCGTTGTGCGGAAGCCCGGACGCGGAGAAGATGGGCAGTTTCTGTCCACGAACCAGCGTGTTCATGCCGTCGATGGCGGACACACCGGTCTGGATGAACTCTTCGGGGTACTCGCGTGCGTAGGGGTTGATAGCCGCGCCGATGATGTCGTCACGTCGGTCCGGAACGATCTCCGGGCCGCCGTCGATGGGCTGTCCCGACCCGTCGAGCACGCGTCCGAGGAGGTCCTCGGTCACGGGCATCTTCATGGTCTCGCCGAGGAACCGAACCGACGATTCCCGGTTGATTCCTTCCGTTCCCTCGAACACCTGAATCGAGACGAGTCCCTCGCTCGATTCGAGCACCTGTCCGCGCAGCGTGTCGCCGGCCGGCGTCTCGATTTCGACGATCTCGTCGTATCCGATCGGCTCGTCGACTTCGGCGAACACCAGCGGACCGCTGATCTCCGTAATGGTCTGGTATTCTTTCATTAGTACTTCTCCCTGAGCTGGTCTTTGATGTTTTCTTCGATGTCGTCGATGAAGTCGTTCCAGTCCTCGGCCGTTCCCATGCGGTTGAGGCGTGGGGCGGCGTCGATGGACGTGATTTCGTCCATCGGGACACCGGCTTCGAGCGCGTTGAACGCTTCGTCGTTGAACGTCTCGATGGCTTCGAGCATCCGGTAGGTCTTCTTCGGCTCACAGAACATGTCCACGTCGTGGAACGCGTTCTGCTGGAGCCACCCTTCGCGGAGGTAGCGCGCGACTTCGAGCGTCAACTGCTGGTCTTCGGGCAGCGCGTCCTTACCGACGAGCTGAACGATCTCCTGTAGTTCGCCCTCCTCGTCGAGCACGTCGGTCGCCCACTGACGCTTCTCCGGGAAGTCGGGTTCGACGTTCTGTTCGTACCACGGGTCGAGCTGGTCCTTGTACAGCGAGTAGGACTCGTCCCAATTGATGGCCGGGAAGTGACGCCGTTCCGCGAGGTCGGCGTCCAGCGCCCAGAACGTCTTCACGATACGCAGGGTGTTCTGCGTGACCGGCTCGGAGAAGTCGCCGCCCGGGGGCGACACTGCGCCGATGACCGACACCGAACCCTCCGTGCCGTTGATGTTCTCGAACTTACCTGCGCGCTCGTAGAACTCGGCGAGACGGGCGGCGAGGTACGCCGGGTATCCCTCCTCGCCGGGCATCTCTTCGAGACGCGAGGAAATCTCACGCATCGCCTCCGCCCACCGCGAGGTGGAGTCGGCCATGAGCGCGACGTCGTATCCCATGTCGCGGTAGTACTCCGCGATGGTGATTCCCGTGTAAATGCACGACTCACGTGCTGCCACGGGCATGTTCGACGTGTTCGCGATGAGGCACGTCCGCGACATGAGCGGCTTGCCCGTTCGCGGGTCCTCGAGTTCCGGGAAGTCCTCGATAACTTCCGTCATCTCGTTCCCGCGCTCACCACAACCGACGTAGACGACGATGTCCGCGTCGGCCCACTTGGCGAGCGAGTGCTGGGTAACCGTCTTCCCGGAGCCGAACGGTCCCGGAATCGCGGCCGTTCCACCCTTCGCGATGGGGAACAGGCCGTCGAGGATACGCTGACCGGACACGAGCGGCGTCCGGGGCGTCTGTTTGTCGACGGAGGGCCGTGCTTCGCGAACCGGCCACTCCTGTTGCATCGCGATCTCTTCGCCGTTGTCGAGTTCGACGACGGTTTCGGTCACGTCGTAGTTGCCCTCGTTCGTGGCAACGACTTCGCCGCCCTCGTAGTCCGGCGGCACCATGACCTTGTGTTCGATGCTCTCGGTTTCGGGAACGGTCCCGACGACGTCGCCGGGTTCCACCTCGTCGCCTTCGCTGACGGTCGGGGTGAACTCCCACGTCTTCTCCTGGTCGATACCGGGAGCGTCGACACCGCGGTCGAGGAACGCGCCCATCTTGTCTTCGAGCACGTCCAGCGGGCGCTGAACCCCGTCGTAGATGGAGTACAGCATGCCCGGCCCGAGGTCGACCGACAGCGGCTCGCCCGTGTTCTCGACGGGTTCACCGGGGGCGACGTTCGAGGTCTCTTCGTACACCTGAATGGTGGTTTGGTTTCCTTCGATTTCGATGACCTCTCCCATCAGCCCTTCCTCACCGACGTACACAACGTCGTTCATCCGGGCGCCGAGGTCCGTGGCGGTAACGACGGGTCCGCTCACGCTCTGAATGACGCCGTCCTCACGGACGACGTCGCTGTCTGTTGCCTGGCTCATTCGTTATCACCTTGTTCGTCTTCGTCCATAAGGTCGATACCGATCGCGCGCTTGATTTTGTCGCGGAGTCCGCCGCTTCCCGCGCCACCACCCAGCGTCACAAGGGTGGGTTCCACACTCGTCTCGACGTCGTTTCGGACGTTCCGTGAGAGGTGTGTGAGGTCGTCGTCGTGCATCACGATGATGCCGATGTCGTCGTCTTCCAACGTCCGAGAAACGGCTTCGTCCAAGTCCACGTCCTTTTCGTCGTCCGGAACGTTCTCGAACTTTCGGACGCCTGCGAGTCGGAATCCGGTCGTAAACTCCGGACTCCCGATGACGGCGATTTCTTGACTCATAGTACCACCAGTTCCTCTTCGATTCTGTCTTCGGACAGTCCCGCCTCGCGCCCACGCGCGATGGCACGGATGTTGTCGACTTCGCGCTGTTTGGCGAGGACGTAAGCGAGCACCGGACACACGGACAGCGGAAACACGTGTGAAAGGTGGTCTGAGTATTCGAGCAGCGCAATATCCAGTGCGTGCTCGAATCCGATGAGACTGTCGGCTCGCTCAAGCTCGTCCAGCGCTTCGTCCAGTTCGTCCCCGTAGGGACTGTCTCGAATCCTCGCTATCAGCTCGTCCGTGCTGCCCGCGAGTTGGGCCAACTCCGTCGCGTCGAACAGCCGACCGCCGGAGATGTAGTACTCCGAGGGGTCGATGTCCGCGCCGCTCCGACTGATTCGGAGCACGTTGCGGATGTTTCGGAAGTCGATTTCCGCCTGCAGGAACTCGATGTACAGCCGCGTCGCGCGGTCTTCCGTCTCCGACATACCGTCCATCAGTCCCTCGTAGTAGGCCCGGTCGACCGCGTTTTCCAGCGGGATCAACAGGCCAGTCGACTCGTAATCGTCGTAGGCGGCTTCGAGGCTGTCGCCGAAAATCGTCGTTCCGAGCATCTCGACGACGTCCTCGATGGCACCCGCTTCGGCCAATCGCGTGAGGAACTCCTCGTCGAACTCACCGGCGTGAATCAGGTCGTCTTGCACGGACTGGTCGTCGGTATCCGCGTAGATACCGCGAAGTACCGTCTTGACGTTCCACGCGTCGAACGTCCGCAGGTAGCGGGCGATGAGGTGATACAGCTTCCCGTCGGCCCAATCCAACAGGTCGTTGAAGTTCTTCGCGAGGTTGCGGTTCAGCGCGTACTCCACGAGGTCCACACCGTCGTAGCGCGCGCCGAGCGCGTTCACTTCGGATTCGTACTCCGTCTCCTCCATGTAGCGGGCGATTTCGCCCGGACCCATGCGCAGGAGCTTTCGGTAGTCCTCCTCGTCGAACAGGGCCGCTCTGCGCGCCCTGACTCGCGCGGTGACGTACTCGTAGTTCGATGTTCCTTCGGTCGTGCTCATTGCTCGAACAACCGCGAACTGATCTGTTGGAGGTTGTCCTCCCACACGTTCTCCAGAATCGAGTCGAACGTGTTGTTCACGCGAACGCGGGACGCCTCGCTCTCGGCGACGACGCCGCCGAGGCAGTCGTACTCACCCGCGTACTCGAAACCGTCGTAGTCCGCGACGATATCGGTCAGAAGTCCCTCGTCGTCGGGGCGTCCGTAGATTCGGACGGTGTTCCCCGACTCGAACTCCTCCGCGGCCGCCTCGAGCAGTGAGCGCGTCAGTTCTTCGCGCTCGTCGCCACCGAGGGTGGCGATGCTCTCCTCGGCGTCGGCGCGCACGTCCTGCAACACGTCGCGACGGGCTTCGAGCCGTTTCTGCTTGGCTTCGAGTTTCGCGCTGGAGAGTTTCTGCTCCCGTTCCTGCTCGATTCGGTTCTCGACCTCCTGCTCTTTCGCCGCGAGTATCTCCTCGGCTTCCGTCTCGGCCTCGGAGACAATCTGGTCCGCGCGGGATTCGCCTTCCGTACGAATCTCTTCCGCGCGCTCGCGGGCCTCGTTTCTAATATCCTCAACTACCGTTTCCAAGCTCATTGATGAAGAGGGTGTGTAGGGTGTTCTAAGGAACGACGAACACGACGACCAGTGCCAGGATGACGAGCGTCTCAGGCAGCACCGTCATGATCAGTCCGGTACCGAACAGGTCCTGGTCTTCCGCGATAGCGCCGACTGCGGCGGCACCGATACCGCGCTCCGCGTAGCCTGCTCCGAACGCCGCGAGGCCGACTGCGAGGGCTGCTGCGGCTTTTGGGGGAATTGCAGCGACCGGTTCGCTGGTCTGTTGCAAGAGCGGTGCGATCGTGTTGACAGATGCGAGTATAGCTTCGAACATTGGTTTGATCCTTTTGTAGGCTCTCTATAGCCGAACAAGTCGTAGTTCGAGTCACTGGATTCTTAAAACTTCCCAAAGCGTTCCGCCGGATTCGCTTGTATCGAGCGCTGTACCAGCTAAATCATGGTAGCAAATGCCAGTGTCAAGGGACGTAAAAGAGGACAGTCTGATATGAAAGAACAAGAACAGGAGTCGAACGGCTAGTCCTGCGTCGTGTAGCTTCGGTCGTAGCCGAACGGTTTGTACGCTTCGCCGCCGCCCTCGTAGAACTTGCCGAAGAATTCCACGTACTCGAGACGCACCGCCTGCAGTCCCGCGCTGGTGATACCCAGCGTGAGGACGAGCGCGTGCCCGAGAACGAGGATGAGCAGTCCGACGAGGATGCCCGCGACGCCCGAGTGGAGCAGTCCGGGGAACATGATGCTCGCTCCTTCGTGGTGATGGAGCACGTAATCGGGCCCGTGTGAGAGCATGAAGTGCCATTCCTCACCACCGTGACTTTCATACACGCCGAAGAACAGGAGGTTGACCACGAAGGCCATCCCTGCCTTGGCGAGCAGCACGGCGGCGAGACGGGTGTACGAGAGGACGTTAACCAGTACGTTGAGGAACTCGACTGCCTCGATTGGTTCGCCCACGACGAGCAGGACGAGCCCGAGGAAGAACACGAGGAGCCACACCGAGAACGGGAAGTTAATTCCCGGTATCGTGAACAGGTTGAACGCCGGGAAACCGGTGAACCCGAACGGGAACGGGTTCCCGTTGAAGACGCTCTCCGACCCGAAGAGGAGACCGGGCGCGCTTCCGCCCGCACCCGAGAAGATCCACACCCAGAGGCCGAACATCATGATGATCCACGACCCGCTCTCGGTCATGGCGTCCTTGAAACTGTGTTCCAAGTTCTCGACGAAGTCGAAGCCCCACCCGATGGTGAGGTGGACGATACCGGCCAGCAGGCTCAGCACGAGCCAACCGGTAGCGAACTCTCCATCGACAGGCTGCAGTCCCTTGTGAATCGGTGGGTTACCGCCCCAGACGAACTCCCCGAGTATGTGCAATCCGAAGACTTCGCCGTACAGGATACCGAACAGCATCGTGAACGCACCGGCCCAGATGGCGATTCCACCGAGGCTCTTGATGGCCTCGCTGTCGAACTTCGTGTAGATGACGTACCCGATGAGGGTGTACAGCGCCCCGTACCCGAGGTCGCCGATCATGAACCCGAAGAACAGCGGGAACGTGAGGAACAGGACGACCGTCGGGTCGAACTCGAAGTACTTCGGTCGGTTGATGGTCTGCACCAGCACCTCGAACGGTTTGACCGCGCCGGGGTTGTCCTGGATAACCGGCGGGTTCTCCTCCTTGGTGACGTGGCCGCCGTCCGTGGCGACGCCCGTCTCCTCCGCCTTTTCGAGCGGCGCGTGGTGGCCGCCCTTCTCCTCGTAGGACGCGCGTTCGAGTTCGTCCACTTCGACGTGTTCTCCGACCGCGCTGTCGAGGTTGCTCTTCAGTTCGGCGTACTTCTCGGTCGGAATCCAGCCTTCGGCGACGAAGGCGTTCTCCGTCGTCGCGAACTGCAGCGGCGCTTCGGCCTTCTGCACCTCGATGGCGAGCTTTTCTTCGGCCGCGAGCAGGAATCCCGCCGCATCGAGTTTCACGTCGTTGAGCTCGTTTTCGACGCCGTTGAGCTTCGATTCGAGCTTCTGTTTGTCGTGTTCGAGTTCCGCGACGTACTCCTCGGGGCTGCCGGACGCCTCGGGAATGTCGAGCGACGCGAAATCGACGCCGACGAGCGCATCATCGAGCGCGTCGTCCTCCGCGTCGTCCGCCGGGTACGCGAAGACGGCGACCGTTTGCCCTTCCGTGAAGAGTTCGAACTCCTGAACGTCCTCGGAATCGGCGAGCGCGCGCTCGATTTCGTCCGCGTTTCCTTCGCCGACCGCGACCTGTATGTGGTCGTATCCGGACAGCAGGTCGAGGTCGATTCCGAGCGCGGCGAACGGCTCCATCGAGCCGATTCGGTCCTCGACGCTTCGAAGCTCCTCGCCGAGTTCGTTTCGGCGGTCGTCGAGTTCGTTGACCTGCGCTCGGATGTCCTCCAGTTCGTCCTCCAGCGCTTCGCCGGTGACGATTCGCTGCGGCCCGGCGTCCTCCGCCTTCACACCGATAATGCTCTCGATGGAACGAACGGTGACGAGTTTGTCGGACGCATCGTCCGCACCACTGATCGGGTTTCCGGGGTCGAACCCGTCCCACGACCCGTCGTAGTTCGACAGGTGGACGAGGTTCAACTCGTGGATGGTTTCGATGACGTCGGACATGACGGTTCGTGACCCCGTCACCGAGACTTTGCTCATCTGTTCAGGTCTGAGCATGCACCGCCTCCCTGAACCTGTCGAGGACGAACTCTATCGCCTCGTCGACGTTTTCTTGAGCACGCGTTTCGAGTGCCTCGCGCTCCTCCTCGCCCTCCGCGAGGAGCTTTTCGCGCTCGGCTTCGATGTCTTCGCGCGCGCTCTCGAGTCGTTTCTGTTCCGATTCTTCGGCCTCTTCGTGGGCTTCCGAGCGGATGTCCTCCGCTTTCGTGCGTGCCTCGGAAATCCGCTCCTCGCGAGTTTCTTTGGCGTCCGCAACGATGTCGTCAGCCTCCGTTTCGGCCTCCTTTATTCGTTCGAGAACCTCTGGCCTCGGCATATACTGTAATCACGCGGAAGATTGCGTGAGTGGCTATAAACTACTTGCGGAACCGTTTCGGCCTCTCGACGGCCGAAATGGTGGGGATTCATCATCGCTCGGTCCGAATCGGCGGCTAATGGGTATCCTCGAAGACAAACGTCGAGCACGAATCTTCTACAAGTACCTCTCGAAAGTGTACGACCAAGTGAATCCGTTCATCTGGAACGAGGAGATGCGTGGGGAAGCCCTGTCGATGCTCGACATCGACGAGGATGATACGGTGCTCGACGTCGGTTGTGGCACCGGGTTCGGGACCGAAGGTCTGCTCGAATATACGGACAACGTTCACGGTCTCGACCAGAGCGTTCACCAACTCGGAAAGGCCTGGGCGAAGCTCGGGAAATACGACCCCGTGAGTTTCTATCGCGGTGACGCGGAACGGCTTCCGTTCAAGGATGACTCCTTCGACATCGTTTGGTCGTCCGGGTCCATCGAATACTGGCCCGAACCGGTCGAAACCCTCCGCGACATCCGCCGCGTCACGAAACCCGGCGGGGAAGTCTTGGTCGTCGGTCCCAACTACCCCGGAACGGGCGTCATGCAGAAAGTCGCCGACACCATCATGCTCTTTTACGATCGGGAAGAGGCGGACCGGATGTTCCGGGAAGCGGGCTACGAGGACGTCCGCCACCGCGAAATGGGTCCGACGTACGACCCGGATATCGCCATCACGACCATCGCACGCGTGCCCGAGAACGAGTAAGCGAAGACGGTAAGACAAAAACCTCGTCGAAATCACTGCACGGCCGTTTCGATTTCAGCGACCAGCGCTCCGTTTTCCACGATTCGAACGACGACTTCGTCTCCCGGTTCGAGCAACGGTGCGTTCGTCTCGGCGAGTTCGAGCGTCGTGACTTCTCCACTCCTCCACGTCGAATCCGCCGCGCTGTTGAACGGCCCCGTCGGCCCGGCGTGGAACCCGTCCGCCGAGAAGAACGGTATCGGCGGTTGCGATGCCAGCGGTTCCCCGTTCACCCGGATTTCGAGGTCGATATCGTCGACGTCGAGCGACTCGCCCGCTCGATGCGTGAACGTCAGTCGGTTCGTCGCCGCGTCCGCCGAGAGGTCGATGGCGACCTGCTTCGGTTCGTGTAGCGATACCGACCGTACCGAAACGGCTCCGATAGTTCCCGCCAAAACGAGCGTAATAACGAGGAAAAGGACGGTTGCGACGACCGGTGAGAGGGCACGATTCGACACGCCGGGGAGTGGCCCCGTGTTCGTATTTCAAATTTGGGCCGTACCCACCATCTCCTCCGGTGATCCGCTCGTCGAGTTCGTGGACGGGATGCCGTAGGGCGTGAGTGTCACGTTCACGGTTTCGCTATTGTGGGTCGCCCTGACGGTGTACGTTCCCCGTGGCGAGACGGTCCACATCGTACCGCTCGGACCGGTGTTCCCGACCGGTGTCTCCCCGATTGCGATCTTCCCTTGAACCGGTTCGCCACTCGAATCCGTCAGTTCCACCCGAAGCGGACCGCCGGGATACGTTCGATTGACGGTTAGTTCGAGGTTCGTGCTGTTGTTTCGGATGGCCGTCCCGTAGGGGACGTGGTTGTTCCCGGTGAGCAGTTTGTACTGTATCTCTCGATAGATCTTCTCCGTTCCCGTATCGAGATATGCCTCGGTGAGACCTTGTGAGTAATAGATCAGCGTTTTCGAGGCCCCCTTTTTGTATCGAACGTCCGTGTCCGAGTGTGGTGTTCCGGACTCTGACTGTTTGACTATCCACGGATAACTGTTGACCGTGAGGTTGGAAACTTCGCTGATGGATAGTTGGCTACTCTTACTGACGTTCCGGTAATCCGGCCTGTACGCTTCCCTGATATACTGGTTTCCGTTTACCATGGACAGAACGACGCCATCCTCCGTCGCCGCTACGTAGAGCGATCTCGAATCGCCTTCGCCACGAAAGCTCCTCGCCGCATAATCCCGGATTCGACTCTGTAGCGGGATCAAATCCGTCCGAAGCTTCCATTCGTCGGGGGGAAACTGAATGACGTCCTTTCGCTTCGATATCATGTACTCGATGGAACGCTCCACGTCCTTCCCCTTCGAATCGATCAGTGCGAGACGTTGCACGTACTTTTGGGCCCCTATCTCCTGATCGTTGAACTGCCCGCTTGCGGACCGCTCTTCGCTCTTGAGTTCGGACAACTGTACTTCGATGTCCGATCGGAATTTGATGAGGAGTTGTTCTTTCTTGCTGCTGTCCTCTACTTTCGACAGTCGCTCGTCGAGCGTGTATCGCTTCTTCTGCCCCAGCAATTCGTTTCTGTCCATCTCCAGCGTGGTACTGAGGCTCATCGACGGCGCGAACGTGTCACTCCTAGTGGGCGTTCCGAGGGTCAGATGAGAGGAGGTGTTGTTGAACCCGGGCGGTTGGACCGGGTTTTTCGCCGCCGGTGGACTTGCCGTAGATGCCGGCACCCCGATTCCGAACGCGACGGACGGTGAGCAGAGGACGAGGAGGGCGGCTAGCAGGATACGGGACACCCGGCTCATATCGGTGAGTAGGTCACTACTCATTAAAATATATACGGGATTCGACGCGGTTCGATAACCGGCGGAGATTGGAGTAGACCTTTTAAAGCGGTCCCTGATGTTTTATCGCACGGATGGAAAGTATTTTCTTGTCTGCTTGACCACAGTGGGATATGCGGTCACATTTCGCCCTCCTCGTGGTCCTCCTTTCGCTTTTAGTTTTAGGAACCACCGTAGTGGCAGGCGATGTGCAAACTCGTCCGGCCCATCTCGATTCCGTAGCGGGAGACCGTACCGCAGCCGCCGATACGCCGACGAACGGGACGTCGATTCAAATCACACCACGGCCCAATGGTGACGCTCACTGGAACGTCTCGATGGAGTTCGCGCTCGACAACGAAAACGAAACCGAGGCGTTCGAGCGCCTCGGAACTGACTTCGAACAGGGAGGAAACGATGACCTCGGTTTTTCGGCCGAAACGTTCCGACAAATCGCAAACATGGAACAGGCGGAAACCGGTCGCGAGATGAAAATACGAAATATCGACCGTGAGTATTCCGTGGGCAACGAAACCGGTCTGTTGACGCTCACGTTCGTTTGGACGAACTTCACCCGAGTAAACAACGGCAAAATCTATCTCGGGGACGCATTCCTGCTCGACGGCGGAGAATCGACGTGGCTTCGCTCGCTGTCCGCGAACCAGAACCTCTTCATTCACACGCCCGACGGATACCAGATTCAAAACTCCAATTTCGGTCACGCCAACGGAACGATATCCCTCCAGGGTCCTATGACGATTCGTTCCCCGACCGGCGGCAGGGACTTCGTTCGTGTCACGTACAACAAGAAAAATGCCGGGCCCGTGGACGAATCGACCCCGTGGATGATGTACCTCGCTGGTGGGTTGGTTTTCGTGGGTATCATCGGTGCTGGCATCTACGCCTTCCTTCAGCGGGACGAAGACGAACCCTCCCTCGATTCTGAACCGTCGGACTCACGACCCGTTCCGTCGTCTGACCTCGACTCGGACTCCGAACCGGTGGAGGACGAACCGGACCTCGAACTCCTCTCGGACGAAGAGCGCGTCGAACACCTGTTGCAGCAGAACGGCGGTCGGATGAAGCAGGCGACCATCGTCAAGGAGACCAACTGGTCGAACGCCAAGGTGTCCCAACTCCTCTCGGCGATGAACGACTCCGATCGGATCGACAAGCTCCGTATCGGCCGGGAAAACCTCATCACGCTCCCCGGCGAGGACGTGACTGACTTCGACGACGAGTGAGCATGCTCCATTCCCGAATTGGTAAAAAATCCGATTAGTACGGCACGTGCATTGTCGACTGTTTCGAAAACGTTTACCCGCTACCCGGAAAGGAATTGATTATGAAGGTCCTTGTAACGGTGAAAGAAGTCGCCGAACTCGCGGACGACTTCGAAGTGGACGGGACCGAGGTAGACGACCGCTACCTCGAATATGACTTGAACGAGTGGGACGACTACGCCGTCGAGGAAGGCGTCCAATTGAACGAAGCGGGTGTCGCGGACGAAGTGGTGACCGTCACCATCGGCCCGGAACGCGCCGAAGAGACGATTCGGATGGCACTCGCCAAGGGTGCAGACCGCTCCATCCGCGTGTGGGACGAGGCGCTCGAAGCCCCCGACCTGCTCGACGTGGAGGCGAAGACGCAAATCCTCGCCGCCGTCGTCGCGGAGGAGGACCCCGACCTCGTGTTGACCGGCGTACAGGCCGGTGACGACGCGTTCGGTGCGACCGGCGTCTCGCTCGCCGACGAAATCGGCTACGAGTGGGGTGCGGTCGTCAACGCGCTCGACATGGATGCCGACGAAGGCGTCGCACACGTCCACCGCGAACTGGAAGGCGGTGTCGAGGAGCTTACGGACATCGAACTTCCCGCCGTGCTGACCATCCAGACGGGTATCAACGAACCGCGATACGCCAGTCTGCGCGGTATCCGGCAGGCACAGTCCAAGGAGATCGCACCGAAGACGCTCGACGACCTCGGACTCGACGCCGACGCCGTGGAGAGCGACCTGACGCTGACGGAAATGTACGAACCCGAGAGCGAGAGCGACGCGGAGATCTTCGAAGGCGATGCCGGAGAGACGGCCGGGAAACTTGCCGAGGTTCTCCGTGAGAAGGGGGTCGTCCAATGAGCGACGTTCTCGCCGTCACGGAACACCGCCGCGGCGAACTCCGCGACGAGAGCTTCGAAGTCATCTCCGCCGGACGCGAACTCGCCGACGATGCGGGTGGCGACCTGCACCTCGCCGTCATCAGCGGCGACGTCGATTCCTACGCGGATACGCTGAACCGCGACGGCGTGGATGCGATTCACACCGTCGAGTACGGCGAGGAGTTCAACCACGACGTGTACGTGCAGGCCATCGAGGCGCTGTTCGCCGACCTCGAACCGACGTTCCTCCTCATGCCGAACAGCGTGAACGGACTCGACTACGCGCCCGCAGTCGCCAACCGACTCGACCTTCCCCTCGTGACCGACGTCATCGGCTTCGAGTACGGCGACTCGCTCACGGCGACGCGCGAGATGTACGGGTCGAAAGTCGAGACGACAGTGGACGTCGACGGCGACCAGTTCGCCCTCACGACCCGCGGTGCGGAGTGGCCGGAGGCGGAGGGCGTCGGCGAGGCCGACGTGTCCGCGTTCGACTTCGAACCCGACGAGGACGCCGTCCGCTCGTCCGTCACCGGCTTCGAGGAAGTCGGTGCCGGCGACGTGGACATCAGCGAAGCCGAGTTCCTCGTCAGCATCGGCCGCGGTATCGAGGAGGAGGACAACCTCCCGCTCATCGAGGACCTCGTGGAAGCGACCGGCGCGACGCTGTCGTCGTCGCGTCCCATCGTGGACAACGGTTGGCTCCCGAAGAACCGGCAGGTCGGCCAGTCCGGTTCGCAGGTGACGCCGACGGTGTACCTCGCCATCGGTATCTCCGGCGCGGTGCAGCACGTCGCCGGGATGAAGGGGTCGGACACCATCATCGCCATCAACAACGACCCGAACGCGCCCATCTTCGACATCGCCGACTACGGTATCGTCGGCGACCTGTTCGACGTGGTGCCGGAACTCATCGAGCAGTTCAACTAGAACCGTTCGGTTCGGATTTTTCGCTCGAACGACGAGGGCGGTTCGATTAGCGAGCTTTTTCACTGTTCTCGCCGAGCGGAGAGTATGACCGACGAGCGAGACCGACCGAGGCGTTTCACGAAAAGGACCCGGAAACGTTCACGCGCGTCTCACGGGAACCGACGTTTCTGTCGCTCCGGGCGGTGATGACAGCGGACTGAACCCGTCACGTATTTGCGTGCCCCGGCCTGAAGCAGAGACGAATGGAGTACCTGATGGCCCGCAGGACGCTCGTCGAAGACCGGTTGGAGGAGGTTGTTGGGCGGGTCGAACCACGCGAACTGTCGGAGCAGTTGGCCCACACGGCACTCTCGGGTGGCAAACGGGTTCGACCCACCGTCGCCATGCTGGCCTGTGAGGCCGCGGGCGGTGAGGCCGAAAACGCCGTCGATTTCGGCGTCGGTATCGAACTCGTCCACGACGCGTCGCTCGTCGTCGACGACATCATCGACCGGTCGGACGTGCGACGCGGGACGGAGAGCGCGTGGGCCGAGTACGGCTACGGTCCGGCCATCATCGCCAGTGACGGGATGCTCGGCGAGGCCTTCGAACTGTTCTCGTCCGACCCGCGCGCGATGGAAGTCGTCGCGGAGTCGATGATAGAACTCGGCATGGGCGAGGCGTCGGAACTCGTTTCCATGCCATCGAACCAGTCCGAGTACATGGGACTCGCCCGACGGAAGACCGGCGCGCTGTTTCGCGCCGCCGCCGAACTGGGCGCTATCGCCGCCGACGCCGACCCGGAGACGGTCGATGCCTTCGGCGAGTACGCAGAACGCGTCGGCATCGCCTTCCAGATTCGGGACGACGTCCTCGACGCCACGGCCGACCCCGACGACCTCGGCAAACCGACGGGACAGGACGAGGAAATCGGTCGCCCCTCAATCGTGCAAGTGACCGACCTCAGCGCGGAGGAGGCGAACGAACTCGCCCACGAGCAGTCGGACGCGGCGCTGGCCGCCCTTGACAGCGTGAATGCCTCGGATTCTGCCGCACTGGACTACCTGCGTGACTTCGCCGAGTTCGTCGTCACGCGCGAACACTGAGCCGAAGTCGAAGCTGATTTTCCCCCGTTTCTCGCATTTTACCCGCTTTCAGGACGCGCGATTCGGACAGGTCGCGCGAACGGCGCGACCTGTCCGAATGCCCGGGGAGGAATGGGGACCCCGAGGACGGTTCGCGCAATCCGCGCGAACCGCCCGAATGCGGTGCGGTCATTTTCCCTAGCGACTGTCGTCGTGGTCATCCTGTCGCTGCTGTCATCGCGTTCGTCACTGCTGTCGGCGATTTCATCGTTCCCACTGTTACTCCAACGTGACATTCACCATGATTCCCCTTCGTTGACGACACCCTTATCCGAACTCACCGAATAGAAATCCAACAAGCGTGGCTATCACGGACAAAATCTATGTCAAAAACCATCGGCAGATCTCCTCGCAGTTGGAGACGAACATCCCGAAAGGGGCGTTCAAGGGCGCGACCCTCGACATCCTGTTTCAGGGCGAGGGCCTCCAGAAACTCGACGAGGCGACCAGAGACCGCGTCCTCGACTTCGCCGAGGACTTTCTGGATTGTGACTGCCAGAGCAACCCCTACTGTGGCTGTCCGGAACGGAAGTTCATGCAGTACCTCCTCGAACTCCGCGAGGGTGGCCTCGGCCCCGATGCGATCGTGGACGTGATGACCGACGACTATCTGGTGTACGCCTATCCGGGCGACGTCCTCTCCTTTTTGGACGATTCGGTCCGGACGCTCGAAGCCGTCGAGGAACTCGCCGCCGTGGAAGGTGACGACTCGATGGAGTCGCGCTCGCGCCAGAAGAAACACTCGCTGTCGGGGTAACGACTACCCCAACCGGAACGGCTCGTCGCTTTCCAGTTCGTCGTCCAACTCCTCCAGTTGGATGACCTCCTCCTCCCCGTCGTCGTCGACCCTCGACTGGAGATGGCGAAGGTACTCCTTGTGTTCCTGTAGCTGTTCCCGGAGGTGGTCCGCTTCTAATTCGAGTCGTTCGTGTTCCCGAACGAAGCTCTTCGGAACCTCGACTTTCGGCGGGAACGACTCCTCGTTGGTTTCCTCCCCGATCTGATTTTCGGGGACGACTTTGACCTTTCCGTCATGGGCGACCAGCATGTCCACGTAGTCGCGGAACACTGCCGACAGCGAGATATCGCGCTTTTCGGCGATCTCCCGCAGGGTTTCGAACGCGTCCTCGTTCACCCGAAAGGAGATCGTCTTGTTTTTGTTGCCCATCTTGACGTAGATTAGCGGCGTGACACTACTTAAGGTTTCGTCAGACGGTACCACGGCCGCCGTAGAACGACACCATCCCGCCGATGATCTTGTTCTCCGCTCGCCGCAGGTGCTCTTCCAATGTCCGGCGCTCGATGTCCATCTCGTCCGCGATTTCCGTCGTCGTCGTTCCGCGCGGAATCCGATAGTACCCCATCTCGACCGCTAACACCAGCGCCTCCTGCTGACGGGACGAGAGGTCGGGCAGCGCTGTTTCGGGCGTGAGGAGCGGTCTGTCTCCCGATACCGCCGTGATCTCTCGCTTCGATTCGACCGTCACGGGGAACGCCGTCACGAGGTCACGATACAGCGCGGTCAGGTTCGACGAATCGAGCGACAGTATCCGACACCACTTCTCCCCGTCGACGTAGCGCAACGGCGGGACGAGCAGACAGTTGTGGCGGGCGAGAAACGACTCCACGGTATCGGTTTCGCGCTCTTTCAGACACGCTTCGGTCATCGCCACCCGTTCGTCCCCTTCGACCAGCAGTTCCTGCACGCCGACGAGTCCTTCGAGGCGTCGAAGGACGTCCTCGCCGTCCGGTCCACTGACGTGCAACAGGTCACAGTGATCGTTGCACCACAACTCGACGGCCGTCTCGGTTCCGGCCGTGGCTTCCGCGGGGACGCTCGGTTGTTCGATTCGCAGGATCACCTCGTGCATCACCGGGAATTTTCGCCGAAACTATTTAAAGAACCCTCCGAGTGCAGGGCCGTGGGTCTTTGCTCTCCGCGTGCATACTACGAGCTAGAAACCGAATGAACGACCGACCGGAACCCGACCACGACATCGGCGACCCGAGCGCCCAGTGGCGCGACTATCAGGGTGCGCCCACCGGAACGGACATCGAATGCAAGGGTTGGCGGCAGGAGGCCGCCCTTCGCATGCTGAACAACAACCTCGACCCGGACGTCGGCGAGAAACCCGAAGACCTCGTCGTCTACGGCGGGACGGGCCGAGCGGCCCGCTCGTGGGACGCCTACGACGCCATCATGGCCGAACTGCGGGAACTGGACGACGACGAAACGCTACTCGTCCAATCGGGTAAACCCGTGGGGCGGTTCACGACGCACGAACGCGCTCCCCGCGTCCTCATCGCGAACTCCAACCTCGTCGGCAAGTGGGACGACTGGGAACACTTCCACGAACTCGAAGCGAAGGGACTCATCATGTACGGTCAGATGACCGCCGGGTCGTGGGCCTACATCGGAACGCAGGGCATCATTCAGGGAACGTTCGAGACGCTCGCCGCCCTCGCCGACGAACACTACGACGGCGACCTGACGGGGAAAATCGTCGTGACCGGCGGCCTCGGCGGGATGGGCGGTGCCCAACCGCTCGCCGTCACGATGAACCACGGCGTCTGTATCGCGGCCGAGGTGGACGAGGGCCGAATCGACCGCCGCATCGAAACCGGCTACTGCATGGAGAAGACGGACGACTTGGACGACGCCATCGAGAAGGCGACGGAAGCCGCCGAGAACGGCGAGGCATACTCCGTCGGCGTCCACATCAACGCCGCCGACATGCTCGAAGGGATGCTCGACAGGGGGTTCGTCCCGGACGTCATCACCGACCAAACCAGCGCTCACGACGAGTTGGAGGGGTACTACCCGTCGGGCTACACCGTCGAAGAGGCTGACCAACTCCGCGAGGAGGACTCTGACACGTACGTCGAGGAGAGTCTGGATACGATGGCTCGACACGTACAGGGCATCCTCGACATTCAGGACGCGGGCGCTGTCGCCTTCGAGTACGGCAACAACATCCGCGGACAGGTGAAAGAACACCGCGACATGCAGAACGCGTTCGACTTCCCCGGATTCGTTCCGGCGTACATTCGACCCCTGTTCTGCCAAGGCAAGGGTCCGTTCCGCTGGGCCGCGCTGTCCGGCAATCCCGAGGACATTCACCGCACCGACGAGGCCGTCGTGGAACTGTTCCCCGAAAAGGAGCAACTCCACCGCTGGATAGACCTCGCGCAGGAACAGGTCGAATTTCAGGGACTCCCCTCGCGGGTGTGTTGGCTCGGCTACGATACGAGCGATGCTCGGGAAGAGCATCGAAACGGAGGCGGCAGAGCCGCCGAAGGGGACGAAGACGGCCTCACGGAACGCGCCCGCTTTGCCCTCCGAATCAACGAACTCGTCGCGGACGGCGAAATCGAGGCTCCAGTCGTCGTCACGCGCGACCACCTCGACGCGGGGTCCGTCGCCAGCCCAAACCGCGAAACGGAAGCCATGCGCGACGACTCGGACGCCATCGCCGACTGGCCGATTCTGAACGCCCTGCTCAACTGCGCGGCGGGTGCGGACATCGTGTCGGTTCACGACGGCGGCGGCGTCGGCATCGGCAACGCGCTTCACACCAACAACCACGTCGTCCTCGACGGGTCCGAGTTGGCCGCCGAGAAGGCTCGTCGCGTCTTTACCACCGACCCCGGTATGGGCGTGATTCGCCACGCCGACGCGGGCTACGACGAGGCGATAGAACAGGCCGAGAAATCGAACGTCGCGGTTCCGATGCGTGATCGACGATGACCGGACTGAACCCGCCGTCGGAATGGCGCGGCACGTCCGACGACCCGAACGACGAACAGTTCGGCGACGTCGTCGAAACCGTCCCGGAACTGGACGACGCTCGTCTCTCCGAGTTCGACGCGGTGCTGCTCGGCGAACCGTTCGACCACGCCGTCATCGGTCGGAAGGGCGCTGCCGACGGTCCGGCGGCGCTCCGCGAGAGTCTCGCTGGAGTGAAAACACACCACTTCGATGCCGGTCCGGTCGGCAGTATCGGGGACGTCGGCGACGTGATGCTCATGCTCGATTCGGACGAACCGAACGACGTGACCACCGAGTTACTTCAGGAGAAGGCCCACGTTTTAGCGAAGCGACTCCACGACGCCGACACGCTCCCCGTCTTCCTCGGCGGCGACAACTCCTTCACCTATCCGAACGCCGCGCCGCTCCTCGACGGCGGTTCGCTCGGCGTCGTCAACTTCGACGCGCATCTCGACGTGCGCGAGGTGCGTGACGACCCGACCAGCGGCACTCCGTATCGACAATTGTTCGAGGCCGGTCTCGACGCGTACGCCTGCGTTGGAGCGCGTCACTTCGAGACGAGTTCGTCGTACGCAGAGTTCGTCCGCGAACCGGGGGATGAAATCGTCACCGCGGAAGAGGTCGGCGAGGATTCCGTCTCCGCCATCGACACCGCGCTCGATTCGCTCGGCGACGTGGACGCCATCTACGTGAGCGTCGATTTGGACGTCCTCGACGCCGCGTTCGCCCCCGGCGTGAGCGCACCGACACCCGGCGGTATCTCCTCGCGCGAACTGTTCAGAATGCTCCGTCTCGCCGCCAGCGACGAACGGGTCGCCGGCTTCGAAGTCGTGGAATGTGCCCCGTCGCTCGACCGGGACGACCTGACGGTAACGGCGGGTGCGCGGACGATCGCACACTTCCTGTCCACCGTCGGAGGTGGCCGATGAGCGGTTCGGAACCGAACGAAAACGACCTCACCGCCGTCGTTCACGATGCGGCACAGGTCGTCACCGTGGAGGAGGACGGCTCCCTCGGTATCTACGAGGACGCAGCAATCGCGGTGATAGACGGAGACGTCACACGAGTCGGCGCGACGGGTCCCGTCACCCGCGAGTTCCCGCCGGAGAACGCGACCCACGCGGTCGATGCGAGCGGCAAAGCGGTGGTTCCCGGCTTCGTCGACCCGCACACCCACGCGCTGTTCGCGGGGGACCGATCCGACGAGTTCGAGGCGAAATTACGGGGTAAAACGTATCAAGAAATCCTCGCTGACGGCGGCGGTATCCTCCGAACCGTGCAGGCGGTACGGGAAGCGAGCGACGAGGAGTTGCTCGCGAACCTGCTTTCCGACCTCGATATGATGCTCGCCCACGGGACGACCACGGTCGAGGTCAAATCCGGCTACGGGCTGGACACCAAAACCGAACTTCGAATGCTCGACGTGATTTCGCGGGCCGACGACCGCCACGCCGTCGACGTCGTGCCGACGTTCATGGGCGCCCACGCGATTCCGGAGGGTCGGGACGCCGACGAGTACGCGGACGAGGTCGTCGAGGAACAGATTCCCGCCGTCGCGGAACAGGGAATCGCGGAATTCTGCGACGTGTTCTGCGAGGAGGGCGTCTTCACCGTCCCGCAGTCGCGCAGCGTCCTGAAAACCGGCGAGGAGTACGGGTTGACACCGAAGGTCCACGCCGAGGAACTCGCCCACATCGGCGGGTCGCAACTCGCCGCCGACCTCGGCGCGACGAGCGCGGACCATCTCCTTCACGCGACGGAGGAGGACATCGCCGCCCTGACCGACGCGGGTGTCGTTCCCGTTTTGCTGCCGGGGACCGCCTTCGGCCTCGGCGCGGAGTTCGCCGACGCTCGTGCGTTTCTCGACGCTGGAGCGCCCGTAGCCATCGCCACGGATTTCAATCCGAACTGTCACTCCCAGAGCATGGGCTTCGCCTCGTCGCTCGCCTGCGTCGAGATGGGTATGACTCCCGTCGAGGCGCTGGTCGCCGGGACGAAACACGCCGCGATGGCGCTCGATTTGGAAGCGGGAACCGGAACGCTTCAACCGGGTTCCCCCGCCGACATCGCGGTCATCGACGCGCCGAACTACGTCCACGTTCCATACAACTTCGGCGTGAACACGGTTGAGACGGTACTGAAGAACGGCGAGGTGGTCCATCATGAGTGAAATCGAAATCGACGGCGAATCGCTGACGCCGGAAGACGTGGAACGAGTCGCGCGCGACGACGCAACCGTTTTCGTCCCCGACGACGCCCGCGAACGGGTTAGAACCGCACGAAAACGCGTCGAACAGGTGGTCGAAAGCGGCGAAGCCGTCTACGGTGTCAACACCGGGTTCGGCGAACTCGTGGACGAACGCATCCCGCGCGAGGACATCGAGACGCTCCAGAGCAACCTCATCAGGAGTCACGCCGCGGGCGCGGGGAGGGAACTGCGCCGCGAGGAAGTCCGCGCCATGATGCTCGGGCGGGTCAACGCGCTCGTCAAGGGTTACTCCGGCATCCGCGAAGTCGTCGTGGACCAACTGGTCACGATGCTGAACGAGGGCGTCCACCCGGTCGTCAAATCCCGCGGAAGCCTCGGCGCGAGTGGCGACCTCGCGCCGCTCGCGCACCTGGCGCTGGTCATTACGGGCGAAGGAACCGCCACCGTAGACGGCGAACGACTCGACGGTGCTGAAGCGCTCGAAACCGCCGAACTCGACCCGATACCCCTCGCGGCCAAGGAAGGATTGGCGCTCATCAACGGCACACAACTCACGGTTGGACTCGCTGCACTCGCCGTGCGCGATGCCGAACGAGCGATTCGGGCGGCGGACGTCGCCGGCGCGCTCACGACCGAAGTCACCATGGGAACGACGGCCTCCGCGGACTCCGTAATCGCCGACGTTCGCCCCCACGACGGCCACGCGAAGAGTGCACGAAACATCAAGCGCCTCACCGTCGACTCCGAAATCGTCGAGTCCCATCGAAACTGCGACCGTGTGCAGGACGCCTACTCGATTCGATGCATGCCGCAGGTCCACGGTGCGGTTCGGGACGCCGTCGCCCACCTTCGGAACGCCGTCGAAATCGAACTCAACAGCGCGACGGACAACCCGCTCATCTTCCCGGCCGACGCCGTTCACAGTCGCGCGAGCGGTGCGGGTGACGCCGCCGTCCTCTCCGGCGGGAACTTCCACGGCGACCCGCTCGCGCTGCCGCTGGATTATCTGACGAACGCCGTCACCGAACTCGCGGCCATCTCGGAGCGCCGGGTGGACCGCATGCTCAATCCGAACATCCAAGAACCGCATTTGCCCCCGTTTCTCACCGAACACGGAGGGTTACGTTCGGGGTACATGATCGCCCAGTACACCGCCGCGGCGCTGTTGAACGAAAATCGCTCCATCGGCCGCGCCTCGATGGACAACACGCCGGTCAGCGGCAATCAGGAAGACCACGTGAGTATGAGCGCACAGAGCGCGTACAACGCCCGCCGTGCCGTGGCGAATGCGATTTCCATCGTCGGCATCGAACTGGCCTGTGGCGCACAGGCCGCGGAGTTCGTCTCCGATGACCTCGCACACGGTGTCGGAACTGGCGCGGCCTACGAGTCCGTCCGCGAAGTCGTCCCGCCGCTCGTGGAGGACCGCCCCATCCACGAGGACATCTCGGCCGCCGAGGCGCTGGTCTGGTCCGGACTACTCGAAGAACGCGTGGAACACGCACTCTCCGACCCCCTCGATTAATCCGCCATCGTTCGGGTCGAATCCGTCGGCGCCCCGAGTCGCGGTTTTCCCGTCCTGTCGAGCGCCCACACGCCGTGTTCCTCGCATTCGAACACGCGGCTAAAGACGCGCGCCGATTCTGCACCGCATTTCGGACACGGACGACTCGGGCCTTCGGCGGACGTGTCCGCACCCATCTCGGCGTACACGTCCCGCCAATCGCCGCTCGGTGATGTTCGTTCGTCGGGCATGGGTCGGTGTGATGTCGATTTCTGCTCCGTTCGTCCCGTCCGTCGTCGATAGCCGTCGCTCCCTGCGTCGTCTACTCGGCCCCTTCGAAATCGTATCCGCGGTCGAAAGGGTGGTGGCGAAGTTCGCTACTGTGGCGGTGTTTCGCCCTCGGAATCAGCTCCGTCGGCGGCTTCGTCGCCGCCGTCGTCACTCGCTCCGTCGCCGGTGTCGAGGCTTTCGAGCGCCCGAATCGCGTTGTCACGGTAGGTGTCGATGGGTCGCTCGTACTCCTCCTTCGCCATCACGGCGTAGCGGTTGATCTCGTCGTCGAACGCCTCGATGCGTTCGAGGGTTCGTTCGGCGGTTTCGACCACCCAGCGGTCCCGCGTCGATTCGTCCACTACGGTGATGGATTCGGGACGCAGGGAGACGTTCACCGTTCCGTCGTCCATTTCGAACGTCCGGGGTTTCCCGGCGATGGCGACGTAGGCCGGTGCTTCGAGTTCCCGAAGCATGGCCGCGGCGTCCGGTTGGTACTGCCCGGCGTAGACGAAGAACGTGTCCCCGTTCGGGTCCACGACCCGTCCGCGCCAGTACTCGCTGTCCTCACCGACGTCTTCCTTCTCGGTTAGCGTCCCGACAATGAAGACTCGGTTCGCTCGCTCACCCGTGGGGAGGAGCAAGTAGACCGGTGCGCGCTCGTCGTCCGACTCCTTGAACGTGTAACTCGCGTCGTTGAACTCCGCCGCGAAGGTGCGGCGTGCGACCTCTCGTGTTGGTGCGTTACTCATGTTACATCGACCTCGCTTTGATAAGCGCCGCTTCCGCATCGACCGGTCCGGAGAGCAGTTCGACGTCGTTCGCGAGCAGGTACCGACCCATCGTCGGTCCCGTCACGCGGTAGTAGTGGCCGAGCGTTTTCTCGCGCATTTCGTCGGCCACGACGGTCGTGTCGAGCGCGTCCATCGCCATCTGCTTTGCCTCCTCCAGTTCGATGCCGGTCAGGTTCTCGGTCGATTCCTCGTTGAAGATGACCTCGTGAACGTCGAGGCCGTCGTCCAAGACGCCCTTGATTCGAAGGTCGAATTCGCCCTCCTGCTCGCCGTGTTCCGAACAACGGCCGTTCTGCAGGACTCGCGTGCAGTCTTCTTTCGGGCAGCGCTTGATGAGGCCGCTGCCGGACTGGATGTCCACCAGTGCACCCTCCATCTCGCTGCTGTTGTCGCCGACTTCGATGTCGGTGTCGAGTTCCTCGACGGTGGTCGTGCGGTTGAGCTTCACCGAATAGCGGCCCTGATACTCGTCCGTAACGACGTTGCCGAGCGTGTAGACTTTCTCTTCCTCCAGTTCCGGGAGGTCGGATTTGGCCCACTTCGTGAACTTGATGGTGCCCGTTTCGTCGCCGAGGAGGCCGACTTGGCCCACGGAGTCGCTGCGCGGTTCCCAGAGGTCGACGACCTTCGCGGTGAGGTTGACCCACTCCTCGTCGGTTTCGATGTCTTCGACGTTCACGTCGCTGGTTCCGCCCGTTCGAATCTCGTCGCGTTCGAGCCCGGCTTCGTCCAGATAATGGCTGGTGACGCTTCGACGCGCCTCTTCCATCGGCACTTTGTACTCGTTGACGAGGCTGTCGAGACGCGACGCTACGTCGTCTACGGTTACGTCGAGGTGGTCGGAGAACTGTTCGTGTATTTCTTCCGCATGCTGTCGCACATCGGTCATGGTTGCTCCGTCTCCACTTCGTTTTCTATGGGAGACATGCCGTGGTTGGTTCGCGATGGTATAAAAGGTTACGTGGGCAGAGCGAAAGTGAAAGTGGAGCATTCGGGCTCGTCTGCTTGCTATTGCCGGTATCCGTCCACCACGTGCGTACGCCTTCCTCTCGTCGTTCGCTTCGTTCGACCGAACCGGGTTAACCTTTCCTTCCCTCACCACCAAAGGGGTGACATGGACGACCGCCTCGACCGTTTCCTCCGCGTCAAACTCCGGACGGTGGGAAAGAAGTACGCCGAAACCCGCGACTCGGCGAACCGCCAGATGGAGGAGGCGAGGGAGGCGTATCGAAACGCACAGGACACGGTTCTCGCCGATCTGCCGCGGGACGAACACGGTCGAGCAAAGATCGTCTGCCGCCGATACGTCGACCGGAGGGCGGCGCCGATAGACAAAGAAGGTCGTCCGAAATGCTTCGATCCGGACCACCCCGCGTGTGAAGGATGCGTCGAAGACATTCGCGAGGGTACTATCGAAACCTGGTGACGGCCGGACGCTGAAACGAACGTCATTCACATCAAAGATTTGGCCAATACTTCTCGAAACCGTCAACTCGTAGTTCGTTTCAACCGGTCTCCGAACCAATAACTTTGAGAGGTGTCACGTTTGGGAAATTCACATTCTCCGCTTACAATGTCTCTACTCCTTTCAATCTCAAGAAATGGGTCTGATGCTTGGTACTTCCTTCAAATAATCAACACAACTTATTACCTTGGGGATCCAATAAGTATACTGGTGAACTTCAAATGAGCACTAATGTACAAAGCGGTGCGGAAGTCGTATCCGAAACCGCCGAGAGATCGTGGCGTGCTTCGATGGTGGCTGGAGTTATCATCGCCATAATCGGCGTTCTAGCCATATTAGCGCCGTTCGCGGCCGGGGTTTCGTTGTCGATTTTACTCGGTGCGTTGTTGGTCGTCGGGGCGCTCGTGCACGTCGCTCACGCCTTCTCGGGAGGGTGGAAGCGGTTCTTCGTGCAAGGAATCCTCGCGGTCATCTTCGCCGTGGCCGGGATTTCGCTTCTGGCGAACCCGCTCATCGGACTCACGACGTTGACCATCCTGCTGGCGGCGTTCCTCGTCGTCGACGGGGTCCTCGAAATCGTCATGGGATTCCAGGCCCGCGGCAGCCGCGGCTGGGGCGCACTCGTCGTGAGCGGCGTCTGTGCGCTCGTCATCGCCGCGATCATCTGGGTCGGGTGGCCGGCAACCGCCGCGTGGGCGCTCGGCCTCCTCTTCGGCGTGAACCTCCTCATCAGCGGCCTGTCGATGATGTTCATGGCGCAGGGCACCCGACACGAGACCCGCGAAGGCGCGACCCCGGAATCGGAACCGCGCGGCGCGGCGTAAACATACTTCACACTTTTTTCGGTACGGATGTGCACGCGAACCCCGATCCGAAGGGTTCGAATTTTAATGAGACGAATTTAAACGCCACAGGATTGTGGGAGGGATATGGACCGCCCGCTCGTCGCACTGATCATGGCCGGTGGCACCGGAACTCGACTCTACCCCGCGAGTCGAAGCGACCGACCGAAGCAGTTCCTTCCGCTTCTCGGGGACGACTCGTTGCTCTCCCAAACCGTGAGCCGTGCCGGCTTCGCCGATGAACGCTTCGTCTGCACCGCCGAGGAACACGTTGACCTCGTCCGTAAACACGCGCCCGAGGCGGGCGTCCTCGTCGAACCGGAACCGAAGGACACCGGCCCGGCACTGGTGTACGCCACCCATCGCATCCGCGAGCAGGTCGGCGACTGCGTGCTCCTCTGCCTGCCCAGCGACCACCATATCGAGGGCGATTTCGAGACGACCGCGCGCCGCGCCGCGTCAGTTGCAGTCGAAACGGAGGGGGTCGTCACGGTCGGTATCGAACCGGACAGACCGGCGACAGGGTACGGTTACATCGAACCCGGAGATGACCTCTGCGGCTACTTCTCCGTCTCGAAGTTCAGGGAAAAACCTGATAGATCGACCGCGATTCGATTCGTCGAAGACGGTTTCTACTGGAACGCCGGCCTGTTCGCGTGGACGCCGGACGCCTTTCTTCAGGCCGCACGTGATTCCCCGCTCGAACCGCTCATCACCGCACTCGAAGACGGCGACCCGAACCGGGGCTTCGACGCGGTATCCCCGACGAGCGTCGATTACGCCGTCATGGAGCGCACCGACGACGCCTTCGTCGTTCCCGCCGAATTCGACTGGGACGACCTCGGTTCGTGGGACGCGTTCGAGCGCTTCGATTCCGGCGAGAACGTCCTCCTCAGTGACGCGCTGACCATCGACGCCACCGGAAACGTCGTGGCGGGGGACAAACACGTTAGCCTCGTCGACGTCGAGAACCTCGTGGTCGCCGCTTACGACGACCGCGTCTTGGTCGTCCCGAAAGCCGAGGCCCAACGCGTGCGCGAAGTCGTCGCAAAACTGCGCGATGCGGACCGTTTTTGACCTAGCCATCAGCTTTCTGCATTTCCATCCCGAACTCCTGACGCTATGGCTGACACACCATCCGTCAAGTCGGTCGAAACCGCGAACGAGTACATCCACGTCCGATTCCGCGACCCGGACGTGTTCGACACGATTCGAACGCCCGACTGGGCCGCAAACGCCGCACGGGACATCTCGGAGGGCGCGGAGGTTCGGACCGGAAAGCGGGGCGGCAGCGACGACTGGGAAATCCAGAGCGTCCTCATCAAAAAGCAGGCGGGAGAGGAGAAAGCCCGCGACGAAGCGAAGGAAATCGCACAGGAAATAGAGTCCTAATACAGATCGCAGTAGTGGTACTCGCCGTCGCCCACTTCCTTCGTCACCGTTTCTCCGACCTCGACCGAGAGCGGTGAGTCGAAGGTCGGCCCGTCCCAGACGAACGTGTGAAACTCGCCGTTCTCGCCGCAGGGGTCGACCCCGTCGGGAACGTCGGCGAGGAACGACTCGTCCAGCTCTCGACCCGCAAACGAGGCGTCCAATTCCGCCCCATCGACGGTCACGACAGTCGCGCGGAACCCGGCGTCGAGATACCGACGAATCTGTTCGTCGGTGTCGGGGTTCCAAACCGGCCAACTGCCCTCGATGTCGGTTCCCGCGAGTTGCTCCTTTCGGTACGCTCGGATGTCTTCGAGGAAGAGGTCCGCGAAGGCGACTCGCTCGATTCCACGTGTTTCGTACTCGGCCATCACGGCGGCCATTCGGGACTCGTACTCCTCGTTCGAGCACTCCATCGGGAGTTCGATGTACCGAATCGGTATTCCCAGCGCCTCGGCTTGTGCGTCGTACAACTCCCGGCGCACGCCGTGCATGCTACTTCGGCCGTTCTCCCCGACCGAGGTGAGGAGTTCCGTCACTTCGCCCAGTTCGAACAACGCGTAGGCGGCGTCCTTGCCGCCGCTCCACGAGAGTACGGTCTTCGGTTCGGCCGTTTGCGTTTCAGCCATCTTCAGCTTCGCAGTCTCCCGCCGTCGATGGGAAGCGCGACGCCGTTTACGAAACTCGCGCGCTCGCTGGACAGGAACGCCACCGTGTCGCCGAGTTCCATCGGGTCGCCCACCCGCCCCATCGGGATGTCGCTCGCCCAGTCAGCCAACCCCTCCTCGTAGGTGTCGTACTCGCCGCGTTCGAGGGCTGCCTCCACCAACTCCTGAATCCGCGGCGTCTCGTGCGCACCGGGAAGTACCGCGTTGACGCGGACGTCCGGCGCAAACTCGCGGGCCTGCGTCTTCATCAATCCGATGACGGCTCGCCGAACGGCGTTCGAAAGGACGAGTCCGTCGATGGCCTCCCGAACGCTCGTCGAGGTGATGTTCACCACCGTTCCGGTATCGCTGTCCGCGAGATACGGGTACGCCTGTTTCGTCAACCACACCGCGCTCATCACCAACAGGTCGTAGGCGGCGTACCAATCGCGCTCCGTGGTGTCGAGAAACGGCCCGCTGGGCGGTCCACCCGCCGACGTGACGAGGTGGTCGAGTCCGCCGAACTCCTCGACGGTCAGTTCGACCAACGCCTCGATTTCGTCCGGGTCGGTGATATCCGTCGGAACCGCGAGTACGTCCCCGCCGTCGAGTTCGGAGATTTCCTCCTCGGCGTTCGCCAACCCTTCCTCGTTTCTCGCGCAGATGACGACGTCGGCTCCTTCCCGCGCCAACGCCTTCGCGCTCGCCAAGCCGAGTCCGCTCGAACTCGCCGTTATCAGTGCCGTGTCGCCCTCCAATTCGAGGTTCATACGTTCGAATCCGTGCGAACCGCTAAAACTCCTCGGGAGTCAGCCGTCTGACCGCCACCTCGCCGTCCCGTGTCACGCCGATGAGCAGGGCGGTGCGAACCGTGCGCCCTTTCACCGCCCCGCCGGCCTCGTCGCTGATCCGTTTCATCAGCTCCGGTGCCGCGTGGTTCACCTTCACCCCTTCCACGTCACACGCTTCGTACACCCGCGAGGGGACGTCGTAGAGGTCGCTCTCCGGTTCGACTTCCACCCGAACCGGCGCGCGAAGCGCTTCCGCGAACGCCACCGTTTCGCGCGCCTTCCTGATGTTCTCCCGAGCGCTGGCTTCGATGCTCGAAACGTTCGCCCTCGACGTTCCCAACCGCTCCGCGATGGCCGCCTGCGCGGTATCACGTTCGCGGAGCGCCAGTACCTCCGCTTGTCGTCGGGTCAAAACACTCGTCTCCGCGTCGAACCCCGCTCGTCGGAGAATCTCGTCCGCGTCCGGTTGCTCACTCATTCGTACACTCCGACACGACTCGGCGTACGCCCCCAACCCGCAAATGACTGTCCACTCGTCGGTTTATCCGCCCCAGAAGTTGTCCCGACTCCCGAGGCGCTCACGTTCGCGGCGGTTCGACCGCCGGTCGGCCTTCGTTCTGTCCCCTTCGCTCGGCGTCTCCTCATCCCCCTCGTCCGGTTCCATCGGCAACCGCTCCACGGGGTCGGCGAGCGCGTGGTTGCCCTTCACGTTCGTTATCTTCACCTTGGCGCGTGCGTCGGGAAGGATGCCGTCCACGAGAACGATGAACCCGTCCTCCGTCCGACCGACGCCGGAACCGCTTTCGTGGATATCGTCGATCTCCACGACCACTACCTCCCCCGGCTGAACTGGGGCGGTCTTCAGCTCGCGGATGGGTTGATTGTAGTGGTTGCACCATTCCGCGCCGCCGCGGTCGCCGTAGTGGTGACACCCCATCCCGCTGATTCGCTCTTCGAAACTGGGGCAGTGGTCGGCGAGTGGACAGTCGGGCATGCTACAGGCTATAGCGGCGCGCGCCTAAACACTTCCGCAACCTTCATCCACCACCTTTTGCTGCGAGAGCGCGGCAACGCCGCGCTCTCTGGCAAAATCTGGACCAAAAGCCTCCTCACCCCCTCCCGTCGCGTCCGAAGACTCGCGTTCGCTCGTCTTCGTCGCTCCGTCGGGGATTCATCGGCCCGAAAAATCGGAGATTTTTCGAGGGTGTTGCTGGACTCCGCGGTTGGGTCGCCGACCGATTTAATGAGTGTACGCCCCAGTAGAGTGGTTGTGAACCCGGTCATTCGGAACGCGAGGGTGGAAGACGCATCGGCGTTGGCCGATCTGTATCGCCGCTCGTATGCGGAGAACGAGAAAATCGGATTTCCGTCCAGCGTCGCCGATTGCGACGAGGAAACCGTCACACGGTGGATTCGGGACCGAACGGTGTTCGTTGCCGCTCACGACGGGGAGTTCGTCGGTGCCGTCCAGATGATTCCCCATCTGGATCGGGAACTCCCCGAAATCGGCCGCCTCGCGGTCAGTCCCGAGTGGCAGGAACGCGGAATCGGCAGCGCGCTGCTCGAATCGGCGGAGGAACACGTGAAGTCGGACGGATGGGGAACGGTTCGCCTTCGAACGCTCTCGGATCACCCGTTTCTCGAAGACTGGTATCGCCGGTGCGGGTACGAACGAACCGGCGTGCAGAGCCTTGACAACCGTCCTTACGACGCGCCGCTACTCGAAAAAGAACTGTAACTTCGAGGCGCTCCGCGTCTCGCATCGCTCGCGGCAAACTCAGGCCAACGGCGTCCGCTCCACGACTTGGCCGTCGTAGGTCGGATACTGCTCGACGATTTCTCCCTTCTCCACGTCGCCTTCCTCTATCATCTCCTCCAACAGCCACCACGCGACTTCGATGTGGTCGGATTTGACGGTGTAGAACTCCTCGGGGACGCCGAGGTCGGCGAACCGTCCTTCCTCGGTCCACGTTTTCCCGTAAATCAGGGTGCCGTCGTCCGTCACGTCGTCGAACTCGCGGCGAATCTGGCGGGCCATCCGCTTCAGGCGGTTGCGGTGTTGAGCGGCGTCCTTGAACACCGAGGTACAGAAGTACGTCCGCGGATGGTCGCCCATCACGTCGAGGATGTCCTCCTTCGAGCCATCGACGGCGGACATGTGGCCCTCTTGGAGTTCGAACCCTTCGGCCTGCATCCGGCGGTAGTTCCCCTGTGACATCTCGAACTCGTTGATGTTGCAGAAGTCCGCCGCGCCCTCGTCCAGGAAGTCGAGGAACTCCTCCTCGGCGCGGATGCCCGGAATCTCGAACGCGGGCGTGAGTCCCTCCTCGCGGGCGACGTAGAGGATGTCCTCCCACTCGGTTCCGTGCAGGTCGCCCCACTGTTCGTACGGCGGATGGAAGCGAATTTCGTCCAGTCCGGCCTCCGACAGTCGACGCATGTTCTCCCGCCCGCCCGTGATTCCGGTGTAGAGGTGCGTGTGATGGTCCTCGCCGAACTCCTCCTTGAGGAGCGAGAGGTACCGACAGGTCTTGTTCATCGCCTCCTGCGGTTCACCACCCGTGATGGACGTGCCGAGCGCGTTCATGCGCTTTGCCTCCGTAATCACGTCCTCGTCGTCCTCGACGAGTCGTTCGTTGGCGTACACGTCGGTGACGTTCTTCCGGTTCTCGCCGAGGGGGCAGTAAAAACAGTCGCGCTGGTCGCAATAGCCGTAGACGAAGAGAACCATCTTCCCGCCTTCGGCACACTGTTCACAGCCCTTGGAAATCATTCGTTGTACCGTTTTACCCGTCGAGCCTCAAAAAGCGTGCGAATCGATCCGCTCACCCGCAGACCGTTCGCAGGAGGCTGTTCATGATCGACCACGTCTCCTCGGGGTTCGATTCGACCACGGCCTGTCCGTGTTCGCTTCCGCTGACCTGTTCGAGGCGAGCGGGATTCTCGGCGACCTCCTCCATCCGTTTCGCCATCCGAACGTACTCCTCGTCGTCCCCTTGGCTCACGACGAACAGCTTCCACCCCTGCATCTCGGCGACGACGTCCTCGCCTTCCTCCGGCGAGAGCGCGAACGTCCCGTCTACCGTCCCCGATTCCGCCCGTGCGTTCGCGCGGATGACCGCGTTCGCGCCCGCACCGGCACCGACGACGAGGACGCGCTCGACACCGACCCGCTCGCGCAGGTAGCGAATCGCGGCGAGAACGTACTCCGGCGCGGCGTCGCTCCCCAGTTTCACGTCGATGGTGAGGCAGGTGTTGCCGTTCTCCACGAACCGCTTCGCCATCGGGAGCCAGCTTTTCCTGTCGAACCCGGCGTCGTGTGCGAAGACGAGCGCACACTCGCCGTCACCCAGAAGCGTGCCCCGAACCGTGGCCCCGTTCCGAGTCGTAAACCGGACGTCGCCACCAACCTCCGGTGGTGGTGTTTCGGTCGTCGTCCCGTTCGTCGTCGTTTCTTCCGTCGTCTCGTCAGCGGTCGTTTCCGTCGCGTCCGTCGTTCCGGACGCGGTCGTTTCGGTCGTCCCGTCGGTTTCGGTGCCCATACTCGTCGACTCGACGGCGGTTCCGGTCGTCCGCGTACCGCCTGTCGTTTCGGCGCTCGACGTCTCGTCGTCGCCGCTGGACGAACATCCTGCCAGCGTCGCCGTCGCCGCGACCCCGACCGCGTGGAGAAGGCGACGACGTGTCGGCGTTCCAGTCATTGGTCGAAGACTTCCGTATGAGGGTATTATTATTCGCGGGCTAATGTCGACCGTACGACGTCAAACCCACCGTTTAGACCGTTCATTCGAATGTCCCGGCCGTTTCTGTCATCCGCACTGTTCATGTTTTCAGAACGTCATCCGATCCCCTTCCTCCCCGCCGGACGACACCACTACCGCCCGCTCCCGAAAGCAATTAACCGTCCGTCGCGTACCACCCAGCAATGCTGTTGGTGTTGTGTGTGGACCTGGACGACGACCTCGGCCGAAAGACCCGATTCGATACGCCGGTCGTCGGACGGGACGAGGTCGAAACCGCCGCCGTCGCGCTCGCCACCGCAGACCCCGAGGACAGCGACGTCAACGTCATGTTCGAAGGGGTCCACCTCTACGACCGAATCCGCTCCGACGAGAGCGTCGAAGTCGCCATCGTCACCGGAAACGAGGGGAGCGACATCAGTGCCAACCGCGAAGTCGGAGAGGAGGTGGACACCGTCCTCGCCGGCCTCAGCACCAGCGAGGAGATCACCACCGTTATCGTCACGGACGGGGCACAGGACGAGAGCGTCATTCCCGTCATCCGCTCCCGCATCCCCGTCGATGGCGTCCGCCGGGTCGTCGTCCGACAGGCACAGGACTTGGAGTCGATGTACTACACCATCAAACAGGTGTTGGACGACCCCGAAACCCGCGGCACGATTCTCGTCCCGCTGGGCATCCTGCTGCTCATCTACCCGCTCGCGCTCGCCGCCGACCAACTCGGGATGCCCGGCAGCGCCGTCTTCGGCGGTATCTCGGGCCTCCTCGGGTTGTACATCCTCTTCCGTGGCCTCGGCCTCGAACGGTTGGTGGACCGCTTCGCGGAGAAGACCAGACGAAGCCTCTACTCCGGTCGCGTGACGCTCATCACCTACGTCGTTGCCGCCGCCCTCCTCGTCATCGGCGGCGTCAGCGGCATCGAAAACCTCGAAGCCGTTCGCGTGCAGAACGACGGCCGAAGTCTGGGCGCGCTCCGCGTCCTCGCGGCGCTCATCTACGGCGCGGTCGTCTGGTTCTCCGCGGCCGGAATCACCTCCAGCCTCGGCCAAATCACCGACGAGTACCTCGCCGACGAGTTCGAATGGCGCTACCTGAACGCGCCGTTCTACGTCCTCGCCATCGGCGGCGTCCTCTACGCCGTCAGCGCATACTTCCTCAGCCGAGCCTCGCTCGAATTCCTCGCCGGTGTGCTCACCGCGGGAACCCTGCTCGGCCTCACCAGTACGCTCCTCTTCGCCATCGCCGAATCCCGATATTCGAGGTCAGGACAGGCGCGAGCGAGCTAAGAATTCGTTTCCACAATCCATATCTCCCGGGTGGCGTGCGCTGGCGAGGCGACGAGGACAACCCGTCCGAGTCGTCTCGGCGAAGCGTGCGAGGTCTTCGTGAGTGACGAAGGAACGAACGAATGGCTCGTCAGAGCTTTGCTCTGACGGTGGGTGACTGAGCGAGTGAACGAGCGAAGGAGTCGGTTGGGGAGGGTGTGGCTGATGCGGTGCGAGGTGGGACAGAAAGGGGTCGGGCGTTCGCGCTTGTTTTAGTCGTCTGTCCGGGCGACTATTTTGGCTGGCCGGTGTCCCCGTGAGCGAAGCGAACGGGGGCTTGGAAGAGCAACGCTCTTCCAGCGTGGAGAAGCCAAAATATCCCGGAGAGCGATCGCGAACGTTCGGGGGCTTTCGAAGTCTACTCCCAAGAGGTAACACTCATCCTCTGGCTCACCACGACGAAATCGTCGAGAGACTGTGTTAAACACGGAAACAGCAACAACCAGCTCTCTTCGGTGAGTCACATGAAGTCCGCGATTCCGGACTGCTTGTTCTTGTCGTTCCGCGACCACCTTTTTACGTCGTCGGGTGCGCTCACTCACTCCGTTCGTTCGCCCACCGCTCCTCGCAAAAATCTGGACCAAAAACCACCCCCTCGCTTTTCGAGGCGCTCCGCGCCTCGAATCGCTCGCGGCGAATCACATGAAGTCCGCGATTCCGGACTGCTTGTTCTTGTCGTTTTCGAACACGCTCTCCAACGAGCGCTCCAGAATCCGAAGGCGCTGTTTCGTGTACTCCCGGCAGTCGTATTCGTCGGCGACCTGAATCGCGGTGTCCATGTACTTGTTCACCGAGCCCTGATGCACCGTCAGGTTCACCCGGCCGCCACACTCCCGACAGTCGCTCGAGAGCGGCATCCGGCGGTACTTCACGCCGCAGTCCAGACAACGCGTTTCCTGCCGCGAAAAGGCGCGCAGGTTCCCGATGAGGTCGGGCAGGAAGTGCCCCTCGATGACGCGCTCGGCCACGTCTGTTTCGTCCACGGCGCGGGTCTTTCGAGCTAATTCCAACTGGGCGTTCATCTTGTCCATCATCGACCCGAGGGTCTTGTACGCCGAGAGGTCCGGCCCGAGCGCGATGTTCGAGGTGTCGTGGGTGTGCCGGAATCCGGTGTACTCGCGGTCGGTTCCGAGGTACTCCTCCGCGATGGTGATGTCCACGTCCTCCGGGTCGGCAATCTCCCGCGTCGCCTCGTAGAACTCGCGGGGGTACCGGTCCACGATGTCCATGTTGTGCGCCTCGTCGTCGATCTCCGAGGGGTCGATGCGCGAGGACATCACCAGCGGCGCGTCCATCTGCCCGCCGCGCTTGTCCGGCAGGAACTCCTTCGAGAAGTTGAGCAGGCCGTCCATGAGGAGCATCACGCAGTCCTCGTCGCCGTCGCACTGCTTCGTCGCGATTCCGTTTGCGGCGAGGTTGTGCGTGTCTCGGACGGTGACACAGTACGTGTTCGAAATCTCGGACTGAACGATTTCGACTCGCGTCACTTCGTCGCGCTCGAAGGACCCACCGTCCGCAACTGCTCCTGAACTCGTGTCTTCCTCCGAGAATCCAGAACCAGCCTCTCCGAGGAAACCGGGAACCGAAGCACCGACCTCCAACTCTCGTGCTTCGATTTCTTCGAGGCCGTTTCCGCTCCACCGAAGCATCGAATGGTCTGGAGTCACCGTAATTTCCCGCCCGCTTCGTGTTTCGATTTCGACTAAATGGTTCGGTGCCGGATGCTTTGAAACCGCTTCGATGGGCTTTCGAACGACGTTCCCTGTCTCGTCTATCGACGGAACGAGAATTTCTTCATCTAACTCTTCGACCAGCGCGCCGAAATCATCCGTTCGCGGCTCTTCCAACCGCTCTTCGACCAACTGTCGAATTTCATCGTATCGCCACTCCTCGTCCTCGTCACGATACCACACCTTCGTCTCCGGGTGGAAGCAATTTCTTCGCTTCGCCGCATGAAAATACGGATGTGCGTAGCCAACCGCCGCGCTGGTAAAGCCGATGACGCGGCCGACGACGGCGGCGGATGTGTGCGGGGCCATCCCGAAGACGAGTTCGCCGACCAGATCGTCCCGCTCGTCCATGTCGTAGAAGGATTCGAGGCCGTAGTAATCGTCGAGCAACTCGTCCACGAAGTCGGCGGTTTTGAGCAGGTGGGTGGCCGCGCCGTCCGAGAGGACGATGTCCTGCACCCGGAGTTCGACGAGTTGGTCGTCGTGCCGGAGCGGTTCGCCGTGGATGTCCTCGTCATAGCCGAGCGCGCGGAGTTGCCCCGCTTCCACGTCCAGTTCGGACGCTCTGACGGACGTGACCGGAAGGTCGGTCATGTCGTAGCGAATCGTGCCGTCTTTGAACGCGCTGACGTCGTGTTTCGCGCGGAGGACACCCTTCTCGATGGGTTCGGGCGTCTTGTGCGCCGAGGTGAGTCCCTTGACGCCTTTGAGCGTATCGAAGACGTTCGGCCGCTCGCCGACCGATTCGAGCGCGCTTCGATACTCGTCGTTCATCTCTATCGTCTGCCACTCGACGCTCGTCGCGGGGACCTCACAGCGGGGACACTCGGCCCGTCCCGCCTGGTCCGGTTCGACGCGCGTTTCACAGTCGGGGCAGCGGTACACGGGATAGCTGTTCCCGCCGCACTCCGGACATCGACATTTGAACGTCTCGGTGCCACAGTCCTCACATTCCCGCCGACCGATTCGCACCTCGATTTGGCCGCGCTTTCCGGACATTCCCTCGGTGTGGGAGGCGGCTTTCGCCACGTCGCGCTGGTCGCCGCCCGCTTCGCCGAGCGGAAAGAGGGTGTGGACCGCGGGACTCATCTCGCGTTTCTCGGACTTCTCCGGCCGCCCCATTCGGTTCCCGATTCGGGTCGGTGCGCGCTCCCGGACGGAAAACGGCGCGACTTCGTTGACCGCCTTTACCGCGTTGTCCCCGGGTTCGTTCTCGCCCCACTCGCGCGCTTCCTGTGTTAGTGCGTCCCACGTGCGCGTGCGGTCGGCGTCGAATCCGAGCGACCGAACGAGCGCTTCCCACTCGGGTATCTCCAACAGTTCGCCCTGCCTGTGTTCGACGAGCAGGTGTTCGAGCGCCGTCCGTACCGTCTCGGTGTTCGAAAGAACGAGTCGCTCGTCCCGGACTTCGCCCGCTTCGACCGCATCCGCTAGCGCCTCGAACTCCGACACGGAGATGTCGTGCCAGAGGTAGGTGAACGTCGGATGAAGCGGTGCGTCGTACTCCGTCGCCCACTCCAACGCCTCCTCGGTTCGAGGGTCTTCGAGGTCGATGTGGGGGTCGTCGCGCATCGCCTGTACGTCGGCACCGGCGTGCTCGAAGTCCTGTACCCACCACTCGAACACATAGGACGCGGGCGGGAGCGGATGGTTGTTCTCCACGAACTCGCCGTAGTTGACGAGGTATTCCCCGAGGTCGAGGATTTCCTCGACGCCGTTTCTGATTTCGAGCGCCTCGTCGGTGTCGTCGATGCGACGCACGTCGCCGTTCGCCAACCGGACGGTCGGCCCCTCGATGGTATCGACGGGGATGACGCCGCCGGCCTTTCCGGGGCGTTCGGTTTTGATCTGGGTCCCCGTCGCCAGGAAGTCGTCCACGAGGTGCATCGTCGCGGGCTGCACACCCGCCGTCGCGAAGCCGTGGTTTCGCGCCCGCCCGTAGCGGAGGCGGAACCCGCCGGGACGGGACGGGTGGGTGAACACGGGACGTCCGGCGATGAGGTCGCGGAGGAACTTCGTCGCCTCGCCGACGCGAGGCGGTCCGTGTAACTCGTCGGTTTCCCCTTCCACTCCGCGTTCCCCGTCTTCCTCCTCGTCATCGTCGTCACCATCGTCAGCCACCGCGTCGTCTTCCTCCGATTTCCCGTCGTCCTTTCCGATGCTGCCGTCGATGAGGTCCTGCAACCACGGCCAGTCGACTTCGTCCAGGTTCCGCGTGTATCGCTGTATCTTGGGCGCTTTGAGCGCGATACCCTCCGCGAGAACGAGACACATTCCGCCGCGGGCGCTGTTGGTGTCCACGCGGTCCAAATCGCGGAACCCCGACACCTCTTCGTCACCCGTCGCCTCCCCGTCCAGCATGACGGGCATGTTCTTCGCGATGAACTTCGATTCCTTGTCCTTCGGGGAGTACTGCAGTCCGGTTTCGGAGTCGTAGAGGTTTATCTCCTCGGCGTAGCGCTCTATTTCGTCGTCGCGCGCCTCGTACTCGCCCAACCCGATGAGCGCTCGCGTGTAGTCCGCGACGAGGACCGAAAGCGCCTGTGCCGTCCCGCCCGCCGACCGAATCGGCCCGGCGTAGTAGACGTTGACGAACTCCGTCCCGTCGTCGTTTTCGAGGAGTTCGACGCGGTCGATTCCCTCGATGGGCGCGGCGACGACACCCTCCGTCAACAGTGCAACCGCGGTGCGAACCGCACCCTCGATTTTCCCGGCACGGGTCTCGTAATCCCCGACGTTGCCGTCCGCGAAATCCTTCGCCAGTTCGAGGGCGGCCTCCTCGCGGGACATCTCCCCTTCGAGTTCGCGGACGCGCTCCGCGACGTTCTCGATACCGAGGATGTTCTCCACCCGGTCCGCCATGTCCTTTGCGACCGGAATTTCGACTTCGGGTTGCGGGTCGCCGCTGCGCTCTTTTGCCGTCTCCGCCACGTCGAAGGCCTCGTCCAACCGCGATTCCAGTCGCTCGAAATACTGCCGGTCTTCGTCGCGCATGTCAGAGCCAGAGGTCCAAGTCGGTCGAGTCGTCGTGTTCCCGGACGAGTGATTCTTCGAACGTCCGCATGTACAACTCTCCGGCGAACACCGTCGCCGAGTCGAGATGCCCGGCGAGCGACTGCCCCGACCGTCGGGAGAGAACCGCGTGAGTGTGCGCGAACCGCTCGCCGTCGAGGAGCGCGATGTTGCCCACACACGAGGCGACTTCGAGCGGTTCGTCGAATCGAACCTCGCGGTACTCCGTTTCGTCCTGATCGTAGAACCAAACGTCCGCGTCCTGCACCGCGCCCATCGCGATGAACCACGCGGCATCGACATCCTCGTCGTCGGCCAGGGATTCTATCTCTTCGCGCCAGTCCGCTCCGTGTCCGAGTCGGGCAACGAACTCCCGTTCCCCGGCGACCTCCCGATAGTCCATGTCTGCAAGGAACAGCGTCCGGGGAAAAAAAGGTTCAGTATCGCCCGTCGGGTTTCCGCTCGGCGCGCGAGTATGGGTCTCTTTCCCGAGTACGATATCCGTTCTGGCGACCGTACTCCGAGTATGGTATCCATTCCCATCGAATTAGTTACCGTTTCTCCGGGTGCTCGTCGCGAGGTGAAAAAGTGGATCCGTGGTGAGAGGGCTGTTCGGAGTCGAAGCGGTATCGAGGGGGACTATCGCCAGTTCGAGAGTGCGGCAGTGTCCGTTACTCGCATGCAAATCCACGCGTCATCTCGGGACACGTCTGCGATGACGAGCCGTTCCGTCTGCCCGTCATCGTCCACCGAGGCCATGACCTCGGAGTCGTTTGCAAGCGACACCGACATTGCTGCCGTATCCGGCGTCATACTTTGAGAGTGTGTACCAAGGGATATAAGGCCACCGAAACGCCGACAACCGGTCTAGCGGAGACACGGACTTCTTGAAAAACCGGTAAAATAGCCGACAACGATGTATTTCATGAAAATAACACCACGTTTCCCGTTCGGTTTTGCCAACGTGTTTCCTTTCCGCATTTTATATTCTTTCCAATCAATGGGAAAAATATTTCTTCAATATAATACCCGAATCGGCTACGAACTGCAATAAACTACGTGTTTATGACCGTAACGATGCCAATACTAAACGGTAAGTTTATCCGCTATGATACACAATCCGACTGTGGATGACAGATACTGACAACCTGACCCGTCGGCGGTTCCTACAAGCAACTGGAGGTGCGGCATCGGCTGTCGCGCTCGCTGGCTGTACGGGCGGCGACGACAACGGTAACGGTAATGGCGACGGAAACGGCAACGGCGACGGCAACGGCGACGGTAACGGTGGCAGCGGTGGCAAGACGCTGCAACTCATGAACTCGACGGTGACCACCTTGGACCCGGTGAAAGCGGCAGATACCGCGTCCGGCACCATCATTCAGCAAATTTTCGACTCCCTCATGAACTATCCGAACGGGGAGATTGCCGTCGAGAAACAGCTCGCTAAAGGGCACGAGGTCTCCGACGACCAGAAGACCTACACCTTCCACCTCAAAGAGAGCGTAAAGTTCCACAACGACAAGGAAGTCACGGCGAAGGACATCGTTTACTCGTGGCGGCGTCTCGCCGAATCGAAGAACTCCCGTCGGCAGTACTTCATTCTGAGTTCCATCGGCGTCAAACACGAAACGACGACGAAGACGTACACGGACGACGAGGGAGAACACGAACTGACCGTCGCAAAAGCGAACTCGCTCGCGCTCAAGGCGAAGGACGACTACACCCTCGAGATGACGCTCGAGAAGCCGTTCCACGCCACGCTGGAGATGCTCGCCTACACGTCCTTCGCGGCAGTCCCCGAAGGCATCGTCGGCGACATCGAAGGCTACGATGGCGAAATGAAACAGAGCAAATTCGCGACGAAAAAGCCCGTCGGTGCTGGTCCATTCTCGTTCAAGAGTTGGCAGACGAACGTCGCCGCCGAAGTCGAGAAGTACGAGGACTACCACGGTGACGTGGCGAAGGTCGACGCGGTCCACTGGAAGATCTCCTCGAACTCCGAGGCGAAGTACAACTACGGTGCCGTGAGCCAGAACGCGGACATGGGGTACGGGAGCCACTTCATCCCGACGTCCAAATACAACGCCGACAAAATCAGCGACACGAGTACGGACGACCTCGGTCGCACGGTCGGTAAGTACGGACCCGAGAAGGGCAACACGCTCGACTACCTCGGTGTGTCGACCATCAACACCTACTACATGGGCTTCAACACCGCGACGGTTCCGAAGGCCGTCCGCCAGGCAGTCGCCTACGCGGCCAATCAGGAAACCATCGTCGAGGAAGTGTTCAAGGGCCGTGGTGCACCGGCGTACCACCTCACGCCCCCGATGATTTACCCCGGCGGTGCGCCGAAGTACAAGAGCCACGCCGAGAGCAAGTACCCGTACAGCTACAACGAGTCCAACCTCGAGAAGGCAAAGCAGGTGATGGAGGACGCTGGCTACAACGAGAACAACAAGTTCAGCTTCACCTTCACCGTCTACAAGTCCTCCTCGACGTGGCCCCAACTGGCCGGACTCCTCCGCGACCAGTTGCAGTCGGCACACATCGAGATGGAGATCAAGAAGACGGCGTTCTCCACGCTGCTGCAGCGCGGTCGTCAGGGTAAGCTCGAAGCCTACTCGCTCGGCTGGATCATGGACTGGCCCAAGCCGGACAACTTCCTCGGCCTGCTCTACCCGCCGCTGACCGACACGTCGAAGGATTCGCCGCAGTCGTACACGAACTGGTCGGGTACGCCCGCCGCGAAGAAAGCGACGAAGGCGTGGGAGACGATTCAGAACAACAGCGGTCCGACGGACGAGGAGATGAAGGCCCGGCAAAAGGCCTACATCAAGATGGAAGAGGCCAACTGGGAGGACGTCACCTTCCTCAACATGTATCACGGCCTCTCCGAGCGCTTCGCCTTCGAGTGGGTCGACGCGCCGAAGTACGGTGGCGCCGGCTACAGTCGACAGATGTACAATAAGGTCAAGCTGAGCGAACGGAACAAATAACGACCGGCAGTCGTTCATATTTCTTTTTCCGTCTCGTTAGCGGTGTCTATGTCCCGAAATCGGCGGTAATGCTATCGCAAGACATAATGAGAGGAACGCAAAATACGTATCCGTATCAGCCATGAACGCGGTTACCATAGGGTGCAACCTACCGCACGACACGATTACGCTTGAGCAGGAGGTGAACCGGACGGCATGAGTCGATGGCGCTACTTCGGTCGTCGACTGCTCCTGTCCGTTCCCATCCTGATATTCGGAATGACGATAACGTTCATCGTCCTCCGTATGGGTCCGATGGACCCCGTTGGAGCAATCCTCGGACCGACCGGGAACCCGCAGGCATACCAGCAGATCAAGAATCAACTCGGCCTTAACCAGCCGTTATGGGCACAGTACATCGACTACATGACCAACATGCTCACCTTCAACTTGGGCAAGTCGTGGGTGCTGTTCCCCGACCGCACGGCGAATTCGCTCATCATCGAATACGCCCCGCGAACCATCTGGTTGGGCTTTTGGTCGGTCCTCATCGCCATCTTCGTCGGCATCCCGCTCGGATTCTACGCCGGACTCAACCCGAACTCGTGGAGCGACTACTTCGCTTCGTTCGGCGGTATCGTCTGGCGTGCGATGCCGAACTTCTGGCTGGCCATCATATTCCTTTCCGTCCTCTCGAACTCCGAAAACGTTCTGTTCGGGTTCGATTGGCAGAACTGGCTCGTCCACACCACCGTCATCGGTGTTCCGTTCAACGACCCACAGGAATTGACGAACCCACAGGGACTTCTGGCGGCTATCAAGAAAATCGCACCGGCGGCCATCGTCCTCGGTTCCGCATCGATGGGGAACGAGATGCGTATCGGCCGGACCGCCGTGTTGGAGACGGTGAACTCGAACTTCATCGAGACCGCACGCGCGAAGGGTGTCCCGCCGCGGTCGCTCGTCTGGAAACACATCTTCCGGAACGCGCTCATCCCGCTCGTTCCCATCATCACGGGCGAGGCGTTCCTGCTCATCGGCGGTTCGGTGCTCGTCGAGTCGGTGCTCGACATCAGCGGCCTCGGGCAACTGTTCTTCAATGCGATTATGGCCGGCGACCTGCCGCTCGTCGGGTCGCTGATGTTCATTTTCATCCTGCTCGTCGTGACAATCAACATCGTACAGGACATCCTGTACACCCTCATCGACCCCCGGGTCGGCTACGATGGAGGCGCCTGATATGAGTTCCAATTCGAACATTCGAGAAGAGCGTCCGCTTCGTGAACGAATCGCGGACAACCCACAACCCGCTACGCTTTGGATCGCCGGATTCCTGCTGCTCGTCGCGGTAGAGTTCGGTGCCCTGTCCGGCACGATAATGGCGCTTCCGTGGGCATCGCTGATGGACAAACTGCCGTTCCTCAAACCCGTCGCCGCACCGTTCGCCACGCTCGGCGACGCGCTGGCGAACTTGCCGACGCTCCTGACGAGGGAGATATTCGACAACAGCGGGTGGCAGTCACCACAAGGTGGCTGGAAAGGGACGTTCCTCGGACTCTCCCCGGCTATCGTGTGGACGATTCGTACCGTCCTCATCTACGCCTACTCCCTCGCCTTCCTGTACTGGATATGGCGCGGCTACCTCACCTTCCGGCAACACTATCGGTACGCCGACTGGACCCCGCGTGACGACATGGTGAACCGGTTCCGTCGCCACTCGTGGGGACTGTTCGGGTTCGTCGTCATCTTCATGTTCATCGTGATGGCAATCTTCGCCCCTGCAATGGGGACGACGACCATCGAGCGGAACATCAATAATCCGTACTCCTACAGCGTCCACTACCTCGACAAGGAAACCAACCAAGTCGAAGAAGTAACCATCGGTGAGGCGAACTTGGGTTCGGCGTCGGAAGGGTCGAGTAACGTCGGCCCGATGACCTACGACGACTACGGTCGATGGCACCCGTTCGGGACGTTACAGAACGGGAAGGACCTGTACACCTTCATGGTACACGGCGCTCGCGTCTCGCTGTTCATCGGCGTCACCGCCATTCTGGTGAGCGGTATCATCGCGACGGCGTTCGCGCTACTGACGGCCTACTACAAAGGGATCGTCGACCTCGGCGTCGTCATCGTCGGTGACTCGATCATGTCGATTCCGCGCCTCCTGCTCCTCATCATGCTCTCGGCCGTCTTTAAGGACACGTGGATTGCGGGAGTGTACAACGGTGGACTCTTACTCGCGTTGCTGTTCGCCGGGACGGGGTGGCCATTCCTCTGGCGTGCGGTGCGCGGTCCGGCGTTCCAAGTCTCGGAACAGGAGTGGATCGACGCGGCGAAGAGTTTCGGGCAGAGCCCGGTCACGACCATGAAAAAGCACATGGCACCGTACATCCTCGGCTATCTGCTCGTCTACTCCTCGATGACCCTCGGCGGCATCATCATCGCGGTTGCGGGACTGTCGTTCCTCGGCATCGGCATCAACGCACCGACACCCGAGTGGGGTCGTGCAGTGGCCATGGGTCAGGGGTTCGTGGCGACTTCCTCGTGGCACATCTCGCTCATTCCGGGTATCCTCATCGTGTTCGTCGTCACCGCCTTCAACGCACTCGGTGACGGCATCCGTGACGCCGTCGACCCACAGAGCGAATCCGGCGACGACACCGGTGCTGAAGTCGCCGCAGCGGGAGGTGGCGCATAATGGCATCGCGCCAGCGCGTCTCCTCGATGGCCGACACGGAGCCGATTCTCAGCGTCGAGAACCTCCAGACGGCCTTCTTCACCGACAAGGAAGTCATCCGGGCCTGTGACGGCGTCTCGTTCGACATCAAGCCCGGGGAGACGGTCGGTATCGTCGGCGAATCCGGGTCCGGAAAGAGCGTCACCGCGCGCTCCATCATGGGCCTCGTCGACTCGCCGGGCCGCATCCTCGACGGAAGCATCCGGTTCAAGGGCGACGAGTTGACGACGAAGACCGAAAAGGAGTACCGACAGATTCGCGGCGGCGACATCGCGATGGTGTTTCAGGACCCGCTCACGAGTCTGAATCCCGTGTACTCCGTCGGAAATCAGATCAAGGAGTCGCTCCGCCTCCACCAAGGACTGACGGGAACGGAGGCGACCAAGGAAGCCATCAACCTGCTCGAAGCGGTCGGTATCCCGGACGCGGGGCGGCGCGTTCGTGAGTACCCCCACGAGTTCTCGGGCGGGATGCGCCAGCGAGCGGTCATCGCCATGGCGCTCGCCTGTGACCCCGAACTCCTCATCTGTGACGAACCGACGACTGCGCTCGACGTGACGATACAGGCCCAAATCCTCGAACTCCTCGACGAATTGCAGGAGGAACGCGACCTCGGGATCATGTTCATCACGCACGACATGGGTGTCATCGCCGAAATCGCGGACCGTGTGAACGTGATGTACGCAGGCGAAATCATCGAGAGCGCGCCCGTCGTGGAACTGTTCGAAAACCCACGACATCCCTACACGCGTGGTCTCCTTCGAAGCATTCCGGGGAACAGCCCGGACTCGGACCGACTCGTCACCATCGAGGGCGACGTTCCGACGCCGAACGAACCGGCGACCTACTGTCGGTTCGCCCCTCGGTGTTCCGAGGCGTTCGACTCGTGCGACAAGGTCCATCCGGTCCCCGTCGAAGTCAACGGCGACGTGGACGACCACACGGCGGCGTGCTTGCTGTACCCCGAAGACGTATCGCAATCCGAAGCCATCGACGTGCATCGAAATACCGCAAGCGAAACTGAGGAGGAACTATGAGCGAAGTCCAACAGAGTAAATCCACTTCCGTCTCCGAAGGCGAGACGCTCGTCGAGATAAACGACCTGAAGACCTACTACGGCGACGGCGGTCTCATCGATTCGACCCCCGTCAAGGCCGTCGACGGCGTTTCGCTCGAAATCAGCCGCGGCGAGACGCTCGGTCTGGTCGGCGAATCCGGCTGTGGGAAATCGACGCTCGGCCGGACGCTCATCCAGTTGGAGGAGGCGACCTCCGGCGAGGTGGTGTTCGACGGTACCGACATCACGGAACTGTCGGGCAAGGACCTCAAGAACTGGCGGCGCAACAGTCAGATGGTCTTTCAGGACCCCGAGTCCAGCCTCAACGACCGGATGACGGTCGGCGAAATCATCCGCGAACCGCTGGACGTTCACGACTGGAAGACGCCGCGGGAGCGCCGTCAACACGTCCGTGAACTCCTCGACGTGGTCGGGTTGCAGCCCGAACACTACTACCGCTATCCGCACCAGTTCTCCGGCGGGCAGCGCCAGCGTATCGGCATCGCCCGCGCGCTCGCGCTCGAACCCGAGTTCATCGTGCTGGACGAACCGGTTTCGGCACTGGACGTGTCCGTGCAGGCCCAGATTCTCAACCTGCTCGAAGACTTGCAGGACGAGTTCGGCCTGACCTACCTGTTCATCGCCCACGACCTCTCCGTGGTTCGGCACATCTGTGACCGCGTGGCGGTGATGTATCTCGGTCACATCATGGAACTCGGACCGGCGGAAGAACTGTTCGAGAACCCGAAGAACCCCTACACGATTTCGCTCCTCTCGGCGATTCCGGACCCCGACCCGACGAGTCGCGGCGAACGCGTCACGCTTCGGGGGACGCCCCCGAGTCCCCGAGACCCGCCGAAGGGATGTCCGTTCAGCACGCGATGCCCGATGAAGATTCGGCCCGAGGAGTTCCAAAACGTGGACGACGAACTCTGGCTCAACATCGAAATCTTCCGCGAAGTCGTCCGCGCACGGTCACGCGCGGACCGGTCGGTGACGGATCAGGTGAAGGAACTCCTCGGTATGGAGACGCGGTTTTCCGACATCGGGGAGATTCAACAGGAACTGTTCGCCGACGTGAAAATCCCGCGGAACGTCCAACAGCACATCGACGAGGCATCGGGCTACATCGAGAACAACGACGAACAGCAGGCTCGCGAGTACCTGCGCGGCGTGTTCGGAAGCGTCTGTGATTCGGACTCGCCCGGCGACAACGTGGTGAGCGACTCCGGTCGCTTCAGCCACTGTCACCGCCACCTCGACGACTACGAGGAGCCTGACGAGTTCACGCCGTACACGATGCGGTAATGGACGCGCTGGATCGGTCTCCGCGACGGGGACGACAGGTGCTCGACGCACTCGTCTACGCCATCGCAGTGACCGGTGTGGCGTTCGTCGTCGGGTTCGTCGTGAGTTTCCCGCTCGGCGGCGGCCTGCTCGGCATCAAATACTTCCTGTTCTTGGTCGGCTTCGTGCTGTTCGGATACGGCGCGTTTCAGTTGCGCCCGTCCCGCGCGTGGAACGTGGACAAATCCGGCGACGAAATCGAAATCAAGCGCACCGAGACGACCGGTGAAGTCATCGGCTCGCGCGAGGAGACGCGGTTTCAGTCCGCCGTGCAGCGACTGCCGCCGCTTTCGCGCTATTCGATTCCTCCTGAGGAGCGGTTTTCGACCGGCGCGAAACTGTTCCTCGCCAGCATCGCCATCCTCCTCACGTCGTTCCTCATGGAAGCCGCGTTCGGCGTTGGTGTGTAACAACAGTTTTTACCGCTTCGGAACCTGACATCGCGGTATGCCAGAAACCGGCGACGATGAAGGCAACTATGCCGACCGAATCGCGGCGAACGCGGACGCGGAGAAGGACGCGTGGGGGATGACGCTCGAAGACATGAACATGATGGCTGACGACCTCGAATCCGAGGGCTGGGACGTCGTCAAAGTTCCCGCCAGCCACACCGCACCGGAGGGTCCCGAGGCGGGCGATACCGACCGATTCGGTCTCGTCTACGTCATCCCGGACAACTACGCCGACGACTTCCGCGAAGCGGTCGAGGAGGGGACGTTCCCGCAGTATCAGGTCTTCCGCAAGGAGATGGAGTCGCGCGTGTTCATGCTCACGCAGTTCCTCGACCCCGACACCCGAACCGCGATTCTCATCGCGGGGACGTACGAGATGATGCACGCCCCGCCGCTCGTGAAAACGGCGGTGAGAGAGGAGGAGATGTTCAGCCACGTCCAGACCTTGGACGGCACGGTTCACGGAACGTTCCGCCACGACGACCACACCAAGTTCTTCCCCGACCCCGAGAAGTACCAGAACTACGTCGTCGAAGCGAACGTCGGCGACGACGAGTAGTTCCCCCGCGTCTCCCCGCACCTTGCCGCGTCCGCTCCGATTTCCCCGCCGTTCGCTCGTTTTTCCACCCCCCGCGGTTCGTAGGGTACAAGAAGGGTGAAACCGTATCCCGCGGATATGAACGTTGCCGAAGCGATGACACCCCGGTCAGACGTCGTTACTGTCGAGCTTCCGGGCACGCGCGACGACGTGCTCGAATACTTGCAGGAACGCTCGTTTTCCTCCGTGCCGGTCGTCAAACAGACCGACGACGGCGAGCAGTACCGCGGTCTCATCTCGCGTGATGACCTCATCGAACACCCCGACGAGGACCAACTCGCCATGCTCATGCGGGACGTGGCGACGACGACGCAGGACACCTCCATCGAGGACGCCGCCGCCCTGATGTTGGACGAACGAATCCGCCGCGTCCCGGTCGTCGACGGTGAACTCGAAGGAATCGTCACGGTGACGGACGTGGTTCGCGCCATCGCCGAGGGGGAAGCCGACGGCGACACGAAGGTCGGCGAACTCGCGAGCCCCGACGTGAACACGTGTTACGCCGAGACGCCGCTGACCGTCGCCGAACGCGAAATCTACTACGCGAACGTCCCCTACGCCGTCACGCTCGGCGACGACGGCGAGATGACGGGTATCCTCACCGAAGTCGATATCATCGAAGTCGCGGAGGTCGTCGAAGGCGAGGACGACACCGGGGGCAGTATCGCGAACGAGGACGACGCGTGGATGTGGGAGGGAATCAAATCGGTCGGAAACAGCTACATTCCCACGCGGAACGTCCAGATTCCGTCCGCCCCCGTCAGCGAGTTCATGACCGAAAACGTGGTGACGGTCTCGAAGAACAAGACCGCGCGCGAGGTCGCACAGATGATGCTGACGAACGACATCGAACAGGTACCCCTCGTCAGCGGCGACCTGCTCGTCGGCATCGTGCGCGACGTGAACCTGCTGGAGGCGCTCGAATGACCGATTTGGTCGAACTCGCCAAACGACGCGGGTTTTTCTTCCAGTCCTCGGAAGCCTACGGCGGCGTGTCTGGCTTCTACGTTTACGGTCCACAGGGTGCCGCGCTGAAGCGGAACATCGAGGACTCGTGGCGCGACCGGTTTCAGATACAGGAGGGCCACCGGGAAATCGAAGCGCCGACGGTGATGCCCGAACCCGTCTTCGAGGCGTCGGGCCACCTCGATGGCTTCGACGACATGCTGGTCGAATGCCCCGAGTGCGGCGAGAGCCACCGCGCCGACCACCTCATCGAGGACAACACGGACATCGAGGACGCCGAAGCGCTTCCGTTGGACGAAGTTGGCGACCTCATCGCCGACAACGACCTTCGCTGTCCGAACTGTGACACCCCGCTCGCGGGCGAACCGGTCGAGGATTTCAACCTCATGTTCTCGACGGACATCGGTCCCGGTTCGGGCCACCCCGGCTACCTGCGTCCGGAGACGGCACAGGGTATCTTCGTGGAGTTCCCGCGACTCAAGGAGTACGCCCGCAACCAACTCCCGTTCGGCATCACGCAAATCGGCCCAGCCTACCGGAACGAAATCAGTCCGCGGCGGTCCATCATCCGCGTCCGCGAGTTCACGCAGGCCGAACTCGAACAGTTCATCGACCCCGAGACGGACGAACCGCCGCTCCATCTGGTCGAGGACGTCGAGGTGACGCTGTACTCCGCCCCCGCGCAGCACGACGCGGACGGCGAGTACCTCCACACCACCATCGGCGAGGCAGTGGACGAGGGCATCATCGGCAGCGACTGGGTCGCCTACTACCTCGGCGTCGGTCAGGAGTGGTACGAACGAATCGGCGTGGACATGGACCGCTTCCGCTTCCGCCAACACCTCTCGGGCGAACGCGCCCACTACGCGAGCGACTGTTGGGACGCCGAAGCCGAAATCGACGGCGACTGGATAGAGATCTCGGGCTACTCCTACCGGAGCGACTACGACCTGTCGAACCACGGCGAACACTCCGACGAGGACTTCACGGTCTTCCGGCAGTACGACGAACCGAAAGTGGTCGAACGAGCGGTGGTCGAACCCGACATGAGTTATCTCGGTCCCGAGTTCGGCGGCGCGGCCGCCGACATCGCCGAGGCGCTCCAGACCCTCGCGGAACGCGACCGAACCGCGTTCGACGGCGACGATGTGACGGTCGAAGCCGACGGTGAATCGTACACCGTCCCCGTGGAAAAGACCGGTTTCAGCGTCGAGGAGGTAAAGGAGTCGGGCGAACACATCACGCCGCACGTCGTCGAACCGTCCATCGGCGTCGGTCGGGTGCTCTACACCGTGTTGGACCACGCCTACGAGACGGACGAAGTCGAGGGCGAGACGCGGACGCGGTTGTCGCTCGATTCCGAAATCGCGCCGACGACCGTCGGCGTCTTCCCGCTCATGGACAAGGACGGTATGGGCGAGAAAGCTCACGAAATCGCGACCGAACTCCGAACGAACGGCCTCGACGTGACCTACGACGAGTCGGGCAACATCGGCCGTCGGTACCGACGACAGGACGAAGTCGGCACGCCGTTCTGCGTCACCGTCGATTACGAAGGCGTGGAGGACGACACGGTGACGCTCCGCGAACGCGATTCGACCGAGCAGGTTCGCGTCGATATCGCCGACCTGCCGGACCTGCTGTCGTCGCTCAAGGACGGCGACATCTCGTTCGAAGACCTCGCGAGTACGCCGCTCCGGAACCGGTAGCCGTGTCGGGTGAAGTCAAGCGCAGACTGGTACACGTCAGCGGGACCGGACTTCCGGCGCTGTACCTGTTGGGTCTGTTGAAGTGGGAGCAGTTGCGCTGGCTTCTCCTCCTCGGTTCCGCGGTCGCGCTCGTCCTCGAAATCATCCGCCTGCTCGTCGGCTTGGACTGGCAGATTTACGACGAACTCACGCGGAGTTACGAACAGGATAACCTCGCGGGCTACGCCCTCTACTTCTTCGGCATGACCGCGACGGCGTGGGTGTTCGAACCGCGAATCGCCATCCCAGCGATGCTCATGCTGACCATCGCCGACCCTATCAGCGGCCTCATCGGGTCGGGCGAACTCGGCGTCAAGGCGGTTCACACCCTGTTGGTGACGTTCGCCGTCTGTGTCCTCATCGCGTCCGTTCTGGGACTTCCGCTGCCCGCCGCGATTCTCGGCGCGGTCGCCGCGACGCTCGCGGACGGCGTGAAACCCGTCATCGCGGGCTACGTCATCGACGACAACCTCACGATTCCCATCGGTGCCGCCGTGGCGATTTTCGTCGCGTTGCGGTATCTGCCTGCGGTGGTCTAGCGACGGTCGATAGCCCGACCATCACACCCACTCGAAGTCCGCTACTGTGTTGACTCGGAGTTCGAAATATCATTCGGAAAGAAAATACGCGGCAAACGCGGCACCGAGGACGATCCCAGATATTTGCCAAAGAACAACGTTGTTGGACTGGAGAGCGAAGCCGACGAGTGAGCCGAGGAGGAACCCGAACGAAGCAACGGCAATAGTAACTCCATCTCTAAAATCTAAGATCATATTGGACAACACAATGACGGATAATATGAAAATCAGCATTTGAATTATTGATGTTATGGGTGTGGTTATCACGAATATCCTCGGTCGCGCTCCACTTTCACTCCGCCACACGAATCCTTTAACCGAATGACGACCAAACTCACGACGAATGGCGACCACGGACGCTGCAACGAACTACGTGGAACATCCCTATCTCTCGCCCTCGTTCATCGAGCGGCGACTCTATCAGATTCAACTCGCCGGAACCGCGCGGAACGACCACACGCTCGTCTGTCTCCCGACCGGACTGGGAAAGACGACTGTTAGCCTGCTCGTCACGGCCGAACGGTTCGACGACGTGGGCGGGAAATCGCTCCTCCTCGCGCCGACGAAACCGCTGGTGAACCAGCACGCCGACTTCTACCGGGAAGCGCTCTCGATTCCGGACGAGGAGATCGTCGTGTTCACCGGCGAGGTTCGACCCGCCGAGCGCTCGGAGCTTTGGAAATCGTCGAAAGTCATCATCGCCACGCCGCAGGTCGTGGAAAACGACATCGTGGGCGGGCGCATCGACCTCGGGCCGGTGACGCACGTCACCTTCGACGAGTGTCACCGCGCGACCGGTGATTACGCGTATAACTACATCGCGGAACGCTATCACGCGGACGCGAACGACCCGCTCGTCACGGGGATGAGCGCGTCGCCGGGGGGAGACAAGGAGTCGATTTTGGAGGTCTGTGAGAACTTGGGGATGCACGAAGTCGAGGTGATGACCGAGGAAGACAGCGACGTTTCGACGTACACCCACGACACCGAAGTCGAGTGGGTTCGCGTGCAACTGCCCGACGAAATCGTCGAGATTCGGGACGCGTTGAACGAGGTCATCTCGGACCGATTGGAGCGCCTGAAGAGCCTCGGCGTCATCAACACGACGCGCCCGGACGTCTCGCAGAAGGACCTGAACAAGGTGCGCGGGCAGTTACAGAAACTCATCGACAACGACCAGTCGGAGGGGTACAAGGGGATGTCCGCACACGCGGAGGTGATGAAACTCCGCCGGGCGGTCGAACTCGCGGAAACCCAGAGCGTCGAATCCCTCCGCCGGTACTTCGAGCGCCAGCGTAACTCGGCCCGCTCGTCCGGCGCGTCGAAGGCGAGCCAACGCATGGTTTCGGAACCGAAGGTGCAGGAGGCGATGCGGAAGGCGGTGCAGTACGAGGGTCGGCATCCGAAGTTCCGGAAGGTCAGGACCTACGTCGCTGAAACGTTGGGCCTAAACGGCGGCGAGCGCATCATCGTCTTCACCGAATCGCGCGACACGGCCGAGACGTTGACGGACTTCTTCAACGACGAACTCGGGAACCAGTTGACCGCCCGGCGGTTCGTCGGGCAGGGCGACAAGGACGGCAGCGACGGGATGACTCAGAAGGAACAGCAGGAAACCCTCGACAACTTTCGGGCGGGCGAGTTCGAGGTACTCGTCTCCACCTCCGTCGCCGAGGAGGGATTGGACGTCCCGGAAGTCGATTTGGTACTCTTCTACGAACCCGTCCCGACGGCGGTGCGGTCGATTCAGCGCAAGGGCCGAACCGGGCGACAGGCACAGGGCCAAGTCGTCGTCCTCCTCGCCGAGGATACCCGCGACGAGGCGTACTTCTGGATTTCCAAGCGCCGCGAGGACGAGATGGAAGAGGAGCTACGAAAACTCAAGGGCGTCGCCAAGGAAGTCGAGGAGGAACTCGACGATTCACAGCAGACGCTCGGGTCGTTCGGCGATGCGGACGGCGGGACGAAACGCGAGGTGAGCCACGGATTACAGGAGTTCGACACGGAAGCGGCGGACGACGCGGGCGATACCGAGGACGAGGATACGGATGACGGCACGGCAGAATCGGACGGCGTCGTGGCGACGGCGCGCAAGCGCGAGAACTCCGACGCCGTCGAAATCGTCGCCGACCAGCGCGAACTCGACGCCAACATCGCCCGCGACCTCTCCGCTCGGGAGGGCGTCGATGTCCGACTCGAAACGCTCGCGGTCGGTGACTACGTTTTGAGCGACCGAGTCGCAGTCGAGCGGAAATCGGTGAGCGACTTCCTCGATACGCTCGTCGGGAGCGACCGTTCGATGTTCGAGCAAGTGGGCGATATCAACCGTCACTACGCCCGTCCGGTCGTCATCATCGAAGGCGACGGCCTCTACGAGGAGCGAAACATCCATCCGAACGCGATTCGGGGCGCGATTTCGTCCCTCGCGGTCGATTTCGGCGCGAGCGTCCTCCGAACCGAGGACGAGAAGGACACGACCGACCTGCTCGAAGTCATCGCCACCCGCGAACAGGAGGTCTCCGAACGGGAAATCTCGGTCCACGGCGACAAACACGCGAAGACGCTTTCCGAACAGCAGGAGTACGTCGTCGCCTCCATCGCGGACATCGGGCCGGTCACCGCTCGGGCGTTGCTCTCCGAATTCGGAACGGTTCAGGCGGTCATGACCGCATCGAAAGACGACCTTATGGAGACCGAAGGGGTCGGCGAGATAACCGCCGACAGAATCCGTGAGATCATCGGAAGCGAGTACGACTCGTAAGGAGTGCTTACCGGGACACGGGGGTGCTGTATGGTATCCAATCACACACGATCAGTCATCGCGGCCTATATTGTGCCGTTTGAAGATCGTATGACGCCGATGACGGTGCATAAACGGGGTGAACGGTCGACCCACGTTAAATCCTCTCCTGCTGTTTACCCGGATGAGAGTAAACTATGTTACCCCGCCTCACGAGGCAGGATGACGAGGAACAGTGGGAAGTCGAGTACCGGTACGGAAAGCCGCAGCACGAGACCGAGCCATCGACCAGCGAACTGGAACTGTACGGCGAACCACAACACGACGTGACGCAGAGGGCGTTCCCGTCGGACTTTAACCCGGACTTCGCCTTCGCACTGCATTGGTTCGACCTATCGGGGAAGCGAGACGCCGACGTGAAACCCCGATCGGTCACGGAACGATAGTCACCGGGACCGCTTCGGCGCGGACGATCGTCTGTGCGGCGCTCCCGAGAATCGCCCGTTCTATCGTCCCCGACCCGCGATGACTCATGATGACGTGGTCGTAGTCGTTTTCTTCCACGAGTTCGAGGATGTTTTCCCCGACTCGCTCCGCCGGTCGAAACTCCAGTTGCATGTCGGTCGATAGCTCCGGGTTCGACTCGATATCTGCCGATTCGAGCACCTCACGGGCACGTTCGAGTATCTCGTCAGTCGCCGGCGTCGCTTCGTCGGAAAAATGTACGACGTGCAGCGTCGCGTCGAAGTTCCGGGCGAACTCCGCCGCGAACGTGAGTGCCCGGAAACTGCCCTCGGTGCCGTCGATAGGGACCAGTACGTCCATGGGATGACTGTCGAGCGGTTTCGGCTTAACGGTTCGCTCGGTCCAGCGCGGCGAGCGCCTCCGCCGCCTCCCGCGTCGCGGCCAGCAGTTCGCGCGAGTGACCGACGTCGTTCGTCTCCTCGGCTTCCTGTGCGAGCGTGGTCAGTTTCCGAACCAACGACTCGCGCGCGACCGAAAGGTCGCCAGTTCGTCCACCCTGTCCTCCCTCTTTCATCGCCCGCGTCTCCGGTTGCTGTGCCCGCTCACTCCGATTCGCATCCTCCGTCTGACTCGGCGGTGTACGCCGGGATTGACGCGGCACGCTCTGCGGTGGGTTCGGCCGCTGTACACGCGCGGGTTCCCCCGTCTGCCTCGACCTTGCCTCTCCCGACCTTGCCCGTGCCGCCCCTGCCGTTTCCGCTCGTGCGTCCGTTCCGGATTCATCGCCCGACTCGACCGGAATTTCGGTCGCCTCGGCGGCGGCCTCGGTTTCGGTGCCAGTGGCCGCTTCGTTCCCCGACTGCTCCGTCGGTGATGCGTCGGCTTCCGCCGCTTCCGCGTTCGTTCCAGCTCCTTGGCAGGTCGGGCAGAACTCGTTTCCGTTCATTCGGAATATCGGGTCGCCACAGGTGTCACAGTGTTTGCCCGTCATCGTCGCGCCTTGCAACAGCAGTTCGCTCATCCGCTGCGTCGATTTTCGCTCCTCCTTTTCGTTTTCGTACTGCTGGCGGAGTTTCTCCCGCTCCGCTTCCTTATCGAAATCGCTCATGAACGGACAGAGACTGTCCAGACTCTTGCCCCTTTCCCTCACCCGAGATTTATATACCAAACCGAGACCAGAACCATCGTGACGAAGCTCCCGTTCAGCGAACTCGAAACCGCCGCGTACTGTCCCCGGAAACTCTACTACCTTCGAGGGGACGAACTCGAAATCCCGGCTATCGTGGCCGAACGGCGACAACTCGCGTTCGAATACGACCGCCTCCTCGATGCGTCCGATGCCGAACTCGCGGACCTCCCGTTGGAAGTCCCGCCCGCACAGTTTCGGGCGAACCTGAAACGCGCCACCGAGTTCGACGCGTGGGACCGTCTCCGCTCGCCCGAGACACGCGCGAAACTGGTCGAGGGGAAGGACTGCCGCGGAATCGTCCACAAGGTCCTCGGCGGCGACTCCCCGATACCGTCGATGGTGTTCACCGGAACCCCACCCGAGACGGGCGTTTGGGAACCCCAAAGCGTGCGAGCGGTCGCCGCCGCGAAGGCGCTCTCGTGGGAACACGAGCGGGCGGTCGAACACGCCTTTGTGGAGTATCCTGCCCACGGCATCGTTCGCAGACTTCGCCTTTCGACCCGCCGAAAGGCGACGTATCGCCGCGTCCTCCGAACCGCCCGCGCGCTCGACGGCCCGCCGCCGCGGTTGCACAATCGTTCGAAATGCGACGCCTGCGAGTATCGCGCGGAGTGCGGGGTCAAAACCCGGACGCTGCGGTCACTCCTCGGCGGCTAGCCACGTCTCGATTTCGTCCGCGTTCTCCCCCCGACGGACGATTTCGCCCCGCTCCACGTTCACGACGGTGCTTCCGGTGCCTCCGGTTTCGCCGCCATCGAGGACGACCGCCGCGGCGTCACGAATCTCCGCGTCGAGCTCTTCGATGCGGGTCGCACTCGCCCGCCCGCTCACGTTGGCGCTCGTGCTGGTGATGGGAGACACCCGTTCGAGGAGTTCCAACGCGAGCGACTGGTCCGGAACCCGAACGCCCACGCGTGAGCGTCCGCCGGTGAGGACGTCGGGGACGACGTCGCGCTTCTCACAGAGGACGGTGACGGGTCCGGGCAAAAATGCCTCCATGAACGCCAGCTCGCGTTCCATCGGACGAGCGTAGCGTTTCGCGCTTTCGACGTCGGGAACCGCGAGCGACACCGGTTTGTCGCGCGCCCTGTGTTTCGCCTCGAACGCGCGCTCTATCGCCGTCGAATCCAGCGCGTCGGCACCGAGACCGTACACCGTCTCGGTCGGATACACGACGAGTTTGCCCTCACGAATCGCCGTCGCCGCTCGGTCGAGTTCTGTTTCGGTCGCGTCGGTTCCGTCGCTCGTATCGGCCATACCGTGAGTTGTGGCCCACACGAAAAAAGCGTCGCGTCCTCTCCTCGCCTCAGCCCCGTAGAGCCTGCTCGACTTCGTCGTAGTCCGGGAAGTCGGGCCACTCGGCCGCGACCCACGCGTATTCGACCGTCCGGTCTTCGTCCAGCAGGAACATCGCCGGTCGCGGTTCGCTGATGCCTTCCATCCCGTCCAAATCGTTCTCGATGCCGTACGCCTCGGCGACGTCGTTCGCGGGGTCGCTGAACAGGGGGTACTCCATGCCGCGCTCCTGAATGAGGGTCTTGTGTTCGTACGGCGTCGAAATCGATAGGCCGACTATCCGCACGTCGTATGCGTCGTCCCACGCGCGGTCACGCAGTTCGTTCCACACGTACGTCGCGGGGAACGCGCCGTCCATGCTGTAGAAGACGAGCAGCGTCTTCCCGTCGTCCGTGATGTCGGACAGGGAGACGTTCTCCCAGAGTTCGGCATCCACGAGCGGGCGCGTGAAGTCCGGTGCCGTCTCGCCGACGCTCGGGTGGTCCGCCGGGCCGAGTTCCACGACGTCGAAATCCACCATTATTCCGCCCCTCCGTAGGTGTTCTCGACGTACTCGACGATGTTCGCGCTCTCGCTCATCGTCACGCCCGTGTTCTCGTCCACGATGGCCGGGACGGTTCGCTTGCCGCTGATACGCTTGACGACGTTTCGGTCCGAGTGCATCGGTTCGATGAACCGCGACTGGTAGGGAATGTCGTACTCCTGTAGTTTTCGAACCACGCGTTCGCAGTACGGACACGCCTGCAGTCGATACAGCGTGATGGCCGGATCTGTCGTCTCGGTACTCATGTTCGGTGTTTAGGGTGAAACTCCTGTAAGGGCTTCGCTCTCGGCAGTTTCACCCAAAATCCCGAACAGCAAAAGAATAAAGAGTTAATCCTGTTGATGGTCAAGGTGGGTTATCGAATGGCACTCTCCCCGACACTCGTCGCTCTTTCACAGACTGCGCCACTGAATAGTCTGTTTGGCATCCGCCCGACCGGGCAAATGGTCCTCTGGGGTGGTATCGTTTGCATTCTCTTCCTCCTCTTGCTCTCGGCGTTCTTTTCGTCCTCCGAGATCGCGATGTTCTCGCTCGCGAAACACCGCGTGGAGGCGCTCGTCGATGAGGGTGTGGACGGCGCGAAGACCGTCGACTCGCTCAAAAGCGACCCGCACCGTCTGCTCGTGACGATTCTCGTCGGCAACAACATCGTCAACATCGCGATGTCGTCCATCGCGACGGCGCTCGTGGGGATCTATCTCGACAATCCCAGCCTCGCCGTCCTCGTCTCGACGTTCGGCATCACCTCGCTCGTCCTGCTGTTCGGCGAGAGCGCGCCGAAATCGTACGCCGTCGAGAACACGGAGTCGTGGGCGCTCAAAATCGCGAAACCGCTCAAATACTCCGAATACCTCCTGCTCCCGTTGGTCGTCACGTTCGACTACTTGACGCGAGCGGTCAACCGCGTCACCGGCGGACGCTCGGCCATCGAGACCTCGTACGTCACTCGCGACGAGATTCAGGACATGATTCAGACCGGCGAGCGCGAGGGCGTCATCGAGGAGGACGAACGCGAGATGCTCCAGCGCATCTTCCGGTTCAACAACACCATCGCCAAGGAGGTCATGACGCCGCGTCTCGACATGACCGCCGTCCCGCAGGAGTCGAGCATCGACGAGGCAATCGAAACCCTCGTCCAGTCGGGCCACGAGCGCGTTCCCGTCTACGAGGGGAGTCTGGACAACGTCATCGGCATCGTCACGGTGCGTGACCTCGTGCGCGAGAAGAACTACGGCGAGACGACGCCGGACGGGTTGAAACTGAGCAACCTGATTCAGCCGACGCTTCACGTCCCCGAGAGCAAGAACGTGGACGAACTGCTGACCGAAATGCGGGAAAATCGGATGCAGATGGTCATCGTCATCGACGAGTTCGGGACGACTGAGGGTCTGGTCACGATGGAGGACATGGTCGAGGAGATCGTCGGTGAAATCCTGGACGGGGAGGAAGAAGAGCCCATAGAGCGCATCGACGAGGACACCGTCATCGTTCGCGGCGAGGTCAACATCGACGAGGTAAACGAGGCCATGGACATCGAACTCCCCGAGGGTGAGGAGTTCGAAACCATCGCCGGGTTCATCTTCAACCGTGCGGGCAGACTGGTGGAAGAGGGTGAGGATATCGACTACGAAGGGGTTCGACTCCACGTCGAACAGGTCGAAAACACTCGCATCATGAAAGCCAGACTCACCCGGTTGGACGAGGAGACGGAACCGAACGCGGTGGAAAAGAGCGTCGAATCCGGCGTGGAATAGCGGTCGCTCGCCGGGTTTCGTTTCGTATAAAAATGACCTCGTACGGGTGGATGCTGGGTCGAATTATTCGACCGTCGCGACTTCCTCTTCGACCGTCTCTTCTTCTTCCGCGTGGTCGAACTGTCCTTCACCGAGCGCGATGAGGAACGTGCCGATGAGGTCGAGCGGCAACGTGAAGAACGTCACCAATCCGAGCACGCCCGCGGTCATACTTCCGTACCAGTTGGACCTCAGAACGCCGACGCGGAGTCGCGGGGTATGGCAGCGGCTCGTTCTCGAAAACGTGGCTGTCCGCGAATGGACGAAATAAAATCAGTTTAGAACGAAACGTTCGTCTCCATCCCGTCGGTGGCGTCGTCCAACCCGTCCTGTTGGATATCACTTGTCATTCTATCGGATATCTCTCGGTCCTGTAGGATGTTCTCGAACTCGTTGATGTACTGCTGGTTTACGGTCCGTGCTTCGGCCTTCGCCTCGATGACGCGCCGGTAACGCCGAACGGTCGTCTCCTCCACACCGAGTTCCGTGGCGCAGTCGGCGGTCGCTACACCGTCATTGACGAGCGTCCGAAGCGCTTCGATTTCGAACGGCGCTTCGGTGTCCGACAGCCGAAAGAGGTGGAGGTCGATTCGGGCACGGCCGACGGTTTCTTCGAGGGATTCGTCCCCGAGTTCGCGGGCGATTTCGGCGTCCTCGTCCCCGGCGTAGAACCGACGAACCACCGTCGTCAACTCCTCGTCGGTGAGCGTCGTGTCGAACTCGTAGCGCTCGCGCATCTCCGCCACCACGGCGAGCAGCTGCTCGTCGGCTTTTTCCTCCGTACCGAGCGATCCGTGCGTCTCCTCCTGTTTTTCCGTGACAGTCTCCTCGTCCGTCAAATCGAGGAACATGTCACGGAGTTCCTCGGTCTTCTTATCCATAGCGCGTAGCTCATGCTCGGTACCTATAAAAACCTGTTGGGCAGGGCGTGAAGTTTCGTTCCGTCGGCTGAAACAAGCAGCGCCGTCAACCGAAGTTCTCATAGCGGTTGACGAGCGAACCTGTTTCATGTCCACTGAAACCGGGTCGGTCGAACTGGTCGGCGAGCAAACCGTCGGGAACATCGCACGAACCGCATTGTTCGCCGCCATCGTCGGCGCGTTCGCACAGGTTTCGTTCCCGAATCCCCTCGCTCCGGCGATTCCCGTCACGCTTCAAGTCCTCGGCGTCTTCCTCGCGGGTATCTTCCTCGGACCGCTCTGGGGGTCCGCGTCGCTCGTCCTCTACCTCGTCGCGGGTGCCGTCGGCGCACCGGTCTTCGTCGGTGGTTCCGCCGGGCTGATCAACGTCGTCGGTGACCTGACGAGCGGGTACCTCCTCTCGTACCCCTTCGCCGCGTTCGTCGTCGGGGCAATCGTCCACGACGGACTGACGCTCCGCGACCCGAAACGGACCGGCGTTTTCCGCCTCGTCGGCGGGATGGTCGTCGGAACGGCCATCATCTACGCCTTCGGGACCGTCGGATTCTCCTACTTCGGCAACTACGCGCTCGCCGAGGCGTTCACCCTCTCGGCGGTGGCGTTCGTCCCCTTCGAGGCGCTCAAAATCGCCGCCGCGGTCGGCATCGTCCGGAGTGACCGCATCAAAGCGGAATGATAACGACGCGAAACCTCGTCCACCGGTTCGGCGACGCGGTGGCGCTCGACGACGTATCGCTCACGATTTCGGACGGGGAGTTCGTCGTGATTTCCGGTCCGAACGGGAGCGGGAAGACGACGCTCGTCCGACATTTCAACGGACTCCTCACGCCCGACGAAGGGACCGTGTCGGTCGACGAAACACCGGTCGAAGACGACCTCGTGGCCGCACGAACCCGCGTCGGAATGGTGTTTCAACATCCGCGGGACACCTTCGTTGCCGCGACGGTCGGCGCGGACGTGGCGTTCGGCCCGGAGAACCTCGGGCTCCCCCGCGACGAAATCGACCGCCGTGTGGAGACGGCCCTGTCCGCGGTCGGAATGGCGAACCGCCGCGACGCCCGCATTGACACGCTCTCCGGCGGGGAGTGCCAGCGCGTCGCCATCGCGGGCGCGCTGGCGATGGAACCCGACCATCTCGTGCTGGACGAACCGTTCACCGGACTGGACGGCCCGGCCCGGGAGTCGGTGGTGTCCCACCTCGAAACGCTCTCGGGGGACGGTACCGGAATCATCGTCGTGACCCACGACCTGCGGGACGTCTGGTCGATCGCCGACCGGACGGTCGCGCTTCGCGACGGCGAAATCGCGGTCGATGGGCCACCCGCGGAGACGGCATCCGAACTCACACGCCTCGGTATCGAGACGCCATGACGCTTGCATATCGCTCGCAGGGGGCGTTCGTCGAACGACTCGACCCCCGCGTCAAACTCCTGTTTCAGGCCGTTTTCGCGGCCGTCGCGCTCGACAAGACGACTCCCGTCGGACTCGCCGTGTTGACGTTGGTCGTCGCGGGGGTTCTCGTCGGGGCGGCCACGTCGCCGCTCTGGGTGCTCCGCGAGTTCAAGTATCTGTTTCCGTTCCTCGTCGGCGGTCCCGCCTTCGCCGCGCTCACGCTCGGCCCGCCGTGGGTGGTTCCGGGGGACGCCCTTGCACCCACGTTGGCGAGTTACCGGGTCCTCCTCGTCCTCTGTGTCAGCGCGGCCTACGTTCGCACGACGCCGGTTCGAGAGTCGCGCGCGGCGATTCAGTGGCTCGTCCCCGGGCGAGTCGGCCAGTTTCTGGGCATGGGCGTCGCCTTCGTTTTTCGATTCCTCCCCGTCTTCCAGGCCGATTTGCGCGCGATTCGGGACGCCATGGCCGCCCGTCTCGGCGACGAGCGTCCGCTCACCGACCGGATGGAACTGGTCGGCGCGGCGGGACTGTCGCGGGCGTTCGATCGCGCCGACACGTTCTCGCTCGCGCTTCGCGCCCGCTGTTTCGCGTGGAATCCGACCCTCCCTCGTCTTGCGGTTTCGAGCGCGGACATTCCCGCCGTGATTTTGACCGTCGTTCTCCTCGGTTGGACGCTCGTGTAAACTACAAACTCATTTTTCATTCTCGCACGACAGCGACGGGGAGGTGGGTGGCAAGATTTAAGCAAGTAGTCTCCTCCTGATAAAACATGGCAATCTTCGCGCTCGCGGAGGCGGCGGGTCCGACGCGCCCGACGTTCTGGAGGATCGGTCTGATGGGTGAGGCGATATTCTACTTCCTCGCCATCGTCACCGTCCTCTTTTTCGTCTACGGCGTCTACAACCGCTTCGCGAGGTACACCGACGGTGAGGAGGACTGGTTCGACCGGTTGGACGACCTTCCGGGGCGGATGACGCGTGCGGCGAAAATCGTCATCACGAACGAGAAACAGTTCAACCGCGATCTGTACGGCGGCCTGATGCACTCGTTCATCCTCTGGGGTTTCCTCACCCTCCTCATCGGCACGACGATTCTCGCCATCGACATGGACGGCTACCGCAAGTTCACCCACTACTTCCTCGGCGGCGAGAAATCGTTCTTCGTCGGCTACTTCTACCTCTCGTACTCGCTCGTGATGGACGCGATGGGACTGCTGTTCGTCGTCGGCGTCTCGATGGCGCTCTATCGGCGTTACTGGGTCCGAAACGAGCGCCTCTGGGGCAAGCACACGAGTCGGGAGGACGACCTGTTCATCTGGACTCTGTTCCTCCTCGGCGTCGGCGGCTACCTGACCGAGGGCGTTCGGATTCTCGGCACCAACTCCCCGAACTTCGAGACAGTGAGCTTCGTCGGCTGGTTCGTCAAGGACCTGCTCTCTGCGGCGGGCGTCACCCCTGAGATGGCGATGGCGTGGTATCCCGTCACCTGGTGGGCACACGCCCTCGTCGCGCTCGTCTTCATTGCGGCGATTCCGTACGCAAAACCGTTCCACATGCTATCGTCGTACGCCAACGTCGTCACCCGCGACGAGAAGGCGGGCAAGCGACTGCCGGGCGTTCCCTCCGACGCCAGCCCCGACGAAATCGGCGCGAGTTCCATCGACGACTTCTCGTGGAGACAACTGCTCGACCAGGACGCCTGTACGAAGTGCGGCCGTTGTTCGTCCGTCTGTCCCGCCAAGGCGTCCGGCCGCCCACTCGACCCGCGCGACGTGATTCTCGACCTGAAACAGTACCGCGAAAATCTGGACGCTGGCATGACCGATGAAAAGCCGATCATCGCTGATGGAGGTTCCAGCGTCATCGACAGCGAGACGATGGAGTCCTGCATGGCCTGCATGGCCTGCATGGACGCCTGTCCGGTCGAAATCGAACACCTCTCCTCGTTCACGGAGATGAACCGTCGCCTGACCGAATCCGGCCAGATGGACGTCAACGTGCAGGACGCGATGATGAACGTCTTCCAGAACGGCAACGCGTTCGGCGACCCCGAGCGACGCCGCCCGGAGTGGACCGAGGAACTCGACTTCGAGATTCCCGACGCCCGCGACGAGGACGTGGAGTTCCTCTGGTACGTCGGCGACTACCCGTCCTACGACGAGCGCAACCGCCGCGTCGCCCGCTCGCTGGCGACCATCTTCCACGAGACGGACGTCTCCTACGGCATCCTCTACGAGGACGAACAGAACGACGGCAACGACGTGCGCCGCGTCGGCGAGGAGGGCCTGTACGAGATGCTGGTCGAGGACAACGTGGCCGCCTTCGAGGGATGCGAGTACGACAAAATCGTCTGCACCGACCCGCACAGCTACAACACGTTCAAGAACGAGTACCCGGAGATGGCCGAGGAGTTCGACTCCCCGGTTTATCACTACACGCAGGTCGTGGAGGAACTGTTCCGGTCCGGCCGCATGGGCCTCTCGGGCACCGAACTCGACTACACCGTCACGTACCACGACCCGTGCCACCTCGGCCGGTACAACGACGAGTACGAGGCCCCCCGCGAAATCGTGAAAGGAACCGGCTGCACGCTGGACGAGATGCCGCGCAACCGCGCCAACTCCTTCTGCTGTGGCGGCGGCGGTGGCGGCCTCTGGATGGACTTCGAGGAGGACCCCAAACCGAGCGAGGAGCGCATCCGCGAGGCGCTCGAAGACACCGATGCCGCGAGCGGCGTCGAGAAGTTCGTCGTCGCCTGCCCGATGTGCATGACGATGTACGAGGACGGCCGGAAGACCGGCGGCTACGAGGACGACATCGAAATCGTGGACGTGGCCGAACTGGTCGTCGAAGCGCTCGGCGCGGAAGAGAAAATCAAAGTCTCGAACTGAGCATTCCGTTCTCGATTTCCGTTTCGCTCGTCGGTTTTCCCGACAGCCAGTAGGCCGACCAACCGGCAGGACGCGCGGCGAGAGCGAGGTTTCGAAGAAACCTCGTTCGAGCGCCCGGGGAGGTATGGGGACTCCGAGGGCGGGCGGCCCTACGGGTCCGGCCGCCCGCCCGCACGCGGTGCGGTCTTTTTCCCTAGCGACTGCCGTCCCGATGTACAATCCAACAACCCCCGAGTCTCCCTCGGAGGACTCTAATCCACGACGAAATTCGACTATTTCTCTTCCGGAAAATATTAGAATTATAACAACTATGCGAAGGGAATCCGATTGTACCAGCGATGAACTCCCTCCTCGTCGGCGTGGCGGCGTTCAGTTTCGTCTCGCACGTAGCCACGCTTTATCTTTGGTATCTCCGTGGTAAACCGCCAATCGTCCTCGTCACGTGGGCCGCATACGCGGTCTTCTGGGCGTATCTCGGCGTCACCGCGTTCTTCGAATTGGAGTTCGCCACCGTCGGATTGGCTGTCCTCCTCGTGGTTGTTCTCTCGCTTTCGGCCGTTCTCCTCCATCGCGAGTGGTGGAGCGACCGAACGCAGTACGTCTGACTTTCAGCCCAAGCTTCCCTGCGAACCCCGACCTTGACGAAACTCTCTTTTCTATCCTCAGAAAATAATTGGGTTCCTAACAACTATGCGAAGCGACCCCGATAGTGTGTGCAATGAACTCCGTCCTCGTCGGCGTCGCGGGAATCTGCTTCGTCGCACAACTCGTTATGCTCTACGGCAGGTACATCCAGGACGCACCCCGAATCTCTCTCGTTACCGGGGCCGGATACGCACTGTTCTGGGCGTATCTCGCCGTCACGGAGTTCTTCGAACTGGAGTTCGCCACCGTCGGGTTGGTGGTCTTGCTTCTGATTCTCCTCCCGCTCACGGTTGTTAGCGTCCGTCGCCAGCGTCGAGACAACCGAACGCGGTCCGCCTGAGAACCGACCCGGGTCTACTTTTTCGCTTTCTCCTCCCGCGCCCCACCGACCGCGCGCGCTATCAACCCGGCCTGTCCGCCCGCCACGAAGCCCGCGTCGATGTTCACCACGGAAAGCACCGTACACGATTGCAACATCCCCGAGAGCGCGGCCTCGCCGCCGCTCGCGTGGCCGTAGCCGTTCGACACCGGCAGGCCGATGACGGGCGTGTCCACGAGTCCGGCGATGACGGTCGGAAGCGCGCCCTCGCGTCCGGCGGCGACGACGAGGGCGTCCGCCGCGCGGAGGGCGTCCACCTCGTCCAGCACGCGGACCAGGGACGCGACGCCCACGTCGTGTATCTCCTCGACGGTCGCGCCCATCTCCGACGCGATGACCGCGGCCTCCCCGGCCGGAATCGCGTCGCTCGTCCCCGCGCTGACGATGCAAACCGTCGCGTCGAGTTCCGGCGGCTCGAACGTCGGCGCGTGGGCGACGAGGACGTTCGCTCGCGTTCGAACCCGAACGCTCGCTTCCGGGTGGTCCCCGTCGAGTCGCCGCCGTACCGCTTCGACATGGTCGTCATCCGCCCGCGTGACAACCGCTCTGCCCGCGGTTTCGACGGCCGTGGTCGCTAGCTCCGCGACTTCGCTCGGCGTCTTCCCGTCGGCGAGTATCGCCTCCGGAACGCCGCGACGCCGCTCGCGGGCGGCATCGAACCGCCCGGCCTCGTTCGTTGCATATCCCGACAGCATCGCCTCCGCTTCGGCGACGCTGATTTCTCCGTTCGCCACCGATTCGAGTAGTTCGCGCATATTCACTACTCTGTGGCCCTCCTACTCCGGTCTATCGTCTGCGGCCTCTCAACTTTACTCCACTTAAAGCTTTTGGCGCTCGCGACAGAGTAGGTCACATTCTTCTACTCGTGGCTGTTGACCGCATAATTTGGGAAGCTTTATTAAGCGGGCTACGGAACGTCAATCCTGTATGGCAGACCTTATTGTCAAAGCGGCTGTGAAAGAAGCGCTCGACGACAAAAACGTTGCCTCGGACTTCTACGACGCACTTGACGTCGAAGTCGAGGAACTCCTCGAGGACGCTGCACGACGCGCAGAAGAGAACGACCGAAAGACGGTCCAGCCGCGCGACCTGTAAAAACGGAACACACTTCATTCATTTATTTCGCTGCCCAGCGACGGCGTTGTCGATTACTCGCCGCGGCGAACGGACACGCGTAGACAGGTAGACAGCGAATCGACGAGGGTGGACGGCGTTCTACAATTGTCTCACTTCGACGCCATCGTCGCGTCCGACGTGTACCTCGTCGGCCATCCCGACGAACAGTCCGTGTTCGACCACGCCCGGAACCGCGGAGAGGGCCGAAGCGAGGTCGGCGGGCGCGTCGATCGTCCCGAAATCGCAGTCGAGGACGAGGTTGCCGTTGTCGGTGACGACCGGTCCGTCCTTTCGCTCCGCTTCGCGTAGAACCGGTTCGCCGCCCAGACGACGAACGTCGTCCGCGACAGTCGTCCGCGCGGCGGGTAGCACTTCCACCGGAACCGGGTGGTCCAGTCGCTCGGCGGCCTTGCTCGGGTCCACCACGACGAGGAATCGGTCCGCCGCGCCGTCCACGATTTTCTCCCGGGCGTGCGCCGCGCCGCCGCCCTTTATCAGGTCGCCGTCCGCGAACTGGTCCGCGCCGTCGATGGCGACGTCGATTCCGGATACCGAATCGAGGTCCGCGAGCGGAATTCCCGCGTCCCGTGCCAGTTGCCGCGACTGGAAGGACGTCGGAACGCCGCGGATGTCGAGCCCGGAGTCGACCATCCGACCGACCGCCCGAATCGCGTGGGCCGTCGTGCTTCCCGTTCCCAGTCCGACCACCGTGCCGTCTTCGACTTCGCTCGCCGCGCTCTCGCCCGCGTTTCGTTTCGCCTCGTCGCTTCCACCCGTCGTTTTCATGTTCGTGGCAATCGGCGCGCCCCGCAAAAAGGTTCCTAGCGCGTCGGTCCTAGCGTGCCGGCACGTGACGCCTCCCGTTAAATAAACTGTCCGTTCGAACCGACAGGTACAGGCTCGCTTCTTCGCTACATCCATCCGGATGTGACCTCACATTCCGAGGATGAGATTCGGCTCCTCTTGTACGCCTTTCGCCCGAGTCAGTCTTCGAACGGGAGTACGCCGGGTTCCTCGACGACTACCCACCAGTGGTAGTCGGCTTTCGGATGTCGCCCGTATCCTTTCGCCCACATTACCGTACCCGCCATCAACCGTCGTTTTTTGCACCTCCCAATAGCACTATCCCCCTCGGTCTCGTACCCCCGGCCATGACACGCGAACAATTAGTTCACGCGGCAGAGGAACTGAAACAGGCCAGCGCGGACACCTCCGGCGAGGTAAAGGACCGACTCGAATCGCAGGCCGACACGCTCCACTCGCTCGCGGAGGCCGACCAAGGACCGGACCACGGCCGACTCGACCGAATCATGCACGCCCTCTCGGAACTCAAAGGCGACGTGGACGAGGAAACCGCGGGACGCATCGAGAGCGCCTACGACCACGTGAAAGCCCACCGCGAAACGGTCAGCGGCGTTTAAAAACGTTCAGCAGACCGGTTTCGGGTTGACGCCCATCGACTCCAACGACTCGGTGTACTCGTCGTAGGCGGCGGTGATGGCCCCTGCGGCGGCCTCTTTTGCGGTTTCCCAGTCTCCGTCCGACTCACAGCGCTCGTCGAGGAGCGCGAGCGCGTCGTCCAACTGGTCGCCGAGGTCGCCTTTCAGGTCGCGGAACAATTGCGCCGTCTTCGGGTCGGCCTGTCCCGTGAAGAAGCCCGTCATCTGCTCCTTCGACTTCTCGCTGGCGAGCGTCCGCCCGACGAATCCGCCGAGGCGCGCGGTGGTGTCGTCCAGTCCGCGCAGGTACTCGTGGAGCGCGGGAACGTCACCCATCTCGTGGTCGTCCACCTTCCCGGAAACCCGCTCATAGTGGCCGTTCTCGACCTCCGCGATGCCTGCAAACAACTCGCTCGCGGCCTCGTCGTCCTCGTCGTCGGCCCAGCCCTCGAACGTCCGTGCGGCGGCGTGTTCGGCATCGGCGGCGGCGTCGAACACCTCGTCCGGGTCCATCTCGCCGCCGGTCGCGGCGTAGAGTGATTTCGAGGAACCGAGACGGGAGAGGGCGGTTTCGTTTTCTTTGCGGACGGCTTCGAGAAAGTCCTCCGTATCCATGGGCCACGGTACGAAGCCATCCGGCTTGTAATCACCGACGGCGGAAAACGCGAGCTCGACGAATCGTAGTTCGAAGCGGTTCTCAGGACATCTCGTCCAACGGGACGAAGACGTCCGCGTCGGCTGTTATCCAGCTCGCCATGCGTTCGAGGCGGGTGGCTTCCGTCGGGTAAATCGTACACCTGTTCGGCTTTCCGTCGTACTCGACCACGACGGACGACAGCTCGAAGGACTGCGGGGCGACGACGTTCTGTTCCGGTTCGGACGGTTTGTCGACGGTATGGAAATGGCCGGTCATTGTGTCCTCGTGGGGCGTCCCGACGACGCCTCACTATTGAGATTCGACCCGCTCTCAATAACCCCTGCTAGTTGTTCTCAATAGCTCTCGGGAGCGGTGGGTAACTCCCGACCGTTGGGGATGTCTCTGTAGTGGAACGGACTCCGAAAAAACCGGCGTCGGTGCTTCCGTCGCCCTGGTTAGTTTCCGGTCTCGATGGGCGCGTCCACGAGGTTGCCCCATTCGGTCCACGACCCGTCGTAGTTGACGACGTTGTCGTAGCCGAGGAGTTCCGACAGTGCGAACCACGCGATGGACGAGCGCTCGCCGATACGGCAGTAGGCGACGACCTCTTGGTCGTTCGTGACGCCCTCGCTCTCGTAGAGGTCGCGGAGTTCGTCGGCGCTCTTGAACGTCCCGTCGTCGTTCACCGTGGCCGCCCACGAGATGTTCGACGCGCCGGGGACGTGGCCGCCGCGCTGGGCCGTCTCCTGCAGTCCTGGGGGTGCGAGGATTTCGCCGCTGAACTCCTCGGGCGAGCGAACGTCCACGAGCGGAACGCCGCGGTCGATTGCTTTCTCCACGTCGTCGCGGTAGGCGCGGATGCCTTCGAACGGGCCACGGGCGTCGTACTCGACTTCGGGGTACGACGGTTCCTCGTCCGTCGTCGGGAAGCCGTTGTCGAGCCAGTAGTCGCGCCCGCCGTCGAGGAGTTTCACGTTCTCGTGGCCATAGTACTTGAACTGCCAGTACGTGTAGGCGGCGAACCAGTTGGAGTTGTCACCGTACAGAACGACGGTGGTGTCCTCGCCGATGCCGTGGCTGCCGAGCAGGTCCTCGAAGTCGTCCTTTTCGAGGATGTCACGCGTGGTCTGGTCCTGAAGCTGTGTCTCCCAGTTGAAGCCGACCGCACCCGGCGCGTGGGCGGCGTCGTAGGCTTCCGTGTCCACGTCGACCTCTACGAGCCGATAGTCCGATTCGTCGCTCCCGAACTCGTCGAGGTGGTCTTCGACCCACTCCGCGCTGACGAGAACGTCCTTAGCGTAGTCACTGTCACTCATGCACGTTCCTCTTTCGACGCTCGGGTTATATTCTTGTATCTGCCGGAAGGTTCCGCCTTCTGTCGAGCCTCCCGGCAAGAATCTCCGCAAAAGGGTGGCGAATCGTCCGGTTCCCCGTCGCCCGTGGCCCGGCGACCGGGCACATCCTCCAAAAACCGGTAATATATTCCGGTAGCTCCAGTCGCAAGCCGGATTCGACGGAACCCGGATGGCTAAGACGTTGGACTCGGTATCGGGCACCAATGCACGAGAACGTCGTCGTCTCGGCCGATTGGCTCGCCGAACGACTGGACGAGGTACGGGTCGTGGACGTCCGGGACGCGTGGGAATACGACGGAATCGGCCACCTTCCCGGCGCGGTCAACATCCCGTTCGACGCGTTCCGCTCGTCCGACGCGGACGACGCCGGAATGCTTCCCGGCATCGAGACGTGGGAGGACCTCCTCGGGGACGCCGGTATCGACGAAGCGGATACCATCGTCGCCTATGACGACATGCACGGCGTGTTCGCGGCGCGATTCCTCGTCACCGCGGAACTGTACGGTCACGAACGCCTCCACCTCCTCGACGGCGATTTCAGTTCGTGGCAACGCGACAACGAGACGACGACCGACGCACCGTCTCCCGATTCGGTTTCCTATTCGACCCGTACGCCGAACAGGTCTCCACTCGTCGGGCGCGAGGAAGTCGAAGACGCGATCGACGACCCCGACGCCGTACTGGTCGACACCCGCGACCCCGAGGAGTTCGCCGAGGGCCACCTCCCCGGCGCGGTCAACGTCGATTGGCTCGACCTCGTGGACGACGAAACGCGCGGCATCAAATCCGCCGATGAACTCCGAGAGGTCCTCGAATCGAACGGCGTCACCCCCGACAAACGTATCGTCCTCTACTGTAACACCGCTCGCCGAATCAGTCACACCTACGTCGTTCTCTCATCGCTCGGCTACGACGACCTCGGCTTTTACGAGGGAAGCCTCACCGAGTGGACCGCGAACGACGGCGAACTCGAACGAGAGTGATCCCCTTACGCGGGGAGCGGTTCGTTCCCCCCCGTTCGTCGCTCGTGTCGATTTACCCATCAAAAGAGGCTCGGCACGTAGTAAAGTGAGCGGCCGTTTCCCCTTCGGTAACGGGCGTGGAGGCCGCTGTAACGATCACTACCCTTCGGTATCGGTTACGCCCGTCCGGTGAGCAGAGATTGCTCGTCTGACCCTAACTGCGATAGTTTTCCATTGGCCGCCGAAACAGTCGCGGCCATTTATCTTCGGTTCCGGCCTATAGCCTTTCACCCCGGGAGGGGGGAAAAGGATGACTAAGAGAGAACAACAAGACGCAGAAAACGTCGAATCGAAAGAACGTCGCTCGTTCATGAAGAAAGGCGCACTCGCGACGGGTGCGCTCGCACTGGGATTGGGAAGCGCCGGAAGCGCTTCGGCGCAGAGTTCCAACGTACTGGTCTACACGTACGACTACCACCCGAACGTCGAGTTCCGGGTCGTGAACTCGTTGGAAGCGGCGACGACAGTTCGCCTCCTCGAACGACCCGGTGGCGGCAACGTGCCGGAGATCAGCCAGCCTGACGACTACAACGGCTACATCATCCGCTATCTCCTCGGTGGCGGTAGCGGTGGTGGGCAGGGCTCGATCACCACCTTCATGTTCAAACAAGGTGGCCAGTCCCTGAGCCAAGGCGACACGCGGCGCTTCAGCGAGGATGGGTCCATCTTCAGCAGCGAACTCAACCTGCTGAGCACCAACCTCCGCTAACCGATTCGACTGTATTGGGGGGTAACAACAACGCGGTTCCGTACCCATTTTTTGGCCGTCGAAACACCGATGCCGACGATAGAGTTACGGACGCCACGACCGATTTCGATACCTCGAAAACACATGAGAGATACATTCAATACGGAAACGCCGCCGTCGGAAAGCATTCTTTCCCGGTTCGACACCTCCGTCCGCTCGCTGGTTGCCGCTCAACCGTCCGGAACCGTGTTGGTGTTCACCCGTGATTTCTACCCGAACGTTCCGTTCCGAATCGTCTCCCAACTGCCCGCGTCCATCACGGTGACTATTCTCGACGAACCGCCCGACGACGTACAGGTGATTTCGCAACCCGACGAGTACAACGGCTACGTCATCACCTACGAGGTGTACGGGACGCCCATCTTCGTTTTTCTGTTCTCCCGTCGGTACCTCCCGGTTGGAACCAGGTTCCGGTTCAGCGACGATGCGACGTATTTCAGCGCCAATCTGGACCTCATCGAAGTCTCCGTCGCGCGGAGCGGATGAACGTCACCTATGACTCTCTAGTTTCTACATTTCTACTTACTCTCCACTAGTGTGCTAGAATAAATAATATAGATCCCATATGCGGTTACAATATTCAGAAATAAAGGGATGAGCAATGAGTATGTCCATTATCCTTATTTAGTGGGCGTTTGTTCGAGATTAACAGAAGAAATCGAACGTCGTGAGTCACGGTGCGGCATACGTAGACAAACAATGGGTGATTCAACCACATGGTACACAAAAAGGAAAAATGGAAAGGGGAGATGTACGGCGATGCGGTGCGGAAAAAGATAGTCGAGTTCGCGGAGAGCGGTTGGGAGACGATTCCCGAGGACGAACGCGACGCGTGGTTTACGCGGTTCAAATTCTGGGGCGTATTTCACCAACGAACCGGTCAGGAGAGCTATTTCATGATGCGTCTGACCAACTGCGGCGGAATCCTCGAACCCGGACAACTGCGCGCCATCGGCGACGTCGCACGCGAGTATGCGACGGGACCGGCGGACAACCCGGAGTTCGGAAACGGGTTCGTGGATTTCACGACGCGTCAGTCGATTCAGCTCCACTGGATAAACCTCGAGGACGTCCCGGATATCTGGGAGAAACTGGAGTCCGTCGGCGTCTCGACCCGCTCGGCCGGCGGGGACACGATGCGAAACATCTCCGGATGTCCGGTGGCTGGGAAGGACGAGCACGAGTTCGTCGAAACCCGCGCGTTGCTCGACCGGATTCAGTCGCAGTTGCGCGACGACGACGTGTTGTGTAACATGCCGCGGAAGTTCAACATCTCCGTGACCGGTTGCCGGGAGGGTTGTGCACAGGACTCCATCAACGACGTCGCCCTCGAACCCGCTCGAAAGCTCGTCGACGGAACGCCGGTCAAAGGGTTCAACATGCGTGCGGGCGGCGGCCTCGGCGGACGGGAACCCCGCCGCGCCCGGTCGCTCGACGTCTTCGTCACGCCGGACGACGCGTACGAAACCATCCGTGCGTTCGTGGAACTGTACCACGAGGAGGGGAATCGGCAGAACCGGCGGAAGAATCGCGGTCGTTTCTTCGTCGACGATTGGGGGACGGACGACATTCGCGAGGCGCTCACCGAGCGGGTCGATTTCCCCCTCCTCCACGCCGGGACGGACCTCCGCGACCGATACACGTACAATGCGGGGAAACCCGACGAACGAGGGAAACACGATCACGTCGGGATCCACGAACAGGCCGACGGCGACTACTACGTCGGCTTGAACGTCCCGGTCGGACGCGTTACCGCCGACGAGGCCGTCAACCTCGCCGACCTCGCCGACGAGTACGGCAGCGGCGAAATCAGGCTCACCCGCCGTCAGAACCCCATCATCGTGGACGTGGACGAGGACCGACTCGACGAGTTGCTCGCCGAACCCCTGTTGGAAACCCACGCACCCGAACCGACCCCGTTCACACGGGGAGCGATGGCGTGTACCGGGACCGAGTTCTGCTCGCTCGCCCTCACCGAAACCAAGGTCAGAATGACCGCGATGCTCCGGTGGCTCCGGGCCAACGTCGATCTTCCCGACGACGTCTCCCGACTGAAGATCCACTTCTCGGGCTGTACCGCCGACTGCGGGCAGGCGATGACGGCCGACATCGGGTTGCAGGGGATGCGCGCCCGCAAGGATGGCGAGATGGTCGAGGCGATGGACGTCGGCGTCGGCGGCGGCATCGGCGACGAACCGGCGTTCATCGAGTGGGTCCGACAACGCGTTCCGGCCGACGAAGTGCCGGGACTCGTGAAGAACCTCGTCGAAGCGTTCGCCGCGCTTCGGGAGGAGGGACAGACGTTCCGGGAGTGGGTCGATGCCACCGGCCACGAGTCCATCATCGAACTCGCGACTCCCGAGGAAACCGACTACGAGGACCCCTGTCTCCACGACGCGAAACAGTCGTGGTACCCGTTCTCGAACGAGGATAGCCCCGCACCGACCGCGCCGGACGGCACCCCCATCACTAGCGATGACTGAACGCGCCCATCCGAGTCGGTCCGCCGGTCGCTCGAACAGGAACTCCGAGGAGGGAAGCTTCCCGTGAGGAACACCGTCTCGACCACGTGCATGCGGTGTGCGGTCGGTTGTGGTCACGTCAATCAGACCCCGGATGTCGGGTACGGTATCGACATCGTTCGCGGCGACGTCACCCATCCGGTGAATCAGGGCCTCGCCTGTCAACGCGGCATTCGGGAGAGCAGGGACCCCGATGGCAAGTGGTTGACGCGCCCGCTGATTCGGGAGGGAGACGAACTCCTCCCGACGACGTGGGACGTCGCGCTCGGTCGCGTGGTGGAACGATTCTCGACCACCGTCGAACGCGACCCGGACGGCCTCGCCGTCCTCGGGAGCGGCCAGCAGACGAACGAGGCCGCGTACCTCCTCGGGAAACTGGCCCGCGGCGGGTTCGGCACCCGATACTACGACGCCAACACCACCCTCTGTATGGCCAGCGCGGTGACGGCCTACTACGACGCCTTCGGGAGCGACGCGCCACCGTGTACCTACGACGACATCGCGGACGCCCGAAGCCACGTCGTCTGGGGTGCGAATCCCGCCGTTGCCCACCCGGTTATGTTCAGGTGGATTCAGGAGAGCGCGAGCGACGACGACAGCGAGTTACTCGTCGTCGACCCGGTCGAATCCGAGACGGCCGTCGTCGCCGACGAACACGTTTCGCCAGACCCCGGCGGCGACCTCGCCCTCGCACGCGCCGTATTGGCCCGAATCGCCGAACGGGACGCCACGGACGACGCGTTCGTCGACGATGCGACGGTCGGGTTCGACGCGCTCCGGGCCGAACTCCCGACCGCGGCGGACGGGGCGGCGGCCGCAGGCGTCGCTCTCGACGCCGTCGACGAACTGGCCGACGCGCTCGCCGATCCGACGCTCCTCTACTGGGGCATGGGCGTCAACCAGAGTACGCAGGGAACCGCGACGGCGGGCGCTCTGATAGACCTCTGCCTCGCCACCGGCAACCTCGGCCCCGGAACGGGACCGTTCTCGCTGACCGGACAGGCGAACTCCATGGGGACGCGCGTCTGTTCGTCCAAGGGGACGTGGCCGGGCCACCGGTCGTTCGACGATCCGAACGAACGGGCGGTCGTCGCGGACACATGGGACGTTCCCGCGGAGCGATTGCCCGACGATTCCGGACCCGGACCGGTCGGAATCGTCGAGGCCATCGAGGGCGGTCCGGTCGAGACGGTGTGGACCGTCGCGACGAATCCCGTCGCCGGATTGCCCGACTCGTCTGCGGTCCGCGAGCGACTCGACGAGGCGTTCCTCGTCGTGCAGGACGCCTTCCACACCGAGACCGTCGAACTGGCCGACGTCGTCCTCCCCGCAGCGACGTGGGGCGAGTCGGACGGGACGACGATGAACATGGAGCGACGCGTCTCCCGCGTTCGGTCCGTGATGGACACACCGACCGGCGTCCGCACCGACCTCGACATCATCAGCGCTATCGCGGAAGGGATGGTCCCCGGACTGACGGGGCGACCCGACCCGCGGGCCGTCTTCGAGGAGTTGGCGGCCCTCACGGCGGGAACGCCCGCCGACCTCTCGGGCATCGGCTACCCCCGCCTCGAAGAGGAGAAGGCCGTCCGCTGGCCCGCGCCCGACCCGAAATCGTGCGGCGGCTACCGGTACTACGACGATGGGGACTGGTCGTTCGAGACGGCGTCCAGTCGCGCCCGATTCTCCACGGGGACCCATCGAGGCGTTCCGGAACCCACGAACAAGGAGTACCCCCTCACGCTGACGACGGCACGAACCGCGGACGGGTACAACACCGGCATCCGTTCCCGCTCCCTCGATCCGTCCAGTCCGAACGCGCGGGTGCATCCGAAGACGCTCGAATCCCTCGACATCGACGGTACGGAGGCAGTTCTCGCGTCCCGACGAAGCGAGGTTCCGGTCCGAATCGAGACGGATTCGGCGGTTCCGCGGGGCGTCGTCTGGCTTCCGATTCACCACCCGAGGACGAACGAACTGACGCTCCCCGACACGGACCCGCGCTCCGACGAACCGAACTACAAACAGTGTGCGGTGCGGCTCTCGCCACGTCCGACCGAACGGGCCGCGGCCGCCGGAGCGGAGGTTGCGAGCGATGACTAACAAGGTCGAACAGCTGATAATCGCGACTGTCGGGTTTTTCTGGGCGTTTCTGATGTGGTTCTCGACCGCCGCGTTCAGCACGAGCATCGGGGATTTCTACGGCCTCACCACCGGCCAACTCGCCCTGCTCGCCAGTTCGGCCATCTGGCTCGCGCCGCCCGGTCGCGTCATCGCCGGGTGGGCGGCCGACAGACTCGGCGCGCACAACACCTTCGCCATCATCCTCGCGTACTCCGGCGTGGTGAGCATCGCGTCCTCGTTCGCCGCGAGCTACGAGGTGTTGTTCGTCGAACGACTCGTCGTCGCCTCGGCGGGAATCAGCTTCGTCGTCGGCATCCAGCACGTCGCACAGTGGTTCGACGAACACGAGATCGGAACGGCGGAGGGGCTGTACGCCGGAACCGGGAACGTGGGTGCGGGCGTCGGCGCGCTGGTACTCCCGCGACTCTACGGAACGCATTTCAGCGACGCCTTCCTCCATCTCGGAATCGGCGCGCTCGTCATCGCGGCCGTCTACAAGTGGCGCGGCCAACCGGCCAAGGACCGGGCGACGGCCGAGGCCGCACGGAGCAACACGTCCTTCAGCGACACGATGTACGTCTGGACGCGGTACGCCGCCATCGGCCTCATGCTCGCCTACGCGATGTCCTTCGGGTTGGAAATCGCGATGAACTCGTGGCTCCCCACGTACTACACGGACGGTTTCGCCGGGTCCATCCGACAACTCGGGTTCACCGACACGGCGTCCGTTCAGGTCGCCGCCGGGACGTTCGCCGCCGTCCAGTCGTTCAACGCGTCGCTGTGGCGGCCGTTCTCGGGATACATGTCCGACCTCTGGCAGCGGAAGGGGTGGACGCCGTACCCCATCCTCGCGACCGACCAACCGTACTCGCCGCGCATCCACTGGCTGCTGACCGCGCTCATACTCATCACGGTGTCGATGACGGTCCTCACCGCCGTGGGACTCCTCGGCCTCCTTCCGTTGTCGGTGGTCGTCTTGGCCTGCTCCGGAATCGCGGTGAGTTTCGGCACCGGCGGCGTGTTCGCCATCGTCCCGTTGGTCTTCCCCGACCGACCGGGGACGGCGTCCGGGTTCATCGGCGGCATCTCCACGACGGGCGGCATCGTCTACCCGCTCATGTTCGGCTTCATGCCAAACATACACATGGGGTACGCCTTCATCGCCGCCGTGTTCTTCGTTCCCATCATGCTGTTTTACCTGTGGGCGATGCGCTCCCGGCGGGGAATCGGCGACCACGGCATCGGTTCGAGGGAACGCTGGCTCGGCGAGAAAGGGGCGTCCGGAGCGTCGACGGGAGGTGATGACTGATGACGGAGTACGATTCGTGGTACAAGTGGGGAAAGGCCGTGCTGTATGCTGAGATGCTGATCGCGGTACTCGTGACGGTGTTCTCCCTGTACATGGCGTTCAACGGCCAAGCGGGATGGTTGGTCTGAGATGCGGTTCGACCCCTCATCGACGGAGGCGGTACCGTGAACACGACCACCGGTACGGTCTCCCTCGTCGGCGCGGGACCGGGCGACCCGGAACTCCTCACGGTCAAAGCCCGCCGTCTGCTCGACGAGGCGGACGTCGTCCTTCACGATTCGCTCGTCGGCGACGCGGTCATCGAATCGCTTCCGGACCACGCCACCGTCGTCCACACCGGCAAGCGCGCCGACGGCGGGCGAACGCCGCAGGCGGAGATCAACGCCCGAATGGTGCGGGAAGCCCGCGCCGGTAACGACGTCGTCCGGTTGAAAGGGGGCGACCCGACGGTCTTCGGCCGCGGCGGCGAGGAGGCCGAACATCTGGCGCGCCACGGAGTGCGGTTCGAAATCGTCCCCGGCGTGACGAGCGCCGTCGCTGCCGGGGCAGTCGCCGGTATCCCCGCTACCCACCGGAAGTGCGCGTCCAGCCTCACCGTCGTCACCGGACACGAAGACCCGGCCAAGGACGATACCGCTATCGACTGGGCGGCGCTCGCCGCGAACGTCGAGGCAGGCGGGACGCTCGTCATTCTGATGGGAGTCGGCCGCCTTCCCGACAACGTCGCCGCGCTCGGTTCGCACGGACTCGACGACGAAACTCCCGTCGCCATGGTCGAACGGGCGACGTTGCCCGACGAACGGGTCGTCACGGGGACGATAGCTACCATCGCCGATCGTGCGGCATCCGCCGACGTGAGACCGCCGGCGGTCACCATCGTCGGCGACGTGGTCGACGTTCGCGACACCGTCGAACGCCGTTTGGCCGACGAAACCGGTTCGATTCCGTCCTCGTGGGCGTCGTCGCCCGTGGTGAACGAAATCGAAGGGACGAACCGCGAGTAGTCCGGGCGACGTTCGAGGGCCGCCGTCTCGATTTCCAATATTTAATATAGCATCATACAATTTAGCCCACCGTTTCGCCACGTTTCAGTCGGCGTTTTTCGTTCGTCGTATCATGGCCGTTAAGTACCACCGACTACAACCACCGAGTAATGAAGCGACGAACCTTCCTTACGGCGGGCGCGACGGCGGTTGCCGGCCTCGCCGGCTGTCTGGGAGACTCCGATGACTCCGGGAACTCCGATTCGACTACGACCGGCGGTCCCGCTGCGAAGACGACGGCGCAAACCGAACTGAGCGGCACGCTGAAGGTCGCAACGTACAGCGCGCTCGTGGACGCACCCAGTTCATCGCCCGGCGCGTGGCTGAAAAAGGAGTTCGAGAAGGAGTACCCGAAAGCCACCCTCCAGTGGCAAACTCCTGAAAACGAGGTCAACTACTTCATCCAACGAAAGGCACAGGGCGTCGGCATCGACGCGGACGTGTACGTCGGGTTGAACGTGGACCAGCTCATCACCATCGACGACAAACTCGGCGGTAAGCAGTTGTTCACGCCGATTGCTGACTCCCTCTCGAACTACGGCCACGTCAAAGAGGGCCTGACGTTCGACCCGAAGAAACGGGCCGTTCCGTACGACACGGGCTACGTCAGCCTCGTCTACGACGAAACGAAGGTCGATGATCCCGGTACGTTCGACGCGCTGACGAAGCCGAAGTTCGAGGGGACGCTGTTGACCGAGAACGCCCAGCAGGCGGCGACGGGACGAGCCTTCCTCCTCTGGACGATTCACCAGATGGGCGAGAAGAACTACCTCGACTACTGGAAGCGGCTCTCGAACAACGACGTGCAGATTCTCGGGTCGTGGGACGCGGCCTACACCGCCTTCTCGAACGGCGAGCGACCAATCGTCGTCTCCTACTCCACCGACCAGGTGTACGCCCACCGCGAGGGAACGAACCTGAAGAAACACCAAGTCGGCTTCCTGAACGGACAGGGCTACGCCAACCCCGAAGGGATGGCGAAGTTCGCGAACACGGACAACTCGAAACTCGCCGACGCCTTCCTCGACTTCATGCTCTCCAAGAAGGCCCAGTCGAAGATTCCGACGCTCAACGTCTCGTTCCCGGCGACGGACTGGGCCGAACCGGGCAAGGAGTTCGAGAAGTACGCCAAAGCACCCGAGAAGCCCGTCACCTACTCCTACGACCAACTCAAGGGCAACGTGGAGGGATGGGTTGATGAGTGGGCGCGCCAGATTGCGAGCAAGTAGATGAAACCCGGGCGCTGGCTCGAACGACACTCGCTCGCCCTCCTCGGCGTCGTCACCAGCGCCCTGCTCGTCGTCCTGTTTTACTACCCCGTCTCCATCGTCTTCGCCGACGCGGGCGGTCTGAACGCCTTCCGCGACGTGCTCACCGACCGGTTTTATCTCTTCGACATCTTCTGGTTCACGGCGTATCAGGCGTTTCTCTCGACTATCGCCAGCGTCGCCCTCGGCCTGCCGGGTGCGTACATCCTCACCCGCTACGAGTTCCCCGGTCGGCGCACGGTCCGGTCGCTGACCATCCTCCCGTTCGTCATGCCGTCCATCCTCGTTGCCATCGGGTTCGTGGCGATGTTCGGTCAGAACGGCCTGTTCAACGACGTGGTCGGCGTCGTCGGCCTCGGCCCGTACTCGCTGCTCTACAACCTCCCGGCAATCGTCGTCGCCCACGCCTTCTACAACGCGCCGCTCGTCGCCCGCGTGACCAATGCGGCGTGGGAGAGCGTGGACGCCCGCGAAGTCGAAACCGCTCGAAGCCTCGGCGCTGGCCGGTTTCGGGCGTTCCGCGACGTACTCGTCCCGCAACTCCTCCCCGCGGTTCTCACCGGGGCGCTCCTCACGTTCATCTTCACGTTCATGTCGTTCCCGATCGTCCTCGCGCTGGGCGGATTCCAGTTCCAGACCGTCGAAGTGTGGGTGTACGCGCTCGTTCAGCGACTCGACTACTCCGAGGCGGCGGTCCTCGCCGTCCTCGAAACCACCCTGTCGCTCGCCCTGACCTACGGATACCTCCGGTACGAGGCCCGACAGAGTGCCGTCTCGCGGGCCAGCAGGCCCCTCCCTCGCAAACATCTCTTTTCGGATGACGGCACCCTCGCCGGAACGCTCGAACGCGCCGGAGTCGCTGTCTACCTCCTCGTCGTCCTCGTCCTCTTTCTCGGACCGCTCGTCAGTACCGTCCTCGAAAGCGTCACCGGCCCGTCCGGGTTTACCCTGCGCTACTACGAGTTCCTCGTCACGCGGCAGGTGTCCGGCGCGTCCTTCCAGACCAAACCCGGCGTCGCGGTCAGGAACTCCCTGATTTTCGGCGTCGGAACCCTCCTCGTCGCGCTCCCGATGGGCGTCGTCATCTCGGTGCTGACGCGGGCGAGGAAGAGCAGACTCGTGGAAGCGGTAGCCATGGCTCCGCTGGCCGTCAGCGGCGTCATGGTCGGCTTGGGAATGCTTCGCGGACTCGTCTTCGGGATTCCCATCGCGGGAACCCGGATACAGGTCGGCGGGGCGGTGGCAATCGTCGCCGCGCACGCCGTCGCGGCCTATCCGTTCGTCACGCGTAACGTCTCGCCCATGCTCGCCGGAATCGACCGACGAACCGTCGAGTCGGCGCGGGCGCTCGGCGCGACCCGCGTTCGAACGCTGGTCGATATCGAACTGCCCCTCGTGGCGGTCGGACTCGCCGCCGGGGCCGCCTTCGCGTTCGCCATCAGCATCGGCGAGTTCGACTCGACAGTTATTCTTGCCACCGGCAGTAGCAGTTACACGATGCCGGTCGCAGTCGAACGCTTCCTCGGCAAGCAGACCCTCGGACCAGCGACGGCCATGGGAACCGTCCTCCTCATCGTCACCGCCGTCAGTTTCGTCGTCATCGACCGCCTCGGCGGGAGGTGGGAGGGTGGTTGAACTCCGTCTCTCCGGCGTCCGAAAGGAGTACGACGGCGTGACCGCCCTGAAGGACGTGTCGTTTCGGGTCGCCGACGGCGAGTTCTTCACCCTCGTCGGCCCGTCGGGATGCGGGAAGACGACGACGCTCCGCACCGTCGCCGGGTTCGAGGACCTCACTGCGGGGACGGTTCGATTCGGCGAGCGCGAGATGGCGGGCGTCCCGCCGGAAGACCGCGGCGTCGGAATCGTGTTCCAGAACTACGCGCTATTCCCGCACATGTCCGTCGCGGAAAACGTCGGCTACGGCCTCCGGTTCCGCGACCCGCCGGGAGCGGTGACGGACGAGGAGCGCGTCCTCGAACTCCTCGAACTCGTCGGCTTGCCCGGATTCGAGGACCGCAACCCGGACGAACTGTCCGGCGGCCAGCAACAGCGCGTCGCCCTCGCACGCGCCCTCGCTCCCGGCCCCGACGTCCTCCTGTTGGACGAACCGATGAGCGCGCTGGACGCTCGCCTCCGCGACGACTTGCGAACCCAAGTCTCCCGAATCCAGTCCGAACTCGAAATCACGACGGTGTACGTCACCCACGACCAGGAGGAAGCCCTCGCCATCAGCGACCGCGTGGCCGTCATGAACGGCGGAAAAATCGAGCAGGTCGGCCGTCCCGAGGACGTGTACCGTCGCCCGGAATCGCGCTTCGTCGCGGAGTTCGTCGGCGAGAACAACGTCTTCTCGGGCGAGACTCGTGCACACGAAACGAGGGGGTCACGCGTCGCCGTCCGCGACCACGAGTTCCACCTCCCCGGTTCGACGGCCGATTCGGTGACGTTCTGCGTTCGTCCCGAAGCGCTCCGACTCGGCGGCGGCGAGAACTCCTTTTCGGCCACCGTCGAGAACGCCGAGTTCCTCGGCGAGGCGTTCCGCGTCCACCTCGATTGGGACGGGAAACCGGTCACGCTTCGCGTTCCCGAGGATCCGGAGGACGAGCGAGTTCGCGTCGGCTTCGACCCCGACGACGTACACGTCATCGACGGCGGAACTGCCGAACTCGTGGAACAGCGATAGTCGTACGACGGTCGCCCGAAGTTTCGAACGCGCCGTCACCGTCGAGGTTCCATTCGTGGGACACGAGGTGGCCGAACATCTTCTCGTGCATTCTTCCCAAAATGAATGCATGAAACAATTAAAACCGACAGTTGCCGCGAAAATCGAAGGTCTCCCTGTTTTGTGTTATCTGTTCGTGGTATCCGTCGTTCGGGTGCCGTACGTTCCCGTGGTATCGGAATCGTACGTTCCGTACGTTCCCTCGGTAGTGCCCCTATTGGTGGTTCCTCCGTTGTTCGTTCCCTGCGTCGTCCGGGTATTGTACGTTCCGCCCGAGGTACCTGTGTCGTACGTTCCTTGCGTCGTTCCCGTTCCACCAGAGGTTCCGGTGGACGTTCCGCCGCCACCGAACTGTCCGGACCTGTCGATGTTTCCGTTCATGCTCTCGGGGTGATACCGACAGTGGTACCGTCGAATTCGGTCGGTCGGCTTGAAGGTGAACGACCGGGTTTCCCCCTGTGTCGACGACGACCCGGTTCGATAGAGTACCTGCCCGTTCTCGCCGTTTTTCTGGCCGATGATCTGGAATTCGTGTTCCTCTCCGTCGAGATTTATCCAGGTAACTTTGTACCGCTCGGTGGGGAGGAATCCGAGCGTCGGATTACGCCCCCCTTCGATGGCTCTCGGAGCCAACCCGAGCCAATGGCCGACCCGCGCGCCGAGGATGATGTTCCGTCGATTTTCCTGTCCCCCGTTCCCACCGGATTGATTCGACTGGTCCGTGGTACTCGACGCGTTCGACGTTTCGACTTGGTTCGTCGTGTACGTCCCCGAATCGCTGGTGTTCTGTGCAGTCGTCAATCGCCCGAGAACGCCGAGTCCCGTCAACCCGCCCGCCGCTTTCAGCAGCGTTCGGCGCTGTGATTTGGGTGATCCTGTCATATGTTCCTCCGGACGTGGAACACTTCCTCGACGCAAAAAGCGCGCACACCGTTCGTGCCGACAATCCGAACCTATACGCTCGAAACGGTCGTTATTCTCGCTTAGTCGCCGTCCCAGAACCGGTCCAAGCCGAACGAGAGCATGTCCGGGCTGACCGGTTGGAACTCCTCACGCTCCGTCTCCGGGAAGAACTCGCGAACGCTGTCCCACGAGTCACGGGCGTAGCGACTGTCGACCAACACGCGAATCCCTCGTTCGTCCGACCCACGGATAACCCTGCCGAGCGCCTGCCGGGCCTTCCTGACCGCCGGGACGGTCAGCGCGTAGGTGAAGCCATCGCCGAACTTCCGCTCGTAGGCGGTTCGCACGGCACGCGTCCGCGGACTCGCGGTGTTGATGATGGGGACTCCGCAGACGACGGCGGCGCGGAGTCGGTCCCCGCGATAATCGACGCCCTCCGTTAGCGTTCCGCGAAGGCTCGTTACGAGCACCTTCGCCTCGCCGCCGAAGAACTCGTCTTTCAAGTCCTCCGTCGCCTCGTCCGCGCTACTCTCGTCCAACAACACCGGTTTGTCCACGACGCCCCGCAGGTGTTCGGCGGCCCACGTCGCCTCGGCGTAGTTCGGCATGCCGACGAGGACGTTGCCCGGCGAGCGCGCTACATCCCGAATCGCGTCCGCGTACACCTGTCGCGCTGGCGTCTCGTCGCCCGGCGCACCCCGGTTGTCGTACGTGAATTTCGGCGCGTCAACGGCGAAACTCTCGCGGTTCGATTCGGGGAAGTTCAGGCTGTATGTCCGCTCCACGACCGGTCTACCGTCGTTTTCGAGATGCGCGAGGCCGGACACCTTCTCGAAGATTTCGAGCGGTTCCAGCGTCGCGCTCATCAGGATGCCGCCGCCGAACTCCCCGAGTTGCTCGCCGATGGCGTCGCTCGGGACGCAGTTCTGCATGGCGAGTTGGGCGTTGTACGCCCGTCGCCACGAGTCGTTCGGTTCGCGGTCGTTCCACGTTCGTTCGAGAATGATTTCGCGGAAGTACTCCTCGTGGTCGTTGCGATACCACTCGCCGAGGGCGCGACCCGCCGGAAGCGCGGCCCGTTCGCTGTCCTCCTCGTCGGCCTCGTTGAGGATTCGAGCGACGATTGCTCCGACCGCCTCCGCACGCGCCCACGTCCCGCCGTCGTAGCCCGCTTCTTCCGCCCACTTGGAAATCTCGTCCGGTTGGGGGACGGTCGGGTCGCGGAGCGGTATCTCCTCGTCCGGTAGGTCGGTGAGGTTCGCCTTCCAGCCGCGATGTTCGCGCTCCAGGTGCGCCGTCACGCGCCGGTCGAGTTCGTCGCGCAAATCGCGGATGAAATCGCGGGTGTCCTCCAGTTCGCGGAGCGTGACGTTCGCGTCTTCGAGTTCCGTTCGGACGAGTTCCGCGTCGGCCGTGGTCTGTTTCGCGTCCCGGTCGTCGAACTTGACGGGTTGGATGACGCGCGTCAGTTCGGACTCGGCGTCCCGGAGCGTCGAATCGCCGACCGACTGGCTCACGAGGTCGCGGACGCGCGGTTCCAGCATGTGCGCTTCGTCGCAGACGAGGAAGGTGGAATCGTCCACGAGCGCGCCCGTGAACGTCGCCGTCGTCACCGGGTCGAAGGCGTGGTAGTAGTTGCCGACGACGACCTCGACATGGCCGAGCAGCGCCCCCATCATCGAGTGCGGGCAGGTCCCCCACTGGACGGAGTTGGCGACGAGCTCGGCGGGTTCGATGAGGCCCATGCTCTCGAAATCGAAGGGAACGGCCTCGATGGGGTCGCCGTCCTCCGGCATGTCGTCCAAGAACTGCGCGTAGAACGGACAGTACTCCACGTCGCTGTACTCGGGCATGTGTGGCGGGTACGGCGTCGGTTCGTCCGCCGTTTCGAGGAAGGACGCGCCGCTTCGCTGCTTTCCGGAGTCGGCCAACCCCGTCTGCTGGCTTCGGGCTTGGGACGCGAGGTTCTGGGCCGTCACCGCGCCGCCCTCGCCGGTCAGGTCGCGGGTGCGTTCCCGGAGTCCCTCACAGCGGTCGTAGACGTTTCCCTCGTCGATGTTCCCCGCGTTCTCCCTGCTGTAGGGGCACACGTCGGCCTTTCCGACGAGGGTCATCGCGGAGATGGGTTTCCAGTCGTCGGGGAGGTTCGCGTTGATGGTCTTCAGGTCGGTTTCGAACTGGCGGAGTTGCTGTTTGACGCTCGTGAGGACGAACACGCGTTCGTACTGGCTGTCCGGGTCGCGGACGAGGTCGAGACCCGCCGTCAGCGCCAGCATGGTCTTGCCAGTTCCGCAGGCACCTTCGATGACGGTGAAGCCGTCGTCGCGGGCGGTTTCGATGGCCGTCTCGATACCGTCCCGCTGCTCGTCGTATGGGGCGTCGTGTCCGAATATCGTCCGCCAGTCCGGCATCATTCTGTCTCTGTCTCCCCCCTGCTTAGGGCTGTTGACCTGAGGTGGTCCCGTCTCGGTATTTAAACCTAAGCACGCGGCGGAAGTGATAGCGGGAAAACGGTGAATCGGTGGGCGCGGATAGCGGCGCGACGACCTTAGCCGAGAAGTAAGCCGACCCCGATGATGGTGAGGATGATGCCCATCACTCGCGTCCACAGTACTTTCCATTCCGCCGGTTCGACTTCCGATGAGCGTCGTTTGCTTCCGATGGCGTCCATCTGTTCCTGAAATCGCGCGAATCCGTACGGTTTTGCGGCCTGTGCGATACCGATGAGGGAGATGAGGAGTCCGAGTGGATTTCCCATACGTACCCCCCGGTTCGTGCTCTCCGGTAAATTCTTTGTGGAGATCTGACCTTTGTACCCGCTCCGTTCCCGCGCGACTAACCGAGGACGGAGCGTTTACCCGCCGTGAGCAAGTACGCCACGGTATGACCGATTTCGAGACCACGGAGGCCGACTGGCGCGACGAACTCCTCGCCACCCGCGAGGAGAAGGACGATTTCTTCGGCAGTCATCCGCAGTCACCCATCCCGCCGGGAGAGCGCGAGGAGTTCGACGGCCTGTCGTACTTCGACCCGGACGCGGAGTACCGCGTGACCGCGACGGTGGAAGCATACGACGACCCGGAACCGGTCGAACTCGAAACGACGGCGGGGCCGTCACAGCGCTATCTTCGAACCGTGACGCTTCACTTCGACGTGGAGGGAGAGGAGGTCTCGCTCGCGGCGTACCAGCAGGAGGGCCAAGACTCGCTGTTCGTTCCGTTCCGGGACAAGACGACGGGCCAGCAGAGCTACGAGAACGGACGCTATCTCGAACTCCATCCAGACCGCGACCTGACCGACGGCGAGGCAGTCGTCGTGGACTTCAACCTCGCGTACTCCCCCTTCTGTGCCTACAGCGAGACGTTCTCGTGTCCGCTTCCGCCCGAGGAGAACTGGCTCTCCGTGCTGATTCCGGCGGGCGAGAAGACGCGGGACGATCACTGAATCGCCGCTACTCTCCAGTGGAAATCGAGGGGTTCCAAACCGACTTTTCGATTCTCGAACGGAAGATTTTGATATGCGATCGAAGGATACCAGAACAACAGGTTGTTCTGAATTCACAAAACAATTCTTGACTATTCACGAATTTGGGTCGGATTCTGGAAAGCATATTTATGTATTCACCCCGAAGAACCGGATGCCGACGAGGCAATCGTCGGCTGACAGCATGCCAAACTGTGACCACTGTGGCGCGCACGTCTCCGAACGATTTGCGCGCGTCTTCGCTGACGAATCCGGTTACATCCGCGCTTGCCCCGCCTGTTCGGCGAACGCCGGTATCGCCGAAGTGGCACGGGAGCGAGCGCAATGAGTATCGCCGACTGTGGCTGAAGGGGCGGAACCGACAGGACAAAGACGAACCACGCGAAGCCTGTCAGGTGTGACCGAACACTGGGTTTACGTCGTCGAATGCAGTGACGGCACTTTTTACACCGGATACACGACCGACGTTACCCGCCGGGTGGCCGAACACGACGCGGGAGACGGAGCGAAATACACCCGCGGTAGAACACCCGTCACGTTGTGTTACACCGAGCGATTCGACTCCAAGTCCGCAGCCATGTCCCGCGAATACGAGATCAAACAGCTTCGCCGCGCGGAAAAGGAACGCCTCATCGACTGAGCGTTTTCGAGACCTGTTTCAGTCGTCCGCCGCCGCTTCCGCCTCGGCTTCGTCCGCTTCCGACGACGTCACGTCGGGGTCGAGGAAGGCATACTTGACCGCCTGTGTCCCGAGTTTTCGCACCCGCTCCTCCAAATCCCCGTCCACGAACTCGCCGTCCTCGAACTGTTCGTAGGCCTTGCGAATCCCGACTTGGTGCGGGAGCACCCACCCGTGGACGCCCCGAACCGTGATTCGCATGTGGTCGAGCGTGCTTCCGTAGGACCCGCCGCCGGCGACGGCGAGGAGGCCGACGGTGGTGTCCTCGAACTCGTCGAAGCTACAGTAGTCGTGGACGTTGCGGAAGGCGGAGGTGTACGACCCGTGATAGACCGGACTGCCGAGGATGACCGAATCCGCGTTTCGAACCTTCCGTTTGATTTCCACCGCCGCTTCCGGTTCCTCCTCATCCGGGTCGAAGATGGGGAGGTCGTACTTTCGAACGTCGATGAGTTCCGTCTCTGCCCCTGCTTCTTCGGCGGCATCGAGGACGTGCTTCAACGCTGTTCGCGTGTGACTTCCGTCGCGCATACTGCCACAGACCGCGACGACGGTCGGTTTGTCTTGCATTATTGACTCCGTTGGGGACGAGTACGTTTAACCGGATTGCTCCGTCCCGGAAGTCGTTACCTTCGCCTGGACAGTCTCATCTCGCGACAACCCGCTGAAGACGATATCCTTTCTGCCGATGCCACGAGGATCGAAGAACGGGTCGTGAGTGAAAAGCCGTTCCCGAAAACGCGCTTTGGTTGGGCTTTTGTCACCTTCTGTGCGACGGTCGCACACGGTGGTTTTTTCGACCCCGACGATGACGAACGATGTATGGATACGCCGATTTCGTTCGGAACCGACGGCTGGCGAGCGACCCTCGACGAGTTCACGTCGCCGCGGGTGCAAATCGTAGGCCAAGCGGTTTCCGACTACCTCCGCGAAGTCGAAGACCGGGCGGGAGAGACGGTCGCTGTCAGTTACGACGCCCGCGAAACGTCGCGCGGCTTTGCGGAAGACCTCTGTCGCGTCCTCGCCGCGAACGGGTTCGACGTGCTCATCCCCGAGCGCGACACGCCGACGCCGATTCTCGCGTGGACGCTCGTGGACCGCGACCTCGCGGGCGGACTGATGATAACCGCCTCGCACAATCCGCCGGAGTACAACGGCGTGAAGTTCATCCCGTCGGACGGTGCGCCCGCCCTCCCCGAAGTGACCGACGAAATCATGGCCCGCCTCGCCGAACCCGACCCGCTGCCGGAATCGGAACACGGCCGGGTCAGCGAGGAGGACTTCGTTTCCCCGTACGCCGACCACGCCTTCGATCTCGTGGACGCCGACTTCGAGGGCCTCTCCGTGGCCTACGACGCCATGCACGGGAGCGGCCGCGGCGTCACCGACGAACTCCTCGAAGAGGCCGGTGCGAGCGTCGACCGTCTCCGCTGTGAGCGGGACCCCGAGTTCGGCGGTTCGTCGCCGGAACCGAGCGAGGAGAACCTCCAAGAACTCATCGCGGCAGTCGAGGACGGCGACGCCGACATCGGCATCGCGAACGACGGCGACGCCGACCGAATCGCCATCGTCACCCCGGAACGCGGCTTCTTGGACGAGAATCTCTTTTTCGCCGCGCTGTACGAGTACCTCCTCGAAGACGAATCGGGGTCGGCGATTCGAACCGTCTCGACCACGTTCCTCATCGACCGTATCGCCGACGCGCACGGCGAGGAGGTCCACGAAACGCCGGTCGGGTTCAAGTGGGTCGCACAGGCCATCGCGGAGCACGACGCGCTCGTCGGCGGCGAGGAGAGCGGCGGATTCACGATTCGCGGTCACATCCGCGAGAAGGACGGCGTCCTCATGGCGCTCCTCGCCGCCGCAATCGCGGACGAACGCCCGTTCGACGACCGGGTGGACGACCTACTCGCCGAGTTCGGCGAGATTCACCAGAGCAAGACCAGCCTCGACTGCCCGGACGCGGAAAAAGAGCGCGTCCTCTCGGACCTCGAAGCCGAACTGCCCGACGAGGTCGCGGGTCACGACGTGGCCGACGTTGTAACGAAGGACGGCTTTAAAATCCTCCTCGACGACGGGTCGTGGCTGCTCGTTCGCCCGAGCGGTACCGAACCGAAGATGCGAATCTACGCCGAGGGCGAAAGCGACGAGCGGGTCAGTGACCTGCTCGCCGCCGGGACGGAACTGGTCGAACCGATCATTTAGGTTTTCGGAACCGCGAAACGGGTTCCGAAACCGAATTTCTGTAGACGTTATCGCTATAGAGCCGTCCTTTCACACCTCTCAACCGAACGACAGCACGTCGCGAGGATTGAAGTAGTACAGCACGGCCAATCCGATGCCGAAAACCGCCACCAGCAGGCTCAACAATTCGCCCGTCGCCCCGTCAAATCCGTCGGCGAGCGCGTAGTAGACCATCGCCAGCGAGAACCCTATCCAGATGAGCGAGAGGCGGCGGCGTTTCGTCTCGTCCATGGTCGTCGTTGGCGAACTCGCGGTATCAGTCTTGGCTTTCGAACCGTCCCCCGTTTCCCCTCCCGAACCTCGTTTCTCACCCCCATCTCGAAGTAATACTTACAATGTATTACTCCCTCTAGCGATGTATGACTCGCGTGACGACTAAGGGGCAGGTCACGATTCCTGTGGATATCCGCGAACGGCTCGGCCTCCAACCCGGCGACGAAATTACCTTCGAAGAGACCGACGAGGGCTACGTTATCAGAAAGGAAGTCGAAGCAGACCGCTTCGAAAAATGGCGCGGCGTGGCGGACACCGACGAGACGGTCGAGGACCGGATGCGTGACCTCCGTGGGGATCTCCCGTGACGAGGACGGTCGTGGATACGAGCGCGTTGCTCGCGCTCCTCTATCCGAACGACGAACACAACCGACGCGCCTCGACGCTCCTCCGAAACGCGGCCGAGGCCGGGTCGCTTCTCGTCACTCCAATCGTCTACGCCGAACTCGCTGCCGACCCGTTTTTCGACTCCGCACGGGACCTCGATGCGTTTCTCGCCGATATCGGTGTCGTCATCGAAGATGCCCCCCGCGAAGCCGTCTTCGAAGCCGGTGAGGCGTTTCGAACGTACCTCGAACGCCGCGGTGAGGAACTTCAGTGTTCCGAATGCGGCCATCGAACGACCTACCCGTGTCCCGACTGCGGCGCGTCGGTTACTGCCCGCCAGCATATCGCCGCCGACTTCCTCATCGGCGCACACGCCGCCACGGCGGACGTTCTCCTCACGTTCGACGCCGCGTTTCATCGCGATTATTTCGACGTCGAGTGTGAGTCGATACGATGACTCACCTCGTCATCCAACCGTCCCCACAACCGACCTTCTTCTCCTTCTTTTTCTTCTTCTCCTCCTCCTTCTCCTTCTTTTTCTTCTTCTCCTCCTCCTTCTCCTTCTCCGTTCATCTTCCTCCCATCCCTCTCCCCCATCTCCTCGATGTCGAACCCTAGCGACTCGTAGAACGGCCGAACCCGCGGCGCGAAATCGGCGGTCAGCACGCCCTCGCGTTCGGCGGCCGCGGCGACGAGTTCGCTCCCGATTCCCTGCCCCCGTCGCGCCCGTAGCACCGCGATTGCGTCGATATGCGTGGGTCGGTCTTCGCCGTCCAGCACCGCCGCACCGAGCAGCCTTCCGTCTTCTTCGGCCACCAGCACGTCCCCCGTCTCGATCCTATCCTCGACTTCGTCCGCGTCGATTTCGAGCATCGCGCCGTTCACGATTCGTAACACGGTCAGGCGGTCCGCCGGGATCGCGGGGCGGACGGTCATCCGCCCTTGATGAGTCGGAGGATTTTCACGTGGTCCGCCTCGACCGGTTGGTCCTCCGGCACGGGCCGCCCGTCCACCATCACGGACACCTCGTGTGGACTCAAGCCGATTTCTGAAAGCAGGTCGGCGTACGTTTCGTCCTCCACGTCGAACTCGTGGCTCCCCTCGCCGACCACTTCGACGGTCACGTTCATGCCCGTTTTTGTCCGCCTCGCGTCTTCAGCGTGTCGAAGACGACTATATGGGGTCTATTTTGATCTGACTGGCGGTGTTGCCGTGATTCGAAACCGCCTCGGCTCGCTACGAACCATTGGGTTTGCTACGATCACAACTGTAGGGAAGCGGACCGCGAAAGCCCCCGCCCGCTCGCGGCCGCTGTGCGGGATATTCTGCCCTCTCCGCCACGTCCGGCCAGAATAGTGGCCCGCACAGACGACCACGATGAACGCGACCGGGCGGCCCCTTTCATTCCTCCCATATCACCGCTCCCGCACCGCGACAGCTACCGCAGGCCACACGCCTCCCCAGCCGATTCCCTCGCATTCGCTCAGTCATCCCTCGCACGCTATCACCACGGGCCTTCGGACGACGTGTCCTCAGGCCCGTACCAGCGCGCGCCGGGATGGTTCGTTTCTATTCGGGAAACCACCGGTCAATCCGTCCTCGAAAAAACGTCCGCTCTTCAGTCCGCAGGCGTCTCCTCGTCGCCTCCGGAGCGCGTCTCTTCCGCGTACTGCGGGGTGACTCGGCGTCCGCGGTACCGCGACCGGAGCGCCATCGCCAACGCACCCAGTCCCAAGAGGAGGACGACCAACTGGACGATGCCGCCGACGACGGGAATCCGGTCGAGAACCGCGATGACGAACACGCCGAGCAACAGGCCGAGCCAGCGACTGCCCTCGTCCGCGAGCGAGAGCAACCAGACGCCGACGATGAACGACCCGTACACGCCCGCGACCCAGAGGAAGACGGCGAAGAGGAGCGCCCCGATAATCGAGATGGGGATTCCGATGAGCGTCACGGCGAAGACGATGAGAACGATGGGAACGAGTATGAGCAGGAGGACGCCGACGCCGATGGAGAACAGCGGGTTGTCCCGTCCCTTGTCCGCCACGCCGTCGGAGAAGGTCGGGAACACCGCCAACAACAGCACCCCCAACAGGAGGTTCACGAGGAAACCGTAAATCACGCCGACCCATCCCGGCACGCTCGGCACGGACGCCGGTCCGGCGCTGTTCAGCGACTCGTCCTGCCGAACCGTCCCGCCGACGGTCGCACCTTGCTCCCGGTTGAACGTCCCGACGTCGTAGACGAGGTTGCCGCCGACGTTCGCCGTGTTGGCCAGCGTGAGCGTCTCGCTCGACACGCGGGCGTTCCCGTTGACTGTTCCCGCGATGAGCGTGTACCCGGACGACCCTTGGAGCGACTGTCCGACGGTGGCCGACCGAGCGATGACGAGGTTCCCGGTCTGTGCGTCCACGGTTCCGGTGACGGTCCCCGCGATTCGGACGTTTCCGGCGAACGCCGACACGTCGCCGTTGACGGTGCCGCCTTGGGCGACGAGAACGTTTCCGCTGAAGGCGTTCAAATCCCCGTTCACGGTCCCGCGAATCACGACGGTGCCGCCGGTCGCGGTGAGATCACCGCGGACTGTTTCTCCGGATCCGACGACGACGGACCCGCCGGTGCGTGTCTGTTCCGCCGCCGCCGTCGCGGGCGCGACGGCGAGCAAGAGCACCAACAGGAGGATACCCACGTGTGCGCGCATGGCCCGTCTGTCGTCGTCCGGGCGAATAGTAATTGAGTCGTTGTGTCGGAGAATCGTGCGTTGTTCGTCGGAATCGCTGGCCTAACCGAATCGCTTCGATTTCGAAAACCGAATACCCCGAGCGCGGAGTCTCGGGGAGTTTAAGAACGATAGGGCCCTCTGCTGGATCATGAGCGAGGCCGACGCGGAAACCGTCCCCGGACGTGGAACCATCTGGGTCGAGAAGTACCGGCCCCAAACCCTCGACGACGTGGCGGGCCACGACGACATCACGGCTCGACTACAGAGCTACATCGAGCGGAACGACCTGCCCAACCTGCTGTTCTCCGGGCAGGCCGGAATCGGGAAGACGACCTGTGCGGTCGCCATCGCCAAGGAGTTGTACGGCGATAGCTGGCGGAGTCACTTCCTCGAACTGAACGCCTCCGACGAGCGCGGTATCGACGTGGTGCGCGACCAGATCAAGAACTTCGCACGACACGACCCCGGCGCGGTGGACTTCCAAGTCATCTTCTTGGACGAGGCCGACTCCCTGACGAGCGACGCGCAGGCCGCCCTCCGCCGGACGATGGAACAGTTCTCGGACAAGACACGCTTCATCATGTCGTGCAACTACTCCTCGAAGATCATCGATCCAATTCAGTCGCGGTGTGCGGTGTTCCGCTTCGGCCCGATTCCCGACGACGCGGTGGCCGAGTACGTCAGCTACGTCGCCGACGAGGAGGGAATCGAAACCACCGACGACGGCATCGAGGCGCTCGTCTACGCCGCCGACGGCGACATGCGCAAAGCCATCAACGCCCTGCAGGCCGCCGCCGTCATGGGCGAACAGGTGGACGAGGAGAGCGTCTTCGTCATCACGAGCACCGCTCGCCCCGAGGACATCAAGGAGATGGTGAGACACGCCATCGACGGCGACTTCACGCGCGCGCGGTCCATCCTTGACGAACTCCTCACCGAACGCGGGATGGCCGGCGGGGACATCATCGACCAACTCCACCGCTCGATTTGGGAGTTCGACTTGGACGACGACGACGCGGTTCGCGTCCTCGAACGCGTCGGCGAGGCCGACTTCCGCATCACGGAAGGCGCGAGCGAGCGCGTGCAACTCGAAGCGATGCTGGCGTCGCTGGCGCTCGACTGACCGGAACGATAATTCGTCGTCGCTCACTACGTCCCCGCATGACCCTCCGACGGCGAACCTTCCTCGCTGGAACCGCGCTCTTTCTGTCGGGCTGTGCCAGTCTCAGCGGCAGTAACGATACGACGACCGCGACGAACTCGAACTCGAACTCGAAAACCCTCGACGACTTCCCCGCCGCACGAGGTATCGACAACCAGCCCACGCTCGGCCCGCAACCCGGAACGGCGGACAGGACCGTGATCGCGTTCGAGGACCCGTCGTGTCACTACTGCGGGCGGTTCGAGCGCGACACGTTCCCGAAAATCGAATCGAACTACATCGATTCCGGGAAACTCTCGTTCGTCTCGCGATTCGCCGTCGCGCCGATTCAGCCGTGGGGGACGCCCGCCGCGGAGGCGCTCGAAGCGACGTACGCTCGGAACGAATCCGTGTTCTGGACGCTGAAAGAACACTACTTCGCCGAACAGGACACTTTCTCCGAGTCGAACGTCCTGTCGAAAACGAAGTCCTTCCTCGAATCGAACACCGACGTGGACGCGGCGGCCGTCGTGGACGACGCGAAAAACGAGGCGTACGAAGGAGCGCTTTCCAAGGACCAACGGGCGGCGTCCGCGGCGGGTGTGGAGGGCGTTCCGTCCTTTTTCGTCTTCGACGGCGGGACGCTCTCCACGAGCATCACGGGCGCACAACCGTACTCCGTCTTCGAGAAGGCGCTCGGCGAGTAATCTTTCGCCGCTGTCGTGTCACTTGCAAAATAAAATCTCGTCTGATGATTTCAGTCGGATTTTTTACGTCTCGGAACAGTTCCCCGAGTATGACGCACACAGTCCCCACGAGTCTTGCTCTCCAGTATAAACGAGCGCGACCGGAGGTGAACCCATGAGGCCCGCCATCGAAACCGACGGGTTGACCAAGCGCTTCGACGACACGGCGGTCGTCTCGAACCTCCAACTGACCGTCCCGTCCGAGTCCGTCTACGGCTTCCTCGGCCCGAACGGCGCGGGGAAGACCACGACGATGCGGATGTTGACGACGTTGACGCCACCGACGAGCGGAACCGCCCGCGTCGCCGGTCACTCCATCGCCGACCGGGACGCCGTCGTCCCGCACATCGGCTACATGCCCGAGGAGCCGCCGTTGTACGACGAACTCACGGCTCACGAGCAGTTGCGGTACATCGCCGGGCTTCGAAACGTGGAGGCCGACGACCGAATCGAAGCCCTCCTCGACCGATTCGACCTCCTCGAAGACGCGGACGAGCGCGTCGGCACCTACTCGAAGGGGATGAAACAGAAGACGGCGCTCATTCAGACCATCCTCCACGAACCCGAGGTCGTCTTCTTGGACGAACCCACCTCCGGCCTCGACCCGCGTGCGGCCCGCACCGTACGCGAACTCATCTCGGAACTCACCGCCGACGGCATGACCGTCTTCCTCTCGACGCACATCCTCCCCGTCGTGGAAGAACTCGCGGATACGGTCGGCGTGCTGTACGACGGGTCGCTCGTCGCGGAGGATTCGCCGGAGCGACTCACCCACCGCGCGGAGGAAGAACAGACGCTCGAAGACGTGTTCCTCGACGTGACGAGCGAGGAACCCGCCGCGGCGCCGGTGGAGCAATGAACTGGACCCCCGGCCGGAGCGCTCGAATCGCTCGCATGGAGTATCGACGGAGCGTCCGCGCTATCGGCAAGAAGCCCGTGCAGATGCTCGCGTTCGGGTTGTTCGCTCTCATCTTCATGGGCGTGCCCACCGTCGCCGGGTCGTACTTCGCGTACAAGTTCGGCGGGGAACTCGCGACGACGGACCTTCCGCTGCTAGACGTCGCACGCGGCGGCCTCGCCGTCTGGTGGCTCGTGCTCACCGTGATGCTGACCTCGCGCGTCATCGGGAAGACCGGGCGAATCGACCAGGAGGCGGGCATGTTGACGACCGTTCCCGCCCGCGACGTGGTCGGCGGCTTGCTCGGCGCGGAGTTCTCGCGGGTGGCCTCCATCGGGCTGATTCCCGTGGTGGCGATAACGACGGCGTTGAGCCTCGCACTCGGCACGCCGCTTCCGCTCGTCACCATCGTCTTCGCCCTCCTCGGGTTGCTCGCGACGGCCCTGCTCGCGGGCCACATCCTTGGCCTGCTCATCAAACTCGCCCTCGAACGGTCGGAAGTCCTCGCCCAGTACAAATCCGTCCTCGCGGTCCTCGCGTTCGTCGTCTACATGGCCGTGGTCATGTCCAACACGCTCGGAACGGTCATGACTTCGCTCTCCGGACTGCTCCAGAACGCCCCGATGGCGTGGTTGGGCGACCTGTTCGTCTTCGGGATTCCCGGCGCGTCACCGTCGCTCGCGCGGGTCGTCGGCGCGATCGGCCTCGTCGCCGTCGGCCTGCCGGTTCTGTTCGCCCTCGACGTTCGATTGGCGACGCGACTCTGGTACGGCGACCGGGTACAACCCGAGAACAAACAGTACGAATCCAGCGAGTCGAACGCGGACTTCCTCGCGGGTATCGCGTCTCGACCGACGCGCTCCGTGGTCGCAAACGTCTGGCGGCGAACGAAACGCTCCCCGATTCGCCTCCTCTACGTCGTCTATCCGGTGTTCTTGGTCACCGGGCCGATACAGGAAGCCATCCAAGTGGGATACGTCACGAGGACGCTCCCGGTCGTCATTTCGCTATACGGCGCGTGGGCCATCGGCGGCGCGGCGCTCAATCCCCTCGGCGACGAGGGTGCCATGCTGCCGGTGACGCTCACCTCGAGCATCCGCGGCAAGGAGTTCGTCGTGGGACACGTCCTCTCGGTGACCATCGTCGGTCTCCCCATCGTCGTCCTCGCCACCGCGCTCACCGGCTTCTTGAGTCCGCTCGAACCGATACGGTGGCTCTCGCTGACCGCGCTCAGCGTCGTCCTCGGACTCGCGGGGGCCGTCGTCGCAATCGGTATCGGAACCACGTTCCCGCGGTTCGGCGAGGTCAACGTCACCAAGAGTCGGACGGCCGTCGTGCCGAGCAAGACGGCGTTCGCGACCTACTCGCTCGCGGTGCTCCTCGGCTACGGCGGTGCCGTCACGGCCATCACGCCCGGAACCGCGGCGTCCGTCTCCAGCATGTTCGAGTTCGTCACCGGCGTTCTCGGATACGCGATAATCATCTCCCCGCCGACCGTCAAACTCATCGGCGGCGCTATCGCGGTACTCCTCGGCGTCGTCGCGCCGCCGCTCGCCTATCTCTACTCCGTTCGTCGCTTCGAAAGTTACACGCTCGGCGGCGAGGATTCGGGCATTTTCCTCTTCGAGTTCGTCGGCGAGTTGCTCTAACTCCCGACCCATTTTCCGTTCTCCGCTCTTCGTTTCCCGCTCGATTCGGTATCGTCGCTTCTCGCCGCAAATCACGGGCGACGCTTCTTCCACGTATCCCGGTCTGAACGTCCTTGCGGAACTGTTTTACGCACTGATGGGTGACAAACTACCAAGAATGAGCCAACTTGAGGAGGAGTATCGCCTCGATTATTTCGAGGAAAACGGCTTCGTGCGAAAGGAATGCTCCGAGTGTGGAGCATACTTCTGGACGCGCGACCACGACCGAGAGACGTGCGGGGAACCGCCCTGCGAGGAGTACGGGTTCATCGACAACCCGAGTTTCGACGAGACGTACTCACTGGCGGAGATGCGGGAAGCGTTCCTGTCCTTCTTCGAAGATCACGACCACCAGCGGATCGACCCGTATCCGGTGGCGGCGAACCGCTGGCGGGACGACATGCTGCTCACCATCGCCTCGATCGCCGACTTCCAACCGCTGGTCACGTCGGGTGAGACGCCACCGCCGGCCAACCCGCTGACCATCAGTCAGCCTTGCATTCGGATGCAGGACATCGACAACGTCGGGAAGACCGGTCGGCACACGATGGCCTTCGAGATGATGGCCCACCACGCGTTCAACGCCCGGGAGGACATCGACGACCCCGAGCAGTACGCGTACGAAGGTGAGGTTTACTGGAAGGACCAGACGGTCGCGTACTGCGACGAGTTCTTCGAGTCGATGGGCGCGAACCCCGAGGAAGTGATCTATATCGAGGACCCGTGGGTCGGCGGCGGCAACGCCGGACCCGCCATCGAAGTCATCTATCGAGGCGTCGAACTCGCCACGCTCGTCTTCATGTCGATGGAACAGGATCCGGAGGGCGAGTACGAGATGAAGGACGGCAACCGCTACAGCCCGATGGACACGTACATCGTGGACACCGGATACGGGCTCGAACGCTGGACGTGGGTGTCCCAAGGAACGCCGACGGTGTACGAGGCGGTCTATCCCGACATGATCGACTTCCTCAAGGAGAATGCGGGAATCGAACACACCGAAGAGGAGGAGGAACTCGTTCACCGCGCCTCGAAGCTCGCGGGGCACATGGACATCGACGAGGCCGAGGACATGGAGGCCGCCCGCGACAACATCGCGGACAAAATCGGCGTCTCGACCGCGGAACTCGTCGAACTGCTGGAACCGCTCGAAGCGATCTACGCCATCGCCGACCACTGCCGGACGCTCGCGTACATGTTCGGCGACGGCATCGTCCCGAGCAACGTCGCGACCGGATACCTCGCCCGGATGGTGCTCCGACGGACCAAGCGCCTCTCCGACACCGCCGGTGTCGATGCGCCGTTGGACGAACTCGTGGACATGCAGGCAGAGCGACTGGGCTACGAGAACCGCGACACCATCCGCGACATCGTTCGGACGGAGGTCGAAAAGTACCGCGAGACGCTCGAACAGGGTGGCCGCCGCGTTCGTCGCCTCGCAAAACAACACGCCGAGGAGGGCAAACCCATCCCGACCGAGACGCTCGTGGAGTTGTACGACTCCCACGGCCTGCAACCGGATATGGTCGAGGAGATCGCCGACGAGTTCGGCACCGCTGTCGATGTCCCCGACGACTTCTACAGCCTCGTGGCCGAACGCCACGACAGCGGCGAGGCCTTCGAAGAGGAGGAATCGGAGGACGACCGATTCATCGACCTGCCGAAGACCGAACGCCTCTACTACGAGGACCAGTATCGAACCGACTTCGAGGCCGTCGTACTCGACGTGTTCGACCGCGAGGAGGGCTACGACGTCGTCCTCGACCAGACGATGTTCTACCCCGAAGGCGGTGGCCAACCCGGCGACCACGGGTCGCTTTCGACCGACGAGAAGACGGTGCAGGTCACGGACACGCAAATCGAAAACGGCGTCGTCCTCCACCGCACCGACGAATCCGTCGGCAAGGGGTCCATCGTTCGCGGACAAATCGACGCCCAGCGTCGCCGTAGGCTGATGCGCCACCACACGGCGACCCACATCGTCGTCCACGCGGCCCGACAGGTTCTCGGCGACCACATCCGACAGGCCGGTGCCCAGAAGGGAACCGACAGTTCGCGCATCGACGTACGCCACTACGAGCGTATCGACCGCGAGACGGCCAAACGGATCGAACTGCTGGCGAACGAAATCGTCATGGAGAACACGACGGTCCAACAGGAGTGGCCCAACCGCCACGAGGCCGAAGAGGAGTTCGGCTTCGACCTCTATCAGGGCGGAATTCCCGGCGGGACGAACATCCGCCTCATCCACGTCGCCGAGGACGTGCAGGCCTGCGGCGGGACTCACGTCCGCCGTACGGGTGACGTCGGCGCAATCAAGCTTCTGAACACCGAGCGAGTGCAGGACGGGGTCGAACGGCTCACCTTCGCCGCCGGCGACGCCGCCATCGAGGCGACGCAGGAAACCGAGGACTACCTCCGGACCGCCGCCGACACGCTCTCAGTTTCGCCCGCGGAGGTGCCCGACACGGCCGAACGCTTCTTCGAGGAGTGGAAGGCGCAAGGCAAACAGATCGAGGACCTCAAAGAGCAACTCGCCGAGGCCCGCGCCAGCGGCGGGGGCGGCGGCGAGGAAATCGAAGTCGGCGACACGACGGCCGTCATCCAGCGCATCGACACGGACATGGAGGAACTCCGCGCCACGGCCAACGCGATGGCCGAGGACGGGAAAATCGCCGTCATCGGCAGCGGTGCCGACGGCGCGCAGTTCGTCGTCGCCATCCCGGACGATTCGTCGGTGAACGCCGGTGCGGTCGTCGGCGAACTCGCCTCACTCGTCGGCGGTGGCGGCGGCGGCCCCGACCCTAACTTCGCCCAAGGTGGCGGCCCCGACACCGACAAACTGGACGAGGCGTTGGAGAACGCGCCGGACGTGCTGAAGCAGGTCGAGAACGCTTAAGTCGGCGGTTGCGTTTTCTGCGGTTCGGATTTTGACGCTGGTGTTACAGTGTTCGTGACGAGTGAGTTCTTCTCCACCGTTCGATAACTCCCGAAAACCCGAGCGACACGACGTTTTGCGCCGATTGGTGAATTATTTTCCCGTCGATACGACTCGCGCTTTCGCCCCCAATAAATCACATTCAGCTATACTGAATTGGGAATATCGGGTTCGGACGGTCGCCGATGGAGGCGCAACGATGTTCGAGTGTTTCCGGCGGTTCGAGCGTCGAACGGACGGAAATCGCGAAAATGGGTCGCCGTCCGGCGTCAGAACCCGTCGAGGACGACGAACGAGAGGTACAGTTGCCCGATGCCGGCCAGTATCATCAGTCCGCCCGCGACGCGTTCCAAGGCGTACGAATACCTTCCCAGTTCGCGCCACCAATCGACGCCCACCGCCATCAGCAGCGTCACGCCGCAGAGCGGAATCACGACTCCCAGCGCGTAACTCCCGAAGGAGAGAACGCGTCCGGAAAGCGGGAGCGTCAACGTCTGGGCGACGACGCCGAGGAAGACCGGTGCGACGCATCCCGCCGCCGCGAGGGCGTATCCGCCGCCGAAGACGACGAACCCCGTTGTCGATGCGGGACGTTCCGGCAGCGGAACGCGAATCGTCGGCTGTTTTCCCGCGACGACGAGGAGGCCGACGACGAGGAGGACGACGCCCGCGACGGGTTCGAACCACGTGAGATACCGGACGAGTTCCTGCCCCGCCACGAAGACGGCGAGTCCGACCGCGCTGAGGGTGGCGAGCGCGCCGATTGCTGTGCCGATAGCGGGCAGCAGCGCCGACGAAACCGTTTCGTCGTCCTGCTGTTGCAGGTAGTAGCCGATGTAGCCGGGAAGCAGGGGAAACGCACACGGTGCGAAGAAGGTGGCTAGCCCCGCGCTCGCCGCGAAGGCTATCGTCGGCAGGAGCGCGGAGGCACTCATCCCTTTTCGGCCGCAGCGATTTGCGTGCGAAGCGCGTCGATGCCCGCCACGCCGTGATGCGTCCACGTGACCGTTCCGTCCGGTGCCGCGACGCCGACGAACGGAAGTCCGCCCGCATTCAGGGCGGCCATCACCGACGAATCCGGGTCGAGGCCGAGGGTCCAGTTTCCGTCGTTTTCCGTCCACCACGAACGGACGTCCTCTTTCGTCAGCGTACCGCCGATCCGCTCGTTCGTGATGGAGACGAAGCGAACCTCGTCGTCGTACTCGTCGTGCAGTCTCGTGAGCGCCGTCATCTGCTTTTTGCAGGGCGTACACCACGTCGCGAAGAGGTCGATGACGGTGACGGTATCGGAAACCGGTACCTGCACTGTTCCGGCCGTCGAACCCCGCGCGCGTATCGTCTCGACGCGTTTCGGCAGTCCGTCGTCCTCGGAGAGGCCGTTCAGCGCGACCCACGCACTCCCGCCGGTGATGCCCAGTCCCGCGAGTCCGGTGAGGAGGCGGCGTCGGTTCATTTCCGGACGGTTTCGAGGTCGTCGATTATCTGCTGTTGCTTCGGCGATTTGCCCCTGTACGCCCGCTCGACGTATCCCTCCCCGTTGACGAGTATGATGAGCGCGGAGTGGGTGAACATGTACTTGTCCTTCGACTGCTGTTTCGTCGGTTCGAAATGGACGCCGAACTCGTCCGTGATGACGCTTTTCGCCCTCGATTTCGACTCCGGCCGGAGGAAGTCCCAGTCTCCGACGGACAGGTCCACGTTCATCTTCTCCGCGTACGCCTGTAACTGCTCGGCGTCGTCGCGTTTGGGGTCGAACGTCACGGGAAGGAAGGTCACGTCGTTTTCGTACCCGTTCTGTGATGCGTGGGTCTGGACGTTTCGGAGCGTCGAGATGAGTACCGGACAGATGGTCTTGCAGTGAGTGTAGAAGAACGTGAGGACGCTCGGCGTTTCGACCTCTCGAAGCGAGACGGTTCGGTTTTCGAGCGGTGCGGGAATCGTCACGTTCGGAATCTTTTGTCCCCATGCCGGATACGGGAGGTCCGAACTGCTGACTTCCCTGTCGGGTTCGCCGAGCGCCACGTTCGGATTTGAATCGCCGAACGACCCCAGACATCCGGCCGCACTGACCACCGCTCCCGTCGCCGCAACGGAACGGAGGTACGTCCGTCGATGCATGTTCGACGGTTACGACGGAAGGAGCAAAGGCGGTCTGGTTCAATCATCGAAGGCGGTTGTGGGTTTCCTAACCGTTTGGCGTCGTTCCTACGGCCGTTCTCCACTGGTAACTCGTGTCCGCTCGCGCGTAGCGGACCTCGCTTCCCACCGTCGAATGTAAACCGCGAGTAGCGGCGGGAGGACGTTGAGGGCTCCACCGACCAGTATCACGTGTTCGTCCGAAATCGAAACCGCGAGTAGGGCGACGAGGAACGCGAGGCTGAACGCGCCGGAAACGACGTACATCCTTCGCTCGGTCCCACCCATCAATCCGCTCTCGGGTTCGTACCGCGCCGTGGCGACGTAGCCGATGGCGTACACGGCGAACCACGGATGGTAGTACGCGTACTCCTGCAAGAGCATGAAGAGGTCGGGATTCGGGACGAGTCGTGGCGTGTTGGCGACGGCGTTGATGGCGAGGGCGGCGGCGGACAGGTACACCCAGATTCGCCACGCGTTCGCGCGTCGAATCGTCGGTGCCGTTCGCATCCAAAGCACGCCGGCGAGGAGCAGAACCGCCCAGATGGCGACGACGAAGTAGATGTCCAGTTCCAGCGAAAACGGGCCCACCTCGTCGACGCCGTAGGTCCCGGACCACCCGATGGCACCGCCGATAGCGACGTAGAGCAACGACCGCTGCGTCCGTGTCTCGATGGTGTTCATGAACTGGTCGGCTCAGACGACGACAACGACGCCTTTCATGCCCTTGTCCTCGTGTTCACTGCAGTTGTACAGCGTTTCGCCCGTCTCCTCGAACGTGTGTGAGAACGTCTTCGAACTGCTTTCGACCAGTTCGCTTTCGAACGACCCGTCCACCGCGACGACGTCGTGTTTGCCGCCGCGTCCGGTCCATTTCCAGACGACGGTCGTTCCGGCGTCGATTCGGATCGCAGCCGGGTCGAATGCCTTTCCACGACTGCCGCCGCCGTTTTCGACTTCGACCTCCGTCCGGCCGGTGTAATCCTCCGGCCCGTCACCAGAGTAGCTTCTCGCGTCGCTCAGGTACTCCACCGCGTCGTCGGAGAGCGACGAACCGCTCTCCGTTGCGGTGTCGTTCGACGTCGAATTCCCGTCTTCGGTTTCCTTGTCATCTTCCGTTTCTTTGCTGTCTTCTGTTTCCGCTTCGCCGCTCGTACAGCCGGCGAGGAAACCGCCGGTGAGGAGCGCCGAACTCGCTTTGATATACGTCCGCCGTGACTCGTCGGAGGGGTTGGGACTCATCTCTATCTGTGCCCCGATATCTCCGTGAAAATAGCAAAAGCGTTGCCCGAAATCGGGCACAAATTCGCTACAGATTCGCCACGAATGTGGCGTAGACGGCGCTATTACGCGTTCGCGCTGGTCGCCCGTTTGATCACGACCAACGCGATGCCGGTCAGCACGAGGTCGAGGGCGATGAGGATGGCGATGGACGGCAGAATCGTGCCCCACTCCCAGCCGGTGATGACGAGCGCCCGTGCGGCATCGACACCGTAGGTGATGGGGTTGACGGCGCTGATGTACTGAATCCACTGCGGCAGTCGATCCACCGGGAGGAACGCGCTGGAGACGAACAGCAGCGGGAGTTGCAGGAAGTTCACGGCGATGATGGTCGATTCCGTGTCGCCGGTCTGGATGCCGACGACGTTCGAGAGCGCCGTGAACCAGATGGAAAACAGGATGCCGATGACCATCAGCGCGAGGACGCCGAGGAATCCCGTGGCGATGTTCGCGCCGAGGAGGACGCCGACGACGACGACGATGATTATCTGAACGCAGATGCGGGCGACTTCGGCGAGCGTCTTCCCCAAAAACACGGCACCGCGGTTCATCGGCGAGACGAGCGCCTTGGCGAACATCCCCGTCTCGATGTCGTTGACCAAGCCGATGCCGGAACTCGCCGCCGCGACGAGCGACACCTGAATGATGATGGCCGGGAGGAGGAAACTGATGTACTTGATATCCCCGCCGGGACCGCCGATAGCGCCGCCGGTGACTTGGCCGAACACCTGCGAGAACAGCACGAGGAAGATGAGCGGTTGCACGATGGAGGAAGTGACGATGAACGGGTTTCGAATCGACTTGAGGAGCCAGCGGCGCATGTTCACCCACGTGTCGCCGAGGAAGCCGTTGCCCGGCGCGAGCGTCTGGTCCTCGCTCGTTCCCGTGTCGGAACTCATGCGACCACCTCCGTGTCCGACTCGGACTCCTCCGCTTCGACGCCCTCGCCGGTGACCGCGAGGAACACGTCGTCGAGCGTCGGTGACCGCACATCGAAGCCGTCCACCTCGACGCCCGCATCACGCAGTTCGGCGAAATACTCCGCCCCGTGCGTTCGAATCGTCGTCGCACCCACCGAAATTCCGGTGTCCGTCTCGGTCACGACCGCATCGTGGAACACGTCGCCCGATTCGGCGAGGCGCGTCGCAACGTCCACGTCCGACGGCGCGATTTCGAGTTCGAGGATGTCGCCGCCGACCTCGTTTTTGAGTTCGTTCGGGGAACCGGTCAGCGCGATTTTACCGTCCTTGATGAGTGAAATGCGGTCACAGAGTTGGTCGGCCTCCTCCAAGTACTGGGTCGTCAGGAACACGGTGGTCCCCTCGCGGTTTATCTCGCGGAAGTAGTCCCAGAGGCGGTTTCGCGCCTTCGGGTCCAGTCCCGTGGTCGGTTCGTCGAGGAAGACGACCGGCGGGCGGTGGACCAGCGCTGTGACGGCGTCGAGTCGTTTCTTCATCCCGCCGGAGAACGTCTTTGCCGACTTGTCGGCCACGTCCCGCAGGTCCGCGAGATCGAGGAGTTCGTCGGCGCGGTCGGCTCGCTCCGCCTTCGGAATGCCGTACGCGGCCGCCATGTACTCGACGTTCTCGCGCGCGGTCAACTCCTCGTCGATGCTCGTCTCCTGTGCCATGTAGCCCACGGAGCGACGCACGCTCTTCGGGTCGTCTCCGACGTCGTAGCCGTTCACCGTGACGGACCCCTCGGTCGGTCGCAACAGCGTCACGAGCGTCCTGATTGTCGTCGTCTTCCCCGCGCCGTTCGGGCCGAGGAAGCCGAAGAACTCGCCCTTCGGTACCCGAAGGTCCACGCCGTCAACCGCTTTCGTACCGTCGGGATAGACGACACGAACGCCGTCCGCACAGATGGCTTCGCTCATCGTTCACCCCCGTCTGCACTCTCCATCATCAGTGACGTGACGAAATGTTGGAACATATATCCTGCTTTCGTTTCTGTAGTCATATACTATCGAGTCAGTAGTCTTGTATCTACTACGGAATCTGTATCGTTGTTTCCCAACGGCTATCACTCCTCTCCATCGAGGTCGTGAACGGAGGCCCATTCGTAGAGGTGGATGAACACGGGCGCGAGGTCGTCGGCCGCGGCCGTGGGTTCGTACTCGACACGCGGCGGAATCTCGTCGTACGACCGTCGTGTCAACAATCCCGCCTCCGTGAGTTCCGAGAGTCGCTTTGAAAGCGTCGTCGGCGACACGTCGAGGTGATCTTCGAGGTCGCTGAACCGCAGGGGTTCGTCGCTCCACGAGAACGTGTGGAGGACGGGAAGTGCGTAGGCGCGACCGAGGAGCGTGAACAGTTCCGTGATGGTCTCTTTCTCCTTCGCCTCCCCATACTCGTCGAGTTTTGCGCGATACCGCCGTCCACGTTCGAGGACCGCTTCCGGGTCGGGGAAGTCGTCGTCGCTCATGGTGTACACTTCGCATTCTGTAGTAATAGCGTTCTCGCCGTTTCGAACCGAAATCGGAGAACTCCACTTTTCGCTCATCTTTGCTTAAGTCCGAATCAGTAGGCGAACAGCTTCCAGAGCCACTCGCCGGACGTTCGCGGGCCGAGTTCGGCCGGTCGATAGGCGGTCACGTCGGGTCCCGTTTTCACCTTGTAGCGCACTGAGACGTCGGGATCGAAATCCGAGTCCGGGGACGTCGCGTTCAGGCGGGCGCGTCCGCCGAGGAGGACACCCCGGTCGATGTCAACGCGCATTTGGACCCACGCGGTGTGATACATGGCGTTTGTCGGCGTGCCCACTCCGGCGGCGCGGAACGCCGCGGGACCGTCGATTTCGAGCGTTTCGGTGCCATTGCTGTGCGAAACAACCTTCCACGTTCCTGTGTTCGGCTTCGGGACGCCGAGCCAACCCGTCGGGTCGTAGTTCTGGTTGAAGAACCAGTAGCCGGGATACGCCCACACCTTGGCGTAGCGGCCGATACGCCGGGTACCGAGCGCGATGAAACGGGTGCCCTCACCGCCGTACTTGACGCCAGCGTCGAAGTAGGCGGTGTTGTTTTCCTTCTCGCTCCGGTACGAATAGCGGAGGCGTCTGTCCGTGCGGTCGAGGACGCGCATGTTGTACAACGTGTGGTTCCCGTCACTCATCCGGTACTCGATTCGATTGTTCGACGCGATGGTGTTCGAGACGGCCGCCTCGTACGCCGCCGTGGGACCGCTCGGCAGCGTCGTTGCCGCGTTCGGCGTCGGCCGCGTCTCGGTCACCCGGACCGCGCTTGCGCCAGCGACGAGGCCGAGGACGATTATGCAGGCGGCGGCCGCTCGTCGAACCGGGACGCGAGGCGGCCTCGACCGTTCCCCGTCCATTCCTCTCGTTCCGGTCGTCGCACCATCGACAACGGTCACTGCCGCGTAGCTGACGGGTACGGTGAGCACACCGGCGAGGATGAGCAGGCCGACAACGACGAGGAAGGTGACGAGCGAGCCGTCGGCGTAAAAGAAACCTGCGACGCCAGCGTCGGCCACGACGGCCTCGTAGACGAGAGCGACGCCAACGAGGGTGGCGGTCCGTCGCGTGTCGGAGAGCGCGGTTTCCACGGACGCCCGGGCAGCGTTGCGGAGGCCCTCGCCGGCAGCGACGTGGGCGAGGCTGGGAACAAGCGCACCCCACGTGAGCAGGGTGCCGACGGCGACGCCGACGAGCGGTGCGAGGGCCACGACGCCGTACGGGACCGACCCACCGAGCGCGTAGACGGAAAAGCGGATCGGCGTGTCAACGAGGGTTAATAACGCCGAACCGAGCGCGACGGCGGCGACTTGGCCGAGGACGGCGGCGATGAGGAGATGCGGACCGACGGTGCGGAGACGGGCAGTAAGGTGCCAGTCGGGCGTGACCATCGGGTCGCGGACGGCAGCGCGGACCGCTGGGGCCGCCGCACCGAGGAGTGGAACGGCGACAACGGGTGGACAGAGGACGACTGCGAGTGGTTCGGCCATCCCGAGAACGAGGCGGAGGGCGGTTTCAGCGACGACGACGGCGAGAACGAAGGAGACAACGCGCGGGCGGTTGCGGGTGAATCGCGCTGCGCTACGAAGGCGAGAGGGCACGCGAAAAAGGTGTAATGGTAAAAACAAAAACTTTCCGTCATGGGCGGTCGAGACGAACGCTGTTGTCTCAGCTGCGCTGTGCCTTCTCCATATTGGGATTCCGTGGTCAGGTAGCTGGCCTGTATCTCCTAATTGGTGGTTTATTGGAACCCAAACGCAGAATCTGTGAGGTCCTCCATTCCCCGATTTGATATAGCAAAATCTAGTTTATTCCCTTCAACCACGGCTTCCGAATTCGAACGCGTAAATGGTGGATCAAGGCCACGAGACGGCTGGAAAAAACGGAATTTCGCTTCGATCCGAACGTCCAGCTTCTTTCAATCTACCCACACCGCAACCACACCGCGACGGCCACTCCCTCCCCAACCGACTGTGCTTCTCGCTCGTTACACTCGCTACGATGCTCGCCCCTCGAACGGGAATCCCCGAATCCTCGGACGAAACGTCCTCGCCTTCGGGTGGCACACGCGCGCCGAGCGGCTGGTCAGCACTCGCGCAACCGTCGTGCCGATTGGCACGCGTTGACGGAGAAGGCTTTCTACGGCACTTTTTGGGCCGCTCCACCGTCACCAAAATCGACATCTCCGTGCCGCACTCCTCGCCGAACTCGAAACGGACGCTTTGAAACGCTCCAACCCCGTACCATCGACCACAAATGCCGTTCACTGAAAACGACGGAATTTCGCTCTACTACGAAACGGACGGGCCGACGGATCACGACACGGTGGCGTTCGTCGGGGACGTCGCGTTTGGTGCGTGGCAATGGGGCTGGCAACACGCGGCGGTGGCTGGCCCGTTCGAATCGCTGGTCTGGGACTTTCGAGGGACGGGGCGCTCGTCCGCGCCGGATGGCCCGTATTCCGTCGCGGAACTGGCGGGCGATTTGGAGGCGGTGTTGGTCGACCACGGCGTTCGGAAGGCCCACCTCGTCGGTGCGGGACTGGGCGGGATGGTCGCGCTCCAGTACGCAAAGCGGTTCTCGCGCGCGAAGACGCTGACGCTCATCGGTACGGCGGCGAGCGGGGACCGAATCGCCCCGGACGTTCGGGAACGACTACTCGCCGAGAAGACCCCCGACGCGCTGTCCGACTCGCTCCGCCCCGTCGTGAGCGAGGATGTCTTCGCAGACGGACTGGACGAGGTGGTGGAGTGGCGACTCGCGGACGACGCCGACCGTCCGGCCCAACGCGCCCAGTTCGCGGCGATGGAGGGATTCGACGTGAGTGATAGCCTCTACGAAATCACGACGCCGACGCTGGTGATTCACGGGACCGACGACCGCGTGGTGCCCGTCGACGCGGGAAAATCGCTGGCCGACGGGTTGCCGCGCGGAGAATTACGGACCTTCGAGGGGGCACCGCACCTCGTTCACGTCGAACGGTCGAAGGCGGTCAACGACGAACTGGTCGACTTTCTGGCCGCGAACGCGGAGAAAACGTTCGACTGATTTCCGCTTCGAAATCGAATCGCTCGTACGCTTCTACAAGCTACACATCTCGGACGAATCGTCTGCGGCTACCCGTCCCGGCACTTCTGGCACGCGCCGTTCTCGACGTAGACGCTGAGGGTCTTTCGTCCACACTGTTCGCACTCGACGAGTACCTCCTCCGGGTCGGGGTCGTTCTCACTCACCGTTCGTCACCTCGGTCGTGACATTGTGATGCTTGCATATCAAACTATTTTATATAGCCCGATAGGTGTTCGTAGTAATACCACCCGTGTACGTCGCCCGAACGGCTAACCCCGTGCACGTCGCAGACGAGGTATGTCACTCCTCTCGGCGCAACACGCGGATCGCTGGGGGAACCGGACGGCCATCGTGGACGAGGGCGAGCGGGTTTCGTACGCCGAACTCGACGCACGAGTCGGATCGATGGCGGGACGACTCGCGGCCCTCGGCGTCGAACCGGGCGGTTCGGTCGCTCTCGTCTCGCGAAACCGCGCGGAGTCACTGGTTTCCATGCTCGCAGTTTGGCGGGTCGGCGGCGTGTTCGCGCCCGTCTCACACCGACTGACGCCCGCCACCGTCTCGCGACCGATGGACCGAATCGACCCGGACCTCGTGTTGTTCGAGTCGGCGCAGCGCGACCTCGTTCGGGAGTTCGACGCCCACTCGTTCGAGGAGGTCGAACACGTCTCGCCGGCCGATTTTCGCCCGGCCGAGCGTGCGGACGGGGAAGCCGCTCTCCACGTCCATACCGAGGACGGTACGCGGGTCGTCGAACTGTCGACCCGAGCCGTCGAATGGAACTGCCGAATCGCGACCGCGGGGTGGGGACTCGGCAGGAACGATTGCACCATCGCCCTGCGGCCGTTGTCGCGTCCGGACTGCCTGCTCGGATTCGTGCTCCCGCTTCTCACCGTCGGCGGCCGGGTCGTGACTCGGCGTGCGTTCGACCCGGACGACGCCACGACCGCAATCGAGGAACACGATGTGACCTGTCTCGTCGCCGGTCCGACCGAGTTCCGCGAACTGGCTGACGCCGGTTTCGACGGGACTTCGGCGGCGCTCGAATGGATGGCTGCCCGCGGCCGCGTCCCGCCGGACGTTCGGGAAGCGTTTTCGGTTCCTCTCCTCCCCGTCCACGGCCGCGAGGAAACCGGCGTCAACGTCCTCCACGGAACGCCGGGTTCGGGCGAGGTGGCGTACCCGTTTCCGAACTGTACGGTGCGAATCGATGGGGGCGACGTGGATACCGTGGACGAGGCGAACGACGGGGACGACGGAACCGAGATGGGCGAACTCCTCGTTCGGAGTCCGGCGACGGCGACCGGCCACCTCGACGGCGAGGCGTTCGGCGACTGGGTGGCGATGGAAGGCGTCTTTCGACGCGAAGCGAACGACACGGGTGGGTATCTCCTCGTCGGCGACGGTGACGATTCGTCCGAGAACGGAAAGCGGCGTCCGCGCGTCCATCCGCGGGCGGTCGAAACCGTACTGGAATCACACCCCGACGTGCGGGAGGTCGGCATCGTCGAAACCGTCTCGGAGACGGGTGGAACGGCACCGAAGGCGTTGGTCGTCGGTGACGTGTCTCCGGGCCAACTCCGCGAGTTCGCGGAGGAGCGACTCGCGCCGTACGAAGTTCCGCGGGCCATCGAACCGGTTCCGTCGCTTCCGCGGCGTCCGACGGGCGAACTCGACCGGGCGGCACTGCGCGAGCGATTCGTGACACGTGATTGATGCATAGAATTAGCAGTGATTAATCATGTTCTACTGTGTCATCGACGCCGAAATCCCCTGTAGCGAAACTCATTTTATGCTGCGGATTACTAGTGTCACCCGAATGGATCGGCTCAGAATCGCATTTTTGAACGCTTCACACGGCGACGAAAACACGCGGCGAAACTTCCGTCGCGAACTCGATGCGGACCTCGTGGAGTTCGACGCGACAGAACATCATCTCCCCGACAGCTTCGACTTCGACGCGGCGGTCATCTCCGGTTCGCGGGCATCAGTGTATTGGGACGAAAGTTGGATTCCGCCCCTCAAATCGTGGGTCGGCGACGCCGCCGAAACCGGCATGCCGATGCTCGGAATCTGCTACGGCCATCAACTGCTCGCCGACGTTCTCGGCGGCGACGTTCGTGACATGGGCGAGTACGAAATCGGCTACCGAGCGGTCGAACACTCCGGCGACTCGGTGCTGTTCGAGGGAATCGACCGTCAGTTTACCGCGTTTACGACCCACTCCGACGAAGTGGCGGAACTCCCGCCGGGCGCGAAACCGATCGCGGAAAACGACTACTCCAATCATGGCTTCCGAAAAGGTGACGTGTTCGGCGTCCAGTTTCACCCCGAGTACGATACGAAGACGGCGGAGAAAGTCACCCGCGGCAAGGACCTCGCGAAGGAACGCCTCCAAGCGGTCTTGGACGGTATCAACGACGAAAACTACACGGCCGCGTGCGAGGCGAAAACGGTGTTCGACAACTTCACCGACTACGTCCGCACGGTGCAGGATCCCGCCGCGGACTGACACGATTTTCCGATAGGGTGATAAATAACCTGAATACTGAACCACCAGAGTCACCCCCGTAGAACGAGTGTTTTCACTCCATGGCAGACCAGACGACAAACGACGACGGTGGCTCATCACGCGCTACCGCTTCGCCTGCCGGGCCGAGTACTGACGTCCCTCCGCTTTCACAGGACGCCCTTTTCGATGCCCTTTCGTCCCGTCGGAGCCGATACATCCTTCACGAGTTGCGGTCCGAAGACACGCCGGTCACGCTCGAAGACATCGTCGACACCGTCGCCGCGTGGGAGACGGACAAATCCATCGACCTCGTCTCCGACGAACACCGCCGCAACGTCCTCATGTCGCTGCAACACACGCAACTCCCGAAACTGGCGATGGCCGGACTCGTCCAGTACGACGACGAGCGAAAACTCGTCGATTCGGGAATCCACTCGGAACAGGCCGACGCCTACCTCGACATCGCGGTTGCACGAGACGACGCAGTTCAGACGCCGGAGTAATGCCATTTTGCCGATGAAGAAGAACTGTACGGTAGCGGCGCGTACGGCGGTAACCATTCGTTTCAACTCTACCGCGCGTCGTTTTTTGTCGTTCGATTCCCCGGAGTAGGAGGGCTTTTTAACGTTCCCTCCGGAGGGTTTTGCATGCTCGATTACCTGGAATTGGAAGCCGACCTCGGACAGGAAGAGCGGATGGTCCGGGACACCGCCCGTGAGTTCGTCGAAGAAAACGTGAAACCCGACATCGGGGAGCATTACGAAGCGGGAACGTTCCCGAAGGAGGTCATCCCCGAGATGGGCGAACTCGGCTTTTACGCGCCCAACCTCGACGGCTACGGCCTGCCGAACCTGAGCGAGACGGCCTACGGCCTGTTGATGCAGGAACTCGAAGCCTGTGACTCCGGTCTGCGCTCGATGGCGAGCGTGCAGGGCGCGCTCGTGATGTATCCGATTCACGCCTTCGGCTCCGAAGCGCAGAAAGAGCGGTGGCTCCCCGACCTCGGCGAGGGGAAGGCGGTCGGCTGTTTCGGCCTGACGGAACCCGAGCACGGGTCGAACCCGTCGGCGATGGAGACCTACGCGGAGAAAGAGGGCGACGAGTACGTCCTCAACGGGTCGAAGACGTGGATAACGAACTCCCCGATTTCGGACGTGGCGGTCGTCTGGGCGCGCGACCGCTCCGCCGAGGACTCGCCGGTTCGCGGCTTCCTCGTGGAGACCGACCGCGACGGCGTGACGACGAACAAGATCGACGACAAACTTTCCCTCCGTGCGTCCATCACGGGCGAAATCAGCCTCCAGAACGTCGCCGTTCCCGAGGACGCCGTCCTGCCGGGCGTCACCGGCATGAAGGGGCCGCTCTCCTGTCTCACGCAGGCCCGCTACGGCATCGCGTGGGGAGCGGTCGGCGCGGCCCGCGACTGCTTCGAGACGGCCCGCCAGTACGCGACCGACCGCGAGCAGTTCGGCGGCCCAATCGCGCGGTTCCAGTTGCAACAAGGAAAACTGGCCGAGATGGCAACTCAAATCACCACGGCCCAACTGCTTGCCCACCGCCTCGCGGAGTTGAAAGAGCGCGGCGACATGCGACCCCAGCACGTCTCGATGGCGAAGCGGAACAACGTCAGCATGGCCCGCGATCAGGCCCGCGTCGCCCGCGAGATGCTCGGTGGCAACGGCATCACGACGGACTACCCGCCGATGCGTCACATGGCGAACATGGAGACGGTGTACACCTACGAGGGAACCCACGACATTCACACGCTGGTTCTGGGGCAGGATCTCACTGGCATCGCCGCCTTCGAATGACGCGATAGCGGCACGAGAAATGTGGCGATGCCAGTGAGCCGACGGGTATTGCGGCGTTCGAGTGAGCGGAGTGCTCGTGAGTGACGGAGGAACGAACGGGAGCACGGGAGAGCTTCGCTCTCTCGGAGCGAGGAATCAGTTTCCAAGGAACCGGTTCAGTTCGCTAAATTCGTCGGACGAGAGGATGATCTCGGTATCGAACGCATCGACTCGTTCGAAGTCATCGTCGATAGTCAAAACCGTGTTTACTCCTTCGTCGATTGCTACCTGAGCATAATATCCGTCCCACCCTCCGATGTTTGCGTCACCTGCCTGAGTAAATCCACCTCTCACGACGGTTTCCGGCATCCTGTCGTACCAATGGATTCGCTTTGCGTCCATGAAATTTGCTAGCAATCTGGATGCATCCGCGTTTGAACGCCCGTAGTAGGTCGTCAGGACGGTATGCGCTCCGAACAGCGTAGGATATGGAACGACCGCGTCGATGTCGCCAACGATGGCGTCTCGAACGTATGCGAGCGCGGCATCACGAACGGGAGCATCCGTGTGTGCGAGTGCAACCACTCCGACGTCGAAAAGATACGGACCGTTCGTATCACTCATCGCCGTTTTTCTCCGCTCCTCTCCGAACGGCGTCTCTATGCTTCCGGGCGATAGGGTCCATCGTGTCGTCGACTGCGGTCCCTTCCCTCTGACCCGAAGCCGTTTCCGCCACGAGTTGTTCCATACGGTCGATAATCTGTTCGGGATTCTTCTCGGGTTCGACCACTGCTTTCCCGTCTTCGTCGTGTATCTCCACTTCCGTACCGGGAGTAATACCGAGACGTTCCCGTACCTCCTGTGGGAGAACGATCCGCCCTTTCGAATCCACTGTCGTCATGTTCCCACATTCGGTGGGAACAAGAGTAAGTGCTTTGGTCGAACTACCGCCTTCACCACGCACTCTGTCGTTGCAGGTAGAGAAACAGCAGGCCGACGAGGAAGAGAGCGGCGAAGAAGCCGACAAAGCCGATGAGCCCACCGAACGTCGGGACGATAGCGTGAAGGTCGCCGCCGGACCGTACGACCCACTGAACGACGACAAGTAGAATGGCAGTGGCGAACACCTTCCGGAGGTCGGCCAGCGTGATTTCGGTCATTATCGGTTCGTTCGTCTTCCTTTTTATTTATCAGTTCCTCCCCGACGATATCAATTCGCCGCGAACGGAACGAACCGAATCGCCGTCACCCACGATTTTATGCTCTCACCTCACAATCGACGTGCATGAACGGAACGGGCGAAATCGAGGCGATTCACGTCGCCGACGAGGCGGAAACAGAACCGGAAGGAGTTCCAGAGGTAGAGGCGGTCGCGGGACGCGGACTGCGCGGCGACCGCTATTTCAGCGACGAAGGAACGTTTTCGGGCGACGACATCACGCTCATCGAGGCTGAAGCGCTCGACGCAATCGAGGAAGAGGCCGAAATCGCGCTCGAACCGGGTGCCCATCGTCGGAACGTGACGACGCGGAACGCGGCGCTGAACCACCTCGTCGGCGAGCGGTTTCGCGTCGGCGAGGCGGTCTGTGAGGGCGTCGAACTCTGTGAACCCTGTTCGCATCTGGAGTCGCTGACCGAGGACGGGACGCTCTCGGCGCTCGTCCATCGCGGCGGACTCCGAGCCAGCATCGTCGAATCCGGAGAGATTCGGGTCGGCGACGGTATCGAGCAACTGTCCTGAGGGGCCCGCTCAGCGACTGAGGAGTTTGCCCCACCACGCCCTGCGGTCCGCGTTCCATCGGTACACCGGTTCACGGATTCGGGCGCGGGCCGACTCCGGTAGGTATCGAAAGAGGGTGACGACGTGACGGGACGGGTCGTCGAGTCGCGCGATGACTTCCTCCATCGCCGCGCCACAGGAGTACACTCGCTCGTCGGTGAGGAGGTGTGCACACTCTTCGAAACCCGCAGGCAGGCGTGCACGCTGGTCCGGCGTGAGGTCCGAGAAGCCGACGAGTTCGAAGTCGCCGTGGTCGTCCGCGTACTCCGCGACCCACGTACAGAATCCGCAGTCGTCGTCGTAGACGAGACGGGGTGTCGCCGTTTCCATGGCTATCCGTTGGCACTTCGTTCGAATACGAGTTCCGGCGACGCTCCTTTCCCGACATATGTGTCAGCAATCCACACGCAAAAACTCCGAACGCTTACCTGATATCTCAGTAAACGAATGACTTCCCGAGTCTTTATTTACATGGTCGTATATAAATTACCCATGCGCCGTAGAAGATTTCTGCTGGCGTCTGGAACGACACTCGCCGGGGGGGCCTTGGCGGGGTGTACCGGTTCCGGGCCGAAGAACGGCGGGAATGGGGACGATTCGAACAAGAAACAAACGGATGGGTCGGGACCGTCGAACAAAACGACCTCGGGTGGGGACGACGGGGGTGATGGAAAAGCCACCGTTGGCGGTTTCCAACTCGTCGCGGCGAACGTGCCCAACAAGGTCACCATGGGTCAGGAGTTCATGCTCTCGTTGACCCTCAAGAACGTCGGCGATAAGAAGAAGGCGTTCACGTCTCCGGTTCAGGTGAACGGTAACACGCCGGGTTCACAGCAGATGGGGCAGCTAAAGACCGACAAAATCGCCCCCGGAGAGACGACGAAGTGGTCCACCAAACTCACGTATCCGTACGTGGCGACGGTCAAATACCATATCGAGAAGTTGAAAAAGACGTTCACCATCGACATCGTCGGCGAGAAACTCTCGCTCGGCCAGACCTTCCGCAGTCCGACGGAGGTCGTCGTGACGATACAGGACATCACCCTCACCGACCACTACCGATACGAGACGGGCAGCGGTGGGTCCGAGATGGTGGAGGCGAGCGATGGAAAACAGTGGGCCTTCGTAACCGTCAAAGCCGAGAACAAGTTCCGTATGAAACAGACCCTTCCGAAGGGCGAACAGATTCACTTGGTGGTCGGCGGCAAAGAGATTTCACCAACGGACATCACGAAGGAAGATGGGCAGTATAAAGTCAACCGGTTCGGCGACAGAACCGTCGCGTCCGGCGAAAGTCTATCCGGGTGGCTCGCCTACGAACTTGCCGCCGATAAGACGGTCGACGATTTGACCGTCGAGTGGAAAGGCAGCGACGGCAACGGGTCGTGGTGGGTGCGCTGGAACGGTAACTAGTTCCACGCGGCCCCGTCCGGGTCCACGAGTCGCTCCTCGCGGTCGATGGCGGCTATTTTCGCCATGTCCTCCTCGTCCAATTCGGGGGCCGAGAAGTTCTCTCGGAGGTGGCTCTCACCCGTGGCTTTCGGGATGGGAACGACGTTCTCCAACCCTTGTAACCACGCGATGCTGATCTGCGTCGGCGTCGCATCGTACTTCGCCGCGATGTCGCGGAGTTCGGGAACGTCGTCGGCATCGCCCTGCATGATGGGAGCGTAAGCGACCAGCGTTATGTCGTGTTCCGTCGCGTAGTCGTGTAGTTCGTCCTGTCGAAACAGCGGATGCATCTCGACCTGATTGGCGGTGACGGGTGCGTCGAGAATGTCACGCGCCTCGTCGAGCAGTTCGGGCGTGTAGTTGCTCACGGCGACGTTGCGCGCCGTTCCCTCGTCGTACAGCGTGTCGAACGCCGGGAGGGTGTCCGCGGCGTCGTAGGCCTTCATCGGCCAGTGGACGTAGAGCAGGTCCACGTAGTCGGTGCCGAGCCTGTCGAGGCTTTCTTCCGTACTGGAAAGCACGTCGTCGCGTGCGAGGTTGTCCGGGAGGACCTTCGTGGCGAGAAAGACCTCCTCGCGCGGAACGTCCGCGTCGGCGATTCCGTCGCCGACCCCCGATTCGTTGTCGTACATCTGTGCGGTGTCGATGTGTCGATAGCCGAGCGAGAGCGCGGTCCGTACCGTTTTCGCACACTGGTCCCGGTCCTCGTTGCCGGACGTTCCCAAGCCGGGCGATGGAATCTCCGTCATGGACCTGAAAACGGGGGCGAACGCGAAAAAGGTCGGTATCGCGGAAGCGTTGGCTGATTCACGCACTGTTCGACCCGTGTCCGAAGTTCCACCGGAAACGATGGGGGTTGTCGGCACGTCACCAACCCTCACGTCTGACATGTGTCTGCCGCTTGGCGCGCACCCTCGAAAACTCCCCTTTCGGAGTCAGAATTTCGACCGCAGTGGGAGGGTTTGTGAATCCTTCTCGAACCCCTCTATTTCCGGTGGAAAAGTTACACGGGGGTTTTGGAGGAGTTGCGTTCCCCATCAAACAGCGCTCAGTTATGGTAGGGGACCGTTTCCGGTGGAAATTCGGAAAACGGACGTCGGGCGTTCGGTGGTCGCCAGTGATGACGGAGGGGTTTCCCTCCCAACGTGAACGCAATCAGTCGAAACGGCCGGTTTCCGCCCCGCAGTCGAGGCAGTAGGTGACGAGTTCCTCCTCGCTGTCCGCCATCTCGATCTCGTTCTGCGTCCGTTCGCCACATTCCTCACAGCGGCGATACATCTCCACGTTCTCGGTGTCCCGTGGTGCGCCCAGTGCGAGGGCGGTAACGCGTTCGTCGCCCTCGTTGACGCCGCGCTGGAACTCACCGGGTGCGAAGCGAATCAGTTCGCCCGCCGAAACGACGACGTCCCCGTTCTCCGTCTCGAACGTCGTCGTGCCGGATTGGACGTAAAAGACCTCCTCTTGGTCGTCGTGTGCGTGATAGCCGAACGCGAAACTGTCGCCGGGCGCGAGCTCGTAGTAGTTGATGGCGAGGTTGTCCGCACCGAGCGCCTTCGAAATCGGCCGCCGAACGTCGCCCGCGCTCATCTGCCCGTCGACATCGTCGACGTGAACTTTCTCCATGGGGTTTCTTCGCAGGTGGTGCCGTAAAACCCCGCTGACGAACGGTGGTATTTAAACCCATTGCAAAGCGAAAAACCCACACGGTGCTTTCGAGGCCTCTCTCGCGTGTTTTTAGCCCAACCTAAAAATTTCTGGTGATGAAAAAACTTAAGTAAAGGACTTGGTTTTAAGTACTCCTTTCGCGTCTACTCCGATAGGTGAGAGACCATGGCTATTGACCCACAATTTCACGAAAACCGCGAAAAGGTAGACGACCACGAGGGCCACGATGTTTGGGGTCCGGTGGACGAACCGGACAAGCTCGGCATCCACGGCACCCACGTCGCGGTGGACTTCGACCTCTGTATCGCTGACGGGGCCTGCCTCGAAGACTGCCCGGTCGACGTCTTCGAATGGGTAGACTCGCCGGGGCACCCAGAGAGCGAGGAGAAGGCGGACCCCACCAACGAAGCACAGTGTATCGACTGCATGCTCTGTGTGGACGTGTGCCCGGTCGATGCCATCGACGTCGATGCAGGCCGCGCCTGAGTAAGCAAAACCCTTCTTTGTGCTATCCGCGCGTTATTTATATATCGGTTCTCAACTAGTTGTATGAATCCCCGAAGCTCTCCAATGCCCGGGAGGTGGCGACGGTGGTGAACCACACCATCGGGCGAAAAGAGGACGACGTCCTCGACCTCGATTTGGACGAAGCGGAACCCCCGTTCGACCCCACCGACGTTCTCGGAACGGAACACGAAGGCGATACGCTCACCGTCTATACCGTGAACGGCGGCGGCGCATCCCTCGTTCTGTCCGCCAGCGAGGAGACCCGTCCGCGTCCCGTTTCAGTAGACGAGAGGGAGCTGACGACGCTGGTTAGAACGGGCCTTTCCTACCTCTTTCGGGAGGGCATCCGAACCGTTCGCGTCCGGGCAAGCCCGGAGTCGGTTATCGACGCGCTGTCGACACTCGGCACTGCTTCCCTGTATCAGTACGACGAACTACGGTTCACGGCGTGTACCGGGAACTAGTTTCCCTCTCCGCCGTCGGCCCCGTCCATACCGTCTACGTCGAGTTCGCTCCGTAGCTTTTGCATCACGTCCGAATCCGACAGCGATTCGAACTGCTCCCGAAAATGGGTGTCGCAGAGGCCGACCTGTACGCCACCCACTTCCGGCGCGAACGTCGCTTCTCGGCTACAGTAATGACACCGCATGGGGTAACGTATGGCTTCGACGAAATTGAACCCACCGCTCTTCGTCGCCGTCGATATCAGAGTGTCACCGCGCTTCTGAAATGTCGGTACTCCTCCTTCGAGAGTCCGGCCTTTCCGAGGATGTCCTCGTGGGCGTCGCTCCCGCCCGTCGGCACGAGGTTGTGGTCGGCGATCGCCCGTTCTATCGGCCGCGTATCCACTTCACGACCGTAGGGATAGTATCGCTCGACGGCGTCCAGCTCGCTCGTCAGTGCGAGCGCCGCCGTCGGGTCATCGTAGCGGTACGGGTGGGCCAGCCCGACGAGGCCGCTCGCGTCCGAGAGGAGGGCCGCGCCACGCTCGAAACTCGGCACGTCACGGGCGACGTAACACGGCTCGTCCGCGCCGATGAGGTTCTCGAACGCGCCGGAAAAGTCGTACTCCGTTTCCGGATGTGCGGCGATGGCACGGGCGATGTGCGGTCGTCCCAACCCCTCGCGCGATTCGAGGCCGAGGGTGATTCCGAGGCGCTCTTCCACGCAGTCGATGATCGTCTGTCCGCGCTCCTTGCGGTCGGTTTGTAGTCGCTCCAGTTCCTCGGCGAGTTCGGGCGTCGGATAGACGCCGTAGCCGAGGAGGTCCACGTGCTGTCCGCCGGGAGCTTCGACCCGGAGTTCGATGCCGTGGACGACGGTGATACCGTCCACGACGGAGACCGGCGTCGGGAGGTCCGGATGGAGTCGGTCGTGGTCCGTGATGGCGACGACCGAAGCGCCCGCCGACCTGGCGGCCGACGGAACCTCGGCGAGTTCCATCGATCCGTCGGAGTTGGTCGTGTGGACGTGAAGGTCCGCAAAAACGCTCATACCCCATGTCGGTCATCTCGGACGAAGGGGTTTGTGGTTTGACCGGGGATTGTGCGGATTGGGACGGCGACTACGGATGAGACTATACTGATTGTACATCCTTATATTCGACCCTATACCTTGGCGACAAAGTTTATAATGAACTTTGAGGTATGTTGATTCGTAATGACGTTGAAGCAAGCAAGTGAACTGCTCGACTCACACAACTATCCGACCGACACGGAACAGTTGATCGCATCCCACGGCGACTACGTTATCGACCTTCCGAACGGGACCGAGACGCTGGAAGAAGTGCTCGCACGGGTCGGAAACGAGACGTACGATTCGTCACAACAGGCCCAAGAGGCGATGTACAACGGCCTCAGCAGCAAGGCAATCGGTCGCCGCCACTACAGCGACCGCGACCCGACGACGATGGGGACGTTCGGCCCCGACCAGATCTCCTTCTAATCTATCAGACCCATTCGAGGGCCCGATTTAGCGAGAGCGGAACCGACCCCTTTTCGTAGGCTTCGATGCGTCCCGACGGACGAGCACGAAAGACGACCGCCGGACGGTGGCGCACGCCGGGTTGTTCGCCGACGACGGCCGCCCATTCGTCGTCCCTGAAGCCGGTGCAATCGACGAACAGCACGGCCCCGCCGCCGTGTTCGCTCAACTGTCCGTTCGTCTTCGTCTCGGCCGTCTCGCGCACCGCCGCGACGGGCGTATCCGCCGCCCGGCGCGTCGGCGGCCGCGGGCGCGTCACTTCGACCAACGACGATTGGTTGCCGTCGGGCGGGTCGGCGCGGAAGTCGAGCGAGTGACCGGTCGTCACTTCGATTTCGGGTTCGACGCCGTATCCGGCGTCGGTCAACACCTTCGCCACGGTGAACTCGCTCATCGTGGAACTCATCCGGTTCTCGTCGAAATACTCGCTCGTCCCGAGTTTCGAGGCCATCGTGTACCGATAACCGTCCAACGCGCCGGTGCTGAGGAACCGCTCGTAAAACGAGAGGGCTTCGTCCCGCGTCGCGTCGGGAAAGCCCGCTGCGTACTTGCGGAAGAACGCCCGCGAGGTCTCGCGGCCGTCCTTCGAGAAGAAAACGGGAAGGAAGAACCACGAGAGGTAGTCGTATTCGGCCAGCCATGGCGACTCGACGGCCAAATCGGCGAGGAGTTCGCGCTGACTCCACCGCGCGATGGGGTACGGAACCTCGTCGAAGGTGAACTTGTTCGTTCGCCATAGTGCGGGGGGTGTCTCGGTGTTGCCGAGCCAATAGGCGAGTTCGTCGTTCCAGAGGAACAGCGCCACGTCGCCGTTGTCCATCTCGAACCGTCGGGCGTCGAAGCCGTTCGGTTCCACGTAGTGGGGGGTCGTCGAACGCGCCCCGAGGTTCGAATCGAGGTGCGAGTACAACTCCGTCGTTATGCGGTCGTCGTCCCACCGCTCCGTAGAGCGGCGAAAGCGGAGCGGGCTTGCCACGGAGGAACCTAGTAACCGAGAATGTTTACGTGTTATGCACCTCACGGGTCGTCTCCGACCGTCGTCACCTCCTTCCCCGTCGTTTTTCCCGACTTCCTGCTCGGTCCGTTTTTCCTGCTTCCCCCTTGCGTCTGACGATGGTACATCCTGAACGAATAATGTGATTATCCGTTACATTAATAACTGCCCCACGCCAAGGTATGAGTGTGGTTGTCATGTCAATGGGTGCCTATGACGAAGAAGAACACGAACGCCGTGAGCGGAAGAACAGTACCGTCGATACGACCTTCGATGACGTACGATCGGATTATCACGGGACTGTCGAGTACGACTCCGGCGACTCTGCCGAAGATTTGCTCAAGCAGTTCGAGAAGATGAAATCCGAGTAGCACGGCTCTTCTTCGCGGCGAATTTACCAACCGGGAGTCTCCGGTGCGCCGAAATCCGTTTCGACCCGTTCTGCGATCGATGCGTTCGGAACGTCCGATTCGGTTCGCGCCATCGCCTCCAACCGGCGAATCGAGCGACCGACCCACGAGTCGGCGTCGCGTGCCGTCGTCAGGACGGATTCGTACGTTTCGTCGTCGATGGACGTCGTGCCGGGTCGATTAGCGACGGCCGTGGCGACGAACCGAAATCTGTCGTCGTCGGTCAACTCGTCCGCGAGCAGACGCTCAACGACTCCCGCCAACTCGTCGGGGTCGGGATGGACGAACACCTTTTCGCCGATGGCTTGCGGCCCGAGCAGCAACCCGGAGAGCGTTCGCGGCGGTTCGTCGTCCACTAACCGATTTCCGTCGAACGACGTTTCGACCCGTTCACACTCGGTTTCCCGTCCTAATTTGAGATTGTGACCGGGATACTCCGCGCATTCCGTGGGATACAACTCGTCGCCGTGAATCCGGCACTGGAGCGTTTCCGGGTCGAGGAAGGCACAGGCCGGGAGCCATCTCGGCTCGGTTTCGAACGGCGCAACCGGCTTGGGTGGTTTCCGAATCCCGAGGAAGAACGCCGGATTTCCGTCGATGGCTGCCAGCGTCACGCCGTCCACTTCCGGCCCGGATTCGTCCCGCCAGAGACGCGGCGTCAGCGCGTCGGCGAGTCCCGCTTCCACGAAAGCCTGCACTTCCCCGCGCATGAGTGGAACGAAGTTGTACGCGTCGTCGAGCGGTTTTCGCGGTCCGCGTCGCTCGTGGTCCGTGGTTTCGGGAGCGACGTCGCGCCAGTCGATACAACAGCCTGCACACCCCTCGCAGTTCACCTCCATACCGACCGAAGTACGGTACTCTGTCGCATAAACGGTCTGGTGGAACTATCCGGCTTCACGACGAAACCCGCGTATGGACACCGACACTGTGCGCGTCTGGTTGGTCGAACGAACGTACTCGGACGACGAACAGAACCTCATCATCCTCGTCTACGCGACGCCCGACGGGTCGCGTTACTTCCGAAAGGAACGTGCGCTCCCGAGTTTCACGGGAACAGCGCGGAAGACCACCGCCGCGCTCGACGTTTCGGCGGACCAGTTGGGGACCGTCGAGGACGAGGAAACCCGCGACCGATACGCGACGGAAGCCGGCCGCATGGCGACCGAATACGAACCCACCGAAGCCGTGTGAACGTCTGTGTACCGAGACGTATATTGAGCAAACACGTGAATATATGCACTGGAAAAGAATAAAAATATACAAAAGAATGCAATAATTTATGTCCTGCCAGTGGCCTGTTCTAACCGATGCGAAGACGAACGTTCATGTCCGTGCTCGCGGCAGCGACCGCAACGGGACCGATAACCGCAACCCTCAGCTCCGACGTACGCGCCGCTTCGGGCGATATTTCGCCGCTCGAATGTCACTCGACGGCGAGCTTTCTCGATGCCGCGGGCGGTGAACTGACCGACAGTTCAGTCATCGCGGTGTGGGCGGAAGACACCGCCACGAACCACGACGCCGACTCGAACGGCGACGCGACCCTTTACGGCAGCGAAACGTCGATTCCGCTGGTCGTTTCCGACTCGAACGTCGTCGCGTTCGGTTCGATGCTCGTCGAGGACGACACCAACTGGCAGAACAGTAACGAGGAGTTCGTCCTCAACGTGTGGGACGCCGAACTCGGCGGTTCGGGTACCGTTCTCTTCGACGAAGGGCACGACCAGTACTACGACCTCGCTTCCTTCTCCACGTTCGAGAGCTACGCCGAGAACAACGGCTATACGGTGACGGCGACGTCCTCCCTCTCGGCGGATCTCGGAAGCACTGACGCGGCGGTCATCACGTCGCCCGCGACGGCGTTTTCCTCCTCGGAACTCGCCGATCTCCGGAACTTCGTTTCCGGCGGCGGAACGCTGTTCGTCCACGACCAATCGGACTACAACGACAACGACACGACGGCGAACCTGAACGACATCGCGAGTTCGCTCGGCCTCCCGTTCCGGTTCAACGACGACGAGGTGCTCGACGCCTCGAACAACGGCGGCGCGGACTACAAACCGCTCACGAGTCGGTTCAACACGTCCTTCGACTACTTTACGGACCGCGAGGGACTCGGACTGGACAAGAGCGAGACGTACACCGTCGACGTCACCGAGGTCGCGGACGGCGACACGGCGACGGTCGAGTTCGACGACGGGTCCACCGAGAGCATCCGAATCCTCGGCATCGACACGCCCGAGAAGGCGGCGAACAGTTCCGCCGAACGGATTCAAGAGTGGGAGGGAATCGAGACGCTGAGCTACCTCCAGACGTGGGGGTCGAACGCCACCGACTTCGGGAAGAACGAGCTAAACGGTGCGACCGTCGAACTCTCGTTCGACCCGAACGAACCGCTTCGGGACACCTACGGCCGCGTCCTCGGCTACCTCCACTACGACGCGACGGGCGACGACACCCGCGACGACTTCTACAACCTGCGCGCCGTCGAAACCGGCCACGCCCGCGTGTACGGTTCCGGTTCCTCCTACCACGACGACTTCTGGCGTGCCGAGGACACCGCACGGTCGAACGGCACCGGCGTGTGGGGCCAGAGTGACCCCGACGCTTCCTCGGAGATTCGAAACCGTGCAGTGGACGACCTGTTCCTCCCGCAAGCCGCCAGCGTCAAGACCGCCTCAGGCGGCGTGAGCGATTCCCGCGTTCCGATTTACGCGGAAAGCACCGCCACGCAGTCCGGCGGCTACGCCTACAGCGGTGACATCCCGCTCGCGGCGGTTGACCAGTCCGCCAACGTCGCCGTGGTCGGGAGTCCGCTCATCGACGAGAGCTACGAGAGTTCCGAGGGCTTCGCCGTCGATACGTCGGGCTACGGGAACTTCGCCTTCCTCACGAACCTCATCGACTACGTGAGCGACCGAAGCGGGGATATCCTCATCGACGGGGGTCACGGCCAGTTCGACGCGAGCTACGCCGTCTCGAACGACGACGCGGCCTACTATCAGCGCTACCTCGAAGGCGTGGACCTCTCGTTCGACCAGGCGAACGACCTCGACACGTTCGACCTCTCGCGCTGGCGGGCAATCGTCGTCACCACGCCCGCCGACGCGTTCACGCAGGCGGAAATCGACGTGCTCACCTCGTTCGTCGCGGACGACGGCGCGGTGGTCCTCGTCGGTGCTGGTACGGCACCGTCGAGCGCTCGCACCAACCTGAACGACCTCGCCTCCTCGCTGGGCACCGACCTGCGAATCAACGGCGACCACGTCACCGACGGCACGAACAACGTCAACGATGACGCCGGAATCCCGACGACGACCGTCTTCGACACGTCCTTCCCGCTGTTCGACGCCTACGACGGTTCGACCGGCGACGGCGACGGCGGCAGTGGCAGCGGCGACATTTCCATCGTCCAAATCCACGCGGACGCGTCGGGCAACGACAACGACAACCTCAACGACGAGTACGTCGTCTTCGAGAACTCCGGAACGGGTTCCATCGACCTCACCGGGTTTACCGTTGAGGACGAGGCCTCCCACACCTACGCCTTCCCGAGCGGCTTCACGCTGGACGCCGGCGCGCAGGTGACGCTCCACACCGGAACCGGTTCGGACACGAGTTCCGACCTCTACTGGGGCAACACCGGTTCCGCGGTGTGGAACAACGGCGGCGACACGGTGTCCGTCTACGACGACAGCGGCGTGCTGTACACGAGCGAGTCGTACTGAAAGGGACGCTTCGTTTCGATGTTTTATTTTTGAGACGTTTCGAGGAGTGATCGCCTGCTTTCGAAGGGAACGGCCGCTGTTGGATGGAAATCGATGTGTCTAGCGGACTCTGATATGTATCGAATAGCGCTATATCGAATGAGGATATTTCGCCACCACTGCTTGCGACCGGACGGTTCCTGCGATTCCGGTTTTGTATTCCTCCCGGGTTCGACTTTCGAACTTCTCCCGACTTTTTGGCAGGCCTAAAAATCGGAAACTCTATTATTGTTTAGGCGAGCCTAAAATCCATGGCAAACGACGAAACGGAACGTGACGGTCCGACGCGGCGGGATTCTCGCGAGCGAATCGAGGGGGAAACCGTCGGGAAAGAGAGGTCGACGGTCGAACGGACCCGACGGGAGTACGTGAAGTACGGCGCTGCGGTGGTCGGTGGCGGGCTACTTGCAGGCTGTTCGAGCGACACGAGCGGTTCGACCTCGACCACGACCGAAGCGGGGACCGAGACCGACACGGAGACGGATTCGGGAACGGAGACGACAGCCGAGACGACCACGTCCGAAGACGGGCCCTACTCGGTGACGATGTCGCCGATGGGTGCGGTTGAGTTCGAGACCGTCCCGAAGAACGTGTTGGGGAGTTCGACGAACTACATCGACATCGCGGCGGCTCTCGGCCACCGCACCGCGGTGAAATCGACGGCGTATCCGTCGTACACCGTTCCGTCGCTGACGTTCTTCTACTCTCGGCTCGGAATCTCGGACGAGTGGCTCGATTTCACGGAGACGGGCGGGTACAACAAGGAAACGCTGTACGAACTGGACAGCGACGTTCACTTCATCGACCCGGTGTATCTCGGCACGCTCGACGGCTGGAGTACATCGGACGTCCAGGAGGTCGAGAAGAACATCGGGCCGGTTTTCGGCAACATGTACAGTCGAAAACACCGGCAACCGCCCGAAGCCTACCGCGACTCCTACCGGTATTACACCCTGTGGGAACTCACCGAGAAGTTCGCGGCGGTGTTCCGGGAGCGGGACCGATTCGAGGAACTGAATTCGATCAGGAAGGCCCTCCTGTCGGACATTCAGTCGAAGCTTCCGTCGCGGAACGACCGACCCACGGTCGGAATGGTGTACCCCCGGATTTCGGAGAACGCGTTTTACGTCCACAAACTCAACCAACCCGGGTACTTCTTCTCCCACACTCGTCCGTTGGAGGCTCCCGACGTCTTCGCGGACATCGCGACGGACGAGTACGGCGGCAAACTCGTCGATTACGAGGCGATGCTCGAAGCCGACCCGGACGTCATCATCATGAACCACGGTATCTCGGCGTACTACGACGTCGCTGACACCAAGGAGTCCATCCGGAATCACAGCGTGGGTTCGGAACTGACCGCCGTGAAGAACGACCGCCTCTACGCGTCCGGCAACCCGCGTCAGGGTCCCGTCATGAACCTCTTCCAGTTGGAGATGACCGCAAAGCAATTCTACCCGGAGCAGTTCGGCGAATGGCCGGGCTACGCCGACGGCGAACCGTACCCGGAGATTCCCGAAGCGGAACGGCTGTTCGACCGCCAGCGCGTCGTGAACGTCGTCGACGGCGACTTCTGACCGAAGCGCTCGATCGCCGCTCGACCGTTTTCACACCCGGGCCGCGTTGAACCGCGTACGAGCGCGTGGCTCGTTACTCCTCGCTGTGGTCCGACGGGGCCGTCACGTCGAACGTCGCCGGGTCGGCGTCCGCGACGGCGGGGAGTCGCCGGAGTCGCGGTCGCACGAGGACGTACAGTCCCGTGAACCCGAAGCCAAACGCGGCTATTCCCATCGTCGTCGTCGTTCCTATCACCGCGGCGACCACGCCGCCGATGAGCGACCCGAGCGGCAGCGTGGCCCCGGAAGCCGTCCCCTTGATGGAGGACACGCGACCGAGGAGGTCGGACGGAAACATGGTCTGGTTCAGCGTCGCCATGAGTACGCCGTTGGTGCCCGCTGGCACCCATGCGAGCCCGAAGAGGACGACGGTGAGCACGGGCGACTGCACGTACACCGCGGCGAACCAGCAGCACGCGGCCACCGAATTCCCGACGAGCAACAACCGGCCGTACGCGATGCCTTCGAAATAGGGCGCGACGAGCGACCCGACGAGCCGCCCGATGCCGAGCGCACCGAGCAGCAAACCGTAGACGGCAGGGCCACCCAGCGCATCGCCGAACGCCGGGAGGATCGCGAGCGTCACGCCGGTCGCCAAGTTTGCTACCGCCGTCGTGAGTATCAGTTCGACGAAGACGGTTCCACGGAGGACGTCGCTCCCCGCTCGCAGGTCATCGATGTACGACCCGAGTATCGACCCGTCGGTTCGCTCCGGTTCGTTCTTCGCCGTGTCCTTCGGGACCGCGATACCGGCGAACAACAGTCCCGCGACGGCGAACGTGGCCGAGTCGAACAGGAACAGCGTCGTCGCGCCGAAGACGGCGATGAACGCGCCGCCGAGCGCGTCGAACACCATGTCGAGACCGAGCGTGACGGTTGCGAGCGCGGAGTTCGCCCTCGATAGCCGCGAATCGGCCACGATTCGGGGGACGAGCGTCGTCTGCATCGGCGACGTCAGCAGCGTCGCCAGCGTCAGTATCGGAACCACGGCGAGCAGAACGTCGACGCTCATCCACCCCATCGACGCGGCGAGCGGGAGGACGAGAACGACGACGCCCTGCAGAACCTGTGCCCCCACGAGCACGGGTTTGAGCGGGAATCGGTCGACTATCGGTCCGGCGAGTATCTGCAGGAGCCACGGGAGCAACAACAGCGAGTTCGCGATACCCGTGAGAACCGTCGAGCCGCTGAGTTCGAAGACGAGCCACAGGACGGCGACGGTGTAGAGGCTGTCCCCGGCGTTCGTCACGAACTCCCCGGCGAAGAACCGCCGGAAATCGCGGTTCCGCCACAGCGACGGCGCGCTCCCGTCCGCGCCGGCCGTGGTCATTTCCGACCACCTCCGGTGGTCGTCAGTCGTCGTTCGAGCGGTCCGTGGGACCGCGAGCGATGCGTCTGTCGTTCGAAAGGCGATGCGTGGATCGGCGAGTCGCGGCCGCGTGCCTGCGACTCCGTGGATGTCGGCATATGCGTGCGTGTTCGGTCGAGAAACTGCGGCTACGGGATGTAGCGGAACGAAACCCGAGTGCTGCGGCTATCGGGCCTCGCTCCTCGGCGTGAGCGCGAGCGGTTCGAACACCGGACGATACGCAAGCCGGAACATCATAGAACGGTTCGTTCCGAACTGTACGCCGTAGTGTATTTAGCTCTGACGGCGGTGTGACATCCCGTCACGAACCGCCACTCGCCCACTCGACGGTTTTTCTCGTCGAACTCCCCGAACGTTCTTTCCCCGTGAACGACCAACCGATACCAATGACGACCGACAAGTGCGACGGGTGTGGGGCGGACGTGCCGATTGCGGGCGGTATCGCCAACCTCTGGAGTTCGAACCCGCAGACGACGGGCGGGATGACGTTGGAGTTCGAGGACGGGAGCGAACACTTCCTCTGCTACGCCTGTATCGAGGAGTTGCCGGACTACCCCTCGGCGGCGGACGTGGCGGCGCTCAGGGCCGGCGAGTGAACCGCGTGCGGATCGAGCGGAAACTGGACACAATATTGACGATTGTTCGGACCTTGGCTAGGGTAGGATGCGGGGTAGTCGAATCGGTTCGATTTGGGGGATTCCGGTCCTCGTCGATATCAGCCTCCTGTTGGCACTTCCCGTCGTCGGGTGGTGGATTCAGCGCGGCGTCTCGGTCCGCGTGTGGATAGACGTCCTCACGGAAATTTCGCCGCACACGGTCCGCTATTCGGCCATCGACGTCGGACTGACCCCGTGGTTGGTCGGCGCGGTGGTGTTCTTCGGCTTCCTTGCGAGTCTCCTCGTTCACGACTTGGTGCAGACGTGGTTGGCCCGCCGATACGGGGTCGAGACGCGATACATCATGCTCTGGGTGTTCGGCAGCCTCTCGCAGTTCGATTACAGCACGCGGTACTTCGAGCGGGAAACTCCCATCGCGCTCGCCGGATTGCTGACCAGCGCGCTTCTCACCGGTCTCTTCACGGCGGTCCTGTGGGCGATTCCGGGCGACCCGCAGGTCGTGGTGGTGTCGGTGGGTCTGTTGGCCATGTTCAACGGCGTCGTTTGGCTCGCCAACCTGTTGCCCATCTTCCCCTTCGACGGCGCGCTCCTGCTTCGGTCCCTCCTCCGCCGGGTCACTTCGACCATGCAGGCGACGCGAATCGTCAGCGTCCTCGGGCAGGTCCTGGCGGTGGTGATAATCTTCTACGCCGCGTTCGTTCTCGACCACCTGCTCTTCGGCCTCGTCGCGGTGTTCTTCTTCTTCTCGGCGATGGACGAACGGCAGTTCGTGAGAAACCGGCTGTTTCTCGCCGACACGTCCGTCTCGGAGTTCGTCCGACGGCGGGAACCGTGCGTCCCGTCGAAGACGTTGGTGGACGACTTCCTCGCCGAGGAACGACTCGACCTGAGCGACGAACGGGCGTTTCCGGTCTGCGACGGGGACGGCGCGCCGGTCGGCGTCCTCACGACCGACGCGTTGCGATCGTGGACGGACCGAACGGGTGTCTCGGCGACGACGAACGTCGGAAAACTCGTTTCCGAAGACGTCGCCTCGATTCCCGAAGACGAAACCGCTCTCACGGCGTACCTGCTGTTCCGGGAGGGGACGAAGTACGTCCTCGTCTCGTATTCGGACGATATCGGCGTGCTGACGGCGTCGGAGTTCCTCCACATGCTCGGCGTTCGCCAGCAGATAGCGGGCGTCCATCTACGAAGGCTCCCGTAGGTCCCTTTTCTCCGACCGCCTCCGTTCTTTGCCCCGCCAGACCGGCGGGTTTTACGACCCTCCTTCCCGTTCTACCAACAGTGAACCCCGAGCGGATTTTTGACGAGTTCCCCGCGCCCTCCTTCCGTGGCAACCAACGGGAGGCGCTCGCCGACGTTCGGTCGGCGTTCGAGGGGGACAACGACGTGGTGTTGGTGCGGGCACCGACGGGGAGCGGCAAGTCCCTGCTCGCTCGGGCGATCGCGGGATGCGCTCGGCGCGTGGACGAGGCGGACCCGAGCGATTCGACTGGCGCGTACTACACGACGCCGCAGGTGTCGCAGTTGGACGACGTGGCCGAGGAACCCCTGCTCGACGACCTCAAAATCATCCGCGGGAAGCGAAACTACTCCTGTATCCTGCCCGGCGAACACGACACGCCGGTCAACCGAGCGCCCTGCGCTCGGGAGAAAGGCTACGACTGTTCGGTGAAACATCGCTGTCCGTACTTCTCCGACCGCGCCATCGCCAGCAACCGGGAAATCGCGGCGATGACGCTGGCGTACTTCATGCGGACCGCTGGGTCGGAGGTGTTCCGCAAGCGGGACGTGGTGGTCATCGACGAGGCGCACGGACTCGCCGAGTGGGCGGAGATGTACGCGGCCATCGACCTGAATCCCCGGACGGTGCCCATCTGGGACGACCTGAAGGTGCCCGAAATCACCGGCCTCGACAGGGCGGTGGAGTACGCCGAGCGACTCGCCGGTACCTGCAAACGACGGAAGGACGACCTCGTCGCGCAACCGGAACTCACCCCCGGCGAGGTGGCACGACGGGACCGGTTTCAGGAACTCGTTTCCGAGTTGGACTGGTTCGTGGAGGACTACCGCGACCCGGACAGCGCGACGGAGTGGGTGGTGGACCAACCCGACGGCGCGGGCGGGCCGATGACCATCAAGCCGATGAACCCCGAACGTTACCTCGCCCACACCGTCTGGGAGCGGGGTAACGCGTTCGCGCTCCTCTCGGCGACGATTCTGAACAAGGGGGCGTTCTGTCGGCAGGTCGGCCTCGACCCGGAACGCGTCGCCCTCGTGGACGTGGGACACACCTTCCCGGTCGAAAACCGACCGCTGTACGACGTGACGCAGGGGAAGATGACCTACGAACACCGCGAGGAAACGATTCCCAAAATCGCGCGAACGGTCGTCAGAATCATGCAGGAACACCCCGACGAGAAGGGAATCGTTCACGCTCACTCCTATCACATCCAGAAAAAACTCGCGGAACAACTGGAGGCGTTCGGCGTCGGCGGGCGAGTGCGCGCCCACGGTCGGGACTCCCGCGACGCCGACCTCGATTCTTGGAAGGCCACCGATGACCCGGACGTGTTCCTCTCGGTGAAGATGGAGGAGGCGCTGGACTTGAAGGGCGACCTCGCCCGCTGGCAGGTGCTCTGCAAAGCGCCCTTCCTGAACACGAGCGACTCGCGGGTCGCCCACCGACTCGAACACGGGCAGTGGGCGTGGTACTACCGCGCCGCGCTCCGAACCGTCATTCAAGCGTGCGGACGGGTGATTCGTGCGCCGGACGATTACGGCGCGACGTACCTCGCCGATTCGAGCCTCCTTCAACTGTTCGACCGCGCTCGAACCGACATGCCAGACTGGTTCGAAGAACAGGTGGACCGCACGGCGTCTCCCGAGTTACCCGAGTTCGACCCGCGCTCGGCGGGCGGATCCGGCGGGAGCATCGGCCACGGTAGCGCCCGGCAGTTCGGTAGCGGCGGCGACGATGGACACGACGATTCATCCGATGAAAACGAATCCGGCGACTCCGATTCCGGATCGAACTCGCGTCAAAACTCCCGCTCGCGTCGCTCCCGAAAGAAGAGTCCGATGGCGGACGTGTGGGACACGGAATAGCCCGCGATTCCGTTCACCGCGGCTATATGAGCGTGACGGCGTAAGCGACGCCCGAACTCAGCATCAGCAGGACGAAGAACAGCGAAATCCACTTTTGTCTGTCCATACGTCAACGAACGCTTCATCTTTAATAGGTTTTCCCCCCAACAGCTCGATCCGCTTCGCCACTACACTCTCTCAATCGACCCGCGCATCGATGACGACGTGCCACACGCCCTCGCTGTGGCTTTTGACGCGACGTTTGTCGAGGAGTTCGATCTCGCGGCCGCGTTCGCTGGCCGCCGATTCGAGTCGCGAAACCGGACGCTCCCACAGTCGGTTTTCCGGCGTCGTCTCGTGCATGTGGACGACTCCGCCGGGTTCGAGGGCGCGCAACGCCGTGTCGAGATACTCGTGGGCGTCGTAGTAGCCCATGACGACGCGCTCCGCGCTCACGTCCGTCATCTCCCGGCAGTCGGCGCGGTAGGCGTCGATGCGGTGCGGAACGTCGTTCAGCATGGTGTTCTCCACGAGGTACTTGAACGACGCCGGGTTGCGCTCGACGGCCGTCACCCGCGCCCCGGCGCGGGCCATCGGGAGCGCGAAGTAGCCGATTCCGGCGAACATGTCGAAGACGCGTTCGTCGGGGGAGACGATGTTTCCCATCCGTGACCGCTCGCGCTGGTTGCCGGGGGCGAACATCACCTCGCGAAGGTCGAGGGCGTACTTCGTCCCGTGTTCGGTGTGGACGGTTTCGGTGTCGCCCGCCCCCGCGATGACGGTCACGTCGGGTTCCCGGTGTTCGCCGGAAATCCCGCAGCGGGCGAGGACGGTTCCGGCTTCCCCGTGAATGGCGAGGAGTTCCTCGCCGACCTCCTCGGGACGCGGGCAGTCGTCGCACTGGACGAGAATCACGTCCCCGATGACGGCCCACGACTTCGGGGCGCGGTCGATTTCGTCGTCCGTCCAGCCGCGTTCCCGAAGCAGGGAGTCGAGGTCGGTGTGTCGGAACTCCGGATCGGACTGTTCGAGTATCCCCTCGAACCCCGTTTCGGTCGGCCGCGCGGTCACGGGCAGTTCGACCAGTTCGTCGTCGTGTTCGCGAACCTTCCGGGAGGCGTCGTAGACGCCGTCCGCTTCCAGTTCCGCGATGGTGTCCTCGGCGCGCGGTTTCGCCACGAGGACGGCGAGGTTACGCATCAGGGACCACGTACAGTCCCGACCGACCCTTGAACACCGGAACCGTCTCCGCGTCCTCGTCCATGTACGACGGTTTGGAAATCGTCTCGGTCCGGTAGGTCTCCGGGTCCAGCACCTGTACCGCGCGTTCGTCCGTCACCGCGACGAGCGTCGTCTCCTCGGCGTCGTCGATGGTCCCCAATTTGCGGGCGTCGGCGGCGTCCTCGTTTCCGAACTTGGCCTCGTACTCCTCGCCGGTGGTAATCCGTCGGCCCTTCAGGTTTCCTTGCACGCTCCTGACGAGGACCGGCCCATCGTCGTCGGGACTGATGATATCGCCGGGCGTGAACGGCGGCAGGCGGACGGCGTAGGTCACGCGATACACTCCGTTGCCGTCCTCGTCCTCCGTGACGAGGGTTTCAGCATCGGAAAAGCTCCCGCCGAATTCCTCGACCAGTTTGCTCGAAATCTTCTTGCCGATGTTGGTGGTCGAGACCTTGATGTTCAGGCCGTCTGGCGTCTCGTCCATCTCGGTAACGAAGGCGTTCCGGTCGCCCGTCGCCTCCATGTCCGCGACGATTTCGTTGGCGATTTCGCGGGCGCGCTTCTCCTCCTCCGGTGTCGGCGTTCGGTCCACGCCGCGTACTTGCACGATGCTGGCGTAGTAGTCGCCCGCGATTCGCCCACAGCGGGTACACGTCTGTCGGGCGATCATCACGGGTACCATGATCTCCTCCTCCATCAGCGTGTCGCGGACGACGCCGGAGAAGTAACAGTGCATCCGAATCGTGTTCGGGTCTATCTGTTCGGGTTCCACCTGCCACGACACGTCGCGGGCGTCGACGTGGACCGCGAGCGCTTCGCTCACCTCTTCGATGGCGATGTCGGTGTAATCTCGCGCGCCCACGTCCACCCAGCGTCGGCCGCGGTACACCGCACCGCACTGTGCACACACCCGGACTTCGATTCGCTCCGGCGCGTCCACGAGGTCGAATCGATCGAAGTAACACGAATCACAGAGCTTTCGCTCGCGCGGGGAGGCGGAGGTCGGATAGTCCCGTTCCGTGATGTCGACCTCGATGGGGTCGCCACAGTTCGGGCAGAATTCGCCAGAATCGGTCATTGACGGTTCTATGTCGTTCTCGCTTTTAAGCCTGTAGAAGGCTCACGGCATGACGAACTCGTCCTCATCGACGGAATCGCGCCACGAATGGGTCGGCGTCCATCCGAGCATCGACTCGGCTTTCTCGGTCGAAAGCGCCGAATCCGCCCCCGAAATGGTACTCCGTTCCGGAACCCCGCCGAAGAACTCGGTCAGGGCGTCTTCGATGGGTTCGTCGAGGTAGTTGTCCGCCGCCGAGACGATGAACGGTTCGTGTCCGTCGAAGTCCACCGTGATGGCCCGCTCGATTGCCGTCACGACGTCTCGAACGTCCACGTAGGACCAGAAGTTCCCCGCGCCGGTCGCGAGGTTGTCCCGGGCGTCGAGACAGTCGTACTTCGTGGGGAACTGCACCCACGACCCCCGAATCGAGGCGACGGGGACGCCGTATCGTCGGGCGACCATCGCACCGATCTGCTCGCCGACGGCCTTCGAGGTTCCGTACGGGTCCTGCGGCCGAAGCGGATGTTCCTCGTCCAACGGAAGATACTCGGGGAGGGTCGGTTCCCCCGCGAGTTGGAAGCCGTAGGCGCTCTCGTTCGACGCCCACGCGATGCGGGCGTTCGCCCGTCCCGCGGCGGTGAGGACGTTGTAGGCTCCGATGACGTTGTTCTCGAAGATTCGCATCCCGCTGTGGCGCTCCGGCGACGGCAGCGTCGCCCAGTGGACGACCGCGTCGGGATCCTCCGTCGAAATCGCCTCCGCTGTTTCGACCTGTTCGGTCAAATCCGCCGCGCGAAAGGAAATCCCCCGATATCCTCCAAGCTCCCAGTTCGCCCGCGAGAGACTGATGCAAGTAACGTCCCACCCCGTTTCGGTGAGGTGTTTGGCGAGCCAGCGACCGGTCCGGTCGAGGCTACCGGCTAAAACGACCGTGCCGGTCATCGAGATACCCTCGCCGGTTCAAACGAGAACATACTCCCTGTAATCCGTCTCCGGGGGTAAGCGTTCTGGCCTCTACGAAATGGAATAATCGATCTTTGTGTCACATATCGAGTGACGAATAAAAGCGTGTGACTTCGATTGCTACTGATTCACATGGGTCAACGAATCTTTAAACGGTCGGAATGCCTAGACTGAAGCATGAAATGGAAGGCAGATTGGGGACTTCGAGCCCGGATGGGCCTAACGATGTTCCTCCTGTTCGCGCTGTATATCGTGTTCATCGGAGCACTGTCTGTTGTTTTCGGAAAGGGTGCTCTTCCCCTGATACTCATCGGCATGTTCGCATTTGCGTTCAGCCAACTGTTCTTCAGCGACAAACTGGCGCTGTGGAGCATGGGTGCCCACGAAGTGAGCGAAGAAGAACGTCCGGACCTCCACGCGACGGTTAGTCGGCTCTGCCAGCAGGCCGACCTGCCGAAGCCGAAGGTCGCCGTCGCCGACACGCGCGTGCCGAACGCCTTTGCGACCGGGCGTTCGCAGAAAAACTCCGCCGTCTGCGTGACGACGGGACTTCTCCAGACGCTGAATCAGGAGGAACTGGAGGGCGTACTCGCACACGAACTCGCCCACGTCAAGAACCGCGACGTGATGGTGATGACCATCGCGTCGTTCCTCTCGACCATCGCGTTCATGATCGTCCGCTGGGGTTGGCTGTTCGGTGGCGGCGGCGGTGACAACCGGGGTAACAACCAAGTTCCCGTCTTCGTCGCCATCCTCGCGTCGCTCGCGGTGTGGATTATCAGCTACTTCCTCATCCGCGCGCTCTCGCGCTACCGCGAGTTCGCCGCCGACCGCGGCGGGGCGTCGATTACGGGCAAGCCGTCCGCGCTCGCGTCGGCCCTGCTGACCATCGACGGCGGGATGGACAGGGTTCCGAAGGAGGACCTGCGCGAGCAGTCGGAGATGAACGCGTTCTTCATCATCCCCGCGAAGGCCGGGTTCATCAGCAAACTGTTCAGCACGCACCCGAGCACCGAAGCGCGGGTCGAGCGACTCCGCGACATGGAACGCGAGATGGAGTCGTACTGACGCTACGATCGACGCTACGGCGTCTTGATGTAGGCGTATCCTTTTTTCGCCTGTAGCTTCGTGAGTTCACCGACGCCCGCGGGGACGACTTCGACGCCGGAGAGGAGGTCCGATTTCGCGTAGTTGAGCTTGTTCATGCTGTTGTGACATGCCTTGAACGTCACGCCCTTCTCCGCGAGCGATTTCACCTTCTCCGCCTCGGTGGAGTCGGTCGTGAGGAGTTTGACGCCCACGCCGTTCGCGACGAGCGCGATGGTTTCCGTGTCCGTCGAGTCGTCGTTCAACAGGTTGGCGACGTTCGCCACCGCGTGTTTCTGATACTCGTCCCCTTCACTGAAGTGAAATACTGAACTCATCGTGGTCTCCGTGGGTTCTTCCGTCCCCGTGGTTTCGTCGTCGGTCTCGGTCGTCGCTGTCGACGTCGTGGTTTCCGTCGTGGTGGCAGTGCCCTCGCTCTCGGCGGGCATGTTCGAGCACCCCGCGAGCGCGACGGCCGTGCCGACACCTGCCAGTTCGAGAAACCGGCGCCGGGAATGCGTTCCCATCGGTTTTACGGACGGCTGGAATACTCTTTATTAACTGCCACATAAACATCGCTTCCCTTTTTCCGCTCCGACTCCGTACACCTCGGTATGGGATTATTCGACGGCATCCGTGAGGTGCTCGGCATCCGTGCCGAGACGGACGCGGGACGTGCGGCCGACCCGGAGGACCTCTTCGGGATGAGTACGGCCTACGTCACCATGGAAGCTGACCTCGGCTACGAGTCGGTCGGGCAGGCAGCCCTGTGTTTCTCCGAGGTCGATAGCACCGACTTTCAGGCCGCGGTCGACGAAGTACACGCCATCCTCGACGCGGGAAAGGAGGAGACCGGAACCGAGGCGACCGCGCACGTGGACAGTCACGGCTACTCGTGGTTCGTCCTCGAAGACGACGACCCGGAGGACCTCGTGACGAGCGTCCACTTCGCGGCGGACACGTTCGTCGAGGAGGGCTACGGGTCGCGCCTCCTCGCCGCGATATTCGGGTTCGAACGCGACGGGAACTACGTCTATTGGCTGTACTCGTTTCGCCGCGGGGCGTACTACCCGTTCGCACCGCAGCGCGGCCACGAGCGCGACTCCGCCGCCGAGTTCAAACTCCGGAGCAACATGGACGGGGAACTCGAAATCGAATCCGACGAACAGTACTGGTATCCGCTCTGGCCTGACTCCTCCCACGAGCACCCGTGGGAGTAGTTCGCACGCCGACTCTTCTTCGTATCTAAAGGCTTTCCTTCCGATTCGTGAACCCCGATTCCGCCCTCCATTTTCACTTTCACTCTGCTGTTAACGGGGGTTTATATGATGAGGGGAACAAGACAGGAGTACAATGGCAGACGTAGACCTCGAAGCACTCCCCGGCGTCGGTCCAGCAACGGCAGAGAAACTCAACGAAGCGGGATTCGATTCCTATCAGAGCCTCGCCGTCGCGAGTCCCGGCGAACTCAGCAACACCGCCGACGTCGGCGAGAGCACGTCCGCCGACATCATTCAGGCCGCCCGAAAGGAAGCCGATATCGGCGGGTTCGAAACCGGCTCTCAGGTGCTCGAACGACGTGAGCGAATCGGCAAGCTCAGCTGGCAGATCGACGAGGTGGACGAACTCCTCGGCGGCGGCGTCGAGACGCAGTCCATCACCGAAGTGTACGGTGAGTTCGGCTCGGGGAAGTCCCAGATCACCCACCAGCTTTCCGTGAACGTCCAGTTGCCGTCCGAGCAGGGCGGCCTGCACGGCAGCGTCATCTTCATCGACTCCGAAGACACGTTCCGTCCTGAGCGTATCGACGACATGGTTCGCGGCCTGCCGGACGAGGCCATTCAGGCCACGATGGACGACCGCGAAATCGAGGGCTCGCCGGACGACGACGAGGCGATGGACGAACTCATTGCCGACATACTGGAAAAGATTCACGTGGCGAAGGCGTTCAACTCCAACCACCAGATGCTCCTCGCGGAGAAGGCACAGGAACTCGCGGGCGAACACGAGGACGGCGACTGGCCCGTCCGACTGGTCTGTATCGACAGCCTCACGGCCCACTTCCGCGCCGAGTACGTCGGCCGTGGACAGCTCGCCACTCGCCAGCAGAAACTCAACAAGCACCTGCACGACATCGACAAGGTCGGCAACCTGTACAACACCGCAGTCGTGGTGACGAATCAGGTTTCGTCCAACCCCGACTCGTTCTTCGGCGACCCGACTCAACCCATCGGTGGGAACATCCTCGGACACAAGTCGACGTTCCGCATGTACCTCCGCAAATCGAAGGGTGACAAGCGTATCGTTCGACTCGTGGACGCGCCGAACCTCGCGGACGGCGAAGCGGTCATGCGCGTTCAGGACGGCGGTCTGAAGCCGGAATAGACGGCCGTACCGTCATCCGACCGCGACTTTTATTCTCCTTCGATTTCGCTCTTCAAAATCCGGACAGCGTCTACCGCATCTGCTCTTCCGATCGGGTACCGGTCCCCGATTCGACTACTTCCCGTGGATCCTCCTCGTCGATGGATTCCTCCGATACCGTTTCCGTTCCCGTTTCGGACCCGTCCATACGGTAGCCGACGACGACTGCCGCAAGCGACCCGACGATGGCGATGTAGGCACCGTACGCGAAATCTATCGACACCGCGTCTTGGAATATGTTGCCCTGCATCCGGGTATCGTACTGGTCGATGGAATCGTAGATGTTCGCCGTCGTCCCGAGGACGAGCAAGAGGAGGAGGATTCCGCCGATCAACCACACCAATCGCTCCTGTCGTTTCTCCAGAAACGGGGTCGAAATCGCGATTCCGACGGCGAGAACGAACATGACGATACCCAAATCCATCTTCATACCCGTGACCTGTGCGCTGAACAGTCCGGAAACGCTGACCCACGGAAGGAAAAGCGACAGGGCGACGAGGCCGGGCCATACCATTCGCAGTTCGGCTGATTCTCGCAACTGTTCGACCGTGATTTCGTCGTTTGTCATCCGTTAGAACTCCTGAGCGGAAACGGGACGTGTTTTCACTCGTTCGTGATGAGTCCGACTGGTTATATAAATCTTCGAGATGGTCGCGGGAATTCCGATTCGTATCCCCGTTGTGACTGCTCGTTTCGGTATCGGCACGGAAAATCGGATTCGAACGGATCGAAATAAGTCGTCCCCACCGACGGACGTGGCCGGTTATTCGGTCGTCGTCTGTCCGTCGTCCTTCTCGCCCTCGTAAATCTCCGCTCCGTCCTGCACGACCTTCTCGGCCAGCACGGCGCACTTGACACGCATCGGGCTGATTTCGACGCCGAGCATGTCGATAACGTCGTCGCGGTCCATCGCCTCCACCTCGTCGAGCGTCATGCCGGGAAGCTTCTGTGAGAGCATGCTGGCGCTGGCTTGGCTGATGGCACAACCGTCGCCGCGGAACGCGACGCGTTCGATGGTTTCGCCGTCGTCTTCGAGGGAAACGTCGAACTCCAGTTCGTCGCCACAGGACGGATTGACCCCCTCGTGGCTGAACTGGGCGTCGGCCAACTCCCCGTAGTTTCGCGGGTTCCGATAGTGGTCGAGAATCTGCTGCCGGTACATGTCCGAACCCATGCTCATAGTTGAATCCGAATAGGAGAGAGTCACCTAAAAGGATTCCGACGATTCGGCCCCTGTCGCCGTCGTGAGACCGTGCTTCTCGGCGTCTAACTCGTCGGCCTTCGCGATGTTCCGGAGCAACGGGTGTGCGAGCCAACAGAACGCGATGCAGAGGAATCCGAACCCCGCAGTCGTCATGACCGGCATCGTTCCGAGGGCGTCTCCGCCGATGCCGCCGAGGAGGGACCCGAGCGGCATCGCTCCCACGGACGCACTCGACAGGACCGAAGAGACGCGGCCCATGAGTTCTTCGGGGACGACGGACTGTATCATCGCCGCGAAGATGACGTTCGTCGCGCCGACCGGAATCCACGCGAGGAAAAACAGGGCCATCGTGGCCGAAAACCAACCGATGAGGACCGCGGCGAGCCACGTGATGCCGCTGAAGACGAACCCGCCGATGCTCAGTTTGGCGAGCGAAAACCGCTTGAGCGGCGTCGCGGCGAGCGACCCGACGAGCATCCCGCCGACCACCGTGGCGAGGAGGAACCCGTACGCGTCCGACCCGCCGTTGGCCTGTGCGTAGGCGGGCAACACCGCGAGGGTGCTGCCGATGGTGGCGTTGACGACGAGGCTCCCGGCGAGGACCCAGACGAGGACCGACCCGCGGACGTACCCGATTCCGTCGCGGAGTTGGGTGCGATACTCCCCGATGGCGGCGCTGAGACCGTCGGTTTGGCCGGCATCGGACTCTGTATCTGACTCTGTCTCCGTGTCGAACTCGGACTCGAATTCAGATTCAGATTCAGATTCGGATTCGGATTCGGACTCGGCAGGCGGGATTCGAACGCCGAGGAAGACCAGCGTCGCGGCGAGGAAGGTCACGGAATCGAGGACGTAGAGCGCGATCGCGCCGACCAGCGCGACGACGATGCCGCCGAGCGCGGTGAAGGCGAAATCGACGCCTTGATAGGCGAACGAGAACGCCGAGTTGGCCTCCACGAGGTCGTCTTTCTCGACGACGCGGGGGAGGGCGGCCTGCTGTGCTGGGTAGACGAACTGGTTGATGAGCGAGAGCAGGGGCATCACGACGAGGACGACCCAGACGGAGAGCCACCCCATCACGTACGCGGCGGGAACGCAGAGGACGAGGAGACCTTCCGCGACTTGCGTGACGACCAGAATCCGCCGGAGTTGCCAGCGGTCGACCAACGGCCCGGCGAGGAACTGGAGCGTCTGCGGAAGCATGGTGAGAAACCCCGCGAGACCCGTGTAAAACGACGACCCGCCGAGTTCGAAGGCGAGCCACATCGCCGCGACGGCGTACGCGCTGTCCCCCGCATTCGTTATCAACCGACCGATAAACAGGCGACGGAACGTCCGATTCCCGAATAGAGAGCGCATGAAACGAGACAGGAGTGGGAGCCAAATATATGATTCCAGAACTACATTTCTGTTGTAAAAACGACCGAAATCCGGTTCTGTTGGCGATTAGTCATTCGACACTGACTGCCAGTTCCTCGTCGACCGTTAGCGTGAGTTCGTCGCCGTCGAGCGTAACCGTACACGCCGCCACCAGTGGCTCTTCGGAGAGTATCGTGGCGTTCTCCGGTCGGGGCCATTCGAGTTCCCACACGGGGTCTTTCGTGAGATCGATGCCGTGGTCGTAGTGGAACGCGATGATCGCCGGATGTTGCAGGAGGTACGTTCCGACGTTGCCGGTCGCATAATCCCCGCAGCGCTCACAGCGAAACTCGATGCCCACCTCCTGTTTTTCGTCGAAGTACTCGGATTCGGTGACGAGCGACCCGACCGTTTTCCCCGAGCAGTTCAGACAGACGCCGTCCGCCATCAGCGAAAACACGTTGCGGAGCCACCGCTCGAACGTTCGCCGTAGCTCCGACTCGTCGCGTCCCTCGAACGCGCCCGGCGGCAACCCGAACGTCGAGCGGTTGCGCTCGCACGTCTCACAGCGAACCGTAACCGTCTCCTCTTCGTACTCCGCGATGAGTTCCGTTCCGCAGTCAGGACAGTACGCGTCGAGTTCGAACGTCTCGGCTTCGGCGCGTTGGGTGTAGGTCCCCGAGAAAATCGCGCCCATGATTCGGAACCCCGCGTAGGTGAGTTCGTACTTTCCTTCCTTTCCCCGGACGAACAGGCCGACCAGTTTGTTCAGATGGTAGTTGAACTGCCCGCTGTCTCGAATCCCCACTCGGTCGTGCAGTTCCGAGAACGAAAGCGGGTCGTCCGCGTCCCACAGGGCTTGTATGATATCGATTCGCGTGTCGTTGCCGAGGAGGGAGAAGGCGTCTTCGGGGGACAAATCCCGTTCGTCCGCGTCCATGCCCGGTGATGGACGGGACGTGTGAAATAGCTTTCAACTCGTGTCCGTCTCCCGATACCACACGTTCGTCTCCATACCCACCGTCGGCCGCCTCAGCACGTCAGTGGCCGCCTCAGCGGTCGCCCGCGGCCTCGCCTTCGAACTGCTCGATGAACGTCTCGACGAACTCCCGGCGCTCCTCGGCCAACCGTCGTCCCGCGTCGGTGTACATCCGTTCCGGGAGTCGGAGTATCTTCTTGTGGAAGTGGTTCACCGACGTCGCACCCGCCCGCGTCTCGTCGGCGTCGATCGGTACGGCGGGGTCGTGCATGGGTTGGCCGCGTTCCGCACCGTAGCAGAAGACGCGACCGATTCCGACCGCACCGAGCGCGTCGAGGTTGTCGGCGTCGGAGAGCAGTTTCGCTTCCAGCGTCTCGGCGTCCACGTCGTTCGAGAACCGATGCGCCCGGATGCAGTGCTGGACTGCGCCGATTTCCGCATCCGTCACGTCGAACCCGCTCCCGCCGAGGAGGCGGGCCGCTTCCTCCGCGCCCCACTCGGAATGGTCGTCGATTTCGCCGCGGTCCTCGCGTCCGCGGCCGACATCGTGCAACCACACCGCGGAAAACAGGATTCGCTCGTCGGGGTCGTACTCCTCGGCGAGCGTTTCGGCGAGGGCGGCCACCCGCTGGACGTGATGCCAGTCGTGTGCAGGTGCGACGTTTTCGAAGTAGGATTTCGCCCGGGGTCGGACCGCCTCCGGAAGGGTTTCCGCCATGTTTGTCCCTACCGCTACTGGTAGCGACGATGCCATGTAGTCGTCGCTTTCGATTCCCACTGACGGGATCACATCGCGTCTTCGAGTTCCGCTCGAAGGGGAGTGACGTCCCACTGCTCGTCGTAGCGTTCCCCGTTGATGAAGAACGTGGGTGTCCCGATAACGCCGCTCTGAGCGCCCGAGACGATGTCGTCGTGAACTCGGTCACGGTAGACGTGTCGTTCGAGTTCGTCGTCGAACCGAGCGAGGTCGAGGTCGAGAGCCGCGGCGTTATCCCGTAGCTCGGTCCCCGTTATCTCGCTCGGATGCTCGAAGAGCAGGTCGTGCATCTCCCAAAATTTCCCCTGTGCCGCCGCCGCTTCCGCCGCTTCTGCCGCCTCTTCCGCACGCGGATGCAGCTGTGAAAGCGGGAAATGCCGAAAGACGAACCGCACTTGGTCGTCCATCGTTCGTCGCAGTTCTTTCACCGCCTGATGTGCGCCTTCACAGTACGAGCATTCGTAATCACCGTATTCGACGAGTGTGACGGGTGCACCATCATCCCCGTCGACGTGATCGTTCTGATTTACCGGCACAGCAAGCTGAGAAACGCGTGATTGGCTCATTCATTCCCCCACATAGAACTACCGTCACCATCGGTCATAGACCTATCCTATCGAAGGATTCGACGATCGACTCCAAACTCCTCGAAAACGAAACCGACGCTTACTGGGCGAACAACTGCCGGGCGTCGTCCACGGCGTCGACGAGTTTGTCGATTTCCTCGCGCGTGTTGTAGATGTAGAAGGAGGCCCGCGCGGAGGCCGCGATGCCGAGTTTGTCGTGGAGCGGTTGCGTACAGTGGTCGCCCGCGCGGATGGCCACGGCGTGGTCGTTGAGGATGCTGGAGAGGTCGTGGGCGTGGACGCCGTCCACGTTGAACGAGACGAGTCCGCCGCGGTCGTCGCCCGGCGGGCCGTAGATCTCCACGTCGCCCTCCTCGGTCAGGCGGTCGTAGGCGTACTCGGCGAGTCGCTCCTCGTGGCGCTGCACGCGCTCCATGCCGATATCCTCCAGATAGTCCACGGCGGCCGCGAGTCCGACTCCCTGTGCGATGTTCGGCGTTCCGGCCTCGAACTTCCACGGCAGGTCCTCCCACGTCGAGTCGTCGTAGGTGACCTTCCGAATCATGTCGCCGCCGAAGAGGTACGGTTCCATCTCTTCGAGGATGTGTTCCTTGCCGTACAGGCCGCCGATGCCGGTCGGGCCGACCATCTTGTGACCCGAGAAGGCGTAGAAGTCGGCGTCGATGGACTGCACGTCCACCGGCCGGTTCGGGACGGCCTGTGCGCCGTCCACGAAGATGTAGGCGTCGTGGTCGTGTGCGATGTCGGCGAGTTCGCCGACGGGGTTCGCCGTCCCGAGCGTGTTCGAGACGTGGACGACGCTGACCATCTTCGTATCGTCCGTGATCATCTCTTCTGCGGCCTCCATGTCGAGGTAGCCGTCCTCGGTCACGGGGATGTACTTCACGTCCGCGCCGGTCTTCTTCCCGAGTTGCTGCCACGTCACGAGCGACGCGTGATGTTCCATCTCCGAGAGGACGACTTCGTCGCCGGGGCCGAGTTCGTTGAGTCCCCACGCGTAGGCGACGAGGTTCTCGGCTTCGGTCGTGTTCTTCGTGAACACCATCTCCTCGCGTCCGTTCGCGCCGATGAACTCGGCGAGTTTGTCGTGAGCCTCCTCGTAGGCGATGGAGGCCTCCTGACTCAACTGGTGGATGCCGCGGTGGACGTTCGCGTTGTAGTTCCGGTAGTAGTCGCTGATGCTCTCGATGACGGCTTCCGGCGTCTGCGTGGTCGCCGCGTTATCGAGGTACACCACTTGATTCCCGTTGAACTCCCGCTGGAGGATGGGGAACTCCTCGCGGATACGCGCCACGTCCAGCGCATCGGATTGTTGTGGCTCCATTGTGTACGAATTGGGTTTCGAGTGGGAACACTTCTTCGGTCTGGGAGAACCGAAACCGAAATCGGTTACGTCCGGGGCGATGCGGATTAAGGACCTTTGGCCCCTCGTTTTTCGTATGGTCTCCAAACGACGACTCGGCGCGAGCATGATCTTTCTCGCCCTCGCGTTCGTCGGCGTCTTTCACGCGTTCGTCTCCGTCGCTTTCCACACCGGACTGCTGTCAGTTGCTATCGGAACGATAGTCGGGTCGGTGCTGTGTCTGGTCGCGGTGAACGTCCCGGCGTATCTCGATTAGTGAAATCGTTATCCAACTGCCGATTCTGTCAATTCAGTACCTATAACTGTCCGGTTTACTACCGTTCGGTTATGTCCGACGTCGTGTTGACGAAACGAAAGATAAAACCGGGAAAGACGGAACAACTGAAGGAGTGGATGGCCGAAATCCGTCGACGTGAGGACGAAGCCATCGAGACGTACGAGAACGAGGGGATGTACAGCGAGTCCGCCTTCATTGAGCGAACCGACAACGGTGATTTTCTGGTGTACTACATGGAGTCCGAGGACGCGCACAAAGCATACGATGCCTATACGGATTCGACCCACGAAATCGACAGGAAACACAAGAAGGTGATGGCGGAGACGCTCGAAGACGAACGAAACGTCGGTGAGTACGAACTGCTGTACCATCTCACCGCCCCGAACCGTCCGTGAATGCTCCGCCCGCGGGCGCACGTTCGCAAAATCACATCCGCAAGAACTGTGCGTGCCGGGTCGAATCCAGTTCGAGGACGTTCGCCTCGTCCACGAACCCGGCGTCGACTGCCAGCGCCACGGCGTCGGCACCGACGATGTTCGCCACGTCCGCACGGTTGAGACTGTTGACGATTTCGTCCTCGTCGACCTCGTCGCCGCCGTAGAACTCCTCGGTGACGGTGAACGTCAACTCGTCCGTCTCGAACGTCTCCCCGAGTACGTCGGTGTCACAGACCGCGACCAACAGACCCTCTCCGGTGTCGCGCTCCTTGAGTATCATTCCTGAATCAGTTCTTCCTCCGCCTCCCGACGCATCTCTTCTGCTTCTTCGGCCAACTTCTCCGCCTCTTCGTCCTCGCCCAGTTCCTCCAACGCGCGGGCCTTCTCCTCGATGACCTGTGCGTTCCGGAAGCCGAGGCGGATCGCGTTGTCGAAGCAGTTCACGGCGTCCTCAACGAGGCCGCGTTCGAGGAGGAAGAATCCGCGGTTGAACCACGCCTGCGGGAACCGCTGATCGATTTCGACGGCGCGCTCGGAGTGTTCGAGCGCCTGTTCGGTTCGCCCGGACTCCCAGAGCGCGTAGGCGAGGTTCGTCTCCGCCGTCGCTGCGTGTTCGCTGTCGTCGTCGATGTGGAGCGCTTCGCGGTACGCGCCGATGGCCGCGTCCCACTCTTCGAGTTCGGCGTGGGCGACGCCCTTGTTGGTCCACGCTTCCTGTGCGTCGAGGGTATCCTCGTCGGCGAATCGGGCCGCCCGCTCGAACGTCTCGGTCGCCTGTTCGAAGCGGTTGATCTGCATGTAGCTCAAGCCGACTTCCATGAGGTCGGCGACGGACACCCTGTCCCGCGGAATCGCCTGCTGGTCGAGGAGGTCGGTGACGACGCGGGAGTCGACCGGGTCCACCTCGTCCGGGTTCACTTCGAGTTCGGGCGGGTCTAGGTCGAACTCGTCGTACGGGTCGCCGAAGCCTTCTCCCTCGGAGAACTTGTGACTTCGCTCGTCGGTCATTACCCGCCGATTGGAGCGGCGCACTGTTAAGGTCTGCGCACGTGACTCGTCGAGCCCATTCGTTTCGAAATATCCAAAAACCGCCCGAAGAAGCTTCTACATCAGGGTTTCGTTCGTCGACCGGTGATAAAGGGGCATTTCGTCGTGTCAGTCTGGACTACCAACCTTTATAAACCTTAAATACGTCATTTAAGTCGCGCTATGACCGACCCCAAGGAAACCATCAACATTGAAAACGTGGTCGCCTCGACGGGCATCGGGCAGGAACTCGACCTTCAAAGTGTCGCTATGGACTTGGAGGGCGCGGATTACGACCCCGAGCAGTTCCCCGGTCTCGTCTACCGTACCCAGAATCCCAAATCGGCCGCACTCATCTTCCGCTCCGGCAAAATCGTCTGTACCGGCGCGAAGAGCACCGCGGACGTACACGAGAGTCTCGAAATCGTCTTCGACAAGCTTCGCGAACTCAACATTCAGGTCAACGACGACCCCGAAATCGTCGTCCAGAACATCGTCACGAGCGCGGACCTCGGACGCAACCTGAACCTCAACGCCATCGCCATCGGTCTCGGTCTGGAGAACATCGAGTACGAACCCGAGCAGTTCCCCGGCCTCGTTTATCGTCTCGATGAACCCGAAGTCGTCGCCCTTCTGTTCGGCTCCGGCAAACTCGTCATCACCGGCGGCAAGAAGCCCGAGGACGCCGAACAGGCCGTCGATAAAATCACCGACCGCCTCGAAGAACTCGGTCTGCTGGAATAACGTCTCCTCTCTTTCCTTTCGCGGTTTTCGACCCCGGAGTAACATCGCCATACACAAGCCGATTCGCTCCCGAACCACGGGTATGGCACTGCTGGGTGACTTGACGCCGCTCGTCGGAACGTACCTCCTGCTGGCGGGGTTCCTCTCGGTGACGGGGTTCATCGCCGCGCGAAACGTCCTCGGGAGCGTCCCGTTCAGGCGCGCCCTCGTCATCGGCCCGCCGATAGCCGCCCTGCCGTTTCTCCTCCAACAGTACTTCCCGCCGCTCGTGATCCTCATCGCCCTCGCGCTGGACCTCTCGCTCTTCCACGTCGTCTTCCGCCTGAAGTGGCGCACCGCCGGGTTCGTCACCTTCATCCACGTCGTCGTCACCATGCTTGGCGGCATCGTCATCGGCGGGCTCTTCTATCTCATCTCAATCGGGCCGCCGTCGCCGCAGTGACCCCCCGAGAAAGCATTTATCTTCGAACTTCCTTCCAAACGGTATGGACCTCCCCCGCCGTTTCGAACAGGTCGGCATCGTCGTCGGGAGCGTGCTGATGGTAACGTTTCCGTTCTCTTTCCTCTGGACCTTCCTCCCCCACGGATACGGGTGGCTGAACGGCCTGCTGTTGTACGTGCCCGGATTCGTCGTCGGCGTGCTCGTCGCGCTCCGGAAGCTCCCGGTGTCGTACGGACAAGTTTGGCTGTTCTCCATCGTCAGTTGGCTGGCAACCTACGCTCTCTGGTGGGTTCTCGGAGCCGCAGACATCACGGAAAACCAACCGACGCTACTCGGCGCGTGGGTCGTCGCCCTTCTCGTCGGCGCGGCGGTCGTGTGGGCGAAGCCACGCTTGCGACTCCGACGGAGCGGGGCGTAGATGGGGGAGTTCGCCGATGAGATGGGGAAATTCGCCGACCTCTTCTGGTATTACGTCGGTGCCGGTGCGGTGTTCACCCCGCTACTCTTCATCGAATCCGGACGTGGATACGGTAGTTCGCTGTACGACCTCTCGCTCGGAGCGACGATTCTGATGACCTGCCTCTGTCTGTACTGTCGTCCGGAAAAACCGAAACGCGTCGCGCTGTTCGGCCTGCTCACCGTCCTCGGAATCTCGGTTCTCGGCATCCTCACCGGCACCGAGGGCGTTCGAGCGCCCGATCCGACGCTCGCCAAATGGGCCGCTGGAATGCTGTTCGCGTTCCTCGTCGTGCGGTTTCAGATCGACAAAAAACTTCGTGCGGCGATTCCTCACCGCTCGTAGCGAACGAAATCGAACTCGCCGCGCTCGTCGCGTTCGACTTCGTGCCACTCTTCTCCGTTCCATTCTGGAAAGCGGGTGTCGCCGTCGTACGCCTCGTGAATCTCGGTGAGCAACAGTTCGTCGGCGTGCGGAAGGAACTGCTCGTACACCGTCGCGCCGCCGGTGACGAACGCGACGTCGTCCAGTTTTTCGACCTCGGTCATCGCTTCCTCGACGCTGTGGACGAGGACGACTTCGTCGGGCAGGTCGGGGTTCGACCGACTCAACACGACGTTCGTCCGGCCCGGCAGCGGCCCGTCCAGTCGCCCCGCGATGCTCTCGTAGGTCGTCCGACCCATGATGACCGGATGGCCCATCGTGGTCTCCTTGAAGTGGCGCATGTCCTCCGAGTAGTGCCACGGCATGCCGCCGTCGCGGCCGATGACGCCGTTTTCGGCGACCGCCGCGATGCAGACGAAGCGGGTCATTCGGCCACGCTGAATTTGATGCCGGGATGGGCGTCGTACTCCCGGAGCGTGATGTCGTCGTAGGTCAACTCGTCGATGGAATCCGCCGTAATCTCGATTTCTGGACGGGATTTGGGGGTCCGCGAGAGTTGGGTCAGCAGGCCCGGAACGTGGTCCATCGCCTCCGTCTCCTCCTCGGGTGCTTCGGATTCGAGCCATTCGCGGACCTCCTCGTACTCGGACTTTTGGGTGACGCCGGCGAGGCGCGTCCGGAGTTCTTCGAGGTTGTCGCGGTACCACTCGCCGCGCTCGCCCTCGCCGCAGTAGACGTGTGCGTCCACGATGGTGTGGGCGAATTTGCCGACCTCAAATCCGGTTTGTCGGGCGAGTACAGTTGCCATGAGGGCGTAGGCCGCGATGTTGAACGGGATTCCGAGCGCCACGTCGCCCGAGCGCTGGGTGAGATGGAGGTTGAGGGTGTCGCCCTGCACGTTGACGACGAACGTGTAGTGACACGGCGGGAGCGTCGAAACGGTCGCGTTCGCGGGATGCCACGCCGAGACGACGAACCGGCGGGAGTTCGGGTTCTCGTTCAGGCCGTCGATGACGTATCGGATCTGGTCGAACGTTCCGTCCTCGTTCATCCAGCGGTGGTCCGCTTCGGGCCACGATTCGCCCGGAAGCCCCTCCTTGGGAACCGGGAATCGTCGCCAGAATCGACCGTAGGCCGTGTCGAGGGTGCCGTCCTCGTCGGCCCACTCGTCCCAGATGCCGGTCTTTTCGCGGAGGTTGCGGACGTGTTCCTCGCCGGAGAGATACCAGAGGAGTTCGTGGAGCATCGAGTCCCAGCGAAACCCGTCCATCCGCTTCGTGGTCAGGAGCGGGAACCCCTCGCGCAGGTCCACCTCGTAGTGCTGGCTGAAGGTCGAAATCGTGTCCACGCCGGTTCGATTGGGCTTGTACGTCCCGTCCCGGAGGACGTCCTCGACGAGTCCGAGGTACTGCTTCATGGGTGGGTGTTCCCGCCCAACGATATATAAAAGACCCTCTCGATGACTCGATTCCTCAGTCTATCAGTCTGACAACACTACCACGTACCGCGTCAGCGACCGATGAACGCGACGCTCGAACTCGTCTTCGACGTTCCATCCCGCGTTCCTCGCTTCACCCGCCCACGAGCGGTCGCCGACGACGACGGCGCGGGAGGCGACCCGGTGCGCCTCCGCGAGCGCACCCGAAACGAGGTCGTCGAGGTCGAGGTTGGCTATCTTCGACTGGCGGCCGTAGGGCGCGTCGAACACCACGCCGTCGATGGTGTCGTCCGCGAGCGGCAGGTGGGTCGCGTCGCCGCGAACCGTGGCCGCGTCGGCGTCCGGTGCGTAGCGAGCGAGGTTCCTCGCCGCGCCGCGAACCATCTTGTCCTGTGCGTCGGCCCCGAGCGGTCGGGCACCGACCAGCGCCGCCTCGATGAGGACGCCGCCCGTCCCGCACATCGGGTCGAGAACCGTCGTTCCCTCCCTCGCTCCCGCGATGTTCACCAGCGCGCGGGCGAGGAGCGGGTCCATGCTCCCCGGTTGGAAGAACGGCCGGTCGGTCGGCCGGCGCGTTCCGTAGTCGCGCACGCTCTCGACTGCGGTCCATCCCAGCGCGCAGACGCCCCCCGAGAACGTCGCTCGGAGTTCGTGGTCGGGGTCGTCCAAATCGACCGCGAAGCCGCGGTCGACGAGGACCTGCCCCAACTCGCGCTCGGCCTGCTGGGTGCTGATGTCGGCCGTCTCGCGGACCGTCCGTGCGCGCACCGCGACGGTCCCCTCGCGGTCCATCGGCGCGGCGGAAAGCAACGCCCGCGCGCTCGCCACGTCTGCATCGGTCGTCCCGACCAGTTCGTTCGCCCGGTGGGTGTACGCGAGGGTGGAAACGCGCTCCGTGACAGTCGCCGCCCGCGCGATACCGGGCGCGAGGAGTTCGACCCCGGTCGCCGCGCTCGCCGCTTCGCACGCCGCGAATTCGTCGTCTTGTCCGCCGAGTTCCAGTACGTACACGAGTGATATCTCCGTCGTCCGGTTTCGTTCGAGGGGAGTAGTGCCGTCGTCTTGGGGATTCCGAATCGCACGTCGAAACGGTCCGTTTCCGAAATCGAGACCGCTACTGCTTACTCGACGGTGTTTTCACGACTGTCACGACCGCTTTTGACGCCGATTCTGTGACCCCAACTGCTAGGGACCATGACCGCAACCGCATGCGGAAGGGTGGTCGGAACCGCACGACCACCCTTCCTCGGCGTCCCCATGCCTCCCCGGAACTCGTGTGCCTCGCCGACCGCTGGCTCGGCACACTCGTCGCGCGTCCCGAAAGCGGTCGTGTCGCCACTCTCGGATGGTGGTTTCGAAAAAATTCGAGGTCGATTACTCCTCTTCTTCGTCGCCGAGAAGCCGTTCGACCATCCGTTCGGGGTCGAACTGCTCGATGTCGTCGTAGCCCTGTCCGGTTCCGAGGAACAGGATGGGTTTGCCCGTGACGTGGGAGATGGAAATCGCGGCACCGCCCTTCGAGTCAGCGTCGGCCTTCGTCAGAATCGTGCCGTCGATTTCGGCGGCGTCGTCGAACTCCTTCGCGCGCTGGACCGCGTCCTGTCCGGCCACGGCCTCGTCAACGAAGAGGGTCATGTCCGGGTCCACGACGCGCCCTATCTTCTCCAACTGGTCCATCAGGCCCTCGCTGGTGTGCAGGCGACCCGCGGTGTCGCCCAGCACGATGTCGATGTCGTGGGCGTCGGCGTACTCCACCGCGTCGTAGATGACGGCGGCGGGGTCGCCGCCCTGTTCGTGGGCGATGAGTTTCGTGTCGAGTGCGTCGGCGTGCTCTCGAATCTGCTGGTTCGCGCCGGCACGGTAGGTGTCGCCGTTCGCCATCACGGAGGAGTAACCGCGCTCCTCGAAGTACCGCGATAGCTTGGCGATGCTCGTCGTCTTCCCGACGCCGTTGACGCCGGTGAAGATGATGACGAGCGGTTTGTCGGCCTCGGCGACGCGCTTGTCGAAGTCGAACTGCCCGACGCTGATGACCGACAGCAGGGAGTCACGTAGTGCGTCCTCGACGACGTCGCCCGTTTCGGCGTTGAACTTGCGAGTCGCGCCGACGAGGTCGTTGCGGATGCCTTCGAGCATCTCGCCGGCGACGCTCATCTCCACGTCGCTTTCGAGGAGCGCCATTTCGAGTTCCCAGAGCGGGTCTTCGACGTCCTGCTCCTCGATGATGATCTCACCGCGGGCGAACGACCTCGCCTTCTGCGTGAATCCGCCCCGCCCGTTGCTGGACTCTTCGTCCTCCGACTCGGAGTCGTCGTCGGCTGTCTCCGCCGATTCGGGCTCCGGTTCGGTTCTCGTTTCCGTCTCGGTCTCCGCGGGTTCCGTTTCGGCCGTCTCCTCGACCGCGTCAGCCTCGGCTTCGTCGGCCTCTTCGGCCTTCTCTTCGGCCTTCTCTTCGGTCGTCTCTTCGACGTCCTTACGGAACCCGCTCAGCTTATCCTTCAGACTGTCGAACATCCGCGGTTACTCGTCCTCGTCTTCCTGCTGTTGCATCTGCTGCATCTGCTGTTGCATCTGCTGTTGTTGCATCTGCTGTGCCTTCTGCTCCAACTGGTCGCTTTCCGCTTCGACCTCACCGATCTCCTCCTGCAGGTCGGCGATCTGGTCGTCCAGAAGGTCCTTGCGGCTCTTGAGCGAGGCGACGGCGCCCTCTTGGTCGCGTTCCGCGGCGTAGCCGCCGCCGAGTTCGACGACGATTTCGTCGATGTCCTCGACGTTCGCGCGGATGAACGCGCCGCCGCCGAGCGGAACTTGCACGGTGGAATCGGTGTCGAGCGTCTCGATGGCCTCGATGGCCTCGTCGACTTCGCCCTTCTCGCCGCGAAGGTCTTCGACTTCGCCGTTCAGTTCTTCCTTCTCGGCTTCCAACTGCTGGAGCTGCTGTTGCATCTGCTGCATCTGCTGATTGCCGCCGCCCATCATTGTGCTCCACGCTCCGTTCCGCGAGTAATCGTGCTCATGTCCACACGTGCGTGAGCAAGCGGGAAGAATGTTGCTAACTCGGACCGAAAAACCGATAGGCCGAAAATCAGTCGATGTAGCCCAGTGCGTCCTCGATACGGCCGAGTTCGGGGCCGGTCGTCTCCTGCCCGACCACGTAGCCGTGGGCGTTGGCGAGGAGTCCCGACCCGACCAGCGGACCACCGTAGTTGATGGTGCCGATGTCGGCCGGGACGCCGAGGACTTCCTCGATGGCATCGAGTTCCGAGTCGGTGGCTTTCGGGTGGCAGAGAACGCCGCGGTTCGTCGCCACACCGGCCGTTCCGACCGTTTGAACGCCGGCGATGGTGCCGCGTTCGACCGGAACGTCGAGCCCGTCCGAAACCGCTTGCACGGCCTCCCGAGGGAGGTCCGGGTGGACGTACGCCCCGGTATCGTTCGCGAGGACGACGTTTCCGGCGGCGTTGATACGCCCCGGGAACTCCGTGAGCGGAACGTCCACGACGTCCTCGATTCGCTCGCGCTCGTGGTCGGTGGTCCGACTGCTGACGAGCAGTCCGTTTTCGTTGCCCACCACGAGCGCGCCGACGGTGGACGATCCACCGAGCGTCGTTCCGACGGCGTCGACTTCCAACTCCGTTCGGAGGGAGTCGACCAGTTCGTCGTCCAAATCCGGACGGACGAGGAGATACTCGTCAGTCACGCGTGCGAAGACGCCGACATACGCCGAGCCGTTGAACGCGGTACGAAGCACCGCTCTACTCTTCGTATTCCGCCTCGACGACGGATTCGCCCTCTTCTTCGAAGCGGGCGGCGTGAACACGGAGCTTTCGCGGCGGGTTCTTCTGGCCGCGCGACCAGATAGCCTCGTTGATGGAGGGGTCGAGACGCACGTCGTCCTCGTCCACCTTGAAGTGCTGGGCGAGATGCCCGCGCACCAATTTCATCGCCTTGTTCGCTCGTTTGTGCTTTGCCTCCGCCGTCACGTCTCGGAGCGGAACCGTCACGACTCGCTCCTCGAAATCACTTGCGCTCATTATTCGTCAGTGTCGCTACGCCGCCAGCTGCGGCGCTTCGGGTTTCGCATTACGTCGCGGTCCGTCTTCATGATGACCCACGCAGGGATGCGGCTGTTCTGCCGTTCCAGCTTGGCCAGTCGCTTCTTCTTGGCCTTCGACTTCTTGCCCATAGTGGTTGCCACTTTTCCGCCGTCGCATAAAATCTTGTTCCTTTCAAACGGCCTCACAGGGGGAACGCCGCAACGGTCGAATAGCTCGGGCCGTCCGCGCCGAGTTCGCTTTTCGTCAGTCGAACCTCCTCGACCTCCATCTTCCCGACCGTCGGTTCGAGTTCGCGGACGTTCCGTTGGACCAGTTCCTTCCCGCCTGCGTGTTGCATTCTGGCGATGGTGACGTGCGGAACGAAGTCGTTCTCGTCGGGCGAGAAGCCGAGGTCGTACAGGCGCGATTCGACGGCATCGTTGAGGAGCGTCATCTCCTCCGCGCCATCCCCCACGCCGATCCACAGGACCCGGATGTACTCCGTATTCGGGAACACGCCCACGCCCTCGATTTCCGCCTCGAAGGGTCCGAAGTCGATGTCGTCCTCGACGGCCGCTCGGAGCGCGTCCTCGATTTCGGGCAGGCGGTCTTCGTCCACCTCGCCGAGGAACGAGAGCGTCACGTGGGCCTGTTTCGGGTCGGTAAACGAGAGGCCGTCGGCGTCGCGGAACCGGTCTTGAACGCCTTCGACGCTCTCCGCGAGGTCGTCGGGCAGGTCGATGCTCACGAACAGTCGCATACGCGACCCTTCGTCGCCGGTGGGCTTGAACGTTGACGCCCCGATACCGGGACAGACCCTCCGTAACGCGGTGGACCTCACTGTAGGGGAAGAGGATTTATGCGCTCCATTTCCTATCGTTTACACGTGGACTCCCCGTTCAGCGTTCTCGGACTCGATTCGGATGCGGATGACGAGGAAGTCGTCGAGGCCTACCGACGACGGATAAAGGAAGCCCACCCGGACCACGGTGGGTCTCACCGCGAGTTCCAGCGGGTCCGAGCCGCGTATCAAGCGATTCAGGCGGGAGACGTCGGTGGCGAGGACGACGAGGAAACCACCGACACCGAAGACGTCGAGGAGCGAGCGCGAGACCGCAGACCGAAGTACCCCGTGGTCGAGTTCCTCAACTATGAGGTCATCGACGATTACGGATGGAGCGTGGACGACGACAGACTGTTCGAGAAGGCCGCTGCGGTGGGACTCGACGACGAAGATTTCGGGGAGTTTCGCGTCCGTCCCAACGAAACGCTCCTCGAAGCGGCCGAAAACAGGGGATACGAGTGGCCCTTTGCCTGCCGCGGCGGCGCGTGTGCGAACTGTGCGGTGGCGGTCGTCGAGGGCGAGATGAGCATGCCCTCGAATCACGTCCTCTCGTCCGAGATGATGGACCGCGGGATCCGACTCTCCTGTCTCGGCGCGCCCGTCACGGACCACATGCAGGTCATCTACAACATCAAACACCTGCCGGGCTTGGATGAACTCCGATTGCCGCCACAGCAGTTCGGGCAGGTTCGGTCCAGCGATTGACGCCCGACGGACTAGAAAAAGGCTTTAAACGACTACGAACCCAAGGGAGCACAACGATGGTGCTCGATGATCTCGGCAGCTCTCTTCGCGGCTCACTCGACAAACTGAGTGGGAAATCACGCGTCAGCGAAGACGATGTCGAGGAAATTGTGAAGGAAATTCAGCGTTCCCTCCTCCAAGCCGACGTGGACGTGAGTCTCGTCATGGACCTGTCCTCGTCCATCAAGGAGCGCGCGCTGGAGGAAGAACCGCCGGGCGGGACGACGGCCCGCGACCACGTCCTCAGTATCGTCTACGAGGAACTCGTCGGCCTCGTCGGCGAGAGTACGGAACTCCCGCTCGAAAACCAGACCATCCTCCTCGCCGGGTTGCAGGGGTCGGGGAAGACGACCACCGCCGCCAAGATGGCGTGGTGGTTCTCGAAGAAGGGGCTTCGCCCCGCCGTCATCCAGACGGACACCTTCCGGCCCGGCGCGTACGACCAGGCAAAGGAGATGTGTTCGCGCGCGGAAGTCGACTTCTACGGCGACCCGGACAACGAGGATCCGGTGGACATCGCGCGAAAGGGCCTCGAAGAGACGGCCGACGCCGACATCCACATCGTGGACACGGCGGGCCGCCACGCGCTCGAAGACGACCTCATCGACGAAATCGAGGAGATAGAGTCGGTCGTAGACCCCGACCGAAACCTGCTCGTTCTCGACGCCGCTATCGGGCAGGGTGCGAAGGACCAAGCCCAGCAGTTCGACACCTCCATCGGCATCGACGGCGTCGTCATCACGAAACTCGACGGGACGGCGAAAGGTGGCGGCGCGCTGACGGCGGTCAACGAGACGGACTCGTCCATCGCCTTCCTCGGGTCCGGTGAGACGGTCCAAGACGTGGAACGGTTCGAACCCAATGGCTTCATCTCGCGGCTGCTCGGGATGGGCGATCTGAAACAACTCACCGAGCGCGTCGAACGCGCAATGTCCGAGACGGAGGAGGAAGAGGACTGGGACCCCGAGGACATGATGAAGGGTCAGTTCACCCTGACCGACATGCGCCATCAGATGAACGCCATGAACAAGATGGGGCCGCTCGACCAGGTCATGGACATGATTCCCGGGTTCGGCGGCGGAATCATGGACGAACTGCCGGACGACGCGATGGACGTGACGAAGGACCGGATGCGGAGTTTCGAGATCATCATGGACTCGATGACGGACAAGGAACTCGAAAACCCGCGTTCCATCGGCGCGAGTCAGATTCGCCGCATCGCTCGCGGGAGCGGACAGGACGAGGAGCGAATCCGCGAACTGCTCCAGCAGCACAAGATGATGGCCCAGACCCTCAAGCAATTCCAAGGGATGGGACAGGGCGGCGACATGGAGCGGATGATGAAGAAGATGCAGGGCGGTGGCGGTGGCGGCGGTGGCGGTATGGGCGGCATGGGCCCGTTCGGATAACCGCCTTTTCGTTCGATTTCGTCGGATACGATGTCTCGCCGCAAGTGAAACCGCAACACACCGCTTTTTTGTCCCGTGCCACCTTTCACAGCAGTAGATGACCGTCCGGGAAGTCGCCGCCGAGGCATACCGAGAGGCCCTCCCTGCGCTTGCGGCGAGCATGGTCGGCGGCCTGTTCGCGGGCGTCGTTCTCGGCGGGATGCGCGCCGAACTCCGCCAAATTCCGGGGTTGTTGGTTCTCGTCCCCGCGCTGCTGGCTACCCGCGGGAACGTCTACGGGTCCCTCGGCGCGCGTCTCGCGTCCGGCCTCCATCAGGGGCTGGTCGAACCGTCGTTCGTTCCGGACGACGAACGGGTATGGGCGGCGATCGTAGCCTCGCTGGCGAACGGCATCCTCGCCAGTCTGTTCGCGTCGGTGGCCGCGTTCGTGATTCTCAAAGCCCTCTCGGACTCCGTCGCGCCGCTTCCGACCCTTCTCGCGATCGCGCTCATCGCGGGACTGTTGTCGGGCGTAGCGCTGACGGTTGCCGTCGTCCTCGTCGTCTTTGCGGGGTATCGCCGCGGGCAAAACCCGGACACGCTCGTCGGTCCGCTCGTGACGACGACGGGCGACGTGTTCGGCATCTCGTTTCTCCTGCTCGCCGTCCGAATCGTCGTCGCGCTCGGGGGCGGCTAGATGCCGACGCGCTGGACGATTCGGTCCATCATGCGAGCGATGCTCCCGGTGTTGCTCGCGCTAACGATGGTCGAAATCGGAAGCGGACTCGTCCTCGGATCGTTCGAGAGCACCCTGTTACAGTATCCGACGTTGCTCGCGTTGGTGCCCGTGACCATCGGAACGGCGGGTAACCTCGGGAGCATTCTCGCCGCGCGACTCTCCACCGCGTTTCACCTCGGGACGCTCTCGTTCGGACGTGAAGACGAGGTGCTCACCGGAAACGCCGTCGCCACTATTCTCCTCGCGGTCACGATTTTCCCGGTGGTCGGATTCGGTGCGTGGACGTTGACGTGGGTCATCGGCGGGACGAAACTCGGATTGCCCATCGTCGTCCTCGTCTCGCTGGTCAGCGGCATCGTGCTGGCGTTCGTCGCGATACTCGTGACGCTCGTCGCCACGTACGTCGCCTACCGGTTCGAGTTGGACCCCGACGACGTCGTGATTCCGGTCGTGACGAACGCCTGTGACGTGCTGGGCGTCATCGTCCTGTTCGTCGTGGTGCAACTACTGGTCTGAAAAACGAGCCGATTACCGCTCGTCGTCGGCCTCTATCGGCTTTCCGTCCTTTGTCTGCGGTGCGACGTAATCCACGAACTCCTTGACGGTCGGGTCGTCGACCCGCATTCGAACGTGGAGTTCGCCGAGTTCGTCCGGGTTGCCGACGGCGAAGTTGACCACGCCCTGAAACGCGGCCTGTTTTTTCAGGTCGAACGAAAGCGTGTTCCCCTCCCGCCCCGAGAAGAACTCGCCCCGCGCCGTGTCGAGGATTTCCTGTCGATGGAGGAGTTCCGAGAAGTGTTCGACGCTGTGGGCCTCGGCGACGAGCTCTTCGCCGTCCGATTCCACTTCCGCACCGGGAAAGACGTTCTCGATTGCGTCCTCGATTCGCGCCGCTATCTCCGTGCCGTTTACCGGTGCCGTAATCCGGATATCGACGCTGTAAATCATGCGTTCTCCTCCGATTCTACGTTCTCAAGGCCCGAAACTCCGGCTTCGAGGAGCGCGCGAATTCGACGACGAAACCCGTCGAGCGTCCCGGTGTTGTCGATGACGGCGTCGGACCGCGCCATCGCACGGTCGAGACCGAACCCGAGTTCCCGTTCGTCGCGTTCTCGCAGTCGCGCTTCGTCGGCATCGGAGTGGTCGCGCCCCCGCTCGCTCAATCGGTCCGCGCGAACGTCGAACGGCGCTTCGATGCTCACCAGCACGAAATCGTCGCCGAAGGCGTCCTCGAACCGCTCGACTTCGACGCCCGACCGAATCCCGTCGACGAGGACGGTGTCGCTCGCCGTCAGTGCCTCATCTATCTGCGGGAGAGATGCCTGTGCGATGGCGTCCGGGCCGTTCTCCTCCCGGAGCGCCTTGGCGATTTCGCCGTGGTGTTTCGCCGGGTCGAGACCGCGCTTGCGACACGCCGCGCGGATGACGTCGCCCATCGTGACGACCGGGATGTCCATCTCCTCGGCGACGGTGGCGGCCTCGCCTTTGCCGCTCCCCGGAAGGCCGACGGTTCCGATTACTCGCATCGGTTTGATTTTCTCGTGAACCGTGCTTAAGGGCTGTGTTTGCGGGGAGGAATCCCACCTTCTTATGAAGGTTCGCCGATAATGCTGTACCGAGGGCACGTAGCTCAGTCTGGATAGAGCGTCGGACTTCTAATCCGACGGCCGTGGGTTCGAATCCCATCGTGCTCGTGAACCTTTTGCTGCGCTCACTTCGTTCGCTGGCAAAACGTTCATGAAAAGCTCTGCGTCACCCCCTTCGGGGGTTCCTTGGCCTGCTCGCTTACGCTCGCAGTTCTATCTCTAGCGACTACCGCTACCGCTACCGAAGACGAGAGACGAGCACAGGATTCGAATCCCATCGTGCTCGCTCGACTTCGGTTACGCTCGTCTCGCTCGCACGATGGAGTCACCCTCGCTACACTCGCGTGACTCCCATCGTACTCGTCAACCTTTTGCTGTCGTTCGAAAGAGCAAAGCTCTTTCGCGATGACGAAAATCTCCGATTTTCGAACCACGCTTGCTCGTTCTCGTTCGCTCCTTTCAGTCGCTCACGAGAACGTCGCTCGCAGTTCGATTTTTGAGACTCCCGAGCGCAGAAACCGGCCCAGTATCCAGTCGAAAGCCCATCATCGAAAAAGCAGGTCACGAACCGAGGAGGAGGCCGGGAGGGCTATCCGTCGTGGCGTCGTGGCTTAGTCGAGCATGGAGTACGAAATCACGAACCAGCCAGCGTTCGCCGAACTCGTACTGACACTGGACGCGGGCGAGGAGATTCGGGCCGAGTCGGGGTCGCTGGTCAGCCATTCGGCGACGGTGGACGTTCCCTCGGATACGACACCGGCGCTCGAACGCTCCGTTTCCGATGGGAACGCGGCGTTTTCGACCACGTTTGCCACGAACAACCCCGGGATGGTCAGGCTCGCGCCGCCGTTTCCGGGCGATATCTTTCATTACGAACTCCGCGACGAGACGCTGTACGTCCAGTCGTGTTCGTTTCTCGCGGCGGAACCCGGTATCGACTTCGACGCGCCGTTAGACGAGGGGGAGACGTTCATGGAGTGCTCCGGCGACTTCCTCCTCGAACTCTCGGGCGCGGGACTCGCGTTCCTCTCCAGTTACGGGGCCGTGTCGGTCGTCAGCCTCGACCCCGGAGAGACGTACCTCGTGGACACCGGACACGTCGTCGCGTTCGAGGGGTCGGTGGAGTTCGAGGTGACGCGGTCCGATAGCGTCCAGTCGTCGACGGGCGGCAGGGGCGGCCTCCTCTGTGAACTCGAAGGGCCGGGGACGATCTGGACGCAGTCCCGAAGTCCGGTGGCGCTCCTCAGGTGGCTTCTCCCGAACGTGCCGAGCGACGAGTGAATCCGAAGTTGCTTGCTCGAACGTTCCCGATTCGGTCGGGGTAGCTAACAGGCGGTTGACGACAAGTGGCGGAATTTGCGCGGCGCACGACGCTTATTTATGGGGAGGTAGAACGGGTGAGTATGCGAGAGGATTTTCTCCTACTCAACCCGGGTCCGGTACCCCTCGCGCGCGACGTTCGACAAGTGATGAGCGAGCCGATGGTGTCACACCGCTCCGCGGAGTTCGAGTCGGTGTACGAGGACGCCCAAGACGGCCTCGATTACGTCTTCGAACGCTCTTCGCTCGACGGAACGCCGACGACGAACGGCGGTACCAGCCTCATCTTCAACGGGACGGCGACGATGGCGATGGAGGCCGCCGTCGCCAACCTCGCCGGTGAAGACGACGAAGTGGTCGCCGTCGTGAACGGCAAGTTCGGTCGGCGATTCAAGCGAATCGCCGACCGGTACGCGGACGTGACGCCGGTCACGTCCGAGTGGGGTCACTCCATAGACCCCGAGGCCGTCGCCGAGGCCGTAACGGACGACACGAAAGTCGTGACGATGGTCCACAACGAGACGAGTACGGGACTGGTGAACCCCGTCGCGGAAGTCGGCGAAATCGCGGCGGAACACGACGCCTACTTCGTCGTGGACGGCGTGACGTCCCTCGGCGGCGACGAGTTCCTCGTGGACGAGTGGAACGTCGATGTCGCGGTGACGGACGCACAGAAGGCCCTCGCGGCCCCGCCGGGAACGAGCGCGATGTACGCCACGCCCCGCGCACAGGAGGCATTCGACGGCGAGAGCGCGCCGTTCTACGAGGATTTGGACTGGCACCTTCGTAAGGCTGACTCCCATCAGACGCCCTTTACCAGCGCTGTGCCGCTGTTCCGTGGCCTCGCACTGGCCGTCGGCCACATCGAGGAGGAGGGCATGCCGGAACGCATCGCGCGCCATCGCCGACAGTCCGCCGCGTTCCGAGCGGCGTTCACCGCGATGGGGCTGTCGATGTTCCCCGAGCGAAACGACGCCTCGGAGTACTCGAACACCCTGACGGCGGTGTCGCTCCCCGTCGGCGTCCGGGAGAACCCGGACGACTTCTTCGACGCCGTGACCGAACGCGGCGCGAGCATCAGCGGCGGACAGGCCCACCTCGGCGGCGAGATATTCCGCGTGAGCAACATGGGCAACCTCTCGTCGGAGCAGGTCCTGCGCGGCGTTCGAACCATCGGCGAGGCGTTCCTCGACGTCGGCGAGGACGTGGACTTGGAGGCCGGTATGGCCGCCGCCCGCGAACAGCTTCGATAGAATTGACGGTGTAAGTCGGCCTTTTTTGAGACGGTGCGATGGCGTTCGAAGTATCGCCCGAGTTGCCCTACTCGTCCGGGAACGGAACGTCGATGAGGTCGCCGTCGTCGGGGGCGAAGATCTCGCCCTCGAACTCCGCGCCGGCCTCGTTCAGATGCGCGGAGACGTTTCCGGCGTAGCGCGAGGAGACGTGTGTGATGGCGAGTCGGGCCGCATCGGCGCGGCGGGCGACGTTCGCGGCCTGCCTCGCGGTCGAGTGAGCGGTCTTCTGCGCGCGGTCCTTTCTGTCGTCGGCGAACGTCGCGTCGTGGACGAGCAGGTCGGCGTTTTCGGCGGCCGAGACGACCTGCTCGGTGGGTCGGGTGTCGCCGGTGTAGACGAACCGGCGGCCGGGTCGCGGTTCGCCGACGACTTGCTCGGGGCGGACGACGGAACCGTCGTCGAGTTCGACGGGGTCCCCGCCGTGGAGCTGCTGGAACTTCGGGCCGACGGGGACGCCGAGTTCCTCGGCCCGTTCGCGGTCGAAGCGACCCTTTCGCTCGTCTTCGACCAGCGCGTAGCCGACGGAGTTCGCGTCGTGGTCCGTACGGAAGGCGCGGACCTCGTACTCGTCGCGGCGGACCGCGACCTCGCCGGGTGCGACCTCCGTGATGTGGACGGGGAACGACGGTTGGTGGCCCGCCGCGTGAACGAGCGCGTGGACGTCCTCCCCGGTTCCGCGCGGCGTGTATATCGTGAGCGGGTCGTCGCGGTCGTTGAAATCCCACGTCTGAACCAGGCCGGGGATTCCGAGGATGTGGTCGCCGTGAAGGTGCGTGATGAAGAGGTCGGAGACGGTGAACCCGGTTCCAAAGCGCATCATCTGGCGCTGGGTCCCCTCTCCGGCGTCGAAGAGCAGGCGGTCGCCTTCCCGGTTGACGAGGATAGAGCTCGGGTTTCGTTCCGTCGTCGGCACTGCCCCACTGGTTCCGAGGAAGGTAACGCGCATCGACATCTACCCGCAAATCGAAGGCCGACGATTAAACAGCCTTCGAAAGCGTCGCTGGTGCGTGTGGAAAGTGAGTGTTGTTCTCGTCGTCGTCGGACGGGCCGGTGCGCGAAGGAGCGACTTAACCCGTCGAATCGGCGTCTTAACCCGTGAACGGTGGACGCCGTTTATCGGTTATCTCGTCGTCAAATCGGTCGCGGAATGGGAGAGACATGACACGAATCCCGAGAACAGTGAGTGCTGTATTCGTGTCCCTTCTCGTCGTCTTCGCCGGCGGTGTTGCGACATCGCTAGCGACGTCGGGCGGAGGGGGGTCGAATACGGCATCTGAAACGCAGGTTACGGGCCTGAACGATGTGTCACAGATGAACACATCGGAGGCAAACGTAACGATAAACGACCAACAAAGTGACGGCGAGACGCTCGTCATCTCGTCCGTGACCATGCAAGAGGGTGGCTTCGTCGCCATCCACGACCAAAGCCTGCTCGACGGGAACGTCGTCGGCAGCGTGTTGGGCAACTCCGTATATCTCGAACCGGGGACGCACGAGAACGTCAGCGTGACGCTCGCGCGACCCATCAACGACACGGAGACGCTCATCGCGATGCCGCACATGGACACGAATTCGAACGGCGTCTACGACTTCGTTATCGGAAACGGCACCGTTGACGGACCGTACACCGCAAACGGCGAAGCCGTCGTCGACGACGCGCAGATTTCGGTGGGCGAGGAAGGCCCCGCGATGGGCAACGAGACGAACCAGACGGGACAGCAGTTCGTGTTCCGTATCGAATCGCTCTCCATCGCCGAGTGGTCGTTCGTGGTTGGTGACAGTACCCAACCCGACCGCACCGAAGTCGTGAGCGGCGTCGACTTGGAAGACGAGACGGTTCACGTCAACACGACCGAGCTGCTCCAGAACGGGTCGGCGTCGGACGTCGTCCAACGCGGACCGGACGTCTCACAGAGCGATGTGAACGACGTTGCGGAACAGGCCAACGCGACTTCGACGGACGACATCGATACCGTCCGCGTGGTACTCCGCGACATCACGATTCAGAACACGACGTTCATCGTGGACGCACCGCGGAACGTGAGCCTACCCAACCTCCCGCACATGCCGGGAGGACCGGGTGTTCCCGAACAACCGACGATGTCGAATCTGGACGCGGACGTCACGTTCGACAACCAGACCAGTGACGGACAGACGGTGACGGTCGATTCAGCTACCCTGTCGGAGGGTGGCTTCGTCACCATCCACGATTCGAGCCTCCTCGACGGCAACGTCGTCGGGAGCGTCGTCGGAACGTCGGAATACCTCGAACCGGGGACGCACGAGAACGTCAGCGTGACGCTCAACGAACCGCTGACCGAGAGCCAGACGCTCATTGCGATGCCGCACCTCGACACCAACGACAATCAGGTGTACGACTTCGTGACGTCGGGCGGCAGCGCTGACCTGCCGTACGTGGTGGACAACAACATCGTCGCCGACTCGGCGTACGTGACCGTCGAGAGCGGTGGCGGTGCGACGACCACGTCCACGACGACAGCAGCGCCCACGACGGGCACGTCGACCACGACGCAGGTCGGTGGCGGTGGAGCGGCCACGACCACCACGTCGGCGACCGGAACGACCACCACGAGCGGTTGTGGCTGTGCGAACACCACGACGGCGGCAGAAACGACGACACAGTCGACGAGTACGACCCAAACCACGGCCGCGCAGGGCACGTCGGCAGAGGGTACGACTACCACGACTCAAGCCGGAAACGCCACCGTGGAGAACGTCAGCGACCTCGGACCGTCGTTCTCGGTGAGCAACCTCGAAGCACCGTCGAACGCGACGGTCGGTGACACGATATCCGTCAGCGCGACCATCACCAACCCGACCAGCCAGCAACTCACGCAACCCGTGGACTTCCGGTTGGCGGGGACGGTGGTTCAGCGCCAGAACGTCACGTTGGACGCGGACCAGAGTACGACCGTTACCTTCGAGATTCCCACGACCGGTGTTGCACCCGGGACGTACCCGCACGGCGTGTACGCCCGCAACTTCGGTCAACTAGCGACGATAACGCTGGGGGCCGGTGAAAACGCGACGACAACGCTGGGGGCCGGTGAAAACGCGACGACTACGACGGGGACGACGACGCAAGCCGGAACCACGACGAGTGCAGAGACGACGAGTGCAGGAACCACGACGGCCGCATCGCAGACGACGACCGTCGAAAATGCGACGCAAGCGGAAACGACGACCAGCGCCGGAAACGAGACGACCCAGGCTGAAACGACGACGGTCGGAGCTGCGACGACCCAGGCCGAAACGACGACCAGCGCCGGAAACGAGACGACCCAAGCCGGAACCGCGACGAGCGCCGGAACCGACACGACGAACGCGAGCGTCGTCGCCTCGGTTCTCGACGCATTCGGGGACCTCGTATAACGTCCTCTGTCGTTTCTTTCGACGGGTGCGTTCATCAGCCGCTTTTTTCGCCGCGACGCAACCGACCGATTCTTGTCCGACGACTCCCTACCGATACCAAATGGAGTCGCCGCTGTGGACCGAAACGCACGCGCCCGCCCTCGCCGACCTGCCCCAACCGGAGGTACGCGACTATCTGGAGCGGGCGGTGAACGAGCCGATAAATCTCGTTCTTCACGGCCCGGAGGGGAGCGGGAAAACCGCCGCCGTGCGCGCATTGGCTCGCGAGGCACACGACGACCCGGACAACGACCTCGTGGAGATCAACGTCGCGGACTTCTTCGACCGGACGAAAAAGGAGATTCGTGACGACCCGCGATTTTCCAACTTCCTGCAGGGCCAGACCGAGTTTTCCAAACAGTACCGACGAGGCTCGGGCAAGAGGAAGTACAAGCGAAACTGGTCGAAACGGGAGATGATAAACCACGTCCTCAAGGAGTACGCCGGCTACGCGCCGTCGTCGGGGTCGTACAAGACCATCGTCCTCGACAACGCCGAGTCCATCCGCGAGGACTTCCAGCAGGCGCTCCGCCGCGTGATGGAACAGTACCACGAGACGACGCAGTTCGTCATCACCACGCGCCAACCGACGAAGCTCATCCCGCCCATCAAATCGCGGTGTTTCCCCGTCTCGATGCGCAAACCGACCAGCGGGGAAATCGAGACCGTCCTCCGGTCGATTTTGGACGACGAGGAGGTCGAATACGACGAAGGTGGGGTTCAGCTTATTTCCGGGTACGTGAAAGGCGACGTGCGGAAGGCCATCCTCTTCGCGCAGTTGCTGTACGAACAGGAGGGCCGAGTTCACAGCGAGGACTACGAGGTCATCCGCGAGTTCGGCATCAGCGGGCGTATCAACGACATGCTCGACAAGGCGGAACGGGGCGATTTCAACGACGCCCGCAAGGACTTGGACGACCTGCTCGTGGACGACGGCTACAGCGGCGAGGAGGTGCTCGAAGCGATCATGGATGCGTTCCGTCAGAACCGCTACTCCGGCGACGAACTCGCCGAACTGGTCGTCCTCGCGGCGGAAATCGACATGGACTTGGCGCGCGGAACGAGCGACCGGTTACAGATTTCACATTTGCTGGCCGAGTTGGGCGCGTAACGAAACTCGGCCGTTCCCTTTCCCGTTTTCTCCTACCGTCAGTCCACGTACGACGCGAGTATCTCTTTCGCCGTCTCGCCGAGGTGGTGCATGTCCTCCGCGGTCAAGTGGAACCTCGGTTCCCACTCCGAGAGTCCAAGGTAGTCGCTGATGACGAACATCGACCCCGCCTCCACGCCGCGGTAGTCGGCGACGGCGAAGACCGCCGACGCCTCCATCTCCACGGTGAGAACGCCCTCCTCGGCGTACCGACGGACCTCGGCCTCCGTCTCCCGGTAGATGGCGTCGATGGTCCACGAAGTCCCGGCGTGAAACCGGTCGTCGCGGCGCTCCAGCAGTCGCTTCGTCTCCGTCGTGAGCGAGTCGCTGGGGAACGCGTACTTCTCGGATTCGGCGTAGTGGTGTGAGGTCCCCTCGTCGCGTATCGCCTCCTCGCAGACGATGAGGTCGCCCATCGCTATCGACTCGTCGAGGCTGCCCGCGAACCCGACGGAGAGGAACGCTTCGACGCCGTCGGCGATCAAGTCGTCCATCAGCATCGCGGTGGTGGGTGCACCGATGCCGAAGTTGCCTACGACGCCGACGGTGTGGTCCGTGTCGGCGAAGGCGTAGCAGTCCCCGAAGTAGTGGTCGATGGCTCTCCCGTCGTGTGTTTCGACCAGATACTTCATCAGCGAACGACTGTAGACGAGGATGACCGCTTTCGGCGGCTTCTCCAATTCCTCGTCGCTCCGCTCAGTCTTGTACTCCGAACTCCGTTGCGGGGTGACGAGCGGCGTTGAATCGTGTTTCGTCGGGTGATTCGGAAACGGCATCTGTCTGCAAAACTACCGATAGCGCCGTGAAATACGTTTTGTCGCCGTGAGAAATGGTATCGAAGTAGTCGCTCTGTCGTCCCACCGAAACGGTCGTCAGTCCACGAGGCGTTCGATTTCCGTCACGAGGATGCCGCTGGCACCGAGTCCCTTGACCTCGTTGATGGTCTCGAACACGTCCCGCTCGTCGACGACGGTATGGACGGCGACCTTGCCGTTCCCCGCGATATCCATGACCGTCGGACCGCCGAGACCCGGCATCACGTCCCGAATCTCGTCGAGTTTGTCCTCGGGGGCGTTCATCATGAGGTAGCGTTTGCCCTCGGCCGAGATGACCGACTGGAGCGCCATCGTGACCTGTTCGACCTTCTCGTCGCCGACCATGTCCTCGCGGGCGAACAGCCGAACCGAACTCGACAGCACCTCGTCGATGATGCCGAGGCGGTTGACCTTCAGCGTCGTCCCGGTACTCGTGATGTCGATGATGGCGTCGGCCATATCGACGTGCGGAGTGAGTTCCGTCGCGCCCGACACCTCCACGATTTCGGGCGACACCTCGGTTTCGGCGAAGTACTGCTTCGCGACGTTCGGGAACTCCGTGGCGACCGTTTTGCCCGCGAGGTCGGTCACCTCCGTGATGTCTCCCTCCTCGGGTGCGGCCAGCACGAGACGGCACTGACCGTACCCCAAATCGAGGATATCGGAGACGTTGCCCGGGTTCGCCTCCTGCATCTGGTCGAGGCCTGTAATGCCGATGTCGGCGGCACCGTCGCTCACGTACTCCGGGATGTCGGCGGCCCGGGCGAACAACAGCGTCACGTTCGGGTCGACGGTGCTCGCGTACAGTTTGCGGTCCGCACCGTCCACGACATGCAGCCCGGCGTGTTCGAGCAATTCCATCGACGGGTCGTGCAACCTGCCCTTGTTAGGGACCGCGATTCGCATTATCTCGGCTTCGGTCGGCCAGACGGATTACTCTTGCTTTCCCGGTTCAAACTGCAAATTGTGCCACACCGTACCGTATCACGGCTGAATCCAGCAGAGTCATGCGAGGGGGCGAACTATTTCGGCCCATGACGACGCTCAAAATCTCCGGTGGGCGGGTACTGCGACCGGACATGACCGTCGAACGCGCGGACGTGCTGGTGGATCAGGACGACGGAACCGTTCTCTCCGTCGGCGACGTCGCGGACGCGGACGAGACGCTGGACGCGAGCGACGGCCTCGTGATTCCGGGGTTCGTAAACGCACACTGTCACGCCGCGATGACGCTCCTTCGCGGCTACGCGGACGACGAGCCGCTCGAAACGTGGCTCCGGGAGTCCGTGTGGCCCGTCGAGGCCGCTTTGACGCCCGAGGACGTGCGTGCCGGAACCGAACTCGGCGCGCTGGAGATGATACAATCGGGAACCACGGGCTTCGCGGACATGTACTTTGAGGTGGACCGAGTCGCCGAGGCGGTCGAGGAGGCCGGGCTTCGCGCTCGAATCGGTCACGGCGTCGTCACGATCGGAAAGGACGAGGACGCCGCACGCGAGGACTTCAGGACGAGTCTCGATATCGCCACGGAGTTCGACGGCGCGGCGAACGGCCGAATCACGACGGCCGTGATGCCCCACAGCCTCACCACGGTCGGCGAGGAGTATCTGGACGAGTTCGTCCCCGAAGCGCGCGAGGCGGGCGTCCCGCTCCACTACCACGCGAACGAAACGCGGGACGAGGTCGCCCCCATCGTCGACGAACGGGGGAAGCGACCGCTCGAATACGCCCGGGAGAAGGACATGACCGACTCGTCCGATTTCGTCGCCCACGGCGTTCACGTCAACACGACCGAAATCGAGTTGCTGGCGGAGACGGGCACCGCGGTCGTTCACTGCCCTGCCTCGAACATGAAACTCGCCAGCGGGATGGCCCCCGTGCAGGCGATGTTGGATGCGGGCGTCACGGTCGGAATCGGAACGGACGGCGCGGCGTCGAACAACGACCTCGACATGTTCGGCGAGATACGGGACGCGGCCATGCTCGGGAAACTCGCCGCGAACGACGCCAGCGCCGTCCCCGCCGAATCGGTCGTGGAGATGGCGACCCGCGGAAGCGCCACGGCGCTCGGGTTCGACAGCGGCCGGATCGAGGCGGGCGCGAACGCGGACCTCGCCGTCGTCGACCTCTCCGCGGCCCACCTCGTTCCCCACCACGACCTCGTGAGCCATCTCGCCTACGCTGCCCGCGGCAGCGACGTGAGACACACGATTTGTGACGGGCGGGTTCTCATGGAGGACCGCGAAGTGCTGACGCTGGACGAGGAATCGGTTCGTGAGACCGCGGAGGGGAAGGCACACGAACTGGTCGCGCGTGCGACCGAGTGACGGCGAACCCCGTTTTCGGTACCGTTTTGAACATCCTCGCCAATTTCGAAAGTATGGCAGACTATCCGCCCATCAGCGAGCAGTTGGACGATTTGGAGTCCGCTCGCGTCGAGGGGCACCGCAAGATGGACTGGGCGCGCCAGCACATGCCGATCATGACGACGATTCAGGAGGAGTTCGTCGCCGACAAGCCGCTTTCCGGCCAGCGAATCGGCATGGCGATGCACGTCGAGGCGAAGACCGCCGTTCTCGTGGAGACGCTCGCCGAGGGGGGCGCGGAAGTCGCCGTCACCGGATGTAACCCGCTCTCGACCCACGACGACGTGAGCGCGGCCTTGGACGAGCATCCGAACATCACCTGCTACGCGAAGCGCGGCGTCGACGACGAGGGCTACTACGAGGCCATCGAGTCCGTCATCGACCTCGAACCCACCATCACGGTGGACGACGGGATGGACATGGTCGCGGCCATCCACGAGGACCACCCCGAACTCATCGAAACCGTCGTCGGCGGGTGTGAGGAGACGACCACCGGCGTCCACCGACTCCGCGCGATGGACGCGGACGGCGCGCTCGATTACCCCGTCTTCGCCGTCAACGACACGCCGATGAAGCGCCTGTTCGACAACGTGCACGGCACCGGCGAGTCCTCCTTGGCGACCATCGCCATGACGACCAACCTCTCGTGGGCCGGGAAGAACGTCGTCGTCGGCGGTTACGGCTACTGCGGCAAGGGCGTCGCGAAGAAGGCGGCGGGCCAGAACGCGAACGTCATCGTCACGGAAGTCGAACCGCGCCGCGCCCTTGAAGCCCACATGGAGGGCTACGACGTGATGCCGATGGCCGAGGCCGCCGAAGTCGGCGACGTGTTCATCACGACGACGGGCAACCGCGACGTCATCACGGGAGAGCACTTCGAGGTCATGAAGGACGGCGTCCTCCTCGCCAACGCGGGGCACTTCGACGTGGAGGTCAACCTCAACGAACTCGCCGACCTCGCGGTCGCCGAACGCGACGCCCGCGACGGCGTCCACGAGTACGAGATGAAGGACGGCCGCCGACTCAACGTCATCGCGGAAGGCCGCCTCGTCAACCTCGCCGCGCCCATCGCGCTGGGCCACCCAGTCGAGGTCATGGACCAGAGCTTCGGCGTGCAGTCCGTCTGCGTCCGCGAGATGGTGGAGAACGGCGAGCAGTACGACGCCGGCGTCCACGACGTGCCGGACGAACTCGACAAGGAAATCGCGGAGATCAAACTCGACGCGGACGGCGTGGAGTTCGACTCGCTCACGGACGAACAGGAAGAGTACCTGGGTAGCTGGCAGCACGGAACGTAGTCGGGTCCGTTCGAAGCTTCGACCCGCTTTCGAGGACCCCCGCCGTGCCCGACCAAACGTTTTCTTCTCGACGGACCGACAGGGGAACCATGAGTCTCGACCACGTCGCGCCGGGCAACGACGAGGAGGAGGCGTATCTCGACGCGCTCTCGATGGCCTGTGACCACTACGACGTCGACGCCGAGTCGGAGTACGTCCACTTCTCGAACCCGGCGGTTCGGGTTCACTACCTGACCGCGGGCGACGGCCCGCCGCTCGTCCTCCTGCACGGCCTCGGCAGCACCTCGGCCGTCTGGTTTCCGCTCCTCGACGCGCTCACCGACCGCTTCACCGTGATCGCTCCCGACCGCCCCGGAAGAGGTCTCTCGACGCCGACGGATTACCGCGAGACGGACCTCCGGACGTTCGGCGTCGAGTACGTCGTGGACCTGCTGGACGAACTCGGAATCGAGGAAACGAGGGTCGTCGGCAATTCGCTCGGCGGATTTCAGGCGCTCGCGCTCGCCAGCGACCACCCGGACCGCGTAAAACGTCTCTGTCTCGTCGGCGCGCCCGCCGGTCTCTCGCGGAGCGTCCCGTTCGGTTTCCGACTGTTCGGCGTGCCGGTGGTCGGTCGCTGGCTGTTCGACTACTCGGAGGCGACGACGGTGGCGGACGCTCGGAGGACGAACCGCCAGATGAACGTCGAGGACGATTCGGCGCTCCCCGACTGCTACTTCGGCCCCGAGATTCGAACCGAAGCGGTGCCCGGTCAGCGCGAGAGCCTCTGGACGCTGTTGGAGTCGCTCGGGTCGGTTCGCGGAATGGCCCCTCAATTCGACCTCCGGGACGACCTCCCGACCGGAGTTCCGACGCGGTTCGTCTGGGGGACCGAGGACTACTTCTGGAAACCGGCGGTCGGCCGTCCCGTCGTGGGTGAGATGGGGAACGCCGACATGGTGGTGCTGGACGGCTACGGACACGTTCCGTGGCTCGAACCGGGCAACGCCGCCGAAGAAGCGACCGTGGCGTTTCTGACCGCCGACGAGACGTGAACTCGCGAACCACATTCACCGCGCTATCGGCCGTTTTATTGCCCGCCCCCGCCGACCATCGACCGAACACATGGCGAATCGGAAAGGCGACAGACGGGAGCGCGAACTCGTCAACAGACTGGACGACGCGGGCTTCGCGGTCATGCGCGCTCCCGCCAGCGGGGGTGCGACCCAGCGCGAACTGCCGGACGTGCTGGCCGGAAACGGGACGGTTTTCTACGCTATCGAGGCGAAATCGAGTTCGGGGGACCCGATCTATCTCACGGGGGAGGAAGTCGAAGCCCTCGTTTACTTCTCGCAGAACTTCGGCGCGAAGCCCAAGATCGGCGTTCGGTTCGACCGGGAGGACTGGTACTTCTTCCACCCGGCGGACGTTCACCAGACGAAAGGCGGCAACTACCGAGTGAAGAAGGAAACCGCGCTGGATGAGGGCGAGTCGATGGACGACTTGTGGAAAGCGGACAACGACGAGGGGTCGAAACACGGCGTCTCGGACGTCCTCCACGCCGTCGAACAGGGCGTCCTCTCGGTGGAGGAGGCGACGGAAATTTTGGAGTAGCAGAGAACGCTACGGGACTCGTTCGGGTCGTGGTGCGTTTTCGTATTTCAACAACTCCTTCGGTTTCTCAATCTGTTCGTAGATGGTTTGGAACGTTTCTTCGGCACGGAGGACGTTGTGACGGTCGAGAAATTCTCGACCCGCGTCGGTGAGTCCGTAAAACGTATGCGGTAAATCACGGCGGCGTTCCCCTGCCGGAAGGCGCACCGCACGAACGATGCCGTGGTCGCGGAGTACTTTGAGATGGGTGTGAACCGTACTCTCGCTCTTGCTGGGGTTGACCATCGTTAGTTCGTTGAACGAAGGGAGTTGTTGCGGATGGCCGAGAATGTTCTGAAGAAGGGTAAACCGAGTCTCCTGAGTGATGGCGTGGAGGGTCTCCCGTTCCGACTCGATTGTGGCGTCCCCAGTATCGATACTCATACAGGAGTATCGTTCATGGTTGGACGTAACTGTTTCGGCGTGAATCGAATCGATTGTGACCGAAAGGGTTGTGAGATGACGGTATCCCCGAAAGAGGTATCATTCCCGCTACAGCTAATTCGATAATCGATTCGATGAATAAATCATTTGACTTCCGGATCTGTCGAGAAATGTATGACCACGGATTCCGATACGCTCCCATCCCTCACCGAAATTTCGGAGAAAGCAACGGAATATCTTCACGATGAGACGCTGTCGCTCGAAGACTACGAGAATCTCTCGAACGCGATTAGCGAACTGACTCCTCTCGTCCGAACGGGTTCAACGTATTTCGTCCTCGGTAGTTATGGACGGGAAGAAATTCGACGCCTTCAACTCGTCAAAGACAGGTTCAACCGTCGTCCGAACAGCTATGCATTTCTGATGGTCGATGTCCGTGGGGAGTGGAAAAACGGCGTGTTCAAATTTCGTGTTCTCGCGGATTTTTCGGATCACATCGTCGGTGTCGTGGAACACGACCAGAGCGGATTTCTCGTCGAACAAGGGCTGTTCGTCGCCGAAGAGTCCTACTTCGAGAAAACGCACGTCCTCCAGCGGACGTACAGTGACGAATGGCCCTACAGTTGGATGCAAGAAAGCGTCTTCGAACTGCTTGAACGCGATGGACGGCTCTACAGGTGGGAAGACGAGGACGAACTTTCGAAAACCACGGATAAAATACCGTAGTTCGACTACTCCGCTTCCCGAAAGTCGGTCAGTTCCGACTGGTCGCCCGGACGCTCGGGACGCTGGAGTCGCGAGCGCGGGAACGAGTAGCGCCGAACGTGCCGCGCTTCGACCTGCTCGGGTCGAAGCCCCGACGGAATCGGGTAGAGCACTTCGACGACCGGGTCGTCCGCGGGGTAGCCCTCGTTCGCCGGGTACGTCGCGACGGTGCAGTCGCGGCCCGGAACCTCGACTTGGTCGGCCCGGTGGTCCGTCATTCCGACGACCACCAGCAGGTCGCCGGTCGCGCGGTCCACGACGGGTTCGCCGGGTTGGAGTTCGCAGTGGTCACAGTAGTGCGGTCCCGCGGCCGCCGTCTTCTCGTCCACGAAGATGACGGACTGACAGCGGGCACACTCGACTGCTTCCTTTCCCGGCGGCGGGGCGCGACCCTCGTTGATTTCGATGGCGACCCGGCGGAGGTGCTTACACCGAACGCCCCGCATCATGTGGTCGGGGCAGGTACAGCGCCCGCCGAGCAGGTCCACGAAGTACGTGTTGTCGCTCTGGCTTTCGACTTCGTACAGTCCGCCACCGAGCGGCGTGACGGACATGCGCTCCGCTCTGGCACGTTGCGAGCGAGGATTCATCTCCTCGGTCTCCGCCAGTGGAGCCAGCGATACTTTTCCGGAAGCGGCTGTGTCTATCATGGGTGCTTCCTCCGACGTGAAACCGAACGACGAAAATCGACTCGTTCCGGCCACTCAGCGCCGGTTTCGACGTATTACCGTACGTGCCGAGCGACCCTAAGGCTTTCACCCGTCGACGCGAGTCTTCGGGTTGCTCGCCCCGCGGAACGCCGGTAATGGCTCGTTTCCGTGTCGAGGGAACGTTCCCCCTCTTCGGGAACCGTCCGTGACGTTCGCGTTCGGTGTCGATTCCCCGCTGAAACGGCGTACATCCCGCGAACGCGGAGAAATTCGGACGGCGACTTCGAAGCGGAGAACTTTTGACGCAACCCCGGAAAACGAAGAGCATGAATCTCGAGGACGACACGGTCCGCGACATCGTCGTCTCCGTCGTGTCGGTCGGCGTCTTTATCGTAGCGATGTTCGTCGTGGGGTCGCAGTTCGAAAGCGGCGGGATCACCGGCACTGGCGCGCTCGAAATGGTCGGCGTCATCACGCTCTTCGTCCTCGTCATGACCGGCGTCGGCTTCTGGCTGGCGAATCAACACTGACGTTCGAACCGACTCCGACAGATCGTACCGATCCGTATCGATCGCCCGATTTCTACCGGTCTCGCCAATCCGTCGCGGTTCCGTTTTCGTCCAGCGCATCCTCGTAGTAGACGAGCGGATGCGTCACCGTCTCACAACGCTGGTCCTTGTTCACGCAGTCGCCGTACGCTTGGAGCGTCGCGCAGCTCGGCGGCGCGAACTGCGTCGTCCGTTCGTCCCGGAGTCGTTCGATTCTGGCGCGGAGACGGTCCCCCCGTCCCGACGATCGGACTTCACAGAGCGAGAGGATTTCGTCGGCGTCGAGTCCGATACTGGTGAGAAACGAGACCAGCGTGAACTCGGAGTGTGCGGGAAGCGTCTCCGCGTCGCGTGCCCGCGAGAGGAGCGCCGTCATGCACGGCGGGAACAGCTCCGGGACCAGCGTGTCGATGTCGTGAGAGAAGTCGGCGTCGGTGAACGACGATTCCAGTTCCGAGAGTTCTTCGGCGAGTTCCTCGCCGATTTCATCGGGAACGGAAAGCGGGAGGTCCGCGGCGATGCGCGTCTCCACCGCCGTTCGAAGCAGTTCGTGTAGTTCTCCCTGCGAGACGACCACAACGCCGTCTTCGAGTTGGCGCGTGACGAGTCGCCATCCGTCCCCGAACTCACCGACGAGCGAGATGTAGGTCGAAACGGCGACGCCGAACCCGTCCTCGCGCGTCGTGATGTCGCCGGCGAGGTCGAAATCGGCGAGGAACGCATCGAGCGTGAGCGACGCTCCCTGCGTACTCCTCAGTCCGTCGTCCGGCGTCTCGAAGTCGGCGGTGAACCGTTCGTAGGCCGTCGTCGCCTCGGCGTTGGCGTACTTTTCGACAGCACCCGGCGCGTCGAGGAGCGAGACCAGCATCCGGGCGATGGGATAGGAGAGCACCTCCGCCGTCGTCGCCCACCGTCGGCCGTCGTCCGGCGCGCGCACGGTTCCGTCGAGGAGTGCTCGACGCACGCGCTCCACGCCGCGTTCGACTGCCGGGTGGCGGTCGCCCTCCCCCGCGATGACTTCCGCGAGGTCGAGGTTCGCGTCCCGAACCGCCTCACGTGCGGACGCGAGGAACGGGTATCGGGCGTGAAGCGAGTTCATTAATCGACGTTACGAGCGATGCCCGATAAACGCGACGGTCGGCGGTAACGGTGCATTTCCCGCCCCCGGTTCGCGGGAAATGCCGCGTTTCCTCGATTCGGTCGAATCCAATCACCTATTACCGACGCGTGAGAAACGGGTTTCGTGCCACGCTTCGCATATCCGTGTCCCGACTGTCGAACCACGACGAACCTTCACGGCCCGGACTGTCGGTTCGACGGCGAGCCGTGGACGGACATCGAAAAAGCGTACACGGACATCATCGCCCTGCTTTCGGCCGACTCGCTGACCGAGGAGGAACTCCGCGAGGCGGTCCACGGACGCTGGGACGCCACCCACGTCGCGGCGCTCGACCGACTCCGCCACGAAAAGCGGGTCGTCGAGAGCGACGGCGCGTTGCGCCTCCTCACCGCCGACGAGTTCCGCGAAACCGTCTCCGAGCCGAGTTTCGAGCCGATGAGTACGATTTACGAGAAGGGAAGCGTGCCCGGATGCCACGACAACGCCGTCTTCGCCATGATCGCGTGGTACGAGATGGTCGGCCTGTCGTGGCCGGAGACGCGCGAGAACGTCGTCGAATGGCTCCATAAGAGCGGTACGTGGGGCCGCGGCGGGTTCGAGGAATCCACGCCCGAGGAGTTGGCCGAAAGCAAACGACACGTCTACGAGGCGGGCTACGGGTGGAAGGAGAAAGCGCAGTCGGCGAAAGCGGTCATCGACCGAAACTTGTAGAACCGAAATTCGAAAATCGTTCGTCAGTCGCTCTGGATGCGCGGTGCGAGCATGTACGTCACTTGGCCCTTCCCTTCCGCGATCTCGAAGTGAAGCTTGAGGGGGAACTCCTCGCCGAGGTCGATGCTCACTTCGCTGTCCTTCGGAATCGCCTTGTCCATATCTTTCAGGTAATCGAGGCTGAACAGGGAGTGTGCGGGGCCGGCCGTGAGGTCGATGAGGTCGTCGCGGTCGAGTTTCAGGTCGACGTTGTCCGTGTCGCCCTCGGCTTCGACGTAGAACACTTCGTCGTCCTCGTTCACGCCGAGCGCGATGTGGTCGGACACCATGTCGGCGGCCTTGACCGCTCGGTTGATGTCGGATCCTTCAACGACGATAGTCGCGGAGAGGTCGAGGTCAGGGATGTCGGGTTCTTGGCGGATGGAATCGGGGTCGATGAGCGCGAGGGTGTACTCCAACCCGTCGATTTTGATGTGGAGTTTGCGCGTTTCCTCGTCCAACCCCATCTCGATGAGTTGGTCGGAACTCGCCATCCCCGCGATGCTTTCGAGGCGGTCGAGGTTGACGCCGAGGACGCCGCCGTCCGCTTCGTAGGATTCGAACGCTTCGGCATCGAGTTGAAGGTCCACCATCCCGACGTTGGCCGGGTCGACCGCCTTGATGGTGAGGCCATCCTCCTCGAGGTGGATTTTGGATTCATCCACAAGAACGCCCACGGAATCGATCGTCGTCCGGAGCGTATCCGCGCTCACGATAGCCTTGAACATGTTGCTGATGGCTATGAAAGGCTGGCATAAAAAGTCACCCGTTCGCGCGCGCGACGTACGGTCAGTCCGCGAGTGACGCCCTCACACCGCTTCTTTCTTTTCTCCACCGATCGTGATAATATACATAATATTGATAAACTTTTTACGATAGAAGATTCTTTGAACAAATATGTCGCAGGAGTGGCGGCCTGAAGAGTACACGCTCGACGAAGACGACCCGCGATGGGGAATCTGCAACCACTGTAAGAAGAAGGTCTTCGTCGGTGGAAAGAACAAATCCGACCTCGTTCGCCATCAGACCGAGTGTGAGTACCGGGACGGGTAGCGTCCGTTACCAGCCTTTTCGATCCCGACCGAAACCGCCGGGACGCCGAACGAAGGGCGTAAACATCCGCATAGACTACCGTGTCCCAACGAATGGCCCGTAAAGACCACTACTACAACAAATCCAAGCAGCAAGGCTACCGCTCGCGGGCGGCCTACAAACTCAAGCAGTTGGACGAATCCGCACATCTCCTCCACGAGGGCGAGACCGTCGTGGACCTCGGGGCCGCCCCCGGCGGTTGGCTTCAAGTCGCCGCCGAGGAGGTCGGCGACGGCGGGACCGTCATCGGCGTGGACCTCCAGCGAATCAAGGACATCGACGGCGTCGAAACCATCCGCGGCGACATGACGGAGGAAGACACCCAGCAGGAAGTCATCGACGTCGCGGGGTCCGCCGACGTCGTCCTCTCGGACATGGCACCGAACATGACCGGCGAGTACAGCCTCGACCACGCCCGCTCGGTGTACCTCGCCCGACAGGCGTTCGAGACGGCGCTCGAACTCCTCGATTCCGGCGGCGATTTCGTCGTCAAGGTGTTTCAGGGACCGGACTTGAACGACCTGCGCGACGACATGGAACCGGAGTTCGAATACGTCCGAACCATGAGTCCCGACGCCTCGCGCGACGAGTCCTCCGAAGTGTACCTCGTCGCTCGGAAACGCCTCACCGCGCCCGTCAGACCCGGCGACACCCTCGAAGTGACCATCGAAGGCGTGGGAAGCGAAGGCGACGGCGTGGCGAAAGTCGAGGAGTACACGCTGTTCGTTCCGAACACCGAGGAGGGAGAGACGGTCGAAATCCGCGTCGACGACGTGAAGCCGAAGTTCGGTTTCGCACAGCGACTGGACCGAGACTGAGTTTCGAATTCAGTCCGCCGAACTGGGCACTCGACCGGCGGACGTCTGCGACCGCAGGAACCCGACGACGGCGTAGACGAACGGTGTGTCGAGGAGCGCGACGAGCAGTTTGAAGACGTACTGGCCGACGACGAGCGAGAGGACGACGTCCATCGGGAGTTGTGGCCCGATACCGACGAACCGCGGTAGCGCGAAGAACGCCACGCCGACGAAGATGACGGTGTCGATGGCCTGACTGCTCGCCGTCGAACCGATGTTGCGCGCCCAGAGGTGGTCGCCGTCGGTGAAGTCGCGGATCTTGTGGAAGACGACGACGTCCCAGTTCTGGCTGACGACGTACGCACAGAGGCTTCCGACGACGATGTTCGTGCTCGCGCTGAGGACGGTCCGGAACTTTCCGGGGTCCACGCTGGACTGGGCGGCGGGCGCTTCGATGGTGGACCAGACGAGGGCCAGCATGACGAATATCATGACGAAGGCGACGTTCACGAGCCGCTGGGCTGCCTTCCGGCCGTACACCTCGGCGTAGCAATCGGAGGCGAAGAAGGTCAACGCGTAGGCCAGCGCCGCCCCCGGAAGGACGAGCGCGTCGCCCGTAATCGGGAGACCGAGCGGGATGGTGAACTGGAGCACCTTCGCCGCCGTGAGCTGTGCCGTCACGAGCGCCGTCACGAACAGCGCGGTGAGGACGAGTTGTCCGGTGGCGAGGGCCGAGTGCGGTTCACTCCTCACCTCAGTCATCTTCGAGTCTCCCGTGCCGTTCGTCTATCTCGTCGAGGATGTCGAGCATCTTCCGGACCGACGCGCGAATCGCTTCGCTCCTGTTGACGAACTTGCCGTCGTCACCGACGTGGTCGTCCAAATCGGAGAGGAGTTCGTCGGGAACTTCGACGCTTATCTTGGTCATACCGTGATATTCCGCGAAGAATACTTAATCCCAGCGTCACGCGCGTCGCCCGCCGAGCGTTCCCACCCAGAGGACGCTAAGTCCGAAGACGTACGCGACGGCGACCGGGATGGCGACGAGGAACATCGTGTAGAGGCTGTCCGGCGTCACCAGCGCGGCGACGGCGAAGATGCCGATGACGACTCCACGCCAGTATTCGAACATCGAACCGAATTTGACGATGCCCGCCCAGTGGAACAGGAACATCGTCACCGGGACGTCGGCGAGGAGGCCGATTCCCACCGTGGTGAGGAACACGAGCCAGAAGAACGCCTTCACCCGGTAGTAGATGAGCATCTCGGCGTTGTGAGCGTCCACGACGAGCCACGAGATGATGTTCGGAGCGACGATGGTGTAACCGATGTAACTCCCGGCGATGAGGCCGACGAACAGCGTTCCGCCCCACAGGAAGAACACGTTGCGGTTCCCCCTGACGAGTTTGCGCTCCTTCATCGCGGGCCAACTGTAGTAGAGCACCATCGGGAGTACCGACACGGCGGCGAGTAGCGTACTTATCTTCACCTCGAAGATGAGCGCCTCGACCGGATGGAGGGTGACGACGTTGAGCTGTTGGCCGTTCGCCAGTATCGACTGCGGGACGCGGCTCGTGAAGTCCTCGTTGATGTAGCCGATGCCGCCGTTGTAGAGGTAGACGAACACGCCCGCGAGGACGAGCATGAACACGCCGACGATGCGGAAGAGCTTCGACGTGAGGCTCTGGAGGATGAACGCGAAGTCGTAGTAGTAGCCGCCGATGTCGTCCTCCGTCGTCTCCTCCTCGGTGAACGCGTTCGTCATACCCGCGGCGGTGCGCTGGAGGACGTTGCCTTCCTCTTGGGTCTCTTTCGGTTGCCGAGCAACGTCCTCGGCGAGGGGTGTGCCGTCTTCGTCCTTCCGGATTTCGCCGTCCTCCTCGGCCGCTTCCTCTTCCTCCGGGTTCGCTTCGTCGAAGCGGTCGAAGATGGCCTGTGCCTTCTCGGGTTGGTCCGCCTCCATCGCGGCGCGGGCGTGGTCGAGCGATTCGCCCTCGTCCATCTCCGCGAACACTTCGGGCGGGGCGGCCCGGACGCCCGCGGCGTCGAGTTCGTCGATGTCGATCGCGGCGGGTGCGCCGCCTTCTTGCCCGATTCCGGCGTTCGATTCGAGTGATACGAAGAGGTAGTAGAGGGCGGCGAGGACGAGTGCTACCAGCCCGACGGCTCCCGCGACGAGGAGGATGGCCGTTCCGCGCGGCATCCCGACCATCTGCTCGACGGGCGAAAGCGCCGCGGGTCGGTACTCCGCCGGAAACGCCGGAAGGAGTCGGGTGTTCACGTAACTGACGCCCGCTCGGGTGAAGAACAGGTACGTCGCGCCGCCCGCGATGAACGCGATACCGAGGAGGTAATTCCACCGCTCCGCCACCGTTTTTCTGATGCCCACCTCGCTACTGCCGCGCTTGATGGTGACGAGTATCTTCGACAGATAGAGGCTGAACCCGTAGAGGACGATGAGCGGAATCGCCCACATGACCTGCGTGAACGGGTCCGGCGGGGACGCCACTGCCCCGAAGACGAAGATGACGAGGATGGCGTAGCGCCACTTGTCACGGAACGTCTCGTATTTGACGATGCCGGAGTAGCTCAACCCGCTCATCATGAGCGGCAGTTCCGCGGCCAGACCGAACGAAAGCGAGATGATGAGGATGAACTCGGTCCACTGGACGATGCCGTACTTCGGACTCAAGTTCGCCTGCACCGCGTTCTTCGCGAGGAACTGGAACATCAGGGGGAGATAGACGGAGTACCCGTATGCGAGTCCGCCGAGGAACAGCGCCACCGCGAGGACGACGAGGGGAACGATCTTCCAGTAGGAGATGGAGAATTCGGGATACCATTCGCGTTGCCGAATCGAATCACGACCGAGGTAGAGGAGAACGGGGAGCGCCAAAACCGCGCCGGAGAACATCGCTATCTTCGCTTGGAGGAGGACGACGTCGAACGGCGTCACCGCGACGATCTGGACCTGCTCGCTAACGGCCGGTGGCATGCTAGCTTTCGTCACGTCGCGCAGGAACGGCCACACCTTCCACGACATGGCGTAAAACGTGCCGATGAAGCCGATGACGAATACGATGAAGACCTTCTGAAGGTGTGTCTGTGCCGTCGAAAGCATCGCTCCGATGGTTTCTCGTCCGGAAGCGACGGTGTTGGCGGTATCCTCGTCGATGAGACTGTTCCCCGAGGTAGACATTGCTTGCGGATGGTAACCTCCTGCCAGTTATCAATCTTCCCGTCTCGCAGGATGAAGAAAGCCTATAATAACTCGGCTGCTTATCCTCGGGTGAATGGGCGAAGAATCGGAGGCGACGGCAGGCAGTAATATCTCGAACGTTTCGGCGTCGGACGAAGCGCCGGAGCCGCCGGACGAGGACCTGTACGCGCCCGAGGATCCGGAACCAGCAGTGGAGCGGCCGAGCCAGCCGACGGACGACGAGGAGATGCCCCTCGCCGACCACGTCGAGGAGATGATAAAGCGGCTCGCCATCGTCCTCGTCGTCGCGGGAGCCGTCAGTCTCCTCACGCTGCCCGCCGCGGACCACGTCATCAACTTCCTCTGGAATCAGATACTGCCGGTCCAAAAAGCCCGTCCCCGGCTTTACGCGCCGCTGGCGCTCGTCATGACGAAACTCAAGGTCGCCAGCCTCGCGGGCCTCATCATCGCACTCCCCGTCATGGTGTATCAGACGTACCTCTTCATGCGTCCCGGACTCTACCCGAATGAGCGCCGGTACTACCTCGCGGCGGTGCCGACGAGCCTCGTCCTCGCCTTTGTCGGCGTCAGTTTCGCCTACTTCCTCATCCTCCCCGCCATCTTCACCTACTTCCTGTCGTACTCACAGCAGGCGAACGTCGCGATCGCGTTCGGCCTGACGAAGACGTTCAACCTCATTCTGATGATGATGGGCGTCCTGGCCGTCGTGTTCCAGATTCCGCTCCTCATCATGCTCGCCATCATGATGGGCTTGACGACGCGCCAGTGGATGGCGAACCGTCGACTGTACTTCTGGGGCGGGTTCGCCGGGTTCGCGTTCCTGTTCAGCCCCGACCCGACCGGCATGGCCCCGTTCCTCGTCGCGATCACGATGGTCGGCCTGTTCGAGGGGACGCTGCTCCTCCTCAAATGGACGGGCAAGTGACGGTTTAGGACCGTTCTCGCGTCGTCCCCAACCCCTCGGAATCACGAAACGGTACCTTTCGATATTCGTAACCGGGTTATAACTAAGGGAGTTTGTCGCCAGTGTGGATGTAGCGTTCGCACCTGCCCTTAGCTCGCGTGCCAGCAGCTACAGACCGCAGTTCGCGTGCCAGCAGACTGCCACCCTTTGGGTGCGAACGCCCGACGCTCCTTTCTACTGGCTTCCCGTCGGATAGTCGGTACTGAACACGTCTTCGACCAGCGGTTCGTCCGAGTCGGATGCTCGCTCGCGGGTCGTCCCTCCCCGCTCACTATGCGATGCCCGCTCGTCTACCGACTCGCGCGCATCGCCTTCCGGACTAACACTTCCCGTCCGATACCCGTGCAAATCGAGCGTGACGTGGTCGAATCCGATTTCCGTCAGATGGTCCCGAGCGGCGCGAACGAACTCCTCGTCCAGCGCTCGTGGCAGTTCGTCCTCGCCGATTTCGATGCGCGCCAATCCGTCGTGGTCCCGCACCCGGAACTGGGTGAACCCCCACTGGCGAAGCACCGTCTCGGCGCGTTCGATCCGTGAGAGACGCTCCTCGGTCACTTCCAGACCGGTCGGGATGCGCGACGAGAGACAGGCCATCGCGGGCTTGTCGGCGACCGAGAGGTCGTATCGCTCCGCGATTTCGCGGACTTCGTTCTTGGAGATGTCGTGTTGGAGGAGCGGCGAGTAGGCGTCCAGTTCCTCGACAGCACGGAGGCCGGGGCGGTGGCCCGCCGACACGTCGTCGGCGTTCGTCCCGTCGCAGACGACCCCGATATCCAGTTCGGCCGCCCGGTCGAACATCGCGCCGAGTCGCATCGTCCGGCAGTGATAACACCTGTCGTCGTCGTTCTCGACGAAGTTCGGGTCGTCCAACTCGCTGAACTCGGCGATGACGTGGCGAATCCCGATTTCCTCGGCGACCCGTTTCGCGTCCCCGAGTTCGGCTTCGGGCAGGGTTTCGCTCTTCGCGGTACACGCGACGGCGTCGTCGCCCAGCGCGTCGTGTGCGATGGCGGCGACGACGCTCGAATCGACCCCGCCGCTGAACGCGACGAGCACGCCGTCGCGCTTCGCAAGGTCCGCCTTCGCGGCGGCCAGTTTCTCCGAGACGGTTGACATACCTCGTGGTTGTTGCGGACGGGCAAAAGCGTCCCGTCCCGAACGCGGATTTCACCGTCCGTCGAGTTCGACTCCTCGGCGCGCGTCGGGAACGTTTTTTATGTACGACGCAATATCACGGAGCGAATGGACCTCGAGGCGGTACCCGGCGTCGGCGCGAAGACCGCGGACGCGCTCGCGGAACTCGATAACGCCGAGCGAGCGCTGGAAACCGGCGACGTCGCCACGCTGGCACGAGCGCCGGGCATCACGGAAGGGCGGGCCGCCGCCATCGCGCGCGGTGCCATCAGGATTCGACACGAGGACGACGGCGGCTTTCTCGCCACCGACAGGGCGCGGGAGTTGTACCGCGACGCCCTCTCGCTCGTGAAAGCGCGGGCCGTCACGACGTACGCCGAGAAACGCCTCGAAACGCTGTACCCCAGTTCGTCCGCCTCCCGAATCGAGGAGGTGCGCGAGTTCACCCGCCGGGCGATGGAGCGCACGCCGACGGACGCGGTTCGGGAGGCGTTGACGGGCGTCGAACCGCTCTCTTCCCCCCGAGGCGTTCGCGTCTCCGACCGCTGTCTGGCGACGACGGACGCCGAACGGTACGCGAAGGCGCGCGAGGCGATTCCGGAACTGCCGGTCGAAGTCGTCGAGGACACGCGGGAGCTAGCGGAACTCGCGCGCGGCTACTCCACCGTCGTCGCGCTGGACGAGGCGTTCACGGGCGTCGCGCTGGACGGCGACGTTCGCGTCGAACCCGACGCGCTCGAAACGCCGGTGGAACTCGTCCCCGAGCGGCCGCTCGCCTTCTTCGCCGAAAATCGGAGGACCTTGCTCGCCGCCGCGGAGGTACACCGCGTCGCGGGACTCGACGCGCCGCTGGACATCGACGGGTTGGAATCCGCGTTGGCTCGCGTCACGGCCGACGGCGGCGTGACGGGCGACGAGGAACTCGCCCGGTTGACGGACGCGGTGTCGGATTTGGACGCCGCCGTCTCGATGGCGGAGAACGTCGCCAACGACCGACTCCGCGAGGCGATTCGGGAGCGCGACGTGACCATCGAAGGCTCGGACCTGCTCTCGTTGGTCGAACGCGGCGCGGGCGTGGATTCGCTTCTCTCACGCGAGTTGGGCGACGAGTACGACGCGGCCATCGCCGCCGCCCGCGAGCAACTGGTCGAGACGTTGGCGCTGGACGCCGGGGAGTCCGAGGTCGCCCGGCAGGCGTTTCCCGACGACCCGACGTTTCCAGTCGAACGCGACGAGAGCGTGATCTCGCGACTCCGCGAGCAACTGGAGGCCGAAAAATCGCGACGGGCGGCGCGACACAAGCGCGAACTCGCACGGGAACTCGCGGACGAACGCGAGGCGGCAACGGAACTCGTTCGCGCCGCGCTCGAACTGGACGTGGAACTCGCCGTCGCGCGGTTCGCCCGCGATTTCGAGTGCGTCATGCCCGAGTTCGACGGCGACGGGTTCGATATCGCGGGCGGACGTTCGCCGCTCCTCGACGTGGAGTTCTCCTCGGTCGAACCCGTCGATTACGGTGTCTCGGGCGTGGCCCTCCTCTCGGGGGTCAACAGCGGCGGAAAGACGTCGACGCTCGACCTCGTGGCGCTCGTGGTCATCCTCGCCCACATGGGCCTGCCGGTGCCCGCGGAGGCGGTTCGTCTGCGACGATTCGAGGAACTCCACTATCACGGCAAGACACAGGGCACGCTCGATGCGGGCGCGTTCGAGAGCACGCTCCGGGAGTTCGCGTCCCTCGCTGACGGGCAGGCAGGCCGTCTCGTCCTCGTGGACGAACTCGAAAGCATCACCGAACCCGGTGCGAGCGCGAAAATCATCGCGGGGATTTTGGAGGAGTTGGGCGAACGCGACGTGACCGGCGTGTTCGTCTCCCACCTCGCCGACGGGATTCGGGACGTGGCGGACAACGACGTGGCGGTGGACGGAATCGAGGCGAAGGGATTGGTCGACGGCGAACTGGTGGTCGAACGCTCGCCGGTAAAGGACCACCTGGCCCGTTCGACGCCGGAACTCATCGTCGAGAAACTCGCCGACGGCGGCGAAAACGGCTTCTACGAGCGGTTGCTGGAGAAGTTCGAGTAGCGCCGTTTTCGACCGGATCGCGGCGAACCGAGCAGTTCACCCCTCGGAACGTTTTTTGCCACTACCATCGTCTCCGATGTATGTCCTCGTCTCGCGTTTTCTGGCTTTCGTTCGGAATATTCGCCCTTAGCTCGGCGATCAGATGGATCATGGCAGACGGTTCCGGGTCCCGAAGTACGGTATCGCTCGTCGGTGGCGTCGCCGCTGTCGGGATGACGCTAATCGCCGCTTACGGAACGCTTCGACCCGACGATGCGGGAGGTCCGAATGCTAAAAGCCCGCTCACTTACTGCGCCGTTTTGGCCGCCGTACTGTCCGTCTCCAATCTCCTGATCACGGTGCGTTAATCGACCGAATTCCGTCGGTTTCCACAGACCGCCGTCTGCCGAACAGCCAGAACTGTTACTTACGAGGCTGTCGTTCCCGTTTGTGCCCCGACGCGGGGGAGGAGAGATTCAATATGGCACAACAGTTCGAATGCACACAGCAGGATTGTGAGTTTATGGTACGGGCGAACGACGAGCAAGAAATCGTCGATATGGTGCAGGAACACGCCCGCGAAAAACACGGTATGTCGATGGATCGGAACGACGTGCAGGGTGCGATAGAGCAACGCTAAGCTCTCGCGTCGTTTCTCGGCTCTTTTGTCGCTGGCGAAGGATTAAGTACCTACGGGAGCGTGGTGAAAGTGATGGCAGACGACCCCGAGGAGGGGATGTTGTCGTGGGACGAGTCGGTGTTCCGCGAGGAGCACGTCTTCGAAATCGACTACGTTCCGGAGACGTTCAAACACCGCGAATCCCAGACACAGAGTCTCCAATACGCGCTTCGGCCGGCAGTCCGCGGGTCGCGCCCACTCAACGTCATGGCGCGCGGTCCGCCGGGAACTGGCAAGACGACGTCGGTTCAGAAGTTGTTCGACGAACTCTCGGCCCAGACCGACGTTCGGACGGTTCGCGTCAACTGTCAGGTGGACTCGACGCGATACGCCATTTTTTCGCGCATCTTCGAGGGGATATTCGACTACGAACCGCCGTCCAGCGGCATCTCGTTCAAGAAGTTGTTCCGCCAAATCACGGACAAACTGGTCGAGGAGAACGAGGTCCTCGTCGTCGCGCTGGACGACGTGAACTACCTGTTCTACGAGGGGGAAGCCTCCGATACGCTCTATTCGCTCCTCCGCGCCCACGAGGCACACAGCGGGGCGAAAATCGGCGTCATCGTCATCTCCTCCGACCTCAACCTCGACGTCATCGAGGAACTGGACACCCGCGTCCAGAGCGTCTTCAGACCCGAGGACGTGTACTTCCCGGTGTACGACTGGGAGGAAATCGTTAGCATCCTCGGCGAGCGCGTCAAACGCGGCTTCCACGAGGGCGTCATCGCCAGGGAGGTGCTGGAACGCGTCGCCGAACTCACCACCGAGAGCGGCGACCTTCGCGTTGGCATCGACCTCCTGCGACGGGCGGGTCTGAACGCCGAGATGCGCGCCAGCCGAACCGTGAGCCTGCAGGACGTGGAAGACGCCTACGAGAAATCGAAGTTCGTCCACCTCTCCCACAGCCTGCACGCCTTGAGCGACAACGAAGTCGCGCTCGTCCGCGTCATCGCCGAACACGACGGCGAACAGGCGGGCGAGGTGTACGACGTGTTCCACGAGGAGACCGATTTGGGCTACACCCGCTACTCGGAAATCATCAACAAACTCGACCAACTCGGCATCATCGACGCCACCTACACCAACGTCGACGGCCGCGGACGGTCGCGATCGCTGTCGCTGCGATACGACCCCGAAGCCGTGTTGGCGCGGTTGGACGACTGAGACAGTGCGGTGATAAGTCCATCCCACGACATATTTATGATAGTCACGTCTCCAATGAATAGGTAAGCACGACTATTTCATGAATGACGGAGAACGGGCTTCTGTAGGAAACGACGAACGGACCGAACAACGACCAGTAGCCCGCAAACAGTGGGCAACGGAGTTTCTCAAACGTATCTCCTATCCCGAGCAGGGATTACCGAAATATCATCAGTCGTGGTATCGGAACCGTACGATACAACGAGAGGCACGGAAAACGGTCGAAGGGCAAGTGAAGTGGATCCGAGAGATAGACAATAAGGCGATGAAAACGGTTCGGTTCAATACCATCCTTCTCGGACTCATTCTCCCCGCCTTTTCTTTTGCAGTCAAGTATGATGTAGTCGAACGGATAAACGCATTCTATACGGTGAATACCGGTATTGGAATCGGGTGTCTCATTACCTCGACGGCACTGGCAGGAGTGACGTACACGTCGTCAAGTCTCGAAGCGGGTGTTTCAGCGGGTGATATACGAACTGCTGACGAGCGTGACCTCACGGACAGGCAGGTTCACGACACGCTGGTCAACAGTTATGCTGGGTGGATACAGTCCAACAAGAAAACGATTTTTTGGAACACGGTGGCAGTGACACTGACTATTTTAACCATGATTTATTCACTCGTATTCTTTTCGCTCGGCATCACCTCCGCACTTCTACACGGAGTGCCGACAACGGTGGAGTACATCGCGTATCTCGGCCTCTTCATCGTCACCGTTCTCTCCTTGATTATATAGTCTAGTTGTCTGACTGAACCCCGTCGTTTATATATCACACACACATACAACCAAATATGAAGCAGAATCCAGCGAATAGCGTTGATTCGTGGCGCTCTACAAACGCTGGTGCTAACGATGAGGCGCTCGAATTTGAGGGCGAAACCCTCTCACATCGTCCTCAATTGGGTCGCCGTATCGTAGGATGGATTTCCCGCCAGTTTGAGTAGTCACCGTCTCTTTTGATTCCCGCTAACGACCATCTCAAGTAGCTACAGTCCGTATGCCATTTCACCATGAGCGACACCCGGTCCGGTCCGCTTCGACCGGACAACCCGGACGCCGAAACCGAGTTTCGAGTCGACGCGCCGTTCGACCCCGCGGGGGACCAACCCGAGGCCATCGAGCAGTTGGCCGAGGGGTTCAACGAGGGAATGGAAAAACAGACCCTGTTGGGCGTCACGGGGTCGGGGAAGACGAACACGGTTTCGTGGACGATGGAGGAGGTCCAGAAACCGACGCTCGTCATCGCGCACAACAAGACGCTGGCGGCGCAGTTGTACGAGGAGTTCCGGAACCTCTTCCCGGACAACGCGGTGGAGTACTTCGTCTCCTACTACGACTACTACCAACCCGAAGCGTACGTCGAACAGACGGACACCTACATCGACAAGGACGCGTCCATCAACGAGGAAATCGACCGCCTTCGCCACTCCGCGACGCGCTCCCTGCTGACTCGGGACGACGTCATCGTCGTGGCGTCGGTGTCGTCGATTTACGGCTTGGGTGACCCGCAGAACTACGAGGACATGCGCCTGCGACTGGAAGTCGGCGAGACCATCGAGCGCGACGATCTCCTCGCGCGTCTCGTGGACCTGAACTACGACCGGAACGACATGGACTTCACGCAGGGGACGTTCCGCGTTCGAGGCGACACCGTCGAAATATTCCCGATGTACGGTCGCTACGCGGTTCGAGTGGAACTCTGGGGCGACGAAATCGACCGAATGGTGAAGATCGATCCGCTCGAAGGCGAGGTGAAATCACAGGAACCCGCCGTGCTGGTCCACCCGGCGGAACACTACTCGATTCCGGAGGAGACGATGGCCGAGGCCATCGCCGAAATCGAGGCCGATTTGGAGCGTCGAATCCGCTACTTCGAGCGGAACGGCGACTTGGTGGCCGCCCAGCGAATCGAGGAGCGAACCACCTTCGACCTCGAAATGATGAAGGAGGCGGGCTACTGTTCCGGCATCGAGAACTACTCGGTGTACTTCTCCGACCGCGAGGTAGGTGACGCGCCGTACACCCTCCTCGATTACTTCCCGGACGACTTCCTCTGTGTCATCGACGAGTCCCACCAGACGGTGCCCCAGATTCGGGGCCAGTTCGCGGGCGACAAGTCGCGCAAGGATTCGCTCGTAGAGAACGGGTTCCGACTCCCGACGGCCTACGACAACCGTCCGCTCACGTTCGAGGAGTTCGAGGAGAAGAGCGCGAAGACGCTCTACATCTCCGCGACGCCCGCCGACTACGAGCGCGAGGTGAGTGAGCAGATCGTGGAGCAGATCGTTCGCCCGACGCACCTCGTGGACCCGAAGGTCGAAGTCGCCGACGCCTCCGGCCAAATCGACGACCTGATGGCGCGAATCGACGGTCGAATCGAACGCGACGAGCGCGTCCTCGTCACGACGCTGACGAAACGGATGGCGGAAGACCTGACCGAGTATCTGGAGGAGGCGGGCGTCGCCGTCGAGTACATGCACGACGAGACGGACACGCTCGAACGCCACGAACTCGTCCGGGGACTTCGGTTGGGCGAGTTCGACGTACTCGTCGGTATCAACCTCCTCCGCGAAGGGTTGGACATCCCCGAGGTGTCGATGGTCGCCATCCTCGACGCCGACCAGCAGGGCTTCCTTCGCTCGGAAACCGCGCTCGTTCAGACGATGGGTCGTGCGGCCCGTAACGTCAACGGGGAGGTGATCCTCTACGCCGACGAGGTGACGGACGCGATGGACGACGCGATGGACGAAACACGGCGCAGGCGGCGGATTCAACGGGAGTTCAACGAGGAACACGGCTACGAACCGCGGACCATCGAAAAGGCCGTCTCGGAGGCGAACCTGCCGGGGAGCAAGACCGACACCGGCGGCGTCACTCGAAACGCGCCGGAGACGGACGAGGAGGCGCTCGAACAGATAACACAACTCGAAGACCGGATGGAGGAGGCGGCCAACAATCTGGAGTTCGAACTCGCCGCCGACATCCGCGACAGGATTCGGGACTTGCGTGAGGAGTTCGACGTGGGGACGGAAATCGGCGGGGTCGAACCCGAATTGGACGAGTTCTGATCGGGGATTTGTATCTCCTCCGGAATCGGACCGAACACCGACTTTTTCACCGCAATCGTGCGTACAGCAGTCACGATATCGGTCTGAAATACCGCACTGACCGCTTGAGGCGGTCGATACAACGGTTGAATTCGGGACAGTAATTATCCTCGATGTCAATCATACGGGCATGAGAGCCGATTCAACCGCTTTACTTCGCTTCGGAGCGTGGGGTCAGGTCGTTATTATCGCTCTCGCGGTGGTCTTCTGGTTTCTCGGGGTCGTCGATGGTTTTCTTGCGTCGTGTATCGGATATCTCGTCATCACGACAGTGGGAATAGGAGGCATGGCCAGAACGGAGTCAGCTATCGCTGGACCCTTGTTCTATCCGTTCATAGTTCCGGGATTCGTACCGCTCTATTACTTCGCTACCCGAAAACAGTCGTCGTCGGACGAATAACCATCTCCGCGCTATATCCGATAAATAGGCACCATCGGGGTCGTTTTCGCCCGAATCAGTTCGACTCGGGTTCGACTTCCGCACCGACTTGCGGAATTTCGTCCACGTCGTTGTCGAGTTCGGAAAGCGTCTCCTCGATGTCGTCCAGTCCGAGCAGTTCTCGGGTTTCGGGGTCGAAATCGTTCGATTCGAGGACCTCCTCGTCTTCGCGCACGTCGCTGCCGGTGAGGTGTTTGCCGTATCGTCCGACGAGCGAGGAGAGTTCCTGCGGCAGGACGAACGTCGTGGACTCACCCTCGCCGATGCTCTGGAGCGTCTCCATACCCTTCTCGATGACGGCACGTTCGCCCATCGACTGGGCCGACTTCGCACGAAGCACGGTCGAAACGGCGTCACCCTGCGCTTCGAGAATCTGACTCTGCTTTTCGCCCTGTGCGCGGATGATGTTCGAGGACTTGTCACCCTCCGCCTTCTCGATTGCACTGCGGCGTTCACCTTGTGCTTCGAGAATCATGGCACGGCGTTTCCGCTCCGCGCTCGTCTGTTGCTCCATCGCGCCGGTGACGGCCTGACTCGGCATCACTTCACGAACCTCGACGCTTTCGACTCGGACGCCCCACTCGTCCGTCGGCGGGTCGATTTCCTCGCGGATTCGCGTGTTGATGACGTCCCGCCGCGACAGCGTCTCGTCCAGTTTCATGTCGCCGATGACGGCGCGGAGGGTGGTCTGTCCGAGGTTCGAGACGGCGCGTTCGTAGTCGTCCACGCCGAGGAACGCCCGTTCGGGGTCCATGACGCGAACGTAGAGAACGGCGTCGGCGATGACCGGCGAGTTGTCCTGCGTGATGGCCTCCTGTTTCGGCACGTCGAACACCCGCGTTCGCATGTCGAAACGCCGCGTGGCGCTCACGAACGGTGGAACGAAGTGAATACCGGGGTCGAGGAGGCGGCGGTACTCGCCGAAGATGGTCAGCGCGCGTTTCTCGTACGGGCCGACGATCTCCACGGCGCTGTTGACGGTTACGACCGCGAGGGCGAGCAGGAGGAGTCCCGCTATCGCCGCCGGATCGAGAAACGGAAGGGCGAGGACGAAGAACACGGCGAAACCGATTGCGAGGAGGGTCTTCCCCGCGCTCACTCCCGCCGTCGTCTTGCCGAGGGTGTAGAACGGGTTATCCATGCTACTCGATTGTCGTTCCGTTCGCATAACAGTTCCCCACCCCGAACGGTTCGCTGTCGAGAAATATGTCCCGTTTCAGACTAATCGAGTCAGTTTCAGAGGACAGAGTTACATCGAAATGCGGTGAAGCTTCGCTCGCAATGATAGTCGTGGAAAATAGACTCTTCGTGGCCGAGGAGTACGCCGACCAGTTCGTGGAACGATTCCGAGACAGCATGGGGAAAGTGGAGTCCCAACCGGGGTTCGTCAAGTTCGAGTTGCTGACGCCAGCCAACGCCGACACCGATTCCTACATCTCCCAGACGTACTGGGAATCGATGGCGGATTTCGAGGCGTGGACCGACACCGAGGCGTTCGAGGAGGCACACTCGGACCACCCGCCGAAGGAGATGTTCACCGCACCTCATGAATTAGAAGTTCATGAGGTCGCGTTCGAACGGACGAGCGAGTAGTCGCGTGCTCGGCGTTCACCGCTCATCACTCACCACCCACCGACGCTCGACTTACAACCGACGGCGTAACGCCGCTACCGTCTTCTCGCCGACGCCGTCCACGTCCCGCAGTTCGTCGTCGGAGGCGGCGCGAATCCCCGCCAAACTCCCGAACCGGCGGAACAGTTTCCGCCTCATCTGCGGGCCGACGCCGGACACGTCGTCGAGTTCCGTCGAAACGTCGTCGCGGAGCGTCTGGTGGTACTGCACCGCGAAGCGGTGTGCCTCGTCCCGAACCCGCTGGAGGACGTGGAGTTGCGGCGCGTCCTTCGGCCAGTCGTAGGTTCCGGTGGGTGTGACGACGATTTCTTCCGCCTTGGCGAGGCCGACGGCGGGCACGTCCCATCCGACTTCGTCGAGGGCTTCACGGGCCGCGGCGAGTTGGCCCTTTCCCCCGTCGATGAGGAGCAGGTCGGGGTCGGGTCGCTCGTCGCGACCCTCCATTGCTCGCGTCGCACGCCAGCGGATGAGGTCGTGCATGTTCGCGTAGTCGTCGTTCGCCTCGGTCAGTTTCTTCCGCCGATAGTCGCTTTTCTCGGGCGCACCGCCGACGAGGACGACGTTGCTGCCGACCACCGAAGTCCCTTGAGCGTGGCTCACGTCGAACCCCTCGATTCGTTCGGCCGAGTCCAGCGAGAGCGCGTCCGCGAGCGCCCCGAGTTCGTCCGGGTCGCCAGCACCGCGGCGGGCGTTTTTCAGCGCCAAGTCCACGAGCGTCGCCTCCCGGCCCGCACCCGGTACGCGAACCGCGACCCCTTCGGCTTCCAACCAATCGAGAACGTCGGCGTCGTCGGGTCGCTCGGAGAGGAGGAGCGCGTCGGGCAACTCGCGCTCGGCGTAGAACTGCGGGATGAACCCGCCGAAGACCGCCGCCGCGTCGTCGCCGTCCGGCACCGAGAGCGAGTGGTGGTCGCGGTCCACGAGTTGTCCGCGCTCGCTGTGCAACCGGGCCACCGTCCCGCGTTCTCCCTCGACGGCGGCGCCGAGGACGTCCACGGTTCGTTCGTCCGTCGGCGAGGAAATCGCTCCCGCCTCCCCGCCGTGGAACGATTCGACGGCTTCCAACCGGTCGCGGAGGTTGGCCGCGCGTTCGAACTCACGGTTTTGGGCGGCGTCCTCCATCTCGCGTCGGAGCGGCGCGGTCAGCACGCCATCCTCGCCGCCCAGGAATCGCTCGACGCTTTCCACGTCGCCGAGGTACGCCGCTTCCCCGATTTCTCCCGTACACGGCGCGGTGCAGAGGCCGATGTCGTAGTCGAGACAGGGCCGGTCGCGGTTCGCGAACTTGTGGTCCGAACAGCCGCGGATGCCGTACGTCTCACGGAGCGCCTTGACGACCGTTTCGACCGTCGATTTGTTCGTGAACGGGCCGAACACCGTGGCTCCGGCGCGGTCCGGGTCACGCGTGATTTCGATTCGCGGGAACTCGTGGCCGGTCACTTGCACCAGCGGATAGGATTTGTCGTCCTTCAGGCGGACGTTGTACCGCGGCTGGTAGCGTTTGATGAGGTTCGCTTCCAGCAGGAGCGCCTGCGTCTCGGTGTCCGTGACCGCGAAATCCAGCGCGTCGGCGCGCTCGACCATCCGCCCGATGCGGTTGCTCCGCGGGTCGGCGTACGACCGAACACGCGACCGAAGGTCGACGGCTTTCCCGACGTAGCGAACCGTCTCCCCTTCCAAGAACTGATACACGCCGGGTTCGCGCGGTAACTCGCTTGCACGCTCCCTGACAGTGGCCGCGTCCATCGATTTCGACTAGTCGGCGCTCGGCTTTGAACTTGTCCCTACCGCCGCTCGAATCCGGTGTGCGGCGTCCTCCGCCTCGGAGCTATCGACGGGGATTCGTATCGGGTCACGCCCCGCACGCTCGATTATCAACTCGTCCGAGCGCGTCATGAAGTAGAGGACGGCGAAGACGAGAGCGACGAGTATCAACACGCCTCCTACGGGCAGCAGAATGCTTGCCAGTAGGGAGAACGCACTCACCATGGTTCCGACCATCTGCTGGACGGCGAGGAGGGCCTGTTGGTCGGCCGAGCGCGCGCTATCGAATGCGGTGAGCAGGCCGCTGCTGTTGAGCAGGTATCCACAACCCACGAGGAGCAGGCCGTAGACGAAGCTCTTGACGCTCCACGAGAGGTAATCCGGGCGACCGGCGGCTTGGACGCGTGCATCGAGAACGTTCGGTCGGTCCTCGTGATCGAATCGTCTCTCACCCCCGTCGGGCATGAACGCGAGCAGACGATGACTCGTCACCGCGATTCGTGCGCCCTCCAACTCGATTTCCTCCTCGATTTCTTCTCCCGCAAAGAGCATGTCGAGCAGGCGATCGTCCGACGCCTGTGACAGCGGGGACTGTTCCATCGTTTACCGGGACAATCACCGCGATAAATAAGGTTGCGGCTACGTATTCGCTCGCCAGATACAAATCCGATACCCGCGAACGCCCCGACATGGATGACGTACGAGTGTGGCTGGTCGAGCGGACGTACAACGACCGTGACCTGCTGACCTTGGTGTATGCGACACCCGACGGCGAGCAGTACCTCAGGAAGGAACGGGCGGGACGACTCGGCGGTGAGACGACCGCCGCGATCGAAGTCGATGCCGAACGATTAGCACCTGTCACCGACGACGCGGAGCGGGAGCGATACGCCGCCGAAGCGACGCGGATAATGGAAAAACGTGAACCAAGTGACACCGTGTAGCACGGAACAACAGTGCTATAAGCGCGTTGGCGAAACCCGAAACCATGACCGCCATCCGACTCGACGGCGTGACGAAGCGGTATGGTGACGTCACCGCCGTCAACGACCTCTCCCTCGACGTCGAAGAGGGGGAGGTGTTCGGCTTTCTCGGCCCGAACGGCGCGGGAAAATCGACGACCATCGACCTCGTTCTCGATTTCGTTCGGCCGACGAGCGGGGCCGTCACCGTCCTCGGCCGCGACGCCCGAGCCGAAAGCGTCGCCATCCGCGACAGAACCGGCGTCCTTCCGGAGGGATTTTCGGTGTATCATCGCCTGACGGGCAGGCAACACCTCGAATTCGCCATCGAAGCCAAGGACGCGGATGACGACCCTGACGGGCTTCTCGATAGGGTTTCGCTCCTCGACGCCGCCGACCGAAAGGCGGGGGGCTACTCGAAGGGAATGGCCCAACGCCTCGGACTCGCGATGGCGCTCGTCGGCGACCCGGACCTGCTCATCCTCGACGAACCGTCCTCGGGACTCGACCCGAACGGCGCGCTCGCGATGCGGGAGATCATCCGCGAGGAGCGGGTCAGGGGGGCGACCGTGTTCTTCTCCAGCCACCTTCTCGGGCAAGTCGAGGCCGTCTGTGACCGCGTGGGAATCCTCCGCGACGGAGAACTCGTCGCCGAAGATTCCATCGACGGGCTTCGGCGGAACGTCGGCAGCGACGGAACCTTCCGAATCCGGACCACCTCGCTTTCTCCGGCGGCGGTCCAGCAGATCCGCGACATCGACGGCGTGACGGGCGTCGAACGGGACGGCGACGTGCTGTTCGTGAACTGTGAAACGGGGGACAAGACCACGGTCATCACCACGCTCGAAGCCGCCGGGGTGACCGTCGAGGACTTCGGCACCGAGGAGGCGTCGCTCGAAGACCTCTTCATGGCCTACACGCAGGACGGGGTGGTACGATGACGTGGCGGTCCGTCGCCCGCAAGGATTTCCGCGATTCGCTTCGGTCCCGGTGGCTGTGGGTACTGACGGCGCTGTTCGTCGTGGTGTTCGCCGTTCCGCCGATTTTCGCTTTCTTCATCGAGCGCGGATCCGGAAGCGGGGCCGCCGGGCAGAACACCGACCAATACCTCTACCTGATGAAACAGGGAACGGCCATCCTCATCCCGCTCATCTCCATCGTCATCGGCTACGCCGCCATCACCGGCGAACGGGAGTCGGGGACGCTCAAACTCATGCTCTCGCTTCCGCACTCCCGCGAGGACGTGGTGTTCGGGAAAGTTCTCGGTCGGAGCAGTGTCGTGGGCATCGCCACCCTCCTCGGCTTCGTCGTCGCCGCGGTCATCCTCCTGTTGACCAGCCTTCAGTTCAGACTCGTCAACTACCTCCTCTTTGCACTCCTCACGATCCTCCTCGGCCTCGTCTTCGTCGGCCTCTCGGTCGGAATCTCCGCGGCCGCGAAGACCGGTCGCCGTGCGATGGTCACGGCGGTCACGCTCTACTTCGCCTTCCTCGTCTTCTGGAGCGGTCTCGCCGATCGCTTCGCCAGTTTCCTCGGATCGTCCGCCGGTATGGGGACCGCCGGACAGGTGAAGACCATCCTCCTCATCAGACTGCTCAACCCGATAACCGCGTACAAAACGCTGGTCGATACCCTGCTCCTCCCGAGTCAGTTCAACGCACGGGTCGTGCTGTTCAACCGACTCTACCAAAGCGCCGTCGCCAACGTACTCGGTAAACCCCTCCCCATCTACTTTAGCGACGCCTTCGTGGTCGTCTACCTCCTCTTCTGGCTGTTCGTCCCCGTCGCGGTCGGATACTACGTTTTCGAGCGCACCGACCTCTAGTGGTCGATTCCCCTCTCCGAAAGCAGGGACCGGAACTCCGATTCGTCGAGTATCGGGACGTCGTTTTCCTCCGCGTCGTTCGGCTTCGACTGTCCCGGATCTTCCCCGACGACGAGGTAATCCGTGTTGCCCGAGACGCTCCCCGTCGCGTTCGCGCCGTGTCGCTCCACGAGCGCCGAGATGTCCGACCGCGGTTCGGAGAGCGACCCCGTGAACACGAACGTCAACCCGTCGAGTTCGTCGCCCCCTGGCGTTTCCTCCCGCTCGGGTTCGACGTGTTCCAACAGTTCCTCGACGACCGACCGGTTACGTTCGGAGTCGAAGAACTCCCGAATCCCGGCGGCGACTTTCGGACCGATGTCCGGGACGGATTCGAGTTCGTCGACGCTCGCGTTCATCAGGTCTCGCATGGACTCGAAGTGGCGTGCCAACTCGTGGGCCGTTTCGGTCCCGACGCGTGGGATGCCGATCGCCGAGAGGAAATCCCCGAGCGAGGGTCGTCTCGTGTCCTCGATTTCAGTGAGCAGGTTCTCCGCGCTCTTCTCCCCCCATCCCTCCAGTTCGAGCAGATCCTCCTCTTCCAGTTCGTAGAGGTCGGGCAAGGACTCGACGAGGTCCGCGTCGAGGAGTTGATCCACCCGTTCCTCGCCCAACCCCTCGATATCGAGGCCGTCGTCGCTCCCGTAATACGCCACCGCCTGTCGAAGTTGTGCATCGCAGGCCAATTCTCCCGTGCAGTAGGCGATGGGGCCGTCGCGCTCGACCGGACTTCCACAGACCGGGCACTCGTCGGGCAGTTCGTAGTGCCCCTCGCTGTGCTTTTCGACGACTTCGGAGACGTAGGGAATCACGTCCCCGGCGCGCTTTATCTGCACCTCGTCGCCGATGTTGATGTCCTTCTCCGCGATTTCATCGGGGTTGTGGAGGCTGGCGCGTGAGACGGTCACACCGCCGACGTCGACGGGTTCGAGAAGCGCGACGGGGGTGAGCCGCCCCGTCCGTCCCACCTGCACCGTCACGTCCATAATCGTCGTCCGCTCGGTGCGTGCCGGGAACTTGTAGGCGTACGCCCAGCGGTACGAGCGTGCGGTCATCCCGAGTTCCTCGCACTTCTCCCGATCGTTCACCTTGATAACCACGCCGTCGATTTCGTAGTTCAACTCCTCGCGCTCGGCCATCAATTCGTCGCGATACTCGATGCAGTCGTCGATGTCCTCCACGTGTTCCGTGCGGTCGTTCACCTTCAGACCGAACTCCGGTAACGCCTCGTATTCGGACCAGTGAGTCGGGAACTCGCCGCTCGAACCCAGCACGTCGTAGAAGAAACAGTCGAGCGGGCGCTCGGCCGTCACCGACGGGTCGAGTTGCCGCAGCGACCCCGCCGCTGCGTTTCGCGGGTTGGCGAACGGGTCCTCGCCGCGCTCGACCCGCTCGCGGTTGAACTCGGTGAACGCGTCCAGCGGGAGGTACACCTCGCCGCGAACCGCGAGATAGTCGGGGTAGTCACCACGGAGGTGGTGTGGGATGCTCGCAATCGTACGAACGTTCTCGGTCACGTCTTCCCCAGTCTCGCCGTCGCCGCGCGTCGCGGCCCGAACGTACTCGCCCTCCTCGTAGACGACTTCCAGCGATAACCCGTCGAACTTCGGATCACAGACGTACTCGACGTCGCCGACTTCCCGTCGAACTCGGTCGTCGAATCCGCGGATGTCCTCCGCCTCGCCGCTCGACTCGATGGAGAGCATCGGCGCGACGTGTTCCACCGTGTCGAGTTCGTCCTGCGGCTCACCCCCGACTCGTTGGGTCGGACTGTCCGGCGTTTGAATGTCGAAGGCGTCCTCCAACGCCTGGAGTCGCGTGAAGAGTTCGTCGTACGTCCGGTCGCCGATTCGCGGGTCGTTTTCGACGTAGTAGCGGTAATCGTGGTGGCGAATCGCCTCTCGAAGCAGCGCTGCCTGCTCGCTCGCTCTGGCTTCGTCCATCTCCGCCACGGGTTCGAAATCGGTCTCCGGTTCCTCGACGTACGGATTCTCGTCCGGACTCACCTCTGCCATCGTTCAGGCATTGTTCGTCGCTCGGTAAATACCTCGGTGCCTCCACCGTACGGGAAACGGGCCTGCAGTAGCAACCCTCGTTCTCACACGCCTCCTCGTTGGAACGATGGATGATGACGGACTACAGCGTTCACGAACCGATGTTCGGTGGAACGACCCGGGACGACTGGAGCGCTCCGGAAGAGAATGATTTCGACACCGACGACTTGTCCGACATCGCCAGTCACTTCGTACTCTCCGCGTCCGGTTTCGACGACCCGGAACGGTACAAGGACCTGAACCTCCCCGTTGTCGGTCCGGACGGTCAGTTGAACGAGAACGCCATCCAAACCGCCTACAGCGGCGGCCACAGTGTCGAGCAGATGGACGGCATCGACGACGACACGAAATCGGATGCAAAAGACGTACTCTCGGACCTCGCGGACCATTTCGACGATCTGGATTTGGACGACTGAGCGGCCCGTCGAGTATCACCGATCACTGTCCAGCGAATTCAGTGCGAAGCAAACACTACGGAACTGACGAGGCATGTTTGCGTGCGAACGAACCGGTTCGCAGTCACCTGAAACGTCCGTTTTCGGGAGCGTAGTCACAGCAACTCGGCGACGTTCTCGATAGCGTTCCGGCAGAACGGACAGCGATAGTTCGTCGAGAATCCGCTGGACTGGGCGACGGTTCTCGTTTCCAGTTCGTGGAACCCGATTTTCCGCCGGCAATCCGGACAGGATACTTTTGGCACGTTTGTTGCGTTCCGACCGTATCCACTTAACTTCACAGGGCCACAACAGATATATAGGTTGTAGCTATCGCGCGCCGCGACACGGCGTCGAGCGGACGTTTCGACGGCCGTCCCGGTGAGTCGAAACGACGTTTTTCGTCCGTCGTACTCGTGAGTGTCCTATCAGTAAACGGATGCGAACAGATGGCACAGTTGGCTTCGCGCGAGGGAGCGCCACACTCCCGCCTCGACCACTCGCGCGGCGGTTGTCAGGTCACGCCGGAGTTGGTTCCGGCTTAGTATATAAATGCTCGCTGACCACTCCTCGTAAAAACCTGCACCGTCAGAGCAGTGCTCTGACGAGCCATCCGTTCGCTCCTTCGTCGCTCACGGAGACACTAGAAACTCCCCGCTCGGTCACGGTGCTCCCTCGCGGAACTATCCCTCGAACCCGTCTTCGAACCGGAACGTGCCGTTTCGCTGGACGATTTCGCCGTCGACTTCGATGAACGAGTCCTCGCTCATGTCGACGATGATGTCCACGTGGACCGCGCTCTCGTTCGGTTCCCGGTCGTCGGGCACACAGATGTCGTAGGCCATGCCGACGGCGAGGTGAACGGTGTCGCCCATCTTCTCGTCGAAGAGCATGTTGTAGGTGAATCTGTCGATGTCGCGGTTCATGCCGATACCGAGTTCGCCGAGTCGCCGCGCGCCGTCGTCGGTATCGAGGACCCCGGAGAGGACCTCCTCGTTCTTCTCGGCGCTGAAATCGACGACCTCGCCCTCCTCGAACTTCAGCCACACGTTCTCCACGATGTTGCCTTGGTGGACCAGCGGTTTGTCGAACAGCACCTCGCCCTCGACGGAATCGGGGACCGGCGCGGTGAACACTTCCCCGCCGGGGAGGTTGTTCTTCCCTTCGTCGTTGATGGTTTTCATTCCCTCGACGGACATGGTGAGGTCCGTCGTGTCGCCGGAGACGATGCGTACCTCGTCGGCGGGGTCGAGAATCTCGACCATCTGCGCTTGGAACTCGCGTTGTTCGTCCCAGTCCTTGTTCATCGCGCTGTAGACGAACTCCTCGAAGGACTCCGTACTCATCTCGGCGAGCTGCGCGCTTCCGGGCGACGGGTACTGCGTGAGACACCAGCGGGACGAGAGGATCTCCTGCTGTATGGGCTGGTACGCCTGATTGTACGCCGCGTGCGTTTCGGCGTCCACGTCGCTCATGTCGGAGGCGTTCTCGTGTGCGCGGATGTGGACGATGGCGTCCGCCGCTTCGAACAGCGCGCGCTCGTGTTCGGGCGTTTCGAGGTCGTCCGGGTCGATGGAGCGCAGGAACGCCGCCCGTTTCCTGTCCCGCCGACCGGCGGTGACGAGCGGGAACGCGCCGCGTTTTCCGAGAAGTTCCGAGAGTGCGACGGCGAGGTCGTCCGTTCCCGAGGGTGCACGAACGACGACCGTATCGCCCGCTTCGATGTCGAGGGAATGGTCAACTATCGTCTCGGCGTGGTCCCGAATTCGTTGGTCCATGGTGGAAAATTTCGCCAATACTGGGTACCACTTTCGATGTGATTTCTTCGGGGATACTCTGCTCCTACCCACGACTATTTGTCCGGCGGTGCGAAAGGAGCGGACATGCTAGACTTGCGGAGCGACACGGTAACGAAACCGAACGAGGAGATGCGAAACGCGGCCAGCGAGGCCGACGTCGGCGACGACGTGTACGGCGAGGACCCGACGATAAACGAGTTGGAAGCGGCGGCGGCCGAACTGATGGGAACGGAGGCGGCCCTCTACGTGCCGACGGGGACGATGGGCAACCAGATCGCGGCACGCGTTCATACTGAACGGGGGCAGGAAATACTGGTCGAACGCGAGAGCCACATCTACAAATGGGAACTCGGCGGATTAGCCCAACACTCGGCGCTTCAGGTGCGGACCCTCGACGGTGGCGAGCGCGGGATTCCGACGCCCGAGCAGGTCCGCGACGGCTACGTCGAGGAGGACGCCCACCGACCCGGAACCGGCCTGCTGACCCTCGAAAACACGCACAACAGCAAGGGCGGGGTCGCAATCGCCCCCGAGAAAATCGATTCCGCGGCGGAGGCGGCTCACGAACTCGACGTTCCGATCCACCTCGACGGTGCCCGCGTGTGCAACGCAGCGGTGGCGCTAGACGTGCCGCCGTCCCGAATCGTCGAGAACGTCGATTCCGTGATGTTCTGTCTCTCGAAGGGGTTGGGAGCGCCCGTCGGGTCGATGCTCGCCGGGGACGAGGAGTTCATCGCTCGTGCCCGGCGGGTGCGCAAACTGCTCGGCGGCGGGATGCGACAGGCGGGCGTGGTGGGCGCGCCGGGTCTGCTCGCACTCGAAAACGTTTCTCGGCTCGAAGAGGACCACGAGAACGCCCGCGTTCTCGCGGAGCATCTCGCCGACGTGGACGGCCTCACGGTCCAATCCCCGGAAACCAACATCGTCCTCGTGGACACCGAGGACGCGGGACTCACCGCCGCGGAACTCCTCGACGCATGCGAAGAACGCGACGTTCTCGGGTCGGAGTTCGGTACGTACGTCGTCCGGTTCTGTACCCACTGGAACGTGAACCGCGAGGATGTTGAGACGGCGGCGGAACGGGTTCGAGACGCGCTCTAACCTCCAAAAACGTTTACCGTCGGAATATGACGTCGGTGTAGGCAAACGACCGATTATCCCTTGCTCGGAATCTCGTTGACTCTGTTCGGCGGAATCGCACTTCTCGGCCACGCCGTTCTTTCCGCCGAATGGGCGGTGGCGATGATGTGGATCGGACTCGTCGTGGGTATCGGTGGGACAGTTTACGACGAATTCGTTTCGACCAGCCGATAGGCGAACCGATGAAAACTGTCAGACAAATGTCTATCGTTGACCCTTTTGCATCCCTTCCTGAAACCCCGTGAGCGTCCGGCGAATGAAGAGGTAGACGAAGAAGACGAATCCGAGCAAAATGACGAGAAGCGCGACGAACAGCGGGTCGTTCAGCGTGTTCCCGATGATTCCGAGTGGTTCCATACAACGTCTATCAGTCCACGAACCAAATTCGTTTCGCCGTCCTAGTGACAAAGTTGATTGACGAGCGGATTCATATGCACAAATATGGCCGACCTCTTGCCCTCCAGTTCCGACGTGGAACCTCCTTCGGGTGGAACTCCCCGAGTGCTCGGGGTGGACAGTGATGACGCCGACGATTTACTCAGCGCGCTCTCGTCCGACACGGCGCGAAGCCTCCTCTCCGAACTGCACGACGAACCCGCGACGGCGTCCGAGCTGAGCGACCGTGCCGATACGTCGCTTCAGAACGCTCAGTATCACCTGAAAAAGCTCGAAGATGCGGACCTCATCTCCCCTCTCGATACCATCTACTCCGAGAAGGGCCGCGAGATGACGGTGTACGCCCCGTCCGACGGCCCGCTCATCCTCTTCGCCGGCAAGGAAGAAGAGACGACCGGACTGAAAGACGTCCTCTCGCGCGTCCTCGGCGTCGCCGTCCTCCTCGGACTCATCAGCGCCGCGGTTCAGTTCGCCGTCTCCGAAGGCCTGTTGCGAATCGGCGAGAGGGCCGCCGAATCGTCCGGTGGAGGGATGGGGACCTTCTCAACGTCGTCCGAATCGACGGCCACCGCGGCGGACGCCACGGGCAACGTGCTGGCGACGATTCCGCCGGGCGTGCTGTTCTTTGCTGGCGGTCTGGTCGTCCTCGCGCTCGGTTCTGCGTGGGTGTATTTCGTGCGAAATCGATAACTAAAACGCTTTTTTGAGCTTACGGTGAGTACATTATGTCTCCCCGCATCGGATGAAACGGAGCCGCCCTGCTTCGGCCCTCCCCCGATACGCCATCAACTTTCCAGCCCTTCAACGGGGAACTCCTCCACGATTTCCCCATTCCGATCGTACACCCTCCCAGCAAAGCCCTCCGCGGTCGGTTCGAGTTCGATGTGCGTGGGCCGATGCCCTCGTGGTTGTGCGTGGCTCCCCGGGTTCAACAACAACACCTCACCGGCTTTCTCGGCGAGGTATCGGTGCGTGTGCCCGGACACCACCACATCCGCTCCCCGCTCCCTCCCGAACAGTTCGAGTCCCGTGCCTCCGCCCCGTCGCCGATGCGTGAGCGCGAACCGAACCCCGTTCTCCTCGAACGTTCGGTCCGCCGGAAGGCGGTCCTCGACTGCTTCGCTCGCGTTGTTGCCCCGGACTGCTACCAACCGCGAGCTTTCAGCTTCGAACGCGTCGAGCGCCGCCGCCGTCGTGAAGTCGCCCGCGTGGACGACGAGGTCCGCGTTCCGAACGGCGTTGAGCGTTCGCCCCGTCAACTCGTGGCCCGTCGCGCTGTGCGTATCCGAAACTATCGTTATCACGGGACGACGTTGGAAGCCGTTCGCTTTCCCTCTTGCGTCGAACCCCGCCGTCCGCTGGCTCAGCGCTACATCACTGAACTGCTGCCCCCCCATCCCGTCGCTCCGTCGTAAGGACTTTGACACCTCCACGCCGCTAGTGGGATAATGGCCGAAAGCAAGTCCGTCGTGATCGCCGCTCTCGTGGCGAACGCTGCGATTGCCGTGATGAAGTTCGTCGGTTTCGTTCTCACCCGGAGTCCTGCCATGCTCTCGGAGACCTTTCACTCCATCTCAGACACCGGAAATCAGGTGTTTCTCCTCTTCGGTATCCGGTTCGGCGACCGGAAACCGACCCGTGCCCATCCCTTCGGCTACGGCAAGGCGCAGTTCTTCTACAGTTTTCTGGTGAGCGTCCTGCTCTTCGGCATTGCGGGGTGGGAGAGCGCGAAACACGGCTACGAAGCGCTGGTTCACCACGAGACGGTCACAGGTGAAACGGTCCACTTGTTCGGTCAGTCGTTCCCACCGGTCTACGTGAACTACGCAGTCCTCATCGGGGCAATCATCTTCGAATCCTACGCCTTTCTGCAGGCGTATCGCTCGATGAAACTGGAGATAGAACGCCGGGAGTGGAGCGGGTTTCGTGAGGCGTTCCACAAGACGAGCAACGTCTCGACGCTGACGGCGCTCACGGAGGATACCATCGCCCTCAGCGGGGCCGGTATCGCCTTGGTCGGGATTTGGCTGTCGCAGGTCACCGAGAATCCGATTTACGACGCCAGCGCGGCGCTCCTCATCGGGATTCTGTTGATGTCCTTCGCCATCGCGCTGGCGTGGGAGAACAAGCGCCTCCTGCTCGGCGAAAGTCTCCCGAAAGAGGACGAGGACCGACTGCGCTCCCAGTTGGAGGGATGGGACGGCGTCACCGAAATCATCGACTTCCGAACCGTCTACTTCGGCCCGGACCGAATCATCGTCACTGCCGACGTGGCCTTCGACCCGACGCTCGACACCGGCGAAATCGACGAACACATCACCGACATCGAAAACGAACTGTTCGAAACCAACGAGAGCGTGAAGAAGGTGTACATCGAACCGGAAGTGCTGAAGACGCCATCGGAATCGGTGGTCTAAGTCCACTCGAAAACGGTTTGCTTCGGGTGGAAAACACGCGTTTCTCTCACGTAGGCAAGGGTTTTTGAACCAAGCCGCGAATATCCCGTATCGTGTCCACGACGAACGAGTACATGCGGTTCTTCCCGTACGACGCCCCCTACGACAATCAGCAGGAGGCGATGGACCGCATCTACAACGGACTTTCACGCGGACAGGACGTACTCTTCGAGGGCGCGTGCGGAACGGGAAAGACGCTCTCGTCGCTCGTTCCCGCACTGGAGTTCGCGCGCGAGGAGGACAAAACCGTCGTCATCACGACCAACGTCCACCAGCAGATGCGCCAGTTCGTCACGGAAGCGCGCGAGATAACGCGCAAGGAACCGCTTCGTGCGGTCGTCTTTCGGGGGAAGGGGTCGATGTGCCACATCGACGTGGATTATCAGGAGTGTCAGGTGCTCCGGGACAACACCTACGAAGTCGTCGACAAGGAACGCGACAAGCAGGAACTCGAACAGCGCCAGAGCGAACTGCTTTCGGACATGCAGGAAGGTGACTCGACCGCCGCCGAGGCCAGAAGCGCGGTGATGGACGAACTCGAGCAGATTCAGGACGAGGTCGAGAATCTGAAGGAGAAGAACGTCTGTGAACACTACTACAACAACCTCACCCAAAATACCGAGGAGTTCTATCAGTGGCTCTACGACGGGGTTCGAACGCCCGACGACATCTACGAGTACGCCGAGCAACAGGGGATGTGCGGCTACGAACTCCTGAAAGACGGGATGGAGGGCGTCGATTTGGTCGTCTGCAACTACCATCACCTCCTCGACCCGATGATACGCGAACAGTTCTTCCGGTGGTTGGGCCGCGACCCGGAGGACGTCATCACCATCTTCGACGAGGCGCACAACATCGAGGGGACCGCTCGGGACCACGCCTCGCGCACGTTGACCGAGAACACGATCGACAGCGCGCTCGACGAACTCCAAGAGAGCGATGACTTCCGGAGCGAGGCGGGCTTCAACGTCCTCGCCGCGTTTCAGCGCGCGCTGAAAGCCACCTACGAGGACTCCTTCGGGTTCGGCGAGCGCGAAGCGGTCGGCGAGAACTGGCAGGATGTGGCCGTCGCCAACGAGAACAAACGAGACGACCTGACGCTGAACTTCCTGCAGGAGTACTCCGGAACGGGAATCGACGCCGAGTTGGACGACGCGCTCTCGCTCGCCAAGGAACTCGACCAGCAGTACGAGGACGCGTACAAGGAGGGCGACGCGACGACGCGGAAGGAGTGCCAGACGTTGCAGGCCGCGGCGTTCGTCAAATCCTACATGGACGAAGGGGCCGAACTCGGCCAGTATCCGGTCGCCGCGGTTCGACGCGACGAGGGAACGGACCAAGTGTACGGGCGGGCGGAACTGTACACCTGCATCCCGCGCGAGGTGACACAGGCCCTGTTCGACGAGGTGTACGCGACGGTGCTGATGAGCGCGACGCTTCGTCCCTTCGACGTGCTGTCGGACGTGTTGGGGCTCTCGGAGCCCATCACCTTGGCCTACGGACTCCAATTCCCGGAGGAGAACCGTCGAACCTTCGCGGCAGAAACCCCGGCGTTGTTCGCCAGCGAGCGAAGCAACCCGGAGACACAGGAAATAATCGCCGACGCGTTGGCCGACGCGGTCCGATTCACCGCGGGAAACACGCTTGTCTTCTTCCCGAGTTACGCCGAGGCGGAACGCTACCGCGACCTCGTGGGAAGTCGAATCGATGCGAACGTGTACTTCGACGAGGCCGGGACTCCGGTGGAGGAACTCCGCCAACGGTTCACGTCGGACGACAGCGGCGTCATCCTCACCTCGCTGTGGGGGACGCTTGCTGAGGGTGTCAGTTTCGACGGCGACGACGCTCGAACCGTCGTCGTTGTCGGCGTCCCGTATCCGCATTTGGACGACCGGATGGACGCGGTGCAGGACGCCTACGATACGGTGTTCTCGGACCGATCCGGACGGAACTCGGGGTGGGACTACGCCGTGGAGATTCCGACGATTCGGAAGACCCGGCAGGCGCTCGGCCGGGTGATTCGCTCGCCGGAGGACTTCGGCGTCCGCATCCTCCTCGACAAACGCTACACCGAAAAAAGCGTCCGGGAGATGGGAAAGTACAGCGTTCGAGAGACGTTCCCGCCCGAGGAACGCGAGGAGACGATCGACATCGCGCCCGGGAAACTCAAGTTCGCCATGCTGAATTTCTTCACGGATCACGACGCGTGGGACGGCGAACCGCCACAGCCGTAACTGAGTGGAAAATCAGGCCGGGAGCGAGAGCCTCGCGGCGGTTTCGTCGTACTTCGCGTCCCACAGGTGGAGTTCCGTGACGGTCCACGAAACAGGATCGAGGTCCCGTTCTGCGAGTTGCCGCGCCGTTTCGATATTTCCACCACGCGCCAGCGTGACGTGTGGGACATACTCCTCGCCTTCCAACCCCTCGATGGCCCCGAACTCCGCGGTCAGTTCGCGGTGGAGACGTTGCAGGCCGGGACTATCGATGGCGAGGTAGACCACGGGACCGTCGCCGCGGGTCGGCGTTTCGAAGTAATCGATACCCGAGATTCGCGCCTCGAACGCGGGCGTGCCGACGAGCGCGGTCCGAACCCGCATCTCCAGTCGGTCGTAGTTCTCGTCGTTTCCGAAGCGTTTGACGACGAGCGTCTGCTGGTCACGGACGGTGTCGAACCCGTAGAGGGAGGGACGTAGCTCCTCCGCGAGTCGGGCGACGTCGCCGGGAACCGGTACGTTGAGGCTGAACACTGTTCGATTCGAACAGTGGAGGGAATATCAGGTTGGTGTTTGTCGGCGGGGCTTGCGAACTCACGGGGCGCTCTCGTTCGATGTGGTGGTATTCCGAACGGTAACCCACCACTTCTCCGTTCGAAGGTCGATACTGGACGTCCATTCGGTGTGGTTTATTCCCGGTTCGCTCGACGGCGGACGGTTGACGGTGGCGTTTCCGACGGCGTGAGATAAATGACCATTTGTGTCTTCGATGTCGGTGATGGTAATGTGGGCGACGTCGCCGTTTCCAAGCGACTTCAGGAGTGTGACATCACCACTCACGCCGACCGTATCGTTTCCGAGAAAGAGTGTGACGTTCGTTCCTGCCGGAATACGCTCTCCGCCGTGGTGTTCGACGGTGATTTCGGTCGCGTTCCGGTGAACGGTGAGTCGGGGGCGGTCACCCATCCACTTCGGGGACGTGGGCAGATTCGAAACCAACTCGTACCGATAGTCGAACTCGACCGTCGCGGAGCGTGTTCCCGTCGTTTGAACCGTTCCGGAGAGGTCGTGGATGATGCCACGTTCGTCCACCAGAACCGTCGCGGAAAGCGCATCGACGTCCTTCAGCGACGTGGATCCCGAGGCCTCGTAGCGATACAGCCGAGTTCCGTTGCGAACCGTCGTTCCCTTTGCGAGGAAGTCCGCGCTGGAAAGGATGTTCTGCATTCGAGGAGCGATGGTTCCGATACGTCGTTGGAGTCGACTGGGAGTCGTCCCGTCGGAGTGGGATTGGCACTGTTCGGTACCACTTAGACACCACGCCGCGGTATCGTTCCACGCATACCCTCGATACGGGTTTCCTATGTCGTTCATTACTACCCCATCTCCCGATTCCCGTATCCGAACGCGGCCATCCCCCACGTGCGCGACGAGGGTCGATTTCATCCATCTCGCCGACCCGACATCCTGCTTCGGTCGGATACGAACGCTCACCCGATAGTTCTGCGATTCGAGCGCCGACTCGTGAGCCGAAATCAGCCTCTCGCTGTCGAATATCCACTGTCCGTTCGCGCCGGGCGGTGGCGAGAGCGAAGCGGCCGAAGTCGTGGTCGACGCGTCCCGAGTGGACCCGGAATCGGACCACGGGAGGAACCCCGAACAACCGGACGAGAGCACGAGGAGCACCAGCAGGAGGGAGGGCAGCCGTCTCATTCCTTCAAATTCGTGCTGAAACATAATAAATTTCGGTTGCTGGAGACGAACCGCTGGCAATCGTTGCCGTCCCGAAAGGCTTTAAGAGGAGAGGAACAGAAGGGTTCGATAATGTCGCGGACTCGCGCTACTGGGGGCAGCCCTCTGGTGAGCGACGAGTTCGTCCGCAACTCCTTCTGCGTGCGACGACGACCGGGGCTTTTCCAGTCCCAATAATACCTATTCCACCCCGACCCGTCGTTCGTTCAAAACTCACTCACGTGTGATTAACTCGTCTTTAGTCTATCTTCCGCCTTTATTTCTCAACTATTTGAGAAGAATTTAAGTAGGTGTAGTCCCTGGCGATTCGTACAATGAAAACGGTTGCACTCGCCTTCTCGGGCGGACTCGACACGACAGTATGCGTCCCACTCCTCGAAGAGGAGTACGGCTACGACGAAGTCATCGGCGTCACTGTCGACGTGGGCCAACCCGAAGAGGAGTTTGCAGAAGCGGAGGAAACTGCGGAGGCATTGGATTTGGATCACTACGTCGTGGACGCCAAGGGCGCGTTCGCAGAGCAGTGTCTCGACGCGGTCAAGGCGAACGCGACGTATCAGAGCTACCCTCTCGGCACCGCACTCGCCCGTCCCGTCATCGCGGAGGCGATTCTCGACGTGGCGAAGGAAAACGACTGTGAGGCGATCGCTCACGGCTGTACCGGGAAAGGAAACGACCAGTTGCGTTTCGAGGCGGTCTGGCGCGCCTCCGACTTGGAGGTCATCGCCCCCGTGCGCGAGATGGGGCTGACGCGCGAATGGGAGATGGGCTACGCCGACGAACACGACCTGCCTGTCGAGGGCGGCAACGAGGGCGTCTGGAGCATCGACACGAACCTCTGGAGTCGCTCCGTCGAAGGCGGCAATCTCGAAGATCCCGGCTACGTCCCGCCCGAGGACATCTACGAGTGGACGGAACAGCCGAGCGCCGAAACCGAACTCGTCGAAATCGAGTTCGAGGACGGAAAGCCGGTCGCCGTGGACGGCGAATCGATGGACGCGGTGTCGCTCATCGAGTACCTGAACGAACTCGCCGGGAAACACGGCGTCGGCCGTACCGATCTGATGGAAGACCGCATGCTCGGCCTGAAGGTGCGCGAGAACTACGAACACCCCGCCGCGACGACGCTCCTGAACGCCCACGAGGCGCTCGAAGGCTTGGTGCTGACGAAGGAAGAGCGCTCGTTCAAGACGGGAATCGACCAGCAGTGGGCAGAGAAGGCCTACGAGGGCCTCCTCTCCGCGCCGCTCGTGGACGCCCTCGACGGCTTCATCGACACCACGCAGGAGAAAGTGACCGGCACGGTCACCATCAAGTTCGAAGGCGGACAGGCCCGTGCGGTCGCCCGCGAAAGCGAACACGCCGTCTACTCCGAGGACGCCGCCTCGTTCAACACCGAGACGGTCGGCAAAATCAAGCAGGACGACGCGACGGGCGTTGCGAAATATCACGGCTATCAGGCACGCATCGCGAACGATGAGTGAGGGCGACGGCACGGGGAACGGAAGCGAAATCGACGGCGGGAGCGGCGACGGCGATGTCGTTCGCGGCGACCGCTTCAGCGGCGGTCCCGCCCGCGGGTTCCTGTCGTCGCTCGCAGCGGACCAGCGCATCTTCGAGGCGGACCTCGAAGTCGACCGCGCACACGTCGTGATGCTGGCCGAACAGGGTATCATCGAGGACGAGGTCGCGGGCGAACTCCTCACAGCGCTGAACGTCGTCGAGGTCGATAGCCACGCCTCGCTGCCCGAAGGCGAGGACGTCCACGCGGCCATCGAAACGGCCGTCGTCGGGCAGGTCGGCCACGAGGGCGGGAAGATGCACACTGCCCGCAGTCGCAACGACGAGGTGGCGACCTGCATCCGCTATCGCCTCCGCGAGGACGTTCTCTCGCTCCTCGAAACGACGCTCGCGCTCCGCTCGGCGCTCCTCGAAGTCGCCGAATCGAACGCGGAAACGGTGATGCCGGGGTACACGCACCTCCAACCCGCACAACCGACGACCGTCGGACACTTCCTCGCCTCCTACGAGCAGGCCGTCGCTCGCGATACGGCCCGCCTGCTCGACGCCTACGCGAGGATCAACCAGTGCCCGCTCGGCGCGGCGGCGTTCGCGGGGACCCCGTTCGACGTGAACCGCGAGCGCGTCGCGGACCTCCTCGGATTCGACGCACTCCTCGAAAACTCGATGGACGCGGTTTCGACCCGCGACTTCCTCGTCGAGACGGTCGCGGCGGCGGCGAACCTCGCCACGACGGTTTCCGGCGTGTCCGAGGACCTCGTGATCTACTCGAACCGCGGCTTCGTGGAACTCTCGGACGACTACGCGTCCACGTCGTCCATCATGCCCCAGAAGAAGAACCCCGACACGCTTGAACTCGCTCGTGCAGTCGCGGGCGACGCTCACTCCGGGTTGTCGGGACTGCTCACGACGCTGAAGGGGCTTCCGCGCGCGTACAACCGCGACCTGCAACGCGCGACCCCGCACGCGTGGGGCGCAATCGACGCCGTGACCGATGCGACGGAAGTCGCGGCGGGCGCGGTGGCGACCGCGATGTGGAACGAGGACGTGCTCGCGGACGCGGCCGAAGAAGGGTTCTCCACCGCGACGGGCGTTGCCGACCTGCTGGCGATGTGCGGCGTGCCGTTCCGCACGGCCCACGAAGTCGTTGCGACGGCGGGCGAGGCGGACTACGACGCCCTCGATTCGGCAGCGGAAGACGTGCTCGGTGCGCCGCTATCGGAGTTCGTCGCGCCGGAAGAGGTCGAATCGGCGCTCGACGCGGAAACGAGCGTCGCCATGCGCGATTCGGTCGGCGGCCCGGCGAGCGACTCGCTGGCGTCCGCGTTGGCCGACGCCGAGGCGACGCTCGTCGCCGACGAGGCCGCGGTCGCTGAACTGGAAGAATCGCTCGAAACGGCCGGAAAGACGCTCCAGACGGAGGTAAACGAGTATGCCTAAACTACCGCGACCCCCGCGTGGGGAATTACTTGATTACTAATACAGAACCGCGACGTATGCCTTTCTCACGCCGTTAGACGCCAGTCTGCGACTTTTCTTCATAATTAATAACGATGGATTTAAGTCCTGTAAGGCGATACGGGATAGTACAATGGTAGAATGCGTTGAGTGCGGAGCCGACGTGGCTTTGCACGACGATTTGGAAGCGGGCGAAATCATCGACTGCGGTACCTGCGGTGTCGAACTGGAAGTCATCGACGTGAACCCGCCAGTCCTCGACCGAGCACCGGAGCTCGAAGAGGACTGGGGGGAGTAAATTGCACAGCGCAAACTCGCGGAGTTCGCTGGCTCACGCTCGCACCCTTGTGGGTGCGAGCGTGAACAACGCAACCTCACAGAGCTTGCTGGCTCATAATCGCCACACGGGGTGTCGATTATGAACAACGCAAACCCAGAGGGTTTGCTGGCTCATGTGCGGCACGGGAGGTGCCACACATGAACGTCGGCATCCTCTACTCCCGCATCCGCCTCGACGAGAAGCTCCTGCTCGCCGAACTGCGCGACCGCGGGCACGAGGTGACGAAAATCGACGTCCGTAAGGTGACGTTCGACCTGACGGACGCCCCGGAGTCCTTCGAGGGGCTCGACCTCGTCGTCGACCGCTGTCTGGCGACGAGCAGGAGCCTCTACGCCACGAAGTTCTGCGAGGCGTACGGGATTCCCGTCGTCAACAGCCACGAAACGGCCGAAGTGTGTGCCGACAAGGCGAAAAACAGCCTCGCGCTCGCGGGCGCAGGCGTTCCGACGCCCGAGACGAAAGTCGCGTTCACGACCGACAGCGCGCTGGAAGCCATCGAGGAGTTCGGCTATCCCTGCGTCCTCAAACCCGTCGTCGGGTCGTGGGGCCGCCTCATGGCGAAGATCGACTCGCGTACCGCGGCGGAAGCCATCCTCGAACACAAGGCGACGCTCGGCCACTACGAGCACAAGGTCTTCTACGTACAGGAGTTCGTGGACAAGCCGGAACGCGACATCCGCGTCGTCGCGCTGGACGGCGAACCGGTCGCCGCGATGGTTCGTCACTCGGACCACTGGCTCACGAACGCCGCAAAGGGCGCGGAGACGGACGAGTTCGAACTCGACGCCGACGCGAAATCGCTGGTCGAGAAGGCGAGCGATGCGGTCGGCGGCGGTCTCCTCGGCGTTGACCTGATGGAGACCGAGTCGGGCTACACCGTCCACGAGGTCAACCACACCGTCGAGTTCAAAGCGCTGAACGACGCGGTGGAGAAGGACGTACCTGCCGCCGTGGTCGATTGGCTGGAGACGAAGGTTCCCGCCGAGGTGGTCGCCTGATGGCCGCCACGACCGACGCAGAGGGGACGGAGAACGCGGGCGGCGAAACGCTCTCTGCGACCGTCATCGGGGCCAGCGGGTTCACCGGCGGGGAACTGCTCCGCCTGCTCGCGGGCCATCCGAACTTCGAGGTGACACAGGCGACGAGCAGGGAGTACGCGAACAAGACGCTCGGGTCGGTTCACCCGAACCTGCGCGGACTCGACCTGCGCTTTTCGGAGCCGTCGGACCTCGAATCGGTGGACGTGCTGTTCGCGGCGACGCCCCACGGCGTTTCGATGGAACACATCGACTCGTTCCGCGAGGCCGCCGACACCGTGGTCGATTTGAGCGCGGACTTCCGCCTCGACACGGAAGCCGAGTACGACGAGTGGTACGACGGCCACACCTGTCCCGAGTATCTGGACGACGCCGTCTACGCCCTGCCGGAACTCACCCGCGAGGAACTGCCCGGCGCGGACCTCATCGCCGCGGGTGGCTGTAACGCCACCGCGACGCTCCTCGGCCTCTCGCCGCTGTTCGACGCCGGAATCCTCTCCGGCGACGAGCAGATAGTCGTGGACGTGAAGGTCGGGTCCTCGGAGGGCGGTGCATCGCCGAGCAAGGCGAGCAGCCACGTCGAGCGCTCGGGCATCGTTCGCCCCTACGCGCCGACGGGCCACCGCCACGAGGCCGAAATCGAGGGCATTCTGGGGACGAGCGTGTCGTTCACCGCTCACGCCGTGGACATGGTTCGCGGAGCGGCCGCGACGTGTCACGTGTTCCCCACGAGCGGCGCGAGTGGGGGCTCGGAAGATTCGTCTTCCGGTGTTCCGGATTCGCCCGTCTCGAAGGGCGACCTCTGGAAAGCCTACCGGGGAGCCTACGAGGACGAACCCTTCGTCCGCCTCGTCGCCGGCGGAAGCGGCGTCTATCGCTACCCGGAACCCAAGGCCGTCGCCGGAACGAACTACGCCGAAGTCGGGTTCGAACTCGACCCAAGCAACGAACGTATCGTCGTCTTCAGCGCCATCGACAACCTGATGAAAGGGTCGGCGGGGCAGGCAGTCCACGCCGCCAACCTCGCGCTGGGAGTGGAGGAAACGGCCGGACTGGAATTCGAGGGACTGCATCCCGTGGGAAGCCCATGAACGACCACTACAGCCGCGACGAGTTGCTGGCCGCACACGACCACCTGATCGACAACGACAACGACGACGGCCTCCGAGCGGACGGCGGAATCATCGAGGACGAACCCGCACCGGTCGTCGTCAAAATCGGCGGCGCACGAGCGGTCGACCCGGACGGCGCGCTGGCGGACGTTGCGCACCTCACCGCCAACGGACAGGACGTCGTGGTCGTCCACGGCGGTTCGACGGCGGTGGACGACACGCTCCACGCGCTCGGCGAGGAACCCGAGTACGTCGAATCCACCAGCGGCGTCATGGGCAGGTTCACCGACGAGAAAGCGATGGAGGTCTTCGAGATGGTGATGCCCGGCAAACTCAACACCGAGTTGACGGCGAACCTGCAGAACGAAGGCGTCCGCGCCATCGGCCTCTCGGGCGTCGACGGCGCGCTCCTGACCGGCCCGCGCAAGTCGGCCGTCAGAGTGGTCGAGAACGGGAAGAAGAAGATACGCCGCGGCGACCACTCCGGCAAGATCGAGGACGTGAACGCCGACCTCCTCGAAACGCTCCTCGCGGGCGGTTACACGCCCGTCGTGACGGTTCCGATGCTGGCCGACGACGGAACGCCGGTCAACGCGGACGCCGACCGTGCGGCGGCGGCCATCGCCGGCGCACTCGGCGGCGAACTCGTCGTGCTGACGGACGTGCCGGGCCTCCTCGAAGACCCCGACGACGAGACGACGCTCATCGAACGGGTGGGCAGTCCGGCGGAGATGGAAACCGCGAAATCGGCCGCCGAAGGGTTCATGACGAAGAAAGTCATGGCCGCGACGGAAGCCCTCGAAGGCGGCGCGGAATCGGTCGTCGTCGCGGACGCGAACAATCACGACCCGATTACGGCGGCGCGGAAGGGACACGGAACGCGCTTCACGCCCGCCTCGCTGGGGGTGTCGTCATGAGCGGTTTCGTCTACAACGAGAAGCCGATTCGCATCGCGAGCGGCGAGGGACCGTACCTCTACTCGGAGGACGGAACGGAATACCTCGACTTCGGCGCGAGTTACGCGGTCGCGCCGGTCGGCCACTGCCACCCGGACGTGGTTTCCGCCGTCCAGGAACAGGCCGCCGAACTGCTGTTCGTCCACGCGTCGTATCCCACCGACGCCCGCGACGATCTCTACGCGAAACTAGCCGCCGTCGCCCCCGAGGGTCTCGGAAACGTCTGGCTCAACAACTCGGGAACGGAGGCGAACGAGGCGGCCCTGAAGTTCGCCCGGAGCGCGACGGGGAAGTCGAAACTCGTCGCCGCGAAACGCGGCTTCCACGGCCGAACCATGGGGTCGCTGTCGGTGACGTGGAAGAAGAAGTTCCGCGCGCCGTTCGAACCCCTCGTGGACGATGTGGAGTTCGTCACTTACGGCGACGAGGAGGAGTTAGCTGACGTCATGGACGACGACACGGCGGCCGTCATCCTCGAACCCGTACAGGGCGAGGGCGGCGTCAACCCGGCCACGAAGTCCTACCTTCAGGCCGCCCGCGAGATGACTGCCGACACGGAGACGGCCCTGATATTCGACGAGGTGCAAACCGGACTCGGCCGGACGGGTACCTTCTGGGCCTGCGAACACGCCGGCGTTACCCCCGACGTGCTCACGACGGCGAAGGGGTTGGCGAGCGGCCTCCCCATCGGCGCGACGCTCTGTGCCGACTGGATAGCCGAGTCCGCGGGGTCACACGGTTCGACCTTCAGCGGCAGTCCGGTCGTCAGCGCGGCGGCGGAGGCGACGCTCTCGGTGCTCGTGGAGGAGAACTTGTCGGAACACGCCGCCGAGATGGGCGAGTACCTCCGGTCGGAACTCGAAGCGGCCGACTTGCCGGTCCGCGATATCCGCGGGAACGGCCTGTTGGTCGGTATCGAGGTGAAACGCGGTGCGAACCGCCTGCTCAAGGAACTGGCGCTGTCGCACGGGATACTGGCGCTTCCGGCGGGACGGAGCGTTCTGCGCTTGTTGCCGCCACTGACGGTCGACGTCGACCACATCGACAGCGTCGTCGCCGCGCTCGAAGACGTGCTGGGAGAAATCGAATGATGGGAACGATGATGGACTCTGATTCAGTATCACGGGCCGACGCGCACGATTTGTTGGTCGAACTGGTCGAAACGCCCTCGGTTTCGGGCGAGGAAACGGACTGCGCCGAGCGACTCGCCGCCTTCCTCGAAGCGAACGGGCGCGACGTCCGGATGGACGACGTCGGCAACGTCCGTGCGCCCGGAAACGGGATTCTCCTGACTTCGCACATCGACACCGTTCCCGGTGAGGTCCCCGTCGAACTGGAAGACGGAATCCTCCACGGTCGCGGAAGCGTGGACGCCAAGGGACCGCTCGCAGCAATGGCGGTGGCAGCAGTGAAAACCGGTGCGAGTTTCGTCGGCGTCGTCGGCGAGGAGACGAACTCGCGCGGCGCACACCACCTCGTTTCCGACATGGACGACCCCGAATTCGTCGTCAACGGCGAACCCAGCGGTTGGGACGCCCTGACGCTCGGCTATCGCGGTTACGTGACCGGAACCTACTCTGTCAGAGTGGAGTCCGTACACACCTCGCGTCCGGAACCGAACGCCATTCAGTATGCGACGGAGTGGGTGACGGCCGTCGAATCGGCGTTCGACTCGGAGTCCGACGCCGCCGAAACCTCGACGGCGACGTCGGTGACGGTAAAACCCGTCGAATTCGACGGCGGACTGACCGCGGACGGCTTCGCCACGGAGGCGACGGTCGAAATTCAGTTTCGCATCCCCTCGGGCATGACGGCGGAAGAGATTCAGTCGGTCGCCGAAGCCGAACTCGACGCCGGAACCGTGTCGTGGAACACCCCGATTCCGCCGACCCTTTCGAGTCCGCGGACGGAACTGGGCCGTGCGTTCCGCGTCGCCATCCGCGAGGAGGGCGGCGACCCCTCCCTGCTCCGGAAGACGGGGACGAGCGACGCGAACATCTACGCCGACGCGTGGGACTGTCCGGTCGTCACGTACGGACCGGGCGACTCGTCGCTCGACCACACCCCCGAAGAACACATCGAACTGGCCGAGTTCGACAGGTCGATTTCGGTGTTGACTGATGTTTGTGAGAACTTGGAGGTGGACGCATGACGCGCCACTTCCTCGACGTGGACGACCTCTCACCGGACGAGGTGGCGGAGGTGTTGGCCCTCGCGGCGGAGTACAAGGAAAACGGCTCGCCGCCCGCGCTCTCCGGCCAGACGCTCGCCATGCTGTTCGAGAAGCCGAGCACGCGGACTCGCATCTCGTTCGAGACGGGGATGACGGAACTCGGCGGCCACGCCATCTTCCTCGGGCCGAACGACACCCAACTCAACCGCGGCGAACCCGTCTCGGACACGGGACGCGTGCTCTCGCGCTACGTGGACGCCGTGATGGGTCGCGTGTTCGAACACGAGAGTCTGGTCGGGATGGCCGAACACGCGACGATTCCGATAATCAACGGGCTTTCGGACATCGCTCACCCGTGTCAGGCCCTCGCCGACTTGCAGACGATTCAGGAGCACTTCGGCGGGTTCGAGGACCTCTCGGTCGCGTGGGTCGGCGACGGGAACAACGTCGTCAACTCCTTCGCCATCGCGGCATCGACGGTCGGTCTCGACCTGACGATTGCGACGCCCGATGGGTACGAACCCTCTCCCGACGCCATTTCGACGGCGGCCGACCGCGGCCCGAAGCCCGCGGTGACGAACGACCCGGACGCGGCGGTCGCGGAGGCGGACGTGGTTTACACGGACGTGTGGGTCAGCATGGGCGAGGAGGACGAACGCGAGTCGAAACTGGCCGCGTTCGACGGTTTCCAACTGAACGAGGACCTGCTCCCCGACTCGATGCCGGTCATGCACTGTCTGCCCGCCCACCGCGGCGAGGAGATAACCGGAACCGTCCTCGAAAGCGACCGCTCGCTGTCGTGGGATCAAGCCGAAAACCGGCTTCACGCGCAGAAGGCGCTCCTCGCCTTCCTCGCCGAAAAACCGTGAGACAGTCTCCCGCCAGATGAGCGAGTAGCCTTTTGCCTGTGTCAGGCCAAGTGTATTGGGGGAAATAGTATGACTCGACTCGGTTTTACGGGGGACGTGATGCTTGGACGGTTGATAAACGAACGGCAGCAGGAGCGGAGCGTCGCCGGTATTTGGGGGAACATGGAAGACACCCTCCGAGCGCTCGATGGCCTGTTCATCAATCTCGAATGCTGTCTCTCGGCGGGCGGGACGCCGTGGACGGACACGTATCGCCCGTTTCACTTCCGGGCCGACCCGGACTGGGCGATTCCGGCGCTCCAATCGGTCGGCGTCGATTGGGTGAATCTGGCGAACAACCACGTCCTCGACTACGGTCCCGACGCGCTCTCCGACACGATTCGGTACCTCGACGACGCCGGAATCGCCCATTCGGGTGCCGGTGCCGATTTGGAGGCGGCCACCGCTCCGGCGTTCGTCACCGTGGACGGCCTCGATATCGCGTTCGTCTCGTTCACCGACAACACGCCGGAGTTCGCGGCGAAACCCGACAAGGTCGGGACGGCGTACGTGAACTTCGACGTGACCCATCCGCAGGCGGTGCGTCTCGTCGGCAAATCGCTCGCACGCGCCCGAGAGGCCGACCCGGACCTCCTCGTGGCGTCGCTCCACTGGGGTCCGAACATGCGGACCGAACCCATCGTCGAGTTCCGGGAGTTCGCCAGTTGGCTGGCGGAGGAGGGCGTGGACATCGTACACGGCCACAGCGCACACGTCTTTCAGGGCGTCGAAGTCGTGGACGAAACCCTCGTCCTCTACGATACGGGGGACTTCGTGGACGATTACGCGACCGATTCGGAACACCACAACGACCGGAGCTTTCTCTTCGAGGTGGGCGTCTCGGACGGCGAACTCTCCGAACTCCTGCTCCGGCCGACGGAAATCTACGACCTCGCGGTCCACGAGGCGGAACACTACGCGGGAACGTGGAGCATCCAGCGGATGGACGCGCTCTCCTCGGCATTCGGAACCGAGTTCCAGCGCGACGACGACGATGACCTCGTGCTTTCGTTGTGACGTTGCTCCCTTCTCAACCGACGTCGCTGGCGAACCTCGGGAAAACCGGTCGCAGATTTGGATACCGACATGGCTCGAAAATCGAACAGTCGAGTGATGAGCACGGCCAAGTGGAAACGAGGCCACTCAAATCGACCATCGAAGGGGGGTCGTACCCGGTCGGTGACGATTATATCAGCAATCGCCCCATAGAACTATTCATTCTCACACCGTGGATTTACTATGTCGAATACGGACGGATACGAACGCGGCGACCGAGTAGAAATCCGGGGACGGAGCGCGGTTGATGACGAAACCGAGGAAGGGACTATCATCGAAATCGGCCAGTTCGTGCTCTCGCTGCCGAGCGACGACCCCATGGATTCGGGTACTGACTACAGTGACAGCGCACTCATCCAGTTCGATGACGACGAGTACGGCGTGATTCAAAGCTCTCGACTGGTTCGGAAAGTGGAATCGGAGTAGCGGTTCCCACGAACCGTCGAATCGTTTCGTACGGTAACACCAGTATTGCTCTCTTCTAATTATGCAGTCGTGACCAAGCCCACTGGAGAACATATCCCATCGCAATTTTCGACCTCGGAGCGGTAACGATGACCGCCACTGCCAGCGTTGCCACCGTCCGCGCCTTTTTCACCTCGGAACCCATCCACCCGCTCAATGAACCTGACGCTCTCGAATCCGACGGCACCGGTGCCCGACGACGCTGACGACGGCGTGTGGCTGGCCTGCATCGACTGCGAGTGGACCGGCGCACCGTTCGAAGAGATTCGCTACCGCTGTCCCGACTGCGACGGCCTGCTCGAAGTTCGCTACGCCGACCACCCGACGTTCGACGATTTCGAGGGAACCGGCGTCTGGCGCTACGCCGACGCTCTACCGGTCGAGTCCGGGATAAGTATCGAGGAGGGCGACACCCCGCTCTACGAGGTGCCCACCATCGAGGCGGAAGTCGGCGTCAACGCGCTCCGCGTCAAACACGAGGGGATGAACCCGACGGGGAGTTTCAAGGACCGCGGGATGACGTTGGGCGTCAAGGTCGCCGAGAAACTCGGCGTCTCCCGCCTCGCCTGTGCGAGTACCGGAAACACCAGCGCGGCGCTCGCCTGCTACGGCGCACGGGCCGGAACCGAGGTGCTCGTCCTCCTCCCCGCCGGAAAAGTCGCGGCCGGAAAGGTCGCACAGGCCAGCCTCCACGGCGCGCGAATCCTCGAAGTGGACGGCAATTTCGACGACTGTCTCGACATCGTTTCGGACCTCGCCAACCGTGGTGAAGCCTATCTCCTCAACTCGCTCAACCCGTTCCGACTGGAGGGCCAGAAGACCATCGGGCTGGAAATGATCGAGCAGTTTCGCGACCAGACGGGGGAACTCCCCGACCGAATCGTCCTCCCCGTCGGCAACGCCGGAAACACCAGCGCGCTGTTCAAGGCGTTCCGCGAACTCGTCGCCGCCGGGGAACTCACTCCCGAGGAGGTTCCCGTCCTCACCGGCGTGCAGGCCGAAGGCGCGGCCCCGATGGTCGAAGCCGTCGAGAACGACGCCGACGAGGTGCGGCGCTGGGACGAGGTGGAAACCATCGCAACCGCAATCCGAATCGGCAATCCGGTCAACTCCCCGAAGGCGCTCCCCGCGATTCGGGAGACGGGCGGCACCGCGATTTCCGTCACCGACGAGGAGATAACCGACGCACAGCGTGCGCTGGCGGAAGACGGCGTCGGCGTCGAACCCGCGAGCGCGGCGAGCATTGCGGGCCTTCGAAAACTCCGCGAATCGGGCGAAATCTCGGCGGACGAGAACGTCATCTGCCTGACGACGGGTCATCTTCTCAAAGACCCCGACGCGGCGGCCGCGGCGGGCGTGGAACCCGAACCGGTTCCGGCGGACACGGACGACGTCCTCGACGTGCTGTAGGAGTTCGGGACCGGCTATTTTCGCCCCACTCGTGCCAGTACGAACACGATGGTCGCGCTGACGAGCAGACACGCGAGCAGTCCGGTGAACGCCGTTTCGTATCCCGAGCGCCCGGCGACGAACCCGACGTACGTCGGGCCGAGGCTGCCGAGTCCGATGTAGACGGTTCGCGTCGCGCCGAGGTCGCCGCCCATGCTCCCGTCCGGAAACACGTCCATCAGATACGCCTGCATGACGGGCGGGTAGGCCATCAGCCCGACCGCGAAAATCACGACGCACGATGCGACGACGAGCGTCCTGCTCGCCGCGAGGAGTCCCGCGAGGGCGGCCGTCGCCACGATGAGCGACCCGGCGGCGACGATGGGACGCGATATCCGGTCGCCGAGCGACCCGGAAATCGGTTTCACCAGCGCGCCGACGACGAACATGGCGGCGAACCCGGCACTCGCGAGTCCAGCCGAGAATCCCTTCGATTCCTGGAGGAACGTCGGGAGGAATCCTGCGGACGACTGCCAGACGAACGCGAACATGGAGTAGGCGACGAGTATCGCCGTCGTCTTCCGGTCGCCGAGCCTGCGGGCAGTCGCGCCGATGTCCCTTGCGGCCGCCGCGACTGTCGCTCGGGAGAAAGACGGAGGCGTGTAAGCTTCGCGGCTCCACCGGTGGAGCAGGACGAACACGACGGCGAGCACCACGATAACGGGCGCGAACGCCGCTCGCCACATCGCTACCGCGAGCACCGTGACGGCGAGCGCGGCCGCCACCGCCCCGCCGGTGTCCCCTGACGACGTGTGTAACCCGAACGCCTTGCCGCGCTTGACGACGAACAGATCCGAAATAAGCGCACGGGCGGGGGTCGGATACAGACCCGCGCCCGTCCCGACCAGCGCCGCGCCGAGGAGAAACACCGAGTAGGTCGGCGCGCTGGCGAGGGTGACGAACCCGACGACGAGCGGGGTGAGTCCGGCGGCGAGTAGCGTTTTGCGCGTGAGACCGTCCGAGAGGCGACCGCTCGGATACTGCCCGAGCGCGTACAGGCCCCACAGCAACGTGAGCGCGAATCCCGCCTGTACTTCCGTGATACGGAGGCTTTCCATGACGGTCGGGAGCATCGGCGAGAGCACGAGCCGCCCCGCCTGAATCGCTGTCCAGCCGAGCGAAACCGTCAGCAGGAGTCGCCCCGTGTAGCCCGAAAGCAGCCGCTCCGAGTGGGATTCTCCCTCGTTCGGATATCGTTCCGCCGGAGCCGTCCCCCCCGTCGTGCTCACGGTTCCTTGGTCGTCCGACACGTCTCGAACGTCGGACGGCGACTACTTGAGTCCGGCTTTCGCGGCAGGGGAAACTGCCAAAGAGTCAGTACGTCTTTCATTCACACCGGTTTTGCCCCCGTCTTCGTATAAAAAGGTTCGCTGCCAGCGACCGCGGTTCAGTTCCCGTTTAGCTCGATACTTCGCACTTCGATGATGCGCTCGTCCGCTTCGAGCGCCTCCTTCGCTGCTGGACTGAGTTCGCTGTCGAGATTGTACACCGACAGCGCCTCGCCGCCGTTGTTCTCGCGGGCGTTGAACATGCCCGCGATGTTGACGTCGTGTTCGCCGAGAACGGTGCCGACGTATCCGATGACGCCGGGTTTGTCCTGATTGCGGGCGACGACCATGTGGCCGTGCGGGATGGCGTCCACGCGGTAGCCGTCGATGCGGACGATTCGCGGGTCGTCGTCGGCGAAGAGGGTCCCCTCGACCGTTATCTCCTCGTCGCCGCTCTCGACCGTGACGGAGATGAGGCTCTGGAAGTCGTCGGCCTGTCGGGTCTTGCTCTCGGTCACCTCGACGCCGCGCTCCTCGGCGATCTGCGGCGCGTTGACGGCGTTGACCTGCCATTCGAGCGGTTGGAAGACGCCTTTTTGGGCACTGGCGGTGACGAGGTCAACATCTTCCTCGGCGATGTCGCCCTCGTAGTTCACCTCGATGCGCTCGATGCGCTCGTCGAGCAGTTGCGTGGCGATTTTCCCCGCCGTCTCGGCGAGTTCGATGTACGGACGGACGCGGGGGAACGCGCTCTCCTCTACGGACGGCGCGTTGAGAGCGTTGATGACCGGTTCCTCGCGGAGCGCGGCGACCACTTGATCGGCGGTACTCGTGGCCACGTTCTCCTGTGCGGCTTCCGTACTCGCACCGAGGTGGGGCGTGAGGATGACGTCGTCCTCGTCGAGCAGCGGGCTGTTTTCGGGGAGGGGTTCCTCGGCGAACACGTCCAGTGCGGCACCTGCGAGGATGCCGTCCCCCACCGCTTCGGCGAGCGCGTCTTCGTCCACGACGCCGCCGCGGGCGCAGTTGATGAGATAGCCGCCCTCGACCTGTGCGAGTTCTTCGGTGCTGATGAGGCCTTCCGTCTCGGGGGTGAGCGGCGTGTGAACGGTCAGGAAGTCAGCACGTTCCAGACAGTCGTCCAGTTCGACCAGTTCCGCGCCGAGTTGTCTTGCGAGGTCCTCGCTGATGTACGGGTCGTACGCGACGAGGTCCATGCCGAGGCTGTCGAGTTTCTTGGCGACCTCCTGTCCGACGCGGCCGAGGCCGACGATACCGAGCGTCTTGCCGTTCAGTTCAGTTCCGAGGTAGTCGCCCTTCGCCCACTCGCCGTCCTTCATTCGGACGTGTGCTTGCGGAATCGAGCGTGCGGCGGCGAACGCCATCGCAACCGTGTGTTCGGCGGCAGCGCGGACGTTGCCCTCCGGTGCGTTCGCCACGATGACGCCGTGTTCCGTCGCGGCGTCGATGTCGATGTTGTCCACGCCGATACCCGCGCGCCCGACGATGACGAGGTCGGATGCGGCCTCGAACACGTCGCGGTTGACGTCCGTGCCGGAGCGGACGATGAGCCCGTTCGCGTCAGAAACAGCGTTCAGCAGTGCGTCGCCTTCTACGTCGTAGGCCGTCTCTACCTCGTAACCGCTTTCGCGAAGTCGGTCGAGACCCGCGTCCGCGATTGGGTCCGTGACGAGAACCTTCATTGCTGGAGAAAAAGCACCCCACACCCGTTAACCCTTTCTCTCACAGCGAAGATTGCCAATATGTTTTTTTATTCTTTCTTTTGAAAAAATGTTGATACGTGGGGCGAATCGACGGTCAGTGACGCTCCTCGTTCCGCTCGCGTCGGTCACATGTCGGCCGTTTCGTCTCGTTCCGTCCCGTGCCGCTCTTTTCGTCGCCTTCGTCCGACTCGTCGGCGAAACACGCCCGACAGTAGTCGTTGTGCCCGCTTTCGACCAGTGCGACCGGGACGCCGTCGACGACGAGTTCCTTCACGAACCGTCGCCGAACGCCGTCCCCGCCGATGGTGCCACAGACGCTGCATTCTTCGTCGCCGAGTGCAATTCGCTCCGTCACGACGCGGCGACCGACGCCGTACCGTCCACTATCGTACGCGCGCTCCGCTCGGCTGAGTCGGTAGGACAGAAGCGCCGCTGGGACGAGAACGACGCACAACAAGAGCAGGGCTTTCCAACTCACCAGCCACCGGACGACGACGCCGAGGAGAATCGCGAGCACGGCCAACCCGACCGCGGCGAGGATCCACTTCGTCAATCGGGTCGTGGCGTCGTTCGCCATCAGGCCGAGGCGTTCGTCGAGTTGGTGGACGACCCCGATGACGAATCGTCGTTCGACCCGCCGACGTTCCGAACGAACTGCGGGTAGCCGTCATCGCCGACCGGGATGTAGACCGTATCGGTGTCGTCGAGTTTGTCGATGTACTGCTGCGTGAGGACCTTCTGGTCGAGCGATTCACTCAGGATGCGATTCGCTTCCGCCTCCCCGTTCGCCTCGATCTTCTTCCGGTCGGCTTCGAGTTTCTCGACTTCGAGTTCGTTCTTCTTCTGTTGGCGGCGCTGTTTCGTAATCTCCTTCTGTTCGACCGCCTGTTCGTACTGTTTCGGAAGGTTGACCTTCCGAATCTGGACCGCTTCGAGGATGAGGGCGTCGCGGGCGAAATCCTTCTTCAGGGCGCTTTGGGCGGCCTGCTTCAGTTCCGTCTGGCCCTTTCCGGTGTAGATTTCGGTCACGGGGAGCGCACCCGCCTCGGTACGGAGTACGGACCGAATGCTCGGGCGGATGAGTCGCTGCTCCGCGGACCCGAGCGTCCGGTAGTTCTTGTAGAACTTCACGGCCTCTCCCGCATCCACGCGATACCGGACGGTGATGTCGATGTCCACGCGGAGTCCGTCCTCGGTCAGGACGGTGATGGAGTCGTCGGTATCGGACTTGCTCCCTTCGCCCTGCTGGCTGGACATGGTGTAAGACTGGGGACGCGTGGAGAGCGACACGGTGTCCTGTGAAATCGGGTTGATGAAGTGGGCACCCGGTTCGAACACCGTTCCCGTCGCGGCACCCCACTTTTTCACGACCTGCACGTTCCCCTCTTCGGTGGGCGTCCACGAGAGGAACCCAATCACCGGAGCGGCGATGAGGACGATGACGAGGGCGATGAGAAGCGTGTTGCTGAAGATGCTTCGGAGGTCGATGTCCGGGATGTTCGGTCCCGAGGAACCGTCGGGGTCTATCGGAATGTCGCTATCGGAACTCATATAGAACGTTTGAGAGATGTTGCGAGAACTACCATATGTCTTGTCATCGTTCAGTCACCCACGTTCAACTATTCCAGCACACACGAAATTCGAACGAGAGATTCTCTTGATGGACGGTCTTTCCGATTCGAACCGGGCGCGTCACCCGGCGAACCGTCGCAATTGCGCCCTTCACAGAAAATACAGCGTGGATGCCCCGAGGCAGTTTACCACGCCGACCCAGGAAGCGAGCATCACTCCCGAGTAGTCGGCGCTTACGGCCGAATTCGACCTCCTCACGCTCGGTCCGTTTATATCTCCGGCAATTTCCACGCACACCACGCTCATTTAACAACCCGAAGCACGAATCGAGACTCGAATGACGTTAGTCGCGTTCGATTTCGACGGAACGCTTTCGGACTCGGAGATGACCGTCCTCCTCGGGAAACAGGTCGGTGCGGCCGACGAGATGGCGGACATCACCGCCCGAGCGATGAACGACGAACTCAGTTACGCGGAGAGCCTCCGCGAACGGGCCGCCCTGCTCGAAGGGTTGCCGGTGAAAAAGGCCGCGGACGCCTTCTCGGAGGTGACGCTCCGGCCCGGTGCCGCCGAACTCCTCGGCGAACTGGAGGAGAAGGGAACCCACGTCGCCATCCTCACCGGCGGGTTCGAGTGGGGCGTTCAAGACGCGCTCGAACGCGAAGGCGTCTCGGTGGACACCATCGTCGCCAACCGGTTGCTGGACGACGGAACGAAACTGACGGGCGAAGTGGAGGGACCGCTCATCGAGGGGACGAAGGACGACGCGCTCGAAGCGCTCGCGGAGGAACTGGGCGTGGACATGGTGAACACCGTCGCTATCGGCGACGGCGCGAACGACCTCCCGATGCTCGAAGTCGCGGGGTTGGCCGTCGGATTCGAACCGAAACCCGCCGTCGCACCCGCCTGTGACACCATCGTCTCGCACATGAACGAACTCCACGACGTGCTGGGTCGAAAGAACGCGCTTTGAGTGACGATCATCCGACATGAACTGGTGGTTATGGCGGTAGAAGTTCTAAAACACGTGATATCACGTGTCTCGATATCTTTAATATCTCACACGTCGTCTAATACATTCGGTGATTATCATGGAACGATACACTCCCTTTGAGGATATGGACCGAATGTTCGAACAGATGCGCGCCCGAATGTGGGGCACGAGCGATTTCCACGGCGAACCCCGAAGCGGGACGAGCGCACAGAACGGCGGAACGCACGTGGACTTGAAAGAACACGACGGTGAGTTCGTCCTCGTGGCCGACCTCCCCGGATTCGAGAAGGAGGAGATAGAAATCGCGTTCACGGACGACGCGCTGACCATCGCCGCGAAGCACGAGGTGACGGGCGAGGACTTCACTCGCGCCCGCGAACTCTCGGAACGCGTGACGATGCCCAAGTCGGTCGAGAAGGACGGTATCGAGGCGACCTACCGCAACGGCGTCCTCGAAGTCAGACTCCCCATCGTCGAGGAGGAAACCGACGACGGCGACCGCATCGAGATTTCCGACTGATTTTTTTGACGCGCATCACGGACGAGCGGCGGCACCGTCTTACGAACCGTCGACGCCGAAACCGCGAAGCCGAGGTTTTCACCGGCGGCGATTCCGGCGGTGTTGACGCCGACGACGCGGCCATCACAGTTCACGAGCGGTCCGCCGCTGTTGCCCGGATTGATAGCTGCGTCGGTCTGAACGACGCCGGAGATGGTCGCCCCATGGCGCGATGGGAGCGTCCGATTGACCCCACTGACGACGCCCTGCGTGATGGTTCCTTGGAGGCCGAGGGGACTGCCGAGAGCGGCGACGGACGCTCCGGGTTCCGCCCGCCCCTCGGCGAGCGGGAGCGAATCGACGTATGACGGGACGTTTCGCACGCGGAGAACCGCGAGGTCACGTCGGGGTGCGGTACCGACGACGTCCGCGTTCCGCCACTGACCGCGATTGAACTGGACGCCGAGTCGGGTCGCCTCCGCGACGACGTGTTGATTCGTGACCACGTAGCCGACGCCGTTCGACAGTTCGTAGACGAACCCGGACCCTTCGCCCGTACCGCGTCGCGTTTCGACGCCGACGGAGACGACGGAATCGATGCTCCGGTCGTAGAGCGTCGAGAAGTCACACGCCCGCTGTCCGACCCCCTGTACGCTCGCTACTCGTGGTTCCTGCTGTGGTTCCCTCGCTTCCCGTGCGCTTTGTGCCCGGACCGTACCGTTCGCCGGGACGAACCCCCAACTCGCGGTGACGAGCAGAACGGCGACGGCGGTGACGATGGCGACGGTGAGCGTTCGAGACGGCAGAAGTGGTCGAGTTTCCATCTCGAACTCCCGACGACCCCTATGTTAATCAGTGCCGTGGCCGAGGTGGACGATCACTGGGCGAACAGGCTGGCGTGAACCGGCGCGAAGTCGCTCGAATCGGAGGAGAGGAACCGTCGGATCGGCGGGCCGACCAGTTCGGGTTCGGTGAGAAACGCGTCGTGGCCGTGATCGCTGTGGAGGGAACGGTGCGTCGCTTCGACGCCCGCCGCTTGGAAGGTCTCCATGAGGTGGTCCGACTGTTCGACCGTGAAGTGCCAGTCGCCGGAAATCGAGATGAGGAGCGCCTCCCCGTCGAAGTCGGCGAGCGCGTCCGCGTCCGAGTCGCATCCGGCGGCGAGGTCGTAGTTCTCCATGGCGTGCGTGAGGCGGAGATAGCTGTTCGCGTCGAACCGCCGGACGAACTTCTGTGCCTGATAGTCGAGATAGCTCTCCACGTCGCGGTAGGAGTCGGCACCGAACCCGGCGATGCCGTCGTTCGACGGGAACGACCCCGGCGACCGGTCGGCGAAGTCCCGGCCGAACTTCTGGTCCATCGAATCCTTCGAGAGGTACGTGATGTGGCCGAGTTGCCGGGCGAGGGCCAATCCCGTGTCCGGGTGGTCGGGGTAGTAATCCCCGCCCTGCCACGCGGGGTCGGAGGTGATGGCCCGGCGTGCGACGGCGGAGAGGGCGACGAGTTGCGGGTCCAGACGGGCCGCGGTGGCGACCGGAACAACGCGCTCGACCATCTCGGGGTATCGCTTCGCCCATTCGAGGGTGTTCATGCCGCCGACGCTCCCGCCGACGACGGCCCGGAGTCGGTCGACGCCGAGTTCGTCGAGGAGTCGTTTCTGGACGCGAGTCCAGTCGCCGACGGTCACGGCGGGGAAGTCGGAGCCGTACGGTTCTCCCGTCTCGGGGTTCGTGCTGGCCGGACCGGTGGTGCCGTAGCACGACCCCGGAACGTTCGCGGCGACGACGAACTGTTCGTGCGTGTCGATGGCTTTTCCCGGACCGACGATTTGATCCCACCAGCCTTCGCCCTGTCCGTCGACGGCCCCCGTCACGCGGTGGCTTCCGGTCAGCGCGTGACAGACGAGGATCGCGTTGTCGCCGGTGAACTCCCCGTACGTTTCGTAGGCGACGTTCAACTCGGAAATCTCCTCCCCGCACTCGAACTCGAACGTCCCGAGCGACAGCGAGGAATCGAACGACTCGGCCGAGTCGTTCGAATCGGACGACGACGAGTCGCGTGTCCGGTGCGTGTCGTTCGCGTCGCTCGTATCGGTCATCGCGTCGGGTCCTCTGCCCGTGTGGATTCGTCCGTCCCCGTTCGATTCGTCGCCGTCTCGATGGCTCTATCGAGGTCCGAAAGGATGTCCGCGGGGTCTTCGATGCCCACCGATAGGCGAATCAAGTCGCGCGTGACGCCCGCCGCTCGCTGTTCGTCGGGCGAGAGTTGGGCGTGGGTCGTGCTCGCCGGGTGGATGACGAGCGTCTTCGCGTCCCCGATGTTGGCGAGGAAGGAGGCGAGGTCAACCGCCTCGCAGAACGTCTTGCTCGCCTCGTACTCCCCGAGTCCGAAGGCAATCATGCCGCCGTAGCCGCCGTCCAAGTAGTTGCCCGCATTGTCGTGCGTCCGGTGATCGTCGAGGCCGGGATAGGCGACCCACGCCACCTCCTCGTGGTCCGCGAGGTACTCCGCGACGATGGCGGCGTTCTCGCAGTGACGATCCATCCGAAGCGGTAGCGTCTCGATTCCTTGGAGGGTCTGCCACGCGTCGAACGGGGACTGTTGGTTGCCGAGGCTTCGAACCGACCGAAGCCTCGCGGCGGCGGCGAGCGGCGCGTCCGAGAAGTCACGCGAGAAGTTCACGCCGTGGTACGCTGGATTTTCCCCTCCGATTTCCGGGTAATCGCGTTTGCTCCAGTCGAAGTCGCCGCCGTCGACGAGGACGCCGCCGACCGTCGTCCCGCTTCCGTGGAGCCACTTCGTCGTGGACTCCCAGACGGCGTCCGCGCCGTGTTCGAGCGGGCGACAGAGCGCGGGCGTGGCGAACGTGTTGTCCACGACGAGCGGGACGCCGCTGTCGTGGGCGATGTCGGCGACGCGCTCGAAGTCGGGCGTGACGAGCGACGGGTTGCCGACGGTTTCGACGTGGACGAAGGCAGTGTCGTCGTCGATTTCGTCCTCGTACGCGTGGTAGTCCAGCGTTTCAACGAGGCGGGCGTCGATTCCTCGCCGGGACGCGGTGTGGGCGAAGTAGGCCGTCGTTCCGCCGTAGGTGTCGGTGGAGAGGACGACGTTGTCGCCCGATTCGGCGAGGACGAGCGCGAGGGAGTCCAGCGCGGCCATGCCGCTGGCGGTGGCGACCGCACCGGTTCCGCCTTCGAGCGAGGCGATGCGCTCCTCCAGCATTTCGACCGTCGGGTTGCTCAAGCGGGAGTAGATGTGGCCGTCGGCTTCCAGCGCGTACAGGTCGGCGGCGTGGTCCGCGTCCTCGAACGCGTAGGACGTGGTCTGATAGAGCGGCGGGGCGACCGCCCCCGTCGCGGGGTCCGGTTCCTGTCCCGCGTGGACGCTTCGAGTATCGAATCGGGACCCGTCGTTGCTCATGTGTAATACGCATATTCACGCAGAATTTTATAACCAGCAGTTACGGCAACGTTTGCTGATCGTGGGTGTCAGTGTCACTGTACGTGTTGTTGACGGAACCGCGGCGGGTGAATTGACGTTTCATTCCCGGACGCTCGGCGCGAAACAGCCAAGACCGCTGGACGCGTTCGAGTCACAATGACCGCCCCGTCCCCTCCCGCCGGATACCGTCCTCCCGAACAGTTCCGCTACTCCTCCGTCTTCCTCGCCGTCGCGTCACTGGTCGCGCTCGTGGCTTCCATCGTCGTGTTCGGTGCCCTCCTCTGGTTCCTACAGGGCAGACCTGAGGGCGGGTCCGTCTCGTTCGGCCTCGGTGAAATCGTCGCCGTCTTCCTCGTCTGCTTGGCGACGTATCTCGTCCACGAGGCGATTCACGGCCTCGTCTTTCGACTGCTGGGCTATCGCGTCTCGTTCGGTTTCGCCGCCCACGTTCCCGCGTTCTACACCGCCGCGTTCGGCCAGTTCATCACGTGGCGGGACAACCTCCTCGTCGGGGTGGCACCGTTCATCGTCATCACCGCCGTCGCGATTCCGCTGCTGGCCGCGCCGCTTCCCGTCGCGTTGGTGGCGTACCTCGTCCTCCTCGTAAACACCTCGGGTGCCGTCGGCGACCTGTACCTGACGTGGCGACTGTGGCGAACGGGCCGAGAGGCATTGTTTTACGACGCGGACATCGAACACAACTACGTTTTCGAACCCGCGAACGACACCGCTATGGTCGCCGAGTGACTCGCCACAACCGATGCGAAAGCGCACGTTCACGCTCCTCGGACTCGGCGCGTTCGGCCTCACCGTCGTCAGTTTCGTCCTTCTCGGGTTCGGCCGCCTCGTGCTCTCCTACCGGACGGCGCGCTACCTCTCCGCCCCCACGATGTTCCTCTCGTTCGCGCTCCTCGTCTGTCTGTTCGTCTACTCCATCCTCGTCTACGTCGGCGTCGCGGAACTGGAGTGATTCCGATATGTGCGGGACGGCCGTCTTCCGTCGGGTTCCACCACGAGACACGCTACCACCCGCGCCGGATTTATATTTCGAGGGTCCCTACCACGAACCGTGAGCGAGCGCACGAGTGCCCTTGACACCCTCGTTTTCGGCGTCGATATCCAAAGCGGGGACGTTCGGGGCGATTCTCCCTCTTACGCACTGGTCGTCTACGACGGCGAGGAGATGGACCGCGACGTCGTCTCCTACCGCAAGCTTCGGCGACTCATCGAGCGCGACGAACCGACGTTCGTCGCGACGGACAACATGTACGAACTCGCCGCCGACAAGAACGCCCTCGTCGGCTTCCTCGGAAGCTTGCCGGGCGAAACCCGTCTCGTACAGGTGACGGGCGCTGAACGACCCGAACCCCTCTCTCGGGTCGCGTCGCGCCACGGCGTTCCCTACGGCAAGAAGCCGATGCGTGAAGCGGAGGCCGCGGCCCGCCTCGCCGCGATGAACGTCGGGCAGGAGGTGTCCGCCTTTACCGATACGACGCGCGTCAAAGTCTCCCGGGGGCGCTCGACCGGAAAAGGCGGGTGGAGCGCCGACCGCTACACCCGTCGGATTCACGGCTCGGTGAAAGAACTCTCCCGGAAGGTCGAATCCGAACTGCGGAGCGCCGGACTCGACTACGAGCGCGAGGTAACGGAGAAGTACGGCGGCTACTCCAACGCGACGTTCGACGTGGAGGCCCGCCCGAGCGACATTCCCGTTTCGTCCCGGCGCTCCGGCGACACGCGGGTCGAAGTCGAGCGACTCCGACGCGACGGTATCGAGTTCGAACCCCTCGCCAAACGCCGCGACCACGTCATCGTCGGCATCGACCCCGGAACTACGACGGCCGTCGCGATGACCGATCTGGACGGCACCCTCCTCGACGTGCTGAGTACGCGAACCGCCGACACCGCCGACGTCATCGAATGGATCATCGAGCGCGGACGCCCCGTCATCGTCGCGGCGGACGTGACGCCGATGCCGGAAACCGTGGAGAAGTTCCGCCGGAGCTTCGACGCCGCCGGGTGGACGCCCGAACGCGACCTACCCGTGGACGAAAAGCAACACCGAACGCGGGAGGAGGGCTACGACAACGACCACCAGCGCGACGCGATGGCCGCGGCACTCTTCGCCTTCGACAGCCACGAGGACCAGTTCCAGCGGATCGCCCGAAAGGTGCCGCCGGGAATGAGCAGAGGGGAAGTCACGGCCCGCGTCGTGGCGAAGGACGAGAGCGTCGAGAGCGTCCTCCGGGACCTCTCGGACGACCCGGAACCCGAGGAGGAGGAATCCGAACACACGGTCCGCGAACTCTCGGCCGAGGAGAAGCGAATCAAGCAACTCGAATCGCAGGTCGAGCGGTTGCAGTCACACACGACGGAGTTGAACGAGACGGTCGAGGAGCGGGACGAGCGAATCGACGAGTTGGAAACCGAACTGTCGGACACGCGGCGAAAGGAGCGCCAAAACGCCCGCGAGCGCCGGGACATTTCTCGTCTCCTGCGCGAGAACAACCGGTTGGAGGACGAACTCGACGACCGCGACGACAGGATCGAGGAGTTGGAGGGAAAACTCGCTCGCCTCAAGAAACTGTGGAAACTCGACCACTCGAACTTCAGCGACGTCTCGGAGAAGCGGGCGGGACTCGTCGCCGTCAAACCGGTCGAGAAGTTCACCAACGACGCCATCGACGCGGCCCACGAGAGCTACGGACTCGCCGAGGGCGACGTGATTTTCCTCCGCGATGCGAGCGGCGCGGGCCGTTCGACCGCCGAGCGATTGGCCGATATCGGACCGCGGGTCGTCCTCAAGGCGGGCGGGATTTCGGACGTCGCGGACGAGGTGTTGTTCGACCGCGACGTCCCGGTCGGTCCCGCGGACGAGGTGGCGATCCAGGAGATAGACGAACTCGCCGTCGCGCGCGAATCCGAGGTCGAAGCCGTCATCGACGACTGGCACGACCGCGCCGAGGAGCGACAGAAGGAGGAGAAGGCCGAACAACTCGACCAACTCATCAGCGAACACCGGGCCGAACGGCGGGCGGACGGCCGCGGGTCGTCCTCGTTCGGCAACTAAGCTCTTGTTCTCCCGTTTTTCACGTCGTCCAGTCGGTCGTCAACGTTCGGAGGACGCTCAGTCCCCAGATTGCGATGCCGAATCCGACGGCCAGCACGGCCGCGTAGAGGAAGACGTATTCGGGGAGTGTGGTCCCGACGCCCTCCTGCAGGCGAATGGCGGGATACAGCGCGAGTCCACCGACGACGGCCAACCAGAGGCCGATCCGTGTTCCGTTCATACCCCCGCATTTCGCCCCGGACGACTTGGCTGTTGGGACGTGCGACTCCCGGTAACACGATGACGCAACCCTAAAGCCGGTGAATCATCTTTTTCCGGGCATGGACGCCTACGAGCGTATCTCACGGAACGCCGAGGAGCTGGTGACCGAAGAGGAAGTGCGCGAACTCGCCGAGAATCCCGAGGGCAAGCGCGCCTACGTCGGTTACGAACCCTCCGGCGTCCTCCACATCGGGCACATGCTCACCGCGAACAAACTCATCGACTTGCAGGACGCGGGCTTCGAAGTCGTCATCCTCCTCGCCGACGTGCACGCCTACCTGAACGACAAGGGGTCGTTCGAGGAGATTCGGGAGACGGCCGAGCGGATGAAGGAGCAGTTCATCGCCTACGGGTTGGACGAGGAGAACACGGAGTTCCGGTTCGGCTCCGAGTTCCAGATGGACGACGACTACGTCCTCGACCTCCACTCGCTCGAACTGGAGACCACGCTCAACCGCGCGAGCAGGGCGATGTCCGAAATCCAGAGCGGCGACTCCACGAAGGTCTCGCAGGCTGTCTACCCGCTGATGCAATCGCTCGACATCGAGTACCTCGATTTGGACCTCGCCATCGGCGGAATGGAACAGCGCAAGGTCCACATGCTCGCCCGCGACACGCTCCCCAGCATCGGCTACGAGTCGCCGACCTGCCTGCACACGCCGCTCATCGCGGAACTCTCCTCCGGTGAAGGGAAGATGTCCTCCAGCAAGGGCGTCACCATCTCGATGGAGGATTCGACCGAGGACATCGAGGAGAAGGTCAACGGCGCGTTCTGCCCGCCGACCCGCGACCCCGACGGGGACCTCGAAAACCCCGTCCTCCAAATCTTCGAGTATCACGTCTTCCCGCGCTTCGAGAACGTCGTCGTCGAGCGCCCAGACAAGTACGGCGGCAACCTCGAATACGACGATTACGAGTCGCTGGAAGAGGACTTGGAGAGTGGCGAACTCCACCCCGCGGACGCGAAAGGTGCGCTGGCGTCCTACTTGGACGAACTCATCGAACCGGGCCGCGAGAAGCTTCGAGAAGCAGAATAAGCGGTTCTTTCTCGGTTTGCTTTCGATTCGGTTTCGACCTGAACGTCACGTCATCGCCGATTATTCGAATCCGCCGCCCATCATTCCGCCCATTCCGAAGTTGGCCAGTAGGCCGGAGACGAGTCCCCACGCGGTCAGGACGAACCCGACGACGACGAGGCCGATTCCCGCGGCGATGATGATGCTCTGAACGGCGATGACGGCGATTCCGGCGACGAGTGCGAGTACACCCACGATACCTTTGGCACCGAGTTTGTCGAACATAGGCCGGATTGGGACTGCCACCGCCTTAAAACCGACAGTTGGCGAGACGAGCGTTACGGCTGGACATATACTACACCGGACTAGACCAAAGGGATGTTTGTGAGTAACTTTCTAATTGATCAATACAGAATACATCTTCATCTATTGATGGGGATTAATCAGTCAAGCAGTTTCTAGACCCGTCTCGTTCCATTTTCACACCCGGAATGTCACTACAGTATGCTTGAAGAATCAAACAAGCGGCTGATCCATCCCGCGAGACGTAATATCCGGAAGGATGGTTATCCAGATTCTCGGAACGGTCGTAGTACGGTAACTGATCGAGTTTTGAGGAAGCGGATTCGAACTCTTTTCGGGATAGTTCAATTTCAACGGGGGAGCTATCGTCTAGACCCTGAATTCCTTGGCGAATGATCGGTGACGACTGTACCGTTGGGTGTGATTTCTTGACGGGATTGACGTCCTCTGGAGCCGAATCGACTTCCAAGACAGTCAACCTCCCACCATTGTATCCTTCTAACTGGATGCATCCTGCACTTGCCACTACTGTAGCAGTGATGCCCCCACCGATGAAACTCCGTCTTGTTATGTCCATCATCTCAACAGTTGCTGCCAATCCCTAAAAATATGTAAAAGAATTGAATACCTGCGAAGACAGCGAATCAGTCGACTTGGCGAGTCCCTCGTCAAGTCGACATTTTGTGTTCGCCAAGACGAGAGGCTAGGATCCTTCCGTATTCACACGTGTGTTTGGCTCGTTCCAGAAGGTCGTCCCCAGTTCTTTTGTGGTTATCTGCAACTGGCAGCACGGATTGATGTAACGGCTGCCCCGGGCCTGTATCACGTGAATCGATAGCCTCTTTTGCTGCCTTCGCATCAGGCTTAACTTCCGAAAGGGTGGCTCGTTCAGAGTTTCCCACGGGTTCGAGGGACTCTCAACAGTTATATGGCCACTCTACGTCCGTGCTCACTTCCTCGATGCTCAAAGTCGTCATGTTCGACCGAGAAAACGGACGGCGGATTTAAAGGCATACCACACGAACGTGAGGGTGAAACATGAGTGACGGCAGTGGACGGAATAACCTCCGAATGCCGAACGACGACGAGGTATTCGCTACAGTCACGAACATGCTCGGTGCCAACCGGGTGAAAGTGCGCTGTGCCGATGGCAAGGAACGAACCGCTCGAATCCCCGGAAAGATGCAAAAACGCGTCTGGATTCGGGAGGACGACATCGTCCTCGTCGAACCGTGGGATTGGCAGGACGAGAAGGCGGACATCACGTGGCGCTACGAAAAGCAACAGGCGGACCAACTCCGACGCGAAGGACACATCAACTGAGTCGGGACGACGTTTTGTCGAGTTCACGAACCGATAGCGACTGCAACGACCTTTTCAGCGGTGACTGCTACCACACTCCAATCGGAAATCGCGGCCGTTTCCGTGCTTGGGTTAAATACCCGGTTCCTTGTGACATGTATGTCCGAACAACTCGCCACCGAAGACGTTGCACACGACACGGAGTTTCCCGACCTCATCGAAGGACTGCGAACCCGACGTTCGGGCCACAACTTCGACCCGGAGGAGGACGTTTCCGACGAGACGCTCGAAGCGCTCATCGAGGACGCGGCGATCGCGCCCTCCTCGTACAACCTCCAACCGTGGGAGTTCGTCGCCGTGCAGGACGAGGAACGACTGGACGAAGTGGTCGAACTCGCCTACGGGCAAGAGCACATCCGCGATGCGGGGACGGCCATCCTCGTCGTCGGCCACACGAACGCCAAGACGGCGGACCGCGTGTTCGAGGAGTGGACCGAGGCGGGTCGCATGGACGAGGAATCCGCCCAGCAGACGAAGGCACAGACGGCCGAGATGTACGAGGACGACGAAATGGGTCGGGATTACGCGATTCGGAACGCCAGCCTCGCCGCCGAGAACCTCATGCTCTCCGCGCATGCACGCGGCCTGACCGCGACGCCGATGATCGGATTCGACCAAGACGGAATCGCGGAGTTCCTCGACCTGCCGGACGACGAGATTCCCGTGATGTTGCTCGCCGTGGGACCGAGCGGCGGCGAGGAACCGGAGCGACTGCCGCGTCGGTCCGTCGAGGAAATCCTGCACCGCGAATCCTACTGACCGAACGGGCCACCCTTTTACGGTTCCTCCACATAGTTCGGGGTAGATGAACGAGGAGTACGGATTACTCGACCCGGACAACGCGGACGCCCCCGGCGACGAGTGGGAGGAGATAGACGTCTCCGACACCGAAGCGGACCGCATCGCACGGCGGCGTGACCGCGAGTTCAACCAGTTCAGAAAACGGGTCAAGGACTCCGATCAGTTCAAAGTCGAGCAGTCCGTGTTCGACGACGCCACCCTCGCTGCGCTGTACAAACTCGTTCAAGACGGCTACGTCCAAGCGTTCGGCGGACCGATTTCCTCGGGGAAAGAAGCCACCGTCTACAGTGCGTTGGGCGACGACGGCGAACACGAGGAAGTCGCCGTCAAAATCTATCGTATCAGCGCCAGCAACTTCCGCGACATGCGGGAGTATCTCGTCGGCGACCCCCGGTTCGAGGAACTCGGCGGGGACAAAAAACGGATCGTCCTTGCGTGGGTCAGAAAGGAGTCCGCCAACCTCAAACGCGCCCGAAAGGCGGGCGTTCGTGTCCCGGAACCGATCGCCGTCCAGCGGAACGTGTTGGTGATGGAGTTCATGGGCAACGACGGCCGTCGCGCGCCCACGCTCGCGGACGCGCGACTCGAAAACCCACGGACAGCCTTCGAAGTCGTTCGGGAGTACATGCGGCGACTGTTCGATGCGGGCCTCGTTCACGGCGACCTCTCGGAGTACAACATCCTCGTCAGCAACGGCGAACTCTGCATCATCGACGTGGGGCAGGCCGTCACGTTCCATCACCCGAACAGCGGCGAGTTCCTGACTCGGGACTGTGAAAACGTCGCCTCGTTCTTCCGCCGGGAAGGAATCGACATCCACGGTGACGAACTCGAAGCGTGGATTCGGGAGAACGCCGAGTCGGAACTGTGATTTTTTCGGCGGAATCGCACAACGGTACGACCATCAAGACGACAGGCGACACAATCACCCGAAACGGCCGATGACACGACCTCCATCGCCCCTGCTTCTCCACCGGAAAATCGGAGATTTTCCGGGCCGACGAACCCCCGAAGGGGGTGAGGAGGTTTTTGGTCCAGCTTTTGCCAAGGAGCCGGCAGAAACGACGACAGCGATAGCCGTCGTTTCTGCCTGCGACTGCAGCAAAAGGTGGTAGGGAAGGGCTTAAACGGCCTCATGTGATAGGATTTCGTATGAAGCACGTGACGATTCCGCAGGACAGGATTGGTGTTCTCATCGGGCAGGGTGGTGAGACGATGCGCGAAATCGAAAGCCGTGCAGAGGTGCGTCTCGATATCGACTCGGACGACGGTTCCGTTCGCGTCGAACAGACGGGTGATCCCGTTCGCGGACTGAAAGCGCCGGATATCGTCAAGGCCATCGGACGCGGATTTTCGCCGGAGGAGGCGCTCGCCCTCCTCGACGACGACATGATGCTGTTCGACCTCGTGGATATCGAAGCCGCAGCACGCAACAAGAACGACCTCCAGCGACACAAAGGCCGTCTCATCGGCGAGAACGGCAGAACGAGACAGCTGATGGAGGAACTGACGGGTGCAGACGTGGTCATCTACGGTTCGACGCTCGGTATCATCGGGCAACCGCCGCAGGTCGAGGCCGTCCGAAGCGCGGCGGAGATGCTCCTCGACGGTGCACCACACGGGTCGGTGTACTCGTTCCTCGAACGCAAGCGCAACGAGATGAAGCGGCAGGGGATGGAGTACCACCAGTTCGGTGGCTGATCCTTCGAATCGCATATAAATACTCCGTGTTATTTCGTGACGCTTGCCTACGAGGGTCCTGTGTGCCACGTTCTCACTCCGCCATGAAAAGCTTTATATAGAATCGCAATCAACGAATCCGATGACTATGTCACAGCCAATGGGCAATCAGCCGCTTATCGTTCTTTCCGAGGACAGCCAGCGAACCTCCGGACGGGACGCACAATCGATGAACATCACCGCCGGAAAGGCGGTCGCGGAGTCCGTACGTACCACACTCGGCCCGAAAGGGATGGACAAAATGCTCGTCGATTCGATGGGTGACGTCGTCGTTACGAACGACGGCGTGACCATCCTCAAGGAGATGGACATCGAGCACCCGGCGGCGAACATGATCGTCGAAGTCGCCCAGACGCAGGAGGACGAGGTCGGCGACGGAACGACCAGCGCCGTCGTCGTCGCCGGTGAACTCCTCCAGAAGGCGGAGGACCTCCTCGAACAGGACATCCACGCAACGACCCTCGCACAGGGATACCGACAGGCCGCCGAGAAGGCGAAGGAAGTCCTCGAAGAGAACGCCATCGAGGTCGACGCCGACGACACCGAATACCTGCAGAAGATCGCCGCTACGGCGATGACCGGCAAGGGCGCGGAGAACGCGAAGGACCACCTCGCCGAACTCGTCGTCGACGGTGTCCAGAGCGTCGCGGACGAGGACGGCGTCGACACGGACAACATCAAAGTCGAGAAGGTCGTCGGTGGTACCATCGACAACTCCGAACTCGTCGACGGCGTCATCATCGACAAGGAGCGCGTTCACGACAACATGCCGTACTTCGCCGAGGACGCCGACGTGGCCCTCATCGACGGCGCGCTCGAAATCGCGGAGACGGAGATCGACGCGGAAGTCAACGTCACCGACCCCGACCAACTCCAGCAGTTCCTCGACCAAGAGGAGAAACAGCTCCGTGATATGGTGGACAGTCTGGTCGATGTCGGCGCTGACGTCGTCTTCGTCGACGGCGGTATCGACGACATGGCCCAGCACTTCCTCGCACAGGAGGGCATCCTCGCCGTCCGCCGTGCGAAATCCAGCGACATGCAGAAACTGGCCCGCGCGACGGGCGCGACCCTCGTCAACAGCGCCGACGACATCACGGAGGACGACCTCGGATTCGCCGGAAGCGTCGCCCAGAAGGACGTCGGCGGCGACCAGCGAATCTTCGTCGAGGAAGTCGAAGAGGCGAAATCCGTCAGCCTCATCCTCCGCGGTGGCACGGAACACGTCGTCGACGAAGTCGAACGCGCGATCGAGGACAGCCTCGGCGTCGTTCGCGTCACCCTCGAAGACGGCAAAGTGCTGCCCGGCGGCGGCGCTCCGGAGACGGAACTCGCACTCGCCCTGCGCGACTACGCCGACAGCGTGGGAGGCCGCGAACAGTTGGCCGTCGAAGCCTTCGCGGACACGCTCGAAGTCATCCCGCGCACCCTCGCGGAGAACGCGGGACTTGACCCCATCGACTCGCTCGTCGACCTCCGTAGCAAACACGACGCCGGCCAAACCAGCGCCGGACTCGACGCGTACACCGGCGACATCGTGGACATGGAAGATGACGGCGTCGTCGAACCGCTCCGAGTGAAGACCCAAGCGGTCGAGAGCGCGACGGAAGCGGCCGTCATGCTCCTTCGCATCGACGACGTCATCGCGGCCGGTGACCTCTCCGGCGGCAAAGTCGGCGACGACGATGACGAAGGCGGCGCGCCCGGCGGTGCCCCCGGCGGAATGGGTGGCATGGGCGGCATGGGCGGTATGGGTGGTATGGGCGGCGCTATGTAAATTTCGACGAAGGAGAAATTTCATAGACCGTCAGGCCTCGTCTGACGGAGACGATGTAAGAGAGGTTCGTACCGAACCTCGAATGTCGAGCGGGCTTCGCCCGCGAGACGAACCGCTCACGATAAAATATCCGTTTCGACCTATTCCACGGGTCGGTTTCGGCTGAACTCCCGCGGTAGTCGTTATTTTTCGCGCGTCGAATCGTACCGGTCGGCGAGCAACAGGTACGGTTCGATGGCTTTCGCGTGTTTTTCGAGGGTTACGAGGTCGTCCTCGATACGAACCATGCCGGAATCTTCGAGCTTCGGAAGATGGCTGTGATGGAGTTGGGCGAACACCCGTCTCGGGTCGGTGTCCGGCCGGTGGGCGGAAATCCGTTCGGCGAGTGCATCCACCGTGAGCGATGGTCCGTGTTCGAGGAGTTCTCGCAATACGAGCCTGCGTCGCGCGCTTGCGAGCGTGGAGAAGATGACGGACGGGGCGGGCGTGTCGATATTATCTAAGGGGGACATCTGTGGAGGTTCAAGCGATTGTGTGTATCCATCGATACGACTGTGGTTGGAATCGTGGTGGGTGCGTTCTGATACTCGTATAATGTGTTCGAACCGATCTGAAAGATAGCCTTATATTTCAGGCATTTCATTTCATTGCTACTCTTTTTCCCCGAGAACCGCGTTCTCGACGAGGCGCGATTGCGCCCGTCGAAGTCGTTCGGAAACCGACTGTTTGCTGATATCGAGTCTCGAACTCAACTCGGAGAGGGTGGCGTCGCGCGGGACGCCGAAATACCCCGAGTCGTATGCGGCGACGAGGGCTTCGCGTTGTGGTTCGGTGAGGTGGAAGGCCGATTCCTTCTCTCCCGGCGTGTACAACCGGTTGAGGGAAAACTCGATCCCGTTCCGGGTACAAAACCGTTGAAACTCCACCAGTGCGTCCCGTTTGGGAAACCGAACCCGCCGGGTCCACGCGCCCGATGCGCCGTGGCCCGCCATCGGAACGGCACCGATGTCCTGGTAGGAAGGGTACACATCGATGAGTTCGTCTCGATCCATCCACAGTCGATACAGCTTCCGAACGTTCAACTCTTCGACTATCTCGTGCGATTCGATGGTCGGGTCATGGCGGAGTGCGTCGTCGAACGCGTCGAAGTCCCCGCCCGTGGCCCACACGATGAGAAGCGCGGTCTCGTCTGAACTCGCCATCTGCTGTTCGAGTTCGACGGTCATCTCCGGGACGGCGTTGAGCGTCGCTGTGAGGACGAGGCCCGGCGCACGGATGGTGAACTCCGCAATGACACTCATTACCGAGGAGACTCACCCCGGGTTCTAAGTAGTATTGGTCGATTATTTCTCGTCGAGTTTGAACTGCTCGTGTTCGCTCGCGGCGTTGAGGACCACGCTCGTGTTACTCTCCTTGATGTCCGGGTCGATGAGCAGTTTCTTTATCTGGTCGTTCATCCCGTCCGTGTCGGTGAACTTGCCGATGGCGATGATGTCGTAATCGCCGGTGACTTCGTAGACGCTTATCATTTGATCGTGGTCCTGCAGTCGCTCGGTCACTTCCGGGAGGGCGTTCCCCTCGACTTTCAACTGGACGACTGCAGTCACGTCGTAGCCCAACTCGTCGTAATCGACGCGCGGGGAGTACCCTTGGATGACTCCCTGCTCTTCCAAATGTGCGAGGTGGTTGGAGATGGTCGTGACCGACACGTCCAGTTTCTCCGCGAGACTTCGGAGGCTCGCTCGCCCGTCGCCGAGTAGTTCGTTTACGAGTTTCGCATCCAGATTTTCGTACGTCATTACACCTACCAACTCACTCCACCCATTAGAATTTTACGAATATCCAATTCTAGGCCAAAATCGCACAGTTGGCCAACCGATACTGTTTTAATGGTGGATGTATTTTCGTAGGGTGTCTATAAAGATGACAGACGGAAATATTGCCACCAATGAGGATACGGGGTTATCCGCGGAGGAACAGGAAGTTCTCGATGCCATCGAGACCGAAAACGTCGATTTCGTCCGTCTCCAGTTCACCGACATCACTGGAACGGTGAAGAACGTCAGCATCCCGGCCCATCAGGTCGAAAAAGCGTTCGATGAGGGTATCTGGTTCGACGGCTCGTCCATCGAAGGGTTCGTGCGCATTCAGGAAAGCGACATGCGTCTCGAACCGGACCCATCGACGTTCGCGGTTCTCCCGTGGCGCTCCAACGGCGACTCGGCGAGCGCACGTCTCATCTGTGACGTCGTGAACACCGACGGTACGCCGTTCGACGGCGGCCCGCGCCAAGTGCTGAAACGCGTCCTCGACAGGGCCGACGAGATGGGCTACACCGTCAGCATCGGACCGGAACCCGAGTTCTTCCTCTTCGAAAAGGACGAGGACGGAAACGCGACGACCATCCCGCACGACTCCGGCGGATACTTCGACCTCGCGCCGAAGGACATGGCGAGCGACGTTCGCCGCGAAATCATCTTCACGCTGGAGGAGATGGGCTTCGAGATCGAAGCGAGCCATCACGAAGTCGCGGACGGTCAGCACGAGATCAACTTCAAATACGAGGACGCGCTCGCGGCGGCGGACAACATCGCCACCTTCCGCGCCGTCGTCCGCGCCGTCGCGGAACAGAACGACATCCACGCGACGTTCATGCCCAAGCCCATCAGCGAGATCAACGGCTCGGGCATGCACAGCCACATCAGCCTCTTCACCGAGGAGGGCAACGCGTTCGACGACCCGGACGACGAGTTCAACCTCTCCGAGACGGCGTACAACTTCATGGGCGGCATTCTGAACCACGCGGAAGCGTTCACCGCCGTCACGAACCCGACGGTCAACTCCTACAAACGCCTCGTCCCCGGCTACGAAGCGCCCGTCTACGTCGCGTGGAGCGACACCAACCGCTCGGCGCTCATCCGCGTTCCCGACGCCGCCGGTGCGAGTTCGCGCTTCGAGATTCGTAGCCCCGACCCGTCGTGCAACCCCTACCTCTCCCTCGCCGCCGTCATCTCGGCCGGGCTCGAAGGCATCGAAAACGACGCCGACCCCGGCAAACCCGTCCGCGAAGACATCTACGAGTTCACCGACGAGAAGCGCGAGGAGTACGGTATCACGACGCTTCCCGGTTCCCTCGACGAAGCGGTCGACGCGCTCGAGGCCGACGAAGTGATAACGGAAGGCCTCGGCGAGCACGTGACCGAGAAGTTCATCGAAGCCAAGCGCGCGGACTACGCGGACTATCGCGTCTTCGTCTCCGACTGGGAGAAGGAGAAGTACCTGGAGAAGTTCTAACCGTCGATTCCCCGGCGATCCACCATTTTTGGATACGCGACGATTCCACCCTGAACGACGGCGTTGATGAGGAAAACGACGACGAGCGGTAGCGGTACCCGCAGTCCGATGGCCGACAGGATGCCGAAGACGAACAGGCCGACCACGCTCGCCCAGCGTCCGACCGTCCCGTCCGGCGGGCCGACCAGTTCCCACGCCACGAACGCACCGATAGTGCCGCCGAGCGCGGTGACGGCATCGACCAGATCGGTTCGCGCCAGCGCGGCTTCGACCGGCGACATGAACACCGCGATACCGACCGCGGCGATGGCACAGAGAACCGCGAGGGCGAACGCCGCCCGTGGCCGCCGCTTCAGTCCCCAAATCACGACGGCGAGGTAGACGAGTCCGACGCCCACGCCGGCCACCACGTCGACCGCGAAATGGACGCCGAGCACGAGACGCGAGAGGCAGACCACCGCGACGATGACGCTCGCGGCGGCGAGTCGTGCTCGTCGGGATCCGCGGTCGAGCGACAGCGCGAGGAGGAACCAGAACACGGTCGAACCGAGCGCGTGACCGCTCGGGAACCCGTATCCCGTCGCCTCGGCGAACCGAATCGCGTCCGGTGGGCGCGCCAGCGCGAAGAATCCCTTCAGCGCGAGCGTCAACGAGAGTGCACCTAGCGTCGCGCCGAGGAGGAATCCGAACGTGTCGCGGTCGTCGGTGTACCAGTACAAGAGCGCACCGAGGACGAACAACAGCCACACGTCGCCGAGTTGCGTGACGACGGAGAACACCTTCGGTATCCAGTGTGGCAGCGTCTTGTGAAGGAGTTCGACGATGCCCCATCCACGTGTCATGACTACGAGCGCCAGTCGCTGATTCGTCCACCGACGCGTCCCGGAACGCTCGCGGCGCTCACGCCGAATCCGACGAGCATCATCAGGGTGTAGAGACCGAGCGTGGAGAGCCAGATGACTACCATCGCCCCGATCGCCCATCCGCCGTCGAGCCATCGGAACGCGCCGAGCGTCATCGCCGTCCCGTAGAGGAGGACGATGTACGGACCCCATCCACGCGCGTGGCCGCGACGCATCCGTCTACGGACGTATCCCTTCAGTTCCGACTCCAGTTCGGACTTTTGAACTGTGCGCTCATCGACATCGTGCTCGAACTCCTCGAACTCCGACTGTAGCCGTTCTACGTCGTCGTGGAGTTCGAGGATGTCCGGTGCGGACTGCTCTGTATCGTCGGTCATGTCCTCTCCTTTGACTCCCTGCTGTCTTTCCCTGATGCCCGCCACGCCTTTAGTTTTCCTGAAATGCCGTCCCGCGAGAACCGCGTTGATAACCGCCCCGAACAGCAGGACGATGCCGCCGAGGTAGAGCCACGTCACCAACAACAGCGCCCCGCCGAGGACGCCGTAGGCGGAAAACTGCGCCGCCGAATCGACGTAGATGCTGAATACCGCTTGGAGGGCGGTCCACCCGAGCGTGGCGAACGCGGTCCCCGGAAGGACCTCTCGAATCGTAACATCGGTGTCGGGGAAGAAATAATATAGGGGTAAGAAAACGGGAATCAGTCCGAACAGGAGCGCGACGGACACGAGCGTCTTCTCGAACGGTATCCACGACAGGCTCGGGAGGAGGACGTTGACCACCGCGACCCCGGCGACGCCGAGCGCGATGACCGTCAGCACCACGGCCGCGTCCGTCATCGTCTCGACGAACGGTTCGGCCTCATCGACGCCGTAAACCCGTGAAAACGCCTCGTCCAGCCCTCGAAACACTCGCAATGTACTCCAGACGAGGACGAGCGACCCGACGATGGTCGCGTTTCTCCGCCCCGACGCGTTGGAGAGTGAATCCTGTACGATGTCCTTCGCCTTCGGCGAGAGCAACGTCTGAAACGTGTCGACGACGTTGCTGGCGAACGCATCGCCGCCGACGAACGACGCGATGGCGAGCGCCAACAGCAGGGCCGGGAGAATGGAGACGAACGCGTAGTAGGCGATTCCCGCCGCGAGAAACGTGATTTCCTGTTCCCGCGCGTAGTCGATGGTTTCGCGTGCCGTCGTTCCGATAGTCACGGCAGGTACTTCCACGAAATCGACCAAAAGCGTTGGCTACGGGTGCGTCGCCTCGCGAATCTCGACGACGTCGGCGGGCGTCTTGAACGTCGTTCCGCCGTAATGGGTGCGCGAAGCCTCGTACCCCGCGTCCCGAAGGCGTTCCAAGAACTCGTCCATTCCGGAGGCCGAGCGCGTCCACTCCTTGCAGAGGCGGTGTTGGTCGTAGTGGGTCGGGCGGTGGAGTTCGCCCGAGAGCTGGGTCAGGAGTTTGTTCGCTTTCTTCGCGGTTCCCATCTCGTCGGTCACGTTCTCCCGCACCCCATCCACGAACTCGGCGTCGTGCGTCGGGCCGAGCCATACCGGTCCGGCGGTGAGGAGGCGGTTGCCCTCGCAGGCCGGGCAGGTTTCGGGCGCGTCGGCGATGAGTCCGTACTCGTGATCCCGATGGAGGCAGTCCTCGCAGTGATAGAGGTGGCCGAGTTCGTCGATGGCCCCGTTGGCCGTCGTCGCCCCTTCGTCGAGTTCGAGGTAGGTCCGCACGTAGTGGCTGGTCGCGTGCGTCAAGAGCGGCGTGACGCCCTTGTCGTAGCGGGCGGCGGTACGCGCCAGCGCCGACAGGAGGATTCTGACGCCCATCTCCGCGTGATAATCGGTGTTCCGAGGGGTCGCGCCGTACTTCCGGACGCCGCTGTGAAAGTGCGCGCCACAGAGCGGCGCGGTGTCCGTCGCCGTCACGCAGACCAAATCGCGAGTGTTCGCGAAGGCGGCGTCGGCGAAGGGAATCGGCGTTCCGAACGGGTCGATGTCCACCACGTCGAACACCTCCTCGTGCATGAGCGCGTTGGCGTTCCGGTGAACGACCGTTCCCGGCAGGTCGTTGCGCTCGAAGTTCTCCCGGCAGAGTTCGACCGCGTCCGGGTCGATGTCGGCACAGGTCACGTTCCACCCGTTCGCGGCGGCGCGGACTCCACGAATCCCCGAGGCAGCCATCGCGTCGAGATAGTACTCCGCTCGCGGTTCGCGGTCGCGGTACGTTCGCAGGACGGCCACCGTCAGGTCCCGGTTTAGCTCCTGCACCGGATTGAAAAACACGTCGTCGATGATGGCGTCCCCCTCCTGTTCGGGGACCTCCACCTCGATGCCTCCTTCGCGGACGTTCATGTGTGCCCGTCGGCGTTCCGTCCCGAAAAGGGATACGGGTTGTCGACGGGCGGTGGTCGGCGGTCAACCTCGAACTCGTCTCCTCGCTACCGGAACGGGTTTATTACGTCCGTCCGAACCGATTGCCCGTGCGTTCGGCTTTGAACCCCCCCGGTCGTTCGCGCTCCCTCGAGGAGTGGATACGATGAACCGGGTCGAGGAGTGGGAGGCCGAACTGGCGGACGTGCAGACGCTCACGCCGGACATCGTGGGTCGCATCCTGTCGGCACACGACGACCGGGGGAGACAGGCCATCGAAGCCGTCTCCGAACGTCGCGTCAAGGAGTACCGCGATTTCGTCGTCGTCGTCGGGTTCGAGGACGAGTACATCGTCGAGGAAGGGTGTACCTGCCGGGACAGCGAATACAATCTGGACCCCGACGACCCCACTGACCTGTGCTGGCACGTCCTCGCCGCAAAAATCGCCCGCCGAATCGACGCGATGGACCACCACGACATGTGGTACTCCGACGTGCGCGAGTTCCTGTGATTCGATTTCCGTTCTATCCGTCGAGACAGTAGTCCACGAAGTTTTCGAGGATGCGGAGTCCCGTCTCCCCGCTCTTTTCGGGGTGGAACTGCGTGCCGAAGACGGTTCCCGACTCGTTGGCGATGACGCTCGGGAAGTCCGTGCCGTAGTCAGTCGTGGCGACGACGGCATCGTCGTCGTCGGGGACGGCGTAGTAGGAGTGGACGAAGTAGGCGTACTCGCCGTCCACGCCATCGACGAGCGGATGGTCGCGTTCGACGGACAGTTCGTTCCATCCCATCTGGGGCACCTTCTGCTCGCCGCTGAACCGGACGTTCGTTCCCGGAATCAGGTCGAGTCCCGTCACGTCACCTTCACCGGCGTGTTCGGCCTCCTCGCTCGTCGTCAACAGCATCTGCATGCCGAGACAGATACCGAACACCGGCGTTCCGCTCTCGGCGGCATCGACGAGCGCCTCCCGGTACGGTCCGGCGTTCTCGACGCCTTCACGGAACGCGCCGACGCCGGGCAGAACGATGCCGTCCGCCGTCTCGAACGTCGCCGGGTCGTCGGACACCTCGACGTCCGCACCGGCGCGTTCGAGGCCCTTGACCGCGCTTCGGAGGTTGCCGAGGCCGTAATCGACCACGACGACGGACGCGGTCCGTTGCTTCGCGTGGGTGCTCCCTTCCATGGGTGTGGATTGTGACTCCCGATACAAACGGTTTCGTGTTGCTCCAAAATATGACCTCATTCCCGCGATTATGATTGGCACACATGATGCTCGCCATCGCCGTCATCTTCTCCCACCTGGTGAGCGTCGAAACGGTCCGCCAAGAAACACGTTCGAACCTGCGAGGAAACGAAGTCCGTCGAGGATCCCTCACGCACTTTGTGGACCACCTCCGCGGCGTTTCCGTGCGAATGGCCGTATCGGCTCGGAAATGATTTCGACCCGCTCGGAGATTCGTTCCACATCTCCAACTATAAATAACTCCACGCAGTGGCTACGAGTATGAATCCCTCGCCCTCCTCGCTCTCCAGACGTGGGTTCCTGACGACGACGGCAACGCTCAGCGCGACGGTCGGCATCGGCAACGCACAGCGGACGACACGACGAACGACGACGATGGGAACGTCGACGTCCTCGGAGGGCGCGCCGAAACCGGCGTGGACGTTCCCCGAATCGATGGAGTCGTCCTCGGACGAGTCGCCCCGACTCGCCTATCCCATCGCCGTGGAGGACGGTGTTTTAGCCACTATCACCGTCAAACGAACCGATGGTGGTCCCCCCCAGTACGCACTCCACGGTCTCGGCGTCGAAGACGGTCACGAAAAATGGTCCCACGAATTTACGGTGATAACACTTCCCGTCGTCGAGGACGGAACGATGTTCATCTCTGCGAGGAGCGACGAGCACTCCGACGGCGAAGCGCGACAGCTCGTCGCCATCGATGTGGCAACTGGAGAAATACGGTGGCGCAAACCCGCGGGTTCGTACTCGGCCCGCCTGCAAGCGGACGACGAGCGCGTGTATCTGGTTTCGAACGAGGGCAATTCGGTCCTCGCGCTCGATACGGAAACCGGTGAGCGAGCGTGGGGATACAATATCGGCGGGGACGACGTTTCGAACCTCATCCTCTCCGACGGGACGCTGTACGTCAGCCAACGGGATATCCTGTACGCGCTTTCTGCGGCCGACGGGACGAAACGATGGGAGAAGTCGTGGGGGCAAACGAGCATCTACGTGGAGACGGTCACGGAGAAGAACGTCTTCTGTCGTGTCGAAGGCGACCTGTGGGCGCTCGACCCCGCCGACGGGAGCGAGCGTTGGTCCGTCACCGATGGCAACGCGATGGTTACGGACGACGGACGCGTGTACGTGTGGCGGGAGACCCTCCGTGCCGTCGACGCGGAAGACGGGGCGATAATCTGGCAGTACGACGACGTGACTCCCGTCAGTGTAGACCCGGTCGTCGCCGATGGTGCGGTGTTCGGCGCGAACCGACAGGGTTCGATTTACTCGATAGCGACCGACGGCACGGAGCGGTGGACGTTCGAGACGGACGTTCCCGACAACTACTACTCCATCATATTGGAGGTCCGCGACGGACTCGTCTACGCCATGCTCGGGAAAACCCTCTACGTGCTTTCGGCCGAGGATGGGTCGTTGGAGTGGTCGTTCACCGGGCCGGGTCGGGCGGTCAGCACGATAGTCACGCACGACGACGTCTTCTTCGGAACGCGCGGCGGCCTGTACGCGTTCGACCGCCACCATTCGCTCGTCTCCACGGTCGTCGACGGCACGAGCGATTTCTTCTCGTCGGTTCCGGGGATGGCGCTTTCGGCCGGCGTCCTCGGCACGGCGGCGTTCGCCGCCTATCGGCGGTTCAACGACGACGAGGAGGCGGCCACGGCGGACGCCGCGGAATCGGATACCGAACCGGAGTACGGTCGCCTCGACCGCATCGCTGCCGACGAGTTCACGGAGACGTATCGCGTCAGAAAGCGTAGCGACGAGGGTCCGAAAATCGTCGCGGCGCGGCGACTGACCGACCCGGACGTCGCCGAACCGTTCCGGTCTGCCACGGAACGCTGGGCCGAGATGAGCGACAGACCCGGCGTCGTCCCCGTCCTCGAAACCGACGGCGAGAGCTTCGAACTGCCGTACTACGGGGACGGGTCGCTCGCCGACCCCTCCCGGTCGGTCGAGGAGCGCCTCGATGCGCTTTCGGACGCGAACGCCGTGGTCCACGACGCACACGGCGACGGCTTGATTCACGGCGGTCTGACCCCGGAATCGGTTCTCCTCGACGGCGACGACGTCGCCGTGGCCGATTGGGAACTCGCCGCCGCGCTCGCCGAGTACCGCGACCAGTCGCCGTACGCCGCGCCCGAACAAGTCGCGGACGGGGAGACGGACGAGCGAACCGACGTGTACCGTCTCGGCGCGATTGCGGCCTTCGTGCTCACAGGGAAGACGCCCGCCGATGAAGCGTTGGATATGCTGAACCCCGAGTACCGCGCCGCCGTCGTGGCCGGGGCCGACTCGGACGAGTACGAGTCGCTCCGTTCCGACGCCGTTTCCTCCGAACTGTACGACGTCGTCTCGACGGCGATGGCGGAGGACCCGGACGACCGATACGGGTCCGTCGTCGAGTTCGACGACATGCTCCGCTGGGCGGCGTTTCGCGCTTGAGTCGGCCGAGCAAGAACGAAATAGTTCGGCCCCGTTGTACGATTGGGGGAAACGGAGTGGTAACAGCATTACTCGTAGTCGGATTGATGGTCGCCGTCTTCGTGGGCTACAACATCGGTGGCTCCTCGACGGGCGTCGCGTTCGGTCCCGCGGTCGGCAGTCGAATCATCGGCAAAGTCGGCGCGGCGGCGCTGTTTACGGCGTTCGCCCTTTGGGGCGGTTGGACGGTCGGTCGGAACGTCATCGAGACGATGAGCAACGGCATCGTCCCGGCGAGCCAGTTCACGTTGGTGACGAGCATCGTCGTCCTCTTTTTCGCCGGGTTCGCCCTCCTCATCTCGAACCTCTTCGGCGTGCCCGCGTCCACGTCGATGACGGCGGTGGGTGCCATCGCCGGGTTGGGGTTGGCGTCGAACACGCTCAACGAGTCGCTGATGTTCACCATCGTTTCGGCGTGGATCGTCGCGCCGCTTTCGGCCTTCGTCGTCGGCTTGGTCGTCGGTCGATACCTCTATCCGCATCTGGACGCTCGATTCTCGTTCTCGCGAATCGAGGGGGGATTGCTCACGGTCGACCGCTCCGGGTCGGTTCCACGACCGACGTTGGGTGGCAGCGTCGGCAAACGCGAAGCGGGCGGCGCGGCGTCGGTACTCATCATCGCCTGCTACATGGGTTTCAGTGCGGGTGCGTCGAACGCGGCCAACGCGGTCGCCCCGCTCATCGGCAACGGGTCCATCACCGCCAGTGAAGGTATCCTGCTCGCCATCGGGGCCATCGGCCTCGGCGGATTCACCATCGCCCGACGGACGCTCGACACCATCAGCGACGGAATCACCGACCTGCCGATTTTGGCGGCGCTCATCGTCTCGCTCATCGGCGCGACCATCATCACGATCCTCTCGCGCCTCGGCATTCCGGCGAGTCTCGCGGTCAGCACCACGTCGTGTATCATCGGCCTCGGATGGGGCCGCGCCAGTCGCGCGGTGACCGTCGCGGAGGTCGCGGACACCGCGTTGCAGGGCGAACAGACGCCCGCCGCGGGACTCTCTTCGGGTGCGTTGATAGCGGAGACGAGCGAATCCGAGGTGCCACCCGGACCGACCATCGGCGACGTGGCGGAGGGAGAGGTTCCCGACCCGAACACCGTGGGGGACGGGGGTGAACCCGGACAGGTGCCGTCGATCGGCGAGGAGAGCGTCGAGGAGTTGACGGCCGAAAACCTGTTCGACCCGGCGGCGACGAGTCGAATCGTCCTCCTGTGGGTACTCTCGCCGACCCTCTCTGCGGTCGGGTCGTTTCTCATCTTCGAATTCGTCTTGCACGTCGGGTGAGTTCGTTTTACCCCGCTTCGTACCAAGCGCAGAGAAAACCGCTTTACTTGGTTTCCGCCGTCTTACGCGCCATGACCGAACAGGTTCTCGTTCCGGTGGACGGGTCGCCGAAATCGAGGGAGGCGTTCGAATACGCGGTCGCCTTGCCGGACGTCGAACTCACCGTCATCACCGTGGTCAATCCCTTCGACATCGACCCGCTTTCGCCGGGCTATCAGTCGCCGCTCGGCAAGGCGGGGATGCCGGCCTACTCGCAGGAGTGGTATCAGGAGGAATGGGACAACGCACACGAACTGCACGAGGAGCTACGGGAGAGCGCCGGAGACGTTCCGGTCGAGAGCGTGGTCAAGATGGGACAACCCGCGCGGCAAATCCTCCGCTATGCCCGTGAACACGACATCGACCACATCGTCATCGGGACGCACGGACGCGACGACGTCTCGAAGATACTCCTCGGTTCAGTCGCCGACAAAGTGATGCGTCGTGCACCGATGATGGCGACGGTCGTTCGCTGATTTTCTCGCGTCGACGACATTTTATTGCTCGGATGGCTCCAGTTGAATTCCTCGCTGCTTGCAGTTTCCTTCTCACTCTCCGCTAAAAATACAATCGTTGAGAAGGTGTTGTATATCGGACAATTTTTAGTCGTTTCTCACTTATAACTAGCTCCTACCGGATTAGTATTCTGCACAGGTGGCTCATAACGAAATGCGAGACGATACTTTACCAGCTTGCATCATGCGAGGAAACAAGCGGTCACTCGGCAAGCTTAATCGTAGAGGATATATGAAAGGAATGGCGGCAACCGGCATCGGAGCCGGTGTAGCCAGTCGATTTTCGGGCGTGACGAACGCGGCGTCCGGCGACGTCGTGCAGGCGGACGGGGATGACGTTTATCTCATCTTCGGCGTCGATACCGAAGACGCCGACCTCGAATCGTGGTTGGCGGACCACAAGGACGACGTTCACTCGAATTCACAGGAGTCGTCGTCCGAGGTCATCCAGTATCAGGACGTCTCCCAGCTGAACGTCAATCAGCAGGAGAACGCCGTCGCCATCTCGATAGATGGTGGGCAGGCGGACGCCATCCAGCGCACGTACCAGAACAACCAGAACGTGCAGGCGGGCAAAGCGGTGTCGAAGAACGTGAACGGGGGCCACAAAGAGCAGACGTTCGAGGACGTCTCGAACACCTTCGTCGTCTTCGCTCACGAGTCGGGTTCGAGCGAGTTCTCGGGCTGGGTCGTCAGCGACGAGGAGTATCAGAGCGAGCAGTCCGCGAAAGCCGAAATCGACCAGGAACAGGAAGTCGATCAGGTCAACTACAGCAGCCAGAGCCGTGCCATCGCGGTCGCGGAAGGCGAAAGCTACGCTCGGTCCTACCAGCGCAGCTTCCAACTCAACGAGAACGTTCAGGATGCGGAAGCGCTCGCGGCGAACGTCGGCGACGGAGACGACCAGAGCGCCGACTCGTCCGTCTACCAGTCACAGGAAGTAGACCAGCTGAACTACAACAAACAGGGCGTCTCGGTCGCGCTCGCCGTCGGTGAGGAGAGCGTCGCCAAAGCGTGGCAGATCAGCTGTCAGTTCAACCGGAACGAGCAGATAGCAAAGGCCACGGCGCTCAACTTCGACCTGACCTCGGTCGACGAGTACATGGCGACCGCCCAGATGACGGGCGACTACTCGGATTCGGACGTGAAACGGTGTTCGGACGGGTCGATGCAGGCGAACGAGCAGGGTGCCGAATCCGAAATCGACCAGTTCCAGGACGTCAACCAGCGGAACTCCAGCGTGCAGAACGCCGCGTTGGCCATCGCACTGGACGACAGCGAATCGATGGCCACGCAGGCCAGCTATCAGGGCAACTTCAACGCCCAAATCGCCTCGGCGACCTCGGTCAACGTGAACGAGGGACACATGGTGGTCGAGGGCGTGATGAAGGGAACCGACGCGAAGGGCGACGGTTCGTGGGCTGTCGCGTACGACAACGGTCACGATCAAGTCAACACGCAGGAAGCCATCTCCGAAATCGAGCAGGTACAGTACATCGAACAGCTGAACGTGAACGAGCAGAACAGCGCCATCGCGTTCTCCGTCGACAACGGCGACGCGACGGCGGAACAGCTCAACTATCAGCGGAACGAAAACGTCCAGTACGCGGAATCGAACGCGGGCAACCAAAGCGACCAGGACGACGGGAAGTGCAAGGAAGACGGCAAGAAAAAGCACCACCACCGCAAGAAGGGAAAGTGCAAGAGGAAGCATCACCACGGCAAGAAAAAGCACCGCCACGGCAAGAAAAAGCACCGCCACGGCAAGAAAAAGCACCGCCACGGCAAGAAGAAAAAGTGCAAGGATTGAGCGGTTTCGAGGCTCGTCGGTGACGAAGAGAAAGGGCCGCTGATTCTGTCGTTATTTTCTCGCGGTTCGTGTCCGACTCCGTAGCCACGGCGTCGCCGAAATCCGTCCGCCCCGTCCGCTCAGAAATCGCCGAGGTTGGACTGACCGCCGTTCGCACCCGCCATCGTCGCCGCTTTGTCGAGCGTGCTCTCGAACGTCGATTCCTGACTCCTGTCGTAGAGCGTCGCCGCGGGGTGAAGACAGACGAGCACGTCGCGTTTCGTGCCGCCGAGTTCGACCGTCTCTATCGATCCGGCTTCCTTCGTCACGGCCACGTCGCGGTCGAGCAGGTGTTGGCTCGGCACTTTCCCGAGCGTGACGATGACGTCCGGGTTTACGAGGTCGATTTCTCGCTCCAAATACTCCCGGCAGTTGCCGAGTTCTTCCTTCGTCGGGTCGCGGTTCTCCGGCGGACGACAGCGTACGCAATTGGTGATTCGAACGTCCGCCCGCGACAGTCCCTTATCGCGGAGCCTGTCGTCCAATACGGACCCGCTCCTGCCGACGAACGGTTCGCCTCGGTCGTCCTCCCGCGCACCGGGCGCTTCCCCGACGAACAGCACGTCCGCGTCTTCCGGCCCGACGCCGTTGACGATTTGACTCCGGCACTCGACCAGCGACGGACAGCGCGTACAGTCGGTCACGTCCAGTCCCTCCATCGTTCCCATACTCGCTCGGACGGACGGAATGCATTAAGTATCCTCGGCCTACGCCGCGACAGGCGATCGGTGAAGGTCGATAATGCGATGCCTTCCGGGACGGTATCGCACTCAGTTCGTCTCGCCGCGCCACTCGTCCGCGGCGCGGGCGGCCAAGCGAGCGACACGGAGCGGTTCGGGTCGTCCACCTTCCGGGGTGAACGACCGGACGACATCGCGGGCGTCCCCCTCGCCCATGCCGACCTGCCGGACGAACACCGTCTCGCCGTCGACGGCGAGTTCGCGCCGCGGCGGTTGGGTTCGATAGGTCTCCAGTCGTCGGTCCAGTTCGTCGCCGGAGAACTCGGTTTCGAGCGATTCGCGGAGGCCGTCGCTCTCCTCGAAGGTGACGGTGATGACCGGGCGGTCTACGGCTTCGTGGAGGCGGTGCATATCCAGTACGTTGTACCACGCGAGTGCGATACCGCCGACGAAAACGTAGCGGACGTCCTCGCGGTCCAGTCGTTCCACGAGGTCGATAATCCCGTCGGTGACGTCCGTTCCGCCGACCGTACAGTTCCCGAAAACAAATCCGTCAGTCACCCTGCTCGCGCGGGTGACGACTCCAGCGAGCGTGCTGGTGTCGCGGCGATACGATTCCGCGACACCGAGCGCTCGAACACCGGATTTCACGCTACTCTTCGTCTTTGATCTCGTCGAGTCGGTCCAACAGTTCGTCGTTCGATGCCCCAATCTCGAAATCGACGCTTCCCTTGTGTTCGTGTTCCGACGTCGCAACGCCACTGTCGTCGTCCAGATCCGCGCTATACTCCTGGTTCTCTTGTTCTGATTCGTCGTAGCTCCCGAAGCCCATACGGTTTATGGTATGCACTTCGGACACTAAAAACGCTCGCCGCCCGTCAGGATTTTGGCAGATGGCCCGAAACGCTTCAATATGCAAGTCATTACCGTCACTGCCGACGCCGAGACGTTCACATGTAACGCCTATCTCGTCCTCGGCGAGCGCTCGGTTCTCGTCGATGCCGGGGCGATGGACGGCGTCGTGGACGCCATCCGCGAACACACGGACACGCTCGACGCGGTCGTCCTCACTCACCAGCACGGCGACCACGTCGCGCAACTCGATGCCGTGCTGGACGCGTTCGACGCGGAACTCCTCGCGTATAGTCCGCATCCCCGCCGTGACAGTCCCATCGCCGACGGCGACACGGTTCGAATCGGCGACGAGGAGTTCGAGGCCGTCCACACGCCCGGCCACGCGGACGACCACCTCGCCTTCATCGGCGATTCGACCATCTTCAGCGGCGACGTCGTGGTTCACGACGACGGCGCGTTCGATTACGGCAGTTTCGGGCGCACCGACATGGCGGGCCAGTCCCGCGAGGAACTCATCGACAGCATCCGCGAAATCTTGGCGCGCATGCCCGATTCCGTCGAAAACATGTACGCCGGGCACGGCGAGGAGTTCCACGGGGAGGTGCGTGACGTCATCGAGACGGCCTTGGAGCGAGCGGAGAAACGCGAACCGAAGTATCCCGAGTGAGGCGTTCCAGGGGTGTCGTACGATAGCACGCATCGAACACGCTTTTCTCCTCGGTCGTATCTCTCTCCGTTATGCCCGGACCCGTTTTCCTACGCGGCGACCGAATCGAACTCAGAACGATCGAAGAGGACGATTTGGACTTCCTGCAGGACACCATAAACGCGCCGAACGTCCGTCGATTTCTCGGTAGCCGTTCGCCTGTCAACGGCGGACAGGAACGGGAGTGGTACGAGGAGCGCGCCTCCGACACCGACGGCGACCACGTCCATCTCCTCGTCTGCCGCGACGGCGAAGCGATGGGGTCCATCGGTCTCCATCCGAAGGACTCGACGGGCGTGAACGTCGAAATCGGAATCCTGCTCGCCGAGGAGTTCTGGGGGGAGGGCTACGGCACCGACGCCAGTCGCCTCATCACGGACTTCGCGTTCCGCGAACGCCGCCACCACCGCGTCATCGCCCGCGTGTTCTCGGGGAACGTCGGTTCCGCCCGAATCTGGGAAAAGCTCGGCTTCCGCCACGAGGCGACGCACGTCGAATCCGAGTTCCTCGATGGCGAGTACGTGGACGTCGAGTTCTACGCGATTCTCGAAGACGAGTGGTTCGGACGGGCCGAGTAGGTTCGGACACCGGGGAACGCGCCGCTCGGAATCTGCGTACGATTCGGAGAAAAACCGACGGGTCGCTTACGCGCTGCGCGATTCCTTGCTCTTCGGGCGAAGCTTGCTGTAGCCGCATTTGCGGCACTTGTCGGCTCGCTGCGGGTTGCGAGCGTTACAGCGCATGCAAATCATCTTTTCGAGCGTTCGTTTCTCTGCTGCGTCGAAACTGGCCATACGGTGCGTTTGCTTCCCCGCGCGTTTAAACGTTATTGAGTTGCCGCGTCGCTACTCCTCCCCGGCGTCCAGATACTCCTGTTGAACTGCGACGACCTCCGTCGAATCTGCACAGTCGGCGTAGCGGCGAAGCGGTTCCGCGTTCAGTTCGAGAAACGTCTCCCCCCAGCGGAACTTCGACAGTATCTCCTCCGCGTGTTCGCGCTCCCCGAGGATGCAGAGTCCCGCCGCGAACGCCTCCACGGTGTTCAACTGAAACGGTTTGCCGTAGTTAACGGGGTTCGCGGCGACGAGAAACGGCAGGGCGCGGTGGAGTCCGGGCATCTCGAAGAGCGCCTTCCCGGCGCTCTCCCACGAGCAGTCGAGGGCGACGAGGGTGTCCGTTTCGGTGCGGTCGGCGGGCGACAGCGCCTGCTCCGCGTGCGGATTGAGCACGATTCCGTACGGCGTCGCCCGCGCCGACCGATGGAGTTCGGTCAGGTCGAACCGCGCGAGTTTCCGCGCCGTACACTTCTTCGGGTCGTCGTCGCCCTCGTACCGGACGTGGAGGTTCACTGGACGGGAATTGGCGTGGCTCGGTAAAAAGTGGCGCGAAGAAGGCTCCGCCGGGGATGCGGTGCATGCGGAGCCGTATGGAAACAGTTCCTCCGTTGTACAGGCGTGCCGGATTCGACCGGCATCCCGACGAAGCAGCGAAGACGATATAGCCGTTTATATGACCGCTATAGGGATCTCAAATTCGTTCCGTGGCCTATCGAGAACTCGATACCGTCCGCCGAGGGGATAAAGAGGGTCCTCCGTGTTCTCCCGCGTATGGACTCCGAAACGGTCGTTCGCGCGTACTACGATTCCATCGACGCACACGACTACGAGACGTTCGCCGGACTGTTGGCCCCCGACGTCGTCCACGATCGCCCCGACCGGACCATCGAGGGGCGTGACACCCTCGTCTCGTTCATGCGCGACGATCGCCCGAACAAGGAGACGAGTCACGAACTCTCGCGAATCGAGGAAAACGGAACCACCGCGGCCGCCGAGGGTCGCCTGCTCGATGCCGACGGCGAGGGGCTGTTCGCATTCGAGGACGATTTCTCCATCGAGGGGGGCCGAATCGCGCGGATCCGGACGCGAACTCGGTAGTCCCCCTTCCCGAGAACCGTCGAAAGCATTCGGGGGGACCGATGAAAAATCAGCATTCGAACAGTGTTCACATATCAACCCGTCACTTTTCGACATTTGGTACCCTGTTGCACACTTGATGGCATCATCACGAACGTCGGCGAAACGAGGGGAACGGAACAAAGTCATGGGTGCGATAGCCGTACTGGCCGTCGCGTTGTTGGTCGCCGCGGCGACTGGAGCGTATAGACTGTTTTCGTACGGTGCGGCGCTGTTCATCGTCACGAACTTCGCCGCGGCCGCCGTAGAGCGAAACGATGGCGAACTGAACCTCGCCCCGTACACGTGGTTGTTGGTCGGGTTGGCGGTGGTGTTCACTGCCGGATTCACGCTGATATGGCTGCAATGGCATCCGGGCGTAACGGAGTACACGTACCTCCTCGGTCTCCCGACGCCGACGCTTTCGTACTTCGTCTTCCTCTGGTTGCTCCCGATCCTCGGCGCGCTCTACTACGCCCTCGTCTTCCCGGACATCGGGAGCGACGACGTGGTCGATGACCTGATGGACGACGTGCGGCGGGTCCAGCGGGGAAAGCAGTTCCCGATGTCAGTCGCCCGAACGGAACCCGACGGCGGCGACTCCGGCGGTGAACCCGGCGGCAAGTCCCCGCAGGCGGACGGAGGCGACCGGCGATGAGTCCCGTCCCTTTCGTCCCCCTACAGGAGATTCCGGTCACGGACAGCCCGTACGTCCTCTTGTTCGGCGGTGCCTATCTGCTGGTCGTGTTGGCCATCGGCGTCTGGGGCTACATGCAAACCGAGAGCACCGCGGACTTCCTCATCACCGGGAAAAGCATCGGCACGTGGGTGCTCGCGCTGACGGCGTTCTCGGTCATCCAATCCGGGTTCGGCTTCGTGGGCGGTCCCGAACTCGTCTACTCGTTCGGCACGACGGCGCTCTGGATATTCTTCACCGCGCCGCTCGGGTTCGTCATCACGTGGGTGCTGCTGGCGAAACGCATGCGCCTGCTCGCCGACATCCGCGACGTGATGACGCTCGCCGACGGGATGTACGTCAGATACGAGAGCGCGTGGGTTCGCGGCCTCACCGCCGTCGCCGTCATCGTCGGCGTCATGGCCTATCTGGCGACGAACCTCGCCGCGCTCCAGTACGTCATGCGCGCGATTTTCGGCCTCCCGGTGATGTGGGGCCTGCTCATCGGCGCGCTCATCCTCCTGCTCTACAGCATGCTCGGCGGCATGATTGCGGGCGTCTGGACGGACTTCGTGCAGGCGATAACGATGATCGTCGGCTCCCTGTTCGTCTTCGCCTACGCGCTGTCGTTCGGCGGCGGGATGGGGTCGATTTCGCGCAACCTCGCAACCGCCGACCCGGCGTTCGTCTCGCCGTTCGGCGCGATGGGCGCACCCGCGGCGACCATCTTCACGGCGCTCGGGTGGTGGATCCTGTTCTCCGTCGGCGCGGCGGGACAGCCACACCTCGTCACCAAGTTCTACATGAGCCGCAACCTCAAAATCCTGCGCTGGGGTGCGCCCATCGCGGCGGCGACGTACGCGATTTCGAGCCTCCTCGCCTTCTCGACGGGTCTGTCGATGCGCGCCATGGTCGAGGCGGGCCAGACCGCGGCCCCGAAGAGCGCGTCGGTCGTGGGACCGGTCTTCGTCCTCGAACACACGCCCGGCGTCGTGGCCGGACTCATCCTCGCGGCCCTGCTCGCGGCCATCATGAGCACGAGCGACTCGTTCCTCAACATCGGCGCGGCGGCGGTGTCCCGCGACATCCCCCGCGCGCTCGGCCGACCCATCGAGGACGACAGGACCGAACTTCGCGTGACGCAGGCCGCGCTGGCGGGCCTGACCATCGCTTCGACGCTCATCGTCTTCTACTCGCAGACGCTGGTCGGCATCCTCGGAACCATCGGTTGGGGATTCTTCGCGGCGGCGTTCTTCGCCATCGCGGCCCTCGGCCTGAACTGGAAGGGGGCGACGAAGGAGGGTGCTATCGCCGCGCTCCTCGGCGGATTGGGCGTCAACCTGCTCTACAGTGCGGTGCCGAGTATCGCGGAAGTCGTTGCCGGGATGGGCGAATCGCTTCCGGCATTTGTGGTCTCCGGCGCGGAGTGGATTGCGACGACCGTTCCGAACCTGTACCCCTTCCCCGGTTCGTTCCCGGTCGGAACCGTGGCGCTCCTCGTCGCAATCGCGCTCTTCATCGGCGTCTCGATAGTAACACAGGAACGGGGGACGGTTCCGGAGGACATCGCCCTCCTTCTGGAGGGATAGGATGAGCATGACCGACACACGAGACGGCGAGGACGAAACGCAAATCGCCCACCTCTCGGGGTGGTTCCGCCAGCGACCCACGTCGATGGAGTACTGGGAACTCCTCGTCACGGACGAGCGACTCGTCTGGTGTTTCGTCGGCGAGTCGTTCAAATCCATGCTGTTGCGGGCGGACATGGGCGAACGCGGCCGGAAGGAGATTACGGACGCCACGCCGGACCGCGCCCTGTCGTTCAGCGAGCGAAACTTCGCGGTTCCGCTCGATTCGGTCCGGTCGATTCGCCTTCGGGAGGGAACCCTGTTCCGGCGCGCGAAACTGACGGTTTCGTGGACCGACGGCGACGCCGACGAGTTCGAACTCTCGGCGACGAAAACGGCGGACTCGCAGGTCGAAGACGTGGCGGCGCTCGAAAACGATCCCCGACTCTCGCACGTCGACGTCGCCGTCGAGACGGCGGACGGGTTGTTCTGATTTCGGATTCGGTTTTGGTTTCGACGTTTCGTCGATTTTGGGAAATTTGGATTTCCAGCTAGCTACTTGGGGGTCAGCAACTCCTCGGACTCGATTTCGGGGAACGACGCCACGACGCGTTCGAGTACCTTCGCCTCCGCCCGTCGCAGGTTGTTCGAGGCCGCCGTCTTCGAAACGTCGAACTCCTCGGCCAGCGTGCCGAGGGTCGCGTCCCGCGGCGTCTCGAAGTACCCCCCGTCGACGGCCGTTTGGAGGGTTTCACGCTCCGTCCTCGACAGTTCGCGACAGCCGTCGAGGACGTTTTTCGCCGCGCCGAGGTGTTGGATGACGTCGAGGTACTCCTCGAACGACGTGGCGTTTCGGCTCTCGACGCTGAAGTCGTTTCCCGTCTCCAATTCGGCGAGGGCGTTGTCGGTGTTGTCGGCGGAATCGAATCCGACGCTCCAGAGTTCGCTTCCGTCGCTGATTCGAAACGGGCCGGTGATGTAGCCGTCGTGTTTTCGAATCGTCCGCATCGCGTTGGTCTGGCCGATGAACGACTTGATGACCGCGGTATCGCCCCGTCGCGAGAGGAGTTCGAACTCCAGCATCCGGTCGTGGTCCTGCAACGCCGAGAGGCCGTTCGTCAGCGCGCCGCGGTCGTCGCCCTGTACGAGAATCCTCGTCTCCAACTTCTGCTGGGCGGCGTTGAAATCCCAGTGCATGGTGTGAAACGAGACGTCCGCCTCGTCCGTCACGTCGATGTATGGACAGTCGTACTGCACCATGTCCATTGTTACCGAAATCATATCCCATCTCATCGTTCATTATGGAAATAAATACCGGTACTTCCCTTTTGAATCGTAAATCCGTTCGGTCAGGTTCGTGACGAGTCGTCGGTTCCCCTTGCCCCATTCGATCGGAACCTCCACGAATCGAAAAACGAACCGCGTGTCGTGTGTCGTATTATGTGTCATTAGTGTCATTATACTGTCCCGCGTGCGAAGCGCGCGGCCCTCACTCCCGTTCGCCCGACCCGAGGGCGCTCTCGCCGACGGGGTCGTGGCCTTCGATGACTTCCGTACCGCCCATGTACGGTCGGAGCGCTTCGGGAACCGTCACCGTGCCGTCGTCGTTCTGGTAGTACTCCAGAATGGCGACCATGACGCGGGGCAGCGCGAGTCCCGAGGCGTTCAGCGTGTGGAGGTACTCCGTCGATTCGTGGCGCTCGGGGCGGTAGCGCAGGCCCGCCCGCCGGGCTTGGAAGTCCTCGAAGTTCGAGGCGGTCGAGACTTCGAGCCAGCGGCCTCCTTCCTCCGGGCCGTCCTCCAAATCGTCGCCCGGTGCCCACACTTCGAGGTCTATCTGTTTGGTCGCCTTGAACCCGAGGTCGCCGGTGCAGAGTTCGAGAACGCGGTACGGCAGTTCGAGGCGGCGAAGAACCTCCTCGGCCTCGTCCAACAGGATGTCGAGTCGGTCGTAGCTCCCTTCGGGTTCCACGAAGTTCACCATCTCGACCTTGTTGAACTGGTGGACGCGCACGATACCGCGCGTTTCGGTGCCGTGCTCGCCCGCCTCGCGCCGGAAGTTCGGCGTGTAGGCCTGATGTTTCAGCGGCAGGTCGTCGCGCAGGAGGATGTCCTCGGCGTACATGTTCGTCACCGGCACTTCCGCGGTCGGGCAGAGCCAGAGGTCCTCGCCCTCGAGTTTGTAGGCGTCGTCGGCGAACTTCGGCAGTTGCCCCGTCCCCGTCATCGAGTCGCTGTTGATCGGAATCGGTGGGAAGATGTCCACGTACTCCTGCTCGCGGTGGACGTCCAGCATGAACTGCATGATGGCGTGTTCCAGTCGCGCCCCGTCGCCCTTCAGGAAGTAAAAGCCGCTCCCGGTGGTTTTCGCCGCCCGTTCCTCGTCGATGATGTCCAACTCCTCGCCGAGGTCGTAGTGCGGAACCACGTTCGCGGGCAGGTCGCGCAGGTCGTCGAACCCTTCACGCCGCTGTTCGACGTTGTCGTCCTCGTCTTCACCGATTGGGACGCTCTCGTGCGGCACGTTCGGGATTTCGAGGATTCGCTCCTCCAGTTCCTCCTCAAGTTCGTTCGTCCTCGCTTCGACCTCCTCCAGTTCCGCCTTCAGCGCGCTCGAACGTTCGATGGCTTCCTGTGCTTCCTCTTCCTTTCCTTCCTGTTTCAACTCGCCGATGCTTCGGCTGACCTCGTTTCGTTCGTGGCGCAGGTCGTCACCCCGTGCCTTCAGTTCGCGCCACTCGGCGTCCAAATCGAGAAAGCCGTCCAAATCCACGTCGTCGCCGCGGTTTTCGAGCCCCTCTCGAACTTCGTCCGGGTGGTCCCGGATAAACTTCCTGTCGAGCATTCCTGACTCGGGTTTCAACACCCCTGCAAAAAACCGTGTCGCTATATCGAGACGATGTGTCAGGATATTCGCGTCGTGGTGGCTCTTGTCGCACTTCGAGTGTCACTACCGGGAAGCAGCCCTCGAAATCCCCAATCACGCTCGCTACGATCTGCGTTTGATTTTGATTCTTGTGCGATTGCAGTTACAGGGGAGCAGTCGTTGAAAGCCCCCGCCCGCTCGCGGTTGTTCAGCAGCATCTCGATTCGGTGCAACCCGCACACCTCATCGAGAGGGGCCGCTGAAGCAACCACGCAGGCGCGAGCAGGCGGCCCCTTTCATTCCACCCACCCAACCGCACCGCATCAACCACACCCTCCCCAACCGATTCGCTTCGCTCATCCCTCGCGTGATAGCCAACCAACCCCTCGGACGAAGCGTCCTCGGGGTTGCTGGCGCACGCGCCGATGTCGTTCGGTCGGTATCGCGCACGTCGGATGTCCTCATTGCTTTGCTCGATTCCTCATTGCTTCGCTCGATTACGATTCCGGCAGGGTGCGCCAGCGCGTGTCCGCGAGGCGTGAGCGCCGCGAACGGCGAGCGTACTGCCGCGCTGGCGGGGAGGTGTGGGGACACCGGCGGTGCGAATGCGGGTATGGGTGCCGCCAGCAGTCCCTCAGAAGACGGAACCGACACGACGTAACCGAGCTGAGATGAAAACGATGAAACGGTTGTTGTGTGTATTTCGCGGACTATCGAATCCGTTTTCCCGTTTCGGCGAAATCTTCATACACGGAAAATCCGTACGTGTACACATGAGCCAACACCACGTCACTACCCGGGTTCCGGACGACCTCTACGAGGCGATAGAGAGGATACAGGAGACGGAGCGAACCGACCGCTCGACGGCGGTAAAGCGACTCATCGAACGCGGTGTCGAGGAATGGCAACTCGATTCTGCCGTCCAGCAGTACCGGGATGGCGAGGTCTCACTCGGGAAGGCGGCCGACATCGCCGAGGTTTCTCACTGGCGGCTTCTCGACCTGCTCGAATCGCGCGGCGTCGAGATGAACTACGACGAGTCTGACCTCGAAGCGGACATCGCCGCGGTGCGAGACGAATGAGTCCCGCCGTCGTCACCGACGCGACGGTACTCATATATCTCGGAAAACTCGGCGAACTCGACCGTCTCGATTCTCGCTTCGACAGGATTCTGGTCCCGGCGGCGGTGTACGAGGAGGTCGTCACCCGTGGACACGAGGAGCGATACTCGGACGCGCTGTCGGTCGAACAGGCGTCGGAGTCGTTTCTCGCGGTTCGGTCGCTCGAAGACGACACGAAACAACGGGCGGAGCGGATTCGGGCGTCCGCCCAGTTGGGCCGTGGGGAGTCGGAAGCGATCGCGCTCGCACTCGCGGAAAACGCGCGGTGTCTCACGGATGACCACGCGGCGCGAACGACGGCCGAATCGCTCGGGGCGGAGGTCGGGGGGACGATTTTCGTCCTTCTCGAATCGCTCGACTCGGGGACCATCGGTTTCGAGGAGTACGTCTCCCTGCTGGACGACCTCACCGACAACGGGTTCCGGATGAGCGCGAGTCTGTATCGACGGGCGGTCGAGGCGGGTCGGGAACTGCAAGGCTGATGTGACTCCGGAAGTCGTCGCACACGCGAATCGTTTTTCCCGTCTCCCCACGCGAGGTATAGTATGGCAATCGGCGACCTACGGGAAGTCAGGACCGGGGACTGCTCGGACCTGTACTATCTCGACACCGGAATGTACGACACGGAGGCCTACGGCGCGGTGTACATCCTCGACACCGACCGTCCGGCAATCGTGGAGACCGGCATCGGAACCAACTACGAGAGAATCCTCGACGCGCTGGACGAGTTGGACATCGCGCGGGAGGACGTGGCGGTCATCGCGCCGACGCACGTCCACCTCGACCACGCGGGCGGCGCGGGATTCCTCGCCGAAGCGTGCCCGAACGCGGACGTGTACGTCCACGAAATCGGCGCGCGCCACCTCGTGAATCCCGAGTATTTGGTGAAGGGAACGAAGCAGGCCGTCGGCGACCAGTGGGAGTTCTACGTCGAACCGAAACCCGTCCCCGAGGAGCGCATCGTGGAGGTGACCGACGGGGACACCATCGACTGCGGGAGTCACGAACTGGACGTCATCCACGCGCCGGGGCACGCGCCGCACCAGACGATATTCTACGACGGGGCGAACGACGCGGTGTTCACCGCCGACGCCGCCGGAATCTGGGTGCCGAGCGTCGCGGAAATCCACGAGACGTCGCCGCCGACGGATTTCGATCTGGACCAGTGTCTTGACGACGTGGAGACCATCCGAGAACTCGCGCCGGGGACGCTCCTCTACACGCACTTCGGCCCGCGGGAGTACTCCGACGCGGCGATGGACGAGTACGGCGAGGTCCTCTCGAAGTGGGTCGCGGCGGTGGACGCCCAGCGCGCCGCGAAGGACGACGACGAGGAGATAATCGAACACTTCGTCGAGGAACAGGACATGGACGACGTGTGGGGCGAGCGGAAGGCGCGCGCCGAAGCGGTGTTAAACACCCGCGGCGTTCTTCACTACCTCGATACCGACGACGGTATGTGAAACCCGCGAAACCGAAACAACCGAAATAAACTTTCATATCGTTCTACACTACATTAATGGGTGATAACTCGCTACTGAGAAGTATGGAGTGGCGTGACGGAGAGACGGAGTTCACCGACCCGGTTATCGAGCGGACGACGTTGTCCCGGATGTTCGAGGACAGCGCCGAGAGACACGAAAACCGCCCCGCACAGCAGTACAAGGGCGGCGTGTATCGCCGTTCGCTCACCGAAACCGTGCTTCCGGCGGCACCGAACGGCGAGTTTCGGGCGCTTTCGTATGCGGAAATGCGGGACATCGTTCGCAATCTCGCCGCCGGGTTCCGCGACCTCGGCGTCGGGTCCGACGACAGGATCGGCATCTTCGCCGATACGCGCATGGAGTGGGCACAGACGGACTTCGCCCTGCTCGCGGCGGGTGCCGTCGTGACGACCGTGTATCGGAGTTCCTCCGTCTCGCAGGTTCGGTACCTCCTCGGCGACCCCGAAGCCACGGGCGTCGTCGTCGAAAACGAGGATTTGTTGGAACGTGTCTTGGAAGTCGAAGACGACCTCGACCTCGAATTCATCGTCGTGATGGACTCGCTTTCGCGCGAATACGACCGCGACGACCTCCTCACGCTCGCCGAGGTCCACGACCGAGGTGCGGAAACCTTCGACGCGGACGAGTACGAATCGTGGCTCGAAGCCCGCGAGGTGGACGACCTCGCCACGCTCATCTACACCAGCGGGACGACGGGCCAACCGAAGGGCGTGAAACTCTCCCACTGGAACTTCCGGTCGAACGTCAACCAGTGTTACCGACGGTTCGGTCCCCGACCGGACAAGGACGTTCCCGTCATCGACCGACATTCGAGAGCCGTCTCGTTCCTCCCGCTCGCACACGTTTTCGAGCGAACCGCGGGTCACTTCATGATGTTCGCCGCCGGGGCGACGGTCGCCTACGCGGAGAGTCCCGACACGCTGCAAGAGGACTTCCAGGCGGTCGAACCGACCACCGGAACCAGCGTCCCGCGCGTCTACGAGCGGATTTACGACGCCATCCGGTCGCAGGCAGACGAGAGCGATACGAAGCGCCGGATCTTCGACTGGGCGACCGACGTGGGCGTCACATATCACGAGGCGGACTCGCCGAGCATCGGCCTCCGGGCGCGAAAACTGCTCGCCGACAAACTCGTCTTCGACAAGGTCAAGGACGGACTCGGCGGCAACATCGAGTTCCTCATCAGCGGCGGCGGCAGTCTCTCGGCCGATTTGTGCGCGCTCTACCACGGGATGGGGCTGCCCATCCTCGAAGGGTACGGACTCACGGAGACCGCCCCCGTCATCTCGGTCAATCCGCCCGAAGCGCCCGAAATCGGAACTATCGGCTACCCCGTCGTGGACGAAGAGGTGAAAGTCGACGGGTCGGCCGTCGGCGAGGCGTTCTCGGACGCGGCGGGCGAGGTGGGCGAACTTCTCGTCAAGGGGCCGAACGTCACCGAGGGCTACTGGAACGAACCCGAGGAGACGGAACGGGCCTTCACGGACGACGGGTGGTTCCGAACCGGCGACATCGTCGAAATTCGCCCCGACGGCTACATCGCGTTCCGGGAACGCGCCAAGGAACTCCTCGTCCTCTCGACCGGCAAGAACGTCGCGCCCGGTCCCATCGAGGACGCCTTCGCCGCCAGCGACGTCGTGGAACAGTGTATGGTCATGGGCGACGGCCGGAAGTTCGTCAGCGCGCTCATCGTCCCCAACGTCGAGGAGGTCCGCGAACGGGCCGCCCGCGAGGGAATCTCGCTCCCGGACGACGACCGCGACCTGTGCCGGAACGACACGGTGTACGAGTGGGTCGAAACGGAAGTCGAGCGCATCAACGAGCGGTTCGAATCCTACGAGCGGATAAAACAGTTCAGGCTCGTCCCCATCGAGTTCACGGAGGACAACGACCTCCTCACGCCGACGATGAAGAAGAAACGGCGCAACATCCTCGACCGATTCGCCGACGACATCGAAGCCATCTACGCCGACTGACGGCCGAACCACCTCGCTGTGCCAACAATCCGCGTGCCGCGAGCTAGCACCCTCGTGTCGGGTTCACCCTTTCGGGACAAAATATGACGAACGACCACGTTCTATCTATGAGGCGAAACGATTGTCCATTCTATTGCGCTCCTTCCCCCGTCCAGTGCCACATTCATACCACGCAATTTAATACCCGTCCACACTCTCCTTCCCGATACATGGAGGGCCAGCAGTGAGTGCGCAGTTGCTGTACGTCGTCACCGCCATCATCGGACTCGGCGTCGTCTCGCAGGTGCTCGCCGACCGATTTCAGGTGCCGAGCGTGCTGTTTCTCATCTTCGCGGGGGTCATCTTCGGGCCGGTCGGACTCGGCCTGCTCGACCCCTCGGCGTTCGGCGACGCGCTCTCGTCCATCGTCGGACTGAGCGTCGCCATCATCGTCTTCGAGGGGGCGTTCCACCTCAAGGTGAACAAACTCCGGGAGGCACCGTCGGCCCAGATACGCCTCGTCACGATTGGGGCGCTCGTCTCGTTGCTCGGGACGGCCGTGGTCGTGCGGTACGCGCTCGGACAACCGTGGGACCTCGCCCTACTCATCGGGTCGCTCCTCGTTGCGACCGGCCCGACGGTCATCACCCCGATTCTCTCGGTCGTGCCGGTGCGTGACCGCGTCGGGGCCGCCCTCGAAACGGAAGGCATCGCGAACGACGTGACCGCCGCCATCCTCGCCGTGGTGATGTTCGAAGTCCTCGTCCTCACCGGGTCGAACTCGTTCAACGTCGGCGAGTTTCTCGCGTCGTTCGTGCGCCGACTGGGAACCGGCGTCCTCGTCGGTCTCATCGTCGCCGGACTCCTCTGGTACATCCTCCGCAACCTCAACCTCTCGCGGGGGAACGCGCCACAGAACTCCAGACTGCTGATACTCGTCGGCGCACTGACCGCCTACGCCGCCGCCGACATCGTCGCCAAGGAAGCGGGTATCGCGGCCGTCGCGACGGCGGGAATTCTCCTCGGCAACGCGAACCTCCCGTACGAGGAGAAGATAGAGGAGTTCAAGGGCGACATCACGCTCGTCGTCCTCTCGTTCGTGTTCATCACGCTGGCGGCCCAGTTGAAACCCCACAACCTGTTCGACCTCGGCATCGGCGGTATCGTGGTCGTCCTCGCCGTGATGTTCGTTATCCGCCCGCTGGTCGTCTTCGTTTCGACCTCCGGCGGCCGATTCACGCGCGGCGAAAAGACGTTCATGAGCCTCGTGGGTCCACGGGGCATCATCCCGGCGTCGGTCGCCACGCTGTTCGCGATCCGTATCCGAAACGAGGCCGACGTGATTCCGAACGCGAACGAGGCGGCGACGGTCCTCATCGGCACCGTCTTCCTCGTCATCGTCGTGACCGTCGTTTTCGAGGGCGGATTCGCTCGACACATCGCAGAACGTTTAAACGTGATTCCAATGCGCGTACTCATCATCGGAGGCGGAAAGGTGGGCCGGTCGCTCGCCGCACGCCTCGAAGACCGCGGAGAGAACGTCGTGCTGATAGAGCAGGACGAAACGATAGTGCAGACCGCTCGCGAGGATGGCTACACCGTCCACGAAGGCGACGGGACCGATACCGAAGTCCTCAGGGCCGCCGGGGCGGACAACGCGAAAATCGTCGTCGCCGCGACCGGCGACGACGACGTGAACCTCCTCGTCGCGCAACTCGCCGAGTCGAAGTTCGACGTGGAGACAATCATCGCTCGGGCCAACAACCCGGACAACGTGGACGCCTTCGAGGACCTCGGCGTTCGGACCATCTCCTCGTCGCTCGCCACCGCGTGGGCCATCGACAACGTCATCGAACGCCCCGCCCTCTCGAACTGGATGACGGAACTCGGGCGGAGCGGGGACGTACAGGAGATAGAGATAACCGAACCGAGCCTCGTCGGGAAAACCATCGACGAACTGGACGCCGAACTGCCGAACGGCGTCCTCATCGCGCTCGTCGGGCGGGACGGGAACTCGCAGGTTCCGAGCAGGGATTTCACGCTCCAGAACGGCGACCATGTGACGTTCCTCGGGCGCAAGTCGGCCGTCAGGGACGCCATCTCGCTGTGTCATCCCCGATAGACGACGCCCCGTCTCGCTCTCACCTTCGTCGCGCGAGTTCGAGGTTGACCGCCGAGAGAAGAGCGAACGCGACGAGGAGCAACGCTGCGTACGCGAGAACGTCGAGGAGGGTGAACGGATACATTCCCATCTGGTTACAGAGGATTACCACTCCGCCGACGACCGCCAGCGCGAGGTAGTATCGACTCCAGTTTCCCCCCTTCGACGACGGATTGACGAACTTGTCGAGTTCGGTCGCCGTGTCGCTGAGTCGTACCTGTCCGCGTTGTCGGTCGTAGACGATGACGCCCGCGTCGGCCATCTTCGGGAGGTGGGTCTGGTACAGCGAGGTGTACACGGATTTTCGCTCCTTCGAGGAGACGAGTTCGACGCTGGTGTCCTGTTCCCACGCGGCGACCGCCTCGGCGAGTTCGCCGATGGAGACCGTCCCCGGTTTCGACCGCAGGTAAGAGAGGGAGTACCGACGCCGTGGGTTGGTGAGGATTTCGAACGCCGTATCGCGTGAAATCGCCTCCGTTCCCGTCGGTGGTTCGGTGGTCATTCTCGACAACTGTGGGACGTCCCCGCTGTGCGATACACTACCGCTTATTGGACTGCCGAGCGCAAAAAGATATTCGTCAATTTACAACTCTCTCCCGTAGAAACAAGGCCCATCGGCTCCGACCGACCCCGTGCTCACTCCTCGACTTCGACGGATCCGTCTTCAGCCATCGACCTTCACGACCGCCACGTCCCGATTTCGGAAGACGACCGAGGTTCCCCTCGACGCGTCGAAGCGGTCCAGCATCCCCGTCCACTGTGCCCGACTCAGCGTTTCGCGGGCGATCCAACTCCGGGTGCCTTCGCGGGTGAGGTAGACGTAATCGGGCGAAACGTCGTCCCGAGCGAGTATCTCGCGGATGCAACTGGCCGACGCGCAGGTCGAACTGTTCCGGTACAGCGAGATTTGGCGTTCGCGCTCGTCGGGCGGCAGCCATTCGGCCCCCCACGGGGAGGCGACGACGGTTCGATGGGCGAACACCGGGAACCACTCCGCGGCGTCGCCAGCGACGAGGACCGTCGCGTCCTGCGGGGTTCGGTTTCGTATCCATCGCATCGCGGCCATGTCGTCGCCGTCGATGTACGATGGAAGCGGGTCCTGCTGGAGTCGGTGGAGCGGGCGTTCGGGAACGGGTCCGTAGTTCGCGGCGTAGAGGCCGCCGGTCGCCACGCCGTAGGTCGAGAGCAGGAGGAGTAAGACGAGCGAAACGCGCGGCAACCGTCCGCCGTCCGTCGAGATTCCGTCCCGTTCCGACGCCGCGTCGGCGACGCTCGGCAGCCAATCGAACACCACGGCGGCGACGACAAACGCGCCGACGAGCATGAGAAACCGCGGCTTGGGAAACATCACGACGGTCGCGGCGAACCAGAGCGGGAGGAAGTAGCGTTTCCGCACCGCGAGCGCGGCCACGCCCACGAGCGTGAGGACGTGCCAGACGGGCAGAAACCGCGTCCGGCGGGCGTAGAGGAACTTGGAGGGGAACCAGAAGATTCCCCGCCCGATTCCGAGGCGCGACCCGGCGGTTCGGGTGATGAGGTCGAGGCCGTGGACGGCGGCGATGTGGCCCCACCACGGAACTGCGAGGAGCAGGCCGCCCACCGCGACGACTGCGCCGCGTTTCAGTCCGGCGGGCGAGCGGTCGAAGACGGCGAAGAAGACCAAATAGCTCGTCCCGAAGAAGACGGGATACGACGGATGGGTGAGAATCGTCAGGCCGAACAGGGCCGCCCCCGCAACCGCCCACCGAACCGGTTTCTCCGGCGTCCGAAACAGTCGCAGGCCGACGTACAACCCCGTCACGGTGAACAGGTACGCGGGGGCGCGGACGATGCCGCCCGCCGAGAGATGCCACTTGAACACGGCGGGACTGACGGCGACGACGAGCGCCGCGAGTCCCGCACGTCGGTTTCTGTCGGGGTCCTCGGCGAACACCTCGCGTCCGAGAAAGAACGCCGGAATCACGGTCAGGACGGTGACGACGCCGGGGAAAAAGCGCGTCAGGGTCAGCGGACCGACGCCGAGGAAATCGCGGAGAAACGCGGCGACGTAGAACGCGAGCGGCGGGTAGCCGAACGGGATTCCGTTCGTGGTGTAGTGCGGAACCCGCGCCGGAAGGCGGTAGCCGTTGTCGCGTATCGCGTCGGCCATCGCGAGGTACAGGCCGCCGCCGGTGGCGGGATAGGGGTGGGTCAGCAGATACGCGACAAAAACGACGAGGCTGGCGAGGAGCGCGGGAACCATCCACGCGAGCGTTGCGGAGGAGGGACGACTTCGGGGCACGTCCGAGAACTCGACGCACGACGTAATTATTCTATGGCCCGACGTCGGCGGATGGAACGTCAGAAAACGGGTCAGTCACTCGTCGCCCCGCGAATCGGGGATTCGCGGTGACTACTCGCGCTTCAGCGTAATCGCCGCGCCTTGGCCGAAGCCGACACAGAGCGTGGCGAGGCCCTTTTCTGCGTCGCGCTTTTGCATCTCGTGGACGAGCGTCACGGGGAGACGCGCGCCGGAGGCACCGAGCGGGTGGCCGATGGCGATAGCGCCGCCGTTGACGTTGAACTTCTCGTCCGGGACGCCGAGTTCGCGCTGGCTGTAGAGCGTCTGGCTGGCGAACGCCTCGTTCAGTTCCACGAGGTCGAATTCGTCGATGCTCTCGCCCGTGCGCTCCAGCAGCCCCTTCGTGGCCGGGACGGGGCCGACGCCCATTATCGTCGGGTCCACGCCCGCGACGTTGTTGTCGCCGACGGTCGCCAGCACGTCGAGGCCGTGGTCCTCGGCGAACGCCTCGCTCGTGACGAGGAGCGCTGCCGCGCCGTCGGAAATCTGGGAGGCGTTGCCCGGCGTCACGGTGCCGTCGGCCTTGAACACGCTCGGGAGGCCCTGCAGGGCTTCCAGACTCGTATCGGGGCGGATACCTTCGTCTGCCTCGACCAGTCCCTCCTCGGTTTCGATGGGAACGAGTTGGTCGTCGAAGCGCCCGGACTCCGTCGCGTCGTTGGCGCGTTGGTGACTTCGAAGCGCGTACTCGTCTTGGTCTTCGCGGGAGATTTCGAACTCCTCCGCGACCTTCTCGCCGGTCATCCCCATCTGGAGTTGGGGGAGGTTGTACTCCTCGGACATCCGCGGGTGGATTCCTCGGCCTTCGTATCCGCCGCTCATCGGGACGCGGGACATGTTCTCGACGCCGCCCGCGATGATGGCCGTGCGCTGGCCCGCCCGAATCGCGTCGCTCGCGCTGATGAGCGCCTGCATCGAGGACGCACACCAGCGGTTGATGCTCGTGGCGGGCACGCCTTCGCCGAGGTCCGAGAGGAGCGAGATGACGCGCGCGACGTTGTTGTCCTGTTCGCCGCGCTGTTGGGCGACCCCCCACATGAGGTCGTCCACGTGGTCGCTCGTCAATCCCGTCTCGGACAGAATCGTGTTCACGAGCGGAATCGAGAGATCCTCGCTTCGAACGTCCGCGTACGCGCCACCCTCCTTGCCCTGCGGGGTCCGAATCGCCTTCGCGATGACCGGTGTGGTATCGTTCTCCATAGTTCATGATTCTCGCTCGTGGACCTTAAGTGGCCGTAGAACTCGGAGTAAATGAGAAACAGTTTGTAAGTTTATTGACTATAGAGGGGCCTTCAGAAACTATTTGGTCGAACCCATTCCATATCGTCTATACTATCCGACGATGCAAGGTTCCGACACCGCCCAGAGACGCGCCCGCCCGTTCACGTCGAGCGACGAATCGAGCCTCCTCCAGCGATTTCTCGAACCGGTCCCATTGGTCGTTCTCATCACCGTGTTCGGCATCGCACTTCGCCTCGTAAACCTCGGCGCACGCGTCGCCCATCAGGACGAATCCCGCGTCGCCTACTGGAGTTACGCGTTCATGGAGAACGGCGTCTGGTACTATCGCCGCATCATTCACGGCCCGTTCCTGTTACAGATGGATTCCATCGCGTTCGCGCTGTTCGGCGCGAACGACTTTACCATGCGACTCATCGTCGCCCTCATCGGCGGCCTCCTCCCGCTCGCGGCGCTCCTGTTCCGGAAGCGACTCAGAGCGTCGGAAACGGTCGCACTCGCCTTCCTCTTCGCCATGAACCCCGTTCTTCTCTACTACTCGCGGTTCATGCGCAACGACGTGATGCTCGCGGCCGTGATGGTGTTCGCGCTCGGATTTGTCGTCCGCTACTTCGACACCCGCCGCCTCCGCTACGTCTTTGCCGCCGTCGCGTGTTTCACGCTTGGGTTCACGATGAAGGAGAACGCCCTCCTGTATGCGGCTTGCTGGGCGGGCGGAGCGGTCCTGCTCTACGACCACCGCCTCATGCTTCGGCGCGTCGGCAACGAGGGCATCGGTGCGGCGATTCCCCGACGAATCCGAACCGGTGCGGTTCGCCTGTTCGAGCGGGACACCGCCGTCGTCGTATCGATTCTCAAAGGACTCGGTATCGCGCTCCTCGCTGCCGTGGAGGCGCTCGCCATCATCGTCTATTTCTATGCACCGCGCTCCCAGAGCCAACCCGGTTCGGGCCTCTGGAAATCGTTCTCACAACCGTCGATGATTCCGGAGGTTTTCACCGCCGCGACCATCAAGGCGGGGAACGAGTTCATGGGGTGGCAGGGACATACGGACCATGCATACCTTCCCTTCCTCGACCACTTCCTAATGTCGCTGAAAGTCGGCGCGCTCGCGCTCTGCATCCTCGCCGTGGTGGGATTCATCGTCGACCGCTACTCCGGCGACCGCCCGCGTGACGTCGTTTCGCTCGGCTTCTACTGGGGCTTCGTCAGCATCCTCGGCTACCCCCTCGTGATGGACATCAAAGCGGGATGGGCGACGGTTCACGCCATCGTCCCGCTCGCGTTCCCGGCGGCCGTCGGCCTCGCGCTGATCTTCCGCTGGGGATGGGAAGCGTACGAGGATCACGACGACGTGAGCCTCGCCGCCGCCGCGATTCTCCTCTTGCTCATCGTTGGGTCCGTCGGGACGACGGCTTACAGCACGTCATATCAGAACCCACAGGACCCGGACAACCAGTTCGTCCAGTACGCCCAGTCCTCCTCGACCGATGCGAAGCCGCTTCTCCACGACCTCCAGCGCATCTCGCGCGAGAACGAGGGAACGGACGTGATGTTCTACGGAAGCGAGTTCTACTCGTCGAACGAGGCCGCCGACGACGTGTATCCGGTCGAAGGAGGGGAGGGCGGCGACGGATGGTTCGCCCGCCTCCCACTCGCGTGGTACCTCGAAACCGCCGACGCGGACATCGACAGCACGACGAGCCCCGCCGCGCTCAGCGGCGACAAACCGCCGATAGTCATCGCCCCCGCCAACGTCTCCACATGTTCCAGTCAGGACGGCACGGCGGAAGATATCGAGGGCTACATGTCGGGGTACAAGCGGTACGAGTTCCAGCGCTTCGGCTTCGACAGCGGGTGTACCGTCAGCACCGTCGTGATCTACGTGCAGCAGGACTCCCTCGACAATTCGACCGCGTAATCGCGGCCTCCTCCTGCCGAATACTCACCGCTACTTCTTCCGAAGCTTCCACGCGGCGGCGCTTCCGACACCGACCAACGCCGAAACTACGCCGAAACCGGGTTGTCCGGTCCCGTTCGTCGTTTCTCCCGCCGTTCGAGTCTTCTCCGCTCCGGCCGCGACTCCGTCCGTCGTGTTCGTACCGGCCGCGCGCGCACCGTTCGTTCCTCCGGTTGTCGTCTTCGTAGCCGTCCCCTTCGTAGCCGTCGTTCCCGTGGTCGTCGTCTTCGCCGCGTTCGTTTCCGAGAGCGCGTCTCGAAGCGTGACGATGTCGATGTCTCGGTCCTTCGCCATCCGAATGGCCGTTCGAATCCGACTCGCGGGAAGGCGCTCCCGCCACCAACTGTGACCTCCGAGAATTCCCAACGCGTCCTCGTCGGCCACCGAATCGAGGAACGTCCCGAGTTCCGTCTCGGTCATCTTCCCCTGCCGAAACATCGCCCGCGAAAGGTGCGGGAGGGTCAGTTCGTCCGGTTTCTGTATCTGCCCGCGGCCGTCGATGGCGAGTCCGCCGTTCGCGACGGCGGTGTAGTACTCGTCGACGAGTTCCTGCGTTCGAGGGCCGTAGCCGCCGTACGGCATCACGATGTTCGTGACGGTCACGCCGTAACCTTCCAGTTGTCTCTTCGACTTCCCGAGGGCGGAACGGAGAATCTCGTCGGTGTAGCGTTCGGTGACGCCGTCGCTCGCCGAAAACGACGTTCCGACGTTCGATTCGAGTTCGAGGTACTTCCCCTCGTCGTCGGAACCCTTTCCGGCGACCGTGACCGTGGCGGACGTCGACCCGTCGCTGACGAGCAGTTCGTCGCCCGGCAGTTTTCCGTGCAGGTTCGTCTCGACGCGGAGGGTTTCGTCCCCGGGAGAGACGTCGCTCGTCACCGCGACGTTCGTCAGCGCGCGGTGGTGAACGCTGTGGGACATGATCTCCCACCCGGCGTCCTCCAACTTTCGGAGTCGGGCCGCGTCGAGGCTTCCTTTGGTTCCTACGCTCGCCGACGGAACGGCGGAACACCCCGGAACGCCTTCCTTCCGATGTGCTTTGCGGTACGCCTGCGTGTAGTCGTCGGTGGGACCGTCGTCGTAGGTGAACACCAGTTTCCCGTTCGACGCCGCTGGAGCCGCAGCGGCGTGGCCGACGAGTGCCGTGCCGCCGATGGCGAGTCCGGCCGTACGGAGCGCCCCTCGGCGCGTCGTCGTGATGGTTGAGTCTGCCATCGTACGTCACTCCCGTGAAACCCGAGTCACGACCGATCGAATCGCCCGTGCCGCGCGGGTACCTTCCGCGAGTCGGCCGCTCGCTCGTTGGGCCGAGTGCGCGCCGCTCGCCGCGACTTTTCCGGCTTCGGCGGCGATGTCCCAACAGGGCCGTTCGACCGTTTGCAACCCGGAAACCGCCCATCGACTTGGGTGTGCGAGGACGTACAGCGACGAACACGCACGGGATTCGAGCGCTCCCACGACGTCGTCCGTCGACCGAATCGCCCCGAAATTCGACATCGTCGCGTCCCAGTCCCGCCCGGTGTCCGAGAGGTACAGGAGGTCGGACTCACCGCGGGAATCGAACTCCAATGCACTGTATGCCTCACCGAGCAGTCCGTAGTCCGCCGCCGTTCGCGCGTCCTTCCACATGTCCGTGTTGAGGTGCGGGGAGAGCGGACTTCCGTGCGCACACGCCGTTCGGACGTCCACGTGTTCGCGGAACGAGTCGAGGTTCGTTCCGAATCGCCGATGAGCCTCCTCCACGTCTCCTCGTGTTTTCGCGAGGTCCTCGTAGTGGTAGCCGACCTCGTGTCCCATCGATTCTATCCGACGAGCGACGTCGGGGGAGAAGGTGTTCGTCCTGAAGTAGTACGTCGAAGTGACGTCCCGGTCGGCTTCGGCGGACGCCAACGCGAGAGCGTTCCCGACTCGGCGGTCCACGTCGTGCCGGAGGACGACGTGGGGTTCGTCCACCGTGTCCGATTCGAGATAGTCGGCAAGCGTGTAAAACCGGTACCCTGCGTCCAGCCCGATGTCCAGTATTCGTTCGTAATCCGATAAATTGAATCCTGATAATTGCATGGCTTCGGTTCTTACTCGGATACACCATTACTTTGTTACGAGCAATCTATCAATAATACAGGCTCGGTAGGGTCTGTCTGAACAGCTTCACACGCGTCGTAAACGATATTCCGGATGAATTGAACGGCGAACGGAACTGATTGAAACCCTGTGAGGTGCGGTATTTCCTCGTAGACTAGTCCGACGCGCTTAAGATTCTCCCGTGATTACCCACGGGAGAATGAACAGCGGGGCGCTGGACGTAATCGAGTTCTTGCTCACTGCACGGGTCTACAGCGAGAACCGAGATCTGGACGAAAACGACCTGCCACCGAAGATTCGGCAGGTGTTCTGGCACGACGGAACGATAGAGCGACCGCTTCGAACGACCATCGAGACGGCGCGCGAGGCGACCGAACTCGACCAACCGTGGGAAGCGGTTTCCGAACTGATGTTCACCGACCGGGACACGTTCTCGGGAAGCATCGAGATAACACAACAGGAGATGGCGGAGGAGTGGTTCGTGGACCGCGACGATGAGCGAATCGCCGCGAATCCGACGCTCGCCTACGCGCTCTCCGACTACGACGACGTGGACGTGACCTACGAGGAGGTTCTCGAAACGAACCGGCCGGTACAGTCCGACCGGGCGTGGATAGACAGCCTGCTCGAAGAGCACTTCGACGAGGACGAAGACGAGGACGGGGAGAGCATGCTCGACCTCGTGGACATCCACGCACCCGAGGAGGTGGAACTGACGCTCGACGACCTGGTCCTCACGGAGGACCAGGAGGCCGAAATCCACAAAATAGTGAAGGCCATCGAACACCGCGAGTATCTGGCCCAAATCGGCCTGCGCGAAATCGGGAAACTCCTCTTCGTCGGGCCGCCGGGAACGGCGAAAACCTCGACGGCGCGGGCGCTGGGTTACGACTTGGATCTCCCGTTCGTGGAAGTGAAACTGTCGATGATAACCAGCCAGTATCTCGGCGAAACGGCGAAGAACGTCGAGAAGGTGTTCGAGGTTGCAAAGCGACTCTCGCCGTGTATCCTCTTCATGGACGAGTTCGACTTCGTGGCGAAAACCCGCCGGAGCGACGAGCACGCGGCCATCAAACGCGCCGTCAACACCCTCCTCAAGAGCATCGACAACATCTCGCTCATCGAGGACGACGTGTTGCTCATCGGCGCGACCAACCACCCCGACCAACTCGACGCGGCGGCGTGGCGGCGCTTCGACGACATCCTGAATTTCCCGAAACCGGACGAACAGATGCGTTCGGATATCCTTCGGGTCATCACCCGGCGGATGCGCATCGCCGACTTCGACCCCGACGAAATCGCGGAGATGACCGAGGGGCTCACCGGGAGCGACTTGCGGTTGGTCCTCCGCGAAGCGGTCCTCGAAGCGCTCACGGAGGAACGGACGGAACTCACACAGGAGGACCTCCACTACGCGATTCAGGACTTCGAGGAGCGCGACCACCTGAAGGACATGGACATGATCGACGGCGACCACGACGCGCTGGTCGCGGGCGGCGACATCAGCGGTCACTCCCACGACCACTGACGGCCCGACGACTTTTCCCGCGATACCATCGCGGACCGCGACATTTAGCATCCGTCGCCGTGCATCTTGTACCGATGGAAGTCACCCTCCTCGGAACCGGCGACACGACTGGCACTCCGACGGTCGGATGCGACTGCGACACCTGCCGCGAGGCCCGGGACCGCGGCGTGGAGCGCTCGCGGTTCTCGGTTCACGTCCGCAACGAGGAGACGGACGAGTGTCTCCTCATCGACGCCAGCCCGGACTTTCGCTCGCAGTTTCTCGACAACGACGTCTCGCTGCCCGACGAGGTTCTCATCACGCACATCCACTTCGACCACCTCGACGGGTTGGGGAACGCCTATCGACTGTTCGATTCGCTGCCCGTCCACGCGACGGGCGAAACCGACCCGAAGACGGACGAGAGCGTCGCCGACACGATTCGGGACAAGTTCGACTACCTCGACCAAATCACGGTCCACGATCGAGAACCGCTCGTGTCGTTTTCGGCCTGCGGGTTCGACGTGACGTTCGTCCCCGTCGAACACCCCCCGCTCGTCTGTTACGGCGTCGTCGTGGAGAACGACGGTTCGAAACTCGCGCTCACGGGCGACACGGGCTATTCGATTCCGGACGCGTCTCGGGACGCCCTGTCGGGTGCCGACCTCTTTCTGGCGGACGCCATCGTCCCCGCGTCGCTCTGTGAGTACCATCCCGCGGGCGGCCGTCATCACACCGACGACGGCGTTCCGCGCACTTTCGGGTACAAACACATGACGCGCGAAGGGGCGCTCTCGTTGGCCGACGAACTGGATGCGGAGGTGACGCGACTGGTACACGTGTCGCACTTCTACTCCGAAGAAGAGGCGTTCGAGGAACCGCTCGCGGTGGACGGCGAGCGATACCGGATTTAGTCCCGCCGGTCGGAAACCAACAGCGCCGCTGCGGCGAGGAGGCTGACGAGTGCCACGACGACGTTGAACCCGGGAAGCGACGTGCTGGAGTCGCCGGAGTCACCGTCCGAACCACCGAGGCTTCCGTCGTTGCGCTCGTCGTTGTCCTGCACGCCCGCTCCGTCCGAGGTGGTCGTGTTGTCGGGTTTCTGCCCGTCGGCCCACCCGTCGATGGAGTTGAGGTAGGCGTTACACTGCTTCATCGACTCCGCGTCGTACTTCTGGGTCGCCCCTTTGAACGCGTAGCTTCCGGTGGCGTTTTGGTCGGCGATGGTCGGGCTTTCGACCCGTTCGTCCGGGATGCGCGCCACGTCGTAGACGAGCCACGGCGTGTAGAACTCCCAGACGACTTTCCCTTTCGGGGTGACTTCCAGCACCCGCTCGTGTTTCGAGTCGCCGATGAGGGTGTTACCGTTCGCGAGGCGGTCCGCGTCGCGCGGCCACGAGAGGTCGTCGCCTTTGCCCATCGACCACGTTCGGTTCCACCCGTCGCCCTCCTTTTCGTACTCCACGATACGGTTGTTCTCGGAGTCGGCGACGAGGAGCGTCGGGGTGCCGTCCTCGCTCTCCAAGTAGTCGGGGTTGTGTTGCTTGTCGAGGACGTCCTTCTCGCCGTAGGACCCGAGTTGCATGTCGACGTTCCCCGTCGAGCGGTTGATGACGATGGCCTGATCGAAGTTGCGCGGCGAGGCGAGGTACTCGCCGGGACCGATTTTGTCCACGTCATTGACGTGCGACCAGTCTTTCGTGTAGTTCCCGCCGACGCTCGAATCGTAGTGGTCGCGGAAGAACCAGCGCCAGACCACTTCGTCCTTCTGGAGGTCGTAGACGAAGATGCTGTCGTCGTTGCGTTCCTCCTTCTCGTTGTAGTTGCGCAGGTTGGCGACGAGGAGTTGCGTCCCGTTGTTGATGAGGTCCACGTCGTGGGTGTCCTCGATGGGGAGCGTCTCCTTCCAGACGTGTTCCTGCGTTCGGGGGTTGAACTCGTAGACGACGGTTTCCCCGTTCGCCGTTCCGGTGACGAACAGGTTGCCGTTCGGCATCGGGTCCACGTCGTAGCCCCAGACCATGCCGTGCTCGCCGGTGTGATGGACCCACTTTACCGTGCCGTTCGGGCCGATGGCGACGAGTTTCGCTTCGCGCTTCTGTCCGTCGTCTATCCACGAGTAGCCCTGTACGGCGACGACGGTCGTTCCGTTTGCGGGGCCGGTGATGGTTCCGACGCACGGGTTATCGGCAATACTTCCATTATCAGCGACGTTTTCCTGTCCGTTCGACTGCGCGGCGAGCGTCGGTGCGAACAAGGAGAGACAACACAGGAGTATCGCGCCGACGGCCAGCGACTGCCGTCGGGAGGGCGTTTGCATACACCCCCATTCTTGATCCCGGTTCTTGTATGTTTACACTTCACGCCTCGACGGAAACGGATTGTATTTTACATGTCTCGGCCGAATCTGCCGAGTCCGACCTGTCGGCGCGTCCGTCCTGTCGGCTCGCCAACCCACGGCGTCCGGGCGTCCCGCTCCGTATCGGTATCGACCGCAGGCGCGTCGGCGGGGTCGTGTCCCGGACAGTCGTTTCCACACCGTGCGGGGTTGACGACCCGCCCCTTCCAGCGACAGTACGGGAGCGCGCCGGAACGGGCTTCGATTTCGCCGCAGGCGGGAAAATCGTACGTCCGCCAGCCCTTCCCGTATGCTCGTTCCGCCATCCGCCGCCGCCGTCCGGCTTTTTGCTCCGCGCTCGCCACGCGAACGTCCGTTCGGCCGAGCGTTCCTCGATGAGTTCCGTCCCCGCCCCGTCCGTGTCGAGCGGTGTCGGTTCGCGAACCACTTCGATTTCTCCCCCGTTCCCTACCGCTCCACGTCCCGCTTCTTCGACGTGGAATCGCCAGACGCCGACCTCTTCGGGGATGCGGTTCAGGTGTGCCCCCGTGACGTAGCTCTCGGTCGCCAGAATCACCTCGTCAACGAGGCCGAGGCTGACGTCCTTGCGGAGTTGCGTTTCGAGGTCGCCGGGGTCCGAGAGGTCGGGTTTGTTCTCGATGCCCACCAATCGCCCGAACCAGACGGGATAGCGGGCGACCTGTCGGACGTACTCCCGCCCGCCACGCCGTTCGCGCTCGAAGAACCCGATATCGACCGCCCGGTCTACCACTTCTCGGGCGTACTCGGGCGACGTGTCGAAGGCGTCGCGCCAGTAGCGCGCCTCCCCGACGCCGACGTCGCTCTCGATAGCCGCGTCGGGAATCCGCTCCGCCGTGAGTTTCGTCCGGGCGTCGAAGTCCGGGCCGGGTTCGACGCACAGCACGTCGATGATTCGGTTCGAGGGCGCGTGGACGCCAGCGCCGACCTGTCGGGCGATGACGTTCCCGGTCGTCGCTTCCAGATGGGCACACAACGCCAACTCGAACGGAAACTCTCGCACGACTCCCCAGAGGGATTCGGTCGGCAAAAAAGCCGCGGGAAGGGTGGAATCGAGGGGTTCAGTTCGTTCGATTTCTCGGATGGTGAAGTACCACCGTGGCGCGTGCTGGCGAGAGGACGCGGCCACTCTCGGCCGCGTCCTCTCGCTGTAGCGTGCGAGGGATGAGTACCGCAACGGAGTGAGGAACGGAATCGGGTGGGGAGGGTGTGGCTGTCGCGGTGCTGTGGGGGTTGTGGCGTCGTAGGAGGACTGAAAGGGGCCGCCCGCTCGCGCTTGTCGTGGTCGTTTCGCCGACCCCTCTCGGCGAGGCACGCGGTTTGTGCCAAGTCGAGATGTTGGCGAGCGACCGCGAGCGGGCGGGGGCTTTCGGGGACTGATTCAGCATTCACGTCGAACCGGGAACCAAAGTCATCTCGGAGCGTGGCGGGGGCTTTCGAGGGCTTCTTATTGCTGTCGTTGGGAGCGTTGGCTACGGGTTATCTTCGAAGCCAGCGTGTTGGAGCGGTCACAAACCGCTCTCATCGAAACGAACGGGAAAGAAGGGCGTCAGCGGGAAGATGGTCGCGATCTGTCTCAGAGTCGAAACGCGGTGAGGGCCGCGGTCACGACGCGGACGACGAGGAACGGGAGGGCGAACGCGATGCCGATGCTGGCGGCCCAACCGAGGAGCATCACCGGGACGTTCGCTCCGATGGCCTCGACCCCGTAGACGAACGCGGTGCCCACCGCGAGGGCGCTCGCGATACCGATCGCGAGGATCAACAGGGTGGCGAGCGCTCGGCGAACGATGTCGTATCCGAGAGTCGGTTCGGCGAGACCGGGGATTGCTTCGTACTTCATGGGGGCTCTCCTCAGGTGGAGAGAGGGGAGACACCGACAAAACTGTTAGCTGAAGAACATTTCTGTAGGACGCGTTACTGAAACGCACTCCTGTAAAAGGGTTGTCAGACGGTGCCCTTGGCGTCGGCGGAAGCGGTGTGGGTGCGGTCGATTTCGATCACGGCCATGTCGCCGTCGAGGGTCACGTCGAGCGCCTCGTCGTCCAGCGAAATCGAGACGTGGATTCGCCACGGGTCCTCCGATCGAACCGTCGTGTTTCCGTCGTCCACGCACCACGGGAGCGCCCAGAACGGTTTCGTACAGAGGTCGATGCCGTGGTCGCTGTAGAACGTGACGACCTGCGACTGGTCGAGGAGCGACAGTCCCGCCGTCGAGTGGAGTCGGTGGTGGCACTGTGCACACTCGTGGTCCACTCGAACCTTCGTGCCGAGGACCTCCTCGGTGTCGCGGCTTACCGTCGTCTCCATCCGACCGTTGCACTCCGGGCAGACGCCGTCGGCGGCGAGGCAGTGGAGGTGGCGCACGCGCTGGTTGAACGCGTCCATGACCTCGGCGTCCGTTCGGTCGTTCAGGCCGCCGGGCGGAAACGGGTAGTTGCCGTGGGCCTTGCCGCAGTCGGGGCAGGCGACGGTCAGGGTTTCTTCCTCGTAGGCGGCCCGGAGGTGGGCGTCGCAGTCCACGCACGTCTCGTCGAGTTCGATTGGGTCGAGGTGCGGGTGTTCGTTGAACGACCCGGCGAGAATCGCGCTCACGACCTTCTTCCCGGCCTGTCGGAAGTCGTAGCCCGCGTCGGTTCGAACGACGAAGTGGTCGGTCAACTGCTTCAGGTGGTAGTTGAACTGTGCGCTGTCGCGCATCCCGACCTGTTTACGCAGTTCCGAGAAGCCGACCGGCCGCTCCGGGGCCTGCCAGAGCGCCTCCAAGATCGAGAGGCGCGTCTCGTTGGCGATGACCGAGAACGCCTCCGCCGGGGCGAGACAGTCCTCACACTCCTGTAATCCGGTATCGCTGCTCATGGTTCTAGCAGTACCGGAAGGCAGATAAAACGTTACCTGAATTACATTTTTGTAACGTTTCTGTCAGGAGCGCGCGCGATACGAGAACAGTAGGTTTATCAGTCGTTCGGGCCGAATCTACGACAAATTACTTCAGGAGGTCAACGTTGACAGGAACACACAACCAACCGGAGGTGAATATCGGACTCGTCGGCCACGTAGACCACGGAAAGACAACGCTCGTGCAGGCTCTTTCCGGCGAATGGACCGACCAGCACTCCGAGGAGATGAAGCGGGGGATTTCCATCAGACTCGGTTACGCGGACGCGACGTTCAGGCGGTGCCCGGACGTCGATGCGCCGGAGTGCTACACGGTAGACGAGACGTGCGCCGACGGTTCGGAAAGCGACCCGATTCGTACAGTATCGTTCGTGGACGCGCCCGGCCACGAAACGCTCATGGCGACCATGCTCTCGGGAGCATCGCTGATGGACGGCGCGGTGCTCGTCGTCTCGGCCACGGAGAACGTCCCGCAGGCCCAGACGGAAGAGCACCTGATGGCGCTCGACATCATCGGCATCGAGAACATCGTCATCGCACAGAACAAGATCGACCTCGTCAGTCCCGACCGCGCGCGACGAAACTACGAACAGATTCGGGAGTTCGTCGAAGGGACGGTCGCGGAGGACGCGCCCGTCGTCCCGATAAGCGCTCAACAGGAGGTCAACGTCGACCTGCTGATTCAGGCCATCGAGGAGGAGATTCCGACGCCGGAACGAAACCCGAGCGACGAACCGCAGATGTACGTCGCCCGCAGTTTCGACATCAACCGTCCCGGAACGACGTGGGACGACCTCACGGGCGGCGTCCTCGGCGGCAGTCTCGTGCAGGGAAAACTCGCCGAGGGCGACGAACTCGAACTTCGTCCCGGTCGAGAGGTGGACGAAGGCGGCCAGACGCAGTGGGAACCCATCCAGACCGACGTTCGCTCCCTCCAAGCGGGCGGCGAGATCGTGGACGAGGTGACGCCCGGTGGACTCCTCGGCGTCGGAACCGGCCTGGACCCGAGCCTCACCAAAGGTGACGCGCTCGCCGGACAGGTGGCCGGAACGCCCGGTAGCCTCCCGCCGACGTGGGAGCAGTTCACCATGAAGATCGACCTGCTCGACCGTCTCGTCGGCATGGACGAGCAGAACGTGGACGAAATCAGCACGGGCGAACCGCTCATGCTGACGGTCGGGACGGCGACGACGGTCGGTGCCGTCACCAGCGCGCGCGACGACGAGTGTGAGGTCTCGCTCAAACGTCCCGTCTGCGCACCCGAAGGGGCGAAAATCGCCATCAACCGCCGCATCGGCGCGCGTTGGCGACTCATCGGTATCGGAACGCTCACGACCGAGAACTGATGGTTCACACCGTCGTCATGGATACCAGTGCCCTCATGATGCCCGTCGAATCCGGCGTCAGGGTGTTCGACGAACTCGACCGCCTGTTGGGCCGGTTCGAATGCGTCACCCCTCGCGCCGTCGTGAACGAACTCGACGGCCTATCACAGGGCAACGGGAAGGAGGCAACCGCTGCGAGTGTGGGTGCCGACTTGGCGACGCGGTGTCGAACCGTCGACCACGAGGAATCGTACGCGGACGACGCGTTGGTCGAACTCGGACCCGAGTTCGACTTCGTCGTCACGAACGACGCACCCCTTCGGACACGCCTGCTCGACGCTGGCGTACCGGTAATTCATATAAGGGGGAAGAACAAACTCGCAATCACTCAACCATAGCATGTACAAACGGGCCAGATTGAAGGACACGGTCGAAGTGCCTCCCCAGTTCCTCGCGGACGTTACGCCGGGACTGGTGAAGCGGCTACTACAGGATAAACTCGAAGGACGGATGGACGAGGACGTCGGCAGCGTCGTCAGCGTCACCGAAGTACACGACATCGGCGAGGGCGCGGTGCTTCCCAACCGACCCGGCGTCTACTACGAAGCGGAGTTCGACGCGCTGACGTTCGACCCGCAGATGCAGGAAGTCGTGGACGGCGAAGTCGTCGAAGTCGTCAATTTCGGGGCGTTCGTCGGTATCGGACCGGTGGACGGACTGCTCCACGTCTCCCAGATTTCCGACGAGTACCTCGCGTTCGACGAGGAGGGCCAAGCGCTCGCCTCGCGTGAGTCCAACCGCGCCCTCGGCGTCGGCGACTCCGTTCGAACGCGCATCGTCACGAAGAGCATCGACGAGCGCAACCCGCGCGAGAGCAAAATCGGCCTCACGGCGAAGCAGGTCGGTCTCGGCAAACACGGGTGGCTGAAAGAGGACCGACAGAAACGCCACGCGACGACGGAGAGTGAATAACCGTGGCGAGCAATCGAGTCGCCTGTCGCGACTGCCACGCCGTCATCGAAGCGGACGAGGAGATCTGTCCGATCTGCAACTCCACCAGCCTCACCGAGGACTGGAGCGGTTACGTCTCCATCGCGCACCCCGAGGAGAGCGAAATCGGACGGGAGATGGAAGTCAAAAAGCCGGGAAGCTACGCGCTGAAAGTCAGGTAGGGACGTGTCGGAAACCGTCGTCTCGCTGCCGCGTGCGCTGCGCGGTGAGCTAAAGGAGCCACTCGGACCGATTTTCACCGACGCCGAGCGACTGCTCGAATCCGCGGACGGACCGCTCGTCGCGGTCGGCGACGTCGTCACGTACCACCTCGAATCGGTCGGCGTCACGCCCGACGTCGCGCTGGTCGACGGAATCACGAAACGCGAACGCGTCGACCCCGAGATACGAAACGCGGTCAGCGACGACGCTCGCCGCATTCGGGTCGAGAACCCGGCGGGCGTCCTCACGGACGACCTCCTCCGGGCGCTCGTGGAGGCGGTCGAGTCGCCGGTTCCGACCGTCCTCGTGGTCGACGGTGAAGAGGACCTCGCGGCGCTTCCCGCGGTCCTCGCGGTGCCGACTGGGGGGAGCGTCGTCTACGGACAACCCGATCGAGGAATGGTTCTCGCACGAGTCACCCCCGAGTTGCAGGCCGAGGTCGGGGACCTGTTGGCTCGAATGGACGGCGAGACGGATCGTCTGTTCTCGCTCCTCGGCCACGACGCGTGACGCGACCGTCGGCGGGGAGACGAAACGGGTTCCGCGATGGCTCGAACTGTTCTCCCACGATGTATCGCGTCGATAGTGGAGAAGAGCGGTGGCACTTTCCGCATCGTGACCTTCGCTCGCCGTGGCTTCCGTTCTGACCGGTCGCCGGTGGAATCGCTCACTTCGAAATCCTTTTACAGGCTTCGGGGAGAAGAACAGTATAACTGAGTGTTACACATGGAAGTCGAAATCCTCTCACAGGAGCAGAATCCAATGCTCCACCGGACCGAAGTGCGGTTCCAGATCGTTCACGACGAGGCAACGCCGTCGCGTCTCTCCGTCCGCGACAGCCTCGCGGCGAAACTCGACAAGAACGCCGACGAGGTCGTCGTTCACGAGATGAACACCAAGTTCGGCATGCGAAAGACCGTCGGCTACGCGAAGGTCTACGACAGTTCGGAGCACGCCCGCGACGTCGAACAGGACTACATGCTCGAACGCAACAAGATCACGGCCGACTCCGAAGGCGAGTCCGAACCCGAAGCCGAGGAGGCCGAATAATGCCGCGACACGAACTCTACAACGACGACGGCACGACCGAGCGAGAGCAGTGCCCCCGCTGTGGCGACTCGTTCCTCGCGGACCACGGTGACCGGCTTCACTGCGGCAAGTGCAGCTACACCGAGTGGAAGTAAATGCGAATCCTCGGCGTCGAGGGTACCGCGTGGGCGGCCAGCGCGTCTGTCTACGATTCGAACACCGATTCCGTTTTTATCGAAACCGACGCCTACCAACCGGAGAGCGGCGGTATTCATCCGCGGGAAGCCGCAGAACACATGAGCGACGCGATTCCCCGCGTCATAGAGACGGCGCTCGCTGAAGCGGACGGCGACATAGCAGCCGTCGCCTTCTCCCGAGGCCCGGGACTCGGTCCGTGTCTACGCATCGTCGGGACGGCGGCGCGCGCGCTGTCGCAAACGCTGGACGTGCCCCTCATCGGCGTGAACCACATGGTCGCCCACCTCGAAATCGGTCGGCAGCGTTCCGGCTTCGACTCCCCGGTCTGTCTCAATGCGAGCGGTGCCAACGCCCACGTACTGGGATATCGAAACGGTCGATACCGGGTCCTCGGCGAGACGATGGACACGGGCGTCGGCAACGCCATCGACAAGTTCACCCGTCACATCGGGTGGTCCCATCCGGGCGGGCCGAAAGTCGAGGAGGCCGCGACGGAGGGCGAGTACATCGACATGCCCTACGTCGTGAAGGGAATGGACTTCTCGTTTTCCGGCATCATGAGCGCGGCGAAGCAGGCCGTGGACGACGGTCACGACGTCGAGGACGTCTGTTTCTCGCTGCAGGAGAACGTCTTCGCCATGCTGACGGAGGTTGCCGAACGCGCCCTTTCGCTGACCGACCGGGACGAACTCGTCCTCGGCGGCGGCGTCGGGCAAAACGCACGACTCCGTGAGATGCTCACCGAGATGTGCGACCAGCGCGGGGCGAACTTTTACGCGCCGGAACCACGATTCTTGCGGGATAACGCCGGAATGATCGCCGTCCTCGGCGCGGAGATGCTGGCAGCAGGCGACACGATTCCGGTGTCCGACTCGTCGGTGGACTCGAACTTCCGTCCCGACCAAGTGGCCGTCACGTGGCGCGGAACGGAAGCGGACGATGCCTTTCTCCCGGCCGAGGCGGACGAGGTTCGCGGCGCGGAAGCGACGGTCTCCATCGGCGAAGAGCGCGTGATGAAACGCCGGACACCCAAGTCCTACCGTCACCCGTCGCTCGATGCACACCTCCGAAAGGAACGCACGACGCTCGAAGCGCGCCTCACCAGCGACGCGCGACGTGCGGGCGTTCCGACGCCGGTCGTCTCCGACATCGACCTCGCCGAATCGGCAATCGAGTTCGAACGCGTCGGCCACGGCGACCTGCGGGACGAACTCACCGCCGACCGGGTGCGCGACGTGGGCCGACATCTCGGAACGCTCCACCGAAACGGCATCGTCCACGGCGACCCGACCACGCGGAACCTGCGGTGTGCCGCCGACCGAACCTACGTCATCGACTTCGGTTTGGGCTACTATTCGGACGACGTGGAGGACTACGCGATGGACCTCCACGTCTTCAGTCAAAGCCTCGCGGGCACCGCGGACGACGCCGCGGAACTCCAGCGGGCTTTCGAAGCGGCCTACGAGGAGACGGGAACCGCCGCGGTCCTCGACCAACTGCGCGAAATCGAAGGCCGCGGCCGGTATCAGTGACGGCGATTTTCAGCTTTCGTGTGGTGAATCGGCGGGGTGCTTTATTGTCTTTCTCTCGGTACGATTACTATGGGAAACTTCGACCCCGTTTCGTGGGACGTCGTCGAAGCGGCCACCGGACCGCCTGCCCCGGAGGTCGACGAGTACGTCGAGACGATGCGAGAGGAGGTTCATGGGGAAGACCCGTACGTAGCGGTCAAATCGATTCACGACGAACTGAGCGAGACCGTAAGCGAGGAACGAACCGTCCCCGGTCTGGGGGAGGTCTTCATCACCGCGTATCTGCTGGAAAAACGGGGCCTCATCACGCCCCGCGATGACGATGCCGAAGGCGCGTATCGTTCTATCGTCGACCGTCGCCCCAGCGGTGAATGGCTCCGCGAGCAGTTTTGGGAACGGGAGCGAACACTGTGGTGGATCGGTATGCAGGCCGGCGTTCACGCGTCGCTCGTGACGTACTGGTTGTACGAGGACAAAATTCCGCTGATGGAACGGAACTTCACGGAGGAATCGATGGAGCGGATACGGGCGTATCGGGAATCCGGGGGGACGTGATCGCCGCACGACTGTCGTTTCACCGCTGTCAGCTACAGACTTCCCTTCCGATCGAATGCCCCAAACGCTATAATAGGTGCGACCCATGTGTATCGCATGTCCGACAAGGAAACTTCGGGAACGCTCTTTGGAGTCCCGTACAACTTCGAACGACCCAGCATGGGGCGCATGCTCTCTTCGTACTGGAAGCCGGGCGAGGGAATGCTGGTCGAAAAGCCGTTCGGCGTCGGCTACACGCTCAACCTCGCCAACTGGCGTTCGTGGGTCATCCTCGCCGTCGCTGGCGTCCTGTTCTGGATGGAGAGCAACAAGGAAGGCGAGACGGAGTCCGAAAACGAACCCGTCGAAGTCATCGTCGACGACGACTGATTCGACGGTTCTTTTTCCCCGCGCGACCCTCCCTCGCGTATGATTCGGTTCGTCACCGGCAACGACGGTAAAGTACGCGAAGCGCGCGAGTATCTCGACGACGAGGTTCGTCAAATCGACTACGACTACACGGAGGTCCAGAGCGACGACCTCGCCGAAATCGCGCTCCACGGCGCGCGCGAGGCGTTCGAGGAGACCGGTAACGACGAGCCAATCGTCGTGGACGACGCGGGTCTGTTCATCGACGCGGTCGGTGGCTTTCCCGGCCCGTACTCCGCCTACGTCGAGGACACGCTCGGCGTCGAGCGCGTCTGGCAACTCGCCGAGCGGGAGGAGAACCGCCGCGCACACTTCCGCTGCGTCGTCGCTTACTACGACGGCGAGAACGCCGAAACCTTCTCGGGGTCGGTGCCGGGAACGCTCGTCGCTCCGCGCGGCGACGGCGGGTTCGGCTACGACCCCATCTTCGAACACGAAGGGAAGACGCTCGCGGAGATGAGCACCGAGGAGAAAAACGCCATCTCCCACCGCGGGCGGGCGCTGGCGAAGTTCGCGGACTGGTTGGCGGAGCGGTAACAACGACTCGCTCCACATCGGTCGCAGTTAGTTCCGAACGTCCCTGTCCGGGCCGGGATACTCCCCGCCGACCACGACGTCGTACAGGCTCTCGGGGTCGAACAGGTTCACGAACCCGTCGGGTCGCTTCACGCTGACGGAAATCCGACCCTGAAGCGCGATTCCGGTTTCCGCGTTTCGCAGCGAATCGTCGTAGGAGAGGATGTGCGCCGCGTTTCCAGCGTTGGCACTGGCGAGCGCGGGATGGTCGCCCGGCGTCTGTTCGACTTCGGTTCGCAGGTCCTCGATTTTCCCCCGCCAGTCGAGAGCGAGTTCGTCGTTCCCGAGGTCGCGGATGACGGCCTCGGCGTCGTCGATGAGTTCGTCGCTGGCGACGAGTTCGACCCACGAGTGGCCTCGCACGATGTCCATCGCGTCGCGAGCGTCGCCGCCGACCAGCATGTCCGCGGCCAACACGTCGGCGTCAGCGACGAGGCGGGCCGGATTCGGTTCACTCATCGCGTCGCTCCGCGACGGTACGTCGAATCGTTTCGAGGTCGGTTTCGGTCCCGTCCGTCCGGTCGAACAGTTCGCGCCACGTCATGGTCCGATGTGAGGCCCCGAGCGGGAAAACTGATTTGGAAAGTTCGGATCTCGATATCTGTCATTGGGCCGATGAGGGGGACGTCGGTACCGTACAGCAACGACACCGGATAGCAGAAGTGTTTTAACACATCAGCATGGTGTTATTTCTATGGTACGGAACGTATCGACCTACACCATCCTCGCGCTCGCGCAGGTCTTGGTGTTACTCATGGCCCCCGTTGCGGCGACCGGACCGGTTTCCGGGCCGCACTCCTCCCAGCAACAGCTCTCCAACCCAGTCGACTCCGCCGACTCCATCTACGTTATGGAGAACGGCGATGCGGTTCTCGCCTACAACGAGACCAACGCGGGCAACAGCACCGCGGAGTTCGGCGCGAACGTGACCGAAGGGCTCGTTCACATCCTCGCGACGGACGAAACCGAATCGGACATGGACGCCGCGGCGTCGCTCGTGATGACGCCCGACGGCTACAGCGGCAACGGGTCGCTCACCGCCGATAGTCCTGACTCGATTTCGGACCTCACGCTCGACGTGGACAGCAAGCAGGACGAGCAAACGGCGACCGGCGACCTGACGCTCGACGCGACGCTCGACGGCGAATCGCTCGCGTCGAGCGTCGATTCGATGAACACCGAGGGCCGCGTGACGGTCACGGGCGACTCGTTCAGTACGAAAGGGTCGGGCACGGTGTCCGGAGTCTCGGCGTCGGGAACCGACAAGAGCCTCCAGTATGACCTCCGCGAGACGGCGGACGGATTCGTTCTGAAAGGCTCCCAACGCGGCGCGATTTCGCCGTTCATGTCCGACTCGTGGAGAACCCGCGAGAAGGCGAAAGCGCACCTCGAAGCCCAGTACGGTTCCATCGCCACGCGGAACGATGGCTCCGCGACGGTGACTATCGACAGCTACGCCTACGACGCATCGGGCGACGAACCGACGCTCGACGTCGACTATCACGTCGAGTTCACCGGCCTCGAAGACTCCATTTCCAAAACCATCGCACGGAGTCTGAAGTCCTCACCGCAAGTCTCGCTCTCGGACGAGGAGATAGACGATCTCTCCGCGGACATCGAACGGATGAAAATCGACCACGTGACGTTCGGAATGAGCCAGCAGAACGGCACGACGACGTTCAGTTGGGACGTCAAAATAGAGAACTACGACGCTGCGGTGTCCGCCGCGCTCGAAATCGCGGAGAACACGAACGCGTCGGGGATGAGCGGACAGACCCTCGACCAAACGAAGCAGATGTTCGAAGCACAGCAGGCCGCGAACCTCGAACAGACGGTCGAATGGTCCGCCGAGGCGTCCCACCCCTCTGCCGGAACGACGGCGGTGTCCGCCGAGGTCCACTACCGAACGGACAACTGGCGAGCGTACACGTGGGAACTCCGGAACCGTGACGTCGAATTGGGTCGCTCGTCGGTAACGCTCCACGTCGAATCCGACGGCGACGAGGTGACGGCACGCGGTTCGGTCGAGATGAAACAGCGAGCGATGCTCTCGAAGATGACCGATTCGATGCTCTCCTCGCTCGGGTCGTCGGAGGCGAACGCCGGCGGATCGAAACTGGTGCGGGCGTTTCAGAACAGCGAATTCCAGTCCGCCCGCGTGGATATGGACGTCCGGTCGGGAACCGTCACGGTCGAAGGTGGTGCGAAGTTCGACAACATGAGCGCCCTCGCCGACGCGCTCGGCGAATCGTACGGAGACACGGACGTTTCCAGCATCGTCGGTCGAACGAACGGCGACACCACGACGACCTACGTCCGCGTGACGGGCTTGGTCGGCGAGAACGCCTCGAAAGCGGACGTTCGCGCGCTCGCCGTCGCCGATGCCGACACGAACATCCACATGCCCGGCAAGTGGGACCGGGAGTTCCCGTCGATGGACACCGAGGAAGCGGCGACGTATCTCGGCGTTCAGAACGCGAACGACACGCAGTCGAAATCCACGAACGAATCGGGACAGCCCGGTTTTGGCGTCGGGGTTGCGGTCGTCGCCCTCGCGGGTGCGGCGCTGCTCTCGCGGCGCGACTGATTCGGCATTCGACCGACGTAGAACGACTTATTCGCTTTTTTCGCCGCCCCACGACCCTTCGACGCTTCGAATCTCGATGTTCGAGTTCGAATAGCTGGCCTGCACGCGGTCGCCGACCTCCGCTCGGTTGAAATCGCCACGGTGTGTCGCCCCGGTGTAACACCCGAACGAGTCGGACCCGCTCGCCAATCGGGACTGCACACGCCGACGACGTAGCCGACATCCTCGTACTCGTCCATCAAACGGTCGTGAAGCGCCGAGGAGACCTGCAATCGGGTCGGGTCCGTGAACTACGTGGCCCACTCCTCGGCGACGGTGATGACAGGGTCATCGGCCAAATCGCTCAGGCCGACGCTGACGACCGTTTCGTCGTGTAGTCCTCCCTTCTGTCGTCGCTTCCCCGTTATTTCTTTCGTCTCGATGTAGCCGCCCGCAGCACCGAGTGCCGAACAGCCAGCGAGACTTCCGCCTGCCACGCACGCGGACAGGGTCGCTAACACGTCACGTCTCGAAGGCATACGGATACCTCGACCGTGAAGCACTAATAAATTATGCCGATTGTTATCATGTGACTTCCCGAAGCACGAACTGACGAAAACGGTCGTCTCAGGCCGACGTGGTGCCGAGAATGTTCGTCTTCACCGTCGTTTGGTAGTTGAGCGAATCCAGATCGATTCGCTGGGTGATCCCGTGGTACTCGATGACGACGTAGTATCCGACGTCGAGCGTGCTCTCCTCGCCGCGGCGAAGGTGGGTCTTCCACCACGTGCCGAGTTTCGAGTTGTCGAGCATCACCGTGTCGTTCACCGTTGCCTCGCTGTGCGGATCGATTTCGACGTTCTTCGGCGTCGATTCGTCGGAGAGGACGACGCCGTTCATCGATATCTTCGAGCCGATTTCGACGATGTGAATCGAATCGCTTCGCTCGTTCTTCACGGTAGCGGACGCTTCGATGGGCGTCTCCGCCATCGTCGCGCGACCCCAGTCCGCCTGCACGTTCTCGATGCGGCCTATCGGCTGTCCGGCGACCGAATACGTCTGACTCGCGTTCGAATCGACCGCGCCGAGCATGTCGGTGCGAACGGTTCCGCGGTCCGCTTTTTCGCCCACGGGGAGGCGGGCGAATCCGGCATCGACGGTCACGTCGCGTTCGACGGTTCGGGTCGTCCGCTCGTCGTTGTTGACGTGGCTGACCCACCACCGCTGTATCGTCCCGTCCGCGATTTCGCCGGTAATCTCGAAGTCGGTCGTCCCCGGTCCGATTTTCTCGCTCGTCTCGCTCTCGACCAGCGACACGTCGTTCATCAGCACGCGGTACTCGGCGTCGACCGAGAGGTGATCGGCGAACACCGACCCCGGTTCGTTCCGGTTGTTGACGGTCGCGTGGGTTCGAACGCCCGTGTTCCCCGTCTCGGGAACGACCCACTCGCTTTCGAGCGACTGGAGCGTCGGCGGGGCGAACGACCGTGCCCCGTTTCGCGGCACCTCCTTCGTCGTCGTCTTGCCGCCGCCGAGGACGTCCGTCGTGAAGACGATACGTTTGCTCAGGAACGGCAGTTCGACTTTCTTCGTCTCACCGTCTTCGGTGATGGTCGCGAAAAACTGCACGTCCATCGTCGTCTCCTCGCCGTTCTCGACGTGGCTTTGCCACCACTCGGGGAGTTTTCCGTTGTCGAACGTCGAGTCGATGCTGAACGACGTCGTCTCCTCGGATTCCACGTGTACTTCGCCGTCCGTCGTTCCACCGGCGACCGTCACGTCGTTCATCGTGATGCTGTAGCCGAGTTGGGAGAACACGACCTCGCCGCTGGTCGGGTTTTCGACGGTTGCGCTGACGTGCAGGGGTGTCTCCGCCGCCGTCGCGTGCCCCCACGAGGCGTCCGTTTTCGTCACCCGCAAAACCTCCTCGTTTCCGGCGGTCATCGTGCGCGTCTCGGTGCTGTTGAACGCGCTGAGGAGGTCGGTTTCGAAGCTTCGCTTCTCCGCGGGGAGGTCCTTCGAGAACAGCGGCACGCTGATGGACGGTGCGATGCTGACCGTCGTCTTCTCGCCGTTGTTGATGTGGGTCGCCCACCACGCCGGTATCTTCCCGTTGTCCATCTCGGTCGTCGTCGAAATCGTGGACTCCCCGGACGGGAGGCCGAGGTTGTTGACGTGCCCCGAGGCGACCGTCACGTCGTTCATCCCGACTTCGTAGTTGACGTCCGCCACGCTCGGTATTCCGACCGAACTGGGGTTGTTCACCGCGATGTTCGTTCGGATCTCCGTCGTTTTCGGGGTGACCGCTCCCCACTCCGTTTGGATGTTTTCGACGCTCGGTTGCCCGACCGTCACTATCCCGGACGTCAACGCGATTCCGATCCCTCCCGCAGTCACGACACAGAGGGTCACCATTGCGACGAGTACCTTCCCGATGATGCTACGAATCGTCATCGTCATACCTTTTTGATGATATATATCTCAACACACAGTTCATTATCCGGTCAATTTGCACCCACCACCAAGTAACTTTACCTGTAATCATCCACCCGATTCGGTGAGAATCTCGGCGAAAGTGTCAGATTCCTTGTTTTATAGATTTCTTCAAAGGGACAAAATTATCATCTATCATACCGTTACACCCGGCGAAAATGCTCGCTTCGGGTCAGTGTTCGGCGGCAGGAGCATACGGCCGTCTGACGCGGTTTTAAGTCCTCACCATACCCATCCGGAAACGGGCGCGCACACCACCCTCTCTCCCATCCTCCCACTCCGCGCGCCCGGCACACACCACCCACAACTCCCTGAACTCCCTCGCTCTCCCACCCCTCCGCTCGGCACTCCCCCTTTGCGCGGTACGATATTTTCCCCTCGTAGGGCACGCTTTCATCGCCGTAGACCCGTCCTGACCGGGTCAGAGGGCACCTATCGACCCGACAAACGGCACATAACAAAGGGGTATCCAGCCATTCGTACAGTTGCGCCCGACGGCTCGGGCGCGAAGCGTGTCGCAGTCTCGCGGTGGGTCTCCCGGCGGGGCCGGGGGCTCTGGCGACGGGTTGGCTTCCCGTTACAGTGTCACCAACCCCCCCACGAAAGTTCTCGTCCCGGACGACCCTAGAACCCCGCGCTGCCCAATCGTTTTTCGCTTCGGTGACTACACATCCGGAGATACGTCGCCGTCGCTCGTCGCGTTACATCTCCCGAACATACGAACCCGGTTACTCCCCGAAACCGACCACCGAACGGTACTCCTCAGGCGCTTGCCTGTAGTCGCTCGCGCACTGAAGGGAGCGCGTCCTGTGCGGCGATGAGCGCGACCCGATCACCCGCTTCTAGTTTCGTCCCCGGAAGGGGAATCGTCATCCGTTCTTTCTTCCGACCGTGGGCGTAGATTCGCGCGTCGGTCGGTAGCTCCACCGCGTGAACCCGTGTTCCGACGAGCGACGAATCGTCCGAAATCGTCATCGTCGTCAACTGCAGGCTCTCGGTCAGGTCCGCGATGACGTCGAAATCCCCGCCCAGCATCGCTGTCTTCGCGCCCGCAGCACCGAGGCGTTCGGGATAGATGACCTCGTCCACGTCGTCCGCGTATTTGTGGTAGATGTCCTCTCGATAGTCCTCGTCGATGCGCATGACGGTCCGACAGCCGTGGTGTTTGCCGACCATGCAGGCCGCGAAGTTGACGTTCAGGTTGCCCGTCAACCCGCCGAGGGCGTCCGCGGTGTCGACGCCCGCCTCGGTCAGGACGGTCTCGTCCGACCCGTCTCCCTCGATGACCTCGAATCCGTCATCGCGCGCTCGGTTCGCTTTGTCCGGGTCTTCTTCCACGATAACCACCTCGTGACCCTCCTCGGAGAGGATTTGAGAGGTTCGTATTCCCACGCGTCCGTATCCCACGATAACGAATCTCATGGTTGTGAATCGCATAGGAAGCACAAAAACGTTGGTGTGAGTCGTGCGCGGAGAGGACGCAGTGCGAAAAAGGAAACTCGATTCGACCGTCGTCAGCAATCGGAATCGTCCGACTCGCCGGAGTTGTCGCCCGTAGTCGTTGTCGTGGTGGTGTCGTCAGTGTCGTCGGAGGTCGTAGTGGTAGTGGAATCGTCGGAAGTCGTGGAATTAGTCGTCGTTTGCTCGTCCTCACTACTGCACAACACCTCCGATTTGTCGGGCGAAAGCAGTGTAATAACGTCGTTTCCGTCGTTATCAATCACTTCGCTGTCGTAATCGAATGTCACGTCGGCCTCTGGAACCTCTTCTGCACCGGTTGCCACGATGAGCCGCTGGCCGCCGCCGATTTTCGTCCCGCTGGGGATCGTTTGTCGCTGGTTGGTTTCACTATTTCCATATTCAAAGGCGACAACACAGCCCGAAACGTCAACGTCGTGGATCGATTCATTCCCGAACGTCACCATCTCCCGTTCCGGAGTAACGCTTGCGAAATAGAGGCTCGAATAGGCGTTCGCATCCTCGCCCGTGACGAGGGTCGCCCCGGTGCCGATCGTTGCCACCGATGCTACACCTACGAGAAACTTCCTACGTGTCTGTTGCATACGCGATCGATACAAGATGTGGGAGGAACTAAAGATGAAACCAAGGCTATCTGTTAAGTAATATTGAATAAATAGCTAACTGAACACGGTGTTGGATGCACGTTTCTAAATCGTCTGTTTCGAAAAATCCAACAGAGACAGCAACCCGGTACTTTTGCCCATTAACTTTCCATTAATCGAATAAAAACGGCGCACCCGAAAAAGGGCGGAGGGAAGCGGAATCAGCTCGCAGAGATTTCGACACGCTCGGTGTCGGAATCCCCGTCGGCGTCGGTGACGCGAAGCGTCACTTTCAGACTGCCACACCGCGGAACCGCCACATCGACGGAATGGCCGGTTTCGTCGTAGTCGCCGTCGCCGTCGGTGTCCCACTCGTGCGTTGGCCCCTCGTCCGTGTAGCAGGTGGAACAGGTTTCGAGGTGGACGGTGTCACCCGCTTCGAGGTCACGGGAGTCGAGTGACGGCGTGGCTTCGATGCAGGCCTCCGGCGATTTATCGTCGGAATCGTCGTCAGAACCGTCGTCCGCTCCGAGAGCGTAGAAGGTGGAGTCCTTGACGTATCTGGCGTCGGTGTCCGTTCCCGCCGGGAACGTGGACGTGTAGAGTTTCCCGTCCGCGACGACGGACGTGCTGGCGGCAGGGCCGACGTCCTCGGAGTCCGTACTCCCGAACGTGTAGCGCCACCGTTCGTCGTTCGTCGCCGCGTCGAGTGCGAGCACGACTGCGTCGCCGGTTTTCGACTCCGTTCCCGTCCGCCCGCTGACGTACAGCGTGCCGTTCGAGACGGTTAGGTCGCTGGTAATCTCCATCTCGTATTCGTTCGACCACACCAACTCGCCGGTTTTCGCGTCGAATGCGTCTATTTGGTCGGGGTCGTCGTCATTCGAACTGGAGAAGAACACGTAGTCGTCGGTGACGGCCAGTCGTCCGTAGTCGTCGTCGTTCACGCCGGGGCGCATCGCCCACTCCACCGACGCGTCTTCGGCCGACCGCGCTTGCACCGCGATGCCGTATTGGCCGTCCCTGATACCGTACACGTACCCATTGTTGACCGCGTCGAGTCTGAAATCGAAATTCTCGTCGGATATCTCCCACGTCTTCGACCAGTCGTCGGAATCCATTGCGACGCCTTGGCGGAAAAAGAGCGTCCCGTCCTCGTAACTCGGTTCGGTTGCGATTTTTTGATCGATCTCGGTGTGCTTTCTCTCGCCCGTTTCGGGGTCGAGTTCCAAGACGTACTGCTGTGGCGGTTGGACGACGAACAACCTCCCATCGACCAGTACCGGGTTCGTCCACTCGTATGGGCCGACGTCGTGCCAAACCGTTTCCCCCGTTTCGGCATCCAGTCCGAACAGTCCGCCGTCGTCGTTCGATGGATAGTCGCGCGTTACCGTCGCAAAGAAGACCATCCCGTCACCGACCGTCGGCGTTTTCGGTTCCGGAATGTCGTCCCGTCGCCACTTCTCCTCGCCGGTTTCGAGGTCGTACGCGACGATGTAGCCGGTCGTCTCCGACTCGTCGCTCGTCGTCGCAACCGCGAGGTAGAGGACGCCGTCAACGATCACGGGTTCGTTCGTCCACATGCTGCCGTTCAGCGCCGTGGACCAGTCCGTGGTCACGTCCGGGCCGGGGCCGTCTTCGGTGGTCGAACCAGTGCGCCCGGCGCCGCCGCGGTGCGTGGACCACGCGGTCGTTTTTATTTGCGTGTCGTTACTACTGTCGTCACTGTCGGCACTGTCGGTGTCGTCGCTCTCTTCGTCTTGCTGTGCGAGAACCACACCTGTTCCGGTCAGGCTGAGGGCGCCAGCGGTGACTCCGACCGTCTTCAGGAACGTCCGTCTGTTGTCTGCGGGCATGCATCCACAACTGTTGGAGTATTCAACTTTCCTATTATTACAGTAAAGTAGAAGGTCGATAGTCTATATATCAGATAAACCAACATCTCTGGATCGGCTTTCGAAACAAACTGGGCCACCGGAGTCCGTTCGTCAAAACGAGGTCACGCATCGTGCCGCCTTCCCGGAGGTTTCGACCGTTCTTGTTTCGGCTGATTCGGGCGTGCACACGAGCCTATCTTTCTTCTAACTCGACAGGAGTTCCGCCTTCTCCTCAAATGTCAGACAGGGTTCGGCACCGATACTCGAAAATGGAGCGGGAACGGTGGACGATAGTAACACTCGCCAGTACTCCGTCGCCGTCGGTCTCCCCCGAAATCCGGGGCCGTTAGTCGGATTTGACAAATATCGGTATAGGGAGTGCGAAAATCGAAGAAAGCCTAGGCCGGGATTTGAACCCGGGCTCTCGTCCTTACCAAGGACGCGCTTTACCGCTAAGCTACCCAGGCGCGGCAATAATTTCTACACGCCGAACCGGGTTTAGGCGTTTCGATTCGCGTCAGGGATCGGTGGCTGACGACGGGGTTTCGTCCCCCCAATTCGGCTGTCTCCCCGACAGTTTTGTCAGCATATCTACCGCCTCGTCGAAGAGCATCTCCGTCGAGTCGCGGTCGGCGACCGTGACGGCGAGGCGTTCGGCGTATCGTCGGATACCGGTGGGAACGTCGCTGCCGGTGGCCGTCGTCCCCGCGACGATCGCGAGTTCGAACACGTCGGTTTCGAGTGCGTTGTCGGTTCGGCGCTCGGTCTGGTCCCGACCGAACGATTTGACGGTCCGAACGGCCGTATCGGCCGCTTCCGTTCGAGCCAACAACGAAAATCCGCGCGATACCATCACGTCCGCCGCCAGGATGGCGACGTTGCTCTCGGTGTGCGGCGGATCGCCGTTCCACGGTTCGTCGCGTGAGAGTGTTCGGGTGAGACCCAACCCTTCGTAGATGAGTTGTACTCCCGCGGCGCGAGTCTCGACTTCCGTGGCGCTGGCTCCGCTCTCGACCGCTTGTGCGCTCAATACCGTCAACACCCCCGGAACGACCGTCGATGACTTCAGCAGTCCGTCGATGTGGTCGCGGAGGTGCGCTGGCGTGATATCTCCGATAGCCTCGCGCGCAGCTCCGCGCGCCCGGGCGGCCTCTTCCATTATCGGAACTTACGACGGAATCGCCAAAGACCTTTGGAAAGCGTCTCCAACGCGTTTCCATGATTCGCATCGCTGACGACCCGAAAGCTAGAATCGTGACCTTCGACCGTCCGGAACGCAGAAACGCGCTCACCCTCGACGGACTGGAAGCCCTCTCCGAGGCGGTTCGGGAGGCCGAACAACCCGTCGTCTATCTCCATGGCGCGGGTACGGCGTTCTGTGCCGGTGCGGACCTCGACGTGGTGGCCGGGTCGGACGAGGAGTCGGCGAACGCGCTCGCCACCCACGGCCAGCGGGTAGCGGACGATATCGAAGGCGCAGAAAGCGTCGTCGTCGCCGGAATCGACGGCCCGGCGCGCGGCGGCGGCGTCGAACTCGCGCTGGCGTGTGACCTGCGGGTCGCCACCCCGGAGGCGACGTTCTCCGAACCGGGCGTCAGCCTCGGCATCTTCGGCGCGTGGGGCGGGACGGCCCGCCTTCCGGAAATCGTCGGGATGGGCGACGCGCTCGACCTCGCGCTTTCGGGGCGCGTCATCGACGCCGCCGAAGCCCACCGGATGGGATTGGTCTCCCGCGTCACCGACCGACCGCGTGCAGTAGCCGACGAGCTCGCGGCGAACGACCCCGACGCACTTCGTGCCGTCAAAGGTCGAATCCGTGACCGCTCGCCGCGGTCCGACCAACTTGCCCGCGAAGCGAACGTGTTCGGAAAACTCGTCGCGGCGAACGCCGACGACATCGCCGCCCGCCGCGAGTAGCCGAGAAACCCGCCAGGTGTGATCGAAAGGCGGGAAAGGATGGAACGGCTGGAAAGGCAGAAGGATGAAAGGCCGGAAAGGATAGAAAAGCGGAAAAGCGGGAAAGCGGAAAAGCGGAAAAGCGGAACGTGGGAACCTACAACGACTCCGGCGCTGGCGGGGCGGCGCGTTTGTGTTCGCTTCGCTCGTACATCTCGCCGATTCGTCGCACGTCTGCCTCCGTCGCACCTTCGACCTGTCGCGCCGTCGCCGAAATCGACAGCGGACCATCCACGTGCAGCGCCAGAATCGCATCGAGCGTGTCGTAGTCGATGCCCAACTCCTCCTCGTCGGTCTGCCCCGCCCACAGCCCCGCCGTCGCTTCCTTTTCGGCGAGTTCGTCGGTCACGCCGACGTGCTTTGCGAGTTGGCGCACCTGCTGTTTGTAGAGGTTGCCGATGGGGTGACAGTCCACCGCGCCGTCGCCGTACTTCGTGAAGTACCCGACCAGCGCCTCGGTCCGGTTGCCGGTTCCGAGGACGACCGACCCTTCGGCGTTGGCGACGAGGTAGTTCATCACCGCGCGGGTTCGGGCGCGGGCGTTGCCGACCGCCATTTGGTCACCCTCGGCCTCCGAGTAGGCGTCGAGGAACGTGTCCACGATGGGGTTGATTTCGAACACGTCGTAGGCGATGCCGAGTTCCGTGGCGACCCATTCGGCGTCGCTCATGTTGTCCTCCCTGCTCACCGCGCCGGGCATGACGAGTCCGTGGAGGTTCTCCGTTCCCAGCGCTTCCGCCGCGAGGTAGGCCGTCAGCGTGCTGTCGATACCGCCCGACAGGCCGAGCACCGCCGAGTCAGTTCCCGCGTCTGCCACCGTCTCACGGATGAACGACACGATGTGGTCGCGATGTGCGTCGAGTTCCTCGTCGGACAGTTCGAGGTCTATCATGTATGGTCGTAGGAACGCGGGTGACTAAAACCTCCCCTCGTCATCGTATTTCTGGACGAACGTCCGAAACGCTACGTTGAAGTGAGCGCGGAATGAAACGGTGAGTGACGCAACTGCTCGCTTTCGTTATCGAGTTCAAAGCACCGGTGGTGAGCAAATCCGATGGATTTGCGAATCACGGTGCATACTCGACGCGAAGCGAGAGTATGCACCGGTGGTCTAGTGGCAGGACATAAGCTTCCCAAGCTTATAGCCCGGGTTCAACTCCCGGTCGGTGCATCCTGCGAGGAACGAAGGTGACGAGCGGATGCGCTCGCGGGCGTTGCGCAAGCGAGTCGCAGCCGAGCGAAGCGAGGTCGTCTCGCTCGGTTCAACTCCCGGTCGGTGCATCCTGCGAGGAACGAAGGTGACGAGCGGATGCGCTCATCAAAACTGACCAGCGTCCCCCATCTCCAAAATCTCTGCCACTCCGTCTTCATCGAACTTCATCGGCCGCCGCCACCACGGTCCTTTTCCGGAGTCGCTCGACAACTCCGTAACCACTCTGTTCGCCGTCGCCCCCGCCTCGGGACTGCTCAGCGGAATCGCGGTTTCGTACAGTCCCGACTCGTCCGTTCTTCCCTCCACCAACACCTTCGCGTCGAACTCCTCGCGCTTCAGGTGGGCGTTGTTCTCGAACACCGCCCGCGTTTCCGCCGGGAGTCCCGCGAACTCCTCGCCGGAAATGGGGTCGCGTGCGAGTCGGAACTGGCCGATGATGTACGTCCCCCACTCCGGCGAAATCCACTCGCGATTCGGTTCCCCATCTGTCGAGAGCGTCGCGTAGAAGAGGACGTAATCGCCCGCGCTCAGCGACAGCAGCGGTCGGGCTTTGACGCCGAAGGGGTCGCCGTAGGTGTAGCGTTCACAGCAGGGGTACTCCGCGAACTCCGGGTCGAGGTGGACGGGCAGTTCGTCCGCTCCGTCCGGGAGTTCGACGGTCGTTTCGAGGTCGGCGTAGGTCGGAACCTCCCGTTCGGTCGGTTCGGACTCGGGAATCGGGAGGTACTCGAACCGCCCGTCCGGGAAGATCGGGCCGCGAACGCCGGGTTGGTTCGTGTTGGCGGCGACGTTGATGGCGACGGCGCGAGGCATGTCTCACGGTCGGTTGGCGGGCGGGAAAAACGTGGCTACCACACGCCGAGCGGGCCGATACACTCGCGGCAGAACGTGTACTCGGTCCCGTTCTCCGTGCCGCAGTGCGGACAGACATGCCTGTCGCCGTTCTCGTCGCTGAACTCTTCGAGGATGCTCTCCCGCCGAATATCGTCGGGAATCCCTCCGTCGGGTCCGGACGGCGTAGACGCGAACAGCGGCGAATCGTCCTCACTCCGTAGATATCGGTAGATAAGGAGCTGTAGGCCTACGAACAGGACGACGTACAGGATTATCCACCCCCAGACGTTCATGGGATATTATGACATACGCCACCATGCTACTTGGTAGCTTCGCACGACAGGATTCAGAAGTGTTTTTGAATTGAACGGATTTGCGGATTATGCAGGTTGGAGTTTGAGGATGCGATCGTCCTGCGGCGCGGGATTCTCGGCCCGGCCGTCCCGGTTGCTCGTCATCACGTACAGGTCCCCCTTCGGTCCGGTGAAGGTGGTTCGGAGACGTCCGTACTCGCCGTTCAGCAAGCGCTCTTGTTCGACCACCTTTCGTCCGTCGATCCGCACTCGATGGAGGTGCGTGCCGACGAGCGACCCGAATAGGAAGTCGCCCTTCCACTGTGAAATCGGGCCGTCGTAGAACGTCGCTCCGCCGGGTGCGATGGTCGGGGTGTACGTCGCGATCGGGTCCGTGTACTCCTCACTCTTCCCGGTCACGTCGGGCCATCCGTAGTTGTTCCCCACTTCGAGGACATTGATTTCGTCGTTCACGTCCGGTCCGTGTTCCGTGCTGAACAGGGTTCCATCGCGGAACGCAAGCCCTTGGGGATTTCGGTGTCCGTAGGTGAACACCTCGTTGCCGAAGGGGTTGTCGGGGTGCGGTTGCCCGTCCAGCGTCACCCTGAGAACCTTCCCGGCCAACGAATCCGTGTCCTGTGCCTGTTCGCTGTCCGATGCGTCCCCGGTTGTGACGAACAACGAGTCGTCGTGAATCAGCAGTCTCCCGCCGTCGTGAATTGACGATGCCGGGATCCCGTCGAGAACGACCATCTCGCGTTCGAATCCGTCGCTGACGCGATGGCGGACGACCCGGTTCCGCAAGCTTCCGCCCTTCTCGTACGTCTGATACGTGTACGCCAGATTCTCGTTTTTCGGGTGGAACGCGAGGCCGAGCAACCCGCCTTCACCGGCGTCCTCGATTCGGTTGGTCATGTCGGCGATGATCTCGTGGTCGTTGTCCCGAATCCGTCGGATCCGACCCGGTCGCTCGGTAAAATAGAGGTCGCCGTCGGGGGAGAAGTCCGCGCCCCACGGGACTTCGAGGTTCATGGCCACCGTTTTGATACGCACTCCTCGCTCCCCGTCCACCGTCGTCGCGCCCGTAGAGCGTCCGGGAGATCTCATACACCCGGCAAGTCCCGCGATACCGAGTGCCAACGATTGGAGGTACGTGCGTCGTCGCATACTCCACATGACGGATTGATAGGAGAAAAGCGATACGGGTTACTCCGACGAACCGAGAGTGCGCTGGAACTCGTCGAACTGTTCGAAGTCCTTGGGCAGTTCGTAATCGATACGCCGTGACTCCTTTTCGGTCGGTGGAATATCGTCCAACGGGGCGGCCTCGTCCTCCCATCCGGGCTTGATTTTGATGCTCTTCGCGGGCGTTCCGACGGCGATGTGATGTGCCGGAATGTCGCTCTGAACGACGGAGCGCGCGCCGACGACGGCGTCTTTGCCGATTTTCATTCCTGCACGCACCATCGCGTCGTAGGTCACGCGGGCGTCGTCCTCGATTATCGTGTGGAAGTTTGTCACGTCCGTCTGATCGGTGATATCGTGGTCGTGGCTGTAGATGTGCACGTTATCGCTGATGGAACAGCGGTTGCCGATGGTCAACTTGCCCCGGTCGTCGAGGTGAACGTCGTCGTGGATGACCGTGTTGTCGCCGACGGAGATGTTGTGGCCGTAGGTCATCGAGACGCCCTTGAAGATGCGAAGGTTCTCGCCCGCCTCCTCGAAGAGGTGGTTCGCGAGCATCTCGCGGAAGCGGAGGGCGAATTCGACGTTGTCGGCCATCGGCGTCGCGTCGAACTGCCGCCAGAGCCACTGAAGGTGTTTGGACGTTCGGAACTTTTCCTCGTCCTTCTCGGCGTAGTATTCGCTTTCCAGCGTCGAGTTACAGGGGTCGTAGCTCTGGAGGCGAACGCGTTCCGCGTTCGACACCGGTTCCCCGTTCTGCCACGATTCGTAGGCGTCCCGGTCGCCGTGCAGGTCGATGAGCACCTCCTTTACCACCCTGCACGTGTCCTCGTCACTTGCGAGTCGTTCGTCCACTTCGTCGATAAACCCGCGTACGCCCGCTTCCGCGGACTCGGGGAGTGTGACGTGTCGCTTTGTCATAGGCTTATTTCACTCTCTACTTTCTTATCGCTTAGTAACTCTTCCGAGGGGAAGGGGGTTTTGGTTGCGGCGGCGAGTGCCCGGTCTTCGATTTTCGCCTTCGTTCGGGATTGGGAGAACGGTACCGAGTTCTTTGTGGCCCACGCTCGGCACGACGTGTACCGAAAGCTTATGCCACAATCATAAAATTTCAGTCAGTAATGCCCTCGAACCCCTCTCGACGCGACGCCCTTCGACTCGGCGGTGGAGTGTTGACCCTCCTCGCCGGGTGTACGACCGACTCGAACCGCCAAACCGACCCTGCGACCACCACCGGAACCACCATGACCGATTCGAAAGCTACGACGACTACCTCCGACGGAACCACTACCGCCGCGACGGACGCAACGGTGACGAACGTCGAAACCACCCCGGCGTTGCTCGTCATGAACTCTCCGGATTCGACCGGAACGTACGGCGAACGTGACGAACAGTTCGTCATCGTAACGGTCGAGAGTGACGGGTCGCTTCCCGACCGAGACGAGTTCACGCTGGAAGCGGACGGGACGAGTTACGTGCAACCGTCCGTCCGCGACCGGTGGGTGCAAGGAGACGGCTACTCGGTCGTACCCGACAACCATCTCTCCTTCTCGGTTCCGAAACCGCTCGACGCGACCGGTGTCTCGCTCCGCTGGAAAGACGACACGTATTGGATTGGAAAAACGGCGCTCCGAACGCTACGACGACCGCCGACGGACTTCTCGGTCGAAGCGTCGGCACCGAAACCCGTCACAGAGAGCGACGACGTCACCCTGACGCTCACCGTCGAGAACACCGGAGAGGTCGCCGGAACGTTCGTCGGGGCGCTCAACCGTTCCGGCCCGAACGTTGCGTACACCCCCGTCACTGCCGTCTCGTTCGAAATCGAAGCGGGCGAATCGACGACGTGGTCCCACTCGTACGAAACTGACGACTACGTCGCAGAGGACGAGTTGACGATGACGTACCACCTCGACTGGCGAGACGGGTCGCGGTCACGAACGATACGTATCGAATCCGACTCGGAGCAAAACTGAAATCCGAAATCACACTGCGTCCGCCTACGCCAAGAAGACGTGTCGCGGTCGGTCGGCCAGCACGTCTCGGCCCCAGCTAACCGTGTTCCTGAAGTCGTCGCTTCGGAAGAAGGCCATCGCGTCGTCCTTCGAGCGCCACTGGCTGGCGATGAACATGTCGTTTTCGTCCTCGTAGTTGGAGAGCAGTTCGGTGTCGAAGTGTCCTTCCATATCCGCGAGGACTTCGCCGACCGTTCCGAATTTCTCGACGAAGTCGTCGCGGTGTTCGGGTTTGACGGCGTAGAACATCCCCATCGTCCCGAAGCCGCTCTCCTCGCCTGCGTGGCCACCGCCACGTTCACCAGCGCGAGCGACGATTCCGGGAAGGTCGGCGAGGAATCCGCCCGCCGTTTCGGCCGCGCTCTGGGTGTCCCAGATGCTCACGACGGCGGCGCGCTCGTCGCCCTCGTACACCGCCGTCTTGACGTGGGTGTCGTAGTGGTCGAAGTTCTTCCGGAGGCCATCGACCTCCTCGAACAGTTCGTCCGCGTCGGCCTCGGAGTACAGCACGATGGAGTACACGTCCTCGCCGTGTGGCTGTCCGGCGTAGATGTCGAGGTCTTGGAGTTCCCCGCGGATACCCTCCGCTCCCTCCTCGTCCGTCCCGTGCGGGCTATCCGATTTGTCCTCTCCGTGGCCGCTGCTTTCGCCGTGTTCGTGCCCGCTTCCGTGATGTCCGTCACCGTGTTCGTGCCCGCTTCCGTGTGCGTGGCCGTCGCCATGCGGATGTGCGTCCTCCGGCGTCGGAATCTCCTCGCCGGCCATGAACGCCGGGAGGTCCTCCGACGGGAACCGCCGCCCGAAGGAGAACGAACCGAACTCCGCGAAGCGGGAACTCGCCTCGTCGAAGCGCATCTCGTAGAGGATGTCCTTGATGTGCGTCGGGTCGTTGCTGAACAGGTCGACGCCCCACTCGTAGTCCTCCATGCCGATGCTGCCGGTGATGATTTGGGTCACCTTTCCGGCGTAGGTCTTCCCGATCTCGCCGTGGCTCGCCATCATTTCCGCGCGCTCGTCGTACGGCGTGTCGTACCAGTTCGCGTCGGGGAGGCGGAGTTTGCTCATCGGGTAGAAACAGACGAACTCCGCGTCCGGGATATCGGGGTAGAGTTTGCTCGCCACGTAGCGGGCCATGCCGGTGTCCTCGATGTCCTCCGGGTCCTTCACCATCTCGTCGGAGGTGTAGCTCCCGACTTCGGTGACGGAGGTGTAGGAGTCGGTCCGCTCCGTGAAGTCCGCGAACTCGGTCCCTTCGAAGGCGCGTTCCGCTGTGTCGAGGGCCGTGACGGTCGGACGGAAGTGGAGTATCAGCAGGTCCGCTTCGTGGCCCATGACGCTGAACACGGCCGAGGAGCCGTCCTCCGCATCGCTCACGTCCTCGTGTGCGCTCAAGAACTCGACGCCATCCGCCAGCGCGGCCTCCCGGGTCCGCTCCGGGGCGTCTCGCCACGCGTCCCAGTCGACGGTTCGGAAGTCGTGAAGCGCATACCACCCCTCGCGGGTCGGTGGTGCTTTTTTCGGCATACGTAAGCGTTAGGAGCGACCGAACAAGGAACTTTTGAGTTCCGTTCGGATCTCGCTTCGTTCTCCTCCGGTATGCGTCGCCCCGACCGAAAGCCTTTCACAATCTCGACTGAAACCCAAACCCGATGCGGAAAAGTGGCCCACCGAAAGGCCTGATATCGTACCTCGTGCTCGAACTTCTGGACGAAAAACCACGGTACGGGTACGAGATACTGAAAGAGATACGCGAGATAAGCGGCGGCCACTGGGAACCGTCCTATGGGTCGGTGTACCCCATCCTCTACAAGTTCGAAGACAAGGGATGGACCGAACGAATCGAGCGTGAGGACGAATCGGACCGAAAATACTTCAAGCTGACCGAGGAGGGGCGGGAGGAACTCGAAGAGAAACGCACGGAAAGCGGAACGAAGGCCCGCGAGTTCGCGGACGTCATCCTCGGCTTCTACCACGTCTACGTCTCCTTTGCGACCGACGACCGGTTCGAGGTCGAAAGCCCCGAGGGGGAATGGCAGTTCGACGAGACCTTCAGTGCGTGGATTCTCGAGCAGATAATCCGCCATCACGAGCGCGATTTCGGGGATTTCGAGCGTATCCCCGACACGCCGGAGGAGTTCTACGAACGGATGGGTCTGGAAGACTGACCCGCTGACGAACTCGACATCGAAACCGACGCACCGACTTTCCTCCCGCCGACCGTTCAGGCCAACAACCGCGGTCCGAACACCATGAGCAGGAGACTGGCGAGCATGACCAGTCCGATAGTCGTCGTTATCATGGTTGTGACCTGCCGCCCTTGACTCGTCGGGAGACGGGAGACGATGGCCTCGGATCCCATGCGCAGGATGTGCCCGCCGTCGAGCGGGAACGCGGGGATGCAGTTGAAGAAGCCGAGGTTCAGGTTTATCCATCCCGTCCAGAACAGCACGTTCGCCAGCAGAAAGGCACCGCCGCCGAGGGGCGACAGCGGTCCCTGCACGACGTAGAAGTTGCTGTTCCATCCGACGAAGCCCGCGAAGTTGTACCCCACGGGCATCGAGAGGCTTGCGAACGGGAGCAACAGCGTCCCCGCGATACCGAGAAGGAACGTGGTCAACGGTCCGTTGCCGCCGTTGCCGCCGAACACGGAGACGAAGCTCCCCGAAACGAGGTCGTGGAACGTATCGGCCGGGTAGAGTTGGGTTCCGAAACTGCTCACGGAAATCCCGGACACGCCCGGCGCGACGAGGATGCCGACGATGGCCTTTCCGTTGCCGTTGTCTTCGAGCGTCACGTCGTAACTGTGGCGCACGTACGTTCCGCTCTGGTTGACGTAGGCTTCGACGGTGACCGTCCGTCCCGCTTCGTAGTCGCCGAGCGTCGCGCTCAACTCGCTGCTGTTCAGGATGCGCTCGCCATCTATCGACGTGATGACGACGGCGTCACCGGTCTTCAAGTCCGTCTGCTTCTCGATGGGGCCGTCCTTCTGCACGGTGGAGAGCGCGCCGACGGGGCCGCTCACCTTCGTCCCGTTCACGGTCAGGGTGGAGACGTTTTTCTTCGCCAGTTGTTGGGTTAGCGCCCGTTCCGTGTACACCGACTTTCCGTTGACCGTCGTGATGTTCTCCCGTTTCTCGACACCTGCCGCAAACGGCGAATCCCGTGCGACGCCTGTGATGAGGAGCGACCGCCGAATCGTCGTCTCGCGCTCCTCGCCGTCGCGGTTCACCGTCACCGACACCGACCGACCTTGAATGTCGGCGAGTTTGTCGTGGAGGTCGCCGTTGCTCTTCACGGCGGTTCCGTTCGCGGCAACGATTCGGTCGCCGCGCTGGACGCCCGCGTTATCCGCCGCGGACCCCGGAAACACCCCGCCGACCGCCGCGCCGGACGCGACGGAAATCGAGGCCATCACCGGCCCGAACAGGAGCAGGAAGGCGATGATCGTTATCGCGAAGTTGTTCGTCACGCCCGCCGCGAACATGCGGCTTTGACTTCCCCTGTCTGCGTCCCTTCTGCTCTCCTCGTCCGGTTCGACGAACGCGCCGACCGGGAGGAACGCGAGGAGCGCCAGTCCCATCGACTGGATTTCGATGTCCTCGACGCGACAGAAGATGCCGTGACCCCCTTCGTGGACCACGAGTCCGATGAGGAGGCCGAGCATGATTTCCGGGGCGACGGACAACGGCAGGAACTCGTTGACGCCCGGTATGACCAGTACGTTTCGGGGTTGCGTGACCGCCGTCGGCGCTGGCGGATTCTGCACGACGATGATGGCCTGCACGACGAGGAGCAGGAAGGTCCCGACCATCACGACGAGCGCGATTCCGAGTCCGAAGTTCCCCCACGCCCGCCAGAACCGTTTCGGCCGTGCGAGGCGGTCGATGAGCTTCTTTCCTCGTCGCGTGTGCAGAGTCAACACCGGTCCCTGCATGCCGATATAGGAGGGTAACATACCGTTCGCCCGTAGTCCGAGCAGGATGAACCAGTAGGCGGCGAGTCCGAGGAGGACCCAGAGGAGCGTATCCATTGGTGAAACGAAGGGGGCCGTCGCTCAAAGGCGTTTGGGAACGAACGTGAAAAAACTGCGAAACGCGGTCCGCTATTCCGCGGTCTGCCAGTCTTCTTCGAATTCCTGCTCTTCTTCGCCCTTGCCGCTCCGTTTCTGCTGGAGCTTTCGGGCCGCGGCGAGACCGGCGGCGGTGCCGCCGAGGACTGCAGCACGGCGGGCGAAGGTGCGGGCTTTGCCGCGTCCCTTCGTCTCCTCGGCTTCCGTTTCTTCGACGTCCGCGTCCGCCGCTTCGGTTTCCGCCTCGGGTTCCTCCGCCGTCTCGACTTCGGATTCCTTGACGAGTTCGGTTCGCTTCAACGCTGGCTTCTCGAGATTGAGTTCTATCAGGGCCATGATATTATTTCGGCTTAGTCGTTGACGTAATCGATCGCCAATCCGACTGTACGTCCTTCCGTACTACTGGGAGGTACTTTGTTATGTCCTTGCTAGATGGACGTAATAAGGAACTACCTGCCAAGTAACTTAGTTCTATTGGCGGTCAGCCCTCGCGTCGCAGACGCCGCAGAACGAACTCCTCGTCCAGGTTCGAGAGGAACGGACCGAGTTTCGGTCCCTGTTCCTCGTCGAAAAAGAGCTGATAGCCGACGCCGAAGAAGTCGCCGATGTCGATGTCGTGGCGCTTTGCCGTCTCGTAGATTTCGCCCTGAATCTCCTCGCCGTCGTGGCCCGCCTCGATGAAATCGGCGAGTTCCGTCAGCGCTGCATCCGTCTCGCCGTCGAGTTCCACGTCCGGCAGTTCGGTTCGCTTCAGGTCGTAGTCGTACTCGTTGCTCGTGCGCTTCGCCCACGCCTCCGCGCGCTCGACACGCGCGAGGGCGGCTTCGACGGCCCATTCGGGTGCGTCGTCGGGGATGTGTCCTTCCCGTCGGGCGATTTCCTCGCGGAGTTCGGGGTCGTCCGTCATTCCGAGAATCGCGGCGAACGTGTATGGAATCCGTATCCGCTCCTCCCGCGGTTCGGCCACGACCATCGGATACACCCGCTCGGCGAGCGCCCGTTCGCGCTCGTCGGCGTCCTCCTCGCCGAAGTAAATCCGTTCGAAGCGGTCGAACTCGTCCACGAGCAGGTCGAGGCGGTCGATGTCGAAGTCGCGTGCCTTGCTCGGATCCTTGGTAAAGAAGTAGCGCAGCACCTCGGGTTCGAGGAGTTCCAACACCTCGGCGACGAGGACGATGTTCCCTTCCGAGGAGGAAAACGGTCTGCCGTTGAGCGTGAACCACTCGTAGGTCATCGGAACCGGGGGTTCGAAGTCCATCACGTTCCGGGCGATGTCCTCGCCGCTAGGCCACGACCCTTCCGCGTGGTCCTTGCCGAACGGTTCGAAGTCCACGCCGAGCGTCTTCCACTGGGCGGGCCACTCGAAGCGCCACGGGAGTTTCCCGTCGCGCAGCGTCGCCGTGCCTTCGTGTCCACAGCCGTCGATGACGTTGTCGCCCGCCTTCAGGTCGGTGCAGACGTACTCGACGGTGCCCGCGTCAACGTCGAACTCCGTCACCGTCTCCGTCACCTTGCCGCACTCCTCGCAGATGGGGTTGAAGGGGATGTACTCCCCGTCCACCTTGTCCTGATACTCCGCGAGGACCTCGCGTGCTTTCTCCGAATTTTCGAGGAGATCGCGGGTCACGTCCTCCAGTTCGCCGGATTTGTACATCTCGGTGTTCGACACCACGTCGATGGGGACGCCCAACAGGTCCGCGCTCTGCTGGATGAGGTTCGAGAAGTGTTCGCCGTAGGAGTCACAGCAGTCGAACGGGTCCGGGATGTCGGTGTAGGGTTTTCCGAGATTGCGCCCGAGCGCTCCGGCGTTCACGTCGCCCAACTCGACGATGTTGCCGTCCAAATCCGCGAGTTTTCGGGGAAGCTTTCGGAGCGGGTCCCGGTCGTCGGCGGTGAACACCTGTCGAACGTCGTGACCCCTGTCGCGAAGCACCTCGGCGACGAAGTAACCGCGCATGATTTCGTTAACGTTGCCGAGGTGGGGAACGCCGGACGGCGATATTCCGCCTTTGATGACGATGGGGTCGTCGGGGTTTCGCGCCTCGATTCGGTCGGCCACCTCGTCGGCCCAGAAGACGTGATGGGTCCCCTCGTTCCCGTCCTCGCGTTCGTCGGTCGGTGCCGTCCCGGCGCTCATTTTTGTACCCAGTAGGTCATCTCGTCGGCCGCCCCCTCGGGGATGATGTCCGTTCCGCTGTGTTCCCCGTTGAGGACCGCATCGGCGATTCGCTCCGGTTCCGTCCCGTCGAGAACGATGGTTCTGACGCCCGAACGCCCGATGAGTTTCGCGGCCAGCAGATCCACCGGCGCGGAACTGCCCGCGGTCATTTCGAGGTCGGCGATGACGTCCACGAGTTCGCTCGCCGAGAGTTCGTCGTACTTGGTCGCGTCCGCGACTTCGTTCGGGTCGTCGCTGTACACGCCGTTCACGCTCGTGGCGTACACGAGGAGGTCCGCGTTCGTGTACTCCGCCAGCGCGGCGCTCACGGCGTCCGTCGTCTGTCCGGGCATCACGCCGCCCATGACGGCGATGTCGCCGCGGTGCATCGCGGTTCCCGCCTTCTCGTACGTTTCCGCCGGACTCGGGGCAGCCTGCTCACCGAGGGCGGCGATGAGCAATCGCGCGTTGAGTCGCGTCACGTCGATACCGATATCGTCCAGTTCAATCTCGTTCGCGCCGAGGTTTCGCGCGGTTCCGATGTACTCCCGCGCGACGCCGCCGCCGCCGACGACCGCGCCGATGGTACACCCCTCCGTTGCGAGCGATTCGATAACTTCGGCGTGTCCACGCACCCGTTGAGACTCTAAGTCCGGCGCGAGCACGCTACCGCCGATAGAAACGACCACCTTCATGCTATCGCCGTCTAACCCGGACGCGGCCTTAAGCGTTCTCAACTTCCGACCGAAGGCTAAAAGCGACTCGCTCCCGCCTGTACGTTCATGAAGGTAGTTGGTGTCGTCGGCGACGGGGCGGACGCCGTTGCCGACCGACTCGCCGACCGGTTCGACGAGCGGGGAACGGTGGGGACCGTCCGACGTGAATCGCACGACTCCCGCGGCCCCGGTGGCTCCGAGGTGCCGAGCGGTTCGACCGCCGAAACCGCGTTCGAACTCGGTCCCGACGGGTGGTGCGCACGCGGAAAGAACGACTCCTTGGCCGACGTTCCCCTGAACGACGTTCTCGATAGGCTCGCGCCGACGCACGAATACGCCGTCGTCTCCGGATTTCCCTCCGCCGACCTGCCGTGCGTCGTGGTCGGCGATTCGGACCACGCCGGGACGCCCCTCGTCCGAGTGGACAGTGCCGACGCCCTCGACGTCGAGGAGGTCGTCACCCAACTCGGAACGATCGAGCCCCACGAAACGCTCGAATCGCTCGTCGCACGGGTGAAACGCGACCCGGCGGCGGAGCGCTCGGGTGCGATCGCCACGTTCACGGGCCGCGTCAGGGCGAGGGATTCGGACGACGACACGCCGACCGAATTCCTCGATTTCGAGATGTACGAGGGCGTCGCCGACGAGAAGATGAACGCCATTCGAGCGGACCTCGAAGCGCGCGACGGCGTTTTCACCGTCCTCATGCACCATCGAACGGGTCGAATCGACTACGGTGAGGACATCGTCTTCGTCGTCGTCCTCGCCGGGCACCGCGCGGAGGCGTTTCGAACCGTCGAGGACGGCATCGACCGGTTGAAGGCGGAAGTGCCGATATTCAAGAAGGAGGTGACGCTCGACGAACAGTTCTGGGTTCACGAGCGATAACGCCCACATTTGTTATTTTAACTGACATTTTCTGTCGATATCGGCTAGCAACCAATTTTCGATGAAATAAAATACCAAAAGGCATTTTAAACGGTTAGAGGCTCTCAAAGTAGTTCGTAAAATATCCCTTTTACCCGCTTTCACGCCGATTTGCATTCAATTCAGCTGAAGATTCCCGAAACTACCCTAAGCTTCCTTCCTTTATAACATATCCCCGTTCCATGGTGAAACCGGAGTCAGCATATGAGCGCTACCACCCACGCCGCCGCCGAAAGCCCTGAACCGGAATCCAAGGAAGCCCGCCTCAAGCAGTACCTCTGCGAGAAAGCGAGCGATGGCGAACTCTACTTCAAGAGCAAGTTCATCGCCGACGAAGTCGGTCTCTCCTCCAAGGAGATCGGCGCGCTGATGGTCAAACTGACCGACTGTGCCGAACTCGAAGTCGAGAAGTGGTCGTACACGAGTGCGACCACGTGGCGCATCGCTCCCGCGTAACTTCGGCTCACGGGTCCCCGTGTGCAACCGAACTCCCCGACAGCTTCCCGAACTCCACGCCCTGAATCCCACCCCGCTCCCACACCTCCACCACGTCCCACAACCCCCGCACCACAGCCACACCGTTCACACCACGGTCACATCCCCACCACGACCCGACCTCCGCTCCTCCGAACCCCTCGGAGCACCCGAATACAACCTGCCACGTCTTCCCTGAAAACGACCGCGCCGCCCGGTTCACATCCGAACTGGTCCCCCTCACAGCCCCTTCCACTCCCCTCGTCCCCTCACCTCAATCCCCCACAGTCCCCCTCTCCACCCCTCTCCCTCGCCCTATTTTCCTCCTTCGACGCCTTTGTAGTCCTTCGATGGGTTCGTTCGACCAGTGTCACTCGTCTCCGCTCTCACGTCCGCCGTTCTGCCCGTTCTCGCAGTCGCCGCCGTCGGTTTTCTCCTCGGAACCGTCCGTGACATCGAAGTCAGTGTGCTCGGAACCGTCACGATTTACGTGCTGACGCCTTCGTTAGTGTTTCACAGTCTGACCACCTCCTCGCTCGGCGGGGAAACCGTGGTCACGCTCGCCGCCGGCGTTCTCGCCTTCACCCTCGGGATGGCCGCCGTCGCCGAACTCGTCGGGCGTGCCCTCGGCGAGTCGGAACCCGTCCTCGGCGCGCTCGTCCTGTCGAGTACGTTTCCCAACGCGGGCAATTACGGGATTCCGCTCTCGCAGTTCGCCTTCGACGACGTCGGGCGAAGTACCGCCATCCTCTACATCGCTGCCCAGTCGGTGTTGACCTACACGCTGGGCGTCTACATCGCTTCGCGGGGCGACGAAACGTCGAACCTCGCCGCCGTCCGGGAAGTGTTCAAATTGCCGCTCGTCTACGCCGTTCTCGCCGCCGGACTCGTCCGATTCCTCGGTATGGTCCCATCCCCCGATTCCGCGATGATGAGTACGTTGGAACTGACAGGAAACGCCGCCATCCCCATCATGTTGCTCATGCTCGGGATTCAGTTGGCGAACACCGATTCCGGGGCGGCCGTCACCCGCGTCGGCGTCTCGAACGCACTGAAACTCGTCGTGGCACCCGTTCTCGCTGTCGGCGTCGTCTTCCTCCTCGGGTTCGAAGACCTCACCGTCGCACGCGTCTTCATCCTCGAATGCGCGATGCCCGCCGCCGTGACGCCGCTCATCCTCAGTATCGAGTACGACCGCAGTTCGGGCGTCGGATTGTCCGCCCCGGAGTACGTGAGTACCGCCATCTTCGTGAGCACGCTCGTGAGCGTTCCAGTCCTGACGCTTCTTATCGCCATACTCCAGTCCGGTGCCGTCGTCTAAGGGTTTATAGCCGTTCGTTCCGTAGTACGAGCGAATGGCTTCAACGGAGCCGCCCGACGCAGGGCCCTCGCTAGAACGGTTGCGCTCGGTGTTTCGAGTGTACGACGTTCGAACTGATGGCGAGCAGTTGGTCTATTACGGGGAACCGCTCGTCACCCAAGAGCGACTGATGCAGACCATTTGGCCGCTCTTCAGGGAACAGGGGTATGAAGTCTCGCTTTCGACGCGAATGGGGGAGTACGTTCTCGTCGCCGAACCGATTCGCCTCGGCCCGGACGGTGTTCCGTGGAAAAACGTCCTCCTGTTCCTCGCCACCGTTCTCTCGACGCTGTGGGCTGGGGCGCTGTGGTACCACGTCGACCCCGTTTCGAATCCGGTCGGGGCAGTCGCGGCGGCGTGGCCGTTCGCGTTCGCCGTACTGGGGGTACTCGGAACCCACGAGTTCGGTCACTACATCATGAGTCGCTACCACGGCGTGGACGCGACGCTTCCCTACTTCATCCCGATGCCGACCCTCATCGGGACGATGGGTGCCGTCATTCGGATGAAAGGCCAGATGCCGGACCGCGAAGCGCTCTTCGATATCGGCGTCTCCGGACCGCTCGCTGGGCTGGTCGCAACCGTCATCGTTACCGCAATCGGGTTGACGCTCGACCCGGTAACGGTTCCCGATTCGGTACTGCACAGCGCGAACACCATGGAAGTGCAGTTCGGCTACCCGCCCCTCCTGAAGGGTATCGCCGCCGTGATGGGCCAACCGCTCACCTACGACGACCCGGCGAAATCGGTCAACCCCGTCGTCATCGGCGGGTGGGTCGGCATGTTCGTCACCTTCCTCAACCTCATCCCGGTCGGCCAACTCGACGGCGGGCACATCGTCCGCGCGATGATCGGCGAACGACAGGAGAGCATCGCCGCGCTCGTTCCCGCGGTCCTGTTCGGCCTCGCGGCGTACGTCTTCTACGTCCTCGACGTGAGCAACGCGACCGTGTTGTGGGTCATCTGGGGATTCCTCTCGATGTTCTTCGCCTACGTCGGTCCGGCGACGCCCATCGACGACAACGCCCTCGACACGCGGCGGAAACTCCTCGGACTCCTCACGTTCGCCCTCGGCATCCTCTGTTTCACGCCGACGCCGATCAAGATAATTCCGTAACCGTCGATCGTTCGCCGCCTATCTATCTCTCCGTTATCCACGTTTACCGACTACTGACCGTCTTTCCCGTGCGTGTAGCCGCGGTCGGGGAGCGGTTCACCGTCGATGGTGACGGTGGCCTCCGAATCGTCACCTTCCTCCGTCACGCCCCCGACGACGGAGATCGGCGTGGGTGATGCGTCCCGTGCGTCCCCTACCTCGTCCTCCGGAACGGTGAACACGAGTTCGAAGTCCTCGCCGAAAAAGAGGCTCAGGTCCCGCTCTTCCTCCGCACCGTCCGCGACTTCACCGACGCTCTCCGCGACGGGAATCGACTCGCCGTCGAGTTCGAACCCGCACTCGCTCGCCTCCGCGAGTTGGTGGACCGACCGCGCGAGGCCGTCGCTCGAATCCATCATCGCCGTCGCAAACGGCGCGAGCGCCAGTCCCGCACCGACCCGCGGTTCGAACCGGAACAGTTCGTTGGCCCGTTCCGTCTCGCCCGTTTCGAACAGGCGGAGCGCGGCCCCGCTTCGGCCGAGCGTTCCGGTCACACAGAGCACGTCACCGGGGTTCGCACCCGAACGCAGCACCGGGTCGTCCGTTTTTCCGAGAACCGTCGTCGAAGCCGTGAACTCTTCGAACGTGTCCAAATCGCCGCCGACGTACCGCGCGCCGACCGACTCACACACGTCCCGCGCGCCCGCGACGAACGATTCGAGGTCGTCCGGTTCGAACGTCGGCGCGGCGTAGACGGCGACGCCCGCGACGGCGTCCGCTCCCATCGCGGCGACGTCCGACAGGGAGGCACCGACCGACCGCCAGCCGGCGGTGTACCGGGTCGTTCCTCGGGGGAAGTCGGTCGTCTCGTGTAGCATGTCCGTCGTCAGTACGTGTCCGTCGATGACCGCCGCGTCGTCACCCGCGTGGTCGAGTTCTCCCGCCAACAGACGGAGCGCGGCCCGTTCGTCCATACCCGTGCTTCTCTCACGGTGGGGAAAAAGACGAACGGTCTTCGCTGGCTTCAAGCCACCCCCACGATATTGGAAAGTAGATGCGTCTCGACTTGGGCGACGTGCGGACGATACTCGTCGGCTTCGTAGCCGCGCTTGCCGTTCTCGTCCTCATCTTTTCGCTCGCCGGTATCGACGAGGTGACGGCGACGCTGTCGATGGCAGACGGTCGCGTCGTCGCCGTCGTCGCCGTCGTCGCCCTCGGATGGCTCTTCGCGTGGTCGATGTCGCTCCGTACCGTTCTCCGCGTTCTCGGGATTCGAATCTCCGTCATCCGAGCGTTCTTCCTCTATTCGGGTGCGACGTTCGCCAACAACGTAACCCCGTTCGGACAGGCGGGCGGCGAACCGTTCGCCGCCCTCCTCATCTCACGGACGACGAAGGCCGACTACGAGTCCAGCCTCGGGGCCATCGCGAGCGTGGACTCCATCAACTTCGTGCCCTCCATTTCGTTCGCGCTCGTCGGCGTCGCCTACTACGCGACGGTGCTCACGCTCGGCGACACGGTGGTGATGATAGCGCTCGCCATCGTCGCGATCGCCGTCGTGGTTCCCGCCGCCGCCGTCTTCGGATGGCGAAACAGGACCAAGGTCGAGTTCGCTATCGCGAACAACGTTGTGCGCGTAGCCGGTGCTCTCGCCCGATTTATCCCGCGGCTCTCCCCGCCGACGAAGCCAGCGGTGATCCATCGACTCCGCGGATTCTTCGATGCCATCGAACGCATCGCCGGGGACCGCCGCGGACTGTTGCTCTCGGTCTTCTTCTCCGCGCTCGGATGGCTCCTCTCGTCGGTGTCGCTGTGGCTATCGTTCTACGCGCTCGGCTACACCGTCCCGTTCGCCGCGGTGTTGTTCGTCGTTCCCATCGGTAGCATGGCCAGTATCGCGCCGCTTCCCGGCGGTCTCGGTGGCGTGGACGCCGCGCTGGTCCTCCTGCTCGTTCCGATGGCCGGCGTTTCGGTACCGACGGCCAGCGCGGCGGCCATCATCCACCGCGGTGCGACGTACTTCCTCCCGGTCCTCATCGGCGGCTCCACGACCGCGATGTTGGAGGCTGACAACGCCAAAACCGGCAGCATCAACAGCGATTGACGGGAAACGCTCGCCCCCGTCGAACTCCGTAACGATGGCTTTAAACGCCGCCGCACGGAAATCTGTCGTATGACGACGCTCTACGACGTTCCGGCGGATGCGCTTATCGACGCGCTCGCCGACAAACTCGAGGATCGATTCGACCGACCTGACTGGGCCGAATTCACGAAGACGGGCGCACAGCGCGAACTCCCGCCCGAACAGGAGAACTTCTGGTACGTCCGTGCGGGAAGCCTCCTCCGAAAGGTCGCCATGAACGGCCCGATCGGTGTCGAACGCCTCTCGACCGAGTACGGTGGCAGCAAGAGCGGTTCGAACCGCTACGCCGTCGCACCGGCCCATCGTTCCGACGGCAGCAAGAAGGTCATCCGCGCCATCCTCCAGCAACTCGAAGAGGAAGATCTCATCCAGTCCAACGAACACCGCGGCCGCGAAATCACGGCCGAGGGTCGCAGCTTCCTGGACGACACGGCCGGCGAAGTCCTCTCGGACCTCGACCGTCCGGAACTCGAACGCTACGCGTAAACCGACCGCAGTCTTTTCGGCTATTCTCTCCCCGATAGTCTCCCGTATTCGACTGTTCGAGACACATCACCCGTGTTCCTCGCGGAACGACCGCCTCCGTAATTGTTTTTGGTCGTGCGCGGTAAACAACCGATAAGGTATGAGTGGAAGTCCCGACGACGACCGACTCGAAGAGCTTCGGAAACAGAAGATGGAGGAGCTACAGGACCAACAACAGCAGGAGGAAGCCCAACAGCAGGCCCAGCAACAGGCGGACGCGCAGAAACAAGCGCTCCTTCGCCAGTACCTGACCGACGGCGCGCGAAAGCGACTGAACTCCGTTCGAATGAGCAAACCGCAGTTCGCGGACCAGGTCGAACAGCAGATACTCGCCATCGCACAGAGCGGCCGAATCAACGGTAAAATAGACGACGCGAAGATGAAGGAGTTGCTCCGCGAACTGAAACCCGACAAGAAGAGCTTCAACATCAAGCGCCGCTGAGATGGACCTCGGACTCCTCTACAGCGGCGGCAAGGATTCGACGCTCGCCGCCCTCTTGCTCGACGACTTCTACGACGTCACCCTCGTCACCGCCCATTTCGGCGTGACGGACGATTGGAAAAACGCCCGCGACACCGCCGAGACGACGGGATTCGACTTCGAGACGGTCGAACTCGACGGCGACGCCGCGGCGACGGCGGTCGAACGCATGGTCGAGGACGGCTACCCACGAAACGGCATCCAGCACGTGCACCTCCACGCGTTGGAAGCCGTCGCGTCGATGGGCTTCGACGCCATCGCGGACGGCACTCGACGCGACGACCGCGTTCCGAGCGTCTCGCGCGCACAGGCCCAGAGCCTCGAAGACCGACACGACATCGACTACATCGTTCCGCTTTCCGGGTTCGGTCGCGGGGCGGTCGACCGCCTCGTCGCGGCGACGCTCGATGTGGAGTCCGGGCCGAGCGACGAGATTCGGAAGGCGGACTACGAGGCCGAACTCCGAACGCTTCTCGCCCGCGAGCACGGCGCGCAAACCGTGGACGAGGTGTTCCCTGCTCACGAACAGACCTACGTTACTGGATTCACCGAGCGACCGTAACTCCCGAATCCGACCATATCCCACCGATACCGTCCTCGAACGTCGGCCCTGTTTTTCGTGACGGTTTCTCAACGGACGCGTGCGGACACGGTAACAACCGACGAACTATACCCTCGGCTTCTGTATCGAATGTCGATGCGTGCCTTTCGAATCGCCTATGATGGTCGTCCGTTCTACGGATTTCAACGACAGCCGGACGTTCCGACGGTCGAAGATGCGATGTTCGAGTCGCTTCGTGCACTCGGTGTCACCGACACCGTCCCGGACGGGTATGCCGCCGCCGGTCGGACGGATTCGGGGGTGTCCGCTCTCGCACAGACGGTCGCGTTCGAATGTCCCGATTGGCTCACGCCGTCAGCGTTCAACAGCGAACTCCCGGGCGAAATTCGCGCGTGGGCAAGTACGGACGTCGTTCCCGCGTTCCACGCGACCCACGACGTCTACTATCGGGAGTACGTCTATCACTGCTATGCGCCGCGTGTGAACCTCGGATTGGCGAAGGACGCATCCGAGCGACTGTCGGGCGAACACGACTTTCACAACCTGACGTCGGACACGGACGGGACGGTCCGGGACCTCGACGTTCAGGTCGTTCGGGACGGCGATTACCTCGTCTTCACGCTCTCCGCGGGTGGGTTCGCCAGAAACCTCGTCCGCCGAGTCGTCTCGCTGATTCACTCCATCGCGACCGGTGACGCCGAGATGTCGAAAATCGATTCCGTCCTCGCGCCGGACTCCCTCGACGGAAATGAAGGCGTTCCCTGTGCACCCGCACATCCGCTCTATCTCTCCCACGTCGAGTACGACTGTGAGTTCTCGGTGGACGGCGCGGCGGTGAAAACCCTCCGCGACGTGTTCGGGGACCTCGCGGTCGAACGCCGAAGCAGAAGCCGCGTGGCACGCGACATCCGCCTCGGCGTGGAATAATTTTATCCCGGTTCCTCACTTTTTCGCGTCCATGGTTGACGATGAACTTTTGTGGGACGTAACGATAGACGTCGTTCTCGGCGTCGTTGCCATCTCCGTCGGACAGGTCCTCGGCGGTATCGCCGCGAGCGCTTTCGGTTTCCTCGGAATAATTCTGTATGCCGTGTTCGCGCTTGCCTCGCTCGTCATCGGCGTCTACCTCGTCGTTCGCGGGGCCGGAAAACTCGTCGAAGAAATCGTTTGGCGCGAAGTCAGACGCTTGGCTTAGTTCCAGTCCTCCGGCCAGACACCCGCCGCTCGCATTCCTTCTTCGTACTCCTGTTCGCGAAGGTTTTCCACGAGGTCCTCGGGTTTCGGTCGCGGAATATCTTCGCGGGCGGCCACCTCGCGGACGAGAAGCGCCGCCAGCATGGCGTGTTCGCGGAGGTTCCGGTCGTCCACCTTGTCCCGCGTGTCGGCGTGGGTGTGACCCCATCCTCGGCCGCGTTCTCCGGGCGCGCTGCTGTCCGGTTCGCTGTGCAGTTGCAGCGCCGGGACGCCCGCCTTTAGGAACGGCCAGTGGTCGCTGAACGGGTGGACGCCCTCCTGAAGCAGAATCGGCTGATTCGACTCCTCGGAGACGGTTTCGACGACCGAACACATCGTCTCAGAACCGTGGAGGTACGCCCGCATGTCGCGGAACCGTCCCGCGCCGTCGACGTTCACGACCGCTTTGACCCGGTCCGTGTCGAGCGACTCGACCAGCGCTTCGGCACCCAACAGGCCGATTTCCTCACAGCCGACGCCCACGACCCGGACGCGGGCGTCGAGGTCCGCCTTCGAAAGCAGGTGCGCCATCGCGACGACCACGGTGATTCCACACCCGTTGTCGAGGGCACCCTCCGCGATGTCGTGTGCGTCCAAGTGCGCGACGACGACCACTTCCTCGTCCGTCTCCGGGCCGATTTCCGCGACGGCGTTGTGACTCGTTCCCGGTTCGGTTTGGGCGTCCACTATCAACCGCGCCGTCGCGTCCTTCTCCGCGTATTCGGTCAACCACGCGCCGGACTCCTTGCTGACGCCGACGGCGGGAAGCGCGGCCTCGTCGCCGAACGTGAGCGAACCGGTCGGCGGTAGCTGACCCGGAACGTGGTTGTGGAAGATGAACCCCTCCGCACCCGCGGCGGCGGCGTAGCCGAACTTCTCCATCCGGTGGATGAACCTGCTGCCCTCCGGGGTCGTCGTGCTGGCGATGGCTATCTTTCCGGCCACGTCCTTTCCGTCTATCTCGTCCGGCATCCCGTGACCCACGTCCACCAGTTCCCCCCGGACGTCCCCCGCGATCGAATACGGGAGCGCAATGGTCTCGAACGACCGTTCGACGGGGTCCGTCAGGGCGAGTTCCGCGGACCCGCGACTCCAACAGTCCATGTCGAACGGTTCGAGGTGGGCGTTCCGCGCTCCGGCCCGTTCGAACCCCTCCACCACCAACTCCGCCGCCCGCCGCTCGCCGGGATGGCCGCCCATCCTGTTTTCGAGCTCCGTCAGTTTCGTCAGAAATTCCCACGGATAGTCGTCCTGCCACATCTCTCCGAGCGCGCCGCATATCTCCTCGGACATACAGGCCATGCGTCGTCATCCGTTAAAAACCTCTTTTTGGCGGAATTCCTGCTACCGGAATATCAACGTTTACGGGCAGGGTGGTTCTACGTATGGTATGAGTTCTGTTCCCGAACGGAGCAATATCGACGCCAAATACAAGTGGGATTTGGAGAGCATATACGCGACCGACGAGGAGTGGGAGGAGGCGTACGAGGACGTGGAGGAGCGCCTCGGCGAGTTGGAGAAATACGAGGGTCAGGTGACGGACGACGGCGAAACGCTACTCACCGTGCTTCAACTCTCGGACGAACTCGGACGCGAGGTGTCCATGGTCGCCTCCTACGCCCGAATGCGGAGCGACGAGGACACGTCCGATCAGGAGTATCAGGCGCTCGCCACGCGCGCCCAGTCCCTCGCATCGCGCGCCGGGAGCGCGACGAGTTTCGTCGAACCCGAAATCCAGTCGTTGGACCGCGACGAACTCGACCGGATGATAGCCGAGACGGACGGGTTGGAGACGTACGAACACGCCTTGGACGACGTGATTCGGATGAAAGAACACACCCGTTCCGCGGAAATCGAGAACCTCCTCGCGGAGTTCGGAGAGGTCACGGGCGCGCCGAACGACATCTACAGCATGCTCTCGAACGCCGACATGACGTTCCCGACGGTCGAAGACCCCGACGGGGAGTCGGTGGAAATCACCCAGAGCAACTTCGTCAACCTCCTCAAGAACCCCGACCGCGAGTTCCGCCGGACGGTGTACGAGGGCTACTTCGACGAGTGGAGCGACGTCCGAAACGCCGTCGGCGCGGCGTACAAGAACAGCGTCAAGGCCGACGTGAAGTACGCCCGTGCCCGGAACTACGACACGGCACGGGAGGCGGCGCTCGACGGGCCGAACGTCCCCGTCGAGGTGTACGACAACCTCCTCGACACCGTTCGGGACAACCTCGACAAACTCCACCGTCACGCGGAACTCAAGCGCCGAAGCCTCGACGTGGACGAACTCCGGATGTGGGACGTCTACATGCCGATGACCGACACCGAAAGCCCGGACCTCGACTACGACCTGGCGGTCGAGTACGTCGTGGACGCGGTGGGCGCACTCGGCGAGGATTACCAGTCGCGCGTCGCGGAGGGAATCGAGTCCCGATGGATCGACGTGTACGAATCACAGGACAAGCGAAGCGGTGCCTACAGCGGCGGGACCTACGACACCCAGCCGTTCATCCTGATGAACTATCAGGACGACATCGCGTCGATGTACACGTTGGCCCACGAACTCGGCCACTCGCTGCACTCGCAGTTGACGAGCGAGACGCAACCCTACGCCTACAGCGGGTACGAGATATTCGTCGCCGAAGTGGCGAGTACCGTCAACGAGGCGCTGTTGACCCATCACCTGCTCGAAACCGTCGAGGACCCCGATTTCCGCCGCCACGTCCTCAACGAGTACCTCGAACGGTTCCGTTCGACCCTGTACCGGCAGACGCTGTTCGCGGACTTCGAGTATCGCGCCCACCAAGTCGCGGAGAACAACGAGGCGCTCACCCCCGACAGGTTGGACGGGATTTACGGCGACCTGAAACGCGAGTTCTACGAACCCGCCGCCGTCGACGAGCGAATCGAGCGCGAGTGGATGCGTATTCCCCACTTCTACCGCGCCTACTACGTCTACCAGTACAGCACGGGAATCAGCGCCGCCGTCGCACTGGCCGACAAGATTCTGAAGGAGGGCGAACCCGCCGCCGAGCGGTACCTCGACTTCCTCAGCAACGGGTCGCGCGAGTATCCCCTCGAACTCCTTCGCGGTGCCGGCGTCGATATGAGTTCGCCGGAACCGATTCAGCGCGCACTCGACGTGTATGGGGAGCAGTTGGACGAGATGGAAGCGCTGCTCTGAGAGGGACGGTTCCGTACGTTTCGCGTCATCTCTGCTCCGTATTACGCGTGAAACCCCGAGAGTGAGCGTCGATAGTCGACCGATACCGACCTTCCGAGTCCACCCGCGACCCAAAGGCACTTTTAATGTGGCGCCATACGCTTGAACAAGAAATGTCACGCAGTCCATCCGTCCCAGACAGACCGACGCTCGAATTGGACCCGGAGATGTCCGACGAAGAGCGCCTGTCGGCGCTCCAAGAGCATTTCACGGATATCACGAAGGTCAACGACAAACTCGGTGAGCGCGTCGATGCGGCGGCCGACCGGCGGGAGGACCTCGCGGAGGAGGTCGACAAACTCCAGCGCGAGAACGAGATGCTGAAGACGACCTCGCTGTACGTCGCAACCGTCGAGGACGTGACCGAGGACGGCGTCATCATCAAACAGCACGGGAACAACCAGGAGGTGCTGACCGACATGGCGGTCCAACTCCGGGAAGACATCGAGGCGGGTGACCGCGTCGCGGTCAACGATTCGTTCACCATCCAGCGGTTGTTGGACACCGAAAAGGACGCCCGAGCGCAGGCGATGGAAGTCGATGCGTCCCCGGCCGTCACTTACGGGGACATCGGCGGCATCGACGACCAGATTCGGGAGGTTCGGGAAGCGGTCGAGGAACCCCTCGTCAACCCCGAGCAGTTCGAGGAGGCCGGTATCGAACCGCCGAGTGGCGTCCTCCTCTACGGCCCGCCGGGGACCGGAAAGACGATGCTGGCGAAAGCCGTCGCCAACGAAACCGACGCGACGTTCATCAAGATGGCCGGGTCCGAACTCGTCCAGAAGTTCATCGGCGAGGGCGCGAAACTCGTCCGCGACCTGTTCTCCCTCGCGGCGGAGCGTGAACCCGCCGTCATCTTCATCGACGAAATCGACGCCGTGGCGTCGAAACGCACCGACTCGAAGACCTCCGGTGACGCGGAGGTCCAGCGGACGATGATGCAACTCCTCTCGGAGATGGACGGCTTCGAGGACCGTGGCAACATCCGCATCATCGCCGCGACCAACCGCTTCGACATGCTCGACAGCGCCATCCTGCGCCCCGGTCGCTTCGACCGCCTCATCGAAGTCCCGAACCCGACCGCGGAGGGTCGCCGTCGCATCCTCGAAATCCACACGGACGGTATGAACCTCGACGACGACGTGGATTTCGACCGACTCTCCCGGGCGACGGAGGACTTCAGCGGTGCGGAGATAGAGAGCCTGACGACCGAATCCGGCATGTTCGCCATCCGCGACGGACGGACCGAAGTGACCATGGACGACTTCGATGGCGCGCTCGAAACGATGGAGGCGGGCGACCAGTCGACGGTGCCGAATCTGCGGTACGCGTACTAGAACCCACCTTTTTATTGCGAGGGTCGCGGAGCGACCCTCGATAAAAATCTGGACCAAAAGCGCTCCTCCTTCACTTCGCTATGCTCCGTTCAGTCGTCGGCCCGGAAAATCTTCGATTTTCCGGAGATGATACCGGTCTCCGCGGTTGCGTCGATCGCTGACACTTGTCGGTTGTGTCGGTTGCTGATTCCCGTTGTTTGCGTCGGTTGCTGTTCCCTTGCTGTTGTGAACATTCGGGTTTCGGTGGTTGTCTCGATTGCTGATTCTGGCGGTTGTGCCGTCGGCCGATTCCAGCGGTCGTGAAAGTTCGAGAAACGACGACGTTTGTCGAAGATTTCCTCTCCACGGAAAACCGACCTGCCATCCAAGAACTATCTTTCACCGCGTCGAAGGAGGTGTCTTTTTTACGTCCGAGGATGCGGAGTTTCGTATGCGAGTTGACCTCGGCAACGCTCTCGACACAGTTGCCTCACCCGGCGTTTCACGCGACGCGCTCTCCCGATTGGACGAACGCGTCTCCGACGCCCACGAGCGAATCGAAACCGGCCGCGCGAACGACGAACACGGCTACGCGTCGCTGAACCTCCCGCAAACCACCGACGCAGAGGAAATCCGAACCGCGGTCGAACCGTTCGCCGACGCCGAAGCGGTGCTCACCGTCGGCATCGGCGGCAGCGCGCTCGGGGCGGCGACGCTGGCGAACGGACTCGAATCCGACGTGGACGCCTACTTCCTCGACAACGTGGACCCCGAACACGTCGCGTCGCTCCTCGACCGACTCCCGCTCTCCGACACGGCGGTCAACGTCGTCTCGCGATCGGGAACGACGGCCGAGACGCTGGCGAACTTCCTCGTCGTCCGCGACGCGATGGAGGACGCGAACGTGGATTGGACGGACCGAACGTTCGTCACGACGGGCGAGGAGGGGAACCTCAGAAACCTCGCCGACCGTCACGACCTGCCCGCGCTCGACGTCCCCGACGGCGTTCCGGGTCGGTTCTCGATGCTCTCGACCGTCGGCCTCGCCTGTGCCGCGATTCAGGGTCACGACATAGACGCGGTTCTCGACGGTGCGCAAGCCGAGGCCGACCGACTTTCGGGGTCGCTGTTCGAGTCGCCCGCCTACGCCTACGGTGCGGTGACCTACGCGCTGGACGAACGCGGCGCGGGCATCAACGCCATGATGCCCTACGCGGAATCGCTCGAAACCTTCGCGGAGTGGTTCGCGCAGTTGTGGGCCGAAAGCCTCGGCAAGGACGGACTGGGCCAGACGCCGGTGCGGGCGCTCGGCGCGACGGACCAGCACTCACAGCTCCAACTGTACCGCGCCGGTCCCAGCGACAAGATGGTGACGTTCGTTCGGCCGACCGACCGGGAGGACCGCTCGATTCCCGAAACCGACCTCTCCGGCCTCGAATACCTCGGCGGCGGTAGTCTCGGGGAACTCCTCTCGGCCGAGTTCGAAGCGACCGAAGCGAGTCTCGCGGCGTCGGGACAGCCCAACGTCCGCCTCGAAATCGAGCGCGTGGACGAGTACGGACTCGGCGAACTCTGTTACTGTTTCGAAGCCGCGTGCGTTCTCGCGGGCGAACTGTACAGCGTCGAGACGTTCGACCAACCGGCGGTCGAGTGGGGGAAACGTGCCGCTCGCGGCCTTCTCGGTGGCGGCGACTTCGAGGAAGCGGACGAAGTTGCAGAAAAATCGACGCTTACGGTAGAATAACCGCCGTTCACAAAGCATATACCGACCGACGAACTTCGCTCGTATGTCCACTGCGTCGGACGCTGAACGGCGCATTTTCAGTATGTACAGGCGACATTTGATTCGCATGGTCGTTGTGATAGCCGTTCTCCTCTCAGCCGTTGCTGGCGTGACATCCGCGTGGGTATCACACGAATCCGGCGCGATGCGTACTACCCCGCTCAACCACGAGGAGACCACCGCGAACAACAGCTCGGTGTCGATTTATCACGAGGAGACCCCCATCGTTCTCGAAACCGCGGGCGACCAGTCGATCCGCGGGAACACGACGCTCGACCCGGGTACGAAATTCGAAGTGCAGATTCACGCCACGAATCAGTTCTTCATGTCCCAATCGGTGGCGGTTTCCTCCGACGGCGAGTTCGCCGCGGCGTTCAACTTCTCCGATTTCGAACCGGGGACGGAGTTCGGCGTGATCGTCGGGTTACCACGAAACAATTCGACGGACCTCGACGCCTTGGCCACCGTCGATGGGATTCTCCGAACCCGGTCGAACACGTCGGCGAACGATATCGCGACGACCGAAGCTACGACGACCGATTCGACGGCGTCCGCGACCACGACGGTGGCGTCGGAGACGTCCGAAGCGAGCACTTCGAAAGCGACCGAAACCACCACTCGAACCCCCAGCACGGACTTCGAAAAGGCGGCGGATGCACGCACCGAGAGCGAGGGGCAACCGGGATTCGGCGTCCTCCTCGCGCTCGTCGGACTGTCGGGTCTCGGCTTTTTCCGTCGAACCGACTGACCGGTCGGAGAACATTTACCGTCGTGGGCGCATCGTTTCGACATGGAAGACGGTACCGCGACAGGCGTCGGCGAGTCTTCGGCCCCTACATCGCTCGGCGAGATGGTGCGTGCAGTGCTCCAAAGCGGCGCGCTCGGTTTTTCGGGGCTCCTCGCCATCTCCGTGTGGGCGTCGATCCTCCTCGTTCTCGCCGGTGATCAGGTCGGAACCATGGTTCAATCCGGTCTCAGTGTCGTTTCCTTGGGTCTCGGGACGGGGACCGTCGCCCTCATTTTCCTTGCCGGGCGGGGACTGGGTCGCTCCTACCTCGATTTCAAAATTCCGACTCGACGCGACCTCGGCTACACCGCCGCGGGAATCGTCGCAATCTTCCTCGTGATGTTTCTGCTGTCGTTCCTGCTGACCCAACTCGGCGTCCGGACGGCGAGTCACAGCGTCGAGCAACAGGCGCGAAACGGCAACCCGGCCATTCTACTGCTTTTCATCCCGCTCTCGTGGCTCGTCATCGGGCCGTGCGAGGAGCTGCTGTATCGGAACATCATTCAGAAGTCGCTGTACGATTCTTTCTCGGAGTACGGTGCCGTCGTCGTCGCGAGTATCGTGTTTGCGCTCGCCCACGTCCTCGCCTACGCGACGGGTTCGACGCTCCTCGAACTGGTGGGGACGCTTCTCGTCATCTTCTTCCTCTCGCTCGTCCTCGGAACGGTGTACCTGAAGACGGGGAACCTCACGGCGTCAGCGCTCGTTCACGGGACGTTCGACGCCATCCTCTTTGCGTTGATGTATCTCCAGTTCGCCGGCTGAGTTCTGTCGAACGTGGACCGCGTTGTCTGCTCGTCCAGTCAGTTGGGGTTCTTCCGCGAGAGCGGGCTGCCACAGATGGGGCACCGGTCCTTGTTCTCGTCGAACTCCCGACCGCAGCCCGAACACTGGAACGACCAGTCGAGCTGTTCCTCGATACCGTCCTGCGCGATGACCTCGACGGTCACGTCCAATCGGTCGGCGACGTTCTGCATCGCGTAATCGTCCGTGACGAGGGTTCCATCGAGTTCGAACGCGGACGCGACGAGTCGGATGTCAGTATCCGAGAGCACGTCCAAATCGCCCGTGTGGTCCGCCGCGCGTTGCACCTTCTCGACGGCGTCGTCGCGGGGGATGTGAATGTGCATTCCCGAACCCTCCATGGCGTCGAATCGGAAGGCGTGTTCGCCTTCGAGTTCGTCCTGAACCATCGGAATCGACGCCGTCTGTTGGGTGGTGTGATACTCGTTGATGAAGGCTGAGGAGTCTAAAACGTACATTTACCGCTGAACGACGATGTAGTCTTTAACCGCTTGCACTCGGTTTACGGGTAGTTCGAAATGACCGTCTTCGTTGGTGTCGAGGTCGACGGTGTCTGTATCGAGCTGTTCGTCGGGTTCGACGACGAGGCTCGATAGCCCCCCCGTCTTCAGGTTCATCGTGATGTTGTAGAGCATTCCCAGTTCCGTACCGTCAGAACCCATGACGGCCTTTCCCGAGAGGTTTTCCGCGAGTATGCTCGGCATACGAGGTGATTACCGACCGCTACTACATAAACTCCACGGGGAGTAGCCGTCCGCTTCGACGGAATGTCCGGCGAATCGGTGGACGGCCGGACGAGCGTGGCGATGGAGTTAAATGCCGTGCGGGGCTGTTCTGTGATAAGAACTTCTCCCGGGTGGTAGGTATGTCGGACACAGATACACACGAAACGGAAACTCGATCCCTCAGGACTCCCATCGTCGCAGTCCTCGGTCACGTCGACCACGGCAAGACCAGCCTGCTCGACAAGATCCGCGGCTCGACGGTCATCGAGGGCGAGGCGGGAGCGATTACACAACACATCGGCGCGACGGCCGTGCCGCTCGACGTGGTGTCGAAAGTCGCCGGGAAACTGGTCAACCCGGACGACTTCGACCTGCCGGGGCTACTCTTCATCGATACCCCGGGTCACCATTCGTTTACGACCCTTCGTTCACGAGGCGGGGCGCTCGCGGACATCGCCATCCTCGTGGTGGACGTAAACGACGGCTTTCAGCCGCAGACGGTGGAGGCCATCAACATCCTCAAACAGTCACAGACGCCGTTCATCGTCGCCGCGAACAAGATAGACACGACGCCGGGATGGAACCCCGAGATGGACGCCCCGGTCCAGCAAACGTACGACGCACAAAGCGACCGCGCGCGCTCGACGCTCGACAGCAGCCTGTACGAACTCATCGGAGAACTCAGCGACGCGGGCTTTTCGGCGGACCTCTACTGGCGTGTGCAGAACTTCCAGAACAACATCGGCGTCGTCCCCGTCAGCGCGGAAACGGGCGAAGGCGTCCCCGACGTGCTCACGGTGTTGATGGGATTGGCCCAGCGCTACATGCGCGAGGACATGGAGATAGACGTGGCCGGACCGGGTGCCGGAACCGTCCTCGAAGTCAAGGAGGAGAAGGGCTTCGGGACGACCCTCGACGTGGTGCTGTACGACGGCACCATCCGAACCGACGAGACCATCGTCGTCGGTGGCATGAACGAACCCATCGTGACGGACGTCCGCGCCCTGTTGAAACCGCGACCGCTGGCCGAAATCCGGACCGAGGACCGGTTCGAAAAGGTCGATTCCATCGCGGCGGCGGCCGGGGTGAAGATCGCGGCACCGAATCTGGACGAAGCCATGGCGGGGGCACCCGTCCGCGTCGTCCGCGACCGCGAAATCGAGGACGTCGTCGAGGAGGTCCAAGCGGAACTCGCGGAAGTCGAGGTCAGTACGCAAGAGGAGGGCATCGTCGTCAAGGCGGACACCCTCGGCAGCCTCGAAGCCATCGTCAGTACGCTCGAAGAGGAAGAGATCCCGGTCATGCGTGCGGAGGTCGGCGACGTGGCCCCGCGGGACATCCGCTTTGCGACCACGGCGGACGAACGGAAGCACGAGACGATTCTGGCGTTCAACGTGGACGTCCTCGCCGACGCGGCGGACGAGGCGGAACAGCGTGACGTTCGACTGTTCGACAGCGACGTCATCTACCAACTCATCGAGGAGTACGAGGAGTACGTGGACGAGATGGAGCGCGCCCAGCAACGGACCGTCCTCGACAACATCACCCGACCGGCCCGTTTCCGTATCCTCGAAGACCACGTGTTCCGACAGAACGACCCGGCGGTCGTCGGCGTCGAAGTCATGTCGGGCACGGTGCGGAACAACTCCTTCGTCGCCAAGTTCGAGGCGAACGAACCGAAGCGCGTCGGCACCATCAAAGGGATTCAGGAGCAGGGAGAGGACGTGGACGAGGCACGCGCGGGAAGTCGCGTCAGCGTCGCCATCGACGGCCCGACGGTCGGCCGGCAGATAGACGAGGGCGACGAGTTGTGGATCGAACTCCCGGAAAAGCACGCCAAAATTTTGGAACAGGAGCTATCTGACGACATCCCCGGCGACGAACTCGAAGCGCTTCGGATGTATCTCGACAAACAGCGCAAACGCGACCCCTTCTGGGGCAAGTAAAACCCACGCGGGCGATACGGTGCGGGAGTTACGCTTTAGTTTTTCGCGGTAATAGTTTCCCCCGGAGGGATGAATCGTGCGTGTGAGAAGCCGATTCGACAGTCGTATCGCCCGCTGGCCGGTTTCGTACTACGACCTCGTCCTGCTCGCCGTGCCGTCCGTGTTGCTCGTCGGGTTGGTTGCGGCGGCGACGCTCTCGATTCCGTTTCACCTCGGAATAACCGTCGCAAGTATCGTCTCGGCGAGTTTCATCGCCGACGCGATGTTCAATCGACCGCCGTCGAAACGGCCGCCTAGCGGGCGGTCGGCGTGATTTTGTCCTCGATCGCTTGCTTGACTTGCAGGGCGGCACTGGCCGCGAGGCCGCGGGCGACTTCGTCGCGCTCTTCGGCGTCGATGAGTTCGTCGTCGTCGAGTTCGTGCGTTTCCGGTTCGAACCCGGCGCTGACGATGTGACCGACGGGAGGTTGCACCGACACGGACGCCTGCGGACCGGTGAGGCTGTTCGTCACCTGCGAACCGATGACGTACTCCTCGGGGAGGTACTTGCGAGTCAGCGTTGCGATATCCGTAACGCTGTCCCGTAGATGGCGCCGCTGCTCGGGAGTAAGTTCATCGACATCGACGGCCGCTTGTTGGCCGGCCGGCGTCACGTCGGGGGTGCCAGCGTAGGGAGTATTTCCATTCATTCGGGCTACTGCCCTTTGATAAGGGGGAGTGCCGTATAAACCCGTCGTCCCCGGAAACTAACAAATCGGCTCGCTTTCGCCGTACACCGCGAGGACGAGGGCGGTGACGTACGTTCCGGATTCGGCATCGGTGGTGACGATTTTCGTCTCTTCTCCCGAAAAATCCCAGTCGCGCAGGTCGCGGCCCGCGTCCAACCCCGCCCGGACGCGGTCTTCGATCTCCGTCGCGTCGGTGTCGCCGGCGGCCTCGTAGAACAGTCCCGCGCCGTCGCTCTCCGTCCATCCCAATCCGGCCGAGACGTGCCCCGGTCCGGCCCGCGTCGCGCGTGCCTCCACCACCGTCAGCCGATTTCCGGCCGGTCCGAGGTCGGGTGCGGTCCCGACCGTTTCGACCGGCGTGTCGGCGGGGATGACCGACGAAACGGAAACGAGGTTGTAGTTGTGAACGTTCGCCTCCGCCAGCGCGGCGTCGTACGACGACATCCTCGTCGGTCCGCTCGCGGTTCCCCAGACGACCCGAATCGTGCTCATGGTCGGTGGTCGGTCCGTCGCGGGAAAGGGTCTGTCGATTAACGCTCGACTTCGACCGAACTCCCGAGGTACTTCGAAATCACTTCCGACACCGAATTCGCCTTGAACGCCGCCAAATCCTCGGCGATTTCGGCCTTCAACGCGTCGTAATACTCCTCGTCGGTCTCGAAGGCACGATACTCGACGCTCGTCACGGGCACGCCCAACGCTTCGCTCGTCAACGTCCGAAAGTAGCGTTCGTCGCCGATGTTCCCCCGCCAGAGGTTGTCGCGGAAGAACTGCCATCCGTCCTCCCCCGGCGGGTCGGCGCGGCGGTACAGCCGCGTCTCGAACTTCTGCGGGTCGAGACCGACCCCCGGGACGTCCGGTTCGAGGCGGAACCGAACAGCGAAGACGTAGCGGGCGTCCATCAGCGCAGGTCGTCGAACCGCTCCGCCATCTCCACGTCGTCGTCCGTGATGCCGCCCTCCTCGTGACTCGTCAACCGAACCTCGACTTCCTTGTACCCGATAACCATTTCGGGGTGATGGAACTCCTCTTCCGCGACTTCGCCGACGTCCGTGGCGAACGAGACGCCGTCCAAGTAGTCGTCGAACTCGTACGTGCGAACGATTTCGTCACCCTCCCGCTCCCAGTCGTCCGGTTTCTGACTGTCTATCTCCTCGTCCGAGAGCAAATTCGCCATACGCCCATGAACGGGAAGGATGTAAATAAAGCCACTCGCCCAGCTTTTACGACGGTCGAGCGTTCGGCGCGGGTCGATTCGACCCGCGCCGAACCGTCTCCCTGTAAAAGCTGGACCAAAAGCACGGCGTCATCCCGCTCGGGCGCGTCGAAGACGCGCCCGAGGGGATTCCTTGGCCCGGAAAATCTCCGATTTTCCGGTGAGATGCTAGCGACCAGCGGTTGTGTCGTTAGCTGGTTCTGGTGGTTGTGTCGCCTGTTGATTCGGAGAGAAGTCGCTATTCAGTTTCCGGTAGTCGTGAAAATTCGCGTTCCACTCCTCAGTCGTCCGCCGTCGATTCGAGTTGTTCGGCGACGAACGCTGGCGGTTCGTCGCTGAACTCGGGGTCGAACAGTTGCAGCGCGGTGTTGATGGTCGTCCAGTCGTCGTTCGCGGCGGCGTCGCGGAGGCTCTCGGTCGGCGGAGCCAGCAGTTGGGACACCAGCGCGTCGGCCATCGACTCCACGATGGCGCGCTGTTCCTCGTCGAAGTCCTCCGATTCGAGGCGCGACAGCGCCGTTTGGAGTTCGCGCTCTTTGACCTGTTCTGCTCCGGCGTACATCCCGGCGATGACCTCGTCGGCCCGCTTTCGCTTGTACTGTTCGAGCAGGTTCTCGAACTCGCGGTCCACCATCGCCTCGACCGATTCGGCGGCGGCGCGCCGTCGCGCGCGGGTCTCGTCCGTCACCGATTCCAGCGCGCCCATGTCGTGAACGACGATTCCATCGAGCGCCGACACGGCCGGAGAGACGTCCCGCGGTTGGGCGATGTCCACGACCAACAGCTCACCGCAGTCGTCGAGAAGGGTCGCGTCGAGGACGTGCCCGTCGCTTCCGGTCGCGGTGATGACGACGTCCGCACGCGGTAGACAGGCCGGGAGCGCGTCCAAGCCGACGGCGCGGCTGTCGAGCAGGCTCACGGCGTCCGCGACGGTCTCCGCGCGTTCGATGGAGCGGTTGGCGACGATGAGCGTCTCGACGCCCGCGTCGGAGAACGCGTGGGCTGCGATGGTCCCCATCTCCCCGGCACCGATGACGAGCGCCGTCGCGCCGTTCAACTCCCAGTGGTCGTCCGCGAGCGTCACAGCGGCGCTGCCGACGGAGACGACGCCCTCGTTGATGGCCGTCTCGGCGCGCGCGCGCTCGCCGACGTGAATCGCCTTCGTCAACGCCTCCTCCAGCATCGGGCCGACCGCACCGACGGTTTGAGCCGACGTGTAGGCGTCGCGTACCTGCCCGATTATCTGGTCCTCGCCGAGGACGAGCGACTCCAACCCCGCGGCGACGCGGAGGAGGTGCCGAAGGCTCTCCTCGTGGCTCATCTCGACGACCGCCGGGTCGTTCGCGTCCGGGACGAAATCGGCGAGTACCGTCCGTCCCGTCGCCGGCGCGTCCGTGACGACGTATGCCTCGAATCGGTTACACGTCTGTAACACGAACGACTCCGAGACTTCCGGCTCCCCGGCGAGTCGTGCGACCGTCTCTCGTTCGTCGGTGTGGCAGGCGGCCGCCACGTCGTCGAGACTGGCTCGCTCGTGGGTGATTCGAATCCCCGAGATGACACCGGTACTCGGCGTCACAGGTCCTGCCTCCGGTGAATAGAAGATACACAGTTCATACGAAACACTCCGGACGTTCTTATGCCGTGTTTGGGAAGGCGCGTACGTAAAGCCTTCTAACTTCCCTCGTGCGTGTCACCCCTCGACGCCCGTCACGTCGAAGCCGAGGTCGCGGATGTCGTCCAGTATCGCGCCGTGGTCGGCGCTGGCTTCGTAGTAGAACACGACGTCGAACGTCCCGTCGCGAAGCAACTGTTGGCATTCCCAGACGAACTCCTCGTCCGCGAGCGTCAGCCCCTGATGTTGATTCGACGAGAAGTTCGTGTCGTCGCTTCCGGAGTAGACGTAGGTATCGCGCGGGTCGTGGCCCGCGTGTTCCGCGATGATGTCGCCGACGTCCACCGACGCTTGGTGCATCTCGATGTCCTCGTCGCTCCCGAGGTCGGTGTGGACGATGGCTCCGTTGAGTTCGATGTCTCCCGGTTCGAGCAGTCGCTTCGTGCGCTCGTAGAGGTCGTCGTCGATGACGCTGTCCATACCTACGGATAGGCGTGGCTGCCGTTATACGACCTACGGTTATCGTCGCGGCTCGAAAATTGATAGTTTCGCGCGGCAGCGTGAACTCCCGCGAGAATCAGTTACTACTGATGCGTTTACAGGCGCTGGACGTTCGTCGCGCGCGGTCCTTTGTCAGCCTGTTCGATGTCGAATTCGACTTCCTGCCCTTCCTCGAGGTCCGGGCCACCGACGTCTTCCATGTGGAAGAACACGTCTTCGTCTGCATCGTCAGTCTCTATAAATCCGTAGCCGCCGGTGTCGTTGAAGAAGTCAACCGTACCTTTCGCCATTGCGTTCTACCAAAGTAATCCCATACTTAAAAAGCTATGCAACTGCCAATGTGGGATGTGACCAAATGCCACGATACTCGGAGGACAAGGCTGATACCCGTCGGGTGAGTGGAAACGAACAAGACGATGTTGAGGTGGGTTCGGCGGCAACTGGAGACGGCCTACGAACGGCAGTTACGGCGAAGCGTTTCGGGTGCGCCCACCCACGTCGCGGTGATTCAGGACGGGAACCGCCGCTACGCCAGCAAACAGGGCGAAAAGGCCTCCGACGGCCACCGTGAAGGCGCGAAAACGACCGAGCGCGTTCTCGACTGGTGCGACGAAATCGGCGTCGAGGAACTGACGCTGTACACCTTCTCCACGGAGAACTTCGAGCGCCCCGAACACGAGAACGAATCCCTGTTCGACCTGCTCGAAGACAAACTGTACGAGTTCGCCGACGCCGAGCGCGTCCACGACAGCGGCGTCTGCATCCGTGCTATCGGCGACGTCCAACGGCTTCCCTCCCGCATCAGGGAGGCCATCGAGTACGCGGAGAGTCGAACGAACGACTACGACAACTTCGTCCTCAACATCGCACTCGCCTACGGCGGCCGGAACGAACTCCTTCGCGCGGCCCGCGACGTCGCCCGCGAAGTCGAATCGGACGAGTTGGACCCGGAGGACGTCTCCGTCGAAACCATCGAGTCGCGGTTGTACGCCCGCCCGCTCCGCGACGTGGACCTCATCATCCGAACCGGGGGCGACGAACGAACGAGCAACTTCCTCCCGTGGCACGCGAACGGCAACGAGGCCGCCGTGTTCTTCTGTACGCCGTACTGGCCCGAATTCTCCAAAATCGACTTCCTGCGCGCCGTTCGAACCTACGAATCCCGCGAACAGTCGTTTCGGCAGGCGAAAGTGCAGCGCGCGCTCGCGCTCGTCCGTGCCGTCGGCGGCGTGGAGTTGGACGAAGCGCGCTCCATCCTGAGAAAGTTCGCGGAGTACGTCCCCGACGGCGCACCGGTGGAAGAGGTAGAGGGCGGCGACGAACGACAGACGACGAAGTGACGTTTTCTAAATCGAATCCAACAGCGAGTCGCTCAGTCGTGACAGCGATCCGATCCCGCCGGTCTCGACGTTCCTCGTCACCGGCGTCGGACCGGACGTAACGATCGGGGTTCCGCTCACTCGGAGGGTAGCGTCGTGTATCGTCGTCCGCGGACCGTCCTCGATGGTGATACCGTCGCGGTTGCCGAAGTACTGTTGGACGCTGATGTTCGAAAATCGGCATCCGTCCCGCCCCGTGAGCAGGACGGCGGTTCCGTCCGGGGCGGTGCCGTAAATCGAGACGTTCTCGCAGGTGACGTCGTGGTTCGACGGGAGGTGGTCCATGCTCGGCATCGTGGACGGGCGGTATTCGGTGGTCGGAACGCGAATGCTGATGGCCGGGACGCTACAGTTGGTCTGGACCGTCGTGTTCGCGATTCGAGCGGTTCCGAACTGCTTTTCGACGACGATACCCCCGGAACTGTACGTCCCGGTCAGATCCGTTATCTCGACGGTACAGTTATCGACCACTGCGTTCGTTCCCTCCTCCAACCAGATTCCCCGCATGTTGGGCTTCGCCGCGGGGCTTCGCGGGTTATCGACCCGTGCGGTCGCGTTTTCCACGCGCGCACCGCTCGTCCCCCCGCCGATTCGTATCTGGTCGATGCCATTGTTCGCGTACGTGCCGCCGCGGACCAGCAGCGGCCCGGAGTGCGGGGACGCATAGAGGCCCTCGGCCCAGTGTTCGACCCGACAATCGACGAATTGCAGCGAACCTTCGCCGCTGTGGGTGAAAATTCCGTTCCCCTTTGTCGACCCCCCTCGCATGCGAACGCGCTCGACGAGGAGCGACGCGGACCGCTCGGGAACTTCGAGTTCTAGCCCACTCCGCGGGGTCGTTCCGTGGTGCCCTTCGAACTCGACGTCCCGGAGGACGTTTTTCTTCCCCGCGACGGAGAAGGCCACGACGGGGGTCGCCGTGGGGTGCGTGTAGTCGAACGTGAACCCGTCGAACAGGAGGTTCCGCACCGGTTCCCCGTAAATCCAGTTCCCCTGTTCTTCCGGTGGAACGAGCAGCGTGGCGTCGTTGCCGACGAACCCGCAGTTCGAACGCCCCGAAAGGTCGAGGTTCGAGAGTCGGTACGTCCCCGGCGGGAAGTAGCAAAGCGTCCCGTCGCGTATCGACCGGTTCACTGCCGAATCGACCGTTTCGGTTCCCGTGTCGTCCACGTTCAATTCGCTGACGTCGACGACTCTCTCGAACCGGTCGCGATACGGACCGACGACCGACTCCTTGCTCGGCGTGGATTTCCCGCCGCATCCGGCAATCGCCGTCGTCAGCGCGACACCGGCCGCTCGGAGATACGCACGTCTCGTGGTCCCGTCGTTCGGCGTCCCCATCCCACTCACAGTGAGCGTCGTCTTCTATTTGAGAATGGGGGATATAACGGATGCAACAGTGAGCGCCGAAAATATAAGCGAGCCTTTCCACGCCGAAACCGGAGGGGTTTGGGCGGATGGTCGACCCTACCGACCGAACCGGCGCTGTCGGTTCTTGTAATCGAGAATCCCGCGGAGGTAGTCTCGCTTGCGGAAATCGCGCCAGTTCACGTCGGTGAAGTACAGTTCGGAGTACACGGACTGCCAGATCATGAAGTCCGAGAGGCGTTCCGCGCCGGTCTTGATGACGAGGTCCGGATCCGTCGGGAAGACGAGTCGGGATTCGATTTCCGCCTCGTCGATGTCGTCCGCGGCGACGGACCCCGCCTCGACGTCCTCCGCGACCGCGCGCACCGCCTCGGCGAACTCGTGTTTGCCGCCGAGACCGATGCTCACCTGAATCGGCGCGTCGGCGGGCGTGAGGTCGTCGGGGCCGCGAACGGCGATGGTTCGAGGCGCACGCACGTTCTCCAGTTCGCGCTGGAGGGTCGGCACCGCGCCGGAATCCAGTACGCTCACGTAGACGGTGATTCGCTCCGCGCCGTAGTCGAACGCCCACTGGAAGAACGATTCGAGCGTCTCGTACGCTCCCTGTTCCAACAGATCGCGTTCCGTGATGACGACGGCGATGTGACTCGGCGGGTCGGCGTCGTGTCGTCGGACGCGGGCCGTGAGGTACTGGTCGTAGAGTCCCACTGCGATGGGGTTGCCGCTATCGACGCTTAAACGTCACGCCCTGCGACGTTCGGGAAGATTAAGTGCCCGTCCGCGAAAACGAAACTCGTGACTACGAGCATTCGGCGGGCGGCGGCGTTCGCGGCGGTCGCGACGCTGTCCCTCGCCGCCTCGGTGCTGGTGGCGGGTGTGGCCGCGCTGTTCGCCGCGGCGGGTGCGGTCGCGCTCGTCATCGACGACGGCCCGCTGTTCGACCTCTTCGCACGACCGAGCGACCGGAGTGAAGGACGACTCCGCGGCCTCGCCGCCTTCTCCTTTGGGACGGCAGCCCTCGCCATGCTCGTCATGCTCGTCGATTTACCGACGAGCGTCTTCGCCGCCGCCGTCTGCCTCCTCGCCTACGGCAACCTGACCGAACAGGTCGTCCGAACCCGGAGCGACGCGACCATCACCGCGACGGCCGGGTTCGCGGTCGGCGGGTTCTTCGCCGCCGTTCTCGCTCAAATCGTCGTTCGAAGCGTCCAAGGGAGCCCCGTGGAGCCTGTGATTCCCGAAATCGTCTTCCTCGCCGCGAGCGGCGCGCTGTTGGCGGGACTCCTCCGGTCCGTCCTCTTCGAGCGCGACGACCCGCTCGTCATGTTTTCGGTCGCCCTCCTGTTGTGGCTCTTCACCGACCTCACGATGACCGTGACGGAACTCGACATCGTCCTCGCCATCACCATCACCGTCGGGTTCGGCTACGTCTCGTGGGCGCTCGACACGGCGTCCGTGACCGGGATGCTTACCGGCATCCTCCTCGCGCTCCTCACCATCGTTCTCGGCGGCTATCCATGGTTCGCCGTCCTCATCTCCTTTTTCGCGCTGGGCGGACTTTCCACGAAGTTCAGATACGAACAGAAACGCAAGAACGGCGTCGCGGAAGCGAACGAAGGTGCACGCGGCGGCGGGAACGTCCTCGGAAACGCCGCGGTGGCGCTGGTCGCGGTCCTCGCCTTCGCCGCCAGCGACCGACTCCCCGTCGCCGAGAGCGTCTTCCTCTTCGCCTTCGCGGGGAGCATCGCCGCCGCCATGAGCGATACATTATCGAGCGAAATCGGCGGCGTCTTCGACAATCCGCGACTCATCACGACGTGGCAACCGGTGGCCCCCGGAACCGACGGCGGCGTGACGTGGCAGGGCGAGGTGGCCGGTGCGCTCGGGTCGACCATCGTCGCGCTCATCGCCGTCACGCTGTTCGGTTCCATCGGGGCGCTCGGCGGTGCCGTCATCGCACTGGCGGGCATCGGCGGCATGACGGTCGATAGCCTCCTCGGCGCGACGGTGGAGGGCGAGGGACTCGGCAACCAGAGCGTCAACTTCCTCGCCACCCTCTCGGGGGCGCTCCTCGGTGCCGGGCTCGCGTTGCTGGTGGGTCTGGCGTCGTGATTCGACCCGCGACGGCGGACGACCTCGGCCGCCTACAACGGATTCGAACGTGGCTCCCCGAGCCCACGCCGGGGCTGCTCGAAACGGCGATTTCGGAGGGGTCGGTCCTCGTTTCGACGGCGGACGGCGTTCCCGTCGGCTACGTTCTCACGATGGTCGCGAACGACGCCTACATCGCCGAACTCGTCGTGGAACCGACCCACCGGGAGGAGGGCCGGGCGACACGGCTCATCGGCGCGGCGCTCGATACGGCCCGCGACGAGGGGTGTTCCAGCGCGTCGTTGACGGTTCACGAGGAAAACGATGCCGCACGGTCGCTGTACGAGTCGTTGGGATTCGAACGTCGCGGTCGAGAACCGGAGTACTACGCGGACGGCGGGGACGGACTGCTGTTCGAAAAACGGCTGTGACTACCGGCGCAGGAGTTGGTCCGCGGTGATGATGCGAACCGTCGTCGGCTTTTTGACGAACTCGCCCTCCTCGCGGGCGATGATTTGCTCGACGCCGCGCTGGGCGGACACGTCGAGGATTCGCTGATTCAGGACGCCGTCGATGACGACGGCGTGCGGCACGGGTTCCGCTTCCGCGATGGTCGCGAACGTCTCGGCGGCCGGTGCGTCGGCGAGTATTCCGAAGTCGTCGTCCAGCAGTCGCACGATGTCCGATTCGTCATCGATGACCGCCTTCGTGTGGCCGCGGAGCGTCATCGGTTCGGGGTCCGTCTCCGATCCCGCTTCGGCTTCCGAGGCCGATTTCGGGTCGGCGTCGATGTCGCCGTTTTCGTCGCCCGACGCGTCGGGTTCGTCGCCGTCTGCCCCGCTATCGGTTTCGGTCTCGTTGGCGGTTTCGGCTTCGCCGATTGTTCCGGCCTCGTGTCCGTCTTCGGTTTCGTTTTCCCGTTCGACTGCGGCTTCGCTTCCGCCGTCCTCGTTGCTCTCCGTCTCGACGGAGGGTTCCATCGGTCGTACCGTGGCCTCGTCGGTTTCGGGTGCGGGGAACGTGCTGCCGTCGGTCGCGGCCATGACCGTCTCGTCCGCTTCGAATCGGTCGAACCGCCGTTTCCCCCGCAGCGAGGCCATCACCTCGTCCCGGGAGAGGTCCTCGACGGATTTCCCGTGCGGGGCGACGGCGACGTAGTCGATGTCGCCCACCTGGTCGAGTTCCTTCAGAATCAGGTCGCCGCCTCGGTCGGCGTCGAGAAACGCGGTTGTGGTCCGTGCTTGCGTGAGGTCCGCGACGGTGTCGGGGACGTTCGTCCCTTCCACCGCGATGGCGTTTTTGACGCCGTATCGGAGCAGTGTCAGCACGTCCGAGCGGCCTTCCACGACGATGATGGCGTCGCTGTCGGTGACGTTCGGTCCCGCCGGGAAACCTTCGTATTCGGTGATGTCCTCGACGCGGATGCTCTGGCGGACTTCGTCCAGAATCTCCTGGCTGGTCATCACGCTGTCGTCGAACGAGGATGCGAGCAGGTCCTTCGCTCGGTCCACGACTTCGCGGCGTTTCGCGGCGCGGACGTCTTCGATGCTGGCGATGCTGACGCTGGCGCGACAGGGACCGACGCGCTCGATGGTTTCGAGCGAGGCCGCCAGAATCGCCGTCTCGACCTTGTCGAGACTGCTGGCGATGGTGATGGTGCCGAACGACTGGCCGTGTTGGCTTTCGATGTGAACGTCGATACGGCCGACTTTGGATGACTGTTGGAGGTCGCGTAAATCGAGGTCGTCGCCGAGGAGACCTTCGGTTTGGCCGAAGATCGCCCCGACGACGTCACTGCGTTCTACCACCCCGTCGGCGGTAATGTCTGCGTGAATGAGGTATTTCGCTGTATCGTCCATGAGTGATGAACTGCCCTCGGAGAGGGCGTGATTGTGATGCGTCCATGAACGTCGCCATGGATACGTCTCAATTTGGCGCTCCAACGCCCAAATACCTGTCGTCACGGCGGTTCAGTCCGGCGATTTTACGACAATTTTTGCGATAAATCCATCCTCGTCGGTACGCGGTGAATTCTCCGTCCTACCGATTCAATTCTCGGAGATGTTCGCCACCGTGTGCGAGCGACGCCAACGGATCCTCGGGGTCGTCGTGTTCGTAAATCAACCAATCCGCCCCGACTTCCTTCGCCGTGTTCGCACACGCCGTCAGGTCGACGTCTCCGTCGCCGAGTTCGACCGGTTTCCCGTGGCGCGTGTCCTTCATGTGGACGAGCGGAACGCGGGACCCGAGCGACCGCAGGAGAGCGGTCGGGTCCTGACCCGCGGCGACGGCCCACCCGACGTCGAGTTCGATTTCGACCTCGGACTCCGAGCAGAAGACGTCGAAGCCGGTTTCTCCGTTTACGGACGCGAACTCGTGGTCGTGGTTGTGATAGCCGAGCGAGGTGCTGTGGCCCTCCACTCGTGCCACCAGTTCGTCCAATCGACGGGCCGTCCGGGTCGCCGCTTCCGTGCTCTCGAAGTGGGAGGCGTCGAGGTAGGGGACGACGACCCAGTCGCATCCGAGTCGGTGGTACTCGCGTGCGACCAGTCCGGGTTCGTCCTCCAATTCGCCGATGGGGACGTGGGCGGCGGCGACCTCCAACCCCGCATCGTCGAGCGCGTCGCTGACGTCCGCGGGGTCGGCATCGCCCAGTCCCGCGAACTCCACGCCGTCGAATCCCGCCTCGCCGACCCGTGCGAGCAGGTCGGGGAGCGGTTCGTTCAGTTCGCGGAGCGTGTACAGTTGAATCGCGGTTCGCGTCATGGTTCCTACGTGGAACGGCAACTGATTTAGTGATTGTTCTCCCGTATCTCCGCGCCGCGTTCGCCATCCCGTTTCGCCCCTTTCATCCTTTTCCCTTTCCGACCCGACCTCGACCGTCCGTTCACCCATCGTTCACTCGTCGCTCACCCATCGTTCACCCATCGACGGGAACGGTGCGATAGTCCCTTTCGAAGAGTATTTCTCTTCGAAATGGTGGTACGAAAAACTTTGGTAACTCTTATCACCGTTCGATCATACGTTCGGATAATGATTCCCGATATCGGACGAATCGGCTGGACCGTCGTTTTCGCGGTACTCATCGTTTTCACGATTCCATGGTTCCTCTGGGGCGACGGACAGGTCGTCTACGGCCTGCCGGTTTGGCTCTGGTGGCACATCGGCTGGATGGTCGTCGTGTCACTCGTGTTCAGGGCGTTTGCGAACCGTGCGTGGGGCATCGGCATCGAGGAGGGAGCATGAGCGATACGGCGCTCCAGTTGGGCGTCATCGGCGGTTATCTCGTCCTCTCGCTGCTCGTCGGCCTTCTCGCGTATCGGCTGACCGACCGGAGCGCCGAGGACTACTACCTCGCCAGTCGGACCTTCGGAACCGTCGTCCTGCTGTTCACGACGTTCGCGACCCTGTTGTCCGCGTTCACGTTCTTCGGCGGGCCGAACGTCGCCTACGGGTCCGGCCCGGAGTGGATTCTCGTCATGGGGCTGATGGACGGGGTGCTGTTCGCCGTCCTCTGGTACGTCGTCGGCTACAAGCAGTGGCTCCTCGGGCGCGAACACGGCTACGTCACGCTCGGCGAGATGCTGGGCGACCGGTTCGGGTCGCCCGTCCTCCGCGGCCTCGTCGCCGGAATCAGCCTCTTCTGGCTGTTCCCCTACGTGATGCTCCAACAGGTCGGGGCCGGAACCGCGCTGGAAGCCCTGACCGGCGGCGACGTCTCCTACGCCGTGGGCGCGGGTCTCGTCACCGTGTTCATCATCGCCTACGTCGTCCTCTCCGGGATGCGTGGCATCGCGTGGACCGACACGCTACAGGGCGCGTTCATGCTCGTTATGGTCTGGGCCGCCACGTTCTGGGCACTCACCGAATTCGGCGGCATAAGCGCCGCAACCGCGGGGATGGCCGAGTCGAACCCCGGATTCCTCTCGCTCGGCGGCGTCCCGTACTCCCCGCAGTGGATGCTCTCGCAGGCCATCGGCATCGCCTTCGGCGTGGCGATGTTCCCGCAGGTCAACCAGCGATTCTTCGTCGCTCGCTCGAAGACAGTCCTGAAGCGCACGTTCTCGCTGTGGCCCCTGCTCGTCGTCCTGCTGTTCGTCCCCGCGTTCATGCTCGGCGCGTGGGCGCGCGGCCTCCCCATCGACGTGCCGGAGAACGGCAACGTCCTCCCCGTCGTGCTCTCCGAGTACGCCCCCGCGTGGTTCGCCGCGCTGGTCATCGCCGGTGCGATGGCCGCGATGATGTCCTCGTCCGATTCGATGCTCCTCTCCGGGTCGTCGTACTTCACCCGCGACCTCTACCGCCCGTTCGTCGATCCGAATGCGAGCGACGGTTGGGAGGACACCCTCGGACGAATCGGCGTCGCCGTCTTCGCAATCGCCGCGTTCGTCGCAAGCCTGTACACCCCCGGTACCATCACGACCATCGGTTCGACGGCCTTCGGCGGGTTCGCCCAACTCGCGCTCCCCGTCATCGTCGCGCTCTACTGGAAGCGCGTGACGCGAACGGGCATGTTCGTCGGCATCATCGGGAGTCAGGCGTTCTACCTCGCCAGCGTGTTCCTGCCGTTCGTGCCGGACACCTACGGCGGGTGGCTGGCCTCCGTCGTCGGGATGGTCATCGGTTTGGTGTTGACAGTTTCGGGGTCCGTCGTGACCTCGCCCGCACCGACCGAAGAGCGGGACCTCTACTTCGACCTCCACGCCGACTAGCATCCGGTGGTTTTCGTCGATGTAAATCGGCCAGTCTCGTTTCACCTGTCTCTGAACGTTTCACTCGTTTTGATTTCCACACGGACAACGATAGCGGGGTTTTGAACTTCCAGAAAGCCCCCGACCGCTCGTTACGAGTTCTATTTGGAAACGACTGAGTCGCAGCTATTGAGAAGCAGACTTCGAAAGCCCCCGCCCGCTCGCGGTTGCTGGTGCGAGATATTCTGGCCGCTCCGCAACACACGGCCAGAATAGTGGCCCGCACAGCAACCACGCAAGCGCGACCGGACGGCCCCTTTCAGTCCCACCTCGCACCGCGACAGCTACCGCAAACCACGTCCTCCCCAGCCGATTGTGTTTCTCGACCTTCGGCCTGCGATACTCATCCCTCGCGTGATAGCTATCAGGTCCGCGGCCGACCGCTGGCCGCGGACCTTCTGGCGCACGCGCCGGAGTGGTTGGCCCAGTTTCGCATATCTGAACTTCCACCATGGCGCGTGCTGGCGGGACGATGCGGCCACTCTCGGCCGCGTCGGTTCGCTGTAGCGTGCGAGGGATGAGCACCGCAACGAAGTGAGGAGCGCAATCGGTTGGGGAGGGTGTGGCTAATGCTGTGCTGTGCGGAAGCGTGGTATGGGTGGACTGAAAGGGGCCGCCCGGTCGCGTTTACGTGGTCATCTCGGCGACCGTTATCGGGGACCGGGCGTTGTGGAGAGGTCCCCGATATGTTGTCGAGTGGCCGCGACCGGGCGGGGGCTTTCGAAGACATCTTCTCGGTAATTACAATCACACTAGAGTCAGTATTCTTTCGTAGCGAGCGGGCGGGGGCTTTCCGAGACTTCTCATCTCTGCAGTGAGAGTCGACCCCGAACCTCCCTTGTAGCGACTGGTCTACGGTTTTTGAAGTAATCGCGTCGTCCCTTCGCACCCTCCAAATCCGTTGACGACGGCTTTAAACCCGTTTCGTGAGAATCCCCGCCCATGCAAACGCACATCGTCCCGGTCGGCTTCGACTACGACCGGCTCATCGCGCCCCTCGTGCGCGACCAACTCGACGTGGACCGCGTCATCCTGTTGGAGGGTGCGGTCGGCAGCGAGGCAAACGTCGAGTACTCTCGCAACCTCTCACGAAAGCTGGGCAAGGACTTCGAGAACCTCCTCGGCGCGGAAACCGAGCGCGTCGTCATTGAGGACGTGTACGACTACGACACCGCGTTCGAACAGGCTTACGACCGCATCAACGCCGAACTCGACGCCGGTGGGGAAGTGTGGGTCAATGTCAGCGCCATGCCCCGCACGGTGAGTTTCGCCTTCGCTACCGCGGCCCACTCCATCATGGTGGAACGGCAGGAGGACCGCGAGAAGATTCACACCTACTACACCGCCCCGGAGAAGTATTTGGAGACGGAACTCGCCGAGGAACTGCGCGAGGAGACGAACCTCCTCGAATCCGTGCTGAACGGCGAGGTGGACGAGGGGAGAATCGAGACGCACCTCGAACGCGCCCGCGACCTGCTCTCGGAGTTCGACGAGCGCGGAACGACCATCGGCGCGAAACGCGTCGGAACGGGGCACATCGTGGAACTCCCCGTCGCCTCGTTCTCGAACGTCAAGCCGTTCGAGGAACTCATCCTGTTCACGCTCGGCGAACACGGCCAGTTCGAGAGCGTGAGCGAACTCGCCCAGACCTTGGCCCGCGACCTGAACGAGGAATACACCGACAGCTTCCGGTCGAAAGTCATCTACAATGTCGATAGGCTCGGACCGGGCGGAAAGGGCTACATCGAACAGGAAGAGGAGGGCAAATCCTACCGCACCCGCCTCTCACGAATCGGGGAACTGTGGGTGCGGTCGCACACGAACGGCGACGCGTAAGGGGACTTCCGGGACACGCGCAAGGAGACTTCTGGGACGCTTTTCACACCGATTCCTGAAACGACGGAACCGTCAGTCGTTGACCGCGTGAAACTCGGCGAGCACATCGTCGGGGACCGGGTTACAATAGTCGAACTCCTCGTTTCGACAGAGCCGGTCGAAGTCCGTATCGGTCGTGACGATTTCATCGGCGTCGTGTTCGCGTGCCAGTGCTACGTACAGACTGTCGAACACGTCGTGATTCTTGTCGGCGCTTATGTCGTACGCTTCGAGCATCGTCTCACGGCTTGCCGACACGATTTCGAGCGGTTGGTCGAGAAGCGACGAAACCGCGTTTCGCGCGGCAACGGTTTCGATTCCCCACCGACTGGTCAACACCCATTGCACTCGAAGCGGGAGGTAGTCGAAAACGAGCAGCGTCTCGTCGCCAGCGAATCCCGGCCGAAGGCGTTTTTCGACGTACGGATGACCGGGATGGTCATCGACCACTGCGATGGCGAGCGCGTTCACGTCGAGGAGAAGCCTATTCGTCACCGAACGTCGCCTCCCCGGCATCGTGGAAGGCTTCGTCGCCCCAGTCTTCGCCGCGACGAATCGTTACGATACCCTCACGCTTCGGATGCAGGTGGATATCTCCATCGTCGGTCGTGAACTCGAACGTATCGCCGGGTCGCATTCCCAGTCGCTTCCGCACTTCCTTTGGTATCGTGATACGCCCCCGGCCGTCCATCTCTACTTCACCCATTGGAATTCACCCATCTCACCATACCCACCGAAGAAGCTTAAGGATTCGTCTCCAACTTTTCGATTCGCGTCGTAAGCGCTAAAAACGTCGCCAGCAGGGTGATTGTGACGGCTCCGGCGGCCGCGATTTCGTGGACGGGCGAGGGATGAGTGAAACCGTTCACCAACTCCTGCTGTGCCGGAAGCGTCGTGTGGTGTGGCGTGCCGACGATGGGAACGAAGTAGTCCACGAGGTCGTTGAAGCCGTACCAGACGACGGCGACGAAGACGGCACCCACGGGAAAGTCGCTGTAGCGGTGAATGAGGAACGCCTCCACGACCATGGCGAGATGGCTACAGAACAGGAAGGCGTACATCGGCCAGCCGACGCCGATGAAGCCGGAGAAGAACGTCGCCAGCACGAACGGCGTCCACAGACCGAGTTGGATACAGCCGAAGAAGGCGAGCATGTTCACCCACTCGTTGTTCCGTCCGAGTTTCCACAGGGCGAGCGAGAGCGCGATGAACAGCGTCGCCATCGGACTGTCGGGGACGAAAAGCCACATCGAGGTCGGTTCGGCGGCGAACTGCCACGTAATCAGGGGGTCCGAGAACGGGTACGGATGGAAGCCGTAGTACCAAAACCCGAACGCGGTGCCGACGAGGTTGATTATCACGATTGGCCACGCCATCCGCAAGCCGAAATCCTCCAGCCATTGCGGGAGTGGTGCGACGTACCACGGAAGGCGTTCTCGCGGCGGGAGGGTCGTCATATCCACGGCGAGGAATTGTCGAGGCAAAGAGGCTTCGGTTGGTGTTTCACCGGATTTGCCGTTCCGCAATCGATACGTCTTAACCCTCCCCTTCGCTACGGCCATGCATGGCAGAGCCAACCGACATCGAGGAACTGAAGCGCGGCACGGAACTGGTCAAGCGCGGCTTCGCCCGCATGCAGAAGGGCGGCGTCATCATGGACGTCGTCAACCCCGAACAGGCCCGCATCGCGGAGGACGCGGGCGCGGTCGCCGTCATGGCGCTCGAAGCCGTCCCGGCGGACATCCGAAAACGCGGCGGCGTGGCGCGAATGGCCGACCCCGCCGACGTCGAGGAGATCATCGACGAAGTGTCGATTCCGGTGATGGGCAAGGCGCGAATCGGCCACACGACGGAGGCCCAAATCCTCGAATCCATCGGCGTGGACATGATCGACGAGTCCGAGGTGCTCACCCCGGCGGACGAGAAGTACCACATCGACAAGCGCGAATTCACCTCGCCGTTCGTCTGCGGCGCGCGCAACCTCGGCGAGGCGCTCCGCCGCATCAACGAGGGAGCGGCGATGATCCGAACCAAGGGCGAGGCCGGGACGGGCGACGTGAACCAAGCCGTCCACCACCAGCGAACCATCAAGGGTGCGATTCGTGAGCTTCAGGGAAAGACCCACGAGGAGCGCGAGATGCTCGCCCGCGACCTCGAAGCGCCCGCGGAACTCGTCCACGAAACCGCGGAAGCGGGCCGACTGCCGGTCGTCAACTTCGCGGCGGGCGGCATCGCGACGCCCGCCGACGCGGCGCTGATGATGCACCACGGCTGTGACGGCATCTTCGTCGGGTCGGGCATCTTCGGTGCAGAGGACCCCGTGCTGATGGGCAACGCCATCGTGGAAGCGACGAACAACTGGGACGACCCGGAGCGCCTCGCCGACATCAGCAAGGACATCGGCTCGGGCATGAAGGGCGAGGCCAACGTGGACCTGCCCGACGAAGAGAAGATGCAGGGTCGCGGAAACTGAGCGACGCACTGACACGTTCTCGCCGCGTTTCCCTGTGTTCTCCTCGCTTTCTTGCGTTTTCCCTGCATTCTCCCCGCGTTTTCCCGATTTCGATTCGGAACGAATGACGACCGCGTCGGTCGGTTTGTCCGAGTATCAGTCGGTTTGCGCGTAGGTCATTCGAACCAGCGTCTCCACGCCGCCCTCCGGAACCTCCATCTCGGGGTCGAACAGTTCGAAACCGACCGATTCGTAGTAGGGCACCAGTCCGCGACGGCAGAGCAGGGAGAGACCGACGACGCTCTGGAGGTCGGGATGGCCCACGACCGCTTCCATGAGTTCATTGCCGAATCCTTCGCCGCGGCGGTCGGCGGTGACGATGACGTCGAACACGTTCGCGTAGTACGTGTAGTCGGTCAACACCCGCGCGGCGGCCACGAGGTCGCCGTCACGGGACTCGGGGGTCTCGCACTCGACGCCGACGGCGACTTCGGTTTCCGAGAGCGCGTTTCGAACCCCCTCCACGCTCCGGTCCTCCCACCACTCGTACTCCTCGTACAGTTCGGTCAGTTCGCGGGCGTCGTCGGGCGTGAGGTTTCGAACGCGACCCATTCGTCACACCGGTTTTTCGCGCCGAAACAATGCTCTTTTGATACATTGGGGACCGTTAGCACGGCTGCTCGGCGGCTTCCTCGGTGGCGTCGCCGACGACGAGAGGAGGCACGGAAAAACCGATAACTGGACGAGTCGGACGTTTATTCGAAGTCCCGCCGCATGGCGATTTCGAACCACGGGCAGAGACGCAGTTGGCGGTACCAGCGCGGGTTCTCGTACAGGCGCTCGTAGGGGACCCACATCACGCCGCCGACTTCCTCCTCGACGGGGTCGAGCGATTTGTCCGTCAGGGTGAGTTTGAGGACGGAACAGACCTCGTGTTCGACGCCTTCCTGCGGATAGTATCGCTTGTACTCGAACGCGTCCGTCACACGTAGGTCGTCGTACTGGTCGGGCGAGACGCCGAGTTCATCTTCGAGACGCTGCCGCGTGGCCGCCTCTTGTGACTGACCGGGTTCGGGGTGGGACGCGACGGTGCCGTCCCAGTAGGTGTCCCAGAGGCGCTTCGTCGGCGAACGCTGTGCGAGGAGGATGTTGTCGTCCTCGTCGAAGATGAGGGCGGTGAACGCTCGGTGGCGGATACCGTCGCCCATGTGGGCGTCGAGTCGGTTCACGATGTCCACTTCGTTGTCGTCGCCGTCCACGGCGACGACGTTCTGGCGGGCGTTCTTGTGGCGCTCTTCAGTCTCGGCGCTCTCCGCGGTTCCACCCGTCGAGTCGGCGGCGTTGTCAGTGCTCATACCGCAATAGAGAACCATCCGTTTCAAACGTTCTTCGGAAATCGTTCGAGGCGAACTCGTGTTACGACCGAATTCGTGACGGTGTCCTATCGACCCGAAGTCGCGCCATTTACCTTCGCGCGAGTTCGAGTATCGCCCAATGACCGACGCCGCTACCGCCGGAGAGGAGGACTACTCCGGGTTGTTTGGCGCGTTCCGTTACAGCTTTCGCGTCTCGGACTCGCTCGTTTTCCGGTTGTACGTCATCTTGAGCTTCGTTCTCGGGATACTCCTCGCGTTCACGTTCGTCCTCGCGCTGGTGCGCTGGTTCTACCTCACGCTCGGCCACTCCGCGCTGGAGACGACGTCGAACGCCTTTCTCGGCGTCATCGCGCTCTTCGTCCTCGGCCCGCTCTTCGCGCCCGTCCTGTTCGTGGCTCGTCGGCACCGACGCGACGAAGGGGACGATGCGAAGTACGATTCCAGCCTCGCGCTTTCGGGTGTCCTCTTTCTGATTTCGCTGTACGTCGGCGTCGTCATCTCCGTTCCGTCACAGTACCAGTCGGCGAACGCCGGTGCGCTCGGACGTTTCCTCTACTCGCTCCCGCAGTTGTCGGGTCTCCTCCCACCCCTCGCCGCGGCGTTGCTCATCTTCGCCCTCCATCGGTTTTTGCGGTAGCGGACGGAGCGCAACCCGGAAAAGGCACCGCGACATACTCCCGGCCATGACCGAAAAGACGAGCACGTTCCTCGTCACACACGCCGAAGACGACTCGGCGGTGTTGAAGGACGTTCACGACGGACAGGTACACACCCTGTCGAGCAACCCCGGCGTCGAAGCGGACGACGCCGTCGAGGCGACGGTCGAACCCGAACCCCCGATGGAGGTGACGTGGTCCGTCGTCGAAATCGACGACCGGCGACCCCTCACGGTTCACGAGAGCGACGAACCGCCGACGAGCCACGAGCGGGACATCGCCGCCGAACAGGGGGTTGGCGACTTGGAACGCACCGAACGCGCCGGAATCGGCGAGATTCACGTCCTGTCGGTCCCGTCGGAGGAAACCGAAGACGCCGTGGCCGACGTGCTGGACGACGAGGGAACGCTCTCGCGTGCGGCCCGACTCGGCGTGAATCGCGTGGAGGTGCGGTCGGAGGACGGAACGGTGAGCGTTCGGTATTTGCCATAGGTTCGTCCATTTTGTTCGCTTGTCGTGACGGACGAGTCAGAAGCTTCGGTTACAGTTGTCTTATACAGCGTGAGCTAAACTGGAATTTCGGTGCAACATAGGAATTATGTTCACCGTGTATATAAAAGTGAAACAATCTTATGTGAATCCAATCAGTAATTATATGAATTCATGTAAAAATCATACTATTTAGCAATATATTATTTATTTGGAAATGCAATATTCTAACGTATATTAAATATGTAATTATAAATATAAAATTATAATGGCATGATGATCGATTCAAATAATGAAAACATCAATCGACGTAATGTCCTGAAAACATCAATCGACGTAATGTCCTGAAAACATCGGCTATTGTGGGAAGCCTAGGAATCGTCCCGGGACTCGGTGCAGCAAGCGACGAGTCTGTAGACAACCGTGATGACTTAGGTGAAGTCAGCGGGACGATCACGCTCGATTCTGCTAACGCAATGAGTGATCAAGAACTGGAAAGCTACACTCAAAAACAATATCTCGAATCGGATCCTGATGTCGCAGCGAAGGTTGTTCCCCCACAAGAGTCGACCATTAGTGCTCTTTCAACGTCGCCTAGCGACCCCACCAACGTTACTCTTGAGGATACGTGGGACTCCAACGTTCGGACGATCAAAGGAAACACTTACGACGAAATCATCGGCGAAACCCGTCATATGGTTTCCGTATACAAAGGAGATTACAAATCCTCAAGCGGTGACAATGTCTACATCTTGTGGCACATGTCGAGGGCGGACTTTGGACCGGAGATTACCAGTTGGAATACTAAAGTTGAAAAGATGGAGAATTTCATTAACCTCCCATCCGACTGGTCTTTGTTCACGTATCAGCCACAGGATTCGATCTCTGGTGGAGGTCAAGACATCAACGTGGGAATCGGTGCCGGATACGGTGCAGGGAGCATGTCGCTCGGTACGACCGTGACGGTTGGCGGTGGAACGGTTCGCACGACCAATCAAACTGCGACCGGGTCCGGATCAAAATACCAGCTGGAATTCACCGGTTGCAGCAAAGGTGATAACGGAACGGAGATTATGAATGGCCTTTCACTTCTCACGACCAGTGACTCTTCGATTTCATCGGGTAAGCTAAGCTGGCACTGGAGAACGCTACTGAACACTACCCTCGACTGCTTCTACTGAAAAACATCTCAACACCTGTTTTATTGTTTCGCGGTTAATATCTTTGATAAGTGCTAATTACTCAGTTGCCACATTTGGCACGAATCGTACTACTATCGATTCTCTTGCCATTCTGGTAGGCGACCATTTCGTACGTTTCTCCAGTAGGACGTCGATTTCCCACGTCCCAAGTAACGTCTGTTTGCTTCTCTGTCACCTTTGATGTGGTGATTTTGGAACCATTTTCTGAGTAGACCGTAATCTTCCCTACAGACTTCGGTTCGATTTCCAGAGTAGTTGTAATTTGAAACACCGTTACCGTTCCATCGTCAGTGTCTCGTTTGACAGAATCCCCCTGATACTTGAGCGCTGTAATCGCATCCGTCTTGAACGCACGTTTCGTCGAGTAGGTACAAATGCTTTTGTCTCCACTATCTTCACCGAGACAACCCGCAAAAAAGACTGCGCATGCTCCATAGAGGACTTTTCGCCGTTTGTATAGGGCGGACATACTAGCGATATTGCACCCATTCATATAATTATTGTTAATTAAACTATCGTGTCACTATTAATTCTTATCTGTAAGTATATATTATATATTATGTATTATACTATTAGTCTATATTCAAAACCGCAAGGAGCGCGGCGCTGACAGCCCTTATTCATACTACGTCGCCACCTCGCTCGGGAAAACGGTGATGAAACACGGCATCGGCGAACTCATCCGCGAAGAAAGTGACATCCTGACCCGCTACAGCTACTCTTTTCTACCTCACCCCAAAAACCCTCGTCCATGGCAACCCAACCACATCTGCTCGTTGACGAGGGCGACCTGAACGACATCGCGTTGATTCCGGGCGACCCGGGGCGCGTTGACCGAATCGCGGCGCAGTGTGACTCCTCGGAAGTCGTCTCCGAGAACCGCGAGTACAAGGTCGTCAACGCGGAGTACGAGGGCACCCCGCTGACCATCTGCTCGACCGGAATCGGCTGTCCGTCCGCGACCATCGCCATCGAGGAGATGCACGCCGTCGGCGTCGACACCGTCATCCGCGTCGGGACGACCGGCGCGCTCCAGGAGGACATCGAAATCGGCGACATGGTCGTCGCCACGGGCGCGGCGAAGGACGAGGGGACGACCCGCCGCTACGAGAAGGACACCTACCCCGCCGTCCCGGACTATCACGTCCTCTCGGCGCTGGTCGATTCCGCTGAAAGCAACGACGAGGACGTTCACGTCGGCCCCATCGCGTCCGACGACGCCTTCTACGCGGAAACCGACGAGTACGTTCGGTCGTGGGAGGAGGCGAACATCCTCTCCGTCGAGATGGAGGCGGCCGCCGTCTTCTCCGTCGCGCGGCGCAAGGGCATGCGTTCGGGAGCCATCTGCACCGTGGACGGCAACCTCGTGAAGGGAACGCAGAAGGGGACCGATACCGAGGACGACGAACTCCCCGAGAAGGCGAAGAACAACGTCGAACGCGCGATTCGCATCACGCTCGACGCCGTCGTCTCACTGGCGTGAAGCAGGGGTCCCGTCCACACCGACGACTCATCGACGTCCTCGTCGGTGGCCCGATACCCGGTATTGGACGATTGCGGGTCGGCGTGAGAAGTTCCGCTGTCGGTATCGTTGGGCGTGGCGTGAAGTTTGAAAACGATATCTCTTTCCCGGGATTAGGTTTATGAATGTGTACTTTTTCGTTCGTCTGCATATCGAAAGGGAAATCCCCCCTCGCTCGCAATAGACACACAAATGGGGTTATTGAGTTCGTTACCTATCCTCTCCCGGTCGAAATCAAGCGCGGGTGATGGCTCACGTGGGTTATCGCTCCGCGATGAAGAAATCCAGATGAACTGTATCGCGATCGTCATCGGAATCATCGCCGGACTCGGCGCGGTCGTTTTTCGTTTCACGATTTGGGCGGCACAGGAGGTCTTTTTCGGAAAAACACTCAACCCGGGAAACGTCGAATTCGAACTGATCGACGTTCCCAACGTGTTCGGAATTCTGTCGTTTCTCGGTCCCGGACGGTTTCTCTTGCTCCCCGCGATCGGCGGGCTTCTCGTCGGGGTCATCGTCATCCTGACGACGCCCGAGGTGAAGGGCCACGGCGTCCCGAAAGTCATGGAATCGATGCTCGTTCGCGGGGGGAAAATCGACCCGAAGATTTCGGTGTACAAGACGGTCGCCTCCTCGCTCGCCATCGGCAGCGGCGGGTCGCTGGGTCGTGAAGGACCGATCATCCAAATCGGGAGCGCGGCGGGGTCTTTCTTCGGACGCTTCATGGACCAGAAGTACACCCGGACGTTGGTGGCGGCGGGGGCGGCGGCGGGTATCGCCGGGACGTTCAACGCGCCGTTGGCGGGGGTCATGTTCTCGTTGGAAATCCTGCTCGCCGAGTACTACCTCCAAAACGTCATCGTCGTCGTCCTCGCGTCCGTGATGTCCACGACCGTCGCGCGGACCATCCTCGAATTCACGCCGAATCCCGGCGTCCGGGCGTTCCTCGTTCCCGTCGATTACCACATGGTCACGCCAGTCGTCGAGTTCCCCCTCTACATCGGATTGGGCTTCCTCATCGGCCTGTCCGGTGCCGCCGTCGTCAAGATGCTGTACGGCACCGAACACGTCTTCGAACGCCTCGACCTGCCCGAGTACGTGAAACCCGCCATCGGCGGTCTGCTCCTCGGTACCACCGTTCTCATCAGCACCGTCATGCTCCACGAGTCGGCGCTGACGACCGCGGATTGGCTGTTCGGCGTCGGATACGCGACCATCCACTCGGCCATCGCGGGCGACCTGACGCTGAAAATCATCCTCGCGCTGGCGATTCTGAAGTTGCTCGCCTTTTCGTTCTCCGTCGGAAGCGGTAGTTCCGGCGGGGTCTTCTCGCCCGGCCTCTACATCGGCGCGATGATCGGCGGCGGTTTCGGTATCATCGCGAGCATGCTCTTCCCCGGCACCGCGGGACCGGGTGCCTACGCGCTCGTCGGCATGGGCGGCGTGTTCGCGGCGACGGCCCGCGCGCCGCTGACGGCGACGCTCATCATCTTCGAGTTGACCGGCCAGTACACCATCATCCTCCCGCTCCTCGTCGTCACCGTCATCGGGAGCGTCGTCACCCAACGACTGCTCAACCGCGGGACGATTTACACCGAGAAACTCCGCGATAAGGGAATCACGGTACAGGAACGTCGTATCGGTAGTCTGGAAGATCTGACGGCGAAGGACGTGATGACGACCGACGTGGATACGCTGAACGCCGGTGACAGTTGCGAGGACGCCCTCCTCATGTTCCAGCGGACGAAACACCACGGACTCCCCATCGTCGGCGAGGACGGCGGTTTAGCCGGCATCATGACGCTGACCGACCTCGAATCCGAACTCACCAACTCCATCATCCACACCATCGAGGGTAACGAGGAAATCGACCTTCCCGACGAGGAGCGCGTCCCGGTGGAGAAGATCGGGACGACCGACGTGTTGACGGTTCCGCCGTCCGCGAACCTGCTCTCCGTCGTTGACATCATGGAAAAGTTGGACGTCGGCCGCATCCCCATCGTCGGCGAGGACGACCACCTCGTCGGTATCGTCACCCGGAGCGACATCCTCGACGCCTACGACAACATCCCCGAATTGACTCGCGGGACCGATGTCGACATTCCGGTCGTCGCCGAATCGAAACTCGCCAACGTCAGCGCCGGCAAACAGGACTGATACTCGATGCGAGACGGCAGGAACGAATATAGTTCACGCTGGGAAACCATTCGTTGATGCGCAACTGGTTGTGGTCGGTATTCGAACGGTCGGTGTCGCGTGCTCGCCGCGTTAGACGCCGCGAAACCGAGGAGTTTCGCCGCTGGTTGGAGACGAGCGCGAACCTCCGCCATCTGACAGCCATGGTCGCCCTTCCCGTCCTGATAGCGGGAATTACGGCGCTTTCAGACCGCGTCGCGGAGCTATCGTTTCTCCTCTATCCACCCCTCGCCTCGGGAACCTACACCCTGTTCAGTGACCCCGACGGCCGCTATGCCTCACCCCGGAACTTCGTCGGCGGCCTCGGGACGGGCGCGGTCTGTGGTTGGTTTTCGGTTTACTTCTCCGAGACGTTCCTTCACGTGCCGACAATCCAGCCGTTGCAGGCTCATCCCATCACTGCGGGGCTGGCCGTCTTTCTGACCATCGCGGCGACATGGGCGCTCTCGCTCGAACTCCCGGCGGCGTTCTCGACGTCGCTCCTCGCCGTCGTCGTCGGCGTTCACGAGCCGAGCTACGTGGCGAGCGTCATTCTTTCGAGTCTCATCGTCGTCTCCGTCTTCAGCGTCTGGCACACCGAGTTCTACCAGAAACGCTCGCGCTACCTGTATCAGTCCACGAAGGGCGACGACCACGTCCTGGTTCCGATGCGGGGGGAGTACGCCGAGGACGCGGCGATGTTCGGCGCGAAACTGGCGTCCGCACACGACGCCGGGAAGGTCGTGCTGGTGGATATCGTGGACGAGGACGCCATCGAGGAGGTGCGGGAAACCGCCGAAGTGCAGGACGAAGACCCGACGCTCGTCAGGGGACAGGCCACCGACCTCGAAACCGATGAGGTGGCCGAAACGCACGCGGCGGACGACGTGGCCACCGACCTCGAACGACGGGCCCAACGGATTCGAACCCGGATGGGAGTTCCCTGTGAAGTCGTCGTCGCCGGGGACGGGACGAACGAGTCCCGGACGATACTGCGGACCGCCCGCGAGACGAACTGTGACCTCGTGGTCGCACCCTACGAGGAGAAACACGGCGGCCTGTCGCCGTTCGTTCGCAAACTGTTTCGCGGACGCATCGACGCCATCGTCTATCGTCCCGCCCCGGGCGCGGACTCGGTAGACGTTCGGGACTACCAGTGGAAGCGGGTTCTCGTTCCCATCAGACGGGCGGGTGATACCGCCCACGCGATGATCGACTTCGCCCGACGGCTCGCCGGAGCGACCGGGACGGTGAGCGTCTGTACCTGCATCGACAGCGAGTCGAAACGACGGCGAGCCGAATCCACCCTGGCGGACCTCGTGGAGGCGTTCTCGGGGTCGTTCGAGACGCGCATCTCGCGGCGGGACATCGACGACTTCCTCACCGCGAACGACGACCATTACGACCTCGTCATCATCGGGGCGAGTACCGACCGAAGCGCCGCGTCGCGGTTCATCTCCCCGCCGACGTTCGAGCGTCTTCACGACGTCGACTGCGACGTGGCCGTCGTCCATCGGGGCTGACCCCCGTCGTCCGAAGGAGCTCTTCGAGCGCTATCAGAAGTCGTCCAGCGTCTTGTTCGACGGTTCACCCGCCAACTGGTCGGCCAGCTCCTCGACGTGGTCCCCATCGAGCGCCGCCCGAACGAGCATGCGACCGATGAGCGCCGGACTGACGACGATATCCGCACCCGCCCGACGCAGCTTTTGTACGTTCTCACGGTCGGTGGCGGCGGCCACGATTCGAACGTCCGCGTTCAACTGTCGAGCGGTCAGCACGGCGAGCGAGTCGGCGGCGTCGTCCTCCGTGGCGACGAGTACCGATTTCGCCCGGTCGATGCCGACACGTTCGAGGACGTCCTCGTCGCTCGGGTCGCCGTGGACGACCGTCTTCTTCCGTTCGCGCAGTTCGTCGACGAGGTCCGTATCCTCCGCGACGACGACGTATTCGGTCGAACCGTCGAGTTCGTCGAGTATCGATTCCGTGAGCAGGTGTCCGTAGCCGAGGACGAGCAAGTGGTCTTCCATGAGGTCGATGTTCGAGGTGGATGATTTGCCGAGCGCGCTGGCGAAGCTGTTCTGCACGATGGGCGCGAAGAGGATGCCCAGCGCCGCCGCGAAACTGCCGGTTCCGAAGACGATGACGGTCATACTGAACGCACGGGCGACGGTCGTGGTCGGTTGCACGCTTCCGTAGCCGACCGTGCTGGCGGTGAGCAGGGTGAAGTAGAACGCGTCGAACCACGTTTCGAGGTTCCTGAACTGGTCCTGCAGCGCGTAGGCCCCGATGGTGCCGTACAACTGCGCGCCGACAACGGCGGCCGCCGTGGCTATCTGGGCGGTGGAGAGTTCCATCGATCGCTGGAACCGCCCCCGAACGACGAACAGTACGGGTACCGTCACGAGCGCGAAGGCGACGAGCGGGAGCGAGTACGGAGTCGATTGGAGGAGCCCGTGGACGACCGTAACCGGAACCAACAGCGCACATGCGTACCACGCGGCTCGGAATCCCCGACCCAATCCCATCGCCGCGATGAGCAGCAGGAAACCGACGATGGTGCCGGTGTACGTGGTCGTTTGACGGATGGCCAGCGGAACCAGTCCGCCGAACAGTCCGCCGCCGGTCGATCCCGCCGCAGTCGTGACGAGTCCGGTCGCTATCGATAGCAGCGCGACCCCGATGACTAACCACACCGCTACGCGTGCCGACGTGAACCGCCGCCGGAGACCCCCCTCCATACGACAGTTCGTGCGACGGCCGCCGCGATAAATGGGGTGGCCGAACGGTCACCCTTCCGGAGGTACGTATCGTCGGTACGCGGCGACGGTGCAACCGAAACCTGCTCCTTCGATGACGAAACCCGTCGGTACGTCTTTGGTATTCGACCGTTTGTGCCACGGTATGAGCTATTCGCTGCCGGTGCAGGTCCTCTTCGGGCTCTATCTCGGGGCGCTGACCGGCGTCGTTCCCGCCCTCGTCGCGTGGACGCTCGGGTTCGTCTTCCGGTACGTGACTGGCGTCTCCGTTCCCGGATTCGGCGTCGTCGTCCTTTGCGTCGCCATCGCGGGCGTGCAGGGCGGGCTACTCGGCCTCCTCGACCCGGCCATCGGCCAGTCTCCTATCATCGTCGTCGCGCTCGTCGTCGTGATGCTGTCGAGCCAGTACGCCCACGCCAAGGGGGATTCGATGGGGTCGACGTTTCCCCGCCGAATCGGCTTTCGACAGTTGCGCGAAAACCGCCTGTCGAGCGACGTCATCGAACGCGTCGGACGGTTCGGTCAGGTCCGCGTGCGAGCGACGGGTGACGTCGGCGACATCGAGGGGTATCCGCCGCTTCCCGACGACCTCCGAGCGGCCATCGCCGAGGACGAATGGACGTTCCCCGGCGATTTGCCCATCCCGGAACTGGAATCCCGACTGGCGGACCGCCTTCGAACCGACTACGACCTCGCGGACGTGGCCGTCGAAATCGACGCACGGGCGACGGCGACGGTGAACGCGGCACCGCCGGAAGGATCGCTTTCCCGTCGCGTCCCGCCCGGAAAACGTGCGGTTTCCGTGGACACCCTCGTACCGACGGGGCTGTCGCGCAGCGATACCGTCGTCTTCTCGCTCGGAGACGAGGAGATAGGCGGCACCGTACTGAGCGCCAAAACGAACGGTGGCGGTGGCGCGAACGAAGATACGGATGCTCCATCCGCTCCCACGCCGACCACCAATGGTGGGGACGGCCGCGTCACGGTCGCCGTCTCGAACGGGGAGGCACGCCGACTTCTCGACGACACGCCGACCAAACTCCGCGTCGAGTCGCGGGGCACGCGCTACGAGTTCGAACTCATCCGCCTCCTCCGACGCGCGGGTAAGCGCTGGGAGCGGGTTTCGATTCGCGCGGGAAGCGAGTTCGACGGCCTGACGCTCGGTGCCGCCTCGGTTCGGGCGACGTACGGCGTGGCGGTACTCGCGCTCGAACGGGACGGTGACTGGACGGTCGCACCGCCCGGAACGACCGCCCTCGAGGCCGGTGACGACCTGTACGTTGTCGGCGACGACGAGTCGATTCGGCGGTTTTCGGCGGTGGTCGCCTGATGCCCCTGTTGGCGGCGAGCATCGTGGACGCGTTCGTCCATATCGTCGGTCTCGGACTCCTCTCGGGTGCGGCCGCCGGTGCGGTCGCGTTCCTCCATCGGTGGTACACCCGCGAGCGGGTACCGAGCGGCCTCGCGGTACTCGCGGGCGTCGGGGCCGTGGGTATCTGGCTCGGAACGTGGCGGACGCTCCAGCCGTTCATCCTCGACGGGAGTCAGGACATGCTTACATTCACGAACGCGCTGATTACGGTCGTCTCGTTTCTCGTCGCGGGGCTGACCGCCCTCGGAAGCGTCCGCGTTGGCGACTGGGCGGCGACGGACATGGTAGCCCTCACGGGTGGAACTGGAACCGACGACGTGAGCCGACTCGTCCAAACGGTCGGTCGCGTCGTCACGGTCACGCTCCCCGAACACATCGACGACATGGACGGTCACGATACCGTTTCGAGCGAGAGGAAAGCCGAAATCGCCGGGTCGTCGTTCGTGTTTCCCCGCGGCCTCACCGTCACGGAACTCCGGGACCGGATCGTCTCCCGACTGAAAGACGACTACGGCGTCGGACACGTGGATATCGACCTCACCGACGACGGCCGTATCGACTACCTCGCGCTCGGCGGGCGTGTCGTGGGGCTCGGACCGCTGCTCGCACCGGGAACCGTCGCCGTTGCAGTTCGTGCCGACCCCGCGTTCAGCGCCGGAATCGGCGATTCGGTCGCCGTATGGCGGCACGACGCTGACGATGACGACACGGACGACAGTGCTCCGACCCGGGTGACGACCGGCGAAATCCGCGGCGTCGTCGGCGACGTCGTGACGCTCGCGGTGGACGAAGCCGAGGCGACGAAACTCGACGCGACACACCGTTACCGATTGGTGACGTTTCCCGTCGAATCGCGCCCCGAGCAGGTGTTTGCAACGCGACTTCGGTCGGCGGACGAGACGATGGCCGTCGTCACCGTCTCCCCGCGGAGCGGCCTCGTCGGCGTCCCCGTCGGCGGCCTCGACATGACCGTCGTCGCGGTTCGCCCCGACGGCGACCCCGTCGAGGTGCTTCCCCCACGGAGTCGCGTTCTCGAACCCGGGGACGCACTGTACGCCGTGGTCCAACCGACTCGGTTGCGTGAAATCGAACACGCAGCGGACGCCACGGTCGAGGGGATAACCCCTGATCTTATATAGGATACCGAGGCCATTCCGGTCCGATGGTGAGCGAAGCAGTGGTTGCGATGGTGACGGAGACGGTAGCGACGCTGGTCGTCCCGTCGCTCGCTCCCTTCCCGTGGCCGCTTCGCTCTCCGGCGCACCGACCGTCGGAACACCTCGTGGAAAGAAAGTCACTTCCCGTCGCCGACCGTTTCGTTGCCTATGCAGTGGAAACTCTTCGCGGACTTGGCCGAACTCGCCGGGGGGAAGGAGGTGTCCGTGGACGCCGAACCGGGAGACAGCGTCGGCGATGCTTTGGACAACCTCCTCGCTCCTCGGCCGGAACTCGAATCCCGCGTACTGGACGACGATGGCCGCCTCCGCGACCACATCAACGTGCTCCGGAACGGGACTAACGTCTTCGCCGAAGACGGGTTGAATACCGCTCTCGAACCGGGCGACGAGTTGGCGCTCTTTCCCCCCGTGAGTGGTGGATAGCGCGTGAGCCTTCGCGTTCTCCTGACGAACGACGACGGCGTCGATGCGCCCGGTATCGACGCTCTGTACGACGAACTCACGTCGGTGGCCGATGTGACCGTCGTCGCTCCGGCGGAGGACCAGAGCGGCGTCGGCCGTTCGAACTCCCACACCGTCGAAGTTGACGAGTACGAGCGCGGTCTCGTCGTTCACGGAACGCCCTCCGATTGCGTCGCGGTCGGTCTCGGAACGCTCGACGTGGAACCCCACATCGTCGTCGCGGGATGCAACGACGGGCCGAACTTCGGCGCGCACAAACTCGACCGCTCGGGGACCGTCGGTGCCGCGAAGGAAGCCGTCTTCCTCGGCGTTCCGGGAATCGCGGTTTCGGCCTACGACCCCGATGACGGCGTTCCCCCTCGCTTCGAGCGCGAGGATTTCGCTCAGGCGGCGCGGGTCACTCGCTCCCTCGTCGAGCGCGCGAACGCCGTCGATCCGGGAACGTATCTGAACGTCAACGCTCCCATCGGAGACGGAACGCCGCGTGTCCGCCTCACTCGACCGGCGCGCGACTTCGACGTTCGAATCGAGGAGACGGGGGAGGACGGGGAGACCCTCGCCCTCATCGACCGGTTTTACGATCCGCTTCGGACGGACCGACCGGAGTCCATGGACGACCCCGTCGGAACCGACCGCAGGGCGCTCGCCGAGGGGGAGATCAGCATCTCGCCGCTCGGCGTCGACCACGAGGTTCGGGACGAAGAAACGGTTTCGGGCGTCCTCGGTGCGCTCCGCGGACGGTAGCCGTTAGCGCCGCGGAAAATCGCCGTTGATTCGTCAGCGGTAGTCCTCGGTCAGGTCCATCCCCATGACGAAATCCGGATCGTCGGCGATTTCCACTCGGCAGTAGGCCGCGTCGGAGACGATCCGCGGGGTTTCGGGGATGAGAACCCTCGTTTCGTCCGCGTCGCGGTTCGCGGCGTCGCGGGAAATCGCGGCGAACAGCGAGCGGGCCGCGTCCACGTCCGTCCACGCGCCGATGGCGTATTCGATGAACACCGTCCGCTCTCCGTCCTCGTCCGGCAGTTCTTGCTCGCGTGCGACGCAGGCGAATCCGCGTGTTCCGTCCTCCTGCACGACGAGGAGTTCGCCGTCTTCGGCACTGCGCTGGAGGTCCTCGCGGGTCAGTTCCGACAGCGCCCACGTCTCCTCGAAGTCGAGTGCGAGGCCGCGGAGGTACGTGCCCGCGTCGCTCCTGCTCCAGTAGCTCCACGCGGCGTTCACGTCGTCGGTGACTTCCATGGCGGGGTCGGCGTCGGCATCGGGTTCGGGATGCGCCCATCGAAACTCCGTGATCGGATCGTACCCGGTCGCCCGCGATTGGCCGAGTCCCGCGACGTTCCACGAGAAGACCATGTTGCGGAGCGTCGTCGCTCCGCGTTCGCGCGCCCAGTCGAACAACTCGTGTGTCATGCGGGTCGCGACGCCGTGTCCGCGAAAGTCGGGATTAACGCGCATTCCCTGACCCCACGCCTCCCAATCCGAGAGCAACACGCACTGGACGATTCCTGCGATGTCGTCCCCGGCGTCGGCGACGACGGTGTAGCGGTCCTCGCCGTCTATCCAGTCGTGGTAGATGCGCGGGATGTAATCGCCTCCGTCGCGGTCGGCCCACGTGTTCTCCGTGAACGCGGCGACGGCCTCGTAGTCGTCGTGGGTCGCTTCCCTGAGTTCGATTTCGGTTACTCCCATGGCACCGAGCGCTCGGTAATCTCGCCCGCGAGTGGCTTCTGCATCGTCGTTTCGGGGTCGTCGCTGTTCGCCAGCGCCCACATCAACTTCACCTTCGCCGTTCCGGGGAGCATGTCCTCGCCCTCGACGACACCAGCATCGAGCAGGTCGCGGCCCGTGTCGTACACACGGTCGCAGACGCGCCCGCCGAGACACTGGCTTGTCATGACGACCGTGGTCCCGTCGTCCACCAGTTCGCCGATGCGGTCCACCCAGTCGGAGTGGACGTGGCCCAGTCCAGTTCCTTCGAGAACGAGTCCGGCCTTTCCGTCGGCGTAGTCGAGCGCCTCGACGCCCATTCCGGGCGTGAACTTCAGGAGTTCGACCTCGCTTTCGAGGCTGTCGTAGAGGGCGAGGTCCCGTGACCCTCGCTCGTCGTAGTCACGTCGGAACGTGACTTCCTCGGTATCGTAATCCACTTCGCCGAGCGGTTCCGCGCCGATGGTCTCGAAGGCGTCGCGGCGGGAGGTGTGGTTCTTCCGAACGCGCGTTCCGCGGTGGAGCGCACAGACGTCGTCGCTCTCGGTCGCGTGCATGCAGACGAGAACTTCCGCGCAGTCGGCCTTCGCGGCCTCGACCGAACAGACCGCGTTCATCACGTTGTCGGAGGACGGTCGGTCGGCGGAGCGCTGGCTTCCCGTGAACACGATGGGGACCGGCGTGTCGAGCATGAACGAGAGGGCGGAGGCGGTGAACTGCATCGTGTCCGTTCCGTGCATGACGACGACGCCGTCGGCCCCGTTTTCGATTTCGTCGTACACGGCCCGTGCCAACTCCCGCCAGACGTCGGGCGTCATGTTCTCCGACAGGATGTTCGCGACGACGCGACCGCGGTAGTTCGCCCGTCCCGCGAGGTCCGGCACCGCGCGAAGCACGTCCTTCGCGTCGAACTGTGCCGTCACCGCGCCGGTTCGGTAATCGACCGTCGAGGCGATGGTCCCGCCGGTGCTGATGAGCGAGATCGTCGGCAACTCGGGGTCGAATTCGACGACCGAGGAGTCGTCCGACGTCTCCTCTTCGATATCGTACACTTCCGATTCGAGTACGTCTACGTTCGCCGCCCTGCGGTCGATGCCGACGTTGTACCCGCCGTCGAGTTTAACGACGAGGTCGTCCGGCGTCGTGGAGGGAAGCAGTACGCCCTCGTAGGTTTCGTCCGCTCGCTCGACGCGAACGCGGTCCCCTGGATTCATACCACGAGGTAGCGTGGCGTTCGACTTGAATCCACTCGTTTCGGGGAAAGGCACATTACCCACGGGAATCAATTCAGGAACATGACTCAGCGCACTCGGACGCGCGAAGCCGACGACGACATCTCGGACCTCCTCAGCGACATCGACGGTGACGGTGAGCAGCGAACCGGGGGCAGCGAGAGCCGTCGCAGTCGCGCGAAGAAGCGCGTCGGGAACCTGTTCTCGGTTCGCTACTTCGGCCTCGCGACGGTCGTGCTGACGGTGGCGATGTTCTTCGGCGGCGTCATCCCGTTCATCGGCAGTCTGGCCGGTCTGGTCGCCATGTTCGCCGTGTCGTTCGTTCTCGGTGCGTTGACGAGCGACTCGAAAGTCGCCGAAACCGCGCTCGCCGGTGCAATCGCTGGCGGTCTGACGTTCGCCCTCAAACACATCGTCGCCCTCACCGTCGGCGGGTTCCCCATCGCCGCAATCGGTATCATCTCGGGGCTCCTCGTCGCCGGCCTCGGCGCGTACTTCGGCGGCGACCTGCGCGACGGCCTGACCCGTGAAATCTAACCGGCCAGCGTCCACGTGTCGTTTTCGCGGTCCAGTTCCACGATTCCCCGTTCCGCCATTCTTTCGAGGTGGCTTTCGACGATTCGTGCCGGGGCCTTCGCCTCCTGACTTATCTCCGCCGTCGTCTCCGCACCGGCCGCGAGCGCGGCCAAAATCTCGGCTCGAATCCTGTTCTCGCCGTTCCCGTCCACCGCCTCGCTGAGCGAGTCGAGGACGCTCGTCATCCGCCCGTGAACCCACCGCTGTGCGAGCGACAACTCGCCCTTTAAATCCTCCAGACAGTTGAGTTCGGCCGCGAGGTCGGCGACCTCGCTCGCCTCCGAGTCGCTTATCTGCTCTACGCCCTCCTCCCCGTCGTCCGCGGATTCGACGCGTTCGTCGAGATACTGGACGTTCAGCGAGAGGTACTGACACGAACTAACGTCGAGGTTCGGACTCGCGGGATAGGCGCTCTTCATTCCGAACTCGTACGGGGAGACGTCGACTTCGAGACGGAGGTTCCGGGAGATGTTGAAATATTTGCGGCGCTGGTCGTCGGTCCGACTCTCGACTAATCCCGCCTCCTCCAGTTTCCGAAGATGGTCGATGACCGCCTTCGGACTGACACCGAGATAGTCGCTTATTTCGGTGACGTAACAGGGTTTGTGTGAGAGGAGTCGCAGGATACGCCTTCGGTTTTCGTTTCCGAGTATATCGAGCAACGCGGCAGAGTCCATTCGCGCTCACATCTTGGCAACCCGAACGGAAAAGGGTGTCTCTCGGCGTCAAAGGGTCAAATCGCCCTAAAATGTGGGGTCTACTGGCCGTTCTCTCGCTTCCGGCGTCGGTTTCAGCTCCCGATGCCGACGCTGACGGTTTCGTTGCCTACACCGACGCCCGCATCAACCGATCCATTTCCGTTTCCCGAACCACCACTCGCCGTTCCGTCGCTGCTGTCGTTTCCGACGCCCACGGTCCCGCTACCGATGCTCGTTCCCGGGTTTTCACCGCTCTCATTTGTCGTCTCGTTTCCCCCCGGCCCCATCGTGGAGTTGTTCTCCTCCCCGTTGAGGTGGACGCTGTGTATCGATCGGGCGACTTCTATCATCTCCGGACCGCCGGCGGTGTCGGCCCGCTCGCTGAGGTTATCGACGTCGCCCACTCGCGTCCCCACGGTGACGGCGCGCGGTCTGGTCGCGCTGATAGAGTACTGAATCGCCCGAATCTCGCCGATCAACTGGCTCATCTCCGACTGGTATTTGAGTCGGCTGATCCGTCCGCTGTTTCGGGCCTGCACGAGCTTTTGTTTCCTCTCTTGGAGGTCAGCCAGCTGGTTTTTCATGTCGCCGACGTTGTTGCTGACGAGGGCCTGTCGTGCGGATTTGTTCTTCGTCTGGTTGAACCGAGCGACCCACATCCCGGTGTCGACGGTTCCCTTCGCCTGCGAGGTGCTGACCTGCATGAACGAGGAGATTTCGGCACCGAGCGTGCTGTTGTTGGTGGTGTTGTTCGTCTGCTGGTTGGCCTGGAACGACGTTGCTCCGACGTCCGTCTGGGCATCCGGTGTCGTGTCCGGCGTCGGTGCCGCAGCGGTCGGGACGGCAAGAGCGAACCCGGAGAGCAGTAGCGCGATTAAGAGGACGGCGCGAGCGGAGTTCATCTACTACTCCATTACTAATCCTCTCCTTAAAAAGGGGGTAATTCGTTCGTTCTGTTCACGAATCGAAACGAAGAAGCGAGAGACGAGGAGAACGTTTAAAAGCAATGCTCAGTCGGCAAATCGACCCATCGAATGGGACGCCGCAAAGACCGAAACGAAGGAGAGTGCAACAGTTATTAATGGGAGGGCAAAGCCGACTTCGTACCGAAGCGGTGGGTGGTAGCCGAATCCGTAGTCGAGAACGTCACTGGCGAGCGACACGACGAGCGCGGCGATCAGTGCTCCTCTCGTCGTCGTGCCGTAGTTCGGGATGAGATACGCCTCCGCGACGAACCCGAGGTGGGTGATGATGATTCCCCAGTAGTCCCAGAGTGCCCGTGGATCCCACGGCAGGCCGAAGTAGAGCGAAAATCCGAGGTTGAGCGAGATGAACGTCCAGATACCGAACTTGAACAGCCAGACGAAGGCGAACGTGTTGAGGTACGCGAGCGGGAGGTTCTGGGGCGAATCCGAAAGCCGATTGCCGAGGTTCGGCAGCAACGTGAAAAGCGAGGCGGTCATGATCGCGAGCGCGGCCGGGGAGTCCGCATACAGGGGCCAAAGGAACGTCGGAAAGTTCGGCATCGTCCGAATGTAGAAGTCGAGACCGACGAGGATGGCCGCGGCGTTGACGACTATCAGCCAGACCAGACTCGGCGTGTTTTCGAGATAGTAGCGGGCGTACCGCTCGGGAATTGCCATGTTGTATCCGTGTCGGGGATTACTAAAAGAACTGCTATCACCGTCCCGAACCCGGAACGCGTGGAACGATTATCGGGTGTATTTGCTCTTCGACATAACTGTTCTGGATAACTACTATATAACTATTGAACCGTGTATGGTATTGTCTATCATGTTCGAATCGTTTTCGAGCGGTTACTACCTCGGTCGGTTGTACGTCGAACCACACGACGGCGACCGCGCTGTCATGGCCTCCGACGATCACGAGTCCGTGAATCAAGCCCTCTACGCCGCCGGGGAGGGGATAGAGCGCTTGGACTGGCCGCTCGTCATGAAGATAGAGCAACAGCACTTCCCCGTCCACGCCGAGGAGGGCGTCCCCGACAACACGCTCGCACTTCCCGACTCCGTCCTCGAAAACACCCGAATTCGAAACCCGCCCGAGTTGAAGGAAGTGCTGCTGGCGAAAGCGGACCGCGCGGCGCAACTCATCCGGTATCAGCGTGATCATCCCGGGTTCCGGACCGACGGTGCGGTCTGAACGGTACCGACCGATATCTCACCGTCCGTCATCCGGTACGCAAAAGAGTACGGACTCCCTACTTCCGGGTATGGTTTCGGCCGCCACGGTGCTCGGACTTTCCGTCATCATCCTCGTCAACACCGTCATCACGGCGGTTGTGATTCGCTTTTTCCGCCTCCGCCTTTCGACGCGATGGGGGGCAGTAGTGTACACGCTCTTGCTCGTCCCGCTCGTCTACGTCGTCACGACGATCGTGCTGAGCGGCGTGATCGGATTCGGCGGCAGCGGCATCCGCGACATCGGAACCGCCCTCATCCTCATCTGGGTGCTACCGTTCTCGCTCGGCGTCTCCATCGACCTGTTCTGGATGCCGCCGCCCGAGGAGGTCGAACTGCCGGACAACGCGCGCGACCAACAACAGGGTCGCTGACGGCACCACGGCCAACCATCCCACGCCGACGACGGCCGCGAGCGGTTCCCAGAGGTAGAGCAGGCTTACCGGTCCGACCAGTAGCGCCGTGAGACCGACGCCGACGAGCGCGCGGACCCACGGCGCGGGCGACCCGAACCAGACCGCGAGAATCGCGTCTAACAGGTCGAACAGCAACAGCGCGGCGACGATGTGTTTCGTCCGTACACGAACTCGCGAGGAGCGCTCCGGTCGCTCCGGGAGTTCGAACACCGGAAAGACGAGTCGAATCCGCTTGGGAAGCGTCAGCGGCGGCAGGCGCATCGGCGGCAGCGTGAACCCGAGCCCCGAATCGTCGTCCCCCTCGCTCATAGGGGACGTACGCCCTCCACCGTCAAAACTACTCGTCCGCGTCCTCGGTGACGCGCTCGATGGTGGAAACGACGCTCTCGATGACCGCCTCCGGCGATCGGGTCGCATCGACCCGGACGAACCGACCGGGTTCCGCGTCCATCAGACGCTCGTAGTTCGACTGCACCTGCGCGAGGAAGCCAGCCTGTTCGAACTTGTTCGTCGCGCCGCTCCGCGCCGCGCCGGTTTCGGGGTCGACGTCGAGATAGATGGTGCAGTCCGGCGGGCGCGTCCACGGCTTGTGAACGCCGATGATGTACTCCATCGGGCGGGGGACGACCCCGTCCAACGCGACGGCCTGATAGGCGTACCGCGAGTCCGAATACCGGTCGGAGATGACGAGTTTGCCGTCTTCGAGCGCGGGGCGAACCGTGCGTGCGAGGTGGGCCGCGTGGTCGGCCGTGTAGAGGAACAACTCGGCGACCGAATCCGCGTCGTCGTCCTCGATGGAACGGTTCACGGCCTCACCGTACCACGAATCGGTCGGTTCGCGGGTGAACACCGCGTCGGGGAACTCCTCGCGGAGTACCTCCCAGACGGTCGATTTCCCGCTCCCGTCCAACCCTTCCAGCGTTAGCAGCATGCCCGGACGTTCGAGTCGCTCGGTAAAACGTTCGGGGTTTCGGTCGGGACCCGTCGGACGGACCTGCCTCGTTGGCAGGTAGTTTTAGGTCCTTTCGCCCACAGTTCCGCGCCATGAAGGTTCTCGTGACCGGCGGCACCGGGTTTATCGGCCAGCGTCTCGTCCGCGAACTCCTCGACCGAGGACACGATGTGACGGCGCTCGCGCGAAATCCCGACGAGGCGGATTTCCCGAGCGACGTCGAGAAAGCGATGGGCGACGTGACGGCCTACGCGTCAATCGAGGGATCGTTTTCCGGGCAGGACGCCGTGGTCAACCTCGTCGCCCTCTCGCCCCTGTTCAAACCGCCCCGCGGGCTTAGCCACATGAGCGTCCACCTCGGCGGAACTCGGAACGTCGTGCGGGCGGCGGAGGAACACGACGTCGGAAAGATCGTCCAGATGAGCGCCCTCGGTGCCGACCCGACCGGGCCGACGGAGTACATTCGGTCCAAGGGACGAGCCGAGAACCTCGTGAGGGAGTCCGACCGCCAATGGACGATATTCCGCCCGTCTGTCGTGTTCGGGGAGGGAAGCAAATTCCTCTCGTTCACGAGGAAACTCACGCCGCCGTATCTCGCTCCACTTCCCGGCGGTGGCGAGACTCGATTCCAGCCGATTTGGGTGGGCGACCTCGCGCCGATGCTGGCGGACGGAATCGAGAAGTCCCGCGACGGCGACACCTACGAAATCGGCGGCCCAGAGGTCCTGACGCTCGCGGAGGTCGCCAAACTCGCCCGACGGGCCGAGGGGCAGTCCGTCACCGTTCTCCCGATTCCGATGGAACTCGCCGGGGTCGGATTGAAGGTCGGCGGTGCGATTCCGGGGTTCCCGATGGGCGGCGACCAGTATCGCTCGCTCAAATTTGATAACACGGTTATGGATAATGACGTCGAGTCGTTCGGTATCGAACCCGAAGAATTGACAACCTTGGAGCAATATCTACATATTGACTACAGAGCTCGGACATAACAGAACGAACACCTGTCTGGATATATCCAGACTTAAAGAGGGGGCATATGATAGTTTTATCGTCGGATACGATACTGCACACTAAATTGCCTACGTCTTGCGATTTTGTGTCTCGAATGTCGAGTGTTTGAAACGGAACATACCACAAAGTTTATGTCCTCTTTCCGTCTGTTCTTCTCTCAACGGAGAACGGTACCGAAAAATGAAACTCGCGATGATCGGATTTGGTCAGGCAGGCGGGAAGATAGTCGACAAGTTCCTGGAATACGACCAGCGAACCCAGAGCGGCATCGTCCGTGCGGCAGTCGCAGTCAACACCGCCCGTGCTGACCTCATGGGTCTACAGAACGTCCCGGAGGAAAATCGGGTACTCATCGGACAGTCCCGCGTCAAAGGGCACGGCGTGGGTGCGGACAACGAACTCGGCGCGGAAATCGCCGAAGAGGACATCGACGAAGTACAGGGCGCTATCGACAACATCCCCGTTCACGAGGTGGACGCCTTCCTCATCATCGCCGGAATGGGCGGCGGTTCGGGGAGCGGCGGTGCGCCCGTCATAGCGAAACACCTGAAACGGATCTACACCGAACCTGTCTACGGATTGGGTATCCTTCCCGGCGGCGACGAGGGCGGCATCTACACCTTGAATGCGGCACGCTCGTTCCAGACGTTCGTCCGTGAAGTGGACAACCTGATGATGTTCGACAACGACGCGTGGCGTCAGTCCGGCGAAAGCATGGAGAGCGGCTATGCCGAAATCAACGAGGAGATAGTCACGCGGTTCGGCATCCTCTTCGGTGCCGGCGAAATCGGCGGCGGCGACGACGTCGCCGAAAGCGTCGTGGACTCCAGCGAAATCATCAACACGCTCGCCGGCGGCGGCGTGTCCACCATCGGCTACGCCGCGGAGGGAGTCGAGATGCAGAGTTCCGGCGGTCTCCTCTCGCGGTTCACCGGCGGAGGTGGCGGACAGGCCGAGGACACCGCACACACGACCAATCGTATCACGAGCCTCGTCCGCAAAGCGGCGCTCGGTCGGTTGACCCTCCCCTGTGAGATTCAGGGGACGGAACGTGCACTCCTCGTCATGAGCGGTCCGTCACCCCACCTGAACCGGAAAGGTATCGAGCGCGGCCGGAAATGGCTCGAAGAGCAGACCGGCAGCATGGAAGTTCGCGGCGGCGACTACCCCGTCAACGAACCCAGCGTCGCGAGCGTCGTCCTGCTTTCGGGCGTGACGAACGTCCCGCGCATCAAGGAACTCCAGCAGGTCGCCATCGAGGCACAGGACAACATCGACGACATCCAACAGGAGAGCCAAACGAACCTCGAAAATCTCGTCGAGGATGATGAGGATGAACTCGACCCGTTGTTCTAAATCGTTCGCCCTGCTGCTCGTCGTCACGCTCGCCCTCTCGGCGGTTGCACCCGCCACGGCGATTTCGACGGAGCAGAGCGGCATCCCGAACGATGCCGCCGTCGGCGACTCGGTGACGGCGACGATGACGTTGACCGACCTTTACAGCGACTACGAACAGTGGACGTTGGAGGGGCAAACCGAACTGACCGACGTGACGTGGACCGTTACAACGTACGATCAAGCGGGTAACCAGAAGGCGAAGGAGTCCTACGACGGCCAGTCGTTCGACCACTCGCTCGCCCTCGACACTGACGCGAGCAAAGCGGTCGTGAAGGTGTCCGGCACCGTACCCGAAGTCGCGAACTTCACGTTCGACCCACAGCAGTCGTTCACGTTCGCCACGCTGAGCCAGTCCCGAGAGGGGGGCAACAGCGAGGAGATCGAGACGTGGACGGCCGACTACCACACCGAGGACAGCAAGAGCGCCCGTGACGCCATCGTCGGCGCACAGGGTGCCATCGAGGACGCGCCGTCGGGCGCGAACACGGCGGACGCCGAAAGCACCCTCGACAACGCCATCTCGGCCTACGAGGCGCAGAACTTCGACAACGCCATCGACCTCGCCGGCAAAGCGGAAAAGAGCGCCAACTCGGCGGCCGACGAGGCAAAACAGTCCGAACAGCAGAGCAAACTGCTCATGTACGGCGGCGTTGCGGTCGTCGTCCTCCTCGTCATCGGCGGCGCTGGGTACTGGTACCGTTCCCAGCAGCAGGACAACTACCGCCTGCGCTGACTCGGTTTCACGCGTTTTCGTACCCCTTCGGTAGCCGTTTTCGCAACCACTTAACCTACCACCCGAATACCAACGGGTATGCAGGTGGTGGTGCCGTTCGCCGCGGGTGAACCGAAGACGAGACTCGCCGGGACGCTCACGGCGGAGGAGCGTCGGGCGTTCGCGCTGGCGATGCTCGACGACGTTCTCGCGGCGATTCGCTCGACAGGCAGGGAGCCACGTGTCCTCTCGACCGGTCACGTCGATATCGATGCGCCGCTCGAAGTCGATTCCCGACCGCTGACGCCCGCCGTGAACGACGTACTCGCCGCCGCCGATTCAACCGCAATCGTGATGGCGGACCTCGCGCTGGCGACGCCGACGGTGCTGGAACGGCTCTTTTCGGCGGAGGGCGACGTCGTCATCGCGCCGGGACGCGGCGGCGGCACGAACGCGCTCGTTTCCCGTCACTCCGAGTTTCGGGTGGACTACCACGGCACGTCGTACCTCGACCACCTCGAAATCGCCGACGAAATCGGCGCGTCCGTCACCGAACTGGATTCACACCGCATCGCCACGGACGTGGACGAGGTATCCGACCTCGCCGAGGTGTTGATGCACGGAACGGGTACCGCCCGCGATTGGCTTCTGGACGCGGGCTTTTCGCTCTCCGTGACGGGCGGTCGGGTGTCCGTTACGCGGTAATTCTCGAACGGAAAAGCTCCCTCAGATCGCCAGCCGAATCCAGCCGAGCCACGGAATCCTGAGTTTCGCCTTGCCGACTATCCACGACGACTTGACGGGGCCGCTTATCGGCCCGTCGAGTTCGTAGACTTGGTCGTACACGCCGTTGTGGTCGCCTTTGGTGATGAACCCGGCGTGGGGTGCGGGGCAGTTTCGCAGTTCCTCGCAGTTGTCCGCAGTACCGACGTACGCTTCGTTCGCCCGGTCGTACCAGTTCTCGTTCTCCCGCACCCAGAACCGCGCCCGATGGATTATCGGCGTTCTCCCGCTGTCGCCGTTCGGGCGGTAGACGATGACGTCGCCGTAACTGTGGAACTCCCGATAGCCGGACCCCCTCCCGGCGCGGTACGGCACGACGCCCGTGTCACCGTACGACCCGTCGCCCGCGAGTCGTCCTTCGTCCATCACGACGACGAGGTCGCCTTTCTTCATGTGCGGTTGCATGCTTCCGCTTTCGACGGCCACCATCGGCGGCCACACGCCGGTTATCGCGAAGAGGAGGACGCCGATTCCGACGACCCACATCGCCGTTTTCACCACGTCTCGAACGATGGCGACGGGCTCCTCCTCGGTCGTTCTGAGCCACTGGAACAGCTCCTTCGGCCCGGCATCGGTTGGAGGGGACATTCGCGTTTTACTCGTCTGTATCGTTGCTTGAAACTTCTGATTGGAGGGATCAGGTTCGACGCGTTCGTCCCGAAGCTCCAAACCCTTTTACCCCCTGCCTCGTAGCCCACACCATGATTCCGGGGGCCGCCGAGTACGACATCGACATCACCTTCGACGAAGCGGACGTGGACCGACTCCTCGCCGTCACCCCGGCGGACGTCTCACCCGCCGACGCGTTGACCTACGCGAAGAACGTCTTCGTCCCGCTGACGACGGCGTGTCGGTACACCTGCACCTACTGCACGTACTTCGACGCGCCGGGGGAGGCGTCGCTGCTGTCGCGCGAGGAGGTTCGAGAGATACTTCGGACGGGTGCGGACGCCGGCTGTACGGAGGCGCTGTTCACGTTCGGCGACGACCCGGACGACCGGTACACGAGGGTTCACGAGCAGTTGGCCGACTGGGGCCACGACTCGATACACTCGTATCTCCGCGAGGTGTGTAAAATCACGCTGGAGGAGGGCCTGCTTCCCCACTCGAATCCGGGCGACCAGACGCGCGAGCAGATGGAACTCGTCGCGGACGTGAACGCGAGCATGGGCGTGATGCTGGAGACGACGGCGGACGTGGACGCCCACGCGGGGCCACGCCGGAAGAATCCGGGGCAGCGCCTCGCCACGATTCGGAACGCCGGGGAACTCGATATGCCCTTCACCACAGGTCTGTTGGTCGGTATCGGCGAGAGCTGGCGCGATAGGGCCGAAAGCCTCCTCGCCATTCGCAAACTGCACGAACGGTACGACCACGTGCAGGAGGTCATCGTCCAGAACGTGGTCTCGAACGAGCGCTCCCGCTTCGAACGACCGTCGGTCGAGACGATGCGCCGGGCCGTGGCGATGGCGCGGGTGGCGCTCCCGGACGAAATTTCGGTGCAGGTACCGCCGAACCTCTCGCCGACGCGGGAGTTGTTGGACTGCGGTGTGGACGACTTGGGCGGCGTCTCCCCCGTGACGGACGACTACATCAATCCCGATTACGCGTGGCCGGCGTTGCGCGAACTGGAGGACATCGCGGAATCCGCCGGCGTTCCTCTTCACGAACGCCTTGCAGTGTACGACCGATTCGTCGCCGATGGTCGGATTTCTGACCCGATTCGAGCGGCGTTCGACGCGGACGATTCGGCGGGTAAACGGTATCGCTCGATCGTGGAGCGAACGTGACACGTTCATCCCGATTCCAAATACCAGATATTTTATCCTTGGTGTGGCTATTCGCACTCGTCGACGCATGGGTGACAGGATACGGGTACTGCTCGTCGATGACGACGTTGACGCTGCCGATTCGACTGCGGCGCACCTCGAACGGGAGAGCGGCCGAATCACGGTAGTACGGGAACGAAATTCATCCGACGGATTGGACGTACTTGCGGAGAAACGTATCGACTGTATCGTCAGCGAGTACGACATGCCGGAAACGGACGGTATGGAGTTCCTCGAAACGGTTCGAGAGGTCGAACCGGAGTTGCCGTTCATCCTCTTTACCGGAAGCGGAAGCGAGGAGATAGCGAGCGAAGCGATTTCCATCGGCGTTTCCGACTATCTGCGGAACGTCGGTGGGTCGGAACGGTACGGGATGCTGGCGAACCGAATCGAAACAGCGGTCGCACAACACCGGTCGGAAGTGGAGGCGAGCGAAGCGACCCAGCAGATACTGCGGATGTTCTATCGCATCACGGACGCCTTCTTCGCCATCGATAGCGACTGGAGGATAACCTACGTCAACCAGCGTGCGGCGGAGTTCATCGGTCGACCACGGGACGAACTCGTCGGTTCGAACGTTTGGGAGTTCTTTCGGGGGGAGGAGAGTCGAGCGCTTCACGAAGCGTACCGACGTGCGTTCGAAGGGCAAGAGCCGATCTCCCTCGAAGCGCGATCCGCGGTTCGTCCCGGAAGGTGGGTCGAGGAGCGAATCTATCCGGCGGAGGACGGACTCTCGGTGTACTTTCAGGACATCACCGAGCGCAAGGCCATGGAGTCCGAAATCCGCGAGACGAAGGAGAAGATAGAGGACCTCCACGCCGTCGCCGCCCGCGTCGTCACCTGTACGACGGGCGAGGAGATATACGACCTCGCGATCGAGGCGGCGGAGGACATCCTCGAATTCGACATCTGCTCCGTGGATGCAATCGTGGAGGGCGTACTCGTCCCCCAAGCCGTCTCCACGAAGTCCTCGACGAACGGCTACTACGAGGGAACGCCCGTCGAGGAGGACGGGAGCCTCGCGGCGGAAACGGCACGTACCGGTCGGTCGAAACTCGTCACCGACCTTCACGAGGCGGGTTACGCGCCCGCCGAAGCGGCCTACACGTCCGCCCTGAGCATTCCGATCGGGGATATCGGCGTGTTTCAGGCCGTTTCGAAGGACGTTTCGGGATTCGACGAGGACGACCTCGAACTCGCGGAACTCCTCATCACGCACATCACACAGGCGTTGAATCGGGTCCGGTCCGAGACCGAACTCCGCGCGGAAATCGACCGGTTCGCGGCGCTCTTCGAGAACGTACCGAACGCGACCGCGAGCTACGTTTTCGACGGCGGGGACCCGGTCGTTCGCGACGTAAATCCCGCGTTCGAGGACGTGTTCGGATGGGAACGGGAGACGATGGTCGATCACCCACTCGACGATTTCCTCGTGCCGTCGGGAAAGGAGGACGAGGCGCGGGCGATAAACGAACGGGTGAGGGGAGGTATCCGAATCGAAGGCGAGGAGATCGGTCGACGGACGGAAGAGGGTTCCCGGGACTTCCTGCTCCACACCGCGCCGGTTCGCGTCGGCGAGACGAACGAGGGCTTTACCATCTACACGGATATCACGGTGCAAAAACAGCGCCAGCGCAAACTCGAACGCCAAAACGAACGCCTCGACGAGTTCGCAAACGTCGTCTCCCACGACCTGCGCAACCCGCTCAACATCGCCACCGGTCGCCTCGAACTGCTCGCCGAGGAGGTGGACAACGACCACGTCCCCCCGATTCGACGGGCGCTCGCCCGGATGGAGTCGCTCATCGGCGACGTGCTGGCGATGGCCCGCCAGGGGAAAGTGGTGAGCGAGACGGAACCGGTATCCCTGACACGGGTCGTCCGAAACGCGTGGATGATGGTTTCGACGGAGGAGGCCGAACTCCGACTCGACGACTCGCTCGCCGTCGTGGATGCCGACGAGGGCAGGCTCCGTGAACTGTTCGAGAACCTCTTTCGAAACGCGATCGAACACGCGGGTTCCGACGTGACGGTGACGGTCGCACCGCTCTCGGATACGGATGGGTTCTTCGTGGCCGACGACGGCGACGGGATTTCGGCGGACGACTATCGGACGGTGTTCGAACACGGCTATTCGACGACGGACGCGGGGACCGGATTCGGGCTGGCGATCGTCGAGAGCATCGCCGAGGCACACGGCTGGGAGGTTCGAGCGAGCGAGTCGAAAACGGGCGGTGCGCGGTTCGAAATCCTCACCTGACGCTGCACACGGCTTCGCTCGTCAGTCGAGCAACGGCGTCCCGTCGGCACACGGACCGAGCCTCGGACCGAACGGCGGGTCCTCGGGGTCAATCTCCCGAACCTGTCGATAGTCGGTCGAGCGCTCCGCCGGGACGCGCCCGATGGCGGTTATCATCTCGACGTACTCCTCGAACGAGCGGAACTCTCCGAACTGGCCGCCCGCGCGCTTCGTGATTTCCTCGGAGAGGATGGTTCCCATGAAGTCGTTCGCGCCACACGAGAGCATCTTCAACCCCTGTTCGTCGCCGTACTTCACCCACGACGATTGGACGTTGTCGACGTTGTCCAGAAACAGCCGAGAAACGGCCATGAGGAGTTCGTCCTCGTGGGTACTCGCGCCGTTTTCCACCATGCCGCGGTCGTACAGTGGCGTGTTCCGGTGGATGAACGAGAGCGGAACGAACTCCGTTATCGCGCCGGTTCGGTCCTGTAGCTCCCGAATCCGCTCCAAATGGAGGACGCGGTGCATCTCGTTTTCCACGTGGCCGTACATGATGGTCGCCGTGGTGTCGAGGCCGACGTTCGCGGCGGCCTCCATCGCCTCCATCCACTCCTCCGTCCCGATTTTGCCGGGACAGATGACGCCGCGCACCTCGTCCACCAAAATCTCCGCTGCGGTGCCCGGAACGCTGTCGAGTCCGGCGGCTTTCAGTTCGCGGAAGACTTCCTCGTAGTCCCAATCCGTCCCGCGACGGGCGTGGTAGGCCTCCTCGGGCGTCATCGAGTGGACGTGAACGCCGGGAAGGCTCATCGCCCGTATCTGTTCCGTGTACGTCGCGGGGTCGATTTCGTACTCCTCGGGTGACTTGTAGTTCAAATCGCCGCGCTCGCTCGCTTCGAGGAGTTCGAGGTGGTCGTCGTTCAGCGCCATTCCGGGGTGCAGGCCGCTGACCGACGTCACCTCGTAGATTCCCCGCTCGCGCGCATCGGCGACGATTTCGCGGGACTCCTCGGGCGTCTTCGTGAATCCGCCGTGCTCCTCGTCCGAACCGACTTCGAAATTCTGTGCAGTGTTCTTGAAGTTGCAGAACAGACACCCCGTGTTGCACGCCGTCGTGACGTTGTTGTTCAGGTTGGCGACGAACGTGACCGTGTCGCCGACGACCGCCTCGCGCCGCCGGTCCGCGGCTTCCAGCACGCGCTCCTTTCGGGTGAGGTCGATGCCGGGGTGGTCGGTGCCGGTCGTTAGCAGTTCGACGCCGTCGGCGACGGTCAGCCGCTCGCCGTTCCGCGCCCGTTCCAGCGCGTTCTCGAACGATTGGTCGGTTTCGGGAACGTGTTCGAAGCCGAACCGTTCCCGGGGAATGTTGCTCTTCGCACGCACGTTAGCCATTGCTCTGTAATCCGGGCGGACCCCCAAAAATCGCCGGGTCACGGCAGTCGATATCGCATACATATGTACATCTTTCGGCCGTACGTCGGCGTAGTTCAGCACGAAGATGGAAACTACTTAGTCGGGGGACGGCAGAACCAACACCATGACGAGTGTGAAGGAGTTCCGGGTCGAACGCGAACCGACGCCGGACTCGCTCGGGCGCGGGTCGTTCGTGTTCACGGACGACTACTCGGTGTTCGATTGGGGCAAGATGCCCGATACGATTCCCGACAAGGGTGCAAGCCTCTGTGCGATGGGCGCATTCAACTTCGAAGGACTGGAAGCGGAGGGCGTCCCCACCCACTACCGTGGCGTCGTCTCCGACGGCGACGTCGTCCCCCTTTCGGAGGTCACGGAACCCCCCACCGAGATGGCCATCGACCTCACGCAGGTTCCGAACCTGCCACGCGAGGGACGGGACTACGACTACGACCTCTTTCACAGCGGTGCGGACGAGAACTACCTCATCCCCCTGGAAGTCGTCTTCCGCAACAGCGTTCCGGTGGGGTCCAGCCTTCGCCGCCGTACCGACCCCAGCGACCACGGACTCGACTTCCCCGAGTGGCCCGACGGAGCGGTCCAACTCGAAGAACCCGCCGTCGAATTCTCGACCAAGTTCGAGGAGAGCGACCGATATCTGTCGCGGGGAGAGGCGGACGAAATCGCCGGCAAGGCGGACGTTGACGAACTGGAGCGAGTCGCCCGCGAGGTGAACGATTTCGTCACGCGGCAGGCCGCGAACGCCGACCTGACCCACGAGGACGGGAAGATAGAGTGTCTCTACTACGACGGAGAGATTCGCGTCGCCGACGTGGTGGGAACGTTCGACGAAAACCGGTTCACCTTCCACGGCCAGCAGGTCAGCAAGGAGTTCATCCGCCAGTACCACAAGCGCGAACAGACCGCGTGGGCCGACGCGGTTCTGGACGCCAAGGTCGAGGCGAAAGAGCGCGATATGGCCGACTGGAAATCGCTGTGTTCGGTCGAACCACAACCGCTCCCGGACGGGGTCATCACCGCCGCCCGCGACCTGTACACCGCCGGAGCGAACGCCTACATCGACAGGGACCTGTTCGACGCGCCGTCGCTAGAGGACGCGGTGATGGCGATCAAGGACCTGTAACGCGCGACGCTCCAAACGAGAACCCGAACGACTGAACGAACGCCGTCGGCGAACCTTTTTATGCGAAAGCGAACCATGGAACGACAGTACGCGTCACCTTCCAACCATGCCCCACGAGAGAAACGACGTTCGTCGCGCCTACGACCGAATCGCGGATGACTACCTCGCCGACCGAAGCGGCGGCGACGAGGAGAGCGAGGACATCGCCCTGCTGGCGGAGTTCCACGGTCATCTCCCGGACGACGCACGCGTGCTCGACGCCGGGTGTGGCGCGGGGCGACCCATCGCGGAACTGCTGGCCGCCGATACGGACCTCGTCGGCATCGACTTCTCCCGCGAGCAGATTTCCCGTGCCCGCGGCAACGTCCCCGAGGGACGGTTCTTTCAGGCGGACATGACCGCGCTCGGCCTCGCGAGCGGGACGTTCGACGGTATCTGTGCGTACCATTCGGTGATTCACGTCCCCTCGAATGAACACCCCGACGTGGCGCGGGAGTTTTATCGCCTGCTGTCTTCGGGCGGTTATCTCCTCATGACGGTCGGGTCAACGGCGTGGGAGGGAAGCGACGACGATTGGCTGGATACCGGCGTCGAGATGCACTGGAGCGTTCCGTCGCCGGACGAGAGCATTACGACACTCGAAAACGCGGGGTTCGACGTTCTCTGGCGACAGACGGTAAACGACGTTCTGGGGAGCGACACCTGTTTCGTCCTCGCCCGAAAACCCACGTCGGAATCGGAATAGCGTCAGTCGTCCGATTCGCCCACGGCGACCGCCCCGTCGATGGGGCCGTCGGGCGTCACGTCGTCGAGTTCCGCCGGCAGTCCGAGGCGGTAGTGTTCGTTCTCGTCCCCGTCACGCAGTTCGGTCCGGCCGCGGCGAATCTCCACGTCGTCGTTCAGGTGGAGGCGCACGGCTTCGTGGAGGGCGTCGGCTTCGAGGGGTTGTCCCCGTTCGCGCAACTCGTCCACGCTCCCGCTGTCCGGCACGTTGAACGCCCGCTGGGTGATGATGGGCCCTTGGTCCAAGTCGGTCGTCACGTAGTGGGCGGTGACGCCGGCGATACGAGCGCCCGCTTCCTTCGCCTGCCGATACGCCTTCGCGCCGGGGAAGGCCGGAAGCAGGCTCGGGTGGATGTTGATGATGCGCCCCTCGTAGCGGAAGACGACGTTGGGGCTCAAGATACGCATGAACCGCGCGAGGACGACGAGGTCGATGTCGTAGTCGTCCAACAGCGAGAGCAGTCGTTCCTCGTCGTGGACGCCGCGTTCGTCCCCGACGTCGTGGAACGGGACGCCATGTTCCTTCGCGACCGGTTCGAGATCGTCGTGGTTCCCGATGACGACGCCGATTTCGGCGTCGAACTCGCTCCGTTCGTCGAGGAGGCGGCGGAGACAGTGCGATTCCTTCGTCACGAGGAGGGCGACCTGTCGGGAGTCGCGTTCCGACGGGAAGCGAACGCGGACGTCCACCCCGAGGTCGTCGCCGAGTTCGGAGAGGTCGCGGCGGAGTCGGTGTTTGCTCACGGACATCTCGCTCGTCTCGACGTGAATCGTCATGCGGAAGACGCCCTCGCGGACGGCTTGGTCGACGTCCTCGATGTTGATTCCGCGCTCGAAGAGGAGGGTGGTGACGCGGGCGACGAGTCCGGTGTCGTCGTCCCCGACGACGGTGATTTCGGTCAGCTCTCGGTGGTTCATCGCTTCACCTGCCGGTTACGGGGTACTGCCATGGAAGAAACGTATCGGGTCTCGGGTGCAAAAACGTTTGTGACGGTGCAAAATTTCCCGTTCACGTTGACACGTAGCAGGGTGTGCCTACTCGAACACGTGTCGACGATAACCGTCGCGTGAACCGGGATACGAAGCGTGACCGAGGGCGGGTGATTCGACCGCCGAACGCGAGAGAGCGCCCACCGACGCGAACAACACGAATGTGTACAACGAATTCGTTCCAAAAGAGCTTTTGAACACGAACGCGCACGGACAACCGATGACTGCATACACCGCGACGGTGACGGTTCGGTTGAAACGGGGCGTCCTCGACCCCGAGGCCGAAACGACCCGAGGTGCACTCTCCCGATTGGGCTTCGAACTGGATTCGCTTCGCTCCGCCGACGTGTTCGAAATCGACCTCGATGCCGACACCTCCTCGGACGCGGAGGAGCGCGCCGGAGAGATGGCCGAGCGCCTCCTCGCCAATCCGACGATTCACGACTACACGGTCGCGGTCGAGGAGCGATGACGGTCGCCATCGTCCAATTCGGCGGGAGCAACTGCGACCGCGACGCGGTGCGCGCGCTGTCCCACCTCGGAATCGACGCGGAACTCGTCTGGCACGAAGAAGATTTGCCCGAGGAGACGACCGGCGTGATGCTTCCCGGCGGGTTCTCCTACGGCGATTACCTTCGTGCCGGAGCCATCGCCGCCAACTCGCCCATCATGGCACAGGTGCGGGACGCCGCGGAGTCGGGCGTTCCCGTCCTCGGCGTCTGTAACGGCGCACAGATCGGCTGCGAGTCGGGTTTGACGCCCGGCGCGTTCACGACCAACCGGAGCGCACGCTTCCAGTGCGAACACGTCTACCTCCGCGTCGAGAACGCCGACACGCCGTGGACCGCCGCCTACGAGGAGGGACAGGTCATCGAGGTCCCCATCGCACACGGCGAAGGACGGTTCGAAATCACGGACGAGGAGTACGACGAACTCGACGCCGACGACCGTATCCTCTTCCGCTACTGCGACGAGAACGGTATCGTGGCCGACGGGACGAACCCGAACGGGTCGAAGGGGAACGTGGCCGGAATCGTCGGCGACTCGGACTCGGTCGCGGTCATGATGCCTCACCCCGAGCGCGCGACGCTTCCCGACATCGGTGGCACCGACGGCGAGGGCGTCCTCTACGGCTTCGCCTGAAGTTCGATTCGAGATTCCTTTTCGACGTCTATCGCCCGGACGTGAAGACGCCGGTTATTCGCGGCAGTTCGCGGGAAATCGCCTGCCGCTTCAGCAGACAAAAGCCCGTGAAGACGATACAGAATCCGGCGACGGTCAGCGGCGTCACCGGTTCCTGTAGGAAGAACCACCCCGTAATCGCGGCGAACACCGGCGCGACGTAGGAGACGAGGTTGATTTCGACGGGACCGAGGCGGTCGAGCAGGTCGAAGTAGATGAGGAACCCGACGGCGCTGGCGAAGATGGAGAGGTAGACGATTGCGGCGATGGCCTCCGGCGTCCACTCGATCGCCGATATGGACTCGCTCGGGCGGGCGACGCTGATGACGTGCATCATGACCGCGCCGAGGAGCATCGACCACGCTTCCATCGTCTCGATGGGGAGGTCGGCTTCGATTCGCTGTGTCAGAACGCTCCCGAGCGCGAACGACAACGCGGCGAGGAACACGAGGAACTGCGGGACGATGGTCGTCGCCAGCGATTCGCTCGACCCGTTGTTGGCGAAACTCAGGACGGCGACGCCGACGAACCCGAGGAGCAACCCGGCGATTCCGGCGGGCGTGAGTCGCTCGCTCGGGAGGAACACCCGCGCGAAACCGGTCGTGAGGATGGGGCTGAGGCTGACGATGACGGCGGCGGCGGCGCTCGGCGTCTCCTGCTCGCCGATGAACAGGAACACGTGATAGGCCGCGATCATGAGTGCGCCGCCGACGAGGACGAGTTTCCACTCGTCGCCCGTTTGCGGACGCCAGCGGTCCGTCGCGTACACCGCGTAGGCGAGCATCAGGACGCCCGCCACGTCGTAGCGAATCGCCGCGAACAGAACCGGGGGGATGAACTCCAGTCCGGCCCGAATGGCCATGAACGCGGACCCCCAGAACGCGGCGAGGACGATGAACAACAGAAGGTTTCGATACCGGCTCACTCTACGAGGTCTCGTGCGAGGCGGGGAGTAGGTTTCGAAAACCCCCCTCGAATGCCGGGTTCAGTGGCGGCGTTTCGGCGGTGGATCATCGTGCACGTCGCTCGTCGCGGAGCGCGCGCAGCACGTCCTGCCGGGCGATGATGCCGACGAGTTGCCCGTCCTCTATCACCGGGAGGCGGTTGATGTCGCTCTCGGCGTCGGCCAGCAGGTCGAGGATGTGGTCGAGGTCGTCGTCGGGCGTTACCGTCACCACGTTCTCGGTCATGACCGTTCGAACCGGCTTCCCGGCGTTTCTCACGAGGTCGATGCCCGCGTCCAACTCGTCCCACGAGAGATCGAAGCCGTATTCGAGGCTTTCGAGGAACGGCGGGAACCCGATGGGAATCCACAGCGTTCGGTCGCTCGGTTGGAACATGTGGACGAGGTCGTGTTGCGTGACGATACCCACGACGCGGCCGTCGTCGGTGACGGGAAAGCCGTTGAACTGGACCCGCGCCAAGCGCGTCAGCACATCGCCGATTTCGTCGTCGGGCGAGACGGTTTCCACGTCGGTCGTCATCAACTCGCGGGCGGTGGTTGCCATACGTGAACGGTGGCACGCATGCGGTGTAAACGTTGTTACGACGAACGGTTTCTGGATTGGGTTATCCGTTTGGTCGGTACGCTCGTTGCGAGAGAGTTCTCGATTTTTGGGATAGTGTACCTGCTGAGATGGTTGCCTCCAAAGCCCTCCGCCCGCTACGAATCACAGTTGGTCGTTGTATAATTGCAGATGCCGAAAAGTAGACCTCGAAAGCCCCCGCCCGCTCGCGGTTGCTGTGCAGGATATTCTGTCCGCTCCGCAACACACGGCCAGAATAGTGGCCCGCACAGCAACCACGCAAGCGCGACCGGGCGGCCCCTTTCAGTCCACCCACACCACCCACTGCATCAGCCACTCCCTCCCCAACCGATTGCGTTCCTCACTCACATCCGTTCGTTCCGGTACTCATCCCTCGCACGGCTTCAGCGAGACGACGCGGCCGAGAGTGGCCGCGTCGTCCCGCCAGCGCGCGCCAACGTGGGAAATTACGATATGCGAAACGGATTGATTTACGGGACGCGAAACCGACCGATTTCCCGTCTCACTCCTCGGGGTATCGCTCGTACTCCGTGCCGACGGCGAGTTCCATGGTGTGCGGGCGAACGCCGAGCGTCAACCCGTCCCATTCGCCCTTCTCGCCGTCCAGACTGAACTCGACGGGCGAGTCCTGTTCGACCTCTATCTCCAGCGTTGGTGTCTTGAGGTGGGTCACGTTCTCCGTTTCGCTGCCGAACAGGCGCTGCATCGTCGCCTCCTGAAGCAGGTTCGCGGTGGGAGTCTTCTCGATGACGGTAACGTCCAGCAGACCGTCCTCCATGTTCGCCTGCGTTCGGCCCTGCACCGGGAACCGTCGCCCGTTGCCGACGAGGACGAACACCGCGTCGCCGGACCACGTCACGTCGCCCTCGTCGGACGCCGCTATCGTGAGCGGAAGCCCATCGTAGTCGGTCATCAACCGGAGGGTGTTCACGACGTAGGCCAGCACGCCGAGGCGCGCCTTCTGCTCCGGGTCGGTTTGGTGGCTCGCGTCGGCGGTCAGCCCCCCGACGCACGAGTTGACGAAGGGTCGCCCGTTCGCGGTGCCGAGGTCGATTCGTCGTCGTTCGCCCGCATCGAGGACCTCGAAGGCGCGTTCGATGTCGGTGACGCCGATGTTCCCCGCGAAGTTGTTCCCCGTTCCGGTTGGAATCACGGCGAAGGTCACGGCGTCCAGCGCGTCGGCGTCGCCCAATCCGCGAACGACTTCGTGGATCGTCCCGTCGCCGCCCGCGGCCGCGACCACGGCGGCACCGTTCTCCGCGGCGTGGCGTGCGAACTCGTTTGCATCCCCTTCGCTTTGGGTTTCGAGGACGGTACAATCGTACTCCGTCGCGAGGCGCTTGACCTGCTCGCGGTGGTTCGCATCGCCGCTGATGGGGTTCAACACGACGACGCGCTCGTACTCGACGGCCTCCTCGCTCGCCACGAGGTCGTCCACCGCACCCTCCTCGTCGGCTTTCATGCACTGACTGACCGGCGGAAAAACCAAAGACCTATCGGCAGTATAGCTACGGACGTGTTCTCCCTCGACCTACACGCTCACACGCGATTCTTCCACGGCCACGAACGCGCCGCCGCGCTGTTCGACCCGTTAGGCGTTCGACTCCTCGAACTCGGCGCGCGCTACCGCGGATTGGACGGCGTGGCGCTGACGAATCACGATTACTACCACCCGTTCGCCGGACGCGTCGTGGAGACGATTCCGGGTATCGAAGTCTCCACGACGAAGGGACACGTCCTCGTCGTCGGTCCCGACCCGCCGACGCGCACCGAACCGGGAACGCTCACGCCGAAAGAGACGGTCGCCCTCGCCCACGAGCGAGGCTGTGCCGCCATCGTCGCCCATCCGTACCGGAACAGCACCGTGCGCGAGGTGGACGCCGAGTTCGACGCCATCGAAATCAACGGCAAACACCCGAGAACTGAGGAGTGGGCGCGGCAACTGGCCGACCGCTACGACCTGCCGCTAGTCGGCGGGAGCGACGCCCATTATCCGCTCGAAGTCGGGCGCGCGTACACGATGGTCGATGCGGACGTCTTGACCCCCGAGAGCGTCGTCAACGCGATACGGGACGGCCGCGTCGAACCGAGAGTCAAGCGGGGGACGTTCGACCAACTCGTCCGCCGCGGTTATCGCGAAGTACACGAGGGAAAGGACAACCTCCACCGTCCCGAGGAGGAGTCACCGGGCGTCGGCGAACCGCCGCAACCGGAAGACTAGCCGAGTCGCTCGTCCAAAATCAATCGAGTCTTCGTACTCACCACTTCCTCCATCTCCCGCGCGCGAGTGATGAGTTGGTTCACGCCTTGCGTGTCCGAGGCGTCCACAACGAGGACGATGTCGTCCTCGCCGCTGACCTGCCAGACGAAATCGACCTGTTCCCACTCCGCGAGCGTGTCGGACATCCTCGTCGTGTCGACGGCCACGTCCACGCCGATCTCTATCATCGCCTTCACGTTTCCGGTGTGGGTCGTGACGGTGAACCGCTCGATAACGCCGTCCTCGGTCATCCGTTCGACACGATTCCGAACGGTGCCTTCCGACGTACCGACCGATTCAGCTATCTCTGTGTACGGAGTTCGGGCGTCTCGCCGGAGGAGATTCAGTATCTGTCGGTCGAGTGCGTCCATGGAGATATGCAGATAGTGTTGCCCGCTACTTGACGATTACGAATTTCGTAACGATGTTACGAAAGCAAGGTTTATTATGCTTTGTTGCATATGAATATCGTAATGCCGGGTGCCTATGTCGCGCTGGAGGGTGGCCATGTGGTGGAAGCCCGTGGTCGTGCTCCGGGAACGGCTTGCGGTGAACTGGTTTTTACAACAGCATACACGGGTTACGAGGAGAGCCTCACCGACCCGTCCTACGAAGAACAGATACTCACGTTCTCGTATCCCCTCATCGGGAACTACGGCGTCCGAGAGGAACGCTTCGAGAGCGACCGAGTACATCCGCGCGCCGTCGTCTCGCGTGAACTCACCGAGGATGTCGCGGAGTGGCTCGAAGCCGAGGGCGTCCCCGCGGTGGACCACCTCGACACCCGCGATCTCGTCGGCGGGATTCGAGAGCAGGGCGCGATGAAGTGCGGAATCGCGGTCGGCGAGAACGCCACGCCCGAGGACGCGCTCGCGGAACTCGAACGCTGTCCGGGCATGAGCGACCACCACGACATCGGCGAGCAGGTCAGCGTCTCCGAAACCGAGATTCACCTCGGCGACGGCGACGAGGACGGCAAGACCGTCGCGCTCGTGGACTGTGGTGCGAAGGGGAGCATCATCGACTCGCTCGTCGAGCGCGGGGCGGACGTCCACGTCCTCCCGCACGACGTGACCGCGGACGAGGTGGAAGCCATCGAGGCTGACGTCCTGTTCATCTCCAACGGTCCGGGCGACCCTGCGAACTTCGAAGCCGCACAGGAACTGGTCGAGACGTTCGCGGGCGAACTCCCGCTCGCGGGCATCTGTCTCGGTCAGCAGATAATCGCTCGCGCGCTCGGTGGCACGACCGAGAAGATGGACTTCGGCCACCGCGGCGTCAACCAGCCCGTTCGCGACCTCGAATCGGGACAGGTCGTCATGACCACGCAGAATCACGGCTACACCGTCGCCGACCCCGGCGACCTCGAAGTCACGCAGATCAACGTCAACGACGACACGCCGGAGGGGTTGGAAAACGACGAACTGGACGTTCTCACGCGCCAGTACCACCCCGAAGCCAACCCCGGACCGAACGACACCCTCGGATTCTTCGACGACGTGCTTTCGCTGGCACCCCGAAAACGACTCGTCGTTGCCGACTAACGGGTGCGAACGTTACCATCCGTCGGACGGATGGTAGCGCGGTCACCGATTACCGATCTTTCACTCTTCGATTTCGATTCCGACTTCTTCCTCGCCGGGAACCTGCCAGTCGAGTTCGACCAGCCCCCGCGACGTTCCGCGTTGGCCGTCGCGACTGACTACCTCGAACGTTCGGTTCTCTGCCTCGGGCGTGAACAGCGCGCCGATCATCAGTCGGGCGACGTCCGCACGCGGAACGCTTCCCGAGACTGTTTCGCCGCCCTCCCCGACCAACACGTCGCCCGTCGCGGGCGCGTTCGTCAGCCCACCGGGGCGAACGATGGTGTACGGGACGCCCGACGTTCGAAGCACGGCCTCCGCGTGATTTTTCTGGTTGAGGACGTGCCAGAGGAGGAGTCGAAGCGGCACGGGCATCTTCTCGCGGGAATCGCCGACGCCGATGGCGCTCTCGAAGACGAACCGCTCGACGTCCGCGGCGACGGCGGCGTGGACGAGGTTTTCGACGCCCGCACCGTCGGCGAGGTCCCCGCCCAGCAGCACGTCGAGGCCCGGCGACGACCCCACGGCACAGAGCACGGCTTCACAGTCCGCGACGGCGCGGGAGGCGTCCGCCGGGTCGAGCAGATCCCCGACGATCACCTCGTCCGCCCCCTCGTCCGATAGTTCCCGCTCCTTCTGTCGCGAACGAGTCATCGCCCTGACCGTGAGGTTCGTTCCACGCAGCCCTCGGAGGAGTTCGCGGCCCGTCTCACCGCTCGCACCTGCGACGAGTACGCGCTCGATTTCGTTCGACATCGTAGGACCTTGGCGTAGAACGCTGAAAGGTTTCGCGGCCAACGGTGTCGTGGTGTGTCCTCGGAATCGGCGAGGAGAGTATATATCTTCATAAATCCTAAATAATAAATATAAAACACACATAAATTTATTCAGTACTAGATTAATTATTTACGTTCAAATTTCATTGCTGAAAAAGCAGCCATGAAACAAAACCACGACGCGGACGGAGATAGAGCACGATCGAACAGGCGAGCAGTCCTCAAAACCGGCGCGCTCGGACTGACGAGCATCGTCGGCGGGAGCGGCTTTGCCAGCGCGGCACCGGACGGGAAATCCCCGCGGGGAAGCGACGTCCACACCGTAAAAGCGTCCCGCGGAGCGTCGATTTCCGAAACACAGCGGCGCGAGGTTCGACGGCGCGCCGTCCGTGATTTCGAGCGCAAGAACGACCGTTCCCCTGCGGTCGTCCCCGCAAGCAAGCAGAAAACGAGTTCCGGCGAGGTCGTGGCGTACGCGTACGGGTTCGACGCGAACGGTATCGGTCGCTCCTACGTCGGCGTCGCGGCCGAGGACGTGTCGGAACCGCAATCCCGTTCGGGTCGCGCCGAAGCCCTGATCCACGATCGGTTCGACCGCCACGTCACCGATCTTTCCTCGACCATCCAAGCGTCCGAACAGGTCACCACGATGGCCGGCGGAACGGTTTCCGGCACGGACAACATGGAGCAGGTGTACTCCCAGAAACTCGAATACGCGGACGACCCCTACGGTGTCGTCGGTGCCACGTTCTACGTGTTCATGGACACGCTCGACAGCACCGAAGGCGACGTGTTCTCGCTCCACTCCCCGGCCGGATTCGAACCCGGAACGTCCGCGTTCGGAAGCGACTACAAAAACGAATGGGGGCGGGTGTACCACCACTGGGACCAGAGTGAGATGGGGAACGTCGACGTGGATTACGGCCAGTGGAATCCGTACGGAACCCAGGGCGGGTCCTCCTCGACCAGCTACTCCCTCAGTGTGACCGTCGGCTGGATGACGGCACAGGTTTCGGCGGGCATCAGTTGGTCGTACTCCCAACCGAACGTCGAAGTCGTGGACGAATCCTCGGCGTACAACGAGTATAACCAGTGGCAGTTGAAGGTCAACGCCGACGGGGATGACGACACCCGGACGAACTTCATCGGCTTCCAACCGTCGAGCGCCGCGTCGATGAACCACTACGACTCGTCGATGGGCAGCCGAATGCTCTCCGGAAACGAAGTGAAAGCGAACTTCTCGAACGGCACCGATAGCTACGACCTCTCCTCTGAGAACGAGTTCTACCTGAACCCGTGACTCCCTGTGAGACGGGAATCGACTCCGACTAACGACCCCACTCGCGTTCGACTTTCGGCCTGTCGCCGACCGACTGCACGCACAGCGGTTCGTCGCGCGCGGCGAGCGCTTCGAGCGCCGCCGTCGCGCTGGCGACGGTCGTGAAGTACGGGAGGTCCTCCTCGACGGCCATCTCCAGCGCCGCACGGTCGTCGCTCACGAGGAAGTCTATCTTCCCTTCCCGGACCGCTTTCGCGGTGTCGTCGAACTCGGCGAGTTCGTAGTAGTCGTCGAAGCCGTCCACGTCCAGTTCGATGGCCGCGACGCCCTCCGTCGGGAGCGCGTTCGAGGCGGCGGATTGTGCCTTCTCGTAGGCCTTGCCGAACGAGTCGGCGGTGCCCATCACTTCGCCGGTCGATTTCATCTCCGGGCCGAGGCGCGGGTCGGAACCGGACAGGCGGTCGAACGGGAGAACGACCTCCTTCACGCTTGTCTGCTCCGGTATCCGTTCGACCGCGTCGAGTTCGGGCAGCGTCTTCCCGGCCATCGCCTTCGCCGCGAGTTTCGCTATCGGAACGTCGGTCGCCTTCGAGACGAACGGAACCGTCCGCGAGGAGCGCGGGTTGGCTTCGAGGACGTACACCGTTCCATCCTGCACAGCCAGTTGGACGTTCAGCAGGCCGACCGTGTCGAGGGCGCGAGCGATGTCTTCCGTCACGTCACGGACGCGGGAGAGCGTCTCCTCGTCCAGCGAGCGCGGCGGAATCATGCAGGCCGAGTCGCCCGAGTGAACGCCCGCGGTTTCGACGTGCTCCATGATGCCGCCGATGACGATGTTCTCGCCGTCGGACACGGCGTCCACGTCCAGTTCCACGGCGTCGGCGAGGAACTCGTCGACGAGGATGGGTTTGTCCGGCGAGACGCGAACGGCCTCCTCGATGTACTCCGTCAGTTCCTCGTCGTCGTACACGATGTCCATCGCGCGGCCGCCGAGGACGTAGGACGGGCGCACGAGGACGGGATAGCCGATATCGTGTGCGAGTTCGAGGGCCTCCTCCTCGCTGGTCGCGCTGCCGCCGGTCGGCTGTTCGATTCCCAGATCGTCCATGAGGCGGTTGAAGCGGTCGCGGTCCTCCGCGAGGTCCATCGCGTCCACCGTGGTGCCGAGGACCGTGCAATCGAGGTCACGGCGTTCGAGCTCCTCCTCCAGCGGGTGGCCGATATCGACCGACGTCTGACCGCCGAACTGGACCATCACGCCGTCGGCGTTCGTCGCCTCGATGACGTCCGCGACTTCCTCAGCGGTTATCGGTTCGAAGAACAGGCCGTCGGAGGTGTCGTAGTCCGTCGAAACCGTCTCCGGGTTGTTGTTCACGACGTGAGCTTCGATGCCCATCTCGCGGAGCGCGCGGACCGCGTGGACCGAACAGTAGTCGAACTCGACGCCCTGCCCGATGCGAATCGGCCCGCCGCCCACGACCACGACGCTCTCCACGTCGGGGTTCACCTGCAGTTCGTCGTTGCCGAACACGTTCGTCTCGCGGGCGGACCGCGCGGAGTAGTAGTATGGCGTCGAGGCGGCGAACTCGCCCGCACAGGTGTCGACCTGCTTGAACGAGCGCTCGGGTGCGGCCGTCTCGACCGACCCGACGTCGGCACCGGCCATCGTTGCGACCTCCTGATTCGTGAATCCCTTCTCGGCCGCCGGGGCGAACTCGCCGTCCTGTGCAGCCTCGGCCGATTCCGCGATGCGGCCGTAGCGCTCGACGTACCACGATTCGATGCCGGTCAGGTCCGCGACCTGTTCCGCTGTGTAGCCGCGTTCGAACGCCTCGAACATGGCGTACGGGCGGTCAGGCGTCGGCTTTTCGAGGTATTCGGTTTCGAGTTCGTCGTCGCCGATTTCGTCCCACTCCGCGTCGGGTTCGTACTCCGAACTGCGGAGTGCCTTGAGGAGGCTCTCCTCGAACGTCCGCCCGATGGCCATCGCCTCGCCCGTGGATTTCATCGCGGTGCCGAGTTCGAAGTCAACGTCGTCGAACTTGTCCTTGGGCCAGCGCGGCACCTTCGTCACCACGTAGTCGATTGCGGGTTCGAACGCGGCCGTGGTCTCGCCCGTAATCTCGTTCTCGATTTCGTGCAGGCGTTTGCCGAGTGCGACTTTCGCCGTGACGCGGGCGATGGGGTACCCCGTCGCCTTGGAGGCGAGCGCGGAGGAGCGCGAGACGCGCGGGTTCACTTCCACGACGCGGTATTCGCCGCCGGGCGTGCCGTCGTCGTGCCACGCGAACTGGATGTTACACCCGCCCTGAATCCCCAGGTCACGGATGACTTCGAGGGCCGCGTCGCGCATCTCCTGATGGCCCTCGTCGGGGATGACCTGCGAGGGCGTGACGACGGTGGATTCGCCCGTGTGAATCCCCATCGGGTCCAAGTTCTCCATGTTGCAGATGATGATACACGAGTCGTCGGCGTCGCGCATCACTTCGTACTCCAGTTCGACCCATCCGGCGATGGATTCGGTGATGAGCACCTCGCTGTTGCGCGAGAGGCGCAGTCCTTTCCGCACGCGCTCTTTCAGTTCGTCCATCTCGTGAACGACGCCGGACCCCGACCCGCCGAGGGTGTAGGTCGTGCGCGAGATGACGGGCAGTCCGCCGACGGTTTCGACGGCGTCCTCGACGCGCTTTCCCAGCGCCTCCTCGTCCATCTCGGTGGCCGATTCGCCCTCGTCGAGCGTGATGGTCGTCGAGTACGGCATCGGTTGGTCGAGTTCCTGCATCCGTTGGCGAAACAGGTCCCGGTCCTCGGTGGCGTAGATGGTATCGAGGGGCGTCCCCATGATATCCACGTCGTACTCTTCGAGGATGCCCTCCTCGCTGAGTTCCGCGGTGACGTTCAGTCCCGTCTGTCCGCCGAGACCGGCGATGACGCCGTCCGGGCGCTCCTCCCGGATGATTTCGGCGATGGCGTCCGTCGTGATGGGTTCGATGTACACCTCGTCGGCCATCTCGGGGTCGGTCATGATGGTCGCCGGATTGGAGTTCACGAGAACGACTCGCGCCCCCTCCTCCTGTAGTGCGCGGCAAGCCTGCGCGCCGGAGTAGTCGAACTCCGCTGCCTGCCCTATTTGGATGGGTCCGCTTCCGATGAGCAAAATCGTCCTGTTCTCGGTGTCCTTACTCATGGCTGTTATCGATGTGAAGTTCGTACATCGTAATAAGCCCCACGAATCATTACGAGGTACGAAATTGAATTTCGAATTTCGGAAACAAACTCGTGGATTTGTGTCTTTTGGGAGGATTTCGTCGATTCCGGAACGGAAACGACGAGACGGGGGGAAGAACTGAACGAAGGCATAGTGACGGCCGTTGTTTTCGACCGAAAGTGAGTTCGGACATGGGCCGGTTCGATAGGTCGCTCGTACGCTCCGGCCGCAAATTTTTCCGCCACTTCCGCGACCGATAGCGTCGCGCTCGGCGCGACACGACTTCGCACCACGCACGCGCGCCGGATAGTCCGTCCGTAGCGTGGACGACACGGGCGGACGAACCTAACCGAGTGTCGCCGTTCGTCTTTCAGTTCCGCTCGTCGGAGTTACATCAGCAGGTAAAGGGTTTTACAGTCTGAACCACTACGTCGAATCATGTGGAAACGGTTGCTGGCGCTGTTGCTGTTGATTCCGTTACTCGACGGGTTGTTCCTCGTCTTCGTCGCCAGCCAGATCGGCTGGCAGATCACCGTCGTGCTCGTCGTGCTGACCGCCCTGCTCGGAATGTTGCTAGTTCGCGCCGAGGGGAGACACACCATCAGGGAGATTCAGTCCGACCTCGCACGCGGGAACGCCCCGACGAACCGCATCATCGACGGCGGGTTCCTGCTCGTCGCGGGTGCCTTCCTCCTCACCCCCGGCCTCATCACGGACACGCTCGGGTTCCTCTTCGCGCTCCCGCCCACGCGTGCGGTGTTCCGTACGGTAGCCAAGAAGTGGATCATCACGCCGTACATCGACAAGCAGACCGGCGGGTTCGCCACGGGCAACGTCTACACTTTCGGCTTCCCCGGCGGCGGCAACGTCACCGGAACCGGGGACTCGGGAACCTCCTCCTCGAACGGTTCGGACGGCGACACCTATCGGGTGGATTCGGACGCCTACGACATAGAGTTCGACGACGATTCCGAGGAGAAAGGAAACCCTTAAAACTCACAACCGGCAACGAGTAAATGCGCCAACCGGGGCCAATAGCTCAGTTAGGTTGAGCGCTCGGCTGATAACCGGGAGGTCCGCGGTTCAAATCCGCGTTGGCCCACCTTCAACGGGGGCCGAGGACAAACTCCCCAGCCACCTAATCTTACGGTACACAACTCCTTCGAGAGTCCTCCCTCGGTTCGATTTTCCGCACCGTCACAGCCGTCAATGACCGCTCTCACTCCTCCTGCACTTTTCGCACCACCCAGACGAACGAGATGACCGCTAGTCCCGTCAGCAGGTGCTTCGCCAGTCCGCGCCAGTTCGGATAGTCGGTTTCCGTACCTTCGTTCTCCATGGGGTTCCGTCGGGCGAGTCCCTGAAGTCGGTTGTGGCGTTCGGAAACCGTTTCTCGAAAATCGGAGGTTCCTCGGTCAGTTGCGTTCGCGCTCCCGTTCCTGCCGCGCTTTCACGTCCCCTATCGTCTCGTTCTCCAGGAGCAGGTTCACCCGACGTTCGAACTCCTCCTCGTCGATTTCCCCGCGGGCGTACCTGTCACGGAGGGTATCGAGGGCGTCCTGCTGGGGGTCTTTCCCCTCCTCCGTTCCGTCCCGTACCTTCCTCTCGTACCAGTCCGGCGTTCCCGTCGCCCGTTTGATCGCATCGGAGAGGATGGCGACCAGCGGGAGCACGACGACGAATCCGATCGCGAAAATCATCCACGCCCAACTGATCCCTAAGAAGAGGCCGAGAATCCCCGTGCCGAGGATGACGAAGACGAGTATCGCGGGAGCCTCGTTCAACAATTCGTCCAGAAAACTGCCCATAGAGCGTTTCTTCACCACTATTCATAAAAAGCTTGTCACTCGTTAGGGAGCAGATTCTTACCGTGTGCAACCCAATCCCAAGCATGGCAAACCGCGTGCCATCGGGACCGGAGGGGGTACCGATTTTGGGGTCCAGTCTGCAGTACGCGGACGACCCGTTAGGGTTCATGGAGCGCGTCGCACGCGAGTACGGCGACGTGGCCCGTATCGACGTGTACGGAACGGAGGTCTACCAAGTGACCGACCCGGAAGCCATCCGGCGCGTCCTCGTGACGAACGCCGCAAACTATCGCAAGCCGAATCTGGGCGGCGACGAGGGTCTGGGTGGTCTCCTCGGCGACGGCTTGCTGACGAGCGACGGCCACCACTGGCAACGCCAGCGCAAGACGATGCAACCGTCGTTCTACGGCGCGAAACTGGACGAGTACGGGGATATCATCGTCCGCGATACGGTCGAATTGGCCGACTCGTTCGTGGACGGCGAACACACCGACATCCACGCCGAAATGTCGGAACTCACGCTCAAAATCGTCGTCGAGAGTCTTCTCGGCGTGCGAATCGACGGGATGGAACGCGCCATCCGCGAGGCGCTGGTCGAAGTCGGCGAGCGCTTCCAACCCGGTCCGCAGGGATTCGTCCCCGAAGAGGTGCCGACGCCGCGAAACGTGCGCTACCGTCGCGCCGTCGAGAAACTCGACCGCATCCTCCGGGAAATCCGCAGACAACACGACCACTCCGGCGACGAGGACGACCTCCTCGGCGTGTTGCTCGACCGGGAGGCGGAGGGAGAACTCGACGCCGAGAGCGTTCGCAACGAGATGATGACGATGTTGCTCGCGGGCCACGACACGACGGCCCTGACGCTCACGTACGCGTGGTATCTCCTGTCGAAGCACCCAGAGGTCGCAGCGCGGTTCCACGACGAGCTCGATTCTGTGGTGGACGGGACGCCGACCGTCTCCGACCTCCCCGACCTCGATTATCTCGACAAAATCGTGACCGAGGCGATGCGGCTGTATCCGCCCGCATACGTCATCTACCGGCAGACGACGGCGGCGGACGAACTCACGGGATTCCATGTCCCGGCGGACACCATCGTCTCCACGCCACAGTGGGTCGTCCACCACGACGAGCGCTTCTTTCCCGACCCGTGGGAGTTCCGACCCGAACGATGGACGGACGAGTTCCGCCGCGAACTCCCGCCGTTCGCCTACTTCCCGTTCGGCGGCGGCCCGCGCAAATGTATCGGCGACGGGTTCGCCATGCGCGAGGCGAAACTCGTGCTGGCGACCCTCGGGAAGCGATTCGCGTTCGACCTCGTGTCGTCAGCGCCGTTGTCGCTCGTCCCCCTCGTCACTTTGCACCCGGAAAATCCGGTCGAGGTGACGGTGCGGGCGCGGTAGGATGGTCGCCGTTCGCCTCTCAGTCCATCTCGCGGATGACGAACGAGATGCCGATGCCGGCCGCGAGGAGGACGACGAGGTTGAATATCGCGTTGAACAGCGACCGATACTGCGGGGCGACGAAGGTTCGGATCACGTTCAGCGCGCTCATGTAGAACTGGAAGAGCGCTACGACGGCGAGGAGGACGAGGACGACGAGCGCGCCCCGATACAGGTAGGTCCGAACGTCGAGTTCGTCGGCCGTGTTCCGCAGGCGGTCATCGTTTCGGTTCGCCCGTTCGGGTTCCGGCGGCGTTGCTCGTTCGTCGTTGATCGTCGTTCGTCCGCCGTCGGTCGTCGCGGTTCGTCCGTCGTCGGTCGTCGTCGCCGTCGTCGCCGTCGTCGATGCCGCCTCGTCCGCAATCGTCGTGGATTCGCTTTCAGTCATGTTTCCTCCGGTTCGTTCGTGCCACCAGTCCCGCCCCGAGCAGGGCGACGATTCCCGCGACGACGGTAAAGCCCGGTTGTCCAGCGTCGTTGGCCGTCGTCGTCTTCGACCTCGATTCCTTCTCGTTGCTCCCCTCGAAATCCGAGACGGACAGTTCGACGTCCGATTCCGTCTCGTTGACCGAGAGCGTCTTCGAGGGGTCCAAGTTCGCGGCGCTTCGCGCGGTGCCGATAACGACGCCGTCCTTCCAGAGGACCGCGTCGAGATAGTAGTTGTAGCCGTCCGGCACCGTCACGGTCGCCGACGGGTTCGCGGTTCGCCCCGCGTCGATGGTTCCGACGGAAACGGTCGTTCTGTCGGTGACGATGTTCGAGTCCGCCTGTCGCGCGATGAAGACGACGCGAACGTCCTCGGAGGGGTCGTCGCCCTCGTTCGTCAGATAGGTCGAAACGTCGAGCGACACCCGGTCGTCGCTCACGGTAGCAATCGAGTAGTCGATGGGCGGGAACGCGCTCGTTCCGTCGTTCCAGTGGAAATCGACGCCCGTTCGGGCGTAGTCGGGTCGGAGCGCGCCGACGCCGCGCACGTCCGTGCCGCCCTCCGCGATTCGCTTCCCGTCGCTGAACACGACGGTTTCGATCCTGTAGTCGCCCCGACGTTCTACCGAGAGGTTCTGGGTGACGCTCTCCTCCCGTTCGCCGTCGATGGTCGGTACGCGAGACTGCGTCGTCGTCTCGACCAATCCCGAGTCCGAGTGGACCGCTCGGACGAGGATGGAGACGTTCTCCGCCGCGCTGCCTCGGTGTTCGAGTCGCGTTTCGACCGCCAAGGTCGCCGTCCCGCCCGACACGTGACCGGGCGCGATGGACACGTCTTCGATTCGAAGACCGCTGGGGCGTTTCTCCTCCCGTGACCCTGCCGCGAGTGCGCCGGGAATCACGGCGGCAGCGAGCAGGCTCACCACGACGAGGAGGGCGATGCCGCCCGCAAGTATCCGTTCACGTTTCATGTCCGATTCGTGTGGTGTTGGGCTAAATGCTTTGTGCTCTGTCACTTGATCCGCTGCCCGGTACAAACCGTGCGATTCAGGCGGCTGGAGGACGAACGCGCTGACATGAGCACACAGAACGCTGCGGGGAAGGTTCGGTTCGGCTTGGCGATGGCGCTCGGCGTCATCGTGCCGGGGATGGTGAAATACGTCCTGACGCAGAACGGCTATGGACTCCTCGGGACCCTCATCTTCTACTCCGGCTATCTCACGGCCGCCATCGTCATCTGGTACGTCTGGGTCAGACCGCTGGAGTTGACGGGGTCGGGCGGGGCATAGCGGAAGTTTAAAGGAGAACTCACCCCGACTGTCGGGCAGGAATGTTCGAGTTCGTCCCACTGCCACTCGTCGACGACTTCCTTCTCAAGATCAACGTCGGTGACGCGGTTTTCGCCCTGTTCGCGCTTTCGCTGTTGGCTTCGATTCCGCTGAAATCCCGGAAGGTTCTGTCGCTGAACTCGATTCTGTTCGGCGTCCTGTTCCTTCTCATCGTCTCGATGGGTGCGCCGCCGACGTACGCCTACCTCGGCGTCGCGTTGTTGGTCGTTGCACCGCTGTTGTACACGACGGCCGGTCAGTAGATAGAACGTCTTTTTTCCTTGGAGGCCGACCGTTCCGATATGGCAGACGACCTAACGGCCACGCTTCACACGAATCACGGCGACATCGAGGTTCGACTGTTCGACGAGCGAGCGCCCCGCACCGTCGGGAACTTCGTCGGTCTGGCGACCGGCGAACGAGAATGGACCGACCCGCAGTCGGGCGACCGGATGACCGACCAACCGCTCTACGACGACGTGCTCTTCCACCGCGTCATCGACGACTTCATGATTCAGGGCGGCGACCCGACCGGAACCGGCCGCGGCGGTCCGGGCTACCAGTTCGACGACGAGTTCCACCCCGAACTCTCCCACGACGGCCCGGGCATCCTCTCGATGGCCAACTCCGGCCCGAACACCAACGGGTCACAGTTCTTCATCACGCTCGACGCCCAACCGCACCTCGACAACCGCCACGCCGTGTTCGGCGAGGTCATCGACGGTATGGACGTCGTCGAGGAGATCGGCAACGTCGACACGAACCCGCAGGACAAACCGCTCGACGACGTCGTCCTCGAATCCGTCGAGATTCACGACTGAACGCGGACGCGAACGTCCTTTCTGCGGTCCGGTTTTCCATCAGGCTGGGTGATTTTTGCCCGTCCGTTCATCGCCATCAGTTACACAGTGATACACATGACCACGAATCCGAACTTCGAACTCGCGGAGCACAGTTGGCCGGACGTCAAAACCGCGCTCGACGACGGAACGCGGACCGCCGTCGTAGCGGTCGGGTCGGTCGAACAACACGGTCCGCATCTGCCGTTGATAATGGACACGCTGGCGGGCGACGAACTGGCGAAACGAATCGCCGAAAAACTCGGCGACGCGCTCGCCGCGCCGACGATTCGGCCCGGTTGTTCGGGACACCACATGGAGTTTCCGGGGACGATAACGATTCCGGCGACGGTCCTCATGGACCTGATTTCCGCCTACTGCGAGTCGCTGGACGAACACGGCTTCGAACACGTCGTCCTCGTCCCGACCCACGGCGGCAACTTCGCGCCCGTCAACACCGTCGCTCCCGAAATCGCCCGCGATATCGACGCGAACGTCATCGCGCTGGCGGACCTCGGGGACCTCATGGAACTCCAGAACGAGGGGCTTCGGAAGGGTGGCGTGGAGTACCAAGAGGACGTGATTCACGCGGGGGCCGCGGAAACCGCGATAGTGCTGGCGATAGACGAGGGACTCGTCGGGACCGACGAACTCGAAGTCGGCCACGAGGAGGAGGTTTCCGTCTCCCGACTCCTGAGCGAAGGGTTCAGGTCCATCACCGAGAACGGCGTTCTCGGCGACCCGCGCGAGGGAACCGCGGACGCCGGTGAGGAGATTCTCGACACGATAGCGACGGCGTACGCGGAGCGAATCGAAGCGGAGCGCGACGCCATCTGAACGGTGGTTGGTCGCCGATTCGACAGTCGGACTGATGCGCTGGACGGGGCGACTTCGGCCAGCGCGAAGCCGACAATCGCGGCGACGAACACGGTGCTTTCCGTCACTCCGTACCGTAACTGCGTGACGATCAGTAAGTCGAGAAGCCCTCCGACGAGAAGAAAGCTGACTGCAATCTGGAGTTTCGTCTTCCCGTTCATGTTTGGGACGAAACTGACTGTACGTACCTGTTTTCGACCGGTGCGATGCGGTCTCGAATCGGATTCGGATATCGCATACCGAATACAAATCGCATATTGAATACACCGACGAGACAGAACGAACGAGGGAGAACCGACCGCACCGCGTGCGGACGGGACGCGCACGTCGCGTCCCGCCCTCGGCGTCCCCCTTCCACCCCGGGCGTTCGCCCGATTCGCGCGTGCTGCGCGAATCGCGTTCACCGCGCGTCCCGTTGTCCGGACGGGGCGGTTCCCGGCGGTTGACCCTTCCTCTCGCGTGGATTCCGAAACCACTTCCCTCGTTCGCACCGATGGTCCGCCATGGACCAGTCTGCGGAACGGACGAAGATCGAGTGGCGCGAGTGGGGTGACGCGGCGTTCGAGGAGGCACGGGACGCCGACAAACCGATCCTGCTCTCGCTCTCCGCCCGGTGGTGTTCGTGGTGTCACGAGATGGACGAGAAGACGTACGCCGTGCCGACGCTGGCGGCGAACGTCAACGATTCGTTCGTCCCGATTCGGGCGGATATCGACCGCCATCCCCGCGTCAGGGAGCGCTACAACATGGGCGGCTTCCCGACGACGGTGTTCCTCACGCCGGAGGGCGAACACCTGTCCGGCGCGACGTTCCTCGACGCGAACACCATGCGTCAAGTCGTCGGGCAGGTGCGGGACCTCTGGGAGCACAAGGGCCGCGACGCGTCGCAGGTCCCGCGAAACGTCCGCGACCAGAACCCGCCGTCGGGCGAGGTGACGGACGAAATCGAACGCCTGCTGGTCGGCCAACTGGAAGACCGGTTCGACCCGACGAACGGCGGGTGGGGCGACGACGCCAAGTTCCCGCTTCCCCGAACCGTCGAGTTCGCGCTCAAACGCGACCGAGAGCGGGCGCTCGCCACGCTCTCGTCCATCTCGGCGAACCTCTACGACGACTACGAGGGCGGTTTCTTCCGCTACGCCGGTACCCGCGAGTGGAACGACGTTCACCGCGAGAAGATGCTCGACGTGAACGCCGCACTCCTGCGAACCTACGCGAACGCCTACCTGTACACCGGCGAGGAACGCTACCGCGACCCCGCCGCAAAGACCGTCGAGTACCTGACGACGACGCTCTGGGAGGGTGACGCCTTCGGCGGAAGCCAGCGACCCGGCGACGGCTACTACGAGGGAGATGCGAGCGACCGCGAGAGCGAGGAGGCTCCGGCGGTCGATTTCACCGCCTTCGCCGACCGGAACGCGCTCGCCGCCGACGCGCTGCTCACCTACGTCGCCTACACGGACGACGAACACGCCCGCCGCTACGCCGAGCGAACCCTCGATCTCCTCTCGTCGTACGTCGAGGACGGCGCCGTCGTCCACTACCGCAACGGTGACGGGGAGGGAGAACGCGGCCTCCTCGCCGACCAAGCCGCCGTGATTCGAGCGTTCGTCACCGCCGCGCAGGTCCTCAGGAACGAGGGGGACTACCTCGACACCGCTCGCGCCGTCGCCGACCACGCCATCGACACGCTCAGGATGGACGACGGCGCGTTCATCGACGGCCCGGAGGAGGGTCCCGGCCTCCTCGACCGGTCGCTTCGTCCCGTGGACGACAACGCGACGATTGCGGACGCACTGGTCGATTTGGCGATCCTGACCGGCGAGGAGTCCTACGAAATCGCCGCGCGCGACGCCGTCGGTGCCTTCGCCGGTGCGGCCGACAGAATCGGCGTGCAGGTCGCCGTCTACGCGACCGCCGCGTCCCGGTTGTGCCGTCCGCCCCTACAAGTCGTCGTCGCCACCGAACCCGGTTCGAACTTGCACCGTGCCGCGCTCCGTCTCGCCGACCACGAGAAGGTCGTCGTCCTCGACCCCGACGGCGAGTACAAACGAGGCACCGCCCGTCTCGTTGACGGGGAGACGGTCTCCGAACCGGCCATATCTCCCGCCGAGCTGAGTGAACTGGCATCGAGTTTTTTCTGAAGATATCGTCCGAAGATAATCGTCCGTTCGGTCGGATCGTCGGGAACGCACGTAGCGTTTTTATACTGTCGGCCTAATGTCAACAGTTATGGCAAGTCTTCGCGATTTGGGTCTCTCGGAATACGAAACCCGCGCCTATCGGGCGCTGTTGAATACGGGTCCGACGACGGCGAAGGACCTCTCCCGCGTGAGCGAGGTCCCGATGGGACGGATTTACGACGTTCTCAACAGCCTCGAAACGCACAACCTCGTCCGCAGTCAGAGCGCGAGCCGTCCGAAAAAGTACGTCGCGGTCGAACCGAGCACCGCGCTCGACCGGTTGCTCGAAGACAAAATGGACGAACTGAACGCGAAAGCGGACCAGTACGAGGACATCGTCGACGAGTTGAGTACGGAACTCGACACCGTCGAACCCCCCATCGAGGAAGGTTTCTGGACGGCGGCGGTCGGTCCGGAGGAGTCGCTCGAACTGCTCATCGAGCGGTTGGACGCGGCGGAACGTCGAATCGTCATGGTCGCCGGGCGCGTCTCGCCGACGTTCGACATCGGCGACATCGGCGACACCGTCACCGAGCACATCGAACGGGCGCTGTCCCGCGACGTGAAGGTGTCGGTCCTCATGTCGCCGAAACTCGTCGACACGCTCCCCGAGAGTGTCGGACGGCGCTACGCTTCGACCCTCTCCGACCATCCGAAGTTTTCGGTCCGAACGACGCCCGAACTGGACGGCACGTTCAACCTCATCGACGACATCGAGGTGTGTATCGAGGTGGCGAACCCGCTTTCACCCGGTGAGGCGTTCGCCATGATTGACCTGAAGGACCCCGAATTCGCCGCGAACGTCAACAGCCAGTTCTCCTCGCGGTGGGAGGTCGCGGAACCGCTTCACTTCTGAACTACTCGCGCCGAGCGAGGCCGACGAGGTGGCCCGCCTCTTCGAGGACGATTTCGGACACGCCGAGACGAACCGCGTTCTCGCTGCCGGGCAGACAACAGACCGCGGTGCCGTCCGCGACGCCCGCCGTCGCCCGCGTTCCGACGATTTTCGTCCCGATGTCGTCGTATGAGAGTCGGCGGAACAGTTCGCCGAATCCGGGCAGTTCCTTGTCGAGGAGCGGGCACACGGCCTCTATCGTCACGTCGTCCGGCGTGACGCCCGTGCCCCCGGTCGTGACGATGACGTTCACGTCGTCGCGGCCGACGATGTTGTTCACCGTCTTCTGCACCCGGTCGTGATTGTCGGCGACGAGTTCCCTCGTGACGACTTCGTGACCCGCTTCCTCGACCAGTTCGGTGATGGCGTCACCCGCCGGGTCGTCGTCCACCGACCGCGAGGAAGAGACCGTGACGACCGCGAACCCGAGTTCGCTCACGTCGTGGGCGTGGTGGTCGGGATGGTCGTGTCCGTCGTGGGCGTGGTGGTCGGGATGGTCGTGTCCGTCGTGGTCGCGGTGGTCGGGATGGTCGTGTCCGTCGTGGTCGCGGTTTCCCCGTTCGTCGTGACCGTGGTCACGGTCGTCATCGCCGTGCCCGTGGTCGTGACTGCCGTGCCCGTCATCGTCGTGTCCGCCATCGTCGCCGCCGTCGTGCTTCGTCATGCCCGACCGTTGGGCGGCGCACCCCAAAAGTCCACTCGAACCCCCGATTTGCACACAGTTTTAGTCTTCGCCGCTGAGGGTGCACGTATGAAAGCCGTCCAGTTCACGGAACACGGCGGAACCGAGGTCATCGAATACGGCGATTTCTCCGACCCGGAACCCGAACGCGATGAAGTCCTCATCGACGTGAAGGCGGGCGCGCTGAACCACTTGGACGTGTGGACCCGCCGCGGTCTCCCCGGCCTCACCCTCGACATGCCCCACATCCCCGGCAGCGACGGGGCGGGCGAAGTCGTGGCGGTCGGCGAGGACGTGACCCGCTTCGAACCCGGCGACCGCGTCGCCCTCTCGGCGGGCGTCAGTTGCGGCAAGTGCGAGTTCTGCCGCCACGGCCAACACTCGATGTGCGTGAACTACCACATCATCGGCGAGCACGTCCGCGGCGTCCACAGCGAACTCGCCGCCGTTCCCGAGGACAACTTGATAGCGGTGCCCGAAGACGTCGCGTGGGAGACGGCGGCGGCGGCCCCGCTCGTCTTCCAGACCGCGTGGCGGATGCTCATCACGCGTGCAGACCTCACGTCGGGCGACCACGTCCTCGTCCTCGGTGCGTCCGGCGGCGTCGGCCACGCAGCGGTCCAAATCGCCGACTACGCCGGGGCGACGGTGTACGCCACGGGGAGCAGCAAGGAGAAACTCGAACACGCTCGCGAACTCGGTGCCGACCACGCCATCGACTACGAGGCGGAGGATTTCGCCTCGCAAATCCGCGAGTTGACCAGCGGACGTGGGGTGGACGTCGTCGTGGACCACATCGGCAAGGCCACGTGGCAGGACTCGCTCAAGAGCCTCGCCAAGGGCGGCAAAATCGTCACCTGCGGCGCGACGACGGGCGGCCAACCGGAGACCGACATCAACCGAATCTTCTGGAACCAACTCTCGGTCATCGGATCCACGATGGCCAGTCTCGGCGAGGTGGACGACGTGATGGAACTGGTGTGGGACGGCACCTTCGAACCGGCGATTCGGGAGGTCCTCCCGATGAGCGAGACGGCCCGCGCCCACGAGATGCTCGAAAACCGGGAAGGCTTTGGTAAAGTGGTGGTAAAACCCGATAGCGAGCTATGATGACCGAGGACAGCGAACAGCGGGAGTTCGGACGGAGCGGGTGGATTCTGGTCGGCGTGATCGTACTGGCGTTCATCGTTTCGCCGCTCCTCATCTACCTCGACCCGCCGTACCTCCCGTTCAAGTTCGCCTACCTCATCCTGCCGCTCATTCCGGCCCTGCTGCTCGGCGGGACGGCGGTCTGGTCGGCTCAAAAGCGAGTGTAGTTCGGAGGGCGGTACGGGACCGGGCTTCAGCGTTGCGACCAGTCCGATATCGAATCGTTCACTATTTCATCGTCTCGACTCGTTCCCGTAAAACTGTACCATCCGATATACACAAATTTTTCATGGTGTGGGAGAATGACACACACTGAATGAGCGTCATCCACGTCTCGGAGAATCAGGACGGAACGACACATCGACAAGTGGAACTCAAACTCTGGCATCCGGGGTGTTGGACGCTCGAAGTCACCGACGAATACGACGATACGCACATCCTCGAAAAGTCGCTCTACCCGACCGACGAGACGGTCAAAGGAGACTTCATCATCGTCACGAACGGCGACCACGACATCGGAACGTTCGTGGAGGCCATCGACTCCCACCGCGTCGTCGAGAGCACGGCCATCCTGAAACACAGCGGCGACCGCGCCCGTATCGTCGTCACCTACGCGCGTTCGTCCAGCATCGTCCCCGAAATCGTCAACTCCGAGTTCATGCCCATCGAACCCGTCCACATCACCGGCGGATGTGAGTACTGGACCGTCCTCGTCCGCTCGGACCAACTCGAATCCGTGTTCACCAGACTCGAAGACGAGTACGACGTGCAGTTGGAGTCGATTCACGAGGTGGACCCGAACGACAACGTGGAGTTCGCCAACACCAGCGACCGGATCTACGACTCGCTGTCGGCCCGCCAGACGGAGTGTCTCTTCTCGGCGCACGAGGCGGGGTACTACAACTGGCCGCGGGACGTGACGGCGAACGACATCGCCGCCGACTTCGGCATCAGCGGGCCGACGTTCCTCGAACACCTCCGAAAGGGCGAACAGAAGGTCCTCAACGCCTTCCTCTCGAAACTCGCCAAGCGAAACTACTGAGCACGTTGTCACGATAGCCGCATCAGGAACCGCTTTGAGGGTTGACCCGAATCGATTTTTATGCCACTTTCCCCCACGATTTCCGACGTACTGGACGTGAAGTATCCCGGTCCCCCGGCGTGGTCCGCGGACGGCGACTTCCTCGCGGCGACGACCTACGAAGACGACGGAAACGTCCTGTTCGTGACCGACCCGGCCGGCGACTCCCCGTGGAAATTTGTCCCCGAAGAGGGCCACGTCACCGAGTTCGCGTGGTCGCCGACGACCTCCGAACTTCTCGTCGCGACCGACGCGGGCGAGTTGTTCCTCGCCGACCCGGAAAAACGAACGACCGACCTGATTTGCTCCGGTCCGGAGGCCACGGCGTCGTACACGTGGTCGAACGACGGGACGCGCTTTTCGTTCTACCGCGACGGCCGCCCGGTCGTTCGGGACGCGACGACCGGCGCGGAGCGAAGTTTCGACGTTCCCGAGCGCGGACCGTTTCTCGGCGAGGAGCGGATGTTCGCGTGGTCGGACGACGACGCGCTCCTCGTGTACCGGTTCGTCGAGGACGGCACCACGCACGCGGGCGTTATCGATGTGAACTCCGACAGCGGTGACACCGACGAACTCGTCTGGCGTACGCGCGGCGAGATGGCGAGTTCCTGTCCCGCGTGGCTGGCCGACGGTCGCGTCGTTTTCGACCGGCGCGGCGAGGGCGGACGGGTCAGGAGAACGATCGCCGCTGACACCGAAACGGGCGAGGAGAGCGTTCTCGTCAGGGAAATCGACCGCGAACGGGGTATCGTTTCGAGCGGTGCCCCGACGGTGTCCCCCGACGGAACGAAAATCGCGCTCTCGCTCCCGATGGACGGGTGGGACCACGTTCACGTCGTCGACGCGGAAACCGAGGAGCGAACGCAACTCACCGAGGGGTTGTTCGAGGACAAGGGCGTCGCCGACGCGACGCCGCGATGGCTCGACGACGAAACGCTCGTCTTCGCTTCCAACCGGAACGACCCCGGACAGCGCCACCTGTTTTCCGTCTCTCTCGACGGCGAAACGAGGCCGTTCGTGGCGTCGCCCGGAACGAACGTCCACCCTCGGCCAGCGCCGGACGGCGAAACCGTCGCGTACGTCCACGCCGACCGGACGCGATCGCCGGAACTCCGCGTTTCGACCGTGGCTGACGGCGAATCGAGGACGAGGAGGCTCACGCGCTCGTCCGTGGAGGAGTGGCCGACGCCACCCGTCGAACCCGAACGGATCGAGTTCGAGAGCGCGGGACGGTGTATCGACGGCTATCTGCTGGACCCGCGGCAGTCCGATGCCGTCGCGGACGATGCGACGGACCTCCCCGCCGTCGTCTGCGTCCACGGCGGGCCGATGCGCCAAATGCGCGACGGCTGGCACCCGTCGCGCGCGTACGGCCTGTTCTACACCTATCACCAGTACCTCGCCGCAAAGGGATACGCCTGCCTCTTCGTCAACTATCGCGGCGGCATCGGCTACGGGCGGGAGTTCAGACAGGCCATCGCGGGGTCGCGCGGGAAGGACGAAATCGAGGACGTGGCGCGGGCGGGCGAGTACCTGAAATCGTTGGACTACGTGGACGCCGATTCGGTCGCCGTGTGGGGGCTCTCCTATGGCGGTTACGCGACGTTGCAGGTCCTCGGGACGCATCCCGATGTCTTCTCGGTCGGCATCAACCTCGCCGGACTGGCGGACCTCGAACTGTACCGCGAGTGGGCCGAGGAGACGAAATACCCGGCGGCCGTCTCCGCCGAAGCGTTGCGGATGGGCGGCGAACCGTGGGAGGTGCCCGAACGCTGGGACGAGGCCTCCCCGGCGACGCACATGGCGAACTACGAGGTTCCGCTCTACAACTTCCACGGGACGGGCGACCGGTACGTCAACTTCGAGCAACTCGACGTGGTGGTCGAAACGCTCACGGACCTCGAAAAGGAGTTCGACGCCGACCACTATCCCGGCGAGAACCACGTCTTCTCGAAGCGGGCGACGTGGAGGCGAACCTTCAGGAAGGTCGAACGGGTGTTGGAGGACGAACGATGAACGTCTTCATCTCCGCCGATATGGAGGGAATCACGGGAATCGCCGACCCGAGCGACGTGGTGAAGGGCGAGGCCGACTACCCCGCCGGACGGGACGCGATGGTCGGCGACGTGAACGCCGCCGTCGAGGGCGCGCTTGCCGGTGGTGCCGAAGAGGTACTGGTCAACGATTCGCACTCCTCGATGACGAACTTGCCCCGCGAATCGCTGCACGAATCGGCCCGCCTGATTCGCGGCGGCACGAAACCGTGGTCGATGATGCAGGGGCTGACCGAGGACCACGACGTCGTCTTCTTCGTCGGCTATCACGCCAAAGCCGGAACGTCGGAGGCCGTCCTGAACCACACCTACTACGGGCAGGTCCTCCTCTCGCTCCGAGTGAACGGAACGGAGGTCGGGGAACTCGGCTGGAACGCTGGACTCGCGGCCTCGCTCGGCGTTCCGGTCGGTCTCGTTACGGGCGACGACGCGACCCAAACGGAGGCGCTCGACCATCTGGAGGACGTCGAAACCGCCGTCATCAAGGAGGGAATCGACCGGTTCACGGCGAACTGCCTTCCTCCCGAACGGGCACGAAACCGAATTCGAGAGGGCGCGGAGCGGGCGGTCCGTCGAGCGTCCGACTTCGTCCAACCGACGCCGGACGAACCGGTGACCATCGAGGCCGACTGGGCGGCGACGAATCAGGCCGCCAGCGCCGCGGGGATTCCGTCGGTCGAACGCGTCGCTGGTCGGACGACCCGCATCGAAGCGGACTCGTACGTCGCGGCGTTCGAGGCGTCCGTGGCGATGTTGCACGGCGGCGGCGCGGGGAGAAACGAGCTCTACGGATAGGCGGTGGCGGTCCCGCATCGACGATGGTCGACGCTTCTCTCTCGTACCGATTATGTGGTTCCACGGGCGGCGCGCTCGTGGCCGTTTGCTCCTTCTCCCCGTGATACTTCCACGGGTGTGACGAGATGAAAAACAAAATCGAGAACCGGAACAGCACTCGAACCGGCCGCTCGACGGCTATCTCTCCGATGGATTCGAGGGACCGGTCCATGGAGCGAACTGCCCCCGTTTTCGTTGAAAAAGCTTCGTGCTCAGTCGGCCAGTTCCGACACGAACGCGTCGATTCGCTTCCGCGCCCGCTCCTCGTCCTCGCCGACCAGTCCGCCGAGGAGGACGGAGAAAACGACGTCGTTTTCGTCCTCTTTGTGGACGATACCCGAGAGCGTCCTGCTCCCGGTGAGCGTTCCGGTCTTCGCTCGAACGCCGGGAACGTCGGCGAACCGTTCCGCCAGCGTTCCCTCACCGGATGCGGGAAGGGAGTCGAAAAACGTCTCCGACCACGGTTGCTCCGCGACCCATTCAAGCGTCCGCACCAGTCCCCGCGCCGAAATCAGGTTGTAGCGCGAGAGACCGGACCCGTCCCTGATTCGGACGCGTCCCGCATCGCGGGCGTTGAGGAAGTCGCCGACGACGCTTTCCCACGCGTTCCAAGACCCGTCGCCGCGGACTTCGCGGGCGATTGTTCGGGCTAACTGCTCCGCGAGGAAGTTGTCCGAGGGGACGTTCATCTCGCGGACCAGTTCGGCGACGGGCAGGGATTTCACCGTCGCGACCGTTTCGTCCGGTTCGCTCTCGTCCTCGACGCGAAAGCCGCCGTCGTGGTCGATACCCGCTCCTTCGAGCGCGTCACGGAACGCGAGGAGGCAGTGGCGAACCGGGTCGCCGACCGGCACGGGTTCGGTCTGCGCCTCCTCGGATGGTTTCCCGTCCACCCGAATCACGTTCCCCGGACAGTCGCGGAACACCCGCAACTCTTCTGCGGTTTCGTCGAATTCCGTGTGAAGTTCGACGGCGTCGGTATCCGGCGTGACCTCGACGTCGGTGCCGGACACCGTTACCGAAACCGTGTTGCCCGAGAGAGCCAGCGCGGTGCTCTTCGCGCCGTAGCCGTGCCGTCCGTCCTCCCACACCCAGCCCGGTCCGCGTGTCTGGCCGTCGAACGACCCCGTCTCCGCGACGATGTCGGTCACGCCATCGATTCCGGCGTCCCGAACGGATTCGGCGAGTTGCGACAGGTCCGTCGGTGACAGCGACGGGTTCCCGCGTCCCGACAGCACAAGCGAATCTCCCGCCCGCGAGACGCGCGTCTCGAAGCGATAGTCCGGGCCGAGATGGTGGAGGGCGAGGGCGGCGGTGAGCAGTTTCGTGTTCGACGCGGGCGGGAGCGGCACGTCCGGGTTCCGTGACGCGAGAACTGGCCCGCCGCATTCGCGGGCCAGTACGCTCGTTCCGAACGAGTCCGCATCGAGGATATCGGCGTCGGAGTCCATTCCGCTCACCACGTGAACGGTTCCCGTTCGTCGGCGTCGAGGTGGCAGGCCGACTGTTGTCCGTCGGCGACCGATTCGAGTTCCGGCACGTCGGTTTCACACGGGGACCGGTACGCTTCGAGCGCTTCCCGTGCGCCGTCCCAATCCCCGTTTGATGCCGCCGAAACGGCCTGTTCGACCGTCTCGTCGACCGCAACCGGGAGGCTGTCGGTGAAGTAGCCTGACCGAACGGCGGCGGGTTCGGTGTCCGTTTTGAGCGATTCCGCTCGAACGTCCTCCTTGAGGTCCATGTATTCGCGATAGGTCTCGCGGGTGAACGGCTCGGGGACGATGATGTCGGGACAGCGCGTGTGGAACTTACAACCGGATGGTGGATTGCTCGGGCTCGGAACGTCCCCGACGAGTTTCGATTCGACGCCGCGCGTGTCCGGGTCGGGGTTCGGCACCGCGTCGAGAAGCGCGCGGGTGTAGGGGTGGTGTGGCTCCGTGAAGATGCGCTCGACCGGACCCGTCTCCACGAAGTCGCCGAGGTACATGACCGCCACGCGGTCGGCGACGTTTCGGATGACGCTCAAGTCGTGTGTGATGAACAGGTACGTCAGGTCGTACTCGTCCTGTATGTCCTGCATGAGCGAGAGAATCTGGGCCTGCACGCTCATGTCCAACCCGCTCACGGGTTCGTCGGCGACGACGAGGTCCGGGTTGATCGAGAGCGCCCGTGCCAGATTGATGCGCTGGCGTTGCCCGCCCGAGAACTCGTGCGGATAGCGTCCGTAGTGTTCCTCCTTCAACCCGACCTGTCCGAGCAGTTCGACGACGCGCTCCTGTCGCCGCTCTTCGTCCCATCCGGCCGCTTCGAGCGGGTCCGCGATGATGGTTCCCACCTTTCGGCGCGGATTGAGGCTCGATTGCGGGTCCTGAAACACCATCTGGGCGTTCCGGCGGAACGTCCGTTTCGCGTCCGAATCGAACGTCGTCGTCCGAACCCCGCGAAACTCCACCGCGCCATCGGTCGGTTCGGTCAACCCGAGGAGGGTTCGGGCGAGCGTCGATTTCCCACACCCGGATTCGCCGACGACGCCGAGCGTCTCGCCGGGTTGCAGGTCGAAGCTCACGCCGTCGACCGCTCTGACCTGCTTGTCGTCCAGCGTCAGCGGAAAGCCGCCCTCGGCGTTCCATCGGAGCGAACTGATGAACCCGGTGTTCACCGGGAAGTGTTTCGTCAGGTTCTCCACCCTGAGGAGCGGTTCGGTCTGCTCTTTCGGCGGCTGTGTCGCCTGTTGGCTCATGGTTTCCCTCGTGTCGCTCGCTCGTGCAATCGCGGTACCTCACCGCCGTACTCCTCCTCGTAGAGGATGCACGCCGCATCGTGGTTCGCTCCCACGTCGAGTCGCGGCGGTTCGATTCTCGAACAGTCCTCGACCGCCACGGGACACCGCGTGCGGAATCGACACCCGGACGGCGGGTCGATGGCGCTCGGCATCGTCCCCTCGATAGGGTCGAGGTTCTCCACGCGCTCGTCGGGTCGGACGACCGACCGCAGCAGCGACTGCGTGTACGGGTGTTTCGGGTCGCGATACAGTTCCTCGTACGGTGCCTGTTCGACCACTTTCCCGAGGTACATCACGGCCACCCGGTCGCACGTCTCGCGGACGACCCCGAGGTCGTGGGTGACGTAGACGACCGCGGTGTCGTACTTCTCCTGAATCTCGTCGAACAGGTCGAGGATTTGCGCCTGAATGGTCACGTCGAGCGCCGTCGTCGGTTCGTCCGCGATGATGAGCTTCGGATTACACGAGAGCGCCATGGCGATGAGGACGCGCTGGCGCATCCCGCCCGAGAACTCGTGGGGGTACTGGTCCACCCGCTGTTCCGGATCCGGAATTCCCACGTCGTCCAGCAGTTCGATGGCTCGCCGATAGGCTTCTTTCTCGGTGGCGTCGGTGTGATACTCGACGATTTCGGCGATCTGGTTCCCGACGGTGAAGACGGGGTTTAGCGCCGTCATCGGGTCCTGAAAGACGAACGATATTTCGCTCCCGCGGACCTCCCGCCGGAGTTCGCGCTCGGAACACTCGGTCAAGTCGCGCCCGTCGAACCGAACCGAGCCGTCGACCACTTTTCCGGGCGAGTTGACGAGGCCGAGCAGGCTCTTCACCGTGACGCTCTTTCCGGCCCCGCTCTCGCCGACCAGTCCGAGCGTCTCGCCACTTTCCACCTCGAAACTCACGCCGTCGACCGCCTGCACGATGCCGCTCTCGGTGTAGAAGTACGTCCGCAAGTTTTCGACTTCGAGTAGGCTCATCGGTTTCCTCCGCCTCCGTCGGGTCGTTTATGGGCGGTTGTTCCGCCGTCCGTGGCTGTGCCGTCCGTCACCGGTTCGGGTTCGTCCCTCGTTTGGTCGTCGCCGGGCAGGAAGTCGTCGCCGAGTTCGTCCCAGTCGGGCTTCCAGAGTGTGGTCCGCGGGTCCATCGCGTCGCGGAGGCCGTCGCCGAGCATGTTGAACCCCATCACGGTGAGGAATATCATCAGGCCGGGGAATATCGTAATCCACGGCGCGAGGATCATGGCTTCCCGCGAGTTACTCAACATCCGCCCCCACGACGCTGTGGGGGGTTGGACACCGAAGCCGAGGAACGACAGCGCCGCCGCACCAATGATGACGCCGCCCATCGAGAGCGTCGCTTGGACGACCACCGCGGCCAGTCCGTTCGGAACGATTTCCCGGAACAGGATGGTCCGGGTGGGCAGTCCGGCGGCGCGTGCCGCCTCGACGTACTCCTCTTCCCGAAGGGAGAGGACTTCCGAGCGCATCACGCGGGCGTACGCCGGAATGCCGATAACGCCGTAGGCAAGAAAGAGGTTGTAGACGCTACGGCCCATAATGACCATCAGCGTCAGGGCGAGGATGAGACCCGGAATCGAGTACAGCACCTCCAATAGTCGCATGATGAGGTCGTCGATTCTGCCCCCGAAGTACGCCGCCGTCGCACCGCAGGCGATACCGCCGAGGAAGCTGATTCCGACGGAGATGACGCCGATGGCGAGCGCGATTCGACTGCCGTATATCACCCGCGCCAGTATGTCCCTGCCGAACTTGTCGGTGCCCATCGGGTGGGAAAGCGACGGTGCCGCGTATATCTGCATCGTGTCTTGCGCGTGCGGGTCGGCGAGGAGAGCAGTGATGAGGGCCCTGTCGAAAATCACGATGTCGATGGTCGAGAAAATCGCCAGCACGACCAGGATGGCGACGATGAGTCCCCCGGCGATTGCCGTCGGACTGTATCGTAGCTCTCGAAGTGTGCCCCGGAGGCGACTTTCGGTGTCGATTCCGCTCTCGGTAACTGGTTGATTCGTACTCATATCAGTCGTATCTGATCCGCGGGTCGATGTACGCGTAGGCGAGGTCGGTCAGCAGGACGCCGGTCAGGAACAACAGCGCGAACGTCAGGGTCATTCCCATGATGACGCCGTAATCGTTGTTCGTCAGGCCGTTGAAGAACAGCCGACCCATGCCGGGAATGGCGAAAATCTTCTCGATGACGACGCTCCCGTCCAGCAGGAACGACAGTTGGAGGCCGATAATCGTGACGAGCGGCAACAGCGCGTTCCTGAACGCGTGTTTGAGGAGGATTCGTCGCTCGGGCAATCCGTAAGCGCGCGCCGTCTGGACGTAATCCTCTGATAGCTCCTCGACCATGCTGGAACGCGTCATCCGCATCAACGTCGCGGTCATCGCCGTCGAGAGCGTGATGACTGGCATGACGAGCCGTTTCGCGGACTCGACCGGGGCCTGTGCGAAGGGAACGTATCCGGACACCGGAAGCCACTGTAACTTGTATGCGACGATGAACATCAGCATCAGCCCCAGCCAGAAGTTCGGCGTCGAAAGCCCCGCCAGTCCCACAAACCGGGAGACGTGGTCTCCGGGTTGGTTGTGCCGCGAGGCGGCATAAACACCGAGCAGAATCGAGACGGGAAGCGCGATGACGTACGACAGTCCCATCAGGGTGAACGTCGGGCCGATGCGCTCCATCATCAGGTCGATGACGGGTCGTTTCAGCATGAACGACTCGCCGAGATTACCGTGGAGCACCTTGGAGAGATAGTCGAGGTACTGTTTCCACAGGGGTTGGTCGAAGCCGTACTGGTGAATGAGTTGGTCTGCAAGCTCCTTGCTCGGATTCAATCCGAGATAGATTTTGACCGGGTTGCCCGGAAGGGCGTGCATCATTACGAACGTCAACGTGAAAACGCCCAGCAGGACCGGTATCATCTGTAAAATTCGCCGGGCGGTGTATCGGTATATGCTCATGATTTCGTGTGTACGGAAAGGTGGGGGAGTTAGTTGCTAAGCCAGGCGTTCGACCACTCGTTGCAGAGCGGCTGAGCGACGTAGGCGGTCGGGTCGTACTCCTTCACCGACTTGCTCCACGCGGTCGCGGACTGCTCGGAGTACACTTGGATATGCGGGTACTCGGACTGGAACGTCTCCGCGATATCGATGTACAGTTCCCGACGCTTGTCTCGGTCCTGTAACGTGCGTGCTTTGCGAATCTTCGCGTCCGCGTCCTGTAATTTCTTGCTGTCGGGGTAGGCCTGATAGAGCATCCCCGCCGAAGCGTTGCCGACGTAATCGTCCGGAACCGGGCTGTCGTCGTTCTGCGGGTCGCGGAACAGGTAGTAGAAGAACCCGTCGGGGTCCTGCCCGCCGGACCAACCGTAGAACGTCACGTCGTACTTGCCGTTGTCCAGCAAGTCGAGCCACTGCCCGATGGTTATCTCCCGAACGTTGGCTTTGATTCCCACCGTCTCCATCTCGTTCTGGAGCTTGATGGCCATGTTTTTGAACTTCCCAGAGGTGGCCGTCGGCAGGTCCACTTCGAAGCCGTCGCCGTAGCCCGCCTCTTCGAGCAACTGCTTTGCCTTGTCGCGATCCTTTTTGGGGAAGTACTTCTTCTTCCATTCCTGCCACGGGAAGTCCCACGCCTTGTTGACCTCCGTCGGCATGTACCCGTAGGTGCGCTTGCCGAGTTCTCCCTTCGTCACCTTCAGCATCTCGTCGTAATCGACGAGGTACTGCATGGCCTTGCGCACCTTGCGGTTGTCGAACGGCTCGTGGTTCGCGTTGAATATGAGGCCGTTGTAGTCGAACTGCGAGATACGCTTCATCTTCAGCTTCTCTTTCTTCTGGGCCTCACCGAGCAGCTTTTCGGGGACGGACGACTGGTTGACGCCGCCGCTTGCCAGTTCGAAGAACGCGGTCTGTGGTTCGGGGATGACGCGGTATTTGAGCTGCTTGAGGTTCGGCGCTTCGATGAAGTAATCGTCGAACCGTTCGAGGGTGAGTGAGGACCCGGCCTGCCAGTTCTTGAGTTTGAACGGCCCGGTTCCGACGGGTTTCCGGCCGAACTTCTTCTGTCCCTTGTCGCTCGCGTACTTCTTCGGGACGATGGCGGCGTTCATGCCCGCCAACGTCTGTTCGAACAGCGCGTAAGGGTGTTTGAGGTTGAACGTCACTTCGAGGTCATCTGATTTCTTTACGCTGTCGATGAACGAGAGGTTCTCCTGATTCGTGGATTTGTTGTCGGAGTCGAGCACCCAACTGAACGAGTACTCCACGTCGTCGGCGCTGAGTTTGGCCCCGTTGTGGAACGTGACGCCCTCCTTGATCGGAACGGTGAACGTCGTATCGTCCCGTTGTTTCGGGAGCTCTTTTGCGAGGTGCGGAACGATACCGCTCCCGTCGGGCTTGATGGCCAGCAGGCCGTCGAAGAGGTAATGCAACATTCCGTTCGCCCACGCGAGTTCGTTCATCCGCGGGTCGAGAGTCGTCGCCTGTTCGGGTGCGACGTTGACGAACGTTCCACCCTTCTTCGCGTTGTCGTTGCCGCCATCGTCTCCACCGGTGTCCGTGTCGTCGGAATCGGTCGTTCCTGCTCCGCCGGAGTTGTCACCGGTCGTACTCTTACCACCACAGCCAGCCAGTGCCGTCGCACCGCCGAGCGCGCTGACCGTCAAAAATCGACGTCTGTTCAACGAGGGTTCGTATTTGTCTGTCATAGTATCGGTCTTCGGGACGAAAGCCCCGGTTCGTGATACCTAATAGCAAAGATGGACGTGGCATATAACGCCGCCCTTTCATACTAGGGTCAACGAGAAACGACCGTTACCTGCACGCTGTCACGCACATTTTGATATTCGTAATCCGTCGCAAGAAACGCCGTGAGCGTGTGCGTTCCGGGTTTCGGTTTCCACACGTCGCCGTCGGTTCCGGAGCGACGGACCTGTCCGTCCCATGACCCTTCGAACAGTCTGACACCGCGGCGTCGGAACGAGACCGTCCGCGGCGTCTCCGGCGGTTCGAACCCCCGTTCGTCGGCCTCCGGGATTCCGTCCACCGACCAGCCCCAGAGTTTCGCTCCCGGTACTCGAACGCTCAACGGCACCGGAAAGCGGTTTTCTATCTTGAATAGGAACCTGCTCGGTTCGCCGGCGACGATTTCGCGTGGCGCACGGAGTTCGACGGAGAGACACCGGAGCGCGATCCGATTCGGGACCAACCCGGCGAAGAACCCCCCCGACTCCTCGATGCCGCCCGCCGGGTCGGGCGACAGCGTCCCTGACGGTTTCATGGCTTCGTCACGGTACCCGTCACGCAAAGGTCTTTCTCACGGCATGTGCCGTTGCGAATGTCTTTCTCACGGCATGCGCCGTTGCGAATGTCTTTCTCACGGCATGCGCCGTTGCGAATGTCTTTCTCACGGCATGCGCCGTTGCGAATGTCTTTCTCACGGCATGCGCCGTTGCGAATGTCTTTCTCACGGCATGCGCCGTTCGAAATATCTTTTTCACGGCACGTGCCGTTCGAAATATCTTTCTCCCAGCACATCTCACGGGTGCGACGGGTCGTTCAACGATTCGGGAACGATGTCCTTGCCGAGCACGTCGTCGCACGACTCGCGCGCTCTAATGAGGTCGTACGCGCCGTCGCTTCGAACCAGCACGACCGGCGGTTTCGGTTCGGCGTTCGTGTGACTCGCACTGCCGAGCGAGTACGCGCCGATGCGGTCCACCGCGACCACGTCGCCGGGTCCGAGTTCGGGAAGCGGAACGTCCTCGCTCACCACGTCGCCGGTGTAACAGAGCGGTCCCGCGACGTGGTACGTCCGCGTCCGTTCGCGGTCCTTCACCGCGTAGACGGGGTACGGCCAGTAGGACGACACCGCGTTCGTGCCCCCATCGAGCACGGCGAAATCGGCGTATGGCGTCTCCTTGATGACACCGACCGTTCCCAGAAAGGTCCCGGCGTTGCCGACGAGACGCCGTCCCGGTTCGACGAACAGGCGCGGTTCGTCGAGGTCGTACTCCGCACACGTTTCCCGGACCGTCTCGGCCATGTGCGCAACGATAGTTTCCGTGTCCGGGACCGCCTCGTCGTAGGGGACGGGGAACCCGCCGCCGAGGTCGAGGACCTCGATTTCGACGCCGAGTTCGTCCCGCACGGCCGCCGCGAAGCCGAGCATTTCGCGGGCCGCGACGCCGTAGGGTTCGACGCCGCGAATCTGGCTGCCGACGTGCAACTGGACGCCGGCGAGCGAGACGGCGTCGGATTCGGCGGCCTGCCGCGCGACCGCCATTGCCCGCCCGCTCTCGATATCGAGGCCGAACTTGCTTTCGCGGGTCGCCGTCGCTACCTCCGGGTGAGTCGGCACTTCCATCGCGGGGTTGCCGCGAATCAACACGTCGGGAACGGTTCCGGTCGCCTCCGCGGCCACGATTATCTTCTCCAACTCCGTCGCGTTGTCCACGAGGAGGTGGGAAACGCCCCAGTCAAGCGCCCGTTCGATGTCCTCGGGCGCTCGGTTCATCCCGGTGAGAAGCACGTCCTCGGCCTCGAACCCGGCGCGTTGCGTGGCGGTCAGTTCGCAGCGAGCGTAGGCTTCCGCCTTGCACCCCGCGTCCCGAAGCACCGAGAGGATGCCGAGGTTGTAGTTCGCCTTCACGGCGAAGTGAACCTCGGAGTCGGGGTAGTGTTCGTCCAACACGCTCCGCAGCGTCCCGTAGTTCGTGCGCAGATCCTCCTCGAAAAAGACGTACAGCGGCGACCCGAACGACGACACGAGGTCGTCGGCGTGTCTGCGCAATCGCTCTTTCCGGTCCCTGAGTTCCATGTCCGAACTTCCCACAAAGGGCCGATAACGGTTGACCCTCCCATGCTAGGTCGAAATCGATCCCCGGTTTCCCGTCTACCGCCGCCGAAGCGTCCCCGACGCGAAACTATTTGTAGGAACGAGGAACCAGTGTGTCGCCATGGCCACGAAACCGGAGTCGATGACTGATGCGCCCTGAGACACCAGCCATCGACACGCGCGACGAACTGTCGGCCGTCATCGCCGAGTACGGCGAGACCCTCGACGGTCACCTCGGCGTCTTTCTCGGGTTTCCGTCCGGCCCGGACGAGTTCGACGTCGTCTGTTCCCGCGCCGAAACGCGCGTCTTTCAGAGCGCGAGCACCGTCAAACTCCCCGTCCTCTACGCCCTCTACGAGCGGTACGATACCGAGGACCGACTCGCGGAACTCGACCGGCCCTGTCCGCTCTCACCCGAAAACCGCGTCGGCGGAAGCGGGTTGTTACACCTCCTCGACGCCACGCCGACGGTCGAGGACCTCGCACGGGCGATGATCTCGGTGAGCGACAACGCCGCGACGAACCAGCTCATCGACCGTCTCGGAATGGCGGCGGTGAACGATGCCGCGGCCCGCCTTGGCATGGACCGGACCCGCCTCGCGCGAAAGATGATGACGACGCTCGAAGAGACGGAGTTCGAGGGGTCCGACGTACACGTCCCCGCAGGTGAACCGACGAACGCGACGACTCCCCTCGATTGTGCGCGGTTCTTCGCGGACCTCGTGTGCGAAAGGACGCTCTCTCCCGCCGCCTACGAACGGATGACCGTTCCGCTCGCCGAACAGAATGACACATCGATGGTGCCGCGCTATCTCCCCTACGAAACCGACGTCGCGCACAAAACCGGACGTCTTCCGACCGCGGCGCTCGATGCCGGATTCCTGTCGGTCCCGACTCGGGACCGACCGCTCGTCTTCTCCGTCTTCATCGATGAGGTTGGCGGTGCGGAGTCGGAAACGGAGGGAGGAACTTCCGACACGGGTGCCGACGCGGCGGACGCCGTCGCCGAAATCGGCGACGCGGTGTTCTCGTGGCTCAGATGAGGCGTCGTGCGAGTTCGAACGTCTCGTCCAAATCGGCGATGTACGCGTCGCTCTCGGGGTCGAGACTGTTGATGACGACGGCTTCAGCACTGCCGTAGGCGTGGACGTACTCGTCGCCGCCGAGGCTAACGGCGACGTGACCGGGAAAGAAGAGCAAGTCGCCCGGACGGAGTTCGTCGCGTTCGACCGATTCGCCCATGACCCGCTGTTGATCCGCGTCGCGCGGAAGGACGAGTCCGTTGACCCGGTAGGAAATCCACGCCAATCCCGAACAGTCGATTCCCTCGCTCGTCATGCCGCCCCATTCGTACTCCGTCCCGAGGAACGTCCGTGCGACTTCGACGACGTCTTCCACGGTGGGGTTCCCGGGTGGCCGCTGGACCGCCTCGTCCGACGGGACTTCTTCGCCGGTCCGGAGGACCGCCGTTGCTTCGCTTTCGTCGTCGATTCGGCAGGGAGTTCCAGCGTACACCGTCTCGTCTCCCGCTGTCGTCGTATCGCGAGCGACGACGGCGTTCATCCCTTCGATCGCCACTTCGCCGAGTGCGCTTTCAGCGACCCAGCCGAGATAGCCGTCGGGCGTCAGCACCCGCGTCCAGTCGCCGTCGTGGTCGAAGACACCGACTCGCGCGCCGTACAGGACCTGCGTCACCTGCTCCGCGTCGTCGTCCGCGTCCCCCAGAACCGGGACGACGGACCGCGTGACGGTCCCGTCCGTTCGGAGCGTTTCGAGAACGGTGAGTTCGCCGGTCGTCGTTCGTCCCGTCGCGCGGGCGACTTCCTCGCGCGCTTTCCGTTCGAGACGCGGCGTGGAAACCGTCCCGCGGAGTTCGATCCCGTCGCCGTTCGACTCGGGAGTCACGTCGAAGACGGTCACCCGAAAATCGGGTGCGTGTCTCGTCTCACAGCGCTGTAGCGCTAGTTTCGCGCGATGGGTCGGGTCCATTGGTTCGGTCCCGCCGATGGGTTCCGTTTCGTCCATGTCCCCTGTGTTCGAAGCGACGTGAAAAATCCACACCCTAGTTGGCTACCGTTCGGGTCGAACTCGGTCGGTCCCGGATTGCCGTCCGGGTCTCGTCGAATACTCGTCATCTACTCCAGATGCACCACTTCCGATTCGAATCGCTCTCCGGTCCAGCGCCACGACCCGACGAACGGGTGTGACCCGTTCAGCGAGACAATTACGTACGAGTATCCGTCCCACGTCGCGTCCGCGGCGTCGGTTTCGCTGGGTTCGTCCGGCCCGATCGGATGGGAGTGATAGAAGCCGATGACTTCACGGCCGTCTTCCTCGATTCGGTCCATGACCGCGAGTTGCTCCTCCGGGTCGATCTCGTAGTTCGTTCGCGTGTCCGTCGCGACGTTCTCCGCGTGAAACACCTCCTCGACGGCCGTGTGGTCGCCGCGGGTTCCGGCGAGGATGCCGCAGATTTCGTCGGGGCGACCTCGGCGCGCGCGACTGATGAGCGTGTCGTACGCTTCGCGCGAGAGGGCAAGCATGGTCGTGAATTCGGTTCGAAGCCGTATAAACGGGGAGGCCACCCCCAACCGAAACCCACTTGCAGGGGAAGCGGCAATCGACTGACGCGCGAGGGTTGCCAAGCTAGGCCAACGGCGGCGGGCTTAAGACCCGCTCGTGTAGACGTCCATGGGTTCGAATCCCATCCCTCGCATGAGTCGGCGCGACAGTCCGTCGCGCCGTGCGAATCGACCGGATGGGTTCGAATTAGACCGAGGTTCTGCGCTTCGCGCAGGTTCTCGGGCGTTGTTCGAATCCCATCCCCCGAACCCTCCAAAACAATCGGATTCTTAACTTGTTGTATCAAATGAAGATAGACGATACCGGAATGAGAAATGCTATCACGTCTGTCGAATACGTAGACCTGTCTTCATCTATAATTATTGACTATTTCAAGGTCCGCCCATAAATTCCACACAAATAAAACCAATCAGACAAAATTATTGAACGATATTTACCTTTGTTCCGAATAATCGTAACAATAATCACCCGGTACTGAAAATCGATGAATATCGACCCATGGTTTCGGTTCAGACGCGAACGTCGGTGCCCCGTGTACTCTCCCTTTTACTCATCGCAGGGCTCCTCGTCGTCGGGAACGCTACACCTCTAACCGGGAGCGGCGGCGATTCGGCGCTCGCACTCGCGCCGACGACGAACTCGACTGCGACCAGTACGAACACGACCAACACGACCGTTACCGACACGACGCTCTCGACCACGACGACCGGGACGACCACAACTGGAACGACTACGGCGGGAACGACTACGACAACGACCGCCGGGACTACGACGACTGGGACGACCACCGAGACCACGACGACTGGAACGATCACAACGACGACTCAGCCGACGACGACAACCACGACCATTACAACCACTACGCCAACCACAACCCCTACGCCAACCACAACGACCGCAACGACGACTACAACGACCACGACAACCCCGCCGCCGACAACGACCGTTCCTCCGACTTCTACGACGACTTCTACATCCACGACGACCGCGACCTCGACGTCTACCACGCCACCGCCATCTACCACGACAACGCCGCCCACCACACCGCCATCTACCACAACGCAACCATCTACCACGCAGTCCACGACAGCAACGCGAACGACCCGTGCATCGACGACCACCGCGACGCCAGCGAGCACCACGACGGAGACGACCCGTGTATCGACCGAAACGGATTCCTCCACGGCGTCGGAGTCATCGACGGAAACGACCACCGTGACGACCGACACCGCACGCGAAACGACGCCGACGAGGACGACAACCGAGGACGGGACGACGAACGTGGTCTCCGCCCCGAACGGTTCGACGGCGAGTTCGAACACGTCGGAGAGCGCCGGAAACCTCGCTCCACCGAGCGGCGGTGGTGGTGGGTCCGTGGGCTGGTCCGTCGGAGAGATTTTGGCTCTCCTCGTGGTTTGTCTCGGATGCCTGCTCATCGGCGTTCCGTGGATGTTCTCCCGCGCATATGAATGGGTAGGGTGAATATCGATGGCGATTTCGTGGTTCGCTAATCAAGCGCGGGAGCCAACTAAATACCGCACGCTCGACCCCAATGTCAGATAAATGACTATGGGTTTTTCACTCTCGCTCACAGAAACTTAAAAAGTATATGAATGAGGATGGTTCCCCTGACACGCGCGACGTTCACCGCGTGCAACACGACCTCTCCAGCCCCCAGTCACTCAGTACGACGGTGACGGTGGCTGTCGCGGACGTGGCGGGTGTCGAACCGGCGGACATCCCCGAACAACTCTACGACGTCATCGACCCCGAAGCCCTCGATAAACTGTTCAACTCGCGCGACGACGGCACTCCACGGCGCGGGGGTCGACTCTCGTTTTCGCTCTACGGCCACCACGTGACCGTCCGCGGTGACGGGATGATAACCGTCCAACCCGGCCTCGCGCGGATCAAACAACTCGGCGGCAACCTCCTCCTCGTCGGGTCCGTCCCCGACTCCGTCGTGGACGCCGCCAGCATCCCGCTTCTCGGCGACTCGACCCGTAACCGGACCCGGCTCTTTGCGCTCCACGACCGCAGTATTTCCACCGTTCGCGACCGTCTCTCCTCGGCGGGTTCGGCCGGGTCGGACGCCCACATCGTCGACTTTCACTCCGGCGCTCGTTCCGCCGCCGACGGCACCGCGATGCGGAACGACCCGACCGTTCACTACGTGGACGGGGACATCGAGTCGTTCCGCGACGAAATCGCCGCCGCCATCGAGCGGCTCGATTCGGGGCGCGGCAGGTTCGAACCTGCGGAGCTTCGGTTCTGCTTCGACACGCTCCGCCCGTTGGTGGAAAACTACGACGAAGCCGAGGTCGACGCGTTTCTCGAAACCCTTTGCCACCACATCAAGGAGGTTTCCGGCATGGGTCATTACGTCCTTCCCATCGACCGGGACTCATCCTACGTTCGCGCCATCGCACACCGATTCGACGCGATAATCGAACTTCGGGCGGGCGATAACGGCCCGGAGCAACGCTGGCATCTCCGCGAGACGGACCACACGACCGAGTGGTTCGACCTCTGAAACTCACAAACCATGAGTGACGTACCCGTTCCCGACACCGTCGGCCGAAGCGTGGAACCGCTTTTTCGCCCCCGAGAGGATCGGCCGGGACTGACCATCATCGACCCGCTCGACCGGAGCCTGTACGTCATCGGAACGTCCCGAAACGTGGATCCCCGTCCGGTTTCCGTCGATGGGTTCGACGCACCCGTCGGTGCCGTGGCGCGCGTTCGAACCGACAGAATCGAGTTCCCGTCCATGGTGTCGGCCTTCGTCCGCGACACGTCGGGCGAACTTCTCGTCACCATCGACCACGAGACGGAAGCCACGATTCCGCCCGGCGAGTACTACATCGAACTGACGACGGCGGTCAAGACGTACCTTCGAGTGGATTCCTCGCTCGATTTCGACGTCGGGGAGGACGAACTCACCCTCTCGTTCGGCGACGAAACGGCCGTCGAAATCGGCGCTCGCTCCGCTCACACCCGCCCGGCGGGGACGGTAACGACGACGACCGATCCGGAGGACGTGATGGCGGCGATCTCCTCGTTCGGCTCGGCGTTGAAGACGACCAGCCCCGAACGGTCGTTTCCCACCCTTCGCGGCCATCCCCCGACGGTCGAGTTCGGCGACGAACTGCACGTCCCGGACGAACTGTCGCCCCCCGAAACGGGCGTGACCATCGAAGTCCCGCCCGCGTTCGAATCCATCTTTCCCGTCGCCTCGCTCGCGTACTACCTCGGTGCGACGGTCGTCCCCGGAGACACACCCCGAATCGTCACGAATCAGGGGACTCACTCCCTTTCTCACCCGGAGCGCGGTTTCGAGGGGGAAGTGGCACGCGTGCTCAAACAGGCGCTGTTTTTCGACTGCGTCACCCGAACCGAAGGCCTGTATCGCATGGCGTTACACGAGCGACAGGCGGTCGAATCGCTCGTCGACCTCGACTTCGAAACCCTCTACGATGCGTCGATTTCCGACCGCTTGAACGCGTATCTCGACGTTCCCTTTTCGATTTTCGAGGGGGCGCTCCCCACGTGGCGACTCTCGGTGCAAACGACCGCAGAGCCGGAGAACGTGGCCGAACTTCCGTACGTCATCCGGGACCTCCCGATAATCGACGTGGCGACGACGGATCGCGAGCGGAGTACGACGGTTACGTCAGCGACGGATATCGCGGCGTTCACCCGGTCGACGGGGGTGGACCGCCGATATCCGTCGGACCCCGTTCCCAACGAGGAGTACGTCGTTCCACCGAAGACGGAAACACTCGAACACGCGTGGCTCGGCACGGGTGCACCGGTCAGCGGTAACAAGCTTCTCCAGTCCGGATTCGAACACCGCGTCGACCGCGACGGGTCGGCGGCCGACCCGCAAATCACCGTCGTCTGCAACGACCCGAAGATGCGAGCGGAGTATCGGGATACGCTGTACGGTGACGACGACCTGCCGTTCGACGTGACGGTCGATCAGGACTGCTCGACGGCGGAACTCCGGGACCGTCTGCGCAAGCCGACGGACTTCTTCCACTACATCGGCCACGTCGAGAACGAGGCGTTCGTCTGCCACGACGGCCTCCTCCACCCCGACGACGCGACGAACGTCAACGTCGATATGTTCCTGCTGAACGCATGCCGCTCCTACGTACCCGGAAAGCGCCTCGTCGAAGCGGGCAGCATCGGGGGCATCGTCACCTACAGCGAAATCGGAAACGCGGGTGCGACGGTCATCGGCCGAACCATAGCCAGACTGCTCAACGCAGGATTTCCACTCCGTTCGGCCCTCTCGATTGCGAAACGACGGCGACTCGTCGGAAACCAGTACGTCGCCGTCGGCGACGGCAGCGTCCAAGTCGTCCAATCGGAGAGCGCGCCGCTGGTTTTCATGGTCGAATCGCTCGGGGACGACGAGTACGAACTCGGAGTCCGAACGTACTCGACGAACCGCCATTCCGTCGGTTCGTTCGTCGTTCCCTACATCGAGAACGAACGGATGGCCTACCTCCTCGGCGGCCGGTTGCCGACGTTCACCGTCTCCGGCGAGGAACTACAACGGTATCTGGGCTTCGAGGAGACGGCAGTCGTCTACGACGACGAACTGTACTGGACGCCGGAGATCGATGTCGAACGCGATTTCTCGTAACGCTCTTCCGTCCGCCGGGCCTACGGGCAATCAATGACACAAACCAATGCAGTCGAACGTGCGTTTCGCCTGCACGACGGTTTCGAGCGGAACGATGACGGCTTCGTCGTGACCACGTCGTCGTTCGACGGTCACGCGTCCCTCACGGACCCCGTCGAAGTGACCGTCCGGATGCCGACGCTTTCGGCCGTCGTCTCCGACGATTCGGTCGCCGACGTGGTGGAATCCGGCTGGTTCGAAACGCTCGAACTCCGGTTGGAGGACGCCCACACGGTCGTCTCGTCGGACGAGGCGACGCCACCGACGATAGAACTCTCGGACGACGTCGTCGTCCTCGAAGTCGCCTTGTCGGGCTACCCCGACAAGGCGGCGGAGGACGCGAAGGCCATCGTCGATTTCGCCGAGGGAACGTGGATGCAGGGACTCATTCCGGGATACGACTACGACGAACCCGCCGCCGGGATGCTGGACCGAGCACACCAGTCGTACGACTAGTTATCGGCAAGCGGTACATCGTGCCCGAGACATCGACTTGTGAAAAACGGTATTGAGCGTGTCCGGAAAACGATACCGAACGTGAAAAACGGTGCCAGACGCAAGGTGCGTCGTATGCGATCCTCTTGCGTCGAAAATCAGTCCATCGAGATGTACGTTTGGGTGTCCTCGACGCCCTGAACTCCTTGGATCCCATCGGCGGCGACGGTCTTCACTTCCGCGGGGTTCTCGACGTTCACCTTCACGATGATGTCCACGTCTCCCGCGACGATGTGGGCATCCTCGACGCCGTCGATGTCGAGGATCGTGTTCTTCAACCGATCCGCTTCGCCCGTGTTCGCCTTGACCATGATGTATGCGGCGACCATCTCAGACACCCCCCGCACCCGCGGTTGCTCGACTGCCGTCGCCGACGAGGATTCTCCGAACATCGTCCAACACCGCGAAATCGGCGAGAACGGCCACCCTGTCCCCGACTTCGAGCGAGTCGTCGGGCAGCGGGATGCCGATTCTGTCGCCGCGCTTCCCGAACGCGAGAATCCGCGCGTCGGCCGGCAGTTCCAGTTCGCTGATGGAGTACCCGCGCATGGGTGATTCCTCGGTGATGGTGAGTTCGACCACCTGCAGGTTCTGTGCGATATCGGCGATGGCGCGGATGTTCCCGCCGAGGAGGGCGTTCTTCGCGCCGATAGCGCCCAGTCGCTCGGGGTAGACCACCTCGTCCACGTCGCTCGCAAACTTGCGGTAGATGTCCTCCCGGTAGTCGTTGTCGATTCGGAGGATGGTCCGACAGCCGTGATGTTTGCCGACCATGCAGGCCGCGAAGTTGACGTTCAAATCGCCCGTCAACCCGCCGAGGGCGTCCGCCCTATCGAGGTCCGTCTGTTCGAGGACCGACTCGTGCGACCCGTCCCCCTCGACCACCTCGAAGCCGTCGGTGCGTGCGCGTTTCGCTTTGTTCGCGTCGTTTTCCACCAGCACCACCTCGTGACCTTCCTCCCGAAGGACGCGAGCGGTTCGCAAGCCGACCCTCCCGGAACCTATGATAACAAATCGCATGTCACTCCGTACGATAGAGGGGTTGAATAAGCTTTCTCCGGAGAGAACCCCGTACTCAATGCGTCTCGGGAGCGGTCAGTTCGCGGTACTGGACGGGGATACGCCGGGGAATCCCGACGACAGTTCGGTCCGGGCAAAGGTTTTTCTCGCATGATAGAGTATCACACGGCACAATGGTACACGCGTTTATCATGGTGAACACGGCCGCCGGAAAGTCCCAAGGGTTGCTCGAATCGGTGCGTGGCCTGGAGAACGTGGGGGAAGCGCACATCGTCGCCGGGGATTACGACATCGTCGTCGAGGTGGACACGGACGAGGTGTACGAGGTCCTCCAGACGTCGTCGTCCGCCATTCAGGGACTCGACGGCGTCGTGGACACGAAAACGTACATCGCCATCGACTGACGAATTCGGTTCCCGAGCGTGTCTTTTCGTATCTTCTTCTCAGTGTTCCAGTTCGTACACGTCGTTGTCTTCGAGGAACGAGTCGAGCCATTCTCGCTGTTCCCGAAGGCGCGGCGGAACGTCCGCGTACACCCGGTCGAACACGTCGTGCGGGTCGGGGTCCTCGACGGATTCGGCCTCCTCGACCGCCTCTGCAAGGATTTCGTCCGCCTCGTCGTGGACCTCCTCCACGAACTCGTCGTCGATGAGGTCCCGCTCGCGGAGCCACGACTCGTAGCGTTCGAGGGGGTCGGCCTTTCGCCACTCCGGCAGGTCACGTTCCACGTCCTCGTACTTGCTCGGGTCGTCGCTCGTGGTGTGGGCACCCTGTCGATAAGTGAGACTCTCCACGAGAACGGGTTTGCCCTTCCGGGCCGAATCGAGCGCGTCGGCGACCGTCTCGCGGACCGCGAGCGGGTCGTTGCCGTCCACCTGCACGCCCTCGAAACCGTAGGCGTCGGCCTTGACGGCGATGCTCTCGCTCGCGGTCTGTTTGTGTCGCGGAAGGCTGATGGCCCAGTTGTTGTTCTCACAGAAGAAGACGACCGGCGCGTCGAACACGCCCGCGAAGTTCAGTCCCTCGTGGAAGTCGCCCTCGCTCGTCGCGCCGTCGCCGAAGTAACACACCACGGCGTCCTCGTCGCCGCGGTAGTTCATCGCCATGCCCGCGCCCGCCGCGTGGGGGATTTGCGTGGCGATGGGAACCGCTTGGGGAAAGGTGGGGACATCGTGGTCGGAGTTGAACTCCGGGCGTCCGCGGCGGAACAGCAGGATGTCGCTGATGGGGACGCCGCGTGCGACCTGCATCCCGTTCGAGCGGTAGGTTGGGAAGAGCCAATCGTCGTCGGCCATCGCCAGCGCGGCACCGACCTGCGAGGCTTCCTGTCCGCGATACGGGGGCCAACTGCTCATCCAGCCACGTCGTTGGAGGGCGATCGCGCGCTCGTCGAATCGCCGGGAGAGAACCATCTGCCTGAAGGTTTCCCGTGCCTCTTCCGCGGAGAACGGCGTCTCGTCCAACTCGCGTTCCCCGATGATTCGGTTCATGCAAGCGGGGATGTATCGCGGTTTCAAAGACGTTCCGAAAACGGTCACGTCGGCTAGCGGGTGTGCGAATTTTTGGACGGAACTGCAACTTCGAGGATGAGGAATGGGAGGCGAACGAGAGAAGGAGAACGAACGGAGGCGGACGAGAGAAGCGGACACGAGATTCAGGCGACGAACCGCCGATACCCGTCCCGAGCGAGTCTTCCGGCACCACCTAACGTCAGAATTACTGCGCCGAACACGACCGCGTCGTGGACGCCCGGAACCGTCGGGAACGGTGTGTACTTTCCGAGAATCAGTAAGACGGTGGTGAGAAGCCACAGGGCGTACAATCCGAGCGCGAACCGTCGGAGGGAATCGTTCATCGCTAGTTATTGTCGGCGATACTGAACAAATATCTTTCGCACCCAAACCGACGAAAACATACCTACGAGTTCACGGGAGCGGACAGAGGCTCGCCGTCAGCATCGCCACGCCGTCCGAATCGTTTCGCGCGCCGTGGACGACGCCGCGCTCGTGGAGGACGACGCCGGGAGCGGAAACCGTCTCCTCCTCGTCGTCCTGAATCACCGTTACCTCGCCCGCGAGGACGTGAAAGACGTTCGTGCTGTCGCCGTGTTCGTGCGGGCTGAGTTCGGCGTCGGGTCCCAGTGCGAAGGCTTTCACGAGAACGTCGTCGGTGACGACCAGTTCCTCCGTCAGCACCTCGCCGTCGTCCGGGTCGAGGTCTGGGATGCGGTCCAACACGCTACTCCTCCGCGTGCTCCGTGTTCTCGTCGATGAACCCGGACTTGAAGCTGATCCACGCCAGCACGCTGATGAAGAGCATCGGCGGCAGGATGGCGAAGCCCCAGAGCGGATTGAGTCCCCACCCGAGGATGAGTACGAGGTCGAACAGCCCGAGTGCGAGAAACGGAATGACGGCCTTCGTCGCGCGCCACCGGTCGATGTCGCGCGTCTCGGTTGGCAGTGGCGTTCCCATAGCCTACACTGCGTCTCCAATCACCAAAAATCACCTGTTTACGCTCAAGTGGCTGGCCGTCGTAGTTCCCGTATGGTGACGCAACTCGCGGACGACGTGTGGTGGCTCGACCTCGGGAGCGTGAACTGCTATCTCGCCGACGATGACGGCGATCTGACCCTCGTGGACGCCGGGACGCCATTCGACAGCGGCGACATCATGCGCGGCGTCCGGGAGGCGGGCTACTCCATCAACGACGTGGACCGGGTGCTGATAACCCACTACGACCTCGACCACGTCGGCTCGCTCGCACGTCTGCCGTTCGACGCGTCGATCTACGTGGGCGAAGCGGACGCGCCGCTCCTCTCCGGCGCGGACGCACCCGACTGGCACAACCACAAGGGAGCGTTTCAACTCGCCACGCGCCCGCTCCTCTCCAGTCCCGACGAGGAGGTCGTCGCCGTCGTGGACGGCGACGAAATCGGGAGTTTCACGGCCTACGCCACGCCGGGTCACTCGCCCGGCCACATGGCCTACGTCAGCGAGTCGCTGGACGTGGCCTTCCTCGGCGACCTCGTTTTCGAAGACCACGGGAAGTTGACCCCCTCCGCGTGGGCGATGAGTTACGACACCGAGGCGGTCCGCGACAGCATCGTCTCGCTCGAATCCCGAACCCCCGACTTCGAGGTGGCCGCGATGGGCCACGGCGTTCCCTTCCTCCGCGACGGCAGCGAACGCCTCCGCGAACTCGCAGATTCGCTGTGAACCGTCGAACGCGCGAAGAACGATAGGAACATCCTCACAACTGACCGACTGATCAACGTGGCGCGCGCTGGCGGGGCGACGAGGTCAGCGAGGTTTCGAAGAAACCTCGAAAGCGAACGGCAACGCCGTGAGCCATCGGCCGTGTCGTCCCGGTGAAGTCGTGCGAGGGATGAGTACCGCAACGAAGTGAGGAACGCAATAGGTTGGGGAGGGAGTGGTTGTTGCGGTAGCGGTGCGGTGGCGGTTTCAGTGACGTCTGTACTTGCGGTCACAGTAAAACAACCACGAGATAGAAAACTGATGGTCACTTTCGAGCAAGCCGTCCCCGAAAGTGACCGACAGAGGTGACACGGAGAATCTCACGTAGCAACGTCCAAACCAAACGACGACGACGAAAAACGAACTCCGTAGTCGTCACACATCCGGATAGTCGTCACATCCGTCGGTACATCCCGCGCGAAGCGGGTGCAGTGTACTCGAAGCCGAACTGCTCGTAAAAGCCCTCCACGTCGGCCATGAGGTTGACGTATGCCCTTTCGGGTGCGTTCTCCTCCAGATATTCCATCAACCGCTCCATCATGCGCGAGCCCAATCCCCGTCGCTGGTGGTCGGGGTGGACCGCCATGTCGCCGATTTGGTAAACCGACCCGCCGTCGCCGATGATGCGAGCCATGCCGACCGTCTCGCCGGTTTCGTCGTCGACGGCAGTCACGCCGAACACCGAGTTCGGCAATCCCCGTTCGACTCCTTCCACGCTTCGCGGTGCCATGTCGGCGGCGTCGCGGAGGGCGACGAACTCCTCGGGAGTCGGCAGTTCGTCACGGATTTCGTAGCTCATGAAAAATGCTCGTCGGAGCAGGGGATTAACCCTGCCCATTTCGGCGGATACCGTCGGTTCTTCTTCGCCGCGTTCGCCTCCTGCTTTTCGTCGCTCTCCCCTGTTTTCGGAGTTTCTATCGACCGTTCAGGCCGCCAACTCCTCGGCGACCGCACTTACATCGAGGACGTTCGGGTTCACGATGAGGTCGGCCTGACTCCGAGCGAATTCGGGGATGGAATCCTCGTCGTAGACGACGACGCGAACGTCCGGGTTCACGTCCTTCGCGACCGCGATCGCCGTGGCCTGTCCGACGTCCGTGAGGACGAACAGGTCGGCATCGTGGATGGCCGCGTCTTCGAGCGCGGGGCGGGAGGCGACACCGTCGACAGTCGTCAATTCGACGCCCTCGGTTTCGAGGGCGTGACCGAGTTCACCGTCGTCCGGACCTGCGATGACTGCGCGCATCACTCGTACTCGATGGTCGCCGGAGGTTTATGTGTCACGTCGTAGACGACGCGGGCGACGTTCTCGTTCTGGCCGGTGATGCGCGATTGAATGCGCTGGAGCGTGTCCCAGTCGAGTTCCTGTGCGCGGGCGGTCATGCCGTCGCGCGACTCGACCGACCGCACCGCGACGATCCAGCCGTGAACGCGGTTGTCGCCTTTGACGCCGGTTCCCTTGCCGACGACGGCGGCGAACGCCTGCCACGGGTCGTACTCCTCCAGTTCCTCTTCGACGACGTGACACGCCTCGCGCGCGACCTGCGCCTTCTCGGGCGTGACTTCGCCGACGACGCGCACGGCCAGTCCCGGACCGGGGAACGGCATGCGTTCTGCGATTATCTCCTCCATGCCGAGGGCGCGAGCGACCTCGCGCACCTCGTCCTTGTAGAGGTCGCGGACGGGTTCCACGATGCCGTCGAAGTCCACCACGTCCGGCAGGCCGCCGACGTTGTGGTGGGACTTGATGCCGCCCTCGCTCTCGATTCGGTCGGGGTAAATCGTCCCCTGCACGAGGTAATCGGCGTCCGTGACGCGCGCCTCGCGCTCGAACTCGCGGATGAACTGCTCGCCGATGACCTTCCGCTTCTCCTCGGGGTCGATGACGCCCGACAGCGCGTCGAAGAATCGGTCTTCGGCTTCCACGACCTCCAGCGAACTCATGTAGGAGAACGTCTTTCGAATCTGATCGGTCTCTCCCTTGCGCATCAGGCCGGTATCGACGTAGACCGGCGTGAGTTGGTCGCCGATGGCCTTGTACGCGAGTCCGGCGGCGACGGACGAATCGACGCCGCCCGACAGCGCGATGATTGCGTGTGAGTCGCCGACCGCTTCTCGAATCTCCGCGACTGCTTCCTCGATGAATGTACCAGTGTCTACCATCAGGCTTCTACCTCCTCTCTCGTCTCCGCTTCGTCGAGGACCGCATCGAGGAGGCCGACGAACGGCGGACTCGCGCGGTCGGGTCGGGAGCGGAACTCGGGGTGGAACTGCGTCCCGAAGAAGTACGGGTGGTCGTCCAGTTCGAGGATTTCCATCCGGTTTCCGGCGCGCCCGGAGAAGACGAGGTCCTCCCCTTCGAAGTCCTCGAAGTATTCGGGGTTCACCTCGTAGCGGTGGCGGTGGCGCTCCGTGCAACTCGTCGCGCCGTACACCCGCTCCGCGAGCGTTCCCGCTTCGATGTCAGTTTCGTGTGCGCCGAGGCGCATCGTTCCGCCCATGTCCTCCACTTCGTACTGCTCGGGCAGGATATCGATGACGGGGTGTGCCGTGTCGGCGTCGAGTTCGGCGGAGTTCGCATCGTCCAGTCCGAGGACGTCCCGGGCGTACTCCACGACGGCCATCTGGAAGCCGAGACAGAGACCGAGGAACGGAACGTCGTGTTCCCGGGCGTAGCGGATGGCCTCGATTTTGCCTTCGGTTCCGCGACTGCCGAATCCGCCGGGAACGACGATTCCGTCGGCCTCCTTGAGACGTTCCTCGTGGTCGTCGTCCATCTCGTCCGCGTCCACCCAGAGGACGTTGACGTCCACGTTCTTCTCCAGTCCGGCGTGTTTGAGCGCCTCGTGGATGGACATGTAGGCGTCTTCGAGCGCGTACTTGCCGACCAGCGCGATATCGACTTCGCCCTCGGTTTCTCGCGTGACGAGTTCGCGCCACGCGGTGCTTCGGTCGTCGCTCGGGACCGCCTGCTCCGTCAGGGAGAGTTGCTCCATGACGTACTCGTCCAAGCCTTCTTCCTCGACGACGAGCGGGACGTGGTAGATGTCCTCCACGTCGGGGTTCGAGAACACGGCGTCGGTCGGCACGTCGCAGAACAGCGCGATTTTCTCCTTGGTCTTCGGTTCGAGTCCGTCGCTACAGCGCCCGACGAGCACGTCGGGTTGCAGGCCGATGCTCCGGAGTTCCTTCACGCTGTGCTGGGTCGGTTTCGTCTTCTGCTCGCCGTTCTTCGAGTGCGGGACGAGGGTGACGTGGGTCAAGAGGAAATCGTCGTCGTCCTGTTCCGTGGCGAACTGGCGCAGCGCTTCGAGGAACGGCATGCTTTCGATGTCGCCCACGGTGCCGCCCACTTCGACGATACACACGTCGTGGCCCTCGGCGGCCTCGCGGATGCGGCGCTTGATCTCGTCCGTGATGTGCGGGATGATCTGGACCGTCTTGCCCAGATAGTCCCCGGCGCGTTCCTTCTCGATGACGTACTGGTAGGCCTTGCCGGTCGTGATGTTGTGGTCGAAGGTCATGTCGATGTCGAGGAACCGTTCGTAGTTCCCCAGATCGAGATCGACCTCGCCACCGTCTTTCAGTACGTACACTTCACCATGCTGATAGGGATTCATCGTCCCCGCGTCCACGTTCAGATACGGGTCGATTTTCACGGCGGTCACGTCGAACCCGGCGTTTGCGAGCAGTCGCCCAGTGCTCGCGGCGGTAATGCCTTTGCCAAGTCCGGACATGACGCCCCCTGTGACGAAAATGAACTTCTTCCCCATCTCGGGGTCGTAGTTTGTCTCGGGGTCAGTCGGCATACTGACTTTCCGCAACCGTTCTTCAAAACCATTTCGGAGGCGTCGTCGTTCGACAGGATGTGGCATATGTTGGATACTTCGGAGTTCGACCCTGAGATGAATTCGAGTTCGGGAAAACGGAAGTGGAGACGACGGTGAAATTCCCCATCAGCGCGCGGCACGGTGGGAAGTCAGAATGCGCGAAATTAGCCATCCATCCCGGCGCGTGCGCCAGCAGGTCCGAGGGCCTGCTGGCTATCATGCGAGGGATGAGCGGAGTGAGGGACGAACGAAGCGAATCGGTTGGGGAGGTTCGTGGTGCGGTGCAGTGGCGGTGCGGTTGTGTGACGTCTGTAGTCGTTGTCATAGAGACTTCACAACCAGCACATCATGAGCGGAGGTTTTCGAGGGCTGAATCATCTCGCTCCCCTCGCCCCTGTCGAAGATGACTCTCGCAAACCCTCATACCTACCGCTTTTCAAAGCGATTCGACCAGAAACTCCCCCAACCGCCCCGCCACCTTCTGTTCCTGCCCGACGAAGAAGTGGTCCGCGCTGAACTCCTCGGTTTCGAAGCCCAGTTCCCGCGCGCGCTCCACCAGCGGTTTCCACTCCGCGACGTCGTCGCGCGTTCCGTAGAGGACCTTCAACGGAACGTCCACCTCGTCCAGCGCGGCGACGGCGTCCAAGTCTTCCGCGAGTCGAGAGGCGGGCGCGAGCAGCGCGATGGCGGCCGCGTCCTCGTCCACGCCCGCGAGCGTCGCTATCGCGCCGCCGAAACTGAAACCGAAGATGCCCACGGAATCGTAGCGTTCGCGCGCCCAGCGGAGGGCGTTGCGCGCGTCCTCGCGCTCGCCGTAGCCCTCGTCCCAATCGCCGTAATCGAAGCGCAGACAGGCCGCGCCGCGCTCCCCGAGGTAGTCCGAAAGCGCGACGAGTCGATTGTCGTTTCGGTTGCCGTTGAACTGCGGATGGGGCGGACAGGCGATAACGATGGTTTCTGACCCGTCTTCGGGTTCGTCCAACGATGCACGGACGTCACGAACGCCGGGAACGACGACTTCCTTCAACGCCATGCGGGCGTGTTAGCTTGGTGAGGATTTTAAGGGTCGGGTTCTGAATATAGGAGTATGGGAGTACTCTCACGCATGTCGTACGTCGTCCGCTCGAAGATAAACGCCGTCCTCAATCGGGCAGAAGACCCGACCGAGACGCTCGATTACTCCTACGAGCAGATGCGCGACGAGTTGCAGGACGTAAAGCAGGGCATCGCGGACCTCACGACCCAGAAGAAACGCCTCGAAATCCAGAAGCGCCGCCTCGAAGAGAACGTCGAGAAGCACAACCAGCAGGCGCGCGAGGCGGTCAAGCAGGACCGCGAGGATTTGGCCCGGCAAGCCCTCGAAAAGAAAAAGCAGAAGATGAACCAAATCGAGGATTTGGAGGGCCAGATCGCACAGCTTCAGAACACGCAGGACAACCTCGTTCAGAAGAAGGACGAACTCCAGAATCGCATCGAGGAGTTCCGCACGAAGAAGGAGAGCATGAAGGCACGCTACGAGGCCGCCGAGGCCAACAGCCGCGTTTCGGAGGCGATGACCGGCGTCGGCGACGAGATGGAAGATGTCGGGATGGCCATCGAGCGCGCCGAGGACAAGACGCAGGACATGGAAGCCCGTGCGGAAGCGATGGACGAACTGCAGGACACCGGCGCGTTCGAGGACGCGCTTTCGGACAAAAGCAGCCTCGACCGCGAACTCGAAGAGATGCGATCCTCGGGCGAGGTGGACTCCGAGTTGGAAACCCTGAAGGCCGACATGGGTGTCGAAAGCGAAACGGAGGATGAATCGGAATCGTCGTCAGATGACGACGATATCGACCTTTCGGACCTCGAAGCCGAAGTCGCGACCGAAGAGACGGAAAACGATGCTGAAACGGAAACGGGAACCGAAACCGAGACCGAAACGGAAACCGAGCAAGCCACCGAGGAGAACAACTCGTAGCCACCTCCTCCGAAATCGATTCGCTACTTTTCCGACGAGCCCGATTCGTAAGCGCCGCCGACGAAGCGTATCGTCCCTTCCTCCGGCAAGAACGACCGAGTTCGGCAAGTGCCTATTTCACACTAGTTGCTCTTCGTTCCCGTATGAGTGATTCCGAGGGGAGCGCGCAACCCGGAGATACGATGCGCGAGCGAGCCAACGAAAGTCGGCTCAAGTTGTGGATTTTGATGGAAGCGAACCGGTGGTTCGTCGCGGGGGGTATCCTGCTCGCCATTTTCGTGTCGTTGCTCGTTCTCGGCGTTCTCGACCCGTCGCCGCTGCAACAGTATATCGGGCCGAGCGACGACGCAGTTGATACGCTGTTTCAGGGCTTCGTCGGCGCGATCATCACGGGCGTGACGCTCGTCGTGACGCTCAATCAACTCGTCCTCTCGCAGGAACTCGGCCCCGTCGGCGACCAGCGAAGTCGGATGGAGGGCGCGATGAACTTTCGGCGGGAAATCGAGGACGCGCTCGACGTTCCGACCGCACCGCCGGAACCCGCATCGTTCATGCAGGCGCTCCTCGACGAGACCAGGTCGCGGGCGAACGCGCTCGCGGACGCGGTGGACACCAGTCGGGACGAGGAACTGAAGGACGAGATTCGAAGCTACGTCGATGGCCTCTCCGAGAATGCCGACGAAGTGAGCAACTCGCTCGAAGACACGCAGTTCGGGACGTTCGACGTGCTTTCTGCCATTCTCAACTTCAACTACTCGTGGAAAATCTTCCTCGCGCGGAAGATCCGCAACGAACACGCCGACGCCCTCACCGACGAGGTGGACGAAGCGTTCGACGACATCATCGAATCGCTGTCCTTCTTCGGTCCGTCACGCGAGCACTTCAAGACGCTCTACTTCCAGTGGGAGTTCGTCAACCTCTCGCGGGCCATGCTGTACACGGCGGTTCCGGCGCTCGTCGTCACCATCGCGATGATAATCTACTTCGACGCGAAGGCGGTTCCGGGGGCCACCGTCGGCATCAGCAACGACGTGCTGACGGTGAGTTTGGCTTCTACGATTGCAATCGTCCCGTTCATCATCCTGCTGGCGTATATCCTGCGAATTGCGACGGTGGCGAAGCGCACGCTTTCGATCGGCCCGTTCATCCTTCGGGAGACGAAGCGGAGCGACGAGTTGGACTAGAGAAGCACGAACGAGGTCGGTACTTTCTTCGATATTCGTCAACGGTGACGTGCTAGCTACAGAGCGTAGGTCTAACAGTGGGCGCTTCCGTTTAGAAAACGACTACTTGGGCGAGAAATAGCGCAGTTAATACGAGAGCGAGGGTCGCCATTGCATAAGCTAATGGCCCGTACTCCGTCGGCTTTCGCTCGTATTCTTCGGGCTTGTACAATCGAAGGAGTCCGGTTCCCAAGATGGAGAGGCCAACGCCAATTTGTGTAATGATGGCGATCGGAGACTCGAAAAGGAAAGCGCCCTGTGCCAGTAATATTGTTCCACTATATACGAAACAAATGGTCACGAACCGTGTTGATTTCATCTACTCGACAAATGATGACAAATAAATATGTATTTATCGGTGGCTACTGATCACGAATCCGATAGTCCGTAGGGGAATAATAGATACGTTCCCTCTATTCGGCAGTACCGATAAAATCCGACCGTAACCAAGTATTGCAGCAAAATCAGAAAAACCGTAGACGGCCCTCAGTCCAAGAACCCGAGTTCCGTACTCTTCTCGTCGCGCTCCAGACGGTCGCGGACCGAAATCGTGCCCACCGCTTCCTCTTCGTCGCCGAGTATCACGCACGGCACGCGGTCGTCACGAGGGTGATGAACGCAAAGGACGTATCGAGCACGTAACTGACTCTCGCGTGCTCAAGGAGAATGGATTCTGTATCCTTGAGCCCGTATAATTATGGTTTGTGCCAACAACTGACATGGCATGGTACGCGCCGCAGTGTTTACCGGTCAGGGGGAACCGCTGGAGATCAGGGAGATCGACGAACCGGAACCGGACCCCACGGGTGTCGTGGTCGAGACAGATGCGTGTGGGATTTGCCGGAGCGACTGGCACGCGTGGCAGGGAGATCCGCTCTGGGAGTCCAGGGGGTTCGAGGACGGCCACGTCTTCGGGCACGAACCCGCCGGCGTCGTCGTCGAAGTCGGCGACGAAGTCGAACACGTTCGTGAAGGCGACCACGTCGCCGTCCCGTTCAGCCTCGGCGACGGGACGTGTCCGTCCTGTCGGAACGGACACTCCAATCTCTGTGACAACCGCATTCCGCTGGGGCTCGCCCCGGAATCGAAGGGTGCGTTCGCCGAACGGTTTCACGTCCCGTGGGCCGACTTCAACGTCGTCCCCCTCCCGGATAGCGTCTCACCGGTCGAGATGTCCGGACTGGGCTGTCGATTCATGACGTCGTTCCACGCGCTCGTCCACCAGGCGGACGTCACCGCCGGCGACTGGCTCGCGGTCCACGGTTGCGGTGGCATCGGCCTCTCGGCCGTCCACATCGCCGACGCCATCGGCGCGAACGTCATCGCCGTCGACCTGTTCGACGAGAAACTGGACTTCGCAACCGACGTTGGGGCCGTCGAAACCATCAACGCGGGAGCGGTCGCCGACGTGCCCAAGGAGGTGGCAGCGATCACCGATGGTGGCGCCGACGTCTCCGTGGATGCCCTCGGCATCGCCGAGACGTGTGGCAACTCGGTCCGTAGCCTTCGGAAACGCGGCCAACATATCCAGATCGGCTTGACGTCCAGTGACGAGGGCGGCGAGGTCCCGCTCCCGACGGATTTAATCGTCGCCCAGGAACTCCAGTTCATCGGCGCGATCGGCCTCCCCCGGCCCCGCTACGACGAAATTTTCCGGATGATCGAATACGGGAAACTCGATCCAGCGATGATGGTCTCCGAGACCGTGTCTCTCGCGGAAACCTCGGACAAACTCGACGCGATGACGGACTTCGAAACCGTCGGTATTCCCGTTATCGACGAGTTCTGACCGGAACACCGGAATTTCGCATTGCGGCTTTTCCCGGGAGCGGTTGCTGAATACGCCCCCTCCTCCGGCACGCTTCGAATAGATCCGACGAGACGCTGTCAGATGGAGCGCGTTAATCGAGAGGATGTGGTCATCACGTATTCATCGTTTGTTCCGGCCAGTCGACGATGACACGGCCATTCGGTACGTGTGTGTGCCGTTATCGGTGTCGCTCGACTGGTCGTGAGACCGAATTATGAAATTGGAGTTAGCTAAAAATCGTCAGTTGGGTTCGGTACACGACGATATAGGCAGTCAGAGAGGCCGCGGCCCAAACCGTTGCTTGCGGAATCGGGTTACTCCCGGCGAACGTACGTCCTGATACGAGTATCACCGCCATCCCGAGGAGCCCCCACCCGAATGCCGAGGCAGTAAGGACGAACACGTACTCACCGAGTTGTCCGAGTGACCAATCCCCTGCAACCACGGGATAGGCTCCACCGACCGCCAGCACACCGATAACCAAGTTGACTGTTGAGGCCGAAGCTGGCGACCCGAGAACCGCGTTCCCAAGCGAGACCATCGGATACAACACGATTGTGAACCCACACGCTGCCAGAAGGAAATCAACGGTCGCTGATACCCACGAGACCAATCCTCGCTCGGCAGTTCCCATACCTAAATTTCATGTTGAGACTATGAAGGATTTGCGGTCTGTACGTAACCCGAAAACGAGCAAGCGACACGACCGATATCGCCCGCTATGAACCAATACCGATGAACCCTGCCATCAACCGAGCCGTCAGCAAAAGCGGCAAAAACAGTGGACGAGTCGCCTCAGTCGAGGAACCCGAGTTCCGTACTCTTCTCGTCGCGCTCCGCTTCCAGGTGTTTGCGGAACTCCGAAAGCGAGACGTCCTTCTCCTCGCGCTCCAGACGGTCGCGGACCGAAATCGTCCCCGCCTCCTCCTCGTCGCCGCCGACGACGATCATGTACGGGATACGATCGTCGTGGGCCTGCTGAATCTTGCGGCCGACGGTCCACGAGCGGTCCTCGACTTCGACGCGGAAGTCGTCGAGTTCGTTCGCGACGCGGTGGGCGTAGCCGAGGTTATCGTCGCTGACGGGCAGGATGCGGACCTGTTCGGGCGAGAGCCAGAGCGGGAACTTGCCGTCGAAGTGCTCGATGAGAACCATGAAAAAGCGCTCGTAGCTACCGTACAGCGCGCGGTGAATCATGACCGGGCGCTCCTCCTCGTTGTCCTCGGTGACGTAGGTCAGGTCGAAGCGCTCGGGCATGTTGAAGTCGAGTTGGACCGTCGGGCCGTCCCAAACCCTACCAAGGGCGTCCTCGAAGCCGAAGTCGATCTTCGGGCCGTAGAACGCGCCGTCGCCCGCCTCGATGTCGTAGTCCATGCCGCTGGATTCGAGGACGGAACGGAGTTGCTCTTCGGCGTGCTCCCACAACTCGTCGCTGCCGACGGACTTCTCGGGGCGGGTGGCGAGCGCGACTTCCACGTCCAAATCGAACGTCTCGATGACCTCGAAGATGAGGTCCATGACCTGCCGAATCTCGCGCTCGATCTGGTCGGGGCGGACGAACAGGTGGCCGTCGTCGATGGTGAACGACCAGACGCGCGAGAGGCCGGAGAGTTCGCCGCGCTGTTCCTTGCGATACACCTTGCCGTTCTCGAAGTAGCGAATCGGCAGGTCGCGGTAACTCCAACTGTGCTGGTCGAAGATGGTCGCGTGGCCGGGGCAGTTCATCGGTTTTAATCCATATTCCTCGTCGTTCACGTCGAGGAGGAACATGTCGTCCACGTAGTTGTCGTAGTGGCCCGACTTCTTCCAGAGTTCCGTGCGGAACAGGTGGGGGGTCTCCACCTCGTCGTAGCCCGCACCGCGGTTGAGTTCGCCAGCGTAGTCCGACAGTTCGCGCAGGATGGTCTTCCCGTTGGGGTGATAGAGCGGCAGGCCCGGCCCCGTCGTCTCGTCGATGGAGAACAGGTCCAGTTCCCTGCCGAGTTTGCGATGGTCGCGCTCCTCGGCCTCCTCGACGCGTTCGAGGTACTGTTCGAGGCCCTTCTCGGTCGGGAACGCCGTCCCGTACACGCGGGTCAGCGTGTCGTTCTCCTCGTCGCCGCGCCAGTAGGCCGCCGAGGTTTCGAGCAGCGTGAACCCGCCGATTTCGCCGGTCGAGGCGACGTGCGGACCCTTACACAGGTCCGCGAACTCGCCCTGTTCGTAGAAGGAAATCGTGTCCTCGTCGGCCGCCTCGGTGTCGAGGATGTCCTGTTTGTACTCGTTGCCCTCGTAGAAGTCGAAGGCCTCCTCGCGCGACTTCTCGGTGCGCTCGATGTCGAGGTCCTCCTCGATGATGTCGTGTGCTTCCGCCTCGATATCGGCGAGGTCGTCGCTGTCCAGTTCGACGCCCGCGATGTCGTAGTAAAAGCCCTCGTCGGTCCACGGGCCGATGGTGAGTTTCGCTTCGGGGTGAAGTCGCTTCAGCGCCTGCGCGAAGACGTGGGCCGCGGAGTGACGGAGGACGCTCAGGTACTCGTCGCTCTGGTCGGTGACGATGACGAGTCGGCAGTCCGCCGACAGCGGCGTCGCCTTGTCCACGAGTTCGCCGTCCACGACACCTGCCACCGTGTCCGTGCCTAGTCCCGGGCCGATTTCGTACGCCACGTCCTCCACGGTCGCGCCTTCCTCCATGTCGAGTTCGGCGCCGTCCGGGAGCGTGACAACGATATCGCTCATGCGGTTGGGTACGCGCCACGCGCCAGATAAGTGTGTTGAGACGGCGTGAGGAACGGCGATGGACGGGAAGTTCGATATCCGCTCCACCGGCGGGTTTACTACCTCGAAAAACGCTATCGACGGTTGGAAATGGAAATCGCAATCGTCCTCTTCGAGGGATTCGACGAGTTGGACGCCATCGGCCCGTACGAAGTGTTCGAGAACGCGGGCGACGCCGGCGCGGACCTCGCGGTTTCGCTCTGCACGCTCGCGGAAACGGAGCGAATCACCGCGAGCCACGGTCTCCGCGTCGAACCCGACGCGACGCTGGACGAGCGCTCGCCCGACCTCGTCGTCGTGCCGGGCGGCGGATGGAATGATAGGAGCGAGGCGGGAGCGCGGGCGGAAGCGGAACGGGGAGACATCCCGGACGCACTGGCCGCCCTTTACGACCGAGGAACGACGGTCGCGGCGGTCTGCACCGGCGGAATGCTACTTTCCCATGCCGGACTGCTCGACGGACGGCCTGCCGTTACGCACGCCGGTGCCCTCCCCGACCTCCGTGATTCGGCGGCACGGGTCGTGGACGCTCGTGTCGTGGACGACGGCGATATCCTGACCGCCGGGGGAGTTACGTCCGGAATCGACCTCGCGTTTCACGTCGTCGAGCGCGAGTTCGGAGCGGAAATCGCCCGCACGGTCGCCGAGGAGATGGAGTACGACCCCAGCGACGACGTTTACACGGACGACGGTACGTGAACGCGGACGCGCACTTCGGCGGATAACCTGATAGTGATGACAGTCGAACGGACACTATGCGCAAATCACCGAAGCCGGAGGACGTGGACAAACCGGTGTTCAACGTGGACGATCAGAAGGTCGGCATCGTGACCGACGTCCGGAACGGGGTCGCCTACGTGGACCCGCACCCCAGCCTCCTCGACGAGTACAGGATGCTCCTCGGGTGGAAGGACGACGCGAAGGACATCTACCCGCTTCCGCACAGCGCCATCCACGGCATTACGGACAGGGAAGTCCGGCTACGGACCCACGACACGGAACACGAGGGGAAGAAGGAACGGTGACGTGTCGGATAACAAACAATCACGTCGGAAATCCACAGTCTCAAGTCATGCGGGTGTGTGCCATGACCATCGATGCGCGTTCAGACCCACGGCGATGGAACGCCAGACCTCGCCGTCGTCGCCTGCCTGCACGGAAACGAACGCTGTGGCAAAACGGCCATCGAGCGCGTGCTGGCGGAGAATCCGACTTTTTCCCGTCCGGTTCGATTCGCCATCGCCAACGAGGAGGCCATCGCGGAGAACGTTCGGTTCATCGACGAGGATTTGAACCGCGCGTTTCCGGGCGACTCCGAGGGAGAAACGCACGAATCCCGACTCGCGGCGGAACTCCTGCCCCAGATTCGTGACTGCGGCGTTCTCGATCTGCACTCGACGAGGTCACACCCGGAGGCGTTCGCGCTCCTCGCGCGGATGAACGACCGGACGAAACGGTTGGCGCGGGCGACGGGCGTCGGCAGGGTCGTGGACATCAGCTACGTCGTCGGTGGCCTCATCGACTACGTGGACGGCGTCGCGGTCGAATGCGGCCTTCGGGGAACGGAGCGCGCAGAACGAAACGCCGAGCGAATCCTGCGGAACTTCCTCGGCGAAACCGGGGCTATCGACGCGCTTTCGGACGGCGGGGACCCGGAACTGTATCGAATCTTCGACGCCGTGGGAGGTGGCGACTACGAGTTCGTCGGCGAGAACTTCGTCCGCGTCGAGGAGGGCGAGGTGTTCGCCAGAAAGGAGGGCGAGGGTGGAACCGAACTCCGCGCCGACAGGGCGTTCTACCCCGTCCTGATGTCCACCGACGGCTACGAGGACATGATCGGCTTTCGGGCGGAGCGGGTCGGAACGCTGGTCGATTGAGGACCTACCGTTTTCGAACGCCGGTTCCGGCGCGTCCCGTTTCGAGGTCGATGACGCCGTTCGGCATCGGGACGCCCTCGTACTCGTCTTCTGCGAGCAGGAGCGACCCGTCCAAATCGGCGTAGTCGAGCAGGGGTGCGAGGTGGCACGCCGCCGCGATGCTCGCGTTGCTCTCGACCATACACCCGAGCATGAGTTCCAAGCCGTGGGCGTTCGCGGCGTGAATCATCCGCATCGCCTCGCGGAGGCCGCCGCACTTCATGAGTTTCAGGTTGGCGATGTCGGCCTTGTCCGCGATTCTCGGGACGTCCTCCAGCGTGATGCAGGACTCGTCGGCCGCGATGGGGAGCGCGGCGCGTTTGCGGACGAAGGCCATTCCGTCGGGGTTCTCGGCGGGAACGGGTTGTTCGACGAACTCCACGTCGAAGTCGGCGAGCGCGTCGATCTTCCGCACCGCCTCGCGCGGACTCCACGCCTGATTCGCGTCCACGCGAATCGTCGCGTCGGGCGCTTCCTCCCGAATCGTGCCGATGATTTCCTCGTCGCGGTCGGTGCCGACCTTCACCTTCAGCGTGCCGTACCCGGCCTCGACGGCTTCCCGTGTCTTCTCGGCCATCACGTCGGTCGGGTCGATGCCGATGGTGAACGACGTTTCGAGCGTCTCGCTCCCGTCGAGTCCCCAGTAACGATACAGCGGCAGTCCGGTACGTTTCGCCACGAGGTCGTGGAGCGCGATGCTCACCGCACAGCGCGCCGCCGGGTTGCGGTTTACCGTTTCGCGCATCTCCCGCTCGATTCGGGCGAGCGCGTGGGGGTCGTCCACCCGTTCGACCACGTCCAAGAGGTCCGGCATGACCGCTTCGACCGTGGCCGCCGTTTCGCCGTAATGTCTCGATGGGGCGGCCCCGCCGATGCCGACGTTTCCGTCGTCGTCCTCGATTTTCACGACGACGTTTTCCGCGGCCGTCTGCGTGCCTCGCGAGATGGTGAAGGCGTGTTCGAGCGGGAGCGAAATCCGCTCGAACTCGGCCGTGAGACTCACAGAATCGCCTCCAGCACGGCGTCGGCGTCGAACCGAACGAGGTCCGCTGCGGGCGCTCCGAGCGCGGATTCGTACTCGGCGACCGCCGCGCGGGCGTCCTCGTCGTCCTCGATATCGGACGTGTTGATGGCTCCGGCGACCATTTCGGTTCCGTGTACCGGTCGGGCGAGGCCCTCGTAGAGCGAGACGTACTCCGAAATCGGCGGCAGGGAGACGGACTCGTAGCCGTGGATGACCTCCTTTCCGGCCTCGTGACAGAGGACGAGTTTGTCCGGCATGGATCCGTGGAGAATCCCGCACGTCACGGCCGAGTAGGCCGGGTGGACGATGCTTCCCTGTCCTTCCACGAACAGGTAGTCGTACTCGTCGCCGCGCTCCAAAATCATCTCCTCGACGGCCCCCGCGGTGAAGTCGCTCACTACGCGGTCGATGGGGTTGCCCCACCCGTCAATCATGATTCCCGTTTGGCCCGTCGGGATGAATCCGACGCTCTCGCCTCGCTCGCGGGCCGCCCGCACGAGTTCGAGCGTCGCGGTCATCTTGCCGACCGAACAGTCCGTTCCGACGGTCAGGACGATTTCCGCGTCCACCTCGTCCGCCACCCCTTGGCTGACGGTGAGGTCGTCGTGGGGCTTTCGCACGTCCCAAATATCACAGCCGTTTTCCTCGGCGAGACGGACGAACTCCTCGTCGTTTTCGAGGAAGTAGTGGAGTCCCGAAATCACGTCACAGCCGCGTTCGAGCGCGTTTCGGACGTCCGGTCGCCACGTCTCGTCGAACCCCCCGCCGATGGGTGCGATGCCGATGACGAGCGCGTCCACGTCCGGAACGTCGTCCATTCCCGCGACTATCGGCGCGTCCTGTACGTCCGGAACGTGGTCGGAAACGCGCTCTCCGGCGCGTTCGCGGTCGAGAACCGCGGCGACTTCGTAGTCGGCGTAGCGTAGAATTCCGACCGCCGTCTTCGCGCGGCCGGGGAACTTCTCGTGTGCCAATATCGCAACCTGCATGGGTGTGCGGTGGTGGCATGGCGGCTTAAAACCGTCTCTCCCGGTAACGCAAACCGCGCGGATCGCCGCCCTCTGCGCGCAATTTCCCGCCGGAGGCGAAGGTTTTTGTCCGTGCTTTCGATAGGCTTTGCATGGTCACAGTGCGGGCACCGGCTACGAGTGCCAATCTGGGGTGTGGGTTCGACGTGTTCGGATTGGCATTGGAACGACCCGCCGACATCGTCCGGGTCGAGCGGGCAGCGGAGACGACGATAGAGGTCACGGGCGTCGGCGAACGATACATCCCGACCGAACCGGCGAAGAACACGGCGGGCGTCGTCGCGCAGGAACTCGACACGCCCGCACGCATCCGAATCAACAAGGGGGTCCGACCCTCGTCGGGACTCGGGTCGTCGGCCGCCAGCGCGGCCGCCGCCGCGGTCGCCCTGAACGAACTCTACGACCGCGGACTCTCGCGGCGCGAACTCGTTCGCGTCGCGGCGGAGGGCGAGGCCGCCGTCTCGGGCGAAGCCCACGCGGACAACGTCGCACCCTCGATTCTGGGTGGATTCACCGTCGTCACGGACGACACCATCACGCACGTCGATGCGTCGGTTCCGGTCGTCGCCTGCCTGCCGGAAATCGTCGTCTCGACGCGGGACGCGAGACGGGTCGTTCCGCAATCCGTAGAAATCGACGAACTGGTCGGTACCGTGGGCAACGCCGCGACGCTCACGGCGGGGATGTTCCGCGACGACCCGGAACTCGTCGGGGCGGGCCTCGAAGACGGGTCGATCACGGGGTCACGGGCGTCGCTCATCGACGGGTTCGACGAGGTGCGGACCGCCGCGCTCGACGCCGGCGCGACGGGCGTCGCGGTCAGCGGGGCCGGACCGAGCGTCCTCGCCGTCTGTCGCGGGGACGGACAGAGCGCCGTCGCGAGCGCGATGCTGGACGCGTTCTCCGATGTCGACGTGGACGCGCGCGCCTATCCGACCGCAATCGGAGGCGGTGCGACGATAGAAGAGCGATAAGCCATGCCGCGATTTTTCACGGGAAAAGCGTAACGACCACGGTTTTCCGCGGAAACGGTTCCGATATGACGAGTAGTGACCGCTGTCCAGACTGCGGCGTTACGCTCGAACCGGTCAAGTTCGGCATGAACGACGCGTGGAAACCGTACGTGAAGACGAGCGACCGACGGGAGGGGCTTCTCGGGTCGCTCGGAATGAACGAGAAAAAAGAGGTCGAGACGGGTATGTGTCCCGAATGCGGGCGTCTGCTGTTTCACGCGAAATTGGACTGACGGCTCACACCCGAAACAGCCCCGTCGTCCAGAACTCGTAGAAGGCGTCGTCCAGCGCGTCCCTCGGTTTTCCGGTCGCGTCCACGGGGTCGGTCACGTCGGCCACGTCCCGGAACTCGGAGAGGAGCGTCCGCTGGCCGACGACGTAGAGGCGTTCCGCATCGCGGGCGTCTATCTCCTCGTGGCACTTCTCCAGATGGTCGGCTATCTGTTCGTCTCGAATCCGTTCGAAGCGGGCCTGTGAGAACCCCCCCTTCGAGTGGTCTCCCTTCACGTCGCTTTCGAATCCCGTCACGGACAGTCGCTCCCGGCCGTCGTACTCGCCGATGGCGAACACGTCGGAACGGACGAGCGCGAACGCGAACCGACCCTCCGGGCGGAACCACGACGACTCGAACTCGAAGCCAGCGCTCCACGAAACGAACGGTTCGGGCGAACGCGGCGGCACGAGCGCGGCGCTGACGAGTCCCGAATCGTCGGTCACGGCCAGACAGGGCGCGGCGCGTGCGACGAGCGACCCGTGGTCCCCGAACGCCTCGCCCACCGCCTCCGGTACGTCGTCGTCGTCGTCCACCATCGCTGTCAGCGCGCCCTCGGGTCCCGTTTCGACGCTTTCGAGACGGGCCAGCACCTCGTCAACCCGCTCCCCGTGGAGCGTTTCGGTACCACGGAACTCGACGGACTCCTCGTCGTCCCGCAGTCGCTCCACCCGGTCTTCGAGTTCCACGATGCGGTTTTCGAGGCGGTTGACCCGCTCCTCGGCGTTTTGACGTTCGGTGACGGCTTCGGCGCGGCGTTCCTCTTCGGCTTCCACCCGTCGTTCGAGGTGGTGATTTTCGTCTTCGAGGGAGTCGATTCGCTCTTTCAACTCGGCGCGCCCGAGCAACTCGTCCAGCATCGACTCGAAGGGCGTGTCGCGGGGTCTTGTACTTTCGCGTCCAGTCAGAGTTCGTACCGGTACGGCGAGGAGCGAATCACGGTCACGTCGCCGGTCTGTGCCCGCCGTCCGAGGACGGTCGCGATTTCGTGCGTACTCTTGAACTCCTCGTGGGCGTCGTCGCTCTCGTCGAGGAGGTGGAGAATCTCCCGCGCCGTCAACGGCTCTCCGCCCCCCCGTTCGGTCACGACTTCCCGAATCCGTTCGAACGCACTCCCCCGAAGAGACATGGTAGTCGTATCGGCCGTTAGGTACTTAAAATTCAGTCAGACAACGACCCCCTGTCGGGCGATGACCCGCTCACGCCGGTCGGTCGTGCGGCCCGGAGAAGTCACGTTCCGCTCGGTACTGGTCCACGAATGTCGGAACGTCGAAATTCAGCATGTCCGCCTCGAACTGACTCATCGCCTCGTCGTCCTCGGCGTGACTGACGGCGTGTTCCATGAGTTCGACGACGAGTTCGACGACGACCTCGTGCAGTCGCCGCGAGCCGAAGTCCGTCACCCACACCATCGCGTAGCCGAGGTCCGGGTTTTCGGCGACGTCCTCGCTGACGACCTCCTCCGGGAACTCCTCCATGACGACGCCCATGATGTGCAGGGTGCCGAATTCGACGTTCTCGTCGGTCGTATCGATGGTCTCTTGGAGGATGTCCACGAGAAATTCGGGGACGAAGCGTGACGGCGGGTGGACGTCCATGACGACCGCATGCGATTCACCACAGTCACAGTCGTACTCGCGCATTCCCATGTCGAGCGTTCCGGTCGGCACCGACTCGCCGCAGGGAAGGTCGAGCGTCGCACCGTCTCCTCCCGGTACGCGCGGTTCTGCCATACGCTCCGTTGGTCCCTGACGAGTTTAAACGACGTGATTGCGCCCGGTCGTCGAAACTCCGTCGAATATGACACGTGTCGTCCCCGTAGAGGTAGCGCTCAATAGCGATCCCTCGTTCCTGCCCTCGGTACATACCCCTCTTAGCGAGTTATTTGATAGTGGAAAAAATACGGATGTCCATGGCACAGGCCAGCGGGGTTCCCGACCGACTGCGCCCGATAGACGAACGAATCCTCCGACTGCTCGATGCGGAAGGGATACAGGTTCGACTCGACATCGAGCGCCGCCTGTCGCTTTCGAACTGCGTTACCGCGACTCGCTGTCGTTCTCTGGCCGACCGAGGCCTCGTCCGAAACTCGAACTGGTGTTGCTATCGGATAACCGAGGAGGGAAAACGGTGTTTGCGGGCGGAACTCTGATGGAATACGCTTCGACGGCTACGGCCAGTCGTCGCGCACGTCCTCCTCGTTCCCCCCAGTCTCGCCGTCGTCGCCGGACGCGAGGTCCCATTCGGCCGCCTCGGCGGCGTCCTCGACGTGGAGGAACTCCCAGTCGTGGTCCTCGGCGAGTTCGCGGTCCTCGTCGGTGATGCCGACGAAGACGTGGCGGTCGGTGTCGAACTGCGATTTCACGCTGTCGAGGCTCTCGGCGCGGCCTTTCGGGCCGGAGAAGAAGTCCTGCCGGATGCGGTTCTTTCGGGTGAAGTTCGTCACCACGTAGGTCGGTTGGTCGGAGATGACGCCGACGTAGCGGGTCCAGCGTCGGGCGTCTTCGAACACCGTTCCGGGACTCGCCAACGCTTTGAGCGCAGACAACTCGAAGGCGAGCGTCATCTCGCCGCTTCCGCTCATGCTCATGTCCCTACATCCCGTCGTGCGGGAGAAAACGGCTTCGGTTGTTCGTTCGCGTGGGCCGGGTTAGACCACGTCGATTCGGTAGTAGTCGTTGAACACCACGAGCGTGTCCCTGTCGAACTCGTCCGCCAACGCACCGGTCATCCGGACGACTCTCTCGCCGCCGTCGAACTCCGCCAACATCTGTTGTGTCTCCTCCGCGAGTTCGTCGAAATGATGCACTTGAACGCCCGCTGGAACGGTTTCGGTGCGGCTAATGATGAGTGCTGCCGTCTCTCCGGTCGGTGCAGACTTCAGACTACTCGTGCTGTTCGAAGCCATTGATACGTGTTACCAATTGTCTTAGTACATATTAAGCGTTGCGGAAAGAGTATGAAAAAACATGCCAAATCGAGCTACGCGAGAAGTACCCGGAAGTAACCGGTGTATTTGACGAATTCGCCGTCGCTGAACTGGCCCGCCGTCTCCCGGTCGATGAGTTGTTCGCCACGTTCGACGACGCTCGGGAAGTGCCCTTTCGCGTCGTAATCGAGTTCGTCGTAGTGTCGGACGCGGGCGTCGTTCGGAATCGTCTCCACGGCTTCGACGGCTATTTTGGGTTTCACGAAATCTCCCGACCGATGTGGTCATTGATACCAACTGTCGTAGGGGATCTTAAAGATTCACGTCGCGACAATCGCTGGTCGGTGGAACCGCTCGCGACAAAAATACCGAAACCGCACCGTTCCGGGCTCCGAACTTACTGTTCCTGTTCCTGTTCCTGTTCCTGTGGCTGTGCGAGCTTCTCCGGGTCGAAATCCTTCTCGAGGAGGATTTCCTTCTGGTCGGCACACTCGACTTCGTTGCGGATGAGGTCCTTGTACTTGCCCTGCGGGGCGATGTCGCCGATGAGGGCGCCGCCGATGAGTTTGCCGTCCTTGAACGAGAGGCGACGCCATTCGGTGTCGCTGTACTTCTCCTCGCACTCGTCGTCGCCAATCGTGGGGAAGCCGAAGGAGAGGAACGGGAAGTCGAAGTGGGTGATGGAGTACGAGGAGACCCAGCGGAACTCCTCTTCGTTGTCGTCTGCGACCATGTTCTTCGCGGCGACGACGCCCTGCTGTTTCGCGCTGCCCCACGACCCGTTCTGGGCGTACTCGTCCAGAATCACGTCGTAGTACCGTGTGATGTCGCCGGCGGCGTAGATGTCGTCCACGTTCGTCTGCATGTACTGGTCCACGACGACGCCGTTGTCCGTCTCGACGCCGCTTCCCTGCAGGTACTCCGTGTTGAAGTTGAGACCGATGGCGATGCCGACGAAGTCGCTCTCGTACTCGTTGTCGTCGGCGTCGATGGTGGCGACGACGTTGCCGTCGTCGTCCGTCTTGAAGCCGTTGACGCCGCTTTCGAGGACGGTTTCGACGCCCTTCTCTTCGAGCGCGTCGTGAATGATCTCCGCGCCGTCGAGGCTCAGACCGTAGCGCCACCAGCGGTTGCCGCGCATGATGTACTTCGCTTCGACGTCCTGTGCGGCGCAGATTGCGGCGAGGTCGATACCGAGGAGACCGGCACCGATGACGGTCCCGGTGTCCGCCGCTTCCGCGTGCTCCTGAATGCGTCGGGCGTCCTGAAACGTCCAGAAGTGGTGGATGCCGTCGGCGTCGCTGTTGTCGACGGGGAGTTGGGTCGGCGTCCCGCCCGTGGCGACGAGGAGTTTGTCGTAGTTGTACGTCCCGCTCGCGTGGGTGTGGACCTCGTGTGCGTCCGCGTCGATGTCGGTGACGAACGTGTTCAGTTCGAGGTCGATATCGCGCTCGTCGTACCATTCGGGTTCGTGAATGGAGATGGGCGCTTCGGGAAGTTTGCCCTTGGCGAACTCCTTGATGAGGATGCGATTATACAGTGCTTCGCCCTCGTCGGTGATGACGGCGATATCGGCGTCGGGTTTTTCCTCGCGGATGGTTTCGGCAGCGGAACTGCCCGCGATGCCATCCCCGATGATCACGTACGATTCGCTCATGACTGAGACGTTCTGCGTCGGGGTTAAAGTGGGTTGCTATCTCGATGTTGCTGTCAAACGCCAACATACCCGAGTCGGGACGTTGAAGACCGTCGCGTCCCAAGCAACGGGCATGAAAATCCGTCAGAACGCGCGCCACTTCGCGTCGAGAAAAGCCCTCGAAATGCCCGTCGTCAGCGACGTGGTGAAGTGGAAACTGGTGGACATGCACACGGGAATATTCCTCAAAAAAGCCGACGAGGAACACCGCGAGGAACGCCGCGAACACCTCGACGCCTTCTTCGATGCGACGATGGATTCGTATCTCGCCGCGCTTCAGGAAGGTGCGCCGGAGGCGGAGGCCCGCGAAATCACCCACATCCAGTCGAACTTCGACTTCTACAATCACGGCTGGACCGAGATGATGGAGTTCCCGAGCGACGAACTAGAAGAGCACTACGAACGCTACGAGACGTTCTTCTCGAAGCACGGCATCACCATCGCCGACCCGCTTGGCGAGTTCGCTCCCGTGGAGATGCCGGAACCCCCGTCCACGCCGGAAAAACTGGACGACCCGGTTCACCCGCACGCGGAAGGCGGCTTTGCCGACGACGTGTACGTCCAAGGTGACGACGGCGAAGTCCGGGTCGGCGGACAGGACGAACCGGAGGACGTGAACATCTCTGACGCGGTCGGCGTCGACGAAGGCGAAGCCTGATTTCTCGGCTCAGTCCTCGTCCTCGCCCAATCGAACCATCAGCACCGGCACGTCCGCCCATCGCGCGACTTTTTCCGTGACGCTCCGTCGAAGCGGATAGAGGATGCCACGCCGTCCGTGCGTCCCCATCACGATGAGGTCGATGTCCTGCTCGTCGGCGTACTGCCGAATCGCACGATGGGGTTTGCCCTCCGCGATGGACCCCGCCGTCGTGCGGATGTCCTCCCGCTCCGCTCGCTCGATCACGTCCTCCACCATCGCTTTCGATTCCTTCTCGAACTCCTCGTACATCGCCTCGCGCTTTTCCCCGTCGTCGTCCGTCTCGCCCGTATCGACGACGGACACCGTGTAGAGGCCGGCGTCGTACGTCTTCGCGGCGTCGAGCGCGTACGGAATCGCGTTCGCCGCCGCGTCGCTTCCGTCGATGGGAATGAGGATTCGGTCGTACATGACGCACAAGCACGCGCCGCACGCGGATAGGGATAGCGGCGATTCCTTTCGTGTTTAAACCGTTCACTCAACCGGGTCGATTCCCTCGGCGGCCTCGGCGGATTCGGTTTCCTTTTCGGTCTCGCCACGCCAGCGGTCTATCTCCTCGTCGTACTGCTCCAGTCGGTCGCTCACCCGGTCTTTGAGTGCGTCATCGTTGATGTTCACCTCGAAGGTGTATCGGTTTCCGCTTCTGTCGCGTTCGACGTTCGCGCTCACTAATTCGTTGTCGAAGTAGGCGGGCGACACTTGGGTCATGACGTGTTTGTACACCGTCTCCTCGACGGTTCGAAGCGCCTTTCGCCCCGCCGTGTCGGCCGCGCGGGTCGCGTATTCGACGGTGTCGCGCCCCTCCTCGACGGCGTCGTCGATGTCGCCCTCCGCGAGTTCGGACACCGTGTCCTCTAACTCCTCCCGCGCCGTTCCCGCGTCTTCAGTGGGGGATTTGCCCTTCTTTTCTCCCTTCCCGCGCGACGCACTCGCCTGCTCCGCCGTCTTCTCGTTTACGTCCTCGCTCAGTCGCTCGTGTGCTTTCGGCCGCCACTCGTTCCAATCGTCGAAGTCCTCCCCCTCGATACCCTCCTCGTCCAACGCCGTGGTTATTCGCTCGCCGTGTTCCACGATGGCCACCCAGTCCCCCGTCTCCTTGAAGCCAGCAATACTCTCCTCCATGTCATAGGCTACGCCGTCGACGGCTATCTACGTTTTCGCCGGGTTCTCGGCGTCGCGGGGTTGCAATAACGCTTCCCGGCGAATCGTCAGCCTCGATTCACCGGACTATAGCATCCCGACGCCGACGAACGCGCCGTAGGCGAGCGCGAACGAGAGGAGCAACGAGACGACCCATCCGAGGACCGTGTAGGCCATCTTTCCCCGGCTTACACTTCCAGCACCTGCCGCGTAACCGCTGCCGACGATGGCGCTCACGACGATTTCGTTGAACGAAACCGGGATACCGAACAGCACCGCGGTCTGTGCGATGGCGAACGCCGGGATGAGCGCGGCGGTGGCCCGCCGAGGGCCGAGCGACGAGAAGTCCCGAGCGAGCGCTTTTATCATCCGTGGCGAACCCATCCACGCGCCGAGCATGACACCGAGACCTCCAAACAGGAGGATTACCGCGAGCGATACGCCGAGCGGGATGGTCATCGGCGCGAGCGGTCCGACGGCGAGGCCGACTTGACTGCCACCTGCCGAGAAGGAGACGAGCGCGCCGATACCGAACAACAGGTGTCGCTGGCCCCTTTTCACGTTGGAACGCACTTCTATCAGGAGAATCACGCCGAGGACGAGCGCGACGAACAGGGTCGCCACGACGAGACCGGCGAGGGGCGGGAGGGGGAGACTCCCTGCGGCTACCGCCGCGATCGACGCACCGCCCGATTCCGGTGCGAGGAAGGTAAAGGACGAATTGGCGAGGATGAGTCCGACGATACCACCAAAGAGGGGAATCGAATACTCGTCCGGCACGTCGTCACGCCGAATCAGCCGAGCGAGACCGTACGCGATACCGCCGCAGAAAATCGGCGTCAGCACCCACAACAGCAATATCTGCTGATATTTGGCGTATGCCGGAGTCCCGCCCAGCGCCAGACCGACGCCGATGACCGCACCCGTCGCCGTGAACGCCGTCGCGAGCGGATATCCCGTGAAGATTCCGATTGCGACGAGTCCGGCGGCGACGATGAGCGCGATGACGGCCGCAATCGGCGTGAGCGTCACGCCGTTGATGAGTCCTGCCGAAATCGCTTCCGTGACGTTTGCACCTTGGACGACTGCTCCGAGAATTCCGAACAGCCCGGTGAAAAAAGCCCCTCGCATGACCGTCGTCCTGCGAGCGCCGACGCTCGGTGCGTACGGCGTCCACCCCGCACCGACCGTCCACGCCATGAAAAAACTGGCCACTGCGCCGATACCAATGACTGCCAGTTGCCCCACTTCCACCATGCCGTCGATACTAGCGACGGACGAGCAAAACCCTACCCGCCGTTCGTCGGAGGTGACTATTCCCGTTCTTCCCTATCGTCCGGGCTGACGACCACTTTCCTCCCGGAAATTCGGTCGGCACACTCGTAGCCCGCGACGATGCCACCGTTCAGACTGCGCTCGGGGTACTGGGCCTTGCTCGCCATCCCGGCGTAGTAGATGCCGTCGGCGATGTCGTCGCCGAGGTCGTAGGGGACGACCATGTCGAGGTAGCCGCGCTCGTACACGGGCGCTGCGCGCGGATTGCGGGCGAGGCGGAAGTTGGTCACCGACGAGCGGTCCCAGTCGGGGAACATCTCCTCGATGTGGCTCAGCCACAGGTCTTCGACTTCGTCGTCGTCCATCCGCCACAACTCCTCCTCGTAGTCCTGAATGTAGCTGGCGACGTAGACGAGATGGTCGCCGCCGTACTGCTCCGGCGGGATGTAGTTCGTGTGTTCGATGAGCGCGCCGAAGGGCGCGTCGTGGCCGATGTTGAGCCAGTAGGTGTCGGTTAGCGGTTCGTCCATCGTCACGAGCGCACAGACCGCGCCTTGGAAGTCGATGTCGCACTCGTAGCCGGTCAGGTCTTCGAGGACGTTCGGCATCGCGGCGACGATGACGCCGTCAACGTCGTGCGTCTCGGTCGCGGTGTCGCCATCCGAACTTCCGCCGTCCGCGGCGGCGACTTCCGTGCTTTCCGCCGGTTTCGTCGTGAGCGACGTGACTTCGCCGCCTTCCGTTTCGATGTCGGTGACGTACACGCCGGTCGTGATGTTCTCCCTGCCGACTTCCTCGACGAGCGCGTCGATGAGGCGACCGAACCCGCCGCGGAGGTAACCCAGCGGTTCGCCGCGGAGGAGGTCGCGCTCGCCGCGGAACTTGATGCGCCCGAGAAGCCACGCGGCGCTCACTTTCTCCTTTTTGCTCCCGAACTTCGCGTCCAGCAGCGGGCCGAAGAAGTTCTCGTAGACGCCCCGCGAGGTGTGTTCCAACAGGAAGTCCTTGATCGGGACGTCCTCGTAGTCCTCCAACCGTTCGTAGCTGTCGAACTTCGGAATCCCGCCGCGAACGTCGATTTCCTGCGTGAGCATACCGAGGCGGAACTTGTCGTACAAGCTCATGTGCGGGTAGGCCATGATCTCCCACGGCTTGTCGAGCGGGTGGACGACGCCGTCCACGTAGTAGGCGTTCTTGCCGATGGGCCACTCCAGATCGTCGCCCAGTCCGAGTTCCCCGATGAGGTCGATGATGGTCTGCTCGGAGGCGGAGAGGTGGTGATAGAACTTCTCGATGCGGTCGCCGTTCGTCTCGTAGGTCGCGGCGAGTCCCCCGAGGTCCTCGCTCGCTTCGAAGATCTGCACGTCGTAGCCCTGCTGTTGGAGGCGGTAGGCGGCGGCCAATCCGGCGATTCCCCCGCCGACGATACCTATCATAAACGACGGATTCGTCGTCGCGTGGAATACGTCTTACGACCCCGGGATCCGATAGGTGTGGCGGACGAACGGTTTTTCCTTCGGTGGTGTTTCGAGCCGATTTTCGACCGTGAAACCGCCGTCGTCCGAATTTCGGCTCGAAAAACGATGACCGTAACAGCGACTCGACCGCAACCGCGACGCCCCGACCATTTCTTTGTGGAGGGTTGGGACCGGGACTACTGGGCGACCGTGACCGCACCGCATACGGGAGGGTGGTCGTGCGGTTCCGACCACCCTCCCTTCGGACCCCATCCCTCCCCGGGTGGGAGGACGCTTCGCGGCGAGCGCTCACGTCCTCCCGGCGCGTCCATGTGGTTGAATGGCCGGTCCGAAGCGCGCTTTCACGGCCTCTTTCGGGATGCGCGGCGAGGACGCCCGAGCCATGTGGCGAGGGCGTCCGAGCACCGGGGAGGTCAGGGGCCGCGCGGACGGACGGCCGTGTGGTTCCGGCCGTCCGTCCGCGGTGGCGGTGCGGTCATGGTCCCTAGCAGTTGCGGTCACGGCGGATGAGTACGCTCGAAACACCGAACAGCCACGAACTCCACAAAACGTCTCCCGTCGAAGTCGAAAGTCGAAAAGAAGCGCCTCACGACAAACGAAAGGACCAAAAATTCGCCGTACTACTCGCTCGATTCGGCGACTTCCTCGCGGAGCGTCCCCACCTCGGCCACGCGTTCCGCGTGGGCGTTGTGCTGGTGGATGGACTCGTCGTTGCTCTGTTTCATCGTCACGACCGCGTCGTCGGGCAGGTCGGGGAACGTCTCCACGACGCCGTGGGCCATGTCGCGCACGCAGTCCTCGACGAACTTCGCGTCGGCGTGCGCCTGAAACGTCATGTGGTCCTCGTCGGGGCGCTTCGCGAGGTTGTAAATCCGGGCGCTCATCGAGTCCCGCGCGACTTCGATGAGTTCGTGCAGGTCCACCTCGGGCGCGCCGGAACTTTCGACGGTGAGTGTCGCGTGACCGCGCTGGGAGTGACCCGCCTGCGGGATCTCCTGGAGGAACTCCTTGACCTCGCGCTCACCGACGCCGAGGCCGAGGAGCTTTTCCTTCGCTCGTCCGCTCATCATGCCCTGCGAACAGGGACAGACCGTCATGCCCGTGACGCGCGCGCCGATTTCCTCGGTCGTCTCCTCCTCCGTCGCCGTCGCGCTGGCGATGATGTCCACCATGGCTTGGGTGGGGCGCTCGCTCTCCGGCGTCGTGTCGCGCACCATGAATTCCGCTTCCATGCCGACCTCGGCCTTCGAGGTGTACTCGTGTTTTTCGAGCAGTCGTTCCGCGGCGTCGCCGCACACGTCTTCGAGGCGGTAGGTCGGTTCGCTGACGGCGTCTTCGAGGACCTCGTCCACGACCTCCATGTTTCGGCTCATGTCCGCGCCCTTGCGCCAGCTCGGGAGGTCAACCAGCACGTCGAACTCCGCGGTGAGAACGTACGGTCGCTTGTCCGGTCGGGCGACCTCGACCAGTTTCTCGACCCCGGTCACGCCGACCCGATTCAACCCGACCGTTACGTCCGGTTCCGTCGCCTGCACGTCGGGTAGTTGCCCTTTCATTGTCGTTTCCTTGTGAGTAACGGAATTAGAGGCTTCCGTTTCCGGCAGCTACTCGAGCTTTCCGAGCGCTTCGAAGAAGTTGGGCGACGGCCCGGCGATTCGGGCCGGTTCGGACGCGAGCGCGACCGTGATGGTCTCCGGGGGTTCGATACGGACCTGCGTTCCGTCGCTGCCGACGACGGCGGCGTCCGCGTTCCGAACCCGAATCACGACCTCGTGGTCCGGTTCGAACACCAGCGGCGGCATCGAGTGGGAGGCACACATCTCCGTGAGAATCAGGCCGTCTACACCCGGATGGACCAGCGGCCCGCCTTCGCTGAGGTTGTACGCCGTACTTCCCGTCGGCGTCGAAACCAGCAAGCCGTCCGCGTGTCCGCTGTTGTACTCCACGTCATCGACGTGAATGTCGTAGTCGATACCCTGTCCGTGCCCGCGCTGTGCGCCCTGTATCACGATTTCGTTCAGCGCGGGGTGAACCGACCAGTCGCCTTCGCTGGTCGCGCGGAGCCGTGGCACCTCCCACGACGGAATCTCGCCCGACTCCAGATACTCCTCGACGACCGCGCCCACTTCGGCCACGGCGTCCTCCGGCGCGACGGCGTTCAGAAACCCGACTTCTCCGAGGTTGACGCCGAGTATCGGCGTTCCACCCGCGCCGCTCGCCGAGAAGAGGAAGGTGCCGTCGCCGCCGATGCTGACGACGAGGTCGTTTTCCGCCATCCGGCTCACGTCCACGCCGTCGACCCCCAATCGCTCGGAAGTCGCAGCGTCGAGATTGACCGTCACGGAATCGTCTCGAAGCGTCTCTCGCAATCGTCCCGCCAGTGTCGCGGCCCGCTCGTTTCCCCGTTGTGCGACGATGCCGACGTTCATCACGGCTCCGTTCTCTCCCGGCGTTCAAAAAGCCGCCGACACGAACATTAATTTACGATGGCTGTCAGTGACAGGACGATGAGAACTTTCGCTCGAAAGCGGACGAGGACGAGCGGGCCGTCGGTTCGCGGCGAACGTCGAATCCGAACCGACGAGGAGGGGACGACGTGAGCGACGACGACGATTGGTTCGAGGCCGCGCTCCGAGATGTCGAGGAATCGGACGGCGAATCGACCGGCAACGCGACCGAAGAATCGGAAGACGGCACGGAGGTGACGGGGAAAAACGCCGAAGTTCCGGACGCTTCCGCGACGGACGCGGACGCTCCCGGCACCGAACCGGTGACCGACACGTCGGCGGTGAAGACGTCCGACGACACGACGGCCGACGAACCGAACGCCGACGACGTGCCGTTGTTCGACGACGATTTCGCCAGCGCGTTCGCGTCCGCGCCCGGTACCGGCGGTGACAGCGAACCGGACTTCGGCGATGGCGGCGGGTTCGATGCGGGCGGGTTCGACGGTGCCGGCGAATCCGGCGGTTTCGGTAACGGTGACGGCGGTTCCTTCGACGACGAGGCGTTCGAGTCCGCGATCCCACGAATCGACATCGGTATCGACGGTTTGGACAGCATGATTCAGGGCGGCGTCCCCGAGCGAACGCTGATGGTCGCCATCGGCGGTGCGGGGACCGGCAAGACCACGTTCGGGCTTCAGTTCTTGAACCACGCGCTTTCGAACGGCGAGAGCGCCGTCTACGTCACGCTGGAGGAGAGCCACGAGCGAATCGTGGACAGCGCGACGGAGAAGGGATGGCCCTACGACGAGTACATCGAGGAAGGGAAACTCGCCGTCGTCGATCTGGACCCCATCGAGATGGCCAACTCGTTGTCGAGCATCCGGAGCGAACTCCCCGAACTCGTGCGCGATTTCGGCGCGTCGAGGCTCGTCCTCGACTCCGTGTCGCTCCTCGAAATGATGTATCAGGGCCAATCCACCCGCCGCAACGAGATTTACGACTTCACGCGTAGCCTCAAAGAGGCGGGCGTGACCACCATGCTCACCAGCGAAGCCAGCGACGAAAATCCCTATTCTTCCCGTCACGGCATCATCGAATACCTCACCGACGCCGTGTTCGTCCTCCGATACGTCCGGAGCACGGACGACTTCATCGAAACCCGACTCGCCGTCGAAATCCAGAAGATTCGGGACGCGAACCACTCCCGCGACATCAAACCCTACGACATCACGGACGAGGGCATCAGCGTGTATCAGCAAGCCAATCTTTTCTGACGCACCTTTTTATTGCGAGGGTCGCGGAGCGACCCTCGATAAAAATCTGCACCAAAAGCGCTCCTCCTTCACTTCGCTCCGGAAGACGCTTTTCGTCTTCCGTGCCCTCGTTCGTTTCACTCACGAGGACTCCGCTCCGTTCAGTCGTCGGCCCGGAAAATCAAAGATTTTCCGGTAGGTTTGCTAGCGACTGGCGGTTGTGTCACCGGCCGTTTCTGGCGGTTGTGAAATCCCGACTCTTTGAGACCCCGAGAGCGTGACAGAAACGGCGCAGTACATACAGAGCGCGTATCGTTCAAAGCACAACGAACGGACTATGCGGGGCATCCGATGATACAATCTGCCCAGAGGACGTATCCGACGACCGCGGCGATACTCAGGAACAATACGAGGAGAAAGAGGGCCAACAGTCGGTTGTAAGTGGGTGGTCGGTCATCGGGCGTATCCATATTCTTCCCCTGATTCTCTGTCCTATGACGAGATAATTATTCGGCCTCGATGACCCCATCCTCTGTCTTCAGCACATCGACCCAAACACCATATTATGTCCAGTTCAACAATTAAAATGACATCCTTAGAAACTGTAAAGTTTATAGCTGAATTATCGAACGACCGTCACCGGAACGGACGAGCGCCGAACGACGGTTTCCGCGACGCTGCCGAGGAGGATTCGGGAGACGCCCGAGCGTCCGTGACTGCCCATGATGATCTGGTCGAACTCCTCCGCGTAGTCCACGATGGTCTGGGCCGGTTGCCCGACTTCCGTCTTCGTGGTGAGCGTGACGCCGTACTCGTCCGCGAGCTCCTGTGCCTCCTCGAACACCGCTTCGGCGTTTTCCTTCGATTCCTCGTACCACTCCTCCGAATAGCCGGGCATGCCGACGGTGGAGGTGTACCCGACGTCGATGGGGTCGATGACGTTGATGACGCCGATTTCGGCATCGGGGAACTCCTCCAGCGCGTAGGAGAGCGCTTCGGTCGCCTGTTCGGACCCGTCCACCGGAACGAGAATTCGCTTTGCCATGCCGAATAGTACGGCTGCCGTTCACATATCGTTTTGTCCGGCGTCCGACCGATTCAATCGCGGCCGTGGCGGGTGACGCACTTCGGCAACCCGGTGATTTCGACGGGTTCGGAGTTGTCCGGGGAGTAGACGACCATCTGGCCTTTCTCCATGTACGGCACCTTCTTCTCCAACGTGGACGGGATGTTCACGCTCTTGATGGCGTCCTCGTCGCCGAGATTGAGGACGACGGTCGTGTTTATCTGCTTGAACACCGCGTCGTCGATGTCCTGCGGGTCTTGCGTGATGAGGAACAACCCGAGTCGCTCCTTACGACCCTGTTTCGCCGCGTCGGTGAACTTGCCGATGACCTTCCGGGCCTGTACGCTGTCCGCGTCGGAAAGGAAGTTGTGCGCTTCGTCCATCCCGACGAGGAGCGGCGTCTCCTTGATGGTCGGGTACTCCGGTGCGTTCGAGAGCTTTTGGTCGATGAGCAGGCTCGACACCGCGAGGACGACCATCTCCTTGGCCCGACTCGACGGCAGGTGGTACGTCGGCACGACCGAGAGCCTGCCGGACCGGACGAACTGCGGGACGAGTTCGGTGATGGATTTGGCCGATTGGTCGAACACGCCACCCGGGACGGAGCGAACGCGCCGTTTCACCGCGTCGAACGTCGCCTCGTGGACGCGGCCGCTTTCGTCCAACTCCTCGCGGAGCGCGGGGTCGTCGAGGTAGGAACAAAAGTCCTGGTACGTCCCCGACTGACCGCGACTGCGGAAAAAGCGGTTGAGGAGGTGTGTCAGCGCGCCGTACTGGTTGTCGTTGAGGCTCGCGCCCGCGACGAGCCACTGGTTGTCGCTGACCATCGAGAACGGGATCGTGAACTCGACCTGTTCCGCCTCGTGATGGCTCGCGGCGTAGGTCGACCCCCCGACCTTCGGCACGAACGCGACGGTTTCGTCGTGGCCGCCGTGGGCGATTCCCTCGCGCTCCCACGCGCGTTCGTCGTCCGCGTTCACCGCCGGGTTGTCGTCGTGCATCTGGGCGTACTCGTCCTGCGGGTCGAACTGCACGACGGCCATCCGGGCGTTTCGGCCGTCGTCCATGGGATACGTGCGCTCCGTGGAGAGGTACTGGCGGAGGATGTTCTTCGCCCCGTGGGTTTTCCCCGACCCGGTGCCCCCCGCCACGAGCGAGTGGCGGAACACCAGCGGGTCGCCCGAGTCGTAGTCGTCCTTCACGCGGTAGTCGATGGTCGGCGGTTCCGCCGCCGTCCGTACTTTCTCGCCCCCGACGGAGAGGTGCCCGAGGAACACGCCGTCCTCCGGTATCTTCAGTCCAGTCTTGATCTCGCGTTTGTCGCTGGCCTGCCGAACCACCGTCTCGGGTTTCGGCACGCGGTCGGTCATCCGTCGTTTCAGTTCGCCGTCGTCCGAAAAGAGCACGGCGATGGGTTCGAGCGTCGCCATGAACTTGTAGTCCCGCTCGTCTATCTGCCCGTTGCGCATCGCCCGTCGGGCGTGAATCTCGGTGGCGTCGTCGCTGTGGAACTCCTGTGCGTATTCGAGCGTCGTGATGCGACAGAACAGTTTCTCGCCGTCCGGATAGGGAACGAGGAGGTACTTCCCGATTCGAACGTCGCCCCGGTTCGGCGCGGTGATGTACGCTCGGAGGCAGGTTTCGTCGCTCTCCTCGCCGATGGAGAGGCCTTCCGAGACGGCGAGGCTCCCGAGGCCGCGGTCGTCGCCGACCGGTTCGAGGTCCATCCGGTCGAAATCGTCGGTCTCCTCCCTCGTGCTCGCCGTCTCCGTTCGCTCGTCGTCCGTTCGCCCCTCGTTCGTCTCCGACGACGGTTCCGACGTCGACGAATCGTCGGTGTCGTTCCCGTAGTCCGAGAAGTCGCCCAAATCGCTCATGGACCTGTCATCTCGGGCGCGAGTGAAACGTGTTTCGCACGGACCCCGTGTTGTGTGTTCCTGTAACGGACGGAAACGAACCGTTTCCGCGCTGCTTCTCACGGTTTGACACCTCTCTCCCACTTGGCTTTTATTCTCGGGACTCCTACGTACGGGTATGTTGCTCGTTCGTGGTGAGGCAGGCGGGACGACCCTCACGGGGACGTTGTACGAACGGGGTGAACGCTCTCCCTCGTTCAAGGGCGCGCCGGACGAAGACGCGCCGTACGTCTGGGTCTGTGACGAGTTCTATCAGGTCGAGAGCGGCGGCACCGCCCAGATGGTATCGGGCGAGGAGGTCCACGTCGCGTTCGAGACGCCGATGCCCCGCGGGTTCGACACCCGCGACCAAGCCCTCGCCGCCGCGGAAGAACACGTCCGGACGCAGTTCGCCCGCATCGGCGTGGACGCCGACGACGTTGAGTTCTCGATGGAGAAAGGGGAACTTCAGTAGTCGAGTCCCCAGCGGACGTCGTCGTAGTTCCGGTCGAGTTCGGTGTCGAAGGACTTCTCGAAGCTCCGTATCAGCGACTCCGTGCTGTCCCGGCCGATTTGTGCCAGCGAATCAGCCTTCGTGATGACCGTCGGCGGTCCCTTCGAGATGGCTATCTCCTTCAACAGTTGTCGTTCGATACGCCGCCGACACGTCTCGTCGGCCGTGAAAATCCGCGGTGCCTCTATCTTGAACAGCAACCGCCGTCGCGGGTCGTAGACGACACAGAACGTCACTTCGTACTGTTCCGGCGCGTACTCTCGGTCGATGTACCGTTCGGCCTTTTCGCCTCCGAAGAAGGCGTCGGACCCGGCGCGCGAGACGAACCAGTTCGTCAGGGTCAGATCGTCGGTGAACCGCTCGTACTCGCCGTTTTCGTACTCGCCGCGTTCGAGAACCTGCGAGAAGAAGGCGGCGTCGTGCGTCCACGGGGCGTGTATCCCGTTTCCTTCCTTCTCCCGCAGCACCCGAGTTATCGACCGCGCGGAGATGTTCTTCACGAACCCCGCGAGCGGCACCTCCCGCTCGGCGAACGTCTCCACCAGTTCGACGTAGTTCTGCAGAATCGCCCGCACCTCCTCGGACTCCTCGAACAGGTCGGGAAGTATCCTCCCCCTGTTCCGCCAGCGGAGCAACCCCTTCGGGTACATCGGCCCGTCCAGCAGGAGGAGGTCGGAAACGTCCTCGGCGTGGTCGAGCGCGTGTCTGCTCTCGGCGCGATACAGCGCCAGCGCGTGAACGATGTCCTGCTCGTAGTCGTCCCGGCGCGGTGCGTGGATGATTCGGCGTTTGCTGTTCTTGCCGTATGGTTCCCACTTCTCCATGGAGAAGTTCCTCTCTACGTCGTTCGAGTGGACCGCCTTCACGACCGTCCGCGAATCGTGTAAGTCGAGGTCCGACGGCGACGAACTCATCGCCGCGTGCGCCACGTCCACCACCAACCCGTTCTTGAACGGTTGCGGGTTGATGGTCCCCGAGTCGAGTCCGTGCATCGTCCCGAACTGGTCCGCTTCGAGCGCCAACTCCTCGATGTTCGCGCGTTTCCGCCGGAGTTCGGACAGCGGCGCGAGTATCTCGGTACCCTCGTGAAACAGCGGGTCGAGGTAGTTCTCCCAGACGCTTCGTGCGAGGTCACGATGGTTGCGCTCTTCCCCTTCGTACTCTATCCTGTCCGCCAGTTCGGCGATGCCGTCGAAGTGAACGGGGTCGAGTGTCATGCCCGCTTCAATCCGGTCCACCCCGAAAAAAGGTATCGTTCTCCGATTCGCACACATAATCGAACGCCACCGCTTCCGAACGAACGCTTGCGCTCGACGAGAACGCTCGGCGCGTCCGACGTATTGGGTGCTATAAAATGCTGAGTTCCGGGCGAACGACGGCCACGTGACTATCGGTCGCCCGCCTTCCGTCTCGCGAGTACCACCCCCACGACGATGAGCAACCAACCGACGTCGTTTCGATTGGCGACGATCGTCGCACCGGCGGTGATGAGCGCCACGGAAACCCCGTTCGATGGTGCCCTGTTGGGCATAGTATCACCCGTCCCTGTGAACGAGCGACTGTAACCAGCACCGCTACCGTAGTTAAATGGATTCTTACGCGGAGTGAAAGTGAAAGAAAAATACCGAGGAGAAGGCACCTACGTTTCAGCCGCTCGGGCGAAGAATAGTTACCCCGCGGTGCCGTCGGTTCGCCCATGAAAGCGGGACTCATCGTGCTCGACGGATGGGGATTAGGCAGCGAAGACGGCGGCCGGAACGCGATCGAGGCCGCGGACACGCCGAATTTCGACCGGTTGGCGCGGGACGGGGCGTACGGAACCCTCGACGTGACGGGACGGCGGGTCGGCCTCCCGGACGGCCAGATGGGCAACAGCGAGGTCGGCCACCTGAACATCGGTGCGGGACGCGTCGTCAGACAGGAGTACACCCGCATCAGCGACGCCATCTCGAACGGCGAACTGGGCGAGAACGAGGCCATCAACGGCGCGTTCGACTACGCGGCGGAACACGACGGCCGCGTTCACTTCATGGGACTCGTGAGTACCGGCGGCGTCCACTCCGATCAGCAACACCTCTACTCGCTCATCGAACTCGCGGCGGAACGGGGCATCGAGGCGACGACGCACGCCTTCACCGACGGGCGGGACACGCCGCCGAAGAGCGGGGCTGGCTTCCTCGCCAGCCTCGAAGACGTGGTCGAGGAGCAGGGGACGGGCGACATCGCCACCGTCTCGGGGCGCTACTACGCGATGGACCGCGACCAGAACTGGGAGCGGACGAACCGCGCCTACGACGCCATCGTGAATCGGGAGGCGGAGTACGAGAAAGGGAGCGCCGTGGAGGCCGTGGAAGCGTCCTACGACCGCGGCGACACGGACGAGTTCGTCGCACCATCGCTCGTGAGGGGCGGCCGCGCGCTCGAAGACGGTGACGCGGTGATGTTCTTCAACTACCGCTCCGACCGCGCCCGGCAGTTGACGCGCATGATCGCGGACATCGACCCGGTATGGCCGTTCGACACGCATCCCCCCGACGTCGAGTTCGTGACGATGACCCAGTACGACCCCGAGTTCGACCTGCCGGTGGCGTTCCCGCCCCACCAACCCGAGGAGACGCTGGGCGAGGTGCTCTCGGAGAACGGCCTGACACAGCTTCGACTGGCGGAATCGGAGAAGTACGCCCACGTCACCTACTTCCTGAACGGCGGGCGGGAGGTCGAGTTCGACGGCGAGATTCGGCGCATCATCGAGAGTCCCGACGTGCCGACTTACGACCTGCAACCCGAGATGAGCGCCGAAGGCGTCACGGACACGGCCATCTCGGTCATCGACGCGGAGGACCCCGACGTGCTGGTCCTGAACTACGCGAATCCGGACATGGTGGGTCACACCGGTGACTTCGACGCCGCAGTCGCGGCCGTCGAGGCAGTGGACGAACAAATCGGACGACTCGCGGAGACGCTCGAAGCCCACGGCGCGCACGTGCTCATCACCGCGGACCACGGTAACGCCGACGACATGGGGACGCCGGAGAACCCGCACACGGCACACACGTACAACCCCGTTCCGCTCGTCTACGTCTCCCCCGAGGGCGACGACGACGGAAAAACGATTCGCGAGGGGGGGTCCTTGTGTGATCTCGCGCCGACGCTCCTCTCGCTCATCGGCGTCGGGCAACCGCCGGAGATGACGGGCGAGTCGCTGTTGGAAAACTAATCGTATCGGAGGACGCGCGTGTCGATGGCATCACAGCATGGGCAGATGTGTTGATAGTGGATTTCGCGGCCGCGTTTCGTGACGCGCCAGTGGCCCTCCGTATCGACGTAACCGCACTCGATGCATTTCCGTTCCTTGTCCTCGTAATGCTGCCGTAGCCGGTCGAAGGGGGAACGACTCGATTTGGCTGCCATGTGTTGACGTTTAGCACGGGAAACAATAACTATAACGATTTTTCACAATCTTCTTCCACGTTCAGGGGGACCGTCACCGCTCGCCCGTCCCTTGGAGTTCAAAGCACCGTTTCCAGCGTCTCGAACGTCTCATCGCTCGCCGCCGCGAGATACAGGTCGTCCTCGCTCGCCAGCCTCGCGCCGCTTTCCCCCGCCAACAACCACCCCGCGTGCTGTTCCACTTCGTCCGGGTGGAAGCAGACGACGGCCTCTATCTTCCCCCGTGCGAGCAGTCCCCAGTCCAACGCCGGTGCCCAACTCGTCCACACTCGCTTGCAGCGCCCGGCGATTTCCGCGTTCAGCGCGTCGCCCGCCGACCGTAGCGCCTCGTCCCGAACGGCGTCCAGACCGAGGACGAACGCGACCGTGGCGTGGTCGCTCGCCACGTCGCTTTCCGCGCGAATCGGCTCGCCGTTCACGGTGGCCCCCCCGTCCCGTTTGGCGACGTAGGTGCGGTCGTGAAGCGGGTCGCGAACCGCCGCCAGAATCGGTACGTCGTCGCGGAGGAGCGCTACTGCGGTCCCGAAGTACGGTATCCCCGAACAGAAGTTGTTCGTGCCGTCGAGCGGGTCCACGACCCAGCGGTAGTCGGCCGCGCCGGACCGCCGTCCCGACTCCTCGGCGTAGACGGCGTGGTCCGGGTACGCGTCGGTCAGTACGTCCAGCACGCGGCGCTCCGCCGCCCGGTCCGCTACGGCTTTCACGTCGTCCGGGCCGTGCTCCGCCGCGAGCGACTCCGTTCGGAACTCGGCGGCGAGATACTCCCCCGCGGCATCGCACGCCCGCACCGCCACCTCCTCGAACGAATCGAGGCGATTTTCGTCCATACGGATACGTTTCACCGGGGGGTGAAATCCCTCCCGGTGGTTCCCTTTCGATTTCTCTCCCTTCGTTCCCCTTTTCCTCCATCCGTTTCACACCGTCTCGACGGACCGTCCGCCGCCGACTTCTCACCCGGTGCGGAACGAGAAGTCGAGCGACGGCGCGCTGTGGGTCAACGCACCGATGGAGATCACATCCACGCCGGTCCCGGCGTACGCCGGCACGTCCTCGACCCCGATGCCGCCGCTCGCCTCCGCGAGGACGCCATCGGGAAGCAGTTCGACGCCTCGCTCGACGTCCTCCGGCGAGAGGTTGTCGAACATCACGATGTCGGCACCCGCGTCCGCCGCCCGGCGGCCGTCCGCCGGACGCTCCACCTCCACCTCGATTTTTGCGGCGAACGACGCCAACTCGCGGAAGTGCGCTATCGCGCCGTCCATCCCCATCTCCTCGATGTGGTTGTCCTTGACCATGACCATCCCCGAGAGCGTGAGTCGGTGCGTATCGCCGCCGCCGGCCGCGACGGCCCGCTTTTCGATGCCGCGGAGGCCGGGCGTCGTCTTTCGCGTCCCCGCGATCGCCACGTCGTCGGTGACGGTTCGCGCGGCGGCCACCGCCTCTGCCGTCTTCGTCGCGACGCCCGACGCGTGGCCGACGATGTTGACCGCGACTCGCTCACCCCGAAGGACGGCCGTCGCCGGACCGTGAACCTCGAAGGCCGCGTCGCCAGCCTCGATGCTGCTCCCGTCTCCGACCGCGGAACGAACCTCGCAGCCGAGGTAGTCGAACACGGCCCGCGCGGCGTCCGTTCCGGCGACGACGCCGGACTCCCGCGCGACGAGTCGTCCGACCGTCTCGCCGGGGACGTGGTTCGTCACGTCACGGTGTCCCACGTCCTCGCGGAGCCAGCGCTCCACGTCCCTGTCAGTCAGCACGGAGTTCCTCCACGTGGTGACAACCGACGGACTCGGCGTCCAGCGCGTCCCGCGCGATGAGGAGCGACACGACGCTCGCGTTCCGGAGTTCGTACAGGTCCCGCGCGGTGCGAGTTCTGGCGTAGGCGTCCACCTCGCCCTTCAACCGTCGAAGCATCGCCGTCGCTCGCCGCAGGTCGGCGGGGGTCCGCGAGAGGCCGACGCACTCGTCCATCACCGTCCGTAGTCGGGTGAACTTGTCCCGGGCGAAGCCCGCCGGAAGCGCCGGGTCGCTGTTCAGCAGGTCGGGAGTTTCGACCGGTTCGGGGCCGGTTTCGACGTTCGCCGCCGTCTCCCCGGCGCGGAGTCCCCACACCAACCCTTCGAGCAGGCTGGTCGAGGCGAGTCGGTTCGCGCCGTGCACGCCGGTTCGGGCGCACTCGCCGACCGCGAACAGGCGGTCGAGGCTCGTTCGACCCCTGTCGTCCGCGTCGATACCGCCGCAGAGGAAGTGTTCGCTCGGCGCGACCGGAATCGAGTCGTGAGGAACGCCCCGCTCGTCGCATTTCGCCGCGAGGTCCGGGAACGTTCCGGCGAAGTCGAGCGGCGTCGTGTCGAGGCGGACCTCCCCGGTTCGTTCGCGTTCACGCTGAACCGCGCGGGCCACCACGTCGCGCGGTGCCAACTCGGCGTCGGGATGCGCGTCGCACATGAACCGTTCGCCGTCGGCGTTTCGGAGGACCGCACCCTCGCCGCGAACCGCCTCGCTGACGAGGAACGTGTCGTCTCGTGGCGTCGCCGTCTTCTCGCGGGCCTCGCCCGCTCGAACGGTTTGCGGAACTGTGTTCCGCACTACTCGACCGTTCGCGGAACGGTGTTCCGCGCCGTCCCCCGCGAACGCCGTCGGGTGAAACTGCACGTACGCCATGTCCGCCGTCTTCGCCCCCGCGAGCGCGGCCATGGCGATGCCGTCGCCCGTCGCCGATGGAGGGTTCGTCGAGTGGCCGTACAGCGCCCCGATGCCGCCGGTTGCGAGTATCGTCGCCCCCGCGAAGACCGACCCCAGTTCTCCCTCGCGTTCCAGCACTGCACCGTGAACCCGTCCTTCGTATGTCACGAGCGACAGCGCTGCGGTGTCCTCTCGAATCGTCACACGGGGATGGTCGTCCAGATGGGACAGAAACGGCCCGAGGACGTACTGACCCGTGCTGGCATCGACGTGGAGAATTCGCTCCTCTGAGTGTGCGGCCTCGCGCCCGTAGTCGAATCCCTCGCCGTCCGTATCGAACGCGACGCCGAGCGTGTCGATGAGCACGTCCTCGATGGCGTCGTTCGCGTTTTCGACCAGCACGTCCACCGCGTCCGGGTCGGCCGTGTTCGCGCTCGCCGTCAGTACGTCGGCGTGGAGCGATTCCGGGTCGTCGCGGGTCACGGCGATGCCGCCCTGCGCCCAGTGCGTCGAGGCGTTTTCGGGCCGCGTCGCCTTCGTGGCGAGGACCACCTCCGCACCTTCTCGCGCCGCGGAAAGCGCGGCGCTACACCCCGCGATGCCGCTGCCGACGACGAGCACGTCGGTCGTTTCGGCGTCGTCCACCTCTCCGCTCATAGGTCCAACATCCTGTCGAGCGCCAACTCGGCGAGGTCCTTTTCGTCCGGCGCGACTTCGATGACGTTCCGCTCGCGCCCCTCGACCAACTCCTCCAGCACCCACGTCAGGTAGTTCGGGTCGATTTGGCGCATCGCGTTGCAGTCCATGCACGCGTCGCCGCAGAGGGGAAGCACGTTCACCTCCGGATGCCAGCGGTCGAGGTGTTCGACGAGGTGAATCTCCGTCCCGATGGCCCACGTCTCACCGGGGTCCGCCTCCGCGACGGACTCGCAAATCGTCGCCGTGCTGCCGACGACGTCGGCCGCCTCCACGACCTCGCGGCGACATTCCGGATGGACGACCACTTTTGCCTCGGGGTGATTCTCCCGCACTCGCTCGACGTGTTCCACGCCGAAGCGTTCGTGGACTTGGCAGTAGCCGTCCCAGAGGACGATTTTCGCGTCCGCCACGGCGTCCGGGCTCTGCTCCTCGGGGTCCCACGGGTTCCACATCGCCGTCTCGTCTTCCAATCCGAGGCGGTAGGCGGTGTTCTCGCCGAGGTGTTTGTCCGGCAAGAAGAGTACCTTGTCCCCTCGTTCGAGCGCCCACTCGAAGACGCGGTGGGCGTTCGATGAGGTACAGACCGCACCGCCCTGCTCGGCACAGAAGGCCTTCAGGTCGGCGTAGGAGTTCATGTACGTGACGGGAACGATGTTCGCGTCGGGCGCGGCGGCCTCGATGTCCGCCCACGCGGAGTCGACCTGCAACGCTTCCGCCATCCCGGCCATGGGGCAGGACGCCTCCATCGACGGGAGGATGACCGTCTGGTCGTCGTCCGTGATGATGTCCGCCGACTCGGCCATGAACGTGACGCCGCCGAAGACGACGTACTTCGCGTCCGCTTCGGCGGCCCGGACGCTCAACTGATAGGAGTCGCCGACGAAGTCCGCGTGTTCGACGATCTCCCGTCGCTGGTAGTTGTGCCCGAGGACGACCACGTCGTCCCCCAGTTCGGCGAGCGCCCGTTCGATGCGCTCCGTTCGTTCTTTTTCACTCAGTCCGCGGTACTCCGAGGGAAGTTGCTCTAAATTGTCGTATTTGAATAGACTGAGTTCTGTTTCGAGGTTTGCTGTCTCCATTTTTGGCACGGTGGTTCACCTACAGTATCCTAGCCGACAACAGCGAGCATTGAAAAAATTTTCTCTTCAATTGGCGCTATCGGATTCTGAAAGTGGCTCATCCACGATACCGAAGGCTATTCGTAAGATACCTCTCCAGAAAATCGGCCCTTCACCTGCGTTCGCTATCGCCGGTCGTCCCGCGTATCGCGCCGTGCGGCACGTTCCGCGCTCTCCCAGTCCCGATGTTCTTCCTCCTCGTGGTTCCGTTCCGTCTCGATGAACCACCAGAGGAGAAGCGGGGCACCGAGCGCGAGGAGCAAGAACACTGGGAGGACGGCACCGATTCCGGTGTCGAGGGCGGGGAGGAACATGACGGAAATCGGGGGTCGCCCCGGCTTAATCGTTCCGTCCGTCGAAGACGACGGTTCCGTCCACCACCGTCATCGCCACGTCGATGTTCTCGATGTCGTCGGCGTGTTCCCACGGCGAGCGGTCGAGGACGACGAAATCGGCCCGCTTTCCCTTCTCGATCGTGCCGAGGTCGTCCTCGTCGAACCCGGCGTAGGCCGCCCCGAGCGTGTACGCGCGGAGCGCCTCCGTCACGGACAGGCGCTGTTCCTCGACGGGGGCGTTGACGGTCTGGTGAATCCCGAGCAAGGGGTCGAGGGGCATGCAGTCGCTCCCGAACGCGAGGTGGGCACCGGCGTCGAGCAACGTTCGGTAGCGGTTCGTCCGCGTCCGTCGTTCCTCGCCGAGTCGGGCGTCGTACAGACCGTCCGGTTGCGCCCACTTCAGGAAGTTCGGCTGAACCGACGCGACGACGCCGGACTCGGCGAACCGCTCTATCTGTTCGTCAGTCGCGAGTTCGACGTGTTCGACGCGGTGGCGCTTCTCGCCTGCGTCCTCCGTTTTCTCGTAGGCGTCCAGCACGGCCTCGATGGCCTCGTCGCCGATGGCGTGGGCCGTCACCTGAAAGCCCGCGCCGTCCGACCGTTCGACGATTTCGTCCAGTTCCTCGGGAGCGACGACCCATTGGCCAGTCACGTCGTCATTATCATCCGTATCGGCCGCGTCGTCGGCGTCGGCGTACGGTTCCGAGAGCTTCGCCGTCCGACCGCCGAAACTGCCGTCGGTGAAGGACTTTATCGCGCCCGTCGTCACCATCTGACTGCCGTGATTCGTCACGAGGCCGACCTCGTCCGCGGCCTCGATGTGGTCGCTCCAGTAGTTGATGCGAACCCGCATCGTCAGGTCGCCGTCGAGTTCGAGGTCGCGGTACACCTTCGGCGCGCGCGACCGGCGAACCATGTCGTGAACGCCCGTGACGCCCTTCTCGTTGGCGTCCCGCTGTGCCGCGAGGAGGAGTTTCCGCGTCGTCTCGGCGTCGGGTTCGATGGTCTCGTACACGACGTTGACCGCGTCCTCCACGATGACGCCGGTCGGTTCGCCGTCCTCCGTTTCCATGTCCTCGTCGGGCATCTCCTCGCCGAGTCGGTCGAGGACGACGCCGTTGACGGAGGCGACGTGCAGGTCTTCGCGGAACGCGACGACGGGGCGGGTTTCGCTCACCTCGTCGAGGTCCTCGCGGGTGAGGTAGCGCGATTCGTCCCACATGCTCTCGTCGAACCCGTAGCCGAGCACCCACTCGCGGTCGGCGTTCAACTCGGCCAGCAGGTTCACGCAATCGGCGGGCGAGTCGGCGGCCGAGAGGTCGGCGTTGACGAGATAGCTCCCGGCCGTCTGCATGTGCGTGTGGGCGTCGATGAATCCCGGCAGGAGGACCCGTCCCCCGAGGTCGATGATCTCGGTTTCGGTGCCGTCGAGGAACGCGACTTCGTAGGCCGAATCGATGCGGACGATCTCCCCGCCTCTGACGGCGACCGCTTCGGCGGTTTCGTCGCCGTCCGTCAGGGTGTGTACCTCCGCGTTCGTGAGAATCACATCCGCTGGCGCTGTCATGCTTTCGTGGTCTGTTCGGACGGCGATAACTGTTCGGGGTACGGCAGAACGCGAGGAGAAACCGAACCCGCCCGCAGACTGATGTGCGTCGCCGTCGTCGGGGCGACCATGAGCGTAACCGGCCTGTGTCAAATCTGCGAGACGGCGGAAGCGACACACGACTGTGACCGCTGCGGTGCCCTCGTCTGCGACGACGACTGGGACCGACAGAGCGGGTTTTGCGTCGAGTGCGCCGCGGAACTCGGCGTCGGCGAGGGCGACCACCGGACGCCGAACGGCCCCGGCAGCGAGGACATCACCCCGCCGGACACCGAGGACGAAACGCACCAGTTCTGACGGCGCGGTCCGCGGTCATCGACATCGCGGCTATCGGTACCGGTTCAGTCGCTTTTTCAGTCGCTTTGCGGCCTGCCCCGACGCTTCGGCGAACCGCTCCCCTGCGTCCTCGCCCGCGAAGATGATGCCCCGCGAAGAGTTCACGAGTCCCGCCCCGTCCGCGAGCGCGTAGGTCGCCGCCGCTTCCACGTCGCCGCCCTGTGCGCCGACGCCGGGGACGAGGAACGGCAGGTCCGGGACGCGTTCGCGGAGTTCTTCGAGTTCGTCGGGCGTCGTCGCACCCACGACGAGGCCGACGTTGCCGTTGCCGTTCCACAGGTCGGCGAGCGAGGCGACCCACTCGTAGAGGGTCTCGCCGGACGCGAGTTCGAGGTTCTGCATGTCCGACCCGCCGGGGTTCGAGGTCCGACAGAGGATGAAGACGCCCTTCTCTTCCTGCGAGAGGAACGGGTCGAGCGAGTCGCGGCCCATGTACGGATTGACCGTGATGGCGTCGGCCGAATCGAGGAGTTTCGCGTACTGGCGCGCCGTGTTGCCGATGTCGGCGCGCTTCGCGTCGAGGAGGACCGGCACGTCCTTTCCGTGTGCGTACGCGATGGTCTCCTCCAGCGCCGCCCATCCATCCGCGTCCTCGTAGAACGCGAGGTTTGGTTTGTACACCGCCGCGTGTTCGTGCGTGGCGTCGATGATGCGCCGGTTGAACGCCCAGCGCGGCAGATCGTGCTCGTGTAGATGTTCGGGAATCCGGTCGATGTCGGTGTCGAGGCCGACGGAGACGATACTGTCCGTCGCCGCGATGCGGTCCGCGAGGCGGTCGAAGAAGTTCATGGTCGGAAAATTTCCGCCGGGGGTCATGGAGTTATCGAACTGGTAAAGGTACTTCGGTCCCATGTATGTCCCATGTGCGTGACCGCTGTCGGGTTAGATCTCGACGAGACCCTCGCCGTGACCGACAGACCGCGGGAAAAACTGCTCGCGGACGCGACCCAAGCGGTGAACGCCCCATCGCTTTCCCGTCAGGAGTATCTCGACGCCCACGGCCGTCACTTGACGAGCGAATCGCGAAAGCCCATCTTCGCGGATCTGCTCGCGGATAGCCCGGAGGCGGGCGCGGACGAACTCACCGACGCGTATCAGCGGGCGATTCTGGACGCGCTGGCACCGCTCGGCGACATCCCGTCCCTGCTCGCGGAACTCCGTCGGGAGTATCGCGTTGGCCTCCTCACCAACGGGCCGGTCGCCGCTCAGCGAGGCAAACTCGCCGAATTAGGGTGGGAAGACCACTTCGACGCGACGGTCGTCACCGGGGAACTCGACGCGGGAAAGCCGGATCCCCACGCGTTCGAGGCGCTCTGTGAGGCCCTCGATGTCTCCCCCGCCGAGATGGTGTACGTCGGCGACAACCCGGAGATGGACGTCCGCGGCGCGAACGAGGCCGGAATCCGAACGGTGCAGGTGTTGTATCCGGACGGACCGGACCCGGAACCCGTCGCCGACGCGTACGTCGACCGCGACGAACTCGTCAACACGCTCCCCGAAATAATCGCGTCGCTCGACACGTGTGGTTCCGATCCCGATTAGAACGACTCGATTACGGCGTCCACGGCGCGTTTGACCTCCGCGCCGCTTTCCACGAAGACGAGGACGCGGGGCGGGCGAACCGCCTTCGGTCGGACGCGGATGCCCGATTCCGCGGCTTTCCGCTCGACGGCCTCGATTTTATCGGTCAGTTCGATGCGAACCCGGTCGGGGTGGACGAACACCTTCGCCGCCGGTTCGCCCCTCCGTTCGAGTTCGTAGGCCAGCGTACCCTCCTCGCTCGGTTCGACGTCCGAGTCCGCGTTTACGACGGCGACCGAATCGAGCGGCGGGTCCTCCCGACCGTCGAACTCGGAGGAGAGCAGTTGTGCGATGCGCACCCCGTCGGTGATCCTATCCTCGACCATACCCGGCGTTGGCGGGGCGGCGGTTTACGTTTTGAGGTCCGCGAGCGCCGCGTCCGCCTCGGCGCTCACGTCGATACCCTTCCGTCGCGCGTAGACGACCGCCGCCGCTTCGACCGTGAGGGCGGCCTCCCGCTGGAGTTCGTTGATTTCGGCGACGGCGGTCTGTTTGCTCGTCCCGTCGGAGACGACCTTGTCCAGGACCTTTTCGAACGTCGATTGCTCCTGCAACAGGCTCTCGTCGGGGACGAAGTCGTCGGGAATCTCGACGCTCGCCGTGTCGAACTCGGCGACCAGTTCGCCGTCCTCCTGGGACAGCAGTCCCTGTCCGCTGGCGACGTCCACGAGCCGCTTGGCTTGGTCGGGAGAAAACCAGTCCCTGTCGAGCGATAGCGATACCACGAACTCGCTTTCACGCATTCGTCCGCGGCCGTTCTGCTGAAACGGCGCGGCGACGGCGATCCGCAAACTCATCGTCCGGCGAAACTGGACACGGCGGCCTAAATCTGCCGATGTGGGATTGCGAACCGAGTCATTGAAGTATTTCGTAGGCTACTTTCCCGATATGAAAGACCAAGGACGCTCCACGCGAAAGCGGACCGGTGGACGACTGAAGGACCTTCGAAAGAAGAAAAAGCACGAACTCGGCCGAGAACCGACCGAGACGCAGGTCGGCGAACCGCGCTACCGAACGACCGACGCCCGCGGCCGTAACTCGAAGATTCGCGCGCTCACGACCGACGTCGCCAACGTCACCACCGGCGACGAAACCGTCAGCGCGACGATTCAGGACGTCCTCGAAAACGGCGCGAACCCGAACTACGCCCGCCGAAACATCATCACGAAGGGCGCCGTTATCGTCACGACCGAAGGGAAGGCCCGCGTGACCTCGCGTCCCGGCCAGACCGGTCAGGTCAACGCCGTCCTCGTCGACGACGAATAATCGATCCGGCTTTTTCGATTCACGAACCGCGGAGCGACGGCACTTCTTCCCGTTTGGGAATGGAGTCGATACGCGAGCGCCGATACGAGGTGAAAATCCGTCGCCCGCTCTCAGGGACGCGGTGCGGCCTTCTGGAGCGCCGTCTCGGCGATGTTGCCGCCGTAGTCGGCACACCGGGACAGCGAGTCCACGACCAGTCCGAGGAGTTGTGCCTGCTGTGGGTCCTGGTCCCGGAGGAGTTTGTCGATCGCGCGCGCGTGTTCGTCGAGGTGGAGGATGGATTCGCGCGCTTCGTTGGCCATTTCGGTCGCCTTCTCGCTGTCGTCCATCAGGAGCGCGTCCATCGCCGTGTCGATCACCGCGGTGGAGTCCTCGTGGAGTTCCTCGTAACTCCGGATGACGTCCGAGTCCACCTCCGGCAACTGGAGGGTGAGCCGCCCGATTTTCGCGGCGTGGTCGGCGATGCGTTCGAGCTGGCGGGCGCTCGAATGGTAGTCGAAACACACCTCGCGGCTCATCCCGAGTTCCTCCGTCGCCTTCGCCGTGCGGAGCGTCGCCCGGAAGATGCGCGAGACGACGAACCAGAGGCGGTCAACGTCCTCGTCGCGCTCGATGACGTCACGCGCGATGTCGTCGTCGTTCTCGGCGATGGCGGTGATGGCGTCGTCCAGCATCGAGAGGGCGATGAGTCGCATGCGCGTGACCGCGTTGTGAATCGAGAGCTCCGAGGAGTCCAGAAGGTCCTGAATCACGACCTTGTTCCCGGTCTCTTCGAGGACCTCCAGGCCGACGAGGCTCTGGGTCGCGGCGCTGATGGTCCGGCGCTGTTCGGTCGTGATGCGGGTCGCCTCCAGCGTGATGATGTCGAACCCGCTCACGTACATTGTGAACACCGCACGTCGAAGTTCCTCGTCCTGCAGTTTCGTGATATCTATAGAGCCTTCCAACTGTCCGCGTTCGCTTTTCGGCGTGAGCAACAACGAGTCGGACTCGGGATAGAACTCGACGACGCTCCCGGCCTCGACGCCGTTGTCCGTCGCCCACGTCTTCGGAAGCGAAACGGTGTACGTCGAACCGCCCGTCACCTGGACTTTGCGCGTCTCCATACCGACTGCTTGGTTCGGCGGACACTATAAATCCAACTATCTCTATATACTCGTTCGGAACAGAGATGATTTCCGAAGATACTATGGTATCCCATCGAACTATCCCCGATAAGATATCTTTTCAACAGCTCAATGAGCCAAAATTATAGAATACATACGGGGTGCAAAGCGATGAAATTCGCTGAAAACCCCGGATATCACCGAATAGTGCGCTGTCGTCGTCGGTGTGTTACGGTTAGACACCCGTAGAAGGGTACCATACATAGCAGTATATAGAAATAATAGCAACGTATTATTACGTTCTGTTCTTGGGATTCAGTGTATGTCAGGTAAGTCGTCACGCGGAATTTCGCGACGCAAATTCCTTGCGGGAGCGGGTATAACCGGGGTAGCCGCGCTCGCAGGCTGCACGAAAAATCCGGCAGCTACCGGTTCCGAGGGAAACGGTGGACTGAGCGGTTCGATTAGCATCTCCGGCAGTTCCACCGTGTTTCCGCTGGCACAGGCGATTCAAGAGAAATTCGTTGAAAAACACGAAAACGTGAACATCGACATCAAATCGACCGGAAGCGGTGGCGGTTTTGCAAACCATTTCTGTCCGGGAAAGACGGAGTTCAATAACGCCTCCCGACCAATCAAGAAGGAGGAGATTTCCGCCTGCAAGGAAAACAACATCACTCCCGTCGAACTCAAGGTGGCGACGGACGCCCTAACGGTCATCGTCAACAAGAACAACGATTTTGTCGACTGCATGACCGTCGACCAACTCAAGCAAATCTGGCAGGGTGGCAACAACAAGGTCACGAAGTGGAGCGACGTGAACTCGGAGTGGCCAGACGAGAAAATTATCCTTTACGGACCAACGGAGGCCTCCGGAACGCTTGATTACTTCCACGAAGCAATCGTCGGCGAAGACAACGAACACCGAATGGATCACCAGGCAAGCGAGAACGACCGCAGTATCATTAGCGGGGTCGAAAAGAGTAAATATGCACTTGGATACCTCGGATTCTCGTACTATACCGAATCCAAAGACAAGGTGAAAGCGCTCGGCATCGACAATGGAAACGGCTGTGTCAAACCATCGCTGGAAACCGCCAAGTCCGGCAAGTACAAACCACTTTCGCGCCCGCTGTTCACGTACCCGAAGCAGTCGGCACTCAGTGAAGACCATGTCGCCGAGTTCGCGAAATTCTGGATAGAAAACGCGACGAGCAAGGAAATCGTAGCGGATAGCGTCGGATACGTCCCGCTCGACGAATCCGAAAAGAAAGAGCAGATGAACACCCTCGAAACCGCCATCGAGAAGGTAAACGGTAACTAAAACGACCGAATCGGCAAACGAAGACCTTTTCGAACACGACTGGAGAATACGAACAATGAGTACTGATCGGATAACACAAAGCCTTACAAGACGAACAGGAAATTCGTCACGGGAGCTATTAGCGCGTCTGTTTTTCTTCACCTGCGCACTCCTGTCGATAATCACGACCGTTGGTATCGTCGTTCTGTTATTCAACGAATCGCTGCGGTTTTTCAGCGAAACTGCGGGATTGATGGGCGTCAGCGGGGAAACAACGTCTATCATCGATTTCTTCACTCAAACGACGTGGCGACCCAGTAACGGCCAGTTCGGTGTGTTGGCACCGCTGACTGGGACGCTCATGGTGACCATCGGTTCAGCATTCATCGCGTTGCCGCTGGGTGTCGCAACCGCACTCTTTCTCAGCGAGTACGCGAGTCCACGGACACGGTCGGTGTTAAAACCAGCACTCGAAATTCTCGCCGGGGTCCCAACCGTGGTATACGGATTCTTCGCACTCATCTATATTACACCGTTCTTCGACATTTTTATCGGTTTGCAGTTTTTCAACATGCTGTCGGCGAGCATCGTCGTCGGTATCATGATCATCCCGATGGTCGCATCCATCAGCGAGGATGCGATGAGCGCTGTTCCGGACAGCCTTCGCCAGGCCGGATACGGAATGGGTGCGACGAAGTTCGACGTATCGGTCGGAATCGTCATTCCTGCGGCGATTTCGGGCATTTTCTCCTCGTTTATCCTCGCGCTGTCGCGGGCAATTGGGGAGACGATGGCGGTAACTATCGCGGCAGGGAGTGTCTCGTTCTTCCGGAATCCGCTCAATCCGCTCGAATACACCAATCCGAACCAGCCAATAACGGCGGCAATCGTGCACTCGCTCACGGGTGACTTCGCCGGTGGCGGTATCGCGTATCGGAGCGCGTTCGCCCTCGGTCTAACCCTGTTTATTATCACGCTCGTGATGAACGTTGTCAGCGACCTCATCGCGAAACACTACCGGGAGGAATACTGAGATGGCAACGGACACTGGTGGATACGAATCGACGGAACAGTTTTCACGAGTTAGCCGAATCACCGGGACGGTATTCAAGTACCTACTGTTAGTCGCGACGCTCGTCGGAATCGTCGCACTCGGCGTCCTGTTGCTATACGTGACGAACGACGCCATCCAACCCCTTACTGCCGACCCCGGATGGTATCTCGTATTCTTCACGACGTTCGTCCTTCCGACCGTCGCCGTCGGCTGGTATCTGAACCGAACAGACCAAAAGTCGCTTTCGACAGGAGTGACCGCACTCGGGATTCCACTCGTTGGTTCGATATTCGCGGCGGGTATCTCGACGGTCTTTATCGACGTGGTGTACCCCCTCATATGGTTCGCGTACTTCGTCGCGTTCGCGATCCCCACTGTGTTCGCCATCGGATTGAGCCGCAGCGATTTCGATATTCCGTTCCTCGGATGGTTGGGTATCACGGTGCTCACGTTCGCCGCATCGTTCGTGCTCGTGCCGTACGGTATCCTCCGTCTGCTCTACATCCCGACCGATGGCATGTCGATGGCACTCACCTTCGGCTCGGTGGCGGCACTTGTCGGGAGAAGCTACGTGGGAAAGCGATGGAACGAGGAGCGAGCCGGCGATATCGCGGCCGGTATCATCCTCCTTGTGACGATGCTCTCGGCATTTATCGGCCCCGTTGTCGGTGTTGGCGCGGTTCCCGCGCCGATTCTGACGACGGTGGCCCTCGTCCCGGTCGGACTCTACGTCGCAGACACGATGGCCCATCATCCCGAAAACAACGTTGGACTCGCGCTGCCTGCCGTCATCATCGGCGGCGCATTCCTTGGGGCGTTCCTCGTCAACGTGTTTTCGTTCGCTGGACCACAATCGTGGCTCGACTGGGCGTTCGTCACGGGCAACAGTTCGAGCACGGCAGCGGACGCAGGTCTGTATCCCGCAATCGTTGGTTCGGTGTTGTTGATGTTCGTCGTCGCTCTCGTTTCGTTCCCGGTCGGCGTCGGTTCTGCAGTGTATCTTGAGGAGTACGCACCAGACAACAAATTGACCAGAATTATTACTATCAATGTCTCGAATCTGGCTGGTGTTCCGAGCGTCGTGTACGGACTACTCGCCGCAGGTGTCTTCGTCACCTATCTCGGTCCCGGTATTCCGGTGCTTCCACCAGCAATCGCGAACCCGCTTGGCCTCTCGCCGATATACGTCGCCGGTAGCCTGTTTGGTTCCGGTACTATCGTCGTGGGAGGATTGTCACTTTCGCTCCTCATCCTGCCCATTATCATTATCTCATCGCAGGAAGCGATTCGGGCGGTTCCGGACGACATGCGACAGGCATCCTACGGAATGGGAGCGACCAAATGGCAGACGGTGAAAAACGTCGTCCTTCCCCGGGCATTCCCCGGCATCCTCACCGGAACGATTCTCGGACTCGGACGTGCAATCGGTGAGACCGCACCGCTCATAATGATCGGTGCGGCGGCCATCGCTCCCGTTCCGCGCACGTTCGAGTCGGTCGTCGCTGCGATGCCGATGCAGATTTACGCGTGGGCAGGGGCGTTCGCTACAGACGAATTCTTCAACCGGGTTGTTCCGGCAGGTGTCGTCGTCTTGCTGATCGCCATGCTGGCGATGAACTCCGTCGCTATCGCACTGCGCAACAAGTTTCAGAGAGGCAACTAAACAATGAGTCAAGAGAACATGCAGAACGAGGAATCGGGACGGAAAGAGAGTACAGACAAATCATCAAATTCGAGGGCCAACGAGATGGTCATCGAAACGGAGGTGGACTCCGAAGGTGTCCGCCGTGCGGATACGCGTCCCATCATCACGGCGAGGGACGTCAAGGTCTGGTACGACAGTGACCAAGCGCTGCGGGGCATCGACATGGAAATCCCGGAGAACCGCGTCACCGCGATGATCGGTCCATCCGGTTGTGGGAAGTCCACGTTCCTCCGCTGTATCAATCGCATGAACGACCTCATCGACGCGGCACGCGTCAAGGGCGAACTCACGCTGCGCGGGAAGAACGTCTACGACGACGACGTCGACCCGGTGGCGCTCCGCCGACGAGTCGGGATGGTGTTCCAGAAGCCGAACCCGTTCCCGAAGAGCATCTACGACAACGTCACGTACGGGTTGAACATCCAGAACAAGGACGGGGACTACGACGAAATCGTCGAGAAGTCGCTGAAACGTGCCGCCCTGTGGGACGAGGTGAAGGACCGACTGGACGAGTCGGGCCTCGAACTCTCCGGCGGGCAACAACAGCGCCTCTGTATCGCCCGCGCCATCGCACCCGACCCGGAAATTCTGTTGATGGACGAACCGGCCAGCGCGCTTGACCCCGTCGCGACCTCGAAGGTCGAAGACCTCATCGCCGAACTGGCCGAGGACTATACCGTCGTCATCGTCACCCACAACATGCAACAGGCGGCCCGTATCAGCGATAAGACGGCGGTGTTCCTGACCGGCGGCGAACTCGTGGAGTTCGACGACACGCAGAAGATATTCGAGAATCCGGAACACCAACGCGTCGAAGATTACATCACCGGAAAGTTCGGGTAGATTCTCCCTGCCACATAATTCAAATACGGAAACCTGATCATACACACCATGGCACGTAAAAATTACCAGCAGCAGTTGACCGACCTTCGAGAGAACGTCTTGTACATGAGCGAGGTCGTGATGGAACGGCTCCGTCTCGGCCTCAACGCGCTCGAACAGAAGGATCGCGAACTCGCCCACGAGGTCATCGAGGGCGATTACGAGGTGAACGAACTCTACCTCGAACTCGAAAAGGACTGTATCGACCTCTTCGCGCTCCAGCAACCGGTCGCCACCGACCTCCGCATGATCGCGGCGTCGTTCAAGATCATCACCGACCTCGAACGCATCGCCGACCTCGCCGTCAACCTCGGGGAGTACACGCTCGAAGCGGACCAAGACAGGTTCCCCGAAGTCGACATTCAGGAACTCGGGACCGTCACGCTCGACATGCTCGAAGTGACGATGGAGGCCTACGACAACGAGAACACCGAGGACTGCTACGCCGTCGCCGACCGGGACGAGGACTTGGACGACCTCTGTGAACGCGCCAGCACCCTCGTCGTCCGTGACCTCATCGAAACCGAACTCGAAGAGAACACGGAACAGGAAATCGAGCGACTCCTGCAGGACGTGTCGCGTCTCCTCCTGACCATCCGCGACTTGGAACGCATCGGTGACCACGCCGTCAACATCGCCGCTCGCACCTTCTACATGGTCGAAAACGACGACGAGCTGATCTACTAGAACGCACCTTTTTCTGCGGTCGAGAAACGAAGCCAGCGCGATTCGCGCTGGCTTCGTCCGTCTCCCTGGAAAAATCTGCACCAAAACCTCGGTGCTCCTTCCGAGGCGCGAAGCGCCTCGTCAGTCCGCGCCGAGTCCGCTCACTCGGCTCACGGCTTCGCCGTTCGCCTCGTTCGCGGTGAGAATTCTAGCGACCGGCGGCTGTGCCCCTGCCGATTCCCTACTTTTGATGCAGCATTCGCTCACTCGCCACAGGAATCCGTTTCGTTCGACGGCATATCCAGCCAACCGCCTTGACGAATACGGATGGTCACGGAAAAACAGTCTCCCTGCCGGGTCTTTGCCGGAAATCGATGTTCGTACCAGTCGGACTGGTCATCGACTCGTGCCGCGACGGTGTATTTACCCGGCGTCGACATCCACTCCTCCTGTATGACCGGTGCCGGATTTTCATGGGTTCCGAACTCCGAACCCTCGTCAAGAGTGTAGTCTGCGGTATGAACCCGTTCACCGTCCCGAGAAATCCGAACGTGAACAGTGTGTGGGGGTTCATCGAGATTGAGCAGTATCAGTTCCGCGAGACGCGCCGTTTCGGGTCGAGCGAGCGCCGAGCAACCGCTCAACCCACCGATCACACCGCCCGCGGAGAGGACACCAAATCGTCGGAGGAGGGACCGTCGGGACGGGGATTTCATATCCTGTGTCTGTATCGGTCGAGTAAATATTTTCTCTATACTGGTTTCGAGAACAGAAGAACAAACGAGCCAACCGCCGAGAATCAGCGGGCTGGTCAACCGCTGGGGCACCAGTTCGTCACCGGAAAATCGGAGATTTTCCGGGCCGAGAAACCCTCGAAGGAACGAGAAGAACTCGCTCCGCGAGTTCTTCTCCGTGACTAAGTAGGGTGACGAAGTGCTTTTGGTCGAGCTTTTACAGGAAGCCAGCGGAAACGGCGACGGTCGTCGCCGTTTCCGCTTGCGACCGTCGTAAAAGGTCGTTCTTATTGGAAGCCGATGCGGCCGCCGGTCTGGCGCTGTGGACCGGACGACCCGCCCTTGAACTCCTGTTCCATGTCGGTGTAGTAGTCGAGGAGGTCCTCCGTGACCGTGGCGCGGACGCTCTCCATCGCGGCGCGGAAGTGTCGCATCTCGACTTCCTCCGCGTCGTCGTCCTCGCGCAGGGCCTCGATTGCGGCCTCGCGGGCGATGGATTCCAGGTCGCTGCCGACGTAGCCGTCGGTCATCTCCGCGAGTTCGCGGAGGCTCACGTCGGGCGCGAGCGGACTGTCCTCGGTGTGAATCTTGAGGATCTGCTCGCGGCCCTCCTCGTCGGGTTGGCCGATCATGACGAGGCGGTCGAAGCGACCGGAGCGGATGAGCGCCGGGTCGATCATGTCCGGGCGGTTTGTCGCGCCGATGACCATCACGTCGCCCTTGTCCTCCAAGCCGTCGAGTTCGGTGAGGAGCTGGTTGACGACGCGCTCCGAGACGTTGCTCCCGACCTCCTGTCCCCGTCCGGGGGCGAGGCTGTCGAGTTCGTCGAAGAAGATGACCGTCGGGCTGACCTGCCGCGCCTTGCGGAACGTCTGCCGGATGGCCTTCTCCGACTCGCCGACCCACTTCGACAGCAGTTGCGGGCCGCGCACGCTGATGAAGTTGGCGTTCGTCTCGTTGGCGACGGCTTTCGCCATGAGCGTCTTCCCGGTTCCGGGCGGCCCGTAGAGCAGGACGCCGGACGGCGGTTCGATTCCCATGCGTTCGAACTTCTCCGGCGAGGAGAGCGGCCATTCGACGCTCTCTTTGACCTGACTCTTGGGGTCTTCGAGGCCGCCGACGTCGTCCCACGACACCTTCGGGAGTTCGACGAGCACCTCGCGCATCGCGGAGGGTTCCACCTCGTTCAGCGCGCCGCGGAAGTCCTCGCGCTTGACGATCATCCGGTCGATGAGCGACGGCGGGATGGACTCCTCGTCCAAGTCGATTTCCGGCAGATAGCGCCGGAGTGCCTTCATCGCGGCCTCCTTCGTCAGGCTCTCGATGTCGGCACCGACGAACCCGTGTGTGTCGTTCGACAGGCCGGGGAGGTTCACGTCGTCGGACAGGGGCATCCCGCGGGTGTGTATCTGCAGGATTTCCGTCCGTCCCTCCTCGTCCGGCACGCCGATTTCGATTTCGCGGTCGAAGCGGCCGGGGCGGCGGAGCGCTGGGTCCACCGAATCGACGCGGTTCGTCGCGGCGATGACGATGACCTGTCCGCGCGCTTCCAATCCGTCCATCATCGTAAGCAGTTGGGCGACGACCCGACGTTCGACTTCGCCGGTCACGTCCTCGCGTTTCGGCGCGATGGAGTCGAGTTCGTCGATGAAGATGATGGAAGGGGATTCCTCGGCGGCGTCCTCGAAGATTTCACGGAGTTGTTGTTCGGACTCGCCGTAGTATTTCGAGATGATTTCCGGTCCCGCGATGGAGAAGAAACTCGCGCTGGTCTCGTTGGCGACGGCTTTCGCCAACAGCGTCTTCCCGGTTCCCGGTGGACCGTGGAGGAGCACACCCTGCGGCGGCTCGATGCCGAGTTTCTGGAAGATCTGCGGGTGCTTCATCGGGAGTTCGACCATCTCCCGGACGCGTTGGATCTCGTTCTGGAGACCGCCGATGTCCTCGTAGGTGATACCGCCGCCGGTCTTCTCGAAGCCCGAAATCGGCTCTTCCCGCAATTCGACTTCCGTATCCTCGGTGATGAGGCAGACGCCCTGCGGGTCGGTTTCGACCGCGATGAGCGGAATCGCCTGTCCCGGCGAGCGCATGAACGGGTGGTTCGTGCTCGACATGACGGGCACGATGTCGCGTTCGACGACGGGTCGTTTCAGAATCTGTCGTTTGACCATTCCGGCGGCGTCGCTGCCGAACTGGACGCTCGCCTCCTCGGGCGGTGCGAGTACGAGTTTGTCGGCCTTGTCGGCCTCCGCCTTACGAATCTCGACGCGTTCGCCGATACCGACGTCGGCGTTTTGGCGGGTAAAACCGTCGATACGAACCGTATCGGTGTTCCAGTCCTGCCGGTCGGCACGCCAGACCTTGGCCGCAGTCGTATCTCCTCCTTCTATCTCGATGATATCTCCGGGGCTCAGCTTCAGATGCAAGAGCGTGTCCGGGTCGAGACGGGCGATACCGCGTCCCGAATCGTTCGGATACGCCTTCGCCACCTCCAGTTGCACTTCGTTCATGATTGTTCAGTCACGGGGATAGTTGTGGGTGATAGTTCGCGAGGCATAAGTCCTGTGCTACCGGGGGGTTTGGCCACCCCACCGGCCGCGATGAACAGTACCCGCGTGCGATGGCTGACACTACGTGGGGGCAGTACAAAGGGATAGTGGTGCCGACATGACCGCAGGTGTTTTCGCGCTTCGGAACAGGGACGTGGTATGAGAACGCTTGCGTTCGACGGACGAATGGGAGCCAGCGGGGACATGATCCTCGGAGCGCTGCTCGATACGGGAGCGACGCGGGACGCGCTCGAACCGGTCGAGGACGCCCTCGACGTGGAGTACGACGTCGAATCGGTCGTCAAAAACGGGATTTCGGCGACGGGCGTCACCGTCCTTCTGACCGACGACGGGGATGAATCGGAAGACGGGCACGTTCACGCACACGACGACGACCACGACCATGGTCACGAGCACGACCATCATCACGGAGACGAACACGACCACGACCACGATGGGGGTCATCACGCGCATCAGGATCACCACATTCACGAACACGACCACACCCACCAGCACGACCATTCCCACCAACACGCGGAAGGCGCTGGTCAGGTCCGGACCTACCGCGAGGTCATCGACGTGCTCGAATCCATGGCGCTCGACTCCCGCATCGAACGCGACGCGAAGGCCGTCTTCCGTACTCTCGGCGAGGCGGAGGCGAGCGTCCACGACACCGACCTCGATTCGACGCACTTCCACGAGGTCGGGACAGACGACGCCATTGCGGACATCGTCGGTGCATCCTTGCTGTTCGCCGACCTCGACGCCGACCGAATCGTCACGACGCCCCTCGCGACCGGCGGCGGCGAAGTCGGGATGAGCCACGGGACGTTCCCGATACCCGCACCCGCGGTCGTGGAAATCGCGGCGGGTGCGGATTGGTCACTGACCGGCGGTCCCGTGGAAGCGGAACTGCTCACCCCGACCGGTGCCGCGATTTTGGCCCACTTCGCGGACGGCGTCGAGACCCTGCCCACGCTGAACGTCGATGGCTCGGGATACGGCGCGGGCGGTTACGACTTCCCCGAACATCCGAACGTGTTGCGCGTCCTCGCCGGGAAATCGAGCGGTAGTCTCGTGCGCGACGACGTCACCGTCCTCGAAACCAATCTGGACGACGCGTCGCCGGAGGTGTTGGGCGGGCTTCAGGAGACCCTCGCGGACGCGGGTGCACGTGACGTCTCGATTCTCCCCGCCACGATGAAGAAAGCGCGCCCGGGCCACGTCGTGAAGGTCATCGTCAAACCCGAGGACGCCGAACGGGTCGCGTGGAAACTCGCCGAGGAGACCGGAACGCTCGGCGTCCGCGAGGCGGGTGCCAGCCACCGATGGATCGCCCGTCGGGAGTTCGAGACGGCGACGCTGGACATCGAAGGGAAGGAGTACGAAGTCACCGTCAAACTGGCGAGCGACGAGTCAGGCTCAGTCTACGACGTGAGCGCGGAGTTCGAGGACGCGTCGGCCGTGGCGAACGAGACCGGGATCGCGGTTCGAGAGGTCATGCAGCGGGCGGAAGCGGCGATTCACGAAAACCTATAACCGACGACGGGCCGTATTTTGAACATGGCCCGCGTTCGCGTCCAGTGTCCGTACGAGGGATGTGACGGGATGGACGAGTTCGAAACCGACCCCGACAGCGAAGTCATCGCCCGCGAGAAGGGACACGTCGACGTCGACAGGTTCCAGAAAATCGGCAAGCAACTGCTCTCCGGCACCATCGTGAAGGAAGAACACCTCCAGTGCCCGACGGACGAAACGCATCGGTACACGGTTCTGGTGGAACTCTGAGTCGGCTTCTCCCGTCTTCCCTTCTCCCGTCTTCCTTTCTTCCGGTCTCTCTGCTTCTCTCCCTACTCCTCGCGGTGTTCCGCTAACGCCTCCTCGATGGTCAACTCCCCGGCGGCGACCCGCCGGGCCAACTCCTCGTCGATTTCGCGGTTGTCGGCGGAGTGTTCGCGGGACCGGCGCTTGATGACGCCGAGTTCGCCCTGCGTGGGTTCGATGTCCCGGTCCTCGACGATTTCGCCGTCCAATCTGGCGATGTTGACCGCGGCGAGGACGTCGCCCATGCCGCGCGCACCGGTGCCGAGATACGGCGTGGTTCCGGTCTCGTCCACGAGTTCGACCCGGACGTCTTCGAGTTCGCGGATGAGTTGTGCGCCCTGGAGGCGCGCGCCGTCGCCGATTCGGACCACGGGGTCGATGGCGTCCTTCGCTTCCGCTCGAACCACGTCCGCGGCGTCGGCGATGGGGACGTGAAACGACGCGACCACCATGTCCCCCGAAAGCACGGCGATGCCGGGCCGGGTTCCGGGGTCGATGCCGATGACGGTGCGCCCCTTCTCGCCGCGGAGCACGGCCAACGCCTCCTCGACCGCCTTTCGGGGGCGGTTCGGGTCCGCCACGACCGTCGGCAGTTCGGTGGCCACCTCGTCGTCCGCACCGCGAATGACGATCCGAGCGCCGTCGGGGAGTTCGCCGCTCGGTTCGACCGTCGTGAACCGGACGCCCCTGTCGCGTAGCTCGCCCACCACGTCGTGGTACACTTCGAAGTCCTCCGTCGCAACGACGACTGTCACTACGCTCCCTTCGAACGGGTGGAATAAAGTCGCCTCGGTCTCCCCGAAAACCGGAACCTTTTGCGTGAGAAGCGCCAATCCCGGCATGTGACCGACGCCGAGAAACTGACGACAGGGTGCCCGCCGGTGGACGACTTGCTCGGGGGCGGCTTGGAGCGCGGAACCGTGACACAGGTGTACGGTCCGCCCGCCGCCGGGAAGACGAACGTCGCGCTGGGGACCGCGGTCGAGACCGCACGGGACGGCGGTACCGTGGTGTACATCGACACCGAGGGACTGTCCGTGGACCGCTTCGAACAGATAGCCGCTGCGCGCGCCGACGATATCGACGAAGTCGCGTCCCGAATCGTCATCAAGGAGGCCCTCGATTTCGCGGAACAGCAGGAGGCAGTCAAGGACGTTTCCGAGTTCGCGGAACGGGCGGATCTCGTGGTCCTCGACAGCGCGACCGGGTTCTATCGCCTCGAACGCGGCGAGGACCGAGAGGGCGGCGAGGCGCTTCGCGGGGTCGCCCGCCAAGTGACGCATCTCCTCTCGCTTGCGCGCAAACACGACATCGCAGTTCTGCTGACGAATCAGGTGTACACCGACCCGGATTCGGACGGCACCCGACCGCTCGGAGGGCACACGCTCGAACACTGGACGGGCGTCGTCCTTCGCGTGGACCGCTTCCGGGGCGGCAACCGTCGTGCGACCCTCGAAAAACACCGGTCGAAACCCGCCGGTGGCCGCACCCAGTTCCGAATCACGGACACGGGACTCGAAGGGGCACAGGAAAGCGTTTGAATAACGGGTGGACCTCCGAGAGGTCGCATTGCGGGGAAAGGGAAAAGCGGTGAACGAGAGCGGGCCGACCGATCGGACGGGACGACTCCCCGGTTACGTGTCGTCTCGTCGTTTTCGAGTTACAGTTCGTTGAGCTTTCGGAGCAGTTGACCCTCGTACTCGCGGTCGCTCCGGATGCCCTTCAGTTCGAGGACGTTGCGTTCCAACACGTCGCGGGCGACGTTGAACGCCTGTTCGGAACCGTAACCCTCGCCGGATCCGGCGACCTGACCGCGGTTGGTACGGAGGCGGATTTTACACTGGATGAGCGGCGTTCCGCGGAGTTTCTCCTTGTGTTCGTGGAAGCGCACGTGCGCGTGGCGCACCTGCATGTCCTGATACTTGTCCGTGATCTCCTCGACGCCCTCCCGGATCGCCTGTCGGGAGATGGTGTCGAGGAGGTCGATGTTCGTGATCTGTACGTCCATGTGGTCCTCCTCGGTGTAGGTGAGCGCACGGAGCACGTCGGTTTTCGTGAGGATGCCGCCGACCACGCGGTCGTCGTCTTCTGACGTCACGGCCAGTCCGGCGTAGTCCTTTTCGAACATGCGTTCCACCGCGTCCTGCACGCTGTCGCCGAGCGAGATGGTTTCGACGGGACTGGTCATCACGTCGTAGACCGGCAGGTCGAGCATTCGGTCGCTGTCACCCATCCGCTCGCCCCGCGTCGGCTTGTCCATGTTCCGGGTGACGAAATCCACGATGTCGTGGGTCGTGACCATCCCGGTGAGGAAGCCGTTTTCGTTCACGACGGGGAGTCGGGAGATGCTGTGTTCGCGCATGAGATTGATGACGCGGCCGAGCGTCTCGTCCTCCGAAATCGTGACGGGATTTTCGGTGTAAATCTGCTGGACGGTGAGCGCGTCGAGGTTTTCGAGGACGCTTTCGAGAATCGTGTCCTCGTCGATGATGCCCCAGAGTTGGCCGTCCTCGAAGACGGGTGCGACCTTGGACCCGCCTTCGACGAGTGCGCGGGCGACGTCGCGCACGTCGTCGGTGCGGTGCACCTTCGGCGCGGGTTTCGTCAGCGTCGCCACCTTCGTTTGGTCCTCGATATGCGATTGGAGGAGTTGTTTCTGGGTGATGACACCGCTGTACGTGCCCGCTTCGGTGACCACGATCCCTTTCGGGTTCTCCTCTTCGAACATCGAGCGGGCCTTACCCAGTCGCTCTTCCGCTTCGATTTCGAAGTAATCGGTGGTCGCAATGTCAGAGATATCCATCGGCGTTTTGAAATACGCGGCCATTCGTCTTGAACTTTGTCGCGGGATGGGCATTTCGGTCGGGTTTTTTTGTGGCGCACGTCGTACCATCGAACGTGCTCCCCGACATCGGCGCGGCCTTCGGCCCCTACACGTATATTGTCAGCGAACTGGTGTTCGGAGCGTTCGCCCTTTGGCTGCTCGTTCGAGCGGATGCCCTCCCCCGCGCCGGCAAAACCATCCTCGTTCTGTATCCGTTGGCCTACGTCTGGGACTGGTACACCCTTACGATCGGCGTGTTCGCCATTCCGCTTCGAACGGGCATCGAACTGATCGGTATCCCCCTCGAAGAACACATCTTCATCGTCGTCGTTCCGGCCCTCGTATTGGGGATTCACGAGAACCTGCATCACCGTTGAGAATTCTTGAAGAATCGGCCAGTAATTGCCCATTACCACCAGACGGCGACGAGGTGCGAATTTTTTTCCGTCGTTTGTAACCACCCGTTTACTGCTGGTAAATGGTGAATAACAAAGAACAAACCCGGCAATGTTTGAATCCATGTTGGGTTACGAACACGGGGTGGCGTAGTAATGAGCACAATCGGTGACTCCTCCGGCGCGGGTGACAACGATATCGATAACGAAACGGGTGACTCGGACTCGACGGTTGCCAAGCAGGTCTCGGATATCCTCGACTCCAACGGTTCGCACGACGAACGTGCAACGCCGCTCTCGCGCGACATGGTCTTCGACGTACTGAAAAACCAGCGACGACGGTACGCCCTTCACTATCTGAAACAGGCGGAGGAAACCGTCCAGTTGAGCGACCTTGCAGAACAGGTCGCCGCGTGGGAGAACGACACCACCGTCGGCGCGATTTCGGCGGCCGAACGAAAACGGGTTTACACCGCTCTCTACCAGTCCCACCTCCCGAAACTCGACGACGCAGGAATCGTGGATTACAACCAAAACAGGGGTATCGTGGAACTCTCCACGGCGGCAGAACAACTCGACCCATATCTCGAAACCAACACGCGGGACGACATCTCGTGGTGTAAACGTTACCTCGTAATTGCGGGCGTCGGACTTGCACTCCTTACCGCGGCGTGGCTCGAAGTGCCTCCGCTCGCAGGAATCGGTGACATCGGACTCGCTCTTTTCGTCGTCGTCGCGTTCACCGTCGTCGCCATAGCGCACACCTACGATGCACGACGCACGCCGTCGACCGGCGAACAGGCACCGGAAATAGCGGACGAGTAAGATGGCCGGGTTCTCCCTTCCTCCCCACTCACTAGCGGCCGCTTTTCCACTTCGATACGCGACCGTTGACGTCTCGAAACGACGTATAGAAACGGGATTTCGAGTCATACCTGTTCCCTGAAACCCTCGTTATCGAACGGTAGCCTCCCCGTGAGCGCGGCAAAGGGGATGTTTCAGAATCAGTATCATTTCCACAAAGCTGATACCACGAACCACAAAAATCCAATCATGCCGTCCCTAAACAAAGACGACGCGGTGCGATATCCCGCTCGCCTGAAGGGAGCGCTCGGAATCCCGGCGTTCCTCGTCGGCTACCTCCTCACGTTCCTCTGGGGTGCCGGTCGTCTCCAGTCCATCTTCGGTGAGTTTCTCGTCGCAAAACTGTCCTCGACTCCTCCCACATTCGCGCAGTTCCTCGCGAATCACGGCGCGAGCGTTCCGACGTGGAAGGGCGTCGGGTGGCTGTTCTACAGCGCCCACTTCGTCTCCCTTTCGGGTCCCGTCCAGCCGAACATCATCAGCGACGCCGGTGGGTCGCTCTCCCTGCTTCGACTCGTCCCGCCGGTGGCCCTCGTCCTCGCGGGCGCGCTGGCGGCCCACGGTTCTTACGGCCGTACCATTTGGCACACGGGCTACTCCGGCGCGCTGATATTCCTCGGCTACTTCCCCGCTGCCGTCGCCGGGAGCTTCCTCTTCGTGGTCACCATCGGACTTCCGATGCGCCCGAACATCCTGTACAGCGCCGTCCTCGTCGGTGCCGTCTACCCCGTCGTGTTCGGTGCCATCGGTGGCGGCCTGATGCACGAAGTCCACAAACGAAGCGTTCGACAGGGAACCACGGTTCCGAGCTAACATGGTTTCGCACGAAAACAAGGTCATCCTGTTCGCCATCCTCGTCGCTCTCCCGGTGACGCTCGGAGCGCTCCGGCTGATCAACGACTACTGGTTTGACCTCCCCACGTGGGTCGGCGGTGCCGCCATGATCCTCGTGGCCGTCATCGTCCCGCAGTTGTACATCGGCTACACCGAGGGGTAGGAGCCGTGATTTCCGCCGTTCACTCGCACACCCGTCGTTTTCCGGCTCGTTCGCGACCAGTAGAATTAACTCCTCGTACTATGATATGTCGGACGAAGCAACAGGGTTTTGCCAAACGGCCGGAGATGGAAGCTCCGACCCTGCTTGCTTCGATAGGCTCGAAGCATGTCCGACAATGATTCTCCCCAAGAAAAGCGTACCGCAAAGCGAACGCTCATCGACGACTGTCCGTACTGTGACGAACCTGTCTCGATGATAACGGTCAAAGACCCCGAGTACATGTATCTGTGGCCGTGCGGCCATCGGATGCCGATTTAGGGTTCGGTTGGTTCGACAACAGTCTCCGATTGAAAACGAGCGCAGGACGATTAGTTTTCGTGGTTTTCTATCGTTTCAAGGAGGGGTAGAATTTCCTCGAAACGTGGGCCATGCGCGACGGTGCCTTCCTCCCGATTCCATTCGATGAATCCACCATCGGCCAACTTTGGGAGGTGAACGTGAGTGTTGCTGATGAGGGACCGTTCCAGTTCCTCGTTCTTTCCCTCGAACTCTCCTTCGTCACGCGGACTGTCCGTAGCGAGTTTCGAGAGGATTCGACGTCGGCTTTGGTGAGAAAACACATCGAATATCCGGTCGAGGGTCGCGCTTTTCCGCGTATTCTGGTTAGTCGTCTGTTTCATGATTTGGTTTCTCCTGATTTCAGAACATATACTCAATTCAATAACTCCTCCGTATTGGGCATGCGAAGCAAAACGAGAGAACGCCGAATTGACAGGCGTCTCGGTTTGAGAGGCCCTTACACCAGTAAGGAGTGGACGGACTGAGACATGTGTACTTTTGTGAGTGTAAAGAAGCGGGTGAATCAAAATAAAGTTTCGGCCTGCGTATCACGCTCCTATATTAGAAGAAGGCGTGCCCACTCCTGCTAGTCCTCTGTTTCAAGCGGGTTCGAATAGAGTAGAACCCGGACGAGACGCATGCCCGCGGAGCGCAACGAAGTGAAGCGAGCAGGAACGTCTCGTCCGGTTCAAACTCCCCAAAGAAGACTTTCCGCGCTACCGCGACTCGCTTCGCTCGTCGGTTGGTAGCGCGGAAAAGTATGGGTTTGGGCAGATTTGAACCACGGTCGTTTCGCTCCGCTTCACTCCCTGATTCAAATCTGCCAAACGAACGAACCTGCGCCTCACGAAGTTGTTCGGCGCAGAAGTAGTGGGTTTGGGCAGATTTGAACTGCCGGCCTCCTCCATGTCAAGGAGGTGTCATAACCAACTAGACCACAAACCCAGTCGGCTTCGTTCGAACGCATTCATGAGTTACCCGCAAGGGTAATTGAATGTTTCGAAACGCGGTTCTGTCTGTCGATTTCACGCACACCCCTCCCGACGACACCTTTATGGTGATGTACGTATGTGTTCATTACAACCCAAACACGTTCATTGGTGTCCCACTATGCAGGATTACATCGAACTCGTCACCGACGGACAGGACCTCACTGTAGCACAAGCACGGGAGGCGGCGTCCGCCGTCTTCGACGGGGCCACGGAGGCCCAAATCGGCGCGCTCCTCACCGGCCTGCGCGCCAAGGGCGAAACGGAGGCCGAAATCGCCGGGTTCGCGCAGGGGATGCGCGGGGCGGCGCGGACGATTTCGCCCGACCGAACGCCGCTCGTGGATACCTGCGGAACCGGCGGCGACGACTACAACACCATCAACGTCTCCACCACCTCGGCCATCGTCGCCAGCGGCGCGGGCGTCCCGGTGGCGAAGCACGGCAACTACTCGGTCTCTTCCTCCTCGGGAAGCGCCGACGTGCTCGACGAAGTCGGCGTCGTCATCGACTCCGAACCGCCAGCGGTCGAACGCGCCATCGAGGAACAGGGCATCGGCTTCATGCTCGCGCCCGTGTTCCACCCCGCCATGAAGGCCGTCATCGGCCCGCGGAAGGAACTCGGCATGCGCACCGTGTTCAACGTCCTCGGGCCGTTGACCAACCCCGCGGGGGCAGACGCGCAGGTCGTCGGCGTCTACGACCCCGACCTCGTGCCCGTTCTGGCCCGCGCGCTCTCGCACATGGACGTTTCCCACGCGCTCGTCGTCCACGGGTCCGGCATGGACGAAATCGCGGTTCACGGCGAAACGACGGTCGCCGAAGTCGAGAACGGAACCATCGAGGAGTACACGCTCTCGCCCGCGGACCTCGGCGTCGGCGAACACGACGTGTCCGCCGTCGCGGGCGGGTCGCCGTCCGAAAACGCGGCGGACCTCCGCGGAATCGTGGAGGGAACCGTCGGCGGCGCGAAACGGGACATCGTGCTGGCGAACGCCGGGGCCGCGATTTACGTTTCCGGACGGGCAGATTCGCTCATCGACGGCGTCGAACGGGCCCGGAACGCCATCGACTCGGGAAGCGCGGGCGAGCAACTTGCCGCCATGACGGGGGCGCTCTCGGCATGACGCGCGTGAAAATCTGCGGCCTGACGAACGAGGAGGACCTCGCGGCCGCAATCGACGCCGGTGCGGACGCCATCGGCCTGCTGGTGGACGTGTCGGTCGATTCGCCGCGCGAGATCTCCCCGACCCGGGCCGCCGAACTCGCCCGAGAAATCCCGCCGTTCGTCTCGACGGTCCTCGTGACGATGCCGGAAACGACGGAGCGGACCGTCGAACTCTCCCGACTCGTCGAACCGGACGCCGTCCAAGTTCACGGAACCAGCGTCGGCGACCTCGCGTACCTCACGGCGAACGCCGATGCGGACGTGGTTTGTGCCATCGACGCGGCGACCGACCGCCCCGAGCGATACGACAGCGTGGCCGACGCGCTGTTGCTCGACGCGGCGGAAACGGGCGGCACCGGCGAGACGCACGATTGGGACCGCGCACGGGAACTCACCGAATCGCTCTCCTCGCCGGTTCTCCTCGCGGGCGGCTTGACGCCTGAGAACGTCGCGGACGCGGTTCGGACGGTCGAACCCTTCGCCGTGGACGTCGCGAGCGGCGTCGAATCCAGCGGCGGACGAAAGGACCACGCCGCCGTCGAATCCTTCGTCACGAACGCGAAACGACGCCGAGAGGCACCCATTCACCAATGAACAGGAAGCAGTTCGACGCACTTGCGAACGGTAGCAACGGCGACAGCGACGGCAACAGTAACGAAGGTGCCATCCTCCACGTCTCCGCCGACCTCAACGTGGCCGTCGACCCGCTGACCGCGTACTCGGTGCTCGGCGGCGGCGAGTACGATTACCTCCTCGAAAGCGCGGACAAAGTCGCCTCCAGCGATCCCTACGGCGCGTTCGACGCCGGACGAGGCGGCTCCGAAACCGACCACGACCGACGGGCGCGCTACTCCTTCGTCGGCTACGACCCCGTTGCCGTCGTTTCCATCGACCCGGACGAAACCCGCGTGACGACGCTGGACGACGACTGGGAGGAAGGGCGGATGAACGACGTGTCCGACGGCGACGTCCTCGACGCGCTCCGCGAGACGCTCCCGAATGCGCCACGTCGTGGGTTCCCCAACGACGAAGGGTTCTGTGGTGGGTTGGTCGGATTTCTCGCCTACAACGCCGTCTACGACCTCTGGTTGGACGAACAGGGCGTCGAACGCCCCGAAACCGACCTGCCCGACGCGCAGTTCGTCCTGAGTACGAAAACGCTCGTCTTCGACCACGCGGAGGAGACGCTCTCGCTCGTGTTCACGCCGTTCGTCTCGCCGGACGACGACGTCGACGAACGCTACGACGAGTTGGTCGCGGAACGCGAGCGGGTCGCCGCCGCGCTCGAATCGGCAGACTCGCCGTCGTTCGGCGACTACGACCCGACGGACGGGACGGCGGGACCGCAAGCGGAGTACGAAGCGGCCGTGGAGCGGGCGAACGAACACGTCGCGGCGGGCGACATCTACCAAGGCGTCATCTCGCGCAAGCGAACCGTCGAGGCGGGAATCGACCCGCGAGCGCTCTACGCGGCGCTCAGGGACGTGAACCCCTCGCCGTACATGTACCTCCTCGGCCACGACGACTTGAGCATCGTCGGCGCGAGTCCGGAGACGCTGGTGTCGGTGCAGGGCGGCGAAATCGTCTCGAACCCCATCGCCGGGACCTGCTCCCGCGGCGGCAGTCCGATGGAGGACCGCCGACTCGCGGGCGAACTGCTCGCCGACGAGAAGGAGCGGTCGGAACACGCCATGCTCGTGGATTTGGCCCGAAACGACGTGCGCCGGGTCGCGGAATCGGGGAGCGTGAGCGTCGAGGAGTTCATGAACGTCATCAAATACAGCCACGTTCAACACATCGAGAGTACCGTGACTGGGACGCTGGCGGCCGACCGCGACGCCTTCGATGCGGTCCGGGCGTCGTTCCCGGCGGGAACGCTGACCGGCGCGCCCAAAATCCGGGCGATGGAGATAATCGACGACCTCGAACGGACGCCTCGGGGCGTCTACGGCGGCGGCGTCGGCTACGTGTCGTGGACGGGCGACGCCGACTTCGCCATCGCCATCAGGACGGCGACGATTTCGCACGGAACGACGGACGAAATCACGGTGCAAGCGGGGGCGGGTATCGTCGCCGACAGCGACCCCACCGCCGAGTTCGAGGAGACGGAACAGAAGATGGGCGGCGTGCTCGCCGCGCTGGAGGCGCTCGAACGACCGCCGGAGACGGAACTCGCGGAGGTGTCGAAATGATCCGCGTGCTGTTCGTGGACAACTACGACTCGTTTACCTACAACCTCGTGGAGTACACCGAGGACGCGCTCCGGGCGAGCGGCGAGGAGTTCGAGACGACCGTCGTGAAAAACACGGCCTCGTTGGACGACATCCGCGACTTCGACCCCGACGCGATAGTCATCAGTCCGGGGCCGGGCCATCCGGCGAACGAGCGCGACGTCGGCGTCACGGCGGCCGTGCTCCGCGAACTCTCCCCCGAGATACCGACGCTCGGCGTGTGTCTCGGGTTGGAAGCCGCGATTCACGAGTACGGCGGCGAAATCGGGCGCGCACCGGAACCGGTCCACGGGAAGGCGTTTCCGGTCGAACACGACGGAGAAGGGGTTTTCGAGGGAATCGAGCAGGGCTTTCAGGCCGGACGGTACCACTCGCTCGTCACGACGAGCGTTCCCGACCCGTTCGAGGTGAGCGCGACGACGACCCACGACGGGACGGACCTCGTGATGGGAATCCGCCATCGAGAGTACCCCATCGAATGCGTGCAGTTCCACCCCGAGAGCGTTCTCACGGCGTGCGGGCGGGAGTTGATCGCGAACTTCCTCGCGCCCTATATCGTCAGGACGCCCGCGCCGTAGAGCGCGGCGACGACGAGGACGCCGACGATGGCGATGCGAAAGAGGACGCTGATGGCGAAACGGATGGCCATGACGAGCAGGATGACGGCGACGACGGCCGCCACGATTCCGACGGGTTCGATGGCGAGGGGTAGCATGCGAGAAATGAATCCCTACTGATTGGTAAACGTATCGGTAGTGTCGTTTTTCATGCGGACAAAATCGCATGAAGGAAGCGAAGTAATACGTCATTACTGCAAGAAATATCGGCTTTCCGGTCACTTTCGCTCCGGTCTGAACACTCTTATATTCCTCCGCGTCTTACTAAGAGATAGGCCGAAGAAAATACGCAGAGGCATCACTATTCAACCACACTTGAAATAAAGAAAGTAAACTTAATTGGGGTTGGGGTAAATGGATTCTTCGTCACGAATGAAACGGGTCTACGTGAGAAATCAAGAGCGAATCGACGTGCAGAGTAGCGAACGAACGGTGGTGGCGCACACATGAGCGGCGCGCACGAGGCGGACGCCGACGACGTAACCCTCCCGGTGAAACGAACCGAGGGCGACACCCTCGAAGACCGGATGACGGGCAACGCCTACAACAACATCCTCCCGGCCCGGTATCTCCGGAAGGATGCGGACGGCAACCTCGTCGAATCCCAAGACGACCTGTTCCCGCGCGTCGCGAAGAACATCGCGCTCGCGGAGGCCGTCTACGAGGCCGAAAAGCAGGGCGTCTCGCTCACCGTCACGCCGGAACAGCTGAAACCCGGCCACCCGCGGCGCGACGAACTCGCGGCCGAGGTGTTCGGCAAAGGGACGACGGCGGAGGATGACGCGGAGACGACGCTTTCCGTCTACAACGTCAACAAGTTCGCCTACGAGACGGTCGTTCCCGAACTCCCCGACGACATCCGCGAACACGTGGAGTCCGTCCGGGACGAGTTCGACGAACTGATGGGACAGCTCTCGTTCGTCCCCAACTCGCCGACGCTGATGAACGCGGGCGACGAACTGCAACAGCTTTCGGCGTGTTTCGTCGACTCGCCCGACGACGACATCACGAACATCCACCAGACGGCCAAGGAGGCCGCCGAGGTGTTCCAGTCCGGCGGCGGCATGGGCTATGCCTTCTGGCGACTCCGACCGTACGGCGATGCGGTGGGTTCGACGGGCGGCATCGCGTCCGGCCCCATCACGTTCATGCGCACCTACGACCAGATGTGCGAGACCATCGCGCAGGGCGGTGCCCGGCGCGGCGCACAGATGGGCGTCATGCGCGTCTCGCATCCGGACGTCATCCAGTTCATCCACTCGAAGAACAAGGACGTGAGCCTCGCCAACACGCTCCGCCTGAACGACCCCGACGACTACACGCACACGTCGTTCAAGGACGCGCTGGGGGAGGCCCGCGAACTCATCGACGACGACGGCCGCGTCCCGAAACACCTCCGGAACGCCGCCGAGGGTCACCTCTCGAACTTCAACATCTCCGTCGGCGTGACGGACGACTTCATGGAGGCGCTGTACAACGACGAGGAGTTCGTCTTCACCAACCCGCGCACCGAAGAACCGCACGTCGCCACCGAACACACCGAGGAGATGTACGACATGTTCGGCCTCGGCGATTACGTCACGCCGGGCGAGGTTCTTTCCATCCCCGCGACGGTCCTCTGGGACCGCATCGTGGAGGGCGCGTGGGAGAACGGCGAACCGGGAATCATCTACCTCGAACGGGTGAACAAGGAGCACTCCTTCGACGTCGAGAAACATCCGGACCACCGGATTTTGGCGACGAACCCGTGCGGTGAACAGCCGCTCGAAGAGTACGAGGCCTGCAACCTCGGCCACATCAACCTCTCGACGCTCGCCGACGTCGACGCGCCCGACTGGCGCGTCTGGTACGAGAACAACGGCGACGACTACGGTTCGCGCTCGGAAGCCGTCGACGCCTTCCTTCGCGAGGGAATCGACTGGGACGAGTTCGACCACCGCATCGAGTACGGCACTCGATTCCTCGAAAACGTCGTCACGATGTCCGACTTCCCGGTCGAGAAGATAGAACGGAAGGTCCGGGACATGCGGAAGATCGGACTCGGCGTCATGGGGCTGGCCCAACTCTACATCCAACTCGGCGTCCGGTACGGCTCCGAGGAGGGCAACGAGATCGCCAAGCAGTTGATGACCCACATCAATCACGAGTCCAAGTGGGCGTCCCACGAACTCGCGGAAGCGCGTGGCTCGTTCAACGACTGGGAGGACTCGAAGTACGCGAACCCGACCGAGTACGCCGAGTGGTTCGAGGGCCAGACCGGCCTCGACGCCGAGAAGTGGAAGGACGGCTTCCCGGTCCGCAACCACAACACGACCACCATCGCGCCGACGGGCACCACCTCGATGGTCGGCAACACCACGGGCGGCTGTGAGCCGATTTACAACGTCGCCTACTACAAGAACGTCTCCGACGACGTGCAGGGCGACGAGATGCTCGTCGAGTTCGACGACTACTTCCTCCGCACGCTGGAGGCAAACGACATCGACGTGGACGCGGTGAAGGAGGAGGCCCAGACGCAGATGGCGAACAACCGGTTCTCCGGCGTCGAAGGGCTGGAAACCGTCCCGGACGCCATCGGCGAACTGTTCGTCGTGACGGGCGACCTGACCGGCAAGCAACACGCCGCGGTCCAGTGTGCCTGCCAGAAGGGCGTCGACTCGGCCATCTCGAAGACCTGCAACTTCCCGAACTCCGCCAGCAAGGAGGACATGGACGAGGTGTACCGCTACATCTACGACCACGGCGGCAAGGGCGTTACGGTCTACCGCGACGGCACGCGCTCGAAGCAGGTACTCACCACGCGCGCCGACAACGCCGAGTTCGCCGACGAGGAGGAAGCGGCCGAAACCATCGTGACGCAGATAGAGGAGGTCTTCGGCGGCGTCGAAGGCTTCATCGAGAACGAGGAGGTTCGGGCCGCGCTCGGTACCGAACTCGACGACTTGTTCGACGGGGGCGTCACCGGCGGCGCGTACGCCCAGGAACGTCCCCGGCCGGACGTCCTCCACGGCGTGACCCAGCGCGTGGACACCGGCTACGGCAAGATGTACATCAACATCAACGAGGACGAGAACGGCGAACCGTTCGAGTTGTTCGCCACCATCGGCAACTCCGGCGGCTTCACCAACTCCTTCACCGAAGCGTTGGCGAAGGTCATCAGCTACGCGCTCCGCAGCGGCGTGGACCCGAACGAAATCGCCTCCGACCTGCAGGGCATCCGCAGTCCCAAGGTTGCGTGGGACAAGGGCGAACAGATTAACTCCATCCCGGACGCCATCGGCGTCGCAATGCGGCGCTACCTCGACGGCGAAATCGAGAAGGCCTACCCGCAACAGCAGACGCTCGAAGAGACGGCGGACGAAACCGAACCCGACGGCGGTGCGGTGGAGATGGGGACCGAAACGGACGCCTCGCAGTCGCTCATCGACGCGGGCGAAAGCCCCGAATGTCCCGAGTGCGGGTCGCTCTCGCTGTACTTCTCGGAAGGCTGCAAGACCTGCGAGTCCTGTGGCTGGAGCGAGTGTTCGTAAATAGCTTCCGAAGGAAATAGTCCGTTTTCCGCTTTCCCGCCTCTCTCTCCCGCTTTCTCTTCTCCTATTTTACGTTTCCCGCTACTTCACCGTCACCCACGTCAGGAACACGAGCGCGACGAGTTGGAGCGCGCGGAGAACCAACACGGCCTGCTGTACCGCGGGGTCGCCGGAGTAGAACATCTTCATGCCGAAGAAGTAGTAGATGGCGACGGCGTTTTCGGCGAGCATCACGAGGGCGAAGGCCAGCAGGCCGAGGACGAGCGAGGTTCGGAACTTCAGATAGCTTCGTACCCACACGGCGACCAACACTGCCAGTAGGAGGATGTTCACGACCGCGAGCCCGCTTGCGATTTGTATCGAGTTCATTCTATCTGTTCCATTATCTCCTCGAACGCGTCCCGATGGTGTTCGAACCGGTCGGTGAGAAAGTAGAGCTTTCCGTACGCGTTGTCTCCGGGTTCGACGACGCCGTGATCGACGAGCATGTCGAGGTGGTGTCGAACCGTCTTGTACTCCACGCCGAGCGATTCCGCCAGTTGATTCGCGTTCCGTGGGCGCTCCGAGAGGGCGCGAATGATGCGTGCGCGGTTCTCACCGCCACGTGTCGCCGTGAGTAGGTACCAGAGCGCCTTGTCCATCGAACGGTCACTTGGTTGGGAGTCATGCAGCCAGATATATCTACGGCTCGATACGCTCCGAAACCCACCCCGTCGCCCCGTTCGGATAGGCGTTCGCTTCGGCCTTCGACTGCAGGTTCCCCCGTCCATCCGTCGCGCGAACGACGACGTCGTGTGCCCCCGACGCTTCGTAGGTGTGTTCCCACTGCCGCCACACGTCCGTTCCCGGAAGCGGCTCGGAGAGCTTCGCGTCGGTCCACGACCCCCCGCCGTCGGTGGACACTTCGACGCGTTCGATGCCGCGTGTGCCGGCGTAAGCGTGCCCGCCGACTTGCACCCGCCCGCCGTCCAGATGATTGACGGCGTGGAGTTTGGCGACGGTGTTGACCGGCCCGGTGCCGTGCCACCCGCGTTTCTCCCAGTAGCCGTCGGCTTCTTGCTCCAGCACTTCGATTTCCGAGAGCCACTTGACGTTGATTTCGCCCCAGTGGCCGGGAATCAGCGCCCGAACGGGATGGCCGTGGGACCGCGGGAGCGGGTTCCCGTTCATCTCGTAGGCCAGAAAGCCGTCTTCGAGCGCCGCGAGGGGGAACTCCTCGTAGTAGTCGTCCGCGGCGCGGAACATGACACAGCACTCGTCGGGCATCGCCGTTCCTTCGAACAGCGCCGAAATCGGGACACCCGTCCAGAGTGCGTTGTCCATCTTCTTGCCGTTCAGCGACTCGCCGACACAGCGGAGGGTGATGAACCGGTGTTCTTCGGACATCGATTTCAGGTCGTCGAGGGTGAAGTGCAACTCCTCCTCGACTGCTCCCGTCACCGTGAGTTCCCAGTCGTCCGCTGACACCACCGGGTCAACGCTGTTGATGTCCACCTGATAGAACTCCGAGCTCACCAACCCTTCGAGTCCGCCGATGGCGAGCGATTTCGCGTCGGCCTCGTCGAGGAGCGACTGGACGTCCCCGCTCACCGGACCGGTTCGTTTCGGCGTGTCATCGCCGCGTCCGGCACCGAGCGCACCGCCGACGCCGCCGACCGCGACCGCTCCGACGAGGGCTCGGAGGAGGCTCCGTCGCGTTTCGGACACCGGCTCCTCCGTGCTCGAACGGAATCGGGCCGCCGCGACGACGATTCCGGCACCCGCTCCGGCGGCCAGCGCGGAAACGGGTGCGCCGGTCAACGCTAACGCGGGTGCGACACAGAGGAGGCCGGCGACCGGCGCGGCGGGAACGTCCGCGGCGTCCGCTATCCGCGTGCCGACTGCCGCGGTCACCGCGAACAGGAGGGTCGTCAGGACGAGCGCCAGCAGGAACCCGAGTTGGTCGCCGAGGTCGCCGAGCGTCTGTATCGACCACGCGATGACCGCGCTGGGCGTGGTTTCGACCACGAACGCGCTGACCGGCGCGACGACGAACGAGGGGGTGAAGCCGACCACGGCGTACGAACCGGCGACGGCGGCGACGCCGGCGAGGAGGGCGATCGCTCCGTCGGTCGCCACGTCCACGAGCGAGTACGCGGATGGTTGGTCGGCTGTCATGGTTCACCGGTTCCGTGCGACGAACAGCGCGCCAGCGACGAGTGCGACCAACGCGACGCCGATGCCGAATCCGGGGAGGGACGTGTCCGAGTTTCCGCTCCCGCCGTCGTTCGTGTCGTCGGTCGTCCCGTCATCAGTCATCTGGTCGTCGGTCATCGTTTCGTCGTCCATCGTGTCCGTCGTGGTCATCTCCCCGTCGGTCGTCCCGTCGTCCATGGAATCGGTGGTCGTCATTTCGTCATCGCCCATCGTACCCGTCGTGGTCATCTCGTCGTCTCCCATCGAATCCGTCGTCGTTGTCATGGAGTCGTTCATCGTTCCGTTACCCATGGTGTCCGTCGTCGTTGTCGTTTCCTGCTGTGCGAGTGGCGCGTTCGAAACGTCGTTGGCCGCCGCGCTTACCGTCACTGGAACGGCACAAATCGTCAATACGACCGCCAGTACGAGTATGCGTTTTGAGTGCATATCCGAATCGAGCCCTCCGTATTAAATAGTCGTTTTTCGAACTCTCACCCGGTCTCTCCCGATTCCCACCCACTCTCTTCCAAATCTTTTCCAAACTCGGGATGCGTTCCATAACTGGAGTGCAAGGACGATGTCGAATTCGGCCCTCTTCGCACAGACGGAAAACGTGATACGGGTGGGAAATCGTTACACGACTATGGAGGAGACGCCGAAGGGACGGCCCTGTCCGCTGTGCGGTGCGTCGATGTTCCACCGTCACTGCAAGTACGTCTGTCCGCAACACGGCGTCGTCTACGACTGTGCGGACACGTTCTACTAGTCGTCGGTGACGTATCGGTACGCGGGACCGGCCAAGAGGAAGAGTCCGCCGATACCGACGACGGCCACGACGAGCCAGTTCTCCCCGATTTCGTCCACCGAGAGCGTGTCGAGCGAACTTCCGGCGAGCACGGCGACGACCATCCACGGAACTTCGCCGATAGCCGTGCCGAGGAGAAACGAGCGAACCGGGACGTTCGACAGTCCGGCGGCGGCGGACACCGCGTCGGAGGGGGCGGGCATGAGACGCGAGGCGACCATACCGCGAAGGTCGCCGGTCGCGTCGAAAAACCGCTCGCCGGAGTCCCCCAGACGGCCGAACAGCCCCGAGTCGATGCGGAAGTATCGCGCCGCCGCGAAGGGGAGATACGCGCTCATCACGGTTCCGCCGAGCGCGACCGGAAATCCGACGACCGGCCCGTACACGTAGCCGACGGCGACGGCGACGACCGTGGTCGGCCACGCGAACAGCGGCCGGACGAGATAGACGGCGAGGAACAGTCCCGAGGCGAGGAGCGGGTTATGGGTCACGTGCCGAACCTGCTTCAGGACGAACTCCGGCGAGAGGAGGACGCCGGCGACGACGACCATCGCGACCACCCCGATACCCGCCGCCTGTCGTCGATTCCCGGCGAACTCCATTCGACCGACGGTAGTCAGGGGAAGGGCTAAGTTCTTTCCACCCGAGCGCGGAACGTTTAATCCGCTTCGCTCGAATTCGTAGACGATGGAATCGGACGACGACCCCGTGGCGATGGGGGTCGAACTGCTGAGCAAGATCGAACATCCGGAACTATCGGTCGCGGAGGCGGTGGACCGGATCGAAACCATCACGACCGACCCGACGACGACGCGGACGATTCTCGACGAGGCGGAAAAACGCGGCGTCATCGAGCGCGAAAACGGAATCGTTCGACCCACGGGCGGCGGGTTCGTCCGCTTCGAAAGCCAAGTCGTGACCAAGGAGGGCGACTTCACCTGCCGGCGCTGTGGAACCGGCATCTCGACGGGCCACTTCATCAAACTCGACGCTGGCGAACTCGGCCCGTTCGGGTCGTCCTGTATCCGGAAAGTGACCGGCCGAGAGTAAAATCGTCCGACCTATCGGCCGCGGCTGAGTTCCTCGATGAGACGCTCTATCGTTCGCTGCTGGCGTTCGAGGAGTTCGTTCTGCCGCTCGACCGTTTCGGTCAACGCGGCGAGTTGCGCTTCCACCGGATCGTCCAAGTTCTCGCTCGCCGATTCGAACCCCGAATCCGCGAATCCGGTCGGTTCGTCGGCGTTCGACCCGTCGACGTGCGTCTCCTCTGCCGCGGCTCCCGCTGCGATTCCGGGATCGGCCGTCACCGATTCGGCAGGTGCTGACTCGACGGGTGCGGTCTCGGCGACGCTTCCCGCCCCTCCTCCGTTCACCTTTTCGGCCTCGCTTTCGCCGCCCAGCGGGTCCGCGGAGGGCGTCTCGACAATCTGTCCGTCGTCGTCCAGTTCCGGTGGGTTCGCGTTGAGGGGTTCGACGCCGCCGCCGAACACGTCGTCGTCCTCGGCGAACGAGACGTTCTCGTCGGGTTCCGGGTCCGGGTCGTCGGGAACGACCGTCTGCTCGAACTCGGCGTAGCTTCCCACGTCGTGATAGGAGAGGAGTCCCTGTTCGATCCGTTCACGGACTTCTCGCGTTCGCTCGCTCGGCGTTTTGATCCGCTGCGGTCGGCCCTCCGCCTCGATGATGATCTGTGAGGAAACGGTTCCCTCCTCCACGTCGAGGCCGGTGACGTCGGCGAAGTGGAACTGCTCGAAATCCGTGTCCCAAATCGCCTCGCCGACGTGTTTTACCACGCGTGCGCTCGTGAGGACGAGCGTCAATTCGCTGAACTGGTAGGTCTGGAGGACTTGCTCGTTCGAGTCGGTGACGCCCGCGCCGTTCAGGACGCCTGCGATGACGGGATGAAGCGCGTCGTGAAGCCGTTTCGTGGGAATCTTGAACGTCTCGGTGCCGTCGATGCCGTAATCGAGCGTGATGGTCGATTTGCGACGCCCCTCCGAGACGCTGATTCGCTCCGCGTCGTGCGGATACTCCTCGACGGATTCGTCGCTCAACAGGCCGTCGGCGCGATAGATAAGCGTCCGCGTCGGTGTCACGTAGAGGACATCTTCGCCCCCGAGGGACACTTTCGCGGCCACGTGTTCGTCTCCAAGGCTGGACTGGACGATTCCCGGAACGTTCATGATGGGGAATGGTCATGCGCATATCTTAAAACCGACGGGTACACACGACAAGAACAAAACGGGTGATTTTTCGAACAGTTCCTCGCCGAATATTTCGTTTCCAAAATCGCGTGACGCGGTGGCAATCGACACCCATCGGCCCCCTCTCGTCCCCGATTGAGATGGGAACTTTAAAGAGTACTAGTTGCCTATCCGTAATCGAGCCCGGGTGGCTTAGCTGGACATAGCGCCGCACTCATAGGGTTCTGAGATTTGGCGCTCAGGCCTTGGAAGCCTCCCATGCGCCCGTGAGGCCCCGCCAGGTCTCGAATCTGGGACATGCGGAGATCGAGGGTTCGGAGCCCTCCCCGGGCATATTATCATTCGTTCCGGAGCTGAAATTCAAAGGACGAGGGCGACTTCCCGTCCAATTCTCACCTACAAGCCAGCCACAGCTACTGAACCCTTCGTTTCCAATCCAGAAACAGAGGGGTGAGTTCTAGATGGCGTCACGACTTGTTCCCGACCGGGACAAAAATCAGTGTCTTCACTGTGGCGCCCACGTTTCCTCTCACTTCTGTCGCGTCTTCGGAGACGACGAAGACTATGTACACCGATGCTACGCGTGTGATTCACGAACCCGCGTGAAGCGTGGGAGCGCTGCCGGTCTCGACGTCGGCATCCCACCGGAGCATGTTCTTCGGGTTCGGTGCCGGATCATAGTTGTTCGAGTAGCCGGACGGAATCCAATCGATGCTGTCCGGTGTATCATCACCGTCGGTGACACGCTTGGCGAACACGCGAAACGCGATTCGGTAGTCCTTGTTCGTCTCTTCGTTGTCGTAGTTGCGGTTGATCCAGCGGACGACATCCTCGGCTTTCTTTCGATCGTCGAGCGCATCGTTGATATTCTCGATTTGTTCGGCCATTCGAGTGACGTGACCGAGCAGTTTCTCGTGGCGTTGATCAGAGTATTCGCTTCGGAGTAAGGCCATTCAGTCGCTGAATGCGAGAATGTTCTCTCGATCTTGTGGGGTAATCGTGTCGGATATTTCGACGCGATCGCGCAATCTCTCGATAGAGCCAGCCGGGTCAGCGGTCATACGCGATGGTTCCGAAAAATGAGGGTTAAAGGGTGGGCATGGAATTTCCGAGGGGAACTTATTCACGACAACTTTTATTCAATAGAGAACTCTGGTATCACTACCCCATTTTGCACTAAGCAGATGTTGACACACCAAATCTCTAGTGAAGTTCAGCTGTCGGAAAGATAATGTCCCAATCTAACAATTACACCACCAGTAAGCAGAGAAATTTCCTATTCCCATCGATGGTGCTATTACTCAAGAATTCACACTCAGAATCTCGAGCTCACTTCTATAGTGCACCCACAATTATAATAGGATAGTAATATTAGAAGATATATAAAATCGCTACGTGACGAAAAAATCAATATATGCAGAAATACTCAATAATTGATTTTATTAATTTCTGGTTGTGTTTATAGTTTGTATGTCAGACAGTAAACGGCAGACTTACGACGGAACGAAAGTCAACAGTCATTACGCAACGACACCGGTTCTCCTTTACGATGCAAAATACGAAATGTGCAACGAGTTGGCGTATAAAGTACGGGCATACGCCGACAAACCTCTTCGACTCGTTGCGCTAAGCGACCCGGAAGCAGACGAGTTGCTAGAACGTTTCCACCCGAATGGATGGTCTGAAGATTTCTATCTCGTCGATGGAAGCAGCTGTCGAAAAGGCGTCCGCGCACTCCCGAAGCTAATACGGATAGTTGGTGTCCGTGATTTCTGTTCGCTCGCCAACGACTATGCGCAATGGCAACAGCAAAGCGAAGATTGTGATCACGAGAACCACGAGACCCAAAATTCTCAAAAGGCCAAAAATAACACATCTCGCCGAAGCTTCGCGAAAGCGATGTCTGCGGCGGCGGTCCCATTGGCTGCCCCAGTTGGTGTAGTCGCAGGCGCGAGCGAACCGAAATCGTTTGAAAATAGGCCGCCAAGCGGTCTACAAGCACGTGTCGCCAGAATTCGACCCGACGGTGACGGATTTGACGTTACTGTCGAACGCGAACCAGAGCTCGTTAGGCAAGAGACCTGGCGCGATGACGAAATGGTCACGACTCAAACAAAGAAGAAGCCAGCGAAGATGGAAGCGAGAGATCACACAACACTCCACGATGTGGACTCGTTGCTTATTCAGCGAGCCGAAGTCGATGTTGTTCCGGAATCTCCCAATGCTAATCTCGCTAGCGCATTTCAGCAAAGCGGGCCCGATTCCTCCGACACCGGTGAACTGATTCGGCATGGTGTCATTGATGACCAATCTCGATTCGGGTTCAGTTTCAATCTCGGTCACGGTCCCATGACTGTCGATGGGGACCCGAGCGTTGAATCCACATTGTCGGGGCAAGTCTCACACGACCTGCCGGAGAAGACGGTTGACTTTCTGAAGTTCGAAAGCGAGAGAGAAGAGGATCTATCGACCCATCTCAACGCATACATCGCAGGAATGCGCGGCCTCCAACAGTACTACTCAGAGAATAGCAACCAAAAGATGGAGGTACTGTATGGCCAGATGGCGACTCGTCTAGAAACGATCAGTCCGAAACTCGTTGAGTCGATAGGCAATGATCATGCACCGCTGGAGAACGTAGTTGGTATCTCGAGTGTCCCTTACTGGAATCGGTATGTAGAGTCGCCAACAACTGAATCAGAGGATCTACATCAATCCGTAACTACGCAAGGAACGTCCTGTGAGTGTGGTTGCTGTGGTCTCAGCTGTTGCACGGATTGTGGCTGTGGCTGTAGCATTTGCCTCGGGACAGAACCAGGTTGCGGCTGTGGCTGCTGTATCATTGGCTGTGGCGGTGGATGCGGTTGTGGATGTTGCATCTGTGCGTGAAAACGCCGCTACACGCACTTTTTTGTTCAGAAGTGATGTTGGGTTAAAGGGAAGGGTTTTTTTATTCTGTAGATATGTAGAAGAATATAAGATGTTCAAACATAAAACGACGAACAAGGTGGATGGATAATGCCCGGTGCTGGTCGATCAGAATCGACGGCGATGCAGTACATCGGTGCCGCGGTCTTCTTAGTAGCAGTCGTCGGATGGTTGCTCTTCGGTTGGGACTTCCAATCGTCGGATGGTTCCATCCCATTAGTTATTGCGGCCGTTTGCGTCTTACTCGCAGTTTCCGTAACCGCGTACAATCGTTTGACATAGTGTCAGCACATACCTATTTAGTAATTTTTTCTTTCTTCAGTACGACAACTTAGCGTGGAAAATAATCAAAATCAAACCCTGGACTCACAGAATAGTCGGATGCTAGCCACCTCCAACGTAACGCGACGAACAGCCATGGGTGGGAGCGCTACTGTTGCATTATCGCTACTCACCGGTTGTACTGGAATCTTCGGTGGAAATCCCGGTGACATCACAGTATTCAACAAGACTGACAAGAAACGAACAGCGGCACTGTCTAGTTTAGCTCCTCTTCGACAGGTGTTCGGTTGTTGAGCGATTGATGCGGTCGTTGATGGTTATAGTAATGTACAAACTGTTCAAGCCACCGTTGGACGCTCGGCTGACTGCCCACCCACGAGGTATGGAAGCGGTCGATCCGTTGCTTGAGCGTGTGAAACCACTTTTCGATCAGGTTTCGTTCTGTATAGTTGAGCTGACCGCTCAACCCAATTCGAAAGAGGGCAGTCCGATAGCCGTAGCCATCAACGAGAAACACAGCATTGACGAGACGCTTCACGTCTCGTCTGCCAACCAGAAATCAAAGATTTCTGGTGACGTCCGAGAGATCGTGTTTCTCGGCCAAGTCAGCTAGAAACGCAGCCGCTTGATCAGTGCCATGCCGATCAAACACTTCGATACCGAGTAGCAGCTTTGTGTCGGTGTCTATTGCAGCGTACACCCAAGACCACTCGCCATTGATTTTGACAGCGGTTTCGTCAACCGCGACCCGCGTCGGCGATGCCGTCACCAGAACGCTATGCGTTCTGGTTGGCACACGAGAGCTTTGCTCTCGTGAACGACGGCGGGTCGGAGACGCTGTCAGATACTCGATGAACCCAGTGGAAAATTGCTTGATGCGACCGTTTTACGCCGAGGAGTGCGAGAATTCCTTTTGTTTCCCTGAGTGAACAACCGGTCGCGTGGAGCCGGACGGCGACGCCCATTAGGGCGTCGCCGTCCGCTCACGCTCCCAACATTCAAGCGTAGCCGTCTCTAAACTCTTTTTGAGCAGGTTTGAGAGTAGCATCAATCACTAGCTCTTCAACCTGCTCGTCCTTATCTAGACAGTGCCAAACGCACCGAACTCTCAGAACGCAGACTACTTTTCCTCCGGTTGTTCGGAGCAGCCGAATTCGATCATCCAAATCAACGGCAGTTGATACGCTAAATATGTACCACGAAATGTACAGTGATCGGCTCAAGGATACCCGAGGAGGGTCTGTTACTGCTTATGAGATCAGGCGGCAGAAAATTGGATTCATGCTGAACTGAGAGCGTGTGTATATTGTTTTACTGAGGTAGATATATATGTATGTCAGTAGTAGTATTAGAGTAAGAATGTCCGGCGAATCTCAGCGCCGACTGCTATTTATCATCGTCTCAATCAGTATCGCGGCGGTTATACAGGCGTATAGAATCACCATCGGCAAAGGAGATATCTGGGCAGTTATTGCTCTTATTTGCTTCTCGCTTATTGTGCTTGGCTCGGGATGGCAGCTTTGGTCCCGACACGGGACAGAGCCAAACCATAATTAGGTAGATCAGCACCACGAACTGTACACAGATCGAGACAAGGGTATCGGGGTTGGCCTACTCCACTTATTATGAGGTGGTTCCCCTATCGCATCCCCACACCCCCCTTGGGGTTGTAGAAGACGAGAAACGAATCCGCGAAATTGCACACATCTATCGCGAGTTCCGTGTGCAAATCGAGTCGATCGCGAGTAACTCGTCACTGCTTCGATTGAGCTGATCGGACGGTTCACGACGCTCTTTATATCTGACTACTGTTTCAGTTACCCGATGAAACTAGGTTTCTAGGCGAGGTGTGCAAAAATATGCGGTTCAGTGCTTATTGGGTGTGCGGTAGTCCTCAACCGCTGTTCTGATCTCTCGTGCTTTCACTCGACCATGGGCGAGAAACGGAGCGATCACGGAGGTCTGGTACCGGAGTGTTGCGTTCACTCCGTTTCTCCCATCGGCGTTTGAGAGGATCGCAAGTAACATTCCCCCAGTGTTTCGATATTCGATCGAGCCGTTCACCGATTTCACTCGAAGCCCGTCCACCGATTCACTGATAATCTCGTGTGCGTCCTCTTTCCCGATCTCGAGATCGATCGTCGCGAAGGTCATTCCCAGCCTAGTGCTACGGTCCCGACCGGTATAGCTTGGCCGTCTAATCAGGGCGATTTCTCGAGCGTCATAGCGCCACTCGTTGCCTTCGCTCGTGCGAATTCGGATGGAATTCACCGTGATTATGTGGTTCCACCGGGAAGACCGTTCCCGTTGTCACCCCCGTTCTGGGATTCCCGAGTTCTTGCCCGTCGACGACACGCGAAGCGGCTGTCGCGACGATGAATGCTGAGGCCGCTCACTCAAACAATTGTTCGGCCTGCTGGACGTACGCGTTCGTCTCCCAGCTTCGAACCTGACTGATCTGCTCGAGGAGCTCTTTCGCCTCGGTGTTCGTGAGATCGCCGTGCACGACGAGTGCTTTGAGCACACGCGGGGTTGTCACGAGCTGTGGCTCGGCAAGCGAGGCATGAATAAGCGCGAGTTGGCTGTACTCGTCACAGTAGAAAAACGCGGCACCGATCTCCTTGGTAAGCTGAATGGCCGCGTTTTCACCGTCGTCGAGCGGAAACTCCGGGTCCAGTACACTATCACGGATCAGAATCTTATCCTGTTCGTCAAGGATCGCTTGTGCAGCCTGCGCGTGAGCATCCGAATACTGGGCGATGGTTTCCAGTTCATCGATAACGTGGTGTGGGACGGCAACGTCATACCCGTCGAGGAAGAGCGGAAGCGCGAGTCGACGGGCATCCGTCGTGGCAGCGAGACTTACGAGGCCGGATGTATCTGCGACGAGTTTCATTCGTCGAGAGCGGCAGCGAGATCGTCGCTAAGGCTGTCGTCATTCAGCTGGTGTTTGAGCACCCGGAAATTCTGAGCGGCCTCGGTGCCCACGATCGCCTTTACCTGGTCGAACGTGAGTCGGTCTTCGTAGTAGGCGTTCGCGATCGATTGCTGAACACGTTCTTTGTCGCTCGCGTCCATGAGGTAGTCGCGGAGAGCGTCGACAAGGACGTCAGTTCGGTTTTTGTCTTCTGCAACGGCGAGGACGTCGGCTTGTTCGATGAGTCGCTCGGGTGCGCGAAAGTGCACGCGTTTGCTCGAGCTCATACGTGTACATTGTACACAGAGCACTAAAAAGATGTTCTGCCAGTAGTACACGCCCAGCCCGTTCTAGTGACGGCATGACCCACTCTGATTTGCGATCCGAATATCCCAATCACCGCGGCGGAAATAGTCCCAGGTCGCCACGAGGTCGTCACGCGCCATGAGCAGTATAAACACTGTAAAAAATACAACGACCCAAACCAGCCTCAGTACATTCCCTGGTTCTGGACTTCCCTCGAAGGGGAACACAACGATACTAGCAGCAAGTAGCGAAGCTAATAGGGACAGTACATACTCTCCAAATCGCCGGATCAAGGTTGTGTCCTCCCCCCATGTGGAGATCTCTTTTATATCCGGATGTTTCCAACGCATCGAAGAAGTCGGACTCGCAGTCGATGGAGGTGAAGCCTGATACACTTCGTCACTTGCCAGTACGGCTGTGACTTCGGTGGCGACGCGAAAAACGGGATGGGAATTGCCGCTCAACACCACCAGAAGTACGGCCACTCGACATAGGTGGGCACGATCTACACCCACCGTTACGGCTCGGAGGATGATTCCGAATGAGCGTTCTCGACTACCCGGCCTCACCTTGCACGCGGTCAGTTGAACGCAAGAACGAGTTCCGCTGTTCGACCTGCTGGGCTCGCTGCACCGCACCCCCGAGGACCTCGAAGTGGGTCACCGGTACGGCTGTCCCGAGCGTCCGGATCACCTCCCGAACGGTGGCGCATCTGGTGGCGCGTACTACTCGGAGGACGATCGATGGCGGGTCGAGGCCGAAATCGGGCGTTGACTTATACTATTAAAGCGGAATTCGAAACTTCGTGTTCCGTGCCCTCCCTGGGCATGTTTTCGTTTCCCGACACGCTGATTCGAAGAGCGGTGAGAATCGTCTCGGCTGGGAACGCCGAATTGCTCGCGAACCGCCCCTATTTCGGAACTATTGAAAAACGAATCCGGGTTTTCGATCCTATCTGAAAGTAAGATTGATGTATTATCTTTCCATTCACTGAATGCATCGGATAGTGGGTTTTTCCCCTAATTCCCGGATACGATACCAGTCACCGCCGTGATGACTATGACAACCGGTCACATAGAAGTGTTCTTCCGAAGAGAGGTCCCACCGTCACATCACTGCGTATAGCGAGTTCGGACTGTGATTGTCGATGACTCGAACGAGTTTCCCTCGTGCTACTAAATAATACTGCCAATTACGTATTTATTAGGTATTGTTACAAACATGAATCCGTTCCGCCAACACATTTTAAGACTACATTTTGTGTTGTACTGGATGTATCATGGAGCACACTCGGAGAAAAGTTCTCACCGGTATCGGAGCAACGCTCGCCATCGGGGTGGGCGCACCGCAGGCGTTCGGGCAGGAAAGCGACACCCCGGAGTTTCAAGTGCTGGAGGTATCTTCGACGGGCGAATACATCGTGTTCGTTAACATGACCACCGCGGAAGTCGACCTCTCCGGTTGGACCGTCGACTTCGAGTACGGGAGCGACGGGTCGGGCGAGAAAGGAACCATCCCGAGCGGAACGAGCGTCCAAGCGCGGGACACGATAAAGATAGCATCCGGCGCGGGGGAGACTCCCGACGACGGCGTCGTCGTCGAAGACCCGTTCGACGAGAAGGTCATCGACACCGACGGTAACGACGTCATCGCGCTCCTCGATTCAGACGGCAACGAAGTGGCCAACAGCGGAGACGACCTGTTCGGCAGTGGTGGCGGCGGTGACAGTGGTAGCAGTGGCGGCGACGGTGACGACGGTGCGGGCGACGAGACGACAGAGGACGAGACGACCACCGAAGAGGAAACAACGACGCCCGAGGACGAGACGACAGAAGGGACCACAACGACGGAAGAGGAGACCACTACCGAAGAGAAAACCACCTCGACGGACGACGGTGAGACGACGACCACCAGCGAGGAAACCACGTCTGACGACGGTACTGACGGGTCCGGCGGCGACGAGTCGGACGACACCACCGATGACGGTTCCGGTGGGTCGGACGACGGGAGCGGGCAGATGTCGAGCAGTTCCGAGTCGGACTCGGAAGCCGACGAGTCGAGCGACGACGACTGTTGAGAACGGCCACCGATTTTTCCGATACCGAGTTCCGTGTGTTCGGGCGGTCCGGCCGCCGCTATTTTCCATTCAATTCGGCTTTTGAATTCTCGGTTTCGAGGCGGATACTCACGTTCGTGCGACCGTAGGGGTGACACGAAGTCGCTTCCGTCTCCCTTTTTCAGCTTTCAGGGACCGCATAACAATACGCGGTCCGGACGTGGGCTCTCTTGCGAACGTCGTCCTGAAACGGTCTTCCTGTCGCGTCGTTCGCATACGGTCGGCAACCATCGCCGCCTCGGAAAGTCCGTCACAGCCACGTACGGACGGTTCTCGATGGCACGATGGTTAGATCCCGGGGGGTTTCCGGGGCGAGAACGGGTCGCTCGCCGGTACGAGCACCATCGGCGCGCCAGTCATGATTTCACGTCGTCGATGGCGGCCACACCGTGGCCCCGGTGGTTCGAATCCACCCCCGTTCGTCTCTCGTCGCTTTCCGCTCCTCGTTTTCGACTCGGGAGGTTTCCATCCGCGAAGAAAGTAGCCGCGCCCATCGTCCTGCTCGCCGTGCAAATCACCGCCGTCGGTGATCAGGCGACCGGGAGTTCGAGCGAGTCGTTCGCTTCCTTCTTCTCGTCGGACGAGTCCTCCGAATCGTTGCTCGTTCGCAGGGTCTTGCCCGACTTGACGGTGAGATGTACCGATTCGACCTGTCCCGGTTTCCACGTGACCTTCGAATCGGTCGTCGCGGTGGTGCCGTCCACGGAGAACGTCACGGGTGCCCCCGCATCGTCCTTCGTTCCGGCGACGACGAGTTTTTCCGCCGTTCCGCTCGCGGCCCCGATGGTACCGTCCTCGCCGACCGTGAACGTGCCGCGCTTCTCGCCGCCGACTTTCACCGTGACGGTCGTTCCGGCGTCGGCCGGTTCGCCATCTACGGTGACGGTTCCGTAAAAGGTCGCTGGAAGCGTCGGGAGCGGTTCCACGGACTTTCCGTTCGCATCGACCGAGACGTCCGCCGGCGATACCGTCTTCATCGTCGTCATCGAGGCGTCACTCTCCGGCAATCCGCGGTCGTCGGTCGCGATGTTCAGTCCGTCGTACAGTTCCGCCATCGTCGGGTCGCTCGTGAGGTACGTCGGGAGCGTGCCGGACGATTCCGAGTAGACGTAATACCCCGAGAACGCGCTCACGTTCGGGCCGGGTTCGGAACTGCCGAGTTCGTACGTCCCGCTCAGTTCGCTCCGCGGACCGGGTTGGCTCGTCGGTTGCGTCGCGTACTCCTGCACGAGCGTCGGGTTCCCGGAGGAGACGGCGAACGCGTCGTCGGCACCCGCGTACTGCGGTGCCGCCACGAAGTTCCAGCCTTCGACGAGGGACGCCTGTCCCGGCGGGGACGGCGGTCCCTGCGTGTGCGCGAAGGTCAGCATGGCGCGTGCGTCGCTCGTCGTCGCGACCAACAGCGCGTCGAGCGCATCGACCGACGAGTCGGCGGTCAACTGCTCCCACTGACCCGCGTCGGCGTCGTAACCGTAGACCGTTCCGTCGAACGAACCCATGATATCGCCGACAGTCTGGTCCGTCGGGCCGGGAATGCCCACGGTGTAGTACGTCGCCTGTCCGTCACCCGCGGTCGCGGGCATGTCGAGGTCGATACCGATTTGCGTCGGCGCGTCGGTATCGACGTCCTCGGGCGGTGCGGTCAGGAACGGTTCGTGGACGACGTCCCCGCTGAACGTCGTGTTCGCCGGACCGCGGTCGCCGTAGTAGTTCAGTCGCGCGTCGAACGTTTCGTCCGCCGTCGATTCGACCGCAACGTCCGTCCCTTCGAGGTCGTTGAGCCGAAGCGACACGGACTCGGCGTCCGCGCCGTCGATCAGAACGCCCGTTTCGGCGGCGACGTCGTTGCCCCGCACGTCGGTCGCGCTGGCCGCGTCGTTTCCGTTTCCGAATCGAAGCCCGGTCGCCGCGTCTTCGACCGTGTTGTCGGTGACGGACGCACCGGGTGCGTTCGCGGCGATACCGACCGACGAATCTCGAACGGTGTTCCCGTCGAGGACCGCACCGTTTCCGGCGTCCACCGCGATTCCGGTGGTCGCGTTACGGACCGTGACGCCGCTGACGGTCGCGCCGTCCGCGCCATCGATCGTGATTCCGCTCGCCCGTCCGTCCGCATCGACCGTGACGTCGTCGATGGTCACGTCGGGTGCGGAGACGTTGACGACGCTTCCGGTGGCGTTCTCGGGTGCCGCGATTACCGGCGAGGCACCGTCGGCGCTGCGGATGGTGAGGTTGGGCGTGTTCACGTTCACTTGTTCCGTGAACGTGCCGTCACCGACGACGATTTCCGCGCCCGGCGGTGCGAGGTCTATCGCTTCCTGAATCGACTCCACGTCTCCGGGGACGTTTATCGGCGCGTCGTAGACGGCCGTCGGGCCGGTTCGAATCGTGACCCGTTCCGCGTCGGGTCCAGCCGTCGCCGTCGTTTCGAGCGAGAAGGACCCGACCGCGTCCTCGTCGGGAACGACGGTGATGGTGTAGTTGTCGGACGTTACCGGTGGTCGTTCGAGGATGGGGAGGCCGAACGGTATCGGTCCCCAGCCGTCGATGTAGAGCGAGAGTTCGTCCTCCGAAAGCGTGGAGTTCTCGCTCAAATCGACCTGAATGTCGCGCAATTGGTTCACGGACAAGTTCACCTGAACCTCCTCGCCGGGGTTCACGTGTCGCGGCTGTCCGGATTTGACGACGACTGCCGGGGCGGTACTCACGTACTGGACGGCGTTCGCCAGAATCATGTCCGCCTCCTCGGTGTAGTCCTCGTTCTGGACGTAGGACGTTCGACCGAGGGACGACGCGAGTACGGTTCCGGACTGTCGGTCGACGCCGATGGCGGACCCTTTGGTGCCGTCGTCGTCGCCGACCGTCGCGACGGTTTGCCCGCTGTAGTCGTCGTACCACGCGTGGTCGCTCCAACTACCGGTGTGGATGGTGACGTTGTCGCCGACCGACCCGACACCTTCGAAGATGGGGCTGAAGTTCGTGACGGTGAAGTACGGGTTTCCGGCCCCGAACCCTTCGTCCGCCGTGTCCGCCGGGTCGCCGACGGCGTCGGAGCGTGACGTGACGGTGTCGCTCGCGTCACCCCACTGTTCGAGCCAGACGACGCCCGTACTCGGATCGTTCGTCGCGTCGACGAACCCCTGCACGTCGAGTTGGGAGGGGTCGAGGTCCTGCATGACGAACGAATCGTACTCCCCGACGGCGTCCATCGCGTTCTCGTCCTGCACGACGGTCACTTGGTAGTTACCGGGAAGCGACGCGTCGAGAGCAGAAGCGGTCTGGTCCCCGTAGCCCTCGTCGGAGTCGACCACGGCGATGGTGGTGTACTCCTCGAAGACCTGCGTCGGACCGGTCGTCGTCTCCACGGTGTCGCCCGGTCCCTCGAAGGTGTGGGCGAGCGAGAACGACCCGTGCGTTCCCGACGTCGTTTCGACCGTCACGTTGAGTTCACCGGAGTAGCCACCCATGTCGATGGCCTCGCCGAACGCGTGTTCGTCGCCGTTGACGAATAACGTCGCGTTCCCCGTATCGTAGTCGCCGGTGAGTTCGACGGTGTACGTGTCCAGATTCCGCACGTCGGCGCTCACGGAGACGGAATCTCCCCCTTCGACCGCGTCGGATTGGCCGTCGAGGATGCGTACGTCGAGCGCCGGCGACAACGAGAAGTCCTGCTGCGTGAACGTCCCGTTTTCGACGTCCACCGTCGCGGTGTTCGCTTCATAGCCGAACGCGTTCGCCGTGACGTCGTACGTCCCGGGTTCTTCCAGCAGCGTGTAACTGCCGGTCGCGTTCGTTTCGGTCGCGTGTCCGTTGCCGAGCGAGACGGTCGCACCGTCTATCGGCGACCCGCTCCCGTTCGTGACGGTGCCGGTGATTCCGTTTTCGAGCGCGACCGTATCGGTCGCCGCCTTCGCGTCGATGATACCCGCACCGTATCGGGTATCGTTTCCGTCACGCGGCGTGCAACTCGGGGAGCAGTTCCCCGGTTTTTCCGCCGTCTCGCGGAACGCGGCGCGGATCTGCGACGGTTGGAGGTCGCCGGACGCCGAGAGCAACAGTGCGACCGCACCGGCGGTGTGCGGCGTTGCCATCGAGGTGCCGGAGTACTGCGAGTAGCCGCCGCCGGGGACTGAGCTCTTCACGTCCACGCCGGGGGCCGAAACGTCGGGAACGACGTAGGAATCCGGCCACGAGGCGGGTGCGTCGCTTCCCCAATCGTTCTCGGTGTCTATCTCCTCGCCGCTGGAGAAGGAGGCGATGCCTCGGTCCTCGTTCGACGCGCCGATGGCGAACGATTCGTACACGTTGCCGGGCGAACCGCTCGTTCCTTCGCCGCTGTTTCCGGCGGCGGCGACCACGATGGTTCCCGCCGATTCGGCGTTCCGGACGGGTTCGACCATGTCGGCGTAGTAGCCGGTCGCACCGAGGCTCATGCTGATGACGTCGGCGTCCTGTTCGACCGCCCACTGCATTCCGCCGGCGACCTGTGCGAACGACCCGCCGCCGCTGGACAGGACGAGGCCGTGCATCAGGCTGACGTCCGGTGCGACGCCGATGTACTCGCCGCTGGCGTTCCTGCCGGACACGGTTCCGCTCGTGTGTGTTCCGTGTGTGTCCGTGTCGTGGGGGGTGCTACCCGGAACTTGGTTCCCTTCGCCGTCGAACTCGGCCCACCCGCCGGGGTAGGTCGGATCGCTCTCGTTTTCGGTGTAGAGGTCGATATCCGGATGGTCGACGTCCACGCCGGTGTCCAGCACCGCGACTTTGACGCCGGACCCTTTGGTGTTGTAGGAATCCCACACGTCCGTCGCGTTGATCTGGTCGAGACCGTAGGTCGTGTTGTAGTCGGTCGTCCCGACGGAGTCCGCTTTCCCCCCGTACATGCCGACCGGCGTGTCGTTCCCGTTGGAGTCGACCGGTTTCGGAAGGGAGAGTTCGAAGTTCTCGTGCAACCGTTTCACGCCGTCTATTTTGGCTATCTCCTTCAGGTCGACGTCGGCCTTGTCGACGCGGAGGACGACGGCGTTGGTGATCCACAAACGGTTGAGAACGGTCACGCTCTTCGTATGCTTTTTCGCGTACGAGAGAACGGGACGCTGACTTCGCTCCGCGTGAGTTCTCAGCGTCTCTATCGTCGCGGCGCGGTCGGCGGTCACGGAGGGGTTCGCTTCGTCCAACCTCACGACGACCGTTACGGCCCCGTCCGCTTTCGTCAGCGCGGGGTCGATCGGCGCGGCGGCGGGGGGAACCGACGTTCCCACGGAGCCGAGGTGACCCTGCGTGTCGAGGGCCGCGTTGTTCTGGTTCTGTGCGGTTGTAGCGGCACCGACGAACGGCGCACTACATGAAATCGTTACCACCCAAACGAGGGCGAGTGCCAGTATCTTTTGTTTTCTACGCAACACGTTATGGATTATTCGCATAATTCATATATACCTACGTACTGAATAAATGTCCCGGGCCATGAATTTAACTCGGCAAGCGACACGACCCGCAGAGGACGACACGACATCCCACGCTATGCAACGATTCACATCGGATGAAAACCAACGTTCGGCCCGTCCTCCCGTAAAACGGACGAACGGGACCTCTACCGGAGACGGATGAAACCACACGAATACGCAGGATTTCTCACCAGTTCGATGAACCGCATTCGCCTCCTGAAGGCCCTCCGGAGCGAGGCGGAGGAAACGGTGGGAACGCTCGGAGAGCGTCTCTCGATGTCACGTTCGACCGTCCATCGAAGCCTCCGGACGTTCACCGACTACGGATGGGCGCGACGCGTCGACGGCGCGTACCGATTGACCGAGGCCGGTGAACTCGTCTTGGACGCGTACGAGGAGTTGATTCACACGATAGAGTGGGTCGAGGAGTACGAGGAGTTCCTCACGTACCTCGGGGCGTCGAACGAGACCTTTCCGATACACGCCACCAGACAGGCGAGGATGGTTTCCGCGACGAAAAACGACCCCTATCGAACGATAACGTATCTCATCGACGTTCTCACGACGGCATCGACCGATCACCTCCGAGGAATGACTCCCATCCTCAGTCCGTTGTTCGCGGACGCCGGTCGGGAACTACTCGCGAACGGAACGCAGGTGGAACTCCTCGCCTCGGAAACCTGCCTCCAATCGGCGACGGAACGGTCAAACGAGGGACGGCCGTCGAGTTCGATAGACAACTTCGACCTCTTTCGCGTTCCCGACGGCCTCCCGTTCGGGGTACTGATTCTCGACGATGAACGCGTGTTGCTGTCGGTGTTCGACGAACTCGGAAACCTTCGGGCCTGTCTGGACGGTGAGAGTCACGATCTGGTAGAGTGGGCCGAGACCACGTACGAGATGTATCGGACCGAAAGTCAGCGGGTGGAGACGATACCGGATTTGAACCGATAGCGCCCCGGACCGTCCCCCGTCTTCGTTCCTGTCCACGAAAGCTCCCGAGATGTCGGAATATCCGCAGCGATCGATGGTCAGAATGATATCATTTGGTCGAGGTCGTATTCCTCCGACTACAAAATTCCCCCTCCGAGTGCAGAGGATATATAATAGATATGGTAGTACCATGGAGATTATAGAAAATGTCTAAAAACACTTTATGAAACGTCTAAGGGATTTTCAGGGCTTTATGAAACGTCTGTGAATCGACATGGTCGGAATAAAACGTCGTGAATTACACTTTACTCTCGGCTCGTTATATGACCCCTCCAGTCATAGGATGAGATACATCCCGAAGAAATCATGTCGAGTCCTCCAACGATACAGAAGGAAGGTGCATCGGATTTCGAGTTCCCCGCCCAGAACGCCGTCGAAACCGCCGGTAAAAAGCTCCTAGCGCCGGTTCAGTTCATCGGTTTCTGGGCTGCCGTCACCCTCCCGCTGGGATACCTTCCCTTCCTCTACGGTGGTTCCATTACGGACTCCGCTGACGTGTTGGCCCTACTCTTCGTCCTCAACCTCGTCGCGATGGTCGTCGGTCACGGCTACAAGCGCGACTGAGAACCGTCCCCGAGCGTGTCGCTGCCCTGAACGACGCGCTGACCGCGCCAACGGGATTTCACAGGGACGGAATCCTCACCTCCACCCCGTCTCCCCTTCTACTCGACGATTAGAAACCGGGCTCGGACGCCGCTTAGGGTCCGCTCGTAGTTGGTTCGCTCGTCGCCGTTTTCTCTTCACATCGTCCGCGCTGTCGCACGTGTCCCGGCGACGAACCGGATTCATAGAACAAATTTTCCCATTCCGTAAACTACAGTTCCCAAACCCGTCCAATCCGTTTTAGGCTCACCAAAAATAGTAACTAAATTGATAACTATTATCTCCTTCGAATCCCAATATCGACCATGAATCTTCTCGCTAATCTCGTGCTGGTGTTCGTCGCGGGGTTGATTACGGCGCTCGCGACGGGTGTCGGTGCGCTCCCCTTCTTCCTCGTCACGGACGTAAACGACCGCTGGAACGTAGCGCTCTGGGGCCTCGCATCCGGAATCATGGTGTCCGCGTCCGTTTTCGGCCTGATTTCCGAGGGACTTTCGGACGCGAATGGCGGCAGTTTGTCGGGCGTCGTCATCGGGATATTGGTGGGCGTCGCCCTCGTCGTCGTCAGCGATTACGTCATCTCCGGCGCGGACGTGAACCCGAAGAAGTACGAACAGGCGGATTTCAAGAAACTCGTTCTCATCCTCGGCGTCCTCACGGTCCACAGTTTCCCGGAAGGCGTCGCCATCGGCGTCTCGTTCGCCGACCTCGGTTTTCAGGGCGGCTATCAGTTCGCCGGGTTCGTCGTTCCGCTCCTGGCGATATTCATGACGCTCGCCATCTCGATTCACAACATTCCGGAAGGCGTGGCGATATCGATTCCGCTCCATGCGATGGGCGTGAGCAAGTGGCGAATGGTCTGGTGGTCCATCTTCTCCAGTCTCCCGCAACCCATCGGTGCCGTCATCGCCTTCTACTTCGTGCGAAGCGCCCGCGGGTTCCTGCCGATGGGGTTCGGATTCGCCGCCGGGGCGATGATCTATCTCGTCCTCTCGGAGTTCATCCCCGAAGCGCTCGAAGTCGGTGAAAACCTCCCAGGCGATGGCTACCGGGAACTCCTCTCGGGTCTCACCATCGGCGTACTGCTGATGTTGCCGCTAGCGTTCATCTGAACGGAGTTAGTGCACATCATCCCGTCGCTTTGAACTCCCGATCAGTTTACCGCCTCAGAAACGATTTTAAATCGAATGGGACGATTTGTACCCGCCATATCCGAATAGACAGGTCTGTTCATCGACCGTAAACGGTGTGAATTCACACCAACGCTCGTTCCATTATAAGATATCCCTCGGCAATGATTTAGCCGGGCACGGGTGTGCTACGATGCCGGGAACAACAATCTACGAGAACGACGGCGAATCGGCCGCCGTCAACCGCCGGAAACGGATCGCATTGCACGCGAGATTCAACGAGCACTCGCTGACGACGCCGATCCAATTCGTTGGCTTTTGGTCGGCCGTCGTCTGCCCATTCTTCTATCCGCTTCTCTTCCTGAACGGTCTCTCTGACGCCGAGAGTACCCTCTTTCTCGCTTTGCTTGGCTGCAACATCATCGCGCTCTTCGTCGGACACGCCTACGGTCAGGAATAAGTCAGAGGAGTCGCCCACCTCCCGCTCGGCCGCCCTCCACCGCACCACGCCTCCGTCACACTTCCGTCACACCTTCTTCGCTCGATTTAACCGTCCTCCACGAATACGTCGAGACATGGGACTCGAAACCGTCTCGTTGGGCAACACCGGCACGAAAGTGAGCGAAATCGCGTTCGGAACGTGGCGATTCGGCCGCGAAAACGACGAGGGGGAAGTCGAAATCGGCGAGGACCGCGCACACGAACTCCTCGACGCCTACGCCGACGCGGGCGGCAACTTCATCGACACCGCGGACATGTACGGCGACGGCGAGAGCGAGAAATACATCGGCAACTGGCTCGCCGACCGCGACCGGGAGGACTTCGTCATCGCGTCCAAGATCTACTGGCCGACGCGGAAGGACGACCCTAACGGCCGCGGCCTCTCCCGAAAACACCTGCGCCGACAGATCGACCTCATCCTCGATCGACTCGGGACGGACTACGTGGACCTCCTCTACATCCACCGATGGGACGACGACACGCCCGCCGACGAGTTCATGCGTACGCTGGACGGCTTCGTCCGCGACGGCAAGGTGAACTACCTCGGAACCTCGACGCTCGAACCCAACGCGTGGAAGGTCGCCAAGGCGAACGAGATGGGGTACGAACCGTTCCGCCTCGCACAGCCCCGATACAACCTCGTCAACCGCGAAATCGAATCGAACTACATCCCCATGTGCGAGGACTACGACATCGGCATCGTCCCGTGGTCGCCGCTGGGCGGCGGCTTCCTGACCGGCAAGTACTCGCGGGACGAGGAACCGGCGGCGGGAACCCGCGGTGCGACCGACCAACAGTTCCGCGACAGCTACCTCACCGAGGAGAACTTCGACGTACTGGAAGTCGTCGAAGCCGTGGCCGACGAAATCGGGGCGACGCCCGCGGAGGTCAGCCTCGCGTGGTTGCTGAAACACGATGCCGTGACCGCGCCCATCATCGGCGCGCGAACCGTCGAACAGTTGGAGGAGAACCTCGCCGCGACCGACGTGTCCCTGTCCGACGACCAGTTCGGGCGACTGATGGACGCGAAATCCGCGTAAGTCGTCTGCCGAACGTCGGACCAAGCGTTTTTGACCGATTGCGAACGATTCAACGATATGACCGGGAGTTCGCCGTCGGTTCCGTGTGCCATCGCAAGTGAGCGCCGCGTCCCCGTCGAGACCCACGGGAACCGCACCGGCCGTACTAACCGCAACAACCGCACCGGCCGCACCGGCTGCACCGACCGTTATGGTCGCAACGGCCGTCGTGAGCCATGAGCGACGACGACACCGACGCACCGCTCGCCCGCGTCCGCCGCGCGAAGGGCCGACAGGCCGCCCGGTCCGGCATCGACGGCGGGGCGATCGCTGTCGGACTGGTCGTGGCGCTCGGCGCGCATCTCGTTCCCGCCTTCCTCGTCTTCGTCGGGGTGTTCGATACCCTCTTGAACGGGTCGGCACTCCTGAGTACGTTCGCATTCCCGCTCGGCAGCTACGTCACGGGACGGTACGCCGGAGGGGATTCGACCCGCGGCGGCCTTCACGGCCTCCTCACGACCGGAGTTTCGCTCGCGCTCCTCGGCGGTGCCGCCGCCCTGTTCGTCGGTCCGGACCACGCGCCCGCGGAACTCGGCCGACTGCTCGTCGCCGACGATGCGACGCCGGTACTCGCCGGAACGGTCGTCTGTCTTCTCCTTTCGGGCGTCGTCGCCGGTGCGCTCGGCGCGAAACGGGTCTGATGATGCTCGATGCGGAACAACCCAAACGATTAACTGATACACGACTATCATTTCTGTATGGAAACACACGAAATGAGAGGCGTCGGCTCCGTCGTCATCGGGACAATGATGGTCGCCTCGTCCCTCCTCAGTGCCAGTACCATTACCCCGTACGCCGCGCTCGGCTCGATCGGCGGAGCGGCTCTCGTCGCTATCGGAATCATGCAGTACCGCGACTCCCGTCACTTCTCCGCCGACGAACCGGCGTCCACGTCGCAAACCATCGCGGTTTTCGCCCTCGCGGCCGTTTCGTTCGCCGCGGGAATGGCGTCGTACTGGTTCCTGTAGCCCCTATTCGAGCGCGTCGAACGCCGCTTCCAAATCCTCGATGAGGTCCTTCGGGTGTTCGACGCCGACCGAGACGCGAAGCAACGAGTCCGAGATGCCGATTTCGGCGCGCTCCTCGGGCGTCAGCGGTGCGTGGGTCATGCTCGCCGGGTGTTCGATGAGCGACTCCACGCCGCCGAGGCTGACGGCCAGCGGGAACTCGTCCAGTTCGGCCACGAAGCGTTCCACCTCGGGCAAGTCGCCGTCGAGTTCGAACGAGAGGACGCCGCCCGCGCCGTTCATCTGGCGCTGGGCGAGGTCGTACTGCGGGTGGGATTCGAGGCCGGGATAGTAGACGGTCGAGACCGCGTCGTGTTCGTCCAGATACGCCGCGATTTCGGCGGCGTTGGACTCGTGCTGGCGCATGCGGAGCGGGAGCGTCTTCAGGCCACGGAGGGTCAGGAAGGCGTCGAAGGGCGCGAGCATGTTGCCCATGCCCACCTGTTGGAGGAACCCGATTTCGTCGGCGAGGTCGGCGTCGTCGGTGACGACGGCACCGCCGATGGAGTCGCTGTGGCCGTTCAGATACTTCGTCGTGCTGTGGACGACGACGTCGGCGCCGAGTTCGAGCGGGTGCTGGAAGTACGGCGAGAGAAAGGTGTTGTCCACGCCGAAAGTCGCATCGACCGATTCGGCGACGGAGGCGATGGCTTCGATGTCACAGAGTCGGAGAAGGGGATTCGTCGGTGTCTCCATCCAGATGAGCGCCGTCTCGTCACACACGGCGTCGGAAACGGCGTTGGTGTCGCGGGCGTCCACGAAATCGACGGTCACGTCGAGTCGGTCGTCGAAGAGTTCCTTGAGCATCGTCTTCGTCCCGCCGTAGAGGTCGTCGAACGCGACGACGTGGTCGCCGGGGCTGACGGACGCCGTAATCGTAGCCACGATTGCGGACGTACCCGAGGCGAAGGCCATGCCGTGTTCGCCGCCTTCGAGGGCCGCGAGGCGCTTTTCGAGCGCGTGGCGGGTCGGATTCGCGAGCCGTGAGTAGAGATACTGGTTCTCGTCTGGGTCCAAATCCTCCAACCCGACGTCCGGGTCGATGCCGCCAGCCTCGTAGGTCGATGCGAGGTGGATGGGCATCGTCACGTCGCCCGCTCGGTCGTGGTGCGGCGGTTGTTCCGCGTGCGTCACCGCCATCGTTTCGAATTTCGGGGAGTCACCGGACTCGTCGGTCATACCACCATCCCGTTCGAGAACCAGACTTAGAAGCTTTCGATGCGGCAGAGGTCGCCATGCGCCGTGAGAATCGCCGTCCCCTGTGAATTATCGTGAAACATACTGGTGATAGATTACGGACGTGTTCGAGCTAAACTCAGCGAGCGGCGTGGGTATTTCGGTGCCGGTTTCGCTCACGCGCGGAGTCGAAAACCGTTCGAAATTCCGTTTCGAGGACGGTTCGGTCCCTCCGCTTCGTGTGTCGTTTCCCAAACCGATGTTCCGTTCCACGGAACCCTTTTCACGTTACGGAGGGATACCCGAGTACCGATGCAGTCCGAAACGAGGGCTCCAAAGGTCGATATTCTGGAGACCGGCCTCCTTCTCGTTGTGCCCTCCCTCTTTCTCGGCGTCGTTGCAACCGTCTTCGGCGACGGGGACCTCGCGGTCGGACTGCTCTCCGGCGGCCTGTTCGGTGCTCTTCTCGTGTCGTATCGTCGTGCGTTCTACGCGGTGCGGACCGAGAACGGCATCGAGCGCCGTCGCCGGTCGTACAGCGACGCCCCGGCGGACAACCCGTGGGTTCGGCTCGCAAGCGTCGAGTACGACGGGCGATACGACCGCCTCCTCGGGGCCGTGCTCGCGATTCTCGGAGTCGGTGCGTTCGCCGCGATACCGGCGACGAATCCCGACGGACCGACCGTCCTGCGGTTGGTTGTGGTCGGCCTGTTCGGAACGACGTGTCCGCTCCTCATCGTCGGGTCGGCCGCGAACGACCCGTGAAACGGCCGACTTCGAGCGGCGGGAACGTCTCCCCGGACGAACGGTGCCGTCGGCGCTCGATAACGTGGCCTAGTCGCGGTGCGTTCGTCGTCGTTCGCCTGAACTATCACGGGAGGGAACCACCGCGCTTTAACCGGTTTCCACCCAACCGTCGAACGAATGACCTCCGTTCGTGCCGAAGCGACCACGCGACGACGGTGGCTCGTCGTCGCCCTCGTGGCGGCCGTTATCTGCTACTTTTCGGTGTTCGCGTCGCCCGACGTCGGCGTCGAACGGTTGGGGCCGCTCGCCCTCTTTGGCCGGGACAAGTGGTATCACGCGCTGGGGTACGCCGTTTTGGCCGTTTCCATCGCCATCGCGGCATCCGGAAATCGGGGTCGTAGCCGATACGGCCGCGTACTGCTCTTCGCCCTCGTCGGTGCAATCGTGTTCGGCATCGCCATGGAGTTCGCCCAGTTGGCGGTGCCGCTCCGTCACACGTCGGCGCTGGACATCGGCGCGGACGCTGTCGGCGCGGCGGTGGGTGCGGTCGGGTGGTGGCTCCTCGCCCGCCGAGACGAAGCCGATTTACGCTCGTAACCGTTTTCTTCGACAATGAGTACGCCGACGCCCGAGAGCTACGAGCGGGGCAAGGGGATGGACGCCCACAACTCCGTGATGCGCGACATTCGCGCGAAAAAGGAGAAACACTACGACCCGCACGAACCGACGCGAGTGTGGTTGGACGAGGACAACACGCCCGACGGCGTCTACCAGAGCCTCACCATCATCCTCAACACTGGCGGCTGTCGTTGGGCGCGCGCCGGTGGTTGTACGATGTGCGGCTACGTCGCGGAGTCCGTCGAAGGCGGGAGCGTCGGCCACGACGCCCTGATGGACCAGATCGAGGTCTGTCTCGATCACGAACGCGAAGGGGCCGACGAGAAGAGCGGCCTCATCAAAATCTACACGTCCGGGTCGTTCTTGGACGAGCGCGAAGTCGGTGCGGAGACACGACGAGCCATCGCGGAGACGTTCGCCGACCGCGACCGAATCGTCGTGGAGAGCCTGCCGGATTTCGTCACGGCGGAGAAACTGCAGGATTTCCGCGGCGTCGGCCTCGAAACCGACGTCGCCATCGGACTGGAGACGGCCAACGACCGCGTGCGTCACGACTGCGTGAACAAGTACTTCGACTTCGAGGAGTTCATCCAAGCCAGCGAGAACGCAGAATCCGTCGGTGCGGGCGTCAAGGCGTATCTGCTGATGAAGCCGATATTCCTCTCGGAGGCGGAGGCTGTACAGGACATGAAGGAGTCCATCCGCAAGTGCGCCGAGTACGCCCACACCGTCTCGATGAACCCGACCAACGTCCAGCGCTACACGATGATCGACGAACTTCACTTCCGCAACGGCTACCGTCCGCCGTGGCTCTGGAGCGTCTGTGAGGTACTGGAGGACACCGCCGACGCGCCGGCAATCGTCGTTTCCGACCCCGTCGGACACGGTAGCGATCGTGGCGCGCACAACTGCGGCGAGTGCGACGACCTCGTCCAGAAGGCCATCAAGGATTTCGACCTGCGCCAAGACCCCTCCGTCTTCTCCGAAGTCTCCTGTGAGTGTGAGCACACGTGGGAGGCGGTCGTGGAGCGGGAAACGAGCTATAGCCTTCCGCTGGCACGATAGTCAGGGCGAACTTACCCGGGCTACGGCGTGGATAACAAAGTACGCTCCACGCCAATCACCGTCCGGGGGGACGGGCGGGAGCCCGAAGGAATGACGAAGGGTGGAGGTACCTACGAGACGGTGTTTTGTTCGAACGGCTGGGTGGAGATCCGCCATCCGGAGCGGACGGCACAGTGGATAGCCACGGACTCGCCGACCGAGGTACGGCGCTGATGTACGCCGGACCGGTCATCATGTGGCCGCTCGTCCTGCTTTTCGTGGTCGGGGTGTTGGCTTCGGTCGGATGGCGACTCGTTTCTCGGCGACGAAGATAGGGTACGGCCGATGAACGGACGGTTCGTTTCCCGGTAGACTGTGAATGTTCGGGACGACGTGTAGATGCTTCTCGCCGTCGCGATTCAGAGCTTTCGTGCCATCATGACCTCGTCCACGAATTCGTCGCCGACGAGGTAGTGGTCCGCGCGGACGGCCTCGGTTTCCCAACCGTACTCTTCCAGCAATTCGATGGCGGTTTCGTTGGTTGCGGGGAGGCTCTGGTAGACCTTGTTGTAGCCCGATTCTCGCGCCCAGTTCATCGCGCGCTCCAGCAGTCGGCCGCCGATGCCGTGTTCGCGGAAGGGACCGCGAACGCCGACCGTCAGTTCGGCGGTGTGGCGCAGTTGGTCGAGTTCCGGCGCGTCCACGTGGACCCACCCGGCGATTCCGTCGTCGTTCTCGCCGCCGTCCACCGTCGCGACGTAAAACAGCCGCGAGCGTCGGTCGTTGTGTCGCAGGAGCGCTCCCTCGTTCCCGATGTCGGCGGCGACGCGCTGTGCGGAAATCGACGCCCCTTCGTCGGCGACCTCGTGAATCGCCGTTTCGATGCCCTTCCAATCGAACTGGTGGGCCTGTCGGATGGAGTACGAGAGGTCCGACTCCTCGTACGTCTCGACTTCGTCGTCGAGCGCGAGGTGCAGTTCACCTTCGTCCTGTACGAGACGTCCCGAATCGACGAGTGCGGCGACGGACTCGTGGAACTCCTCGGATGGAACTCGAACCTGTGGCTCGGTCGTCCCCGAGCGGGCCGGTTTCGACCCGGACGGGGAGTCGATCCGTACCCCGTCACGAATCTCCTCGACGGTGGCCGAACCGTTCCGTTCGACGTGGTGGTAGATACGTTCCTGAATCGCGTCTTCGAACTCGAGGTCGGCGGGCACTCCCATAGGAATGGGTACCACTCCGAGGGGATTTATTATTTATCGCCTAAAAAAGCCCGCTTCGGATTATAAACTCGCGACCGAATAAATCTATTTTTCCTCGACGTGCCGAACCTCGGTGGCGATGCCGCGAGTGGATTCGACCATCTCCGGGCCGCTCATCTCGGCGCGGCCGATGGCGAACGCCTTCGGGCCTTCGATGACGACTTCGTCGCCGGGACGGATGTCGCCGTCCGCGTCCACCACTCCCGGCGCGAGAACGCTCCCGTGCGGCGCGAACGCGTCGATTTCGACCCGCTTGACCGGTGCGTCACTCTCGACCCAGTGTCGGGCACCTGCGAGCGTGAACGAGAGGGTGCCGTACTGGGGAACCATCGCGGCGAGTTGCTCGCCGTCGTCGTCGTGTACCCGCAGTTTCGGGTAGCGACTCTGGATGTTAAGTTCGGAGAAAAGGGCGTCCCCCGCGCCGTCGCCGAACTGGTAGTCCGCCATCGCTCGGACGGTGTTGTGCTGGCGGTCACGCTTGCCGTACTTCGATTCGCCGGTCAGGGTGCCGGCGAGATTGGAAAGCGATTCCGTCGTCGTCGGATGGTCCTCGACGGTATATTCGAACTCCACGTCAAGGGCGTTCTCGACTCGCTCGCACACGTCTCGGTAGCCTTCTTCGGGAACGTGGGCGATGATTCTCGGGTATTCGTTTCGCTCCAGATAGCGCCGGAGGACTTCCGCCACGAACTCCTTTTCGTCCTCGCTCCAGCGTCCCGTAACCACGGAGTCGTAATGCTGTGCGGGGTAGGTCAGTTCGAGTTCCTGCGGGACGACGCCGATGGGACTCGTCATCGACACCTTGTGCGCCTTGAACTGGATGGCGTCGTGGTACTGGCCGTGACTCTGTGATTCGCTATACGGCTTTTTCGCCGAACACGGCAGGAGCACCAGCGGGCGGTCGAACCGGTTTCGATAGCGCGTCGTGATCCGGTTGGCGAAGCGTTGAATCTCCACCCGGCGAAGGCTGTCCGCCGTCGCTGCGGCGAGTTCCGCGTTCCGAATGACGGGCGTTCGCTCCTCGACGTAGCTCCATTGCTGGTCGAACTCCCGGAATGCGGCCGTGAGCCACTGTTCGTGACGGGCCTGTCCTTCGATGTAATCGCGGAGTCGTCCCGCACGGATTCGTTCGCGGACGATTCCGAGTTCGGCCCGGAGGGCGTTGACGTTGTGTTCGGCGCAGTGTTCACGCGTGAACTCGTCCACCGAGCGCTGGCAGGCGGGACAGGAACACGGCAGTTCGTGTAAATCGTCCAAATAGTGCTGACCCTCCGTCGTCAGGTACTTTCCTTGGGTTCCTTTGACGACGGCCAAATCGGAGTCCACGAGGTCCACTCCGGCGTACGCAAGCGTGGCGACGTTTTCCGGCGTGGCGACGCCCGACAGCATGAGCGCGCTGTCCGCGGGAATCGCCTCGCGGGTGTCGATGATGGCGTCCTTGAATCCGGCCCCGTGGCCGACGACGCCGCGCGCACCCGAGAGGATGTACGTGTCAGCGCCGTAGTCTTCGGCCGTCTCGGGCGCGATGACGGCGGCGCTCGGGTACTCGACGTCCGGATAGTCCACGGCGAACGACTCCATCACTTCGTCGTCGGTGCCGCTCGGGAACGCTCGATGCGGGAGAACGGTCAGTTTCGACTCGTCCCCCTCCGGCAACTCTCGCGATTTGAACCAGAGGCTTCCGCCGTCGGAAATCACCTCGTCCGCCAGCGCGGGCGTCGTCACCGACGTAGAGAGGCGAAGTTCCCCGATTCGGGCCGCCCCATCGCGGCCGTGAATCTCGAAATAATCGGTCATACCCGTTCTTCGGGGAAGCGGCTTGAACTATCTTGCGTAACTCCGTGAGTTGTAGCGTCGCGTAAAACGCCCGGATGCCGATTTCGAAAACGTGGGTGGACGTCGAGTCGGTAAAACGGGAGTTTAGCGATCGCCCGGCGTCGGGTTGTTGGTCGTCGTTTCGGCGCTGGAGGTGTCTCCGCTGGCGGTTTCGCCGCTGGACGCCGAGAACGTCGCGTACCCGGCGAGTATCGCGACGATGACGCCGACGACGATGTCGTTCCAGAACAACAACGAGGTCGTGCCCCAGATGAACGCGGAGACGATCATCCACAACCCGAGTATCGTGTTGAGTCCACTGCTTCCCTGTTGTGCCGACCCGCCGTTCATCGCGTTGTACGCGCTGAACGCTCCGAGGATGGTGATGGCTGCCCCGACGATGATGTCGTTCCAGAAGGCCCATCCGTTGGCCGACCAAACGAATGTCGGGATAAAGAACAGCCACAACCCGAGCAGTACGTTCGCTCCTGATGCCCATCGAGAGGGCGCCGATTGAGTGTTTGAACTCATATTGTAGTCACCTCACACCGGGATCGCCCCGGCACCGATAGTTAGAGGCTTGCGCTGAAGGGGAATTTTGGTTTCCATAGCAGGCCGCTTTTACGAGTCATAACCACCCGATACAACGTTCAGAAACCCTATTTTCGGCGGAATCATCCTAACTGAGAAACGTCCGTATCGTCGCACACGATGGGACGATCCACTTACCGCCGAAATCCCATTTCAAGCAACGACGCTGGCAAAGACACGAACAATCTTCCTCCCAGAGAACAATCGTGTGGCCGCCGAGCCGGGTGAGTTGACGCCGCCATCGGCTCGGATGGGCCGACACGAATGCCACGAAATCCGGCACACGCCCTCCACAGCGAGTCCGTGGCACGTTAGATAGTCTCGTCCAGTGCCGGAACATACCGTCCCGGCGCTCGAACCAAGACGTGCAAGCGCCCCAATGCTTTCGCTTTCGAGTTAATGGAATTTATACGGTAGCGAACGACGACGAACGTCGAACCTCAGACGCTCGTGAGGTCCACGGTTCGAACCGATTCGGGGACCATGGTTAGCGCCGATTCCGGCCACCCCTCGTGTGCGAGCGTGAAATCGTTTTCCGGGTTTTCGTCGATTAACCGCGCCACGCCGCGAGCGGCCGATTCGTATCCCGCGGCGTCCATCCGGTCGGGGATTTCCGCCGTGAGCGGATACGTCTCCGAAAGCGCGCGAGGGAACGGACCGAACGGGGGCACGACGTTCCACGATTCGTCGTAGCGACTGCTCGGGTTGCCCTCGGTAAGGAGGACTCTCCCCTCGGGGTTCAACCGCGAGAGTCGCTGGTGGTGGCGGACGACTTCGGGTCGCGCGGCGCTCTCGCCCGAGAGGTAGAAAAAGGCCCCCTTCGAAGCCGGGTCGGTTCGTTCGAGTTGCGCGGCGTGGTCGCCGAGCGCGCGGTAGCCGTCGAGCATCGCGGGATGGGCGCGGGCGCGGTTTTCGACCAGTTCGAACAGGTTCCCCGTCCGAATCGCTTGCTTGATGGTCCGTATTTCCTCGAACGTGACGTGGAGGTTGTGTTCCGCCAGCAGTCGCTCGCGTTCCCGTTCGCCCTCGTTGCGAATCTCCTCGGGCGTGTGATTCGCACAAACCGGACACGAACACGGGAAGTAATCGAGGTCGTCCAACTGCTCCGTGCCGCGGACCGTCAGGTAGCGTCCGTCGCGGGCGTACAGCGCGTAGGCCGCCGAATCGAACAGGTCACATCCCATGGCGACCGCCAGCGCGAACATCATGGGGTGACCCGCGCCGAACAGGTGGACCGGTGCGTCCGCACCCAGTCCGCGCTTTGCTCCCGCGACGACGTCCACCATGTCGCCGTAGCGGTACTCGTTCATCAGCGGGACGACCGCGCCGACCGGGAACACGTCGAGCGACGTTCCATCCGCGTGGTGGCCCGCTTCCTCCCGGAGGTCGGGATACGTCGAACCCTGCACCGGCGCGTTGACGAGCATATCGCCGACGTCGACCGTCTCCGCGAGTTCGAGGCGTTCTTGCGTCGTCGCCAGTTCCTCTTCGGCCTGTTCGCGGTCCACGTCCGGCGGCGTCGGAATGTCCACGGGCGTTCCGATGTCCGAACCGATATCGTGTTGGAACCGAAGGATTTCCTCGGTCGTCACGGTGATTTCCCCGTACTCGGCGAGTTGGAACGACCCGGAGTCGGTCATGATGGCCCCGTCGAAGTCGAGGAGTTCGTGCAGACCCACTTCGAGCGCTTCGTCGCGGAAATCCTCGCTCTTGTAGAGAATGTAGGAGTTGGTGATGAGGATGTCCGCGCCGAACTCGCTTTCGAGGCGAGACGGCTCGACCGTCAGCATATGCGGGTTGACGACCGGCAGCAATGCCGGGGTCTCGACCGTCACGCCCGCACGCGGGACGGTGAGTTCCCCGATTCGCCCCGCACCGTCTTGGGTGCGAATTTCGAAGTTGTCTCGTTCCATTACCGCCGCGTAGCCACGGTGGCGGTGTAAGAATTCCGCTCTCGATTTTCGGACGAAGGGGACCGTCACGTCGAACATGATCGGTGGCCGACGAATCGGTTCGGGAAAGCGACATACGGGCGTTGGCCTCGTTCTCGTATTTAAACCCTCTCCCGGAGGTTTAGGAGGGTCGAATGCGAGGAAGTAGCATGGACTCGATTGCCTTATCGGACCGCGAAGCGACCGAAGTGACCGACGGCGTGTATCTCGCGCAACTGGCCGCCGGTGAGCGGATGAGCATCCAGCACTTCCACATCGAACCCGGCGCGACCGTGCCGGAACACAGCCACGAACACGAACAGACGGGGTTCATCTATGACAGCGCGCTGACGTTCGTCGTCGACGGAGAGGAGTTCGTCATCGAGAAGGGGGACTCGTACGCGATTCCGGGGGACGAACCGCACGCGGCGGAGAACAGGACCGACACGCCGGTTCGCGGCATCGACGTGTTCAGTCCTCCCCGACTCGACGTGCCGTGGAAGTGAGGTCGTTCGCACCGCCCCGAAACTAAACTTATTATCGTGATGGTCGTAGCTCCGTGTGGTAGTGTGCCATGATAGGAGTTACCGAACTGGAGGAGATGCTCGAAAACATGGTGACGGCGCGTCACTACGAGGAGCGACTACAGGAGGAGTATCTCGAAGGGAAGCAACCGGCGTTCGACATCTCGGCCGGACCGATTCCGGGCGAACTACACCTCGCCGCGGGACACGAGGCGTCCGGCGCGGGCGTCTGCCAGCACCTCCGCGACGACGACACTGTGACGGGACCGCACCGGCCCCATCACGTCGCCATCGCGAAGGGCGTGGACTTGAAACGGATGACCGCCGAGATATTCGGCCGTGAGACGGGTCTGTGTCGTGGAAAAGGAGGACACATGCACCTCTTCGACCCCGACGTGAACTTCTCGGCCAGCGGCATCATCGCCGAGGGGTGTCCCCCCGCGGTCGGTGCCGGACTCGCGGCGAAGATGCGAAACGAGGATAGCGTTGCCGTGGCGTTCCTCGGCGAGGGAGCGATCGACCAAGGCGGGTTCCTCGAATCGTTGAACCTCGCCAGCGTCCACGACCTGCCGGTCGTGTTCGTCGTCGAGGACAACGACTGGGCCATCAGCATGCCCAAAGGACGGGTGACGGACGTGGAAAACGGTGCCCAGCGAGCGGACGGGTTCGACATGCCGGGCCACCGTGTGGACCACGACGACGCGACGGCCGTCTACGAGGCGGCGGGCGAAGCGGTGGGCCGCGCCCGCGACGGAAACGGACCGACGCTGTTGGAAGTGCAGGTCCACCGCCGGATGGGTCATTTCATGGGCGACGCCGAGGCCTACCGCCCGGACGCGGACACCGAACGGGCACAGCACCTCGATTCCATCGACCGACTCGAAGCCGACCTTCGCTCGACCGGCGCGGACGAGGGGACCGTCGAGGAAATCCGTTCGCGAGCGAAAGAACGCGTCGAGGACGCCATCGAGTGGGCCAAAGAGCAACCCGAACCGGACCCGGGGGAAGCCTACGAGAACGTGTTCACGAATCCACCGGACGGCTACGCGGAAACCCTGCGAGGTGGTGAGTGATGTCGGAAACGGCAGGGGAGGGACGAGAACTGACGATGAGTCGGGCGATGGTGGACGCCATCGCACACGAGATGCGCGAGAGCGACGACGTGTTCGTCATGGGCGAGGATATCGCCGACTACGGCGGCATCTTCGACAGCACGCAGGGGCTTCTCGACGAGTTCGGTCACGACCGAATCATGGACGTACCCATCAGCGAAACCGCCTTCATCGGCGCGGCGGTCGGCGCGGCCCAATCCGGCATGCGCCCGATTGCCGAACTGATGTTCGTCGATTTCTTCGGCGTCGCCATGGACCAGATCTACAACCAGATGGCGAAGAACACCTACATGAGCGGCGGGAGCGTGAGCGTCCCGATGGTGTTGATGACGGCCGTCGGCGGCACGTACAACGACGCCGCCCAGCACTCCCAGACGCTGTACGGTACGTTCGCTCACCTTCCGGGCATGAAGGTCGTCGTGCCGTCCACCGCCTACGACGCCAAGGGACTGATGCACGCGGCCATCCGCGACGACGACCCGGTCGTCTTCATGTTCCACAAGCGCCTGATGGGTATCGGCTGGATGCCCGCTCCCGGAGGACCGAAAACACCGGTTCCGGACGAGGATTACACCGTCGAGTTCGGCGAGGCGGACGTGAAGCGCGAAGGCGACGACGTGACCGTCGTCACGCTCGGCCTGCACGTTCACCGCGCCATCGAGGCCGCCGAGGAACTCGCGGACGAGGTGGACGTCGAAGTCATCGACCTCCGCTCGTTGGTGCCGTTGGACACCGAGACGATAGTCGAGTCGGTGTCGAAGACCGGCCGACTCGTCGTCGTGGACGAAGACTACCGCTCGTTCGGCGTGTCCGGGGAAATCATCGCACGCGCGGCGGAGAACGGACTCTCCGATCTCACCGCGGTCGAGCGTGTGACCATGCCGGACACGCCGATTCCGTACGCCCGCCCGCTGGAACAGGAGGTCAACCCCGGAACCGACGACATCATCGAGGCCGTCCGATCCATCAACGATGAGTGAGGACGACCTCGTCGCGGTCGATTCGGCTGCGGTCTGGCCCGAGGACGCACGGGACGTCGAGGAGGCCATCGTCGCGAACTGGTTCGTCAGCGAGGGAACCGACGTCGAGGAGGGCGACACCATCGCCGAGATCCAGATCGAGAAGGTGAGTGTGGACGTGCCCGCCCCGGTGACGGGCGAACTGGTCGAACGACTAGTCGGGGAGAACGCGGAGTTCGAACGCGGCGACGCGTTGGCGCGGATTCGGCCCGCATAACGCGTCGCCGGTTTCGGTCCGTTCTTCAGAACGATTTTATCACCGCTCTATCTCTATATCGACATGTCTCGACTGACACGTCGGAAAACCCTCCAACTCGGCGGGGCGGCGTTCACCGCTGGACTCGCTGGGTGTTCCGCGTTCGGGGAGCAGTCGCCGACCCCGCTTCTGGGAAAACTGGAGGCCGTCAATCACGACCGCCGACCGCACACTCTCCACGCCCTCTTTCTCGACGACGGAAATCCCGTCTATTGGGTCTCGAAAGAGATTCCCGCGGCCGACGAATCCGGTCCGGGATTCGCCCGTTTCGAGGAATATCCGACGGAACCGGACGGGCACGCGCTCCACGTTCGCGTCGAAGACCAGCCAAAATCCGATTGGGAGCAGTTCGACTTCGACCAACCGAACACCACGTGTTACGGATTCCTGCTATCGGTCGGTTCCAAGAACGGAAGTCCGTTCGTCGATATCTGGCAGACGACCGGCACGCTCCCGTGCGAGGGAGTCCGGACGATGAACGAGAGCGAGTAGCGATGATTTTCTAGTTTGATTACGACTCTGGCGAGTCCAAAAGTAAAAATATAGCGAGGTGGGTTGTTTGCACGCGAGAATATTTCTACGAAAGTTTCTCTATATTCCCAGAAATCTTCGATTTCTGGCCGCACGAAAAGCTGTCGTAGACCGCTTTTCGATGTCTTCGCGGCGGAGCCGCGAAGGTCAGAAAAACTCTCTACGAGAGTTTTTCGATATTCTCGACGATGGCGTCGGCGTACTCGCTGGTGGCGAGTTTGTTGCCGCCTTCGATCTGGCGTTCGAGGTCGTAGGTGACGTTGCCGGAGGAGATGGTCTCCTCGACGGCGTCGTAGACGAGTTCGCTGGCGTCCTTCCAGCCCATGTAGTCGAGCATGAGACGTCCGGAGAGAATCATCGCGGTCGGGTTGACTTTGTCCTCACCGGCGTACTTCGGCGCGGAGCCGTGGACCGGTTCCGCGAGACAGCGGTGTTCGCCGAAGTTCGCGCCGGGTGCGATGCCGAGGCCACCGATTTGCGCGCCCGCGGCGTCGGACATGTAGTCGCCGTTCAGGTTCATCGTGGCGATGACGTCGTACTGGTCCGTGCGGGTCAGAAGCTGCTGGAGCATGTTGTCCGCGATGCGGTCCTTGACGACGAGTTTGTCGTCGGGCTGTTCGCCGTCGTACTCGTCCCACAGTTCGTCCTCCGTGATGGTGACGTCGCCGAACTCGTCCTTCGCGAGTTCGTAGCCCCAGTCGCGGAACGCGCCCTCGGTGAACTTCATGATGTTACCCTTGTGGACGAGCGTGACGGAATCACGGTCGTTTTCGAGGGCGTACTCGATCGCCTCGCGGACGAGACGCTTCGAGCCGAACTCCGTGATGGGCTTGATGCCGATGCCGACCGGTCCGTCGTGGATGACATCGTTTTCGCCCATCTCGTCCTCGACGAACGCTTTGACTTCCTCGACTTCGTCGGTACCGGCTTCCCACTCGATACCGGCGTAAACGTCCTCCGTGTTCTCACGGAAGAAGACCATATCCATCGCCTCGGGGTGTTTGACGGGCGACGGAACGCCGTCGAGGTGGTAGGTCGGGCGGACGTTCGCGTAGAGGTCGAGCGTCTTGCGGAGCGCGACGTTCAGGCTGCGGAATCCCGCTCCGACGGGCGTCGTGAGCGGGCCTTTGATGGCGATGTTGAACTGCTTGATGGCTTCGACGGTGTCGTCCGGGAGGTTCTCGTCGTACTTCTCGCGGGCGCTTGCACCGGCGTAGACGCGCATCCAGTTGATTTCGCGGCCGGTCGCTTTCGCAGCGGCGTCGAGCACTTTCTGTGCGGCGGGGCCGACGTCCGTTCCGATTCCGTCCCCGTGGATGATCGGAATGACGGGGTTGTCAGGTACGTCGAGTTCGCCTGTCTCCTCGTCGTACGTGATTTGGGCCCCTTCTGCGGGTACTTCTACCTTGTCGTACTCGTAGCTCATGAACGTGTGAACATCCGGAGGAGGAGGATAAAAGGCCTGCCGTTTCTCCCCAGTATGGGCCTTATACGCCCTTAAAGAGGGGCGGATTCGAGGGACGGTTCGGGGGTAACAGTGGTCGTTCGGGCCGTTAGAGTATTCCCGCTCATACATCGGCATCGTTCGACTGACTGACGGTTTCGTTCGGTTTCAGTTATATTCTACGCTGTCACCTCCGCGAGTTCGTCCTGGACTGCCGTTTGACGTGATTTTATGCCGTCACACGCGAGAGGGTGGGCATGAACGTCATCGTCCACGGCGGTGCTGGCGGCGAACCGGACGAACCGACCCCCCGACAGGGCGTCCTCGACGAGGCGGCCGCCACGGGGAGCGAACAGGAAACGGTCGTCGACGCCGTCGAGGCGGCGGTTCACGTCCTCGAATCCTCCCCTCGATTCAACGCGGGCGTCGGCGGCGCGGTCCAGAGCGACGGGAACATCCGAACCGACGCGGGAATCATGACGAGCGACCGGGACGCGGGTGCGGCCTGTTCGATGCCCGGCGTCGAACACGCCGTCAGCGCCGCCCGAGTCGTGATGGAGGAGACGCCGCACGTCCTCGTCAGCGGCGAACACGCCGTCTCCCTCGCGGCGGATTTCGGCGTCGAAACGGACATCGACCTCTGGACGGAAAAGAGCCGAGAACGGTGGGCGGAGGACGACACGCCCGAGGGGTCGCCGAGCCAGCACCTCGATTTGCTCCGCGAGAAGTTCGGGGGGAGAACGGAGGAGTCGAGCGGGGGCGACCCGCGAGACCACGACACGGTCGGTGCGGTGGCGTACGACGGCACGGACTTCGCGGCGGCGACGTCGACCGGCGGGAGATGGCTCGCGCTCGCCGGGCGGGTCGGCGACGTCCCGCAAATCGGGAGCGGCTTCTACGCGGCCCCGGCGGGTGCGGCGAGTTCGACCGGTGCCGGCGAGGACATCGCCAAATCGACCCTGACCCGGCGAGCGGTTCGTCACCTCGAATCGGGATACGACGCGGGGGAGGCGGCGGACCGGGCCATCGAGGAGTTCGCGGAACTCACCGGGTCGGAGGCGGGCGTCATCGTCCTCGACAGGAACGGGGACACCGGGAGCGCGTTCAACACCGACGCGATGCAGACGAGCGTCAGCAGGTAGTTCGGCTCGTCGTTCGATTTCGTCGTAACGCAAACTCTTTCCGGCGTTCGGGCGAAAGACGAGCCATGAGCGAGCAGGACGTAGACCTCTCGGCAGAAAAGTACGAAAAGCATCGAGAGGCCGGTGAGATCCTCGCACAGGTGCGAGCGGAAGCCGCCGAAAAAGTCGCCGTCGGCGTGACCCACCTCGAAGTCGCGGAGTTCGCGGAGGATCGAATCCGCGAACTCGGCGGGAAACCCGCGTTCCCCGTGAACATCAGCATCGACGAGGAGGCCGCCCACGCGACGCCGGCCATCGACGACGAGACCACGTTCGGCGAGGAGATGGTGAACCTCGACATCGGGGTACACGTGGACGGATGGCTCGCCGACACCGCCATCACCGTGGACCTCTCCGGTCACGACGACCTCGCCGACGCGAGCGCCGAAGCGCTCGATGCGGCGCTCGAAGTCGCCGGACCCGGCGTCGAGACGGGCGAAATCGGTGCGGAAATCGAATCCGTCATCGAGGGCTACGGCTACAACCCGGTCGTCAACCTCTCGGGGCACGGCCTCGCCCACTACGAACAGCACACGGAGCCGAACATCCCGAACCTCGACGTCGAACGCGGCGTCGAACTGCAAGTCGGCGACGTGGTCGCAATCGAACCGTTCGCCACGGACGGGACCGGAAAGGTCGGCGAGGGTGCCGAAGAGGAGATCTTCGCCCTCGAACGCGAATCCTCGGTTCGCGACCGAAGCGCCCGTCAAGCGCTCTCACAGATAACGGAGGAGTTCCGAACGCTCCCCTTCGCGACCCGATGGCTGGACGTGTCCCGGCCACAGATGGCACTCCGCCGCCTGAAGATGAACGACATCGTTCACGGCTACCCGGTACTCAAGGAGGAAGACGGTCGTCTGGTCAGCCAGAAGGAACACTCCATCATCGTCACCGAAGACGGCTGTGAAGTCTTCACCGAATAATCAGCTATCGCTGAGTCTTCTTCTACTGATGCGTTCGTCGACGGCGAACCGGGAGAACGAGAATCGGTACTAGGTAGCGTGTGTACGACGCGTCGTCACGCGTTGTTCATCCGTTGGCTCTTCTCTTCGCCGCACGACTCACATCGCGTAATGCGGTACGGTTCCCGCGAAAACTCGGCGTTTTCGCGCTTTTTGCTCTCCGTCCGTATCTCGACGAAGACCTCGTGTGACGTTTCGCGGCCGCATTCGTCGCACAGTTCCACCATCGCCGAGAACCCCTGATTTTTTGTTGCCATAGTGACTTCCTGTTCAGTTCGTACAACCGTTGACACGAGCATAAAAACCCCTCTCTGTTGGGGGGAGTTCGAACCGTTTATTCGACCGCAGTCTTGCGATTTACCCATTTGGGGCCTTCTGAGTGTCCCATTTCGTTTATAGACGCCTCTGAATCGTTAATGAGGGCGAAACGCTCTACAACAGCCGAATTATTTATATACTCGTTCAGGGGTTTAGACCGAGCAATGCCGACCGAATGAATACGAGTACGGGAATTATTTCGAGGCGGCCGACCCACATGTTCAAAATGAGCATTCCCTCACCGAACGTGGACATGGTCGGCTTGACGATGCCGGTCGAAAGGCCCACGTTTCCTTGTGCGCTCGCCACTTCGAACAGGGCGTCCGCGTAACTGAATCCCGGCGACACGTTGACGAGGAGGACACTCCCGGAGATAAGCAGGATTATCCACAGCATGCTCACGATGGCCGCCTCGCTGAACTCCTCGAACATCTGGTCGCGTTTGAGCACCCGGTCGCCGATTCGCGTGTTGATGACCGCGGAGGAGGGGAGGAACACCCGCGTGAACTCCCACTGGATTCCCTTGCTTATCATGTACCCGCGGATGATTTTGATGCCGCCGACGGTACTCCCGGCGGCACCGCCGAGCACCATCGCGCCACTGACGATGAGTTTTCCGCCCGGACCCCAGTCGCCGATGTTGGACGACTGAAAGCCCGTACACGTCAGGGCGCTCACGAACTGGAACGTGGAGTCCCGTGCCGCGTCGGCCGCCGTCGGCGACAGTCCGATGTCTTCGAGTCCGGCCCACCCGATGGGGTGGAAGGCGGCGCTGGCGGAGGGAAGCGAGACGATATTCTGTATCGAGAGGAGGACGATACCCACCCCGAAGATGATGAAGAGCCAGCGCGTCTGCGTGTCGGAAACCAGGGGTTTCGCGTCCCTATCGTGGAGCATGACGTAGTGAATCGGAAACGCGATGGCTCCGAGCGTCATTATCGGGAGAAGCACGGCCTCGACCAGCGGCGAATTATAGGACTGGATGGAGTTGTCCGTGACGCTGAACCCACCGGTCGAAAGCCCCGTCATCGCTTGATTGAGCGCCTGCCAAAACGCTTCGAACAGGGGCAGATGCGGCTTGGCGACGACGATGGCGAGGAACAGCGCGGCCACGGAAATCACCGTGTAGAGGAGGAAGATACGCCACACCGTCTGGACGGTGTGAATGATGCTCGGGTGAATTCGCTCTTCCCGCGCTTCGGCCCGGTAGAGCGCGTAACTTCCGCTTCCCGGCCGAGCGAGAATCGCCGTCGTGAGGACGATGACACCCACGCCGCCGACCCATTGAATGAGCGAGCGCCACCACTGGACCGCGCGCGGAAGCGTCGGTTCGTGAACCGCCATCGTCAACCCGCTTCCGGTCCATCCCGACATGCTCTCGAAGACGGCGTGAAGCGGGTTCTGGAAGTACGCGAGACTGGACATCGTCGTCGCCCCGCCGACCCCGATGGGTGTGTACTCCGCTCCGGTCGGAACGTAGGTGTTCATCACCGAAACCGGGGTCAGATGCGCCGTGAGGAACAGGGGTATGGACCCGAAAATCGCGGTGGCGAACCAGCCACCGGCGGCGATGACCATGCCGTGCTTCATCACCGGGTCGGGTGCGTCCGCGAAGAGTTTCCGCGCCGCACCGCCGACACCGGCCGTGGTTCCCGCGGCGAGGAGAAACGCGAGTGCCGCGTACCACTCCCGGAACGCCAACGCGAGCAGAACGGTGAACGTCATCATCGCCGCCTGTATCAGCACGAGCGCACCCACGTCCCGCAGGATGGTCGCGAGGTGTGCTGGAACTCCGGCGACCGTTTTCCGTCGAACCATCTCAGTCGTGGTCCTCGTAGTGACCGAAGATGTCGGTCACCTCCGGCGTTGCACCCTTTTCGGAGAAGACGGTGATGAGGTCGCCGCCCTTGATTTCCGTGTTCCCGCGCGGGGTGATCACTTCGTCGTCCCGCTCGATGGCGACGACGAGCATTCCCTCGTCGAACAACCCGTCGTCCGCCGCCGTCGAGAGCGTGAGACCCGAAATCGGGGCGTAGGAATCGACGGTGATTTCGAACACCTCGGCCTTGTCGCCGACTTTCATGTAATCCTTGATGGACGGGCGTTTGACGGCCCGATAGAGGTAATCGGCGATGAGTCGCTGCGGGTTCTCGATGACGTTCACGCCGATTTGGCGGAAGATGCTCATGTGTTCGGGGTTGTGAACCACCGAGACGAGCGACGGGATTTCGAGTTCCTGTCCCAGCAGGCTGACCATGATGTTCGTCGCGTCCTGATCCGTCGTGCTGATGAGTGCGTCCGCACGGTCGGCACCGGCCTCCTCCAGCGTGTCGAGGATCGTCGCGTCGTTGTTGAGAACGAGGCAGTCGAACTCCATGGAGGCACGTTCGGCCCGTTCCGCGTCCTTTTCGATAACCACCACGTCGTTGCTGTTCTGTGTCGCAATGCTGATCAGTTGCGAGCCGATGTCGCCCGCACCGACGATGATGAGGTACATTCGTTATGGGCCTCTCCGAAGTCATCGCTTGAAAAGATACTGTTGTTGGGCCATACGAACGAAACATCGTCACAGGGTATCACTCGGCGCTGAACGGCGCAGTAAGACTCCCTTTCGAAACGATTATGGACGCATTAAACGTGCCGTAACGCCGGTTTATCGCCGAATTCGTGGTTCCGGGGACGAACGCTTCCGTCCGTTTCATACCCGCCGATCGAGTCTGAAAACCTAAACCGCTCCCCCGTGACATCCCGGTATGCAACAGGTCTTCGCACCGTGGCGGATGGAGTGGGTCGAACGCGACGGCGACGAGAGTTTCGACGGATGCGTCTTCTGTGAGTTCCCGAAGCGGGACGACGACCGAAAACACCTCATCGTCGCACGCAACGACCACGCGTTCGTCATGCTGAACAACTATCCGTACAATCCGGGGCACGTGATGGTCATCCCGAACGAACACGAACGCGACTACGCGAACCTCGACGAGGGGACCCTCCTCGGACACGCACGCCTGAAACAGCGGACGTTCGACGCGATGGAGGTCGCGTTTTCGCCGGACGGGTTCAACGCCGGGTTGAACATCGGCGAGGGGAGCGGCGGTTCGATCGACCATCTCCACACGCACGTCGTCCCGCGCTGGAGCGGCGATACGAACTTCATGCCCGTCATCTCCGACACGAAGGTCATCGTGGAGGGCTTGGAGGACTCCTACGGGAAACTCCACGCCGCGTTCGCCGAACAGGAGGGTGCGACCGTTCCGGACGCCGAGTCGGCGGTTTCCTTCGACGACTGAACGGATTCTTCCGCCCGCCGACATAGCCATACGGCAGGCGACCCAACTGTGAACGATGAATCGGACGGGGGCGATTCGTACCGCGGGTGCCATCATCCTCACGGCGAACCTCCTCTTAGCGGTCGCCAAGGGTGCCGTCTGGTTCCAGACCGGCAGCCTCGCGGTCGGGTCCGAGGCCATCAACAGCCTCGCGGATTCGATTTACAGCCTCGTCGTCCTCGCGGGACTCTATCTGACGACGCAACCGCCGGACTTCGACCACCCGCACGGCCACGAGCGAATCGAACCGTTCGTCTCGCTGTTCGTCGCGCTCGGCGTCTTCGCGGCGGGCGGATTGGTCCTCTTCCGCGCCGGAACCTCGATTCTCTCCGGGAACGTCGCGTCGACGACGAGTCTCCTCGCGGTGGGCGTCCTGGTCGGGACGGGAGTCGTGAAGTACGGCCTCTTCCGCTACTGCCTGCGGGTCGGCGAGGACGTCAACTCGCCGGCCTTGGTCGCGGCGGGGCTGGACAACCGAAACGACATTCTGACGGCCGGTGCGGCGCTCGTCGGCGTCCTCGGCGCTCGAATCGGCCTGCCGATCCTCGACCCGATCGCGGCGGGCGTCGTTTCGTTCGGCATCCTCTACACGGGGTGGGAAATCGTCCGGGACAACGTGGACTATCTCGTCGGGCGGGCACCGCCGGAGGACCTCCGCGCGAGCATCGTCCAGCGGGCGCTCTCCCACCCCGACGTGGAGGGGGTTCACGACGTCGTCGCCCATTACGTCGGCCCCGAAATCGACGTGAGCATGCACATCGAGGTCCAGGGCGACCGGACGCTCATCGAGGCCCACGACATCGAAACCGAGGTCATGCACTCCATTCAGGACATCCCGCGGGTGGACGACGCCTTCATCCACGTCGACCCGAAGGAACTCGGCGAGTGGAAACCCGACGCCGAGGCCGACCGTCTGGCGGAAACGTCGTCGCGAGAGGAGTCCGAGCGTCCGGAGGAGTTGTCCGAGTAGGCACTCGTCCGTTTCGTTTTCATCGTTCGGGAATCGAGTGCCGGGCTTTTCTATCGGGAACCGGTAGCGACGAGTACACAGCCATGATCACCCCTCTCGATAGGCGGCGGATGCTGAAAGCGACCGGTTTGACCCTCGTCGGCGCATCGCTCGGCGGGTGTCTCGCCGGCGGACAGGGCGGTTCGAGTTCGGACGATTCTCCCGCCGACGTCACCGTCGCCGTCGGTACGGGCGGCGGTCTGAAGTTCGACCCCGAAAACGTCGAAGTCACCGCCGGAACGACCGTCGCGTGGGAGTGGAAGGGAAACAACCACAACATCGTCGTTGAGAATCAACCCACCGATGCGGACTGGAACGGGACGCCCGGCCCGGCCACTGAAATCTACAATCAGGGGTATCGCTACACCTACACCTTCGACGTGCCCGGAACGTACGACTACTACTGCAACCCCCACCGAGCGGCGGGCATGGTCGGGTGCGTCACCGTCACGAAAGGGACGGAAGGGAAGGGCGGAAGCGAAACCACCCAAAAGGGGACCGAAAAGTGAACTGAAGCGACGGCGAAACCCGTTGGCCACCCGTTTCCGACCTGTCTGCCTCCCGTTTCCGACCCGCCTATTTCTCCAAATCGACTTCGATTTCGCCGGTGACGCTCCCGGCGAGACGGGCCGCCACCACGCCGTCGGTGTACTCCGTCGGGAACGACCCCGACCACTCCAGTTTCTCACCCGCGGCGATAGTGCGTCTGAGTATCGTGGACTCGTCGTCGTCCGCGATGCCGGTCGTCGGCCAGTACAGCGCCGCGAGGAACTCCCCGTCGTTCTCCGAGACGTTCTTCGCCACGAACGAGACGTCCACGCTGTACTCCTCCACCGTCGCGTCGAACGATTCGAGTTCGAATCTCGGCGCGGGTCGGGCGAGTTCCGCGACCGCTTCCTCGGGCAGGGACCACTCGGCGGTCTCGCCGCCGTACCGGCAGCGAATCGCGGCCTCGCTCGCGTCCAACGGCGACGGCGGTTCGAAGACGACCCAGCCGACCGTCCCGGCCGTGGCATACGTGTCGCCGTACCGGATGTCTCCGCGCTCGGCGAGGGAACTCGTGTACGCACCCGTCGTCCGCTTCTCGATTTCGACCGCCGAATACGCATCGCCGTCCACGACGAGTTCGAAGGCGTCGTACTCCGGGTCGCCTTCGGCATCGACTTCGTTTCCCTGCTGGCTCTGTACCTCGGCGACGGCGAACTGGCGTCCGTCCGACTGCAACACACCGCCCGAACCCATGATGGATTCGTAAGTAATCGCCTTCCCGACGGTCGGGTTCGCAACGGCAACGCGCACCTCGCCGAGGGTCTTCACCGACGACTCCGGTAGGGAAAACGAAGCACTTTCCGCGGTGGTCGTGTCTGGTGGGGAGTCGTCGGTCGTCGATTCGTTCGCGGTGTCGGTCGATGTGGTCTTGGTGTCCGTCGGCGTAGGAGATTCGTCCTCGGTTCCGCCCGGATTTCCGCCGAGACAGCCAGCGAGTCCGGCCGACAGCGCGCCGACCGCGGCGAGGAGTTGACGTCGATTGGAGGGCATCGGTCACGAATTTTACGTAACTGGATATATGTTTTCTGTCTGTGACTATCCCGAAACCGCATCCTTCGGTTCCGTTCTGGTGAGTCCGTTGCTGATGGTTTCGGTGGAGATGGGGTATCCTCGAAAGTCCCCACCCGCTCGCTAGGCAGTGGTTTTGACTTCACTGTGAATGCAACAACTGAGTTAACGTCCCAGAAAGCCCCCGTCCAGTCGCGGCCGCTGTGCGGGATATTCTGGCCTCTCCGCTACGTTCGGCCAGAATAGTTGCCCGCACAGTAACCATGCAAGCGCGACCGGACGGCCCCTTTCAATCCACCCGTGACAGCACAGCACCGCATCAGCCACTCCCTCCCCAACCGATTGCGCTCCTCACTTCGTTCCGGTGCTCATCCCTCGCACGCTATCGGTACAGCCCCTCGGACGAGGTGTCCTCAGGGCTGTGCCAGCGTGCGCCATGGCAGAAGTCGAATCGCACGGGACCCTCTCGGCGACGGACTTCGGAAAAGTGGTGCAAAACGGCTCTCCGTCTCAGACCGGCGTTCCGAATGCGTAGACGGTCTGGTGGCTGGTGACTTCCACGTCGAGGAAGTCGCCGGGTTCGATGCCGTGGTCGGTGGCGTGCTGGACGATGATTTGGCGGTAGGCCTCGTCGCGGCACTTGACGGAGTCGCCGGTGCCTTCCTCCACGACCATGACGCGCTTTTCGGTGCCGACCATATCGCCGTAGGCCGCGCCGACGATGTCCATCTTGAGTTCGGACATGGCCTTCGAGCGCTCCTTCTTTTTGGTGCCGCCGAGGCCCTTCATCTTCGCGGCGTCGGTGTTCGGGCGCTTGGAGAAGCGGGTGACGTTGAGCTTTTCGGGGCGCGTTTCCCGGAGGAGTGCCATGCTCTGTTCGTGGTCCGCATCGGTTTCGGTCGGGAAACCGACGATGAAGTCCGTCGAGAGCGTCCAGTAGTCGAGATACTCGTCGAACGTCTCCACGATTTCCACGTACTCCTCGACCTGATGCTGGCGGCGCATGTCGCCGAGGACGTCGTTCGACCCGGACTGGACCGGCGCGTGGATGAAGTTGTACAGTTTTTCGTTTTCAGCAAAGACTTGCGCGAGTTCCTCGCGGATGCCGTGAACGCCCTTCGGGTTCGCCATGCCGACGCGGACCCGAAAGTCGCCCTCGATTTCGTTGCAGATGCGGTCCAACAGGACGTGCAGTTTCCGCTCGCCGCGGTCCCAGCCGTAGACGCCGGTGTCCTGCCCGGTAATCCTGAGTTCCTTCGCGCCCGTGTGGACGAGCGCGCGGGCCTTCTCGACGTTCTCCTCGACGGACGGCGAGTCGATCTTCCCCGTCGCGTGCTTCGTGATGCAGTACGAGCAATCGGACATACAGCCTCGCGCGATGGGCAGGATGCCGACCACGCCGTCCAACACGGGTTCGACGCCGGGGCCGGGGGTCGGACACTCGCCGTTCGTGACCGCCGTCGGCACGTCGTCCCAGTGCATGATCTGGGCGTTCACGTCCTCGGTTCGGAACTCGTCGCCCTGCGCCAGCGCCATACACCCGGTGATGATGAGGTCCGCCGTCTCCGATTGCAGTTCTTTCGCCCGGCGAACCATGTTCCGCTCCGTCTTCTCCACGACAGTACATGTGTTCATTATCGCAACGTCGGCCTGTTCGGGACCCTCGACGCGGTAGTGGCCAGCGTCGCGCAGCGCGGACTCTATCTGGCGACTCTCGCCGCGGTTCGAGGTACAGCCGTACGTTTCGATGTGATACCGGGCCATTCACTCCTCGATTTCGGCTACGCGAGCAAAAGGGCGACGATTGCGGGTCAAACCGTGGGATGAGTACACGGTTCGACGAGGAGAAAACTTATTATTTCCTATCAAAAAAGATTCGTAATGCGCTCTCCATCACGACGGGAATTTCTCTCCGCTCTCGGTGTGGCAGCGACCATCTCCGCCACTGCTGGCTGTACGTCCACCGAATCTCGGTCGGATGACGCGGCCTACGCCGCCGGGGACCGGACCGACTGGCCGACTGCTGGACACGACGGGCGAAACACGGGATACAACCCGAACGGCCGCGGCCCGCGTTCGACACCGAAAGTGGCGTGGAAGACGCGGGTCGGCCAGCGGATGGGTCCGCCGGTCGTCGCCGGAAATCACGTTTTGATTCCCAATTCCGACCGGCTGGCGTGCCATGATGCGAAGGACGGAAAACAGCTGTGGGAGTACCGACCGCCGGACGATGACAACGTCTGGGCGGAACCGACCGTGAAGGACGGAACTGTCTACGTGACTTGTTCAGGGGAGATAACGGCCTTGGACCTGAAGACCGGAGCGAAACGAAGACGGTTCGAGACGAATGGGAGCGGTTCGGCCGCCCCTCGACTCGACTCCGACGGCGAGTCGTTGTTCGCCGCCGGGGACGAAGGTTGGATTCACTGCTTCGATTTAGAGACCAACGAAGAACGCTGGAAGGAGCAGGTGTACGGGGAAATCGAGGCACCGTTGGCGTTGGCCCACGACCAACTGTTGTTCGCCGTGACGTACTGGGGGGAGGTGTACTCCTTTTCTATTTTAAATGGTGCTGGAAAGATGTGGCGGCGGAAACTCCCAAGTGTCATTACCGCCGCACCGACAGTCATCCAACAGTCGCTGTACGTCCCCGGTTTCAAGGGACAGGTGTTTTGTCTCGACACCAACGCGGGAGCGGGCGGCACGAGGTGGAAGACGGAACGCGGCGGTAACGTCTCCATGCATCTCGCCATCGCCGACGGGACGGTTTTCGGTGTTACCGGCGACGAACTCCACGCCGTCAACGCCAACTCCGGCGAGTCACGGTGGTCGTTCGGGCTTTCCGAGGTCAGCACGTGTTCACCGGCGGTTGCGGGCGATACCGTGTACGTCGGCGACGGAAGCGGGACGATGTACGGCATCAAAACGAGCGGCGGGTCGGGCGTCGGTGACACCCGATTCGGCGCGAAGCGGTGGAAACTCCGTCTCGACGGCCCGGTTCGGGACGCGTTCGCCGTCGCGGACGGGACGCTGTTCGCCGCCACCGATCCGGGCGAAGACGCGCCGATGCTGTACGCACTCCGAGAGGACTGAGTGCCCGGCGGCTCCTGTCACCGGTCCCACATCCGACGGTAATGGTTCGTATCCTCGCACGCCGAGGCGGCTCAATCCCGGGGAAAGCTGACTTTTCAGGGAGTTCTCGCTTCCCTTTCAACGGTCGGACATCCGCCATTTTCGTTTCGGGTGTCTTTTCCTTCCGACAGTATCGTTCGTGAAAACCGGTCGATCTCATTCGACGTTACTCCGTCCTTCTCCCGATTTAGGCGGCCAACAACAAACTGGCTATAGTCCAATCAACAGGTGAACCACGCGACTGCGTGGGGGAGAGAACGAAACATGACACAATACGATATCGTCTTACAAGTAGGTGGGCTTCCCGGATGGCTTCAGGACCCCGTATCGGGGTTCATCGCGTTGATTCCGCGCCTCGTCGGTGCGGTCGTCATCCTGCTCATCGGGTGGGTCATCGGACGTGGTGCGGCGGCCGTCGTCCGTAGAATCGCAGACAGGATAGAACTCGACAGAATGGTGCTCGACACGCCGCTGGGTCGAATGCTCGGCGGAACGGAGAGCGCGGTGTCCGGCGCGTTCGGCAAGCTTGCCGCCTGGTTCATCTACGCGTTGGCGATCCTCGCGGCGGCGAACGTACTCGCCATTCCCAGGCTATCGTTGTGGGTGGCGGCGGCGGTGTCGTATCTGCCGGCGCTCGTCGCGGGACTGCTGGTCATCATCCTGGGCTTCGTCGTGGCCGACTTCATCGGCGACGCCATCATGCGAACCCGTGCGGCGACTCACACCGACTACACCAATTGGTTCGCCACGGGGACCCGACTGTTCCTGTACTTCACCGCCATTGTCATCGGTCTAGACACGATGGGAATCGACGTGGGAATCCTCTACCTGTTCGCTCGCGCCCTCGCGTGGGGCTTCGCGGCCGCCATCGCCATCGGTGCCGGCATCGCGTTCGGGTGGGGTGGACGGGACTACGTCGCCGAGCACATCGACGGGTGGATGAGCAGGGCTCGACAGGGCACTCCGAGTCCGCAACCGAGCGACGACGACGACTAAAGGGGGAGTTCTGCGGGGAGGTCAGCGGTATCTACCCGCGGAAGTCCTCGACGATTTCGACGCCGCTGCTCGCGCCGATGCGCTCCGCGCCAGCGTCGAGCATGGCCTTCGCTTTTTCGTAGTCGCCGATACCGCCGCTCGCCTTGACGGGGAGGTACTCCGCCATCAGTTCCACGTCCTCGATCTCCGCGCCGCCGTCCGCGAATCCCGTCGAGGTCTTGACGAACGCCGCGTCCGCCTCCTTGGCCAAGCGGCAGGCGTCGTGTTTCTCCTCGTCCGTGAGGAGCGCCGTCTCGATGATGACCTTCACGGGAATCGGCACGGCGGCGACGAGTTCCTCGATGTCGGCCCGCACCGCGTCGTGGTCGCCGGCCTTCAGTCGCCCGACGTTGATGACCATGTCCAACTCGTCCGCGCCGTCGTCCCACGCGCCGACCCCTTCGTCGCGCTTGGCGTCCGTCGCGTGCTGCCCGTGCGGGAACCCGACGACGGTCGCGAGGGTCACGTCGGGCGCGTACTCGGCGGCCTCCGCGACGTAGCACGGCGGGATGCAGGCGTTCATCCCGTACTCCTTGGCGTCGTCCAGTACCTCCTGCACGTCCGCGAGCGTCGTCTCCGGTCCCAACACCGTGTGGTCGATTTTTGCAGCGAGTTCGGATTCGTTCATAGCGGGGTGGATGGCCCGCCCCGGTAAAAATCCCGCCATCCACGGGATACGACCCGGTGGGTCTCAAAGTTTGGAGAAGTGGTCTGCGGCGACGCCCATTAGCGACCCCGAGACGGCTACCGTCGTGTCGAAATCCATGTCCCCCGTGTAACTGCCGTGAAGGTAGAATTTCCGCCGGACCATCTTTTTCATCCCGAACGCCGTAGAATCGCACATGAATGACCCCGACGTAACCCCCTCCGTCGCCACCGCCGCGGACGACATCGCCGAGATGGAAATCCGCGGCGCGGCGACCATCGCGGACGCCGCGGCGGCGGCCATCGGCGAACAGGCACAAGCCAGCGAGGCGGACTCCCCGGAGGAGTTCCGCGCCGAGATTCGCGCCGCCGCCCGGAGACTCCACGAAACCCGACCGACCGCGGTCAGCCTTCCGAACGCACTGCGCTACGTCCTGCGGGGAATGAAGGGGGATACCGTCGAGGAACTGCGCGAAAGCATCGTTTCGACCGTCGTCGAGTTCCGGCGGGAACTCGACCAAGCACAGGACAATCTCGGCCAAATCGGCGCGAACCGCCTCCGCGACGGCGACACCATCATGACCCACTGCCACTCGACGGACGCGCTCTCCTGCGTCCACCGCGCGCTGGACGACGGCAAGGAAATCAGCGCCATCGTGAAGGAAACGCGGCCCCGAAAACAGGGCCACATCACCGCCCGTCAGTTGCGCGACTGGGACGTCCCCGTCACGCTCATCGTCGACAACGCGGCCCGCCGATATCTGGACGACGCCGACCACGTGCTCGTCGGCGCGGACTCCATCGCGGCGGACGGGAGCGTCATCAACAAGGTCGGTACCTCGGGTCTGGCCGTGAACGCCCGCGAACGCGGCGTTCCGATCATGGTCGCGGCACAGACGCTGAAACTCCATCCGGGGACCATGACGGGTCACACCGTCGAAATCGAGATGCGCGATCCGCGAGAAATCCTTCCCGACGACGAACGGTCGAAGGTCGGCAACGTCCGCGTCGAGAACCCGGCGTTCGACGTGACCCCGCCGCGATACGTGGACGCCATCGTCACCGAACGGGGACAGTTCCCGCCGGAAAGCATCGTGACGCTGATGCGAGAGATGTTCGGAGAACAACAGAACGGTGAACCGTGGGACGAGCCGTAAAACCGACAGACGAAACGGTGACCGTCTGCTCGTTCCGCCCCTTGCAAAGGGAGCACACAGACCGCAAACCTTTCCACACCTCCGTTCGCGTGTCGGAGTATGGTACTGCCGGACGGGTTTGCGCTTCCCCCACTATCGTATCTTCTGCCGCTTTTGCTGGTCGTCGTCGCGGTCATCTGGTCGCTTCGACGTGCGGAACCGACCATCTCGGAGCGGACCATCGTGTCGCTCGCACCGTGGATGGTCGTCGGTGCGGGACTGAACGCGCTGTATCAGGTTCCGGGCACGCCGATTCCGGACGTCCTGCTTCCGTTGTTCGGAACGCCCGCCGTCTACCTTACGACGTTCGCTTTGGCCGGGGGCGTCTGGTTGCTCTCGCTCTATCGGCTTCGAGTTCCCGTCCCGCGCGTCCTCGCCGGCGTCGGGATGTCGGGCGTCGTCGTCGTCCTCCTCGTCGCATTCTGGTACGGGATCCAGCACGGCAGTCTCCGGCTGTTCTGGCCGTTCGTCGCGCTCGTCGTCGCCGTGGTTCTGACGGGGGTCCTCTGGGTGGCGACGCAGTTCTTCTATCCCGACGTCGCCATCATCACCGGTGCGGTCGGTGCCCTCACGCTGTTCGCCCACGCGTTGGACGGCGTCTCGACGGCCGTCGGCATCGACGTTCTCGACTTCCGCGAGAAAACGCCGCTCTCGCAAGCCATCCTCGAAATCGCCCATTCGCTTCCCATATCGAACTCGGTCGGAGTCGGTTGGCTGTTCGTCCTCGTAAAACTCGCCATCGCGGAGTTCGTCGTCCTCCTGTTCGCGGATTACGTCGCCGAAGAACCCGCGGAGGGCTATCTCCTCTTGGGCGTCGTCGCCGCCGTCGGACTGGGACCCGGTGCGCACAACCTCATCCTGTTCGCCATCACGGGCTAAGTCGGCAGGATTTTTTACCACTGATGGGTACCACGAACGGTATGCCGCCCACGAACCGCTCCGGAGGGATGTCATGGTTCGAGTCGTAACCGCGGGCCACATCAACTGGGACGTGACGCTGAGCGTGGACGCCCTGCCCGAACCAGACGGCGAGGCGCGCATCACCTCACAGCAACGCTCCGGCGGTGGAAGCGCCGCGAACGTCGCCGCGGCGCTCGCGGGCATGGACGTTTCGACCGGTTTAGTCGGCAGCATCGGGTCCGACGAACACGGGTTGTTGGTTCGGCGCGAACTCACGAACGCCGGCGTGGACTGTACCCACGTCATCGAAGTCGCGGGTATCGAGACCACGACCAAGTACCTCATCGTGGACGAGGGCGGCGAGGTGATGGTTCTCGGAAACGAGGGGGCGAACGAGACCATCGCGCCCGAGGACGTCCGCCCCGAGTACGTTACGGGGGCAGAGCACCTCCATCTCACCAGCCAACGCCCGGAGACGGCGGCCGAACTCGCACGAATCGCGACCGAGGCCGACCTATCCGTGAGCTTCGACCCCGGCCGTCGCCTCGCCGAACGGGACTTCTCGCGGGCGCTCGCCTACTCCGACGTCGTGTTTCTCAACGACCGCGAAGCGGCGACGATTCTCGACGGCGATCTGGAACACCCATCCTCGGAACTCCACGGTCGCGTCGTCGTCATCAAGCACGGACGCAGGGGTGCGCGGGTCGATACGACGAAGGGCGTCTACACGCACCCCGGATTCGGGGTCGAGTCGGTCGATTCGACCGGTTCTGGCGACGCCTTCGCCGCCGGGTTCATCGCGACGTTGCTCGATTCGAACGATTACGAGCGGGCGCTGGAGTACGCCAACGCCTGCGGCGCGCTGACCGCGATGGCGGCGGGAGCACGAACGGCCCCGACCCCCGAGCGCGTCGAGGCGTTCCTCGACGAGCGGTATTAGACCTCGTTCGGTCCGTCCGCGCTCTGGACCTGCCACCCACCGCGGATTCCACAGGCCTCCCGAACGTCGTAGTCGATGGTGGTGTCCGGTCCCATCCGGTCGCCACCTTCGACCCGTTCGACGCGAAGCGGCACGTCGAGCGTGTCGCCACAACAGCCGACGTCGAGGAACTCCTCCCAGACGTCACCCTCGCGAACGGCACCTTTGGTCTTCCCGAGGTACGCCTTGAAGTGTCTCGTCCCGACCTGAAAGCGCCCCCAGTCGCTCAAGTCCTCCGGATACGAGACGATGACTCGGGTCGCCTGTTCGCTCTCCGGTTCGCGCTCGGTTTTCGTGTTCGTCCCCGACATAGGTAGTGCAAGGGGCCGGAGGCAATTATGCCTTCGTGCGGTTTTCACGTTTCGTGTTGGTGGTTTTACCTGATGGGTTGTCCAGTAGTAATTAAGAAGGCTTATTCAGGGTCGTCACGCACCCATCGGTTATGGTAGAGTTTCAAGTACCGGAGGTCGATTACACCCGGTACTCGAATCGGCAACTTGCGGGGATTCCCCTCGCCATTCTCGTGCTGGCGTTGCTTGTTATCGCCGGTTGGTATGTGGCCACCGGCGCACCAGTGACGCCGGGCATCGATTTTACGGGCGGAACCGAAATGAGAGTGCAGACGACCGCGTCGCAGTCCCAGATTCAGACTGCTTTTGATTCGGACGTCGCGTCGGTGACGCCGTCGGCGACATCAAACAACGAATATATCGTTACGTTCCAGGATACGGATACGAGTTCGCTCACGTCCCAAGCGAACAGCGCCGGATACGAGGTGCTCTCGGTACAGAGCACCTCCGCGAGCTTCGGGTCCAACTCCCAACAGCTCGCCATCTACGGCATCGTGGCGGCGTTCGCGGGCATGAGCATCATCGTCTTTCTCATGTTCCGGTCGTTCGTTCCCTCCATCGCCGTCGTTATCTCCGCGTTCAGCGATATCGTGATTCCGGTCGCGCTGATGAACGTCTTCGGCATCGAACTCTCGCTGGGGACCGTGGCCGCGCTCCTGATGCTCATCGGGTATAGCGTGGACTCCGACATCCTGCTCAACAACCACGTCCTTCGTCGGTCCGGCGGCTTCTACGAGAGCACGTACCGCGCGATGCGGACCGGCGTGACGATGACGGTCACGTCGCTCGCCGCGATGGCGGTAATGACAATCGTGGCGTACATCTTCCAGATCGGCCTGCTCACGGCCATCGGTACCGTCCTCGTGATGGGACTGGCGACCGACCTGATGAACACGTACATGCTCAATCTGAGCCTCCTTCGCTGGTACAAGTTCGAGGGGGTGGCGCGATGAGCCTCCGTGACAACTGGCGCGTCGGCCTGCTCGTCGTCCTCCTGCTCGGAAGCGCGTTCGCGCTCTTCGTCCCGCAGGGTGGGAGTGGGAACGGCAACGCAAACCTCGCCGCGAACAGCACCGGCCCGACCAACCTGAAGTACGGCCTCGAACTGGCCGGTGGGACGCGAATCCGCGCCCCCGTGAACGGCGTCACCGCCGAACAGGTGACCCCGCCGAACGGCACGAGTCGGACGGACATCCAGAAGGCCATCGCCGGGGACATTCCCGGCGTCACCCAGTCGGACGTGGGGATTCGGAGAACGAACACCCAGAGTACCATCGAGGTGTTCGCGGACAACGTCACGACGGGACAGCTGAAATCGGCGCTCGAAAAGGAGAACATCGGATACGAAACCGTCCGCGAGGGCGTGACCGAACAGACTCGCGACGAAATCGTCCGCACGTTGAGCGACAAGATTTCCAAGGCCGGACTCTCCGGCGGGCGCGTTCAGCAGGTCACAGCGACGAACGGGGAGCATTTCATCCAAATCGAGATGCCCAACGCCAACCAGTCCGAGATGGAGGAGTTGGTCACGAAGCGCGGGCAGGTCTCCATCGTCGCACACTACCCGACCGACAACGGAACGGGGGCGAACACGACCGCGATCACCCAAAATGGAATCACCAACGTCGGACCCGCACAACAGGTCGATAACGCCTGGAGCGTCAGCGTCTCGCTCACCGACGACGCCGCGAAGCGTTTCGCCACCGTGATGAAAAAACGGGGATTCACCAGTTCGGAGGGAATCCAAGCGTGTCGATACCCACAGAAACCCGCGGACGAGGCGGGGTACTGTCTCTACACGGTCGTCGACGGAAGGGTGGTGTCCGGCGTGAGTATGGGTAGCCTCGCGGACTCCATCAACAACGGCGAATTCGTCAATAACCCGACGTTCACCATCGAGACGGGGAGAAACGCCTCCGAAGCCCGTAAAATCCAGATCAACCTCCAAGCCGGTGCGCTTCCGGCGGCACTCGACACGCAGGCGGGGTCCACGACCTACCTCAAGCCGAGCCTCGCGAGCCAGTTCAAGTTCGACTCGCTTCTGGCCGGTATCGCGGCCGTGCTCGCCGTCAGCGGCGTCGTCTTCCTCCGCTACGGGAAACCCGAGGTCGCGCTGCCGATGATCCTGACCGCGCTCTCCGAGGTGTTCATCCTCCTCGGATTTGCCGCCGCCGTCAGTCTCCCGCTCGACCTCTCGCACATCGCCGGATTCATCGCGGTCATCGGGACCGGGGTGGACGACCTCATCATCATCGCCGACGAGGTGATGAGCGAAGGAGCCGTCAATTCCTCGCGCGTCTTCCAGTCGCGCTTCCGCAAGGCGTTCTGGGTCATCGGGGCCGCCGCCGCGACGACCATCATCGCCATGAGTCCGCTGGCGGTGCTCGGACTCGGCGACCTGCAAGGGTTCGCCATCATCACCATCCTCGGCGTCCTCATCGGGGTGCTGGTCACGCGACCGGCCTACGGTGACATCCTCCGCTACCTGTTGACGGACAAGTAACGCCGTCGCGACCTTTTTTCGCTCCTTGGAAACGGTATTCTACCTCTACGAACACCGTAGGCTCCGTCTACTTCCGAAACGATCGCCGAGTTATAACAGCGACTACGTCGAACGCGGGACGATGTTAGAACACCTCCAGCACGGCAGACGACGCCTCGCCGTGGAGATGGAGCGGTTGCGGTTGCGTCCCGACGCTCTCCCCCGAGATACGACCAGCGCGGTGCGCACGCTCCCCTCCGAACCGGCGGTCCTCTTCCTCTGCCTCGGAAACATCTGTCGGAGTCCGATGGCCGAACGCTACCTTCGAGAACGCCTGCAGGAAACGGAGTACGACTGCTCGTCGGTTCACTCCGCCGGGTTCATCGAAAAGGAAGGGCGGTCGAGTCCCGACGCCGCCGTGACCGTCGCGTCGGAGTTCGGCGTGGATCTGACCGACCATCGCTCACAGTGCGTGGACGAGACGCTCCTCGGGGAGAGCGACCTCGTGTTGCTGATGGATGCGTGGAACTACTGGTATCTGAAGCGGGATTACCCCGATTCGCTCGGGAAGGCCCATTTCGTCCGGTCGTTCGAGATTTCGCCGGAGTTCGAAATCGAGGACCCGTACGACGCCGACGAGGACACGTTCCGTCGCGTGTACGGCGAAGTCACGGACGCGGTGGACGCGTTTCTGACGACGGTGGAGGAGGAATGAGCGTCGTCGTCCCGGCCATCGCGGCGGGCAGTAGCCTCGCGTGCATCAGGTCGCTCGGCCGGAAGGGAATTCCGGTCATCGCGGCCGGTGAATCACCCGACTCGCCCGCGTTCACGTCGAAGTACGTGGACGAACGAGTCTCCCTTCCCGCGCCGACGGAGGACCTCGACGGCTATCGGGACGGCCTCCTTTCGCTCGCCGAGCGTCCCGACGTGGAGACCATCGTTCCGCTCCGGGAACCCGAGAGTTACGTCCTTTCGAAGCACCGAGACGAGTTCGCGGAACACGTCGGGACGCCGTGGCCCGACTTCGAAACGATGGGGTCCGCACGCGACCGAAATCGGCTGTTTCGACGCGCGGAGGAAGCGGACGTTCCCGTCCCCGAAACCGGCCTCCTCACGGAGTGGGACGACTGGAGCGAGGGGACGGTCGTCAAATCCCGGTACACGGTGTGCGTGGACGACGGCAAGACGGCATACCCCGACGTACGGTTCGTCTCGGAGGAACCCGACGCGGACCGTCTCGCCGACGAGATGGGCCACGTCCCCATCGTGCAGGAGTGCATCCCGGATGGAACCGAGTACGGCTTCTTCGCCCTCTTTGACCACGGCGAACCGGTCGTCACCTTCCAGCATCGACGGGTTCGAAGCTACACCTACTCCGGCGGGGCGAGCGTCTTCCGCGAATCCGTGTCGGACCCGACCCTCCACGACCACGGCGTTCGCCTCCTGTCGGCGCTCGACTGGCACGGTCCCGCCATGGCCGAGTTCCGACGCGACCCGCGCGACCAGCGGTTCAAACTGCTCGAAGTGAACCCGCGCTTTTGGGGGTCGCTCCAACTCGCGGTTCACTCGGGGGTCGATTTCCCTCATCGCTACTACCAACTGGCCAACGGCGTTCGGAGGCCGGACTACGGCTACACGGTCGGGACGGGCAGTCACATCCTCCGAGGGGAACTCGTCTACCTCGTGAGTCTCCTCCGCGACGACTACGAACACGTCGAGCGCCCGTCGCTCCCGCTGGAGATCGCTCGCGTTCTGCGCTCGCTGCTCACCGACCCCAACTTCGACTACCTGTCGATGGACGACCCGGAGCCGTTCCGGCGCGACGTTTCGAACCTCGCCTCGGAGTTCGCGCCGTCGGAGCCGAAGCCGTTGCGGCGGGCGGTGTCGGCGGTCCTCGGAAAATAGGTCAGAACTGGCCGAGTCCCGATTGTTGGTGGGCGGCCAGCGCGTCCTTGCTCGTCTGCCACGAGACGCGGGCGCAGTCCGGGAGTTCGCCGTTCGCCTCGACGTATTCGCGGAGGAACTCGCGGGTGGTGGGGTCGCTCGGATAGCCGCTTCCCACCGCGCCGTGTTGTTCGGCGAGTCGGGCGACGTGGGCGTCGCGCTCGACTTTGGCGACGATGCTCGCCGCACCGACGATTGCGTGGGTTTCGTCCGCGCCGTGTTCCGCTTCGATTTCTATCTCGGGGGCGACTTCCGCCGCGACCCGCCGAGCAAACCGGGATTCGCTGGTGTCACAGGCGTCCACGATACCGCGTTCGTCATCGGAGACGATTCGGGATATCGCCTCCCCGTGGGCCGCGACGGTCAGGGTGTTCATGTCCGTCTCGGGGTCGTCGATTCTCGCCGTGGTGATCTCCGCGACGCCGACCGTAACGGTTTCGTCCGCTCGAATCGACGCCGCTAACTCCTCCCGTCGCTCCGGCGAGAGGTTCTTCGAGTCGTCGATTCCGTCCGGTAAGCCCTCCGGGTCGTCGATGGCGACCGCCGCGGCGAACATCGACCCCAACACCGGCCCGCGTCCCGCTTCGTCTACCCCGAACACGCTCGGACGATGGTCGTCATTCCACATGGTCGTTACTGATTGGGTCAACGGTGTGGAACGGCCGGAGATGCGGCGAGGCGACTGACGAAAAAACGCGGTTTAGGTCCCGTTCAGGACTGGTGTGACCCCGACTGCCGGGGAACGTACGGCTTGCGCGGTTCGACGGAGATGCTGCTGACGGGCAGTTCCTGCTCGTCCAGCACGGCGTGAATCGTGCCGAGAAGCTCTTTGTCCACGTCGTCGGCGTCGATACCGCGGAACCGGAGGCCGACCTGTTTGATGGCGGTACGCTTTTCTTGAGAAGGTTCGTTGTCGGACATGCTTCGAGCCTATCGAAGCACACGAGGTCAGTGTTCTGACCACTGGCCTTTCGGCGGAACCCCGTCTGCTTCGTCCGACATATCATATTGCGAGGAGTTAATTCTATCGGTTTGGTGGGTCATTGGGTGAAAAATTCGGCCGCTGGGACCGCAGACGTACGGCGTTATTCGAGCAGGAAATCGTCGTGGTCGAAGGGTTCCTCCTCGCCTTCCACCGCGACGACGTCCAGCGCGGTCACGTCCGCGCCGACGCCGAGCAGACCGGACAAACTCGGTTCGGTTCGTCCCTCGTCGCCGCTGACGAGTTCCTTGATGTACAGGCCGCCCTGTCCGTGAACCTCGACTTCGCCGTGGCGCTCGTCGTCGAGATGCCCTTCGATACTGTACACCTCGCGTACGCGGGTGAGGTTGGCTCGGCGGTGGTCCACCCGGTTCGGGGTGAACTGCTCGATGGTCGCGCCGTCCAATTCCTCGACGGCTTCCGCGAGGGCGGACTCCGTGACAGGTTCGTCGAACTCGACCTGTGCGCGGTAGGTCTTGCTGGCGTCGTGGCCCTTCACGCGCTCGACCATGTCATGCGTGGCGAGGCGAAGTCCCTCGACTTCCGCCTTTCCGTCCGCGAACTCGTTGATTTCGCGTTCGAGCTCGTCCGTGTTCGGGTTCCGTCGCCGGGGCTTTTTCACCTCGATGGCGAACGGGCGGCCCGTCCCGAGCATCAGCGCGTCCACGTCCTCCCGGCCCGCGCCGTGGAAGATGGCCTCCTCGCCGTCCATCGCGTCGAGGACCGGTGGCGTCGTGAGTTGTTCGACGCTCTCGTCGTAGAGGAATCCGCTGCCGCCACAGTAGTCACACGGTTCCTCGCCGCCGCCCTCGGCGAGTTGCTTTCCCGACCCGCCGCACTCCCGGCAGGGCCACTTCGTCTGGGGGATGTCGCGTTCCAGCTTTCGATAGCGACCGAAGACGAACGCCGGGTTCACCTGCACATCCACGTCCCCACGTTCGAGGTTGAGGAGTGCCAGCACGTCCGGGCGCTCGAAATCGACTTCCGTGTCGGTGAGTCGCCCGACCCGTTTGCCCACTTCGCGGTTGAACTCCGATTTGAACAGTTCGCCGGCGTCCTCGGGGAGGTCGGCCAACTCGCGGAGGAGACGCTCGTTCTCCTCGACCAGCGGCGGTGCACGCGTCCCGACCTGATACGTCTCGAATCCGATGTCGGAGAGGGCTTTCGCAACCCGTTCCGCGTAGTCGTCGTACTCGTCGGTGAGTCCCTCACAGACCCAACACTCCTCGTCCGGCTCCTCGAAATCCTCGTCGTCCTCCAAGGCGACCGCGACACGGAGGGAGTGACCCCGCTCGTCGTTCGTCAACCCGAAGCTTCGGTCGGCGAACTGCCGACCCAGACAGGCATCGCACACGGGGTCCTCCGCGATGACCCGCCGCGCCGCCGAAAGTACGTCCATGTCTCACCCGTGGGAGTCACGCGGTAAACCGGTTTCCGATTCGAACGGCGAACCGGACGGCCCGACCATCGAATCCTTATAGTGTCACTATTCTGACAACAACTATAGAATGATGTAAATCAGTCAAAAATGACATTACATCGGAAAAAACAGTGCTGCAAACTCATTTGTCAAGGCGTATACGCTGGCTGTGTGAGGAATCGAAGGGGCTATATGCGTGGTGACGCAGTGTGACGATATGCCTTCCGAGCCGCCGTTTGTCTCCGTTATCATTCCTGTCTACAACGATCCACGGGGCATTCGGATGACTCTCGACGCCGTTCTCGATCAGACATATTCGGCGACGGACTACGAAGTGTTGGCCGTGGACAACGGTTCGACCGACGAGACGCGGGACGTTATCAGGAGCTACTGCGAGGAGTATCCCGACCGTGTGCGACTCTTGGTGGAAGACGAGATTCAAGGTCCCGCGGCCGCTCGGAACACGGGGGTCGCCGAAGCGAAGGGGGAACTGTTCGGATTCATCGACGCGGATATGACCGTCGAGGAGACGTGGCTCGAACACGCGGTTCAGTCGATGGAGTCGAACGACTGGGACTACATGGGGTGTAACGTCGAGATCTACGTCGAAGAGGACAAGGACACGCTCACCGCCAAATACAACCAGATCTTCGGCTTTCCGATCCAGAAGTACATCGAAGAACAGCATTTCTCGGGAACCGGATGCCTCTTCGTCCGCAGAACCGTGTTCGACGAGGTGGGGAACTTCGACGACCGACTGTTCTCCGGCGAGGATCAGGAGTTCGGCAATCGGGTGTACGACGCCGGATTCGGTCAACACTACCAACCCGCGATTACGATGTATCACCCCGCCCGCTCGTCGCTTCCCGCGCTCCTGAAAAAGCACTTCCGTCTGGGTCGTGGCCGGGCGCAGATGCAACGCTACCATCCCAGCCGGGTACAGAAACCGAGCCTTCTCAACCCACGAAACTACCTCCCGCCGCATCCGGTTCGATTCTACAAAAACGTCACCGAAAGCACCTCGCTGTCGAAGGCCGACGTGGTCCTGCTCTTTTTCATCGCGTACCTGAAACGCCTCAGCGCCACGACGGGCTGGGTCTACGAACACTTCGGCGAAGGCGAGTAATCAGTCCTCGTCGAACGCGCGTTTGAGCCCCAAACCGGTGACGCCCGCGAGGCCGGCCAGAACGCCGAACCCGGGCTGACCGCTGTTGTTTTCGCTCCTTCCTCCCGAGTCAGTCGACCCGCCCGAACCGGGACTCTCCTGGTCGGTCCCGGTTACGGTCGCCCCCATCGGCTGGCCGTTCGCGGCGTACGTCGGTATCGTCTGCGCTTCGAGGCCGACGTAGTTGCCGGAACAGGTCTGCGTGTTGTTGATGATGAACGGCTGTCCGATTTGGATCTCTTCCTTGTTTCCATTCGTGTAGAGGTCCGTTCGCACCGACTGCTGGGACGTGCTCTCCTTGCCGAGGTTGTCGATGAAGACGCCGTTATACACTCGCGTTTCGTTCGCGTTCCAGTTCGGGAACTCGCACGTCGAGACGACGTCGGGACTCGCCTCTTTTTTCTTCACGTCGGCAACGATGACGAACTGCCCGGCGTAGTTGTTCTCGAACAGGTTCGACTGCCGGGCGACCATCTGTCGCGTCGTTCTGTTCCGCGCCGTGTCGGTCGTGGTTCCGTCCTGTGCCGTTACCGCCGTCGATGCGAGGGTCGCACCGACGACACTACTCGCTCCCGCGAGGAACGTTCGCCGTGTGTATCGTGTCTCGTCAGTCATTGTTTCATCAGGTGAGTCCGGCGTCGATACGACGACTATCTGTCACGTAAATGCTGGGGCCGACGAGGGAGGCGGTGTGAAACTCGCCCGTCACCGACGTTCAGAAGCGACTTACGCTCGCCGGGACGAGTGGGGATATGCGACAGTTCATCGTTCTCGGTCACGACGCTCCGACGACGCCCGATTTCTCGCTCGACGATTTGGCGGGCGCGGCGGGGCGACTCGACGCCCTCTGTCGGTGCGTCAACAGCGCGTTCTTCCTCTCGCACGATTTCCGAAGCGACGTGCGCCTCTTTCTGGTCATGCAGGACGAACTGACGATTCGCTTCGAGGGGAGTGAACTCCGCCGTCTCAACCCCGACGAGCGAAGCACGGCGGCGCTCATCCGCACGGCGTTGGAGGCGAAATCCGAGGCCATCGGCCACATGGAAGCCGAAAGCACGCCCGGCGTCTTCGTCTCGAAGCGCGATTTCGAGACGATTCTCTCCGAGGCGAGCGGGAAGGCCACCGTGGTCGAACTGCACGAGGAGGGAAGGCCCGTGGTCGACCTCGAACCCCCGGAAGATCCGTTGTTCGTCCTCTCCGACCACGGCGACTTCACCGACGAGGAGGCCGACCTGCTGGCGGAAGCCTCCGACGCGCGGGTCAGACTCGGACCGTCGCTCCTCCACGGCAATCACGCCATGACGGTCGCTCATAACTACCTCGATACGGACGGCTACGCCGACTACTGACGCCCCCGTTTCGCAACCGTTAAAGGTGGGTGACTCCATCTTTCAATCGCGGGCCGGTGGGGTAGCCTGGTATCCTTCGGCCTTCGGGTGGCCGTAACCGCGATTCGAATTCGCGCCGGCCCACTACCTTTCCCGCACTCACCAAACACCGAGCGACAGCGAGGTGTTTCGAGTGCGGGAAAGTGGATCGCCAAGCGAATTCGAGCAAACGAGACGCAGGCCCGGGAAGCGAACGCGAGTGAGCGACCCGGAACGTCTCGTCCGGTTCGAATTCGCGTCGGTCCATTCTTATCCCCACACTCAACGCCGACGAGCGGACCGTTTTACATGCGCTCACATGTATTCGCGCCGGACCGTCCCTATCGCCGCGACGCTCGAACGCACAGAAACGTCGGTCGTTTCAACCTTTTTTCGTACGATTCCGGCTTCTTCTCCTCGAACGCCGGCGTCGGTGTCGGTTCGACCAGTTCGTCCAGTCGGAAGCCGGTTTCGGCGAGCGGGTTGACGATCTCCGAAAGCGGTCGATGGTAGAACGGAACGTCGACGTCCCCACCGTCGGTCGCCCACGTCATCCGCTCTCGCTCGGTTTCGAAGTAGTTCACTCCCTCGTACGCGAGGTAGTCATCGAGCGGATGGTGGGTCGAAAACGCGAGGAACCCGCCCGGTCGGAGCAGTCGGGCGAACTCCGCGAAAGTTTGCCGCAAATCTTTCAGGTAATGCAGTGAAAGCCCGCTGACGACACCGTCGAATGAACCGTCGTCCGCGATGTCGAGCGGCTCATCCAAATCGGCCCGATGAACGGTCGCTCGATCGCCGAGTCGTTCCTTCGCTCCTTCGACCATCTCCTCGCTCGCATCGAGGGCGACGACGTCCGCTCCGTGGTCGAGCAACCACTCCGAGTACCGACCGTAGCCGCATCCCGCATCGAGGATTCGTTTTCCGTCCACCTCCGGAACGAGGGCTACCATCGCTGGAAACTCCAGATCCGCGCAGTAGGGATCGTCTTCGTGTTTCTCGTACGTCTCCCCCAGTTCGTCGTATGCGTCCTCCGCGATGGGTTTCTCGTCGGGCGGCATGGATACGTTCGTGTGTCAGTTTCCATCGTAACTGTTCCGATTCATATTCGTTCGTGCTCACACATCGACGAACGACACCGACGAGCGGAGCGGTTCGAACCACCGAGTCATCACGGTTAACCCCGCTCCATCCGTAGTCCCACCAACATGAGCGAGGGAATCGAATTCGACATCACGAACACGGAGGAAATCGCCGGACAGCGGGATGAAGTCGTCGCCGCGGTCACGGACCACGCGGGGACCATCGCGCGCGAACTCGCGCTGTTGCAGGGCGGGGATTACGGGCAGGAGACGTTCAAAACGAGTGCGGGGGAGTGGACGCTCAAGTACGAGGCAGGGGACATCCAGTACCTCCGCTTCGAGGGGAAGGCGGGCGGCGAGACGTACGTCGTCTCCTCGAAACAACCGCCGGACCCGGACGACCTCGCGACGGCGATGCGGGATTACGACGCGTTCGTCGCGTCCTACAACGCCCACGTCGAATCCAAGGAGGGCGTCTTGGACGACGTCTCGACGGACTTCCCGAGGGTCGAATCGACCGACACCGTCGTCTCCGAGCGAAACCGCGTCGTCGGGCGGATTCGGGAGGTTTCGGACGTGATGGCCGGCGAACTCCATCGCTACGACGGCGTCGATTACGGCACGTTCACGGCCCGAGTCAACGGCAAGCGCTGGGAGTTGAAACGCGAGGAGAGCAGGGCGTCCTACCTCCGCGTCGGCGGACAGGGCGGCACGTATCTCGTCTCGCAGTACGAACCGCCGTCGGCACCCGACGTCCGGGAACTCGCGGATGACTTCAGGGGGTTCGTGGAGGCGTTCAACGACCACGTGGACGAACTGGAAGCCGACCTCTCGAAGGTCTCGTTGTAACCCACAGCGTCAATTTTCCAACCGTTCACCGAACGCACAAATCCATCCCCGATGAGTTTCGATTATGAACTCCGAAAGAGTAGCGGTCGTGACCGCCGCCGGTCGCGGTATCGGTGAAGCGTGCGCACGAGAACTCGCTGACGACGGTTACACGCCCGTCCTGTTGTCGAAATCCGGTGCCGCGGTCGACGTCGCCGAGGACCTCGGCGGCGTCGGATTCGAAGGTTCCGTGACGGACACCGACGACCTCGCCGCGCTGGTCGAGGCCGCGACGGAGCGATACGGACGCATCGACGCGCTCGTGAACAACACCGGCCACCCCGCGACGGGGGACCTGCTGGACATCTCGGACGACGAGTGGCACGACGGACTCGATCTCGTCCTCCTGAACGCGGTTCGAACGGCGAGGCTCGTCACGCCGGTCATGCGGGAACAGGGAGGGGGGTCAATCGTCAACATCTCCACTTTTTCGGCGTTCGAGCCGAGCCACGAGTTCCCGGTTTCCTCGGTCCTCCGTGCCGGACTCGGGAGCTTCACGAAACTGTACGCCGACCGCTACGCCGACGACGGAATCCGCATGAACGCCGTGCTTCCCGGCTTCGTGGACAGCTACGAGGTGGACGACGAAACACGGGCGGAGATTCCGATGAACCGCCCCGCGGCCACGACGGAAATCGCGGATACCGTCGCGTACCTCGTGTCACCGTCTGCGAGTTACGTCACCGGACAGAACATCCGCGTCGATGGTGGTCTGACGGATTCGGTCTGAGTGCGACCCTCTTTTGCCGGGGACGGGGCGACTCACGCACTCTCGTTTCCGCTCGCACTGCTGTCGCTCCCGCTCGTTCCACTTGCACTCCCCCCTCCGGCGTCTGCTCCACTCTCGCTCGTTCCGTCCCCGCTTTCGCCCGACGTTCCGCCCCCGGTGTCCGTCGCTTCGGGGGTGCTGTTCGCCGTGCTCTCTGCGGACGTACTCGACTCTCGTGACGTGCTGGACGCATCGGTCGTCTCCTGCGATTTCGTCGTCCGTTCGGTCGTCTGCTGCCGAGCAGTTTCCGACTCCTGTGTCGTTTCCCGGGTTTGTGTCCCCGTTTCGGTTTCCGTCCCGGTCGTTTCCGTCGTCGGGCGAAGCTTCCGATTACACGCTTCCGTGTTCGGGTTTCGCTTCGATATCGTCGGCTCGGCGCTTCCCGACTCGTAGGCGGCGACGGTGACGATGACGAACCCGGACTCCCCGACGTCACCGACGTTCGACCTGTCTATTTGCGTTCGACCGCTCACCGGCCCGATTTCGTTGTACGAGGTGGCAAGCCCGTCCGACGCGTACCACGACGTATTGATGGTCACCCGCTCGAAATCGCCCGTCACGACCGCCCGTTCGCAGCCCTGAAATTCGATACCCTTCGACCGTGTTCCGTTTTCGTCTTCCATTTCGTCACCTCCTCCGTCTCCCTCTTCGCCTCCATCCGTTCCGCCGCCTCCCCCGCCGAGTTCGTCCGGGTTCACCCGTCGCCCGTTCAGGTAGACGGTCGCGCCGCCGTCGATTTCGAACGCGGTGAGGTCCCCGGAGAATCGGTAAGCGTCTCCGCCGCCCGCGACCGCTCCTCGGGCGCGGTTCCCGGACAGTTCGTCCTCACTGTCGACGGTGACGTACCGGTCGGCGATGGGCGCGCCGTCGGCGTCCCCGCTCTTCGCTAGTTGGCCGCTCACGGCGAACTCGTACCGAATGACGGTACCCGGACTGCCGCCGAAGATGACGAGGTGGTTCGGCAGTGTTCCACTCGGTGCACCCCCCTCGCGACACCACGGACCCGCATACGGATTGACCGCCGTGAACTTCGCCGGTTGCCCCGGCGTCTTCAGTTTCCGGGTATCGAGGCTCACCGAGTCGATCGCGAACGGATAGGGGTCGTGTTCCGCTGTTGGATGCAGAACGGTGGTTCCGCTGACCGCTCCCGGGAACAGCCAGTTCGTACCGAGTCCCGCCTCGTCCCAGAAACTGGTGTGTAGCCGAACCCCTCGGAACGTTCCGGTCACCCGCGCGGTGTTGCAGTCGAGGAACTCGACGGGCGTTCTTGCGGCGGGCGCGTCGCCGAGTTCGTCCGGTCGAACCTTGCGACCGTCAAGATAGATGCCGACCTCGTTCTGCCGGGCGGACGAGAGGGAGACCCGAAATCGGGTAATCCGTCCCGTGAATCGATATGCGTCGCCACCGCCCGCGACCGCTCCGCTGGCGTGCCGTCCTCGGTTCGAGATGCTATCCTCCCCGTCGACGGTGATGTATCGGTCGGCGATGGACGCACCGCCGCTGCGCCCGCTCTTCTGGAGTCGCCCGCTCACCGTCAGTCCGTACTCGATGACGGAATCGGGGCTGCCGCCGAAGATGACGATGTGGCTGGTCGTTCCGTTCTCGTTCGTTCCCCCCGCTTCGGCCGTGGACGTCGTCCGGACCGATCCCACCGTCCCCACTGCCCCGGCCGTTACCGCGAGTACCCCGCGTCTGCTGATCCGCTCGAGATTCATGAATCCCGAAAGGATTCCACGCCGAGTCGAATAAAACACGACAACCGTTCTCCCGCCGAGGCGAGCGCAACGACGGCTTACCGGGGAATTTTTGACAACCGTAGCGAATCACAGTTCCAGCGACATTCGAAAACCGAAGTGCCTTTGCGTTCGCTCGGAACAAATCCGATATGGCTCCCCAGAACGACCCGCTCGCGTGGGAGACGCTCGAATCAGGCGTCGCCTACTCGTGTCCGGGGTTCGACGTTCGAAACGAGGAGGTCCGCCTGCCGGACGGCACCGAAACCGACTTCGACTACCTGACGGAACCCGAAAGCGTGGTCGTCCTCCCGTTCACCGAAGACGGTGACGTCGTCGTCATCGAGGAGTGGCGACAGGCGGTGTCGCGCATATCGCGAGGATTGCCGGTCGGCGGCGTGGAACCCGACGACGAGGAATTGGCTGCCGCGGCCAGACGCGAACTCGTCGAGGAGACGGGATACGAGGCGGCGCGGGTGCGCCACCTCACGACCGTCGAACCGGCGAATGGGTTCGCGGACAGCCTCCATCACTTCTTCGTCGCGTACGGCTGCGTGCCGAGCGGCGAGCAGGAACTGGATTACAACGAGAGCATCCGGTCGAGGACGACGACGTTCGAGGCGCTCCGCGAGGAGATAGCCGCCGACGGCGTGTACGACGGTCGAACCGTCCTCGGCGTCCTCTACTACGAACTCCTCGGCGAAGGCGAGACCCCACCGCGAGCGGAGGGTTGAACAGGGAGGACGCGGAACGAAACGTATGTACAGCGTCGTGGGTTGTAACGGCTGTAGCAACCTGTGGATAGTCGACGGACGGCCCGAAACGACGCGGTGTCCGCGCTGTGGGAAGCGTCGAACCTTCGAGAAACTGAAGAAGTTCGTGAAAACGGACGACGAGGATCACGCTCGCGAGGTGCGTGCGTCCATGCTCGCCAACCGGCAGGGACACGGCGAGGCGTTCGCCGAACTCGACTCGTTCTCCGAGATGGATTCGCGGGCCGACGAGGCCGGAATGGACGACGAGGAGTTCCTCGACCGTTCCGGCGTCGATTCCGAGGAAGTCACCGAGGCCGCGAACCGCGACGCTCGTCGAAGTACCGGCACGAGCAAAAAACAGGTGGTTATCGACGCCGTCACGACCCTCGACAGGCCGACTGAAGGGGAAGTGGTCGGATACGCGAGCGAACGCGGGGTTTCGAGCGAGTACGTCGAAACGGCGCTCGCCAAACTCGCTCGGCGCGGCGAAATCAGCGAGACCCGCGGGCGATATCGTCGGATGTGAACCCGCATCCGGTATCCGTCGGCGTCGAAGGGACGGCCCGACTCAGGGGAGTGCACCGGTCAGCGCCTTCCACACGGCGACGAGCAACGTGACGACGGTGAGCAACAGTTTCAGGAACTGAAGGACGTAATACGCTCGGGATTTCGTTATCGGTGCGTCCCCCTTGGTGGGGGCAGTTGCCATTGGAATCACCATTGTGTGGCACGCCGCGAGTCGCTCCCACGGGTGCCGAGTAATAATCGTCCTCCAATACAATAAATTTCCTGCAATAACAGTTTGGTATTTAATGTCGAAATCGCTATCGACCCAATTCCTCGTGGGCGCTGGAGAGGTGCCGGGACGCGAGCGCGGCGAGGAGGGAGAGTTCGCCGGCGAGCGCGCCGACCGTGATGATTTCGGCGAGCGCGTCGGCGTTGCTTCCGGCGGGGTCACCGCCGCCGCGGAGGCCCAGAACGTCGAGCGCTTCCGCCTGCGTGGGTAGTTTCGTGCCGCCGCCAACCGTGCCGACTTCGAGGCTGGCGATGCTGACGCTGGCGTAGAGTTCATCGTCGCGGGCTTCGACGGTCGTGATGGCGTTGCTCCCCTCGACCACTTGTGCGGCGTCCTGTCCGGTCGCGAGGAACGCCGCCGCGACGACGTTCGCGGCGTGGGCGTTGAACCCGAGTGCCCCGGCCTTCGCGCTGCCGACGAGGTTCTTTCGCGTGTTCGCCTCCTCGATGGCCTCCGGCGTGGTGTGAAGACGTTCCTCGACCGTTTCGCGCGGGACGTGGACGTCCGCCGTGACGCTCCGCCCGCGGCCCTCGATGGCGTTGATGGCGGCCGGTTTCTTGTCGGAACAGAGGTTCCCCGACAGCGCGACGAGGCTCGCCGGGGTCTCCTCTTCGACGAGCGAGGCGGCTTCTCGCGTCGCGATGGTCGCCATGTTCATCCCCATCGCGTCCTTGGTGTCGTAGACGAACCGCAGGAACACGGAGTCGCCGACGACGTAGGTCGTCACGTCCAGCAGTTCCCCGTGGTTGGTCGTGGATTCGGCGACCTCGGCGAGCGCGTCGCGGTTCTCCCGAACCCAGTTCACGACCGCTTCCGCCTCGGCGACACCCTCCACACGGAAGACGGGTGCGCGGGTCATCCCCTGTTTCGTCACCCGTGCGTCCGCCCCACCCGCGGAATCGATGACGGAACAGCCACGGTTGACGCTGGCGAGGAGCGCCCCCTCCGTCGTGGCGAGCGGGAGGTGGTACTCGCCGTCGGCCGACCCGCCGCTGACGGCGACCGGCCCGGCCACGCCGAGCGGAACCTGAATGGTCCCGACCATGTTTTCGATGGCAGTCTCGGCGTCCTCGGCCGGGAAGGCGTACTGCCCGACGGTATCGAGCGTCGCATCCGTCTCCGATTCGAGGAGTTTCCGGCGCGTCGCCGCCGCCGTGTCGTGGTCCGCGTGGTCTTCGAGTTCGTGCAGGCGCAGGTCTCCCGCCAGTACCCGCTCCGCGAGGTCGTCTGCATCGGTCATGATTCGCCGGTTGTCGTTCCACCCCCTAACAGTTGCCCATTCGGTCGAGGCGGTCGCCGCCGGTCGACCGAATCCTCGAGCGTCACCAAGAACCGGCCAGCAACCATTTTATCCGTCGTGGATGTTCTGTCCGTATGGAAATCAGACCGGCGACTGTGGACGACGTGAGCGACGTTCGCCGTATCGTTCGTTCGGCGTGGGACGACTCCTACGACTTCCTCTCCGAACGGGAACAGGACGTCGCGTTCGAGGAGTGGTACGGTTCGGACCGACTCGAAGCACAACTCCGCGACGACGATGCGATATTTCTCGCGTCAGTCACGGACGGCGAACTGGTCGGGTTCGCGTACGCCACCACCGATATCGACCCCGAACGCGTCGGAGAGAGCGAGATACGGAGCATCTACGTCGACCCCGACGAGTGGCGGACTGGCGTGGGAAGCGACCTCCTCGCCGCGATAGAGGACCACGTAAGCGAGCGCGGGTTCACGCAGTTGTCGGCCCCCATCTTCACCGAGAACGAACGCGGACGTGCGTTCTTCGAGGCCAGCGGCTTCGAACGGATCGAAGAGCGCGTCGTCGACCTGTTCACGGGTGGGACGTGCGATGCGGTCGTCTACTACCACCAGTTTTCGAAATGAGGGAAACGGGTCGTTTCGGGTGTCATCGCCGAACTTGCTGGCGGCGAGAGGCTTAACACCCATCCACCCGTAGCGAAACCGTGCACAGGTCGCGTCTCTTGCTCGCCATGGCCGCCGTCTTCGCCGGAATCACGGTTTCGATGGTTTCGCTGGGATTCGCGTACAACCCTGTTCTCATCATTTTTGCGGTCCCGTTCGGCATCACGACGGCCATCCTGTGGTATCACGCCACGGGGCGACTCGCGAAGAAGGTCGAACGTGAGGCGTACCGAGAACCGCGTCGGGGGTTCGGCCCGTCGCCCGGTGCGGCACGCGAGCAGGCCCGACAGCAAGCACGCGAACGAGCGCGTTGGCAAGCGGCGGGAAGGGGTCGAGCACGGACCGGTGAGAGGGCGACGGGCGGGCGCGCTACGGTCGGCGGACGGCCCGGCCCGAGTCCGAAGGAGGCCTATCGAATCCTCGGCGTCGATGCCGACGCGGACGAGGATACGGTCCGGCAGGCCTACCGTGAGAAGGTGAAACGCGTTCATCCCGACCGAGCGGACGGGAACGAAGAGGCGTTCAAACGTGTCAACAAGGCGTACGAACGCGTTCGCACCGACCGCTGATTATCAGTCGCGGTACTGACGGACGAATTTATTACGGATGGTTCATAACACATCTCGTACTAAACCATGCCGACACTACCGACCCCGGCCATCGGTCCACGTATGTGCCGGAATCTGTCGTTTTATCCGATACCTCCAAACCTTTGTCGAGAGGTTGTCATCTGATGCGACCCCATAGAGCCGTTTCACTGCTCGTCGTCGCCGTCCTCCTCTGCTCGCTCCTCGTGGGACCGATTTCGTTCGTCGGCGCGGCCGGAAAAAGTGCCACCTTCGAAACGCGATCCCCCGGCGACGACCGCGGCGACGTGATTCCGATCACCGTTCACGCCTCGAAAGCGGCGACGGTCAACATCGGGTCGCCCGACCAGGGGTTTTGGGTGCAGGTGAACGTGACGAAGGGCACCACGACGCTCGACCTCAACACGTACCGGGCCGACGACCCGAACGAGACGATTTCGTTGCGAAAGGGCGGAATCAGGGGAACGCCGAACGTGCGGATTCCGTCGGAATCGGGGCCGCTCCAACCCGGCGTGTACGATATGAACGTCATGATCGGTGGGGTCACACAGGACATCGGTTCGTTCACGGTCGAACAACGGGAGACGGGCGACGCGTGGACGGGAGTGTTGCCGACACCGGAGGCGGTGAATCCCGACGAGTTCGAAACTCCGGACGACCTACGGAAAGCGGCGTCAGCGACGGAAAACGGGACGGTTGCGAAGGGCGATCAGTTCGTTCTCGCCGTCAACGTGTCCGGGATGTCGGGGTTCCTCCACAAGTCGATGCTCGACGGGAGCGGGGAGAACGTCAGCGTTCACTTCCGCGAAACGAACGCGCATCGTAACACCGTTCCGAACGAGTTCGACGGCGACGAAGCGACGCGGATGATGCTCGACGACGAAAACGACGTGTTGTACCTCGTTCTCGACACGGATGAACACGACATCGAGGCCGGAGATGCGTACGACGTCGCGTTCGAAATCGGCGCGGAAAACGGATTGGTGACGGAACCGGAGCGGGCGACGACGACGTTTTCGGTCGAGGAGCGGCGCGTCGCGTTGGACTACTCGGGTGACGTGCTGGTCGTCGAAGATCAAACTAGAATCGGTGGAACGACGAATCTCGCGCCGGGGACGACGGTGAACGTGACCGCCTACGATACGGGCAAGAACTCGTTCTTCTGGCCGAAAACGGCGACGGTGACGGAGGAGCGGACGTTCGGCTCGACGTTCGATTTCGGCGGCGTCGAACCGGGGACCTCCTTCAGTATCGAACTCCGTGACCAAGACAGGACCGTTACCGGCGTCGTCGCCGCAAGACAGACGACGTCCGCGACGACGACTACGACGACTACGGTGACAACCACGACGACAGAACCTACGACAACCACGATGACGGAGACTCCCACGAACACGACGACGGCGACTACCACGACAATGGCGCTTCCGCCCGTCGAGACCGAGCAACCCATCACCGCACAGTCGGTTTCGGAGGGTGACCTGCCGGGATTCGACGTACCTGTCGCGCTCGTGGCGCTCGTGGCGGGGGCCGTTCTCGTCCTTCGCCGGACACGATGAACGTGTCCGATGGTTTTTATACTATGATTGACCATATCTGCACAAAACGGGAGGCCCGCTTCAGACCATGATACGACAGATTCCCGACGAAGAATTCCCGGAGTTCGTCGCCGCCCTCTGGAAGAAACAGGGCTGGCAAACGACGGTGACGGAGAAGTCCGGTAAATCGTTCGTCGCCCTCCAACGCAACGGTGGGGAAGGGCTCATCTGGGCCGATCCCGAAACGGGTGAGAACGTCAGCGGACAGGACCTCCAGCAGTTCGTGAGAATCTGCCAGAAGTACGGCGTCGATGAAGGTGCCGTCGTCACGCCGGGAACGTTCAGCGAGGACGCGGAGAAGATCGGCGAGCAGGCGGGCGTCCAGTTGGTCGACGGCGAGAAACTCCGAACCATCGTCGAAGCCCGCGAACTTCACGACCTCGTGGAACGGTTCGTCGAGGGCGGAGACGGCTCCGACGGAGACGGTGGAGACGAGGACGGGTTCTCACTTCCCTTTTCGCTTTCGGACGGAATACCGCGGAAAGCGGTGGCCGGCGTCTTCGTCGCCGTCCTCGCCATCGTCGCCGCTGCCGTCGTTGCGCCCACGATTCTCGGCACCGGCGGCGACGTACGGACCAGCGGCGGGTGGAACGTCACCGCGAACTCCACCGCACCGAGCGACGCGACGGGCGCGCTCGACGTCGGGTGGAACACGAAACGCGTCTCGAAGGTGAACCCGGAACGCGGCAACGGCGTGTACAAACCGGATGACGGAGAGGAATTCCTCCTCGTCTCGATGAACGTCACGAACTCGGGGAGTGACTCGCTCGGCCTCCGACCACAGGACTTCGCGCTCCGATCGAACGGAACGCTTCGAGGGTACCAGCCACTCAACGACACCGAGGGGTTTCAGCCGAGCGTCCTCGATAGCGACGAGTCGGTGAGCGTGTGGTTCGTCTTCTCCATCGACGACGACGCGACGAACGCAACCATCGTCACGACGGGGCGACTCCGACGTGACCACGTCCGAACGAAGTTCACCCACGACGAAACGCTGGCCGTCGAGACCTAACTATAACTCCCGAGCGCATCGTACCGATGCCGTGTAAACCAGCCTGTAACGCGGGCAACCCTTTTGACCTGTGGTCCCTAATTCGCCTCCATGAGCGCCGACCGCGCCGCCTTACAACGCGCTCTCGACCGAGGAGAGCAGGAGGGCGGCAGCGTGGAGTTCAAGGAACGACTCACGAGGGAGATCCACCTCGCCCACGGGCGAATGGAAAGTCTGGCCGCACAACTGCGTCACCGTGTCCTCTCCGGTAACGGCGTGGCGACGTACGTCGTCGGCGTGACCGACGACGGCGGCTTGGCGGGTATCGACCCGGACGCGTTTTCGGAATCGATGGACGTGTTGTCACTGCTCGCCGAGGAGGCGGGTGCACATATCGAGGACGTGCAAACGTGGGGTATCGACGCGAACGAAACCAGCATCCGCGCCTCGACGCGGAACGGGAACGGCGGACTGGTCGGCGTCGCCACGATTCGGGAAGGGGCCGTCCTCGACATCGACAGCGAACACATCGTCGTCGGCACGGCGGGTCACGTCGACCACGGGAAAAGCACGCTGGTCGGCAGTCTCGTCACCGGACAGGCGGACGACGGCGAAGGCGGGACTCGGGGCTATCTCGACGTGCAACCGCACGAAGTCCAACGCGGTTTGAGCGCCGATCTCTCCTACGCGGTGTACGGCTTCGACGACGAGGACGGACCGGTCCGCATGGACAACCCGCATCGCAAATCCGACCGCGCGCGGGTGGTCGAGGAGAGCGACCGCCTCGTCTCCTTCGTGGACACCGTGGGCCACGAACCGTGGCTTCGCACCACCATCCGCGGCCTCGTCGGGCAAAAACTCGACTACGGGTTGCTGACCGTCGCGGCGGACGACGGTCCGACGAAGACGACGCGCGAGCACCTCGGCATCCTGCTCGCGACCGAACTCCCGACCATCGTCGCCATCACGAAGACCGACGCGGTGAGCGAGGAGCGCGCCACGGAGGTCGAACGCGAGGTCGAACACCTGCTCCGAGAGGTCGGCAAAGTGCCGCTCCGCGTCGAACGTCACGGCGTCGACGTCGCAATCGAGGAGGTGGACGAGAACGTCGTCCCGATTCTGCTGACCAGCGCGGTCACGATGGATGGACTCGACGCGCTCGATACGATGTTCGAGCGACTGCCGAAGACGACGGCCGACAGCGGCGAGTTCAAGATGTACATCGACCGAAGCTACAGCGTGACCGGCGTCGGCGCGGTCGCCAGCGGAACCATCAACTCCGGGTCAGTCGAGACGGGCGACGAACTGCTCCTCGGTCCCATGTCGGACGGGCAGTTCAGGACCGTCGAAGTCCGTTCCATCGAAATGCACTATCACCGCGTGGACGAGGCCAAGGCGGGTCGAATCGTCGGCATCGCGCTGAAGGGCGTCCGGGAACCGGAGATCGAACGCGGGATGGTCCTGCTCCCGCCGGATTCCGACCCCGACCCCGTCCGCGAGTTCGAAGCCGAAGTGATGGTGCTCAACCATCCGACCCGAATCGGAACGGGCTACGAACCCGTCGTCCACTTGGAAACGGTCAGCGAAACCGCCGTCTTCGAACCCGAGGGAGGCCACCTCCTTCCCGGCGACAAGGGCACGACGCGGGTCCGATTCAAGTTCCGACCTTACCTCGTCGAGGAGGGACAGCGGTTCGTCTTCCGTGAAGGACAGAGCAAGGGCGTCGGCACCGTGACGAACGTGAATCCGAACGAGTGATCGAACGCATAGTCGAGTTTCTGGAGTTTTTACGATAGCACGTGGTACACCGGTAGCGCAGCCTTCATACGTCAGAACGGCTTTTAAACGGAGGTTGAAAGGATGAAGACGCAATACTACACATCGACGAGTATCGACGGGTATCTCGCCGACGAGAACGGGTCACTCGACTGGCTCTTCCAGTTCGGGGAGATCGATGAGATAGAGGGTGCGAAGGACGACTACCCGGAATTCATAGAACAGGTTGGGTCCTTGGCGATGGGCTCGGTGACGTACGAGTGGCTCATTGAACACGAAAATCTACTGGAGAATCCGGAACAGTGGCCGTATGAGGTTCCGGCTTGGGTGTTTAGTAGTCGGGAACTGCCGGAGATCGACGGCGCAAATATTCACTTCGTGCAGGGGGATGTTGCCCCCGTCCATGCGGAAATGGTGGAGGCGGCGGCCGGAAAGAACGTCTGGCTCGTCGGCGGGGGTGATCTCGTCGGACAGTTCCACGAGAACGGTCTCCTCGACGAAATCATTCTCACCGTCGCACCCGTCACGCTCGGTTCGGGCGCACCGCTACTGCCGCGCAGGATTACCGACCCGCCGTTGAGACTGACGAACGTAGAACAATACGGTGACATCTTTGCGGTTTTGACCTACGAAGTGCAGTAACTCGATGAGCTACTTGGTCAGGCGTCCCGCCTTCTCTCGGAATCCGATAACCGGAGAGGATGACGCTCGGTCCGAGGAGTCGAGGTCCATGAAAACGGATCGGTCACGGAACCGTCGATACATGGCCGAGAAACCGCTCGATATCACGTTACAGGGCGAGCCGAGAAATTGTTTGGAATTCCGTCGGACCCCCCGAATCGGGGCCGTGCCACCCTCCGTATCTACGGCATCCGCCACGGCCGTTCCGCGAGCGGATGAAGCGTCTCGAACGCGAAATCGGGGACCGGATCGGGCGTCACGTCGGGGGTCGCTGGAACCCACACCGCGCCGATTCCCGCGGCTTTCGCGCCGGGGATATCGGTGTCGAGCGAGTTTCCGACGTGCAGGGCTCGTTCGGGTACGGTATCGAGTTCGGAGAGCGCACGCTCGAACGGGTCGGAGTTCGGTTTTGCCGGCGTATCGTGGCCCGCAAACACGACAGTATCCGCGTACCGTTCGATACCGAGCGCGGTCATCTTCGTCCGTTGCATCTCCGGGGCACCGTTCGTAACGATGCCGATTGCGTGCTCCTCGGCCAGCGCGTCGAGCGTTTCCGACGCATCCGGCAGATACCGAACCCGAGAGTGGTCTCGAACATCCGCGAACGCGGCCGCGACCCGGCGTCCCGTCTCGTCATCGTGGCCGTTTTCCCGCGCGATTGCCGCGAAACAGTCTGCTCGCTGTTCGTCCACGCTCAGTCCCGCTTCGAGAAACTCGTCGTAACGGGCGTGGTACGTCGGAACGTCGAAAAACGGGTCGACTCCGACGCGGTCGAACGACGTTGCGAGTACGTCCTCCGAACGTTGTTCGTACTCCAACAGCGTATCGTCCAAGTCGAAGAGCAGCGTGTCGATAGGCACGCTCCATACGTACGCGACGGGTCGGTAAAAATGGGGACGCCGCATTCGTCTCGCCTCGTGTCTGGACTCGGAATCCCTCGCGGACGTCGATGTTACGGGATCCGTTTTTCCTCCCGACGCGAGAGGCTCATCGATACCTGTTCTCCGCTCACCACTTCGGGGATTATCACCTCGTCGGCACCGGCCTGCCGAGCGAGCGATTCGTACGTCTCGTCACCGGCCCGGACGATGAGTTTCGCTCCCGGTTCGAGTTGGGTCGTGGCGATGATGATCTGGATGTTGACGTTGGAGTCGTCTATCGCGCCGATAACCGTCTCCGCCCGCTCGACGCCCGCATCGGCGAGAACGTTCTCGCGCCGTGCATCGCCGTTGACCGCGAGAAACCCGTCGTCGATGGCCCGCCGGTATCCCGTCTCCTTCGTCTCTATCACCACCACGTCGCGGTCCGCGTCGAGTCGGGCGGCGATGGTCTTTCCAAACGTCCCGTATCCGCAGATGATGACGTGGTCTTCGAGGCTGTCGATTTCGCGTTGGGTTTGCATGTATCGTAATTCCTCGTGTATCTGCCCACCGAACGCCGCCGAAACGAACGTCTCGCCGATCCAGAGTCCGACGACGACGAGGCCGGAGAGGATGACGATGGCGTAAGATTTGACGAGCGTCGCGGGGCCTTCGTGCGTCTGGAAGTGCAGTTCGATACTCGTCGGGTCTATCAGCCAAAACAGCGCGTCCACGACGCCGACGCCGTGAACCGTGCTGAACCCCGCCACACCCGCCACTACGAGAAACGCGAACGCCGCCACCGGCCGCAACAGTCGGCGTAACAACGTTCGGCGGACGAACGCACCGAGGGGGATGGATGCGGGTTTCATGGTGCCGTGCTATCGTCTTTTTCCGACTGGTTCGTCGATTCTTCCCCGCTTCCCCCCACGTGACGGAATCGTGTCACGATGGCATCGAGGATCCGACTCACAGAAATCGTGCAAGTCGTTGCTTTTAATCCATATTCCTTCCTATTTGCATTGTTATTCACGTACTGTTTGACTACACCGGGCACGTATAACGGTACTCACTGCAAAAACAGTATTTTATAACGCCGATTATACTGTATAATGAGGAGTGCACACCCGACGGGGGACGCGAAACGCGGGGTGCACTGGGGTGCGTTCGAGCGGAACCGCTCTCGCGTCGATTTCCCGTCCCGTCTACTTACGCCGATAGCCGTCGTCGGACCGCTCCGCGAGACCCAACAGCACCGCCCACTCCAGCATATTGCCGACGCGTTCGCGCCAGACTTCTTCCACCCGCGTCGGGTCCTTGTGGCGTTCCCACGTCGGAATCTCCTCGCCGAACTCCTCGAAGACGGCGTCGCTGTCGAGCGGTTCGTCTTCCGGCAGCGCGCCAAGGACAGTTGAGACGCCGTACACGCGCGTTCGGAACGCTTCGGCGAGTTTCTCCTCGTCCGGGTCACGGCGCAGGCGAACGAACCCGCTTTCCGTTTCCTCGGCCAATTCGAGCGCCCGCAGAAACGTGAGCCACGTCCGCGCGGTGTCCCGGCTTTGGAAGCCGATTCGTCGCATCAACCGCGCACAGCAGTCGTCCTCCGTGCCGGGGACCAGCGGCACCGCACGCTGGACGTCGCTCACGAAATCGAGGTCCTCGGGCGCTTCCGGGACGGGTTTGAACTTCACAGGTCGAAGCTCTCCGCCAGCAGGTCGTCGTTCGTCTCACCGAGGACGTGCGTCGGTCCGTTTACCACGTTCACCGTCACCTGCGCAGGGGCGAAGACGCTCTCGGGAATCTCCTCGAAGTCCCACCCCTCCTCGTCGAAGAACGTCTCGAACGTCGTGCCGTACTCGTCACCCGCCGTCGATGGCAGTTCGTCGAAGCGGTCGAACTCCTCGTCCACGGTGAGGTGGACCTTTCCGCCGTACGCGAGCGCGTCGTTCGTCCGGCCGATGGCCGTCTCCTCGTCGTAGCTGATGGGTGCGACCGGCGCGGACCCCATCGCCGAGCGGACGTCGAGCGGGTCGTAGCCGAGTTCGGTCAGGCGGAAGACTGCGAGTTCGGCGGCACGGGACGCGACGGTGACGCTTCCCGCCATGCTCCCGGTGGCGAACGTGGGCAGGTAGACCGAGTTCGGTTCTACCTCCGCGAGGTCGGCGACGTGTTCCGCCACGTCCTCCGCCGGAAGTGTGTCGGATTCGACGGCGAGGACGGCGAAGTCGAACGCGTCCGTGTAACCCACGCGGCGGTACTCGTCCTCCTCCGCGACCAACGCGCGTGCGGGACCGCTTCCGAGTCCTTCGAAGTCCTCCACCGTCAGTTCCCATCCCGCCTTCTGCGAGCAGAGCAGGGCGACCGCCGGGTGGTCCGTCGTGAGTTCGACGTGCGGTATCGGCGCGCCCGCGACGTCGTCCATCCGCGTCTGTATTGTCGCCAGTCCGGCCGTCTGGAGTTCGGCGAGGAGCAGTCCAGCCTCCATCCCGCCGGTCGCTTCGACGCCGAAGTCGAGAACGGTCGCCTCGTTGTCCAGTTCGTACGCGGCGACGTTCAGTTCGTCCGCGAAGTCGATGGTCTCGTCCACGAGTTCGAGCGCCATCCGGTTGAGACTCTCCATGTCTCGGGATTGGTGGTCATCCGGTAAACCGTTCCGGGTTCGCGGCCGCGTCAGCGCTCCCGTTTCGCTTCCCGCCCCAATTCGGCTTCGACCGCGTCGACTTTTTCGCGCGCCCGTTGGTCACGCGCTCGCTTGTCGTCGATCTTGAGGACCGTACTCACGCGGTCGCCGTCGACGGCCTCGTGGGCGGCTTGTGCCGCCGCGAACAGTTCGTCCGCCGAATCGGCTTCGATGACGGTTCCCATGGGATTCGTCTCGTAGGACACGTCGAACTCGTCGAGCGCGTCGACCGCCTTCGCGACTTCGCTCGCCATGCTTCCCTCCGTGACCGGTGCGACCGACAGCAGTGCGATTACCGTCATACGTTCCCCCTCGTTCCCGATCTCCCTGAACGTGTGGGTTGCACCGGAGCTTCGGACGACGTGCGAAAAATAACCCGTGACCGAACCGCTATCGCGTCGATTGCGGTCCCTGTTCGTATCGCCGCGGTTCCGGTTGCGGTGCTTCCGGATTTTGATTTTGGTTTTGCGGCGGTGCTTCCGGTTCCCTCCGCCCGTTGGTCGACTGTATCGGCTCCCGCTGGAGGTGCGCTTCGAGGAACCAGAGGTATTTGTCCACCTCGCGCGAGAGTTCGGTCAGCAGGTCGGCGGTATCCTGATCCCCATGTGAAATCGCGGCATCGATGCCACCCCGGAGGTTCGCGGCGTGAAGCGCGAGGTTGTTTGCCAGCGCTTCGACGTACTCCAAACCGGTCACGGCGTTCGTCCGTATCTCGGGGATCCGCGAGTTCGTCGCCGCCATCCGAACCGTTCCCCGCGCCTCGCCGCCGAGTGCGGTCGCCCGCTCCGCGATATCGTCGCCGTGTTCGAACAGTTCGTCCGCCAACTCGTCGAACAGCAGGTGGAGTTGGTAGAAGTTCTGTCCCTTCACGTTCCAGTGGGCGTACTTCGTCTGCGTCAGCAGGTCCGTCGTGTCCGCGAGCGTCTGATTCAGCAGTTCCACGAGCGCCCGTCGCTCGTCGTCCGCGATGTCGTTTTGTGTGAAGAACATCCGCGCTGGCCGTTCGTCTTGTGTGTCACTCATTCTCCCCCACCTCGATACTCAGAAGGACGGATTCGGGCAAGAGTATTGTGGGCAGTTTTGTGACGTTTGTACTGTCACTCCTTCGAGCTCACTTCCTTGCGTCCAGTCAAATCGTCCGGGTCGAGATGGAAGTGACGAAACGTCACGTCCTCGGGCGGTCGTTCGAAGATGTCCACCAGCGGAATATCCACCTCCCACATGCGCTGGGCGACGGCCGAATCGTACGGCAGGTCGGCCACCTCCTCCAGATACCCGCTCGCGACGACGCTCCGATATCCCCCGTCCGTCTTCTCGTACGTGACGAACGAAATCGGGTCGTCGAGCAACGCCTCCTTTTCGCTGTTCGGGGGAAACGAGAACCGGAAGTAGAAATCACCCGTCTCGGCGTAGTAGCCGTACGATATCGGTAACGTGAACGGCGGGTCCGAGTCGGGCGTCGAAAACGAGACGACACCGGTTCCGCCGATTCCGAGGAAGTCGTTCAGCTCTTCGTCCGTCATCTGCACCCACCGAAGCCCCTGCATGGGTGTGGGTACTACTCACTGGTAGAAAATTGTTGGCGGGTCCAATGCGTGAACGGGAGAAGTGCGCTGGCTGGGATTGTGAACTACGCCCAGACGGCCCTGCTCACTCACTAGCGTTCGTTCACAGGCCTGCGTCTGGTCTCATTCGAATCCAGTGCACATCTTTCTCACCGACGACTCGCGGTGCTCGCCGTCGTGAGTTCGAAAAATGCGCTGGCTGGGATTTGAACCCAGGTTGTGACCATGGCAAGGTCACGTGATACCACTACACTACCAGCGCGTTTCGTTCGTCGCTTGTTGCGACATTACCATCTTGCCACGCGTGGGTATAAATGCATTACGCAAGCGAGGTGACAGGGTGGTTTCGAGGCGACATGATTTCGACGCGGTAGGTTGCGGTAATCGTACTCAGACGTGGGCAACACAAGCGGTGTCGTACGTCTCTCCGGTGACAAGAGAGCGGTTATAGAAGTCTTGCTCATACGGGTTAGCAGCCCAACCGAGAAACCTCTCTGAGGATGTTGAGTGATGGGTAAACCGGGGAAGCCTCCCCGATTGACTCCACCAAGTCCGTTTCGCTTTTCGCGGGCAACGTTTGAAAATGTATCGCCCGCTTTCCAGACAACACAATGATATGTTTTAATAGAATATAGTGTATAGTATTAGGTGGAGTCGGAATGACTCCACCAAGTCCCCCCAACGAAATTCAGGGATGGGCGAAACTCCTCGCTCAACTCGCTGCCATCGCAGCGTTCGTCCTGAAGCTCGCTGGAATATGGTAGAAGCGTAGAACGGGGCGATAGCCCCGAACCACCTTGTTCGGTGGTCTACGCGGGGACGATCCTTCAGCCATGCTCAAACACACAACGGATGCATACTGGTGGACCGTCCGGGCCGGGAATGGAATTATTGCGTTCGCACTGATAGCTACGGTATTGTGGTTGCTGCCAGCGCTCGAAGCGCGTGGCCTTGGGTTAGTCGGCTGGGTGTTGGCAACCGTGCTACTTCTGTTGACCGTCGGAGGTTTCGTCGAGAGCGTGCGTAAACTCCGTAGTGAGTAACCCGGTCTCGAAATTCTTTCGCGTACAGTAGCGATTGTAAATTCGGCAGGAGTATGGTTGCTGGGATTGTGAACCAGAGCAAGACGTTCCGGGATGCTCACTCTCCGGTCGTTGCGCTTCCGGGCATGCGACTTGCAGGATTCAAATCACTAGTTGCGATTTCATCGCTCGCGTTTGGGCGAGCACACGCTAGGCGGTGCTCGCCGAGTTGCTCGCGATAGAAGTGCGCTGGCTGGGATTTGAACCCAGGTTGTGACCATGGCAAGGTCACGTGATACCACTACACTACCAGCGCAGGGTTGCTTGCACCTTTTCGTATTCCCGACTACTGTATAAGACTTGCGAGTTGGTGTGCTGCACGTGTGAAACTCACTCTCAAATTCCTCTTGATTTCGATGATTTGGGGCGTGTGAATACGTCACGCGCCTAAATCCGAAGCGGCACTCTTTTAACCGTCAGTACGAAAACTTCGCTACAGTCTAGTGATGAGGCGTCGAAGCGTAACGGTATGACCGTCAGCATACTCGTCCCATCGTCCCTCGTCCGGGAAGCCGAAGACAAACGCGAGGCAACTCGCAAAATCGGCTACGTCGCCCGCGCGGCGACCGTGTTCCGGGCGGACCGCTTGGTCGTCTTCCCCGACGGGGAAGGCGAACGGAAGTGGGGCGCTGGATTCGTCGAAACCATACTGAAGTACGCCGCCACACCGCCCTACCTTCGAAAGGAGGCATTCGGGAGGCGGGACGAATTGGAGTATGCGGGCATCCTACCGCCGCTCCGCGCATCATCGCAGACCGGCCTCGAATCACAGAGTTCGGGGTCGTTAAGACAGGGAATCGTGACCGAGGTCGGACCTGAAGGGCGCGTTCGGGTCAATTGCGGACTGCAACACCCGATCTCACTCGTCGTTCCGTCGCAAATGACGGTCGACGAGGGGGAACGCGTTACCGTCAGGATCTCTTCGAGAAGACCGGTCCGTGCGAAGCTCGTGGACGACCCCATCCCGGGGCTCACAGTGATGCGCATGGACCTCTCGGCGGCCCTCGACCGCGACGATGCTGGCGTTACGATCGCCACGTCGCGTCACGGAGAACCGCTCTCCGTCGAACGACTCGGCGAAGTCGTCACGCGAACCGAACGCGACGGAATGACAGTCGCGTTCGGCTCGCCAGGTCGAGGACTGCCGGAGATATTCGGGGTGTCCCCCGAAGGTATCTCCGCGGTCGAATCCGGCGTACCAGCCCGGTTCGACCTCTGGCTGAATACGGTTCCGAATCAAGGCAGCGAGGTCATACGAACTGAAGAAGCGATGTTCGCCTCCCTCGCGAGCCTTACCCTCAACATCGAGTGATACGATGCCAGAAACAAGCAGACCACGCAAAGGTTCGCTGGGCTTCGGCCCCCGAAAGCGCGCGACGAGCGAAGTTCCGCGCTTCAACTCGTGGCCCGACAGTGACGGTCAGCCGTCGCTGCAGGGATTCGCGGGTTACAAGGCAGGAATGACCCACGTGGTGATGGTCAACGACGAGGCAAACTCCCCCCGCGAAGGGATGGAGGAGACCGTACCGGTCACCATCGTCGAAACGCCCCCGATGCGGGCCGTCGCTCTTCGAGCCTACGAAGACACGCCGTACGGGAAGAAACCACTGACGGAAGTGTGGGGTTCGGAGTTCCACGACGAACTCGGCCGCACGCTCAACGTTCCGGAGAACCACGACGCCGACGGCGCGGAGGAAGACCTCCGCGCGGCCATCGAGGCGGGCGACGTGGCAGACCTCCGGGTCATCACCCACACCGTCCCCAGCGACCTCAAGAACGTACCGAAGAAACGACCGGACGTCATGGAAACGCGAATCGGCGGCGGCTCCCTCGAGGACCGCGCCGACTTCGCCCTCGAGCTACTCGAAGACGGCGGGGAACACGACATCACTGACGTGTTCCGCGCAGGCGAGTACCTCGACACCAGCGGCGTCACGAAAGGAAAAGGAACGCAGGGTCCCGTCAAGCGATGGGGCGTCCAGAAGCGGAAGGGCAAACACGCCCGCCAAGGCTGGAGACGCCGCATCGGTAACCTCGGCCCGTGGAATCCGTCGCGCGTTCGCTCGACGGTTCCGCAGTTGGGTCAGATGGGGTACCACCAGCGTACCGAACTCAACAAGCGTCTCATCGACCTCGGCGACGACGACGAGGCCTCCGTCGACGGTGGCTTCGTCAACTACGGCGAGGTCGATGGTCCGTACGCGCTCATCAAGGGTTCGGTGCCGGGCCCGAACAAGCGCCTCGTGCGCTTCCGCCCTGCCGTTCGACCGACCGACCAACCGCGCCTCGACCCCGAGGTGCGCTACGTAAGTACGGAGTCCAACCAGGGATAATCCATGCAGGCAACAGTACGTGACCTGAACGGCGAGGACGCAGATACGGTCGACCTGCCGGACGTGTTCGACACGACCGTCCGCACCGACCTCATCAAGCGTGCCGTGCTCGCCGCACAGGCAAACCGGAAACAGGACTACGGTACCGACCCCCACGCCGGGATGCGTACCTCCGCCGAGTCGCCGGGCAGTGGCCGCGGTATGGCCCACGTCCCGCGAACCAACGGACGGGGTGCTCGCGTTCCGTTCACCGTGGGCGGCCGTGTCGCACACCCGCCGAAAGCGGAGAAAGACCGCTCCCTCTCGATCAACAAGAAGGAGCGAAAACTCGCGGTCCGGAGCGCCATCGCGGCGACCACGGACGCGGAACGCGTCGCGGAGCGCGGACACGACTTCGACGAGGACACGGAACTCCCCCTCGTCGTGAGCGACGACTTCGAAGACCTCGTGAAGACCCAAGAGGTCGTCTCCTTCCTCGAAGCGGTCGGCATCGACGCCGACATCGCACGCGCGGAGGACAACAAGAAGATCCGTGCCGGACGCGGGAAGACCCGTGGCCGCAAGTACAAGACGCCCAAATCGATCCTGTTCGTCACCAGCGAGGAACCATCGCGCGCAGCGCGAAACCTCGCCGGTGCCGACGTCGCGACGGCGCGTGAGGTCAACGCAGAAGACCTCGCGCCCGGGACGCAGGCAGGACGACTGACCGTCTGGACCGAAAGCGCACTCGAAGAGGTGGCGGACCGATGAGTATAGTGGAATATCCGTGGGTTACGGAGAAGGCGATGAACGAGATGGACTTCGACAACAAGCTCCAGTTCATCGTCTCGCTCGACGCGACGAAGCCGGAGATCCGCGACGAGATCGAGGACCGCTACGATGTCACCATCGAGAAGATCAACACCCAAGTCACGATGAACGGTAAAAAGAAGGCGACCGTCTCGTTGTCGGACGACGACGACGCACAGGACGTCGCCTCCCGAATCGGGGTGTTCTGATAATGGGACGAAGGATTCAGGGACAGCGACGTGGACGCGGAGGACCGACTTTCCGTGCTCCGTCGCACCGATACAAAGCAGAACTGAGCCACAAGAACGCCGAAGACAGCGACTTGGTCACCGGGACGGTCGTGGGTATCGAACACGACCCCGCCCGCAGTGCCCCCGTCGCGGCCATCGAGTTCGAGGACGGCGACCAGCGACTCGTCCTCGCACCCGAAGGCGTCGGCGTCGGAGAGGAGATTCAGGTCGGCGTTTCCGCCGAAATCAAGCCGGGCAACACGCTCCCGCTCGCCGAGATCCCGGAAGGGGTTCCGGTGTGCAACGTCGAGCGCCAGCCCGGAGACGGCGGCAAGTTCGCCCGCGCATCCGGCGTCGGTGCGAACCTCATCACGCACGACCGAGAGGCCGCCATCGTGGAACTCCCGAGCGGCGAAGTCCGACGACTCTCGCCCCAGTGCCGTGCCACCATCGGCGTCGTCGCCGGTGGCGGACGGACGGAGAAACCGATGGTCAAGGCCGGTAACAAGTATCACAAAATGAAGGCGCGCGGCACCAAGTGGCCGAACGTGCGTGGTGTGGCGATGAACGCCGTGGACCACCCGTTCGGTGGCGGTGGCCGCCAGCACCCCGGACGCCCGAAGAGCGTCTCCCGGGACGCTCCGCCGGGACGAAAGGTCGGAGACATCGCGTCCAAGCGAACCGGACGCGGAGGTAACAAATGAGCGGAAGCGATTATCGAACAGGACGCGAGGGTGAGTTCACCTATCGCGGCTACGATCTCGACGAACTGCAGGACATGAGTCTTGAGGAAGTCGCGGAACTGCTGCCCGCACGAATGCGGCGAAGCATCCTTCGCGGGTTGACCGTCGAGCAGGAGAAACTGCTCGACAAAGCCCAGGAGAAGACCGAGCAAGAATCGGCGAACAGCCCGATTCGGACGCACCTGCGCGACATGCCCGTGCTCCCGTCGTTCATCGACAAGACGTTCGCCGTCTACAACGGCAGCGACTTCGAGCGCGTGCGAATCGAGCCGGAGATGTTGGGACACTACCTCGGTGAGTTCCAGCTGACCCGCAACTCGGTCGAACACGGACAAGCGGGAATCGGTGCGACCCGCTCCTCGAAGTTCGTGCCACTCAAATAAACCATGGGAATCAGCTACAGCGTCGATGCCGACCCGGACACCACCGCCAAGGGGATGCTCCGAGATCGGCACATGAGCCACAAGCACAGTAAGGCGATTGCCCGAGCGATAAAGGGCAAAACCGCCGGGGACGCGAAAGCGTACCTCCAGCAGGTCGTGAACGAAGAGCGGTCGGTGCCGTTTAAGCAGCACAACAGCGGCGTCGGCCACCGTTCGGACATCGACGGCTGGGACGCAGGTCGCTACCCCGAGAAGGCGAGCAAGGCGTTTATCGAACTCCTCGATAACGTCACCGCGAACGCGGACGCCCAAGGGTTCGACGGCGAATCGATGGAAATCATGCACGTCGCCGCCCACAAGGTCGGCGAAGTGCAGGGACGAAAACCCCGAGCGTTCGGCCGCGCATCCGCGTGGAACACGCCCGAGGTCGACGTCGAACTCATCCTTGAGGAGGTCGACAACTAATGGCAGACGAACATCAGTTCATCGAAGACGGGCTTCAGCGCTCGCAGATAGACGAGTTCTTCGCGGAAGAACTCGGTCGAGCGGGCTACGGCGGCATGGACGTCGCCAAGACGCCGATGGGGACCCAGATCGTCCTCATGGCCGAAAAGCCCGGTATGGTCATCGGAAAGGGCGGAAAGAACATCCGGAAGATCACCCGAGAACTCGGTGAGCGGTTCAACCTCGACGACCCGCAGATCGACGTTCAAGAGGTCGACGAACCGGACCTGAACGCTCGCATCGTCGCCGACCGGCTTGCCAACGCGCTCGAACGCGGATGGTACTTCCGGAAGGCGGGTCACACGACCATCGACCGCATCATGGACTCCGGCGCACTCGGCGCCGAAATCGTCCTGTCCGGGAAGGTCACGGGTGCGCGCTCGCGCGTTGAGAAGTTCAACCGCGGCTACATCAAGCACAACGGCGAACCCGCCCAGACCATCGTCGACCACGGTCAGGGCGTCGCGGTGATGAAACTCGGCACCATCGGTGTCGACGTGAAGATCATCCCGCCGGGAGCGGACCTGCCGGACGACTTCCAGATCGAGGAGGGCGCGAACCCCGAAGAACTCGTTCCCGATGCCGTCGAGGCCAACGAGGCCGCCGACCTCATCGAGGAACCGAGCGAGGACGAACTCGAAGACCTCCGCGCCGACGAGACCGAAGAATCGCCGGAACCCGGCGATGCCGACGTCGACGAAGAGGTCGTCGAGGAAGTCATCGAGGACGAGTCCGAAGCCGACGCCGACGAATCCGAAACCGAGTCCGTCGAGGAAGAACTCGACGAACTCGAAGAGGACGTCGAGGCGGAAGCGGAGGAACTCCTCGAAGAGATGGAAGGCGAGGAGCAGGGCTCCTCGGAAAGTTCGAGCGGACAAAGCCCGCGAGAGGGCGAGGAGGAGTCGGACGAAGACGAAGACGAAGAGGCGGAACAGGCAGAAGAGGAGGCTGAGGAATAATGGCCATCCTCCACACCTCGGAAATCCGTGACATGACGCCCGCAGAGCGGGAGACCGAACTCGAAGACCTCGAGACGGAACTGCTCAACTCGAAGGCCGTCAAAGCCGCGGGTGGTGCGCCGGAGAACCCCGGTCGCATCAAGGAACTCCGTCGAACTATCGCTCGAATCAAGACGATTCAGCAAGAAGAAGGCGACCTCGAATAAGATGCCACTGACACCCGAGACGCTCACGAAACACGAACTCGTCGGCCTGTACGTACGGGTCGTTTCGGCGGCGAATCCGTCCCTCGAAGCCATCGAAGGGCGAGTCGTTGCCGAGACGATGCGCACGCTTACCGTCGAGTCCGCGTCTCGGTCGTGGCAGGTACCAAAGCAGGGCACGACGTTCGAATTCGAACTCACAAATGAAGCCGCCGTTTCCTGCGAAGGAACGGGGACTCCGTCCAAACGGGGGTCGGAAACTGCCGGAGGGAACTCCGGTCAGTCTGGCTCAGCCGCCGAGCGACGCTCGGTGAACTCCGGGGAGCAACCCCGGAACTGCGAGGGCGGAGCCTACGTTACGGTGGATGGCACGAATTTGCTCTCACGACCCGCATTGCGTACCGAAACTGGAGGTAACTCGAAATGGCGTTAGGATTGAATGTATCAGAACCGGAGGGGACCTGCTCCCACGAGGACTGCCCGTTTCACGGATCGCTTTCCGTGCGCGGTCAGATAATCGAGGGGGAAGTCGCCTCCACTGACATGGACAAAACCGTTGTCGTCGAGCGGGAGTACGACGTTACAGTGCCGAAATACGATCGGCAGATGAAACGTCGCTCCCGCGTTCCGGCCCACGCGCCGGAATGCATGTCGCTCGAAGTCGGCGACACGGTTCGTATCGCAGAAACCCGACCGCTCTCGAAGACGAAATCACACGTCGTCGTCGAGAACTTGGCAGATGCCGAGGAGGGTGACGACTGATGGAAGCACTGAAGGCCGACGTGACCCAGGGCGTCGAGAAAGGCTCCCTGCTCAACTGCGCCGACAACACCGGCGCACGACAACTGAAGGTCATCAGCGTTTCCGGCTACCACGGCACGAAGAGCCGCCATCCCAAGGCGGGCATCGGTGACAAGATCACCGTGTCCGTCACGAAAGGGACGCCGGAGATGCGCCGTCAGGTGCTCGAAGCTGTCATCGTTCGACAGCGCAAATCCATCCGTCGCCCCGACGGCACGCGTGTCAAATTCGAAGACAACGCGGCCGTCGTCATCGACGACGTGGAAGAGCCGCGAGGGACCGAAATCAAGGGTCCCATCGCGCAGGAAGTCGCAGAGCGGTTCGGAAGTATCGCAAGCACAGCTACGATGATAGTATGACTCGACAACCACGCAAACAGCGAAACCAGACCGAACGCGCACCGCTCCACGAGCGGCACAAGCAGGTCAAAGCGACGTTGTCGGACGACCTCCGCGAGGAGTTCGACCGGCGTAGCGTCCGCGTCAACGCGGGCGACACGGTCGAAGTCATGCGCGGCGATTTCGCCGGCGAAGAAGGCGAAGTCATCTCAGTCGACCTGAAGAAGGCAGTCGTCTTCGTCGAGGACGTTACCCTCGAAAAGGCCGACGGTGAGGACGTCCCGCGACCGCTCGAAGCGAGCAACGTTCGCGTGACCGACCTCGACCTATCAGATGACCGCCGCGAGGCGCGTCTGGAAGGTGATTCCGAATGAGCAACCATCAGAAACGACTCTCCGTTCCGAAATCATGGCCGGTCGAGCGAAAGACCGCCACGTTCACCGTGAAGGCCGGCGCCGGCCCACACGGTCGTGACGGTGTTCCGCTCCTCATCCTGATGCGGGACGTACTGGGCTATGCTGCCTCGAAGAAGGAAGCCCGCTACGCGCTCGATCAGGATGCGGTTCTCGTGAACGGACAATCAGTGAGTGACGAACAGCGACCCATCGGTATGTTCGACATCATCGCGTTCACCGAACGCGAGGAGTTCTACCGCGTCTTCCCCGACGAGGGCGGTCGCCTCGCGCTGACCCCCATCGACGAGGATGCGGCGGACGGCCGACTGGCGAAAATCGAGGACAAGACGAACGTCCCCGGTGGCGAAACGCAACTCAACCTCCACGACGGGAGCAACCTCCGTGTCGAGTCCGATTCGGACTACAACACGAAGGACTCCATCGTCGTCGGAAACGAGGACAAGGACATCCTCGCCCACTTCCCGTACGAAGAGGGCTGTCTCGTCACCGCCGTTCGCGGGCAGCACGCCGGCGAAATCGGCGAAGTCACCGAAATCACGGTGACGCCCGGCAGCGGTTCGAACACGGTCGCAGTCGAGGGCGACGACACCGCGTTCGAAACCGTCGAGGAGTACCTCGTCGTCATCGACGAGAACTTCACGGGAGGAGATGACGAATGAGCGAAGCCGAATTCCACGAAATGCGAGAGCCGAAAGTGGAGAAGGTCGTCGTCCACATGGGCGTCGGCGAAGGTGGTCGCGAACTCGCCAACGCCGAGGAGATCCTCGAAAACGTGACGGAACAACGGAGCGTCCGCACGTTGGCGAAATCCACGCTCCCCGACTTCGGCATCCGTCAGGGCGACCCCATCGGTGCGAAGGTGACGCTCCGTGGCGAGGACGCACACGAGTTCCTCGAAACGGCGCTCCCGCTCGTCAGCCTCTCGTCGAACCAGTTCGACGACACGGGTAACTTCAGCTTCGGTATCGACGAGCACACCGAGTTCCCGAGTCAGGAGTACGACCCGAACGTCGGAATCTACGGGCTTGACGTCACCGTCAACCTCGTTCGACCGGGCTACCGCGTCGCCAAGCGCGACAAAGTCACCCGCAAGATTCCGTCGAACCACCGTCTGACGGCCGAGGACGCGCTCGCGTTCCTGCAGGCCAACTTCGACGTTGAGGTGGATGAATGAGCGAAAGTGAGAACGACTCGACCGGCGAGCATTCGACCAAGCGCACTGGCCAACTCGAAACGTGCCAACGATGTGGTCGAAAGCAGGGACTGGTCGGAAAGTACGACATCAACCTGTGTCGCCAGTGCTTCCGCGAGATCGCACGCGACATGGGATTCAGGAAGTACCGATAACTATGGCAGGAAACGACCCACTCAGCAACGCACTCTCCGGCGTGGACAACGCCGAGGGTGTCGGTCATCTGTCCCACGCGGTACAGCCCGCCTCGAACGAGATCGGCAGCGTGCTCGAGGTCTTCTACGACCACGGGTACATCGACGGATTCGACTTCGTCGATGACGGTAAAGCCGGTCGATTCGAGATCGAACTGAAAGGCGCTATCAATGACTGTGGCGCGGTCAAGCCCCGCTATTCGGTGGGCAAAGACGACTACGAGAAGTGGGAGAAGCGATTCCTCCCGGCCCGAGATTACGGGGCGCTCGTCGTCACGACCAGCCACGGCGTCATGAGCCACTACGAGGCCCGCGAGAAGGGAATCGGTGGCCAGGTCATCGCATACGTCTACTAGAATCATGCCACGAGTAGAAATCGAAATTCCGGACGAGGTGTCCGCCGACGTGGACCACCTCGACGTGACCGTCGAAGGGCCAGAGGGAACCGTCACGCGACGGCTTTGGTACCCGGACATCAGCGTCACCGTCGAGGACGTTCCGACCGAGTCGGACGAAGACGGTGAAACCGTCGAAGCAGTGGTCATCGAGAGCGACGCCACCGACGCCAAGACGAAGGCGACGATGGGGACGTTCGAGAGCCACGTGCGAAACATGGTCCACGGCGTCAGCGAGGAGTGGGAGTACAAGATGGAAGTCTTCTACTCTCACTTCCCGATGCAGGTGCGTTCCGAAGGCGACGAAGTCGTCATCGAGAACTTCCTCGGAGAGAAAGCACCGCGACGAACGGGCGTCCACGGGGACACCGTCGTCGAGGTAAGCGACGAGGAACTGTCCCTGCGCGGCCCGAGTATCGAGGATGTCGGCCAAACCGCAGCAGACATCGAACAACTCACCCGCGTGTCGGGTAAAGACACGCGCGTGTTCCAGGACGGCGTCTACATTACGGAGAAGCCGTCCACGGGAGGTGCCTGATAGATGGCAGACGAACCAGAATCGATCGAAGACATCAGCGGTGTCGGCGAAAGCAAGGCCGAGTCGCTCCAAGAGGCAGGCTACGAGTCCGTCGAGGACATCAAAGCGGCCAGTCAAGACGACCTCGCGGAAGTCGACGGTATCGGCAACGCGCTCGCCGCCCGTATCAAGGCGGACGTCGGCGGCCTCGAAGTCGAAGAGGAGACCGACGCCGAAATCGAAGAGGAGGAACCGGAGGCCGAGGAAGAACCGGCCGAAGACGTCGAAACCGAACTGCAGCCTCGCGGGCTGACCGAGAAGACGCCCGACCTCGAAGACGAGGAAGCGCGACTTCTCAAGCAGCGAGAACGCGCCGGCAAACCGCAGTTCAATCGACAGGACTACCACAAGAAAAAGCGCACGCCGGAATCGTGGCGCAAGCCCCGCGGAAACCTCAGCAAGCAGCGCCGAGGCATCAAGGGCAAAGGCGACATGGTTCAGGCTGGCTACCGCACGCCGAAGTCCGTTCGGGGCAAGCACCCGAGCGGGTTCGACGAGGTTCGTGTCCACAACGTCGATGACCTCGACGGCGTGGACGGCGACACCGAAGCGGTTCGCATCGGCTCGAAAGTCGGCGCTCGCAAGCGCGAGCGTATCGAGGAAGTCGCAGAAGAGGACGGCATTCGCGTGCTCAACCCGACCTACGTCGAAGTGGAGGTTGACAATGAGTGACTTGAGTGCACAGAAGCGACTCGCCGCCGACGTTCTCGACGTCGGGAAGAACCGCGTTTGGTTCGACCCCGACGCACAGGGTTCCATCGCGGACGCGATTACCCGCGAGGACATCCGCGAACTCGTCGACGACGGGTCGATCAAATCGAAGGACGCAAAGAGCAACTCCCGCGGCCGTGCCCGTGAGCGCAACGCGAAGCGCGCCTACGGTCACCGAACCGGACCCGGAACCCGCAAAGGGAAGAAGGGCGGCCGCAAGAACTCGAAAGAGGAGTGGACGAACCAAATCCGCGCGCAGCGACGCAAGCTCCGCGAACTCCGTGCCGAGGGCGAAATCACGCAGACGCAGTACCGCACTCTGTACGATAAGTCCAAAGGTGGGGAGTTCCGTAGCGTGCAGTACCTGCTGAACTACATAGAGAACAACTACTAACAATGGCAACTGGACCACGATACAAGGTGCCGATGCGCCGCCGCCGTGAGGTCCGGACTGACTACCATCAAAGGTTGCGCCTGCTGAAATCGGGCAAGCCACGTCTGGTCGCTCGGAAGAGCAACCAGCACGTCAGGGCACAGCTGGTCACGATGGGTCCCGACGGCGACAACACAGTTGCAAGTGCGTATTCCGGCGATCTGGAGGAGTACGGCTGGGAAGCCCCCACGGGCAACCTCCCCAGCGCGTACCTCACTGGATACCTGCTCGGCAAACGCGCACTTGACACGGAGTACGAGGAGGCAGTCCTCGACATCGGTCTCAACACGGCGACGCCCGGCAGCAAGGCGTTCGCAGTACAGGAAGGTGCAATCGACGCTGGCCTCGACATCCCACACAACGAAAGCGTGATGGCGGATTGGTCGCGCAACCGCGGCGAGCACATCGCCGACTACGCTGAACAGCTGGACGAGCCACTGTACAGCGGGGATTTCGACGCCACTGAACTACCCGAGCACTTCGACGAAGTGCTCTCGAACCTGCAGGAGGACGAATAATATGAGTAACAGAAACGGCTGGCAACCCCAGACCCGTCTCGGCCGCAAGGTCGTCGAAGGCGACATCGAGACGATGGAGGAGGCGCTCAACTCCGGGCTTCCGCTCAAGGAACCGGAACTCGTCGACCAACTCCTCCCCGGCCTCGAAGACGAAGTGCTGGACATCAACATGGTCCAGCGCATGACCGACTCAGGTCGGCGGGTGAAGTTCCGCTGCGTCTGTGCTATCGGCAACCGCGATGGCTTCGTCGGCTACGCGGAAGGTCGGGACGATCAGGTCGGTGGTGCCATCCAGAAGGCTATCGAGATCGCGAAGCTGAACATCATCGACGTTCCCCGCGGCGCAGGGTCGTGGGAGGACCGAAGCGACCGACCGCACTCCCTGACCCACCGGACGACCGGCAAGGCGGGCAGTGTGGAAGTCGAACTCATCCCGGCACCCGCCGGACTGGGTCTCGCGGCGACCGACACCGTCCGCAAGATCCTCGAACTCGCGGGTATCGAGAACGCGTGGACGAAGAGCCACGGCAACACGCGAACGACCCTCAACCTCGCCAAGGCGACGTACAACGCGCTGGAGAACGCCTCCCAAGCGCGCGGCCCGCGGGCCCGTCCCGACGAGGAACCGGAGGTGGCCGACTGATGGAAGCAGTCGTCCAGATTCGCGGTGAGGTCAACATGGACCAAGACGTCCGTGACACCCTCTCGATGCTCAACATCCACAAGGTGAACCACTGCGCGCTAGTCCCGGAATCCGAGACCTATCGCGGGATGATCACCAAGGTCAACGACTTCGTCGCCCACGGGGAACCCGACCGGGACGTTCTGGAGACGGTTCTCTCGAAGCGAGCACAACCGCTCGAAGGCAGCGACGACGTCGACGACGAGTGGATCGCAGAGAACACCGACTACGATGATATTGCCGACCTCGTGGGTGCGCTCCTCGACGACGAGACGACGCTCCGCGAGCAGGGCCTGACGCCCGTCCTCCGACTCCACCCACCGCGCGGTGGACACGAGGGCATCAAACACCCCACGAAGGAGGGTGGCCAGCTCGGCAAACACACGACCGAGGAGATCACGACGCTTCTCAAGGCGATGCGATAACCATGACGAGCAAGAAACGACGCCAGCGTGGCTCGCGGACGCACGGGGGCGGAACCCACAAGAACCGCCGCGGTGCCGGACACCGTGGTGGTCGCGGACGCGCCGGTCGCGCCAAACACGAGTTCCACAACTACGAACCGCTCGGAAAGCACGGGTTCTCCCGACCCGAAGACGCACAGGAGACGGTCCTCACCGTGTCCGTGCAGAAGCTCGACGAGGACGCCGCACTGTACGCGGCCGAGGGAGTCGCCGAGGAGACCGACGACGGCTACCAGCTCGACGCACGCGACGTCGTCGACGACGGCTGGGATGTCGACGCCGTCAAGGTGCTCGGCAGCGGTCAGGTTCGCAACAGCCTCGACGTCACCGCGGACGCCTTCTCGGCGAGCGCGGTCGAACTCATCGAGGAATCCGGCGGCGACGCCGTGCTGAGCGAACGAGCCCAAGAAGAGGAGTTCGGCGGAAGCGAAGACGACGAAGACGACGAGTAACCCCGTTCGTCGGCCGTATTTTTTGGTGTGTTCTACCGAACAGTGACAACGATCTCTCTGGTCAACTTTCCTGACACCTATCGTCCGTGGTAGGACGTGGAGCGATGTTTTCGCGCCGACGGAGGGCGAAAACGCGAAACCGTATTGTGTAGGCGTCTCCGTACTTTATCCTATCTATTTCTCCCGTGACGCGAGTCGAAGGAGATACATGTAGGGAGGTTCGAATTGATGTTGAACATGGGTTGGAAAGAGACTGCTGAACCAGTCCTCACACGAATGCCCGCCGTTCAACGTCCGGAGGGACACATACCCTTCAAGCGAAAGCTGACGTGGACGGCAGGCGTGTTACTGCTGTATTTCTTCCTGACAAACGTCTTCCTGTATGGGGCGAACCAAAGTGCTGATATCTTCGGTCAGTTTCGCTCGCTCCTCGCCGGTGGACAGGGAACAGTCCTGCACCTCGGTATCGGACCGATAGTCACTGCGAGCATCGTCTTGCAGTTGCTCGGCGGTGCGGACCTGTTGGGACTGGACACCAGCGACCCGCGCGACCAGGTCCTCTATCAGGGTCTGCAGAAGCTGCTGGTCGTCGTGATGATCTGCCTGACCGGTCTCCCGATGGTGTTCATCGGAGGCTTCCTCCCGGCCAACGAAGCCGTCGCACAGAGCCTCGGTATCGGCATGCTGGGCGTCAAATGGCTCATCTTCGCCCAGATCTTCGTCGGCGGGATCCTCGTCCTGTTCATGGACGAAATCGTCAGCAAGTGGGGTGTCGGGAGCGGTATCGGGCTGTTCATCGTCGCCGGTGTCAGCCAGCGCCTCATCGGCGGTCTCATCTCGCCGCAGGGAATCGGCTCCAGCGTCGGTATCATCCCGCAGTGGATCGCCGTCATCACCGGGAGCGCGAGCAACGTTCCGTCCCTCCTCACGTCGAGCGGGATTCAGTACCTCCTGTTCGGCGGGGGGCAACTCCTCGCGCTGGCGACGACGATACTCATCTTCGTCATCGTCGTGTACGCCGAGAGCGTTCGGGTCGAGATTCCGCTGAGCCACGCGCGGGTGAAAGGTGCCCGCGGTCGCTTCCCCGTGAAGCTCATCTACGCGAGCGTTCTGCCGATGATTCTCGTTCGTGCGCTGCAGGCGAACATCCAGTTCCTCGGCCGAATTCTGAACAGACAACTCGGGAGTGGCATGCCCACGTGGCTCGGGACCTACAGTCAGAACGGCTATCCGACGGGTGGCCTGTTCTACTACTTCGCGCCCATCCATAGCCCGAACGATTGGATGTGGTGGGCGGGCGGTGTGGGTGGCCACGCAGCGTGGCAGGTCCTGCTCCGCGTCGCCATCGACCTCGGATTCATGGTGGTCGGAGGGGCCATCTTCGCCATCTTCTGGGTGGAGACGGCCGACATGGGCCCCGAATCGACCGCGAAGCAGATTCAGAACTCCGGGATGCAAATTCCCGGCTTCCGCCAGAACACCGGCGTCATCGAGAAGGTGATGGAGCGCTACATCCCGCAAGTCACCGTCCTCGGCGGCGCGCTGGTCGGCCTGCTGGCCGTCCTGGCGAACATGCTCGGCACCATCGGCGGCACCTCCGGAACGTCGCTGTTGCTCGCCGTCTCCATCACGTACAAGTTGTACGAGGAGATAGCGGAAGAGCAGTTGATGGAGATGCATCCGATGATGCGCGAGATGTTCGGCGGATAACACACGTACCTCAACACTTTTTGTCGTCTACTGACGTCGGCAGAGCTTCGATACTTGTGAGCAGTCCCGAAGACGTAGTCCCGACGCGTCGAACCGGTTGACTGTTTTCCCGATACGATGCATCTCCGTCGCAATCGGTGAATTCTGCCAGTCTCGTTTTTAGGCCGACCAAAATTTCGGAAGAGCTATGATGTTTTAGGGGAGCCTAAAACCCATGGTACGAGAAAACAACCGTCATCGTGGACCGACGCGGCGAGATTACGTGAAGTACGGCGGGGTAGCTATCGGCGGTGGACTGCTCGCCGGATGTACGGACGACTCACAGTCGGAAAGTGCGGCGACTGAGACGACCGGCGATTCTCCGGCCACGACGACACCCGAGGACGGCAGCTATAGCGTCACTATCGAACCGGCAGGCGAGGTCAAATTCGAATCGGTCCCGAAGACGTGGGCCGCCGCGGGTGGCGCGTGGGTGGACATGGGCGTCGCACTCGGCGTCGAAGACGGGATCGTCTCCCTCGGGTCCTATCCGGCCCCACAGATGTTCTACGAAGGGTACGACGTCTCGCTCAACCGGGATTCCGACGTGAGTTACTGGCGAGACGGCGGGTACGATAAGGAAATTTTCTACGAACTCGACGCCGACATTCACTTCCTCGACCCGATAGGAATCCAACAGTGGGACGAGAACTGGGACGAAGAGGACATCGAGGAGATATCGACCGCTGTGGGTCCGGTTTGCGGGAACAACTGCCGACGAAGGCGTGAATTCAGACGGGAGTACGACTACCCGCTGTACCCGTTGTATGAAGCGTTCGAGAAGGTGGCAGCGGTGTTCCAACGCGAAGAGCGATACCGAGCGTTCGCCGAACTCCACGAGGAGGTCATGGCGGACGTGAAGGCTCGAATCCCATCCGAAGGGGACCGAACAGCAATCGGGCTCATCAACGGCGGTTCGAACCCACAGGAGGGTGTGTTCTATCCGATGGACGTCGTCGCTGATGGCTACGAAATGAAGACGTACCGCGACCTCGGCGCGGTCAGTGCGTTCAAAAATACGGATGCCAGTGGCAGCGATGCGGACTACGAGTACCTTCTCGAAGTCGACCCGGAAGTCATTATCGTCCACTGGGGCATCGGCGGCACGTCCGAACACGGCGCAACGTTTGACCACGAAACCTTTGCGGAACAGTGGCTCAAGCCAATGGGAAACCATCCGGTCGGCAAGCAGTTGACGGCCGTCAAAGAGGAGCGAATCCTCCCGGGTGCGTGGGGTGAACAGGGGCCAATCGTCAATCTGTTCCAGACGGAACTGACGGCACAACAACTCTACCCCGACGAGTTCGGGGCGTTCGACCCCGAGCGCTACCCGGATCTCCCGGCGGATGAACGGCTGTTCGACCGCCAGCGCGTCGCGGACATCATCAACGGAGACGTCCGAGCGTGAGGACTGAGTTCGACCTCATCATCGTCGGCGGCGGACCGACGGGAGCAGCGGCGGGCGTATTTACCGCACGATACGGGTTCGATACGCTCGTGCTCGACCGAGGTCGCTCGTCGCTTCGGCGAATCGCCCACCTCGAAAACTATCTCGGATTCCCCGGTGGAATCGACATCGAGACGTTCTACGAGTTGGCCCACGCCCACGCCGAACAGAGTGGTTGCGAGGTGGTCGGTGACCTCGCTGAAGCCGTCGAGCGCACCGAAGACGGATTCAGGGTACGAACCGACGAGGGGCGCGTGCTGCATACGAAACGAGTGCTCGCCGCCTCGAAATACGACACCGGACACCTCGAAGGTCTCGACGACGACCTGTTCACGACCAAGCACTACAACGGCGAAGCGTACGAAATCCTCGATCAGAAAGTCATCGGGGACGACGGCCGAACGAACGTCGACGGACTCTACGTCGCCGGAAGCTTGGCGAAGGCGGGTTCACAGGCCCTCACCAACGCTGGTCACGGCGCCACGGTCGGACTGACAATCATCGAAGACGACCGTCGGGACCGGGGATTCCCCAACGAACTCGCGGCGGCGTACCACGACTGGGTCGTCGTCGAAGGCGGGTACGGCGGCGACGACTGGGAGCAGAATCTCCACGATCAGTTCGACGACGCCCTTCCGGAAGAAACGAATCTGAGCGAACGAGAGATCGACGAACTTCGCTCGGAGTTCGTCGATGAACATCGCGCGTGGCAGATCACGCCCGGAGAGAAGGAGCGGCGACGAGTCGAAGGCTATCGGAAACTCGCGGCCCGACTCGACGCGAATTTGCTCCTCGAACAACTCGACGATGACCACGTTCTCCAACGTGCCCGTCAAATCGATGCGGAGCGCAATCTCCGAAGTAAGTGATCGACCGATCCGACGGGATTCCACGTGTACGGAACCTTCTTACTTCGCGACGAGCATGAACGAAACATGGTGTCGGAGTCCGCGTTTCGCGCCCGCCTTCGGTCCGCGATGGCGGAGTACATCTCCGCTCACGACACGCCGTTCGAGACCCCGCTCGAAGAACCGCCCGGCGGGAAACTCCTCGTTCCATCCCCTCGCCGCGGCGGCATAATCTTCGAGATCGTGCGGGCGGACGTCGATCCTCATTCGCCGACGGTGATACGGGATACCCGGCGACGCGCCTGCAACGTCGGCGCGTCCGCGTTCGTCACGGTCAGCGAAACCGACGCCTTCCTGTTTTACAGTTCCCAACCGGACGCCGAAACCGACGTTTCGGACTTCGACCGGCGGTGGTACGACTTGCGTACCCTGTCCCTCGCGACGTTCGGCGAACGGGTACTCGCCGACGCGGTGGTGCCACGGGACGACGACGAAGCGCCCGGGAACGACGAGGAGTTCATGGTCGGCCGTTGCAGGAGTTTTCACGCCAGCCTCGTTCCGCGGTACGAATCGCGTATCGCCGAGGCGTTCGCGGACGACGACGAATTTCGCGGTTCGTTGCTGTCGTGGGCGCGGAAGAACGACTATCCGGTCGCCCGGCCCGAAATCGAGGAGACGTTCCGAACCGTCGCTCGGCGATACGCGTATCTGGCGATGGCTCGCCTCGTCTTCGCGGACCGTGGGCGGAAAGACGACGGAGCAGGCGACGGGGAAGTCGGGTCCGTTTTCGCGGAGATGTCGGCCGCGCCGGAGCGTTCGGGCCTGTTCGAGAGGATTCCGACCGACGAGGGGGCGAAAGAGCGCTTGCGTGCGTTCGCGGCGAGCCTCGAAGGGGAATCGCTCTCGACGGTCGAACGCGATATCGCCGGACGGATGTACGAACGTCTCATCCCCGACGACGAGCGGACGGCGCTCGGACAGTTCTACACGCCGGACGAAATCGGCCGACTGCTCTCTCGGTGGGCCGTTCGGTCCCCGACGGACCGCGTTCTCGACCCGGCGAGCGGCACCGGTTCGCTCACTGTTCACGCCTACGAGCGGTTGGACGAGTTGGGTTCGTGTTCGCACCGCGAACTGCTGTCGCGGTTGACGGCCGTGGACATCAACGAGGTCCCGTTGCACCTGACGGCGCTGAACCTCGCGTCGCGGAACGGGTACGAACGGTCCGACGGGAGCGTCGTGTACCACGGCGACTTTTTCGACCTCGGCCCGGACGATATCGGGCCGTTCGACGCCACGGTCGCGAACCCCCCGTACGTCAGACAGGAGGTCCTCGCCGCCGAGCGTGCACACTTTCGGGACCATCTCGAACGGTTCGGCCGTGACGGGGGAGGTGCCTACGCCGACGGTGAGAAGGAGATCGACGGTCGGAGCGACCTCTACTGCTATTTCCTGACCCATGTCACGGGGTTTCTCCGCGAAGGAGCGCGGTTGGCGTGGGTCCTCCCGACGAAGTGGATGACCGCGGATTACGGTCCCTCGCTGCAGGAGTTCCTTTACGACCACTACAAGGTCGAAGCCGTGGTCGGGTTTCGGAACCGACTGTTCGAGGACGCGCTCGTCGACACGGTGTTGTTGCTGTTGGAGCGGACCGACGACGCGGAGGCGCGACGAACCACCGAGACGAACTTCGTTCGCATCAACGAGCGAATGGACCCGGAGGATGCACTCGCCGTCATCGACCGAACCGAGGGGATTCGGGAGGGCGCGTACCTGAAAATCCGCGGGGAGTCGAGCCATCGGACCGTCGCGGTCCGCCAGTCGCATCTGGAAGCCACGCTCGGCGAGAAACTCCAGCGGTACATCACCGCGCCCACGCTCTACACGGCGGTCGTCGAACACGACGCGACCGTTCCCCTGTCCGATCTCGCAACGATAACCCGCGGGAAGAAGACGGGTGCGAACCCGGTTTTCATCCTCGACGCGGACGAGGTCGGGTCTCGAACCATCGAACCCCGGTTTCTCCGCCCGGCAGTCAAGAGCGTCCGGGAAGTCGACGGCTACGAACACACGGCGGACGACGCGGGACGGTGGATGCTCGACATGGCGGACTACGTGGCGGGCGTCGTGTCGAACTCCGGCACCACGGAAACGGACGAGAGGACGACCGAAACCGACCGTGCGACCCTCGTCGCGTCGTCGCTCGAACGGGACGGCTACGACGGCGTTTCGTCCTATCTTCGCTGGGCGGCGACCCAACCGTCCCGATCGAACGCGTCGCTCGCGAACAACGACCCGTGGTTCGACATGGGATCGTTGGACGCGAAGACCGCACCTATCGTCTGCCCGCAGGCGATGGATACGCGGCGGCGTTTCCTCCGCACCGACGGCAACGTCGTCGCGAGCAATCGGTTTCTCCTCGTCCGGCCGAAGCGCGTCGATTCGACGCTCCTGCTCGGCCTGCTGAACTCCAGCCTCTCGAAGATCGTCGTGGAGAGCCACGGCAGAGTCACCGGCGGCGGCGCGGTGAACCTCTCCGGCTCCGATCTCAGAACCCTCCGCGTCGTGGACCCGACGGCGCTGACCGAGGAACAACCCACCGCGGTACGGAACGGCTTCGAGGCGCTCGCTGCGGGCGACGAACGGGGACAAACCGTCATCGACGACGTGGTCATCGACGTGCTGGGTCTCGATGTCGACGCCGAAACGCTCGGGAAAATCGCCCGAACGCTGAAGGAGACCCGTCGGGCGAAAGGGACCGACGTCGAACCGCTGATTCGGGGGTTGGACGCGCTCGACGGTGAGATCGAGATGGAGTTCGACGAGTGACCGCTTCCCGATGTCATCGGATTGATTTATACCACCCCCCGCCGTTTTTTCCGGCATGAATCGGCAACGCGGATTTCTACTGTTCCTCATCGTCGTTTTCGGCCTCCTCTCCGTCCTGCTCGTCAAACCGTTTCTCCAGTACGTGCTGGCGGCGATTCTCCTCGGCTACATCCTCCATCCGATTCAAATCAGGTTCGAATCGCGGGTTAGCTCCCGCGTCTCCGCGTTCTCGCTCATCGGAATCACCACGCTCGTCGTCATCGTCCCCGTCGTCGCCATCGCGGCCATCGCGGCCCAGCAGGCCGTCACGCTCGTCAGGGCCATCGTCCGAGGCGACCCGCAGTTCGCCGAACTCATCGCTCTCGTCGAACGGTACACCGGCGTCACCATCCACGGACGCACGTTACAGGAACTGCTTCCCGCGGGAATTTCCTCGCGGTTGTTCGAAAACGCGCTCAGTATCTTCGGTGGCGTCTCGAACGCGCTCATCGGTCTCACCGTGATGGTGTTCGTGGTCTACTATCTCCTCACGGACGGCGACGAGTTCGTCGCGTGGATTCGTCGCTGCACGCCGCTTCCCGACGACGTACAGGACGAACTGTACTCCGAGATGGACCGCGTGATGTGGGGCGTGTTGGTCGGCAACCTCCTCGTCGCGATCGTACAGGGGATTCTGACCGGCATCGGTTTTGCAATCGCGGGAGTTCCGGGCGTGGTGTTCTGGACCGTCGTGACGACGGTGCTCTCCTTGCTTCCGCTCATCGGCGCGTCGATCGTTTGGCTTCCCGCCTCGCTCTTCTTGTTCCTCGTCAACCGGCCGATCGCGGCGGGGTTCCTCTTCGTCTACGGCACCCTCGTCATCAGCCTCTCGGACAACTACCTCCGGCCGTTAGTGAGCGGACACGAGGCGAAACTGAACCCCGGCATCCTCGTCGTCGGCATCTTCGGCGGCGTCTACGTGTTCGGCTTCATGGGACTGTTCTTCGGACCGATCGTCCTCGGTATCTTCCGGTCGCTCGTCACCGTCTTCGCCCGCGAGTACGAGGAGTAACACGAGCACGCGGTTCGTCCGTTTCGCCACCACGTCTCTCCCGCTCACCGTCTCACGCTTCGCCGACGGAGTTGTTCGAGCGGACGTTCCCCGACGAGGACTTCGAAACGACGATTCCTCGTCGATTTCCGTCCCCTCTGTTTCCGGCGATTCGGTTTCCGTCGCTCGAAATGAGGAGGATTCCGGTGTCGCTGCTGTCCACGACCCGATTGCGAAGAATCGCGTTGCGGTCGCTCGCCCGCAGTCGAACGCCGACGGAGTTTCCAACGGCGTCGTTCGCTTCGACGGTGTTGTTCTCCGCACCGTCCGCGAGATACACCCCGTAAAACCGGTTCGTGACGCGATTGTCGCGGATTCGGTTGTCGCTGGCCGCCGAGAGCCAAATCCCGGCGATGTGGTTTCCGGTCGCCGTGCTGTCGCGAACGACGTTTCCGTTCGCGCCCAACAGGGCGACGCCGTACTCGTTGCCGCGGGCGACCGTTCCGGTGACGGTGGCTTCGGTCGCCTCCACGAGTTGCACGCCGACCAAGGCGTTCTCGTTCGCCCTCGTGTTCCGGAGCGTGACGTTCGAACTGCTCCCGACGAGGAAGACGCCGGCCACGGCGTTCGAACGGGCCACGTTGTTCACGGCCCTGCTATCGCGGAACGACACCAGCGACAGGCCGACGCGATTTCGCGCCGTCGTCGTGTTCGCCACGAGGGAGCGACGGGTGCCGACGAATCGGACTCCGTCGTCCCAGTCGGTCGCTTCCACGTTCCGAACCGTCACGTTCGACCCGCCGTCGACGCGGACGCCCGTGGTGCCGAAATCGCCGACGCCGTCGACGCGGTGGCCCTGCCCGTCGACGGTCACGTCGCTCGCGGTCACGCGGAGGCAGGTATCGACCGTCGCGTTTCGAACGTTCGCGGTGAGGACGTAGCGACCGGACGACGAAATCGTTCGACACGAATCGATTTCGGTCGCATCCGCCCCCTGTTGCCCCGCCGCGATTCCGATGGCCGAATCGGGGGTCACAGCGAGCGCTTCGACGGCCGTCGAAACGACGAGGAACCCGACGACCAGTACGGCGATGAGCGAAACGACGGTCCGTGTCGGCGGTTCGACGCGCATGGACGAACCTCGCTTCGCTCACGGTTCGTTATTTACCCGCCACTTCTCGACAATCGCCCGTTGCGTTTCGGTTGTGGCGACAACCGGTGTCGAAATACTCGCTCCGTCCCTTCGGTCACGGTTGCAACCGCTGGAGGAGCGGTATCTCCTCGATTTTCTCCGACGGGAGCGCGTCCCAGTCGATACCCCCCGGTCGCTCGAAATCGGAGTCGGTTCGAACCACCCGCTCCGGCGTCACCACGACGTCCATCGGAACGTCGTGGGCCTCGACCGCCGGTGCTTCCTCGACTACTTGTGCTTCATGGACCGTCGTGGCGACCGTGGTTCCCTCGTCCACCGCCCCCAACGCCCGAAGTACGGCGAATTCGAGGTCGCTGTATCCCTCCCCCTTCCCGATTCGAGCCCCATCCTCCGTCACCGCGACGCTGCCGGAGACGATAAAATCGACGTGCGGCACCTCGTCCGGCGCGACCGGTTCGGCGTAGCCGTCCATCTTCGACACCGTCGCGGCGGCGTCCGTGTCCTCGATCTCCGCCGGGTCGAGTTTCATGAACGGCTTTTCGTCACGAAGCCGCGGTTGGGCCATGTAGACGACCGTTCCCTCCCGCAAGGCCCGCCGCCGAACCGGCAACTGGGGAGCGTCCGGGTTCGCCTTTATCACCGACGCGTCCCGCCACTCGGGGAGTTCCGCGAGTCGGCCGGCCGCGTCCCGAGCGCCCGCGAAGTTCGGAATCCGGCCGTGCGGTGGGAACGGAAACCGAGCGATGCCCTCCTCCTCCAACCGCGTCCAGATTCGGTCGCGGAGGTCGTCCTTGTCCATGGCAGGAGTGGTTCCTCACGGGGCCTTCAACGCTTCGACCCCATGTCACGGAGGTACCGGAACGTATCTCGGAACCGTAAAGCGGGTGAAAACAGGGTGATTCGTGCGGTCTACCCGGCGATATCGAGTATCTCGTCGGTGAGATTCTCCTTCTCCTCGTAGAACGTCCCATGACCGCATTCGTCGAATCGAACGAGGTCCGTGTTCTCGATGCCTTCGTCGAGCACTTTGCCCGTGATTTCGAACGGACAGACTTCGTCCTCGACACCGTGACAGACCTTCGTCGGCACCGTGATGTCGACCAGTTCGTCCCTGAGGTCCTCGTCTCGGAGCGATTCGCCCGATTTGGCCGTCGCGTAGCCCGACGCCTCCATTCCGAGCCCCCAGAGCCAGTTCAATATCCCGTCGCTCGGACGGGTATGAAACAACAACTCCCCGAACTCGGCGTTTATCGCCGCTCGATCGTTCCGCACTCCCTCGATAAACGGCTTTAGGTCGTCGTCGGACAGCCCCTCCGGAAAGTCGGATTTCTCCGTGAGGCACGGACTCGCCGCGCTGATCAGGGCAAGCTTATCGACGTGAGCTTCGTCGTGGCGGCTCATGTAGTGCGTCGCCACCCCGCCTCCCATCGAGAACCCGGCGAGCGTCGCGTTCTCGGTATCGAACGCTTCGAACACGCTCTTCAGGTCGTCGGCGAAGCGGTCATAGCTGTAATCGCCGTACGGTTTATCCGATTTGCCGAACCCGCGTAGGTCCACCCCGAGACACCGGTAGCCCGCAGCGAGCAACCCTTCGTACTGGTACTCGAACATTCGGTGGTCCACCGGCCACCCATGGACGAGGACGATGGGATCACCGGCCCCCACGTCTCGAATGAACAGTTCTGTTCCGTCGTCGGTCTCTACTCGTGTCATGGCAAACCGTGGTTGCTACTGGCACGCTATTAAGCGTGTTAGCCGCACCGATGGGTCGGTGCCAGTTCGGATCGAACCCCCCTGTCGATTGCACCCGACTACTCCCGTCACGGACCGACCAGTACGCGCCCGAGCGTTCAAATCCGTCGCGTCCCAACGAAACGTGTGATTCGACTGCGGGACGGAATTCACATCGAGACTGACAGAACCATCGTCGCGGACTCCCGAAGCGCCGTGGGCGACGTGAACTTCGTGAGCCACGCCCACGCCGACCACACGTTTCGGAGGACCCCCGAGACGGTGCTCTGTTCGGCCGAGACCGCCGCGCTCGTTCGGGCGCGGACGGGCGCGGAATTCGAGTTCACCGAATCGGTACCGGGTATCGAACTCCTCCCGGCAGGCCACGTCGTTGGGTCGCGAGCGGCGCTCATAGACGCCGACCGTCGGTATCTGTACACCGGGGACTTTTCGACGCGGGACAGGCTGTATCTCGACGGGTTCGACCCCGTCCCCGCCGACGTGCTGGTGATGGAGACGACCTACGGCGACCCGCGATATCGCTTTCCGTCGCAGGCGGAACTGGAGGACGAAATATGTGATTGGCTGACCGACCACGACGAACCGCTGTTCCTGTTCGGCTACTCGCTCGGCCGCGCACAGAAACTCCAACGTCTGGCCCGTCGGGCGACGAATCGCCCGCTCGTCGTCAGCGACGCGATTCGGACGGTGAACGCAGCGATCGAGGCGACGACGGGTATCACCTTCGACGCGGAACCGTTCGAGACGGACGGGCTTTCGGGCGACGAAATCGTCGTGCTCCCGTCGAACCTCTCCCGGGCCGACTGGGTACGGAACCTCGTCGAGCGCGTCGACGGGTCGATGGTCGGGTTCTCCGGGTGGGCGGTCGGGAGTTCGTATCGCTACCGCGGGGGGTACGACGCGACGTTTCCGCTGTCGGACCACTCCGATTTCGACGAACTCGTCTCGACCGTGGAGGCGGTGAACCCCGACGTCGTCTACACGCAGCACGGCTTCGCCGACGAGTTCGCGGGACACCTCCAGAAGCTCGGATACGACGCCCGCCCGTTGATGCGTCATCAGCGGTCGCTCCTCGACTTCGGAAGTGAGTAACTACGAGGGGTAGCGTTCGATTTCCGGTGGACGCATTCCGCTTCCGGGGTCGTATCCGAAACGATACTTATCGGCCGTATCGTGACACCTATCGGCCGTATTGTCGCCACTTTCCCCAGCGCATGTGGCGGAAAGGGACACGTTCTGTTTCACAGGTGGGAGATAACAAAGCTGGTAGTTCGCGTCCCACCGTGTCGTGTTCAGCCTCCGACGACTGCTCGCCAGCGCGGTCGCACTTCTTCTCGTCGTGAGCGTGCTCTTCGTCGCAACGCTGGGCGTCTGGCCACCCGCGTACACCGTCATCAGCGGAAGCATGTCGCCGCACGTCAACACGTCAGACGTGGTCGTCGTGATGGACAAAAACCGCGTGACGCCGCCCGACAGCCGGAGCGGCGTCGTCTCCGCACGAAACGGAAAACGGGACGGGTTCGAGACGCTCGGCGGTCCGGGCAACGTCCTCGTCTATCGACCCCACGGAAACCAGTCGGCGATTCCCGTCCTCCACCGGGCGCGGTTCTGGGTCTCTGCGGGGGAGAACTGGTACGACGAGGGCGATCCGGCGTATCTCGCGGGTGCGGACGACTGTGCCGAACTGCGGAACTGCCCGGCCCCGCACGCGGGGTTCATCACCAAAGGGGACGCGAACGGGTACTACGACCAAGCCGTCGGCATCTCCTCGCCGGTTCGTCCGAACTGGATCCTCGGCGTGGCGGTGGCCCGCGTTCCGAAACTGGGGGAGCTATCGCCGTCGCTCGCTCACTCCTCGCGGAGTAGCGCGACGCTCAGCAGTTTCCCGCCGCCGCAGACGGTCGATTCGCGAGTGAGTGCGTACAGGATGCCGTCGCGGTCGGTTTCCACGTTCTGCCGAACTTCGTACGTCGCGGGGTCGTACAGGGTGCCGATGCGCTCTCCGGCCTCGACGGTGTCGCCGAGTTCGTGATTCGACTCGACCACGAACAGCCCGGAATCGGCGGCATCGACGCGGCCGAGGTGGTTGCGTGCGAGCACCTTCTCCCCGTTTTCGATGAGCGACGCCGGAAGCATTCCCAGATGGCGACAGACGTTGACGACGCCGGTCAACCCGGTTTCGACGGCTTGCTCGACGATTTCCTTGTTGTGCGCGAGTTCCGGCGTGATGGACGGAATCCCTTCGCGCGTGGCCGCGACGCGGAACTTGCCGCCGAAGTTTCGCTCCGACCACTCCACGTCGGCGTCGTCGCCGGCCTCCTCGGAGAGGAGGAGGTCGGTCCCGAACGCTTCGGCCAGATCTCGCGACTCCCGGTCCCCTTCCATGAAGACGACGTGGGTCATCATGTTCCGACTTCCCGTGTGAAGGTCCACGATGGCGTCCGCCTCGCTTGCGAACTCCCACAAGGTCGCCGCCATGCGCTCGTGGAGCGTTCCCTCCTCGTCGCCGGGCCAGACCCGGTTCATGTTCGGATTGATGCTGTCTAGCTGTTCGGGTGTCGTGTACGACACCCGGTCGAACGTGAGCGGGTCGGCGACGGGAACCGCGACGATTCGGCCGGCGAGGCGCTCCGTGTCGAGTTCCTCGTGAAACCGGCGAAGCACTTCGCTGCCGTTGATTTCGCGCCCGTGCTGTGCCGCCTGAATGTAGAGCGTCGGACCGTCTTCGGCACCGTCGTAGGTGTGGATGGTCGTTTCGAGTTCGACGCCCGACGGAAGCCGAGCCAGCGTGACACGTTCCGCCGTGTGTCCTTCCATTTGATGCAATACTGCGATGGCAACACCATGAACGTACCGAACCTCGTCGGCGGCAATCCGTGGGAATTATTCGCACGAAAATGGAGCGAACAGATAAATACGTTCGCCATTCGGTGAAAGTACAGGACGCCATCTTTTAGCCCCGCCGCCGCCTCGATTCGAGCGATGTATTCGCGGGAACACTTCCTCATCGGCGCGGTCGTCTCCGCTCTGTTGCTCGTTCCGCTTTCGAATCTTTTCGGTCCGCCGATTTTGGCCGCCCTGTTCGTCTACGGCGTCCTGCTGAGCGTCTTCATCGACTTGGACCACTTCGTTCTCACGCGACTCGAAACGGGAAGTTGGCGGCACCTCCGTGCGTGTCTGGCGAACCCGACCGACGCCTTCGGCGACCAAGATTGGGTGTTCGAGGACGTGGACAACGCGCAACTGGAACACATGCGCATCCTCTCGCACGTCGCAATCGGCGGCGTCCTCGTTGCTATCTTGGTCGTCCTCTGGCCGCCGGTCGCCGTCTTCACCGCCGTCCTCCTCTACTTCCACGTCCTCGCGGACCTCCTTCGGGACAACGACGTCGTGTAATCGAAACGGTCATATTCGTGCGCTAAAGGCGCTGAACCGACTGAAACTGACCATAATTCCGGAAAATGGCAACAAATCTTTTGAACGCGCCCGACGTTGAGTTCGGTGGAGAAAGTCGCGATGACATCCATCTACGAGCGGTTGGAAGACGGTTTGGAGGAGAAGGGAGAGATAATGATAAAACTCGCCGGCGGCGAGGAACTCGAACTTCACACCCACAACGTCGAGTTCGAGGACGACCCGTTCATTCGCATCGACGCGGACGACGAAGTCCACTGGGTCGACGCGTCCAAAATCGCCCATTACTGGATTCACGAGGAACTGTAGCGCCTGACTGTCGTGACGATGAACGGAAGCTGTTTCGTGCGCTGAAACGGCTCTGCCCGGTTCTTACGATTAAAATACCTCTTGTAACAATCATTCATGACAATGTTTGCTAACGATTGCGGTAGAACTTTCCTTACTGGAATACGAGGTGATATCGATGGACCATAGTTCGACAGAGGCGGAAGCGGAGAGCGGTTCCGTCGAAACCGAACTCTCCCGCGACATGAGTCTATTCGACATCACCTTTATCGGTGTCGGCGCGATGATCGGGGCGGGTGTTTTCGCCCTGACGGGGTTCGCGGCCGGTATCGCCGGACCTGCCCTGACCGTCGCGTTCATTATCAACGGGTTCGTCGCGATGTTCACCGCCGTTTCGTACGCGGAACTCGGCGCAGCGTTCCCCGAGGCCGGTGGTGGCTATCTCTGGGTGAAAGAGGCACTCGTCGACCCGAACGGCTTCTACGCCGGGTGGATGAGTTGGTTCGCCCACGCCGTCGCCTGTGCGCTGTATGCCGTGACCTTCGGGACCTTCTTCGTCGAGTTCCTCCGAATCGGATTCGGCCTCTCGAACGAGTTCGCCCTCCTGGGCTTTATCACGCCCATCATGGCCGAAAAGGGTCTGGCGGCGTTGGTCGTCATCGCGTTCGCGTACATCAACTTCCGCGGTGCAGAGGAGACCGGGAAGGCTGGCGTCATCGTGACCGGTATCAAGGTCGTCATTCTCGGCATCTTCGTCGCGTTCGGACTGGCGACGACGTTCAACAACCCGAACTGGACGGCGAAGTTTCTCGACAGTCCGAGTTTCGCGCCCCACGGTATCGTCGGTATCATCGGCGCGATGGGATTCACCTACATCGCCTTCGAAGGGTACGAGATCATCGTTCAATCCGGCGAGGAGGTCGTCAACCCCGGAAAGAACGTCCCCAAGGCGGTCTTCTACTCGATGGCCATCGTCGTCCCGATTTACGTGCTGGTCGCGTTCGCGGCCATCGGCGGCATCACCCCGACGGCCGAACTCATCAGTCAGGCCACGGGCACCAGCGGGTCGGCGGCAAGCGTCCCGACGTGGGAACTCCTCGGCGGACTCGGCGAACTCGGCATCATCGAGGCGGCGGGGCAGTTCGTGCCGTACGGCGCGTTCCTCCTGCTGTTCGCCGGACTCGCCGCGACGATGAGCGCGCTGAACGCGACGGTCTACTCCTCTAGCCGTGTTTCGTTCGCGATGGGGCGTGACCGAGCGCTTCCCGCGTTCTTCGACAGGATTCATCCCGACAAGCGGACGCCCTACTGGGCGATTTTGCTCTCGGGCATCCTCATCATCCTGATGGCCATCATCCTGCCGATAGAGAGCGTCGCGGCGTCGGCAGACATCATGTTCATCCTGCTGTTCGTGCAGGTGAACTGGACGCTCATCCGGATGCGCCAGACGCACCCCGACCTGCCGCGCACCTACAAGGTCCCGTACATGCCGTGGCCGCCGCTCATCGGCATCGGCTTGCAGGTCCTGCTCACCCCGTTCCTCATCTACGAACTCGGACTGGAACCGGGACTCACCGGACAGAACTCCCACGGGTTCGTGGCGCTCATCACCACCGCGGTCTGGATGATAATCGGTCTGGGCGTCTACTACGGCTACTCCAAGCAGAAGGAGGCAGAACAGTTAGAGGAGGAGACGCCGACGGTCGTCACCGAGCGCGTCCCCTCGGAGGCGGACAATCAGATCGTCGTCCCCATCGCCAACCCCGAGAGCGCCCCGCAGTTGATGCGGACCGCGACCAACATCGCGCGGGACCGGAACGGCGAAATCCTCGTTATGAGCATCGTCACTGTCCCACAGCAGACGCCGCTGTCCGAAGGCCGGAAGTTCATCGACGACCAGCGGGACGTGCTGAACGAGGCGATGGATATCTCCGAGGACCGGGACGTCCCCGTCAGCGGGACGATTCGAATCGGTCACGACGTCGGGAAGGCCATCCTCAACACCGTCGAACAGTACGACAGCGACGCGGTCCTCATGGGCTGGAAGGGCCAGCACAAGAGCCAACGCCGTGACATCGTCCTCGGCAGCAACGTGGACCGGGTCGTCCAGAACGCAGACTGTGACGTGTTGGTCGAACGTATCGGTCCGGACGGGGGTGAGGTCGAATCCATCCTCGTCCCGACGGCGGGTGGCCCGCACGCCGAACTCGCCACCGAAGTGGCGGACAACATCGCCCGCTCCAACGACGCCACCGTGGAAATCGTTCACGTCGTGAGCCCCGATGCGAGCGAGAGCGAGCGCACGGACTCGCGGAAGGTACTCGACGATGCGAAGGCGGAGTTCAGCGACGGGACGACGGTGACGACCGAGATGTTGACCGGCGACGACGTCATCGACACCATCGTCGAACGAACCGGCGAACACGACCTGACCATCATCGGCGCGACCCGCGAGGGACTGCTCCAACAGTTCGTCTTCGGTGCGCTTCCCGAACAGGTCGGATGGCGCTCCAAGAGCACCATCATCATGGCGAAGCGCAACCTCGGCATCACGTCCCGGCTTTCACGCTGGTTGCGTTAGACCACGGTCTCCTTTCGTTTTACGAGTTACAGGACGTCTCTTGGAAGAACCGCTCGGTCAGCACTTCGCTCACGAGTTCGACCAACGCGTCGTCCCGGTCATCGAGCGTGCCGAACAGTCCGAGCGGAATCTCCCCGCCCGCCATCGCCTGATGCCCGCCGACGCTTCCCATGTCATCGAAGGCCGTCATCAGGAGGTCGCCGGCGTGAATCCGCGGATTTCGGGTTCGCGCGCTCAGATGCACCGTCTCGTCGATGATGCCGAAGACGAAGGTCGTCGAGACGCCTTCGAGGTTGAGGAGGTAGTCGGCCGCCTGCGGGAGCGTGTCCCGCTCGGTGGTTCGCCCCGCGTGCGAAACGAGGTGCGACCCGCGGACGGTCCGATTTTGAATCGTGTCGGCGATGGAATCGAGCGTCTCGTGGGTGAACAACGAGTCCGAGAGTCGACGGAGGAGGTCCACGTCCGCGTGCGGATGTAGGCGTCGGGCGTTCGTGTACTCCGCTTCCGTCGCGCCCCGGGTGAACTCCAGCGTCTCCCGTCGAATCCCGAACAGCAGGGCCGTCGCCAATCGAGCGTCGAGTTCGACGTCCAGTTCCTGTAGATACTCCGTCAGCATGGACGCCGTCGCGCCGACGTGTTCGCGGTGGTCGACGTGCGTCCCTTCGACGCCCTCGTTCGGATGGTGGTCGATGACGATGTCGGGGACGCGTTCGTCGGGGACGCAGTTGTTCTGTCCCGGAACCGCGTGGTCAACGAACCCGATTAGGTCGGTCGAATCGAGGCACTCGTCGGTAAAAGGGCGCAGGTCCACGTCCAACAGATTGACCATGGCCCGGTTTTGCTGGTGGGTAATCTCGCCGCCGTAGTAGAGGTCGGTTCGAGAGACGTCCGCGGACTCCGCGATTGCGGCGAGTGCGAGCGCGCTGCTGATGCTATCCGGGTCCGGGTTGTTGTGACAGACGACCGCGAGCGAATCGGCACCGCTGAGGACGGAGAGCAACGAATCGCATCGGTCGGTCGGTTGTAGGTGGGGCGTATCGAGAGACATCGTTCGTCGTGTGTTCACGACCGTACAGCGCGGTCGAGAACGTGAAACGTGATATCGAGGACGAGGACCGTAGTTGTTATTGATTATATTTTTGACAGTAGTGGCTTCAGCGTCGGCCTACCGTCGACGAACAGGGTAGTATCTTCCCCCTTCGAACGAAGCGGCGGCGAGAAAACACACGATGTAGGCGTCCTCGTCGCCGTTTGGGATTCGGTCCGTCCCGGAACTCGTCGTGCGGAACGGAACGACACCTTCTCGGTGGAGAGGCACACGAGAAACGAACGAACGTATGCGAATCGTCATCGTCGGCGCGGGTGAAGTCGGGTCGTCCATCGCGGCCAGCCTCTCCGATACGCACGAAGTCGTGGTCGTGGACCGGGACGGCGAACGAGTGGAATCGCTCACGTACACGCTCGACGTCCTCCCGATACAGGGGGACGGCACCTCGCTCGACACGTTACGGGACGCGGGTATCGAACGCGCTGACATGGTCATCGCCAGCACCGACGACGACGAGACGAACCTCGTCGTGTGCGGGACGGCGAAGACCGTGGACGACCCGTTCACCATCGCGCGGGTGAAGAAGGTCGATTACCTCCAGACGTGGGAGAACGCGAAAGCGGGCGCGTTCGGCGTCGACTTTCTGGTGTGTACGAACCTCCTGACCGCGTCGGACATCGTCCGCGTCATCGGCCTTCCGGCGGCGCGCGACGTGGACCCGTTCGCCGGCGGAAAGGTCCAGATGGCGGAGTTTGAGGTACGGGGCGACAGTCCGCTGGCGAACCAAACGATTCGGCAGGCCGACCGGTTCGACTCGCTCACCTTCGCCGCCCTCATCCGCGACGGCGACGTGGACATCCCGCGCGGGGAGACGGTCATTCAGACCGACGACAAGGTGGTCGTCATCGGGAGTCCGGAGAGCGTCCAGCGGTTCGCCATGGAAGTCGCACCCGAGGAGGTATCCAACACGGACAAGGACGTGGTCGTCATCGGCGGGAGCGAAATCGGTTTCCACACCGCTCGACTGCTCGAAAACCGCGACCTCAGCCCCCGACTCATCGAGCAGAACCCGACCCGCGCCCGAACGCTCGCCGAGGCGTTGCCGGGGACCGTCGTCATGGCGAGCGACGCCACGGATACCGACTTTCTGGTGCGGGAACACGTGGACGAAGCCGACGTGGTCGTCGCGGCGCTGGAAAACGACGAGAAAAACCTCCTCGTATCCCTGTTGCTTCGCCAACTCGGTGCGGAACGGGCCATCGCCATCGTCGAGAACACGGAGTACGTCTCGCTGTTCGAGACGGTGGGCATCGACGTGGTCATAAACCCGCGCGAGGTCACGGCGGAGGAGATAACACGCTTCACCCGCGAGGAGCGCGCCGAGAACATCGCGCTCATCGAGAACGACCGCGCGGAAGTGCTCGAAATCGAAATCGACGGCGACAGCGTCCTCCTCGATAGACCCATCAGCGAGGGCGTCGCCGACCTCCCCGACGGGGTCGTCATCGGTGCGATAACCCGGGACGGCGAGTTCATCGTCCCGCGCGGCGACACGACCGTGAAGGAGGGGGACCACATCGTGGTGTTCGTCCATCGAGACGTGGTCGCCGAGGTGAGCGCCGCGCTATGACCGTTCGCATCGACTGGCGGGCCAGCGTCAGCCTCGTCGGAACAGTCGTGAAGTGGCTCTCCGTCCCGCTGGTGTTCCCGTTGCTCGTCGGCCTGTACTACGGTGAGGGCATCGGAACGTTCGTCACGACCATCGCCGTCGCCGTCGTCGTCGGGTGGTCGCTCGAACGCGTCGACCCGGACCCCGACCTCGGCGCGCGGGAGGGGTTCCTGATGGTCGCGCTGACGTGGTTCGCGGTGTCCATCGTCGGCGGACTGCCCTACGTCATCGCCGGAAACGGCGTTTCGTTGCTGAGCGGGTTTCCGTACATCGCCATCACGTCGGGACCGTCCACGCTCGCACACCCCGTCAACGCGCTGTTCGAGAGCATGAGCGGGTTCACGACGACCGGCGCGACGGTGATGGGCGACATCTCCTTCGAGACGCACTCCCGCGCGCTGTTGATGTGGCGGCAGTTGACCCAGTGGCTCGGCGGGATGGGGATCGTCGTCCTCGCCGTCGCGATTCTGCCGGAACTGTCCGTCGGGGGCGCACAGCTGATGGACGCCGAAGCGCCCGGCCCCGGCATCCAGAAACTCACCCCGCGAATCGCGGAGACGGCGCGGGCGCTCTGGAAGGCCTACCTCGGCATCACCGCGCTCGAAATCGTTCTGCTGTTCGGCCTCCACGTTCTCGGAAAGGCACTCGGGACGCCGCTCGCCCCCGGAATGACGTTCTACAACGCCGTGGCCCACGGCTTCACGACGATGGCGACCGGCGGGTTCTCCCCCGAGGCGCGGAGCATCGAGGCGTTTTCCGCCATCGTTCAGTGGGTCATCGTTCCGTTCATGATCGCCGCGGGGACGAACTTCGCGCTGTTCTGGCACGTCCTGAACGGAAACCCGCGCCGCCTGTTCGAGGACGTGGAGTTCCGCTTTTACGTCGGCATCTTGGCCGTCCTTTCGGCGATTCTGTCCGTCCTGCTGTACACCCATCAGGGGTTGGTGTCCGTCCCGGGCGGGCCGGCCGTCGCCGGGAACATCGAATCGTCGGTTCGCCACGCCACCTTCCAACTCATCTCCATCGTCACGACGACGGGCTATGCCAGCATGGACTTCAACACGTGGAACAGTTCCGCCCAGTACCTCATGCTGGCCGCGATGCTCATCGGCGGGTGTGCGGGTTCGACCGGCGGTGCCATCAAAATCGTCCGCTGGCTCGTCATCCTGAAATCGTTCCGCCGGGAACTGTTCACGAACGTTCACCCCGAGGCGGTTCGCCCGGTTCGACTCGGTGGACGCGCTCTCGACGAACGTGCTGTCCGCGGTATCTACGCCTTCACGCTCCTCTACGTGGTCATCTTCCTCGTCGCCACGCTGCTCCTCTTCCTCGACATCGAGCGGGCCGGACCGCAAATCACCACGCTCGAAGCCATGAGCGCCATCGCTTCGACGCTCGGGAACGTGGGACCGGGGTTCCAACTCGTCGGTCCGATGAACAACTACGTGCCCTTCTCCAACGGTGCGAAACTCCTCATGGTCGTCCTGATGTGGGTCGGACGGTTGGAAATATTCCCGGTGTTCGTCCTGCTGACCGGCGCGTACTGGCGGTCGTAGGCGTTCCGCCGGAATCGATTTTCCGGCGACGGACGGAACTCGCCCGAGCGTCAAAATCGCGGGACGGCTATCCGAGGAGACGTTCCCGAACCGAGCGTTTTCGTTGCTTTTCCGCGAGCAGGACGGAACAGTCCACGTCGTCCACGATGTCGAGCGCGAGCGACCCTCGGAACAGGCGCGCGAGGAGTCCTTCCTCCGTCGCGCCGATGACGAGCAGCGAGCAGTCGGCCGCCGCGCGTTCGATGGCCGCTTCAACGTCGTCTTCTTCCACGACGACGAGGTTCGCGTCCCTGATGTCGTGGTCCGTCGCCCAGTCGGCGAGGAACTCCTCGCCCGCCTCCCGCGACTCGTCCGTGACGTGGAGGAGCGAGAGTTCGGAGCCGTATTCGGCTTGCAGCATCTGTGCGATGGCCGCACTGAGTGCGGAGTCCGGCCCGCCAGCGGTGGGAACGAGGACGCGACTGGGGTCGAACCCGCGATTGCGGAGGACGACGACGTCGCACGGGAGTCCGTTCGTCAGTTCGTCGAGGGCGCTCTCCGCCCTGCCGGGGGACCCGTGGCTGTCCTCGCCCCATCCCATGACCACGAGGTCCGCGTCGTGGCTCTGGGCCGCGTCGAATATCTCCTCGAACGAACGGTGTGAGAGGATGGTGTGGGTTTCGACGGGAACGCCGAACGTTTCGGCGTCGTTTCGCGCCCGTTCGAGGAGGTCCGCCGATTCGGCGTCGAGTTCCTCGACGTGTTCCGCGCCGCTCGCCAGCGGCGTCTGGTCCGGCACTTGGACGATGTGCGTCGCGACGACCGTTCCGCCGCGTTGGCTCGCCACGGCGCTTGCGAGCGAGATGAGGTCCGTCTCGTGTTCGGGGTTGGCCAGCGGCACCATCACCCGGTAGTCGCCACCGTCCGGTTTCACGGACGTGGCCGCGGAGACGGCCGGTTCGGGCATATCGTCCGGTCGGCTGAGGATGTATCTGCTCAGTACTCCCTGTTTGTCGGTTCGTGGCCGGGCGTAGACGAAGAACCAGCCGATGCCAAAGACGACGAACAGGACGGCCAGCGCGATTTCGATGCGGTTCATGAATGCGATGAGGGCGAACGAGAACAGCGCACCGAGAATCGGCGTTATCGGGTAGAGCGGTACTCGGAACGCGGGATCGTACTCCGCGACATCGGCCTCCCGCATCACGATAAGCGCGAGATTGAGCAGGCCGTAGACGATGAGGTGAAGTACGCTCCCCGCCTTCGCGAGAGTCTTGATGTTCCCGATGAGGATGAGGACGAGAATGATGACGCCGGTAACCGCGATGGAGCGGTAGGGTGTGGCGAACTTGTCGTGGATGTCGTTGAGCCACGCGGTGATCAGTTTGTCACGCCCCATCGCGAAGTTGATGCGCGAGGACGCTAAAATCGATGCGTTCGCGCTGGAAGCGGTCGCCAACAGGCCGCCGAAAATGATAAGCCCGGCACCGACACCAGCCAGTCCGAGACTATTCCCGAACGCGACTTCGGCGACTTCGACTACCGGGTCGGCACCGGGGGCCGCGAGTTCCGTCCAGTTTATCACGCTCGCCATTACAATCATCAGAATCGCGTACATCGTCGTGACGATGACGACCGATCCGACGACGGCGAGGGGAAGGTTCCGACCGGGATTCTTGATCTCCTCCGCAACGGTCGTGATCTTCGCGAAGCCGAGAAAGGAAACGAACACCAGCGCGGTCCCGGGGAGCACCGCACCGTACCCGTCTTTCGTCGGTGCGAACGGTTTGAGCGTAGAGAGATCGGCCTGCAGAAACCCGAGTATCGAGAATACAGTTAGGATGGCGACCAGCATGATGACGATGACGTTCTGCAGTCGCCCGGTTTCCTTTGCGCCGACGTAGTTGATACCGATGAACAGTATCCCTGCGAAAAACGCGGCGACTTGTGTTCCGGGGATCCTGATAACATTGAGATCGATGGGCGGGACCGTGACGAGTGCGGTGACGAAGTCCCCGAATCCGATCATGTAGAAAGCGGAGGCGAACGCCAATCCCATCCAGTTACCCATGCCCGCAATCGAACCGAACAGGGGACCGAGAGCGTGATTGACGTAGTAGTAACTGCCACCCGCCTTCGGCATCGCCGTTCCGAGTTCGCTCGCTGAAAGCGCGGTGAACAGCGAGATGACGCCGCCAACGACGAACGAGAGGGCGATTGCGGGACCCGCTATTTGGTAGGCTTGACGCGGTAGGACGAAGATTCCCGCGCCGATCATGGTTCCGACGCCGATGGTGAGTGCGGCGAGCGGTCCGAGGTCCTTCGCGAGTTCCTCGTCCGCCATCAGTTCGCCTCCGTGTCGGGAAGGACGATTATCGGTCGGTTTGCCTCCGTGACGAGCGTGTGCGCCACGTCCCCCGTGAGCAGTTGTATCCACCGACTGCCGCTCCGCGGCGAGAACACAATTGCCGTCGCGTCCACGTCGTCCGCGGCGTCGAAGATGGCCTCCGCGACGTTCGTGCCGTAGGTGAGTTTCGTTTCGACCGGGATTCCAGCGGCGTCACAGCGATCCGTGACGACGGAAAATATGTCCGCCGCCCGTTCTTCGCGCTGTTCGACCGATGCCTTGTCGGGAACCCCGCCGCCCTTCTCGACGACGTGAACCGCGACGACGCGGCCGTCGGCATCGGCGACGCGGTCGAGCGCCACGTCACAGGTCGTCTCCGCATCCTCCTCGCTCGCAACCGGGAGGACGATTCGTTCGAACAGCCCCGTCATGTAACGTACCATCCGGTATCGATGACCTGTCGGGTGTACCGTCGCGTCGCGTCCGTCCAGTGTTCGATATCGGGAGTATCTCGAATGGCGTGGCGATGTGTCATACGTCCCCGTAATATCCGAGGAGCGTGATAACGACTACGGAACCAGCCACATCATCACACTTCGACGGCCCACACCGTCACCGATTCGGAACAGCCGTACACCTCGCGGAACGCCCGGTCTACGAACTGCGCGATGCGGTTCGCGTCCGCTTTCGCGCTGATTCGCACGTTCGTCCCGTCCGCATCTTCGGGGCTCCGTAGCTGCTCGATTTTGAACGCGGGGAACTCCCCAACCAGCGTCTTGAGCGCCTCCAACTCCTCGTCCGTACAGTCGAGGTTGAGCGTCCGGTCGCCGAACTGAATCCACGGCGGGAGTTCCTCTTCCGTCCCGTCCTCGTCGCCCGCGTCGCTGCCGTCGTCCGCTCCCGACGCCGCCGATTTCGATTCGGAATCGAAGTCCGGTTCGGACGCCGTTTCGGGGTCGGCGGTCAGCGTGCAAAACGGGCTTCCGCGCTCGCGGTGTGCGGTGATGGCGTCCACGACGAGTTTCCGTCGTTCCGTCGGGGTCGAAGCGCTGAATCGGGTCATACCAGTCGTTCGTCCTCGGCCCTCAAAAACCGGATGCTCCGCTCGGTTTCCGTAAGCCTTTATGCGAAGACGGTGCAGGTGAGTGCATGAACCCGAACATCCTGATTTTGGGTGCCCCCGGTGCTGGGAAAGGGACACAGAGCGCACGAATCGCCGAGGAATTCGACGTCGAACACGTCACGACCGGCGACGCGCTTCGCGCGAACAAGCACATGGAGACGGAGTACGGAACTCCCGCGAGTTTCATGGACGAGGGCGAACTCGTCCCCGACGCCGTCGTCAACGAAATCGTTCAAGCCGCGCTCGCCGAGGCCGACGGCTACGTCCTCGACGGCTACCCGCGAAACCCCTCGCAGGCGGAGTATCTGGACGACATCACCGACCTCGACGTCGTTCTGTACCTCGACGTGGCCGAGGACGAACTCGTCGGCCGCCTCACCGGCCGCCGACTCGACCCCGAGACGGGCGACATCTACCACGTCGATTACAACCCCGCCGAGGACGAAGCGGTAAAGGAACGCCTCGTCCAGCGCGACGACGACACCGAGGAGACGGTGCGCGAACGCCTCCGCGTCTACCGCGAGAACACGGAACCCGTCATCGACCACTACGACGACACGGGCGAACTCGTCCGCATCGACGGCGAGCAGACGCCCGACGAGGTGTGGAACGAAATCAAGGAAACGGTCGAGGACGAGGCCTGAAAGCGGTCTACTCGAAGGAGAGTTCTTTTTCCCGCGATTCCGCTGTTTCCGTTTCGAGGAGCGTGTCGAGTCGCCCTTCGAACTCCGCTTCGTCGATGTCGCCGTTCGCGTAGCGGGCCCTGAGGACTTCCACGGCGTCGAGTTCGGTTTCTTCCGCTTCCTTTTCGACGACCGTTTCACCGCCGTCCCGAAGGTACCACACGAGGAATCCGAGAACGGCCACGATTCCGAGGAGATAGGACGCTTCCGAGGCGACGATCGCGATGACACCCGTGAAGAAGACGGCAAACCCACCCAGTACGACCACACGCCAGAAGTCGTCTTCGGGGAGTATTTCACTCAGTTCGCTCATGCCATCGGGTTACGTGACAACGGTAAAAAATTTATCCTCTAACCGTTCATCCCTCGGCCGGTTTCCCCGCGTCAGTGGGGTCCGTTCGCCGCGCGCTCGTGTCGATGGCGAAGGTTGATTAACGCCGAATCCCAAACGTGCCACAATGGCACGGACAGCGCAGAAAGTAGAATCGCTCATCGCCGAGGACCCGGCGATGGCCGACGCCCTCTCGGTCATCTACGAGGAAACCGACGAAGGGTCGGACGAAGTCGAGTGGCGGGACGTCAACGACGACCTCACGAGCGGCCAGTGGGGTCGCCTGATAGAGAAGGGAATCCTCGTGGACGGCATCCACGGCTTCGAACTCGCGGACCCGGACGAGGTCGCGGACGCTCTCGATGATTCCGGCACATCGACGTCGAGCACGACGTCCTCGTCGAGCGACGTGGACGACATCGAAACCACGTCGTGGTCGAAATGGGATAAACTCGCGGGGGTGGCGAGCATCGGACTGTTCTTGGGCTACTCCCAGAACAACATCCGCGCCGCCGTCGGGCAAGTCGTCGACGTGGTGCTCGGTCCCATCGACGCCGCGCTCCCGTTCTACGTCGTCATCATGATCGTCGCCATGCTGACTGGCCTGTACACCACGCTCCTGCAGGACAACCTGATGGACATGGAGAAGATGGGCATGTATCAGGAGCGGATGAAGGACATCCAGAAGCGCCAGAAGGAAGCGAAGGAGAAGGGCGACGAGCAGGCGATGGAGCGCATCCGACAGGAACAGATGGAAGCCATGGGCGACCAGACGGGCATGTTCAAAGAGCAGTTCCGCCCGATGGTCTGGACGATGTTCATCACCATCCCGGCCTTCCTCTGGATGTACTGGCGCATCGGCGACGGTACGCCGGCGGTCGTTCCGAACAAGGTTGTACTCCCCCTCGTCGGCGGGCCTTATGGATGGACGCATGGCGCGATCGGCCCGATGCAGACGTGGATCATCTGGTACTTCCTCTGCTCGATGGCGTTCACGCAACTCATCCGGAAGGCGCTGAACATCCAGACGACGCCGACGTAAGTTCAAAACCTCTTTCTTGGTGCCCGTTCGAGGGTACATATGTTATTGACCGTCTCAGGCCCACCGGGGAGTGGGAAGAGTACGACTGCGCACGGACTCGCGGATGCGTTCGGATTGGATCACGTGAGCGGCGGCGACATCTTCCGCGAACTCGCCGCCGAGCGCGACTTGACGCCGCTCGAATTCAACAAACTCGCCGAGGAGGACGAGGGGATAGACCGCGAACTGGACAAGCGACTCCGCGAGGTCGCCACACAGGACGACGACGTCGTTCTCGAATCTCGGCTCGCCGGGTGGCTCGCCGGGGAGTACGCCGATTTCCGAATCTGGCTCGACGCGCCGCTCGACGTGCGCGCGGCCCGCATCGCGGACCGCGAGGAGAAATCCCAAAAGCAGGCTGCGACCGAAACCCGCGCCCGAGCGGGCAGTGAGGCCCAACGCTACGACGAGTACTACGATATCGACATTACCGACCTCACCATCTACGACCTGAGCATCAACACCGCGCGGTGGAACCCGGACGACGTTCTCGCCATGCTGACGACCGCCGTCGAGAACTACGAACCGAACTCCGACGAGGGCAAGTACCCGATTACCGGCGTCTCATACGATTTCTGATGACGCTTCGCGGCCCACCATCCGAGCGTTCGCCCGCGGAACTCCTCGAATTCGGGGTGGTCAACCTCGACAAACCGCCCGGCCCGTCGGCCCATCAGGTCGCGGCGTGGGTGCGGGACCTCTGTGAAGTCGAACAGGCGGCCCACGCGGGCACCCTCGACCCCAAAGTCACCGGGTGTCTGCCGACGCTGACCGGCGCGGCGACCCGCCTCTCGCAGGTCTTCCTCGAAGGGTCGAAGGAGTACGTCTCCGTCCTCGAACTGCACGAGACGGCTCCGGCCGACATCGAGGCCATCGTCGACGAGTTCGAGGCACCGCTGTATCAGAAACCGCCCCGAAAGAGCGCCGTCTCGCGGAAGCTTCGCGTGCGCGAGGTTTACGACTTGGACGTGCTGGAAGTGCAGGACCGACAGGCCCTTCTCCGGATTCGCTGCGAGAGTGGCACCTACATCCGAAAACTCTGTCACGACATCGGCCTCGCGCTCGGAACCGGGGCGCACATGGGCCACCTCCGCCGGACGGCGACCGACCCGTTCGACGACACCGACCTCGTGACCTTACACGACCTCTCGGACGCATTGGCGCGCTGGCGCGAGGAGGACGAGGATGATTGGCTTCGGGAAATCGTCCGCCCCGCGGAGGCCGCGCTGACCCACCTCCCGAGCGTGACCATCGCGCCGAACGCCGCCGAACAGGTGGCACAGGGCGCACAAGTGTACGCGCCGGGCATCATCGAGGCCGAAGAAGCGGAGCAGGACCAACTCGTCGCCTGTCACACGCCGAACGGCGCGGCGGTCTGTCTCGGCCGAATGGTCGGGGACGCGGATGCGGAGGAAGGGACGGTCGTCGAACTGGAACGCGTGTTGGTTTAAGCCTCGAAATTCCGTTTTCGCCTGCCGGTTCACACCCCTTTTTGTCGCGGGCGAATCACCTCTCGGTATGCAAATCGGCACCGCGGAATCGTCCCCCGGCGAACTCGTCACGGGGTGGTTGGACGTCACCGACCTTCCCACAGGAACGCCCGAGCGCCTCCCCGTCCTCATCGCGGAGGGTGAAGAAGACGGCCCGACGCTCTGGATTACGGCGTCGATTCACGGCAACGAGGTGACGGCCCTCGCCGCCGCACAGGACGTCATGCGGGAGGAGTTGGCGTCGAAGATTCGCGGAACGGTAGTCTGTCTCCCGAACCTGAACCCCGCCGGTTTGCGCCGAACGACGCGCACCTCCTACTACCACGGCGACGACCCGAACCGCTACTTCCCCGACCCGGACGCTGACGGGTCGCGCCCGCCGCGCGTGCAGGAACTCATCGACGAACGGGTGTTCGAGGCGTTCGCAGACTCGGCGGACGCGCTCGTGGACCTCCACACCGCGCAGGTCGGGTCGATTCCGTTCGTGATTCGGGACAGAGTGCTACATGGAAGCGCGGAACGACGTTCCGCGGATACCGGAGCGGCAACGCCGCGAGGCACCGAGCGCGACGAGGACGAAGCCCGCGAACTCGCCGACGAACTCGAACGACTCGCGGACGCCTACGACTTTCCGGTCATCAACGAGTACACCGCCGAGGAGTACATGGAGCAGAACCTCCAGCGCTCGACGGCGGGTGCGGCGCTGAACAACGCCGGAATTCCCGCGTTCACCGTCGAACTCGGCGGCTTCGAGGTGGTCGAGGAAAACACCCGCGAGAAGGGTGTCGTCGGCCTGTTGAACGTCATGCGCGAACTCGACATGCTCCCCGGCGAACCGGAGCCAACCGGCCTCGATGCGCCCGTGGACTTCCCCGTCAAACGCGCCGTCCACCCGCACACCGAGACGGCCGGAATCGTCCGCCATCGCGTCGATGCTGGAGATACCTTCGAGGGGGGCGACGTCATCGCGGACATCGTCACGCCGCACGGCGAACCGAAGGCGACGGTCGAAACGGACCACGACGGCTACGTCGTGGGACGCTATCACGGGGTCGCGGCGTACGAAAACGACCCGGTCACGAGCCTCGCAGTGCGGGACGACGGCGACTTGGTGGTCCCCCGCTCGCAGGAATGAAACGAAGGGCTTAACATAGGCACTCTCCTTCTTCGAAACGTAGCGGGACCGTGGGGTAGTGGTATCCTCTGCGGATGGGGTCCGTAGGACCCGAGTTCGACTCTCGGCGGTCCCATGATTTTACGACGAACGTACGTGAGGAGGAAAATCAGTCGACCGCCGAGCGTCGCATCGCGCGTTGCGCGATGTCGGACGAGCGTAGCGAGTCCGAAGCTCGTCGTGAAGCGAAGCGAAACGACGGTGTTCGACTCTCAGCGGTCCCACTCTTTGATGGGAGCAGGAAAGGCGAGAAAAGCTCGCCTTTCCTGCTCCCATTGTTTTGCGACGAACTGTTTCGTGAGTCGCAAAGCTATATCGAGCGGTGAACGACTCGTAGCACCGCGACCGAACCCCTCCGTTTCGACCGTCGTCGCTCGGTTTTTCTTCCGAAGCGGGAAATCCAAATATTCTTCCCACGGCAGGGAAGACAGTTGGCCATGAGCCGGACCGTTGCTGTCGCACATTATCCGGAAGGTGCGGGACACGCGACCCGGATGCTCGCGGTGGCACAGGCATTGGAAGGGCCGGAGACGGATGTCGTCCTCGCGGGCGGCGGTCCGGGGTCCCAGTTCATCGAACACAACGGATACGAGGTCTATCGTCCGGCGACGGTCGATTACATCGGCGACTATCAGGGCGGGTCGATCTTCGACGTGTTGACGCGGAGCGTTCCGAACAGCGGACGGCGCGTGTTCGACTTCGTACGGTGGCTTCGCCGCGAGGACCCCGCCGCCCTCGTGACGGACGACATGTTCGCGGCGATGGCGGCCCACTGCACGGACACGCCGCTGTACGTCCTCACCCACAACGCCGCGTCCTACTACGACGCCGCCATCGAGGAGGTGTTCACGTGGATTCTCAACCGCTATCAGGTTTCGGTGTCCCACGCGTTCTTCTACCCCGCCGTCTGGCCGCCGGACGGTGGCGACCCGCCGGGCGTCGTCCACATCCCTCCCATCGCTCTCGAAGCCAACGGTGCGGAGGCTCCCGACGACGTCGACGTCCTCCTCGTCCCGAGCACGTACACGACCAATTTCGTGGAACTCGCCCGCGAACTGGAAGCGGACGGCAACAACGTGACCCTCGTCGGCCACGACGGATGGGATTCGGTCCCGTCCCTCCTCCCGTGGATTCAGGCCGCGAACGTCGTCGTCTGTTCGGGTTACTCGACCGTGATGGAGGCCGCCGTGGCGGGGACGCCGTGTATCATCTATCCGTTCACCGACGAACAGCACGGCGTTTCGCGGGTCATCGAACGCCGCGGTCTCCGGGGCTTCCAGATCGAACACTCGATTCCCCACGTCACCCGCGCGGTGCGCCATCCGCCCGAGGCCCCCGAGTACGAAAACGGCGCGGACCGAGCGGCCGAGTACGTCCTCGACCACATGGAATAGCTCGTTTTAGGTGTTCTCGAAATGGCACGGTAATTTGCCACTGCCGAAATCGCCATTCCGCTCTCTACCGACCGTTAGATATGGCACAGGTGACGGTCGGCGGTCGACTCCACTTCGGCTTTCAGAACCTCTCGCTCGCCCACGAGAGACTGTACGGTGGGTTAGGAGTCGCACTTTCCTCGCCGACCGTCTCCGTCGAGGCGACGCCCGCGGGCGAGGTTCGCTGTGACGACTCGTGTGCGCGCGAGTACGCGAGCATGGCCACGGACCTGCTGTCCGTCCCCGGCGCTGACGTGCGAATCCACGAGACGTTACCGAGACACGTCGGCCTCGGGAGCGGGACGCAACTCGCGCTGGCCGTCTTCGCCGCCGTCGCCCACGCGTACGGCACCGACCCCGACGTTCGTGAATATGCACCCGCCCTCGACAGGGCAGGGAGGAGCGGTATCGGCGTTTCGACGTTCGAACGCGGCGGCTTCGTCGTCGATGCCGGACACCCCACGGAGCGTTTTACCACCGACCGACCCGAACGAGGAGACTGGTCGGTCCCGCCCGTCGTCTCCCGACACGATGTCCCGGAGGACTGGCGATTCGTCCTCGTCCTCCCGAACGCCGAACCGGGACGAAACGGCACCGACGAGGACGCGAGCATGCGCTCCGTGGTCGAACGGGCGGACCCGACCATCGCCGAAGACATCTCCTCGATTCTTCTCCGGCGGGTCCTTCCGTCGATCGCGGAGTCGGACCCGGAGCGGTTCGGGTCCGCCGTCGCGGAAATCGGCCGCCGAAACGGGGCGTGGTACGCCGACGAGCAGGGCGGCGTCTATCGACCACCCGTCGGCAAACTCGTCACCGCGATGGAGTCCGCCCCGGCGGTGTTCGGCGCGGGGCAGTCGTCGTGGGGACCCGCGGTGTACGGCGTGACGACGCTGGAGATGGCCGACCGAGCGGTCGAAGTCGCTCACGACGCGCTCGATTCCACGGGCGTCGGTGGGGACGTGTTGCTCACGTCGGCGCGCAACGCCGGGGCGAGCGTAAACGGTAACCGTCAGGAATGAGAGAGGAAGACATGGACCGCATCCCGTTCGGCGTCTCGCAGTTCGACTCCCTCATCGACGGAGGGTCCCCGCCCGGAAGCGTCGTCTTGTTGGCCGGCGACGCCGGGGCGGGCGCACGCGAGTTCGCGTACACCAGCGCGACCATCAACGCCCTCGGCGACGCCGATTCGGACCTGTTCGAACTCCACTACGGGGCGGTCGATTCGCGCTCGTCGCTTCCCGACGAGATTCATTACGTCTCGTTTACCGCCAACGAACCCGAAATCGTCGGCGAACTCACGCACACCATCGACGAGTCGATCGTCTCACCGGCGTCGGAGGTCATCTCGTTCGAGGACCTTTCGGCCGAATACTTCCAACTGAGTCCGATTCCCAACGACTGGTACGTCCAAAAACGCCGCACCATCACGGACCTCGGTAGCAGTCACGAGCGTCGTGGCATCCTCGAAGCGCTCGGGGAATACCTCTCGAAGAACGCACCCGGGAACCTCGTCGTCATCGATTCGCTGACCGACTTATCCGCGCTCCCCGACGAGCAGGTGGACTGGAATCAGATGCTGATGCTCCTCAAAGGCATGAAGAAGGCGGCCAAAGCGTGGGGCGGCCTGATACTCGTCCTCGTCGCACAGGAGAGTCTGACCGGGCGACAGATGGGGTCCCTGATGAGCGCGACGGACGGCACCATCAGTTTCGAGTGGGAAAGCGGCGGCAACGAACGCGCGCGGACCATGTTCGTCCGCGAGTATCGCGGCGTCCTCTCTCGCATAGAGGAGGAAAATATCGTCCGCTTCGAAACGGAGATACGGAGCGACGGGTTGGACATCAGCAACGTCCGAAAGATTCGGTAGGTCGGACTCCCGCGGTGCAAATTCGACGGCCGGTATCGATCCTCAAAACGACGCCACTTCGTTCGGAATTCCGCCCCGGGAAGGGCGAAACGTTAAGTCAGCGCTGTGAGAAGTAGGTATCCAACCGAATGGAGAGCGAAGACGCGAGCCACGTTCCAGCGGTAGAGTTGCCGACGTCGGTTGCCCAGTGGGTGACCGAAACGGCCGACGAACTCGGTGTCTCCCGCCAGCGCCTCCTCTCCGAACTTTTCGCAGCCCACGGGTCCCTCCACGGGGACGATGCGGATGACGGACTCGACGAACTGGACGAATTCCGAGAGGAGTTCATGCGAAAACTGACGGACGTCCGAGAGCGGGTCGTGCAGATAAAACGCGAAACGGACGGGAAGGCCCCGGCGGACCACGACCATTCGGACCTGCGGGACGAACTGGACGAACTCCGGCAGGCGGTGGACGCCGAAAACGACGAGGACGGTGAGGGTGGCGTCGAGAACGTCGCGGAGGAAGTGGACCACCTCCGTGAACGCGTGACGGAAAACCGGAAACGGCTCGATTCCGGCTTCGAGAACTACGAGGAGGTCCTCGACTATCTCGCCGAGACGACCGACGAGTTGGACAGACGACTCGACGTCCTCGCGCGTGCGCTCGTCTCGGTCCGCGACCAAGCCCGCATGCTCGCCACGGTGAACGCGACGCGGGCCGCCACCGCCGAACTCGCACGAACGGCCAACCGAAACGGCATCGAGAGCGCCAAGTGTGGCGACTGCGAGATGACCGTCACCATCGCGCTGCTGACCGACCCGTCCTGCCCGCACTGCGGCGCGACGTTCGAGGACATCGAACCCAAGCAGGGCTTCTTCGGGTCGAACTGGCTCGTCGTCGGTCGTCCACCGGCGCTGGAAGGCGACACCATCGACCCGGACGTCGACATCGACCCCGAGGCTGCCGACCTGTTGTCCGAGGTGACGGAGGAGTGAACGACCGTTCCCCGAACCCGGAAGGAGCGGACGAACCGCTCTCCGGCCTCGTCTCGGACATCGAGGAACGTCGAAATCGGAAGTCGGAACGGGTCGATGACGCCTTCGAGGAGGTGGACGTCGGAGACGTCGACACCGACGAACTCTGGGACGACCTGCTGAACGAGGACGGCGGCGAACTGGTCGTGAGCGTCCCCCGAGAGGCGGGATGGGACGACCGCGACGTTCGCACGATCCCGAAGACGACCTGCCACGGGTGTCCGCACGTCGGCAACCCGCCGGATCTCAGGTGTACCCACGAGGGGACGGATATCCTGTCGATGCCCGACGTCGAACACTTTCGAGTGGCGGACTGCCCGATGGTTGCGGACGAGGACGTGGACGATCTCGACTCGGCGAACGGATGACCGCAGCGGGTCGCTACGATTCCGTCGAGTCGGTCGCGGTTTTCGGTGCGAAGGCGGAATCCTCGTCTATCCAGCAGTTGAAGTCGACGACCAGTTCGTCGGTTTCTTCGCCGTTTTTCATCGAGACGACCCGAAGTCGTCCGTGTTGGGGTCGTTGCCCGATGGTCTGGAGATATCTCCGTCGGTTCCCGGTCGGAATCTCGTATTCGAGTTCGTCCGACGAGTCGTACAGTCGAAGCCGGTCCGTGTCTGCTTGTTTCCCGTTCAGAAACAGGATCGAGAGGAGGACGGTTTCCTCTTCGGGGACCGCGGACACTGCCTGCAGGATTTTCCCGTCACCGTGAGCGACGGCGCTCGTTTCACAGTCGGCGCTCGACGAACTGTTCGAACCGGAACAACCGGCGAGGCCCGTGGCCGCCAAACCCGCACCGGCGACGAGGAGTTCGCGTCTCGAGGGAGTGGAGAGCATCGAAAAGAGTGATGTATTTCCCGAAAATAACTCTTTTCAAACATAATGCGTCCGTCCGTACGTGGCGTTTTTCACGTTCCGCGCACAAGGCGGGGTATGCAATTTTGCGACGAATGCGGTTCGATGATGCGGACCATGGGATCACAGATGGTCTGTGCGAACGACGACTGTCAGGCGACGGTGGCGAAGGACGAGGAGCGCGCCGCCGAGTTCGTCTCCACCGAGGCACAGGACGATTCGGACGTCATCGAGACCGAGGAGGGCGCGGATTTCGAGGGTAAACCGACCGCGAAGGACGTGCATTGCGACAAATGCGGCCACGACGTCGCGTGGTACACCATCAAACAGACCGCGTCCGCCGACGAGGCACCGACGCGGTTTTTCAAATGCAAGGAATGCGGCTATCGCTGGCGCGAATACAACTAATTATCATATCAAATTCCTTCGCATATTTTACCCGCAGACCGACGTTTTAGGTGGTGTGGTGCAGACACTCTGGTATGCGATTACATACCCGGGACGTTCGGCAGGACGTCCGCGAACTGGCTGGCTTACTCGGCGACGTCCTCTCGCGACTCGCGTCGCGGGAGGCGTTCGAGGCCGTCGAGACGGTACGAACCGGAGCCATCGACTACCGACACGGGGACGCGGCGTCCCGCGACGTACTCCGCGACGAAATCGACCGACTCCCGCCCGAGTTGGCCGGACACGTCGCGCGGGCGTTCGCGACGTACTTCGAACTCATCAACCTCGCCGAGGAGCGCCAACGCGTGCGCGCCATCCGCGAGGGAACGCAGGACGGGACGCTCGAAGACAGCCTTCGGGCCACCGCCGAAACGCTCGCCGAGGACGGTGCGGACCCGCAAACCGTCGAGCGAGTGCTGGAGGACGTGAACGTCGTTCCGACCTTCACCGCCCACCCCACCGAGGCGCGCCGGAAGACGGTCAAGGCGAAACTCCGTTCCGTCGAAGTCCTCCTCTCGGAACTTGACGAGCGCAGATTGACCGACCGCGAGCAGGATCAATTGGAACGCCGCTTGGAGAGCGAAGTGACCGGCCTCTGGGAGACGCGACAGGTCAGAAAGCGCCGCCCGGAGGTGGCCGACGAGGCGCGGAACGTCCTCTGGTACCTCGAAAACGTCCTCTTCGACATCGTCGGCGACGTGTACGACGAACTCGACCACACCGTCGGCGAGGAGTTCGACGTGGACGTACCGGAACTGTTCGCGTTCCGTTCGTGGGCCGGGAGCGACCGGGACGGCAACCCGCACGTCACGCCCGAGGTGACGGCCGAAACCCTCGAGCGCCAGCGCGAAGTCGTTCTGGAGCGCTACCGCGACGAACTGAAGCGCCTCTCCGGCGTGCTGAGTCAGGACGGCGACCGAATCGAGACGAGCAGTCTGTTCGATTCGAGCCTCGACACCGACCGCGAGCAACTCCCCGCCATCGCGGAGCGCGTGACGGAGCGCTACCCGGAGGAGCCGTACCGCCAGAAACTCGCCCTGATGCGCGAGCGAATCGACCGCGTCGGCGACGTTCGTCCCGGCGGGTACCACGACGCCGAGGAACTCCTCGCGGACGTGGACGCCATCGCCGACAGCCTCCGGAAGGACGGCGCGGAGAGCGTCGTCGATACGGAGGTGGACCCGCTTCGCCGCCGCGTCGAAACCTTCGGGTTCTCGCTCGCCGCGCTCGATTTGCGCGACCATCAGGAGAACCACACCGCGGCGATCGCGGAGGCGCTGGCCCGCGAGGGCTTCGACTACGATTCGATGGACGAAGACGAACGGGTCGAACTGCTGACCGACGCCATCCTGCAGGACGAACCCATCATCGACCTCGACACCGAGGGGCTTTCCGAGACCGCGAGCCGAGTGCTGACCCTCTTCTCGGAAACCGCCGACTGGCAGCGCGAGTACGGCGCGGAGACCATCGACACGTACTGCATCAGCATGACCGAGGAGGCGAGCCACGTGCTCGAAGTGCTGTTCCTCGCGGATCAAGCTGGAATCGTGGACCTGCCCGGCTATTCCGGACTCGACGTGGTTCCCCTGCTCGAAACCGAGTACGCGCTCTCGGGCGCACGGCGCATCGTCGGCACCCTGTTCGAAAACGAGGCCTACGCCGCGGCGCTCGAAGCGCGCGGCGGGACGCAGGAGATCATGCTCGGGTACTCCGATTCGAACAAGGAAAACGGCTTTCTGGCCGCCAACTGGAGCCTCTATCGGAACCAGAAACGACTCGCCGAAATCACGGACGAGCACGACGTCACCCTTCGTCTCTTCCACGGACGCGGCGGATCGATTTCGCGCGGCGGCGGCCCGATGAACGAGGCGCTGCTGGCGCTCCCCCGCGAAACCGTCTCGGGTCAAGTCAAGTTCACCGAACAGGGCGAGGCCATCGCGGAGAAGTACGCGAACCCCGTCATCGCGGAGCGAAACGTCGAACAGATGCTCGACGCCCAGATTCGGGCGCGATACGCCGCACTGGAGGACGACGAGGAGACGATTCCCGACGAGTGGGAGGAAGCGATGGACGTCGCGGCCGACGCCGCCCGCGACGCCTACCGCGACCTGCTCGAATCCGACGGCTTCGTCTCGTACTTCGAGGAGACGACGCCGATAACCGTCATCGAGGACCTGAACCTCGGGTCGCGGCCCGCCTCCCGCTCCGGCGAACGGACCGTGGAGGACCTCCGCGCGATTCCGTGGGTGTTCTCGTGGACCCAAAGCCGTTGTATCCTGCCGGGATGGTACTCGCTCGCCAAGGGACTGGACGCCTACGGCGACGTCGAAACCCTCCGGGAGATGTACGAGGAGTGGCCGTTCTTCAGGACCACCATCGACAACGCCGCGATGGCGCTCGCCCGAACCGACCTCGAAATCACGGCGGAGTACGCGGACCTCGCGCCGAAGAACCTGCGCGAGGAGTTCTTCCCCGAACTCGAAGCGGAGTACGAACGCTCCGCCGAACTCGTGTTGGACATCACCGGACGCGATGACCTCCTCTCGCGCGAGTGGCTTCGGGAGAGCCTCGACCGGCGAAATCCCTACGTGGACCCGCTCAACCTCCTCCAAGTGCGCCTGCTTCGTCAGTCGCACCTCACGGAGACGGAGCGCCGGACGCTCCGGTTGACCGTCACGGGCGTCGCGGCGGGGATGAAGAACACGGGATAGTCGCGCTTCGTTTTCACACTCAGATTCGACCGATATCGCTCTCCTCGTCGCCGAGGTTGGCGACGATTTCGTCCAGTTCTTCGATGGTTCGTGCCTGCTCCTCGTTCGTCTTCGCGATGGACGACACCTCCGTCGAGACGCGGGCGGACGTCTCCGCCGCCTCGTCTATCATGGTCGCCACCTCTTGGGTGCTCGACGCCTGCTCGTCCGTCGCCGCGGTTATCTGTTCCATTCCGACCGCGGTTTCCGTGGCCGAGTCCACGATTCGTTCGAGTTTCTCGCCCGTTCGCTGGACGGCTGTGACCGTCTCCGAGATGGACGCCTCGCTCTCGCCGAGACTGTCGAGCGTGCTCTCGGTTCGATTCTCGATGCGCTCGCCCATCGATTCGATTTCTGCTGCCCGTTCCTTCGACTCCTCGGCGAGCGATTTGACCTCCTCGGCGACGACGGCAAAGCCGTCGCCCGCCTCCCCCGCCCGCGCCGCTTCGATGGAAGCGTTCAGCGCGAGGAGGTTCGTCTGGTCGGCGACGTCGTTTATCATCCGCACTGCGTCGCCGATTTCGCTCACCGCGTTCTGGAGTTCCTCGGCGTCGTCCACCATGCTCTCGCGCGCTTCTTCGGTCGATTCGGTCGCGCTCATGGCCCGCTGGCCGAGGTTCTTTCCCTCCTCCGCGAGCTGTTGGGATTCGCGGCTCTGGCGCTCCACTTCGTTCGCGCTGGCGGCGATTTCCTCGACGGTCGCACTCTGGGTGGACACCTCGCTCGCGATTCGCTCCATGTTTCTCGACTGTTCGTCGGTGAGCTGACTGATTTCGCTCGAACTTTCAGCGACGTCGGCGGCCGATTCGTGAGCATCGAGGACGTGCTGTTCGGTCGATTCACGAAGCGCGCGCGAACGCTCGATTTCCGCCTTCATCTGCTGGCTGTGGGAGTGGACGTACGTGTCCGCCACTATCTGCATGTCGAGGTCGAGGACGCGAAGCACCGAGAGCATGTCCTCGAAGCGTTCGTGAACCGACTCCCGAACGTCGGCGACGAGTTCGTCCACGTCGGCCCGCGATTGTGCGAGTTGCCCCCCGTCGGTCGCCGCGGGCGAAACGCGCTCCCGGACCATCGCTTCGAGGTCGTCTTGCAGCCGTTCTTCCAACAGCTCCGAGACGAATTCGTAATAGACGCCGTACTGTCCGAGATAGTGGTTGAGCGGCATCTCCAGCACGTCGTGGAGCTTTCCGATTCGTGCGCGGTTTCGGACGTACTCCTCGTCGTACGTTCCGTTCGTGAGGGTGACGAGATACTCGCCCTGCATCGCTTTGAGCGATTCGATGGTTCGCGTGGAGTTCGAGAGGATGTCGTCCGTCTCGGTGTCTGCCTGTACGTTCTCGTAAAATCGGTCCGCGATTTCTCCGCGGTGTTCCTCGAACGTCGGTCGGAGGGCGGACAGTCGGTCGGCGTCCACCGCGTCGAAGTCGAGAAACGACTTTCGCCGCTCTATTTCCGCCATATCGAGACCCATCTCGTCGAGTTGCGCGTTGATATCTAGCTGCTTTCCGAGATCCGAGTTCCCGAAGACGTCTCCCGTTCTGTCCATGTCTAGAACTGTGCGAAATATATTTAAATTATTACCGTTATCGGTGTCCGGGAATCGGTGGAAAGAACGGGTCATGAAGTGGGTAGTGTGTTGATCGGATTGTGTGGTGCGATTACCTCTCGGTTATATTTCACACAGTTCGTCGCCGGAGTTCCATCCTCCGAGTGGTCTCGGTTCCGGCCGCCCGAAAACCGTATCTCATTTCAGCACACGCGACGAGGCGAAAACGTGAGCGCCGACACGCCCGTTCGCGTCGAAGTGCATCCGGGCCGCGAGGCGGTGGTGGAGTTCGACCCCGACCTCACGTTCGAATGCGTCGATAGCTGTACGTGGTGTTGTCACCACGGCGTCATGCTGTACGACCGTGAGTTCTTCGAGTTGGGAAACCACGCCGACTTGAACGGGGCGACCACCGAGTTTCGCGGCGAGGATTTCGTGCGCCGCGAGGAGAAAGACCACGACGAGACGGCGGAAGACGGCTGTGCCTGTCACTTCCTCCGCGAGGACGGCCTCTGTGAGTTGCAAGCCGAAAACGGTTGGAAGCCGGCCCGGTGTTTCGTCTATCCGGTTTCCATCCGCGAGGAGAGCGGCGAGATGCACGTCGATATCCGCGAATCGGCGTGGGACCACTGTGAGGGAATGAACGAAAGCGACCGCAAAATCATCGATCACTTGGACGCCTTTCTACCCGAATATCTGTGGGACGTGGAGAACCCGGATTCGGTTCGGGAACTGTGAGGATTCACTGGTTTCACCGCCACCGTACTCGGCGGGATTCATACGGCACAGCGACCGTTATCAGTATCTTCCCGACGCCGTTTCGGCGTCGTTGGCGGGCGATTCCGTCCCGTCTCCGGAACGCCGTTCCGCCGCCATCCCGCCGAGTGCGCCGAAGACGATGGGATAGACCAGACCGAGGAAAATCGCCGGAATGCCGTCCGGTGTGGCGGTTACCGGGGCGTTGGCGGCACTGGCAGCGAAGGCGAAGGTACCGACGACGAACAAGGGAAGATACCCGACCGCGATACTGGCTCCGGCGTTCCGTGGTCCGTTAGCGCCTGGCGTCGTTCCGGTCCGAACCGCCACGTATCCCGCGCCGATCAGGAGGATGGGCGGGACGAGATAGAGAAGGAAGAACGGCCCGCCGACCATCGCAATGAGGGACCGGTTCGTGAGCGACCGAAAGCCGTTGATCGTATCCGCCGTCGGAAGACCCGTCGGTACGAGATGGGAGTTGTAAAACACCCATCCGGAAAGCACCCACCGTGGTGGCGGCCCTCCGAAGATATGCGAGAGCGACGTTGGGTCGAGATACCTCCCGGGAAGTTCGATGGCCATGATTTCGCCGGTACGGCCCGCCGTCGCCACGAACGTCAGGAGGTATCCGAAGACGAACGTTCCGACGCCGAGGGGAACGGTCCGTCGGAGGGGGAGATGGGTCCGAACCATTACTGTTCTTACATTTCTCGGGCAATGTTATATCTCTTTTCCACGGAAACGCCGGAAAACGAACTGTACCGTCGCTAGCCGGATCCGCTGATGACTGCCCACAGCGCGAACACGACGATTCCACCCAGTGCGGTACTCATTACGGCGTGCATGCGGAGTTCGTCGAGGAGATGGTGTGCGTTGTCGCTCAACTGGGCCACCTCGTACACCTCGCCGCCGAGTTCGCAGCGCGGGAGGAAGTCCATGGCGACGTGGAGGAAGACGCCCGCGGCGAACCCGAAGACGAGGCCGTTTATCGCGGCGCTGGACGGGAGGTGGAGGAGCGCGGAACCGATAGCAGTGATACCGATTCCGGCGGCGGGAAGGAGCAGGACGGAGGCGGGGTTTCCGCCGTCCCGGAGTCGGTGGGCGGCGACGTACCCGGCGGGTCCCTTGTGCGAGACGATGGCGAGGCCGAGGAGCAACCCGAGGTCCGGCATGTTGCCGTAGACGAGGCCGATGATGGCGCCCGCGGCGAACGAGTGGGCGGTCAGTTCGACGGACGTGTGGTCGAGCGCGGTGTCGAGGTGGGTCGCTCGGTGGCCTATCGTGTGGGCGCTAAAGCCGACCAGAATCCCGAAGGCGATGCCGAACCCGCCGAACTCCGGGTGATGTGAAATCGCGCTCGGGACGAGGAAGACGGCGGCGCTGGTTATCATCGCGCCGCTCGCCAACCCGAAGGCCCAGACGAGCTTTTTCGCGTGCATGGAGTCGCTCGTCCCCTTCGAGAGCGCGGCACCCGCGGCCATGGCCGCGAACGCAACCCACGCGATGACGAGGACTTTGGACAGGCCCGCCGTCACCCCCACCCCGGTGAGGACGACGAGGGCGACGAACCCGGCGACGCCGAGCCGTGACAGTCGTGGCATGATTATTAATCTCCCCTCTGATGTTGTTAAGTCCGTCGGTCGGCCACCACAAAGCTATTGCCGAGCGACGGCACGTGAAAAAACGATGGAGACGAAGACGATTCGCGGTGCCCGCTTTTCGGTTCGCGTGGCACAGACGCTCGTGGCGTACCTCCTCTTCAGACTCACCGTTCCGTTCGCGGGTGAACTGGTGTACGGCACGCTTTCGCGTCTCGGCCTCGACGCCTTCGTCGCCGGGTCGCTCGGCGTGCTGGCGCTCGCTCCCGTCCTCGCCATCTCCTTCGGCGTCCCGTTCTGCTGTTTCGCCTGCTGGTAACACTGGCGGTCGTGACCATGCGCGCCCTTCGATTCACGTGGCGCGATTGCCTGTTCGTCCACTGGCCCGTCGGCACCGCGCCGCTCGAAAACGCGATTCCGGATTCGCTGGCGCTCCACACGTACGACGGGCGAGCATGGGTCAGCGTCCTCGCTTCGACCATCGAGAACGCGAGACTTCCCGGCGCGCCGAGGGCGCTCGGCATGACGTTTCCGCAGGTCAACTTCCGAACCTACGTCCGCCTCGGCGACGCCACCGGCGTCTACTTTTTGAGCCTCGATACGGCGAGTCGGCTTGTGACCCGCGTGGCACGACGGCTGTATCACCTGCCGTACTTTCACGCCGACATCTCCATCGAAACCGACGGAACGGACGAGACGAGTAACGCGGAACGAACGCGTCGCGTTCGGAGTCACCGATTCCATCCCGAAACGCTCCCGGTCGAATTCGAGGCGACGTATCGCCCGAATGCTACCGCAACCGTCCCCGAACCCGGGTCGCTCGCCGACTTCCTCGCGGAGCGCTATCGGCTGTTCGTCCCGCAGGCCGAAATGACCGCCCGCGTCGAACACGACCCGTGGACGCTTCACCCCGCCGAGGCCGACGTCCGCGCCGGTTCGCTCTTCGATGCCGTCGGTCTATCAGTGCCCGATGCCGAACCGCGGGTTCGGTACTGCCCGGAGATGGAGTTTCACGTCCACGCGCCCAAGCGACTCGACTGAGTCACTCCCGCGTCGCCTGCCGCCACCGCTTCAGACCGACGATGTCCCCGTTTACCTCCTGTGCGTCCGTGGCGGCCCAGACGAACAGTCCGGCCACGTCCTCCGGGTCGCGTCCCTTCCCGCCCATCATGTCGGTTCCGACCACGCCGGGGTCGACGCCGACGACCGTTCCGTCGAGTTCGGCCGAAAAGCCGCGGACGAGCGCTTCCGCGGCGGCCTTCGAGACGGCGTAGGAACCGTAACCTGCGTGGGTTTCGTGGCCGATACCGCCGGTCGGAACGAGGACGCGGGCGTCTTCGGCGAGGTGGGGAAGCGACTCCCGGATCGTCGTGTACACCCCTCGACAGTTCGTCCGAAGCGTGTCGTCGAAGGCCGCGTACGATTCCGCCGTCAGCGGCGTTTCGCCCGGCACGCCGTGATAGACTCCGGCGTTCGCCACCACCACGTCGATACCGCCGTCACCTTCTCGGGCGGCGGTTTCCATCAGTCGTTCCACGTCGAACTCGTCGCGCACGTCGGCGCGGAGGCCGATTGCGGCGTTATCCTGCTCTTCGATGGCTTCGACGTTCTCCTCGACTTCCTCCGAGTCCCGCCCACAGAGGGTGACGGTCGCGCCTTCGTCCGCGAACGCCGCCGCGATTCCTCGACCGATTCCTCGCGTCCCACCCGTGACGACCGCCGTCAGTCCGTCCATGGGGGAACGACGGAGGCGACGGTAAAATCGATTGTCGTCGTCCCCCTTCGAACTCCCCCGTTGCAGTTAACCCCCGTGCAGTGCAAGTGAAAACCATGTATCAGCCGGGCCACTGCGGCGTGGCACTCGCGCTCTATGCCCCCATCGGTTGTGGTCTCGTTGCGACCGGGTCTCCAACGTACGCCCTCCTCGGTGGTGTCATTACCGTCGTCCTCACGATGATTCCCGACCTCGATACGCGAACTCCCCGACTCGAACACCGAGGGCCGACGCACTCCATCGCGTTCGCGGGAACCGTCGGGATGCTGACCGCCCTCGCGGGTGGCCTCCTCGGCGGCGTGCAAGCAGCGGAGTTCGGCCTACTGGTCGGCACGCTCGCCATCGTTTCCCACCTGCTCGCGGACGTCATCACGCCGATGGGCGTCCGTCCGTTCTGGCCGCTCTCGGAGCGGAACTTCACCCTCGACATCGTGCCCGCGAAGGACCTGCGTGCGAACGTCCTCCTGTTCGTCCTCGGCCTCGTGTCGGCGGGCGGCGCGTGGACGCTCGGCCACCTCCTCGGATGATCCTCGTGACTATCCTAGGTGCTCGTTGAGAAACGCCGCTTCGTAGCCGACCGCTTCATCGAGCGCATCGTCGTACACGTCGAAGTGACCGACCGGGAGTTCGACGTACGTCGCGTCGGCCGCCTCCGCCGCCGACCGAACCGACGACACAGGGACGATGTCGTCGTCCCGGCCCCCGACGAAGAGCATCGGACACGGCACGTCCTCCACGACCGAAACCGGCCGGTAGAACGGGATTTCGAGGAAGACGCGGGCCGGGACTTCGTTGTCCCACACCGGCGGGTCGGGAACGATGGTTTCCATTCCCTCCATCGCTCCCGGCGCGTTGAGCACCGCGAACTCCTCGGGATATCCGGCGATGGGGACCGTGTGCGGACCTCGGAACGTGTACTTCCTGACGAGGTCACGGACGCCCGCGACCGTTCCCTTCAGGAGCTTTTTCACGCCGGACGCGCGGGCGACGGCCCGTCCGTCCACGAACGGAACTTGTGCGATGACCGCGGTGATTCGATGGTCGTCGGCCGCCGCTTGGATGACGTGCCCGCCGCTGTAGGACGTCCCCCAGAGCGCGATGTTGCGTCGGTCGATTGCGTCCAGTCCCCGGACGTGGTCGATGGCCGCCTTCCAGTCCTCGACGTGCCGACTCGCGCTCACGAGGTTTCGTGGTTCACCGTCGCTGTCGCCGAAGTTCCGGTAGTCGAAGAGGAAGACGGCGAACTCGCGGGCGACGAACTCCTTCGCGATTTCCGGCAACCCGAAGGTTCGCTCCGCTCCGAACCCGTGTGCCATCACGACGACGGGCGGATTCGAGACGCCCTCCGGCGTGTAGAGCCACCCGGCACAGCGCGTCCCGTCGCTCTCGAAATCGGCGTCGTTCCTCGCGTACCGCAACCGTGATAGCTCGCGTCCCCGTGTCTTCGTCATTATCTCCTACGAGGACGACGAGGAACATAAAAGTCATCTCACGGGTTAACGAACGATAACTCCTCCTTCTTTCCCGTGACGGCCCGCATCATGCACCCTCGGCACACCCACAACTCGCCGGTTCGTCCGACGAGGTGCGTCCCGTTCGACTTCCGTCGTTCACAGATGTCACATACCCCCATACCGAACCAGTCAACGCCCGTGAATGTCAAACCCGCCCCTCCGCGGAACCGCAATCGGGTTTCGAGTCGGACTCTGTTACGACGTATCGGAAAGGTTTATGGGTGGCTGAATGAATGTTCAGTCAGTACGTGCGGAGACCCCGAAACTATCGATACCCTCGACGCACTCATGAACAACTACGAGAGGCCACCGAGCTACCGAACACACTATCACAACTTCATGCCAGACAAACACACGAACGCGACACGGAAATCGACGGCCGCCGTGACGTTGACCGACGTCCGCAAGACCTACCACCGCGGCGAACCCGTTCACGCCCTCGACGGCGTCGACCTGGCCATCGAAACCGGGTCCTACACCGCCGTCATGGGGCCGAGCGGGTCGGGAAAGAGTACCCTGATGAACGCCGTCGGCTGTCTCGACATGCCGACCGACGGGTCGATTACGGTGAACGGCACCGAGGTGACGACGCTTTCCGATTCCAAGCGGACGACCCTCCGAGGCGACGAAATCGGGTTCGTCTTCCAGACGTTCAACCTGATGCCGAAACTCACCGCGAAGGAGAACGTCGCCCTGCCGATGGTGTTCCAAGGGGTGAAGACAAACCCCCGAAACGAACGGGCGAGCGACCTCCTCGAACGGGTCGGACTGGGCGACCGGTTGGACCACCGTCCGAACGAACTCTCGGGCGGCCAGCGTCAGCGGGTCGCGATTGCGCGTGCGTTGGCGAACGACCCCGCCATCATCCTCGCCGACGAACCGACGGGCAACCTCGATACGGAGACGGAGGGCCAGATACTCTCCCTGTTCGAGGAGCTTCACGACGAGGGCAACACCATCTTCCTCGTCACCCACGAGCGGGTCGTCGCCGAACACGCCGACCGAATCGTCCACCTGTTGGACGGCGAAATCGAGCGCATCGAAACCGTCGATTCGCCGCGGCGGATGGAGGCGAACGCATGAACGTCCGCCAGAGTTTCGCGATGAGTTGGCGGTCCATCCGCGACCACAAACTCCGCTCGGTGCTGACGACGCTCGGCATCATCATCGGCGTCGGGTCGGTCATCACGTTCGTCACGCTCGGCGCGAGCCTTCAGGCCGCCGTCGTCGGTCAGGTCACCACGGAGGACAACCCGTCCATCGTGGCGAGCGTCGGCCCGCCGAGTTCCAACGACGGACCCGGCGGTCCACAGGGGCAGGGGAGTTCTCTGCCTGTGTTCACCGAACACGACGTCGAGCAGTTGCGGGGACTCTCGAACGTGGATTCCGTCGTGCCGCAGGGGAACGTGCAGGTTTCCTCCATCGCCCACGACGGGCAAACCATCGGCTGGGAGAGCGTGACCGCGACGACGCCGGATTCGTTCGCCGCCGACTCGTTCGAGTCGGGGCGCACGTTCACGCCCGGAGAGGACGAGGTCGTCCTCAACGAACCGGCCGCGACCCTGTTCTCGACGAACGTCACGACCGGTGACACGCTCACGCTTCAGTTCGATAGCGGCCCGCGGAACGTGACCGTCGTCGGCATCCTCAACGCCTCTGCCACCGCGAGCGCGTTCGGCGCGGCACAGCCCCAGATATACGTCCCGACGGACCCGTTTTACGGCACGACGGTGAAGAGTCCGACGACGGGCGAACGGCAACGGGCCTACTCGCAAGTCACGGTTCGGGCCGTCGATTACGACCACGTGGACGGCGTTCAACCCGCCGTCAAATCGTACCTGTCGAACGAATCCGACGCGAGCCGACTCAAACCCGCGTCCTACGAGGTGTCCCTCCAAACGAACCAGCAACTGGTGGACCAGATTCAGGAGGTCATCGGGACGTTCACGAGTTTCATCACCGGTATCGCGGTCATCTCGCTCATCGTCGGGGCCATCGGCATCGCCAACATCATGCTGGTGAGTGTGACCGAACGCACCCGCGAAATCGGCATCATGAAAGCCGTCGGCGGGCAGAAACGGGACATCATCCAACTGTTCCTCGTCGAGGCGGTCATCCTCGGCGTCATCGGGTCCGTCGTCGGAACAGTCGTCGGCATCGCGGGCGGGTACGCCGCCGCGCAGGCCATCGGCTTCGACCTCGCGTTCGCGCCGAAGTGGTTCGCCATCGCCATCGCCGTCGGTATCGGCGTCGGCCTCGTCTCGGGGCTCTACCCGGCGTGGAACGCCGCGAGAATCGACCCCATCGACGCGCTCCGACACGAGTAATCCTTTTTATTCTTCCATCAGCACCGATTCGACGTACTCCCGTGCGGTTTCACGCGCCTCTTCGAGCGCGTTTTCCTCTTCGAGGGAGGCATAGCGCGTCCGCGCCCCGTCGACGATGAGCATGAGCGCTTCCGCCGCGTGGTTCGGGTCCTCCACCGTGAACACACCGGAATCCGCCCCGTCGGCGATAACGGTCTTGAGGAGATAGCAGATGTACTCGTCGTTGCGCTGGAACTGCTCCCGTACCGCATCGTTGTACGGGGCTTGTGCGCGCATTTCCAGCATGGCCACCATGAAATCGCGGTTCCCCTCGCGGTCGGTCAACAGGCGGTCCAACAGCAGGTCGAGTCGCTCCTTCGGGGCCGTCGTCTCGACTTCGTGAACCCTGTCGATGAACTTGTCCAGCAGGAAGCTGAGGAACGCCGCGAGCAGGTCGTCCTTCGTGTCGTAGTAGTAGTGGATGGCCGCCGTTGATTTACCGTACTCCTCGGCTATCGTCTGCATCGTCATGTTCGCATAGCCGTGGTCACAGAGCGCTCGATAGGTGGCCCGCATTATCTCCAGTTCGGATTCGGAACGCTCGTCACCGTCGGATGGCTCTGCCATTAACTAAACAACTAGTTATCGCGGCAAAACGCTTGTGGTCGTCCACCGAACGGGGTTTTCGGCATTTGCGGTGCGTCTCGTGGAACTCCACCGCCCCGTTGGACGGTCGTGACGGTCGAACAACAAAACGCTTAACGGAGGTGACTAACTATTCAGTAAGTAGATGAAACGACATCGCTCGACCGGGCCACTGCCCGAGACACATGAAGCGGTCATGGACGCTACACATCGCGCACTCTGTGAGTACGGCTATGCGAACCTCACGATGCAACGTATCAGCGACGAACTGGGAAAGAGCAAGTCGCTCCTCCACTACCACTACGACGGCAAAGAGGAGTTGCTCGTCTCGTTTCTCGAACACCTGCTCGACGAATTCGATCGAACGGTTTCGACGGAGGGACACGAGGGCGGGGAAGAGACGCTCCGGTTTACCGTCGAAACACTCCTCCCCGACGCGGACTGTCACGCCGACTTCGACACCGCCATGTTGGAGATGGGGATGCAAGCGCCGTACAACGACGACTTCCGGGACCAGTTTCGGGCGAACGACGCCCGCTTGAAGGACCTGCTCTCGCGCATCGTCGCGGACGGCGTCGAGCGCGGCGAATTCGAGGAAATAGACCCGGAGCGGGCCGCCGAGCACCTGCTGATACTCCTCGACGGCGCTCGCGGGCGAAGCGTCGTCCTCGACACCGACGCACCCAACGACGTCGGTCGGGAAGCGATTCGCGATTTCGTCGGACGGATAACCGTCGGAGGTGACGGCGAATGAGCGCCGGAAACCGCGACGTGAACCTCACAGACGGTGACCTGTTCAAACCGCTGTTGTTGCTGTCGGCACCCATCGTCGCCAGTCAGTTGATGCAGGTCGTTTACAACCTCGCCGACACCTTCTGGGTCGGTCAGATCGGCTCCGGGGCGGTGAGCGCGGTTTCGTACGCGTTCCCGCTCGTCTTCCTGCTCATCAGTCTCGGAACCGGGTTCTCCATCGCCGGAACGGCGCTCGTCTCCCAGAACAAGGGCGCGGGCAACCACGAGCGCGTGGACCACGTCGCCGGACAGACCATCACGTTCACCATGCTCGCCTCGTTGGTCTTCGCGGTCATCGGCTACTTCGCCGCGCCGACCCTCGTCTCGCTCATCGGCGCGACCCCGGGGTCGCAGGTGTACCGTTGGACCGTGGAGTTCACGCAGACCACGTTCGTCGGCGTGTTCTTCATGTTCGGCTTCTTCATGTTTCAGGCGCTCCTGCGTGGATGGGGCGACACGAAGACGCCGATGTACCTGATGGCGTTCGGCGTGACGCTCAACATCGTCCTCGACCCGTTTTTCATCTACGGGTTCACGAACAACCTGCTGTTGGAGACCCTCGGACTCGGCGGTCTTCAGACGACCCTTCTCACTCTCACCGGATTTACCGGATTCGGGGTTCAGGGTGCGGCCATCGCCACCGTTCTCTCCCGGGGTGTCGGCGCGGTCATCGGACTCACCATCCTGTTCAGCGGGCGGGTCGGAATCCACCTCACGCCCGAGAACATCGTTCCCGACCCGGAGACTATCGGGAAAATCGTTCGTATCGGCGCTCCCGCCAGCGTGGACATGTCGATGCGGGCGCTCGGTATCACGTTCCTGACCGCCATCGTCTCGATGGCCGGAAATCCCGCGGTTGCCGCCTTCGGTATCGGCAACCGACTCAACTCGCTCGTCTTCCTCCCGAGCATCGGACTCGCACAGGGGACGACGACGGCCGTCGGCCAGAACCTCGGCGCGGACAAACCGGACCGGTCGGAGCGAGCGGTGTACTACGCGTCGATGACGCTAGCGGTCGTGCTCGCCGTGGTGAGCGTCCTCGCGTGGGTGTTCGCGGAACCGGTCGTCGGAATATTCGTCGGCGACAGCGCAAACCGTGCACGGGTCATCGAACTCGGCGCACAGTACCTCCACATCATCGGGCCGACGTTCCTGTTCCTCGGCGTCTTCCGAGTCGTCACGTCGGCGTTCCGTGGGGCAGGTGATACCACCACCGCGATGGTGTTCACCATCCTCTCGCTGTGGGTGTTCCGCATTCCCGTGGCGTACTACCTCCTCGAAGTGGGAGACATGGGTGCGACGGGTGTCTGGTACGCCATCGCGTTCTCGAACACCGTGACAGCGATTCTCGCCTTCCTCTGGTTCCGACGCGGGACGTGGAAGACGAGCGAGGTCGGCGAAGCCAACACGCCGTCCCCCGCGGACTGACGCGACCCTCGGGCGTTTTTCACCGTCGTCACCGAAACACCTGTACCGACCGCCATCCATACGGGAAACGTGCCTAAACGAATTCTCGTCCCCGTGGACAACGCACCGCAGTCGGATAGCGCGCTCGAACACGCACTCGACATCTATCCGGACGCGACTCTCGTCCTCGTTCACGTCCTCGACCCCAGTAGCTGGATCTCCTCGGACGAATACGGGGACATCCTCTACGACGATTCGGTCGAGGACACGAAGAAATCGACGGCCGACGAACTCCTCTCCGAGATGCGGCGGACGGCCGAGGAGTCGGGTGCGACGGTGGAAACGGAACGGTTGATGGGTCGCCCGGCACACACCCTCGTGGAGTACGCGACGGAAAACGGCATCGACGGCATCGTCATGGGAAGCCACGGTCGAACCGGACTCGACAGAATCGTCCTCGGAAGCGTGGCGGAGGCGGTGACACGGCGGGCCACGGTTCCCGTCACCATCGTTCACTGAGTCCTCGTCCCACCTTCACTCCTCGCCGCACCCCTCACTCCCCGTCGGCGAGCAACCGACGGCGGATGTAGGCGTCGAGTTCGTCACGAACCGCCGGGATGGTCTCCTCCGTCGTCGTCACGCGCTGTGTCATCGCTCCCGTGATGGTCATCAGGAGGGACGCCGCCACTTGTCCGGCATCGACGTCGTGGAACACGCCGTCGTCGATACCCGACTGGATGACGTCCGTGAGCAGTTCGCGGAAGAACTCGTCGCTGCGCGTGAAGTGGTCGCGGTAGTTATCGTCGTGGGCGGCCTGTGCGCGCAGTTCGACCATCGCGCGCGAGAAATCCCGATAGTCGTCCGAAACCGGGGTGCTGAACACGCGGTCGAGGATGGCGTTCAGGTGTTCGTCGGCGCTCCCCATCCGTTCGGCGGGAATCCGCTCCCGTTGGTGTTCGAGCATGAACTCCAAGAAGTCGAGCAGGAGGTCGTCCTTGCCGTCGTAATGGTGGTACAGGAGCGACTTGCTCTTTGGGAACTCGTCGGCGATACGCTGAATCGTCAAATCGGCGTAGCCGTGCTTACAGAGGGCGAGATACGTCGCCCGCATGATGGCGTCGCGCGTGTCGGTCGGGTCTTCGAGGAAGGACGGCGTCTCCGTCATCGGCCGAAAGACCCGTTGTGGACGGTCGTTCGAGTCGCCGGGTGGAACGATACGGCGAGGGAATCCCGTTCCGCGAACCGCCCTCCGCGCGTGGCGGTCGTCGCATCGAATTCGTGCATACACGCTCTACGAACGCGAGATATAAAAATTGAATGAACATTCAGTAGTCTGTGAGACGCTCGTGACTGTGAACTGAATCGTCTCACATCGGTGGGGTACGGGCGAAAAGGACTCGAATGGCTGTTCTCGTGGGAATTCCTGTCTCGGAAGCTTTATAACTGACTAACTGTTCAGTAAGCCATAGATGGCTGAATGTTTATTCACCTCGAATTACGGATATCTTCGTCCGAGCGGAGGGTTCGGACGTGAGTACTGAAACGAGCGACGGAATCGGTCGTGAACGCCTCGTCATCCTCGGCGGCCTCATGTTAGGGATGCTTCTCGGCTCCATCGACCAGTCCATCGTCTCGACGGCGCTCCCGACCATCGTCGGCGAATTAGGCGGTGCGAACAAACTGTCGTGGGTCGTCACGGCCTACCTCGTGACGGTGACGGTGACGACGCCGCTCTACGGGAAGCTGAGTGACCTGTACGGACGCTCCATCATCTTCGAGTCGTCCATCACCATCTTCCTGATCGGTTCCATCCTCTCGGGCCTCGCGGGCGAGTTCGCCGCCATCAACGACGTCGTCGCCCCGATGACCCAACTCGCGCTCTTCCGCGCGCTACAGGGTATCGGCGCGGGCGGTCTCATCGCCATGGCGACGACCATCCTCGGCGACATCTTCTCGCCCCGCGAACGCGGGAAGTACATGAGCTACATGATGCTCATCTTCGGCGTCGCGACCATCGGCGGACCGCTTCTCGGCGGCTACCTCACCGACCACTACAGTTGGCGCTGGATCTTCTACATCAACGTCCCCATCGGACTCGCGGCCATCGCCATCACGCACTTCAAACTCGACCTCCCGACGCCGGACGCCGACCACGACATCGACTACCTCGGGGCCGCGCTCCTCGTCTTCGCGGTCGGGGCGCTCATGCTCGTCACGACGTGGGGCGGCGACAAGTACGCGTGGGACTCCGTGGAAATCCTCGCGCTCGCCGCGGGTACCGTCGTCTTCGGCGTCCTGTTCGTCCTGCAGGAACTGCGCGTGAGCGAACCCGTCTTCCCCATCCACCTGCTCGACAGGCACACCGTCGTCGGCGTCATGACGCTGAGCTTCTGTCTCGGTATCGGGATGTTCGGGGCGACCATCTACCTCCCCGTCTTCCTCCAGACCGTCCTCGGCGCGAGCGCGACGAACTCCGGCCTGCTCCTGTTCCCGCTCGTCGGCGGCATGCTCGTCACGAGCGCCGTGACGGGACAACTCATGACCCGACTCGGCCGGTACAAGATGTTCGCCGTCATCGGCACCGTGGTCGGCACCGCGGGATACTGGTTGCTCCACACCATGGGTCCCGCGACGACCTCGACGGAATCGACCGCGTTCATGTTCCTCACCGGGATGGGACTCGGGTTCGTCATGCCCGTCCTCACCGTCGCGGTGCAGAACGCCGTGGACCGCGAGGACCTCGGCGTCGCGACGACCTCCGTCACCTTCAGCCGAAGCCTCGGTAGCTCCATCGGCGTCGCCGTCTTCGGTGCGCTGCTGACGAACCAACTCACCCACCGCCTCGCCGACGCCTTCGGTTCGAAAGGCGGGTCGGAAAGCGTCGCGGCGTCCGGCGGAAGCATCGACCCCGCGACCATCAACGCGCTTCCCAAGGGGATTCACGACGTCGTCGTGACGGCGCTCGCGAACAGCATCGACACCGTGTTCCTCGCCGGAACCGGCGTCCTCGCACTGGCGTTCGTCGTCGCACTGACGCTCCCCAACGCCGAACTCAGCGAAGACGCCCACGTCTCGATGGGCGAAGGCGAAGGGGCAGCCGAACCCATGGACGACTGACCGTCGAAACAGTCCCCTCGACGCGCTTTCTTACTCCGACGGCGACGGACAGTCGTACGTGTCCCGTAGCGTCTCCGCGAACTGCCCGCCCTTTCGGAGCGCGATGGTGACGATGACGTATCGCCCCTCCGCGGGCCGAAGGACGAACACCTCGCGTGGGTCGTTCCCTTCCTCCTCGTTCACCCTGTCCACGAGCGGTTCGACCGGGCGGGTGCCGTCGCGGAACGCCTCGAAGATTCCGCCCCTGTCGTTTTCGGCGAACACGTAGAGGACACCGTTCACTTCGTTGTCCGTGTTGCGAGTCACGCGACTGTTCATCGAATCGCCCGCCATCTGCGCCTCCGTCCACGCCCCCTGTGCCGCCTCGAAGACGGGTTCGATTCCGTCGGCGAAGGCGTACAGCGTCCGATTTTCCACCGAGAACGACCGAATCGTCGGGTCGCTCGTCGTCCAATCGAGGTCGGCGTCGATGCGATAGCCGGGGTGGAGGCCTTCCACGTCGACGTCGTGGCCCTCCGCGGCGGTGACGACCGGTTCGTACGTCTCCCGATTCAACAGGCGAAGTGATCCCCCCTCGTTGGCGAGGACGCGAAAGCGATCGGTTTCCATACCGAGTGGTCCGCCCGGACGCGGGAAAAGACGCTCGCATCCGATATCGCGTCTTCTCCCTTCCCCGTCGGGAGTGGCCGTTCGGGGCATCCGACCTATACCCGTCCATGCCGTACTCCCCGTATGGAGCACGTGGAGTACGTTTACACGTTCGGCATGGACGAAACGGAACTCGAAGGAAAGCTACGGGACGCGAACACGGGCGTCCTCTCGCTCGCGCGTGATTCCGACTCCTACGCCGTTCCCGTCTCGTTTCACTACGACGGCCGACGACTCCTCCTCAGGTTCGGCGTCGAGGAGGGTGGCGAAAAGATGTCGTTCCTAGAGGGGACGGGGACGGCAAGTTTCGTGGTCTACGAGGCGGCGGGCGACGAGTCGTGGAGCATCCTCGTGAGAGGACACCTCGAACCGGCGTCGGAATCGCTCGACGACGCCGCGATAAACGAGCGTTTCGTCCCGCTCCGGGTGTTTGGCGAGTCGATCTCGGACGTGGAACCGGAACTGTACGAACTCCGAATGGAGTCGGTGACGGGCCGGAAGACGTGACGAGCGACGGCGATGGCGGTGCAGTCGGTGTCCTTTTGCACGCGGAATTCGACACGAAATCTATGGCTCGAACGTACGACAAGTTGGTCCGCGACGCCATCCCCGAAATCATCGAGGAGAACGACGAAACGGCGGTAACACACACCGCAGACTCGGACGAGTACGAACGACGCCTCGCCGAGAAGTTGGACGAGGAAGTCGCCGAAGTCCACGAATCGGGTGACGTGATGGAATTAGCAGACGTGCTCGAAGTCGTGTACGCGCTGGCCGATCGCAAGGGCGTCTCCCGCGACGAACTGGAACGCCTTCGGGCCGAGAAAGCGACAGAGCGCGGCGGGTTCGAGGACGGTATCGTCCTCGAACGGGTGGAATAAAACGCCCTGCGTATGCAACCCCGGCGGGCATAATCGAAGCGTGCCAAGGTCCGCCCGTGTCACGAACGACCTACACGCTCCTCGTTCGGGAAAGCGAGAGCAGCGAGGGTATCATCGCGGAGGTTCGCGCCGACGGCACCATCGAGGAATCGACCCGTCTCTCGTACGGCGATTTCGGATTGACGGCCATCCGCGACGACTGGTCCCCGGATGAACGACGAACCGAAGTCGAGGCGGACGTGCGGACGGTTCGACTCCAAACGGAGCGGAACGGAGAGGGGTTTTCCGTCCGCGTGTTGGGCGACGGCGAAACCATCGCCGAACAGCGAATCACGGACGACGAGTGGCGTGTCGCTTCGGTGCGGTGAATCCTCAGAGGAACAGCGCCGGAACCGTCTTCGAGAAGATTTTCAGCGAGATGACGAGGAGGATGGTGACGACCAACCAGTTGAACTTGCGCTCGTCGATTTCGACGCGCCGGAGGTAAGTTCCGGCGAACAGGCCGACGAGGGTGACGACGGCGAGCGCCGAACCCAACCAAAGGTGATACGTCGTCATGACGCCGGTCGCCAACATCTGGACGATTTTCGCCGTGAACACCAGACCGAGAACCATCGAGAGGCCGCCGACGTAGCGTTCTTTGTCCCGCTCGAACGTGTGGAGGTAGGTCGGGAGGAGCGGTCCGAGGTTGGCCGCGCCGAGGAGGAAACCCTCCAAGAGACCGACGATGCCGAGGGCGACGGGGTTGTGCGTCCCTTCGACGGAGACGAACCCCTTGCCGAGTTGAAACAGGACGTAGCCGAACAGGACGACGCCGATAAGGAACGTCACTAACGCGCTGGTTTTGAACGCGGAGAAGAAGAACACCCCTGCGACGCTGCCGACCAGCGCGAGGCCGATGAGCGACCACTCGCGGCGAACGTAGGCTAGTCCCGTGTTCGTCTCTCCCACTTGGAAGACGTTTATCATCCACGGCGGGACGGCGAGGACGACGACGGCGATTTCGACGTTCATCACGGACGCCGCGAGCGGCGTGGCGATGAGCGCGAACCCGAACCCGACCATTCCCTTGACCATCGCGGCCAGCACGATGAGAGCGACGAAGAGCGCGAGGTCCGTCGTCGTCGCGTTCGTCTTCAGCCCGTTCGTCACGTTCTCCGCCCCGGGAAAGAGGCCGACTGCGGCGACGACCACCGCGACGGTCGCGAACGCCATCAGCAGTTCCCGGTATCGGAATCGCCGGAGGTTTCTGACGAACTCCTCGGGACGGACGGCCGACTCGCCGGACATCAGTGCCCTCCCCGAGGTGTTCGTGGTTTCGTTCGCATTACCGGCGGTTGTCGCCCCGCGTAGATAGGTGGAAGAAATCGGGAAACCGTCTCCGCCAGCGGTGACGTACCGATTCGGCGAGGACAGTCGCGGAGGCTTCGAAATCGTCGAAAACGAGGAAATGGCAGTTCGGTGTGCGTCGGAGGTACCGGCAGTCCTTGCGAACCGGTGGACCGTCAGATCGGTCTGACGCCGGCCCGTTCATCCGGTCTCACACCGACAACCGTATCGCGTGGTCGGTGATGGTCGCGATGAACTGTCGTCGCAACTCGTGCACCGACTGGTTGACGACGCCGCCCCATCCGAGTTCGTCGATGGTATCGGGGTTCGGGTCCGCGCCCACCTCGACGTACAGCGTCCCGTTTCGCACCTCCGTCACGTCTCCAAGCGGCGTTCCGTCGGCGGCGACGACGCGTTTTCCCACCTGTTCGTCCGAGAAGTCGGAGTCCGGGTCCATCGACCCGAATACGCCCTCGATGCCCAAACTCACTTCGGCCGTTCGAAATGGGAACACATACCTCCGCTCGCTGACGAGACTCACCAAATGTACGACGCGGTATTGTTCGACAACGACGGCGTCCTCGTGAAACCGCCGAAACTCGCGTTGCTCCGCGAAGCGGCGATTTCCGCCTTCGAGGAGTTCGGCGTGGATCCGGCGGACGAACATTTGAACGAGGTGATGCACAGCGCCACCCCCGACGGATTTCGGCGGGTGTGTGAGGCGTACGGGTTCGACCCGGAGACGTTCTGGAAGGCCCGCGACAGCGCCGCCTCGGAGAGCCAACTCCGGGAGATTCGAGCGGGACGGACGACGACGTACGAGGACATCGCGACGCTTTCGGAGTTCGACCGTCCGCTCGGACTCGTCAGTTCCAATCAGCAAGCCACGGTGGAGTTCATGCTCGACTACTTCGAACTCGGCCGTCACTTCGAAACGTACTACGGCAGGCCGCCGACCGTCGAGGGAATCCGCCGCAAGAAACCGAACCCGCACTTCCTCGAACTCGCGCTGGCCGACCTCGGGGTCGAGGACGCCCTGTTCGTCGGCGACAGCGAGAGCGACGTGGTCGCCGCGCACAACGCGGGCGTGGACTCCGCGTTCATCCGCCGACCGCACCGCACCGACTACGACCTGTCCGTTTCTCCGACGTACGAAATCGAGGGCTTGCCCGAGATTCTCGATATAATGAACTGAGTCGAGAGGACGTCAGTACCCCAGTCGCGCCAGCGTTCCGTCGAGTTCGGAGAGGTACCGCTCCCCGAAGTGGTAGACGTGCGAGAGCAGCGGATAGCACACGTAGGCGTCGCGGCGCGATTCGAACCCGGAATCGATGCCGCGTCGTTCGTCGTACCGATCGAAGAAGGCGTCGCCGACGGTCCCCGTCCAGTCCATGTACGCGAGTTCGATTTCCGCGTGGGCGTAGTAGGCCGCCGGGTCGAGGAAGGCGCGGAGTTCCCCGTCGGACGCGAGGAGGTTCGTCGTCCACACGTCGCCGTGAATCAGCGCGGGTGCCTCGGGTTCGACCAGCAACGAATCGAGGTCGGCGGCGAGCGCCTCGACCCGTTCGACCGTCGAATCGGGGAGTTCTCCGGCCTCGCTGGCGACTCCCGTCGCGTACGTCAACCGCTGGTCGCGGTAGAAGTCCACCCACGAATCCGTCCACGGGTTGGGCTGGTGAAGCGACCCGGTGAGCGTGTCGCACTCGAACCCGTAGGCCGGCGCGGTCACGTCGTGGAGGGCGGCGAGGTGGTCCGCGACGTCGCGTTCTATTTCGGGGGAGATTGCCGAATCGCCGTCCACGTGTTCGAGTACGAGGAGGTCGTCCGTCGCGTGAACGATCTCGGGAACCGGAAGGCCGCGGTCGGCGAGGTGGGTGAGCATGGTCGCTTCGATCGAGAGGGGCGTCTCGCTCGTCTTGGCCACGAGCGGCGCTCGGCCATCGAACTCGACTCGATAGACGGTGCCGATCTTACCGCCGTCGAGTTCGGAAACCGCCGTCGGCTGTTCGTCGACGACCGTCGAGAGGTGGGCCGCGATGTCGTCCATCGGTTCGGATACGGCCTACCGCGAGGTAAAACACCACTACTCCGTGCCGTCGCGGCCGACTAACTGGCGATACCTCGGTTAGTCCGAATCGGAAGTCGGTTTCTGCGTTTTCACCGTTCCGGAACTCGGTTTCGGTTTTGTCACCTAACCGGTCGCCGTGTCGGTGTTCACGGCGGTCGTGGTTCCCGCCGTGGTCGTGGTTTTCGCGGTGGCCGTCCGGTCGACCGTCGCGTTCGTATCGGGTTCGTTCGCGCTCGTCGCGTTGACGTTCGTTGTCGTCGTGACGGTCGCGCCGACGATCTCCCCCGAACGAACCGTCTCGCTGTCGGCAAATCGGCCGTTCGTGACGTGCGTGTTCGCCGCGGTCATCAGACAGAGCGCGGCGAGCGCGAGCACGACGAATCTGTGGTCGAATCCTCGTATCATCCGATTTTCTCCACGGGTTCCGTGTCGTCGGACGTCGACGCGTTCGGTTCGGTAGGCTCGCTTTTCCCCTCACTGGTTCCGTCCGAATCGCCGCCCAACGCCGCGCTCACGAGCGAGTACGCTTCCGTGACGACGAGGAGCAGACACGGAACGATGACCAGCGAGAGGAGACCCATCCGTGACCGGGCGAACAGAATGAGGTGGCCGATGTACGGTACGTGGAACCAGACGCGGCCGATAACGTCGTCGGCGGGAACGGGATTTGGATCGGGGTCCTCGTTCGCGTCCCCCTTCGTCTCGAAGAACACCCCGTCGTCGCGGTGAACCACGTTCACGACGCGGTGGGTCGTCCGGTCGGAAGGGACGACCCCATCGTGGAAGACGATGACGTCACCAGCCTCTATGTCCGCCGTCTCGACGGTTCGGGAGATGACGACGTCCCCGGCGTGTATCGTCGGACTCATGCTCCCCGACAGCACGACGTAGCTCCCGCTCGCGCCGACCATCTGCGGGAACACGACGACGGTCGTGAGGACGAGGGCGAAGGCGAGGACGACTCCCCCACCGATACGGGCGATTCGTCGCGGTTTCCGGGCGGTGGCGAACGCCCTCATATCGGTGGCTTCCCCTCCTGTCCGAGGTGGTGTCGCTCGTCGTGTCGTTTGTGTGCGACCGCGGAGGCGGAGAACAGCGCCACGACGACGAAGCCCCACGCGATGCCGGGGAGGAGGTTGAACGGGAACAGTTCGAGCAGCGCCGCCGTGAGAACCCCGACGGCGACGCCACAGAGTCCGAGGTAGTAACTGCTCCACGGGAGTCCGTCGTGGGGGACGATATCCAGATACACTTCCAACTTCGTCGCGTCGTCGGTGAGCCGTATCGTTCCGCCGTTCGCGTCGAACCGGACGATGGCAGCGTCGTCCATCTTCGGCAGATGGGCCTGTCGAAGCGCGGTGTAGACGCGCATCCGCTGTTCGTACGTGACCGCTTCCGGTGAAATCTCGTTCTCCCACGCCGCGAGCTGTTTCGAGAGTTCGTGCAGCGAGGTCGGTTCACCCCGTTGAAGGAGGTAGTGAACGACGTGTCGCCGTCGCCGACAGCTGAGTATCTCGAATGCGGTTTCCTGTGTGAGCGTGTCCGATTCCCCGTTTCGTTCGCGTTCGTTCGTCTCTCCGGGTCGGGCCGGTACGGAGGCAGCCGTGCTCATGTGCGGACCCAACCGTTTCGTTCTGTTCCGTCACTGGCCCCCCTACTCGTCGTTGTCATCTCTGTGTCCAATTGATAGCTTGAACTGTTGTAATATAATTATGAAGTTGCTATGGCATTTTTCATAACAGTCCAGTGAACGCCCGCGCGGTTCCAAGGCGCGCGAGACGGTTTCACCTCCTGTCGTATTTGATGAAATTCACGAGTAACAACGGATTGTATCCCGCATATACGCCGTATATGGGCGACGGAACTATCGACCCTGAATCTCCGAATCCCCACTATACACCGTATATGGGGGCGCTATACGGCGTCTATGAAACCACTATCGAGTATATATATACGGGGTGACAGGTGTTCGCTTCGGTTGCGTCTTCGACACGGCGACACGCCACGATCGGGGCGATTTCGGTGTCGAAGAACGGAGATTTACAATGTCAGACAAAACGTTCGACTTGACGCGACGAAAAGCACTCCTCGGCCTCGGCGGTATCGGCGCTGGCGCTGTACTCGGCGGCGCGGGTACGATGGCACTCCTGAACGACGACGAAGGAACCAGCGCGACGTTCACGGCTGGCAAACTCGACCTGAAGATCGGCTGGGAAGTGGACCACTACGGCAACGACGTCGAACCCAGAGTCGTCGAGGCCCAAGACACCGACAACACCGAACTCGGCATGGAACTCAGGGACGTCAAACCCGGCGACCAGGGATGGATTCGGTTCGAGATTCTGAACGTGAACAACCCCGCGTGGGTCTGGTTCCGCGGCCGTCTCAGCCACTCCGAGGAGAACGGCCAGAACGACCCGGAACTGGACGCAGAAGGGCAAGACACCAACGGATACGGTGAGATGGACGAGAACCTGGAGTTCCGTTCGTTCTACGACCAGAACGAGAACGCGACCGTCGGTGACGGGCCGGAGTCGGGTAACCTCTGGAACGACCGCTACATCCAGAAACCGCTCGACCTCAAAGGGACGCAGACGACGACGCCGCAGTACGGGTCCGTTCCCGTCCTCCTCGACGGCGTCCGCGACGGGGACTCCCCGGACGTGGTCGGTGGTGCGTACCCCGACGGCGAACCCATCGACCCGTTCGGGAACGGTACACCGCAGTACGTGACGGTTCGCTGGTCGCTCCCGAAGGACGTCGGCAACGAAATCCAGAGCGACAGCATTCGGGTCTGTTTCGACTTCTACGCGGAACAGTCGCGCCACAACCCCGAAGAGCGTTTCCGCGACCCCAACGACACGCCCGACGACAGATACCCGGAGACCCCGTGGGCGGACGAGTACGCATCGGGTGCCTTCGACTCGCTCGCCGACCAGGACGTGGTTTTGGGTCCGACGCTCGACAACGGGCAACCCGACAGTAGCGCGTAATCGTCCGTGCGACGGACACGCCATAACGACTATTTTGCCACTTTTCGGACGATACTAAAAGAGCGTTCCACCCACCCCTAGTTATTCAGGCAAGTAGGTGCTACTTAGTAGCATGGTTTACACGTGGCAGTACTACGACCTCGTGCTGGCCGGGATCCTCGCCAGTATGGTCCTCGGCGTCGGCGTCGGCTATCTGACGACGATTTCGCTGACGCTGTCCGTCATCGGTGCCGGGTTCGTTGCCGTCGCGATAATCGGCCATGGACTGTTCGTGAACGGCCCTGTCGACGAACCCGGCGACTTGACGGGGGAAGTCGAGGCGCTGAATTGAATCGAAAAGCGGTCTTGCGTCAGTAGACGGCGTCCCGAATGTCCTCGTCCAGGTCCTCGAACGTGTCCAAATGTACCTCCCGTTCGGTTCGCAGTCGTTCCAACTCGGATTCGTGGTCGGAGACGTTGTCGGCGACGTCGAACTCCTCGATATCGATGCCGGGGACCGAACTCGGAACCGTGAGACCCGTCGCCTCGTCGTCCGTCCATTCGACCGTCCCGCGGGCGATTTCGCGGAGGAGCGTCACCGACTCCGTGACGCCGATATCCTTGCCGCCGAGGTGGCCGGTGTTGAGGATGTAACATTCGACGCCCAAGTCGTCGATGAGGTCGCGGAAGCGGTTGCCTTCTTCGCCTTTCGACCCGACGATGAACGGGTTGGTCCCGACGACCCGGATGGACTCCCCGGCTTTCGACGGGTCGCCCGCGCTGGTTTCGATGGATTCGCCGAGCATGAACGCCACCGCGGCCTCCTCCGGGGAGAGCTTCGAAACCGGCGGCATCGTCGGGTTGCGCGTGATGAAGAACAGTTGATCCACCCCGTCGAGGTCGATGTCGTCGCTCGACGAAGCGAGTCGGTCGCGGCGAATGATGGCGCGTCCGTTGGAGGTGTGACGGTCGCTGTCGAAATCGACGGTACCGTCCCCGTCCACGTCCACGTTTTCGAGAACTGCCGATTCGTGGGTCACGGCGTCGTACATCGCCGGTTGCTCCTCGGCGTCCAGACCGATGGTCTTGACGTAGAGGCCGTTCCCTTCGCTGCCCGCGACGCTCCCGTCGGGGAGCAGCGCGCACACGTCGTCCTGTAGCATCGTCGCCGATTCGGGGTCGTCCAACCAGAGTCCGTGAGCCGTCAGCGTGGATTTGCCCGTCGCGGAGAGGCCGAGGAACACCTGTCCGACGTCCCGAAGCTCGTCGTTTTCGTCCCGAAGCGTGACCCGTTTGCTGCCGGCGTGCAGTCCGAGGCCACCCTTTTTCTTGGCGTGGAACATGAACAATCGGAGGAACGACTTCTTCGCCTCGCCGGTGTAGTCGCTGCCGAGGACGGCGGTCAGACCCTCCTCGGGGAGGATCCGGATGGCGATGTCGTCCCAGTCGGGAACCTGAATCGTGACGAAGTCCGGTTCGCCGGGTCCGTCGACCGGTTCGAAGAGGTTCGCCCACGCGAGCGCGATGCGACCGTACTTCTTCGGAACGTAGAGTCGGCATCGGTAGGAGTGGTCGTCGTGTCGGCCCATCATGCGGTCGACACAGAGCATCTCGTGTTCTCGGGCGTACGCCATCGCATCCTCGATGTGAGCGAAATCGTCCGCATCGAACTGTTCGTCCACCGCGTTCTTCGTCCTGTCCGAGTTGCGCGATCGTTCGCGACTGACGTACGACGCGGACCCGAACTCGGCCGTCGTCTCCAACTCACGCGAGAACTCGCGGAGTTGCTCCGAAGACGGGTTATAAAGAACGTTTTTCGCCGTTGTCGGGTTGGAGAGCGTAGATTGCAGGGATTGGACTGACTGCCCAGTGTCTGACATCGTGCTTGAACGGGCCATCCCGAGACGTATAATTATGCACGGTTTACAACCGTCTTAGTGGCCTCATAACGCCGATATCGGCGGAATTGTGATTTCGAACGCGAGTAAATAATCCTCGTTTCAGTGGGTGAACGATTGGCATGGATCCCCCGTCCAACACGCCGAATACGAGGTCCGTCCGTCCCGACGATGGGCGTGACAAACGGTATCGAAAGACACCTACCACTTAACCGTGTCCGTCACGTATTTCGCCTGTGAGTGAAGAATCAGGGCGTCGGAATCTCCGAATGCCAAACAAAGACGAGATGTTCGCGGTCGTCACCCAGCACAACGGTGGCAACCACGTACAGCTCCGATGCAACGACGGAAAGGAACGGATGGGCCGCATTCCCGGTCGCATGAAATACCGAACGTGGATCGAAGAGGGCGACATCGTCCTCATCGAGCCGTGGGACTGGCAGGACGAAAAGGCCAACATCGAGTGGCGTTACACGAATCAGGATGCGGATCAACTCCGCCGCGAAGGCCACATTCAATGACGCCTTCGGCGAACTGAAACGGATCTTCTCACCGTCGATTCCGGGAACACAGGGTTACGTAGCGGTCGCTTTCTCGTCCGCAGGGATGACGCCGGGGATTTAGCCGTACGGTGCGATCGTGGGAGATATGGGCAAGCTTCGCCCCGGAGAACTGGACGAGCGTCTCGACGACCCCGACGCGCCGTCCGTCCTCGATATCCGGCCACGGGAGGCGTATCAATCGAACCATATCGACGGTAGTCACAACCTCCCGGTGTACGACACCACCACCCTCACGGGCGGCATGAGCGCGTGGCGCGGCTATCGAGCCGGGTCTCTCGGCTATCGGCTCCGGTCGTTGCTCTGGCGACTGTTCTGAACGCTCTCGTGGAAAACTCGTTTTAGCGGGATCTCTCTACGGAGCTATCGCTCTCCGGGAGGGTGTCGAAAGAAACGAAAATGCGCCCTGTCGCCGTGTGGCGACGGTGCGAAACGTTCTATTTACTGCCGAACGACGTTCTTCGCGCGCGGGCCTTTGGGGGCCTGCTCGATGTCGAACTCGATCTCGGTACCTTCCGTAAGGTCCTCGCCGCCAACGTCTTCCATGTGGAAGAAAACGTCCTCGTCCGCGTCGTCAGTCTCTATGAAACCGTAGCCGCCTGTGTCGTTGAAGAAATCAACTTTACCGTTTGCCATTACAACTATACACAATCCCACGACACGGTTAAGGGTTCCGCATTCGTTTTCAAAAAATCAATTTTTTTAGACGGACACTCTATTACGAAACCGTATTTTGGTCACATGGATACGTATGCTGAGTTATTCGTGTCTTCGGTGACCGATTCGGCATAACGAACGCTGACTTCCGTGATATCCACAGATTCGTTGTCTCAGTGTGGTATGTCTTCTCAGCGCACCGCTCTCGTGGTACCTCGAATCGGCGCGTAAGTGCGGTGAAAACGGTTCGAAAGCCGTTACCGCATACGCCACGCGAGGACGGCCACCGACCCGAGGAGTGTGACACCTCCCGCAAACAGCCACCAATCGGGACCGTCGCTTCTCTGCCGTGGACCGCCGACGGGCGTCGTCTCGCTCGTTTCCGTCGCTTGGACCGTCGGTGTCGTGGTCGATGCGGCCGTGGTCGTCGCTTTCTGCGTTGTCCGGGTGGTCGTTCGAGTCGTCGTCGTGGCTTCATCGATTCCCGAGAAGGCCACGGTTCCGGCGGAGACGGCATCGACGGCGATGCCGTAGGTTCCGGACCCGCCGCGCGTCACGTCGAACGTGACCGTCACCGTCTCCCCCGCCGGAACGGTGACGATTCGTTCCGTCAGTTCCGTCCCGTTCGCGGTCACGGCGAGCGACTCGTTCGCCAGCCAGTCTCCGCGGTTCGTCACCGTCGCGGAAACGGTGACGGGCGTCCCGACGGCAGCGGACGGTTTCGAAAGGCTCGCGCCCGTCACCGAGAGGAGGTCGGCATCCCGGAGTCCGACGGCGAACACCGAGAGGCCGGGGGAGTCCGCTCGCACGACGTAAGAACCGTTCGTTTGGCCGATTACTTCGGTTGGAAGCGCGTTCCAGTGCCCGCCGTGATAGCGGTACACCACGGCGTCGGTGGCGTCCATGTCCGTTTCCTCGAAGCGGCGTGCATCGATTCGGAACGTGAGGTCCGCACCGTCGATGTCGGCATCGCGCATCGAGTGGTCGATTTCGACGAAGCCGACCGCGTGGCCGCTGAAATCGCTCGCCTCCCCGAGGCGGCCCACGGAGGCGTTGACGGTCAGGTCGTAGTTCATCGAGCGTTCAACAGTGAGGTTCAATCGGCTGACGTTCACGCCGCTCGAACCGGTATCGTTCTCGAATCCCACGCCGACCTGCTCGTTTGCATCGGCGTTTTCGACGGTGACGGCGGTCGTTTCGTTCGCCCCGGGCGTGACCGTGACGGAGAGTTCCGGTTCGGGCGCGGTGTCCGAGACGTCGGTGTCCGACCCGCCGTCGGAGTCTCCGCCGGAGTCGTCGCTTCCACTGCCACCGTCGCTCCCGCTTCCGCCATCACTGCCGCCGCTTCCACCGCTACCGTCATCGTCCCCACCGCCACTTCCACCCCCGCCACCGCTCGATTGTGACGTGTCGATGGTGACGCTCGCCACCTCTCCCGACGCCCCGTCCGTGCTCTCGTTGTCGAGTGCCTGGTCCAACGTCGCGATGTACGTCCCGTCCGTGCTTCCGTTGTAGGTCGCGGTGTAGGTCGTGCCGTTCGCGCTGAAATCGGCAAGCGTGAGCGTCGCGTTCTCCGCGCCGGAAATCGAGACGCTGGCGGCCGAGAGCGGTTCCGAACTGTCGAAACTGACGACCATCCGCCTGTCGGACGGGTTCGTGGCGACGAAGTCCGAGACGGTCGGCGGGCCGACGTGCAACGTCACGTCGTCCGTCTGCCCCGCCGCCCCCTCGTTGTCCGCGGCGTCCGCGAACTCGACGACCGTCACGTCGTACGTCCCGTCGGTGCTCCCGTTGTAGGTCGCGGTGTAGGTCGTGCCGTTCGCGCTGAAATCGGCGAGCGTGAGCGTCGCGTTCTCCGCACCGGAGATGCTGGTGTCGAGGGTCGAAAGCGATTCTGAGCTCTCGACGCGAACCCGGATTTCGCCGCCGCCCGGGTTCGCGGCCGTGACGTTCGAGACGGTCGGCGGGGTCGCGTCCACGGTAACGGACCCGGATTCGCCGCTCGCGCCATCGTTCCCGGCGGCGTCGAGGGCTTCCCCTAACGTCGCGGTGTACGTCCCATCGACGCTCCCGGTGTACGTGACGACGTACGACCCGCCGCTTTTCGACGGGTTGCTTCGGGTCAGCGTGGCCGTTTCGGCACCGGAGATGGCGACTTGGATGGACGAGAGCGATTCCGAACTGTCGAACTCAACGCGAACCTCTTGACGCGTCGGATTCGACACGGAGACGTCGGAGATCGTCGGCGGCGTCGTGTCGATGTCGAGGGAGTCCGTCTGACCCGCCGTGGCATCGTTGCCCGCCTCGTCCGACGCGTTGACGAGCGTCGCGGTGTAGTTCCCGTCGGATCCCACCCCATACGTTGCGGTGTAGGTCGTCCCGTTCCGCGAGAAGTCCGCCAACGTGGAATCAAAACTCTCCGCTCCCGAGACGGCGACCGTAACCGAGCCGAGGCGTTCGTCGCTGTCGAACGCGACCGTGAGGTTTCTGCCGTCCGGGTTGCGCAGGTCGAAGTTCGAAACCGTCGGAACGGCCGTATCGATGGAGACGTTCCCGAACTGCCCGGTCGAACCGTCGTTACCGGCGTCGTCCCCCGCGGCGCTCAGCGTCGCGGTGTAGTTCCCGTCGCTGCTCCCCGCGTACGTCGCCGCGTAGGTGTACGTGCCGTTTCCGTGGTCGGTCTCGACGAAATCCGGGATCGTCAGCGTCGTCGATTCGGTTCCCGAGATAGCGACGGCGATGGTCTGCAACCGTTCGTCGGTATCGAATGAGACGGCGACGTCCTGCCCGGCGGGGTTCGCCACGCTATAGTCGTCCACCGTCGGTGCCGTCGAGTCGATGGCGAACGTCGCGTCGCTCGCGTCGGTTGCGACGTTCCCGCTCGTGTCGGTCGCCCTGACGCGAACCAACGCGGACGCGGAATCGACGGCGGGAACCGTCCAGTCCTCGCTTCCGTCGTTCGGCGTATCGGAGTCGATGCTCGTCCAACTCCCGCCACCGTCGGTGCTGTACACGATGGATACTGTATCGACGCTCACGGAATCCGTCGCGGACCACTCGATGGTCGTCGTCTCCCCGCCGCGAAAGACCGTCCCGCTGTCGGGTGCCGAGACGGTCACCGCGGGTGCCGTTTCGTCGACCAGCACGGTCCTCGTCTCCCCGGTCGCGCCGTCGGTCCGTCCGTCGTCGGCCGCAACCAACTCGAACGTGTAGTTCCCGTCGGTTCCCCCGGTGTACGTCGCCGTGTATGTGTATCCGCCATCGCCATCCGGGGTGGCTGTGAAGTCCCCCGCTGTCAGCGTCGCGTTCTCCGCGCCCCCGACCGTAACCGTCACCGCGTCGAGTTCGTCGGTCGAATCGAAGGACACGTCCACGTCCATGCCCCCGGCCTTCGTCGCCTCGAATCCGCCCACGAACGGTGGCACGTCCACGTCGAATTCGAAATCGGTCGCTCCGCCGTTCCCGACCGTGTCGCTCGCAGAAACGTTTACCGTGACGGTACCGTTCGGAAGGGTCGGCACGCTCGTCCCCGTCGGGTCGACGGTGAGCGTCCCGCCGCTGAATGAGACGCCGTCGGTGGCGGTTCCGCCGCTGAACAGTTGTCCGCTCGTGTTTCGGAGCGTTACCTGGACGCTTCCCGCGTCCACACCGCTCGTCGCATCGGCGACGTCCACGTGAATCGCCGTCTGGTTGTTCGTCACCGTTCCGGTCGGACCGGCGTTTTCGAACGTCGGGGCCGCCGTATCGACGACGAACGAGAAGTCGGTCGCGTTCGCGTTGCCCGCCGTATCGTTCGCCGCGACGGTGAGGTTCACGTCGCCGTCGGCCAGCGTTAGTCCCGCCCCGCTTGGGTCGACGGTGAGCGTTCCACCGCTGTAGGACACGCCGCCGTGGGCCGTCCCGACGTCGGCGAGTTGGGTTCCGTTCGCGTCCGTTACCGTAACGCGAATCGACGCCGCATCGACGGTGCCCGTCACGTCCGCGATATCGACCGAGAGCACCGACTCGTCGTCCGTGACGGTCGTCGCGTCCGGCGTCGGATTCCCGAACGTCGGCGGAGTCGTGTCCACGGTTACGGTGTCGGACTGCCCCGTCGCTCCATCGTTCCCCGCCGCGTCGTTTGCCGCGTCCAGCGTGGCCGCGTAGGAACCGTCATCTCCACTCGAATACGTCGCGGTGTACCGGTACGGCCCGCCCCCGGACTCGGCGAACGAACTCAGCGTCGTCGTCCCCGTCGGCGTATCGAGGAAGATGGACGCCGAATCGAGGGATTCGCTGGCGTTGAACGACACCGCGACCGTTCCGCCGCCGGTGTGGGTCACGTCGAACCCGGTTATCGTCGGCGTCTCCGTATCGACCGAAACGGTCCGGTTCGCCGCCACCAATTCATTTCCGAGCGCGTCTTCCCCACCCGTCACCGCGACGTTCCCGGTCGTCGTTTCGTTGTCGTCCGCGACCGTGACCGTTCCCGTCCACGTCGTGGCGTCGTCGAAACTCCCGCTGACGGTGTACGTTCGATTGAGGTCCACGATTTTCACCGTCGGACTCGCGCTCCGATTCATGTCCTCGTCGAACGTGACCGTCACGGATTGTCCCGCTCCGGCGTCGGTATCGTTGATTTCCCCGTCGCCGACGGTTATCGACGACACGTTCGGTCGCTTCGTGTCCTTCGTCACCGCCGTCGTCGCGGAGTATCCCTCGGTGTTCGGGTACCCACCGTCGAGTGCCAACGCACTCACGGTGATCGCCCCGTCGTCCAACGAGGAGACGTCGAGGCCGGTAACGGTCGCGCTCTCCGTTCCGGGAGTGATGCTCAGGTTTTCGACCACCGTCGTCGTTCCGTCCGTTACTCTGACGCTCACCTCGTCGGCTTCGGAATCGGCGACGAGGTTCACGGTAACGTCGTAATCGTTCCGATTGCTCAGCGTAAGGTTCGCGGCGTCGGTCGAATCCGGTTTCGCCGGCCCCGTGGTGTCGACCTGAAACGTGTTCGACGTGTCGGCAGTCATAACGTTCCCGACCGTGTCCGCCGCGTTCGAAATCGAAATCGTCGCCGTCCCCTGTTCGTTGTCGTCGACGATGGTCACCGTCCCGGTCCACGTCGTCGCGTCGTCGAAACTCCCGCTGACGGCGTACGTCCGGTTGAGGTTCGTCACCTCCACTTTGGGTGTGCTCCCGTCGACGCTCTCGTTGAACTCGACGGTCACGGTCTGTGCGGTCCCGGCGTCGTAGGTCCCTATCGGCGCGTTCGTGATGCTGGCGTCGGTGACGGCCGGACGGCCAGTGTCCTTCGTCACGGTCACCAGTCCCGAAGCGCCGTTCGAGTTGCCGCCGTAGTCGGTGAACGTCGCGTCGACCGAGACGCTCCCCTCGGAGAGGCCGGTGACGTCGATGCCGCCGAACGCGACCACGTCACCGCTCGAATCGGCGTCGGATTCGTTCGCGACGTCCGTACTGGTCGTTATCGCACCTCCGTCGAGCGACAGCCGAAGCGTCCCCGCTTCGTGGTCGTCGGGGAGCGTCACCGAAACGTCGTAATCGCCCTGATTGCTCGCGTTGATGGCGGACGCGGACGCGCCGGTCGGGGCGTTCGGTCCCACCGTATCCCGAAGCGGTTCCGCCGCCGTTCCCGCGGCGTTTCCGTACCCGTCGTACACGCCTCCCGCATTCGCGGCGATGGTGTCGTTTCCGAGGTCGGTCGCCGAAACGGCGGCGTCGAACGTCACCGTCGCCGTGTTCGTCCCCGCCGTGTGACTCACGGAACTGATGCCCATCGCACCGCCCCCGTTGCCGTCGCTGAACTGGAAATCCCCGGTGGAAAGGGCGTTACCGGAGCCATCGACGACGCTTTCGTTGAACGTGAGCACCGCCGTATCGCTTCCGACCGCCGTCTCGACGCCCTGCAATTCGGGTGGAACGGTATCGACCGTCACCGAGTCGCTCAGTTCCGCCGCGGACTGATTGCTCGCAGCATCGTTGCCGACGGTGTCGTTCGCCAGCGTGATTTCCGCCGTGTAGTTCCCGTCGCTGCTTCCCGCGTAGGATGCGGTGTATCTGTAGCTTCCGTTGTCGCTCGTTTCGGTGAAGTTGGTCTTGTTGAACGTGTCCGGTTCCGGCCCGGTGAGCGAGACGTTCGTGCCGTTCACCTGCTCGTTCGTCGTGAAGGAGAATTGCAGTGTTCGTCCCGACGGGTTCGTGAGGTTCACGTCGGTAACCCACGGAGAACTGGCGTCGATGGATATCTGCGCCGATGTTCCGTTCGTCAAGTCGTCGCCGGCATCGAGCGTTCCGTCTGCAAACGTCGTGCCGTCGACGGCGTACACTTGGTATGTCCCGTCTAGACCGACGGTCTTCCCCCCGGGAAACGTTTTGTCGAACGACGCCGTTCCCACCGAGATGTTCATGTACTGTTCGCCCGCGGTGTACGCCCCGTTACCGTCTTCGTCGATGACTACGTACAAGTAGTCGCTACTGGTTTCGTGAAAACCGAAGTAGTCGAACGAATTGCCCGGAGCAATTTCCGTATCCTCCGAAGTTATTGCAAAGCTGGTTACGGCCGCTTTGCCCGTCTCCGAGAACGGAACGACGCCGATAACGACCGACAGCAGCAATACCGTTACCAGAAGGACCGCACGAGTACGGCCGTGATTTCGTGTCATGATTGTGAATGGGGCTGTGTGGCGCAATTATCAGATTCGATACTAAAGACCAGTTCATACGCAGCAATCAGCGCAGATACAAATCTGTTGGGGTATCCCGTCGGGCGAACAGCCGCAGCTATTATAGAAACTCCGTCACTTGACGCTGTACACGGACGGGAGACGAGCGACGACGACTCGGTCCGGCGAATCGAACTGACATTCCCTTCCCGGAGGGTCAGGCAGTATCTCCGACTCTCGGTGACTGCCCGGGTCTATGCTATTTGAGGGTCACAGTGGTAGACCGCTGCATGCCTTCAGATGGGTCCGCTTCCAGCGGAAGTTCTCATCCCTCTACGGCTGTAAAGGCGGGCGTACGATACTGGGGTCCAGCGATCGCCGTCAGTCTGACGACGTTCATTATCGTCATCAACGCGTCCCTGATGAACGTGGCGATTCCCACGATGGTGGACGAGTTCGATACCACGGTCACCGCGATTCAAGGGGCGGTCGCACTCTACTCGCTGGTGATCGCTGCGCTGATTCTCCCGGCCGGTACCCTGCCGTCTCGGCATAGCAGTCGGCACGTAATGGCAGTCGCACTGATAGTCTACGCCGGCGGAACGCTGGTGGCGGCGATCAGCTGGAACACGACGATCCTCTATCTCGGTTGGTCGCTCATCGAGGGTTCCGCGGCCGCCGTGTTATTCCCCCTGACGTTCACTGTCTTGACGGTCAGTTACGAAGACGATGACCGGGCGAAGGCGTTCGGACTGTTGGCCGGCGTGAGCGGGGCTGGATCGACTCTCGGACCGATTATCGGCGGCGCACTGACCACGTACGCGAGTTGGCGGTGGGGATTCACGCTCCAACTCGTCGGCGTGGGGATCGTTCTCTTCTTCGTTCGGTACGTGACTCCGAACCCGCTGTCGGAAATCCGCGGTTCGCTGGACAAGGGTGGGACGGCGCTGTCCATCGTCGGTGCGACGACGCTCGTCACCGGATTCCTTCTCAGCGGGAAGTACGGATGGCTCCTCGCGAGGCGACCGTTTTTCGTCGGCGACGTGCAGTTCAACCCGTTCGGCACGTCCCCGGCGATCTGGTTCCTCGGGGTCGGACTGCTCGCCTTCGCCGCGTTCGTTCGGTACGAACGCCGAATGGAACGCGCCGGGAAATCGCCGCTCGTTCCGCTGACCGTGCTGACGAACCGCTCTTTTTTATCCGGTGTCATCACGTACAACGTTCGGTCAGTAATCTCGGCTGGCTTCATGTTCATCTTCCCGGTCTATCTCCAAGCAGTACTCGGATACACCGCCTTTGAAACGGGAGTCGCGTTGCTACCGTATTCCCTCGCGTCGGTCCTGTTCGCGACATTTACGCCAAGTTGGCGTCGGTTCATCTCGCCGAAGACGCTCATCCAGGTCGGCATCGTGTCTATGGGCTTCGGACTGGTGTTGTTGTACGAGCAGACGGGACCCGATCAGACGATCGGCAGGATGGTTATCCCGGTGGCGCTGTACGGGGCCGGTGTCGGACTCATACTGGCACAGATAACCAACATGACGATGTCGGCCGTCCCCACCGCGGACTCCGCCGAGGCGTCCGGAGTCCTGAACGTGAGCAGTTCGATCGGATTTTCGCTGGGGACGGCGGTCGTCGGTTCGTTTTTTCTCGGACGGTTCTACGGCAGCGTCGTCGACGGCATCCTGCGAGCGCGCGGCGTGTCGGTCCCGATGAAACAACGGTACGAGTTGGTGATCGCGCTCGAAGACGCAGCGGAGACGGCGACCGAAGCCACGCAGCGACACTTCCTGAACCAACTCGCTCCTCCGCAACGACGATTGCTCAAAAGTATTTTTAAGGCCGCGATGTTCGACGCGCAACGGGCGGCACTGCTCCTCTTGGTACTGTTCGTGTTGCTCCTACTCATCGCATCGACGTTCTTGCCCCGGCGAATACCGGACGCCGACGAATGAGCCGACCATCCCGAATTACCCCGGAATTCGACACGTGAGAGAGCTAAAACGCTATGGAATCGAGTGTATCGGCACGGCGTCTGTATCGACGGTAGAGTCTCTCGGCCCATGCACGGGCATCGTGGTTATCTGTGACAGCGACGGCAGCCAGCGTCCCGCGGTCCTCGTCGAAACCTGTGAGAACGAGTGTGTCGTCGTAGAGCGAGAAGTCGACCACCGGGTCCTCAACGACGTGCACAGTGGTATTCTGGTGGGTTCGAATCCGTGTGTGCAAGTCGCCGTGCTGGTTTTCGAGGCGTTCGAGTACCGCTCGTGGAAGGCCCCATTCGAAGTCGACCCCGGACTCAACACGGTCGACGGTTCGAGTGAGGGTTATCGGCGAGCCGAAACTCGTCGAAACGCCGTAGATGCGCTCGCTGGCGTTGGCGATGATCGACTCCAACCGTTGTTCGATGGCGTAGGGGGCCTCGGAGTCGGCCTCCATGACCACCGCGTCCGTGAACAGATGGGTGTTCGAGCGCAATACCGGAGCATCGATACAGTCCAATACCGGCCGGAGCCGTCTGGCTCCGTCGAGCGCTGCCCGAAACCGCTCGATACGATCGAGCGCCGTCGTCCCGAATCCGGTGAGGAGATAGCCGCCGTCGGCTTGTTCGAGCAGACCGTGTTCGACGAGTTCGGTCGTCGCTCGGTACGCCGTCGTCCGCGAGCAGTCCGCACGCTCCGCGATGGTCGAGCGACTCACGGGTCCGTCACGACAGGCGGCCAGCATCGGGGCCCGTCGTAGCAACTGGGTGTCCCCGTCGAGCGCCGATTGGTTCATACGCATACGTTTGTGTTGTCCGACATAACGTTTCAGGAATTGTCCATCGTTTCAACCGTGAAACACTGTCCTGTCGGTGGCTATAACTGCGAACATCAACCACCTCATGTCATGAATGATATGATACTGAACTGTAACACGTCCATTTGCATCGTAGCGACGAGAACGACGGACGGAGGAGAACGATGACCACCGACTACGACGTCATCGTGGGCGGTTCCGGTATCGCCGGATCGACGACGGCAACGATCCTCACCGACGCCGGGTTGGACGTGCTGTTGGTCGAGGCGAGTGCACATCCACGCTTCGCCATCGGAGAAGGGCTGTTGCCACAGAGTTCGATGTGGATGTGGATCGTCGGCGAATACTTCGACATTCCGGAGATCCGATATCTGAGTGACGCAGACGAAGTGGTGAACAACATTACATCATCGTGCGGAATCAAACACTCGATCGCGTTCAGCTACCATCGAGAGGACGAGTCGTTCGACGGCGACGACGCCCACCAACTCATCCCGCCGCGGTTGCCGCTCTACAACGAGAGCCACTTCCTGCGCGCCGATATCGACCACTACCTCGTCGAGACTGCCGAGGCTTACGGCGTCGATTACGTCGACGAGACGCCCATCGTCGATGTCGATATCGGTACCGATGATGTCACCGTCACCACTGACGACGGGGAGACGACGGCCGCGTTCTATATCGACGCAACCGGTGGGAACTCGGTGCTCGCCGAGAAGCGCGGCTACCACGAGGAGGCGTCGGCGCTCACCACCGACTCTCGGGCCATCTTCGCACACGTCGAGGGACTGGAGCCGTTCGACGACGTTATCGCCGAAGCGGACCGCCCCGGACAGTCGAACCGTCTCCACGACGGCACACTCCACCACGTCTTCGACGGCGGCTGGATGTGGATCATTCCGTTCGACAACTTCGAGCGCTCGGACGCGACGACGGCGAGCGTCGGGTTGGTGCTCGACCGCGACGCCTACCCGGCCGACGAGTCCGTGACTCCCGAAGAGGAGTTCTTCAGCATCGTCGAGCGGTTCCCCGGTATCGCGCATCACCTCGGTGGTGTCGAGCCGACAACGCCGTGGGTTCGGACGGGACGCCTGCAACGCACGGCCAGTCGCTCGTCCGGTCATCGCCACTTCCTGACGAGCAGTACGTACGGCTTCGTTGACCCACTGTACTCCCTCGGTCTGGTGAACACATTCGAGTCGGTGTTCGTCTCGACGAATCTCCTGTTGGACGCGTTCGAGGCCAACGACTTCTCGGCCGAGCGCTTCGAGCGGCTCGATGACCTCCACCGCGAGCAAATCGAGACGGTCGACGCCACTGTCAGCAACGCGTACAAGGCGCTCGGTGACTTCGCCGTCTGGAACGCGTGGGCACAGTTCGAACTCGCACAGATGCTGTTCGAGGACCTCTACATTCAGCGCCACTGTTTCGACTATCTCGAATCAGGCGAGCGCACGGTGTTCGACAGCTTGCTCACCGAACGCAGGCCGGGCGTTGAAGCGCCGTTCGCCCCTGACGCGAGTGCGATGTTCGAGACCACGTCGGACGCACTCGACGGCTACGCCGCCGGAGAAGTGTCGGCCGAGGCGGCTGCCGAGGTCATCCTCGGCGAACTGCGCGACGCCGAGTGGCTGCCGAAGCACGTCTACGACTGGGGGAGCGAGGATGCCCGTCACGTCGATTTCAGCGACCCGGAACTCGTCGACGCGTTCATCACGTGGGGGAAAACCGAATCGCCGAATCATCTCCGCGAGCAGCTCTTCGACTTCCAGCTTCCCAAGATGGGGTAAGCCGCGTTCTCTCGTATTAGTAAAAAACGGATGTCGGTTCGGTTGCCGTTCGTTCGAGTTCCGTTTCTAGAGCGATCGGATTTCTGTCTCGATATCGGCCGGAACGTCGATGGGATTCACGTCGCCCGGGTCGCCGTCGAAGAGAATTCGGTCCTGACCGCTACCGACGTATCCGTGGGCAATCGCAGTACCGTGACTTGTCACTTCGAGATGGTCTCGATCGAGTAGCTCTTTGTCCTTGTATACCGCACCCGAATCCGGAACTTCGATATCGAATTGTCCGCTACCGTTGCCCGGTGCCGTCACGATGAGTTCGTTTTCCTTTGCGGCAGCGGCCGTTCCGGTCGCCGCTATACCACCGACGACCAACGACGCGGCGGCCTTTTTCACAAACGATCTTCTGCCTCCTGTATTTTCACCTGACATGCATTAGATAAACTATATTATATGAATATAAATCTTTTCTAGATTAAATTATAAAATAACATGTTCGCGGAATTGATTCCTTCATTGTGCTATCCGTGTCGGTAACGACCCAATCGTCGACACGAGTAAATGCGGTGGCCTCGGCACTCATAGGGTTCGTCATAACCGGCCGCCACGCCGGTTCGGAACGCCGTTCTCGTCATCGGCCGTTCGACCCTACTCCGCTCCGGCACAAAAATCCATCACACCGCATTCCACAACACACATTTCCCGCCCCGTCGTCGTTCAACTATGGCAGACGTTCTTCCCGACGAAGCCGAAATTCTCCTCGCCGAGGAGTCGGTGATGGCGCACCTCGCGACCTGCTCCGACGGACGACCACACGTCGCGCCGGTGTGGTACCACTACGCCGACGGGACGGTGTCGATTCTCACGGGCGGGAGAAAACTGGAGAACCTCCGCGAGAACCCGCGAGTCGGGGTTTCCATCCAGAAGGACATCGCCGGAAAGGCGGAGTGGAAGGTCACGATGCTGGGGACGGCCCGGGTGATAGAGGACAAAGAGGAGGCGCTGAAGGCCGCCGAACGGATCAACCCGCGCTACGGTGCGGACGTGGACGCCTATCCGGAGAACACGCTGGTCAGAATCGACGTGGGGTCGGGGACGTTCATGCGGTACTGATTAACGCGGTACTGATCTTTCGACTACTCGATTCGCTCCCGCGCGGCGGCGACGACCAGCGGGAGCGTAATCGTCGCGTCGGCGTAAACGGAGACGTTTCGCGCGGCCTTTTCGAGTTTGCCCCACGAACGCGCTTCGTCCAGTGTCGCACCGGAGAGGCCGCCGGTCTGGGGCGGGTCCATCGTCAACTGGACGGCGTACTCGTAGGCCTTCGGCGAGACGAGCATCGTCTGGAGGACGTAGTTCTTCGGGACGCCGCCGCCGACGACCATCGCACCTGCGCTGTCGGCCTCGAACGCGAGGTCCGTGAGGTGGGTCATGTCCGTCAGCGCGTCCAACTGGAAGTCGGAGGTCTGGGAGTACATCCACGCCTGCAATCCGAGGACGGAGTCCTGTACGGCGGGGCAGTAGACAGGAACGTCGTTCTCGTAGGCCGCCGCCGCGATTCCGGCGTCCTCCTCGACGCCCTCGCGTTCGTTCACCTCGCCGTTCGCGCGGCCGAGTTCCTCCGTCAGGCGCTGGATGGTGACGGTCTCCTCGATGTTCGGAAACACCTCGGAGCGGAGGTGGGATTCGAACAGTGCGAAGTGTTCCTGCGGGAGATAGACGTTGTAGATTCGGTCCACCTCCTCGTCGCGCAGTTGTTCGTCGTGTTCGCGCATGGATTTACCACCCTGTTCATCGCGGCCATGTTCACGCGATTTTTGCGAGTGTGAGCAGGAAGGGTACGCCCTTCCGTGATGGTGCTTGCCGCCGATGCCCTCGATGGCGTCGTGGGTGAGGTTCGCGCCCGTCGTCACCAGCGCGTCGATGTGTCCGTCGCGGATGAGGTCGGCGACGATTTTTCGCATTCCGGTCGGGACCATCGCGCCCGCGAGTCCGAAGAAGGTGGTCACGTCGTCGGAAAGCATCTCGGCGTAGATGTCCACGGCTTTATGGATGTTCGCTGCACCGACTCCCGCGTTCCCGTATTCGTCGGCCAGTTCGCCGACGGTCATCCCGGCACGCACTTCGGCGTGGGCGATGGGGTCGTGGCGGAACTCCTCGCGGTGAACGCGGTGCTCGTGTCCCGCGTGTTTTCCGTGGTCGTCGTGATTGGCCTCATCGTGGCCGCCGCGCTCATCGTGGTCGGTCATACGCCACAGTGTCGGCTACAGGTGATTCAATGCCTCGGTTAGAAACTGTGTTGCCGACTGCCACGAGGGCGCGCGTGACGCGAGGTCAAGGGCCAGAGACGCTTCGATTAGCCGTAACCGAAGTTCGGCTATCGGGGCCGGTCGGCGGCGGCCCGTGTCCGGCGAGACCGGAACGTGACCTCGATGGTTCCGGCGGTCCTCTCGGGCCGTTGATACCCGCAGGACACGTCCGTTTCCTCGTCGCCTCCCCTTTTAATACCTCCTGTTTCGACGAAATCGTATGACGAATCGCGAAAATTCAGCGTATCGACGTGAGTAGTTACAGACCGGTTGGCGCGTCGATGAAGGTTGTCACCATTCCCCACTCTTGACTCAGGGATTCGAGCGACTGCACCCCGAACGTCTCCGTCGCGTAGTGGCCCCCGAGGACGACGTTCAATTCGGCTTCTCGCGCTTCGTGGTAGACCTTTCCCTTCCCTTCGCCGGTAATCAGCACATCCGCGCCGACTTCGACGGCCTCGTCCAACCAGTCCGCACCGCTGCCCGTGACGATGGCGACGTGTTCGACCGTCTCGGGGCCGAAGTCGAACTCCCGGACCCCCTGCCCGCCGGTGTCGAGTTCGCTCGCCAACAGGTCGCTCAGTTCGTCCATGCCGAGTTCGCCGTGTCCCTGCTGGCCGATGTGTTCCGGTCCCATCCGACCGAACGGTTCCCGCGATTCGAGACCGAGGAGGTCGGCGATGCCCGCCGCGTTGCCGAGTTCTGGGTGGGAGTCGAGCGGGAGATGCGAGACGTACAGCGCCACGTCGTTCTTGATGAGCGGGGCGAGTCGTCGGTAGTCGCGGCCCGTCACGCGTTCGATGCCGCCCCACGAGAGTCCGTGGTGGACGACCAACGCGTCCGCACCCCATTCGACGGCCTCCTCGATGGTCCGTTCGGCGGCGTCCACGGCGAACGCGACGCGTTCGATGGCGACGGATTCCGGGTCGTCCGGGCCGACTTGCAGTCCGTTTGCGCTGGCGTCGATGTCGGCGAAATCGTCGGTTCGAAGTCGGTCGTCGTATCGCTGGACGAGTTCGGCGAGTTTCATACCCGTCATTCGTGGTTCCGGCGGCTTGTAAGCCCCGGCTTTCGGACCGTCTGCCACCACGGTTAAGACGGAGTGCGAACGATATTTACACCCCCATTCCGGGGAAAAGCGACAACAGAGGTGTTCAACCATGAGTAAGTTCCGTAAGGCCATGTCTACGTGGCGACGTCTTCCACGACGGTTCAGGCGACGTATCATGCGCAAAGTACGGCGCGCGCTCTAACAGCGCCTCTTCCGCTTTTCAGGGTGACACCATCGACGGAGAGAGGAATCCCTGCGATCAGAACTCGTTCACCGTTCTTCGAAAAACCGGCGTTTGTGGTCGTTTCGAATCCGATTCTCAGGCCGTCTTTCCGGCGTGTGAGAACACGAACTCGCGCAACAGCTTTCCGCCGAGGGAGGCCGCTTGGCCGTCGTCGCGGTCGTTCACCTCGACGACGTCGAAACCGACGATGTCCGCCGCTTCGGTCACGTCGTGCACCACATCGCGCATCTCCCGCGAGGTGAGGCCGAACGGTTCCATCGTGCCGGTCCCGGGAGCGAACGCGGGGTCGGCGCCGTCGATATCCACGCTGAGATACGCGCTCCCGTCGAACTCGGGTGTCCAGTCGGCCACGTCTTCGGGTGGCACGACGGTTACGTCCGATTTCGCGGCGCGCTCCCACTCCTCCTCACTGCCGGTTCGAGCGCCGAGAATCACGGCTTCGTCGGCGACATCGAGGACGTGTCGGGTAACGGTCGCGTGGCTCAACGGGTTGCCGTCGTACTCCTCTCGCAGGTCGAGGTGAGCGTCGAGGCAGACGAACACGTCGGGGTTTGTCGCGCGAACGGCGGCCCCCGTAACGGTGTGTTCTCCGCCGAGGAGTAGGGGAACGGCGTCGTCCCAAACCACGTCGGTGACGACGCCTTCGAGGTACTCCAGATACTCTTCGGCGTCGTCCCACGCGTGCACGTCGCCGTGGTCGTGGACTGAACAGTCGGAAAAATACTGCCCGGTTCGGCGGTCGTAGTCGTCGAAGGTCCGTGCGAATTTACGGATTTCGTCGGGACCGAACCGTGTGCCGGGCTGAAACGTGGTGGATACGTCGAGCGGCGCACCCACCACCACGAAGTCCGCTTGTCCGCGGTCAGTAGACGCGCCGGGAAACATTTAGCGTACGATCTTGCGCTGCTCTTCCATCTCGAGGTACTCGATGGTGTCGTCGGGCGAGATGTCCATTCCCTCGGGCGTCTTGATGGTGATGGTTTCGTAAGTGTCGAGGTCCATGACCTGCGCGACGGTTTCGCTCTCGACGCTGACGATCTGTCCCTGTTTGCGGTTGATGATCGGGACCCAGATCTTCGCGTCGACCGGCTGGCTCAGGCTTCGCTTCTTGTCGTCGAAAACGCCTTTGCCCTCGATTCGCGCCTTCGCGCTGCCGTGTTTGCCGGGTTTTGCCGTGCTGTAGGATTTGATGACACACGCGGCGTCGTCCATCATCAGGTAGTTGCCTTCTTTAAGATCGCGGACTTCCTTTTGCTCTTTCGCCATATCGCGGAATTGCCCTCCCGGCGGTATAAACCGTTTGGAAACGCGTCGCGTCCGCTCGTGGATTGTGGGAACGAAGAACGCACAGGAACCGCGAATAGAACCCGGATGGGAAACGTTTTCCACGACGCCTACGACCGTGGCTGGCTTCCACCAGTTTCGCGAACGCCGTTTTCACGCCGTCCGTTACTTGGTCTTCACGATCGTCTTTGCGGACGATTACTGCGCCGCTTCGGTTTTCCGTCGGAGCGTTGACCTCGTTGCCGTTTGACCGACGACTTGGTGTTTGCCCCGCGTTTCCGTCTAATCGACGGAAGCCATCCGGTTTGTTCTCGTGGTTCCTACGACATCCATATCTTGGTCATCGATAATGATAAACGTTTTTCAGGAGTTCTGCCATGTTCCACGTGAACAAATAACATGGAAGGGCTTTTATCCCGCGGCGCGAATCGCCATACATGCCGGAACACCCGCTGAAACAGCGGTTCGTCCTCGATACGTCCGTCTTCCTCTCCGAGGAGATTCGATCCGAAGGGGAGGAGTTGGAGGACGCGATCGAGCGCCTTCTCGACTCCATCGCCACCGCGAAACTCGCGCTCAACATCTCCTGTTACATTCCCCCGTCCGTTCACGACGAACTCACGGCCATCCTCGAAGACCGCGGTGTCTCCGACAGCGTCCTCTCGAAACTCGAAACGTGGATCATCAAGAAGAATCCCGCCCGCTTCGAGGTGATGATTCCCGCCGAACTGGTCTATCGGTTCATCGACGAGATGAGCGGGCGCGTGGACAAGGGTCTCCGCGTGTCGGAAGACGCCGTCCGGGAGGCCTCGCAGGGCGGCCACGCCGACGTGGGCGCGCTCATCTCCGACTTGCGAAGCCAGTACCGTTCGACCCTCCGCCGCGGCGTCTTGGACTCCCGCGAGGACTTCGACCTGCTCATCCTCGCCCGCGAACTGGACGCCGGCGTCGTCACCGAAGATACCGGCATCATCAACTGGGCCGAGGATTTCGGCCTGCGCTACCTCCGCGGTCGCGATTTCCCGCCGCTCCTCGATTCGTATCTCGAAGCCAGCGAAGAGATGTAACCCCGACGATAGCGTCCTCGAACTTCCCTGCCGTAATATGCTGAATGCAGGCGCGAGGTGGCCGTTCTGCTGTGCGTTACTTTGACGATAGTGTTAAGACAGCCTACAGGAATTGTTTTCCTATGTTCTCGCTCCGAAATCTCGTCACCGACGGGACCAGCGAGCAGTTTCGTCTCGCGGTCCTCCTCGGCCTCGCGTCGATTCCCGCGACGGTGTGGCTGAACTGGATACTCACACCGAACACGCTCCCCCGCGGTAGTGAGGTATCCGCGCTACTGATTGCGTCCGTGATTGCGGGATACGCCTATTGTCCACGGCCAGCGACGAGTTCCCGTGCGGGGACGATAACTGGATTCGTCGGGGGATTGCCGGTGGTGTTCTGGCAAAGTGCGATCGGATTCAGCGACGCATGGAACTCCCCACTCGTAATCGATGCGGTCGGAGAATCAGCGTCGAGGTTCGTGGTTGCGGGCGGGTTCGCACTCGTCTCCGTCACCATCCTCCTCGTCATCGTCTCGCTGGTCGGCAGGGTGGGTGGCAGTATCGGTGGATGGCTCAACGAGCGCCTCCACTCGTCACGATTGTTCGGTTCGACCGGCTAACCGAAACCCTGCTCCGACGGAGTCACGTGAACGGACGGGACACCACCGAAACGAACCGGACACTACTGAAACGCGTCCGTCACTACGCGTGACCGTCGAGGAACGACTCGACGCGCCCCAATCCGTCCTCCAACTCCTCGGCGGGGAGTCCGAACCCGATGCGGAAGTACCGGTCGAAGCCGAACAGGTTCCCCGGTGCGAGAACGACGCTCTCTTCCTCGACCACGCCGCGACAGAATTCCTCGCCGTCCTCGAAGCCGTCCGAAATCCGAACGAAACCGTTGACGCCTACAGGGTCGTACCACTCCAACCCGTATTCGTCCACGAACTCGCGGACTCGGTCGCGGTTGCTCGCCGCCAACTCGCGGTTCTCCGCGAGGATGTCGTCCTCGTGTTCGCCGAGCGCCTGCCGGGCGACGTGCTGGTCGATGATGCCCGGCGAGATGGTGGTGTAGTCCTTCCACTCCCACGCGCCGTTCACGACCTCCTCCGCCCCGACGAGCCATCCGAATCTGAGTCCGGCGAGTCCGTAGGCCTTCGTGAGACTCGTCGTGCTGATGCCGTACTCGCCCATGCTGGCGACGGGGTCCACCGGGTCGGGCGAGAGCAGTCGGTACACCTCGTCACAGAGCAGGTACGCCCCGGCGTCCTCCGCGAGGTCGTAGAGGGCTTCGACTTTCTCCTGCGGATGGTACCGCCCAGTCGGGTTGTTCGGGTTGTTGAGGACGATGACGTCCGTCTCGTCCCGAATCGCGTCGGCGACGGCGTCCACGTCGAGTTCCCACTCCGGCGGTTCGAGCGACACCCTGTTCACCTCTCCCATCGATTCGGGGACCGCGTGGAGCGCTTGGTAGGTCGGGGTTACGACTACGGCGTGCGCACTTTGCGCACGGGACGAGGAGGCGGCGTCGCCGCCGACCGCACGTCCGTCGTCGTCCAACAGGCTCAAGAACGCTAGAAAGTTCGCTTCCTGCGTCCCGCAGGTGAACAACACTTCGTCTTCGCTCCGGCCGTAGCGCTCGCCGACCTCAGCCCGAAATTCGGGGTTCCCGTTCGTCGGGATGACGTAGCCCAGTTCGCCGGGGTCCAAATCGAAGCGGTCGACGTCCAGACTTCGAATGCCGCTCTCGGCCAGCATGATGTCGGCCTCGTGTTCGTATTCGGCGAACCAGCGTTCCAAGCCGAAGGGTTCGATGTTCATACTCTGAGTTGGAAGCGGTCGGTCGAAAAGCTACGGAATGTGGCAGGGAGGGAATTGAGAGAACAATCGCGGTGACGGGACGGATTTCTCTGGACGGGTCGTACTGTCTGTCGTGACCGATGGTCGAACCGGTGGGGAAACGGGCGCCGACGATGAAGCGCGAATCGGTCGGAGAAAGAACGCTTGCTTCGGCGAGGATGGCGCTCCAATCGATTTCACTTTCGCTAATGGTGGTTAGCGGAAGTATTCGATTCCTCGAATCCATTCGACAGTACAACTTCAAATTCGCCTTAGTCAGCAGCTATCTCGCCAGTGTGGTTGGTTGCGTCCTCCATTGGCTCACCTTCGAACACGACGGGTTTGACGAACACGTTCTTGTGAGCAAGCACTGGTCGCTTTGCACGACCGTTTTGCTCATACTCGACAACTCCTGCCTCGTACAGGATGTCAAGATCGCGTTTGACGATACTGATATCTCGATCAACGCGGCGACCGAGATCTCGCATTGATTCGAGATCGTCAGTAGCTATCTCGGTGAGTAGCTCCATCCGTTTTTCTGTGAGCACTTCTTCGGCGGTCGAGCGGGAGAGTAGCAGCACATCGTCGAAGTCAGCTTCTGCTACTCGCCGAATGAACTTTGTTTTCTGATTCATCCTAATCCGTTCCCGTCCGGCTGCGGTGTTCTAGCGATACGCCTTCCCTGGCATCACACGGTTGTTTTCTGACTTTCATAGGTATCTCGACCAACTCCAGTGAAGGGTTGTCCTCTGGTTCTATGATGACTTAGGAGGTCAACAGCCAAATAGTTACGGGATATGTGCTTATGTAGGAGAATTTCAATAATGGCCGGACCCCAGAATTTTGAGGACAACCTTGGGACGTGGCGGGGGCGAACGTATCTTATGGCGGTCCGAGGGACCTCAGACTACTTCGACCCTGACGACTTTTCTGTGAATGTATACTACAAAGACGCCGCAACAGAGAGTAGTATCGATATCGCTCTGTTGATACATCCCATGGATATACTCATATGGACCGCCTTTTTCGTGATCCGAAAGATAAGAAGCCCGTTGATTGGGACATTTGGGAAGCCATCGATCACTTCGAGGAGTACTGGCCCCGCTATGCCAAACAGTTTGAGAAGAATTGGGGTTGACTCACCCTCCGCTCCCAAGATATCATAAACCGATTCGGTAAAATCCCGCATGAGGAATTTTCCCGTGTCATTTCCCAGATGGGAATCGGCAAATCACGACCACTCTCATTTTTCACTGCAACAATACACCCCACGAGAACGGTGATTACAAAGCGATTGTGTGTGGACTACAGCGTCATTCCTAGAGAGTGTCTACTTCTCCATGTTGCACTAAGCAGATGTGGACACACCACACTACGGTTGCATCTTCGGCAGCGGAATTACTGTGCCCCACGTCTCCGTGATGACGAACGACCCCGATTATCCATTGTGCGTTGCACATGAGTAAAAGTCCGTTTGACCCGACCCACTACGCCGGTTCCACAGTCTCTCGCTCTCTTCGCGAAATCCTCACGCAGGAAATCACAGAGTAACTCTTGTCCCGAAATACCCCATCGTGATCAATAACACGTTCAAGGAACTCGGGTGAAGACGACCGACCAAGGGATTATGGGTATCTTCGATGCTTTGAATCACGTATTCACCAACCAGGTCGATACTCCGCCTTTGAGTTGAAACTCCCTCTCAATGAATCATACTCAGCGTTCGATCGTCGGTGAGGTGGCGGCCGTCGATTGACTGGTCTGGGTGATTTCGAGGACCGTCATCAGGTCTGTCCGCGAGATCAGACCCGCGAGCGAGCCATCGCCTTCGGTTACGAGAAGCCGACCGATATCCTCCTGCTGGAGGGTCGTGAGCGCATTCGCCGCCTCGCCACCGGGTCGGACCGTCACCAGATCTGTCGACATGATGTCATCGACTGTCGCATCATCTCGGCGATCAGATTCCCGTTCTTGGACGTCTTCGAGCGTGACGATGCCGACGAGATCATCGTTGTCGACGACCGGATACCCGGTGTGACGTTCGCGGACCATCCGGTCAAGCAAGGTATCGATCGACGTCTCGGGTGCCACCGTATCGAGTTCGACCGCCGGCGTCATTATCTCCCTGACGGTCAGTCCCTCAAAGGCCGCCTGCATTACCTCCTGGTTGGTCTCGCTCGTTGCGGCGATATAGATGAAGAAGGCGATGAGGATCCAAAACAGGTTGAACGTAACGACCCCAGCGATTCCAAGTAGGAACGCGAACCCCTTTCCGACGGCAGCGGCGATGCGGGTTGCCTGCAGGCGCGACCGGTTGCGCGAGAGCACCGCACGGAGGACTCGCCCACCATCCATCGGGAATCCGGGAAGCATATTGAACGCCGCGAGCACCACATTGAGCACCGCTAAGTAGCCGATCACGAACCGAACTGCGGGGAGCCTGCCAGCGAGTAGTTCGAACGACCCGTAGAACAGGACCCCAAGTGCAACGCTAACGACCGGGCCGGCGATGGCGATCGCGAACTCCTGGCGCCAGTCGTCAGGCAACTCCGCAAACTGTGCGAGACCGCCCAAGAACCACAACGTGATCGATTCAGTCTCAAGACCGTACCGGCGTGCTACGAGTGAATGACCCAGTTCGTGCAGGAGAACGCTGGCGAAGAGGCCGAGTGCAGCGCCTACCCCCAAGAGCCAGGGGAGCAACCCCGCGGTAAGCGGTTCAGGATCGAGTGGGGTCCCGAAGACCCCGTTGATCAAGTTCACTGTGAGGCCAACCTGCGAACCGATGAGGTAGGCCAGCAGTGGGAGGATCAACAAGAACGAAATGCCTAGTCTGATCGGGATGCCGAACAGCGAACCGAGACGGAGACTCGCCATGTGGTTACTACGGGCTCAAGCCCTATCAGGTAATCCCCCGAATATCGAATATTGGTGGTTCGGTTGGTATCACCCTAGCAATTTCGTTCGACGTTGGCAACACCGTACTCGGCCACTATCATCCCTATCACTTGGAACAACCATTTTATAAGCTAAATAAGATTAAATTGAAAATAAATAGCGATACTGAAGTTATTTACCTATATGAGCTTGTATATATAATTATACAGCCGATTCAGGTGTCTAAGTGAAACAGACGATAAATGAGACTAACGTTCCAAAATAGGTTGATGGCTCACTCGCAATGCGAACTACATACAGATCTATTCGGGGCTACCGAGACTGACTCACTTTCCACTTACGAGAGTATGGAGTAAAAGCCCGGCTTCCTGTTGACTATAGAACGTGGATTCAACAGAAACCCTCTTCTCAGTACTAGTTCGAAAAGTGGCTCTCAGATTACCGGTCGGGCAGACATTCACGAATCGACTTGTAGAGGGCCGGTTCTAACCCGCTGTCCCGGTACCCTGCGGCGAGATTGACGTCTACGGCCCAGAACCGGTCCTCGTCATCTTTGACTAAGTCGATCCCGACGCCACGAAGATTAAGTCGGGTGACGAGGCGGCGAAGGCGTCGCGTAAGCGTCGGTCTGGGACGTATCTGATTCAGGAATCGCTTGGGGCCGTGGAGCTTTGATGTAACGCGCTTGGCCGCCGTCTGAACTCGCGTTCCATCGTTGATGGCGTAGTACTTGTAATCGATGGGTTCCGTGTGGATTCGCTCTTGATAGAACTCTCCCTCCCCGTTCAGTTCGGGGTCACCGTGCCAGATGTAGCAGGGCTTTGCGACGTACTCAAACTCGGGTTTTTCGAAGGTTATTCGAGGAGTACGAAACCCAACCGTCTCAAGTGCTCGCAGCCCGATTAGCCGCGAGCTCAACGCAAGCGTCGCGACGAGATTATTCCACAAGAGCGTCCCGGTTCGCCGTGCATATCTGAGAACGGAGAGAGTGAGTGGAATCGTCAAATTGGTCGGTGCAGCGTACTTGGTCTACCTTGGCGTCCAAACGTTCAGAACCACCCCATCGATATCGACGTGCGGTGGTTGGGTTACGGCGTACAGCACGAGTGAGCGATATCTTCACTCTCCACCAATGCGGAAATCGTCTCCAAAATCTCACGAATTTGTTCTCGCGAAGAACAAGAGCACGTAGAGCCAGAGCGACCCATCGAGATGAAGGTACGCTGTGGTCGCTCCGGAAAAACAGCGATCCCCACAAGTCGGAGGATTCGATCAGGTCTCAAGCGCGGGTCAGTGCTTCAGCTCGCTCTTTGAGCGCTTCGTTCATCTCCCTGAATCCCTGCGCAGTGGCTTCTTCGTTCAAGAACACCGGAACCAGCAGGCCAGAAAATTCCTCACGCTGGGCGAATCGTACGCGATCGGTGTCAAGCGGATGAATACGAAGTTGATGGTGGCCATCAAAAATCTTCGGAACGAGCAACCGGCCGAGCCACTCCAAGCGCCTGCCACGCTCGGCAGTGAGCACTGTTGGACGGAACGTCATGCCTCTTGCTCCTGGTGGTTCGATGTGAATTTTCAGTTGTTCGCCGCGGCGGATTTCCCCGCTCGCTTCGGTGATAAACGGGTTCCATTCGGCGTACTTTCCGAAATCGGTGAGAACGTCCCAGACGACCTCTACTGAAGCATGGATTTCGATATCCGTCTCGATTACTTTCATTCTATGAGCTTCCTGCCGGCGTATTTTAAGCGCTGTCTCAACGTTGTTACCCCTTTATGTCTCATAGTAGTATATAGATGGTGGCACGCATACAATTCATTTTATATTTTCTAAAATCAGCCATCTACGATCGGTGGGTTAAACTTCGACAATCGTACTGCTATCGCTTGGTTTTCCTCATCTAGGCAGTGCCATTAGTAGGAGTACTAACCGATGCGTGTCATTCATATATAGCCCTAACACTTCAGGCACATCCGTCTTTATCTAAGAGGCAAACCGCATGACTGCGGCTGGTATCGAAGTTGGTTCGTGAGGGGAATGAGGAAGGGCAGGTGTCAATGCCTTCAAAACCCTCCTCACGTCGGATTGAACGGCGACTCACTACGCTCTTTCCTTCGACTGCACTCGAAGACCACGCCGAGGCAGTCGGCGTGGTCGAACGCGACGGCAAGTTTCAGGTTCCAGCGATGGTCTGGGCGCTCGTGTTCGGCTCCTTCGAGGCGACCGAAGGCCCGGAGGGAAGCTATGCCGTCTTCGTCACGAATCGTGATGACGTCTCATCGGACGACGCGATGGGTCTCACGGATCGGTATTCGCAGCGTTGGGATATCGAGAACGAGTACAAGTCCATCAAGCGATTCCTGCCATCGATCGCATCGACCGATTTCCGGATGCGGTGTTTCGCATTCATGTTTTCGACGCTGCTCTACAATGTCTGGCGGATTGTAGACTTCATGATGAAGATCCTCGTCTACGAGAAATACGATGACTACGGCCCAGAGGAGGGCCGAACGCGGCCGTGGCCAGTGATCACGGCGAACGGCTGTGTGGACACGATCGCGAATGTTCTCGACCCACCATATTGATGAGTGAATCCCCGTATTCTCCTACTTGTGAGCGGTTGCGCTGTTCTGTAACTCGATATTTTTCGCTATACTGCCTGATTTCGAGACTCTATTCTCGGCCCAATCCAGTTTGATTCGAACAGGGTTTTATTCTGACTTCCGACCTCTGGTATTTTGAGAGCCCGTTTGTAGATCGGTCAAACTCCGAACCGCTGAAGTTGAGACTACAGCGGCGTCTCACCGTAGGAAGACCACTCGCGGTATGAGGTCGCAGCAATCGTGCGGAAAACCTGGCGTCGGGATTGTCCGGTTAGTAGCATTCTCTCTTCACTGTCTCCAGACACGAGTTACCCTGATTGACAGTCATCCCTCCGTTTACACGCAGATCATACATATCCTGCCAGCCCTCCAGCCCGCTCAGAGGTCGTAAGCTCCTCGGTATCCTTTAGCAGTGCGACCGAGTGCTCGGCGATGCCTTCCTCAAACATGATGGTGTTCCGTGGCCAGAAGCCTTCACCGAACAGTTTCTTCATGGATTCTCCCATACTGAAGTCGCCCGACTAACACGACTCCTTCACCGCGTTGCTGAAAATATGGGGGATAATGGTCAGAACATTTATTAATAAATACCTTACAGTCCGGTAGCATACTATCGAATCTGAATCGACCATGGCATCCACTCAACAAAAAGCTAGTAGATCTGTTGTCATCACTGGAGCCACGTCCGGACTCGGATTTGGATGTGCAAAGGCTCTAATCCGAGCAAATCCTTCGTGGCACGTGATTCTTGCGTCACACAACGAACAGCGGACCGACAAAGCAGCAAGGAAGCTACGATCTGAGACTGGTAGCACGCTTACAACCACAATGCAGCTCGATCTTGCCTCCCTTGATTCCGTTCACAGATTTGCTAACCGACTCCATCAGGACATCGATTCTGGAGAAATTCCTCCACTTCATGCAGTTGTTTGTATCGCTGCTACTCTACAGGTGAGTGGAACCGTTTACACCGACGACGGATTCGAAATAACCTACGCCGTCAATCACCTCGGTCACTTCTTACTAGTCAATCTTCTCCTCTCTCGGATTCGATCACCTGGGCGGTTCGTGTTTCTCGCTGGCGCCGGTTCCCAAGGGATGGGGTTTTGGGAACATGCTCTCGGGATGTCCCCTCCACGAACGGATTTCGAAAATCTACGTGAGCTAGCAGTTCCCGAGGATACTTCAGATACAGATCCAAGCAAGGTCGGATCACAGCGGTATGCAACGTCGAAGCTAGCGAACGTGCTTACTGCTTACGAACTTGACCACCGTCTTCGTTCCGCCGGTTTGAGTTCCCCTGACGCGCCGATAACCTCGAACGTCTTCAGTCCGGGACTGATGCCTGGGACGGGGTTGGCTCGTGATTACGGTCAGATGATGAAATTTCTGTGGAATACAGTGTTACCAGCATTTCGGGTGCTGCCAGCAGTGAGAAGCCCTGCTGAGAGCGGGCATGATCTGGCACGGCTCGTCACCGGTCCGGATTTTGAGAACGTCTCTGGACAGTTCATCGATGGAAGAGAGATCAGCCACACTCATCCAATGTCCTACGACGAGAAATTGCAGCGAACGCTGTGGGAAGAGAGCGCCGCACTCGTCGACCTGAATGGTGATAATATCGGCAACGTTGATTGACGAGATATGGCGCTGGGGAACGCGCGTAGGGAGGGTAAGCATGCACCGAAACCGGCGATCGTCGAGGGGCCCTCATCGAATGCAACAATGAGGAACGCCAAACTCACCTACTCGGACGGTACCCAGGCGATTCGTTGGTCGATCTCCATGTTCCCTAAAGGCGAGCTCTCCGTTCGTAAGCGATGGTAGCTACTGAAGATATGATAGTGAAAACAGTCACTATCTGCCCAATATTATAATATGGATTTGTGAAATCCTGATTAGAGAGAAGAACCATCAAATAGTATAGAGCACCTATTAAGATAATCGTCACTATACGAATATCTGGATTATACATTCTGCGCACTCGGTCGGGAATCACACTGGACATATTTCCATAAACGAATTGAATCATACTAAAGATCACCTGGAGTCAATCCACTACCGCTTATACACCAAATATTCAATAGGAATGCCCCGATCCACGTTATCCAATGGTCGGCTCATACTGAAGGGTACAATAGGTGAGCGTAAATAGTGCGTGAGAAATGGAGTGAATTCTCCTGATAAAGCCGTTCTAATGCATTCACTCAGTTACTCACACAACTACTCACTCGTAAAATATGCGGTGTTTAATCCTCTGCACTGTCTTAACGAGGTGAAACTCATGATGCTCGATGATCAGCTTTCAGTACTTTCGAACGGACATCGACGGCGACTCCTCCTTGCACTCACAGAGGAATCACCATACAATATCCCCACTGTCTCTTCAGACCCAGTGGAGGCAGACGGCGGCGTTCGGGAGCACGCAATTGCGATGCACCATAGCCACCTTCCCCGACTAGAAGATCACGGGCTCATCGACTGGAATCAAGAGACGGGAGAGGTGACAAAGGGATCACAATTCGACGACATCGAGGCGCTTGTTACAACACTCGCGGAGAATCACAGTGGAGGTTTCGCTGGTGAGCCACCCGATTAAATTCATTCGAAAACTGCCACAGACGTGGCAGTCTGGGCACGGAGTGGCGAGTGGTTGGGACCCAGTCGAACTCCGTACCACTTTGTCCTTCGCGCTAGCCCTGTATAACCCTACTGTGATTATGTGAGTTACTGATCAAGTATCTATCTAGTAGATGCAGAAATTTATATCTCTCACTACAGATTCCATCGAACCGACCTCGATTGGTGGTGTGAAATCAGCAATCGTACTGCGATAAATTGCGTTTTCATGATTGTGCCCCTGTGATTATCTGAGTGAATGGTATACAGGCTGGTGAAGGAGCAATCTGCCAGTGTGGGGATGAGTGCCTTTGATACGTGTGGAGAAATAAAATGTACTGATAGTGAATCGACCTGTCGATCACGTTCGCTGGGCCAGACACCAGCTGACCGACAGGCGACGACAAAACGGTGTGACCAGCACCGGTATCAGCAAACAGATGGTTGGGACCCATGAACGAGCTATCTAATCAACAACGATCGATCGAACTGCTCCAACAACTCGGGTTAAAGGAGTACGAAGCACGCTGCTTTGTCGCCTTAGCACGCCTGCCAAAGGGGACAGCTAAAGAAATCAACGAGACCTCCGAGGTTCCGCGAACACGCGTGTATGATGCAATTCGCGTGTTAGAAACCAAGGGCCTCGTCGAGATCCAGCATTCGAATCCTCAACAATTTCGCGCCGTACCGATCGAGGAAGCCGCAGAGACGTTGCGTCAGGAGTATGAATCACGGACGGACACACTCATCGAGGCGATAGACAATATTGAACCCGCGATTCCGGATGGGGATGAGGAAATCACGCACGAAGTCTGGGCACTCTCAGGGACCACTGCGATTTCGAATCGGACTCAACAACTCATCGATGCCGCCGGGAGAGAGATCGTGCTCATCGTCGGGCGGGACGAGGTTATTACTGACGGGTTACTTGAACAGCTCCAAGAGGCGCTCGATACGGGTCTTGATGTGCTGGTTGGCACCCAAACCGAGGAACTCCGCAAGCAAATTGCAGAGGCACTGCCCGATGCAGAAGTGTTCGTCTCCGGGTTAGAGTGGTTGCACAGTTCACCGCTTGAGGCAACCGACGATACGACGATCAGTCGGCTACTATTGATCGACAAGAACACGATTCTCGTGAGTTCGGTGCATGAGACGGACACTGGTGGGGTTGAGACGGAAAAGGCGGTGTTTGGGCGGGGGTTCGACAATGGGATTGTGGTGATCGCCCGACGACTGATGGCGACGGGACTACCACCGCGACAAGACCCCGATACGACTGCGGAGGATTAGTTTTCGGTGCACTAGCAGCAGGGGTTCTTAGGCGGGAGCAACGTGAACGGAGCCAGTGCTGTGGACAGTGACGGAGTAGTCAGTGTAGGTGAAGGAGATCGACGCGGTCGTATCGGTGTTCCGTGCCAGTGGGGGTGCAATCATCGCATCGAAGGCGTCAGGATCAATCCACTCATTGAGTGGACTGAGCTCCTGCTGGTCGCAGTGTGCTGCCTGGGCAACGGTTTCGACGACAGCGGTACTCGTTCGATTGATGACCACTCATACAGGTTTTGGCAATAACATTCACTAGTCCCATTGTATGCATCATGCCACGCCGCGCGGCACGACGACAGTGGAATAATCAGCAGGAAAAGACGGCGGATCACTGCATCCGAACACGCGCTCCATGCACAATTCGCGGTCTCCAACGTCTCGCTGAGCAGTTCTCGGTTGAGAAAAGCACTAGATCGATGAACGCGGAGATAATCCGGGGAGTACCAACAGCACAGTGTGAAAAATTCTATTGAACCCTTCACCGATTAGCTATTTAGTGTTGTTGTCCTCACAGTTGTCGTCGGGTCGCTTTTTCTTCCGGTCTTTCTTTTTGCAGTCTTTCCGATGCTTTTTTCCGTGTTTCTTCTGGTGCTTTTTGCGGTGCTTCCGATGCTTTTTGCAGTCTTTCCGGTGCTTTTTGCGGTGCTTCCGGTGCTTCCGGTGCTTCCGGTGCCTTTTACGGTGCTTCCGGTGCTTTTTACGGTGCTTCCGGTGCTTTTTGCGGTGCTTGTGATGCTTTTTAGTGGTGGTGGTCGGTGTGTCCGTGGTGGTGGTCGGTGTGTCCGTGGTGGTGGTCGGTGTGGTGGTGGTGTCCGTAGTTGTGGTGGTGTCCGTGGTTGTTGTCGGGGTGGTGGTGGTGTCCGTGGTTGTGGTGGTGTCCGTGGTCGTGGTCGGGGTGGTGGTGGTGTCCGTGGTGGTGGTGGTGTCCGTGGTTGTTGTCGTGTCCGTGGTTGTTGTCGGGGTGGTGGTGGTGTCCGTGGTCGTTGTCGTGTCCGTGGTTGTTGTCGGGGTGGTGGTGGTGTCTGTGGTCGTGGTGGTGTCCGTGGTGGTGGTGTCCGTGGTCGTGGTTGTGGTTGGCTCGTTAGATTCACAACCTGTGACTGTTGCCATCTGGAGATTGACAGCAGTCTGTGCGTACAGGCAGCCGTTCACTAACGCATTGGTAAGCACATCTATTTTCGTTTGAGTCATCACAATTCCCGCAAATTGTGAGTCCGTTCCGAGCTCCACACCGGCACCGCCAGCAACCTGCCAGACGATGTTATTGACTTGGACGCCGCCACTCAAGATGACATTCGTCCCGCTAGCCGTGGTAAGGTTGCCATCTATCTGGAAGACCCAGGTATCATCCGGGCCTCCCACGAGCGTTATATCCTCACTTATCGACACGTCTGTGCTCCAGTGGTAGATCCCCGGGGGAAGTACCAAACCTCCGATATTTCCGCCGTTCAACTCGTTAAAGTCCGGAGGTCCGCGTCCAGCGACTTCGGTGTATGCGGATTCCATATCGTTCACGGCCGTGGTCAGGTTGGACGGAGTCGGTTCCGCATAATCGGCCGCATATACTTGTCCACTCACTTGATTCGATGTCGCGAATTCGCCCGATGAGTCCAACGTCAATGAAAAGCCAGTTATGGCAGTCGACGAGGCTGGACTCACTCCAATATTCCCGGTCACATCGGAATCCGGAACGGTAGAGATTCCCGATTTTGCTAGAATCGTATACTCACCGGCCGCTCCAAGATCGACTACCCCAGGATCTGTGGTTTGGGCTTGGATACTGTCTATACCCCGATCTACTCCTAAAGCAGCAAGCCCACCTGCTGCTAACATCCCTAGGTAGGCCCTCCTGTCAAATCGGTCTGATGTCATACCGCGACCTCCGATGAGGACTTCTGTGAACTCGATTTAATACTGGCTGATGATGCGTTGACATAGGACTCAAGAGAGACGTTCTCCCTGTTCGTGTATCCCATGTCACTTGAGTCTACACACCATGTGTCGAAAGAATCGGCCATGACGCCGGTAGCGAGCTCGGCTTCCCCGATTCCTCTTCGATCAAACTTGTTTTGGTCGCCAAGTCTTTTTTGCATGTTACATCCGCATCAAATACAGTTCTATATTTCGTTATACACTCCCTGATCGTAACAATTGAGTCGGTAACTGGTGGTTACAATAAATATGACCGATCTTCATTGAAATCCACCAGTATGGAACGAAGCAACTGGTTTGGCTCTCTGCTTAGTTCAACCATCTATGCCACCGATTCGGCAGGTCGAAACCACGGATGTCCATCCACACGACTATCCGCGTCCATCGAATGACCGATATTTCTATCCACTGCCGACCGCCTCGAACGACCCACACAACGTGGAAGGGTCCTGTATCAAAGTCACCGAGGTGGAACTCGTTGCCCGAGCGGTTCACATCCCATAGTGGTGAGTGGTGCGAACGGACGAAATATGCTTCTCTGAGAGGGTGATGGTGGCTATTTCCACTGCCGCTTATACTGCCCACAGGAAGTCAATCCGCTAAAACGACCAAATTTCAGAGAGGGCACTGTCTAGATAAGGAAAACCAAGTGGCAGCGGTACAATTGGCGGGGATTTATGCACTAGTCATACGTACTAATTTTTGAGATTTAGATCGACTGCACTGTGAGAAGACTGAATTCGATTGCTTCACCGAAAACCTAGTCATGATGAGACGAAGAGATTCGTTAGCTACTCATGGTAGAGACGTTGAAACGCCACTTTACAACGGAATCTCTTAACTAGACAGTGCCGAGCGATGGATAACCTCTACCATTTTCAGCCAACTGATTGAGAGTATCTGTTGGTAGTGACCCTCCACTGGATCACAGCTTCAGCACGCCCGTACATTGATTACGTCGGCACACCAAGTACAGCGCATGCCCGTTCGTATCGAGGAGTTCGAAGCTGGAAACCTCCCAAATGGCCCGAGCGTGCCCGAACAGGTACTTGCCTATCTATACACAAACCGGGACAAAGCGTTCACTCGGTCTGAAATCGCTACCAGTATCGACGCGGATCCGAACACAGTTGGGACTGCCCTCTCGCGGTTGAAACAGCGCGAACTCGTCCGACACAGAGGGGAGTACTGGGCGATAACGAACGATCTCGATCGGGTTGCAGACGCATATGCCCTCCACACGATAACGGAACGGCTCGATCAAGACGACGGAGCGATCGAACCCGACGAGTGGGACGCAGTCGCTCCGGACGAACCGCATCCAAGCGAGCGAGACGACTAGATGCAACCGGAACGTGGCGATGTGGTTCGAAGTTCGGACCCGTTCAAACTGGGCGACGATAGCCAACGACCGTGGCTCATCGTCAACAACGAATCGCATCCGTTCGGCGACGAGCAGTACGTGGCTGTCGCTCTCTCGACGAAAGAGTACGGTGATTCGATTCCCCTAGAGTCTGCTAGCTGGAAAACAGGTGGTGTACCGTACGAATCGTTCGTCTCTCCATGGGCAGTCCACTCCCCTCGTATCGAAGATTTGGTTGCGTGGCAGGGCCGAGTCACGAAGGACTTCGTCGATCACGTCGTTGATTCGCTTGAGACGTATCTTCGATGACGGTAACTGTACCCACAGATTTCATTGAGGGTACCGAGGTTGGTTCACTTCTGCTTCGGACGTTCGCCGGAAGGAATCCGGCTGTATGTTAGTTATAGAGGGTACATTTTGCTCTCAATCTGATTCGCTATCAGCTATAAACTGGGCCACACCATCTCGGAAAGACCAGTCCTCTTCACTATTCTCAGTGATGACGATCATCACATTTTCTGGGGAGATCCCCGTCTCGATCATGTAACTCGAAATCCTGCGAAGGGAGTTCTTGAATAAGTTGATAGCGGTCACCTGGTGGGAAGTCAAGCGTATCGAGCACAGCCGTGTTGGCCGCATCAGCGACTGTATTTCGATACTCGTCGGACTTGCCCGCCAGCACTGAAATTGTAACTAACGGCATACGGAATCACTCTCCGTCCCGCTCGATCACAGCTTTTGCAAGCGTGTCTTTGTGACCCTCATTTGGACCGCCAGCTATCGTCAGGAGTTTCGCATCACGAAGGTAGCGTTCAACGTGATATCCGGTAGTGTATCCGAGACCGCCATGGAGTTGAACCGCTCTGTTCGCATTGTCGACTGCGGCCTGCGTTGCGTTGATCTTCGCCATGGCAAACTCGCGTGTTACATCGTGGCCCCGATCAGCGCAGTCAGCTGCTCGAAGTGTGAGCAATCGAGCTGTGTCGACACGTTCTGCCATCTCGCCGATCTCCCATCGTACGCCCTGGAAGTCACTGATATGCTGGCTGTATTGCTCTCTTGAACTCGTGTACGAAACTGTGTCTTCGAGCGCAGCACGAGCGATACCAACACCACGGGCAGGGACGTTTACACCGGTGTGGATTTCACCACGTTCGGTGTATCCCTCTCCTTTCTCGCCAACGAGGCGATCAGCAGGAACATGGACGTCTGAAAGGGAAACGCGCGGCGATTTAACGCTGTTCGCGCCTAATGTATCCCAGTCGTTCTCTCTATCGAACTCTTCGGTTGGCACGAGAAACGCGCTAATGTTGTGCGGTGCGGCCTCATCGGGGCCGGTCTTCGCGTACGTGAGGACGTAATCCGCGTCATAGAAGTTCGTTACCCATTGTTTGTGACCGTTGAGTACCCATCCGTCCCCCTGCCGTTCGGCCGCTGTTTCCATCTCCAATTTGTTGCTCCCGGCGTTGGCTTCGCTTTGCCCGAGCACACCGACTGTCTCAAACGTCGCCATCTCGGGAAGGAATGCGTCACGTTGCTCCTCGGAGCCGAAGCGCTCGATGACTGCCGCGACGCCGATATGCAGTCCAAGGGCACTCGCTACGGACATACACGCAGCTGAAAGTTCTTCGATCATCAGCGCGAGTTCGACGAGGCCTTCACCACGTCCGTTGTATTCTTCAGGCAGCGTCAATCCCGCGAGGCGACGATTACCGAGTTCGTCAAGAATTTGGCTGGGATACTCGCCTTGCTGATCTAACCGTTTCACTTCGGGTCGAATTTCGGTTTCTGCAAACTCCCGAACATCGTCTCGAAGCGACCGTTGGGTCTCTGTCAGTTCGAATTCCATAGATGGGTACGGTACTGGCGAACCATTAAACCGGGAGCCGGACATAGCAGGTCTTCTGGATTGCGACCGAGAGGCATACTACCATCTAAAGTTAATCCGAACCTCGAAGAATAGCCCCTACGAGAGTCGTGTGAGTCCGTTTTGTCCCAACAACTTCGCTTCAACTTTGTGGAGATGTTCGTGCAGGGTAGACGTAGAAATGTTCAATTCATTCGCTAGCTCACGGGCCGATGTTTCTTTCGGGTGTTCGTAGTATCCCCTTTTGCGGGCGAGTTGTAGTACTTCCAGCTGGCGTTTCGTGAGTTGATCCAGAGGAAGCGCATTTGTCGCGGGCTGACGGCTTCTTTGTTCCATGCCACGAATGTTGATCTCCGCATTCATTTCTTCGCGGACTTGTTCAAATTTCGTCTGAACCGTCTCCCGGTCACGGTTTGTGGCAAGTGACCAATATTCGCGTCCGTCTCGGATATCGATCGGACCAGTACAGACGAACCCTCGAGACGTCAGGGGTTGGCTGATCTGCTTGCGTCCGTCGTGATTAACGAGGAGTTCCCGCACTACGTTCCCTGGTTTCGGCACGGTTGTTCGCTGGAAGCCAGGGGCCATCTCGGACACGGAGTGGACATGTTTTGATGCGTTCATAGCTTCGATTCCTTCTGCAATCGTCTCCTGGTCATCTGCGTATATCGTAAAGAGTGTCGCAACATCATCTCCAGTCGAATATATTCCGTATCCGAGAAACCCAACCGCAACTTGCTCCGTTACCTCGATCTCCCAGCAATCGGGATACCAGAGGTCAATCGACACATGGAGTATTTCCTCACCGTTCTCGGGATCGATCATGGTTGATGGTTATTCATAGCGGTTCGTAGAGATTGTCATCGGGTAGTGGCCCCTCGGAGTGGAATTTCGTTACCGAGAGATTCGCACCACGACCGGCGCACAGGTCGAAAGGAGATACCGAAGGTACCCACTGCCGCTTATCGATTTAAAAGGTGACAATATGATACTAATCATCGACAAAGTCCTTATTACCCACGTTCTATAACTCAATATGATTGAGATTGAAAAAACACTCTTTGGACTCATACTCCTAGTTGTGGGTGTATTCGGATACCGGTACGCCTATGAGTTGTCACGGTTGAGTGAACGTATCGATTCGATTGGAAGTACAACACCGTGGGATGAGGTGGAGCCAGCAAACTGGAGCGTCCTTCTTAGTCAGGTCATTAATATCATCGTGGTAGGAGTTGGTGTGCTAATTCTTCTTGGCGGGATCTTTTGAATAGCTCCGAATTGATGGTGGACACTACGAACTGCACATAGATCGATCCAGGACTCCCGGGGTGGTGTTACTTCCGCGTATGGATTCTGGGAGCAGAAACCGACTTCACGTTGATCAGAGCGCGTTTTATCAGTCCAAACCCGGCCCACGATCGAACAGCAGTACGGGAACAGTCACCAGTACCGCGAGCAACAGACCGGATCCGATGATGACGAAAAACGCGTCTGAAACCGCCTCTGTTGTCACGTAATCGTGCGACAAAGCAATCGTCGTGATTACGGAAAACCCAATCAAAAGGAGTCGGCGAAATTTCGAAGATCGGTGCACAGAGGGCACATTCATGTTATATATCAGAACGCTCTCGAATAAATACGTATGGGTTGTGATTGATAGGTAGTCACCATCCCGATTACTAGATATCGTGAATTCGACTCAGGGAACCCCGACGTACTTGTGACGGCGGTAGAGATACAGCAGACCGAACGGGATGCCGATACCGAACCACATGGCGAGGCCGAGGAGCGTGTACTCGGACCGGGGTTCCCACTCGGACACCGACGCGATGTACCGTCGGTCGAAGTGGATTCCAACCGCCACGGCGGCGGGAGCGGTGAAGTACGCGAGAGCGAGAACGAGTCCGACCACCGGCGGAAGGTACGAGAGGGTACTCGATGGTTCGAGGCGGAAGGCAATCGCGGAAACCGATAGGCCGAGCGTGGCGGAAACCGACAACAGCAGACTCGGGAGGAGGAGTATCCACCAGTGGCTCTCGGTGCTTTGTTGGCGGAGATGGGCGGTCGTCGTCATTGTTCAAACGAATGAACAGAGGTCGCAAAAGGGTTGTGGAGCAGAGCTGGTAGTTTTACTTACTCCCGGCGTCGTTCCCGCAAGTTCTGGCGCGTGAACTGCGGCGTCGCCCGAATCCCACGGCGCTTGCGGAACGAGCGGTAGAGCAAGAGGGTGATGAACAGGGAAATCACAGCGGCCACCGCGGCGGCGGGGAACGCCTCCGCGGCGTACAGCACCGCCGTCGTCAACCCGCCGAATGCGAGGAGGATGCCGAAGATGAGGCGTTTGGCCAGCAGGTCGAAGACGTCGTTGTCGTCCTCGATACTGACGCGGGCGTAGAGGTTGTCACGGTCGATTTTGTCGAGCGTGCGCTCCAGTTTCGGCGGCGTCCGGACGAGCGACTGGGCCGACGCTTGCAGTTGGTCGCCCGTCTCGGAGACGTACTTCTTGATGGACTCCTCGCGGTACCCCTCGTCGGTGAGGTACTCCGTCGCCACCGCGATGAAGTCGAACTCGGGGTCGAGGGTCACACAGACCCCTTCGACGACCGTCGCCACGCGAAGCACGAGCGCGAGGTTCGACGGCAGGCGGAGCGGGAACTCGTAAATCGTGTCCTCGACCTGCGAGACGATCTGCTGGACGCGGTAGGTTTCGATGTCCTCGCCCCGCGCGTCCTCGATGGCGAGTTCCATCACGCTCCCCATCGTCGCCCGGTCGGCCTCCGGGCTGAGGGTTCCCATCTCGATGAGGGCGTCGAGGATTCCTTCGATGTCCTGGTTCGCAACCGCGATGTAGAAGTCCACGATTTTGCGTTGGATGAACTCGTCCACCCGCCCGCTCATGCCGAAGTCGTAGAAGATGATGCGCCCGTCGTCGGTGGCGGCGAGGTTGCCGGGGTGCGGGTCGGCGTGGAACACGCCGTCCTGAATTATCATCTGGAGGTACGCCCGCTGGAGCGTTTCAGCGAGTTCGTGGCGGTCGAGTCCCTCCTCGTCCAGTTCGTGCACGTCGTTTATCTTCGTCCCGCCGAGGAACTCCATCGTGAGTACGCGCGACCCTGAGTGGCTCTCGATGACGCTCGGGATGGCGATGTCGGGGTCGTCCTCGAAGTTCTCCCGTATCTCGCCAAGCATCTCCGCCTCCCGGTCGTAATCCATCTCCTCGCGAATCGTGCGGGCGAACTCGTCGGCGAGGTTTTCCAGCGAGAAGGCGCGTGCCTGCCCGATGAACCGCATGATGAGCGGGAGCGACCAACGGATGACTCGAAGGTCGGCTTCGACCAAGTCCTCTATTCCGGGGCGTCTGACCTTCACCGCGACCTGCTCGCCGTCGATTTGCGCGTCGTACACCTGTCCGAGGCTCGCACCGCTTATCGCCTCGGTGTCGAACTCGTCGAAGTTGTCCGCCACGGGGCCGAGTTGGGACTCGATGACCTGCTCCGCGTCCGCCCACGGCGCTGGCGGCACCTCGTCCTGCAGTTTCGAAAGTTCGTCCACGTACTCGGGCGGAAGGACGTCGGGACGCGTGGAGAGGAGTTGCCCGAGTTTGATGAACGTCGGGCCGAGCGTGAGGAGGGATTCGAGGAGCGTGTCCGCCCGTTCGATTCGCATCTCGCTCGTCACCCGGCGCGACGATCCGAAGAACAGGAACCGATTCCGGTCGCGGGCGTAGCTCAGCAGCAGCGGCAGGAAGTGCCATGCGACGACGACGAACCGACGGTATGCGCGGAGGAATGCCAGTGTGACCACCCGCCGTTAGCGGCTCGTGACCGGGACCGACTCGTCCGGAGCCGACGCCTGTTTCGGGAGGGTGATTTCGAGGACGCCACGTGCGACCGTGGCCTCCGCACCCGCGCCGGTGGCGTCCGGCGGAAGCGGGAGTTCGGCATCGAGGAACAGCGGACGCCCCTCGCTCACGTAGTCGAACTCGACGGGAACGTCCTTTTCGCGCCGCGCTTCTATCCGGAGGCGGCCATTCGTCACGTCGATGTCGATAGTTTCCTCGGTGACGCCGGGCATATCGAGAACGAGGAGGTAGGCCTCGTCGTTCTCCAACAGGTCCGCGAACACGGCGTCCGGGAGTTCTCGCAACGCATCGCGCAGCGCTGACATAGTTCCGTGTTAGGAGGCAGGACCGAAAAAGGGTGCGGTCTTGCTGGTCGTCTTACACCCCGAGGACAAACGCACCGATGCCGAAAAACAGGACGCCGGCGACCACGTAGGGAAGTCCATTCGCCGCGACCCGCCACGCGGCACCGCGTTCGTCCGTATCGGAGATGAGGAAGTGCGTGTCGTCGCCGTAGCCGATGACGACGTTCACCTCGCCCCCCTCCTTCCCGGCGCTCGCGTCGTAGCGCGCTTCGCCGAGGATGTGGACCGACTCGTCGGGGTCGAGTCGCCGCTCGATGTACTTTCTGTCCTTTCCCGTGTTCAACTCGAACAGTTTGAGGTCGAGGCTTTTCTCCTCTGACCCGACGTCCTCGTTCTGCCGGATGAACTCCTGTACGCGTTCGGGAGGCCGTTTCCCGCCGCGAACGTCGATGGACCGTTCGTCGCTGAAGCGAAAGTCGGCCGCACGCGGGTCCACGAGCGCGCTCGCCGTGCCATCTTCGACGCGAAACGGAGTATGGTTTCGCCCGGAGTCGACCGTTTCCCAGTGACGACCGTTCTTCGAGTTTCGCTCCTCTTCGACTTCGTACTCGTAGGCGAGACAGGGCGTTTCCGTGAACAGGGACGTGAGCGTCCCGTGTTGTGGTTGTGCCGTCCCCTCCACTTCGACCGGACCGCCGTCGCCCAACGACATCACGTCGGTGGGGTCGTTGGTTACGATCCGATACGCGAGGACGAGTTCGCGCCCGCCGTACCACAGCATCACACAGCCGAGCAGGGCGGCGATGCCGACGAGCGCGAGGGCGAACGGATGGTCGAGGAGGGCCATGCGGGACGATGTTGTTGGCGGGACGATAAGTGTTCCCCGCTTCCTTTTTGCCCGCCGTCTCGAACGTGTTCGTATGAGCGACCACCAACCGGACAGAAAGCAGTCCGGGTTCAAGGAAACGACGCGCGTGTCGGCCGCCCGCGACCGGTTGCGCGACATCGTCGACGGTCACGACCGAACCGATTCCGTCCCGCTCCTCGAAGCGGACGGTCGGGTCCTCGCGGAGTCGATCAGCGCGCCGCGAAACGTGCCCCACTACTCGCGGGCGGCGATGGACGGTTACGCGGTTCGGGCGCAGGACACCTTCGGGGCCAGCGGGCGGTCGCCGGAAATCCTTCGAGGAGCGGAGGAGATAGTACCCGGCGCTGCGGTGCGGGTCCATACCGGCAGCGAACTCCCCGACGGGGCCGACGCCGTGGTGATGATGGAGGAAACCGACGAGTTCGGCGAGGAAGTCGAGGTGTTCGACGCCGTGGCCGAAGGCGAAAACGTCGCGCCGGTCGGCGACGACGTGGAAGTCGGCCAATCGCTGTACGAGGCCGGACACCGCCTCCGACCGTCCGACCTCGGCATGGTGAAATCCGCCGGTGTGAGCGAGGCCACGGTGTACGACCGGCCGCGCGTCGCCGTGATTCCGACCGGCGAGGAGTTGGTGCAGTCCGACCCGGAACCGGGAGAGGTCATCGAGACGAACGGCCTCACCGTCTCCCGCTTGGTCGAGCGATGGGGCGGGAGCGCGACCTATCACGACGTCGTGACCGACGACGAAGAGCGCCTCCGCGAGGCCATCGAGTCGACCCTCGACCACGACATCGTCGTCACGACCGGCGGGTCCTCCGTGGGGGAACGCGACCTGCTCCCCGAAGTCGTCTCCTCGCTGGGTGAGGTCGTCGTCCACGGCGTCGCGCTGAAACCGGGACATCCGGTCGCGCTCGCGGTCGTCGAGGGGACGCCGGTCCTGATGCTTCCCGGCTACCCCGTCGCCTGCATCGTCAACGCGATGCAGTTCCTCCGTCCCGCGCTGAAGTGGGTCGGCAACCTCCCCTTGGAGGACCTTCCGACCGGAAGCGCCCGACTCGGTCGCAAAATCCGAAGCGAACCCGGGATCCGGTCGTTCGTCCGGGTGACGCTGGACCGAACGGGGGACGACCTCGTCGCAACCCCGACGCGGGCCAGCGGGGCCGGTGTCCTCTCCAGCGTCGCGCTGGCGGACGGATGGGTCGAGGTGCCCGAAGAACGCGAGGGGATTCCCGAAGGAGAGACGGTCGCGGTCGCGAACTGGGAGTGGTCGGCGTGATTTCAATCGGACGACTCACGTCCGATAGCGTCACGCTCACCGCGGGGGGATTCGCGTGACCGAACGAAAGGAGTTCCGCGACCTCGCCGAACCGGAGGACGCACGCGAGGCGATCTCATCGCTCGACCTCACGCCGGAACCGGAGTCGGTATCGCTCACGGAGGCACACGGACGCGTGCTGGCCGAGCGATTCGACGCGGACCGTGACGTGCCGGGATTCGACCGGGCGGCGATGGACGGCTTCGCGGTCAAAGCGCGGGACACCTTCGGGGCCGACGAGGTCGACCCCGCCGTCCTCGACCTCGTCGGGGAGGTTCACGCCGGGACGGAACCCGACGTGGAAGTGGGCGAGGGCGAAGCCGTCGAGATCTCCACCGGGGCCGTCATGCCGCCCGGCGCGGACGCGGTGGTGATGGTCGAGCGAACCGACTACGTGGACCGCGACGACGGACCGGGCGTCGAAATCCGAACCGCCGTCACGCCCGGCGACCACGTCATGCTGGCCGGGGCGGACATCGCTGCGGGCCAGCGAGCACTCGGTCCCGGAACGCGGCTCACCGCCCGCGAAATCGGTCTGCTGTCGGCGCTCGGCGCGGACGAGGTGCCCGTCCGTGGCACCCCTCGCGTCGGCATCATCTCGACGGGCGACGAGTTGGTTCGCCCCGGAAACCCGCTCTCGGACGAAGCGGGGCAGATATACGACGTGAACAGCTACACGGTCGCCGCCGCCGTCGAGGAAGCCGGCGGCGAACCGGTTCTGTATCCCCACGCCGGCGACGACTACGACGAGATGGAGCGCCTGTTGTTGGAGGCGTCCGAGGAGTGCGACCTCGTCCTCTCCTCCGGTTCGACCAGCGCGAGCGCGGTGGACGTCATCTACCGCGTCATCGAATCGCGCGGCGAACTCCTCCTTCACGGCGTCGCGGTCAAACCCGGCAAACCGATGCTCGTCGGTCGGTTCCCCGACTCGGCCTACGTCGGGCTTCCGGGATATCCCGTCTCGGCGTTGACCATCTTCCGAACGTTCGTCGCGCCGGCCATCCGAGAAGCGGCCGGACTGCCCGACCCGACCACGGCGACCGTCGATGCCCGGATGGCCGTCGAGGAGCGCTACGGCGAGGGACGAATGCGACTCATGCCGACCGGCTTGGTCGAGGACGAGCACGGCCACACGCTCGCCTACCCGGTGGACAAAGGGAGCGGAGCCACGACCAGCCTCGTGGAAGCCGACGGCGTCGTGACGGTGCATCCCGACACGGCGTACCTCGCGGAGGGCGAGGCGATTTCAGTGCAACTGTTCTCGCCGGAGGTTCGCCCGCCGTCCATCCTCGGCGTCGGCGAGGACGACCCCGCCCTCTCCCGACTGCTCGATTCGCTCGACTCGCCGCGCTATCTCCCGTTCGGCAGCCGTGAGGGCCTGCGTCGCCTCCGAAACGGCGTGCCGGATTTCGCGGTCGTCACCGGAGAGGCGGAACCGCGTTCCGCCGAAAGTGCGGGCAGAGAAGCCGCGAATGATGCGGAATCGCCGTCTGCCAACGCGAGCACCGAACTCGCGTCCTACGTCCGAGAATGGGGACTGGTCGTTCCCGCCGGAAACCCCGACGAAATAGAGGGACTTTCCGACCTCGTGGACCGCGACCTTCGATTCGTCAACCGCGGGACGAACTCCGGCCTCCGAACCACGCTCGGGAACGCCGTCGCCGACCTCGCCGAGGAGCGCGGAACCACGCGCCGCGACCTCGTCGAATCGATATCCGGGTTCGACCTCACGGTGAAAGCCCACGAAAGCCCGGCCAGAAAGGTCGAGTCGGGGGCGGCGGACGCCGGACTCGGCCTGCGCTCGACCGCCGAAAAACTCGACCTCGGCTTCGTTCCGCTCGGCGAGGAGCGGGTCCGAATCCTCGCCAATCCGAATCGCGAGGAAAAAGAGGGCGTCGAGGAACTGGTCGCGGCGCTCGATTCGACGTTAGTCGGTGTTATCGAAGGTCTGCCGGGCGTTCGGCCATAGCTCGTCGAAGCTGTTCACGCGGTAATCCCCGAGGACGCACTGTTTCCGGCGGGTCGGGTCGTGGCGCTCGACGTGGACTGCGTCCAGTCCCGCGTTCCACGCCGCGCCGATGTCGCTCGAACCGTCTCCGGCGAGAACGCCGTGATCCCCCCGTCCGACGTCGAGTTGCGCCATCGCGTGTTCGACCGGAGCGGGGTCCGGTTTCCAGCCCAGTTGCTCGTCACAGCAGACGACGGTGTCGAACCAGTCGCGGATGTCGAGGCCGTCGAGCACCGGGTCGGTGAGGAACTGTTGGCAGTGTGTCACCAATCCGACCGGGCAGTCGAGATCGGCGACGAACGCGGCGTCGTCGTAGAGGAAGGTGTTTTGGGCGCGAACTTGCGGGTCCTCGATGGCGTGAAACGCCTCCCAGAACTCCACGGGGTCGAGTCCCCACTTCCGGAGTTGGGCGTCGCGCGACCCGCCGAGGCCGTGCCAGATGATTTCGGATTCGTAGTCGGTGAACTCGTAACCGAGTCGGTCACTCACCCGCCCGAACACCGAGCGGACGTAGGACGGGTCGATGTCGATGAGCGTCCCGTCCAAATCGAGCAGCCAAAAATCGTACTCACGGGCGACCATTGGGGTTCATACAGTAGTGCTTCTTCAGCTATAAGTCTTCGTCTAGAGTCGAACGTTCGTCGCGTGAAAAAATTCCTCGTGTGGTGACCGGTCGTTCAGTCCGCCGAGGATTCCACTTCCCGCTCCGTTTCACGCTCGGATTTCGACGGGACCGGTTGGTCGTAGAGGTGGCAGGCCGCGGGATGTGCACGATTCTGGAGCACCGGATTTTGCCGCTCACAGATACTCGCGAACCGGTCCGCCATCACGGCGATAGCGCCGTCCCGGTCGCCGGCGACGAACCGGTCGAACGATTCCGAAACGGTCGCGCGGTTTTCGCCCGCCAACTCCTCCTCGAACAACTCGTCCCACAACTCGGCTTCGAGCGCCTCGTCGTCCACCTCTTCGGGTTTTTTCTCCGCTCCGGCGGCCAACTCCCGAACGCCGTTCAGGGTGAGTTCTCCCGATTCGAGGCGTTCGCGGTAGTCCATCACTTCGCGGTACGCGGGTTGGGAAATCCGAATGTCGTCCGGCGGGATGACGTTCGGACACCGCGTCCTGAAATGGCATCCCGACGGTGGATTACGCGGCGACGGCACGTCGCCCGAGAGCGTGTGTACGTCGCGCTCCTGCTCGCTCGTATCGGCGCGCGGCACGCTCTCCAGCAGCGCCTTCGTGTAGGGATGCTGCGGGTCGGAGAATATCTCGTCCACCGGTCCGAGTTCGACGATTTCGCCGAGGTACATCACCGCCACGCGGTCGGAGATGTGGCGCACCACCGAGAGGTCGTGGGCGATGAACAGGTAGGTCAGCCCCAGTTCGTTCTGCAAGTCCTGCAGGAGGTTCAACACTTGCGCCTGCACGGACACGTCCAGCGCCGAAACGGGTTCGTCCAGCACGATAAACTCGGGTTCGAGCGCGAGCGCGCGGGCGATACCGATACGCTGGCGCTGCCCGCCGGAGAACTCGTGCGGATAACGGTCTATCTGCCCCGCCGACAGGCCGACGCGGTCCATGAGGCTTTGGGCGCGCTCGCGGCGCTCCTCACGCGACCCGACGCTGTGAACGTCGAGCGGTTCGCGGATGATTTCGCCCGCGGTCATCCGCGGGTCGAGGCTGGAAAACGGGTCCTGAAAGACGACTTGCGCCCGCTTTCTGAACTCCGTCAGGTCGTCCATGTCGTAGACGTTCCGGCCGTCGAAGACGACCTTCCCGTCCGTCGCATCGCGGAGGCTCAACAGGGTTTCCCCGGTCGTGGACTTGCCACACCCGGATTCGCCGACCAGCCCCAACGTCTCGCCCTCCTCGATGGCGAACGAGATGCCGTCGACCGCTTTCACGCTTTTCGGCTCGCGGCCGAGGATGCGGTCGGTCAGGGTGTTCTGTTCGAAGTAGTACTTCTGCAGTTCTTCGACGCGAACGAGGTGGTCGGTCATCGTTTCTTCTCCGTTTGAGCGTCCTCGAAGTAGTCCGCCGAGAGCGCACGCGCCTCGTCGTACTCGGTTTCGGCAAGGACGCAGCGCGCTTCGTGTTCGATGCTTCCGCCCGCGTCGTGCATCGCCGGGTGGGAGAGACACTCCTCCATCGCCTTCGGGCAGCGGTCGGCGAAGTAACAGCGGTTCTCCATCTCCGAATCTATCAGGTCGGGGACGTTCCCCTCGATGGGTTGCAGGCGCGGCGCGGGGTCTTCCAAGTCAGGAAGCGACCCGAGCAACCCTTGCGTGTACGGATGGACCGGGGTGTCGAACACGTCTTCGAGGGTGCCGTGTTCGACCAACTCACCGGCGTACATCACGCCGACTCGGTCACACATCCGCGCGACGACGCCGAGGTTGTGCGTGATGAGCATGATGCTCATGCCCGTCTCGTCCTGCAAGTCGCGCAGCAGGTCGAGGATTTGGGCCTGAATCGTCACGTCGAGCGCCGTCGTCGGTTCGTCCGCGATGAGCAGGTCCGGTTCCCCGGCGAGCGCTTGGGCGATCATCGCCCGCTGGAGCATCCCGCCCGAGAACTGGTGGGGGTACTCGTCTGCGCGCTCGGCCGGGTCGGGAATGCCCACCTGCTCCAGTAGTTCGATGGCCTTCGCGCGACTCGGTTCGCTGACGTAGCTTTGGGACGGGAAGATCGTCCCCGCGACGAGGCTCCCCAGTCCGTAGCCCTGCGTCCGCGAACGCGTCGAACGCGGGTTGGATTTCGCCCGCTGTTGGACTTCGACGGCTTCGGCTATCTGCTCACCGACGGTTATCGACGGGTTCAGACTGCTCATCGGGTCTTGGAAGATCATGCTGAACGACGGGCCGCGCAGGGCGCGGCGTTCGCGCGTCGTCAACTGGCGGATGTCCACGAACTCGCCATCGACCGCTTCAGGACGGTTGTCTTCGACTTCTCCGGCGAGCGTGGCGTTTCGGTACCACACTTCTCCCGACGTGATTTTGCCCGGCGACTCCACGAGGTCGATGATGGAGAGCGCTGCGACGCTCTTTCCCGACCCGGACTCGCCGACCACGCCGAACACTTCCTCCTCCCGGACGTCGAAGCTGATGGACTCACAGGCGTTGACCTGCCCCTTCTCGGTGAAAAAGCGGGTCGAGAGGTCGCGCACGCGAAGCAGATCGCTCATACGCCACCTCCTTCGCCTTCGATGCCGGGATCGAGTGCGTCGCGCAACCAATCACCGACAAGGTTGATGCCGATGACGGTGATGACGATTGCCAGCCCCGGAACCGTCGAAATCCACCACGACGTGGCGAGGTAGTCCTTCCCCTGTGCGATGTCGAATCCCCACGAGAGGTTCACCCCGGAGAATCCGAGGTACGAGAGCGAGCTTTCGAGGAGGATGATGGCCGCGATCTGAATCGTCGCGAGCACGATGATCGGCGTCACGCTGTTCGGCAGGATGTGCTTTCGGAGGATGAACGTGTCCCTCGCACCGACCGACCGGGATGCTTTGACGTACTCCTCGCCGACCACCGTCAGGGCCTCGCCGCGCGAGACGCGGGCGAACCAGACCCAGTTCACGAGCGCGACGACGATAACGATAGTTCCCGGAATCCCTATTTTCCCGGGCATTCCCGACACGACGCCGCTGGCGACGAGCGGGTCGGGGATCCAGATGACCGACTGTCTGAACATGCCGACCAGCGCTATCGCTAACACCAGCGACGGGAACGCGAGCATGATGTCCGCGCTCCGCATCAGCGCGTCGTCAACGAGTTCGCCGTAGTATCCGGCGACCAGACCGACGGTCACGCCGATGAGCATCGCCAACAGCGTCCCGAAGAGTCCGACGAGGAGCGACGTCCTCGCGCCGTAAATCACCCGTGACAGCATGTCGCGCCCGAGTTGGTCGGTTCCGAGCGGATGTGACGGCTGGGCCTTCACGTACGTCGTGTTGTTCGTTATCTTGATCTCGCCATCGACCATCTGCGAGCCCGTCTGCGTCGTCTTCTTGCTGAATCCCAACGGCGGCAGTTTCGAGTTGTCCAAATCCTGCCGGTTCGGGTTGTGCGGGGCTATCACCGGGGCGAACGCCGCGATGAGTACCACAGCTATGAGGACGACGATACCGATCTTCGCCAGCAGGCTGTTTCGATATTCGCGCTTGAGGTTGCGAAGCGTTCGCGGGGAGAACCCCCGTCCGAGCGCCTTTCCGATGGCGTCCCGAATGTCGTCCATCATTCGTAGACCACCTGCGGGTTGATGTACGCGTACAGGAAGTCCACGAAGATGTTAACGAGGACGAACCCGGTCCCGATGACGATGAGCGACCCCTGAATCAGCGGCCAGTCGCGGGCGTTGATGGACGTGATGACCAGCGTTCCCAGTCCCGGCCACGCGAACACCGATTCGGTGATAACCGCGCCGCCGATGAGCGTTCCCAACTGTAGGCCGAGAACGGTGATGACGGGAATGAGGGTGTTTCGGAGCGCGTGTTTGTATCGCACCAGCGTCTCCGGGAGTCCCTTCGCCCGCGACGCACGGATGTACGTCTTCCCGAGTTCGTCGAGCATGCCGCTCCGCGTGAGCCGCGTGATGAGCGCGGTGAAGTACGTCCCCAGCGTTATCGCCGGGAGGAAGATGTGTTTCGCCCACGTCACGAGCCCGTTCATGCTTCCCTGCGATACCAGCATCTCCACCGCGGGAACGAATCCGATACCGCGGTGGCTCGTCGGGAACGGCCCCGCGACGGCGAGGAGCATTACAAGCATGATTCCGAGCCAGAAGTTCGGGGTGCTGATACCCGCGAGCGAGAACGTCGTCGCGGCGTAATCCACCGGGTCGTGTCGTCGCGTCGCGCTGATGACGCCCAGTGGAATCGAGAGCACGATGGCGACGATGCTCGATGCAACCGCTAGCTCGACGGTCGCCGGAAGGCGAGCGAAGATGCGCGTGCTGGCCTGCGTTCCCGAGATGAACGAGTAGCCCATGTCTCCGTGGAGGAGGTTCCAGATGTACTCGCCGTACTGAACGTACAGCGGTTGGTTCAGTCCGAGTTCGACCGCAATTTGGCGTTTTAACTCCGGACTTGCATCCAAGGGGGCGATGACCGTAATCGGATTACCGGGCGTAACGAACCGAAGCAGAAACACCACGGTCACGACCCCCCAGATGACGAAGATTCCTTGCACGCTCCGGCGGAGCAGGAATCGTCCCATCGACATCTATGAACACCCCATCGATTGCAAACTCATCTACTTCGGAGAGATGGCGTATGCGTCGATGCGTTCGTCAGTACGGGCCTTCCACTTGAGACGCTCGCTGACGCCGTACACGCTGTACTGCTGATTGAGGTAAATCCACGGCGCTTGGTCGTGGAGGATCTTGTTTATCTCCTTGAGTTTCGAGGTTCGCTTGTCCCCGTCCGGCATGTTCTGTGCCTCCTTCATCAGTTTGTCAACCTTCTCGTTGCTGTAGGAGGTCAACGCTCCGTCGGTCGTGAGAAGCGGGATGATGGTTTGGCTCGCGTCGAACGTCGCGTTACCCCAGCCGATGAGGTAAAAGTGCGGCCCGGTTTCGATGTCGCCGTCGGCCAACTCCCCGGCGAGCGAGTTGAAGTCACGCTGTTTCACCGAACAGTTGACGTTCTTGAGTTGGTTTATCTGCTGGGCCACCGCCTGTGCGATTTCCAAATCCTTCAGATAGCGTCCGACGGGCGTGTGAAGGGTGATCGTCGCTCCCGCGTTGCCGCTCTCTTCGACTAACGACTCCGCCTTCTTCTTGTTCGTCGGGTACGGCTTGGCGTTCGAGTTGTAGCCGGTGAACTCCTTCAACGTGGGCTGACCGGTTTGGTCGGCGAAGCTCGAAAGCACGTTCTTGACGATGCTCGGGAGGTCGATGGCGTAGTTCATCGCCTGCCTGAACTTCGGACTGTCGAACGGCTTCACGTCGTACCGCATCGCGTTGTAGATGATGCGCGTACTCGGGACCGCCGCGAGTCGGGATTTCGAGTTTCCTTTCACGCGTCCCGCGTCCTGCGGCGGAACGTTGACGATGATGTCCGTCTCGCCGTTGACGAGTTGGTTCACGCGCGTGCTGGACTCCTTCGCCGAGTTGAACGTGAGTTCCGAAACCGAGGCCGGGTCCTGCCAGTAGTCGTCGTTGCGTTCGAAGACGACCTTCACGTCCTCCGTGTAGTTCTTGAGCTTGAACGGGCCGGTCCCGTTCATGTTCTTCGCGATGTAGTTCTTGTCGTGGCTTTCCACCCACGACTTCTGCATGATGTCGCCGTAGGACGCGAACAGGGCGAACACGATTGGGTTCACGCCGTCGGACGTGACTTCCACTGCGCCGTCCATCGCTTTTGCCCCCGTCACACCCGAAAGCTGGTCGCTTTGCGGGCTTTCGAGTCCGCCGACGTCGGATTTCACGATGCGGTTGATGCTGAAGGCCACGTCCTCCGCGGTCAGGGTATCGCCGTTGTGGAACTTCACCCCTTCGCGGATGGTGAATTTGACCGTCTTGTCGCCGTTCCGCTCGTACTTCGTCGCCAGTTGCTGGATGATCTTCCCTTCCGCGTCACGCGTGAGTAGGCCCTCGTACGCCTGGAGGACGACGTTGTCCGTGGTCGTCTCCCGGTGGTTTTGCGGGTCGAGCTTGGACGGCATCTGTCCTTGCGTGATGGTGACCGGGAAGTCTCCCGTCGGGGTTTCACCGTTTCCGTCGCTCTCGGTAGTCGACGTCTGACCGTCACCGGTTCCGTCGCCGTCTTGGTTCTGGTTGTCGCCCCCACCGCCGGTACAACCTGCGAGGGCGGCCGACGCCGCTGCGCCGCCTGCAAACTTCAGATACGTGCGCCGATTTAGTCTTTCGTCGGGCATACCCTGACATGGCGGGTAACTCCATATATATCTGTGGTATTGGACAACACAACCCGTGTTCTATTCTATCGTAGGCTTTTCCACCGAATTCAACCGCAGATTTAAGTAATTCGACATTGAAGCCCGTAATATGGCCGTTAACGGCCGTCATCCCTCATTACGAGATCTGTTCGATGAGTCGCCAACCCCGCACATCGCGCACCCACCTCACACCCATCACCGTGATTTCTACGTCACGAGCGACGGATCGTTCGACAGGGACTCCGGTGCCGGTGGACTCGGCGTCATCATCGAGACACGCGACGGCAGGCGCGTCGCCCGTCTCTCCGTCCCCGACGGTGACGTTCCCGACAACAACGTGGCCGAGTACCGAGCGCTCCACCTCGGACTCGACGTACTGGCCGTCCGCGCGCCGAAAAACGCACGGGTCGGCGTGCTGGTGGACCACGATCAACTGGCCGCCAACGTCAACAACGCCGTCCTCGCCCACAACCGGACGGACTGCCGACCGCCGAAACCGTTCTCGGTTCCGCTCGCGGGCAAGCACCACTGGCGGGGCATCCGCGCCAGAATCGCCGGGTTCGGCGAACTCCGGGCCGCGCGGATTCGAAGCGAGCAGAATCCCGCGCATCCGCTGGCGAACGCACCGGACCAGTACGCCCACGTCAACCGCGAACCCGAGCGGTGTCTCCTCCCCGACGCGCCGGGGTCGAGCGAGACGCAGATTCCGCCGCCGTCACGCGCCGACAGGCACGCCCGCGGCTAACGCCCGCGTTTCGTCCCAACTTTCCGAGCCGTCTCCGGGGCGGTTCGATATCGGAATTCAGTCACCCGACCGAGAGGTGCGATACCCGACGGAACTTCGCCGGTCGATTTCGTTCAGTCGGTCGCTAGGATTACTCACGAATCGGGGAGATACGGACAGCGAAACGACTACAATCCCCGTTTGAGTGCTTAATCCAAGGTGGCACGCGAATGGGAACGCGGATGACGAATTGGATCTCGCGGTACTGGAAGCGGAAGACGAATCGACCGGACTACAGGCAGGCGTACGTCAAACTCCCGCTGGACACCGACCTGCCCGCGTTGGCGTCCGAGTTCGAACGCGTGTGCGAGGGCAGACTCGACCGGGTTCCACGCCGGGATTCGCTGGTCGTCGATACCGATTTCGTCCCCGACAAACGGTTCGACGCGGAGCGCTTCGCGGAGTTGGTCGCCGAACTGAAGGCGCGCGCGCCCCGGCAGTACATCCTCCACGATTCGACGAAGTGGCGACGACACGAGGGCGGCGTGGCGAAGATGCACACCGTCGTCCCGGTAAAGCGGTTGTACTCGGTGGGCGAGGAGGAAAAAGAGATGACGGAGACGAGCGTCCGCTAAACCACCTTTTTTCCGCTCGGGTGTCCTCGTGCCTTCGGCACTGCGGGCACCGCTCCTCGAAAAAATCTGCACCGTCAGAGACGAGCTCTGACGAGCCATTCGTTCACTCTCGCTGGTCGTTCACGGAGAGACCAAAAAAGAGCCACTCGCACGGTTCACGGCTCCGTTCCGTCGCCGTTCACTTCGAGGCGCGGGGCGCCTCGTCGCTCGCGGTAATTACTCTTGTTGCGCGTCCACGACCGCAACGCCTGCCAAGTTCACGATGTCGCTTCCACCTTTTTTCGTCATCGGGTGTCCTCACGCCTCCGGCGCTGCGGGCACCGCTCCTCGAAAAAATCTGGACCAAAAAAGAGCCACTCGCTCCCGCTGGTCGCTCGCGGTAATTACTCTTGTTGTGCGTCCACGACCGCAACGCCAGCCAGATTCACGATGTCCTTGACCTCGTCGCCTCGCTGGAGGACGTGGACGGGTTTGTCCATGCCGACGAGCATCGGGCCGATGGCCTCCGCGCCGCCGAGACGCTGGAGGAGTTTGTAGCCGATATTGCCCGATTCGAGGTTCGGGAAGACGAGCACGTTCGCGGGTTGGTCCAACTCCGAGAACTCGTACGTTCCGTTGAGGATCTCCTCGACGACCGCCGTGTCGGCCTGCATCTCGCCGTCGACCGGGAAGTCCACGTCGGGGTCCTCGCGGAGCATCTTGGAGGCCTTGCGCGGCTTCTGCGTACCCTCGTTGTCTACGCTCCCGAAGTTGGAGTATGAGAGGAGTGCGGCGCGCGGTTCGACGTTGAACCGCCGGGCGAGTTTGGCGGTCTGCTTGGTCACTTCGAACAGCACGTCCTCGTCGGGTGCCTGATTGACCGTCGCGTCGGCGCAGAAGACGACGCGGTTCTTGAACGTGAGCATGTACACGCCGGCGGCGTAGTTGACGTCCGGCGCGGTGCCGATGACTTGCAGCGGCGGGCGGAGCGCCGACGGGTAGTGGTGGGTCAGTCCCGTCAGCATGGCGTCCGCGTCGCCCCGTTCGACCATCACGCTGCCGAAGTAGTTCGAGTCCTTTTCGATGAGTTCGCCCGCCTCGCTGTGGGTGATGCCCTTCCGGCCGCGGAGTTCGTAGAGTCGGTCGGCGTACTCCTCGTTGTCGCCGTTCTCCGGGTCCACGATGTCGGGGTCGAAATCGAGGCCGAGGTCGTCGACGTTCGTCCCGATATCCTCGCGGTCGCCGATGAGGACGGGGTCCGCGATGCCCTCCTCGCGCATCTGGTACGCCGCGCGAATCATTTTTCTGTCCGTTCCTTCCGCGAGGGCGACGCGCTTGGGGTCGCTCTTCGCCTTGTTCAGGACGACGCGCATCATCTCGCGGGATTTGCCGAGGCGCGCTTCGAGCGTCTCGACGTACTCCTCCGTGTCGAGTTCGCTTCGGGCCACGCCGGTTTCCATCGCCGCCTCCGCGACGGCGGGCGCGACTTCGAACAGCACGCGCGGGTCGAGCGGTTTCGGGATGATGTAGTCCGCGCCGAACTGGAGCGGTTGGTCGCCGTAGGCTTTGACGACGGCGTCCGGCACGTCCTTTTTGGCGAGTTTCGCCAACGCGCGTGCGGCGGCCACCTTCATGCCCTCGTTGATGTCGCTCGCGCGAACGTCGAGCGCGCCGCGGAAGATGAACGGGAAGCCGAGGACGTTGTTGACCATGTTGGGGTAGTCCGAACGTCCCGTCGCCACGATGACCGTGTCGTCGCGGGCCTCCTTGGCGGCCTCGTAGTCGATTTCGGGGTCGGGGTTCGCCATAGCGAAGATGATGGGGTCCGCGGCCATCGACCGCACCATGTCCTGACTGACGATGCCGCCGACGGAGAGGCCGACGAACACGTCCGCCCCCTCCATCGCGGTTTCGAGGTCGCCCTCCGGAACGTCGCGGGCGAACTCCGTCTTGAACTCGTTGACCTCACCGTTTCGCACGCGGTTTTCGGTGATGATTCCCGAGGAGTCACACATCAGGATGTTCTCCTTTCGTGCGCCGAGCGAGACGTAGAAACGAGCGCTGGCGATGGCGCTCGCGCCGGCGCCGGAGAAGACGATTTTCAGGTCGCTCAGGTCCTTGTCGGTTATCTCCGCGGCGTTGAGGAGTGCGGCCCCGCTGATGATGGCGGTGCCGTGTTGGTCGTCGTGGAAGACGGGGATGTCCATCTCCTCGCGCAGGCGCTCCTCGATTTCGAAGCACTCCGGCGCTTTGATGTCTTCCAGATTGACGCCGCCGAAGGTGGGTTCCATCGCGCTCACGGTTCGAATGATGTCGTTCGGGTCCTGCTGGTCGAGTTCGATGTCGAACACGTCGATGTCGGCGAACCGCTTGAAGAGGACGCCTTTCCCCTCCATCACGGGCTTCGACGCCTGCGCGCCGATGTCCCCGAGACCGAGAACGGCGCTGCCGTTCGAAACGACGGCGACGAGGTTCCCTTTCGCGGTGTACGAGTACGCCTTTCCGGCGTCCTCGGCGATTTCGTTACAGGGGACGGCGACGCCGGGGGAGTAAGCGAGGCTCAAATCGCGCTGCGTGTTCGTCGGTTTCGTCGTCGAAATCTCTATCTTCCCCGGTGGGTCGCTCCGGTGGTAGTCGAGTGAATCCTCGTCGAGTCCCATGCCGGGTACGTTTTCGCCCGCCTGTAAAAAGGTATCCCAATGCGTCGAATTTGCCTTCGACGTCCGTCGAAATCAAAGTTCGAGAACGGCCGGCCGCGGAAGCGCGCCCTCGTAGTCGAACGCCATCACGGATTCCGTCGGCCAGTTTCCGGTCTCCGTGAGGATTTCCATTTCGTTTTCCCCGATGAGAACGGTGTCCTCGCTCTTTGCACCCTGCACGGTCGGGTTCCACGCGTACGCCATCGGCAGTCGAATTTCGTCATCCGTCGTTGGCGTGGCTATCCATTCCCGTCCGGCGTACCCCGCCGCGCCGCCCTGATGGTGGTGCTTCCATTCGCCCTCGTATCCGACGTGTTCGTAGGTCGCTCGAATCGCCTCGAACACGTCCTTGGCACGCCCGTCGAACGCCGCTATCTGCTGCGTCGCCGCGAGCGCCGTGGTCTCCACGATCGCCGCGGCCCGATGTCGCTCCGCGAGCCAATCCGGCGCGTCGAACGCGACGGTTCGCGTACAACTCGCGTGCAGTCCGTCCCGCTCCGCGGTCACGGAGACGTGCGCGTAATCGCCCAGTTTTGCCTCGGTCGGTGTGTAGTGGCGGTACTTCTGCGCTCGCTCGCTCCCCCCGACGAGCGCCACGGGCGTCTCGATGCCGCGTGCGGAGAGCGCGCCGCGGACCGCCGACGCGATCTCCCGTTCCGTGTCGTCCGATTCCAACTCCCGACAGATGGCTTCGACCGCGGCGGCCGTCTCCGCACCCAATTCCCGGTAGTCGTCCGCGTCCTCATCGGTGAGCGGTTCTCGAAGCGGCGAGGCGTCCACCGACTCGAATCCCGGCACGTCGAAGTCCGCCGCGGCGGGCGTCGTCGCGTGCTCCGCGACGGCTTCGCCGAGCGACGACTCGTACCACGGATACTCCTCGACCGGCACGTCGTCGGGGAGTTCCTCCTCGCGGAGGCGACCCGCCTCGATGGAATCCGTGACCACGCGGAGCGTATCGCCGTCGTAGCCGACTGCCGCGACTCCCACGTCGCCCTCGCGGTCCACGACGTTGTTCCCGCCCGTGAGCCACGCGAACGAGTTCGGGCGTGCGAACCAGACTGATTCGAGGTCACGGTCTGCGAGCAGGCCATCGAGGCGGTCTCGTTTCGTCATACGCGACGTATGGTGACCGCACCCCATTAAACGCGTGCTTGGGGTCCGTTCGTGGTTGTCGCTTCTCTCGGGACATTATATCTCCACAAAACTTATTACTTACATACAAGAATGTTCGGAAGCCGACCCGGTTTCGCCCGCGGTGGTGTCCTCTCCGCCCCGTGGTCCCCGCTGAAAGCTTCCGCCCTTTCCTCGTCGAAACGACGTTCCGATGGACGTTCTTCTCCCGCTCCCAGTTCGCGGGAAAGTCGGACAGACCTAAGTAGGCCGCTTTCCAACTCCCGTGAAAGGGGATTACCGTGATAGGAGACGACCAACCCGAGGTGTGTAACTGATGGGGTCTCGATTTCGACGCTTCGCCGCGTTCACGACGGCACTGACGTTCATCCTCATCCTGCTCGGCGTGTACACCGCCGCGATGGGTGCGGGACTTTCGTGTGGTCAAGACTGGCCGTTCTGTCGTGGGGGCGTCCTTCCGCAAACCATTCCGGATTTCATCGAGTGGTTCCACCGACTCGTCGCCATGGTGACCGGATTCTTCATCCTCGGAACCACCATCGGCGCGTGGAAGTACTACGACAGCACGCGAATCCGCGCCGCGACGACCCTCGCGCTGGTCGTCCTGCCGGTGCAGGTGCTGCTGGGCGGCGCGACCGTCCTCATCTACGGTCCGCTCGTGCAAACGGCCCACCACGCCGCCGCGATGGTGATATTCTCGTCGCTCCTCGCGGCGACGCTGTGGGCGTACGAGGAACCGCACCGGGCGACGGCCCCCGCCGCGGATTCGCCCGGCGGCTATCCGTCGGACGACTGACGGCGGCGAACTTCCGACGACCCAGCGGCAAACTACCAACGAACCGTCGGTGAGCGACCAACGAACCGTCGGCAAACGACTAATGGTTCGCGAATGAACGACCAACGAACTGCCGCAAAAATTTTTACCGAAATCCAGTCAACAACCGATAGTAGCTTTCTATAGGGTGTTTGACTATGTAGGGATGGGGGAGAACCACAATGCACAGACGGACCTTTCTCAGGGGAACCGGCGGAGCTGTCGCTGGGCTGACCTTCGCGGGCAACGCGAGCGCACAGAACAGCGGCACCATCAGAATCGGTTCCGACATCCCGTATCGCCCGTTCGAATACAGAACCACGACCGGCGACCTCGTCGGCTTCGACGTTGACATCGCGAACGCGATTTTCGAGGGCCAACTCGACCGAAACTACGAGTTCGTCCAGACGAGTTTCGACACCATCATCCCAAGTTTGAACAACGGGAACTTCCGTGTCATCATGAGCGCGATGACCATCACGCCGGAGCGAGCGAAGCAGGTCGCCTTCTCGAACCCGTACTTCACGGCGTACCAGACCGTCCTCGTCCTGAAAGACAGCGGCATCACGAAGCTACAGGACCTGAAGGGTCAGACGGTCGCCGTCCAAAAGGGAACGACGGGTGAGGCCGCCGCACAGGACTTGAAAAAGCAGTTCGGCGGTGATCTGACCATCGATAGCTACGACCAGATTCCCGACGCCTTCTCGGCGCTGGGGAACAATCAGGCCGCCGCGGTCATCAACGACAACACGGTCAACGCGGCCTTCGCACAGCAGAACGACCAAGTGACGTTCCTGAAGGGGAAGGGGGCCGCGGAGAGGCAGGGAAAGGAGAACGCACCGCCCTATCTCACGCTCACCGTCGAGGATTACGGCATCGCCTTCCGCAAGAACGATAACCAACTCAGAAAGCAGGTCAACGGCGCGCTCTCGACCATCCGACAGAACGGGACGTACGACGAACTGTACAACAAATACTTCCAGACTTCGGAGTCGCCCGGAGGGACCACCAGCGGTTAAGCGCCGCAGGAGTCCTCATGGCAGAGACCTACACCGAACGCGGTATCGAACGTCCGACGGACGGCGAGGAGAGTTGGCTGACCGACCGCCGGGTTCGATGGATGGGAATCGCCGTCGCGGGCGTGTTCACGCTCGGCGTCCTGTTCTTTCTGCTGTTGATTCTGACGCAGTTCGTTGACTACCAGTTGCTCGTGACGATTCTGCCGCAGTTCATCGACGCGTTACTCCTCGTTTTGCAGATAATCATCATCTCTTCCGTTCTCTCGCTCATCTTTGGCGTGATGGTCGGCTTGGGCCGTGTCTCCCAAACGGGGTTCACGCAGCGAATCGCCACACTGTACGTGGAGTTCTTCCGCGGAACACCGCTGTTGTTCCAGTTGTTCGTCGTCTACCTCGGCGTACCGGCGCTCTGGACGAACAGCACGTTTCCGCTGCAGAACTGGAGTTTCGCGGCGGCCATCATCGGGCTGACGCTGAACCACACCGCATACATCGGTGAGGCGGTCAAGGGCGGCATCAACTCCGTGTCCGGCGGGCAGTCGGAGGCGGCGCGGTCGCTCGGCATGTCGTACATCGACTCGATGCGCTACGTCATCCTGCCGCAGGCGTGGCGGAACGCGCTCGCGGCCATCGGCAACGACCTCATCATCCTCGTCAAGGACACCTCGTTGCTGACGGTGCTGGCGATCCCGGAACTCATCAGCGTCTTCCGGAACGTGAACAGCGCGACGTTCGACGCGTGGACGCCCATCGTCGTGGTGTCCGTCGCGTACCTCGTCATCACGGTGCCGCTCGGCAAACTCGTCCGAACGATGGAGTCACGCTCCATGTGGGGGACGGAACGATGAGCGTTCCCGAGGACGAGGATGGAGCGATGGGCGACCCCGACCGTGAGAGCGTCCCCGACGCTCCCGAAGTCGAGTACGAGTCGGTTGACAAGTACTTCGGCGAGACGCACGTCCTGAAGGACGTCTCGCTCTCGGTGGACGACGGCGAGGTGGTCGTCATCGTCGGGCCGAGCGGGAGCGGCAAATCCACCCTGTTGCGGTGTACGAACCGCTTGGAGGAGATACAGGACGGCGACATCCGAATCGAGGGCGAGTCGATAACGGACCCCGAGGTGGACGTGAATCACCTGCGCCAGCACATCGGGATGGTGTTCCAGAGCTTCAACCTCTTCCCGCACAAGACCGCGCTGGAGAACGTCGCGCTCGGGCCGCAGGTCGTCAAGGGATTCGAGGAGGCGGAAGCGAGGAAGTGGGCGACGGCGATGCTGGACCGCGTGGGCCTCTCGGACCAAGCCGAGAAGTATCCGAACCAGCTTTCGGGCGGACAGCAACAGCGCGTCGCCATCGCCCGCGCGCTGGCGATGGACCCGAGCGTCATGCTCTTCGACGAGGTGACGAGCGCGCTCGACCCCGAACTCGTCGGCGAGGTGCTCGAAGTGATGGGCAATCTCGCCGAGGAGGGGATGACGATGCTCGTCGTCACGCACGAGATGGGATTCGCCCGCGAAGTCGGCGATAGGGTCATCCTCATGTCGGAGGGACGAATCGTGGAGTCGGGGCGGCCCACCGACTTCTTCGCTCACCCGGAGACCGACCGCGCGAAACGGTTCCTCGAACGTGTCCACTGAGTGGGTTTCTTTCGTCCCCCGCCTGTCGTACAACCGCCCAAAACCCATTTGTTCGATTGGTCGGGAACAAGGGTATGGATACGATTCATGCCGGAGTCTGGTCGATCGCTCCGGCGCTGGTCGCCATCTGCCTCGCGTGGTATTCGCGCGACGCGATAATCGGTCTCTTCTGCGGTATCGCCAGTGCTGGCGTCGTCTACGGTGCGTTGAAGCCTGCCTCCGCCGGCGTTCCGGGGAGTATGGTCGGGAGCACCGCGGGCACGGTTCTCGGTGCCGTGTTCGGCCTGAAACACGTCCCCGAGATAATCGCCACCGCGCCGCTCTTTTCGGACCCGTGGTACGTCGAAAACGTCCTGCTCGCCATCTTCGCCATCGGCGGGATGATAGGCCTGATGATTCGCTCGGGTGCGCTTCGCGGGGTCCTCGAAGCGCTCACCGCACGAACCGACTCCGCGGCGGACGCCGAGAAGGCGGCGTTCCTCGCGGGCATCATCATCCACATCGACGACTACTTCAACTGCTTGGTGGTCGGGTCGATGATGCGCCCGCTGACGGACAAGTACGATGTCTCGCGGGCGAAGTTGGCCTACTACGTCGATTCGGCGGGCAGTCCCGCCGCCCGTCTCGCGTTCTACTCGACGTGGGGCGCGGCGCTCATCGGTTTCATCGGCAAGGCGCTCGTGCAGGCCCAGAAACAGGACAAACTCCCGGACGGGATGGGCCAGTATGTCGCCGGACAGGGCGACAGCGCCCACGCGGTGACGAACCAGATATGGCCGCTCTTTTTCAACAGCATCTTCTTCGGCTTCTACTCGTGGGTCGCGCTCATCCTCGCCGCGCTGGTCGCGTGGCAGGTCGTTCCCAACATCATGGGCATGGGCCGCGAGGAGTCGCGGGCGCGAAACGGCGGCGGCGTCGTGGGGGACGACCACGACCCGATGATATCCCGCGAGATGGACGAGTACGAGATGGCCGAGACGGCCACCCCCGACTGGCGCAACTTCGCGGTTCCCATCGCCACGATGATTCTCGTCGGCGTCGGCGCGATGTTCTGGCGGAGCAGTCCCGTCCTCACCGCGCCGTCGATGACCACGCTGTTCTCCGTCGGCGGCTATCGGCTCTTGCTCCCGAACGGCGGAAAGTGGGCGTTCAACATCGGTGGGGTAAGTCTTGGTCTCGCGGCCTTCTCCGCGTTGGTCGTCGCGTTCGTCCTCTACCGCGTGAAGGGCGACATCCCGAGCAACAAGGACGCGACCGAGGCGATGACGCGCGGATTCAAGGGTATCCTGCTCGCCGCGGTCATCCTCATGTTCGCCAGTTCCATCCAGAACGCCGTGACCATCCTCGACATCTCCTCGTTCGTCACGAATCACTTCTCCGGCGTGCCGCCGGAGTTCGTCCCCGTCTCGCTGTTCCTCATCACCAGCATGGTGAGTTTCTCGGACGGCAGTTCGTGGTCCACCTACGGCATCATGTTCCCCATCGCGATGCCCATCGCCTTCACCACCGGCGCGAACCTCCCGCTCGTCATGGGCGCGGTGTTCAGCGGCGGCATCTTCGGCGACCACAGTTCGCCAATCAGCGACACCACTGTTTTGGCGTCGTCGACCAGCGGGAGTGACCACCTCGTCCACGTCAGAACGCAGATTCCCTACGCCATCATCTGTGCGACCATCGCGGCGGTGTTGTTCTTCGCCCTCGGATTCGCGCTTCCACAGGGCTTCCGTATCTTCCCGTACTGACCTCGGTTGGTCCAAGGGAAATTTTGAGAAGTTTGATAACTACAGAATGGCAACACGATCGACATGCCCGGCTCCGTCTTTCTGGAAAACGATCCCGTCACGCTTCGTCCCGCGACGGACGAGGACATCGCCTTCCTCCGCGAAAATCAAAACGACCCGCACGTGCGGGCGACCCGACACGCACACCGTCCCGCCGACGAGGACTGGGCGCGACGGCGACTCGGGGGGACGATGGGTCGCAGCGACGACTCCATCGGCCTGCTCGTCTGCGTGGACGACGCGCCCGTCGGGTTCGTCCGCCTCATCCGCGAACACCCGTGGGTGCACGTCACGCGGGACGCCGAACTCGGCTACTGGATAACGCCCGACGAGTGGCGGAACGGCTATGCCACCGCCGCCGCCGAGTGCATGGTCGAGTACGGCTTTTCCGAACTCGGTCTCCATCGAATCACCGCATCCGCCTTGACGACGAACGAGGCGTCGAAGCGAGTCCTGAAGCGGGTCGGGTTCGTGGAAGAGGGCGTGTCACGGGACGCGTCCTTCGTCGACGGGGAGTGGTGTGATATGGTTCGGTACGGCCTCCTCGTCGAGGAGCGGGACCTTCCCTGAGCGGGTTTGAACTGTAGGCACCGCACCCGCCGCGGGAACGAATCCCTTCTCGACGGTAGCGATGGCTTCGAGAAACGGACCGTTCAGAAGAAGTCGCCGAGACCGGACTGACCGTCGTCCGATCGTTCCTCCGTGCTTGCAGACTCGGATTCCGCGTCCGACCCGTCCGCCTTCGACTCGTCTGCCTCCGACTCGTCCGCGTCCGCAACCACTTCGTCGATTTCGTCGTCCGCGCCCGATTCGTCGGTTTCCGCCCCGTCCCCCTCCGACGCGAACTCCTCGAACGCGCCGCCGGAGTTATCGACGGCCGCTGCCGCTTTGGACTCCTCCGCATCCTCGACGATTCCCTGCACCTTGTTCGTGGTCTTCCCGCTCCCGGTGATGAACGCGACGTGTTTCTCCTCCAAATCGTACTGCGCCGCCATCGTCACCGTCAACTCCCGGTTCTTGCAGTGGTGGGTCATCGCCGAGAGGAACGGGATGACCTCGCGCCGGGCCGTACTCATGCTGATGCCGCTCTCCTCGGCTATCTTCCGGGCGATGTAGTCGCGGGTGTTGCGCTTGCCCCGCGAACTGCCGAGTTTGCGCCAGTAACTCGGCGGCCCGTAGCGCGTCCAGCCACCCTTGTCGCCCCGCCGAGAGGCGGCCACTCCGGCCGTCATGTTGTCGCTCGCGTAGCGCCAGTACTTGTAGTTCTGCGTGGCCCGAACCCGGCCCAACCAGCGGTCCGCGTTCGCCATGTAGCCGTAGGCGTCGGCGAGTTCCTGCCCCTCGTAATCCTTCGGGAGGTTGTCCTCTATCCAGTTCAGCATGTTGTCCGGCGTCTCGTCCACGTCGTAGGAGGCCTTCAGCGCGCCCTCCGCATCCTGTTTCTTGATGAGGTCGTCGAGGAAGTCGAAGATGCCGCTGGTCGTGTCGCGCTCGCCCGTCACCACGTCGTCGCGGGTCAGTCGTCCGCCCGTGGTGGCCACGGCCTGCAAATCGTTCACCGCCGAGCGCAGGTCGCCGCTGTCGTTCTCGGCGATGGCTTCCAACGCTTCGGACTCGTACTCGATGCCCTCCTGTCGGCAGATGTCGCGGAGAGCGGGGACGATGCTCCGCGCCGAGACGTTCCGGAACTCGACGGTTTCACAGGCGTTCCGGAGCGAGTTCGACATGTCGTAGAACTCGTTCGCGATGAGGATGAGCGGCTGGTTCGCCGACTTCACCACGTCCGTGATGGCCCGCGACCCGCCGCGGTCGGCGTTGTGCGTCAGGTTGTCCGCCTCGTCCATGATGACGATGCGCCGCCCCGCCGTTCCGCCGGTGAGGGTTCCGCTCTTGGCCGCCTCGCCCGCGATTTGCTTCACCACGTCGCCGGTCCGCTGGTCGCTGGCGTTCAATTCGATGGTCGGCCAGCCCATGTCGTTCGCCAGCGCGTGGGCCGCCGAGGTTTTTCCGACGCCGGGACTGCCGTGGAGGATGACGGCGTCTCCGTGCTCCTCCCACGTCTCGGCCCACTTGCGAAGCTCGTCCCGGGCCTTGTTGTTCCCCCGAACCTCCGACAGCGTGGTCGGGCGATATTTCTCCGTCCAGTCGGTCATTACTGGTCCACACTCGGCGTTCGCGGAACTTAACGATACGGTTGTCGTACCGGACGGTCGACTGGCCGCGGTTAGCGTATTTTCGGTCGCTGTTCGACGGCACGGGTGTCGACCTCGCTACAGAAGATTTCCCTCGGCGACCGAAATCACGCGCCCGCCGACTCGGACGTCGATGTCGTCGTCCGTCTTCGAGGCACGGAGGTGGAGGAGCGAGGGGCGTCCCATCTCGTACCCCTGTTCGACGCACACCTCGATATCGTCCAAGTCGAAGTAGCCGTGCTCGACCAGATACGCCGCTAGACAGCCGTTCGAGGAGCCGGTCGCAGGGTCCTCGGGGACGCCCGCACAGTCGGCGAACACGCGGGCGTGGAGGTCGTTTCCGTCCTCGGCTTCCGGCGCGAAGAGGACGACGTTCATGTTCCCGTGCGGTTCGATGAGGTCCGTGTAGTACGGGCCGTGGTCGGTCTCCGCCCGCCGAACCGCATCGAGCGAGCGAAGCGGAACGACCAGCGTCGGCAGGCCGGTGGAGACGAGTTGCACGGGAAACCGTCGGTCGACGTCCTCCTCGTCGAGCGAGAGGATGCGGGCGGCGAACGAGTGGTCGAAGGTCCGTTCGAACGTCGGCGGGATCTGGTGCATCCAGAAGGTCTCGTTTCCGTCATCGTCGCGCTCCACGTGGACGGGTATCTGTCCCACGCCGAGGTTGAGGGTGAGTTCGTCCGGACGGTCGTCGCGGACGAACTCTCGAATCACGAACGCCGTGCCGATGGTCGGATGGCCCGCGAACGGAATCTCCTCGGCCGGGTCGAAGATGCGGACGTCGTACCCACCATCTCGCGTTTCCGGCGAGTCGATGAACGTCGCCTCGGAGAAGTTCGTCTCGCGGGTGATGGCTTGCATCTCCGCGTCGGTCAGCGACGCCGCGTCGTGAACGACCGCGAGTTGGTTGCCGGCGTACCGCTCCTGTGCGAACACGTCCACCACGTGAAATCGGTTGGTGGCCATACCCGGAAGAGACACGACGAACGGGATGAATGTATCCCCGGTTCAGCCACCACCCACCTTTTTCGACCAGCGTGACGTAGGTTGTTTGCCATGGGGGACATCGAAGCCGTCCAAATGGACGACGAAGAGCGGGACGAATTTCTCACGACCGGCGGAACGGGGGTCATCTCGTTTCCGACCGGAACGGACGAATCTCCGTACTCGGTGCCGGTGTCGTACGGCTACGACGCCGCCGAAACGCACTTCTATTTTCGCCTTGCGGTCGGTCCGGACGGCGGACGCGAGGACGTCGTCGGCAGACCGGTCACGTTCGCCACCTACGACCACGTCGACGGCGGGTGGCGGAGCGTCATCGTCACGGGCGAACTGGACGAAGTGGCGGAGGCGGATATCGACTCGGAGGTGACACAGGGAATGCAACGGGTGGACATTCCGCTCGTGGACCTGTTCGACCGCGACTCGCGGGAAGTTTCGTTCCGGTTCTACCACCTCCGTCCCGAGGAGATAACGAGTCGCAAGGAAGCCCACACGGAAGCGTAACGCCGCCATCCGGGGGTGCCGTACGCTCGACGATATCGGAGGACGGTCGCATCATAACGCGGGATAACAGGAAGTGGACGCGTGGTTCTCGGACCGGCGCAGTGACGGGCCGGTCAGTCGTCCTGATGGACCCGGACCGACCCGTCGCCCTCGATAGTTACTCGGTATCCGGCGAACACAAACGACAGTTCGAGGTCGGAATCGGTGCTGTGGACCACCCTGTCGAGGGCATCCGGGTCGATGAAGTCGTACAACGGCGGGAGTTCGTTTGGTTGAACGCCCGCTCGTGCCGCGACTTCGCGGACGACGTCTCGGGTTATCGATTCGTTGCCGTGCGGTCGGTTCATGGGTTCTCTGTGTGGATCTGAAGCATGCATCGTTAAATCCGACCGACAGATGGATTCGGCGTCGGTGTCGGTCCTGCTGTTGTAGTCTGAGAAACGAAGCCACCTCACGGCGTCGCCTATGTCGAACGGTTTGTCACGTGATGTCGTTCACCATCGTCCCCTTGCTTTCCTCCTCGTCCGGACCGAACAGGGAGCGGAGCAACTTCTCCAGTCCCGTCCAGAGGTGCTGGCTGAACGTCGGTTGGGAAACGTCCATCACCGCCGCACATTCGGCGGCGGTACTCTCGCGGGGCCACGAGAGGTATCCTTCCCGCGTTGCGACTTCGACCGCCGTGAGTTGTTTGTCCGTCAACCCCGCCATTAGATGTTCTTTTTGAGACATATTCGAGAGGCCTGGAAGGGTATCCCCGAGCGTTCGCTTGGACAGGAGGTGGGCATCGCCATGGCGGTCAAAAACCCGATTTACGACCTCCCTGACGTCGCCGTGTGGTGAAACGTCGGCGACGACGCGTGCCTCTCCGTCCTCGGCCCGAATCTCCCGTATCACCGCGTCCGTGGTCGCCAACGTTGCGGCCATACAGGGTTCGGTGACGACGAACTCCATCAACGCGGTGTCCTCGTGGTCGCTCACGACTCGGGCGTCCAGAACCGACGGACGGTCGGCGACTGCATCGAGAACGGTTTCCGGTGCCGCGCCGCGAACGGTGAAGAACTCGAGCATGTTCCCGTCCGACCGATGAACCGCCCGCTCGCCGACGAATTCACACCCCGCTCGCTCCGAGGCGACGATGAAGAAACATCGCTCGTCGCGGAGTGAGAAGACCAATTCGACCGCTTCCGATTGGGGCGGTTGATGACGGGTCATAGCGGTGGTACGGGTCGGAGACGATTAGAGACTCTGTGACATGCGAAAGCATATCGTGCAAACGCTGACCGGCGGGGACCACGTGAAACGCACGCATGGCCTCGGAAACCTTTTCTCGATTTGCCGTCACCGTCGAACCATGTTCCCCGAGCGAATCGAGACGGACCGCCTCCTGTTGGAGGCCATCTCCCACGAGAACGTGGACGTGTTCGAACTGTATCGGCACGTCGGCCACGACGCGCCGGACATCGACGAGATTACTGAATATCTGTCGTGGAACCCACACGCCACCCCGAGGGAGACGAAGGAGTTCATCGACAGCGCGGAGGAAAGCCGCTCCGAAGCGAACGGTGCGGAGTACCTCATCACGCCCGAGGAGGGCGAGAACGGCGCGGGCGAAATCGCCGGGACCACCGGCTTGCACGTCGACTGGGAGAAACGGACCGGGACCCTCGGCCTGTGGCTTCGAAAGCCGTTCTGGGGCCGCGGCTACTCCGGCGAGCGCGCCAGCGCGTTGCTGAAACTCGCTTTCGACCGCCTCGATTTGGAACTCGTCGCCGTCGAACATCTCGTGGGCAACGAGAAATCCCGGCGTGCCATCGAGAAGTACGTCGAAGACCACGGCGGACAGCACGACGGCATCCTCCGGAACTGGCACCCGATTGGCGACGAGGTGCGCGACTCCCACCGGTTCACCGTCTCGCGTGAACAGTGGGAGGAAAGTCGTGCGGGTGAGACGACGTGACGAACCCCTTCCCCGAGCGAATCGAGACGGAGCGGTTGGTGCTCGAACAACTCCGTCCCGAGAACGTCACGGCCCGCGAACTGCACGACCCGTTCTCGGGTCCCGAAGCGGAGGAGGCGTTCGAGCACGTTCCGCAGTCTCCCTATCGGTCGTTGAAAAAACCATACGACAGGATTCGAAACGCCGACGAACGCTGGCGGGATGGGAGCGCCGCCCAGTACGCGATTCGGCCGAGAAGCGGGGAACCCGACGCCGGTGAACTGGCGGGGGAGGCGTCACTCTTCCCTGAATGGGAGAAGCGAAGCGCCCGTCTCGGCCTCATCCTCGCAAAGCAGTTTTGGGGACGCGGCTACTCCGGCGAGCGCGCCGGCGCGTTGCTGGAACTGGCGTTCGACCGTCTCGATTTGGAACTCGTCACGGTCGGTCACAACACGGGCAACGAGAAGTCCCGACGCGCCATCGAGAAGTACGTCGAAACGTACGGCGGACAGCACGATTGCCTGCTCCGAAATCGGGTTCCGATGGACGCCGAAATAGCCGACGTGCATCGCTACACCATCACGAGAGAGCAGTATCGGGAGGCGGTCGATTCGTGACCGACGGGTTCGACGTTCACGCCGTTCGCCACCGCCTGAAGTTGAAGACGGATGCCGGACACAGTTCCCTGTTCGAAAACCGCGACGCCGTCGCCTGTCCGGCGTGCGACGAACCGTTCGCGGAGGTGTTCGCCACCGAGAAACGCGCCCACAGCTTTCAGCCGACCGGTTCGATGCGCTTCTGCGTCGTCCGCGAGGACGGCCGAACGCTGCTGTTCACCCACGACTAACGCGATTTCCGCCGTTTCGCCCGTCGCCGTTCCTGCCCTTCGACGTCCCGTCGTTCACAAGCTATAACCGCTGGATTTTCGAACTCGACTGCATGCCGGGCGCATGTATCACCAACGGTGAGCGGGTCACGCTCAGAACGGTCGAGGAGGAGGACGTTCCGTTCGTCCAACGCGCGTTGGCGAACCGGGAGATTCGCCATCCGATGGGCAATCCGGTTATGAATCGACGGCAACTCGCGGACCATCTCGAAGAGGACGGTGCCGACCGGTTTTTGGTTTGTTTGGAGGACGAGTGGGAACGGGACGGCACCGACGCGAACGCCGAAACGGCCGCTACCGGGGACGACGGACGCGACGTGACCCGAATCGGGCAGGTGAACGTGACCGACGCCGACTACAAACGCCCCGAATTGGGCTACTGGTTGGTTCCGACGGTTCACGGCGAGGGCTACGGCACGGAATCCGTCTCGCTCGCCATCGACTACGCGTTTCGGACGTACGACGCCCCGGCGGTGGGCGCGGAGGCGTACGACTTCAACGACGCTTCCCGCGGCCTGCTCGAATCGCTCGGCTTCACCGAGGAAGGCCGACGCCGAAAGTACATGTTCGTCGACGGCGCACACCGCGACATGGTGCAGTACGGCCTCCTCCGCGAGGAGTGGCGCGAGGGGAAGCCCGAGTCGGAGAGGGGGAGAGCGTGAATCGAAGTGGGAGACGAATTACAGTTTTTTCGCGACCATCTCTCCCCAGTGTTCGAAGCCGTGACGGTCGTAGAAGGCACCGGCGCGGTCGTTTTCGCGGTCGACGTCGAGGACGAGGCGGTCGAGCGGAAGCGTCTGATCGTCCGCGAACGAGACGGCGGCGTCCATCAACTCGTCGGCGATGCCCGTCCCGCGATGGGGCGGCCGGACGTAAATCTCGTTCAGGATGGCGGCGTCCCAGATGAACGCGAACGCCTCGGGCAGGACGAAGACGTATCCCACTAACTCGTCGCCCGCATCGGCGACGATGACGCACCGCTCGTCCTCGCCGACGCACCGGTTCACCCAGTCGAGATATCGCTCGCGGTAGTCCTCGGTCAGTTTATTTTCGTACACCGCTTCCTTGTCGTTGCCGCCGGTACCCGCGCCGAGACCGAGTTCGAACGCGCGTTTCAGTTTCCAGAACTCCTCGACATCGCTTTCCTCGTAGGGTCGAATCTCCATACGTTCCGTCGGCGCGACGGGGGCTTACTTGTTACGTGAGTCCCAGACCCGAAAGCCGAAGATTCCGAAACTCATCGCGCCGAGGAGCAGTTGTCGCCCGCTCCGGACGATGGGGAACACGCGCTCTTCGTTCCGCGGGTCTGGACCCTGTGCGAGGTCGAATCCGGTGTCGTAGTGGGTCGTATGGGTCGTTCCTCGGCTCTTCGGTTCGAGGAACGTCTGGACGAGTCCGTGCTTGTTCGAGACGCTGATCTTCCCCGAAACGCTATAGAACTGGTCGTGAATCGGATAGAACACGTTCACGCCGTTCTTCACGAGGTCGAGGCCGATTCCTGCGACGACGAACGCGACGAGGCTCACCCACGCCACGCGAACGCCGTACGCGCCCCACCGCCCACCGATTCGATTCTTCCCGAACAGGTCCGCGAGAAGCAAGATACCGACGACCGTCGGCAGGAGGAAGTTGTGAAAGACGGCTCTGTGTCCACCCTCTATCCAGAGGCCGAGCAGCGTGTCGAGGTCCGGGAACGCGGCGGCGGCGAGTACCACGAGCCCCGCCCGCGTGTCGAAGTGTTCCGCGAGGAGCGACGTGGCGAGCAACGCCCCCACCGCGACGTGTACCACCGTCGATGGCATCGGACGATGGACGACAGCATGCAAGAAAGTAGTTTGGTGGATTCTTTCACCGTAGGCTCGGCGTACTTTCCGATGGCAACTGCTGTCGGACTGCTCTCTATCGGCACTCGGCTTTCTTCGATGAGAATCGCCCCATACCGTCATTACCGAACCGACAAGACTGCCCATCGTGCCTTTCCCTCTCGACGTTCTCCTCTCTCGCCACTTTTTTTCGACACCCGTCGAAGGTCGGTTTCGATACGCTTTTCGGAGACTCTCCCACATCGGAAGGCATGACAGATGCGCGCCGGACGCTCGCCGAGCAAATCGCGGGCGAAATCACGCTGAGCGACGACCCCGGAGCGACGCTCCGCAAATGGCGCACCGACTTCGACGTGTCCCAGACGGCACTCGCAGACCACCTCGACGTCTCCTCGTCGGTCATCTCCGATTACGAGAGCGGTCGCCGCGAGAACCCGGGAATCGGCGTCGTTCGTCGGACGGTCACGGCGCTCCTCGACATCGACGAACAGCGCGGCGGCGACCGAATCCGGCAGTACGCCCGCGTCCTCTCGGCGGGGTTCGACAGCAGCATCGTCAACGACCTGCGCGAGTATCCGACGAGCGTCCCGCTCTCGGAGTTTTACGACGCCATCGACGCAACGGAACTCGCGCAAGGCACCTCGGCGGGCATCACCGGACACACCGTCATCGACAGCATCGAGGCGATTTCCCGCCTCTCCAGCGAGGAGTTCTATCGACTCTTCGGCCAGAGCACGAACCGTGCGCTCGTCTTCACGAACGTCACGCGGGGGGAATCACCCCTAGTCGCGATGCGCGTCGTCACCCCGACACCGAACGCCGTCGTCCTCCACGGCATCGACCCGGACGAACTCTGGGAGTACGCGCCGAAGATGGCCCAACTGGACGGCTTTTCGCTCGCGGTGACGGACTGCGAGAAGGAGACCATGTTGGACGCCATGCGTGAACTCGCGCCGTGATCTCCTGCACTCGCCGTAATCTCTTTTACTCATCCCCAAATTCTGACTGTGACGACTTGCTGATAACTTAAAGGATGGCGTGGTGAAGGGCAGGGTTGAATCATCTTTGATGTGTCTACATTACTTAATGAGTACGAATGAATCACGCGAGGGGGTCGAGATGGGATTCTCTACGTGCCCGTGGTGTGCCGAAAACATCTCCCATCCGACCGATTGCGTCCAAGTCGCGCCGCCCGACTGCCGTCCACCCGAACACCGGCCGACGGCCAACCGCTGGTTCCTCCACACCGACTGCGCCGCCGAGTGGCGGGAGTTCGTCACCCACCTCCGAACGCTCGCGGGGCGCGGGGCGTTTCGGACGCTCGTCGAGGGGCCGCTCTCCGGCGACGTCAACGAGATGCTCGAATGGGAGATGCCCGACACGAGCTAAAATATATTTTAGCTAACACTTTTCCGCTCTCACCCCCTTCCTTTCTCCATGTCCGATACGATAGTCAAGACAGGGACGACGACGGTTGCGCTGACGACCGAGGAAGGAGTTCTCCTCGGCACGGACCGCCGGGCCAGCCTCGGTGGCCGCTTCGTCACGAACAAGAACACTCAAAAAATTCAACAAATTCACCCGACGGCCGCGCTAACGATGGCCGGTGGCGTCGGCGACCTGCAAGCGTTCATCCGTACGCTCCGTGCGGAAGCCTCCCTGTACGAAACGCGCCGGGACACGCCCATCGACATGGCCGCGCTCTCGACGCTCGCCGGGAATCTGCTTCGCAACGGTCCCTACCGCGCCGGACAACCAACGCTCGGCGGCGTCGATGCGACCGGCCCGCACGTCTACGACCTCGACCCCGCGGGCGGCGTCATGGAGGCCGAGTACGTGGCCAGTGGAAGCGGGATGCAACTGGCCTACGGCGTCCTCGAACGCGAGTACGAATCCGGCCTCCCCATCGGCGACGCCCGCCGCGTCGCGGCCGACGCTATCGAGAGCGCCACCCAGCGCGATACCGCCAGCGGGAACGGCATGACGATAGCGACCGTCACCGCGGACGGCGTCGAAATCCACGCGTACGACGAGTACACGGAGGTGGCGGCATGAACGGACAGCAACAGCAGGCCTACGACCGCGGGACGAACATCTTCTCGCCCGACGGCAGACTGTATCAGGTCGAGTACGCCCGCGAAGCGGTCCGCCGCGGCAGCGTCAGCGTCGGCGTCCGCGCTCGGGACGGCGTCGTCTTGGCCGCGAGAAAGCACGTCCGCTCGCCCCTCCTCGAAGCCGAGGGCATCGAGAAACTCCACAAGATAGACGACCACATCGGCGTCGCCAGCGCGGGTCACGTCGCCGACGCCCGCCGCCTCGTGGACTTCGGCCGTCGGCGAGCACAGACCGACCGCCTGCGTTACGGCGAACCGATCGGTGTGGACCCGTTCACCAAGGCCGTCACGGACCACGTCCAGGAGTTCACCCAGCAGGGCGGTGCACGCCCGTTCGGTGCGGCGCTGTTGGTGGGTGGCGTCGAACCGCGTTCGACGGAGCAAGCGAGCAGGACCATCCCGCGAGATGGCGTCGACCCCGCCATCGCCGACGAAGACCCGCAACCGCGCCTCTTCGAAACCGACCCCTCGGGAACGCCGCACGAGTGGCGGGCGACGGCTATCGGCGCGAACGACGACACGGTTCGGGAGTATCTCGAAGCGAACTACGACCCGCAGAGTTCGGTTCAATCCGGGGTCGAACTCGCCCTCTCGGCGCTCGCGGCGGCCGAAGACGGCCCGCTCGCGCCCGAGGAGGTGTCGATTGCGACGATTGCGCCGACGTACCAGACGCTCGACGTGGATAGTCGCAGGGATACCCTCGAATCGTTGGACTTGCTGGACGAACAGGCGTCGTAAAACGCGTTTCCTTACGAAGCCGTCTGTCCCGTCTCGCGCACCGTCACGACCTCCAGATTTTCCGCGACGAACAGCGCGAGGACGTCGCCGTCGAGTTCCGTCGAAACCCGCACGCACCACGGGTCTTCCGAGACGACCGCTTCGCGCCACTCGTCGCCGACGTTCCAGACGGGACGGTCCCGGATGTCGATTCCGTGGCGATGGTAGAACGAGATGACCGCCGGATGCTCCAGCACCGCGAGCGTCACTGGCGAGCGAAGCCGACAGCCACAGCGCTCGCAGTCGAACCGGACCTGCGGGCGACGGTGGCGGTCGGCGTTTTCCGTCGTTTCCGCCACTTCCTCGCCGCCTTCGTCGCCCTCGTCGGCGTCGTGATACCCGACGTGGGCGTTCGCCGGGGCGCTACACTCCGGGCAGACGCCGTCGGCCATCAGCGAGAGGCGGTGTCGGTGATGGCGGTCGAACGCCGGGAGAAGCCCCTCCGGGTCGTGTGCGCGATGACCTCCCGGCGGAAACGGTAGCGTGAGCGTCGGCCGTTCGCACGCCCGGCATTCCACCACGACGTAGTTGTCCTCGCCGTGGGCCTCCATTCGCTCTTTCCCGCAGAACGGACACGGGTCGTCCACCGCGATGGGATCGAAATCGACGCTGTCGGTGTACGTCCCGGCGCGAATCGCCCGCGCGATTTCCCGCCCGGCGTAGGTCAGGGTGTATCCGCGATCCGTCTTCCGAACGAAGTGGTCGGTCAACTGCCGCAGGTGATACGAAAAGCCCGCCGTGTTGTCCGCCGACGTCGCCTCGAACAACTCCGAGAAGGCGAGCGTCTCCTCGCCCTCCGCCTCGGCGTCCAGCAATGCGCGAAGCGCGGCCATTCGGACTTCGTTCCCGAGAACTGCAAACGCGTCCGTCGGGTCGTCGTCCCCTTCGGGTTCGATTCCGATGGTTTCGGGCAGTTCGTCCCCCGTCTGTGTCGGCTCTGTTTCGGTCATTTCGATGAATGCCGTCGGCGTGAATTCGGCGTCGAGCGCGTGTTCCTTGGTCACACGGACGGGCGCGACTCGGATAAGTCGTTTGCTCCCGGAAGGAAATCGAAAAATAAGACGGGACGGAAACAGTGTTTCGGCGGCTTACTCGACGTATTCGTACACTCGTTCGTCCATCTCGCCGCGACCGGTGAACACGAACTCGTTTTCGGGGTCCGTGAAGTCGTCGAGTTCGACGCGCTTGTCGTGGTTGTGCCGGTCGTGAACCTGCTCGTACTCGTCGTAGGTCAGGTCGTGACGGTTCCGAATCTGCTCGTCGATAGTGAGCTGTGCGATTTCCTCCTCCCAGCCCTCTTGGACGGTTTCGGCGTGGATTTCGGCCTGTGCGCCGCTGCCGTAGGATCCGACGAGGAGCTTCTTGCCGACCATCTCCATGTCGTTTTCGGCGGCATACTGGAGCGCCGAGGCGCGGGCGATGTGGACCGACCCGGTGTACCAGTTCCCGACCTCGCGCGAGATGCGGAGCGTGGGTTCGATGGTGTTCGCGTACCACTCCCGATACTGATCGGTCGCCTTGAGGTCGTCCATGTACGCGCTGATGGCCTCCTCGAACTCCTCTCGGTCGTCGTAATCCTGCTCGCGCGGTTGGCGGCCGATTTCGGCGGCGAGTTCCTCCTCGATGTCCGTGTCCCGAATCGTGTGACGGAAGGCGAACAACCCGGCCTTGCGGACCATTCCCGGGAAGGGCGTGTGGTACGGGCCGAAGACGTAATCGTCGGGGTGGGTCTCCCCGCCGGCGCGCTCGAAGTCCTCCAGCGCCTCGCGCATGCGAGCGAGGTAGACCTGCATGGAGCGCTTGCCGTCCACGCTGGGGAACTGCTGGTTGGGCTTCAAGAAGTCCGTCTCGTCGGCGCTGCCGTACCCCTGCTCGGTCGAGAGTTCGAGGAGGGACGGGTCCTCGCTGATGAGCATCGCCACGGCACCGGCACCCTGCGTCGCCTCGCCGGGGTCTCCGCGGGCGTACAGCGCGGTATCGGTGGCGACGACGAGCGCGGAGCGGCCGCGGTTGCGGCCCGCCTTGATCCAGTTGTAGGCGTCGTCCAGACTCTGCGTTCCGGCGATGCAGGCGAACTTGCGCTCGCCCTTGTTCGCGTGGTGGAAGTCGCCGTCGTACACCTGTTCGAGGCATCCGGCGATGTACGTCGAAACGGGCTTCGAGTTGTCGAATGCGCTTTCGGTCGCCACGTCGATGCGACCGATGTCGTCCGGCGTCAGTCCCTTGCGCTGCATCAACCGATTGGCCGCGTTCGCGCCCATCGTGACGATGTCCTCGTACGCGTCGGGGAACGAACTGGCGTTCAGCCCCAATCCCTTCGTGTAGTACGCCGGGTCCTTGTCCTTTACCGGTGCGACCGTTTCAGGGAGGTCGAGCTTCAGCTTTCCCGTCCAGATTTCGATTGCGTCGATACCGACGGCTGTCATTCTTGCCATCACGTTGTCTAACGTGCTATAAGTGTTTGTCGATGAAAGTATCGACGGTCGTCGAAACTCCTCGCGTCCGAATCAGGGGTCCGTCCCGTCTCCGGTGTCGTAAACCCGCTGTTCGTCCACGAGAGCGCCCGATTCGTCGTACACGCGGACGATTATTTCGAAGCTGTTGCCGTGGTCCGCGTACTCGTCGAGTTGAACCGTCCCGCTCGGCGTGGTGCGCGTGTGATTCTCACGGCTCAGGTCCGCCGTCTGGTCGTTGAACTCGACCTCGACGCTTCCGAACGTTCCGTCCGGGTCGGAGACGTCGTACTCTACTTCGAACGAGGAGTTGTACGGCGAACTCCGGTCGTCCACGGCGACGTTCGTCAGCGTCGGACTCGAATCGTTCCGGAGTTTTTCGTTTCCGGCCGGTTCGACGCCATCGGAGTCGTCGGAAACGGACACCTCGTCGACTTTCACGCCGGACGTGTCGTAGATCCTGAAGATGATCTCGTACTCGTCACCGTCGGCACCGCCCAGGGAATAGAACACCCGTCCGCGCGGGTCGTTCGACGACTTGGTCTGGGTCGCCCAGTCGTGGTCGATGTTCCGGAACTCGATTTCGATGTGGCCGAACGTACTCCGATTCGTCACGTTGTACGAGGCTTGATACACCCCACCATCTTCGTTGTCACTTTCGTCGGTTATCCACCGTCCGGCGAGCGCCGGACTCGACTCTCCACCGAGCGAACCGCTCCCGTCCGGATCGGTGCTGTCGGCTTGGTCTACCACCGACGCCGAGTGGAGGACGCTTCCGTTCGTTGCGACCACCTGTATCGTGATGTTGTACGTGTCGCCCTGACCGTATCCGGCGTCGTATCGGATGATTCCCCGCGCGGTGTCGTTCGTTACGTTGGTTTGTGTCAACGCCGGTTCGTCGAGGTTCGTGAAGTTGACCCGCATGTAATCGAACGACGACCCGGCGTTGGACACGTCGTACGATACCTCGTAGTGAACCCTGTTTTCGCTGATGTCCGTGTTGTCCGTCACGACGTAACTGAGGTTCGTGGGGCCGCCACCGCCACTACCGTTGTTCGATGAATTGGGCGGTTTCATCAGTCGTATGGTGGCGCTGTCAACATCGTCGCCGCTCGCGGCGTACACCGTTATCGTTCCGTTCCGTTCGTTCCCGACCTGAAGTGTAGCCTCGTCGTTTCCATCGAGCGTGGTCCCGTCGTTCGCCGTAATCGTCGCCAGCGTCGAGTTGTTCACGGCGTAATCGACCGTCGCCGACGTAACCGGCCCGTCGTCCGCCGTCACGGAAACCGGGAGCGAAACCGTCGTTCCCTCGCTTACGTTCACACAGGCGTGGTATCCGTTACAGTCCGAAACGCCGCTTCCGTCGAACTCGTCGGGTCGCCACTCGACGTCGTAGTACGAACCGGATGGCGAGGTAGTTCCCTCGCCCGTGTGAATCTCGAACGACACCTGCTCTCGGCTACTGTCACCGATGGAAAGCGTAACCGTCCCCGTGCCGGACTCGGGGGCGTCGTACTCGAACCCCACACGACCCCGTTCGTCCGTCGTCTCGGTTTCCCCGGTGTCGGTTCGTGTCACGGTGACGCCGCTGACGGGGTTGTTGTACTCGTCACGCACCTCCGCGACGAGCGTCGTCGTTCCGTCGACGCTCGCGTTCTTCGGACTGACGTTCGTGATGTACGTCGCCTCCGTCTCCGTCGTTCCCGACCCCACGCCGACCTTCGCCATTCGAAGGTCGTAGGTGACGTTCGTACCGTTTTCCTGCCCTTTGAGCGTCACCACGACCGAATCGCCTGTGCCGGGGTCGACGCTTCGTATGTACTCCTGTCCCGCGAGGAGGTCCTTCCATTTCTCCGCGTCGAGCGTCGTCGGGACTCGAATCACCGGGTCGCTCCCGTTCGTTCGCACGGCGATCGTGCGCGTCTCGGTCGATGGACTCAGCGCGCGCGGGTCGATGCTTATCGCACCGGACCGTGACCGCGAGAGAGTTCCGGCGAGCGTGACGAGTGTAATCCGTTTCCCCTGAATCAGTTGCTGGTCGGTCAGCGTCGCGTTGCCGTCCCGTCCGCGATTGTAGACGACGGAGTTCTCGTACACCGTGTCGGGCGCGTTGCCGTACTGGTCGTAGTTGGGCGCGTAGACGAGCGCTCGCGTCGAAAACGAGTGCCTACTTTCATCGAAATACTCCTTCGTCTCCGGGTCGATGGCGGTGAGGTTTTCGACGCTGAGGGTTCCGAGTTCGGTCGTTCGAAGCGTCCCGGACGCGGGCGGCGGATTGACGAAGAGGACGTGTCCCGGATACTGCGTTCCGAGCGTTACGGACGTCGATTGGCTCGTTCCGGTCGCACCCGTTCGAAGGACGGCGTTGCGCACGTCTTGCATCTGACCCTGCACCCGCTCGTTGTGTCGAAACTCGACCCCCTCGTTTTGGCTCGGGATGGCAGTCGCCTGATACAGCGACATGGCGACGACGAGCGTGGCGAACAGGAGGACCGTTCCCACCTGTACGGTCACGCCGCGCTCGTCGGACCGGAACGTCATGGATGGGACAGATACGGGAAAAGGATAAAAAACCTGTTACTCTTTCACTCGTCGTCTTCCTCGACGAGTTCCGGGTCGCTCATCGCGCTCTGAAGGCTGTCCAGACCGTTCGCCCACTCCGTAACGAGGCCGTACTCCATCTCCTCCATCACTGATATGTCGAGTTCGTCGCCGGCGAAGACGCGGGTTCCGCCCGCCGCGACGAGACCGAGCGCCGAGTCCAAATCCTCGGCCGATTCGGCTTTCTCCGCTTCGCGGATGTACTCCTCCACGGGTGCCTCATCGGCGGGTCCGTGTGCGACGTACTCCTCCGCGGCGTAGAACACGCACAGGAGGCTCGTCTGGACGCCGTCGATGAGCATCGCCTTCTCCTCGTCCTCGAAATCGACCTCGCCGAGGACGGTCTCGCGAATGTCGGTGAGTTCAGAGAGGGCCGTTTCCTCGTCGATGTCCTCGTCGTCGTACGCGGTGACGATTTTTGCGACGGCAATGGCCACGTCGTCCTGCAGGTTGAGCAGGAGACGCGCGGAATCCTCGTTCTCCGGGTCGACGTCCTCGTCCTTTATTCTGTCCAGCCAGTTCTGCCAGCGTTCTTCGGAGTAAAACTCCTCTGGAGGAGCGCTCATACCTCTTCCCTGCGTAGCACGATTCATAAATCCTCCGAGGCGGCCCCAGGAGCGCGAGGCGGTTTGAAACGACAGAAAAGCTGATAGAACGATGAAACCGAAACACCCTCGATCAGAAATATCGGACGTTTCGGGACGAACGGGACGAGGTTCGGGTCGCGTCCCGTTTCCGTTGAAATGTCAGGGGAACCGATGCTTCGCTGGTAAAAGTCGCCTCAGTCGGAAAGCGTCGCTTCGGTATTAACTCCGTACACGAGTTCGGGTGTGGAAACGTGTGCGGTCCGAATCGCTTCGTCGTACCCGCGTTCCTGCATCCACGAAACGCGTCGTGGCACCGTTTTCGGCCCCATCACCGCGCCGGGCCGGTCGGGGTCGTCGACGAAGTCCGTCTCCATCAGGAACGGGTCTCCGCGCTCGGCGGCGCGTTCGAGACGGTCCTTGTCGCTCATCACGCTCGGCGTCACGCCCGCCAGTTCGCCGCCAGCGTAGTGTTTGACGACGCGTTCGGGTGCCAACCCGGCCGCCCGTGCCCACTCCGCCACTTCGGTTAGGTCCTCCGTCGCCTCGGTGTGCAGTTGGACGGCGCATCCGGTTTCCGCGCCGAGTTCCAGCGCGCGTCGAAGGACCGCGTTCGACGCGTCCCAGACCTCGTCGGTCACGTCGTAGTGTGGCCGTCCGGACTTCAGGGCGAGGGCACGCCCGTCCGCGACGTATTCGGCCGCCACTTCGAGTCCGGCCCGCATCAAGTCACGCGCGTCCGCGGCCGAGAAACCCCGGTCGTCCACGAGTTTCGAGACGAGTCCGGGGTGGACGCCGAGGACCGGCCACGCGCGTCCCGATAGGATTTCGTTCGCGCGCGACACGACCTCGACCGTCGTGTCGAAGACGGTTCGGAAATCGTCGCCCGACTCCGCCTCGACGCCGAGCAGCCACGAGGGCTTGTTCACGACGAGGAGGTGCGTGCCGCCGCTCCGCGCGAAATCTTTGACCGCTTCGAGACCGCGGCCGTGGTCGGGGTCCAAATGAAGGTGGTCGTCGAGTACCGGCGTCCCGAGGTCGTTCATACGCCTACGTTGGGCTCCACGGAAAAAACGCCCGTGGTTCGCCCCTCGTCGGTCGTCTACTCGTCCTGCTCCGCTTCTTCGTCCTCGATGACGAACGCCTCGTGGGCCGCGTTCTGGAGCGCATCGGACCGCCCGTACTCGCCGGGCGCGATGGCGACCGTTCGGATGCCGTTTCGCGCCGCCTTTTCGAGGACGGGCTTAAAATCCGTGTCACGCGATGCGATGGCGAGAACGTCCACGCGCTCGTCGAGCGCGAGTTCCGTCGCATCGATGGCGAGTTTCACGTCGACGTCGCCGCTCGTGATGACGACCTCGAACCCGCGCGCTTCCGCCGCCTGAATCAGTCCCGGCGTCGCGTGTTCGTCCAGATAGAGACGGGTCGTCGCGAGTTGGCCGAGCTGCCGTCCGGCGGTTCGAACGTCGTCCAAATCGACGTCGAAGTCGTCCCGAAGGACGTTCGGACCGTCGACGAAAAGCGCCACCGTTCGGTCGTGTTCGTCGTCGTCTTCCTCGTGGAGAGACCGCAAGCCGCCGCTCATGCACCGAGCTAAACGACAGCGGGACATAGCGGTGGCGATTCGCCCTCGCGTTCGCCGTTTCGACCCGTCCGGAGTTATTTCCGTATCATATAACCGGGTCGTATAATTAGTTCGAATGAATTTCACATTTATTTATTAATCCTCAAGAGAAGATTTCACAATGGACAATGGATAAAATTTAAATATGTATGATATTTTTGTCAACTCGACGCATGGCAGACGACAACACATCGCGATTCGACAGACGTACATTCCTCAAAACAACCGGTGCGATCGGTGCGACGGCAGCCCTCAGCGGCGTGACGGTGGCGACGCCGGGTCGTAGTCCGGGACCGAAAGAAGACGAGATTCTGGTCGGCGTCTCGGCCGGTTACGGTGACATCGAACAGGCCGTCACGCAGAGCGCACCGATGGACGTCAACGTCGTTCACAAGAACGAACACCTGCGCTACGTTGCGGTGAAACTCTCGAGCGCGATGCCCGACTCCGCTCGACAGAGCTTCATGGACGCCATCGAACAGCGTGACGGCATCAAATACGCGGAGGAGAACGCGACGCACGAGTCGCTTCTCACCCCGAACGACCCCAAATTCGGCCAGCAGTACGCGCCGCAGATGGTCCACTCCGACGACGCGTGGGACACGACCCTCGGCAGTTCGGACGTCACCGTCGCCGTCATCGACACGGGTGCCCAGTACGACCATCCGGACTTGGCGGCCAACTACAAATCCAATCCCGGCAGGGACTTCGCCGACGACGACAGCGACCCGTACCCGGACGCGCCGCAGGACGAGTACCACGCGACGCACGTCTCCGGCATCGCCGCCGGCGTCATCGACAACGGGACCGGCGTCGCCGGACAGGGTAACTCCTCGCTCATCAACGGCCGTGCGCTCGACGAGGACGGCAGCGGTTCTACGTCCGACATCGCGGATGCCATCCGCTGGGCCGCGGACCAGGGTGCCGACGTCATCAACATGTCCCTCGGCGGCGGTGGCTACACGAGCACGATGAAGAACGCGGTTACCTACGCGTCCAACAACGGCGTCTTCATCGCCGCGGCGGCGGGGAACAACGGGTCGAGCAGCGTCTCGTATCCGGCGGGATACAGCGAATGTCTCGCCGTCTCAGCCATCGACTCGAACGGCAATCTCGCTTCCTTCTCCCAGTACGGTAGCAAGGTCGAACTCTGTGCGCCCGGCGTGGACATCCTCTCGACGACCACCGAGGCGCGCGGTTCCTACGAGAAACTCTCCGGTACCTCGATGGCGACGCCCGTCGTCGCCGGCGTCGCCGGTCTGACGCTCTCCCAGTGGGACCTCACCAACTCGGAGCTTCGAAGCCACCTCAAGAACACGGCCGTCGATGTGGGCCTCTCCTCGAACAAGCAGGGCAGTGGCCGCGTCGACTCCTACAACGCCGTCACCACCCAGCCCGGTAGCGGCGGTGGCGATGGCGGCGACGGTGGCGACGGCGGAAGCGGTTCCACGTCCGATTCGGTTAGTGGCTCGCTATCGAGCTACGCCGACTACGCCGACTACTCGTGGTCGTGGGAGTACAGCAACCCGAGTCAAATCGTCGTGGAACTCGACGGCCCGAGCGGTGCCGACTTCGACCTCTATCTCAACACGGGTGCGACGAGCGCCGCGAGCCCGAGCAACTACGACTATTCGTCCACCAGCACGAACAGCCAAGAGACGGTCACCATCGACAGTCCCGACACCTCGACGGATCTCCAAATCGACGTCGATTCCTACAGCGGGTCGGGCAGCTACACCGTGACCATCACGGAATTCCAGTAACCTCCTTCGATTGGTCCCTTCTCCCGTCGCTTCCCCGTGAGTGGAAACGCCGGCCGGTGACAGTCGGCCATCCGGCCACCGCCCGCCGCCAACGGCGACTTCGAATGCGAATCCTTCCCGTGATTCTACCACGCGGTTTATCCGTTGTTACGACAAATCGTCGTCCATGGCTGCGCCGACTGGAATCACTGCCGGACTCATCAACCTCCTCGATGTCTTCATCATCGCGGCGAGCGTTGGTATCTTCGTCGCCAAGGTCGGACGATTCCCGTACACGATCGCCCTCCTCCTCGCGGGTCTCGCCGTCTCGATACTGGGTCTCAACATCGACATCACGCTCACACACGACCTCATCCTCCTCGTCCTCCTTCCGCCGTTACTGTTCGAGGGCGCGGCGACCACCGACCTCGATAGCTTCCGCGAGAACCTCGTCCCGATACTCGTACTCGCCGTTCCCGGACTCATCGTCTCGATTCTCGTCCTCGGGGTGCTGGGTCACTACGCGTTCGGTTATCCGCTCCTGCTCGCCACGCTGTTCGCCGCGATGATCCTCCCCACCGACCCCGTGTCGGTGCTGGCGCTGTTCGAGGAACTGGGCGCACCCGAACGACTGTCGGTGCTGGTCGAAGGGGAGAGCCTGCTCAACGACGGCGTCGGCGTCGTCGTCTTCTCCGCGCTGTTCCTTCTGGTGAAGGACTCGATAGAGAACAACACCGAACTCTCGGAACTCATCACGCCGAAGGTCCTCGTCAATACGGGACTTGAGATCATCGTCGCCAGCCTCGGCGGCCTGATAGTCGGCCTCGCCGCCGGCTACCTCATCTATCGCGTCATGATCAATCTGGACGAGCACATGACCGAAATCGTTCTCACGCTCATCCTCGCCTACGGCAGTTTCCTGCTCGCGGAACACTACCTCCACGTCAGCGGCGTCATCGCCACCGTCACTGCGGGACTGCTCATCGGTAACCGCGGCGCGGAGTACGCCATGAGTCCCCAGACGAAGATTTCGGTGTTCAACACGTGGGATACCGCCGCGTTCCTCGTCAACACCCTCATCTTCGTCCTCATCGGCGCGAAGACGCCCATTCACCAGATGGTGAACAACTGGCAACTCATCGCGATCGCCATCGTTCTCACTATCTTCGTCCGCGCCGTCACCGTCTATCCCTTCACCGCTGCGGTCAATCGATTCGGTCGGCGCGACATTCCGTTCTCCTACCAGCACGTGATGATCTGGGGCGGCCTGCACGCCTCGATTCCCATCGCGCTCGTGCTTGGACTTCCAAGCGACTTCCCGCACATCGGTGAACTCCGCTCGATGGTGTTCGGCGTCGCGGCGTTCAGCCTCGTCGTCCAAGGACTGACGATGAGCAACCTCCTCGACCGCCTCGGAATCATCACACGGACGGAGACGGAGGAACTGTACGAACTCCTCCTCGGGCGCGCACGGGCGGTCGATTCCGCCCTCGACGCCGCGGAGCGCCTACACAACCGCGGTGACCTTCCGGGCGACGTGTACGACGACTTCCGCGGCGAGTACGAAAACGAAAAGGACGACCTGAACACCACCATCTCCCGCCTGCTCCGGGAGAATCCCGGACTCCGCCGCGAGGAACTCCTCGTCGGCGAGCGCCGCGTCCTCAAACAGGAAAAGAGCGCCATCATGGACGCCATGCACTCGGGCGTCATCAGCGACGACATCGGCGAACGACTGCTCCAAGAGGTGGACCTCAAACTCGACCGGGTCGACACCGGCCAAAGCACCGTCCGCGACGACCCCGACAACGAAGCCTACGAGGAGTTCTGGCGCGCCCGCGCGTCCGAATACGGCCTCGATTCAACCCCCAGCAACGACTGACGCGACGGACGAAACGGCGGGAATCGGCGGGAACCGGCGGAAATCGGCGGAGGGCTACTCCGTGACGTACATTTCGCCGATCATCCCTGCGCTCTCGTACGGCGCGCTGTGGAATTTGTAGAACCCCGGAACGTCGAAGGTGTGGCCGTACTCGTACCCCTCGTCGTAGAGATCGCTCGACCCACCGGGCGTTCCCCGCCAGTTCGCGCCGTCGGGTTGCTCGTCGACGACGAGATTGTTGCCGTCCGACTTCCAGACGAAGGCGACTTCGGTTCCAACGGGGACGGCGAGCGGACGGTCCGTACCGGGCGCGAATTCGAGGTACCCCTCGGGACCGACTTCGACCGGAAGGTCGGCTTTCGTCGCGTGGTTTTCCGGCGGTTCCGCGTCGGCGTCCTTCGATTCGGCGACCGTGACCGTTCCGGTCGCCCCCGCCGCCTTGTGCGGGGCGCAGTAGTACTCGTACCTGCCCAGTACGTCGAAGGTATGTGCGTAGCGATATCCGTCGTCGTACAGCTTCGATACTTTACCGGGCGTCCCCTGCCAGTTCGCGCCCTCGGGTTGGTCGTCCACGTAGATGTTGTGGGTGTCCGAGTCCCACACCCACTCCACAGTCGTTCCGGGAAGGACCGTGACGTCTCGGGGTTCGAACCCGAGGTTTCCGTTCCTGCCGACGGTCACGGTGATATTCGCTTCGGAACCGTCGCCGTTCGAATCGGGTTGGCCGAGCGCGAGACAGCCGCCGAAGGGGGTTCCGAGTGCCAACGCGCCGGTCGCTTTCAGCATCGTCCGTCTGTCGTGATTTGGGGTCATGCGAAAATACAGGGTTACCTACACGTCCGCGGCAAAAAATACCGGTATCCGATTCCCAGTTGTTGAAAATCGAATATTTTCCTTTCCTCCCTCTCCTCTCTTCTCTTCTCCTACTTCTCCCCAGACGACCCGAACGTTCAAGTAGCGAAACGGGACCACTCCGGGACGGCCGACAACGTGAATCCACCAGTCGGTCCGCTACCCATGAACTGCCAAAACTGTGGACACTCCGATTCGTTCGTCTTGCTTCTCGACGTCGCCGCTCGTGTTACGAACACCGACGCGACGCCGTGCGACTGGTCGTTCTGTGTCCAATGTCCGGCCTGTGAGAGTACCGACGTCGACGGCGACCCGACGCGACTGTTCGACCGACTTCAGGACTCGACGATGTCGTCGTAAACCGCGTCGTTGGCGGGCGTCGTCTCGTCCGTCCACGTCACCAGCGTCGCCCCGGACCCCTCGGCCGTCTCGGCCAATCGCCGTTCGAGCGCGCCGACGCGAATCGGATGGAGACAATCGACCAAATGTGGGTGTTGGCGAAACCAAACGGCGTCGAACACCCCATCGGAGAGCATCCGTGCCACGTAGTCGGTGGCGTCCAACAGCGTTCGCGTGTCGAATCGTCGTCGTTCTCGCCCGTCCTCCTTCGGCGTCGTGACGTACACGGGAAGATTCGGAGTATCCCCTCGGTACGTCGCGACGAATCCCGCATCGAACGCGACGACGGTATCGAGTGGTTCGATCGGTGACTTCCACCCACGGACGAGGACACACCTCGCCTCCCTGTCGTGTATCCGACGGACACGGCGTTGTGTCATTATAGTCATATGTGACTATTTAGTCGAAATAGCTACAAATCCATAACGGTACCGATTACTTGGGGGGATGTAGATGACGTCCGAACAGATACTCGGCACGACGACCGTAACACAACGCTGGCGAATCAGCCTCATCAAGGCGGTTCGAGAGGAGTTCGAAGAGGCGGGCGAGGAAGTGAAAGAGGGCGACCGACTCGTGTTCAAGAAGCGGGACGGGCAAATCGTCGTCGAACCGGCGTGAGAAGGCAGGAGACAACGGTCTCGAATCGACCCCGGCAGTCGCGGGGGAGAAAACAAAACATTACTTACTACGCTTCGAGGGTTCGGGTATGCCCCTTCGGAAACCGCCGTTGCGCGACCGACACGACGAGCGGGGCGCGACGTTCACCGAGTTCGGCGGCTGGGATATGCCGGTCGAATTCGATTCGATAAAGCAAGAACACGAGAGCGTCCGGCACTCCGTCGGCATCTTCGACGTCTCCCACATGGGGGAAATAGAGGTCAGCGGACCCGATGCCGAGCGTCTCATGCAACGATTGACGACCAACGACGTGACCCAGTTGTCGCCCGGTGACTCCCAGTACGCGATGATAACCGACGAGGACGGCATCATCATGGACGACACCGTTCTCTACCGACTGCCGGAGGACGACGGCGCGGAGTTCCTGTTCATCCCCAACGCCGGCCACGACGAGATGATGCACGACCGCTGGAAGCGGTTCCGTAGCGAGTGGGATCTGGACGCGGAAATCCGCAACGCGACGGACGACTACGCGATGTACGCGGTCCAAGGCCCCGACGCGGCCGATGCGGTAAACGAGGCCGCGGACGAGTCGCTCGCCGACCTCTCGAAGTTCGAAGCGGAGTACGCGAACGTCGCGGGCGTTCGGTGCTGGGTTGCCCGCACCGGTTACACGGGCGAAGACGGATACGAACTCATCCTGCCGTCGGACGAGGCCGAAACCGTCTGGGACGCCTTCGACTGTCAGCCCTGCGGGCTCGGCGCGCGCGACACGCTCCGAACCGAGATGGGCTATCTACTCTCGGGGCAGGATTTCGACTACGAAGACGACCCGCGGAACCCCTACGAGGCCAAAGTAGGTTTCACGGTGAAACTCGATACGGAGTTCGTGGGCCGTGATGCGCTCGAACAGGCGAAAGAGGAGGGCGTCGGGGAGACGTTCGTCGGATTCCGACTCGTGGACAGGGGCGTTCCACGACACGGCTACGACATCACGAGTACCGAAGACACCATCATCGGGACGGTCACGAGCGGGACGATGAGTCCGACGCTCGGCGAACCCATCGGTCTGGGATACGTTCCGACGGACTACGCGGACCCCGGAACCGTCATCCGCGTGATGGTGCGCGGACAGTCGAAAAAGGCAAAGGTTGAGAGCACGCCGTTTCTGAAAGACAAATAATGAGCTTCGAAGTACCAGAAAACCGCAAGTATCTTGAATCGCACGAATGGGTGGAAGTAAACGACGGAACCGGGAAAATCGGCATCACCGATTTCGCACAGGACGAACTGGGCGACGTCGTGTTCGTCGAACTTCCCTCCGAAGGTGACGAACTAGAACAGGAAGGCGACCTCGGCGTCGTCGAGAGCATCAAAGCGGTTTCGGACCTCTACTCGCCCGTTTCCGGAACCGTCACGGCCGTCAACGACGAGTTGGAGAGCACCCCGGAACTCGTCAACGAGGACCCGTTCGGCGACGGATGGATGCTCGAAGTCGAACTCGACGACGAGGGCGAACTGGACGACCTCCTCTCCGCGGACGAGTACCGCGAGCAGATAGAGTAACGCTCTCCGACCGAGTCACTCGCTTTTTCGCCCGACGTCACGACGATAGCCGAGCGACGGCGGACGGTCGGACGTCGTCGTTGCCCGGCGATAGAATCCGAATGACTGACCGGGAAGATTCCCCCTTCGTTTGCGTTTCCGTGCATACTTTACCGCCTCTCACGGCGACGACAGTACGAATGTATACATAACTGTGCAACTCGCGCGGTCGCTTTCCTCGCATATTAAAAGGGTGCGCTCCCTAGCCGGAATCAATGACCGGAGGCAACGCGAGTACGGGAAGTCCGTACGCACCGCACACGGCCGAGGAGACGGCGGCGATGCTCGATGCTGTCGGTGTCGGGAGCGTCGAAGACCTCTTCGACATCCCCGAGTCGGTTCGCTTCGACGGCGAATTCGGCATCGAAACACGCACTGAGCAGGCGACCCGCCGCGAGTTGCAGCGAACACTGGGCGAGAACCGCAGTCTGACGGAGTTTCTGGGACGCGGCCACTATAGCCACTACGTCCCCTCGCTGGTCGACCACCTCGCCGACAGGTCGGAGTTTTTGACCTCGTACACCCAGTACCAACCCGAGGTCACGCAGGGATTCCTACAGGCGCTGTTCGAGTACCAGTCGATGCTGGTCGAGTTGACCGGCCTCGAAATCGCCAACGCCTCGATGTACGACCACGCGACGGCGCTGGCAGAATCGGCACTCCTCGCCGCACGCGTGCGAAAGACCAGCGGCAACCGCGTTCTCGTTCCCGATTCGCTCCTCCCCGAACGTCGGAGCGTCCTCGAAAACTACACCGACGGGCCGGGGCTCGTCGTGGACGAGTACGCGATGGACGACGGGAACGTGGACCTCGACTCGCTGGCCGAGGCGACGGACGAGGAGACGGTCCTCGTCTACGCCGAAAACCCGACGACGCGCGGGACCATCGAGGAGAATCTCACGGATATCGGTGCCCTCGCGCACGACCACGATGCGCTGTTCTGTCTCGGCACCGACCCCGTCGCGCTCGCGCTGTTGCAGGAACCCGCCGCGGTGGGGGCCGACGTGGTCGTCGGCGACGCCGCGACGCTCGGCCTGCCGACGAGTTACGGGATGGGACTCGGCCTGTTCGCCACCCGCGAGGAGTTCGTCCGGCAGGTTCCGGGGCGGCTCGTCGGCGTCAGTGAAGAAAGCGTTGCGCCGACGGCGCAACGGGGCGAAGGCGGCGACGCCGCCGAAGCGCGCGGCAACCGCGCCTACACCCTCACCCTCCAGACGCGCGAACAGCACATCCGCCGGGAGCGTGCCACCTCGAACATCTGCACGAATCAGGCGTGGGTCGCCCTCCGAACCGCGATGCACATCGCGTATCTCGGGTCGTCCGGGTTGGTCGAGTTGGCCGAGAAATGCGTCACGCTGGCCGACGACCTCGCCGAGCGACTCGACGACATCAGCGGCGTGCAAGCGCCGGTGAACGACCGCCATCACTTCCGCGAGTTCGTCGCCCGCACCGACCAACCCGCGCCGCCCATCGTCGCCGACTTGGAGGAACGCGGCTTCGCGGTCCACGAGGTCGGTGAACACGAGGTACAGGTCTGTGTGACCGACGTGAACGAACACGCCGTCGGCGAGTTCGTCACGCTGTTCGCGGAGGTGGCGAAGTAATGCAATACACGCAAGCGAAGTGGGAACACGACGACGAGGACCTGTACGAACCGCTCCTGTCCGAGAAGGACGGAAAAGAGGTCGAAATCGAGTCGTCGCTCCCCGACGAGTTGACCCGTGATAGCCTCGATCTGCCCGAACTGTCCGAACCCGAGTTGGCCCGTCACTACACCCGACTGAGCCAGATGAACTACGGTATCGACAGCGGCCCGTACCCGCTCGGTTCCTGTACGATGAAGTACAACCCGAAGTTCACCGAGGACGTGGCGGCGCTCCCCGGTGCGAGCGTCCACCCCGACCGTTCCGAGGGGAGCGTCCAGGGAACCCTCGAACTCCTGTACGGCTTGCAGGACTTCCTCGGCCGAATCGGCGGAATGGACGCGGTTAGCCTCCAACCCCCCGCGGGAGCGGCGGGCGAGTTCACCGGAATCCTCGTCGCGAAGGCCTTCCACGAGGCGAACGGCCAAGGCGACCAACGCACCGAAATCATCGTCCCCGACAGCGCCCACGGAACCAACCCCGCCAGCGCGGCGCTCGGCGGGTACGACGTGGTCGAACTTCCCAGCGCGGACGACGGCCGCGTCGATATCGAGGCGCTCGAAGCGGCGACCGGCGACAGCACGGCGCTGTTCATGCTCACCAACCCGAACACGCTCGGCCTGTTCGAGCGCGACATCGAGCAAATCGCGGAAATCGTCCACGGTGCGGGCGGCCTGCTCTACTACGACGGCGCGAACCTGAACGCCCTCCTCGGCCGCGCCCGACCCGGCGACATGGGCTTCGACATCATGCACTACAACGTCCACAAGACGTTCGCCACGCCGCACGGGGGCGGCGGTCCCGGTGCCGGTCCCATCGGCGTCGGCGAGAAACTGGCCGAGTTCCTGCCCGCCCCGCGGGTCGAAAAGACGAACGGAACGTACGAGCGCTTCGACCCCGAACGCACCATCGGCAAGGTTCACGGCTTCACGGGCAACTGGCTCGTGTTGATCAAGGCCTACGCCTACATCGCGCGATTGGGTGACAACGGATTGAGCGACGCCAGCGCGAAAGCCGTTCTCAACGCGAACTACCTCGCCTCCCAAATCGACTACGAGGTCCCGTTCTCGCCGTTCCACCACGAGTTCGTCGCCAGCGCGGGCGACCAAGATGCGGCCGACGTGGCGAAACGGATGCTCGACTACGGCGTCCACCCACCGACGACGAAGTGGCCCGAGATCGTTTCCGAGGCCCTGATGACCGAACCGACGGAAATCGAGAATCGAAAGACGTTGGACGAACTCGCCGACGCGTTCAACGCCGTCATCGAGGAGGACGACGAGACGCTGGAGTCCGCACCGCAGAAGACCACCGCGAGGCGCATCGACCAAGCGAGCGCGGCACGGAACCTGCGGCTTTCGTGGCACGCGCTGGACGACTAATCGAACGGTTCACATCACAAACCGTATCTTTCGTTTCCTCCTCTGCTGACAGGTGAAACGAATCCTGAAACCACTCTGTCTCGTCCTCTTCTTGCTTCTCGCGGGATGTAACGGTTCGATGTTCGATTCGGCAACGACGACGACGTCGACCCACTCTACTCCCGGTCGAACTACCACGGACACCGCGATAGGAGTATCTAGCACCACTCAATCTAGCACCACCCAAACTACGACGACACTTCAGTCGGAAGCCTGTGCCGTCACGAACGAAACGAAGGAAGGTGCCCTCATCGACATTCGGCCGACGATGCACGGTAGCGACCGGGAAGTCATCATTTCGATACAGTGGCGTTCGGATGCGAACGTCTCGAAACTTGCGGTGACGTTGGACGGGGACCGACTGTTCGACGTGCAGTCATCGGTATTGGCGGGGAGAACGTGAGCGGTTTCGGACGACCCGTGGGAACCGCTCCGCTCGTCGGGCGACTGCACGTCGAACTCCACGACAACGGAACGCGGGTCGCACGGTACGACGCGTCCGTCGTCTATGAGCGGTAACGAACCCTTTTTCGGACATCCACGGAATTTCCGGTCATCGGAGATGGTTTCGGGAGCGTCACGGCGACTGTCGCCCCGACAGCCTTCGTCACGTATCTCGTCGTACCGAAAGCCGTCACCTTCCACAACCTCGGAGTATAGATTTGATGCGCGCCTATCTTTCAGCGTGGTGTTCGCTGACTCATCTCTTTCGAGACCGAGGTTGTGTTCTTTCTTGACAGCATCAGGACAGGTATGGTTATCGTGATGAAAACATCGGCGGCACTGTCTAGTTAAGCTCCTCCTCGACAGGTGTTCGGTTTTCAAGCGATTGATGCGGTCGCTGATGGTTATAGTAATGCACAAACTGCTCAAGCCACCGCTGAACGCTCGGCCGACTGCCCACCC
>NZ_JAJFAY010000029.1 GCF_021083305.1 Haladaptatus sp. DYF46 | reverse complement strand
GAAAGCATAAGCAACACAAGGGATTAACTCATCACTCACTTAGCTAATTAAATCTTCGACCATGTCGGACAAGTGCGGCAACTGCGACTGTGCTGACAAGAGCCAGTGCGTGAAGAAAGGTACCAGCTATGGCGTCGTCATAGTTGAAGCCGAGAAGAGCCACTTCGAGGAGGTCGCCGCCGGCGAGGAGAACGGCGGCTGCAAGTGCGGCACCAGCTGCTCCTGCACCGACTGCAAGTGCGGCAAGTGAAGTCACGAAGCAACCGAACACTCGCCGCCGGCGAGTCACCTACCTTAATTAGTCCACAATAAAAACCACCCATATGAGTGTGGTTTGTGTGTGTGCTGATTATTGCTGAATTAAACCCGTGTGTTATCGATTAATTAAGCAGCTGGTCGCTTCGGCGACTATGCGTGTATCAACGTATGAATTTGTGTGATGTGATGTACCCGTGCTATTCTCAGTGAAATTAATCAATCGTGTATTCGTGTGGTTTGCCTAGTAAAAA
>NZ_JAJFAY010000028.1 GCF_021083305.1 Haladaptatus sp. DYF46 | reverse complement strand
GCTCTGGGGTTCAGGGGAGGGAGGAGAGGCGGCTGGGGGGCGGAGGGAGCTGCGGTGGGATCTGGCCAGAGAGACATGAGGCCACCCAGCCCAGCAGCTGCGGTCAGCAGGCCACAATGGCCGGTTCCCAGGGCGGTGACACTCCTCTGGGGCGCCCACCGGCCGCCTCCCGGCCACCTCCCCTAAGCAAGCGGTCACACCACACACACACGCTGTACTCGGCCACCACAGCCCTCCGTGCCCACCCTGCCCGGGGGCCCAGGCCGCCTTGGGGCTCAGCCCTGGAACCCCAGCTCCTTGTACTTGGCTGCGATGTCGTTCCGGAACAGCTCCAGCGCCTTGCGCATGGCGCCCTGGGCCGCTTCGTTGAAGTCCCCGGAGTGCTTGCTCTTCAGGACCTCGATGATGGCTTCCGAGATGAACTCCAGGTACTTGACGGGGATCTTGTGCTTGGTGGCGTGCGACTGGGCCAGGGGCCTGATCTCCGCCTCGTGCTGCCCCTTCTTTTTGAGGATGCCGCCCAGCGCCGTGAGCACCGTGGTGCCGTGCTTCTTGAGGTCCTCCGAGGCCTTCATCTCGTCCTCCGACTTCAGGTGCTTGAACTTGTCAAACTTGTCCAGGGTCTCAGGGTGCCCCTTAAAGAGACTGATGAGGACTTGCTGCCCGTGGCCGGCGAGGTCGGTCTCCACCTTCCCCCAGATGTTCAGCACCAGCTGCCATTCCGCGTCGCTGAGTCCCATGGCACTGAGGACAGAAAGAGCAGGTGC
>NZ_JAJFAY010000027.1 GCF_021083305.1 Haladaptatus sp. DYF46 | reverse complement strand
AGATCAGCTGCCCCAATGAATTGGTTCCAGGTGATGCTCCCGACCTGTTTTCCGGTACCGCCGATCGCGAACAGAACGCCTGCACCGCCAGTAATCACAAATGTTGCTATCGCACTCGATTCGGACGGGGCTGGAAGGCCGAATACTGCGCGGACCGTGAGTTGACCGATGATGAGGAAGATTCCGAGGACCAGAAACCAGCGACGTTTCATGTAGTCACTATTTCCGGAGATCGTAAAGTAACTTCGTTTCTTTTCAACCATTCTCCCCATCTCGATAAAACACACAGTCCACGGAACACGTCTCAAACATAGACGCTCTGTAGTCGATACTGGCGTTTTAGCTGTCAGTCTTCACTTGAAACCTGGTGTGTGTTCACAACAGCTTAATCGCCACTGGACCTCCTCAGATACTCTCTCCTTCGAGTAAACTCTTATCTCAAGTAGTCTGCTTTGACATTCCGAGTACGACGTCGCGTCTGAGACAATCAATACATTTTTCACGCCAAACGAGACAACAAACAACAATGCGACGCATCGTCTATCTCGGATGTCTACTCATCATCCTCACTGCTGGTTGCAATAGCTTCCTTTCACCCAGCCCGTCTCCTTCCCAATCCGAAACGACCACCACTCTCTCCGGTACACTTGCCCCAGGAGTTACAGCAGACGGAGTGACGAGCGCCGAAAAACTCACTGCAGCACACGCTCGGATCCTTACCGAGGAATCATTCACGTATCACCAAACCCTCAACCTACGCTATGCAAATGGGACGCTCTTGCGTCACAAATCTACTACAATTCAAGCGACACACAACAACACTCACTTTCGCTCCAATACAGCGTATGCAGGCCAAATTCCGGCGTTACTAGGTGCATCACAGGGGAAAATCAAGTACTGGTCAAATGGTACTGAGACGCTTCGCAGAATAACTGTCAACGGTGAGAACAACTATCGGTTACTGCCAGACCGACCGACGATGCTTGGCTCACTGACGACCCGCGACCGACTGTATCTCTTTGTTACTGCATCCACAATCCAATCAATTACGAAGGCAAACAATTCCAGCTCAGCGCCCAACTTGTACCGCTTACACTCGAGCAATTTGAGCACTCCTTCATCTTTGGTACGTTCATTTCAGCCCGTGACGGTCACAAATGGCTCGTTTACCGCCGTAGTCGATTCATGGGGTGTTGTTCACCGCTATTCGTTCACTGGGACAGGAACGTATAATGGATCAACTATTCGGATCCAAGAGACAGCGAATTACTCGGCGAT
>NZ_JAJFAY010000026.1 GCF_021083305.1 Haladaptatus sp. DYF46 | reverse complement strand
GGTGACTACACCTGCTGTTCTTCGGCTGAGGCCCTGGTCGCTCCAGGAGGGAAGCGGGCTTCACTGGGAGCTGTCCGCTGCAGTCGAAGAACAGCAGGTGTAGTCACCCGCCCAGAAACCAGACACCATGTGCGATGAAGATGAGACCACCGCCCTCGTGTGTGACAATGGCTCTGGCCTGGTGAAAGCTGGCTTCGCCGGTGATGATGCCCCTAGGGCTGTGTTCCCATCCATTGTGGGCCGACCTCGCCACCAGGGCGTCATGGTGGGCATGGGTCAGAAGGACTCCTACGTGGGCGACGAGGCCCAGAGCAAGAGAGGCATCCTGACTCTGAAGTACCCCATCGAGCACGGGATCATCACCAACTGGGACGACATGGAGAAGATCTGGCACCACACCTTCTACAACGAGCTGCGCGTGGCCCCCGAGGAGCATCCCACGCTGCTTACAGAGGCCCCCTTGAACCCCAAGGCCAATCGCGAGAAGATGACCCAGATCATGTTTGAGACCTTCAACGTGCCCGCCATGTACGTGGCCATCCAGGCGGTGCTTTCTCTCTACGCCTCCGGCAGGACCACAGGCATCGTGCTGGACTCCGGCGACGGCGTCACCCATAACGTGCCCATCTATGAGGGCTACGCCCTGCCACACGCGATCATGCGCCTGGACCTGGCCGGCCGCGACCTCACCGACTACCTGATGAAGATTCTCACGGAACGTGGCTACTCCTTCGTGACCACAGCTGAGCGCGAGATTGTGCGTGACATCAAGGAGAAGCTGTGCTACGTGGCCCTTGACTTCGAGAACGAGATGGCCACTGCCGCCTCCTCCTCCTCCCTGGAGAAGAGCTACGAGCTGCCCGACGGGCAGGTCATCACCATCGGCAATGAGCGCTTCCGCTGCCCGGAGACGCTCTTCCAGCCCTCCTTCATCGGCATGGAGTCGGCGGGAATCCATGAGACCACCTACAACAGCATCATGAAGTGCGACATCGACATCAGGAAGGACCTGTACGCCAACAACGTCATGTCGGGGGGCACCACCATGTACCCCGGGATCGCTGACCGCATGCAGAAGGAGATCACGGCCCTGGCTCCCAGCACCATGAAGATCAAGATCATCGCACCTCCTGAGCGCAAGTACTCGGTGTGGATCGGCGGCTCCATCCTGGCCTCGCTGTCTACCTTCCAGCAGATGTGGATCACCAAACAGGAGTACGACGAGGCGGGCCCCTCCATCGTGCACCGCAAATGCTTCTAAGCGCCCGCGCCCGCGTGCGCACTCTCCTCAGGACGATGGACGCGCTCGCGTTGCGGGGCTGGCCTCGGCCGCCCGCGGCGGCGACCCCTGCGACAGCCCCCTCGTCGCCGCCGCAGCCTGGCGCCTGTCCATAACGTGTACATACCCAACGTGATTTACCTCATTTTGTTATATTTAAAACAAAGCCCTGTGGAAGGAAGTGGGAGCTCGAAGCATTAAAACCTGTTTTGCT
>NZ_JAJFAY010000025.1 GCF_021083305.1 Haladaptatus sp. DYF46 | reverse complement strand
ATTTATTACAATTTTATCAATAATTCTAACTCTTTTCTTTTTATTTCAACTTAAAATCTCATATCATTCTTATCCACCTAATCCTTCCTCTAAAAGTACTAAACTAATAGAACATAAATCCCCTTGAGAAGAAAAATGAACGAAAATCTATTTGCCTCTTTCATTACCCCTACATTAATAGGTCTTCCTATTGTTCTTTTAATTATTATATTTCCTAATCTACTTTTCCCTTCACCTTCTCGACTAGTAAACAACCGCCTTGTATCGGCCCAACAATGACTTATTCAACTTGTATTAAAACAAATAATGACCATACACAACCCAAAAGGACGTACCTGATCCCTAATGCTAATCTCACTAATTATATTCATTGGTTCAACTAATCTTCTAGGTTTATTACCCCACTCTTTTACACCAACAACTCAACTATCAATAAATTTAGGAATAGCCATTCCCCTATGAGCAGGAGCAGTAATTACAGGATTTCGACATAAAACCAAAGCATCATTAGCTCATTTCCTCCCACAAGGAACCCCAATTCCACTTATCCCTATACTTATTATCATCGAAACAATTAGCCTATTTATTCAACCTATAGCATTAGCTGTACGACTTACAGCCAACATTACAGCTGGCCATCTTCTTATACACTTAATTGGAGGAGCAACCCTTGTATTAATATCTATCAGCCCTCCCACAGCTATTTTAACTTTCATCATCCTTGTGTTACTAACAATACTCGAATTTGCAGTTGCATTAATTCAAGCTTATGTCTTCACCCTCTTAGTAAGCCTATATTTACATGATAACACCTAATGACCCACCAAACCCATGCCTATCATATAGTTAACCCCAGTCCCTGACCCTTAACAGGAGCCCTCTCTGCCTTACTCCTAACATCCGGCTTAGTAATATGATTTCACTTTAATTCTTCTCTCCTCCTTATACTAGGCCTAACAGCCAATATCCTAACAATATATCAATGATGACGAGACATTGTACGAGAAGGCACATTTCAAGGTCATCATACATCAATTGTCCAAAAAGGTTTACGATATGGTATATTACTATTTATTATTTCAGAAGTATTCTTCTTTGCCGGATTTTTCTGAGCATTTTATCACTCTAGTTTAGCCCCAACTCCTGAACTTGGCAGTTGCTGACCTCCAGTAGGAATCAATCCACTTAACCCCTTAGAAGTACCACTATTAAATACCTCCGTCCTTCTAGCTTCAGGAGTATCAATTACCTGAGCTCACCATAGCCTAATAGAAGGAGATCGAAAACATATAGTCCAAGCACTATCTATTACAATTGCTTTAGGACTTTATTTTACCCTTCTCCAAGCTTCTGAATATTTAGAGACATCCTTTACAATTTCAGATGGGGTATACGGCTCAACATTTTTTATAGCCACAGGATTCCATGGTTTTCACGTTATCATTGGATCAACTTTCCTTTTAGTATGCCTTATTCGTCAACTAAACTTCCACTTTACATCAAATCATCATTTTGGATTTGAAGCCGCCGCATGATACTGACATTTCGTAGACGTCGTATGACTATTCCT
>NZ_JAJFAY010000024.1 GCF_021083305.1 Haladaptatus sp. DYF46 | reverse complement strand
GTAATGGCAAACGGTAAGGTTGATTTCTTCAACGATACAGGCGGCTACGGTTTCATCGCGACTGAGGATGCTGACGACGACGTGTTCTTCCACATGGAGGACGTTGGCGGTGAGGATCTGACGGAAGGAACCGAGATTGACTTCGACATCGAACAGGCCCCTAAGGGCCCGCGCGCGACGAACATCGTCCGCGCCTAATTCAAGGTTCACGTCGTCGCCAGACAGGCGACACTGTGTGACTTTGTTCTATTTCTGAACCGGTATCCACCCAGAGCAATAGCAGATGGACTACGAGACTGCTGGGAGGACCGTACTGGTTCGAGACATTACGTCCAGCCCGGGAAACACGAAGACTGGGTTTCGGATTTCAATCCTTGAATTCGCCGTCGTGTTGTTCGTAGGTGATGGTCAGTCGCCCTGGCGTTCGACGCTTCGCTGCATCTCGAAGCGTCTGGAACTCTTGCAGGAGTTTATCAGCATCGTCCGTCCCTTCTCGAACGCTCCGCGATTCTTCCCGAATTGTATCATATACTTGCTCAAGAAGGCGTTGTGCGGCGTACGAATCGGTCTTCGAGTCTATCTCGAAGGAAGCCTCGTAGTGGGACATAATCGTGGTTAGTTCCCCACCTGAATAACTCCCCTTCATGTCCCATGGAGAGAATCCGCATCTCTATGACCCCTCGCCGAGAGACATACCTTATGACATGCCCTAACTGTGACGCAACCGCGTATACTGATCTCGGGTTGCATCTCGGCGACATCACTGCTAGTCTCGGTAACTCCCCCAAGGCGATACCGGATTCGGAGACGTTAGTCCGGTGTGACGAGTGTGGCATTCTCTACGATACCGGTATTGCAGATACGTGAACACCATTTACGTCGTGTCTAACCCCCTTCCCGCCGGGACGTCATCTGACCGTATGTCCCGGCATGAAGCGACCGTCGAAATCGAGTCGAAAACGGACGCCTACCCCGTCGAGCGACTGATGAACCAACTATATGATCTGGTTCGGGAAGAGTCACGACATTTCAATCGGTATCACACGATTTAACAGAGAGTAGAGCAGTTTTGGACGATCCGTGACGCGACACGACAACTGACGCCTGGGACCTTGCGGGAGGTATACAAATCCCGAAACGTGGAGCCTGACGACTGAGTGTTACTTCGGCTCTGACTGTCTGGATGACGAGACACGTGAAATTCTCAGGAGTGTTCAGATAGAGCCGAATAATCAGACAGCTACCAGGGTTGGTCGGGAAATTAATGTTGCTGTGCACTCTCTTCTAATAGAGTGGCTGACCTGATCACCGAATACGCCAACTACGACGCATTCGTCCGTGAGTGGCATTCAGAAACGGTCACTGACGACGACAGCTCTCTTGAAGAAGCCCGGGACCAGGGACTTCTCAACGAACAGAAGTCCCGACAACTATGGCAATTGTTGGGACTTCTTGACACTAATGAGCTTCTCATTCAACTGCCGGAATGGTTGGCTGACGAGAAGGGTGGATCCATGGATAAAACTACCCCCACGATGTTCGTTGGAACCATCACCCGAGAAACGGAAGACGCGATTCTTTTCGAGAATTCTGCGGCCGCACGATCGCTCATGCGGCTTGCACACAAGAT
>NZ_JAJFAY010000023.1 GCF_021083305.1 Haladaptatus sp. DYF46 | reverse complement strand
TGCTCTTGAGCAGAATCTAAGAGATCCTGCACGATCTCTAACCGAGAATCGCCCTTCTGAACCGGCCGAGCATCCAAGACAATCGGTACTGCATTGCCGACGAGCTGGACCGTCGCCCACTGATAAGCGTATTCACCGTCCTTTGTCCCGATAATCTCTGCTTCACGTCCTGTTCGATCACCCGTAAACGGATCGTCTTCGGTTGTATCGATCGCGACAATTCCAGCCCGATGGAACGCATCTGTCTCTGCAATTCGATCGAGTAATCGGCCAACCGACTCACGGTACATTTCCCGGATTTTCTCGATAGAGAGGTCACGAAGGTGCGTTCGGTGAGTATGTCCGAGCGGTGTCCGGTCTCGTCGGGATTCTATCGTGAAACTCCGTGCACCCTCATTTGCAGCCAAATTCTCACGGAGTCCAAGATACGTTTGGAGATTCCAGAATGCGTTCTCGTGTATTTCGGAACCACTACCACGATCAAGCGAAAAGCCCGGATAGACGAGTCGAGTAACGTGGTTTGTGACTTTCTCGGCGCAGTCAAGAACGGATCGCTCGTCAGCCGCCGTTTCCTCACTGAAGTCGTGCGAATGTGTGTTCGGTGGCTCTCGCGGGACCGAGACGCCTGCTCGATCGGCCTTGCGCAAAATCGTCTTCGCAACCGTCTCAACCGTATCTCTGAGGTCAATGGTGAATCGATACTTCCAGCTTCGCCATAGCGTCGATTGGTCGGGTATCGATTCAACATTGAGACGATGGCACAGCGATGATTGCTGCTGAAGATACTCGATGAGGGCTGTCTCGTGATCCCAGCCATGGAGTTCTTTGAGCAGAAATAGCCGCATCAGTAAAGCCATGTCGTACCGTGTCGATCCAGTATACCGATCATGGGGTTGGAACTCGAAATAGTCGAGCGGAAGGTCAGTAACGAAGCGCTCGACTGACTCATGAGCGCCATGGTCGAACCAGACCCTCGCGACGGTCCGAACGTCCTCTTCGAGAGCACCGAGCGAACTTCGGTCGTACAGTGGTGTCACGTCATAGATAGGCCACTGATAAGAGGAAGTCGTCACAAGAGAACGAAAGACATCGTGCTTTGATTCAAGAGTTGCAGTCATTTCTAAAGATGGTTCAGAGCTATGAAATTGGTTTGTTATGTTACGATACGGCATTTGCAGAGTGTAGCTTTAGACTACTAATTAGAGAAGACGTGTAGAGATTTGTGGATAATTTTGAACATTCAGAAAGCATATGCTCCATGGCGTCATAATTGAGACCATGAGTAATACAATAACTGCTGAACGAGTTGGAATAATTATTGGCTGTATCATAACCGTCTCACTCCCTGCAAGCCTCATAACGGCTCTGTTCCTTTCAAATCCTCCACTTTGGCAAATTGCGATTGCCTGGATTCTTCCTGGAGTGATCGTTGGAGTTTTCCTTGCAAATGATGCACTTCCGGTTACCTACGATGAAACCTGGTCGTTCGGAGTGCTTAGTTGGATCTGCACACTTCTCCTCTGGAAACTCATCCAGGTCAATATTGGGAATATCTCTGCCGATCAAACCACGGCGGTGTGGACAACAATCGTTGGGTTAGTGATTGCAGCACTCATCACGTGGGTTCGTCCTCAAATCCAACGCAATCGTTCAGCATCATAATTCCACGTCAACTCATTTCCAGCTATCAATTACTACTACGAGAGACTCTGTGCATTGAGAGCGCCAGTCTCAACTT
>NZ_JAJFAY010000022.1 GCF_021083305.1 Haladaptatus sp. DYF46 | reverse complement strand
TGAAGATGAGACTACACAGGTAATAGCAACCCTAGAATGCACGATTTGGGACAATCCACCCTCTACAAGCGTCTCAAACTGAACCACAGATGCCGCTTCTAGTCAGGCTACTAACTATTGGACGAATTAACGATGATTCGAACCAGAGCTGCCGCTGCTCACCCAACGTTTATTGCCTTGAAACAGGATCCCTAGCCAATTCCAGTCCGCTTTAGCAGCGTGAGAACTGTGTTCGCCGTCACAATCGGTGATCGTTCGTACTCGCCGGTCACATCGATCTGTACTAGCAAATCAACGGCACGCCAAATCGAGTACAGCAAACATGCAAACACGAAGTAGAAGAATCGCAGCACAAAATTTTTCGAGGTTGTGGCCGCCATGAACCGCTTGACGCTCTTATACCCACTCTCAATCTCCCAGCGATAGTCATATTCGCGTAACAGGCTGGGATCACCATTCGTCATAAACACCGAATACTGCCGATAATCCGTCCGCTCGGAGTTGTCCCTGCGTCGGTAGATCAGTGTTGTTTCGTGCCTTTCATCGTCGTTCAGCAGAAGATTCCGGTCTGTCACGTACTGATCCTGATCCCACTGCAGCAACCGCTGTGCTTGGGCTTGCTCGCTCGTCTGCATTCGTTTTGGTACAACATACCGGAGCCCGCGCTGATCAATCTCCTCCAAGATATGCTGGCTATCGAACTCTCGGTCCATCAGGACGTTATCGACGATGACGTGCTCTTGAGCGGAATCTAAGAGATCTCGCACAATCTCTAACCGAGAGTCACCCTTTCGAACCGGGCGAGCGTCTAAGACAATTGGTACCGCATTGCCGACGAGCTGGATCGTCGCCCACTGATAGGCGTATTCACCGTCCTTTGTCCCGAGAATCTCCTCTTCATGTCCGGTACGATCTCCTGTAAATGGGTTATCTTCAGTCGTGTCGATCGCGACGATGCCAGCCCGATGGAATGCAGCTGTTTCGGCAACTCGATCTAGTAACCGGCCAATTGCCTCACAATACATCTCACGAATTTCGTCGATAGAAAGGTCACGAAGGTGCGTTCGATGAGTATGTCCGAGTGGCGTTCGGTCTCGCCGGGATTCAAGTGTGAAACTCCGTGCGCCTTCATTGGCTGCCAAATTCTCGCGAAGGCCAAGATACGTCTGCAAATCCCAGAATGCATTTGCGTGAATTTCACAGTGTGAATTACGGCCGAGCGAGAATGCAGGATAGACGACTCGTACAAGGTCGTCTGTGAGTTTGTCAGCACTATCGAGTAGCGTTTGTCTACCGAAGTCGTTCTCGTTATCTACGACATGATAGCTGGAGGATTGGGCTGGTGTACGTGGAGTTTCGACGTTTCTTCGATCCGCCTGTTTGAGAATCGTTCGTGCGCTCTCGGTGATCGTCTCTCTCAAATCGGTCGGGAAGCGGTAGTGCCACGTTCGCCACAGCGTCGACTGATTGGGAAGAGTCTCGAATCCGAGTTGGTGCTGGGTTGAAGGCTGTTGTGCGAGGTACTCGAGGAGTGCTGTCTCGTGTTCCCATCCATGGACTTCCTTGAGCAGAAACACGCGGAAGAGCAGGCTCATTCCAAATTTTGTCGATCCGCTATATCGGTCGTGAACATCAAAATTGACGTATTGCAGTGGTAATTCACACACCAAATCATCAACTGAATCGTGCGCCTCGTGCGAGAACCAAGCTGCAGCGACAGTCCGGATATCCTCTCCGAGTGCACCAAGAGAACTGCGATCGTACAGTAATGTCGTATCGTAGACTGGCCAGTGGTTCCGTGAGGTGGTCGCGATCGTTCGAAAGACACTGCGTCGAGACCGAGGCGTAGACACTGTTAGTCGGCCGAGGTGGGAGATCGCTGATGCTGATTAGATGATGTCTTCGATGCCGTTTTTACACCTAGTCCCCAGAAAGAGAGACCAGCTCCCATGAAGAGATACCAGAGTGCAATCCGGAGATCGGCTGGGATAGGGAGATCTGCATGGATCCCAAATTGAGGGACAGCTACGAATAGAAAAACAATCAAGATACTTGTTTTAGTATCCATTTGTTTCCACACCGAGACATACCGAGAGAGGGACCACCCAGCGAGTCCCCAGACAGCCGCAATTAGGACGGCTAACTGCACATTCCAGTACCCATCAATGTAGAGGATTGCTGTGGGCACGCACACACCGAGGGCACCAGCAAGGGCATTTCGTCGTGAAATCATACGTTGATAATTTTTGTCAAAGCATAATAAAACACTCGCTCATACCGATTTCTATGCATTGAGAGCACCAGTCTCAACTTCTG
>NZ_JAJFAY010000021.1 GCF_021083305.1 Haladaptatus sp. DYF46 | reverse complement strand
AGCACTGTCTAGATAAGGACGAGCAGGTCGAAGAGTTAGTGATTGATGCTACTCCCAAACCTACTCAAAAAGTGTTTAGACACGGCTACGCTTGAATGTTGGGAGCGTGAGCGGACGGCAACACCCGTCAGGGCGTTCGCCGTCCGCCTCCACGCGACCGGTTGTTCGCTCAGAGAAACAAAAGCAATTCTCGCGCTCCTCGGCGTAAAACGATCGCATCAAGCGATTTTTCAATGGGCTCATCGGGTTTCTGACAGCGTTTCCGACCCGCCGTCGGCATCGCCGACGCGGGTCGCGGTCGACGAAACCGCTGTCAAAATCAACGGCGAATGGTCTTGGGTGTACGCTGCAATAGACACAGAAACAAAGTTACTGCTCGATGTCAAAGTATTTGATCGGCATGGGACCGATCAAGCGGCTGCGTTTCTGTCTGGATTGGCCGAGAAACACGATCTTTCGGACACTGTGTTTCTCGTTGATGGCTACGGCTATCGGACTGCCCTCTTTCGAATTGGATTGCGCGGTCACCTTGACTATACCGAGCGAAACCTAATCGAAAAGTGGTTTCACACACTCAAACAGCGGATCGACCGCTTCCATACCTCGTGGGTGGGCAGTCGGCCGAGCGTTCAGCGGTGGCTTGAGCAGTTTGTGCATTACTATAACCATCAGCGACCGCATCAATCGCTTGAAAACCGAACACCTGTCGAGGAGGAGCTTAACTAGACAGTGCCAAACGCGCTGAAATCCCAGAACGCAAACTACTTTCTCTGATTGTTCGGAGCAGTCGAATTTGACCATCGAAATCACCGCCAGTTGGCTCGTTAAATGTGAGCCACGAAATACACAGTGATCGACTCAAGAGTGCCTATGGAGTCTACTTCTGCTTGGGAGGATAGTGAGTAGAAAATTGACTCCACGCTAATTGAGTACATATGAAATGAGATAGTAAATCATGCAGACAATCATCGCTGGGGGAATTTCCCTCGGGTGATGTGGACAATATGGATCTAATCCAGTAATGAGTGCCGACTACAAAGAAACCCGACGAAACACCAATTCACACCAATTACAGAAAAGACGATAACCCCCTTGACGACAACGCCGATCAATACTTTAGCCAGATTGACTCAACAAATGTCGGTCAACGTCATACGTGACAACAAAATATGTCACTGGGAGAGTGACCACCAATGCAACGGCAATTGAGTATGCAGCAACCAGTGCATCTGCTGGAATGAATGTCTGTAGAATGATTGTCGTCATCATGAACGTTATTAGAAAGACTAGTCCATACCGGCTAGGTTTCGTCTTAAACCGAAGGTTGAGAAATCGTGGAAGAATAATTGCTGGGATAAGAAGTGCAAAAGTGACTGCGAAGAGGATCTTAGGATAACCTTCTGGAATGAATGAAAGGAGGTAGGACCCAATAGCACCTACCAGTGTTATTGTGAGGACTCCTATCAGGATTCTATGTAGAGCTTGATTAGTCATTCTGTGTCTCTCCTATACAGAATATTTCTCATGGTGGCATATGATTGTAACGCTAGTACGGGGGCTCGAGAAAACAACATCATATATTGACAATCAATACTCATTCAAATATGAAATGAGTGTGAGGAGTTAACTCCAATTCATGTCAATCAAACTCCAACGAGCACCTCCATCAAAGTCATTTCCAGGCCACAAATCGACAGTAGAGGACTGTAAACCGACAGATCCTGAACTTCCCCCCGCGTAGATGCCAATACCATAATGCTTTCCGGCTTCCGCATTAACACCGAGTGTGGTGACATCGCTGCCGTGATCCACCCTGAAATCAGCTGGCGCAACTTGAGCTTTATCAACTACCTCTTTGTCAATAAACGTTCCAGATTCGTAGTCGTATGTGTAGACGCCAACTTTCCATGCTCCGGAACCACCAGCGCCAAGCCAGCCAGCGTCCCAGAAGGAGGAAATGTCGAAATCCACGTGTTTGTCGTTGGGTTCTCCCGGTGCGCTATTGACATAGAGACTTATCCAAGTTTGTGTATATGCCCCTGGAATCCCAAGAAATGTTGCTCTGGTTAGAAACTGTCCCTCTGTACCATCGTAATCAGCTTTTGCGGTACCTAACCAGTCGTTCTTTGTTTTAGCTCTCCCGTGCGTGGCAGAGGTGAATATCTCATCGTTACCAATTGTAACGTTAAGCCACTCGGAAGATGCTTGTGCCTCCTCAGCGGTAGATGGAAGCCCGTCCGAAGAAGCCTGAAGTGCTTCCTGGTGAAGTGCCGGCGTTATTTGTTTTGGGTCAAAGTCGGTTACAGGCTCGATAGTGAGACGATACTTATTATTGTTCCACGTTGCAATGTGTGGCTTCCCTATTTTTTGAGCGAAAAAGATGGTCTCTTCATGACCATCCGCGAAAATGAGCGTTTTTCTCACCTTTTTTGGCTTCTCTTCGTGAATTTCTTTTACATCCACATTCTTCACATCACCATGAATGTATTTGAGTTTGTTTAGTCTACTTTTGAACTCGGAATATTTCTGTGGATGTGTTTTAGCAGTACTTACTGATGGAATAGCTGAGATGCCCATACTAGTCGTGATCATTTTTAGCGTGCGACGCCGAGTTGATGTGGTTCTTTTGTCAACCATCGTTAGAAATTTGGTACGTATTCAATTTAAATTTTTCTTAAAGAGGATTATTATTTGAATTTTCTATTTGAATTACTCTCTTATATTTAAGCTTTTGTATTTATTTATATTTTTATATGATAAGGATAGAATATAAATGGGGAGAGAATCCAGTAACGGCGGTACGATTATCAAGAACTCGCATACCGGTCGAAAGCGGCTGGTTCTTGATAACAAGATTGGTTTGTCGAGAGACAAACGGCTACGGATTGCGCATAGATTGATGTGGGGGTCCCGGGGTGTGTTTACTTCCGCTTATGGATTTAACCGGAAGTAAAATACACACCACCACTTCCAGTGTAGATCAAGGGTATAACCCCTCTATCGTACGACCGTAACAATTCATACATCTATAAATTCTATGTCGCTACATA
>NZ_JAJFAY010000020.1 GCF_021083305.1 Haladaptatus sp. DYF46 | reverse complement strand
AAGCGAGCCGCCTGGGAAGTACGTCCGCAAGGATGAAACTTAAAGGAATTGGCGGGGGAGCACTACAACCGGAGGAGCCTGCGGTTTAATTGGACTCAACGCCGGACATCTCACCAGCATCGACAATAGCTGTGACAGTCAGTGTGATGAGCTTACTAGAGCTTTTGAGAGGAGGTGCATGGCCGCCGTCAGCTCGTACCGTGAGGCGTCCTGTTAAGTCAGGCAACGAGCGAGACCCGCACTCTTAATTGCCAGCAGCACCCTTGTGGTGGCTGGGTACATTAGGAGGACTGCCGCTGCCAAAGCGGAGGAAGGAACGGGCAACGGTAGGTCAGCATGCCCCGAATGTGCTGGGCTACACGCGGGCTACAATGGTCGAGACAATGGGTTGCAACCCCGAGAGGGGGCGCTAATCTCCGAAACTCGATCGTAGTTCGGATTGAGGACTGAAACTCGTCCTCATGAAGCTGGATTCGGTAGTAATCGCGCTTCAGCAGAGCGCGGTGAATACGTCCCTGCTCCTTGCACACACCGCCCGTCAAAGCACCCGAGTGAGGTCCGGATGAGGCCATCAAGCGATGGTCGAATCTGGGCTTCGCAAGGGGGCTTAAGTCGTAACAAGGTAGCCGTAGGGGAATCTGCGGCTGGATCACCTCCTAACGAACGAGATCAGGCCGACGTGCCTGACTCACTTTGGGATTATCCTCGACGACCTCGACCACGCAACTGGTCGGGCACCTTTGAACTGCCAGGGTTAACACAGCCCTCGCCTCGTGGCGAGGCGGGCCCATAGCTCAGTGGTAGAGTGCCTCCTTTGCAAGGAGGATGCCCAGGGTTCGAATCCCTGTGGGTCCATAGCGTGGGACGGTTCGAATCGTGCCCCTTAAGTAGTGGGCGACGAAACGAACTATTCCCAACAAACCGATGCACCAATCCGTGAAAACGCGATTGGGAAGGGTTCGACACACGCACTCGGCGACCACCGTGTCGTGTAATGACAACCGTATGTACGTGCAATCCAGACGTCCACTGGACTCACACATCGTGAGTTTACAGTGAATCCAAGTTATTCCAACGTGGCTACTGTGCCACCTGGTGAATGGCTCGGCTCGAGCGCCGACGACGGACGTGCCAAGCTGCGAAAAGCCTGAGGAAGCCGCACGGAGGCTAAGAACTCAGGATCTCCAAATGGGAATCCCCACCGCAATTGCTTCGCGCAATGGGGAACGCCGAGAATTGAAACATCTCAGTATCGGCAGGAACAAAAAGCAAACGCGATGTCGCTAGTAACGGCGAGTGAACACGACACAGTCCAAACCGAAGCCCTCACGGGCAATGTGGTGTCCGGACTGACATTCATCATCGGAACCGTCTCATGAAGTCTCCTGGAACGGAGCGTGAAACAGGGTGACAATCCCGTAATGAGAACCAGTACGATGTGCGTCAGCTCCCGAGTAGCAGGGGTCGGAAATCCCTTGTGAATATCGCGGGCAACGACCGCGAAGACTCAATACGACTCGAGACCGATAGCGAACAAGTAGTGTGAACGAACGCTGAAAAGCACCCCGAAAAGGGAGGTGCAATAGGGCCTGAACTCAGGTGGCGATGGAGCGACAGGGCATACAAGGCCCACCGAAAAACGACCCGGGCGCAAGCCCGCAGTAGGAATCGGTGGGAGCCGATGTTCTGTCGTACGTTTTGAAAAACGAGCCAGGGAGTGTATCTAATTGGCGAGCCTAACCCGTGTATCGGGGCAGGCACAGGGAAACCAATACGGCCGCAGCGCTTTGCGCGAGGGCCACCGTCTTCAAGGGCGGGGAGTCAACTGGATACGACCCGAAACCGGATGATCTACGCATGAGCAAGACGAAGCGTGGCGAAAGCCACGTGGAGGTCTGTTAGAGTTGGTGTCCTACAATACCCTCTCGTGACTTATGTGTAGGGGTGAAAGGCCCATCGAATCCGGCAACAGCTGGTTCCAACCGAAACATGTCGAAGCATGACCTTCACTAAGGTAGTTCGTGGGGTAGAGCGACCGATTGGGAGAACCGCCTCCGAGAGGAGTCGGCCTCCCTGTCAAACTCCAAACCTACGGACGCCGTTGACGTGAGGAATCCGGTGCGCGGGGTAAGCCTGTGTACCGTGAGGGAGACAACCCAGAGCTGGGTTAAGGTCCCAAAGTGCGAGCTAAGTGCGATTGAAGGTGGTCGCAAGCCCTAAACAGCCGGGAGGTGAGCTTAGAAGCAGCTACCCTCTAAGAACAGCGTAACAGCTTACCGGCCGAGGTTTGCGGCGCCGAAAATGATCGGGGCTCAAGCTCGCCACCGAGACCTAGCAGCGCTCTTGATCGAGCGATCTAGTAGGTTGGCATTCTGGATGGGTGGAAGCACGGGCGAGAGTTCGTGTGGACCGTTCAGTATCGAAAATCCTGGCCATAGTAGCAGCGTTAGTCGGGTTAGACCCCCGACGACCTTATGAGTAAGGGTTCCTCAGCAATGCTAATCAGCTGAGGGTTAGCCGATCCTAAGTCCTACCGTAATTCGAATAGGACGATAGGGAAACTGGTTAATATTCCAGTGCTAACACACATTCAAAGTCGACGCTTCAGGAAACATCAAGCCGGGTTTTCGCCCGGTCAAACCGTCAAAATCCGTGGAAGCCGTAATGGCAGGAAGCGGATGAACGGCGGGAGAGCGAAAGTTGGTGGTACCCGGAGCCCGTGAAAAGACGAGTGTGTTAATCGTACCGAGATCCGACACAGGTACTCTGGCGGTGAAAGCCAAGGTCTGTCGGGAGCAACCGACGTTAGGGAATTCGGCAAGTTAGTCCCGTAAGTTCGCGATAAGGGATGCCTGCTCTGTATAAGAGCAGGCCGCAGTGACTCGGACGCTCCAACTGTCTAGTAACAACATAGGTGACCGCAAATCCGCAAGGACTCGTACGGTCACTGAATCCTGCCCAGTGCGGGTATCTGAACACCTAGTACAATAGGACGAAGGACCCGTTAACGGCGGGGGTAACTATGACCCTCTTAAGGTAGCGTAGTACCTTGCCGCTTCAGTAGCGGCTTGCATGAATGGATCAATGAGAGCGTCACTGTCCCAACGTTGGGCCCGGTGAACTGTACATTCCAGTGCGGAGTCTGGAGACCCCCAAGGGGAAGCGAAGACCCTATAGAGCTTTACTGCAGGCTGTCGCTGGGACGTGGTCGCTACTGTGCAGAATAGGTAGGAGCCGTTACACAGGTATCCGCGCTAGCGGATCACCGAGGCATCAGTGAAATACTACCCGGTAGTGACTGCGACCCTCACTCCTGGCGGAGGACACCGGTAGCCAGGCAGTTTGACTGGGGCGGTACGCGCTCGAAAAGATATCGAGCGCGCCCCAAGATTTCCTCACTCGGGTCGGAGACCCGAGGAAGAGCGCAAGAGCAAAAGGAAGTCTGACAGTGTCCTACACAACGAGGGACGCTGACGCGAAAGCGTGGTCTAGCGAACCAATGAGGCTGCTTGTTGCGGCCCATTGATGACAGAAAAGCTACCTTAGGGATAACAGAGTCGTCACCGGCAAGAGCACATATCGACCCGGTGGCTTGCTACCTCGATGTCGGTTCCCTCCATCCTGCCCGTGCAGAAGCGGGCAAGGGTGAGGTTGTTCGCCTATTAAAGGAGGTCGTGAGCTGGGTTTAGACCGTCGTGAGACAGGTCGGCTGCTATCTATTGGGGGTGTTACGATACTTGACGAGAACGTTCGTATAGTACGAGAGGAACTACGAATGGGTGCCACTGGTGTACCGGTCGTCCGAAAGGGCGCGTGCCGGGCAGCTACGCACCACGGGGTAAGAGCTGAACGCATCTAAGCTCGAAACCCACTTGGAAAAGAAGTATCACCTGAGATCACTCGTAGAAGACGAGTTCGATAGGCTCGGGATGTACGCGCCGAGGCAACGAGGCGTTCAGTCCGCGAGTACTAACAGATCGACGCCACACAATCATACCGCATTTGGTTTCACACTCATGGAGTGTGAGTCCAGGCGTATACTGGATTGCACGTACATATTGATCGGTTCATCAACGATTGGTATCCACTGGGCACGGTTCGATTCCGTGCGTTGACGTTAAGGCGGCCAGAGCGATAGGGCGACACCCGTACCCATCCCGAACACGGAAGTTAAGCCTGTCTGCGTTTCGGTCAGTACTGGAGTGCGCGAGCCTCTGGGAAATTCGATTCGCCGCCTCCCACTCATACTTACAGTCATCAACCCTCACAGAGTAGCGGCTCTGTGGGGGTTTTTGTATTTTATTCGGACGCCGAGAG
>NZ_JAJFAY010000001.1 GCF_021083305.1 Haladaptatus sp. DYF46 | reverse complement strand
GTCAGTACTGGAGTGCGCGAGCCTCTGGGAAATTCGATTCGCCGCCTCCCACTCATACTTACAGTCATCAACCCTCACAGAGTAGCGGCTCTGTGGGGGTTTTTGTATTTTATTCGGACGCCGAGAGACATCGCTCGACGAATCGTTGCCAGCGAACTTCTGATACGATTTTTCTTGGACGTTTCCGTTTGCTACTCCGGCCTCAATTCGACTCGAACTGCAGGGTAGGGTCGTGCGTCGATGATTCCGAATATCCCGATTCGCGGGAGACCGCTATGCTTAAACCGGACCGATACGAAGCAAAGCCTGCGCCAAGGTGGCAGAGTCCGGCCGAACGCAGCGGCCTGCAGAGCCGCCCATCGCCGGTTCAAATCCGGCCCTTGGCTTTTTGTGAATCCGTCTTCGTAGCGACCGCCATGTGGCATTCGACCCGATTTCCTCCGCGGGTAATACTCACAGTAATACTCATTTTGCACTTTCCTGTCACATTTCGGTCCGTTCTCCGTTCGAAAAACTCTCCACTTTCTGATCGATATCGTGTCGGCTGGGATGCGTTTAGAGTGAAAGCGGTTTTCTCTCGCGGACACTCTCATCGATGGCGTCGATGATTTGCATGGTCCGTATCGCGGTTGTCGCATCCGTCATCGGTGGACGTCCCGTCTCGATGGACTCGACGAAGTGGTCGATTTCGAGGGCGTACTGATTCGTCGGGTCGAACCTCTCCACGTCGTGTCGGTCGTCGATTCGGTACGTCAGTTCGGTTTCATCGTCTTTCGATGGAACGAACGCGTCCCGTGCTTCGAGCCATCCGTTGGTGGCTTCGATTCGATACCGTTCCGCACCGGCCGTCGTGAATCCCGAGGAGAGTGTCGCCGTCACACCGTCTTCGTATTCGAGGATGGCCGTTAGTTCGGTTTCGACGCCGCTGTTCATGGTGTCGGTCGCTGTTGCGTACACGCGTTGGGGTTCGCCGAGGAACAAGCGGGCGGCATTGACCGTGTAGCAACCGACGTCCATCAGGCACCCACCCGCGAGGTTCGGGTCGAGTCGAACGTCTTCCTGGTCGTCCAGTGAAAATCGAAGGCTAGCTTCGAAGGAGCGAATATCCAGCTTTCGTGCGATTTCGACCGCGCGCTGTGTCCGAGGATGGTAGCGATACATGAACGCCTCCATTAGCGTGACACCACGCTCGTCACAGTACGCACTCATCTCGCGCGCTTCGGCGGCGTTCACCGCCAGGGGTTTCTCACAGAGGACGTGAAGGCCGTGGTCCGCGGCCCGCTTCGTCCATTCGGCGTGGAGTGCGTTCGGGAGGGGATTGTACACCGCTTCTATCTCGTCGTCTTCGAGCAACCCCTCGTACGTTCCATAGGTGTGTTGTATGTCGAGTTGCTCCGCAACGGTCGCAGCACGGGATTCGTTTCGCGACGCGAGCGCGGTGACTTCGTGTCCTGCCTCCTTGATGGCCGGAATCACGGCGTTCGTACCGATGCTTGCCGTGCTGATGACACCGAATTTCATACCTCACGTTCGTTTTCGGCGCTAATGAAAAGAAGGGGGAAACCGTGTAACCAAAAAGTAACCATTATACCGAACGCGAACCGGGGCTAGAGTATGCAACGACGAGCAGCGGGCGTATACATTGCGATCTTCCTCGTCATTTCTGCCGGGGCATACTCACTGGTCGGCATGGCTAAGGAGCCGACGGTTTCGGTGAACAACCCGGATCAGACGCTTTCACAGCAAGGACAGAAGTTCGCTGTCGACGGTCGGCAGTACAACGTGACGTCCTTGAGTGGAGGCTCCGCGGAGGTCGCGTGGACCCAGCAAGCCGCCACGTATTCGGCCGAACTGGCGAACAATTCGACAGTCAAACAGGACAATACGACGTTCCAAGTCCTCATTCCGAACAAGTCGAAACCGCAGAAGGCGACCCTCCGTGAGTTCCAGAACCTCACGAACGACACGCAGACGGTCAAGCAGGGCAACGAAACGTACGTTGTCACCAACGGCAGCGACGGGAACAAGTCGCTCGTTCCGGTCGACGAGTACAAACGTCAGCAGTTCGGTGAACCCGAGACCAAGACGCTGCGCGTGGGTAACTCCTTCCAGTACTCGAACAACTCCACGACGGTCAAAAACATCACGGCTGAAGCGGTGATGCTCCAGTGGAAGGCTCCGAAGACGACGACGACCTCGCTCGAAAGCGGTTCCACGGCCGAACTCGGCCCGAACAACAAGACGTTCGTTGCCCACGCTGAGGGCAAGAAGGTCCTGTTGTCGTCCGACGTGAAGGCCTACAACGAACAGGAGGAGTCGATAGCACACTTCCACGAGCGCATCGCGGGACTGTGGGGTGTCTCCATCCTCAGCGTCATCGCGGCGGCGCTCATCGGAATGCTCGCTTACCTCCCGTTCAAAGGATAAGAACGACCGACCTCTTTTCACGTCCGAGCGATCCACGCCAGAGCTCCGCCGATGCCGATCGCTGCGACACCGCCGAGTATTTGACCGAGCATGAGGAGTGCGCTTCCCGATTTGTGTGCCCATGGCGTTCCGACGAGGGTGCCGATTCCGATGAGAACGAGTAGGACCCCGAACGCGATTCCGAGCGGTTCGAGCGGATCCGAAACGTAGCGGTTCATATCCGGTTCTGTGTTCGGATGACTTATAATATCTACTGAACGAAGTCGCCGGGCATTCGTTTCGCCGTGAAAACGGGCTGGAAGGGATTTTGAACGACGCCAAGACGTTCCGGGTCGCTCGCTCACGGCGTTGCCGTTCGCATCGAGGCGCAAGCGCCTCGTAGTCGCTTCCCGGGCATGCGTCTTGTCTATTTCAAATCCTTCAGAACTATCCTCGCGGCTCACGAATTGTTCGTCGCGAGAAATACGGGCTGGAAGGGATTTGAACCACGCCCGAGAACCTGCGCGGTGCGCAGAACCTCGGTCTACCTCAAATCCCTTGAGCCGCTTCGCTCGTCACGTCCGTTCCTCGCAGAAGCGGGCTGGAAGGGATTTGAACCACGCCCGAGAACCTGCGCGGTGCGCAGAACCTCGGTCTACCTCAAATCCCTTGAGCCGCTTCGCTCGTCACGTCCGTTCCTCGCAGAAGCGGGCTGGAAGGGATTTGAACCACGCCCGAGAACCTGCGCGGTGCGCAGAACCTCGGTCTACCTCAAATCCCTTGAGCCGCTTCGCTCGTCACGTCCGTTCCTCGCAGAAGCGGGCTGGAAGGGATTTGAACCCCTGGCCGTCTGGTTAAAAGCCAGACGCTCTGCCTAACTGAGCTACCAGCCCTCATCTCTTCTTGCGAGTTACGACGTTTAAACGTTTGCCATTCCACTTCGCTGCGTGCCATTTCCGGGGTGCGTATCGTTTTCTCCCTCGCCCTCGACAGTCGAATCATGACCGATTTCGATACGGCACACGGTGACGAGTTGCGCGCGTTCGTCGAACGGCTCTGTTCGTTCGACACGACGGGAGGCGACGAAGGTCCCGCACAGGAATGGTTCGCGGAGCGACTGTCCGAGATGGGGTTCGAAACGTACGAGTGGACGACCCACGCCGAGGAACTGTCCGAGCATCCGTCGTTTCCCGACGACCCCGCCGACATCGAACACACCGAAGCGAGCGCGGGCGGACCGACCCTCGCCGAACGTCCGAGCGTCGCGGGCGTCTTGGAGTTCGGGGACCCGGACGACGGCCCGACGCTGGTTCTCAACGGACACATGGACGTGGTTCCGGTCGCCCGCGAGTCGTGGGACACTGACCCCTTCGAACCGACGTGGGACGGCGACGACCTCACCGCCCGCGGTGCGGTCGATATGAAATCCGGACTCGCGTCATGCGTCTTCGCCGCAAAACACCTCCACGAGAACGGCGAAGGACTGAACGGGCGACTCGTCGTCGAGAGCGTCGTCGGTGAGGAGGAAGGCGGAATCGGTGCCGCTGCGGCGGCGCTGTCGAACCCGTACCCGTTCGAGCGCGACGCCGCCATCGTCGCGGAACCGACCGACCTCACGCCGGTCGTCGCGGTCGAGGGAACGGTCATGAAACGGTTACACATCACCGGTCGCTCCGCGCACGCGGCAACGCGGTGGCGCGGGGAGAGCGTACTCCCCCATTTCGAGGCGATTCGACGGGCGTTCTACGAACTCGAAGCCGAGCGAAACGAGTCGGTCACGCATCCACTGTACGACGAGTTCCCGGTTTCGTGGCCTATCGTCATCGGAACGGTGGAAGCCGGGACGTGGTCCTCGTCGGTCCCCGCGACGCTCACCGCGGAGATGCGGCTCGGCGTCGCGCCGGGAGAAACCGTCGACGAAGTCGAAGCGATGTACGAGGAGCGACTCGCCGAAGTGGTCGAGGGGAACGAGTGGCTTCGCGAACATCCGCCGACGTTCGAGCGCTTTTCCATCCAGTTCGAGGCGGCGGAGACGGACGCGGACGAACCGGTCGTCGGCGCGCTCCAGTCGGCGATGGGGGCGAACGGTCTCGACACGACGCTTCGCGGGGAGACGTACGGTGCCGACTCGCGCCACTACGTCGCCGCCGGAATCCCCACCGCCGTGTTCGGACCGGGAATGATCGAACAGGCACACTTCCCGAACGAGACGGTCCAGTGGCCGGACGTGCTGACGGCTGGAACGGTCATCACCGAAGCCGCACGGACGTTTCTCGACTGATTCGCGTTCGATTTTCGGTTCGTTTCAATCGAGTTCCTTTTCGAGCGCCCGAGCGACCACCTGTTCCGGTTCTTCGTCGGCGAGTGCGGCCTCCCGCCGGAGTTCGCGGTACAGGTCCGGCGGGAGCGAAAGCGTCACTTCGCCGAGCGTGACGCCGTGATTTCGGAGTGCGTGCTCCGGCGTCGTCCCGTCGCTGATGTCGCTGACGATGGCGCGCACTTCGCGGACGGTCAGCGAGTTGTCGAGGATGGCCCACGCGAGTTGGTAGCGGGCGTCGCCGTCGACCCGCGCGATGTGTTTGGCCGCCGTCGGCGCGATGTGCCCGACGGCGACGTGGCGTCGAATCGAGCGCGGGAGGTCGTGTACCCGTGCCCATTTTCGGATGAAGGCCACCGTGGTTTCGCCGCCCGCCCGCTCCGCGGCCCCTTTGTACGATCCGACGCCGCGGACCAGCGCCGCACAGGCCGCCGCCCCGCGCAACATGTACACGTTGTCCTCGTTGCCGGGGCTTCCGCCCGCGAACGCACGCACGGTTCGGGCTGCCTCGTCCACGCTTTCCGGGTCGTTCGGATCGAACGCTTTCGCTTCCCGTGCCCGTGGGCCGGTTATCGTCTCGTCGCCACGGACGACCGGTTTTCCGACCGGTGACTTTCGGTCTACGGGTGGCTCCTCGTCGGGGCCGTTACTCATCGTTCGTGGATTGGTCGGACGGGGTAAAAAGGAACCGCCCGAACGAACGTTTTTGCCGCTGACGTCCGGTTGTGGGTATCGAAACCCCGTTTGAACACCGCCTCGGAAATCATTTCTTTCCAACTGTATTCCTGCGCGTATTGACTCTCCCGGCGTTGACGACCGGTTCCCTCCCCACGTTTATGTGCGACGCCGCCCAACTTTTTCCCATGACCGGTCACGGCTCCGACTACTCGACGGAGGAGCGCCAGCTTCGAACCCGCGACGAAAAGGAGGGCGTCGAGAAGTGGGTCGAGAGCGTCTTCTTCGCCGTCGGGGAAGTGACGTTTCTCGCTCTACCGGCCTTCTACGGGTTGATGGACGCGGAACCCAACGCGCAGTTGAAGTTCGCCGCGCTGTTCTCGTGGTTGGCGCTCGTCGTCTGCGTCGGGACGTTTCGCGGTCCGTGGCTCGACGTCGATTGGCCTCCGGTGACTCCCCTCCTATTTCTCCTTCGGTTCCTCTACTACAACGTCGTCGTCGCCGTGGTGGCCTATACTGGCACGACAATCGATCTCGCGCTCCACTCGCCCGCCGTCACGGCAACGGTCGTGGTCCTCCTCTCGGTCGGCAGTGCGCTGGTCTTCCCGCGACTCGCGCGGGCCGTCGGTGAACTGAAGTGAGGGATTCGCGGCCGTTCCCACTGACATCGATGCCATGTGGTGACGCTCCCGTCCACGAGAGTATATCGCCGTTCGGAGCCAACGAACGGGTGAGAACACCATGTCCGACGAACCTACTACCCACGAGGCACCGATAACCGCCGAGCGCCCCGAGGGTGCAGTTCCCCTCACCGGAACCGACCACATCACCCTCATCGGCAGCAACGAGGAGGACACGGTCGAGTTCTACCGGGACGTGCTCGGGATGCCGCTCGTCCTCCGCCAACCGAACCTCGACGCGCCGAACGTCACGCACCTCTTCTTCGACAGCGGCGACGGTCGCATCATCACCTTCTTCGTCGAGGAGGGTCGCCAGTCGAACCCCGCACCACAGCGAACCGGAATCGGCGCGGTCCACCACCTCGCGTTCCGATTCGACCCGGAGCGAATCGAGGAGGTCCGCGAACGACTCGAAGCGCACGGCCGCCGGTACAACGAGTTCGACCGGAGCATCTTCTACTCGCTGTACACCTCGGATCACAACGGCCTGACCATCGAACTGACGACTGACAAGTTCGACATCCCGGACGACAGACGCGCGGAGGTACTCGCGGTGGCCCAGCGAAAGCGCGAGGAGGACGGTTCCGAGTACGCGAAGGGGGAGCACCTCGAAGCCGCGCTGGAGGAACTCGGCATCCCGGTCGAACCGGCGGACCTCCCCGACGCGCCGACGGGCGCGGGCGGGTTGTAGCGGGAGTTGCGGACGGCGAGGTCCCCGTCCAACCTCGTCGGGCGGTGGATTTCTGTACCGTGCGGCCGTAGACGGTCGTATGACCGATTCCGGGTGGACCGCGGACCGAATGCCGGACGTGAACGAGAAGACGGTGATCGTTACGGGCGCGAACAGCGGCCTCGGATACGAGGTGACGCGCGCCCTCGCACGAAACGGCGCGACGGTCGTCATGGCCTGCCGGCGGACGAATCACGCGAGGACGATGAAAGGTCGAATTCTCACCGAAGCCCCCGACGCGACGCTCGACGTTCGCGAACTCGACCTCGCGGATGGTTCTTCGATTCATGCCTTCGCGAACGACTTCGAGTCGGAGTACGACGACCTGCACGTCCTCTGTAACAACGCGGGCGTGATGGCCGTCCCCCGCGCCGAAACGGCCGACGGCTTCGAACTCCAGTTCGGCGTCAACCACCTCGGACACTTCGCGCTCACCGGTCGCCTCCTCGATTCGTTGGTGGAAACCGACGGCGAAACGCGCGTCGTCACCCAGAGCAGCGGCGTCCACGAGGACGGAGAGATGGATTTCGACGATTTGCAGGGGGAACGGGAGTACGACAAGTGGGACGCGTACGCGCAGAGCAAACTGGCGAACCTGTTGTTCGCCTACGAACTCGACCGACGGTTGGACGCCGCGGGAATCGACGACGTGGCGAGCGTCGCCTGCCATCCGGGGTACGCGAGTACGAACCTGCAGGGACGCGGCCCGAAGGAGGAAGGTTCTACCCTCCGACTGTGGATGATGCGCATCGCGAACGCGCTCATCGCCCAGAGCGCCGAACGCGGCGCGCTGCCGATGCTCTACGCCGCGACGGCACCCGAAATTACCGGCGGCGAGTACGTCGGCCCCGACGGGTTGATGAACATGCGCGGACTGCCCTCCGTCCAGTCGTCCAGCGACCGTTCCTACGACGAGGCGGTCGCAGAGCGCCTGTGGGACGAATCGGAGGAGTTGACCGGCGTGACCTACGACTTCGGACGGGCGAAGTCGGTCAACGACTGATTCTCCTCGACGGAAAGAACGTTTTAATCCCCGGGAACGAGAGGAACCGGATATGGTGACGACCGACGACGCGACGCGATTGACGACGGTCGAGGACCTCCCCGAAAACGGTTCGTTTCTGTTCACGGTCCGTGAACGCGACGGGTCGGAAGAGGAGGTCGTTCTCGTCCACACCGGCGACTGCATCGCCGCGTGGAAGAACTTCTGCCAGCACGAAACAGACCAACGACTCGATCGGGGCTTCGGAGCGGCGATGCGCGACGGCGACATCATCTGTCCGAAACACGGGTCGATGTTCGACGGTTGTTCCGGCCACTGCGACAACGGGAAGGCCGCGGGTTCGACGCTCGTCTCCGTCGACGTGACCGTGGACGACGGCATCGTCTACCTGACCGACCGAACGTGCGAGTTCGCACACGAAGGCGGTATCGAGGAGGACGATGACGACGATATGCCGAGTTCGTCGTCGCACCTCACGTTTTAGCGTCCGGCGGCGATGAAACATTTCCCGTCGCCAGTAGCGGTTAACTGTGAGCTCTCAGAACGGTTCTACGGAGTTTTATCGAGCTGTCGGTGGAACTGAGTATCATGGTCATTGTTGATGAAAAACTGGTCGATGACCTCTCGCTCCGCGACCGCGAGTACCAAATCGACGACTTCGTAAGATACCTCGAACGCCACCATCACGGGGACGAACCGGGCGTCTCGATGGAACGACTCGACGCCTACGCCGACGCGCTCGGATACGACAGGGAACACACTCACGTGTTGCTCGAAGAACGATTGACCGATTCGCCGACGTGGATCCCCGGGAACAACCTCTACCGCGTGGGGGACAACGTCAGCATCTATCCGCCATCGTGGCACGAGCAGCTGACCGATACGATAGACCTCGCCGAATACGTTCGCGTCATGCTGGAGGAGAAAATCGAAGCGGGTGGCAGACTGCCGCCCGCTCGACGGGGAATTTCGCAACCGGACGTTCTCACGGCGATCGAGGTCTTCGCCGACCTCGACCGGGAGATGGGCGAGGATCTGTTGAAACGACAGCGACAGGAGGGAAGCATCGTGATATACGCCTCCCAGAACCCCGAAGACCTCGTCCGACTGCCGGAGATGAAAGGATAACTCACCATGAAAATCACGACAGAGCGCACCGATACCGGTCAGTTCGAACTGTTCGTCCTCCTCGACCGCGAGGTGTACGCCAGCAGGCAGGTCGGGTCCGAAACCGAGTGGACCGAATGGGAATGTCTGGAGGGTGCCGAAGGGGAAGCGCTCGCCGCCGGTCGCAACGAGGACGGCCGCGTCGAGGTGTTCGTCACCGACCCGGAACACGGAACGTATCACACGCGTCGGGAATCGGACACCGACGCTGACGGCGTGGGTAACTGGGAAGAGTGGCGTCTCCTCGGCGGCGAACCTCGCCCGGGCGAATCGGTCGCCGTCGCACCGAACGGCGACCGCCGACTCGAAGCCTTCGTCACCGACCCGAGGAAAGGGACGTTCCACGCGAGGCAAACGGAGCGGAACGGAACGGCGTGGACCGACTGGGAGGCGCGAGGGGACAAAGCGGGGAACGAAATCGTCGCCGTGCGCGACGCGGAAGAACGGCTTCAGGTCTTCTCGCTCAACTACCCCGACGAGGACTCGAACCTAACGACGGTCGAAAAGGAGTTCCTGTACGGCGTCCACCACTGTTGGCAACTCGAACCGAACGGCCACGAGTGGGCCGAGTGGCATCGGCGCGGACGGGCGAACGGCCACTCGCTCGCCGTCGGGGAGAACGAGGACGGACGTCTCGTGGCGTTCCTCGTCCGGGACGACGACGTGCCGATACACATCAGCCAAGTCGGATTCGAGGAGACGGAGTGGGAGGAGACGTGGAGCGAACTCAGCTACCCCGAGGACTTCGAGATATTCCACCGACCGAAGGCGAAATCCGTCGCGGTCGGTCGGGACGCGGCCGGGCGGGTGGAGGTGTTCATCACCGGCCACAAACTGCACCGTTTGACACAGCAAGCGCCGAACGGCGACTGGTCGCTGTGGGAGCGCTTCGGCAGGGTCAGGTGTGCCGGTCTCGACGTCGCACGGACGCCGGACGGAAGACTCGTCGTCTTCGGCCTCGAAGACGCACCGAAGGCGGCGCGCCGTCCGAAGGTTCACCAGCGCTGGCAGACGAAACCGAACGGTCGCTGGTCGAAGTGGTGGTCCCGCCCGATTTAAACGCGAGTCGTCGCGCCGTCCCCGGCGATTTCGTACCGACTGCCTAACTCGGGCGCGTCCGCGTCGTAGCCGTCGGCACCCAATTCCTCGGCGAACGCGTCGCACCTGTCCCCGTGGTTGACGAGCACCGCCGCGTCGCGGTAGGAATCGAGAAACGAGAGCAGGCCGTCGCGGTCGGCGTGGGCGGAGAAGTCGTAGGACTCGACCTGCGCGCTGACGGGCATGACCCGGCCGTCGATTTCGCCCCGCCCGTGTTCGAGGAGGTCCCGGCCGGGCGTTCCCTCGACCTGATAGCCCGTCATCGCGATCTTGTTGACCGGGTTGGCCCGGATTTCGGGGATGTAGGTCATCGCCGGGCCGCCGGTGAGCATCCCGGAGGTGGTCACGATGACGGTGTTCTTCCGTGCGATTCGCTTGCGCTGGCCGTTTTTGCCCGTCACGAACCGCGCGTTGGAGACGGCCCGTTGGAGGGCGTCGGGGTCGCGGACGAACTCGGACTGCTGGCGGAGCATCCGCGTCACCTGCGTTCCCATCCCGTCCACGTAGCAGTCGATGTCGTGTGCTTCACACACCATCAGCATCTCCTGCGTTCTGCCGATGGCGAACGCGGGGACGACGACGGTGCCGCCCTCCCACACCGTCGTCTCGACGCTCTCCGCGAACTGCCGTTCCGTCGCGGCCCGGTCCCCGCGGTCCACGTCCGAGTAGGTGCTCTCGCAGAGGACGATATCCGCGTCGGGCCGTGCCGTGGTACCCGACAGCAACCGCTGGTCGCCGGTGTGGAAGTCGCCCGTGTAAAGCAGTCGCGTCTCGCCGTCGTCCACCAACACGTGGGCGCTTCCCGGGATGTGTCCAGCGTTGAAAAACGTGATTTCGTGTCCGGCCGCCTCGAACGGTTCCCGGTAGCCGTGCGGTTCGGATACCTGCGTCAACCGCTTGATTTCCGCGCCGGTGAACGGACAGTCGTAGCTCCCGCCGTGCAGTTTCAGCGTGTCGCGCGCCAGCAGTCGCGTCAGTTCGTACGTCGGCGGCGTCCAGTGAATCGGCGGCCAGTCGTCCCTCGAGAGGAGGGACGGAAGCAGGCCGACGTGGTCCAGATGCCCGTGGGTGACGACCACCGCGTCCGGGTCCACGTCGCCGACCGGGTACTGGGGCGGGTTCCCCGTCAACATCCCGTAATCGAGGAGGAGGGAGTCGTTGACGAGAATCGCGCTTCGACCCACCTCGCGCGCCCCGCCGAGAAACTGAATATTCATTGGGGGGAGTAACGGGCGAAGCCGTTTTTCTTCGTCGGTTCGGTCGCGTGTCGGAAACCGCCACGCCGCCGGTTCCTGACCATTTATCACCACGAACGCCCGAGTTCAGGGTGATGTCGGACAGAGCCTACACCTTGGATGGCGACTGGAACGCCCTCTACATCGACGGCGAATGGATACCCGGCGGCGACCGGGACGAAATCGACGTGATGAACCCGGCGACGCAGGAGCAGATTACGTCCGTCCCGGCCGCGACCGAGGACGACGTGAACCGCGCCTACGAGGCCGCCGCCGCCGCACAGTCGGAGTGGGCCGACCAACCCCCGGCCAAGCGAATCGGCGTCATCCAGTCCGCGCTCGACCTGCTGGACGAACACCGAAACGACATTCTCCACTCGCTGGCGGTCGAGTCGGGGAGCGCGAGCATCAAAGCCTACGCGGAGTGGCAGACCGCCAAGGGAATCACCAACCAGTCTACCGAGTTTCCCTTCCGCGTTGGCGGCGAAATCAAGGACTCGATGATTCCGGGGAAGGAAAACCACGTCAAGCGGATTCCCATGGGCGTCGTCGGCGTCATCTCGCCGTGGAACTTCCCGTTCAACCTCTCGATGCGCGCCGTCGCGCCCGCGCTGGCGCTCGGGAACGCGGTCGTTCTCAAACCCGCCTCGCCGACGCCCGTCACCGGCGGCCTGCTCCTCGCCGAACTCTTCGAGGAGGCCGGACTCCCCGAGGGACTGCTCAACGTCGTCCCCGGCAAGGGCTCGGAAATCGGCGACCGGATGGCGACCCACCCCGAACTCGACGTGATGGCGTTCACGGGGTCGACGGAAGTAGGCAAGCACGTGGCCAGCCTCGCGGCCGAGAACCTCGCGCTCCCCGCGATGGAACTCGGCGGGAACAACCCCCACGTGGTCACCGAGGACGCGGACCTCGACGCCGCCATCGATTCCGCCGTGTTCGGGTCGTTCCTCCACCAGGGGCAGGTCTGCATCTCCATCAACCGCCACCTCGTCCACGAGGACGTGTACGACGAGTACGTCGAGAAACTGACCGAGCGCGCGGAGGAACTCCCCATCGGCGACCCGACCGACCGCGACAACGTCATCGGTCCCATCATCGACGAGGGCGCGCGTGACCAGATTCTCGACTACATCGACTCGACCGTCGAGGAGGGCGCGACCCTCGAAACCGGCGGCCACCACGACGGCCTGTTCGTCAAACCGACCGTCCTCTCCGGTGCGACAAACGACATGGCCGCGTCCTGCAACGAGACGTTCGGTCCGACCGCGCCGGTCATCCCGTTCTCCTCCGACGAGGAGGCCGTCGAACTCGCCAACGACACCGAGTACGGACTGGCCGCCTCGGTCCACGCGGGCGACCTCGGCCGCGCACAGGACCTCGCCGACGCCATCGACGCCGGGATGGTTCACATCAACGACCAACCCATCAACGAGGAACCCCACGTCCCCTTCGGCGGCGTGAAAGGCTCCGGAATCGGTCGCTACGACGGCGACGCCATCGTCGAGGAACTCACGCAGGAGAAGTGGATTTCGGTGCAGCGCGACCAGCGACGCTACCCCTTCTAAACGACCTTTTACGACGGTCGACGGCCAGCGCCCGGACGATTCGTCCGGGCGCTGGCCGTCTCCCTGTAAAAGCTCGACCAAAAGCACTCCTCCTTCGCTTCGTTTCACTCCGCTCAGTCGTCGGCCCGCGCTCCCGAGGCGCTCCGCGCCTCGTGGCTCGCGGTACGGTTGCTAGTTCGCTGAAAATGCGGCGTGCCTATCGCTCACTTCGTTCGCTTGTTCGGGTGCTTTCTATTTTCGTGAAAAGCTACTCGGTCGATTTCAGTTCTCGATTCGAATCGTGAATCCCCACTCGTTGTGCCCCTCGTTCTCGACAGAGAGCGTCTCTCGGAACGAGTACTCGCCCGGTTCGAGACAGCTTTTCGACCGATGGTCTCCCCAGATTTCCACTCGGCAGGAAAGCAGTTCTCCTCGTTCGACTTCCCTCCGCATGAGACCCAGCGGATGGCCGAAATCGTCGTCCTCCGGGAGATTCGGTTTCCAGCATTCGGGCTCGTCCTCTCGTCGTTCGTACCCGTTAGGGGACGGGAGCAGTACCGGACCGGTTTCGGGTCGAGAACAACGGCAGGGCAGTTCGATTGGGGCGGTGTTTCCGAACAGGAGTACCGACGCGTCTCCCTTCCACGTCAGCCCGATTTCGACGACTGCCGTGGATTCCTCCGTGATATTCGCGGTAATCATCTCGACGGAAACGGTGGCTCTCGGGTCCTCCGGTTGAGCCGTCCGACAGATTTGTACCGTTCTTGCACTGCCCATGCACCCAACGACTGCGGGATCAACCATCAAACGAGGTATCTACTCCGCCAGCGGGTCCTGCGGTGTGAACCAGTCGGCGATTCGGCCGGGATTTTCCGCGTGGTTCACCCGGAACTGCGACCACTCGACGGTGAACTTGCCGAGCAGTACGGCCGTCACGTAGCATATTTCGATGACATTTCTCGTCAGTACGCTCCGCGCGATATCCTCGAACATCACCACCGCTCCGACGAGAAAGAACATGCCCGCGACGTGAAGGAGCATCATCCAGATGGCCATGAATGCGATGATTCGACAGGGGATTTCGAGGACCATGTGTACGGACATCGTCTCGTACTCGTGGTTGCCGAAGAACTCGCGGCGGACCCTGGCGAGTTGCGAGACGGCCATGATCAGGGCCGACCCGACGACGGCCGGGGTGATGGCCGACTCGATGGTGGACCGGTACAGTGCGAGTGGCAACGCCGAGAAGCCGACACCCCAAACCAGCGACCACGCCACCAGTCCGACGTTCCGACGATACAGTGGTGGCAACCATCCCGCGAGTCGAATTCCGTCCGGGTCGGTATCCCACTTCGACTCGTCCAACTCCGTGTCCCTGCCGATGCCGGGAAGGAACATCGTCCGTCCCTCAAGCACGACACGTCGCTCGGCGAAGAGCGCGGCACCGCTGTACAGCACGAGGGTGACGACGATTTCTATCCAGTAAATCACCAACAGCTCTCGGATGTACCAGTCGAACCAGATGAAGCCACCGAGCGGAACGAGGTTCGCCAACAGAATCGGCAGAAATCCGGTCATCTCGGCGCTCTCTCCGTTCTGTCGCGCGAACTCCATCGAGTTCCACAATCAGTCAACGGACGATAAGGTCTGTGATTTTCCGAAACGCGTCACCGATTGTATTTCGGCTACTCCTTCCCCGCCGACTCCACCACTTCCTTTTCGGACGCCTCGATGACGGTTCGGTCGGGAATCTTCGCCTCCCGCTTCGGCCGCCGAGTCAGCAGTCGTTGGAGGAACGTCAACTCCTTCGGCGCTTCCTTCTCGATGGTGTGGTAGTCGACGACGACGTTTCCCGCTTCCTCGCCGATTCGGAAGTAGTTCAACCGGTACGAGGGGTAGTACACCGGCGGGAGGATGCCGACGATGGTCGAGGTCCGGTGCAGTCGCTTGAGCCACGTTCCGGTGTTGATGATGACGCGCTCGCCGACCTTCGTCAGCGAGACGCGGTGGGTGTGGCCGTAGATGTACGCCACGACGTCGGGATACTCCTCGAACACGTCCTCGGCGGCGGCGACGTAGGGTGCGTCCGACGGTTCGTCGGGTTTCTCCTTCCTGACGAGGCCGAACCGTTCGAGCGTCTTTCGCACGTCGCGGGCGAAGAAGTACAGCGGTATCGAGATGACGAACAGGAGGGCCACGACGACGAGGTTGACGTAGATGACGAACTCGACGACGTCGCCGACCAAGCCCAGTTGGCGGAGAAACGAGGTCGTGGCGTTCGTGACGATGTGTGACCCGAGCACGCCGGTCGCCTCCACCACGAGGGCGACGAGGTAGATGAGACTGACCTGAAACAACAACAGGAACGGCAGCGCGCCGTATCGCAGGAACGGACTCATCTCGCGGTAGAAGTAGTTCGACGCTATCCAGTCCGGAATCTCCTCCAACGGCGTGAGCGACTGGATGTCCTTGAGCCAGTTGTACTTCCCCCGCCCCGAGAGCTGTCCGGCCTTCCCCGTGATGTGGCGGTTGACGAAGTAGCCGAGCGGGTTGGCCCGCGGGTTGCCGAACTCGGGCATTCGGTTGTGCGCGTCCTCCTGCATGCCGTGTTCTATCCATATCTTCTTCCCGGCGACGCGTCTGGTCAGCGAGAGCGTCGGGTCGAGCGTGACGTTGTACTCGGCCAGTCGCTCCACGTACTCGGGATACCCCGCCAGTTCGGCGTCGTGATTGCCGGGAATGAGCGTGATGCGGACGTTCTCGCCCGTCCTCCGAAACTGCTCGAACAGTTTCGGGTGGTGTTCGACGAGCAGGTCGAACTTCGTCATCCCGGCCGATTGGGTGAACTCCCACAGGCCGAACGCGTCGCCGAGGATTATCAGTTCGGCCTCCTCGTCCGTCGTTTCGAGCGTCCGTAGGAACTCGACGAACTCGTCTTCGAACTCACACTCCTGTAGCTGTTCGTCGCCCCCCACGTGAAGGTCGCTGACGAAATAATATGCGTCTGTCATCCTCCCCTGCCTCCGAAACACGACCGGACGCCGGAAAGCGGTTTCGTCCGAGAGAGTGGGTTTCGATGTCCTTTTAGGGTGTGACCGATATTCGTTCCGTATGGCAAACTTTCAGGTCGTCGTTGCGGACCCCGATTCCGGGGTGGCCTATCAGCGCGATATAGACGGACAGGATGCGAACCGATTCCTCGGCAAGTCCATCGGCGAGGAAGTCGACGGCGGTGCCGTCGGCCTCGACGGGTATTCCGTCGAAATCACCGGTGGCTCGGACAACGCCGGTCGCCCGATGCGCGGCGACGTCGCCGGCCCGGATCTCAAGGACGTCCTCCTCGAAGGCGGCACGGGGTACAACCCCAAGCGAGACGGCGAGCGACGACGCATTTCGGTCCGCGGCAAGGAAGTCAGCGAGGACGTCGCACAGCTCAACGTTCGCATCAGCGAGCACGGCGACGAGTCCGTCGAGTCCCTCTACGGCGAGGGCGACGGCGACGAAGACGACGAGTAACGCGGCGGAACACTCAAACATTTACACAATCTTTTCACGAGTATGACGCAACGGGTTTCGAGTGATACGACCGAAACCGTCAGGGCGACACTGGCGCAGGCGGGTGCGACGAATCGTGCGAACATCGAGATTTCCGCGGACGACGAGGGAGCGTTCCCGGCGGACGAAATCGTCCGCATCGTGATGGACGACACGGAGTATCGCGCCAGAATCGAACGGCCGTTGACCGACGATGGCCGACTCATCCGCGGCGTGTACGACACGCCCCGACTCGCGCGAAATCCGGGCGAGGGCGAGAACCGCCTCGCCGAATGGTTCGACGACAGCAATCGCTCGTTCGGCCAGTCGGTCCTCATCGACGTGGTGGAGGAGGGATACAAATACGGCATCCGCGAACCCGGTTCGCGGGCGGTGTACGAGGCGACGGAAGCGCCGAACGGAAGCCTCGCCGACATCGCACAACAGGTCGAGGACAAATGAGCAAGCGAGAGGAGTTTTTGTTGGGCGAGCGTCCGGACGACGTGGCGCTCTTTCTCGCCGATTCGTTCGTCTCGGGTGACAAACTCGCCGAGTACGGTGAACCGGTTCCCGGCGGCCTGCTGTTGGTCGTTCCGGGCGAAACCGGGCGGAACGTGTTCAAGAAGGCCACCGGCATGGACGCCATGGGTTTCGCGAAGGAAGCGATGGGAACCGAGGGAACCGTCGCGACCGACCTCGCGGGCGGCGACTGTCCGGAGGGCGACCACGACGTGGAGTTCGTCTTCGCGTTCGTCGAGGAGCAAAACGAGGAGGTCGGCGGCCTGTACGCCGACGGTGACGTCGTCCACGCCTACGCCTACTGTTCCTGTGGGACCGCCTTCTCCCACAAATGGGTCGCCGGGGACCGGTAAACGGGCGACTCGAACGGGGAGCACTGCCACGAGTTCGATTCATTCTGAAGCAGTTAGATATATGCCTTGTGGCTCCCTCGATAGTGAAAAGTACATGGCGAACGTGGATCCGGTTTCGATCGGTCACGACTTTCCCGCTCGACTTCGGGTTCTTCACGTCGACAACGACGAGGATTTCCTTCGACTGTCTCGGCGGACGCTGGAACGTGAGGACGACATCGAGGGGGTCATCTGCGTCACGAACACCGACGACGCTATCGAGTATCTTTTCGAACGCGATATCGGCATCCACTGTGTCGTCAGCGATTACGAACTCGACGACGGTTCGGGACTCGATCTCCTCGAAACGGTACGCGAAGCCCGCCCGTACCTCCCGTTCATCGTGTTCACCGGGACGGGAAACGAGGACGTCGCCAGCAGCGCAATCTCCTCGGGCGCGACGAACTACCTCCAGAAGGGGACGTCGGGCGCTCGGTTCGTCACTCTCACGTCGCAAATCAAACAAGCGGTCTCACGCCGATACATCGAGAAACAGGTTCACCGGGGTTTTCGGGCCATCGACACTACCCGCGAAGGTATCGCCTTGCTCACGAACGACTTCCGGTTCAACTACGTCAACGAGGCCTACGCCGAGTTGTTCGACTACGACTCCCGGACGCTCGTTGGCCGGAAGTGGGGAACGACGCTCACGGACGACGCCGTGGACTTCCTCTCCTCGGAGGTCGTTTCGACGGTCGATTCCGACGGGGAGTGGAGCGGTGAAATCACGGGCAAACGACGGGACGGGAGCACGCTCACGCTGACGCTCACCGTCTCCGCCGTCGCCGACGACGAGTACGTGTGTGCGGTTCGGGACGTGACCGAGCGCAGGGAGTGGGAAGACGCGCTCGTGCAGGAAAACGAGCGCCTCGATGAGTTCGCGAGTCAGGTCTCACACGACCTCCGTGGCCCGTTGAGCATCATCTACGGCTATCTCAACCTCGCCCGTGAGACGGGCGAACCGGAACATCTCGACGAAATCGAAAGGGCGGCCGACCGAATCGAAGCCATCATCTCCGACCTGCTCGAAATCGCCCGCGAGGGGGAAACGACGTTGGAACCGGAGACGATTTCCCTCGAAGCGTTCGCCGCGGACGTGTGGGACGGCATCGAGAGCGAACCCGCGACGCTCGACACCGAATCCGCGAACGGACGACTCCTCGCCGACCGTGACCGCACGACGGAACTGTTCGCAAACCTGTTTCGGAACGCGGTCGAACACGGCGGTCCCGAAGTCACCGTCTCCGTCGGCACGATGTCCGACGGGTTTTACGTCGGGGACGACGGTCCCGGGATTCCCGAAGGACGCCGCGAACAGGTGTTGCAGTCCGGCTATTCGACCGAAGAGTCAGGCACCGGCCTCGGATTGTCCATCGTCAAACAGATCGCGGACTCTCACGGGTGGCAACTCTCCATCGGCGAAAGCGACGCCGGTGGCACACGGTTTTCGTTCTCCGGAGTCGAACGTCTCCCCGCAGAGTGACTCGTCCGGCGACATCGCTTTCTCCGCTCCTGCCGAGTTTCACCTATGGCAGAGCGTGTGCCCATCGCCGACTGGGGTGCAATCGAAACCAATCTCCGCCGGTTCGCGCCGGACGTCGACGACCACGGACCGAAACTCGTCGCGCGGATGGGCGTCGCCCGGTTTACCGTCGCACAGGACGGGCACGTGACGGCCGGAATGCCCTTCCACGAGTTCGACGGACGGGCGGACTCGGTCGTCTTCGACCACGACGCGGGCGCGATTCGAATCGAACGGGCGGGTGTGACCTACGTGTTCCGCAGGCCGTAGCGCAAGCGACTTCTCGCCGCACCGCAACCACCCGACAATGGCATTCGACGCGGTGACGGTCGGGAGCGCGCTGGTGGATCACGTGTACTCGGTATCGAACCTCCCCGAACCCGACGGCGGGGCGTTCGTCCACGACGAATCGCGGTCCGCCGGCGGGGTCGCCGCCAACGTCGCCACCGCCCTCACGCGACTCGGACGCGAAACCGGCGTCGTCGCGCGCGTTGGCGACGACGAGGAGGGTGCGTTCGTGGAAACCGACCTCGAAGAACGCGGCATCGACGCGACCCGAGTTCGCCGCGGCGACGAGAATTCCTCGTACTGTCTCATTCTCCGCGACCCCGACGGCGAGCGCATGATTATCGCGGGCGGCGATGCGGTTCCCGCGCTTCGATTGACCGACGCAGATCTCGATTATCTTCGCAAAGCGCGTGTCGTCTTCACCAGCGCTTACGCACCCGACGAGGTCGTTTCCCGTCTCGTCTCCGCCCGGAGAGCGGGCGACCTGCCACCGCTCGCCTTCGACCTCTCCGGGCCGCTCTCGGAACTCGACGGCCGAGGCGTCACCCGCGAGACGTTGGACGAGGCGCTCTCCGTCTTCGACCTGTTGGTCACGAGCGAGGTGCCGGTCCGATCGTACCTCGGCGTCGGTCCGCGCGAAGCGGTCGAGGAGCTGCGCGCCCGCGGCGTCGAGCGCGGCGTAGTCACCCGAGGACGAGACGGCGCGCTCCTGTTCGATGGGTCGGGTGTCTCCGAGATTCCCGCCTTCGACGTTTCCGTCACCGACACGACCGGCGCGGGCGACGCCCACACCGCCGGACTCATTCACCGATGGCTCCTCGGGGAGCGGAGTGCGGAGGAGGCGGGCAGATTTGCGGCCGCCGTGGCCGCGCTCAACTGCGGCGCGGAGGGTGCGAGAGGCGGCTTTCCGACCGAAAAAGACGTCGAAGCGTTCCTGTAAACGGTTCGTCTCACAGCTTCTTTTTCATCTCCACGACCGTTCCCGTCACGCCCGTTGACTCGCGACTCGAAAACTCGTGAGCGCACTCTCTCACACGCTCGTATCTGTGTGCTTCGTAGAACGGGACCGCGTTCAGCGACGCCGCGAGGCCGAGCGTTCGCGTTCCCTGCTCGCTCGCGCGACGCTCTAACTCCGCGAGGACCGCGGACCCCACTCCCGTTCGGGCGACGGACGGGTGGACGTACACGCCCGTGACTTCGCCGTCTACCGCCGCCGCGTGCTCTTTTGGTGGTTCGAACCGGACGGTACCGAACGCCACGACGTCCACGTCCTCCGCGACGACGAACGTGCCCGCATCGGCTTCGATGGCAGGCGTGTACTCCGCCGACTCGCAGCCTTCCGCCCACGCGGCCACCTGCCGTTCGTCGTAGCCCTCGCGTCCGAGTTCCGCGATGGATTCGGCGTGGACTGCCCGCACCGCCTCGACGTCGTCGGTCGTCGCGTTACGAACGCGCATACTCGATTGTTCGGGGCGAACGAGGTATTTTGATCGGTCGTGCAGATGCGTCTGTCCGACCTCCTCGCGGCCGATCGGGTCATTTCGAAACCGTCACCCCGCGTTTCCGAACTCAGACCCTCGAAACCAGCTCTCTCACCTTCGATTCGTCCACGCGGTTCGTCGTCTCGCCGCCCTCCTTCAGCGCGGTGCCGACGATCGCGCCGTCGGCGATATCGAGGAGGTCGCGCACGTTCTCGGCCGTCGTCCCGCTGCCGAGGAACACCGGCGCGTCCACCCCGATTTCGTCCCGGCAGGAGACGACGGATTCCAGCAGGTCGGTGTCGACTTCGTGGCCGGTGCCGACGCCGCTCACGACCACGCCGTCCGCGCGGCCGCGGCCGAGGGTTTCGTCCACCAGTTCGGTCGCGGGCCGGTCGGCCAGCGGCGCGGAGTGTTTCACGTCCACGTCGGCGAGGATTTTCACGTCGGAGTCGAGTTCGTCGCGAAGACGGAGCGTCTCGTGTGCTCGCCCCTCGACGACGCCTTGGTCGGTCAGGCGTGCGCCCGTGTGAACGTTCACACGAATGACATCCGCGTCGGCGGCCGTCGCAATCGAGAGGGCCGCTTCCGCGTCGTTTCGAAGGACGTTCACGCCGATGGGGCAGTCCACGGCCTGCCGGAGTTCGGTGACGACGCGCGTCATCGAGGCGACGACGTGTTTCGGCACGTCGTCGGGGTAGAACGGCGAGTCGCCGAAGTTCTCCACCATGATGGCGTCCACGCCGCCGGATTCGAGCGCGTGGGCGTCGGTGAGTGCGCGGGTCCGGAGGGCGTCGAAGTTCCCGTCGAAACCGGGCGACCCCGGAAGGGCGGGCAGGTGAACCATGCCGATGACGGCGTCGTCCGTCTCGAAAATACTCATACTCGGACCTCGTCGCGCCCCGAATTAAACGAACCGAGTCGGTGCGCTTGTTGTTGGCCAATCGACACCACAAAGCTTCTACCTCCGTAGCCGTGAGTCACCGACCGTCCAAACTATGACGAACACGAGTTTACAGACCGAGCGTGTTCCGCGGTTGGTTCGGGAAATCCTCGGGGAGCGGACGGTCACGGACGTGATACCGGCGGACGAGGGCACCGACGACGTGTTCTTCGTTACCGTCGGGATGCCGGACGGGGACCGGAACTGCGTGCTGAAATCCTGTTCGTTCGTGGACCCCACGTCGTTTCGGGCCGAACCGAGGGTCCTCGACTTCGTGAGTCGCCGAACCGACGTTCCCGTTCCGGACGTTCTCGGCTACGTGGACGACCACGACGAGGTGTCCGCACCGTTCTTCCTGATGAAACGCGCGCCCGGCGAGGCGATTTCGGGCCCCGAGTCGCTGACCGACGACGCCCTCTCCCGCACTGCCCGCGACGCCGGACGCCATCTCGGCGAACTCCACGCGGCCGCCACGTTCGACGGGTACGGGTGGCTTCGTGCGGGCGTGGACACCGACAGCGAACCGACCGTCGATGACCTTTCGGTTTCGAACCTCGAACCCGACTGGCCCGCACGGCTTCGCGCCGACGCGGAGGAGAACCTCGCGCGTATCGAGGAGTCGGGTCGATTCGCCGAGTTGACCGATGAACTCCGTGCCGGACTCGACGAGTATCTCGAAGTCGTCCCCGACACACCCGACCCGGTACTGCTCCACGACGACTACCGATTCGGGAACCTCCTCCTCGATCCTGAAACGGGTGCCGTCCGGACCGTCCTCGACTGGGGTAACCAGTTCACGGGCCATCACGAGTACGACCTCGCAACGACCGAACACTACCTCTGTGGCCGTCTACCGCTCGACGCCGACCAACGAAAAGTCGTCCACGACTCGCTGTTGGCGGGCTATCAGGAAACCAACGAGGTGACGCCCGATGACGGCTTTAAACGGCGACAGCGGGCCTACCGTTTCGTCGCACAACTCTCCGCGCTCGCGTGGTTCGACCTGTGGTATAGCGGACGCGACGACCCGGAAAAAGACGCGACGCGGCAGAAAGAACTCGCGCTCTCGTTGCGTCCCTGAACGAGGTTCGACCGTTTTCGACCGCACGCTCCGTTTTACTCGTCCGTTTCGTCCACTTCGTCCGTTTCTCCCGCTTCGAACTCCGCCACTTGGTCGTCTTCGTGTTTCAGGTTCCAGAACGCCTCCAGAATCACTCGTTTCGTCACCGCACCTTGTGTCGTCCAGTGGTGGGCGTAGTCCAGCATGTCGTCGTAGATGCTCGGCTTGCACCCCGCCGCCTTCGGGTGGCCGCCGCCGTTGACCTGCCGTGCGACCTCGTGGCAGCGCTCGAACTCGTCGGTGCCGCGGATGCTCGCGCTTCCGGCGGGTTTGACGACGACCGATGCGTCCGCGCCGCGTTCGCGCATCGCCTCCGCGACCTCGTTCTGCGAACAGCGGCCGTAGGTGACGCCCACCGTCCAGTCGCCGATCTGCTTCATGTCGGCGCGTTCGACCGCTCGTTCGATGAGGGCCTCCTTCTCGACGCGCTGTTCCGCGAGGAACGCCTCGACGTCCTCCGGGAGGTCCGCGCCGTGCGCTTGGATGACTTCCATGTACTCCTCGGGTTCCGCCCAGTAGGAGTAGTCCGCGAGGTCGTCGCTTCGCGGGTCGTTTCGAAGCCAGAGGTCGTGGTCACGCGTGACCGCCGCGAGTTCGACGAGGTAGTCCGGGAAGTCGTAGTCGAGCGCCCGGGCGACCACGTCCGCGGTACACTCCTCGTCCGACTCGCCGACGACGAGTTCGATGCCGAGGGCGCGGATCGCGTCGGCCACCGCGTCGTCCCACTGGTGATGGTCGAACCAGAACACCTCTTCGGCCTCCTCGACCAGCGTTTCGAGTTCCGTCGCGATGGGTTCGTAGGCGTCGGGACAGAGGTCGCAAATGAACACCGTCGCGCCGGGTTCGCTGTACGCGACGACCCGTTCGATCGCGTCCGCGAGGTCGTGCGGTCCCGCGGGGATGAGGGCCGTCTCGCCGTAGGCTTCACGGACGAGCGCCGTCGCGGCCAACCCGTCGGCGTCCGGGTCGGCGACGACCGCCCGTTCCGCACCCGTCAGTTCTTCCTTCGCTTCCTGTTCTTCCTGCCGTGCTTCGAGCGAATCGGGGAAGAAAAAACCCTCGCCCGGGAGGAGGGATTTTCGTTCGAGCGAGAGGTTTTCGTCGTCGATGACCCAATCTTTCATACCACCACTCCGACCCGAGTCGCAAAGAGTTCCCGGTTATGAATCGACCGAAGAAGAACGACGATTTCGCGGCCTGAAGGCTTCGTTTCGACCGAAAAGGGATTGAATCCACTTCGCTCCCGTCACTCAGATGTCCACCGAAGCGAACCGTCGATAGCCGAGTATCACCGGAATCACGGCCCACGCGACCAGGACGAGGAGTGCAAACCAACCGGTGTTGTAGAACGAACTGACCGGCCCGTTCGTGTGGACGGGGGTATTCATTCCGTTCGAATACGCTTGAATCGGACTGAGGCTGTCGACGGCCACCGCCCATTCGGGTCGGCCGCCGGACGGCCTCGAAAACCCGTTCAGAACGTACCGAAGCAGCTGCGCGATTGACGACCAGCCGATGAGCGTCAGGAGGAGAAAGCCGACGCTCGTCGCCATCGCGCGGTTGCTCGTCGGCGAGACCGCCGAGAAGCAAACCCCCGACGCCGTGTACGCCGCAGTAAGTAACAGCACGAGGACGAGGAACGAGAGGTAACTGCCGACCTGAACGGTACCACCGAACACGAGGAACGCGATGGTCGCGGTGAAGATACCGACCATCGCCGCCGTGCCGACGACCGCCGCACGTCCCACGGCCATTCCGGTGACGACATCCCGACGGGTGTACGGCAACGCGAGTAACAGTTTGAGGCTCCCGAGTTCGCGTTCACCGGCGATGGCGTCGTAGCTCATCATGAGCGCCGATAGGGGGACCAAGAAAACCACGAACCCGACCACGGAGAAGAAGTCGGCATCGCCGGGCGCGTTCGTTCTACTCATCCCCATGTAGACGGGGACGGTGAGAAAGAGGACGAAGGTGATGGCGGCGATGCCGAGCGACCACTTTCGGTACGCGTCGAGGAAATTTTTCTTCGCCATAATGCGCCATCTCATGCGGGCACCTCCGCCGTGTACGTGGTGAACAGGTCTTCGAGCGACGCTTCCTCGGTTTCGAAGTCCTCGACGGTGACGCCGGTCGATTCGATCGTATCGAGAACACGTTTCTTCGCTTGGTTTCGACAACCGACGACGAGCGTCGTCCCCTCGGCCGTGACGTTCTCGACGCCCTCGACCGAGCGCACCCGTTCGATGGTTCCTTCCGGAAGACGACTCACTTCCACGGTCAACGACACGCCGCCGCCGACGGCCCGACGGAGGCCGTCGATGGAATCCACGGCGACCAGTTTCCCCTCGTCGAGAATCGCGACGCGGTCACAGACGGCTTCGACCTGCTCCAAGATGTGGCTGGAGAAGAACACGGTCGTCCCTCGGTCGCGCTCCTCGCGGATGATCTCCCGCATCGCGAGCGCGCCGTTCGGGTCGAGTCCGGTCGTCGGCTCGTCCAGAATGAGCAGGTCGGGGTCGCCGACGAGCGCCATGCCGAGGACGAGTCGCTGGGTCATCCCCTTCGAGAATCCCTCGGCGCGCCGGTCGGCGGCCTCGGGGATGCCGACGCGCTGGAGGACTCGCATCGGGTCGTCGTCCACGCCGCGAGTCTCGATGACGAATTCGAGGTGTTGACGCGCCGTGAGGTGGTCGTAGGCGTGATATGCGTCGGGAAGGACGCCGATTCGTTCGTGGACGCTCCGGGTTTCCCGCTGGGCGTCGTGCCCGAAGACGGTGACTGTCCCCTCTGTCGGTCGAACATAATCGAGAATCATATCGATTGTCGTCGATTTTCCCGCGCCGTTCGGGCCGAGAAAGCCGAACACCTCTCCTTCCTCGATTCGGAGGTTCAAGTTACGGAGGGCGACGACGTTCCCGAACCGTTTGGAAACGCCGTTCAATTCGATGGCAGTCATGAAGGAATCATTGCATCATCCCGCCATATATCTTCCCTACGCCTCGCTGGGGTCGAGTTGCCGAACCGTCAGCACGGGTGTCGGACACGTTCGAACGACGCGCTCCGCGACGCTTCCAATGAGAAAGCGGTTCTCCCCGTGTCGCCCCCGCGTCCCCGTTGCCACCATGTCCGCGTCGTGTTCGCGGGCGTACTCCCCGATTTCGGCGGCGGGGTCGCCCTCCCGAACGGCGGTGACGACGCTCCCGCCCGTGCGTTCGCGTATCGATTCGAGCGCCTCCTCGCCCTGTGCTTCGAGCGCGTCCTGGAACTCCTCGCGGAGCGTTTCCGGGGAGGAGTCCACCTCGCCCGCATCGACGACGTAGAGGGCGTGAACGTCGGCGTCGAACCGACGCGCGAGGTCGAGTGCGACCGTCACTGCCCGTTCGACGCTCTCGGAACCATCGGTGGCGATAACGACGGTGTCTATCATCGTTCGTTCTTCCTCCGTCATCGTTATTAAAGACTGAGTGACTAAATTGCGTCAATCCAAACTGCTAAGGTTCATGGTGCATGTTATCAGCACGCCCGACGGGGCAAGGTTGCACTCAGACCGCAATCACTCCCGATTGCGGTTTGTTCATACACGATATATTGTCCCACAGCGTAGCGGATACGCTTACCCTCCACTTCCGCGACGGACCGTCGCGAGTTGCTACGCCTTCTCGCCATTCGAGCGATTCGCGCGGAATGCGCGAATCGCTTCGCTCATCGTTCCCGTTTCGAGGTTTCTCCGAAACCTCGCCGACGACGGGAGAAGGTTTTTTGCCCGTCTTCGCGCACCCTCGGGTATGTCCGAGTCGCCAGTCGAAGTGAACACGGTACTCGTTCCGGTGGACGGAAGCGACGAATCGGTGCGCGCCGTCGAATACGGGGTCGCCGTCGCCGAACGATACGGTGCCGACGTCCACGCCCTCTACGTCTTCGGTGAGGAGGTATCCCGCGCCATCGAGACGGGCGCCATCGAGGAGGACGACATCATCGACGAAACGGAATCGTTCATCGACAGCGCCCGCGCCATCGCTGCGGAGTCGGACGTCGAACTCCGCAGTTCCATCGCATACGGCTTCTCGACCAGACGCAAACTCCAGCATCCCGGGAGCGCCGTCCTCGACTGCGCCGACGAAATCGACGCTGACTTCCTCGTCATCCCGCGGGAACCGCTCTCCGGGGAACCCGGCGAGGTGTTGGAGAAAGCGGCGGAGTACGTGCTTCTCTACGCCAGTCAACCCGTTCTTTCGGTCTGATTTTCGCCCCGTCCCTTCGTCTCTCCAGCGATCCCCTCCCCCTCGATTCGAAGTCGCTTTCCCTCGAACCGCGATGACACAACAACGTTTTTACGGGAAAAACGCACCCATCGGTGTATGGACGGTTCGACGCCGAACGCCACGGCGCACTCACGGGCGATGCCGCACTGGGAATCCGTCATCGCCGACATGGAAGCGACGACGGCGGAGTACGACGACGGGGGATGGGACACCGTAGAACTCCATCCCGGAGACGTCACTCCGCTCTGGACGGACGAGGACGGCGAGTTCGGTCTGGACGTACTCGTCCCCGATAACGAGTTCGAGAACTTGGAGGAACTGATGGACGGCGGCGTCTCGTTCGATGCCTTCGAGGCCTATCGCGCCCTCGCCGACGGACTCGTCTTCGCCGTCATCGCCATGGAGGACCGCGGGAGCGAAACGGCGGTTCTCTACCCGGTGTACTACGACGTTCAGGGTGCAGAGGAGATGCTCTCCGACGCGGTAGAGGCAGGGAAGATGTACTCGTTCATCCGGACGCTGGGCGAGGACCGCATCCGGTTCACGCACGACGACCCGTCGCTGTTCCAACCGCCCGAGGAAGCCGAAACCGAGGACGCGGAACCGACCGAAGAATCCGATGCGAACGCCCCGCCGGACGAGTAAAACTACTTCTCGCCGCCGATATCGTGCCCGCAGTGTGGACACTCCATCTCGTCGTGGCGAAGTTCCTCGCTCGATTCGCGGACCTCGCGCATGACGCTCGAAATCTTGTCCTCGGCCGCGAGTTCGTCGGCGACGGCGAGGTCCACGCCCTCGACTTCGAGCAGGAATTTCGCCACCTCCGTCACCTCGTACATTACGTCGTCCAGTTCCTCGGCCGTGAAAAAGCCGGACATCGCGCCGTAGAGGAAGGTCGCGCCCGCCTTTCTGACCTTCTCCTCGAACGCCGAGCGGGCCTGATTCACCGCTTGCGGGGTGTAGGTGTCGGTCATGAACGGGACGAGATACGGGAGGTTGTTCCCGATTTTCGTCATCTCGACGCCCGTTTCCGTTCGGAAGTCGGCACACAGGCGCGCGATCGCCCACTCGCGCGCGGTGACGTACGTTCGGTCGCGAAGGAACTCGTTGACCCGGTCGTACTCCGCTCCGTCCATCTTCTTGAAGCGCGCGTACTTCTGCACTTCCGGCGGGATTTCGGGGACCGAATCCGTTTCCTCGGCGTCCGTCTTCTCGGTTCCCGTCGTCCCGTCAACCGCCGCTTCGCCGGCGTCGGTCGCTCCGTCGGCGTCACCGGTCGCGTTCGACGTCCCGTCGTCGGCCAACTGCTGTGACACGCCCTCGTTCGTTTCGTGGGGATGTTCCTCGTCTGCGTGTTCGTCTTCGGCCTCCGGCGCTGACGGGGAGGGGTCGTTCGACATAGTCCGTCGTTACCGAGCGGAGTGCAAAAGCGTATCGCACCCAACTGTTTTGATACCCGGCGGGAATGGAGGTAGTATGAAGGTATTACTGGGAATCGGCGGGAGCGACGACTCTCTGACCGCGCTCGAACGAACGGTATCGCGCGCGGTTGCGGCCGACGACGAACTGACGGTTGCGCTACTCGACAATCCACAGAGCGACCGGGGAAAGGGCGACATCCGCGAGAAAGCGGAAGCCGTGCTGGACGACGCCGGACTGGAGGCGTCCGTTCGGGACGTTTCGGGCGACCCCGGAAGCCGCCTACTCGACGTCGCGGAAAGCGAGGGGTTCGAGCAGATAGTCCTCGGCGGCGGCCAGCGCAGTCCAATGGGTAAAATCCGGCTCGGTCAGATAGCCGAATTCGTCCTGTTGAACTCCCACGTCTCGGTGAAACTGGTACGATGACCCCCGACCGACGCTTCCCGGACGAACCTGCCGGCCCGTTCCCGGAGCCGCCACAGGCGTTCAACGACCGCGAGGGGAGGGAAATCGAAATCCGTCCCTTCGAGGAGGGGGACGAGGAGGATCTCATCTCGATGTACGTCGATTTCGACCCGGCGGACCGGGCACAGGGAATTCCGCCGGCAACGGAGTATCGGGTGCGCGACTGGGTGGAGACCCTGACCGAGGGGGACGGGCTGAACGTCGTCGCGTGGAACGGAGATACCGTCGCCGGACACGCGACGCTCGTCCCGGACGGCGATTCGGCGTACGAACTGGCCATCTTCGTCCATCAGGACTACCAACGGGCGGGTATCGGTTCACACCTCATCCGAACCCTGCTCGGCTACGGACGGGCACAGAACATCGACAAGGTCTGGCTGACGGTCGAACGCTGGAACCGCGCCGCGGTCAACCTCTACCGAAACGTCGGGTTCGAAACCGCGGACGCCGAGAGCTTCGAATTGGAGATGGTGTTGCGGCTCTGAGGTTCGACGACGATTTCCACTTCATCCGTTCGTTCCTCCCGACGATACCGTTTCCAAACCGATAGCCGGAATTTCCCTTTCGTTCCGGTGTCGCGTGCTAAACCCAACCGAACCATTTTTCCTCACGCGACAACCATTGCCGCGTAATTGTGACCGATTTATTGTCCATCTCGAATCTGAAAACGCAGTTCCACACGGAACGGGGGACTGTCGAGGCGGTGGACGACTTCGAACTGAACATACGTGAAGGCGAAACCATCGGCCTCGTCGGCGAATCCGGGTCCGGGAAAAGCGTCACCGCGCTCTCGGCGATGCAGCTCATCGACGAACCGGGCGAAGTCGTCTCCGGCGACGTCCGTTTCGAACACGAGGAGGTCGCAGCCGAGTTCGCCGACAAGTATCCGAGCGGCGTCGGGGAGTACGTCTTCCCCGACGAGGGATACATCGACATCATGTCCGCGCCCGAATCCGTCATGCGTGACATCCGCGGCAGCGAGATGGGGATGATATTTCAGGACCCCATGACCTCGCTCAACCCGGCGCTGACCGTGGGCGAACAGGTCGCGGAGAGCCTCGAACTGCACCAGTACGGCGGCAAACGGAAGGATAGCTGGTGGAACGCGGTGCGCGAAATCGCCCCGAAAATCGGCGGCGGCGAAATCGACGGCGAACTCCTCGAAGACACCATCGACATCCTCGAAGAGGTCGGGATTCCCGAACCCGAATCCCGCGTCGAGGAGTACCCGCACGAGTTCTCGGGCGGGATGCGCCAGCGCGTCCTCATCGCCATCGCGCTCGCGTGCAAACCGAAACTGCTCATCGCGGACGAACCGACGACGGCGCTCGACGTGACGATTCAGGCCCAAATTCTCGACCTCATCAACGACCTGCAGGACGAGTTGGGCATGTCGGTCTTCATGATCACCCACGACCTCGGCGTCGTCGCCGAGACCTGCGACCGGGTCGCGGTGATGTACGCGGGCGACTTGGTGGAGGTCGGGCCGGTTGACGAAATCTTCCACAACCCGAGTCACCCCTACACCTACGCCCTCCTCGAATCCATCCCGCGCGAGGACAAAGAACGGTTGACCCCTATCGACGGAAACGTCCCCGACCTCATCGACATGCCCGAAGGATGCCACTTCGCCGACCGGTGTCCGTGGGAACAACCCGAGTGTACGCAGGGCGAGATTCCGAACCTGCAACACGGCTCGGAGGACGCTCACGGGAGCGAGTCTCTCGTGAGCCAACCGGACGCCGCTGCTTCCGGTGTTGTCGACCACCGCGCGAAATGCATCCTCGAATCGTTCGACGGTGCGGAGTACGTCGAGGAACGGGAGAGCGTGACGACGGGCGAACACGCCGTCGGCGACAGACTCGTCACCGTGGACAGTTTGAAGAAACACTACTCGCGCGCGGACGACTTCCTCGACAAGTGGCTTTCCGACGGCGACGACAGCGTGAAAGCGGTCGACGGCATCTCGTTCGACATCTACGAGGGCGAGACGGTGGGCTTGGTCGGCGAGTCCGGGTGTGGGAAATCGACCGCCGGTCGGTCGCTCCTCCGCCTCGAAACGCTGACCGACGGGCGCGTCGTCTTCGCCGGAACTGACCTCGGCGGGTTGGATGACGACGAGATGCGCGAGACGAGAAAGGACATGCAGATGATCTTTCAGGACCCGCTGTCCAGCCTCGACCCGCGAATGTCCATCGGGAAGATAATCTCCGAACCGCTCCAGATTCACGGTCTCGCGGAGGAGAACCGCTCGGATCGCGTGAACGAACTGATGGAAAACGTCGGTCTGGACCCCAGCCAGCGTGACCGGTATCCGCACGAGATTTCCGGCGGCCAGCGCCAGCGCGTCGGCATCGCCCGCGCGCTCGCGGTGGACCCGGACTTCATCGTCGCCGACGAACCCGTCTCGGCGCTGGACGTGTCCGTACAGGCTCAGATCATCAACCTCCTCGAAGACCTGCAGGACGAGTTCGGCCTGACGTTCCTGTTCATCGCCCACGACCTATCGGTCGTCCGGCACATCTCCGACCGCATCGCGGTGATGTATCTCGGCGAAATCGTGGAAGTCGCGGACACGGACGAACTGTTCGACGACCCGAAACACCCCTACACGCAGGCACTCCTCTCCGCGATTCCCGAACCCGATCCGCGGGCGGATACGGACGACCGGGTCATCCTCAAGGGAGACGTCCCGTCGCCCATCGACCCGCCGTCCGGATGTCACTTCCGAACCCGCTGTCCGCAGATAATCCCGCCCGACGGGATGGACATCGACCAGCAGGCGTACCGCGAAGTGATGAACTACCGCGAGCGCGTCGAGAAGCAGGCCATCAACCTCGAATCGGTTCACGAACAGGCAGCAGCGGGGGGGCAATCGGCACGCGCCGCGACGGACGGCGGTGAGAGACAGACGGACGCTCAGCCCTCGTCGGACGCGGACTCACGTGGTTCGACGAGTACTCAAGCACCCCGACAGCCAGCGGAGAACCCGTTCCACGCCGCGCTCTGGGACCGACTGTTCGAGACGGAACCGACCGGCGAACCGCGGGAAATCGTCGCCCGGTCGTTCGACCACCTCTCGGACGGTAACTGGGAATCGGCCGAATCGCTCCTCGCGGACAACTTCACGAGCATCTGCGAACGGACGAGTCCGACCCTACAGGACACGACGCATCCGTCGGCCTGCCACCTCTACGACCAACCGGAATAGGTCGTCTTTCCTCCCTTCACTCACCATCGTTGTACATCGACTCACCAGTCTGGTCATTTCCGGACGTTTTTAGTCCACGCGAAGTCGCTTCCCGTGGTCGAAAACGACCCAGATGGGAACCACTTCGAACCCATCTCGGTCTCTATTTTGAATCTAGCTTTCACGGCTAAAAAACAACGATAGCTTCACGAAGCTGCGGTTAATTCGCTAACTGTTGTGGAATCGATGTCAGATTTCGATTTTATCCTTTTTTCCACTCACGTATTCGTTACTATTGGTCCGGTATGTTTATATAGAACATGTGACCACACTGGCGTATGGCGTCACGCGACAGAGTAACTGACAGACGTAGTTTCCTCAAAGCTGCTGGCGGCGCGGCCGCGGCAGCGACACTCGCGGGTTGTATCGGCGGCAGTACGGACGACGAAACCACCGGCTCCGGCGACGGCAGCGGGGACGGAAGCGGCGATGGTAACGGTGATGGGAGCGGCAGTTCGGGCAGCACCCTCACCTACGCCCGCGGCAGCAGTTCGGGGTCCCTCGACTTCCAGAACTCGACGAGCGGCGAAGTCGCGAAGGTCACGAACCAACTGTACGACACCCTCATCGCGTTCAAACCCGGTAAGACCTCCCTCACGGAAGGGCTCGCGACGAACTGGAACGTGGACGGCAAGACGGTCACGCTCGACCTCCGCAAGAACGTGAAATTTCACAACGGCGAGGATTTCACCGCGGACGACTTCGTGGCCACCTATCGCCGGTTCGTGGACGAGAGCTACAAACACTACCCCGGCAAGAAGTACGCCTCCTCCTACGGCCCGTACACGCTCGGCGTCGTCAAGAACGTGGAAGCGGCGAGCGACCACAAACTGACAATCAACTTGGAGAAGAAGTACGCGCCCATCCTCCCGAACCTCGCGATGTTCGTCTCCGCGGTTCACTCGAAGAAAGCCATCGAGGAGAAGGGCACAAAGCTCAAATCCGACCCCGTCGGCACCGGTCCGTTCAAACTGAAGAACTGGGACACGAGCAACAACCGCGTCCGCCTCGAAAAGAACGCGGACTACTGGGGAGACGGTCCCCACGTGGACGAAGTCGTGTTCACCGTCGTCGGAAGCAACACGTCCCGCGCACAGACGCTCGACTCTGGCGACGCCGACATCATCGACGGCCTCGGCGCACAGTCCTCACAGCAGGTCGAGAAGTCGAGCAACGCGGAACTCGTCTCCGACGCGGGTATCAACATCGGTTACATGGCGTTCAACATGGCGAAGGTCGAGGCCTTCCGCAAGAAGAAGGTCCGTCAGGCCATCAGCCACGCCATCAACACGAAGGCCATCGTCGACACCATCTTCAAGGGCATCGCGAAGCAGGCGAACCAGCCGATTCCGAGCAGCGTGATGGGGTACAACGACAGCCTCAGTCCGTACGAGTACAACCCGGAGAAGGCGAAGAAACTGCTCAAGCAAGCGGGCTACGGCGACGGCTTCTCCTTCGAGTTGGCGACGTTCAAGAATCCCCGCACTTACAACCCGAGTCCGATTCAGGCGGCCCAGACCGTCAAGTCCAACCTGAACCAGGTGGGCATCGACGTGACCATCAACCAGCAGGCGTTCGACCCGTTCCTCACCTACACGGAAACCGGGAAGCACGACGCGTGTTTCCTCGGATGGATGACGGACAACGCCGACCCGGACAACTTCCACTACGCGCTGCTCCACCCCGGCGTCTCCATCGACAAGGTTCCGGACGGACAGGACTGGGTCAGCTTCGACGCCGAGAACTTCAACACGCTCAACGTCGCCGGATGGGCGAACACGGACTTCATGAAGCTCGTCGAGGACGCGCAAGTGACCTACGACAACGCGGCGCGGAAGAAGAAGTACAAACAGGCCGGAAAGATCGCTCACGACGAAGCGCCGTGGGTGTTCATGGACCACGCGAAGGACCTCCGCGGCGTCCACAACAGCGTCAGCGGATTCAAACTCGCACCCATCAGCGGTCCGTACCTGCGTCTCGTTAAACTCAACTGAGACTACGGTAACGAGTCTTTTTTGACCCCCCGACGTTTGAGATTGAAGTAGATGATATCCAAGCGGTTCGTTATCAAACGTCTGTTGCTACTTATTCCCGTGCTGCTCGGGGTGGCGACGTTCGTTTTCGCCATTCTCCAACTCTCGCCGGGCGACCCCGCACGCGCGGTCGCAGGTCAACGGGCCTCGGAAGCGTTCGTTCGTCAGGTCCGCCACGAAATGGGGTTGGACCAGCCTATTTGGGTCCAGTACGGACAGTTCCTCTGGGATACGGCGCATCTCGACCTCGGACAGTCCTACCAGATTCGAAAGAACGTTCCGGTCACGACCATCCTCCTGCACAGGCTTCCCGTCACCGTCGAGATGGCGCTGTACGGACAACTGTTCGGCATCCTGTTCGGCATTCCGCTCGGCGTGATTTCGGCCATCAAGCAGGATTCCGTGACCGACCACTTCACCCGAATCGGCGCGCTGACCGGAATCAGCATCCCGATTTACTGGAGCGGTCCGCTTCTCATTCTCCTCTTCGCCCAGGTACTGCACGTCTTCCCGCCGAGCGGCCGTATCGCCTCGGAGTACAGCATCAACCTCGTCACCGGCCTCATCACGGTCGATACGCTGTTGAACGGAAACTTCGCGGCGTTTCAGTCGGCGGCCATGCACCTGATACTGCCCTCCCTCGTCATCGGGATTTACTCGATGGCGCTCATCTCGCGGATGATGCGCTCGTCCATGCTCGAAGTCGTGCGCCAGGACTACATCCGAACCGCCCGCGCGAAGGGGCAGGGAACGAAAATCACGATGCTGAAACACGGCTTCCGCAACGCGCTGATTCCGGTCGTGACGGTCATCGGCATCCAGTTCGGCACCCTGCTCGGCGGCGCGGTGCTGACGGAAACCGTCTTCGGTATTCCCGGTATCGGAACCATGCTGGTGAAAGCCATCGAAGCCGGTGACTTCCCGGTGGTGCAGGGCACCGTGTTGACGTTCGCGCTCCTGTTCACCCTCGTCAACCTGTTCGTCGACATCACCTATTCCTATCTCGATCCGAGGATCCAACAATGAGCACGCAAACGGAAAACAGTGAAACGGTCTCTCGCGGGTTCTTCGAACGCCTGCGGGCCTCGCCGTTCCTCTCCGAACTCCTGTCGAATCGGCTCGCAGTCACCGGTCTCACCATCATCCTCTTCATACTCGTGGTGGCGGTGTACGCGAGAGTGACCATCGACCTCGCGGCCATCAAACAGTCACAAATCGGTATCCAACCGAGTCTCCACGCTCCGAGTGAAACCTATCCCTTCGGGACCAACCTGCAGTCACAGGACATTTTCCCGCGTGTCCTCTACGGCGCGTGGTACGCCATGCTGTTCGGAACCGTGACGGTCGTCGCCTCGACGGTTCTCGGTGTCGGTCTCGGCGTCGTCGCGGCGTACTACAGCGACCTGACGGACAACGTCATCATGCGGACGATGGACATCCTGCTGGCGTTTCCGTCCCTGCTGCTGTCGCTCGCACTGGTCGCGGTGTTCCCCGATGAATGGGGACTGTGGCGTGCAGTCGCCGCGCTGACTCTCGTCTATACGCCGCGGTTCGCCCGTGTCGTGCGCGGAGCGGCGCTCAAGGTCCTCGAAGACGAGTACATCGACGCGACGGTGGCGTTGGGTGCGAAGAACCCGCGCGTGCTCGTCCGTCACGTCCTTCCGAACTGCCTCGCGCCGATTACGGTGCAGAGTACGCTCAACTTCGGCCTCGCCATCCTCGACCTCGCGGCGCTGTCGTTCCTCGGGTTCGGTGCCGACCCCGGAACGCCCTCGTGGGGGCTGATGCTCTCGAACGGCGTCAAGCACGGCCTGTTCAGCGTTCCGAGCGCGTGGTGGTGGTCGTTCTTCCCCGGTCTCTTCCTCGCCGTAACGGTGTTGGGATTCAACCTCCTCGGCGACGGGATGCGTGACGCGCTCGACCCGCGGATGCGGGAAGCCGTGGACTGATGGATTTCGTCGGCTATCTGCGTCCCCGCGTTCTCCTCGTTTCCCGATTCGGTGCCATCGGGTTCGTGCTCGGTGGCATTGGAATCGCGCTCGTGGTCGCCACGGGCGGGACGGTTTCGTTCGCTAGCCGGAAAACCTTCGCCGTCGCCGCGCTGGCGTTCGGATTCGCCGTTCTCGGCTGGTCGGGATCTGTGTTCGCGGGGAGCGCGGTGGAAAACGCACAGGAGTATCTCGACGCGAACACGGGATGGACCGAGGCCGACTCCCGTGAGGCCATGACGGTCATCGGCGGTCTGGGCGCTGGTGCCATGCTCGGCGTGACCGTGATGACGCTCGTCTTACGTGCGGCATACTGAGCCGCAAATGTTTTACCATATATCATTCTTGTGGCTGGTATGGTCGTGCTCGAATCGCTACTTGCGGGCATCATATTCGCCGGTATCGGCATTATCGTGACAGCTAAGCCGCGAGAAATGTTCGAAATCAGACAATCGGTCGCCGTCGCCTCGCACGGCGAACTCGGCGGATTCGGCGTCGCTCGATATCAGACCTATGGACTGCTCTGTGTTCTCCTCGGCTTGCTGCTCGCGCTCGTCCCGTTTTTCCTTTCCTGACACGAACAGCGCGAAGCGACCGGCACACCTGTATCAAAGTCGTGAGGAGAACCACTCCCCCGCGAGCGTCGCGACCGATTCCAGCGCTCCCGGTTCTTCGAACAGGTGTCCCGCACCATCCACGACTTCGAGGCGTTTCTCACAGGACAATCGGTCGTAGGCCTCGCGGTTCAGTTCGAGTACGTCGGTGTCCAGACCGCCGACGATGAACAGCGTGGGTGCCGTCACGTCGTCCAGTGCGTCCGCGGCGAGGTCCACACGCCCGCCGCGCGAGACGGTTGCGCCGATTTCCGGGTGACGTGCCGCGCCGCGAAGCGCGGCGGCGGCCCCCGTACTCGACCCGAAGTAGCCGAGACGGTACTCCTCGGTTTCCGCGCGACGTTCCACCCATTCCGTTACCGCGACGAGACGGTCGGTCAACAGTCCGATATCGAAGCGGTTCGCGTATATCTCGTCTTCCGCCTCCGTGAGCAAGTCGAACAGGAGCGTCCCGAGGCCGAACTCGCGGAGTCGCTCGGCGACGAAGTTGTTTCGCGGACTCTTCCGACTGCTCCCGCTCCCGTGCGCGAACAGGACGATGCCGTCCCCGTCGGTCGGGAGGTGCAGGTTTCCCTCCAGTCGAACCGAATCGACCGGTATCTCCACCGCGTTTTCCCCCGGCATATCACGTCACCTATCGACATCGTCATGCCTAATCGTGATGGCTCCGATGCACTTCCTCCACCCCACCGCTCACTGTCGAAGCCGTCGTTCGGCCGTTTCCCGTTCCTCCGGCGTATTGATATTCACGGACCACCCGTCCGCTCGCATCACCAGCATCCTGTTGTCGGCGACGAACCGCCGAATCGACTCCGCGAGTTCGTACTCGCCGCGCACCGACAGTTCCGTCTCCGCACACGCGTCGAACATCGCCGGACCGTAAACGGCGAACCCCGCCGCGATGAGACTCGGTTCCGGCGGATCCTCGGGTTCCTTCTCGATTCCCAGAAGCTCCCCCTCGTCGGTGACATCGCAGATGGCCTTGACGCGTGCCTCTTCGGTCGAAACGCGTTCGACGTGCTGTACTGCGTCCACTCCGTCCTCCCGTTGGCGTTCGACTAACGGTTCGAGGTCAGACCGAATCACGCAGTCGCCGTCCACGCACATAAAATCGCCGTCGACGTACGGTTCGGCTTGCAGAAGCGCGTGGGCCATTCCCAACTGCTCGTCCTGCCGAACGTACGTGATCGGCACGTCGGAGAACGACTTCCCGTATCGCTCCCGGATCTCGTCGCCCTCGTAGCCGACCACGACGACCAACTCCTCCGCGTCCAGTTCGACCACGGTTTCGAAACAGTGCGTGAGAATCGGTTTCCCGGCGACTTCGACCAGCGCTTTCGGTTTCTCGTCGGTCAACGGTCGCAGTCGGGTTCCCTTCCCGGCGGCGAGGAGGACTGCTTGCATACTCCCGATTCTTCACGCGGGATGATATTTTTTGGGCTACGCGCGAACGTTTTCCCCGACGTTCTCGCCGAACTCGCCGTCCTCGAAGACGACGGTTCCGCGTACCATCGTCATCTCCGGGAACACGCCCGTCCATCCCTCGAACGGCGTCCAATCGCAGTTCGTGTGAAGGCCGTCCGCGCGAATCTCGCGGGTCGCGTCGGGGTCCACGAGAACGAGGTCCGCCATCCGTCCTTCCTCGATACGGCCCTTCCGCGGCAGGCCGAACACCGTCGCGGGGTTGTAAGTGGTGAGTTCGGCGACGCGCTCGTAGCTGAGGGTGCCCTTGCGGGCTTCCTCCAAGAGGAGGGGAAGCATCGTTTCGACGCCCGGCACTCCGCTCGGTGCGTTCCAGATATCCGCGTCCTTCTCCTCGCTGGTGTGGGGTGCGTGGTCGGTTGCTATCATGTCGACCGTTCCGTCCGCGACGCGGGCGAAGACTTCCTCCCGGCGCTCTTCGCTCCGAAGCGGCGGGTTCATGCGGCCGTACGTCCCTAGTTCGTCGAGGTCGTCGCGCGAGAGGAACAGGTGATGGGGCGTCACTTCGCAGGTCGCACCCGCCTCGGCCGCCGCGTCGATTCCCTCCGGCGTACTGGTGTGTGCGATGTGTAGGTGCGCGCCGAGGTCGGTGCCGATTTCACAGGCCCGTTCGACGGCGTCCGCTTCGGCCTCCGCCGTGCGGTAGGCGCTCCACGCGTCCGCATCGTCACGCGACTTCGCGTCCGAATCGAACAGATCCGCGTTCTCCGCGTGCACAGTCACGACGAGATATTCGTCCGTGGCACGTTCGACCGCCGACCGAAACAGGTCCGCTTCGATCCCCATCTTCCCGGTCGAATCGGCCAAAAACACCTCGCCGAGCGCGAGAATCGGCTTTTCGAACAGTTCGTCGGGGTTCCAGTCGGGTGTGACGCCGCCGTTGATGCCGTAATCCACGTACGATTCCGCGGCGAGTTCGGCTTTGACGTCGAACGACGCGGCGTCGATGGTCGGCGGATCGGTGTTGGGTTGGTCGACGACGGTCGTCACGCCGCCCGCGGCGGCGCTCTTGCTTCCCGTCTCCCACGTCTCCTTGTGCGAAAAGCCGGGCTGACGGAAGTGAACGTGCGCGTCGATTGCACCGGGCAACAGCAGTTTTCCCGTCGCGTCGACGACCTCGCCGGACTCCGTCAGGGAAGAGCCGATGGCAGAGATCCGTCCCGCGTCGGTTTCGATACGAACGTCGCGCTTGCTTCCGTCGGGAAGCGTCGCGTTCCGAATGGTGAGCATCTACTCGGCAGTGTTCCGGGAATCGTCCTAAACCTCCCGGTCGCGGACGTGTTCGACCGTCACGTCCGCGTCGCCGACCAACATCCCTTCGATGGTTTCGGCGACCAGTTTCGGGTCGCTGTCGCCACCGACTTTCGCGATGCTCCCCACGGAATTCGGGTTGAACGGCACGTCGAGGGCGGCGTAAATGGGGTCGAGAACCCCCGATATAACTTCGTGGTCATCGACGATGACGACGCCGGAGACGAGCGCCGCGCCTGTGCGAACCCGCTGTGCGATTCCAGCGATCTTTCCCTTCCATTGGAGCGAGTAATCGCCCGGACAGAACGACCCTTCGGGTTCGCCGCGCTGGGCCGGAACGCCGAGTCGCCAGAACGCACGTTGGAGCGCCTCGGACGTCTCGGCGTAGCGTTCCTCCATCCCGGTTCGCATGTCCGAGAGTGGAACCGTTTTGGCGAACGCCATCGTGCTTCCGGTGTACGCGACGGCACGGCCGCCGACGCTCCGTTCGAGCGGTTCGAAATCGCACGCCCGAGCGACCGATTTCGCCACGTTGTACTTCTCGGCGCGGGCGTCCCGCCGTCCGAACGCTATCTGCCGATGTGGCGCCCAGACGCGAACCGAAGGTTCCCCCGCGTCTGCCGTTTCCGTGAGCATCGCGGCGGTGACCTGTCGGTCCTCGTCACGGGTCTCCGCTCGACCACGAAGCACGCGCATAGCCTCCCATTGGACCCGATGTATGTAAACGCTCCCGGTCGAAACTCATCCCATGGTCGGGCTTACCCCGGAAGTGTTGTCGCGCTACCCTCGCTTTTCGGTCTACAACTCGCCGTACGTCGCCCACGACAACGGCAGTGCCATCGACCTCTATCCCGACAGCGAGGAACCGCGGACGCCGCTCGCGCCGAGCCCCGTCGCCGGAGAGGTGGTCGAAACCAGGTCGGTGACGGCCCCATCGAAACCGTACGCCGTGGCCCACGACCACCTCATCGTGGTCGATACCGGCGACTACCTCGCTCGGATGTTGCACATCGCTCCGTCCGTGGAACCGGGAGATACGGTAGCCGTCGGCGATTCGCTGGGTGAACTGATTCGCTCCGGTTTCTTCGCGCCGTGGGTCGCAAACCACATCCACCTCGGTTTCCGGGAACGCGGGACGAACCCCGTTCGCGCCTCGGGGTCGCTTCCGCTCGACGTTCCAGTGGAAATCGAACCCCTCGCGTGGGACGGGACGGGTCGCGTCGTCGAGACGGGCGAGACGTTCGTGGTTCTCGATTCGCCGACCCATCCCGCTCCCGGCGAGCGGTTCGCTGGAATCGAGGCCGTACTCGGAGGGGATGGGACCCGCGTGGTGGTTGATGGTGGACTGCCGCATTACGAGGGAGGCGGTGCGCTCCGCGCACCGGAAGGTCGAGCGGTCTCACCGCGAGACGGTGAATTCGCTCCCGTTTCACTCCTCGGCACGCGTATCGGGTGGGCGGACGGCCGCACCGTCACGTGGGACGACGTGGAAATCCGTGCGAACGGGGAGTCGATTACCGGCCTCTCGCTGTTCGTGTCGGTGGAGCAGTTCGGCGCGAAACTCGTCCGTCCGGGCCACGACTTTTCGGTCGGCGACTCGATTTCGGTGAGCGTTCGCTGAACTCCGTTTTGGCTTACTCTGCACGATTTCGATGCTCGTCTTTCAGTCTCTGGTATCGTTCATCGTCGCGAATCTGGTCCCATCTTCGTTTAAAAACCTTCGCCGCTTCGTGCGCTCGCTCTTCTCCGCCGGGCGTTCCCTCGGTCCTTACTCGAATTCGATATCGCTCAGTTCGACGCCCTCGCCGAACAACCACGCCGCGTGTTCGACGGCGTAGTCGCGGTGGTCCTCCTCGATGTAACCGACGGCGTCCTCCAGGATGAGCGGTCTGAAGTCACGCAGCCCGGCGCTTCCGGCGGTGTGGAGGACACAGACGTTCGCCAGCGTTCCGCAGAGGAGCAGGTTGTGAATCCCGTGGGCGTTCAGATACCCTTCGAGGTCCGTCTGATAGAAGGCGTCGTAGGTGTACTTCGTGACGACGTGGTCCCCCTCGCGGACGTTGAAATCGTCCACGATGTCCGCCTCCCACGACCCCTCCACGACGTGTTCGCCCCAGCGCTCGAACTCGTCGTAGTAGTGGTTACCCTCGAACTGTTCCGGCGTGTGTACGTCACGGGTAAAGACGATCGACGCGTCGGCCTCTCGGGCGCGCCCGAGAAAGTCCCGAATCGGGTCGATGACCGTTTCGCTGGCCGGTGCGTACAGGCTTCCGTCGGGGTGACAGAACCCGTTTTGCATATCGACGACGACGACGGCTGTCGAGTCGGAATCGAGGTTCATACTCGGGGATACGTTCGGTTTTCACGAAACGGTTTCGTCCGTTCGAAGGCGACTTTCGTTTCGCTCTCTTTTCAAGACCTTTTTTACATCAGGGTTCTAGCTTGCACCCACGAGAATGCGAACGATTACCGTAGTTGCCCTCGCCCTCATGCTCGTCCTCGCTGGCTGTTCGCAGGCCCCGGGAACGAAAACGAGTACGACGACGAGCGGCCCAAACGTGACGCAAACGACGGAGAATCCCAGTACCGAGGTGTCCGGGCCGGACACGAACGAGGCCATCCATCCGGCGGACCCCTCCTCGGACGTTCTCGGCTGGGAGAACGGTTATTGGTACAACGAAACCCTGTCGATAGACCAGAGTGACGGGCTGAACAAGTCCGAAATCGGTGCCATCGTCAACCGCTCTATGGCCCGCGACGAACGGATTCGGGAGCTGGAGTTCAAAAAGAACGTTCCGGTCAAAATCGTCTCCCGGAAGCAGTTCCAAAAGGACCAGAACAGCAACAACGTCTCCGGGAACCGACGGCTGTTCGACAACGCGAAGTACGAGTCGCTGTTCATGATCGGCGAATCGACCGACTCGATCGCCGTGCAGAACACGAACTCCGGGTCGTCCATCGGCGGGTTCTACAGTCCGTCGAAGGAGTCCATCGTGCTGGTCTCGAACAACAACGAGAACCTGCACGTGAGCGAGAGTACGCTCGCACACGAACTCATGCACGCGCTACAGGACCAGCACTTCGACCTCACGTCGTTCAACCAATCCACCCGCGAGCGACACAACGCCATCGACGGCCTCCTCGAAGGCGAGGCGAACAACATCGAAGCCCTCTACAGCAACCGGTGTCGGAACGCGTGGAAAGGGACGTGCCTCTCCGACACCACGGGAAGCGGCGACGGCGGCGACGGACTCGCCAACATCGGGCCGTATCTCATCAAATATCAGCCGTACAGCGACGGTCCCGCCTTCGTTCGCCACATCCGCGAGCAGTCCGGTTGGGAGGGCGTCAACGACGTTTACTCGAACCCCCCCGCCAGCACCGAACAGATAATCCACCCGAACAAGTATCCGAACGACGAACCGGCGACGGTTTCGGTACGGGATTCGACGAGTAACGGTTGGACCCGACTGCAACCCGAAGGGCGACCGAACTACGGCGAAGTCGGCGAAGCAGGTCTCTTTGCCATGTTCATGTATCCCTACTACGAGAGCCAGGGGAGTACGCAGATAATCCCTGCAAACGACTTCTTCAACCGGAACTCGGAGGGGAACCTCCGGAAGGTCGACCCGCTCAACTACCGGAGCAAACCCACGAACGGGTGGGACGGCGACAGAATCGTCGTGTACACGAACGACGGGCCGAAAAACGAGACCGGCTACGTCTTCAAGACGGAGTGGGACTCGAAGAAGGACGCCACGGAGTTCGTGGACGCCTACGAGAAACTGCTCAACTATCACAACGCAAAATCGGTGGACGGCAAGGAGAACACGTGGACGGTGCCGGACAGCACCGGATTCGGCGACGCCTTCTCGGTTCGCCAAAACGGTACCACCGTCACCATCGTGAACGCGCCGACGGTTTCGGACCTCTCCGACGTTCACGGTTCCGCCGCGTCGTAATCCGCGCGCTCTTCCTGCTCCCTCTTTGCCGTAATCCCGTGTCGTAACTCCCGCGTTTTTCCGCTTCTCGACGCCGACGAATCCGGTTCTTTTTCTCTCTCGCCGGGAATACCCCGGATATGCAAGACAGGTGGTTCGCGTGAGCGACCGATTCGACGTGGTTCCCGAGGAGTCGATCCGAGACGGAACCGCGACGGACGCCTACTTCCTTCGCACCGAAACGACGCTCGAAGCCGCCGGGAAGAATCCCCACGTCGTCGCCGAAGTGACGGCGGACCAGTTCCCGACCGGCGAGTTCGAACTCCTCTCCGGCGTGAAAGACGCCGCGCGTCTCCTCGAAGGACTCCCCATCGACGTGGACGCCATGGCCGAGGGACGACTGTTCGATGGCGGCCCGGTCATGTCCATCGAGGGGAGCTATCTCGATTTCGCGCGATACGAAACGTCGCTGTTGGGCTTTCTCTCACACGCGTCGGGGATGGCGACGAACGCGCTCGACGCGCGATTCGCGGCCCCTGACTCCGTCCTCCTCAGTTTCGGTGCGCGTCACGTTCACCCGTCCATCGCCGCCGTCGTCGAGCGCTCGGCTCTCATCGCGGGGTTCGACGGTTTTTCACACGTCGCCGCGGGCGAGGTACTCGGACGGGAACCCGGCGGAACCATGCCCCACGCCCTGCTACTCTGTTTCGGCGCGGGCGATCAGGAAGCGGCGTGGCAAGCGTTCGACGCGGCCGTCGGCGAGGAGGTCCCGCGGGTCGCGCTCTGTGACACCTTCTCCGACGAGAAGGACGAGGTGCTCCGCGCGGCGAACGCGCTCGGTGACGATTTGGACAGCGTCCGTATCGACACCACCGGATCGCGGCGCGGTGACTTCGAACACATCCTTCGGGAACTCCGCTGGGAACTCGACTCCCACGGCTTCGAGGACGTGGACATCTTCGCGAGCGGCGGCCTCGGACCGGACGAACTCCGCGACCTCTCCGACATCGTGGACGGGTTCGGCGTCGGAAGTCACATCAGCAACGCCGAGCCGGTCGATTTCGCGCTCGACATCGTGGAAGTCGACGGCGAACCGATTTCGAAGCGCGGCAAACTCTCGGGTCGAAAACAGGTGTATCGAACCGACGAGGGCGACCATCACGTCGCTCTCGTGCGCCACGAGACGGCGGGCGAGCCGCTGCTTCAGCCGCTGATTCGGGGCGGTGAACTGGTGCGCGAGTTCGATATCGGCGCGGCTGCTCGTCGGGCTACTGAAGACGCGGCGGCAGTCGAATTCTGAGTTATATCCGCTCGATGCTTCCTTCCGGTTCTCGCTCCCGGAACACGGGGCCATCGACGAGCGTTACCATCACGTCGTCGTCCTCCCACGCGCCGTGGGGAAGTCCGGCCTTTCGACACGTTCGGTCGAGGTACTCGAACGTGCTCCAGTTGTGTTCGACGGGGAGTGTTGGGTACATCCACGCTCGGCTTCCGCGACCCTCGACGGCGACGCCGTGTCGGCCCAGTCGAATGTCGTTTGCCGGGTCGTTGCTCAACAGCGTGTCCTCGACGATGAAGACGGAGATGTTGAGGTTGGACAACTCGGCCGGTTCGATCTCCGACCCGCAGGAATCCTCGCTCGCGGCCGCGATGGCCGAATCGACGATTGCGTGCCCTAACTGTTCGCTCGTGTCGTAGGCACCTGCGCACCCGCGGAGACTTCCGCGGCCGCGGGTGGATTCGAGCCGGACGAAGACGCCGGTGCGTGCGTAGAACGCCTCTCGCATGCTTCCGGGCTGTTCTCGTTGTCCGTTGATAACGTAGGAATTTACTGCCTCGCGTGCGAGTTCGACTGCTCGCGTGCCATCCTCATAGGTGAGGGTTACTGCCTGTGCCTCAGACATACAGATAGCTTATGCACAGTAACATCTTCAACGCTTCCCTTCATCTTGGCTGGCTTTAAGCGGACGTGACTATCCGTATCGAACGGCTTAAACGCGTGCAACGGCTAGTTTTCCTCGGCAGAGGGAGCCCGGTTTCCGCGGTGCACGCGACGACCGTCGCGTGCGGACGGTACCGATTCGGTACCTACGTGAGGAAAGTCCCCCCACCAGCCGGGTAGGCAACCGGACGCAAGTCCGGAGTGGGAGACCACTGGCTCTGGAACAGAAACGAGACCGCTTCGCGCGACCGATGAGGTGTGCGAACCGACCCGAGAGGGGAGGGAGCTAACCCACCGAGGGAAGCGTGGTGGCACTGTCAGCACGGAACGCGTGACGGTGAAACGTCGCGCTAACGCGTGCTGGCGCTGTCAGCACGTCGACCGCGAAGAATGGGTGGAACGGTGAATCCTTGCCGGTGCAAGTCCGTGCCATATTGGTAGCCCGGTCACGTGTCGGGAATCCCGATACGCCTCCGGACCACGTCCGGAGATGGTTCGGACGCTAAGCCGAATACTGGGCCGAACAGAAGGGGGCTTACTCCCCTCAGCCGTCATTCATATTCCGAACGCGACTGCCAGTAATGCGACCCCAGCGAGTATTTCTATTGCCACGACCGCCAAGGCGGCGCTTGCTTTGATGTACGTCATACTGCCCAGTTCGGGCAACGATAGCACACCCAATAAGTGAGAACGATGGTTATGCACAGTTTCCATATTCAACGAAAAATTAACGAATTGAACGGTTCAAAAGCGTCACCTGTCGGTTTGAAACGTCCGCCGGAACGAATGGGAACGTCTGACATCGTCGTTCAATCGACCATTACCGCCCTCGGACGGGTAGAAAAAACCGCTATTAGGTGCAGTCTAATAATCTCTCACTGACATCACTTCTCTCGACTGTCGTTTCCGAAGGCGGAAGATTTGATAGCACGACGGACCAAAACGATAGCAATGAAGTGGCGCGCGTGCTTGCTCGTCGTCTGTCTCGTCCTGTCGGGGTGTGCCGGTACGCAGTTCGGTCGCGTGACGACGCACACGGTGACGGAGGGTCCTCCCACGGGGGAGACGGAAACCGTGACTGGAACGGGAACGATTGCGGACCTCTCGAACCCGTGGGGCGGTCCGGTGACGGTCGCCATCAACGACAGCCCGAGCGGTTCGCGCGACTATTCCGCGGACGTTCGGAAAGCGCTCGACTACTGGGAGCGCAACAGCGAGCGATACGCGGGCTACTCGATTCAGTACGATTTCGCCCCGAACGCCGAGAACCCGGACCTCGTCGTCAACTTCGTCGATTCCGTCGAGAGCTGTCCTCGCGTGAACCACGCCGTCGGGTGCGCGCCGTACATCACCGACGCCGCACAGATTTCCCCGCCTATGGAAATCGACGTCGATGGCTCGTTTTCGAACGAGTCGACCGTCCTCATCCTGAAACACGAACTCGGACACACGCTCGGGTTGAACCACAGCTCCGCGCCGCAGTCCATCATGGCCGCCGAGGCCGCGCTCGCTGCCCGTCCCATGACGGACGCGACGAACCGCGACCTGCCGTGGGCCGACGCGTCGTTCACCGTCTACCTCGGCCAGACGGCGGACCGACCGGCCGTGAAACGGCAGGTCCGCCACGCGCTCGACTACTACGCCGACGGCGCGGCCGGAACCGTCCCCTCGAACGTCTCGTTCACGTTCACCGACGACCGGTCGGCGGCGGACGTCCTGATTCAGTTCCCCGACACCCTCCCGTGCAGTCCGGGGACGACCGGTTCGTGTGGCGGCGTCCGTGGGACCGACCCGGACCGAGACGGCGCGCTGGAGGAGTACGACCGGCTGACGGTTTCGATTTCGGGCGTCGATACTGACGCCGTCGGCTGGTACGTCGGCTACTGGTTGGGCTACGGATTCGGACTCGAAGAACCGGAACTCGCACCCCCGTTCCGACACGCTTCCGAGCGCGAGAAACGAAGCGAGTGGTGGACGTAAACCGCTCGAAACTATCCTTCGAACCCGTCTTCCCACCGGAAGGTGCACGTTCCACCTTTTTACTCGTCGGGTCGGCTTCGCCGACCGCTCCTCACAAAAATCTGGACGAAAAACTCCCGCTCGCTCGTGCCACTCGCTCGCGGCACTATCCCTCGAACCCGTCTTCCCACCGGAAGGTGCCGTTTCGTTGGACGACTTCGCCGTCGATTTCCATCCGCGACCCCTCGCTCACGTCGGTTATCATGTCGATGTGGACGGCGCTGTCGTTGCCCGTCTCCCCCTCGGGAAGGCAGGCGTCGTAGGCGCGTCCGACCGCGAGGTGGACCGTGTCGCCCATCTTCTCGTCGAACAGGATGCTGTCGGTGAAGCGGTCGATGCCGCGGTTCATCCCGATGCCGAGTTCGCCGAGTCTGCGCGCGCCGTCGTCCGTGTCGAGAATCTCGGATAGCACGTCCTCGCCGGTTTCGGCGCTGAACTCCACGACCTCGCCGTCCTCGAACGCGAGGTGGACGTTCCGAATGCGACTCCCTTGGTGTGTCATCGGCACGTCGAAGAACACCTCGCCCTCCGTCGCGTGCGGTGCCGTGAACACCTCGCCGCTGGGGAGGTTGTGCGAGTCGTAGGCCACCGACGCACAGCTGTTGACCGCGGTTCGGCTCTCGATGGACATCGTGATGTCGGTGTCCTCCGTGACGATTCTGACCTCGCTCCCCTCGTCCAGCAGCGTCTTCATCTTCCCCATCTCCTCGGCCAGCGACTCCCAGTCGCGGAGGACGGCGCTGTACACGAAGTCCCGATATTCCTCGTAGGCCATCCCCGCCTGCTGTGCGTGGGCGCGGGTCGGATGCAGCGTCGAAATCCAATCCGTCCCGAGGCGGGTCTCTCGAATGAGCGCCCGCGCTTTTTCGTACGCCTGCTGTGTCTCCCCCGGAACGTCGGCTTTTCCCATCGTGTTTCGACTCCCCCTCAGAACGAGCACCACGTCCGCGTTCTCGTACATTGCCAGTTCAGGTGCGGGGTTTTCGTCGAAGTCGCCGTCGTGTGCCCGGAGGTATGCACGCACGATTTCGTCGGACCTGTACAGGGTCAGCATGTTCGCGTTCCGTTCGCCCAACTTCTCGCCGACGGCGACGGCGAGGTCGTGTGTTCCCTCATCGACCATGACGACGACGTCGTCGCCTTCTTCGACCCGTGCGCTCCAATCGACCAGCACTTCGGCGTGTTCGTGAACTCGGTCGTCCATACCACGACAGTCGGAGACCGATAGAAAAGTCCTCGCGGTTTGCGATGCGGCAATCTCGTTTTAACGACGCTTCTCATCGAACGATGACGGACACCAGCACGAACGCGCCGATTGCGGTCAGTACGATGGTTCCGCCCGCCGCAAGCCCGTACGCATAGGACAGCGTGATACCGACGACGACGGCGATCTCTCCGACGACGACGCCGATACCGAGCGACTGTCGGAAGCTTTCGGCAACCAGTGATGCCGTGGCGACGGGGACAACGAGCATCGCCGCGACGAGGACGACGCCCATGATTTGCATGGCCGCGACGACGACCAACGCGGTCAACACGACGAGCAGGCGGTTGTAGCGGCGGACCGGGATTCCGGAGACGCGGGCCGCCGTCTCGTCGAACGTGACGGCGAACAGCTGCCGTCGCGTTACGGCGACGACGCCGACTACGAACGCGGACAACACGACCATTACCGAGACGTTGTCGGCCGTGACCGTCGCCAGACTGCCGAACAGGTACCGGTCGATGCCGACCGCGATTCCACCATCCACGAGGCTGATGAGGACGCTTCCGAGGGCGAACCCACCCGACAACACGATTGCCATCGACACGTCGCCGTACGCGTCGGTCCGTTCCGCGAGCACCTGTATCGCCAACGCCGCGAGCACCGCCACCACGAGCGCGCTGAGATACGGCGACACGCCGACGTTCAGGCTTCCGAGGAACAATCCGACTGCGACTCCCGCGAAGGCCGAGTGGGCCAGCGTATCCCCGATGAGCGCCATCCCCCGGTGAACCAGGAACGACCCGACGAGCGGCGCGACGAGGCCGACACAGAGTCCCGCGACGAGCGCGAGGCGCATGAACCGATAGCTCAGCATCTCGGCGATATCAATCATGGTCGTGGTGCAGTCGCCGCTGGTTCGCCCCGTAAGCGTCCGTCAGCACGTCGCTGGCTTCGAACTCGTCGGTCCCGCCGTGGAAGTACAGCTTCCGATTCAGACAGGCAATCCTGTCCGCGTGTTCCGTGACGACGCCGATGTCGTGTTCCACGAGGACGACGGCCAAGCCATCCCGATTCAGGTCGCGGAGGAGGCCGTAAAACTCCCCTCTGGACTCGGCATCGACGCCGACCGTCGGTTCGTCCAGCACGAGTGCGTCCGCGTCGGCGGCCAGCGCGCGGGCGATGAACGCCCGTTGTTGCTGGCCGCCGGAGAGACGGGCAACGCGGCGGCCCGCGAGGGCGGAAATCCCGACGATTTCCATCGCGTTCTCGACGGCGTCCCGGTCTTTCTCCCCGGCGAATCCGAATCCGAGGTGTGAACTCCGACCCGTAGCGACTACCTCCCTGACCGTCACGGGCATTCCCGAAACCGCGGTTACGTTCTGTGCGACGTAGCCGACTCGCCCGCCTTTTCTGCCCGTTCCTGGCGGTTTACCGAACAGACGAACCGTCCCCTCGTCCGGCGTTCGTAACCCGAGGACGAGTTCGAGGAGCGTACTCTTTCCCGACCCGTTCGGGCCGACGACCCCGAGGAATTCGCCGTCCTCGACCGTCAGCGAAACGCCCGAGAGAACCGGTCGGTCGCCGTACCCGAACGTCACGTGGTCGAGTTCCGCGACCGTCATTTCGTTCCGAGCGCCGTTTTCAGCGACGGGAGGTTCACCTGCTCCATGATTTCGACGTATCCCCAGTCCTTCTCGTTCCACTCCTTCGTGATACCCGGAATCGGCGTGATCGGCAGGTGGTCTTTCGCGTCGGTTTCCGAAACCAGTTGTTTGGCGGCCCGGTCCGACTCGAACACCGGCGCGAGGACGTGTTCGATATCGTGTTCGTCGATGAGTTTCTGCGCACGCCGGACGTCCTTGGGACTCGGTGAGGAGTCCGGCGCGAGTCCCGTCAGGGCGTGAACGTCGAACCCGTACCGTTCGCCGAGATACTGGAACGCGTTGTGTCCTGCGACCAGCACCGCGCTCCGCTTCGCAGATTCGAGTTCGGATTCGAACCTCGTGTCGAGTTCGTCTATCCTGTCCCTGAACACCCTCGCGTTTTCGACGAACGGATCGCCGGAAACGCCGTCCACTTTCGAAACCCCGTCTTCGACGTTCGAAACGGCCTGCTTCGCTCGTTGTGGGTCGAGCCAGAAATGGGGGTCGTTCGCTCCATGGCCGTGTCCCGTTTCGCTTTCACCGTGCTCGTGGGCGGTTCCGTTCTTCTCGTGGTCGTTCACGGTTTCGTTTCCCTGACCTTTGCCGTCGTGTTCGTCCTCCTCGTCTTCGTGGTGTTCACCGTCGTGGTTCTCTTCGTGACTCGGCGCGGGAAGCAGGGAAATCCCGCGTCTGGCCGCGACGATGGGAATCTCCGGCCGTTCCTTCTCGACGTTCTCCACCATCCTGTCCGCCCACGGTTGAAACCCGTCTCCCATGTAGACGACGGCGTCGGACTCCATCGCCTCCCGCTGGACCTGTGCCGACGGTTCCCAACCGTGACCGTGCTGGCCGACCGGCACCAAGCTTTCGACGGTCGTGGCGTCGTTCACGACGTTTCTCGTGAAATCGGTGAGGACGAAAAACGACGTCTGTATCGCGTTCGAATCGTCAGTCTTCCCGCCGGGGGACGACCCGAGACAACCCGCGAAGGTTCCGCTCGCGAACAACGCAGTTCCCAGTTCGATGGCGCGTCTTCGAGTGATGTTCGTCATCAGGCTATTAACAATTCTTGGACCATCGTTAATAACTTCTGCTATCTCGGTGCTAGATGTTGTTAATATGTCTCGGTTCGCCACTCTCATCGGGCCGGTGTAGTATCGCTACTGATCGGGCATCGCCACTGGTCTCCGACCGGCAGAGATGGAACTTCCGGTCGGAAGCGTCGCCACTCGTGGGGTGCACTCCCGGAGACGTCAGTGTCACCGCGCGAAACGGGTCATCAAAAAATCGCGGAGCGCCGAATCCGCCGTTTCAGGGGAAGACGAGGACCGTCGCGTGTTCCGTCTCCAGCACTTCGACTTCCTCGCCGCTTTCGGCGCGGTACTCCTCTTCGATTTCCACCCAGTCGCCGTCGAGGGTGACTTCTTCGCCCGCCGCATCCAGCGTGATTTCGCCGTGCGTGTCAACCTGTGCCTTGAGTTCCGCCGGGTCCGTCGATTCGAGCGCGCCGACGACCGCACCCGCCTTGTCGCGGAACTTCGGCCCGATGGACGAGTGGTCGGGGCTGACACCGACCGGCGCGAGTTCCACGTTCGGTCGCCCCTCTTCGAGGTAAACCGGGCCGTTCACCGCTTCGCTCAAGTCGTAGGTGTCGGGGTGGCGCTCGGCGTCGGCGTACAGTTCGATGCGGCCGAGTTCGCCGTTGAGGGCCATTCCCTCGTCGGACTTCCACGCCCGGACCTCGCTCGCAACTTCGGCGATGATTTCGCCCGCGAGTTCGGCCTCCTCGTCCTGCATTTCGACGTCCGGCCAGGAGGCCAGATTGACGCTCTCCTCGGTTCCGGGGAGGTAGCTGTACACCTCCTCGGCGAAGAAGGGCGAGAAGGGCGACAGCATCCGAGCGACGGACGAGACACACGTGTACAGCGCGTGGCGCGCGGCGTTGCGCTCGCCCGGCCGTCCCTCGTACAGGCGGCCCTTCACCAGTTCGAGGTAGTCGTCCGCGAGGTCCTCCCAGACGAACTCCCGAAGCGTTCTGAGCGCCCGGTCGTAGCGATACCGTTCCATGTCGTCGGCCACGCTCTCCGCGGTGTTCGAAAGCCGGGACAGAATCCAGCGGTCCGCGTCGCGGTAGGCCGGGTCGCTGATGGTCGGCGTGTTCTCGTCGAAGTGGTTCGTCGAGAACTGGAGGATGTTCCAGATTTTGGTGAGGAACCGCGAGGCCGACGTGGCTTCCTTCGGCTGAAACTGGACGTCGCTTCCGGGTTGGCCACCGAGGACCAACGCCTGCCGAACCGAGTCCGCACCGTACTCGTCGACGGCGTCCGTCGGCGTGACGACGTTGCCGCGGGACTTGCTCATCTTGTTGCCGTCCGGGCCGAACACCATGCCGTTGATGAGGATTTCGTCCCACGGGCGCTCGTCGGTGAGTTCGCCGACGCGGAGGAGCGTGTAGAACGCCCACGTTCGGATGATGTCGTGGCCCTGCGGGCGGAGTGCGACGGGTTCGAACTCGTCCAGTTCGAGGTTCTCGGGCCATCCGCTGATGTGAAGCGGCGTGATGGACGAGTCCATCCACGTGTCCATCACGTCGGTTTCGCCCGTCCACGAGTCCGCACCGCACTCGGGACAGTCGCCGATTGCGGGGCCGGTTTCCGTCGGGTCGACCGGGAGTTCGTCGATGTCGGCGATGTGCCAGTGGCCACACTCCTCGCATTCCCACGCGGGAATCGGCGTGGCGAACACGCGCTGGCGGGAGATAACCCAGTCCCAACTCATGCCGTCCGCCCACTCTTCGAGGCGGGCGTACATGTGGTCGGGAATCCACTCGACTTCCTTCGCCTTCTCGACGATTTCGTCCGAGTCGACCTCGACGAACCACTGTTCCTTCGAGAGGATTTCGATGGGCGTGTCACACCGCCAGCAGGTGCCGACGGACTGCTCGGTGGATTCCGAATCGTTCAGGTAGCCCTCCTCCGCGAGGGCGTCGGCGACGTCCGCCTTCGCCTCGTCGATGGTCAGGCCCTCGAACTCACCCGCGAGTTCGTTCAGGTGGCCGTCCTCCGTGAAGACGGGTCGAAGATCGAGTTCGTGTCTGGCCCACCAGTCCACGTCCTGTTTGTCCCCGAACGTACAGATCATCACCGCGCCGGTTCCGAAGTCGCCGTCGACGTCGTCGTCGGCGACGAGTTCGATTTCCTGTCCGAACAGCGGGACCTCGAACGTCTCGCCGATTCGGTCGGCGTAGCGTTCGTCCTCGGGGTCCACGGCCATGCCGACACACGCCGCGAGCAGTTCGGGACGCGTGGTCGCAATCTCGATGTTCCGCGGCTCCACCGCGGAGCCAGAGGAGCTTCGCTCCTCGCTGTTATCGTTGTCAACGTCGTCAGACTCCGTCTGACGGGCTGACGAGCTTTGCTCGTCAACGCCCTCGAACGTGACGTAGTAGAGCGTCCCCGTCCGGTCCTCGTTTTCGACCTCCGCGTCCGCGATGGCCGTCTCACAGCGCGGACACCAGTTGACGGGGTGTTCGTCGCGGTAGACGGAGTCTTCCATCTCGACGAACGAGCGCTGGGTCTTCCCCCAGTATTCGGGGTCCATCGTGCGGAACTCGGCGTTCCAGTCGATGGAGAAGCCCAACTCGTTCATCGTCTCCTTCATCGAGTCTATCTGCTCTTCGGTGTGCTCGATGCAGAGTCGCCGGAACTCCTCGCGGGAGACTTCCGTCCGGTGGATGTCGTGGTTCTCCTCGACCTTCACTTCCGTCGGAAGCCCGTGGCAGTCCCATCCCTGCGGGAACAGGACTTCCTCGCCCTTGAGACGGTGATAACGCGCCGCGAAGTCGATGTAACTCCACTGGAGTCCGTGCCCGATATGGAGGTTGCCGGTGGGGTACGGCGGCGGCGTGTCGATGACGTACTCCAAGTCACCGTCGGGGGTGTACACGTCGGAGCCTTGCCACTCTTCCCGCCACTTTCGCTCGATACGCTCTGGTTCGTAGTCGTTTGGAACGTCAGTCATGGCTGCAAATTGCTGTCGCTGAATGGTGAATCGGTGAGAAACACTATCGGCTCGCCGTCTGCGCTAGAGACGTACTACCGACACCATCGCGCTCATACTTGTGACTCTGCGTGTGGGCGCTGATAAAGGTTCCCGTCCATTTCCCGCCTGAATCAACTCCGAACGGTTCGATACGTCCGGAGGAGGACGAGTCCGCCCATGGTCGCGAGCGCGGTGATGACCGCGTACAGGAAGTTCGGGAAGTGGTCGTAGATGAAGAGGAGGTACGGTATCGCAATGAGAACGACTAACATACAAAGGAGGGCGATAACGAGGTTGAGTCGCAAGACGATTCTCTCCTCATCCATACCTCCCGTTCGACTTCAGCGGTGTTATTTGTTTGGCCCAACGGTGAAAATAATTCGCCGATCCGACCGATAGTAACGAACCGTATCGTTTCGATCGCTCCGGATCATCCGCGATTGACGACTGTCCCCACTCATACATTTCTATTCGTGAATCACCGGCGTATTCTCATTAACTATCTGAACTCAATATGGGATTATGCAAAATATTATGTTGTACTTCGGCCAGATATTCTTATGATGGCGCGCTATTCGGATCGGAATAACGACGAACGGTCCCGACGACGTTTCGATGGGTTCGAACCGCAGCGATTCACGGCCGCGCACACGCTACGGGGGTGGAGATGACTCGACGGTCGCTCTCCACCGGCCTCTCGTTGGCGTTCCTCGTTCTTCTCCTCACGAGCACCGCCGCGTCGGGATTCACTTCGGAGGCGACTCCGTCCGCTTTTGCGACCGACGAACCGAACTCGTCCGTGAATAGCGACTATTCGGCCATCCCCGAACCCAGCACGTCCCTCGAAACGGCCCGTTTCGGGGACGACTTCTGGCGCTTGTTTTACTGGTTGGCCCAGTTATTAGAACACGAACCACAACCACGCCAGCGAGTACCGACGTCACCCGCGACAAGCGTTCATACGACTCCCTCTTCATCTACCTCGCCAGCAACGACTCCCGCGACCGTACCCTCATCGACCGCGCGCTCGCCGACGACCGCTCCGATATCGACCGCACCGACGACAACGCCGTCAGTAGAAGTGGCACCTGCAACGACGACGGTCGTCCCCTCGTCCTCGACGACACCGGAAACCACGACGACACAGGTTACGACAACTCCCCCCACAACGACGTCCTCTCCGACGACAACGACCGAGACGACGGACCCAGATATCCCTACGGCTACGACGGTAGCGTCACAAACGACGACCACGACGCCACCGACGCCACCAACGTCGACCACGATTCCGCCACCGACGACTTCCCAGTCGTCAACTACCGCGACGACTACCCAACCGACGACTACCGCGACGACTGATACGACCACGCCGCCATCGACATCGAACGGCATCGATAGGGGAGACGTCGAGCGACTCGTTCATCAGTATGTCAACGAGGAGCGGTCGAACCGGGGTCTGGAACCGCTCGCGTTCAGCACCGACCTCCGCGAAATCGCGCGCTATCACAGCGAGGACATGGCGACGCGAAACTACTTCTCTCACACGTCGCCCGAGGGGGAGAACTTCGCGGACCGCTACGACCGGTTCGACTACACCTGCCGCGCGTCGGCGGGTGACGGTCGGTCTCTCACGGGCGGCGAGAACATCGCGCAGACGTGGTACGACGTGCGTGTCACGACTGCGGACGGAACGGTTCGGTACACCACGGAAGACGAACTCGCTCGCGGCATCGTCACACAGTGGATGAACTCACAGGGACACCGGGAGAACATCCTGACGCCGGAGTGGCGGAACGAAGGCATCGGCATCGTCGTTACCGACGAAGGGAAGGTGTACGCCACCCAGAACTTCTGCTAGGTTCGATATGCGCCACATCGAACCCGCGTTTGCCGCGACGATGCGAACGTTCCTCCAGTGAGGTCCATTCGGTCCCTCCATTATCTCACCTCCAAATGCAATAAAAGCTGAAATAATATTATAAATGTAGAACTTCAATTTATGATGGAAATGAATCCAAAAACGCGGAAGGGAGTCATCGTGCTCCTTTTTCTGCTCCTGATCGCCGGCATCCTCGGCGGGTTGGCTATCGGCTGAACATCGGTTTCGACGACAGGAACGGCACACCTGCGTACTACCGCTTTTCAACGATACTTCGAGACGTTCCTTCCCGGTCCACTTCGGCCTGACGCCCGGCCGGAACCGCAATCCCTACTTCACCCCCACCTCCACCTACTTCCATGCAACTGGGCGTCATCGGTTTGGGGCGAATGGGTCGAATCGTAGTGGACAGAACGCTGGCTGCCGGACACGACATCGTCGCCTACGACGTGGCCGAGGAGGCCGTCGAGTCCGCGGCCGAGGCGGGCGGGCAACCGGCCGATTCCGTCGCCGACCTCGCCGAGCAACTGGGCGAGGAGAAACGGATTTGGCTGATGGTTCCCGCCGGGGAACCGGTGGACGCCGCGCTCGAAGACGTGGAACCGTATCTCGACGGCGACGACGTGGTCGTGGACGGCGGCAACTCCTACTTCGAGGACTCCGTGCGCCGAGCGGAAACGACGTCGGCGGCGTACCTCGACTGCGGGACGAGCGGTGGCCCGGCGGGTGCCGAACTCGGCTTCTCGCTGATGGTCGGCGGACCCGAGTGGGCCTACGAGGAACTGACGCCCGTATTCGACGCCGTGGCGACTGGACCGGACGGCCACGACCGAATGGGGGAGTCGGGGTCGGGCCACTACGTCAAGATGGTTCACAACGGCGTCGAGTACGCGCTGATGCAGACCTACGGCGAAGGGTTCGAACTCCTCCACGAAGGCCGGTACGACCTCGACTTGGAGGCTGTCGCCCGAACGTGGAACAACGGCGCGGTCATCCGCTCGTGGCTCCTCGAACTCTGTGAGGAGGCGTTCCGCGAGGAGGGAACCGACTTGGGCGACGTGGCCGACCACATCGCTGGCGGTTCGACCGGCACGTGGACGGTCCAAGAGGCGCTCGAACAGGAGGTCCCGGTGCCGCTCATCTACGAGGCGCTTTCCGAGCGGTTCGGCAGTCGTTCGCCCGCCGAAGGTCGCTTCTCGCGTCGACTGGCGAACCGACTCCGATACGGTTTCGGTCGGCACGAAGTGAAACGGGACTGAGCGGGTTCACTCGCCACTTCGGGCGGGTTTCCCTGCGGTTCTTTCGCGTCGTTACCGCTTCGCTCGGAGCAAGTACGCGTGGTCTTGCGGGAGTTCCGCGTCCGAAAGCGATTCCCACGCGTTCTCCTCCCGATGCTCCGTCGCGGTCAGTTCGAACCCTTCGTCTCGTAGCAACTCGAACACATCCCGCGGTGTGTCGTTCGTTCGCGCCAGAAACCTCGGATGGATTTCGACGAACAGACAGCGAACGCCGTCCAGTTTCTCCCCCATTCCCCGAAGAACGCCGTACTCGTACCCTTCGACGTCGATTTTGACCACGTTTGGGTCGTCTCCATCGTACGTTTCGAGCGCCAGCATCTCAGTCGTCGTTCGCTCCCCGACGTACGCCTGAGTGATGAATGCGTCATCCGTCGCGTGCGTCCTGTTCAGGACGCGATAGTGGTAGTCGTTCGCTTCGAACCCGTGTATCTGGCTGCTCGGAACGCCGCACGCCTTGGCCAACGTGGTGAAGTACCCGAACTGGCTCCCGATGTCGTAAAACGTGTCCTCGGTATCGAATTCGTCGGAAATGGCGGCCGTCAACTGCGGTTCGTACTCGTCGCCTCGACCGAGTATCCGATACAGGTGCGAGCGTTTCGGCGCATAGAGCGACTCCGTCGCAGACCCCTTCGTCAGTCGAATCTCCCGCACGTCGACCGTCAGATATCGGCTGTACTGATAGAGGTGGTCGACGGGCGTGTTCTGTAACGCGGTGATGACCGGTCGCGGCAGTTTCGATACCGCATCCGCGATGACATCTGGCATATGTACAGAATCACCTCCCTCGAATATAAGTGTGCATGTCCGACATGTGCTTCGGCTTCCACCGATGCCACGACCAACCCACTCGTCTCTCCCATGCACGCCGTTCGGTGACGCCACGCATCCGCGTCAATCACAATGCTGTTAAACCACCGTTCCGTAGCCACCGCCATATGGTAAACGAACTGGGTCTGGGACTCGGGCTACTACTCGCCCTCATCGTGGTGACTCTGCACTACACGAAGGGTACAGAGTGGCGAATCGCGGACGACATCTCCCAAGAAGTGCTCGACCAGCGAGCGGCGAGCGTTCCCGAAACCGACTTCCCCGAACCGATGAACCGATCCATCGGTGGTGGCGGTGCGGTCGCCATCGGCGGCGGTGCGGAAGGCGAACTCGCGGGTGAGGGTGAAGAGGAAGAGGATACGGGTTTCGACCCGTCCGCCATCCCGGAGGACGAAGTCGAGTACTTCGAAGTCGAGTACGTCAACGAAGGCGAAACCATCGAAGTCGCCAGCAACGAAACCATCCTCGAAGCGGGTGAGGACGAGGGCTGGGACCTTCCCTACTCCTGCCGGGAGGGTCAGTGCCTGTCCTGTGGTGCGAAACTCGCCGACGGGGAACCCGACGACATCGTTCACAGCAACAACGACACCCTGAGCGAAGACGAACTCGACAATGGGTACTTCCTCTCCTGCACCGCGTACCCGCAGGCGGACATCGGCGTCGAGACGAACGAAACGCCGTAACGACGCTCTTCGCTTTCATCTCGGAACTTCGCCCGACGTCTCGATTTCTATTCCGTTTTCCGACCGTTCGTTTCTTTCTCGGGGAGCGGTGGCCGGGATGGCGGAGTCACAAAACTAAAGCCCTTCTGCACGAAGGAACGGGTGAGGGCGCGTAGCTCAGTGGACAGAGTTCTTGGTTCCGGACCAAGATGTCGCGGGTTCAAATCCCGTCGCGCCCGTACGCGTTTCGGCGAACGACGGTGAGTCGGAACCGAACTCCACGACGGATTTTGAAGTAGACGAGTCGCAGCCCGTGGAGCGACAGCGAGCAGGAACGTCTCGGCGTAGTTCAAATCCCGTCGCGCCCGCTCTCTGTGACGCCCGTGCGTCTAAACGGACCCAAGTAACGCCGTCCCTACTCGTCGATATCGCGCTTCAGGGGGTTGCTACTCGGTTCGTAGCTGGCAATTACTTAATTTTTCGGCCGCTGTGGTTGGCGTATGCCCTTCGAGTGCTTTCCAGAATACGCGGTCCGGAATCCCTCAAAGTGTGCCGTCGTTCGTCAAGTTTCCCGCCACGAATGGGTGGCTCGGACCGAGGAGGGTCGCTTTGCCTCCGGTTCGACGCCCGCCAGCGCCATCGCACGGTTGAAACGGTGATCCCTACGGCGACGCCGTCCGCGAAACCGCGTCTCTATCGGATACCCGTTTGGAGAGCGGGGAATCATGATGCTCGAAACGACGTGTTAAAACTCGCTTAGTAACCGTTTAACTCGCTGCTGGGACGTTTCACGCCATTCGCCGATTTCGAGCGCGTACGGTTCCGTACTCGGGACGGAAACGAGCGAACGACCACCAACGCGTCGGGCGGATTGCGGCACATCTTACCGACCCGTTTGCGATTCGAAATATTGAAACGGACCTATTTCGTTTCGAAAGTACGATGACCAGCACACAGCCCAGCAGCTCTATCACGGACGGTGGGCTGGTGCGACCGATGTTCGAACTCGCGTGGCCGATAGTCGTCATTCAACTGTTGCAGGTGATGTACAACGTCGCGGACACCTTCTGGTTGGGTCGACTGTCGTCCGATGCGGTCGGTGCGATGAGTATCGCGTTTCCGCTCATCTTCTTCCTCATCTCCGTCGCGGGCGGGTTTACGACGGCAGGGAGCATTCTCGTCGCCCAGTTTACCGGTGCGGACAGCGAGGGGTCGGCGGGCAAGGTCGCGGGCCAAATCCTTACGTTCGTGTCCGTTCTCGCCGTTCTCCTCGGAATCGCCGGGTACTTCCTCACCGAGCCGATGCTCACGTTGATGCCTTCACAGGGGGCGACGACCCTACAGGTCGTTCCGCTCGCACGGCGTTACATGGAGACGTACTTCCTCGGACTGCCGTTCCTGTTCGGCTTCTTCGTCTTCACGTCCCTGATGCGTGGATACGGCAACACGCGCACGCCGATGCGGATCATGATGGTCAGCGTGGCCGTCAACGTCGTCCTTGACCCGCTGCTCATCTTCGGCTTCGGGTCGCTCGACGGCATGGGCGTCCAAGGTGCGGCGCTCGCCACCATCTCGGCACGCGCCGTGGCGAGCGTTCTCGGCCTGTACGTCCTGTTTTTCACCGACGCGGGGCCGACCGTTCGATCGGACGATCTGGTCCCCGACTTCGATCTCATCTGGAAAATCGTCCGTATCGGGACGCCGAGCGCGCTCGAACAGTCCACGAGTTCGCTGGCGATGATCTCGCTGACCGCGATGGTCGTCCAGTTCGCGCCGCCCGTCGTCAGCGCCTACGGCCTCGGAAACCGTCTCGCGTCGCTCGTCTTCCTCCCCGCGATGGGGTTGGGTCGCGCGACGAACACCATGGTCGGGCAGAACTTGGGGGCGCGGAAACCGGACCGCGCGGAGCGGGCCGTTTGGCTCGCGGCGAAGGTCGGTGCCGGGGTGATGCTCATCGTTGCAATCGTTGCACTGCTGTTCCCACGCCCGATAGTCGGCGTTTTCATGGCGACGGGGACCCAGCAGGCGGATACGACGATCCGACTCGGCAGCGAGTATCTTCGGATCCGTTCCGCCGAGTTCGCGTTCATGGCGGTTTTACAGGTCCTCCTCGGCGCGTACCGCGGCGCGGGGAACACGAAACTGGCGATGGCCTTTTCGATGATAACCCTCTGGCTGGGCCGGGTCCCGGCGGTGTACTTCCTCGCGTTCGTCCGCGATATGGGGCCGACTGGCGTCTGGGTAGGCATGGCCTGCGGAAATATAATCGGTGCCTTCGTCGCCGCACTCTGGTTCACTCGCGGTACGTGGAAGCGCACGGTTATCGACGACCCCGCCGGGACGGTTGCCGACGGTAAAGGCGAATAACGATCGGCTGTCCGGTTTAAGAGTAACATAATAAAATGATTAGAGAGTGTAGGTGCCTCCAATGAGTCTGGCGACCGTCGCACTGCAAGATGACACCCCTTGCTTGGCGAACGAAACGAAAGCCGCGGGTCCAAACTACTGCCTGGGTGATGAAAAATGAGCAACGTAGACGTTCTTCTCATCGGAATCGACGCCGGATGCTTGCCCGTTTTCGAGCGCCTGTACGAAGACGACGGTATCCCGAATATCCGCTCTATCTGCGATGGCGGGGTTGCCGCACCGCTGGAATCACAGATGCCGCCGTGGACGCCGAGCGCGTGGCCGTCGCTGTACACCGGGGTCAACCCCGGGAAACACGGCGTCTGTGGGTTCGTCGCCTACGACGGATACGACTTTCACGTCGTCAGCGGCAGTGACGTCGAGGAACACGCCATCTGGACGCTGTTGGACAAACACGACCTCACGAGCGTCGTCGTGAACGTCCCCGTCACGCACCCTCCGGACGAAATCGACGGAGCGCTCATCCCCGGGTTCATCGGCCCCGAGGACCCACGCTGTCATCCCGAGGGACTGTTGGACGAGGTGCGCGACGCCATCGGCGAGTACCGCGTCTACCCGACCTACTCCCGCGAGGAATCCGACTACACGGACGCACAGAAGATGGACGAGTACACGAGTCTCGTTCGAATGCGCGGCGAGGCGTTTCGCTATCTGGCCGACAAACACGAACCCGATTTCGGCTTCGTCCAGTTCCAAAAGCCCGACACCGTCTTCCACGAGTTCGACGGCGACTGGGACAAGGTAAAGACCGTCTACGAGGAGACGGACAGACAGGTCGGCAAACTCCTCGAAGAGTGCGACCCGGACACCGTCTTCATCGCGAGCGACCACGGGATGGGACCGTACGAGAAGTACGAGTTCCGCGTCAACGAGTTCCTCCGCGACGAGGGCTACGTGAAGGCTCGAAAGGGGGGCCGCGGAATGCCGTCGTGGAACCCGATTCAGGACGAACTTCGCGAGGGGAAGGAGACGAAGACGTGGGAACCGAACACGCTCGAACGGATGGCCGCGAAGGCGGCCCAGTTCGGTTTCACCGCCCACCGGATTCGAACCGGATTGGAGAAGGTCGGACTCGCGGAAATCGCGAAGCAGTACGCGCCGAAGAACGTGGCGCGGACGGCGAACGAGCAGGTCGACTTCCCGAAGTCGGCCGCATACATGCGCGCCCGAACCGAACTCGGCGTGCGGATCAACCTCCAAGGGCGCGAACCGAACGGCATCGTTCCGCCGGACCGGTACGACGAGGTTCGTGACGACCTCATCGAGAAACTCAGCGGGGTCGAAACCCCGGACGGCGAACCCATATTCGGGGAAGTCGCGCCGCGCGAGACGTACTTCCACGGGAAGAACGCGGACAACGCGCCGGACATCGTGACGATTCCGAACGAGATGGGACAGTTCCTCTCGGCACAACTGCTCGGCGACTACTTCGCGCCGCCGACCGAACCGTGGAATCACAAACTCGAAGGTATCGTCGCCGCGAAGGGGGAGGGAATCGACGCGGATTCGATGCCGACCAAAGCGCACCTCTTCGACGTCGCCCCGACGGTCATGTCCGCGCTCGGAATCCCGTACAGCGACCGGATGGACGGCAACGTCATCCCGATAGTCGAGGACGCCGGCGCGCAGTCTTACCCCGCCTACGATGAGGACGACTCCGTCTCGATGGAGGATGACGCGGACGTCGAAGAGCGGTTGGCGGACCTCGGCTACATGCAGTAACTCCGGACGGCCACCTCTCTTATTTCGACGACTATCGAATCCAGCCCGGGGTTTCAATGAACGCGAACGACTTGCCGGGTGAAGGCGCATCGCTTTGGCTGGAGACGACGGAGGAAACCGACTACGGTTCGCTCGAAACCGGCGTCGACGTCGACGTCGCGATCGTCGGCGGCGGTATCGCCGGCCTCTCCACCGCCGCGGAGCTGATGGATTCGGAAAAGACGGTTGCCGTCCTCGAAGCCGACCGTGTCTGTTCGGGCGTCACGGCGCGGACGACGGCCAAACTGACGAGCCAGCACGGATTGAAATACGACCGGATCCGGTCACGGTTCGGGCGCGAGCGCGCCCGACAGTACGCGGCCGCCAACGAGGCGGCCATCGAAACCGTCGCCGAACGGGCGACGACTATCGACTGTGATTTCCGGCGACGACCCGCCTACACGTACGTCTCCGACGAAAACGACCGAAAGGACGTGCGGCGGGAGGTCGATGCCGCTCGAAGCGTCGGCCTTCCCGCGTCGTTCGTCGAAGAAGTGCCGACCGTTTCGGACGCGGTGGCGGGGGTTCGATTCGACGACCAAGCGCAGTTCCACCCGCGGAAGTACCTCCTCGGCGTGGCGGAGGAAATAGCGGCGGGTGGCTGTGACATCTTCGAAGGGACGCGAGTGACGGACGTTCGACCGGGTTCTCCGTGCGAAGTCGAGACGGAGGGTGGAACGGTAACAGCCACCGACGTCGTCCTCGCGTCGCACTTCCCGATACTGGACCCCGCCGGCTACTTCGCTCGAAACTATCCGAAACGGTCGTACGTGCTGGCCGTTCGGACGCGCGACCCGAAACCGGAGGGGATGTTCTACCGGTCGGGCGAACCGTACTTCTCCGTCCGGCAACACGAGACGGAGGGCGAGTCGTTCCTCCTCGTCGGCGGGCAGAATCACAAGACCGGACAGGGGGGTTCGACCGCGGACCGCTATCGAGCGCTCGAACGGGAGGCGAGACGACGGTTCGACGTCGAGGAGGTCGCCTACCGGTGGTCGACGCAGGACTACCGCTCGGTGGACGGCATGCCATTCGTCGGCCGCGCCGCGCCGTGGCGGAAGCACGTCTACGTCGCCACGGGGTTCGGCGGGTGGGGAATGTCGGGCGGTATCGCGGCGGGTCGTGTCCTCGCCGAGGAAATCGCGGGCGATGGAAGCGAATGGGCCGATGCGTTCGACCCGGGGCGATTGCCGCCGCTGTCGGACCTTCCCTCGCTCGCCGGGGAGAACGCGAACGTCGGAAAACGCTTCGTCGAGGATTGGGTGTCGAAACCGAGTAAAGCGGGAGCATCGCTCGCCCGGGGCGAGGCACGGGTCGTCCGTGAGGACGGCACACCCGTCGCCGAATACCGGGATGACGGCGGGGAACGTCACCGCGTCTCCGCGGTCTGTCCACACCTGAAGTGCGTCGTCGCGTGGAACGACGCGGAGAAGTCGTGGGACTGCCCGTGCCACGGGTCGCGCTTCGATTACGACGGGACACTTCTCGGCGGCCCCGCCGTTCGTGACCTCCAGAAGGAATAGCGCTCCCGAGTGGAACACATCTGTCCATTAGTGAGTTTTTATGTCCATTGGAGTAGACTTATGTTCATGGGGCGGGTATCCTTCTCCCATGTCACAGCAGGATTCAACCGAGTTCGGAACGTTCGGTGGCCGACACGTCCCCGAACCGCTCGAAGAACCGCTCGAAGGGTTGGCACGGGCCTACGACGAAATCTCGGGGACCGAAAAGTTCCAGCGCGAGTTCGGAAAGTTGCTCGAATCCTTCGCGGGACGGCCGACACCGCTCTATCACGCGGAACGACTCTCCGAGGCGTACGGCGCGCAAATCTACCTGAAGCGGGAGGACTTGCTCCACGGCGGCGCACACAAGATCAACAACTGTCTCGGACAGGCCCTGTTAGCGAAGCAGGCGGGGAAGGACCGACTCATCGCCGAAACCGGTGCGGGTCAACACGGCACCGCCACCGCGATGGTCGGCGCGCTCCTCGACATCCCCACCGAGATTTACATGGGGAAAAAGGACGTGGAGCGCCAGAAGATGAACGTCTTCCGCATGCGTCTGATGGGCGCGGAGGTGAACGAAGTCACCCGCGGCGACTCCGGGTTGGCCGATGCTGTCGACGCCGCGTTGGAGGACTTCGCGCACAACGTGGACGACACCCACTACCTCGTCGGCAGCGTCGTCGGCCCCGACCCGTTCCCCCGGATGGTCCGCGACTTCCAGTCCGTCATCGGCGTGGAAGCGCGACGCCAGATTCAGGAGGAGACCGGAAGCCTGCCGGACGCGGCCGTCGCGTGCGTCGGCGGCGGGTCGAACGCAATCGGCCTCTTTCACGCGTTCCGCGACGACCCCGTGGAACTCTACGGCGCGGAGGGCGGCGGCGACGGGTCGGATTCGACCCGTCACGCGGCCCCGCTGGCGAACGGAAAGACCGACATCCTCCACGGGATGCGAACCCGCATCCTGAACGACGACGTGGAGGTCCACTCCGTCTCGGCGGGCCTCGACTATCCCGGCGTCGGCCCGGAACACGCCCGGTTCCGCGAAACCGGCCGCTGTGAGTACACCGGCGTCACCGACGACGAGGCCCTCGCCGCGTTCCGCGAACTGAGCGAGTCGGAGGGAATCATCCCAGCGCTCGAATCCAGCCACGCCCTCGCGCTGGCGAAGCAGCTCGCGGAGGAGCGCGACGAGGACGACGTGATTCTGATCAACCTGAGCGGACGCGGCGACAAGGACATGGAACAGGCCGCCGAGATGTTCGACCTCGGGGACTGACCCGCGAAAAGGGACGGTTTCGAAACGCGATTACGCGGCCGCCATCGACGGCACGGTGCGCCGATTCGCGTCGTTCGTCTCGTTCGTCTCGTTCGTCTCGTTCGCCGCCTGCTGTTCTCCGTTGGTGCCGAGCGTCGCGGTCACGTCGGCGTTCAACCGCGAGTGATTGAAGTAAACTTGGTCGTACTTCGAGGAACTATAACTTCCGTAGAGATCGAGGTCCGCCGTTCGCTCGCATCCGAGGAGCGCCGCGAGTTCGGCGTCGTCGAAGCGAACTGCGAGGGTTCTCTCCTCGGCGTCGTACGTGACCTTCTCGGCCGCGACGGTGCGGTCGTCGGGCGTCGATATCACGAACGAGTCCGCGACGGTTCCGTCGTAGTCCTCCGGTGCATCGAAGCGCATGACGACCTTCCCGTGTTCGTCGAGGCGAACCGAGGCGTCATCGAGGGTGGTGTCCACCCGCTGAATCCGGCCCTCGGTCGTCGGCGCTATTCGTCCTCTCTCCTTCAGATAATCCACGACGACCGTCGAAATCAGTTCATCCGTTCGCTGAACGACCGGTTTGTCAACGAGCGGGTAGCCGTCTCCGCCGCCCTTCATGAAACTGTTCACGGCGACTTCGTACGTCGCGTTCGGGTCGACGGGTTCGCCGTTCACGGTCACGTCCCGAATGTGATCGCGTCCCTCGTGGCCGACCCACTCGAACCCGACGCCGCTGACCTGCATCGACATCTCCGCACCGTACTGCTGTCCGGCCTCGCTCTCCAACGTCGTAATCTGACTCGCGAGCGTCTCCTCCAGTTCGCTGCCCGTGAGTTCGACGGTGACGACGGTGTTTCCGAACGGGAGCGTGTTGAACACGTCGCCGCCCGTGATGTTTCCGGGGCCGTAGACGCCGTCCGACCGGATGCCACCGGCGTTGGTGATGGCGACGTCGGCGCCCGTTCTCGCGCGCATCGCGTCGGTGACGAGGTCCCCGTAGTTGCTCTCGCGGTGATAGTTGGTCGCGAACCGAGCGTCGAGCGGCGTCTCCGAGTACGCGATGGTCGAGTCGAGGTCGACCTCGGCGCGATAGCCGTTGATGATGTCCGAGGCGGTCTCATTCTTCGGCGTCGAGTCGGTGATGTTCAGCAACCGGCCGTTCGCGGCGACGACGTCGCCGTCCTCGACGGTGAGGTTGATCTCGCTCAGGAACTCGGCGCGCGCTCTGGTCTCGCTGATGATGGTTCCGTCCACGACGCGGGGCCGATAGACGACCTCGTCGTGCCCCGTCAGCACGACGTCGGTGTCGGTCCGCTTTGCGACCGTCTCGGCCCCGTTCGTCCCTTCGTGGAGCAGAACGACCATCACGTCCACGTCCTCCTTCTCGCGGAGAACTCGCTCGTACTTCCGAATCGAGGGAACGACCGGTTTCGCGGTTATGCCGTTCGCCGAGAGGTTCTCCGAAACGGAGCCATCGACGCCGGGGTAGATGGCACCGACGACGCCGACTTTGACGCCGTCCTTCTCGACGACTTCGTACGGTTTCGCTCCCTCGATGGGTTCACCCGTCGTCTCGTTGACGAGGTTCGAAGCGACCCACGGGAAGTCGGAGGCGCGGGACGCGTTGGCAAACTCGTCGGTGCCGTAATCGAGGTCGTGGTTCCCGATGGTGTCGGCGTCCGGGCCGATGCGGTTCAACACGTCGACCGGCGCGTGCCACTTCGAGACGGGCGAGAGCGCGTGCGGTGACAACTCGTCACCGCCCCCCATCACGAACGTCGGGTTGTCGTGAGCGGCCCGTCGCTCGTCGATTCGATGGACGAGTCGGGGCAGATTGCCGTCCTTCGCGGCGGCGGTCTGGATGTCGTTGTAGGAGAGGATGGTTACGTTCGTCGCGTTGTTCGCGGCCGCGTCGGCCGAGTCCGTATCGGTTTGTCGCCCGCTGGTACCCACACCGAGCGCGGGAAGCGCCCCCGCGCTAACGATGCAGACGAGCAGGATGAGTGCTGTAGCGCGTCGCATTCATCCTGGTAGAGTTATCATTCGATGTTAATTGTATCTATGAGGTGTTGATAGTATAACTGATTCTATGGATACAAATATACCTCATCGGGGGACATGTGATTTTACTTCATCTATATCTCGGGATATCGAAGCGAAGGCGCCTAGAATCATGCGTGACTTTCGCCCGGGGTTCGGTCCACGAACGCCTTCGCAAAATCCGTTCGTTTCGAACCATCTCCGTCAATACGACAAACGGCGAGGGTACCCGTTTCAAACAGCCAAACTGCTACTCGTCCCGACAATCGGGACATCGGTCGTCTTCGACGTATATTTCGAGCAACTGCTCTCCGCATTCGACACATCGTTCCAGTACGTCCTCCTCTTCCACGCTCGTTCACGACGCAATCGAAACCCGATAGAAATAGTCGTATCGATTTTCCTAGTGTCAATCGTTCACACCACTCTCGATTCGCTTCGTTCCCGATTCCACTCAGTCCAGGTTCTCGCCCTGATAGTCCCCGTCGTAGGTTCCGTCGTGGTCCGCCTCGGCGAAAACGAGTTGCGCGATACGTGCACCCCGTTCGAGTTCGATGTCGTGGTGGACCTGCAACAACCCTTCACCCTTCCCCTTGTAACCGGCGTCCCAAACCGCCGTGTTGAGCATGCAGGAGTTCCGCATGAGCGATGAACGGGGGTACACGAAGCCGACGTGTCCGTCCGGGATTTCGATGATTTCCTCGTACTGGACGATGTAACCGCCCTGTGGCAGGTAGTAGTTCTCCGGCGATTTCTCGGTTATCTGCTCGGATTCGACCTGCCGTCGGTCGCCGATCTCCTTGCCGTTGCGCCCGATTCGGCCCGAGTCCCGCTGTTCGTACACCGTCTCCAACGTCAAATCGACGCCGTTCGGTTGCACCTGTTGCCGTCTGACCTCCGAGACGTGTTCCGCGACGAACGTTCCGCTCTCGAACATAGACGGACGGCGTGTCCGAGACGGTATAGCCGTTACCGTTCTCGGGCAGTTCGGGTGACACTCACTCGCTCACACTGTCCGTCGTTTATTCGCGTCGTTCGACCGTCCCGACGGTCGCTCCGTCCGCCGCGTCGAGTTCGTCGGCCCGAACCACCTCGACGCGGGCGTCCGAACCCAATCGCACGTGATCGCCGACGACGGTTCCGACGTCGACGTGGTCGAGCGCCACGCGGTCGCCTTCGACGTGTTCCGCCCGGAGGAACCCGTCCGGTCGATGCCGGGAGACGACGACGGAGTCCCCGACGAGACGTGAAACCACCGAGTCGGATACGAGGTCGAATCCGACGTCGTCCGCTTCGACGCGTCCCGCTTCTATCGCGCCACGAATCCTGACCGTTCCGGCCTGTATCGTCCGGGCCTCGACCGCGCCGGACGCCTCGAACCCGTCGGCTTTCACGTGTTCGAGCTGTACCGACCCCGAACACTCGAACGCATCGGCGGCGGTCGTTCCCGTCGCCGACAGCGACCCCGAGACGGTGATATCGGCTGCCGTCACGTCCCCATCGACGTTCGTCGCCCCGGAGACCGTCATCGTGTCCACACGGAGATCGCTCTGCACCGTCGTCGCACCGGACAGTTTCGCCCGTTCGACCCGAACGTCTCCGTCGACGGTCAGTACGCCCGAAACATCCAACCGGTCCGCGATTACCTCGTCGTACGTCGCGATTCCCGCGACTCGAACCCGCTTGTCGTGCCCGCTTTGTGTGTGCATCGTTCTCGGTGTTGCGTGGGGCACTTCATAAATCTATGCACTAGTTGTGCGTTCGTTGTGAGCTGAATGTGTATTTGATGTGTGCTCTATGGAAACCGTTATGCTTCTCCGGCTGGTAGTCGGTTTCATGAGCCGAGACATTCGGATCTCAATCGACGACGACGAGGTGTTCGAACGGCTGAAACGGCGAAAGCGAGAACTCGACCTCTCGTGGGAGGAGGCCCTCCGCCGCGGATTGGAGCGCGGACACGGCGGACACTGGGACCGTCACGGAAAGAACCCACACGCGCGCTCGCCACGAGGGACGTCGCCCCCGTCGGGACACGACCCTCGAAACCGCGGTCAGGGTCGCAGCCACGGGCGCGGTCGTGGCCGCGGTGGCGATACCCGCGGTAAGGGATACCCGAGTCCGTTCGACCCCGATTTCGGCGACCGGCTTCGACGCGAAATCGAGGAGTCCGTGCAGGACTCGATGCAATCGGTCGAAGAGTCGATGCACGCCGTCGGCGAGTCGGTGGGTGCCGTCGGGGAGGGATTGGGAACGGAAATCGACCGACTGGAGGACGCGGAAGACGCCGTCCTCTCCTTCCCGTTTCTCACCGACGAGCGCGCACAGGTACCGCTCCGGGTGAACCTGAAGACCAGCGCCGACGGGTTGTCCGTCGACGTCGTCGCGGTTCGTCGCGGCAAGAGTACCGGGGAGACCAATCGCTTCGCCGACGACCAACGGGCCGAGATAAACCGCTGGCTAGCGGAGGGAAAGACCGTTCGACTCGAACTTCAGAACGGGACCGAAGCGTACGACGTCGTTCCGGCGCTCTCGTGGAGTCGCGCCGACGACGGAACGCCGACCGTGACCGACGTCGAAATCGCCGACGTTCGGTTCGACTGACGGTCGCGTCCATCCCTTTTCAGTTCCTTTATTTTCGCAATGATTGCCGGACGAGAACCGAATTTACCACGAATGATGAAAACGTAAACACGCGGGATTTATACCTTCGGAGGGTCGATATTCGTCCGATATGGGACAAACACTGACGGAAAAGATTCTCGGCGACCACCTCGTCGAGGGCGAACTCGAAACCGGTGAGGAAATCGGAATCGAGATCGACCAAGTTCTCACACAGGACACGACTGGGACCCTCGTGTGGCTCCAGTTCGAGGCGCTCGACATGGACGAGGTCCAGACCGAGATCGCCGCCCAGTACTGTGACCACCAGACCTACCAGTTCGACTTCAAGAACACGGACGACCACCGCTTCCTCCGCTCCGCGGCGGGCACGTTCGGTGCACACTACTCCCGTCCGGGTAACGGTATCTGTCACAACGTCCACAAGGAGAACTTCGCGGCACCCGGCAAGACGATGCTCGGCTCCGACTCCCACACCCCGACCCCCGGTGGTCTGGGCGAACTCGCCATCGGTTCCGGCGGTCTCGACGTCGCGGTCGCCATGGGTGGCGGCCCGTACTACATCGAGATGCCCGAGATCGTCAGCGTCCGCCTCGAAGGCGAACTCCCCGAGTGGGCGACCGCGAAGGACGTCATCCTCGAGATGCTCCGCCGCTTCTCCGTGAAGGGCGGCGTCGGCAAAATCTTCGAGTACACCGGTCCTGGCGTCGATACGCTCTCGGTCCCCGAGCGAACGACTATCACGAACATGGGAACGGAACTCGGCGCGACCACCTCCATCTTCCCGACGGACGAGAAGACCGAGGAGTGGCTCTCGCGCCTCGGCCGCGAGGACGAATACGTCGACCTCCAGCCCGACGACGATGCGGAGTACGACGACGAAATCGTCGTCGACCTCTCCGACCTCGAACCGCTCATCGCACAACCGTCCATGCCCGACAAGGTCGTCCCGGTCCGCGAAGTCGCTGGGCAGTCGGTCGACCAAGTCATGATCGGTTCCTGCACGAACGGCGGCTACGAGGACATCCTCCCCGCCGCGAAGATGCTCGAAGGCCGCACGGTCAACCGGAAGACGGACCTCATCGTCGCTCCGGCGTCCAAACAGGCCTCCGAGATGCTCGCCCGTGAGGGCTGGGTCGCGGAACTGATGGCGGCAGGCGTCAACTTCTCCGAGGCGACCTGCGGTGCGTGTATCGGTATCGGCCACGTTCCGGCGTCCGACTCCGTCTCGCTCCGCACCTTCAACCGCAACTTCGAGGGTCGCTCCGGTATCGAGGACGACTCCGTCTACCTCTGTTCGCCCGAAGTCGCCACGGCGGCGGCCATCAAAGGCGAAATCATCGACCCCCGAGACCTCGCCGACGAACTCGGCGACATGGACGCACCCGAGTTCGAACTGGGTGACAACTACGGTACCAGCGCCGACGATCCCGACCTCATCTCGCCCGAGCAGGCCGTCGACGACGACCTCATCAAAGGCCCGAACATCGGCGACGTCCCGCTGAAGGACGAACTCGACTCCAAACTCGAAGGCCCGGCCCTGCTCAAGATGCAGGACAACATCACGACCGACCACATCATCCCGGCGACCCAGGACATCCTGATGTACCGGTCGAACATCCCGAAACTCTCCGAGTTCACGCTCTCGCGCGTCGACGACACGTTCGCACAGCGCGCGCTCGACGCCGACGGCGGCTTCCTCGTCGCCGGCGAGAACTACGGACAGGGTAGCTCGCGCGAACACGCGGCCCTGTGCCCGATGTACCTCGGCGTGGAAGGCGTCCTCGCACAGAGCTTCGCCCGCATCCACAAGGCCAACCTGTTCAACTTCGGTCTGATTCCCCTCGAAATCAGCGAGGAGGACTACGAGAAGTTCGAACAGGGCGACGACATCGAAATCGTCGACGACGTCGCGGAAGCGGTCCGCTCCGGTCAGAAGGAGTTCACGGTCCGCGTGAACGACGACTGGGAACTCACCGCGACCCTCGACGCCTCCGAACGCGAGCGCCAGATTCTCGCCGACGGTGGCAAACTGCCGCACACGAAAAAGCAGGTCGAAGGCGGCGACGCGGCGGCCTCCGCGGACGACTAGAACCCACCTTTCAGCACCCACCTTTTACGACGGTCGCAGGCAGGAGTGACGACTGTTGTCGTCACTCCTGCTGGCTTCCTGTAAAAGCTGGACCAAAAGCACTCCTTTTTCATTTCGCATTGGAAGAGCGAAGCTCTTCCATGCTCCATTCAATTGTCGGCCCGCTCACTTCGTTCGCGGTGAGTGTGCTAGTTCTCGCGGTTGGTCGGCCTGCTACCGAACCAGCAGTGTGACATTCTATGAGCAACCGCAAGCGACACACCTGCCAGCGGTCAGCTGTCCACCGGAAAATCGAAGATTTTCCGGGCCAAGGAACCCCCGACGGAGCGACTGAAAGGAGCGACGGAAGCGGGGTGACGCCGTGCTTTTGGTCCAGCTTTTTCCAGGGAAGTAGGCCGAGAGCGAGCGCGTTTCGCGCTCGCTCTCGGCACCTGACCGCAGAAAAAGGTGGGGTTGAAGTTTTAGTTGTGCGCGTCGAATACGCATCTGTGACTTCCACAGCGAGCGAGACGGGTTCGATTTCGATTCGCCCGGCAGAGGAAGCCGACTTGCTCGCCATCTTTCGAATCGAGAAATCCTCGTTCAGCCAACCGTGGCCGTTCGCGGCGTTCGAGCGATACGTGGACGAACCGACGTTTCTGGTCGCCACGGACGGGATGAAAATCGTCGGCTACGTCGTCGCCGACACGATTCCGAACCACGGCCGGGCGCTCGGACATATCAAGGACATCGCGGTCCACCCCTCGCGTCGGGGAGAGGGAATCGGAAAAGAACTGTTGAAACAAGCGCTCTCCGGCCTCCACGTGCGCGGAACGTACAGCGTCAAACTGGAGGTGCGGGCGAGCAACGACCCGGCGATTTCCCTGTATCGGGAGTTCGGCTTCCGCTATCTGCGGACGATACCACGGTACTACGGCGACGGCGAGGACGCGCTCGTGATGATCGTCGAACTCGACTGACCCGCGGACTGAACGACTTTTCAGTCCGGACGCCGTACACCGATCCATGGGATATGCGTGTCCGGTGTGTGAAACGCCGCAGTCCGACGGGGAACACCTCGCCAACCATCTCGCCTTCGCGGCCATTCTCGGCGATTCGGACCACGAATCGTGGCTCGACGAGTACGCGCCGGGATGGAACGAGGAGGGTCCCGACGAACTCGCACCTCGAATCACGGAGTACGCGGACGAAGCGGAGTACCCGCAGGTGTTCGAGGATACGGTTCACGACAACGGACACGGCCACGACCACGGCGGCGGACTGGAGGACGAACTCCAGCAAGCGGGCGGCTACGGTCGGGACGCGACCATGGGCGCTGATGCTCAGCAAATAATGGCGGAGGCACGCCAGATGACCGAACGGATGTTCGACGACGAGGAGGACGCCGACGACGCGGCGACCGTGGACGACGAATCGAAGGACGAAAACGAATAGTTTCTCCCCCGAGAACGACTCGCCATGGAGACACACGGAATCTTCGCTCCGGAGACCGAAGGCGCTGTCCGCGAACAGTACGAGGACGTCGGACCGGTCGCACAGACCGTCGTCAAGGAGACGGCGAAGGCGATGGACTTCGACCGCGAGGAGTACGGCGAACGCGTGACGGGCGACGTGGTCGCGACGGCACGGGACGCCCTGTTCGCCTCGCTCCTCGAAATCAAAACTGGAACGCGGGACGAGTTCGAGGCGGACGTTCCCGACGGGTTCGACGTCCACGTCGAGGGAAGCGACAACGTCGATAACGTCGCGTGGCACGTCGCCCCGGCGACGGAGACGGCCGTCGCGGCGACCTACCAGCAAAAGGAGGAGGCGGCGATTGCAACCCTCCAACGCATCGCCTTCGGCCGGGTGTACCGGGACGTCGTTTAAACGGGACATGGTTTAATTGGTTTCCGCCCGATTTGTCGGTCAGTATGACCGTCGAATACGGGCAGTTCGACCGCGGACGCGGGATGAACTACTGGCAGTACGACCCCGTTTTGCAGCACGAAGTCGAGCGCACCTACCCCGGCGACAGGGGATGGGCGGAGGAGCGCTTCGACGAGTTCGGCGACATCGTCGGGCGGGTCGTCGCCCCGAACTCGGACACCATCGACGAACACGGTCCGGAACTGCACCGGTACGACCGGTTCGGAGGGCGCATCAACGAAATCGAGTATCATCCGGCCCAGTTCGAAAACGAGCGATTGGTGTACGGTGCGGGATGTGTGGCCGACTCGTTTCGCACGCCGCCGGACCGCGACGCCCCGGCGTCCATGCTGCACCATCTGGCGATGGACTACCTCCTCGCGTACGCGGACGTGGGCCTGACGTGTCCCGTCGCCATGACCGCGGGCGTGGCCCTCGTGTTGGAGCGCTTCGACGGCGGCCGCGACGGTCCGCTGTCCGACTTTTACGACCGATTGACCACCCGCGAGTACGACGACCTGTTGCAGGGCGCGATGTTCCTCACGGAACGACAGGGCGGAAGCGACGTCGGTGCGACCGAAACCGTCGCGGAACGCACCGATGACGGATGGCGGTTGACCGGCGAGAAGTGGTTCTGCTCGAACGTCGATTCCGGGGCCATCCTCACGCTCGCGCGGACGCCGGACGCGCCCGACGGAACTGACGGCCTCTCGCTCTTTTTGGTTCCGGGGACGAAACCGGACGGGGACCGCGACGTTCTCGTCCGTCGGTTGAAGGACAAACTCGGGACGGTCAGCGTTCCGACCGGCGAAGTCGAGTTCCGTGGCACCGACGCGTACCTCGTCGGCGAACTGGAATCCGGGTTCCGGTACATGTCCGAGATGCTCAACCTCGAACGCATCGCCAACGCTTTCGCGTCCTGCGGTCTCATCGGACGAGCGTTGTTGGAGAGCAAGATTCGGGCCGCGAATCGCGAAGCGTTCGGCAACCCAATCGACCGATATCCGCTCATGCGCCGCGACTTGGTGGAGATGGCCGTGGCGCACGAGGCGGCCACCGCGTTCACGTTCGATGCCGGGCGCGCGTTCGACCGCTACCACCGCGGCGACGACGAGGCCTTCGCGCTGATGCGCCTCCTCGTTCCGATCGCCAAGTCCCGAACCGGTAGCATGGCCGTCGATGTCGCGTCGTACGCGATGGAAATCCACGGGGGCAACGGCTACGTGAACGATTTCGTCACGAACCGCCTCCTCCGCGACGCACAGGTGCTTCCGATTTGGGAAGGAACTTCGAACATCCTCTCGCTCGACGTGCTTCGTGCGCTCGCGCGCGAGGAGGCACACGAACCGGCGATGGCCCTGATCCGTGACCGACTGAACGGCGTGGAACACGACGACTTCGCCGACCTCGTGGCGACCACCCGCGACGAACTCGATGACCTACGCGATGCCTTGGTGACGTTGGCGACGGCGGACGAGGAGTACGCTCAACTCCACGCGAAGGAACTGGCCGAGTACGTCTTCGACGTGTACACCGCCGCGCTGTTGCTGTCGGAGGCGGACGGCGAACTCGCGGCGGGCAACGAACGGAAGGAGCTGGTCGCTCGCCAGTTCATCGCCGACGCGTTCGGTCGCTCCGATGCGCGAGGAATCCCCTCCGGGGATACCCTTTCGCTCGATGCGTTCGAGAAAATCGTCCGGTTCGCGTAGTCGCGTAGATCCGTCCGGGTCGCTTACTTCGCTTCGGCGTCGCGCACGTCGTCACAGCATTCGTTGTACTCGCTCTTCGGTGCGCTACACTCCCCGGCACACGGATGGTCGATGTGTTCGCGGATGCGGGCCGCCACCTCGTCCGAGAGGGCGTTCCCCATCTCCCGCGCCTCCTCCGGATCGTCGATTTCGAGGTCGCCCAGCAGGAAGTTCTCCGCGAGGCAGTGTTTCCACATGACTTCGCGTGCGGTGTCCTCGCCGTCGTCCGTGAGGGTCGCGCCCTTGTACTTCTCGTAGGTCGCAAGGTCGCGCGCTTCGAGCGTCCCGAGCATTTCGGTGACGCTGGCCGCACTCACGTCCAACGCCGTCGCCAACTCGCCTGTTTTGGCCGGACGGCCGGTGCTCTCGCTGACGAGGTGAATCGTACTGAGATAGCGTCCGACGCTCGCGGAAACCTCGCTCATCGTCTGACTCTAGCGGGTGTCACGGACATAAATCATTCCCACCGTCCGATTCGTCCCGGAACATCGCGAACGGTAGTCGTGAACGAACGTCGGGATCGTCACTCGAACAACCCGTCCACGTCCGTCTCCCGAAACTCCCGCTTTTCGACGTGCTGGCCGAGGCGCTGTGCTATCAGCGCCCTGTCTTCGGGTTGGCGGACGAAATCCATGAGGAACGTGATGAATCGACTTCCCTCGTCCCCGGATTTCAGGTCGGCACGTGCGAACTCCACCGCCCGTTCGAACGTCGATTCGTCGTAGCCGAACTCCTCGGCCAGAACGACGGCGGCAACCGAGGATTCCTCGAAGCCGAGGTCGTCGGGACGGAGAACGATTCCGCGGCTGGTCAGTCTCGGCGGCGCGTTGCGCTCGACGTGTTCGGGGTCGTCCCGAACCGCGCGGAGGTAGGTACGAACCGCCTCGACGTTGATGCCCCGATAATCGTTCGGAAGTCCGCCGAGATACGCGGCCGCGCTATCCGCGAGGCCCCGCATTCCAGCCCAGTTCCCGTCGCCCGCGTGGTACACCACCGCCGTGAACTGAATCAGTCCGTGGAGAAGTCGCTCGTCCTCGGTATCCCGTTCGAGGTCCAGCCAGTGATCCTCCCACGCGTCGTGGGCGGCGTGGAACTCGCCGGCGTTGTAGATTGCGACCCCGGCCCGCAGGGAAGCGTCCATACGGTTCATTCCCCGCCGCCGATGAAAAACTCCTCCGGACGAATGCTCTTCCGAACGACGACAAACGGCTCGAAAAGGGTGATGCAGGACCTGACGGAGCCACCGTCAGTGGGTGTAACCGTGGATACCGGTTACTTCGCTGTTTTCTTGACGGCCCATTTCTTCAAGTCACGAACGAACAGTCGGTAGTTCTCAACTTTACTCATACACGAGTAAATATTCTCGCAAGGGTCAAAAGTGTCACGGTTCGCGCCATATTTGGCCTGTCACACCATGGCAAACGCACGGTCGGCGAAACCTGCGCGAACGACAACGGCCTTTGTGGCGTTCGTCCTACGATCCATATGGACGACATCGAACGGAAACGGGCGACGACGGATTCGTTCGGCAGCGTCGCGGCCTCCTACCTCGACAGCGACGTTCACCGGGACGGTGCGGACCTCGAACTCCTCGCCTCGTGGTGCGAGGACGCCACGCGCGGACTCGATATCGCGTGCGGTGCCGGACACACCGCCGGTGTGCTCGCCGAAACGGTGCCCACCGTCATCGCCGCCGACGCCACGCCCGCGATGGTCGAAACGGCCACCGACGCGTTTCCCATCTCCGGCGCGGTCGCCGACGGGGAGCGACTTCCCTTCGCGGACGGGACCTTCGACGCCGTGACCTGCCGCATCGCGGCCCACCACTTCCCGAACCCGCGTGCGTTCGTGGATGAAGTCGCCCGCGTTCTCGCGCCCGGCGGCGTCGTCGCCTTCGAGGATAACATCGTCCCCGAAGACGACGAACTGGCCGCCTTCTACAACCGCTTCGAACGCCTCCGCGATTCGACCCACGGCGAGGCCTATTCCGTCGCGCGGTGGCAGGATTGGTTCCGCGACGCCGGACTCACCATCGAGGAATCCGTCACCATGCGCAAGGACCTCGACTACGAATCGTGGGCGGAGCGCACGAATCCGGACGAGAGCGCGCGCGAGGAACTGGACGAACTCGTCCGTGGGTCGAAAGCCGAAGTCGTCTACGACGTGACCATCGAAGACGGAGCGGTGACCGATTTCAGCAACGAGAAGGTGTTGATTCGCGCGGTGAAGTGAGGAGTAGTTCGTCGTAGCGTTTCGAAAAACGTCCTGACGGAGTCTCACGCGAGCGGACGCGAGCGTGAGGCAAGTCAGGTCGTGAACGAAGTGAACGTCATGACGGAGATTTGAACTCGTGAAACCGTTCCGGGGTGCTCACTTCGTTGCGCTCCCAGGCATGCGATTTCCCTGCTCAAATCTCCGCGAGCCGTTTCTGCCAACACGTACGACTCGCTACGCTCGTCGGTGTTGGCAGAAACGTCCTGACGGAGTCTCACATGAGCGTAGCGAATGTGAGGCCAGTCAGAGCTTTGCTCTGACGGAGATTTGAACTCCCCGAGACGGTCACGCTCACATTCGTTCGCGCGCTGCGTCTCGTCTGCTCAAATCTCCGCAGTCGTTTTCAGAGCGTAGACTCCTCGCTACGCTCGTCGTTTGACGCTCTGAAAACGTCCTGACGGAGATTTGAATTGAGGAAGACGTTCCTGCTCAGTCGCATGCGCTCCTTCGCGGGCGTGCGACTTCCATATTCAAATCTCCCCGAGTCGTCATCTTCCTCCATGACCCGCGAGAGCGACTGCTCTCGCGGGTTGATTCCGTAAGAATGACGTCCTGACGGAGATTTGAACTCCGGTCCCTGGCTCCGCAAGCCAAGAGGATAGTCCACTACCCTACCAGGACTCAGTCATTCATTTCGCGGTCGGCTTAATAGCGCTTGCGATGTGACGACGGTGTGGGGATGCGACCCACCCGCACGAATGGCGGACGCGACGACCGTGTCGATAACTCAAATTTCCATTTTTCCTTACGTCAGTGCTTTTAGAACGGAAGTGGTGCTCTGTGGTATGCAACGACGAGACATCCTGAAACGTGCGGGTGCGGCGACGACGGTCGGTCTGCTCGGCGGTTGTCTGAGTCGAGAGGGTGGCAGTCCGGGTAACTCGGAGTCGGACGGGGGCGGAACCGGGACGACCGAGACCACGACGACCACGGCGAGCGAAACCACGACTGCCGAGGGGACGACGGAAACGGGAACGACGACGCAGACCTCGACCACGGATACGACCGTGAAAGACCGGTCGCTGGAAGTCATCAGCACGGAGTGCGGTCAGCCGAAAAACGATGCCGCTATCGAGTTCGAGGAGTCGAAGAAGCGACTCGTCGTCACGGGGTCGATGACGGGGAGCGACTCCTGCACCCGGCCGAAAATCGAGAGCGCGAAATGCGATACGGAGTCGAGCACGTTCACGGTGACGATGGGAACCAAGCAGAAGGACGGCAGCGTCGGGTGTTCCGAGTGTATCACCGAAATCGAATACCGAGCAACGTTCACCTTCGAAGGGGCGCTCCCGAAGTCGGTGACAGTCACGCACGAGAGCATGGGTGAGTCGAAAGTCGTCGCGGATACCGACAGCGGGAGCACCACCGCGAGTGCGGAAAAGTAACGCCGACGAAAGCAACATTCAGGCACGGAACGTAGGTTTATCAGTGAAGGGGAGACCACTGTTCTGCATGGAACGAACCGCACCGCGATCGGCGAACCCCGTCCGATTGCCGACACAAAGACAACGCTTAAGCGACGGCCAACCCTGCAACCGAATACGATTATGGGCGTTATAGACGAGGTACACGGGGACCTCGACGCCGACATCTCTCTGGACGAGTTCCGGGACGCCGTCGAGGAAAAAGTCGAACAGATGGGTGGGCTTGCGGACGAGGAAACCGCCGCAATGCTCATCGCGCACGAACTGGGCGAAAGCGAAGTGAACGGGGTCGCCGACATCGAACCCGGCATCGAGGAGGTGAAGTTCGTTGCCAAGGTGACGAGCATCGGCGACGTTCGGACCTTCGAACGCGACGGGGACGACGCGGAGGACGGCCACGTCCTGAACGTCGACGTCGCGGACGAGACGGGTTCGATTCGCATCTCGCTCTGGGACGAACACGCGCAGGCCGCTGAAGAGCAACTCGAACCGGGGCAGGTGCTTCGAATCAAGGGCCGCCCGACGGACGGTTACAGCGGGACCGAGGTCAACGTCGATCAAGCGGAACCCGACGACGACACGGAGATCGACGTGCAGGTACAGGACTCCTACACGGTGTCCGACCTCTCGCTCGGCCTCTCGGACGTGAACCTGCAGGGCAAACTGCTCGACACGGGAACCGTCCGAACCTTCGACCGGGACGACGGATCGGAAGGCAGAGTCGCCAACCTCACCGTCGGCGACGAGACGGGTCGGGTCCGAATCACGCTCTGGGACGAGCGCGCCGACGCGGCCGAGGAACTCTCCGCCGGAATCGCCGTCGAAGTCGTCGACGGGTACGTCCGCGAGCGCGACGGCAACCTCGAACTTCACGTCGGCAACCGCGGTGCCGTCGAGGAGATAGACGCCGACATCGAATACGTGCCGGAGAGTACGCCTATTGAAGACCTCGAAATCGGCGACACGGCCGACATCGTCGGCGTGATTCGCTCCACGGACCCGAAGCGGACCTTCGACCGGGACGACGGGTCGGAGGGACAGGTAAAAAACGTCCGCGTGCAGGACGAAACGGGCGACATCCGCGTCGCGCTGTGGGGCGAGAAAGCGGACCGCGAACTCGCACCGGGCGACAAAGCCGCCTTCGCGGACGTCTCCATCAAGGACGGTTGGGCCGACGACATCGAGGCCTCCGCGGGGTGGCAGTCAACCATCTCCGTCCTCGACAGCGGTTCGCCGACCGATACCGCCGGTGCGGACGACGAGAACGACTCGACCGATTCGGAAACCGGTCTCGGTGCCTTCGAAAGCGGGAACGATACTGACGACACGACGGACGCAACGACGACCGAAAACACCGATACGGCAACGACGACCAACGACGGCGAATTCGTCGAATTCACCGGCACGGTCGTTCAAGCGGGTAACCCCGTCGTGTTGGACGACGGCGACGAAACGATAAGCGTCGAGACGGACGCGGACGTTCACCTCGGACAGGAAGTCACCGCGCGCGGCGAACGCCACGGCGGGAAACTCGACGCCGAAGACGTCTTCTGACGTCGGTTTTTCCGTTCTCTCCGCACCGATTTCGCTACCTTAGCTCTGGAACGGCTCTTCGTCGCGGTGGTTGTCCTTGTTCTGTTCCTCGGTCGCCGCGTCCTCGCGGGCTTGCTTTTGCTCCACTTCCGTTTCGTCTTCGAGTTCCTCTTCGCGGGCCTGCTCGGCCTCCTTTTCGCCCTCCGCTTCCTCGGACTCCTCTTTTTCCTTTGCCATCGTTCGGTCGCGTTCGTGTGGATCGCTCATCGTGTTCGCCAGTTCACCGTCTTCCTTTTTATTCGTGCTGGCAGTTTTCCCGTCGGATTTGCCGCAAAGGACGGTAGGGAAAGATTAAGGGCGACTGACTTCCGCTTTGGACTATGAGCGTTGAGCTTCCGTTTGCGCCGGTCGATACGATAATCCGACGGAAAGCAGGCGACCTCCGCGTCAGCGCGGACGCCGCCGAAGAACTCGCCCGCCGGATTCAGATTCACGGCGCGGAGTTGGCCGTAGACGCGGCGAAACAGGCGACGAAGGACGGACGGAAGACGCTGATGGCGGCGGATTTCGGCGTCCAACAGGTCATCGACAAGGACGATCTCGTCCTCCCGGTCGCCCCCGTGGACCGAATCGCCCGTCTCGATATTGACGACGATTACCGGGTTTCGATGGACGCGCGCGTGGCGCTCGCCGACATCCTCGAAGACTACGCCAACAACGTCGCGGCCGCCGCGACGATACTCGCCCATCACGCGGACCGGCGAACGGTTAAGGCGGAGGACATCGAGACTTACTTCAGGCTGTTCGAATGAAATTCGGCTACAGCGAGGTCTGTCTAGCTCACGATACCGGGAAGCGGCATCCCGAGAATCCCGACCGACTGCGTGCGATTCGACGGGCCCTCACACGAAAACACGGTGTCGAATACGTCGAAGCGTCGCCCGCGACTGAAGCCGAAGTGACCGCGGTCCACGACGCAGGGTACGTCGAGGAGTTTCGCGAGTTCTGCGAGAGCGGCGGCGGCAACTGGGACCCGGACACCGTCGCGGTCGAGGAGTCGTGGGACGCCGCGCTCGAAAGCGCGGGACTGGCCAAATGGGCCGCAAAGGCGGCACTTGCGGGCGAAGACAGCCGCTCGACGCCGTTCGCGCTGGGTCGTCCACCGGGGCATCACGCCGTGGAGGACGACGCCATGGGATTTTGCTTCTTCAACAACGCCGCCGTCGCGGCCCAAGCGGTCATCGACGACGGCGATGCGGAGCGGGTCGTGATAATCGACTGGGACGTCCACCACGGCAACGGAACGCAGGACATCTTCTACGGCGACGGGGACGTGTTCTACGTCTCGATTCACGAGGACGGGCTGTATCCCGGTACGGGCGAAATCGAGGAGTCTGGCGAGAGCGACGGAGTGGGAACGACTCTCAACGCTCCGCTCCCGGCGGGGGCAGGCGACCCGGAATACCGAGCGGTGTTCGACGACCTCATCACGCCCGCGATTCTCGACTTCGACCCGGACCTCGTGCTCGTGAGCGCGGGGTTCGACGCCCACCGTCACGACCCCATCTCCCGGATGCGTGTTTCGACCGAAGGATACGGCATGCTCACCGCTCGCGTTCGAGCGATGGCGGACGAGGCGGGCGCGGCGCTCGGGTTCGTCCTCGAAGGTGGATACGGCTTGGACACGCTTTCGGACGGCGTCGCGATGGTCCACGAGGTGTTCGACGGAATGGACCCCGTTGTCCCCGACGAGGAGGTGAACGAGGAGGTTCGTGACCTGATCGTGGACGTACGCGACTCCCATCCGGTTTTTGAAACCGACTAGATTCTTAATTCCACTATTTTATCCTTCAATAAATGCATAATAAAAAACGCACTCAGGTTTATCAGTGAACGCGGCGTAACGAATTCACGTTCAGGGGTGGCCAATGAGGCTGGATTCACACGACGTAGCGATATTGCACGACCGGTTTCCCGCCATGGGGGGCGGCGAACGATTCGCCATCGAAGCGGCGCGAGTGCTCGATGCACCGATATTCACCATGTACGTGGCGGACGGCGTCGAATCGCCCGACGACGTGACTATCGTTCCGATACGGCAGGGGAAGTACACGCGCGGCCTCTCGGGGCATCTGCTCGAATGGAAAAACGAGGGGATGAACCCGCTGGAGACGATGTCTGTCGCGCTCGATTGGACCGACGCGCACGACGAACTGGCGAACTACGACGTGGTCCTCGAAAGCGCCCCGCTCTCGAAGTCGTACGTCCCTCCGGTGGACCAGACGGTACTTCACTACCCGCACAGCCCGCCTCGATGGCTGTATGACCTCTACCGTGAGCGACTCGCCGCGTTCGACTATCCCGGCGTCCAGTTGGCCCTGAAGGGGTACGCGAAGTGGTGGCGGACGCTCGACAAGGAGGCCAACGACTACATCGACCGGTTCGTCGCCAACAGCGAACTCGTCCGCGACCGCATCCAACGATACTACAATCGGGACGCCACGGTCGTCTACCCCCCCGTGACCGGGGATTGGCGGGACGAGGGTGACGACGGCTATTTCGTGACGTGGTCTCGACTCGCGCCGGAGAAACGAATCGGCCTCGTCATCGACGCGTTCGCGGGGTTGGACGAACGCCTACTCGTCGTCGGCGACGGAAAGGAACGGGAACGGCTCGAACGGAAAGCGCGTCCCCACGACAACGTCGAACTGCTCGGTTTCCTCCCGGACGTGGAGGACGTGGTCTCCCGCGCAACCGCCGTCGTCTACGCGCCGAAGGACGAGGACTTCGGGTTGGTCGGCGCGGAGGCGTTGACCGCGGGTAAACCCCTCATCGGCGTGAACGAGGGGTACACCCGACAGCAGGTCGTGGAGGGGAAGACCGGCTTGGGATTCGCTCCGACCGTCCGCTCGCTCCGGGAAACCGTCGAGGCGTTCGACCCGGACGACTTCGATACCGACGATATCCAGGAGTTCGCTCGACGATACGACAGGCGGACGTTCGCACAGTCCTTGCGCGAAGTGGTCGACAGGACGCATCGTGAGGCGGCCGAAAAACGCACCGCAGTAGATGCCGATGATACGAAACCCATACGCATCCGGTGACCCCTGCGTTTCGGTCGTGATCCCGACGGTTCCGTCGAACGATCACGAGGACGTAGTCGCCGCCTTACGGAACCAGACTGAAACCGCGTTCGAAGTGCTGGTCGTGGACGACGCGACCCTCGACATCTGTGAGGCGCGAAACGCCGGAATCGAGGCGGCGAGCGCGGACATCGTGGCCCTCACCGACGACGATTGCCGACCGCCCCCCGACTGGGTGGCCAGCGTCGCGAGCGCTTTCGATCGGGAGGCGGTTTGCGTCGAAGGGAGCGTCAGCGGCGGCCGAACGTATCGTGGAACGGGCCTGTACGTCGGATGCAACCTCGCCTTCGACCGTGATACCGCGCTCGATGCCGGAGGATTTCGAAGCGAGTACGCGGGGTGGCGGGACGACACGGAGTTCGGTTGGCGGATGGAGTCTTACGGCCCGTGTCGATACGACCCGGCGATCACGATGTCCCATCCCGACCGTACGCGCGCCAGCATCGACGCGGACAAAGAAACCCGCCTGCAACGCGAGTATCCGGCCGAGTACGAGGAGCGTATCGTCCCCGAGACGGCGCTCGGAAGGGTCAACGACTGGCTCTGGCGTCGGGGCTTTTGGAACGCGGTCGACCGGATTCGGTACGCGGAGGGAAGTCGATGACGTTCGACGATTGGCTGAACGAGAGCAGCGACCGGATCCGTGCGGACGGTTGGCGCGGCGTGGACAAATCGGCGTACGAACTCTACAAGGGGGTGCTGCGTCGAATCGGCGAACGCCGGGAGTTCGGCGAATCGATATACGACCATCGGTGGGACGCGCTCGTCGTCCTCGACGGCTGTCGATTCGACTGCATGTGTGAGGTCGCACCCGACGTCCCCTTCGTGGACCGCGTTTGGCGCTTCGATTCGGCCGGAACCCGCTCGGACGAGTGGATGCGCGCGAACTTCGGGACGCGGGACTGCTCGGATACGGTTCACGTCACCGCGAACCCGAACTCCGCGCGACACCTCGACGCCGACAACTTCGCTCGACTGGAGGAAGTGTGGCGGGACGGGTGGGACGACCAACTGGGGACGGTTCCCGCCCGAACCGTCACCGACCGGGCAATCGCGGCGGGGCGCGAGGACCCCGACAAACTCGTCGTCCACTACATGCAACCGCACTTCCCGTCGATTCCGGACCCGCTTCCGGGCGACGCCATGAGCAAGGACGAGTTCGGCGAGCGCGTCGGCGTCTGGGAACGCTTGCGGCGCGGCGACCTCACCCGAAAGCAGGTGTGGCGGTCGTACCGCGACAACCTCAGGTACGCCCTCTCCGAGGTCGAGGTCCTTCTCGACAACCTCGACGCCGAGCGCGTCGTCATCACGGCGGACCACGGTAACGGGTTCGGCGAGTGGTACGTCTACGGGCACCCCGACAGCACGCCGATTCGCGTCCTCCGCGAGGTCCCGTGGGTGATCACCAGCGGAACCGACACCGGGAGCTACGACCCCGAGGAGTGGATGGAAGGGGAGGATGCATCGAACGGATCGAACGCATCGGTCGACGAGCGCCTTTCGGCGCTGGGATACCGATGAACGTAGCGCTCGTCGTCCTCGACACCGTGCGGAAGGACGCCTTCGACAGCCACTTCGACTGGCTTCCGGGGACGCGGTTCGAGAACGCCTATTCGACCTCCCACTGGACGGTTCCCGCCCACGCCTCCCTGTTCGCGGGAAAGTATCCGAGCGAGTTGGGCGTCTACGCCGGGGCACAACGCCTCGACTGCCCCGAACCGGTCCTCGCCGAATCGTTCGGTTCGTCCGACTACACCACCCGGGCCTTCAGCGCCAACGTCAACATCTCGCGCCCGTTCGACTTCCATCGCGGGTTCGACCGATTCGAAGGGAGTTGGCGACTCGACGCCCTCTCCGAGGACGTGTACGACTGGGACGGCTTCATCACCGAGACGCGGGAGATGGGACCGCAGCGATATCTCTTCGCCCTCCGCGACGTGTTGCTCGGCGACTGTGACACCGTGCCGTCGCTCAAGCGCGGCGCGTTCCTCAAACTCCGCGATTTGGGGATGGGACGGGCGACCCGCGACGATGGCGCGACGGAGGCGCTCCAGTTCGTCCGCGAGACCCAGTTCGGCGACGACGAGTTCCTCTTCGTCAACCTGATGGAGGCTCACACCCCCTACGACCCGCCCGAGGAGTTCCGAACCGTGGAACCGCCGGAACTCGACGGTCTCCGGGCGACGCTCTCGTCGCCGGGCGCGGACCCCGAACGAATCCGACAGGCCTACGACGACTGCGTTCGATACCTCGCGGACCGGTATCGCGCCATCTTCGCGGAACTCAGAACGGAGTTCGACTACGTCGTCACGCTCGCGGACCACGGCGAAGCCCTCGGCGAACACGACGCGTGGGAACACCTCTGTGGCCTCTATCCCGAGGTGACGAAGGTACCCCTCTGCATCTGGAGCAGGGAGGGGGACGGCGGAATCGGCGAGGGAACCGACCCGCGTACGGACCCGGTCAGCCTCCTCGACGTCCATCGAACGATGTTGGACATCGCGAATATCGACGGCGACTCGCGGGGACGGAACCTCCTCGGCGAACCGGACGCGGACGACGAACCGGAGTGGCTGGTCGAATACCACGGCCTGACCGACCGCCACCGCGCCGCACTGTCCCGCGACGGGTTCGACATCGGCCCGCTCGATACGGAACTGCACGGACTGGTCGCCCCGAACTACTACGGCTGGGAGACGCCCGACGGCTTCAGCGAGGATGGCGAAATAGAAAAGCCACGCGAACGAATTGAGTCACTGGTGAACGACTTGAACCGGCGCACCGTGACGAACGATATGACCGTCTCCTCCGCCGTCGAGGAGCAACTGCGCGACCTCGGCTATGCATGAGCGAAGCGGCGAAAACCAAACTCAGTAGCGAGACGCTGGGCGGAACCGTCGCCCAGTTTACGATGGCGCTCATCGGCTTCGCCGGAACCGTCATCTTCGCCCGATGGCTCGGACCGAGCGCGTTCGGCGGCGTCTATCTCCTCTACGCGTTGGTGAAGTTCGCGGACCGACCGATGAACGGGTGGTCGCTCGCCGGGAAAAAGCGCGTCTCCGAATCCGACTCCCTCCGTCCCTTCGCCTTCGGCGCACAACTGCTGTTCAACGCCGGATGGCTCCTCCTCGCGGGAATCGTCGTCTTCCTCGCGGGTGACGCCCTCCGGAACTACACCGGACTCGCGCTCGCTCCGTTGTTGCTCGTCTGCCTCCTCGCCACCGAATCGGTGTTCGAAACGATAGCGAGCCTCGTCCAAGGTCGCGGCCGAATCAGCGCCGCGACGTGGGTCGATACGCTCAGGTCGGTGTTCACCCTCCCGTTCCAAATCGGGTTCGTCGCCCTGCTCAGCACCGCGACCGTTGTCGGATCGGCCGGGATGGTCTTCGGCCTGTCCCTCGCCTCCGCGCTTACCATCCCGTTCGCGGTCGGTCTCGTCGCGGCCCGTCCCGCGATACCGTCCCGCGCGTTCGTTCGGAATCTCGCCGACTACGCACGATACAGCATTCCTTCCACCTTTCTGGGAACGACCTACGACCGCCTCGACGTGCTTCTCCTCGGATTCCTCCTCGCCAACGGCACGGCGGCGGCCGGGTGGTACGAAGTCGCGTGGAAGTTCACCCTCCCCGCCGTATTCGTCGCGAATATGGCCGGACAGGGTCTGATGACGACGGTCAGCGCTCGGGACGACCGCGTCGGCGGTGCCGCCCGCGACATCTCGAACACGTTGGCCTACGCGGGTATCCTCGCGTTTCCCATCCTCTTCGGATCGCTGGCGCTCTCGAAACCCCTCGTCGTGACCGTGTACGGTCCGGACTACCGGAACGCCGCCGTCCTCCTCATCGGTCTCGCCGCCTATCGCGTCGTTCGCACGCAGAGCGGCCCGCTCTTGCAGGCCATCAACGGGTTCGACAGGCCGGACGCGGCGATGCGACTCTCGGCGCTCGCGGTCGGTATCAACATCGTTTTGGGCGTCCCCCTCACGCTCGGCTACGGTCCGATAGGCATCGTCCTCGCCACCATCGTCGCGGAATCGGTCATGTACCTCGGTGCGCTCCGATTCCTCCGGGCCGAAATCGTCGGCATCGTCCCTGTCTCACGCCCGATGGCCGCACAGGTCGGTGCGAGTCTCGTCATGTTCGTCGCCGTCTCCATCGCCCACACGTTCGTTCCCGTGGCGTCGTGGACCGACCTCCTCTCGCTCGTCTCGCTCGGCGGCATCGTCTACGGCGGCGTCCTCCTCGTCGTCAGTCCCGGCGTTCGGCACACGCTCGGCGAGGCGGTTCGCGGGTCGTTTCCCTCATCGTAGCGCTTCCGACCATCCGTCGTGGTTTTCGACGCTCCGACCCTCGACGATGAGCGTTTCGACGGCATCGGACTCGCCGCGAACCGGACGGATGATGACGTCGAGCGCGAGACAGCCCAACTTTTTCGTCCAGTTCCTCGTCCGAAACCTGACGAACTCGTCGTCCGTGGCTTCGTCGATTCTGTCGCGCAACTCCGCCTGCACGTCGGCCGAAAACGACCACCACGGCGTCTCCCAGAACGGTTTTCCTTCGACTACCGCCGCTCTCTCATCGACAGCGTCGAGGGCGGTCTGATTGACCGCGATGACGGTCCCGTTCGTTTCGAGGAGTCCGATGAAGGAAAAGGGGTCGTCGAACACGGCCTCGAATCGGCGTTCGCTCTCGTGGAGGGCACACTCCGCACGGTATTTCTCCACGGCGTTCGCCACGACGTTCGCGAGGACGGTGTACTGGTCCGTGCCGCTCTCCTTCTGGAGGTATCCCGAGACGCCGGCGGAGATCGCCTCGCTCGCTATCTCCTCGCTTCCCTTGCCGGTGAACAGGACGAACGGCAGTTCGGGGTGGTCGTCTCGAACCGAATCGAGGAGTTCGAGGCCGTTCATCGTCGGCATGTCGTAGTCGCTGACGACACAGTCGAAGTCGTCGGCTTTCAGTCGCGTGAGCGCATCGTCGGGACCCGTCACCGCGTCCGTCTCCAGCGCGTCGCGTTCCCGTTCCAAAAACAGGGCCGCCATATCCGCGAGGTCCGGTTCGTCGTCGACCAGCAACACGCGGATCGGCATCGCCATATCCCTTGATTTCCGCTGACCATCGTAAGTTTGACGGGTCCGGCATTCTCCGATTTGATTTCTGCAACGTTCGAACGTGATGGAAGCCGTTCGGAGGCAGAAGCTATAACGTTGTTCCGTGACGAATGGAATGGTGATGTCACTCCTCAAGATCAATATCGAAAAGCCGGCGCTCGTCGAGGAACGAGTGTACCCCGACGAGGATTCCGCACCCGCAACCGTCAGCACGAGTACCACGGCGGAGTCGGAGTCGCCGGGAACGTCGTTGACGACGCTGTTGAAACCGCTCTTCGGTCTGCTCTTCGTCGCGGGCCTCGCCCTGTTCGTCGCCAAGCGTCGTTTCGGATCGGAAGACGACGAGGAAGACGAGGTCAGTGCGGACGACTTCAGTTCCGAACCCGCCGGGAGCGGGAAACTCACCCGAAAGCTCGGCCTCCTCGCCAGTCTTCTCGGCGTCATCGTCGTCGCACAGAAGCGGCGCGGCGGCGACGCGGACGAGTAACCACACCTGTCTACCCTCTGAACTGCGTTTTCTCTAACCCGTTCGTACCAAGAGTTAAATAGGTCGAGCTGCTTGTCTTCTAAATATCAGAATGAGTATCAAGCCGGCAAACTACGACCTGCGCGAACTTCGTAGGATGGCTGACGAGGACGAACCACCTCTCGACATCGCTGCGGACGACGAACGAGCGGCGGAGGACCTCCTTCGACTCGGCCAGCGCGAGGAGTTGCTGAAACTCCAGACCAAACTGCTGGCGTCCGGGTCGCTCCCCGAAAAACCGTATCTGACGGGACTGCCGACCCGCTACGGTGCGGAAGTCATCGTCTTCGAATGGCTCGACTTCCTCGTCGAGAAGGCGGGCTTCGAGAACACCGGCAACGCGCTCTCGTACTACACGGACGTCGAGTGGGTGAGCGAATCCGCCTACGAATCCCTCCGCTCGTACATGTACGGCTTCTCGGAGACGGACCGATTCGGCTCGACGGGACCCGCGTCGCTCGATACGAGCGACCACGTCCTGAGCCTCGTCTACATCGCTCGCCTCGCATCCCTCTGAGCCGACTCTTTCGACTTTTTTCGGTCCCCCCGACCGCTCCGCGATACTCCGTTTTCCCACCCGACCGGAACTGCGGAACGATACCCCGCTTACTCCGCCGTGGCTCGGTCGTGGACGGACTTCGTTCCCTCTCGGAGGTGTCCCCCGCTCCGACCGTTCCGGACGGCTAGCGCCTCGCCGACCACGCTGTGTGCGACCTGATACGGCGCGCCGCCGCCGAGATCGAGGCCGACCGGCGTGTACACGTTCTTCCGCTCGGTCGCGGGAATCTCGACGCCCTCCTCCTCGAACGCTTCGAGCATCTCCTCGAAGCGCTCTTTCGGCCCCATCATCCCGACGTACGGCACGTCGGTTTCGAGCAGGGATTCGAGCGCCAGTCGGTCGTCGATGAAGTTGTGGGACATCACGACGACGTGGGTGTTCGCGTCGAACGTCACGTCGTCGGTCAGCGAGCGCGGCGAGGTCGCCACCACCCGGTCGGCGTCGGGGAATCGTTCCTTCGCACCGTCGGCACCGCGGAACGTGACCACCGTCACCCGGAAGTCCACGTTCAACGCCAAGTCCACGATGGGCGAGACGTCGTGGCCGCTCCCGACGACGACCAACTCGGCCGGCGGGGAGATGCGGTCCACGAACACCGACACGGTTCCTGCGTCGGTTTCCACGCTCACGGTGCGCGATTTTTCGACGTCCGCGGCACGAATCATGGCTTCGACCTCGTCGGGCAAGTCCTCGAAATCGTCCGTCGCTCGGTCGCCGACGGAGACGCCGTCGGCGTCGCTCGCCACGACGGTCGCGACCGTCGACTCCTCGCCCCGTTCGTAGGCCTCCACGGCGGGTCGGATGCTCTCGTCGAGCGGTTCGAGGAGAACGTCGATGACGCCGTTACAGCCGACGCCGAACCCCCACACGTCGTCGTCGCCGGTCAGATCGAACGTCTTCACGGTCGGCTCGCCGTCGTCGAGGACCTTCTCCGCGAGCTGTTTGACTTCGGATTCCAGACACCCCGCGGTAATCGCGCCGACGCCGCCCTTCGACGGCGAGACGACCATCTTCGCCCCCGGTCGTCGGTAGGCGCTCCCCTCGACGTCCACGACCGTAGCCAGCATCGCCGGTTCGTCCGCGTCCAACCGGTCGCGGACGTGCGCCATCAGTTCCCGTTCCGGTACGCTCCACTCGCTTCGTTCGGTTTCAGTCATTTCTTCTCACGTTGAGTTCTCGATGTGGTTCCCGCGCGGTCCCGCCAGCGTTCGCTCGGGACCGTGTCGGGAGAGTTCGTCGGCGATTCGATGCAGGTCGTCCGGGTCCGTGAAGCCGTACAGTCCGTCGAGATACGGGAGCGACGCTTGCATCCCGCGGCAGGCCGGTTCGTAGGCGGGGGAGACGGCCAGCGGATTCAACCAGAGCACCCGTCCGGCGCGCCGCGAGAGCCACGCCATCGCCGCCGAGAGGTCGTCCGTGTCCCCGCGTTCCAACCCGTCGCTGAGGATGACGACGGTGCTCCGCCAGTCCACGGCGTCGGGGTACTCGTCACGAACCGTCCCGACGGCGGCACCGATGCGCGTTCCCCCGCCCCACTCGGTTCGTGCGGCCTCCAGCGCGGCCAGCGCGTCGTGCAGCGTCGGTTCGTCGAACGCCGAACTCACCTCGCGGAGTCTGGTATCGAAGAAGAACACCGGCGTTCGCCGCCACGTCCGTCGCACCTCGCGGAGGAACTGGAGGAGAAACCCGCGGTCCACGGTGTCGAGAACCGACTGGCTCACGTCCACCAAGAGCGCGCCGCGGGTCGCCGTCCGCTTTCGCGCACGACCGGGAAGCGGAAGCGGCACGCCGCCGCTCTCGACGCTTCGCCGGAGGGCGCGTCGCGCGTCCACGCCCCGCCCGGTGGCCTCCCAGCGCCGCCCCGGCAGCGATGACACGGCCCGCGTGAACGCCGCCGTCGCCGTCGCCACGCTTTCTTCGTCGTAGACGGCGAGGGTCTCGGCCGACACGCGCTCCCCGTCGCCGCTGGGACTGTATCGCGCGGCGACCATGGGCCGTTCGCCGTTCGACCCGTCCGGCGAGACGGTCGCTCCCGCTCCCGTCTCCGCCCCGCCCGCCCGTCCGTTTTCGTCGCGTCCGTCCTCGTCGCTCCCGCTCTCGTCGCTTCCGCTTTCGTTTCCGTCCTCCCTCGCGCCGATCGGGCCGTCGTTCCCGACGTTCGGTCTGCCGGGCGACGGCGCGTCGGCCGGTCCGGCGGGATAGGCGCGCTCCTCGCCGCGGATACGGTCCCAGAAGACCGAAAACAGTCGGTCGAACGTCTCGCGGTCGGCGACGTCGGTGAGCAGCGTCGCTCGGAGCGCGCTCTGCACACGATCCCGCTCGAACCGTTCGACCGCGGTCAGCGCTCGCGCGGCGGCGAGCGCCCCGTTCGTGGGAACGGTGACGTTCTCCTCCCCGAGGCGATTCGTGAACCGGACGAGTTCGTCCCGCAATTGGTCGGCGAGTCGCCGGTCCGTGGATGGAGTCGTCACGACTCCCCGTGCACCTCCGCGAGGAGCGACGCCAGTTCGTCGTCGTCCACCCGTTCCACGTCCTCGGCGTCCTTCAGCAGACAACCGAGCGTGCGCCGCGCCGTCTCGACCGAAAGCCGTCCGTCCTCGCCGTCGAGGACGGTGAGCGCCTCCGCCCAGTCGAGCGTCTCGGCCAGACCGGGGCGCTTTCTGAGCGGTCGGTCGCGGAGTCGCTGGGTGACGCCGCAGAGGTCGGCGGCGATGCCCTCGTCGAGTTCCGGAACCTTGCGTTCCACGATGGCCCGCTCCTTTTCGGCGGACGGCGGGTCCACGTAGAGGTAGAGACACCGGCGCTTCAGGGCGTCGCTCAACCCCCGCGTGCGGTTCGACGTGAGTATCACCACCGGCGGCGTCGCGGCTTCCACGGTGCCGAGTTCGGGGATGGACACCTGAAAGTCCGAGAGGAGTTCGAGCAGGAGCGCTTCGAACTCCTCGTCGGCCCGGTCCACTTCGTCCACGAGGAGGACGGGCGGGCGCTCGCCGTCGCCCGAGAGCGCTTCGAGGAGCGGTCGGGAGAGCAGATAGCTCTCGTCGAAGACGGAGTCGTCGTCGGCGACGCCACCTTCGCCCGACTGGATGGCGAGCAACTGCTTCGTGTAGTTCCACTCGTAGAGCGCGTTCTCGGCGGCCAATCCCTCGTAACACTGGAGGCGGACGAGATCCGTCTCGAACCCCGCGGCGAGTACCTTGGCGAGTTCGGTCTTCCCCGCGCCGGGTTCGCCCTCCACGAGCAGCGGTTTGCCCATGCGAAGCGCCAGCAGCACGGTGGTGACGATGTCATCCTCGGCGACGTACTGCTGGTCGTCGAACACCGCGCGGAGGTCGCTCTCGGTCACCTCGGAAAACCCGTCGCCGGTCATCGACGCCTCCCTTGCGGGGTGGGCGGCCCCGTCTTCGTCTTCGTGTCGATTACTGTCACGGTCTGCCATAGGGGCTGATGGTTCAAGGGTTAGTCGGCGGCCGCCGGGCCGTCGCCGCGCGCCCGCTCGACCGCCGTCCCGAGCGCTCGCTTCGTGTACACCGTGAGGAGGTGGGCGCGGAAATCGGCCGACGCCTGCACGTCGTCCATCATCAGCATCTCGTCCAAGTCGTCGCCCGCGTGGTCGGCGGCGTCGGCGATGGCGTCCTCGTCCGCCGATTCGCCGACGAGCGCGTCCTCGACGGGTTCGAGGCGGACGCCGTGGTCCATCACGCCGTTCGCGGCGATGCGCGCCGACGTCACCTCGTCGCCATCGACTTCGAGGGCGGCGGCGACGCCGACCATCGCGTATCCCGAGGACGGACTCGGCTTCTTCGCGTACGCCCCGCCGACGTCGGGTGCGTTCGGGAGGCGGACTCCGGTGAGGAGTTCGTCCTCCGCGACGTCTGTCGCGTACATCCCGAGGAAGAAGTCGTCCACCGGAATCTCGCGTTCCCCGTCGCGTCCCTCCACGACTATCGTCGCGTCCGCGGCGAGGGCCGCCGCCGGGAGGTCCGACGCCGGGTCCGCGTGTGCGAGATTGCCGCCGATGGTGCCGCGGTTTCTGACCTGCACGTCGCCGACCTGTTCGACGGCGCTCGGGAAGACGGAGACGTTCTCGGCGAGTTCGGACGAGTCGATGACGTCGACGTAGTTCGTCGTCGCGCCGATGGTCGTCTCGTCCCCGTTCGTCTCGATGCCGGAGATGGCGTCGATACCGCTGATGTCGATGAGCGCGTCGGGACTCGCGAGCCCCGATTTCATCGTCGGAAGCAGGCTGTGACCCCCGGCGAGGATTTCGGTCTCCTCGTCGGCGTGTTCCTCCATCAGGTCGAGCGCCTCGGAGACGCTCGACGCTTTGTAGTAGTCGAACTGCGCCGGGAACATCAGTTCCCACCTCCGTTCTCCTCGACCGCACGCCACACGCGTTCGGGCGTCAGCGGCATCTCGATGTCGTCCACGCCGAACGGTTGCAACGCGTCCGTGACGGCGTTCACGAGCGCCTGCGGCGCGGCGATGGTTCCCGCCTCGCCGACGCCCTTCACTCCGAGCGGGTTGTGCGGACACGGCGTCACCGTGCTTCGCGTCTCGATTTCGGGGATGTGTTCGGCCTTCGGCACCACGTAGTCCTGCATCGACCCCGTGAGGAGCGTGCCGTTGTCGTCGTACTGGGCACCCTCGTAGAGCGCCTGTCCGAGCCCTTGTGCAACTCCGCCGTGGACCTGTCCCTCCACGATTTTCGGGTTAATCTGGTTGCCGACGTCGTCCACTGCGACGTAGCGTTCGATGTCGATTTCGCCCGATTCCGGGTCCACTTCCACGACGCAGGCGTGCAGACCGAACGGGAACGTGAAGTTCTCCGGGTCGTAGAACGACGTCGCCTCCAGACCGGGTTCCATGTCGTCGGGAATGTCGTGGGCGAGGTACGCCTGTCCGGCGATCTCCTGAATGGTGACGCTCTCGTCCGGCGCACCGGCGAGGTGGAACTCGCCGTTCTCGAACTCGACGTCCTCCTCGTCGGCCTCGAACTGGTGGGCCGCGATTTGCCGCGCCTTCTCCACGATTTTCCCGGCGCTGGTCGCCAGCGAACTGCCGCCGACCGCCGCGCTCCGACTGCCGTAGGTTCCCATCCCTTGCGGCACCTCGTCGGTGTCGCCCTCCACGATTTCCACGTCGTCGTAGGGGACGCCGAGTTCGTCGGCGATGATCTGGGCGTAGGTCGTTCCGTGACCCTGCCCGTGACCGGAGGTCCCGCAGTAGGCGGTGACGGTTCCGGACGACTGCATGCGGACGAGCGAACTCTCCCAGAGTCCGGCCTGCGCGCCGAGTTGTCCGGCGAGTTCCGAGGGTGCGAGTCCGCACGCCTCGATGTACGCCGAGAGGCCGACGCCGATGTATCGGTCCTCGTCGCGGAGTTCCTCCTGTCGTTCGCGGAGTTCGTCGTAGTCGAGGGCGTCCAGCGCCTCGTCTAACGTCTTCTCGTAGTCGCCGCTGTCGTACTCGACGGCGACTTCCGTTTGATACGGGAAGTCGTCCGCCCCGACGAAGTTCTTCCGTCGGAACTCGGCCGGGTCCTCGTCGATTTCGCGCGCGGCGAGCGTCATCATGCGCTCCACGACGTAGGACGCTTCGGGGCGGCCGGCGCCCCGGTACGCGTCGACCGGCGGGACGTTGGTGAACGCGCCCTCCACGGCGACGTGGATGGCCGGGATGTCGTACTGTCCCGAGAGGAGCGTCCCGTAGAGGTACGTCGGCACCGCCGGTGCGAACGTCGAGAGGTAGGCTCCCAGACTGGCCTTCGTGTCCACGTCGAAGCCGGTGATGTTGCCGTCCTCGTCCAGCGCCATCTTCGCGTGAGTGACGTGGCCGCGTCCGAGGGCGTCCGTCTCGTAGGTCTCGGTTCGCGTCGCGACCCACTTCACGGGTCGTTCGAGTTCGCGGGCACAGAGCGCCGTCAGCGCCTCGTCCGCGTAGTGGTGAATCTTCGACCCGAACCCGCCGCCGACGTCCGGCGCGCGGATGTGGAGTTTGTGTTCCGGGTGGTCGATGACCCCGGACATCAGGAGTCGATGCAGGTGCGGGTTCTGCGAGGTCATGTTGACTTCGAGGTCGCCCGACCCCGCGTTGTACTCCGCGACGGTCGCACGCGGTTCCATCGCGTTCGGGATGAGATACTGGTTGTGCAGGTCGGCCTCGACGACGGTGGCGGCGTCCTCGAACGCCGCGTCGGTTTTCTCGGCGTCGCCGAGTTCCCAGTCCAGCGCGACGTTGTCCCCTTCCTCCTCGTGGAGGACCGGGGCGTCGTCTTCGAGCGCCTCGTCGGGGTCGGTGACGGCGTCGAGACGGTCGTAGTCCACGTCCACCGCGTTCGCCGCTTCCTGTGCGACGTACCGGTCGTCGGCGACCACGACCGCAACCGCGTCGCCCTGATAGCGGACGCGCTCGCTCGCCAGAATGGGGTGGGCCGGGGTTCGGAGGCTGTCGAGCAACCACCCGACCGGGAGTTCGCCGGGGACGTCGAAGTCCTCAGCGGTGTACACCGCGATGACGCCGTCCATCGCTTCCGCCTCGCTCGTATCGATGGATTCGATGGTGGCGTGGCCGTACTGGCTCCGCGTGACGGCCATGTGCGCCATGTTCGGGCGCTGGATGTCGTCGGTGTACTCCGCCCGTCCCGTGATGAGCGACGGGTCTTCACGGCGCTTGATGGCCGATCCGAGGACCTCCTCGACCTCTACGTCCTCCGCGTCGATGGTTTCGATGGACATCGGTCAGTCCCCCTCCGCCGCCGTGGTTCCCTGCATCTTCTCGGCGGCGGACTCCACCGCGTTGACGATGTTCTGATAGCCCGTGCAGCGACAGAGGTTCCCCTCCAACGCTTCGCGGATCTCCTCCCGCGACGGGTCCGGGTTGTCTTCGAGGAACTGTTCGGCCGTCATTATCATGCCCGGCGTGCAGTAGCCACACTGCAGGCCGTGTTCCTCCTGAAAGCTCTCCTGTACGGGGGTGAGTTCGGGGCCGTCCGCCAGTCCCTCCACGGTCGTTACGTCACAGCCGTCGGCCTGTACCGCGAGGAGGGTACAGGATTTGACGGCGTCGCCGTCCAAGTGAACCGTACACGCTCCGCACGTGCTGCTTTCACATCCGACGTTCGGGCCGGTGTAGCCGAGTTCGTCCCGGAGCGCGTGGACGAGCAGCGTTCGTGATTCGACCGTGAGTTCTTTCTCGTCGCCGTTTACCGTGATGTTGATGTCGTGTTCCGTCATAGGATGTCCCTGATTTTGTTCCGAAGACCGCCGGTGTCGTCGGTTTCGACGTCTCGCAGTTGTTCTTCGATGTTGCCGAAAAAGCGGCTGACGACGCGGTTGGCGACCGGGTTGATGACGCGCTGGCCCATCTGGGCGACGCGCCCGAAGACGTCCGTTTGCGCGTTCCAATCGACGGCGACGCCGTCTTCGGTCTCCTCCAGCGCCATTCCCGCTTCGAGTTCGAACGAGGAGTTGCTCGCGCTCCCCTCGCCTTCGGCCGCCATCTCGGGGAACTCGCGTTCGGCGATGGTAACGACCGTCTCGAACGACGGTTTGACGCTTCCGACACCGATCTCCATCAGTGCCGCGTAGTGTGCCCCTTCCTCGAACGCTCGCTCCGCGATGTCCTCCGGGTCCGCCTCGGGGAGCGTCGGCGGGTCCTCATCGTCCGCCGTCTGTTCCCTGAGCGCGTCGAAATCTGGGTCGTCGTCGTCCACGCGGACGAGGAACTGGCAGCCAGGTAGCGCCTCCTTTATCATCACCGGATCGGAGAGCGCGAGCCATGCTTCCTCGGGAGTGGTGTCCTCGATTTCGAAGGTATCGCTGAACTCCACGCGATATCACTGTCCTCTCGTCGTCATGATAGTTGGCATCATCTGTCACACGTAATCATTAGGGATCACGCAATAAGGCTTTCCCCAAATTGGGTACTCGATCCGTTTCCCTCCGGGGGAACGCCTTTGTCAGGACGTGGCATAGATTCGTGTGTGACGCATCCGGTTTCACGATGGACGGCGCTCGAACGGGTCACGAACGCCCGCGACACGCTTTTCGACACCCTTCCCCACGAGGAAGTCGGCCCCGAACGAATCGGCGGGCGGGTCCTCGCGGAACCCGTCGTCGCACCCGCCGACGTTCCGCCGCGCGACCGCGCGACGATGGACGGATTCGCGTTCAACGCCGCCGACGCCTATCCCCTCCGTCTCGTCGGCGAGGTCGGCGCGGAGGACGACCCGCCCTCGATGGAGTCCGGCGAAGCGGTCAGAATCGCCACGGGAGCGCCGCTCCCCGCCCGCGCCGACGCGGTCCTCGAACGCGAACGCGCGATCACGGACGACGGTGATTCCGACGATGGAGAGGCTCGGGAAACGACGCTCGACGGCCCACCCGTCGAACACGGCCGCAACGTCTTCCGACGCGGAACGACCGCCACCGCCGACGAGACGGTCATTCCCGAGGGCGAGCGACTGAGCGCGCCCGACGCGGGTCTGCTCGCCGACCTCGGATTCGAGACCGTTTCCGTCCTCGAACGGCTCTCGGTCCGTATCCTCGGAACCGGAACCGAACTGGTAGAGAACCGACAACCCGACCGCGACTCGCCGATGCTCGCCACCCTCGTCCAATCGTGGGGACACGACGCGAGGGTCGTCGATCCAGTGCCCGACGACCCCGGGGCCGTTCGTGACGCGATCGAGCGCCACGCGGCGGCGGCCGACGTCATCCTGACGAGCGGCGGGACCGGCGGCGGCGCGCGCGACCACGTCCGCCGCACGCTCGCCGACCTCGGCGACATCGTCGTGGACGGAATCGACGTCCGCCCCGGAAGCCACGTCCGCGTGGCGACGCTCGACGACTACGACACCGTCGCCGTCGCGCTCCCCGGCAAACCGGTCGCCGCGTTCCTCGGTGCAGTCTCCGCGTGCCGCGCGCTCCTCACCGGCGCGACCGACGAACGAACCGAGAACGCGACCCTCGCGTGTGACCTCGAACTCCCCGGACGCGATACCGAATACGTCGTCCCCGTCGAGCGTCGCGGCGACGAACTCGTTCCGCTCGGCCACGATGACTCCTCCGTTCCCATTTACGGCGAGCGATTCTCACCGCGCATCCTCGCCGACTGCGCCCGGGTGCTTCGAATGGACGGCTACCTCCGTATCCGCACCGCGCTCAACTCCGGCGAGTCCGTTCGGTTCGTCCCCACGGAGGTCGTGACGTGACGCTTCCGGTCGTCGCGCCGCCGTTCGATACCACGTTTCGCCCCGACGCGTCCGTCGCGGGCGTCCTCCTCGCCGCCGGAGCGAGTTCCCGGTTCGGCCCGGCGAACAAACTCCTCGCTCCGCTCGATTCCGGGGGTTCCGGTTCCGATTCGGAATCCCTCGATTCCGGTTCTGATTCCGTCGGCTCCGAGTCCGAACCGTCCGGTTCCGCCCCGCTCGTCCGTCACGCCGCTCGGGGCCTCCTCGACGCCGCGGAACTCGACGCCGTCGCGGCCGTCGTCGCCGCCGATGACGGCCCCGTCACCGACGCACTCTCCGGAATGGACGTCTCCCTGCTCGTGAATCCCGACGCCGAACGCGGACAGGCGACGTCCGTCCGGCGCGGCGTCCGGTGGGGCCGCGAGTACGACGCCATCGTCTTCGCGCTCGGCGACATGCCCCGCGTCAGTCCCGCCAGTATCGACCGCCTCGTCGCCGCGTATCGGGCGGGTGCGGGCGACGCCCTCGCCGCCGCGTTCGACGGCGCGCGCGGCAACCCCGTCCTCTTCGACGCTCGCCACTTCGACGCGCTGGCGGACGTCGAGGGCGATATGGGCGGACGGGAAATCCTGCTCCACGGGGACCGTTCCGCGTTGGTCGAAACCGACGACCCCGGCGTCTTGGTCGACGTCGATACGACCGACGACCTGCGAGAACTCCGGTGATACGGGGAAGAAAGGTGACGTGATTTCTGCGTGACGTCTGTAGTTGCAGTCACGGCAATACCAACCACAAGTCAGCGAGCGGGCGGGGGCTTTCGAGGGCTGCTTCCCAGTAGTTGCGATTCAGACGTTCCCAAATACAATCCGTAGCGAGTGACGATGTCGACCTCACTTCGCATTTTGAACTGTTCGCCACACGCGCTCGGGGGTCAGCGGCATGTCTATCTCCTCGACGCCGAACGGTTCGAGGGCGTCCAACACCGCGTTGACCATCGCGGGCGGCGCGGCGATGGTTCCGGCCTCGCCGATTCCCTTCACGCCGAGGGGATTCGTCGGACTCGGCGTTATCGTACTCCGCGTCTCCATCGACGGGAGTTGGGTGATTTTCGGAACCGCGTAGTCCTGCAGGGACCCCGTGACGAGCGTCCCGGCGTCGTCGTAGACGGCCTCCTCGTAGAGCGCCTGTCCGAGTCCCTGCGCGACCCCGCCGTGGACCTGTCCCTCCACGATTCGGGGGTTGACCTGCTCGCCGCAGTCGTCCACGGCGACGTACCGCTCCACGTCGATTTCGCCGGAATCGGGATCGACGGCCACCACGGCGACGTGCGTCCCGAAGGCGTAGGCCGTCCCGTCCTGCTCGTAGAACGTAGTCGATTCGAGTCCAGCGGACTCGCCTTCGGGGAGTCCGCGGCCGTACGCCGCGTCCGCGACCGTTTCGAAGGCAATCGAGCGGTCCGGCGCGCCGATGACGCGGAACTCGCCGCCCTCGTGTTCGACGTCCTCGGGGGCCGCCTCCAAGCGGTCGGCGGCGATGCGTCGCGCCTTCTCGGCCACCTCGCCCGCGCTCTCGGCGACGGCGTTCCCGCCCGCGATGGTGCTTCGACTGCCGAACGTTCCCGTACCGGTCGGAATCCGTTCCGTATCTCCCTCCACCACGTCGATGTCGTCGTACGGCACGCCGAGTTCGTCGGCGACGATTTGGGCGTACGTCGTCCCGTGGCCTTGGCCGTGGGAGTGCGTCCCGGCGTAGACCGTAACGCCGCCGTCGGGATGGACGCGGACGACGCCGCTTTCGAACCCGCCGCCGGTCGATTCGACGTAGTTTGCGACCCCGATTCCGAGGTACGGATCGTCGCCGCCGTCGCCTGCTCGCTCCCGCTTCCGTTCACGCTCACGCTCGTCCGATTGTCGTTCACGAAGCGCGTCGTAGTCCACCGCGTCGAGCGCTTCAGCGAGGGCGGTTTCGTACTCCCCGCTGTCGTAGTTCGCGCCGACGGCGGTTTCGTGGGGGAACTCCTCGGGCGAAAGCTGGTTCCTGCGTCTGAAGTCGGCGGGGTCGATATCCAACTCCCGCGCCGCACGGTCCACGAGTCGCTCGGTCACGTAGATGGCCTCGGGGCGGCCCGCTCCCCGGTAGGAGTGGACGGGTGCGGTGTTCGTCAGGACGCTCTGGGTTCGACAGTGGATGGCGGGAATTCGGTACTGCCCGGCCAGCAGGCGTCCGTACCACCCCGGAAGCGCGGGGCTGACGCCGAGTCCGTAGCCGCCGATACCGGCGTGCGTCTCGGCCCGGATGCCGCGAATCGTTCCGTCGTCGTCGAACGCCAGTTCGGCGGTCGTGCGGTGGTCCCGTCCGTGTGCCCCGGCGAGGTAGTTCTCGGAGCGCGTGGCCGTCCACTTCACGGGGCGTCCGAGTTCGCGGGCGCACCACGCCGCCATCGCCTCGCCGGGGTGATGGTGGCCCTTGTGTCCGAACCCGCCGCCCACGTCCGGCGCGACGACGCGGAGTCGGTTCTCGGGGATTCCCAGTGTGGTCGAGAGCTTTCCGCGGTGGCCGTGGGGCGACTGACTCGTCATCGTGACGGTCAGCGAGTCGTCCGTCTCGTCGTACTCCGCGAGCGCCGCCCGCGGTTCCATCGCGTTGGCGATGAGGCGGTTGTTCTCCAACTCGACTTCGACGGTTCGGTCCGCGTCCTCGAACGCTTCCTCGGCGGCGTCCGCATCGCCCATCTCCGTGACGGTCACGACGTTTCCGGGGACGCCGTCGAAAATTCTCGGAGCGTCATCGTCGGTCGCTTCGATGGGATCCGTGACGGTATCGAGACGGTCGTAGGAGACGTCTACGGCGTTCGCGGCGTCTCGGGCGACGTACCGGTCCTCGGCGATCACGGCGGCGACGGGTTGCCCGTGATATCGCACTCGCCCCCGAGCGAGGACGGGATGGCCCGGAATCTCGTGGTCGAGAATCCCCGCCCTGACCGGGATGACACCCGGCGAATCCGACGCCTCGATATCCTCCCATGTATAGACGCCGAGAACGCCCTCCATCGACTCGGCCGCCTCCGTATCGGTTCCCTCGACGGTCGCGTGACCGTATCTGCTCCGAACGAAGCAGAGATGGGTACCGTCCGCCGCCTGCACGTCGTCGGTGTACGTCGCCCGCCCGGTCACGAGGGCCGGATCCTCCCGCCGTTCGATGTCCCTCCCCACCAACGGACCGTCCGGTGTCTCGCTCATGATGTTACAGGCTATCACACGTCGCCGAATTTAAACTGTCGAGTCCCGGCGAACGACGTGTAGCACGCGGTTCGCCGTATTCGCCGTGCTCGCCGTGATCGTCGTTCGATTCTCCCGACGGTGGGTTCATGTCGAACTGTACGGATTCTTGGCGATTTTGGTTAACAGCAATCACACAAATGCCGAAGACTCTTTTTATTGGAATTCAAATGTCGGATATGGGATTTCGACTGTCAGACGAGCAGCGCGCGATACGCGAGGCGGTCCGGGAGTTCGGCGAGGCGGAAATCACGCCGGTCGCCCGCGAACACGACGAGGAGAAGAAGTATCCCGAGGACCTCGTACGGAAGGCGGCGGAACTGGACCTCGTGGCTCCGGGCATCCCCGTCGAGTACGGCGGGGCCGGGATGGATACCCTCTCGTCCATCATCGTCACCGAGGAACTCTGGCGGGCCGACGCGGGTATCGGGAGCGCCATCGGCAGTCGCGGGTTCGGCTCGAACATGATTCGGAAGTTCGGCGACGAGTGGATGAAGGAGGAGTGGCTCCCGCGAATCGCCGACGGCGAGTCCGCCTGCTGTAGCTGTATCTCGGAACCCGGCCACGGGTCGAACGTCGCGGGAATCGAGACGGTTGCCGAAAGGGAGGGCGACGAGTACGTCATCGACGGCAACAAGATGTGGATCACCAATGGAACCGTCGCCGACGTCGCCGTCGTCATGGCGAAGACGGATCCCGAGGCCGAACCGCCCCACCGCGGCATCAGCGCCATTCTCGTCCCCACCGACACCGACGGGTTCGAGCCGACGAAGATCGACAACAAACTCGGCATCCGCGCCTCCGACCTCGCGGAAATCGTCCTCGACGACGTGCGCGTCCCCGCGGAGAACGTCATTGGCGAGGAGAACGAGGGGTTCTACCAGTTGATGAACTTCTTCGCCTCGGGTCGCGTGAGCGTCGCGTCGCAGGCCGTCGGCGTCGCGCAGGCCGCCGTGGACGAATCCATCGACTACGCCGGAGAGCGCGAGCAGGGCGGACGGCTCATCAAGGACTACCAAGCCATCGGGCACAAGGTCGCCGACATGGCGACGGACGTGGAAGCCGCCCGGTCGCTCACCTACCGCGCCGCCTCCCACGTCGAGGAGGGCGACGACCGGATGGCGACCCGATTCGCCAGCATGGCGAAACTCTTCGCCAGCGAGCACGCCGTCGACGTCGCCGACGAGGCCATTCAGGTCCACGGCGGCGCGGGCTACGTCACCGACCACCCCGTCGAGCGGTACTACCGCGACGCCCGCATCACCAAGATATATGAGGGAACCAGCGAAATCCAGAAGAACATCATCTCCGACGACCTGCTCTAACACGGTCGATATCGGACTTTCGCGGGGTGGAAGGCTTCCGGCCAACCGACTGGTGAATTGCATCGATTCATTTAGCTGCCGTGGCGCGCGCTGACGAGGCGGCGAGAACTCGTCGTTCGAGCCGTCTCGGTGAAGCGTGCGAGGGATGACGACCGAGGAGCAACGCGACGATGGGAGGAATCGGTTGGGGAGGACGTGGCTGTCGCGGTGCTGTGCGGAAGCGGTGTGTGGGTTTGGGACTGAAAGGGGCCGGGCGTTCGCGCGAAGTTTAGTCGTCTGTGTGGGCCACTATCCGCGCGAATTGTGCGGAGAGCGCAGATATCCCATGCAGCGGTTACGCGAACGAAGTGAGTGTGACCGCGGAAGTCGCAGCCCGCGCAGCGAAGCGAGCAGGAACGTCTTCAGACGACCGCGAACGTTCGGGGGCTTTCGAGGACGTCATCACAGTAGTTGCAACGGTAACGCGAGGTATCGCGAGCAATTACAGACGTCGATGGTGACTACCTCACAGCCGCTGGGACACCACAAGAGGGTACAACGAGAACGCAAGCAGTAACAGACGTCAATGAGACCGCAACCGCACCCTCCGCCCTCCCCCCTCCCCAGCCTCCTCGCTCAGCGCGGCTTCGCTCGTCCCTCGCGCGCCGCTCGTTGCACTCGCTCCCGCGCGCTGACCGCTACTGGTACTGATCGTGGGTGACTGGTGCTGATCGTGAATGTTCGAGGGAACTGCCGAGGTCCGAGTATCGACCATCATCGTTCCCTTCGAAGGAGAACGCTGATAAACCGGTCTCGGGAAGGAGTACTATGACCGACACGACCGACGCTCCGAACTGGGAGTTCAAGGAGCGGGACATCGCAATTTTGCGGGAGTTGACGCGGAACCCGCAGTTGTCCTCGCGCGAACTCACGACCATCCTCGCGGAGGAGTACGACATCGAAGTCTCGCACGTCACCGTGAGCGAGTCGATTCGGGAGATGCGAAACGAGGGCGTGTTCCGCGAGGCCATCATCCCGAACGAGGAGTACTACATCTTCGGCCTGTTCGAGTTCAAGTTCAACCCGGAGCACTTCGCGGACAGTTGGCGCGCCGCGATGGAGTACATCCGCGACGACCCCAACACGCTGTTTTACTTCCTCTCGGACGGGGAGTACCAGTGGAAGACGGTGATGATGTTCCCGAACAGGGAGGCCGAATCGCGCTGGATTCACGAGTTCTACAAGGAACACGGGGACGTCATCGACAACATCCGCAACTCGGTTGTTCACAACGTCCTCAAGTTCCGCACCGACCCCGAGATATTCGAGGGGTTGGACGACGAGTACAGAAAATAGCGGGCTCGTCTACCGAACGAGCGAGAGGAGTTCGCACGACAGCACGACCTCGTCCCGCTGATTGATAACTTCGGCGTCGTATCGAACGACACCGCTGGCGGTCGGGTGCTCCTTTCGCTCCTTCTCCAGCAACTCCAACGCGACGTGAATCGTGTCGCCGAAGCGAACCGGTGCGGTGAAGCGCAGTCGGTCCACGCCGTAGAAGGCGACGACTTCGGCGCGGCGGTCGCGGACCCGCTGTGCGAGGCCGGTCATCGCGGAGAACACGAGCGCCCCGTGGGCGATTCGCTCCCCGAAGTCCGACTCCTCCCCGACCGTCTCGCTGGTGTGAAGCGGGTTGAAGTCGCCGCTCACGCCCGCGAAGTTGACCACGTCGGCCTCGGTGATGGTCCGCGAGGGTGTCGTCACCCGGTGGCCGACGTCCAGTTCTTCGAACGAGAGCGCCACGTCACTCCCCCATGAATTCGGGGTCGTGGTCCTCGCGGAACGCGGCGGTCCCCTCGCGCACGTCGTCGGTTCCCATGAGAAGCCCGAACCCTTGGCTCTCCATGGCGAGCGCGGCGTCGAGGCTCGCGTCTTCGCCCTCGTTCATCACCTTCTTCGCCACTTTGAGTCCGATCGGCGGCCCGTCGAGCAAGTCGTCCACGAACTCGGAAACGACGCTCTCGAACTCGTCGTCGGGGACGGCGCGGTTGATGAGGCCCCACTCCGCCGCACGGTCGGCGTCGATGCGGTTGCCCCGGAACACGAGTTCCTTCGCCCGCGTCTCGCCGAGTAACCGGAGCAAGCGCTGGGTGCCCCCACCGCCGGGGATGAGGCCGAGTCGGATCTCCGGCGATCCGAACTCGGACCCTTCCGTGGCGATTCTGAGGTCGCAGGCGAGCGCCAACTCCAATCCGGCGCCCAAACAGTAGCCGTCGACTTTCGCAATCGTCGGGCGCTCGAAGTCGTTCACCGTCTCGAACGTCGGCGTCACATCCATGAAGTCCGTGGGAGTGGCGTCCGCGAACCCGCCGATGTCCGCCCCGGCGCTGAACGCCCTGTCGCCGGCGCCGTCGAACGTCACGCACCGAACCTCGTCCACGTCGACCGACGCGAGCAGGTCGTCGATTTCGCCCAAGAGGTCCGCCGACAGGGCGTTCATCCGCTCGGGGCGGTCGAGTTCTACCGCCAGCAGTCCGTCTTCTGTGAGATCGTAGTTCAAAAAGCGGTAGTCGCCGGGTCCGTCGCCGTCGTTTCCGTACTCGTGGAATCTCGCGCCTGTGTCCTCGCCGGTCGTTCCCGCCTCGACCAGTTCGACGAGGTAGTCGTCCGGTTCGAACCGGTCGTCGCCTGTCTCCTCGCGCAGGGTTTCGAGTTTATCGAGAATCACATCGAGGCCGATTTCGTCCGCGCGTCGGCAGATGCCCTCCGGGAACCCGAGTCCGAGGCGGACGCCGGTGTCGATTTCGTCGGGTCGGGCCACGCCCTCCCCTACGAGGCGCGCCGCCTCGTTGACCATCCGCGCCTCGATTCGGAGGGTGTCGAATCCCTCGCCGTCGCCGGGTTCGTAGTTGACTCCCGCTCCGTCGACGGCTTCGCCGTCCGCTTGAGACATCTCCGACGTCTCTCCTCCCTCATAATTGTAGTATCCTCGCCCCGTTTTCCTGCCGAGTTCCTCGTTTTCGACCTTCTCGGCCATGATGGGCGGGATGGCCCGCCCCGACTCCTTCCGGACGTGATAGCCCACGTCGATTCCGGTGAGGTCCATGAGTTCGAACGGCCCCATCGGGTACCCCCGTCGGTGGACCATCGCGGCGTCCACCTCGCGTATCGTCGCCTCGTCGTTCGACACCATCCACGCGGGTTCGTCGCCGAACGGGCCGAGGACCGTGTTGACGACGAACCCGCGAACGTCCTTTCGCACGTAAATCGGCGTCTTGCCGAGCGACTGTGCGAACTCGTAGGCCGCTTCAGCCGTGTCGTCGCTCGTTCGGTCGCCGTAGATGACTTCGACCAAGTCCATCTTCACCGGCGGGTTGAAGAAGTGCATCCCGACGACGTCCTCGGGGCGCGAGGTCACACCGGCCATTTCGGTGATGCTGAGACTGGACGTGTTCGACGCCAGTATCGCGCCGTCCGGCGCGAACTCGTCGAGGTCGATGAACACCTCCCGCTTGAGGTCCATCCGCTCGGGGACTGCCTCGATGACGAGGTCGGTGTCCGCGACCGCAGATTCCAACTCGACGGTCGTGTCGATGCGCCCAAGCACGTCCGCGGCGGACTCCTCCAGTCGTCCCTTCCCGGCCAACTTCTCCAGACTCCACTCGACGTTCTCGTACCCGTCAGCGACGAACCCCTCCTCCACGTCGCGCATGGTGACGTCGTACCCGGCGATGGCGGCGACTTCCGCGATGCCGTGGCCCATGTTTCCGGCCCCGAGTACCGTCACCCGCTCGATGTCCGTGCCTGTCATACGTCGGAGCGTTTCGTCCCGCGTTATCTTAACTCCACCGAGCGACGGTTATTTCTGTAAAGAAAAGCCCGATATTCCTCATCTATTGGTTTGTCTCCCATCGATCTTGATTGCGTGTGTTAACACCTCTTCCGCAAGGATTCGGCCCGTCACAGCGGTTCGTCGCCGTCCAGAATCCCCTTGGCGCGCCGGGCGAGGTCCGGGACGCGCTCTTCCATCCGCGGATACATCGGGTCGTCGCTGTTGCCGTCGAGGTAGCGCCGGTAGAACATCTCGCCGAGCGCCGCGAGTTTGTACACGGCGAGCGCCCGATAGAATCCGTCGCGGTCGTACTCGATGCCCGTCTCGCGTTCGTACCGCTCGACGAGTTCTCGGCGGGTCGGATACTCTTCGGCCTCCATGAACGTGGCGACCAGTTCGGGGGTCGCCGGTTCCGGGTCGCCCGCGTCGCGCCAGTAGGACAGCATCCATCCGAGGTCGGCGAGCGGATCGCCGAGCGTCGCCATCTCCCAGTCGAAGACGCCGACGATTTCCGGCGGCGTCCCCGGCCCGTACATCACGTTGTCGAGTTTGTAGTCGCCGTGGACTACCGTGTGTTCGTGTTCCTTCGGGCAGTGTTCGACCAACCAGTCGCCGACTGCCTCCAGTTCGGGGACGGCGCGCTCCTCGGCGGTTCGCTCGAACGCCCAGTCCAACTGCTTGGTCCACCGTTCGACCTGCCGCTCGGTGTAGCCCGGAGGATGGCCGAACTCGCCGAGTCCCACGCCCTCGTAGTCGAGCGCGTGAATCGCCGCGAGCGTATCGACCAGCTCCTCGCCGATTCGTTGCCGTGCATCGGCCGTTCCGAAGCGTTCGGGTTCCCCGTCGCGGAGCACGTCCCCCGAAAGGCGCTCCATCACGTAGAAGTCGCTCCCGATGACCGAGCGGTCCTCACAGGCCAGCACCGTCGCCGGAAGCGGAACGTCGGTGGCCTGTAGCGCGTCCATCACCCGGTACTCGCGGAGCACGTCGTGGGCCGTCTCGGCCGTCTCGCCGGGTGGCGGACGGCGGATGACGAGTTCGCTATCGCCCCACGTCAGGAACAGCGTCTCGTTGGAGTGTCCCTCCGCGTGGTGGGAGACGACGTACTCGGTGACCTCCCCCAACTCCGCCGCGAGGTAGTTCCGTAGCGCGTCCGTATCGACGAGTCGTTCGAAGTAGTCGTTGTCACCCGCTATCTGGTCGTCTTTTGTCATTGGTCCTCTCCGCTCGCCGTCGGTGCCGGTCGGTACGGTTCTGGCTCTCACGTTCCGCTGACCGCCCCGACGGCGCGGTTCCTACGTCGATTGTACGTCCATCTCCGGTATAGAACTTACGAGGGTAACGACTCTGGGGAAATATTTTTACACTGGTGAACCGGGGTTGTGGGTATGGAATACGACGACCCGGAACGCGGGACGGACGTCGCCGAACGCGTCCGAGCGTTCGTCCGCGGGGAGGTCATTCCCGTCGAGCGGGACCACCTCGGCGGGGAACCGGTTTCGGACGACGCCGTTCGCGAGCTCCGCGAGGCGGCCCGCGAGTACGACGTGTACGCGCCGCAGATTCCCGAGGAACACGGCGGTCTGGGGATGGGATTCCGCGAGATGCTGCCCGTCTTCGAGGCGGCCGGACGGAGCCTCCTCGGTCCGGCGGCCATCCGCGTCGACGCGCCCGACGAAGGGAACATGCACACGCTCGAACTGGTCGGGACGGAGGAGCAGAAAGAACGGTGGCTCGACCCGCTCGCGGCGGGTGAAGCCAAGTCCGGATTCTCGATGACTGAACCGAATCCGGGTGCCGGTTCGGACCCGAAGATGCTCCGGACGACGGCCACGAAGGACGGCGACGAGTGGGTCATCGACGGCCACAAGTGGTGGACGACCCAGGGAAGCGAGGCCGACGTGCTGTTGGTGATGGCGCTCACCGACCCGGACGCCCATCCCTACGAAGGCTGTTCCATCTTCCTCGTGCCCGCCGACACGCCCGGCGTGGAAATCGTCCGCGACATCCCGCACGTCGGCGGCGGCGTCACGGGGATGAGCCACGCGGAAATCAGGTACGACGACGTTCGAATTCCGGAGGAAAACCTCCTCGGCGCGGAGAACGCCGGGTTCGCCATCGCCCAACGGCGACTCGGTCCGGCGCGACTCACCCACTGCATGCGCTACTCCGGGATGGCCGAACGGGCCGTCGACATCGCGAAGGCGTACGCCGACCAGCGGCAGGCGTTCGACGGTCCGCTCTCGGAGAAACAGTCGATACGGTTCGAAGTCGCGGAAACCGAGATGCGGCTCCACGCCGTCCGCACCATGGTCCGCCACGCCGCCCGGCAAATCGCGGCGGGCGAGGAGGCCCGAATCGAGGTGGCGATGAGCAAGGTGTACGCCGCGAACGTCGTACAGGACGCCATCGACGGCGCGATTCAAACGTGCGGCGGGAACGGTATCGGCAAGGACCTCCCGCTCGCGGACTTCTACGAGAACGTCCGGCAGTTCCGCATCGTGGACGGCGCGGACGAGGTTCATAAACGGGTCATCGCCAGAGACGCGTTTTCCGACCTCGACCCCGCCGAAGTCGAACACCTGACTCGCTACGACGCCGAGTAGCGCGGCGCGGCCGATTCGGTTTCGGCCGTCTTCTCACTCATGCACCCCCGTCATGGGTCCGGCCCTCTCGGAACCCGAGACAACGATTACAAACCACGGCCCATATTTATTAACACGAGGGGGTGTAGTAGACGATGTACTTACCGATGGAAAATCGTGCTTCGAAGCGGCCGACAGCGGAGGGAATCGCATGACCGTCGAACAGTTCAGCGTCGCCGGCAAAACCGCTATCGTGACCGGCGCATCGAGCGGTATCGGGAAGACCATCGCGGAGCGGTTCGCCGACGACGGGGCGAACGTCGTCGTCTGCTCGCGCGAACTGGAGAACGTCGAACCCGTCGCCGAGGGGATCGAGGGGAGTGACAGCGAGGGGCGGGCGGTCGCCGTCGAATGCGACGTGACCGACCGCGACGCCGTGGACGCCCTCGTGGACGCCACCGTCTCCGAGTTCGGCGGCGTGGACGTCCTCGTCAACAACGCGGGGGCGAGTTTCATGGCCCCGTTCGAGGACATCAGCGAAAACGGCTGGAAGACCATCGTGGACATCAACCTCCACGGGACGTACCACTGTACGCAGGTCGCGGGGGAACGCATGCGCGAAAACGGCGGCGGCGTCGTCATCAACCTCGCCAGCGTCGCGGGACAGAAGGGGTCGCCGCACATGAGCCACTACGGCGCGGCCAAAGCCGGCATCATCAACCTCACGTCCACGCTCGCCTACGAGTTGGCCGACGACGACGTGCGGGTCAACTGCATCGCCCCCGGATTCGTCGCCACGCCGGGCGTCGAGAGCCAGATGGGCGTCAGCGCGGACGAAATCGACCGCGAGAGCGTCAAGCGCCGCATCGGTACCACCGAGGAGATTGCCGACCTCGCACAGTTCCTCGCCAGTCCAGCCTCCTCGTACCTCGTCGGCGAGACGGTGACGGCGGCGGGCGTGCCGCCGATTCTCGAAACGCCGGACGTGTGATGTTATCGAAACGACCGGCGTGTGAGAACCACGAACGCGTGGAAAATCGGGGGCGTTTCGTCACCATTCAGAGGGTGATGACGTACCGGTACACCGCGCCCAAGACGATGCCGTACGCGAGGTGCCAGACGAGGCTGGGAAGCGCGAACGTCGGCACGGATGGCGCGCCAGCGACGCCGACGGCCTGAAGCCACAGCGGCAAAAGTATCGATCCGGTAATCACCCACAGGACCACGCCGTAGGCGGCACCGAGTCCGATGGTCGCGGATTCGCTGTCGGTGTATCTGCGCAGCGACGTCAGGGAGACGACCGCGGCGAAGACGAGCCCGAGAACCGCGCTGTTGAACAGGTGAACTATCCATCCGGCGACGGCACCCTGTTGTCCGTATAGCGCCGGGATTACGGTTGTGAGCGCATCGGGGCTCAGAACCAGCAGGAAAATCCCCATCGCGACACCGCCCGCGAGACCGGCGATGATCGCGCCCAACCACGGTTCGTACCGCGGGGAGGTTCGTTCGGTAGCGGCCTCCTCCGCTGTTGGCATTTTTGATGCCATATGATACCATATATCTCTCTCGGATATGCAGTTGTCGTCTACGCCGAAACCGGCCGGTTTTCCCCGACATTCGCAGCGAGGCGGGAATTGCGGTATTCTACGGAACCGATGCGGCCCCACTAGCCATTGCGGATTTGGAACCGGCGGGCTTTCGTCGCCGTCTCGCGAGAAGCTGTCGGCTCAGAATCAACCAGAATCTGGATGGGCCCTATCGGATTCGAACAACGCCCGGACGTACTCACTTCGTTCCGTGCGTCCGGTCTACTTCGAATCCGGAACCCCATTTCTGTCGAACGCTGTCGCTCGCACACGCTTCGCGGTGCTCGCGAGTTGTTCGGCAGAAATGGGCCCTATCGGATTCGAACCAATGACCACCCGGTATCCCATGTCGTCTGAACCCGACAGACGTCATTATGAGCCGAGCGCTCTAACCAGACTGAGCTAAGGGCCCGTTCAGTCAATCGTAATCTGGCATCCCTCTTTAGCGTACCGGGTTTCCGACGAGTCACCCGGTTCGAAAGAACGCTCTCATCGAAGACGAATAATCGAAGAAGCGCCGCCGCCAGGGCTCGAACCTGGGACAACCTGGGTAACAACCAGGTGCTCTACCAACTGAGCTACGGCGGCTTCTGACTGCACTCCCAAGTAGACGGAGTCCTTTGATAGGGCTTTCGTTTTTATCCGGACGCATCGATACGCTTTCACGCCTTCGTGGAAAACTTTCGCCCGATGGCACGGTTCGAGGAGGTCGTCTCGGCGGTCCGAGCGACGATACGACCCGACGCGGAGGAACGCGAGCGTCTCCGAGCGGCGGCCCGGGAACTGACCGAACGCGCGGAGGAGGCGATCGCCGACCTGTCGGTCGACGCCGACGTGATTCTGGTGGGGAGCACCGCGCGGGGAACGTGGACGAGCGGCGACCGGGATATCGACCTGTTCGTTCGGTTTCCGCCGGAGATGGGACGCGAGGAACTCGAATCGCTCGGACTGAAAATCGGGCACGCGGTTCTGCCGGACGGCCACGAGGAGTACGCGGAGCATCCGTACGTGAAGGGGCAATCCGACGGCTTCGACGTGGATTTCGTCCCCTGCTATCGCGTCGCGTCGGCCACGGACATCCAGTCGGCGGTGGACCGCACGCCGTTCCACACCGAATACCTCGAAGCGCGGTTGGACGACGAACTCGCCGGAGAGGTGTTGCTGTTCAAGCAGTTCCTGAAGGGAATCGGCGCGTATGGAAGCGACCTGCGGACGAAGGGGTTTTCCGGGTATCTGGCGGAACTCCTCGTCCTCGAATACGGCGGGTTTCGGGAGGTACTCGAAGCGGCGGCGGAGTGGCATCCGCCGGTTCGGTTCGACCCGGAGGGACACGGAACGGAGACGTTCGACGATCCGTTAGTGGTCATCGACCCGACGGACCCCGAGCGGAACGTCGCCGCCGTTCTTTCAGCCGAAAACGTCGCACGGGTGCAACACTACGCTCGCACCCTCCTCGAAACTCCGCGCGAATCGGTATTCTTCCCGGATCCGCCGGACCCGCTCACGCCCGAGGAAGTCCGGAATCTCATCGTCGAACGCGGGACGCATCCGGTCGCGGTTCGCTTCGGCGCGCCGGACGTGGTCGAAGACCAACTGTATCCGCAACTCCAGAAGTCGCTTTCGGGGTTGAGTGATGCGCTTTCGCGGCGCGGTTTCGACGTGCTTCGGGCCGACCTGTTCGCCCACGATTCCGCGGTCCTCCTCTTCGAACTCTCGGTCGCCGAGCGCCCGACGATCGAACGCCACGACGGGCCGCCGGTTCACGTTCGCGCTCACGCGACGGGGTTTTACGAGAAGTACGCCGACTCGGACGCGTACGGGCCGTTCATCGACGACGACCGGTACGTGGTCGAACGCGACCGCGAGTTTACGAGCGCGACGTCGTTCCTCCGGAGTGACGCCGTCCTCGACGCCGCGTTGGGTGTCCACGTCGAATCGACGCTGAAGAAGGGGTACGAGGTCCTCTCGGGCGACGAGGTCGGCGTTTTGGCCGAGGAGTTCGGAACCGAACTCGCCCGGTACTTCGACCCGAAGCCCTGAAGTCCGATTTCGTGCCGACCGAATTCTCGACGTTCACTTCCACGATGTTCGTACGTAACGCTACGTGTGGGTCCGTTTGACCATTAGGGTTATATGCTTGGTGTGCATTAGCATAGCATGTATGGCCTCCGCACCAACCGGAGACGACGAATCCGTGTTCGACCAGTTCCTCGAAGACCGCGGCCACGAGACGCAACGAGTAGACTGGGAACAGGAGTATAACAAAAAGCAGTGTCCGGAATGTGGTGGACTTCATAACCAGACAGCGACGGAGTGTACGGTCTGCGGTTGGAACCCGTAACCCGTTCTTTTCGAGTATCCGGCCCGAATCGTTTCCCGACTTTCGATGCCGTTTTTCTTCGCCGTTCCGACCCCGCCCACTCGATGTGGTGTCGAGGGACCGCTGTGCCTCCTCAGAATGGCATATCTGTGACAAATTCCTCCGATGTCGGATGTGAACGGTCGCCTGCTACACCCCTTTCGAAGCGCGTCACGAGGGACGAGTCCGATTCACGTCGTTTTATACGTTCCCAGCACTTGTGCTGGTGTAATGACTACGCCAATGGCAGAGACGGATGCAAGAGTGACCCGGTTGTTCGGTGGGCCGGGGAGCGGTAAAACCACCGAACTACTCGACAGGGTAGAGGACATTCTCGATCAGGATGGCGTCACGATAAACGACCTTCTCGTGGTTTCGTACACCCGTGCCGCCGCGAACGAAGTCCGCGAACGACTCGCGGAGCGACTCGACGTGAACCCGCGCTCCCTCCAGGGCAACGTCTGTACGATGCACGCGAAGGCCTACGAACTTCTCAATCTCTCCCGCGGCGACGTCGTCGGCGAAAAGGACAAACAGGAGTTCTGTGAGAGCTACGGGCTGGAATACGAGGACGAGTACAGCGGCTCCGGTCGTCGAACCGCCCGTTCGACCACGCTCGGCAACAAGATAATCGCCACCTCCCAGTGGCTCCAACGGACCCGACGACAGGTCGCCGACTGGCACGACGTTCCGTTCCAGTGGGACGTCGAAGAGGTCCGCCTCCCGCCGGACATCGACCCGAACGCACAGGAGGGGAACAAGTACACCCCGACGTGGCCGAGCAGCGACGACCGATTCGACGTTCCCGAGGCCATCCGCGGCTGGCGGAAGTACAAGGGCGACGAGGGACTCGTCGGCTTCGCCGACATGCTCGAACGCGTGAAACAGCGCTCCCTCCTCCCCAGCGTCGATTACCTCGTCATCGACGAGTTTCAGGACATCACGCAGCTCCAGTTCGACATCTACGAGGAGTGGAAGGGCCACATGAAGAACGTCCTCATCGCGGGTGACGACGACCAGGTCGTCTACGCGTGGCAAGGTGCGGACCCGAAACTCCTCCTCGGCGAGGGCGGCGAGGACGTCATCCTCGACACCTCACACCGACTTCCCTCCCGTGTCCTCAAGGTCGTCCAGCAGGAGGTCAGACACATCGAAGAACGGCAGGAGAAGAACCTCAAACCGCGCAAGGAGGGCGGCACCGTCGAAGCCGTGGAGAACCCATCGATGCTCGACCTCGTGCGGAACGTCCGGTACACCATCGAGGAGTTCGACGGCACCGTGATGGTGCTGTTCCGCGCTCGCTACCAGATGTTCCGCTTCGTGGACGAGTTCATCGACGAGGGAATCCCGTTCCGCACGCTGACCGACCAGCGGATGTGGACCGACCGCCTGAACCAGTACGTCGATGCAGTCGAGCGGATAGACGAGGGCGAACCCATCGACGGCCTGCAGGCTCGACGCCTCGCGGACATGTTGACCGAATCCACGTTCGGCACGAACGACCGCGACGAGATGTTCGACGCCATCGACGAGCGCAAGGAGAAGGAAGGTGCGGACGACCTCACGGAACTGGAGTTCGACGCCGACTTCGTGAAGAACTTCGCGCCGTTCATGCCCGGCCCGAAATCCGCCTCGGACATGGTCCGGAAGGTCACGAGCTATCAGAAGCGGTCCATGAACGCCTTCTTCAGCGGCCGCTATCAGGACATGGACCGAAGCCGCGTCCGCATCGGCACCATCCACAGCGCCAAAGGTCGGGAGGCCGACCACGTGTTCATCGGCACCGACCTGACCGAGAAGGTCGTCGAGCAGATGGCGGCGACCGTCGAAAACGAGGGTATCGAGGTCCCCAGCGTGGACGAGTTCACCGCCGGAACCGACCCGGTTCCGATCCTCACGGACAACGAACGCCGCGTCTTCTACGTCGGCATGAGCCGTGCCCGCGAGCGCCTCGTCGTCATGGAGAACCTCGTCAGCGGCGCGCCGACGCTCAAACTCGACGTGTTGCTGTACAACGAACCGAACGGGAAGTCGGTCGAGGACATCCTCGATAGCGCGGAAGCGGAGTAAGTAGGACTCCAGCCGCTGATTTTCCGTTTTTTGTCCGTTTCCGCTACCCGTGCATTGATACCGTTTGCCGATGCACTCATCTATCATGGCAACAGACGAACAAGAATCGGGTTATTCGGACCTTCTCGACCGAGTGCGACGCATCTCCAACGTCGGCAACGCCGGCATGGTTCTCTACTGGGACCAGCAGACGAAAATGCCAGAGGGGGGGACACCCGCCCGTGCGAAGCAACTGTCCGCGCTCCAGTCCATCGCCCACGAACTGCTCACCGACGACGAGATGGGCGACCTGCTGGACGAACTCGAAGGCGAGGAGTTGGACGACGAACAGGCCGCCGTCGTCCGTGAAATCCGCCGCGAGTACGACCGCGCGGTTTCGGTCCCGAACGAACTCGTGGAGGAGATATCGGAAACGTCCAGCGAGGCGCAACCGGCGTGGCGGGAGGCCAAGGCCGAAGACGAGTTCGAGACGTTCGCGCCGTACCTCGACCGACTCCGGGAACTCCACATCGAGCGTGCGGAGCACATCGCACCCGAGGAGGACCCGTACGGGGTCATGTTCGAGGACGGCGAACCGTATCTCCCCCTCGAACGCGTCGAGGAGATATTCGACGAACTCCGCGACGGATTGGTTCCGCTCATCGAGGAGGTGCAGGAGAACGGCGCGGACATCGCCGTCGACACCTTCGCCGGAACCTTCGACTCGGAGGACCAGGAGGCGCTCTGTCGGGACACGCTCGACCTGCTGAACTACGATTGGGACCGCGGCCGTCTCGACACCGCCCCGCACCCGTTCATGTCCGGGACGCAGTACGACGCCCGCGTCACGACCCGATTCCACGAGGACGACTTCGTGGATCCGTTGACCGCGACGATTCACGAGTTCGGCCACGCCACCTACCAACTCGGCCTGCGGGACGACGCCTACGGCACGCCACTGGGCCAGTCGCGCAGTTCGGGCATTCACGAGTCTCAGTCGCGCTTCTGGGAGAATCACGTCGGCCGTACGGAGGCGTTCTGGGAGTTCTTCCTCCCGACCGTGAAAGAACGCTTCCCGGAGTTCGAGGATGTGACCCCCGAGGAAGCCTACGAAGCGGCCAACCAGGTGTTCACGGACAACATGATTCGCGTCGAGGCGGACGAGTTGACCTACCACATGCACATCATCCTCCGCTCCGAAATCGAACGGGAGTTCGTGGCCGGTGACCTCGACGTGGCGGACATCCCTGCCCGCTGGAACGAACTCATGGAGGAGTATCTCGGCATCGTCCCCGAGACGGATTCGGAGGGCTGCTTGCAGGACATCCACTGGACGAGCGGCTTCGCCAGCTTCCAGAACTACACCGTCGGTAGCGTCTTCGCCGCCCAACTCTGGGCGACCATCGAGGACGAAATCGACGACCCGATGGAACTCATTCGGGAAGGGGAGTTCGCCCCCATCCGCGACTGGTTGACCGAGAACATCCACGAACAGGGCCAGACGTACACCACGGACGAACTCATCGAGGAGGCCACGGGCGAACCGCTCACGGCGGAGTACTTCCTCGACTACGTGACCGAGAAGTACGGCGATATTTACGACTTGAACTGAGGGAGTCGAAAGCGGTTCTCCCGAAACGGTTCGTGGGTGGTCCCTAGCAGCCGCGGTCATCTCGGAAGCCTTCCTCCCAGTTCCGGTCGCCTGTCCCGGTTCGAATCGCCGTGTTTCGCCCTACTCCTCGTCGTCGTCGGTCTTTGCGACCTTGCCGACGACCTTCTGTGCGGCGCTGGCGGGCACGTCGGAGGGAGTCGTCAGTTTCTCGCGGAGGAGCACCATGAGGACGCCGACGGCGACGAACGCACCGCCGAGGAGGGCCTGTCCCGCGACGATGCGGTCGATGCCGAAGAGCGCGATGGGGAGGGCCAACACCAGCGTCGCCGCGAGGCTCACGGTGTCGATGATGCCCAGTTTCATGCCTGTACTTTCGCCCCACCGACCAAAAATCCGCCGTCCTCGAACCCGGATTCGGAACCGTTTTCAACCGACGAGCGTCACAGTTCCGTTATGTTTACCGGAATCGTTGCGGAGGTCGGCGAGGTTCGTCGCGTCGAGGAGTCGGACGGCGGCCGACGGCTCACCATCGCGGCCGACGAGGTGCTTTCGGACGTGGAGGGCGGCGCGAGCATCGCCGTCAACGGGGCCTGCCTGACCGTCGAGGAGTTCGACGGCGAGTCGTTCGAGGTGTTTCTAGCCGCCGAAACCGTCGAAAAGACCTATCTCGGGGAGATCGAGGAGGGCGACGTCGTCAACCTCGAACGCGCGCTCCGGGCCGACGCCCGTCTCGACGGCCATTTCGTGCAGGGTCACGTGGATACGACGACCGAGGTGGTGGACGTGCGCCAAGTTGGAGAGGATGGCGAGGCGCTACGGGCCTCGGAAAATGGCGAGGCGCTACGGGCCTCGAAGAATTCGAGCGGCGAATCGCCGCGAGAGGACTGGGAGTACGAGTTCGCCCTCCCCGAGGCGTTTGGCCAGTACATCGTGAACAAGGGGTCGGTCGCGCTGGACGGTATCAGCCTCACGGTGGCGGAGAAAGGGGAGGAGACGTTCACCGTCGCCATCATTCCGACGACGCGGCGCGTGACGAACCTCTCGGAGAAGGAACCCGGAGACCCCGTACATCTCGAAGTGGACGTGCTGGCGAAGTACGCCGAAGAACTCCTCGCCGAGCGCTAGAAGTCGAACGTCGAGGCGTCATCGGAACGCTCGTTTTCTTCGCTTTCCTCGCTTTCCTCACTTTCCCCGCTTTCGTCGTCCCTCGCATCCGTACCGCTCTCGGAATCGATCCATTCCCCTCTCACGAAGTCGGTGTCGTCGTTTCCAAGGAGTTCGTTCCCCGTCTCCTCGTCGAGCAACCCGCTCCCGTCCGATGAACCGGATTGCAACGGCGCGTGTCTCTCCTTCTGGCCGGACTCATCCATTTCGATGATTCCCTGTCGCTCGTCTTCCTCGTTCGATTCCTCGGCCTCGGCGTACATGGCGCGGTAGCGCGATATCTTCCGGTAGAGCAGGTAGCCGAAGAACCCGTCGTAGATGAACACGAACGCGATGTAGGCGATTTCGGTGGAAACGCTGGGGTAGAAGGCGGATATCACGTTGGGAACGAACCCGACGAGCGTGTTGTACGTCGCGTGGATGAACGCCGCGATGAGGAGGCCTTTCACCGCGATTGGACCCGCGTTCTCGCGGTTGAACTTCGCCAAGCCGAGATAGTAGCCCGCGAACGCGGAGTAGATGACGTGACCCGGTCCGGCGAACAGTCGAAACACGGCGGTCTGTCCGGCGTTCAAAATCGGGTCGGTACCCGTGGACGACAGAACGCCTTGGCTGATGTAGATGGCGTTCTCGATGGTTGCGAAGCCCAACCCGGCCATCGCCCCGTAGACCGCCCCGTCGATGACCGCGTCGAACTTCTCGCTTCGGTAGGCGAACAACCGCACGGCCAGCCATTTCACCGTCTCCTCGACGGGACCGACGATGAGGTAGAAGTAGAGCACCGCCCCGAAGAGCGGCACGCCGGTAAACACCGGTTGCAGGGCGGAGTTGAACACGGCGGCGAACATGGCGAACAGGACGCCGAGGAGGAACGTCCCGACCAGGAGCGGTAGCGGTTCCGACATGGTGACGTCGGCGTACCAGATGTAGGCCGCAAGCGCGAACGCGGGAACGACCGAGAGGAGGACGAACGCGCCCACCCACGGGTCGCTCAACACCGCCAATCCGCCGAACACGAACTGTAGCAGTAAAATCCCTGCGGCGAGGAGAATGATCAAAGTGCGGGCCGAGACGACGAGCGCGCCGTACAGTTTCGTCGCAAACCAATCGAGACGCGTTCGTTCTTCCCACGTAGAGATTCCGTAGAGGTCGACCGAGTCGCCAAGCCCGCGAGCGACCGGATCCCTTTTTTCATCCATGTTTCGAGTTCGCATAGCCATGGAGTAAATCGTTCGCCATTTGCGACCTATGATTCCTAATACGTGATTATATGCCGTATTATTCCTGTAGGGTCACTCTTAATAAGAAGAACCCCCCATCACGCTACACCATGACACCCGTGAGCCACAGTCGAGGAATCATGTACTCGGCACCGCCGGAAAAAACAACACGACGAAATAACGAGGAGTCGGCTGCCGACGAACGAGCCGAATCGAACGACCCGTCGGAGGACGTGGAAACGCCATCCGTGGCCGACGCCAATTCGAGCGTCACCGACGCGAACTGGACCGGAACCGTCCCCGCAGACGACTGATCTCTTCGCGACCGAACCTCGTCATCCTGAAAACCCCTCCCTGCCAACCGGCGGGTATGCAAGCCTTCTCGCTCGACGTGACGACCGAACCCCGCCCGTGTTACTCCCTGCCATGAGTCGAATCCGAATCAGAGGCATCTACACCACCGCGCTCACGCGCCTCCTCGGCGAGGAGTTCGACGTGGTGCAGGCCTCGCCACCCATTAGACGACGGTTCGACGAGTCGTTCGAAACCGCCGAGTACGACGCCGCGATCGAGACGACCGACGACAGGCAGGGCGCGGGTATCTCCGGGGACTCCGAAACCGTCGCCCGAATCGAGAACGAGTTGGCGGACACCGCCATCGACACCTTCCACTGGGACGACCCGGCACCCCGAGGAGCGCTTTTCGACGGTGTCGTCAGCGACACCCTCGGGAGCGGTGCCGTCGTGGACCTCGACGAGGACCGCGGCGAGGGGTTTCTGCCGTTCCGCGCCCTCGACCGTCGAATCGACGAGGGCGACCACGTTCGGGTGCAGGTCCACGACCCCGAACCGCCGTGGTCGCGCGACCGGACCCTGCTCGGAACCGATGTGCAGGTGTTCGGCGGCGTCGCTAGCCTCTCGAAGGGCGTGAACGAAGTCGTCGCCAGCGCGCCGGACGACGCCAGCAGGCGCGAACTCGCCCGCACGACCGAGATGCTTCCGACGGAGGTTCCCGACGAGTGGGGCGTCCGCTGGGAGTACGCGGCCAGCGACGCCACGCTGGACGAGATGAACGCCGCCCTCTCCGAGGCCGTCGAACGGGCCGAAACCATCGACGACGCGTTGTCCGACGACCCGGACGTCGACGCCACGCGGTCCCTCGCGGAACCCGAGGCGACGGCGTGGCTGTGGTTCGGCCGCGAATCCCGGTTCGCCTTGGACGAGGCCCGCCGTGAGGTCACGACGACGCTTCCCGGCCATCACCGAATCAAGGCCGCCGACTCCTCGGCCAGCACGGCGGTCGATTTCGCCGAGGACCTCTACGCCGACAGCGAGGCGGCGTTCGACGGGATGCCGACCGGCGCGACCCTCCGACAGTTCGGCCCCGACGCGGACGACGAGGTGTTCATCGATCACGGGAAACCAGACGGTCGGTGTCTCTCGCTCGGCAAGGGAACCGTCGCGGAGGCGGACCCCGAGTCCGGAAAGTACACGGTTCGACGCGAGATGGGGAGTTCCGGAACGTACGACGCTATCGGAACCGCCCGAGAGCGCGGCGACGTAGCGATTACGAAGTTCAGGGAGGGAAGATGGTGGTATCCGACGGCGTACCGGAGCGAAAATGGGAAATCGAAGGGGACCTACGTCAACGTCTGTACGCCGGTGGAACTGTTCCCCCGCTCCGTGCGCTACGTGGATCTCCACGTCGACGTGGTAAAGCGCCCCGACGGAACCGTCGAGCGGGTGGACGACGACGAACTCGACGCGGCCGTCGAGGAAGGAAACATCTCCGAAGAACTGGCCGAGAAAGCCAGAAGCGTCGCGGCGAGCGTCGAGAAGGTGCTGTCGAAGTAGCGCGTGAAGTTGGGTATCGGAAGGCGACACGACCGCCGAAAACAGCGTTCGACACGACCGCCGAAAACGGCCGGTGACACAGCCGCTGAGAACGGCATTTACGCAATCATCGGAAACGGATACTACACCGTCAGCGGGACGCTACGTTCTGTACAACCGCGGATTGCTCGCCGCTCGCCGCGAACGAAGTGAGCGGACTCGGAGCGGACCGCGAGGCGCGTTGCGCCTCGCAGGGAGCACCGAGGTTTTGGTCCAGATTTTGCCAGGGAGTAAGGCGGAGAGCGAACGCGCTTGCGTTCGCTCCCCGCTTACGACCACAGCAAAAGGTGGGTCAGAAGTGCTCGTTCTCGCCCGGCGTGTTCAACTCTCCACCGCGGCCGCCCTCTGAGCGGTCGATGCCCATGACGCTCTCGGCTTGGTCCGTTTTCCACTGGCTGGTGCCGTCGTCGGCGATGCGGACCGACACGTCGTCCACCTCGTCGAACTTCTTGAGGAGTTCGACTTCGATGTTCTGGGAGGTGATGGGGGTGATGGAACATCCGCCGCAGGCACCGCCGAGTTCGATGACCACTTCGCCCGATTCGGGGTCGGCCTTCCGAACCGCGCTCGTCCCGCCGTGCATCTGGATGATGGGCATCTGGGCGGTGAGCCAGCGTTCGACCCGCGATTTCAGGCCGTCCTCGGTCGCCGTGGTTTCCGTCGCGCTGTTCTCGCTCATACTCACCCCTAGGAACTCGAAGTATGGTAAGCTTGGGGTTCTCGCCCGTGGTTTCCGCCGAATTAGTCCCGAAAAATCGCCCTAGTTTCGATTCCGGAGGTGATTCCAGACGCCGAAGCCGAGTATGGATAGTCCGGCGATTCCCGCCTCGAAACCGGGTTGTCCCGTCGTCGCGGCCACGCCGCCGTCCGACTCGGTGGTGGTTTCGTCACCTGATTCGATGGTTTTCCGGTTCGTGGTTCCCTCTCCCGTGAGCGACGGCGGATTTCGTTGCGTGCCCGCGCGGTTCGGGAAGGTGTAGAGACCGCCGCGGCCGTCGCCGTGGCGTCCCATGCTCCCGCCGATGAACACCTCGTCGGAGACCCGTTGGGCGGTCCAGAACGCGGCTTCGCTCGGCTTTCGCCACCACGCGAGTTCCTTCGGTTTGGCCGGGTCGCTCACGTCGAACAGCTTCACGCCGCCGTGATACCACGACGTGTAGAGTCGGTCGCCGACGAAATCGAAGTTGTGCGACGTGGTCCACTGGCCGTCCGAACTCCCCTGTCCGCACTCGTGACACTCGTGGGCCGAGGAGATGCCGATCGGCGACAGGTCGGCGGCGACGGACGACAGGGACGAGAGGAGCGACGCTGCGGGGGAAGCGCCGAGGTCGTAGCTCGGGTCGGCCGTCTTGGGCGGCCGAATGGTCGTGAGTTTTCGGGGTCGTTTCACGTCCGAGATGTTCCACAGGTCGATGCCGCCGGGACCCGTTTTGTCCGGACCGTCGGTGTCCCACGCTTCCTTGTCGCAGGCGAGGAGGGTGGCGTCCTCGTTCGTCATGACGAAGTGGTCGTTCCCCGGGAGGCCGATGACGGCGTTCTGTTCCTGCGAGGTGGGAATCGCGGCGAGTTTCTTCCGTGACCGACCGCCGAAGTGCGAAACGTACGTGGGTTTTTCCGGGTTCGACACGTCCACGACCCACGTTCCGGCGTCCCACTGGGCGAGGTAGGCCCGCCCGTCGTGGACCCACACGTCGTGGAGCGTGCGCACCCACGAATCGACCTCCGACCACTTCGGATCGTAGTCCAGCATCGACCACCTGCCGACTTCTTCGGGCCGGTCGTTCGACACGTCCACCAGTACGAGCGGGTTCCCATCCCCGTTGTTCCCCGTGAGGTAGGCTATGCCGTCCTGCAAGTCGGCGTTGTGAATCGGAAACGACGTCTCGTGGAACGCCACCCGTTCGGGATTCGCCGGGTCGCTCACGTCGTACAGCAGGAATCCGTGAACCTTGGTATTTGAGACCGGGTTCGCCGGTCCCGCGACGAGAAGCCGATTTCCATCGACCTTGGCGTCCCAAATCTGCGTCAGCGGGCCGCCGTCGTGGTTGGCGAGGAGGTCGTGGCGCTCCGCCATCACTTTCGGCCGTTTCGGATCTCGGATATCCACCGTGGCGAATCCGTCCGTGGTGGCGACGAAGGCGGTGTTGCTGTCGTCTCCGACGACGGCTTCCTTCGCATCCTCGATGGCGACGTGTCCGAGCGGCCGGTACGGGTCGGCTTCGGATTGGGCGACACCCCCCGACGCCAGCAGGGACGCGGCTCCGCCCCCCACGGCGGCAGTGCGCAGAAACTCTCGCCGATGCATGTCGGGATAATCGGTCGGAAACGGAATAAAAGCGCGGGTGACGGAACGGTACGCGAAACGGCGGACAGCACGGATGGTTCGGAACGAGGCCGAAACTTTCGTGTCTCCCGCTGCCGATCGGTTTCGATACCCGACACTCACGCTTCTCTCGGCAGCCCCAGTCCTTTTGGGCCTGCGTAATTATATGTAATTACATGGCCTCACGCTACGACGCGGTCCTCGCGGCGATTCCGACGCTATCGGGCGGTGGATTCGTGGCCGGACAGTTCACGTCGTTTCCGATGACGATACTCGGACTGCTCGGGGCGATACTGGTCGTCGGGTACGCCCTCGCCCGACCACCGGTCTAACTCAAAGGCTTTATCAGTCTTCTCGGGTTATCTCCCGGTACTATGGCCGAAAAATCTCGATCACGAACCGGAAGCGCCGGTCGGTTCGGGGCGCGATACGGTCGCGTCGCGCGCAAGCGCATCTCCGAAATCGAAGCGGACATGAACGAAAACCACACCTGCCCGGACTGCGGTAACGACACCGTCGACCGACAGGGAACGGGTATCTGGGAGTGCGGTCGGTGTGGCTACACGTTCGCCGGCGGTACCTACCGCCCGCAGACGCCTGCCGGAAAGACCGTCAAGCGTTCCATCCGCGCCGCACTGGCTGACGAAGAATGAGCTACAAGTGTTCGCGCTGCAAGCGGGATGTCGAACTGGACGAGTACGGCGGCGTTCGCTGCCCGTACTGTGGACACCGCGTCCTGCTGAAAGAGCGTAGCCGCGACGTCAAGGAAGTTCACGTCCGGTAGCGCCCGTGTCTCACGACGCGCTTCTCGATTTCGAGTACGATTCCGAGGAGCGTGCACTCTTGATTTTCCGGAGCGTCGGACAGGAGATCGGCGAAATCGACGACGACCGCTCGCGGACGACCGTCGCACGGGACGGACGGACCGTTTCCGTTCGCGTCGAGGCCGAAGACCTCATCGCCCTCCGTGCGGCGCTGAACACGTGGCAAACGTTGGTGGGGGTCGCCGAGATGGTGGCCGAGACGGGCGATTCGGTCGGGGAACTGTCACTCTAGATTCTTCAGAAACGTTTCGAATCGCATCGACGCCTTTGTGTTCGTGGGGTTCGTTAGGTTGCTATCGTGCCGCAGGAGAGATCGGTCCCCAGTACCCCTCGAACATCGGAACGCAGCGACCTCCTCGGGTGGCGATAGACGTGTTCGGACTCAATCCGTTCGGGCGAAAGAAGGGCGACGATGGCAATCCCGACTTCGACCGCGACCACCGCATCGAGATCCGATGCCCCGAGACGATGACGCCCATCGCCACGGAACACACCGACCCCGACGACTGGGATTCGAGCGTCGCCGACGGCGAGGGAATCGCGACGTACGATTGTCCCGCCTGCGACGGCCAGCATCGATATCTCTGGGGACCGCCGGTGCCCCTCTGTCTGGACGACGAGGACGACGGGGACGACGAGGACGTAGTTCTCTTCGAGAGCGAGTGAGACGTACCGGTCCCCGACTTACTGTTCTCGCCATTCGTAGCCGTCGCCACCCGCGATGAGCAGTCCGTCGTTTCGCCACGTTTCGACCACTTCGTCCAACCCCTCCCGATAGCTCGGATACGTCGGTTCCCAGTCGAACGTCTCCCGAAACCGTCGGTTCGTCGTCGGCATCGACTTCGTCAGCAGGCGCACCGAGTGTCTCCCGACGAGCGGGCGGGCGAGCCATCCGGGTATCCGCCGGGGTTCCGGTGCACCCAAACGGTCCGCGAACGCGGTCAGCATCGTCGCCAGCGAAACCGGTTCGTCGTCGGTGACGTGCCAGCATCCGGTCGCGTCGGATTCGGCCGCCGTGGCGAACGCCCGCGCCGCGTCCTCGACGTGGAGCATCGAAAGCGTCGCATCCCGTTTCCCGAGGGGGCCGCCGCCTAAAATAGGGAACTTCCCGTCTAGCAGGCCGCTACCCATCTGCCGGGTGTGTGCTGACTCCGGCGAGTAGAAGAAACCGCATCGGAGAACGCCGACGTCGAACCCTCCTTCCTCGCCGCCCCGCCTGACGATTCGCTCGGCATCCAGCGCGGAACGCGTCGTACGGTCGGGGTCGGGCGATGACTCCTCGTCGAACGGCCGCCCGTCGGGTTGTCGGGCGACCCAAACGATGCTCTGGAGGAGGAGCCTATCGGCGTCGACTTCCTCCGCGGCGGCCACCAGATTTCTGGCCCCCTCGGCGCGCACCCGATCGTTTCTGACCCACTCATCCTCGGTCGGTTTTCGACTCGTCGGAATCGCGGTTGCGGCGTGAATCAGGGCCGAACATCCCTCGGCGGCGTCGGCGAGCGATTTCTCGTCGAGGATATCCCCGCGTCGGGGTTCGCCCCCGCGATCGGCGACGAGTTCGTCACCACGCGCGCCTCGGGAGAGGCCGACGACGTGGTGGTTCCGTGCCGCGAGTTCCGCGACGAGTTCACGCCCGAGCACACCGGTCGCGCCAGCGACGAAGACGTTCATACTCGACGGTTCGACGGAACAGGGGAAAGGAATTTTGCCGGAATTACCGACGGGAAACGGTCCCCTCACGAACGTAAAAGCGGGGCTTTTTCAGTCCGGGCGACAAGGAACGGGTATGCAGGGTAATCTTCCACCGGAAGCACAGGAAAAGCTCGAGCAACTGCAGGACCTTCAGGACACGGCACAACAGGTCGCCATGCAGAAGAACCAGGCCGAGACGCAACTCTCCGAGTCGGAGAACGCGCTCGACGAACTCGACGACATCGACGAGGACGCGACGATGTTCCACGAAGTCGGCGAACTGTTCGTCAAGACCGACTACGAGACGGCCCAGTCGGACCTCGATGACAAGGTCGACAGCCTCGAAATCCGCGTCGAGACGCTCAACAAACAGGAAGAGCGCGTCCGCGACCAGTTCGAGAAGCTGCAGAGCGAACTCCAAGAGATGCTCGGTGGCGGCGCAGGTGGCCCGTCCGGCCCGACCGGTCCCGGCGGCGCTGGCGGCGCGTAAGCGATGGTCAGCGACGAGACGGTCGTTCAGACGGCCTCGGAAGCGGCCGAGGGCCTGATACTCGACCGAATCAAACAGTCGGACATTACGGACGTGGACGTGACGGTAACGTTCGAGGAGGGCGTTCTCGACGTGGACGTGTACCTCAACGCGCCGGACGCGAGTCGGGACGAGGAAAAGGTGGCGAACGACGCCGCCTTGGCCGCCCGCGCGGCGGTCGATGAGCTGTTCGCCGAAGCTGAAGAATCGGCGTAACGTTCATTCCCATGTCTGGCATATTCAAGCCGAATTCTTATAAGATATAACGCGCTTTGAGTTACTGTGATACGTCGCCAGTCACAGGCCCGCTCGGAGGACGACCGCCGAAAACGGCGGACTCGGCGCGCTTTCCTCGCGCCGTGAGACAGCGTTTTCCGGGCTGAACCGCCCACCCGTCACTCGTCGGGACAACCGACGACCGGGAGACATTTCCCTCGGGGCGAACCGGCGGCAATCGAGTGGTAAACGCCCTCCCTTGTGGAGAACGCGCGGACCGACACGAACGATTGTACGCTGGAACACGCCGAACGTGGCGACCCGAAAACCCTCGGCGGAGACGCTGGGGGGGAGTAGGCTCGGGAGTACGGATGGACCTTCCGAAGGGGACACGGGGGATTTTCGGGGTATCGAACGGTGAACGGTAGTCACGACACTGGCGTCTTCATCGTGACGTACGCGATGGCGACGAAGACGACGAGACCGAGGGACCCAACGACGATACCAGCGAGCAGTGGAACCGCCGCGAAGACGGTGAGGAGAAAGCAGGCGAACAGCCACGCAAGCGCTAGTTTGAGAGGTCGCACACATACCGTCACGAGTACAGAAAGAATAGGATTTTCGTTCAGATTCCCGGTTCGAGGTTTCCGTGAGCGCGGAAGACGCCGTCGGGGTCGTACTCGGCCTTTACCGCCCCGAGTCGCTCCGCGTTCTCGCCGAACGGAACGGAGGACGGTTCCTCTTCGAGTCCGGGGAAGTTGACGTACTGCCCGCGGATTTCGGGGAACTCCCGCAGCTCGGCGACGGAGTCGCGCACCCACGCGATGGCCGCGTCAGTCTGTCGCGGGTCGTCCCAGTTCGCCTCGAAGTTGAGACCGTACGGCGCGTCCCGGTGTGCGAAGGCGGTTTCCGTCTCGCCGACGCGAGCGGGCGCGCCACCGCCTTGCCAGATATCGACGGTCGAGAGCGGGACCGGACAGCGCTCGGCACAGGCGACGACGGCGTCGATGATGTCGTCGCTCAACTCGTCGATGTAGAGAGATTTCCAGTAGTAGAGACGCCCGTTCGGGTAATCCTCGTCCAACATCGTCTGGAGTTCGACGTACGGCATCGTCCCGCTGAAATCCACCACCGGTTCGCCGAACTCCCGGACCGTTCGGAGTTCGGCTTCGCCGTCCGCCGGGTCGCCCGCGTAGCAACCGAGGAACGCCACGGAGGAGTCGCCCCACGACTCCCCGGGGAACTCGGGGAGGTCCGGAACCCACGCGTAGAACGGCAGCAGACTCACCTCGTCGGGTGCGTCGGCCGCGTACTCCCGGAACTTCCGGAGGACCTCCGTCGCCCGCTCGCCGTCGTACCAGACGAAACACATCGCGACGTCGGGGCCGACGGGGTGGGCCTCGTACTCGAAGGCGGTGACGACGCCGAAGTTCCCGCCGCCGCCCCGGAGCGCCCAGAACAAGTCCTCGTGTTCGTCCTCGCTCGCGGTGATGTACGCGCCGTCCGCCGTCACCACGTCGGCCGAGACGAGGTTGTCACACGAGAGGCCGTACTTCCGGCGGACGTGTCCCATGCCGCCGCCGAGCGTGAGTCCGGCGATACCCGTGTCGGAGACGACGCCCCCCGGCACCGCGAGGCCGAACGGTTGCGTCTCGCGGTCCACGTCGCCCCACGTCGCCCCGGCACCCGCGCGAACGCGCCGGGTTTCGGGGTTCACCCGAACCCAGTGCATCGGTTCGAGGTCGATGACGAGGCCGCCGTCGACCACCGCGCGTCCGGCGACGCCGTGCCCGCCGCCGCGAACCGCGATCGGAATGTCGTGTTCCCGCGCGACCGTCACCGCGGCCTGTACGTCCGCGACGCCGTCGCAACGGGCGATCATCGCCGGTCGCTTGTTTATCATCCCGTTCCACACCCCCCTCGCCTCGTCGTAGGCCGGGTCGCCCGGCGTGACGAGTTCTCCCTTCAACTGTGCGCGAAGCCTTTCCACTCCCCTTTCGGTCGTTTCGATTGCCATTTTCCCCTCCGAGTGAGGGTAAGCGTGAGAAGTGGATAAACTCGATTGCGATATCTCCGACAGCCTCAGGCGAGGAAGAAGATGAGGACGCTGATGGCCGTCACCGCGAGGATGACCGCCCCGGCCAGCGCCGCACCCATGGCGATGACGGCGTTCGCGTGACTCGCCAGCGTCTCGGTGCGGTCGTTGCCGAAGACGGTCACGTCGGCGTACTCGCTCGCCATGCCCGCCTCGACGGGTTCGAGGTCCGCGGCCGCCTCGTCGGTCAACCGCGTGACGAGGGAGATGAGTTCGTCGTGGTCGATAGCCCCGCCGACCTGATTCGAGGACTCGACCATGTTCACGATGTGGGTGTCGGTGGTCATCACCTCGACATCGTCGGCCCCGACGGCGGCGACGATGCGGTCCCGGAGGCCGGGTTCCATGTTGTTGCCGTCGACGAGCACGTACACCGTCCGTTGCCCCGCCACGTCGAGCACCGCGACGCGAACGCCGAGCGGTCCGATTCCGTCCGCGGGCGTCCACTCGGTTTCGTCCCACGCGACGCCGAGTTCCGGGTGGCCTCGCTCGGCGTTTCCGAGTTCGCCCGCCGTCGCCCGCGCGGCCTGAATCATGTGAAACGAGCGCTCGCTTCCGGGGTAGACGTGTCCGATGTCTTCGCCTTGGAGTCCGTTGTTGCAGTTGTGCGCATCGACCAGCATCACCTCGTCCATCCCGCCCGACCGGGCTTCGGCGGCGGCGGCTAATCCGACCGCGTACTCCACGTCGTCGGCGAACTCGGGGGAGTAGGTGGCGACGAGGAGGGCGTCGTCCCCGAACGATTGGCCCATGATTTTGGCGTCCCCTTCCTGCACTCTGACGCTCCGACTGGCGTCGTCGCTATACTCGATTCGCTCGAAGGCGGTGTGCGCCGTTTCGAGGATGGTGTCCACTTCGCGCTCGGTGACGAGGTTGAAGTCGTGTCCGGCGGTCGCGTGGGGCGGAAACGCCATCCCGTCCGACTCCGCGGCGACCCGTCGGGGGAGGTTGCCGCCGCCGATTTCGCCCATCGGACCGGGGTGAATCATCGGCAGGACGAACCGCGCCTTCTCGCTTTCGTCCTCGCGCCGAAAGGAGAGGACGGTGACGGGGATGATCGCCTGCTGACCCATCTGCTCGAAGAAGTCCTCCAGTTCGCGGGTTCCCTCCGCGATGTGGCCGATGAATCCCTGGAGGAAGTCGAGCGCGCTGACGCCGAGACTGCGTCGCCACGGTCGGTCGATGACGACGAGAAAGACGTAGACACCGAGGGCGTACATCCCGCTGACGACGCCGAGGAGGACGAAGTCCCGCGGCGAGATGACGCCGAACGCGGCCGGGGCTTTGTCGCCGCGGGCGAGCAAATCCTGCACGAGCGGACCGCCGACTTCGAGGACGCGGATCGTCTCGCTGTAGATGAAAAAGAGGACGGCGGCGCCCCCGGTCTGGATGCCCGCCGGTACGATTGCGGTCAGAAACGAGGTGCGCGAAACGGCCATCACCACGAGGAGGCGGAGGGCGAAGACGGACGCGAGGCTGAAGAGGAGCACGTCGAAGACGAACTGCTGGCCCATCCCCGTGAACGCCGAGATGGTCCCCGCTATCGACAACACGGTGACGACGATGATTTCACACGTCAGCGCGAGGAGCGACGACCGGTTGTAGGTCAACTGTCCGCCGAGGCGGCGGTCCACCGGCGTCGTGAAGATGCTCGCGACGACCGTCGGAATCCCGATAAAGAAGATCCCCTCCCACGCGTCCTGTAGGATATACTGCGAGTCGAAGGCCCCGATACCCGCGATCGCGGCGATGAGGAGCGCGAATCCCACGCTCGCGTACCACTGCGGCGCACGGAAGATGTATCGGGACAGGCTCGCCAGGTCGCTCTGGGTCGCTGTCATTGGGCGAAAGGCTACGCCGCGGAGAGTTAAAGTATACTACTCACAAACGCTTTGGAAGTTTTCGAACACTTCCTCGCCGTCCTCGGTGTGTGCCACTTCCGGATGCCACTGGACGCCGTACAGGTCGCGGTCGGAATCGCTCATCGCCTCGATGCCGCAGACGTCGCTGGTGGCGGTTCGTTCGAACCCGGACGGAACCCGCTTCACTTCGTCCGCGTGGCTGGCCCAGACGCGAGTTTCGGGTGCGAGCGACCCGACGACCGGATCGTCGTCGCTCGTTATGTCGACGCTCACGTCGGCGTAGCCACCGTACTCCCCCTCCCCGGTTTCGCCGTCGAGCACGTGCGCCATGACCTGCATGCCCAGACAGATGCCGAGAACCGGAACCCCGAGTTCGAGGTACGCCGCGCAGTTGCCGATGTCGTCCATCGACGGGCCGCCGGAGAGGACGAGGCCGTCGGCGTCGATGTCCTCCGGCGGCGTGTCGTTGTCGATGAGTTCGGTTTCGATGCCCATGTCCCGAAGCGCCCGGTGTTCGAGATGGGTGAACTGTCCGTGGTTGTCCACGACGAGGATTTTCGTCATTGGCGGGCGATATGGAGAGCACGGTTAAAAACGCCTCGTCACCGTCGTGCCGGAACCGAGGGGGTGTCGACCTACCGACGGACCACGAACGCCGCGCCGAGGAGCAAGAGCGCGACGACGAACCCGCTCACGCCGGGATGGTCGAACACCACGTTCGGCCCCGGGAGCGACTGGGAGTCGTGTAAGTCGTGGGTCGTTCTGTCGCCGGGTTTCGTGTGCGTCGTCTCCTGATTCGTGGTCGATCGCTGGACCGCGAGCGTCCCCGCCGAAACGCCGTTCACGGCCACTTCCTGTTTCCCGGAGGCGGTCGCTTCGTAGGTGTACGTGACCGTTTTCGTCCCCCCGGCGGCGACGTGAACGCGTTTTCTGTCACCGACCGAATCGCCGACCGCGAGGACGGCCGGAATCGTCCCGTCGCCGTCGCCCGTGTTTTTGAACGTTGCGGTGACTTTCACCTTCTTTCCCTTCGAAACCTGCGTTCGGTCGAGCGACGCGCTCGTCACGTGGATGTCCGCTTCGGTTCGCTTCACCGTCACGGGCGTCGTCGCGCTGGCGGTGTGACCGTTGCTGTCCGTGACCGTCACCCGCGCGACGTGTTCGCCGGGCTTCGTGTAGGTGTGGGTCGTCGTCGGATGTGTCGTCGTCTCGTCTATCGTTCCGTCGTCGTCGTAGTCCCAGCGGTACTTCTTCGGCGTTCCCTCCGAGTCCGTCGTCCGGCTCGCATCGAGGGTGATCGGGGTTCCGGCGCTGGCCGTGCCCGCGGCGCGGAGCGTCACCTGTAGCGAGGCACCACACGTCCCCGGGTGGACGGTCACGGGCGAGTTCATGTCGAGTCCCGTCGCGCTCGGACTGGCACCGCTTCCCGAGAGGAACGCCCACGAGGTGACCGGTTCGTGCTTGAGTTGCGGGTTGTAGAGCGTCGCATCCTCGTTCCACGACGGGGTGACGGTTATCTCGGAATCCCCGGACAGACCGCGAAAGACGCCGCCGTCCGTGCGGGACCCGGCCCATATCCAGTCGAGGCGCGTTCTCGACCACTGGTCGTCCCGGTGCGGGTACGTGTCGTCCATCAGCACCCACTGCCCGGAACTCGGCAGGCCGTCGAACCCGAACGTCACCGTACTCATCGGGTTGTTGTCGCCGGTTCGGGTCTCGTTCATCCGGTCGTGGATCATCACGAGGCTGGTCACGCCGCTGGGGGCCTGATACAGGAACATCGTGCTCCCGTTGTCGCGGGTGAACGATTTTGGCCCGAAGTAGCCGTACGCCCAACTGCTCGAATTGGTGTACGGGGTGCGATAGTCGTAGAAATCCACGACGCTCGTGTTGCCCTGAATCGGACTGACTTCCGTACAGGACGCACCCTGCTCGACGGCGTAGGTGTCGTGATGGTTCGTCGGCGCATCCGGCAGGTCGTCGCCGGGCAGACCCGGCGGTGGAAGCGCGACGGCGGTTCCGAACAGGGAGAGGACGAGGAGGACGATAAGTACCGGACGAAGCTTCATCGAACGGGTCGCCTCCGAGTGCGATGCTGGGTGCGTAGCAGTGTGTAAGCCGTCATAAACACGATTCTCCGAAGGCCACGCTCGACAGCGTGGCTGTATCGAATCACAGGAAGGTCGTGATTGGCTTTGTTATGTTCCGCCTGTTGCTTCCTTAGGCGGTCCCTTCAGGGAAACGCTCGCCGCCGGGCCGAGATAGGTGAACCATCCAGCGAACAGGATGGCGAGGGCAACCCACGCGACGGTGGCGACGAACCACGCCGTGCCGTCGAGGGTCAGCCCGCGGATGAGCGGTTGTCCGGCGAACCCGATGACCCACGCGACGAGGAAGAACAGGCTGTGGTTGCGAAGCGTCCACCGGTCGTCGGACGCCAGACTGGCGACCGGGAGGGAGGCGACGAACAGCACGGGCGCGAACACGACTTGCGTGAACGGGTCGGGCGGACTGAAGAGTGCGCTGAAGACGAACGCCGACAGCAGGGCGAGGACGAGGATACGAACGAGACGGTCGATGGATACCATACGGGAGAATCGTGACCGAAAGATATCAGTTTCCCCCGAGAAGCGCCGGAAGATCGTCGATGGAGTCGATGACCGCCGCCGCGCCTGCTCCTTCGTACTTTCGGCGACCCGATTCGCCCGTCAAGCCACCGGTCAGAACGCCGACGCCGAAATACTCGCGGTCGGGGTCCGTCCCGTCGGCGTTCACCGCGGTGCGAACGTCGTCCAAGGTGTCGCCGACGAAGACGACGCGCTCGGCGTCGAAGCGCTCTCCCAGCGTCATCAGGGCGTGGGGATGTGGTTTGCCCTGCTCCCAATCGTCCATGGTGAATCGGTGGTCGTCGGCTACGTCCAGTCCGACGCGTTCGAGGGCGATGTCGGCCTCGGCGCTCGGCCTGCCGGTGACGATACCGACCGGATAGTTCGCGGTGAGCGTTTCGACCGTCTCGGACCCGAGGAGGACGGGTTCGTCGTTGATGTATCCCCGCGTGTCGAGCGTCGCCGCTTCGCCTTCGAGTTCGGCGTACAGGTCGGAGCCGAGGTAGAGTTGTTGGAACACGTCGCGGAGCGTTTCGGGGTCCCATGCCGCCCGAACCCTATCGTGGGCGTCGTCGGGCAGTTCCGCCGCGACGACTTCCTCGGCGGCGTCGAGGCCGCCACCGTTCGCCGCGATGCCGTCTGTGAACTCCTCGACGGTTTCGTCCAGCCCTTCGCGGGACGCGAGGACGTACAGCGCCGCCGCGTAGGTGAGTTCCCAGTCGTTGTTGAACCCCGATGCGTCCTTGAACGACTGGATGGCGTCCTTGGGGATGGTGTCGCCGTGAACCCGTTCGACGGACTCGATTATCGCCCGCCGGTAGGAGTCCGCCACGTCCACCAGTACCCCGTCGATGTCCAGTACGACCGCGTCCACGTTCATACCATCGCGTTCGTCCGCGGCGATAAGGGTTTGCCGAATCGCCGAGCGTATCAGGGATATGGCGAACCGCCTATGGCGCTCCCTTCCGAACGGCACCCCATGGACCACGACGAACTCCAGAAACGCTACGGCCACGACGACTATTATTGGGGGACGGAGCCGAACGGCTTGGCCGAGACGGTACTGGAGTTCGCGCCCGAACGCACCGCACCCGCCGCGATCGACATCGGCAGCGGCGAGGGTCGGGACGCGGTGTACCTCGCCGAACACGGCTACGGCGTCCTCGCGGTGGACCCGGTTCCCAACGGCTTGGAGAAGGCGGAACGACTCGCCAAGGAGCGCGGCGTCCACATCCAGACGCGATGTGCGGACGTCAACGATCTCGACTTCCCGTCGATGGACGTCGTGTACTCCTGCGGTGCGCTCCAGTACCTCCGTCCGGAGAACCGCGAGAAACAGTTCGCGCGGTTCAAGACCGCGACCACGGACGGTGGAGTTCACGTCCTGTTCGCGTTCGTCGACCACCCCGAGATTCCGACCGCACCCGACTGGGGGGACAACGAACACTTCTACCAACCCGGCGAACTCCGTGACTACTACGACGATTGGAACATCCTGCGGGAGGGCGAACTCGTCTTCGACGACGATTCGGGAGGAGAACCGCACCAACACGCCGCGGAGACCATAATTGCGGAAAAGCCGGACGAATAATCGTCCCCGTCCTTCCTATTCTCGCGCCCAAAACAGCGTCTCGCCCGGAATCGTCTCGCGCCGAACCGGAACCGTCGGTTGATCGCCGCCGAGGGTCGTGAAGACGAAGACGGCGTCGCACTCTTCGGCCACGGAGAGTGCGGGGCGGTGGAGTTCCGGCGGGAGGTTCTGTGCGTAAATCACGTCGGCGGACTCGTACACTCCCAACTCCGGGTCGGTCACGTCGTCCAGACGAAACACCACGCCGTCGGGAACCGGTCGCGGTTCGATGTCCGTTGAGGTGACGGCCACGCCGGACGCGGCGAGTCCCTCGGCGACGTCCGGTCGATTGCCGATTCCGATTTCGACGGCGCGCCGGAAATCGGCAAGACTGCGGACGATTCCGTCGCGAATTTTGGGGTCCACGGCGGGATGTTTATGGGTCGTCCGGTCATAGGGGTTGCCATGTTGATTGACATCGTCCCCGTGGGGGACGTTACGGGACGGGTCAAACGGGAGGCTTCAGCGGCCCTTCGGTCGATTTACGACTGCGACGTGATGGTCCACGAGCGACAGGAAATCCCCTCCGGGTCTCACGACCCCAACCGCGACCAGTTTCGCGCCGAGGATTTCATCGACTTGGCGAGTCGCGTCGGCACGGGGGAGAAGAACATCGCCATCACGCCCCAAGACCTCTTCTATCGCCGCCGAAACTACGTCTTCGGTCTCGCCTATCTCGACGGAAGCGGCAGCGTCATCTCCACCTATCGACTCCAACCCGCGACCGACGGCCTCTCCTCCGACGGCGGCATCTCGACGAAACCGCGCGAGGACGTCTTCTCGGACCGCGTTCGAAAGGAAGTCGTCCACGAAATCGGACACACGCTCGGCCTCGAACACTGCGACAACAACCGCTGTGTGATGAACTTCTCGCCCACGGTCCGCGAGGTGGACGTGAAGGAGGAGAACCTCTGTGGCACCTGTCAGCGACAGGTGCTCTGAACCAGTTTGCGGACGACCCTCGACTCCGCGTTTCGGAGGTGCGTCGACGCCGTGCTCGGCGCACAGTCCATCTCTTCTGCTACCGCTTCGACGCCCGCTTCGCGTGGCACCGCGTAGTAACCGATATCCACGGCCGTTTCGAGCGCCGACCGCTGTCGCTCGGTCAGCGTCGACCACAACCGCGCCCGCGGCGAGTCGTACTCCCCGACCTGTTCGACGGCGACGTCGATGTCGGCGTCCACGTCGTCCATCACGGCCCGCATGTCGCCGGCTTTCCCGACGAGCTCCATCAGCATCGCGCCGTCGCTCGTGTACGTGATGGGCGGAATCACGAGGATGCTCGTCCCCGCGAACGCGGTGCGAAAGTCGGTGTCAACGTCGCGTTTTTCGTGTTCGATGGAAGCGTAAAACGAGCCGTCGTCCAGCGGCGTCAACTCGTAATCGAGAATCAGCGGGGCCGCGTCCACCGCATCGGCGTACGGTGCCATCTCCCCGACGATTCGAAAGAGGACGTAATCGCGCTCCGGGTGTGAGAGGTTCCAGTTCAGCAGTTCCGCCCGTTCCATCGCCTCGTGTTCCATGATGAACGACCGCATCGGGTTTCGCATCTCCCGCGGGTGGCGAAGCGTCAGCCGAACGTATTTCATACCGGGACATACGGCTTCGCTTATAAATTCTCTAGTGGATTCGACGGAATCGGCTTCGGGCCGCCGAACCGACATCTAACCATGACGACCCCCGAAACCGCGCCGACGGAGCGCCCGGACGACCACCCGCTTCCACCGGGTCCGAAATCGTATCCCGCCGTGGGGAACACGCTCGGTTTCCTCCGCGACCCGTTTTCGTTCTACGACGGCCTCCGCGAGTACGGCGACGTGGTCTCGTACTCCGTGGCGGGCGAGCCGTTTTGCACGCTCCTCCACCCCGACCACGTGAAACGGGTGCTCGTCACGGAGGAGTCGAAGTTCGGAAAGAGCGGATTCATTCGAGAGGCGGGCGAGAAGTTCATCGGAAACGGCCTCGTCGCGAGCGAAGGGGAGTTCTGGCGACGTCAGCGCACGAGGATGCAACCCGCCTTCTACCGCGAGCGCATCGCCACCTACGCCGACCCGATGGTCGAGTTCGCGGCGGAGGCCGCCGACTCGTGGACCACCGGGGAGACGATTATGCTACAGGAGGAGATGCGGCGGTTGACGCTTCGAATCCTCTCGGCGGCGTTGTTCGATTTGGATATTCGGGGGGAACGATCCCCGATTCGTGATGCGACCTGGAACATCACGCGAGCCATCAACGAGAAGAGCGATGCGGGGTCCGTGGACGCGTTCCTCCCGGATTGGGTTCCCACCGCGACCAACCGTCGGTTCAGACGCGCCATCGAGGGGTTCGACGAGGCGGTCGAACGCCTCATCGAGAAACACCGGAACGAACCCCCGGGCGACGACTTCCTCTCGATTCTCCTCCACGCGACGGACGAGGACGGCGAGAGGATGTCGGAGGAAGCCCTCCGCGACGAGATGGCGACGTTCCTCTTCGCGGGTCACGAGACGACGGCACTCGCGCTCACCTACTGCCTGTATCTCCTCTCGACCCATTCGCGGGTGCGTCGAAAGCTGAACGACGAACTCGACACCGTCCTCGACGGCGACGCGCCGACGATGGCCGACCTCGATGCGCTCGACTACACCGACAAGATCGTCACCGAGGCCTTGCGACGCTACCCGCCCGCCTACGTCGTCTTCCGCGAGACGAAACGGGACGTCGTTTTCGACGGGTATCGGGTTCCTGAGGGAACCTCGCTGACGCTCCCGCAGTTCGTGATTCAGAACGACGAGCGCTGGTTCGACGACCCCGAGGCGTTCAGACCCAAACGCTGGACGCCCGCGATGGAAGCCGACCTGCCGGAGTACGCCTACTTCCCGTTCGGCGGCGGTCCGCGCCACTGCATCGGGATGCGCTTTGCGAACGCCGAAATTCGGCTCGTGCTGGCGACGCTCGCACAACGGGTCGAGTTCGGGTCCCCGCCCGCCGACCTCGATTTGCGGATGGGAACGACGCTCGAACCGACGAACCCCATCGAGATAACCGTGAAAAAGCGCTAACGCCACCGTTCGACGACGGTGCCGACGAGCGCCACCAAGCCGAGGAGAATGACGATCAACTCCTGTGCGAGGCTGTTGGGAACGACGTACTTCGCCATCGCGATGCTCCACGCGACCCGTTCGTTGACGGGGGACGTTTCGTGAGTCTTGTTCGGAATCCCGGCCTCGCGTGCGGTCGGACCGTTGCTCCCTTCGCCCGGCAGGCGGTCCGCTTCGTACGGAAGTGACCCTGTTTCGACCGACCAGACGATTTCGCCGTTCTCGTTCAGTTCGACCACCCGGTCGTTGTACGAGTCGGCGACGAGCGTATGGCCGTTTCGCAGTCTGTCGGCGTCGCGGGGCCAGTCGAAGACGCCGCTCCCGCCGTACTCCCAGACGAGGGTTCCGTTTCGGATCTCGACGATGCGGTCGTGTTCGCTGTCGGCCACGAGGAGCGTGTCGCCGAGCGTGTCGGGATTGTGCTGTTCGTAGAGGATCTCCCCGGATTCCGAGTATGAGTTCGGTCCGACGACGGGTTCGAGGCGAGCGGACCCGTTCTCGACGTGTAAATCCGCGACCGTATCGAAGTTTCTGAGGCTGATTCGGAAGACACCCGGTCGAATCCGGTCCACGTCGTTGACGTGCGTCCAGTCGCCCTCCTCGTCCATGTCCTCCGGGAAATCGTAGCGGTCGGTCGCGTTCCACTGCCAGAGGATTTCCTCGTCGCGGTTCACGGCGAACACGCGGTCGTTGCCCATGTCCACCATCACCCAGCGGTCCTTCCCGTTCACGACGTAGTGGTCGGCGTCGTGGAGTTCGTGGGCGTGCAGTTTGGCGTCGAACCACGAGTACTCCCACAGGGTCTCGTTCGTGTCCTGTGCCACGACCCGGAGCGAGTTCCGAACGCAGTTATCGTAGCCGTCGTCCCGATACTCGGACGGACACTCCTCATCGGGGAATTCGTCGGCCACCGCGATTTGGACCCGGTTCTTCCCCAGCGCTTCCACGTCGAACACGTCGTCCGCCTCGGTGTACTCCCAGACGATCTTTCCGGCGGGGTTCACCTCGATGGCGCGTCCCTCGTCCTGATAGTCTTGCAACGCGACGAGGGTGTTCGTCGCGGGACGCTGCTCGTCCACGGACAGGTAGGGGCTGTCCTGTCCCGTCAGCGCCCCGACTCCGGCGGTGGCGAACAGAACCACCGCGAGGGCAGCGAAGAGTTTCGCCCGGTTGTCGGAGGCCGAAAGCCACGAGGAGAGCGTGGAAATCACTATTCGGGTCTACGCGGACGGGGGAAAAAGAGATTCGGTTCCGTGGTCAGGCGTCGATGTCGGCGGTTTCCCCGAAGACGAGTTGCTGGCGCGTCGAACCGTCGAAAACGGAAACGGAGGAGTTAGCTGTAGTAGTACTCGCCGTCGCTCTTCTGCTGCCGGTCGAGTTGGCTGCCGGGCTTGTTGATGCGCGGGCGACCCACGTTCTCGTCGCGGCGGAACGTGATGTCGAGGTTGGCGAGGAAGTCGTTCATCCCGTCGCGCATCCCCTTCGGGCGTCCGGCGTGACCGTGCTGTGCGGGTTCGCCGTCGAAGACCATCAGGCGGTCCGAGAGCAGGTCGATCATGTACGTGTCGTGGTCGATGACCAACACGGTGGCATCCTGAATCTCGGCGTAGCGGCGGATGGCGCGCGTCGCACGGACGCGCTGTTCCACGTCGAGGTACGCAGAGGGTTCGTCCAGCAGGTAGAGGTCGGCGGGTTTCGACAGGCAGGCCGCGATGGCGACGCGCTGGCGCTCCCCACCGGAGAGGTCCATCAAGTTCTGCTCCATGATGCGTTCGAGTTGGAGCGGTTGTGAGATTTCCGTGTCCCAGTAGGAGGTTCCCATGTCGTCGGTCAGCGACGAGAGGAACACGTCCACGCGCATCGGCTGGTCGATTTCGATGTACTGCGGTTTGTACGAGATGTCGAGCGCGAAGTCCGCGTCGCCCTCGTCCGGTTCGAGTCGTCCGGCGAGGAGTTGTGCGAACGTCGATTTCCCGATTCCGTTCGGGCCGACGATGCCCAACACCTCGTTCTCGTAAATCGTGCCGCCTTCCACGTCGAGCGAGAACTCGCCCTCGCCGTACGATTTGTGGAGGTCGGGGTACTCCACGAGCGGGTCGGACGTTATCGACTCGCGCGGGGCGTGTTCGTCGAACTCGATCGCGTTCGGACGGATCCGCATGTTCTCGTTGTTGAGGTAGCCCTTCAGGTACTCGTTGATGCCGTTACGCACCGATTTCGGCGTCGTGATGACACCGTACGCGCCGGGTTCGCCGTACGCGACGTGCAGGTTGTCGGCCACCAAATCGAGGATGGCGAGGTCGTGTTCGACCACGAGCATGGAGCGGCCCTGCTCGTTCGCCATCTCCTGAAGCAGGCGGGCGACCGTGACGCGCTGGCTGATGTCGAGGTACGGCGTGATTTCGTCGAGGAAGTAGAAGTCGGCGTCGCGGGCCAGTGCCGCCGTCAGCGCCACACGCTGGAGTTCGCCGCCGGAGAGGCTGTCGATGTCCTGGTCCATCACGTGCTCGATTTCGAGTCGTTCCAGCAGGTCGTCCAGCACGCCGCGCTCGTCGGTTCGGGAGAGCAACTCGGCGGTGCTGCCGTCGAATCGGTCGGGGATCTTATCGACGTACTGGGGTTTTCGTGCGACGGTGACGTCGCCGTCCCGGACTTCACCGAGGTAGTCCTGCAGTTCGGTTCCGCGGTAGCGGTCGAGGATGGTGTCCCATCCCGGCGGGTCCTCGAACTGGCCGAGGTTGGGCGCGAGTTCGCCCGCGAGAATCTTCACTGCCGTCGTTTTCCCGCTCCCGTTCGGGCCCAGAATCCCCGTGACCTGTCCCTCTTGGGGTATCGGCAGTCCGTACAGCGAGAAGGCGTTTTCGCCGTAGCGGTGGACGGGGTCCTCCTGTAGCTCGCTCGGCAGGTTGATGATCTCGATGGCGTCGAACGGGCACTTCTCGACGCAGATACCGCAGGTTTCGCCGAGGCAAATCTCCTCGCTGATGTGTACCTGATCGGGTTGCCCTTCGGCCGTGTCCTCGCCGCGGAGCGTGATGCACTCCTTCCCCGTCCGGTTCGGGGGACAGAAGTTCTTACACTCGTAGTTGCAGCGGTCGGGTGAGCAACGCTCCAAGTCCACGACCGCGATACTGTCGTCCGCCATGCTTAGAGCTCCACGTGGTTGATGAGGAGAATACCCCACGTGATGAACCAGAGCGAGAACGTCATGAACGCGACGAAGAGAGTGTCTTTGATTCCGTCCAACTCGTATCCCATGAGATACAGCAGCGGGAGTTGAACGATCACGAACGCGAGCATGATGGTCAATCCCATCTGGTCCGTCGCCGCCGCGTTCGACGTCCCCACTATCAGAGCGGACGCGAACCCGGCGACGATGCCAGATATCGAAGCGAGCGACGTGACGGTAATGCTCCGGATATGGGCCGCCCGTCGCTCTGATGCCTTTTCAGTCGCCATGCGTGGCAATCGGGTACCCTGCCTCAAAAGACGTTCGCTTGTACCTACCCCCGTCTCCACCCCGTCGAGAACCGTCCGAACGTCGGACCCGAATACAGACGGTGGGTGACTTTTGGGGTGTGCGTGTGACAGTGTACCAACGTCGGCACAGGGTGCCGTCGAAAACGCTCCGAGACCGGCTTCGTCCTTCGAATTCGTCTTCCCGTAGTGGCCACTGTGAAGCCTTTCCATGCCACTCCATCTCAATAGTTTTATGGCGATGGCGTGTTTCGATTCGTAACGATGATGAGCCAGACTGAACGGGAACAAATCGACGACCTTCCACCAAGTGCCAAACTCGTTTTCAAGGTTCTCGAATACAAGGGATCCCTCACCCAGAAACAGATCGTGGACGAATCCATGTTGTCCGCACGGACGGTTCGCTACGCGCTCGAACGACTCGAAGACATCGGCGTCGTCGACGAGGACATCTACTTCGCCGACGCCCGCCAGAACCTCTACGAAATCGATGTCCCGACGGAACCGGATGCGGATCACAGTGCGGACGCTCAGTGCGCGGAATAGCCGCGCCGTTTCTCTCGCCGACTCTCCCTTTCTCCTTCCCCTTCCTTTGTCTCCCACAAAAACCGCGGTATCCGCTATCCACACCACTTTGTATTCCCGTGTGGACATCCGGATATGAACGTGTTCGTCATCGGCGGCACCGGCCTCATCAGCACCGGTATCGTCGACCAACTCGCCGATGCGGGCGAATCCGTGACGGTGTTCACGCGCGGCAACCACGACGCGGCGCTACCGGACGGCGTCACACACGCACAGGGCGACAGACACGACACGGACTCCCTCGAAGCGGCCGTCGCGGAGGCCGACCCCGACGCGCTGGTGGACATGGTCTGCTTCTCGCCGGAAACGGCGCGTGAGACGGTGGACGCCGTCGCTTCCCACGTCGACCAGTACGTCTTCTGTAGCACCGTCGATGTCTACCATCGCCCGCCCGAACGAAATCCCATCACGGAGGACACCGCACGACACCCGAACGTGAGCGACTACGGCCGGAACAAGGCGGACGCAGAGGACGTGTTCATGGACGCCCACGAACGCGGCGAGTTCGAGACGACGGTCATCCGCCCGTGGAGCACCTACGGCGAGGGCGGCGCCATCAACCACACCTTCGGGAAGGGAACGTACTACCTCGACCGTCTCCGCGCCGGAAAACCCGTCGTCGTCCACGGTGACGGCACCTCGATTTGGGGCGCGTGCCACCGCGACGACGTGGCCCGCGCGTTCGTCAACGCCATCGGTAACGAGGACGCGTACGGCGAGGCCTACCACGTCACGAGCGAGGAGTTCATCACGTGGAACCAGTACCACCGTCGCGTCGCCAGCGCCATCGGTGCGCCCGACCCGGAACTAATCCACGTCCCGACCGACGTGCTCACCTCGATTGCACCGGAGCGAACCCGAATGCTCCGCGACCACTTCCAGTACGCGACGACGTTCGACAACCGCAAGGCGAGACGCGACCTGGATTACGAGTACACGATAGACTTCGAGACCGGCATCGCCCGAACGGTCGAATGGTTGGAGGAGAACGAGAAAATCGACGACTGGGAGGACGAACCGTTCGAGGACGCGCTCATCGAGACGTGGCGAGTCGCCACGTCCGACGTGGTCGCGGAGATGTCGGAGTATCGGTAATCGAAAACGAGAGATGACCGCGATTTCGGGGCTTACGCCGATACGACCGTAATCTGACGCTCTCTATCGATGGCGTACTCCAACTCCTCGGCGATGGCGCTGCCGCGGGAGACCTGAATGTCGCCGCCGCGGCCGACCGTCGCGGTGAACAGGTACTCGCCGTCGGCCTGCACTTCGACCGTTTCCCCGGCGTGGCCGTCCAGCGGGATGATGACGTGCCGCGACGTGATTTCGGGGGTCACGACGTCGCCGCGCGGCGTCTCCATCCCCTTCGTACTCCCGACGGAAGACGGTTTCTCGTCGTGCGTTCGCACGTCGATGTCGATGCCGAGGCGGTTCTCGATGTCGTCGATCCGACCGCCGCCCTTGCCGATGACGTAGGAGATGTCGTCCTCGTCCACGTAGACGACGGCTTTGTTCTGGCCCTGTAGGTCCACGTCGACGTGGCCGCGGGACACCGACTGGATTTCGCGCTCGATTTCCTGTCTGGCGAGGCGCGACACGCCGGTCTCCTTCCCGTCAGCGTCCTCCAACGGGACCGTGACGACCTGCCGGTTGAAGGTGTAGATTTCGTACTCCGGCGTTCCGGTCTCGAACTCCTCCACGAGGATGACGGGCCGCGCGAGGTCCTCCTCGGTCATGCCCGCCGGCACTTTGACCTCGGTCCGTACGTCGTAGACTTTCTCGATCTGTCCGGCCTCGATGTAAACGACGGTGTCCACGATCTGCGGAATCATGCCGAGTTCGACCCGGCCGATGAGTCGCTGGAGCGCGTCGATGGGGCGGGTGGCGTGGACGACGCCGACCATGCCGACGCCCGCGAGGCGCATGTCCGCGAACACCTCGAAGTCGTTCGTCTTCCGCACCTCGTCGTAGATGGTGTAGTCCGGACGGACCATCAACAGGGAGTCGGCCGTCTTCTCCATCTCGCCCGCCAACTCGGTGTACTGAGTCACTTCGGGTCCGACCTGCAAGTCGCGGGGTTTCTCCATCGTTTTCACGGCGAAGTCGCTGTCGGCGAGGAACTCCGCGACGGCCTGTGCGAAGGTGGACTTTCCGGCACCGGGTGCCCCGGAAATCAGGACGCCGCGCTGTCGTTCGAGCAGGCGTCCCCGGAGTTCGTCCGCGTGTTCGTAGTCGTCCAGCGACGTCTTGACGATGGGGCGAACCGCCGTGATTTCCCACGCGTCGGCGAACGGCGGTTCCGCGATGGCGATACGATAATCGCGGAACTGGACGATGGTCATGCCGGGTTCGTCGATTTCGATGAACCCGTCGTGGCTCTGTTTCGCGCTCTGAATTATCTCCTGTGCGTACTCCTTCAGTTGCTCGTCCGTGGACGGTTCGTCGCGAATCCGCTGATAGTGCATGTCGCCGATTTCGCCCCGCTTCGCCATCGGTGGGACCTTCGACCGGAGGTGGAGGCTCATCGTCTCCTCGTCGAAGTAGTCCTCGATGCTGAGCCGTTCCACGTCCCGCGTTTTCGGCGCGATGTACTCGACTTCCAAGCCCTTCGCTTGCGCGACTTCGCTCTGTACGAGGTCGCTGGTGACGAACGTGGCGTCGTGCTCGTCCGCCAACTCCCGGATGAGCGCGTCGATTTCCCCCCGGTGGGCGTATCCCTGTTCTTCGGGTTTGGGTCGCTTCCCGACGTAATCGAGTTCGACGTCACCGGCGTCCGCGAGGTCCGCGAGACGTTGCAGTTCGGACAGCCCGTTCCACCCGCTCTCCTCTCCCTTGTTCGCCTGCGATTCCAGTTCGCTGACGACGGCTTCGGGGATGAGAACCGTCGCCCCAGCAAAGTCGCCATCATCGACTTTCTGCGAGATACGGCCATCGATGACGGCGCTCGTATCCGGCACTACGTTCATGGGCGTCGGTTCGTGCGGTAGCCTGATAAGGGTTTCAGCGCGTGGGTCACGCTTTTGCTCCTCGGTGACGTACGGCAGTCGATGCGTCACGCCCACCTCGTGCTCACCGTCGACGAAGAAACGCGCGACCGAATCGAAGCCGACCGCACGGACGAAACCATCGACGAGTGGCTTCTAGACGCCATCGAGCGCAAACTCGACCGATACGAGGAGTACGAGTTCGTCGACGATTGTGCCATCTGAGCCGAAGCTTGCGGATTCAAGCACCAGAATTAGAGGGTTGATTTCCCAACCAATGGTAGATGGTGTCATCCGAGTCCCCGGACCCCTCACGTCTCGATAGAGCGTTCGAAGTACTTTCGGACGCCCAACGACGCCGATTAGTGTGCTATCTCATCGAATCGACGGACGGTTCCTCGACGGTCGAGGAACTGTGCGACGTACTCGATGGCGACTCACGGCACATCGAAACGCGACTTCGACACGTCCATCTCCCGCGTCTCGAAGCGATGTCGATAATCGATTACGACGAGCGAACCGGAGCGATTCGATATTCGAACAACGTAATTCTTGAAGACGTATTGGACTGTTGTGCGAGATACTGTGACCCCATCGATGGGTGAGACCGATTCCGGCCAGCATCGATTTGGTTTCCGATGCCATCGTCCCGACCATGGCACGAGAACTCGACGAGATTCGAGCGGACTTGGATTCCGTCGCGGACGACGCCTCGCCAGACGTCGCCGGGGAAATCCGGGCGATTCGAAAGGGCCTGTCCAACGTCCCGAGCGACGAGGAAACGAAGCGAACGCAGTTCCGCGAGACTGAAGACAGGATTTCGGAGATAGAACACCAAGCCGACGCGTCCGTCGCGGAACGACTGCACACGCTGCAGGAGGACATTCACGTTCTTGCCGAAGACGTCGGATACTGATTTTCACGACGCGACTCGATGGGGTATGGACGAACTGGTCGAACACGCGGCCGAAGCGATACGGGTCGACACTCGAGACATTTTGTAATCATCTCTCTGACATCTGTTGTTCGAGTAGCGATATGATCGCGGTCTCCACCAGCACTACAGATAGCCTGCCAGAGGGGTTGCCGAGGGCATAGAGTACTAAACCGCCGAGTGGAATGAAGGAGTATGGACGAACTGGTCGAACTGACCCGGAACCTCGTTTCGATTCCGAGTCACGAGGACGAGACGGCGGCGGGCGATTATATCGAGGAGTGGCTTCGCGCGGAGACGAACGCGGACGTAACGCGGGACGACGTCGGCAACGTTATCGCTCACAAGGCGGCCGACGGCGGGGCCGATACCTCGCTCGCGCTGGTCGGCCACCACGACGTCGTTCCCCCGGACGAATCGCAGGTAGACGGCGGCGAGTACGTGGTCGAGGCGCGCGACGGACGACTGTACGGTCGCGGCGCGGCGGACATGAAGGGTTCAGTGGCGGCGTCGATGCTCGCGTTCCGCGACGCCGACCCGTCCTGTGACCTCGCCTTCGCCAGCTTCATCGCCGAGGAGTTGGGCGGCGACGGCGCACGTCACGCCATCGAGGGCGGCTTTTCGCCCGATTGCGCCATCGTCGCCGAGGGGTCCACGAACTACTCGAAAGCGGGCGTCACGGACGTCGTCGTCGCCCACCGCGGACGGCGGGCGAGCACCGTCACGGCGCACGGAACCGCCGCGCACGCGAGCGAACCGGAGGCCGGTGAAAACGCCATTTACCGCGCCAGCGATGCTGTAGACATCGTCCGCGAGTGCGACGTCCCGACCGTCTCGGTTCTCGGCAACGACCTCTCGGGGAGCGTCGTCGTCACCGAAATCCACGGCGGAAGCGCGTGGAACGTCATTCCGGACACCTGCGACGTAACCGTCGACGAGCGGACCGTCCCCGGCGAGCACGCCGACCTCAGTGCCGTGGAGGAAATCGACGGCGTGGAGTGGACCGTCGAACAGGACCTGCCGCCGATGGAGTGCGACGACCCGGACTTCGCGGAGGCGGTGCTGGCCGCCGCCCGAGACGCACAGGACGGCGACCCGGAACAGGTAACGAAGCCCCACGCGACGGACGCCGGGTGGTTGGCCCAGGCGGGCGTCACCTGCGTCGTCTGCGGCGCGTCGGAACCGGGCGAAGCGCACACGAAAAACGAGAGCGTGGACATCGACGTGTTGGCGCGCTGCTATCGGATTTACCGGAACGCGGCGGAGACGCGCTAACGAATCCGACTCCCCGTCGTATTTCGTACCGAAACCCATTCATTGATAATCGGTGACAGCAAACACCCGACGATGGCAACCGAAGCCGCCGAAGAAAACAGTACCTACGAGGAGTTTCTCGGGAAAGTAAAACGGATTTCGAACGTCCAGAACGCCGCCGGGATTCTCGGCTGGGACCAAGAAGTCGTGATGCCCGAGGGTGGCACCCCCGCTCGGTCACAGCAGCGGTCGGCACTGTCGGCGATTTCGCACGAACTGCTCACCGACGACGAGATGGGCGACCTGCTGGACGAACTCGAAGGCGAGGAGTTGGACGACGAACAGGCCGCCGTCGTCCGCGAGGTTCGACGGGAGTACGAGCGAGCGACCCGCGTCCCCGGCGAGTTGGTCGAGGAGATTTCCCGCACCACGTCCGAGGCGCTCCCGAAGTGGAAGAAGGCGCGCGAGGAGGACGACTTCTCGATTTTCGCCCCGACGCTCGAAAAACTGGTCGAGTTGGAGCGCGAATACGCCGAACACATCGACCCGGACAAGGACCCCTACGAGGTCCTGTTCGAGGAGTACGAACCCTATCTCGGCATCGACACCGCCGAGGAGACGCTGGCGGAACTCCGAGACGAACTCGTCCCACTCATCGAGGACGTGCGCGAGAGCGACGTCGAACTCGCCACGCCGTTCCAGGGAACCTACGACGCCGAGATTCAGGAGGAACTCTCGCGCGACGTGCTCGACACGCTCGGCTACGACTGGGACCGCGGCCGCCTCGACACCGCCCCCCACCCGTTCTCAAGCGGGACGCAGTTCGACGCGCGCGTGACGACGCGCTTCGACGAGAGCGACCCGCTCGGCGCGCTGATGAGCACGGTCCACGAGTTCGGCCACGCCACCTACACGCAGGGCCTGCCGGACGACCAGTACGGCACGCCGCTCGGCCAAGCCCGCGACCTGACCGTCCACGAATCTCAATCCCGCGTCTGGGAGAACAACGTCGGTCGGTCGCGCGCCTTCTGGGAGAACTTCCTGCCGCTCGTTCGGGAGCGATTCGCGGACGCGAACGGCGTCTCCGTCGATGAGATGTATCAGGCCGCGAACCGCGTCTACGAGGACAACCTCATCCGCGTCGAGGCGGACGAACTGACCTACCACATGCACATCGTGGTGCGCTTCGAAATCGAGAAGGCGCTCATCCGCGGCGAAATCGAGGTGGACGAGGTGCCGGAACTCTGGAACGACAAGTACGAGGAGTACCTCGGTATCCGCCCCGACACGGACGCCGACGGCTGTCTACAGGACATCCACTGGAGCCACGGTAGCTTCGGTTACTTCCCGACCTACTCGCTGGGCAGCGTCCTCGCCGCGCAACTGTACGCGAAAGCCGACGAGGACATCGACGACCTCGACGGTCAGATTCGCGACGGCGACTTCGACGACTTCCACGACTGGCTGACCGAGAACATCCACCAGTACGGCTGTCTGTACACCACGGACGACCTCATCGAACACGCGACGGGCGAGTCGTTCACCGCCGAGTACTTCCTCGACTACGTGACCGAGAAGTACGGCGCGCTGTACGATCTCGAGTAACGATTCTCCGTCGCGGTTTTCACGGCTTCGCGGAAGCGGTCGGTCGAAAAATAAATCCGGAACTCTCGGACTCAGTACGAGTTCACGAGGTCGATGTAGTAGTCCCAGTCCCAGTTCGGGCCGGGGTCGGTGTGACTGTTCTCGGGAACCTGTTCGTGGCTGATGATGCCCCCGTTGGCCGGGTTCGCCGCGTCGCTCGGGACGCTCGACGGGTGTTGTTTCGGGACGCCGTACTGGTCACAGAGCCAGCTAGCCAGTTTGGCGGATGCACGATACTGGGCGTCTTCGTAGCTCTCGCTGACGTAGCCGCCGTGTTCGATGCCGACGGAGTACTGGTTGTAGCTCCAGTTGCCCGCGTGCCACGCGATGTTGATGTCGCTGACGCTCTGATACTTGTAGCCCCCTTCGGAGACGGTGTAGTGGGCGCTGACGTCCGCGTCGGGGTTCTGGAACCAGTTGACCGCGCTGCTGGCCGAACCCTGTACGGTGTGGATGATGACCCAATCGATCTCCGCAGCGCCGCGGTCCGCTCCCGTGTAGTTGCTCGAATCCGCCGGTTCCCAGTCGACCGTCGGTTTGGCCGCCGCGGTTCCGCTGAGGGCGACCGCACCGATGCCCGCTGTACCTGCCGCGCCGACCGTCTTGAGGAAGTTGCGTCGTGATGTCATACTCCACCATTCTAATCGCGTAGGCAATTTAAAATATTTTCTCTAGTGATCTAATAAATTAATATATAGGGAATAGATCAATATATTATACTACTCCGGCGAGGACTCGTAGTCACGATTCGGGCGAAAAGCGGGTCGTGGTCGGAGGTACGCCGTTCCAACGGAAAGCGATGGGTGAGGGTACTCGAAAGCTATGCGGGATAACGAGTATAGGCTCGGAACGATGTCACGTAAGCTCGGACTAGCTCCCCCCTACGACGAGCGCGTGAGGAGTTTTCGGAGATGGTCAGTCGAGAAAAAGGACGACGGCTTGTCCATGTGGACGCCGATTTCACCCTCCATCGCCGTGAGACCCACTTTCTGGACGGGTTTCGGGAGCGAGTACGCCCTGCGCACCCAGTGTCCCAGTCGAATCTCGTTTTTCAACTCCCGTCGCCACGCGCGTTCGTAGTCGGCGAGCGTCGCCGGGTCGTCGGGGTCGATGGTCTCGACGGCGCGGTCCGCCGCGGTCATGCCGTAGAGGATGCCGCCGCCGGTGAAGGGCTTCGTCTGTGCGGCGGCGTCGCCGACGAGAAACCCGCGGTGGGCGGTGACGCTCGGTGCCGGGCCGATGGGAATCATCCCGGCACAGAAATCCCCGGTTTCGACGCCGTAATCCGCCGTAAACCGGTCGAACAACTCGCGAGCGTTCTCGCCCGGCGGCGCGGCCAGTCCGTACTCGACGCCCGCCTGCCCGCGGGGGATCCGCCACGCGAAAAATCGCGGCGCGGTGAGGTGAACGTCCACGAAGTTGCCGTTGTGCGTGTCGGTCGTGAACCCGAGCACGCCCTGCAGTTTCTCGCCCGGTTCGGGCAGGTGGAGTTCCCGCCGGACGCGCGAGACCGGGCCGTCACAGCCGACGACCATCTTCCCGCGAAACATCTCGGTTCCGTCGGGCGTGTTGGCGGTGATGTCCACGTACTTCCCGTGTTCGTCCACGTCGGGCACGCTGTGTCCCTCACGCAAATCGGCCCCCGCCTCCTCGGCGGCGGTCGCGAGCGTCCGGTCGAGTCCGACCCGGTCGATGACGTTCGAGATGACCTCGTCCTTGTAGAACGGATGTTCGGGGGACGTCGGGCCATCGACGTGGAAGCGCGCACCGTAGACTTCGTTCTGGAGGAGGTCCGCACGGGCACCCTCGGGGGTGAACTCCCAGATGTCGGTACTGACGTGACCGGAACACGCGAGCGGCGTTCCGACCTGCCCGCGTTCGAGAACGAGAACGTCGTGTCCCGCGTCCGCGGCGCGTCGCGCGAACCGCGACCCGGCGGGACCGGCACCGACCACCACGAAATCGTACATTATCGTGGGTTGTTGGCCGCGGGGCAAAATAGCTTCTTTCTCGGGTCGGGTCGCTACCGTGCGGACGGCGGTCGTTCTCCCATCCCGAGTTGCCGACGCCGGAGGTAATGAACCAATGCCGAGAGTGCGAACGCGGCGACGATGAGGACGCCCCAGATCTTGTCCGGAATCGCCGAAAACGGCGGAATACCGAGGAAGTCGGCGAAGACGAGAATCGCGCTCACGATGGCGAGACCGAGGTAGTACCGGATCCACGGAAACTCGTCCTGCGGACGGAGGTATCCCTCCAACTGCCCGGCGTTATCGGCGAGTTCGACGATGCCTCTGCTCTGGTTGTACTCCACGATTCCCGCATCCGAAAGCTTCGGGAGATGCGTCTGATACAACGAGGTGTACACCGACTTGCGCTCGTTCGCGGACAGGCCTTCGACCGTGGTGTCGTTTTCCCACGCCGCGACCTGTTCCGCCAGTTCGCTGAGTTCCACCGGTCGCCCCTGCTGTTTGAGGTAGTGGAGCGTGTACCGCCGTCGCCTATTTTTCAGAACGTCGAAGATGAGATCTTCGGACAGTTCTTGTGGGGTTCCATCAGTCGAACTCATGACACCTGAGAGTCGCAATCGGTTGTTTCCACGATACCACCGCCACCCGGACGTAACACGAGTGCGAAGTTACCTCGGACGACACTTTGTTATCCAGTGCTTAGCTGGCTGTAGTTTTCAAACTACTTACGATACCGACGCATAAGCGGGCGATTCTTCGGGGTAAGCCCGCCATTCTATCGTATAAATAGATCGGTATATCGGTTCGAAACAGTTGTGCGTCGGTCCGGACGCGCCGACGTATCAGTTGTCAGTCATCCATCGGCGCGGGTGCGGGTCTGTCCGAACGCGGACCGTCGAGTTCGATGGCCGGGAGTTTGTCGCGGAGATACTGCCCGGTGTAGGATTCCTCGACCCGCGCTATCTCCTCGGGCGTGCCGGTGGCGACGATTTCGCCGCCCTTCTCGCCGCCCTCGGGGCCGAGGTCGATGACGTGGTCGGCGTTCTTCACGAGGTCGAGTTCGTGTTCGATGACGGCGATTGTGTTGCCCTTGTCCGTCAATCGCTGGAGGACGGCGACGAGTTTGCGCTCGTCCTCGTGGTGCAGTCCCGTGGTTGGTTCGTCCAACAGGTAGAGCGTCTCGCCCGCGTCCTTCTTGCCGAGTTCCTCGGCGAGTTTGACGCGCTGGGCCTCCCCGCCGGAGAGGGTCGTGGACGGTTGGCCGAGTTTCATGTAGTCCAGCCCCACGTCCTTCAGCAGTTTCAGGCGACGACGGATTCGCGTGTCGTGCTCGAAGAAGTCGTGTGCCTCCTCGACGGACATGTCGAGCACCTCCGCGATGGTCGCACCGCGGTAGGTCACGTCCAGCGTCTCGTCGTTGTAGCGCGCGCCGTCGCACTCCTCGCACGGGACGTACACGTCCGAGAGGAAGTTCATCTCGATTTTGACGGTTCCCTGCCCGCCACACTCCTCGCAGCGCCCGCCCTTCACGTTGAACGAGAAGCGACCCTTCTCGTAGCCGCGCTGTTTGGCGAGTTTCGTCTCGGCGAAGGATTTGCGGATGTAATCGAACACGCCCGTGTACGTCGCCGGGTTCGAGCGTGGCGTCCGACCGATGGGCGACTGGTCGATGAGTCGCACCTTCTCGATGTTCTCCATCCCGTCGATGGAATCGTGGTCGCCGGGGTCCACCGAGGTGTTGTCGTTCATCTCGCGAGCCAGTCCCTTGTAGAGGATGTCGTGCATCAGCGTGGATTTCCCCGACCCGGAAACGCCCGTGACGGCGGTGAACTTCCCGATCGGAATGTCCACGTCGAGGTCCTTGAGGTTGTGCTGGCGTGCGCCGCGAACCGTGATGTTCGCGTCGCTCTCCCGACGTTCCTCGGGGACGGGAATCTCCTTTCGTCCGGCGAGGTAGTCGCCCGTGATGCTCTCCTCGTGGGCCATCACCTCATCCACGTCGCCCTGCACGACGATTTCGCCGCCGCGTCTACCGGGACCGGGGCCGATGTCGATGACGTTGTCCGCCCGCCGCATCGTCTCCTCGTCGTGTTCGACGACGATGAGGGTGTTCCCCAGGTCGCGCAGTTCACACAGCGTGTTCAGCAGGCGGTCGTTGTCGCGCTGGTGAAGGCCGATCGAGGGTTCGTCCAACACGTAGAGGACGCCGACCAGCCCCGACCCGATCTGGGTTGCCAGCCGAATCCGCTGGCTCTCCCCGCCCGAGAGCGTCGAGGCTTCACGGTCGAGCGTGAGATACTGCAACCCGACTTCCTCCATGAAGCCGAGTCGCGCGCGAATCTCCTTCAGTATCTCCTCGGCGATGCGGTTCTGTCGGTCGGTCAGATTGGCTTCGAGGTTCTCGAAGTGAACCAGCGCGTCCCCGATGGACATCCGGTTGACCGCCGAAATCGAGGTGCCATCGACGTACACCGAGCGGCTTTCGGGGCGCAGTCGCGTGCCGTCACAGGCCGGACACTCCGTCACGGCCATGTACTCCTCGATGTGGCCGCGCGCCCGGTCGCTGTCGGTTTCGACGTACCGTCGTTCGAGGTTCGGGATGACGCCCTCAAACGGTTCTTCTTTCCGACGGATGCCGTTCTTCGTGTTCCACTTGAACAGCACGTCCTCGTCGGTGCCGTAGAGGAATCCCTGTCGAACCTCCTCGCCCAGATCCTCGAACGGCGTCGTCAGGCTCACGTCGAAGTGCTCGGCGACGGAATCGAGCTGTCGGCGGTAGTAGGTCCGTTGGTAGCTCCACGGCTCGAAGACGTGTTTCAGCTGTTTCGACGGGTCCTCGACGACGAGGTCCTCGTCTATCTCCTTCGTCTCGCCGATGCCTTCACACTCGGGACACGCGCCGTGCGGACTGTTGAACGAGAAGCTCCGCGTCTCGATTTCGCGGAAGTCGATGCCGCAGTGCGTGCAGGCGAGCTCCTCCGAAAACTCCACGACGAGTCGGTCGTCGCCGTCCCCGGCCAAGTCGCCCGTCGAACGCGACTCGGACCCGAGGTTCACGTCCGCCGGTGCGTCGGGGACGATGAGTTTCATCACGCCCTCGGCTTCCTCCAGCGCGGTCTCGACGCTGTCGTTGATGCGCGAACGCGCTTCCTCGCTGACCTTCACGCGGTCCACGATGACGTCGATGGTGTGGTCGTAGTTCTTGTCGAGGTCGGGTCGGTCGAGGGTCAAATCGAACTCCTCGCCGTCCACTTCCACGCGCGAGTAGCCGTCCGAGACGAGGTCGTCGAACAGGTCGGCGAACGCGCCCTTCTGGTCGCGGACGACCGGCGCGGCGATTTTCGCCTTCGTTCCCTCGGGCAAGTCGAGCACCCGACGAACCATGTTCTGGGCGCTCTGCTCGCCGACTTCCCGACCGCACTGCGGACAGTGCGGCGTGCCGACGCGGGCGTAGAGCAGTCGCAGGTAGTCGTGCAGTTCCGTCACGGTCCCGACCGTCGAACGCGGGTTGTTCGCCGCGTTCTTCTGGTCGATCGAGATGGCGGGCGACAAGCCTTCGACGTTCTCGACCTGCGGCTTGTCCATCTGCCCGAGGAAGTTCCGGGCGTAGGCCGACAGGCTCTCGATGTAGCGTCGTTGTCCCTCTGCGTACACCGTCTCGAAGGCGAGCGAGGACTTCCCCGACCCCGAAAGGCCGGTGACGACGTTGAACTCCTCGCGCGGAATCTTGACGTCGAGGTCTTTGAGGTTGTGCTCCTCGGCCCCCCGCACTTCGATGTAGTCCTTGCTCATCTAGACTCAGACAGCGACTGAACGAGGGTATGCCTATCGGTTGGGAATGCAAGCGGAGTGAAAGTGAAACTGAGGGGGGCAGAGGTGTGGGAGCCGAAACGGCCACCGAACGGGACATATTCATCCGGTCCTTACCTGAGGTAAGTGGCTTCAAATACCGCAAGACTGGAGGATGCGGAACGGCACACGATGTGGCGACTCTTCGCCGAGTACGGCCGCGGCTACTTCCCGCAGTTCGTCGCGGGGTTCGTCGGGACGGTACTCGGCCGCCTCTCGGGTCTCCTGCCGCCGGTCATCCTCGGCATCGCCATCGACGCGATATTCCTGAACGAGCAGGCGTTCTACCTCCCTCTAATTCCGTCGATGTGGCTGCCGACGACGCCGGACGGTCAGCTTTGGCTCTCCATCGGCGTCGTACTCGCGTCGTTTCTCGTCGGTGCCGCGTTCTCGTGGCTGGAAGGCTGGGGCTGGAACGCGTTCGCGCAGGGCGTTCAGCACAAGCTCCGCGTGGACACCTACGACAGAATGCAACTGCTCGACATGAACTTCTTCGACGGCAAGCAGACGGGCGAGTTGATGTCCATCCTGAACAACGACGTGAACCAGTTGGAGACGTTTCTGAACGACGGGCTGAGTTCGGCGCTCCGCATCGGCGTCATGATCGTCGGCATCGGCTGGATTCTGTTCACCCTCAACCCGGCGCTCGCGCTCGTGGCGCTGCTCCCAGTGCCCTTCCTCGCGGCGTTCACGTACCTCTTCGTCCGAACTATTCAGCCGAAGTACGCCGCGATGCGGGCGAGCGTCGGCGCGCTCAACTCCCGACTGGAGAACAACCTCGGCGGCATCCGCGTGATCAAGTCCGAAACCGCGGAACCCTACGAATCCGGCAGGATCGAGGAGGCCTCCGGGGACTACTACGACGCGAACTGGGACGCCATCACGACCCGAATCACCTTCTTTCCCGGCCTGAGCCTCCTGACCGGCATCGGCTACGCCGTCACCTTCGCGGTCGGCGGTTTTTGGCTGCTTTCCGGCGCGCCGGGGCCGTTCACCGGCGCGCTCGAACCCGGCGTGTTCGTCACCTTCGTCATCCTGAGCCAGCAGTTCATCTGGCCCATGGCGCAGTTCGGGCAGATAATCAACATCTACCAGCGCGCGGAGGCGTCGAGCGACCGGGTGTACTCGTTGATGAACGAACGCGGGACGCTTGGCGAGAGCGCCGACGCGCCGGACTTGGACGTGACCGAGGGCGAAGTGGTCTACGACGACGTGAGTTTCGGTTACGGCGAGGAGACCGTCGTCTCGGACATCGACCTGCACGCCGAACGCGGCGACACGCTCGCACTCGTTGGCCCCACCGGTGCGGGTAAATCCACCGTCCTGAAACTCCTCCTCCGTATGTACGACGTGGGGGAGGGAACGATTCGCATCGACGGCACCGACATCCGGGACGTAAACCTCCGCAGTCTGCGGCGGGCGGTCGGCTACGTCAGTCAGGAACCGTTCCTCTTCTACGGGTCCGTGAAGGAGAACATCGCGTACGGGACGTTCGACGCGAGCGACGAGGAAATCGAGGAGGCCGCGAAAGCCGCCGAAGCACACGAGTTCATCGTCAACCTGCCCGATGGCTACGACACGATGGTCGGCGAACGCGGCGTCAAACTCTCGGGCGGCCAGCGTCAGAGACTCTCCATAGCGCGGACGGTTCTCAAGGACCCCGCCATCCTCGTACTGGACGAGGCGACGAGTCACGTCGATACCGAAACCGAGGCCCTCATCCAGCGCAGTCTCGCCTCGCTCGTGGCCGAGAAGACGACGTTCGCCATCGCCCACCGCCTCTCGACGGTCAAGGACGCGGAGGAAATCGTCGTCCTCGACGACGGCGAAATCGTTGAACGCGGCACGCACGACGACCTGTTGGCGCTCGACGGCCTGTACGCGAACCTCTGGCACGTGCAAGCCGGGGAAATCGAAGCCCTCCCGCGCGAGTTCATCGAACGGGCGATTCGACGGCGCGCGGAAATCGAAGATAGCGATGTCGGGGGCGCGGAAGCACAGGCGGACGGCGGGGAGTGAGCCGGATTCGCCCTCAAGTTTAAATACAAATACACGACAAGCTGTGAACAATGGAACCTCCAGCACAGCACGACGTCGGCGGCATCGTCCTCGATGACGATACGTACAGGGTCGAACAGAGCCACTTCCGGAACAAGTACAAGGTGTACGACTCGTCCGGGAACCTCGTCCTGAAGTCGAAACAGAAGATGTTCAAGATGAGGGAGGAGTTCCCGTTTCACGACGCTGACGGGAACGTCGTCTTCCGGGTGAAGGCGAAGAACGTCTTCGACGTCGCCGGGGATTACGTCCTCGTGGACGAACGCTCGGGCGAGCCGGTGGTGATTCTCGCCAAGGATTTCACCTTCTTCCATCACCGATGGACGATACGACTCCCGGACGGGACCGAACTCGCGGAAGTCGCCTCCCGAAGCGCGCTGCTCGAAGCGCTGCGGTCGCTCGTCGACGTCCTCTGGTTCCTGCCGCACAAGTACTCGATTACTACGCCCGACGGCGATTCCATCGGAGAAATCGAGGGCCACTTCTCGCTCCGCGACAAGTACGACGTTCGCATCCACGACGCGGGGTCGATACCGAAAACCGCGCTCGTCGCGGGGGCGATAGCCATCGACGCGTTGGAGGGGAACTGATCCGACTCAGACCTTCTCCGGCAACCACCCGCCGTCAACCTCGACGTTCACGCCGCTCAGGTAGTCGCTGTCTTCGTCCACGAAGAAGCGCAGTGCTTGTGCCACGTCCTCGAATTTCGCCGGTGTACCGCGGGGCAAGTCGTCCGGGAACACGTCCGAATTTTCGACCACGTAGGGCGAAATCGCGTTGACGGTCACGCCGTCGTCCTGCGTGTCGGCGGCGAGCATCCGCGTGAACATCAGGACGCCCGCTTTCGCCATGAAGTACGGCGCGTTCTTCGGACTGATGAGTCCCTTCTCCGCGCTGGCGTAGCCGATGTTGACGATTCTGCCGAACTCGGCCTCGCGCATCCCGGGGAGCGCCCGCTTCGAACAGAGGTACGTTCCGTTGATGTTGCCCTCGAGGACGGCGTTCCAGCGCTCGAACGAGATGTCCTCCCAGTGGCTGGGTGCGAACGGGCCGACGTTGTTCACCAGCACCTCCACGGGACCGAGTTCGTCCTCGATGGCCGAAAACAGGCCGTCCACCTCGTCCGGGTCGGTGACGTCACCCTGCACGGTCATCGCTTCGCCACCCATCTCTCGGGCGGCGTCGGCTATCTCCCGCGCCTCGTCCTCGCTCGAATGATAGTGGACGGCCACGTCCGCACCGCAGTCGGCGAGCGAGAGGAGCAGCTCCCGGCCGACGCCCTTCGAACTGCCGGTGACGAGTGCGACCCGTCCGTCCAGATTCGGCGTTATCATGCGCTCCCTTCGTTCCCGAACGTCAACTAACTTGATATCTCGATTATTTCGATTTCGAATGAATGCCCCCCTATATTTAATATTCTGCACAGTGACGTGCTACCATGGCAATAGAGACGATTCTTCTCGCGGTAGGACCGGGAGACGCGGACCGAACCGGACGGCTCGCCGACGCCGTCATCGATGTGGCCGGGCCGACCGGCGCGACTGTCGTCCTCGCACACGTCTTCACCGACGACGAGTTCAACGACGTCGTAGACCGACTCGATTACGACCCAGCCGGGGCACCCAACTCGGACGAGGTGGCCGCGCGGCACGCGACGATTCGTTCGCTCTCGGACGCGCTCGACTCCGAGAACATCGGCTACTCGGTGCGGGGTGCGATCGGAAATCACGGCGAAACCATCGTCGACCTCGCGGAGGACGTGAACGCCGATGGCGTCTTCGTCGGCGGCCGCAAGCGCTCGCCGACCGGAAAAGCCGTCTTCGGCAGTACCGCACAGGAAGTGATGCTCTCCGCGCCGTGTCCCGTGACGTTCGTCCGCGAGGACTGAACGCCCGCTCGTTCTCCAGTCGTTCGACTTCCGACATTTTTCACTCCTCCGCGCGTTCCTGCCACCGTCGTTGCATTCTTCGCTCGCGGACGTGCCGCTCCCCGTCCGCGAGTTCGTCGCGCGTTGCGCCTTCGAACGCCTCGATGTCGAGGAGGAACCCCGTCTCGAACGATTCGACCAACTCGTAGGTCCATCGGTCGCCGCCGAGGATGCCACACGGGAGGATTTCGTCCCGGATGTGGTCGGCGAGTTCATCGTGCCCGGCGTCCCGCAGGTGGCTCTCCGCCTCGTTGAAGTGTTCCATTGCGTGGCCGGTGACGTGGTGGAACTGAACGAGGTAGCCGTGTGCCTTCCGCAGTCCCTCGATGCCGAGTTCGAGTTCGTGGAGCGCGGACTCCGTCTCGTCGTCGATGTCAGGGAGGTGGTCCGACATGCATCGACTCACGCCGTCGATGCAGTTAACTTCGGCAGCCGAACCTCTCGGGCTATCGGACACTACTCGTCGGCGAGTAAATGCCTGTAGTTAAGTGGGACGGACGACGTTTGTTCATCTGAATGGCCTACTACGCGGGTGTAGACCTGGGGGCGACCCACGTCAGGGCGGCCGTTGCCGACGAAGGCGGCGACGTCGTCAGCACGTACGAACGTGGCACGCCACAGGGACCGACCGGCATCGCGGTTACTGAAGCAGTACTCGAATGCATTCGTGGTGCGTGTGCGAACGCGGACATCGACCCCGGCGAGGTTCGGGCGGCGGGCATCGGCAGCATCGGCCCGCTCGACCTCGCGGAGGGTGCGGTCGAGAACCCGGCGAACCTGCCGGACACCATCGGCCGAATCCCCCTGACCGGACCGGTGGGGAAACTCATTCACAGCGAACGCGTCACCCTCCACAACGACACCAACGCGGGCGCTATCGGGCAGCGGTTCTACAGCGACCGCAACCCCGACGACATGGTGTACATCACGATTTCCAGCGGCATCGGTGCCGGCGTCTCCGTCGATGGCAACGTCCTCACCGGTTGGGACGGCAACGCGGGCGAGGTGGGACACATGATAGTGGACCCGCACGGCAGGCGCACCTGTGGCTGTGGCAAGGAGGGCCACTGGGAAGCCTACTGCTCGGGGAACAACATCCCGGAGTACGCCCGGATGTTGGCCGAGGAGGACGAGACGGTGGAAACCTCCCTTGCCCTCGAAGACCCCGACTTCTCGGCGAGGGACGTGTTCGAGAACGCCGGTATCGACCCCTTCGCCGACCACGTCATCGAACAGGTCGCTCACTGGAACACGGTCGGCGTGGCGAACGTCGTCCAAGCCTACGCGCCGTTGGTGGTCTACCTCGGCGGTGCCGTCGCCCTCAACAACGAGGAACTCGTCGTCGACCCGATTCGGGAGCGCATCGGCAACCATCTGCTGAACAATCAACCCGACGTACAGCTCACGACGCTCGGCGACGAAGTCGTCCTGAAGGGCGCGGTCGCGAGCGCCCTGACGGATGGCACCGGCGACGAAACCCGTCTGGCTGACTGATTTTCGAGACGTGAGGGTCGAGGAATGCGGCCGCTTCGGATTTTCGAGTCAGTGTGACTGCTCCAGTTTCGTCTTCGAAAATCCCCGCCATGGCCGCTACGAAAGAATACTGACTCTAGTGTGATTTCAATCGCTGGGAAGACGTCTTCGAAAGCCCCCGCCCTGTCGCGGTCACTCGACGACATATCGGGAACCTCTCCACAACGCCCGGTCCCGATAGTAGTCCCCGAGACGACCATGCAAGCGCGACAGGGCGGCCCCTTTCAATCCACCCAGACACCGCGACCGCACAGCACCGCGACGGCCACACCCTCCCCAGCCGATTCGCTTCGCTCATCCCTCGCGCGAACTGTAACGAGGCGACGCGGCCACTCTCGGCCGCGTCGCCCGTCAGCGCGCGCCACAACGGAAATTCGAATGCACGATACCCATAGCCGCTCTGGCGCGTGCGCCAGCAGGCCCGAGGACTTCACGTCCAAGGGCCTGTTAGTTATCACGCGAGGGACGACTGAGCGAATGCGAAGGAGTCGGTTGGGGAGGGTGTGGCTGATGCGGTGGCGGTATCGTGGGTGGAATGAAAGGGGCCGCGGGCGTGGCGAGGGCTTTCAAGGTCGTCCCTCCGGAGGTTGTGATTCAGTTACTCTCGGCTGTAACACGTAGCGAGCGGGCGGGGGCTTTCGAAGTCTGCCTTTCAGTAATTTCGGTCACTATTTCGGAAGCAAAACCATATCGTACCGAGCGTTCGGAGTGATTCCGTTCCCTTCCCCGTCACCGAAAGCCGCTCTCTTGGAGGGCTTCGTTCAGGTCCTCCCGAATTCGCTCGCCGAGGTCGCGGTCCATGGCGGTGGTGACGACGCGGTTTTCCTGCACGCTGGACCCGTCGCGGAGGAGGAGGCGGACGTTGCCGTTCTCGTCGGCGCGGGTGGCCTTGGCGCGGACGCCGGAGTCGGAACTCGCCCCGCCCGCGTTGATGGGGCCGGGGATGACCTTCTTGACGTGCGGGTGGCAGGCGACCTCCCGAATGGCGCGCATGCCGTCCCGATTGCCGATGAGCGTGGTGTGACTCCCGCCGATCTTCTCGCCCGGATCGCGGTCCACGACTTCGAGCGAGCGCTCGCCGCGCCGCGCCAGCACCTCCTCGACGGGGTTCTCGTCGCCGACGCGGTAGAAATCGTGGTGGAGCTGGGCGCGGACGGCGCGAATCACGTCGCGGTCGCCCGCCGCGTACACGTCCTCGGGGTGTTTTCGTCGCACTTCGTCGGCGATGCGTCCCGCGAAGTTGCGGAGTTCGACCACCTCGGTTTCGCCCTCCTCGGGCGTGGTGCTGACGCCCGTCTTCCCGACCACGGTTTCGTCGCGCAGCATCGTGATGTCGGCGTGGTCGCGGGTCACGGCGAGGACGACGGAGTCGGCGTTCCGCGTCCGGCAGACGAGACAGTAGTCGCCCGGGCGTTCGAGCGAGGACGCACACTGCCGACAGTTCATACGCGTCTTTCCCGATCATGGCGTTTAACCTCGGCGTTTCGGCCGCGGTTTCGGTGAGGGAAAGAAAAATATCGGATGGGAGACAACTACGGGTATGCGTCCCCGAACGGTCCCGTCCGAGCGGTCGCTTCTCGTTCTCCTCGCCCTCCTGTCGATCCTCGTGTCGTTCGCCGCGACGCCCGCGGCGAGTGCACCACCGCCGGAACCGTTCTGCGGCCCGTGTGGTGGTAGCTTCACCGAAGAAGCACGGTGGTACGGCGAAACCAACGGCGTCCAAAACGTGACGTTCGGCGTCGAACACAGCACCGCGACGATTCGCGTTCACGATAACGGCACCGCGACGTGGGCGGTGGAAAACCGGCTTGCGAGCGAGGAAACGGCGCGGTACTTCCGCGAGAACGGATGGATGCTCGACGAAATCGCCGAGAACGCCGGTCCGGGTTCCTCCCTCGAACCCGAAACGTTCCTCGACGCCCGCGTCGTCGGAACCAAAACGGTCGTCCTTCGCTATCGGACGACCGCCGCCGCGACGGCACCCGGCGGCGTCGTCAGGTTCGACGGGTTTCGACACGCGCGCGAGGGATCTATTTCCGGACTCGGTGCCGACCGTCTGACCGTGGTCGGACCGCCGGGGACCGTCGTCACCCGCGCGCCGCGCGGTGCAAGCGTGGACGGCAACTCGTTCACCGTGACCGCCTTCAGCGACGTCGGGGACGGCCCGTTCGTCGCGTTCGCGGGGTCGGGCGGGATTTCCGGCGAAGCGTGGAGCCTCGTGGCAGTAACGCAGCCACTCCTCGACGACATCGCTCTCAACCTCCTCTTGGACGTCCTCCTCCCGGCGGGCGTTCTGTTTGGCCTCCTCGCCGGATTCGTTCGACTCGGTGGTCGAGAGGGAAGTCGAAACGAACGACCGTCTCGTTTGGTCGCGGTTGTCGTTTTCGTCCTCGGCGTCCTCGCGCTGCTCGTCGGGACCGTTCGGTTGACCGACGCCGTCTCGGGCTACTCGATGGCCCTCGTCGTCGCGGGCGGGACCTACGTCGTCCTCGGCCTGCTGGCGTTCAGCGACGCCCGTCCGACGTTTTACCGCACGGTGGCCGCCGTCCTTCTCGCGTGGCTGGTCGGCCTCTGTGCGGCGATGGTGGCGGCTATCGCTGTCGACTCGCCCGTCGCGGCCCGGCTCTTCGCGTCGAACCCGTACGCGACCCGTAAATTCCTGTTCGGGGCGTTTTCGGTCCTTCTGGCGTCGTTCATGACCGCGGTCGGGTACGCCGCCGCGGTTCGTCGGCATCGGAGACTGGCCCTCGGCGCTCCGCCTGCCGCGCTCGCCGTCGTACTCGCATTGACGACCTCGATAACCCGCGTCAGGGGTCCGAACGACCTCCTGTTCACCCTCTTCTTGCTCGTGTACGTCCTCGTCTTTGTCTCGTTGATCGGTCTGCCCGCGTTCCTGCTCGGACGCACCGTCCCGGAGGAGTAGACGTCACACCTCTATCGGCGCGCCACCGAAGGCCGCGAAACTGACGACCCAGTAGACGACGTACAGGCCGAGGAGGACGTACCCGTGCCACGCTTTGAGGTGCCCTGTCGAGATGAAGTACGCCGCCAGCAGGGTTCCGATGACGAGGATGGGGAGGTGCCAGACGAGGACGGACGACCCGATGCCGACGCTCCCGGCGAGCGCGATGATGCCGATTTTCCCCGTGACCGAAAAGAGGACGCTTCCGACGACGTTGCCGATGCCGATTTCGGGTGCGCCGCGACGGACGGGTTCGACGGTCAGAAAGAGATCTTCGACGGTCAGCACGGCCGTCGCGATGGTGGCCCCGAACACCGTGTCCTCGATTCCGTAGGTGGTGATGACCCCTTCGGTCCCTATCGACATCGCCGAGGCACCGATGATGAGTCCGACCAGCGCGAGAATCGAGAGACCCAACCACGCGACTCCCGGCAACTCGCGCTCGGGAACGAACGGAATGTCGTCCGCGACGGGTCGAACGACACCACCGTCCAACATCTCTTGGACCTCCGTATCCCGGAACACTGGCGTATTCCGGTCCGACTCCCGGTAGACGATGTAGCCGAAGACGGCGACGAAGAGGGCGACGAGGACGACGCCATCGACGGGCGTCACCCCGCCGGACAACACGAACGGCACCATCACGAGCGGCGAGAGCGCGAACAGGACGAGATAGTCGCGGGGAACCTCCACCTCGAAGGGTGAGACGATGGCTGCCAGCGCGAGCGTGATTCCCGTCAAGGAGAGCGCGGTTCCGAACACGATTCCGAGCGCCACACCGTTCAGGTTCTCGACGTTCGTCGCGACCCCGAAGACCACGTCGTCGAACTCGATGCCGGTGAACAGGATGGCGAGGACGAACAGCGACAGGTCGAGTCCGACCGCGGCCTTGGTGAGAAAGCCGATGAGTTTCTCGACGCTGTAGACCAACAGCGCCGCCCCGGCGATGAAGACCACGACGGCCGGAATACCCGTCACCATCGCTCCTTCGCCACCGTCGCCCGCCTCCTGTGCGAGTACGGGGGTGACGGCCAGCGAAACGAAAAGCAGTGCGCCGAGCAGTGCGGTGAACCCCGTTCGACCTGTCATCGATGCCACAACACCCCTCTCGACCATATTCGCTCGGGACCGTAGATGAGAGTTCGGTGAAGAATTATACACGTGCCGAGTCGTGGCGCGTTCCACTCCCGCCGGGCCGTGTCGGCCCTACCCCATTTCGAGCGGATTCGCCTTCAGGAACTCCCGCAGGAAGACGGTGGCGTACGACCCGGAGGGGAGCACGAACGAAAACGAGAGCGGGTCGTGGGAGAGCGAAAACTCGCTGCCGAGAAGTATTGCCCGACGGGTGCCGGTCGAATGGAACTCACCGGGCAGATTGAATTCGTGTGGTTCGAGGTCGAATTCGTCGAGGACGGCGCGTTCGATGTCTCCCTGCTCGCCGTCCGCCAGTTCCGTCTCGGTACCGACCAGCGGCGCGGTGACGAACGCCCGGCCGCGCCGACAGTGGCGCTCGATGGTCCGAACGCGCTTCTCGCTCACGTTCTGCTGGCGGTCCACGTCGGGGACGGTCAGGCCGTCGACCGACTCCGCGAAACACACCACGTCGCCCGCGATCGGTTTGTCAAACGGAAGCCCCCGCCGAAGTCGCTCGCTCAGGATTCGGTTGAAGACGTACGACTGGGCGGCGTTCACCAGCAACCGCTGGAGGTTCGTCGGCAGCGATTCGAGCGCGTCCCGGAAGTCCGCCGGTTCGGTGCCGCCGTTCTCCACGAGGCGGTGGGCCATCGAGCGCTCGAACCCGAGTCGTTTCGGCAGGGCGTCGAGAACGGCGTCCCAGTCCGGTGCGAGTTCCTCGACGCGTTTGCGGGCCTCGCGCGTGTCGTCGGGTTCCGTCTCGAACGGGTTGCCGACGTAGGCCATCACCGCCTCCTCCCACTCCTCGCGGACGACGTGGAGGCCGACTTCGTGCGTCACCGGTCGGAGACTGCCGAACCGCTGTTGGCCGAAGAAGTTGGGAACCGCGAGCGTATCGTTCCCGCCGGCGAACTCGCGTAGTTGGGTCGCGATTTCGTCGGCGTTTTCCGGGTGGTCGGGGTTCGTGACGGTGATTTCGAACTCGTTCCCCACGAGGTCGCCGAACAACAGTTCCCGCCCGGCCCGGCCGACCGGTTCGAGTTCGGCGGCGCGCATCTCCGGCAGGTCGTCGGGGTCCACTTTCCGGAGGCTGAACAGTTGGGTCGTCACCGCGCGCTTGTCCTTCGTTCCGGCCCACGACACGCGCTCACGGCTGATTCCGAGCGCGCTGGAGAGGCTTCGGGCGAAGTCGTTGGTGTCCCATCCGTGGAGGGTCGCACGGACCACGAGATACGGGTACGATCCCGTGTCGGCGTCGAGGGGGTCGGCGTCGAACCCCTCTATCTCCCGCACCCTGAAATCTTCGTTCGTCTCGCGGAGGGTCCCCCCCACGCCGTCCTCGTCGCTGACGTAATACTCCATGCCGACCGCTGCCTCGATGGGATGTGCCTCGCGCATTCGTTCGGCCCTTCGGTCCGAACGGGATTAAAAAACCCTACTCTCCGGCGGGAATGCAGTCCGTCGCCAACTCGATGCCCTCCTCGGGGGTGACCGCTCCCGACTCGGCGTCGTAGCTGACGAGTCCGACGGACGTTAACTTCGGCAGGTGGACGTGATACAACAGTATCTCGGCTTCGGTCGCCTCCTCGTCGGACACGTCGGCGATACTGGTTTCTTCCTCCCACGCCGCGACGTGATACGCGAGGTCACCGATGGTCGTCGGCGTCGTCGCGTCGGAAAGATACGAGAGAACGTATCGTCGGTACGGACTGCTGAGGGTGTCGAATATAGCTTCGACGGATATTTCGGTTCTCTCGCTCGGCGGCGATGTGTGGACTTCTGTCTCTCTCTCCATTGGTGATGTAGTGGTACGTCGAGGGCAAGTACGCAGTACCTACGTACGTTGGCTATCGAGGGTTCTCTCTTCGCATCCCTCGAATCAGTCCCTCAGGCTGCTGAAAAACGCCGATGCGAGTTTTCCCTCCGCCTTCCGAAGGTGCTGATGGAGCGTCGCGGGTGCGATTCCCATCGACTCGGCGACCTGTTCCGCCGTACTCTCGCGCGGCCAGTCGTAGTACCCCGCCAAATAGGCGGCACGGAACGCGGACCGCTGTCTGTCGGTGAGTTCCGCGGAAAAGTCGTCCTGAAACCCACGCTTAGACTGCTCGGACCGCTCTACGTCCCGTTTTGCGACGAGTTCGATATCGGGGAACGACGTCCGAATCGACTCCAGCAACGTTCGAATGTTGGTTTCGCGTGCTACCTCCACCACGACGTCCTCGGTTCCTCCGTGTGCCTCCGCCGTCACGACCTTCGCACTGGATTCGATGAAGCTCTCGACGAGCGACGAGGAGACGTTCAACACGAGTAAACCTTCCTCGTCGTGAATCCAGACGACGCGCGAATCGTCCACGGTCGAGAGCGCCGCCGCCGCATCCGCCACCCGTTCCGGTCGTGCGTCCTCGACGCGAACGTAGTAGAGGTACTGACCGTCGGACGTCGGAACGGTACCGTCGAGGACGAGCGTGCAGTCGATTCGGCGCGACAAATCGGCCAGCAGTGCTTCGTCGTCCGTGACGCGGAACATCAGTTCGACGGCCGCTTGGTCCGTCGCGAGGAGTTTCTTGTTCTCGGCCGCGTTGATGGCGAACCCGACGAGTTCGCCGAGCGTGTCGAACCCGGCGACTTCCCGCTCGCTGAACGCGTTGGTCCGTGTCGCATACACCACCAGAACGCCGTATCTCGTCTGCTTGTACGAGAGCGGGACCGCTATTCCCGAACGGAGTCCGCGTTCCAACCCTCGCTCCCGAAGACGGTCGGTGAGGATGGGAGTGCGGGCGAAATCGCGAACGACGACGTGCCGTCCCGTCCGAAAGGCCCTCGTCGCAGGGCGTTCCCATACCTTGTTCTCCCTCTCGACCTCTCCGACGAGTTCCTGGAATGCCTGGTCCTCCCCGGCGAGCGTTCGAGGAACGATACCGTCTTCGACGAGGTCGTGGTCGCCGACCCACGCGAACCGATAGAGGTCGGAGTCGGCGAGTCGGCGACACACGGTTTCCTCTATCTCCTCGCGCGTGGCCGCGCCGACGAGTTCGTGAACGACCTCGCGGACGAGTTCGTTGAGGCGATTCAGCGTCTCCAATTCGTCGCGCTGCTGGCGAAGCGCACGTTCTCGCTTTCGACGTTTCGAGAGGTTCCGACCCGTTCCGGCGAAGCCGATGACTTCGCCACTCTCGCCGGTGAGTCGCGTCGCGTTGAACTCGTACGGGACGCGCTCGCCGTCCGCGGTCACGAGCGCTGACTGGCGCGTCTCGGTGTTGTCACCGACGAGTACCGCGTCGATGGCGGTTCCTATCTCCGCGTGGTCCGCCTCGGGGATGAAATCGAGCGGGTTCATCCCGTCGAGTTCGTCGTCGTCGTATCCCGTCACCTCCACGAGGCGGTCGTTCCATTCGGCGAGCGTTCCGCTCGCGTCGAAAACGTAGAAGAGGTCCGGAAGCGTATCGAGGACTGCGTTGACGGTGGATTCGTCCATTGTCCGTTACGGATTGGCAGTGGTGTTTGACAACATGGTACGTGGTCTATCGGTATCCAATGACCCGGACAGTAAAAGATTTGTGGATTGATATGTTTTCGTCGGCTACCGCTCGGTATCAATACAGGGATAGGTCGCCCGTCACCTTGTCCACGAGGTCGTCATCCGCGGGGCCGACGGCGAGTGCCGTGACGGTGCCCGGTTCGAGTTGCGTGTGACCGGCGTCTCGGATGATGGCGTGCGGAAGTCCCTCCGCCCGCGCCTTCTCCGCGAGACGGAACAGTTCGTCCTCGCTTCCGCCCTTCAACACGACCTTCTTCTGGCCTTCACCTTTCCACCGCTTACGCGCCCGCTGTCCCGTGTCTTCGTACGCCGAAAGGGAGGCGTGGGCCACTTGCGCGGCGAGTTTCCCCTTTCCCATTCCGATGTCCGTCCGGGCGACGATGGCCTGTTTCATGGTCGAGCGTCGTAGTAGCGGACCAAAACACTGGCTACTCGTTTCGAGAAAGCTTATACCTGATGACAATTACGTGGGAACGATGCTTTCCGATGCCCTCCTCCGCCCCAACCGCTTCTTCGAAGAACGCTCACCTCGGCCTCGCCTCGCGAGCGCGTTCGCCGTCGTCCTCGTCGTCGCGCTGGCCTCGACGGCCCTCTTCGGATTCGTCGGGTGGACGATGACCCAACGAATGACCGGAACGACGCAGATAGACAACCCGAACCGCCCGAGCGATACGTTCTGTAACGATGACTTCTTCACCGACGGCGCGGGGAACCTCTCCGAAGAGTGCGACCGGCCGAAGCAGAAGACGGTTGTCATCGGCGATCTCGTCTGGAAGGAGTTTCAGGAGAAAATCCCGCTCGTCTTCCTCGGCGTCCTCGTAGCGTGGCCGTTCACCGCAATCGGACTTCACGTCGCGTCGGCGGTCGCGGGCGGAGAGGGGTCGTTCTCGAACACCCTCTCCGTCGCCGGGTGGGGGATGCTTCCGTCGCTCGTCCAGATGCTGGTCGGTATCGGACTGTTCTATCTCGCGCTCCGCGGGGCGGACCTGTCGGGAAGCGACCCGCAGGTACTCCTCGACCAACTGCAATCGCTCGTCGCGACGGCACGCGGCGGGTCGGCGTTCGTCGCCCTGCTCGGAACGGCGTGGCAGTGGGTCGTCTGGACGTACGGACTGAAACACGCCCGACGGCTCTCGACGGGGGCCGCCGCGGTTTCCGCCGGAGCTATCGCCCTCCTCTCGTTCCTCGCGGCGCTCGCCTGATGACCGGTGGGTCTTTACACACCCCCACCCCTGTTTTCCACAATGATACTCTCCGACGCGGACATTAGCCGCCGTCTCGATTCCGGTGATTTGGTCGTCGAACCGATAGACGAACCCGACTTGCAGATTCAACCGGCGAGTATCGACCTTCGACTCGGCGAGGAGTTCCTCGAATTCCAGCGCACGAACATCCCGTGCATCCACCCCGACAGCGAGGGTGAGGTGGACAGCTACGTCACCGAAACCGTCGTCGAGGAGGGCGACGAGTTCATCCTCCATCCGGGCGATTTCGTCCTCGGCACGACGAAGGAACGCGTCGAGATTCCGTCGGACCTGCTGGCTCACGTCGAGGGTCGGTCCTCGCTCGGACGACTCGCCGTCGTCGTCCACGCCACGGCGGGCGTCGTGGACCCCGGCTATCGCGGGCAGATCACGCTCGAACTGTCGAACCTCGGCACCGCCCCCGTCGCGCTCAAACCCGGAACGCGAATCTCACAGCTCATCTTCACGGAACTCAAGAACCCGTCGGAGCGACCGTACGGGTCGGATCGCGGGTCGAAATATCAGGACCAAGCCGGGCCGCAGGCGTCCCGAATCGGCAGCGACCACGAGTTCGGCGGTGATCAACTGTGAAGTTCGCGGAGGAAGTCGTCGTCGAGGAGTTCCTCCCGACGTTTCGCTCGATGCTCGCCGAGGACCTGCGCGGACGCGGATTGACCCAAAGCGACGTGGCCGCCGCCCTCGGCGTCAGCCAGAGCGCCGTCTCGAAGTACGCACACGGCGACGTGGCACAGAACGAACGCGTCCGTGAGGACGAGCGTGTCGCCCGTCTCGTGAACGAAATCGGCGAGGGGCTGGCGACGGGAAGCATGAGTCAGGTGCAGGCGCTGGTGGAGGTCGAGGTACTCATCCGCCGACTCGAAGACCACGACCTCATCGCGCAACTGCACGAGGAGGCGATGCCCGAACTGGCGGGGTACGGCGGCGATTTCAACGTTCACGACCCCGACGACGAACTTCGGGCGACCGAACGCGTCCTCTCGTCCATGCGGCGCGGTGTCCACATCGTGGAGGGGACGAGCGGGTTCACGTCGCTCATCCCCGCGGTGGGGTCGAACCTCTGTGAGTGTCTCCCCAACGCCGAGAACATCGACGACGTGGCGGGTATCCCCGGCCGTATCTTCGACGTAAAAGGTCGAGCGACGATTCCGGCGGAACCGGAGTTCGGCGTCAGCGGCCACGTCGCGTCCATCCTCTTGGCGGCACGAACGCACGGTGCCGACGTACACGCCGCGCTCAACGTCCGGTACGACCCCGACATCGTGTCCCGTCTGGAGTCGGCGGGTCATTCGACCGCCGAGTTCGACGCCGAGTACGACAATCTCGGCGAAGCGGTCGGCATGGCTCTCGACGAGACGCCCGACGCGACGGTGCTCTATCACACCGGCGGCTACGGTATCGAACCCATCGTCTACATTCTCGGCGACTCCGCCGAAGCGGTGGCCGAAATCGGCAGAAAAATCGTCTAAACCGGGACCCGCTCGCTGCGTTGGACTTCCCGAACGATGTCGTCCGGCAACACGTCGTCGCGTTCGCGCCGAAGGTCGTTGACCGCTCTCGCGAACGAGAGCAGCGCCGGGACGGCGCGGTCACGCGTCGCGACGCGACCCACCGGTCGAATCGTCGTGTATCTGTTGCCGATGCTGTCCTCCAGTTCAAGTTCCCACTCGTCGGCTATCGACGCCCTCACTGCCTTTACCGAGATGTTTCCGTCCTCGTGCTGGAGTTCGATCTCATCCCCTCTGACGGGTGTTTGTTCCCATCCGGCGGGAATGTCTTCGGTGTCTGGCAGGTGGTTCATGTTTCGGTTGGTTGTTCGTTGTCTCATTTGGTTTGCCTCATGCCTGCTTGTGCGAGTCGTTTATGTCCAACGGTCGAATTGGCACACACAAAGTATATACCGATCCGGTCGCACTCTTCAGTTACCTCGGGTAGGGGTACACGAGGTAATTTTTCTTCGAAACTGTCCGCTCAGTCGCGCGTCCGGAGAACGACAGTTTCGTCGTCGATTCGCTCGACGTCCTCCTCCGAAACCGCGTACGTGTTCTCGTCGCTCCCTCCCGCGTCCAACTCCGTCTGCAACGTCTCGACGACGTCCGGTTCGGCTCCGACGTGTGCCGTCCCATGGCGTACCTCCGTGACCATTCCGACGTCCGACCCATCCGATTCGATGACCCGTTTCCCCTCATCGTCTTCGGTCAGGGCAATCGTCATGTGGCATAAATTGCGACGTGAGGGGACTTTAGCGCTATGAGTGATTCCTGACTTGTGGCTCGGTTGACGACGGTCCCTCTTTTCGCGACGAAAGGAAGAGCGCGAACGCGATGGGAGAGAGGAGCGCGGTCGCGAAACTACCGCCGAGTGCGAGCTCACCCGGAGAGATACCCGCGGCCGCGTCCGTCGGTCCGTCCACGACGACCGCACCCTTCATTCCCATCCCGAGATGCGGTTCACAGACGTACTTCGTGATACCGCCACCGCGGAACGTGTGGGTGAAGGTCGCGCTCGAATCACCGAACAGATCGCTCGCAAACGACCCGTCCTCCGCGACGACGTTGTGGATACCGTTTCCGGTCCACCGCCACGTCACGGTCGTCCCGGGGTCGATACGAATCGCCGCCGGATCGAATCCGTACGGACCGCCGTTGCCCTCGACGCCGACATCGACCGTGACGGCATCCTCTCCGGTCAAATCGGTCGTTCCGTCGAAGGTATCGACGCCATCGAACCACCCGTCGTAGGTAGTCTCCGCCCCGTTTTCGCCCGTCGCTCCGGGGAGCGCGGCATCCCCGACGAGGACCATTCCCTCCATCCCCATCGCACGGTGCGGTTCGCAGTAGTAGTTGATCGCTCCGTCCGTCTCGAACGTCCGGGTGAACGTCGCCCCGGCCTTCTCCAGAAGATCGCTCTCGAACGACCCGTCCTCCGCGACGACGTTGTGCATTCCGCCGTCGCCCGACCACTCCCAGACGACGGTCGTTCCGGGGTCGATTCTGACGGCGGCGGGGCCGAACGCGTAGGTTCCGCCGTTGCCCTCGGCACCGACCACGACGGTGACCTCTTCCGTGCCGGTCTCGTCCACGACCGTCGGTGACTCCCCGGCCACCGGCGGCAGGGACGAGAGCGCCACGATACCCGCGCCACCGCGGAGTACATCCCGACGTGCTATGCCCGTCATCGGTTCACCCCTCGTACCCCGAATACTCCATCAGGTTGGCGAAGATCTCGGTGTCCATCGCTTCCTTGTAAACGACCGCCGAGAGCATCCCTCCGGGGTAGGAAGCCCCGTTTCTGACGTGGTCGACCTTGTGGCAGTGCATGAGGTAGATGCCGGGGTCCGCGTCCGCCTCGAACTCGATGGTGTAGCGTTCCGCCGGTGAGACGTTCACCACGTCCTGCGGGAACCCCATCGCCTCGGGATAGTCCGCGCCGTCCTTTTCGACGATGCGGAACCGGTGGTTGTGGATGTGAAGCGGGTGCGACATGAATCCGCCGTTGACGAAGTGAATCCGGACGGTGTCACCCGACTCCACGATGAACGGCGTCCCGTCTTCGGGGTGAAGGGTCCGCGGCGCGCTCTTTCCGTTGACGGTGAACACGTCGGGGCGACGGTTCGTGAGGTCGAAGGTCGCGTCCTCGCCGGCGTACGCGCGCGAGAGTCGCGAATCCCACTCCCGGACGGTCGCGAAGTACTCCTTGTCGGCCTCTTCGTATCCCTCCGGGTCGACGCGAAGGATGCCGAACATCCCCATCTCCATGTGCATCGGCGTCTGGAAGTGACAGTGATAGAGGTGAGTGCCGGGAACGTTCGCCGAGATGGTGTACGTGTGTTTCTCCCCCGGCGCGGCGGTGATTCCCGTCGTCGTCGGCACGCCGTCGTTTTCCCACGTCTTTCTGACACCGTGAAAGTGCAACGTGTGGGGGTTCTTCATGTTCGTGTTGTCGAGCGTTATCTTCAGTTCGTTCCCCTCCGTCGTTCGGAGGACGGGTCCGGGGACGCTCGGCGGCAAGTCGTTGGCCTGAAACGCCCACACGTTCGGGAGCGTCACCGGACCGCCCATGCTTTCGAGCGGGTGGGCCTCGTGCCGGGCGGAGACCGTTCGCATCGTCACCTCGTGACCGAGCGCGTCCAAATCGACGACCTGCGGCGCGCTCGTCGTCGGGAGTGCGGCGTTCCCGTTCGCCGCGGCGACGCCGTCCTGTCGGTCCGGTCGTGACGGTGCCGCACATCCGGCGGTGGAGACGACGCCGACGGTACCGGTCGCTTTGACGAAATCACGCCGCGAGATGCCCGTTCCGGGTGCGCCAATCTGTGACCTCATAGTACATGTTTAGCTTCGAGGACGAACGTGATATGACTGGAAGGTGGTTCTCACCGCGTGAGAGTTGTTCTCGGAAGCTGGGAACGACGCGGACGAAACGACCCGGTTCCTTTTGTTCGGGTTCGTCGTACGGAGAACCATGTCACGGACCGGACCGTCCGCCGCCCAACAGTTCTACGGACGCTGGGCGCGACTCTACGACCTGCTCGCAGTGGCGACCCCCGGACTCTCCCGCCTCCGGGGTCGGGTCGCCGATGAACTCCACCTCTCGCCCGGCGATACCGTGGTCGAGATGGGGTGTGGAACCGGGGCCAACTTCCCACACCTCCGGAATCGCGTCGGTCCCGAGGGCAGGGTCGTCGGCGTCGATTTTACCCGCGGAATGATCGAACAAGCACGGGACAGGGTCGAACGAGAGGGTTGGGACAACGTTCACCTCGTACAGGCCGACGCGGCCACGTTCTCGCTCCGTGAGGATGTCGATGGGCTTCTCGCCACCTTCGTCGTCGGGATGCTGGGCGACCCGTACGCAACGGTCAATCGCTGGCTTGACGGTATCCGTCCCGGCGGACACCTCGCGTTGCTTGACGCCGGACAGAGTTCGCGCCCCTACTCGTGGCCGGTGAATCAGGCCTTCCGCGGCCTCGTGCTCGCCTCGACGCCCGGCGGAACGAGCGGGTTCGAGAAACCGCCGTGGTACGTGCTGGACGAACGAATCGCGGAGTCGCGGCGGGCGCTGTCGGCGGGGACAGTCGATGTTCAGGATAGCGGGCACGCGCTGGGCGTGGTGCGGATTACGGGTGGACGAGTGGCGGAACCGTAATCGGAATCGTATTCCTCGTCGAGCACCCGCCGTGTTTCGCTTCTCGTCCGTAGTCCTGCTTTTCGACCCATATCCGACCGACGCAATCGCCCGTTCGACCTTTGTAAGGAGACAAGTTTTAGGTCTGGCTAAATCTCGGAAGCGTTTTATACTTTTAGGCCAGCCTAATTCTCATGCCATCGGACGCTACGGGCAATGACGGACCAACGCGACGAAACTACGTGAAGTACGGCGGAACGATAGTCCTCGGCGGTTTCCTCGCTGGTTGTTCGAGCGACAGCGCTGGAACCGAGACGGATTCATCGACGACGTCCGACTCGACGGTGACGTCCACATCCGGGGCGACGGCTGAGGACGGGAGCTACTCGGTATCGATGTCGCCGATGGGTGAGGTCACGTTCGAAGAGGTTCCGAAGACCATCTTCACGCGACTCACGCATCTCGCGGGGATGGCGTTCGCACTTGGTCGGGGAAACGACGTGAACGCGATGCACGCGCCGGACTACTACGACGCGCTCTGGAACCAGTTCACGCCGCGACTCCCCGGCATCTCCCTCGACTGGTCGGGTCTCTACTCATCGTGGGAGCCGAACAAGGAGAAACTCTACCAACTCGACAGCGACGTTCACCTCACGGACCCAGCCAGCGTACTCGCCCTCGACAGCTGGGACATGAATGATATAAAGGAGATTCGGAACAACATCTCCCCGTGGTTCGGCAACCAGTTCAGCGACCGCCACACGAAACCGCCGGCGGCCTACGCCGACGACTACGAGTACTACTCCCTCTGGGAGCAGTTCGAGAAAGTCTCGAAGGTCTTCCGAGCCGAGGACCGTTACGATGCGCTCGCGTCAATTCACAACGACATGCTCGACACTATCGAGGCGAACCTCCCGCCGAAATCCGAACGTCCGTCCGTAGTCATGGGCGGGTTCACCGACCCGTCCGCCCCGTACGTCTACAACGTGGACGCCCCCGGATTCCTCACGGCCCACGTACGTCCCTTCAAGCCGACCGGTGCGTTTGAGCGCGATGTCTCCTCCGGAACGCAGGTGGACTTGGAGGCGATACTGCAAGCCGACCCGGATGTCATCCTCGTTCTCGGCGGTATGCATCCCGATACCGACGTGACGAACATCCGAACGTCCCTCGAAGACGATTCCGTCGGGAGCAGGATTCCCGCCGTCGAGAATGACCGCGTCTACGCGCAGGGAGCACGTTATCAGGGACCAATCCTCAACCTCTTCCAGTTGGAGATGACCGCGAAACAGCTGTACCCCGACCAGTTCGGTGAGTGGTCGAAATATACCAACGGCCCGTACCCGGAACTTCCCGAGGACGAACGGCTGTTCGACCGTCAGCGCGTCGCCGACATCATAAACGGAAAGGTAGAAGCACAGTGACGGTGTGAATCGGCCATCTCTGACCTCCGGGGTTCGTCTGTAACCCGTTCCTATTTGTCGTTCAGTCGTCCGCTGGCGACGGACTTCCGACCATCTCCACCGTTCCGCCGACTTCCAACTCGTCAAGCACGACCTGTGCGGCGCGCTTACCGGAGAGCAACATCGCGCCGAAGGTCGGTCCCATTCGGGTGAGACCGTAAGTGGTCGCGGTGGCGAGGCCGGTCGAGACGAGGCCGTCGTGAACTTTGCCCGCGTGTTCGACCACCTCGTCCTCGCTCTTTGCGACCCACATGGAGTCGTGACCGGGCGAATCGTGGCCGGGCGCGCCGTACTCGCCTTCGCCCGACTTGTCCATGCCGGTGTTGTGTTCTTTGGCGTGGCTGAGGCCGGGGGCGTCGAGGACGCCGCGCTCTTGGAGTTTCGAGACGACGACCGCTTCGTGCCCCGTGGCGTCGATGACGAGGTCGGATTCGACCGCGATGGGGTCCACGCAGGTGAGTTCCCGCGGGAGGGCGTGGACGGGCGTCCAGTTCATGACGATGCCGCCGACGCGGTGGCCCTCGCGGACCACGACGTCGGTGAACTCGGTCATGTTCTGCATCTTCGCGCCCGCCGCACAGGCCGATTCGATGAGCGCGGAACAGGCATGCGGTCCGTTCGCGACGTACAGGCCGTCGGCCTCGTCCGACTCCTCGTAGGGGACGCCGAGTTCGTCCAACACGTCCTGTGACGGGTCGCGGACCGTTACCTTGTTCATCAGAAAGCCGCCGAGCCAGAACCCGCCGCCGAGGTAGTTGTTCTTCTCCACGACCATCGTGTCGACGCCGCGTTCGGCGAGTTCCTTCGCCGCGACCAACCCGGACGGGCCACCGCCGACGATGATGACCTCCGTTTCCGAGAACTCGGTGAACTCGTCGCTCCACGCGGTTCCGATCGCTCGTGTGACTTCCGCTTCACTCACGTCCGCAAAGCCATCGAATGCTTGCATATCACTCAGTAATACCACCAAGTTGTTGAAAAAGGTTTCCCCCGGTTTCAGCCCCCGACGGCGAAACCGGAACTGGTTCGAAAATCGAAACTTTTTCGACCGGCCGCTCTTTGGATACAGGTCCGATGGAACCCTTCCCACTCGACCGACTGCCGCACCGCTCCGATTGGACGGGCTACCTCCTCGATCCGACCCGCGACCCGCCGGGTGACCTCGAAGCCTACACCGATATCGCGGTGTACGACGGCATCTATGAACAGGTATTGGATCGCTATCGGGAGGAGGACTTCGACCGCGAGGAGTTCGTCCTCGAAATCCGCGGCGCGGGCCGCGAGGACCCCGGCGTCATCTCCATCGAGGAGGACCTGTTCCTCGCCAGTTCCGCCGAACTGGTCGCCCGGGAACGCGAAGTCGTCCGTGACGCACTCGGTCCCGTCCTCGACGGCGGCGAAACCGTCCTCGCGCTCGGGTGCGGGTGGGGCGCGAACCTCGGCGTCATCGCCGAGGAGTTCCCGGGTGTGACCGTCATCGGTGGCGAAATCGCGGAATACGGCGTCACCGCCTCGCAGGAACTCAACGCGGACGACCCGCGAATTTCGGTCGAACCGTTCGACTTTCACGGTGAGTGGGAACTGTTCGATGAGCGCGACGATATCGTCGTTTTCACTCGCGGCGCGCTCACGACGCTCGACGGACTCGGACCCGTCATCGACCGACTGGCGGACCGCGCACGGGAAGGCGAACTCCTTGGCGGCGTCCATCTCGAACAGAGCGGTCCGCATCCCGAGGACACGGTTCTCGGACTTCTCCGGCGGCGATACGCCGACGTTCGTGGGTTCGACATCGACCTCCTCCCGACCCTCCGAGGACGTCCCGACGTTTCCGTCTCACACGTTGCGTACGACGTCGTCGGCGCGAATCCGCTCCATCCGCAAACCGCGATTCGGTGGCGGTCCACGTAGTCTAAAAAGACAGAACCTCAGTCGTAGTTCGGAACGCGCCCGGACTCGTCGCTACCGTCCACGAGCGGGAGGGTCGCCGCTTCCGCTTCGACTTCCTCGCCACCGACGCGGACGGTCAGGTCAGTCCCTATCGTCACGTCGTAATCGACCAGCGCCATCGCGACCGGTCGTTCGCACGACGGACTGTCGATTCCGCGGGTGACTTCGCCGACGACTTCGTCCCCCTCGAATACCGCCGCTCCTTCCTCCGGCACGGCGTCGAGGAGCACTCCCACGAGTCGACGACTCGGTTGCCCACGGTTCTCGACGCGCGAGACGACTTCCTGCCCGACGTAACAGCCCTTCTCGAAGTCGAGGGCGTTCCGGAGGCCGAGCACGTTCGGTACCTCGCCTTCCAGTTCGAACTCGAACAGCGGCGTTCCGGCCTCCAGCGTCAGCGACTCCCACGTCACCCGTCCGAAGGGCGCGGCGTTCATCCCTCGCGTGACGAGTGCGTCGAAGACGAGTTCGACGTTCGCCCGTTCGCGGCCGATTTCGTCCGCCGTCGCGTCAGTCGTGCAGATCACTTCGTACCCCTCCTCGCCCGTCGGTGCGTCGGTTCGGACGACCGTCACGCCCACGTCCGCCATCTTCCCACGAATGAACGAAAGTCGCTCGTCGGGGGTACTCGCGCCGTTCAACACGCTCGCGACCTTCTCGGTGGCGTACGGCCCGTGAACGCCGAAGACGGCGAAGCGTTCCGTCGCGACGGATATCTCCACGTCCTGAATGAACACCTTCTCGCGCCACTCCTCGGCGAGCGGCGTCGCTTTTCCGGGCGGCAGAAAGAGCAGGAGTCGCTCGCCCGCACAGTAGACGTACATGTCGAGTTCTATCTTCCCCTGCGGGTCGAGGAGAAGCGCGTAGGTCCCTCGTCCATCCTCGTTCGGAACCCTGTTCGAGACGATGTTGTCGACGTACTCGATTCGGTCGTCGCCGGAGACGACGAGGACGCCGTAGGGCATCTCCGTGAGTCCGACGCCGTTTCTGACCGCGCGGTGTGCCCGTTCGGGGCGGCCGTAGTCGCGTGGCACCCGCCGATTGCCGATCGAACAGAACGTCGCGCCGTGCTCTTCGTGCAGCGCTTCGAGGCTCATACACGTAGTCGGGTGCGTAGGGGAGTAAAAACGTCGGATGTGCTACAGCGGCAAGCGCTCGAAGAGTTTGTCCACGAACGTCGGTTCGTCGGTTTCCTCCTCCGGGTCGGGAACGACGCGCTCGTTGGGTCTGATGAGCGTCCGCCCGTTTTTCATCCCGGCTTCGATGAGACCGTCCCGCTTCAGGTTCGCGAGCGCGTCCTCCAGTTCGTCGATGCCCGCTTCCACGTGCGACCGCAGTTCGAAGACCGTCATTCCGTCCTCACTCCTGTCGACAAGGGCATCGAGTACCCGGACCTCGATGTCCGGCCGGTGTCGATACTCCCGCTTGGCCTTCATATCTGTCCCTATGTCTCCCCGGTTTTTAGCCTTACCTCCCGCTCGAATTTGGCGGTCGATAAAACTCGAAAAAAGTTCCCGGTTGACGACGTCGAAACGCTTCGTCCATCCGATTTCGATGGACGACCGTTTGAGCACGGTTTCGAGTGAATGTGTCGTCCGTCCAGAGAAACCGTCATGGCGAACAGTCGCAATTTGTATTCCATATGGCATCGAACGCCTTGGACGATATCGACAGGGGCATCCTGTACGCGCTTCAACGGGAGGCCCGCGGTTCGACGACGACGGAACTCGGACGTCGACTCGACGTTTCGGCCAGCACGGTGAGCAACCGCATCGACCGACTCGAAGCGGACGGCATCATCACAGGATACCGAGCGACGGTCGATTACGAACGGACGGGATTTCCGCTGAACGTATTGATGATATGTACCGCGCCTATCGGCGAACGCGGGGACATCGCCCGGCGAGTTCTCGACATTCCGGGCGTCGTGAACGTGCGGGAACTGATGGTCGGGGAGGACAACGTTCATGTAGAAGTCGTCGGCAAGTCCAACGACGACCTCACACGGGTCGCAACCGTACTTCCGGAGTTCGGTCTCGTCGTCCGCGACGAAATCCTCATACGAAACCAGTACTTTCGACCGCTGAAGCAGTTCCGTGAAGACGACGCGTGATGCGCTTTCTCCCGTCTCGCCGTCCGAGGTCACTCCTCGACGCGTTCGCTCGCGTCCCGGAATAACCCGTCCAGAATCTCCGGCGTCGTCGGGTGATAGGCCCTGTCCGGCACGTCGCGGACGTCCATCCCGCGCTCCACGACCACCTGCATCGTCTTCGCCATCACGTCCGCATGGTAGTGAAGTCCCTGATACCCCAGAACGGTTCCGTCATCCGCGTCCACGACCAGTTTCGCCATCCCTCTCGACGCCTGTTTCGTCTTGAACACGCCGTCGTCCGTCGCCTGCCGGGTGACGGCGACGTAGTTCCGACCTGCGGCCTCCGCCGCCTCCTCCGACAGGCCCAGTCTGGCGAAGGGGTACACGCCCACGGCCGAGAAGATGACGTGATGGTGGACGTTCTCGTACGGGTCGAGTTCGTCCCCGCGGGCGTCCGCGAGGATGTTTTCGGCCGCTTTGAAGCCCTGTTCCTTGGCGACGTGGAGGATGGGTTCCTTGCCGTTCGCGTCCCCGACGACGAACGTCTGTGAGTCGTCACGGGTCCGCATCGTCCCTTCGACCCATCCTTCCCGAGGTTCCAGTGCGGTGTTCTCCAGTCCGAGTCCGTCGAGGTTCGGCCGCCGTCCCGTGAAGAGGAACAGTTCCTCGGCGTCGATGACCTCCGATTCGCCGTCTCCCTTTTCTCCATCTCCTTTTCCCCGTTCGACGTGCAGTCGAACGCCGTCTCCGGTCGATTCGATTCGCTTTTCCTCCGTTTCGGTCAGGATTTCGATGTCGAACTCCTCGCGATACATGTCCAAAATCTCGTCGCCGAACGAGGAATCGGCCTCGTCCAGCGGCCGTTCGTCGTGTTCGATGACCGTGAGGTCCATTCCCGCCGCCTCGCTGAGGTACGGGACGAGTTCCAGACCGGTGTAGCCGAACCCCATCACGACCCCGGAATCGGGGAACTCCGTCGCGTCGAGAACGTCCGTGCTGGTCATGTACTCCACGTCGTCCATGCCCGACAGGTCGGGAACGTTCACTTTCGACCCCGTGGCGATGACGACGTAGTCCGCCTCGAACTCCCGTCCATCGACTTCGACGGTGTGGTCGTCCACGAACCGAGCGGTGTCGTGATAGAACGCCACGTTCTCCCGCTTCGCGAGGTCGTGAACCGCCTCCCGACGATGCTCCGCGAAGCCCAGCACGTGGTCGTTTTTCAGTTCCACGACCGACTCCAAATCCACCTCCGGCGTCCCCGACAGTCGCGGGTCGTGACGCGCCTGATATCGGTGGGCCGCCGCCGACAGCACCTCCTTCGACGGCATGCAACCGCGCAGGATGCACAGGCCGCCGCCCGGGTCGCCGTCGTCGACGAGCGTCAATCGAACGCTTGGCTCCTCGGCCAGCCGCCGTGCCACGGCGACCCCCGCGCTTCCATACGCCCCGACGATGACGACGTGTGTAGCCATACGCCCACTTTTGGCGTCGAGGGTGTTAGCGGTTTAGGCGGCGGCGAGGATGGAGGGGTTTCGAGACGGAAACAGAAAATTCACGCTCAGGACGGAGCGTGCACGTATCCGGATGGGGATGCATTCGAGATGAATTTATAGTATTACGCATACATCTGTTCGCATGAGCAGAAGAATCGGACGAAAGACTATATTTCTGGGATTGGGTGGCGCAGTCGCAACGCTCGCTGCAGGACTTCTCGGAATGGCTGGCAACGTTCCAAGGGACGAAATGGTCAACGAACTCTGGTATCCCCTGTTTCTGGCTGGTATGGTGTTCTTCGTCGTCGTGACCATTTACTGGTTCGACTCAACACCGTCCTGACTGCGCAAACGGAGCGGCTACCGTCTGATACGCTCGTATACGTACTCACCGAAACTCGGACTTTGCGGCGTTAACGGGAGATATCGCGCCCTTCCGTGTCCAGCACGCTCTCCACTTCCTCCCGCGTCACGACCGCCACGTCGCCCGGAATCGTCCGTTTGAGGGCGGCGGTGGCGGCCCCGTATTCGAGCGCGGTCGGGACGGACTCCCCGTCGAGACGGAGGGCGAGAAACGCGCCGACGAAGGCGTCGCCGGTGCCGATGGGGTCCAGCGTGTCGGTTTCGAAGGCGGGTTGTTCGTGTATCTCGCCGTCGTGGAGCGCCAGTGCGCCCTTCGACCCGCGGGTGACGACGACGGTTTCGAAGTCCCAGTCGTCGTCGAGACTGCGGGCGATGTCGGCGGCGTCCCCCGAACGGTCGAGGACGGTGCGGGCGTCGCGCTCGGCCGTGACGAGCACGTCGATACGGGGGAACAGCGCGGCGAGCGATTCGCGCGCCTCCGAGGGCGACCAGAGCTTCGAACGGTAGTTCACGTCGAAGGCGGTGGTCGTCCCGGCATCCCGCGCGGCGGCGAGAACCTCGTCCACGGTGGATTCGAGCGTCGAGGAGAGCGCGGGCGTGATGCCGCTGGTGTAGAACGTCCGGGCGTCCCGAATACTGTCGAGCGCCACGTCGTCGAGGGTCGCCGTCGTGACCGCCGCATCGGCCCGGTCGTAGATGGCGCTGGTCCCGCGCGGGTCGGTTCCGAATTCGAGGTAGTACGTTCCCTGTCGCCCCTCGTCGCTCCACGCGATTTCGGTGTCGATGCCGTACCGACGGAGCCCCGCGGCGACGCGCCGTCCGAGCGGCGAGTCGGGGAGCTTCGAGGTCCACATCGCGTCCGCACCGAGCCGGTGGGCGGCGATGGCGACGTTGCTTTCCGCGCCTGCGGCACGGAGTTCCAGCGAGGAGGCGCTCTCGATACGTTCTCGGTCCGGTGGCGAGAGTCGTAGCATCGTCTCGCCGAAGGTCACGAGGTCGGTCATACCCGCGAGATGATTCTCGGTACCCATAGCTCCCCCGATGCGGCTTCGGCGAAAGAACGGAGCGGTCGAAAACGGTCGCGTGACGAACCGGTTACCACGGCGCGAAGTCGGGGTCGACTTGGCGCTCTTTCGCCCCGATGTCGTCGATTTTCTCGACGTCCTCGTCGTCCAGTTCGAGGGTGAGCGCGCCGTAGTTGTCCTCGATGTGGTCCTCGCCCGTCGCCTTCGGGATGGCGACCACGTTGTCCTTTTGCATCAGCCACGCGAGGCTGACCTGTGCTTCGCTGGCGTCGTGTTTCTCGGCGACTTCGGTCAGTTCCGGCACGTCGAACACCTCCCCGCGGGCGAGCGGCGAGTACGCGACGAGCGTCATGTCGTTTTCCTGCACGTACTCGACCAGTTCGTCCTGCGGCAGGAGCGGGTGCATCTCGACCTGATTGGCGTAGATGGGCGCGTCGAGGTGCTCCTTTGCCTCCTCCAAGTGTTCCGGGTCGAAGTTGCTCAACCCGACGTGCTTGATTTTGCCCTCGTCGTACAGTTCGTCGAACGCCGCGAGCGTCTCCTCGGGGTCGTATTCGCGGGCGGGCCAGTGGATGTAGAGCAGGTCAACGTAGTCCGTGCCGAGTTTGTCGAGGCTGTCCTCGGTCGTTTCGATGACGTCGTCGTATTCGAGGTTGTCTATCCACACCTTCGTGGCGAGGAAGAAGTCCTCGCGGTTCACCGACGAGTCGGCGATTCCCTCGCCAACGTGTTCCTCGTTGCCGTACGCTTGGGCGGTGTCGACGTGTTCGTAGCCCAAATCGAGGGCGTAGGCGACGCTTTTCGCGCACTCGTCCCCGTCCGTGTTCTGCCACGTTCCGAGTCCGAGCTTCGGAATTCCGTCGCTGTTGGCGTCGTATGTCATCGTGTCCGTTCCAAGGCCGAGGAAGGAAAAAGGGGTTGTGGCGGCGGAAATCCTGAAGGGATTCGTAACCCACGACTCCCGGTTTCGGAGAACTTAACCGCGTTCCGACGGACACCTCAGTATGCGAATCGCACTCATCGGGGGAACCGGCGACATCGGACAGGGGCTCGCGCTTCGGTGGGCGTTCGACACCGACCACGAGGTCATCATCGGGTCGCGCGACCCGGAGAAAGCTCGCGGGAAAGCGGCGGAGTACGAAACCGAACTCGACAGTTTAGGTGTCTCCCGTTCCATCAACGGCTTCAAAAACGGCATGGCCGCCGAACGCGCGGACGTCGTCGTCCTCGCCGTCCCGCCGTTCCACGTCCGCGACACCATCGAAGACGTCGCCGACCGACTCAGCGATGTGGACGTCCTCGTCACCCCCGCCGTGGGGATGAACCGCGACGAGTCCGGCTTTCACTACAAACCGCCGAAGGCCGGGAGCGTAAGCGAACTCGTCGCCGAAACCGTACCCGACGACGTTCCCGTGGTCGGCGCGTTTCACAACCTCTCGGCCGACCGCCTCGCCGACCTCGAACTAGATATCGAACAGGACACCCTCCTCGTCGGCGACGACGACGATGCGAAGGAGATGGTCGTGCGACTCGCCGAGGAAATCGACGGCCTGCGGGCGCTCGACGCCGGCGGCATCGAAAACAGCGCCGAAGTCGAGAGCATGACGCCGCTCCTCATCAACCTCGCGCTCGAAAACGAGGGAATGCACGACGTCGGCGTCCGGTTCGAATAGCGGTCGCTGCGCTCGAAGCGTATCTCTCGAAAAAAGCTGTGGGACGGCGGTGTCGGAATTACGCGCCCGCTTCTTCAAGGACGCGTTCCAAGTCGTCACGCTGGGTCACGCCGACGAAGCGTTCGACGACGCCCTCGTCGTCCTCGATGACGATGGTCGGAATCGAGCGAACCTGATACTCGTTGGCGATGTCCTGATGCTCGTCCACGTCTACTTTCTCGAATTCGACGTTTTCGTCCCAGTCCTCTTCCAAGTCCTCGAGAATCGGGTCTTGGGTTTTGCACGGGCCACACCAATCTGCGTAGAAGTCGAGCAGTTTTACGGTCATGCGTTTCTCTTGGAATATTCAGTCGCCGCGTGCATAAGGGTTTCTTCCTCCCCCGACTCTGCCGCCTGTTCGTCCGTCACAGCCGTTCCGTCAGGAGATTACCGCGAGCCGTCGATTCATCTCCGTCTCCATCCAGTCGGCGAGTTCGTCGGGGGGCACATCGAGAAATGAAACGTACTCGTCGAAGACGCCGGTGTGTCCGAACAACCGAACCGCGTCGTAGACCCGTCGGCGCTCCTCGAATCCATCCGGCAACCCACCCGCTCGCTCCCGATAGCCGTCGTAGAACGCGGCAACGATTTCCTCGGGACCGTCGCCACGGAGGGAATCGATTTGGAGGTTCCGCGTCCGTTCGATATCCCGAACCGGGTCGCCGATGTGGGCTATCTCCCAGTCGAGGAAGCCGATTCCATCCTCGCCGTGAAAGCAGTTCGGCTGGGCAGGGTCACCGTGGACGAGTGCGGCCGGTGACTCGTCCAGCAGGTCCCGGTTCGCCTCGACGGCTTCCAACACGTCGTCGAAACGGTGGTCGAAGCGGTCTGAAGACGCTATTTCGCGCATTTCCGTCACTCGTTCGGCGAGCACGTCCGTCCACGGTCCTGCTTCGAGTTCGAGGCCGTCAGCGTCGCCGCCGACGATGTGAGCGTGGTTCTCGAAACGAAGGGAGTGAATGTTCGCTAAAGCCGTTCCGACCCGTCGAGCCAGTTCGGCCCGCTCGCTCACGCTCGCGTCCGACCACGATTGCAGCAGAGACGGTCCGGAAACCGGTGCGGTCACGAGGTAGGGAACCCTCCGCTCCGGTTCGCTCGCCAGCACCGTTGGAACGGGTACCACACTCTTTGCGCCGACGTACGCGATGACTGCCCGTTCACGGGCAATTCGAGTCCCATCCCCGTCGTTCGCCATCTTCAGGTACACCCGTTCGCCGTCGGAGAAGTCGATACCGACCGTTCGGTTCTCGTCGTTCCACGAGGGGCCGGAGGGATTCACCGCGTCCACGTTGCGATGGGGGAACGCATCGTCGAGCGCCGTTGCGACCTGCTCATCCATGTACAGGGATTTTTCCCCGCGGAACAAATGGGTTGGGCCGCACGAATCCGATAGCGTTTCGAAATGATTCGATAGCATTCGATAACGTTGCGAAAGGTTTACGCCGCCCGCTCTCGGATCGGAAACCATGAGCAGTGGTCAAAACTCCGGTGGGCTGATGTCCAGCGCCGGACTCGTGCGCTATTTCGATGCCGAAGACCGGAACGCGATTCGAATCGACCCCAAGACGGTGTTCGCGTTCGGCGTCTTCTTCGGCGTCTTCATCTTAGTGCTGAACTTCCTCGCGCTGTAACGAGGCCCTTTTCCCGACCAACTCCGAAGTGCCCCCATGAGTCTCAACGCCGGCGTCATCGCCGTCCAAGGCGACGTGAGCGAACACGCCGATGCGATTCGCCGGGCCGGAACCGCCCACGGCGAGTCCGTTTCCGTCACCGAAATACGCCAATCCGGCATCGTCCCGGACTGTGACCTCCTCTGTATGCCGGGCGGCGAATCCACCGCCATCTCACGACTCCTCCAGTCCGAGGGAATCGCCCCCGAGATACAGGCCCACGTCGAGGCCGGAAAGCCGATTCTCGCCACCTGCGCGGGCCTCATCGTCGCCGCGGCGGACGCCGCCGACGACCGCGTCGAAAATCTCGGACTCTTGGACGTGACCGTCGAGCGCAACGCCTTCGGCCGCCAGAAGGACAGTTTCGAAGCGCCGCTCGACGTGACCGGGTTGGACGACCCGTTCCCGGCAGTGTTCATCCGCGCGCCGCTCATCGGCGAGGTGGGGTCGGCGAACGTCCTCGCCGAGTGGGACGGACGACCCGTCGCCGTACAGGACGGGCCAGTCGTCGGCACGTCGTTTCACCCGGAACTGACACCCGACAGTCGGATTCACGGCCTCGCGTTCTTCGGCGACGAATAAGGCCGTTCCCGGTCCGAGCGGTTATCAAAGTTCAGTCACCCGACTGCGGTAAGCAGGTTTTTGCCGTTGGGCCGCCTCGTTTCGCTATGGACGTTTCAATCGATGCGGTACGTGTCGCCGCTACCGAGGACGGACCTCTTCCGGTGGTCGTCCTCGCACCGGACGACGGCGACGGCGTGCTTCCGATTTTTATTCGATTCGAGGAGGGAATCAGCATCGCCCGCGGGATGGAAGCCGAGGACATCGGGCGGCCGCTGACCCACGACCTCCTCCTCGACGTGATGGAGGAACTCGGCGGACGCATCGAGCGCGTCGTCGTCACCGAACTGGAGGACAACACGTACATCGCCGACCTCCACATCCAGACGCCGCGAGACCATGAAATCGTGGACGCCCGTCCGAGCGATTCGCTCGCGCTCGCCTCCCGTACCGGCGCGCCGATCGAAGTCGCCGACGAGGTGTTCGAACACGGCCAGCAGGAACGAGCACAGTTCGACGAACTGCAGGACATCCGGGAAGTCGCCCAGATAGGCCCATGAACGACGTACTGGACGACCTGTTCGAGGTCATCGAAGACCGGAAGGAAACGCTCCCCGAGGGCTCCTACACCGCCTCGCTGTTCACCCACGAGAAGGGCGAAAACGCCGTCCTCGAAAAGTTGGGCGAGGAGATGACGGAACTCATCATCGCCGCGAAGGACGACGACCGCGAGGAAATCGCCTACGAGGGGTCGGACGTCATCTACCACCTGCTCGTCCTCCTCTCGATGAAGGACATGGAACCCGCGGATTTGCGCGAGGAACTGGAATCACGGCGCTGAGCGTTTTACGGTGGCACACCCTTTTTGCTTCAGTCCGACGGAAAGCATATGGCCTTCCGTTTGAAGGAAACTGTATGGTTTCCCGCATCTCTCTCCGAACCCTCTTCCTCGCGCTGACGGCCATCGGCGTCGTCGTGGCGGGCGGACCGATTATCGAGGGACCGCCGCCGTCCGGCTACTACATCTCGGCCACGGCGGTCGACAGTCCGGGCAATGGCACCGTTCACGACTACGGCTCCCTCCCCTCCCGCGTGCAAGACCTCGTCAAGCGTGCCGTCGAATCCGACGAGCGCCCGTTCACGTCGTCGGTTCCGGCGACGCTCGTCGGGGATTACGTGCGCTATCACGGGAACCTGTACGAGATATGGGCGAGCGGTCGAAACGGAAGTATGGAGTCGAGTTACATCGACCCGCTGGTCTACGGCGTGATACTCACGCTCGTCGGGTGGGTGGACCTCGTGGCCGATTTGACCGTCCTCGACCGGTAACTCGCGGCGCTATCGCTCGCCCGGGAAAACACGGTAAAAACGACGAATCGAGTTTAGCTGACGAGTTCCTGCTCGCCGCGCTCCACGACGATGCGGCACGGCGGGGAGATCTTGTTGTAGGCGCGGCGGAACGCGTCCTTCACGAGGGGCGCGTCGTCCACGGTACACCACGCGGTGAACACTCGATCGCCGTTGGCGATTCGTGCGGCCGTTCCGACAGGCTTTCCGAACGCCTGTCGCATCCCGTCGGAAACGCGGTCCGCACCCGCACCGGTCGCCTGCTTGTTCTCGCGCAGGACCTGGTGGGGGAACTTGCGGAGGATCATCTTGTAACCGGTCTCGCCGATGTTCTTGAGCAGGAAGCGGTTCGCCGACAGGCGGGAGGCTTCCAGCGCGCCGTGGCGGATCTGGCACTCCTCTTCGACGACGAGCGAAATCTGAACGGGGTAATCGTCCTCGTCGCTGTCCACTTCGCCCATCTTGTACTGTGCGATCTTCGAACCCGGAATTCCGGTGATGTATTCGCGTCGCGTGTACGAGGGCTTGTCGATGGCCCGGTACATCGAGGCAGGTTTGTCGGACATAGTTACTACCGAATCTGATGGTCAGGGCGTGAATAAACCCTTCGAAGCGCGTTCGACGCTCACTGGACGAAGTCGCCGATAAACCGTTCAGGAACGTACGCCAGCATGTGGGACGGAATCCGGGCGACGAGCCATTCCGCGATGCTCACGAGCGGCTTCCGAAGGAGTGCGTACACTCCCGAAATCAGCACCGCGAGGATCACCAGCGTTTGAATCGTCCCGTCGTAGAGGGCCAGACTCGGCACCGCGAGTGCGGCCGCGAGCGCGAAATCCTCGGGCGCGCCGTCGTATCGGATCCAGCGACGCGGCGAAATCCATCGCTCGTGGTAGTGGTCGTACACCGCTCGTTCGGACTGACCGAGCCACGGTTTGAGTTCCAACCCGCCGCCGAGGGCGTCCGAGGCGGAGTGTGCGGCCGCCGCGAGGAGGAAGAACCCGAGCGCGAACGTCCACACGGTGGGAAACAGCACCGCCGCGCCGAGCGCCACCGCCGCCGCAATCGAGTAGTACACCGGGAAGTGCAGCGTCTTTCGATGCCCCGAATACAGGTCCAAGTCGGGGAATACGCCTCCGGCGAGGCCCGCAGTAACCGCGACGGGAGCCAACTCCGGCGCGACGAAGAGCGAGGCACTCCCGAGCAGCACGCCGACGAGGGCGTGCGTCGTTGCCATCATGGTACCTCCGGTAGGGAAGGTTCGTATAAGCGTTTGTCGGCGTGCTCAGTGGTAACGCGGTACAAGTCGAAAGGATTACGACAGCCATCGTTTACTTTGCCCCGCCCCTACCGCAACTCGGGATGGCGACCGACACCTCCTCGTACCGCCTCGTCCGGTGGTTGCAACTGGCCATCGCCAGCATCGCGTTCGTCGGCCTCGCGACGCGGAACGTGGGGGTGTTGGTGAACGGTATCTTCGCCTTCGGTATCACCGTCCTTCCCGGCGTTTTGGAGCGGGATTACCGTCTCTCGCTCGACCCGTGGCTGACGCTGTGGATAACCCTCGCCGTCTTCCTCCACGCCGTCGGCATGCTCGGCCTCTACGAGGAAGTCTGGTGGTGGGACCACCTCACTCATTTCCTCTCGGCCACGCTCGTCGCGAGCGTCGGGTACGCGACGGCGCGAGCCTTCGACAAACACTCCGACGCGGTGTACTTCCCGCCGCGATTCATGTTCGTCTACGTCCTCCTGTTCACGCTCGCGTCCGGCGTCCTGTGGGAAGTTCTGGAGTTCGTGGCACGGATGAGCGCCCGAACGGTCGGCGTGGAACCCGTCCTCATCCAGTACGGACTGAACGACACCATCACCGACCTCATCTTCGACGCCGTCGGTGCGGTGTTGGTCGCCCTGTTCGGGACGGGTCTCCTCTCCGAAACGGTCGAAACGATTCAGGCCCGACTTTCGGGGGAACACGACTGACCGACACAGCGCCCTATCCGTCGAGTCCCGCCGAGAAGAACACCCAGTGGCCGTCGTCTCCCGCAAGCGCGTTCGCCACGCTCCATTCGTCGAGAACGTCGAACCCGGCGTCCCGCAACTGTGTACGCGTCGCGTCCGCTCCGGCGATGTCCCACTGCATCTCGACGCCGCTTTCGAGCCAATCGGGATTCTCCCCGCTCCACTCCCCCGGCCCTTCGGAGACGAGCAATCGACCGCCGGGACACAGAACCCGCGCGAACTCCTCGATGGTCGCTCGGTGTTCGCCCATCGGAACGTGAATCAGCGAGTGATAGGCGGTGATGGCATCGAACGCCCCGTCCCGAAAGGGGAGGGTCGTCATATCGCCCTGCGCGAGGGACGCACCGGGTGCGTTTCGGGTCGCTAACGTCAGTTGCTCGCGGGAGAAATCGATGCCGACCGCCGTCGCCTCCGCACTCGACTGGCGGAGGACCGGCTTTCCCTGCCCACAGCCAACGTCGAGGACGCGTGCCGATTCCGAAATCGGGGTGAGAAATCGGTCGAGTAGTTCGACTCCACGGCCCTCGTCGGGCCGTTCAGCGGCGTACGTCTCCGCCAAGCCGTCGTATCCGCGCCGGACGGTTTCCTTCTCGGTCATGGCCGGAATTCGGATTCGGTCCTGTTAAAATTTCACCAAAATCGCGCGTCGTATCATCCCACGGGATGATCCTCGCGACGAACGCGACCCACTCACTCCCGCGAGGAGTCCCATCCGGTCACATCGCTCGCACTCGGCAGGATTTCGCCGTTGATGTGCCACGTTCGGGGGCGGTAGGCGACGACGACGATTCCGGCGTAGAATGCCACGACGATGCCCGTGACCGCGCTTCCGGGGAGCCACCCGATCGCGGCCGCGTGGGGCCATACTGCCGTCGGCGTGTAGGCCGTCAACTGGAACACCCACGCCACGAGGAGGACGAAGAACAGCGGCGCGTACACCCGCCGAAGCCGATGGGCCAGCGCCTCCTCCAAGGACACCTTCATCTTGGGTCTGCGGTAGTCCTCGCTCAGCTTCCGTCGCCAGTCCTCGTCCACGACGCCCTCGGTGTCGTCGAGCGCCAGCGCGAACACGTTCTGCTGGAGCATCCGTACCCGCGAACGCCAGATGTCGTACGCCCGATAGCGGCGTGCTTCGATGAGCAGGAAAATGCTCACCGTGATGATGGCGAGGAGGACGATGTAATGGGGATTGCTCCGACTCGAAAATGCCCACGTCAGGATGGCCGCCATCAACGTTATCGCCCAGTTGCTCGTCCGGTCGAGTCGCTCACGCCAGAACTTCATTCGGTGGATCTCTCCACGGTACAGGTGTGCGAGCGACGAACTCGGACCCATGTTTTCCTCGAACAGTCCCGCGCCGAGTTCCGTACCACTCGTATCCGGTGGTTCGTCCGTCTCTTCGTTCGTCATAGCTGGATACCGACCTCGTTCGGATACGTACAGTATTGTGCTTTATAGTGAAAACCGTGGTGGTTCTGTTCCCTGTGTTATCCAGTTCGCAGCGTCATTCCGTTCGTAGTTCATCGCCGTCCACTGAAGCTCTTCCATCGTCACCTCTCCTCGACGCCGTCGCTATCCGTCGTTCTCGTCGTCGATTCGACCCGGTACGTGGCGCCCCGTTCGGTCGCACCGCTGTTCGGTTTCGAGTCGCTAAAAGTGTAGTAGTAACGTATTGCTCACAAAAGCGTCGCCCGATTACAGACGGGTGACGTTCTTCGCTCGGGGGCCCTTCGGGGCCTGTTCGATATCGAATTCGATCTCCTGTCCCTCTTCGAGGTCAGCGCCGCCCACGTCTTCCATGTGGAAGAAAACGTCGTCGTCCGCGTCGTCCGTCTCGATGAAACCGTAGCCGCCAGTGTCGTTGAAGAAATCAACTTTGCCTTTCGCCATTGCTTTTGTACGGAGTCGGGCTCCCCTCATAACCTTTCCGAGGGGGGTGTTACCACGAACATCGGGTTTATTACTCCCCGAGGAACCGTGTAACTCCTCCCACGAGGAGGACCAACCCGCCGAGGATGAACGTTCCGGGGACCGGGAGGACGAACAGTACGGCACCGAGGAGCAACACGACGGTCGATATTTTCATGACGAACGTGGATTCATCCGCGCTACGGTTACGGTTTGTGGGCGAAAGGGAACATGTAACGAAGACCCGCTCAAAGGATTCCGGCAACTACCAGCAATCAGAGGATTTCGGTAACTATCAGAAATCAGAGTGTTCCGGCAACTACCAGACCGACCCCTGCGATGCCGGAGAGAAAACCGATTCCCCGTGCCAACCCTTCCCCGTCGGGTGCCAGTATCTCGACCGATATCAGCGCGGTGATGGCCACCACCCAAAGGAGGTTCATCGACCCGACGACGACCATCAGTGCCATCAGCGCCCAGCAACAGCCGACGCTATCCAGGCTCAGTCGCCATCCCGAGCGGACCGCGCTCCTACCGCCCGAACCGTTCCCCTCGAAGTCGCCGCTCGGCGTCCGACAGTGTTTCAGATGCCGACGTTTGGCCGACGAGAGCTGATAGGCCGACAGCACCAACAGCGTCGCCGCCAGCAGAAAGACGCGCCTTTCCGGTGCGATATCCGCGATCGGAACGGCGAGGTTGAACGCCAGCGGGACGAGTCCCGTGAGAAGCCAGACGAGCGTGTACGTGCCCATCACCGAAACGACGGCGACCGCTTTCCGCGCTCTTGTCGTCGATCCCTTCCCGTCGTAGGGTTCTTCCGCGTCGTAGTACGCTCGAAACGCGTGGGCCGACGACGGGTACATCATCGCGGTCATCATGATTCCCCAGACGAACAGATACAGGCCGACACCCATCGCCCCGTTCGAGAGCGCCATCGCTTCCGGCATCCCGGGAGCGGCCATGTCCATCGCCATCGCCGACCACAACGTGGGTAGCCTTCGAGTTGCGAGCAGTATCCACGCGAGAAGCGCAACGCCGTAGGTGAACAGAACCACGGAATGTCGCTGATGGGAGAGGAATCGACGCGATGTTTTCGAAACGTGCATGATGGCTCAGAGCGGTTGCGTCATCGCTCGATATCCCTACGCCATCGTTCAGTATAACCCTACCTCGGTCGGCGACGAAATCGCCTCAGTCGTCCGCGTACGACGCTTCGGGACGGAACTGACGGCTGATGACTTTCCAGCGTCCGGTCGAAAACCGGTAGTAGTTGAGAATCGCCGGAACCGTCGTCTCGGCGACGTACGAGAGGTACAGTCCCCACAGCGCGAGCGGCGTCGTGGTCCCGAGATACGCCAACGGAATCGAACACAGGAACATGCCGACCGCTTGGGCCATGAACGGCCAGCGCGTGTCGCCGCTGGCGTCGAGAGGACCGGCGACCGCACCGTTGACTCCCTGCGCCAGAATGGCGAAACACGAGACGTAGACCAACGTGATGGCGTGCGGCACCGCCGGGTCGTTCGGGTCCGAAACGAACGACAGGACGATGGGTCGCGCGAACGCGAACACGATGGCCGCCGCGACGACGTACGTCGCCACCGAGAAGAGGACGACGTCACGGGCATACGTCTCCGCGCTCCGTTCGTCGCCCGCCCCGAGTTCCTGGCCGACGAGGCTGCTCGACGCCAAGCCGAAGCCCCATCCGGGCGTGTTCATCAGGCCCCAAATCCGCCGACTGATGACGTACGCCGCTGCGACGCTCGGACCGAACAGGGCGACGATGGCCAGCATCGGGAACTTGGCGACCGTCCACACCATGTTCCGACCGACGACTGGCAGACCGATTTGCACCACCTGTCGAAGCGTTTCCACGTCGAGATACTTCCCGAACGGGTCGACCTTCACGGGCAGTTCGCCCATGCCGGGAAGCCGACCCGCGACGACGCCGATGGCGAACACGACGGTCACGACGACGTTCGAGAGGAGCGTCCCCCACGCCGCGCCCGCGACGCCCATCCCGAACTGGAAGACGAACATCGCGCTCAAGACGATGTTCGTCACCGCGCCGCCCGCCCGAATGACCATCGGCGTCCACGCGTCGTCAGCGCCGATGTAAATCCGGCTTCCGACGAGGTTGACCGCCGCGAGCGGAACGCCGAACGAGATGATGTGTAGGTACCGCGCACCCAGTTCGATGATCCGCTCGTCCCCCGTCATCAACGAGACGAGTTCCGACGGGAACAGCCAGAAGACGGCCGCTACCGGGAGGGAGACCAACAGCACGAGCGCGACGCTCGACCGAATCGCCTGCCCCATCTCCTCGTAGGCCTCGGCACCGTATCGCTGCGAGACGAGCGCGATGGTTCCCCCTGCAAACCCGCCGCCGAGCGAGAACGCCATCCCCCAGAACGGCGTGGCGAACCCGACGCCCGCGATCGCCGCCGGGCCGATGGCGATGCCGACGAACGCCACGTCCACGGCGTTTTTCGACATCCGAGCGATGCCGGTGACGATGCGCGGCCACGCCAAATCCGTCGTCCGACGGACGTTCTTCGCGTCGACGAGGCCGAGACGGGCGAGCACGAGACCGATCGCGAGAATGGTCAATCGCGCCGGGTTCGGGAAACGAGTATCCACAGCGGCTGTTTCGAATCGAAACTAAAAGTTCTTTTCAGATGCGGTAAAGGAAGCGGCCGTTTCGACCAAAACGATTCGCCCGCGTTTCTCGCCTCGACGAATTGGTCGAAGCAACCGATATCGTGAGGAGGGAATCGACTTCATTCGGCGCGCTTCTCGCCGACTTCGTTCATCGATGTCGGCACGGCAGTGCCGTCGTGAGAGGCGTCATCCGTATCCGGGAGTGGTTCGGTCGTCCTGCTTCCTTCCGAGAGTGTCCGGAGCGACAGGACGAGAACGGCTCCGAGGAGTACGAATCCCCCTGCGACGCCGAACGCAACGCCGTAGCCGAAGGTAGCCACCCAGCCACCGAGTACCCCGCCGATACCACCTGCGATGGCACCGAGGGCCGTGTAGACTCCGAGAACCTCGCCACGGACGTTCCGCGGTGCGAGGCGAGTGACGATTGCAGTGCCGACGACGGCGATGACCGCCCACGTCAAACCGATAGCGGCGAGACCGACCCCAGCAGCCCCGAACCCGAGTGTCACGGCCCCCAAACCGGCTACCAGTGTGATCCCCGGAAAGAGCACGCCACGAACCGCGAGCGCACTTGATTGGAGGAGTCGAACGTCGTATCGCGATGCGACCGTCCCGACGCCCTCGTAGAGGACTGCGGAGGCGAGACTCGAAGCCAAGTACAGGGCGAACACCTCCTCGGAATCGAAGCCGGAGTCAGTGAGGAACAACGGCAGTGGTGCCCAGAAGACGGCGAATCCCGTGAAGAAAAGTACGGCGGCGACCAGATAGGTCGCCAAGCCCGGATTGACCCGGCCGAGGAGTCTGCGTGGACGGAACCGCCGGGTGGTCCAGTACAACCGGTTCGGTGAAAACACGAAGGCGGTTCCCTTGATGCCCCGGTTCGAAGTCGAGAGGAGTCGTGCGACCTTGCGGATTTTTCGTTCGCTCGTGACGTGGGCACTCGGGTCGGGACGCGGAAGCGACCGGACCGCCCCTATCACGCTCACCCCCGCACAGAGGGCGAACACCCAGAAGAGCGCGCGAGTGACGGCCTCCTCCCCGACGAGCTGTCCCCCGATAAACGGCCAGACAGTCCCGAGTACGAGACCACCGGCCCAGCCATAGCCCTGATATTTGTTCAGCAGCCCTATCCGCTCGCTCCACGCGGATTCCGGCGCGTCGTCCACGACCAGCATCGTCAACACGGGTGCGATGGACGAGACGACCAGCCAGATGACGGCGTTGGCGACGATGACCGCGGTAACGCTGTCCAACAGGGGAATCGCGGCGAGAAAGGCGGCAACGGTGGCGAGCGTTATCACCACTAACGGCCGCCGATGGTCGACACGATTGGCGAGTCGGCCGAACGCTATCGCTCCCGGGGCACCGATGAGCGCGGCCGTCGCCGCCAAGATACCCAGCTCCACCGTCGAGGCTCCGAGTTCGACGATGTAGAGCGGTATCAGCAGGGACGCACCGCCGAACGAAATCGAGCCGAGTGCCCACGAGTAGAGCCACCGTTCTGTCATGGATAGGACTGTGTACGGATTCCGTATGAATTTGGAGGGTTACTGTTGGAACAATATCTCTTCGTGACTGTGAGTGGATGCAGCCGTTTCTGTTGCTCATGGAATTGTTCGCAGAAACATGCCGCCTCCCGGATTTGAACCGGGGACAGCTCGATCTTCAGTCGAGTGCTCTCCCAGTCTGAGCTAAGGCGGCTCATCCTGGAAAAGGCGGATGGTACAAAAAAGGATTTCGAAATCCACCCGAGGAAAGCCGGACGGAGTGAAAACTGCTGACGCTCCCATGGACGGGTAACACAAGCCATTTATCCGTTCCTGTGTTACGAACTGACATGGGCGAACGTGCCTGCTATCTGGAGTTCTGTCCCGCCTGTGACGCGCCGGTGACGATGGCGGACGAGCGGTGTCCCGACTGTGGGGAGCCGCTTGCAGATTCCGCTTCGCACCCACCGGATTGATTATACAATTTTTTATCATGAACCCTCCCGTCTCGCTTTCGGGGGACAGCATGAACGATACAGACTTCGCCAGTCACGAATGGTGGGAACGGTACAAGGAGACGGTGAACAGCGACCCCGAGATGGAGGTTCGAGGCCACGACAAGTTCGACGACGACTTCTACGTCGAAATCGGCGACGAGCGATTCCTCATCGAGATGCGGGACGGTTCGATTCGCGAGATTCGGCCGAACCCGACGTTGAACGACCGCTGGTCGTTCGGCGTCGAAGGCTCCCGCGAGGCGTGGGAGGAGTTCGTTCAGGAGAACCCGCCCGCGTTCAATCACGAAATCGTCGCGTCGCACTATCGCAGCGCGGTCAGGAACGAGGACGGCCATCTTCGGATGCGAGGGGACAACAAGAAGATATTCCAGAATTTGCGGGCGTTCCAGCGCGCGCTTGATTTGATGCGCGTCGCGCACAACGGGGGGAGCTAATATGGCGGAACACGGGACGGTAGAGCCGATCACGGGCAAGTACGTTCACACGGACGTCGGCGGTGTGGACCACCGGATTTACTTCGAGGAGAACGGTCCCGAGGACGGCATCCCGCTCCTCTGTCAGCACACCGCGGGCAACAACTGTCAGCAGTGGCGGCATCTCCTCACGGACGAGGAGATCACCGAGGACTTCCGCGTCATCGCTCACGACTTGCCGTATCACGGGAAGTCGGTGCCGCCGACCAGCCAATCGTGGTGGGAGGAGGATTACACCATGACGGCGAAGAAGTTCACGGAGACGCTGGTCGCGCTCGCGGACGCGCTCGACCTCGACGACCCGATTTACATGGGGTCGTCGATGGGCGGCAACATCGCCCTCGAACTGGCCGACTGGTATCCCGACCGGTTCCGTGCGCTCATCGGACTGGAGTGTGGCGCACACAGCCCGGGGTTCTACATCGATTGGCTCGACCATCCGCAGGTCAACACCACCGAGGTGAACGCCTACTCCTGTTGGGGACTGATGGCTCCACAGAGCCCGGAGCAGAACCGACGGGAGACGATGTATCTGTACGAACAGGGGGCGAACGGCGTGTTCAAAGGCGATCTGTACTACTATTCGATGGATCACGATTACCGGGACAAACTCGACCAAGTGGACGCCGACGAATGTCCGTTGTACATCGTCAACGGCGAGTACGACTACCTCACCACGCCCGAGGACGGAACGGAGACGGCGGCGGGGATCGGCGACGGGGCCACCGCCGTCGAGATGGCCCAGATCGGGCACTTCCCGATGAGCGAACACCCCGAGCTGTTCAACGCGTATCTGAAGGAGATTCTCGGCGACATTACCGGCGACAGGGACGGAACGCTTTCGGACGTTCTGGACCCCGACGACGTGGGAATCGAACTCCAACCACCCGCGCCCGCCCGGGAAACGTCGGCGGAGTAACGCCGTCCTGTTTTTCAACCTGTACGTCCCTTTGGAAGGGAGTAAGCGGTGAATACCGCGGGCGGGAGAAAGCTTATTGCTACACGGTACCGCACTTCGAGATACCCAAATGGTGCAAGAGAACACCGATAGATGGGACGACTGCCTCGAACGCGAAATCGACGGCGGGGTCGAACTGTACGACCCCGAAAACGACGACGCGTGGATCTGGTCCGACCTCGGCGTCGAACTCTCGTGGGAAGCGTAATTCGGGATTGCCTCGCGGCGCTCCCGAGCAACGAACGGTTACTGACCGGCCGACGCGAGTGCCTATCCCCCCTCCACCGCTCCATCACCTCCACTGCCCGTCGCCACTCGATTGCTCCCGTATCGATCGGTCTGGTCTCCTATTTGATACTTCGCCGACTATCTAATCGGGCAACAAGAGAAAATATTTATCCTACCAATTGATGTGGACATGCAAACAGAACCGAACGGATTCTCACCCTCCACAACACCCCCGTTCGGATGCCCCTCCCCGCAATCACAATGCACGTATCATTCTTCGAACGCGAAACGCTCGATACTTCGGCCTTCATCGTCTCCGGATTCCTCCTCGTAGGTATCCTCGAAACGTTGAACCGATACGTTCGGATCCTGTCCGGTTTGCAGCAACCACACGTCGACGTACGGTGTTGCTGGCGACCCCTCGCCAACGCCGTTCTCGCCGGGAAGCCGATGTACGTCCGCCCGGCAGTGGACAATAAACCGCCGCTGTTCGAACTCCTCAACGTCGCCGTCGCGGCTACCGGACGATATCTGCTCGTCTTCTTCGTCCTCATCGGCATCGTCAACGCGTTTTCGGCCATCCTCCTCTGGCGGATCTGCGCCGAACGGAACGCCTCCCGCGTCGGGTTGATGGCCGGACTACTGTTCCTGACGAGCGTCCCCGCGACCGGCGGTACCGTTATCAACGTCCGCTCGTTCGCCATCGCGGGCATCCTCCTCGCGCTGTGGTTCGATCATCCCCTCGCACGCGGTGTGACTATCGCCGTGGCGGGTCTGTTCTCCCAACACGCCGTGTTCGCCATCCCCGTTCTCGCCTACGACGGTCTTCGCTACCTCGAACGCGATGACTGGGTGGAATGGATCGCGACGTTCGTCGCCGGTGGACTCGGCGTCGTCGCCGTCTCCTTCGGGTTCGTGTATCTCGCGTGGGGACCCGCGTCCTTTCAGGGCGCGCTCTACTGGTCGTTCGGTGCCGCGAAGAAGTACACCACCAACCCGGTCGTTCCGTCCCTCATCGGCGACACGAGTCGCTGGCTCGCCGCTCTCTACCGCTCGACCATCAAACACCTCTTTCTCCTCGTCCCCGCCGCGGCCGTCGTCTACCAACTCCTCACTGAACGCGGGTCGAAGCGCGTTCTGCGCTCGACGAACGCCCCCGTCGTGACCGCGACCCTCCTCGCGTTCTCGATGACGATTCCCCTCTTCGTCCGCGCCTACCGCGCTTACTGGCTGTATCCGCTTCCGTTTCTCGCCCTCCTCGCGAGTATCGGCTACCAGCAACTCTTCACGCTCGGACGGGACGAGTTCTCGACATCCGAAGAAAGTCGACCTCGCGCCGACCACGATCAACCTCCCGCCCGCGGTCAGAGCGACGATTTCCTTCGATAGGAGCGTTCGTCGTCGAAGGCGCTTACTGCTCGTTGGCGTATCGCATTGCGGGAAATCTGGATGGGTTCGGGCGGATTCGAACTACATGCAAGACATTCCTGCTCACTCACGTTCGTTCGCTCCGCGGGCTGTGACTTGCATCGTTCCAATCGCCCTCACGAACGAATTTACTCGTCACGTCCGTTCCTCGCAAAATTCGATGGGTTCGGGCGGATTCGAACCACCGATCTCGGCCTTGTAAAGGCCGCGTCATAACCAACTAGACCACGAACCCGTACCCGGGAAAAATCGCTCCGGAGGAATAACTGTTACTTTCTCCGTTTCGTAACGACTACCACGCTCGCTAGCAATCCGCAGGTATGGACGATACGCTCTCCGCGCTCGGCGAGCAGGACGGTTGGAAGGTGGACGGATTCGCCGCCCGCGTACACTATCGCGGCGCTGACGACTTCTACAGCATCGAGTACTACCAACCCAGCGACTGCGTCATCTACTGGAAAGTGAAGGGGGACGGCGACGTGGCGGTTCCGGTTGGGCGCAACACGGTGCCCGACCCGCTTCGTGACCGCGTGCGCATGGACTTGACCGAGGCGGGCATCGACTCCGATATCGAAGCCCGCAAATTGTAACGCCGTTCGATCGTATGCGTGTCGGCAGCGAGTGAACTGCTTTTTCTTTGCATTTCCCTTACCTCTGCCCGAATGTTTATGCACGAATCGGCCGCACCATGCGTCGGTGAAAATACGAACCGACGAGTGAGTGTTTCGATTCGTAGGAAACTCTTATCAATCCAGTGTCCCTTGAGAGAGAACAATGAGCATACACGCAGACGAAGACGACCCGTTCGAGGAACAACGGGAGAACGCCGACAATCCGATGCGGCGTCTGTTCTTCGAATACGGGGGCGAGAATCGGTTCGCCTTCGTCACCGGGGTCGTCTCCAGTCTCTTCGCCCGGATTCTCAACCTTTTACCGCCGATAATTCTCGGCGTCGCTGTGGACGCCTTGTTCAGCACGGATACGAAGATTCCCTATTCCGAAGCCCTCGCCGGGCAAGTCCCGTTCATGTCCCCGAACATGGCGGTACGACTGATACCGGCCACCGAAACCGGTCAGTTCTGGTTCTCCGTCGTCGTTATCGGAATCGCGTTCGGCGTGGGGGCGATGTTCCACTGGGGGCGTAACTGGGGATGGAACTCGTTCGCCCAGAACATCCAGCACTCCGTTCGGACCGACACGTACGACAAAATGCAGCGACTCGACATGGAGTTCTTCTCGGACAAGCAGACGGGGGAGATGATGTCCATCCTCTCGAACGACGTGAACCGATTAGAGCGATTTCTCAACGACGGGATGAACTCCGCGTTTCGTCTGGGTGTGATGGTCATCGCCATCGCGGCCATTCTCATCACCATCAACTGGCAACTCGCCCTCGTGGCACTCGTTCCGGTGCCGCTCATCGCGCTGTTCACCTACAAGTTTATCCAGATAATCCAGCCGAAATACGCCGACGTGCGTTCTTCCGTCGGCAAGGTCAACTCCCGACTTGAAAACAATCTCGGCGGCATTCAAGTCATCAAGACGAGCAACACGGAATCGTTCGAATCCAACCGCGTGAACGACGTGTCGAGCGATTACTTCGGCGCGAACTGGGACGCCATCGTGACCCGCATCAAGTTCTTCCCGGCGCTCCAGATACTCTCGGGACTCGGTTTCGCTCTGACGTTCATCGTCGGCGGGCTATGGGTATTCCGTGGCGAAGCACCGTGGTTCTTTTCGGGGGACTTGGACCCCGGCGAGTTCGTCACGTTCATGCTCCTCACCCAGCGGTTCATCTGGCCCATGGCGCAGTTCGGGTCCATCATCAACATGTACCAGCGTGCGTACGCCTCCAGCGCCCGCATCTTCGGCCTGATGGACGAACCGAGCAGGATTCAGGAGGACCCCAACGCGGAGGACCTCGTCGTCACGCAAGGCGAAGTGGTCTACGACGACGTGACCTTCGGCTACGACGAGAGCGAAACAATCGTGGAGGACATCACCTTCGAAGTCGAGGGCGGCGACACGCTGGCGCTCGTCGGCCCCACCGGCGCGGGCAAATCCACCGTCCTGAAACTCCTCCTCCGCATGTACGACGTGAACGAGGGAGCGATTCGCATCGACGGCACCGACCTCCGCGACGTGAGTCTCCCCAGCATCCGGCGGAACATCGGCTACGTCAGTCAGAACACCTTCCTGTTCTACGGGACGGTCAAGGAGAACATCGAATACGGGACGTTCGACGCGAGCGACGAGGAAATCGAGGAGGCCGCGAAAGCCGCCGAGGCACACGAGTTCATCAGCAACCTGCCCGACGGCTACGACACCAAAGTCGGGGAACGCGGCGTGAAGCTTTCCGGCGGCCAACGACAGCGCATCTCCATCGCCCGCGCCATCCTGAAGGACCCGGAAATCCTCATCCTCGACGAGGCGACCAGCGACGTGGACACCGAGACGGAGATGCTCATCCAGCGCAGTCTCGACAAACTCACCGAGGACCGCACGACGTTCGCCATCGCCCACCGCCTCTCGACGATCAAGGACGCGGACAAGATCGTCGTCCTCGAAGGCGGCAAAATCGTGGAACGCGGTCGCCACGACCAACTCATCGCGAACGACGGCCTGTACGCTCACCTCTGGGGCGTGCAAGCCGGAGAAATCGACGAACTGCCACAGGAGTTTATCGAGCGCGCCGCCCGGAGAACGGCACGCACGGACGCTAACGACTGATCACGATCGGGCATCGACCGCCGGCGACTGACCGCGGCGGTTCGCATCCGCATCGCCTCGGCGGCTATCGTCGGCCGCGGTGATAGCGCCGTCCGCCTTTTTCGACCTGCAAATCCCCTTGTCGGGTGAGCGCGGCGTCCGTCCGCCATTCGTACTGTCGTATCTCGTCGTCGCGTTGCCGTCGTCGCTGCTCCGTTCGCTCCCTGACCAACTGTCGTCGTCGTCTCCACTCCGGGTCACGGGGGCCGCCGTACTTCGGTATCTCCCCCGTCTCCTCTTTCCGCGTCTCTTCTCCCTCTTTCCGCGCTTCTGCTCCCTCTTTCCGCGCTTCTTCCCCCTCTTCACTCTCACTTTTCGATTCCGCCTCGGCTTCTCGGACCTCTATCTCCCGTCCTCCCTCGTCGTTTTCTTCCCGCTCGTGTTTGGGAATCCGACTTCCGTACCGGCCACGATACGAGGAGGACCCCACCGGGCGTTCGAATTCACCTTCCGGCGGTTGTCCCCCTTCGTACCGTGCTGGCCCCGCGGGCGGATGAGGTCGCTCTTCGCGCGGTTCCCCTTCGTGCCGTCGCTCTTCATGCGAACGCCCTTCGTGTCGTTCCTCCGATTTCGATGCGTCGTCCGCCTCCCCTCCGGTGGCTCGTCCCTCTTCTGCTTCTCGCCCGGTGTTCTCGTCGGGTACCATTGGCTCTCTGCCCCAGAATATTCACAAAACCGAATAAACCGGCGTGACCGTTCAGACGGTTCGGCTCCTCCGTCACCGGTTTCGAGACGGGCAACGGCGGGTTTCCCCGCTATTGCGTCGATGCCGTGTTCACCGTCGGCTCGGTGTGAAGGAACTCGACGCCGTATTCGGCCAACCACATCAGCGTTTTTCGTACCGCCGCGGGGTCGGCGACCCGATAACTCGCCATCGTCGGCGGTTCGTGTCCGACTTTGACCCCGAGTCCCGTCTCGGGAAGGACGTGGAACGCGTCCTCGTCGGTTCTGTCGTCGCCGATGTAGAGCGGGAGCCACGTCTCGTCGTCCGGCACACACCGATCGTAGAGCCAGCGAATCGCTCGGCCCTTGTGCCACTCCACGTCCGGTCGCAGTTCGATGACCTGCTTTCCGGTCGTAACGCGCACGTCGGCAGTATCTTCGACGGTATCACGCACCGCTTCACGAACCTCCGGGACTCGCTCCTCGCTCGCGAGTCGATAGTGAACCGACGCGGTGACGCCTTTGTCCTCTACGAACGCTCCCTCCACGTCGGCGAGTTTTCCGTCGAGGGACGAGGTGAGACGGCCGATGTCGTCCGCGGCGTCCTCGGCAACCGGATGCGTATGGCGTTCGCCGTCGGTACTGATCTCCAACCCGTGGTTTCCCGCGTAGGAGATGCCGTCGATATCGACCCGTTCCCGCAGGTCGTCCAACCCGCGGCCGCTGACGATGCCGACTTGGACGCCCTCCGAATCCCGAAGGGCTTCGATGACCTCTCGGGTCGCAGGCGGAAGTCGAACGTCGTCGGGGTGCTCCTCTATCGGCGCGAGCGACCCGTCGAAATCGAACATGGCCAACATGCCGTCCGTGTCCCGCAATCGCGTCACCAACGCGTAGAGGTGATGACGGAGCGGGTCGGGTACGTCGTCGCTCATTGTCGACGTAGTGATTTCGACGCCACTTCACGACCTCGTTGAATCGCTTCGATGGTCCGGAACTGGGTGTTCATCCACGCGTACACATCGTTCGAATGCACTTGTTTCCTGAGGCCGTGCATCCGTCGCTCCCGATCCGATTCGGGAAGCGAAAGCGCGCGTTCGATCGCATCAACGAACCCTTTCGTATCGTGTGGATGGACCGACACCGCCTCGTCGCCGAGTTCCTCGTCCGCACCCGCTAGCTCGCTCAGGAGGAGTACCCCCGAATCCTCGACTTGGGAGGCGACGAACTCCTTCGCCACGAGGTTCATCCCGTCCCGCCGAGCGCTGACGATGCAGAGGTCAGCCTCGCGGTACAGCGCCGCCAAGCCCTCCTTCGGCAGGTGTTCGTTCAGGTAGACGATGGGCGTCCACTCGTCGGTTCCGAAGCGGTCGTTGATGCGGTCGACTTCGTCTTCGACTTCCGCCTGTAACTCGCGGTACGCGTCGATTTGGGTCCTGCTCTCGCTCGCCTTCTGAACGTACGTGAACTCGCCGCGCCACTCTGGGTGCTGGTCCCAAAACCGCTCCAATGCCGTCAATCGTTCGGGGATTCCCTTCGTGTAATCGAGCCGTTCGACGCCGACTGCGACCGCTTCGCCGAGTTCGTGCTCCCGTCGGAACTCCCGCCAGAACGTCGTCGCATCCTTTGACGTGGCGAGTTCCCGTCGTCCGTCCGCGTCGATACCGAGCGGGAACGGACGAACGAACGTCCGTCTCCCCTCGTAGACGACGCTTCGAGTCGCCCTGTCCACCCGGGTTCCCGGCAGCATCGCGGCACAGTCGAGGAAGTTCTGACAGTAGCGTTCCGTGTGAAATCCGAGCAGGTCGTTCGCCAGCAACCCGTCGAGGAGCCGTTCGTACTGTGGACACGCCTGGAACGCGTCCCACGAGGGCCACGGGATGTGCCAGAACTGCATGCAGAACGCGTCCGGACACTTCTCCCGAACCATCCGGGGTGCCACCCCGAGATGATAGTCCTGGAACCAGATCAGCGACTCCTCGGTCGCTTCGTCGGCGATGGCGTCCGCGAACGCGCGGTTCGCCCGCCGATAGTGGTTCCAGAACGTCGTCTCGGTGTTCATTTTCGACGGGTAAACGTGACAGATGGGCCAGAGAACTTGATTGCTGTAGCCGTAGTAGTACCCCTCGACCCGTTCCTCGTCGAGTTCGACTCGTCGGAGGTCGTAGGCTGGCGACTCCGGCGGGACCCGAACGCTCCCGTTCTCGTCAGTCACGTCGAAGTCCGCGTTTCCGCTTCCCCACGCAACCCACGTACCGCCGGCGGACTGCATTACGGGGTCGAGTGCCGAGGTAAGCCCTCCTGCGGGACGGGTGACGGTGATCTCCCCGTCTTCGCGTACGTGACTGTACGGTTGCCGATTCGATGCGACTATCAGTTCCCGGTCCCCGAGGAGCGAGGAGACCGTTTCCGCCGTCACTTGGTCCCCTGTCATGATTTTGCTTGTGCCCTCCAGTCGAGACGTGCACGTCTGTATTCGCTGTTCATCAGTTGTCGATGGGTCGTGGCTCCGACGAATAAGGCAGTCGTCCGTTCAACTGGTTTCGCCCTGAAAAACGATGGTAACGAGCGCCTACGCCACTTGTAGCGAAAGCCTATCCTGAAGCAATCACACCTTACGTCCGGTTCAGAACGACTCCTGATCCGGGTCTTCCTCGGAGGTTTCCACGCCCCCCGCCCCGCGATCCGTGTACCGTTGGCGACCGACCGCATCGCTATCCGCCATGTTGAGTATCGACTGTCGTACGTCGTCCGGTGACTCGTACGTCTCGTTGAGCGGTCCGATGACCTCTTCGAAGGTTTCGGAGCCGTTCGGATAGCCGATTTCGTACTCGCCGTACTCCGAGACGAGTTCGTCCACGTCCGCGGGATAGTCGTGGTCGTCCAGTTTCTCGCTCAGTTCACCGAGTTCCACACCCATTTCTCGTTCACGGTCGGACATGGGAACGACGACAGCGGTGAGTCAGTAAGTCCTTCCGGCCGACCCGGCGATTACAAGGGGCTTCCCGCCCACGAAATCGATATGCACCTCTCCGACGCGACGTGGACCGACGCCGACGACGTGGAGACGGACCTCGCGCTCCTCCCCGTCGGAAGCACGGAACAACACGGCCCGCACGCACCGCTCGGAACCGACTGGCTGAACGCCGACGCGGTCGCGGACGCGGGCGCGGCGGCCTACGACGGCGAGGTGGTCGTCGCCCCGCCGATTGCCGTCGGCGTGAGCGAGGAGCACCGTCAGTTCACGGGTACGCTGTGGGTGTCGGAGGACACCTTTCGCCGGTACGTCCGCGAGACGGTCGCCAGCCTCGCCCATCACGGATGGGACCGGGTCGTCATCGTCAACGGCCACGGCGGCAACGTGGCCGCGCTTCGGGAAGTCGCGGGGACCATCACCCGCCACGACGAGGCCTACGCCGTCCCGTTCACGTGGTTCGAAGCGGTCGGCGACCACGGGAGCGACATGGGCCACGCCGGACCGCTCGAAACTGCGTTCCTCCGCCACACCAACCCCGAACTCGTCCACGAAGACAGAACAGAGGACGCCCGTGAGGGCGCGAGCGATGGCTGGGGCGAATGGGTATCTCACACCAACCTCGCCTACGACAGCGCGGAGTTCACGGAAAACGGCGTCGTCGGCGACCCGACGGACGGCGACGAGGAGCGCGGGGAGGAACTGCTCGAACTGGCGACGCGATCGCTGGTGAAACTGCTCGCGGCGGTCGAATCGCGGGACATCGCTCGCCCCGACCACGAGTAGGCGCTTACTCTTCGTCTTCCTCTTCTTCTTCCTCGTCCGCCGCTTCCGCCTCGTCTTCGTCCGCGTCCTCTTCGTCCTCTGCTTCCAACTCCTCCAGCGACCCCTTCAGGCTCGGAATCGTACTCGCCAACTCGCCGACCTGCTCGCGGGCGTCCTCGATATCCGAGATGGCCGCGTCGATGGTCTCTATCTCCTCTTCCAGGTCGTCCGCGTCCTCGAACGCTTCGGCTCGCTGCCCCATCGCGTACCACTTCTTCGCGTCGTGGAGGTGGTCTTCCGCGTCGCCCACGTCCAGCGCCGACCGGAGTGCGTTGAGCGCCCCGAGCGTGTTCTCGGCGTCCGTCTCCCACACGGCTTCGACGGCGGGCAGTTCTTCGCGGGCCGCGGAGAGGTGTTCCTCCACGTCCTCCCGCATCTCGTTCGCCGCTTCGCCGAACAGTTCATCATCGAAGGAAGCTTGGCTCATGTCGGTTGATTGGACGGGATTGCATTTAAAAGATAACCCGAAACCGGAAGTGAAACTCCACCTTTTTATTGCGAGGGTCGCTTTGCGACCCTCGATAAAAATCCGGACCAAAAGCCCGCGTAACCCCGCTTCCGTCGCAGCGGACGGCGAATCCTCGCCGTCCCTGCTCCGTCGGGGGTTCCTCGGCCCGCTCGCTCCGCGAGGCGCTTCGCTCGCGGCAGTGTTGCTAGTTCTCGGCGGAAAGTCGGGCGGCCTATCGCTCCTCGTTTCACTCGTCGCTCGTGGTGTCGCAACACTCGTTCGGCGATTTTCGCGGCTCCGAAGGCGGGAGGTCTTCGGTAGAGTCGGTTCGAATACGGGGGGCCACTTCCACGAACGTCCGTAAACCGGGCCGGAACGGTCTTTACCGAATTCAGCGATTCGAATTACTGATGAGCGAGACAAACGCGGACGAAGCAACTGGAAAACTCGTCGTGGGGACGTTCGTGACTCTCGATGGCGTGATGCAAGCACCGGGCGCCCCCGACGAAGACCGTGACGGTGGGTTCGAACAGGGTGGGTGGTCGGTCAACTACTGGGACGAGCAGATGGGTCAAATCATGGACGACCAGATGGCCGAAACCGACGCGCTGTTACTCGGGCGGAAGACGTACGAGATTTTCTCCGCGCACTGGCCCAACGTCAACGACGACCCCACGGCGGAAAAACTGAACAATATGCCCAAGTACGTCGCCTCCCGCACGCTCGACGGCGTAGAATGGAACAACTCGTCGCTCCTCACCGGAGACATCGCGGAGGCCGTCGCTGAACTCAAGAACGACCGAGGGGACACGATCGTGGTACAGGGGAGTCAGAACTTGATTCAGTCACTGCTCGCGCACCGACTCATCGACGAGTTCTGGCTCTGGATATTCCCGGTGGTCGCGGGGGACGGAAAACGACTGTTCGGGGACGGAACGATCCCTGCGGCTCTCGATCTACGGACGGTGGAAACATCGAGTACAGGGGTGCAAATGCTTCGATACGAGCGATCGGGAGACATCGACCGCGGTTCGTTCGCGCTGGACGACGTACCCGAGTGACTCGCCGAACTGGTGGTTGATTTTTGCTCACTCTTCCCGAACCGACTCGATTTTCATCAGCGGGTAGCCGTCCTCCATCTCCATTCGCGTGACGACTTCGGTTCCCTCATGGTCGATGACGATTTCGACTTCGAGGTATCGACCAGTCAACTCGGTGTACCCATGGTCGATTTCGTCCGCGAGTTTTTCGGTCAGAATGTCGACTTCGACCGATTCGCAGAACGGTTGGTTCTCGATGCTCTCCTCGATCGCTCGTTCGAGGCTGTCAGCGCTCTCGGGGCTGACGGGCGTCCCCGCGAACTGGTGATACAGCGCGCCGAACTTGATTCCGGCTTCGAAACAGGCGGCGTCTCGGGTCGTTGGTTCCATGGCCGAACCGAGGTATCGGAGGGTTAAAGTTCGTGATGACATGCAACACGGAGAACCTTTACGTCTTCACCTCTCAACGAAGAATATGGATTACAATTCAGCCCTCGACAGAGGCATGGACGCCGTTCCGGAGCTCGAAACGAGCGACGAGCGGTTCAGCTACCCCGACCCGGCCGCACAGAAGGACGGGTCGTTCACACGACTGACCAACCTAGACGACATCGCCGACGCCCTTTCGCGGGACGGCGAGCACGTTCACAGCGCGCTCCAGCGCGAACTCGGTACCAGCGGGAAGTACGAGGACGGCCAAGCGCGATACAGCGGGTCGTTCGCGGAGTCCGACTTCAACACCGCGCTGGACGAGTACGTGGAGGAGTTCGTCATCTGTTCGGAGTGCGGCCTGCCGGACACGCGACTCGTGCGCGAGAACCGCAACCTCATGCTCCGCTGTGACGCCTGCGGTGCGTTCCGCCCGGTCACGAAACGAACCACGACGAACCGAACGCAACAGCGCGACGCCGTCGAAGAGGGTCGGACCTACGAAGTCAAAATCACCGGCACCGGACGCAAAGGCGACGGGGTCGCCGAACGCGGCGAGTACACGATTTTCGTCCCCGGCGCACAGAAGGGCGACGAGGTCCAGATTTACGTCGAGAGCGTCCGCGGCAACCTCGCGTTCTCGCGTCTCGCCTGAGCGGACTCCCAACGAAAGCTTCTTTTGGACCACGTTCGGATGAACGGGTATGTACGAATCGCTCCTCGAACTCGGCGTGTTCGCGCTGTACGTCGCCGGGTCGGGACTGTTGACGGTTCTCGGCGCACTGACGGAATATCAGGGGATCCAGAACGCACTCTCCGGCGATAACATGATGGCGCTGTGGTTCGTCTGGATGGGAACCGTCGCGCTCATCGCGGGCGTCATGCTCGCCCGTGACAAGGTTCTCCGCCGCGTCACCGCCTAAGTCCGCCATCCCACCCGAAAACCGTATGGTACTTATCGGGGTTGTGCCTCTAGCCGATTGAATGGACGATCCCGTTCTGCTCACGGGTTCCGAGGGCCGCGTCGGGTCGGCGATTCTCGGCGACCTCGAATCGAAGTACGAGTGGCGATTGCTCGACCGAGAACCACCAGCGGCGGAACCGTCTCACGAATTCTTCGTCGCGGACATCACCGACTACGACGCCGTGTACGAGGCGGTGGACGGCGTCGGTGCGATAATCCACCTCGCCGGGGACCCTCGCCCGGAAGCGCCGTGGAACAGCGTGCTCGGAAACAACATCGACGGTACCCACACTATCCTACAGGCGGCGGTCGATGCGGGCGTCGAGAAGTTCGTCTTCGCCTCGTCGAACCACGCCGTCGGCGCGTACGAAACCGACGAGCGGAAACCGGACCTCTACCGGACCCACGACGAGTTCCGACTCAACGGAACCGAACTCCCCCGTCCGAGCAACCTGTACGGCGTCAGCAAGGCGGCGGGCGAAACGCTCGGCCGATACTACCACGACGAGTTCGGCATCAGCGTCGCCTGCGTCCGAATCGGCAACCTGACCGAGGGCCACCCGCCGATAGATTACGAGCGCGGACAGGCCATGTGGCTCTCCTACCGCGACTGTTCTCACCTGTTCGACTGCTGTCTGACCGCCGATTACGGCTACGAAATCGTCTACGGCATCTCGGACAACGACCGCAAATACTACTCCATCGAACGGGCACGCGAGGTGCTGGGCTACGACCCGCAGGACAACTCCGCCCACCACGACGACTGATTCACTACCCTTTCCCGCTTCCCCCTCGTCCTCCCTTCTTTCTCCACCTTCCATTCGCTTTCCCCCACCAGTTCGATTTTACCCACACGCCACATCTGTTGCGACGATGACCGACGACTGGCGCGACCACGACTGGCCGGTGCTCGAATCCGAAGCCGAGTACGAAACCGGCTGGTACACCGGCGGCTACGACCTCGTGGAACAACCCGACGGGACGACGAAGAAATACTACTGGGCGGACCTCCCGCCCGCTGTCGTCATCCTCGCCGTTGAGGACGGACGGGTCGTCTTCGTCGAACAGTACCGACCCGCGATTCGAAAGGCCTGCTTGGAGTGTCCCGCCGGTATCGCCGAGGACGGCGAATCCTACACGACCGCCGCCGCCCGCGAACTCCGCGAGGAAACCGGATTCGAGGCGGACGGTCTCTCGCTGCTCGAAACGTTCTGGGTCGCGACCGGTGTCCTTCGGCACGAACGCGGCATCGTCTTCGCGGAGGGGCTGACCCCCGTCGAACGGGAATTGGACGACAACGAGTTCCTCTCGGTGCGGACGATTCCGGTCGAGGACGCCCTCGTCGCCGCCCGCGAGGACCCGGCCAACGATGCGACGATAGAAGCGCTCCTCCTCGCGGAGGCGGAGAACCTGCTCGACCCATGAACTGGAAACTCCGTGCGCGACGCGGCCTGTCGCTCCTCGGGCACGCGGTCGGTTACGACACCCTCGAACGCCCGGACGGGAAGCGGGTTCGACGGGGATGGTTCGACCCGCCGGACGCCGTCGCAATCGTGGCCCGAACGGGCGACGAACTCGTCCTCATCGAGGAGTACCGCCCGCGACTCGGCGAGCGAGTGCTCTCCTGTCCGGCGGGTCGAATGGACCCCGGCGAATCCTACGAGAGCGCCGCGAAACGCGAACTGTACGAGGAGACCGGCTATCGGGCGACGAACGTCGAACTCCTCGAAACGTACTATCCGTCGGCGGGCATGCGAAAACAGCGGGCGGTCGTCTTCGCGTCCGGCCTCTCGCCGGGCGACCAACACCTCGAATCGGACGAGTTCATCGACGTTCGGACGGTTCCCGTCTCTGACGCCATCGACGAAGTTTGTTCCGGGCCGACGTGCGGATGGGGACTTCCACCGCTTCTTCTCGCACGCGAGGAAGGGTTGCTGTAGGGTTCCCAACCGGGTGGCTTATTCTTCCGGCACCCATAGCCTCGGCCGATGGATGCGGAAATTTCCACGGACGACGTACACGAACTGGTCGAGTCCGACGAGGACGTTCGAATCGTCGATATCCGACCGGAACCACAGTTCGAGAGCGGGCACATTCCCGGAAGCGAGAACATCCCGTTCCACACGCTCCCCGACCGGATTTCCGAGTTGGACGGTGCCGACCGCGTCGTCACCGTCTGTCCCCTCGGCAAATCGAGCGTACAGGCCGCCCGACTCATCGGGTCATACGAGGGCGTCCCGACTGACACGTCCGTCGAGAGCATGGCCGGCGGCCTGAGCGACTGGGAGTACGAACTCGAATCGGCGGCCGACGCCGAACACGACGCGCCGTTCTGAGGTCGGACCTTCGTCTTCGGGTGCGGGAGTGACTCCTCTCACCACTCGGAAGCCGGCTGAAGAATGGGTGTGTAGTTATATTCGACCGACAGGCGCTTCGTCAGGCGACGTTAAACCCGCGGTCGCGGAGGAAATCCTCGACGCGTCCGGTATGGTTTCCTTGAAGTTCTATCTGACCCTGTTCGACCGTGCCACCGCAGGCAAACTTCGATTTCAGGTCCGAAGAGAGACTGTCGACGTCCACGTCTTTCGGGTCAAATCCTTCGATTATCGTTACCTCTTTTCCATAACGGCGCTCGTCGATGCGGATGGTGATCTGCTGGGATTCTTTTGCGACGTCTTCACAGACGCAAAGTTCCTGAGGCAGCCCGCACGTCGAGCAGACTTCCGACATTACGCATGGGGCTACGAAACCAACCTATTAAACATTGTCGGGTGTGTTGCCATATCGAACGGTGATTAGCCGTTCGTTCCGCCCCGACCCGCCCCGCGGACGATGTCGTTTACGAGCGACACGGCCTCGTCCGCGTTATCGCGCGTCACTTCGCCCGCGTACCGGGTCTTTTCGTACAACGACCCGACACGTTTTGCCCGCTCGTCCACGCCGACGTGCGAGAGCGAACTGATGTACTCGCGCGGCGTCTCCCCCGGGCGGCGCTTTCGATGCTTGCGCGACAGGTGGTACTCCAGCCTGTCGAACGCCCGTTCGACGTCCGAGTCCGGTTCGTCCCGCGGTTGCCAGCGCACCCACATGCTTCGATACGCGCGCTCGGCAAGTCCCGTCCGTCTCCCGATGAGCAACAGTCCGAGGAGCAACAGACCTGCGTAGAGGACCTGCGATTTCGAAGGCGGTTCGATGTGAACCCCCCCACTGCCGGCGCTCGCGTTCGTCGTCGTGGTCGTGCTCGTGGGACCGCTCGTACCGATACCCGGATTGTTCCCGTTGCGGCGTTCGGGGAACGCCCCGTTCGTCGACCCGTTCGAGGTGTCGTTCGTCTCCTCGGACGTGGTGGGCGTGGGCGTCGTGGTCGTCGGTGTCGTGGTCGCGGGCGTCGTGGTCCACGTTCCGTTTTCGCTTCCCGCCGCGTCGATTCCGGTTTTTCCGGTCGTACGTGCGGTTTCGACTATCGACTGCTCGGCATCGACGCGCTCGTCGGTGGGTGTCGGGTCGAACCGGACCCATCCCGTGTCGGGGAAGTACACTTCGACCCACGCGTGCGAGTTGAGGCCGCGAACCACCCACGTGTCCTCGCTCGTCCGCTGGCCGGAGGTGTAGCCGGTGACGAACCGTGCGGGAATCCCTTGCGTGCGGAGCATGACGACCATCGACGTCGCGTAGTAGACGCAGTATCCCTCGTCCATGTCGAAGACGAACGAGTCGGCGACGTTTCCGTTCGGTCGCTCCACGTCGAGCGAGTACTCCTTGTTCGTTTCCAACCACTCTTCGATGGCGACGGCCTCGTCGTAGGGGTTTTCCGCGTCGTTCGTGATTTCGGCCGTCCGCCCTTTCAACCGCTCTGACGTGCTTTCGGGAACGTGGGTGTACCGCTGTCGAACGTCGCTCGGGTAGTCGGTTCCGGCGTTCCGCAGCGTGCTCGGGATTTTGCTCGGAACCTGACTGACGACGCTGTAGGACTGGTTCTTCGTCAGCGGTCGTTTCGGTGAGAGGCTTCCGCTGCTACTGATTCGCGTGTTGCCCCGCTGATTCCCGAGGACCCGAATCGGCTTCCACGCGGCGGGCATCGCGTCGGCTCGGGTCGCTTTGACCGTGAACGTCTGTCGAATCTCGTAGGAGCTTCCCGGCGGCGGCGACTGCCGTTCGTAGGCGCTGCTGCCGCTGGTTTGAATCCAACCCTTTCCGGTGTAGCGGTCGTAGGACGCGACCTTCCAGTATCCCGAGTCGCTCGCGGTAACGGTGTACTGCACTTTCGGCGACAGTTCGATGCTCCCCTGAATCGAGAGCCGTGCGCTGTTGCTGACGAGGCCACCGCCACCGCCCGACCCGCCGCCGGTGTTCGACAGTATCGGACTCGCGCGTCCGCCGGGGACGACGCTCATCGTCGCCGAGAGGAGTATCATCGCGACCAGCGCGACGACCAACACGTCTATCTGACCGACGGTTCCGCCGTACCGCGCCATCGTCCCGAAGGCGACGATACCGAGCGCACCGAGCATCCCCGCGAGCGTCACCAACGACCCGGCGTCGCCCGTGAGGACGAAAAAGGCGAGCGCGATGCCACCGCTCGCCGCCGCGAGTACGTATCGGCGGCGGCAGACGAGATACCACGGGACGAAGACGGTGGCAGGTGCGACGCCCAGCGCCCACGCGCCGACCTTTCGCATCTCCAGAATCGAGAGGCCGGTCAACAGGGCGATGTTGTCCGCGATAATCTGTCCGGCCTGCGAAATCACGTCGACGCCGCCCGGTATCGTCGCGTAGTAGGTGAACATCCCGCCGACGAACAACACCGTTCCGACGGCGAACGCGACCCACACCGGCAGTTTGCGCGCCAACAGGGTCGCCCCGACGAACGCACCGGCGGCCAACAGGAGGAGGTCCCCTCTGTCGCCCGCGATGTTCGCGATGTCGTAGAGGATGGTCAGATACGACCCGATGAGGACGGCGGTCGAACCCATCGCGAGCCCTCGATACGGAACCGTGACGCCGCCGAATTCGAAGCCCTCCGCTGTACTCATCGGTTCTCACCCCCGTCCGCACGGGCAACTCCGTCCGCACGAGGTGTTTCCGGCGCGGACGTCCCTCCGTCACCCGAGACGAACCGGTCGAACGACATCCTGTCGCCGCCCCACTCGATTTCCGCGCTTTCCCGCTCCGTCGGTCCCCGGACAAGGACGTCCGCTCGCGCGCGCTCGCGTTCGTGAACCCGTCCGCTCTCCATGCGCGCGAGCAGGGTGAGTATCTTCGTCTGCTGTTCCGGCACGCCGGACGGGGCGACGCGGCCTTCCGGCGTCGTCACGCCGACGGAGACGCCGCCGTCGAGGAGGGCCGACGCGATGCTGGCGGCCGCGTCCGCCACCGAATCGACGCGACCCGCGTCCGCATCGGCCGCGATCTCTATCCGTTTGCTCTCCTCCTGTGCTTCGAACTGCCGGACGAGCATCTCGCCCGTCGGCCGCTTCGCGCTCGACTTCCAGTGAACGTCCCGGAGCGGGTCGCCGGTTCGATACTCCCGTAGTTGCTCGAACTCGCGTCGGGCCGCGCTCACGTGGCTGTCTTCGAGCGCTTTGACCGTCGTGTCGCCGCTCACCGGCTCTATTCGCGGAAAGACGAGGATGGTCTCCCGTATCTGATGGGTGAACGTCCGATCGAACAGGCCGAACACGTCCTTCGCGACGACGCGAACCGGTCCGATGGACTGCTCGCCGCGCTCGGCGAGGCGAACGTCGAACTCGACCGCCGTCTCGCCGATGCTCGTCTCCTTCGGCCCGCCGTCGTATTCGAGTCCGTCGCCGAGTTCCAATTCGACCGTTCCGGCGAACGGGTCGGGTGCGGTGAAGTCGAGTGCTACGGTCGCCTCCTCCTCACGCGACCCAACGCTCGGCGCGGACACGTCGAGTCCCGGGTGCGTCGTCCGTTTCAGTTGGACGTATCCCACGACCAGTGCCACCAGAATCGGCCCGACGACGGCGTTCAGCGACCGTGCGCCGAACGTCCACGCCAGCAGGAACCCGGCGACACCGACGGCGACGAAGGTCGCGCCACGTCGCGTCAGCATCTCACTCCACCGGGACGTTGTCGAGGGCGTTTTGAACCATCTTGCGCCCCTCTTCGCCGCCCATGACGCCGGAGCTACCTCGGATGCGGTGGGCGAGGACGACTTCCGCTTCGGCCTTCACGTCGTCCGGGATCACGTACTCGCGGCCGTTGAGGACGGCCCGCGCCTGCGCCGCGCGGAGGAGCGAAATCGACCCGCGCGGACTCACGCCGAGTTGACTGCGGTCTCGGGTGTAGTTGGCGAGTCGGGTGACGTACTCCCGAACAGGTTCTCGTACCGTTACCTTCGTGATGGTCGCCCGCGCCCGCCGGATGTCGCTCGCGCTCGCGATCGGGTCGAGTCGGCGAATCGGATGTTCGCCGACGACGCGCCGGAGGACTTCGGATTCGTCCTTCGGGTTCGGATAGCCGAGCGAGAGTTTCTTCATGAACCGGTCGATTTCGGCGACCGGCAGTTCGTAGGTTCGGTCCTGTTCGATGGCGTTCTGCGTGGCGATGACGGTGAAGGGATTGGGGACGTCGTGGGTTTTCCCGTCTATCGTCACCTGCTCTTCCTCCATCGCTTCGAGGAGGGCGGACTGCGTTTTCGGCGGCGCGCGGTTGATCTCGTCCGCGAGAACGACGTTTCCGAATATCGGTCCGGGTTGGAAATCGAACTCGTTCGTCTTCTGGTTGTAAATGTTGACGCCGGTCACGTCGGACGGGAGGAGGTCGGGTGTGAACTGCACGCGCTTGAACGAACAGTCGATGGAGCGCGCCAACGACCGCGCGAGCATCGTCTTTCCGACGCCGGGAACGTCTTCGAGAAGGAGATGGCCGCGCGCGAGAATCGTCGTCAAAATGTGTTCCGCGACGTCGTGCTGACCGACGATAACGTGTTCGATGTTGTCGATGATGCGTCCTGTCAAATCCGCCGCGTCCTCGACCGAAAGTGGGTCCGCAAATTCGTCTGTGGGTCGCTCTACAGGGGTCGGCTCGGGGTCTTTGTTAGCTTCCTTCATGCTATGAATGCGCTATTGAGTCGAAACGGGTCCTGATGGGCAGTGAAAACGCTGCTCCTGCGTCTTCCTCGTTACACGTACTATGGGGGCGTGCCTTTGTAACTTTTGTCGCTATTCGAAGAGGTGTTCCAGTTACCGTTGAATACTTTGTGGATTGGTCTTTCAACCGAAACGACAAATAGGGCAGGGTACTCCGTCCAACATGATTTCGGGAGAACAATCCAGAACGAAAGGACAAGTCGGTTATCCAACCACGCAGTGTCCCGCTATTTCCGTGTCGCACTCGCCGACCGCAAACAGCCGACCGGCGTTCGAGTTGACGAAGACGAGTTCGTCCGCGACCGCCGGGGAACTCCGAGAATATCCGTTCCGTCCCAGCCCGAACTGTCCCCGCTTTTCGCCCGTCTTCGTGTTCAGAACGAACGTTCGACCGTACATCGTTTTCCGCTGCTCGTAGCCGTTCACGTAGACCGAATCTCCGGCGACGACGGGTGTCGTTCTGAGGTCGATTCGTCGTTTTTCCGACCCGCCGAACGTCCACTCGCGCTCACCGGTTTCGACGCGACGAGCCACGAGGTTGAACTCCCCGATGTGATACACCAGTCCGTCGGCCACCGCGAAACCGGAATCCGCCCACCGCGGGCCGATTCGTTTGCGCCACAGTTCGGTGCCGTTCGTCGGGTCGAACGCGCCCAGATAATCGCGGTCACTGCGTCCGTCGTTGAGGCCGGAAAACAGCCGTCCGTCGGCGATGGTCGGGGTTCCGTTCACGGGAATCCGTCGCCGCCATAGCTCTTCCCCAGTTCGCATGTCCAACGCCACGAGCCACCCGTTCGGATACCAGAACGGCACGTACACCACGCCATCGGCGGCCGACAGTTGCCACATCCCGTCGAGTTCGGGGAACTCGGTCCGCCAGCGTTCGCTCCCGTCGTTCGGGTCGATTCCGTACACGGTCTCGACTTCCCCTCGCTCGTCGGACGACGTACTGTAGGTCCCCGCGATGACTACGTCGTCCGTCACGACGGGCGACACCACGTCCGGCGTCTGTTGTGACTCGTAGAGGTTGTCGAACGTCCACCGGACGGTTCCGTCCGTCCCCACCGCCTTCAGTCCCGGTTTCGTCTGCACGTAAACCGTATCGCTGTCGAGAACGAGGGAGTCCGAGGCGTAGAAGTAGTAAAATTCGTCCGACCGAAACAGTTCGGTCTTCCAGCGCGATTCGCCGCTCCCCGCGTCGAACGCTTCGAGCCACGCGCCGCCCGCATCCGATTCGTTCGTCGTGCTTTCGCGGGAATAGACGGTGTAGACCCGCCCGTTTCCGACGACCGGTGAGGCCTGCAACGCGCCTCCCCTCGGCCGGTCACGGTGCCAAACTTCGTACAGCGAATTCGCGGGACCCTCGATATTCGAACGGCCGGTATGTGCGTTGTCGATGGCACTGCGAGGCCACGTCCCGGTCGTCGCGGGCGGGTCGAACGTCACGCACCCTGACAGCGCGGCGAGGGTGGTCCCGGCGGCGGCGAGAAACGAGCGTCGGTCGGAGGGCATCGTCGAATCGCTCTCGACCGTACGGAATAAGTCTTCTCGAACCGCGCCACCTCACTCGTGGACCTCACCACTCCTTGCAGTCCGCACAGACCATTCCGTCCTCGTCGCGCCAGCGTTTCTCGACCGTGGACTCACAGCGCGCACACGCCGCCCCGCTCGGCGTCCAATCGTACGTCGCTCTGGCGGGTTCGACTTCGGTTTCCCCCGCCGATTCGTCGACTTCGGGAACCTCCGCCGACTCCTCCCGTTCACTCGGTTCTCCCGCTTCTTCCGTTTCATCCGACTCGCCCGTCTTCCCGGGGAAATCCGAGAGCGACCTGTCCTCTGACACGTCTCCGCCTACGAAGCGCCCGGTCGTAAGCGTGACGGAGCATCCAAGTACCCCCGGTACGGAGTATCGGCCATGGCAGGACTCCTCTCCAACTTCACCGAAATGGCTCGGCTGTTCACCGACGTGGCGACGGCGACGGCGAACCCCATCCCGGCATTAATGTTGCTCTTCGGGGCCGTCTTCGTCGGCTTCTCCGTGCTGTTTTTCGCCTACTTGACGGTCGGCGGACTGGGTTCCGCGCTCATCTCCGACGTGCCCGGTCGAACGCCGCCGCAATAAGACTGATCGCCTTCTCTCGGTCCGGACCGAGCGGCGATCCGGCGACGAAACTGTCGGCGTAGTCGAGGACGGCGGCGATTCGGTCGGCCACCGTCTCCGGCGTCCCGGCGATGCAGAAGGCGTCTATCATCGCGGGCGTCACCGCCTCGAACGCCGCGGCGAACTCGCCGGATTCGATGTTCCCGCCGATTTCTTCCGCCAATTCGTGGTCGATTCCGTGTCTGTCGAGCACCGGCTCCGCCGTCCCGCCCACGACGAACGCCACCGGCGGACGGGCGGCCTCGCGTGCTTCATCCTCGTCTTCGGCCACGCTCACGCAGGCGTAGGCGGCGAAATCGAACTCGCCCCGCTCGTCCGGGCGCTCGGCCAACCCCTCCTCGATTCGGTCGCTCGCCCAGTCGAAATCGCGCGGATGTGAGGCGTTGACCAGCGCACCGTCCGCGTGTTTCGCGCTCATTCGGAGCATGTGCGGACCCTGTGCGCCGACGTACACCGGAATCTCCCCGACGTCGTAGTTCAGCCCCGCGTCCCGCGCGGTGAAGGTCCCCTCGTGGGTGACGCGCTCGCCCGCCCAGAGCCGCTGTGAAACCTTCATCGTCTCCAGCACGCGCCGGAGCGGTCTGTCGCGGTCGATGCCGAGGTTTCGGAGCGTCGAGCGGTCGCCCGCACCGACCCCCAGCACCGCGCGTCCGTCGCTCGCCTCGTCGAGCGTCGCGACCCGCGAGGCGAGCGTCACCGGATGGCTCTCGTAGGGGTTGACGACGCCCGGTCCGAGGCGGATGTCCTCCGTCGCGTCGGCGACCCGCGAGAGGACGGTGAACGGGTCGCGGTTGTTGTAGTGGCTGCTGGCGAACAGCGTGTCGAAGCCCTCCTCTTCGGCCCGCTCGCCGAGCGTGACGAGGTCGGAAACCGGTTCTTCGGGCATGAGCTCAATCCCGCGCAAACTCCCACCCCCGGAGCGCCTGCCGGACGAAGTCGCCGTCGACCGACCGGAACAGGTTGTCGCTCCCTTCGTGGTTGCCGAACTCCCAGTCGCGGACGACGACGACCGGCAGACCGTCGGCACCCTCGCCGCTCACGAGGTTCGCCGCCGAGGCGAGTTCGTCCACGACGGATTCGACCGTCACTTCGAGTTCGTGGCCGTCCCTGTCGCGTTCGCCCCGCCAGTCTCTGCTCGCGGGCAGTCCGTCCCACCCGATGGCGACGCCGCGTTGCCCGTGGCGGAACGGCCTACCGCAGGTGTCGGTGACGACCACGGGCACGTCGATGGAGAGTCCCGACCGAATCCGTGCGGCGCTCTCCCCCGGTCGTTTCGGGAGCAAGAGGAGGTCCGCATCCCCCGTGTTCGACCGGTCGATGCCCGCGTTGACGCTGATGTGACCGAACCGCGTCGCGGTCAACAGGAATGGCGCTTCCGTGATCAGTTCCGTACTCTCTTCGAGGACGGCCTGTGCGAACCGCGGATCCTTCTCCTCGCCCGAAATCTCCGAGAGACGGCCCGCGATCTCCTCCGCTCGCGGGCTCGCCGGGAAGTCATCGAGCGTTGCGGTCCGCCCCTCGGCTTTCGAGACGATGGTACTCGCGACCAGCAGCACGTCGCCGGGTTCGAGGTCCACCCGCTCCTCGACGAGGGTAGCGATGTCGTCGCCGGGTTCGACCTCGGGAATCCCGGATACCGCGAAGACGTTCATGGTTGGCCGTTGGTGCGCGCCGATAAAAACCCGACCGGAAGGTGCAAAACGGGTCAGCTTTCGTGTCGCTGAACGTCGATCTCGCCGTCCTCGACGGTAACGACGAACATCGTCGCCGTCTCCGCCGGGGCCGCTCCCGTGGCGCTCCCCGGATTCAACAGTCGGACGCCGTCGACGGTTTCGTCCATCGGTTCGTGCGTGTGTCCCGCGACGCCGACGACGGACCCATCGGTCGGACCTTTCGTCGTGGCTCCGTCCGCTTCCACCGTCTCCCGAACGATGCGTGCGACACGCTCCCCGTATCCCCGTTTCGATCCCGTCCCGTGCGTTACGACGAACGTGACGCCGCCGAGTTCGAGGGTCGCCACCTCGGGCAGCCGAAGCGACGACGGATCCGCGTTCCCGCTGACGGCGGTGTAGTTTCCGTCGGTCAGTTCGTGGACCGACGCCAGCGCGTCCGCCGAATCGAAATCGCCCGCGTGGACGGTGTGGTCCGCCCGCATGACTCGGGTACGGACCCAGTCGGGGATTCGATTCGTGCGTGACGGGATGTGCGTGTCGCTGATGACGGCGACCCGGATCATGGTCGTGATTTCATCGTCCGGGTAGAAAAACGTTTGAGGGGTCGTCGCAACGTTTTAGTCCCCGCTTCTGGACTCCATAGGTATGGTCGGTCGTTCGTCCCGACGCGACTTTCTCCGCGCTACCGGTCTCGGCCTGTCCATCGTCGGCAGTGGCTGTACCGACCTTCAGGCGCAGTCCCCCAAGCAACAGCCACGCTGGTCGGTCGAGTTCGACGGAACCCCGACGCGGGCCACGACGCTCACCGAAGACGGTCTCGTCGTCGCGACGACGCTCACGGCCGACAGCGAACTCGGCCACCTTCGGTTCTCGGGTGCGTACGACCAACTCGTCGAACTGCCACGAATCACGACGCCTCCGGTGGTCTCCGACCGCGGTGCTCTCGTCGAGTCCGAGGGTATCATCCGTACCGTTCCGCTCGACGGCGAGGCTATGAGCCGGGTTCGGACCGGCTACTTGACGTTCGGTCGCTATCCGCCCGTCATCTCCGATTCCACGGTGTACGGAATCGCCTACAGCGACGAGTACGGGAAGTTCGTCGTCTTCGCCCTCGACGTGACCGCCGGGCGAATCCGGTGGCTTCGCCCGTTCGGGACCCTTCGGGCGTCCGTCGCCACCGACGGCGAACGCGTCTTCGCGGCCTCCCCGTCCGGCGTCGTCCGGGCCTACTCGGCCGAAGACGGGGCGACGCTCTGGCGATGCGGCGTCGGGAACGGCGCACGGTTGGCATACGCGGACGACGTCCTCGCCGTCGCCACGAGTAATGGAGTGGTCGCACTCGACGCGGACGACGGCGCGGAGCGGTGGCGAACGGAGAGCGATTGGATAGCGTCCGTGGACGCCGTCCCCGAAATCACCGACTCGACCGTTTACAGCGTGATATCGCTCTACTCGAACTATCATCGAAGCGTGCTGGAAACGGAGACGTACCTCATCGCGTACCGTCTTGACTCCGGTGCGGAGCGGTGGCGAACGCGCGTCAATTACGGGACCCCGATGACCGTGACGGCGGATTGCGTCGCCGTCGAGACGATGGAGGAGGTGGAGACGGACCGCGGCGACCGCGAGTTCCGAAACTATCTCACCGTGTTCGCTCCCGGCGGCCGACGACTGGTGAAGTACGACCTGCCCGAACGTGCGACCATGCGCCCCGTCGTCCGCGACGGCGCGGTTATCGCCGGCTTCGGGAAGACCATCGCTTCCTACGACCGCTGAGTCGTCGGGCCACTCTTTCCCATTTCATCCGAGACTTCAACTGTCGCTCTCCCGTCCATCCTCGTATGAACGAAACCCACGTCGTCACCTGCTTTCTGCGCGACCGCGGGGAGGTGTTGCTCCTCCGCCGAAGCGAGGAGGTCGGATCGTACTCCGGCAAGTGGGGCGGCGTCGCCGGACACGCCGAAGGCGACCCCGACGTGCTCGCACGCGAGGAAATAGAGGAAGAGACCGGACTGCTCTCCGCCTGCACGTTCGTCCGCTCCGGCGACCCGTTCGAGGTGGACGACGACTCGCTCGACAAGCGTTGGGTCGTCCACCCGTATCTCTTCGACTGTTCGAGTCGAGACGCGACCGTAGATTGGGAGACGACCGAGACGGCGTGGGTCCCGCCGACCGAACTCCTTCGCCGCGAGACGGTACCGGACCTGTGGACCTCCTACGACCGCGTCACGCCGACTGTCCAGTCCGTCGCCGAGGACGCCGACCACGGGTCCGCGTACATCTCGGTCCGGGCGCTCGAAGTCCTCCGCGACCGGGCCGGACTGTGCGCGGTTCGCGGCGGCGACTGGGACGAACTGACCGGACTCGCGGCGAATCTCCTCGACGCCCGGCCGAGCATGGCCGCGCTGGCGAACCGCGTGCACCGCATCATGTCCGATGCGACCGACGACGACCGAACCCCCGCGGCGGTCGAACGTGCCGCAATCGACGGCATCGAACGCGCCTCCCGCGTGGACGAAGAGGCGACGAGCAACGCCCGCGAGGAAATCGCCGACGAAGCCGTCCTCACGCTTTCCTGCTCCGGGACGGTGCTGGACGCGCTTCGCGCCGCCGACCGCGCGTTCGTCGCCGAATCCCGTCCCGCCCGCGAAGGCGTCGGCGTCGCGGAGTCGCTGGCCGAGGAAACTGACGTGACGCTCCACACCGACGCCGCGATAGCGCACGTGTTGGCGACGGAGGACGTGGACCGCCTCGTCGTCGGAGCCGATTCCGTCCTCCCGAACGGCGACGTGGTGAACAAGACCGGAACTCGGGGAGCGGCGATGGCAGCGAGGAACGAGGACGTTCCGGTGTCCGTCGTCACCGCGACGGACAAGGTTCGAACCGGGAACGACCCCGTGCTGGAAGAAGGGGACTCGGACGCGGTGTACGACGGCGACGCGAACCTGTCGGTCCTGAATCCGACGTTCGACGTGACGCCCGCGAAGTTCGTCTCCGGCTACGTCACCGAACGCGGCGTTTTGGAGCGGGCAGATATCGGCGCGGTAGCCGACGAACTGCGGGAATTAGCCGAATGGGACGACTGACCGAACGCGCAAGAGTCAAACCACTCTGGTGGCTACTCCCGCTCGGGCGGCGGTGACGAAAGTTACCCCCTCCGAGCCCCTTGTGACGAGGATTTCTCCCGAGCCGCCCCTTCGATACGTTCCGAGAGCCATCTCTCCCGGTTACACGCTTTCCAGAACGGCGACGGCTATCACGCCAGCGGTGAGCGTGGTCCGCGGAATCGCTCCGGGACGCTCGATGTGCACGTCGTAGACGGTTCGTGGCGAGAGGCGTCCCGAAGCCGTCCCGATGTGTTCGCCGTTCGGTGCCGTGACGCTGAACGTGCGCGGGAACGGAGAGAACACGTCCACGACGGTGTTCAGCGCGCCGGAGATGCTCCGGCGGGAGGACAACTCGGCGATGCGTTCCCCGTCCGGTCGGTCGATGGTCCAGTGGTGGCGACGAAAGTCCAACTCCTGTGAGAGGACGAGTTTCGTCTCGTCGGTCCCCGCTTCCACGAGCGCGTACTCCCCGGCGATGTCGAAAGTCTGGCCCGAATTGACGCGAAAGGCGAGGTTTTCGTCCGCATCCCGAAACGGGAAGGTGGCCCGGCCTTCCGACACCTTGCGTTCGGTCGTGAGCAGCGTTTTTCCGTCCGTATCCGTGACCCGGAACTCCTCGCGGAGGAGGTGTTTCCTGACCGTACACTCCGTCTCCCCGAACGACCACCCGCCGATGTCGCCGCGTCCCGTCATTGTGCCCGCTTTCCCGCCGAACCGACAGTAAACTACCGATGCCGCGTGGAGCAATCAACGCCGCCTTCCCCCTTCCGAAGATTCATTCCGAAGCCGCGGATATCCCTCTCCATGCAGATTTCACACCTCGGAATCCACGAGTCGGTCGGTGCCATCTTCCCGGCGGAGCAACTGCGAGAGGAACTCTCCGCGCTCGATCCGACGGTCGTCGTCGTGGCGGACGGGGACGACGCGCTCGCGGACTGCGACGCGCTCGTCACGTTCGCCCACCGGGATGCCTTCCTCGACACCGATCTCGAATGGGTGCACTCGATTCAGGCGGGCTACGACCGCTTCCCGCTCGACGAGTTCGGGGACGCGGGAATCGTCCTGACGAACAGCACGGGGATTCACGGCACGAGCGTCGGCGAGACGGTGTTGGGAACGATGCTCGAAATCGCCCGCCGCCTCCACGGATTCTCCCGTCAGCAGGTCGCTCACGAGTGGAATCGCCCCGACTGGGACGAACCGTTCACGCTCCAGCACGAGCCGATTTGCGTGGTCGGTCTCGGTACCCTCGGGCAGGGAATCGCAAAGCGCGCCGACGCCATCGGCATGCACGTCACGGGCGTCCGCCGCTCCGCCGAATCGGTCCCGCACGTTCGGACGGTGTACGCGAACGACGACCTCCACGAGGCCGTCTCGGGCGCCCGGTTCGTCGCGCTGGCGACGCCGCTCACGGCGGAGACGGAAGGACTGATGGGGAAAGCGGAGTTCGACGCCATGCGCAACGACGCCTACTTCATCAACGTGAGTCGCGGCGACTGTGCCGACCAAGACGCCTTGGTCGCGGCGGTGCGGGACGGCGAAATAGCGGGTGCCGCCCTCGACGTGTTCGAGGAGGAACCGCTCCCCGAGGACTCCCCGCTGTGGGACATGGACGACGTCATCGTCACGCCCCACGCCGCCGCCGCGGAGGTCGATTACTACCGACACATCGCGGAACTCGTCCGGGAGAACACACAGCACATCGACGCCGACGAGGAACTCACCAACCGAGTCGTGTAGCCGCTCGTCTCCGGTTCCGAGTTTCCGGTGATTTCGTCGATGGTGCCCACGTTTACCGAACTTCGTCCGAACGTACTGTGGATTCTGCGGATATCGCCCCCGTTCTTTGACAGTTGGTAACATCTAACGTCGTCGGTGAAGTAGGACAACTAGCGCCCGCTGCGATGGTGATTCGGACGCGAGCGGCGTCCGCATGGGCGCGACAGGAGGAGGGGCACAATGGCAACGACAGCCAAAGACGCTGACGAAACGAGCATCGAGCGATTTCGGGAGGGCCTTCGAGGAACGTTGGTTCGGCCGGACGACCCGGAGTTCGACGACGCGCGCACGATTTACAACGCGATGATAGACAAACGTCCCGGACTCATCGTCCGGTGTGCCAACGTCGGGGACGTCATCGCGGCCGTGAACTTCGCCCGCGAGAACGATTTCGACGTCGCCGTACGAAGCGGGGGCCACAGCGGTCCCGGTCTGGGGTTGGTGGACGACGGACTGGTCATCGATCTGTCGGGCATGACGGGCATCCGCGTGGACCCGGACGCGAAGACCGTGCGAGTCGAACCGGGGTGCACCTGGGGTGACGTGGATTCCGCGACCCACGCGTTCGGCCTCGCGACCGTGAGCGGGGTCATCTCGACGACCGGCGTCGGCGGCCTCACGCTCGGCGGCGGGCACGGCTATCTGACCCGGAAGTACGGGCTGACGATCGACAACCTACTGAGCGCGGACGTCGTGCTCGCCGACGGGCGCTTCGTTCGCGCGAGCGAAGACGAGAACGAGGACCTGTTCTGGGCGCTTCGGGGCGGCGGCGGCAACTTCGGTGTCGTCGTCTCGTTCGAGTACGAGTTGCACCCGGTCGAGACGGTGATTGCGGGGCCGCTGTTCTGGCCGATATCGGAACTCGAAACGACGATGCGCTGGTATCGCGAGTGGCTTCCGCAGGCTCCGGAGGACGTGTACGCGTTCTACTTGGTCGCCGAGGTGCCGGGTGAACCATTCCCGGAAGAACTCCACGGAGAGAACGTGTGCGGACTGATGTGGTGCAGTCTGGGGTCGGAATCCGACACCGACGCGGCGCTCCAGTCGGCCCGCGACGTCGCCGAACCGTTGTTCGAACACGTCGGGTCGATGCCCTATCCGGCGATTCAAGGTATGTTCGACGACCTCTACCCGCCGGGCGACCAGTGGTACTGGAAGGGCGATTACGTGCGCGAGTTGACCGACGACGCCATCGCCGTCCACGAACGGTTCGCGGAGGTGCCGACCCCGAAGTCGACGATGCACCTCTATCCCATCGACGGGGCGGTCCACGACGTCGCACCGGACGAGACCGCGTGGAACGTTCGTGACGCGAACTGGTCGATGGTCATCGTGGGCGTCGACGGCGACCCGGAAAACGACGAGAAGATCATCAAATGGGCGCGCGACTACTGGGACGCGCTCCACCCGCACACGGTCGGTGGCTCGTATATCAACTTCATGATGGAGGAAGGGGACGATCGGATACGGGCCAGTTACGGCGACAACTACGAGCGGTTGCGTGCGGTCAAGGCGGAGTACGACCCCGACAACGTCTTCCACGTGAACCAGAACATCGAACCGGCGAACTGAAAGTCGGGGGGACCCCGGTTTCTTCTCGTTACTTTGCTACTCCGACCCGACGAATCGCATTGCACCCTCGGCGACGATTCGTGCCGTCTCGACCACCTCGTCGGTGTAGACGAACTCGCCCGCGCCGTGGATGTTTTCGCCGTCCGGGCCGACGATGACCGTCGGAAGGTCCGCGCGGTCGCCGAGGTAGTTGAAGTCGCCGACGCTGGCGAAGTAGCCGAACGCCGGTTCGACGCCCGAGACGGACTCCGTCGCACCGACGAGCGACGTTACGAGGTCGTGGTCGTTCGGCGTGACGTAGGGGCCGTATTTGATGCCGGGGTCCGGCGACTCGCGGAACCCGATTTCCACGTCGCTTTCGATGTCGAGGGCCGCAATCGCGTCCTCGGCCTGTTCGCGTACTTTCTCCTCCGTTTCGCCGATGACGACGTGACGGTCCACCATGAGGTGGGCGCGTTCGGGAACCGAGAGCGTCTGGCTGCCGCCCTCCAGCAGGAGGGGACAGACCGACCCGTCGCCGAGTTTCGGGTGACTTCCGACGTCGAGGTTCGAGAGCGCGTCGGCCACTTTTCCGGCATCGACGACGGCGTTGATTCCCTTGTGCGGTTGGGACCCGTGGGCCGCGTGGCCCTTGACTTCGATGTCGTAGAGGAACCGCCCGCGAGCGCCGAGGAGGAGCGCGGGATTCTCGATATCCTCTTCCTGTGCGAGAATCGGCCCCGGTTCGGTCACGACGGCGGCGTCGTAGTCGTCGGTGTAGCCGTCGCGGATGAGGCGGTCGGTGCCGAGTCCGTACGGCCCTTCCTCGTCCACCACGGCGGAGAGGACGACGTCGCCCGCGAGTTCACCCTCCATCTCCGCCAGCGCTTCGAAGGCGACCATGACCGCGGCGAGGCCGCCCTTCATGTCACAGGCCCCCTGTCCGTACAGTTTGCCGTCCTCGATTCGTCCCGAGCAGGGGTCCTCCTCCCAGTCTTCGACCAACAGCACGGTGTCCATGTGCGCGTTGAGTAGGAGCGTGGGCGCGTCCGGGTCGTTTCCTTCCAGACGAGCGAGGACGTTGTCGCCCTCGTACTCCGTGATGGTCGGTTCGCTCACGTGGTGGTACTCGGGGTCGAGGCCGCGCGAATCCAGCCAATCGTACACGAACTCGCTCAGTTCGTGTTCCTCGAAGTACGGCGAGGGAATTCGTACCATCTCTTGGAGCAGGTCGATGGTCTCGTCCGGGTCGATTCGCGCGAGTTCCGCGGGTTCAGTCATCCGAGGTCACATCCCCGATGGTCGGGTCGTGTTCCTCGCTCGACACGCCCGGAAGCGTGTCGAGAATCGCGCCGACGTCGGTGCCGCGCCGGTTGCCGAGTCGCCAGTAGACCGCGAAGATGCCGAGGCCGACGACCATCCACGGGAGGTAGATGCGGAGCGTCGGCGCGGCCTCGAACGCGGTCCAGTACGCACTGGCGAGCGGGATGTTCCCGGCGAACGGCGACCCGAAGAAGTCCGCGAACGCACCCGGCAATCCGCCGAAGTTTGCGGCTTTCGTCAACAGTCCGACCGCGCCGAGTGCCGCCACGACGCCCGTGATGGGGGTGAGCCATCCGTAGTCGAAGCCCGCCTGTTCCACGAGGTCCGGACGCGATGCCCGGACGTACAGCAGGGTCAGCGACACGGTGGCGTACGCGATGAGGTAGCTGAACGTGGCGATGACGATGGCCTCGTCGAGGCCGTCGCTCCAGAAGGTCAGCGCGGCGGCGACGAGGTACAGCGTCAACAGGGAGTAGTGCGGCGTGCCGAACCGCCCGCTCACCGAGGAGAACTGCTTCGGGAACACCTCGTCCCACGACCACGAGTACGGCATCTTGATGCCCGCCGCCATCACGGCGTGGACGCTGGAGGCGGTGGCGAGCAGGCCGCCGAAGGCGACGACGGCGATGGCGCTCCCGCCGAGGAACGACTCCGCCGCCGTCGCCAGCGGTCGCTCGGAGTTCGCCAGCACGGTGTAGTCGCCGACGACGCCGTAGATGACGGCGGCCGTCCAGACGTACAGGACGACGAGGAGGAGCGTCCCGCCGACCATCGCCAGCGGGAGGTTCTTGGACGGATTTTTGACTTCCGCGCCCATCTGCCCCGCGACGGCGATGCCGATGTAGGCGTAGAACAGCGGGACGGCGGCCCCGATGAACCCGTCCATTCCACCGGTGAAGAACGGCTGGTAGTTCGCGGAGTTGACGTGGAACGACCCCGGAATGACGAGGACGAGGATGGCGAGCATCAGCACCGCCATGATGGCGTTCTGCGAGAGGCTGTACTCCTTCGTCCCGACGAGGTTGACGAGGAAGAGGACGGTGAGGAGCGCAAAGCCAGCGATTTTCGGGTCGATGCCGGGGTAGAACACTTGGAGATAGCTGCCGAAACCGAGCGCGAGCACGGCGTCGGCGGCCATGTACCCCAACCACTTCGACCACGTGACGATGAAGCCCGGAAGCCGACTGTCGAACGTCCGCGATATGTAGGCGTACGACCCGGCGGCGGCGGGGAAGATGGTCGCCATCCAACTGTAGTTCACCGCGATGGCCATCGCCAGCAGTCCGGAGAGGACTACCACGAGGATAACACTCGGTCCGGTCGTGGAACTCGCCGTGCCGAGCGTGACGAACAACCCGGCACCGAGCGTCCCCGCGACGACGGTGCTCATCGCCCCGAACAGCCCCATGTCCCGTGAAAGGCTATTGCTGTCTTTGCCGTGTGATGATGACATATGATGACATACCCCTATGTTCCCGCTTAGTCCCCGTCCCTAGCATGTGCGGTGTGACGACTGGGAAATGGGCGAGACTACGGGTTTTCAAGCGAAAATGGTAGAATTGACGTATTTACGATATTCCCTGTTGCTAGGGAACACGAAGCCCTCGTTCGCTTCGCTCACTCGCCCTTCATCCGCCAAGGACAGCCACGTCCTCCCCAACCGATTCTTTCGCCCGGAAGAGACAGGCTCTTCCGGGTTCTCGTCCGCTCCCTTCGGTCGCTCCTGAGAACTTCGCTCAGTCATCCCTCGCGCGATAGCCACGCAGGTTCGCGGCCGATGGCTGGCCGCGAACCTGCTGGCGCACGCGCCACGGCGGTTGGTCAGTAGCGCTCATCCCGGTTTTCCGACTGGCGCGCGCTGACAGACCGACGCGGCCAACCATCGGCCGCGTCGGTCCGGTGAAGTCGTGCGAGGGATGACTGAGGGAGTGAAACGACTGAAGGAATCGGTTGGGGAGGGTGTGGCTGTTGCGGTGCGGTTGCTGTACGCGGGCGGGATTGAAAGGGGCCGTCCGCTCGCGTTCATCGTGGTCGGCTGTGCGGGCCAGTATCCGCGTGAGCGGTGTGGGGAGCGCGGATATCCCGCACACCGGTCGCGAGCGGGCGGGGGCTTTCAGGGTCTGATTCTCGGCAACTGCAACCATAGAACAACCAACTGCAACTCGTAGCGAGCGTGGCGGGGGCTTTCGAGGGCTGCTTCCCAGCAACTGAAATCACGGCGAACGCATGCTCACGATGACAACAGTACCGGGCCACGAAATGAGAAGAGTACAGTAGAGAAAGATCAACTAGCGGATTCCGTCGTTACTGACCCGTAGAGACGATTTCGACGACGGAACGGTGGTCCAACTCCGAACTCGAACCGATTTGGCGTTTGCTCCGGCAGTCGATACCGTGGAGGAAGCCGTCGCCGATATCGCTGTGCAGGTGGTACGCGAAGTCCTCGGCCGTTGAACCGCCGGGGAGGAGGAAGCAGTCGCGGAAGACGCCCTTCTTGCTGGCGCTGCCGTTGGCCGACCCGGGGAAGACGGCGATGAGGTCGAGTTCGTCGAACAGCGCGGCTTCGAGGGCGCGCTGGACGCCCGTCCCGTCGAATTCGGTGGTGAACTCCCGAATCTGGGCGAGGCCCTCTTCCTGTTCCTCGCTCACGTCGCCCGTGATTTCGAAGTCCGAATCGCCCGCGTCGTAGTCGATGACGCCCTGTTCGTCGGCGTTCTTGAGCGCCTTCTCGGCGTGGGCGCTGGCGGGGATGATCGTCAGGTGTTCGTACTCGGGGTCAGAAGTTATCTCCTCGTAGTTCGCCTGCGCCGCGGGGGTGTCCATCTTGTTCGCCGCGATGACCATGGGTTTGGTGCGCTTGCGAATTTCGCAGGCGAGCGCCTCGCGGTCCTCCCCCTCCCACGTCTCGGGGTCGAGGTCCAGACCGAGCGAGAGGATGACCTGCTTTATCTCGTCCTTGTTCGTCTTGAACGCCGACATCTGCTCGGCGAGGTCCACCTCGATTTGTTTCTCCTCACCGGCGTAGCCAGAGCGGAAGCGCTCGATGCCTTTCTCCAGGATTTCGAGGTACCACATGTCGAGTTCGTTTTCGAGGAAGTCGATGTCGTCGCGCGGGTCGTGGCCCTCGGTCTGTTCGCCCTCGATGTCGGTCATCCCGGAGAAGTCCACGACGTGAACCAGCACGTCGGCCTCGTTGAGGTCCGTGAGGAACTGGTTGCCGAGGCCCTTGCCTTCGTGTGCGCCGGGAATGAGTCCGGCCACGTCCACGAGTTTTGTCGGGACGTAGCGCGTTCCCTCCTCGCAAAATCCGACGCTGGGCGTGCAGGATTCGTCGAACTCGGGTGCCGCACAGTCCACGCGGGCGTAGGCCTCGCCGATGGACGGGTCGATAGTGGTGAAGGGGTAGGCACCCTCCGGCACGTCGTTCATCGTCGCGGCGTTGAAGAAGGTCGATTTCCCCACGGAGGGTTTCCCGACTAGGCCGATTTTGTAACTCATTAGGCCGGATTGGGGGAGTCGAGGCTAAAGGAGTTTTCAAACGTTGACACGACTGTCGAATGATACCGAGTCACTCGGAATATTCGGAGTCACTCGGTGCGACTGCCGAGTTACTCCATTCCGTTCGGGACGACTCCGTCCGGCACGACGCCGTGACCCGGCCCGGAGATGTCGATGGTCGGTCCTCCGTCCGTCGGAATCACGTCCTCCGCGATGAGGAGGTTGCCGTCCAAATCGACGTGCGAGAACGACCCGATTCCGGAAACGAGGTGTGCGCTGGCGTGAATCCCGACGGCGCTTTCGAGCATGCATCCCACCATCAACTCGATGTTCGCGGCCTCGGCGATGGCGGCGATGTCCCGCGCGGCGAGGAGTCCCGACTTGCCGAGTTTTACGTTTATCACGTCCGCCGCCTCCTCGCGGACGATTCGAACCGCGTCCTCGGGCGTGAACACCGCTTCGTCGGCCGCGACGGGAACCGATACGGCGTCCCGCGCCCGTGCGAGTCCGACCACGTCCGTCGCGGGGGTCGGCTGTTCGACCAGCGAGAGCGGAATCCCGCGCGATTCGAGTTCGTCCGCGAACGCGGCGGTTTCCGTGGGCGTCCACCCCTGATTCGCGTCCACCGTCAGTTCCGCGTCGGGTGCGCCCTCGTGCACGGCGGCGACGCGGGCGACGTCGTCCGCGACGGTCGTTCCCGTCTTCACCTTCAGGTCGTCGAACCCGCGTTCGGCGGCCCTCGACGCGCCGTCCCGCGCCTCTTTCGGCGGCATGATGCCGATGGTGAAATCCGTCGTCACGGGATCCGGCGACCCGCCGAACAGTTCCGAGAGGGCCATCCCCCGCTCGCGGCAGTAGGCGTCGAGAATCGCGGTTTCGACCGCGAACAGCGCCGACACCATGCCCGGAAACGCGTTCCGTACCTCGGCAACGAGGCCGCGATAGTCGGTGAGCGATTTTCCTTCGAGTAATTCCGTCGCGGCGCGAGCCGTTGCGAGCGCCGCCTCCTGCGTCTCGCCCGTCACCGGCGTCAGGGGCGAGCCTTCGCCGTAGCCGGTCTCGTTCTCGGTTTCGACCGTGACCAGCACGTTGCTCGCGCGGCGTTGCGCGCCGAGGGAGATTTCGAACGGTTCGTGCAGCGGCAGGTCGAGCGGTTCGACCGTCGCGTGTTCGATTCGCATCACAGCGCCTCGCGAACCATCGCGAGGAGGTCGTCCGCTCCCCCTTCGTCGTAGACGTTGGCCGCCGGAACGGCGTAGTCGATTTCGAGGGGGTCGGCCCACGTCGAGACGGCGGCGACCGTCGCGTCCGAGAGTTTCTCCACGAGGTGTCGTTCGGCCTCCACGCCCGCGACCGGCCACTGGTGGAAGTGGGTCCGGTCATCGCGGTCGGGGTCATCGACCAGCACGACCGCGTCGGGCCACGCGCCGTGGAGGAGTCCGAGCGTGACGCTCGAATAGGCACGATGCGTGAGCGACGCTTGGCCCTCCACGAAGACGATGTCGTGGTCCTCGGCGACGGCGGACACGAGGTCTTCGACGACGCCCGCGGTGAAGTCCGCCGGAACGCGGTCGATGACGACGCCGCGGTGCGCGCCGACCATGATTCCCGTTTGTCCGGTCGCGACCCACCCGGCGTTCAGTCCGGCGCGCTCGGCGGCCCGATAGAGTTCGAACGTCGTGGTTCGCTTTCCGACCGCACAGTCCGTCCCGGCGGTCAACACGATTTCCGCGCCCGCCTCGTCCACGCTGCCGTCGCCGACGCGAAGGTCCTCCTCGCCCGGCGGCTTTCGCACGTCGAAGAGGGTGACGTCGTGTTCGTCCGCGAGACGCTTCCACCGGTCCCGTTCGGAGAGGAAGACGTGCAGTCCGGAGACGATGTCCAGTCCCGCGCGGATGGCCTCCTCGATATCGCTCACCCATTCGTCGGGCAGTTCGCCGCCGGCGGGAGCGACCCCGATAACGAGGGCTTCGGCGTCGGGAGCGCGTTCGAGCGCGTCCTCGGTCGAGGGGACTATCGGAACGTCGGTGACGTCCGCGCGTCCGAGAACGTCACTCGTCGCTTCGTCGGCGTGCGTCGAGTCGATGACGGCCTGCGCGTCGAACAGTTCGCTGTGCATGACGACGCCGTTGGCCGTCTTTCCGTCCATCGTTCCGAACGCACCCTCGGCGAGAACGAGCGCTGGCGCGGGGGCGTCGAACGCGTCCCGGAGATTCATGTGCTACACAGGCGCACTGTCGATCAAAACAATGCCCCCTTTCATGGAAGGGTGGCCGACGCCCGGTCTCGATTTTGACACGACGGTCTGACAGCATCTGTCACTCCCACAGCCATACACTTTTGCACACATCATCCGTGTGTCACACCAGATGACCACGCCGGAGCACGCTGGCCTCCGAGTCACGCTCGACATCTGGCACCCCGACTGCTGGACGCTCGAAGTCACCGAGGGGCGGGCGGCGGGCCTCCTCGGCCACGGCGTCCACACCATCGACGGACTGGCGACCGGCCGGTTCACGGTCTACGGCAACACGCGCGAGGAGGTGGACGAACTCGTGGAGGCGATTCGGGAGTCGGACCTGACCGACTCGGTGTGGGAAACCGACCACCCGCACGCGACCGAGGATTCGCTGGCCTTCGGGAGCGCGAGTTGCGGCATCGTCGTCCACTACGACCTCGGGAACAGCATCAACGACGCGCTGGTCTCGCGCGGGTTCATCCCGGACGAACCGGTGCGGATGTACGGCGGGCGCGAATACTGGACCGTCATCGTCGAGGTGGACAAGGACGAACTCCACGACCGAATCGAGGCGGTCTGCGAGGAGATGGACGCCGATATCCGCGTTCGCCACGTCGCAACCGCCGAGACCGGCGCGGGCGTCCTCCGCACCGACGACCTCTCGGAACGCCAGCGCGAGGTGTTCGAACTCGCCCGCCGCCGCGGGTACTACGACTGGCCGCGGCACGTGACGGCGTCCGAACTGGCCGACGAGATGGACGTGTCCAAAACCACGCTCCTCGAACACCTGCGGAAGGCCGAAGCGAAACTGCTCGGGTAAGTTTCTACGTTTCTCGCTAACTGAACGAACGACGTGGCGTGCGCTGGCGAGACGACGCGGCCATACTCGGCCGCGTCGTCTCGCTGAAGTCGCGCGAGGGACGACCGGAGGAGCGAAGCGGGGGAGGGAGTCGGATGGGGAGGGTGTGGCTGATGCGGTGCTGTGCGGTCGATCTGTCTGGGAGGACTGAAAGGGGCCGCCTGCTCGCGCTTGTGTGGTTGCTGTGCGGGCAACTATTCTGGCCGACCGTGGCGGAGAGGCCAGAATATCTCGCATCAGCAACCGCGAGCGGGCGGGGGCTTTCGATGGCTGCTTCTCGGTGATTACAATCACAAAAATATCAAACCCAGTTCGTAGCGAGCAGGCGGGGGCTTTCGAGGTCCGCTTCCCAATAGCTGCGATTCAGTCGTTCTCGACTACAATTCGTAACGAACGTGACGGCGTTTTCCGAAAAAATACTCCCTGTCCTCGCAACCCTGTTCCTCCGAACCTTTATACGTGATACCGGGACCAAACCGGTCAGTGACCGACGAATCGCTACGCAGTCCTTCGCTGAAACCCTCCCTAGAAGAACTTGAACAGGTCGTCGCGCTTTTGCTCGTGCAGGTGGGTCTTCACGGCCTCGTTCAGCGCGTCGATACTGCCGCGCTTGGCGCTGATGGGGGCGATGGTGTCCTGCCACTGCTTCCACGGCGGATGAAGACCGAGGCGGTCACAGAGGTCGTCCAGTCGCTCGTCCTCGTCGTCGACCTTGTCCATCTTGTTCACCGCGACGACGACGGGGATTCCCATCTCGCGGAGGAAGTAGAACATCTCCACGTCGTGCGGAATTTCGTCCTCGCCGGAGTGGCGGTCGATGATGTCCACGGCGCTCTTCCCGTCCACGACGAGGACGCCGACCAGCACCTTCTCGGCGTTCTCCTCGATGTACTGCACGATGTCGGTCTTTATCCGCTCGCGCCGGTCCTCCTCGACGCCGGACATGAAGCCGAACCCGGGCAGGTCCGTGAGCATGAAATCCTCGCTGGCCCAATCGAAGTGATTGGGTTGACGCGTGACGCCGGGTTTGCCACCCGTCTCGAAACTGTGGCCCGTCAACTCGCGCATGAGCGTGGATTTGCCGACGTTCGAGCGCCCGACGAAAATCACCTCTGCACCCCTGCCGGGTCGATTTTCGAACATAGTCGTCCGTTGGCGCCTCCACGCTTAACCGCCGTGGTTTCCCGCGCCGAGAGAGTCGATGCGTTCACTCCACCTGCTTCGGTGAAATCCGACCTCGAATTCCGAGCTATCGGCCCGCGATTATTTCAATCTGTACGACCCATCGGACGATGTGCGACTCGTACAGGTATCTATCCCGACGGGCGAGCGAGAAACCGTCGTCGACGCGCTCGAATCCGAAGGAATCGATTTCTTTCTCACCGACGAGACGGGTGGGCGGAAATACGCCGCGCTCGCGACGTTTCCGCTCCCGCAGAACGCCGTCCAACCCGTCATCGACAAACTCCACGATGCGGGCTTGAGCGACGAGGCTCACACGGTCATCATCGACGCCGAGACGGACACGTCCCGCCAGTTCGAACAACTGGCGAAACGATACGAAGCGGAGAACGGCGGCGACCGAATTGCACGCGACGAAATTCTGACCGAAGCGCGCGAACTCTCCCCGCGCTTTCGAACGTTCGTGTTCATGACCGTGGTGAGCGCCGTCGTCGCAACCGCGGGGTTGCTCCTCGACTCCCCGGCGGTCGTCGTGGGTTCGATGGTCATCGCGCCGTTGGTCGGCCCGGCGCTCTCGACCGGCGTGGGGACGGTCTTGGACGAAACCGACCTGTTCCGCCGCGGCGTCAAACTGCAACTCCTCGGCATGGTCGTCGCCATCGGCAGCGCGACCGTCTTTGCATTCCTCGTGAGAACGCTCTATCTCTTCCCGCCGAACACGGATATCACGCAGCTATCACAGATAAGTGGCCGATTGACCCCGGATTTCCTCTCGCTCATCGTCGCACTCGGTGCGGGTGCGGCGGGCGTCATCAGCCTCGCCGCGGGCGTGTCCGTCGCCCTCGTCGGGGTTATGATCGCGGCGGCGCTCATCCCGCCCGCCGCCGCCGTCGGCGTCGGTATCGCGTGGGGGATGCCGATAGTCGCGTTGAGTGCCGGGGTCCTCGTTCTCGTCAACGTCCTTTCCATCAACCTCTCGGCCATCGTGACGCTCCAGTACATGGGCTACCGGCCGAAGAGTTGGTTCAAGACCGAACGCTCCCGCGAGGAAACCGTCAAACGAATCGGCGCGCTGGTCGTCGGTATCGCCGCCCTCTCCGTGTTCCTCGGCGGCGTCACCTACTTCTCCTATCAGGGGTCGCAGTTCGAGGACGGTGCGGACGCGGCAGTGACTCACGTCTTCGACCAGTCTCAGTACCAGCAGGCCGAAAAGCTCCAAATGCAGGTTCAGTACCGCCAGACCTTCCCGCTCGGCAAGAGCGCTTACACGCAAAACCTCCCGTTCCGCGAACCCCATCGCGTCGTCGTCACCGTCGGTCGACCGAGCGACGAGCGGTATCCCCATCTCGCCAATCGCATCCACGACCGAATCGAACGGCAGACGGGTCGCGCGATCGCGGTTCAAATCCGATACGTCGAAACGGACAGCGTTTCTGCGTAAACGGTTTCGAGTTTTCTGACCCGCTTTATCCGTCGAACGGCAGTTCGGGTTCGTAGCCGATGGCTTCGACGGCCGCATCGAGCGTCCCCGTGACGTTCTCGTCCTCCTCGATGCTCATGTACTCGTCCGCCTCCACGTCGGTCGAGAGGTCGGACTTGTTGCAGACGGTGAGGAGGGGCACGTCGCCGAACTCCGCTTCGACCGAATCACGCAGTTCGAGTTGCGCGTCGAGCGGATAACCACAGTACGCGCTCGGGTCGACGAAGAACAGGATGCAGTCGGCGAGGTGCGTGAGCGCCGACACCGCCTGCGATTCGATGGTGTTTCGCTCGTCTGCGGGTCGGTCGAGGAGCCCCGGCGTATCCACGATTTGGTAGCGGATGTGGTCGCGCTCGAAGTGACCGACGTGAATCCCCTTCGTGGTGAAGGGATACTCCGCGATTTCGTTGCGGGCGTTGGTTATCGTGTTGACGAACGACGACTTTCCGACGTTGGGATAGCCGGCGACGACCACCGTCGGGTCGGCGGGGTCGATGTCCGGGAGGTCCCGGAGGTCGTTGCGTGCCGCGTTGATTCGGTCGAGGTCGTCTTCGACTTCCTCCACGATGGACGCGAGGCGGGCGAACCCCTGTTTTCGCACCTTCCGGGCGTAGTTGATGTCGCCTCGGAGTTTGCCCTGGTACTCGCGGCCGATGTCCTTCGTCTTGCGGGAGGCCCACTGGATTTCGGACAGGCTCTTTCGGACCTCGTCGACGTTCACGACGGCGTCGGCCAGTTCGTAATAGAACGGGTCCACCTCCTCGAAGTCCGGCCACGCGGTGACGACGTTCTGCATATTGTCCGACAGGATGTTCGAGGCGGTTTGGAGCATGGACTGTTGGGCCTGAATGCCGCTTTTGGCCCGCCCGGCCCGTGTTGCCCGCGAGAACGCCTTGTCGATGAGTTCCTCCGACGTGGGCGTTGTCGGTAGGGTCTCGAAAATCATGGAGATTCGTATGCCCTCCCTCCTTAAAAGGGCGTTCATACCGTCGTGCGAGCGGATTCCGGCGAGAGACTTTTGTTTTCTGCCTGCCAACGTATTTACTCATGACTAACTGGTACGCGGTTTTCGTCGGGTTCGTCGTCTCCGTCCTCGCCGGTATCGTGGCGTTCGCCCTCCCCGGAATCGGACACGTCGCCGCGGGACTCGCCGGTGGCTTCGCCGCGGGATACGTCGCCGGCGGCGGACTTGGAAGCGGTTTCTGGCACGGCCTGCTCGCCGGGTCCATCGGCGGCGTCGTCGTCGCCCTGTTTCTCGGACTGGGCGGCACCATCATCGGCGGACTCGCGGGCGGCCCCGTCGGGTCGCTGTTCGGCGGCCTCGGCCTGTTCCTCGTGGCCGTCTTCGTCGCCCTCGTTCTGGCGCTCGATAGCGCCATCGGCGGTGCCATCGGCGGCGTGCTGAAAGGGTGATTGGGTCGAGTTCGGCGGCGACGCGAACGTGGCCGGTGCGAGGGTAAGGAAACCGTTCTCGATTCGCGCGTGCTACGATGTGGAGAAAATAAGTACGGGACCGATGTAATCGGTCCCGAGTATTTCGTTGACGACGATCCTCGGTCGATTATTCGGCGGTTTGTTCGGGTACAGCACCGAGCTGTTCGAGCATCCCGAGAGCGTCGAAATTGCCCCACATCTCGGTGATTTTCCCGTCTTCGATGCGCATTTCGACCATTCCGGTCACGTCAACTTCCTTTCCGGTCGGCTCGACTCCCATGATCTCCCCTTCCTGTGTGCCGCGTAATCTCCACCGATACATCACCGTGTCATCTTGCGTGATGATGCTCTCGATGGATTCGTGGTAGTCCGGGAACGCAGTCCGGTTCATCTCGATGAATCTCTTGTATTCATCTCGACCGACCACGTCCGCCGCGGCCGGGTCGTGGCGCACGAAATCCTCGGCGACATATTCGTCGGCCGCCTCGAGCTTCCCATCGTTGAACGCTCGGTCGACGAATTGCCGGACGATTTCGGTATTCTCGAATGTTTGTGGCATTTTCCCTCCCCCAGAAGGACACACGTCATAGATACGCATAGACGTTATTGAAACAGAATATTCAGGTCAGAACGGTACCTCCTCAAAATTGCAAGATCCTGCTGGGGAAACTCGTACAACTGATTCTCAACGATACTATAGTTCGCCACCTCCTCTCACGGGCACCGATCAGAATACTTCGAATCGGAACGGTCCTTCGGGAGTGATTTTTACGGGGAGCACGAAAAATCGAACATGGCGAACATCGACGCCGACACGATACTTCCGTCCGAACACATCCAACGAGCGGTCACGACGGGCCGCGTTTCGCAACTCCACCGCGGCAACCCGTACGCCGAGGAAGGTGACACCTTCGACATCGACGGCGAAACGTTCGAAGTCGTCGAAGTGACCGAGCGAAAACTGGGCGACCTGACGGACGAGGACGCACGGGCCGAAGGGTCGGAGGATTTGGCGGCCTACCGCGAACGCTTGAATCACGCCCACGACGACTTCGAATGGGACGACGACGCGACGGTGTACAGACACCGGTTCGAACGCGTCGAGTGAGAACGGCGGGCGGGGCGAACGGACGAGACGGAGACTGGGACGAGACGGGCGACCTTTTTATCGACGGATGCGAATTCACGACCGATGCTGAATCTGGCGGTCGCGTACCGGAAGGAGACGTTCGAGCGCATCCGCGACCCGCTCGAAGAACGCGGAATCAGGATCCGTCACGTCCCGAGCGAGGCGCGGACGTTCGACCTCGCGGACCCGCCGTGGGGTCCCGACGAGTTCGACGTCGGGTTCGTCTATCCCTCCCGGATGATGGAAGGTGGAATCGTCGACGGCCTGCTCTCGGTCCCGTGGGTAAACGACCGCGAGGCAGTCCTCACCTCGCGAAACAAAGGTGGAGTCATCGCCCGACTCGGACGGGCGGGAATTTCGGTTCCGAAGACGGTGGTCGTCTCGAACCCGGTCGACGAGGACGAACTCGTGGACGCCTTCGAGGCGTTCGACCCGCCGGTCGTGGTGAAACCCAACTCCACGACGCGGGGAACGGGAATCGCGAAAGTCGATGATTTAGACTCGTTTCTCGGCGTGATCGACTACCTGAATCTCGTCCACGATTACCGCGCGACGGGGGACAAATCGTTCCTCGTGCAGGAGTATCTCCCGAAGGCGGTCGATTATCGCGCGATGGTCGTGGACGGCGAGTACGTGGGTGCGGTCGAACGGCGACTCCCGGACGACGCGCTAGCCGCCGGTCGCTGGAAACACAACGTCCATCGCGGTGCCGAGGCGCGGGGCGTCCGCCTATCTGGAAAGTTCAGGGACGTCGCGGAACGGACGGCCGAAACGCTCGGGATTCCGTTCTGTGGCGTGGATCTCCTCGCCGTCGGGGATCGAGTGTTCGTCAACGAGACGAACGCACGACCGACGATAGACATTGAAACGAAGTACGAAAATGGGTTGTACGACCGCCTCGCCGAACTCGTTCGGGCTACTCGACGCTGATGTTCGCTGATTCGTCGGTCTTCTCGAACGTGACTTCGAGAACGCCGTTGTTGTAGGTCGCTTTCGCGGAACTCTCGTCCACGCGCGCCGGGAGCGTGATGCGCTCGTCGTACTCGCGGTGGTCGCTTGCGGCGCTGATGGTCATCGATTCGCCGTCGCATTTGAGGTCGATGTCGTTCTTCTCGACGCCGGGGAGGTCGGCGATGACGCGGACCAACTCGTCGTCCTCGTGGATGTCGACGTGCGTGTCGGCACCGAACCCGGTCGCGCCGGTATCGACCTGCATATCGACGTTGCCGCCCATCATGTCGTTCATCATGCGTTCTATCTCACGAAAGAGGTCGTCGAAGGGGTCGTCGCGATCGTCTCGTCGCATACCTGAGGCTAAGCCCTTCCGGGGCAAAAGGCTTTGGACAGGCATCAACCGTGCCGTTTCCGGCGTGGGGGACATGTATGAATGAACGACGTTCCGGAACGTTGATCCCGAATTCCGCCGTAAAAAATCAGCTATCGACGATTGCGCTGTTTAGTCGTCCTGGTACTGGGCGTTGAAGTTCTGCGCGTTCGACCACGCGACCTGTGCGTTGTCGTTGCTCTGGTAGCTCGCTTGAACCGCGTACGCGTCGCCGGAGGAAGCGCTGCCACTACCGAGGTTACCCGCGGCCGAAACCGCGTAGTTGTCGTCCTGTTCGTTATAGTTCCCCTGCGCGACGAACTGGTCTTGGTCGACGTGCGAACTCGCGTACTGACCGTTCACTTGTACTTGGTTGTCGTCGGCGTATGCCGCCGCGTTACCTGCGAATCCGACCGCGAACAAACTACCCACGATGGTCATCGCGAGCAGGATCTTGAGTGACTTTCTCATGTATTTCTCTCCGGGCGGGAGAGACCGTTGCTGGACAGCACCGCGACGGTGTGTCCACCCCACCCATCGCGCACCATCGGGGGAACGGTAAATGAACGCCGGGTATCGTTGAGTCAGTTCGCACCATTCGAAAACGGTTGAACGGGAGGCTACTCGCCGGTAACGATGAAAATCGGGGACGTGGGGCTTCCTTCCCGACTACGTCGGACCGACGTAACCCGTCTGGACTCGTTCATGAACGATGGAATCCGTCGATACGGCGCGGAGATTCCGAACGGGATTTGATCACTGCTAACGACTGTCACGACGTTTGACGCGACTTTCCGCCCGCTCGTACCGACGATATCGTCGTTACTCGGCCACCCGTACGAACCCCCCGGCGCTCTTCTCGCCGAAAAAACGAACCCTACCGAAATACCGGTAATTAGAAGCCAATTCCGAGCGCGTCGTTCGTCGTCTCGATGCTCTCTTCGGCATCGGCGGCGTTCGTCACCGCGCGGATGGCGTCCACGTTCTCGGGAATCACGTCGCTCTCCTGGTGGATGGCTTGGAAGAGGTAGAGATCGTTTCCTTCCATCGATACCGATTCGCCCCACACGCAGTTCTCCCAGAAGTCTCCACGCGGGCGACCCCTGTCCATGGCGAACTCCTTCAGTTTGCCCGCGCCGTCGATGTTCATGTGTTCCGAAATCACGAACAGGCGCGACTGGCTTTCGAGCAGTTCGCGCACCTCCTCTGCGTCCGGTTCGGCTTCGAGCGAGACGTTGATGCTGTGCATGTGCATCAGCGTTGCCGGAACCTTCAGTCCGAGCGTGTCGATGGCGAGGTCCGGGAAGATGGTCTTCACGTCCGGGCCGTGATGCGACGGCAGCGACACCGGGTTCGGCACGATGTCGTTGATGGGACCCCGACCCGTCTGGGCCGGGTCGCCGCCGCGGCGGACGAGGGTCGCACGGACCTTCTCGACGCCGTACTCCTCGCGCAGCGGCGCGACGAGTCGTGAGAGTCCGGTCGTGTTACACGAGACGACACGAACGTGCTGTGCGCCGACCGATTTCTCGTAGTTCGCACGCGCGTTGAAACTCGCGTCGCCGACGCTCGCGTCCTCGCCGCCCTGATACAGCGCGGGCGTGTCGTACTCGTCGTACAGCGATTTGTTGTCCGCGCCGATGCCGGACGGGCAGGCGTCAACGACCACGTCCGCCCGCTCGACCATTTCGTCCACCATCCCCGCGAGTTCGATACCCGCCTCCTCGAACTGGTCCGCCCGCTCTTCGATTGCGGCGTACAGTGGATAGCCGTTCTCGACGGCCCCTTCGGCCTCGAAGTTGGGCCGGGTTTTTGCGACACCGACGACTTCCATGTCCGGTTGCGCCCGGACGGCGTCAGCGACTCGTTTCCCGATAGTCCCGTACCCGTTAATGCCGACCTGTAGCATGTACACCTGCGGGTCCAACCCCCGCGACTAAAACGGTTTCGAGCGACGATGCGACAAAACAACTCGATAGCGAGTAATTCGGTGGTTTTCGGGGGAATTCACGTCTCGGAGAACCGAGGTTTTCCGCTCCCATTCGCACCGAAAGGGAACACCTAACCGCTCCGGAACGTAACCGCCCAACCATGAGCATGGACGACGCTGCGAGGACGGCCGTCGAGCAGTGTATGGCGCTCGAAGCCGACGAGTCGTGTGCGATAATCACGGACGACAAGCGCTGGGACATCGGCAAGGCGCTGTACGACACCGCCAGCGGGGTAACCGACGACGTCACCATCACGCGTTATCCGGTCGGAAACCAACACGGGGAGGAACCGCCAGCGGCCGTGGCCGCTGCGATGGCCGCCGCCGACGTCGTCCTCGCGCCGACGACGAAGAGCCTCAGTCACACCCGCGCCCGTGGAAACGCGAACGAGGAGGGCGCGCGAATCGCCACCCTTCCCGGCATCACGAAGGAAGTGATGGTCACCGGTCTCGCCGCCAACTACGAGGCCATCAACCGGCACTGCAAGGACGTCCTCGCACAGGTCGAGGGTGCCGAGGAAATCCGCGTCACGACCGAGGCGGGTACCGACATCACCTTCGAACCCGGCGACCGCGAGTGGTTCGACGACACCGGCCTCTGTCACGACCCCGGCGACTTCACCAACCTCCCCGCGGGCGAGGTGTTCGTCAGCCCCGAGAACGCGAACGGCAAATACGTCGTGGACGGCACCATGCGCCCCCACGGCCTCCTCGACGACGGCCAGACCCTCGAATTCGAAGTCGAGGACGGCTACGTCACCGAAATCAGCGACAACGAAATCCGCGAGCAGGTCGAGACGGCGGCCGAGGAAGTCGGGCGGGACGCCTACAACCTCGCCGAACTCGGCATCGGAACGAACGTCGCCGTGTCCGAACTCGTCGGCTCCGTCCTGCTGGACGAGAAGGCGGGCGGCACGGTCCACATCGCCATCGGCGACGATGCTGGCATCGGCGGCGACACGGACGCCCCGCTTCACTTGGATGGCATCGTTCGGGACCCGACGGTGTACGCCGACGGCGAGGAAGTCGAACTGCCACGACCGTAGAATCCGATTTACAGCATGCAAATCGTCCACGGAACCGAAGTCCACGGCGTCGAAGTAGACGCAGAGACGCGCTGTTCGCACTACGACAGCGAGTGCGACGTGATCGCCATTCGGTTGCCGTGTTGTGACGAATACTATCCCTGTTTCCGGTGTCACGACGCGGTTGCCGACCATGCACGGGAGACGTGGGCCGAAAATCGGCGGGACGCGGAGGCGGTGCTGTGCGGTGTGTGCGGTACAGAGCTGACGATTGCGGAGTATTTGGAGTGTGATTCGAAGTGTCCCGAATGCGACGCCGAATTCAATCCGGGGTGTGCGAACCACTACGAGTTGTACTTCGACGGGTGAGTTCGGGTCGAATCCGTCACGTCGGATGCTCGATGGATACGGTAACCGTTTCACTCACCACAAAAGCATTAATTCGTGCTGGCTGAATGGTTGGTATGAATCGCCGTGCCCTCCTCGCAGGACTCGCCGTCCCGCTCGTCGGCGGGACTGCTGTCGTCGCTCAACGGTTCGATTATCGCCGCGACAAGAAGTTCTCCATCCGAACTGAACCACCGATAACGGGTTATCGGTTCGAACTCGTGGACTTTGATGAGCGCTATGCCTCCGGAGACATGCCGGATGACTCCCTCTCCAATCACGCGAACGTCGAGTTCGATTCGGCTGACGGTCGCATTCGAGTTGGTGGCCGGATTCCAAGCGGCAGTCGTTCGTGCATGGAAACTGAACTCAGGACGGTTCGGTACGTCGAATCGTCCGATACCCTCATCGTCGCCGTCTTCGATGACTACATTCACCACGATACCTGCAATTTGGAACTGGGACCCATCCTGTATGTCACTGATGTCCGATTTGAATCGAGCCTCCCATCTCGGGTTGTCGTCAAGCACGTCACGGATGACGACGGCGTCGTCTACGAGAAACCGTTCAGCAACGATAATCGAAACTGAACGACAGTCGTCCGATTTCCGCCTTCGTCCAACTCCACGCACTTTTACGGCCTGACTTCCTACACCGCTCCATGAGCGATACAGCGGAACGCGTGGCAGTCGTCTGCCCATCCTGTTCCCCCGATTTGGAGACGGTTCACGAAGTCCTCAAGCCGGGCGGACAGGCGACGGTGCGATGTACGGAGTGCGACCACGTTCACAAGACGAAAATAGAGGAGGAGAAGACCGAGGAGATAGACGTCGTCGTCTCGCAGGACGGCGAGTCGTTCACCGCGAAGGCCGACGTGCCGGTGGAAGAGACGCTCGCCGTCGGCGAGGAGTTCGTCCTCGAAACCGACGAGGCAATCTTCGTCGTCAGGATCACCAGCCTCGAACAGGACGGGGACCGCCGAGTAGAAGAGTCGTTGGCTCCCGACGTGGAAACCATCTGGACGCGCGCCGTGGACAACGTCAGCGTCAACGTCACGATTCACCCCAACGACGGCCGTCGGGACAACTCCCGTGGCATCAAGGTGAGCATCCCCGGCGACTACGAGTTCGTCGTCGGCGAAACCGAGGAACTGGCGAACGAGGAGTTCACCATCGACGGCATCCTCGTCACGGACGACGCGTCCGGTTACGACCACGACCGACTGGACTTCGACGGGGACGCCGTCCTCGCCAAGGACGTGAAGCGAATCTACGCCGAGGACGAGGGTTCGACGGCGTGGTCGGCGTGGTAGGCCGACCGTCCTGCACGTAGCTTTTTTCGACTCGCGGCCGTCGATTCCGCATGGACTATCGCGAACTGTGCTTGCTGTGGGCCGCCCGGGAGACGGGTATCGTCGACGCCGTCATGTTTCACGCCGGAACGCCCGAGGAGGTCGCCGCCGAAACCGACGTTACCGAGCGGTCGGCCCGAATCACGCTCTCCGCGATGGCCGAGTTGGGGTTCCTCGAAACGGTCGATGGCGAGTATGAGGCGACCAACCGTGCGCTCGGCTTGTTTGCTAAAACCGACGTGCGCTCTATCGGAACGGTGCCACACCAGATGGACTGCCTCGACCGCTGGTTTTCGCTCCCCGAGACGATGCGAACCGGGACGCCTCCCGAACACTCCGACTCGTGGACGACGAACTTCATGGGCGCGATGGCGACGGTCGATGAGACGACGGTTCGTTCCGCCGTGACCGAAGCGGTCCACGAATACCCGGAGGCGGAACGCGTCCTCGACATCGGCGGGGGTCCCGGGAGTTTCTCCACCGAGTTCGCCCGCCGCGGCTACGACGTGACGCTGTTGGACCGACCGGACGTCATCGACATCGACCGGAAGTTCCTCGAACGCGAACCCGTCGCGCTCGTCTCCGGCGACGCGACCGACGACCTCCCGACCGGGTTCGACCTCGCGTTCTGCGCGCGGGTCGCACACGCCCTCGGCCCGGAGGAGAACCGCGAACTCGTGGCGAACGTCTACGACGCGCTCGACCCCGGCGGCGTCGCGGTTTTCATCGACCACGTTCGAGGACGCACCGACGGCGCGGCGATGTTCGGCGCACACATGCTCGCTGTGACCGAAAACGGGGATACTTACACCGCCGATCAGTTCCGCGAGTGGTTCGACGACGCCGGGTTCGAGACGTTCGAAATTCGGGACGTTCCGGGCACGAATCAGCAAGCAGTCGTCGGGCACAGGCCGCGCCATTGAAGAACGTCGGTGCCCAATCCGAATCCATGGAACCGGCGGCGCTGCGCGACGATATGGTCGCCAGCCTCGAACACGAACTGAAGGGGGGACTCGTCAGGAGCGAGTCCGTCAGCCTCGCGCTTCGGACGGTCCCCCGTCACGAATTCGTCCCCCTCGAAGCCAGCGACGGCGCCTACTCGGACCAGTCGTTCGACCACCGAGGGACGCGAATTCTGGCCCCGAGTACGGTCGCCCGACTGCTGGAAGCCCTCGACGTTCGCGAGACGGATTCCGTCCTCGTCGTCGGTGCCGGCGTCGGGTACACGTCGGCGGTGCTGGCCGAAGTCGTCGGCGAGGAGAACGTCCACGCGGTCGATATCACGCGGACAATCGTCTACGAAGCCCGGCAAAACCTCTCTTCTGCTGGTTACGGCGGCGTCTTCGTGGACTGTCGCGACGGTGCCGACGGTCTGCCCGAATACGCCCCGTTCGACCGCATCCTCGTGGAAGCGGCGGTCATCGAACCGCCGCGGACCCTCGTCGAACAGTTGCGTTCGGACGGGCGGTTGGTCCTTCCCCTCGGCGGGGGGACACAGAAGTTGGCCGCCGTCGAACGAACTGCCGACGGTGCCCCCGAAATCGAACGGGAGTTCGGCACGCTTTCGCTCGCACCGCTCCTCGTGGACGGCGAGCAGTCTGACACGATCGAACGCAACCGCACCGACCGCGAGGACCGCGAGTTCGCCGAACGTCACGCCCAGACACGCCGTGGATGGGAACACGATTGGATAGACTGGGACGGCTACGGGTTGTAATCGTCGCGAGCTATCCTTCCCTGCCTTCCTCTTTCTTCTCTCTTACTCTACTTTACTCCCGATTTTCCCCTTCAGCGCGTCGAACGACCGCCAACCACGCTTCGACGCTATCGCCGTTCGACGGGTTTACCTCGTCGTGCCCGGCGTTGACTTCGAAGCGAGCAGGGTCGATGGATTCGACCGCCCAGCCGTCGGAAAACGCCGTTCGAAGCTCCCTCTCGCTGATTCGGCGAGGTCCCCACTCGCCCGGCTCTCGGTCGCTAAAGCAGAGAATGACGACGTGTCCGTCCGACGCAACGATACTCTCCAACGACGAAACGTAGGTTCGCCGGGTTTCGTCGTCGAAGACGTGAAACAGGCCGCAGTCGAGGACGACCCCGAACTCCTCGCCGAGGTCCGCAAGCGAAAGCGCGTCCTGCACTCGAAAGTCGATATTCCCCGCCACGTCGCGGGTTTTCGCCTTTTCTCTCGCCTTCTCGATGGCTCGTGGGGACGCGTCGACGCCGAGAACCGAATAGCCGCGGTCGGCGAGGAAGAACGAATTTTCCCCGGTTCCACAGCCGACATCGAGAATCGGTCTCTCGAACGATCCCGCGTCCGTCTCGAACAGGGAACGGATGGCCGACTGGGGTCGGCCGATGTCCCACGGCGGTGTTCCGGCGTACGCCTCGTCGAATCCGTCTTCGGGGGAACTCATCACGAGAATCGACGGACGGAACTCCCATAGGTTTCTAGGCCGTCGGCGCGGAGTAGGGAGGCGGCCGTGGACGGGTGTCGTCGGGAGTGTCAGTCGTCCCAACTGATGAGCGGGTCGCGCTCCGACTCGTGTAGCACGAACGGACCGATCGCTCCAGTTTCTTTCGCTATCGAGGCCGTTCGGAGGACGTAGGCGGTGAAGACGAAGAACGGGATCAACGCGAACGTGACGACGAGGGTGACCAGCCAGATGAGCAGAGGAACGGTGAGAAGCGAACCGGAGACGGTTGCCGGTTTCAGATAGAGTGCGCCGGCGACCAGCACGATCAGCGCCGGGATTCCGGCGAAGAGGATTCGACGCGAGAGGTTCACCAGTTCCCACTGGAGGTAGTGGGCCTTGAAGAACTCCTCCGCCGGACCGAACAGTTCGAGGATATCGACGACGTCGGCGAACGCCTCCTTTTGCTCCTCGTTCAAACTCTCCCGGTGTTCCCGAAACACCCGACGAATCATGTATATCTTCCACGAGTAGTTGTAATCGAGGGCGGCACGCATTATCGTGAACTCGCCGAACTGTGCATCTTCCAACCGGTCGTCGACACCATCGGCGCTCTCGGTGATCCGTTCGACCATTTGGCCGACCCGCTTTCGAAGCGTTCTATCGGGGTTTCCCTCGACGGAGTCCTGAACCGCGAGCGCCCGATCGACGCTCGTATTGATCAGCGTTTCGAGGAACCGATCCGGTTCCGGCGGACCGACCCATCGAAACTCCTCTTCGGACTCTTCGCGGAAATCCATCGACTTCTGCATTCGTTCGTTTTGCCGACCGAGCGATCCGAACTCCTGGGAGAGGACGAGTTGATTTATCGAGACGACGAGCGTCATTCCGGTGATAAGCACGCCGAGGAGGGTTTGAAATAGCGTTTCTATCGTGTCCCCGCGGCGAAACATCTCTGCGAAGGGGAGACCGAGCGCGCCGAGACTCAACAGCAGCACGAAGCAACTGACAGTCAGCACGCTCACGATGACCATCCGGTTGGCATCCAACAGAAACCACCCGACGGCCGAACCTCTCGCCGTCGGAGACGGGTTTTCGGGTCGATTCATGCACGGAAAAGAGTGGAGCCAACAACGTAGGAGTTCTCCCCGTTTTCGAGCGACCTATCGCACAAACCGAAGCGACTCTCTCATTCGACGCCGGTTCGACCGGTAACGCGTTCCGTTCGGTGCCGAGTCGAATAGCCGTCACTCCGTCCCAGTGTCAAACCGCGCGGCAACTGCATCGGAGACGTTGGACAGGTGTGCTGCTCCCCAGATAGCGACGATGATTCCGCCGACGCTGTCGAAGACCAAATCGAGCATCGTGTTTTCGAGCGAGTACTGCGACAGGACGCTCGCCGTTCCCAGCGTCGTCGCGAGTCCATCGAGTCCGAACTCCAACAGTTCCCAGAGGACGCCGAACGCGAGCGTGAACAGCAGGATGAACAGCACCATGAACGTCTTTGGGAGGTAGACGGAGTCCGCGTGGATGTCGAGCGCTCGAACCGTCGTGTATCCCGCGGCGGCGACGAGCGACGACGAGAGGGTGTGGGTCAGTTGATCCCACAGTCCGATCGAGTGGTATAGCCCGACGGTTCCGATAGCGTGCAGAAAGACCGGGACGACTATCCAGAGCGTCAGGCCCGCGTCGATGGGGAGACGATAATCCCGTTCGAGTACCGCCGGTAACTCCATCAGCGCGAGCGCGACCGCCGTGTTGACGATGATGCCGATGTTCGCTCGGTACACGCCGAACGCAAGCACGCCGACGAGAACCACCTGAAGCGCTCGCACCAGACGCCGTTGCTGTCGATCCGAGAGCCACCCTTCGGACGACTTCACGGCCGTCATCTCCTCCGATTCGCGTCGCTTACCTCCGTCCCGAAAGCCGAACCGCCGCGGGTCGATTCGTTGGAAGTACGCCGCGAACAGGATTCCTGCCCCGATTCCTACTCCGGTGGCCGCGAACAGCGACCACATCACGGCACGAAGGTTCTGTAAGTTCTGCATTCCCGTCGTTACGTCGACGACCCATTGGATGACCGCCCACGCACCGGCGATTGCCATCGTCGTGACGACGACGAATAGAACTGCGAACGACGGGGAGAGTTCGACCGTGCTGAAGGCGTCCATCTCCACCGAGACCACGAGCGCGAGCGCCGCGACGGACAGAAACACGGCGACGGACCGGGGCAAAACCGGCCCGAACGGAACGCTCAGGATGGGAATTGCGACGAGGAGAAGGGATTCCCACGGAACCATCGCCGTTGCCCGGCGATACGTTCCGACGGGTATCAGCGCAACCGCGAGCGCGACGAGTCCGAACCCCGACCAGAGGAAGTCCCCGTCGAGAACGCTCACGAGGACGGCGATACCGATCGAACCGATGAGTATCCACGCGGCGAGCGCGTTTCGCTTCCCCCGTTCGATTCCCTCCTCGGTTGTTTCCCGGGACATACGTCTACTACGCGCAACACTCCCTAAAGGGAGAAGGCCGCGTGGAGCAAACGCCCCTTTTCGTGACCGCGTTTACAGTGCTGTCCTCCGCCTCGCTCGGACGAGAAATTCGTCCGAATACGCAAGCGTTTTCGCCGTGATTATGCGCGAACCCACGCTTTCGGATGTGTTTCCCGAAGGTGGTCGTGGTACCATTTCATCGTCTCGGGGTAAGACGACCCTATCATTTGCACACCGCAGTGGCGGCAACGTGCCATTGCCATTGCTGTGACGGTGGTAGAGGGGGTTGATAGCTGTTCCTATTTGAATTGGGTGGGTACCATTGAACAGCACTCACGAGTAACGACGCCATTCCTCATCGAAATGCCGGTGGGAAACCGGGTTTGCCTTCGTTTCCTACTCGGATACCACCAAAATCCGCGTGTTCTCTCGCTTGTCGGCGAACTCGCTTCCGGCGGGTGGCTTGATGTCCACTTCGAGCGTTCCTTCCTCCTGATTCGGTCCCAGCCCGGGCCGTATCGAGAGCGTGGCTTCCCCGTTCTTCCCGGTCGTCGCCGTCCGAATATGCTCCAGCGTGGCGGAATCGCCTTTCACGACGACGGTCGCCCCTGCGACCGGTTTCCCGTCCGAATCGATGACCGATATGTCGACGGATCGGTGGCCCGGTTGCACCACTTCGGGGGCCGGTTTCGCGTCCAGTTCGCTCACCGCCAACCCGTTGAGGCCCGACAACATGTTCATCATGACGCTCAGGCTGGCGACGCCCACGACGAGCGCGATGACGAGTCGAATCGGAAGCCCCTCGATGGCGCGGTCGTCCGACCGAAACAACTGGACCGTGCGGTGAGTTCGTACCTCCTCGAACCGCTGACGGATTGACATGCCCCGGAGTGGTTCCGGTTTCGGACATAAACCTTCGTCCGAGGGTTTATCATGGAAGCCGGGACCAGCACCGGACATGACGGACGTTCTGGGGCGAGCGGACGACGGCGGTATCTCGGGTGCGCTCGGAACCTACCGGGCACGTGACGGCAGCGCGGGTGCCGCCGTCGAAATCGATTTGGACGGGCCACACGCCGCGTTGGTCGTCGGCAAACGCGGGTACGGAAAGTCCTACACCCTCGGCGTGCTGGTTGAAGAACTCGCGGCCGCCGCGGGGGTTTCCCCCGTCGTTGTCGACCCGATGGGCGCGTTTCGTACGTTCGCGGACGTTCCGGGGTTCTCGGTCGTCGACGAACCTCGCGTGTCCGCGGGCGCACTCTCGCCGCGAGCGTGGTGTGCGTTACTGGGCCTCGATCACGAGAGTTCGGCCGGGTCGCTGGTCTGGCAGGCGGCCGCGAAGACGGACACACTCGCCGCGATGAAGGAATACGTCGGAAACGCGGACGCGGTGCAGGCAACCCGCCGGACGGCCCGGAATCACCTTGCGCTCGCCGATTCCTGGGGCGTGTTCTCTCCCGATGGACTCACCGCGGCGGACTGTCTCTCCGGGGCGACGGCGACGATACTGGACTGTTCGGGCTACGACGCTGCGCCGATGAACGCCGTCGTTCGAGCGGTCGTGGAGGACCTGTACCGCGCTCGGGTCACGGACTCGGTGGCGACGCTCCCGTGGTTGGTCGTGGACGAGGCACACGCCTTCTTCGACGGAATCGCCGCTCCGGCGCTTCGAACCGTCCTCACCCGTGGACGGCGGCCGGGCGTCAGTTTCGTCGCCGCGACCCAACGCCCGGCCGCGCTTCCGGAGGATGCGGTTTCACAGGCCGACATCCTCGTGGCCCATCGTTTGACCTCACAGGCCGACCGCGAGGCGCTCGCCCGCGCCCGCCCGACCTACATGCACGGGCCGTTCACCGACCGAATGCCCGAAAAACCGGGGTCGGCGCTCGTCGTGGATGACGCGACCGAAAGCGTTCACGCCGTGCAAATTCGCACGCGACGGGTCGAACACGGCGGCGGCAGTCCGAGTGCGAGCGCACTGACCAGTGAGACAGGAGAAGAGAACGAATCGCCGCGTCCTTTCGAGTCCGTTAAGTGCGTTCGATAAGGAGTAGCGGAGTAACCGGGCGATGGAGTCCGCCTCCCCCAACCGCCGAACACGTCGGCTGATGACTCCTTTTCGAGAGCCACAGATATGGGAAGCAAGCATCCACTCCACACGATAGAGGTCCTGTTGTTGATAGGCGTCGGCGGGTTTGCGGGATCCAATCTTCGGTACTTCGTCAGCCTCGCCGAACCCGGATTGACGGGAACGCTCATCGCGAACGTCGCGGGCTGTTTCGCGCTCGGGTTCATCCTGTACGAGGCCATCTACATGGGTTACCTCGCGGACCAGACCCACTTCGTCGTCGGTACGGGGTTTCTTTCCTCGTTCACCACGTACAGCACGTTCGCCGTTCAGACCACGCAGGCGGCGTCGCCGCTTTGGATGGCCGGAAACGTCGTCGCCAACTACGGACTCGGGCTTTTGGGTGTCTTCCTCGGTCGTTCGCTCGCCCGACGAGTCAACGGGGGGGTCGGCGAATGACCTCACTCGACCCCGCGCATATCGTGGGAACCGGCGGGGCGATCGGTGCGCTGTGCCGCCATTTCGTGGGCGAACGAATCGACGCCGAGGAGTTCCCCATCGGGACGCTCACGGTGAACGTCGTGGGGAGTTTCGTCCTCGGCCTCATCACGTTCCTCTCCGTCGACAATCAAATCGCGCTCCTGCTCGGAACCGGCGCGTGTGGGTCGTTTACGACCTTCTCGTCGTTCTCCTTCGAGACGTTTCGACTGTGGGAGACCGGCGAACGCCTCCGTGCCACTGTCAACTCCGTCGGCACCCTCGTCGGTGCCGGAGTCGCCATCGGGCTGGCGTGGGGCGTGGTCCAACTCCTCGGTTAGGATTCCGCCGCCACTCGAACGACGAGTACGGGTAAATCGGTGTTTCTGATGACCTTCTCGGTGACGCTCCCGTTCAGAAAATGCTGGAATCCGCTTCGACCGTGAGTTCCCATCACGATGATGTCGATTCCGTGGTCGTCCGCGTACGCCAGTATCTCCTCGTGGGGCAGTCCTCTGAGGAGTTCGGTTTCCACCGGAACCCTTCGTTCGTTTGCCCGCTCTCGAACGGTCGAAATCGCGTGTTCTCCCCCCTCGGCTCTGTCGCGTTCGATGCTGAGCCACTTCGCGTCGGAGAGTGTGCTGTACTCACGCGTATCGACGACGGACACCGCGTGAACGCGCCCGCCGGTGAACCCCGCGAGGTCGAGCGCTTCCGCGATGGCGTCCTCGATTTCGGCGCTGCCATCGGTGGGAACGAGTATCTCGTCGTACATCCCCGGAAATTTGGATGGGAAACGGCATAACTGTACCCCGGTTCCGGATTCCTCACGTGAACTCCATGCTTCCCCGAATCTTCACGTGAAATAGCGCTGCCATACGACGATGACCGATGGCGTCAGCACGAGTGCCGTGAGGTAGGAGTAGAAGATGCTCAATGCCGTCACGAGTCCGAACTGGCCGAGGACGGGCGTGATGGCGAGGACGAGGACCCCGGTTCCGGCGACGGTCGTGAGCATGCTGCCGGTCAACGCTCCACCGGTTCCTCGAACGGTGCGGGTGAGGGCGGCGAACACGTCCGACTCGTCTTCGAACTCGTCGGTGAACCGGTGGACGACGTGGGCGGAGTAGTCCGTTCCCAGTCCGAGAGCGATCGCTAACACCGTCGCCGTCAGCGCGTTGAACGGAATGCCGAACAACCGCATCGTACCCGCCAAGAGCGAGACGGCGACGACGATGGGAAAGAGGTTGATGACGCCGAAGGCGGCCCGACCGACGAGCATGCGATAGACGAGCGCGAGGAAAACCGCCGTGGCGATGAGTGCAGTTGCGAGGCTTCGCAACGCGGACGCGAAGATAATGTCAGCGATGGATTGGAAGACGACGATTTCGCCGGTCGCGGTCGCATCGAGGCGGTAGCGTCCGGCCACTTGCTGTGCGTCACGAGTGATTTCCCCCTGCGACGCACCGCTTTTCATCGTGTAGACGACCTGTGCGCTCCGCTGGTCCTCCGTGATGTACTGGAGCGCTTGCCCACGGGCGGGCGAGGAGAGCAATCGGTCGTAAATCGCTCCGAGGTCGTCGTCGGGAACGCCGTCCCCGTCGTCGTCGTTCCGAGCGACCAACCGCCGGAACTCGGGTGACTGACTGCTGTAATTCCGAATGACTGTGATGATGCTTTCGGACTCCGCCCGTCTGTCCGTTTGGGCGAACGACTTCGGCGGGTTTCGGTTGGCGTGCTGAATCGATTCGAGCGCGTAATCCTCGCGAAGCGGCCCCTGTACGTATATCGTCACGGTATCCCCCTCGACGCGGGCGAACTTCTCGTCGAGGAAGTTCGTCGTCTCGGTGACGGTGTACGTCCCCGGCGCGAACGGTTCGGGAAGCGATTGCAGATATCCCGGCGTCTGCTCCGGTGGCAGGAAATCCTCGTTCGAAAACGACGTGTCGATGCCGGTCGCGTAGTAGCCCGAAACGGCGGTGGTGAGGAGTGCGACGGCGAGAACGACCGGGGCACCGCGGCGGGCGAGCGTGACGCTTCCCTGTAGGAACTGGCCCAAAACGGACCCCTCCTCGCCGAGCGGTCGAAGGCCAAACACGGGCAGTCCGACGCGGTATCGGAACCTGTCGGTCGCCACCTTCGCCGCCGGGAGAAATATGCCGAAGATGAGCGCCGTGACCGAGATTCCTATCGCGGCGACCAGTCCGAACTCCCGAATCGGTTGCAGGTTGCTGGTCAGGTTCGACGCGAAACCCAACACGGTCGTTCCGGTGACGATGAAGAAGGCGACGAGGAGTTGGTCCGTCGTTCGCCGCATCGACCGTCCGATTTCGAGTCCGGTGACGCGTTCCTCGCGGTAGCGGTTGATGGCGTGGATACCGTAGTCGATGCCGACCGCGAGGAGCAGGGGCGGCACCGCGACGAGCAGTTGCGTGAACGGGATGCCCAACCACCCCATGAATCCCAGCGTCCAGACGATGGTCATCACCAGCGAGACGACGCCGAGCAGGAGGTCCAGAGGGTCGCGGTAGGCGAAGAGCAGGAAGACGAGTATCAGTACCGCCGCCGCGGGCGTGACGATGATGAGCGAGTCGAAGGTGACGCTGGACAGCTCCGAGGAGATGATGCCGCTTCCGAACACGCGGACGTCGCTATCGACGCTGCCGACGACCGACTGGGACCGCACTTGAATTCGTGTCAAAGGATCGTTTTCGCTCGCTTCAGCGCCTGCTTGCTGTTCGAGCCCCCGCGGAATCTCGTGTTCCACGATGCCTATCGTCGCCGACGCGGAGGCGGAGCGGCGGTTGAAATCCTTGCTCAACAGGGCGCGAAATCCGGGATCCGTCGCCGCACGCCGGACCGCCGCTTCGACGTCGGAGTCGGGCGCACGCCGAACGGCACGAAGTTGGGCTTCGAGCGTCGTCGCGTTCGGGTCGAGCGTCACGGCGACGATTCTCGCCGCGCTCGTCGTCGAGGAAACCCGAAGGTCGGCGCGGCGTTCGAGCCGATACTGCGCCTCCAACATCGCCACCAGTTCCGGCTTCGAGAGCACGTTCCGACCGGTTTGGATGAGCTGTGTGCTCCCGTTTTCGACCGCGAACGGCGGCGTGAACTCGCGGTTGACGGCATCGAACGCCTCCTGTGCGGGGCTGTTCTCGGTGAACTGGCTCGTCCCGGATTCGGTGGAGACGCGGGTCAGTCCGACGCTGAAAACGACCGTCAGGACGAGAAAGACGAGAATCACCGTTTTCGACCGGTCAGCGATCCACACGTCGAGCCAATCGATGACGCGCTGGTAGTCCACCATCGGGACTCACCGCCGTTGCCGCCGACGGCGCACGAAGAGGACGACACCGATGGCGAACAGAAGGGTGATTATACCGACCACGATGAGCCCACCGGACCCGCTCGAAAACGACAGCACTCCGCCCTGTCTCGGTGTCGTCACTCGAACCGGAACCTCGTACGTGTCGGTGAGTTTCGTCTCCCCATCCGGCGTGTCGTACTGGAAATCGACCGACATCGGATACGCGTTCGCGAGCGTTCCCCCGTCTGCACCGACGTCGAATCTGATGGTCGCCGATTCGTTCGGTTCCAGTTTCTCGATGAACGCCCCGTTGTCGTTTATGGTCAATGGACTGTCCACGAACGCCTGCGCGTCGATGTTTCGGAGGGTCCGATTCTCGTTGTTCGTGACGACGAACGAAACCGTCGCCGTCGAACCCGATTCGACCGAGGTTCGCTTCGCGTCCAGACGGAACTCGTCCCGACGTGGACCCACCGTCACCTGGGCGTCGAGGGATTTGCTCTGTCGCGGGTCGCCGTCCTGATTCTGGTATCGCACCACGAACGACAGTTGTCGCGGGCCGCGGTCGGCGGCGTCGCTCACGTCGATTTGAAAATCGAACGGGGACGATTCGCCCGAGTCGAGCGTTCCGAGCGCGTACTCCGTCTCCTTCGGCGACACGGTGGTATTCCCTCCGCGTGACACGAGCACGAGAACGGCGCTCGGCGCGCGCTGTGGCCCTTCGTTCGTCACGGTGCCGGAGACGGTCCCCTCCTGTCCCACATGCAACGTGCTGTTCAGGTTCCCCAGCGAAAACGACTGTTCCGGGTCCGGTATGACGCCGATGAGGTGTGGTTCCGTCCGATTCCGCGTTCCGTTCTCGCGATACGAAATCGAGAGGCTGAACGGGTAGTTCCCGCCGACCGTGTCGTTGCTCGCCGTCACCCGATACTGGAAGGTTTCCCGTTCGTTCGACGACCACTCGCTCACGAACTGACTGGCGTTCTGCGACCGTCCGAGCGTGAGCTGTTCGTTCGCGGACTGAAGCGACACCACGGCGTCGTCCACGTCGCGTCCCGTGTTCTCCACGCTCAGCGAAACTACCCCCGTATCGCCGGACTGAACGTTCGAAGAAACGCTCGTCACCTCGAACCGCTCCAGTTGAACTCGGTCGGTCGGTTGCACATCGAACGTGTACGGTCCCGCCCGTTCACGTTCCCCGTCGGCGTCGGTGAACGAGATGACCGCCTCGAACGGGTACTGTCTCGCCTCCGCGAACTCCTCGGCGAGCAGGCCGTATTTGACCGTCCGCCGCTCGCCCGCCGACCAATTTCCGACGAATTTACGCGCCGTCTGCGACGGCCCGAACCGAACGCTCTCGTTCGGCGACCGCACCCGAATGCTCGCGTTCGAAACGTCCTCTCCCGTGTTCTCGAACGTGATGGACAGGTTCCCCGTCCCGTTTATCGGGACGTTCGAAGCGACGGAGACGATTCTGAACTCCCCCGTCGGTCCCGGCGTTCCCTGCTCGATAGCCGACTCGCTGCTCGAACCCACTGCTCCCGGCCACACGCCCGCTAGTACGACCAGCAACAGGAGTCCTATCGAGAGTCCCGTTCGCCCGTTCATCCGCCGCGTCCCACCGAACTCGTCTCCCCCGTTTGTGCCATTCGTTTCCCCCGCTCTGCTGTCACGTCGTCGCGATTCCTATAGGTTACCCCCGTCGGACTGGACTGAGCGGCGGGTTTCCGAGGACTTCTCGCTCGACGCAAGCGTCGCTCACGGATCGAAATCAGGGAGAACGCCCGAGGCGGGACTGAGCAAACGCGTGCGTTTGCGAGGGCCGAAAGACGCTCCGCGTCTTTCGGAATTTGAACCACGCCCGAGAACCTGCACTACGTGCAGAACCTCGGTCTGCTTCAAACCCCTTTGAGGTCCTCTTGATTTGATGTTCGCTCGACGCAAGCGTCGCTCACGGATCGAAATCAGGAAGAACGCCCGAGGCGGGATTTGAACCCGCGTCACGACCGTGACAGGGTCGTATGATGGGCCACTACACCACCCGGGCCTTCGTATTATCTCCTTTTTGCCGACCTTATTAAGGGGTGTCGATTTCGTCGCTCAGTGATAATGATTGACTCGATGTGGGTGTTTGCTTTGTTTCAGTGTGACAGAATGATGCGTTGGTCAGTCGAATACCGTCGCCAGCGTGTAGTCACTTGCCCAGTTGATTTTCGACGTGGGCGCTTTCGGATGCGGTTCCTCGACTCGAAGACGCATCTCCCCGGAACCGGTTTCGTGAATTGGTATCCAATAAACATCGTCGGTTCTTTGGGAGTACACCGCGTACACGTCTATCTCCTCCGCGGTGTACCTTGAGTCCACACGCCCGCCAGCACTGACCGTCGACGTATAGAGGTTGAACCGAACTGTACCATTTATCCAACTTCCAGTTTTACACTGTACCCGATAGAGGGTTTGCCCGTCGTCGGCCACAAGGTCGTACCTATCGCTGTCCCCGAACGGAACGGACACCGACAGCCCGACTGCCATGAGCCTGCTCAGAACAGTACTTTCCGTTTCATCCCCTTTCCGTGACGAGTTCATTTCTCCAGTCGGTCGTGGATGGTTCTCTCTCCCTTTTGAACCTACGTGGGTCACTCTGCCTGTTTCGAATTCCTCTCGGCAAAAGACGGCCCATGGAGAGTCGCCACTCGTCAAGTATCGTTTCGTTAAAAAGCGCCCGAGGCGGGATTTGAACCCGCGTCACGACCGTGACAGGGTCGTATGATGGGCCACTACACCACCCGGGCCTTCGCATTCACTCCTTTCTGGCTTGTACTCTTAAGGCTTTCCAAACACGCGCCGGATGTGGGTTTGTACCGAGGGATGTTAACACATCCCGAATGCCCAAACCATTTATACCAGAACGAAGTAGATAGAGGTGTTCAGTTGGTCGCCTCCGCTTCGTGGGTGGAGGTTCGGGATAGCCGAGCGTGTGCGAACCTACTTAGCAAGTCTTAAATGAGTGCTGCGTGTAATACCCTGTAGTATCTCGTGATAGCCATTTCTCCCGTTAGCCGAAAACTCGCGCACACATGGTAGACGTAAGCCAACACAAAATGGTTCCAGAGCACTCCATCGTCGACCCGGACGAACTCGACGAGGTGCTCGAGGAATACGACATCAAGAGTACAGACCTGCCAAAGATCAAGCGGACCGACCCGGCACTGCCCGACGACGCAGATACGGGTGACGTCATCAAAATCGTCCGCGACTCTCGAACGACGGAGAACGCCGTCGTGTATCGACTCGTGGTGGAATAATGCAACAGGAAGACAGACGCACACTATCGAGGGAGTATTTCTCGAAAGAACGACTCGCGGAGCATCACTACCGCTCGTTTAACGCTTTCCTGACCCGCGGCATGCAGGAAGTCGTTACCGAGAAGGGAATCATCGACACGGACATCGGCGACAAGGAGGGCGAAGAACCGGTGTTCGTCGAACTCGGCGACATCCGGGTGGTCACCCCGCGCGTACGTGAAGCGGACGGCAGCGAAGAACTCCTCTACCCGCAGGAGGCACGTCTTCGCAACATCACGTACGCCGCACCCGTCTTCATGGAGATGACCATCGTCAAGGGCGAGGGTGACGACAAACGCGTCGTCGATTCGACCGAAACGAAAGTCGGTCGGATGCCGATAATGGTCGGCTCGGAGAAGTGTAACATCGCCAACTTCGACGAGGAGGACTTGGTCGAAATCGGCGAGGACCCCGCCGACCCCGGCGGCTACTTCATCGTCAACGGTTCCGAGCGAGTGTTGATGACCTCGGAGGACCTCGCGCCGAACAAGATTCTCGCCGAGTACGACACGAAGTACGGCGACGAGATTCAGGTCGCAAAGACGTTCAGCCAGCGCCGTGGCTACCGCGCGCTGGTCCTCGTCGAGCGCTCGCGCGACGGCCTGCTCGAAGTGTCGTTCCCGTCGGTGTCCGGGAGCGTCAACTTCGTCACGCTCGTTCGCGCGCTGGGCCTCGAATCCGACGAGGAGATCGTCCACCGCGTCTCCGACGACCCGGAAATCGTGAAGTTCATGCTCGAAAATCTGGAGGCGGCGGAGGTCCAGACCCAAGAGGAGGCCATCGAGACGCTCGGGAAGCGCGTCGCCTCCGGACAGGGCAAGAACTACCAGTTGAAGCGGGCGAACTACGTCATCGATCGCTACCTCCTGCCGCACCTCCACGAGGACGGCGTCGAGGAGGAGGAAGTTCGCATCAACAAGGCGTACTACCTCGCGCGGATGGCCGAGGCGTGTTTCGAACTCGCGCTGGGCCGCCGCGACTCGGACGACAAGGACCACTACGCCAACAAACGGCTGAAGGTGTCCGGCGACCTGATGAAGGACCTGTTCCGCACGGCGCTGAACAAGCTGGCACGCGACGTGAAGTACCAGCTCGAACGCGCGAACATGCGCAACCGGCAGTTGTCCGTCAACACGGTGGTTCGATCCGACGTTCTCACCGAGCGTCTCGAACACCCGATCGCGACCGGGAACTGGGTGGGCGGCCGCTCCGGCGTCTCGCAGTTGGTGGACCGGACGGACTTCATGGGCGTGCTGTCACACCTTCGCCGCCTCCGCAGTCCGCTCAGTCGCTCGCAACCCCACTTCGAGGCGCGTGACCTGCACGCGACCCAGTGGGGTCGCATCTGCCCGTCCGAGACGCCGGAAGGGCCGAACTGTGGTCTGGTGAAGAACTTCGCGCAGGCGATGGAGTTGAGCCAGAACATCGAGGACGAACAGGAACTCAAACACGAACTGTCGTCGATGGGAGTCGAGGGGATTCCCGGAATCGAGAGCATCGAAGGGAGCGCAGACTGATGAGTCAGGGACGAGAAGCGAAAGTATACGTCAACGGCAGTCTGGTCGGAACACACCCCGACCCCGAACAGCTCGCAGATCAGGTACGTGAGGCGCGACGACGCGGCGACGTGAGCGAGATGGTGAACGTCTCGGTCAAGGAACGTACCAGCGAAGTCATCATCAACGCGGACGCGGGACGCGCCCGTCGACCGCTCCTCGTGGTCGAGGACGGCGAAACCCGCATTACGGACGAGGAAGTCGAAGCGCTCAATCAGGGCGACCTCTCGTTCGAGGAACTCGTCGAACGCGGCAAAATCGAGTTCATCGACGCCGAGGAGGAAGAGGACATCTACGTCGCCGTCGATGACGCGGAGTTGAACGAGGACCACACGCACCTCGAAATCGACCCGCAACTCATCTTCGGTATCGGCGCGGGCATGATTCCGTACCCGGAACACAACGCCAGTCCCCGTATTACGATGGGTGCGGGGATGATGAAACAGTCGCTCGGCCTGCCGTCGGCGAACTACCGAATTCGTCCGGACACGCGTCAGCACCTCTTCCACTACCCACAGCTGTCGATGGTGAAGACGCAAACGACGGAGCAGATCGGTTTCGACGACCGACCCGCCGCACAGAACTTCACCGTCGCGGTCATGAGCTACGAAGGGTTCAACATCGAGGACGCGCTCGTCATGAACAAAGGGTCGGTCGAGCGCGCGCTCGCTCGTTCGCACTTCTTCCGCACCTACGAGGGCGAGGAACGCCGCTACCCGGGTGGACAGGAGGATCGCTTCGAGATTCCGGGCGACGACGTTCGCGGTGCCCGCGGCGAGGACGCCTACACGCACCTCGACGAGGACGGTCTGGTCAACCCCGAGACGCGCGTGGACGAGAACAGCGTGCTCCTCGGCAAGACGAGTCCGCCGCGGTTCCTCGAAGAACCGGACGACATGGGCGGTCTGTCGCCACAGAAACGCCGCGAGACGAGCGTCACGATGCGCTCGGGCGAATCCGGCGTCGTGGACACCGTGACACTGATGGAGGGCGAGGACGGTTCGAAGCTCTCCAAGGTGTCGGTGCGCGACGAGCGAATCCCGGAACTCGGGGACAAGTTCGCGTCGCGGCACGGACAGAAGGGTGTCGTCGGTCACATCGCGCCGCAGGAGGACATGCCCTTCACGCAGGAGGGGGTCGTCCCGGACCTCATCGTCAACCCGCACGCGTTGCCGTCGCGCATGACGGTCGGTCACGTGCTGGAGATGATCGGCGGCAAAGTCGGAGCGATGGAAGGCCGTCGCGTGGATGGGACGGCGTTCACCGGCGAGGACAAGGAGGAACTCCGGTCGGCGCTGCAGGAGCGCGGCTACAAATCGTCCGGCAAGGAGATCATGTACTCCGGCGTGACGGGCGAGAAGATCGAGGCCGAAATCTTCGTCGGCACGATTCTGTACCACAAGCTCTACCACATGGTGTCGAACAAGCTCCACGCCCGGTCCCGTGGCCCGGTGCAGGTGCTGACGCGTCAGCCGACGGAAGGGCGCGCCCGCGAGGGTGGTCTCCGCGTGGGTGAGATGGAGCGCGAGGTGCTCATCGGACACGGTGCCGCGTTGGCACTCAAGGAGCGTCTCCTCGACTCCTCCGACCGCGAATGGATCTACGTCTGTGGGCAGTGCGGTATGAGCGCGGTGGAGAACATCGACCAGAACCGCGTGTACTGCCCGAACTGTGAGGAAGAAACGGATATTCACGAAATCGAGATGAGCTACGCGTTCAAGCTCCTGCTCGACGAGATGAAGGCGCTCGGCATCGCGCCGCGACTCGAACTGGAGGACGCAGTCTAACATGGCAACAAGTCAAACTCCCAAGGAAATCGGCTCCATCAGCTTCGGTCTGATGGACCCGGAGGAGTACCGAGAGATGTCGGCGACGAAAATCATCACCGCCGACACCTACGACGACGACGGATTCCCCATCGACATGGGGCTGATGGACCCGCGATTGGGCGTCATCGACCCCGGTCTGGAGTGTAAGACCTGCGGGCAACACTCCGGGTCCTGTAACGGTCACTTCGGCCACATCGAACTGGCCGCCCCCGTCATCCACGTCGGATTCACGAAACTCATCCGCCGTCTCCTTCGCGGTACCTGCCGCGACTGTTCGCGCCTGCTCCTCACGGAGGAGGAAAAGGAGAAGTACCGCGGCATGCTCACGCGGACGAAGGAACTCGGCAACGATATCACCGACGTGACGAAGGCCGCGATTCGCGAGGCCCGCAAGAAGGACCGCTGTCCTCACTGCGGTGAGGTCCAGTACGACATCAACCACGAGAAGCCGACGACCTACTACGAGGTTCAGCAGGTCCTCACGAGCGAGTACTCGGAGCGAATCGCCTCCCGTATGCAGGGTCGAAACGAGGAAGGCGACGAGGACGAGGACCTCGAACCCGTCTCGCCGCAGGAGTTGGCCGACCAGACGGACGTCGACCTTTCGCGTATCAACCAGATCATCTCGGGCGAGTTCCGACCGCGCGAAGCGGACCGGAAGGCCATCGAGAAGGCGCTCTCCATCGACCTCACGACCGAGGACATGAACAAGCTGATGCCGTCGGACATCCGCGACTGGTTCGAGGACATCCCGGACCGGGACATCGAGGCGCTCGGCATCGATTCGAATCGTTCGCGTCCCGAGTGGATGATTCTGACCGTCCTTCCGGTTCCGCCGGTGACGGCCCGTCCGTCGATTACGTTGGACAACGGCCAGCGGTCCGAGGACGACCTGACCCACAAACTGGTGGACATCATCCGCATCAACCAGCGGTTCATGGAGAACCGCGAGGCTGGTGCCCCGCAGCTCATCATCGAGGACCTGTGGGAACTGCTCCAGTACCACGTCACGACGTTCATGGACAACGAGATTTCGGGTACCCCGCCCGCCCGCCACCGCTCCGGGCGTCCGCTGAAGACGCTTTCCCAGCGGTTGAAGGGTAAGGAAGGGCGATTCCGTGGCTCCCTGTCCGGGAAACGCGTGAACTTCTCGGCGCGGACCGTCATCTCGCCGGACCCGACGCTCTCGCTGAACGAAGTCGGCGTCCCGCAACGGGTCGCCCGCGAGATGACCCAGACGATGAACGTCACGCCGCGAAGCATCGAGGAGGCCCGACGCTACGTTCGAAACGGACCCGAGGGGCACCCCGGCGCGAACTATGTCAAGCGACCCGACGGCCGTCGCCTGAAAGTGACCGAGAAGAACTGCGAGGAACTCGCGGAGAAGGTCGAACCGGGATGGGAGGTCAATCGACACCTCATCGACGGCGACATCGTCATCTTCAACCGACAGCCGTCCCTGCACCGGATGTCCATCATGGCCCACGAAGTGGTCGTGATGCCGTACAAGACGTTCCGACTGAACACCGTCGTCTGTCCGCCGTACAACGCCGACTTCGACGGCGACGAGATGAACATGCACGCCCTCCAGAACGAGGAGGCACGCGCGGAAGCGCGCGTGCTCATGCGCGTGCAGGAACAAATCCTGTCCCCGCGCTTCGGTGAGAACATCATCGGCGCGATTCAGGACCACATCTCCGGGACGTATCTCCTCACCCACCACAATCCGCACTTCAACGAGACGCAGGCGCTCGACCTGCTCCGTGCGACGCGTATCGACGAACTGCCGGAAGAGGACGGCACGGACGAGGACGGCACCCCGTACTGGACGGGTCGGACGCTGTTCTCGGAACTCCTGCCCGACGGCCTCGAACTCGAATTCACGAGTTCGACCGGCGATACGGTCATCATCGAGAACGGCCAACTCCTCGAAGGGACGATAGACGAGGACGCGGTCGGTGCCTTCGGCGGGGAGATCGTCGACACCATCTGTAAGGCGTACGGCGAGACCCGCGCCCGTCACTTCATCAACGAGGTCGCGACGTTGGCGATGCGCGCCATCATGCACTTCGGATTCTCCATCGGTATCGACGACGAGACGATTCCGGTGGGCGCACAGGAACAGATCGACGAAGCCATCGACAACGCCTACGAGCGCGTTCAGGACCTCATCGAGACGTACGAGAACGGCGAACTGGAATCGCTTCCGGGCCGAACCGTCGACGAGACGTTGGAGATGAAGATCATGCAGACGCTCGGCAAGGCGCGTGACTCGGCCGGTGACATCGCGGAGGATCACTTCGCCAGCGACAACCCGGCGGTCATCATGGCAGACTCCGGTGCGCGTGGGTCGCTGCTCAACCTGACCCAGATGGCCGGCTGTGTCGGACAGCAGGCAGTTCGGGGCGAGCGCATCAACCGCGGATACGAGGACCGCACGCTCTCGCACTATCAGGCGGACGACCTTTCGGCGGACGCCCACGGCTTCGTGGAGCACTCCTACACCGGCGGTCTGTCGCCGTTGGAGTTCTTCTTCCACGCGATGGGTGGACGCGAGGGTCTGGTGGACACGGCGGTCCGTACGTCCAAGTCCGGATACCTCCAGCGTCGTCTCATCAACGCCCTGTCCGAACTCGAAACGCAGTACGACGGCACGGTGCGCGACACCAGCGACAACATCGTTCAGTTCGAGTTCGGCGAGGACGGCACCTCGCCGGTTCAGGTCTCCTCGGACGAGGAGAATCCGATAGACGTCGAAAGCATCGCCGACCAGATTCTGGACGAGGAGTTCGACAGCGAGACACGAAAACTCGAATTCCTGGGCGAACAACGGCCGCCGACGAATCTGTCCGAACACGCGGACGCACGGCAGGTGGAATCCGATGATTGAGCGGAGCCCAATCAAGCTCACCTTCAGCAAACTTCAGGTGAACGATGACTAACGTAACAAACGATATGGAAGCCATCGTCGAGGACACCGAACTTCCCCGACGACTCAAGGACGAAGTGTACGATACCGTCGAATCGCGCGATGGCGTCTCGCTCGAACAGGTAACGGACATCGCCAAAGCGGTCGAACACCGCTACCTCGACACGCGCGTCGACCCGCTCGACCCCGTGGGGACGGTGAGCGCCCAGTCCATCGGCGAACCGGGAACGCAGATGACGATGAACACGTTCCACTACGCGGGTGTGGCGGAGATGGACGTGACCCAAGGGCTTCCGCGCCTCATCGAACTGGTGGACGCACGGAAGACGCCCGACACGCCCATCATGACGGTGTATCTCGAAGACGAGTACGCCGAAAACCGCGAGAAGGCTCACGAAGTCGTCTGGAACATCGAGGCGACGAAAATCCTCGCACTCGGCGACATCTCGACGAACGTCGCCGACATGATCGTGTCCATCAACCTGAACGAGGACACGCTCGAAGAGCGGATGATCACCCCCGACGAGGTTTCCTCCACCATCGAGGACAGCCTCGGCGTCAAGACGACCCAGCAGGGGTCGGTCATCGAGTTCGGTCCCGACCAGCCGAGTTACCGACGACTCCTCCAGTTGGTCGAGGAACTCCGCGAAATCGTCTTCAAGGGCATCGAGGAGATTTCCCGCGTCGTCATTCGGCGCGAATCCCTCGACGAGGGCGAGGAGTTCGTCCTCTACACCGAGGGGTCGGCGTTCGCCGACGCGCTCGAAATCGAGGGCGTCGACGCCTCCCGGACGACGTGTAACAACATCCACGAGATTTACCGAACGCTCGGCGTCGAGGCGGCGCGCGAATCCATCATCGAGGAGACGATGGACACGCTGGAAGAACAGGGTCTCGACGACGTGAACGTCCGACACCTAATGTTGGTCTCGGACATCATGACCAACCGCGGAACCATCGAGTCCATCGGCCGCCACGGTATCTCGGGCAGCAAGGAGTCCGTCCTCGCACGTGCGGCGTTCGAGGTGACGGTGAACCACCTGCTCGACGCCGCCATCCACGGCGAAATCGACGACCTGAACGGCGTCATCGAGAACGTCATCGTCGGCAAACCGATCAAACTCGGAACGGGCGACGTGAACCTCCGGATGGGTTCGGTCAGTCGCGGCGCGGAACCGTCCGACTGATGACGGTCACACTCACCGACACGGCCCGCCAGTACATCGCCCTCTTCGAGGACGAAACGGGCGCGACGGCCCGGGACTGTATCGTCCTCGGTGAGGACGACGAAAAGCGCGTCATCTTCGTCGTCAAACCCGGCGAGATGGGACAGGCCATCGGGCCGGGCGGCGAACACGTTCGGAACGTCGAGGACCAACTCGGCGCGGACGTGGAACTCGTCGAGGATGCCGACGAACCGGACCGGTTCGTGGTCAACGCGCTGGCCCCGGCGGAAGTCCGGCACGTCACCATCAGCGAGAACGACGACACGGTGGCCTACGCCGAGGTGGCACAGCAGGACACCGGCGTCGCCATCGGGGCGAACGGCCGCAACATCGAGGCCGCGAAACTGCTGGTAGCGCGCCACTTCGAGGTGGACGACATCCAGTTGACCTGAACCACCTTTTGCTGCGGTCGGGGGCCGAGAGCGAGCGCAAATTGCGCTCGCTCTCGGCCTACCTCCCTGGCAAAAGCTGGACCAAAAGCCCGCGCTCCTCCCGCCGCTCACTGCGTTCGCTTTGGTCGTCGCTTGGCCCGCTCGCCGGTCGCTACGCTCCCGCTCGCGGCGAGTGTTCGTCGGTGCGGCGGCTGTACAGATTGCTGATTTTTGGGACGTTCGGACGAACTGCACATCGGCAGTTCTCCGAGTACCGAGGATGGCCGGTTCGCACCCGCCGAGAGTAGTCTCCGTATCAAGATTTATCTCAGATAACCACTATTTTCGTGGTATGAGCCTCCGCTCCCTCCTCCGTCCTCGCCGGGCGCTCGCCTTTCCGTTCGTCGCCGTTCTGTACCCGCTCCTCTGGTTCATCGTTCGGGACGCGGACGTCACGACGGCGTATGGAGTATCCGGCGTCGTTCCGCGGACACTCGGATTCGTCACCGGTGCCGTGGTCGTGAGCTACGTCGTCGCAGTGGTGGTCGTCGAAGTGGTCGAAGGGGATTCGGACTCGGCTTCGACGTGGAAGCGCTGGTTGTTTGCACCTTCGAACCGCGCACTTGCGCTGTTTGCGGTCGTTTCGCTGCTGCTCTGGATTCAACTACTTGACGTGACGACGACGCCGGTGTGGCTTCGTGACGTCGAGCGATTGCTCGGAGTCGCCGTCGGGTGGCCGCTGATGGCGGCGTACCTCGTCGGATTCGGTTTGAGCGTGCTCTTTCGGGGTTCTCTCGGCGTCCAATTCGCCGCTGTGGCCGTCGGCGTCTCGCTGTCGGTGGCGTGGCTGTTCGTCCTGTTCGGGTGGTTTGCGGACGCCGTTTCACGGTCGCTGGGGACCGATTCCCCGACGGGCCGATGACACGGTTCGGTTCGAACGAAACCGTTGGCTCGGCTTAGAATCACTGAAACGCTTTCAAATCGCTTTATCGACCCCTTTCGAGCGACCTGCGGGCGTTTCGCCGCTTCCAAAAGGGGACGCTTAAGTACCTTCGTCGGATAGTCCACTGCATATGGCGAACGGCAAGTACGCAGCTCGTAAGCTGAAGAAGGACCGCCAGAAGCATCGGTGGTCTGACTCCGATTACGCCCGACGTGAGCGCGGTCTCGGGGAGAAATCCGACCCCCTCGAAGGCGCGCCGCAGGGCCGAGGTATCGTGCTGGAGAAAGTGGGCATCGAGGCAAAACAGCCCAACTCCGCGATCCGGAAATGTGTCCGTGTCCAGCTCATCAAGAACGGAAAGCAAGTCTCCGCGTTCTGTCCCGGCGACGGTGCGATTTCGTTCATCGACGAACACGACGAGGTCACCATCGCCGGTATCGGCGGTGCGAAAGGTCGTGCGATGGGTGACATCTCCGGTGTCAACTACAAGGTCGAGAAGGTCAACGGCGTGAGCCTGAAAGAACTGGTTCGCGGAAACGCGGAGAAACCGGTCCGATAACCATGAGTGCAGACGAAGAACAACCAGAGCCGGAACAGGAAGTCGGCACCGAAGGCGACGAGATGGCCGCGAAGCTGTTCGGAACGTGGGACGTTTCGGAAATCGATTTCCGCGACCCGAGCACCGAGCGCTACATCACCATCACGCCCGTCGCGCACACGATGGGCCGCCACGCATCGAAGCAGTTCCAGAAGAGCGAGGTCAGCATCGTCGAGCGCCTCATCAACCGTCTCATGCAGACGGAGGAGAACACGGGCAAGAAACAGCAGACGATGAAGATCGTCCGCAGCGCGTTCGACATCGTTCACGACCGCACCGAGGAGAACCCGGTTCAGGTTCTCGTCCGTGCCGTCGAGAACGCCGCTCCGCGTGAGGAGACGGTTCGCCTGAAATACGGCGGTATCTCGGTCCCGAAGGCGGTCGACGTCGCTCCCCAGCGTCGCGTCGACCAGGCCCTGAAATTCATCGCGGAAGGTGCCCACAGCGCATCCTTCAAGTCGTCGACCGATGCCGAGGAGGCACTCGCGTCCCAGCTCATCGGCGCTGCGGACTACGACGTGCAGACCTACGCGGTCAACCAGAAGGAAGAGAAAGAACGCGTCGCCGCCGCGGCCCGCTAAATTCTCTCGGATATTCTCTCGTTTATCCCGTTCGTGAGTTTCGACTCCGTGTTTCAGTCCGCGGCCCGTTCGGGTGCGTTCCCGCTTCCGAGAACGTACTCCCGAGCGGTGTCCACGAGGGTTTTCCTGTATTCGCTCTCGGTCGGGTCATCCGACAGCGAGAGGAATCGGTATTTGAACCCCTGTACGTCCACGGTCGGTGCGTCGCGCGAGGCGGTGCGGGCGAGGTCGTAGAGTCGGTGATCGCGCGGGACGAGGTCGTGGCGCTCGACCATTGCGAGAGCGAAGGCTGCGTTGACGGCGGTCATTTCCGGGTCGGACGTGGCGGTCAGCCGTCGTCCACGAACCTCGGCGGGGCGGTCCGCGACGGCCGTTGCGAGTTCCGATTCGAGGAACGTGACGAGTTTGTCGCTCGGGCCGACGCGGAGCGTGATATCGTCGGCGTAGATGTCCTTCATGTGGTTCGCGATCTGGTAGCAGTGGGTGAGCTTCCGACGTTCGACCGACCGACCGGCGAACGCGAGGAACAGCGCCTCGGCGGTGGACTGGGTGTGCGAGGGATGGTCCTGTTCGTTACGCGCCATGTGGGAGTACTCGTGGAGCGCGAGTTCCCGGGCCATGACGCTGGTCGCGGCCTGCCGAGAGATGTTGAGGACGTGGTGGTCGTCGGGATGGGCGGTCCACGTTCGTTCGTCGGGGTCGTCGCGAACGCGGACGTGAACCGGTCGTTCGAGGTCGAGCTCGGTTTCGAAGATATCGGAAGCGCTGAGGAACGGGCTCGGGGACGTCAAACCGTGTACTCGAATATCCATGCGTGTTGTTGGCACGGCCTACACGGCCATTACTCTTGTGCCATATGTGACTGTTTAGCAGGGAAATGGACCGTTTCCGGCCGTTTTTCGGGCGGGAAAACACTACGCTTTTCAACCTCGTACAGGTAGGGATACCCATATATGGGTAGACGAAAGAAGATCGTCGAACAGTGTGAGCGGCTTATGGACAACCCGGAGCGAATCCGGAACATCGCCATCGCCGCCCACGTCGACCACGGCAAGACGACGCTGACGGACAACCTCCTCGCCGGTGCGGGCATGATCGCCGACCAAGGCGAAGCCACCCAGCTGATGATGGACACGGAGGAGGACGAACAGGAGCGCGGTATCACCATCGACGCGGCCAACGTCTCGATGACTCACGAGTACGAGGGCGAAGACCACCTCATCAACCTCATCGACACGCCGGGCCACGTCGACTTCGGAGGCGACGTGACCCGTGCGATGCGCGCCGTCGACGGTGCGCTTGTCGTCGTCGACGCCGTCGAGGGCGCGATGCCACAGACGGAGACGGTCGTTCGACAGGCGCTCCGCGAGGGCGTTAAGCCGACCCTGTTCATCAACAAGGTCGACCGACTCATCTCGGAACTCCAAGAGGGTCCCGAGGAGATGCAACGCCGCCTGCTCAACGTCATCGACGACGTGAACGAGCTGATTCGCGGCATGACCGAGGACATGGACGACGTGGACGACTGGACCGTCTCCGTCGAAGACGGAACCGTCGGGTTCGGGTCGGCGCTCTACAAGTGGGGTGTCTCCATGCCGTCGATGCAAGCGACGGGCATGGACTTCGCGGACATCATGGACCTCGAACGCAACGACAAGCGCCAAGAGCTTCACGAGAAGACGCCGCTGTCGGACGTCATCCTCGACATGGTCTGTGAGCACTTCCCGGACCCCATCGAGGCTCAGCCCCGTCGTATCCCGCGCGTCTGGCGTGGCGACGACGAGTCCGAACTCGCCGAGCAGATGCGACTCGTCGACCCGGACGGCGAAGTCGTCCTGATGGTCACCGACATCGGTATCGACCCGCACGCCGGCGAAATCTCCGCCGGTCGTGTCTTCTCCGGTACGCTGGAGAAAGGCCAAGACCTCTACATCTCGGGAACCGTCGGAACGAACCGCGTCCAGAGCGTCGGCATCTACATGGGTGGCGAGCGCGAGGAAGTGGAGCGCGTCCCGGCAGGGAACATCGCGGCCGTCACCGGTCTGAAAGACGCCATCGCCGGTTCCACGGTATCGAGCGTGGAGATGACACCGTTCGAGTCCATCGAGCACATCAGCGAACCCGTCATCACGAAGTCCGTCGAGGCGAAGAGCATGGACGACCTGCCGAAACTCATCGAAACGCTTCGACAGGTCTCCAAGGAAGACCCGACCATCCAGATCGATATCAACGAGGACACGGGAGAACACCTGATCAGCGGACAGGGTGAACTCCACCTCGAAGTCATCACCCAGCGTATCGAGCGTAATCAGGGTATCCCGGTGACGACTGGTGAACCCATCGTCGTCTTCCGCGAACAGGTCCAAGGGGCGACCACCGAAGTCGAAGGTATCTCCCCGAACCGCCACAACCGGTTCTACATCACCGTCGAACCCCTCAGCGAAGATATCGTCGAAAAGGTTCGACTCGGCGAGGTGTCGATGGACATGCCCGAGCAGGAACGGCGTGAGGTTCTGCAGGAAGCCGGCATGGACAAGGACACCAGCCAGAACGTCGAACACATCCACGGGACGAACATCCTCATCGACGACACGAAGGGTATCCAGCACCTGAACGAGACGATGGAACTCGTCATCGAGGGCCTCACGGAGGCGCTCGACGACGGTCCGCTTGCGGGAGAACCCGTACAGGGGACGCTCATCAAACTCCACGACGCGCGTCTCCACGAGGACACCATCCACCGTGGTCCGGCACAGGTCATCCCTGCGGTCCGGCAGGCAGTGCACAACGCACTCATCCACGGTCACGTCAAACTCCTCGAACCGATTCAGAACGTCCGTATCGACGTGCCGAACGAACACATGGGCGCCGCGTCCGGCGAGATTCAGGGTCGCCGTGGCCGCGTGGACGACATGTACCAAGAAGGTGACCTCATGGTCGTCGAAGGTATCGCGCCCGTCGACGAGATGATCGGGTTCTCCTCGGACATCCGCAGTGCGACGGAAGGTCGTGCGTCGTGGAACACGGAGAACGCCGGATTCCGCGTCATGGCGGACAATCTCCAACCCGAGACCATCATGGAGATCCGCGAGCGCAAAGGTATGAAGTTGGAACTGCCGCAGGCCGTCGATTACTTCTAATCGACGCCGCGCGACGCTCTCGAACCGCGATCTTTTGTGCCGTCGCCGGAATCGGCCGAGTGATTTCTCCCGTCTCCCCGCTATGGGTGCGCTGAGATGCATCTCGCGGTCAGGGGTACATAAGAACAGCATGTATCGGTTTCTGCGGTATCGTCCACTCAGTCGCGTCTCTGTCCCGTCGAGTATCCGATTTGGACTACTGCGCTCAGCTATCGGTCACCCCGGAAGACGATTTCCGCATCGCACACGGGGCAGACGCGTTCGCGGCTATCGAACGCCGTTTGGCAGAACGCACACACGTGATTCCGGGTCGCACTGGTACTACTCGCACCGATGGCATCGGTAAATTGCATCATCTATCACCGACTTGGCGTTCACGGTCGAGGGATATTACTACGACCCCGTTAACGCATGTCATAGGATCGGACTAATCTCGGTCTCGTACCGTTCGTCTCCGTTGCATCCCGTTACCCTCCTTCGATTGGAGAATTTTGCGCCCGACTGAAGGTTTATTGCTCCCCGTCCCCCAATCCTGTCAGTATGACCGACCACGGCGGCGGACCGGTGCAGGCGTATACGGTTCGATTGGAACTCTCGGACGAACCGGGCGAACTGCTCCGGGCCCTCGAACCCATTGCCGACTACGGCGGCAACTTACTCAGTGTCTTTCACGAACGCGGGTCGCTTACCCCTCGCGGCAACATTCCGGTCGAAGTCGATTTCGAGTGTCACCCCAACCGCTTCGACACCATCGTTTCCGCGCTCCGAACGGCGAGCATCAACGTCATTCGCGCAGGGGCGGAGCGATACGACGAGGAGGTCACGGTGATTCTCACCGGACACATCATCGACACCGACGTGTCGGATACCCTCTCCCGGATTACGACGGAATCGAACGCGTCCGTGGTCGATATTTCGCTGTCCGCACCCGAAGGAACGGGCGACGTATCGAGCGCCCGGTTGCGCCTCGCCACCGATTCGGCCGACACGCGCGACGTCCTCGATACCGTGGATTCGGTCGCCGACGAGAAGGAGTTACGCGTCATCGGACCGCTGACCGATGGGGAGGAAGCCGCATGAAAATCGCCGTGTTCGGTGCGGGTGCCGTCGGTCGGTCCGTCGTCGAACTGGCGGGGGAGTACGGACACACCGTAACGGCGCTGACGGATTCGTCGGGTGCGGTCGTGGACGAGAGCGGCATCGACGTGGCGGACACGCTCGAACGCAAGGCCAGCGACGGCACCGTCGGGGACGCCGACCCGCAAACCGCACTGGAAAGCGGGTACGACGTGTTAGTCGAGGCGACGCCGACGACGCTCGGGGACGCACAACCCGGATTCGACCACGCACGCGAAGCCTTCGCGACCGACCGACACGTCGTGCTGGCGAACAAGGGTCCCGTCGCGGAGCGCTACGACGAACTGCGCGAACTCGAACGCGACAGCGAGGGAGGCCTCCTCTTCGAGGCGACCGTCGGCGGTGCGATTCCCGTCCTCTCGACTATCACCGACGTCGGCACCGAGAACGTCACGGCGGTTCGCGGCGTCCTCAACGGAACCGCCAACTTCGTCCTCTCGCGAATGGCGACCGAGGGGCTGAGCTACGAACACGTCCTCGCTGAAGCACAGGACCTCGGCGTCGCGGAGGCCGACCCGTCGTTCGACGTCGACGGCACCGACGCCGCCCTGAAATGTGCCATCCTCGCGAACGTGCTGTTCGACGGAGGCTACACGATTGCGGACGCCGACATCGAGGGCATCCGAGACCTGCCGGGAAGCGCGCTCGAACTCGCGGCGGAGGACGGATGGACGATTCGGTTGGTCGGCGAAGTGTCCCCGAACGGGGTCAGCGTCGGTCCACGTCTGGTACCCGAAAACGGGACGCTTGCGGTCTCGGGAACGAGAAACATCGTCCAGTTCGAGACGAAACACGCGGGACAGTTGAACATCAGCGGCCGCGGTGCCGGCGGCGACGAAACCGCCACCGCCGTTTTGGCCGATGTGACCCGTCTCGACCGGGAGTCGTGACGACCGTCCGTGTTCCGTTCCACCATGACATCTGTTGCCATTAACCGCCAGACGGCGGCGAGATGGCCTGCATAGCGTATCGAAATGGTTTTAACCGCTTCTGCCAAATAATTCCTCCAGAGCGCATCTGCGCGTGAGATATACAATGAGCGACAAACCACACCAGAACTTGGCCGTCATCGGCCACGTCGACCACGGTAAAAGCACGATGGTCGGGCGACTCCTCTTCGAGACAGGGAGCGTCCCGGAGCACGTAATCGAACAGCACCGCGAAGAAGCGGAAGAGAAGGGTAAGGGCGGCTTCGAGTTCGCCTACGTGATGGACAACCTCGCGGAGGAGCGAGAGCGTGGTGTCACCATCGACATCGCCCATCAGGAGTTCGACACCGACGAGTACTACTTCACCATCGTCGACTGTCCGGGCCACCGTGACTTCGTGAAGAACATGATCACGGGTGCGAGCCAAGCCGACAACGCGGTTCTCGTCGTCGCCGCCGACGACGGTGTCGCGCCACAGACCCAAGAGCACGTCTTCCTCTCGAAGACGCTCGGTATCAACGAGCTCATCATCGCGGTCAACAAGATGGACGTCGTCGACTACAAGGAAGACACCTACAACGACGTCAAAGAGCAGGTTTCGAAGCTCCTGAAGCAGGTCAACTTCAAGTCCGACGACGCGACGTTCGTCCCCACCTCGGCGTTCGAGGGTGACAACGTCTCCGAGTCCTCGGACAACACGCCTTGGTACGACGGCCCGACGCTGCTCGAGGCCCTCAACGACCTCGAAGCACCCGAACCGCCAACGGACGCGGACCTCCGTCTGCCCATCCAGGACGTCTACACGATTTCCGGTATCGGTACGGTGCCGGTCGGACGTGTCGAGACCGGTACGCTCAACACGGGCGACAACGTCTCGTTCCAGCCCAGCGACGTCGGCGGCGAAGTGAAGACCGTCGAGATGCACCACGAGGAAGTTCCGAAAGCGGAACCCGGTGACAACGTCGGATTCAACGTCCGCGGCATCGGCAAGGACGACATCCGTCGCGGTGACGTCTGTGGCCCCGCCGACAACCCGCCGAAAGTGGCCGACACGTTCACGGCCCGTATCGTCGTGATGCAGCACCCGAGCGTCATCACGGCCGGCTACACGCCGGTCTTCCACGCCCACACGGCGCAGGTCGCGTGTACCATCGAGTCCATCGACGCGAAGATCAACCCGTCCACCGGTGAAGTCGCGGAGGAGAACCCCGACTTCATCAAGTCCGGTGACGCAGCAAAAGTCACGGTTCGACCGCAGAAGCCACTCAGCATCGAACCTGCGGGCGAGATTCCGGAACTCGGCTCGTTCGCAATCCGTGACATGGGCCAGACCGTCGCGGCCGGTCAAGTCCTCGAAGTCAACGAGAAGTAAACGATGCAGCAAGCACGTGTCCGACTCGCGGGAGCCAACCCCTCGGACCTCGACGACATCTGCGACGATGTCCGCGAAATCGCCGAGAAAACCGGCGTCTCCCTGAGCGGTCCGATTCCGCTCCCGACGAAGACGCTGGAGATCCCGACGCGCAAGTCGCCCGACGGAGAGGGCACTGCGACGTGGGAACACTGGGAGATGCGCGTCCACAAGCGCCTCATCGACCTCGACGCCGATGAACGCGCGCTTCGACAGTTGATGCGCATTCAGGTCCCGAACGACGTGAGCATCGAAATCGTCCTCGAGGACTAAGATACCCCGTATCCCCGTTCTCGGAAATCCGCGCGATCTTCTTTCGTTTTTCACCCGCCGACCAGCGGTCGCTCCGTGGGTTCGTTTTTTGTGGTTTCGGTGATGAGTAGTGGTATGCGTCTCCCCCGCTCGCCGACGATACAGACGCTCGTCGCCTTCGCCGTCGTGTTCGCCCTCCAGTCCGCGCTCGGGTTCATCAGACCCTTCTGGGCGGTCAGCCTGTTCGCACTCGCACCTCCCGTCGGGGTTCGCCCATGGACGCTCCCGTTGAGCGTCTACTCCCACGCCAACTTCGGCCACCTGTTCTCCAACGCCATCGCGCTGGTGGTGGCCGGCCTCCTCGTCGAACGCGTGACGACGACGGCGCGCTTTCACGCCTTCTTCATCACCGTCGGAATGCTCTCCGGCCTCGTGCAGGTGTGGGTCGGCGGCCTGTTCTCCGCCGGTGCCCCCGCCGTCCTCGGAGCCAGCGGCGCTGTCCTCGGCCTGTACGGCTACCTCCTCGCCGGGAACCCCGTCTCGGACGCCGTGTTCGGTCGGCTCCATCTCTCGCGTCGCGCACAGGCCGCCATCGTCGTCGTTTTCACCGCCCTCATCACGCTGATGACGGCCGCGCCCGGCGTGGCGCTCCTCGCCCACTTCACCGGCTTCGCGGTCGGCCTAATCGCGGGACGCCTTCACATCCTGCGCGTCGAAACACAAGCTACAAGTAACGACCGGGCGGTACAATAATTCGAGGGCTCGTAGATCAGTGGCAGATCGCTTCCTTCGCAAGGAAGAGGCCCCGGGTTCAAATCCCGGCGAGTCCATAGAAGTTCCACTTTCCTGCGAAGACCCAGAAAATCGGCGAGTGACTACCGTAACGTTCCTGTTTCACGTCGCCATCGGGTGAGAAGAAGACCTCTTTCAGATAGAGTTCGAGTGGCGACTCCAACCGGGTCGAAGCCGTCACCCGATTGGATCGAAGGATCGAGGGGGTGGTCGGCATGAGTGGACGCCACGGAAAGAGGCGAACGAGAGTTGATGTTGACCTCGATGAGAACGAGGCAACCGTCGAAGTCGTCAAGCGTCGCCAAGTAACTGACCTCTTCGACGAGAACGGCGAACTGCGGCTGTGGCAAGACGCCGCCGGATGGAGCGGATATCTGGTTGAAGATGGCGATTTTTTCGAGGTCAATTGGCACCGGCAAAGCGAGGGGTGGATCAAGTTCGATGTGGTCGATGCGGAGACCGTCGTTGAGTCGGTTCGTGACCACATCAAGGATCCAGCAGCAGGAGAAGCTGGTGTCTTCGTCAGGAGGTGTTCGCCTCCATGAGCGCTGTTTCTCAAAACGACGCCGAGACAGGCGACCTACTGAACTTCGGCGTACTGGCCCGAAACGGGCGGAGTTCGTGGGAGCGTGCGGATCCTCAAAACGCGGTCATCGACCCGATTAGCAGCTACGGATTCCGGGTTAAGCTCCCGGACGGAGATATTCACGTCGTCGCCATCGCCAAGCAGCGAGACCGCTACGTTGGACGGTGTGACTGCAAAGGATTCCAGTTCCATGAAGGGGCGTGTGCTCACCTGTGTACCCTCAGGAAAGCGGACTTCGTCGGTGCCAAGGACATCTACGGCGACCCGGTGAAGATCGCCACCACGGAGGTCAAAGAGTCGCCTCCGACGCCCGACCTGTCCGTACTCACTCGTGCCGAGAGAAACGCCTACGTCGCTACGAGAATCGGCGATGTCGGCGTGCGAGAGTACCAGCGGGAGCGTGGATACTCGTCACCTGGAACGGTCAGCAACCTACTGAGCCGTGCCGAGAGAAAGCTGGAGGAAAGCCAGCAAGAGTTGGTTGCAGATGGTGGTCAGATCGACCAAGCAACCCGGTCAGATGCACTCCACGGTGACCGGCGTGTGCCGGGGGAGGGCCGCCGATGAACCTTCGTTTCGATTGTTTCGACTGGAACAACTGGAGCGGAGAATCGGAGTCAAATCCCGAGTGCTGTAATACAGACGGAAGCAAAGAAATCGAGCGTGAAATGGCTTCTCGGCGGGCATCTACCTTCTGTACTCAACAGGGGGGCAGTCGAATACGACGAGGTTCGCACACGTATGCGTGCCAACGCGCGGTTATTAAGCGGCGCGCGCGCTGCTGCGCGGGCAGGCGGCTTATTCGGGCGAGCGCGTCACGCCGAGGGGCGCGCGTGCACGAAGCCGCGAGCGGATTGGAGGTGGCGAAATGAGCACCACCGAAGCCAGCGATGCAGCCGAGCAGGTTCGAGTACAGGCCCGTGTCTCAGACCCTGATCTCGTCCGGGCAATCAACGACGCAACGAGCGATCTGTCGATGGCAGATGTGGTTCGTGACGCGCTCCGTAACGAACTACTCGACGGCGAGACTGACACCACAGGTGAGGTTCCTGGCGGGCTGGCGGGACGGGGATACCGCTGCCTCGCTGAAGCGGTTGACCAGAACGGCGGCATGATTGCCGTCTCGGCCGCTGAATCGCTCGTAGCGAGCGAGTGCAACATCAAGAAGGACACAGTCCGCTCTACCGTCTTCCGGCCGCTGAAAAAGGAGGGGCTGATCGGTCTCTCGCAGCACGTGAATGCGGTTTTCATCGTCGTGAAGGTGGCAGAGGAGGGTCAGTAGATGAGCGGAAACGTTCAGACCGCCATCAACGAGGTGCAGATCCGCGAAGAATACCAGTCGAGTGCGAAGTTCTTCGCCAACAAGATCGAGGAAGACCTCTGCAACCGCTTCCCGATGGAACTCGTTCGAGACAGCTACTTCGACGCGACATTCCACGCTGAGCACGACCCGTACCGCGAGTTCGACACGACGGACGCCATCGACCTGATGGAGGCGGATGGGACAAAGGTGCAAATCAAAGGCTGTCTCGTATGGACGAAGACGGCGAACGGACGACGACGCGGTCGCTATCGGTTATGGCTCCCGGATCACGTCCGGCTGGTCGAGGACGACGCGGTGTACCTCTTCGTCGTCTACGACCCGACAGCACCCACACCCATCCAGAAAACGCGGTTCATCCGCGCTCGGGATCTCGAACGCGTTGCTGGTCGTGTCACTTGGATGGACGCGACTCACTCGACGAAACGAGGGAAGCCCGCAAACGTCGTTCACACGCGAGTTTTCCCCGACGAGGAGGTGGCATGATGTCGATTTCGGTGATGCAGGCCCGAGTCGTTTGCTGTGGGTGTCACGCGGTCACAGTTCGGCGGGTCGAATCCAACTGGCTCACGAATCCGGATGAAGACCCGAAAAATCAGACGTTTAAACACGCTTGCGGCAACTGTGGGGGAGCAACCCCTCACAACGTAATCGAGGTGGTGTCTCATGAGTGAGCTGTCCGTAGAAGGTAATCAGCAGACGGTAATCTTCCATCTGTACGCGGACTACGGCGTCGAGGGCGAAGCGCTCGCGGCATACGGAGACGTTCATCGGTTCACTATCGACCCGAAACCGAACCCAGTCTACGAAACGACGACCGCGATGGACTTGATGACAGAGACGCCAGAGCGCCGCGCTCATCTTGCAGTCCTCCATCCGAAATGTTCCAAGTGGACGGATATGCCGAACGTTGACCCCGATGACCACGAGAACCAGATACCTCGTGCTCGGGAGTTAGCGAATTCGATTGCAGATAATTATATCATCGAGAACAAGCCACGCGCCCCGTTGCGGGATCCGGTAGTTCTGAACGGAAAACAGTTCGGCCTTCCCATCAAGTACGAACGTGCGTTCGAAACCTCGTTCTCCGTTCGGGCACCACCGCGAGAACGGACGTTAAAAACCGAGTGTGGTCCGTATTACTACAGCGACAGAACGACCGAGTGGTGGAAGTCGGTGAAAGGTGTTCGTGGAGACTACCCAAAGCAACATCTCGCCAAGAATGCGCTCCCGCTCGCGTATGTCGATGTGCTGCTCCGTGCGTGGCTTCGGTCGGTTAACGAACGTGACGGTAAGAAGGCACAGGACAACAACGGCCCTTCGCCCCGCTCGGTCGAGCCAGACCAAGCTAAAATAACCGAGGTGTCGAACCGTGTCTGAGAAATAGGAAACGAAAACTGGGTAGAACGAATGCACGTCAGTTGAGAGTGCAAATCTCCCAGAACCGTCATTAATTTCGATCTGGTGAAATTTTGCAATCAAAGATATGAATTTTTTCTAACTTCCTCTAATTAACACAAACTATACAATAGATTCATAAGATCACTGTATAAACTATATTGAATACAAGATAGAATGACAGACTCTCAAGATGCTTTCGTGATTTTACCTTTCGAAGATGAATTTGAACAATTGTACGATGAAAAAATAGTTCCAATTTTGGAGAGTCAAGGTTACAGCGTCAATAAGGCGGACTCAATTGATTCCCAGAGAGCTATTATCGAGGATATCATTAATGGCATCACAAATGCGGATCTAATCATTGCTGATCTAACCGGAACGAATCCAAATGTTTTCTATGAACTTGGTATCGCTCACGGATTAGGAGTTCCAACTGTCCTTATTGCACAAGATATCGACGAACTACCGTTTGATCTAGCGGCTTATAAAACGATAGAATATTCACTGTTATTTAATGAAATTGGTGAATTTGAAGAGGAACTGTCTTCAATTGGAGAGAATCATTTCAGCGGCAATATTGAGTTTGGCAGTCCTGTTTCTGACTATGGAGAGGTAGAGATAGCATCCAGTAGTTCCCAACCGCATGAAGAGAATGATCTTCCAAACCCATCCGGAAGCAGTGATGAAGTAGTGGAAGATGAGGATAAACTTGAAAAGGGCGTTCTCGAGTTTATTTCGGAGATAGATGATAAGATGGCCGAGTTGGAGAACATATTCGAAAACATAGAAGACAAATCCGATGATTTCGGGTATGAAATAACCAATCATGTTAAAGAGATAGAAGAAGTATCCACAATGGAATCACGGGCCAGTCACAAGAGAGCCAACCAAATAGCAAGAAACATGGCTGACAGCATTTCTACCTACTCTGATTCAATTGAAAATCAAATAGACCCAATTGATAAAAGATTGACCTTTATGATGGATGGCATTCAGTCGTTTATCAAATTTTCTGACGTGTCTGAGGAAGAGCACCGTCAGATGCTCAATGATTTGTATAGTGAACTGGATCAATTTATTCTTGAGATGGAAACGACTACGGGGGAGATTAGTCAATTCCAAGAGGAGATGTCCAATTTGAGGGGGTTGAATAGAGAATTAGATCATTCGATTAACAATTTGACCACCTGTCTCTCAAATCTCGAAAGCATATTAAACGAAGGAATCGCTAAAGCAGAACGGTTTATGTCGCTAATTGATAATGATCTAGAGGAATAGGGACACACGACTGGATCCATTCGCTACGATTTCTGAATTTGCGGAAATTACTTTACTGATGGGACTCATTTCCTTTCCAATTGGTCATGGAACAGAAACAAAAGGAAAGGAGTAATTTCAAATCTGATACAGGAGAGAACGGCTCCATTGCGGAGTCTAATCCAAAAACCCATGTTCTTCAAATGATGTACTCGAACCCACTGGGTTCAGAAGGAAAGGACTCCGACAGTAGTTGGTCAGAAGTTGTGGCTTCAAGGATCAAATTGTCTGTAGATGATGTTAAAAACGCTCGAAAACAAATTGAGCGAATCGGGTTAATCGAGCAGACAGATGATGAGGATTTGCCGGAATACATACTCACTCCAGAGGGTTACCAAGTTGCCCACGAACAAGAGATGATACGAAGAAAATCTCTTGATGACGAAAACCAAACTGGAGAAGCTGGAGTAAGTGCTGAATATACAATGCTCACACTTCTACTTGTTTTTATAGGTGTCATGAATATTGTAGTGAAGCTGATAATATATGATATCTCCGGGTGGATGTCTGTCTTCATATCAATTACATTAATAGTTCTATTGATAGTTCTGTTTAAGCTGAATAATAGGATAACAGATGTTCAACAATGACATTTCCAGAACATTAGTTAAACAAGTCCGTACAATTCCCCCCTCTCTTCGACTGCACGCCGAATCGTCCGTCGTGACGAATCCAGTTCGTCCGCTGCTTTTCGCTGACTCATGTCGTCCCGCGCCACCATATCGAGCACAGTGCAGACACGGTCGTAGTCCGCACCCTCGACGAGATGGCCATCGCGCTTCTCGAACCCAAGCGGAGCCGGACCGTGGCGATACTCGTCGGATTCTTGCCGAGCGGCGATACCCTCGCGGATGTTCTGTCGCTTAATATTCGCCTCCAGTTCGCCGAACACCCCCAAAAGCTGGAACAGCGCGCGCTGGTATGGATCCTCTTCGTCCGCGCCGATGACAAGGCCCTCCGAGACGATGTGTAGCTCAACGTCAACCTCCCGAAGTCGTTCGGCGGTTCGTTCGAGGTCGGAGATGGATCGAGCAACCCGAGAAACCTCGTGAGCAACAACGGCATCAATTTCTCCACTTTCGGCATCATCCATCAGGCGTTGGTAGTCGTCGCGGGCGGTCGTGGATGTCCCGGTCGCTTTGTCCCGATAGATTTCAATGTCGGATAGGTTCGCGCCGAGTCGATCCTCGGCATATTGCTGAGTCGATGTCAGTTGTCGGTCGAGATTCTGTTTTGCAGTCGAAACTCGTGTGTAACAGGCTACTGTCATGCCCACCTGTTTCGTGACTTAAAGTATAAGACTTACGCCCAGTCTGGGCAGTTACTAAAGTTCATGTCGCAGCGATTGTTTGTCATTTAGTTCTGATATCCTTGCTGAACGGCTGAATTAGTGATTCATTCAGCGGTTATCCATTTGTCTGAGTAGATATTTTTCTCGGTCGTGAACCACGTATGACCAACACAACAGAAGGAGGTGGCTGATGCCAACGAAAATCTCCTTTGGTGACAAGACGAGCGCGGATTCTATCCGCGAGCAGTTCGCGGACAACTTGTGTCCGAACGACGACCGCCGTCTCAAGACGGTAGCCTTCAAAGGTGACACGCCCGACGGCGTCCTCGACGCCGCTTACGCTGAAGCGGAGGATTCCCGCGCCGAACAGTCGAAAAGCGCCCGGATGAGCGGCCCACTCGGCGAGGGCGAACGCGAACAAATCAGCGAGTTTGGTGGCTTCGGGAAAGGCACCAGCACGTACAACTGGCGCAAGGCAAAGGGCGTGTTCGAGCGGGAGGGACTGATGAACATGTGGTCCGACGCGCTTCCGGCACTGGTCGATTGGGACGATCCAGAGGAAGGCGCGGAGGAGTGGATAGCTAACCACCGTTCGAGCGCCCAACATCAAGGCACGCATGCCGGGGGGGATTACAACGTCGGTGAGGAGGACATCAAACACCAGCAACGAGCGGCAGACGCCGCTCGACGCGCCCAAAGCGAAGGCTGCGACCACGCCCGCGGCCACTGCGAGCATGGCGACGCCGGAGCCTGCGAACATCTCGAACAGGTATGCGGTTACTCGCCTGACGAGGTAGAGCAGTTACTGTCGGACCCCCGAACCGAGGATACTACCCAGCAAGAGCAACTGGTGACGCTGGAGTACCACGGCGAAACGATGGACGTAACGCCGGAAGAAGCAGGCGCGTTACACCGTTCCTGGCAGGGATACAAGGGAGCAACCGCAGCGCTCGACCGCCACCTTTCCACCGTTCGACAGTCAGTCATTCGCGCCCGGCAGGCGTTCCGCGCAATCAACGCGATCCGTACCCACCACGACCAGGACGAATTGCACTCCGACAAGTTGCACGACCTCCTCGACGCCCTCGATGCCATGCCCGCGAGCATCCCCGAAACACGCACGCTGGCACACTTCGCGGGCGAGGAGACCGACAAGGACGGCGAGACCGGCATCGAGCGAGACGACCAGCGAACACTCGGCGGCGAGCGCGCGAGCGACCAGACCCGGTTTGCTGGAGGCGAACGCGGCCCCGTCGAAAGCGAAGTCGAGGAGGTGGTCGAGGAGAATCCCGGCGGCCTCGCGGCCGACCGCCGCGAGACGACCAGCGGCGCGAGCAGCACCGAGCAGCAGATACCCGACGAATTCCGGGTCGCTGAAGGCGGCCAGGAAACCCTATGACTGAAATAACTCACACCTGCCCCATCGAGGGGTGCGACTACGGCGATAACGAGGAGAAAAGCCTCGCTGCGGTTCGGTCTCACATCAACGCGAGCAGCGATGGAGACCACGACTGGAGCGCACTGAAACCTACGGTCGAGGCGCAAGCAGCCGATTCCGACCAGGACGACCAGGCAGACCAGCAGCCGGAGGACGACACCGACGACGCCATGCCAACGGATACTGAGTACGACCAGCAGCACAGCCAGCAGAAAGGCGGCGACGGCAGCGCTCCGTCCGACCAGGACACGACCAGCAGTTCGGGGGGCTTCCTCCCGAAGATGAACACGCAAACGATGGCCATGCTGGTCGGCTTTGTGGTGCTCTGCGTGCTGCTCTACGCCTATCTGAACAAGGATGATGGCGACGAGCAGCGCATCGAGGCGACGACGGAAGACGACGACCGGGCGGAACCGACCACGACCAGCGGTTCAGTGGGGATCATCGAATGAGCGAGAAAAGCATCGCCGAGGTGTACGAAGACCGCAACATCCTGGCGGAAGCCGCAGCACGAATGGCGCACGAACTGGGCTTCGAAGTATGTTCCTACGTCCATGACGAGTGGGCGGTGATTGCTATCGAACTCCCGACCGGCCAGGTGAGCTATCACGTCCGGCCTGACCCGACGAATATCCCTGCCTGGATACCGGAACGGAGCGGCGAGCACGTCTTCGACGACCACACCCGCGAGGAGAAGAACCAGCGTCTCAGGCAGTTTGCGAGGTACGTATGAGTGCCGCCGACACGGAACCCGTCGAGGACGACGGCGACGAGCAGCCGGACGACCAGGACGCGCAGCCGGAGATCGAGGCGGAGGAGTTCGTCGAACTCGGCGACCTGGCCGACGCCGTCGAGGAAGACGCGGGCCGCGACGCGACGACGGACGACGACCAGGACGACACGGACACCAAGTACAGCGAACCCCCGAACGGTGGCCCGGCGATTGAGGAACCGGGCGATGTTGCGCCGTCGAGCGACGGCGACACCTGGGGCGATATGTACGTCGGGACACTCACGACCGTCTCGAACGCGCTCATCGAGGAGTACGGCGACGACGCCGATACCATCGACGAGTCGCTGGCGCGCCAGCAGCATCTCGACGAGTATTTCAACGACTGGATGGCGTCGCGCGGGAAGCGCGAGGATATGCCGCCCGAACAGGCGCTCATTCTGGGAACGGCGATGTTCCTGGTGACGGTCGTGGGAACGAAAACCGACCTGCCAGCGAAGCTGCTGGCGGAGGTAGACATCTGATGTTTGGACAAGTGCAGCGGATGAAGGAATTTACGCAGATGGCACAGAACCCGACCGAGAGCGAGCAGGTGCAGGCGTTGGTGAACATCATCGCCGCCCTCGAACACCAGCAACTCGCGCAGGTCGAGCAGCTACACGCCGCGCTCGACATCGACGGCATCGAGCGCACCAAAGACCAGACCGCCCGCGAAGCGCAACTCATAGAGCTGATCGACGCGCTGGCCGCCGGGAATCTCAAAGGCTACTGGCTCAACGAAGTAGCGAGCGAGCACCTGGAGAACCCGGTCGCGGCGAAATCGTACCTGGGGCTGTCCCCCGACGAATGGGAGGAGCAGCAGGCGAACTGGGCCGCCGACTACCGCGAGAAGGCACCGGAGCAGACCGCCGACATGAGCGACCGCGAGATCGCGCAGCAGCACGTCACCATGAAGTTCGGCTGCTCGCTTGACGAGTTCGAGCGCGAGATCGTTGAGTGGTCGATGGGCAGCGCACTCGAACGGCTGCTCGCCAGCAACTTCCAGGCTGTCAGTACCGGCATCGAAGCAGCGACCGCAGAACTCACGGAGACCGCAGAATGAGCAACACCGACGACACCCCGACCGTAGCAACGTTTCACGAGAACGACCGCGAAACCGGCAAGCAGCGCACCTATCGCCGGGTGATGGTGACGGATGCCGCCGGGAACGAGTACGAGCACACATTCGAACTCCTGGGCGACGGCACGCGCCGGTACGTCGAGGACGGCGACCCCTCACAGGCGGCACTCGACGCGCTCGACGAGTGGGGGGCGACACACGCCGATGAGGACGGCACGAGCGACGACGGGGGTCAGGCATGAGCTTCGAACTCGTCGCGCTGGGTGTGGCCGTGTACGTCGCGATCGTTGGCTGGCTCATCGCCTACTCGAACCAGAAAGCAGCGACTCGCTGGCGACGGCGCTACGAACGCGAACGGCGGAAACGTCGCCAGAAAGACCGCCAGGCGCTCATCGCCGGGGCGGCGGGGGAACTCACCTCGGCGGCGCTCTCGCTGCTCGCTGGCGACCAGGACGACGAGCGGCGCGGCGGGGGTGGCGCAACGGCATGAACCTGCTGTTCGCCGCGCAATCGGGCTGGGGCAAGTCCTTCCACTCGCAGGCGTGGTTAGAGCAGAACATCCCGCACTACGAGACGTCGATCATCCTCGATTTCAAGGACGAGTATCGCGGCCTGGTGAAGCATGGCCTGTGTCGCTACTGCATCGCGGGCCCGAAGGAACTCGCGACCTGGAGCACCGCCGAGTTCATGACGCTCCTCCGGCAGAACCAGCACGTCGTGCTCGCCCGCCACGAGGAACTGACGACCGAGGAGTGGCAGGAAATCTGTCGGCGCGCGATTGCGGCGGGGCGACGGATGGACTCGTGTCTCATCGCCATCGACGAGGCGCACTTCGTCGCGCCCCAGTCGGGGAAGGTGCCGGACGAGATCGAGGGCCTGGCGACGACCGGACGCGGCGAAGGCGCGAGCGGGGTCTGGATCACCCAGCGGCTCGCGAAGATAGAGGAAACGGTGGCATCCCAGTGCCAAGCCCGGATGTTAGGCGGGTTCGAATCGACCGCTGACAAGAACAAGGTCGAGGATTTAGTCGAGTACCCCGCCGACCTCCACAATCCCCAGGTACGCACGCTCAGCGCGTCGATTCCGGACGAACTCGCGCCGACGCATCGCGACCCGCCGCCGTGGTCGCTGCAAAAGCACGAGGACGACGACGGCAACACCATCGGGAGCGAGTGGATTTACTCGAACAACAAGGGCGAGCGTCAGCGCGTCGATACGCGCAACATCTCGATGGACTCGACGCACTACGGCAGCCAGGGCAACCCGCTCGAAATGCCGACCTACGGATAGCAGCCGACACACGACACCGAGACACCCCACTATGCCGAACACGAAAGAACCCATCACGCTGTACGGAGGCAAAGCGCGCCGATTCCGCGAGTTCGAACAGGCCGTCGAGGAGCGCCTGGGCTACGAACCGACGAAACCCGAAGTGGTCGGGATGATGATGGCGCACGTCTCCCCTGAGGATATACGAGAATCGTAGTCAATCGCACCGGATTGATTGTTTTCGGACGCGCTGGACTTTGAAGCCCCTGTTTGTAGACTGGGCTGCAATGGCATCTGACCTGACCGCCAGCTTCGAGAAGCTGGCCGACACCGACACCATGCAGGACATCGCTACGCTCGGCGGTGCCTATATGGCCGCAGTGATTCTGAAGAACACCATCGACGGACGGATGAGTATCGACGTCCCCGACGAAGCCTACGGCATCGCTGTCGCAGGCGGGGCGAACTACGCCGCGAGCGGTGAAACCGCAAAGTTCGGAATGCTCGGCGGTGGCCTCTACACGCTCGACGCTCTCGCGCGGCGCGTCGGTATCAAGGCGAAGCTCCAGAACGCCGGAGGTAACTGACGATGGTGGGCATCTCTATCGTCAAGGACGGTGCAGGCGGCTACGCCGTCTCGCAGCCGGACATCGTCGAGGCGAAGCAGAACTCGGTCGGCCACGCGACCCCCATCGTCACAATCGACCCGGAACGAGGCACGTTCCTCCGGTTCATGAATCGCGTCTCGAAGGGTGAGCAGATCGGCCTACCGCTTTACATGAAGCTCCGCGATACGAATGGGGCGCTCATCCCGGTCAACAGCCAGGTTGACTGGCGCATCGAGCAGGTGACGGACGACCAGCCAATCGTCATCAGCGAAGAAGCAGACAACATCTCGTACTGGAACACGAACTCGATCACCACGCAGCGCGACACGGAGAACGTGGACGCGGTGAAAATCCCATTCAAGACCCCCAGCGTGCTCGCAGGCCCCGAGACGTCGGACGCGCCGAAAAACATCAACGTGCCGGGGACGGCGAAGCTCCACCTCTACCTCAAGAGTCAGGCGCAGGTGGATTGGGCCGAGTCCGAGTTCTTCGTCGAGTCTGAAGCTGTCAGCAAGCACTCGTCGAGGTAACACAGATGGCACAGAACAACGTCATCAAGCGCCTACGGGAAGTCCCATCGGCGACGAAGCGCCTCAACGTGGCGCGCTTCCGCGAGGAAGGGAAGGTGCAGGCAACGACCGCAGGCGAGCGGTCGCTGCTCGCGAAGTTTGAAGCGCCAGCGGCGACCGGTCTCGTCCCCGGCCAGCGCGTCGATCTCGCGCTCCCGGCCTACGAGAGTTTTGCGACCGATGGCACCGCTGGTAACGTCGAGACGTTCAACCTGGCGCACGACCTGCTCGACTCCCCGAACACGGACAACATCGTCGTCTGGGAAGGGAGCACGTACGTCGGCGGGGAAGCGGCGCTCGACGCGGTGGACTACGCGAACGACACGTTCGACTACACCGACGACGGCACCAACAACACGCTGCACGTCTACTACATCAGCGGCGAGAGCGCTGACGTCGAACTCGTGAAGACGACGCCCAACGCGGGCGGCAAGAGCACGCAGCCGCTCTACAACGCGAACCTGGCGCTCGTGCACTCGACAAACCAGAGCGAGCAGCCCGAACGGCTGGGCTTCTCGCGCTCGCCGTTGCAGGGCGTCGTCCCGACCGACTGGGCGGTTGAACTCTACGTCGATGCGTCCTACCAGGTGCGCTTTAGCGACCCGGACGGTGACGGCACCGAACCGACGAACGCCCTGCTCTCGTTCCCCGCCCGCCAGTCCCAGCAGGCCATCAGCGGCCTGGCGGCGACAGTCAAGAGTGACATGGAGTAACCACGGATGCAGGGTATCATCGACTACGAGGATACCCAGCAGCCGCATATCATGACCGGCCCCGACAGCGAGAACGCGGGCGGGTTGGAGACGACGGCCGACACCTCCGACCTCTCGCCGTTCGATGTCTTCTTTCAGGACTCGAAATACTCCCGAGAAGACGCGCTCTTGGTGCTGACGGCGATCATGGTGCTGCTGCTGGCAATTGACCTCTACGACCGGAGGAACGCATGATCCACGACCACACCACACAGATCAACACCGGAGGTGCATAGCCATGTTGCCACGTATCGACAGCGGCAGCGGGGGCGGCGGGTCCGTTGATCCCATCGAGTACGAAGAACCCGACGACACCAGCGACCCCATCGACGACCCGATTTTCGGCGGTGACGGCGCTGGGTCGGACGTCTACGACCCCTACGACTCGGACAACGATGGGCAGACAGGCGACCAGGCAGGCGGGCCAGAACCAGACCCGGAAGTCATCCCGGACGACTCGACGGACACGAGCGATCCGTTCGACGGGGTACAGACGGGCAGCGACGCATACGATCCCTACGACTGGGACGACGACGGCAACACGACGGAACCGGCGAGCGACGACAACGAAAACGCCCCGGCAACCGGCGACAACGACCCCGAACACACCGAGGGCGACACGCCCAACGCCTTCGAACCCGAGGAATGGACGTGGCCGAACGATGTCACCGACTGGGGCGAAGACACGACCAACACCGTGAACGAGACGGTCGGGCTTGACCTCTCGATGCAGCAACTCGCTGCGGTGGCCGTGCTCGGCCTGGCCGTCGCCTACAGCGCGGGGCGATAAGATGGCCGACATCGAAATCTCGGATGTCTCGTACGGCAGCGACCAGGCGGCGAACCAACCCTTCACCGTGAACGTCGAGGTGAACAACAAGGAGATCGTCGCGCCGCTGTGGGGCGCTGACGCCCTCTGCTCGAAAGGCGTGTTCGCGCCGGACGGGCACAAGGTACTCGTCACGTTGGAGTTCCGCGACTGGGGCGGCAGCGTCGTCGAGACGTACGAACAGCAAGTCTGTGCGCCGGTACAGCAGCCATCCCAGGCACTCGGCGGGAACGCCACGGCGGAGTTCAGCGTCGAACTCCCTGCCGGTGACTACACACTCAACGCCAAGGCGGAAGCGTTGCACGTCGGCGGCACCGACAGCAGCGACTCGCACCAAATCACCGTCGCTGGCGACGCGGGCGACCTGCCAGGCGGCGGTGGCGGCGGTGGCGGCCTCCCCTGGCCGGACTCGCCGAACACCGACGACCCGCTCGGCCTCGACGCGCTGCTCGGCGAAGTCGAGATGCTGATCGTCCTGGTAATCGTGGCCGTCGTCGTCGTTTCGCGCTCGATGGACGGAGGGACGCGGGCATGACGCCCGTGGACATCGCCGTGACGGCGGGCACGGCGACCATCTCCGGCTGCGCCATCGCGGGCCTGGGCTATCTCCGCTCGCTCTCGCACGACGCGAGTTCGGCGCTGCGGATACTCACGGGCGAGGAGAACGTCGAGGACGACCGGGGCCTGGTTGGCCGAGTGCGCGAGCACGACCACCGCCTCGACGACGTGGAACAGCGCAGCGAACGCAACACGCAGGTACTCAAGCAGGTGGCAGAATGACACAGATTCCACTCGAACAGGCGCTCTACCTGGCACTGGGCGCAGCGGCACTGGCTTCGACCGACGCGGGCAAAGTCTCCCGCGTCGGAATCGAAGTGGTACGCTCGAAACTCGGGCTGTCGGCGCTGGCGATTTACGCGCCGAAACAGTTCGTCGAGCAGGAAGCCCAGATTCAGGACGAGCACGCAGGAGGCACCGATGAGTAAGACGACCGACCGACTCGACCGAGATCGGGCGCACATCGACGTTGAAATCGCGTCGATGGGCCAGCACGAGCAGCAGGACACCGACCAGAAGGTGCGCTCGCAGGACGGTGAGGACTGATGTGCTGCGGTGGCAGCAGTGAGGCGACGGCCTTCAACGAACCGGCGACCGTCGAACTCGGGCCGAACGAGAAGGCGAAGCTGACGTTCAGGCCGAAGCAGTCGGATACCGAGTTCTTCCTGCCGACGCTCGCCATCTCGAAACGCCCGGATACCGTGTACGAGGTGCGCGTCGATGGCACCACGCGGTTCGGCCCGGCGAACATCCCGCCCACGGACATCGACGACTCGACGGCGACGTTCACGCCGCCGCTCATCTTCCAGCGCAAGCTCGAAGTCTGGGTGCGGAACTTCAGTTCGAGCACGAAGTCGTACCACATCCAACCCGTCGGCTACGAACGTGCAGGAGGGGCCTGACGTGCCGCTCGAATCCGATTCTGAAGTGCATGAAATGCACCAGGTGCAGGCGGCAGATGGCTCGAAACACGCGCCAGCGAGCGATAGCGACGGCTGGGAGTACGGCACCGACATCGACATCAACAACGGCGGCGACGGCGTGACGGTCAGGCCCTACATCCCTGGGCGACCGTCGCGGATCGCTGTCCACGTTGAGGCGAGTGCGGCGTTTCGCGTTCAACTGAACTTCGAGGATGCCGACGAGAACCCCATCACGTCGCGCAGTCCGTCCGACAACCCGGATTACCAGAGTGACGGGAGTTCGGACGTTTTCGTGAGCGCAACGCCCGTCTCCCGGCACATCAGTATCGACATCGAGGACACATCCGGCGGGCCGAACACCGCCGACTACTCGGTGCTGGTGATCTAGATGGTGCTGAATACTGACCCGCCGATTGCTGCCGGAGAGAGCGCCGGGGCGCTCCATTACGGCGATGGCAGCGACGGCGAACTGATCCGCACCGCGAACGGCACTGAGAACGGGAATCTCTACACGACGCGCTACGAGGTGCAAGCCGGAGTAACGCGCACCGTCTCGAACGGCATCCTCGTCATCCACGCAACCGAGGAGATCGTCATCGACGGCACGCTCGACGCGAGCGGCGTTATCGCGGGCGGCACTGGCGCGGGGAAGAACACGGGCGGCGACGGCTCCCCTGGCGGCGGTGGCTCCGGCGGCTGGTTCGTCAACGGCGGCACGGGTGGCGCGGCCCCGCTCGACCGGAACAACCACGTCGCGGGCGACCCCGGCGGCCCCAGTGCTGGCGGCGGCGGTGGCTGTGGCTATCTTTCAGGTGGGCGGGGCGGCGATTCCGGCAGTGTGTCGAACTACTCGCAGCCCGACGCTGCTGCGCTGACGACGTTTCTCTCCGGAGCGTGGGACTCCGTTTACGACCTCTCGGCGCTTGCTGGGACGGGTGGCGGGGGCGGCGGTTCCGGCGGGATGGGAACGGACGATAGTATCAACTACGGTGGCGCTGGCGGCGACGGCGGCGACGGGGGCGGGTTTGTCGCGCTCATCGCGCCGAAAGTCGTCGTCAACGGTGCAGTGCTCGCCGACGGCACCGACGGCACCGATGGAAAGCAGGGCGGGAACAACAGCGACCCCCACGACGGCGGCGGCGGGGGCGGCGGCGGCGGTGGCTCCGGCGGCGTGCTCATCTTCGTCAGCCCGAAGCTCGACCTCTCCGGCACGGTCTCCGCTGCTGGCGGGGCAGGTGGGAACGGCGGGGGCGGCCTGAACGACGGCGGCGCAGGCGGCGCAGGAGGTGACGGATACGCCGGGCTAATCGTCCAAATCAACTAACATGGCCTCTCTCATCATCACCTACGACCCGACGACCGGCACCATCGCCGACTGGCGTTACGAACCGCACGACGACTACCAGCCGGACGCCGACGAACTCGCGCTCGACCCCGGAGACGTGGATCACCGCGACCTCGACCGGCAGCAGGTCGATACGGACACAGGAACGCTCGAACCCATCCCGAACTACGTCGAACCCGAGGCGCTGGATCGCGCGAAGGTGTCCGACACATCGAAACAGACCTTCCGCGACAGCCATCAGGCCGCACTCGACGCGAAGGACGCGGGCAACGTGCAGGTGCAGCTCGACGCGCACCGGGCGATGCTGGAGGACGTGTACCGAATCCTGACGGGGGCGGAATTGTGATGTTCCCCGCCGAACGCATTCCGGATGGCGCGCTCATGGCTCCGCACCACTTCCTCATCGGCGTGCTGGCGGCGCTCGTCGTCGTCCTGCTCGTCTGGAACGACCGGGGCGGTATCGAACCCGCGTACTCGCTGGCAGCGCTCACGGTGGCGCTGTTTGCCTGGGTGTTCGTTTGGCGGTACTACCCGGTTACTGGCGCGGCGGGCGTGCTGGCGGGCCTCTCGCTCGCCTCTTTCGCGGTCTATCGACCGGTATGGCGCGGATATCCCTGGCGCGTACAGGCAGGCTACGCGCTCGCGCTGGCGGTCGCCTGGGACGATGGATTGTCACATGCGCTGGGCATCTGGACGCCGCTAGATTGGTTCTGGCGCGTCTGGTTGGGCCACGTCATCATTTGATCGACTTTTCTTTTGATTGATGGAACCGATACCGCGGGCGGCGAGCATAATCGGGTAGAGTGACACCATGCTCAACGCTGGCTCTGTCGAAATTCTTCATGGAAGACACGAATCAGATGCTGAATACAGAACATAGATTCAGCATAAACATTCTCTTTCACTAAATGTACTTCAGACAGTTCAAGCTAGATCATATTCTCTGGTTTCACCTGCCTCCTGTATGTTATGGAGAAGTTTTGCACAACCCAAGAGAATTATCAATGCTTCACTGATATCCGGATTTTTCCCTATTTCATGTGTGTATACATTTCGATATGATTTTATCGCGTCGGTAATCTGGCCTTCCCTGGAATCTACTATTCCCTTTTCTTCTAAGTGGTCAAGGACTTCTTTGGGACCTCCAAGGTTTTGGCTCGATTTGATTTGGTCAAGAGTATGATCAATCACTCTTCCAGTGATCATGGCAGATGCAAGAAGATGGTCACTTCTTAGTTCTTCAAGACTTTGTTCAAGATCATTTGCATAGAGAGGGAGTTCTTCATTTATACCCGATATTTCTTTACCAACATCTTTGTATCTTGTACCTCTCTCGTTATCAATAGAACTCATTCCTTCTTCAAGTTCGATCTGTTCTTTCCAAGCCTCCAAATGTCTCCTCTTCCTTTTCAACGATTCTTCATAGTCTTCTTGTTTCCTTCCCGGAGATTTCTCCCCCAAAGTCGCAACCCTTACGGAAGGATGTAACGAATTCTTCTTTTCTTTCCCCTCTGAAAATGCAACTTCTGCAAAATTGTCTATTTTCGTGCTCATGCTCCGCTTTTCATCCTCTCCCTCATTATATCTCTTATCTAACAAGCTATCTATTTGTTCCAGAAATTCGTCAATCCGCTTCCGCGCTTTTTTTGGATCAATCTGTAGGGCCATTATCATCAATTTCTAAACTAAGTAACTTATATCTAGCTGATTTATTATGAAGAATATATCTTGCATTTAGTACAATTCTTGAATCTATCTCTGATCAAGAATTTCAACAATGTCTCATCAACGGATTACAGCAGAAGGATCGACTTCAAGGTGAAAAGACAGAACTCTCGGTACCGAAATCCGTTTGCTCCCTAAACTGCTGGAAACTTTCTCGGTCACCGAGCGCCTCGACGAGTGCTTCGTTGCACATCATGAGTTCAGACAGGTGCTCGGCCTCCTCGACACCCTCAAACCATGCCTCGGCCTCACCAGGACGAAACACGCCGTGATCACCGAGTGCTTCTACCATATCATGTAGATCACTGCGATAGGACGAACAGAGGGTCATCAGATCAGTTACCCCCGTTAACCTCGTTTTTCCGTCGCTCGACTTCTCGTTTCACAGCTTCCTCGATAAACTCCTGTCGCTCATCGTATTGGTAGCGTTCGAAAATTTCGTCGATAACGGGGTCACATTGCATAATGGATTTGACAGCATATCGATACCAGACACTCTTCGACTGACCCGCGATCAATCGACTTGAGACCCATTCCTCTACTTCATCGTCGATATTGAAACTCGGTTTGGCCATTGATAGTTAGTGATTCATCAACTGACTAAAGTTCTGCGGGTTAAGAAGTGTATTACTCTTCTCAAATCCATAATGTTGAAGAATTAGACATTCTTACACGTATTATCTATTTTACCTGTTGTACGAATATATAGATAATACCTCTCTTAGAGATAAGAAACACTTAAGCAATTAGAGAGTTGAGTGAATGATGAATGTCGCTATCAGTGCAAGTAACTGTCTCGATGCCAATGGAGATGGTTCAAGAAATCGACTATGAGGCTGATAAACAGGGTATGAGCCGCGCACAGTACATCCGTGAAGCTATCAGGTTAGCGAACGGGACGCCGTTTGTGTCGGATCGAACTACACTATCACGTAAGGAACCAGAAGCCACCACAGAAGCATGAAAGGGGACCAAGAGCCTGCAAGCAACGGGGTCCCCGTTCACAACGATGGAAGCGTGAGGCAAAAGCCTGCCGTCACCGCACAGGCGGGACAAACCGCGTGCGATGAGCGCTGAGCTTCAGCCCCTCGATCCCGAGGAAGGCGTCGAGCGGTTCCTCGCGTACATGGCACCGTCGTGGCGTGATTCGACGTACAACAACGCCGTGACGAGGTTAGGCCATCTGCTCGACTTCCTCGACGAGCGAGGGATAGACGATACGACGGTTCTCTCGGGGAGGACGCTGTCGGACTTCGTAGCGTGGCGACGCGACGAAATCGCGCCGATCACGCTGCAGAAGCAACTGACGACAGTACGCGTCTTCCTCCAGTGGCTCGCGGACATCGATGCGGTACGCGATGGACTCGCCGAGCAGCTGCATGCGCCGGAGCTTCCCGACGGGGCCGAATCGAGTGACGTAGTCATCGAGACCCATCGTGTCGAGCGGATGCTCGAACACTTCGACAGGTTCGACTACGCGGGTCGGATGCACGCAATGGTCGCAATCCTGTGGAGAACCGGGATGCGTCGCGGAGCGCTCCACAGTCTCGACGTGGACGATCTGCGACCGGACGAGCGGGCTATCGTGCTTGAACATCGCCCGGATTCGGGAACTTACCTGAAAAACGGAGCAGATGGAGAGCGATGGATCTACCTCGGACCGAGGTGGTACCAGATTATCGAGGACTACATTGCGGAGCGGCGGCTCGATAAGACCGACGAAAACGGCCGTGAGCCACTGCTAACGACTCGGTACGGTCGTCCCCACGTTACGACAATAACCGATAACTGCTACCGGGCGACTCGACCCTGCCAGTACACCGGAGAGTGTCCGGTCGGCCGCGACATCGAGGAGTGCGAGGGAACGCGAAACCCCGAACAGTGCCCGTGCAAGCGTGGGCCTCACTCGTTCCGTCGTGGCGCGATTTCGGATCACCTGAGAGAAGGCACTCCGCCTGAGGTCGTCTCGGAGCGGATGAACGTCTCGTTGGATGTTCTGTACAAGCACTACGACGTGCGGAGCAACCGCGAGAAGATGGATGTGCGGAAAGAGCACCTACCTGAGTAACAATGACATTGAGAAATCTGCGAAAGATCGAAGAACAGACGCAGGAAGCAATCACGACGCGCCACTCCACTTCCCGGCGAGTCCACTCCCACCTTTTACGACGGTCACAGGCAAGAGCGATGGCACCAGCCATCGCTCTTGCTGGTTCCCTGTAAAAGCTGGACCAAAAGCACTCCTCCTTCGCTTCACTCCGTTCCGCTCAGTCGTCGGCCCGCTCGCTTCGCTCGCGAAAGAACTTCGAGGAAGACTTCTGCAACCGCCCCCGATGGAACTCGTTCGCGATAGCTACTTCGACGCGACGTTCCACGCCGAGTAGGACCCGTACCTCGAGTTCGACGTTTCGAACGCCATCGACCTGATGGAGGCGGACGGAACGAAGGTGCAAATCAAAGGCTGTCTCGAATGGACGAAGACGGCGAGCGGGCGACGACGCGGCCGGTATCGGTTGTGGCTCCCGGACCACGTACGGCTGGTCGAGGACGACGCGGTGTACCTCTTCGTCGTCTACGATCCGACGCTCCCAAAACCCATCCAGAAAACGCGGTTCATCCGCGCTCGGGACCTTGAACGCGTTGTTGGTCGCGTCACTTGGATGGACGCGACTCACTCGACGAAACGAGGGAACCCCACGAACATCGTTCACACGCGAGTTTTCCCCGACGAGGAGGTGGCGTGGTGTCGATTTCTGTGATGCAGGCCCGAGTCGTCTGCTGTGGGTGTCACGCGGTCACCGTTCGGCGGGTCGAATCCAACTGGTTCACGAATCCGGATGAAGACCCGAAAAATCAGACGTTCAAGCACGCTTGCGGCAGGTGTGGGAGCGCAACCCCCCACAACGTAATTGAGGTGATGTCTTCGTCATAGACCATTTTGCCGATTTTTGGTGTCGATAGTAACACGAACAATTACTTAACCCCACTCCGTCTAGGCTAAGAGGATCACAATGAGTGCAGAGGCCAACAGCGACGAGTTCGGTGAGTTAGGGCCTCCAGAGTATCTTCTGTATCATGTCCTTTTAGCCCGGGATAAACAAGATAATAAAGAAACGGGCCGGACTAATACGCACAAATTATGCGTACTCGTTGATAGGGAGCTTCGCTCCGAGTACAACCGAGACGTTCTCCTACCCACTTACTGGTATAAATATGGGAAAACACTTTCTGAAGCAGACTTGAACACCTCCGTTGCGCATCGGCCTCGCTCAGATAAAACGTTCGGCTACTCATATTATCCAGCTGATCAAATCAGTGAAACGGATTTTGATCATCTGGACGCAGATCTCAAAGACGATGTCTTTCGCGCCGTTCAAGATGTCATCGGTAAACATGGAGATAAGACCGTCGATGAACTGGAGGAGTACCAGTACAAAAACTTCCGTCCTGACGATTTTATCGAAGCATATGGCGATCTCCGATGGTATTTAGCGCAGTTCGCTATCGATGACGAGCAGCGAACTCTCACCAAATTCCTTGGTAGTAAGCAGAAATCAGTAATTGAGGATCACCTAGATCGGATGCTAGGGACTTTCCCATCAGATGAATATCAAGAGATCCATTATACCTATCTCGAATGGGATGATACAATTCGTCTTCTGCACGAGCAAGGGCATAGTCCACGATCTCTCTTAGAATTCACAGAATTGTTCATCGAGGGTCTTGCAAAGACTGTACTCAGATTCAAACACAACGATAATATTCCTGATGAGCGCCTCGTTGAATGGCAGGAAGATAAAGAAGATACGTTGCACGAGCTCGGAGATAGAATTCAACGAAAGCGGCAGGACGCACTCCAGCACAGAGAAGAATCGGGAATGATGGATCGCCTTGCTGATTCATACAACGAGACAATCCTCGACGAAATTAACGATCACTGAAATGGCAGATAACGCTTTCTTGGACAAGAGCATCACTCTTGGATATATCTTCTTAAGTGATCCCCAGCACCGGGTTTGTCGAAAATACATCCACACTGGCGATACAGATTACTACGCTACACGAGAAGTCGAAGAGGTATACCATCGACGACGAGACGAGATTATCAAGAAACACAAAGAAGCGATACTCCATCATATACAGAATGTCACTAGCACGTTCGAAGGTCAATTGACGGATGAAAATATAGAGAAGATTAGGGGGCAAATCAACCGCCGGAAGAACCCAGCATGGAGATACCTAGAAGATTTCTATACTGGAAAAGCAGGACAGGAAGTACACATAGTGACAAGAGGTCTACGTGATGTCATCCGTGATCTTGAGGCTAGGGCGAAAGCCCGACAATCTGCCTTATACGAGCGTATGAATGGGTGGTTGCGTTTCAAATCATACAATGATATTCAGGATCGACTCCAGATGCTTGTCGAACGAGGCGAAGAAGAAGACATGCGGATGATACTTGATGCACATGATATTGCCTCTAATGTTGAAGGGTTTACCGAATTGACGACGGCCAATCCGAAGGAATTCGACGACCCAGAAGTAAAACAGGTTATAGAGGACCACACAAATATCGATCACATTGAGTTAGTATTTGTGAGCCGTGACTACAAACCTACTTGACCACTTCTTTGTATCTACATCTGCCTGTCAGTTGAATGGTTAGCCATCGAGAGCGTGAAAAACAGCGGCAAACGAGTGCTGAATACACTCTCTTATTCAGCGCTATGCTTTTGTCAAACTCTGAAGGGTTCACCAGAACATCGAATCACTAACTAAACCAGCCCATATAATTTTCCTCGTTCTTCGACCGCACGCCGAATCGTCCGGCGTGACGAATCGAGTTCGTCCGCTGCTTTTCGCTGACTCATATCGTCCCGCGCTACCATGTCGAGCACGGTACAGACGCGGTCGTAGTCCGCACTCTCGACGAGCTTCCCGTTCCGCTTCTCGAACCCGATCGGAGCCGGGCCGTGGCGGTACTCGTGGGACTCCTGCCGAGCGGCGATACCCTCGCGGATGTTCTGGCGCTTGATGTTCGCCTCCAATTCCCCGAAGACACCGAGAAGCTGGAACAGTGCACGCTGTAGGGGTCTTCTTCGTCCGCACCGATGACGAGGCCCTCAGAAACGATGTGTAGCTCAACGTCGGCTTTACGGAGTCGTTCGGCCGTCCGTTCGAGGATACCGAGTCGAAGTGAGATTCGCTCCCTCCGGGACGCCGTTCCGATGGCGGTCGTCGCTCTCCAGTGAGTCGCCCGCTCCCCCACCATATGTCGGTTTCCTCACCGTTTCACACCCTAAAACCCCGCGAAAACCGGCCTGAAACCCGGAATCCGAATGAACCCTCGACTTCGATTCGACGACCGTTTCACCCAGTTCTCGCCCGCCGTATCCGGATTAGATGGAATATAATAAAGCCGATAGCGGTACTCGTATGAAATACGCCCGAAGCCCGGGTGTGACGGACTTGGCAAGTGTTCGACGGTGCCGGAGGCTCTGGTGGCGAGTTGGCTTCTCGCCGTGTTTCGGCCATTCCTCCCACGAAAGTTTGTCATCTCGAACGCGTGCCGACTTTTTAGGACCGAAAACCGAGAGACCATTTACAGACGACAGCAATGAGCCACGACACACTCGACGACGTTGACCGGGGCATCCTTCACCTGCTCCAACAGGACGCGCGTAACGTGACGACGACCGAAATCGGCGATGCGGTGGGCGTCTCCGCCAGCACCGTCGGTAACCGACTCCAACGACTCGAAGAGAAGGGCGTCATCGACGGCTACCATCTCAAAATCGACTACCACGACGCGGGATTTCCGCTTCGAGTCCTCTTCATCTGCACCGCGCCGATTCCCGACCGCGAGGAGTTGGGCGAAAAAGCGCTCGACGCGTCGGGAGTCGTCAACGTCACGGAGATCATGGCCGGTGTGGAGAACCTCCACGTCGAAGCGGTCGCACGGACCCGTGACGACGTGACCGCTGTCGCCCGGAAACTCGATGAAATCGGATTGGACGTCGTGAACGAAGTGCTGGTCAAAAACGAGCACAGCCGACCCTTCGACCATTTCGGGGAGAAGTCCGTCTCGGAGTGACACCGAGGAGATTATTTCTAAATCGCGGAAATTCTATCTTTAGAATCCGATTTACACAGATTTATCCGACATACTTATCCATTGACGAATCTTAAAGCAGGTACTGGAATGGAACATACTTCCTACCGTTTGCAGGACGGTGAACGGCCCAGTACCGCCGTCGTCAACGCGATCGCGGAGCACGAGGGCACGTCATCACCCAACGACATCGGGCCGCGCCTGTACGACGCCGTGGACCCGGACGCACTCGACTCGCTGTTCCGACAGCGGGTCGATGGGAAGATTCGAGACGGTGGCAAAGCGGTGTTCAGATACCGTGGCTACGAGATTACGTACGAAAGCGACGGATGGATTCGAATCGCGGATGACCCGACTTCGACGTCGGGTACGTCCGGAGCGGCCCCTGCAGACGAGTGATCAAACGAGAGCCGTGAGCTCGGACTCGATGGCAGCGACGTACCCCGACCGGTCGTAACCGAGTCGTTCACGCCAGATGTTTTCGTAGGATGGATGTAAGAGTGGCAACAGCGTCACGCCGAGCCGTTCGCACTCGACCGGTGACAGCACCCGGTCGAGGAAGCCGTCCACGGGAATCGACTCGAAACCGAGGACGGTTTCGGTGGCGGACTTTCCCGTCGAGACGACGACGGAGGGGCCGACTCGTTCGATTTCGGTTCGCAGGTGGTCGAAACAGTTCTCCAACTCCCCAGCGTGCGGCTCCCGATTCGACCCGTCGTCTCCCTCGGGGAAGCACTTCACGGCGTTCGTGAAGTACGCCTCGTGGCCGAGGTCGGCAAACAACGACCGGATTTTGCGCCCCGAGTGGCGCGTGGTGTAGGCCATCCCCGTCCAGTTGCCGCCCTGCCACCGCTCGGCGTCCGGTTCTCCAGCGCCGGGTGCCTCGCCGACGACCATCACGTCGGCAGAAAGCGGGCCGGTCCCCCAGGAGATACGGTTTCGACACTCGACGAGTTCGGGACACCGCGAACAGTTCGATTCGAGGACGGTGCGCGAGTCGGGGAACATGGATAAAAGCGTGGAATCAGCCGTCCGACCGCTTCAGCCCTCGTTTTCGTCGTCTTCGTCGTCTTCGACGATTTCGATACCGCGGTTGTTGACCGCGTTGGGGTCGAGGCCGACCTCTTCGAGGAACTGTTTGTATTCGCGCTCGCAGGCTTCGGCGTCGGCCTGTTTGTCGCTGGCGCGGTCACACAGCGCCACGAGGTCCTCCGGCACGTCGTTCGTGTAGACGATCCAGTGGTTGATGAGGTCCGAAAGTCGTCGGATCGGGCTGGTGAAGTGGCCGTAAATTTCGAAGTTCAGCGCGTGGTGCCCCCCGAACGGGTCGCTCATGTAGCGGGCGCGGGGCATCACCTTCATCACGGCCCACTGGATTTTGTCGAGCTGTCGCCCCGGTGCGTCCTCGAGCGTGGCGTTCACGGCCATCCGCGGGTCGTCCCACGTGCTGCCCGGAATCGAGACGCCGTTCAAATCCTGAATCTCCTGCAGCGCCTTCCCCCACTCGTCGGGCGTCGGTTGCGGGTGGACGCGGTACATCGCCTCGACGCCGCGGCCCCACATCAGTTCGTGCGTGACGGCCTTGTTCGCCTTCAGCATCGACTCCTCGATGATGGTGTGGGCGCGGTCGCGTCGCGGGTTCAGGACGAGGCTGCCGTCCTCCTTCCGCTGTTCGTGCATCCGGTCCGCGAGTTCGAACGAGAGTTTACACTCCTCGTGAAGCGGCGCATCCTCGTCGTCGAGTCGCTCCTCGGCCTGCGAGTAGGTGAGTCGCTCGTCGCTCTGGATGACGGATTTGTAGATGTCGATGGTCTCGTAGGAGAGGTTCTCCTTGTCGAGGTGCATCTCGACGGTGTGTGCGAGGCGGTCTTCGTTCGGGACGAGCGAACAGACCGTCTCCGCGAGCATCGGCGGCAGCATGTGAATCGTGTACCCGGGGAGGTACACCGTGTTCCCGCGTTTGACCGCCTCCTCCCACATGTTCGATTCGGGGTGAACGTAGTGGGTCACGTCGGCGATGTGGACCCAGAGGACGTACTCGTCGTCGCGCTCTTCGACCGAAATCGCGTCGTCGAAGTCCTGTGCGTCGATGGGATCCGTCGTCCACGTCGTCATGTCCCGCAGGTCGGTTCGCTCGTCGGCCTCGTCCTGAATCTCCTGCTGGATGTTCTCCGTTCGCTTCTCCGCCTCGGTCATCACGGCCCCCGGAAACCCGTCCCTGATTTCGAACTTCTCGAACAGCGTTTCGCGCTTGCTGTCCAGTCGCTCGGCGAGGTCCTCGGAGATTTCGACCGGCCCTTGGCCTTCGGCGGTTCCCGCCTCGGCCTGTGCATCGCTCGTCATGGCCGCTGGTAAGGGTCTCGGGAAGTTAGGCGTATCGACTGACTACCCTTCCCGTTCTCCCAGTGGGCCGTAACGGTCTTTGACGGCCGTTTCGTACCGGGCCAGAAATTCCATCTGCTCGACACCCCCCGCGTCGATGTCCACCAACAACCCCTCCAGTTCGTCGCGTGGTTGATGACACAGTTCGCGGTGACACGCCTTACAGAGGTGTTCGAACGTCTTCCCGTTGCGCTCCCAGCGATTTCCCTCCTTGTCGTACTCGCGGGCCGCGGAGCGACGAACGGCGTCGCCACACGCGATGCAGATGACTGACTTTTTCTCCCGGTTCCGCCGGGAACCCCACATGCTAGTTCCTTCGACGCCCCCTCACTTGCCCTTTGTGCCACCCCGGATTTAGATCACGAACTCGTACAGTTCGTCGCCGACGAAGTGAATCGATTCGACGACCTTCCCCGAATCGCCGACCATCTCGTCGCCGTCGGTTTTCGCACGTCCGATGGCGAGGACCTTGCCGTGCGTCTCCTCCGCGATGGTGACTAAGTCGCCCGGTTCGATGTCGTCGTTCGCTTCGACGATGCCGGGCCGCATCACGTCCGCGCCGTCGCTGACGAACGAGACGGCACCCGCGTCCACCGTGACGACTCGTTTCGTCGGCGGGTATGAGTTCGCACCCTGCACGGTGAGAAACGGTTCCTCCTCCACGTAGACGACCGTCGGTTCCCCGTCGACCAGCACGATGTCGAACTCCGAGTCCTCCAACTCCACGAGTTCGTAGGTGTCCGCGTTCAGTTCGACGCCGAGGCTGTCTTCGAGCGCGGTTTCTATCTCTCGAACCTCGTCGCTTCGGAGATGGTGGCGAGATTTGACTTCCATGATCCGACGTGCGTTCGTCTCGTGCATAAACCCACCCGTTTGGACCGACTCGGGTCGGATACCGACGGTTCAGCGACCTACGGAGAGCCGACACGGCTGTTCGGAATCACTCGTCACGTTCGTCCATGTCCCGCGCCGCCTCGTAGCGCTCCACGGCGGCATCGAACCCCTCGCTCGCGAGCGAATACGCCTCTCGCAGGTCGGCTATCGGCGTTTCGGTGGCGTCCACGCGCAAATCGTTGTAGTAGGGGTCCCTCCCGTCCGTCTCCGCCGTCTCCGTCGTCTCCACGAGGAGCGCCGCACTTTGGACGCGCAACGCTTCCCGTTTGTCCCCGCCCTCGGCCTGCCCCGCGGCCAACGCGTCGATGAGTCGTTCTGCCAGCGGTCGGTCCTCGTCCTTACTCTCGCGGTACGCTCGCGCGGTTTCGGCGACGACGGACTCGCCGGTCAGCAGGTTCCCGGCGACGGTGTAGTTCTCGCCGCTCTCGTGGCCGTACCAACCGTTGCACTCCTCGCCGGAGAAGGTGAACGTTCCGTCCGCGTCGATGCCGTGGAGTTGGCGGTTTTCCGCCCCGTCGTCGGCGTTGAGGAGCGCCGAGAGAGCGTCCTCGATGGCGAGTCCGTCGTCCACGTATTCGATTCCCTTTCGTCCGAGTTCGACGTTGACGAGGCTTTGGGTGGCGATCGCTCCGTTCTCGCTGGCGAACGGACAGAGCGTTCCGACCGCTGGGAGTCGTGTCGTGACCGCGACGCCGAACCGCGTCCGATCCGTTCCCTCCTCGTCGGTGTACCGTTCCCTGACACAGATGCTGAACGTCATGAACCGGGGGACACAGCCCCCGACGAAAAAAGTCCGTTTTCCGGCGAGCGAGTCGCACGTCGCTCGAACCCGCCGATATCGAAATCGACACTCCCGCCGAACGGTCCGGTTTCACCCGTCGGCTCGTTGGAGTTATTCGGTACTCTCTTACACTATTTTCGTGCTTAATTTGTCACAATACATGCTCGTTAGAACTGTTCTGCCTGCCGCCGCCGGGTTTTCGTACGCGCCGTCTGACGTAAGAACTATACTCGTTCGATGGCCCCGTAGTTCTATGGGATTCATGGATAAGATTCTCGGCGACGCTCCTTCCGGAGGCGCCGGGGATTACGTCGAGCTAGATTTGGACGACTTCGATGCCGCGCCCGACGAATCGCGCGTGAGCGTTCACATCGCGGAAATCCAAGGCCAGCAGGACGTCATCGACATCAAGGACGCCGTGTACGACGGCGACATCGTCATCGCCGATATCACTCGACTTCGAACGCAGGATACCACCGTCGAGCGTATCACGGACGAACTGCAACAGGTCGCCCGCGAAGTCAACGGCGATATCGTTCAGAAAGGTGACGACCAACTCATCGTCACACCTACCAGTGTCAGCATCAGTCGAACAAAACTCGGTCGGAATTAGACGCTGTCCGGCGTATCCGCGTCGTCTTCTACGGTCCGCTTCAGCGAGTCACGGCGTGCCTTCGCGTCGCGGCCGGTCGCTTCGAGGAGGAACTCGTTTTTCTTGCTCACCGCGTCGGCGGCGGCGTCGGCGTTACCTTCCGCGATGACGTCCTCCGCGGGACGCTCTTGGAAGTCCACGGCGAGTTTGTCCTTCTTCCCGCTGTAGGACGCCGCACCGGCGACGATTCGCTTGAACACCGGGTTGTCGGGTTCCTCGACGACGTAGAGGTCGTGTCCGTTGAACTCCTCCGTCGCCGTTACGGGACCGAAATAGTCCTCGATGCTCGCTTTCAGGTCCGGCATTCGGTCTTCGAGATGCTCACCGCGTCGCATTTTGTATTCTTTCATGAGTTGGCCCCAGATTGGAGGGGTGGATGTTTACTCTTTTCGCGTCGCGTCTACTCTTGTTCGCTTAGGTATCCCTTCCGACATTCGGGGCAGATGTCGCCCGCGCGAAGCGAAGACCCGGACGCTGATCCGCCGAACTGTCCACATTCGGGGCAAACGAGTTCAGCATCGGCGCTCGAATTCGAGGCTTGGTCGGGTTTCGGCGCTTCCCGCGCCCGCGTGAAACCGGTATCAGTCTGTGGGCTGGGTCGCGTGGTCCGAACGAATCCCGTCTCTTCGCGCGGTTCGGCTTCCACGAACTCGGTGTCATCGTCCATCGCCGGCGCGCTTTCGGGGGTCAAACTCCCGCCGAAGCTCACTTCCGCGTCGCTGCTGTCGCCGACCTGTGCGTCGAACCCCTCGTCTTCGAGGCCCGTATCCGGCCACTCCGCGGGTTCGTTCGTTTCGTCTCCCGCGTTCGTATCGTCCGCGTCGGGCCACTCGCCGTGTCCGCGTTCGCCGTCGTCTTCCACCTCGTCTTCGGCGTCTTCGAGGATGACGCCGTCGTCGTCCTCGGCGCTCTCCGGCGGTTCGAAGTCGTCGTCGTTGAACGTCACGGGTTCCGATTCCGATTCGAATTCCGTGGTCGGAGAGGAGTCGATGATTTCCGTCTCGGCCGGTGGTTTCGCCCGCCGGTCCGCCGACCTGCTCTCGATGGGTTCCGGCGTCGGTTCCGGTTCCTCTATCGCCGTCACCTCCTTGTTCTCGCTCACGACCTTCTCGTTCCCACAGCGTCGGCACTCCGCGAACTCTCGGACCGTCACGATGACTTCGTTACCCTGCTCTTCGCGCTCTCGCTCTATTTCGGACTCGCCGTAATCGTGTCCTATCAGCGAACATCTGAGACCCATTGAGTGAGGGTTATTTTCACGGTGTGATAAAAGGGTATTGTTTTTTGGGACGTCAGCCGAAGTTCTCCTCCTTCGCGTCGTCCGGGTCGTGTCCCGTCGCCGCCAACACCTCGTGTGCCTCCGACAGGAAATCCGCGAACCCGTACACGAACACCTGCCCGTCCGCCCGCGAGAGGACGTCCCGCACCGCCGCGCTTTCGGTCAGCGACCCCTCGGTGACGAGTACCGTCGCGCCGTCGGCCTCCAGTTCCCGCAGTCGCCCCTCGTGGGCCGGTTCGTCGTCGCGGTACACGATGGTCACGTCACCTCCGTCGGCCAGCGCGCGCGCGCCGATTCCGACCACCGGCCCCACGCCCGGCCCGCCCGCGAGGAGAACGACGCGGGACTCCCCTTCGTAGTACGAGCGGCCGAACGGGCCAGCGACGGTCACGGTCTCTCCGGCCTCGCGTTCCGCGAGCCACGGGCTGAGGTCTCCTTCGGGGTCGACACCCACCGTGATCTCGAACGTCCCGTCCGCGTCGGGCGAGGAAAGGGTGTAATGACGCGTGACCCGCTCACCATCGACGGTTCCGGCGACCTGTAGGAACTGTCCGGGCCGGGCGTCGAACTCCGGCGGCGACTCGATTTCCAGCACGATGGTCCCTTCCCCGACATTTCTCACGGCTTTCACTTCGACTTCGGTACCATCCATAGGTGGATCGTCGGCCGTAAGAACCAAATTCCTTGTCGCTTCGCCGACTCCGCTTCAGAAGGCTTTTGATTTGCCACCGGGTAACGTAGCAGTGATGCAAGACCTGAACTGGGCCATCGGCGGCGAAGCCGGCGATGGAATCGATTCGACCGGGAAAATCTTTGCGCAAGCGCTCTCCCGTGCGGGCCGACATGTCTTCACTTCGAAGGACTTCGCGTCCCGTATTCGAGGAGGGTACACCGCGTACAAGATCCGGTCGTCTACAGACCGAGTCGAGAGCGTCGTCGACCGACTGGACATCCTTGTAGCACTAACCCAGCGGACCATCGACGAAAACCTCGACGAACTTCACGAAGACAGCGTGATCATCTACGACGGGGAGCGAACGGAGATGGAGGACGTCGACATCCCCGAGGAGATGATCGGATTGGCCGTTCCGCTTCGCAGTCTCGCAAAGGACGCGGGCGGAACCATCATGCAAAACACCGTCGCGCTCGGCGCGGCGTGTGAAGTGGCGAACTTCCCCATCGAGAACCTCGACAGCGCGCTCGACAAGAAGTTCGGCGCGAAGGGTGAGTCCATCGTCGAGAACAACAAGGAAGCCGCCCGTCTCGGGCAGGAGTACGTCCAAGAGGAGTACGACCACGACTTCGAGTACGACGTGGAAACGACGGACAACGACTACGTCCTGCTCAACGGTGACGAGGCGATCGGCATGGGTGCACTCGTCGCTGGCTGTCGCTTCTACTCCGGCTACCCCATCACGCCGGCGACCAACGTGATGGAGTACCTCACGGGTCGAATCGAACACTTCGGCGGCACCGTGATGCAGGCCGAGGACGAACTGTCGGCCATCAACATGGCGCTCGGCGCGGCGCGCGCGGGCGCACGCTCGATGACGGCGACGTCCGGACCGGGTATCGACCTGATGACCGAGACGTTCGGCCTCGTCGCACAGAGCGAGACGCCGCTCGTCATCTGCGACGTGATGCGCTCCGGTCCCTCGACCGGGATGCCGACCAAACAGGAACAGGGCGACCTGAACATGACGCTGTACGGTGGGCACGGCGAGATTCCGCGGTTCGTCGTCGCACCGACGAACGTCGCCGAATGTTTCCAGAAGACCGTCGAGGCCTTCAACTTCGCCGAGAAGTACCAGACGCCGGTTTTCCTGCTCGCGGACCTTTCGATGGCCGTCACGGAACAGACGTTCTCGCCCGAGGTGTTCGATATGGACGCGGTCGAAATCGAACGCGGGAACATCGTCGACGAGGACGACATCGAGGCGTGGACGGACGAGCAGGACCGCTTCCAGCCTCACTTCCCGACTGCCGACGGCGTCAGCCCCCGCGCGTTCCCCGGAACCAAGGGCGGTGCGCACATGTCCACCGGTCTCGAACACAACGCGCTCGGTCGCCGGACCGAGGACACCGAAATCCGTGTCGAGCAGGTCGACAAGCGAAACCGCAAGGTCGAAACGGCACAGGAAGAAGAGGATTGGAGTCCGCGCGAGTTCGGCGACGAAGACGCCGACACGCTCGTCATCTCGTGGGGGTCGAACGAAGGGCCGATGCGCGAAGCCCTCGACTTCCTCGAAGCGGACGACGTGAGCGTTCGGTTCCTCTCGGTTCCGTATCTCTTCCCGCGCCCGGATCTCACCGAGGACATCGAGGAAGCGGACACCGTCATCGTGGTCGAGTGTAACGCGACCGGGCAGTTCGCGAACGTTCTCGAACACGACGCACTTACCCGTGTCGAGCGGATAAACAAGTACAACGGTATTCGATTCAAGGCCGACGAGTTGGCCGAAGACATCAAAGCGAAACTCGGACAGGAGATAGAAGCATGAGTTCAGAGGTTCGATTCACCGACTTCAAGTCGGACAAGCAACCGACGTGGTGTCCCGGATGCGGTGACTTCGGGACGATGAACGGGATGATGAAGGCACTCGCCGAAACCGGTAACAGCCCGGACGACACCTTCGTCGTCGCCGGTATCGGCTGTTCCGGTAAGATAGGCACGTTCATGCACTCCTACGCGATTCACGGCGTGCACGGACGTGCGCTCCCGGTCGGCACCGGCGTCAAACTCGCCAACCCCGACCTCGAAGTGATGGTCGCGGGCGGCGACGGTGACGGCTACTCCATCGGTGTGGGTCACTTCATTCACGCCGTGCGCCGGAACGTGGACATGTCCTACGTCGTCATGGACAACCGCATCTACGGACTGACGAAGGGACAGGCCTCGCCGACCAGCCGCGAGGACTTCGAGACGAGCACGACGCCGGAAGGCCCGAAACAGCCGCCGGTCAACCCGCTCGCGCTCGCCCTCTCGGCGGGCGCGACGTTCATCGCACAGTCGTTCTCGACGGACGCACAGCGTCACGCCGAAATCGTCCAGAAGGCCATCGAACACGACGGCTTCGGCTTCGTGAACGTCTTCTCGCCGTGCGTCACGTTCAACGACGTGGACACGTACGACTACTTCCGCGACTCCATCGTCGACCTCGCGGACGAGGGCCACGACTCCTCGGATTACGACGCGGCCAAGGACAAGATTCTCGACGCCAGCAAGGAGTATCAGGGCGTCATCTATCAGGACGAGGACAGCGTCCCGTACAGCGAACTCCACGGTATCGAGGGCAACATGTCCGAGATTCCCGACGGCGCACCCGACGACGCGATGGACCTCGTGCGCGAGTTCTACTGAATCACGGTCCGGTTCTCGTCGGCTCGGTTCTCCCGTTTTCGCTCGCCTCGATAGCGACCCGTCCCGTTTTGCGTCGATATTTCGCGACGATCTCCGTTCAATTTCTGACCTACATCGCACGACCAAATCCGTTTCTCGCGGCCGTTTGCGTCTGTTTTTTATGACGTGGCCGGTAAGAATGGATAGAGATGACTGCGGAGATACGCACTGTCGTCAGCGGTGTCGGGTACTCCCCCGCCGCGGCGACCGTTTTACCCGACTCCCTCGACACTGGCCGGATTTGCGACGCGACCGACGGCCGAACGGCGGCCGACCCCTCGTCAGTTAGAGCGACCGGAACGGCGGAGCAACGAACCTCGCTCTTCGACCGAAGGGTGATGGCATGAGCGAGCATTTCGACGTTATCATCGCGGGTGCCGGTCCCGCGGGCGCACAGTGTGCGCGGGACTTGGCCCAGCGAGGCTACGACGTCGTCGTCCTCGAAGCCGAAAAGGAAGACACGTTCCCGCGGCAGAGCAACAAGTCCACCGCCGGAACGTTCTCCTCGATGATGGCGGCCTTCGGCATTCCGGACGACGTGGTGATGAACTACACCGACAACGTGGTCCTCGAATCGCCGAGCGAACACTTCGTCCAATCGCAACCCGGTGCAGTCCTCGAATTCGCGGACTTCAAGCGGTTTCTGGTGGCCGACGGACGGGACGAGGGTGCCGAATACTGGTTCGGCGCCCGCGTCTCGAAGCCCATCATGAGCGGCAACGAAATCGTCGGCGTCCGCTACGCCGGGGACCAAGAGGTGTACGGCGACATCGTCATCGACGCCACCGGCCCGAGCGCGCCCCTCGCGAAGAGCCTCGGCGTGAGCAACCTGAAACGCGAGAATCAGGCCATCGGCGTCGAATTCGAGATGGAAGGCGTCGACGTGGACCCCGACGGCTACGCCGACCTCACCGACGCGATGATGCTGCGACTCGACCACAACCTCGCGCCGGGCGGCTACTCGTGGATCTTCCACACCGGCGAGGACACGGCGAAGGTCGGCCTCTGTTACATCCAGAACGAGAGCCACCACGACTACGCCAAGGAGGGCATGGGAATCGACGACTACCTCCAACACTGGTTGGACACCGACCCGCGCTTCGAGAACGCGGAGCGGTTGGAGGGAAAACAGCACCGCGGGTCCGCCCACATCCAGATGCCCGGCGGCCTCTCCACGGACAACTTCATGGCCATCGGCGACACCGTGCCGACCATCGACCCGCTCTGGGGCGAAGGGATTCACACCGGCATGAAGTCCGCCCGCGCGGCGGCGATAACCGCCGACCGGTGTTTCATGACCAGCGCGTCGGACACCTCCGCGGAGAAGATGTCGATTTACGACAAGCTCTGGCACGGCGACGTCGCCCCGCAGATGCGGACGCGACTGGTGATGACACAGCTCCTCTACCTCGCGGAGAACGAGCGCTACGACACGCTCATTCGTGACCTCAAACAGCTCACCCACAGTTCGCGTGCGAACGCGAACAACGGCAAGCTCCGCGGCATCATGAAGCTCCTCCACTGGGAGGACATCCCGCTCCTCAAGCGGTTCGCCCGAGAACGGCTTCCGATGTAACCGTCCGTTTCGACCCTACTCCTCCCCCGAACTCGCGTTTCCCGTCTCCCGAATCCGTCGCCGATATTTTTCGAGCGCGTCGTCCAACGCCTCGCTTGCATCCACTTCGAGTGCGTCCGCCACCGCGAGCAACGAGAACAGCGCGTCGCCGATTTCGTCCCGCTTCACGTCGAGCGCCTCCGGATTCTCACCCCACTCGGTCGATTTTGTCGCGTCGGCGGCTATCTCACCGACTTCGGCCGCCAAATCGAGTATTCGATACGCCGGATCGCTCCCCAAGTCGTGGTCGGCCACGAACGCCGAGACCTGCTCCTGTTCTTTCACGTTCGATGAAACGAATACCGCCGTCTAAATGTTTCGACCGACGGTGAGTGCACCGGTGAATCCACAGAAATCGTACACAAACGGTATGGTTCACGGAGTGGATTGGTTGGTTGGGTGTTCGGATGGGGGAACGAAACCGAACGCGGCGAGCGGTGCTTCGACTCGGTGCGGTAGCCTGCGGTATCGGCGTGACGGGAGATTTGGGGCGGCAGACCACGAGCAACCTCGACTGCCTGCCCGGTGACGGCGCAACGAACGACGAAGCGGACGCCCCGGTGGACGTCCGCGGAGCCATCTACTTCCCGTCCAGAGCGTACAACACGTTTCAGATGTGGCACGGCTACGATTCCGCCGTCATCGAACGCGACCTCTGTTATGCGAGTCGGTTGAACCTGAACGCCTTGCGTGTGTGGCTGAGTTTCGAGGCGTGGCGACGGGAGCCGACGCGGTTCTGGCTTCGACTCGAACACTTCCTGACCACGGCGGCGAATCACGGGTTGCGGGTTCTCCTCGGCATCTTCGAGGGTATCGGAACGAACCCCACGAACCACCAGTTGACGAACGACGACCCGCTCACCGCTCGCCCGGTGTTCTCGCCGTCACGGGGAATCATGGAACACTCGAACCGATGGCACCTCCCGCGGCGGTTCATCCGGCGGTTCATGGAGCGCTACCGCGACGATTCCCGCCTGCTCGCCATCGAACTCATCAACGAACCGGGTTGGCGGCCGTGGAAGATGCGATTCTCGGAGGCGATGTTCCGAACGCTGTCGAGCCACCAAGGGACCGTTCCGCTGTCGGTCGGTTCGACCAACATTCCCAACAACGAAGAGTACCGCGAGTGGGGAAGCGAGGTGTTTCAGTGTCACAAGAACTTCGCCCACACCAAAGCGCAGTATCGACGGATGCTCCGACAGATTACCGCCGCAGAACGCCGGTTCGGCCGTCCCATCTGGTTGTCGGAATGGCAGCGACTCTCCCCGCCGCGCCGGGGACAGGGAACCAATCCACCCAACTACTCGTCGCTCGCGCCGTTGATTCAGCGGGCGGGTGTCGGCAACTTCTTCTGGTCGCTGATGGTCAAACCGGCCTATCAGGTCTATCGGCGAAAACAGGGCCTCATAAGCGGAATATTCCACGAGGACGGCGCAGTCTGGAGTCTGGACGACGCCAGGGCCATCAAAGCGATGTCCGGCGACCCCACCTTTTCGGCCGAGGAGCGTCCCGAGTGGCCCGCGTGGGCCGAACCGGTTCGGGAGTCTCTCAACGACTAAATATCACGAATCGCCCGCTCCGCGTCGTCAAGGGCCGCTTCTCGGTCGAACTCGGCGACGATGACCTCCAGTTCCTCGGGGGTCGAATCCGCGAGTTCGCGGGCGTGTCGCGTCACGTTCGGCACCGCCCTGATGATGTTGTCGATTATCGGAATCGCGGCGGTTCGCGGCGAGCGTGAGAGCGGATTCAGGTCGATGACGATTTCGGTCTTCCCCATCTCGGCGAGGGCTTCGGCCCGATCGCCGTCCTCCAGCGGCACGAGAACGACGTCCGCGTCGAAGATTCCGTCCGCGTCCACCTTCCCCCGTTCGTGTTCCAGTCCGGGAATCCGTGCGTCCGCGGCGAGTCCCTTCACGTTCTCCGCACCGTGTTCCCGGAGGTGGTCGGCGATGGCCCGCATGCGCTCTTCCGTCCGTCCGAACAGGTTGACCTCGATGTCCGCGCCGGTGGCCTCGGCGAGCGAGACGATTTCTCCGGGAACGAGCGCGGCCACGTTGCCGTTCACCGAGAGGACGGCGTGGTCCGCGAGCAGCAGTCGTGCCGCCGCCGCACGCTCCGCTTCGTCCGCACTCGGGATGGTCTCCTCGCCGATGAGGTAGTCGAACGACTCGCCGCGCCCCTCGGCGATGAGTCCCTGCTTGCTCGTGATGCCCTTTTCGACGCCCTCCTCGATTCGATGCCGCGTGAGGAGCGACTGGTATCGCGGATGGTCCTCGGGAATGTCCGCCTCGTCGGTCATACGCGCCCCTCCGAAGCGGAACGGCAAAACAGCCGTGATTCGGTTCTCGGGTTATTCCACCACCGTCGCTCCGGCGTGGTGCGTCCGACAGGCGCAGGCGTCGTACCCGGCGTCCGAGAGCCCCGAATCGAGCGCGAAGACGGTTTTACCCAGCATCGCCATCGAGGCGGCCCCGCCCGCCGCGTGTACGTCGTCGATGACCTCCCTGACTTCCTCGGTCAGCAGGCCGGTTCGCTCCGCGAACCCGTTCGATTCGGCCATGAACGTCTCCAGCGTCGGTTGATTCACCAGCGCGACGAGCGCGTCCACGCCCGCACGCGAGAGTCGACTCGTACTCCCCGAGAGCACCTCGGCGGTGGACAGTTCGCCGAGCGAGAGGTACTCTATTTTCGCCCGCGTCGGCACGCCGTCGAGGCGGTTGTGTTCGGGTCCCCCCGGTTCCAGTCGGATGGGAATTCCCCCACGGGCCTGCGCCACCACGTCGCCGAGTCCGGTCCCCGCCGCGACTTCCGCCGTGTGTGCGTGCGTCACGAGTTCGTTTTCCGACCGTCCCTCGCCGAAGACGTCGTTCGCGGCGAACGCGGTCCCGAGCGCGACCGCGCCCGAGACGCCGAATCCCGCGCCGAGCGGCAGGGACGTCTCGGCGGAGATGCGCGCCGTCTCGTCCAGCGCGTCCAACACTCGCCGCCCGGATTCGACGGCGGCGAACTCGCCGTTCAGTTCGATATCCGTCTCCTCGGCTGGTTCGATGGTCACGGTGACACCTTCCGACAGCGTCAGCCCCGCCCCTCGGGACCCCGCTCGTTCGGGGTCGTCGGCCTCGTGAATGCTGAAAAAGCCCGTGATGTGGCCGGGAACGAACGCACGGCCAACCTCGTCGCTCATACCCGACGCTTTCGGGCGATAGCGTATAACGGTTAAAGTTCGTCGTCGTCGCTCGGTGTCTTCGATGTGTACGAAAGCCGTAGATTGATGTGTGATTACGATGTACTACAACGTATACATGCCCTCGATAAGCGCTCGTATCCCGGATGACGAGAAAAAAACTCTCGAAGAAGTTGCGGAGTTGCTACAGGAAGACAAAAGCACGACGATTCGAAAAGCGCTGCAAGAAGGGCTTCGAGATATTCGGGTTCGAGTCGCCGTCGAGCGGTATCAATCCGGTGAGGTGTCGGTTAACGAGGCGGCCCGGATTGCCGGAGTTAGCTTAGCAGAGTGGTTAGAAATCGCTCGTCGGCGGAATTTAACCTCACAGTTGTCTCCCGACGACTTGGAGGGTGATGCTGACGCCGCTCGTGAACTATGATTTTAGTCGATGCGACGACACTCATTGCACTCGGTTCTATCGGTGAGTTGAATCTACTGCTCTGTTTCGACCGCTCAATTCGTATCGAAAAAGAGGTACTTACGGAAGTTTCCACTGAACCTGCCCGAACCAACGTAGCTAACTTCATAACCGAGGACTGTGTCGGGATGTCGGCAGGGGATAGCGACCTATTTCGTGAAGCCGAAGAGGCGGAACACGAAGCGAAAGGGATTCTCGGAGAAGAAACCGTAAACGGCGACGTTCAGATTATCGCGAACGTGCTTCGAGCCGATGGAAACAGTGCAGAGAGAGCGGTCGTCTCCGACGATAAACGAGTTCGAACGGTTGCTAGCGGTCTCGGTGTGACGGTTACGGGTACTATCGGTGTCATTGCTCGTGCTACCGAGGAGTACGACTTGACCGCTGAAGAAGGAAAGTCGCTCGTTCGTCGCGTGGACAGTGAGGGGTTGCACATGACCGGTGAACTTCGAGAAAAAGCGTATGAGTTGATCGAACGAGCGGCAGAAAGCGAATAACCAGTCCAGCGATGCACTTCGTCTACGGATTCGGACGTTCGCGATCTCGCGGGAACTGAGCGGAATCTTCGATTCCGCATGCTCCCCCGCGACCGTTACGGCGAAAGCCGTTGCCGGTCGCGCGGGAACAGAACAGCCTCGCGAATGTTGTCCAACCCGAGCATCGTCATGATGAGGCGCTCGCCGCCGAGGCCCCATCCGGCGTGCGGCGGCATGCCGTACTTGAACATCTTCGTGTAGTAGTCGAACGCCTCGGGGTCAAGCCCCTGCTGTTCGAACCCTTCCACGAGGCGGTCGTAGCGGTGTTCGCGCTGGCCGCCGGAGACGAGTTCCATGCGCGGGTGCATCATGTCGAACCCGGTCGAAAGCTCCTCGTCGTCCTGGTCCATGATGTAGAACGGCTTGATTTCGCTGGGCCAGTCGGTGATGAAGTAGTGGGTGCCCACGTCCTCGCCGAGCGCCTTCTCGCCCTCGGTCGGCAGGTCGTCGCCCCAGACGAGCATCTCGTCCAGTTCGCCGGTCGCGTTGATGCGCTCGATTGCCTCCTCGTAGGTGAGTCGCGGGAAGTCGCCTTCGGGCACTTCGAAGTCGATGTCGAGCGCGTCGAGTTCGTCCCCACAGTTCTCGGCGACGGCCTCGTAGGCGGCCGTGACGACCGCTTCGCAGGCATCCATCGCCTCGTGGTGGTCGTAAAAGGCGCTCTCGAAGTCGATGCTGGTCGCCTCGTTCAGGTGGCGGGGCGTGTTGTGCTCTTCCGCTCGGAAGATGGGGCCGATTTCGAAGACGCGCTCCAGTCCGGAGCCGACCATGAGCTGTTTGAACAGCTGCGGCGACTGGTTCATGAACGCCTCCTCGCCGAAGTAGGTGATGGGGAACAGTTCCGTTCCGCCCTCCGTCCCCGTCGCCACGATTTTCGGCGTGTTGATTTCGCTGCAACCGAGGTCACGGAACGTCTCGCGGACGGCGCGAAGCACTTCGGCGCGAATCTTGAACACGGCCTCCACATCGTCCTTTCGCGCGTCGAGCGTTCGATTGTCGAGGCGCGTCGAGAGGTCGGCGTCGACCTTGCCGCTAGGGTCGAGCGGGAGTTCCGGTTCGGCCTCCGCGATAACGTCCACGTCCGTCGGGACGATTTCGACGTCCGTCGGCGCGCGCGGTTCCTCCTTCACGTCGCCCGTGATTTCGACGACGCTCTCGCGGTTGACGCCGAGGCCCGTCTCCACGAGGTCCTCGTCCATGTCGTCCTTCTCGAACTTGACCTGAATCTTCCCCGTCGTGTCGCGGACGATGAGGAACGCGATTCCGCCGAGGTCGCGGATCTCGTGGACCCAGCCAGCGACCGTGACGGTGTCGCCGGGTTCGGCATCCGCGGTGTAGGTTCGGTTCTGCATACGGCACAGTTCTTCCGCGGCGGGCTTAAACGCCCTCATTTCGGTCGTCGTCCGCGAGCAGAAGGGACGTTCACACGCGTCGAAAAAGACTACTCGCCGGTCTGGGTGAGTCCGGCGGCGACGATTTCGATGAACATGTCCCGGACGGCTTCGTAGTAGTCGCGCCCGATTTGGTCGCGATAGAGCGGAAGCAGTTTCACGGTACCCATCACACCCGCGATGGTTTCCGGGTTGCCCGCTCGAACGTCGCCGGTTTCCTGCCACGCTTCGATGTAGGGGAGGACGTAAGCGAGGGACTCCGCCCGTCGTTCCTCGAACTCCTCGGGGGAGACGTCGCTGACCACCTGCATCACTTCCATAAACTCGTCCTCCACGAGCAGTCGTCGCATCAATCGATTCTCCTCGATGGTGTCCACCAGTAACCGCATGAACGTGGCGATGGCCCGCCCGGGGTCGTCCTCGCTCGCGAGGGATTCGTTGACGAGTTCGTCGGCGAGCGCGTGGCCCTCGCGCTGGAGAATCTCGAAGTAGAGTTCCTCCTTCGAGTCGAAGAATCGATAGAACGTGCTGTCGGCGATGCCAGCCGCGTCGGTGAGGTCGGCGATGGTCGTCTTCTTGAGCCCGTATCGTTCGAACAGGTCTCGGCCGTCGTCGAGGAGGAGACGGCGGATGCGGTCGCGTTCGTCGTCGCTGAAGCCCTTCATGAGATGTCTTTACGTTGGAAGATGACGCGGCTCACCAGTACAAGCGCTACGATTCCGGCGAGCAGGACGACGGCGCCGGTCCAGTCGTACTCGCTCGAAACCAGAATCGCGGTCGGGTCGTAGTAGTGCGTCGGACTGATGGCTCCGAGCCACCCCATGTCGGCCGAACTCGCCACGGAATCCAGCAGAAACAGCGCGAAGATGGCACCGAGACCGCCGCGCTGTGCGACGTCCGCGTGGTCGAACAGGACGGAGAGCAGCAGGCCGATTGCCCCGCAGGCGAGCAGATACGGAATCGACAGCAGGTGTGCGACGACGAGGTCCGAAAGCGACACCGACTCGCCGATGGCGACGACGCTCACGTAGACCACCGCGCCGACGATGACGTTCAACACGACCAGCGTCGGGACGAGCGAGAGGAACTTCTCGACGATCACTTTCGAGCGCGAGACCGGCGTCGCGAGGAGCACGTCGAGTCGTCCGCGTTCCACGTCACCCGCGATGAGGCCGCCAGCGATGTACGCCGTGTAGATGCCGAGCAGGAGGAGCCAGAAGAACTGATACAGTTCGACGGCGAGGAACCCCTCCATCGTCGTCAGCGAGAACGCGCCGCCGGACGCGCCGAACGCCGCCTTCATCGCTGGCGGGAGGCTCTCCCAGTACGCTTCGAGGTCGGCACCGGAGGTCTCGATGGAAGGAAAGAGCGCGACGATGCCGAACGACATCACGGCGAGCAGGACCGCGAGTACGACCGCTCCCTTGACCCGTCGGTCGAACTCGTAGCGGGTGATCTCAAACATCGTCCTCACCCCCATCGTCCGCGACGGCATCCGCCGTTCCGGTTGCGTCGGCCGTCGGACCGTCGACCTCTTCCTCCGCGTCAATGTCCTCATCTCCGTAAAAGCGCATGAAGACGTCCTCCAGCGGCGCTTCGTCGATTTCGAGGTCCTGAACGGTGTAGCGTTGGAGGTGGTCGAGCAGCACGTCGTAGTCCCCGGTGAACGTGAACGAAATCGTTCCGTCCACCGTCAGGTCGTGGACGCCCTCGAACTCGAAGTCCGTCCGTTCGACCGCCTCGGCGACGACGACGCGGACGTGTTTTCCGCTCCTGTCGAGCAGGGTCTCGACGGCTTCGAGCGTGACGAGTTGGCCGTCGCGGATGATGCCGACGCGGTCACAGACCTTTCGCACCTCGCTCAGGATGTGACTGGAGAAGAATATCGTCGTCCCGCGGTCGCGCTCCTCGCGGACGAACTCGTAGAACCGCTCCTGCATCAGCGGGTCCAACCCCGAGGTCGGTTCGTCCATGATGACCAGGTCCGGGTCGTGCATGAACGCCTGCACGATTGCGAGTTTCTGGACGTTCCCCCGCGAATACTCGCCTATGTCGCGGTCGATGGGCGGGTCGAACCGCTCCAGCAGTTCGTCGCTTCGCACGTCGCCTTTCAGTTCGGCGTGGTAGTCGAGCAGTTTCCGCCCCGTGATTTCGGTGTCGAACCCGGGGTCGCTCGGCAGGTAGCCGATGTGGCGCTTCGCTTCGATGAGCGCGCCTTCGTCGCGCACGTCGTATCCGAGAACCGTCGCCTCGCCGTCGGTCGGCGTGATGAACCCGAGAAGCGTCCGAATCGTCGTCGTCTTCCCGGCCCCGTTCGGGCCGAGGTAGCCGAACACCTCGCCCGATTCGACGGCGAGTGTGAGGTCTTCGATACCCCGCGTCTCGCCGTAGTACTTCGTCAGACCGACCGTTTCGAGTGCGGACATGTGTATCCCGACCGAATATCCGAACCATGAATATATGAATATTCCGTTCTTTTATTTTTGAACGGCGTATTCGGGCATCTCAGGCTCTGTCGGTGTCCTATCTGCTTTCCCGCTCACGAAGCGGCGTCGCCACTCCTCGAACGACCGACGAAAAACGAGTCCGTTTACGCCGACTCCGCGCGCGCCTTCTTCGCGTCCTTTGCCCCCTTGACCGTCTCGCGGACGGCCTCGACGCCCTCGTCGTGAACGAGGTCACCGACGACCACGACGTCGGCGTGTTCCGCCATCGTGTTCGCCGACTCGTAGTCGTGGATGCCGCCGCCGTAGAACAGCGTCGCCTCGTCCAGTGCGTCCTGCGCCGCCGCGACCACTTCGGGGTCGCCGAACGTGCCCGAACACTCGATGTAGATTATCTCCTGGCCGAGCATCCGTTCCGCGAGTTCGGCGTAGGCCGCCACGTCTTCGGCCGTCTGGTCGCAATCGGCGTCGGCGTACTGGGCGACGCTCGCGTCCGGGTTCAGGATGATGTACCCCTCAGTGTGGGTTTCGGACCAATCGATGTCCGACATCCGAATCCACTCCTTGTGGAGTCCGGCTATCCACGCCACGTCCCGCGTGTTCAATACGGTCGGCACGAGGTAGCCGTCCAGCGCGTCGCTCTCCACGACCACGGCGGGGTTGCTCGGTTCCTGATAGAGCGGCACGTCGTACTCGGAACAGGCGTCGATGACCCGCTGCATCTTCTCCGCCGTGATGTCGAGCGTTCCGCCGATCTCCAGTGCGTCCGTCCCCGTCGCGCACACGTCGGCGAACGTATCGCCATCCGCGAGGCTTTTGTCCGGGTCGAGTTTAGTTATATGGTCCCAGTCGTCCCATGGCGCGGTCATAGCGTTCCTTTCAAAACTCCCGGCTAAAACAGCTTCGGAACGACCTTTTACAACGGTCACGGATTGGCGGGGCGGCGATGACTGCCGCCCCGCCAACCGATCCCTGTAAAAGCTCGACCAAAAGCACTCCTCCTTCATTTCGACGACCGACTCGCCCCACGAGTCGGTCGTCTCCATTCAGTCGTCGGCCCGGAAAATCGGAGATTTTCCGGAAAGTGAACTGGTCTCCGCGTCTGTGTCATCTGCCGATTTTTGATCGTTGTGTCGCGTGCCGACACTCGCCGTTGTGAAAATTCCGTTTTCAGTGGTCGTGGCACCGTCCGGTTCAGGACCGAGAAGTCGGTGAGTCAGTCAGCCTTCGCCTGCCAACTTCGCAATCTGTCCTCGCTGACGCCGCTGACCTCGTCTGCGACCGACTCGACCTCGGCGTCTTTGAGGTCGTCGATGGTATCGATACCGGCCTCGGCCAGCTTTTCCGCCGTCTTCGAGCCGATGCCGTCGATGGCTTCCAATCCGCCCTTTTCCTCGCGTTGCTTGAACTCCTCGTAGTTGCAGATGGGACAGCCGAGTTCCCACGGTTCGTCCCCGTTGTGAACGACGAGTTCCGGCAGGTCGTGGTCCGGACACCGCTCGTCCGTCACTTCGATTTCGCCCCGGCGCGGGAGCGGCAGCGAGTAATCGCAGTCGGGGTACCGCGTACAGCCGACGAGTCGCGAACCGGTCTGGAGCTTTTTGATGGCGAGTTCGCCGCCGTGTTCTTCGGCGGTTTCACCGCCTTCGTCTCGCTGGCTCTCCGACCCAGCGTTTTCACCACATTCGGGACACTCCCCGATAATCTCGTCTTCGGCTTCCTCGGCCTCCTCGGCCTTGCAGAGCGGACAGCCGTGGACGAAGGTTCCCCGTCCGGCGAGCATCTTCACTTCCCGCAGGTCGTGGTCCTCGCACGTCTCGTCCAGGATGAGCGGCTTGCCCTTGTTCGGCAGCGGGAGGGTGTACGTGCAGTCGGGATAGCCGTCACAGCCGACGAAGTACGACCCGCGCCTGCTCTGGCGGACGAGCAGGTCCTCGCCGCAGTCGGGACACGGCCCGAGCGTCTTGTCCTCCTTGAGCGACTGCTGGAGCTGTTTTCCGATCTCCTCCCGCGACTCCTCCAACTCGTCGAACACCGAGCCGAGAAGTTCCCGCGAGGAATCCGCGACGTCTTCCAAGTCCGCTTCGCCGTTGGCGATGGCAGTCATGTCCTCTTCGAGTTCGCGGGTCATGGCCTCGCTCACGACGAGGTTCGCGTAATCCTCCGCGGCCTTCACTACGGCCTGTGCGAGACGGGTCGGTCGCGGCGGGTCGTTCTCCAGATAGCCGCGGTCGTAGAGCTTCTGGATGGTATTGTGGCGGGTCGATTTCGTCCCGATACCCATCTTCTCCATCTTCTCGATGAGTCTGGACTGGCCGTACCGGCGTGGCGGTTGGGTCTCCTTGTCCTCGATTCGCGTGTCGGTGATGGCCAACGTCTCCCCTTCCTCCACGTTCGGCACGTAGTTCTCGCTGGTGTTGAAGTACGGATAGACCGCGTGGTAGCCCTCCCGAAGCAGGCGCTTTCCGTTGGCCTTGAGGGTCAACTCCGAGACCATGGACACCACCTTGAGGTGTTCCCACTTCGCCGACTCGGCGACGGTGGCGAAGAAGCGTCGAACGACCAGTTCGTACACGTCCCACTCGTCGTCGCTCAAGTCCCCCTTCGTCGGGATGTCCTCCGTCGGATGAATCGGCGGGTGGTCGGTGGTCTCCTCGTCCCCTTCGGTCGGGTCGATGTCGTCCTGTTCGAGGAGGTTCTCGGCGTCCTCGCCGAACGTGTAATCGCCGACGAAGGTGTCGAGCAGTTCCTCGGGGTCCAAGTCGTCCGGGTAGACCGTGTTGTCCGTCCGGGGGTAGGTCATGTACCCGGCGGTGTAGAGGTCCTCCGCGATGCTCATCGCGCGCTGGGCGGAGTAGCCGAGACTGCCCGCCGCGCGGATGAACTGCGTCGTGTTGAACGGCGCGGGCGGGGTGTCGGTCCGCGTTCGCCGCGAGACGCTCTCGACTATCGCTTGTGCGGCACCCGAGAGCGTGTCGTATGCTTTCTCGGCCGTCTCCTCGTCCCAGACGCGTTCGGCTTCGTTGCCGTCCTCGTCGCGGTAGAAGTACTGCGATTCGAACGCCTCGTCGTCCTTCTGTAGGTCGGCGAACAGTTCCCAGTAGGCTTCGGGGTCGAACGCCTGAATCTCGCGTTCGCGGTCCACGATGAGTTTCAGCGTCGGACTCTGGACCCGCCCGACGCTGATGAAGTCGTTGCCGAGTTGCCGCGCCGAAAGCGAAAGGAACCGCGTCAGCGCGGCCCCCCAGATGAGATCGATTATCTGGCGGGCCTCGCCCGCGGCCGCCAGATCGAAGTCGAGTTCGTCCGGGTTCTCGAACGCCGAGGAGACCTCGTTTTTCGTGATGGAGGAGAACCGAACCCGATTGATGGGGACGTCCTCGTTCACTTCGCGGACGAGTTCCCACGCTTCCTTCCCGATGAGTTCGCCCTCGCGGTCGTAGTCGGTCGCGATGGTCACGCGGGTCGCATCGCGTGCGAGCAAGCGAAGCGTTCGAACGATGTTCTCCTTGGTCGGTTGTTTCTCGACGGTCGCGTCGATGAGTTCTATCGGTTCCACGTCGCGCCAGTCGTTGTACTCGGGAGGGAAGTCCACCCCGACGACGTGGCCCGACAGGCCGATACAGCGTTTGCCGCCCCATTTGTAGACGTTGACGCCGTTCTGTCGGTCGGCCTCCGCACTCTCGCCGGAAAGGATGTCGGCGATTCGACGTGCGGCGTTGTCCTTCTCGGTGATGATGAGTTCCACTCACACACCACCCCGGTTCGCATCGGTCATCGCCCACCGCTACGGGTATGGCGCTGGTAAACGTTTCGCTGGCGAAAGAAATCGGATTTCCGCGAAACCCGACGCTCATCCGATTATCTAGGGTGATAATGGAAGAAACTCCTATGTGGGCGTCTGACGTATAAAAATTCATTCTGACATGTTGGATTCTCTGTCATTTCCGGGCGTCGTCGTCCTCGTGGGAACCGTCCTCGGCGGCGCTGTCGGGGTCGGTCTCGCGTGGTACGCGTGGTCGAATCGTTGCGTTCCCGGGGCGACGCCGTTCTTCCTCCTCATCTCCGCCGTCGCCGGGTGGTGTGTCTCCTCGATTTTCCTCCTGACGAGTTCGTCGCTCGCTCCCGCTCGCCTCTGGATGTCGCTCATCGGAATCTGTAGTACGGCCGTTCCCGTTCTCTGGCTGATTTTCGCGCTCGAATACACGGGTCGGCACGACTGGGTGACGGCGAAAACGCTGCCGCTCATCTGTGCGGAACCGATACTCTACACCGTCTTCTCGCTCGCCAGTCCCGACCACGGGATCGCGAACGCGAGCGCGACGGTGATGACGAACGACACGCTCACGACGCTGTCGGTCAACTATACGCCCTCGTTTTACTTTCATCTCGTCTACCTCTTCGTCGTCCTCCTCTCCGGATTCGTATTTCTCACCGCGTTCCTGATACAGGCGGACCGTCTCTACCGGAAGCAGACGGTCGCCATCATCCTCGCCGGGTTCGTTCCGTTTCTCGGCATCTCCCTGTTCGCGTTCGTCGATCTCGGCGTCGCGTTCGGGTTGACGCCCGTTTTCTTCGCCGCGAGCGGTATCTTGGACGCTCTCGCGCTCTTCCGATACGACTTCCTCAACGTCGCTCCGCTCGCGTCCGAAGTCGTCCTCGCCGAGATGGACGACCCTGTCATCGTCGTCGCCGATGAACGTGTCATCGAGTACAACCCGGCGGCCCAATCGCTGTTCGACGTCGACGCCACCGTCGGCAGCGGGATCGAGTCGGTCCTTCCGGGCCTCTTGGATGCCGTTTCCAATGAAGAATCGTTCAGCCCCTCCACGGTTCGACAGGATGGCGGCGCAGAAATGCCCATTTACGACCCTCGTTCGACGCCGATACGCGACCATCACGACGTTCATCGCGGCGACATCTTCGTCCTCCGCGAGATAACCGACCGGAAACGACGCGAGGAGACCCTTCGCACCCTCCAATCCGCGACCCGACAGTTCATGAACGCCGAGCGGCCCGAAGACATCGCGGAAATCGCGGTTCGAACGGCCGACGAGGTGCTCGACCATCCCTACTCCTCCATCCTCTTTCCGGACGACGACGGGTCGGTTCTCCGGTCGGTTGCGATGACGAACCTACTGCGGAGCGGTCTCGACGGCGGGTTGTCGTTCTCAGACGACGCCGAGTCGATGTGGTCCGTGTTCGAATCCGGGGAACCGGTCGTCTACGAATCCATCGAGCAACTCTCGAAACAACCGTACGGCTATCTCCCCGTGGGCTGTCTGTTGTTGCTTCCGCTCGGCGAACACGGCGTTCTCGCCGTCGGAAGCGATCTGCGAAAACGGACGTTCACCGGAAATGACCGTCGGTTCGCCCGCATTTTGGCGAGTACGACCGAGACGGCGCTCGACCGCGCACGACGGGAGCGCGAACTCCGGGAGAGTCAGGCGATGGTCGAGGAGCGAACCGACCAGATAGAGTTCTTCAACGGCGTCCTGCGCCACGATATTCTGAACGGAATAACCGTTATCAACGGCAATCTGGAACTCCTCGAACCGCACGTCGAGGCGTCCGGCAAATCCCACTTCGAGACGGTTCGCAACTGGAGCGCCGACATCGGGCAGTTGACCGAAAAGGTGCGGTCGGTCAGCCAGACCGTCACCGCTTCGGAGTCGGTGTCGTTGGAGACGGTTTCCCTCTCCATGGCGCTATCGCGTCGGGTGACGAAAGTACGGAACACGTATCCGAGAGTCGATGTCGAGGCCGACATCCCGGAGGAATTGTTCGTCCGCGGCAACGAACTGCTCGGTGAGGTGATCGAAAACGTGCTGTTGAACGCCATCGAACATCACGACGACGAATCACCGTCGCTCGTGGTTCGAACGCGGCAGGCGGACGAGTCTGTTCGCGTCGAAATCGAGGACGACGGACCGGGAATCTCCGAGGACATGAAAACGCGAGTGTTCGACCGAAACGTCACGTCGGCGGCGACCGGTTCCATCGGGTTCGGCCTCTACTTCGTTTCGGTGATGATGGACCAGTACGACGGCTCGGTGTGGTTCGAAGACGCCGACCCTCGTGGAACGGTCGCCGTTCTCTCCTTTCCCCAGTTGTCGCCGAACGATTCACTTGCATGAATCGTCGCTTCAAGAGAAAGTTACAGATGAACTATTAAAGAAACCAAAGATATATGTGGTGCTGATTGATTATCTCTATCACTACGAATCAACACATGACTGGTGATGGAGAACTCGGCGTGCTAATCGTGGACGATGAGGCCGAGGTCACTGCCCTTTACGAAGAGTGGCTGTCCACGCACCGGACGTTCGTTGCACACGACGGACGGGAGGCTCTCGCGGTGCTCGACCGGCGAAGCGAGGAGATCGACGTGGTACTGCTCGACCGGAAGATGCCGGAGTTGAGCGGTTCGGAAGTCCTCGAACGGATCCGGTCCCAAGCGTACAACTGTCGTGTTGCCATGATCACCGCGGTGGCACCCGGATACGACATCATCGAGATGTCGTTCGACGAGTACATAACCAAACCGGTCGATGGTGAAACCCTTCGCAGAACGGTCGAGACGCTTTACAATCGGGCACAGTACGCGGAAACGTTGACACGCTATTACTCGCTCGTTTCGACGCACTCGAACCTGCTGGCGGAACACTCCTACGACGACTTGTGTGAAAACGACGAGTTCGTCTCGCTCGAAACGGAGATCGAATCCGTTCGCCGCAATCTCGATTCCTCCCTCGAAGTCGGCGACCATCGGGAGTTTCAACACGTCCTCCGCGAACTTCGATAATCCTCCTCTCACAAGAACCGGCAGAGTGCAGACGGAACACGTTCGTTTAAGACCGGTTCGGCCATTGTACTGAGACATCTATGTCCGGGCGCAGAGCGGGGCGTGTCGATATGACCGACGGCGCTATCACGCCGAAACTGGTGACGCTGGCGTGGCCGCTGGTCGTGGGCAATCTCCTCCAGACGTTTTACAATCTCGCGGATATGTTCTGGGTCGGTCGCGTCGGCACCAACGCGGTGGCTGCCGTCTCGCTCATGTTTCCGACCTCGTGGCTCTTCGTCTCCCTCGCGATGGGCCTCACCGCGTCCGCCGTCGCGCTGGTGTCACAACACATCGGCGCGGGGGAGGACCGGGCCGCGGACAAAGTGGTCGCACAGACGACGCTCCTCACCGTCGTCGTCGGGGTTCTCCTCGCCGCGCTCGGCTACGCGTTCCGCACGCAACTCCTCACGCTCGTCGGTGCAAAGGGGCCGGTGTACGTCCAAGCGCTCCAGTACATCGAGGTGTTGTTCTTCTCCATTCCGTTCACGTTCCTGTTTTTCGTCTTCAGAGCCGTCCTCCGCGGCGCGGGCGATACCCGAACCGCGATGTGGTTGATGGTGATCTCGGCCGGGTTGAACGTCGTCCTCGACCCGATACTCATCCTGGGATACAGCCCGCTCGGTCCGATGGGAACGCAGGGAGCGGCCCTCGCCACGCTCATCGCTCGCGTCTTCGCCGCCGTCGTCGGCGTGTACGTCCTCCTTCGTGGCGACTGGGGGATTCGACTTCGACTCGAAGACCTCCGTCCCGATTGGCCGGTCCTGAAACGACTCGTCACGGTCGGCTATCCCGCGACGATCGACGGTGCGGCGCGGAGTTTCGCCGCCGTGGCGATGGCAGCCCTCGTCGCCAGATTCGGCCCGGTACCGACGGCCGCCTACGGCGTCGGCGTCAGGATGATGTCCGTCTCGTGGACCGTCTCGGGCGCGGTCGGACAGGCCGCCGCGACCGGCGTCGGACAGAACCTCGGCGCGGAGACGCCCGACAGGGCGGCCGAGGTGACGTGGAAGGCGACCATCGGGACGCTGGCGGTGTTGTTCGCCGCCGGCGGTTTGATGATGCTCTTCCCCGGCGTCGCCATCGGCGTGTTTACCGACGACCCGGCCGTGATCCGAGTTGGTGCCCACTTCCTCACGGTCATCGGACCGTTCTTGGCCTTCTTCGGCGGGCTGATGGTGATTCAGGGCGGCTTCCGCGGCGCGGGAAACACCGGCGTCGCGATGGCGCTCTCGTTCCTCTCGCGGTGGATGCTTCGGATTCCCATCGCCGTTCTCCTCGCCTACCAGTGGACGCTGCAACTCGGACCGCTCACGCTCTCCGGACTCTCGTGGGGCGTCAACGGCCTCTGGTGGGCGTGGTCGATTTCGGCCATCGGGTCGTTCGTCATCGGCGTCCTCTGGTTCAGCCTCGGCCACTGGCGACAGGGCGTACTGAAGGAAGAACGCCAACCGACGACGGCGGACTGACCGCTCGTGGTCGGAGTGGACCGTCTTGGACCGAGCGCTTCGAACACCGATTCGCAAAAAAGCCTCCTTCGCCGCTCGCTTACGCGTCGGTGAGGTACCGCTCGACGGACCAGCCCCAGACGTTCCGGTCGAGCCAGTGGACGCCCCACCACGTGTAGCCGCCCTTGTCCGTCGGCCCGTTCATGATTTCGCCGACCTCTCCGGGTGAGATGGTCGCCACGATAGGTTGGCCGGTTCCGGGTTGTTCACGCGTGTTCAAGTTGGTCGTCGGCGTCACCTGGTCGCCATCGACGAACCTGTCGCCGCCGCCACCGCCGTCATACGCGTCGCGGTAGTACGCGGCGGCGTCCTTCACGTCGCTGACGTAGGACCAACTGTGGTTGTAGGCGTAGAGCGCGCTGTCCCAGTCGCCCGGCGCGCCGTTGTCGGTGAGGTAGTAGGCGGCCGCGGGAATCGCGTCCCGATAGTCACAGATGTCGGCGACGCCGTCCCCGTCGCCGTCGACGCCGTAGTAATCCCACGTCGACGGCATGAACTGCATCGGCCCTCTCGCTCCCGCCGACGACTCGTCGCATCCGGCTTCGTACTGTCCGTGTTGGGTTTCTATCCACCCGACACCGGCGAGGTACGTCCAGTCGATACCGTAGTCGCTTCCGGTCTGTCGATACTCGCTCAGGTAGTTCGACGGGATGGAACCGGGCGCTGCCGCCGCCGATCCGGAGAGTCCCGAAATGGTTACCGCTGCTGTTCCCGTCGCACCGACTTTCTTTAGTATGTTACGTCTGGATGGCATCTGCATTTATCTCGCCGGACCCCACGAGAATATATTTTTTCCTCCCTATCAACAATAAATTAATGTTCATGACTATGGAATTTCATGAGCGAAAGCCACCAGCAGTGCGTTCGACCGACGATTCCGAGCGAAAACATCGACACGGGGGTTACGGAGTCTCTAGCGCAGCAACAGGAATTCCTGCTTAAGGTACTCACGGGCGAGCCAGACACCGACAACGCCGACCGTGAGGACGAATCCGAGGCTTACGACGAAGACCAGGTTCCCCCGCAGCGCGCTCGACGCCGCGTGGATGACCCAATCGAGCGGCGAGGTTTCCCCCGCTCCCTCGTACACGAGGTAGGTGAGAAACACGTTGAAAACGAGCGACCCGACCGCCGAGTAGACGGTGAACGTTCGCAATTCCATGTCGGCGAGTCCGGCGGGAATCGAGATGACGGCACGCATCAGCGGAAGCATGCGGCCCCACAGAACGGAACTACGCCCCCACCGTCGGAACCAGCGTTGGCTCCGCTCCAAATCCGACTCGGACACGTGAAGGACGTGCCCGTATCGGTTGAGGGCCGTCTTTCCGTTCTTCCCGAACACGTAGTAGCCGAGGAGGCTTCCCGCCGTCGCTCCGGTGGTCGAGACGGCGACGAAAGTGGCGAACGAAATCGGGTCGTGAACGAGCTGCGTGGCCGCGAACGGGACGACGATTTCGCTCGGCGCGAAGTGGAGAATGAAGGCCGTTTCGAGTGTCAGGTAGATGAAGACTGCTAGATATCCATACTTCGTGACAAACGAGAGTATGGTATCCGCTAGCCAATCGAACATCCGGCCTCTGGTACTATCGTCTACGCTATCAATTTTTCCATACCGGAGGTGCTCGATACACCTGACAACGAATCATACCCTTCTATATCCGTGACGTGTTCTCCTGTGACACTCCGTCAGCGGCGGTTCGATTCGAGAATCGTGACGGCCGTACCACCGGCGACGATGGGGAGCAGATACGTCGCTCCTCGGAAGACGAGCAGCGCGGCCGTGATCGTCGGAAGCGGCACCTTCGTCACGCTCACGAGCAGGATGATGTACGCCGCGTCGATGCCGCCCGACCCTCCCGGAAGCGGCGTTATGCTCGCCGTCATCGCGAGCGGAACGATAAACAACGGCACTTCGACCGGAATCGCGTAGCCGAACGAGTAGAGGGAAAGCCACAGTGCGGTCGTCAGGAACAGCCACCCGCCCGCCGAGAAGAACAGTCCGACGGCGAGAACACGGGGTGTTCGCGCGATTCGTTCCAGATTCGAGACGAACACGGAAACCCGGTGTTCCAATTCCTGCTCCGGCAGATCGGCGTTGAACGGCGTCCTTCTATCGATCCATTCGAAGAGTCGTGAGATGCCGCCGACGACCGACGCCGCGAGTCGGTCCCGCGACCGCCACGCGAACACGGCGATGACGGCGACCGCTACGGCGACGGAGAAAAAGAGGGTCACCGCGAATTCGAGTCGGGGATTGAGCGTCGCTCTCACCGTGAAATACCCGAGTCCAACCATCGCTAACCCGACGGAGGGAAGCAGGTTGATGGTGTCGACACTCACTACCGTCGACAACCCCGTTTCGTACTCCGCACCCGTCGACCGGGAGACGAACAGCGCGGCCAGCGGTTCGGCACCTGCCTGTGCGAAGGGCGTGATACTGTTGGCGAAGACGATGCACATGTATATCAACACCGTCCGTTTCCGCGTCTGCGGATAGCCGAGCAAGGAGAGGAGGGCATGAAGGGCGAAACTCCACGATATCAGCCAGAGCGACGCGACAACCACGATGGCGACGATGACGTACCCGTTCGCCGCCCGAAATGCGGCGATGACCGCGTCGACACCGACGAACCACACGATGAGAACGATGACGAACAACGACGCGAGCAGGCCCAGAGCGACCGACCGGACGTTCAATTCCTCGCCAGCCGTATCCATCCCCTCACTCCCCCGTTCGACCCGATTTCGACTCTACTCATTCATTCCCGCAAACGGTCTCCACCGGTAAGAATCATCACGACGGATTCGTGACGGACTACTCGGCGTCTGATAGACGACAGATGTCGTGAATATTCGTTTCGCTCCGAAACCGTCCGTAGATTTAAATCCGAAAACGAAGCCAAACCGCCGCATGACGTAGCCGACCGCTGCGATGGGGCCGAGGCGGGTGTGTGGCACTCCCCATCGCAATCTCCTCCCGTGCCGCCTGTTCGCAACTATTCGTCCAGTCGCTCGCGGAGCATGCCGTTCACGCTTCCGGGGTCGGCACTGCCGCCGGTCTTCTGCATGACCTGCCCGACGAGGAAGTTGATAGCGCCGCCTTCGCCCGCATGGTAGTCCTCGACCGTGTCCGGATTCTCCTCGATGGCTTCCGTCACGGCCCGTTCGACTTCGCCCGAGTCGGCTTTCCCGAGTCCCTCGCGGTCGATGATGGTTTTGGGGTCGTCGCCCTCGTCCAGCATCTCGCGGAGAACCGTCTCTTCGGCGTTTTTGGCCGTAATCTCGTCCCCCGCGACGAGCCGGATGAGGTTCTTGAACTCGCCGAGTCTTCCTTCGACGTCCGTGATTTCCATGTCACGGTAGTTGAGTTCTCCAAGGAGGCTGTCGGCGACCCACGCCGCGGCGAGGTCGGGGTCGAACTCCTCGGCCACGTCCTCGTAGAAGTCGGCGACCTGCTTGCTCGACGTGAGTTTGCTCGCGGCCTCCTTGTTCAGACCGTACTCCTCGCGGAACCGCTCGCGGCGGGCGTCCGGCAGTTCCGGAATTTCGAGCTTCTGCTTCCAGTCGCTCACTTGGAGCGGCGGTAGGTCCTCCTCGCGGAAGTAGCGGTAATCCTTTTCGGCCTCCTTCGAGCGCATCGAGACGGTCGAACCGTGCGTCTCGTTGAAGTGCCGGGTTTCCTGCTCGATGGCCTTTCCGCGCCGGATGAGGTTCTTCTGTCGACTTTCCTCGTAGGCGAGCGCGCTTTCCGCGCCCTTGTGACTGGAGATGTTCTTGACCTCGGTTCGGTTCGCGTCCGTGAGAACGTCCTCGGAAATCGACCCGTCGTCGTTTACGTCCGTTTCGGAGACGATGGAGAGGTTCGCGTCGATGCGCAGACTGCCGTCTCGCGTCGAGTCGAAGGCACCGAGGTATTCGAGCACCTCTTCGAGCTTTTCGAGGAACGAGAGAACTTCGCCGGGTTCGCGGAAGTCGGGATCGGTGACGATTTCCATCAGCGGCGTCCCGGCCCGGTTGTAGTTGACCAGCGTGTAGTCGGCGCGGTCGATGCCGACGGTTCGCGTTTCGATATCGCCCGTCCCGTCCCGAACGTGACGGAGGCTTCCGGGGTCCTCTTCGAGGTGGGCACGATGGATACCGACCGTTCGGGTTTCGCCCTCGAAGCCGAACTCCAGTTCGCCGTTCTGGCAGATAGGTGCGTCGTACTGGGTTATCTGGAATCCCTTCGGGAGGTCGGGATAGAAGTAGTTCTTCCGGTGGAAGGACGTCTCCTCGGGGATATCGGCGTCGATGGCCTTGCCGACTTTGACGGCGTACTCCACGGCCGCCTCGTTCAGTACCGGGAGCGATCCCGGAAGTCCGAGACAGACCGGACAGGTGTAGGTGTTCGGTTCGGCGTCGTCTTGGTCGGTCGAACACCCGCAGAAGATCTTCGTGTCCGTCTCCAGTTGGACGTGGATTTCGAGGCCGATAACGGCCACGAGCTCGCCCTCTTGGACAGCCTGAGCAGTCATTACAGACTGGTTGGTCGGGTGAGTGTTAAAAGCCTACGGGACGCTTCGAACGGGGGCATCCCCGCGTACGATGCGCGGTAGTACTCCCGATAATCGCGTCGTGGTCGTTCACTGTCCTCGCCATCTGATGACGACAGGTCTGTTCAGTTCCGTGTACGTCCACTGTACGGTGAGTTCCGACTGTGAGACCGACTTCGGGATTTCGAATCGAAGTTCGCCGTCGCGTATCGCTCCCGGTTTGCTCTGCCCGCCCCGATATTGATATCGCGTGTACTCGCTACCGGTATAGCTCGTCGTCGAGTAGCTCTTGCCGTTCGCTTTGAGTTTCAGCGTTATCGCCCTCGGCAACTCGTGCTTTTCCTTCCCTTTGTTTTTGGTTTCGACGGAGACGATGGCGAACTGCTTTCCCTTCGTCGGCGTGACCGCCGAACCCAGCTTGACGTATTGGTCCTTGAACTCGACCTCCTTGACGGTGATGTGGATGCCTCCTTTCAGCGTCGCAGTCTCTCCGATTTGAACCGTTCGGATGTCTCGTTTTTTGGTCGCCCCGTTTTGAACCGGAGACAGACGGCCCGCTATGCCACCGGAAAGCCCCGCTCCGACCGCCGTAAGTACTTGCCGTCGGTTCACGGTTCGGCGCTCAACTCGCTCTCCTAATGGTGTTGTGGCGGTTTCCAGACACGAACGCGGCGATGTCGTAAAAATTGTCGTCGACCGGCGTTGATTATTCCCCGTTGTCACGTTCGGCCGGGTTTTATCAACTGTCTGCCGTATGTCTGACGCACATTTATTGATAAACCGTCACGCATACGATGTATGACTAGCCAGCGCGACCGAATCGGTTCGCTCGAATCCCGAATGGAAGAACTGGAAGCGACGATTCGCGGCCTGACGGAGGAATTGGTTGAAGCGAACCAGCGCATCCGCGAACTGGAGCAGGCACGGGAAGCAGCGGAAGCGGCGAAAACGGACGCGAAACCGGAATCGACACAGGCCGAAGAGGCTAAATCTGATGAGTCTAAGGACGACATAGAAGAAGAGGAGTCGTCCGAACTCGGTGACGACATCATCGTCGCGTAGGACTTCTCTTTCCCACGAGCAATCCATGCACATCAAAACGCTCGTCCTCGACAAGTTCAAGAGCTTCGGCCGGAAGACCGAAATCCCGTTTTACGAGGACTTCACCGTCGTTACCGGTCCGAACGGCTCCGGGAAGAGCAACATCATCGACAGCGTTCTCTTCGCGCTCGGACTGGCACGAACCCGCGGCATCCGCGCCGAGAAACTGACCGACCTCATTTACAACCCCGGCCACGACGGGGACGAATCGGCGAGCAGCGGGCCGCTCGAAGCGTCAGTCGAAGTCGTTCTGGACAACAGCGATGGCACCCTCGACCGGACGCAGGTCGTCAACGCCGCTGGGACGGATAACGTCGGCGACGTGGACGAAATCACCATCAAACGCCGGGTCAAACAGACCGAGGACAACTACTACTCGTACTACTACCTGAACGGACGCTCGGTCAACCTCTCGGACATACAGGACTTGCTCGCGCAGGCGGGCGTGACGCCGGAGGGCTACAACGTCGTCATGCAGGGCGACGTGACCGGCATCATCAACATGACGCCGTTCGAACGGCGCGAAATCATCGACGAAATCGCCGGCGTGGCGGAGTTCGACGCGAAACGGGATGCGGCCTTGGAGGAACTCGAAGTGGTCAAGGACCGAGTCGAGGAGGCCGAACTCCGAATCGAGGAGAAGGAGGACCGACTCGACCAGTTGCGCGACGAGCGCGAGACGGCGCTCGAATATCAGGGCCTCCGCGAGGAGAAAGAGGAGTACGAGGGCTATCTGAAGGCAGCCGAACTCGAAGAGAAGCGCTCCGATCTGAACGCGACCCGAACGGACATCGACGAAAGAAAGGAGGAACTCGTCTCCCTTCAGCGCGAGTTGGACGAAAAACAGGGAACGGTCGTCCGTCTCGAAGACGAACTGGAGGAACTCAACGCCGAAATCGAGCGCAAGGGCGAGGACGAACAGCTCGCCATCAAGAGCGAAATCGAGGAGGTCAAAGGGGAGATCTCTCGCCTCGAAGACAAAATCGAGACGGCGGAGGAGAAGATTTCCGACGCGGAAAACCGCAGACGACAGGCGTTCGTCGAAATCGACCGCAAGCAGGAGACGGTGGACGAGTTGGGCGGGGATATCCGCGACATCAAAATCGAGAAGGCATCGGTCAAGGGCGAAATCGGCACCGAGGAGTCGAAACTCGCCGAAATCGAAGAGGAAATCGATAACGTCGACACCGAGTACGACGAGGTGAAGGCCGACCTCGCCGAGAAGAAGGAAGCGCTCGAAGACGAGAAAAGCGAGAAGAACGAGCGCCAGCGCGAGAAGGATCGCCTGTTGGACGATGCGCGGAGGCGTTCGGACTCGGTGAACGAGAAGCAAAACGAACTCGCGTCGGCCCGCGAGCGGATTCCCGAACTCGAAACCGAACTCGGTGATTTGGCCGACGAACTGACCAAGGCCGAGCGAAACGCGAACCAAATCGAGGACGTGGTGTCCGACCTGAAGGCCGAAAAGTCCGAACTTCAGTCGGACCTCGATGCGGTGGAAGGGAAGATACAGTCCAAACAGCAGAAGTACGCCGAACTGGATGCGCGGGCGAACGAGAGCGGCGATTCGTCGTTCGGTCGCGCCGTTTCCACGATTCTGAACGGCGGAGTGGACGGCGTTCACGGTGCGGTCGCGCAACTTGGCAGCGTGAGTCAGCAGTACGCCACGGCCTGCGAGACGGCGGCGGGTGGTCGACTGGCGCAGGTCGTCGTGGACGACGATAGCGTCGGACAGCGCTGTATCGAGTATTTGAAACAGCGAAACGCGGGGCGGGCGACGTTCCTGCCCATCACGAAGATGCAAAAGCGCCGCCTGCCGTCCCTGCCCAACGCGCCGGGCGTGGTCGATTTCGCGTACAACCTCATCGACTTCGATTCCGAGTACGCGTCGGTGTTCTCCTACGTCGTCGGCGACACGCTCGTCGTGGAGGACATGGAGACGGCCCGCGAGTTGATGGGCGACTTCCGCCTCGTGACGCTCTCGGGCGAACTCGTGGAAAAGAGTGGAGCGATGACCGGCGGTTCGACCAGCGGGTCGCGCTACTCCTTTTCGGCCTCCGGCAAGGGCCAAATCGAGCGCGTGGCGCGCCAAATCAACGAGTTGGAGGACGAACGCCAGTCGATTCGCCAGTCCATCAACGGCGTCGAGGAGCGGTTGGACGACGCCCGCGACCGACAGACAGACGCGACGGATCAAGTTCGAAGCATCGAGAACGACATCGAGCGAAAGGAGTCCGAACTCGAAAGCATCGAGGAGAAAATTGGGTCGCTACAGGACGACATCGAGGAGATACAGGAAGAACGCGAGTCGGTCACCGAGCGGATGGAGGAACTCGACGAACAGGTGTCGGCCCACGACGAGACCATCGCCGGCATCGAAGCCGACATCGCGGACCTCGAAAGCGAACTCGCGGACTCGAAAATTCCCGAGTTGACGAGCGAGGCCGACGAGGTGCAGGCCGAAATCGACACGCTCGAAGAGCGGATGGATTCGCTCGACGGCAAACTCAACGAACTGCAACTCGAAAAGCAGTACGCGGAGGACGCCATCGACGACCTCCACGACGACGTGGAGTCCGCTCAGAATCGAAAGGCCGAGCAGGAAGACCTCATTTCGGACCTCGAATCGGACATCGCCGAGCGGGAGGAGACCCTCGAAGAAAAGCGCGAGGCGGTGTCCGAACTCGAAGAGGAACTCACGGAACTCAAGGACGAACGCGCCGAGTTGAAGGAGGAACTGCAGGACGCGAAGTCGAAACGCGACGCCCAGCAGTCGAAGGTCGAAGGCGTCGAGAACCGCCTCGAAAGCCTTCAGCGGAGCGCGAGTCGTCTCGAAGAGGAGGTCGCGGAACTTCGCGAAGAGGTCGGCGAGTACGACCCCGAGGACGTGCCGGACCACGACGAGGTGCAGTCGAACATCGACCGACTCACTCGACAGATGGAGGCACTCGAACCGGTCAACATGCTCGCCATCGATGAGTACGACGAGGTCGAGAGCCAGTTGGACGACCTGAAGGAGCGGAAGGCGACGCTGGTGGAGGAGCGCGACGGCATCCGCGAGCGCATCGACTCCTACGAATCGCAGAAGAAGGAGACGTTCATGGAGGCCTTCGATGCCATCGACGAGCACTTTCAGGACATCTTCACGCGCCTGTCCGCCGGGTCGGGCGAACTGTTCCTCGAAAACGACGACGATCCGTTCGACGGCGGGTTGACGATGAAAGCGCAACCCGCGGACAAACCCGTCCAGCGTCTCGACGCCATGAGCGGGGGCGAGAAGTCGCTGACCGCGCTGGCGTTCATCTTCGCCATCCAGCGCTACAACCCGGCACCGTTCTACGCGCTGGACGAGGTGGACGCCTTCCTCGACGCCGTGAACGCCGAACGCGTCGGCGAGATGGTGCACGAACTGGCGGGTGACGCACAGTTCGTCGTCGTCTCGCATCGCTCCGCGATGCTCGACCGCTCGGAGCGGGCCATCGGTGTGACGATGCAAGGGGACAACGTGAGCAGCGTGACTGGTATCCGGTTGGACGGGGAGCAGGAGGTGCCCGCGGGTGACTGACGGTTTTCCGGAGGAAAACCGAGACACGAGCGGTACCGCCGCGAGTAGCGATGTTCCTTCGGAACATCGCGATGCGAGTAGCGCGGAACTCCGTTCCGCGGACGGTCGAGCGGCGGAGCCGCGAGACGACGGCAACGCCGCGAGCAGCGATTCTTCGGACGGCATCCCGCTGAATATCGCCGGTCACGAGGACCGTGACCGCGAGGAGTCCGACCTCTTGGCCGACCTGCCAACGGAGGACTCGGACGACGAGGTGGAACCGGTCGAACTCCTCGTCCAACTCGCGGAGGAGGGCGAAATCGAACCGTGGGACATCGACATCGTGGACGTGACGGACAAGTTCCTCGATCGATTGGACGGCACGGACCTCAGGACGTCGGGACGGGCGCTGTTCTACGCCAGCGTCCTCCTTCGGATGAAAAGCGACGCCCTGATCACGGAGGACGAACCGGAAGAGGAGGAACTCGAACCGTGGGAAGCGCCGATGTCGATGGACGAGACGGACGGCTTCGACCCTGTCGCATCGCTCGAAGACGAGATGGAGCGCCGACTCGACCGGAAGAGCGCCCGCGGAAAACCGGAGACGCTGGACGAACTCGTCCGCGAACTCCGGGAGCGCGAACGCGGGTCGTGGTGGAAGGAGTCGCGGACGTACGACACGAGCGGGTCGCCGCAGGGCTTCCAACGCGGGACCCAAACGCTCGATTACCACTCGGGCGACGACATGCGTTTCGACGACGAACCCACGGAGTCGGAGGTGACGGGTACGACCCACGACGAGGACATCGAGACGGTCATCGACGACGTGCACGACGCGCTGGTTTCACAGTACGAAGCGGGACGGACGGAGGTACTCTACGCGGAAATCGAGATGGTCGGTTCGACGCGGGTGATGACGTACCTCGCCCTACTGTTTCTCGCCCATCGGGGAACGCTCACCCTCGAACAGGACGACCTGTTCGGCGACCTCTGGGTGCAGGACGCCCGCGGTGCGGACGACGAGGACCCGCCGGAACTCCTCGCGGACTAATCGAGGACCGTTTCGAGCGCGTCCATCGTTTTCTCGACGGCTTCGAGCTCGGCACCGTACCCCATGTGACCGATTCGGAGGAGGTCCGCCGCCATCTCCCCGAGCCCCGTCGCGACGAGGATTCCGTGGTCGTCGTACAACCGCTCCTGTACCTCCTCCGCCTGTCCCTCGATTTCGAAGGCCGTGACGGTCGGCGAGCAGAGCGATTCCGTTCCGGGGAACGGTTCGAGTCCGAGTTCCTCGCCGCGCTCACGACAGCGGCGGGCCGCCGTTTCGTGGCGCGCGAACACTTTTTGCCGTCCTTCGTCCAAAATCAGGTCCAACGACGCCTCCAACGCGTAGAGGTTCGAAACGAGGTGCGTGTACGGCAGGAACGAGAAGTCGGCGTCCCGCCACGGTTCTAGACTCGTGTAAAACCCGTTCTGTTCCGTCCCCTCGACCTTCTCCCACGCCGCATCGCTGACGGACGTGGTTGTCAGGCCGGGCGGCGAACTGAAACACTTCTGGGACGCGCCGAGACACACGTCGATGCGTTCGACCGGGACCGGCGTTCCGCCGAGCGACGATACGGCGTCCACGATGGTCAACACGCCCGCGTCCTGCAACGTCGCCAGAATCTCGTCGAACCCGTTCAGTACCCCCGTCGGCGTCTCACAGTGGACCATCGTCGCGGCGGCGAAGTCGCCCGACTCCACGAGCGCGGCCACTTCGTCAGGGTCGAACGCCTCCCTGTAATCGACGTCGTGGAGTATCGGGTTGCCGCCCGCCATCTCCACGAAATCCGCAAAGCCGTCGCCGTACAGTCCGTTGGCGAGACAGAGCACGTCGTCCCCCTCCTCGACCAACGAATCGACGGCGGTTTCCAATCCGAGGATACCCTCGCCGCCGAGGACGACCATCTCGTCGTCGGTTCCGTACACCCGCGCCAGTTTGTCGAGTACCGTCCCGTAGTACGATTCGAATTCGGGATTCACGTCCGGGTTCATCGCCGGTTCCGCCATCGCCTGTCTGACCTCCTCGGGGACCGCCGTCGGTCCCGGCGTCATCGTGAGCGCGTTCTCGTCCATGGGTCCTATGCGTGCGTAGGGGAAGTTAAACCGTTCCACAAGCGCTCCGGCCGAAGACGCGGATCGAATCCGGCGGACTTGTTTCGCGTCTCCGTCCGTCGGTTCCGTTTCCCCGTACGTGCCGACTCACGAACGATACAGCAGGAGGGCGATTAGGAAAATCAACAGCAGGGGGATGACCGAAACAGCGGTTTCGAACGGAACCAAGAGCAACACTACCGAAGCCATCACGACGAACTCCAACGCCACCAGCACGCTGACGATTTCGCTCGGATCCGCCACGTCCCGATATCGTTCACGTACTGGTGTAAGCTTTCGGAACGATTGGGGGCGGTACCTGATCGACCCTTCCCGACCCGGATTCAGAGATATTCGCCCGCGAGTAGGTCCACTTCCTCGCGCGTCTCCTCGGGAATCGCTTCAGTCGGGGTGTTGATGGTGCCTTGGAGCGCGTGGTCACAATCACACTCGCGCTCTTCGGGCATCGTCCGAATCGCGTGTTCGACGACTTCCTTGATGGCGTCCTCGTTCTTCGCCGCGTTTTTCAACACTTCATCCAAGGTTACTTCGCTGTCTTCCTTCCACACGTCGTAGTCCGTGACGCCCGCCACCGTCGCGTAGCACATCTCGGCCTCGCGGGCGAGTTTCGCCTCCGGAATCGCCGTCATGCCGATGATTTCGAAGCCCTGTGCGCGGTAGAACTCGCTCTCCGCGCGAGTCGAGTACTGTGGGCCTTCGATACAGACGTAGGTGCCGCCCGAATGGTGGTCCGCGTCGGTCGCCTCGCCGCTCGCGTCCGAGAGGTGAGACACCATGTGCGGGCAGTACGGGTCCGCGAACGGCATGTGGACGACCATACCGTCGCCGAAGAACGTCGGGGTCCGGTGTTTCGTCCGGTCGAAAATCTGGTCCGGGACCACGAGCGTCTGTGGCGGGAGTTCCTCGCGGAGGCTCCCGACCGCGTTGCTGGCCAGAATCCGCTCCACGCCGAGTTGCTTCAGCGCGTGGATGTTCGCCCGGTAGGGCGCTTCCGTCGGTGTCCGCTGGTGCTTCGGGCCGTGTCGCGGCAGAAAAGCGACTTCCTTCCCGGCGAGGTCGCCGATGGTGACGGGCGCGCTCGGTTCGCCGAAGGGCGTCGTCACGTTCTCCTCGCGGGTGTTTTCGAGTGGCAGCGCGTCGTAGATGCCGCTTCCGCCGATGAAGCCTATCATGACGGATACTCGTTCCGGTGCCCACCTAAACGACACGGGTTCGGCTCACGTCCTCTCCTGTCTCTCGTCTCACGCTCTTCGACTTCCGTCACACTCCCGTGCGATATGACATCACACCATACGCGTTTTGAAATAGGTTCCCTGAGTGGGTACGTTCCATGTCATCTCCTCGTTCTGCGACGGGAATCACGGAGGGTCCGCTCGTCGGACCCATGGTTCGCCTCGCGTGGCCCATCGTGGTCATTCAGCTCTTGCAGGTCACGTACAACATCGCCGACACGTTCTGGCTCGGCGCGCTCTCCTCGGAAGCGGTCGGTGCGCTCTCGCTCGCGTTCCCCATCATCTTCTTCCTCATCTCCATCGGGGGTGGATTTACGACGGCAGGGAGCATCCTCGTCGCACAGCACACCGGCGCTGGCGGCGAGGAGGAGGCGAGCGCGGTGGCGGGACAGACGCTTTCGTTCGTCTCCATCGTCGCGGTCGTCATCGGCGTCGTCGGCTATCTCCTCGTGGATCCGATGCTCGGCCTGCTCCCCGCCGACGAGCAGACCGCCACGGTCATCGTTCCGATGGCGGCCGACTACATGCGGGTGTTCTTCCTCGGGTCGCCGTTCCTCTTCGGCTTCTTCGTCTTCTCGGCGCTCATGCAGGGCTACGGCGAGACCCGACCGCCGATGCGAATCATGGCAGTCAGCGTCTTGCTGAACGTCGTCCTCGACCCGCTGTTCATCTTCGGCGTCGGATCGTTCGACGGCATGGGCATTCGGGGCGCGGCGATAGCCACCGTCCTGTCGCGGGCAGTCGCCACCGTTATCGGCCTGTACGTCATCTTCGGCACCGACGCGGGACCGAGCGTCGAGCGGCGACACCTTTCGCCCGACGTGGACCGCATTCGGGAAATCGTCCGCATCGGCGTTCCGACGGCCGCAGAACAGTCCACGAGTTCGCTGGCGATGGTCGTCCTCACCGGCATGGTGGCGACGTTTCCGCCGGCGGTCGTCGCCGCCTACGGCCTCGGAAATCGCCTCTCCTCGCTCGTCTTCCTCCCCGCGATGGGACTCGGGCAGGCGACGAACACCATGGTCGGGCAGAACTTGGGGGCGCGGAAACCTGACCGCGCGGAACGGGCGGTTCGATTGGCCGGAGCGCTCGTCGCGGGCGTGATGTTCGCGGTGGCGCTCGTGGCGTTCCTCGTCCCCGAACCGCTCGTCTCCGCGTTTCTCTCCGCCGACTCACCGCAAGCCGTGGCGACCATCGCCTACGGGAGCGACTACCTCAGAATCATGGCTCCGATGTTCGTCTTCATGGGCGTCCTCCAGGTCGTCCTCGGCGCGTTCCGCGGCGCGGGCAGCACCAGAACCGCGCTCGCGTTCTCGATGGTGACGCTGTGGGTCGTCCGCGTCCCGGCGACCTACCTCCTCGTCTTTCTCGGCGACTGGGGTCCGACCGGGATTTGGACGGGCGTCGCGCTCGGCGACACCGTCGGCGCAATCGTCGCCGTCGCGTGGTTCCTCCGCGGCACGTGGAAGGATGCGGTGGTCGCGGATGCGGACGAGACGAATACGGACACGGATGTAGAGGCGGATGTCGGTCTGGAAACGGATACCGATGCGGGTCCGGAAACGGATTCCGACGCCGAGACGGACCCGGAACCGCCTGCGGCGGACTGATTACTCGCCTGCCCCGTTCCCGTCCCGAACCGTCTCGTAGCGCGTCCGGATCTCCTCGAACAGTTCCCGTCCGACCGCGGTTCGGAGTCGCGGTTCCGCCGTGGCGAAGAACTCGTCCAATTCCTCGTACTCTTCGAACTGCTCGTTCTCCCGTTCGCCGTCGTAGCGGTTCCCGCGTTCGTAAACGAGCGCTTGCAGGCACATGTCCACCAGATCCATGTCCTTGACGAAGACGGATTCGGACGTTTCGCGGGCCTCGTACTCCTCCCACAGGTTTCGGATTTCGGGGTCGAGCGCGGGTGCGAGGGCGTCCATGGCGTCGCGTTCCAGTCGGTCCTTCTCCGCCGCCGAAACCCGCTGGTCGGCGTCGTTCACGCGGGTAGCGACGTCGCCGGTCTTCGCCTCTGCGAGGTCGTGGACGAGCGCCATGCGAAGCGCTCTATCGGTGTCGATGTCGGCCTCGTTTCCGTACTGCAAACAGAGCAGCGCGACGCCCCACGTGTGTCCCGCGACCGACTCGGGGTCGGTGATTCCTCGGAGTTGCCACCCGGTTCGGCGTTCATCCTTCAGGGCGAACGCCTCCGCGAGCGCATTGATGGTGTCCATGGTCTCCCGACGGCTACTGGACGCCCGTCGCGTTCTTCAGCAGTCGCCAGCCGTCGTCCTCACGGGCGAGGACGTCCCGCCGAACCATCTCTTCGAGGACCTCGCTCAAGCGGTCGGGTTGGGCGATTTCCATCTGGATTCGTTCCACGTCGTGGTACTCGTTCAGGTAGTGTCGGACGTCGTCCTTCGAGAACACCTCGTCGTCGGCCCGGTCCATCGCGCCGCTCGTGATGTCTATCATGTCCTCGATGAAGTTCCACGGATAGACCATCCACGCCCACTCTTCGAGGCGCTCGCCGATGTAGTCGGGTTCGAACTCGCTCGTCTGGAGGAGTTGGAGGGTGGCCGTCCGAATCTCGCCGGCGTCGCGGTCCTCGACGTACTCGCAGGCGTGTTTGAGCGACCCGCCCGTGTCCGCGATGTCGTCGATGATGAGCACGTCCTTACCCTTGACGCTTCCCTCGGGCATCGGATAGCGGACTTCGGGTTCGCTCGATTTCTTGGCCGCACCGACGTAGTGTTCCATCTTGAGGCTCGTCAGGTCATCCAAGCCGAGGAAGTCACAGATACATCGCCCGGCGAACCAGCCACCGCGTGCGAGCGCCACGATGACGTCGGGTTCGAAGTCGGAGGCTTTCACCTGCTCGCTCACGTCACGGCAGAGGCTGTAGATGTAATCCCAGTTGGTGATGGTGCATTTGAAATCGTCCGGGATGTCGCTCATTCTATCCGAACCTCGCGCGTCGTCACACTTAACGGTTTACAGGTCGCCGCCTCGCCGATTCGCTCTCGAAATTTTACTTCCGCGACCACCATGAACTATATTACCACACGCGACTTAATATCATTGAATAGCCCGATGAAAACACTCCCCGACCGAACGGTTGTCGTGACGAGCTACACATGACACATACACAAGAGTACGAACACCTCCTCGACTGCAAGAACGTCCTCGCCGTCGATTACGACGAGGAGACGAACACGCTCACCGTCTTCGTCTCGCAGAAACTCCCCGACGCGGACCTCGCCGACGAGGACAACGTGAAAAAGCGCGTCTCCGGCGTCACCGTCCGCGTCGAGGACGCGGGCTACGGCGACGAACGCGACGGGTTCGACGCGCTCTCGTTCCTCGAACCGCTCCCCGAAGCCGAGGCGGGCCGGCAAGACCGCCACCGACCGGTGGTCGGCGGCGTCAGCGAAATCAACGCGAAATCGACGGCGGCGACCGCCGGACCGTACCCCGCCCGCGTGACGGATTCCTCGAAAGCGAACTGGGACGACTCGGTTTCCGAGGGCGACCTCGTGCGCCTCTCGAACAACCACGTCTACGCCCGAGTGAACGAAGGGGAGTTCGGCGAACCGGTCATCCAGCCGTCGCCGAGGGACGGCGGGAGCATGCCGGACGACAAGACCGGCGAACTCCGCGGCTACGTCACCGTCGAGGACGGCGCGCTGGTGGACGCGGCGGCGCGCTCCGTGGACCCCGAGCGGGAATCGCCCGAGTACTACAAGTTGGACGACTCGTGGCCGACGAGCGTCCGCCGCGAGGACTACCGCTCGCTCAAGGGCCAGACGGTGACGAAATCGGGCCGCACAACCGGCGTCACGCAGGGCGACGTGAAGGCCACCGGCGCGAGCGTCCGCGTGAACTACGGTGACGCGGGCACCATCAAACTCCGCGACCAACTCATTGCGGGACCGATGTCCAAGGGCGGCGACAGCGGGTCGCCCGTGTTCCTCGATTCGACCGGCGAACTCGTCGGCCTACTCTTCGCCGGGTCCTCGCGCCAGACCATCTTCTCCAAAATCGCGGCCGTCGAATCCGAACTCGGCGTCGAACTGCTGACCGAGGAACCCGGTGAAGGCGGTGGCGGCGACGGTGGGAGCGGTGGCGGACGCGGCGGCGATGATGGTCGTGGTGGCGGTGATGGTGGTCGCGGTGGAGACGGCGGCAGTGGCGGTGGCGGCAGCGGCGACGGGTCGGTCACTTACCGCGAGACGTTCGACACCACGGTCACGGTTTCGACCGACGGGCCGGAACTGTCGCTGGAGTCGTTCTCGGTGTCCGCCGCGACCGGTTCGGGAAAGCAGGTGAAGGCGACCGCAGAGGTGTCCGGCACCGCCACCGGAACCGGATGGCTCTCCGTGCAGGGGAATCGAACCACGTTCGAGTTGACCGACGACGATGCCCGTGACGGGACCTTCGTCCGCGACGTGTCCCTGACCGTCGCGGTTCCGGACCCCTCGTCTGATTCCTTCGATTTGCGCGTCACCGGCGGCTACGTCGTTCAGTCCTCGTAACGGCGTTCGAGTCAGGTCGGATCTCGTTTTTTGATTTCAGTTGCCGAGGGACAAAGACCACCTCGCTACCGCTTCGCTCGGGTTGTCGTGCCCGTGGTGCTACCGTAGCAGAACGAGGAGGAAAAACGGACGGGAAACCCACGCAGTATCTCAGACGACGGCGAAGGTCGCAACGAGGCTCCAGAGGACGATGCCGAGTAGGTAGAACGTGAGAATCGCTCGGTTGTTCGTGGGGAGCGAGGACCCGACGTGCAACTGTGATGGTGCGGCGTCCGTTTCTACGAAGTCGTTTCCTTCACTACCACCTTCCATCGCCATGGTCGGGCCGCTTCCGGTCCGTGCATGGAGAAAGCAGAACACGAACAGGGACGCGATCAGCAGCAGGCCGATGGCTTTGCCATAGATGTACGCGAGCGGGACGACCGTTACACCCGCTGCAAGGACGGTGTACGCGAGGAGGGCGGAGGCGAGGGTATTTCGCTCCATAGCTTACTGCAACGAGTTGCAGGCATAAGTTTTGTGAAGAAATCGATGTCTATTCGATTACGGTATCGAATTCGGCGATTCCGAACGATCAGAGGGTGAGTAGTCTGTTTTCCGGGATTTCATCGCGTTTCGAGATACGTGATTGATTCTGTAATCGAAGTAGAACATGCGACGGCAGCGATGTCGAGTTTTCGAATTTGGCCGATTTTGGTAATTGTCTTCCTATGGGCAGTATAAGCGGCAGTGGACTGCCCCCGGGGATCTTGAGTCAATCTGTATGCAGGTTGTGACGTGTAGTGGTAGAAATAGAGTTGTCGCAGTAATTAAATTCAATATCCGAAAATTAATTGACGATAAACAAAACATGGATGTCTCCAAAACGATCTTTTGTGGCCAGAAGTAATCAATGAGTTGTGATTCACCGTTCAGGCTTTCTTTTGCCGCATCGCCCATAGATCAGAGAACGTAATAACTTCAATCCCTGCTGTGCGGTCGATATGCGCAAGAAGTTTCTTGTACTCGTGTACACCCATCGTGTCCTTGGAATCGAAATGATGGAAGTTGAGTATCGTACATTGGCGATGCGCAGCAGCAAGAGAAACTGCTTGTTTCGAAATTTTAAGATCATGGCCGATCGTCCGTGGGAGTACCAATGGGTCAAACCCATAGACACCAGTCGTATTCACATTGCCTGATTGGTTCATCCCACCCATGTAGCAATACTTACTGATGACATCTAACGCGGTTTTGTCATAGTTATTCCCTGGGTAGACAATAAAATCCGCTCCTCCCAGACCATTATCGAGCATCCACTGCTTGTTACGCCGCAAGAGAGCATCGAGCTCACTTCGCGAGAGTTCTGCAAATGGAGCGTTTGTACTCCCATGTACAACGACGTCATCACCGGTTGACTGGCGCTCTTGCAACTCTTTGACAGACATAAAGTACGGTTCATCAGCCTTGTCTGGCCTCACAGGCATTGTGATGACTGCTGGAAACCCAAATCGATCATTGATTGGGGCTGCCTTGTCGTAGTAGTTCTGATTCCCATCATCCCAACTGAGAATGACAAATCCCTTCTCTGGTTTTGGATGGAGTCGAATATCATCGATGTTGGCTTGTGTCCCATCTTGGTTTGCACTAGTGATCTCAAGCTGCATTTGTTCGATTCGGGTCAGGTCTGGTGGAGATTCACTCACGTTAAAGACCCCGGGACAAGTCCGAAACCATCCGACATCTGGTGTCCGATAGGTCACATTCCGCAACTCTAACACGACCCAATTACCGTTTGGATCGTATAGATACACCAAGAATGCAACGTCCATTGGGGTCGTACTGCGGAAGGCGAATGATAGGTCATGGTTTTCGATGTTCAGCGGTGAGTCGAGTTGCCGTTCTGCGATTACTCCTTGGTAGCTATCGGTGCTGAGCTTGAGACTTTGTGACCCAACGAATGAAGTCGAATCATCAATTGTGACCGAGTTTTGCTTTCCAACCCAGTCCGATGCATTTTCGAAGTTATCGAATGCTGTTCCGGGGGCTCGAAATTTCTTGCGGCTATTAAAATCCGTTCGTAACGATGACGTGGACGTGGGCTCAGTCGTTGTAGTCGTTTTTTGCTGCGTTGTTGTGCGCGATGTGGGTGTATGCGTCGTAGATGTCGACTGGGTTTCCGAGGACGGTGGAGTGGAGTGGTGTTCTTGGTTGCATCCAGCAAGCATACCAATGGTTGTGCTTCCTGCGAATTGGAGAAAGCGGCGACGTGTCGTCGTTGATTGGTTGGAGGGGGTCATTTTTCCGGGGCTTATCCCACCCAGAATGTTGTGTCACATAAGAGTGTTCATTTTGCTGAATAGAATTCCAGTATGTAGGATTGTTTCTGTCTTACGAACCAGCACAAGTGTAAGGCGGTCCCTCTTTCCAGCGCACAGAATTCTTGGTACTGTCCGCTAAGGTGTACTTTGTGTTTCGAGGTGGCTCGTGTCGAAGAACTAACGAACTCTCACGTGTCATTCACCGGTATCGATGTCAAACGATGAAACGACGGTAACTGACCACCTGGGAATGCTCGTATTTTTTCTTTCGTCACTCATCGCAATCTTCATTGGTCCACTCGAAGCAGCCCTGGCAATCGGAATCTATTGGATTTTCGGACCCGACTCCGAGAACACAGCATCACAGTAACCAGAACCAGTTTGGATACGATTTTCTATCTACCGATCTCCACCAGAAATTCCATTTCTATCCCTGCACGACCCACGATCTGTAGTTGATAACAGTATCTTCTCCCTGTTGCTTCACTCAACATCGGGTGTCCCACAACTGCTTAGTGCAAAATGGAGCAGTGAGACAAATGGACCCCAACCAGTTCACTCTTCGTGTACCAGTGAACCGAGTTTACTGCCGTCCGAAAAGCGGAAACAGACGTGCTTACCGCCGCTACTCGATACGAACCGAATGTAATGGGCGTTTCTCGTTCCTCCCCCACCCATAGCGAGAAATGTAGCGTGGCAGGAGAATCGCGGAGTGACACCGAAGACGAGGGAAAACCGACTACGGACTCGGTTTGACCCTGATTAGAGTGAACAACGGGAAATCCTATTCAACCGCCCACGGATATCGAGAACCGAGGCTTAAACTCCCCGTCGGACCATCCACCGGTATGCAAACCTGTCGAACGCTGCTCGTGGACGCGTTCACGGACGAACCGTTGGCCGGAAACGCGGCCGGTGTGGTCCCCGACGCCGACGATTTGACGGCCGGCAAGATGCAGGCCATCGCCCGCGAACTCTCGGTCAGCGAGACGGCCTTCTTCGTCGAAAGCGAGGACGCGGACCGCCGGGTTCGGTTCTTCACGCCGACGACGGAAGTGGACCTCTGCGGACACGCGACGATTGCCTCTCACGTCCACCTGCTCGAAGCCGACCGCATCGAACCGGGGACGCACACGCTCGAAACGAACGTCGGTGTGCTTGACATCGACGCGGAAGCGGACGGAACCGTCTGGATGACCCAGGACGACCCCGAAATCGAGGCCGTCGATATCGAGTACGAGCGATTGGGCGCGGCGCTCGGCATCGACCCGGCGGCGCTCCGCGACGTGGGCGAGGACCTCCCGCTCGCGGTTTCCTCGACGGGATTTCCCGTTCTCGTCGTGCCCGTCAACTTCCTCGAACACCTCGGCGGTGCCGCGCCGGACATGGAAACCATCGAGGAAATCGGGAATGAGGTCGGCGCGCTCGGCGTCTACGCGTTCACGTTCGACGCCGTCGAGGCGGGTTCGACGCTCCACGGACGGATGTTCGCCCCCGCGGTGGGAATTCCTGAGGACCCCGTGACCGGGACGGCGAGCGGGGCGGTGACGGCGTATCTGAACGCCCACGACGCGTTCGACAACGAGGATGAATCGGGTAGATTCCCCGATGAACTCCGATTGGAGCAGGGTCACTTCGTGGACCGACCCGGCTACGTGCGCGTGCAGATTGACGACGGCGACGTCCGAGTAGGTGGTCGCGCGACGACCGCGCTGGACGGCAGTTTGGTCGTCCCGGACGCGGATGAGGACGACATCATCGAGGTTTGACGAATCGCTTCATCGAATCCGACGATAGTCGTACGCGCCTCTGACGTTCTCGTGAAAGTACGATCCGTGTGAGCGGGCGCTCAGAAGTTCCTGATACACCGACTGGGGAACGTCGGCGTACCGATAGACGCCGCCGCTGTGGAACTCGATTTCGAGTATCTCCTCCTCCGGGTCGTAGCCCACGCTCGTCAGACTGGTCGAATCGACGGGCGTCCGGGTTCGCCTGACGGACGCCAGCATCTCGTACGGTACGTAGCCGATGACTCCCGAGCGATGTCCTCGGAGGACGATGCCTTCGCTTCGCTCCTCGAAGTCGTCACATTCGATTCGCTCGCCGTCCCGTGTGCGCGCTTTCATCGTCAGGATCACGATCCGAACGGGCGTCAACGCGTCGGCCGACGAATCGTTGCTGTAAGTTATACAGGATCACAAAAAACTATTTACCAATTCTCTGCATCTGTTCTGTCGTACTTACTCGGGTAGTTCTGCACTCCCCACTTATCGGTTCACCGTGCTATCCGGGCGGGTCGGAGGAATCATGACTGACAGTGATATGCCAACCGAGTCCGGAGCAGCGACGCCGGAACTGACGAGGAACGACCTTTCGAACGCCTTCGACGCCCTACAACGACCGGAGCGTCGAGCAGTCCTGTCGTTTCTTCACGAGTCCGGAACCGACATCATGGACTTAAACGAACTCTCCGACCACGTTTCGTCCCGGCTTTCCGAACCCGACGGACCCGTCGTTCGGTCGATTCTCCATCACCACCACTTGCCCAAACTGGTCGACGTCGAGTTCATCGACTACGACAGAACGACCCGCGTCGTTCGCCCCCGCGAAGGGATGACTGAACTAGTCTCCATGTTCGTCGAATGACCGAAAACGATCGAACCGCCGGGATGGCGAATCCAAAGTATATTCGGTTCTGAGTTACTTTTCCACGGCGAACTGGTCGGAACATTCTTTATGTACCTGCTTGTTTCCCCCCATACGCAATGGTTGTACTCTGGCTGGACGAAATCAGTGCAAACGACCTCGAACTGGTCGGTGGCAAGGGGGCCTCGCTCGGTGAACTCACCGGTGCGGACCTCCCTGTCCCGCCGGGATTCGTCGTGACCGCCGAGACCTATCGACGGTTCATCGAGGAGACCGGCATCGCGACGGAGTTGTTCGAGGCCGCCGACGTCGATACCGAGGATTCCGCGGCACTGGCGGAGGCCGAGTCGCGAGCGGAAGAACTCGTTCTCGGAACGGAGATTCCTGACGACATGCGCGAGGGTATCCTCGCCGCCTACGACGACCTCGACGACGGGAAGGCGTTCGTCGCCGTTCGTTCCTCCGCGACGGCCGAAGACCTCCCGGACGCGTCCTTTGCGGGACAGCAGGAGACCTTCCTCAACATCACCCGTGACGACCTCGTGGAGCGAGTCAAGGAGTGTTGGGCGTCCCTCTTCACGCAGCGCGCCATCTACTATCGGCAGGAGAAGGATTTCGACCACAGGAAAGTGGACATCGCCGTCGTCGTCCAACGGATGGTCGACGCCGAGAAGAGCGGCGTCATGTTCACCAGTCACCCGTCGACCGGCGAGAGGAAGATAATCATCGAGGCCGCGTGGGGACTGGGCGAAGCGGTCGTCTCGGGGTCGGTGTCGCCGGACAACTACGTCATCGACCGCGAATCCGGCGAAGCTGAGGAGGTCACCGTCGCCGACAAGAAGATCATGCACATGAAGGACTCGGAGACCGGCGAGACGGTCGAACGGGACGTTCCGGACGACAAACGGAACGCCCGCGTCCTCACGGAGGCGGACATCGACCGACTCATCGAACTCGGCGAGGAGGTCGAATCCCACTACGATACCCCACAGGATGTCGAGTGGGCCATCGTCGACAGCGATGAGCAGAGCTCATCGAGCAGTCGGGCGTCGCCCGACGACGGTGAGGTCTTCATGCTCCAATCGCGGCCGATAACCACCATCAGCGACAACGGCTCCATCGAAGCCGAGTCGTCCGAGGGCGTCGCCGATGGTAGCGGCACTGTCGAGGTGGCAGGGGGAGACGGTCACGAAATAATCGTCGATGGACTCGGCGCGAGTCCCGGCATCGCGAGCGGCGCGGTCCGACTCGTCTCGAAACTCGACCAACTCGACAAGGTCAGCGACGGCGACATCATCGTCACCGAGATGACGACGCCCGACATGGTCCCCGCGATGAAGCGTGCGGCGGGTATCATCACGAACGAGGGCGGCATGACCAGCCACGCCGCCATCGTCTCCCGCGAACTCGGCGTCCCGGCCGTCGTCGGGTGTGGCAACGCCACCGACGCCCTCGACGACGGGCAGGTCGTCACCTTGGACGGCGACAAGGGAACCGTCCGCGAGGGTGAACCCGAACGGGAACGCGAGTCCCAACGCGAACCCATCGAGGACGCGCGACCGAAGACGCCCGTCAAACCGATGACGGCGACGGAGGTCAAGGTGAACGTTTCCATCCCTGAGGCCGCCGAACGCGCCGCCGCGACCGGCGCGGACGGCGTCGGCCTGCTCCGGATGGAGCACATGATTCTCTCGACCAACAAGACGCCGGAACGGTACATCGAGGACCACGGCGTCGACGCCTACGTGGACGAAATCGTGGAAGGCATCCGCGGCGTCGCGGAGGAGTTCTATCCCCGTCCGGTCCGCGTCCGCACGCTCGACGCCCCGACGGACGAGTTCCAACAGTTGCAGGGCGGCGAGAACGAACCGAACGAACACAACCCGATGCTCGGGTGGCGGGGCATCCGCCGCAGTCTCGACAAGCCGGACGTGTTCCAGCACGAACTCGACGCCTTCCGCGAGCTGTTCGAGATGGGTTACGACAACGTCCAGATAATGTTCCCGCTCGTCAACGACGCGGAGGACGTCCTCCGCGCTCGGCGGTTGCTGGCCGAGACGGGCATCGACCCCGACAAACGTTCGTGGGGCGTGATGATAGAGACGCCCGCCAGCGCCCTTCAAATCGAGGAGATGGCACAGGCGGGCATCAAGTTCGCCAGTTTCGGCACGAACGACCTCACGCAGTACACCCTCGCGGTGGACCGCAACAACGAGAACGTCGCCGACAGGTTCGACGAACTCCACCCCGCCGTCCTCGAACTCATCGGCCAAACCATCGACTGCTGCCGCGAACACGACATCAACACCAGCATCTGCGGGCAGGCCGGGTCGAAACCGGAGATGGTCCGCTTCCTCGTCAACCGCGGCGTGTCGTCCATCTCGGCGAACATCGACGCGGTGCGCGACGTGCAACACGAGGTCAAACGCGTTGAGCAGAAACTGATGTTGGACTCGGTTCGATAACGCGACCCCGTTTTCGTGGACTCCCCGTGACGAGTTTTCGTGGGCTTTCCGTGACGTGTTTTCAGAGTCCTCCGCAGGACGTCTCGAACGCAATCGTTATTGTATTCCATCCCTTCGTAACAGAAGATTAACTCGTGCGGCGACAACTACTGGGATTCCTGTCCATCTCGTTTCTCGTGCTGCTGGTAGTGTGGGCGGTGACAGCCGTGGCGCTCAAACTGCACCTCATCGAGTCGCCGCTGCTCGAAAACGCGGTGTTGCTCGTCACCGGCATCTTCTGCGCTCTCGGCCTCCTCCTGTACTGCTGGCGCGGCGTTCGATGGCTTCGGTTCGCGCTGGAGACCGGCGCGTAACCGGGCCGTCTATCAGCCCTCTCCGCTTCGCGCCGCTATCCGTCCGCCTCGACGTGCGCCACTTTAAGCATATCCGACACCTCCCTTCATGGGGGGAATCGAAATGGGGGAGACACACGGAGATAGATACGTTTCGCGCCGCGATATTCTGAAAGCGGTCGGCGCGGCGGGAACCACCGGGGCAGTCGTCGGTGGAACCGCGAGCGCACAGATGGCACCGATAACCGTTCAGTGGGGGGCGGACGCGGATTTGGCTTCCGTCGCCGGACGGCTTCAACAACTCCTGTGGGAGGTCGGCCTTCCGCGCAACATCAACGTCGACATCATGGCCGGGACCGAGGAGACGGACATCCGCGAGGAGCAGTACACGCGGTGGCTCTCGGGAAACCTCGCCACCCCGGACCTGCTTCTCACGGACAGCGGGTGGACGCTCAACTTCGTCGTCCGGGACCAGCTACTGAATCTCGAACGCCACCTTCCGAAATCGCTGGTGAATCGGGTGAAAAACGGCTACTTCGAGGCGAGCGTTTCCACTGCAACCGGACCGAACGGCGACCTGTACGCGATACCGCTGTATCCCGACTTCGGGGTGATGCTGTACCGAAAGGATCTGGTCGAGAAGGCGGGCTACGACCCCGAGGGGGAGAACTGGGCCGAAAATCCCATCTCGTGGAAGAAGTTCTCCCACGCGACGAAGGACGCGATGGAGAAGTCGGGCGTTCCGTACGGCTTTACGTTCCAAGCCGATCTGTACGAGGGACTGCCCTGTTGTGATTTCAACGAGTTCATGAGTTCGTGGGGCGGCGCGTACTTCGGCGGACGGAAACACCTGTTCGGCCCCATCGGCGAGCGCCCGGTGACCATCGCGGACTCGGGCGTCGTGGATTCCGTTCGGATGATTCGAACGTTCATCTGGGGAGGCGACGACCCCGCCGCGCTCGACGGCTACGCCGGAGACATCGCGCCGACGGGCGTCCTCCAGTGGATAGAGGACACCTCGCTCGGACCGTTCACGGCCGGCGACGCCGTCATGCACCGAAACTGGCCGTACGCCATCGCCAGCGCCGGTGCGGAGGGGGTTCTCGGCGACCGACTCGGCGTGATGCCGATTCCGTACGGAGTCCGAGAGCAGCAATCACCGTATCCCGGCATCGGTGGTTCGACGTCCGCGCTCGGCGGGTGGCACATGGCTGTCAACCCGAACACGGAGAAGTTGGGCGCGGTGACGCAGGTGCTGGAAGCGATGACGGACGAACGGATTCAACTGATGCTGTTCGAGGAAATCGGGACGCTGCCGCCCGAGGTTCGCGTGCTGGAGTCGAAGGCGGCCAAACGGATACCCGTCGTCGGACAACACACCGAGACGCTCCGAATCGCCGGTTCGAACGCCATTCCACGACCGGTCACCGTCGCGTGGACGCAGGAATCGACGCGGACGGCCGAACTCGTCCACGAGGCGTATTCGCAGGACATGATGCCCGAGTCGGCACTGACACAACTTCGATCTGAACTCGTGGAGATAGAGCAGTACAACCGCGGGGGCGGCGCGTAACGGAACCGATAAACGGGTTGCGTCGAATTCTGGGGTATGCAGGTGGCCGCGAGCCAGTCGTTCCGCCGGGTTCTTTCCTCGATGTGTACCGAACCGCATCCGGCGGCCCGTGACGCCGCCGAACGATTCCTGGCGTCGAATCCGGGCGACCCGACCACGTACCCGACGGTTTCGGCGCTGGAGGACGAAGCCGTTTCACTCCTCGGCGAGATAACCGGCCTGTCGGACCCGCACGGCTACGTCGCGAGCGGCGGAACGGAGGCGAACATTCAGGCGGTTCGTGCCGCACGGAACCTCGCGGGGACGGACGACCCGAACGTCGTCGCGCCCGAGAGCGCTCACTTCAGTTTCCAGAAGGCGGCGGACGTACTCGGCGTCGAACTCCGACTCGGCGCGGTCGACGACGACCGACGTGCGGACCCGGACGCGATGACCAAACTGGTGGACGACGACACCGTTCTCGTGGTCGGAATCGCGGGGACGACCGAATACGGACGCGTGGACCCGATTCCGACGCTGTCGGAAATCGCCCACGACGCCGACGCGCTGTTCCACGTCGACGCCGCGTGGGGCGGTTTCGTCCTCCCCTTCACGGACCACGAATGGAACTTCGAACACGCCGTTGTGGACACCATGGGTATCGACCCGCACAAGATGGGGCAGGCGGCGATACCGGCGGGCGGCTTTCTTGCTCGCGAAAAGCTCGTACTGGACGCCTTGGCCGTCGAAACGCCGTACCTCGAATCGACCTCCCAAGCGACCTTGACCGGGACGCGAAGCGGCGCGGGTGTCGCAAGCGCGTGGGCCGCGATGGACACACTCTGGGCGGATGGCTACCGCGAGCAGTACCGCCGATCACGGGCGAACGCGGAATGGATCGCGGACGCCTTCGACTCCCGCGGCTACGACGTGGTTGACCCGGTGCTCCCGTTGGTCGCAACCGACGTCCCTCGGGAGACGGTCGAAACCCTACAGGACCGCGGCTGGCGCGTCTCGCCGACCGGTTCGGGCGAACTCAGAATCGTCTGTATGCCCCACGTCACCCGCTCGATGCTGGAGGAGTTCGTCGCGGATTTGGACGCCGTTCGGCGATAGGTTCGGTCGTGGTTACGATTCCGACGGTCGTTCCGACTCCTCCACCGGCGCGCCGAGCGCGTTTCGCTTGACGCTTTTTATCCCCTTCTTCGCGGCGCGTTTCGACGAGTACCCCTCGCCGCCGTCGGCGATGATGTTCCCGTTCCGGTGGACGAGTCGCCAGCGCCACTCGCCGCCGTGGTCCTCGTACACCTCGAACGTCGCCTGTGCCGGGGGACGAAGCGCTTCCACGACGCTTCCGTCGTCCTGCGTCACCGCGACCGGCCACGAGTCCGGTTCCGTCCCTTCCTCTCGCGTCGGGAGTTCGCCGATGTTCCCTCTGTTCGCCAGTCGGCCGACGAAGGAGGCGACCGACGACCCGTATCGCTCTATCGATTCGGGGCTGAAGTGTTTCTCCAGCAGCGATTCGCCGTCGCGGGTGACGGCTATCTCTCGCCCGCGGAGTTCGATGCTTCCGGCCGATTCCTCCCACTCCCCGTCGCGTCGATACTCGACCGTTACCGTCACCGCCGACCCGTCCTCCGCGTACCCGAGACGCGCCTGTAGCGTCGGATTGACCGTGAGGCGGTATTCTCTATCCGAAGTCACGTTCCTCCCTTCGTCACGGCTTGTCATCAGTCTGTTCGCCATCGAATAACATGTTTCCGAGTCCAATCTCAACCTTTACGTCGGTCGATTACGGAACTATACCCGTGCTCGATAGCCTCGCCCCGTTCGTTGATGTCGTCACCAGCGGCATCGCTCTCCCGTCCTTCGGAGGGCTGACAGACGCCGTCGAACACGCGACGGGGTGGCTCGGTTTGATACTCATCGCCGTCTACTCGTTTCTCATCTCGTTCGTCCTCCCCTTGCCCAGCGAAATCGTTCTCCTCGCGCCGCTCGACCTCGGAATCGGTGAAATCGGACAGCTGTCCATCATCATCCTCATCAGCGGTCTGGGTAAGGCCGCGGGAAGCGTCTTCGCCTTCCACATCGGACAGGAGGCCAAACAGTCCGGTCCCGTCATCCGGGCGCTCCGCCGCTCGAACATCGACATCGTGGAGTGGTCGGAACGGAAGACGGTCGGACTCGCCCAAGAGTGGGGGTATCTCGGACTGGCGGGGGCGCTCTGCGTTCCGGGTTTTCCCGATACCATCTCCATCTACGCCTTCTCGATTCTCGAAACCGATTACGTGAAGTTCGCGCTGGCGTCGTTCGCCGGGAGCGTCGGCCGACTGGTGTTGGTGACGTTCGTCGGTGCTGGCATCTTGTCGCTGTGATGCGGATTGAAGGTGGATTCCGCGGTACCCTCCCTCTCGCGGGCGAGACTTTATATATCGTCACGAACCTATCGCTTGATATGTACCAAACGGCCCATCTCACCCGGATGCCTATGCGCGGCCAGCAGTAGCGTCGGGTGAATCCTTCTGGGCCGGTCGTCGGTCGGTATCCGGGGTGAAACCCGTCCGTTCGGAACCTTCGGAGAGCGACCGCTACACGAACGACTGACACCCAACAAAATCACGCATGACGAGACGAAATCAGGAGACGGAAGGGACAGCGAAATCGGCGGTTTTTACACCCACAGATACGGAGTCGATAGCATGAGTCACGACAAGTACCCCACCGAGGAACCGGCGGTGGTGACGTGCGGACTGCCCTACGCGAACGGGGAGTTACACATCGGCCACCTCCGAACCTACGTCGGCGGCGACGTCTACTCGCGCGCCCTCGAAACGCTCGGCCAGCGGACGGCGTTCGTTTCGGGGTCCGACATGCACGGCACGCCGGTCGCCGTCAACGCGGAGAGGGAAGGCGTTTCGCCCCGCGAGTTCGCGCTCCGTCACCACGAGAAGTACGAGGCGACGTTCCCGAAGTTCAACATCGAGTTCGACAACTACGGGCACACGGACGACGAGACGAACACCGAACTGACCCGGGAAATCGTCCGCAAACTCGACGAGGAGGGGTACATCTACGAGAAGGAGATCAAGGTCGCGTGGGACCCCATCGAGGACGACCCGCTCCCGGACCGCTACGTCGAGGGGACCTGTCCCTACTGCGGTGCCCACGCCCGCGGTGACGAGTGTGACGAGGGCTGTGGTCGGCACCTCGAACCCGGCGAAATCGAGGACCCGACGAGCACCCGCACCGGAAACCCGGCGGAGTACCGCGAGCGGACGCACAAGTTCTTCCGCGTTTCGGACCTGCAGGAGTACCTGCAAGGGTTCATCGACCGACTCGAAGGGACGAGCAATGCGAAGAACCAGCCCCGCGAGTGGATAGAGGGCGAACTGCAGGACTGGTGTATCTCCCGTGATATGGATTGGGGAATCGACTACCCCGGAGAGGATGCGGCTACCGAGGATTTGGTCCTTTACGTCTGGGTGGACGCCCCAATCGAGTACATCGCCAGCACGAAACAGTACACCGAGCGCGTGGGTGCGGACACCTACGACTGGGAGGAAACGTGGAAGGAGAGCGGCGAAATCGTCCACATCATCGGCCGCGACATCATCCAGCATCACACTGTCTTCTGGCCCGCGATGCTCCACGTCGCCGGGTACAACGAACCGCGCGCCGTCATGGCGAGCGGGTTCGTCAACCTGAACGGCAAGGGCTTCTCGACCAGTCGCAATCGCGCCGTCTGGGCCGACGACTATCTGGACGAGGGGTTCGACCCGGACCTCCTGCGCTACTACCTCGCCACCAACGGCGGGTTCCAGCAGGACGTGGACTTCTCGTGGGACCGGTTCCAGGAGCGCGTCAACGGCGAACTCGTCGGCACGGTGGGCAACTTCGTCTACCGGAGCCTGCTGTTCGCGTCGCGGAACTACGACGGCGCGCCGGACGCCGAGACGAGCGACGAGGTGCGCGAGCGAATCGAGGAGACCATCGACGAGTTCGAAGCGGCCGTCAACGACTACTCGCTCAAGGACCTCGGCGACGCCGCGACGGCGCTCGCCGCGTTCGGAAACGAGTACATCCAGCGCAACGAACCGTGGAAGCTGACCGACGAGGACCCGGAGCGGGCGGAACAGGTCATCTACGACTGCGTGCAGTTGTCGAAGGCGCTCGCCGTGTTGTTCGAGCCGCTCCTGCCCGGCAAGGCCGAAACCCTCTGGACGCAACTCGGCGAGGACGGTTCGGTTCACGACGCCGTCGTCGCGGACGCGCTCGAAGCACCGCGCGGTGACTTCGGCGAACCGGACGAGTTGTTCGCCAAAATCGAGGACGAGCGCGTCGAGGAACTGAACGAAACGCTCGAAGAACGTATCGAAGCGGCTACGTCGGACGACGACGAAGCCGACGACGAAACCGTGAGCGACGAAGAACCCATCTCGGACGACCGCATCAGCTTCGACGAATTTCAGGACCTCGACCTCCGCGTCGGCCGCATCGAGTCGGCGGAACCGATAGAGGGTGCCGACGCGCTCCTCCGACTCGAAGTCGATATCGGGAGCGAGACGCGCCAAATCGTCGCCGGTCTCAAGCAACTCCACGACGTCGAGGAGTTGCCGGGGACGAAAATCGTCGTCGTCGCCAACCTCGAAAAGGCCGAACTGTTCGGCGTCGAGAGCAACGGCATGGTGCTGGCGGCGGGCGAGGAGGCCGACCTGTTGACGACGCACGCCGACGCCGAACCCGGCACGAAAATCAAGTAACCGAACTTAGAGGTCTTCGACCAATCCCGCGAAATCCTCCATCGGGAGGATTTCCATCGTCTGCATGTCGAGTCCGTAGCGTTCGATGCACAGCGATGCTTGGTACGCCGCATCGCGGTCGTCGGCGTCGATGATGAGCAGGAAGTCGTACTCGCCGAGTATTGCATACGTCGATTCGAGCGTCGTTTCGTGTGTCTCCAGTTCGTTTCGAATGTCTCCCCAGATGGACGCCAGTTCCTGCACGTTCTGGTAGTCCCGTTCGACGGTGACGAGCGATGCGTACTTCGACATAGTTTCTCGTTTTGAACGATGTACAAATATCCGTTGTGGCCGGAACTCCGTCATTCGAACTCGCCCGCGAGTTAACTGTAGGGTTTTTTTGGTGGCACGCACCAATGGCCGCCCATGAGAAACGCGAAAATCGTCTGTACCCTCGGACCCGCGTCCGATTCCCGGAGTACGGTTCGGGAACTCGCAAACGCCGGCATGACCGTGGCTCGGGTGAACGCGAGCCACGGTTCGCGCGAGGACCGGGCCGAACTCATCGACACGATTCGCCGCGTCGACGAGGCGACAGAAAACCCGCTTTCGGCCATGCTCGACATGCAGGGGCCGGAAATCCGAACCGCGGCGGTGGACGAACCCATCACGCTCGAAACCGGTTCGACCGTCCGGTTCGTGGACGGTGACGATGCGACACCCGAAGAGGTTGGCCTCTCGGTGTCCATCTCGAACGCCGAACCCGGTGACGCCGTCCTTTTGGACGACGGCAGAATCGAGACCGAAGTCGAAGCGGTCGAGGACGATGCCGTCGTCGCACACGTCGTGAGCGGCGGCGAGTTGAGCAGTCGCAAGGGCGTCAACGTTCCCGGCGTCGAACTCGGTCTCAACGTCGTCACCGAGAAGGACCGACAGGACCTCCGTCTCGCGGCGGAAAAAGGGGCGGATTTCGTCGCCGCGAGTTTCGTCCGCGACGCGGACGACGTGTACGAGGTCAGCAAGGTGCTGGAGGAGTTTGGGGCCGACATCCCCATCATCGCCAAAATCGAGCGCCGCGGTGCGGTCGAGAATCTGGACGAAATCGTCGATGCGGCCTACGGCGTGATGGTAGCGCGCGGCGACCTCGGCGTCGAGTGTCCGATGGAGGACGTGCCGATGATTCAGAAACGAATCATCCGGACGTGCCAGCAGGCCGGGGTTCCGGTCATCACCGCGACGGAGATGCTGGATTCGATGGTTCACTCACGCAGGCCGACACGGGCCGAAGCGTCGGACGTGGCGAACGCCGTCCTCGACGGGACGGACGCCGTGATGCTCTCGGGCGAGACGGCCATCGGCGAGCATCCGGTTCGCGTCGTGGAGACGATGGACCGAATCGTTCGCGAAGTCGAGGAGAGCGAGGAGTACGCCGAGACGCTCGAACAGCGCGTTCCGACGAGCGACGACACGCGAACCGACGCCATCGCGCGCTCGGCCCGGTATCTCGCCCGTGACATCGGCGCGAGCGCGGTGGTCGCCGCCAGCGAATCCGGATACACCGCGCTGAAGGTGGCGAAGTTCCGGCCCGGCGTGCCGGTCGTGGCGACGACGCCGAACGACCGAGTCCGACGCAAACTCGCCCTCTCGTGGGGCGTCAACTCCCAGTTCACCGACCTCGGCCACAGCGTCGAAACCATCGTGGAGGACGGCGTGCAGGCCGCACTCGACGCCGGCGTCGCGGAGAGCGGCGATACCGTCGTCGTCCTCTCGGGCATGATGAGCGAACTCGACGGGTCGGATACGGCGAACATGCTGAAGGTTCACGTCGCCGCGGAAACCATCGCGACCGGACGCGGCGTGGTTCGCGGCCAAACCGTCGGACCGGTGGCGCGCTCTTCGACGGGAGACCTCTCGGAGGTTCCGACGGGTGCGATTCTCGTCCTCGAACCCGACTTCGACGGGGAGTTCACGGGCGAGACTGCCCGCCTCGCCGGTATCGTCGATTCGCGTCCCGGCATGACCGGCTATCCGGCGCTCATCGCGCGCGAACTCGAAATTCCGATGGTGAGCGGCGCACCGCTCGGGCCGTCGGTCAGCGACGGCGACGAAATCACTCTCGACGCCGAACGCGGCGTCGTCTACGAGGGTGACGTCCGCTCGTACGAGCGGTCGTAGCCAGCCTTTTGGTCGCGGGTCGCGTACCGTTTCGTATGTCTGACTGGAAGTACGACGTGGACGAGGTCGGTGAAGACGCAGACGACGCATCGCCCGACATCTTCGCCGACGAAGAACCCCTCGAACCCGGTTCGCCCTCGGCTGAAAACGTCCTGTTCGTCCTGCTCGGTGCCCTCACCGTCGTGTTCATGTTCCTCCACGTCTCCGGAGTCGCCTGACCCACAAACCCTTAATCGCTCGACACCAAGGCCCATCCATGGCTTCGCCCTTCGATTCGCTCGCGCTTTTGCTCGTCCTCGCGGGTGCAGCACTCGCGTTCGCGGAGGCGCTCATCCCGGGTGCACACTTCATCGTCCTGGGTATCGCCCTCCTTCTCACGGGACTTCTCGCGCTCGCCTTTCCGCCGCTCGCGCAACCGTTCGTCCTCGCCTTCCTCGTCCTCGCGTTCGGTGGGTTGGCGTTCTACGGCTACCGTCACTTGGACATCTACGGTGGCAAAGGCTCCGGGCGAACGAAGGACTCCGACTCGCTGAAGGGGACGACGGGCCACGTCACCGAGCGAGTGACGCGCTCCGGCGGGCAGGTGAAATTAGACGGCGGCGGATTCAGTCCCTACTTCGCCGCCCGGTCGATGGACGGCGAAATCCCGGAGGGAACGGAAGTGATGGTCATCGACCCCGGCGGCGGCAACGTCGTCACTGTCGAACCGATAGACTTCATCGAGGACGCTATCGACCGCGAACTCGCACGCGAACGGGCGAACACGGACGGGACGAATACGGAAGGAACGAACACGGAACGCGAAACAGAAGAGTTGTAGTTGCGTTCCCTTTTGCCCACCACCTGTCATGTCAGCCAATGCGGGATAAAGTAGCAGAATACTTAACAAGTATCTATCCCAACATCCGGACGTAATGCTGCCTGGAATCCCCCTACAAAGCGTACCCGCCACGGATGGGTTCATGATAGTCGCACTGGTGTTGCTGATGCTGGCCGTCGTGGTCATCTGGCAGGCGGTGGAGATCGTGCAGGCGACCGAAAAGCGCGCGCTGACCGTGTTCGGCGAGTACCGCAAACTCCTCGAACCGGGTATCAACTTCGTGCCGCCGTTCGTCAGCAAGACGTACCGTTTCGATATGCGGACACAGACGCTCGACGTGCCGCGACAGGAAGCCATCACGCGCGACAACTCGCCCGTGACCGCCGACGCCGTGGTCTACATCAAGGTGATGGACGCGAAGAAGGCGTTCCTCGAAGTCGAGGATTACAAACGCGCCGTCTCGAACCTCGCGCAGACGACGCTCCGTGCCGTCCTCGGTGACATGGAACTCGACGACACGCTCAACAAGCGACAGGAGATCAACGCGAAGATCCGCCGCGAACTCGACGAACCCACGGACGAGTGGGGTATTCGCGTCGAGAGCGTCGAGGTCCGCGAGGTCAACCCGTCCAAGGACGTTCAGCAGGCGATGGAGCAACAGACGAGCGCGGAGCGGAAACGCCGTGCCATGATTCTCGAAGCACAAGGTGAACGCCGCAGTGCAATCGAGAAGGCGGAGGGTGACAAGCAGTCGAACATCATCCGCGCGCAAGGTGAAAAGCAGAGCCAGATCCTCGAAGCGCAGGGTGACGCCGTTTCGACCGTGCTGCGCGCGAAGTCCGCCGAGTCGATGGGCGAACGCGCCGTCATCGAGAAGGGCATGGAAACGCTCCAAGCCATCGGTGAGGGCGAGTCCACGACGTTCGTCCTGCCGCAGGAACTCTCCTCGCTCGTCGGCCGCTACGGCAAACACCTCACCGGCAGCGACGTCGCCATCGACGACAAGCAGGACTTGGAGAGCCTCGACTTCGATTCCGAGACCCGCGAACTCCTCGGACTCGACGACATCGACGAAATCCTCGGTCAGATCGACGAGGAAGCGGAGATGGACGTCGAAGCGATGGAAAAGGAAGCACAGGCCATCAAGGAGGGCGAGGACAAGGCGAACATCAAGAGCGCGGACGAAGTGATATCGGAGATGGACGCCGAAATGGAGTCCACGCAGGACGAATCGTCCGAGTCGGAGGACGAACTGGAAACCGAAGTCGAATAGCTGCCCTCCCCTGCTTTTCCGGCCGGATTGGCGGAGAGTCGTACCGTTTTTCGTCGTAATCGGTCGCGGCGTTTCGCGGTTGTTTTTCGAACCCAGAGGAAACTCCCGAAACCCGGGGATGAGTTGTTTACTGATACTTCGAGACCTATTGTACCGCTCTCCCCTCTCGGTATCACTCGATTGTAACTGTCTACCAAGCGAAGCTGTTTTACGTTCCCCAGTTGTACGGTGTGTAGATGGTTCAGCCCGGTAACGTCGATGAAAATAAGCGCGCAACGCTCCGCCGCTTCGCGGTTTTGGGAGCAGCGACGCCATTGACGAAGCTCGCTGACGGAAACCACAGCGGCGAGCGAAGCGAGGCCCGCGATGCGATCGCGGGCTACGTCACGACGACACCGGGCGCTCACTTTTCGAAGGTACGGGACGACCTCCAACTCGGAACCGGCGAGACCCAACACCACTTGCGACAACTCGTCGAACTCGGCGTGGTCGAGAGCCACCGGGACGGCGACTACCGGCGGTTCTTCCCTTCGGGACAGTTCTCCGCCTTCGAACAGGTGGCCTTGAGCTACCTCCGACGCGACACGCCGCGGGGAATGATGATAGAACTGCTTCGCAACCCCGACGCGACCGGCGGCGACCTCGCGACCGCACTCGACGTTTCCCGGCCCACGGTGAGCAAGTACGCCGCCGACTTGGACGAAAAGGGGCTCCTCTCGCGTGAAGACGGCTACGCCGTCCGCCACCCGGAAACGCTCATCACTTTATTGGTTCGATACGCCGACTCGTTCGATGCGAACGCCGAAACGTTCGCGGCCGAGGCGGCGAATCTGATATCGTTCGACCCCTGAAATCGGTCGTTTCCCTCCCCCGTTCTCGACATGTCTGTTTGAATCAGATTCGTTTCCGAAGGGTGAAAATAGACGACAGTAGCCGAACCGACGACCCCGACTGGAACGACGCGGCGTTCCTATGCGCTGACTTTCCACGTCGTGGAGGAGGAGTATCCCCACTTTTCGACTTCGACGTCGAAGTTCCCGTCCGCGATGGCGGTCATGTTCGTACCGACTTCCTTCGCGGTGAGGCCGAGTTCGTCCCCGATGAGTCGGGATTTGAAGTAGGTTTTTGTCGCCCCGTTTTCACGAAGGTAGTGGAGGATACGCTGTTGTTTGTCAGTAAGCGTAGTCGTGCCAGCAGTGGTGGTGCTCATACCTCTACAGTGGGAGGATACGACCTTAGTGGGTTTGGTACGAGCGGTTAACATCGCTCCGTCGTGTGTTTTCGATCGCTGATTGTGTGAAAATAATACCTCCCGTGGGGGTGGTTGGTACGGTTGGTTAACGCCGGGTTGTACGAAGACGTGTCCGTCAAATCGTGACAGACGTGGCCCAGAAGCTACTTACGGTGCGAGGGTGAGAAAGTTTCATAATGAGCGGTGGTCCTGTAGAGGTGAGTGTCGTCCTCCCGTCGTACAACGAGGAGGCGACAATCGAGAACACCGTCGAGACGACTCTCGACACATTGGAATCGTTCCTCCCTCCGGATAGTTTCGAAGTGATCGTTGCCGAAGACGGCTGTGATGACCGAACGCCGGAAATCGCAGACAGAATGTCAGAACGTGACAGTCGCGTCCGTCACTTTCACAGCGATGAACGGTTGGGGCGTGGGGGAGCATTGAATCGGGCGTTCGAGTCCGCGAACGGGGAGACGCTGGTCTACTTCGATACGGATTTGGCGACGGATATGAACCATCTGGAGGAGTTGGTCGAGAGCGTTCGCTCCGGCGACTACGACTTCGCCACCGGTTCGCGCTGGATGCCGGAAAACGTCGCCAACCGACCGGCGAAACGTGACGTTGCCAGCCGCGGATTCAACGGGCTGACACGACTGTTCCTTCAGTCCGACCTGCGGGATCACCAGTGTGGGTTCAAGGCGTTCGACCGATCCGCCCTGTTCGACGTGCTCGAAGGCGTCGAGGACAACCACTGGTTCTGGGACACGGAAGTCCTCGTCCGCGCACAGCGGAAGGGGTACAAAATCAAGGAGTTCTCCGTGGACTGGACGCCGAAGGGGGACACGAAGGTGGACCTCGTTCGGGACGTGTTCGGGATGGGAAGCCAAATCGGTCGCTGTTGGTGGGAGTTCTCCGTCGAACCGCGTATCACGCGCGGCGTATCCATCTCCGTCGGAATCCTGCTGACGATCATCGCCGTCATGCTCATGGGCAAGTACCTCCCGCTCGGGAAGGTCCTCAACCAGATGGAGAGCGCGAACCTCGCGCTCGTCGGTGCCGCGGCCGTGATTTACGTCTTCTCGTGGCCGCTTCGCGGTGCCCGGTACAAGAACATCCTCGAAGAACTCGGCTTCACGGAGAGCGTCGGGTTCCTCACGGGCGCGATATTCATCAGCCAGACCGGGAACCTCGTGTTCCCCGCACGACTCGGCGATGGTGTACGTGCCTACGTGATGAAGGCCCGACGCAACATCCCGTACCCGTCCGGATTCGCGTCGCTCGCGGTCGAGCGCGTCTTCGATCTGCTCACCATAACCGTCCTCGCGGGTGTCGTCCTCATCGGGTTGACCGTGACGGGACAGGCGGCGGACATCGTACAGGCCATTACGGGGGCAAAACACGCCGAGGCCGCACGAACCGCGGTCTACGTCGCGGCAGGCGTCGGTGTCGCTGCCATCGCAGCGGTCGGCGTCATCGTCGCCAGCGCACGCTCCGACAGCAACCTCGTCCGCTCGCTCATGACGAAGATCAGTTCGGATTCGTACGCGAACCACGTCGCGGGTATCGTGGAGCGGTTCACCGGTGACGTCCAGACGGTGGCAAGCGACCGGGCGGCCTTCGCCCGCGTCGGCGCGAGTAGCCTCGCCATCTGGTCGCTCGACGTGCTGACGGCCATCCTCGTCCTAGTGGCGTTCCCGTCGGTGTCGCTCGACCCGATCACGTTGGTCGCTATCGGGTTCTTCGCGGTGAGCGTCGGGAACCTCGCCAAGGTCCTCCCGCTCTCGCCCGGCGGTGTCGGACTGTACGAGGCCGCGTTCACGGTCTTCGTCGCGGGTCTGACGCCGATTTCGTGGGAAGTGGCCCTCGGTGCGGCCATCCTCGACCACGCGGTGAAGAACATCGTCACGCTCGTCGGCGGCGTCGGTTCGATGTTCTCGCTCAACGTCTCGCTCACCCAAGCGGTCGAGGAGGGACGCGACGTGTCCGTCGAGGAACCCGCCTCGCTCGACGACTAGACTAGTAAAAATCGGTGACGAACGGGGCGAGCGCCCCGGCGACTGCACTTTCCAACGCTTCCTGTCGGTCGATGATTCCGTCCGTGAGCGCGCCCGCCGCGCCCTGCTTTTTGGCCACGTCGTCCTCCCCGAGGACGTCGTCCATCACCGGCCCTAGCTCCTCGCCGTCCCGGATTCTGCGGGTGACGGATTCGGGGAGACGGAGCCGCGGTCCCGCACCGCGGCCGGTCGTCTCGCCGTCGGTCACGGCGGCCCACATGATTAGATAGAGCCCGTCGGTTCCGGGCACTTCGGCGACGCCGCCTTCCAGTCCGACGCCGAGTTCGTAGCCGTTCCCCGACTCCACGACGCGTCGAGCGCGGTTTTCCGCGCCCGCTATCGTCTCCGGTTCGCCGAACGGCTGTTCCGCGACGCCCGATTCGACGTCCACGGACTCGACTCGCGCATCGAACCGCCCGTCGAGGGCGGACTTCACCGCGGCTACCTTCACCGGATTTCCGCTGCCAACGCCCACGTGCATGGTGGCCCTCTCTTCCGTTCCGACTTGGGGGTTGCTACTCGAACGCGTCCGGATGGAGCGTTCGCGCCATCGCCTCGATGCCGTCGAGGAGTCGCGGACTCGGCTGGTTCAGCAGGGAGTCGTCGAGGACGTGGACGGAACCGGTTTCGATGGCGGGAACGTCCCAGTCGCGACGGAGGACGGCGTCGGGGTCGCTTCGCTCGCCCCGGCCGCAGACGTGGAGAAAGACGTGTTCCGGTTCGGCCTCCTCGACGGTTTCCGCCGCTACTTCGCGGGACCGTTCGCCTGCCGGGAGGAACGGGTACTCGCCACCCGCGGCGCGAACCGCGTCGGGGACCCAGTTTCCGGCGGCCGTCGGCGGGGAGGACCACTCCTCGCAGTAGACGACCGGTTCGGGTCGTCCCTCGACACGTCGTCGAACGCGCTCGATTCGGCTTCGAGCGCGTGACGCGAGTTCGTCCCCGTCGTCCGCCTTTCCGACCGCGCGTCCGACCGCGGCGAACGATTTGACGACCTCCGGGAGCGTTTCCGGTTCGACGTGGACGACGCGATTGCCGCGGTCACGGAGTTCGTCGCGCAGGTCCGCCTGCAACGAGTCGGTCGTGAGAACGAGGTCCGGGTCACACTCTTCGACCGCATCGAAATCCGGGTTCAGCCAGCCGCCGACCGCGGGAACGTCGAGCGGGCAATGATGGGTGACGCCGACGAGTCGGTCGATAGCATCGAGTTCACGGCAGATTTCGGTCGCGCTGGGTGCGAGGGAGACGACCCGGTTCGTTGCCATTGGTCGCGGTTCGATCCGAACCCGGTTAACGTTTCGTTACCGTGTCGAAATCCACTCTTAAATATTTCGATCGGTTGACGCTGGACGGCTATTTCACGCCGTGTGTGAGTGTTTCACGAACTCATCGCGTCTCAAAAACGAATCGTTTAAGTACCTTTCGTCCTAACGACGTGTTAAGACTAGCGGCACCCGGGTTTTTCAGGATTCACCTGCCCGGTAGCCGACGCTCTCCCTCAGAGGAGGTATTGCACATGCAAAACACGACTATCCGAACGAGAAGCGAAGAGAAGGAAGTAGAGAAAAGCGGACAGAAGGGTCAAACCTGCCCCGAATGCAGCGGTAAGCTCATCGCCGACTCCGGCCACGGCGAAACCATCTGTGAGGACTGCGGCCTCGTCGTCGAGGTGGACAACGTGGACCGCGGTCCGGAATGGCGCGCGTTCGACGCGAAGGAGAAGAACGAGAAGTCCCGCGTCGGCGCCCCGACGACGAACACGATGCACGACAAGGGGCTGTCGACCAACATCGACTGGCGGAACAAGGACGCCTACGGCAACTCGCTCGGTTCCCGTCAGCGCGAGAAGATGCAGCGACTCCGCAAGTGGAACGAGCGCTTCCGCACCCGCGACAGCAAGGAGCGCAACCTCAAGCAGGCGCTGGGCGAAATCGACCGCATGGCGAGCGCGCTCGGCCTGCCGGACAACGTCCGCGAGATGGCCAGCGTCATCTACCGCCGCGCGCTGAACGAGGACCTGCTACCGGGGCGCTCCATCGAGGGTGTCTCGACGTCCTGTGTGTACGCTGCCGCGCGGCAGGCCGGCGTCCCGCGCAGTCTGGACGAAATCACCGAGGTCAGCCGCGTCGATAAAAGCGAAGTCGCGCGCACCTATCGCTACGTCGTCCGCGAACTCAGCCTCGAAGTCAAACCCGCCGACCCCGAGAGCTACGTCCCGCGCTTCGCGTCCGGCCTCGAACTCTCCGACGAGGCGGAACACCGCGCTCGCGAACTCCTCCGAAACGCGAAAGAACTGGGCGTCCACAGCGGCAAGTCGCCGGTCGGACTCGCCGCGGCCGCCGTCTACGCCGCCGCGCTCCTGACCAACGAGAAGACGACGCAGGCGGAAGTCAGCGACGTGGCCGACATCAGCGAGGTCACGATTCGCAATCGGTACCACGAACTCCTCGAAGCCGAGGAAGGAACCGTCGCGCTGTAAACGAGTTTGAAAAGAGGTTTTTATGTTGCGCCGATAGCTTCAGAAAGCTACCGCAATGGAAACCGAGCACGAGATTCACGTCGGTGACGCGCGCGACAGTTCGCTTCCCGACGATTCGATAGACCTCGTCGTCACGTCGCCTCCGTATCCGATGATAGAGATGTGGGACGACCTGTTCGCCGAGTCGAACCCCGAAATCGGGTCGGCGCTGGCGGCGGGCGACGGCGACACGGCGTTCGAGTTGATGCACGACGAACTCGACGCCGTGTGGGCCGAACTCGTCCGCGTCCTGAAACCCGGCGGCATTGCGGTGATAAACGTCGGCGACGCGACCCGCAAGGTGGACGGCACGTTTCAATCGTTTCCGAACCACGCCCGCGTACTCCGTCACCTCCGCGACCGCGGTCTGAATCCGCTTCCCGACATCCTCTGGCGAAAGCCCTCGAATCGCCTGACGAAGTTCATGGGATCGGGAATGCTGCCGCCGAACGCCTACGCCGCCCTCGAACACGAGTACCTCCTCGTCTTCCGAAACGGCGACACTCGCGGGTTCGAACCCGGCGTCGACCATCGCTACGAGTCGGCGTACTTCTGGGAGGAGCGAAACCAGTGGTTCTCCGACCTCTGGACGAACGTTCGCGGCGAGGAACAACTCCTCGACCACGGCGACCTCCGCGAGCGCTCGGCGGCGTTTCCCCTCGAACTGCCGTACCGCCTCATCTCGATGTTTTCCGTCCACGGTGACACCGTTCTGGACCCGTTTTGGGGTACCGGAACCACGTCGCTCGCCGCGATGATTGCCGGTCGCGATTCCGTGGGCTACGAACTGGAAGCCGACTTCGCCGAACTGTTCGCGGAGCGCGTCGAGGCCGCACCGGAACTCTCCCGAACCGTCGTCGGTCGGCGACTGGACGACCACCGGGAGTTCGTCGAAGGGTACGACGGTGCGCTCAAATACGACGCCACGAACTACGATTTCCCGGTCAAGACGTCTCAAGAGCGCGATATACTATTCTACGACGTGACAGACGTGACGCGCGACGGGGCGCACTTTTTCGCCACTCACGAGCCCCATTCCGAGTAGCCTTTTATTCGCCGGGTCGAAGTCGGCGTATGGACTTCGATTCCTTTTCGCTCGCGGTGAGTACGGCCGACCTCGCCGACGAACCCCGCGCCCGTGAGCACGCCGATATCGTCGAATTCCGCATGGACCTCGCCGACGACCCGCTTTCGACGCTCGCGTCCTACGACGGGGAACTTCCCATTCTCGCCACGAACCGCGCCGAGTGGGAAGGTGGCGAAGCGACCGGCGACGAGCGACTCGACGCCCTCCGCGAAGCGGTCGACCATCCGGCGGTGGGCGCAATCGATCTCGAATTGGAGACGCTGTTCACCGCGCCCGGCGGGGAACTCGCCGACCACGCCCGCGACAACGATGTACTCGTCGTCGCTTCGGTTCACGACTTCGAGGAAACCCCGTCACAACAGCGGATGCGCGAACTCCTCGAAAACTGCACGGACCACGCCGACGTGGGCAAACTCGCCGTCACCGCCCAGTCCGAATCCGACGTCCTCGACCTGTTCCGCGTCACGAACCGTCTCACGGAGCGCGGGAAAACCGTCGCGACGATGGCCATGGGCGAAGTCGGCCGTCACTCGCGTGCCATCGCTCCGCTGTACGGGTCGAAAATCGGCTACGCGCCGCTCGACCCCGCCGACGCGACCGCACCGGGTCAGTACGACGTCGCCACGCTCTCGCGGCTTATCGGCGAGCTTCGCGGCGAGTAGTTTCACCCATTCGGTCGGATGCTGCTGGATCGAATCCGTTCGAAGCGGTCGTTTCCGGATTTTCGTCCCGAACCGTTCTCGATACCGACCGTTTGCCGTCGATTTACGGTTCGCTCACGGCGTTCGTCCGGTAAAACACCGTATCGGAAGGGTTTAACACGTTCCACCAGCTATCAACGACTAGTGACACGGAAGAAAAAACGCCCGTGGTTCGCGGCCCTGTGCGCGCTCATCTATCCCGGAGCGGGCCATGTCTACCTTCGGGAGTGGCTTCGCGCGTTTCTCTGGTTCGGATTCGCGTTCCTGACCGCCTACCTGTTCATCCCGCCGGAAGTCGTTCAGGCGGTCGAGAGCAGCGGATGGTCCGGCTACGTGCAGGCGAGCCAAAACCTCCACTGGGAACAGACCCTCCCCGTTCTGTTCGTCTCGCTGTGTAACATCCTCGACGCCTACTGGTCCGGGGTTCGAAACAACCGCGCCGTCCAAGACGCCGCCGAGGGGACGATACGCTGTCCACACTGCGGGAGAAAGGTGGACGACGACCTCGACTTCTGTCAGTGGTGTACGTCGTCGCTCGAAACCGACGCTACTGCTCAATAATACTCTCTTCGACGCTCTCGCCGAAGTGCCGCGCGCCGCCTTCGAGGAACAGTTTCACCTCGTCGCCGACTTCGATGTCCGTCACCGCTTTTCGTCCGTCCGGCGTGGCGACTTTGATGGTTTCGGCGTTCTGCAAAAGCGTCTCCACGCGGTCCCCGTCGGCCGTCTCGACTTCGAGGCGAAACATGGGCCGTTTCTCGATTTTCACCCGACCGACGACGGCTTCTTGCGTCTTGCCGTCGGTATCGACCACCTGCACCTCGTCGCCGCTCTGGAGTTCCGCGAGATATTTCGTCCCGCCGTCGGGGGTACGAACGTAGGCGTGGACCGCCCCTGCGTTCACCCGGAAGGGTCGTGACGCGACGTACGGGGACTCCGCCGTCTCGGCGTGGACGAAAAAGAGGCCGCGCGACATCGACCCGACGAGCATGCCCTCGTCGTGTTCCATCAGCGACCCGGTATCGACGCACACGCGATCCGCGCTGCCGGTCTGTTCGATGGTGAGGACTTCGCCCCACTCCAAGTCCAGCGTTTCGCGTTCTGCGGCGTCACGAACCTCCACGGTAGAGCGGATTTCGTCCGGATCGTCGCTGTCCAGCAGGACGGCGTCCGCGCCGAGTTCCAGCGTCTCGAACGCGGTTCGTGCCTCCTCCGCGTTCGTCACGCCCGCCACGAGGTCCGTCTCCTCGCCGATCCGTGCGATGAGGTTTTCGAGCGGGATGATGGTCCAATCCTCGCCGACGACGATGGTGTACTCCGCGTCGTCCGCCGCCGCCTCGGCGAACGCTTCGTACTCCTCGCTGAGGATGCGAACGTAGGCACCCTCGGCCTCGTCTTCCCGGCGAAGTGTCGAGAGGTCGGCGGACCCGGAGAAGTCGGACGGGAGGTCCACCGTCCCGTCCCCTTCCCCGTTTTTGCCGACGATTCGGGCGTCGGCACATCCGCTCTCGTTCTCTTCGGCGTCGAAGACGTGGACGTCCCCCTCGGAGCGAAACGCCGCGACGTTCACCTCGCCGAGTTCTCGGACGCGCTCTACGTCGCCGTCGTCCACCAAAATCCAGTCCACACCGGCTTCCAAACCGGCCGTGATTCGTTTGCGTCGGGTGTCCCAGTCGCCGACCGTGGAGTCGGCCTTCAACCATACGGAGCGTGTCATGCTGAATCGCTCGTAGGCCCACGGCTTGAACGTGGCGGAATCCGCAACTTCTCTGTACTCCCCGTCGACGAAGTACCCCGCTCGTCGGCGGATTCCGCTCGCGTACCTCGCGCCGACGAACGCGGCACCTTTTTCGGTCGCGCTCGAATACCACTAGCGAATGACCGATTTCGATGCGGTTCTCTTCGACCTCGACTCCACGCTCTGCGTCTCCGACCAGAACGAGGAGGCTCTCATCGCGGATGCGTTCGACCGGGTTCCGGTCGAGCAGTACTGCACGCTGGACGACATCATCGCCGCGGTGGACGGGATTCCGACAGCGGAAACGCCCCACGAGTTCTACGAGTTTTGTTTCGCCGCCGCGGCGCGAGACGCGGGCGTCGAGGAACATCACGCCTCGGACCTCGCCACGGCGTACGAGGCGTGTCTCGACCACTCGGCGGTTTCGTTCCGCCCGGGTGCCGAGGCGGCGTTGGAGGCCGCCAACGGGACGAGTCTCGGACTCGTGACGAACGGAGACGAGACGACACAGAGTACCAAACTCGACGCGTTGGGTATCGCCGATACGTTCGATACGCTCGTCTTCGTGGACCCGAGAAACGGCGTCCCGCCGAAACCCGACGCGGCACCGTTCGAGAAGGCGCTGACCGAACTCGGCGCGACGCCCGACGATGCGCTTCACGTCGGCGACTCGTTACGGGCGGACGTCGCCGGTGCGAACGCCCTCGGTATCGACTCCGTCTGGGTGCCGAACGAGGAGCGAGTCACCGACTCCGCACCCGAACCGACGTACACGCTTTCGTCGCTCGCGGAATTTCCGAGTCTCCTCTAACGAAGAAGGGTGCGAAGAACGAGTTAGGCCGTCGGCGTCAGTCGGTTCGTCGTCTCCACGCTGGCCCAGAGGACGGCGAGCGACCCGGTGAGTGCCGCGACCAACAGTATACTGCTGTCGAGCGATCGCGTCCAGTCGGATTCGAAGACGAGCGTGGGAACGATGGCCCCTGCGAGACCCACGCTTATCGCCGCGAGGAACGCGAACCGTACGCGTTGATCCTCCGGGGCGTAGCGGACGACACACCACCCGAGCAGGAGGAGAATCGGTGGGATGGCAAGGAATGGCGTTCCGAGCAGGACGTACGCGAGAAACAGGAGGAGGCTCGCGACGACGATGCCGAACGCGAATCCGTTGGTTTCGGCGACGGTATTCATGTCCGAGAGATACGTCCCCTCAGTAAATAATTTTATGTGGCTGAACAAAACAGTCGGGCTATATTTCGACCGACAACCCCGCCTGATCGAGCGCATCGTCGGCGGACAGGTCGTCGTGGACGACGCCCGCAACCGCTCTGGCGATTGCCTCCGGGTCGTCGTGCTGGAAGACGGACCGTCCGATGGAGACGCCCGCGCCGCCCGCGTCCATCGCGCCGCGAACCGCATCGAGGGTCGCCTTGTCGCCCTCGGGTGCGCCGCCCGCGATGACGACGGGGAGTCGCGTCGACTCCACGACGTGCTCGAAACTCGCGGCGTCGCCGCTGTAGGCCGTCTTCACCACGTCCGCTCCGAGTTCCTCGGCGAGTCGAACGGCGTGCCCGAGGCTTTCGGCGTCGTGCTCGTCGATACCCGGTCCGCGGGCGTAGGACATGGCGAGGACGGGAACCCCGAACTTGCTCGCAGTGTCACAGACCTCCGCGAGGTCGGTGATCTGTTTCGGTTCGTACGTGCTGCCGACGTTGATGTGGAGCGAGACGGCGTCGGCACCCGCCGCGATTGCCTCCTGTACCGTCCCGGTCATGCGTTTGTCGTTCGAATCCGGGCCGATGGTCGTGGAGGCGTTCAGGTGGACGATGTACCCCGCGTCGTTCTTGTTCGGATGCACGCGCGGTGCGATTCCCTTCTGCGTGAGAACGGCGTCGGCACCCCCCCGCGTTACCGCGTCGATGGTCGATTCGATGTCCTTCAGTCCTTTTACCGCGCCCAATGTAATGCCGTGGTCCATCGGGACGATGATGTAGCGCCCGTCGGACCCGATTCGGTCGAGGCGCGCTGTGATTCCTGTGTTCATTGTATGTGACTCTGTAGCAAGCTAGTTTGAAGTCCGTTCCGGTTCCGGTATCTCTTGTTCCCCTTCACGTGCCCCGGATTTGAGTTCCGCGGCTTTGGCTTCGAGGCGTTCCGCGACGTTCTCCCCGGACGCGACGATGTCCACGAGCGCGCTTCCGACGACGACGCCGTCCGCGCCCGCCGAGACGATTTCCCTCGCGTGTTCGCCTTCGCTCACACCAAAGCCGACGGCTTTGGGCAAATCGCTTCCGGCCAATCGTTCCAGACTGTCGTGCGTATCGCCGCTCACGTCCGCCTGTGCGCCCGTCGTTCCCATCCGGGCCTGCACGTAAACGAATCCCGACGCCTGTTCGGAGATGCGCCGTTTGCGCGCGTCCGTCGTCGTCGGCGCGACGATGAACACGAGATCGAGTCCGTATTCGTCACACGCCAAGCGGAGCGGACCGCTCTCCTCGACCGGCAGGTCGGGGACGATGAGCCCAGAAAGACCGGCGTCCGCGGCGGCGGAAACGAAGTCTTCGACCCCCTCCTCGCCCCCATACTGATAGATGAGGTTGTAGTAGGTCATGCAGACGATAGGCACGTCCGCGTCCACATCCGACACGAGTTCGAGGTAGTCGTCCGGCGTCATTCCGCCGGAAAGCGCGCGTTGGATGCCGTTCTGAATCGTCGGGCCGTCCGCGATGGGTTCCGAGAACGGCAGGCCGAGTTCCACCACGTCCGCGCCGCCGCGAACGAGCGCCCGGACGTACTCCTTCGTTTCTTCGATACCCGGGTCGCCAGCCACGACGTACGGAATCAGGGCCGGGCCGTCGGAAAAGGCCGATTCGAGGTCCGAAGCGGAGGAATTCATTCGAAGACCTCCATACTGGGTGCCGCGTCGATACCGCGTTTCGCGCTCTCCTCGATGACCGTATCGAGGTCCTTGTCGCCGCGTCCGGAGACGTTGACGATAACGAGGTCGCCGAGGTCGTCGGCTTCGTCTCGCGTGCCATGCCCGCTCGAACCGTCCGCGGAGCGTTGCGCCGCACGTTCCAGATAGGCAACCGCGTGACTCGACTCCAGTGCGGGGATGATTCCCTCCAGTTTCGAGAGTCGGTGGAAGGCTTCGAGCGCCGCGTCGTCGCCGACGCTGACCGGCGTCACCCGCCCCGTTTCGACGAGGTGGGCCAGTTCCGGACCGACGCCGGAGTAGTCGAGTCCCGCGCTCACGCTATGGGATTCGAGGATTTGGCCGTCACGGCTCTGGAGGAGTCTCGTCCGCGCACCGTGAAGCACGCCGTCTCGGCCCGTTCCCAGCGAGGCCGAGTGCGGGGCGACGCCCTCGTCCTCGTCGATGGTCAGGCCGGAGCCTCCCGCTTCGACGGCGAACAGGGAAACGCCTTCGTCGTCTCGCGGGCCGTGCCCGCTCGACCTGTTCGCGGAACGTGGTTCCGCGTCGTCTACGAAGTTGTGGAACGCGCCCATGGTGTTCGACCCGCCGCCCGCACAGGCGACGACGCTGTCCGGGAGTCGACCGGCCTGCTCTCGAATCTGCTCACGGGCTTCCTCGCTGATGACCGACTGAAAGTCGCGGACCATCTTCGGGAACGGATGCGGCCCGACGACGCTTCCGATGACGTAGTGGGTGTCCTCCACGTTCGTCGCCCAGTCGCGCATGGTCTCGTTGATGGCCTCCTTCAGCGTTCCCGACCCCACGTCGACGGGATTCACCTCGGCGTCGTGGGTCCGCATTCGGAAGACGTTCGGGCGCTGGCGGTTGATGTCGGTGCGGCCCATGAACACCTCGCAGTCGATATCGAGGTACGAGGCGGCCATCGCGGTCGCGGTGCCGTGCTGGCCGGCACCGGTCTCGGCGACGATTCGATCCTTTCCCATGTACTTCGCCAGCAATACCTGTCCGAGTGCGTTGTTCAATTTGTGCGCGCCGCCGTGGAGCAGGTCCTCGCGTTTCAGGTAGATGTCGCGGTCGTACCGCTCGCTCAGCGCGTCGGCGTGCTGGAGCGGCGTCGGTCGGCCGCCGAAATCGCGAAGGTGGCGGCGGAACTCGTCCATGAAGCCGTCCTCGTTGTCGAGGACGTAGCGTTCGTAGGCCGACTGGAGTTCCTCGATTGCGGGCATCAGCACCTCGGGGACGTACTGGCCGCCGTACTCGCCGAACTTCGTCTCGTTTATCCCGTTCGTTTCGCTCATGCGTTCACCAACCTCCGCGTGTTGTCGCCGACGTCGCCGTCCATGATGGCGCTTCCGACCAGCAGGGCGTCCGCCCCGGCATCGCGCATTCGTTCGACGTCGGCCGTCGTCGCGATACCGCTCTCCGCGACGAGCGTCGTGTCCGCGGGGACCACGGGTGCGACCGATTCGAACGTTCCCAAATCGACCTCCAATCGCGCGAGGTCGCGGTTGTTCACGCCGATGATGGTCGCGCCCGCATCGAGCGCGTCCGTCAGTTCGTCCCCGTCGTGGACTTCGACGAGGACCTGAAAACCGCGGTCGCGGGCGGCGGCCAACAGTCCCTCCAAGTCGTCCACGAAGCGAACGATGAGAAGCACGAGGTCCGCGGCGACCACGTCCAGTTGCTCCTCCCGGACGATGAAGTCCTTCCGGAGAACCGGGACGTCGACGGCCTCCCGGATCCGCCGGAGGTTCTCCGGACTGCCGCCGAAATGCTCGGGTTCGGTGAGGACCGAGAGTGCGGTCGCCCCGTTCTCGACCATCGTTTCGGCCAGTTCGACCGGGTCGTCGGTTCGTTTACCGTCCGTCGTGGGACTGGTGGGTTTTACTTCCGCGATCAGCGGCATCCGTCCGTTTTCCTCCGCGTCCGCGAGCGCGTCCGGAAACGAGCGTGCGTCCACGGACACACGCCCCGTCGTCTCGGGCGTTCGTTCCCGTGCGGCCCGGAGGATGGACTCGACCGCGGGTGCGAGCGCACCATCTACGTTCATTGTAGTACATCAACGGACTAGTTTGTACATAAGGTTTGCGTCCGCGGGACGAATCTTGAAGGTCATGAGGTTCGTTTCCGTGGCTATGGACGAGACTGCCGGAATCTACGCACAGCAATCCCCGTACCTGGAGCGCGCCGTGCAGATCGGCGTCGCCAGCGGGCGCGTGTTGCGCGTGGCGTTTCCACGCGAGGCGGACGACGACGCACTGGAGGACCACGCCGTCCTCGACCGAATCATGGCGTATCTGGAGGGCGTCGAGGACGACTTTTCGGACGTACAGGTCGCGCTCACGCTCCCGACGGACCAACGGAACGTGCTCGAATCCGTCCGAAGCGTCCCCTACGGCGAGCAGGTGAACGTCGAAACCATCGCCCGGATGAGTTCCGGAATCGACCACTCCGAGGAGGCCGACTTGGAACTCGTTCGGACGGCGCTCGACGCGAACCCCGCCCCCGTTTTGGTCCCCGACCATCGCGTTCGCGACGGGCCGAGTGCCGCGCCGCCGGACGTCGAACAGAAACTACGCTCGCTGGAGGGGCTCTGAACGCGTCGTTCGCAGTTGGGCCGCGTACAGCAATATCCCTGCGCCTTCCAGAATTTTGTCGATTCCGTCCCCGAGACCGGATTCGCGGCGAGCAAACTGTACCCGACGAGCACAGTTGCACCGCGGCGACCGCGACGACCAGAGCGACATCCCACCGGTCGGTGAGTTTCGACCAACCCATCGAATATTTGTCATTCGCCAGCAAACCGCATCAATCTTCGGACCACGGGTGACTTTTTGTCGGTAGCGAACGTATTCCACAGCATGTACGTCCGGGATGCCAAAAACCGCGAGGAGGTTTGGTTGCTCGACAGTATCGAGGCGATGGGACTCGACGATACCGCCTTTCGGTCCCGGGATTACGTCGTCGTCGTGGACGAAACCTCGGGCGAAAAAGCCGGATTCGGGCGGATTCGAATCCACAAGCCGGACGATGCCCCCGAAATCTGTGAACTGACGAGCATCGGCGTCGTCGAACGGTGGCGGGGGCAGGGCGTCGGCGCGCACGTCGTCGAACGCCTCATCGACAAGGCGAGCGACGACGACTTCGAGGAGGTGTACGCCCTCGTCGGCGTGCCCGACTACCTCGCCCAGTTCGGGTTCGAACCCATCGAAACGGACGAACTGCCCCCGAAACTCCACGACCGACTCGAAGCGAAACGGGAAGAAATCGAACCCGACGCCATACCGATGGTCCTCTCCGTCTCCTCCTTTCGCATGCCAGACCGCCTCCGCGAGCGGTTCAAGGACGCGGGACCGCAAGACGTCGAGCCATCGGACGAGGACGACGCCGAGGAGATGGCCGAGGAGTTCGGCATCGACCCCGACGAAGCGACGTACAAGTACGACACCGGCAGACACTGACTGCCCGCCGTTTTCATCGGCCGTTACGAGCAGTCCCGAACAGCGAACGCTCTTCGGGGTGTCGAAAGAAAGAAGCGATAGCAAATCGCCGTTTCGCGCTACGACTTCCGCGCGAAGGTGAGATAGCCGGTGTGGCCGACGGGACTCGTGGACGGGCGCGTTCCGCGCTCGTCGAAGTCCATCTCGCGCTGGATGGTCTCCATCGTCCGAACGTCGTCCAGATTCGCTTCGCGGGCGGCCGCTTCGACGTCGCGGGCGCTCTCCACGAACGGTGCGTAGACGCCGAGCGACCCGCCGTTCGCGAGCAGATCCCGCACATGTGCGACGACGTCCGCCGCGTCCGGCGTGTCGAGGGTGAGGACGTCGAACTCCCCGAGGTCGTCGAGTTCGTCGGTTATGTCGCCCGTTCGGACCTCGACCGAATCGGCCACGTCGGCCATCTCGATGTTGTCGCGGGCTACTTCGGCGAAGTCCTCCTTTCGTTCGTAGGTGACGACTTCGGCGCCGATACGGCCGAGATACGCCGCGAGGACGCCGGTCCCCGTTCCTGCGTCCAACACCTTGTCGCCCGCCGCGACGCCAGTTTCGCCGACGACGAGGCCGATATCTCGCGGGAGCATCGGCGCGCCGGTTCGGTCGAAATGATGGAACAGGTCGGGACCGCGGAGTCGCCGCACCGTGAACTCCTCGTCCAAGTGGGTGGCGAGAACGTCGCCGGGCTGGACGTCCTTGGGAACGGTGAGAACGCCGAGATCGGTCTGGAGTTCCTCGCCGGGGTCGCGGAGGTACTCGCGGTCGCCGTGAACGAGTAAAACCGTCACTTCAGTCGGTTTACCGCCGCCGCGAGGTCGCCGTTCTCCGCTTCCAGCGCCTCGCGGGCCTCGTCTTCCGTCGCGCCCGACTGCTGGACGACGATTTCGACGTCGGAGTCCGGAATCTCATCGGCACCGTCAGCCGACCCGGATTCGACCGCGCCAGCCGATCCGGACGAACCGGACGCTTCGCGCGTTTCGGCGTCGCCGACGATCTGATATGTGTGCTGGCCGCGCGCGTCCATTCGGGTCACGTCGGGGTCGCTAAAGACGAGTTCTTCGCCGTCCGCCGTGCGGATGACGACTTCCTCGGCGTCGATGTCGTCCACGTCGATACCCATCTGCTTCATCATCTGCTGCATCTTGCGTGGGTCGAGCCCACCGCCGCCTCCTCCAAACATACCCGAACCGTCGGAGCGAACAGGCAAAAACGTGACGCAAACGGTTGGCTCATTCGCCGTCGTCATCCGGACGGTCCTTCCCGCTTGCGTCTCACTCGCCCGCGCTGTCGCGCACCTTCACGGCCATCCCGGTGTCGAAATCGGACATGGCGTCGGCGTCGAGTTCGGCCCGGCCCACAGCGAGGAGGTCGCCGTTCTCGTGGGTCACCAACACCTCGTCACCGGCGCGAACGTCCGGGTCCACGTCGCCGACGAACTTGGCGAAGACGTTCTTGCCGTCCCGGACGAACGGTTCGCTCTCGTCGCCGACGATAACGCGGCCAGCGGGCGATTCGAGGGCGTCGGCGATACGACTTCCCCCCGCGAGTCCGAGCGTGAACCGGCCGTCGGTGGCGTAGGTGACGAGTCGTCGTCCGTCTGCGTGTACCTGTTGTGGTCGCCCGGACGACGAGTGGCGAACTTCGAGGTCCTCCTCGGGCGGGAACAGCGCGGTACCGGCGCCCGCGCCGAACTGGTAATCCGCGGTGATACGGAGCGCGGGCAAATCCTCGTCTTCGGTCATTGCCCCGGATTCGGCGCGGGTGGGTGAAAGGCCTTCGACATCCGATTTCGTGCCTCGCTTTAGCATGACATTGATTCGCATTACCATGGGCCTGGCTATCGATTTGAGAGCGATTTATTAGGAGGGAGTCCGAAGACGGCGTATGAACACGAAAGAACTGCTGGGGATCGCGCTTCTCATCGTCGGGAGCGTCATGATCTTCGGCGTCATCTCGATGATCGGCACCTTCGTGGGGAACGCTCTCGCCGGAATCGCCACTATCGCCCTCGCGGCGGGCGCACTGATGTACGGAACGGCCGAAGGCGGCCGTCCGGTCTAAAGGAGGAACGTTTCGGTCCGTTCGCTGAGGTCGATGAAACTGTCGGCGGCGGTGACGAGTTCTTCGGCGGTCGATTCTTGGAACCCCATCACTTCCACGCGCACCCCCTCGTGACGGAGATGCGTCGCCAGTTGTGCGAAGTCGCCGTCGCCGGTGCAGAGAACGACCGTATCGACTTTCGGCGCGAGTGTGATCGCATCGAGACAGATGCCGACGTCCCAATCGGCCTTCTTCGACCCGTCGCCGAACGTCTTGATGGCCTTTATCTTCGCCTCGAACCCGATGTCGCTCAACGCGTCGAAAAACCTGTCCTCGTCGGGGCTATCGGCTTGAATGACGTAGGCGATAGCGCGCGTCAACTCCCGGTCTTGGGTTGCCTTCGAGAGAAGAGAGGAGTAGTCAATATTCCGACTATAGACGCTTTGAGCAGTATGATAGAGGTTTTGCGCGTCGGCTAAGACCGTGACACGCTGACCCGGATGGATCTCCGTCATAGGTTAGTGTGATAACTACTGGCATAAAGAAGTTGCCTGTCCGATACTGTCACGATGTGGGCGTTTCGTGCCACGTGAGGGCAAGCGTTTCCGGGTCGAGAACGTAGTACCGTTCCCACGTCGGTGCCACGCTGACGACCTTCGTGTCGCCGATGGTCGTCTCCGCGTGCTGGTGGTGGTGGCCGATGAGACAGAGGTCGGGGGAGAGGGCGGAAAGCAGGTCGTCGACGTACGAGCAGCCGACATCGTACTCCTCGGCGACGGGCAGGCCGTGGGGTGCCTCGTGAGTCAGCAACACGTCGACGGAACCGAGCTCCATCGCCCGTTCGATGTCCTCGTGGGTGAAGTGACGGCGGCGGTCGCCGACGAGGTTGGCGCGCGGTCGGTCGTACTGCGTCGGCGCGAAGTTCCCCGACAGACCGGCGATTCGAAGGCCGTCGAGTTCGACGGCGGTACTCGCGAGCAGGTGTGCGTTTCTGACGTGCGAGTTCGAAACCAGTCCGTTTCGTAGCGCCTCCACGGTGTCGAAATTCTCGTTGTTCCCGCCGATAAACCACGTCGGGGCGGGCAGGTCGTAGAACATCAGGTCTCCCAACTGCAGAGTCACGTCTGGGTCCGCCTCGCGGTACGCCGCGAAGAGTGCGCGCCGGTTGTCGTGGTCGTCGGCGTGGGCGTCTCCGAGGACGAGCATTTTCCGAAAATATGTATGGAGGTATGATAAGACCGCCGGATCGTCCTGTGTGGCAAGAGCACACAGGCCCTTCCTACCCGATCAGTACGAGCGCCGCGATGGTGCAGACGAGGAGACCGACGCCGTAAAAGAGCACCTTGACGTCGCTCTGCAACTGGGTTACTCGGAGGTCTTCGGGGTCCGCGATGGTGCTCCGTAACCCCATCGAGTCCGCGGTCGCCGTGGTCGTTCCGACCCGAATCGCTCCGGTTCCGCCGACCGCGATCAGGAGCACGATGAGTCCGACCCCGAGCAAGTAGATGAACGCGAGTTCCGAATCGGTGAGGGCGAACACGGCACCTACCGTAAGTCCCCCGTAGACGAGCGCGTATCGGAGGCTACACCGTGCGATGAGGGACCAGTTCATACTGAATCTCCTTCATTTAGCGGTAAATATTTTCTGTACGGTCGCTTGGTTTTCATCGATCGGCCACTTTCAACCGATTTCCTCGCGACTTCGACCAGTTTCGAGCGACGAGTCAGATGAGACAAGAACTCCGGCGACAGACTCTGCCGTCGGCGTAAGGCATAAGTCACCACGTAACAGCAAATGGAACATGCCTCGTGCTGTGGCGCACGCCGTGTTCGCGTATCGGCGACCGAGCGACAGCACAGTCGGAAAACGGACAAAACGTGCGGCGTGAGGTTCGCGGCGGGCGTGGCACCCCCGTTTCGAGCCATTCTCGTTTTGCAGCGCGCGACAACCGATTTCCGACACAAACCGATGACAGACACAGATACACCGTTCCGCGGGGTCTACCCCGCGATGACCACGCCCTTTGCGGGCGACAGCATAGATCACGAACTCCTCCGTAGCGACGCCCAACGCCTCGAACGCGCCGGGGTCGACGGCCTCGTCCCCGTCGGTTCGACCGGCGAGAGCGCGACCCTGAGCCACGACGAACACGTCGAAGTCGTCGAAACCGTCGTGGACGCCGTCGATATCCCCGTCATTGCAGGCGCGGGAAGCAACGCGACCCGCGAGGCCCTCGACCTCGCGCGACGGTCCGCGGACGCCGGCGCGGACGCCCTCCTTCTCATCTCGCCGTACTACAACAAGCCGGAACCGGCGGGGATGGAAGCACACTATCGCGCCATCGCCGACGCCGTCGACCTCCCCCAAATCGTCTACAACGTCCCGTCCCGAACGGGAATCAACGTCGACGTGGAGACGACCGTTTCCCTCGCCGAACACGACAACATTCTCGGATACAAGGCCGCCAGCGGCGACCTCGGACAGATAAGCGAAATCATCGAACGGACCCAGAACGAGGCGTTCGCCGTGTTGTCGGGCGACGACGCGTTGACGCTCCCCATGCTCTCCATCGGCGCGGCGGGAACCATCAGCGTCTCCGCGAACGTCGAACCGGAGCGGACCTGCGAACTGGTCGACTCGGCACTTTCCGGTGACTACGCCAGAGCACAGGAACTCCAGTTCGAACTCGGGCCGCTGTTCCGCACGCTGTTCGTGGAGACGAACCCGATTCCGGTGAAGGCGGCGATGGAACACCGCGGCTACGGACCGGGCGGCCTCCGACTGCCGCTATCGGAACTCTCCGACGAACACCGCGATGAACTCGCGGCAGTACTCGACGAACTGGAGGGGCGCGCGTGACGCGGGTCCTCGTCGGCGGCGTCACAGGGCGGATGGGCGGGGCCGTCATCGAAGCGACCGCCGGACGAAATGACGTGGACGTCGTCGCGGGCGTCAGTCGCGACCCGTCGGGAGATATCGACGGCGTTCCGCTCGAACCGATGGACGAACTCGAAACCGTCCTCGCTCAGCACGAACCGGACGTCCTCGTTGACTTTTCGACCCCCGACGCGAGTCGGGAGTTCGTCGCCGCGTGTGCGGACGCAGGCGTCGCTTGCGTCGTCGGCACGACCGGATTCACGGACGACGACGAGGCCGCCCTCCGCGAAGCGAGCGAATCGGTCCCCGTCCTCGTAGCGAGCAACTTCTCCCGCGGAATCCAAGCACTCCTCCGAGCCGTCGAAGGTGCCGTGTCCGACCTTCCCGGCTACGACGTGGAACTGATGGAAACGCACCACAACGGCAAGCGAGACGCGCCGAGCGGGACCGCGAAGACGATTCTCGACCGAATCGCGGCGGCGGGCGGGCCCGACGAGCGCGTTCACGGACGCGACGGTGACGCGCCGCGGCAATCCGGTGAAGTCGGCGTCCACGCCCGTCGTGCGGGCGGTATCGCGGGCGAACACGAGGTCCTGCTGGCGAACGACCACGAGGACCTTCGACTCTCCCATCGGGCGGCCGACAGGGGAGTGTTCGCCGACGGTGCTCTCGACGCGGCGGCATGGGTGGCCGGACGGCAACCGGGACGGTACGAGTTCAGCGAGGTGATCAGCGAATGAGACGTGAAAGTGACATACGAAGCGACGTACGGGAACTGTGGCAACGATACGACTCCGGCGAGGTAAACGCGGACAGTGCCGGACCGACCGAACACGAACTCCTCGAAACCTTCCTCGACGCGTTGGAGGCGGGCGAGGTTCGCGCCGCCGAAAAGCGCGACGGGAGTTGGGAAGCGAACGAGTGGGTGAAGCAGGGTATTTTACTGAACTTCGGCCTGCGGAACATCGAGGGCCGGGAGTACGGCGACGTCACCTACCACGACGTGCTGCCGCTCCGCCGGACGGACGACCTTCCCGGCAGGGGAACCCGCAACACGCCCGACGGAACGGTCCTTCGACGTGGCGCACACGTCGGATCGAGCTGTATCCTGATGAGTCCGAGTTTCGTCAACATCGGCGTCTCCATCGGCGACGGAACGCTCGTGGACTCGTGTGATACCGTCGGCTCGTGTGCGCAAATCGGTGCGAACGTCAAAATCGGCGCGAACGTCCTCATCGGCGGCGTCCTCGAACCCGTCGAGGGAACGCCCGTCATCGTCGAGGACGACGTGAGCCTCGGCGCTGGCTGTCGCGTCACGTCCGGGTTCGTCGTCGGCGAAGGGAGCATCGTCGCCGAGAACACGCTCCTCACGCCTCGAATCCCCGTCTACGACCTCGTGGACGAGGAGATACTGTACGGCCACCTACCGCCGAATCGCCGCGCGTTCACCCGGTTCGTGGAGTCGAGCCTCGGGGACCATGACCTGTTCGACGGCGGTGCGTACAAGCCCGCCGTCGTCGCCCTCGACGTGGAGGACGACACGCTCGAACAGGTCGAACGCGAGGAGGCGTTGCGATGAGCGCAACCGTTTCGGACGGCAATCCGCCGGTGCGGCGGCTGTCTGACTGGTCGGACGCTCGGCTCGCCGAACTCGCCGACGACTACGATACGCCGCTGTACGTCGTCGACCTCGAACGGGTTCGGGAGAACTACGCCCGACTCGCCGCCGCGTTCCCGGACGCGGACGTGCACTTCGCCGCGAAGGCGAACACGTCGCGGGCGGTCCTCGAAACCCTCGAAGCCGAGGGTGCGAGCATCGAGTGCGCGTCCGCTGGCGAGACGGAGCGGGCTTTCGCCGCCGGATTCGAGGGCGAACGTGTCCACTACACCGCCGTTAACCCGCCCGGAACCGACCTCGATAGGGTCGTCGAACTCGCCGCGCACAATCCGGAACTGACGGTTACGACCGGTGCGGCGGACACCATCGAACGGCTGGCCGAACGCGGCTACGACGGCCGTCTCTGCCTCCGCGTCAACCCCGGCGTGGGTGCGGGCCACCACGAGAAGGTGCGAACCGGCGCGGACGCGAAGTTCGGCGTCCCCTACGACCGGGCCGCATCGCTGCTCGAATCGGCCGCGGACGAGTTCGACGTCGTTGGAATCCACGCCCACGCGGGCAGCGGCATCTCGGGTGATGACCTCGGGAACCACCGCGAACTCGTCTCGCGCATGGGCGAACTGGCCCGGACCATCGATCTCGACCTCGAATTCGTGGACGTTGGCGGCGGATTCGGCGTCCCGTACCACCCCGACGACCCACCGCTCGACCTCGAATCGGTCGCGGATGCAACCCGGGACGCGCTCGGCGATATCGAGGCCACGCTCGTCGTGGAACCGGGTCGCTATCTCGTCGCGGATGCCGGGGTCCTTCTGACCCGTGTGAACACGGTGAAGGACACGCCGGAGACGGTTCTCGTCGGGGTCGATGCCGGGATGACGACGCTCGCTCGCCCCGCGCTCTACGACTCCCATCACCACATCAGGACCGTCGCCGGAGACGGGGACGGTTCTACCGTCGAAGCGACCGTCGCCGGACCCATCTGCGAGAGTTCGGACACCTTCGGGACCCACGTGCTCGCCGCTCCGACCCGTGGCGACCTCCTCACCATTGGCAACGCGGGGGCATACGGCTACGAGATGGCGAGTCAGTACAACTCGCGGCCGCGTCCGGCGGTCGTGGCGGTGGACGGCGACCGAACCGGCGTCGCCCATCGACGCGAAACGCTCGCCGACGTCACCGCGACCGAGGAGGTGCCGTGGGAATGAACCTCTCGTTCGAGAAGTACCACGGCACCGGGAACGATTTCGTCATCGTGGACGCGGACGCGTGTGTTCCCCACCGATCGCGGTTCGCACGAGGGGTCTGTGACAGAGCGGACGGAATCGGCGCGGACGGCGTCCTCTTTCTGGCGCTCGAACCCGATTTCCGACCGCCGCGGATCATCATGACCCTCGTTCAACCCGACGGAAGCACGGCGGAGATGTGCGGAAACGGCGCACGCTGTGCTGCCGTTTGGGCCGCCGAGCGGGCGAACGCGGACGAAGTGATGATCGACACGCTCGCCGGAACCCGCCACGCGGCGATACACGACGACGGTGCGACCATCGAGATGGGCGCGCCCGCGTTCGCTCCGGAGGCCGTTCCGCTCGCGGGCGATGAACCGCTCATCGAATCCCGAGTCGGCGACTACGACGTGACGGCGGTCAACACGGGCGTCCCGCACGCCGTCGCGTTCGTGGACGACGTGGACGCGGTGAATCTTGAACGGGATGCGCCACCGATTCGTCACGCGGACGCCTTCCCGCAGGGGGCGAACGTCACCTTCGCCTCGCCGCGCGACGATGGGTTCGACCAACGCACGTTCGAGCGCGGTGTCGAGGGCGAAACCCGCTCGTGTGGAACCGGCGCGGTCGCTATCGCGGCTGCCGCACGCCGACTCGGACTCGTCGACGGCGACGGAGTGTCGGTGTCGCCACCCGGTGGCGAACTCGAAGTCACGGTCAGCGACCGAAACGCGACGCTCACCGGTCCCGTCGAACGCGAGTTCGGGGGCGACCTTCGCGTCTCGAACGCCGGTCGATTCGATTTAGAGGCCTGATACCGTGGTCGATTTCGACCCGGTTTCGTTCCTCGAAACGGCCGTCCAAACGCCTTCGCACGAGTCGGTTGACGAGATGCGAACCCTTCTCGTCGAAACCCTCGAATCCGAAGGTGTCGAGGCGACTGTTGACGACGCGGGAAACGTCCTTGCAGAGCGTATCGGCGACGAAGACGGCCCGCACATCGTCCTGAACACCCATATCGACACCGTCCCGCCGCACGTTCCGTTTGCGCGCGACGGAGGCCGGATCCGTGGCCGTGGCTCTTGTGACGCGAAAGGACCGCTCGCGGCGCTTCTCGATGCCCTTCTCGCGGTCGAACCGAACCGAGGCCGGGTGACGCTCGCCGTGACGCCCGACGAGGAGACGGACTCGACGGGCGCGGCCGCGCTCGATTTCCTCTCCTCGAACGGTGGCAGGGGTGAGAGCGAGATGCCCCCCGATGGCGTCATCGTCGGCGAACCAACCGGTCTCGACGTGTGTAACGCCGCACGTGGCCGATTTCAGGGAACGGTGACGATCCGCGGGGAGAACGCACATGCCGCTCATCCCGAAGCGGGTGTCAACGCGATACGCGGGTTGAGCCCCGTGTTGACGGCGCTCTCCACGTTCGATTCCGACCGGGAACACCCCGAACTCGGCGCGCCGACGCTCACGCCGACGACGGTCAGCGGGGGGACGGCGACGAACCAAATCCCCGCGAACTGTTCGTTCGTCATCGACCGGCGTAGCGTCCCGCCGGAGGGTGCAGAGGAGTTCCGACGTTCCCTCGAATCACACCTTCGGGACGCCGTATCGGGGTCCGTCGAGGTGGACGTTTCGCTCGCCGAACGCGAAACGCCGTTTCTCGAAGCTTTCGACACGCCCGCCGATTCGACGGTGGTGCGAACGCTCCGCGACGCCAGCGGCGGCGACGTCCGCCCCTTCGGAGCGGCGACCGAGGCGTCCTATTTTGCGGCGGTCGCTCCGACGGTCGTCTTCGGGCCGGGCGTCCTATCCGATGACAACGGGGCCGTCGCACACGGCCCGCGGGAGTACGTCGATGTCGACGAGGTACGTGCTGCCGCGGATGCGGTGGAACGGACGCTCCGAACGCTCGTTCGCTGACGGGGACACTGTTGGCACTCTCGGTGGGTTGGCGAACATCGCTTTGACGGAAGCACGCCCGGCGGTGGACGGTCGAGAGCGAATATCCGTGACGGGTCGGTGGTAATCGGCAATCCTGTCATTCGCGAAGGAATCGGGGCGGATCGCACTCGGAAACGCCGTCGCTCGCCATCGATACCGACAGACAGCAGAGATGCGAGGACGACGAAAATCCCTTCGACCGGTTCGACTACCACGCCACGGGGTGGTCGCGTGTTCCTATTTAAAATCTCGCCGTGGTGTGTGTTTTTCGCGGTGGCGTCGCGTGTCTTCGAACTCGTCGACCAGATATGCGCCGAGGAAACCACCTAGTGCGCTCAGTCCGACCGTATAGAGCATCGAGAGGGTGCCAAAAAGGACGATTAGAATCAAGAACCCGTTCGGAATGTACGCGAAAGAGAGGATACTTACGGCGAACAGTCCGACGAGTGCCATCGGAATCGTCGCGATTACACCCGAGATTGCACCGACTCGAATTCCGTCGCCAGTCGTCGTTCGACCCAGATAGGCCGCGACAGCGCCGCCGATGACGGGGGAAAACGGGATGAAGAACACGACTGTGGTTACGACCGCTCCGACGAGCGCGTGAATGATGGAATCGCTGTTTGTCATGTTGGTATGATGGAACACGGCGGTTGGTAGCGCTTCAGCCCAAGAAGACGTCCACGATGTCGCTTCCGCGGTTGCCGACGTCCTTGTACAGTTCGGAGTAGCCGCAGTTGGAACAGGAGACGACGGTGAAACTCTTCGTCTGGATGTCGAACATCTTGCTCAACCCGCCGCCGGTGGTCGAGATGGAGTCCGTGGTTACTTCGGTGTGACCGCATTTCGGGCAGCCGGAGGTACCGTGTGTATCGGGGTCCATACGGCGAGGAATGCGTATCCGATGGATAAATACTTCGTGGTCGATACGTCAACGAAGCTTATTACACTTCACTTTCTATCGATACGTATGGGTACAACTCACTCCACGTACGGAAACAAACCCCGCACCGCCCCGCTCGGAATCAAGATACTCTGCGTTCTCGCCGTTATCAGCGGCGTCCTCGGACTCTTCGGTGGTTTCGTCGCGCTGTTTTCCTCTCCCGTCGGATTCATCGTCGGAATTGTCGCCATGGTGCTTTCGGCGGCCCAACTCGTCGTCGCGTGGGGTCTCTGGACGCTCCAACCATGGGCGTGGACGCTCACGCTGATCGTCTACGGGCTGAGCCTTCTGTCTGACGTGTTCAAACTACTGACGGGGAACGGCTTTGCCATCATCAGTATCATCATCGGCGTTCTGCTGTTGGCCTACGTATACGGCAAGCGCGATTACTACAAGTAACCCGACGCGAGTCGGCTCGGTCCCCGCTCTCTCCCGATTTTCACGTCGTCGACTCGGCACGCCGTTTCACCCCGAGAAGCATCTTTCGCTCCATGACGAAGTGGGCAGGTTCCCAGAACAGGAAATCTGCCGCTTTGCCGCGGAGGGTTCGTTTACCCCGCGTGCGCATCCGAACGACGAACCGAGTCGTCCCGTCGTTCATCGGATGGAGGACGAACGCCCACGTCCATCGAGGCGATGGACCCGGCGGTTGGAGCACAACGGCACGCTCGGGGTCGACGACCACCGCTTCGGGCGCGGATTCGGGCGTCTGTACCGGATAGTCCTCCGGCGCGAGCCGGACGGTGTCCCCCGCTTCGAGGTCCTGATACTCGGGAACGATTCGGTCGGCGTTGTGGATGTCCGCACCGATGAGGGTTTCCAGCACGTCGTAGCTGTAAAAGCCCCCGCGTCCCTGCCCGATTTGGACGAGCCACGGCCATACGTCCTCCGCGGGTGCGTCGATGGTGACGGCGTGGGTGATCTCTTCGTTGGGGTCACGGAGCAAGTCGTCGCCCGGAAGGGACCCGTCGACTTCCTCGTCGGTCGCACCCCACCGCAAGTGCCACGGACGAACGAAATACCAGTATGCGAGCGCGACGACCGCGATGAAGGGTTCCAATAGGCGGCGTCGCTCGAATTTCGACGGCATGAAAACGGGTGACGACGGGAGCGAGCGTAACGGTTTGGGCTGGAAAGTCGCTCGTTCGGGTCGAAGAATTCGGTCGTTGGCTCGGTGAACTCAGTCGAGGTCGTCCGCGAGGTCGGCGGCGATTCCCGTGTACCCGGCGGGCGTCAGCGCGTGGAGTTCTTCGCGCACGTCCTCGTCCACGTCGAGTTCGTCGAAGAGGTCGCGGAAGTCGTCGAGCGTGACCCGTTTCCCGCGGGTGAGCGCCTTGACGCGTTCGTAGGCGTCGCCGTGGCCTTCGCGTCGGAGGATGGTCTGTACCGCTTCGCCGATGATTTCGGGCGTCGATTCGAGTTCCTCGCGCATGACCTCCTCGTTGGGGACGACCTTTCCGAGGCCGTCTTGGGCCTTCGTGTAGCCGAGGAGGCAGTAGGCGAACGCGCTCCCGATATTTCGCTTGACGGTGGAATCCGAGAGGTCGCGCTGGAGACGGGAGGTGGTGATATAGTCGCCGAGGAACGTGAGGTCCGAGTTGGCCTTCGAGAGGTTGCCTTCCGAGTTCTCGAAGTCGATGGGGTTGACCTTGTGGGGCATGGTCGAACTGCCGGTCTCGCTTTCGGTGGTCAGTTGCCCGAGGTAGCGGTCGCTGACGTAGAGCCAGATGTCGCGGTCCATGTCGAGAAGAATCGTGTTGGCGTGGCGAAGCGCGTCGAACAGTTCCGCGAGGTCGTCACACGGGTTGACCTGTGTGGCGAGCGCGGTGTGGGAGAGGCCGAGACCCGTCACGAACTCGCGGGAGAATGCCCGCCAATCGACGTCGGGATAGGCGGCGACGTGGGCCGCGTAGGTGCCGCTCGCGCCCGCGAGTTTGCCCGAGAGGGATTCGGCGGCGCGTTCGATTTCGCCGACCGCTCGTCCGAGACGGGCGGCGTAGACGGCCATTTCCTTGCCGAACGTCGTCGGCGTCGCCGGTTGTCCGTGGGTCCGGGCGAGCATCGGAACGTCGCGGTACTCGTGGGCCATGTCCGCCAACTCGTCGTGGACGGCGGCGAGTTCGGGGAGTAGGACCTCCTCGACGGCGGGTTTGGCGAGCAGACGGTGGGCGAGGTTGTTCACGTCCTCGCTCGTCAGCGCGAAGTGGATCCACGACCCGAGGTCCAGTCCGTCGGGGAGCGAGCGACGGACGAAGTATTCGACCGCCTTCACGTCGTGGTTCGTCGCGGGGTAGTCCTCGTAACCCTCGGTTTCGAGCGCTTTGACGATTTCGGCGTCCTCGGCGTCGAACTCCTCGTAGACGGCGCTGAGTTCGTCGCGGTCGTCCGCCCTGATGTCGAACGGCGTCGCGTCGAGGTCGGACAGGGCGATGAGGTACTCTATCTCGACTCGCACGCGGGCACGCATGAGTGCGGCCTCGCTCGCGTAGTCGCGGAGCGGCGCGGTTCGACCGGCGTAGCGCCCGTCTATCGGCGAGACGGCGTAAAGGGAGTCCATACGTGTGCCTGCCGTTCGGTTCGGCAAAAGCGTGTCGGTCCGGTGACGCACAAGTATGCATACAAAACCGAAAAATAACGATACGGCTCCGGGATATATACACGATATTGCATAGAATACGTCGCTGGACCGCAACTACTTTGGCCTCGCCCCGCCGTCCTTTTCGTATGACAGGGATTGCGGGTATGGCCGGGAACCGAGGCCGAAACCTCATGCACATCGCGGACCTCGCGCCGGGCGGGGCGGAACTGGCTGTCGTCCTCACTAACAGCGCGGATGCGCCGGTACTGGACGAGGCCGAAAAGCGGGGGATTCCCACGGAAGTCGTCGAACGGGGCGACGACGAATCGCGGCAGGAACACGAACGCCGAGTCCTCGATGCGCTCGCGGACTACGAGTTCGACCTCGTCTGTCTCGACGGCTACATGCGTATCCTCTCGGACGAGTTTTTGGACGGCGCGCCGACGACGCTCAACGTCCACCCGTCCTTGCTCCCGTCGTTCCCCGGCATGGACGCGTGGGGCGACGCGCTCGACGCGGGCGTGAGCACGACCGGTTGCACGGTTCACGTCGTCACCGACGCGACGGACGACGCGGGCGAGGTGGACCGCTCGAAGGTCGACAACGGCCCCATCGTCACGCAGGAACCGGTTCCGGTGTACGAGGGTGACGACGACGAGACGCTGAAGGAGCGCGTCCTCTATCAAGGCGAGTTCAAGGCGTATCCGCGCGCAGTGCGTTGGTTCGCTGAAGGAGACGTCGACGTCGATTTCGACGCGAACGAGGTCCACGTCGAGGCGGATACGGACGAGGAACTCCCCGCTCGAAAGGTCGAATCGTTCGACCGCACCGCCACCCTCCGATACGGGGAGAACCCGCATCAGGACGCCGCGCTCTACGCCGACGCGACGTGCGAGGAGGCCAGCGTGGTCCACGCCGAGCAGTTGAACGAGGGCGCGAAGGCGCTGTCGTACAACAACTACAACGATGCCAACGGCGCGCTGAACCTCGTCAAGGAGTTCGACCGCCCTGCCTGTGCGGTCATCAAACACACCAACCCCGCCGGATGTGCCGTCGCCGACTCGCTCGCCGAGGCCTACGAGCGCGCCCTCTCGACGGACGCGAAGAGCGCGTTCGGCGGCATCGTCGCCCTGAACCGCGAGTGTGACGACGCCACCGCGACCCAGATCGTGGACTCGTTCAAGGAAGTCGTCGTCGCGCCGGGATACACCGACGACGCTCTGGCGACCCTCTGCGAGAAGAAGAATCTCCGCGTGTTGGAGGTCTCCGACCTCGGCGAAATCACGGAAACGCATACCGAGAAGGACCTCGTGGGCGGCCGACTCGTGCAGGAGCGCGACATGCAGGACCCGACCCGTGCGGACCTCGAAATTGTCACCGAGCGCGAACCGACCGAGGAGCAATTGGATTCCCTGCTCTTTGCGTGGCAGACCATCAAACACGTCAAGTCCAACGCCATCCTGTTCGCCAAGGGCACCGAGACGGTGGGCGTCGGCGCGGGACAGGTCAGCCGCGTGGACGCGGTGGAAATCGCCAAAATGAAGGCTGACCGCGACGCCGAGGGCAAGGACGCTGACGGCGCGGTCATGGCCAGCGACGCCTTCTTCCCGTTCCCGGACGCCGTCGAGGAGGCCGCCGAGGCGGGTATCGAGGCCATCATCCAACCCGGCGGGTCGGTGAACGACGACGACGTCATCGAGGCCGCGAACGAACACGGAATGGCGATGGTGTTCACCGGGAGTAGGTGCTTCCGGCACGATTGAGCGAAGCGATTGAGTGCCGGAAGCCAGCGAGACGCAGCACCCGGAGGGCGACCGTCTCGCGCGGTTTCAGACATGACGAGCGAAGCGAGGAATGTCTGAAGCTCGTCAGAGCGTGCTCTGACGGTGTTTTCGCTACGACTGAGCGAAGCGAATCGACTACCGGTTCCCGTTCTTTTCGAGCCACGTGCGAACCCGTTGAGCGACCGTATCGGGGTCAGCGGTGGTGGTGTTGATGACTTCGATATCCCGGTCAGCCCCCCGTTCTCGGTACCAGCGGTTGACGTCGAGCATGAAATCGATTCCCTCCTGTGCCATCGACCGTTCGCGTAACCGTTCTTCGAGGTCGGCGTCGTCACAGACGAGCGCACAGCGTTCGATACCCGAGAAATAGCGCGTCTCGGGGCTGTCGGTGAGGTCGTGGGGGTGGACGCCGCCGACGAAGAGCGCCTGCTTTCCGGTCGCGTGGAGCGTCATGCAGATGCGGAAATCGAGGTCGCAGATGGCCTCCCACGACAGGTTTCCGTTCGTCAAATCGATGTGTAGGTCGCCCTCGTAAATCGACGGGGAGATTTCTCCGTCCAGAAAACCCGCGGTCGTGGATTTTCCGACGCCCGGCGCTCCTTCCAACGTATACAAGGGGAAATATCGGAACCGAAAGCGCTCGCCACACTCCGGACACTCGGCGGTCGCGTACCCGTTCGCTGAATCGAGAACCGGCTTCTCGACGTCGGCGTTCCTGCACCGTGGACAGAAGTGCAACATTCGTTCTTCAAATGTTTGTTCGATACAAAAACGCACGGTGACTATGTCAACGCATGCCGGACGTACTGAGAGAAAACTTATGCCCGCTCTCCTTGACCATCATCTATGAATTTCCGAGCGGAACACGGCGTCTACCTCGCGCTCGCAGTCGTCGTCGGAGCCTTCTTCGTCCTGTTCGCGTTCATGGGTCCCGTCGGGTGGATTCTCGACGTTCTCCTCGTCCTCGCCGTCATCAAACTGGCCGATTGGAGCGGTCTGTTCGACGCGACGCCGACGGAGCCGAAACGCAACTGTCCGGAGTGCGGCGCACGGAACACCGTGAGCGATGCGTTCTGTGGATACTGTGGTAGGTCGATGGCTGACGGGTAAAAATCGATGGAAACGCGAATCCCCGCCGTCCTCACAGGGATTCCACGAACGATTCGACGCGACGGCTGAACCGTTCGGGTTCTTCGAGGGTGATGCAGTGGCCGCTCTCCTCGAACAGTTCGAACTCGGCGTTCGGGAGGCGGTCCGCGACGTCCCGGACGGCGGCGACGGTTCGCCATTTTTCGTCCCTTCCGGCACAGACGAGCGTCGGAAGTTCGATGTCGGGAAGCACGTCGCGGTAGTCGCGCATCGTGTAGTCGAACAGAATCGCGCTCTTGACTTGTATGGGTGGCGGCGTGCGCGAGAGTTCGTCGAACACCAGCACTCTCGTCTCGGGGGACGGCGGATCCGCGAACGCCGCTCCGATGAGCCCCTCGATGAGCATTTCGTGGCTCGTCTGGACGAGTTCGAGTGTTTCGGTAAGCCGTCCCAAATCGTTGTTCCCGTGGCCGTAGTCATCCCACGCGAACGCCGATGCCGACATATCGACGTCGACGAGTGCCTGAACTCGGTCGGCCCCGTACCGGTCTAGGTACTCCCACGACACGAGCGCGCCCATCGACCACCCGACGAGAATCACGTCGTGCAGGTCTCGGTGGCCGAGGAACGCGTGTAGGTCACGAGCGTACTGTGGCACCGTGTGACCGGTTTCCGTCTTCTCGGAGCGCCCGTGGCCCCTGTAGTCGAGCGCGATGATCCGGTAGTCGTCCGATAAGGACGCCAGTTGGTGGGTGAAGAAACGAACCCCCGTCATCACGCCGGGGAGAAACACGAGTGGCGTTCCGTCTCCCTCGTCCTCGAAGTACAGGTCGGCTCCGTTACACCGTGCGTACGACATGGTGGAGACCATAGGCCACGGACGGGCAAAAACACTGAACCCGGCCCCATCTCGGGACGGTTTCCGACCCCTCACCGGCATGTCCCCGGCCGCTGACAAACGGAACGGACGAGTTGAAGTGGAACGGCGACGGAGTTCCACGCGATGAGAGCGCTCTCCAGCACGAAGGTCAAGACGCTGTTCGCGGGGTTCGTGTTCTCGCTCGTCCTCCTCGTCGGCATCGCCGTGTTCGGCACGGTTGCGACCCTCGCCGCCCTCGGGAGTCCGGCGTACGCGAACACGCCGCTCCTCTTCGCGTTCTTCCGTGCCGGGTTTCCGTACATCGTCACGTTTCTACTGGACGGACTCCTCGCCACCGTCCTGTTCGTCTGGATGGTTTGGAGCGCGGCGCGGCGTGTTTCGATGCCGCGAAGCGACCGCCTCGCCGTATTCGCCCGCATCGCCGAGCGGTTCTCCCCGAAGGCCCGCGAGTTCGGCCTCGAAGAACGCGTCGAACCGACGAAGCGGGACCGGATGGAGGAACTGAAATCGAAGTACGTCGCCGACGAAATCGGCGAACACGAGTTCGAACGGCGTATGATGCGGTTGATGGACGACGAGGAAGGAGAACGAGAACGGACGAAAACCCGACGCGGCGACGGACGGAGGAGCCGCGAGTTCGAACGGGAGTTCTGACCCGGCGGCGGGAAGACTCGACTCCAACTCCGACAATCTAAAGCGCTCGGCTTCTGTCCTCACAGATATGGACTACCACGAGGCGGCGAACTTTCTTTTCGACTTGCGGCGGTTCCGCCCGAAGCCGGGGACGGGCTCCACCGCCAACCTCCTCGCACACCTCGGTGACCCGCACGAGGGTGGACGCTTCGTACAGGTCGCGGGTTCGAACGGCAAGGGCAGTACGGCCCGAATGACGGAACAAATCCTCCGCGAAGCGGGGCTGTCGGTCGGGTTGTACACGTCGCCGCATTTCGATGACGTTCGCGAGCGAATCACGGTCGACGGGCGGAAGATAACGGAGACGGCGATAGTCGAGTACGTCGAAGCCGTCTCGGGGTACGTGACCGAACGGGCGGCTCGTGGGGACTCGCCGACGTTCTTCGAGGGGATGACCGCGATGGCGCTCTGGTATTTCGCCCGCGAGGACGTGGACGTCGCCGTCCTCGAAGTCGGCATCGGCGGACGGTACGACGCGACGAGCGTCGTGGACCCCGTCGCCTCGTCGGTCACGAGCGTCACGCTGGAACACACGGGTATCATCGGCGAGACGGTCGAAGAGATAGCCACCGACAAAGCCCACGTCGCACCCGAAAACGCGCCGCTCGTCACCGGCGCGACGGGGGACGCTCTCGATGCCATTCGAAGACAAGCGGGCGACGTTCTGGTCGTCGGTGACGGCGAGGATTACGACGTACAGGCCATCTACGAGGGACGGACGAACCACACCGAGGCCGCGATTTCGCTGTCGGGTCCGGATTGGAACGTCGAAACTTCGATTCCGCTCCTCGGCGAGTATCAGGCCCAAAACGCGGGCATCGCGGCGGTGCTCGCCCGGCAGGTCGCCGACGTGACCGAAGCCGAACTCGCCCGCGGACTCCGAAAGGGGTTCTGGCCCGGTCGGTTCGAAGTGATGGGGTCGGACCCGCTCGTGGCGCTCGACGGGGCGCACAATCCCGGTGCGTGTGAAGCCCTCGCCGACACCATCGCCGAGTTCGACTACGACGACCTCCATTTCGTCTTCGGCGCGATGCACGACAAGGACATCGAGGGGATGGCGGACGCGCTTCCGACGCCGGACCACGTCGTCGCCACTCACGCGAACATCGACCGTGCGGAGGACGTCGCGGTCGTCGCACGGGTGTTCGAGGACCGCGGCGTCGAACGCGTCGAACGCGTCCGCTCGGTCGAAAGCGCGCTCGACGGTGTGCTCGCGGCGGCGGACGAGGACGATTTCGTCCTCGTCGTGGGGTCGCTGTTCGCCGTGGCGGAGGCGCGGACCCGCTGGACGCGGGCGGAGATTCCGAAACGCATCGCCGACGTGGACGACGCGCGCGACGCGCTGGAGGCCAGCCACGTCGGGCACACGGAAAGCGTTCGAACGCGCGGCAAAGCGGTCCACCGAGTGGTGAAAACGCGCGTCCAGACCCGGCAGGCACAACGTCTCAAGGAGGAGATGGTGGCCCTCGGCGGCGAATGTGCCCGCTCCGGACTCAAGGAGCGGAACGACGAGAACATCGACGTGTTGTTGATGGGGACGCTGGCCCAGTACAAACGACTCGCCGAAACGCTCGACGACGGCCCCTACGGACTGTCGGTCTTCGCCGACGACCTCCGCGAGACGCTGGGAATCCAGCAATTGACCGACGACGACTCGAACGGCCACGGCTACCCGTGGGAGGGCAGAACCGCGGTGATGGGTATCCTCAACGTGACCCCGGACAGTTTCCACGACGGCGGACAGTACGAGGCACACGAGGACGCCATCGACCGCGCGGAACGGATGGTCGAAGCGGGCGTGGACATCATCGACATCGGCGGCGAGAGCACGCGACCCGGTGCCGAGGAGGTCTCGAACGAGGAGGAAATCGAGCGCATCGTCCCCGTCATCGAGCGAATCAGCGACCTCGACGCGATGATTTCGGTCGATACCCGAAAGGCCGAGGTCGGCCGCGCGGCGCTGGAGGCCGGCGCGGACATCCTGAACGACGTGTCCGGGTTGGAGGACCCCGAAATGCGCTTCGTCGCCGCGGAGTACGACGCGCCGTTGGTGGTCATGCACAGCCTCGACGCGCCTGTCGTTCCGAGCCACACCGTCGAATACGACGACGTGGTCGAGGACGTCATCGCGGAACTGGAAGAGCGCGTTTTACTCGCGGAAAAGGCCGGACTGGACCGGAACAAGATAATCGTGGATCCCGGTCTCGGGTTCGGCAAGCGTCCCGAGGAGAGTTTCTCCCTCCTCGGTCGGACGGGCGAACTCCACGCCCTCGACTGTCCCGTCCTCATCGGTCACTCGCACAAGTCGATGTTCGACGACGTCGCGGACGAGGACCGAACGGCCGCGACGATTGCCGGAACGACCATCGCCGCCGAACGCGGCGCGGACATCGTCCGGGTTCACGACGTGGAAGAGAACGTCGCCGCCGTCCGTGCGGTCGAGGCGGCGAACGCGGAACGCGAGGAGTAAGGACTCGCCTCCCGTTTTTGGTCGAAAAATCGTCGGTCGATTCACTTTTCGATCGCCACTCAGTTGCCGATGTCGATGAGCGCCTGCCACGTGTTCGGTCCGACCATGCCGTCTACGGTGATTCCGGCGTCGGACTGGAAATCCCTGATTACGCTCTCGGTCTCCGGGCCGTAGTCGCCGTCCACGTCTAGCGAGTAGCCCTCGCCGTCGCGCAGGTGGTGTTGTGCGGCGTACGTCGGCCAGTGCGGGGTTTCCGTGCCCGTCACGTAGATGATGAGTTCGCTCCACGTGTTCGGGCCGACGTAGCCGTCCACGGTGAGCCCGTTTGCGCTCTGGAAGCTCTTCACGGTGCTCTCCGTCTCGGGGCCGAAACTGCCATCGTGGGAGAGATCATAGCCGTGTGCTTCGAGGAGGTACTGGATGGAGTAGACCGCCTCTTCGTTGTCGCCGCGAACGAGGGCGGGCCAACTGTAACTACCACCACTGTCGCCACCGATACCGGGGAAGTCTTTCGGAATCCCAGTGCCGTGTGTGATGTAGTCGCCGACGTTGCCGGGGAGCGACAACGCGCTGTCATTCCGTTCGACTTGGAAGTGCAGGTGGACGCCCGTCGAGTTGCCTTCCGCGCCCATGCCCGCGATTTGCTCGCCGCGGCTGACGTACTCGCCGTCGTACACGTCATAACTGTTGACGTGGCCGTACTCGGTTCGATAGCCGTCGCCGTGTTCGATGTAGACCAGCGTTCCGTAACTCCCGGGGTAGTCGGCGATGTACGCCGTGCCGCTCCGGGCGGCGTAGATGGGCGTTTCGAGCGAGCCGCCGATGTCGAGTCCGTCGTGGAAGTCGCTCTCACCGTTGATCGTTCGCCACCCGTAGTCCGAGGTGATCTGACCGGACACCGGCCAGACGAAATCGGCCGACGCGGCGCTCGTGGTCGCCGAGATGGTGGGGATGGTGATTGATGCGACTGCGGCACTCTTGAGGAAGTTTCGACGCGTCCGTTTGTGTGTCATTTGGTGTTGACCAGATTCATATTTGAAGTAATATTATTAAAATATTATCTAGCTTTAAATGAATGTTATGTATCCGTGTTAAGATATACACCGAGTTAGGCATCAATAGAAACTGCTATCGACGCTATCCCGCGCTCGTTTCCGACCCGCCGAACCGCTTCAACTGCTCCGCCTCGGTGAACGCGTAGCGACCGACGAGGAGGGTGCTCGCCATGCTCGTCAGTCCGCCGGCGGCGAACAGCATGGCCATGATGACGAACTGGTACTCGGCGGCGTAGATGGGGTTCGCGCCCGCGAGAATCATCCCGGACATCATGCCGGGGATGTACACCAGACCGAGGCTTTTCAGCGACTCCACCATCGGAATCAGGGACGCCCGCACGCTCGTCGTCACGTACTCGGAGACGACGTTTTCGGGGGCGACGCCCAGCGCGAGCACCGCCTCGATTTCCGCGCGGTTCGACTCTATCTCGCCTTTGAACCGGTCGAGCGCGAGCGAGTTCGTCTTCATCGCGTTCGCGATGACCATCCCGCCGACGGGAATCAGGTTCCGGACTGACGCCTCTATCGCACCGGCGGCGACCATCGTGACGATGACGAGTCCCGACCCGAACGCGATGCCGACGAGCGAGACGCGAAACACGCCGGGAACGTCCTCGCCGCGGTCCTTCGAAATCCACGCGGCGATTCCCATCATCGCCGCGAGGACGAGCGCGCTCCACGCCAGACTCACCGAGAAGAGGATTCCGATGACCGACCCCATCGCGATCACCTGCACGAACCCGCGGACGAACGACCGACCGAGTTCCGTTTCGAGGTCGAGGCTTCGGACGGCGGAGACGCCGAGGACGACGAGCGCCAGCACCGAGGCGACGGCGACCTGCATCAGACCTCGTAGCACGTCCGGGTTCCCGAACTGGTCGAAGAAGCTCACGCCATCACCTCCGACACCGGACCGACCGATTCGACCCGCCCGTCTTCGAGCATCGCAACGCGGTCCGCCAACCGACGCGCCTGCGAATCGTCGTGGGTGACGAGGACCGTCGTGAGGTCGGTTTCGTGGATGAGTCCTTCGAGGAGCGTCTCGACTTTCGCTTCCGACGCCGAATCGAGACTCGATGTGGGTTCGTCGAGCAGGAGTACCTCGGGTTCCGTGATGAGCGTCCGGGCGATGGCGACGCGTTGTGCTTCGCCGCCGGACAGGTCGGAGACGTCGCGGTCCGCGTAGCCGTCGAGGTTCATCCGTGCCAGCAACTCCTCCGCGGTTTCCCGTCCGACCGTCTCGCCGCGAAGTCGCGGACCGATGGTCACGTTCTCGAACACCGTTCCGTCACGAAGCGCGGGCGACTGGGGGACGATTCCGATTCGCCGCCGGACCTCCCGCGGCGGGAGGTCGCGGTAATCCGTCCCGTCGAGAAACACGGTTCCCTCCGTTGGTTCGTCGAGGCGGTTGAGGAGCCGGAGGAGCGAGGATTTCCCCGACCCGGACGGTCCGAGCACCGCGAGTACGTCCCCCTCGGACACCGAGATGGAAACGCCATCGACGATTCGGTCCCCGGCGACGACCCGCGTGAGTCGTTCGGTTTCGAGTTTGGTCCCCATGCGTCGTCCGCCGGTACGGGGGACACGGCTTTGAATCCTCCTCCGGACGGTATCGATGCTCGATATTCCCATCGCCACCGCTCGAACCCCCTCGTTAGTCGGCGGTAGGCCTTTCACCCGCTCTATAGTCCGTCGTTGACCCGCTGGACGTTCCGTTAGAAGAAACCGTACGAGTCCCGTACGTCGCGGTAGCAATCGAGATACTGCTCCAACACGGGATCGGTGTCGTAGCGCTCGAACTCCTCGTTTTCCGTCATCTGAGGGAGTTCGGCGGCCGACCGAAGTGCCTCCGTGAGCTCCTGCTCGCTCGTGGTTCGGAAGGTACGGTCCTCCTGCTCGACTAACTCGTGCGCGCTCGATTCGACGTGGTACTCGACCACGCCGACGCAGCCGCACGCCAACGCGCGCAACAGGTCGGTCGGAAACGCCTCGCGCCGGGCGGTCTGGACGTAAACGTGCGCGCCGCGAAACACCGGTATCCGTTTTTCGACCGGTTGTGCGCCGGTGAACTCCACGCGGTCGTCGATACGGAGGTCCGAGGCCTGTCGCTCGTACCCCTCGCGCTCGGGTCCGTCGCCGATGATGACGGCGTGCCATCCCTTATCACGGATCTCGGCGAGCGCGAGAAAGAGGCTCTCCACGTTGGCATCCTCGTCCAGACGGCGCGAGTAGACGATGTCGGCTCCCTCGACCACCTGCGCCTCGCGGATGGCGTCCATGTCGATGTTGTTCGGAATCACCCGCACGTTGTTCCCGTCCGCGCCCAATTCCCGGACGCGGGTTCGTATCGTCTCGGAGGGCGTGATGACTTCGTCCGGTGTCCGTGCCGCCATTCGGAGCGACTTCGAGGACGTTCCGATCGTTTCGGACGGCGATTCGTACCAGTCCACGACGAGCGGTGCGCGCGCGAGTTTGCTCGCCGTCTTCGCCGCGAGGACGTGTTTCGGCACCGTGGCGGCGTGAATCACGTCGGGTTTCGTCCGGCGGAGCGCGCCCGGAAGCGAGAGTGCGAAGCGTCGCGACGGCGTTTGACCCGGCGGGTCCTTCGTCACCGCGCGGTACTCCACGTCGTCCTGCTCGAACGTCCCGTGGTCGCCGTCCCACCACTGAGCACAGAAGACGGTTATCTCGTGGCCGCGGTTCGCGAGCAACTCCGCAATACGTCGAAGTCGACGGGTTCTCTCCGTGTCTTCGTGTTGGGCCGTCACTTCTGCGACGAACGCGACGCGCATACTCCCCGCCACGAAACGAGAAAGTAAAAGTCTTCTTTCATCTGGATGCCGATAGTGGGACTTCCCTGATCTGTCGGAACTGGCTCACTGGAACCAGCCATCGTCGCCGAACTCCACGGCGAGATCCGGGGTCGCACCCTGAAATCGTCGTTGCCAACAGTGGCGGTCGTAAAAGTGTGCGAGCGCTGTCACACCGAACGCACCGAGAACGAGCCCCGCGAGTTGGAACCCGGATGCGGGAACGAAGCGGAGCCACGCGAGCACGAGGAGAAACGCGCTGACGGCAGAGAGCGCGACGTAGAGTTTGTGCCACGGAATCGTCGTCTGTGCGTCGGTTGCGAGATACAGTTCGAAGTCCCGCGCGCTGTCGGTGAACGACACCTCCTTTGAATCCCGGTTGTAACTGACGATACCGATGTTTTCCAACTTCGGGAGGTGCGTCTGATACAGCGCACTGTACACCGATTTGCGCTGTTCCGGCGTCACCTCCTCCCGCGTGATGTTGTTCTCCCACGCGGCGATCTGCTCCGCGAGTTCCCCCAACTCGACGGACTCCTGTTGCCGGTTGAGCGAGTAAAGAACGTACCTCCGTCGCAAGTTTTTCACCGCATCGTACACCTCCTGTTCTGAAAACGCACGTGACCGTGTCCGGTCAGCGCGCTCCCGCGAATGTGTCGTATTCATTCTTCCCACCCTGTCGGGCGTAGACGCCGAGATACCGCATAAATCAGCGACTCCGTTTACCCCGTATCCGGCGATGTCCCGCCGCCATAAACCGTTTATCGTCTGACAAACGCGGGGTCGACCCGGCCGACTCGGAGGAAGTGCGGACGACGCGTTTTCACGGGAACTGGCCACTCAATCGACTGTTACCTGTCGATTGGACTGAGAAAACAGCACCATTCTTGGTCGATCCCGCGAAAAAGCGCCGCGTTCGGCTGTACTCCTGCCGTGTTCGTCTATCGTCCAGTATCGACGCGTTCTCGGGCCGACGGCGACGTTCGGCAGCTCGATGTGGCCGTCGCGTTCGTCGAACTCCCCGCGGTGGCACCGTGTTGCCTCGTCAGCACCGGCGTCGCGTGCGTGTCGTCGTACACGGTAACGTAGGTTATCGTGGTGTCGATACCCTGGCGCGGCACGGCGATACGCGTCGTCCCGTTCATCGGGCCGTACTGGAAGTACGACGTTGCGGCACCGTCCGGCGCGTTCCACGCGGTTCCGACGCCGACGCGTTCTGCCGTGCCGTACACCACGGCGGTCGAATCGTTGACGAACTCGACCCTGATAGCGTCGTGTGTCGCGTTCGTCGCGTGCCGTTGTTCGTGGGTAGCGTGTCCGTGCGTCGTCCCGACGACGCCGCTGCTTCCGGCGATACACAGGCAGATGACGGCCGTCACGAGGACGCGTCGTTTTTTCGTCTGCATGGCGTCCGGGCGTCTCACGCAGGGGTTTTTGTTATACACCGGCTACCGGAGGGAAACGATGGATTTACGCGTCGAACTGCGTCATTACTGCTCCACAGGATCAGAAGAAGGCTTTCGCAAACACGTGATTTCGACCATCACGTCGGGGACGTCATCGCTGGGGAGTCGGAACGTCCACGACCGGTCGAAGTCGATTCCGTTCTGTGCGCTCACTTCGAGCAGTTGACCGAGTTCGTCCTCGAATTCGGCCACCGAGAGGAGTTCCAGTTCGGTCACCACTGCGCTAGCACCTGGTGCCGCCAGCACCCAATCGAGGTGTGTCGTCGTACACCTGTACCATCCCGGTCGTGTCGATGCGCACCGTACATCCGTGGAACGGGAACTGTACCGTCCCGATACCGGGGATGTCGTCCACATCGAACGAGTCGAACAACGATTCCAGCGCGTCGCAGTCGAGCGTCCCCTGTAGCGGCGGCATCTTCTCCATCGGCGTCCCCGTTACCTCCGACACCGCGAGGCTGACAGCGACGACGATGCTGTCGGTTTCAGCGCTATCGAACGAGAACTGGTGTATCAAATCCGAATCATTATGAGAATTTTGAGATGTCGTATCCATACTATATCACGAAACGTAGTACAAATCAAGTTATCGGTCGTTCAAAGTCTGTGCCTTTGTATCTCCATTCTTTAAGTATCATGAAATGTGTTTAATCTGTCTATTTTCTCACGATCAATAACGCGCGAGTTCCGGCGCGCAAAGGACTATCCCCTCGGCACCGAAACCCATCGACGATGACCTCCTACGATTTCGAGCGTTACCTGAACGTTCGAAACGCCTACGGTGCGTCCTTCGACTCGGCCGGGAAGCGGCTTAGCTTCCTCTTGGATACGACCGGCGTCCCACAAGTGTGGCAGTTGGACGGCCCACGGACGTGGCCCAATCAATCGACGTTCTACGACGAGCGGGTGACGTTCGTCTCGTGGTCGCCGGAGCGCGACGAACTCGCTTTCGGGATGGACGACGGCGGGAACGAACGCCAGCAACTGTTCCGACTCGACGGCAACGGCGAAACGGTCACGCCGCTGACGGCGATGCCGGACGCCAAACACCGGTGGGGCGGGTGGAACTCCGACGGGTCGCAGTTCGCCTTCGCCTCGAACCGACGGGACAACGCCGTCTTCGACGTGTACGTACAGGACCGCACCGGGACCGGAGACGACGCCGAGATGGTGTACGAGGGCGACGGATGGCTCTCGCTCGCCGGATGGAGTCCGGACGATGACCGCCTCGTGGTGGTCGAATCGCACTCCTCGTTCGACCGCGACCTCCACGTCCTCGACATCGAATCGGGCGACGCCGAACACGTCACGCCGCACGAGGGGAACGTCCGATATCAGGGCATCAACTGGGGGCCGGACGGCGACGCGCTCTACCTCGTCACCGACGACGGTGCCGACACGATGTATCTCTCCCGCCTCGACCTCGACACGTACGCCATCGAACTCGTCGAGGAGGGTGGGAACTGGAACGTCGACGGCTGTGCGCTCGACGAGGAAACGGGGCGACTCGTCTACTCGCGCAACGAGGACGGCTACACGGAACTCACCGTCGGCGAGTTGACCGACGGGACGACCATCCGCGAGTTCCCGACGCCGAACCTGCCGCGCGGAATCGCGGGAGGAGTCAGCTTCGGCCCGGACGCCGAACGCTTCGCCATCTCCGTCACCGGTAGCGCGAGCAACACCAACGTCTACGTCGTCGAAACCGAAACCGGCGAGGCCGAGCGCTGGACCGACGCGTCGACCGCCGGACTCCCGGCCGACTCGTTCGTCCGCCCGAAACTCGTCCACTTCGAGAGCTTCGACGACCGCTCGATTCCCGCGTTCTTTTCGGTCCCCGACGGCGCAACGGCGGGCGAAACACCCGTCATCGTGGACATCCACGGCGGTCCCGAGAGCCAGCGCCGCCCGTCGTTCGGCGCGGTCAAACAGTACTTCCTGAACCGCGGCTACGCCTACTTCGAACCCAACGTCCGCGGGTCGTCGGGCTACGGCAAGGAGTACACCCATCTGGACGACGTGGAAAAGCGGATGGACTCGGTCGCCGACGTCGAGGCAGGCGTCGAATGGCTCAACGACCAGTGCGTCGTGGACCCCGACAAAATCGTCGCCATGGGCGGCTCCTACGGCGGCTTCATGGTCCTCGCGGCGCTGACGGAGTACCCCGACCTGTGGGCCGCCGGAATCGACATCGTCGGCATCGCCAACTTCGTCACGTTCCTCGAAAACACGGGCGACTGGCGGCGCGAACTCCGGGAGGCCGAGTACGGGTCGCTCGAAGACGACCGCGACTTTTTGGAGTCCGTCAGCCCCATCAACAACATCCAACACATCGAAGCGCCACTGCTCGTCCTGCACGGCGAAAACGACCCGCGCGTTCCGGTCGGCGAGGCCGAACAGATCGCGGAGGAGGCCGCCGAACAGGGCGTCCCCGTCGAGAAACTCGTCTTCCCCGACGAGGGCCACGGCTTCTCGAAACTAGAGAACCGAATCGAGGCGTACACGAAAATTGCGGCGTTCCTGGAGGAGTACGTCTAACGGCGGTCGGTTTTCGGATTCACAACTCCTTCTCGTACGCGTACTCCCGAACGCCGAGCGTCGGGTCTTCCCGTTCCTCGACTCGCTCGAAGCCGCGGGACTCGTAGAACCCCACGCCGACGTCGTTGTCGGCGAGGACGACCAGCCGAAGTCGGTCGGCGGTACGCTCTTCCAATCGCCGTTCGACGCGGGTCAACAAGCGAGTTCCCAGCCCCGTGCCCCACTCGTCCGGGAGGACGTAGATGCGGCGGAGTTCGAAGGTCCCTTCCCCGTCGTCCGGGGCGACGTGGACGAACCCGACAGGGTGGTCGCGTTCGGCGACGAAGAACTCGTGGGTCGGTTCCCGCGTACTCTCGCGGAGTCGGTCCGGGTCGTACCACCGGTCGATGGTGTCGTCCACTGCCTCGGTGCCGATGATGTCGTCGTAGGCGGCATGCCACGACCGGCGGGCGACGCGCCGAATCGCGGCAGCGTCGGTCGGTCGTGCGGGACGAAGTTCGGGCGTGACCATTCGAGGTGGTGGCTCCTGTCGGTCAATAGTCCTTTCGAGGGGATGTCTCGTGCTATCAACCGACACGTCGGTAGCTGTCAATCAGGAGAAAACTTTTGTAGGCGGCATCGAAAGTCCCGCCATGGCCGCCATCGAAACCAAGTCCCTCACGAAGCGGTTCGGCGACGTCGTCGCGGTTCGCGACCTCGATTTGACGATCGAGGAAGGCGAAATATTCGGCTTTCTCGGTCCCAACGGAGCGGGGAAATCCACCACCATCAACATGCTGTTGGATTTCATGCGTCCCAGCAGCGGCACGGCGACGGTCCTCGGCTACGACGCACAGGAGGACTCCCGCGCCATCCGCGACCGAATCGGAATCCTCCCCGACGGCTATCACCTCTACGATCGATTGACCGCGCGCGAACACCTCGAATTCGCCATCGACGCGAAGAGCGCGACCAATGACCCTGCGACGCTCATCGACCGCGTCGGGTTGACACAGGAGGAAGCCGACCGGAAGGTCGGCGGCTACTCCAAGGGGATGACCCAGCGTCTCGCGCTCGCCGCCGCGCTGGTCGGCGACCCGGACCTGCTCATTCTGGACGAACCCTCCTCGGGCCTTGACCCGCACGGAATCGCCGAAATGCGCGAACTCCTCCAGCGGGAGGCGGACCGCGGGACGGCCGTGTTCTTCTCCAGCCACATCCTCTCCGAAGTCGATGCGGTGTGTGACCGCGTCGGAATCATGAACGACGGCGAACTCGTCGCACAGAACACCATCGACCGACTTCGAGAACTGACCGGCGCCCGCTCGCAACTCCTCCTTTCGGTCGAACGGGTTCCCACGGGCCTCGACGTGACCTCCATCGAGGGCGTCTCCGACGTGTCCGTCGAGGAATCCACCCTCAGAGTGTCGTTTTCCGACCCCGCGACGAAACCGCAAGTGGTCCAGCGGGTGGACGCGGCGGGGACCATCACCGACATTCAGTCCGAGGAAGCGTCGCTCGAAGAACTGTTCACTTCCTACACGACGGGTGACGACTCCGGCGAGAAACCCGACGCGCGCGTGGAGGTCTCCGCATGAGCTGGGTCTCCGTCGCGAGAAAGGATTTCATCGATTCCCGACGCTCGAAGGGACTGTGGGCGCTCATCGCCCTCTATGTCGCGGTGCTGGCGCTGACGGTCTACGTCGCGCCGTCGGACGTGACCATGACGAACGTGCTCCGACTCATCGCGCTCGTCGGCATCTTCATCATCCCCATCAGCGCGCTGGTCATCGCGTACCTCGCCATCGCGGGCGAACGCGAATCGGGGAGCATCAAGTTCCTCCTCGGACTCCCGAACACGCGCCTGGACCTCGTGGTCGGAAAGTTCGTCGGCCGGTCGGCCGTCGTCTCCCTCGGCCTGTTGTTGGCGTTCGCCATCGCAGCCGTCGAAGGGTCCCTCCTCCTCGCATCGGTCGATATCGCCGCTTTGGCGCAGTTCTTCGTGCTGTTCCTCTTCTTCGCGGTGACGTACATCGCCATCGCCGTCGGCCTTTCGGCCGCGTGTGCGTCCCGCTCGCGGGCGATGGCGAGTTCGGTGGGCGTCTTTTTCGTCTTCAACGTCCTCTGGACGATTCCGGCGATATCGCCATCGGCGGCGCTTCGATTCGTCGCCGACGACACGCTCGGCATGCACCTCTCCGCCCAGGTTTACGAGTTCGTGTATCTCATCAGTCCGCCCTACGCGTTCCAGCGCGCCGCGGACCTTGTGTTCACCCAACAGCAACTCTACTACTTCCGTGTACTCGCACAGGACGCCACCGTACCGTTCTACCTCCAGAAGTGGTTCATGCTGGTCATCCTTGGCCTCTGGCTGGTCGTCCCCCTCACGCTCGGCTACTGGCGGTTCGAGCGCGCTGACCTTGGATGAACGTGTGTGCGATGAATTATCATGGCAGCATACATTTAACTACCCTAGGAATTATATGACCGTTATGGCCGCCATACAAACGACTGGTCTCACCAAGCGGTTCGGTGATGTGGTCGCGGTCCGTGACCTGAACCTCCAAGTAAAGGAAGGGGAAGTGTTCGGCTTCCTCGGTCCGAACGGGTCCGGAAAATCAACGACGATCAACATGCTGATGGACTACATCCGCCCGACGGACGGGACGGCGACGGTCCTCGGCTACGACGCCCAAGCGGAGACACAGGCGATCCACGAACGCATCGGAATTCTTCCCGACGCGACGGACCTCTACGGACGGCTGTCGGGGAAAAAACACATCCAGTTCGCCATCGACTCCAAGGGGACGGACGAGGACGCGGACGAGATACTCGAACGCGTCGGCCTCTCCGCCGACGACGCCTCGCGTGCTGCGGGCGGGTACTCGAAAGGGATGCGCCAGCGCCTCGTTCTCGGAATGGCGCTGGTCGGCGACCCGGACCTGCTCATTCTGGACGAACCCTCCTCGGGCCTCGACCCGCACGGCGTCAAGGAGATGCGCCAAATCATTCAACAGGAGGCGAACCGCGGAACGGCCGTGTTCTTTTCCAGCCACATCTTGAGTCAAGTCGAGGCGGTGTGTGACCGCGTCGCCATCATGAACAAAGGCGAACTCATCACCGTCGATACCATCGACGGCCTCCGGGACGCGGCCGGAACCGGTGCCACGATGATCCTGACCGTCGACACCGTTCCGAACGTCGGATTGGAGAACGTCGAGGGCGTCACGAACACGGCCGTCGAGGGCAACGAGATTCACGTCACGTACACCGACGCGGGTGCGAAGGCGAAGGTCATCAACGCCGTCGAGGAGGCGGGTGCAACCGTCTCCGACATCAGGACGAAGGAGTCCTCGCTCGAAGACCTCTTCGAGGCCTACACGACCGGTTCGAATAGCCAGCGTCTCGAATCGGAGGCCCACGCATGAGTTGGGCCGTCGTCGCGCGCAAGGATTTCGAGGACGCCGCCCGTTCGAAGATGCTGTGGGGTATCACGGTTCTGTTCGTGCTGGCAACGGCCGGTGTGATGTACGCAGTGAGTGCGTTCACCGACGACTTCACCGCGAAACAAGCCATCGGACTCCTCAGTCAGCCCGCAACCCTCCTCGTCCCCCTCGCGGCGCTCGTCGTCGCGTACCTCGCCATCGCGGGCGAGCGCGAGTCGGGAAGCATCAAACTGCTGCTCGGGTTGCCACACACCCGACGAGACGTGGTTCTGGGCAAACTCATCGGCCGTTCGAGCATCGTCGGAGTCGCGACCATCATCGCGTTCATCGCCGGAGCCATCGTCCTCTTCGTCCAGTACGGGTCGTTCCCCGTGACCGACTTCCTCGTTCAGGGAGTGGTCACGTTCATCTTCGGAATGGTGTTCGTGGGAATCGCCATCGGCTTCTCGTCGATGGCGGCCACCCGGTCGCGGGCGATGGCGGGAGCCATCGGCCTGTTCTTCCTGTTCGAACTCGTCTGGAGCGTCATTCCGCTTGGAGTCTACTACCTCATTGAGGGCGGAATGCCGAGCGGGGCGGGAGGATTCCCTTCGTGGTATTTACTCCTGCAAATCATTAATCCGACGAACGCCTACAGCGTCGCGGCGGGCTTCCTCTCCGACCCGAGCGCCCCGAGTTTGTACGCGGAGCTCGTCAACGGCAGCGCCCCCTTCTACCTCGAAGGATGGTTCTCGCTCGTCATCCTCGCGTTCTGGTTGGTCGTTCCCGTCGCGCTCGGCTACTGGCGGTTCGAACGCGCGGACATCAGCTAACGAATCCCGTCAGAATGGATTTTTTCGCCTTACGTCCCTTCGGGAGCGACAGCGTTGGTGGTCAGTTCCATGTCCAACTCGGCGTCGTCCATCCGGTCCACCGTCGTCGAAAGCGACCGTTTCAGGCTTCGTATCTCCGAGATCAGTGCTTGGTACTCCTCGTGGTTCTCCAGTTCTGACTGGCCGATTCGCGTTTGGAGGGCTGCCTGCTTCGACGAGAGCGCGAGGAGTCTCCGAACGTCGGTCGAGTAGGTCGACCGGCGGAGGAGACTCTTCACGACGTCGTGTAGTTCGCTCGGTTCGGTGACGGGCTTGACGACGTACGTGTCGTAGCCCAGCGCGAGCACGTCGAAGCTCGGTTCGACGGCCGTCACCATCCCGACCCGGCAGTCGATGCCGCGGCTTCGAATCGTTTCCAGAACGTCGTCGCCGCTCGTCTCGGGCATGTCTCTGTCGAGGAGGACGACGTCGAGCGAGTCGTCGAGCGATGCGAGCGCTTCCGCACCGCTGTATGCGATTCGAACGTCGTACTCGTCTTCGAGCCACCGGGCAAACAGGTCGGCAATCGGCTGTTCGTCGTCGACGACGAGTATTCGGTGGTCACTCATTCGTGGTCTCCCGGTCGATGGACGGACGGATTCCGGACTGATACGGACGATGGCGTTGTCCACTGTTCGTTATGGAGGGTTCCACTTTCCGACCGCGGGTGGAAGGGCTGAATCTCTTCGAGAGTTTCGGACGTACCCCTAACGGTGTGGCTGTAATGCGGATGAAAGTGCCCACCATCGTCGCCGTTTCCGAGCGTCCGGTCACGTAGAAACGATGTGGCCCGAAGTAGTTGAGACCACATGTTTCCTACGAAACACACTTAAGTGCCTTGCTGATTCAACGAGCTATCCATTCATCGGACGGAGTAATCCGGCGATGAGGTTCGCATATCCGCGTCGAAGACGACCACCGACGGCCTGTGGAGAGATTCCCAGTTCGTCGGCTAACCCTTCACGCGTGATTCCGCGCGGTTGTTCGAAGTATCCCCCCTCGTAGGCAGCGACGAGCGTTTCCCGTTGTGCGGGTGTGACACCCGCGGAATCGTGAACCGCCCGTTCCTGCATGGAGTATACCCGTTCGACCTGCAGCGGAATTTCCTCGTGTTGACAGAACGTCTGGAACGTAGACATCTCCTCCTGTGCCGGAAACCGAAGATGAAACGTCCAGTCGTCCGCCGTCCCGTTCGCTTCCACGATAGTCGCGTTGGCTTCTTCGACTCCGTGGACGAGGTTCGTGATCTCGTCGTTCCATTCGACGTGGAACAACGTATCATCGGTCCGAGTGTCGATCCTTGTGAGCGTGTTGACGGCCGGTTCGGTGCGTGCTGCCGCCTCGAACCGACTGATATCGTCACCGCGCGCCCAGAAGAAAGGGAACATCGACATTCCTACCGGGACGACACGTTCGAGTTCGATTTGCACCTGCGAATCCGCACGCAACGCGCGGCCGAGTGCAAATTCGTCGGCGGATATCGAAATCTCAACGATGGAACTCATATGTTTTCGATACCACCACGAGAAATCAGTTACGCTGGGGTATTCAATGTTGTTGCCAAATTCGAGCATAATCGCCGTCGTCTCATCGAAAAACGTTACTGGAACGAAGTGCGTTCAATCTCCGAACCGAACGGCTATCGACTCCGTAATCCGTCACGTTCCTGCCGGTATCGATTCCGTAGTACTCGTATGGGGTTCACGAATCGACGTTCCATTCGAACGAAATCCAACGCGTACTATTCAGATTACTTTCGTCGTCTCCGCCGCCTCGAACGCGGCCGCTCGACTCATTCCGTTTCCGAGGATGGTGTACCGGTCCCGAATCCTGTGGGCCGTCGTGAGCGCTTCGACCACGGTGTCGGCGTCGATCCCCAACCCCTCCGCCGTCGTCGGCGCGCCGATGGTCGCGAGCGCGTCGCGGATGCCCCGCCAGTCGCCGCCGTGGAGGTACTCCGTGATGATGGACCCGACGCCTACCTGATGACCGTGCAGCGCCGCCCCCGGCGCGATTCGGTCGAGTTGGTGCGAGAACAGGTGTTCGGCTCCGCTGGCCGGTCGCGACGAGTCGGCGATACTCATGGCGACGCCCGAGGAGACGAGCGCTTTCACGACGACCCACGCCGACTCCTCCAGCCCGGGTCGGATGGTGTCGGCGTTGTCCACCAGCATCTCCGCGGTCATTTCCGCCAGCGTCGCGGCGTACTCGTGGAACTCGACGTTCTGGAGCCGCTTCGCCAACCGCCAGTCCTCGACGGCCGTGTAGTTGCTGATGATGTCGGCACACCCCGCGGTCGTGAGTTCCCACGGTGCGTCCGCGATGATTTCCGTGTCCGCCACGACGGCGAGCGGCGGTTCCGCGGCCACGCTGTGGCGCGTGTCCTTCTCCGGGACCGACCCCCGCCCGCTGACGATGCCGTCGTGACTCGCCGCCGTCGGAATCGAGACGAACCCTCGCCCGAGTTCGTCGCTCGCCATCTTGGCGATGTCGATGGCCTTCCCGCCACCCACGCCGACGAGATAGCCCGGTTCCACCTCGTTCGCCACGTCGATGACCCGCTGTACGGACGCGAAACTCGCCTCCTCGATGACCACGGTTTCGACTCCCCACCCGGCTTCTTCGAACTGGTCCGCGACGCGTCGTCCCGCCACCTCGTTCGGCGTCGGACTCGTCACGAGGAGCGGCGTCCCGTGCAGATGCAGTTCGTCGATGGCCGCCGTCGTCTCCGAGAGAACGCCATGGCCCACCACGACGTTCCGCGGCAGGCGAATCCACGAAGATTTCTCGAACATGTCCGACACTCTCTCGTGCGCAGTCAAACAGTTTCCCCTCCCGCGACGTGCCGAGGTCGTTCGGTCGGTTTCCGGATGGAGTTCTATCACGGCGGCTCGGTGCCCCCACTTTTCCAGCGCGACCGTCAGTTCGGGGTGGTCCTCGGTTCGCTCCTCGTCGGCTCGTCGTTGTTCTCTCGCTATCGCCGAACGCGGGCGACAACGACTAAGCGACTCCGCGGCGTTCTCTCCCCGTCATGCCACCGGAACGAGTGCTCGTGGCGGGAGCAACGGGAAGACAGGGAGGAGCGGTCGCGCGCCACCTCATTGAGAGGGGAGTCGAAGTTCACGCGCTGACGAGGGACCCGGGGAGCGATGCGTCACGGGAACTGGACGAGTTAGGTGCGGTAGTCGTGGAGGGCAACCTCTTGGACGAAGCGTCGCTCGCGCGTGCCATGGCCGACATGGACGGCGTCTACGGCGTCACCACGTCGGAAGCGGGGTTGGACGCCGAGGTCGAACAGGGGACGAACCTCGGTGAGGCCGCCGCCGAACACGGCGTGGACCACTTCGTGTTCAGTTCGGTGTGGGGTGCCGACAGGGACAGCGGCGTGCCCTTTTTCGACACGAAACACACCATCGAACGCCGCCTCGCCAACCTCGATTTGCCGCTCACGGTCGTCAGGCCGGTGTCCTTCATGCAGAATCTGGAGGGCATGCGCGACGACGTGATGAACGAGACGCTGTCGATGCCGCTCGAACCGCGCGTTCCGATGTACCTGATAGACGTGGACGACATCGGCGCGATCGTCGCGGAGGCCTTCCACGGGCGGGCGAACTACGTCGAGCGGAGCATCGACATCGCGGGCGACGAACTCACCCTGTCGGCGATGGCGGTTCGACTCTCGGAGAGCATCGGCATCGACGTGACGGCGGACCACGTGCCCATCGACACCTTCGAAAAGCGGGCGGGGGAGGACTACGCGGCGATGTACCGCTGGCTCAATCGGCGGGAAGCGCCCATCGACCTCGCGGAACTGCGGGCGAACCACGACGCGGAGTTCACGCTGTTCGAGGAGTACCTCCGCGAACACGAATGGGGCGAGTAGGCGTTCTCGCGGAATCGTTCCGCTTTCGAACCCCCAGCAGAGCTTTGCCCCAGAACGTCGTGTCAGAGGTATGGTTCGAACGTACGGGTTCGAAGGGGGTGAACCGTCGATACACGAATCGGCCCACGTCTGCCGGGAGGCGACCGTGGTGGGAACCGTCGAAATCGACGCCGACGCGAGCGTCTGGCCGGGGGCCGTCCTCCGGGGCGACGTGGCTCCCGTCCGAATCGGCCGAGAATCGCACATCGGCGACAACGCGGTCCTACACGCCTCGACGGTCGGCGACCGGGTGATGGTCGGTCACGGGGCGGTGTTGAACGACGCGACGGTGGGCGACGGGGCGCTGGTCGGGTTCAACGCGACGATAAACACGGACGTAACGATCGGCGAGCGGAGCATCGTCGCGGCGGGGACCGTCACGCCCGAATCGGCCGAGATTCCGCCCGAATCGTTCGCTCGCGGTGTTCCCGCGCGCGTGACCCCGCTCGCGGAGACGACCATCGACGCGGAGGAAATTTTCGAGTCGTACTCCTCGGGGGAGTACACCGGACTCGCGGAACGTCACGGAGCGCTGTTCGAGGGGGACGGACAGGGGTCGAGTGACGGTTAGAACGCATCCAGGCGCGGGGAAAATGGTCTCGATCGGAATTTCGAGGGTAATAAAGGAACTTGCCAGCGCAACCCACGCAGTGATTGGTTTCACTCCCCGAGAAAGGAACGAGCGACAACCATAATGGACGAAACTGCAGATGGCACTCTCTCCGAACCGGAAGAAGGGGATGCCGCTTCCGCGACGCTTCCGCTCGGAAACCGCGAATTGGTCCTCGTGTCGAACAGGGAGCCATACGTTCACGAACGGGATGGGGACGAGATTCGAGTCGTCCGACCGGCGGGCGGCCTGACCTCGGCACTCGACCCGATGATGGCGAGCACCGGCGGCACGTGGGTCGCGTGGGGGAGCGGCGACGGCGACGAGGAGATGAGCGACGAGAACGGGTGTGTACGCGTGCCGCCCGACTCGCCCGCCTACGACCTGAAGCGCGTCTCCCTCACGGACGAACAGGTGACGAACTACTACTACGGGTACAGCAATCAGGTACTCTGGCCGCTGTGTCACTCCGACACGGCCAAGATGACGCCGAAACAGGAGTTCTGGCGACACTATCGCGAGACGAACGAGCACTTCGCGGACGCGATACGTGAGCAAGTGGACCCGTCGGAGGCGGTCGTCTGGTTTCAGGATTATCACTTCGCGCTCGCACCGCGAAGAATCCGCGAGGACGAACCGGACGCATTCTGCATGCAGTTCTGGCACATCCCGTGGCCGTCGTGGGACGTGCTCAGGAGTTGCCCGGAGTACGACGAACTCCTCGACGGACTGCTGGCGAACGACCTCCTCGGCTTCCACACCGACCGCTACTGCGAGAACTTCCTCGAATGCGTCTCGGCGGCGTTGGACGCCGAGGTAAACCACGAGGAGAAGACGATTCGCTACGAGGGGCGGACGATTCGCGTCGAATCGTTCCCGCTCGGCATCGACGCGGCGGAACGACGACGCCTCGCGGGGTCGGCGGAAACGGACGAGGCGTGGGAGTCGCTTCGGGAGGCGTATCCGCTCGGGGCGGAGCGGTTGGCAGTCGGGGTCGACAGGTTGGATTACACGAAGGGAATCGAACAGCGGTTGGCCGCCCTCGAACTGCTGTGGGAGCGACATTCCGAATGGCGTGGACGCTTCACCTACGTCCAGAAGGCGAGCGTGAGTCGCAGTCGAATCGACGACTACCAGCGCGTCCGGGAGACGGTGACGGACGAAGTCGAACGGATCAACGAACGCTTCGGAACGGAGACGTGGCAACCCATCGTCTACATCGAGGACCGACTGTCGGTCGCCAAACTGGCCGCCCTGTACCGGGAGTCGGACGTGGCCCTCGTGAGTTCGATTCGGGACGGGATGAACCTCGTGGCGAAGGAGTACGTGGCGTCGCAGGTGGACGAACCCGGCGTGTTAGTCCTCAGCGAACTCGTCGGCGCACACGAGAATCTCGGCGACGCGGCGTTGACGGTGCATCCGAACGACACCGAGTCGTTCGCGGACGGCATCGAGGAAGCCCTGACGATGGACCTCTCCGACCGGGAAAGTCGAATGGATCGGTTGTGGTCCGAAGTCGAGGAGAACGATATCGAGGCGTGGAAACACGACGTGGTTCAGCGGGCGGGCGAACTGCTGGCGGAGCGAGACGGCGAGGGCGTAAAGCGGGGCGAGAGGGCGTAACTCATCGGGCTTCCAACTCGGCCTGTACGTCGTCAGCCAGTTCACGAAGGTCGTCGCTGATTTCGACGGGATAGGTGGCCGGGGAGCGCAACGCTCGGCACTCGTCGGGTAGTTTTCGTCGGCGTTCGCCCGCCCGGTCGGCGATGGCTCCGAGTTCGGGCGGGTCGGAGACTCGTTCCCCGTCCTCGAAGATGGGTACGAGTTGTTCCTCGCCGGGACCGTCCTCGCCGCGCAACCCGAGGATATCGCGCTCGTAGCCGTCCTCACCGACGCGGCGAACGCTTTTCGCGCCGGGATACGTGACCTTGCCGGACGACAGTTTCATGCTCGGGCGCATCTCGCCGTCGCGCTCGATCTCGGTGAGTTTGTACACGAGGTCGAGGGACGGGGCGTCCCGACTCGTCGTCAGCGCGGTGCCGGGACCGAACCCCGTCGCCACGCCGCCGTCGCGGAGGAAGTCGGCGATTTTGTGCTCGTCCATGCTGGAGGAGACGAAAATCGGGCGGTCCCCGACGATTTCGGCGACGTCCTTCGAGAGCGGGGCGAGGTCGCCCGAATCGAGTCGCACGCCGACCTCGGCGTCGTAGTTTTCGGCCACGTCCATCGCCAGTTTCGCGCCCTCGACGGTGTCGTAGGTGTCCACGAGCAGGATCGTGTCCTCGTGAAATCGGTCGAGGAACGCCTCGAACGCTTCGCGTTCGTCCTCGAAACTCTGTATCCACGAATGGGCCATCGTCCCGTAGACGGGAAGCGAGAACTCCTCACCGGCGGCGACGAGCGAGGTGCCGTCGAACCCGCCAATGGCGGCGGCGCGGGCGGCCTTCATCCCGGCGTCGGTACCGTGGGAGCGCCGAGCACCGAAATCGACGAGCGACTGGTCGTCGCCGTGCCGTTCGACCGCCTCGCGCATTCGAGCGGCTTTCGACGCCACGAGGGTTTGGAAGCCGACTTGATTCAACAATACCGTTTCGAACAGTTGGGCTTGGAAGATGGGCGCGGTCACTTCCAGCAGGGGTTCGTCGGGAAAGACGGGCGTACCCTCGGGGAGCGCCCGTACCGTTCCCGTGAACTCGAACTCCGCGAGTCGAGCGAGGAAGTCCTCGTCGAACCCCCGATTTCGAAGGTAGTCGATGGCTCGGTCGCCGAACGAGAGGTCCTCGACGTACGCCATCGCCTGTTCCAACCCGGCGGCGAGGAGGTAGCCCCTGTCCGCCGGAAGCCGCCGGAAGAAGAGGCTGAACGTCGCTCGCGGGTCGTGATCCGCGGCGTGGTAGCCCTGCAGCATCGTCAACTCGTAGAGGTCGGTGAACAGTCCCAGATTCTCGGGCGTTACGTAGCCGAACCCCTCTCCGTTCCCCGTATCGGTCCCCACCATAGCCACCGTGACGACGCCGCGCCAGTAATAGTTGGGGGCGGGAACGTTCGCCGACGAAATCCGGCGAGAGGCGTTTATTCGTGGAACACCTACGTGGTCGCATGAACTTGGAATCGCTCAAACCCGATTTCCTCACGCCGAACTGGAAATGTCACTCGTGCGGGAAGAAGTACTGGCGCAACCGTCGCCAGTGCAGCAAATGCCAGAGTACCGTCTTCGACCGAATCCGCTAGGGCGAAGACGGAACTATTCTCCACGAACGTCGGAAACTGCTAGTAACAGAGCAATAAGTGTTTTGAGCTAAGTTAGCCAATGACATACCAATGTCGGGAGAAACGACGGTACGGGTCGGTGTTTTGAGCCTTCACAACAGCAAGGAGACGAAAGCCATTTTGAACGCCGTCGAAGCGTTGGGTCACGAACCCGTCTGGCTTCGTCGGGAGAACACGTCCGTCGAGATACGGGACGGCGAACTCGTCCTCGAACCGGACGTGGACGTCATCGCAAATCGGTTGTTGCTCTCGAAAACCGAGTATCCCGACGAACTGCTCGGTCTCGTGAACATGTTCGCGAGCATCGTCCCGACGCTCAACCGACCGATGTCGGTGTTACGAGCGACGCACAAATTCGCCGCCGCGGTGCGGTTGGCGGAGGAAGGGATTCGGGTTCCTGATGCCATCCTCGCGCTTTCCACGGAGCGACTCAACGAACTCTGTGAACCGTACGGCTCCGAGGCGGTGTACAAGACGGCCATCGGGACCCACGGCGGCGGGACGTGGAAGGTAGATTTGAACGCCCCCATCAGCTCCCGCGTCGGAAAGCGACAGGCGTTCGTCCAGCAACTCATCGAACAGGGGGAGGACGGTCCGCACAGCGACCTCCGGGTCTACGTCGTCGGTGACTCCGTCATCGGCGGGATGATCCGCTCGGCCCCGGAGGAGGAGTGGCGGACGAACGTCGCACTCGGCGGCGACGTGAGCGCGGCGGGCGACGTACTCACGGACGAGGTCGCACGGATAGCGCTCGACGCGGCGGACGCCATCGGCCTCGACTACGCCGGTGTGGACCTCATCCGGAACGAGGAGGACTGGTACGTCCTCGAAGTCAACCCGACCGCCGGGTTCAAGGGGTTCTTCGAGGCGACCGGCCACAGTCCGGCACCGCACATCGCCCGCGCCGCCATCGAGACGGCGGGCGGGTCCGTAGACGAGGACCGAGTCGTGGACCTGACCGCGACGCTCGACGACGCCGTCCCGTCCTGTAAACCCACCACCGGCCGCCGCGAACTATCGGAGCAACCGACCATCGGGTACACGACGGAAGTCGTCGTCAGCGGGACGACGGGGTCGGCGACGGTCGTCGCCAAATCCGACACCGGCGCGAGTCGGACGAGCATCGACACCGGTATCGCCGCCGACGTCGGCGCGGGGCCGATTCGACGGACTTCGCGGATCCGCTCGGGAAGTTCGAAGTCGAGTCGAACGCGTCCGGTGGTCGATATCGTCGTCGGCATCGCCGGGAACCACTACACCGTCTCCGCAAATATTGAGGACCGGAGCCACATGGAAAACCCCGTCCTCCTCGGCCGCGATATCCTCGAACACTATCAGGTGGACATCAGCAAGCGGGTCGGCGAGGAGGACACCACCATCGAGGAGTAACGGGCAAACGCATCCACTGCCCCCGACCTTTATCCCGGAAAGCGACCCACTTCCAGTATGGAACGCTACGACGCCCTCTATCGGCTTTACGACGAGTTCGACGCGAAGACGCTCCGAGCGTATCAGGACTTCGTGGACGTGTTTCCGCCGGTCGATTCCCGCGTCGCGCTGGAACACTGGCAGTCCGCGAGCGACGAACTGGAGCGACGGAAGGACGAGATTCGGGACGGATTCGACGCGGGCGAAACCTACGCGGACGTGGCGGCCCACGCCACGCGCGACCAGGCGTTCACCGCGCTCGACCTCTACTCGAAGTACGGCCGGTCGGTGAACGCGCTCGTGTTGGACGTGGACGAGACGCTTCGGTCGGCGGGCGGAACGGACAACGAGATTCCGCGGGAGGTACTCAACCTGCTGACCGAGTTCCACGAGAAGGGCGTCCCCATCGTCGTCTGCACGGGTCAGACGTTGGAGAACGTGAAGGGGTTCACGATTCAGGGACTCGGCAACGAAATCGTCCACTCCGGGACGGTAAGCATCGTCTACGAGGCGGGGACGGGCGTGTTCACGCCGGGGCACGGCGCGGAGACGAAGCGGTTGCTGTTCGAGGAGCTAGACGAGGACATCCGTGACGTCTTCGACACGGTTCGCTCGCGGGTGCTCTCGTCCGCGCCGGAGGAACTCCGTCGGTGTACCCACTTGCAGGGCAACGAGTTCAACATCACGATGAAGCCGAACTTCGAGACTGGGAGTTCGCGGGCGGTGGAGGTCATCGACGACGCGCTGGTCTACCAACTCGACCTGCTCGGCGAGACGGTTGTCGAGGACGGAAGCGAGTGGGCGCGAGCGTACTACGCCGACAGCGACCCCGAGATTCGCGGCGTTCTCGAAGCGAAGGGTGGGACGCCCGACGCGGGAGTCGAGGAGATACCGGCGGACGTGCGGGACACCTTCGACCGAATCGACGTGGCCTACTACGAGGGCGACGCCGCCGAGATCGGAAGCCGGGAGTTGAACAAGGTCGTCGGCGTGGAAGCCGCGTTGGACGTCCTCGGCGTCGAGGATCCGTTCACGCTCGTCATGGGCGACAGCAAGAGCGACCTTCGCGTGATGCAGTGGGCGAACGAGAACGACTGCGGCATCGGTGCCGCGCCGGAACACGCATCGGGCGACGTGCTTGACCACGTGGTCCGTACCGACGAACTCATCTTCGACCGCGGGAAGGCGGGTGACGTGCTTCGGACGGTGTACGCCTTGAATCGGTTGGCGCGGTTGGGATAGGGTTGCTGATGCAGGCACAGCGGACTTTCCTTCGGCCCGCAAACCGTTCGGTATGAATGAATGTCCGGTCTGCGGTACGGAACTGTACGAGAATCGGGAAACGGAGTTCGTAACGCGCCACCTCGGCCGTCAGTATCGGTTCTGTTCGGACGACCATCGAGAGGAGTTCGAGGAGGCACCGGGCGAGTACCTCTGAACTCAGTCGTACCAGTACGCGCCGCCGACCACGGAGAGCGGAATCGTCGCGAGCCACAGGAAAATGCGGATCGCGAAGAGCCGAGGGGCGAGGAACGGATGGGCCGGTCCGACGTGGGACGTTTGAAGATAGTAGTAGGTGCCGCTCTCGTTGAGAAAGCGGAGAGGCCGAGGTATCTCCGACCCCGTTCGGACCTGTCCCGTTCGAATCGCCGTCCGGAGTTTGGGACCCGCTCGACCGGTTGCTGACTCCGGGTCGTACGTGACGTTCGCCAGCACGGTGGCGAACGAGACGTTCCGCGCCGTGAGTATAGTCGTCCCGTTTTTCGCCTCGACGGTCGGTTCGTAAAACCCGTCGCCGGTCTGGATGTACTCGTAGTCGGACCACGAACGCGAGAAGTTAGCGCCGACCGAAACGCCGCCGTGTATCGCCGCGAATTCGAATCCGCAGGTGCGAGCGAGCCTCGGGGAGCAGTATCGGACCGACGAGGACTGTCGAACGTAGTGGGTCGTGTGCGAGTGATCTAACTCGACCGCCCGATACTCGTATCGGAGGTCGTTACCGTCGGGAACCAACCAGAGCGTGTTCGCCGCGAACGCGAGAGCGAGGAGAAAGCAGAGCGCACCGATGACTCGCCGCCGATTCACGAGACCACCGCTCGTTCAGCCTTCATGACGGTATCGTGTCAGAATCCGATATAAGCTTTCTGTCGAAGGGAGATGAAACGGAAAAGAAACCGGGAGTGTGGGAGGCGTCGTGTCGACTCAGGCGTGAACCTGTACGCAGACGGTGTCGCCCGCTTCGACGGGACTGTGAACCGATAGCGGTTCGTGGTCGGATTCCCGGACGAGGGAGGTGTCCGATCGGATGCCGAGTCCGTCCGCGATTCCGGCGCTGACTTGCGGGCCGTAGCGCTCGCCGAGTTGTTCGACGACGTCCTCGACGGTTGCCTCGTCGGGGACGGCCACGCGTGCGTCGCGGGTTCCGGTGCGCGCGACCATCGGGCCGGTAAGTTTGACTGTGACGTTCATACTCACACGTTCGAACCCCTGCAACAAAAAGTTTACTCAGTCTCGAAAAACTGCTCCCGAGACGAAACCGCTTATTGGGTCGGGGGACGAGCGTCCGAGTATGTCGCACGCACCAGAACCGGGGACGGACGACCCGCTTTCCCTGCACGGCGTCGTTCCGCCCACGATTACGGCGTTTCACGAGGACGAGTCGGTGAACTACGAAGCCACGGCGGCCCATGCGCGGTACGTCGTGGACGGCGGCGTACACGGCGTCTTCCCGCTCGGAACGAACGGCGAGTTCCCGCTGCTGACCGGCGAGGAGAAACGCGGCGTCGTCGAAGCGGTCGTGGACGCCGTGGACGACGTGCCGGTCATCGCGGGCGTCGGCGCGCCGAGTACCTACGAAACCGTCGCGAACGCCGAACACGCCGAATCCGTCGGCGCGGACGGCCTCGTCGTCGTCACGCCGTACTACTACCCGTTGGATCACGATGCGGCGGTCGAACACTATCGACGGGTCTGTGCGGCCGTCGATCTGCCGGTGTACATCTACCACATCCCGAGCAAGACGGGCAACTCGTTGTCGCTCGACACCCTCGACGACCTCGCCGAGATTCCGAACCTCGCCGGACTCAAGGATTCGAGCAAGGACATCCCGTGGCTCGGACAGGCAATCGACGCCAACCCTGAACTGACGTTCCTCTCGGGGTCCGACTCGCTGATTCTTCCGGGGCTACAACTCGGCTGTACCGGAACGGTGAGCGCGGTCGCGAACGCGTTCCCGGAACTGATAGTCTCCCTCTACGACGCCTACGACGAGGGCGACGAGGAACGGGCCCGCGAACTCCAGAGCGAGGTGTATGCGATCCGGAGCGCGCTGAAGGGCGGGGCGTACATGGCGGGCGTGAAGACGGCGCTCGACGTGCTCGATTTGGACTTCTCCCCCGGCCCGCTACGGAGTCCGCTCCGGAAGATGGACGAATCCGACCGCGCGGCGCTCGAATCCGACCTTCGGGCGCTCGACATGCTCTGATTATCGGCGCGTACGGTCGGTTTCCCCGTTCACACGGGACCTTTCTTCCGAGTAGGCTACCCTTACGAGGAGAGCGTATAACAGGAACCCCGTCGTGCGTGGGACCATGCTTCCCTCGCGCGTTCTCGTCGTCGGGTTGGTTCTCCTCTGCGTCGTCGGTGGTGCCGCCCACGTCGGCGGTCCACCGGTCGCCAGCGCGACCGCCACATCGGCCACGGCAACCGCACCGCAAACCGCCACGACGGTCGGTTCCTGTACGGAAATCACGAAACCGGGACGCTACGTCCTCGCACACGACATCCACAACGGGAAGGCGGCCATCTCGACGGGGTGTATCAAAATCCGCACGGATGACGTGGTGTTCGACGGCGGCGGCCATACGTTGGACGGATACGGCGTCAGCGACACCAGCGGCGTTCACGTCGACGGCGCGTCGAACGTGACGGTACGAAACCTCCGAACGAAGGACTGGAATCGCGGCGTCTACGTACAGGATTCGTCCGCCGTGACGGTGCGCGACGTCGTCACTTTCAACAACGCCATCGGAATCGGCGTGACCGACGCCGACGCTCGGTTAGTGAACAACACGGTCAGGGACGGCCTTCGCGGCCTCGTCCTCGCGGACGCGTGGGACGACGACATTCACCGCAATCGAATCCACCACAACGACGCCATCGACATCTACGCGCCGATGGCGCTGGTGAACGTCTTCGGCGTGCAGTTCACCGTCGGACCACCGCTCGACCCCGACGGCGACGGACGTTACGAGGACGTGAGCGGTAACGGGAAAGTCGGCGTCGTGGACGCCGCGTCGCTCCCGATAGTCGCCGCGGCCGAGACGGTCGGATTCGCCGACATCCCCGAACAACAGCGGACCGCCCTCGACTTCGACGGAGACGGGAACTTCGACCACGGCGACGTGATGGCGTACGCCGGACTCACGCCTTCCGAATGACCTCCTTCGCCCAGTCGGGCCACTCCTTTCGTTCCCGTCCGTCGAACTCGCCGTCGCCGGACATGGCCTTGAGGGCGCTCGCGTCCTCCGTGCTCCAGACCGCACCGTCCTCGTGGAAGACGCCGTTCAGGATGCCGCGCTTTCGCTGGCTCAGCATGTAGGCCGGTTTGAGCATGAGCGACCAGAAGAAGTTGCCGACGCCCGACTTTTTGATGACGGGTGCGAGCGACGCGTAATCCGGGCCGCGCTGGGCCACGGACACCTCCTTCTGTCCCCACCCGAAGTCGGCGACGCGCTGCCACTCGGTCAACCAGACGGGCATGTTGACGCTCCGTTTGAGTTCGTTCGCTTGCTGCAGAACGCCGCTGTAGATGTCCGTCGTGTTCGGGTAGTTGTAGTGAAACTGTATCACGTCGATTCCCCAGTCGTAGTAGTCCGTGGCGTTTGCGAAACTCGTCGCGCCGACGGTCAGCGGGACGTCGCCACGCCGCTGACGCGTGAACTCGAACATCTCGCGGGCGAACCGCTTCTTCCACGGCCGCCATCCGGGTTCGTTCATCACTTCGATTGCGAGGACGCGTTCGTCGTCGCGGTAGCGGTTCATCACCCAGTCGGTGAATCGCTTCGGCCCGTCCCATTTGTCGGCGTTTCGCATCACTCGTTTTCCCGGCGACCAGACCGACGTTCCCGTCCACGGGTCGGTGTCGTGCAGGTTCTGCGGCGTCGGCGGACGACCCACTCCCTCGAAGACGCCGAGGAGGACCCGGATGCCGTGCGAGTCGGCGGTCGAAAGGAAGTGGTCGAGCGCGCGGCCGAACGACGCTCGGTCCTCCTGCCACGCCTCGTAACTCAACCACGTTCGAATCGCGTTCAGGTTCAGTCGGTCGGCGAACCCCATGTCGCGCTCCGTGACGCCGCGTTCGTATGTGTGCCACATCTGGAAGGAGTTCATCGCTCGGGCCGGGAGGTACATCGCCCCCCGAATATCCACCGGCGGACCCCATGCGTCGGCGACGCATCCGGCGAGAGAAACCGCGGACGCGGCACCGGCTGCGAGGAACCCCCGTCTCGTACACCGATGAGTCATGGAATCGCCGACAACGGCGGGGCACCTGAAAGTAGCGGTGCTACTCCTGATAGTTCCGGCCGACGGTCGGGAGCGACGGTTCGAAACCGCTCTCGCGGTCGGTTCCGAGGGAATGGAGGCTCAAAACCGCACGTCATCGGTAAATCGATCGACCGTTTCGCACCCGTCATCGCGGTTAGTCGGTGTATAATCGATACGGGGAGCGACCGTTCGGACGACGAGCGGAGATGATCGGACGCGGTTCGACGGACGAGAACGGTGGGCCTATCGCGGGTCGTAATCGGTTAACTGGTGAATAGTAAGGATGTGAGGCGTCGAAGGAGTAACCGAGATGCCTGAACAGCAGACCGAACCGCGGGTGGTCGGGTACTATCGACGCGGGAGATACGAACTTCGGACCGAAGATTCCGTCCACGCGTGGATCAGCGCGGAAGTTCCAGTCGACGTGCACCAGTAATAACGGACGATACCACGTGAACTTTTACTCCCGGCGGAGTACCCGCCGGTATGGGACGCGACTATTCGACGCTGCACGACCCCAACGCAGAGTACACGATGCGCAACCTCTCCGGCGAGACGATGGGTGCGACGGCATCCCGTGGAAGCAAGCGCGACATCGAAATCACCGACGTTCAGACGACGATGGTCGACGGCAACTTCCCGTGGACGCTCGTCCGCGTGTACACCGACGCCGGAATCGTCGGCACCGGTGAGGCCTACTGGGGTGCCGGTGTCCCCGAACTCATCGAGCGAATGAAGCCGTTCGTCGTCGGCGAGAACCCGCTCGACATCGACCGACTCTACGAACATCTCGTCCAGAAGATGTCCGGCGAAGGCTCCATCGAGGGCGTCACCATCACGGCCATCTCCGGCATCGAAATCGCCCTCCACGACCTCGCGGGCAAAATTCTCGACATCCCCGCCTACCAACTCCTCGGCGGAAAGTACCGCGACAAGATTCGCGTGTACTGTGACTGTCACACCGCCGACGAGGCGGACCCGGACGCCTGTGCCGCCGAGGCTGAACGTGTCGTCTCCGAACTCGGCTACGACGCGCTCAAGTTCGACCTCGACGTCCCCTCGGGTCTCGAAAAGGACCGCGCGAATCGCCACCTTCGCAACGGGGAAATCCGCCACAAAGCCGAAATCGTGGAAAAGGTCACGGAACAAGTGAAGGACCGCGCGGACGTCGCGTTCGACTGTCACTGGTCGTTCTCGGCCGGAAGCGCACAGCGTCTCGCCAAGGCCGTCGAGGACTTCGACGTGTGGTGGCTCGAAGACCCCGTTCCGCCGGAGAACCTCGAAGTGCAAGAGGAAGTGACGAAATCCACGACGACGCCCATCGCCGTCGGTGAAAACCGCTATCGAGTCACCGAGGAGCGCCGTCTCATCGAGAACCTCGCCGTGGACATCATCGCGCCCGACCTGCCGAAGGTCGGCGGCATGCGCGAAACCCGCAAAATCGCGGACGTGGCCAACCAGTACTACGTGCCGGTCGCCATGCACAACGTCTCCTCGCCGGTGGCGACGATGGCGAGCGCCCAAGTCGGTGCCGCCATCCCGAACTCGCTGGCCGTCGAATACCACTCCTATCAACTCGGCTGGTGGGAGGACCTCGTGGAAGAGGACGTCATCGAGGACGGCTACATCACCGTTCCCGAGAAACCCGGTCTCGGCCTGACGCTCGACATGGACGCCGTGGAGGCGCACATGGTCGAGGGTGAGGAATTGTTTGATGAGGCGTAGCCTCATCAAGCCAGCAGATTTCCAATTTGCGTCGTTCGACGAAGAGTACTCTTCGTCGAGCCAGTGAATCTCTGATTCACGCTGTTCGACGAAGCGTAAGCTTCCTCAAGCCAGCGGAGTTCTACTCCGCGTTGTTCGACGCGGCATACGCCGCGTCGAGCCAACGAATCTTCGATTCGTGCTGTTCGACGAGGAATAACTTCAAGGACCCCGTGACGATTGAAGACGGAGATGCGTTTCAGGGGTCACATTCACCCCTCGAAGAACAGATCTCCTTCTGATAATTGCGCCTCACAAGGAGGTATGGATTCGATACTGTCGCCCCCAAATCGCCGATAGAAGCGAAATTCGAAATAGTACGACTGTTTTCGGACAGATGTATCCGATGTCACTATCAGAAAGTTTTTTAAGCATTTAATCTGCACAAAGTATATTCGGTGGCAATTCTTCCAAAAGGAGCATGCACGCGACAAATCGGCGCGATTTTCTCAAGGCGGCAGCGATTCTCGGCACCACTGCCGCGGTCGGTAGCGAATTCGTACTCCCCGCGATGGGGGCCGACGACGCGGGGGGTTCGTGGACGACGTTCCGCGGAAACGCGGGCCGAACCGGTGCCACGGAGGAGAGCGGTCCCGGATCGAACGTGACCACCGAACGGTCGTTCGATATGAACGGCGGCATGTACACGACCGAACCCGTCGTCGCGGATGGAACGGTGTACATGGCGGTGACGACGGCGCTCACCCCGTCGTCCAGCGAGGGGTACGTCGCCGCCTACGACCCCGACGCGGACGAAACGGTGTGGAAGCGTGATGATATCTCCCGACCGGGGACCCCCACGGTCGGCGATGGGACCGTCTACTTCGGTACGCGCGGTTCCGAGGACGCCAGCGGGACGGGATTCTTCGCCGTGGACAGCGGTACCGGCGAGACGAAATGGCACGTGGAGGAATCCAACCGGATGGACAACCCGTTGGTCGCGGACGGGGGATTGTTCGCCGACGTGTCCGGAGGAATCGCGCGGTTCGACCCCGACACGGGTGACGTCGTCTGGAAAACCGAGGCCGCCAGCGGGGTCACGTGTTTCGGTGACGGGGCGCTCTTTTGCGGGAACGGTGTCGCGCTGAACGCGGACGACGGGTCGGTTCGATGGGACGTCTCCGGGGATGGCGACGTCCTGCAAACGGTCGCGGACGGTCGGGTGTTCAGCACGGAGAACCGAAGCGGCGAGTACGCCATCAAAGCGCGGTCGGTGGAGGACGGCCGCGAACTGTGGACCCACACCCTCGCGATGAGCGGATACTGGTTCGGCAACCGACTGACGGTCGCCAACGGGTGTGTCTTTTACCGCATAAACGACGCGATACAGGCTCTCGAAGTCGAAAACGGCTACGACGCGTGGACGTACGAAGCGGACGCGTCGCTCGCTGGTGCCGTGTCCGTCGCAGGAGATACGCTGTACGCCGGCGGGCGAGCGGACCCGGAGACGGAAACCGGAGACGCGGTCGTTCTGGCGCTGAACACGACGACCGGCGAATTGGACTGGCGACACGAGTTCGGGGAATGGGACACCGAGGAGTACGGTCCGGCGGCCAACTCGCCCGTCGTCGTGAACGGAAAGGTGTACACGGCGACGTACCCGTTGGGTTCGACGACGGACTGGATGTACACGAGGTACGGGGATTTTCACGTCCTCGGGAACGCCGAAGACCCGACGACTACGCCGACCGAGGAGACGACCACTGAAGAAACCGAGACGACGACCGAGGAACCCACGACGGGCAAAACAACCACGACCAGCGAGACCACGACGACCGCCACGGAACCGACAACCACCGCGGGCAAAACGACCACGACGACCGCAAGCGAGAACACCACATCGGTCTCGACGACGGACACCACGACGACGAAAACGACGACACCGGGGACGACGATGTCCGAAACGACGACCACGACAACGACCACGTCGGGAACGCCGGGCGCAACCGAAACGACGGGGTCGGGCGGAAACGGGAATCTCACTAGCACCACGACCGGGACGACGACCACCTCGGACGGACAACCCGGATTCGGTCTCCTCACCGCTCTCGGCGGGTTCGCCGGGGTCGGCGCGTACCTTCGGTCCAAAATTGAACGCGATGACTGACCACTGATCCCGGTGAACCGACCGCTTTCCAAACCGTCGCGTCGACCGAGGCGCGTCGAACCGATCCGGATATGGTTGTATTTTTGATAATCGGCCGAGGATGATGCGGTGTGTCTCACGAGTTTCCGCCGAAGACGCCGCGCGAACGACAGACGATTCGTCTCCCGGCGGCGAAACTGGCGTCGCTTCGGGACTGGGCGGTAGACGGCACCGGTCGGACTGCGGCGGCACGGGTTCGGGACGCGGACGAACGGATCGCCCTCGTCCAAAACGGCTGGTCCGAAGGATGGATTCTCCCGGGCGGTGGCGTCGAATTCGGTGAAACACCCGCCGAGGCGGCACGGCGGGAGGTGCGTGAGGAGACGGGTCTGGACGCGACCATCGACGCACCGCTGGTCGTTCTGGAGCAGTCGTACGTGGAGGTGGGAACCGGTGAGCAGCGGTTTTCTGCTCAGTACGTCGTGTACGCCGCGCGCGCCGACGGCGAAATACCCGATGCGTCGCGGTTGGGTGCGCACGAAGACGAGATTTCGGCGGCCCGGTGGTTCGGCGCACTTCCCGAGAACCTCCACGACGGAGACCTGCTTCGGAAGTATCTCTGAGTCGAACGCCGTCAAAACTCGATCACACCCGCAACTGCTCGATGACGGTCGTTCTGAACGCCGCCGCGACCGCACCGACCGCGATCAGCCACACCAGCACGATTTGGGCGGGCGTCGCGTTTCCGTCCGTTAGCCCCGTTCCGAGCAGGACGTGAACCCCGACGGAGAGCAGAAAGACGAGGAACGCGAAGTGCCAGACTCCATCGACGTAGAGGTCGGGATTGTACGAGAGCAGGACGTACGCGAGGAGAAGTGCGACGCCCAACGCGCCGAAAATCCCCGAGTTACCTCTCACGTCGAGGGCGTCCGCCAACGGACCGACGAGGGTGGTGATCGCCAGCGTCAGTGCGAACGTGAGGCTGAGAATCCGGGAGCCACTGACCATGGGGCGGGTTGTGTGAGTCGAGGTATAAATGTAGCTACACCGAACATATATTTCGTCACCGACGAAATAGGGAGGAATGAGCGGCGACCCGCGGTTTCGGGAAACACAGCGCTTCCGACAGGGGTGGCTGTGGGCGTTCCTGCTCGTCACGAACGTTCCGATACTCCTCCTGTTAGGGGTTATCTTCGCCGACGAGTACGGGGGAATCACCCGCGAAGCGATTCGAAACGGCGCGTTGACTCTGCTCGCGCTCGTCCTGCCGTTGGTCCTGATTCATCGGGCCGTCCTCGTGACCGAAGTGCGAGACGACGGACTGTATCTCAAATTCTTCCCGTTCCACCTCCGGTTTCGTCGGATTCCGTTCGAAGAGATTACGGCGGTCGAATCGTCCGAGTACAGCGCCATGCGCGACTACGGCGGGTGGGGAATCCGATGGGGTCTCTCGCTCACCCGCGACGGACTCTCGTGGGACGAAAAGGGAACGGCGTACATCGTGGACGGAAGCGAGGGCGTGCGAATCACGCGCGACGGAACGCGGCCCCTCCTCGTGGGGTCCGAACGCGCCGACGAACTTCGTCGAGCCATCGAGGACGGACGGCGACGACGGTACTGACCTCAACAGATGGGTTTCGGGTCCAGTCCCATCCCGGTCAGCGTGTCGGCGTAGTCGTCGTAGGCGACTTGCACGGTTTCCGTGGCCGCGTCGAAGGCCCGGTTCCAATCTCCATTGCTCTCACAGCGGTCGGAGAGAATACCCACGCCGTCCTCCACGTTCTCCCGCGTGTCGGCGCGCAAGTCGCGGAACACGTCCGCACGACGCTCGTCCGCCTCGTTGATGAAGAAACTCACCACTTGCAGGAGCGTCCGCTCCCCCACCAACGAGCGCCCGACGAGAGCGCCGCCGCGTTCGATGTCGTCGTCCAGTCCACGGAGGAAGTCGTGCATCGGATCGAGCGCGTCGCCGGGTTCGAACTCGTCCAGTTCCGCGACGACGCGCTCGTAGTGGCCTTGTTCTTGGTCGGCCAGTCGCTCGAACGTCTCCCGTGCGCGCTCGCTGTCGGCCCCCGCGGCCCACCCGTCGAACGTCTCGGCCGCGGTGTGTTCGCTTTCGGCCGCCGCGGCGAGTACGGTCCGCGGTTTGAGTTCGGCATCGGTGAGCGAGATGAGGAGTTGTTGTGAGCCGAGACGGTCGAGTTCGGTGGCTTTCTCGTCCGCTACTGCGTCGGCGAAGTCATCGGGGTGCATATCCGCGAGTCAACGACCGTTGGCATAACGTTTGGGCGACACCTTTTGCCGTCGTGTCGCGTACTACGCCCATGGCCGATACCCTCTCTCCGGCGGAGCTGTACGACCGACTCCAGCGAGGGGAGTCGCTCTCGATACTCGACGTCCGCAACCGCGACGAGTTCGAGGAGTGGCACATCGACGCGCCGCGGACGATACAGACGCCCTACGCCCAGCTCATGAGTGCGAAGGTCCGAGGCGAGGTTCCCGAACTCGCCGAGGAAATCGGAATCGACCCCGCGAGTCGGGACGGTCCTATCGTCGCGGTTTGTCCCCAGGGGGACGCGAGCGAAGCCGTCACGGAACTCCTCCGCGAGGAAGGCTACGACGTGCGGAACCTCGAAGACGGAATGGAGGGATGGGCGACGGTGTACGTGGCGCGCGAAATCGACGGCGGGTCCGAAACGATCGTCCAGTACGAACGCCCGTCCAGCGGCTGTCTGTCCTACCTCGTCGTTTCGGGGAACGAAGCCGCCGTCATCGACCCGTTGCGGTCGTTCGCCGACCGGTACGTCCACGATGCGGCGGAGCGGGACGCCGACCTCCGCTACGCCATCGACACGCACGTCCACGCGGACCACGTGAGCGGCCTCCGAGCGGTCGCGGAGCGGAGCGATGCCGAACCCCTACTCCCGGCAGGTGCGACGGAACGCGGCGTGGCGTTCGACGCCCGAATCGTGGAGGACGGCGACGAACTCGCGCTCGGCGACGCCACCCTGACCGCGATACACGCACCGGGCCACACCAGTGAGATGACGCTGTTCCGACTCGGCGACGTGCTGTTCAGCGCCGACACGCTGTTTTTGGACGGCATCGGACGGCCCGATTTGGAGGCGGGAAGCGACGGCGCACGCGCGCTCGCCGACTCCCTCTACGGGACGCTTCACGACCGCGTGCTGTCGCTTCCCGAGGGGACGCTCGTCGCGCCGGGACACGCGGATTCGGGGGCACGGCGAGGAAACGACGGGACGATTACTGAACGACTGGACGCGGTACGCGAATCGGTTCCCCTCCTGTCGCTCGACAGGGATTCGTTCGTGCGGCGGGTCGCGGACGACCTGCCGCCGCGGCCCGCCAACTTCGAGGAAATCGTCGCCGTGAACCTCGGGCGGGAAACCGTCGATACCGAGACGGCGTTCGAACTTGAACTCGGCCCGAACAACTGCGCGGTGTCGTCCGAACCGTGACGGCCTCCGGTGATGTCAGGACGTCCGGCGCGGTCGAGTTCCTCTTCGACTTCCCGTCCGTCGGATTGATGGGTATCGGAACCTCAGAGGGTCGCCGCCCGCCGGTCGGCGACGACGAGGTTAACGGCGGCCCCGACGAGCAGGAGGACGCCCGCGAAGTAGAGCCAGGTGAGAAAGAGGATGACTCCGGCAAGCGCCCCGTAGACGGGGGCTTTGCTGGCGATCTGTGCGTACAACTGAAATCCGCCTTGGAGGACGATCCAGCCGATGGCGGCGAAGATGGTTCCGGGAAGCGCTTCCCGGACGGTCATATCGATCGGCGGGAGGACGTAGTACAGCGGCAGGAACACCAACACGAGGCCGAGGAGAAGGACCACCGTCCCCGCGAAGTCGATGAACGGAATCCCCTCCAGGGTGGACGACCGAATCACCACGCCGATACCGACCATCAGGCCGACGCCGACCGCGACCGCGATCAGCGTGACGAACCCCTTCTTCAGTTGGTCGACCAGACCGGCCTCTGGGTCGTGTTGGTACACGTCCTCGAACGCGAGGAGGAGTCCGCGAAACAGTTTGAGCGCGCTCCAGAGCAGAACGACGGCGCTGAAGAGTGACGCGCTGGCCCGTGCCGAGGAGTTTCCGATCGCCTGCTCGAGGAACATCGCACCTTGGTCGGACAGCAGTCCCTTCGCCTGCTGGACGAGCGTATTGGCGAACTCCTGACCGCCGATGATGGTGCCGACGGTGAGCACGAGCAACGCGAGCGGAAATATCGAGACGAACGCGTAGTACGCGAAACTGGCCGCGAGAAATGTGATGTTTCTCTCCTGAATGACCGTGACGACCGACCGTGCCGACTCGGTGGCGCTCATACAGGGTGATGGGGTTCTCACGTAATGGGTGGTTCGGCTGTATAAATGATGGGTCGGGGCCTTCGAACCGTCTCCCGGCAGAGCCGACCGGACCCGAAATCCGTTTGGTAACCCACGCGAGACACTTCCCATGGAAATCGACCCGGAGACAGTCGGTTCGCTGTACCGGACGTTGGCTGGTGCCGTCGTTCCGCGGCCCATCGCGTGGGTGAGTACGCGGAGTCCCGACGGCGTGGACAACCTCGCGCCGTACAGCTTTTTCAACGTCGTGAGTTCCAAGCCGCCGGTCGTGATGTTCTCGCCGGTGGACGTGGAGGACGGCTTGAAGGACACGCCGAAAAACGTGCGGGACACCGGGGAATTCGTCGTCAACGTCGTCACCGAACCGCTCGCCGAGGCGATGAACGAGACGAGCGCGACGCTTCCGCACGGCGAAAGCGAGTTCGACCACGCCGGACTGGAGCGTGCGGAATCGACCGTCGTGGACGCGCCGCGCGTCGCCGACACGCCAGTCGCCTTCGAGTGTTCGCTGTACGAGATGGTTGACATCGGCGCGTCCACGATGGTACTCGGCGAAGTCGAGTGGGTCCACGTGGACGACGACGTGACCACGGACGGAAAGGTCGACGTGAACAAAATCGACGCCGTGGGCCGCCTCTCGGGTAGCCTCTATGCGCGGACGGACGACCGGTTCTCGATGGAACGACCGCCATGAGCGAAGGGGACGCGGTCGAACGAACGCCGGACCCGATAACGACCGAGCGACTGGTCTCCGACCTTCGAAATCTCGGACTCGCGGCGGGCGAAACCGTCCTCGTTCACTCGTCGCTTTCGGCACTCGGATGGGTTTCCGGCGGCGCGCCGGCGGCCGTGGACGCGCTCATGTCCGTCGTCACCGAGGAGGGGACGCTCGCGATGCCGACCCACTCCTCGCAGCTATCGGATCCGACGCACTGGGAGAACCCACCCGTCCCCGACGAGTGGGTGGAGCAAATCAAGGAGACGTCGCCGCCGTTCCGCCCGGAACTCACGCCGACGCGGGGCATGGGCGCAATCGCGGACTGCTTTCGGGACTATCCCGGCGTCATCAGGAGCAAGCACCCGACGTCGTCGTTCGCGGCGTGGGGCGCGGACGCGGAGTTCGTGGTTTCCGACCACGCGTACGATTCGTCGCTCGGCGAGCGGTCGCCCCTCGCGCGCCTCGATGACCTCGATGCACGGGTGCTTCGCCTCGGCGTGGACGCGAACACGTCGCTCCACTTGGCGGAGTATCGTGCGCAGTACGCCGGTAAATCGTTCGACGTGAACGGCGGGCCGATACTGGCGGACGGCGAACGCCGCTGGGTGACGTTCGAGGAACCGGAGGGCGAGGACGACTTCAGGGACATCGAGGCGGCGTTTGAGGAGAATCACGAGGTTCGTCACGGGCAGGTCGGCGAGGCTGATGCGACGCTCGTCTCGCAGCGGGAACTGGTCGCGTTCGGAACCGAGTGGATGGAGGGGAACAGATAACTCAGTCGTCCGCCGCGGCGGCGGATTCGTCCATCGCCTCGGCGTCGGCCTCGATGCTCGGCGGGTATTTGCCCCGGTCGAGTTTCAGGTCGCTCTGCGGTCGCGCCATGCAGGTGAGCGCGTAGTTTTCGGCTTCCTCCTCGGTCAGTCCGCGGGCGGCGGGTTGGGTGACGTCCCCGTCGACGATTTCCGCCGAGCAGGCGAGACACATGCCGACGCGACAGGAGTACTCCTGTGCGATGCCCTCCTCGATGCAGGCCTTGAGGATGGTCTGTTTGTCCGAGACCTCGATGGATTCGCCGGTGCCGACGAACTCGACGGTGTAATCGGTCATACCCCGGCGTACGAAACAACTCGGCAAAACTCTTTATGCACGCCGTCGTTCGTTTACCGTCCTCTTCACGAGGACACAATAGGGGATAAAGAGTTTTCTCGCTTCCCTCTCGTAGCGAAACGCATGAGCGAACGATACGATATGGTCGTCGTCGGTGCGGGAACGTCGGGGTGTTACGCCGCGGCGACCGTGGCCCGCGAGGGATACGACGTGGTGATCGTCGAGCGGAAGACGGAGGAGGAGGCGGGCCACATCGCGTGTGGCGACGCGCTGAAGGGGGCGGACGCCTTCCCCGAGGCGATTCCAAAGGAGAAACTCGAACCCGCGTTCACCAACACGGGCGTGGACCACGGGCGGTTCGAGATTCCGCGGGAGGACACGGTTCTCGAAATTCCCGTGCCCGGCGAACTCGCCGTCATCGACCGCTGGGAGTACGGACGGCGCATCATTCAGGGCGCGAAGGACGCCGGCGCGGAGTTCCACTACGACACGGTCGTTCAGGACGTGACGCAGGACGACGCCGGACGCGTGACGGGCGTTCGAGCGAAGCACGAGGGCGACGTGGTGGAGTACGAATCGGACCTCCTCATCGACGCCGCGGGGGCGCTCTCCCTGTTGCAGGACAAGACGGACTTCTCCGATTCGACGTTCGACACGAACGTCACCTACTCGCAGTTCTGTTCGGCCTACCGCGAAATCATCCACGTGGACGAACCGGTGGAGTGGGACGACGCCCTCGTGTTCAAACCCACCGACCGCGCCGCGGGCTATCTCTGGTACTTCCCGCGCACCAGCACGGAAATCAACGCCGGATTGGGTTTCCAGATGAACGAAAAGCCGATGGAACTCGTGGACGACCTGAAGCGCGACCTGCGCACCCGACCCGAGTTCCAGGGGGCGACCGTCGAGGACAAACTCGGCGCGGCGCTGCCGACCCGCCGACCGTACGATTCGGCCGTCGCACCCGGCTTTATCGCCGTCGGCGACGCGGCGGGCCACGTCAACCCGACGACCGGGGGCGGTATCGCGGGCGCGGCCTACGCGGGCAAGTATGCGGGTGAGCAGGCCATCGAGGCCTTCGAAACCGGGGACACGAGCGAACACGCCCTCTGGGAGTACAATCGACGCGTCATGGACCACTTCGGCGCGCGCTACGCGGGCCTCGACATCTACAACATCTTCACGACCGCCGTGGACGTGGACGACCTGATGGGGATGCTCGGCGCGCTTCCCGCCGAAAAACTGTCCGAGGCGCTGTACTCGGGGAGCGCCAACATCGGCCTGAAACTCAAACTCCAGACGGCGCTCGACGCCCGGGACCATTGGCGACTCGTCTACGACCTCTACAAGACGAAGAAGTTGGCCGACCGGGTCCTCGACCACTACGACCACTACCCGACCGACCCCCGCGGACTCCCGGCGTGGCAGGACGTCCGTGACGACCTGATGGACGACGTGTACGCGACCACCGGCGCGGTGCCGAAATACTGATTCCGACCACCCGTCGAATCCCACATCCGACCGTTCTCTGCTCGAATCCGGTGAGTTCCATATGACTCGACCGGGAGGGAAACGGAGGCGATCGACAAATGACATGCTATCTCATAGCACTGTTGCGGGTGTGGAAACCCGACGGAAGCAACAACGAACGGAAAAAGAGCGTCGAGTTATTCTAGCTCTTGGATGACGATTTCACCGTAACTCTGGACGGTTACTTCGTAGTTGAGGATGGTAAACACGACTTTTCCGCCCGTTCGAGGGGAGCCGTCGTGTTTGTCGCTAAAGAGATTGTCGAGGGCGTCCGGGTCGATGACGTCGTATAGCGGGACCCCGATATTCCCCGGGTCGCCCCCAGTAATATCGGCGAGCGCCATGACCACCGCCGTGCTGAGTTGCTCCTCGTTCGCGTAGCAAGTGTACCGATTCGACTGTGTCGTGTTCGTCATAACCGCACCGTCGTTACTGTCGTTGATGTTCCCGTTCATAGGTGTGTACCTCTCGAACACTGCAATCTTGTTCGAATCTACTCAGAGGGTTGTGATGGGGGATTATAAAAATTACCGTGTTCAATTGAAACTGTTGGGGATACTGAGTCCACTCTTGATGGACAAGATTCGGAGACGATACTATCCGTTCGGTGTCGGTGGACTTTCCCCAACTATGGTCGTTGTCGAGCTATTTCGAGGATAGCTGTCGAGAGGAGGTCCACGCCGATCGGAAGGCTGTCCTCGTCCACGTCGAACGTCGCGGTGTGGTGGCCGCCCGGGTGGTCGGTTCCGACGCCGACGTACGCCGCGAGGCCGCCGTTTCCTTGGACTTCCTGCATCAGATACGTGGCGTCCTCGCTGCCGCCGAGCGTGTCGCGGCGAATCGGGTTATCGACGCCGTCCGTGTTCAGCGAGACGTCGTGGACGATTTCGACCAAGCCCTCGTCGCTCTCCGCGCTCGGCGCTTCCCCCTCCGCACTGAGTTCGACGGTGCATCCGTGCATCTCCGCCGCGTTTTCGAGGACGCGCTCCGCGCGTTCTTTCATGTAATCCTTGAGTTCCGTCGTCTCGCCGCGAACCTCGCCGTCGATGTACGCGTGTTCCGGGATGATGTTCGTCGCCGTTCCGCCGCCGACCTGTCCCGCGTTGACTCGCGTCGGACCGTCCTCGTGCCGCGGAATTGCATAGAGGTTCTGAATGGCGGTGGCCATCGCCTGAATGGCGTTCTCGCCGGCGTTCGGTTGGCCGCCGGCGTGGGCCGGGACGCCGGAGAAATCCGCGCGGAAGTGGTCCACCGCGAGGAACCCGTCGACGCCCGCGACGACTTCGCCGGTCGGGTGGTCGAGACCGATGTGGACCGCGAGGAGGTAGTCCACATCGTCCAGATGGCCGCTCTTGGCCATCGGCTTGCCCCCGGCCACCATCTCCTCTCCGGGTTGGAAGAGGACCTTGAACGTCCCCTCGAAGTCGCTGTCCTTTATCGCTTCGAGCACGCCGATCCCCATCGTGATGTGCGAGTCGTGGCCGCACGCGTGCATCGCGCCCGCGTGTTCGGAACGGAAGCCTTCCGCGGCGGGAACGTGGTCGCCGTCGGTCGATTCTTCCCGAACCAGTCCGTCGATGTCCACGCGAAGGGCGACGGTCGGTCCCTCGCCGCGTTCGAGGACCGCAATCGCGCCCGTGTTGCCGCCGTCGAGCCGTTCGAGGACGTCCTCGCGCGCCCCGGCGGCGCGCGCCTGTTCGTACCACGTTTCGAGTTCGTCGTCGTCCGGGACGGACATGCGCTCTTCCTGTGCGAGAACCTCGGGACCGACGTACAGCTCGTCCACGCCGATGGATTCGAGTTCGTCCACGATTCGAGCGGTGGTGTAGAACTCACACCACGCGGGTTCCGGGTGTCGATGAAGATCGCGGCGGAGTTCTACGAGTCTGTCACGGCTGGCCTGTTGGCTCATGGCAGGGTGGACGGCGGGGTGGGCCTTAAATACTCCAAAAGCGGCCATGCGAGTGACGTGTCGGAATTCAAGACGGGAGGCGTGTCCGAGTTCGATTCACGTGCGTTTGCGGTTCGCACCGTCGTTCGATTTTTCGTCTCGAACTCCCACTGTCTGTCAATTTTTGCGGACTACTTTTATACCACTTCGGTGGCTTGTCACGGAGTGACAGAGGTATTATGAATGAGTTCGCCAGATGACGAACGCGGCGATGAAGTCGAAGAGGAGTTAGCGCAAGCGGAACACGCGCGACACGAGTCCCGTATCGAGTTCTACGGCGGGACGGCGATGAGCGCGCTCCCCATCGGGTTGTTCATCGTGTGGGCCGTGTTCCAGAGCGGTTTCCTCGGCGTCGGGAGCACCTCCGGCCTCGTCGTGGGGATGCTGCTCTCGCTCATCGTCGGGATGTTCTTCGCAAAGGGTAACTGGAAAACCTACGCCAACACCATCTTCGAGGGGATGACCCAGCGCGTGGCGGCGACGGCCATCGTCGCGTGGCTCTGGGCGGGCATGTTCGCCCAAGTGTTACAGGACGGCGGCTTCGTACAGGGCCTCGTCTGGGCCGCGAACGCGTTGCACGTCGGCGCGTCGCTGTTTCCGGCGGCGACGTTCATCCTCGCGGCGCTGCTGGCCACGGGCATCGGCACGGGGTACGGGACGACCATCGCGTTCACCGGCCTGTTCTTCCCGGCCGGACTCGTCGTCGGCGCGAATCCGGTGTTGATGTTCGGCGCGATACTGTCGGGTGCGGTGTTCGGCGACAACCTCGCACCGGTCAGCGACACGACCATCGTGAGCGCGGTGACGCAGAATTCGGACATCGGCGGCGTCGTCGCCTCCCGGTTCAAATACGCGCTCACCGCGGCGGTGTTCGCGCTCGTCGCCTACGTCGCCGCCGGGATGACGATGGCGGGGGCGAACATCGCCGCCGACATCTCGCTGGACAGCAATCCCATCGGTCTCATCCACCTCGTGTCGATGGGCATCGTCATCGTGACGGCCGTCTCGGGTCGGCACATCGTCGAGGCCATCTCGTGGGGACTCGTGTTCGCAATCGCCGTCAACGTCGTCACCGGCCTCGCGCCGATTCAGAAGATGCTGGTCTTCTACGCGCCGAACAACGGCCCGCTCGCGAGTACTTTCGGCTTCCTACCGTTCGTTCAGACCGTCGCCGTGAACGCCGACAACGCCGGAACGGTCGGCGGCAGTCTCTACAGCGGCGCGTCGGGCTTCTTCCCGCTCATCGTGTTGACCCTGCTCATCGTGGCGGGTGCACAGATAATGATTCGCGGCGGCGGCTTCGAGGCGATTCAGAACTTCCTGTTGAACGCCGTCGCGACGAACGTCCGACGTGCGGAGACAACGATGGTCCTCGGCACGGCGGGCGTCAACGCGATGATCACCATCAACACCGCCGCCGAAATCGCCATCGCGCCGTACGTCGCTCGCATCGGCAAGCGGTTCAACGTCAACGGCTACCGGCGCGCGAACATCCTCGACGCCAACAGCTCCGCCATGGGCTACATCTTCCCGTGGGGCGGCGGCGTCTTGGTCGGCTACGCGACCATGATTCAACTCGTGGGCAGCGACCAGTTCGGCTGGTTCACCCGGTCGATGGTCGTCAACCCCGCGGAAGTCTGGCCGTTCGTGTTCCACGGGTGGTTCCTGTTCGGCGTGTTCCTGTTCTCGGCGCTGACCGGGTTCGGGCTGGAGTACGTTTCCGACCGCCGCGCCGAGGAGGTGGCCCGGGTATGAGCCTCCTCGACAAGTATCTGGCCGGGTGGTCGTTCCGGTCGAACAACCCAACGTTCGAGACCGGCGAGGAGATAGACGTGTATCTCACGGGACAGCGTAACGGCACCGCGACTGCCCGAGTTGGTGATACGGTTCTCCAAGTGGACGGGGCACCGCAGGGCAAAGTGGACGACCGCGTTCGACTCCGAGTCGAGGAGTTCGACGCGAACGACCACACGGGACGGGCGACGTTCGTCGAAACCATCGACGGCGAGTGAGAGGAACGGACCCGGTTACGTCGAGGTAACTCCGTAACCGGTTGCTTACGACCAGTTTATGCCGCCGAGATGCCTCCTTTCGAGTACGTACCACGGGGGTGCGGAACGATGGAATCGAACGACTCGATAGAACTCCCGAACCCGCGGGATTCGCGGCGGGAGTTCCTAAAAAAAGGGTTTCTCGCGGCGAGTGCGGTCGGACTCGGAATCGCGGGAGTAGGGACGGTGGCGGCACAGGGAGAACGGGACACGCTGGTGTATTTCGACGACTACGTGGCGGACGCACAGTTCCGCGTCGTCTCGATACTTCCGGCGACGATAACGGTGCGGATGCTCGCACTTCCCGGCGGCGGTGAAGTACCCGAAATCTCGCAACCGGACGACTACAACGGCTATGCGATTCGGTACGACAGGGGAACCGGGAGCGTCGCCGGTGCTTCGTACGTGTTCACCAAAGGGTCACTACAGGAGCGGACGAAATACGAGTTCTCGCGGGACGCGACGGTGTTCAGCAGTCGCCTCGGGCTCCTCGAAACGTCAGTTAGACGGTCCTGAGGACGGGCAGTCGAGACCGAGCGGTCGCTGGGACACTCGCGTTTCGGGATTGTAAAGAGAGTGAAAAATAGAAGACGGTCAGGCTTTCCCCATGCCCTGAATCTGTTCGAGTTCGACCTCGACGCGGATTCCCGGCGGGAAGTCCATCCGTGCGACGCGACGGGAGACGTCGTTGTGCCCGACGATTTCCAACCGTCGCGTGTAGACGGTGTAGTCCCAACTTCGGAACTGTCGGCTCTCGTCGCCCGAGAGTGTTTTGTACTGCGGAACGCGATGTCGCTCCGGCGGGTCCGAGTGCGGTCCGCGAAGATCGGCACCTTTTCGCCCGGCTAACGAACGAATGTCCGATACTACGTTGTCGAGAACGGGCCGGTTCCCGCTTTGGAGGAGTACTTTCGTAATGAAGGTCATGGCTAGCTCTGTAGACTGTACACAATCCTGCTACGTAAAACATCTGCTTCCGTCCCGCGGCTTTGTTACGCCCTATAACGGGGGAAACGATGGCGTTCTCGTCGGAAGCCCAATATCGGAGCGCGCTGGTGGCACGAAATTACGATATTGGTTCGACATTCCTTTAATGGCCAACCTCGTACCTGAACGCAATGGCAGTTAACGCTACGAGCGCGGGTGCGATCCTGTTCAGGGATACCCGCGGTCGACGAGAATACCTCCTCCTCAAAAGCCGACCGGGCGATTGGGAGTTCCCGAAAGGCGGCGTGGAGGGCGACGAAGAGCTACAGCAAACGGCAATACGGGAGGTGAAAGAGGAGGCCGGTATCGAGGATTTTCGGCTCCTCGACGGCTTCCGCGACGACTACAGTTACGTCTTCGAGGCGAACGGAACGACGATTCACAAGACCGTCCACCTGTTCATCGCCAAGTCCTACGAGGCCAGCGCGGAACTCTCGACCGAACATCGAGACCTGCAGTGGCGCGACTACGAGCAGGCAATAAACACCATCACGCAGGACGGACCGCGCGACATCCTCCGTGATGCACACGAGTTCCTCGACGAGTTCGAAGACACCTGAACGGGAACGAAAACGCGGACTTTTCGACGCATATTTCGAGCCGACCAGCGAGCGGTCCGTCCCGAGATAGAACCTGAAGTGCATCGTCCAGAAAACATTTGTTCCCATAACTGAGTATGGTGACATGAATCGCCGACGGTTTCTGACGACGGTCGGGGCGACTGCCGCGATCGGTTCGATGACCGGGTGTATGGGAGACGGCATCCCCGGCCCGAACTATCCGGGCGGAACCCTGTGGCTTCACAATACGGCCGAATCGGACCTTTCGCTGACCTTCACGACGGTCGATCACTCGCCGAAAGCCACGCTAGAGGTGGTGCTTTCGGCGGGCAGCGGTGAGACGTACCGCCAGTTCGTCTCGGCCCCGACGGGAACCGCCGTCACGCTTCGCGCTCGCGTCGAAACGAGCGAGAAATGGACGACGTTCGAGTTCCTCCCGAGCGGCGGGGGTGACGGGAGCGACACGCCGCCGCAGTACGCCCGACTGGACGTCCTCGGCGTCGGCGTCGGCCTCGATTGGAGCGCGTGGGAGGGAGTCGCGCCGAGTCCAGGATGAACTCGGTGCTGACGCTCGTCGGCTGTCTCGAAATGGGAAGAACGGATTTTCTGTCGCCGACCTAGGGTCTACTGCCGCCGTGCGAGGAGTGCAACCGCCGCGAGCGCGACGACCGAAATCCCGACGCCGAAGCCGGGTTGTCCGCTGCTGTCGGTCGTCGTCGTGGATTCGTTCGACGTGGTGGTCGTCGTCATCCCGGACTCGTCGTCCGTCGTCGCGGTGTCCGTCGTCGTGGTCGTCCGCGACCCGTTCGATTCGCCGCCTTGCACGTTCAGTCCGCCGTAGCCGATTTTGGGGGCGCTGTCCCCGGTTCCGGCGTAGACGGTTATCCCGTACATGTTTGCGGGAAGTTTCCCGTCGACCGTCGTTTCGTTTTTGACGGTGAGTTCGTCGGCGTCGGCCTTCGTCGTCAGGGCTGACCCGTCGCCGCTCCCCGCCTTCGCGGTGTCGAACACGAGGACGACGGTGCCGTCGCCGTCGCCGTCGGTGACGCTCGCGTTGAGTTTGTACTTCATCTCGCCGCCGCCGAGTTGGACGGTCACGGCGTCCACGTTCTCCAGCGAGAGGTTCATCGTCGCCGTCTCTCCCTGCTCTACCTCGTAGATGGAACTGTTCAAGGAAACCGAACTGTTCGCATCGTTCGATTGGAAGAACAGGGGGGACTGTACTGCGGGGTTCGTCGTACTCGCCGCGTGTCCGGCGGAACCCGCCGTTGCGGTTCCGGCGAGGAGCGAGACGACCAACAGGGTCGTGAGGGTGGCTCGTAGATTCATCGTTTTGTGGGGACCGGTACGGAAAACCGGTTTACTCGTCAGTTGACGAGGGAGTTCTCTCTTTCAGCCATACCAACAAATGTTTTTTGATATACCGGAGTCGAATCGCTTACCAGCGTCGGGAGAGAGGGAAGCGTATGGACGAATCGGAGTTCGTCTTCGAACTGCGAACCTGTCGGTGGGCCGAGCGACGCTGGCCGCCCGACGGCGAGCGGGCCGTTCTCGTCGCTCGACAACTCGGGACGAAGCGCAGGCGGTGGGACACCGTGGTCATCGAGGTGGACGCCGACGCCTTCGCTCGTCGGGCGAACTTCGGACGCAACCGGTTGGACGGCGACACGCTCGACGTGGTGCAGCACGCGCCCGCGGAATGGGAGTGGTATCGGGACGCCCTCCCCGAACCCGGTTATCCGTGGCGGTACGTCCGCGAGACGATTCACGAGGTGGACGAGCGAGGAATTCTCTCGGTTCGAAAGCGGGGCAATCGCCTCGAAATCAAGCGCCGATACGCGTATCCGAACTGGGTTCGGCGCATCGTCGCCATCGAGAACAAGCCCGACTTGGACGCGGGCGCGGCCCGCGATTTGCGTCCGCAGTTGGAACGGGACGTGGCCCTCTCGTTGGCCGACGAGGTGTGGGTGGCGACGAACCGGACGGGCGAGACGACCGAACCCGCCCTCCTCGAATCCATTCCGGTCGAGGCGGGAATCCTGACGTTCGACGATCACGACGCCGAGGTGGCGTGGTACCCCCGAACGCTAGATGTCGACGCGCCGGGAACGCGAATCCTCGAACGACCCGGCGGCGGGAAGTACGACCAGTCCGCCGCCCGGTTCGAGTACGTGTCTCCCGACGAGAAGGCACGAAAGCGGCTCGAAATCGCGGAACGGGCCTACGAACGGGGGTGGCGCACGTACACCCGAACGATGCGCCCGGACTGTCGGCACTTCGAACTGCGGCGCGAGGAGGCGTTGATTCTGCCCTACTGTGATGCGAAGTCCTGCCATCAGACGGCGCGGGAGTGTTCCGGAAGGTGCTCCGCGTTCGAACCGGAACCGCCGGCGTGGCGGCAGAAGGGGTGGCCCATCGAGGGCGGGCCGGGGAACGCCAGCAAACGACTGCTCGAATCGCGTCGGGAACGCAATCGTCCGGGCGGGTCGGAGTCGGACGCCGAGTGACTCAACCGGACTCTTCGACCGTTATGTCGTCGCGTTCGACGGTGAGTTTGAACGTCGGGACGGTCCGATAGACGACTTCGACGACGCCCTTCCGTTTCAGGCTCTGGAGTGCCGAGCGCACGTCGTCGACGTCCGGGTCGACACCGAACTCCTCCCGGACGGCGTGGAGGACGGAGACGACGCTCGCCGAGCGTTCGTCCGGGCCGGGAACGACGTCGAACACCTGTCGCTGGAGCGTCGGCACGCGAACCACGCTCGGAACCTCGTCCCCGTCGTCGGCGACCATGCCGGGTTCCACGTCCACGAGGTCGTTCGCCTCGGTGGTCGCGCGGATGTAGCTGTTGTCGTCCCGGTAGTAGTACTCCTTCAGTTCGTTTTCGAGATACTGATGCACTTCGCTCCCGCTCTCTAACCCCCAGCGATCCTGCAGTTCGCTGTTTTTGGTCGGTTGGAGTTCGACCAGATCTGCCAGTCGGTCGCGGGCCTCCTCGGACAACGTCATTGTCGCGTGTTTATGACGGGGGGTTATTTGCCAGTTCCGAAGCGACACCGGCGTTCGTTTCGGCGACGGCGCCCGGTAATAGGAATCGTTGTGGACGGTCGGTCGTCGAAACGATTAACCGAACACCCCGAGACGACATACCCATGCCCGAATCGGACACGGTACGCTACGAGTTTTCCGACGACGTTGCGACGCTGACGGTGGACCGACCCGACCGACTCAACGCGCTCAACGTCGAAACGCTCAACGCGCTCCGCGACGCCATCGACGAGGCGGAGTCGGACGGTGCCCGTGCGCTCGTCCTCACGGGAGCGGGCGAGAAAGCGTTCGTCGCCGGGGCCGACATCGGCTACATGAAGGACCTCTCGGTGGCGGAGGCACAGGCGTACGCCGAGTTGGGCCACGATGTCGCCGACTCGCTCGAATCGTTCCCCGCGCCGGTCATCGCCGCCATCAACGGCTACACCTTCGGCGGCGGTTGTGAACTCGCGCTCGCCTGTGACCTCCGCGTGGCGAGTTCGAACGCCGTTCTCGGCCAGACCGAAATCGACCTCGGCATCATCCCGGGCTGGGGCGGCACACAGCGACTCCCGCGGTTGGTCGGCGACGAACTCGCCCGACGGCTCATCTTCTTCGGCGAGCGCATCGACGCCCAAGACGCTCACGAGATGGGACTGGTCGGCGAGGTCGTCGCACCCGACGAACTGGACGCCCACGTGGAGGAGATGGCGACCGACCTCGCGGAGCGTCCGGCGTTCGCCCTCCAAGCCGCGAAGGAGGCGCTGAATCAGGTGCAGGAAGGCACCCTGTCGGTGGGGCTTCGCTACGAGCGTCGGCTTTGGAGTTCGATGTTCGGCACCCACGACCAGCGGGAAGGAATGACCGCGTTCGTGGAGGACAGGGAACCGAACTTCGACTGAGCGGAAGGAAAGGAGAAACGCAAACGCGACGGGTTCGTTCTTTTTCTATTTTCAATCCTGTGGGGACGCACGCGCGTCCGAGGACGGCGCCCTCGTCTCTTCGACCTGCGTGTAGACGAGGACGACACCCAGTGCCGCGAGGAAGCCGCCCACCTCGAACGGCACTTGGAAGCCGAACCGAACGAGGAAGCCGGAGGAGAGCGGACCGATGGCGGTTCCGAGGCCGAACGCCATGGTGAGCAGGGAGAGTTGGGTCCCGGACCGTCCCTTTCGTGCGATGTCACCCGCCAACGCGAGTGCGGGGGCGAACACCAGCGCGCCCGCGACACCTTGGACGAGTCGGGCGACGAGCATCTGCATGGGGGTAGTGACGAACCCCTGAACCACCGTCGCCGGGATGAGCAGGACGAGTCCGGCGATGATGAACTGTCGTCGCCCGTAGTGGTCCGTCGCACGGCCGATTGGGGCCTGTAGGGCGACCTGCGCGAGGACGAACGCCGCGAACTCGAGGCCGAACCACAGTTCGTTCTGTCCGAGTCGCGTGTTGATGGTCGTCTCCAGCGTCGAAATCAAGGCGATACTGATGGCCATGAACAGCGAGGCGAGTGCGAGCGTGAATATCGGGTCGAGACCGCTCCGCGAGCCGAGAACCGAGATCGAGAAGTCGTCGCCCGCATCGGCCTCCGTTTGCTCGGGGTCGCTCACGAGCAGGGTGACGAGCGCGAAACTGACGAGCGCCCCCAGCGAGGCGATGTAGAACGCGGCTTGGAAACCGGTCATGTGGACTCCGGCGAGGTCGTAGGGTCCCTGATGGACCAGCGCGCCGGCCGCTATCGGCCCCGCACCGAACCCGAGCAACCGGAAGGTGTTGAACACCCCCATGTTTCCGCCGCGGTTCTCGTCCGACGCGAGGTCGTTGACGAGCGCGATGGTACACGGGATCGTGAACGCGACGCCGATGCCCTGGATCGCGCGGATGGCGATGAGGTCGGGGTAGCCACTCGCGAAGGAGTACGAGAAGTTTGTCACCGCTAAAATTGCGAGTCCGAGGAGGATGAACACCTTCCGTCGCTCGGACCTGTCGGAGAGGTATCCCGCGAACGGTTGCGTGAAGCTGTTCAGAAGCCCGAAAAGCGAGAGGACGATACCGGTGATGACCGTCTCGGTGAGGCCGAACGCGTCACCGGATATCGAACCGCTGGCGATGTAGAGCGGCAGAACGACGATGAGAAACGAGTTGCCGACGGAGTCGGCCATCCGCGCTATCGCCAGCGCTAGCACTCGTCTGTCTACACTGAACATTCGGTCCGAAATACCGACTGCACGTTGAAGACAGTTATGACAGCGGCCGTAGTGGCAGCTATCCATATACTTGTCGACAACGCTGTCGGGCGTTTCCGTCCTCGAAGCGGCGGCCGCGGCAACAACTAAGCACGACCGCACCGTCTGTGATACCATGGCACAGAGAGTCAAGTACAACCGTGTCGGGGCTGTCCTTCGGGAACTCTCGTATCCGATTCCCCGGGACGACGCGGCCATCGAGTTGGAGGGAACGACGCTCGTCCTCGCGGACGGTGAGCGGAACCTCGGGGAACTCGTCGACGAAACCGACCAAGAGGAGTACGAGTCGGCGCGCGACCTCGAAACGGAGATCAACAACGTCCTGCCGCGGGAGGCCGTCGGCGAACCGTATCAGTCCGAAGGGGAGGGGTAAGCCAAAAACGAGAAAAGCGCGGAAAGCACGCGACTTAAATGGCCGCGTTTGTTAGTCCGGGACAACAATGGAGTTCTGTGACGAGTGCGGTTCCATGATGAAAGCGAACGACGGTTTCTGGGTCTGTGGCAGCTGCGGTCACGAGACTCCGCGAGGCGATTCCTCGGAGTACGTCATCACCGAAGACCAGGAAGCGACCGAGATAATCGAAAGCAGCGGCGGCAGCAACGGCCTCCCGACGACCGGCGTCCAATGTCCCAACTGTGACAACGACGAGGCCTACTGGTACCTCCAGCAGATCCGCTCGGCCGACGAGAGCGAGACGCGCTTTTTCGTCTGCACCGAATGCGAACACAAGTGGCGCGAAGACGACCACTGAACCCGATTTCTCGTAGTGCGGTTTCTCATCTGCTTCGATGAGATGGTTCTCGAAACGAGGGTTCACGATAGGCTCATTTTTTGCTCGTGATTTCGTATTTCCGGAACTGTCCTTGAAAGCCCTCATCCGTATACACCGCACTGGAAGTGCGATGACGCGAAGCCGAGTAGCCGCCTCGGCGCGTGCGCCAGCAGGCCTTCAACTGGTGGCCTGCTGGCTATCATGCGAGGGATGACTGAGCGAAGCGAAGGAGTCGGTTGGGGAGGGTGTGGCTGATTCGGTTGCGGTGTTGTGGGAGGAATGAAAGGGGCCGCTCGGTCACGCTTGCGTGGTTCCTGTGTGGGCAACTATTCTGGCCGAACGTGACGGAGAGGCCAGAATATCCTGCACAGGTACCGTGAGCGGGCGGGGGCTTTCGAGGCCTACCCCGTGGCAACCTCGTCAACGCTAAAACCGAAATTCCCTCGCTACTACTGCTCGCATCCCTCGAAGTCATCGGTCAATCCTTAAGACGAATCGCCGACAAAGTTCAGGCAATGTTTGACGCGGACGACTTGGAGGAGATCCGCCGGGGGAAAGCGGAGTGGGAAGCGGACACCCTCGACCCGACGCTGGACCGGTTCGGCGAGCGAAAGGAGGAGTTCACGACCGACACCGACGGGCAGACCGTAGAGCGCCTCTACACGCCGAACGACGTCGCCGATGTGGACTACGAGGAGGACCTCGGTTATCCGGGCGAGGATCCTTACACGCGCGGCGTCTACCCGACGATGTACCGGGGACGACTGTGGACGATGCGCCAGTATGCCGGGTTCGGGACGGCCGAGGAGACCAACGAGCGCTATCACTACCTCATCGACAACGGCCAGACGGGGCTGTCGGTGGCGTTCGACCTGCCGACGCAGATGGGCTACACCTCCGACGCCGCGATGTCGGCGGGCGAAGTCGGGAAGTCGGGCGTCGCAATCGACTCGCTGGCGGACATGGAGGCGCTGTTCGACGGGATTCCGCTGGACGAGGTGAGCACGTCGATGACCATCAACGCACCCGCGTCGGTGCTGTTGGCGATGTACATCGCCGTGGGCGACGAGCAGGGCGTCTCCCGCGAGGAACTGCGGGGAACCATCCAGAACGACCTGCTGAAGGAGTACATCGCGCGGAACACGTACATCTTCCCGCCCGAACCGTCGATGCGCATCATCACGGACATCTTCGAGTTCTGCGCCGAGGAGGTGCCGAAGTTCAACACAATCTCGATTTCGGGCTATCACGTCCGCGAAGCGGGCGCGACGGCGGCACAGGAACTCGCGTTCACGCTCGGCGACGGCATCGAGTACGTGGAGGCCGCGTTGGACGCCGGGTTGGACGTGGACGAGTTCGCTCCACAGCTCTCCTTTTTCTTCAACGCGCACAACGACATTCTGGAGGAAGTGTCGAAGTTCCGCGCCGCCCGACGGATGTGGGCGAAAATCATGGAGGAACGCTTCGGCGCGGAGAACCCGAAGTCGAAACAGCTTAAGTTCCACACCCAAACCGCTGGCTCGACGCTCGCCGCCCAGCAGATAGAGAACAACGTGGTCCGCGTGGCGTATCAGGCGCTCGCGGCCGTCCTCGGCGGAACACAGAGCCTCCATACCAACGGCAAGGACGAGGCGTTGGCGCTGCCGACGGAGGAGAGCGTGCGGACCGCGCTCCGCACCCAGCAGATTCTCGCACACGAGAGCGGGGCCGCCGACACCATCGACCCGCTGGCGGGCAGTTACTACGTGGAGGCGCTCACGGACGACCTGGAGGAGGAAGCCTTCGGACTCCTCGACACCATCGACGAGAAGGGCGGGATGCGCTCGGCCATCGAGAGCCAGTGGGTCCAGCGTCAGATTCAGGACGTGGCCTACGACCGCCAGCAGGAGATAGAGTCGGGTGAGCGAACCATCGTCGGCGTCAACGAGTTCGAGGTGGACGAGGAGGCGGAGATGGACGTCCAAGAGGTCACGGCGGAGGACGAACGCCGCCAGATCGACCGCCTGAACGAGGTTCGAGAGGAGCGGGACGACGGGGAAGTCGAAGCGACGCTGGACGCGCTCCGCGACGCGGCTGAGGGCGAGGACAACCTGTTACCGTACATCGTGGACGCGGTGAAGGCCTACGCCACGGTGGGCGAAATCTGCAACGTGCTTCGGGACGTGTTCGGCGAGTATCGGCCCGGAACGGCGATTTAAACGTCTCGGGTGCCGATAGAAACCTGCCGACCGTCACTCGTCGAAAACGAAGCGGCTCGATTATCCCGCGTTACCGCGGTCAGTCGATCGGGAACCGAAGGAGCGCCCCGAGGCCGTCCCGTAACTCGTCACCGCCATCGATGTCGTTCGGGACGACGACGAACTCCCCTCCTTGCGCGACCGTTCTCCGTTCGTAGTCCCTGAGTTCCTCGGCCGACAGGGTCCCCGAGGCGAGCGTCGTCGCGACCCCTTCGTATTCGAGCGCCTCCTCGACCGCTTCCCGTCCGGAAACGGCCTCGTCGCCGGTTTCGAGTTCGCCTAGGAACTCGTCGAGGTGTTCGCGCACGTCTTCCCGTCTGGCATCTTCGAGGTGGTCGCGGGCCTTGTCCGCGAGTTGTTCGAGCCCGTCCCGGGACGCGTCGCCGACGGCGAACGCGTCGGTGACGATGCGGTTCCGGAGCCGATGGTCGAGGTAGTCCCCGTCGAGGAACTCCGATGCGGTGACGCTCGACCCACCGACGAACAACCCGTCAACGGGATCGATGTCGGACTGTCCCGGATTCGCGTTCGACCGGCGCTGCTCGTCGGCAGCTTCGCCGAGGAATTCTACCATCGCCCTCTCGGCGACGCGCTCGAAGAACTCGCGGTGCGTTTGCTCGCGGTCGCCCAGTTCCCCGCTCGTTGGGTTATCCTCCGTATCGTCGCTCCGGAGCGATTCGATCTGCTCGACGTCGCCGTCGGAGAACCGTCCGAGTATCGCCTTCCCGTGTTCGACGACGAGCAACCCGTAGGTCGACTCGTCGGTCGTGACGTCGAGGGGTTCGGTCTCGAACTCGTTCGAGCGCTCGTACCGCTCTCCGGCGACGGGCGACGGGAGGTCGTCGAACACGTAGTCGATGGTTTCGGCGTCGACGATTCCGGCGTAAACCACCAGACCGTTCTCGGGCGTCTCCTCGTAGTCGCTGACGATTCGTCGCACCCGTTCGAGCGCCTCGGTGACGCGCTCGCTCGTCTCGTCGGCGTCGATGTACTCGGTCCTCGCGTGTTCCTCCTCTATTCGTTCGAGCGCGGCGTCTATCGGTTGCTCCGGCGGAACGGCCAGCGTGACGAGGTGAGGTCCGCTGCCGGTTGCGTTCGATACCTCTTCGATTCGGTCCTGAACGTCGTCTGTCGTAGACATGATATTGTGCGCGGAAGGCGTTCCTGCACCGGCCGACGGGAACCGTACGCGGCCGGTGGTGAAACTGTGAATCCGATTCGAGTCCGTAGTCAGTTGAAGCTCCTGCCTGCACTTTCAGCGTCCCGAACGACGACGACCCCCGAAACGCTCAGACGTACTCCAGCAGCGCGTCGATGTCGGCTTCAGTGTTGAAGACGTGAACGGAGGCCCGAACCGAGTTCTCGGGGTACGGAAGTGACCTGACTCGGATTCCTTCGCGGGCGAGTTGTTCGACGAACCCGTCAGGGTCGTCCACTTCGAAGGTTACGAGGCCTGACTCGTACTCGCGCGGACTCAGCAACCGCGCGTCGTCGGCCGCGACGAGGCCGTCTTTCAACCGGTCAGTGAGCGTTCGAATCCGGTGCTCGATGGCGTCGTAGCCGACCTCTTCGATGACGCCGATGGCTTCCCCGAGGCCCGCGTACGTCGCGGGCGAGACGGTTCCGACTTCGAGTCGCTGTGCGCCGGGTTCGTATGCGTACGCCTCGGCGTTGGGGTCCTCGACGCTCCGATAGCCGATGTGGGCCGGATTCAAGTGGCGTTCCGCTCCGTCTCGGACGTGGAGGAACCCCGCGCCGAACGGACCCAACAGCCACTTGTGTCCCGCTCCGGCGACGAAATCCGCGCCCCACTCGGTCACGTCGGTCGCCATCTGACCCGGACACTGCACCGCATCCACGAGAACCAGCGCGCCCGCATCGTGGGCGATGTCGGTGATTTCGGAGACGGGGAGCATCGTCCCGTGGGTCCACGTGAGCGCGCTGAGACAGACGAGTTTCGCGTCCGACGCCGCATCCTTCACCGAATCGAGGTCGAGACGGCCTTCCTCGCTGGTGAGAACGTCCGTCTCCACGCCGTGCCCGTTCAACCGCTTCCACGGGAGGATGCCCGAGGAATGTTCGAGGTCCGTTCGAACCACCCGGTCGCCGGACTCCCAGTCGATGGCGGCGGCGATCCGGTTGATGCCGTCCGTCGTGCTCTGGGTCAACGCGAGCGTCTCGTCGGTCGCACCGAGGTGGTTTGCCACCGTCTCCCGCGTTCGGTCGAGCACATCGAACGTGAACGGATACGACCCTTCCTCCGCCGGTGCCTCGTATTCGTGCCGTTCGAGGCAGGTTTCGACCGCCTCGACCACACGGGTCGGACTGGGGCCGCTGGCACCCGTGTTCATGTACGTCGTCCGTTCGAGCGCGGGTATATCGGCGCGTAAGGCTGTCGGCTCCATGGGAGACACCCACGTGCGGTGTGCCTAATAATTCCCACCTCGCGGCAACCCGGTGGAATCATCACCGTTATGCCGCGATGCGGCCATCGTTTCCGCATGCACGTAGACCACATCGGCATCGCCACCGACGATGCATCGACCCTCGCGGAGACGTACGAAGCGCTGTTCGACGCTCCGGTCGTCCACGAGGAGGAGTTCGACGGCCTGCGAGTCGTCTTCCTCGATTTCGGCGGGAGCTACTTCGAACTGCTCGAACCGCTCGAAGACGGGACGATTTCGGACTACCTCGACCGGAACGGGGCGGGTATCCACCACGTCGCGCTCGAAACCGACGACATCGAGGACGCGCTCGAAACGGCCCGTGACCACGGCGTTTCACTCATCGACGAGGAACCGCGCCCCGGCGCGTGGGGCCACGACGTGGCGTTTCTCCACCCGAAATCGACGGGCGGCGTGTTGGTCGAGTACGTCGAACACTGAAACAGATAATCAAAACCAGTCATCAGCACGCAGTTCGTTCGCCGGAAGCATCCGTGAGGGGGGCTCTGCGAACCACGCCGCCCCATTCAATTCTCCGCCCTGTATCGCTATCTCTCCACCCAGATAGTCCGCGTCGAAGAAGACGAACAGGAGGTGGAGGCGTTTCTCGTCGTCGTTTTCGGGAACCACGGTTAGCTTGCGGAGCAGGAAGGGTTCCGCGAGTTCACAGCGGACGTCGGTCTCCTCTTCGACCTCTCGAACCGCGGCCTCCTCGGACGTTTCTCCGTCCTCGCGTCCGCCGCCCGGAAGTCCCCACGAATCCGCTCCCCGGTTGAGAATCATCAACGCTCGTGAACGGTCGTCGAACGCTTCGTCCGACATCGAATCGCTGAGCGGGGCGGCGTCGTCGGGTCGGCGGACGACCCACGCGTACGCACTCCCGGTGTATCCGTCGCGGGCGTATCCCACCAGTTCCTCGAACTTGGCCGCCGGTTGCTCCTGTGTCCGCTTTTCGACCGGAACGTCGCCGTACTCGTCCAGCAGTCGATTCGTTCGACGTTCGACCGCCGCTCGATTGACTTCTGAAGGCATGATTCTCCCGAATAATGGCAGAAATATAACTGAATCGGAAACGCGATGCGTTCAACGGTTCATCGAACGATGCCACTTAGAGCCGTACAACGGACGAGCGAGGTGCGTTAGCGCCGAGCGCGGGCGTTCACTTGAACCGGAACGTCTCCAGGTTCTTCGGCGCGAACGTGCGGATGTTGAAGTCGTGATAGAGCGACGAGGAGAGGTCTTGGGTCGAACTCTCGTCACCGTGGACACAGAGGACCTTCTCGGGTCGCGGGTTCATCGTCTTGACGAAGTTCATCAGACCGGCGCGGTCGGCGTGGCCGGAGAAACCGTCGACCGTCTCCACGTCGAGTTGGAGGTTGAGCGTCTTGCTCCGGTTGCCGCGTCCGTTGAGCGGGATTTCGTCCCACCCGCTCTGGATACGGCGTCCGAGGGTTCCCTGTGCCTGGTAGCCGACGAACACCATCCTGCTGTCCGGGTCCGGGCCGATGTGTTCGAGCCACGACATGATGGGGCCGCCGGTGACCATCCCGGACGTCGAGAGGATGATACACTGGTCGCCGTCGGCCACGTCCTGTCGTTCCTCCTCGCCGCCGTCGATGTGGTTGAACTGCGGGGCGAGGAACGGGTTCTCGTTTTCGTGGAAGATGCGGTCCCTGAGGTCGTCACGCAGGTATTCGGGGTACGTCGTGTGGATGGCCGTCGCCTCCCAGATCATTCCGTCGAGGTGGACGGGCATCTCCGGGATGTCGCCGTTTCGCATCGCCTCCTCGATGACGAGCATCATCTCCTGTGACCGGCCGACCGCGAAGGCGGGGATGAGGACTTTGCCGCCCTTCTCGTACGTCTCGTTGATGACTTTCTTGAGTTTCTCCTCCGAATCCTTCTGGTCGGTCTGGTAGTCGTTCCGACCGCCGTAGGTCGATTCGAGGATGAGCGTCTCGACGCGCGGGAAGTCGTTCACCGCGCCGTTGAACAGGCGCGTGTCGTCGTAGTGAATGTCGCCCGAGAACGCCACGTTGTACAGGCCGTCGCCGATGTGGAAGTGCGTGACCGACGACCCGAGAATGTGACCCGCGTTGTGGAACGTCAGTTTCACGTCCGGGGCGATGTCGGTGACGTCGCCGTACTCCAGCGGGATGGTGTGTTTGAGGGCTTCGCGAACCATCTCGCTCTCGTACGGCGGGACGCGGCCCTCCTTCGCGGCCACGTCGAGGTAGTCGAGTTGGAGCAGTCCCATCAGGTCGCGGGTCGGTTCGGTCGTGTAAATCGGGCCGTCGTAGCCGTACTTGAACAGGAGCGGGATGAGCGCGCTGTGGTCCAAGTGAGCGTGCGTGAGGACCACGGCGTCGATGGTCGCGGCACCCGCGCCGAGCGCCTCCTCGACTTGGAGGTACGGCACGTCGTCCGATCCCGGTTTGTCGCCGCAGTCGATGAGGATGCGGGTTTCGGGCGTCGAGAGGATGAAGCTCGCGCGTCCGACCTCGCGACAGCATCCGAGCGTCGTGATGCGAACCCACTCCTCGTTGCTCATCTCCTCGCGGTGTATCTGTCTGCCGACCCGCTCCAAAATGTCGCGTCTGTCCTCGCGCTCCTGTTTCAGGAAGTTCCTGACGTTGGAGACCGTCGAGGATTCGATGGGCGGCGTTCTGACGACTTCCGGCGTCCAGCCGACTTCTTGGGTTATCTCGCGGAGCGTACTGCCGTGTTTGCCGATGACCATGCCGGGTTTTTCGGCTTGGATGACGACTTCGCCAGTATCCGCGTGGAAATCGAGGTCCGTCACGCCCGCTTCGTCGGGAATGACTTCGAGGATGTCCTCGCGCGCCGTGTCGGGGCGGGAGAGAACGTCCGGGTCGGGGCGAACTGTGATGCGCTTTCGCAGTTGGCTCGCCAGTTTTCGGATCAGGTCCCCGTTGCGCGCGAACTTCTTCGGGTCGCGCGTGTAGACGACGAGTTCCGGTCCTTCGTATTTGACGTCGGATACCGAAATGTCGCTCGGTAGTTCGCTCGTAATCGTTGCTTTGAGGTCTTCGAGTTGTTGCTCTACTTTACTCATGGTGAAAACAGTCCGCTTCGTCCGTTGGGAGAGCGAATGCTGTTGGTCCGGCGTATCTTGGATTGTCGCAGACGGTGGTTTTCAGCACCGTGACCACTACGACGTATACAGCACAGCATAGATTGTCTCGCTTGTTCTGCGGGATTGGAACATACGCGTCAACGCGCATACAGTGGTCCTGGTCTCCGAAAGCAAACTGCTCATGGGTGACACAGGAAAACCCGCTTATCCCCCACTAAACGGTGTGATTATAAAAGCCTTCTCAAAACCCCTAAACCCATTCTGCCCGACGTGTTCCTATGAAGCTCTCATCGGCCACGGTCGCCGACGAACACGAATGGGTCCGCGAGCGAACCGACGTCGTGACCCTCATCAATGACGTACGGGCAAACCTCGGCGAGGCGTTCGGTACGGAGGTCGATACCGTCTCCGAATCGCAGTACCGAACCGAGGTCGATGCCGTCTTCGCCGACGGCGACGTCGCGGTGAACGTCGCCGCGCTCGTCGCCCTGCTCCGCGACCTCGACGTCGAAAACGACTACCCCGGATTCGTCGTGGACGAACTCCTCGGGCGGGAACTCGCCGGGATGATAGCGGGCAACCAACCCCTCCGCTTGCTCGGCGAGGCCACGTTCCACTACGCGGACATCATGCACCACGTGGACGACGAGGTGGCGGGCGTGGACGACTTGGACGCCGCCCTCGCCGCCGGGTTTCAGACGCGACTGCCGGGGTGGGACTGGACGGAAGGGGAGAGTCCGTTTTCGGTGAAGTGACGAGGTGTAGTGAATCAGGCGTCGGCGGTGACGTCGATTTTGAAATGACGCCCGCCGCGAATCATGTCGAACCCGAAGAACGCGAGCGAGAGCGTGCCGACGAGACTCACCGCGACCCATCCGAGGCCGTCGTTGGCGAGGATGTTGGAGATGAATAACGACGTCGCGGAACAGATGATTCCCAGTCCAGTGAGGCGATACCATTCGACGTCCCACGGCAGTTCGATGCCGGTGGAAATCAAGAGGAGCGCACCGGCGATGGCGGTGCCGAACTGCAAGCGGTACGCAGTACTCGACAGCACCGCGGGTCCAAAGGCGACGACCAGCCCCACGTTCAACACGAAAATGAACAGGCCGTACCATTTGAACACCCGCCGACTCAGCCCGCCGGTGGGCGCACGAATGACCGGCGCTTTCATGAGTTCGTGTTGATTGACTGAACGTAAATAGCTTCTTCCGATGTTTCGCGGGGTTCAAAACGACAACCGCAGGAGATACGACGCGAGTATGGACAGGGAGAGACAGAAGAAACCCACATCGGCCAGTCGACGTTTTTCGACGTTCCACGAGCGGTCGGTAGTCGAGAGGATGAGGAGAAGGCCGCCGCCCGTCCCGAGCGTGATTTGGACGAGGAGGCTCGGGTCGCCCAGCACGTTAAAATCGAGCGCGACGAGCAGACCGAGGTGGAGAACCAGCATCAGGACGCCGAGCCAACGTATCGCGCGTTGGCCGACACTCAGCGTCGGAGCCGAAATCGTTGGCGCTCTCATGAGTTCGTGTTGGATAACTGGCGTTAAATAATTTCGCTCACCCGTCATCGACCCGCAGGTCGAACCCCCAGTCGAATTCCGCCGTCGGGTCGCCGAACTTCGACCCCGACGGGTGGATGGCAATCGGCACCTCGAACCGGTACGTTCCCGGGTCCATGTACCCCCCGACCTGATAGTCGTCCCAGACGAGATACTCGGTTGCGAGCGATTCACCCGCTTCGTACGTGCGGGGCAGACAGGCGTAGTTCGCAAAGGCTCTCCGTTCGTTCTGATCTCTGTCCCGCGTCCAGCGGTCGCCCTTCCGCTCGATCCACTTCGTGTCTTTCGGTTCGTGGAGCCACAATCCCGACGTCTCACTCTTGCCTTCGTCGCGGTTGAATGGGTTGCACATTCCCTCGCCCGCGGAGAACCGTCGTTTCTCCCCTTCGTTCGTCACCGTCACGCGAAGATGGGCGGTGTCCGCGGCCGTGACGGCCCCGTTCAGCAGTTCCACGTCGATTCGAACGCCGTATTTTTTCGGAACCTCGTCCACACCTGCCAGCGACATTCGGCGCTGAACCTCGTCCGGTCCGAACGTCTCGGGGGATTCGGAGCCACCGACGTCGAGGGCGGCGCGTCCGAGACACTCGCCGGACAGGGCCGCTCCACCGACCGCGAGGAGCCGTCGCCGTTTCATGCCCCTCGATTATCCCCTTTCGGCATAAGTCTCGTGAAGGGTCAAACACCTGTTTCACGCTTGCTACTGCGGGTTCGGAACACTGATTGCAATCGACTGACACCATCGACCATGCAACCCGCGACGCTCTGCTATCTCGTTCGGGGCGACGAAATCCTCCTCATCCGCAAGAAACGCGGCCTCGGCGAGGGCAAACTCGTCGGCCCCGGCGGGAAGGTCGAAGATGGTGAAACGCCCCGCGACGCCGCGGTTCGGGAGGTCGAGGAGGAAGTTCGCGTGTCCGTGGAGAACCCGACCAAGGTCGGCGAGTTCGAGTTCGTGTTTGGAACGGAGTCGGAGATGTTCGTCCACGTCTTCCGCGCCGAGGAGTTTTCGGGGAAACCGCAGGAGACGGACGAGGCTGACCCGCGGTGGTTCGACGTCGCGGACATGCCCTACGACGAGATGTGGGAGGACGACCGACTCTGGATGCCATACCTGTTGTCGGGTGAGACGTTTTCCGGATGGTTCCGGTTCGATTCGGACGGCGACGAGGTGCTCGAAGAGGAGTTAGAAACCGGCGTGACGTTTTGAGTGTGGGTTCGGTTGTATCGGCGAATCGTATCCGGTGTTCGCGTCCAACCCGGCCGTTCGCTACGAGTCGTGGCTGTATTGTTGTGATTGCAAATACAGACGTCAATGAAACCGCAACCGCTACCGCCCACACGCCTCCCCAACCGACTCCTTCGCCTTCACTCAGTCGTCCCTCGCACGCTACCAGCACAGCCCTCGGCCAACCGCTGGCCTCTGGGCTGTGCCAGCGTACGCCATAGCGGTTGGTTGGCTTCGCACAGCCCGTCCGTGCCTCATGGCGCGCGCTGACGGGGCGGTGCGGCCAGTGGTTGGCCGCACCGCCTCAGTCATTGTTCGCGCGAGGGATGAGCGACGGCGCGACCAACGGGAGCGTCGGAGCGAATCGGTTGGGGAGGATGTGGTGCGGTGCGGCTACGGGGGGAAGTGGGAATGAAAGGGGCCGTCCGGTCGTGCTTGCGTGGTCCGCTGTGTGGGCTACTATCCGCGCGGCTGGTGCGGAGAGCGCGGATATCCCGCACAGCGACCGCGAGCGGGCGGGGGCTTTCGGGGTCTGCTTCTCGGTAACTGCAGTTACAAAACGACCAACGTCAGTACGTAGCGAGCGGACAATGACTTTCGAAAACTGCGTCACCGCGGTCGGAGCGTCATCACTTCGAATGGAACTCTCGTATCGAAGCGAACGTCCGTCGAACGTCCAAAATAACCACTCCTCGCGGTCGCTTCAGGACATTTAAGAGCGCATCCGGACTGGGTAGGAGTAATGAGCAACGACGACCAGGAACTCGGCATCACCGAGTCCAAATCGTACAGTCCCGGCGACTGGTACGCCGAAGTCGTACTGAAGGCGGGTCTCGCCGACTACGCGCCCATGGGCGGGTTCATCGTGACTCGGCCCCGCGGGTACGCCCTCTGGGAGGGCCTGCAGGACTACCTCGACGGTTGGTTCAAGGAGACGGGGTCGCAGAACGCCTACTTCCCCGCGCTCATCCCCGAGAGCTACCTCGAACGCGAGAGCGACATCGTGGAGGGGTTCGATCCGGAAGTGGCGTGGGTGACCCACGGCGGGCACGAAGAACTCGACGAGCGATTGGCCTTCCGGCCCACCAGCGAGAGCATCATCACGCCGTTCATGAGCCAGTGGGTGCGGAGCCACCGCGACCTGCCGCTCCGACTCAACCAGTGGTGTAGCGTGATTCGATGGGAGGCGACGGATACCAAGCCGTTCTTCCGCACGAAGGAGTTCCTCTGGCAGGAGGGCCACACCGCCCACGAGACGGAGGAGGAGGCGTGGGACGAGACGATGACCCGCCTGTCGCAGTACCAGCGTGCCTTCGAGGAGGTGCTGGCGATTCCGGTCATGCGCGGCCGCAAGCCCGAACACGACAAGTTCCCCGGCGCGGACACCACGACGACGGTCGAAGCCCTGATGCCCGACGGCAAGTCGGTGCAGGGCGCGACCAGCCACTATCTCGGGCAGGGCTTCGCCGAGGCGTACGACCTCTACTTCACCGACGAGAACGAGGACGAGCGCGTGGCCCACACCACCTCGTGGGGGCTGTCGTGGCGCGCGCTCGGGGCACTCATCATGACCCACAGCGACGAGCAGGGGTTCGTCTGTCCGCCCACGCTCGCGCCCGAGCAGGTCGTCATCGTCCCCATCTGGCAGGAGGAGAACCGCGAGGAAGTGCTCTCCTACGCCGAGGGCATCGCCGACGAGTTGGAGGATGCGGGCGTCCGCGTCGAACTCGACGACCGCGACGAGCGCAACCCCGGCTTCAAGTTCAACGAGTGGGAGTTGAAGGGCGTGCCCGTCCGCTTCGAAATCGGCCCGCACGAGGTCGAAGACGACGAAATCACGGTCGTTCACCGACCCGACGGCGAGAACGTCGTGGAGGACCGCGCGGACATCGCCGAAACCATTGAAAACCACTTCGACGCCGTGTTCGACAAGATGTACGAGGCGGCCGAGGAGACGCTCGAAGATAACATCCGAGAGGCCGACTCCCGCGCCGACATTCTCGGCACCATCGGCCAGCACGGCGGCTACGTGAAGACGGCGTGGTGTGGCGACGAGGACTGCGAGGCTGAAATCAAGGAGCAGATTTCGGCGGAGATCGTCATGGTGCCCCTCGACCGCGATGAGGAACCCTGCGGCGACGAGTGTTCCATCTGCGGCGACGAGGCCGAGGAGACGGCCTACTTCGCCAAATCGTACTGACCGCGCGATCTCTTTTTTTCTCGCCGAAGTGCCGACCGTGATATGTGAACCTTGGATTAGATAGTCCCGCGCGTGCAACGAGGTACCATGCCGCGGTACGTCACGCTCGACGACTCGTACGAAACCGCCCGCGAGGACTTCGCGTGGGACCTCCCCGAGACGTTCAACGTCGCCCACGACCTGCTCCGAAAACACGACGACCCGAAGGGGTCCGTGGCGCTGTTCCAAGCCTACCCGGATGGTCGGCGGGAAACGTACACGTTTCACGACATCGACGTCCTGTCGAATCGGGTCGCCAACGCCCTCTCGAACCTCGGCGTCGAATTCGGCGATCGGGTCGCCGTCGCCGTCCCGCAGAAACCCGCGAACCCCATCACCCACCTCGCGTGCTGGAAACTCGGCGCGATATCGATACCGCTGTCGGTGCTGTTCGGGTCCGAGGCGCTCGGCTATCGACTCGACGACAGCGGCGCGAACGTCGCCGTCGTGGACGAGGCCGTTCGGGAGTCGATGGACGAAGTTCGGGACGACTGCTCCGACCTCGAACACGTGGTAGAAGTGGACGGGGACGCCGAGGGTGATGTGCGGAGGTTCGAGGGACTGCTTCGGGACGGCGGGCGCTCGTTCGACCTCGCGGAGACGACGCCCGAGACGCCCGCCATCGTCATGTACACGAGCGGAAGCACGGGTCCGCCGAAAGGCGTCCTCCACGGACATCACGTGTGGGTCGGCCACTGCCCGACGTACTCGATGGTCTTCGAGCGAAACGTCCTCGGAAAGACGGTGGCGTGGACGCCCGCCGACTGGGCGTGGATCGGCGCGCTCGGCGACCTGCTCTTTTCGTCGTGGCACTACGGCCGCCCGGTCGTCGGCTATCCGATGGGGAAGTTCGACGCCGAGGAGGCGTTCGAAATCGTGGAGGAGTTCGGCGTCACGGACGCGTTCATCCCGCCGACGGCCATCCGCATGATGATGGACGTGGCCGACCCCACTGCTACCTACGACCTCGACCTCGACGCCATCAGCACCGGCGGCGAACCGCTGACGCCCGAGATTCTGGCGTGGGCCGAGGAGGAACTGGCGGGCGTCGCGGTGAACGAACTGTACGGGCAGACGGAGGCGAACCTGCTCGTCGCCAACTGTCGGGACTGGTTCGAGGCGAAACCGGGGAGCATGGGAAAACCCGTTCCGGGCCACGACGTCGCCATCGTGGACCCCGAGACGGGCGAGGAAGTTCCTCGCGGCGAAGTCGGTCAAATCGCGGTGCGCGATCCCACGGAACCCGCGATTTTCGAGAAGTACTGGAACGCCCCCGAGAAAACCGAGTCGGTTCGCATCGGCGACTGGCACCTCACCGGCGACCTCGCGGTGCAGGACGAGGACGACTACATCTGGTTCAAATCGCGCGACGACGACCTCATCATCACGAGCGGTTACCGCGTCGGACCCGGCGAAATCGAGAAAACCATCCTCGAACACGAGTCGGTCGAACAGGTCGGCGTCGTCGGCGTCCCGGACGACACGCGAGGGGAGATAATCGCGGCGTTCGTCCAACCCGTTTCGGGTGTCGAGGGGAGCGACGCGCTCCGCGAGGAGATTCGTGCTCTCGTGGGCGACCGACTCGCGAAGTACGAGTACCCGCGTCGAATCGAGTTCGTCGCCCGACTACCCCAGACGACGACCGGAAAGATTCAGCGCACGGAGTTGCGGGAGCGAGCGGTCGAGGAGTCCGACCCGTGAACGGTTGGTATAAATTCACATACGTATTGCTCTGACACCTCTCGAGAGGTATTATAAATCGTTTATAGCGCGGACTGGCTTCCCTTCCTCGAAGGGCCGTTACTCGTTGCGACGAGCGGCCACTACTACAACAATGGTTTCGAGTCCGACGTTCGACGACGGGGTTCCACACGAACGAATCGACGCCGACGACTGGGAGGAGATATACGTCGTCGGCGACGTCCACGGCTGTTTGCCGGAACTCGAATCGCTTCTCGATACGCTCGCGCCGTCCTCCGACGACCTCGTCGTGTTCGTCGGGGACCTGATTCGGAAAGGCCCCGACAGCCTCGGCGTCGTGAAACTGGTCCGGGAACGCGACAACTTCCGCTCGGTGCGGGGCAACAACGAGCAGAAACTCATCGACGGCAGCGTCGAACTCGACGGATTCGGGGAGGAGAAAATCGAGTACGTACGAAGCCTTCCGGCGGCGATTTCGTGGGACGACGCGCTCGTCGTTCACGGCGGCGTGGATCCGCGAAAGCCGCTTTCCGACCACTCCGTCGACGACCTCGAAACGACGCGGTCGTTGGCCCCGGACGGAAGCTACGACCGGCCGTTCTGGTTCGAGGAGTACCACGGGCCGCGGCGGGTGTTCTTCGGCCACACCGTCCTCGAACGCCCGGTCGAACGGGAGCACGCGGTCGGACTGGACACGGGCTGTGTCTACGGCGGGACGCTCACGGCGTACGAGTATCGGGATGACGAGTTCGTCACCCAACCGTCCCGCAGAACGGGCAAGAGCAGAAGCGACGACTCCATCGTCACCCCTCAACCACACTGACTCCAGTCACCGTCCCCGTAAACCGCCCTCCCCGACCAACCATGCCACAACACGAGTTACCGGACGACGGCGACGACGAGGAAACGACGCCCGAAAACGCCGCTATCGACCTGAGCGACCCGCGATACTACCTGAACCGCGAGTTGAGCCAACTGGAGTTTCAAAAGCGCGTACTCCACGAAGCGACGGACGAGCGCAACCCGTTGTTGGAGCGCGTGAAGTTCCTCGCCATCTTCACGACGAACATGGACGAGTTCTTCCGCAAGCGGGTCGGCGGCCTGAAACAGCAGATGGCGGCCGACGTGACCGTACTCCCCCCCGACGGGCGGACGCCGCGGGAGCAGTGGGAGGAAATCCTCGACGTGACGCGGGGAATGTTCCGCCAGCAGTCCACATGTTACCGGGACGTGATTCACGACGAACTCGCGGCGGCGGGTATCGACATCGTTTCGTACGATTCCCTGTCGACGCCGGAACGCGATGAACTTCGCGGGTATTTCGAGAAGTCCGTCCTTCCCACGCTCACGCCGCTGACCTTCGACCCAGCGCATCCGTTCCCGTTCATCTCCAATTTGAGCCTCTCGTTGGCGGTGTTGACCCGGAAAGAGAAGGGGGCGGAGCCGACGTTCTCCCGCGTGAAGATTCCGAAGAACCGTCCCCGTCTCGTTCGAATCGGCGACGAGACGCGATACGTCCTGCTGGAGGACGTCATCCGGGCCAACCTCGACCTCCTCTTTCCGAGTACGGAGATCATCGACCACTCCACGTTCCGCGTCACCCGAAACGCGGAGGTCGGAAAGGACGAGGAGGTTGCCGAGGACCTCATCGACATGATAGAGACGGTGCTCCGGGAACGGCGGTTCGCCACCGTCGTCCGTCTCGAAATCGAGGAGGGAATGCCCGACGCGGTGCGGGAGTTGTTGGTCGAACAACTCGACGTGGACGACCGCGAAGTGTTCTGTCTCCCCGAACCGCTCGATTTCCGGGATTTCATGGACCTGACCGACTGTGACCGACCGGACCTGAAATCCCCACCGTGGACGCCACGGCCACATCCGCGACTGACGGGCGAGACTCTCGACGAGGAGGTGGACGTGTTCGAGGAGGTTCGCCGGAACGACCTCCTCGTCCATCACCCCTACCACTCCTTCGAGGAGACGGTCCAGAAGTTCCTGAGTCAGGCCGCGACGGACCCGGACGTACTCGCCATCAAACTCTCCATCTATCGGACCGCGAGCGATTCGAAGGTCGTCCAAAGCCTCATCGAGGCGGCGAGAAACGGTACGCAGGTCGCGGTGATGGTCGAACTCAAGGCGCGGTTCGACGAGGAGAACAACATCGAGTGGGGCAAGAAGTTGGAGGAGGAGGGCATCCACGTGGCGTACGGGACCATGGGTTACAAAACGCACAGCAAGACCGCGCTCGTCGTCCGCGAGGAGGGAGACAGGGTGCGGTTGTACTCGCACATCGCCACCGGAAACTACCACTCGGAGACGGCGAAGACGTACACCGACCTCGGACTGCTGACCGCCGACCGCGAAATCGGACAGGACCTGAGCGCCCTGTTCAACTACTTCACCGGCCACACGCGCCACGAGGAGTATCGGAAACTCCTCATCGCGCCGGGGAACATGCGCGAGCGCTTCACCGAACGGATTCGCGCCGAGGCGGCGTTGGCACGCGAGGGGAAGGAGGGTCGCATCGTCGCCAAGATGAACTCGCTCGAAGACCCGGACATCGTCGAGGAGCTGTACCGGGCGGCGATGGACGGCGTCGATATCGACCTCGTCGTTCGGGACATCTGCCGACTTCGTCCCGGTATCGAAGGCGTGAGCGAAACCGTGACCGTCTACAGCGTCGTCGGGCGGTTCCTCGAACACTCCAGAATCTTCTACTTCGGAAACGATGGCGACCCGCGATACTTCCTCGGGTCCGCCGATTGGATGACGAGAAACCTCGACAAGCGCGTCGAAACCGTCGCGCCGGTGACGGACCCCGCGCTTCGGGAGGAGCTGTCGGCGATTCTCGAAACGATGCTGGCCGACAATCGAAACTGTTGGGAGATGGAATCGGACGGAAACTATCACCAGCGACGCCCGGGCGACGAACCGTCGGTGGCCACACAGGACGTACTCATGCGGCGCACGAGTCGCTTGACCGACACGTAGCGACGGAAAACGGTCGATCGGATGGACGCTGTCAAATTCAATTTTCAAATGGTCATCGTATAAAAAGCCACAAAAAACGGATAGATTTCGCGGGGAGAATATCCCATAATCGAAAGTTTATGTCTATTTTGACAATAGTCTCTAACGTCACGTATTGTAATCTGTAGGTCGTTCATTCATCCAAATCACGAATCGTTAGCAAAGTTTTAGAAACATGGCTACAATCGGTTAGATATGGCGGAAGTCAATCTAGACGAAAAGGACTTCAAAATCCTACGATGGCTGGACAGGGAAGGGGATATCGACGTCGACGCAGTGAGCGACGAACTCGGTATCAGTACTTCGACGGTGTACTATCGATTGGACAAGTATCGAAATCAGGGTATTCTGACGGGAACGGTGTCGAAAATCGACGCCAACGAACTCGGACTCGAACTGACGGCCATCTCCGAGATTCGAAGCGAGTACGGTCCGGAGTACGAGGACATCGGCGAGGAACTGTGTGAGATTTCCGGCGTCCAGACGGTGTACTTCGTGCTCGGGGACAAGACGTTCACGGTGATCGCACACCTCCGCGACCACGACCATCTGCAGGAGTACATCGACGACATCATCCAAACCGACGGCGTGGAACACTCCTCGACGCGGGTGGTCCTCCGAACGTTCAAGGACGAGTCCCGACTTCTCATCAACTACGACGACGAAGACCTCGAAGAACTCATCGAAAGCGAGTAAGGTCCAATTTTCGATACCCACATCAACGGGTGGAAAGACACACATAATTCAGCAATAGCCGACGGATTTTGTACGAATATAAATATTCAATCCGTAAAACAACGCGCATGCCCAATATATAAGGAACACATATTGACAATAGCACTCCCTTTCTCCTTCAGGAGAAACCTCTTATGCCTGTTTGCCATGCGCTCGCACATGACCAGTTTTCTCGCCGATCCAACCGATCAACGGTCGAACTGCGGCGTAGGGGTCGTAATGGACCTCGACGCCGACGCGGACCACGAAGTCGTCGCCGATAGCCTCTCGGTGCTCGCCAACCTCGAACATCGCGGCACGACCGGCGCGGAGTCCAACACCGGAGACGGTGCGGGTATCCTCGTCCAGCGCCCGGACTCGTTTTTCGCTGCGGAACTCGATACCGACCTCCCGGAGACGTACGCCGTCGGACAGGTGTTCTTCCCGCGCGATGCCGACGTTCGCGCCGAGTTGGAGGAGACGGTCGAGGAAGTGCTCGGGGCGGAGGGAATCCGGGTGTTCGACTGGCGCTCGGTCCCCACCGAGAACGAGGACCTCGGCGAGACGGCGCTCGAATCGGAACCCGTCGTCTCCCAGTGTTTCGTCCGGCCCGAGGAAGGGATGTCCGTCGAGGAGTTCGACAGGACGCTCTACGTCGCCCGCCGCGTACTCGAAAAGGAAATCGAGACGCGCGACGACGCGGACCGGTTCTACGTCTGCTCGCTCGACCGGAAAACCCTCGTCTACAAGGGGTTGCTGAAGGGTGACCAACTCGCGGGCTACTACCCGGACCTCCGCGACGAGCGCTTCGAGTCGTCCGTCGCCATGGTTCACGCGCGATTCTCCACGAACACGCTCGGCGCGTGGCACCTCGCACATCCGTACCGACGCGTCGTCCACAACGGCGAAATCAACACGATTCAGGGGAACGGCAACTGGATGGCCGCCCGCGAAACCGACCTCGAAAGCGAGCGCCTCGGCGACGATATCGACCGCATCACGCCGGTGACGACGCTCGACCAGAGCGATACGGCCGTCGTCGACAACGTCCTCGAACTGCTCATGCAGGACGGACGCGAGTTGCCCCACGCGCTCCGCATGCTCCTTCCCGAGGCGTGGCGCGACCGCACCGACGGCGACCGCCGCGCGTGGTACGATTTCCACGCCTCGTTGATCGAACCGTGGGACGGTCCGGCGCTCGTCGCCGCGACGGACGGTGACCGCGTCGGTGCGGTCCTCGATCGGAACGGTCTGCGTCCCTGCCGGTACGACGTGACCGCGGACAACCGCCTCGTGATGGCCAGCGAAACCGGGGCGCTCGACCTCGAACCGAGCGACGTGGTCGAACGCGGTCGACTCAAGCCGGGACAACTGTTCCTCGCCGACCCAGAACGGGGCGGCATCGTCTCCGACGAGGAGGCGTTCGCCGACCTGACCGACGAGAAGTACGGCGAGTGGGTCGAGGAAGAACAGGTCCGCCTCGAAGAGCAATCGGAAGCCACCTCGGTTCGCGGCGGTACCGGGGATTCAAGTGACTCGTCCGTCCCGCTCCGCGCCCGACAGGCCGCGTGGGGCTACACGCACGACGAACTCAGCGAACTCCTCGAACCGATGGCCAGCGCGGGCAAGGACCCCGTCGGTTCGATGGGCGACGACACGCCGCTGTCGGTTCTCTCCGACTTCGACCGCCCGCTCTTTTCGTATTTCAAACAGCTGTTCGCCCAGGTGTCGAATCCCCCCATCGACTACATCCGCGAGGAGTTGGTGACGAGCCTCGAAACCCGACTCGGACGCCAGCACAACCTCCTCGGCGAGTCGCCCGCCCACGCGCGGCAACTCGTCCTCGATTCGCCCGTGCTGACCGACGAGGAGTTGGCCGGCGTGGTCGACGCCGACGTCCCGACCGAAGTCGTGGACATCACCTTCGACACCGACGTCGACCTCGAAGCGGCCGTCGAGCGGGTACGTGCCGACGCCCGAACCGCCGTGGAGTCGGGGGCCGAAATCGTCCTCCTCTCGGACAGAGGGGTGGCGGAAGACAGGGTTCCGATTCCCTCCCTTCTCGCAACCGGGGCGGTTCATCACCATCTCGTGCGCGAAGGACTGCGGACTAGAACCGGCCTCGTCGTGGAGTCGGGCGAACCCCGAACCGTCCACCATCTTTCCACCCTCGTCGGCTACGGCGCGGGTGCGGTCAACCCGTACCTCGCCTACCGGACCATCGGGGATTTGGTGGCCGGACCCGACGGCGCGGACGAGGAGGAAGCCATCGGGAAGTACGTCTCGGCGCTGGAGAAGGGCCTGCTGAAGACGATGGCGAAGATGGGAATCTCGACCGTCGAGAGCTACCGCGGTGCCCAGATCTTCGAAGCAGTCGGCCTGAACGGCGGGTTCGTCGACGAATACTTCGCCGGCACCGAGAACCGCACCGAAGGCATCGGTATCGACGACATCGAGGACGACGTACGCGAGCGCCACGAAACCGCGTTCGGCGAGGACCCGGACATCGACCGGAAAGGGGAGTACGAGTTCCGCTCGAACGGCATTCACCACCAGTGGAACCCGAAGACGGTCGGGGCGCTCCAGCGTGCCGTTCGCGGGAACGACGGCGAGGAGTACGAGGCGTTCGCCGAGGGGATCAACGACCAACAGGAGACGCTCCAGACGCTCCGTGGTTTGCTGGACTTCGACACCGACGCCCGCGAGTCGGTTCCCCTCGACGACGTCGAACCGGTCGAGGACATAATCGAACGCTTCTCCACGGCGGCCATGAGCCTCGGATCGCTCTCCCCGGAGATGCACGAGAACAACGCCATCGCCATGAACCGCATCGGCGGCAAGTCGAACACGGGCGAGGGTGGCGAACCGCCGGAACGGTTCGACACCGAGCGGGAATGCTCCGTGAAGCAGGTGGCGAGCGGACGGTTCGGCGTCACCAGTCGTTACATCCAATCCGCCGACGAGGTGCAGATAAAGATGGCCCAAGGGTCGAAGCCCGGAGAGGGCGGACACCTCCCCGGCAAGAAGGTGAACGAGATGATCGCGCACGTCCGGCACGCGACGCCGGGGGTCGGTCTCATCTCGCCGCCGCCGCAACACGACATCTACAGCATCGAGGACCTGAAACAGCTCATCTACGACCTGAAGGCGGGAAGCGACGGTTCGGAGGTCAACGTGAAACTCGTCTCGGAGGCGGGCGTCGGTACCGTCGCGGCGGGCGTCGCCAAGGCCAAAGCCGACGTCGTACACATCTCCGGCCACTCCGGTGGAACCGGCGCGAGTCCGCGCACGTCCATCAAGAACGCGGGCCTGCCGTGGGAACTCGGCCTCGCCGAGGCGAACCAGATGCTCCACCGGACCGGGCTTCGCTCCCGCATCCGTGTCAGCGTCGACGGCGGCCTGAAGACCGGCCGCGACGTCGCCGTCGCGGCCCTGCTCGGCGCGGAGGAGTACTCGTTCGGGACGGCGAGTCTGGTCACGAGCGGTTGCGTGATGGCGCGTAACTGCCACGCCAACACCTGTCCGGTCGGCATCGCAACGCAGAAAGAGGAGCTTCGGGCGCGGTTCCCAGGCGAACCGGAACACGTCATCAACTACATGGCGTTCATCGCGGAGGAACTCCGGGAGATAATGGCCGAACTCGGTTTCCGCACCGTCGAGGAGATGGTCGGCCACGTGGAACTGCTCCACCAGCGCGACACCGACCACCCGAAGGCGCGCACCCTCGACCTTTCGAGCGTGCTCGCCGACCCCGTGGACGGCGGCAGTCGAACGAAGACGCGGGAACAGGATCACGAGTTGGACGACCACCTCGACCACGACCTGCTCGCCGCCGCACGCGGTGCGCTGGACGGCGAAGGATCGGTCAAAATCGAACGCGAAATCACGAACCGGCACCGTGCCGTGGGCGCGATGCTCTCCGGTCGCATCTCCGCGATTCACGGCGAGTCGGGGCTCCCCGACGGAACGATCACCTGCCGATTCGATGGTTCCGCCGGACAGAGCTTCGGCGCGTTCTGCCAATCGGGGGTCGACATGTTCCTGACCGGCGCGGCGAACGACTACGTCGGAAAGGGACTCTCCGGCGGGCGACTCGTCGTCGAAACGCCGGACACCGCGGGATACGGTTCGGACGACGTCGTCGTCGGAAACGTCGCCCTGTACGGCGCGACGGAGGGCGAACTGTACGTCAACGGCGTCGCCGGCGAGCGCTTCGGCGTCCGTAACAGCGGCGCGAAAGCGGTCGTCGAAGGCGTCGGCGACCACGGATGCGAGTACATGACCGGCGGCGTCGCCGTCGTCCTCGGAGAAACCGGCGAGAACTTCGCCGCGGGGATGACGGGCGGCGTGGCCTACGTGCTGGACGAAGGTCAAGAACTCCGCGAACGTGTGAACGGTGAAACCATCTCGCTCTCGGCCGATTTGGACGCGCGCGACGAGGCGGTGGTTCGGCGGTTGGTCGAAAACCACGCCGCCGCGACGCGGAGCGAGAAAGCGCAATCGCTGCTCGACGACTGGGAGTCAGTCTCCTTCGTGAAGGTCATGCCCGACGCGTATCGGCAGGCCATCGAGGAAGGACAGGAGGACGTTCGAACGTCGCCGCCCAGTCAGGTTCCGGCGGCCCGCCAGTCGTCCGGCTTTCGAGTACCGTCCGACGACTGAACGCGAAAAAGAACCGTTTCGATTTTACAGGTAGGCCGCGTCCCACCGCGCCGCCTTCCGCTTGTTACCGCATTCGTTGCACTCGATTCGCTCCATGCTGTCCATGGCGTTGTCGAGCGTCTCGCAGTTCGAACAGTAGTAGCCGTATCGTTCCTCACCGGCTTCGTCGTTGAACACCGCGAAGAACGGCGCTTTCGACCCCCGACTGGTCTCGGAACGGTTGATGTATCGAGCTTCGCCGCCGAACTCGCGGGATTCGAGTATCGGTTCGTCGCTCTCCGAGTAGATGTTCTCCGTGTACGTCTCGTCGCCGATTTCGGCCGTCCGTTCGCCGACCTTGGTGAAACCGTGGTCCTGATAGAACTCGTTTCCGTCCTCGTTACCGGCGAGGACGAGTCCGGAGAGTGTTTCGACCTCCTTCTCTTCGAGGTTCTCCTTCGTCTGCCCGAGCAGCGTCGTGCCGACGCCCTCACCGCGGTAGTCGGGGTGAACGTGCAACCAGAGGATGTTCCCCTCGGGGACGTCGGGAAGCACCTCGCTCTGCGTGAAGCCTACCACGTCCCCCCCGTCGAGCGCGACGAGGAACAGCGTGCCCCGACTCTGGAACTCCTCTTCCAAGCTTTCCTCCGAGTACCACTCCTCGATGGCGTGTTCGATCACGTCTTCGTCGAGAAAGTGGGCGTACGAAGCCGAAAGCGACTCCGCAGCGACGTCTTGAATTCCGGCGATGTCCTCGGTTCGCGCTTCGCGTACTTGCATACTTGGCTTACTCCGGGATGAACAATAAACATTCTACCGGCCGCCGTTTTCCACTTGTCTCTCCGTCCGCCCCCATTGTGTTTGATTTTTTGTATCGATAGCCTCCTTTCGTCCGTTCGAACGTTTCTCGTCGGTTCGTTCCCGACCAACCGTCCAGTTTTCCCGTTTCAACCGGTCATCGCCGGTCGGTCGTTCGGAGTCGCGCTTCTCCGCCTTCGGTAGCGTTTTCCGCCCGCCGCGCAATCGACTCGCCATGAACACGGCACTCGTCATCGGCGGGACGCGATTCATCGGTCGCCACCTCGTGACCGACCTGCTCGACAACGGCTACGACGTGACCATCTTCAACCGCGGGAACCACGACAATCCGTTCGCCGATACGGACGGCGTACGTCACTTCGAAGGCGACCGGACGAACGACAGCGCGCTCGAAGCGGCGCGCGACGAGGCGAACCCGGACATCGTCATCGACTGCGTTGCCTACGAACCGCGCGAGGTCCGCTCGGCCACCGAGATATTCGCCGACGTGGACGGCTACGTGTACATCTCCAGCGGAAGCGCCTACGGCGTCGAGGAGATACCCAAGCGCGAGGACGACACCGAACTCTGTGACTGCACGGCCGAACAGGCCACGGACGAGTCGATGGCGTCCTACGGGCCGCGAAAGGCGGAGGGCGACCGCGCGATTTTCGAGGCCGCCGAACGCGGCGTCAACGCCGCAAGCGTTCGACCCTGCATCGTGTACGGTCCCTACGACTACACCGAGCGACTGGACTTCTGGATAGACCGCGTGAACGAGTACGACCGCCTCGTCGTTCCCGGCGACGGCGACAGCCTCTGGCACCGCGCCTACGCCGAGGACGTGGCGAGCGCGCTCCGAATCGTCGCCGAGGAGGGCGAACCCGGCGAGGCCTACAACGTCGGCGACGAACTGTTGGTCACGTTGGACGAGATGCTCTCGCTCATCGCGGACGCCCTCGACACGGACGTCGAACTCGTCCACGCGGGCGAGCGCGAACTCTCCACGGCCGACCTCTCGACCGACGATTACATGCTCTACCGCGACTACCCGCACGTCCTCGACACGAACAAACTCGAATCGCTCGGCTGGGAGTCCACGCCGCTCGACGTGGCGATGGAACGAACCGTCGAGGAACACCTCGAAAGCGACCGGGACGGGAGCGAACACGACCCGGGCCGGGAGAACGAAGAGCGCGTTCTCGGCGTACTGGACACCATCTGAGGGCAGCCGAAGTCGTTCGAAAAACGCACGGTGCCGCGCGCTACCGTTCTACATCATGCCGCCCATACCACCCATGCCGCCCATTTCGGGAGCACCTCCCTCCTCGTCGCTGCCGCCGAGGTCGCCCGCCGAAATCACGTCGTCGATGCGCAACAGGAGTTCGGCCACGTCCGTCGCGCTCTGGATGGCCTGCACCTTGACCCGGAGGGGTTCGGCCACGCCCGCGTCGAGCATGTCCTCTATTTCGCCCGTTTCGGCGTCCAATCCGGCGTTCTCCTCGCCCGCATCGTGACGGCTTCGGAGGTCGGTCATGCCGTCGATGGGGCTGATACCCGCGTTCTCCGCGAGGGTTCGCGGGACCGTCTCCATCGCGTCGGCGAACGCCTCGACGGCGAGTTGCTCCCGACCACCCACGCCGTCGGCGTATTCGCGGAGGGAGAGCGCGAGCGCGGTCTCGGGTGCGCCGCCGCCCGGTAGCACCCGTCCATCGAGCAGGGCGACCCGAACGACCCCGAGGCTGTCGTTGACGGCCCGCTCGACCTCCGCAACGACGTGTTCGGTGCCACCGCGGAGGAGGAGCGCGACGCTTCGTGGGTTGTCACACTCCTCGACGAAAATCCGGGTGTCGCCCGCCACGTCCCGTTCCGCCACGAACCCGGCGTGTCCGAGGTCGTCGGGATCGATGTCGCCGAGGCTGGAGACGATACGTCCGCCCGTCGCCCGCGCGAGGTGGTTCATGTCGCTGGATTTCGCACGGCGGACGGCGAGAACGCCCTCCTGTGCGAGGAAGTGCTGTGCGAGGTCGTCGATACCCTTCTGACAGAAGACGACGTTCGCGCCGCTGTCCACGATTCGGTCGACCATCTCGCGGAGTTGTGCCTCCTCGCGGTCGAGGAAGCCCTGCAGTTGATCCGGGTCGGTGATGCTGACCGCCGCGTCCGCCTCCGTCTCCTGCACCTCGATGGGCGTGTCCACCAGCGCGATGGTGGCGTCCTCGACCCGCCACGGCATGTCGTCGTTCACTCGTTCCTTGTCCACGACGACGCCCTCCACGAGTTCCGAGTTCGAGATGGCTCCGCCGACGACCGTTTCGACGGTGACGTTCGAGAGGTCGATGTCGCCTTCGTCCTCGTCCCTGACCGCCCGAACCGCCCGCACGACGAGTTCCGAGAGCGCCTGCTTCGCCGCTTCTGCTCCTTTCCCCGTCATCGCCGTCTGTGCGATTTCGGTGAGAAGACCACTCTCCTCGACCGGATGGGTCGCCGATTCGAGCACGTCGGTCGCCTCCTCGCTCGCCAACCGATAGCCGCGCGCAACTGTAGTCGGATGGACGCCCTGTTCGAGCAACTCTTCCGCCCGCCGTAACAGGTCGCCCGCGAGGATGACCGCCGTGGTCGTCCCGTCGCCGGTCTCTTCTTCCTGCGTCTCGGCGACTTCGACCATCATCGTCGCCGCCGGATGTTCGATGTCCATCTTCGTGAGGATGGTCACGCCGTCGTTCGTGACGACGACGTCGCCCATCGAATCGACGAGCATCTTGTCCATCCCGCGCGGGCCGAGCGTGGTGCGGACCGCCTCCGCGACCGCCCGTCCGGCGGTGACGTTCATCTCCCGGGCGTCGCGCCCGCTGGTTCGCTGTGCCTCCTCCCCGAGTATCAGAACCGGTCCGGTCTGCATTCTGTCTGCCATGATTCCCCCACACCGGGTACGTCAGCATCGGCAAAAGAACTAGTCCCGGGGAACGAGCGATGAGATAGACGAGCGAGGCGGTTTTTCGACGTGGTGTCGAACGCGACGTGACGACGCAACGACGCGACGATACGACGAAACGCACATTGGCACGTCGTGTGAAGGGCGACCATGATCGGCAAACTCGACCCCGAAGACCTCGCACTCGTCGTCTCGCGGACGGGCGCACGCGACGAAGCGGTCTCGGTGGGTCCCGGCTACGGCGAGGACGCGGCCGCAATCGAGATCGGCGACGAAACCCTCGTCGTCAGTTCCGACCCGCTCTCGTTGGCCCGCGAACGCCTCGGTACGCTGGCGGTCAACGTCGCCAGCAACGACGTGGCCTGCTCCGGGGCCGACCCGCGATGGCTGACGAACGTGGTGTTTCTCCCCGACGACGACCGGGAGACGCTCGACATCGTGACCCGGCAGATAGACGACGCGGCGACCGAACTCGACGTCGCCATCGTCGGCGGCCACTCCGAGTACGCGCCCGACCTCTCGCGCCCGATGGTCACGATGACCTGCATGGGACTCGCCGACGAGTTCGTCCCGACCGGCGGGGCCGAACCCGGCGACAGACTCGTCCTGACGAAGGGGGCCGGAATCGAGGGGACGGCCATCCTCGCCACCGACTTCCGCGACGAGGTCGGTTCGGCGGCCGAACGGGGGGAATCGTTCTTCGAGGAGATAAGCGTCGCCGAGGACGCCCGTCTCCTCCGCGAGTACGCCCACGCCATGCACGACCCGACGGAGGGCGGCGTGGTCACCGGCCTGCTGGAGATGGCGGAAGCCTCCGGCGTACGCCTCGAAGTCGCGCGCGACGACGTTCCGGTTCGGGACGTGACCCGCGAACTCTGTGAGACGATGGACGTGGATCCGCTCCGAATCTTCGGGTCCGGGGCGCTCCTCGCGGCGATTCCGGAGGAGTCGGTCGAAGACGCGCTCGACGCCGTTCGTGACGCCGGGATTTCGGCAACCGTCATCGGGCGGGTCGTCGAAGGCGAGGGAACGCTGGCGCTGGACGGCGAGGAGATTTCCGACCCGCCGCGGGACGATTTGTACCACCTCTGGGAGTAGCGCTGTTCACGAAACCGAGCGCTCGCCGACGCGCAGGTCCTCGTCCACGACGAGTTCGAGCGCGTCGCCGTCCAGCGTCACGCGAAGTGCGACTTCCCACGGATCCGTCGAGCGGACGGTGACGTGGCGGTCGGTCGCGGCGAATTGAGATGACAACTTCGTAACTTTACCCGTCTTCAGCGAGCGCTTTAGTGGCCGTCCGCGGTACTTCCGTTCGAGATGGAACCCGATACTCACGTCGTGGCGCTGTGTGGTAGCCTACGCGACGAAAGCGGAACGCGGGTCGCCCTCGAAACCGCACTCGATGCGGCGAGTGCGGCCGGTGCGACGACCACGCTCGTCGACTTGCGCGCCCACGACCTCCCGTTAGTGGATTCGGACGAGGCTCCTCCCGAAGACGCCGAATCGCTTCGAGAAACGCTCCGGGACGCGGACGCGATTCTCCTCGGCACGCCGTTATACCACGGGTCGTACTCCTCGCCGCTGAAGACGGCGCTCGACTACTGTGGCCCCGAGGAGTTCGCGGACAAGACGGTGGGACTCCTCGCCGTGTCCGCCGACGGCTTTCCGACGCCCGCCCTCGAACACCTGCGCTCCGTCTGCCGCGCGCTGAACGCGTGGACGCTCCCCCTCGAAGTCGGCGTCCCCAACGCACGCTCGTCGTTCGCGGACGGCGAACTGACCGACCCGGCAACGGCGGAGTGCGTCTGCCGACTCGGCGAGCGACTCGTCCTTTTCGCCGGCGTGGAACGATATCCCGAAGTCGCCAGCGCGACGATCGAATCCGTCACCGGTTTCTGATTCGAGATGCACCACGAACGCTACTGCTCCCGAATCGGCCTCGACCCGAACGCGGTTCGGGACACCGACCTCGAAACGCTCGCCCGACTTCAACGGGCGCACGTCACGACCGTCCCCTTCGAGAACGTCGCCATCACCGGCGACCCCTTCGGAAATCGGGACGGAAACGGCGTTTCGCTCGTCGCCGAAGACTGTTACGACAAAATCGTGGAGGGGCGACGCGGCGGTTTCTGTTTCGAACTCAACGGTCTCTTCGGGGACTTCCTCGCCGAACTCGGCTTCGACGTGGGCCGACGCGCTGCGATGATGGTCTCGGACGGCGAGGCCCGCCCGCCCGCGAACCACCTCACGAACGTCGTCACGCTCGACCGACCGTACATCGTGGACGTGGGAATGGGAATCCCGACGATGCGACGGCCGCTGCCGCTCGACGGTGAAACGAGGACGGACGACGTCGGCGTCGAATGGCGAACCGTCGAAAGCACCCGGCCCGATTCGGACTACGCGACCCAGTTTCGACGCTCCTCGGACGACGAGTGGACGACCCGATACGTCTTCCGCGACGTGCCGAGGGAGCGGTCCTACTTCGCGGCGACCTGTGAGTACCTCGCCACCGCGCCCGAGTCGCCGTTTACCGGCGACCCCGTGGTCAGCATCGCGACCGATTCTGGACACGTGAAACTCCGTCCCGACACGCTGACGCGGCACGAAAACGGCGAGGAGCGCGAACGGTCGCTCTCGGAGGACGACTGGTACGCCGCGCTCGAATCGACGTTCGGTATCGCCTACCGCTGATGTGTCGGACTCTCTCACCCGATGACGCGCTCGATGTGTCTTCCGCTGACACGCTTCTCCTTTCTCTCGCTGCTGACGACACCCCCAAACGCTAACCGATTCAGGACCGTTTCCGTGAGGGATGACGCTCGAAGACCTCCTCTCCGACTTCCCTCGGCGGGACTGGGAAACCGTCTCCGAACCGGACGAACGAGTTCGATTCGCGCTCGTCGGTCTCGGCTGGTTCACAACCGAGATGGTCGTCCCCGCGCTTCGGGACAGCGACCGCTGTGAAATCGGGGCGCTCGTCAGCGGTTCCTCCGACAAGGCCGCGCGCCTGAGGGACGAAACCGGTGCGACTCGCGCATTGAGCTACGAGGAATTTCACGAGGGAGCGGGAAGCGAGGAGTACGATGCGGTGTACGTCGCCACGCCGAACGCGACCCACCTCGAATTCGTGGAAACCGCCGCCGACCTCGGGAAGGCCGTGCTGTGTGAGAAACCGATGGAGGTCTCGGTGACGCGGGCGGAGCGATTGGTGGCGGCCTGTGACGAGGCCGGGGTTCCGCTGATGATCGGCTATCGGATGCACACGAACCCTGCCGTGCGTCGGATGCGCGAACTCGTGCGTGAGGGGTTCGTCGGCGAACCCGCGCTGGTCGAGGGGTCGATGTGCCAGAACGTCTTCGAGCAGATATCGCCCGACCCGAACCAGTGGCGACTCGACGCCGACCTCGCGGGCGGGTCCGCGCTCATCGACCTCGGCATCTATCCGCTAAACACCGCGCGGTTCGTCCTTGACGCGAATCCGGTGAGCGCACAGGGGACGACCCGCAGCCCGCACGAGCATTTCGGCGAGGTGGACCAGCACGTCTCGTTCGAAGTCGCGTTCGACAACGGCGTCACCGCGGCCTGCGTCGCCAGCCAGTACGCCCAGATGGGGAGTTCGTTTTCGGTCACGGGAACCGAAGGGAGACTGACCCTCTCGCCGGCGTTCTTCGGCGAGGCGGGATTGACGGCCGAACGCGGCGAGACAGAAGTCGCGTTCTCCGTTACGCCCGTGGACGAGGAGCGGGAGGAGTTCGACTACTTCGCGGACCGTCTCCTCGCGGGGCGCGACCCGGAACCCGACGGGAACCACGGACTGGTCGATATGCGGGCCGTGGAGGCCATCTACGAGTCGGCGGAGACCGGAGAGCGCGTGGCGGTCGAACGCTGACCGTGTCGATGATGGTCAGCCGGCGAACTCGGACGACGGAGTGGTAACTCGGGTGATGGACGCAGGAAAACCGGTGGACGGCCGGAAGCGACGAATCGGATCGGTTTCCGGTTCGATGTGAGCATAATACCATGGACGCTCACGGCCGTCCATCCGCGACTGAACTATTTACTCGGTAAAGAATAAATGTTTTGAACTCCGGGGTGCAAGGGGCTGTCATGCACGCAGTCGCACTCAAGCGCGGCGCGAGTGCTCCCGAAGTCATCGACAAACCACGCCCGGAACCGGATTCCGGCGAGGTTCTAGTGCGGACACTCCGAGTAGGCATCGACGGAACCGATTACGAGGTCATCGCCGGGCACCACGGCGGGTTTCCCGCGGACGACGATCACCTCGTCCTCGGTCACGAGGCGGTCGGCGTCGTGGAAGACCCGAACGGCACCGCGTTCAAGGAAGGCGACGTGGTCGTCCCGACCGTTCGTCGCCCGCTTCCCGACGGCCCGACGGAGTACTTCGAGCGCGGCGAACCCGACATGGCCCCGCCGGACGACGTCGTCGAGTGCGGCATCACCGGCGGCCACGGCTTCATGAGCGACTACTTCACCTGTTCGGCGGAGTTCCTATTACCCATCCCGGACGAACTCGCCAACTGGGGCTTTCTTGTCGAACCCATCAGTATCGCCGAGAAGGCCATCGAACACGCCTACGCTTCTCGCTCGGCGTTCGACTGGATCCCGAAGAGCGCGCTCGTCCTCGGCAACGGGTCGCTCGGCCTTCTCACGCTTGCGATGCTCGGCGACTCCTTCGATCGACTCTACTGTCTCGGCCGCCGCGACCGACCGGACCGAACCATCGACATCATGGAGGAGTTGGGCGCGACGTACATCGACTCGCGCGAGACGCCCGTCTCGGAGGTCCCCGATGCGTACGAACCGATGGACTTCATCTTCGAGGCGACGGGCTACGCTCCGCACGCCTTCGAGAGCATCGAGGCGCTCGCCCCGAACGGCGTCGCGGCGCTCCTCGGCGTTCCCGACTCGTGGTCCTTCGAGGTGGACGGCGGGGCGCTTCACCGCGAACTCGTGATGCACAACAAGGCACTCGTCGGGAGCGTCAACTCCGGCTACCGACATTTCGAGGCCGCCACGGAGACACTCTCCTCGCTCCCGGAGTGGCTATTGGACGACCTCGTGACCGGCATCTACGATTTATCGAACCTCACGGACGCATTTGCGGACGACGAAACGACAATAAAGGCCGCGGTGAAATTCTACGAGTATGAAGAACGTTGACGACCTCATCGAGAGCGCGGCCGAGCTAGCCGAGCGCGGTCTCTCGAAGGGTGAAATCGCTGACGAACTGAACGTCTCGCGCGAGACGGCGAGTTGGCTGGTCGAACGGAGCGGCAGCGCGCCGACTCCCGAACCGAAGGGCGGCACGCAGGACATCCACGTCGATTGGAGCGCCATCGGCCGCGACAGCACCCGCCTCTCGCACGTCGGCGCGGCGATGGCAGACATGCTGTCGAAACACGGCGAGGAGGTCGATCTGACCATCGGCATCGAGAAAGCCGGCGCGCCGCTCGCAACGACGGTGGCCCGCGAACTCGAAACCGACCTCGGTACCTACGCGCCGCGGAAACACCAGTGGGAGGAAGGCGACATCGACGAGTACGGCGGCACCTTCTCGCGCAACTTCGCGCAGATTCGGGACCGCGAGTGCTACGTCGTGGACGACACCATCACCAGCGGGACGACGATGACCGAGACCATCGAGGCCATCAAGGACCGCGGTGGCGACCCGGTTGCCTGCATCGTGCTCGCCGACAAACGCGGCATCGAGGAATTGGACGGCGTTCCCATCTACTCGCTGGTGCAGGTCATCGGCGTCGGAAGCGACGAATAGCGCGGCAAACTCGACAGAAAGCACTTATCTTCCGACCGGTTCCATCAGGTATGATTACCGGACGGGTTCTTATCGTGACCCTCGTCATTGGGGTGGGTCTCAGTCTCGTCGTCGGGTCCGCCGGGCCATCGCTGTTCGGGCTTTCTGCAAACGCGACGGATGGTGTCGGGCTACCGTCCGAATCCCTCGTCACCGCCACTGGGACGGGCTGTTCCGCGGCGGTCGATACTGGTGGCTGGGTCGGCCAGCAACCGGTTCACGACGTCATGGCCGTCTCGTTCAACGACACATTCGCACACGAGACGACAGCCATTAACGTGAACGCGTCGCTCGAACCGAGCGCGAACGGGGATTACTTCCTCCGAATAGAGACGAGTCCGGACCGCGCCGCATCGGCGAAGAAAGGACCCGCGCCGGAAGACTGCCTGCCCCGAACGACCATCGACGCGAGCATGACGGTGCCGCGCGATTACGATACGATTACCGTCGTCGCCGACGGGGAACGGGTGACGACCATCGAGAATACCGACTCGTCCTTCGCTCGTTACCGCTCCCTGAACGGCACGTCGTGACGCGGGCGCAACTTCTTTGCGGCGTGGGTGCCTACGCAAACGTATGACCTTCACACCCGGCGAGGAGTTATCCGCCGAGGAAGTCGAGGAACGGGTCGATTCGACAATCGCGGACGAGGACGTGGTACTATTCATGAAGGGAACGCGGATCATGCCGCAGTGTGGGTTCTCCATGCGCGCGGTCGAACTCCTCGACAAACATCGCGGCGAGGACTTCGAGACGGTGAACGTGCTCGATAACTTGGATGCCTACCGCGAGGCGCTGTCGGGCCACAGCGGATGGGAAACCATTCCCCAGACGTACGTGGACGGCGAATTCATCGGTGGGAGCGACATCCTCGCGGAGATGGAAGAACGAGATGAACTCGAATCGACACTTCGAGCGGACTGATATCAGTCCGCGGGTTGCACACGCAACGCAAAGAGTAGACCCTATAAGTGCGGGGCGCGTATACAAATACGTACCGCCGACGGGAGACGGAACCCACGACTACAAATGAGCCAGGTATACCGACTACATTCGACGCTCGAATTGCCGCTTGAAACCGTTTACGACTACTTCGAAAGCGACCCAGACCTACCGGATGGAATCGACAGCGTCGATATCACCCGCCGGAACAACACCCTCATAATCAGCGCAGTCTCGACGGACGAAAGCATCAGCAAGTACACGCCGACCGCGCAACTCAAGGCGAGCGTCTCCGAGACGCGCGTCTTTACCGAGGAGGAAGAGGCACGACGAAACGCGCCTCGTTGGGGAACGCCGGAGGAAGAAGAGGAGGAGGAACCGACGGGTGAACTCATCGAGATGGCCGCGTTCAAGGGTGACCGCGAGACGGTGCTCCAGAACACCGCGGTCCAGTATCCGATGTTCGAGGTGCTCTGCACCATCGCTCGAAAGGCCGAAAAGGGGACGCTGACCGCCATCTCGGAGGTCGGCGGCGACCTCGAAGCCACCCGAATCGTCGACGGCGACGACCGTCCGGCGTCCATCGAAGTCGTCGAAGGGCCGAGCAGTGAAAGTTCGTCGTCCAGCGGCGTGAACTGGCGCGACAACAAGTTCATCAGCTAAACCGTCGCCCTCTCCCCGTTCGGAATCTTTCCATACACACGTTCACACGGCGTGAAATCGCACGGATCAGCCGTTCCATTTTTATCCGCGTCCCTCCTTTGTGGTGCCACCGCTCCAAAACGAGACGTATCAGGGTAATTATTTTAAACGGTTCCTCACGACGAGCCGAAAAGCACTTTAGCGACCTAATTATATGTAATTACACGTCATGGCAAACGACTTCCCCGACTATCTCGACGTGGATTACACGGACGGCGAAGGCGAGAACCCCGAGGACTATCCCTCTCTCGAGGACAAAATCGAGAAGGCGATAGACGTCACCCGCAAGGGTCTCGAAGAGTACGAAAACCCGGCGGTCATGTGGACCGGCGGCAAGGACTCGACGCTCACGCTGTACTTCATCAAGGAAGTCGCGGAGCGCTACGACCTCGAAGTCCCGCCGGCAGTGTTCATCGACCACTACCAGCACTTCCAGGAGATCCACGACTTCGTGGAGTACTGGGCCGACGAGTGGGACCTCGACGTCATCTACGCCCGCAACGAGGACGTGGGTGGCTACGTCGACGAACACGACCTCGAACCCGGCGACGACATCGAAATCGGCGCGCTCTCGGAGCACAACCAGCACCACGTTCGCGACCTCCTCGAATACGAGGACGACACGTTCCCGTTCCTCCTCGATACGTACGTGGGCAACCACCTGCTGAAGACCGTCGCGCTCAACGACGCGCTCGAAGAGTACGACGTCGACGGCGTCATCTCCGGCGTCCGCTGGGACGAACAGGAAGCCCGCGCCGACGAGACGTTCTTCAGTCCGCGCCACGACCCCGAAATCTACCCGCCGCACGACCGGGTTCAACCCATCCTCCACTTCGACGAACCCGCGGTCTGGGACGCGTTCTGGTACTTCGTCGTCCCGGACACCGTGGAGGGCTACCCCGACGACGGCTACGTCCCGCAAGGCTTCGACGACCTGCCGAACGATCTCTCGCAGGACGACATCCCCGTCTCGCCCAAGTACTTCGAAGGGTTCCGCTCGCTCGGCAGCGAGATCAGCACCGAGAAGAGCGACCAGGAACCGGCGTGGTTGCAGGACATGGAGAACACCACCGAGCGCGCAGGCCGCGCACAGGACAAAGAGGACCTGATGGAACGCCTGCGTGACTTGGGTTACATGTAAGAACCACCTTTTTCTGCGGTCGGGAGCCGAAACCGGCGTCGCGGTGACGCCGGTTTCGGCCTACCTCCCTGGAAAAAGCTGGACCAAAAACGCTCCTCCCTCATTTTGACGAACGACTCGCGCCGCGAGTCGTTCGTCTCCATTCAGTCGTCGGCCCGGAAAATCGGAGATTTTCCGGTGAGTGAACTAGCGACCGGGAGGTGTGTCGCCTGTTGATTCTGTTGGTTGTGCAGAACGCTGTTTTTGACGATTGCGTCGATTGCTGAATTCCGACGGTTGTGTGGTCTGCGGATACCCGATGATCGAGTTAAGGGCCGATTTCCAGTGATTGTGTCACCGGCCTATCTCTTGGCTCACGTTCGTTCGCCGTTCGCTGGTCAGGAACGTTTCGACCGTGGGGGTGCTAGCTGTTACCACTCCACAAAAACCGCTTTCCGTCTCCTTACTCCATCGACATATCGAATGACGAACGACCCGCCGAACCGCATCGACCCCGCAAACTACTACGACCGACTCGGCGAGGAGGAGTGGGAACGCCTCGAAGAGTCGTTCAAGAACGCCCTCGAATTCGAGAACACGACCGACTACCTCGACCGGTTCCTGCCCGAATCGGGCCACGTCCTCGACGCTGGCGGGGCCGCGGGACGGTACTCGATTTGGCTGGCGGAGAAGGGATACGACGTGACCCTCCTCGACCTCTCGGCCGAACAGGTCGCCATCGCGGAGCGGCGCGTCGCACAACGCGGCCTCGAATCCCGCATCACCGTCCAACGAGGTGACATCCGAGCGTTGCCGTTTTCGGAAAATCGGTTCGACGCCGCGCTCTGTCTCGGCGGTCCGCTCTCCCACGTCATCGACGCCGAGGAGCGCGACGCGGCGGTTCGGGAACTCCACCGGGTCAACAAATCCGACGCGCCCGTCTTCATCTCCGTGATGGGGTTCGTCTCCGTCGTCCAGAACCTCATCAAGAGCGCACCTCACTTCGGGGCGGGAGTCCGACAACTCCCCGACGTGATCGAATCGCGGGACTACTCGCCGGAACTGATCGAAAACCACGGTATCGACGACCCGTCGTTCGTCGAGTGTCACTTCTTCCGGAGCGACGAACTCCGCCGTCTCCTCGAAGACCACGGAATCGCCGTCGAAGCCGTCGCCGGACTCGAAGGCCCGGCCTCGAACTTCGGAGCGAATCTCGAAGAAATCGACGGGGACGCACAGGAAACCGTCGCCGATGTCGTTCGGACGCTTCGGGAAGACCCGACCATCGCCGACCTGTCGAATCACATCCTCGCGGTCGGACGGGTCGAGTGACCCGATCGGGTTCGCTATCTCGTTGCGCGGTACTCCCCGTGTTTCACGCCGATGAAGAGCGCTATCAGGCCGAACACCAGCATCGAAGGTGCCACCATCATCAGTACCGTACTCGTCGCCATGGCTCCCATCCCGATGAGGCCCGCGGTACCGATAGCGACGATTATCAGCAATGCTACGACAGTTACGGGTAAGTCGAACTCCATACCGAACCGTTCGCCGACCGAAGGAAAAGCGTTATGCCGATTTCGGGCGCATGAGATTCGCCAGCGTGACTAAGAACCCGAGGACCCAACCGACCGGCACGGCGATGCCGAACCACATGCCGACGTAGGCGAGTCCCTCGAGGTCGAAGCGCGCCCGCAGTATCTCGTCGATGCCACGGTAGGTGAGGACGTTGTTCAGCAACCACACCGCGAGGTTCGTGCTGTTGGGGAAGATCACGTTCGAGAGCGTCGGCGAGTACAGCGCCGCGACGACAGGCGGGAGGAAGATGGCCGTCATGCCGGACGGGTAGGCGAACAGCACCGTCGTTACTCGGCCACCGTATCGACTCGTCAGATAGGAAAACGCCGCCGCGACCGTCGCCACGCCACCGGCGGCGGCGACGGCGTAGAACCCTTCCGTCGAGAAACGATACCGCGCCACCGCGGCCAACCCGCCCCACACGACGGCCGAGAGCAAGACGACGCCGAGTACCCCGAGGCTCGCCGCCGTTCGGTCGATTTTGCTCGTGTAGTAGCGCACCGCGAAGCCGAACAGGACGAACGGATAGAACAGGGCGACGACGAGCGTTCCGACCACGCTCCAGACGCTGTAGGCGACTTTCCCCGTCGTGCTCTGTGGTTTCCACTTTCCGAGGACCGAGTGGGCCTGCTGTCTCTGTCGCGGGAAGAACAGTCCCATCCATCCGGTGTGTAACTGTGCGATGTCGTATCGTACTGCGTCGGTGAGTCCTCCCTGACTCGTCCCGCGTGCCATACTGTGGCTCCATTCGGCGAACCGATATGAACGTTATCCTTACGGGTCCGAAAAGGAACTGGTTTAGATTCTGTCCATCCCGGTCACAACGCGAACGACGGGAGAATGGCCGCCTCTATCTTCTGAAAATGTTCGCTGATTGTCGATTCGCTCACGTCGAGTTCGGTCGCGAGTTCTCTCTGGGTAGTTCGTCTCGGAACGTCGTAGTACCCTCGTTCGACGGCGAGCGAGAGGATTCGTTCCTGCCGTTTCGTGAGCGTTGCGGAGAGCTGTTCCAACTGCGGCTGATACGTTCCCGTCCGCTCCAACTCGACTTCGATGATATCCGCGATGGCAGCGGTCACTCGATGGAGGGAGTCCTCCGCACCGACGAGCGTCACACGGAGCGACCCTTCACTCGTGTATTCGACGGGCGTGTCGAGGATAACGTCGTTCGCGCGGAGCAGCGTGAGGAGCGTCGTCGCCGGTTCGGTCGGCCGCGAATGGACGTACGCGAACCCACGTTCGCTGCCCGAGACCTCCCATCTGAGGACGCTCGAACTCGATTCGAGAACCCTTTTCGCCCCATCGAGGTCGCCCCGAAGCTCGTAGAGGAGTACCGTCGTTCCGTCGTCCAATTGGTCGAGGCGGTGGATTCGACCGCGCGTTATCGCCGGGTCCAGCGCCATCGCACATTCCGCCGGATGGAGGGCGGCATCGTTCGTTTTCGAGCGGACGGTGACGAAACGCATGGTGGTTTCTCACCGCACACCGTTATAAATCGACCGAGGAAATCCGGCAGTGTTCGCTTGCTCACGCCGAGAAACTACTCCGTCGAGAACGAATGAACGACGATTCCACACGACACACGACCTTCGATGGCCGACTGTTCGGAACCGCCACCGCGATCGGTGGATTGGGACTCATCGCGTACGCACCGGCGCTTTCGATCGGTTCGTCTCCGCTGAAAGCGCTAACTCCCCTCGGTGCTCTGCTCCTCTTCGCCTCCTTCCTCGGTGTTCGCCTTTCGAACGAGGTCGGTTTCGGGGCACCGCTCATCGAGAGCGTGTTGACCGGAGAGGGGGTTCGTCCGCGTACACGCTCCCGCATCGGCCGAATGGTGGTCCTCGGTGTGATTGTCGGCATCTGCCTGTCGACGTACGAACTGTTCGTCGTGCGTCCGATTCAGATGCGAGTGGGCGTCGATGTCGTCGCCGACATGGTGTCGCTTTCGCTTCCCGTTCGGTTCGTGGGCATGCCGCTGTACGGCGGGTTGACGGAGGAGGTGTTCTGGCGGTTCGGCCTTCTGACGTTCCTCGCGTGGCTCAGCACGTTCGTTTCCCGAACCGAAGACGGCCACCCGACGAACGGAGGAATCTGGGCCGCGATCGTCCTGTCCGCAGTCGGGTTCGCGTTCATCCATCTGACGCCGCTGTTCGCGGCCAATGCCGTTACCCCGCTCTCCGTGGGCGTGACGCTCGCCGGTATCAGCGTTTTCGGAGTACTCCTCGGATGGTGCTACTGGCGGTACGGACTCGAAGCGTCCATGACCGTCCATCTCGTCACGAACGTCGTCCTCGTCCTCGTCTTCACGTGGCGACTCGGACTGTGACCGCTCACTCTGCCCGTCGTCCGGCGTGGCCCGGATAGTCCCGCTCGAACCGGTCCTCTATCTCCCCGCGATTGAACTCGATGACCACCGGTCGTCCGTGCGGACAGGCGTAGGGGTTTTCACACTCGTCGAGCGCCGCGAGGAGGCTCACCACGTCCCCCTCCCGGAGCGACGTGTTGCCGGTTATCGACGGATAACACGCCAAATCGGAGATGAGTTCGTCCGCAACCGCCTCCGCGGACGTGGTCTCGGTTTCCGAATCGGTCGAGATGAACTCGGAGAGGACGTCCCGCAGGAGGTCCGGCGAAAGCGTCTTCTCGAAGACGGCGGGAACCGTCGTCACCTCGACGCACCTGTCCCCGACGAGCGCGGCGTGAAACCCCAGTCGCGCCAGTGCCTCTCGATACTCCTCGAACAGCGCCGCCTCGGCCGCCGTCAGTTCGAGTTCGACCGATGACGCGAGGACTTGCGTGGTCGTCTCGCCCGCGAACTGTCGGCAGAGCCGTTCGTAGTTCACCCGCTCGTCGGCGGCGTGCTGGTCGATGAGCACCAACCCGTCCTCGGTTTCGGCGACGACGTAGGTGTCGTGGAGTTGCCCGAGAACCCGCATGCTCGGCAGTCGCTCGAACGAGCGTTCGTCCGTTCCCCCCGTCTCCGCCTCGTCCGTCTCGGGGAGCGTCGTCGCGGCCGTCGCCGCACTGAACTTCCGTTCCGGATCGCGAGATAGAGGAATATCCGGCGAACGCTCGCCCATCGATGTTTCCGCCGCGGAACGCTGCTCGTTCGCCGGGATATCGTCCGTCGGAGTCCCCTTCGTCGCCGAATCGCCGCCGGACACCGACCCCGTTCGGGATTCCGTCGCGGCACCTTCAGTGGCTGCATCGTCGCTAGCCGACTCCGTTCGGCCCGAGCGTGTCGCGCTTGCGTTTCCGGGTTCGGTACGCTGGGGGCCGGACGAGACGTCCCGCGGCCCCGGTTGTGGGGTCGTCTCCGAATCGGCCGCCTCCGCGTCCATCGTCCCTTCGCTCCCGTCTTTCTCGTCTTTCCCCCCTTCGCTCCCGTCTTCTTCCTCCCCCAGTTCCGACTGGACGGGTTCGGGGGTCACGTTCGTTTCGTCGGGCGCGGAGCGACCACGCGGGGCGGACGCCCGGATGAGTCCATCGTCGAGGAGGGCGTCCGTGACGGCGTCGCGAACCGCCGTCTTCACCCGCGTTTCGTCGCCGAACCTGACCTCCATCTTTCGCGGATGGACGTTCACGTCCACGGAGTCGCCGGGCACGTCGAGGAAGAGAACCGCGAACGGGTAGCGGTCGGGCGCGAGTTGGTTGCCGTAGGCGTCGAGGATGGCGTCCCGAACCACCGACGAGCGCACGTACCGACCGTTCACGTAGGTTGCGACGTACTCGCGGGTGCTTCTGGTCGTCTCGGGGTGGCTGACGTAGCCCGAAACGTCCACGGCATCCCCGCCGTCCACCGAAATCATCGACGTGGCGACGTCCCGACCGTACACCGACAGAATCGCGGACTGGAGGTTTCCCTGTCCAGTGGTCGAGAACACCTCGCGCCCGTCGTGTTCCAGCGAGAACGCCACGTCCGGGTTCGCCAGCGCGTACTGCGTAGCGACGCGGTTGACGTGCGCGAACTCCGTGGAATCGGCCTTCAGATACTTCCGTCGCGCGGGGGTGTTGAAAAAGAGGTCTTTCACTTCCACCGTCGTTCCCTCCGGACACCCCGCCGGACCCAGTCCCTCCACGTCGCCGCCGACGAGACGGAGTTCGGTCCCCGTGTCACCGCCCCTCGGTTTCGTTCGGATTTCGGTCCGCGACACGCCGCCGATGGTGTACAGCGCCTCGCCGCGAAAGCCGAGGGTCGTGACTCCCGATTCGAGGTCGTCGATGTCCCGAATCTTGCTCGTCGTGTGCTCCTCGACGGCGACCTGAACGTCCTCCCTGCTCATCCCGACGCCGTCGTCCGTGACCGCGATTCGCTCCGTTCCGCCGCCGCCGATCCGCACCGAAATCCGCGAGGCGTCGGCGTCGAGGCTGTTCTCGACCAGTTCCTTGACCACCGAGGACGGCCGTTCGACCACCTCTCCCGCCGCGATTCGCCGAATCGTCGTCTCGGAAAGCGCCCGGATGTTCGTCTCCCCGTCGCTCATTTCTGGAACCGTTTCGTCCCGGCGTAATCAAGGTTCGTGTGTCCGTTCGCCCGCCTATTCATAACGAATAATAATAATAAAATCGCAACGTTTACTCGCGTCCGTCGCGTGTACGTTCTTACTATGGAGTCGTTTACCGAAACGCTGGAAATCGTGACGTTGGGGAACCACGTCCGAATCGAACTCGAAGACGGACAGGCGTTCGAAGGCCCGGCCAGTCCCATCGACTACATGCCCAACGACCGCTTCCGCCTCGAAATCGAACCGCGACACGAGGGGATTCGACGCTGTGAAATCAGCGCCGTTTACGTCGACGGGTCGTGGACGACGCCGGAGGTTCGCCACTACAGCCTCGGCGACGAGGACTGGATCGTCGCCGGAGAAGCGCTCGGGATGGAAATCACGCGATAATCTCCGACTCGCTGCCGTCGGTGGCCGACCCGACCGGCCGCTATCGGACGGCGGTCAGCGTTCGACGGGTGCTGTCACGCAGGAGCGAATCCACGCGTTCGAGTTCTCGGGGTCGTACATCATCACGACTCGACCCGAACCGTCGGAGTATTCGGTACACTGGAGTTCTTCCGTTCGTTCGTCGCTGGTGGTCGTCATGGTTGGGGAGGGGGTGAGAGCGTCGCCATCGAGCGAATCGCTGGGGACGCCGAGTGGAGGTTCATCGACCGCTCCACGCCGCTTGACACGTCTCGTCGCAGAACGAGTGGAGAACGACCGATCCGTCCTCTTTCGTTTCCGTGACGATGGGATACCACGTGGTGGTGTCGATGGGCGTATTACAGTGGGAACAGACGGGCGTCACGGACCGAGTGACGGCGTCGTCACGACGACTATCCCGTTCCTCTATTCCGGGGGTGTCGCTCATGCCTCTACTTGCGAGAGGAGCGTGGCAGTCACCGTTCGGTTGTCCGAAACCACTACTTCGCAACCGGCCATCGTAAAGCAGACGCTGGACTCGACGTTCCTCGTTACCGACGGGGTCGGCCGGAATAGCCTGTCGAGCGCGTCCGGATCGATGATGTCGTACAGCGGCGTGATACGGGCGGGATCGGATTTGGCGACGTCGGCGACGGCACGTATCACGGCCTCGCTGACACGCCCGTTTTTAATCGATATCGTGGCGGTGGTTCCTCGTTCACTCATGCGTTCCACGACCGGAGGCAGGACAAGTATCCGTAAAGGGGTTCCAGCTAGCTATGCAGTACCACGGCGAGGCCGACGCTAGATACCTAGCTACTCGACTTCGTATAGCCGGTCGAACAACTTCCGTTGGGCGATTCGGAGATGGTTGATGAACGTTGGCTGCGTGATGTCGAGCGATTTCGCTACTTCCTGCCCGGTGGTGCCGCGAGGGGAGTCGAAATAGCCGCTCAGGTAGGCCGTCTTCAACACCTGTCGCTGCCGGTCGGTGAGACCCTCTTCGAAGGCCGCACGGCAGGTTTGAACTGTCTGCACCGGCCGTTCACGGTTGCGCCGTGCGGCGAGTTTGAGCCCCGAATAGCGCGTTCGGAGCGTCTCGACGAGTTCCCGGACCTCCGTCGTGGGCGGGACCGTAACGACCGCTCGAATGCCGTCCTCGGTAGCGGTTATCGACTCGGGTACCGCACCACGTTCTCCAAACACCGACGGAATGAGTGGCTCGGACGCCGCGATTTCGAACAGCACCTCGTCGTCGCGTTCGGTGACGGGGCGACTGCGTTCCACCGTGATGACCTCGTCCAGATACGCCTCGACTGCATCGACATCCGCCCCGTGAACGGTGATGAAGAGGTGGTCCGTCTCCTCGTCGTTGACGATTCCCTCGTAGGTGACTCGGCAGTCGAGGCCCGTAGCGAGTCGTTGGAGCAAGTCGTCGGAACCGCTGACCCGAAAGTCGAGTTCGATACTCCGGTCGGTCAACAGGCCACGCTTCGTTTCGAGGGCGTCGATGGCGTACGCGATGGTCTCACCGAGTTCGGCGAACACCGCCCGTGAGAGCGCGTCGAACGCGTCCGAGCGCGTCGCGTACACCATCAGAACGCCGTAGGAGTACTCCCGGTAGACGAGCGGGATTCCGATAACCGACTGATAGCCTCGCGTGAGCGCTTCGAACCGCCACGCCTCGCGTTGCACGCCCCCGGCGACGTTCGTCACGGTCGTGAGGGTGCCGTCTTTCACCGTCCTCACCGCCGGTTCCACCGCCGTCGAGTCCGTCTCGAGCTCCAAGGAAACGCTGTCCAAATATCCACGCTCCATGCCGGACCACGCCTCCGGGACGACCTTCGATGCCGCCTCGTCGAAGGTGCCGACCCACGCCATGGAGAATCGGTCGGTCGCGGCGAGACGCTCACACACCTCGTCCACGACGTCCGAGCGCGAGTCCGCGAGGACGAGCAGGTGTTCGATGTCGCGGAGCAGTTCGGTCGTTTCGTGGAGTCGTTCGAGGCGTGCAGCCTGTTCTTCGAGTTCGCGCTCCCGTTCGCGGAGTGCGGTCTCTCGACTCACCCGGTCGAGTGCGGCCTGCGTCGTCGCAGCGAAGAGGGTGGCCAGTTCGACGGCGTCCGCTTCGAACGTCCCCGGTTCGTCGTCGATGGACGTGAACACCCCGTGATTCCCGAGCGGGACGTACAGTCCGCTTCTGAGGCGCGTCTCCGGGTTGTACACGTGCTCGGACTCGCGAACGTCGTCGAACACCTTCGTCTCCCCCGTGGCGAACACCTGCCACGCGATACTCTCGCCCGCTTCGAAGGGAACCGGCGGTCCGACGAGCGATGGGACGTCGTCCGAATAGGCCGCCGGGACCAGCCTGTTCGTTTCCTCGTCGAAGAGGAAGACGACGACGCCGGGAAGGTCGAGCACCGACGCACCCGCGGCGGCGGCGATTCGTGCCACTTCCTCCGTCGAGGACGCTTCGAGCATCTCCTGTGTCGCGGTGTGTAGCGCCGTGAGCGCCTGCTCGTGGCGCATCCGTGCTGTGACGTCCATCGAAACGCCGATGACCCCCGTCACCTCGCCGTCCTCGTCGCACATCGGTTGATACCACGTCTCGAAATACAGGCCCCCCAACTCGTGCACCGCGTTGACGCGTTCGCCCGCGAGCGCTCGCCGCACCTCGGCGATGATGTCGGGATACCCGGAGAGGCGGTCGAAAGTCGACTCACCGACGGCCACGCCCGGGGATTCATCGAATGTCGCCAATCCGCGACCTTCGGAAAGGGTGTACCGCCCGTCGGCATCGAGCGCGAACAGGATGACCGGAACGTTCTCGACGACCGATTCGAGGCGAGTTTTGGTCTCTTCGAGTTCGCGCTTGCGCTCTTTCCGCTCGGTGATGTCGGTGTACACGGCGTAGGACCGCTCGCCGGATTCGCCGGGGTGAATCGGAATCGACCGCAAGAAGAAGTCCCGAACGCCGTCGGCCGTCTCGCGTCTGACTTCGTCCTCGATGTACTCGCCTTCCTTCACCCGGCGATTGATGGCTTTCCCTTCCGCGGCGAGTTCCGTCGGCAGAACGACGTCGTCTATCGAGCGACCGACCATCTCGTCTTCGGGGTAGCCGAACGTCTGCTCGAACGCGGCGTTCACCGCTCTGATCGTCGGAACGTCTCCCTCGTACTCGCAGTAGGCGGTCGCGTCGCCCGAATCCTCGAACAACGCCGCGACTCGGTCGCGTTCGAGTTGGAGACGCCGGTCGCGCTCGACCCGTTCGGATATGTCGCGCATGACTCCGACCGTTCCCTCGAACGTGCCGTCCTCGGACGGCAGCGACGTGAATCGCACTTCGACGGGAACCGTCTCTCCGTCGGCCGTCCGAATCTCGATTTCGTACGTGCCGACCTCCTTCTCTCCGTCGAGGAGGAGTTCACGCTGCCGAAACGCTTCAGTGACGGTTTCCTCGTCCGAGATGAGGGAGCCGTGTGCGCCGACGAGCTCGTCCCGCTCGTACCCCGTCAACTCCTCCATCGCCTCGTTGACGGCGAGAAGATAGAACTCGTCGTCCAGCGCGTAAATACCGTCGTCGACGGTGTCGAACATCGTTTCGTACCGTTCGAGGTCGCGCTCACGCGCCGTCCGTTCGGATGGTTCGTTCAGTTCAACGGCGACGAAGAGGCAGTCGCTTTCGGGGAGCCGAACCAAGCGGCAGTCCCCGAAGCGTTCCCGCCCATCCGCCGTGGCGAAGGCGACGGAGGCGGTGGCGTTGCCGTCATCGAGCGCCGTCTCACACGCGGCGTCGAAGCGTTCGCGGTCGGACTCGGCCACGAGGGTCCCGGCCCGCCGTGCGGCGAGGTCGGTATCGGAACGAGCGGTCAGGTCGGTCACGCGATCGGACCACCACGAGAGGGGTTCCTCGTGCCGGAACGCGAACGCGAACACCGTGTCGTCCAACGCCGAGAACAGTTTCGCGAGCGACCGAGAATCATCACCGAAACTCGACACGAGCGCATCGAACCCGCCGACGTTCTTCGACGTCCGTTTGTCGGGAAATGACGTCATTGAACCATCCCCCTCGATAGCGAGGGTCGTTGGGGATAGAATGGGCGGCACAGGCATGAATCCACTGCTCGTCGCGCCTCCGAAGTACGACTTTCGACCGGGGGTCTCCATAAAATCCAAACGAACGCCCGAATGGAACGGGAGTCCACCCCTATCGGCGACCGGCTTCACGATCGAACCGCCATCGAATCGGGCGACTACGCCGACCGCTTCGCCACGAACTCGCCCGTGAGCGCCGCGAGTTCGGACCGAAACGTCTGCTCATCGAACTGGGCGGCGTCGTGAAACAGTCGGTCGTGTTCCTCCCGGACGATGTCCTCGAACACGCGGTCGTACAGGGTATCGACCGTGACTCCCCGATTCGTGGCTTCGACGTCCGCCGCGACGCGTCGAAATCGGCGGTCGGTCGCGAGTTCCTTTGCCGCCTCGTCGGCGGGCAACCGCATCGGTTCCGCGTCCGCCGTCGTTCCCGCGTTCGGGTCCGAGAGTTCCGCCCGCTCGCCCGTCTTGTTTCGGAGGACGACGCCCGCTGCCGTCCCGTCGTACCAGTTCGAACGGGGAATCTCGCAGCTATCCGGATCGAAATCGACCGCTCGAACCTCCTTCTGGAGGGCGTTTACGGCGTGGAGTCCGAGACGTTCGTACACCTTTTCGACGGCATCCGGCGGGAGAAACCGCCCGTCGTCTCCGTCCCAGATGTCGTACCCCAGAAACGACGGTATGCGCTCCCACTCGTAGTCGATGCCGCACTTGACCGTCGCTTCGCCGAAGAAGACGACGGATTCGACGTCGCCGACCGCGGCGCGCAACGCCTCGCGGTCGAGGTTCTCCCGGAGATGCCGAGTCAGATGCTGGAGGGGAGCGGGTATCTCCTCGGAGTCGTAGACGCGTTCCCGGTCGCCGACCCGAATCACGCCGGACTCCTGTAACTGGAAGCGGACGCTGACCCCGTCTATCTTCTCCTGAATCCAAAGGTGGCCTCGTTCGAACAGGGCGGGCGCGTCGTCGGCGTTCGGCGTCGATGGATACCGTTTCATGGGTGGTGTTGTGGTCGGCACCACGGAGAGGTGGCGTGTGGTGCCACGGGCGACGGACTGTTATGAAACGATAACCGAGCGTACTACTCGTAGTTTTTCATGCGAGGATTCGCGTGACTGGATTTCGTTTCCGCATACGAGAACGTTCTTCCTCGGTGTGGATATCTGGATTATTCACCATTTGATTGATGATGTTGTCGAACTCCGTGGAACGTTTCGAACAAATCGGTTCACACTGGCAGTTCCCTCGATAATCGAGCACATACTCAAACTTCTGTCGTATTGTTCTCGGTTTATTTCTATATTCCATAGGTATGTACCTTTAAGAAAAGGGCATGTACACACACGGGGTTCATTTAATCGCATGTCAGAGGATAAACTGCAACGATATCTAGCACAGCACCCACGAATGATCGGCGTCCTGTTCGCCATCTGTACGCTCCTCTTACAGGCGGGGAACGTTATGGCGGCGTCAGCAAATACGATAAATGGTCCGTAGAACCTACACATCATCAATGGAAAGTTCGTCGCTCCAATAGAGTTCCCCATCGATTTTGACGGGTAATAGTTCGAGTTCCAATGACTGTTCAAATTCGTCAGCTGACAACCGAAATTGCATAAACGAATCCGAAGCAAGATACCTGGTTCTGAACTGTTCTACCTCTGATGAGGTGATCGACCCCAACCCGTAGTTCGCTGTTGGGAAAAGACTGTGTTCAAGCAAAAATTCTTCACCATCACGGGAAACCCGAAACATCGTTGGTGCGCCACTCTCGCTCTGACACAGCGTCACCCCGCCGTCACCAACTGTAATGTACTCCACGCCGCCGGCCAACTCCTCCTTTGCGATGCTGAGGGCGCTCCGGAGCGAGAACCCGCAGTTCAGCAGTCTGGCGAGCGAGCGTCCGATCTTCGTCGCCGAGGAGTTGATGACCTCCGCGAGGGTGACGACGCCGCCCTTGCTCCCCTTTTCGACGAGGGCCGTTCCCTGCCGGTAGGACCGGCAGGCGTTGAGCAGGAAGGCATCGACGTTGACCTCGGGGAGCGTGTTCGCGTCGAGACAGCCGTCGGTGCAGTGGAACCCGCTGTCGTCCACGTGGCCGATGTAGTGGATGAAGTCGGCCTCGGACTGGAACAGGGTCGCCAGTTCGTCCGTCGTCGTCTCCTCGTGAATCGACACGTCGAAGGCGACGAAATCCCGAAGCCCGTAGAACTGCCCCACGACGTTCTCCTCGTCCATCGCCACGTCGTTGCAGACGACGTGGACCTTCAGCGCCGAATCGTCCGGCGCGGTGTAATCGACCCGCTGACGGAGGGATTCTATCGACACCTTGTTCGCCCCGATGGGATAGCCGTTGCCGACCCACGCGTGTTCGATGGTATCCGCCCTCTCGATTTGAAACAGTTCGTCCTCGCCCCAGTCCCACGCGTCGGCGGTGCTTCTCGTGAAGTCGCCCGCCGCGACCGCCGCCGTTCGCGTAAAGTCGTCGAACATCTTCGGCTTGGGTCGTGACGTGTACGTCGCGGGGTCCCGTGGCGTCCGCAGCAGCGACAACTCGTCCGCGAAGTACGGGAGCGCGGGAAGCGTCTCCACCGTCGGAACCACGTCCGTCGTGAGATGCCAGTCGGGGACGTGCGGTCGGAGCGTTTCGAACGGAATCGAGAGGTACTCCGGGAGCTGTTTCGCCAACGGCTGACCGTACAACGCCGTGAAATCGAGGTCCACTAACGGCTCGACCCGTTCGCGCTCGTGCAGTTCCACCGGGTAGTATCCTTCCGTCCGGGTGAGACAGTCGAGGAAGAACACCTGTCGGAGGGTGCGGTTGACCGCGGCTTCGTACCCGTCCGGTCCGGAAAGGGAGTGTTCGAACTCACCGACCCGCAATCGTGGCGCTCCCCCGGCGACGAGTTCCGCGCCGAGATAGTACGCCAGCGACGCGGCGGGATACACGTACTGTCGTTCGGGCGGCACGACGAGTTCGACGCCCGTTTCCGGGCGCTCGATGTCGCTCGGGACGTCGAAGGACTCTCCGAACTCGATGACCGGTGGATGTCCGCGAAGCGTCGGAAACGACCGCTCACAGGAGGTCGTCTTCAGCGCCGACCCGAGCAACGAGAGGGCGGCCATCGCGTCCTCGATGTCGTCGGTAACGGTGATGGTCCCCGCCGGTTGGTCGTGAAACGACCGTGCACCGATTCGCACCCGGCGACGCTCGTCGAAACGAATCATCGCGGACGTTTCGCCGTGGTCGAGCGACAGAGAACCCTCGACCGCGATGTACAGTTTCATCGGCGTGCTCTGCACTTCGAGGAGGTAGGCGTCGAAGGGGAGGGACAGTCCGTCGAACGTCGTCGCATCCGTGACTATGGACCCGTCTTGGGTGCGGACGACGACCGAGAGGTGGTTCGGAACCTCGATCGCGCCGGTTTCGAACCCGACCGCCGCATCGATGGGAAAGTAAAATCCGGCCGTCTCGGTTGGTTCTATCGACGGACGATTCTCCGTGTACAGTTCGAATCGGACGTTCTCCACTGGGTCGAAGATGGCGATCCCGGAGCGCCGATCGAGGGTATCGAACTCCATATCAATCTGTTATCATGTCTCGCGGTGATTACAGCTCTATCCACACCGTCGTCTTCTCCAGTTCGGGAACGTGCCAGCGCTGTTCGGGCTTCAGCCCCGGCTTTCGACGGAGTTCGATTCGTGCATCGAACAGCGGCGTCAGTTCCTCTACGATGGGTTCTTCGTCCCGGACTCGAAGGTGGTAATGTGCCATTCCGCTCACTCCACGGACCGTCGCGGTGAGGGTTCGGAGGATCCGTTTCGTCGCCCCCTCGTCTCGCTGGATGAGCGGAAAGAGCGAGTCGATACCGACCCGAAGTTGGGCGGGATCGAGTCCGTTTTCGTGCTCCTCGTAAAAGCCGATAGCCGTCTGAATCTCCTCCCCGAGTTGATGGATGTTGTCCTTTCTGGGCGGGTCGAGATAGGACGCAGCGGACGACGCAGCGGCCGGAATCGACCGTTCCCCGTTTCGCTGGTCGATGACCCACGTCGTCGTATCCGCGACGGACGCATGTTCGGGAAATCGGGATTCTGGGCTATCGATGGTTCGATCGATGAGCGCCAAGATTCGATATCGCTTTCGTCCGTGCCCGAACAGCGCGCGCGCGGCCTTTGCGGAAATCGAGTCGGGGACGTTCCCGGTTACGAGGAGGTTGCTCCCGCGCCGTTTCAATTGCTGTAACCACACGTGAAAGTTCGAATCCGTATCGTCCCCCCGAAACTGGAGTCCCGAAGTCATACTGTATGAATTGGAATTCTTTCAGATAAATATTCCGGGTTTTCGAACCCTGAAGAGAATCTCCTGTACGTGTTCTTTCCAGTTTTCCGCCGCTCGAGTGCGGGGTCGGACGTACGCCGTTCGGACCCGTTCGTTCGACCCTCGATGCGATCGGTAACGACGCGGAGGTCTGACGACCGACAGACCTAACGGAATTGTGGTACTATTCGTCTCGCTGAACCATCCCCATGACGCCGTTCGACGGCGTTCGATCGGACGCGGAAACTCAGATTTAACGACACTAAAACGGTCGGCTCGGAATCATTGGGCCGTTCATATGTCATCCATATTTTTCGATTAGTCACCTATTAGAACAAGCGAGGGGAGACGGATACCACCGTTCCGGAATCGTTTCACCACACGGTACGAAATCGACTCTCGCTGTTCGATTACCCGATGTGTATTTCATACTTAACTCTGTACAACTAACGAAACAATGTGGCAAAGTTATGGGTCCATGCGTGAATTCCAGTCCGAGGTCATTCGCAACTACATGAAGAGAACGACCATTACACTCCTGTTGGTCCTCTGCGTGGCTGTCGCAGGTTGCTCGTCGCTCACCGGCAGCGACGACGGAACGGCCAGCACGACATCGTCCATGGAAAACCCCACGGAAACGACGACGGTCGCGACATCGACCGCGGCCACATCGACGACCGAAGAGAACGCCGACACTACCGACTCGGCGGAAGAAACCACGACGACGTCACAAACGACGTCAAAAGCGACCACGACGGCGACGACGACAGAAGCGACCACGACCGCGGAATCGTCGTGGTCCGAACCGCAATCCCCCAACACCCCACTCCAGAACAAGATGGAATCGGAGGACGGCGGTAACTGGATCGAGAGCGTCTCGGTCGTGAACACGAAATCCGCGAACGGCGGTTACTCCAACTTCGACCTGAAAGTGAAAGCCAACACGGACATGCACCACGTCGACCCCGCGGAACACGGGACGGTGAACGGCGAACCGTTCTTCCTCGTGTACGTCGACGGGTCGCTCGACAACGGGTCGCGCTTCACTCGTACCGACGGAACGCTCATCGAGCGGTCCGACGTCTCCCGCGACGAGAACGGCGAGTTCACCATCGACATCCGCCCCGGCGGTCTCGAAGAGGCCGGTGCCGAGGACGGCGAGGTCGAACTGATGGTCCTGCTGATGGACAAGGACAAGGACTGGGACGACATCTACGGCGTCACGTGGGTCACTGTCAACTACTCGTCCGGCGAATAATTTCCCGGTAGCGGGATTCGCCCGCGTTTAGCGCAGTTCGACTGTCAACATTTCACCGTATTTTTCGAACGGTCCGTGGATACGTCACCACGCTTCGTCGCTCCCTCGAATCGCCGCCACCTCGGGCGTCGGTCAGTTCCCGACTCGCTTTTGCCACTCCCGTACCTTCGACATCAACTCGATGGGCGAGATGTCGGCGACTTCGACGCCCGTGAGTTCCGAGAGCACGGCCTCGGTTTCGGGGTCGAGCGCGGAGTCGGGCGCGTTCGACTCCTCGTCGTCGTGCATCCCATCGCTTCTCGCCTCGCTCTCGTCCGCTCCGTTCGTCTCGAACCCTCCCGACCCGAGGTCGAACACCGCCTGCACCGACCCGTTCGACCCCGACCCGCGGGCCTCGATGGCCTTCTCCTGCCTGAGTTTGTCGAGGACGTCCCGCGAGCGCTCCACGACGGCCATCGGCACGCCCGCCAAGTCGGCGACGTGAATCCCGTAGGAGCGGTTGGTCGGGCCGTCGCGGACGGTCCTGAGGAAGGTCACGTCCCCGTCCCGCTCATCTGCCGCCACGTGGACGTTCTCGACGCGGTCCAAGTGGTCCGCCAGCGTCGTCAGTTCGTGATAGTGGGTCGCAAAGAGCGTCTTCGCCCTGACCTCGTTGTGCAGGTACTCCGTCGCCGCCCACGCGATGGAGATCCCGTCGTAGGTCGCCGTGCCCCGTCCCACCTCGTCCAGAATGACGAGCGATTCCTCGCTCGCCGAATGGAGGATGTTGCTCAACTCCTGCATCTCGACCATGAACGTCGAACGCCCCTGTGCCAACTCGTCCAACGCCCCGACGCGGGTGAAGATGCCGTCGACAACGCCGATGCGGGCCGACCGCGCGGGGACGAAACTGCCGACCTGTGCCAGCAGCGTGATGAGCGCGACCTGCCGCATGTAGGTGGATTTCCCGCTCATGTTCGGTCCAGTGACGATGAGAAACTCGCGGTCGTCGTCCATCCGAACGTCGTTCGGGACGAACTCCGTCGTTCGCTCCACGACAGGGTGGCGACCCTGCTCGATGTCGAGTCCCGACTCGGCGAGTTCCGGCCGTACCCAGCCGTTTTCGACGGCGTGGACGGCGAGGCTCGCCAGCACGTCCAACTCGGCCAGCGTCCGTCCCACGTCCTGTAGCAGTTCCGTGTGCTCGGCTACTCGATTCCTGAGTTCCCCGAACAGTTCGTACTCCAGTTCGCCGCGCCGCTCTTCGAGTCGCAGGACCTCCCGTTCCCGCTCCCGGAGTTCGTCGGTGACGTACCGCTCGGAGTTCTTCAGCGTCTTGACGGCCTCGTACTCCTCGGGAACCTTGTCGGTGTCCGACTTCCCGACCTGCAGGTAGTAGCCGTCCGTCTTGTTGCGGTCCACCTGTAGGTGCGAGATGCCGGTTCGGGACTTCTCGCGCCCCGCCAACGTGTCGAACCACTCCAGATTCTCCTCGTGCTTGTCGATTATTTCGTCCAGTTCCGCGTCGTAGCCGCGGCGCAACAGACCCCCCTGCGTGACCGTGTTCGGCGGGTCCTCGGCCACCGCTTCGGCTAACTCCTCGCGCAATCGCTCCGCTCCCTCGCGGTCGGGGTGGGAGACGAGTTCGGACAGCGGCGAACTCGACAACGACGGCGCGTTCGCGATGGCGTCCGCGACGGACGGGAGGACGGCAAGGCTGTCCCGAACCCGCAGCAGGTCGTGGGCGTCGGCGCTCCCCGACACCGCCTTGCTCGCCAACCGTTCGAGGTCGTAGGCGTCCGCGAGCGTCTCTCGAATCTCCTCGCGGGCGAGCGCCGACTCGGCGAAGGCGGCGACGCTCGACTGTCGTTCCCGGAGCACGTCGCGGGAACGGCGGGGGCGCTGGAGCCACTCCTTCAGCAACCGACGTCCCGCGCTCGTCTTCGTGTGGTCCACCGTCTCGAACAGCGACCCCTTGCGGTCGCCGTGCATCGTCTCGGTGAGTTCGAGGTTGCGCTGGGTCGTCGCGTCGAGTTCCACGTGGTCGTCGGCGTGGTAGGACTGCAACCGCGTCATGGACCCGAGGACGCCCGCGCCGGTCTCCTCGACGTACGAGAGGACCGCGCCCGCCGCCCGTACCTCCGCGCCGTCGCCCGAATCGAGTCCGAGGCTGGACAGCGTTTCCTTCCCGAACTGCTCGCGGGTGAGGTGTGCGGCCTTGCCGGGCGCGAAGGCGTTCGCGTCGTGGACCGACAGCGAGGCGTCGGTCCGGTCGCGCACCCGTTCGAGGAACGAATCGTCGTTCCGAATCTCCGGGCCGGGAAGGACTTCGGCGGGGTCGAACCGGTACAGTTCCGTCAACGCCTTCGACTCCGCGTCGGGTCCCGAAACGGCGCTGACGAGGAATTTCCCCGTGGTCACGTCGGCGAACGCCAACCCGTAGCCGTCGTCCACGCGGACGATTCCCGCGAGGTACTGGGCGTCCGCCGAGGAGGTTTCGAGCAGCGTGCCGGGCGTCACGACCCGCGAAATCCGTCGGGCGTGGCCGCCGTCCGTCTCGTACTGGTCGGCCACGGCCACGCGGTAGCCGCGTTCGACCAACTGTTTGACGTACGGCGTCAGTTCCGAGAGCGGGACGCCCGCCATCGGATAGCTGCTGCCGTGGCTGGACTTCTTCGAGATGTTCAAATCGAGGACGTCGCCGACGAACTCCGCGTCGTCCGCGAAGAACTCGTAGAAGTCGCCGACCTGCATCGTCAACACGTCCGCGTCCGTCTCGGCCTTGAGCGAGAGGAACTCCCCGACGATGCCGCCCTCACTCACGGCGGACACCCCCGAAGGCGAGAACCGAATTCATGTGCGACAGTGGGTCGGACGGAGACTAAAACGGTGTGGATTCGGCGCGAAAACGTCGGGCGCTCGGACGTGTTCGGACGCGCTCCCTCCGGTACGGTTTTCCCGCCCGCGACGGTATCTTCTCCTCCCGTGGTTTCCGTTCCCTCCGGTTCGCGTCGGCTCGGTGCGGCGTTGATGGGGATCGCCGTCCTCGGCTTCGTCCTCACGCTCGTCGTCAGCGCCGCCGTTACGCCGCCGATTTCGAACGTCTCGTCCCCGACCGTTTCCGACCGAACCGTCGTCGGCGTCCAGTCCACGACGACCGACGGCCGGGTCGTCGCCCTCGACACCCATGGAGACGTGCTCTGGCAGTACGGTCACGCCAACGGCTATCACGACGTGTCGTGGCTCCAGAACGGAACGGTTCTCGCGTCGTTCATCGATAACGGCTATCGGAACTGCGGTCCCTACGAGTCGCCGTGTGCCCGAACCGGCGTGCGGGTCATCGACCCGAAGCCCTCGCCGCACGTCGTCTACGAGTGGACGTTTCCCGTCCGCTCCGGACGGAACAGCGAGATGCACGACGCTGATCTGCTTCCCTCGGGGGATCTCCTCGTGGCGGATATGGACCAAGAGCGGGTGTTCACGCTCGCACCCAACGGGACGATAACGTGGCAGTGGAACGCGAGCGAACGGTACGACCCGCCGTCGGACCCGACGCGAACCGATTGGCTTCACATCAACGACGTAGACCGAATCGGGCCGGGGCGCTACCTCGTCAGCGTCCGAAACGCGAACCAACTCGTCGTCCTCCAGCGCGGGGAGGGCGTCGTCGACGTCGTGAACGGTGACGGGAACTGGCGACGCTTGAACAAGCAGCACAACCCCCAGTATCTCTCGAAGGATGCCATCCTCGTCGCCGACAGCGAGAACGATCGCGTGGTCGAACTCCACCGGATCGACGGAACGTGGAAAATCGCGTGGCAGGCCCACGGCGCGGGCGGCATCGGATTCGATTGGCCGCGGGACGCGGACCGCCTCCCGAACGGCCACACGCTCGTCACCGACAGCAGGAACAACCGCGTCGTGGAACTGAACGAGTCGGGGAAGATGGTCTGGAGCGCCCGCGTCCCCACCCTTCCCTACGAGGCGGACCGCTACCCCGGCGAATACCCCGCCGGACCGCCAACGGGTGAGACGGGAACCGTCGGGGTCGGAACGACGAACCTGCCGGTCTTCGGTTATCTCCTCGACAGCGCTCGGCACGTGGTCGCACTCCCCTACTGGGTGGCCGGATGGCATCTCGCGTTCGGGTGTGTCGCCCTCCTCGTCTTTCTTGCAGGCCTCTGGCTGTTCGTTCGAAGTCCCAAAAGCCGGTTGCGTGAGCAACCGGAATAGACACTCGGCGTTCCGCAGTCGGTCGTTTCATGGCTCTGACCGAAATCGTTCCATCTCGACGCCGAGATAGACAACTGCATCAACGACTGTTTCGAGGCAACCTAAGACTGCGAGTGGTGTGCGGACCAGTGTGCCGAAAAAGGAGAGGGAATGGCGCGGTGTATCCGCCTCTGTCGCGACGTGGCCGACCTCGCGTCGATGCACGTGCGGTTCATGGCGCGGAACTCGCCGAAGCCTGCGCCGGTGCCTGCGAGGAGTGCGCCGCGGAGTGTTCCCAGCACGATCACGACCACTGTCAGGTCTGTGCCGACGTGCTCGAAGACTGTGCGGAAAGCTGTCGGCGGATGATGGCGTAGAAGCCCGGAAAGGACCGGTTCCCGCTTCATTTTCGGAGCTCGAACCGGGGGTTATCCCCTATATTTCATGCAAAGCACGTGTTTTCCAGAAGACATTTATCACGTCATGAGTAGTCGATTTTCATGCCCTCGCTCGACGGTCGAACCCTGCTCCTCTGTACCGGTTTGCTGCTGGCAGTTCCGCTCCTGTCCGGTTGTGCCTCGCCGCGAAACGAGTTCCCCGACCATCGCGTCTCGATAGTCAACTCCGACGACGCGTCACACGATATCGCGTTCGTCATCGAAGCCGACGGCGAGCGACCGTCGAACGAATCGTTCCGTCTCTCGGCAGACTCGTCCGAACCGCTGTCCACGTTGAACCGCTCCGGACGATACACCCTCCGACTGACCGTGGACGGCGAGCGGGTGACTCGAACGGTCGAACTCCCGGTCGTCGAGGGAGATAGGCGTTCGTTCACCGAGTTCAGGATAGCGGACGACGGGACGGTATCCGTACGGAGCTATCACGAGGTGTAGTCGAAAGGAGTTCCGCCGACCGTCGATTCAAACGAGTTCGTCGGCGAGCAGGGCCACGCTGTCGTCGCGCGGCGCGTCCGGGACGCTCAGCATGAACGCCTCCATCCCGACCGCCTCGTAACGCTCCAGTTCCGCCCGAATCTCGTCCGGCGTGCCGACCAACGCCGTTTCCACGTAGCCCGAGAGAAAGAACTCCCGCGGTTCGCTCGGTTCATCCGGCAGGTGGCGCTCGGCGAACCGGTCGCGCTTTTCCACCGCCTCGCCCCGTGAGTCGGCGACGAACGCGAACAGTTCCGCGGATTTGGTGATGTCGTCGTAGCGGGCCTCGTCCGCACAGTGGTTCCGGAGCACCGCCAACTTCTCGGCAAAGCCGTCGGGGTCGAGGGTTCCGTAGTTCCACCCGTCGGCCAGTTCGGCCGTGTACCGCAGGGTGAACTGCTCCCCCCCGCCGCCGACCCAGATGGGCGGGTGCGGGTCCTGCACCGGTTTCGGACGACAGAACGCGTCGTCCACATCGAAGTGGTCGCCGTGATGGGTGTACGTCTCGTTCGTCCACAACCCCTGAAGAATCTCGACCGTTTCGCGCAGTCGTTCGATGCGCGCGGCGGGCGGTTCGCGGAACTCGTAGCCGAAGCGCTCGAACTCGTCCCGGTACCACCCCGCGCCGACTCCGAGGTCGAGGCGGCCGTCGCTCACGCGGTCTACCGTCGCGGCCATCTTCGCCAGCAACGATGGGTGACGGTACGCCTGACAGGTGACGAGCGTCCCGAGTCGAATGTCGTCCGTCGCCTCCGCGAGCGCCGAGAGCGTCGTCCAGCACTCGTAGGTGTCCCGTTCGGCGTCGCCGACCCACGACTGGAAGTGGTCTTCGAGCCAAACGGCGTCGAACCCGCACGCTTCGGCGTCGAGCGCGACGTCGCGGACCATATCGTAGTCGTCGCCGTACTGCGGGAGGATGATCCCGACGTCGGCGTTCACGACGACCCTCCCGCCTCCAACGCGGAGTGGAGCGCCAGCGTCCGTCGTTGGAGTTCCTCCTCCTCGGCCGCAAGCAGTTTGACGATGGCTTCCTTCCCGACCTCGCCGCGGTCGATTATCGCCACGGGCGTTCCGTCCGCCGACTCGAAGGCCCGCTTTGCGCCCCATCCCATCGTACTTCCCTCCTTCTCTTTCACGGATTCGGGTTCCGCGTCGCGGTCGAACTCCGCGACGTCGCCGCTCAGCGTCGAGAGGGCGTCCTCCACGTCGGCGTCGAAGCGGCAGTTGACGGCGAATCGAAGGTCGGAATCGAACTCGCGGGCCGAAAGCAGGAACCGTGCCACGTGACTCGACGCGCCGAACCGAACGCCGCGGTTCGGGTTCACGCCGGACAGGGTGCGGGTGATTCGTCCCTCGACGGCGGCGGTCTCCCCCGCGTTCTCGGCGTACGGCGTCGCCGCGACGACGTTCATTCCGACTTCGGGAACCAGCGCGCTCACGTCCCGTTCGACGAAGGAGCGGACGATTCGTTCGACCGCCTCCGCCGTGTCGTTCCGTGCCGCTCGGTTCCGAAGGTCGGCGAGGTGGTGGACCGCTCCCGGTCCCTCGCCGACGTCGACCGCGTAGCGGACCGCGCGCTCCATGAAGTCGGTGGCTCCCGACACCGCGGTGTCGAGGTCGTCGCCCAGTGCGAGTCGGGCGGCGACGGCGCTGGCGAGCGTGCATCCCGACCCGTGGGTCGCGTCGGTGTCGATTCGCGGGTGTTCGAAGGCCGTCGCGCCGTCGTCCGTGACCAACACGTCCCGAACCGTCTCGCCGGGGACGTGGCCACCCTTCACGAGGGCGGCATCCGCGCCGAGTTCGAGGAGCGCTTCTCCCGCTTCCGTGGCGCTCCCGTCGTCGGTCGGTTCGATACCCGTCAACACCTCGGCTTCCTCGGCGTTCGGCGTGACGAGCGTCGCGTGTTCGAACAGGTCGACGTAGGCTTCCTCGCCCGCCGAATCGAGCAGTCGGTCGCCCGAGGCGGCGACCATCACCGGGTCAACGACGACGGGGACGTCCACGTCGGCGACTTGCGCCGCGACGCTCCGAACGACGGGTGCTTCGGCGAGCATGCCGGTCTTGACCGCTCGCACGTCGAAGTCCGAGAGGACGGCCTCGCATTGGGCCTCGATTTCCTCGACGGGAAGCGTGGCGAACCCCTCCACGCCGCGGGTGTTCTGTGCCGTGACGTTCGTGATTGCACTGGTACCGAACACGCCGTGGGCTTCCATCGTCTTCAGGTCGGCCTGAATCCCCGCCCCGCCGCCGGAGTCGCTTCCCGCGATGGTCAGCGCGACGGGAATCCCGACCGGTGCGGCGTTTCGGGTCACGTCGATTTCTCCATGAACTCCTCGAAGGCGGCCCAGAAGGGGTCCACCTCGGGATGCGCTATCTCCTCCCCATCGACGGTGACACCGTCCCCGTCGCGCACGTCGCCGATGATTCCCGCGGGGATGTCGACGTCGTCCAGCGCGGAAACGACACGTTCCGCGTCCTCGGGTGCCACGGTCAGCAGGAGCGTCCCCTCGCTGATGGACACCCACGGATCGATGCCGAAGAACTCGCAGGCCTCCAACACGCCCGGCAGAATCGGCACGTCGTCGTGGCTCACGTCGAGGTGAACTCCGCTCGCGGTCGCCATCTCGACCAGTGCGCCGTGGACGCCGCCCTCCGTGGCGTCGTGCATGGCCGACACGTCGCCCGTCTCCGCCGCGATGCGGGCGTCCTCGACCGGACTCATGTCGTAAAATCGGTCCTTGGCGTCCTCGACGGTTCCCTCGGGGAGGTCCATCAGTTCCTCGAACTGGTTGCTCAACAGGCCGGTCGCTTCGACGGCGGGACCCTTCGTGAGCACCACTTTGTCGCCCGGCCGTGCACCGTTCGGTCGGACGACCTTCTCGGGGTCGCCGACGGCCATCGCGGTGGCACCGCCGACCATCGGGTAGTTGCATCCCGCATACCGGGCCGTGTGCCCCGTGACGACGCTAACACCCAGTTTTTGAGCCTCCCTGTCGAACGTTTGCCACACCGTGGCGAACTCCTCGTCGGTGATTTCGGGCGGGAGGTTGAAATCCACCGCCAGATGGGTCGGACGCAAACCGCTCACCGCCACGTCGCTCATCAGGATGTGGAACGCGAACCACGCCGCCCGCTCGAACCCGAGCGAGGGCATGACGAAGATGGGGTCCGTCGCCATCGCTATCGCGTTGCCGCCGGCTTCTACTACATCGTCAGACTGCGTCTGACTGGCCATCGAGCCGAGCTCGATGACGCCGAAATCCACGCCGTGCTGTGGCTGTAGCGTCACGTCGTCTCGCTCCGCGCCGAGGTGCGGGAAGATGTACTCCTCGAAGAACTCGCCGTCCACTTTGCCTAACTCGCTCATCAGTCTGGGATATTACTTTGTGGTATTTATCCGTGGTGTTCACTCCCGTTCGCCCGACAACTCGGCGAACACCTGCCACGAGGGGTCTACGTCGGGATGTTCGATTCGGTCGCCGTCGACGTATACACCTTCGCCCTCGCGCACCGTCCCCATTTCGGCCGCCGGGATTCCGGCGTCGTCGAACGCGGCCAACACGTCCTCTGCGCCCTCCGACGCGACCGTCAGCACGAGCGTCCCCTCGGTCGTGGACGCCCACGGGTCGATATCGAAGAACTCGCAGGCTTCCAACACGCCCGGCAGAATCGGCACGTCGTCGTGGCTCACGTCGAATCGGACCCCTGCGGAGCGGGCCATCTCGACCAACGCACCGTGAATCCCGCACTCCGTGGCGTCGTGCATGGCAGTGACCGGTCCCGCCTCGGCCGCCACCAGCGCGTCCTCGACCGGACTCATGTCGTAGAAGCGCTCTTTCGCGTCCGCGATGGTCCCCTCGGGAAGGTCGATCCGGTCCTCGAACAGCGTTACGAGGAACCCCGCCGTCTCCACGCCCGGTCCCTTCGTCACCAGCACTGTGTCGCCCGGTCGTGCGCCGTCCGGCCGGACGAGGTTCTCCTTCTCCCCCACCGCGAGCGTCGTCGCGCCGCCGACCCACGGATACTGACACCCCGAATATCTCGCGGTGTGGCCCGTGACGACGCTGACGCCCAATTTCTTCGCTTCCCGGTCGAACGTTTGCCACACCGTGGCGAACTCCTCGTCGGTGATTTCGGGCGGGAGGTTGAAATCCACCGCCAGATGGGTCGGACGCAAACCGCTCACCGCCACGTCGCTCATCACGACGTGGAAGGCGAACCACGCCGCCCGCTCGAATCCCAATTCGGGCAGGAGCGAGAGGGGGTCGGTGGCGAGCGCGACGACTTGGTCGCCCAGTTCAATCGCGTCGTCGGACTCCGTCCGACTGGCAATCGAGCCAAGCTCGATGACGCCGAAGTCCACGCCGTGTTTCGGCCCGAGGAGTTCGTCGTCGCGATCCGCGCCGAGGTAGGGATAGATGTGCTCGTCGAAGAAGTCGCGGTCTATCTTCCCGAGGTCGCTCATACCGGTGGTATTTCGGCGGCGCACAAATCCGTGCTGATTCGTGGAACCGTATCGGAGGTTTCCGTGAGAGATTCATAACGGACGGATTCCGGTGATCACTTTGCAAACGGCGACACTGTAACGTGGTCTCCGAAAGCTCCCGCCACGCTCGCTTCGAAGTGACGTTGGTTGTTTTGCGATTGCAGTTACAGAGAAGAAGTCTTCAAAAGCCCCCGCCCGCTCGCGGTTGCTGTGCAGGATATTCTGGCCTCTCCGCCATGTTCGGCCAGAATAGTTGCCCACACAGCAACCATGCAAGCGCGACCGGGTGGCCCCTTTCATTCCCACCCGCACCGCTTCCGCACAGCACCGCATCAGCCACTCCCTCCCCAACCGATTGCGCTTCTCGCTTCGCTACGATGCTCATCCCTCGCACGCTATCAGCGGAGCGACACGGCCGAGAGTGGCCGTGTCGCTCCACCAGCGCGCGCCATATCGAAAATCGAAATGCGCGACGTATGGGGATTACTGCAACGGGGCCAGCGCTTCCTTCTCCGCTTCCGTTTTCACGTCCGCGAAGACCGAATGAGCGCCTTCCCGTTCCCGCGCGCTCGGGGCGACTCGGATGAACTGGGCGTTCTCCCGTGCGGCGGCGATGTCGTGGCCGCCGCAGTAGCTGAGTCCCGAGCGGATTCCGGCGAGGAAGGTTTCGGTTTCGTCGGCAAGCGGGCCTTTGTACGCGGTGAGGCCTTCGATTCCCTCGTCGGCGTCGGGGGTCAGGTCCTTGTCGGTGCGGTTCGCGTTCGCGGCGGTGGAGGCCATGCCGCGGGAGCGCTTGAACGTCCGCCCGTCCACGGTCACGGTTTCGCCGGGTGCTTCCTCGGTTCCGGCGAAGAAGCTTCCCATCATCACCGTGTCGGCACCGGCCATGAGCGCCTTCACTGCGTCGCCGGAGGTGCGGATACCGCCGTCGGCGACGATAGGGATTCCCAACTCGTCCGCCCGCTCCGAGCAGTCGTCCACGGCGGTCAGTTGGGGGACGCCCGCACCGGCGACTTTCCGGGTCGTGCAGTGCGAACCGGGACCCACGCCGACCTTCACGCCGTCCGCGCCCGCGGAGTAGAGGTCCGAGACGGCTTCGGGCGTGACGACGTTTCCGGCGACGAGTTCGGCGTCCGGGAACTCCGCCTTGATTTCGGACACGGCGTCCAGACAGCGCTCCATGTGACCGTGGGCGACGTCCACCATGACGCAGTCCACGCCCGCATCGAGCGTGGCCTCCGTCCGGTCGATGAACTCCTCGTTGATGCCGACGGCGGCACCGACCCGTCCACCGGCCGTTTTCACCGAACGGACCTGTTCGGCCTGTTCCTCGATGCCCATGAAGCGGTGGATCGTGCCGAGACCGCCCATCTCGGCGAGCGCGCTCGCGGCGTCCGTCTCGGTGACGGTGTCCATCGGCGCGGAGAGAACCGGCGCGTCGAGTTCGAGGTTCGGCGTCAGATTCGTCGTGAGAGAGACGTTGCTCCGGCTATCGACCGGGGAGCGTTGCGGAACGAGCAGTACATCGCCGTACGAGAGGCCTGTCCTGATGTCCATCGGTAACCTTCACTTCCGAGAGGCCGACTCCACTTAACTCCACTGGAAACGGACGGAAGCGGTCGGCAGGAGCGTATTTCCGTCGGTGTGACGAAGACGATTCGATGACGACTATCGACACGGAAACGGACGTAACGACCCTCATCAACGTATTCACGGTGGCTCCCGAGCGACAGGACGAACTCGTTTCCCTCCTCGCCGACGCCACCGAGGAGACCATGCGCCACCTCCCCGGTTTCGTCTCCGCGAACATCCACCGAAGCCGGGACGGAGAACGGGTCGTCAACTACGCCCAGTGGGAGAGCGAAGCCGCCTACGAGGCCATCTTCGAGCGCCCCGACGTGCGCGAACACATGGATGGGGCGCTCGAACTCGCCACGGCGGATTACCACCTCTACGACGTGGCCTTCACGGACGAATAGTAGACCGAATTCGGAAACTCGCGCCCCGATTCCGGTGGCTTATTGCCGTGCGGGAACTGGGTCACACCCATGGACGCGGCGTTGGGGGCACCCGAGAAGATGGCCGAACACAGCGACGAGCTGACGCCGATGATGCGCCAGTACTTCGAGCTGTGTCGCCGGTACGACGATTCGATGGTACTGTTTCAGGTCGGCGACTTCTACGAGACGTTCTGCGAGGCGGCCGAGCGCTGTTCGAGGATTCTCGAAATCACGCTCACGCAACGCGAGGACAACACGGGGACGTATCCGATGGCCGGAATTCCCATCGACAACGCCGAATCGTACATCGAGGCGCTGTTGGAGGCGGGCTATCGCGTCGCGGTTGCGGACCAAGTGCAGGACCCGGCCGACGCCTCGGGCGTGGTCGAACGCGCCGTCACCCGCGTCGTCACGCCAGGTACGCTGACCGAGGACGAACTGCTCCACGGCGACGACAACAACTTCGTCGCCAGCCTCGCCCACGACGACGGCTACGGCCTCGCCGTCCTCGACGTTTCGACGGGGGACTTCTACGCGACGACGGTCGAAACCGAGGGCGAAGTCCGTAACGAAGTGGAGCGGTTCGCGCCCACGGAAGCCATCGTCGCCCCCGCGTTCGATGCGAACGATACGCCGACGCCCGACGTGTTCGACGCGGACTGCATGGTGACGGAGTACGAGGGTGCCACGTTCGGCATCGACGGCGCGAGCGACCTCGTTTCCGACTACTTCGGCCCGCCGGACCGGTTGCTCGCCACCGACGCCGAAATCCGGGCCTGCGGCGCGCTCCTCTCCTACGCCGAGTACGTCCGCGGCGGCGAAGGGGCAATTGACGAGGAAGGAAGCGAAAACGTCGCGGACACCCGACTCGACTATCTCAACCACCTCACGCGCTACGACCCGCGCTCGTACATGCTGTTGGACGCGGTCGCGCTCACGAGCCTCGAACTCTTCTCCCCCCGTGCCGTCCACGGTCGGGAGGAAGCAACCCTCGTCGGCGTTTTGGACGAAACGGCGTGCGCCCTCGGGAGTCGCAAACTCACGGATTGGCTTCGCCGCCCCCTGCTGGAACGCGACCGCATCGAGGACCGACTCGACGCCGTTGAGGAGTGGACGACCGCGGTGCAGGCACGCGAGGAGGTTCACGACCTGCTTCGAAACGTCTACGACATCGAACGCCTCATCTCGCGCGTCTCGCGTGGTCGGGCCAACGCCCGCGATTTGCGCTCGCTGAAGGCGACGCTCGACGTGGTTCCCGACATCGTCGAGGCGATGGAAGGCGTCGAATCGCCGAAGCTCCGAACGCTCCACGCGAATCTGGACGAGATGGCCGACGTGCGCGACCGAATCGGCCGCGCGATCCCCGAGGAACCCCCCATCGAAATCACCGAGGGCGGCGTCATCAAGTCGGGCTACGACGACGAACTCGACACCCTCCGCGAGACGGAACGCTCGGGCAAGGCGTGGATAGACGACCTCGAAGCGAGCGAACGCGAGCGGACGGGCGTCGGATCGCTCAAGGTCGGCTACAATCAGGTCCACGGCTACTACATCGAAGTCACCGACCCGAACCTCGACAAGGTGCCCGAGGACTACACGCGACGGCAGACCTTGAAAAATTCGGAGCGGTTCTACACGCCCGAACTCAAGGAGCGCGAGGACGAAATCGTCCGTGCCGAACAGCGCGCCGACGAGTTGGAGTACGACCTCTTCTGCGAGGTTCGCGAGGCCGTCGCCGAGGAATCCGAACGAGTGCAGTCGCTCGCCGAGACGCTGGCCGAACTCGACACCCTCGTCGCGCTGGCCGAAGTCGCCGCGAAGCACGGCTACGCGCGTCCCGAAATCGTTCCCGAGGGAATCGAGATTCGAAACGGCCGCCATCCCGTCGTCGAGCGAACCCAATCCTCGTTCGTCCCGAACGACACCCACCTCGACCACGACACGCTGGCGGTCATCACCGGGCCGAACATGGCCGGGAAATCGACGTACATGCGGCAGGTCGCGCTCGTCTCCATCCTCGCACAGATCGGCAGCTTCGTGCCAGCCGACGAAGCCCACCTCGAACTGGTGGACCGCGTGTTCACCCGCGTCGGCGCAAGCGACGACATCGCGGGCGGCCGTTCGACGTTCATGGTCGAGATGACCGAACTCGCGGACATCCTCCGCGACGCGACGGACCGGTCGCTGATTCTGTTGGACGAGGTGGGTCGCGGAACGAGTACGACGGACGGGTTCGCCATCGCCCGGTCGGTGACCGAGCACGTCCACGACGAAATCGGCGCGAAGACGCTCTTCGCGACGCACCACCACGACCTCACCGCCGTCGCCGACGAACTCCCGAACGCCACGAACCTCCACTTCGGCGCGACGGAGCGGGACGGCGACGTCGTCTTCGAACACCACATCTCCGAAGGTGCGACGATGGCGTCCTACGGCGTCGAAGTCGCGGGACTCGCAGGTGTTCCGGAGACGGTCATTCGACGCTCGAAGGAGTTGCTGGCCGAAAGCGAGGATGTGGATGCGGCGGAGGAAGCTTCCGATTCCCGAGATACCGACTCGACCGACTCCGCCCCCTCTTGGTCCGCCTCGTCCGTTTCGGACGACGTACTGGCCGAACTCCGACGAACCAACGTCGCCGATACGACGCCGCTCGAAGCGTTGCAACTGCTCGATAGGCTGAAAAGGCAGTTGGATTGAGATACCGCTGTTTTACGGTTCCAACGGGACGAACTCCAAGCCGCTTTCGGCGAGCATGTTGCGGGCGCGCTCCGTCACTGACGGCGCGACGAGGACGCCGCGAACCTCGGCCTCTGCGTGCAGGTCACGGTGGAGGGCGTCCACGTAGCGCCGGAGTTGCCCCACCGCATCCGGACCGACGCGCCGCCGTTTGAGTTCGACGACCATCGTGATTCCGTCGGCGTCCTTGCCGTAGATGTCGATGGCACCCGCCGCCGTCTGGCGCTCGGTTGCGAGCGGCGTGAACCCGGCTTCCACGAGGTCCGGGTCGTCCAAGATTCGCTGGCGGAGGTCCTCCTCTGTTCCCGCGAGCGACAGCTCCTTCGCGTCGGCCACGTCGAACGCCGACACCTGTACGAGGCGTTCGAACTGGACTTCGAGCGATTCGCTGGGGTTCGTTCGCCGACTGCCGACGCGGAGCTGGCCGTCCACGAGTTCGGCGGCGAGGATGCCGCCCGGCGGTTGCCAGTTCACCGGTTTCTGTCCCTCCTCGGTGTGGACGAGCGTGGTTCCGTCGGGTTTGAGGACGACGAGGCGGTCGCCCGGTCCGAGATAGCTCTCCGCGCGTCCGTCGTAGTCGACGGTACAACGGCCGAACAGGGTCACGAGGTCGCCCCGTTCCACGGCCGTCTCGACGTGTGCCAGCGCCTCGCCGTGCGTCGGCCGTCGAAGCGTGGCGGGGTCCATGTCGTTCGTCTGCGTCACTGCCGGATGGTAGATGGTAGTCGGATAAAAACCGATTGCCATCAGCGCACGGAAATCACCTCCCGACGGCTTCCCGTCCACTCGCTGACGCGTGCGTCGAGGTAGTCGTGTACCTCCGGTTCGTCGAGGGCCTCGCGACAAACCATGTCCCGAACTACCGCTCTCGTCGCGCGAAACCATCGACGGGCGCGTTCGGCATCGTTCTCAGAATCCACCTCGACGAGGACGCCAGCGTGCGGTTCGTCGTCCGTGGTGCCGAACCACAGCGGGAGGAACGCGGTGACGTCCCACGCGAGAGAGACGACGTAGAACGCCTCGTACGCCCGGTAATCGAACGTGGCGGCATCTTCGAACGACAGCGCCCGTTCTCGGGGCGTCGGGTCGATGGCCGGGGTCCATCGGTTCGGGTTTCGTTTTCCGTTGCCGTCAGCAAACGGCGTTTCCGCCGCGATTTCGTGGCGCAGTGCGAGGTCCGTCGCACCCCAATGGGCGTAGTGGCGGTCGTAGCGGCCGTCCGGTCGCTCGTAGGCGACGAGTGCTCGGTGTCCCACGGTGGCCCGGAGTGCCCCCGTCATCGCATAAAAACGTACGCCGACCCGGCCCGAATATGAACGGTGATCCGCCCAAAGCTTCAATTCGCTTCTCGGTCGAATTGTCAGTATGACGCAGTTTTTCGGAGGTGCGAAACGGTGACTCGCTACCCCTCCCTCGAACGGTACGGACTCATCGGCAATCTGGAGACCTGTGCGCTGGTGAACGACGAGGGCGAAATCGAGTGGCTCCCCATGCCCCACGTCGAATCATCGAGCTCGTTCGCGAGCCTCTTGGACGCCGATGACGGCGGCTACTGGCGGATTCAGCCCACCGAACCGTTCGACGCGGAACAGTCGTATCTGGACGAAACGAACGTGTTGCGGACGACGTTCGAGACGGCTTCCGGCACGGTGTGCGTCCTCGATTTCATGCCCGTTCGGGAGGACGGAATAGAGCGTGCCGTCTACCGCAAGGTGGCGTCCGTCGAGGGGAGCGTCGAACTCGAACTGACGTTCGAGCCACGACTCGATTACGCCCGCGGGGAGACGTTCGTGGAGTCCGTCGAGAACGGGATTCGAGTTACGGACGATGGTAGCGGAACGGACGATGAGGAGTTCATCTTCCTCTCGGGCGGCGTCGGGTTCGAGGTGGACGAAGCGACGGCGCGCGCCACGTGGTCGGTGTCGGCGGACGAACCGACGTGGTTCGTGCTGTCCCACGAGGAGACGAGGGAGGCGGTCTCGGAGGACTGTGAGGAACGACTCCATCGAACCGTCGAGTTCTGGCACGACTGGGCGCATTCCTGCGCGGACGTCTGTACGTTCAGCGGAGTGGCACACGACCTCGCGATTCGGTCGGGGCTGGTGCTCAAACTGCTCACCCACCGCGAAACGGGGGCCATCTGTGCCGCACCGACCACCTCGCTCCCGGAGAACCCCGGCGGGGTACGAAACTGGGACTACCGCTACAACTGGATTCGCGACGCCGCGTTCACGATTCAGGCGCTCGCCAACCTCGGCCACACCGCCGAGGCCGACGCGTATCTCGATTGGTTTCTCAATCTCAGCCACGCCGAGCATCCGACCCAACTCCAACCGCTGTACGGACTGCACGGCGACCCCGACCTGACGGAGCGAACGCTCGACCACCTCTCGGGTTACCGCGATTCGACCCCGGTTCGCGTCGGCAACGCGGCGAAGGATCAGCGACAACTCGACGTGTTCGGCGAACTCCTCTTGGCGATATTCGAAACCGCCGAACCCGACGACTTCTCGTCCCACGACTGGGACGCGATTCGCGGCATCGTCGAACACGTCTGCGACGTGTGGGACGACCCCGACGCGGGAATCTGGGAGGTCCGCGGCGGCCCTCGCCACTTCGTCCACTCGAAGGTGATGTGCTGGGTCGCCATCGACCGCGGCCTGCGAATCGCCGACGAGTGGGAGTTCGACGCCCCGACCGCAGAATGGGAGGAAACCCGCGACATGATTCGCGGCGAACTCCTCGAACGCGGGTACGACGACGAGGTCGGGAGTTTTACCCAATCCTACGACTCGAAATCGCTCGACGCCACGGCGTTGTTGATTCCCATCGTCGGCTTTCTTCCGTTCGACGACGAGCGGGTGCAGAACACCATCGACGCCGTCCGCGACCGCCTCGAAGCGGACGACGACGGCCTCGTTCGTCGCTACAACGGTACGGACGGCCTGCCGGGGGAGGAGGGAACCTTCGTCATCTGCTCGTTCTGGCTCGTCTCCGCGCTGGCGCTCTCCGGACGCGTCGACGAGGCGCGCGACGTGTTCGAATCGGTTTGTGACCACTCGAGCCCGCTCGGCCTCCTCGCCGAGGAAATCGACCCGGAGTCGGGGCGGTTGCTGGGGAACTATCCGCAGGCGTTCAGTCACGTCGGGTTGGTCAACGGGGCGCTGTATCTCGGCATGGCGGAACGCGGGGAGAACCCCCATCCGAAAACCATCGGCGCACGACGGCAGTCCGACGGTCCACCGCAAATGGAGGAGCGTTGAACGGGGCTGTCGCGGCCGACAGCCCCTGTCACGGCCGACCGGACGCGACGTAAAGCCGTTCGAATACGTACGGATGGTATGGATGAAACACCGCTACCGACCGCACCGACACCGTCGGTGTGGTTCGCCCGTCCGACGCTTCTCCTGTTCGCCTTCCTCGCGCTCACGTCGCAACTGCCCGCCGTCCTCGACATCTACAGCTCCCTCCTCTGGCGGCTTCTGTTCATCCCGTCGTATCTGGTGATGCTCTTCCTCTACGACGCTCCGTGGGGGCTGGAAAACGCGGCCTACGCCCTCGATGGAGTCATTGGCGGCGGAGAGACGCTGTGGGTGGTCGGACTGTTCGTCACGTACTACCTGTTCGCGGTCGTCGTGACGTGGCTGGGGCGACGGCTGACGGGCGTTCGCCCGACCGAGTAGGTCGGTTTCGTATCCATGAACCCTCAGTCGAGGACTTCCGCCGCGTCGTCCCGTGGGCGGTAGCCCAACGCACGCTCGGTCCAGAGGAGCGAGAGGAATCGCTCGTCGTTCCGGGAAGTGGCGTGGGCGGTGACGGTCGGTTCCGGGAGGTCCGCCGTGACGGCGGCGTGAATCACGTCGCGACAGTCCCGCGGACTGAGCCACATGGCGCGAGCGAATCGAGCGTATTCCTCCGGTTCGTCCTGCGTTTCCCGAAGCTCCGCCTCGGGGATGAGCCAGCCGATTCGGAGGTTGACGACCTCGATACCGTAGCGGTCGGCGTAGTAGGTTCCCAGCGCCTCGCCGGTCACTTTGCTCACGCCGTAGTAGGAGTCCGGGCGCGGCGGATCGTCGTGGTATATCGGTTCGGCCGTGTCGGACGTCATGGTCTCCGTTTTGGTCTTGTCCGCCGCGTTGTACATCCCGACGGCGTGGTTCGAGGAGGCGAAGACGACCCGCCGAATCCCGTGTTCGCGCGCCGCTTCGAAGACGTTCCGCGTCCCCTCGATGTTCACGTCCACGGTGCTCCGCCAGTCCGCATCAGGTGACGGGTTCGCGGCGAGGTGTACCACAACGTCGTGACCGGACAACGCATCCGAGAGCGCGTCGTAGTCCGTCACGTCACAGAGGACGCTGTCGATGTCGTCGTGTTCGCTGTGAGTGAGCGGCGTCACGTCGAACCCTTCGAGGGCGGAAAGCGACTCCCTCCCGACGTTGCCGCCGGCACCCGTCACTGCGATTCGTGTCACGTCAGCGACGTTGGTTCCCGATGCCCCTATAATCCTCGGTCGGTCGGGGTCGATAAATCAACGGGTGGTGCAGTCCATCGGACTGACGATTTTACCCCGTTTTCCGGTCGCGGCGGCACCCCAACGGTTTTGCCGGAGTGGGTTGACGACGTTCCAATGCCAGTCCAACCAGATTACGTGAAGAAAGTGGGCGGTATCCTGTTGGAGCGATACCCGAACGCGTTCACCGACGATTTCGACCGGAACAAGGAGAGTGTGACCGTCCTGACGAACGTCGATTCGAAGAGCGTCCGCAACAAAATCGCGGGGTACATCACGAGGCGGGACGGGGAACCGCCGCGAACGGTCGAGAGGGACCAGTCACGTCCCGTCGAGTGAACTCGGTGCGTGTTTCTCACGACGTACTGGTCGTTTCCGTCCCCGCTTGGACGGGCGACCCCCAGAGGGCGACCAGCGCGAGTCCGACGAGGACCACGACCCCGACGGCAGCGACGGTGACCAGCGGCGAATACGCGTCGGCGGCGAACCCACCGACGAGAGTGAGGGGAAGCCGTAGCGCCGCGTAGGCCATCGACGCGGCCGAGAGGATGGTCGCCCGTCCGACCGACTCCGAGTGGTCGTTGATGTACTGGTTGACCAGCGGTCGGAGGAGCGTGTTCGACCCCGTTCGGGCGACGAACATCGGGAGGGCGAGGAGGGGCGCGAACACCGGCAGAACGAACGAGACACAGAGGAGTACGGGGACGAGCAGGGTCGTCGTTCGGAGTCCGACGGTTTCCTCTATCGCTCCGGCGTAGTAGCTCACCCCCGCGGAGACGAGCGTGAACCCGGCATACAGCGGCCCCATGAGTTCGACTGGAATCCCGAGCGGACCCGTCGCGATGGGTTGGACGTAGCTCTCGACCACCCCGACCGCGGCGAAGAACAGCGCCACGTAGACCACGAACGACCGAAGCGGAGGAACCGAAAGGTGACGACGGATGACGCCGACGGCGTCGGAGGGGGACAGGACGTCGTCGCTGTCGGCGTCGCCGTATCCTCGATTTCGGGGGAGCGTCGACAGCACGACGACGCCAGCGCCGTTCAGCACGCCGGAGGCGAGAAACGGTAATCGCGGGTCGAGTTCGTACAGCACGCCGCCGCCGAGCACCGTGACGACCGTCACCGCGCGATTGACGGCCATGCCACGGCCGCGGACGCGGGCGAACTCGTCCGCGTCGAGTTCGGCGCGGAGGTGGTCGTAGAGCCACGCGTCGTCGCTCCCGGAGCGAAAGACGAGCGCGAGCGTCCAGAGCACGTACAGCACCGCGAGCGCGAGGAACGACCGTGCAACGACGAAGCCGAGAATGGAGAGCGTCATACAGACCGAACTGATGACGAGACTGTCACGGCGGCCGATTCGGTCGCCGACGTAGCCCGTCGGTATCTCTCCGACGATGGTCAGCGTCGTGTACAGCGTACTCAGCAGCGCGATTTGCGTGTAATCGAGGTTGCGGTACAGGAGGAACAGGGTGAATATCGGCGAGAAGAACCCGAACGAGACGGTCGCTTGGTAGCAGTAGTATTTGTAGATGGCCGAAAGGCGAGACATCGAATCGGGATTCGGACGAGAGACGGTAAACAGTTTCCTGAAACGCACTCCTGTAGAAAAATTGTTACTGGATCCACAGATTCAGGCGGGTGGAAGACGTAATACTATTCATGAGACTGTACGCTGCGATGCGAAACGGCCTGTTCGTCCTCGATGAAAACGGAACCTCCTCCGTTCGATTGACGGACCATGATTTGCAGTGCGTCGCTGCGACGGGTGAACGGGTCTTCTGTGGCACGTTCGACGCCGGTCTCTTCCGAAGCGAGGACGGCGGCGACTCGTTCGAATCGGTCGGCGAGGGGACGATTCCCGAGTCGGTGATGTCGCTCGCCGTCGACCCCTCCGACCCGGACACCGTGTGGGTCGGCACGGAACCCAGTGCGGTCTATCGAAGCACGGACGGCGGCGACTCGTGGGACCACCGCGACGGACTGACCGACCTGCCCTCCGAACCGAACTGGTCCTTTCCGCCCCGCCCCCACACCCACCACGTCCGGTGGATCGAACCCGACCCGTACGACCCGGACCACCTCTACGTCGGCATCGAAGCGGGAGCGCTCGTCCAGACGTACGACGCGGGCGAGACGTGGGAGGACAAGGTGCCGACCGCCCGCATCGACAACCACTCCTTGACGACTCATCCCGACGCGCCGGGACAGGTCTGGTCCGCCGCCGGAGACGGCTACGCCGAATCCGAAAACGGGGGCGAGACGTGGGAGTACCCGCAGGGGGGTCTCGACCGCCGCTACTGCTGGAGCGTCGCCCTCGCACCGGACGACCCGGACACCGTCCTCCTCTCCAGCGCGACGGGGCCGCGAACCGCCCACAACGTCGATTCCGCGGACTCCATCGTCTCGCGGAAACGGGACGGCGAACCGTGGAAGCGATTGGAGGGCCTTCCGACCGGGGAGGGCGTTACCCGGACCGTCTTCCAGTCGGGCGACTCGGGCGGGGAACTGTACGCCGTCAACAACCGCGGCATCTACCGAACCGAGGACGCCGGAACGACGTGGGAAGCGGTTGGCGACGAGTGGCCGACCGAGTTCGAGCGGACGACGGCGCACGGATTGGCGGTCGTCAGCGGGCGCTGACGTCCTTCCTCGTCGCCACCCGACGGTCGAGGAACTCGGCCACGAGTTCCATCGACCGAATCTTCTGTTCGATGTCGGTGCTGCCGTGTCCCTCCTCGCCGAGTTCCTCGTACTCGAAGTCGCCGTTTTCGCCCTCCTCGAAGCCGTCTTCTTCCAGCGCGTTGCGGAAGTGTCTCGCTTGGGAAACCGGCACCCGTCGGTCGTTGACGCCGTGGACCATCAGGAGCGGCGAACCGAGGTTTTCGGTGTACTCGACGGGACTTCGCTCCCGGTAGAGGTCGTGGTTCTCTTCGGGGTCGCCGAGGTACTTCTCCATCAGTCCGGTCTGGAAGTGCGGCATGGTGTTCTCGTACATGTCGTGGAGGTCGGTGACGCCGACCCACGCGATACCCGCGGTGTACAGTTCGGGATATCGGACCATCTGCCAGTAGGCGCTGTAGCCGCCGTAGGAGCCGCCGTACACGAGGAGTGCGTCCTCGTCTATCCAGTCCTTGTCGCGGAGCCATCGCGCTCCCTCGGCGACGTCGTCCTGTTCGCCGCCGCCCCAGTCGCCGATGAGTCGCTCTTTGAATTCGCGTCCGCGACCCGCCGACCCACGATAGTTGATTTCGAGGACCGAGTAGCCGCGGCTCAGGAAGAACTGCGTCCGCCGCTTGAAGTTCCGCTGGTCCTGTACCGGCGGGCCGCCATGGACCTTCACGACCGCTTTGGACGGGCGTTCGCCGGAGTCGTAGAGCAGGCCACCGATTTCGGTTCCGTCGTGCGACTCGAACGTCACGTACTCCGCGTCGGTGAACGACTCGGGGTCGACGTCGTCGTAGACCGGTTCGAGGAGCGTTTCGGTTTCGCCCGATTCGATGTCGTGGACGAGCAGCGCGGGGCGTTGTGTCGGCGTCGTCTGCTCGACCAGTACGCGTCCGTCGCCGAGGAGGGCGGCGTCACCGTATTCGGGGAACGACGCCACGCCCGTCGGCAGGTCGAGTTCCGTCGCGGTTCCGTCGACGTCGTACACCAGTGGAACGACGGCGGCACGGCGCGTCCGAAGCGCGAGGAAGCCGTTTCCGTCGGGGAGGAACGCGACGGCCTCCTCGACGTGCTCGCCGTCGCCGAACCACTCGACCGACTCCGTTTCGAAGTCGTAGATTCCACAGCGCGTCTTGTCGTCCGCGTTGTCCGAGACGAGGAGTTCCGTCCCGTCCGCCGACCAATCCTCGAAGTGGCTCTCGCTGCCGTCGATGCCGAGTTCGAGGTTTCGCGGGTTCGATCCGTCGGCGTCGGCGACGTACACGTCCATGTTGGTCATGTCGTCCGACTCGTTGGTCATGTAGACCATCCGGTCGCCGTCGGGACCGTAGGAGGCGAAATAGACGCCCAACTCGTACTCCGTGAGTTGCTCGTTCGTTTCGGTTTCTCGGTCGTAGCGATAGAGGTTCATCTGCCCGCCGACGCTGCTCACGTAGAGCAGTTTCCCGTCGTGAACGTCGGTGAGCATGCACTGTCCGGAGTCCTCGACGACCGGCGCGGCGTTGCCGTCGAGGTCCATCTCCCAGATGTCGTTTTGCTCGTCGCCCGAATCGTCGAGATGGAAGTAGACGCGTTCGCCGTCCGGTGCCCACATGAACGGATGCCGCGCGTTTCGCGGAACCTCGCCGTCGCTCACCCGCCGCATCTCGCCGGACGCCACGTCGATAACGTGGAGTTCGTTGCGACCGGTGTCGTCGTAGTAGACGGCGACCCGTTCGCCGTCGGGTGACGCCGCCGGATGGTTGAACTCCGGGAGGCGTGCGAGGGCTTCGAGGGAAAACTCTCCTGTCATCGAATATGAATGTGAATCGTCGGCACATTAACCCTTCCCGAAGCGCAGTTCTGTATTGACTCTTACATCTTCGTGCGCGAAATCGAGAACGGAAACGCGCGAACGGCGCGAGAAAAATATCGGCGCGTCGGTTTGCAGCGCCGTCACCGACGACTCGCGACCCGCTTACTCGAGGTCGAAGCGGTCGAGTTTCATCACTTTGCTCCACGCGTCGACGAAGTCGCTCACGAACTTCTCCTCGCCGTCGTCGGCACCGTAGACTTCGGAGACGGCTCGGAGTCGGGAGTTCGAACCGAAGACGAGGTCGAAGCGGGTCGCCTCCCACTCGACTTCGCCCGTCTCCCGGTCGCGAAGCTCGAAGACCCGTTCGTCGTCCGAGACCGGTTCCCACTCGTAGTCCATGCCGAGCAGGGTCTGGAAGAAATCGTTGGTCAGCGTCCCCGGTTCGTCGGTGAAGACGCCGAGGTCGCTGTCCTCGTAGTTCGCGCCGAGCGTGCGCATGCCACCGAGCAGCACCGTCATCTCGGACGCGGTCAGGTTCAGCAGTTCCGACTCGTCGACCAGAATCTCCTCCAGTTTACGGTCGTGCTCCCCGCCGAGGTAGTTACGGAACCCGTCGGCGTCCGGCTTGAGCACGTCGAAGGATTCGACGTCGGTCTGGTCCTGCGTGGCGTCCGTTCGTCCCGGTTCGAACGGAATCTCCACGTCGTATCCGGCGTCGGCAGCCGCCTTCTCGACGGCCGCGGAGCCGCCCAGAACGATCAGGTCGGCGAGCGACACTCTCGTCCCGTCGGACTGCGATTCGTTGAAGTCCTCCTGAATCCCCTCCAGGGTCATCAGCACGCTCTCCAACTGTTCCGGCTCGTTAACTTCCCAGCTCTTCTGCGGTTCGAGGCCAATACGGGCCCCGTTCGCGCCACCGCGCTTGTCGCTGCCGCGGAACGTCGACGCCGACGCCCATGCGGTCTTGACCAGTTCGGAGGTGGACAGTTCGGAGTCGAGAATCTTCCCCTTGAGTTCGTCGACGTCTTCCTCTCCGATGAGGTCGTAGTCGGCTTCGGGCAGCGGGTCCTGCCAGATCATCTCCTCGTCCGGGACCTCCGGACCGAGGAACCGGGACGACGGCCCGAGGTCGCGGTGGATGAGCTTGTACCACGCCTTCGCGAAGGCCTCTTGGAACGCGGCCGGTTCGTCCTGGAAACGTTCGAGGACTTCACGGTAGTCGGGGTCCCTCTTGAGCGCGATGTCGGTCGTGAGCATCATCGGGTCGACCGACTCGTCGGAGTCGTGGGCGTCGGGGACGGTTCCCTTTGCCTCCTCGTCGACCGGCCGCCACTGCCACGCGCCGCCGGGACCCTTGTGGGCTTCCCACTCGTAGTCGAGCAGGTTGTCGATGTAGCCCATGTCCCACTGGATCGGCGCGGTGGTCCACGGCCCTTCGATGCCGCTGGTGATGGTGTCCGGACCCTTCCCTTCGCCGTGGTCGCTATCCCAGCCGAGACCCTGTTCTTCGAGGGGTGCGGCTTCGGGGTCGGGGCCGAGATGGTCGCCGGAGTCCGCGCCGTGGACCTTTCCGAAGGTGTGGCCCCCCGCGATGAGCGCGACCGTCTCCTCGTCGTTCATCGCCATGTTTCCGAACGTCTCGCGGATGTTGTGAGCCGACCCCTCGGTGTCCGGTTCGCCCTGCGGGCCTTCCGGGTTCACGTAGATGAGCCCCATCACGGTGTTACCGAGCGGGTCTTCGAGGTCGCCCTCCTCGTCGAAGCGGTCGAGGGAGGCACCTTCCCATTCGTCCTCGGGACCCCAGTTGACCGCGTCGTCGCCCTTGAACGAATCCTCGCGGCCGCCGGCGAAGCCGAACGTCTCGAAGCCCATCGACTCCAGCGCGACGTTGCCGGTCAGGACGATGAGGTCGCCCCACGAGAGCGCGCGGCCGTACTTCTGCTTGACCGGCCAGAGCAGTCGGCGTGCCCTGTCGAGGTTCACGTTGTCCGGCCAGCTGTTGATGGGGGCGAGACGCTGGCGTCCGCCGGACGCGCCGCCGCGGCCGTCCCAGGTGCGGTACGTCCCTGCGCTGTGCCACGCCATTCGAATGAACAGCGGCCCGTAGTGACCGTAGTCGGCCGGCCACCAGTCTTGGGACGTCGTCATCACGTCCTCGATGTCCGCCTTCACCTCGTCGAGGTCGAGCGACTCGAACGCCTCGGCGTAGTCGAACTCCTCGTCGAGCGGTCCGACATCACGCGCGTTCTCGTCGAGGAGTTCCACCTTCAGGTGGTTTGGCCACCAGTCGTGATTGGTGCCGAGCGTCATCGGGCGACCCCCCGAATCTCCTCGGTGTTGAACTGTGCCATCGTCTCGAAGCAATGGTAGTCCTCTTTCTCGTGATCGGATTCTCCCGTGCCGTGTTTGGGTGTGTCATCGGACATTAACTGGCTCTCCTGTACGTAGAAGATAAGAGGTATTGTTTATAAATTTGCCGCTTATGTTTTCCATTACCGTCCTTCAGTTCTGAATGGCGGTAGTTCAGTTCATATCTATCAAATAATTTTTCCACATTCGTAAAATCAGCGTCGGAAATATAGTCGACTGATACGAGACCGGTGGGAGGAACGGGGCGACTCGGATGGCACGTGTTCCCGTCGAGAGGTCAGCGTGACGGGGCGACGACTTCGCCGTTGCCGCGGTCGGCGGCGCGTCGGGTGGACGTATCGTCGTCGAGCAGTTCGAACAGGTCGCGGAGGTCGGTGTCGGGACCCTCCTCCCGAAGCAGGTCGATGGCGCGGTCGACGTCGTCGATTCGACGCCGGGCGCGGTCGTAGCGCGCTCGAAGTTCGACGTTGGCTTCGGCGATGGCGATTTTTCCCTCGTGAATCGCCTCCCGCGACTCCCGGAGCGTCGAAACCGTTTCGCGTATCGAGGTGCGTGACATGTGCCGAACCACGTCGGGCACGAAAGTAGTCCTGCTGGTAGCGGTGGCTCCGACCCTGCTCGCGCCGGCCGGGAGAGTTTTGCCGCGCGGCGTCGTCCAGAGTTCGATGCCAGAGTACGCAAACGACGTTCTCGTTTCGGCGGATTGGGTGGAAGACCACAGGGAGGAATTCGAGAGCGACGACCCCGGCTATCGACTCGTAGAGGTGAACAGTCCGGAATCGCCGGAGGGGGATTTCCCGTCGCGCTACGACGACGGACACATTCCCGGTGCGATCGGGTTGCACTGGGACGAGGACCTCTCGGACGAAACCGAGCGCGACATCCTGAAGAAAGAGGGCTTCGAGGAGGTTGCAGGCGACGCCGGAATCACGGAGGACTCGACCGTCGTCTTCTACGGCGACGGACACATTCCCAACTGGTTTGCGCTGTACGCCTACTGGGAGTTCAAATACTACGGCCACGAGGACGCCCGCGTGCTGAACGGCGGGAAGGACTACTGGGTCGAAAACGACTACGAACTGACCGAGGAGGTCCCCGACCACTCGGCACAGGAGTACCACGCCCGCGGTCCCTTCGAGAGCATTCGGGCGTACAAGGACGACGTGGACAAGGCCATCGAGTCCGGCCTGCCGCTCGTGGACGTGCGCTCGCCGGAGGAGTTCACGGGCGAGATCATCGCTCCCGAAGGGTTGCAGGAGACGGCCCAGCGCGGCGGCCACATCCCCGGTGCGAGCAGCGTCCCAGTTGCACAGGTTCTCGCCGCCGACGGAACGTTCAAGTCGGCCGACGAACTGCGCGAACTGTACGCCGACCACGACGTGGACGGCGAGGAGTCCATCATCGCCTACTGCCGCGTCGGCGAGCGCTCGTCCATCGAGTGGTTCGCGCTCCACGAACTGCTCGGCTTCGACGACGTGCGCAACTACGACGGGTCGTGGACCGAGTGGGGGAACCTGGTGCGAGCGCCCATCGAAACCGGCGAGGAGTAACTTCTTCTTCCGCCGCCCACGAATCACGACCATCTCCGACCTTCATCGACTCGTCGCGGACCTGTACGACCATTTGGAAGCGACGGCGTCCCTGCCGGTCGCTACCCGTCCGAGTCAGTACCTCGGCGAAGCACAGGCGGTCATCGGGGACGCCAGAGGTGCACCCGAATCGGTCGTGGAAAAGCGCGTCTCACAGGCGGACGATTTGCTCTCACACGTCGACGGGACTGGCAGCGAGGAAGCGGACGAACACGTCGAACGGGCGCGGGAGTTGGTGGACGAAGTTCTCTCCGAACTGAAGTGACCGACGCCGCATCGTCGATCCTCCGACGCTCCTCCTATGGTAGCAGTTAACACACACCTCGGCGAAGCCAACGATGGGGAGGGGTGTCCGCATGACCTTGGCAACCGTTCCACGGTACGACGGCGCAAAACCGACCGACAGGAGCGGGACGGCGGTGGTGATCGGAGCGGGGATGGCCGGTCTGGTTACCGCGCGGGTGCTGACCGATTGGTTCGAGGAGGTCAGGGTCATCGACCGGGATTCGTTCCCAGACGAACCGGTTGCACGGCGTGGCGTACCACAGGGACGCCAACCGCACGCGCTCATGGAGGCCGGGCGGGCGACGCTGGAGGACCTGTTTCCGGGATTCAGCGAGGACGTCGTCTCGGCCGGTGGAACGGTCCTCGATTTCTCCACCGACGTGAACTTCTACAGCGAGGGTGACTTTCTCGCCCACGGACCGAACCGCATGGAGACGATTTCCGCGAGTCGGCCGCTGTTCGAGCAGGTGGCCCGACGCCACGTCTCCGAACTCGACCGGGTGCGGGTGCGCCCGAACTGCCGGTTTACGGAGTACCTCCACGACGACGCGGTGACGACCGTCGAGGGTATCGCCGTCCGCGACGGCACCGAGCGGACGGCGTTACATGCCGATTTGGTGGTCGACGCCACCGGCCGGACGAGCAGAACGCCGAACTGGCTGGTGAGCCACGGATACACGTCGCCGCCGCTCGATACGGTCCGTATCGACGTGACGTACAGCACGACGTTCGTCGACCGACCCCCCGACGACCTCCGGACGTATCTCGTGCCGCCGTCCTCGCCCCGCACTCGCGGTGGCATGGCCGCACCCGTTGAAGGTGACCGCTGGGTGGTGAACATGAACGGCGTCCACGGTGACATTCCGCCGACGGATTTCGGGGAGTTCTCGGAATTCGCGGGGAGCCTTCCCGTCCCCGAACTGAAGCGATTACTCGACGACCACCCGCCGGTTTCCGAGCGCATCGACCGCTACCCGTTCCCGTCAAATCGGCGATACCGCTACGAAAATCTCGACCGATTTCCCGAAGGGCTACTCGTCGTCGGTGACGCCATCGCCAGCTACAATCCGGTGTACGCACAGGGTATGTCGGTGGCCGCGCTCGAAGCGCTGGTACTCCACCACACCGTGTCTGCGGGCGGTTTCGACCGCCTCGCGCTCCGCTTTTTCGACCGCGCCGCGTCGGTCATCGATACCGCGTGGTTGCTGGCGGTCGGGAACGATTTCGGGTTCGAACGAACGATCGGTTCCAAACCACGCGGTACCGATGTCATCGGTCGGTATCTCTCCCGGTTGCTTCGCAAGGCGCACACCGACGACGTGCTGTCCGCCGCGTTCCTTCGAGTGATGACGATGGAGCAACCGCCCACGTCGCTGTTCCGTCCGCCCCTCGCGTGGCGCGTCCTCAAACCGACGGGATTGTCGGTCACGTTCGATGACGTCCCTGCGTGACCGCCGAACCGTGCGACGGATTCGACAGCAAGGTCTGTCGATTCGGGAGGGTTTAACACACCTCGTTACCCATACTCACAGTCATGAGCAACAGTTCAGAGAAGGACGAGTCGTTGCGAAGCAGAGAAGTGACGGAAGGACCGGAACGCGCGCCGCACCGGTCGATGTTCCGCGCGATGGGGTTCGACGACGACGACCTCTCCTCGCCGATGGTGGCGGTGGCGAACCCGGCGGCCGACATCACGCCCTGTAACGTCCACCTGGACGACGTGGCCGGGGCGGCCATCGACGGCGTGAACGAGGCGGGCGGCATGCCCATCGAGTTCGGCACCATCACGATTTCCGACGCCATCTCCATGGGGACCGAGGGGATGAAGGCCAGTCTCATCTCGCGGGAGGTCATCGCCGACAGCGTCGAACTCGTCGCCTTCGGCGAACGCGTGGACGCCCTCGTCACGGTCGCGGGGTGTGACAAGAACCTCCCCGGCATGATGATGGCGGCCATCCGTACCGACCTGCCGACCGTCTTCCTGTACGGCGGGTCGATTCTCCCCGGCGAACACGAAGGGCGGGAAGTAACCGTTCAGAACGTCTTCGAGGGCGTCGGCGCGGTGGCCCACGGCGACATGACCGAGGACGAGTTGGTCGAACTCGAACACGACGCCTGTCCCGGCGCGGGATCCTGCGGCGGGATGTTCACCGCGAACACGATGGCGACCATGAGCGAAACCCTCGGCCTCGCACCCCTCGGTTCGGCCAGTCCGCCCGCCGAATCGCCGGAGCGGTACAAAGTCGCCGAAGGGGCGGGCGAACTCGTGTTGGACGCCGTCGAGAACGACCGCAAACCGTCGGACATCCTGACGCGGGAATCGTTCGAGAACGCCATCACGATGCAGGTGGCGATGGGCGGTTCGACCAACGCCGTGCTTCACCTCCTCGCGCTCGCGGCGGAGGCCGGCATCGAACTCGACATCGACGACTTCGACGAAATATCGCGCCGGACGCCGAAAATCGCCAACCTCCAACCCGGCGGCACGCGGGTCATGAAGGACCTCCACGACGAGGGCGGCATCCCCGTCGTCCTCCGCCGACTGCTCGACGGGGGCTACATCCACGGTAACGCCATGACCGTGACGGGTCGCACAATCGAGGAGGAACTCGACCATCTCGGGAGCGAGGCGAGAAGCGCCTCGGATTCGAGCGGGCAAAGCCCGCGAGGCGGCGAGTCCGACGCCGACTTCCTCCGGCCCGTCGACGACCCGTTCCACGAGGAGGGGGCCATCAAGATCCTGAAGGGCAACCTCTCGCCCGAAGGGTCGGTTCTGAAAGTCACGGGGGAGGACAAGTTCCACCACAGCGGCCCGGCCCGCGTCTTCGAGAACGAGGAGGACGCGATGAAGTACGTTCAAGAGGGCGGCATCGAATCGGGCGACGTGATAGTCATCCGAAACGAGGGGCCGCGCGGCGGTCCCGGCATGCGCGAGATGCTCGGCGTGACGGCGGCCGTCGTCGGACAGGGCCACGAGGACGACGTGGCGCTCCTCACGGACGGGCGGTTCTCCGGCGCGACCCGCGGTCCGATGGTCGGCCACGTCGCCCCGGAGGCCCGCGACGGCGGCCCAATCGCGGTAGTCGAGGACGGCGACGAAGTCGCGGTCGACATACCGAACCGCGAACTCTCCGTGGACCTCTCCGAGGAGGAACTCGACGATCGGTTGGACGACTGGGAACCGAACGACCCGCGGTACACCTCCGGCGTCCTCGCCAAATACGGCGAGACGTTCGGCTCCGCGGCCAACGGCGCGGTGACGAATCCGGGTGCGAAGCGGGAGTGAGCGCCGGTTCGTTTCCGCGAACGAGCGAGGCGCTTGCGCCTCGAAACACGAACGGCGACGCCGTGAGTCGAGTGAGCGGGCCGAGGAACCCCCGACGGAGCGACTGAAAGGAGCGACGAAAGCGGGGTGACTCGGTTTTTCGTGAGCAGCGCGAACGAAGTCCTCGAAAATCGGAGATTTTCGGGATGTGACGAACGCAAAGCGTTCGTAACCGGCTCGGAAGTCGCACGCCCGCGGAACGAAGTGAGCAGGAACGTCTTCCGGTGTTTTTGGTCCAGATTTTTCGAGGGAGAGGCAGAATCCGGCGCGGTTCACGCCGGATTCTGCCTCCGACCGCCGAAAAAGGTGGAACTGGCCCGGTGACGAATCCGGGTGCGAAGCGGGAGTAAGACGGATTTCTTTCACTACAGTTCCACGTTTACAAACGTTCTGTTTCGCCGACTTTCCCGGCGAGTGAACACGGTTCCGGTGTGGGGAGAACGCGACGAGCGAAGCTCTAGCCGGGGAAAAACGGACAACAGCGACATCGATAACCGACTGGTTCTCCCTCGGTGAAAACTACATCGGTTCAATATAATCGTCGTTATTGGAATTAATCTCCATATTCTGCCCCGAATCGAAGTATTTTTGCATCGTTTTTGAGTACTATTGGAGACGTATGGCAAGTATTGTCCAACAGGCATGGCGGCGCTACCGGTCTGTCGCCATCATCTACCGTATCGCGGCGGCGTTCGTCCTCGGGTCCGTCGTGGGACTCGTGGTCGGCGAACCGGCGACGAACCTCCAACCGCTCGGCGACCTCTTCGTTCGACTGTTGAAGATGGTCATCGTTCCCATCGTCGTCTTCACCCTCATCATGGCGGCGCGGAACCTCTCGCCGAAGAACCTCGGCAAGGTCGGCGGGCAGGTCATCCTCCTGTATCTCCTCACCACCGGCGTCGCCATCGCCATCGGCCTCGGCGTGGCGAACCTCATCGACCCCGGCGTCGGGTTGCACCTCAAGGACGCGCTGGCGAAACCGGCCGTCGAGACGAAACAGGCGTCGGGACTCGCGAGCGTCCTTCTCAACATCGTCCCCGAGAACCCGTTCAGCGCGATGGCGGAGGGGAAAATCCTCGGCGTCATCTTCTTCGCGCTGGCGTTCGGTGTCGGCCTGACGGTCGTCCGCGACGAGGCCGAAGAGGGTTCGGACGTCTACAACGGCGTTCAGACGACGTTCGACGTGGTCGAGGCGGGTGCCGAAGTGATGTTCAAAATCGTCTGGGGAATCATGGAGTACGGCGTCATCGGCGTGTTCGCGCTGATGGCCGCGCTGTTCGCACAGACGGGGCCGGAGGCCATCCTCTCCCTGTTCAAGCTCTTCGCCACGCTCGCCATCGCCATCGGCCTCCAGATATCGATCGTGTACCTCCTCGTCATCGTCCGCGGACTCGTCGGTCACTCCCCCATGGACTTCGTCCGCGGCGGGAAGGACGCCATGGTAACGGCGTTGAGCATCCGCTCGTCGAGCGGGACGCTCCCGGTCACGATGTCGAACGCTGACGAGAACCTCGGCATCGACCAGGAGGTGTACAGTTTCTCCCTGCCGCTCGGCGCGACCATCAACATGGACGGAACGGCGATGTACCTCGGTATTGCCGCCATCTTCACGGCAAACGTGGTCGGGAAGACGCTCACGATCTCGGAACAGTTGAGCATCCTCGTCACGGCGCTCATCGCCAGCGTCGGAACCGCGGGCGTTCCGGGCGCGAGCATCGTCATGATGACCGTCGTGTTCACGCAGGTCGGCCTGCCGATTCAGGCCATCGCGTTCGTCCTCGGCATCGACCCGCTGCTCGACCGGATGCGGACGATGAACAACATCACCGGCGACCTCGCGGTGACGACGCTCGTCGCCAAGTGGAACGATGCCATCGACTTCGGCACCGGCGTATGGGTCGACGACGAGAGCATCGACGCGGATGACACGCCCAACACTATCACGGGCGGCGACTAACGGAAACAACGACAATCGATGAATTCGGACCCCACAACCGACGCGACGCGGAGCGAGCGAATCGTCGAACGCGCCCGCGAGGTGATTCCGGGCGGCGCACAGACCGGACTCCGGGCGCAGGCCTACGACACCGGCGACGTCGCGTTCGAACGAGCGAAGGGGACGACGTTGACCACCGTCGATGACGAGGAGTACACCGATTACCACCTCGGCTTCGGCCCCATCATCCTCGGACACGCGTACGACCGGGTGGACGACGCCGCGCGAAGCGCCATCGGGGACGGCGTCCTCTACGGCGCGGGAACGACCCCCCTCGAAGTCGAGGTGGCCGAGCGACTGACCTCCCTCCTCCCCGGCGTCGAGCAGGTCAACTTCTGCAACAGCGGGAGCGAGGCGACCTATCACGCGATTCGACTCGCACGGGCGTACACGGGCAACGAGAAAATTTTGAAGTTCGAAGGCTGCTATCACGGCTGGCACGACTACGTGGACGTGAGCGTCTATCCACCCGAGGACGAACTCGGCGGGGGGTACCCCGAATCCGAGGGGATGCTCCCGTCAGCGGTCGAGAACACGCTCGTCGTCCCGTTCAACGACCGCGAGGCCGTGGAGGAAGTCTTTCGCGAACACGGCGACGACCTCGCGGCCGTCATCCTCGAGCCCGTTCCCCACTCCGTCGGGTGCATCCTGCCCCGAGGGGAGTTCCTCGAAACGCTCCGCGAGGTGACGCGGGAGGCGGACGTTCCGCTCGTCTTCGACGAGGTCATCACCGGTTTCCGTCACTCGCCGCACGGCGCGCAGGGCGAGTTCGGCGTCACACCCGACCTGACCTGCGTGGCGAAAGCCCTCGGAAACGGCTATCCCGTCGCGGCGGTCGGCGGTCGCGAGGACTTGCTCGCGCAGGCGGGCGGGGACAACGAATCCGGCGTCGTCATCAGTGGAACGTACTCGGGTAACCTGCCCGGACTCGCCGCGGCGCGCGAAACCCTCGACGCCATCGTCGAGGAGGACGTCCAGCGCCACGTCACCGACCTCGGCGACGAGTATCGGGCCGGACTCCGGGACCTGCTCTCGGACCGCGACATCGAGGGTCGGGTCGTCGGCCATCGAAGCATCTTCAGCGTCCAGTTCGGCGTGACGGGGGAACCGGAGAACTACGAGGACGTCCTCGGCTTGGACGAGGGGCGATTCCGCGAGTTCGCGGTGGGGATGCGCGAACGCGGCCACTTCTTCACGCCGAACCCGTACAAGCGCCACCACCTCTCGCTTGCACACGGCGAAGCGGAACTGGCGGACTATCTCGCCGACGCCGACGACGTGTTTGGGAACCTTTGACCGGGTTCAGCACCCTTAACCGCGCCCGTCGACTACCGTTTTTCGAATGGATTCTGCGATACGAATACGCGGTCTGGAAAAGGAGTACGGGGAGGTACGGGCGCTCGATGGGGTCGACCTCGACGTTCCGAAGGGGTCGTTTTTCGGCCTGCTCGGCCCGAACGGTGCGGGGAAGACGACGTTCATCAACATCCTCGTCGGCCTCGTGAAGAAGTCCGGCGGGTCGGCGGAGGTGTTCGGCGCGGACGTGGAAGACGACTACCGCGAGGCGCGCGACCGAATCGGCCTCGCGCCGCAGGAGTTCAACGTGGATCGATTCTTCCCGATTCGTGAGGTGTTGGAACACAAGGCGGGTTATCACGGGATTCCGCGGCAGGAGGCTGGAGAGCGCGCGGACGAGGTCCTCCGGCGGGTCGGCATCTACGACAAGCGCGACACGCGCTTCGATTGGCTCTCCGGCGGGATGAAGCGGCGATTCGTCCTCGCGCGGGCGCTCATCACCGAACCCGACCTGCTCATTCTGGACGAACCGACCGCCGGGGTGGACGTGCAACTGCGCCACGACCTGTGGGACCTCATCACCGAACTCAACGAGGCGGGGACCACGATTCTGCTCACGACCCACTACATCGAGGAGGCCGAACGCCTCTGTGACGAAGTCGCCATCCTCGATTCGGGCGAAATCGTGGAGGTGGCGAGCCCCGAGGAACTCATGGACCGCGGCCCGGACAAGGTCACGATTTCGCTCCGCAACCCGCCCGAATCCGCGCCGCACCTGTCGGCGGGCCGGGACCGGATTCAGGACGTCGAACTGGACGGCGACGAACTCGTCGTCACGGCACCCGAGGCGGGACTGCTCGCCCCGGAACTGGTCCGCGAACTCGACCGGAAGGGGTTCGAAATCGTTCACTTCGACATCTCGCGCACCTCGCTCGAAGAGGTGTTCGTCGAGATGACGCGGGCGGACGAGAGCACGGGCGGACGGGACGAATCGGCAGATGGGAAGAGAGCGGACGACGAACCGGCCGCGGTTACGGGCGGTGAGAAGGCGTGAGCGCCGAAACCGATTCGTCCGGTCTCACCGGATTCGTCACGCTGACCCGCCGGGAAATCCTTCGATTCCTCCGTCGGCCGCGGAACACGTTCGTCCCGCCGTTCGTGACGAACGTGCTGTACTTCTCCGTGTTCGGCGTCATCCTCGGCAATCGAGTGGGGCAGATGAAATTCGGCGGTCACTCGGTCGATTACATCGTCTTCATCCTGCCCGGACTGGTCGTGCTGGGAGCAATCTCCAACGCCTTCGAGAACTCCTGTTTTTCCATCTTCCACGGACGTTGGAACCGCTACATCGAGGAGACGCTGACCTCGCCGATGTCCTACTCGCGGATGGTCGCCTCCTACATCGTCTCGGGGGCGACGCGGGGCATCCTCGTCGGGGCGCTCATCGCCGTCCTTGGAGCGTTCTTCACGTCCGTCGGCGTCGCCCGGCCGTTCTATCTCCTCGCCTTCGCCGTCGTCATCACGCTGCTCTTCTCCAGTTTCGGCGTGATCGGTGGCCTCTGGGCCGACGACTGGGACAACCTGACGATGATGAACCAGTTCATCGTCCGCCCGCTGGTATTCTTCGGCGGCGTCTTCTACACCCTCGAAAGCCTCGATTCGGACCTCCTTCAGACCCTCACCCTTCTCAACCCGATGGTGTACATGGTCGACGGCGTCCGGTACGGCTTCCTCGGCGCGTCGGAACTCGACCCGAACCTCTCGCTGGCCGTGCTGACGGGACTGACGCTCGTCGTGATGGGCATCGACACGTACCTGTTCCGAAAGGGGTACGGGTTGACCGACTGAGCGGTTCTCCGGGGCACGCGAATTTATTAGTAGCATAGGTTACAATAACGGCCTGTCATGGTCTCCCAAACCGTCTCCAACTGGTTTCCCGACCGTCCGCCGACGTGGAAGGAGGTAGCGATGACCGCTCTCGTCTGCGTCCCACTCGTCATCAACCTCTATCCGTACGACGAAATTTCGTGGGGGTGGACCGCGGTGGGATTCGCCCTCTTCGTGGTAGCGCTGGGACCTGCCGGAAACACGTCGTTCGGAAAAGCCGTCGGGCGCTGGTTTCGAGCAATCGGGGGGGCTGGCCGCGTGGCAGTCATCGTCTGTTTCGTCGTCGGCGTCTGGTGGACGATGCTCACGGTCGACCTTCCGATTACGAGGATAGAGAGCTTCATTGGCGGGTGGATGGTCGCCATCCTCGTCTATCAGGTAGTACACATCGCCGACGCCGGGGAAATCGATGGCTGGAGCGTGACGTAGCCAACTACTCCCGTCGCTCGCGCCACTCACTCAGCGGCATCGGGTCGCCCGGGTCGGGGTCATCGGACAACTCCGCCAGCAGTTCCAGCGAGTTGCCGTCGGGGTCCGAGAAGTAGACTGTCGCGCTCGGCATCCACGGATGAACGATGGGTTCGTCCGGTTCGACGCCGAAGGCCGCCCGCGGTTCGATGTCGCGTTCTTCGAGGAACGGAAGCATCTCGTCTACCTCGTCCTCCGACACGCGGAACGCGAAATGGCTCGATTTCGGGTCCTCTTTTTCCCACACGCCGAGCATCGAGCGCGGGATTCCGGTGAAGTAGAAGGCTATTTTCCTTCCCTGTTCGTGCCGACCGAGTTCGAGGCCGAGCGTGTCGCCGTAGAAGTCCATCGCCCGGTTGAGATCGGCCACGTCCACATGCGTCTCGTACACGCCGTCGAGGTCCATGGGGTCACTTCCTCGGACGCGCGAATGGCCGTTCCGGTCCGTTCGCCGTCGTCCGATAGGCCGCCTCTGTTCCCGTTTCGGGCGCGAGACGGCGGACGGAATCGAGACGCTTTCGCGCATCGGACGATGACTCCGACCCCATCGTTCAGTGCAGAAAGCATTTATCGCACGCACTAATCTCCCCGACAATGATCGATTTCGGAACGATGCTCGTCGGGTTCGGTGCCATCACCCTCGGCGCGCTCGGTACTCGATTCGACTACTACTTCGCCCGGATGAGCGAACAAGCCGACGCCATCGGAAGCACGACGCCGGTGAGCGACGTCGAACCCGCCGACTGGAAGGTCATCACGACGCGACTCGGTTTCGGCGTGCTTGGCGCTATCGGCGTTCTGATGGTACTCCTCGCCGCTTGGCCCTGAAGAAAGAAGACGGACGTATCTACAGCCGCGACAGTACCGCTTCCGTCACGTCCTCGGTGGTCGCGTCGCCGCCGAGATCCGGCGTTCGCGGCCCGTCCGACAGCACGGATTCGACCGCCCGTCGAACCGCCGCGCCCTCCTCGTGGTAGTCCAGATGTTCTAGCAACATCGCCGCCGAGAGCATGGTCGCGGCCGGGTTGGCAACGCCCTCGCCCGCGATGTCCGGGGCGGTGCCGTGGACGGGTTCGAACAGCGCGTTGTCCGGGCCGATGTTCGCGGACGGGAGCAGTCCCAATCCGCCGACCAGTCCGGCGGCGAGGTCCGAAAGTACGTCGCCCGCGAGGTTCGGACAGACGATGACGTCGAACTCCTCGGGGTGCAAGCAGAGATTCGTCGCCATCGCGTCCATCAGCATTTCGTCGTGCGGGACGGTGTGGACGTCCGCGACTCTGTCCACCGTGTCGCGGAACACGCCGTCCGTCTCGCGCATCACGTTCGCCTTGTGGGCGATGGTGAACGACTCCTCGTCGCGTCCCTCGACGTACTCGCACGCGAACTCTGCGAGTCGCTCGGAGGCGGATTCGGTGACGACGCGGGTCAGCGTCGCCACGTCGTCGCTCAGACGCGATTCGTGGCCCGCGTATACTCCTTCGGTGTTCTCGCGGAGGAACACGAGGTCCGTCTCGGGACGGAGCGCGTCGGTGCCGGGGTAGGCCCGCGCGGGGCGCACGTTGACGAACGAATCCACTACGCCGCGAAGCGGGAGGATGACCTCCGCCGCCGTCTCGCCCGCCGCCCCGAACAGCGTCGCGTCGGATTCCGCGACGAGCGTGCGCGTTTCCTCGGGAAGCGCCGTTCCCGTCTCCTCCTTCACGGCGTCGCCCGCGTCCGCTTCCACGAACTCGAAGTCCGGTTCGACGGCTTCGAGTACCCGCCGCGCCGCGGGAACGACTTCCTGCCCGATTCCGTCGCCGGGGATGACCGCGATTTGCTCGCTCATTGTTCCACGTAGGGGAGGCTCTGGGCCGTCCTTTCGATTTCGGCTTCGTTCGACTTCATCAGCGCCGTCGTGTCCCAGACGCCCTCCACAAGCGCCTGTCGCTGGGCGTCGTCCACGTTCGCGGCCACCGTCTCGCCGTCGTAGCGCACCGTTTCCGCCGCCACGTCGACTTCGATCACGGCGTCGGGGTTCTCCTCGACGAAGTCCTGTAACGCCTCGACCGTTTCGGCGTCGGCGGTGACGGTCGGAATCCCGAGCGCGAGGCAGTTGCCCGCGAAGATTTCCGCGAAGCTCTCGCCCACGATGGCGTCGATTCCCCACCGAGCGAGCGCCTGCGGCGCGTGTTCGCGCGAGGAGCCACAGCCGAAGTTGGCGTTGACGACCAGTATCGACGCACCCTCGTGTTCGTCGCGGTTGAACGGATGCGGTTGCGGGTCGTCGTTCTCGTCGAACCGCTGGTCGAAGAACGAGAACTGCCCCAACCCGTCGAAGGTGACGACCTTCATGAACCGGGCCGGGATTATCTGGTCCGTGTCAATGTCGTTGCCGCGGACGGCGATTCCGGTTCCGGATTCGTGCGTGACCTTCTCGGTCATGCGCTCGCCACCTCCGGCAGTTCGCGCACGTCGGTCACTTCGCCGCGGATGGCGGCGGCCGCGACCATCTCCGGACTCATGAGGACCGTCCGTCCCTCGGGGCTGCCCTGCCGTCCCACGAAGTTGCGGTTCGAGGAGGACGCGCTGGCCTCGTCGCCGTCGAGTTGGTCGTCGTTCATGCCGAGACACATCGAACAACCGGCACCGCGCCAGTCGAACCCGGCCTCGCGGAAGATGTCGTCCAAGCCTTCCTCCTCCGCGGCTGCTTTCACGCGTTGACTGCCGGGAACGACCATCGCCCGCACGTCGTCGTGGACTTGACGTCCCTTCACGACCGCTGCGGCGCGTCGCAAATCCGGCAGTCGAGCGTTCGTACACGACCCCACGAACGCCACGTCGATGTCGTAGCCCGCCATCGTCTCGCCGGGTTCGACGCGCATGTGTTCCTGTGACTGTCGCGCCGTCTCCCGCTTGTCTTTCGGCAGGTCGTCGGGGTCCGGAATTGGTTCCGTGATGCCGACGCCCTGTCCGGGGGTCGTTCCCCACGTCACCATCGGTTCGAGTTCGTCGCCGTCGATGACGACTTCGTCGTCGTACGTCGCGTCCTCGTCCGAGCGCACGGACTCCCAGTAGGATTTCAGTTCCTCGAACTTCTCGGGGTCGTCGCTAAAGGCGTCAGTCTCGCGCAGGTACTCGTACGTCGTCTCGTCGGGGTTGATGTACCCCGCGCGAGCGCCGCCCTCGATGGACATGTTGCAGATGCTCATCCGGCCTTCCATGCCCAGATTCTCGATGGCTTCGCCCGCGTACTCGTACACGTAGCCGACGCCGCCGTCGGTGCCGAGGCGGCGGATGATTTCGAGGACGATGTCCTTCGCGGAGACGCCCTCGCCGAGTTCGCCCGTGACGCGAATCCGGCGCACCTTCTGTTTCTCCATCGCGATGGTCCCGGTGGCGAGCACGTCGCGAATCTGGCTCGTCCCGATACCGAACGCCAGCGCGCCGAACGCGCCGTGCGTCGCGGTGTGGCTGTCGCCGCAGACGATGGTCATGCCGGGTTGGGTCAACCCCTGCTCCGGCCCGATGACGTGAACGATGCCCTGGTCGCCCGATTTCGGGTGCGAGAAGTCGATGCCCGCCTCGCGGACGTTCTCCTCCAGTTCGGACATCATCTCCTCCGCCGCGTCGTCGGCGTACGGGCGCGACTGGTCCGCCGTCGGAACGATGTGGTCCACCGTCGCGTGCGTGCGCTCCGGATACGCGACCTCCATGTCGCGCTCCTCCAGCATTCCGAACGCCTGCGGACTCGTCACCTCGTGGACGAGGTGCAGGCCGACGAACAACTGGGTCTGCCCCGTCGGCAGGTCAGTCACCCGGTGTCGGTCCCACACCATGTCGTAGAGCGTTCCCTCGCTCATCGATACTGTACCCGGTATTCGTGGCCGCGTTCGAATACGCTCGCCGAGTCACCCGCTCCCGCAGGTGGCTCGTGTTCGATGTCGGCCATCGTTTCCGCTTCTTCGTCGCTCGATTCGCTCGCTCCGCCGTCCGTGACGATCCGACCGCGACTGAACACCCGCGTCATCGCTCCCCGGTCGGCGTAGGGGTGGACGTGGCTTATCTCTCCCATCGTCTCCGGACCATCGCTGCTCACGGTTTCACCGTTCTCTTTTCGATGTTCCGAAGGAACATCGCTAGTCATCGGCTGTCACCCGCTCCTGTTCCGTTTCGTCGGATTCCGACTCCTCGTTTTCCGTTTCCGACCACGAGAACAGTTGGCGGAGACGGTCCCCGACCTCCTCGATTTCGTGGTTCTTCTCGGCCGTCCGCTTCTGACGGTACGACGGCCGCCCGGCCTGATTCTCGACGATCCACTGGCGGGCGAACTCGCCGTTCTGCACCTCTTCGAGCACCTGCTCCATGTTCTCGCGGGCGTGGTCGTCGACGACGACTTCCCCGCGGGTCAGGCCGCCGTATTCGGCGGTGTCGGAGACCGAATCCCACATCTCGCCGAGGCCGCCCTCGTACATCAGGTCCACGATGAGCTTCATCTCGTTCAGACACTCGAAGTAGGCCATCTCGGGCGAGTACCCCGCGTCCACGAGCGTCTCGTAGCCTGCCTTGATGAGTTCCGTGACGCCGCCACAGAGGACGGCCTGCTCGCCGAACAGGTCGGTTTCCGTCTCCTCTTGGAACGAGGTTTCGACCACGCCGGCGCGGGTACAGCCGATGGCTTTCCCGTAGGCGAGCGCCTCCTCTTTCGCCTCGCCGCTCGCGTCCTGATAGACCGCGAGCAGGCCCGGCGTTCCCTCGTCGGCTTGGTAGTTCCGGCGCACGAGGTGGCCCGGCGACTTCGGCGCTATCATCGTCACGTCCACGTCCTCGGACGGTTCGATCTGGCCGTAGTGGATGTTGAACCCGTGGGCGAACTGCAGGGTGTCGCCCGCTTCGAGTTCGGATTCGATGTCGGCGTACACTGCGGGTTGCACGGTGTCCGGAACGAGTACCGAGACGACCTGCGCCTCGCTCGCGGCCTCCTTCGGGGTCGCGACGCGGAGTCCGTCGTCCTCCGCCGCTTTTCGGGAGGAAGAGCCCTCGCGCAGGCCGACGACCACGTCCACCCCGCTCTCCGCGAGGTTCTGTGCGTGGGCGTGGCCCTGACTGCCGTAGCCGAGTACGGCCACGGTCTTGTCGTTCAGGTAGCTATCGTCCGCGTCGTCGTCGTAGTAGATCGTCGCGTCTTGTTGATTCGTCATTGTTGGTAGTCCTCAGTTTTCGTTCGTGTTCGACGTCTCGCTGTCTTCCGCGCTGTGCGGGTTTTCCGGCGGTTCGGTGGAATGCCCCGGTTCCTCGCCCGGCGTCGTCGGCGTGTCGCCGCGTGCCAGTGCGGTCTGGCCGGTTCGTGCGATTTCGATGATGCCGAACTGGTGGAAGGCGTCCACCGCGTCGTCGATCTTCTGCTGGTCTCCAGTGATCTGTACCGTGATGGTTCGCGGCCCGGCATCTAACGTTTGGCCCTCGTACATCTGCGTGATTGCGTGCACTTCGTCGGGCTTGTCGCCGCGCACCTTCAGCAGCACCAACTCGGCGCGGACGGCGGGGTCGTCCACCTCGCCCACCTGAATGACGGGCTTGAGTTTCGCCAGTTGCTTTTCCACTTGGTCGATGCCGGATTCGGTCTCCTCGACCACGAGGGTGATACGCGCGTGGCCGTCCACCGTCGTCGGGCCGACGGTCAGGCTCTCGATGTTGAATCGCCGCCGGGAGAACAACCCGGAGACGCGCGAGAGGACGCCCGGTTCGTGTTCGACCAGCGCGGAGACGACGGCGGTCCGCCGTCGCGGCTCCGCCTCCGCTTCCGGGTCGATTCGGATTCCCTGCTCGTTTCGTCGGCCGTCGGGATGCGGCCGGTCGTCGGGCGCGCTGCCGGGCATTCCCGCCGACGGGTTCCGCGTCGCTCCGTCGTCCGTGGAGTCTTCCCCGCTCATAGTTGGTCCTCCGTGAGGGCGAACTTCCCGTTCGCGCCGCCGCTCGGCACCATCGGATAGACGTTCGCGTCGGGGTCCACGTGGAAGTCGATGACCGACGGGCCGTCGTAGGCCAGCGCCTCCTCGATGGTGTCGGCCACTTCGTCGTAACAGTCCACGGCGAACCCTTTCGCGCCGAACGCTTCGGCCAGTTTGTCGAACTCCGGACACCAGTCGTACTCGGCGGCCATCCGCCGACCCTCGAAGAAGGCGTCCTGCCACTGGCGAACCATCCCGATGTACTCGTTGTTCAGGATGACGACGGTGATGTCGAGGTTCTCCCGAACCGCAACGGACAGCTCCTGCATCGTCATCTGGAAGGAGCCGTCGCCGTCGACGCAGACGACCTGCTGATCGTCGTCGGCCGCGAACCGAGCGCCGATTGCAGCGGGCAGCCCGTAGCCCATCGTTCCCAGACCGTGACTGGACACCCACGTTCGCGGACTGCGGTACGTCCAGAACTGCGCGGCCCACATCTGGTGCTGACCGACGCCGGTCGTGACGATGGCGTCGTCGTCCGTCGCCTCGTCCAGCGCCTCGACCACGAACTGCGGTTTCAGCGGTTCGTCGTCCGGCGTGTCGTAGGTCAGCGGGAACTCCTCCTTCCACGTCGAACACTGTTCTCGCCACTCGCCCCAGTCGCCCGATTGGACCGATGACACCTCCGTTTCGAGTTGTTCGAGGACCGTCCCGGCGTCGCCGACGAGCGGGTAGTCCGCGTGGACGTTCTTCGAAATCTCGGCCGGGTCGATGTCGATGTGAACGACCTCGGCCTCCGGTGCAAACGTGTCGACGCCGCCGGTCAGTCGATCGTCGAACCGACAGCCGACGGCTATCAGCACGTCACAGTGCGTGACGGCCATATTGGCGTAGCCGGTGCCGTGCATCCCCGCCCACGACAGACAGAGGTCGTGGTCCTCGGGCATCGATCCGATGGCGGGCATGGTCGTCACCACGGGAATCCCGTGTTCGATGGCGAACTGCCGGGCCTCCTCGGAGGCCTCGCCCTTGACGACGCCGCCGCCGAACAGGAACAACGGTTTTTCGGCGCCGTTGATCGCTCTCGCCGCCGCTTCGACGGCGTCCGATTCCGCCTCCGTCTGCGGGGAGTACGTCTCGGGCGTTTCCGTCTTTCCGGTTTCGAGGCCATCCGTTTCGCCCAGCGTCGCGTCCTTCGGCAGGTCCACGAGCGTCGGACCGGGACGTCCCGTCTCGGCGAGCGCGAACGCCTCGCCGACCATGTCGCCGACGGTGTTCGGGTCGCCCGCGAAGTAGTTGTGTTTCGTGATTGGGGTGGTGACTCCCGTCGTATCCGTCTCCTGAAACGCGTCGGAGCCGACCATTCCCGAGGGAACCTGTCCCGTCAGGGCGACCATCGCGTCGGAATCCATGTTGGCGTCGGCGATGCCGGTGACGAGGTTCGTCGCGCCCGGCCCGGAGGTTGCGAGACAGACGCCCGGGTCGCCTTTGACCACGCCGTAGGCGTCCGCCGCGTGGGACGCGCCCTGTTCGTGGGCCATCGTCACGTGGTGGATGTCCGAGTCGAACAGCGCGTCGTAGACGGGCATGATAGCCCCGCCCTGCACGCCGAACATCGTTTCGACGCCCGCGGCTTCCAGCGTCGAGACGAGCGACTGTGCGCCCGTCTGTGCCTCCTTCGTGGCCGGTTCGGACGTCGCGTCCGGCGCGTCCGATTCCGCTTCGGGCGTCGCCTCCACTTCTTTCTCCGTGGCCTTCGTTTCCCGCTCGTCGTCCGTCTCACGGGAAACCGGGTTGACGGTGCCTTCGCTCACGGCCCCGTCACCTCGGTTCGATTCGCGTTCATCGGTCGATACTGGTCCGCGTACGGTCGTGTGCCTGTGTCTGATTGCGGTCGTGTGCTCATCGTTTGCGCGTATGCGTCGTGCTGTTGGGAGTTCGATTCGTGCCGGTTCGGGGTGAGAAGAGGTGAGGGGTAGCTAGACCCCTACAATAATGCGTACGCGCTCCACGGCCGCAACGCTCGACAGCTGCGAACCGCGGGTCGAACGTCGTCGTGGCATCTGTGTGAACATCGTTCGTGCCGCGACACAAATAGCCCTTACGTGCCGGGCAATTCTTGCAGGGTCGTGTTGGCCGTGGCTCACGGCGGGTCATGAAACGACGGGAGGCCATGGTTACGCCTGCGCCTCCTCGCTAGAATCGACGCCCAGTTCGCGGGCGAATCGCTGTACGTCGCTCACCGTCACGCGGTTCTTCTTCGCACCGCGGTCTTTGACCCGGCGCGTGATTTGGCGTACCTCGGAGTCAGTCGGGACGAACCCGGACTGTTGCAGGTGCTGCCGTACCGCGTGAGTTCCGGTGTGTTTGCCGAGGACGAACTCGCGGTGTGCCCCGACCATCTCCGGTTTCATCACGCCCGTCTCGAACGTGTCGCTGTTCTCGATGACGCCCGCGGCGTGAATCCCGCTCTCGTGGGCGAACGCGTTCGCCCCCACGACGGGTTTGTTCACCGGGATGTCCACCGCGCTGTACTCCGCTATCATCTCCGACAGTTCCGTGATGCGTTCCGTGTCGATTCCGGTATCGACGCCGTAGACGCTCTCGACGGCCATGACGACCTCCTCGAAGGCGGCGTTTCCGGCGCGCTCGCCGATGCCGTTGACGCTGACCTGCACTTGGTCCGCGCCCGCCTCCACGCCGGCGATGGCGTTCGCGGTCGCCATGCCGAAGTCGTCGTGCGTGTGAACGTCGATGCGCGCGTCGGTGTGGTCCCGAACGTGGGAGACCAAGTCGGCGAACCGACTCGGCGTGCCGACGCCGCAGGTGTCGGGGATGTTGATCCACTCGGCACCCGCCTCGCTGACGGCTTCGACGATTTCGGCCATGTAGTCCGGGTCCGTTCGCGTCGCGTCCATCGGCGAGAACATCGGAATCGCTCCCGCTTCGGCGACCCGTTCGACCGCTTTCACGGCACGTTCCGTCACGTCCTCGCGCGTCGTGTGCATCGAATCCTCGATTTGCACGTCGCTGGTCGAAGCGAAGACGTGTACCATCTCCGCGCCGGTGTCCAGCGCGGTTTCCACGTCGCCGTCGACGATCCGTGCCAACGCACAGGTCGTCGAGCTGGTGGACTCCGCGATGTCGCGGACGGCCGCGAACTCGGCGTCGCCGTTGGCCGGGAAGCCCGCCTCGATGACGTGGGTCCCCATCTCGTCCAGCTTCGCCGCGATTTCGCGCTTTTCGTCCGGCGTAAACGAGGTGCGTGGCGTCTGCTCCCCGTCGCGGAGTGTCGTGTCGAAAATTCGAACTGAATCAATCTCGTCGGTGTGGGCTAACGTGCCCTCGAAGAACTCGACCCCCCCTGTTAGGGGTCATGTCGTTGTTTGACATTGTACTCGGTTCAATTGCCGACCTCCTATATAAGCGTGGCGCTCCGACAGGTGGTGGCAAAATTATCTCATCTTCTCGATGACAAGGGCTCGGAGGAAATCGACGGACATCGTCGGGGTGGTATGTGTTTAAGGTGGCTAAGGGTATCCGGAGTCTATGGGGGACATCCGAAGATTCGATACCGATATCTCGCCGTTTTTCCGGGTGAAATTTCGGCGGCGGTTCGAAAATATCGCCGCGCGCGGTTCCGTCCCTTTCCCTCCCCGGTCCCCCTGTCGCGCTGACCGTCTTTCGCCGGACCGCTACTCCAACGCCACCGCGATTTCGTTCCGGCGCATGAACGGCGGCGTCCACGGGTCGTCGTAGCGCAGGAGGAACGGGTCGCCCGTCGGCGTCAAATCGTGTGCCGAGAGCGTATCGAACAACCGCTGTCGATGCTCGGCGATTCGGTCCTCCGTCGCGTACCACGAAAACGGACGGACGGCGAGGGTTCGCGCTTCGACGTGTTCGACGGTCACGGTCTCGTCTTCCGGTTTCGGCGCTCCCTCGGCGGTGTACTCGCCGGGCAGGAAGAACGCCATCTCCATCCCGTCGCCCGACGACTCGGACGCGACGGGTGCCGTCATGGCTATCTTCTCCCGTCCGGTCGAAACGGGTGCCGTCATCTCGATTTCCGTCTCCGAACGGTTCTCTCCCTGAATGTAGCGGAACAGTCGCCGAAACGCCTCTTCCTGACTGCTCGCCGTCGTTTTGGCGACCACGGTGTCGGGGTAGCGTCGAATCTCCACGCCATCGACGTGCAGTGCGGTCGTGTACGGCACTTGGTCGGTCGTCCGCCGGGTGTAGGCTCCCCACCCGACCCACGCGGCACCGAGCGCGGCGGCAGTCCCGAGGGCGAACGCGGCGGACTTCGTGATGTTCCGTGCCATGGAGACGAATACGCCAGCCACGGGCAAGTAGCTACTCCCCCGTAGTGTGGTCCGAACGGTACGGTCGCGGATGTGCGCTGGCGTCCTCTCGCCACCCTTTCCGACACAACACGAATGGCGATGGACGGCGTGAACCGCGTATGAACATCGACCTGTACGATTCGCTGGACGGGCAGGTCGCGCTCGTCACGGGCGCGAACCGCGGCATCGGCGAGGAAATCGCGACGCGACTCTCCGAACTCGGTGCGACGGTGTACGCCGGAGCGCGCGACCCGGACACCGTGACGGCATCCGATCAGCGGGCGGTCCGACTCGACGTGACCGACGAGGAAGCGATTCGTGCGGCCATCGGGACGATTGCGGACGAGGAGGGCCGACTCGATATACTCGTCAACAACGCCGCGACGTACGGCCCGACGGGCAAACTGGACTCGCTCGACGGCAGGGAACTGGAGGCGACGCTTCGGACGAACCTGCACGGGCCGATGCTCGTCACGAAACGCGCGCTGCCGTTGCTGACCGAGCGCGATGGCGGCCGCGTCGTCACCCTTTCGAGCGGGTCCGGGCAGTTCGACGGCGGCATCGACACCGGCCATTTCCCCTACGGCGTCTCGAAGGCGGGCGTGAACGCCTTCACCGACGCACTGGCGACGCAATACCCGAACCTCGTCGTCAACGCCGTCTGTCCCGGGTGGGTGCGGACCGATATGGGCGGGTCCGGTGCGCCTCGAAGCGTCGAGAAGGGTGCCGAGACGCCGGTGTGGTTGGCGCGCTTCGAACCCGAAAGTCCCAGCGGGAAACTGTGGCGGGACCGATGCGTCATCGGGTGGTGATCCGCGGACGTCCAGTCGGCTTGCTAGACAATCTCACGGTTGCACAACGATTATTATATTAGCCAAAATACGTGATGATACACCCACGGACCGAACCCGAGTGATCATCATGACCCGTACCACCCAACCGTGCCAAACGCGCTTCGTTCTCGCCGAGAACGACGTGTCCGCGGTTGGGATATCCGCGTGGAAGGGCCGGTATGGCTCTCCCAACGGGAATCTTTCCCGCGGACGCGACGGGTGGTATGGTGTTGCCGATGGCCACCACGGTCGGTTTACACCCACGCTCGTCGCGTAAGGCGGACGCCACTGCCAGCGGCGGCGGGTGTTTTCTTCGATTCCACCGAATCGAGAGACACCCGACTGCGCGTGGGTTCGGGCCGCTTCCGGCTCTTTTCGACCACGTTTCCGTCCCGGTATCGGCGTTCGTCTTCGTGACCGCGTAGTGTCGGGTGCTGCGATTCGCGGGCGTCCGCGACCGGAACGGGCGGACGGCCACGAGCGTTCACGCGCCGCGGTTCGTCCTCGGACGAACCCCGTGAGAGGTGTCGCTGTCGAACGGTTCGAGCCACCGCCGACCGCACCGATACGCCTCGTTCCATATCATCCCACCCCGTTCCACCGCTCCCGTCGGGTAGTGGTCTACCCCACGCCGCGCTCATCGGTTTCGATGGGTTGCGGGTGACGGTCCGCGTTCGAATCGCGCGGGAGCAGTATGTCACAGGCACTCCACGCAGTGACCGTCACTGCCGAAGTCACGGTGTTGGTCCCCCGCGGTACCGACGGCACCCTCACGACGGCGGCGCGGGACGCGCTCGCGGCAATCGAGCGCGTTCGAACCGTTCACGACGTCGAACACGCCGGGTTCCGTCCCCGAGCGACGGACATCGAAGTCGATATCGTCGCGCGGTTGACGGTGGACGAGGCACGTGGCCGAGAAGCAGTCGAAACGGCTCTTCAGAACGGGTTCGGTGTTCGCGCGGTCAACGTGACCGCACTGGAGTCGGACCGATAACCGTTATTTCAGTTCGACGACGCCGGACCCGCGGGCGATGACCGTGTGTCCGGCGTAATCGAATTCGACGCTCATCGCTGTCGAACCCCGTCCGTTACAAGTCGGGTCGAAAAAGTCGTCCAGTGCGTCGGGGTCGATTCGCTCGTACAGCGGTTCGACGTTCGTCAGACTCACGTCGTCCTGTTCCGAGACGGCGCGGATGACCGTCTCGCTTACGTGTTCCCCGTCCCGAACGGTGAACACTCGCGTTGATTCGGTCGTCGGTATCGTCGGTTGGTTGGGTGTCAGTTGTTTTCCCGGAGACATCGTTCGACTACTATTTGTTGCCAACGACGGTGTATAAAAAACCCTATTATCTGGAACGAACGTGGGCGTAGAGCCATCATATCGTATGACAACGGTGACAAGAAAATCAGTATACAGTTCAGAAAATCCACTATTTTGCATAGATATATACCGTATAGAATCGCCAAGTTTAGTATGGAATCTGGATTAACCGACGAAGATATCAAACAAATCGAACGATTCGCGCAGACGCCACGGCACGAACGAACCCCCGACCTCCTCCGTCAAATAGAGTCGGGGAAAACCGAAACCGAACCGGAAGCGGAAACCAACGCCGACGACGACCGCGAACCGGACCGATAACACCACGGAATTCGAGGCCGTTTGTGGCCCGATTCGATGTGTTGAGTCTCCCACTTCTTGCGCTCAGGCCGTCCCCTCGAATCGGAGTACGTCGATGTCGTCGCCGGTATCGGTGTCACGCTCGGCCACTACCGCGAGCGTCTCTCGGGCGAGGGCTTCGATATCGTCCACGCTCGCCCCCTCGTCGGCGTCTTCGAGGCGTCCGTACGCGACGGCGGCACCGCTTCCGACCGCGGTGGCGTCGGTCGCCAAGACGAGGCCGTCGCTTCCGATCTCGCGGAGGGCCGCGTTGCCGTTCGAATCAGTTCCCGCGACCAACCCATCGACGCCGACTTCCCCCGCGAGGTCGGCCGCGATTCGCTCGATTCGCTCCATCGACGGCGGTTCGTCGCTGTCGAGACGTTCCCTCCGAAGTTCGGACCCGACCCGTCTGTCGAACTCCTCGATGGCTCCGACGTCGCCGACGAGCGCCGCGCCGGCGTCGTCGTAGTCGAACACGCGCCGAACCGCGTCGGAGCGAACCGTGCCGCCGACGGTCGCCTGCCGGTCACCCGCGAGGACGGCCCCGTCGTCGCATCGAATCCCCAGTACGGTTGCCATGGGTGAGCCACGCGACGGACGGAAAAGAGGGTTGTCGCCGTTCGATCGGATCTACGCCCTGACGGCCGGGTGGCGACGGGTCCGGTAGACGCTCATCGACGCGATGGAGAGCGCGATGACGAGCGCGACGATGGCGCTGATGACGAACAGCGGGTAGTAGCCCGTCACCTCGGCCAACCCGGCGAACAGTATCGGTCCGGCGGCGCGGCCGAGGAACGTCGTACTGTTGCGGAGGCTCAAGGCCCCGCCGCGGAGTCCCGAGGAAACGAGGTCGCTGATGGCGGCATCGACGGCGGGCATGGAGAGGCCGAGTCCAGCGCCCAGCACGAGCATCGTCGCCGCGATGAAGACGGGCGAGGGGGCCAACCACGCGCCGAACAGGCCGACCGCGTAGCAGACGAACCCGGCGGCGATGAGGCCGTAGTTCGAGGTGTACCGGGCGAACCAGCCGTTCTTGGCCGAAACGACCACCGAGGAGACCTCCGCGACGGACAACACGAGTCCGATGGCGAACGCCGACATGCCGAAGTCGCCCGCGAGGAGGAACGGCAGAATCGTTAGCACCGTGCCGAACAACAGGAGTTCGGTCATGCACGCCGCGCCGTAGCAGACGAGCGCGTCGGGGCCGCTCAGGACGCTCGCGGCGCGGCGGAGGTAGGCGAAGCCCTTCGAGTCGCGTTCGTGGTCCGGTTCTTCGAGGTGTCGAACCGCGTAGAGCGCGAGCGGCAAGCCGAGGAGGTAGGCGACGTACGGCACGTTCCACGAGACGGTGGCGAGCGCCCCGCCGATGATGGGGAACAATCCGGCCCCCGCCGAGAGGACGGCGTTGTTCATGCCGAGGACGGTGTTCCGCTGGGTGCCCTCGAACGAGTCCCCGATGAGCGTGACGGTGGTGATGAAGATGCCTGCGGCGGCGGTGCCGCCGATGGTTCGGAGTATCAGGACGGCCTCGTAACTCGGCGCGACGACGATGGCACCGCCGGAGAGGCTGAAAACGACGAGGCCGCCGATGAGGACGGCCCGTCGTCCGATCCTGTCGGCGAGCATGCCGATGAACGGCGACAGGAAGATTCCGGTCAGGAAGTACGTGCTGATGAGGAGGCTCGCCTGCGCGTCAGTGATGCCGAACGCGTCGCGGAACGCGGGGAGCGTCGGACTGATGAGCGGCACGCCGAGCGGTGCGAGGAGCGTCGCCGCGAGGACGATTTGAACCGTCGGCAGTCGCCACGGCGACGTCGATTCCTCGTTCTCCGGGCGATTCGTCGAAGCGGATGGCTGTGAAGGTGGCATGGTCCCTACCCTGCGACACTGATTGTCACACTAGATGGGAGGCGAGCGGAGGAGTTAGCCGCATCCATTCCTCTCCGCTGTCTGTCGTGATATCTCTCCACTGTCCGTCGTGAATCACCGCTACCGTCCGCCGCGATTTCCCTCCATCGCCCGCCGTGTCTTCCCCTCAATCGACGTAGGCGCCGACCAACTTCGCCTCGATTCGCTGGAGGCGTTCGCTGACGGTGCCGGTCGTGAGGTCGAGTTCGTCCGCGAGTTCCCGATGCGTCGTCTCCCTCGGCACTTCGTAGTAGCCCTCGCGGACCGCGAGGTCGAAGAGCGCCTCCTGTCGCTCGGTGAGGATGGACGACAGGTTTCCCATGTCGGGTTCGTACTCGCCCATCCGTTCGAGGCGGAGTTTGATTCCGTCGGGAACGTCGCCTGCGGCCCGACGAATCGCCTCGCTGGTCCCCAGTACCGTGAGTTGCAGGCCGCGCTCGCCGCCCGTGTCGATGTACTGCATCGGCCAGTCGAGGACGATTTGCTGCTCGCGGAGGATGGTCAGGAGGTCGTCGACCAACCCCGCGGTTCGACAGTGCAGGTAGAGGACGCCGCGACCCTTCTCGCCCACGATGTCGAACTCGACCGTCTCCGGCGAGTCGGTCAACAGCGCCCGCGCCACGTCGAGGTCGCCGTGCAGTTCGACGAACTCGACGTACCGGCCTTCGTACACCGGACCGACGTACTGAATCGTTTCGACGGTCACGTCGTCGGTCCCCGACAGGAGGTCATCGACGGGATGAACGCTCACGTCCGGTCCCCACGTCAGGACGATGGTGGCGTACCGCATATCGCGGTCCTAGCGTCCGGCAGTATTTAAACACACCTAGGATGATGGGAAACAGACATAGACTGCGGGACCCCGAACTATCGGGTAAGGATGAGTAGCGACACACCTACCGAAACGGGAGAGACGCCGCCGGGACCGGACGGACTGCCGATAGTCGGAACTCGACTCGAATTTATCCGCGACCCGTTCGGCTTCATGACCAGAACCGCCCGCGAGTACGGCGACATCGCCCACTGGAAGGAACTGGACGGCCCGATGTACCAACTCAACCACCCCGATTACATCGAGCAGGTCCTCGTCCAGAACAACCAGAACTACATCAAAGGCGAGGGCTTCCAGCACATCCTCGGCCCCGTCCTCGGACGGGGTATCCTGAACAGCGAGGGTGCGGTGTGGCGGCGGAACCGCCACCTCATCCAACCCGCGTTCCACCCCGAGGAAATCCAGCGATATTCGACGATGATGACGGATTTCACCGAGGAGGAACTCGATACGTGGGAGGACGGCGAAACCCGACTCGTCCACGAGGACATGATGGAGGTGACGCTCAAAATCGTCGCCCGGGCGCTGTTCGGCGTCGACATCGACGACGAGGTGGACACCATCGGGACGGCGCTTTCGGAGTTCATGATGGGTACCGAAAACCTCGCCAACTTCATCCTCCCGCCGGGCGTCCCCACGCCGTCGCGGATGCGCATCAAGGACGCGCGGGAGAAACTCGACGGCGTCGTCTATCGGATGATTCGGGAGCGGCGGAACGACGCCGACGGCGAGGGCGTCATCTCGACGCTCCTCTCGGCCACCGACGAACACGGCAACCACATGAGCGACGAGCAGATTCGGGACGAGGTGGTCACGCTCCTCCTCGCCGGACACGAGACGACGGCGCTGTCACTGACGCTCACGATGTACGCGCTGGCCCAGTACCCCGAAGTGGAGGAAAAACTCGTGGCCGAACTCGACGAGGTGCTCGACGGCGAGACGCCGACGATGGACGACCTGTCCGACCTCACGTACACCGAACGGGTCGTGAAGGAGTCGATGCGACTCTACCCGCCCGTACCGGGAATCGTCCGCGAGGCGACCAAACCCGACATCATCGGCGGGTACGAGATTCCGGCGGGCGCGACGGTACAGATGAACCAGTGGGTCGTCCACCGCGACCCGCGCTGGTACGACGACCCGCGCGCGTTCCGTCCCGAGCGCTGGACCGACGAGTTCGAGAAGTCGCTCCCCAAACTCGCCTACTTCCCGTTCGCCGCGGGTCCGCGGCGCTGTATCGGCGACCGATTCGCCATGCTGGAGGCGCGTCTCCTCCTCGCCACCATCTACCAGCAGTATCACATCGAACTCACGCCCGAGGCCGAACTGGACCTGATGGCGACCATCACCGCCCGCCCGAAGAAGGAAATCCCGATGACGGTTCATCGACGTTCGGAGTGAGGACAGGCCGGAGAACTGATGTAGCGGGGAGTACGACCGAAGGAGTGACGATGCACGACGGGACGCCACGGGCCACGTTCGACGCACAACTCGTCGCCGACGACGTCGCCTTCGATGAAAAGGACGTGCGTTTGCTCCGGGCCATCGACGAACACGGGTCGCTCAACGCGGCGGCGACGGCGCTCGGGCGCTCGTACGCGCACGCACAGCGTCGAATCGTGACTTTGGAGGAGGGGTTCGGACCGCTCGTCCGGCGCGAACGCGGCGGTTCGTCCGGCGGCGGCAGTACGCTGACCGACGAGGCGCGCGGCCTCATCCAGCGGTTTCGCCGCCTCACGGCGGAATCGTCGGGACTCGCCGAGGTGGACGAGACGGTACTGGTCGGGACCGTCACCGAGCGCGACGGCGAGTTCGGACTCGTGGAGACCGACGTGGGGACCGTGCGGGCGCTCGTTCCCCCGGAAATCGACGCCGTTGAGGTCTGCATCCGCTCGGACGTGGTGACGCTGTACAGTCCGGACGCGGCCCCCATCGGCGACGCGACGAGCGCCAGAAACCAGTTTTCCGGGACGGTTTCGTCGGTCGAAGAGGGGGAAAAGATAGCCCGAATCGCGGTCGACGTCGGCGGTGGAACGCCGTTACAGGCGCTCGTCACGACCACCAGCGTCGAGCGGTTGGGGTTGGAACCCGGCACGTTGGCCGTCGCGTCGTTCAAGGCGACGGCGACGCGGGCGGTTCCCACGGGGTTGGACGTCGAGTCCTGACGTCAGTTTTCGACCATCTCGAAACACAGGTCGGCGAGACGCTTCGAAGACTGTTCCCAAGAATAGCGCTCCGCGACCGCCCTTCCCTGCGTCGCGAGTCGATCGCGTAGCTCCGGCGATTCGACCGCCGTCGCTATCGCGTCGGCGAGGTCGTCCGGGGAATTCGGCGGGACGAGCAGCGCGGTTTCGCCGTCGATGGCGTACTCCGTGACGCCGTCCACGGCCGTCGTGATGACGGGCGTGCCGCACGCCATCGACTCCATGTTGACCATGCCGAAACTCTCGTAGTGCGAGGGCGAACACACCACGTCCGCTGCGGTGTAGTATCCGGGAAGGTCGTCGTGCGGGACCGCCCCCACGACGGAAACCGACGATTCCAACCCGTGCCGTTCGATTCGTCGCTCCACGGCGTCGTGGTCCCCTCGTCCGATTATCGACAGGTGAGGTTCGGCGTCGGTGGCGTCGGCGGTGTCGCGCACCGCCGCGAGTGCGTCGATGAGGTCGAACACCCCCTTCGACTCCACGAACCGTCCGACGAAGAGTATCGTCGGTTCGTCGCGGTCGAAGGCGGGCGGGGCGTCCGGGTGGAACAGGTCGGTATCGACGCCCGGATAGACGATGCCTTCGGGTTCGTGGCCCAGCTCCTCGACGAACTCCGCGCTGGTCTGCACCGAGTTCGCTATCGAGTGGCTATCCGACAGCGCTCCGTGTGCCGTCGTTCCCAATCCGGTCCGCTCGAACCCGTGGAAGATACGGACCACCGGCACGTCGAGGAGGTTCGACAGCACGATGTCGTCCAGGAAGTCGTGGGTCACGAGCACGTCGAGCGTCTCGTCCATGTGCGCTATCGTTCCGTCGCGGAGCGCGCCGACCAACGGACCGAGTTTTTCGGACAGTCCGGGGCACACGCGGGTCGAAAGCGTTCCGAGCATACCCGTCTCCCCCGACGCCAACTGGACGACTTCGGCGTCCGTCGCGCGCATCTTCGGCGTCAACTCCCCGTCCTCGGTGTAGAGATAGGCGGACTGGTGGCCGGACAGCGCGTCGAGCAGTTCTTGGACGTACATCACGACGCCGCCCGCGTCCCTCGTCCCCGCTTTCCGGTAGTACATTCCGATCGTCAGTTCCTCCGACCGCTCGTCGGACCGCGGGCGTTCGTCTCCGCGTTCGGGTTCCGTTTGCGGCGCGTCGACTCCGCGTTGGTGCAGTCGATTACGGCTGCTCATTTACCCGTTCGACGGCTTAATTCCACTTTGTTATGCGTCGTGGGAACGACCCGCCTTTCGATTCCGTACGCCACGGAACACCCCTCCCGAACGCGATGGCTGGCCGTGAATGCGACAATCGGGGCGTTCCATCGCGGTATGCGACTCCTACGCGCCGAAAAATACGTCCCCGAGTTTCCGCTCTCAGCGGACTCCGGCCAACGACCGCAGAAGTTGCCCGAGGTCGAAACAGTAGCGGCGTCCGTTGTAGGTGAAACAATAGTCGGTCGAACCGGGTGCGGCGGCGGCCGACTCGTTCGCCATCTTCGGGTCGCTCGGCCGCTTCGGTTTCGTCTGCTTCTTGTCTCTCTTCGCCTTGGCCTTCTTCTGCTTTTTCTGCTTTTTCTGCTTCTTCGGTTTCTTCTGCTTCTTCGGTTTCTTTTTCTTCGCTTTTTTCGGCTTCGTCGTCTTCTTCGCTTTCTCGGCTTTCTTCTGCTGTTTCGCCTTCTTCTGTTCCGTTCCCGAGTTTCCGCTCGTCGCGGAACTCCCGCTGGACGACGCCGCGCCGCTCGCGGCTTCCGTTGCGGTCGTGGGCGCGCCGTCCGGGGCTTCGTGTGACGGGTTGCTGCCGACGTTCGTCGTCTCGACGTTGCCGATGAGGCCGCCCTTGACTTGCGAGTTCTTCACTTCGAACGTCGTGTGGGCGGCGACGAGCGCGGAGGCGGCGCCGTTCGTGTCCGCCTCCGTGCAATCGATGTCGCAGTTCTCGAACGTCACCACGTCGCTCGTCGTCCCGTAGCCGTCGTAGACGCCGCGGGAGTTCACGACGCCGCCGTTTATCGGGTGGAGCGGCACGTCGTTCGTGTTGTAGATGACGGTGTTCTTCACCGTCGTGCCGTCCGTCGCGACGCGGAGGTGACTGATGTTGTTGTTCTTCAGGAGACAGCGGTCGAAGGCCAGCGTGCCGCCGCCGCCGCCGGACTTCGCCGCGCCGCCGGCGTAAATCGCGTTGCCGGTCCAGCCGTTCATCGTGACTTCGGTGATGTCGATGTGGCCGGCGAAGGACATCGGAATCCCGATAGCGCCCTTGCGGACCATGTCGCCCGACACGCCGTCGCCGAGGTAGACGTGTTCGATGGTGCCGGTTCCCGACGCGGTTATGAGGTTCGGATACCCGCCGAGGTTCTTTCCCGGCGAGTGGGGGCCGCTCGTGTCGGCCTCGCCGGTGAACCCGACGTTGCGAATCGTCCAGTCGGAACCGCTGGCGACGATGCGGACGTCAGCGCCCGGCGCGCTGATGTCGATGAGTTTGTTCTCGAACGTCTCGCCGCTCCCGACGGTGAACTGTTTCGCCGTGTTCGCGGGAATCGTAACGGTATCGTACCCGTTCGCCGCCGCGGCGCTGGTCGCCATACTCGTACCGGCGGCCGCAACCGCGGCCGCGCCGGTCAGTTTCAAATACGAACGACGCGCGAGGGGACTGACGTCCGCTCCGCTATCGTTGTTTGTCGTACTGCAATCGCGTGCCATGCGGTTTTCAATGCAAAGACATCTATTAATATTCTTTCGGTGTTGTTCCCTACGTCTCAACGGTCGTGAACGTCGCAACGAACTCCATGTTCATGTGAAAATATCACGAACGTCTATTACATGACTCTGTCGATGGAAGGCCCAAACACGCGGTTGAGGGCGATTACTCCGCCGTACGGTGCCTATAACAAAGCCCCTCGATCCGGTTGGTTGTCCCACCGTGAACCCGAGAACGCAACGAAGCCGTGAGCACCGCGGTCGGACGCATCCCTCCACCCTTTCCTTCCCGAATGGCGACGAGTGATTCTCACCTCTCGAAACTGCTGTCGAGTTCGGTACTCATCGTCGTCGGCGTCGTCGTCGCCTCCGTCGGCAGGTTGGTCGAACGCGTCATCATCGCCCACTGGTTCTCGCCCCAACTGTACGGTGAGGTGATGATCGCGCTCGCCATCATGACCATCGGGACGACCGTCTCGCTCGTCGGTCTCAACGACGGGATTCCGCGCTTCGTCTCGCGTTACGACGACGACCGGGACGTACGTGGCGTCTGGCTGTTCGGATTGGCCTTCTCCCTCGCCGTCAGCCTCGCCGTCTCCCTCGTCCTGTACCTGAACGTGGACCGCATCGCCGTCGCGCTCTTCGAGACGAGCGTCGCACGCGAGTTGCTCCGCCTGTTCGTCCTGACGATTCCCGTCAGCGTCGGCCTGACCGTCGGCGTGAGCGCCCTCCGCGGATTGGAGAACACGCGCTACAAGCTCTACACGAAGGATTTCCTCCACCCGTGTCTCCGAATCTTTCTGCTCGTCGCGTTGGTCGCGGGCGGGTTCGACCTCGTCTCGGTGGGCTACGCCTACTTCGCGGCCACGCTCGGGACGCTCCTCGTCGTCTACCTGCTCTCGAACCGCCTCGTGCGTCTCGTCGGCCCGACGCGAACCCACACCCGCGAACTGCTCACCTACTCGGCACCGCTCATCGTGACGATGGTCCTCTCCATACTGCTGACGCGGATGGACACCCTCATGCTCGCCCAGTTTCGCACCTCGAACGAAGTCGGCGTCTACAACGCCGCCTATCCGCTGGCGAACAGCCTCCTGATGGTCATCTCCTCGTTCGGCTACCTCTACCTGCCGCTCACGTCTAGGCTCGACGCGGACGGCGAGCGCGAGGAGGTGACGAGCATCTACCGCATCACGACGAAGTGGATTTACGTCCTCACCTTCCCCGCGTTCCTCGTGTTCACCGTCTTCCCGGACGACGTCCTCGCCCTCTTCTTCGGGTCCGGCTACACGGGCGGCGGCGTCGTCCTCGCCATCCTCTCGGTCGGCTTCTTCACGAGCGCGGCGGCGGGGCGAAACCGGACGACGCTCGCCGCCCTCGGTCACACGAAGGCCATCCTCGGCGTCGACATCCTCACGCTCGCGCTCAACTTCGCCGTGAACCTCCTCCTGATTCCCACGTACGGGATGGTCGGTGCCGCCGTCGCCTCCTCCGGGGCCTACGTCGTCCGCAACCTCGCGCTCAACGTCGCCCTCCTGTCGAAGTGCGGTATCTCCCCGTTCTCCTCGTACACGAAGCGGACGTACGTCATCCTGCCGCTCGTCCTGTTTCCCATCGGCCTCCTCGCCGGTCGCTGGCTGACGCTTTCCTTCCTCACGCTTCCCGTCTTTTTGGTCGGTACGGGCCTCGTGGGCCTCGCCGCCGTCACCGTCGCCGGTGGCCTTCAGTCCGAGGACGGAGCGTTCATCGAGTTCATCGAGGGAACGCTCGGCGTCGAAGTCCCCGGAATCGAACGCTACGTCCCGATGCAGGGTGAATGAGCATCTGGCGGGGTGGCGGAGCGCACGAACCCCCCCCCCGTCGAATCCTTGCCGTCGCCGATAGCCTTTTGACCCCGCTGGCGTTACAACGTCCATGGTCGCACAGACGATGGATCGCGTTCCGCGAGAGTAGTAACCGACTAATTCTGAATACGGGAGTTGAGCACGAATGCTAGCCAGTAGCCACGCCCTCGTTCGAACGGGACTCGACGCCGCCGCGCTGAAGCCCGCGGAGTGCGACGTCCGTCGAGCCCACTCGATGCCGTTCGAGACGGTGACGATAGATTACGAGGGGCGCGAACACCTCCCCGACACGGAGACGCTCCGCGAACTGGCGGCGGAGAAAAACGTGCTGATGACGATTCCCGTCCGTGCGGACGGCTTCGACCCGCTCGGCGACGATTCGCTGTTCGGACGACTCCCCGAGGACGTGGGAACCGTGTTCGTCGCCGGACATTCCGCCTATCTCTCCGAGGAGGAGCGAACCCGGGCGGTCGCACCCCGACTCGGGGCCGCGTTGGAACGGTCGCCCGACGCGTGGGTCGGCACGGAGGGCATCGAGCGCGTCGCCACGGCGACGGGGGCGACGCAGTTCGAACTGCTCTCTCGTTCGACGACCCGCGACGTGCGCGCGCTTCGCGCCGCCGGGTTCGACGGGACGGTCGCGGTGTACGCACCGACCGTTCTCACCGGCGAGGAGGACGTGATACTCGACGCCGTCGGCGCGTACGTTTCCCGGCGAAAGCCCGTGGCGCGAGCGCTCCCCGACGACGCACCGACGGACGCCAGCGCCGACGGTCGCGCTCGCCGCGTCCTCTCGGCCGCGAGCCGTGACTTCGCGCTCGTCGGGACGCACGCCGAAGTCGGCGAGCGCATCGACGAACTGAAAGCGGCCGGTGTGGACACCGTGGTCGGCTATCCTGCGCAGGGAATCGACTCGTTCATCGGTCGATAGTCCGAACGCTCATCGGCCGGTAGTCCGGATCCGTCGGGTCCGTGGCCCTATTTTCCGTTCGCCGCGACACCCAATTTCAAATACCGCGGCCGCAATCACAGTTCATGAGCCGACTTGTAGACGAGACGACGACCACGGCCCGCGAGGCGCTCGCGGACGTGGACGTCGCGCTGCTTCCGACCGGAAGCGTCGAACAGCACGGACCCGCCCTTCCGCTCGGAACGGACTTCATGGCGGCACAGGCGGTCGCGGAGACGCTCGCGGACCGGGAGGACGTCGTCCTCCTCCCGACGATTCCCGTGGGCGTCAGCGAACACCACCGCCAGTTCGACGGCACCCTCTGGACGGACCCGGCGACGTTCGAGGACTACGTCGAGGACGTCGTTTCGAGCATCGCCAGCCACGGCGTGGAGAAGGTCGTCGTCGTGAACGGTCACGGCGGCAACAACGACGCGCTCACGCGCGTCGCGCGCCGGGTTCGACGCGAGGAGGTCGCCTACGCCGTCCCGTGGAACTGGTGGGGCGGCATCGGCGACGTGCTCGAAGACGAGTTCGGGGCGGGCATCACGCACGCCGACGAAATCGAGACGAGCATGCTCCTCGAAGTCGCCGAGGAACTCGTCCGTGAAGCGGCGCTCGAAGCGGCCGAGGCAGGCGCGAACGACGCGTGGGGCGAGGAAGTTCACGGCGCGAACATCGGCTTCGACACGGCCGACTTCTCCGACAGCGGCGTCGTCGGCACTCCCACCAGAGGCTCGCGGGAGGCCGGGGAGCGACTCCTCGGCGCGTCGAGCGGCGAACTCGCAGCGCTGGTCGAATGGCTCGCGGACCAAAATATCGACCACCTCTGGCCCGAGGACCACCGATGAACGTCGGCATCGTCGGCGGCGGCGCTGTCGGGGTGACGGCCGCCCGTGACCTCGCGGTTCGGGGGGCGGACGTGACGCTGTTCGAGAAAGGCACCATCCCGAACGAAGGGGAGAGCACGTTCAGAGCGGCGGGCGTGCTGTACGACGCCTTCGCGGCACCGGAGGACGCCCGCGTCGGTGCGCGTGCGATCGAACGGTTCCACGAGTTCTCGGGCACCGCCGGGTTCGAGTTCGTGGAGACGCCCTACGTCTGGTTCGCACGCACGGGCGACGAGAAGCGCTCGGCATCCATCCGCGAACAGGTCCCGCGGATGCGCAAACACGGGCGGGACGTCGCGTTCATCCACGCGTCGGAACTCGAAGACCGGTATCCCGCGTTGAACGCGGACGACATCGGCGTCGCGGCGATCGCTCGAAACACGGGCCGAACCGACCCCGGAAGCTACGCCCGGATGATGGCGGCCGAAGCCGAGAAGAACGGGGTCGAGATTCGAACCGAGACCGAAGTCCGCGTCCGACTCGACGAGACGGCGACCGACGGAGCGCCACGAATTCTTCCCGACGGCGGCCACGCGGAGCCGTTCGACGCGATGCTGGTCGCGGCGGGCGCACACACGAAGCGCGTGTTGGCGGATGCCGGCATCCCGGTCGCGCTCAAACCGTACCGCGTGCAAGCACTCACCTGCGAGTTCGACGCCGACACGCCGATGCTGTACGACGCCACGGAGGGCTACTACCTCCGGCCACATCCCGACGGCCTCCTCGCCGGGGACGGCACCGAAGAAGTCGAAAGCGACCCGACGGAGTGGAAGCACGCGGGTGATTCCGCCTTCCAGACGACGATGGAGGAACGCCTCGCCCACCGTCTCGACTTCGGTTCGGAGGGTTCCCCGGCGGTCGAACGAGCGTGGGCGGGCCTCTGCACCGCGACGCCCGATCACGACCCGCTCCTCGGCGAGATTCGACCGAACTGCTACGTCGCCGCCGGGTGGCAGGGCCACGGTTTCATGCGCTCACCGGCGCTGGGAGAGGCGGTTGCGGAGGACATCCTCGGCGACGGCGGCATCCCGGAGTTCGATCCGAGACGCTTCACCGGGGACGAGGAGTTCGAAATCGTCGAAGGAATGGCGGTGGAGTGAGAGTACCGGTCGGCTCTCAGTTCGACTTCGGCACCGTGACTTCGAGGGTGCCGGAGTCGGTCAGCGTCGCCGTCGCTTTCTTCGCGTCAACCTCGGCGTCCGCCGGGAGTTCGACTTCGCCGTCGAGCGACATTCCGCGGCCGGGGAACACCATGTCGAACCCGTCGTGGAAGTCGCGGAAGCGGTCGATTCGAACGAGGACGGAATCCCTGACGAACCGGACTTGCACGTCGCTGCCGGTCGCTCCCGCCGCGTCGAAGACGACGAGATACGCGTCCTCGCTTTCGAGCAGGTCGGACGGAACGGGCCGCGACTCCTGTACCTTGCTCGCGGCGCGGCCGACCTTCGATGCGACGGCCGTCACGGTCGAGCGCCCGAGGTCGCGCAGCGTCATAGCTCGATCGCTTCGAGGGAATCGGTTTCGCCACAGTACGGGCATTGGAAGTCGTTTACGCCGACGTCGTCGGGCATGTCGTAGGTGTAGTGCATCTCGAACATGTCCATCTCGCAGTCGCCGTCCGTGCATTTGACCTCAAGCGTCGCGGGCATACACGACGATACGTTCCGGACGAAAATAAACGCGCGGACTTCGGCTAGGATTTGCGTTGCGAGAATCGCTCGGTCGAAGACGAGTTCTCTCACCGGAGACCAGCATTGCTTCCGATTTTGGTATGATCGGAACGATAGAAGTAATGGTCCAGAAAGTCGCCGTCCGTTCTCCGATTCGTGGTTGGTATTGCTGTGACCGCAAGTACAGACGTCACTGAAACCGCATCGCAACCGCACCGCGCCACTCCCTCCCCAACCGATTGCGTTTCTCGACCTTCGGTCTGCGATACTCATCCCTCGCGTGATAGCTATCAGGTCCGCGGCCGACTGCTGACCGCGGACCTGCGCGCACGCGCCGAAGTGGTTGGCCCAGTTTCGCATATCTGAACTTCCACCATGGCGCGTGCTGGCGGGACGACGCGGCCACTCTCGGCCGCGTCGGTTCGCTGTAGCGTGCGAGGGATGAGCACCGCAACGAAGTGAGGAGCGCAATCGGTTGGGGAGGGTGTGGCTTGCGAGGTTTCGTAGAAACCTCGAATGCGAACGGCAACGCCGTGAGCAAGCGGTACGGTGCTGTGCGGTCGTCTGGGTGGGACTGAAAGGGGCCGTCCGGTCGCGTTCACATGGTCGTCTCGGTGACCGCTCTCGACGAGGCACGCGGTTTGTGCCGAGTCGAGATGTTGCCGAGCGGTTCACACGAACGCAGTGAGTGTGAGCACGGAAGTCGCATGCCCGCGAACGAAGTGAGCTGGAACGTCTTCCGGTGCCGCGAGCGGGCGGGGGCTTTCGAAGACATCTTCTCGGCGATTGAAATCACACTAGAGTCAGTATTCTTTCGTAGCGAGCGGGCGGGGGCTTTCGGGGTCTTCATCGCAGTTGCTGCTACGTTCTTACCGGAGTTGGAGTCATCTCGTAGCCGCGTTCCACGTAGTCACCGTTTTACCCGCCGAGTCACAAAGGCGGGTAATGACTGACCCCGCGACCCTCGACGTGACGCTCGTGGACGGCTACGTCGACGAACCGGCGCATTTCGGCGTGCCGCCGTACATCTCGACGTATCCGCGCTACACCGCCGGAGCGCTCGTGGACGCGGGGGTGCCGGAAGAACGGATCACGTACCACACCATCGACGAACTCCGGGAGGACAATTCGAAGTGGGCGGACGTGGCCGACGCCGACCTGTTCGTCTACATCGGCGGGATGACGGTGCCGGGGAAGTACGTCGGCGGGACGCCCGCCGAACCGGACGAGGTGCGGAAGATGGCGTGGACCGCCGACGGGACGAGTCTGATGGGCGGCCCCGTCAAGTTCGGCGTCGGGGACGAGAACGCGGGGGGAACCCAAACCGAGCGCGACGACCTCGACTTCGACTTCGTGGCGAAAGGCGACGTGGAAGCCGCCGCCGCGGACCTCGTGGAAAGCGGATTGGAGGGCTTCAACAACCGGATGCGGGACAACGAGGAGATAGACCGCTGGGCCGAGGCGGGCGCGTTCGTGGTCGAACAGCACCCGAACCACCCGGAGTACCTCATCTGCGAGATGGAGACCTCGCGGGGGTGTCCCTATCGCTGTTCGTTCTGCACGGAACCGCTGTACGGCAACCCGTCGTTCCGCGAACCCGAGTCCGTCGTCGCGGAAGTCGACGGCCTCTCGAACCGGGGCGTCAAGCACTTCCGACTGGGGCGACAGGCCGACATCCTCGCCTACGGCGGCGACGGCGAGAAACCGAATCCGGACGCGCTCCGCGAGTTGTACGGCGGGATTCGCGAGGTCGCGCCGGACCTCGGGACGCTCCACCTCGACAACATGAACCCGATCACCGTCGTGGAGTGGCCCGAACTGTCGCGGGAGGGGATTCGGGTCATCGCCGAGCACAACACGCCCGGCGACACCGCCGCGTTCGGGTTGGAATCCGCGGACCCGGTGGTGCAGGAGCAGAACAACCTGAACGTCACCGCCGAGGAGTGCTTCGAGGCGGTGAAAATCGTCAACGAGGAGGCGGGATGGCGGCCCGGGGAGTCGCCCGACGACGCCCCGACCCACGGCCCGGACGCCGCGAATCGACTGCCGAAACTGCTCCCGGGAATCAACCTCCTCCACGGGTTGAAGGGCGAGCGCACGGAGACGTTCGACCACAACCGCGAGTTCCTCCAGCGAGTCTACGACGAGGGGCTGATGCTTCGCCGGGTGAACATCCGGCAGGTCATGGCCTTCTCGGGAACGGAGATGAACGCCGTCGGAACTGACATCGCCGACAATCACAAGCAACTGTTCAAGCGGTACAAGAGCGAGGTCCGCGAGGAGATCGACAACCCGATGCTCCAACGCGTCGCGCCGCCGGGGACCGTGCTGCCGAACGTCCACCTCGAATACCACAAGGACGGCCGGACGTTCGGACGACAGTTGGGAACCTACCCGCTCCTCGTCGGGATTCCGGGCGAGCGCGAACTCGGTCGGACCATCGACGTGGCCGTCGTGGACCACGGCTACCGCTCCGTCACGGGCGTTCCGTACCCGCTCGACGTGAACAGCGCGTCGATGGACGAACTCACGGCGATTCCCGGTCTCGGCAAGCAGCGCGCCGGAAACGTCATCGTCAATCGCCCCTACGAGACGTCGGACGACCTCGCCGAGACGGTGGACGTGGACCTCAGCAAGTTCGCCGGAGCGCCGGTTTCCAGAAACGCGGACTGAAAACTGATTTTCACAGCGACCCACCGTCGAGGGCGAGCGAAGCGAGTCATCGGCGGAGGGAGCGATAGGCCGGTGAACCAACCGCCAGAAACAGCAGTTGAACCAACCGCCGGAAGTCGGCCGGTGACACATCCATCAAAAATCGGCCGGTGACACAATCACTAGCGATCAGCGATTCCACCGCGAGTGAGGAACGAACGAGCGGGCCGCCGATTGAATGGCGCATGGAAGAGCGAAGCTCTTCCAATGCGAAATGAAAGCGGCGTGCTTTTGCTCGAGCTTTTACAGGGAGACAGGATGACTCGGACCGAATCGGTCCGAGTCATCCCTTTGACCGTCGTAAAAGGCCGTTTTAGAACTCCTCTTCGATGATTTCACCAACGGCGAAGTTCGACTTGACTTCCGTGATTTCGACCTTCACACGTTCGCCGATTTCCGCGCCGGGGACGATGATGACGTAGCCGCGCTCGACGCGAGCGATACCGTCGCCCTGCTTGCCGATATCTTCGACTTCGACGTAACGGATTTCACCGGCTTCGACGGGTGGCTGCGGTTCCGACGAGACGGTTCCGGTGTTCGTGTTGGCGCTCGATTGCGTCGTTGTCGCCGATTGTTCGTCGCTCGATTCCTCTTCGGTCTCCCGCGAGATAAGCGCGACACGGTAGGTTTCTCCCGGTTCGACCGAACCCGTATCGATTTCACGACGTGGCACACTGACGACGTATTCGTCGCCTTTGAGAGTAACATCAGCGCTGAACAGACACAGGAGTTTGTCAGAGATTTCCAAGGGTCGTAGACCTCCAGATGAAAACAAGTAGTCAACCATTATAGAATTATCGACAGCCACCTTTTCCCACCCACCTTTTTCTGCAGTCGGGAGACGAACCCGGCGCGAATCGCGCCGGGTTCGTCCTACCTCCTTGGAAAAAGCTGGACCAAAAGCCGTTGTCACCTCCGTCCGTCGTGCCGAGGGCACTCCGTTGGAGGTTCCTCGGCCCGGAAAATCGGAGATTTTCCGGTGGGGTTGCTGGCTTCGGTGGTTGTGCCACCAGCTGATCTCCGATGACCGTGTCACCGACCGTTTCTGGCGGCCGATTCGTCTGCTGTTTTCCGGTGACTGATCGTCTGCCGTTTCTGGTGGTTGGTTCACCGGCCTATCGCTCGCGGCGGCGCTCACTTCGTTCGCGCCCGCCGCTCGCTGTCGAAAATGGTCTCCCTTCCGGCCCTCGTCAGCCTTCGTACGCCGTTCCGTCGGGGTTTTTGGCACCCTCCGAGTCGTGGACGACGATTTCGCCAGAGTCGGGGTTCGCGGCTTCGTAGTTGTCGCGGACGCCGATGGCCTCTTCGAGTTCGCGGACGGCGCGTTTCTTGAGCGCCGCCGCGAGTTCCTCGGCGTGTTCCCTGTCGATGTCGCGGCCGAGGCCCTCGCACTCGTGGGCGCGGACCATCCCCGACTCGTCCACGGGTTCGCCCATGGGTTGACTCGTCCCGCCGAGCGCCACGCTGAAGGGGTACGTTTGGCAGATGAGCGGTCGGTCGGGGTGGACCGAACACGCCCCGATTCCCTCCTCGTAAAACCGACAGTCGCCGCAGTCGTCGGTCTGGAGCGCCCACTCGAACGTTTCGCCGCCGTCCTCGTCCAGACCGAACGGCATGGGTCGGGCGACGTCGCGGAAGTCGTACTCCGTCGTCTCCTGCAACGCGCGCACCTCGTCGGGGAAGACGGTGGCCGTGTGCGGGTCGTCGGTCTCGCTCGTACAGCAGGCACCGCAGCGCGTGCACTCGAACCCGATGTCCTCGATCGCGTCCGCGAGGTCGGTCACGTCGAGCGATTTCGCGCGTTCCAGTTCGGCTTCGAGGGATTCCACGGAGGACGGTTCGTGCGAGGAGGGAAAACGGTTGTGGGCTTTCGTTCAAGTCGGACGGGCGCGTTCGCCGTCCCAGTCCACGTTCCCCTCGACGGCCGACTTCTCCAGATGGGCCGCCACCGTCCGCTCGGCGAACTCCCTGACGTCCGAGACGTCCTTGTCGTAGGCGGCGTCCGTCACCGAGGAGAGCGTTTCCGCACCGCCGCGAACCGCGTCCAACACGCGTTCTTCGCGGCGCAGTCGGTGGTCGATGAGTCGCCGAATCACCCGCCTCGGATTCTCGATGACGGATCCGTGCCCCGGATAGAGGACGGCGGGATTCTTCGCGTAGAGTCGGCGAAGCGAGGTCAGATAGGCGCGCAGGTCGCCCTCCCCGGCGGCGACGACGACGCTTCCTTCCGCGACGGCGAGGTCGCCCGTGACGAGTCCGTCGTCCGCGGCGAACGCGACGTGGTCGGGGGCGTGTCCCGGCGTCTCGATGACGGTCAGCGGACCGACGGTCGTTCCCTCGCGGAACGTGCGGTTCGGGGTGACCCCCGTCGCTCGCTCGAAGCGTTCTTCGCGGCCTCGGCGCGCCCAAACCGTCGCATCGCAGACGTCGGCGTAGTGAGCGACGCCGCCGACGTGGTCCGGGTGGGTGTGGGTGAGGACGACGTGTTCGACGTCGTTCTCCTCGACCGCTCGGTCGAGTTCGTCCGTCCGTCCCGCCGGGTCGACGAGGACGGAATCGACGACGTAGGCGTTCGTCTCCCCGTGCGGGGCCAGCGTTTCGGTGGGGACGGGAATCGGGTTCACGTCCGGGGCGTGGCCCCCCAGCGAGAAAAGTCGTTCGTGGTCACTGGTGGGCGGGAAACGAAGAACGTCGAAAAACGTCGGTGAGAAAACCGGGAAGCGTGAGGAGCTAGTTGTTCAGCAGGTAAACCTGCTTTCGCGCGTCGCGGAAACTGTGACGCGAGACGATGAGGTCCTGCTCTTCGAGACGGGTCAGCGCGTAGCGGACGGTCCGGTCCGGGAGAAGGGATTCCTCGGCGAGTTGGCCCTGCGTCAGCGGTTCTTCGGTTTCCAACACTTTGGCGACGAGTTTGGCACTGGGGGGTAATTCTCTGAGTCGTTCACGGAAATCGCGCGCTGGTTCTGCTACAGTCGTGCTCATGTATACCATGCGACCACGGCATGGTGGTAAACGTTGGCTATAGGTGTGTTCATACAATATCGACACCTTAAACGTCATAATATCACACTTAGATGGCCTGATAGGTCGGGGAGAACGTTCAGGCTTCTTCCCGACGTACACCGCTCATGGAACCGATATCCGAGGAGTACAGGGACCTGTTCGAACGGAAGGCGTTCGCCAACTTCGCCACGGTCATGCCCGACGGGACGCCCCAGGTGACGCCTGTGTGGGTCGGTTACGACGGCACCCATCTTCTCATCAATACGGCGAAAGGCCGCCAGAAGGAGCAACGTCCGGCGGAACCCGAAGGTCGGTCTCTCCATCCTCGACCCCGACGACCCGTATCGGTTCGTTTCGATTCGCGGCGAAGTCGAGGAAGTGACCGAGGAGGGCGCGGTGGACCACATCAACGAACTCACCGAGCGGTACATGGACCGGGAGGAGTACCCGAACCTCGGCAATGAAGGCGGTCCACGCGTCGTCGTTCGCATCCGCCCCGACCGCGTGGTGACGGGCGGCTAACGTCGACGTGACTACCGCCTACGGTCGGTTTTCGGCGGTCCGCTGTGGCGGTTGTACTGGCCGAAAACATAGCCACAGTCGGGGCAGTGGACGACGATGATGCGCTCGTATTCGTGACGAACGAGGTCGTCCGCGGTGAACTCGCCTTCACAGTGGTTACAAATCGGCATTCGAAATCCCGTGCAGGATACGGCACGAACGCGCAAAGGCGTTCGCCCCGTCCCTATCCACATCCAGTACCGTTTTATCCCTCGGGTGAGGTTGTTCGGACGAAGAAAGTGTGAAGGGACAGGAGTGGTATCAGGCTACGGAGGTGGCCGAGGAATACGAAGAGAAGCGATTCTCCCGTGGCGGTAGGCTCATCGACCGCCGCGAGAAGCAAGCCGTCCTCGACGCTATCGGACCGGTCGACGGCAAACGCGTTCTCGAAATAGCGTGTGGTACCGGCCGGTTTACCGTCATGCTCGCCGAGCGGGGTGCGGACATCGTCGGCCTCGACATTTCGGCCGCGATGCTCCAACAGGGTCGCCACAAGGCGCGAAACGCCGGTGTCGCGGACCACTTGGAGTTCATGCGCGGCGACGCCGCGCGTCTCCCGTTCCCCGACGACCACTTCGACACCGTGTTCGCCATGCGCTTTTTCCATCTCGCCAACACGCCGGCCTCGTTCTTGAGCGAGATGTGTCGCGTGTCGAAGAATCAAGTCTTCTTCGACACGTTCGCGGGACCGAGCACGCGAAGCCTCTACAACTGGCTGTTGCCGATGGGGTCGCGACTGTACTCGTTGGAGGACGTACAGAAACTCCTCGGGGAAACCGGTCTTTCGCTGGTCGATTCGGACCACGACTGGGTTCTTCCCTACGGATTCTATCGGAAGATTCCGGACGCGATAGCGTCTCGCATCCGGAATATGGACACCACCATCGGCGATTCGATGTTCGGCGACAAACTCGCGTCGGTCTCCTACTGGAACACGAGCGTCGAGTGATGTGACGACCGCGTGCCGAATTGCTTTTACGTACTCGGTATCTGAAAAGCGGATATGGACTTGTCCGTGGTGGTCCCAACGCTCAACGGTCGGGAGCCATTGAGCGACGCCCTCGACGCGGTTACGCGACACGCGCCCGATGCCGAGGTCATCGTGGTCAACGGTCCCTCCACGGACGGCACCTCCGGCATGGTCTGTGAGCGCCCCGACGTGAGCGCCCTCGTCGAAATCTCCGATCGCAATTTGAACGTCGCGCGGAACGCGGGACTCGCCGAGGCCAGCGGCGAGGTCATCGCGTTCATCGGGGAGGAGGTGTCCGTCGAAGCGTCGTGGTTCGACGGTATCCGCGACGCCATCGCGGACGGCGCGGACACGGTGACGGGACCGGTCCACCGAATGGTCCGTGCCGGGATGACGACCGAGACGGTCGAAACGCGAACCATCGCCGGACGCGACGTAACTTACTTTTCCGGCGTGAACGTCGCATTCACGCGTCACGGTATCGAAGCGGTCGACGGCTTCGACGAGAACTTGGAAACCGGCGGCGCACGCGACTGCGCTCATCGTCTCGCGGGACAGGAGCGACCGATAGCGTGGTCGTCCGACGTGTCTGTCCGTCGTGACGACACCGACGAGAAGGGCGTCGAACGCGACTGGTGTGCCAAATACCGGTCGCTCTCCTATCGCATGGTGAAAAACTACGGCCCGCGACTGACCGTGTTCAGGCGGACCTTCCACGACGCCGTCCGCGACGCGCGAACCGCGGGCGGAGAGGTGGCTTCGGGCGACGCGAAACCGTCCCTCTGGGCGGGGTGTGGCAAACAGGTACTCAAGGGAATCGCCGGGGGGACCAGGGACGGCCTCATCGGGCGACTTCGTGACCGAAGCGAAGCGCGCAACCCCGCCGGACTCTCCTCGCGCGCCGACCGCGCCGTCGAACGGTACGACTGGCGCGATGTGGAGACCGAAATCGAGTGACCGCCGCTACTCCTCGTGGTCGGGCGCGAGGGCTTCGACGACGCGGGACGGGTTGTTGGTGAACACTTTTCGCATGGCGTCCTCGGGAACGTCAAGGGTGAGGATTTCCATCACGGCGACGTTCGGGTGGGCGTTCGGGGCACCGCTTCCGAACAGCACGCGATCGGGGTGTTCCATTATCGCCCGCTCCATCTGCTCCCGATAGCGGACGAAACTGGTGTCGAGGTAGCAGTCGTCGTACGAATCCAGCAGGTCGATGGCGGACGCCATCAGGTCGCGGTTCAGCGGAAATCCGCCGAAGTGCGAGAGGACGACGGGAAACGAACGGTCGAGGAGGATGTCGGCGGCCGCTCGGGGGGTGAACCCTTCCCCGGCGTGAACGAGAACGGGGAGGTTCACCGCCTCCAATCGGGAGAGGACGTCGTCTTCGGGCAGTCCGTCGCACGTCGGGTCGAGTTTGAATCCGTGGAACCGGTCGTCGTAGGCGTACTGCTCGATGTCGTCCGAGGACGTGTGCCACTCCTTCCGACGCGACCTGAAATTCCTGAGTCGCGCCGTGGCGCTTCCGTCGGGGTCACGCGGGCCGTTGATTCGAGCGAAGGCGAAAAACGGGCGCTCCACGCTTCGCCGGGCGACGGCGTTGTTCGCCCGGAGATAGCTGCTTCCCTCCTGCGGGCCGGGAAACACGACCGCGCTGACGACGCCCGCTTGGTGGAGTTCGCGCTCCAGTTTGTCGGGCGAGATGGCCCGTCCACGCGCCGTCACGGACTCCTCGACGGGAAGGCGCGCGTGGACGTCCACCACTCGAAACCGATGCTCCAGTTCCAACATCTGAAATTTTCTCGATTACAGTCGGGCATGTATCTATCGGTCGATGGTCGTATCGGCGTCCCGTCCAGCGAACTGTGTAGAAACGTTTATATAGAACATCAATCATTCGTTATACGTATGTCAGAATCAGGCTTTGGACAGCGACGCATGGGCGGCCGACCGATGTTCATCCTCAGCGAGGGGACGGAGCGAACGCAGGGTCGCGACGCGCAGTCCTCCAACATCTCCGCCGGTAAAGCGGTCAGCGAGGCGGTACGGACCACACTCGGGCCGCGCGGAATGGACAAGATGCTCGTCTCGGACGACGGCGACGTGGTCATCACGAACGACGGGGTCACGATCCTCGACTCGATGGACATCGAGCACCCCGCCGCGCAGATGATCGTCGAAGTCTCCCAGACCCAGGAGGACGAAGTCGGCGACGGCACCACCACGGCCGCCGTGCTCTCCGGGGAACTCCTCGCGAAGGCCGAGAACCTCCTCGACCAGGACGTTCACGCGACCACCATCGTGGAAGGCTACGCCCGCGCCCGTGACATCGCCGTCGAAGCCGTCGACGACCTCTCGCTCGACGTCGACATCGACGACGACCTGCTGAAACAGGTCGCGGAGTCCAGCATGACCGGCAAGGGGACCGGCGACATCACGACCGAGCGCCTCGCCGAAGTCGTCGTCAACGCGGTTCGCGGCGTCGAAAGCGACGAGGGAATCGGCCGCGACGAGATTCGCGTCCTCACCCAGACCGGGTCGAGTTCCAGCGCAACGGAACTCATCGAGGGCATCGTCACCGACGCCGAACCCGCACACAAGAACATGCCGCGCTCCGTCGAGGACGCGACCATCCTCGCCACCGACGGCTCCTTCGGCGTCCGAGAAACCGAAATCGACGCCGAGTACTCCGTCGACAACGTCGACCAACTCACCGCCGCGATGGACGCGGAGGAGAACCAACTCCGCGAACTCGCCGACACCATCGCGGACGCCGGCGTCGACGTCGTCTTTTCCCACTCCTCCATCGAAGACCGCACCGCGGCGTACCTCGCCGAACACGGCATCCTCGCCTTCGACGACGTCGACGACGACGTGACGAGCGCCATCGCCAAGTCCACGGGCGGCAAACGCACGGGCAAGCCGGACGACGTCGACGACGACGAACTCGGCCACGCCGACTCCATCCGCGTCGAGAAGTACGGCGGCGAGGACCTCGTGTTCATCGAGGGTGCCGCCGACGCACAGTCCGTCACCGTCTTCGTCCGCGGCGGAACGGACCACGTGGTCGACGAACTGGAGCGCGCCATCGAGGACGCGCTCGACGTCGTCACCTCCGCCGTCGAAACCGAGAGCGTCGTCCCCGGCGCTGGCGCGATAGAGACCAGCATCGCGGGCCGCGTCCGCGACGAGGCCGCGGGTATCGAAGGCCGCCAGCAACTCGCCGTCGAGGCGTTCGCCGACGCCGTCGAAGTCCTCCCGCGAACCCTCGCGGAGAACACCGGCATGGACCCCATCGACGCGCTCGTGGACCTCCGCGCCGCGAACGACGACGAGGAGGGAAGCGCGGGCGTCATCTCCTCCGGCGAGACCGGGAAAATCGCGAACCCCGTCGAGGAGGGCGTCATCGACCCCGCCGCCGTCAAGCGCGAGGCCGTCGAGAGCGCCACCGAGTCCGCGACGATGATCGTCCGCATCGACGACGTCATCGCCGCCGAGTAAGCGCGTTCGCTCCCGATTTTCGATTCCTTTTACCGTCGTCCGCCTCGACCCTTTTCGACTCGTCCCGAGCGGAAGTAGCAAACCCTAACCCCGCCGGGTGACAATTCCCGGCGATGAGCGACCGCGTTATCTCAAGCCGCCCCGTCTTCCTCGCCACCGCGATAACCATCGTCATCGCCGCCGGAGGCATCGGACTCACCGTCGGCGCGACGGGCCAGAACCGCGGAAAGACGCTCTCGCTGCTCGGCGTCTCGCTGTTCGACATGAGTCCCGTCTCCATGGCCCTGTTCGGAATGGCGCTCACGACGACAGTTCTCGTCCTGTTGTTCGCCCTCGTCTCCTACGCGTCGCGCTTCGACAGCAACAACGTGACGTGAACTGACGGCAGACGAAAAACGGACGAGAGACGTGAACTGACGAATGACGGAAGCAACGGGCGAGAAACGGGGCGACGGACGAACGGCGGATACGAGTGAGGTGAGATGGGCGGCCTGGCACGAGACGGAAACCGTTTTTCCGGTCGGTGAACTTCCCTCCGGTATGGCGACCGGAACCCGTTCACGAACGTCGAAAGCGAAGGCCACGACCGGCGACCTGTTGGCCGTCGCGGCCACGATTCTGCTGGCGAACCTGCCGACCCTCTTCGCGTTCTACGTCATCCTCGACACGTACGACCCGCTGACGACCGACCTGACGTTTCTCCAGTACGCCACGACGACGATGAGCGGCGCGCTCGTCTTCGCCGTTCTCTGGACCGGAATCGTCTTCTTCGCCTACGGTCCGTCGCTGTCGCGGCGATGGAACGACCGCTAGCGGAATACAAAAGGAATAATTCGATGTTCGTGCGGTTTTACGGCGCGATGGTGCCCTCCTCGGCGTCGAGGAGTTCGTGGTATCGGTTGCGAATCGTGACCTCGCTGATGTTCGCCACGTCGCTGACCTCGCTCTGTGTCACCTTCTCGTTGGTCAGGAGCGCGGCGGCGTAGACGGCGGCCGCGGCGAGTCCGACGGGCGATTTGCCGCTGTGAAGGCCCTTCTCGGTCGCCGTGTCGAGCAACGAGCGGGCACGGCGTTCGGTTTCGTCCGAGAGGTCGAGTTCGGAGGCGAAGCGCGGGACGTAGCTCTTCGGGTCGGCGGGTTCGATTTCGAGGCCGAGTTCGCGGGCAATGTAGCGGTAGGTGCGTGCGATTTCGTCCTTCTCGACGCGCGACACGGCCGTCAACTCGTCCAAGCTACGCGGCGTCCGGGCCTGTCGCGCCGCGGCGTACAGCGCGCCGGTCGCGACGCCCTCGATGGAGCGCCCCGGTAGCAGGTCCTCGTCGAGCGCGCGGCGATAGATGACGCTCGCCGTCTCCCGAACGGTGTCCGGCAGGCCGAGCGAACTCGCCATGCGGTCGATTTCGCCCAACGCCTGCTTGAGGTTGCGCTCCTTGCTGTCACGGGTGCGGAAGCGCTCGTTCCACTTGCGCAGGCGCTGCATCTTCTCGCGCTGGCGGGAACCGAGCGAGTTGCCGTAGGCGTCCCTGTCGCGCCAGTCGATGTTGGTCGACAGCCCCTTGTCGTGCATCATGTTCGTCGTCGGCGCACCGACGCGGGATTTCTGTTCGCGTTCGCTCGCGTCGAAGGCGCGCCATTCCGGTCCGCGGTCCACGGCGTCTTCCTCGACGACGAGGCCGCAGTCGTCACACACCCGCTCACCGCGCTCCTCGTCGGTGACGAGCGGGCCGCCACACTCGGGGCACTGCTGTTGCTCGTCGGCTCGCGTTTCGGATCGCTCACCGGTGGTTTCCGTTTCTTCGGTCGGTCGGGTACGTGTATCAGTCATGGCGTACTGTCAGGAGAAGACAGAGGGTCGATGGTGTACTACGAGAGTCGGAGAGTGGAAGTAATCGATAGACATATCTTATAGTACCCATAGCTACTTAACTCCAGTGGGCAAATCGGGAATTTTCTCGGCTCCAAAAACGGCGTATTCATCGTCGAAAGATCGATAATAATGCAGTATTCGATTTTTGCACACTACTCGTAGATTCGCCGTCTTTATGGGTGATTCGGCGGTGAGTATCGAAACCCTTACCGCTCGTCCGAGGGTTCGTCAACACATGAGCGATACGCCTCCCGGACCGGACGAGGTTCGGTACGTCGCACGGTTGGCCCGCGTCGGGGTGTCCGACGAGGAGGCCGAGCGATTCGCCGAACAGTTCGCCGATATCCTCGGCTACTTCGAGACGTTAGACGAGGTGCCCGAGGTCGAGCGTGAAGCCGACCTCGTGAACGTCATGCGCGAGGACGAGGTACGGACCAGCCTCGACCAAGCCGACGCGCTGGAAAACGCACCGGAGACCGAAGACGGCTACTTCAAGGGACCGAACGTCTCATGAGCGGCGATATATTCATCACCGAGGAGACCATCGACGGCGCGGACGACGGTCCGTTGGCCGGAACGACGGTCGCCGTCAAGGACAACATCAGCACCGAGGGCGTCCGAACCACCTGCGGATCGGCCATGTTGGAGGAGTACGTCCCGCCCTACGACGCCACGGTCGTCTCACGGCTGAAGGAGGCCGGCGCGACCATCGTCGGAAAGACCAACATGGACGAGTTCGGCATGGGAACGACGACCGAAACGTCCGCCTTCGGTCCGACGGAGAACCCCGTCGCCGAGGGTCGCGTTCCGGGCGGCTCCTCGGGCGGAAGCGCGGCGGCGGTCGCGGCGGGTGAGGCCACGCTCGCGCTCGGTACCGACACGGGCGGATCGATTCGCTGTCCCGCCGCGTTCTGTGGCGTCGTCGGCATCAAGCCCACCTACGGACTCGTCTCGCGGTACGGCCTGGTCGCCTACGCGAACAGTCTGGAACAGATCGGTCCCATCGCGCCGACCGTCGAGGAAGCCGCGGGATTGCTCGACGTCATCGCCGGACCCGACGACCACGACGCGACGACCCGCGACGAAGGTGCCGACGCGGACTACGCGAGCGCCGCCGACGGCGACGTGGACGGACTCGACATCGGCGTCCCGACCGAACTCGTCGAGGGCGCGGACGACGGCGTCGTCGAGCGATTCCGGGACGCCATGGACGAACTCGAATCGCAGGGTGCGACCGTTCACGAAGTGTCGCTCCCGTCGGTCGAACACGCCGTCGAGGCGTACTACGTCATCGCCATGTCCGAGGCGTCCTCGAACCTCGCGCGCTACGACGGCGTTCGGTATGGCGAGTCCGGCGGCTACGACGGCAACTGGAACGAGACCTTCGCCGGGACGCGCGAGGAGTCCTTCGGCGACGAGGTGAAACGACGCATCCTGCTCGGCACCTATGCCCTCTCGGCGGGCTATCACGACAAGTACTACAAGAAAGCACAGGACGCCCGTGCGTGGCTCAAGGGGGACTTCGATTCGGCGTTCGAGGACGTGGATGTCCTTGCCAGCCCGACCATGCCCACGCCGCCGTTCGAACTCGGCGAGAGTCTGGACGACCCACTGCAGATGTACCTCGCCGACGCGAACACCGTCCCCGTCAACCTCGCCAACCTTCCGGCTATCTCCGTTCCGGCGGGCGAAACCGACGGGCTCCCCGTCGGCGTGCAGTTCATCGGGCCGAAGTTCGGCGAGAAGCGCGTGATTCGAGTCGGGAGCGCGCTGGAGTAACGAACCGTTTCGAGTTTCTGCGGGCGACGGTCGTACTGGTTCGGAGGACGATGAGCAGGGGCTATCGTTTATAAATTGCTTGACGAGTGTCCAGTTTTACGAGGCTATCTGCCGCGTCTCCATCGAACTACACTGTTCGGCGGCAGAATTGATTGGATGGTAAACTAGAAATCATATTATAGTATAAACGACCTATTATCGAGTGCGATTCCGATGATTGTCAAAGCAGAAGACGCGGATTCGAACGAGTTTCAAGGCGTACAGTTCGACGTGCTCGCGGTCGGCGACGAGTCGATGGTGACGAAGATGCACTTCAGAGAAGGCAACGACGTTCCGCCGCACAGCCACGAGAGCGAACAGAGCGGATACGTGATTTCGGGTACGTATCGAATCCACATCGGTGACGACGACGAAATGATAGCTGACGGAGACAGTTATTCGATACCGGGTGGCGTCGAGCACAGTTACGAAATAATCGAATCCGGGGAGATTATCGACGTGTTCTCGCCACCCCGAGAGGATTTTCTGTAAACGATTTGAATGCGGTACTCGACAGCAACCGACCGACGCGCTCGTCTCACGGTAGTGGCTCGTTCCCTCCGCGAACAGCCTCGAACGTCGTCCCCGTCAACCCCGCTAACCTGCCCGCGATTTCGGTTCCGGCGGGCGAAACCGACGGGCTTCCCGTCGGCGGGCAGTTCATCGGGCCGAAGTTCGGCGAGAAGCGCATGATTCGAGTCGGGAGCGCGTTGGAATGACTCCGTTTTTGGCCGCGGAGCGCGCTGAAACCGGTCCGGCAGGGTGACGATGCCAACGGTTATTTCTCCCCTGAAGTTCGATTACACGTATGGCAGGCACCGTCGTCGAAGTCGAGATTCCCGCCGACGAGTTCGCACTCTGGGAGACGCTCACGGAGCACGAAAACCTCGAATTCGAAATCGAACGCGTCGTCGCCCACGAAAACGACCGCGTGATGCCGTTCGTTTGGGCGAGCGGCGGCACTAAGGACACCAAAACGATACTGGAAAACGACAGCAGCGTCGAGAACTTGCAGTTACTCGCCGATTTGGAGGACGAACAGCTCTATCAGATGGAGTGGACGGACCACATCCAGACGCTGATTCACATCCTCGTCGACGAGGAGGCGACCGTTCTCTCCGCGTCCGGCAACAGCAGTCACTGGCACCTTCGAATCCTGTTTCCCGACCGAGACGCGCTATCACAGACGTACGATTACTGCCGGGAAAACGACCTCTCGCTCGATATCCGCAACATCTATCAGTTGGATCAGGGTCGCAAGGGACGGTTCGGCCTCACCGACGACCAACAGGACACGCTGACCCTGGCGTTTCAGAAGGGGTACTACGACATTCCCCGCGAGGCCTCCGCGGAAAACCTCGCGGGCGAACTCGACGTGTCACACCAAGCCGTCTCCGAGCGACTGCGGCGCGGCCATCGAAGCCTCGTGAAAAACACGCTGATTATCGGCCGGGAGACGGACGAAGAGAAATAGCGACGCTGGTTTCACTCCTCGTACGCGAGGTTCATTATCCACTGCGAGAAGGCGTCGCTCTCGGGATCGATCTCCTCCTCCCCGATGAACGGCGAGAGCATGTCGCCGGCCATCAACAGCGAGAATTCGAGGTCCTTCGCGGCGGGCGTGATGAAGTAGGTGTTGTGTCCCTCGTAGACGGTTTCCTGTCGCTTGACGAATCCCATCCGTTCCAACGATTCGACGATTCGGCTTCCTTTCCGCGAGGAGACATCGAGTTGCTTCCAGAAGTCGCTCTGGTGGATGCCGCCGGTCTCGCGAACGAGTTCGAGTCCGTGATACTCGTCCTCGGTGAGGTCTTCCTCGGACGTTGCCGTGCTCATGTTCACTACAGGGACGGGCGGCCGTTTAAATGTGACTTTCCACGTTCTCGTACGACGTCTCACAGGGGGGGCCGTCGGCGAACTCGTAGGCCCCGCTCCCGTCCGCGAACAGGGTCACGATGGACGATGAACGGGTTCCGTACCCGTCGCCGTGGACGCACGCCCCGATGTCGTGGTTTCGGAGGACGTCCTTCGTTTCCGCCCGCCAGTCGACCAGCGACGGCGGGTCGTCCGGGTCCGCTTCCGCGAGCGATAGAATCCGCTTCGATTTGGGGGCCCCTTCGTCGAACCCCCTGTTCACGACGACGTGGACGCCCGGGTCGAACTGCGTCGTTTCGAGCGTTCCGTCCCACTCCAACAGGGTCGCTTCCGTCGAATCCGCGATCACGAGGTTGAACCCGGCGTACGTCCGTTCGGCGACTTCGCTCACGACGAACTCGCGGGCGGACACGGCCGAGTCGTGGGAGAGCGCGTCGCGTACAAGCAGGCCGCGGGAGCGTTCGCCCTCCAGTTCGACCCAACGGTTCGTCACGCCGACGAACAGGCCGCGGTCGTTGTAGCCGACCCACGTGCCGCCCGCCTCCTCGTCCTGCGGGGCGACGACGATCGGATTCCTGTCCAATACTCCGGGACCGCGGGAAGGCCGCCCGAACGCTTCGTCCCGGTTCGCGGCGGCGACGACGGGCGCGTCATCGAACACCCGCCACGCCACGATGAGTGTACACACGCTTACGGGTTGGCGCGGACTCGATAAAAGGCTTCGTCGGCCCCGCCGCTTATGGGGTTTCTCGTGGAGCGGTCCGTGGGGATTTCCACCATGACACACAGACGCGACGTGATAAAGACGGGTGCGACGCTGGGGGTCGGAACGGGCGTTCTCGGAACCGGACTCACGACCGCACAGATGGGCGGCGGTCCGGCGTTCAGCACGGGGCAGATGACGGGCGAGAGCCAGCCGAAACGGGTGAAGACGAACGCCAACGGCGTGGCGATGTTCACGCGGGCGGGCGAAAACGTCCGATTCGTCCTCCTCGTCTCGAAACTGGAGAACGTCACGGAAGCGCACATCCACCGAGGTGCGGAGGGCGAAAGCGGCCCGCCGGTCGTCTGGCTCTATCCGAGTACGACCGCGACGGAGGGACGGCAGTTTTCGGGGCAGTTCGACGGCGTCCTCGCGTCCGGAACGTTCGGCGCGAACGACCTCGTCGGACCGTTGCAGGGGCAATCGCTCTCGGAACTGGCGAGTGCCATCCAGGCCGGCGAGGCATACGTCAACGTCCACACGAAGCAGTATCCCGAGGGGGAAATTCGCGGGCAGCTCACACCCGTCTCGAACGCACGGGCGCGGTTTAAGCAAACTCTCAACGTACGTGCCGAAAACGGACTGAACGTCGGGCGGTCGGTGAGCCTTCAGATCCAGCAGTCGTAGTCCAGATACGGCAGGTGTAGGGTACTCAGCTACCGAAATCGCTCACGAACCGAATCACGGTCCACCGTTCCCGAGGCCGTTCGCGGCAGTTCGGCGACGGTGTCGAGGAGCCGCGGGTGTTTGTATCCGGCGAGTCGCCCGTCGCAGAACTCCCGCACAGAGTCGAGCGTGACCGTGCTTCCGGGGGCCGGCACGACGAGCGCGGCGATTCGCTCGCCCCACTCCTCGTCCTCGACGCCGACGACGGCGACGTCCGCCACGTCGGGGTGGTCACGAAGCACGTCCACGACTTCGCCCGGATGGACGTTCTCGCCGCCGGTGACGATGCGGTCCGAGCGCCGGTTCAGCACCCGGAGGCGGCCACCCTCATCTCGGTAGCCCACGTCGCCGGTCCGCAGGCCGTGTTCGCCGAACGCCTCCTCTGTCGCGGTAGGATTGCCGTAGTACCCCGCCATCACGGTCGGCCCGGAGACGACGAGTTCGCCCGGTTCCCCGGTCGGGACGGGAGAACCGTCCTCGTCGACCACGGCAACGTCCGTGAACAGCAGCGGCCGTCCGACGGTTCCGACGTGTGACGCCGCTTCGTCGGGAGTAGCGGTGGCGATTTGGGAGGCCGTTTCGGTCATGCCGTAGGTGGGACAGACCGGAACGCCGCGCTCCGCACACTCCCGGATGAGGTCGTCGCGGGCGGGCGCACCCCCGAGGAGGACGAACCGAAGCGAGTCCGGGAGGTCGCCCGTATCGAGGAGCCGCCGGAGCATCGTCGGCACGAGCGAGATACCGGTCGGTTCGTACTCCCGGAGGAAGGGGAGCGTCTCCTCGGCGTCGAACCCCCGTTGCAGGACGACGGTCGTTCCGTACAGCGTGGAGCGCAGGAGGGGAGCCAGCCCGCCCATGTGGTACGTCGAGAGACAGAGATGCCAGCGGTCGTCGGGGAGGACGCCGAGGCGGAACGCCGAGGCGGTCGCGCTGGCATACAGGTTTCCCATCGTGAGCGCGACGGCTTTCGGATTCCCGGTCGTTCCCGACGTGAACAGGAACACCTGCGGGTCCTCGCGCGACCAGTCGGCGGACGCGAACGCCGCCGGGTCGCGGTCGGCGAGCGTCGTTTCGGACGAATCGACGGAGACGACGGGAACCTCCCCCATGATTTCGTGCGCGACCGATTCCGTCTCGGCTTCACAGACGAGCGCCGAGAGGTCCGTCACGTCCACCTGTCGTCGGAGTTCCGGGGCGGCGAGACGGACGTTTAGCGGAACGAGCACGCACCCGAGCCGCATCGCGGCGTGGACGAGTACGACTCCGTCCATCCGCGTCTCCATCAGCATTCCGAGGTGGTCGCCCTCCCGAAGTCCCAATCCCGCGAGCTTTCCGGCGGTCTCCTCGACCGACGAGTCGAGTTCCGAGTACGTCCACTCGGTCCCGTCCGTCGCTTCGATGATCGCCGTTCCTTCGGGCGACACGTCGGCCCGATGCGCGAGCCAATCGTTCATGGCGTCCCCCACGTGTCCGCCACGCCGTTCCCCGGTTCCTGCGGGACGCTGACCGTACCGTCCACGAGTCGCGTCCGGTCCGGTCCCAAATCGCGGGCCAACAGCGTTCCGGTGGCGACCCCGCAGGCGGGGCGGTCCGGAATCGCGGCCGCCGCGTGAATCGCCGCCGTCCGAGCGACGACGCCGTCGATGGTCGTCGTGACGACGGGCGTTACGTCCGCAGCACGGGCGCGCTCGGCGACCTCGACGGCCCTGTCCGGGCCGCCGAGTACCATCGGTTTGCAGACGAGCACGTCGACGGCCCCCTCGTCCAGAATCGTTTCGACCGGCGTTTCGATCACCGATTCGTCCGCCGCAACGCCGACCGAGCGGCCGCGGAGGTCGGCGAGTCCATCGATGTCGGCCGAGCGAAGCGGTTGTTCGACGTAGGCGATTCGGAGCGAGTCGAGCCTGTGGAACGCCTCTCGGGCCTGCGCACGCGACCATCCCGCGTTCGCGTCGGCGCGGAGTTCCACGTCCGAACCGACCGAATCCCGAACCGCCCGAAGTCGGGCCACGTCGTCCGTGACCGACCGAGCGCCGACTTTTATCTTCACGCATTCGAACCCCGCATCGACCGCCTCGTTCACCGCCGCCACGGTTTCATCCCGAGGAGCGTCGCCGACGGTGGCGTTCACCGGGACGGATTCGACCTGTTCCGGGCCGCCAAGATGGCGGTACAGCGGTCGCTCGGCCCGTTTCGCGTGGAGGTCCGCCAGCGCGAGCGACAGGCCGTGTCTGGCCGCCGGAGTGGCGTCGAGGCTGGAGAGCGCCGATTCGGGGTCGTCGACGTGCGCGATGGCCGCGCGGCAAGCGGGCAGCGACTCCGTCCACCCCGGAAGCGGCGTCGCCTCGCCGATACCGACTTCGTCACCCTCCTCGACCCGAACGAGGAGCCCCTTTCGGTGCTCGATGGCGCCGTGTGCCGTCTCCAGCGGCGAGGTCAGCGGGAGCGAAAACTCGTGTAACTCCACCTTCATACCATCAGTCCGAGGGCGAAACAGACCGAGTAGGCGGCCAGCAGTTTTCCCGTCTGTTCGAGGGCGGGGTTGAGCGCCTCGCCGGACGTCTTCGTGAGCACCGTCCGTGTGACCATCGCGGCGTAGGGAATCGTCAGGAGCGGCAGGAGGACGGGGAGGTCGAACGTCGGGGTGGTCACGAAGTAGACCGGGACGAGGTAGGCGAGCGCGAGCATGCCGACGTACTCGCCGCGACTCGCCCGATAGCCGATGAGAACCGCGAGCGTCCGCTTGCCGGCTTTCCTGTCGTTTTCCAAGTCGCGGATGTTGTTCACGACGAGGATGTTCGTCGAAATCGCCGCGACCGGAAGGCTCGCGAGGAACGCCTGCATCGTGACGGTGCCCGCCGGAATCCCGAGCGGGAACGGTGCAGAGAGGAGGGCCGCGGCCTGCACGTAGAACGTCCCCATCACGGCGATGACGCCGAAGAAGACGAAGACGAACAGATCGCCCAACCCATTGGACCCGAGCGGGAACGGTCCGCCCGCGTAGGCGATGCCGCTGACGACGCTGGCGAGGCCGATGATGACGATCGGAAGACCGCCGACGTAGACGAGATAGACGCCGACGAGGATGGCGAGCAGGAAGGTTCCGTACATCGCCTGCTTCACCTTGCTCGGGGAGATGAGCCCCGACTGGGTGACACGGGTGAAACCTGTCCGCTCGTCGGTATCGACGCCCTTCACGGCGTCGTAGTAGTCGTTCGCGAAGTTCGTTCCGACCTGGATGAGCGCCGCGCCGACGAACGCGGCGAGGGCGGGGAGCGGAGCGAATTTGCCCTCGTGGAGCGCGAGACCGACGCCGGCGATGACCGGCGCGGCGGCGGCCGGGAGCGTGTGTGGACGGGCCGCCATCAGCCACGCTTTCCGCCGGGAGATTTCGGTGGCCGTATCGTTCATTATCGAGATAGTTCCCGCGAGAGGTGTATAGCATCTACGGTTTCACGAAACGTCGTCGAAGTTTTCTCAAAGCGTCTCGGATTCGAATTCGTTCCCGCGACGGCCGTTTAAGTAATTCTCGTCACAAGGTAGAGATATGGACGGTATGAGGTCGCTTCTACGGAACTCATCGTTCGACAGCAACCACTCAGTTTACCGCTGTACATAACGGTTAGGCACTATCGAAATCCTCGTAAGTCGGTAGAATCCGCTTGATGGAGAGCGGAGGTTTTACTCCTCGAACAACTCGCCGTTCTTGTGTTTCCACAATCCCCCACAGCAAAACCGAATAGAGAGCAATCAGCGCGAGTGCTGAAACTACGTTACCGCCATCCAACCGTAGCAAAATATCGAGAACGGCGAGAGAGGCAAATAGACCGAGCACTCGACCACTGGGCGTCGCCACCTTTCCTCACCAAATGCAGTTTCGGAACAAAGGTGTTGTGCCGATCATGCACGCTCTGTACTCAACAGACGACCAGCAATCACTGAGTGGGAGTTTCAACGATGCCAACGGCCAGTATACCAACAATCCCACGTTCGAGCGTCCGTCAGTCGGCGGACGGCACGTAGCTATCCTGCTCGGACGCGTTCCCGTCGGTCGTTCCGGCCATCTCGACGCCGATGGCTGCCGCCGTGAATGCGACGCCGAGGACGAGGAACCAGAGCGCGATGGTTAGTTTCCCCGACATCGGGAGGTTCATATGAACGCCGAACTGTGACCCGCCCATAGCCACGATGACGAGCAGAGCATTCCATCGGTCGCCCCGTGTCCGCCAGATGTCTCCCTGCCGGAGTATCAGCCACCCCAAGAGCGCGTAGACGCCCCAGATGACCGCCGCCAACTGTACGTCCCAATACCCGTCCACGTACAGGACCGCGACCGGGAGGGAACCGAGGATGACCCCGGCGAGCGCGGCCGTTCGATTCTTCATAGTTATCCTACAATCCCGCGTGAAAAGTATCTTTGCACCGGGAAGAACGTCCGATATCTTGCGAGGGACATGTCAGTGTTCTCTCCCGAGGCACACGTTTAAACTATATCGACCGAGTAGAGGGATGCGATGCGTCAAACTGACGGCGGTTCGCACGTCGTTCATTGGCAGTCCGACGGGCGGAACGTGGGCGACGACGCGCCACCGCAACTCAGCAGGCGGCCGGGGGACGGGACGGTTCGACGGGCCGACTTGCAACGGGATCAGTCGGTACGCCGCTGGGGACCGGTCACGCCGAGCGCGACGGTCATCGGTCGGGCGGACTCGCCCGAATCGGACCTGAGCGAGAACATCCGCCGACTGCACGAGGAGCGCCACTCCGCAATGGCGGGCCACAGCAGTCGAATGCACCAACTCGACAAACTCAGGGTCAGTCACGCGCTCTGTAACGACCTGTCGCTGACGCCGTGGCAACGCGACTGCGTCATCGGCATCATGAGCGAGTTGGATTTGACCGTCTTCGGAAGCCAACGGGCCATCCCGAAGGTGGCGCTGGTCGTCATCCGCCACGTGGTCGACCGGGAGCGCGAACACCATCTCGGGCTCCACGACGACGAGTGGATTCGCCAGCAACCGCCCGAACGACTGACGGAACTCTACGAGACGTTCCAGTCGCTCACCGACGAGGAGCGGTTCGACGAACTCACGGCGAAACACGGCCTCGACATCACGAGTCTGAATCGGCTTCGGCGGGTGCTCAAGGACCAAATCGAGGAGCGGAATCTGGAGTTCGCCGTCCACGGCCGCAACCCCAACCGCGACCCCAATCTACCGAGTTTGACCGACCGATGGGGAGACGCCGTCAGAGAGAATCAAAGCAGTCCGTAATCCGAATTTGCCGACGATAGCCGCCGCTGAGGAATGTGAGCGCTCGTGAGAACCGTCGTCCGACCGTCCATATCTTTACCTTGTGACGAGAACCTCTTAAAGCGACCACGGCTTCCCACGGTTCCCGACGAACTACGACGTTCGTGAGAAGCCATCGGCTACGAAGCAGATTGGTACCCGAAGAACCCGACCGTCGTACCGTCCATAGCTTCACCTTGTCACGAGAACTACTTAAACGAAATCGCGAACTGCCACGCTCTCGAATCGTGGACTCCGGAGAACCGAGAACGCGATTGCTATCGGGGAAGAACATTCAGAGAACCGCCCTCATACCGTCCATATCTCTACCTTATCACGAGAATCACTTAAAGCGAGAACGAACCGTTTCCAGTATTCCGAACGAACTTTTGTATCGACAGTACGACCGCCGTCGTATGAACGATACCGTGGTGGTTCGGGAGACGACGGAGGACGCCGCCGCCGTCCAGCGCGTCGCACGTGCCTCGTGGCACGCCGCCTACGACGACATCATGGGCGCGGAAACGGTCGAGAGGTCCGTCGATTCGTGGTTCGCACCCGAAAACGTCATCGCAGACGTGAACCGCGACGAACGGCCCTTCTTCGTCGCCGAACGCGACGATACGGTGGTCGGGTTCGTCATCGGAATCCCGGACGAGAACCGCGAGGCGGGGTTTCACCTCTACCGAATCTACGTCCACCCCGACCACTGGGGAGTGAGCGTCGGCACGCGATTGCTCGATCGGTTCGAAGCGGAACTGCGGCGGCGGAACGTGACGCGACTGCAACTCTCGGTCATCGGACCGAACGAGAACGCCATCGGCTTCTACGAAGCGCGGGGATTCGAGCGAATCGAGGAGAACTGGGACGACGATTTCGACTGCGAGCGATACGTGTACGCGAAGGAACCCTGACCGCTACCGGCGTCGAATATCGACGTACAGCAGTGCGGTCGTCAGTAGGAATCCGAGGGCGAGAATCGGGAAGACGGGATTGAACGAGGTGCCGCAGTTCGATGCGGTCGTGTCCGCACAGTGGCCCATCGGCCGCATGCCGAACAGCATCACGAGAGCCCCGACGACGACGCCGAGAGCAGCGCCACGACGCGTCCAATCGTCCATAAAGACGCTCCGCGCGAGTTGCACGAGGAAAATCCCGCCCAGAAAGTAGACCGTTACCGGAAGCGAAAGCGGTGGGTTCGCGAACGTGAATTCGGTCCAGAACCACATCGCAACGACGACGAGACAGACTGAAATGCCCGTTGCCGCGACGCCCGGCAGCAGGGTGTTGTTCCCGTTGACTCTCTCGGTCATGTTCGTTTTTCGTGTTGCTCTAGTGAGATATAATCCCTCCGTAGGGTGAAACAGTTGCTTGACCGTCGTCGTGGGCCGAGTTTCCCCCTTTACCACCATACTCCACGAACACGGGCGGTCGGTCACTCACCGCGAGCGAACGAAGTGAGCGAGCGGGCCGACGACCGAGCGGAGCAACGCGAAGCGAGGAAGGAGTGCTTTTGGTCCAGCTTTTACAGGGAACCAACAAGAGCGATGGCGCTCGCCATCGCTCTTGTTGGTGACCGTCGTAAAAGGTGGGTGGTAAACGGTGCGTTAGTAGTGCCACGGATAGTCCGAGAAGTCGGGGTCGCGCTTCTCCACGAAGGCGTCCCGTCCCTCCTGTGCTTCGTCGGTCATGTAGGCGAGTCGGGTGGCTTCCCCGGCGAACACCTGCTGGCCGACGAGGCCGTCGTCTTCGAGGTTGAAGGCGTATTTGAGCATGCGAATCGCGGTCGGACTCTTCCCGTTTATCTCTTCGGCCCAGTCGAGGGCGACTTCCTCCAGTTCCTCGTGCGGGACCGATTCGTTGACCATGCCCATCTCTTCGGCTTCCTCGGCGGAGTACGTCTTGCCGAGGAAGAATATCTCGCGGGCCTTCTTCTGGCCGACCTGTCGTGCGAGGTAGGCCGAACCGAACCCGCCGTCGAAACTCGCCACGTCGGGGTCGGTCTGGAGGAATTCGGCGTGTTCTGCGGAGGCGAGCGTCATGTCGCAGACGACGTGGAGACTGTGGCCGCCGCCGACGGCCCACCCCGGAACGACGCAGATGACGGGTTTCGGAATGTGTCGGATGAGTCGCTGGACTTCGAGGATGTGCAGGCGGCCCACCTCGGACGCATCCTTGCTCTCCTCGTCTTCCCCTTGGTATTCATACCCTTCCCCACCCCGCACGCGCTGGTCGCCGCCGGAGCAGAACGCCCACCCGCCGTCCTTCGGCGACGGTCCGTTTCCGGTCAAAAGCACACAGCCGACGTCCGATTGGCGTTTGGCGTGGTCCAGCGCGCGATACAGTTCGTCCACGGTTCCGGGGCGGAATGCGTTTCGAACTTCCGGGCGGTCGAACGCGATGCGGACCGTTCCTTGGTCCGTCGCGCGGTGGTAGGTGATGTCGCGGAAATCGAAGTCGGGGATTTCCTCCCAACGCTCGGCGTCGAAGAGTTCTGATACCATACCCGAAACTGTCGGTGCGTCGGTCTAATAGATTCCCGTCCGTTCTTCAGGAGTCCGACCCACGCACCCCGGCAAAGAGCGGAGGGACTGCGAAGCTACTTGCTCCGCGGAAACGACGGTCGAAACCATGAAGACATCGGCACGGGCGGACACCTTCGAGCGTTCGGGTATCCGCGTGATGTTCGAACTCGCGGAGGAGCAGGGCGGCGACCTCGTACGATTGGAAGTCGGCGAACCGGACTTCGACACCCCGGGACACGCCATCGACGCGGCGGCACAGGCCGCCCGCGACGGCGAGACGCACTACACCTCAGGGGCAGGGATTCCCGAACTGCGTGAGGCGATCGCCGAACGGATGCGAGACGAGGCCGACGTTCCCGTCGCGCCCGAAGAAGTGACGGTCACGAACGGCGCGATGGAGGCGCTGTCGTTGGCCTTCTCGGCCATCGCGGACCCAGACGAGGAAGTCATCATCCCGACACCAGCGTGGCCGAACTACCGGAATCAGGCCATCCTCGCCGGTGCGAAACCCGTCGAGGTGGCGCTTCCCGCGGACGACGGGTTCGACCTCGACCCGGACCGTATCGTCGAGAATTTGAACGATAACACCGCCGCCGTGATACTGACCACGCCGTCGAACCCCACCGGTCGCATCTACGACGAGGAGGCCGTGAAGGAGGTCGTCGATGCCGCCGCCGAGCACGACACCTACGTCATCGCGGACGAGGTGTACGCCCGCCTGACCTACGACGGCGACCATCGACGCATCGCGTCGTACGCGGATTACGACGGACTGCTGACGGTCGATTCCTGTTCGAAAACGTACGCGATGACGGGGTGGCGAATAGGGTGGCTCGTCGGACCGGAACCCGTCGTCGAAGCCGCCACGAGCCTCGGGGAGAGTACGACCGCCTGTCCGTCGAGCGTCGGCCAGCACGCTGCGCTCGCGGCGATAACCGGCACGCAGGACCCCGTGCGCGAGATGTACGACGCGTTCCGCGAACGCCGCGATTACCTGACCGAGCGCGTTGCCGAGATACCGCACATCTCCTGTCCGCGTCCGGAAGGGGCCTTCTACGCCTTCCTCGACGTGAGCGAACTGGACGGGTCGAGTTTCGACATCGCAGAACGGTTGCTGTCGGATTACGGCGTCGTCACCGCGCCGGGTGCCGCGTTCAGTGCCGCCGGTGAGGGTTTCCTCCGATTGAGCTTCGCCAACGGCATGGACCGCCTCGAACTCGGCCTCGACAGAATCGAACGGATGGTCCGGGACGAACTGGAGTAACGTCCGCCAACGTCCGCCAACCCCCGTCAACGTCCGCCAACGACCGTCGACGATCGTCAACGACTACCGGCGTCCGCCACCATCCGACGCCAAATACCGCCTCAGAACAGGTCGTCGAGTTCGTCGTTGTGGAACATCTCGGCCGGATCCTGCTTGCGCGTTTCCTGTTTGTTCGCTTCCTTCGCGCGCTCCATGAACTCCTGTATCCGCGGCGAACGTTCGACGCCACCGAGGAGGACCAGCGAGGCGAGTCGTTCGCTGTCGAGCGGGAAGTCCCCCCCGCGAACCTGCAGGCTTCCGGTTTCCCCTTCGAGCCATTTACGGGCCTTCTCCACGCCTTTCCGCGGAATCCTGTCCGGGTCGCCGGCGACGACGAGAAGCGCGGAGTCCGCGTCCGTCGCCTTCGGCATGCTGAGGTTGCTCAGAACCGCTTGCCGGGTGTTGCTCGTCACCGTGTTGATGTTCTCGCCGCTCTCCTCGCTGGCACCCGCGCTGGCGTACCCGAGCGCCGCGATACCGCCCGAGCGGAGCGTGTTGATGACCTCGCTCGAATCCACGACGCTCTCACCGACGCCCTCGACCGATTCTCCGGACGCCAGGAGGAGGCCGATGCGCTGGGCTATCTGCTGATTGATGTTCTCGAACGCTTCGCCGACGCTCTGTCCCGTCTCGTGCCACGCGTCGTTGTCGATGAGGAGGGCCGCATCGGACTCGCGGACGACGGTTTTCAACGACCGTCCGGCGTTGGCTTGGTACATCGCCCCCTCGCCTTTACCGGGAAGAATACCGAGCGCGTAGACGGGAATCTCGTAGATTCGCTGGAGTTGGTGAATGATAACCGGCGCGCCGCCGCTCCCGGTACCCCCGCCGAGTCCCGCGACGACGAAGAGGGCGTCCGATCGCGCGGTGATTCGGCCGTCGAGGGCGTTCATCACTTCTCCGGCGTCGTCCTGCATCACTTCAGCGCCGAGTTCGTTGTCTCCGCCAACGCCGTGTCCTTTCACCCGGTCCTGCCCGACGAGAACGGTATCGAGGTCCAGCGACTGGAGGTCAGCTTTCGCGGAGTTGATAGCTAGTGCGCCTTGGACGGCGTTGAAATCCATACTTGCATCGAATTCGACCAATCGCTGGGTGAGTTTCCCACCCGCTTGCCCCACACCAATCAGGACGACTTTCATGGGGAATTGGACTGATTCATGACTTATGAATTTTCCGACGATATTCGATGTAAATTTCTGGAAACGACCCCGACTCGTCGCACCCTCCTTTCAACGAGACTTAAATAGGAAAACGTAACCAACCCCGACGATGGCCGACCTCGAAACGCTTTCGGAACGTGTGTCCGCGCTCGAACGAACCGTAACCGACGGAGAGATTCCGTCGCGACGGGACGACGCGGACCTCCGCAAAACGACAGCGAACCTCGCCGAACGAATGGACGAACTCGAAGCCGAACTGGACGAACTCGACGCCGCAGTGCAGGCCCTTCGCGGCTACGTAGGCAACATCCGTGCCGTCAACGACGACGTCGAACGCCGTGCCGACGCCGCGCTCGCGAAAGCCGAGGCAGCGGAAACGAGCCGTCCCGACCGTTCGAACATGACTTCTCGCCCCCCTTCGAACGGAGGTGAGTCCTCCGGAAACCGGAATCCCGACCGACTACGCTCGGAGACCCCTCCCGAAAAGGGTACTCCCCCGAGTCCGACGTCACCGTACGAACTCCCTCGATGTGACCCCGAGCGCGACGAATCCGACGACCGTTCGCTCACGACGCGTCTCCGTCACCTGCTGTGAGCGTTCGAACCGTCCTCGCCGTCCTACTCGTCGTGGCCATTTGTAGCGTCTCCTACCCCGTCATCGACGGTGCTCGGCGCGACCGCGCGGCGTACCGCGCCGACGCGGAACTGGCCGAGGTCTCACGCTCGATGGTCGACCTCGCGGACGAAACGGCGGTACCGTTCGACGATACCGAACCGGTCGGTGCTCGCAGAACGGTCGCCCTCTCGCTTCCGGCGGAATCCGCGACGACCGGGAAAATCGAGTTCGTCGCGATCGGCGGCGTTCCCGGTTTCCACCGCTGCCCGAAGGACGATTTCGGCGACGTTCTCGCGTACCGCGTCGAAGGCGGGAGGACCCGCGTTCGCCACCTCCCGTTCGACGTTCGCGTGGCGACGAGGAGCGAGACGGGGCGCGAATTGGTCGTTCGACCGGACGAAAAACCGCTCGTCGTCCGCGCTCCTACCCGGCGCGACATCGCACTGTTGTTGGTCGATTACGGTGGAAATCGAACCCTCCTCGTCGTCCCTGCGGCTGAACTTTAAGTCGGAAAACGCGACCACGGTGGTTCATGTGGAACCCACTGTCGAGAGGTCGGTCCCGGGAACGCGACTGCCGATGTGATCCGTCGTTCGACGGCGCGACGCTCGTGGTCGATGCGAACGACTGCCCGGGGCGCGGCGAACTCGCCGAACGTCCCGACTGCCGGGCGACGGTCATCGACGCGCTTGCCGAACGCGACGCGGACCGCATCGTGACGCGTGCGACGGGCGTCGAACGAACCTACGACGGCGACGGCGCGGCGTTTCTCGTCGCCACCGGTCGGTTCGTCGAACGGGTCGCCGCCCACGACCCCGCGCTCGCGGAGCGGGCGCGAACCGACCCGCTCCGCGCCGGAATGGATGCCGTCGGGAGAGCGGGACCCGTTGCCCACGTCGCGGGGGAAACCGGCGTCGCCGAAGGCGTCCATCGGTTCGAGGAGTACTCCACCCTCCTCCGTCCGTTCGTCGGCCCGACCATCGCCCGGTCGCGCGTTTCGCTCCGCCCCCCGGCGAACGCCCGACTGGCCGACCGGTATTCGCTTTCGACCGGCGCGACGGTTCGCCACTACGAGACGGAACGGAACGTGGAGTTCGACCCCGGCGATTTCGACGGTGTAGGGGACAAGAACCAAACCCACGACCCGCACCGGATCTACCACCTCGAACCGGTGGAGTACGACATCGGTCACGAAACGTTCGAGACGCTCGACGCGGCCGCGACGCTCCTCGCAAACGGCGGCGTCTCGGGAGGAAAACGAGCGCCCGGACGTGCCGTGAGAGCAGTCGTCGAGGTGAACACGGAAACGAGAACGGAGACGGACACGGAGGCGAACGTGGACACGCTCACCGGCGTCCTCCGGAAATACACGCAGGGATACGGCGTTCTCTCCGACCTGTTCGCAGACCCGGGCGTTTCCGACGTGTTCGCTACCGCCCCCGTCGCGGGCAATCCGCTTCGCGTGCGGGTCGACGGCGAGGAGATGGAGACGAACGTCCATCTCACGCCCGACGGGGCGGCGTCGCTCGCGTCGCGCTTCCGGCGAACGAGCGGCAGGTCGTTCTCGCGTGCTAGCCCGACGCTCGACGCCGTGACCGAGATTAACGGCACGAGCGTCCGTGTCGCGGGCATCACCGACCCCGTCAGCGACGGCATCGGATTCGCATTCCGCGTCCAATCGGAGGAACGGTGGACACTCCCCGCGCTGGTCGAAAACGGGACGCTCCCGCCGGAGGCGGCGGCCCTCCTTTCGGTGGCCGTCGAACGTTCCGGAACCGGACTCGTCGCCGGACCGCGTGGGGCGGGAAAGACGACGCTCCTCGGTTCGTTGCTGTGGGAACTCCCCACGAGGGTCAGAACCGTCGTCCTCGAAGACACGCCGGAGTTGCCGGTCGAATCGTTGCAGGACGACGGCCGCGACGTGCAGTTGCTTCGGACGACGGCGAGTGACGACGAACCGGGACTCCGCCCGGCGGAGGCGCTTCGGACGGCCCTCAGATTGGGGGACGGTGCGCTCGTCGTCGGGGAAGTCCGCGGCGAGGAGGCGAGCGTGCTGTACGAAGCGATGCGCGTCGGCGCGAGCGGAAACGCCGTCCTCGGGACGATACACGGCGACTGCGGCGACGCGGTGTACGAGCGAGTCGTCACCGACCTCGGCGTCCCGCCTTCCTCGTTCGCGACGACGGAGTTCGTCGTCACGGTCGAATCCTACGAAACGGACGGAACGCACGGAAAGCGGGTGAAGTGCATCGAGGAGGTCGTCACGACCGGGAAGGGTGGAAGCGGAGGAGGGAGTGGAGTGGGAGAAACCGACGACCCCCACTCGATACGGTTCGAACCGCTGTACGAACTCGACGACGGAAAACTCGTCCCGACGGGGCGTGTCGCGCGGGGAAACAGCGTCCTCGTCTCCTCGCTCGCCGAATCGACCGAAACCTACGCCGACGTCCGGGCGGCGCTCGCCGACCGAACGCGAAACATCGAACGACGCGTCGAGAAACACTTTCCCTCGTTTGAAGTCACGACGGAACGACTCGGAAACGGACGAACCGAGCGTGACCCGGCGTGATTTCGAACCGGTTCGAGTCGCTGTGTTCGTACCTCGCCTGGTTCTCCCCGTGGGACGGTTCGACGGACGCGGACATCGACCGCGCTATCGGATTTCTGGACGGTGAAATCGACAGCACGGTGATCACTCGTGGTGCGAACGGTGCGGCGGTTCTCTGGTGTCTCGTCGCGCTCCTCGGCGTGTCCGTGGCACCACGACCGCTCCGCCTCGTAGCCGGGGGCTTTCTGGTCGCGCTCGGCGTCGGCTTCTCCGCGCTGATTCGACGCGTACCCGAACTCCTCGCCGCCGCGAAGCGAACGCAGGCACTCGGCGACGCGCCCGACCTCGCGGCCCGCGCGGTGCTGTGGATGCGAATCGAACCGACGGCGGAGGGAGCCGCGGCGTTCGCGGCGCGAACCGGCGACGGTCCGCTCGCGGCGAGTCTCGGCGACCATGTTCGACGCGCGGCGGGGTCCCCGATGGCTGGCTTGACGACGTTCGCCGCCGAGTGGGACCGATGGAACCCGGCACTTCACCGTTCGATGGTACTCATCGCGGCGGCGAGTGAGACCCCACCGGAGGAGCGAACGCGGACTCTGGATCGGGCGCTCACCGCGATTCTCGACGGGACGCGCGAGCGGATGGCCGAGTTCGTCGGCGAGATTCGCGGCCCGGCGACCGCGCTGTACGCCTTCGGGGTTCTGCTGCCGCTGGCGCTGGTCGCGGTGCTTCCGGCGGCGCGAACGGCGGGACTGCCCATGTCGCCCGCCGCGTTGGTCGTCACCTACGATTTCGTGCTTCCCGCGCTCTTGCTGGGAGCGAGCGTGTGGTTGCTCACTCGTCGGCCGGTTGCATTTCCGCCGCCGGACGTTTCGCGTTCGCATCCCGACGTTCCCGAAAAACGGTGGCCCGCCACAGCGCTCGGCCTCGGCACAAGCGCTGTGGCGCTGATTGCCACGCCCTTCCTGCTTCCCGAATGGACGCGCTGGGTCGCGGGGTTCGGCTGTCTCGTCGGAACCCTCCTCGTGGGATTCACACGTCCGACCGTTCTCGTCAGAAATCGCGTTCGGGCGGTCGAGTCAAACCTCACGGACGCGCTCTATCTCGTCGGTCGGAGAGTGAGGGAGGGACAGGCGGCCGAGGCGGCCATCGTCGCCGCTGCCGACGAACTCACCGGGGAAACCGGTGCCGTCTTCGAGCAGGCGACCGGCGTCCAGCGCCGACTGGGGATGGGCGTCAAGGAGTCGTTTCTCGGCGAGTACGGGTCTCTTTCGACGGTGCCCAGCCCTCGCGCTCGGAGCGCCGTCTCCCTCCTCGCACTTGCCGCCGACGAAGGGCGACCCGCTGGTGGTGCCGTACTCGCGATGGCCGACCACTTGGACGACCTACAGAGCGTCGAACGCGACGCACGGCGTGAACTGTCTCAGGTTACGGAGACGCTTCGACACACGGCGGCGATATTCGGACCACTCGTCTCCGGTGCGACAGTCGCGCTGGCGGGCGGAATGGCGGGAATGGGGAGTTCGTTCGGTAACGCGTTTCCGGTCGATGTACTGGGACTCGCCGTCGGCGCGTACGTCCTCTGTCTTTCCGCCATCGTCACCGCACTCGCGGTCGGGCTCGAACACGGACTCGACCGAACGCTCGTCGGCTATCGCGTCGGTCAATCGGTGCTCTCCGCGACCGCCGTCTATCTCCTCGCGTTCGCGCTCGCGGGATCGTTGACCTGACCCGAGTATCTCATTCCCGAGTTTCCCACGTTCCCGACGTAGGTTTAAGTGCGAGAACGGGACGATTCCGGCCCATGTTCGACGCACCCCTTGACGCGTGGTACATCTGGTTCGGCGTGACGATTGCCAGTCTCGCCGTCCTCGGCGTCGCCATCGAACTGCCGACCGCACCGCCTCCGAACGCCGCCAGCGTCGCCGATACGGTCGATTCCGTCGCTGGCTGTTCGTACACCGCGACAGCGGAGCATCCGCTTTCGGCGCGGAAGATCAAACTCGGCCCACGCCGTCTCGGCCTCGAAGGCGCGGGTGGAACCGCCCACTCGACGTTCGTGTACGGCCCCATCGTGCCGGTCGGTGGAACCACGACGGGAGAATACGGACGTTCCGGCGAGCGATTGGACCGCGTGTTGTCCGGTTCGCCGCCGTCCGCGGTGTTCGATTCCCCGGCCGATTTCCGCGCGGCGGTACGGAACTCGCAAGAACGACGGCCGGTGTGGAAACGGGCGGAAAGCACGCTTCGCGCTCGCTGTGTTTCGTGGGAGGGAGTCGATGCGACGCTGGTCTCCGGATAGGGCGCAGACGGAACCCATCGCTGCCATCGTCGCCGTCTTCGCGGTCTGTCTCGGACTGTTCACCTACACTGGCGTCCTCGGCGATGCGATGCCGCGGTCCGAGCGGACCCTCGGGCCGACGACGCTTTCGACCGTCCGTGGCGAGATGAGTTCGAACGGCGTTCTCCGTCCCGCTCGCCTCCCCTCCGGCATTCGGGCGAATCCCGATGGCTACGATCTCAACGTCTCACTCTCGGTAGGGTCACGTGAGTGGCACGGTGGACCGTTTCCCCCGCAAAATCCCGCTGCTTCGACCGAAACCGCGACGGCGAGCGTCAGCGTTCGAATCGCCCCCGGCGACGTTCGACCGGGACGACTTCGCGTGGTGATCTGGTGATGAGAGCCATCAGCACGGTTTTCGACGTGAGCCTGTGTCTCCTCCTGATCAGCGCTAGCGTTTTCGTCCTCGTCGGTGTGAAACCACCCGACTCGTCGATACGGACGCGAACCGCCGAATCGACGGCGAACGTCCTCACGACCAGCACCGCCGAGGTGAACTACACGATTCCGACGAACACGGGGAGGATTCGTCGGACGACACACGGTTCCCTCGCCGGACTGCTCGGAGAAGCGGTCCTCGCCAACACGACGGTTCGTGGGGGCGAACTATCGCACACGACCGACCCGTTCGAACGCCGAGTGGCACGTCGCGTCCGGGAACGACTCGACCATTCGTCCGGCGTGCAACTCCTCGTCCGTTGGATGCCGTACCGCGATGCCCACCTCGAAGGCCAGTTCGTCGTCGGCGAATCACCCCCTCCTCGTGTGGACGTTCACGCGGCGGTCGTCTCGCTTCCGAGCGGACTTCCACCGGTTCGGGAACGAGCGATCGACGCTGCACGACACGACGGCTACCGCGGCGTCGCATCGGTCGTTGCGGCCGCCGTCGTCGCGGGAATGGTTCCGGAGCGGACGACGAGATTGGCGCTTTCCGACCGAGAAACGAGTTCCGCGGTTGGCCTCCGACTTCGACGGTTGGCCCATCTTTACGACGTGGACGTGTCGAACACGCATCTCCTCGCCAGCGAACGAACGAGAGCGTCACTCGTCGATGCCGTGACGAACGCTATCGAAGACGACCTCCAGACGACGTTCGAGACGCCGACGGACGCGGCACGGTCCGTCTCGATCGGGGAGACACGACTCGTCGTCAGGACGTGGGACGCATGAGACTCGCCGACGACACCCGAGGGCGGGTTCCGTTCGCGTTGGTCGGCGTCCTGCTCCTCGTCGGGAGCGTCGCCTTCGCGGGAGCGCTCGTGACTCGTCCGACACCGAACGTAAACCAGAATGTAGACCGGAGTATGCGGGCCGTGACCGCCGGAACGCAAACCGCGCTTCGAGGGGCGATTCGACAGGCAGGACGGGATGCCGCCGCCGAACCCCTCATCCGCACGGCGAACACGACCGCGGGTCGCGTGATCAACGATTCCACACCGTTTCGGGATTACCTCCGCCTTCGAATCTATCTCTCCTCTCGACGGCGATTACGCGCCGTTTCCGCGCACGTTGGCGACGTACGCGGAACCGCATCGCTCCCGATGACGCCGAACGCGACCGCGCTCCGCCGCGCGAAACGTCGAGTTCACGTCGAACCGGTCGGAAAACCCATCGACGCTGGGCTTCGCGTTCGAATCGAAAACGTCTCCGTGCGTGCGACTCGCGGTGGCACGACCGTTGCCGCCACGACGAGAGACGTGACGCTGGTCGTGGAAACTCCGGTTCTCGCGCTTCACGAGCGCGTCCAGCGGTTCGAACGACGACTCGACACGGGACCGCTCGATTCGGGACTCGGGCGACGACTGACCGCCCGACTCTACGCGGTGACGTGGGCGCGAGGCTACGCGCAGTACGGCGGTGCGCCCATCGCGAACGTCCTCGGAAATCGCCACGTGGAGTTGATGACGAACGGGGCGATTCTGGAAGAACAGACACACGTATTCGGCGCGAGCGACCCCGCCGGACGACGCGGCGTTCGCCGCGCGACCGCACGCGTCGGACTGACCGACCTCCTCGCCCCGACGACCCAACGCGGAATGCTCTGGACGGACCTCGTGTTGAACGCGGCGGACGCGGGCGGTTCGGACGGAACCGTCGACGGCAGTCTAAACGCAACTCCGGAATCGCCCGACTCACCGTATACCCCGGAAACCGGGATGGAAGTCGGCGTCAACGAATCGGCGGACAGGGCGCTCTTGGAGCTCATCGACGGCGGCCAGTCGAGCGCGTTGGACGACGCCATCGCGTCGGCGTATCGGGTTTCCGCGAAACCGGTCGCGAGCGTTCACACTGTGCGCGACGAATCGGAACCCACTCCCGACTCGCCGGGAGACGGATGGACGCTCGCGAGCGAACGAACCTCCACGCGGATTTCGGTCGAAAACGCCACGGCATCGTCCCCCGGAACACAGCGCGGTTGGCACCTCCTCTGGAGCGGTGCCCGACGCGTCGTCCGTACGCACACTGTCGTTCGACAATGGCAACGGACGGAGGAAGGACGGAAAGACTCGACTGCAAGACAGTCCTTTCCACGACTGCCGGCACAGCCGACCCGATCGAAAAATCGCACCGTCGAAACGACCCACGAGTGGACCGAGGAGTTCGTCGTCTCGCTCGGCGTCGCGGGTGATCACGTGACGACGGAATACGCCCCGGACCGTCCCGTGGCGAGCGCTCACGAGTCGAGAGGTCGTTCGGGACCGAATCTCGCTGGCGTTCGCGGGAAAGCGGTCTCCCGACTGATAACGCACCGCGGTGGCGCGGACGCCCTCGCGCGGCGCGCAACCGTCGGGACGATGGATACGCGGGCGGTTACGGTGCAAGGCCGATACGTGCCGTCGCTCCGCCAACACGTCTATCGGGACGTTCGGAGGCTTCGAGCGCGCGTTCGAAATCGCTCGGTAACGGTTTCGCGAGGGGCCGTCGCGACGGCCGGAACGAATCCCGCAGCGGGACTCGCGGCAACCCTCCGCGAGCGGCGGAACGCGCTCGTCAATGCTCCCGCAGGATATGAGAGCGCCGGAGACCGGGCGAAGTACGCGGCACGCGCCGTGTATCTCGATTCAGTCATCAGCCGTCTCGAACGCAGAGCGGAGCGCACCCGTCGAACGCAGAAGGGATTCGGAGAGGCGATACGGGACGCAACAGGTATCTCGGTCGGCCGAATTCGGCGACTCGTCTCCTCCCGGTCCGACGTCTCATCGCCGTCCAGTCATCTCCTCCCGACGAACGGCCCCGGCGCACCGGTAAACCTCAGCGTCGATGGTTCGCCGTCGTATCTAACGCTCTCGGCGGTCACACACCGTCACGTCTCGGCGGTTCGACGGGGAGAGACGGCCTATCCGCTTTCAGCGCGGAACACCAACCTGTTCACGATACCGTCCTCCGACATCGCGGACGGCGTCCTTTCGTTCCTGCCCGACAGTCGAAAGCCGAAGCAGGTGAGCCTTCGCGCCGCTGGCTTCGCGCTCCGCTCCGCAAACGAGACGCTCGCCACAGCGAAAAACGAGTCGTTGCGTCGCCATCGAGACGAGCTACGGAAGTCGATTTCGGCGTCGATAGACGATATCGAGGCGAATCTTCTGGACGAACTCGCCACCAGCGACGCCATCGAACTCGACCGCACGGAACGCCGGCTAGCAGTTCACCGTGGGCTGGCCGACTGGCGAACGACGGCGGATCGGGCAATCGCCATCTCGAACGGTTCCGCCGCCGAACGAATCGCGCGGGAAATCGAGCGAAAGCAACGGGTCCACTGGAATCGAATGCGACGCGACACGGTGACGTTTCGCGTTCGGTTCGCGCTCGAATCGGCACGACGGGACGTCGGCGGCGTCCGCCAGTCGAACGTCAAGTCGGTCGTCTCCACCACCCGTGGCGTTCTCGTGGCGGAACTGAAAGCGGCGGTCCAACAGGAAGTCGAGAATCGGGTCCAGCGGCGGCTGAACGAATCCATCAACGAAACGGTGGGCGATCTCCCGGCGGGACTGCCCGTCGTCCCGATTCCTGGCTATTGGTACGCGACGGTCAACGTCTGGCAGGTGGACGTGTCCGGAACCTACGCCCGGTTTACGGTTCGAGCACGCGAAGGGTCGCCAACCTCGCCGGGCGCATCGGTGGCGTACTCCCGCGAATCGGGTTCCGTCCGTCTGGACACCGACGGCGACGGCACGATGGAGACGCTCGGGCGGACGACCCCGATCTCGTTCGACACGGAAACGACGGTCGTCGTTGCGGTGCCGCCCGGAAAAACGGGCGTCGGCGACGTGGACGGGAACGCGGACGAGCGCTCCTCCGGATGGTCGAACCGGAGTAACAATCCATTTGGCGCACCCGGCCGTCGTGGCGACCATGCTCTACGACGAGATAGACGACCCCGGTGAGACGACGCCGACGGAACTCCTCGAACAGTACGTCGCTGAACTTTCGGAGACGGTCGAATCGGTGGGTATCGACGCGGTGGTCGAGAGGAGCCAACTCGACCGTGAAACCGTCGAGTCGATTGCCGACGGCGATATCGTCGCTGACGTGACGCTCGAAGACGCGGCAGCGATTCTCGCGACCGAGGAGGGAATGCCGGAGAAGGATTCCATCCTCCTCGAAGTGCGCGACCACTTGCTCATGGGGATGACGACGGGGTTGCTGGACGTCGACACGCTCGCACGGGACATCGACGGTGACTTCGAGGCGCGCGCCATCCAGCAGAAAATCGAAGGACGGGCACCGATGACGTTGGAGGAGTACGCGCTCGTTCATCACGCCATCGCGAAACGAAACGACCGATAATCGAGAACAGTGGCGGATTTTCGAGGGGGAGACGGCGGAGTTATCCGCGGCCCGTCCGAAGGCATCGTATGAACGTCGCAGTACTCGGATGCGGCTACGTCGGTTGCGAACTCGCACGGGGACTGCTCGCGGATGGTCACGACGTCGTCGGCGTGCGCCGTTCCGCCGATGGACTTCGTGCGGTCGAAGACGTCGGTGCCGACGCGATACGGGCGGACGTGACGGACGACGATTCGCTTTCCTCGATTCCGAACGTGGACGTACTCGTCTACGCCGTGAGCGCGGACGGCCGCGACTCGGAGGCGGCGCGGACCGCCTACGTCGAGGGACTTCGGACGACGCTCGACCATTTCGCGGCCCGCGAATCGTCACCGGAACGCGTCGTCTACACCTCCAGTACCGGCGTGTATGGCGATCGCGACGGCGCGCGGGTGGACGAATCGACGCCGTTGGAACCGCGAACCGAACGGGAGGAGATTCTGGCCGAAGCGGAGGCCACCGTTCGGAAAGAACGCGAGTGGGATTGGACGGTGACTCGGTTCTCGGGATTGTACGGTCCCGACCGCTATCGACTGGAGCGCTACCTCGAAGGGCCGGTTTCGGACCGATATCTGAACATGATCCATCGCGACGATGCCGCGGGCGCGATTCGGTATCTCCTCGAAACCGACAACGGGCGAAACGGGGTCGTCCTCGTCTCAGACGACGAACCGGTTCGAAAACCCACCCTCGCGGATTGGCTCGCCGACCAGTGCGGCGTGTCCCCCCCGCCACGGGAACCGGCGACGGGCGAGCGGGCGCGAGCGAGCAAGCGCTGCTCGAACGAAAGACTCCGCGAACTGGGGTACGAACTCCGATATCCGACGTACAGGGAGGGGTATCGGGCGGCCATCGAAGCGTTCCGACACTCCCAAAACGTCTGACACCTGTTACCGTTGGGAAAAGTTCTTGGTTTCCCGTATCGACTTCGAGGGTATGCAGTTTCGCGGCGACCAGTCTGCACAAAGACTGTTCCGCTCGGCACAACTCTACAGTACCGACAACCCGATGCTCGTCATCGGTGCCGTCGTCGGTGCGGCCGTGTTGGCGGTATCCCTTTGGCTGGTCGTCCGCTGGATTCGGCGACCGAAAGGCGCTCGTCTCAAACGCGCGTTGGCGAAGCGGGACGAACTCGTCGTCCTGATGCATCCGAACCCCGATCCCGACGCGATGGCCTGTGGTATGGCTATCGCGTATCTCGCCGAAACGGTCGGGACGGAGGCGACGCTTCAGTACGCAGGGCAGATACGACATCAGGAAAATCGCGCATTTCGGACCATTCTCGACCTCGAACTCGACCGCGTCGAACACGTAACCGACCTCGCTGCTTCTACCATCGTTCTCGTGGACCACAACACGCCGCGCGGGTTTGACGGGTCGGAGCGAATCGAACCGTACGCGGTTATCGACCATCACCCCGGAAACGGAACCGGGGAGGTGTTCACGGACAAGCGAACGAACTACGGCGCGTGTTCGACCATCGTCGCGGAGTACTTCGAGGATCTCGGGGCGACGCCGATCACCCCGGATGCGATCCCTCCGGAGGACGAGTTCGTCCTCCCGTCCGACATCGCCACCGGCCTGTTGTACGGTATTCAGTCCGACACGAAACACCTCACGAACGGGTGTTGTGCGGCGGAGTTCTCCGCCAGCGCGTATCTGTACCAGGGCGTGGACGAACACTGCCTCGACCGCATCGCGAACCCGCAAGTGAGCGCGGAAGTTCTCGAAATAAAATCGCGCGCCATCACGGAACGGGAGGTACGCGGATCGTTCGCCGTCTGTAACGTCGGGGCGCTCTCGAACGCGGACGCCATTCCGCAGGCCGCGGACGAACTGATGCACCTCGAAGGCGTCACCGCGGTCGTAATCTACGGTCGCCGCGAGGACACGCTCTACATCTCCGGTCGTTCGCGGGACGACCGTGTTCACATGGGAAAGGCGTTGCAGATGGCCGTCACCGACATTCCGGGTGCCGACGCTGGCGGACACGCCCGCATGGGTGGGGGACAGGTTCCCGTCGAATCCGCCGTCGTCGCGGGCGGCATGGAAGCGGGACTCTGGTTGGAGCAGGAGTTCACCGACGGTATTTTCGACGCACTGAACGGAAACGTCTGAGCGGCGGGCCGTCGTCGGGCGCCACCGAAATACTGTCAACACGGGGAAAAGTTGCGATAAAGACGACCTTTTTATCCTCTCGCCGTCTGGAACCGAATATCGAATGAGTACGCTGGTGGTGTGTGTCGATCGGAACGACGACATCGGGCGTAAAACCGGCCTCCAGATGCCCGTCGCCGGGTGGGAGGCCGTACAGGCGCTCGTCACGGATGTCGGCTTGGCCGACCCCGAGGATTCGAGTGTCAACTGTCTCCTCGAAGCGCTCCGCGTCGCCCGCGATCTGCGAGACGGCGACGAAACGTCGATAGTCGCCGTCATCTCCGGGACCGGGGACACGCGCGTCGGCGCGGACCGCGCCGTGGCGGCCCAGATGGATGAACTCATGGAGACGTACGACCCCGACTCGACCATCATCGTCATCGACAGCGCGGAGGACGAGCGACTCGTCCCCATCCTCGAAAGTCGCGTCCGCGTGGACGCCGTGGACCGGGTCGTCGTCAGACAGGCCCGCGACATCGAATCCACCTACTACCTGCTCAAGCAGTTCCTCGCCGACGAGGAACTTCGACAGACCATCCTCGTTCCGACCGGTGTGGCGCTCATCACGTTCCCGGTTCTCCTCCTGTATTTAGGGCTCGCCATGGCGACATCGACCATCACCGCCGTCATCGGCCTGTTCGTCCTGTACAAGGGACTCGCCATCGGTGATTACTTCCGTAAGCTCCCCGGCGAGGCCCGCGACGCCCTCTACTCCGGCCGGGTGTCCATCGTGACCTACGTCGTCGGCGTCGGCCTGTCGCTCATCGGCGTGTTCGCCGGGGCGCTCCGGGCCGCACCGGTCGATTCGACCGGTAACGTCCTCATGACCGCGATGGCGTTCGCCTTCGAGAGCGTCCCGTGGATAGCCGTCGCCGCCCTCACCGCCAGCATGGGCCGCCTGCTGGACGAGGCCATCCGCAACGACCGGGTGCGAAACTCGTATCTCAACCTCCCGTTCGGGGTCCTCGCCGTCGGACTCGTCGTCCGTGGCTTTTCGGCCTACTTCCTCCAGCGGGCGGGCGAAATCCCGCCCGTCGTGATTCCCAAGATCACGGTCGGTCAGACGACGGTTCAGCAACTCACGTTCGACCCCAGTATGCGACTGGCGGTGTACGTCGTCCTCGGCGTTCTGGTCAGCCTCGTCGGCGTTCGCGTGACGTCCTACGTGAGCGGGACGGCCATCAGCGAGGAACTGGTCGAGTAACCGAGGCGCATTTATCCCCCGACTCGCAAACTGCCCCATGAACCAGCAGGCGTGGGTCAGCCTCTTTTCCGGCGGTAAGGACTCCTCGTGGGCGCTCTACTGCGCGCTCGAAGAGGGGTTGAACGTCGAGCGACTCCTCACCGTTCATCCGGCGGGCGACTCGTACATGTATCACGTTCCGGCGACCGAACTCGCGACGCTCGCCGCCGAAAGCATCGGTATCCCGCTCGTGAACGTCGAGGGAGACTTCGACGCCGAATCAGTCGAGGACGCGGGCGAACAGGGCGACATGGAGACGGAAATCATGGAAGTCGCCCTCCGCGACCTCGATATCGACCTCGCGGGTGTCACGGCCGGTGCGGTCGAAAGCGAGTTCCAAACGCACCGCATTCAGGACCTCTGTGACGACCTCGGCATCGACCTGTTCGCGCCGCTCTGGCGGGAGGACCCCCGCGAACTCGCGGACGCGATGCTCGACGCCGGATTCGAGATCAGAATCGTTCAGGTCGCGGCGTACGGACTGGACGAATCGTGGCTCGGACGGACGCTGGACGCCGACGCGCTTTCCGAACTCGAAGCCCTCAACGACGAGTACGGCGTTCACATCTTGGGTGAAGGCGGCGAGTTCGAAACCCTGGTGACGGACGCGCCGCACATGGACCGTCGCATCGAGTTGGAGTTCGAAACTGAGTGGGACGGGTCGCGGGGACGGGTGCGGATTACGGACGCTTGGCTCGGCGCGTGATCGCAGTTTGCGGTCGTGGTTTGGAGTTGTGATGTCTACGGCGCGGTTGTAGGCTGTCGTTTGGCCTCTTGGCAGGTAGCGGTGCGGAGTCATGCTCTCGGCTCTACCGCGAGCGAACATGGTGAGCGAGCGGCATTTTTTGGTCCAGATTTTTTGCGCGAGTGGTACGCGAGAGCCTCCGGCTCTCGCGTTATCCGAGCGTAAAAAAGGTGGGAACGAAAGGTGGGTCTTACTCGTCCGAATCGCTCGTTATCTGCGTGTGAGCGCCGATGAGTGCGCCAGCCAAATTCATGTTCTCGATGTGCGTTCCCTCGTCGATGATGGAATCGCGCACGTCGCCGCCCCGAATCGTCGCCTCGGGGAAGATGATAGCGCTTTCGAGATTGGCGTCGGTGACTTCCGCGCCGTCCATCACGTGGACGTTCTCGCCGATCGTGGTGTTCTCCAGCGTGGCGCTGTCGGCGATACGGGAGTCACCGCCGAGATACCACGCGACGGCTTCGAGGTAGCTCTCGGGGGTTCCGATGTCGAACCACGCCTCCTCGAAGACGTAAGCGTAAACGGGTTTGCGGGACTGTAACCACTGGAGGAACCACCCCGGTTCGTCGGGATTGTTGCCGTCTTCGAGATACCGTTCCAGCAGCGGCAACGTCTCCTCTGTGAACGCATAGCAGGCGATGGAGACCAGCGTCGAGTTGGGGTCCTCCGGCTTTTCCTGAAACTCGACGACTCGGTCGCCGTCGAGTTCGACGAGACCGTAGGCTTTCGCGAGTTCCCTGCTTCCCACGTCGTACGCGGCGAGACAGGACGAGCCTTTGTCCTCGAAGAAGTCGACGAACTCGTCCACGTCGAAGCTGATGAGGTTGTCGCCGGCGATGACGACGAGGTCGTCGTCGACCTCCTCGCGCTCGACGAGTTGCGCGAGCGCGCCGACCACGCCGAACTTCTCGTCCTCCTCGGAGGTGTCTTCGACGCTCAGTTGTGGTTTTTCGAACTCGCTTTCCGCGAGGTGGTCACGGAAATCGTCCGCGAATCGTTCGTTCGTGCTCACATAGACGGTGTCGACGCGCTCGTCGGCTTCCAAGTCGGCGAAAATACGGTCGATGACCGTGGTTTCACCGATGGGGAGAAACATCTTCGGGCGCTGTTTCGTAATCGGCCACAGGCGCGTCGCGTATCCGCCCGCGAGGACGACGGCTTTCATAGCCACATCGTCACCGCGCCTCCCTAAGTCCTTTTTCATTGCGTGACCGTTCTGCGGGAAATACTGTCGGGTAATCGGTCAGGTGTCGTCGGTACCCGTCTCGTCGAACAACGCGGCGAGCAGTCCGTGCTGTGCCTTTCGAAGGTGGTAGTGGAGGGTCGCCGAGGCGATGTCGAGCGCGCCGGCAACGTCCTCGGCGGTGCTTCCGCGCGGCCAGTCGTAGTAGCCGGCGAAGTAGGCGGTTCGAAGCGCCGTCTCCTGTCGGTCGGTGAGACGGTCGGTCAACGACTGGCGGAACTCCTGTGCGGTTTGAATCGGGCGGTCGATGGTGCGTTTCCCGACCAGTTCCGCGGACGGATACGTCGACTGAAAGGTATCGACGACCGTCCGAACGTCGGTCTCGCGCGGGATTTCGGCGACGATGGACACCTCCCCTCGATTCGCCGTCGCGGACTGGACGGCCGCACCGGCTTCGACCAGCCGCTTGGGCGTCGATTCAGTCATGCGGATTTCGATGACGGCACCGGTCTCTTCCGTATCGATGAATCGGCACTCCGCCACGTCATCCGACTCGGACAGCATCGCTTCGAGACGGTCGGTGGGAGCGTCCTCTACGCGGATGTAGTGGAGAAGTTGGCCCTCCGCGGCCGGAACCAATCCGAGGAGGTGACACGTGCAGTCGAGTTCGCGGGATGCGGCCATAACCGCGTCCCGTGACCCGCTCACGTGGAACTCCAGTTCGACGGTGCTGTCGGACAACAGTATCTTCTTGTTCCGCGCGGCGTTGATGGCGAACCCGATGGTGTCCCCGAGGGTTTCGAGGGCGGCCTGTGCCCGCTCGCCGAGGACGCCCGAGCGGGTCGAAACGAGCGACAGCGACCCGTACATCGTGTTGCCGTACGAGAGCGGGATGGAGATGCCCGACTCGATGTCGCGGGCGATCGCTTCGGCTCTGATCGGTTCGGGGAGCATCGGCGTATTTCGAACGTCCTGGATTACCTGTAGCTCGTCGGTCCGCATCGCCCTGCTCGCGGGGTCGTCGCCGACATCCTCGCCGAACTCGACGAGGGTATCGAGATAGCCGTCGATACCGCCGGCACGGGTTCGCGGCGTGACGCCGCCGCGACTGACCTCGCTCTCGTCGGTCCACGCGAGTTCGTACAGCCCGGATTCGACCAACCGCTCGCACACCAACTGTTCGATGTCGTCGCGGGTCGCGGCGTGAACGAGTTCGTGGATGACCTCCTGAATCACCCAGTGAATCCGATTCAACGTCTCCAGTTCCTCGTGTTGGCAGGTCAACGTCCGTTCACGCTCGCGTCGGTCGGTGATGTCGCGGGCGACCCATACGACGACGTCCTTTCCGTCTATCTCCTGGCCGAGCGGCGTCGAACGCGCTTCGTACCATCGTCGTCCGCTCTCGACGGTCATCGGATACTCCATCGTTTCGACGCGACCGCTCTCCAAGGTCCGGTGGATATGCGCTAAAAACGTGTCCGCGATGTCCGCCGGAAACACATCGTGAATCCGCCGCCCGACGAGGTCGGGCGGTGCGGTAATGGCGAGGTTTTCGGAGTTGGGGCCGACGAGGAGTTCCCGATACCGACCGTCCTCGTCGAAGAGGAACGCGACGTCCGGGAACGCGCTCATCAGCGTATCGATTCGGCTCTCGCCGCGCCCGCGGAGGTGGGTTCGAATAGCGCTCACGATTCGCTCTCGGAGGTCGGCGGCGTCCTCGATGGCCGTTTCGGGGACGTAATCGCTCACGCCGCGGTCGATGGCGTCGCTGGCGATTCGCTCGTTCCCTTCCCCCGTGAACACGACGAACGGGAGGTTCGGATGCTCCTCGCGTACGGAATCGAGGAGCTCTAACCCCGTCGAATTCGGCAGGTCGTAGTTGCTGACGATGCAGTCTATCGCTTCGTTGGAGAGACGGGAGAGGCATTCGCTCATGGACGGTTCGACGTGCACCGTCAGGTCCTCGTAACCGTCGAGGACCCGCGCGATATCCGTCTCGTGTTCGACGAAGAGAACCGTATGATCTCTCGTCATCTCCGTCCCGGTCGATTCGCCGGTGGTCGGTCGCTCCCCCATCGCAAATTACCTCATGAACCCCGACCGGAAAACAGTTTATGTTGTCCGAAATTTCGCGCTACAAATTTGAACCCCGACGACGAACGATGAGTATGCGCGACGACGAGACGACGCGCGAGCGGATTGCGACGTTCCTCCGAAGCGAACCGGCGTCCCCGAGCACCCTCGCGACGGAGTTCGAAATCACGGCCGGTGCGGCGGTGCGACACGTCCGACACGTCGCCCGTTCGGTCGAATCGAACGGCGAGCAGTTGTTAGTCGCCCCGCCCGAGTGTCGGGACTGTGGCTTCCACCGGTTCGACAACCCGGCGAACAGGCCGTCACGGTGCCCGGAGTGCAAAAGCGAAGCGGTGGACGAACCGACGTTCGTGATTCGTGAGGCGGAATAGAGACGGACAGGAACCGATTTCCCGCCGTCCGTCAGAACCCGAGCGAGCGGTTCGAGGAGAGGTCGTACTCGATGGACGACCCGCGCTGGACGAACTCGTATTCCGAGTCGGTGAGGAACACCGCACCGTCCTCGACGGTCACGTCCACTTCGTCGAGAACCGCGTCCTCACACGGGCCGTAGGTACAGATGCCGGAATCGGCCTCGAACAGCGCGCCGTGCTTGCCGCAGACGAGTTCGCCGTCGCGCATGCTCGCGCCGTCGCCCTTGTCGAGGCGCACGTCGGTCCAGTGCTGGCAGTAGTTCTTCCACGCCCGTACATCGCCGTCGTTCTCGACCAGCACGGCCTCCTCTTCGTCGAAGCCGTTCCGAATCGTGAACAGGAACGTCGTGTCGTCGGGGATCTCCTCGACGGCGGCGATTCGTCGGTTCTCGTCCATCGCGTTCACGTAGCCAGCGGAGGCGTTTGAGCCTTTTCAAACCGGGCGTCAGTCCCGACTTCCGGCGTAGTGGCGCGTCCCCACCAGCGCGTCGAACGCGTCGGCGAGTTGTGCGGTCACGTCCCCGCCACCGAGTTCGACGGTTTCGTCCCCCTCGCCGATTTCGGTCGCGCCGATTCGGGCGAGCGGGCGAACCTCCCACGTCGTGTTCGTCAGGAACGCCTCGTCGGCGCACAGCACATCGTCCGGTTCGTACCGTCCCGTTTCGGTCGGAATCCCTTCCGCCTCGGCGAGCGAGAGGACGACGTCGCGCGTGATTCCGGGGAGGACGGGTCCCGAGAGCGAGGGCGTGTGAAGCGTGCCGTCGCGGACGAAAAACAGGTTGCTCGTCGCGCCCTCGGTGACGGCCCCCGACGAATCGAGCATGACGGCCTCGTCGGCGTCGGTTTCGAGGCGGGCGAGGATGCCGTTCAGGTAGTTGTGCGTCTTCGCGCGTGTCGGAAGCGCGGCATCGGGGACGCGTCGCGTCTCCACCACGTCGGCGGTTGCGGGGCCGCTCCAGACGGATTCGCCAGCGATTCCGCCGCGCGGCAGTTCGGAGACGATGACGACCACGGTGGGATTCGTCGTTGGACCGGGCGTGAGCTTTCCGGGTTGGACGCCGCGCGAAATCGAGAGTTTGACGTACGCCTCCCGGAGGTCGTTCGCGTCGAGCGTCCGGCGGACACGCCGACGGAGCTCGTCGTCGGCGATGCCGTGATCGAGCGAAAGCGCGTCGCAGGTGGCACGCAGGCGGTCCGCGTGGGCGTCCCACTCGAAGGGACTCCCGCCGTAGGCGCGAATCGTTTCGAACGCCGCGTCGCCGTACATGAACCCCCGATCGCGGACGCTCACGGTCGCCTCGGATTCGGGCACGATGTCGCCGTTCACGTGGTAGTGCACGGTTCCTCCGTTCCGTAGCACAGGTCACAGAAGTTTCGAACGAGGTGTTTCCCCTCGTCGGTCAGGATGCTTTCGGGGTGGAACTGCACGCCGACGTGCGGTACGGTCGCGTGTCGAATCCCCATCAGCGTCCGGCGGTCGTCCGCGGTTCGGGCCGTCTCGGCCAGCACGTCCGGGAGGTCAGTACGTTCGACCGCCAGCGAGTGATAGCGGCCGACCTCGAACTCGTCGGGGAGTCCAGCGAACACGCCTTCCCCGTCGTGTGTCACCGTCGACGGTTTCCCGTGGATGACCTCCGGAGCGTGGACGACCGGCGCGCCGTGGGCCGCACAGAGCGCCTGATGACCGAGACAGACGCCGAGCGCGGGATACGTCGTCTCCGCGAACACGTCCATCGAGACGCCCGCTTCGGCGGGTGTCCCCGGTCCCGGCGAGACGACGATTCCGTCCGGATCGAGGTCGCGGATCCCCGCCACGTCGATGGCGTCGTTCCGCCGCACGACTACGTCGTCGGCGAACTCGCCGAGGTATTGGACGAGGTTGTAGGCGAACGAGTCGTAGTTGTCGATGACGAGAATCATTGGTACGCGTTCACTATGGCGTCGTTTGGGCGTACCGCCGCTAAAAGGTGTTCGGTTCCCCGAACGGCCGAGCGTCGGCGAGGTCGAACAGGTGGACGATGTCCTCCCGCCCGTAGTGGTCCAGCAGTTCGTGCAACGATCGGAACGTCAGCGTCTCGGTCGCACCGGCGGCCGCGAGCGCGATGTACCGCTCGCCGAACACCGGGACGTCCTTGTTGATGACCTTCCCGAAGCCCTGAAACTTCTCGGGACGGAGCGCGTCGAGGTCGATGCCGTGGTCGTACTGTTCCCAGTCGGTGTCATCCGGCCGTATCCCGACGTTTCGGCAGGCCGCTTCGAGTCGCGTGTAGTCGCCGAACGCGTCCCACGCCGGCCGCCGTAAATCGACGTGCATGAGGTCGATTTCGAGTCTGGTTCGGAGTCGGTCGACGAGACCGTCCCGCACTGAACCGTCCGCGGCCGCCCTCGTTCGGCCGATGAGTTGGGGAACGTCGAACGTCTCGCCGCCGTAGGTGACGTACTCGTCCCCGTGTCGCTCTGCAAGCCAATCGAGCGTCCGTGCCACCAAGTCGAGTTCGTCGTTTTGCGTGTCGTCCCGCCGGAACAACATCTCCGTCTCCCTGTCTCCGTCCGGCGATTCGTAGCCGAGCGCGACCGCGAGGAGTTCGAAATACGCCGGGTCGTCGAAATCCGGCGGCGTCTCGTAGTGTTCGAGCGTCGGACTCACCGTCTCGATGTCGAGTGCGAACCGTCCTGCCATCTATCTTTCACGGCGTCGACGGGCGATGGTAAAACTACTGTAATCGGTTTCGAACGCGTTACTGCCCGCCTTCCACGAGTCGTTCGAGTTGTTCCGGCGGGACCGCACCACGGGCGGCGTAGCCGTCGTACGTGAACGTCGGAACGCCGGTCACGCCGCGCTGTCGTGCCTCGGTGAACTGCTCCCGCAGTTCCTCGTGCAGGGCGTCGTCCTCGATTGCGTCGCGTATCTCCTCGGGGTCGAGTCCGTTGTTCGCCGCGAGTTCGGCGAGAACGTCGTCGTCCCCGATGTCCCGCCCGTCCCGCCACAGCGCCTCGAAAATAGCTTCGTCGAAGTCGAGCCAGCGTTCGGGGTGTTCGGATTTGACGTAGTAGGAGGCGACTTGCGCGGGAAGCGAATCCACGTCGGTCGCGATCTCCTGGGCCATCTCGACGCCGTACTTTTCCTGTAGCCGTCGGACGTTCTCCCGCGCCTGTCCGTAGTAGGAGTCGTCCTTCCCGTCGTCCGCGCTGTGGTCGATGGACCCGTCCGCGTTGCGCTTCCCGCTCCGGAGGTCGAACGGGTGCCAGTCGAGCGCGAGCGGTTCCTCGCGCGTCTCACGGTACCGCTTCAGTGACTGCCGCCCGAGGTAGCAAAACGGGCAAACGTAATCGGAGTACACGACGAGTCGGTCGGTCGCTTCGGGATGGCTCATGCCCGTTGCTTGTGTGCTGGGAGGGTAAAACCGGATGTCCCCGGAAGCCGTTGCCCCTTGTCCGTCCGAACCGAACGCCTCAGGTACGTCCGGCACTAACGCCACGCCAGATGGCTCCCGCGCTGTACCCGCTCCACGCCGTCGCTTCCGAGGGGAGTTTGGCGCTCCACGTCGTGTTGGCAGTGGCGGCGCTCGGGTCCGCGGCGGTGTTTCTGCTGGCGCTCGCGGCGTTTCGACAGCGGCGGACGCTTCCCTATCTGCTGGTCGCGCTCGCGTTCGGGGCGCTCGCGGGCCGCGAGTTCGTCGGCGGGATGACGGCGGCGAACTACCTCTCCGCGAACACGCACCACCTGTACGAACATGGCCTCGACATCGTGGTAATCGCGCTCCTCGTGGGTGCGGTGTACTACGCACGAAGCGTCGAAACGCGATAACCAACCATGACGACCGAACGACGATGACGGAAACACGAACACGAATCGCGCGATGTGTGGACTCCCGTCCGGGGATTCACTTCAACGACCTCGTCCGGGAGTCGGACATCGCTCCGGGACAGATACAGTATCACATGCGGGAGTTGCTGGCCGAAGAGCGACTCGTGAGCGAGCAACTCTACGGGAAGACCCACTACTACGCTCCCGAGTACGACGAGTGGGAGCGGGCGGCACTCGCCCTGCTCCGCCGGGAAACCGCTCGCGACGTGCTCGTCACGCTGTTGGAACGCGACACGGCGCGTCCCGCGACGCTGGCCGACGACCTCGGCATCGCCCGGAGCACGCTCGAATGGCACGTCTCGCACCTCGAAGAGCAGGACCTCGTGGAGAAGCACCGCGACGTTCGAAACCGGGTGACGCTCGCGCCGACCCGACCCGAGGAGACGGCCCATCTGCTGGCGGCCGTGACGCCGTCGTTTCCCGAGCGGATGGTGGACCGCTTCACCAGACTCGTGGACAGTTTGCTGGCTGAGTAGGTTTTTTGCGTCCCGAACCGTACCGAGGACGACATGCGAAGTCGGGGACGAATTGCTGTCATCGGCGGTGCGGTCGGCGGTCTCGCGGCCGCCACCGCTTTTCACCGACTCGGCGACGACGTGACGCTCTACGAGCGGCAGCGATACGACGAGAAACGGGTCAACTGCGGCGAGGCGATGACGTCGGCCTCGGAAATTCCGCTGGAAAAGACCGCGGAGAACGGATTTCTGAACCGCGTGCCGTCGTTCCACGTCGCGGTTCGTGGCGGCGAGAACGTCATCGGCAGCGGAACGTTTCCGGCGGCGGACGCCTACATCACCGACCGAAACGTGGTCGAACGGCGGTGGGCGGCGTGGCTCGCCGACCGGGGCGTCGACATCCGCGAGAAACACGGCGTGAGCAAGGCGGAATTTCGCCGCCTCGCGGGCGAGTACGACCTGTTGGTGGATGCCACGGGCCAGCCCTCACTCACGAGCAAGGTCTGCGGGACGACGAACGAATACTCCGGGCGGATGGTCGCGCTCAACGCGGACGTGACGGGTGACTTTTCCGCGCTCTACCCGCACTCGCGCATCGTTTTCGAGGGCTACCTCGGCTACGAGTGGCTGTTCCCGAAGACCGAAACGCGGGCCAACGTCGGCGTCGGATGGCACGAGGGCGACGTCCCCGACGACTACTTCGCCGCCTTCAACGCCGCGTGCGAGCGGAACGACTGGCCGAAACCGGAGCGAAGCAAGACGAACGTCGCCATCATTCCGCGCGGGCCGAGTTTGGACCCGGAACGGATCTACCGCCCGGAGAACAACGCTGTCCGGGTCGGCGACGCCGCTGGCATCGCGAACCGGTTCACGGGAAAGGGAATCTCGCAGGCGATTCACTCCGCGTCCCTGCTCGGAAACTGCGTCGCATCGGGGGAACTGGACGTGTATCCCGACAGGCTCCATCGCGGGATGCGGGCCGAATACCTCCTCTCGTCGCTCGTCACGACCGTTTTGGACGAGGGACGAACCGACCTGCTGGCTGACCTGCTCGCGGTGGCGTCCGGCATCGACATCGAGGACATCGACCGACACCCCACCCGAGCGCTGTTCCGCCTCCTCACCCATCCGTCGCTCATCTCTCGCTTGCTGTCTATCCCGGCCGTGCGAACGTCGGTGTGGCGGGCGCTCCGCGACGACTGGGAGTACGACCGCGGAAACTGAGCGTTCGATTCGCTCACTCGTTCCTGATGCCGAACAGCGCGAGGTTGCCGACCAGCAGGCCGACGCTGACGACGAAAAAGAGCGCGCCGACCGGCGACGCGAGGTCCACGAACAGCCAGTAGAGCGGGGCCGCGGCCGACGGACCGACCGACACGACGGCGAGTTCGGAGATGACCGGACCACAGCAACAACAGGCGTTCGGGGCCGCGACGGCCGCCGTTCCCGAGGCCGCGCCGGTGGACCCGGTCCTTGCGTCGCCGAGCCACTGGTTGGCGATTATCCCGCCGTTCAAGCCGACGAGGACGCCGACGAGCCCGATCTGAATCAGCAGTCCGGTCGAGAACACCCCGGAGATCGGAATCGACGGGAAGCCGAACTCCACGGCGGTCCAGTAGACGAGCGGGTTTGCGACCTGCGCCGTCGTCACGAACGACCCCTTCGGGATGCCGATTCCGTGTTCGGGGACGAACGTCACCATGCCCATCGAGAAGGCGAAGAACAGCGACGCGAGGACGCCCGTTCCGACGCCAAACCACCGGGCCTTGCCGTTGCTGAAAACCCGCGATAGCGGTTCGCGCGCGTCCCGCCAGAGGATGTAGCCGACGCCGACCGGGAGTCCGAGGACGAGGGCGTATCCCACGGGGTTCGTCGCCGCGCCGACGGACGACATCACCGTCGGGTAGGCGACCCACGCGCCGAGGGCTATCCCGAATGCGGCGTAGCGCGGGCGCTCGGGAAATCGCAGACGCCCGGCGATGAGGCTTCCGACGGCTATCATCGTCCCGAGTGCCAGCGTCAGCGGTTGGTACCACTGTCTCGCGATCGGTTCCTGCGACGCCCGAAGCGTCTGCACCGGCGAAAGCTGTACCAGACCGACCGCACCCGCGGCGGCGACGAACAGGCCGAGGTAGACGCCGTAGAGGGTTTGGGTTCGGCGATGTTCCCACACGGTGCGTCCGAGAAGGACACTCCCGCCGACGATGGCGATACCGACGGCCATGACGACCAGCGCGAGCCATTGCGGATACGGTTGCGGGTGGCTCTCGCCGTGAGCGGAAACCACCGGAAGCGCGCCGAGCGCCGTCACCGCGACGACCGCTCGACCGCTCCACCGCCCCACGTTCGAGTCCATACTCGCCCATCTCTGTCGCATCGTCATGTACTCACGGATTTTCGTCGAGGGTTGTTTCACCGCACCGCCCCTCGGAAATCATCCCGCAATGGTCACGCCGATGAGTCGGCCCACGCCGAACGTCAGCGCCGCCGCCGCGAGTCCGATGAGGACCTGACGACCGCCGGAGTACAGGACGCTCCGTCCGGTGAGGAGCGTGATACCTGCGCCGATGGCGAACAGCGCGAGCGCGCTCGCGAGCAGGCTCACCCCGACCGCGGTGAGGCCCGAAAAGACGGCGAACGGCGCGACCGGAACGATCGCGCCCAGCGCGAACAGGACGAACGAGGACCCCGCCGCCTCCCACGCCGACCCGCCGAGACCTTCCGGGTCGATGCCCAGTTCCTCCCGCGCCAACGTGTCGAGGGCCGTTTCCCGGTCCGAGACGATTTGGGCGGCGAGTTCTTCCGCCTGTTCCCGCGACAGACCCTTCGCCCGGTAGATAAGCGCCAGTTCGGTTTCCTCCTCCTCGGGCACTTCCGCGAGTTCCTCGGCTTCGACGCCGATTTGGCGCTGGTACAGTTCCCGCGAACTCGTGACCGAGAGCCACTCGCCCATCGCCATGGAGCCAGCACCCGCCAGCAGTCCGGCGAGTCCCGTGATGAGAATCGAGGTCGGGGCCAGCGCCGCGCCCGCGACGCCCATCACCAGACTCAGGTTCGAGACGAGACCGTCGTTCGCGCCGAGGACGGCGGCCCGGAGCGCGTTCCCGCTGGTCGCGTGGTGTCTGCCTTCCAGTCGTGCCAGCGTCCCGCCCTCCACGCCGCTCGACGTGTCCAAATTCGCGAGGAGATGAGCGTGTGAGCGTTCGTCGTCCACGAGCGAGGAGTCAGCATCGGGCTGGCGGTGATACTCCACGCTCCCGCCGATTTCGCTTCCGCGAACCGCGGGAAGGACGAAGTTCGCGCCGAACCGCCGCGCGAGCCACGCGAGGGTTCGCACACGACGGCTCGGGGCGGGCAACCCGACCGGTTCGTCAGCGTCGTCCAGCTTCGTCGCCCAAAAATCCGCGTGTTCTCCTTCCGTCTCGGCCAGATTTCGGTACAACTCCGCGAGTTCCGGGTTCGATTCCGACTCGGCCATCGCGCGATAGAGCGCCGCGCCGTCCACCTCGTCCTGCCAGTTATTTCGCCAGCGTTCCACGTCCCCCGATTTCATGGTACTACTGTCGCTGTCCACCGCGAAAAAAGCGTGCTCAGCCGAGGATGTACTGCAGGGCGGGATAGCGCTCGACCAGCGCCTCGCCGCCAACTTCGTAGCGCGCGATGAGCGTGTCCAAGCCGAGGATGTACCCCGCGCCGAACGCCGCGACGGCGAGGAAGACGAGCATGTACGCGAAGTCGCCGTTGATGACGCCGTGTTCGACCGTCCAGTTGCCGAAGTAGAACATGGCCATCATGAACGCGCCGAAGAACGCCGCGAGGCGAACGAAGGCGCCGACGAGGAGCGCGAGGCCGATGAACAGTTCACCCCACGGGACGGCGACGTTCACGACGTCCACGAACCAGGGAGTGGTACCCATCCAGTGAAACACGCCGACCATCGGGCTCGCCGCGGGAACCGCGTTCGTCAGGTAGCCCGCCGCGTCGAACGGTTCGGCCGCCGCGATCTTCGCCCATCCGGCGGCGAGGAACGCGTAGCCCATCATGAGACGGAGCGCCAACACGAACCACGCGCTCAGGCTGTGTGCCTGTCCGCGAACGGTTAGGCCGCCGATTTTGCTTTCGAACGTGTTTGCTCCAGTGTTGAGTTGGTTAGTTGCCATTGCATTCACCTACGATTGTAGAGACGTCGGGATATGTGATAAACCTATGTTGCGGTTCTCATGGCATAAGAACCGTGTTTGACGGTGTTTAGCACTGTCGAAAAATACGGTCAGTCCGCCCGCACTGCACACGACGATTCGGTGTACTCCACGTCCTCGATGGAGTCGATGGGGTCCGAACCGCAGACGGGACAGTTGGGGTTGTTGCGATACTGAACTTCCTCGAAGCTCATGTCCATCGCGTCGTAGAACAGCATCCGGCCCTCCAGCACCTCGCCGATTCCCGTGAGCGATTTGACCGTCTCCGTGGCCTGAATACAGCCGACGGTTCCGGGGAGGACGCCGAGGACGCCCGTCGTCGCACAGTCGGCGACCATGTCTTCCGGCGGCGCTTCGGGGAACAGACAGCGGTAACACGGCCCGTCGGTCGTGAACGTCGTGACCTGTCCCTCGAACTTGTAAATCGCGCCGTGGGAGAACGGCGTGTCGGTGAGGGTACACACGTCGTTGACGAGGTACCGGGTTCGGAAGTTGTCGCTCGCGTCCACGACGAAATCGTAGTCCGCGATGAGCGATTCCGCGTTGTCGGGTTCGACGCGGACCTCGTAGGTCTCGACGGCGATGTCGGGGTTGAGGTCCCGAACGAAGTCGGCGGCGCTCTCGACTTTCGGACGCGAAACGTCGCCGTCGCCGTGAATCACCTGTCGCTGGAGGTTGCTCCGCTCCACGGCGTCGTCGTCGGCGATTCCGATGGTGCCGACGCCCGCCGCCGCGAGGTATTCGATGGCCGGTGCGCCGAGGCCGCCGGCACCGATCACGAGGACGCGGGCGTCGAGGAGCGCCTGTTGGCCCTCCGCGCCCACCTCGTCCATAATGATGTGCCGGGAGTAGCGGTCGAGTTGCGTCGCGTCGAGCGAAAGGCCGCCCATGGTTTCCAGTGGGCACATCCGGCTATAAATCCGTGGTTCCACCGGAACCCGAACCGTCACTCGAACCTTTTTGGTCCTCGGGTACGGTCCGGGTCATATGAGTCACCGCGGTTCGACGAGGGACCGACTACGACCGCGCTCGTTCGTCGAAGGGGCCGCCCTGATGTTCGCGCTCGGGATTCCCGGCGTCCTGTTCGTCGGCGCGTCGTCGCTCGACGAACTGCACAGCCTTCCGCAGGTTGCCGACGTGCCTACCCATCTCCTCTTCTTGCTCGCCATCGCACAACCGCTCGTCCTCCTCTCACTCGCCTGCCTCGTCGGTACCGCCCTCATTCCCCGCGTGCGACTCCATTCGCACGTCCTTTACCGGGTCGTCGGAACGACGCAACCGCCGGTGCTGTTCGCCGAGGAGCTACCCGCATCGGTCGGTGTCGGCGTCGTCCTCGCTCTCGCCGTTCTCGTCCTCGACGGTGCGTTCGCGGCGTTCGTTCCCGGACTGTCGTCACTCCTCGCGGTCGCTGCGAACGACGCAACCGTCTACTCGGTAGCGGTGGGACTCCTGACCAAATTCCTCTACGGCGGTATCACCGAGGAGTTGCTCGTCCGGTACGGCTTCATGACGTTCGTCGCGTGGGTCCTCTGGAAGCTCACCGGCGGGGACCGTCCCTCCTCCGGCGTCATGTGGGCCGCAATCGCCGTCTCCGCGGTGGCGTTCGGTGCCGGTCATCTCCCCGTGCTCGCGGCCACCGCCGCGGTAACGCCCGCGCTGGTCGTTCCGGTCGTTTTTCTCAACGCGCTCGTCGGCGTCGGTTTGGGATGGCTCTACTGGCAGAACAGCATCGAATCGTCGATGGCCGGTCACGTCACCTTCCACCTCGTCGTCGTCGTGTCGCTTGCTGTCCTCCCTTAGTTGTCGTCCTCCCGTAAGCGGCAAAGGCGGCTTCCGCCACAGCCCCCTTATCCGTGTACCAACTATCGCTCAGTATGGCGACGAATCGAAAATTCCTGCTGTCGAAGCGCCCGAGCGGAACGCCCGACCGAGACACCTTCGAACTGGTCGAAGGGGACGTCCCGGAACCGGGTCCGGGCGAGGCGCTCGTCCGCACGTTGTACCTCTCCGTGGACCCGTACATGCGCGGTCGGATGGACGCCCGGGAGTCCTACGCCGACCCGTGGGCGGTCGGCGACCCACTCGAAGGCGGCGTCGTCGGTGAAGTCGTCGAATCCAACGGCACTGAATTCGAGGTGGGCGACATCGTGACCGGCAACCTCGAATGGGCCGACTACGTCACCGCCCTCGGACCGGAACTCCAAGAAGTCGACCCGGACCTCGCGCCCATCTCCACCTCGCTGGGCGTCCTCGGTATGCCGGGATTGACCGGCTTCTTCGGCACCCGCGAAGTCCTCCAACCCCGCGCGGACGATACGGTCGTCGTCACCGGTGCGGCCGGTGCGGTCGGCTCCGTCGTCGGCCAGATTTCGAAGCTCACGGGTGCCAAAGTCGTCGGTTTCGCCGGGTCCGACGAGAAGGTGTCCTTCCTCGAAGACGAACTCGGGTTCGACGTCGGAATCAACTACAAGGACGTGGACGACTACGGGCAGGCGCTCGACGACGCCGCGCCCGGGGGCGTGGACCGTTACTTCGACAACGTCGGCGGCGAGATCACGGACGCCGTCTTCTCCAAACTCAACGTCGACGCTCGCGTCGCCGTCTGCGGTCAAATCGCGCTCTACAACGCCGAATCCGTACCGACCGGTCCGCGCAAACTCGGCAAACTCATCGAGACGCGTGCGACCGTGGAGGGTCTCCTCGTCGGCGACTTCGCGCCGCGATTCGAACAGGGCGCGAAGCAACTCGGTAAGTGGATTTCCGAGGACAAAATCCGGTATCGAGAAACCGTCACCGAGGGGTTGGAGAACGCCCCCGACGCCTTCCTCGGCCTGTTCGAGGGCGAAAACATCGGCAAGCAGTTGGTGAAGGTCGGCGAGCGAGAGGAGTAGTCCGGTCCGTCCGTTTTTCGACGATAGCGGTCTCTACGACTCCCACGTCCGGCTTCGGTGCGAACGTGGTGAGTTCGAAACCGTGTTCGGCGAGTACGTCGGAGAGTCCCCGGAGTCATCCATATAGCGTCACGGTTCTCCGATGGAGAAACCCCGTCGGCGCTGACCGAATTATCAGAAGTCAAATGGTCGGGTGGTATGTACAGCCATTTGATATCGCATTTTGCAGTTTATACATTTCCCGTCTCGATCCGAGTTTCCGACGTTTACCGTCCTGTACCGTCCAAAATATGCGATCTTGGAGATCATCCGATCAATCGCTCCCGAATCGGGTCGGCGACGAGGAGGAGAAACCACGAATACGTCGCCCACCGTGCGTTCACGAGCGCTATCAGAATCGACACGGCGAAGACGGTGGCGGGGGTGAGAATGTCGTACGTGACTTCGCGCATGTCATCGCGGTCGACCGTCCCGTCGAGCAGGTCGCTTCCCCACGCGTACCGCCAGAGAACGGCGAGGACGATGCTCGTCAGCGTGAGCGTTCCGGCGTAAACCATCACGGGAACGCCCCCCGGAAAGTCGCCGATGAGCGAGGTGGAAAACGGGATGAACGCGATGAACATGAGATAGATGATGTTCAGCCAGAGGAGTTTCTGGTTGTAGCGCTCGACATCCCCGAAGATGTCGTGGTGGACGATCCAGTAGTTTCCGATGACGAGAAAGCTGATGACGTAGCTCAGAATGTCGGGCCACTCGTCGACGATTTGACTCAACGCCGCCGCTCCCGTCGGCTTGGGTACTTCGATGTTGAGTATCAACAGCGTGATGGCGATGGCGAAGACGCCGTCGCTGAAGCCCATGAGCCGATTCATCCCTTCGGTTCGCTTTCGGTCCGTCAGGTTCCCCGCCTCCCCCTCCGATTCGCCCATTTTTCTCGTTAACTACTCGCTGCCAGATAGCATTTGTGTGGGTTCACGAACGAGTCCGTTTCTTTCCGAACCGGGCCGACCGTCTTTCGGTGCCGTTCGGTTCACATATTTATTGCTATTTATACCACTTGAAATTTTATCAGAAAATCTAAGAACGAATGATGCGGCTACGGTGCGTATCGGGGAACGTATGTCCACGACGGCCACCGTCGCCGAAGTTACCGACGGCGACACGATAGACGTCCGGTTCGACGACGGAACCACCGAAACGGTCCGAATCATCGGCATCGACACGCCGGAAACGACCGATAACGCCGATGCCGAGCGCCGCGCCGAGTGGGAGGGAATCGAGGAACTGAACTATCTCGGCCGGTGGGGAGAAGCGGCGAGTCGGTTCGCGAAGGACGAACTCGCCGGGGCGACGGTCGACCTCCTGACGGACGAAAACGAACCGAACAGGGGAAGCTACGGTCGACTCCTGCGATACGTTCGGTACGACGCCGACGACACCGGCGAACGGGAGACGGTCTACAATCGCGAGGCCGTCGCCGAAGGGTTCGCTCGCGTCTACGACTCCGGGTTCACACACCACGACGAGTACTCCAAACTGGAAGCCACCGCGAGGAGAGAACACCGACACGTCTGGACGAAGAGCAACGTCGCCGCCGCTCCCGAAGTTCGGGACCGGTCCGTGGAGAAACTCTTCGTGCCCACCCCCGCGAGCATCGAAACCGACGGGGGACCGGTTTCATCGGACAGGGTTCCCGTCTTCGCCGCCGAAACCGCGACGCAGCGTCCGGGGGACGGAACCGCATACGAGAAGCGGATTCCGTTGGTCGCCGTCGACGAATCGGCGTCCGTCGTGCTGGTCGGCGGCCCGCTCATCGACGAGACGTACGAGCAGGCGGAGGGGTTCCCGGCCGACACCAGTCGCTACGGAAACTTCCCCTTCCTCACCAACGTAATCGCCTCGCTCACCAAACGGTCGGGCGCGGTCCTGATGGACGGCGGACACGGGCAGTTCGACGCGGAGTACGCCCTTTCCGCCGAGGATACCGCTTACTACGGGCGATATTTGGAAGGGCAGGACCTCCGGCTCCGACAGGTGAACGAATTGGCGGGGGACGGTGCGCTGAACGGACGGGCGCTCCTCGTGACGCCGCCCGCCGAACCGTTCACGGCGGCGGAGCGGGAGGCGGTCGCATCCTTCGCGGAATCCGGCGGTGCGGTCGTTCTCGTCGGTCATTCCGACGAAGGCATGCCCGACGAGGCGCGGTCACGATTGAACGCGCTCGCCGCGGAACTCGGGACGGACCTCCGGTTGAACAACGACCGAGTGACGGACGAACCCGCCAACCTGAACGGCGACCCGTCCCTGCCGACGACGACCGAACTGAACGCGTCGTTCGACCTGTTCGACGCGCACACCCCGGACTCCGCGTCGGAACCGTCGCTCTCGGTTATCGAGGTACACCCGCGTCCGGAGGACGGGTCCGGTTCGCCGACGGCGGAATCCATCGTCGTGGAGAACACGACCGACCGGCCGCTCGATTTGACCGGTTGGAGGGTGACGGACGAAGCCGAACACGAGTACCGGTTCCCGGATGGGTTCACGCTCCCACCCGGAGCGGCGGCAACGCTTCGAACGGGGACCGGAACCGACGAAGTCGTCCTCAATTGGGGTCGCTCGCGGAGCGTCTGGAACGACGACGGGGACACGGTTTCCGTGTTCGACGATACGGATTCCCTCGTGACGGAACGCTCGTACTGACGTCTCTCGGGGAGTTATCGACCAAAAAATCGAAATCGGCGAACGCGTTACTTGCCGCGGCCTTTGCCGCTGGAGTTGCTCGGTCGGGTGTGTTCCGTCCCCTTGCCGCGCTGTTGGAGGCCGCGGTTTCGCTGTCCCGCGCTCGTGAGGCCACGGTGGGCGCGGCCGCGGTGCGAGTCGTCACAGATCCAGTTGAGGTCCGAGTCGTTCTGAATGGCGGGGTGTTCGGGGTCCACCAGAATCACTTCGTGCCACTTCTGGCTGCCGTCCTCGCCGACCCAGTAGGAGTTGAGGACGCGAAGGTTCGGGTACTTCTTGCTGACGCGCTCCTCGGCGATGCGCTGGATGTTCTTCCGCCGTCCGAGGCGGTTGACACCCTGCCGCTTGGAACGGCGTCCGGCCTTGTGTCGCTGCTTGCGCGCGCCGCCTTTGCGGACGCTCGCGCGTGCCACGACGACGCCCTGCTTGGCCTTGTAGCCGAGCGAGCGGGCGCGGTCGAGTCGGGTCGGGCGGTCGATTCGCTCGATGGCACCCTGTTTTCGCCAGTCCTGCTTTCGTTGCCACTGGAGTTCGGCGAGTTTGCCGTCGTCCGGGTCCTTCCACGCGTCTCGAATGTGGGAGTAGAAACTTTTTGCCATGGTCTATCACCACGGGCGTTGGGTGGTTCAGCGCGTTCGGCGGTAGCCCGCCTCCTCGCGATTCGGTCGAATCGCGTACGCCACATTCCGTCCTGCTATCGCAGGTGCCCGCTGGTGCCCGTCTTCCAGCGAGTTATCGAACGTTCCCGGTTGGCGGGTTTAAGGCCTTCGTATTGGCTCGTCGGAATCAGAGATGTTTTATAAAATTACGAAAGATACAATGTAAGATGAAAGACTGTCGGTCGTTATTCCGGGACGAGGAGGACGTGTACGTGTTCCGGGACCACCTCGAAAGCCTCCGACAGCACGGAAGCAACCTCCTCGTCACCGGTGAAGTGTCACAACGCGTTACGAATCGAGCGTCACGAACCCTCTTCGGTGACGATATACACGACCGAAAGCGGGTTCTTGCACTCACTGATGCGGGAATCAACACCGCGAACGAACACTTCCCGGTTGACGTTTCTCCCGACGACTCCTCCGTCTGGCTCATCGACCGCGGGAACCGCCGCCGTTCCCTTCCGCAGGCGGCCGCCAGTATCGGCGAAACCCTTCCGCCGTTGGACGGGAAAAACGGCCTTCACGAACTCCGCGAGGAGATAGTGACCGCCACGGGATACTACGACGACGCGACGGACGGCGTCGCCCCGGCGGAGCTTCGGCTCTGTGTCGATTCGCTGAACTACCTCGTCGACGAGCAGGACCTTCTCGCGCTCAAGCGTTTTCTCCGTTCCATCTGTGCCATCATCAAGGGCGTGCGTGGAATGGCGCACTACCACTTTTCGGTGCCGGACGACGACGCTACGGTTGCGGAGTTATCACCCCTGTTCGACGCGCGGATCGAACTCCGTCAACGGAACGGTGACCACCCCGACCACCGGTGGCACGTACCGTCCCTCGACATGACGACCGCGTGGGTAGACCTATAAATATACGGAGTCTGTAACACACGAAATCGTGGACCCACAGTTCGAGTCGTTGGCAGCGAGACCCGGTATCGAGGTTCGGGACCCCATCGAAACGGTTCGCTTCGAGTTGCACACGCCGCGTGCCGTCGAACCGACGCCAGCGGACGCCGATTCGTTCTACTATCCGGTCGATTCGGCCGTAACCATCGAGACGGACGAAATCGCCCTCCCGATACTGGCGAGCGTTTTCGCCTATTCGGTGGACGGTGAGTTCGACCGAAGTTTCACCCCGAACAGCGACTCCGAACTGACGCTCGATTCCGGACCACGATACCTCCAGATCAACGGGACGCCGATAGTCATCTACCTCTCGTTCTCTTCCGCGGTCACGATTCGAAAGTCGGAGACGGAGATACGACTCTCGTTCGACGGACCGACACCGATTCGAATCGGCGCACGCTCGTATCACGAAGCGCCGGAAGGAACCGTCACCGTCACCGGGTCGGTGCGGGACACGATGCGAGCGCTCTCGACGTTCGGGTCGGCGCTCAAGATGACGACCCCCGACCGCGCCCATCCGACCCTCCGAGGCCACCCGCCGCTGGTGGAACTGGGCGAGGAGTTCCACGTCCCGGAGTCCATCGACCCGCCGGACACCGGGGTTCGACTCGAACTGCCCCTGATGCACGAGAAGGTCTTTCCGGCGGCGTCGCTGGCCTACTACCTCGGTGCGGAGGTGGTTCCGACCGGCGGGACTCCGAAACTGATCGCTGGCGACTTCGAGTACTCCCTCGAAAGCGACGGAACGTACGAGGAGACCCTCCACCGCCTCCTCCGCCAGACCGCGTTTCTCGACTGTCTGGTCCGAACCGAGGGAATCGTCAAGGACGAGTCGTACGAACGAAATCAACTCGAACCGCGACTCGACATGGACTTCGCGGAGGTGTACCGCAGTTCGCTTCCCGAGCAGTTGGAGACGTACCTCTCGATCCCGCTCGAGGCGATTTCGGAGTACGTCCCGACGTGGAACCTCACGACTGACGTCACGCCGCTGGAAAAACACGCCAGGGTGTTGCCGTTTCTCGCATACGACCTGTCCCAGATTCGCTCTGCGCCGCTTCAGTCCTCGGAACAGTCGATTTCGAAGCCACAGATGTTCGACGACTTCTACCGAACGGGATTCACGCGGGAACAAAAGCGGGAGTTCGAAAACGCGGATTTCCTTCGAGGGGTAAGTGACCGAACTGACGCAGGGAAAATCGTCCGACCCGACCCCGTGGAGACGACCGAACACGCGTGGGTCGGGGACGGATTTCCGTTGGGTGCGAACAAACTGACGGTCGAAACACTCAAACGGAGATTCGATTACTCCGCACCGAACAAATCCAGTATCAGCATTCACGTCGTCTGTAACGACGCCGAGATGAGTGACGAAATCGTGGACGAACTGTACGGGTTTCGTGAACTGGTCGAGTACGACATAACCATCGACTACAATCGAACCGTGGCCGAGTTGCGTGAGATACTAGAGACACCCGTAGATTTGTTCCACTACATCGGTCATGTAGATGATAGCGGATTCCTCTGTGTGGACGGTAGTTTGGACGCTCAGACACTCGATGACGTTGGTATCAAGGCCTTCTTTTTGAATGCTTGTTCTTCGTATGAACAGGGAATGGCACTGATTGGGAAAGGAAGTATGGGCGGTGTGGTTACGCTTGACGACGTTGCCAATGAAACGGCTACACGGGTTGGTCGAACCTTTGCGGCTTTCCTGAACAGTGGCTTCCCGTTACGAACAGCACTGTCGATTGCTCGAAGCGAATCCGTATCCGGCTATCGATACATTACGCTCGGAAATGGGAGTCGATCGTTGGTGCAATCTGATGGTGGGATTCCGAGTTGGATATCAATCACGTTGAAGGAAGATAATCAATATAATCTTACATTCAACACTTTTCTCGATCCCCGATGTCAATTTGGGTCTACATATACTGTAAATGTACTTGGTCGCACATCGAGAACTCTCGTTTCAAGCGATACCTCTTTTGAAAACGTAATCGTCGCAGATCTTGAAGATTTTTTAGGACTAGAGCAACAACCAGCAACTATCAACGGTCAAATCCATTGGAATCCGATTGACTTTATTAATTAAAACTCTACGGACCACCCGTCGCTTCTGCCGTCCCGCCTGCGACCACGGGAACGACCTCCATCAGTAGCAAACTGGCCATAAACAAAACGCCGATCATTCGTGGGTGCTGTTCGAGGTACGTGGCAACATCGTTTCGTGCCATACATATCCTATATTCCCTAAACAAAATTAATTTATTTAATCAGTTTTAACAAGACAATTATTATACGAAGCCTCGGTTTCTCTGATAAAATCCCGTTTCGGCCATAAATAACATACGGTACTTGCTAATTCAGCCCGTGAGAGGAAGTAACTAGCCGGGAAATCAACGTGCATGTATCTCGCACACAGATACGGCGTCGGCGAGGTGGGTCGCTAATGGCGATTCTCGAACTCGCAATCGCGTTCGCCGTCCTCGCTATCGTCGCTGGCGTCCTCGGCGCGGGTGGCGTCGCTGGCATGTCGATGGACATCGCCAAGTGGTTGATAATCGTGTTCCTGGTCTTGGCGGTGGTGTCCTACGTCATCTAGGGTCCGTCGTCCGCGTAGTTGCTGACCGATTCGAATTCGTTTTCCGCGATTGCGCGCGCGACTTCAGGTACGTCCACGTCCCTGACGAGGCGGGGGTATTTCCGCTCGAAGTAGCCCACGATGTTGCGAACGTCGCGTTCGAGGAACTCCGACGCGTTCTGGTGGTCGGTCGGAATCGATTGGGGCCAGTCGAAGATGGTGATTCCGTCGCTGTTGACGAACACGTTGTACTCGCTCATGTCGGCGTGGACGTATCCGCCTTCGTACGCGTCGCCGACCTCGCGGAGGACGAGATCGAGGACGGGAACGACCTGTTCGTCCTCGAACTTCGAGCGCGCGAGTTCCACGCCGTCTATCTTCTCCATCACGATGGCGTGGCGGTTGTGATCGATGGGACGCGGGACGCTTACGTCCGGATACAGCGCTTCGAGGATATCGTGCTCCCGTTCGGCGGCTTTCCGAGCGGTGTAGAGCCACGAGACGTGCTCGCGGTCGGACGTGTAATCGCGCTCTTTCATCACCTCGCGGAAGTTGGTGTACCCCTCGCGGTGGTACTTCAACGCCATCGGGCGAAACGACTGCACTTCGTACACGTCGCTTTCCTTGCCGACGCCGAGCGGTGAGCCGACGCCCTGAATCGTATCGCGTTCGGAAAACGTCCGAAGCGCGAGTGCGTCGTATCCCTCGAACGTGAGCGTGTAGCCCTCGTACTGGATGGTCTTGCGTTGGAGGAGTTCGCGGTCGAGACAGCGGTCGATTCGATACGCCACTTCCTCCGCGGTCAACCGCGAGAAGTTTGGAATCTTCTCCTTCTGTACCCATTCGCTAAAGCGCATTCCCTGCTCGACGCCCGAGAGGAGATAGAAGTCCTCCTGTTCCAACTCGGCCATCTCGGGCGCGACGTTCCGAACCATCGCGTTCGCCTACTCGTCCGGTGCGTAAGGGACTTGCGCCACGAACCGAGGGACGAATCACCATCCCGTACCCGACAATCACTCGACGTCGTTCGTGCTAAAATTACCCCTCCACCGACCCCGTTCGGCCGGATTCGTCGCCGGAATAAACTCAGATTTTGTATATAAAAATGATTTATTTGGTGAGTTACGATTCCATCACCGGGTTTCCCTCACCGATATCCGTATCCGTTTATGCCCGTTCGGACATGTCGAAAAAACAGTCGTAATCGATTCAGCGGGTCGCTGGCTCCGGCGGCTTGACGCCGCGTTCCTGTCGCGAACCCTTCAACCAACCGCCGAGCGCTCCCGCGATACCGCTCGGAATGGCGAACAGGAGGGCGACGACGATACCGACGAGGAGCACCCCTGTTCCCGCGAACACGCTTCCCACGGGGCCGGCGAGGCTCCCGACGAGCGCGCCGCCGAGCGCGAGCAGTATCGCCCCGACGATACCGCCGAACCCGCCCGCGAGCAATCCGTTCCACGTTCCGTTTCCGATTCCCTCTCCCGCCATGTAGCCAGCGACGAATCCCCCGATTATTCCCCCACCGATGGTACCGACGACAGGCAGGACGATTCCTCCGAACGTGCCGATGACGACCATGACGATGAATCCGATTATCACCGCTCTCCAATTCGTTGCCATAGGTCGAGCTACGCTAGCCGACGATATAGCGGAATCGCTCCTCTCGACGGTGACAGGACTGCTAAAACGGTAACGACTCGGCGACAGTACCGTAACCATCAACGTACGGGAACAGGGATTTGCGGCTTCGAGTCGACTTCGACCCCATGTCGAACGACTCGATAGACGTGGCCGACGGGCGGGGCGGAATTTCCGGCGACCGAACGACGCGTCTCGCGTGGACCCGAACGATTCTCTCGTACATCAGAACGGGGTTCGCGTCGTTCATCTTCGGTATCGCCCTCATTCGCCTCTTCGCGGGGAAACTGACCGACTACACGGGAGTCTTCTTCCTGCTCGTGGGTGCGTTGTTCGTCCTCGGTGGTCTCTATCTGTTCATCGCTTCCAGGTGACGTCGTCCGTTCCAGAGGGGTCCGTTCCGGCCGACTATTCGTTTATGCTGCTCCCCGGCGTAGGGCAGAACGGAGGGGGAAAATGAGTCACGACGTTCGACCTGAAGAGCAGTCGCGGGAACGAGTACCGAACACGGCGGCGGAAAACTGGCGACTCTTTCTGAGTGTCGGGGTACTACTGGTTATCCTGAGTATCGTCGCCGTCGTCGGTGCCGAACAGGTACTCGTCGGACTTGGGAGCGTCCTCATCGTGCTCCCGTTCGCGGCGACCATCGCCGTCTCGTTGCTGTTCGGCGTGTTGTTACTGATCGGTGGGACGGTTCTCACGGCGACGGGATTCGGCGCGAGGGAGTGGAAGGGAAGGCGGTTGGAGATACTCCTCGCGACCGTCTATACGGTCTTCGGCCTCGCGCTCCTCATCAATCCGCTGGTCGAGGCGACGTCGTTTACGGCCCTGTTGCTCGTCTTCTTCCTCCTCGGCGGCCTGCTCGAACTCGGGACGGGCCTTCGAACCCGCCCCGAGTCGGGATGGTCGTGGCTCGTCCTCAGTGGCGTCGTCGCGTTGGTGGCCGGGGCTATCGTCCTGTTCGTCTCGCCGGTCGGCGCGCTCCGCATCATCGGCCTCGTCTTCGGCGTGAACCTGTTCGCGAGCGGCGTCGCCCTCGTCGCCACCGCGATGGGGCGGAGAAAGGTGTCGCGCGAACGTGACGCGGTCGTCACGCCGCCGACCGAGGCCCCGCATCGCTAGGGGCGACGTTTTCACGCTACTCGTCGTTCTCTGACCGCTGCGTTCCGGGCAGGAATCCGGAGAGGAGCAACTGGATGAGGACGAACACGACGACGATGACGAGCGCGAGCTGTACCGCCTCGACGGCCGAGTTCTCGACGATTTCGACGAGCAGCCCTCGCACTGCGTTCGGGAGTTCCTTGGCAGCGGCGCTGTTCCCCGGCGAGTTGAACGTTTGGGCGGCGTCTTCGAGCGCGACGATGAGTCGGGTTCGCTCGCTCGTCGAAACGCGGATACCCGTGGAGTGCAGCACCCGGTCGACGATGCCGCCGTACAGGCTCGCCAGGAAGATGCTTCCAATGACGGCGTTCCCGATGCCTCTCCCGAACTCCTTCCCCGTTTCGAGGATTCCCGAGGCCTCTCCGCCCTCTTCGTCGCCGGCAGAGGACAGGGACATGTTCGAAACGGGTGCTCGCATGAGTCCTGCACCCGCGCCGAACACGGCCAGCGGAACGACCATCGCCTCGACCGTGACGGTCGGGGACAGCACGTACCCGAGCAGCAGCAGGCCCGCGACGAACAACGCAACGCTGATCTGAATCATATGTTTCGGCGAGAGGTATCCTTCCACCCACCCCGAGCCGATCGAGACGAGGATGGCGGCTATCGCGAACGGCAGAAAGGCGATACCGATGGTCAACGGGTCGAACCCGACCGCCATCGCAAGAAACGTCGGCAGGACGAACCCGAACCCGGTCGTGACGACGCTGTAGATGCCGTAGATGGAGAGACCCGTCACGTACACGCGGTTCGTGAACAGTTTCGGCCGAAAGAGCGCGGCTTCGCCGCGGGATAGCCGTCGTTGCTCCCACTCGATGAGACCCCACAGCACGACCAATCCGAATCCGAACACGAACGGAACGACCGAGAGGCCGAAGGGAGCTATCCGGACGCCCTCGACGACGAGCGGTCGGATTGGAGTCACCCAGCCGTACTGGCCCGCCAACAGGAACGAGAGGATGACAGCCCCGATACTGAGGAAGGACAGGACAGTCCCGCCCCAATCGAACGCCGCTTCTTCCTCCGTCTCGGTTTCGGGGACCGAAAACAGCAGCGCGAATGCGACGAGCAGGCCGACGCTTTCCAGTCCGATGGCCAACCGCCACGTGGCGACGGTAGCCAGAAACCCCATCAGCAACGGCCCCACGGCTTGCGCCGACGCAGTGACCGCACCCCAAACGCTGAACGCCGTCGCCCGTCGCTTTCCATCGTACGTGGCCAGAAGCAACGCCAGCGAGATGGGCGTGATCATGGTATCGGCGACGGCCTTGATAACGGACCACCCGAGGACGAAAATCCCGAGCGACGGGCTCAACGCGCCGATGAGGGTCCCGATCGAGAAGAGGACGATACCGTATCGGAATATCCGTTTGTTCCCGTAGAGGACGCCCAGTCCGGCACCGGTCAGCAACAGCGGCGCGTCCACCACCGAGTAGATGGCGAGCGCGGCCTGAACCCCGCTCGCGCTCGTTCGAAGGTCGGTACTGATCGGTTCGATGGCCACCGGAATCATCGACGCGTCGAGGCTGACGACGAACATGACGATGGTCACGACGACGAGCGTCCCCCACGTGTCGAGAAACGAATCGGATTCCCGCTCGGTCCCCGCTTCCACATCCGCGTTATCAGTCGCCACGCTCACCCTCCGTTGGAACAGTCGACAACTGCTGTCGCTCGTGTTCCCGATGTTTCGTGCCCATGAGAACCCCCGAACGAGGTACGACGCTCACGGTGATAAATAGTGTTAACAAATTTATTCTATGTCCGCTGAATGATCGTTCGACTGTCGAATACGGACGGACGATTCGATTCCCAATCACGCGTGCCATCTTCTGATCGAAGGCCGACGATCTCGGCAGACCGTTTCACGACCTCACCATCACCCTCGGCACAAGGGCGGTTCGACCGTATGGTCGTGAAAAGAGGAAAACGGAGAAGACAGCGGGGTAACCGATCAGTCAGTCGCCGCCTTCCCTCCGAAACGCGCGATATCGACGAGCAACTGTGGGGCTTCGACGCCGTTCGTTCCGAAAAGCGTCTCGACCGAAAAACCTACAAACTGACTGAACGATCATTCAGTCGATGGACTCCCCCGACAAACCGAACGCGGCCCTCCGACCTCCAACGGAACTGCGCGACAGAGAGCGACAACTCGCACCGTTCGACTGGTACGCGGAGATGCGCCGGGATGCACCGATACGGTACGACGAACGTCGCAACATCTGGGACGTCTTCCGATACGAGGACGTCGACCGGGTTCTCTCCGATCACGACTCCTTCACGTCGGGCGTGCGGGACGCCACCGAGGTGTCGTTCGACGACGACCAGGCGTTCAACCGGACGATGATAAACACGGAACCGCCGGAACACGACCGTCTTCGTGGCTTCGTCGACGAACGGTTTCGGCCGGGGACGATACGCGAATTCCGACCCCGAATCGAGGAGTTGGCGGACGAGTTTCTGGACGCTATCGAGGACGAAAATCGAATCGAGGTCGTCGGCGATTTCGCGTATCCGTTTCCCGTGACCGTCATCGCGGAACTGCTCGGTATCCCCGCCGACCGCCGCGACCAGTTCAAGGCGTGGTCCGACGCGCTCGTCGCCAGCCCACGCGACGAGACGGAAGCGGCGATAGAGGAAAATCGCGAAAATCGCCAGCGGGCCTCCCGCGAGATGAGCGATTACTTCGCCGACCTCCTCGACGAACGGGCCGACGGCGACGGCGACGACCTCGTCACGCTCGCCGCGACCAGCGACGACCTCGAACGAAGCGAGAAGATCGGGTTCTGTATGCTCCTTCTCACCGCGGGCAACATCACCACGACGAACCTCATCACGAACGCAGTCTGGTGTTTCGACGAACACGACGTGACCGATGCCGTTCGGACCGGCGGTATCGACCGAAAACGGGCCATTGAGGAGGTGCTTCGATACCGCTCCCCCGTGCAGTCGCTTCGCCGCGTCGCCGCCCGCGACGTCGAACTCGGTGGAAAAACCATCGAATCCGGTGATCTGATTTCGGCGTGGGTCGGGTCCGCGAACCGCGACCCCGACGTGTTCGACACGCCCGACGAGTTCCGGCCCGAACGAAGCCCGAACCGACACATCGCGTTCGGGAAGGGTATCCACTACTGCCTCGGGGCCCCGCTCGCGCGCGTCGAAGCGGATGTAGCGCTCGAAGCCCTGCTCGAACGGTTCGACACCGTCGAACCCACCGAAGCGACGAAGAAACCGGTTCCCAGCCAGATTCTGTACGGACTCGAATCGCTCCCCTGTCGCGTCGAATGAGTCGAATCGGCCCCCGATGACCCCCCTCTGCGGTTCGAAAATCGGCTTTCGTGCCGCTACAGCTTCTCCAGCGAGTCGATTTCCTCCCGATTCCAGTCGTAAAACGTCGTATCGATGCGCTGGAGCGTCTCGACGCACTCGTTGTACCGGTTGCGAGCCTCGGACGCGTGTTTGTCGCTGGGGTTGTCGCGTATCCACTCTCGTAGCTCCGTCAAGGAGCGCGGCGAGTAGGTGTCGATTTCCCCCTGTTCGTTCAGCAGTTCGAGCTTCTCGTCCTCGTCCCGGAGCGAACGGACGAGCGCCCAGACCGCGGTTCCCCAGAGGACGGTGATCGCACCGAGCATGACCACCCACGTGATCATCGAGAGTGCCATCTCAGTCACCCCCTCCTGTGGCAGTTTCCGGCGCTTCACGCGAGCCTCCGCGGCCGCGAAGTGCGCCCATGATGAGGACGGAACCGACGAGCAGGACGGCCATCAGCACGACGCCACCGACCGTCTGGGCCAGCGATTTGCTCATGTATGTTACGACGTATATGACCATTATCAACACCATCACTATCGGGATGAGGTATTTGATGATGCCGACCCACCATCTGCCGACGTGGATGTCCGAATTGCGGTTGAGCGCGATGACGCGCATGGGTTCGGCTTCGAGTTTCCACCCGACGGTCAGGATGATGAGCAGGGTCGCGAGCGGCAGGCCCCAGTTCCCGAACATGAAGTCCATCGTGTTGAGGAAGTCCCCGGAATAGGCGCTCGGTAGGCTGAGCAGCCAAATAATACCGACGACCGCGAGCACGGTGCTCTTCCGGCTTAATCTCGTCTCCTCGGAAATCGTCGTCACCGCGACTTCCGTGATGGCGAGTCCGGACGAGAACGTCGCGAACAGGAAGCCGACGAAGAACAGGATGGCCCAGACCTGCCCGCCCGCCATGCTTCCGAACACTTTGGGGAGCGCGACGAACGCCAGTTGGGAACCGGCGCTCGGTTCGAGGCCGAACGCGAACACCGCCGGGAAGGTGGCGAAGATAGCGAGCAGTCCGATGCTCGTGTTACCGATGGCGGTGAACACCCCGCCGCCAAGGGGTACGTCGTCGTTCTTGCTGAGGTAACTCCCGAAGGTAAGTGCAATCCCCCAGCCCAGACCGGTCGAGAACAGCGCCTGTCCGAGCGCGGCGATCCACGTGGACGATTTACTGAGATACTCCCATTTCGGGGTGAACGCGAACGCGAGTCCGTCCATCGAACCGGGGAGCGTGAGTCCCTTGATTCCGATCGCGATGAGCGCGAGGACGAGGAACGGAATCATCCACTTGACGACGCGCTCGATGCCGTCCTTGATGCCGAACAGGAGGACGCCGCCCGTCGCCGCCATCGCGATGGTGTCCATCCCGACGGTGAGCATCGGCGATCCGGAAAACGAGTCCCAGAACGCCCCCGACGCGAAGCCGGTTTGCGAGAAGGTCAAGAGGAGCGAGTGGGCCGCGTAGTACAGCGTCCACCCGATGATGGGCGCGTAGTAGGACATCAGCGCGATGTTCACGAGGACGACGACCAACCCGAGTCCCTCCGCCCGACCCTCGCCGAAGGCGGATTTGAACGCACCGATGACGCCCCGATCCGTGTAGGACCCGAACACCGTCTCGGCCATCAGGCCGGGAACGGCGATAAGGAACAGGAGGATGACGTACGCCACGAGGAACGCACCACCCCCGTTCTCTCCCGTCGTGAACGGCATCCGCCATATGTTTCCCGCGCCGACCATCGCACCGAGCATCGCCATGAGGAAGCCGAACCTGCTCCCCCACTGCTCCCGAACAGTCCGTGCGCTAGCATCTGACATGGTTACGGCGGTTCCGACGGGCGGGAGAAACTTATAGGGATACGGTCGCCGTGGTATTTTCTGCTCAAATTTCCTTCCTTATACTATGGACTACAGATATATCGACAACTGCATATCCATCGGAGGAAAGGTCGGCGCTCGAACCGTCCTTCGGTGGGGAATTACCGAAACGCGCCTCGATATATTCTATAACGATATACGAAATAGCGCCGATGGATTTTGCACCGGTGAGGTTCCCGACCGTGTCGTGAAATCGCTCGCACCGTTTGCATCGAGTACGGTCAGTCCGCGACGACCGCCCACACCGGAAAATGGTCGGACGCTCGCTCGGCAATCTCCCGATGCGGTTCGTCGGCCGCGGGCCATTCGACTCCCGAAGCCGAGACGTCGAACCCGTTTGACGGAAGAACGTAGTCTACTCGCGCGGGTCCACGTGAGAGGAGTCCGGTCGCGTGCGGCGCGCTGCGTTCACGCCCGCCCGGACTCGACGGCGTCAGGGACCCGATTCGTGGGTTTTCGAGGAGGTGTCTCGTGACCGCGTCGTCGGTCACCGCCTCACCCGGGTAGGCGTTCAGGTCCCCGAGTATGACGAACCGTTCACCGTCCGGCAGACCGTCTTTGCGACCAGCATCGTCGTACGGATACTCGGCACCGTCGATGTAATCCCCGAGAAAACGGATCTCGTCGTGACACCGCGGGGCGTTGAGCGTGTCCATGCCGTCGGCGAGCGGCGGCGACGGATGTGCGATTACGACGTGAACCTCGCCGTCGGGAAGCGCTATCGGGACGTCCGCAATCGTCTTCGCCGGGAGTCGGAAACGGTTCCGGTCATCGTCGGTGAGATACAGGTCACGGTTCGAGTCGGTCGGAATACGGTTATCGGGAAGGTCGTTCCAGAGAAACTCCCGAAAGGTTCTGATTTCGTCCCGCTGGATAGGATACCGACTGTACAGGGCCATCGAATACCGCCCCGGATAGGGAGCATAACTGAAACAATCCCGGGCGTACGCGTCCGTCCCCGGTTCGACGCCGATTCCGTCCTTGCCGACGTCCATCCCGCTCGGGATGCCGGTGTTGCATCGCGGTGCCACCCACTCCTCGAAATCGACACCTTCGACGTCCGGGGCTTGGGGTTCGCGTAGATAGTCCTCCAGAAACGCCGTCGCGTTGTGTCTGCCTTCCCACCCTTGGACGGTGTTGTCGTCCATCTCGTTCACGAGAAGCACGTCAGGCGTCGGCGACCGTTGAATCATCTCGGCGGCCGCCTCGAGTTGCGGGGTGCCGGTCCGTTGAACCTTCTCGGTGGTCAGCCGCTCGACGTTGTACTGAGCGAAGACGTACTCCCCCATGTGAATCACCGTTTCGCTTACTCTATGTGTCCTTCCTCACGACTCGGCGGTGACCACCCGTGCTCCTTGACGATGTCGGGTGCACACTCCTCACAGAACGTGAACTCGCGGTCCTGTTCAGTTCCGCCCGGACCGTATCGGAACAGCGAGTGGGGTTTGACGGTGAGAAAATCACCGCATTCGTCGCAGATGTATCCTTCTGGCACGTTATCTCATACCACACGCCATCATAATGCCTTTTTGGCGGAGTTGGCCGCTGATTTACAGCTGACAGACGATGTCATGGTCACGACACCGTGAAGTCACCAGCTATCGAACGCCCCCTCATGTCCTCCCCCGTCTCGCTCTATTTCGCCGACTTCGCCGACGAACGCTGTCGTTTCGATAGCTACTGGTCCCGTCTCCGGGAACTCGACGTTCCGGTTCCGAAGACGACGTTCGTTCCGCTCGAAACGGACGACGAAGACATCCGTTGGGACACGGACGCGGTTCTGGCGTTCTTGGAAGAAAACGAGTTCGACCGAGCGTTCGTTCGGACGCAGGTCAAGGCCGCCACGGTTCGGCTCCGCGACGGGTCGTTCATCTACCGCCCCGAGGCGGACGTGATAGACCGGGTGATCGAGTCCCTGCTCACGCAGAACGGCGAACAGGGCTGGCCGCACGGCGGCGGACTCGTCGTACGCGAGTGGCTCGACTTCGATTTCTGCGTCCATCCGACCCACACCTGCCATCCATCGGTTCGATTCTTCGTCGACGACGGGGAGGTTTTGGGCCACACGCCGCCGACCGCGGAACGGGCGAAGAACGTCTGTGACGATGCCTACGACTACCTCGGCCCCGTGATTCGGAGCGTGGACCTCTCCACCCCGCGTCGGTACGCCGAGCGAATCGCGGCCGAATTTTCGGAGGCGACGTGGGGCGTCGATCTCATCATGGACACGACGGGGACGTGGTACTGCCCGGAACTCAACTTCAACGGCGTCTACTGGAATCGAGAGGAAGAACGGTGGTGGAACATGTGTGGTCAAGGAGACTTCGAACCGTGGAGTCCCGTCGAGATTCACTCGGCCGCGCTATATGGGACGAAACCGGAACCCGCGGATGACGGCCCCGGCTGGTGGTGACGGCTACTTTCCGGTGATGATGGCGGCGAGCTTCTTCCGGTCAAAGAGCCGTTCTTCCTTCGGAATCTCCGGGTACGGCTTTCCCTTCTCGTACCCCGGCCACGCGCCGAACCGATCGGGATACAGCTGTTTCGCGGTCATCTCCAACTGGAAGAGGTTCATAATCGGCCCCTGATACCGCATCCCGGCCGCGTAGAAGCGGTCGTTCTCGATGGCCGAGAGCTTCCCTCCGGCGGGGTGATTCCGTATCTTCTTCTCCATCTCGTCCACGTAGTAGCCCGGCGAGATTCCCCACAGGTGGAGGATGACGTCCGGGTCGACTTCGAGCATCGTCTCGTAATCGACGGTTCCCCACAGGCTTCCCCAGTCCTCGTCCGCGAAGGCGTCCTTGGCACCCAACGGGCGCGTGTCCGCCAACCAGTAGCCGGGTTTGTTGAGGTGGTACGTGTAGAACTTGCCGTCGCTGAAGGTGACGCGGACGGCGGTCGGACGCTCCGACTTCGGCGGGAGCTTTTCCTCGATGGTCGAAAGCACGTTCGAGTGGATCTTCGCGAGCGCGTCGTAGCGTTCTCGCTCCTGGAATACCGACGCCACCTTGCCGAACATGTCCCAGAGACCGTAGTACTGGTATCCGTTGCGGTACTCCTTCGGCGGTTGGCCGTTCGTTCCGCTGTAGAAGTTGCCGAACCACGGTGCGAGGGAGTTCCCGATTTTGTCGATGTCCGACTTCGACCATCCCTTCTGCGTGGAGAGATACGCCGGGTCGAGGAAGTGAACGTCGCTGTCGAGTTGGTAGAGCAGTTCCTTGCTGATGCCGTTCCCGAAGGGGTCGGGCAGACCTTTCCACTCGAAGGAGACGCCGTCGAGTCGGTCGTAGTAGGTGTTCATCGTCTTGCCCGACATCTCGGGGACGTAGACGGAGTTCACGGCGTCGCCGTGGCCGAGCGCGACCGCCATGTCCGCGTACTGCGGGAAAAGCACGAACGCGCTTTCCGGGACGCTCTCGAACTCGACGTCCCCCATCGGCGCCATCGACACCGAGTACGGACCGCCGTCCTTCGTCGTCGTTTCCCCGGCCCCCGCCGACGTTCCTTCGTCGGTCGTACTTTCGTCCGACGTTTTTTCGGATTCCGCGTTCGAACCATTGCCGCTACAACCGGCGAGCAGACTGCCGGCGACGAGCGCACCGCCGCCCCGGAGATAGTCGCGTCGGGACGGAGTGGGTGGTGTTCCGGTCATACGACTTTAGGTATGCCTAAACAGCGGTTAGTAACTTTTGATTCGCGGAAAACGTGGCGTCGAGATAGCGGAAAACCGGCACGGGTGTCGCGGTGAGTTGCCTCAGATGTCGAGTGATTTCTCCATCACCGACACCGGGAGCGATATCTCGCGCCCGTCGCGTTCCTTTTCGACCGTTTCCTCCCGCACCCGGCGGTAGCCCGCCCGGTCGAACAGGTCGAACTGTAACTCCTCGTGTCTAGACATCAAGTTGTCATGATCGACCAAACTACTTGTGCTCCCGTCCAGAAAGGGGTGCTATGGAGTCGAAACGGGAACTACTGGAACTGCTCCTGTCGAACGCCCGCGAGAGCACCGCCGACCTCGCACGACAGACCGACCTGTCGGAGTCGGAAGTGGAATCGCTGGTCGCCGAACTCGAATCGGAGGGCGTCGTCCGCGGCTATCAGGCGGTCGTGGACTGGCACAACATCGACGACCAACACGTGCAAGCGGAGGTCGAACTCAACGTCGAACTCGACCGGGAAACCGGCTACGAGGAGATAGCGCGTCGAATCGCGAAATTCCCGGCGGTCGTCTCGCTGCGGTTGATAAGCGGGGATTACGATTTCGCCGTCGACGTGGAAGGCGAGTCGATGCACGACGTGTCCAACTTCATCTCCGAGCAGATAGCGCCCATCCCGGAGGTGACACAGACGGTGACGCACTTCGTGATGGAGACGTACAAGGAACGCGGCATCGAGTTCGAGGACCGCGACGACGACGACCGTCTCTCGGTTTCGCCATGAAACCCGCCGATCGAGTTCAACAGGTCCCTCCTTCGGGAATTCGTCGCTTCTTCGAACTCGCGGAGGAGCGCGACGACGTCATCTCGCTCGGCGTGGGCGAACCGGACTTCTCCGCGCCGTGGGCCGCCAGAACGGCCGCAATCGACGCACTGGAGCGGGGACGAACGTCCTACACCGCGAACCGCGGCCGCCGCGATCTGCGGACGGCCATCGCGGACCACGTGGAGCGCTACGACCTCGATTACGATCCGGACGACGAGATTTTAGTGACGGCGGGCGCGAGCGAAGCCATCGACGTGGCGATGCGGGCGCTCGTGAACCCCGGCGACACCGTGGCGGTTCACCAGCCGTCGTACATCTCCTACGTCCCCGGCGTCGTCTTCGCGGGCGGCGAACCGCTGGCGGTTCCGACGCGGGCGGAGGAGGGCTTCGCGCTCACCTACGACGCGCTGGAAGCCGCGGGTGCGGCGGACGCCGACGCGCTGATGCTGTGTTATCCCAACAACCCGACCGGCGCGACGATGAGCAGGGAGGGGCTCGCGGAGGTCGCGGAGTTCGTTCGGGAACACGACCTGTTCGTCCTCTCCGACGAGATTTACGCCGCGCTGACTTACGGCGGCGACCACACGTCGATTTCGACGTTCCCCGGCATGCGCGAGCGAACCATCGTGTTCAACGGCTTCTCGAAGGCGTACGCGATGACGGGACTTCGATTGGGCTACGCGCTCGGTCCGTCCGACGCCATCGCCGCGATGAACCGGATTCATCAGTATTCGATGCTCTCCGCTCCCGTGACCGCCCAGTACGCGGCGTTGGAAGCGCTCCGGAGTTGCGAGGGAAGCGTCGTCGAGATGCACGACGAGTACAACCGCCGTCGCCGGTTCGTCCTCTCGCGGTTCGACGAGATGGGCCTCGGCTGCTTCGAGGCCAGCGGCGCGTTCTACGCCTTCCCCGCGTGCGGTGGCGACGACGAGGCGTTCGCGGAGGAACTCCTCGAAGAACAGGGCGTCGCCGTCGTGCCCGGAAGCGCCTTCGGCGAGGGCGGCGCGGGCCACTTCCGGGCTTCCTACGCGACCGGAATGGGCGAACTGCGCGAGGCGATGAACCGAATCGAAACGTTCGTTCGCGGGCGGTAACGCGCGGACGACGGAACACCTCTTATCGTTCGCCGGGTTCGCTTTCGGGTTCCGGCGGGGCGGTGACACAGACCACCTGCGAGGCTTCGTCGCCGAGAACCTTCCACCCGTGCGGCACGTCGGCCGGCGTGACGACGGTGTCCCCCGGTCCGGTTTCGCGCGCTTCGCCGTCAACGCTCCACTCCATCCGCCCCGACCGGATGAAGATGATGTGTTCTTCCCCGTGGGTGTGTTCCTCCCGCTCCGTTCCGGGGTCGTGGTGGACAACGTGAACGTCACACCCCTCGAACCCCATTCGCTCGCCCGAACTCTCCGGCGTGACGAACGGACTGTACTCCGGCGTCGATGAATCGCTCATACGTGTTTCCCCCGTTGGTACGTGGCCACCGACTATGTTAACAGTTGCCAATGTTCCGGTGCGAAAACGTCTGACGAATTCGTACTCTGGTTATCGACTCCCGCGACGTCCGCGGTGGCATGAACACCGTCGTTCACGTTTCGAGTCCCGACCCGAACGAGCAGCGCGAAGCCATCGCGAACACCCTGAACCTCGTCGCCGACGAGAGCGTCTCCGAACCCGGAGATCACGTGGTCGTTCTCGCCAACGGTGCCGGCGTCCGCATGTTCGTCGAGGCGACCACCGCGCTGGAGGAGTTCGTGAACGAACTGCGGAATTACGACGTCGAACTCCGCGCGTGTCGGAACGCGCTCCGCGGGATGGGCGCGACTGACGACGACTTGCTGCGAGGCGTCGAGGGCGTCCCCTCCGGCTCCGGCGAACTCGCCAGACTACAGGCCGAGGGGTACGGATACATCAAAGCCCCGTAATCGACCACTTTCACCACGGACGGCACAGCGTTATCTCTCTATCGTACCTCTTTCTGCACGCTCATGATAACCGAAATCGGCCGCACGACGCTGTTGGTGGACGACTACGACGATGCCATCGAGTTTTATACCGACACGCTCGGCTTCGAGGTGCTCTACGACGACGAACTGGAGGACGGCTATCGGGCGGTTCACATCGGTCGGTCGGAACGATCTTCGGTCGGTATCTGGCTGATGGAACCCGTCGGCGAGGACGAACGCGCGCTGGTCGGCCAGCAGACCGGCGACCAACCGGCGTTCGTCTTCTACACCGACGACTGCCGGGGAACATACGAGACGCTCTCCGACCGAGGCGTCACGTTCCTCGGAGAACCGACGTCGGACGAAGGTAGCGTTCACGTCCACTTCGAGGACCTGTACGGCACCAAAATCGTCCTCGCGGAGGTCGCCGATTCCGCCTGACGGGCGTCTCGACTCGGCCCGTCCCTTCATCCACCGGAATCGGCAACAACGCTTTTCGCCGGGAGTCCCGGACGTGTGTACGTCATGGGGGTGAGAGACATCATGCGAAGCGAAATCGTTAGCGTCAGTCCCGACGCCGACATCGAGGACATCGGAAACACGATGTTCAGCCGTGGTGTCGGAAGCGTGATCGTCGCGGAGGACGGCGAACTTCGAGGAATCGTCACCGACCGCGACCTCGCCGTCGAACTGCTGGCGGAAAACAGGGACCGGAACGTGTTCGAAGGGGAAATCGCGCCGACGGACGTTCCCGCCCGGAGCGTGATGACGACGGACCCGTTGACGGTTTCCCCGGACGATGAACTTCCCGCGGTACTCGAACGGATGCGGGATGCCATCGCTCGACGAATTCCCGTCGTCGAGGACGGGGACGTCGTCGGCATCGTCGCGTTGGACGACGTGATAGTCCACATCGCCGGCGAGTCCGAGCGGGTCAGTGCGGAACTCCGAAGCATCACGGACGTCATCGAACGGGAAGGGCCGACCGACCATGAGGGATGAGACGCCCGAACGCGGCGTCGAAATCCTGCGCCGCAGACGGGAACCGAGCGAGGGGAGCGACCACGAGGTGGTGGAGATATCGGTGCCGGTCGTCAATCCGCGCTCCACGACGCGGGACTCGTTCGTCAACGGCGACGAGATCGTCGGGAGGGTTCCGATCACCGACGCGAACGTTCCCGACGCCGACGAACCGCTGAACGCGACGGTAATCACGATACTCGAAGAGCGCGTCGTCACCTACTATCCGACGGAGGACTGCCTCTTCACGCTGACGTGGTTCTCGGGGACGGACGACTGGGAATACGACGAACACGACCGTCCGGCCGACGGGTTCGACCCCGAAACGTCGACCATCGACGCCGAGGAAGCCGTCATCTGGGAACGCGAGTAGGCGGAAGCACCCGAGCGGTCACTCCGGCGCGACGAGTTCGACCTTGATTCGCTCCGGGTCCTCGAAGTAAACGGCGTAGTGGTCGTCGCCGCCCGCGAACGGGTGGTCGTCCTCGTACAGAATCGGGACGTTCCGGGAACGCAATTTTTGCGTCAACTCCTCCACGTGGTCGCGCGATTCGGCGTGAAACGCGAGGTGGTTCAATCCCGGCCGACGGCGGTGGTACGGTTCGTTCGTGAATTTCTCGTCCGCCTGCACGAGAACGATGTAGGTGTCCGCTCGTTTCCACGACCGCCCGCCGTCCCAATCCTGATACACGTCGTAACCGAGTTCGGTAAGCAACCATCCCCAGAACGATTTCGAGGCGTCGAAATCGCTCGCGTACAGTTCGACGTGGTGAAGGAGTCCGGTCGGGGAGGAATCCGGCGAGGAAGCGTCGGTCATCACGGCCGACGTCGTGTCCGCGCCACCAAATCACTGCCGACCGGCGAACGAATCCCAGACCGGAGCGCCGGACCGCGCTTTACGTCGATTCTTGCGATTGCACGAACACCACTTCGACGGTCGTTTGCTGTCCCGTCCGTCGGGTGATGTCGCGGTCGATCCTCTGGGCGATGTCGTCCGGCGGCCGGCCCGGTGGGTCGGTGACGATTCGAACGTGGGCGGGTCCCCCCTGATAGAAATCCAGCGGTCGGTACGTCACCGAGGAGTCCACGAGTTGGTAGTCCGCGTACGGTGCGTCCTCCCCGTCGAACAGCGAGTGGATTTCGCCGTTCGCCTGCTCCTGATAGACCGTCGTGCGGTTCGTTCCGTAGGTGACGAGTCCCAATCCGAGCGAGAGAACCGCGATGGCGACGAGAATGACCCCGATTCGCACGAGCGTTCTGGAGCGCGCTTCCCCGACGGAGCGCACCCGTTCGGGGCGATACCCGGACACCCACAGCAGCGCCAGCGCGGTCAGGTTTATCGAGAGGAGGTTCACGAGGACGTTCACGGTGCCGCCCAACACGACCCCGAATTCGAGCCACGCGATTCCGAGGCCGACGGTGGCGGCCGGTGGAACCAGCGCGACGGCGATCATCACGCCGACGATGACCGATCCGGCACCGCGCATCAGACTGATGACGCCCGCCGCGCCCGCGCCGAGTGCTAACAGCAACGACAGGAAGTTCGGCGTGAATCGCTCCGTTATCGCCGGAATCGTTCGGATGTCGAGACCGGGCGGAATGAGAACGGTTCCCTGAACGAGGAAGCCGAAGAGGGCCGCGCTCGCGATGGCGACCAGCAGGCCGGTAATCTGGTACCAGACGCCCCGCGACACCAAATCGGGTTCGTCCACGACCGTTCCGACGCTCGCGGCCATCGCCGGACCCATCAGGGGTGCGATGACCATCGCGCCGATGATGACGGCCGACGAGTCGAGCAAGAGCCCGGTCGCCGCGATGATGGTGCTGATGACCGTCATGGAGAAGAACGTCGAGCGGTCGGGAGCCATCTCGGCCGCCCTGTCGCGGAGTTCCTCGCGGGCGATGTTCACTCCGGCATACCGCCGCTTGAGTTCGCCGATTCGCCTCGAAACGACCGTTTCCGGCTGTAAAACGATCGTGAAGGCGTCCTCCTCGATGCCCACATCGCGGAGTTTTTCGAGGATGGGTTCGACGGCGCTCGGCGGTACCGGAAACGTGACCAGCGCGGAGAACTCCGTCCGTCCGGTTTCGTCGAACACGGCGTAGTCTACCCCCTCCTCGTCCAGCACGTCGAGGACGTCCGTCCGTCTGCCGCGAGGGACGAGAATCTGCACGAGACGCATATGACCTGTTACGACGGGAGAATATTTAGCTGGTTGTGTGGTTTCGTGTTCCCGATTACACCTTCACGACGACGGTTTTCGCCACGTGGACAGGTAAACCAACATCGTGAACGGTCGGTGGTACATCGATGGCCGTCATCCCTAACACGCTCGGGGTTGCTCGGCCCATATGGCGACCGAAACTCGTTCGTGGTTCGACGACACAGACGGACTGACGTCGCTCGATTATGTCGGCATCCTCCTCGCCGCGATTACCGGTCTCATTCACCTCTACGAAGGGGTAGAAGACCTGGGCGAAGGGATATTCGGAATCCTGTTCATTTTGGCGGGATTGGGCTTCTTCGGGGCCATCGTCCTCCTCTGGATGGGGTTCAATCGACGGGTTCTCTATCCGGTCGGTATCGCGTACACCGGCATCCAGTTCGCCGCGTACTTCGGCCTGCGCTGGCCGAACGTGTACGAACCGCTCGGCCTCGTGGACAAACTCGTTCAACTCCTGCTCATCGTGGTCCTCTTCCTGTTGTGGCAGACGGTGGAGTGACCCCCGGCCGCCATCCCTATTGAAACGCGAACCGGATGTGGGACGTATGACCGACCTCTCGATTCGAACGTCGGCGTTCACGCACGGCGAGGAGATCCCCGAGAAGTTCACCAAGGACGGCGCGGACGTCTCACCGGAACTGACTATCGGCGGCGCACCCGACGACGCGGCGTCGCTCGCCGTAATCGTCGACGACCCGGACGCGCCGAACACGACGTTCACCCACTGGACGATGTGGAACCTGCCGCCGGACACCGTCGAAATCCCGGAGGACGTGCCGACGACGGAGACGGTCACGACCCTCGGCGACGCGTCGCAGGGGCGGAACGACTTCGGCGACGTGGGCTACGGCGGTCCACGTCCGCCCGAGGGCCACGGCCCTCACGGGTATCGGTTTCGACTGATCGCCGTCGATGAAATGCTGGACCTGTCTCCGGGTGCGCCGCGACGGGAGTTGGACGACGCGCTCGCGGGGCACGTGATGGTGGAGGACCGTTTCACCGGGACTTTCGAGCGGTCGTAGCGGCTTCGTTCGTCCCAATCGTCGCCGGATTCCCGTTTTCTCGCCGTCTTTTCGCCGGTCCGTCGTCCGTAACCGATTTCGTTCAGCCATGCGAACACGGTGGCATGACGCTGGCGGACAGGGACTGGCGACTCGTTCGAGAGGAATCGTGGGACGGCCCGATGAACATGGCGATCGACGAAATCGCGGCCGAAACCGCCGCCGACGGCGGGCCACGAACCCTTCGAGTGTACCGATGGGACCCGAGTACGCTGTCGCTCGGCTACCGGCAAGAACCCGAGACGGTGGATTGGGCGTTCTGCGAGGAGGAAGGCATCACCGTTACCCGGCGGCCGACTGGCGGCGGCGGCATCTATCACGACAACTACGGCGACATCTCCTACTCCGTCATCGCCCCCGCGGACGAACTGCCGGGCGACCTGATGGAGACGTACGAACTCCTCTGTGGGCCGATTTTCGACGCGTTCGAGCGGATGGGCGTCGATGCCGGGTTCACCGAGGAGAAACTCCCCGTCATCCACGAACCGGCGTGTTACCTCCGGGAACTGCACCCCGCCCACGACGTGGTGGCGAACGGGCGGAAAATCAGCGGAAACGCACAGTATCGCCGGAAGGACGCGGTCATCCAACACGGTTCGCTGAAGTTCGCCCTCGACGCGAAGCGTCACCTCTCGACGTTTTCGAACCCCGAAACGTCGGCGGCGGAGTTCCACGAACGGGTGACGACCATCAACGAGGAGGTCAGCATCGACCGCGACGACGCGGTTACGGCCGTCGAGGACGCCCTCCGCGACTGGGGTGACGCCGCGGAAGGGTCGTGGACGGACGACGAACTGTCACGCGCACGCGACCACGCGAAGGCGAAGTTCGGAAGCGACGCGTGGACGAGGCGGCGCGAGGATCCGACGGCGTAACCTTCTCCGCCGCAAACTGTCCCGTCTTCGCCGCGCTGACGAACTACTCTCAGGCAACTGATTTAACGACCCGGGTCGAAGAAGTGGCGAAACCTGCCGGATCTGTCGCCGACGCTTCGAAGTACATTTCTCCTCCGAACCGTAGGCAGTGAATATGAGAGTCGGCGCACACGTTTCCATCTCCAGTTCGAAGGTCACGAGCGATGAAACGACACCACCGCACGGCAACATCGCGAACGCGGTCTGTCGGCAGGTCACGTTCGGCGGCAACTGCGGGCAGATTTTCACCACCTCGCCGCAGGTGTGGCAGGACCCGGACCTCAGCGACGACGAGGCCGCCCTCTTCGCGGACGAAACCGAGGAGAAACTCGACGGCCCGTGGGTCATCCACTCCTCGTACCTCGTCAACCTGTGCACCCCGAAGGACGACCTCCGGGCGAAATCCATCGCCAGCATGCAGACCGAGGTGGACGCCGCGGACGAACTCGGCGTCGAATACGTCAACGTCCACCTCGGCGCGCACACCGGCGCGGGCGTCGAAGGCGGCCTCGAAAACGCCGCCAGCGCGCTGGACGAACTCGACATCCCGAAGGGCGTTACCGTCCTCATCGAGAGCGACGCTGGAAGCGGGACGAAACTCGGCGGGGACTTCGAACACCTCGCCACGGTACTCGACAAGTCTGAACAGGACCTCGACGTCTGTATCGACACGGCCCACGCGTTCGCCGCGGGGTACGACCTCTCCATGCGGGAAGGCGTCGAGGAGACCATCGAGGAGTTCGACGACGTCGTCGGCCTCGAACACCTCAAGTGTATCCACCTGAACGACTCGAAACACGAGTGCGGCACGAACAAGGACGAACACGCCCTCATCGGTGAGGGCCACATTGGCGAGGAGGGCATGTCCGCGATAATCAATCACCCCGAACTCGAAGACGTGCCACTCGTCCTCGAAACGCCGACCGAGGACGGCAAGGGCTTCTCGTGGAACATCGCCCGCGTGAAGGAGTTGCGGGAGAACCACGAGTAAAAACGAGTCTCTCCGTTTCGAGGGCGCTATACGCTCCGTACAGCGATTCCGAGTATTCGAATTTTCTCCGTTACGAACGCATCACTTCACAACCGAATGGTTGCGCCAGCACGTGTCCGCGAGTCGTGAGCGATGCGAGCGGCGAGCGCATCGCCGCGCTGGCGGGGAGGTGTGGGGACTCCGGCGGTGCGGAGGCGGGGGCGGACGGCGGTGTGGATGCAGATGCGGAGGCGGGGGAGAAAGCGGTATGGACGCTCCCAGCGATCGCTCGAACCATCGCAGAAAAACGAAAGCGAACCCGAACAACCGTCCCGCCCGCATCCCGCCACGTGGACAGGTTTTTGTTGGATAAGCGACGATATGTATGCTATGCGTTCCCAATCCCCTGCTCTCCGGCTCCTCGGCCTCCTCGCGTTCCTCGTCGGACTCGTCGGCTATCTCGCCTTCGGGTGGCGATTCGACTCCTCCGGAAATTCAGTCGTGACGGCGCTTGCGGCGGCGTGCGTCGTCATCGCCCTCGCCGCGACGATTTGGCGAACCGTCGGCAGTTCGTAGGACCGCCGACGGACCACCGAGGGACGCCCGCCGCGACTACACAAAAAAAAGCGGTACGCGCGAAACACGACTACGCGAGGTAGCTCAACAGCCACAGCGCGCCCATTCCGGCGACGAGGGTCGCCAGAATGTTCTCGGTGCGCCACGCGACGACGACGGCGAACGCGCCCGCGAACAACTGGAGGTTGTCGAGCGAGAGCGCCAGCGCGCCGTCGGTGTACACGAACTGGGGGACGACCAGCGCGGCGAGGACCGCCGCGGGAACGAATCTGAGCGCGCGCTCTATTCCCTCGGGAACGTCGTCCAACCGCCCGAACAGGGCGATGAACGACCCGCGAATCGCGTAGGTGCCGATACCCGCGGCGAGGATGACGAGCCAGAGCATTCCCGCGTCGAAGTCGGTGGTCGGTGCGGGGGACACTCAGGCCACCTCCTCCGTGGCGTACCCGGCCGCGATGCCGACGACTGCCGCCACGACGAGGCCGAGGTCGAACGGCAAGCCGTTGGCCGCGACCGCAGTCGTGCCGCCGACGGCCGCCGCGACTACCGTCGCACGGTCGGTGACCGCCGGAACCAGCACGGCGAGGAAGACCAACGGGATGGTGAATTCGAGGTGCCAGCCCTCCGGAACGCTCGCGCCGAGGAGGATTCCGACGACGGTGGCGGCCTGCCACACGACCCACAACGACAGTCCGACGCCGAGGAAGTACCACCGTCTGCTGGTGGTCTCGTCGTTTCTGAACTTCAGCAGGGAGACGGCGTAGGCCTGGTCGGTGAGGAGGTACGAGAGTCCCGCTTTCCACCGCGCCGATTCGCGTTCGAAGTACGGCGCGATGGAAGCGCTGTACATCATCATCCTGAGGTTCACGACGAGGACGGTCAGGACGACGACCGCGAGAGGGGCGTTCCGGCCGATGAGTTCGGTCGCCGCGAGTTGCGATGCACCGGCGAAGATGAGGACCGACATCGCGACGGCGTGTATCGCCGGAATTCCGACGTCGACGGCGGCGACCCCGGCGACCATCCCGAACGGAATGATACCGAGTGTAATCGGCAGCGCGACGCGAACCCCGGCGAGAAAGTCAGCACGTGATGACACTGTCTACTCGTAGGCGTTGGGTGTGGTATCAACGTTGGTATCCCGGATATTGTGTTCCGTATTCCGACCTGTCCCCCGCGAACCGCCTCGCTTTTCACGCCGCCCGCGAAAATTCGACCCACGATGCGCGAGTTCTCCGCCGACTACCTCCGACGAACGCGGGACGGGATGTGGGACTCACGCGAATCCCTCTCGAACCTCGACCTCGATTCCCGGCAGCGAGTGCTGGATATCGGGTGTGGCACCGGCGAACTCGCTCGCGTCCTCGCGGAGGAGACGCCGGGCGAAGTCGTCGGAACGGATGCCGACCCGCGCCTCCTCTCCGTGGCGGAGGAGTTCGTCCCCTGCGTCGCCGGTGACGCCCATCGCCTGCCGTTTCCGGACGACTGTTTCGACCTCGTGGTCTGTCAGGCGCTGCTCATCAACCTCCCCGACCCGGTTCGGGCGGTTCGGGAGTTCGCCCGCGTCTCCTCGGACCTCGTGGCCGCGATCGAACCCGACAACTCCTCGGTGTCGGTCGAATCGACGGTTCCGGCGGAACGAACCCTCTCCCGACGGGCGCGCGAGGCGTACGTCGCGGGGACGAATACAGACATCACGCTCGGCGGAGAGGGAACGCGCGAGGTTTTCCGTGCCGCCGGACTCGACGGAATCACCACCCAACCGCACCACCACGCGAAGACGGTCGAACCGCCGTACTCGTCCCGCGACGTCGAAGCCGCGAAGCGGAAGGCGACGGCGGACGCGTTGACCGACAAACGGGACACGCTCGTCGGCCCGTTGTCGCCTGACGAGTACGAGGATCTGCGCACCGAGTGGCGCGAGATGGGCCACGCCGTCGTCAGCCAGATGCAGGAAAACGACTATCGACGCGCCGAAGTGGTTCCCTTCTACGTCACCGCCGGTCGAATCTAAACTGCAATCGTTTTCACGGTAACGCGTCTCGTAACCGACATGGACCCACGAATCAGGGAACACGCCGAAGTCATCGTCGACCACTCAGTGAGCATCTCGACGGGCGATACCGTCGAGATTCAGGCCCCTGTCGTCGCCGAGGACCTCGCCGTCGCGCTGTACGAAAAACTCGGGGAACGGGGAGCCAAACCGTCCCTTTCGATGCGAAGCCCGCGGGCGGACCGGGCGTTCTTACGGAACTGCGACGCGGACGACATCGAACTCCTCGACCACACGTTGGCGGCCTTGGAGGAGACGGACGCGGTGATCATCATCAAAGGATCCGAGAACACGGCGGAGACGAGCGACGTCCCTACCGAGAAGACCGCCGCACGAGCGCGCGCCAACGCACCCATCCAGCGGGAACGAATGGGAAAACGCTGGGTCGGGACGCAGTTCCCCGCGCCGGGCGATGCCCAATTGGCGGAGATGAGCACGGAGGCCTACGAAGCGTTTGTCTACCGCGCGGTGAACAAGGATTGGGACGAACAACGGGAACACCAACAGCGGATGGTCGAACTCCTCGATCCCGCCGACGAGGTACGCATCGTCTCCGGCGACGCGACGGACCTCGCGATGTCCGTCGAAGGAATGAAAACCGTCAACGATTACGGCGAGAAGAACCTCCCCGGTGGCGAGGTGTTCACCGCACCCGTCCCCGACTCCGTCGAGGGCGAAATACTGTTCGACAAACCGCTCGTTCGACAGGGGAACATCGTGGAGAACGTGTGGCTGAAGTTCGAGGAGGGCGAGGTCGTCGATTTCAGCGCCGAGAAGAACGAGGAGGTCCTTGCCGGCGTCCTCGACACCGACGACGGTGCGCGCAGACTCGGCGAACTCGGAATCGGCATGAACCGCGACATCGACCGGTTCACATACAACATGCTCTTCGACGAGAAGATGGGTGACACGATTCACCTCGCCGTCGGGCAAGCCATCGGCGAGACGGTCCCCGACGGACAACCCCTCAACGAGAGCGCCACCCACGTCGATATGATCGTGGACATGAGCGAAGACTCGTTCATCGAAGTCGACGGGGAAGTCGTCCAGCGAAACGGAACCTTCCGGTTTGAGGACGGGTTTGAGAAATAGATTGAGAAATGGAGGTGTTCTTCGGAGACCGTTCTACGAGCCTTTAAATACGAAGCCGAGACCAAGCCCGGCGTGACCTAAATTCCGTCGCGCGAGCGGTCGAGGCGGTTGTGTGGCGCTCCCTCGCGCGAAGCAAAAGCCGTGCCACCTGTTCGCCACTGCCCAGTCGCTACACGACGTCGCCGCGAACCGTCGTTCCCTCCTGTCGCCGTCGGTAGGATTCGACGGCTTGTGCTGCTTTCTCGGTCTCACCTTCGTCCATTCCGAGCATCTCCAGCGCGCCCGGGAGCGTCGGGAAGGCGAACTCCCCTTCGCGTAGTTTGCGGAACGCTTCCTCGCTTCGCTGGCCGTCGACCCACAGGCACACACCTCGTGGGTCGAGGATTTGCTCGTAGGCCTCGCGTGCCATCGCCCCGCGCAAACGTTGGGTGACGTTGTCCTCGAAACTCGAATTGCAGACTTCGAGGTGAACGGGTTCGTCGTCCGGAAGCAGATGGGCCGCGAGACACTTCTCCGGGGCGGTGTAGCCGTTCTCGCTCGCTCGAATCAGGTCGGGGTGTTCCTCGGCCCACTCCGCCCGAACCGTTTTCCCGATGCCCTTCACGCCGTGAGAATCGACGAACTCCGCCTCGCGGTCCGCGTCGTCACCGCGGAGGAGGATGTCCTTCGTCACGTACACGTCGAGTCGGTCGATGGGGTCGAGTCCGAGAGCGACGTCCCCGTACACCCATATCTCCCGGACGGGGACCGGCATGGTGTCGTTTTCGACCGTTTCGACGATTTTCTCGACGCGCTCGATTGCCGCGCTTCGCTCCATCGGTGTTCGGTTCGGGGGTGACGTGGATAAGTGCGATGGAACGGGATAACGGGTGAACGGCAGATGTTCCCCCTCGTCGTCCAACCGCACCGTTGTATTGTATTGTTAGCCCAACACCCAACAATATTTTCACCGTCGATGTCCAACCGTCGCGTATGGTCGAAGCCATCACTCCGGAGGAATTGGCGGACAAGCAGGACGCCGACGAGGAGTTCGCCCTCCTCGACACGCGACCGGAATCGAGCTTCGAATCGTGGCACATCCACGGTGCGACGAACGTCCCGTTCGGCCCGGAGGAATCGCTTTCGGAGGACGACGCGGAGGCGGTTGCGTCGATGCTCGACGGAACGGACGAGGTTTTCACGATTTGCGCGAAAGGTATCTCGTCGTCGCACTTCGTGGACGAACTCGAAGCGCACGGATTCGAGAACGTAAAAGTCGTCGAAGGCGGGATGGAAGCGTGGAGCCAAGTGTACGAACGCGTTCCCATCGAGACGAGCGGCGATGCGGAACTCGTACAAATCCAGCGACGTTCGAAGGGATGTCTCGGCTATCTCGTCGGAAGCGACAGCGAGGCGGCAGCCATCGACGTGAGCCGTCATATCGACGAGTTCCGCGACGCGGCCGCTGCTCACGGCTACGAAATCACGCACGTGTTCGATACGCACATCCACGCCGACCACATCTCCGGTGGTCGCCGTCTCGCCGACGAACTCGGCGTTCCGTATCACCTCGGCGACCGTGCCCGGAAACGCGGCGTCGAATACGAGTACGATGCAATCGGTCGGAACGAGGTGGTTCGCGTCGGTGAGGTGGACATCAAGGCCGTCTACACGCCGGGTCACACCTCAGAAATCACGAGCTATCTCGTGAACGACGAGGCCGTTCTCACGGGGGATACCCTGTTCGTGGACTCCATCGGACGAACCGAACTGGAGTTCGGCGACGAAGATGTCGGAAAAGGTGCCGAGATGCAGTACGATTCGCTGCACAAGATGCTGATGAGCGATCCGGACAGCGTCGTCGTCCTGCCCGGTCACGTCACCGTCACCGAGGACGGACAGTTCGCGCACGGTCACCCCGCTGCGCCGATTCGGTCGACGATTGGCGACGTGCGGCGTGAACTCGACGTGCTCCAGTTGTCCGAAGCGGAGTTCGTCTCCCATCTCACGGAAAACGTTCCGGAGAAACCGCCGAATTACGAGACGGTTATCGCCATCAATCGCGGCGTGGACGAACCCGAAGACGAGGAGGAAGCGACCGAACTCGAACTGGGGCCGAATCGCTGTTCTGCACCCTAATCGGGAGTCTCACAGCCGGAACGCGGCGGTTCCATCACTCGTCGCGTACACGCGGTCGCCGCAAATCGCGACGGAGGTGACTTCACCGCCGGTTTCGAACCGCTCCTGTTCCGTCCCATCCGTCGCTGCAAGCGCGTAAACGCGGCGGTCGCTCGCACCGATGTACACCTTGTCGTCCGCGGCGGTGGGTTCACAGAGGGACCCGAACGGGAGGAACTTCGGGTGGAAGGTCCACGCTTCCTCGCCGTTATCGAGCGAGACCAACCACTCCCTGCTATCAGTTCCGGTACTCGTGACCGCCGTCGTCACGGCGTAGAGGCCGTCGTCCGCGACGAGATTCGTCACTTCCGTCCCGTTATCGAGGGCCACGCGCCATCGTTCGCTTCCATCGAAACCGTAGGCGATCACTTCGTTGTCCGCCGTGCCGACGTACACCGCATCGTCGACAGCAACGGTGTTGACGCCGCTTCCGGCGGACCATTGCCGTCCATCACAGTCGAGAGCCACGACGCGTCCGTCAGCAACTGCGAACGCCGTTTCCCCGTGGACGGAAAGCGTCTCGACCGGGCCGAAGTCGTCGCAGCCACTCTCTGTCGTCCAACGATACGCGCCGGTGCTCGCATCGAGCGCCGTCACCCACCCGTCTCCGCCGACGACGGCGACTTCGTCCGTGACCACCGGTCCGGCGGTGATTTTCTTCGAACGGTCGGAGCGCCACCGCTGGGTACCGTTCGGCGAGTAGGCGACGACGGCGGTCCAGTCCGTTCCATAGACCACCCCGTTCGCCGTGACCGGGGTCCGGTCGGCCTCGCCTCGCCAACGTTTCGAACCGGTTTTCGCGTCCAGCGCGGAGAAGTGACCACGCCCGTTCGAGACGTAGACGTTTTCACCGACCGCGAGCGACCCGATTTGGTCGGCTTGCCAGTCGAGCCATTCCGGGTCGGCGATGGCGTAGAGGAATCCCTCCCGTCCGGCCACGTAGATGGCCTCGTCTATGGCCGGCGGAAGCGACGAATTACCGAGCTTTCGAATCGGCACCCACCATCGTTGGTCGCCCGAGTGCAGGTCGAGCGCGACGAGACCGTCATCGTCATCGGCGATGGGTACGTAGGTCGTTCCGTCCGCGATGACGGGGGTTCCGGCGGAGCCGCCGTTTCCTTCGACCGTCCACCGAATCGCCCCGTCGTCGGTTCCGAGCGCCCAAATCCGCGCCCGAGAGCCGTCAGTGACGACGACGGTGTCGTCGGTGACGGCGGGCGACTGGTCGAGACGTACCGAGTCGCCGAGGTCGGTTTTCCACTCCGTATGGCCGTCGTCGGCCGAGAGCGCGAACGTCCGCGTTCCACTGACGTAGACGGTACCGTCGACGACGGTTGGCGCGTGGTTGATGACGCTATCGACCGCCGTTTGCCACAGGGGTGTGCCAGACTCCGCGTCGATGGCGTACACCGTCGCCTTGTCCGTGAAGTACGCGACACCGTCGACGACCGCCGGGGGGACGTTCTCGGCGCTCGGGATTTCGGCGTCCTTTCCCGTTGGAAGACGGACGTTCCACCGTTCCGTTCCCGTCTCGGCATCGACCGCCCGGCAGGCCCCCTGCCCGTTCACATCGCTGGTTTTGAAGAACAGGGTTCCGTCGGCGGCGGTCACGGGGGACGATTCGGCAATACCGACTTCGAATCGCCAGCGTTCGGTTCCGTCGGCGGCGGAGAGCGCGACGAGGTCGGTTCCGACGGCGTACACCGTCTCCCCGACGACGGCCGGTGCGTGTTCCAATCCCCTCGCGTGTGTCGTCCAGCGTATCTCCCGGTCGTCCGTGTCGAAGGCGATTAACTTTCCGGTGACGTCGCCAACGTAGACGATACCGCCGGCAACGGTGGGCGAGAGAAGCGGGCGGTCGCTCACCCGTTCGCTCCAGTCTATCCACGCGCCCGAACCGGGGTCCGTCCCGTCGGGACTGACGCCCGTGTTTCCCGCATCGTGTTGAAACGTCGGCCACGCTCGGTTTGTCGCCGTCGTTCCCGTCTCGGAGGTCACGGTCCCGACGAATCCGGTTGCCCCGATAGCGGCACCAGTCAGTTTGAGAAAATCACGTCGCGCGTCGTTGGAGGGCGAATCCATAGTCGAATGCGAACTCCCCGTCACATTATTATTCAGGTATTAAATCCTCTGAAACAGGATCCTGCCGTTCCTCCGAAACCGTTGCAGTCGTCGGTCCGCTCATCTGCTCTCCTTATGAATCAGTTATGCCGACAACTACTGGCGGCTCACTCGTCCCTGGTGTCTTCCGTCTCGCTATCCGATGCGATTTCGAAGTCCGTTTCGGACGAATCGTCGTAGCGTCCCGACTTCCGGTCGTAGACGGAAAACAGGTAGACGCTCGTCAGCGAGAAAATCCCGATGCCGCCCCAAAACAGGGCGGGTGGCCCACCGTGGCCCGTATTCGGAACGTACGGAAACGAGATGGAGTTCTTCTTCACGATGGCGCTCGACGGCGGAACTATCCCGTTGTCAGGTTCGTCGGAACTCGGAATCGACCCGCTTTCGGCGGGGCCGCCCGGTTTTCCGCAGACGATTCGGGCGACCATCCCAAGCGATTTGTGTGGAATACAGTAGTAGTCGTAGGTCCCCTTCGTCGTGAACGTGTGCGTGTACGACTGGCCGGGTTGCAACACGTCGCTGTTCCATCCCTTCGCCCCCTTCGGAATCAGGGTGTTGCTGGCTTGCGGGTTCCCCTTGCTGTACGATGTCGCCGAGTGCGCTCCCGACTTGCTCACCCACTTTGGATGACGATGGTTTCTCGTTCGAATCTCATGGTTCCCCCGTCGGAGACGGCTGCGCATCCGACATCCCCCACACGACTTGTGTCGGTGGTCATTGTCCGTCCCCGTGGCGTTGGCTAGCCGTTTCCATTCGAAGTCACTTGCCTGTTTTGCCCTTCATCCGCCAGCCGACCCGTGATGGTTCGCGTCGGTTCGGTGAAACGGCGGAACTCAGGACGTATAGATCGTCGTCTTGCTCGACGAACTCACCTCCGGATTGACGTTGCATTGTGCGTTCGAGTTCACGATTTCGCTCCAGTTGACCGTCACTCCCTGTCCCGCAAAGTTCTCGTATGACTGCTGGTAGAAGGTGGTGTATCCCGGAAGCTGGTCACAGCCTCCCCAGTTGTAGCCCGCGACTTCGAGCGTCGTGAACGCGTGTGTGAAATCGAGCGTGAGGTAATCCGTGTCGATGTCCGACGACGTTCCTTTCGTCTGGTTCTGTAGTTCGATGTACCACTGACCGCCGTTCGAGTTGTCGACGTTCATGTAGCCGAAGAGTGCGTCGCCGGGGTCGGCAGCCATGACCGGCCCGTGGTGGTACGCCCCGCTGCTGTCCGGCCCCCACCACGCCGCGTACGTCCAGCGATCGGTGTACGAACCCCAGTTCCATTGGAGAACCGGTTGCACGATGGTCGTATCGTTTTCGTCCTGAAACGCCGGGAAGAGGAAATTGACATTCCCCGAAACGGGCGGTGACTCCGGAACGACGAAGTATCCCTGATATCGCTTGAACCCGTTTCCGTCGTTGGAGTTGTACGCAGCGTAGGTGTACGCGAGCCACTGATGCACGTCGGGGACGACCGGTCGTTTCTGTGTCGTAACCGTCTCCGATTGTGTGCGCGTCGTCGCCACGTCTCCGGGAGACACGTCTCGGTTCGGTCCCTCGTGGGCGATTACGTTCTCCTTTCGTACTCGTTTCCCGTGTGGGACGTAGATGTAGTCGGTCGTCGATGCTGTCGCGCCAGCAACGCCACTCCCGAACGAGAGAGCACTGCCCGCTCCGATTGCTTTCAGGTATGAACGGCGGTCGAGGCGCGCGTCCGTCCCCGTGCGGTTTGTATCGGTCATCTGTTTTGACCCAAACAGACGTTCGAACAAGAATAATTTATATTTATTTTCTAGAAATAAAAACTAAAAATATACTTCCATTTCCGAATAAGCGATTTTCACGGCCGGAAAAACGGTGTCGCTGGTGTGGTGACGGCGATTTGCTATCGCATCATCCGATTTATGACGGAGCGAAACCGTGAAACGCCCCGCGACGCAACCGACACGTAATGGACTGCGATAAGTGCGACCGGGAAGCCGTGATGCACGCGGCCTATTCGGGCCTGCATCTCTGTGACGACCATTTCTGTCGGTCGGTCGAGAAACGACTCCGACGGCGAATCCGTGACGACGACCTGTTGCCCGCGTCGGCGACACCGGACGACCCACAGGTATGGCTCGTCGGCCTGTCGGGCGGCAAGGACAGCGTCGTCCTCACGAAAATCCTCCACGACACGTTCGCCGAGGACCCGCGAATCGAACTCGTCGCGCTGACGATTCACGAGGGTATCGAGGGCTACCGGGACAAGAGTCTCGACGCCTGTCTCGAACTCACCGACGACCTCGACATCCGACACGAAGTCGTCAGCTACGAGGAGGAGTTCGACCTTCGAATGGATGACGTGGTGGAGAAGGACCCGGAGAACATGGCCGCGTGTGCGTACTGCGGCGTCTTCCGACGGGACCTGCTCTCGAAGTACGCCGAGGAGTACGGTGCGGACAAACTCCTCACCGGACACAACCTGGACGACGAGGCCGAAACGGCGCTGATGAACTTCCTCGAGGGCGACGTCGCCCAAGTGGCGAAGCACTTCGATGCGAGTCTGGCCGGGTTCGACGAGCGGAGCGAGCAGGAGGAGTTCGTCCCGCGGGCGAAACCCCTCCGCGACGTGCCCGAAAAGGAAGTCGCGCTGTACGCCCACCTCGAAAACCTTCCCGCGCACATCACGGAGTGTCCCCACTCCAGCGAGGCCTATCGCGGCGAGATTCAGCAGTTGATGCTGTCGCTGGAGGAAAACCACCCCGGAACGCGCCACTCCATCATGGCCGGGTACGAAGAACTCGCCAAACTCGCCGCGGGAGAGTTCGGCGCGGGCGAGGGCAAACGCGAACTCAACGAGTGTGAACGCTGTGGCGCGCCCACGACGCAGGATATGTGCCGGAAATGTTCGCTCGTGGACGCGATTCACGCGGTGTGACTCACTGTAAACGTACTTTCTCGACGAGGTTCATCGCCCTCGGAACGATTGCCGCGCTCGAATGGAGACAGTGAGACAAAAAACGGAAGACGAGGGAAAGACGAAAACTCTAGATTACCGGATGACGTCGAGGCCGTTGTTCTTTTCCAGTTCGTTCCGGCCGCCGTCGCTCTGGGCACCGAACGTTCCGTTGCTCTGTTCGACCCTGTCGCTCGCGTCGTACGACTGCGCGTCGACGTCGCGCATCTTTTCGCGGGAGCGGTCGGCCTGTTTCTGCGTCGTCGGGCCGAGCACCTGTGCGCTCTTCACGCCGGTCATGATGGCCATGACGCGGACTTTGTTCTTGTAGTTCTCCTGAATCCGCGCGCCCCAGATGACGTTGGCGTTCGCTTCGAGACGCTCGGTGATGTTGGCCGCGATGCCTTCCGCCTCTTTGAGCGTCAGGTCGGGACCGCCCGTGATGTGGACGAGCCCGCCCGATGCGCCGCGATAGTCCACGTCGAGGAGCGGGTGGTTCATCGCGTCGCGAACCACTTCGTCGCTCTTGTTCTTGTCCTGCGTCTCGCCGACGAGCATCACCGCGACGCCGCCCTGATTCATGATGGTGGACATGTCGGCGTAGTCGAGGTTGATGAGCGACGGCTGGGTGATCGTCTCCGAGATTCCCTTGACCGTCTCGGCGATGATCTGGTCCATGACCGAGAACGCCTTGCCGATCGGCAGGTTCGGGACGTAATCGAGCAGGCGGTTGTTGTCGAGGACGATGATGGAGTCGGCCTCGTTGCGAAGGTTTTCGAGACCTTCCTCGGCCTTCACCGTGCGGGCACGCTCGACGTTGAACGGCGTGGAGACCATTCCGACGACGATTGCGCCCTGATCTTTGGCGATTTTGGCGACGACGGGTGCCGCGCCGGTCCCGGTTCCGCCACCCATGCCGGCCGTCACGAACACGAGGTCAGCGTCACCGAGTACCTCTTTGATCGTTCCCTGTGCCATCTCGGTGGCGCGCTCGCCCATCGAGGGGTCCCCGCCCGCACCCAGACCTGACGTGAGGGATTTGCCGACGAGGATCTTCGTGTCGGCTTCGATCATCTTCAGGTGCTGTTTGTCGGTGTTGATGGCGACGGTGTCGGCACCATCGACGCCGATGTTGTACAGTCGGTTGATGGTGTTGTTCCCGGCACCACCACACCCGACGATGACGATCCGCGGGTCGCCGAACTCGTCATTGGCGGTCGCCGCTTCCATTTCGCGCTGTTCGCTTTCCGCGTTCTCCAGCGCTTCTTGGACGATATCCTGCATCGATTATACCTTCGCCCACGTGCGTTTGTTCGTGGTTTCGGTGCCGGCTTCGTCATGCTCGTTGAGCATGTCTCGCACCGCGGCCCGAATCGCTTCGCTTCGGTTCGGGAATTCACCGGTTTCGACCATCTGTTCGACTTCTTCGATTTGTTGCTTTGGGATTCGTAGTGTCACGCGCTCCATAGTAGGTTCCCCTTATTTGGTAAGACGACACGCAGTTGTTGTTTTTACCCGTCTTACGCCGATATAGCGGTCGAAACTCCCGGATTCGACCGTTTACCGATGGCGTAAGACAATCGTCTTACGTAGAAGTATCCACATAGTCCCAGCATATATAATTAACGGCGATTGTAAAACAATCGTTTTACGACGAGTCTAAAACGTCTGCCGATGGCGTTCGTCGGCCACAACCGGGACAGAATGCCCAGTCGGACCTGAGTTCGTCGCCGCAGTCACAGAACACGCGGTGGCTCGCTTTTTCGCCGCAGTTGGGACAGTAAACGTGTCCCGAGTCGACGTGTTCGCCGCACTGATGGCAGGCGTTCTCCGTCCGCTCCGTGTCGGCGGCCGTCTGACGCGTCGGTTCTTCGGGTCGAGCCGTGTCTTCGGTTCGGACTGACGATTCTTCGTGCGTCGTCGTCCCTGCACCGTCGAGGGTCACGTTGACGTTGATGTCCCGTCCGGTATCGCGCATTCGAGCCTTCTCCGTGGAGAGTCGCTGCTCGACGAGTTCGTCGACGCGGTCGGCCACGACGGCATCGAGGCTCCCCTCGTCGTCCGATTGCTCGGGCGGTTGCTCGGGTGCGTCCAGATATGCGCGAAGCGCTTCGCGCATCACCTCGCTCTTGGAGGCGTCGAGCGATTCGATTCCGTCCACGAGGTCGTCGTCCGCCCGAAATGTTATTTTACTCATGTTTTTCGTCCGAATGCGTCCGTTTCCGGATATACCGGGTCTAACATACTTGAACCTTTCCGTGTAGAGGTCACACCGAGGAGAATAATAATTCTTAAGTCCGTGACCGGGATAGGTGAAAGTGCGTGCCCGCCCTTAGCTCAGATTGGTAGAGCAGTCGACTGTAGATCGACTTGTCCCCCGTTCAAATCGGGGAGGGCGGATTTGTTTTATAAACTTGACTGACACGATTTGAGCCTGTGAGTCGCATGACCGGAATGGCCCGCAGGGCCACACGCCCGGACCGTCTCACGATGTTCAAATCGGGGAGGTCGAACTACTTTTCGTGACGAATGTCGAACGAGCGTCGCGAGTGAGACCGTATCACGAAAATCGTCTAACCGACACATTTGAGCCTGTGAGTCGCATGCCCGGAATGGCCCGCAGGGCCACACGCCCGGACCGTCTCACGATGTTCAAATCGGGGAGCGGACTGCTCTCCGATACTACCGTTCTTTGACAATTGCCTTTGGCAATATGATTTCGGGCGTATGTAAAAATCATACATCGTGTCAACGGACGGCGCTATCACTGTATTACGGTCGGTTTCCGGATGCAGACCATCCAGTCTACGGCCAGCTAGCTTCGGTTTTCTCCGTTTACTCCTTCCTCCGACCGACCCACTTCCCGGCCCATCGTCGAATCGCGGAACGGGCGGGTGAGTGTTTCTTGACCATCACCGTCCGCCCGGCGAATCGTTCGCCCACGCGTTCGGGGATGTCGCCGAACATGACTCGACGGAGGATTCCCTCGCGGGCCGCGCCGACGACTATCGTGTCGATTCCCTCCTCGTCGGCGTACGCGAGAATCGACTCGGCGACGTCGTCGTCGGACACGAGTACCGTCGAGACGTCGAGACCCTCCTCGACGAGTTCCCACTGGCGTTCGGTCATCACGTCCTCCGACCCGTTCCCGTCCGGTTCCAAGACGTGCAATAACGTCGCGTCCGCGCCCCACGCCTCCGCAAACGCCGCTGCGATGTCGGTCGCAAACGCCGAGTGTGGTCCCTTCGCCACGGGGACCAGTACCTCCTCGGGTTCGTCGTCCGGAACCACCTTCGCCACCGCCACGTCGCACGGCGGATTTTCGACGACGTAATCGAGGGTGGACCCGAGGACGTTCTCCCGCGTCCGTTTTCGCCTCCCGCGCCACCCGAGTAAGACGAGGTCCGCGTCCCGTTGGCGTGCGACGTTCGTAATACTCCGTCCGACGCTCCGTCCGAGCGTCACGGTTCGGTGGACGGGAACGTCGTCCGGCGCGTACTGCACCGCGTCGGCCAACATCTCGCGCTGATCGCCGATGAATCGCTGTCCGTCTTCGAGCGGCGTCTGGACGGGGACGGTCACGATGCTCGTCAACACGACTTCGGCGTCGTTTCGCCGCGCGATGGCACAACCCATTTCGACGAGGGGTTTCGCGCTTTCCGGGTTCGCTATCGGAACCAGTACTCGGTTCGAGCGCTCGGTGGGGTAGCGCTCCTCGGAGACGACGCGGATTTCCCGGGCGATTTCCGTCTCCCGAATCCGACCGCGGGAATAGAGAAAGAAGACGCCGAATCCGGCGAGAATCCACCCTCCCGCGATGTACCACGCGAGGGGACTGTAGTTGAAGAAGTAAACGGCGAGAAAGAGTTTGGTGAGGATGCCGATGATGGGAACGACGGGGAAGTACGGCGAGACGTAGCCGTAATCGAGTTCGTCGCCGTGTTCGCGCCGGAGCCGTATCATCGAGTAGTTAACCTGCAAGAAGAGGAGCAGGAACATCAGGTCCGTCGCGGCCGCGACCTGTGCGAGCGGCAGCGTGACGGCCATGACGGTGATGAGCGCGCCGGAGAGGAGGACGGAAACGTGCGGCGTATGGTGGTCGGGGTGGATTCGACTGAACATGTCGGGGAACACCCGGTCGTTTCCCATCGCGTACCCGACGCGGGAACTCGAAAACGTCGTCGCGTTGAGCGCCGCGAGCGCGGAGAGGATTCCGGTCAGGAGGACGACGAGCGTCCCGTAGGGGAGCAACTGTCCGGCGGCCTGTGCGAGTCCGAATTCGCCGAGGTGGCCGAGGACCTGCCACAGCGCCGGATTCGGCGGGAGGTTCTGCACCGTACTCCCGCCGATGCTGTTCGTCTGCTGGGCGGTCCTGAGGAGTTCCGGCGTGATTCGTACTGCACCGAGCAAAACCACGCCGACGAGGATGTAGATGGTCACGACGACCAGCATGGAGTAGAAGACCGCTTTCGGGATGTTCTCGTGCGGGTTGACGACTTCGCGCCCCGACTGGACGATGATTTCGTAGCCCTCGAAGGCGATGAACGTCAGCCCCATCGCCAGAAAGACGCCGCCGACGCCGTTCGGGAGGAACGGTTCGTAGTTCACGGCCGGGTTCGGGTCGCCGACCAGCGCCGCGATGCCCGAGGCGATGAAGACGAACAGTACGGCCAACTGGAGTACCGTGACGACGTTCTCCGCCCGACTGGTTTCCTTGGCACCGCGATAGTTGACGTACGTGAAGACGGCGGCCGCGAAGGCCGCGAACAGCTTCTGCAAGTCGAGCGGCGAGAGGCCGAACGTCGCAACGCTGAAGTACTCCGTGATGATGAGCGTCAGGAACGACCCGAAACTGAGGATGTACAACGACCCCGCGACGGCGTGGGCGAACCAACTCATCCATCCCGAAATGAACGCCTGTGAGCGCCCCAACGCGGTTCGAACCCAGAGGTAACCACCGCCGGGTTCCGGGAAGGCGCTCCCGAGTTCCGCGTACACCATTCCGGTGAAGATGGTGATGAAGCCGTTGAGCGCGAACGCCAACACGAGTGCGGGGCCGGACTCCCCCGCGGCCAACCCCGTCAGCACGAAGATGCTCCCGCCGACCATCGCGCCGATGCCGATGACGACGATGTCGAACAATGAGAGTTCGCGGGCGAAATCCGCCCCCTCGACCTCCTCCGTCTCGCCGAACGGCGAACCGCCGTCGCTCATTCCGCGTCTCCTCCTCGCTCTCGTTCGTCGGCGTTAGCGTCCGAGTCCTTCCCGGACCCCCGCTCCGCGAACGGTCCCTTCTCGTACTCGCCCGCGGCGACGGCCTCCGTGACGTAGCGCCCGTGAGCGACGACCAGCACGAGCGCCAGCCACGCGACGACCGTGAGCGCAAGTCCGGCCAGTAGCGAGGTCTGGAGTTGGAGGACCGTCGCCGTGTCGGTCGTCCCGATGACTGCCCGCACCGTCTGCTCCGGTATCGCCGACCCGGCTTGGACCGCGAGGTCGGACGGAATCATTCGACACACCCACACCATCCGACCAGTAAAGCATACCCCTCGAAACCCGATTAGGCCGGCGGTACAGGGACGGAAACGTGGCGTTTCGAACTTCCGTTCGGGTTTGGGACGCCTTTCCGGCAGGTCAACGCTTTTACTCCGTACCTATGAATCTACTTGCATGTCCACACGGCTTCCCGATTCCGAGTTCGAAACGCGTCTCGACGCCGTTCGCGAGGAGATACGCGACCACGGCGCTGATGCCGGCGTCTGGTTCGGCGCGACGAGCATCGAATATCTCACCGGCTTCGATCACATCCAGACCGAGCGACCCGTCGTCCTCGCCGTCACGGACGACCGAATCGAAATCACCGTGCCGCGCCTCGAAGTCGAGCGCGTTCAGTCGAACCCCCGAATCGACGCGGTTCACCACTACTTCGATTACCCCGGCGGCAAGCCGATCGCGGTGGCCGTCGAGATGCTCTCGGAACTCGGTGTCGATTCCGTCGTGGCGGACGCCGACGGCGCACCCGGCGTGATGGGCTACAGCGGCCCTGCACTCTCGGAGTTCGTGGACGTCGAAACGCAGAGCTGGGTGGACCGGATGCGCTGGGCGAAGTCCGACGCCGAAATCGACCTCATCCGCGAGTCCGCGCGATGGGGCAACCTCGCCCATCGGTACCTCGCCGACTACACCGAACCCGGCGTCCATCCGGCCACCGCCAGCCAGCAGGCGTCGACGGACGCCTCCCGCGCCATGCTCGACACGCTCGGGGACCGGTACGTTCCGCGCACACGCGGGAGCGGCCCGGCCTTCGCGGGCTACATCACCGGTCCGCAGACAGCACTTCCCCACGGCCACACCGCGAACCGCCGAATCGAGGAGGGTGACGTCCTCATCACGGGTGCCGCCGCGAACGTCGACGGCTACCACTCCGAACTGGAGCGGACGATGTTCGTCGGCGACCCGACCGACGAACAGGAACACTACTTCGAGTTGATGCTCGAATCCCAGACCATCGCCATCGACGCGCTCGGCCCGGGCGTTTCGTTGTCATACGTCGACGAACTCGTGTCCGACTACTACGAGGAACAGGGCGTTTCCGACCTCGCGCGCCACCACGTCGGCCACAACATCGGCATGGGCGCGCACGAACCGCCGTACATCGACCACGGCTGGTCGGACCACGTCGAGGAGGGCGACGCCGAGATGGAACCCGGCCACGTCTACACCATCGAACCCGGTCTGTACACCGATACGTACGGCTACCGTCACTCGGACACCGTCGCAATCACCGAAAACGGCACCGAGACCCTGACCTACTTCCCCCGTGACTTGGAATCCAACATCATTCGCTGGTAAGGTGGCAATCCCGTGACTGTTATGACTTCGTTCTCGGAACGACCGCTAGAGAACAGCCCTCGAAAGCCCCCACGAGCGATTCATACGATTCGCCGAATATGAATCGAAACACACCTGTTTGTCGGCAGAACGGACCGTCCTCCAGAAACCTTATTTCGGCCTCCGTCGTTCAGTTTACCAATGACTTCTCGCCTCAGGTTTCGAAGCGAGTCGGGCGAGAGTTCCGCCGTTCGAGACGTGACGTTCACGGAGTGGCTTTCCGGTCTGAAGGCCAGCGGTAGCAACCTCCTCGTCACGGGCGAGGTCCCCGAGACGACCAGCGCCGAGTTCAGTCGGACGCTTTTCGGACAGGGGGAGAGAACACGCGTCCTCGGACTCGTGGACCCGTCGACGCCCGCGGCGGAATCGTATCTCCCGGTCTCCTTCGAGGATCCACAAACGCGGGTGATCGACCGACGACCCGAGGATCGTGGGCTGGCATCGCGCAGTTCGAGCATCGAGCAACTGACCATCGACCGCCAGACGTTTCGCTCGGAGGTCGTCTCGGCTATCAGTTCACACGAGGAGCAAAACGACGGGTTTGCGCCCGCCGAACTGCGTCTCGGACTCGATTCGATCGGGATGCTGGAGATAAACGACGACCTCGTTTCGGTGGGACAGTTCCTGCGCGGACTCACGGCCATCGTTCGCGGCGTCCGCGGAATGGCACATTATCACCTTCGCGTCCCGGACGACGACCCGATGGTCGCGGAACTATCGCCGCTGTTCGATGCCCGTATCGAACTGCGAAAACGGCCGGGACGGGCCGAACAACGCTGGCACGTGCCGAACCTCGACGAGACGACACACTGGGTAGAATTATCATAAGCGACGATACTACGGGTACCATGGAGTTTCGGCGACACGCGGAGCGTGCCGGCCTCGACATTTACGACGCCATAGAGAACGTCAGGTTCGCGTTGTTCACCGGCGAGTCCGTTCATCCGACGCCGGTCGATACGTCGGGGTTCTATTTTCCGGTCGATGCCGCCGTCGAAATCGAGACGCCGACGCTCGAAATCCCGCAGGACGTTCCCGTGGCGCTCCGTGGACAGAACGGGACGATGATAGTCGAGACGTCGGACGAACGCGACCGAACCCTCGGTTCGGACGACTATCTCGTCGAACTCAGCACGACGCCGATGAAACTCTATTTTCTCGTCAACGGTCGTCTGACCCTCGAACACCGGGACGATACCGTTCGCTTTTCGTTCGACGGAAAGACGGCGGTTCGTGTCGGGGCGCGGTCCTTTCACGACCGACCGGCGGGGACGATAACCGTCACGGACGACGTGCGGGATACGATGCGTGCCGTCTCGCGGTTCGGATCGGCGCTGAAGACGCTCTCCCCGGAACGGTCGTTTCCCACGCTTCGCGGCCATCCGCCGCTGGTCGAACGCGGCGACGAGTTCGCCGCCCCGACCAGCCTCGACCCCCCCGAAACCGACGTGAAACTGGTGGTCCCGCCCGATCGAGAACACGTGTATCCGGTCGTTTCACTCGCGTACTATCTCGGCGCATCGGTCGTTCCGGGGGGCGACCCGCGTCTCGTTGCAGGGTCGTTCGAACGGTCGCTCACGGGTCCCGGCGGCTACGTCGAAACGGTCAACCGAACCCTCAGACAGGTGTTCTTCCTCGATTGTCTCACCAGAACGGAGGGCTACTACACGGTCGAACTCCACGAACGCGAGGCGGTCGAACCCCTCGTCGACCTCGACTTCGCGGACCTCTACGAGATGCCGCTCGCGGAGCGCCTCGCGGCGTATCTCTCGGTTCCGTTCCGGACGCTCGAATCGCACATCCCGAACTGGCGCTTGGGTGTCGACCTCACGCCGACGGCCGAAAACGTCGAGTACACCCCGTATCTCGCGAAGGATCTCGCGCTCGTTCGGATTCCCGACACGCCGACGCCGAAGGCGATCAAACCGATGTCGGACGCACAGACCGAGTTCTTTCGCTCGCCGTCGTCGGACGCGTTGGCCCGCGGTGTGATCGGATGGGACACCGTGGACGAACGGGACGTGTTTCAGGTGGACCCGATGTCGAACGTCATCGAGCAGGCGTGGGCGGGACCGGGGTATCCGCTCACGGTCAACAAACTGGACGTGAGCGCGCTTCGTCGGCGTATCGACCGTCGTCCGTCCGACGACACCATCGACATCCACGTGGTCTGTAACGACGAACGCATGATGGAGGAAGACACCGTTCGGGAGCTGTACGGACTGCGTGACCTCCTCGACTTCGACGTGACGGCCCACTACGACCTGTCGCGTGAGGAGTTCGCCGACTTGCTGGCGAGGTCGGCGGACTTCGTCCACTACATCGGTCACGTCGACGACTCGGGCATCCTGTGTGCGGACGGCCCGCTCGACGTGAAGTCGGTTTCGGAGGTCGGCGCCTCCGCGTTCCTCCTGAACGCGTGTCAGTCCTACGAACAGGGGCACGAACTCGTCACCAAAGGGAGTCGCGGCGGCGTCGTGACGCTCTCGCCGGTCGGCAATCCGATGGCGACGGAGCTCGGACGGACGTTGGCACGGCTTCTCAACTGTGGTTTTCCGCTCCGGGTCGCGCTGTCCATCGCACAGCGACATTCGACGCACGGTTATCAGTACACCGTCTTGGGCGACGGCGGGTTGTCGCTGGTCCAAAGCGAGCGAGGCATTCCACGGCACATCAGCGTCGAGCGGACGGACGGTGACAGGTTCGACGTCGAAGTGAACGCGTACCCGACGGACTTGTTCGGTTTCGGTTCGCACGTGAATCTCGACCACGTCTGGTCACGGCTGCGATATCTCGCCTCCGAACCCCTGACGAGGCTGGTGCTGACCACCGAACAGTTGCGTGCGGTCTGCTCGACGCAGCTACTGCCGATAGAAATAGGTGGGGAACTACACTGGAGCGACGAATCGGACCTGTTCACGTCGGACTAATTACGGCCCACCGTTCGCCCCGCCACCCGCAAGTACGGTTCCGAACTGCATCACCAGTACGCTGAGGGTACACAGGACGCCGAGCAGTTGGGGGTGCTTCGCCAGCTTATCGCCTATCGTGTTTGTTTGCGACATTGCATACAAATAGTGAATCTATTCTGAATTATAATTTTTTAAATAATACATAAAATATATTAATTGCAATAATAAATGTAATGGAGTATTAATTATCGCGAACGATGCGTATCGCGTGAGTGAACTTGCGCTACGGTGCAGTGATATCCGACGTGCGATCACGTGTTCGTTTCAGAACGATGTCCGAATGAGTTCAGAAACGAACACAATTAACACCCGCGCAACAGATAGAAAATTTTTAGATAACCTAAATTGTAATCTCGTCCGGATGCGTACAATACGGACGGATCGCCGATGCAAACGCACACGGCTCACCACTGCCAATCACCACTCGGCCAGTATGGACGTACGTCACACTTCGACGTATCGTTCGTCTCGACGACCCGCTCGCCACGCATCCGACCACTGCCGACCGGTCGGGCCGCGTCGCCACGCCTGACCGGTTGCACGCATCGTCTGGTCTCCTCTGACGACGCTATGCGTCGATTTCTCTCGAATCGACGTCACTCCTCGTTTTTATCAGTATCCCAGCTTCGTTCCCCCTTCTTTCTCCCTGCCGAAGTGCATGTATTTTTAACTAATGGCGACCGGAGTCTAGAACGATGGTCGAGGCGTTTGCGGTTGCGAGCGGGAAAGGTGGCACCGGCAAGACCACGAGCACGCTCTCCCTCGGAATGGCGTTGGCCGAGGAGTACGACGTGACCGTCGTCGATGCCGATACTGGAATGGCGAACCTCCTCTTTCACACGGGGTTGACGGACGTGGAGACGACGCTCCACGACTTGCTCATCGGTGACCGTGGAGCATCGGTCGAGGAGGCCGTCTACGAACGGTTCGGGATGAGCGTCGTTCCCTGCGGGACCAGCCTCTCGGCGTTCGAACGCGCCGACCCCGACAGATTACAGGACGTCGTCGCGACGTTGGCGGCGGACACGGACATCCTTCTGCTCGATTCACCGGCTACCCTCGGCAGCAAGAGCGCGATTCTCCCCATCGTCCTCGCCGACAGAATCGTCGTCGTCCTCCAACCGACGATTCCGTCGCTCAGCGACGGCCTGAAGGTCCAAGAGTACGCCCGCTCCTACGGAACGGGAACCGCGGGCGTGCTGTTCAACAAGGTCCACGACGACGAGGACGTTCGCCCGATAGCGGACAAGAGCGAACGCTACTTCGACGGACCGACGCTCGCCGCGGTTCCCGACGACGACGCGGCACGGGCGGCGCGGCGGGCGGGGGAACCGCTCCTCGCACATGCGCCCGAAAGCGCCGCCGCACGCGCCTACCGCGCCGCGGCTTCGACCCTCGACGTTCGGGCCGGTGAATCGGAACGCGTTGCGGAACGCTTCCGGAGCGCCGTCATTCCAGACACACCATGACCAAACCGCACGGCGAACTCGTTCGCTCCCGCGTCGTCAGCGACCCCGCAATAGCGCTGGCGACCGCACTGGAGCGTGGTCTCACCGGCCGTGCGGTGTTCAAACCGCAAGATTCGCTCCTCCTCGACGGGGACGGGTACGGCGTGTTGACCCTCGAAGACGGCGTTCCCGTGGCGGCCCACCACACCGGAACCGGTCGCGGCGGTCCCGAAGCGGTGGCCGACCTCGCCGTCCCCGGACCGTACAGCGTCGAACTGTATCGACACTCCCCGGACGAACGCGAAACGGGTCAGGAACGGGAAGAACGAGCGATTCCGCCGGGGATGCCCGCCGAGCGACTGGCCGGCGATCCGGAATTGGCCGCGAAAACGCGGGACCGTGCGCCGGACCGATCGATCGACGAAACGGACGCGTCCCCGACGAGCGCCGTGGAAGCGTTCCTCGAAGACGAGGAGAAGATAGCGGCCATTCGGGAGCGTGCGAGAGCGGAGGCCGAACGGCGGGCCGAGGAGTGGGGGTTGGACGACCAACTGAACCAATAATCACGTCGGGCCGGACGCGGTGGACGGTCCACGACCCGCTCGAACGAACCGTTATTCCTGTTCGATGTCCGATTTCAGCGCCGAGAGGATGGTTTCGGTCGTCTCGGCGACGACGTCTTCGAGGAACTCGGGGTCCGACTGCGTGGGGTCGCCGCGCCCGCCCTGTTCCGTGATGTCGTCGAAGTAGGTGTACTTGCGCGCCTCGAACCGCGCTGTTCGGACCTGCGGTTCCTTCTTTTCGGTCTTCACGAGATCGGGATAGAACAGTTCGATGACGCTCGTCTCGTGGTCGCCCGCGTGCCCCCATTCCTCGCCGAACCGCTCTTCCAATCGGTCTCGTGCGAAATCCGTCCAATGGACGAGCGACGTCTTGACGCCGTGGTCGCGCTGAATCCTGTCCGCGGCGAGGGTGAGCGGCGCGTTGTTCCCCCCGTGGCAGTTGACGACGGCAAGTCGCTCGGCACCGTGTTCCGCGATGGATTCGCCGATATCCTCGATGACGCGCTGATAGGTGTCGCTCGACAGCGTGACGGTCCCGGCGTAGTTCATGTGATGTTCGGAGTAGCCGTAGGGAAGGGTCGGCAGTCGAACCATCGACAGGTCGTGGTCCGGTGCCGCCTCGACGAGTTCCCGCGAGAGGGATTCGGCACGGAGCGTGTCCACCGTCACCGGGAGGTGGAGGGAGTGTTGTTCGACGCTGCCTGTCGGGAGGACGACGAAATCGGCGTCGGGAATCGCCTCCTCGGCGTCCTCCCACGTCATACCCCCGAGGTCGTACGGTTCGTAGTCGAGTCGGACCGTCATCGGTCCGCCCCCGGGGCCGGTCCCGAATCCGCCGTTTCATCGCCGTCGAACGGCCACGTTCCGGAGTTTCGCATCCCCGTCTCGAACCCCTGTTCGACCGTCGCGTCGCGGACTTCCGCGACGGATTTGTGCGGGATTTCCCGGTCCGCCTCCGCGAGTTTGCACACGCCGGCGGTGAACACGACGGCGAGGTCGCGGAGGTCGCGGACGTCGAGTTTGTCCAACGTGTCGCCGTGCGTGTGGCCCCATCCGCGTCCGCTTTCTCCCGCGACGGACCGCCCCTGCATGCCCGCGACGCCCTTCTGGACGAACGGCCAGTGGTCGCTGTGCGGGCGGATTCCGTCGTGAATCTCGACCGGAACGTCGAGTTCGTCGCGCACCTCCGCGAACGCCTCGCCCATCGGGTCGAACCCGTGCGTGTACACGTCGGCGGTGCGCGAGTAACCCGCGCCGTCCATGTTGAAGATGCACTTGACGGCGTTCATGTCGTGTGTTTCCACCCAGCGGTACGCGCCGAACAGGCCGACCTCCTCGGCACCGAAGACGAGACAACGAACCCGCGTTTCGAGGTCGTCTTCCATCTCGACCAGCAAGCGGCCGATTTCGGCGACGAGAACCGTGCCGACGCCGTTGTCGTTCGCGCCTTCACCGACGTCGTGAGCGTCGACGTGTGCCGTGACGAGGACTTCCTCGTCCGTATCGGGGCCGACGACGGCCTCGACGTTGCGGGAGTTCGTCGGTTCGTTTCGGCAGTCGACGGTGAGCCGGGCCGTCGTCTCGCCGCTGCCGCAGTACCGAACGAGTCGGTCGCCGACTTCCTTCGAGACGCCGACGGCGGGGATGTCGCCGGGACCGTCCCGCTTCCCGATGCTCCCGGTCGGCGGGAGATTTCCGTCCAGGTGATTGCGGAAGAGGAACCCGACCGCGCCGCCGCGGGCCGCCGCCCCGTACTTCTCTGCGCGGTGAATCCAGCGCCCGTAATCGCCCGGGGTCATGCTCGACGCCATGACGAGTTTGCCCTCGATGTCCGCTTCTTCGAACTCCTCGGGGCGGCCGTAGCCGACGTCGACCAGTTCCGCCTCGACGTCGCCGCTCGGTGTTCCGGGGAGGGCCACGGTTTCGTGCTGGGCGTCGAACTCGTGCGTGCGGTCGTGTTCCACGGTCAATCCGCTCGACCCGCGCCACCAACCGGGGATGCCGAACTCCGTGACGGTCGCATCACGGAGGCCGTTCGCTTCGAACGCTTCCTTCACCAGTTCGGCACCTTCGGCCTCCCCGTCCTGTCCGGCCATCCGATTGTCGAGGTCGACGAGATCACAGAGGAGGTCCCAGTGCCGCGTGCTCGTGTACGCATCGCCGACGATCGTCGTGGGTAGTGTTGTCATTTTACGTGGTAGGGTTCACGATTGACGTCCCGTCAGATGTACGTTTGGTTCGGAGAAATCCGTGCACGGGTAGAGCGCACTGCAGGAGTTCCCGTGAACCGCTCGGATGGACGAAATCGGGAGCGGCGTCGGTATGTTCCGCGGGGTGGGTGGCGGCGAACCACGACCGGGAAGTGGCCGTCGCGGCGGCGTCGTCGGACCGACCCGTCGTCTCGCCGTTCCGTCGCTCGTCGGCCGAAGCATACAGGAAGGACCCCGTCGTGGGCCGTACAGTCGGGCGACCGTCCGATGTGATTCAGTATGCCAAAGGAGGGACATGAGGGGTCCGACGATGGGGACGAGCGCACTGCAACCGTCGCCGATTCGATGGCCGACGGAGAGCGGCGGGAGCGTCAGTTCCGCCTCGGCGGACTGACGCTCGAACTCACGGGGGTGTCCGCCGACATCGAGGAACTGGCGCTCGGATTGGAGCCGATAGAACTGGGCCTCTCCGCACCGCCGGAGTCGGAAACGGACGACGCCGACTCGAACCGGACCGAATCGCGGGAGGCCGACGGACGCGGCGCTGGGGCGCGACTGGGTGCGTTTCTGGGTCGCAAAATCGGCTCGTTTCTCGGCCGAACCCTCGACCGCGGTGTACGCGTCCTTTGGCGTCGCATTCGCGGGCGGAGCGGGAGTTCACGCGACTCCGATCCGAACGCCACCGAACCGGATTCCGCGGGCGAATCGACGGCGGAAGCGGACCCACACGAGTTCGATGACGAACTCCGCGCGCGTCTCGACCGCGCAGTCGGCCGCGATGCGTCGGAAAATTGAGCCCCTACTAGCGGCGTTTCCGCTGATTTTCTTTCGCTTCGGCTTCGAAGCGTTCGGCACGAATCCGGTCGCTTCGTTTCCGTCGCCACTCCCACACCCCCGCCACGATGATGAGGAGGCCCACGCCGGCACCGCGAATCGGCGACCCCTGCACCGAGAGGAAGACGAAGACGCCGACCGCAAAGAGTATCGAGACGCCGAGGGTTATCTTCGCCCAACCGCGCTGTGGTCCTCGGACCCGTCGCATACCGGTCCGTCGGAGAATCGTTGTGAACGTTGCGGGACGACGACGGACCTATCGCGGCCGACGGATTTCGTCCCGACTCGGGAACTCGCGCCGTAGCGCGGACAACAGCACGTCGGCCGTTTCGTTCGCGTCCCGCATCGAGAGGGTCTCGACCGGGGAGTGCGTGTATCGACACGGAACCGCGATGGCACCCGCGTAGCGGCCGCCGCGGACCTGTTGGAGTTCGGTAGCGTCGGTCGTCCCGGTCAGCATCACGTCGTGTTGCAGGTCCACGTCCGCCGCGTCCGCCGCATCGCGGAGCCACGTTCTCGTCTGGCGGTCAACGATGACGCCGCCGAAGAAGTATTCGGAGGTCCCGTCCCCGAACTCGACCACCGGACCGCCGTCCACCGTCGCGCTCACGCCGTCGTCCCGCCCGGCGGGATAGTCGTCCACGGGGAAGATTTCGAGCGCGATACCGACGTCCGGGTCCAACGAATACCCTGCCGTCCGCGCACCGCGGAGTCCGACTTCCTCCTGCACCGTGGCGACGTAGTGGACCGTCGCGTCCACGTCCTCCTCGCGGGCGAGTGCGAGGAGGATGGCCAGCGCGATTCGATCGTCCAACGCCCGTCCGGTGATTCGGTCGTTTCCGAGTCGGGAGACGCCGTAGTCCCATATCGCGTAATCGCCCGGTTCGACGTTCATGTCGGCGACTTCCTCGGGCGACGTCGCGCCGATGTCGATGCGGAGGGATTCCGGCAAGGCATCCTTCTCGTCGTCGCTCATGAAGTGTCGACAGCGCGGGCCGATGACGCCGAGAACGCCGTCCGGGCCGACACGAACGCGCTGGCCCGACAGGTTCCCCTTGTAGTGCCCGCCGAGCATGTGGAAGGTGAGGAAGCCGTCCTCGTCCACGTCCTCGACGAGGAATCCGAGTTCGTCTGTGTGGGCCGCGAGCATGATTTCGAAGTCGCTGCCCTCGCTCGTGGCGACGACGTTCCCCATCACGTCGAACGAAACGTCGTCCACGTGCGGTTCTATCAGGTCGGCGAATCGGTCCGCGACGGCGTATTCGTTCCCGGGCGCGCCCGGCGCTTCCACCAGCGTTTCGAGGTCCTCGAACGAAACGTGCATGCGAAAACCGGGAGTGAACGGGGGATAACCGTTCGGGTCGCTGCAAACCGGTCGATTCGGTCGCGTAGATACCTGAATTTCACAAAAGATTACATACCTCGGGATGATCTGATAGCTATGAGAAATTAGCATATATTACCGGATATAATTGGATGATTATTCGTATCAGGCACATATTTTTGAAAACGGACCAAAAGTCAATAAACCCCCGCTACGACCCACGATTGGGAAGTAATGACTGCAACACGACGAACGTTTCTGACGGCGGCGGGCTGTGCGGGATTGCTCGGACTCGGCGTAACGGCGACGAGTGGTCAAAGCGAAACAACTGCATCGCGTGATTCGTTCACGATTCGGAGCGGAACCGACCAGGAGACGACGGTGTTCGTCACCTCCGCCGAGGAATCCGGGCCGACGGTGATGGTCGTCGGCGGAATGCACGGCAACGAGAACGGCGGCTACGAGGCCGCCGGAGACGTCGCCGAGTGGGACATCCAGCGCGGAACGCTGGTGGCGATTCCGAAGGCCAACGCGGCGGCCGTCGAGGAGGACTCGCGCATCGCCTCGGGCGGCGTCGATCTGAACCGCCAGTTCCCGACGGGCGAGGAACCCGAGACGGAACTCGCACGCGCCATCTGGGACGTCGTGGAGCGGTACGAACCGGAGACGGTCATCGATCTACACGAATCGATCGGCATCTACGACGGGGACATGATCGGCGGCGTCGGACAGACCGTCTTCTCCTCGTGGGACGAGGCGGCCACCGACGACGCCAAAGCGGCCATTTCCTACGTCAACGAGAACTTCGTCTCACGGGACGGTTACGAGTTCACGGTCGACCCGTTTTCCTCCTCCTCGAACGAACCGACGGGACTCCTCACGCACAAGGTGGCGCGCGATACAGACGCCGTCGGATTCCTCGTGGAGGCCACGTCCAAGGACACGCCCCTCGAAAAGCGGGTTCGGTGGCACACCGAAATCGTCCAGCAACTCGTCGAAGAGGAGGTGCTCACCTCCTCCGACGACGGAAGCGACGGTGGGGATGACGGCGGAGACGACGGAAGTGATGGCGAGGACGGAAACGAAGGGGACGACGGCGGAAACGACGGAGGGAAGGAGAAAAACGAGCCACCGGTCGCGCGCATCCAAACGAGCCCGGAGAACACGACCGACGGGTCGCTCGAACGGGGCGACACCGTTACGCTAGACGCATCCGCCTCGGAGGACGGCGACGGTGACATCGCGGAATACACGTGGGACGTCGACGGGGACGGCTCGTTCGAAAGGAGCGGCGAATCGATCGAACTGTCGCTCTCCGAGTGTGGCGACTACCAAGTCATGCTCCAAGTCACCGACGACAAAGGCGAAACGGCCACGGACGAGGTCGTCCTATCCACGATCCGATAACCGCCCGTCCAAAATAATTGTTCTATCAGTACATATTTTATTAACTATTTAATTCTATAGTATAAAAATGGCCAATAGTAAGAAATACCCTGAGTTGCAACCGCCGGGTATGAAACGCCGCACGTTTATCGCCGGTGTTGGAACGACGACCACGCTCTTCCTCGCCGGTTGTAACTCCAGCGGAGACGATACCGGTTCGACGACCACTGGAACGGACTCCAGTTCGACGGCGACCGGTACCGGTGAGACGACGGAAACCACCGCATCCGAAATGTCGGAGGGGACGACCACCGAATCCTCGGAGACCACGACGGAATCATCCGGAACGACGACTGCGGGGACGAGAACGGTCACATACGGCGAGTACGCGACCATCTCCGACGGACTCGAAGTAGCCGTCACGGGGGCCGACACGTCCGACTCCTACGAACACGACGGAACGACAGCGAAATCGGATGACGGTAAGACGTACGTCCTCCTCACGTTCGAGGCGAAGAACTCCGCGGAGTCGTCCCGGTCGCTTCCGGAGGACTCGACGGCGACGATACGGGCGAACGGCGACGAGTACGCGGTGGCCGACGCGGCGAAGGAGAAGTGGGACGGGTACGTCTCGTCGTCGGTGAACGCCGGCGGCACGTCGTCGATCACCGTCCCCTTCGAAGTGCCGAAGGATGCGATCTCGTCGCTCGACGTGAGGGTCGCGCTATCGTACACCGACTCCGGATCGAAACGACTCGTTCAGTGGAGCATGGAGTGACCGCCGCTACTCGATAGCGACTGTCGGTCGAAACGATTCGGTTCCCGTCGTTCTCGTTCGGACTTCTCGCCCGACGGAATCGAAAGAAGGGACGAACCGCAAAGAAATCGAAGTTAGTCGTCGCCCGCGTCGAAACCGAGCGCCGTCATCGTTTCCTTCGAGACACCGCTGTCTACGAGTCGCCGTCGCAAAGCCCGCCGGTCCACATGGGAGAGGTCGAGAGATGTCCCGGTGTCGATGCCGTCGTCCCCCCGACGGCCCTGCCGAGTTCTCTCGTACGCATCGCGGATGAGTTCGGCTTCTAGCTTCGGGACAGATTGGGGAATCTCTGGTGAGTTTCTGATTCCAGACATCGTTTCCCGCCACTCACAGGAGGGTGTTAAAGTTATTTTAGGGTAACAGATCTGTCTTTTCCCTGGTGTAGAGCTTCCTTTCCTAATATATTCGAACCAGTAAGCGCAGGACGATAACGGATGTCTAATTAGGTGGCGGTTCGAAAACAACGAACCGTAATCGGCGCGGAAATTACGCGACTGCGCCCCGGTCAATCGACGAGGAGCGTGCGGTCCGTCACTCCCACGCCGTCGCCGCGTCGTGCCCACGAAATACGTCCGGCCGTTTGAGATACCGAACGACGAAATACCCGCACATGAGGACGAGACTTCCGACGGACCAGACGACTTCCGTCGAACCCAATCCGACCATCGAAACGCTCAGCGCGACCAACGCCACGGCGGCGAGGGCGTAGCCGCCGGGGGCGCGAAACGGCGGCGTCACGTCGGTGCGGTAGTATCGCAGTCCGACAAACGAGACGATGTTGAGAGCGTACGGCAGGCCCGTCCCGACCACCGACGCGATGACGAGGAGTTCGTAGAAGTAGTTCGGGAACGTGGTCAGCGCCGCCGCGACCAGACTGACCGCCATCAGCCCCACCCACGGCACCTGAAACCGCGAGTGGACGGCCGCGAAGGGGGAGGGAAGGGTTCCGTTTCGCCCGAGTGCGAAGACGACGCGACTCGCGCTCATCGTCCCGACGAGCATCGTGGTGAAGATGGCGACGATGGCGGCGAGCGGAAGGAGGTACTGCTGGAGTATCGGGAAGCCGAGTTCTGCCGCGGCGACGCCGAGCGGCACCGTCGTCACGGGGTTCGCGGCGACGAACGCGGACGGCGCGACGACGCCGTGCAGTGCGACGACGACGCCGGTGTAGAGGACCAGCGTGACGAGAAGCGAGACCAAAATCGCCCGCGGAACCGTTTTGGCTGGCTGTTTGACCTCCTCGACGACGGAGGGAATCGCGGTCCACGCGCCGTACCCCGTGAGCGCCAGTTGCACCGCGGCGAAGAACTTCGCGGGGCCGCTCGTGAAAAAGGGGTCGTAGTTGGTCGGTTCGAGGCGCGTGAATGCGCCAGCGACGAACACGAGCAGTATCGTGAGCAACACCGCGGAGAGGACGAGGTTCGTCCGACTCGTGTTCGTCACGCCGACGAGGTTGACGAGGAAACTCAGCGCGATGGCGACGAGGGCGATGGGGACGACGTATCCCTGCGTGCGGGGATACGCGATACCGAGGTACTGGGCGATGGCGAGCGCCGAAATCGTGATGCTGAACACCATGCCGACGCAGTAACAGATCCCTTCGAGATAGCTGGCGAACAACCGGACCGTCCGGTTCCGGCCGAACGTCTCGGCCGGGAAGACGGCGGGGCCGCCCGCCTTCGGGAACGCGAGCGCGAGTTCCGTGTAACAGAGCGCGATGACCATCATCAACAGCCCGGCCACGACCCACGCGAGCGTCGAAGCGGGACCCGCCAACCGCCCGGTGGAACCGGGAAAGACGAAGATGGCGGATCCGACCATGCCGCCGACGCTCAACAGGACGCAGTCGAGAAGCCCGAGCTTTCGCGTCAATCCGTCGCCCGCCGTCGTCCCGTCGCGCCCGGTCATGTTTCGAACATCCTTCGGGCAAGGTGTACAGGTACCGCACACTTAGTGGTTCTCAAATCCGTTTCGCATTCCAAAATTGAGATAGTGTGGGTGATTGCGGGAAAAACGGCCGTATCGCTCCCGAAATAGACGGTCCTCGGCGTTTCGTTACCCTGTTACCGCCACTCGACCAGCACGGTCGTTTCCCCGCTGTCCGCCGCGATCCACGCGTCGTCCCGCGTGATGTCCGCGATGATGGCCCGGTTCGGACACCGTTCGTCGGGCGTCTCGTCTACCGCGAAGACGATGGTCGGTGCGTCCGTTTCCTCGCGCCGTCCGCCGAGTGTTTTGTGCGTCATGGTGTGTCGGTTCGGTCGATCGCCGGTTCCTCATCCATCGTTCGGCGGTCGGTATAAAAAGACGTTCTGACCATTCCGTCGAATCACCGCGGTTCGAAGTCGTCCGGGTCGAACCGATACTCGCCGTCGGGGGACGGTGTCGGGCGTCGAATCGCTAGTTCCGGTACGAACAGCCACAGCAGGACGAAAATACCGATGAAACCCGGGAGGACGGTGAAAAATGGAACCGACTCCCCGAGCCATCGGACCCCTTCCCAGAAATCCACAAGTGTGAGTACTGCTCCCATACGTCGCTCGGCTGATACCTGGAACTACGATGGCATAACCGTGCCGATTTTTGATTCAAAACGAGCTATTCGGGGACGCATACCGAGTAGGCTCTCCCTTCGGAACCCCGTTGTGTCCGACTCTCACCGCGTCTGGACGTTGTTCATTCGAACTGCCGTCTCCCTTCCACACCCGGTACACGTACTCACGCGATACGGTTCGCGGGAGAACGCGGCGTTGTCGCTTCTCTCGTTCTCGGTGCGAATCTCTATCACTACCTCGTGAACCGTCTTCCGGCCGCAGTCGTCACACGGTTCGGGGAACTCCGTCACGAATCCGTCGCGGGATCGTGTCGATGTCACGGCGACACCACCGTCCGTCGCCCCGGGACGAACCGTGGACGAGCGTCGTACGCGGCCTCCCAATATCGTCGGTAGACACGCGATTCCCGCGGTTCCGCGTTCACCACGACGTCCGTCTCGTGTTGCGGCGCGCCGTAAAGTCCCCCTTCTGGGTCGCCTCCCCGCATCGAGTGCTGTGGCGGACCGTACTTCGTCTCCTCGATGGCCGGTTCGCTGCTCGCTTCGTCACCGTACCGGATTGTGGTTTTCATCTGTCTTCCCCTTCCTATCCTGACCGCTGTGGTCGCGGTTCGTTCACCGGTGACCTATCACATACGAGTCGGAGTAGGGAAAAGGACCTTCTGACCACCTTCTCAAAACGCACGGTGGTACCCTCCCCGGAACTACCTCATCAACCATTAACTAACGATCGTATCTTGGAGGATAATTAAATAGATGGCCGCTGTTGTGATTGTGCATGGCTTCACCGGGAACAGTCCGACTGCTGACCGCCCTCCGGGAGGGGTCACTCGACGAGGTCCGACCGATACTCGACACCGAGACGGGAACCGTGACGTACCCCGACGCGACCGAGTACCTCGACGACAGGGACGGCCGCTCCTTCGAACTGCTGGAGGCGCTGGCCGAACGAGACCTCCTCTACCGTGAATTTCAGGAAAAACAGTACATCTGTCCCCGCTGTGAATCGAAGGGGATGCAGTACACCACGGCCTGCCCGTTCTGTGACTCCCCGCAGACGATTCGAACGGACAGGTTTCGACACCCCGACTGTGGGTACGAGGGACTGCGCGAACAGTTCGTCGGTGACGACGCCGTCGTCTGCCCGAACTGTGACGCCGAACTGGAGTCGCTGAAACACCTCGAATCGAACGCCGCGCACGTCTGCGAGGAGTGTGGCGACGTGTTCGAAACGCCCGAACATCGGTTGCGATGCCGGGACTGCCGCCACGTTTCGGACCCGCTCCAAACCATCGAACGGATACTGTACCGCTACTTCCTGAGCGAACGCGGTGCCGCGTGGGTCGACGAACAACTCGCCGCCCGCCAAGCCCTCGCCGAGGTGTTCGAGGAGCGAAAACTTCACCCCGAAATCGACACCGTCGTCACCGACGGAACGGGCGAGGAGGTTCCCGTTCACCTGTTCGCGCGCGACGACTTGCTGAACGACCGGGTCGTCGCTGCCGTTCACGAACGACCCGACGAGACGGATATCGCCGCTTTGACCGCGCTCGCGGCGGACATCGGCGCTCGCGCGGCGCTCGTCACGACGTCCGGGGAAATCGCCGGCGAAGGCGCGAGCGATCTCCTCGCGGACGACGACCTGACGGTGCTTCGGGTGACGAAAAACGACGAACTCGAACGCGAGTACGAGGTCGTGGACGACGGACGCGCCGGCAACTCCTTCGTCGGGCGACTCGCGGACATCTTCAAACCGCAAAACGGGTGATCGCCGAACCTCGGACGCTCTTTTCGACGGTCCGCCGTCCTCATCGAGGAACGGTTCTCGCGTCGTACCATCGATCCGCCCTCGGTTCCGCGCTCGCGGTTTCGACCTACATCGCTTCGATGACGCAATCGTGGTCGGTATCGTCGATATGTGACTCCGCCCGTGATTCCGCTCCGATGCGTGATGGATGGAAACCGATCTGCCCGCAGGATTCACACTGTATTCTGTACATGGATTGCGATTGTCTCGTCGGGTTCTTCACTATTAATGGTTACTGTTATGGCAGCGTCTGCGATGTCATCCCTTCGTCCCCGCGATCGAGTCGATGCATCTCGATCCGCACAGTCGTGGCGAAAATAGGAGTTCCAGCGGGGGGGTTTCCGTTCCAACGCCGTTCGGTCGTCCGTCGACGACCCCCGAGCGGTCACCCGACGTTCGTCGCGCGTTCGACGACGTCCTCGCCGTACAGTTCCGCGAGCGCTTCGCGTTGGTCCGGGCGGTTCTCGTACACGTCCTGAAACAGGGAGACGGGCGTCATCGCGGCCTGATAGGTCGCCTCGTCCCACATCCTGTCCTTCTCGATGTCGATTTCGGTCCCGTCGATGACTATCGTCGCCGACTGCGTCATGGAGATAGCGCCCGTTCCGGCCTCCCTCGCCGCTTCGAACTCCTCCATCGAATCGACGATGTCGTCCATACTCGGGACGTACTCGGTCGCGTCCAACAGCGCCTCGCGCAACTCGTCCTCGTCGAGTTCGCGCTCGTCGCCGCCGATACGAAGGGTGTAGCCGCCGTCCGTTTCGTCCAGACCGATTCGGTCGCCGTCGTAGAACTGCGTTCCGTCCTGTTCGTCGAGTTCCGTCCCCTCGCCGTCGGCCTCGATGAGCCAGCGACCGGTTTCGGGCGGGAGCGGTGCCTTGTTCGCCTCGACGACCTGACCGGGGGTCAGCGACCAGATGCCGAGCATCCCCTTGGCCTGATTGTCGGTCATGCGCTCGTGATAGCCTTCCACGTCCCGAATGTCGTCGTACGGACCGTCGACGGCGATGAGACCGGCGGCGCTCGCGCCGCGGGACGTGTTGTGGCGCAACTCCGCCCACGGCGGCAGTCCACCGGTGGGCGTCATCGCGCGCATGTCCTTGGTGTAATCCACCTCGCCGTCCACGAGCATGAACAGGCGTTCGAGGTTGTTGTCGGGCTTGCCCATCTCCTCGCGGAGTTCGCCCATCGCCAACTCCGCCGCCGCGCTCTCGACGATGACGGACATCGCGATACTTCCCTCGTCGAGGCCGTACTCGTTCTCGACGATGGTGATGAACTCGTCGGCCTTCTTCCAGTCGTCGATGCCGCCCACTTCGGGAATCACGACGCCGTCGATGTGTTCGATGGCCCCTTTTTCGGGGTCCGCGATTCGAAGCAGGTGCTGAAGGCACCGATACCGGGTCCCGGGACTGTCCCGATGCCACACGATGCGGGGGTGGATTTCGCCGGGGAAGTCGGCCCCGTGTTCGGACACCACCTCGACGATGTTGTCGGCACCCTCCTCGCGCATCGACGGGGCCGTCGCGTCCTCGTTGTCGGGTACCCACACGTCCGGTGCTTGCATGCCGCGGAGCTGGGCCGCGCTCCGGATCATCTTGGCGGAGTCGTCTTCCCCCTCCAGCGCCGTCGGCGAGGTGAAGAACGTCCGCACGAACTCGCGGTCGTGACGTCGTTGTGTGCTCATATCAGTCGTCTCCTTGCTCGGAGGCGACCTTCTCTTCGTCGTCCTCCGAGTTAGAAGTAATGGGGCTCGCCTCGTCCTCGGAGAAGCCCTCCGACTCCTCGATGCGCTCGCGGGCCTCGGAGTCGAACCGCGTCTCGATGTCCTGATACCGACTCACGAACGAGAGTTCGTGGTGCGATTCGGTGGGGTGGTCGAGGTATCTGCCTTCGAGGTCGAACTGCGCCCGCTCGTCGTCCTCGGCGAGTCGCTCGAAGTCCTCGTAGACGCTGTGTGCGCCGGAGTGAAGCGCGAATAGCGTGATGAAGATGTACTTGTAGCCGAGGTCCCCCAACTCCTCGAAGGTGAGCGGGTCGTCCTCCTCGGACCACGCGAACGACGAGGAGTAGTTGAACGCGAGTTTCAGGTCGGGGTGCGTCTCGTGGATGGTTTCGGCGTACTCCACCGCGTCCTCCCGACTCGGGTCGGGCATCTCGGGCCAGACGATGTCGACGCCCGCGTCGGCGTACATGCGGCCGCGTTCGAGGTGTTCCTCCCAGTCGCCGTTGGCCGACCCGTAGGCGTCGGTTCGCGCGATGATGACGGTGTCCTCCGACTGCTTTGCGTCCACCGCGGCCTCGAAGCGGGCGCGGGCCTTCTCGCGCGAGACGATCTGCTTACCCGCGATGTGACCGCAGCGCTTTGGCGTCGTCTGGTCCTCGATGTGGATGGCCGCGACGCCCGCCTTTTCGTACTCGCGGACGGCCCGACGGACGTTGTGGATGCCGCCGTAGCCCGTGTCGCAGTCGGCGACGACGGGGAGGTTGCAGGCTTCCACGATTCGCTTGGCGTTCTCGACCATTTCGGTCATCGTCACCATCTCCAAGTCCGGGAAGCCGAACTGGCCGAGGACGGTCGAGTAGCCGCTCATGTACGCGGCGTCCAGTCCCGCCATCTCCGCCAACCGTGCGTCGAGGGCGTGGTAGAGACCGGGTGCGAAGACGTAGTTTTGCGAATTCAGCATCTCGCGGAGTTCCTTTCCGGCGCGGTTCTCGATGTCTCTCGTGGTCGTGTCGGTATTCGGTATCATCTGTCGTGTAGAGTGGCTTCGATTCGGTCGAGTTGCGTTCGGAGCGTCTGGAGTTCGCGCGTGAGTTCGTCGTCGAACGCCGTTTGTGGGCGGTCGGAGGGCATTCCGGTGGTCCGTCGGTCACCGGTTCGCCGTTCGTCCGTCGCGGGTCGTTCGATGGTCGGTCGGTCCGTCGTCGGTCGTTTACGCCCCGGCGTGCCGATGAACGGAACGAGCGGGGCCTCTTCGTCTGTACGGTCGTATCGAGTTCGGTCGGTCATGTGGGTGGTAACTGTCGTCGTCTCGTGGTCGGTCGTGTCGTCGTGCGAGCGATTCCGATGTGTTCCGAGGAGCCTGCTGCGTGTACTGACATGCGTTTCACCACATCGGGAGGTCCGCAGTCTCGAATATAAACATTATGATTTATAATGATAATATTCTTTAATCCGGTTTTACGCTTCAAGGGCATATAATTGACGCGCGTTATCAGTTGGCACATCCGGCGTTCGTTTCGGTTTCCCGAGCGCTTATCCCCGCTCGTCCCCGAGTTTTGGTATGAACCGAGGGAGGGAGCATGCGGAATAGGGCTCCCGGCCGATGGCGACTCCTCAGAATCCTGTTGCTGTTGACGTTCCTTTCGGCCGGACGAGGCGTTTTCGGCGGGAACAAGCTCCGAGACGTGCCCTACGTGCCCGGCACGGACAACACGCTGGTTCTCGTCGCGCTGATAGGCGGTATCGTCGTCATCGGCGGCGTACTCGCCTACCGGGCAGGGATGTTACCGGGAACGTCGTCATCGTCGTCCGAGACGGAGTCGCAACCGCCGGAAGGCGGGTACAACTGTCGGTACTGCGGACGGAACTTGGAGCGCTATCGCAACCGCTGTCCGTACTGTGAGACGCGCGACCCGGTCGGCAACGAGGACTGGTGAGCATCTCACCGCTGACGTGACGAGGTAACGAGCGTAGTGAAACGGCCGTTCGGGGGCGATTCGAGGCCGTGGCGATTATGTGTCTGCCGCTCGATACTGCGTTCGCATGAACCGAAGGCGGTTTCTCGCCCGAACGGGCGAAATGGGGGCAGTGATAGGGGGAATCGGTGGAAGCGGCGTCGGCACCGCACAGGAAAGCGACCCGTACCGGGAACCGGTCATCACGTCGCCGGCCATCCGGCAGTGGACCCTCGAAGAGAAGCGAACTGACAGGACGGAAATCGACGAGGGAGGGACGTCGTTGGGCGACGCCTACACGAGTACCCTCATCTACAAGGACCCGCGATTGGCATCGACGCTCGACCGATACGTTCGGGGGAACTTCGACGGTATCGTCGGCGCGTTCATGGCGACCCGCGTCACGTTCGACTCGCCGCTGTCGATTCTCGCGCAACCGTCGCTGGTGACGGGTATCGTGAAGGACCGATTCGAAGCGAACCTTCGGCGACTCGGCTTTTCGGACATCCGAGAACGGACGCCGTCGGAGCGCGAAACGACGGACGAGCAGGCCGTCGCCGAGTACGAAGCGTACTACGACGCGAGCGAGTACATAACCCGTCCGAACTCGCCCGTCTACGAACTCCCCTCGGTCACGTCGGACGGACGCGTGAAGACGATACTCTATCTCGAAGTGCTGAAACCCAATGAGACGCTGTTGTTCACGGCGGGGATCAGACCGACGGACGAGATGCTTCGGGTCGTTTTCGACCGCAGCGGCGACGCCTATCGGAAGGAACTCCTCCGACTGATGCACAGCGTGAAGTGAACGGCACACCCGCGGGCGTCCGAAACCGTTTCCGGCGAAAAGCCTCAACACGGTGGGGTGCATTACCCGAACGATGGCAAATTCGACTCGCTCGGAGCGTGGGTTCGTGCCCTTCTTTCGGCGCTACACGAAGACGTGGATTCACGCGGTGGCGACGGCGGGGCTGACCGCGTTCGGAACGCTGACGTTCGTCAATAGAGCGTTCGCCATCGTCGCGGTCGGAATCTACGTTCTCCCGCCGGTCGTCCTCTACCTTCGAGGAGCGAACCCGGACCCGAGTCCGAACTCGAACGCTGCCCCGGAATCCGAGCGTTTCTCCGATGACGACGAACGAGATATCGCCAGCGGAAACGAAAACGCCGCCGATGATAGCGCCGAATCCGAGGAGGACGGCGACGACTCCCCCGTACCGACGTGGACGTCCGTGGAAACGCCGACGGAGGGGACGTTGTTCGATACCGCCGTCGCCGGAGACGCGGCGTACGCCGTCGGCGAAGACGGAATTTTCCTCCGGAGCGAAGGGAAGTCGGACGAGTGGGATGTCGAACTGGAGGACGGGCCGAACACGAGCGGGGCCGACCTTCGTGGCGTCGATGCGACGGCGGACGGGGATGCCGTGTGGGTCGCCGGGGACGGCGGTGCGCTCGGACGATTCGACTCGACCGAAAACCGGCACACGGATCGCTCCGCTCCGGCGGATATCACCGACAACTGGACGGCCCTCGCGGTAGCCGGGACGGCGGACGACGAGACGGTACTGCTCGCCAACGGGTCCGGACAGGTACTCCGGGGGCGGTATCGGAACGGCGAGATCGCGTGGGAGACGCCGTTCAAGCCCGGAAGCGGGTCGAGCATTTCCGCCGCGACGATGGCCGATACGTCCGTCGGCTACCTCTGTGACACGAACGACGGCGTGTTCGAGACGGACGACGGCGGCGAGACGTTTCGCCGAGTGGGAATCGACGACGTAAACGGCACTCTGACCGACGTGGCCGCGACCGGCGACGCGTGCTACGTGACGACGGACGACGGGGTTTGCTACCGCGGTGGGGACGACCCGTGGACGCCGACGAGACTCGACGAGGGTGTGGGGATTCGGGCCGTCTCGGCGAACGAGGGGTCGGTGGCCGCCTGCGGCGAGACGGGTGCCGTCTACGAGCGCACGGACGGAGGGTGGGACCGAACGGTCACGCCTGCGTCCGGGGCACTTCGCGGCATATCCGTCGGGGCGTCCCGTCGGGTCGCAGTCGGCGAGGACGGGACCGTCGTTCAACGGACCGACGGAGCGGAGTGACGGATGGAAGCAGCGACGGAGGAGACGAACGACGAGCGAGCGAATCGTCAGTCGGAACGGAGCAGGAGGAGTGTGGCGATCCCGGCGACGAACGCTAATCCTGCTCCAAGGAGGAACGTCGGCGACCAACCGATTTCGGCGACGAGGAGGCTCGTTCCGATTCCGCCGTAGATGCCGCCCCAGAGTTTCGCCGTGAGCATCACCGCGTAGTTCTCCGAGGAGTACTCCTCGCCGTAGTACTCGCCGACGAGTCCGGGGAGGATGGAAAACGGGGGGCTTCTGAAGAACATCGAGACGCCGGCCAGCGCGACGAACGCCCACTGTGCGTCCAGTCCTCCGACGACGACGAATGCGGTGAGGGCGACGGCACAACAGACCAGCGACCCGCCGAGGCTTCGAATGCGGCCCACTCGGTCGGACGCTGTGCCGACGACGATGACGCCGGACGCCTGCCCGAGCGCGACCAGCGACGCCGCGAAGGTGGCCGCCGCAGCCGAAAACCCGAGTTCCATCGCGTACACGACGACCTTCTCGACGAGCATGAGACCGACGCCGTTGGCGACGGCGAAGACGACGTACAGGACCCAAAATCGACGCGTTCGGACCATCGTTCGCCACGTCACGTCTGGACCGTTCGACGGCGAATCGGTGGGAGAGTCGATGGGTGAATCGTCGGCGGAGCCGTCCGACGAATCGTCGGAACTATCGCCCGGCGAACTCCCTTTCTCCGGATCGCGGATGACGAGCGCGGCGACGAGCGACGTCGCGGCGGCGGCGACGCCCAACACGAACAGGGTCGTCGAAAAGTCGGCGTTGACGCTCCGTTCGATGAACGGGATGAGCAGGAAACTCGTCACGCTGAACGACGTGCTCACCGCGCCGGTCGCCATTCCGCGCCGCGAGACGAACCACCGCGACGGCGTGTTGATGGCGATGTCGTACACGATTCCCATCCCGCCGCCGCCGAGCGCGAACCAGAGGAAGAGCGCGGGAAGCGTCGGGTCGAAGGCGGCCCCGACGAAGCCACAGAACAGCAGGGGAGCGGCGACGAGAAGCGGGACGTGCGGCCCGTACCGGTCACGGACCCAACCGGCGGGAAACGCCGTGAGCGTCTCGGAGACAATCATCACGGAGAATATCGTGCCCAGCACCGTCCCGGATGCGCTCGCCTGCGTGCCGAGCGCCCCCCGAATCGCCGGCCACGAGAACTGGTAGATTCCGGCGGTTCCGACCGTCAGGACCGCGGCGACGACGTACACCCACCGGGAGGAACGCAAGCGGCGACCGGACATGTGAATCGTGGCAAACCGATACGTCACCGTCCTAAGTATAACCAATGGTGAACGTGCCGGAGGATAGGCCGGTTATACAGTGCTGTCATCGCAAACCTGTCCTCGATTCCCCGTCGAATTATAACGCTAAGTGGTATGGGTGCTAACGAACCACATGAACCTCGAACTCGCGTTCCGAGTGTTCGTCGCGAGCGTGGTCATCGTCGGCCCCACGCTCCTGTTTCTCGGACTGTGGCGAGGGTTGATGGCGCTCCGAAACGACGACCTGATGAATCGAACCATGAACGGGGAGTTCGGCCCCGTTCCCGACTCGCCGATAACGGCAGCGATGTTCGGGTTCGGCGGCGCGAGCGGGTCCCGACTGACCAGTTCGACACACCGCGGACAGGTCCGCTGTCGAAACTGCGACGCCGTGAACCCCGACTACGCGGACTACTGCGGGAACTGTCTGGACGAACTCGGCTGAAGTCCGGAGCCGAACGATTCCTGCGACACGGATACGCTCCGCCGTCCGTGACGAACTATCGACCGAACGATTACGTGTCATCGGGGCGTCTACGCGCGTAATGACCGCCCGGTCCTCCCTCGGTTTTCACACGTTGACGGACGAAATCGACCACGACTGTCCCGTCTCCGGGAGCGTCCCGGAGTGGCTCTCGGGGACGTTGATACGGAACGGCCCCGGCGCGTTCGAGATGGGTGATTCGGCGGTGGACCACTGGTTCGACGGGTTGGCGATGCTCCACGCGTTCACCTTCGGCGACGGGGAGGTCTCCTACCGGAACCGATTCCTTCGAACCGACGCGTACGAGTCCGCCCGTGCCGGGTCGTTCGAGAGCGGGTTCGCGACGGGGAACACGACGCTCCGCGAGCGGTTGCGGGCGTTCCTCTTCGAGAAACCCTACGACAACGCGAACATCGTCGCGGAGCGAATCGGCGACGACTACCTCGCGCTGACGGAACTACCGCGGTGGGTCGCCTTCGACCCTGAGACGCTGGAAACGTTGGACCACGTCCGGTACGACGGCCCGGTACCGACCGGAAACCTCGCCTGTGCACACCTGAAACGCGACCCCGAGACGGGCGAACTGGTGAACTTCGAGACGTCGTTCGGGCGACGATGTCACTATCACGTCCACTCGATGTCGTCGCCGACCGAACGCGAACGCATCTGTTCGATTCCCGTGGACGAACCGGCGTACATGCACAGTTTCGCGCTGACGCCGAACTACGTCGTCCTCACCGAATTTCCGCTCGTGGTGAACCCGCTCGATTTCCTCAAACCCGGTGCCCAGGGTCCGTTCATCGAGAACTTCGAGTGGAAACCCGAGCGCGGAACGCGCTTTATCGTCATCGACCGCGAACGAGGCGAAGTGGTCGCCGACCCGCGGGCGGCGGCCTTCTTCGGCTTCCACCACGCGAACGCCTACGAGGAGGGCGACGCTCTCGTCATCGACCTCGAAACCATTCCGGACGCGACGGCCATCGAGACGCTGTCCCTCGACAACCTCAGAAAGGGTAATTTCGACGTGCTGAGCGGTCGATTGGAGCGATTCCGAGTCTCCCTCGGAGCGGACGGACGGGCGACCGTCGACCGCGAGCGAATCCACGACGGGATGGCGCTACCGACGGTTTCGCCCGCCCGTTGGTGTCGGGACCATCGCTACGTCTACGCCCAGTCGCCCGACCAACCCATGACGACGTGGCCGCAGGCGGTCGCGAAAATCGACACCGAAACCGGCAGGGCCGTCGAGTTCGCGGACGACCCCGAGGACCGCTATTTCAGCGAACCGATTTTCGTGCCGAACCCCGACGGTGAGCGCGAGGACGAGGGGGTCGTCCTGACGGTCGCACTCGACCCCGAGACGGAGCGCTCGTCCGTGGTCGTTATCGACGGCGATTCGTTCGCGGAACTCGCGCGGGCGACGGTTCCGCACCCGATTCCGTTCGACTTCCACGGGCGTTTCTTCCCCGAACTGACGGGGTGAGTGTCGTCGCTGAGGGGGAGTCGTCCGTTCCGTTCGCTCTCCCGTCGTCAGTTACGTCCCTTTCGTCGCTCGCGTCAACCACTGCCTCCCTCGCGCCGGTCCCGGTAGTCCCGGCGGTCCCGGCGGTCCCGGCGGTCCCGCCTGTCGCGCCCAGACCGCCGCTCCCTTCGGTCGGTGACGACGCGGAACCCGCCGGTTTCGTCGCGCCCGGCGATTTCCCGCTGCGGGAACGGAATCTTGATCCCCTTCCGGTCGTAGGCGCGTTTCACCGCCGTGACGATCGCCGTTATCGCCCGCCAGCGACGGCGACTGCTGGGTCGGTCTATCCAGAATCGGAGTTCGAGGATAACCGCGGAGTCGCCGAATCCGGTCAGCACGGCGTCCGGTTGGGGAACGTTCAGTACCTCGTCCGCCCCCGACATCGTCCGTTTCGCCACGTCGATGGCACGCTCCGGGTCGGTGGTGTAGTCGATACCGACTTCCACCTCCAACCTGAGTCGCCCCTTCCGCCCGTAGTTGACGAGCGTGTTCGAACTCACGAGGTCGTTCGGGAGGACCACGTACTTCCCGGAGAACGTCTCGATTCGCGTCGAGAACAGCGTGATATCGGTGACGATGCCATCCGTGTCCTCTCCGTTTTCGAGCGGTACCTCTATCCAGTCGCCGATTTCGAACGGACGCGAGAACATGAGCGTGAACCCCGCAATGAGCGCGCTCAGCGTCTCGTTCGCCGCTAGACCGATGATGATGCCGAGGAATCCGGCCCCGATGAGGAACGCACGAACGTCCACCCGCCAGACGCTCAACAGCAACAGCGCGGCGAGGAGGTACACCGCGACTTCCGTGAGTCGGGAGAGAACCTCCCCCTGATGCCCGGTGAGCTGTCCGGTTTCGCTGGTGAAGCGGTCGACTGCACGGACGAGCATCCCCGACCCGATGTAGGCCGCCACGACGAGGCCGAGCGTGACGGCGATTCGAAATCCGGTGAGTTGACCGAAGACGTCCACGTTCGGCGCGTTCGGCGCGGCACTTGCCCACAGCGACAGGGCACGCTGTCCGATGAAGAGCGCGATGGCGCCGCTCACGACGAGGAGAATGACGTCGACGACGCGCGGGGGAATCCGTCGCTTCAGTCGCGGGGCGCTTTTCCACAGCACCCAAACGACGAAGACGAGAACGACGAGGAGAAACGTCGATTGTAGGACTCGCGCTTCCGGGATGGGAAGCAGTTTGAAGAGCCGGGACGGGTCGCTCGATGGGCCTGTCATGGCGACTCACCCGTGCCGTGGTCGGTTCCGTATCTGACGAACACACACCATGGGATTCGGAGTCAATCCCGTTCCCCTTCAGTATATCGGGCGGAAACAGGGCCGTTTCGCAGCGACGACCGTCATTCCGCGTTCGAACTCCCGGACGTCTGCACCGTCCAGTCGCCCGATTCGCGCAAGTAATCGGGAACCTCGTCGTCGTCCAATTGGTCGTGTATGCGAATCGTGTCCTCGTCGACCACGCCGCTCCCGAGGTCGACGAACAACCGCTGGAGTCCGTTTCGCCACTCCGCGTCCACCAACTGTCGCCAACACGCCTCGAACGCGTCCTGTTCGGATCGGCTCGGGCCGCCGTTCTCGCGGGCGATTTCGAGACAGCACTCCGGGCAGTTACAGACGGACACGGGGTTCGTGAGCGCGTGGACGTGCCCGTCGAAGGTGACGACCGGCGCTTGTCGCTCCATCTTCCCGTGGCGGTCGCAGGTCGCCTCTTCCGGGTCGGTCCCGATGTATATCGGGCGTCGGTTCTGGGACATAGGTTGGAGGGGAAAGGTATCGACTGACACGAGTATCAAGCTGTTGGCGGTCATTCTATCCGTCACAGAAAGCTCATATAGCGGGCGTGACAACCGTGGAAACTGATATGCCTCTCCAGCGCTCCGGTCGAAGGCGGTTCCTCGCCACCTTCGGCGTCGGAGCGGTCGGCGCGCTCGCTGGGTGCGCCGCCAGTTCGTCTTCCGCCCCCGCCTCGCTCGACTGGACACCGGACGAATGGCCCGTCGCACACGGGTCGCCGACGAACGCCGGCCACTCCTCCGTGAAGAACGTCCCCCGAAGCGACCCGACGGTTCCCGAGTGGAAGCTCTGGGACGTCGCAGAATCCGAACCGGCGGTGGACAAAGACTGGATAATCGACGGGTTGACGAGTAGCCCCGTGGTCGCGGGCGATACCGTGTTCGTCGCAACCGGGCTTCCAAGGGGTTCGAGAGATACGGACGAGGGCGGATTGCTCGCCCTCGATGCGACCACAGGGGATCTCCGATGGGCGGCGGGGCTCCCCGAGGGCGGGTCGGGAACGCCGGCTGTCGCTGGCGGCCTCGTCATTGTCGGTTCGAACGACCGCGCGCTGACTGCCTTCGACACCGCGTCCGGTTCGGTTCGGTGGCGGACCACGACGAGCGCACCGGTCGGAACGCCAGCCGTCGCTGGCGACCACGTCTACGTCGGCGACGGACACGGGTCGGTTCACGCTTTCTGCCGGATGGACGGGAAACTGCACTGGCGGTTCGGACAGCGCACGCTCACGTCGCTTGGGTCGTTCCTCTCCGACAATACGTGGCGAATACGAGCCAAACCGGCGGTCACGGACGACACCGTGTACGTCACCACGGGAATCGGCGAGGGAGACGGGCCGTCCACCGACGCCGGGAACCTCATCGCGCTGTCCCGCTCGGACGGCGAGGAGCGATGGCGGTACGAGTACCGACCGAAATACGGGAGTTACGACGTGCCGCGGGCACCGGTCGTCGCCGACGGTACGGTGTTCGTCGGCGATACCACTCTCCACGCCGTGAATGCGGCGGACGGGACGCGGCGGTGGCGGTTCAATTCGGGGTGCGAAGTCGTCAGCGCGCCCGCCGTCCACGACGGGACCGTCTACGTCTCCTCGAAGAACGTCTACGCCCTCTCCGCGGACGACGGTTCCGAGCGGTGGCGGTTCGTGAACCTCGCCGGTATGGACGGAACGATATCACGCCGCGTCCCGATGGAGAGCGCGCCGGTCGTTACCGATGGCACCGTGTTCGTAGCGGCGGGGGCGCTCGATTCCGGGACCGGCGAAAAACTGTGGGGTGACCTCGGCAATCAAGCCGAGGGCGAGTACTTCTATTCCAGCGTGGACCAAAACGCGGCCGTGGAGGGTCCGGCAATCACTGGCGATGCGGTGTTCATGGCGACGCAGTACGGGTTGATTCTCCGGGTGACGGAGGGCGGTCGATGAGGCGTCGTGCGTTCCTCGCGGCAGGCGGCCTCGCGCTCGGTGCGGGCTGTTCCGGCTTGGTGGGCGATTCGAAGAAGGAGGAATCCCCGCCACCGAAGGAGTGTGCCATCGACCCAAGCGTGACACCGGGCACGTCCGGTTGGCCGAGTGCGTCCGGCGGCGCGAAGAACACCCGTTCGGTACCGAGCGCCGACGCTCCCGCGCCGCCGTTGGAACTCGACTGGACGTTCACAACGGGCGGCCACGTGGCCGCCCCGGAACCTGTCGTCGTGAACGGAACGGTCTACGCGACCAACTATGACGACGAAGTACACGCGGTGAACGCGGCGACGGGGGAGCATCGCTGGCGGGTAAACATCCCGGTGGATTCCCGGGTAGCGGTCGCCGGAAATCGGCTGTTCGTCGTGAGCGACGCATCGCTTTGCGCACTCGATACGAAAGACGGTGAGGAGGTGTGGACGACCGAATCGACCGCCGAGTCGAGTCCCCTTTCGGGTGGCATACAGGCGACCGATGACACGGTGTTCGTTTTTGGAAGCCTGTACCTCTCCGCGTTCGACGCGGCAACGGGGGAACGACGGTGGCGGTTCTCGACCGGACTCCGAATCGAGAGCAGTCCCGCAATCGCCGACGGCGTCGTCTACGCCGGGAACGACGACACCTACGTCTACGCGCTGGATGCGGTCACTGGCGAGCGTAAATGGCGGTACAAAACTGACGGGCGTGTCTCCTGTGACACCGCAGTCGCCGATGGCGTCGTCCACGCCGGGTCGGAAGACGGTCACCTGTACACCCTCGACGCGAAGACGGGAGACAAACGCTGGAAACGCCGGGCCGGAAGCGTCGAAGTCATCGCCGTGGACGGCGGCCACGTGTACACGGGTGGAAGACGGGGCGACAACTCAACGTTGCACTCGTTTACGGCGGAAACGGGAACTGCTTGCTGGTCCGCGGACGGGAACGAAATGGGATACTCCCGCACCATTGCCGCGAGTTCCGACGGAATCTACCTTTCAACCGAGTTTTTCAGCGGCGGGAACACACTCGGCGTGTTGAATCCACAGACGGGCGAACGCGTGTGGCGCGACGAGGAGTCCAATATGGAGTTCCAGGGCGGTTTGGCCGTCGCCGACGGCGCGGTGTACGTCGGTGGGTGGAACGATTCCGTGTTGTCCGTCGCCCGGTTCGTCCCGAAGGACTAGTCCTCGTCTCGTAGTTCCGTCCGGCGAATCTTCCCGGTGACGGTTTTCGGCAGTTCGTCCACGAACTCGACTTCGCGCGGATACTCGTGGGCGGACAGTTCCTCCTTGACGTGGTTCTGAATGTCCTCGGCGAGTTCTGGCGTCGGGTTCGCGCTCGCGCTCGTGACGACGTAGGCCTTCACGATGTTCCCCCGCTCGCGGTGTGATTTCGGCACCACGGCGGCCTCCGCGACGGCGGGGTGTTCGCCGAGCGAACTCTCGACCTCGAAGGGACCGATGCGGTAGCCCGAACTGATGATGACGTCGTCGGCGCGGCCCTCGAACCAGAAGTAGCCGTCCTCGTCGAGGTGGCCCAAATCGCCGGAAAGGTACCAGCTATTCACGAAACAATCCGCGGTCTTCTCCGGTTTGTTCCAGTACTCCGCGAAGAAACAGGGGTAGTCACCCCGTTGGGCGATTTCGCCCGTCTCGCCGGGATCGAGGGGTTCGCCGGTGTCTGGATCCACGACGGCGGCCTCGATTCCGGGCAGCGGTTTGCCCATGCTCCCCGGCCGAACCTCCATCGTCGGGTAGTTGTTGATTATCATGTTCCCCGTCTCGGTCTGGCCGTACGTGTCGTGGATGGTGACGCCGAGGGTGTCCTCGCCCCACGCGACCACGCCCGCCGACAGCGGCTCGCCGATGGAGAGCGCGTGACGGAGGTCGAGGTCGGTCCCTTCTAGCACGGATTCGTTCTCCCGAAGCATCCGGTAGGCCGTCGGGACGCTGAACAGCACGGAGATGGGGTACTCGTCCAGCAGGCCCGCCCACGTCTCGGGGTCGAACTCGCCCTCGTAGGTGAACAGCGTCGCCCCCCAGAACCACGCGCCGAGCGTGTTGATGGGGCCGGTCAGCCACCCCAAGTCGCCGGTGGACCAGTAGCAGTCGCCGGGTTGCAGGTCCACGGCGAACCGCTGGGTTGCGGCGACGCCGGCGACCCAGCGGTGTTTGTGGAGGACGCCCTTCGCCAGTCCCGTCGTTCCGCTGGTGTAGTACAGCAGGGCGTCGTCCTCGCCGCCCGTCTCGGCCGTCTCGTACTCCGTTTCGGCGTCTTCCATCGCGGCGTGATAGCTGACGTCGCCGCGTCGAATCCCGGTTCCATCGTCGCTGATGACGATGACGTGTTCGACCGAGGGGGCATCTTCGAGCGCCTTCTCTATCGTGTCCCGGTTCGCCGCCGTGGTGACGACGGCCTTCGCGTCACAGTCGTCCAATCGGTAGGCGATGCCGTCCGGGCCGAAGCGCTCGTTGACGCCGCCCCAGACGCCGCCCGCCTTGAGCGTCCCGATGAGCGCGACGTAGTGTTCCGGAATCCGCGGCAGGTAGGAGAACACCCGGTCGCCGGAGTCGATGCAGTCGGAGAGGACGTTCGCGAAGCGGTTCGACTCCTCGGCCAATTCCCAGAAGGTGAGCGTTTCGCGCTCGCCGTCCTTGCCCGCGTAGTACAGCGCGACCTTCCCACGGTCGTTCGCGTGTCGGTCACAAATCTCGTGGGCGATGTTCAGTCGTTCGGGCGCGTCCCACTCCGCTTCGGCGAAGATATCGTCCCACTCGAAGCTCTCGCACTCGTTGTCATAATCGTGCAGATTGTGACCAGTCATCACGGGAAACGTGGTAGACTGCACGTATAATTGTTATCTAACCAGATCGTCAATTCGACCCCCCGACCGTCGTTCAGTCCCGCGGAACGGCTTCCCGCCGGAGAGCCACCCCGTCAAAAAATGGGTGAAAGAGAAACCAGAGGTGGGATGACGATACTGCCGTAACTACGACCGTATGGTGGAGGACGACTGCTCAGAGTTACCGCCTGACAGCAGGTGGACCGACAGCGCCGACTCCCCGCTGGTCATCGACACCGCGGATTCGCTGTCGCGCACTTTTTCGGTACTTTCCGACGAGGAGGTTCGACACATCATCTACGTCCTCCTTCGGCACGACGAAACCACGATTTCGCTGTCACGACTCACCCGTTCCGTTTCGGCGCTCGTCACCGTGGAAAGCCGGTCACTGCTGCGCGACCGGATGGTTCACCGGCACCTCCCGAGACTCGGGTTCATCGGAATCGTCGACTACGACCTCACCGGCGACCCCCACGTCTGGCTCTCCACGAACGCGGACATCGTGGACAAGGACCTCCTCTACGACCTCGTCGAACGCACACATCGATACGAGCGTAACTAACCCGTCCACGGAGCGGGTTCAACTGGTTTGCTCACTATCTAAATCCTGATTGTGTAGGATAATTTCCTACACGGTGATCAAACGGTCGGATAGGGAGCAAAAGTATCTTGGTCCCCGTCTCCGTTCGTATTCCAACCATGACCGATTCGTTTTCGAACGGGGCATCGTCTCCCCCCTCCCCGCTCCTCGAGAGGGAAAGCGAGGAAACGACGGCCTTTTTTAGACACGTCGTTCGGGACGCGCTCGACGCGGTGATGACGGTTTCCGAGGACGGGACCATCGTTTTCGCGAACGAGGTGGCGGGGCAACTCTTCGGCTACGAGGGTGACGACCTCCTCGGAACATCGATACGGCAACTCTTTCCCGAACGCCATCGAGATGCGTATTTCACGGAGTTCCGCGAGCAAGTGACGTCCGACTCGACGGCCGAACACACCGGTTTAGAGCGGACCGGCGTGCGTCGAAACGGGGAGGAGTTCCCACTCTCATTTTCGCTTCGCCAACATCGGTATCACGACGAGACGCTGTTCACCGCGACGGTGCGAGACATCTCGGAACGGAAGCGGCAACAGCGGGAACTCGGAGCGGCGACCCAGAAGTATCGAACGCTGGTGAACACCGCGCCCGACGCCATCTTTCTGGCCGACGCGGAGACGGGGAAGATTCTAGAGGCGAACCGGGCGGCGGCGGACCTCCTCGACCGACCGGTCGAAGAGATAGAGGGAATGCACCAATCCGACCTCCATCCCGACGACGAGTTGGAGCGGTACGAGGAGTTGTTCGAACGGCGAAGCGAAATCGTAGAACCGGTCATGGACACGCGCAACCTCATGGTGGTCGATTCGAACGGCGACCGCATTCCGGTTTCCATCAACTCGAACAGCACCGACCTGAACGGACGGCGCGTGGTTCAGGGGATTTTCCACGACATCAGCGACAGAAGACGGCGCGAGCAAGCGCTCAATCGGTTACACACGACCACCCACGATATGCTCGAAACGTCGGTTCCGACGGAAATTTGTCAGCGAGCGGTGGAGACCGCGGCCGAGGTACTCGACCTGCCAGCGACCGGTATCTATCTGCTCACGGAGGATACCGACACCCTCGAACCGGCGGTGCTGACCGAACGCGTCGAGAAACTGTTCGACGGTGACGTGCCGACGTACACGTCCGACGACGACCTCGCGTGGGACGTGTTCGAAACCAACGAACCGAGGGTCATCTCCGACTTCGAAACGACGCCGAGCGTGGCGGATCGGGACACGCCGGTTCGAAGCGGTATCATCGTTCCGCTCGGCGACCACGGAATCTTCATCACCGCGTCCACCTCGCCGCGCGATTTCGACCGAATCGACTTCGACCTGCTCCGGGTGTTGGCCACGAACACGGAGACTGCGTTGACCCGCGCGGAACGCGAACGCGCTCTCGCCCGCCAGCGGGACGAGTTGACGACGCTGAACCGCATCAACGCCATCGTTCGGGACATCAATCAAGCCCTCGTCGCCGCGCCGTCGCGCGAGGAGGTGGAGCGCACCGTCTGTGAACGGTTCGCCGATTCGAACGCCTATCACGGTGCCCTCATCGCGACGCAATCGTCGGCCGAGGAGGGGTTGACGGTTCGGACTGCCTCGGGAATCGACGACGAGTATCTGAACATAATCGCGGGGTTGGGACCCGAGACGAAAGCGGGAGGGGCCGGAACTGCACTACGGACGGGAGAGTTCAACCTCGTCGAGGACGTGTCGACCCTGTCGGCGCTGCCGCAGTCGTTACGATCCGCCGCCGACGAACGCGGGTACGGTTCCATCGCGTGTATCCCCATCAGTTACCGCGGAACCACGTACGGCGTGTTGGTCGTGTACGCGACCCAACTGACGTTGGTCTCCGACCGTGAACGGGACGTGTTCAGCGAGTTGGGGGAGACCATCGGTCACGCCATCAACGCGGTCGAGAGCAAGAAACTCCTCTACTCGGATCGCGTCCTCGAACTCGAATTCTCGATAACGAACACGGGGTCGTTCTTCGTCGTCACCTCCGAGGAACTGGGATGTTCGTTCGAACTCGATGGCGTCGTCCCGTCCGTGGACGACATGTACCACTTTTACGTCACGTCGAGCGGCGTCGCTCCGGAGAAGGTCATCGAACTGGCCGAGCGGTCCCCCAAAATCGAACGCGCACGTATCATCCGGGAGACGGGCGACGAGGCCCAGTTGGAGGTGTCCTTCCACGGAACCGAAACGGCCGCCCAAGCGCTCATCGAACGCGGGGCGTACGTCCGACAGGGGTCGATAGAGAACGGTGAGGGAAACATCGTCGCCGAAATTCCGGCGAGTACTCGCGTTCGGCCCTTCTTGGACGCCGTCGAAGCGGTGTACTCGAAGGGAAGCCTCCTCTCGAAGCAGTCCCGTGAGCGACCGTTCCATTCGACCTCCGAGTTCTACCACGAACTGGGCGAGACGATCACCGAACGACAGGCGGAAATCCTACAAGCCGCGTATCTCGCGGGGTACTTCGATTACCCCCGCGCGAGTTCCGGAAAGGAACTGGCCGACACGCTCGATATCTCCTCGCCGACGTTCCACCAGCACCTTCAGGCCGCGGAACGCAAGCTTTTCACGCTGTTGTTCTCGGGGCGTCCTCGGATAGACTGAGACCGATACCTCAATACTGAGGCAAAGGACTGGTGCCACCACGATGGTTTGTACGTGATGATGAGCGACTCGGAAAACCCAAACGACACACATCTCGATACGAGTCGACGACATCCCGAGGAGGAGCGAGATAGTCCGCTCCCATCGGGGACCGTAGAGCGCATCCTCTCCGAACCCGAGCGGCGTGCCCTTTGTAGCTACCTCGTTGACACTCCCCTGACGACGATGGACGACCTCGTCGACCACTTCGTTCAGTTGGACGGTACCTCCGACCGCGAGACGGCGCTGATTCGCCTTCACCACGTTCACCTCCCGATGTTGGAGGACTGTGGAATTCTGACCTACGAGGCGCGGAGCGAAACCGTTCGATACTGGGGTCACGAGGAGGTCGAACGCCGACTCGAACTGTGTCGCTCCGTTTCGGAGACGGACGCCGCACGGTCCGACGATGCGGTCGACCATCCGAAACATCAAACGTAAGCCGACCGACACTGCGGTATAGATGGCTGCTTTTCGGTGATCGACGGGGCCCAGAGATATCACAGTCGCCGCGCTGACGTGTCGTCCGACACAATCGACCGTCCGACACGATCAACTGTCCGACACGTATTTACTGGAAAGGAGCGCTGTCGAGGCTCAATTCAGGCCGAAGCTACCATATGAATTCGAATAACGACATACGTGTGAATGGCGTGCCCTCTTTGGGGTGGATTGAAATGTCAATGGACGCGGTCGTATACCAAGGACCGCACGACGTAGACGTAGAAGAGGTAGACGAACCCGAAATCGAACACCCGAACGATGTGGTCATCGACATCACGACGACGGCCATCTGCGGCTCGGACCTCCACATGTACGAGGGCCGAACCGACGCCGACCCCGGTATCGTTTTCGGTCACGAGAACATGGGTGTCATCGAAGAAGTGGGCGACGGCGTCACAACGCTCGAAGAGGGCGACCGCGTCGTCCTCCCGTTCAACGTCGCCTGTGGCGTCTGTAAGAACTGTGAAAACGGCTATACCGGGTTCTGTCTGAACGTGAACCCCGGCTTCGCCGGTGGCGCGTACGGGTACGTCGCCATGGGGCCGTACAAGGGCGGTCAGGCCGAAAAGCTCCGCGTGCCCTTCGCGGACTTCAACGCCCTCAAACTCCCGGAAGGGACGGAACACGAGGACTCGTTCATCCTCCTCGCGGACATCTTCCCGACGGGATGGCACGGGACGGAACTCGCGAACCTCCAACCCGGCGAGTCCGTCGCCGTCTTCGGCGCTGGTCCCGTCGGCCTGATGGCCGCCTACAGCGCGAAGATCAAGGGCGCGGCCGAGATTTACGTGGTCGATAGGGTCGATAGCCGACTCGAACTCGCCGAGCAGCACTGTGACGCGACGCCGATCAACTTCGAGGAGTCGGACCCCGTCGAGCAGATAAAGGACATCCACGGCGGCGGCGTGGACAAGGGCGTCGACGCGGTCGGATACCAAGCGGTGGACCCCGACACCGACGTCGGCGACGACGCCTACGACCCGGCACGGGAGAACCCGGCCGTGGTCCTCAACCAACTCATTCAGGTCGTTCGAGCGACCGGACAACTCGGCGTCCCCGGTCTGTACGTTCCCTCCGACCCCGGAGCGCCGGACGAGATGGCCGCACAGGGTCGCCTCGGTATCGACTTCGGGAAGTTCTTCGAGAAGGGACTGAAGGTCGGCACCGGACAGTGTAACGTCAAGGAGTACAACCGTCAACTCCGCGACCTGATAATCCAGGGACGCGCCGACCCGAGTTTCGTCGTCTCACACCGCGTCGAACTCGAAGAGGCACCCGAGATGTACGAGCGCTTCGACAACCGCGAGGAAGGCGTGACGAAAGTGCTGCTCGAACCCTGAGAGCGAGAGACGGATCCACGACGACTCTTTTTTCGACGTGCGCCGTCTCGCGACATCGGTCCGACGTGACGAGCGCGTGGTATGCGAAACAGTAATAAAAGACTTTACTCGCATGCGGGGTAGTTAATCTGTGTCGGAACCCTCCGTTCACGTGGTGGATGGCACATGGAAATTCGGGGACCACGGGGCTCGCGCCGGGACGAACGAGAGCGGCAGCTGATGCAGCTCGCTCGGTTGGAGCGCCAGATACACGATCAACGCCGAAAGATCGCCGAACTGGAGCGGGTACGGGACACGATGATGCGCATACCGTCGGGGTCGATATCCTACGAGGGAACCTGTGCGGAGTGCGGTATCGGCGTCATCGTCCGCGACCACGACTCGCTTCGATGCACCTCCTGCGGGTTCCAGTGTCACCTGTAACGGACGACTATCCTTCGTCTTCGACCTTTTGTGCGTACCGTTCGAGTTCGCCCGCGAGTTTCCGCGCCTCGTCGGGTGACAGCGACACGGTTTCGGCGTGAGCGGGGAGGTTGTCGAGCGACGTGTTGTCCAGTTCGAGTTGGAGCAACACCTCGTCCGGGTTCTTTCGGGGCGTCTTGACGTTCAACACGGCCATGGCTTCGTCCGTCCAGCCGTGACCCTCCGCGACGGCGTCCAGCAGGTCGAACGTCGTGTAGGCCGTCACCGAGAGCACGCGGTCGGCCATCTCAGTCGTCCCCTGACACCGCGCTGGGACGCCGTCGCCGCTGCGACTCGCCGGCTTCGGACGCTCCCTCGCTGCGCTCAGTCGTCATCTGAAACCACGTCGGACGGGCTGTTCGGGGCCGGACTGTCCTCTCGGGCGTCGTTCTCGGCGTACGGGTACCACGTCTGCTTCGTGTTGTGCATGAACGGGTCCTCGTAGCTGGTCTCCTCGGGACTGGCCAGCGTTTCGAGTTCGTCCGCGTGGAGCGTGTTCACGAACTCGCGGAACGTCTGGCCGTCCTCGCGACGGGCCGCGTAGCCCTCCACGAGGTTCCGAATCGCGCCTGGCACCTCGTCCACCGCGATGCGCTCTTGAATCCACGTCGCGAAGCTCGGGTCCTTGCCGAGGCCACCGCCGACGCCGATGTCGAGGGCTTCCACGGTCTCGTCGTTCTTCCGCGTCTTCATGCCGCGGAGGCTGATGTCGGCGATCTGCGGCTGCGCGCAGGAGGCCGTGCAGCCCGAGAGGTGGATGTGGAAGTTCTCAACGTCGTCCGGAAGCTCGACGTTCTCCTTGAGCCAGCGCGAGAGGCGCACTTGGCGGTTCTTGGTCTCCACGATGGAGAGCGAACAGAACTCCGTCCCCGTGCAGGCGATGGACCCGCGCTGGAAGGGATGCGGGTCGGGGCTGTAGCGCTCCAACAGCGGTTCGTCCAGCATCGCGTCGAGGCGCTCTTCCGGCACGTCCATCAGGATGACGTTCTGACGCTGGGTGAGGCGCGTTTCGCCGGATCCGTACTTCTCGGCGATGTCCGCCATCTCTATCATCTCCTCCGCACCGACGCGTCCGACGAGGACGTTCAGGCCGACGTAGTAGTTGCCGTCCGGTTGCTCGTGGACGCCCACGTGGTCCGCGTGGCCGTGGTCGTCCGGGACGCCCGCGTTGTACGAGTACTCCTCGCGCAGGTCCTCGCCCGCCGTCTTGAGGTAGAAGTCCACGTACTCCTCCTGCAACGTCTTGCGGACCTTCTCCGGTCCCCACTCGTCCACGAGGAACTTGATGCGGGCGCGCCGACGGTTGTCGCGGTTGCCGTAGTCGCGGAACAGTCCCGAGAGGCCGCCGAGAATCGGCACCACTTCGTCGGGTTCGGCGAACACGTCGATGTCGCGGGCGAAGCGCGGTTCGCGGCCAGCGAGTCCGCCGCCGAGGCGGACGTTGAAGCCGCGGACGGCTTCGCCGTCGATGTTCTTCTCCGCCGGTTCGATGCCCACGTCGTTGATGTCGCCCTGTCCGCAGCCCTCGCGGCAACCCGTCACCGACACCTTCCACTTCCGCGGCAGGTTCTCGTACTCGGGATTGCCCTTGAAGTTCTCGTTGAGGTCCTTGACGACGGGAAGCGCGTCGACGAACTCGCGTTTGTCCTTCCCGGCGACCGGACAGCCGACGATGTTTCGCCACGAGTCGCCACAGGCCTGTTTCGTGGAGAGGCCCGCCTCGTCCAAGCGGTCCCATATCTTCGGTACGTCCTCGATGTTTATCCAGTGCAGTTGGACCGCCTGTCGCGTCGTCACGTCGGCGTAGCCGTTGCCGAACTCCGGATTCGCGGCGGGACCGGTGGCGAAGTCGCGGGCGATTTCGCCGATGACTCGCAGTTGTCCCGGTTCGAGAACGCCGCTCGGCGGCCCGATTCGCATCATGAAGTAGCTCTCTTGGCCGTCGCGCTGGTGATACAGCCCCCACCATTTGAACCGCTCGAACCACGCGTCGTGTTCGTCCTCCGGAATGGCCTCCCACCCTTCCTCGGCGAATCGCCGCATGTGGTCTCGAATCTCTTCCCCGTAGACCTCGTCCTTCCATTTCTCCACGTCGGTCGGCATGGGGGACCCTACAAACCCCACCCGTAAACAACCGCCCTCCGCGTCAAGGTCCGCCGGGGGTCAGAAATACCGGCGATTTTTGCACCGACCACCGACGCGGCCGTTCCCGCTCAGCCGCGGAAACGTGTCTTCGACGGACGGTGGACCTGTTCGTGGTCTACCGTCCGAAATTCGTCGCTCCGTGGCACGGGTCGTCCGATGCGGAGCCATCCGGTGGTGCTCCGTTCCCCGCAAGCGATGCACTGACCGGCGGCGCGGGCTTCGACCCACGGCCCGTCGACGCCGATGTCGGTGAACACTTCCACGAGGAACAACGCGACGTCACAGTCACAGACGTCGTGGTCCGCAAGCCGCCAAATGTCGCTCACGCCGACGATTCGCGTGTTGTTCACGTTGACCCACGCACCCTCGTCCAGCGTCCGAACCGCAGTCACCATGCTTCATCTCCTCGGTACCGGACCCTCAATACATCGGCTGTCACAATCCCCGCCGAATCGCCTGACGCGTCACGGAGGGTCGAACGACCGGTACGCTCGTCCTCGCGGCCTGAACTCCGACAATCCACGTATTCCCCCAGTTGAAGGTACCCCACATTTATTGCCGCTACTTGGCAGCAGTGGCCGGAATTACGGGTAGAGTCGTGATTTAGGGGATACGCGACATAGGAGGTTGTGATGACCATACGCTATTCAGCTACGCGCCGATTGACGGATAGGTCGGTCGCCGAAACGAGGAACGAGCAGTTCACGACGCGGGGTGACGCTCGGTGAGCGAAAAACCGGTCACCGAACAGAAAGTCAGTGAACCCCGCGACGACGAGCACCTGCAGGGCGTTCCCGACGGTGCGGGATGCACGGAAATCTGGGAGCACCTCTCGGACGACCGGGACGAGGAGAACGAAGAACTGGAAGAATGACCGAGAAGACGGCGCTCGTACTGGTCGGGCATGGCTCACACCGGAATTCGGGGTCCGCGAGGCCGGTGTACGACCACGCCGACGAGATTCGCTCCCGCGACGCCTTCGCCGAGGTGCGCGAGGCGTTCTGGAAGGAAGCCCCCTCGCTCCGAAACGTCCTCCGGACCGTCGAATCGAGCGTCGTCGTCGTCGTTCCCGTGTTCACGAGCGAGGGCTATTTTACCGAACAGGTGTTGCCCCGCGAACTCCGCCTGACCGACGGGTGGGACCTCGACGTCGACAAGACGGTTCATTACACCAATCCGGTCGGGACGCACGAGTCGATGGCCGACGTCATCCTCCAGCGCGCGGAGCGCGTGACCGGCGACCCGTCCGTCGGTTCTGGTGTCGGGTTGGCGATCGTCGGCCACGGCACCGAGCGCAATCCGCGGAGCGCGAAGGCGACCCGCGACCACGCGACCACCATCGACGACGGCGGGCGATTCGACGAGGTGCGGGCGCTGTTCATGGACCAAGCACCGTACATCGACGACCTGACGGACCACTTCGAGAGCGACGAACTCGTCGTCGTCCCGCTGTTCATCGCGGACGGCTACCACACCCAAGAGGACATCCCCGAGGACGTGGGACTGACCGACGACGCGGCAACGGGCTACCCCACCCCCGCCGAGGTGGACGGCAAACGGGTCTGGTACTCGGGTGCCGTCGGTACGGAACCGCTCCTCGCGGACGTCGTCATCGAACGGGCGCGCGACTGCCTCGCGGTCGAAACCGATGAAGCGCCGACCGGAGACACGGACGGAGCGAGCGGTGACGTCAAGGGCGAGCGAAGCGAGGCCGCGGCGGCCCGCGACGCGTTTTTGGCCTGCATACGAGAGGACTCGCCGCAAACGTGGGGCCAACTCTCCGTCGCGGCCACGGAAACCGACCGCGGACGCCGGTACGAACTGCGACACGTCGACGACCGCGACGCGGACCTCGAAGACCTCGATTCCCACGCTGACCCGACGGAGACGCGGGACGCCGTGCGGTTCACCGACGACGGCGAGTACCGACCGCTGGCGACGGCGGCCACGCTCCCGTCGGGATGGGTGCTGTCGGACCTCGACGCACCCGACCTCCTGCGAGCGGTGGGGTTCGTCTACCCGGCCTCTATCGCGAACTGGTATCGGGAGGAGAACGGGGAACTCGACGTGACCCACTTCCGGGAGACGGCGGCCCGGCAGACGGGCATCTACGCGGACGTCGGGGACCTCGACCGCGACGCGCTCGACTACGCCGTCGAAGCGTGTTGCGTCGACGAGCAGTGCTGTGCCCGTCGGGAGTGGGACGCGACGGCCGACGACGAAATCGACGTTCCGCGCGGGGACGGCGCGTTTCCGTGCCGGGAACCGTGTTCGATGTTCGTCGCCGCCGCGCGGGAGTTCCGCGACATAGAGGCGAGCGAATCGAACGGAACGGAAACCGGCGAACCGAACGAAACGAGCGCCGCGAACGACCTCGAGGGCTACCGAGCGCGGTACCGGAGCGCGAAACGATGCGGAGGCGAAACGTGAGTATGTACACTGGAACAGTCTATTTAGTCGGTGCAGGACCGGGCGACCCGGAACTGCTGACGGTAAAGGCGCGGAAACTGCTGGACGACGCGGACGTCGTCTGTCACGACAATTTAGCGGACGACCGAATCGTCGACTCCTGTCCCGATTCGACGGAGCGAATGTACGTCGGCAAACGCCCCGGCCCGGACGGCGAGCGGACGACGCAGGAGGAGATAAACCGCCTGCTCGTCCGATTGGCCCGCGAGGGAAAGGACGTGGTTCGACTGAAGGGCGGCGACCCGACGGTCTTCGGGCGCGGCGGCGAGGAGGCCGAACACCTCGCGGCCGCCGGAATCGACTTCGACATCGTGCCGGGCATCACGAGCGCGGTGGCCGCGCCGGGCGTCGCAGGGATTCCCGTCACGCACCGCGAACACGCCTCCTGTGTCACCGTTGTCACGGGCCACGAGGACCCGACGAAGGCCGAAAGCGCCCTCGACTGGGACGCACTCGCCGCGACGGTTCGCGCGGGCGGGACGCTCGTGATTCTGATGGGCGTCCGCCGACTGCCGGATAACGTGGCCGCGCTGTGTTCGGCGGGCGTCCCGGAGGACACCCCCGCCGCGATGGTCGAACGGGCGACCCGCGAGGACGAGTTCACCGTGACGGGCACGCTCGACACCATCGTGGACCGACGGGACGAAGTTGGCATCGAACCGCCCGCCGTCACCGTCGTCGGTGACGTCGTGGCCGTTCGTGACCGCGTAGTGGAGTATCTCGACGGAACGCCGTCCGTCGGGGTTCCGTCGTTCGCGGACGCCGTCGTCTCGGAGCGAGGTGTCGAGTGATGGGGCACGACTTCCGGGACCTCGTCGGACACGTCGGTTCGGGGCCGAAGTCGGCCGACGATATGGACTACGAGCAGGCCAAGTTCGCCTTCGGTGAAATCCTCTCCGGCGACGTCTCCCCCGTCGCGCTCGGCGGCTTTTGGGTGGCGAACCGCTGGAAACGGAACACGCCCGAGGAACTCGCGGGGTTCGTGGACGCGATGGTCGAGGAAACCGTCTCCGTCGCCCCGGACTGCGACCCGGTGGACTGTGGCGCGAATTACGACGGGAAGTCGAGGACGGCACTCCTCGGCGTCGCCTCGGGACTGGTCGCGGCGGCCGCCGGAACCCCCGTCGTCGTCCACAGCGGCGACCGCGTGCCCATGAGCGACGGGTGTGCCTATCGACACGTCCTTTCCGAACTCGGCGTGGACATCGACCTCGACCCCGAAACGAGCGCCGAGATGTCCGACGAGGTGGGTTTCGGCTTCTACGACCAAGCGCGGTTCAACCCGGCCGTGGCCGCCCTCGAAGACGACAGGCGCGCCCTCGGCGTGCGGACGTTCGTCAACACCGTGGAAACCCTCGCCAACCCGGCGGAGGCGTCGGTTCACCTCGGGAGCTTCTTCCACACGACGTTCGGGGAGCGCGTCATCAACACGCTCTCGGAGAGTCGAACGCAGGAGATAGACCGCGTCCTCATGTTTCAGGGACTGGAAGGCTACGACGACGTTCGACCGGGACACACGACGTACGTCGAGTGGGACGGCGCGGAAATCGAGACGGACCGACACGAGATGGCGTTCGACGGCGACGCCCTCGACGTGGACGACGTGCCGGGCGACTCGGCGCGAATCACCGAGGAAGTCCTGTCAGGCGAGGCCGATGACGACCTCGCGGACGCCGTCGCGTTCAACGCCGCGCTCCGTCTGTACGCCCGCGGCGACGTGCAATCGATAGACGACGGCGTGGAACGAGCGTGTGACGTGCTCGCCGACGGGTCCGCCGAGGACCGTCTCGTCGCCCTCCGGCAGTTCGACGCTTGATCAGGTTCCGAGGACTCGCTCCACGATTCGCTCCGCCTCTTCTCTCGCTCGTTTCTCGCTTTCCGCCTCCCAGACGGCGTCCGATTCGACGACCGCACGGACGGCGTTCCGGCGCTTCGTCGCGGAAATTTCCCGCCGTTTCAGGTCGTCCCGCAGGTCCGCCGTGACGGCGGTAACGGTTTCCGCACCGGCCACCACGGGTTCGATTCGCCTCCGGAGTTCGCGGCTCACCGCGGGACTCCGCCCGCCGGTTCCGACGGCGACGACCACGTCGCCGTCGCGGGCCGTGGCCGGAACGACGACGCTTCCCGCGTCGCGTCCGCCACTTTCGTCCGTCCGGTTCACCAGCGTTCCGCGCTCTCTCGCCGCCCGCTCGATCGCTTCGTTCAGCGCCGCGTCGTCCGTCGCCGCGACGACGAGCGCGGGCGCGGCGTCGTCGAGCCACGTTTCGGCGTCCGCCGGGTCGATGGCGGCTTTGACGAGCGAGACGCCTCCGCTCCGTTCGTCGGTTTCGTCCTCGGAGAGCGATTCGAGTTCGTCCGCGAATCCCGTCGCGACGACGAGGACGTCCGCCTCCCGAGCGAAACGGCGAGCCTTTCGGTAGCCGACCCGGCCGCCGCCGAAGACGAGGACGCGTTCGCCTCGAAAGTCGTGTAACAGCGGAATCATCGATGGAGGGTGAACTCGATCGTCTCGTGGTCCCCGGCGTAGTACTCCCGGAGCAGGGCGGCCTCGCTGTCGTACTCCCCGTTCGAGACGATTCTCGCGGGCACGGACACGGTGAGCGGCGACTCGTCGAACGGGTACGGGTCGAGTCGGAACTCGTCGTCGCCGACGGGCGTCACCGTCATCGATACGTCCTCGTCATCCGCCGATTTCGGCACCGAGTCGATGGCCGTCTCCTCGGGCCACTCGCTGGTGCAGAGGACGAGCGACAGGAAGTCCCAGACTTGCAGGAGTTCGTAGTTCCGCCACAGCTCGCTTTCGGTTCCCTCGGGCGGTTCGCCCTGCTCGTGGATCGCGGTGAGGAGGTCCATGTCGGCGTCCGAAAGTCGCTCTCTGTCGTCACGTCCGTCATTTTCCTCACCGCCGCCCGACTCGTACAACCCGTCGGCGAGTCGTCGCTGTCGCCGCTCCTCGCGGTCCACGAACTCCTCGAAGGCCGACGGCGTGTCGGGCCACGACGACGACAGGCCGTAGCGACGGCGGCGGAGGCCGGACCCGTGCATGGACGCCACGAGTCCGGCGTACTCGTTCAACTCGACGACGCTGTCGATGCCGTCGTCGTAGAACGTCACCCACGCCTCCGCCGGAACGCTGAGGAAGTCCACGATGTCGCCGTTTTCGAGGTGGGGCCGCCGGTCGTACTCCCACCACCCGTCGTCGTGGGTGTCCGCCACGAGGACCATCGCGGCGTAGGGGTCTGGTGGGTCGAACGTCTCGTTCCCCCAGTGTTCGGCGAACTCCCCGGCCACCTTCGCGTGGTCGGGTTGCGTGATGAACCGATAGTGGTCCTCCGCGTCGGCGAGTATCATGGCCCGGAATTGGTCCGGAACCGGGATAAAAGCGCGTGCCGACACGCAAGTAGCGAGTCGGCTCTCGTTTCTCGATTCACTCGGTGTCTGCGTCGGGACCGATGGTGAGGACTGCCGTGCCGAACGGTTCCAGCGGTTTCTCGAACGTCGATGTCAGTTCGTCGTTCGGGAAGATTCCGAGGACGTGCGCCGTCCCGCTTCCCACGTTTCGAATGCTGTGTGGCACGTCGACCGGAACGAGCGTCATCTCACCGGCCGTCAGTTCCATCGTCGTCTTTCCGACCGTCGCTTCCACCGTTCCGGTGGTCACGTGGAGCAACTCCTCGTTGCTGTCGCGGTGCGTCGGGAGGTAGTTTCCGGGTTCGAGTTCGATGCAGACCATCATCAGGTCCTCCCCCGAAACGTCTCCCGCGCCCGGCGTCCCCGGAGACAACGGGAAGTAGCCCCGTAGCCGCGCGTGTTCGTCCCCTTCTTGCCATACGTCTCTCCCCTCGAACTGGTAGAGTCGGACCGGTCGTAGGTCCTCGTCTCGCGATTGTACTGCCATGGTTTCCCTCTCGTCGTCGCTCGCAGTGGGTCACGCGGAACGAAAAAGCCGCGGTGTTCGTACCCACTCGACGCTAGGCGTATTCCGACTATCACCCTTTCGTCGGGCAGTTTCCCGACAGTAGGTGGCGAGTAGGCGGTCGCTATCACCTCGCTCCCGTCCGGTACGGACCGCATACTATTGCGGCGAAGGCTCGTGCTGTGAACGAGCGATGACTCCAGAGACGCCATCGAACCGCTCAGAATCGCCTGACGGCTGTTCGCGTTGTCGAGACGAGGCCGTGCTCCGCGTCGTCCGCACCGAAATCGACGCCGGCGTGACGACCCGGCAATCGTCCGCCGACTCCGCGACCGTCTGTCAGGACTGTTTCGCCCGCCTTCGCGCCGACCCGGACGCGTCGTTCAACAGCCTGTTCGAACCGGCGTCAGACGATTCTCGCGCCGCGCGACGGTTCATCAAAATCGAGCGCCTGTAGTCCCTCCGGTCCCATTCGATCAGTACTCCGGCGGCACGTAGAGGTTGAGCGTTTCGAGCGGCGTGTCGCCCGTGTTCGTGATTTCGTGTGTTTCCCGCTCTTCGATGCAGACGAGGTCGCCCGCCGAGAGTTCGACCGACTCCCCGTCCACGGTCGCCTCGCCGGTTCCCGAAGAGACGAACAGCCACTGCTCGCTCCCCTCGTGTCGGTTCTCCGGTCCGCCGGTGGACTGGCCGGGCGACAGCACCATCGAGGCGGCCTGCGCTCGCTCCGTTTCGAGCAGTACGTCGAACCAGTCACCGGTTTCCGTGGTCGTCCGTTTCATATCTTCCGTTCGTCCTCCACCGCCAGAAACGTTCGGGGCTCTCGGGAGCGTTCGGGGTTCTCCGAGACGTTCGACCACTCGTCTGTTTATGCTCGCGCGGAACCTCTAGTACGGCATGCCAGCACTGGAAGACGCACGAAACGCGGGGGGAGGCGGGTTGCTGTCGGTACTCTATCGGCTTCGGCGCGGGGATTCGGTGACGGTCGGCACCGACACCGGAACGCTCCGAACCCCGCGGGAGTTCACCGTCGAACGGGTCGCGGAGGAACGGACGGCGCGGGACGGGGAAATCTACTATCGGGTCCACCTGCGAGGTTCGCGGGACGGCCACTACGTGTTGATGCCCGAGAAACCGCAGGGCAAGGGCGTTCACGTTCCACCGGAGTTGTTCTACCAGCACCCCACCGACCGCGACAGGTGGGACGAACCCGAGGAGGAAACCGAAGGGAGCATCGTCTTCCTTCGCCTCACTGCCGGAGCGCCCGCGGCGGACGAGTAGGGACGAAACTCAGACCGGTTCGACGAACACGTCCACCGTCGAGTCCGGCGACGCCACGGTGAGTCGCGCCGCGTCGAAATCGCCGTCGTTCGTGGTGCGGTAGGAGACGCCGCGAACCCCCCCGCCGACCCGCCCGAACGAGAGTTTCGGCCGCGTGGCGTACGGTTTTTCGAACTCCACCGTCGCGCGTCCCGACCCGTCGACGCTCACTCCGCGGTGGACGTCGAAAGCGGGGGTGTGGTCGCGGACGCGCGACGTCGCGCTTCGGATGTGCCACGGTCGTTTCGCGTCCGACCAGTTCCCGTCGTAGAGGTTGTTCGCGCCGTTGCCCTCCACGATCGCCGGGCCGCCGCTGCGGTAGATTCGGTTGTGTCGGACGAGGTTTCGTTCGCTCTGAATCAACATTCCGGCCTCGTGGCCCTTCCCGGTCGCGAACCCGCGGACGTGGTTGTCGCTGATCTCGTGGAACGTCTCGCCGCCCGCCGCGAGGATGCCGACCCGTTCGAGGTCCCGGAAGCGGTTCCCTTCGACGGCGACGTACCGCGCCGCTTCGAGGATGATGCCCGTCCGGCCGGTGCCGGAAACCGTGTTTCGGGCGACGACGCCGTCCTCCGCACCGGCGATTCTGATGCCGTCGCTCGCCACGTTTCGAATCCGGTTTCGCGAGACGACGAAGTCCGATATCCCCTCGCTGACGTTGATTCCCCGGCCGCCGTAGCCGTACAGGTCGTTGTCCACTGCGGTGACGTGTTCGGCGCGCTCGATGTCGAGCGAGATGCCCGAGTAATCGTCCCGCCGTTCCTGTACGCTGACGTTCCCGTCGATTCGGACGTTCCGGACCGTCCCCTCGAAACCGAGGTGGCAGAACGACTTGTGGTGGCCGAACCCGAGGTTGTCGGAAATGACGACGTAGCCGCCGCCGTCCGTCAGGTCGTCGCCGCCCATGCCGACCAGACTCCCTTCAGGGTTGTTCCCCAGCACGTTCCCGATGACGGCGATGTTCCCGCCCTGACGGTGGCGGCCGTTCCGCCACACGTCACAGGAGATCGAGCGGTCGAGGCCGTCCGTGACGACGTTTCGAGCGACGACGACCCGCGTCCCCCCGACCTGTATCCCCCTGTCGCCGATGTCCTCGATTCGGTTGCCGACGATCCGAACGTTCCGACTCGCGGGTTCCGCGCTGATGCCGCTCCCGCCCGTGCTGTGTTCGTGGTACGGGTGGGTTCGGGTCACGTAGTTCCCCGCGAGCGTGACGTCCTCCGCGTCCTTCACGACGATGCCGTGGCAGAGCTTCGTGAAGATGCTCTGTTCGTCGGGATTGCCGTCGAAGCCGATACCCCGAATCGTGACGTTCGAGCAGTGCCGACGGTGGCCGATGCGAAACCCGCCGGCGTTGGCACTTGGGGCCGATTTTATCAGCGTCCGCACGCCCGGTCCGACGACGGTCACGTCGTCCGCGTCGATGTCGAGCCATCCCGTCGTCCGGTACGGCGCGTTTTTCGCCGTGATGAGGACCGTCTCGCCGGACGAGAGGTTTTCGAACGTCGATTCGAGTTCGTCCGTCGTGGTGACGACGGAGTCGGCAATCGTTCGCATTCGTCGCGTGTCGTTCGCGCGGCCGTCGCCCGCGCCCCACCCCGTGAGCGCGAACGCAAGCCCAGCGGTTCCCCCCAGCACCCGTCGTCGTGGAATGTCAGGCATTCTCCACGATACGGACGACGCCGAACACCCACTGATTTGTGGCCGAGAACGACACTATCTCCACGACGAACCGCGACGGTCCACGACATGCAACAGGGAAATGAGACGACACATCGCCAATTTTATTGAAAAAGTCCCAAACGATTGGCAGTAGGGCCTCAATTCTTTTGAATGAGTGTGGAGTAATCCCGCTTGTATCGTGCGATAGAACAAACACGGGTACAACGGAAGGTAACTATGTCCACACAACGCCATCCCCCGCGCGGCGCGGCGAGTACGCGCCCGAGCGACGAACGATACGCGGTCGTCGTCATCACGAAAGCGGAAGGGATGGAGGTCGTTCTGCACGGGCTTCGGAAGCAACGCGCGGAACGAATCGCGACCCGGAAGAACCGAAACCGGGACGAATCGACGAACGTCCAGCCCGTACCGGAACGGGAACTGGAACAACGTAGTGACGACCTGAACTGTCCCGAAAACCACTGATCGTTGCGATACAGGACGATGGTGTGCCGTCCACACCGTCGTCGTTTTTTTAGAGCACACACGTTCCGACCAGTTCTGACCCCTGACCGCTTGCTCCGGTCATCCCTTCTCCCGACCTACCGGCCACCCTCGCCCGCGTCATCACCGCTTTATCCGTCCGTCCTGTCGGGACGAACGTGCCCAGTTCCCGCTCCGGTTTCGTCGCCGCGCTGTTCGCGTACGTCGCGTTGGCGTGGGGCGGTTCCTACGTCGCCATCTCCGTCGGCCTGCACAACCTCCCGCCGGTGTTCTTCGCCGCGAGTCGCCTCGACATCGCGGCCGTCGTCCTCGTCCCGTCCGTCGTCGCGTGGTACGACGACTGGCGGTCGAAGACGACCGGCGATTGGGTGACCGTCTGTGCCGCGGGGTTGTTCGTCGCCGCCGGGACGAACGCCTTCCTGTTCCTCGGACAGGAATCTACGCCGAGCGCAGTTGCGGCCGTGGTGTTCGCGCTCAACCCCATCTTGGCGACGCTGTTCGCGTGGCTGTAGTTGCCGAGCGAGCGACTGTCTCCCCTCTCCGTTTTCGGGGTCTGCCTCGGCATCCTCGGCGTCGCCATCGTCGCCAATCCCGACCCGGATACACTCCTCTCCGCGCGCGGAATCGGCCCGTGGATACTCCTCTGCGGTGCCGCCTGTCTCGGGTTAGGGACCGTCCTCACCCGACGGTTCGAGACGACGCTGCCGACGCTCGTGACGACCAGTTGGGGCCTCCTGCTCGGCGGCCTCTTCCTCCACGTCGTGAGCTACGGCCTCGGCGAGCGTGTTTCGACCGCGTGGGGTTCCACGCTCCTGCTCTCGGTCGTCTACCTCGGCATCGTCGCGACCGCCGGCGCGTACTCGGCGTACTTCGAACTCATCTCGCGAATCGGCGCGGTTCGCACGGCGCTCGTTTCCTACGTGGTCCCCGTCGTCACCGCGATCGCGGGATGGGTCCTCGTCGGCGAGACGATAACCCTGCACACCGTCGCCGGATTCCTCGTCATCGCCGTCGGATTCGCGCTGACGGAGCGGCGGACGCTCCTCTCGGGACTTCGGGAGCGCGGGACGAAAACCGACGCGTGACACCTCGAACGGAGTGACCGCACGCGTTCGAGCATGTGTCGGTGGCGTCCTAATCAGTCCTCTTCGAGCGCGAGCGCCCCGAAAAAGCGGTCCGCGACGATTTCGAAGAGACGCTCGTTTATCACGGCCGAATCCATGTCGGTGTCCGCGAAGATGCCGAGCGATAGCTGTCCGCCCGCTCGGTCCTGATGGCCGCCCGCGGTGCCGAACTCGGAGAACGCATCGTGGAGTATCATCCCGATGTCGATACGGGGGTCGAACGAGCGGGCGCTCAGCCAGAGGTCGCCGTTGACCACCCCCATGACGAGCACCGTCCTGATGCCTTCGAGTCGGAGGAGGTAGTCGGCGGCCTGCGGAAGCGCGCCGCTGTCTGGCGTCTGTCCGATGCTGGAAACGAGGACGGACCCGCGCATCGTTCGGTGGTGGATGGCCCGTCCGACGGCGTCCAGCGTCTCCGGCGTGAGCGACGACCCGTACACCTCCTCGATGAGGTCGACGTCCGCGTACGGAAACAGGTCGAGCGCGGCTTGGTAGTCGAGTCGGGTCGGATAGCGGATGTCGTCCAGCCGTTCCCGATGAATGGCGAAGAGCAACGCGGAGGCGACCAGTTCCGGTGGATCCTCGCTCTCGTTGGCGACGTACTCGGCCATAATCGCGGCCGTGGAACCGTACTCGTCCCGCGTGTCAACGAACGCGGCGTCCGATTCGCCGGGCGGTTCCACGTTGTCGATGACGACGTCCGCCGTGACCGCGGGCGGAATCTCGACTTCGGTGCCGGAAATCGAGTGATCGACGAAGGCCACGAGGTCGTACTCCTCGAGGGAGGTTTCGTCGATTTCGTGCAGTTCGATGTCGAAGATGCCGATGAACGACCGAATCTCCTGATGGGTGATGTGGCCCTGATAGAAGATGGCGGTGTCGTCCACGCCGTTTCGGGTGGCGATCCATTCGAGCGCGAACGCGCTCGCGAGGCAGTCCGGGTCCGGTTGGTAGTGACAGACGATAGCGAGCGAGTCAGTGTCCTCCAATACGGCTTCGAGTTCGTCGGCTTCTTCGACGGCTACTTCTCCCATTCTCTCCCCCATGTACCCACCTACGTGTGTGTGAAACAGGAAGTTGCCGGTTGGTTTCACCCTCGAACGGAAAAATGAACGCTTCGGTCAGTCGGAGAGTTCGGTCAGTTCCTCGGGCGTCGGAACGATGCCGAGTTGTTGCATCATCCCCAGCATGTCCCAGTTGGCCCACGTCTCCGCGATTTGGCCGTCCCTGACGCGGTGCATCGCGAGGCCGGTTATTTCGAACGTCTCCCCCGTCGGTTCGTGGCCGACGAATTCGCCCTCGTGAGTCCCTGTCTCGGTACCGCGGAACACGACCAAATCGCCTTCTCCGATCATCTCTTCTATCTTCACTTCCGAATCGGGAAACGCCTCCCCGAACATCCGAATCATCTCCTTGAACTCGCCCGCTCCCTGCGCGCCGGACGGCGCATCGGGGTCGTACCGGACGTAATCCTCCGTGAGCAGTTGATCTGCCACGGCCTCGTTCCCCTCGTTGACGAACTCGTTGATGAATCGGTTGACTATCTCCTTGTTTTCGTTCACTCCCATGTGTTTCCCCCGAACTGGGTACGTCGGCGAGGTACAAAGTGTTGTTCGGGGAGTAACTCCTCCATGGGGGACAGTCACAACGGTGCGGAGCGCGTCACGCACGCTGAAACGTGTATTCTTCCCCAGAAAAAACCCAACATTCACGTATAAATATTGATTCAAATCCAATGAAAAGTACCGTCAGGCAACGTTTTAGGCCGACCTAAAAACCGGAGCTTTTACGTTGGTTTAGGTCGGCCTAAATCATGTATGCAGCCATGGAAGCCCCATCAGACACGGAGAGCGACGGCTATACGACTCGGTTCGATAGGAGGGAGACGATGAGTCGCCCCGAGAGCGAACGACTGCTCGCGAAGCAGGCGCGCCGCGAATCGAACGCCCGGACCTATCCCCGACATCTCCCGCTGGCCATCGAGCGAGCGGAGGGCGTTCGCGTCGAGGACGTGGACGGAACGGAATATTATGACTGTCTCGCGGGCGCTGGCACCCTCGCGCTCGGACACAACCATCCGGTCGTCGTGCAGGCCATCGAGGAGGTGTTGGACGCGAGCGGTCCGCTTCACACCCTCGACATCGCGACGCCGACGAAGGACGCCTTTGTGGACGAACTGTTCGGGAGCCTCCCCGACGAGTTCGCCGACTCAGCGCGCGTGCAGTTCTGTAGCCCCGCGGGAACGGACGCCATCGAGGCAGCGCTGAAACTCGTCAAAACTGCAACAGGGAACCGTTCCACCCTCGCGTTTCAGGGCGGCTACCACGGCATGACCCACGGCGCGCTGGGACTCATGGGCGACACCGACCCGAAGGACGCCGTCCCGGGAACGATGCCCGACGTGCATCACCTGCCGTATCCGTACGACTACCGCTGTCCGTTCGGCATCGGCGGCGAGGACGGCCACCGAACGTCGAGCCGATACGTCGAACGCCTGCTGGACGACCCGGAGAGCGGTATCACCGACCCCGCCGGGATGGTACTCGAACTCGTGCAGGGCGAGGGCGGCGCGATTCCCGCGCCCGACGAGTGGACCCGCGAAGTTCGACGCATCACCCGCGAACGCGACATCCCATTGGTCGTGGACGAAATCCAGACCGGCCTCGGCCGGACGGGTGAAACCTACGCCTTCGAACACGCCGACATCGTTCCGGACGTTGTAACGCTCTCGAAGGCCGTCGGCGGCGGTCTCCCCCTCGCGGTCGTCGTTTACGACGAGTCGCTCGACGTGTGGGAACCGGGCGCACACGCCGGGACGTTCCGCGGCGACCAGTTGGCGATGACCGCCGGGCGGGCGACCATCGAGTACGTCCTCGAAAACGACCTTCCGGCGCGCGCCGAACGGATGGGAAAGCGCCTTCGAAACCACCTCGAAGAAACCGCGGAGACGTTCGATTCCGTCGGCGACGTTCGCGGCCGCGGCCTGATGCTCGGGGCCGAAATCGTGGACCCGACGGCGGAACCGGACGAACTCGGCAGCTACCCCGTCGAACCGGACCTCGCATCGGCCATCCGCGGGGAGTGTTTCGACCGCGGCCTCATCGTGGAACTGGGCGGCCGACACGGCGGCACCGTCCGGTTCCTTCCCCCGCTCGTCGTCACGAAGGACGACGTCGACGCCATCGCGGAGCGGTTCCACGACGCGGTTGCGGCCGCAGTCGAGCGCGAGGTGATGACGGCATGACGCAGGCCGACGCGAAGGAAATAGAGGGACAGGAGAACCCGGACTCGCTGTTCCTCGGCAGCGAAGAGGGGGACGACGCCTACCGACGGGCGATGGCGAAAGCGACCGACGCCGTCCTCGATTCGGCCGGCGACGGCGAGAAGCCCTACTCCGGTTGTTCGCCGGAATCGCTTCGGGAACTGTTCGAAGACGAACGGATGATTCCCGAAGACGGGGTAGGCCTCTCGGCTGCCATCGAGGCCGCCGAACCGATACTCCGACACTCGGTCGACGTCTCGAACCCGACCTGTTTCGCCCACCTTCACTGTCCACCCACGGTGCCGGGACTGGCCGCGGAGGCGATGCTCTCCGCGACGAACCAGTCGATGGACTCGTGGGACCAGAGTCCGGCGGCGACGATGCTCGAAACGCGGATGGTCGAGGAACTCTGTTCGCTCTTCGGCTACGACGCCGACGCCGGGGACGGCGTGTTCACCAGCGGCGGCACGCAGTCCAACTTCCTCGGACTCCTGCTCGCCCGCGAGCGGTTCGCCGAGGAGCGCTTCGGCACCGACGTTCAGCGCTCGGGCCTTCCGCCGCGCGCGAAGGCGATGCGAATCCTCTGTTCGAAGGAGGCACACTTCACGGCCGAACAGGCCGCCGCCCACCTCGGTTTGGGGGAGAACGCCGTGACGACCGTCGAAACGGACGCGAACCGACGGATGTGTCCGGACGCGCTCGACCGAACCCTGTCGGACCTCCACGGGCGGGAACTGGTCCCGTTCGCCCTCGTCGGCACCGCCGGGACGACGGACTTCGGAAGCATCGACCCGCTCGCCGAACTCGCCGAGCGCGCGGACGAACACGACCTGTGGTTCCACGTCGATGCGGCCTACGGCGGCGCGCTGGCCGCGAGCGAGCGCCACCGCGAGCGGCTCGCCGGAATCGACCGCGCGGACTCCATCGCCGTCGATTTCCACAAGCTGTTCTACCAACCCATCAGCTGTGGCGCGTTCCTGCTCCGTGACGGCTCGCGGTACGAACACATCGCGCGAAACGCCTCCTACCTCAACCCCGAGGGGGACAACGCGCCGAACCTCGTCGCCAAGTCCACCCAGACGACGCGCCGCTTCGACGCACTCAAACCGTACCTCACGTTTCAAGCCGTCGGGCGGAGCGGACTGGCCGCGCTCATCGACGGCACCATCGACCTCGCCGACGACGTCGCGGCCCTGCTCACGGAGGACGATTCGTTCGAACTGGTCGCCGAACCATCGCTCAACGCCGTCGTGTTCCGCTACCGGCCGCACGACGATTTGTCCGACGACCTGTTAGGCTGGATAAACGAGGCGATACGCGAGTCGCTCCTCCGGGAGGGCGAAGCGGTCCTCGCTCGAACCGAAGTCGACGGCGTCTCCGCGCTGAAGTTCACCCTCCTCAACCCGCGGACGACGCTCTCGGACGTCGCCGCCGTCCTCGACACGCTCGAACGGCGCGGCGATTCCCTGTGTGCCGTCTCGCCGGGGGTGAGTCGATGATTCCCCCGAACGCAACGGACGACCCCGGCGCCGTTGCCGCCGCCGCGACGACGCACGCCTTCCTCAACTCCTATCTCCGTGAGACGGGCGATTACGAGGTCGTCGAGGATTCCCCGGCGGAGTCCGGGAACGCGATTCGGTTCGAACTGTCGGCCGTCGGCGTCGAAGTCGTCGTTCCGCTCTCGTACCGATCCCCTACAGGTCGCCACCTGTTCGACCTCCCGGCGCGCTTCCGGGCGGGCGGCGAGTGGACGACGCTCGACTACGCCACGCTGGCGTCGCTCGTCGTCAAGGACCTGTCGCAAAAGCGGGCGGATGACCACGCCGACGAGTTCCTCGCCCGGGTGCTGTCGAGCAAGCAAGCGACGGAGCGGTTCGTCGAAGCGCGCGCCGACGACCTCGATAGACTGTACGGCACCGACTTCGAGTTCTCCGACGCCGAACAGTCGCTCGTCTTCGGCCACCTGCTCCATCCGACGCCGAAGAGCAGGGAGGGAATCGCGGCCCGCGACGCGCCGACGTACGCCCCGGAACTGCGCGGGTCGTTCCCGCTCCACTACTTCCGGGCCTCTTCCGACGTCGTCGCACAGGATTCGGCGCGGGACGAGAGCGCGATCGAGTGGGTGAAATCCGAACTACGCGAGGACCCGACCGTCTCCGAGTCGTTCGTCGCGGAACACGTCGAGAGCGACGACGCGCTGCTTCCAGTGCATCCGTGGCAGGCCGAGCACCTGCTCCGAAAGCCGTTCGTGGAATCGCTGCTGGAAGACGGCGAACTCGACTATCTCGGCCCGCGCGGCCGGGAGTACGTCCCCACCTCGTCGGTTCGGACGTTGTACAGTCCCGAGTCGTCGTTCATGGTGAAGGGGTCGCTCGCCGTCACCATCACGAACTCCGAGCGGACGAACAAGCGGCCCGAACTGGAACGCGGCGTCGCCATCACCGAACTCATGGACACGGAACTGGGGGACGAATTACGGTCGCGTTTTCCCGAGTTCGACGTGGTGCGCGACCCGGCTTACCTGACGGTCGAAGCGGGCGATGGGGCCGAGTCCGGGTTCGAAGCCGTCCTGCGCGAGAACCCCTTCCGCGGCGACGACGCGAGAAACGCGACGCCCATCGTCGGCCTCTGTCAGGACTCTCTGTCCGGCGGAAATCCCCGTCTCGCCAACATCGTGGAGGAAATCGCGGCGCGGGAGGGCCGGTCCACCGCCGCAGTGAGTCGGGACTGGTTCCGAACGTACCTCGCCGTCTCGATTCGGCCGGTGCTGTGGCTCTACTTGACCCGCGGCGTCGGATTGGAAGCACACCAGCAAAACAGCGTGCTGACCCTCGAAGACGGCTATCCCGACGAGTTCCGCTACCGGGATAATCAGGGCTACTACTTCGTCGAATCGACGCAGGACGAGGTGGAGGCGTTCCTCCCCGGCGTCGCCGAGCGCGCGGACACGCTCGTCTCGGACGAACTGGCCGACGAACGAATCCGTTACTACGTGATCCTGAACAACGCGTTCGGGGTGGTCAACGCCTTCGGCTGTGCCGGACTCGTGGACGAGCGCGAGTTGCTCTCGCTCCTTCGAGAGGAACTCGAATCACTTGCGGAGTACGAGCGCGAGGAGTCGTCGCTGGTGTCCAGCCTGCTCGGGGAGCGACGACTCGCCTGCAAGGCGAACCTGCTCACCCGGTTCCACGGCATGGACGAACTGACCGGCACGCTCGAAAACCAGTCCGTCTATTCCGACGTACGCAACCCGCTCGTGACGGAACTGGAGGTGAAACCATGACCGGTCCCGCCGGAATCGTGGCGTCGGACTACGAGTTCCAGACGTGGGACGCGGCGGTGGAAAAGACGATTTCGTTCCGGCAGGCGACGATGGACCGTGACCTCGGCCGCCTCCACCGCTGGCTCAACGAACCGCACGTCCTGCCGTACTGGCAGTGGGACGACCCGCTTCCCGAGTTCAGACGCGGGCTCGCCGAAAAGCTGGCCGACGGCCACCAGACGCTCTACGTCGGGCACCTCGACCACGTCCCGATGAGCTACTGGGAATCGTACTGGGCCGCCGAGGACGACCTCGCGGCCCACTACGACGCCGAACCCGCCGACCAAGGCATCCACCTGCTCATCGGCGTCCCGGAGTTTCTCGGGCACGGCTACGCGAAACCCCTGCTCCGGGCCATGACGGCGTTCCAGTTCCGCCACGACGAGACCGAGCGCGTCGTGACGGAACCCGACGTTCGCAACGAGACGGTCATCCACGTCTTCGAGTCGTGCGGGTTCGAGGCCCGCCACGAACTCTCGTTGGAGGAAAAGGACGCCCTGCTGATGGTCTGTGAGCGCGAGCGGTTCGAGTCGGAGGTGCTGGCCGGATGACGGACGGTACGGAAAACTCGACGGACGACGTCTACGACGTCGTCGGCGTCGGCCTCGGGCCGTTCAACCTCGGCTTGGCGGCCCTGTTGGAGGACACCGAGAGCGACGCGCTGTTCCTCGAACGGAAACCCGAGTTCGAGTGGCACGGCGGGATGCTCATCGAGGACGCGACCCTCGAAGTGCCGTTCCTCGCCGACCTCGTTACCCTTGCCGACCCGACGAGCGAGTACACCTACCTGAACTATCTCCGGGAGACGGACCGTCTCTACGAGTTCTACTTCTACGAGACGTTTCAGGTGCCCCGCCGGGAGTACGACGACTACTGCAAGTGGGTCGCCGAGACGGTCGGAAACACGGCGTTCAGCCGCCGCGTGACCGACGTTCGCTACGACGAGGACGAAGCGGCGTTTCACGTCACCGCACGCGACCCGGAAATCGGCGAGACGGTCGAATACCGGGCGGAGAACGTGGTTGTCGGCGTCGGGAGCGTTCCGCGGATTCCCGAGGCGCTACAGGGGCACCCGAGCGAGGACGTGTTCCACACCGCCAGTTACCTCGACCGGCGGGAACGCTGTCTCGATGCGGAGGCCATCACGGTCGTCGGGTCGGGCCAGAGCGCCGCCGAGGTGTTCCTCGACCTGCTGAAACGCCGACCCGAGGCGGGGTATCGACTCGACTGGCTCACGCGCTCGGAGGGCTTCTTCCCGATGGAGTACTCGAAACTCGGACTCCAGCACTTCACGCCCGAGTACACCGAGTACTTCTACGACCTGCCACAGGAACGAAAGGACGCCCTCGTGCCCGAGCAGGGGTTGCTGTACAAGGGAATCGACCCCGAAACGAGCGAGGAAATCTACGACCTGCTGTACGAGCGCTCCATCGGCGACGCCGACCCGGACGTCGGTATGCTCGCCATGACCGAAGTCGAGGACATCGAGGAGACGGGCGACGGCTACCGCCTGACCTGCGAACAGTGGCAGGAGGAAGAACGCTTCGCCCACCGGAGCGACGTGGTGGTTCTCGGAACCGGCTACCACCGCCCGAAGCCGCCCTTCCTCGCCGGAATCGAGGACCGAATCGCCCGCGACGCGAAGGGCCGACTTCGGGTCGACGAGAACTACGAAATCGAGTTCGACGGCGCGGGCCGCCTGTTCGTCCAGAACGGCGACCTGTACAGCCACGGCGTCGGAACGCCCGACCTCGGGTTAGGCTGCCAGCGAAACTCGGTCATCATCGAGTCGCTGCTCGGCGAGGAGCGGTATCCGATCGACGAGGACACCGTCTTTCAGGACTTCTCCGTCGAACGATTCTGCTCGAAAGCGCCCGACAGCGAACGACTGGACGACGAACACGCGACACCGACACAGGAGGACTGACGATGCAAACCCCAACACAGGATTCGAACGACGACGTTTACAGCGACAGCACCGACAGCAGTATCGAGTACGAACGACTCCAAGACGCACTGGACGCCGAAATCTGGGAGACGGTCGGTCGGCGACTGCTGGCGAAGATGCTGGCCGAGTTCGGCTACGAGGAACTCATCGCGCCCCGGCGAACCGAGGACGGCTACTTCCACCTCGGCCTGTCGGACGGCGTCGAGTATCGGTTCGAGGCCGACGAACGGCTGTTCGACTGGCGGAGCGTCCACCCCGACTCCATCAAGCGCCGGGAGTCCGGCGACTGGGAACCGGCGGCCGACCCCGTCGAGTTCCTGCTCGACGCGCAGGGAACCATCGGCGTCTCGGACATGACCGCCGGGCACCTGATTCGGGAGTACCGCAACACGATGCTCGCCGACGCCCACATCGAGGCGAACGCCCGCGACGGAGAGCGGGACCTCACGTCGCTCGACTACGCGGAACTCGAAGGCGAGATGACCGGCCACCCGTGGATTACCTACAACAAAGGTCGCCTCGGTTTCGGCTACGACGACTACCTCGACTACGCGCCGGAACGGAAACGGCCGGTGACGCTCTCGTGGGTCGCCGTCTCCCGCGAACGGGCCACCTTCAGCGCCGTCTCGGGACTCGACCACGAGTCGCTTGTCGCCGACGAACTCGGCGACCTGTACGGGGCGTTCCGCGCGAAACTCGAAGCGAAGGGCCTCGACCCGGACGACTACTACTTCCTGCCGGTCCACGAGTGGCAGTGGGACGGCAGCATCGTCCAACTGTTCGCCGACGAAATCGCGTCGAACGCCATCGTCCCGCTCGGTGACGGGCCGGACGAGTACCTGCCCCAGCAGTCGATTCGGACGTTCGTGAACGTGGACGAACTGGAGCGCCACCACGTCAAACTCCCGTTGCGCATCCTCAACACGCTCGTCTACCGCGGACTGCCGGGCGAGCGAACCGAAGTCGCGCCGATGGTCACGGAGTACATCAAGGGAATCTACGAGGACGACGAGTTCCTCCGCGAGGAGTGTGACCTGATTCTGCCCGGCGAAATCGCGGGGCTGAACTACGACCATCCGGACTTCTCGCGACTCGACGGGTCGGCGTACCAGTACGACGAACTGCTCGGTTGCGTCTGGCGCGAGAGCATCTACACCTTCCTCGACGGGGACGAGAAAGCCATCACGCTGTCGTCGCTCATGCACGTCGAAGACGGGACGCCGTACCTCGAATCGCTCGTGGAAGAATCCGGCCTCTCGATGGAGGAGTGGCTGGACGAACTGTTCGAGACGGTGCTCCCGCCGTTGCTTCACTACCTCTATCGCTACGGGACGGTGTTCTCGCCGCACGGCCAGAACACGATGCTGGTGCTGAAGGACGGACGGCCACACCGCCTCGCGGTGAAGGACTTCGTGGACGACGTGAACGTCAGCGACCAACCGCTGCCGGAACTCCAGTCGCTCCCGGACGAACTCAGTGCGGTACTGCGAACCGAACCGCCCGAGGGACTCTGTCAGTTCATCTTCTCCGGCCTGTTCGTCTGCGTCCTCCGCTACGTCGCCGACGCGCTGGAGACGCACTCGGACTACTCGGAGGAGCAGTTCTGGCTTGGCGTTCGGGAAGCAATCGAGGCGTATCAGGCGCAGTTCCCGGAACTGGAAGACCGGTTCGAACTGTTCGACCTGCTCCGCCCCGAGTTCACGAAGCTCTGTCTCAACCGGAACCGCCTCCTCGATTACGGCTACGAGGACGCCGACGGCCGTCCGCACGCCTCCGAACACGGGACGGTTCCCAACCCGCTCCACGAGGTGGTGAACCACTAGGCCGAGGATCCCGTCCCGTATCGCTTCCGTCAGCGTCCCTGTTCTCCCCATTCCCGTTCCCATACTTCTCCAGAAACCCGAAGTTTCACCGCCGCTTGACGCCGGTTCCCGACGAGTACGAGGGCCACCACAATCGTTATATGTCGAACGATATAACGGTATTCTATCGATGGAGAACCCTCCGACGATACCGCGCCGCCGGTTCCTCCACGGCGCGGCGGCGACCGGTGCGCTGGCGCTCGCCGGGTGTACCGCGAGCGACGACGGTGGAACCGGGAAACCGGGTTCGACCGACGGGTCCACGTCCCCCGGAACGAACTCGTCCGGTTCGACGGAGCTCTCCGGCACGATGACTATCTTCCACGCCGGAAGCCTCTCCGCGCCGTTCGAAGACGTCGAAACGAAATTCGAATCGAACCACGACGTGCGGGTCAACCGCGAGGCGAAGGGGTCCATCGGTTCGACGAAGAAGATCACCAACCTCGGCCGGTCGGCCGACGTCCTCGGCGTCTCGGACTACCGACTCATCCGCGACATGATGGTGCCGAAATACGCGAAGTGGTACGCGGTGTTCGCCACCAACGCGATGACCATCGCGTACACCGACGAGGCCACCGGCGCGGACGAGATCTCACCGGACAACTGGTGGGAAATCCTCCTGCGGGACGACGTGACGTTCGGCCACTCGGACCCCGCCGTGGACCCGAACGGCTACCGGTCGGTGATGACGATGCAACTCGGCGCGATTCCGTTCGAGGGTGAGACGCTGTTCGACGGGGGGACCTCGACAAAGCTCATCGACAAGGCGAAAATCCCGTCGGGGACGGAGACGGACCTCCTCAGTCAGCTTCACTCGGGCGAACTCGACTACGCGTGGGAGTACCAGTCCGCGAGCGCGAGTCACGACGTGAACACCGTCGACCTGCAACCGGCCGTCGACCTCTCGAAAGCGAGCGCGAAGTACGACGAACACTACGCGAAGGCGGAGGTGGAGGCCGGCGGCGAGACGTACACCGGCGCACCCATCGCCTACGGCGTCGCCGTTCCGGAGAACGCGACGGACGCCGACGCGGGCGACGCGTGGGTCGAATACCTCATCACGAAGCCCGGACGGAAGGTACTGAAGGACAACGGCTTCGAACCGGTCGAACCGGCGGTGGTGCCGAAGGACACGACGGACGTCGTTCCGAAAGGTGTCGCGTCCAACGCGGAAGCGAAATCGTCGCTCGGCCCGCTCGAACTATAGGGAAACCGTTTGAAGGATGGGGATGCGTACACGGAAACGATTCGAGGACCAATGAGCGATTCCAACTACGAAGGGGGCGACTATCGGGCGCATCCGACGGCGATGCTCGGACGCGGGTCGGTCGTGCTGGCCGTCCTGACGGTGCAGGCGCTCGCGTTCGGGGCGTTGTACGTGCTCGGACGGCCGACGCTGTACGTCGGGGTCGCGCTGTGTAGCGCGGCGGTGCTGGGATGGCGGGCGAACGACGGGTGGTTCGGCGTGGCCAGCGCGACGTTCGGCGTGGTCCTCCTGCTCGCACTTGGCATGCCCATCGCCATGTTCGTCGCGCGCCAAAACCCGTCCCTCATCGTGGAGACGGCGAGGTCACCCGATGTGCAGACGATGCTGATTCTCACCGTCTATGGCCCGCTGCTCGCCACGATTGTCGCGCTCCTCTTCGGGATACCGCTCGCGTATCTCCTCGCCCGCGGGTTCACCGGGCAGGCAGTCGTGGAGAGTTTGGTGGACTTACCGCTCGTGGTTCCCCACTCCGTCGCGGGAATCCTCGTCCTGTTCGGTTTCGGGAAACGCGGCCTCTTCCCGAGCATTTCGGTGCTGACGACCCTGACCGGGATGGTGCTGGCGCTGACCTTCGTGAGCGCGCCGTTCGCGGTCAACACCGTCCGCGAAGCCTTCGAATCGGTCGACTCCCGGCTCGAATACGCCGCCCGGAGCCACGGCGCACCGCCGTTCGAGACGTTCCTGCGGGTGCAACTGCCGCTCGCGTCCCGCGGCGTCGTCACCGGCGGCGTCCTCGCGTGGGCGCGGGGCGTCTCGGAGTTCGGGGCCGTCGCCGTCGTCGCCTACAGCGTCAACTTCTTCAATCCGCTCACGGGCACCGAAACCGTCTCCCAACACGCCCCGGTGTTCTTTTTCAACACGTTCACGTCGTCCGGACTGGACGAGGCGAGCGCCGTCGCGTTCGTCCTCCTCGTGCTCAGCGCGGGCATCTTCCTCGTCGTTCGACTGCTCACGGGCAACGACTCGGGGAGCGTGCTATGAGCTTCGATATCGACGTCGCGTCGACGTTCACGACGAAGGGAACCGACCCGTTCGACCTCGACGCCGAACTGTCGGTCGAAACCGGCGAAACCCTCGTCGTCCTCGGACCGAGCGGGAGCGGCAAGACGCTGCTCCTCGAAACGGTTGCGGGCTATCACGACCACGACGGGCGCGTCCTCTTCGACGGACGGGACGTGACGGACGACCCGCCGGAGGATCGCTACTTCGGGTTCGTCTTTCAGGACTACGCGCTGTTCCCGCATCTCACCGCGCTGGAGAACGTCGAGTTCGGCGCGCGATACCACGACGACGCGCTCGACGCGGAATCGGTCCTCGCCGACCTCGGCGTCGCGGACCTCGCCGACAGGCGGCCCCGAACGCTCTCGGGTGGGGAGGCACAGCGCGTCGCGCTCGCGCGCTCGCTCGCCATCAACCCAAAGGCGCTGCTGTTGGACGAACCGCTGTCGGCGCTCGACGTGCCGACCCGCGGGGAACTCCGCGACGACCTCCGGGACCTCATCGCCGACGTCACCTCGATTTACGTCACCCACAACCGGACGACGGCGCGGGCGCTCGCCGACAGAATCGCCGTCGTGCGCGACGGGCGCATCGTCCAACTCGGGTCCGTCGAGGACGTGTTTCATCGTCCGGCGACGCCCTTCGTCGCGTGGTTCACCGGGTCGAACTGCCTCCCCGTCGCGGTCCTCCCGGACGAGGCGGTTCCCCGACCGTCCGCGACGCACGTCGCCATTCGACCCGAGTTCGTGAAACTCGACGAGACGAAGGATACGATGTCGGTACAGGCGTCGATGTCGGCCACCGTCACCCGCGTCACGCAGCGGGACGGCGACAATCGAGTCACGCTCTCGCTCGGCGGCGAGGAGGTGACCGCGTTCAGTTCCCGGCCGTTGTCGCCGGGCCAAACGGTCGCCGTGTCGCTCCCGGCGGACCGCTGCTGGGAAATCGAGGACGGGGTCGCCGAAAAACCCCGCGAACGGCCGCTCACCCGTGAACGGCCGCCGCGCCGAGAAAGCCGACGCCAATGAATCCGAACACGAGCAGGGCGTACGTCTCGACGAGCGCCGCGTCCTCCCCGCCGGACATCACGACGGTGAGGAAGGCGGCGAAGCCGAGAAAGAACAGACCGAAGGCGGCCAACGCGTAGCGAACCGTCGGGTTGGGGCGCTCGAAATCGGGGGATTCGGCATCGATGGCCGCCGAAAACACCCCTTCGGCTTCGGTCGCCGCGTCGCTCGGGAGGACGAGGAATCGCGGGGTGATGATGTTCGCGGCACCCGGAACGTAGGAGAACCAGTGAAGAGTGAGGCCACCGAGACGAAGTCGGCGGACGCCCGAGAGTCCGTCGAGCGGAACCTCGCGGCCGCGGTAGGTCATCGTCTGTTCGTCGGCGTCGATGTCGCCCGTCGATTGGAGCGCCGAGACGAGGACCGCCGGAAGCGCGATGAACCCGAGGAGGAACAGGAACCCGAGGACGCCGCCGAATCCGTGGCTCACCGAGAACACGACGGCCCCGAACAGCGAGGCGACAAGCAACCAGCGCGATTCGAGGTGTTCCAATCGCTCGTCGGTTTCGAACAGCGGGCGCAGGTGCGTCAGCCAGACGAACGCGGAAAAGAGGAATACGACGACCAGAACTCCGGTTATCAGCGGGTTCCCCTGTAACACCAGCGTCGCCGAGACGAAGGCGGCGACCATCCACACTCCCCCGATGACGCCGAGCGAGCAGTAGAACAGCACCCGAAGGAGCCGCGAATCGGCGAGTTCGAACGACCACCCGATCCGACGCGTGGCGGCGGACATGTCTTCTGATTCGGGTCAACGAAACATAAGTTTCCGGGTGAATGACACTCAGTCCCGCAGCGCCACGTCCCGCCACATCTCCAGCGCGTCCGCCTGCTCGTCGGGCATGACCTCCAGCACGACGATGCCGTCGTAGTTCTCGTCGAGGGCCGCTATCACCCGTTCCATGTCCATCGTTCCGGTCCCGAACGCCAACCCGTCAGCGATTTTCGTCCCGTCGCAGCAGTGAACCACGGGTATCGAGTCGCCGTGCTCGGCGAGGAGGTCCTCCAGTATCGAGCAGTACGCCTCCTCGGCCGTGTAGAGGTGGGCGGTGTCGAGGACGAGGGGGCGACCCTCGTCGAGCAGGACGTTCCGCAGGAAGTGGAGGCTGTGGCCGGTGGAGTTCTCGAAGCCGTGTGGGACGGTGATGTCGGTGCTGGCGAGGACCTCGCCGATGTCGCCCAACGGTATCTTCGTGGAGTGGACGACGAGCGTGGCGTCGAGGCGCTCACACAGGTCGTTGGTCCGCTGGACGTATCCGAGTTCGTCGCGGTCCACGTGCGGCGTGTGTGCCGAGACGATTTCCACGGGCGCGGCGCGACACGTCGCCGCCGTCTCGTCTATGGAATCCAAATCGTCCGTGGTGAGGTGGAGTTCCACTGCGTCGAATCCCCGCTCGGACGCGGCCCGTAGTTCGTCGGCGGTCGCGGGACATTTTCCGGCGACTATCATCCCGTCGTCGTACAACGTGACGGTCCAAATACGTACTGTGGTATGTGGGGTTGTCACATGCCGTACGACGACCGAACCCGGGTTTTTGTTCGGTCGGCGCGAACGAGGCGACATGAACGTGACCGTTCTCGGAACCGGCGGGACGATTGCGAGCACCGACCGCGACACCGGCGCGGTCCCGACCGAAAGGGGGAGCGCGCTCGTGGAGGACGTGCCGGCGTTGGCGGACTACGGGGATGTCTCCGCCGAACAGGTCGCACAGGTCCCGAGCTACGAAATGACGGCGGAAACGCTCGAAACGGTCGGCGAACGGGTCGCCGAACTCGACGCCGATTCGGAAACGGACGCCGTCGTCGTCACGCACGGCACGGACACGATGGAGGAGACGGCGTACTATCTCGACGCGACTCTCCAACCGGATACGCCAGTCCTCCTGACCGGCGCACAGCGGCGTCCCGACGAGCGGAGTTCGGACGGCCCGGCGAACCTCGTCACCGCCTTCGCAGCGGCGCGGGCCTTCGCCGACGGCGGACACGGCGGAACCTACGTCGCCTTCGACGAGGCGGTCCACAGCGCGCGGTTCGCCACGAAGTACCACACGTCGGCCCTCGACGCCTTTTCGTCCCCCGGCGTCGGGCCGGTTGCGACCCACGACCGGAACGGGATACGAATCCTCCGGCGACCGGCCAGCGAGACGGCACACATCCCCGATGGGACGCTCGATCCGACCGTCTTCGTCGTCGGGAGCGGCGCGGGAGTGGACGACCGATTGGGCGAGGCCGCCATCGAAGCGGGCGCGGACGGCCTCGTCGTGAACGGGACGGGACTCGGAAACGTCACCGCCAGCCTGGGGGAGTTCGTCGAATCGACGGTGCGGGACGGGACGCCGGTGGTCGTCACGTCCCGGTGCGTCGCGGGACGGACGTCACCGGTCTACGGCGGTTCTGGCGGCGGCGAGACGCTTCGTGCGGCCGGGGCGCTGTTCGCCGAGGATTTATCCGCGGGGAAAACGCGTCTCAAACTCGCGCTCGCACTGTCGAAGTACGGCGAAAACGGTGACGATGGCGACGGCGGAGAAAACGACGGCCGCGACGGGGCGCTTCGGGGATTGTTCGACGGGTAGCGGGTTTTCCCTCGCATCTCCGAGCGGCGGAACCGCCGGTTCACTCCGACTGCGTGGTCTCGATGACGAAGTGCGCCGTGAGGACCCCGAGTATCGCCACGGCCGCACAGAGCAACATCGCCCGCCCGAACGCGGAGACGAACGCCTCGTGGACGATTCGAACGATTTCGGATTCGACCTCCGGAGCGAGACGCTTGAGCGTCGCCTCCGCGGCGTCGGACCCGGACAACAGTCCCTTTATCTCCCGTCTGTCCGACGAATCGAGCGCGGCACCGGCACCGACGAGCAGTTCGGTCAGTTTCTCGTTCTCCAGCGTTTTGAACAACGCGCCTGTCACCGCGACGCCGAAGACGGCCCCCAAGAGGCGGACCATTCCCAGCACTCCGGAGGCTTCGCCACCCTTGGCGTCCGGGAGCGCAGCCATTCCGACCGTGTTCGAAAGCGTGTACGCCACGCCGATTCCGGTTCCGGCGAGGACGAGCGCGACGAGGACGGTGGTCATTCCGCCCGCCGGGCTCGTGCGGGTGAGGAACAGGAACGCGACGGCGACGAGCGCCAAGCCGCCGACCATGGAGGTCCGCACTCCGAGCCGGGTCGAAACGTCGTTCGTTCGCGCTTCCAGCAGCACCAACGGCACGGTGAACGCCAAAAACACCAACCCTGTTCGCAAGGGTGAGTAGTCCAAGACGTTCTGGAGGTAGAGCGTCATGTAGAACAACAGCGCGCCGAAGCCGTAGTTCACGACGAATCCGACCGCGTTCGCGCCGAGGAAGTTCCGGTTCTCGAACAGTCCGAGTTCTATCAACGGGTCGTCGATGCGCCGCTCGATGAAGATGAACGCCGCGAGCAACAGCACCGATGCGACGAGAGCGCCGACGACGAACGGCGACCCCCATCCGAGCGTGTCGCCCTGCTGAATGCCCAACACCAGCGCGACGAGACCGGCGGTGACGGTGATGAGACCCGCGAAATCGACGTGATGACCGGCCGTTTCGTCGCGGGATTCGCGTACGGCGGCGAGCGTTAGAACCACCGCCACCGTCGCCAGCGGGATGTTGAAGAAGAAGAACCAGCGCCACGAGAACATCTGCGTGAGGACGCCGCCGACGAGCGGTCCGAGGGCCAGTCCGAGGCCGCTGATTGCCGCCCAGAGCGCGATACCCCTTCCACGCTCTTTTTCCGGGAACGCGTTGCTGACTATCGGCAGCGACGCCGCGAAGAAGGCCGCAGCGCCCAATCCCTGAATCACACGGGCGGAAACCAACCACAGTTCGCTTTGAGACAGACCGGCGAACGCGGAGGCGACGATGAAGACGACGATTCCGACGAGCAGCACCCGCCGCCGCCCGAAGATGTCCGACAACCGTCCGAACGCGACCATCGGCGCGGCGAACGCGAGCAGATAGGCGTTGACCGTCCACTGCAATCCCGTCGTCGAGATGCCGAGGTCCCGGCCGATGGTCGGCAGCGCGACGGTGATGCCGTTGAAATCCACGGTAACGAGGACGCCCGCGATGCCGATGGCGACCACGACCCACCACTTCCGGTTCTGTTCGGTAATCGTCGGCACCCCGTTCGATATCGTCGTCGCGTTGAACCTCATTGTCTCCCCTGCCCCGTTTCCGGTCATTTATCGACCGCACGACCGTCCCCACTCCCAGTTCTCGTCTCCCCGACGATACCGACGAGGAGCAATCGAGCGCCCGATAGTCTTCCGCCACTACGTCGTTGACGAGCATAAACATGGACTACTACCGACGGCATTCGTTACGTCCCCCGGCCACGAACGCGGGCGATGCGCGGAAACGAAGCTAGTCGAAACGCTCGGGCGACATCTCGCGGAGAAACGGCGACGACTCGCCGTCGATAGCGTCAGCGACCGACTCCCCGACGACCGGTGCGAGGGTGACTCCGAGACCGCTCATTCCGACGGCGAGGTAGTAGTTCTCCACCGCTCCCTCGCCCACTATCGGCAGTCCGTCCGGCGTGACCGTTCGATAGCCGGTCCACGACGTGTCCCGTCGGAGTTCGTCACCGTCGAATCCGAGTCGCGTGAGTAGGACTCTCGCACGATGCTCGAACTCGTCGCCGGGAGTATCGGTCGCGTCGGGGTTCGCGTCTTGGCTCTCTCGATACTGGGTATTGTAGTGTCCGACGTACACTCCGTTCGAGTAGCCGCGGACGTACAGGTCGTTCTCGAAGAGTGAAAAGGGCACCTCGACTGCTTCGTCGGTTTCGAATCCGACGATGGGACCCGCCGTCCGTCGCAATGGGAGCGTCCCGTCCCCAACCGGACCGGCGTCCTGCACCCACGGACCGGCGGCGTTCACGACCGCATCGGCCGCTATTTCGTCGTCGCCCAGTTCGAGTCCCACGACGCTATTCGAGTCGGTGAGGACGCCGGTCACGGTCGTCCCGGTTCGAACCGTCGCTCCCTCCTCGCGCGCTTTGTCGGCGTACAGCTCCGCGACGGCGACCGGGTCGAAGTGGCCGTCTTCGGGCGTGTGGAGCGTTCCGACGGCGCGGTCGTCGTCGTACGGACCCGCCCCGGGACGCACCGCCGCATCAACCCCCGCTGCGGCGAGTTCTTCGGCGTACTCCCGATAGGCCGCCAACGTCGATTCGGTCCACGCGACGTGACAAAGCCCCGTCCGCGTGTAGTCGAGTTCGCCGCTCTCGACGAACTCCGAATACTCGTCCCACGCGCGCCGTCGGAGTCGAAGGGCGAACTCGCTCGGCGGCACCGACTGCCACACGAACACGGCCATCGACGCCGCCGTCGTCCCCGACCCGATTTCGTCCCGTTCGAGGAGCGTGACCTCGTGACCGCGTTCCGCGAGGTGATACGCGCTACTGGTGCCGATGACGCCCCCGCCGATGATTCCGACGTTCATAGCTGCATCTTTCGGGGAATTGAACGCGGAGCTACCTGATTCTTACCCGCGTTTCGGCCCGACGGCCGATTCCCGAACTCGATGGGATGGAACGAGCGTTTGCGCGAAGATGCGAAACGGTTTTTATAAACTCGGCGACGGAAACGAATATGCGCCATCGAGTCGTATTTCTAACAGTATGGCCTTCCAGCGTCGGAACAACCTTCCTCCATCGCATACTTCGTCAACGTCCCCCTGTTCGTATTCCTCGTGGTCCTGATGGCGCTCTACGTCACGGTTGATCTCTTCGTCTTCCACGGCGGGATTCGAACGGCGGGCGACGCCGCACAGCAGTTTCTCATCGGAACCGTCGGCGCGTACGTCGGTATCTGCCTCTCGAACCTCCTCTGGGACACCTCGTTTCGTTGATTCGAATCGGGTTTCGTGGCGTGAGAAAGCGACTTCGTCGCTATCGGAACGTGTCGGCGATTTGGCCGAACGCATACAGAATCGCCACGACGGCGACACCCATCGAGATGGCCCCGAGGAGTTCGTTCCGTGGGACGACCGTGACCTGTGAAACGAGGAGTAACGCGACGAGAAGGACGAGTATGGCGAGAAGCCGATCCGTTCGATCTGTCATATGTTCACTTCCCACATCGTCGTGATAAGCGGTTCGACTTGTCGAATCCTTCACCGGAATCCCCTCGTATCGATTACGGACGTCTCGAACCAACCGCGATGCTACTCGAAGAGGTGCTTGAACCGGTGGAAATCCTCCGGGCGCGTCAACCCGCCGGGTTCGAAGACGGGGTGTTCCGGGTCCAGTTCGTACCGCTCCGCGACCCACGCCAGATACGAGTCGTGGTCCCGCGGGAGCGACGGGTCGTGTTTCGCTTCGTGATGTGACGGATGTAAAAACTCGATTTCGGGGTCGTATCGCATCTCAGGGTCACAGACGAGACACGGGACGTATTTTCGGCTCATCGGTATGAGAACGGATCGATATGTGAAAAATAGTACCGTTCCACCTCGGACACGGGGGTGAACCCTACCGCCCGAACGGTTGGTCTTCGACCGGGACGCGGTCGCCCGTCTCGGCGGAGCGGTAGATCGCGTCCATGACGCGCTGGGTGGTGAGCGCCTGATCGATGGTGTTCAACTCGGGTGGCTCTCCAGCCACCACGGCGTCGAGGAATCGCTTGTCGCTCCCACGCCAACCGGAGTGGTCGATGGAGGCGTCAGTGACCGCGGATTCCACGAGGTGGTCCGGACCGTGGGGTCGCGCTTCCAACATCGTCAACTCGTCGCCGCCGAGGTCGAGTCGTGCGCCCGCTTTGCTTCCACGGACCACGAACTCTTGACTCTCGGCCTCGTTGGCCGCCCACGAGACTTCGAGCGAAATCGTCCGGTCGTCGGCACAGCGAATCAGCGCCGTCGCCGAGTCCTCCACGTCGAACACGGCTTCCTCCGTCGCGTCGTACCAGTCGTCCGGGTCAACGTAGTCGTCCCGGTTTCCGAACCCGGTGCGGGTGACTGCGAACACGTCCTCAACCGGCGGAAAGCCCATCAGATACAGCGCGAGGTCGATGGCGTGGACGCCGATATCGACGACCACGCCGCCGCCCGATAGTTCCTCGTTGGTGAACCACGACCCGACGCCGGGGATGCCGCGACTGCGGATGTAGTTCGCCCGAACGTGACGGACCTCCCCGAAGTGGTCTTCTTCCTGATAGCCCATGAACAGTTCCGCCGCGGTCGAGACGCGGTTGTGGAAGTTCACCATGCAGAAGGCGTCGGCCTGCCGAGCGGTTTCGGCCATTCGTTCCGCGCTTTCGAGCGTGTCCGCGAGCGGTTTCTCGCAGAACACGTCGTAGCCGTGGTTCAAGGCGGTGACGACGGATTTCTCGTGGAAGGTGTTCGGGGTGGAGACGGCGACGGCATCGAGGTCCTCCTCCTCGTACATCGTCTCGAACCCCTCGTAGGTGGCCGCGTCGTACTCGGTTTCGAACTTCTCGCGGGTCGCAGGGGCGATATCCGCACCCGCCACGACCTCGTGTCCGAGCGCTTCGGCGTTCGTCGCGTGGGTCTGCCCCATGAATCCCAACCCGACCACACCGAGACGGACTGCTGGTCCTTGCATGGGATCAGAAATGGGTGGGCGGACAAAATAACTACGCCCAACCGGCGAATGTTAGCAGGAATCTCCGTCTCGCGTTCGCACGACGAGCGTCCGCCGTCCCTCGGGAGTCGTTTTCGCGGAAACCTCCGTTCCGCGGTTCGTGACGCGGGTTTCGTACGACTCGACCGCCTCGCCGTCCAGCATAACTGCCGCGATGTCGGCGGTTTCGGGAATCACGTGCCCGACGGTGAGCGTGTCGATGGACCCCTCGGCATCGACTCGTGTCCGATAAAGTCCCGAACCGTCGGGAGCCATCGCCGAGACGGCGACCGATCCGTCCTCGCCGAGGCGTACGTTTTCCCCGGCGACGTGCGGCAGGTGGTCCGGTACCTGCGGTGTCACCGCCAATCGACCGCGACCCAAGTCGGGGCGAACGCCCAGATAGTGGCGCACGACGGGCCAGAGCGTCCCGTAGGTCCCCCACGCCTGAAGGACCATCGCTCGGGCGGTAAACGGCTTGTCGATGGAGCGTCCGTAGGCGGGGGAAGGGGCGATTTCCGGCATCGCTCCCGGTTGCTCGTCCGGGTCGGGAAGTTGGAGCGCCGCGTTGGCGTGGACGTATCGACCCTGCTGGTCGCGGCCCAACCGACCGTAGTTCCCCTCGGCGACCGCCATGACGGCGCTGTTCAGGGTGAAGACGTTCTTTTCGGTGGAATCCTTCGTGTGTTCGTAGCTTTCCTCGTCACACCCCGGCGCGCCGGTGTGGTACAGGCCGTCGTTCCGACGCTGCTCCCCGCCGTCGTCGAAGCCGCTGTAACAGCCGGTTTCCCGGAGTGCGAGCGCCGAATCGCCGTGGTTTTCGGTCGCGAATCCGGGAACGACGCGCCCGGATTCGCCGACGTACTCGGCGGACATCGGGGTGACGCCGATCCAGTGACGCTGGTAGATTCGCGGGGTCGCCCCGTTATCCCCCGTCTCGCCGAGCGACCCGGCGTGTTGTGGGATTCCCGGGAGCCACCACGTCTCCGCGAACGCATCCAGCATCTCGTTCGCGCGGTCCGTCGCCCACGTCGCCGTCTCGTCGTCCTCCTTGCTTCGTGCCATGTCCGCGAGCGCGAACAGGCCGCGCATCGTGTAGACGGCCACGTCCAGTTTCCGGTCCCCCATGCCGGGTCGTTCGACGTTCCCCTGACCGGTCGGCCAAAGGTCCCCGTCGCTCGTGAGTTCCTCCGTGACGTAGTGCATTCCATCCACCATGAACTCGTAGAGGTCGTCGCGGAACGCGTCGTCGCCGGTCCACCGCCAAATCGCGTGGACGGCCATCGGGAACTTGGCCGTCTCGTCGGTGTTCCCGGGGTCGTCGTTCGCGCCGTAGTACACCGAGCCGTCGGTGACGACCTCGTGAGCGACTTTGCCGGTGTCGCCGTTGACGATTCGGCTGACCCGCTCGACCGCACGCATGTGGTCCTTCGGCACCTCGAACTGCCCGGCGGCGAGAGCGGCGAACGTGGTGTACTCGCCGTCGACGGCGAACAGCCACTGGTAGTCGGGGAACCCCGCCCCGTAGAACCGGACGGAATCGAGCGTTCCCGCCGGTTCCGGGAACTCCGTTCCCTCGTTCGTGTAGCGAATATCGAGGTCGTGAGCTTCCTGCACGCAGTCGGCGAGGTTCTGTTTGCTCCACTCGACCGACTTTTCCAGTAACGGGTCGCCCGAAAGCGAAATCCGCGTTCGGTCGGCGAGGTTCTCCCGTTTCCGAACCTTGTCACGCAACGCCCCCATCGGGTCGTCGAGAACGGTTTCGAGTTCGTCGACGGCGCACTCGGGGCCGGATTCCGACCCGGCGACCGCGACCCACACCGTCCGCGACGAGTTCGCGGGTATCTCGATTTCGTATCGAAGTTGCCCGCCCTTACCCCTCCCCGCTTCCGTATCGTCGTAGCGCGGGATCTCGTCCCCCTCCTCCGTTCCGTCCGCGGAGTAGACCTCCGGCGGCGATTGCGGTCCTCGGAACCCCTCGCCCGTCTCGTGTCCGACGGGTTCGAGCGACGCGCCGACGGCCGCGCTCCAGTCGTGGTGGGTCGCGTTTTCAACCGGCGGCGTCCCGGCGTCGCGGAACCGGAGGACGCCGTCCGCGAACGCCACCGAGTCTTCGAGGTCGAACTCGGTTCGGGAGGGCGTGGTCGAACTCCACGGATAGGCGTGCATCAGTTCCGAGTGGGCGTCCACCGACAGGGTGAACGATTCGGCCTCCTCCCCGGCGGTAAAGTGGAGTCCGAAGAGCGCGGCCCGCCTGTCGTCGGGGACGAAATCGGTTCGCTCGATGGCCAATCCTCCCCGATCCGGGATATCCATCGTGACGTGCCCGTACCCGCTGGTGAACCGCTCGGCCGGTTCGAGCGGTTCGCCATCGACGGCGAACCAGATTCCGTCGAGGAGTTTGAGCGGCGGACTCCAGATCCCGCCCATCTCGCCGGTGATGTGCCATCCCATCGCGGGAAACCGCCCGGATTCGTCGCCGACGACGTAGGCTCGATTCCCGGTCGCGACGTACCGTCTATCGGCGAGTCGGCCCGTCACCGAGAGCGTCGGCGAACGTGGTCGGTCGTTCGACCGAAATTCCGTTCCGGAGTCGTCCGCCGACGCCGTCGCGACGACCGGGAGCATTCCCGTCGCAACCGTCCCTTCGATGAATCGACGACGGGTCGAACGCGCTCGACCGTCCTCAGAGGTATCTTCTGTCACGCGTTCGGTGATGGGACCCCCGAATTTATAACTATTATACGAAATAGAAAAATAAAATGCCGGAGCTGAAGGAATTCGAACATCATTCCCCTCGTGGTATCGGCCCGGAAGCGAAACTCAGCTCCTCCGCTCGCGTGATTGCCCCGTAGTCGGTCCGTCCGAATCGTCGCTTCGCTCCCGGAGGTACCGGAACAAACGCATGCCGAAGAGCCACTGAAACCACGACAGTTCGAACCGTTGGCGGTCGTGTTCCGGGAAGCGTCTGTTCTCGGTCATGCTGAAGTTCACGAGAGCGACGAACACGATACCTCCTAAGGTGTTCCCGAGAACGACCGGAACGAAGAACTGCGTGAACACCGGAACGACGCCTTCGGCCCCGACGAACACCAAATAGAGCACTTCACACGCGCCGACGACGCAGTGAAACAGGTCGGCGATGGGGATGATTATCATGATGGAGTAGACGATGAGGACCCGCGAAATCGTCTCGCGCGCGGCGTGAACCAACCAGACCATGGTGGCGACGAGGCCGCCCGCGAAGACGCCCTTGTAGAAGAGCGCGGACCACGTCGTTCCCATCGCGTGTTCGCCGAACTGATGGGCGGTTTCCGCCACCGCCGGGTCGAAGATTCCCGTCCGAGCGAGGAGGTACGCGGTGATTCCCGCGCCGATGACGTTCGCCGCGAGGACGATTCCCCACAGTCGAAGCAGTTGCGGAACGCTCGCGAGCCGCGTCAGGACGAGCGTCACCGGTGTCAGCGTGTTCTCCGTGAAGAGCTGATAGCTCCCGATGACGATCATCACGAACCCGACCGGATACAGGAGATTTCCCATCCCCACGCTGTCCGGGTACGCCGTCGTCATCGCGGCACGAGCGAGGAACGTCGCGCCGACGCTCAATCCCGCGGCGAGGCCGCTGAAGAACAACAGGCGCGTACTCCGCTCGATTTCCTCGTCGGCGGTCGCCGTCACCCGTTGGAATATTTCGTCCGCCGAAAACCGGTCGCGGACGGCCTCGCCAGCGGCGGGTGCGCCCCGCCGGGACCGGTCGATGGTCTCCCGAAGCTCCCGGTTTTCGGGCTGCAACGACTGTTGCACCTCGGTGAGTTCTCCCGCGTCGGCGATCGCGCCGAGCAGGGGTTCGAACTCGTGTGCGCCGTCGTAGCGCTCGCCGTCGATGAAGAACGTCGGCGTTCCCCTCGCTCCGCTACGGATGCCGCTCTGAAAGTCGTCTTCGACCCGTTCCTCGTACACCCCTCGGTCGAGTTCGTCGGTGAACCGCTCCACATCCAGTTCGAGTTCCTCGGCGTGGTGAATCAGGTCGGTTCGGGAGAGCGCGTCCTGATTCTGATAGAGGAGGTCGTACATCTCCCAAAAGCGGTCCTGTGCTCCCGCGGCCTCCGACGCCTCCGCCGCTTTCGGTGCGCGTGGATGTTGCTCCGTCAGCGGAAAATGCCGAAAGACGAAGCGCACTTGCGTCCCGAGTCGGTTCAGAATTCTCCGGACTATCGGATAGAAATCCCCGCAGTATGGACATTCGAAATCGCCGTATTCGACCACCGTAACCGGTGCATCGTCCGGCCCGCGAACGTGGTCCGTGTCGTTCACCGGTACCGTAAGCGTCCGATTTTCTATTTGGCTCATGTGAAACCCTTCCCGTCAGTCGAGACGAGACTGACTCCCCGGAAACAGTCGCTGTCATAGTGCTAGCGGAGTAACAGGATAACGCTGTCGCCGGTTCGCCCGTCGTTCGCGAAATCGGACGGTTCGAAGTAGATCCACGGGACCGACGAACGCTACAACTCCTCGAAACTCTCTATCGCCATCCCCGTCCCGAGGACGATGAATTCGTCGTCCCGCTCCGGAGTGAACGACGGGTCGATGCCGGTGATGACCTCTCCATCGCGCTGAACGGCGAGTATCGTCGCCCCCGTGGCAGTTCTCACGCGCGAGTCGGCCAGCGTTCGGCCCGCCAATCCCGGCGCGCTGGTCCGAACGACTTCGACCGGCGATACCGATTGACGGAATGCGTCTTCGCGCAACACGTCCGACGCCACTAGTTGGCCGCTGATCCTCGTCAGCGCGAGGACCGAGTCCGCTCCCGCTCGATACAACTTCCGAACGTTGTCCGAATCGTTCGCGCCGACGATGATTTCGACGTTCGGGTTGAGATTGCGGACGACGAGCGCCGTGTACAGCGCCTTCGTGTCGTCGGCGAGCGCGATGACGACGGTGTTCGCCTCCTCGATTCCGACCGACCGCAACGCAGTCGGGTCGATGGGGCTGCCGACGACGTCCACGTTCGGCCCGTCCGCCTTGTCGAGCGTCTTTATTGGAACGTCGGCAGCCCCGAGTCGCTCCGCGGCCGTGTCCGCCACTTCGCCCGACCCGATGAGAACGATCGGTTCGCGCCGCTGCTGGCGAACCGCGGATTGTGCGACGTCTTCGAGCCGTTCTAGCTGTGCCGGACGGCCGACGACGAGCAGGCGCGTGTGTTCGTCCAGCACGGCGTCCGCGGGCAGCGGACTGACGAACGCTCCCCGCTGCCACGCGCCGATGACGCCGACACCTGTCCGCTCGCCGAGTCGGTTGTCTGCCAGCGTCCGGCCCACGAAATCGCTGTCGCGTGTGAGGGGTAGCTCGGCGATTTCGAAACTCTCGTGGAGGTCGATGATGTCGGATAGGTTCTCCGAACTGACGCTGCGCGCACGGTTCGCCAAACTCTTTCCGAGCAAGTGTCGGGGTGACAGAACCTGATTCGCGCCGGCGTAGCGTTGATACTCGCCCAACTCTCCGTCGTCGACGATACTGACGACGTGCACGTCGTCGTCCGACTCCCGCGCGGCCAGCACGATGCTCGCGCCGATTTCGTCCGGTGCGTCGGTGATCACCGCGGTGGCGTCCGCCACGTTCGCGTTGTGAAACGTCTCCGGGGACTCCGGGTCGCCGTGAAGCACGGAGTAGTTCGCTTCATAGAGTTCCGTCGCCGAATCGCGGTCGGATTCGAGGATGACGTACTCCACCTCACGCGGAACGAACTCGGAGACCAGCGACCGGCCGATCTGGGTGTCACCGCAGACGATGACGTGGTCCGCCACCCCGTCGATCGCCGTCGGCGGGGTCATCGCCAGCCGGTTTTCGATGAGCGGGATGATGAACACCGGCAGCGCGGCGAGCAACAGGACGACGCCCGAAACCTGCATCCCGAGCACGAGGAGGTTCATGATTGGACTCGTCCACGGCGCGTCCTCGCCGTACCCCGTCGTGGTGAACGTCTCGAACACCATCACGAGCGAGTGTAGAAACGACTGCGGTCGTCCCTCGAAGGTGCTCATTCCGAAATTGTACGCGACAGTGAAGACGAGAACCGCGCACAGGAGAGCGAGGAGGTAGTATCTGACGCGCTGTCTCTGTCGTACCATACGTACTCATACTGCGTTCGTGCGGTTGATGTCGTCGCTGGGGGGAATTTCCTGCTTCGGATGGCTGTACGAGGCAAATACGTCATCGGGTGCCGACGACAACCGTCGTCTCGTACCATCCCCGCTCCGCCGTCACCCGCACGTCGAACGCCACCGCGAGGACGTGCGTTTCGCCGTCCCTGTTCTGGACGACCACGCCTCGACTCGCGTTACAGGACCCGAACTGCCGATTCGGGCCGCGCGTCTCCGAGCAGTGGTCCGCCGTCCACGCCCGCGCTGCCGACCGATTGTATTCCACCTGATACACGGTTCCCGATTCGACGCGCGACGACCGAAGCGCGTTCACCACCGGTTCGAGGTCGGTTCGAACGGCGGAGACGGCCGCTTCTCGCCGCTGCCAGCGATACGACGACGGGATTCCCGTCGCCGCGGCGTGAACTCCCCGCGACAGAACTCGATGCGCGTTCCCGACCGGGGCCTCGTAGTCCCCGCTCGCGGCCACGTCCGCGCTGTAGCCCAGTTGGAGGTACGCGAACACTGCGGGTGCGAGCGCGACGGCGACCACGGCCGCCGCCGCGAGGACGAGTTGCGCGCGGTCCCTCACACGTACCACACCCAGATGGTCACGTCCCCGTTCGTGGTCGTCACCGTCGAGACCCCGACCGGGACACCGCCGGGTTTCCGATAGCCGACCGACCCGTGTGGCGTCTCGACCCGGAACATGAGATTGTCCGGGAGGATGCGGTCCACACGGGTCCGAAGCGCGTCCGCCTCGCGACGGAACGACGACTCCGACTCGATGATTTCCGCCAACCGCGTCGTTCCGCGATGTCGCGGTGCTTCGTGGACGAGAACCCTCCCCGTATCCTTCGCGTACATGTCGAGTTGCGTTTCACGCGCGTTCGGCGATGGAACGCCGAACGCGAACCCCATCGTGACGCCGAGAATCAGTACGACGCCGATTCCAGCCTCCACGACGGAAAGGGAGAGTTGGCCGCGGGACGATGAACCGCGCCGTGACGACCCGTTATGCATCGACCGTCACCGCCACGACCGCTTTTCGGGTTGTCTCCGGATAGTAGGTGACCTCGACGCTACCGGTCGGGAGGTCTCCGTCCGTTTCGAACGCGAACCGGGTCGTCTCGAATCGCGGAAGCGAGACGTGAAACCGGCCGTCCACCCCCGACGTGTTCCGTAGCACCACACGACCGTTCGCTCGAACGACGCTCACCGTCGTCCCGTCCGGGGGTCGGACGACGAGCGTCGCATTTGGCGTACGCCGTGGGAGGGTGAACTCGGGATCGCTCGCCGACAGCGGCGGCGTCCGCGTCACCGCGCTCCGGTTTTCGACGAGGACGATTCGACGCACCGTCGTCCCGCCCGTCGGGGACCCCCGCTCCGCGATGACCGTCTCGCCGACCCTGATTCGGAACGCCCGCTCGCCGAGGACCGGAAACCACCCCGTCAGTCGTGTCGCATTGCAACGGTCGAGCGCCGTCTCGTTGACGACGTTCGGGCGAACGGTCAGCGGGCTATCGGCCGAGATCAGACGTTCGCTGGTCGCAACGGCGCTGTGCCGTCTCGTGGGATTTCTGTCCGCACCGAGGAGCGCTCTGTCCGCGATTCCGACGCTCATCGTCGTCACCATCGTCAGTATGAGCAACGCGACGGCCAACGCGTGGAGGTTCATCTGTGCGCGTTCGGTTCGATGGTCGGCCTGCCGATGGCTCACGGTTCCCTCCCTCGCATCAGTTCCACGATGAGCCCGCGGGGACCGCTTCGAACGACGATAAACGCCGGTTCTCGACTCGACCAGTTTCCGCGCACCGTCGCCACCCTCGATGGAAGCGCGAGTCGAACGGTCGAATTCAACCGCTCGTTCGGATGGTCGAACGTCAGCGACTCCCCGTCCGCCCGAACGACGTACCCGCTCCCGCGAACCGTTTCGGGCAACGAGACATGGAGTCGAACGCGGACGTTCGTCCCGACCTCCGGAACGGCCTGTTGAATTCGTTCGGCCGATTTCGAGAGTACCCGTTGCCCTACCTCGTCTCCGACGGACGTCCTGTACTTCGGAACGACACCGCCGTAGAGCGTGGTCGTCAACAGCCCGATGTACAGCACGACGAGACCGGCTTCGAGTACCTTGCCGATGACCGGGCTGACCGCTCGGTCATCCGAGCGGACGATTCGGTCGTCCATCACAGCACCTCCGTGCGCATGTCGTGGACGACGAGATAGGCGAACCGCCGTCCCGGATATCGGGCGACGACGCTCGGAACCCCGTCGTCGTCGAAATCGTTCCGGGTCGTCGTCGCGTTTCGCTCCTCGAAGTATCGACGCCACGCGTCGGGAGTGCTCGTTTCCACCGCGATTCGGTAGGTTCCGTTGCCGAGCGTCGTCCGAGCGTGCGTGACGTTCGTGCGGACGAGCGCCGATTCGCCGCTGTTCGATACGACCGTCCGGTTCGAGGCGTCGAGTTTCGCAACACCGACGACGAGGAGTTCACTCCGTTCGGACGATGTGAACGGCGGTAGTGCGGTCATTCGTCCGGCGTCGTCTGTTCCTTGGATGACCGCACCCGCGAGGTACGCGACGCGCCTGTCACCGGTCGTGAAGACGAGGGCGTCCGCGCGAACGATCCGAACGGTTCCGGATTCGTTGAGGATCCTGAGTTCCCGGTCTACCGTCGTCAACGTCCCCGACGAAAACGACACGCGACCGCGATGAACCCCGGTCACTTCCACGGGGGAGAGCGCTCGGTCCATATCCGTCGCAACCCGTGCCGCGTCCGCCGTTGCGGCGTTGCGTTGAACTACCATCCCGACGCTAGCCGTCAACGACGCGAGCGAGAGCACGACGACGCCGAGGAGGAGTGCGACGGCGACGACGTTCGATTGGCCGCGCGTCATACCATTCCCACCCCCGCGAAAACGAAGTACGCAATCCCGACGAGCGCGGCGGAGTGGAGGAGCGCCTCGTAGAAACCGCGACTGGCGTAGCCGGCGAACCAACCGCACGCGAGCATGGTCGCTTGGGTGACGACGTAAAACCGCTGTCGGTCGCGGGCCGGTTGCACGGCGTTCGGATCGAGTGCGAATCCGGCGTTCGAGGAGGAAACCGCGGACAGCTGCGAGAAGCTATCGAGGACGTAGACGTTCACCGCGACCATGATGCCGACGACGAGCAGGGCGGTCATCCACCCGACGACGACGTACACGAGCATGTTCGAGCGCAGGGATTTCTTCTGATGGTAGAGGCGTCCGATTTCGATCTGTAGCGTCTCGAAAACGGTCTCAGTGTCGCCGCCGACGTCCAACGTCCCCGTCACGAGACCGATGGTCTGGTCCGCGAGCGGCGTCCCGACGTCATCGACGAACTGAGTGAGTGCGTCGCGCCGGAGGTCGCCCTCCCTGCTCGTGAGGTTCGAACTGAACGCGAGGTCGTTGACGTTCGGTTGGAGTGCGCCGAGGTCCACGTCCCGCGCGACGCGTTCGACCGCCGTGGAGAACGGCCGACCGAGGCTGACGTGGCTCGATACGGCGTGAACGAAATCCTTGATCTCCCTGTCCTTCGCGTCGTCGCGGCGGGACCGCCGAACGGACACCAACCCGACCGGAAGCGCGAACGCGACGTAGGACAGCAATACCGTGTTGACTGGCGTGTAACCGAGGTATCGGAGAAGCACACCCGTGCAAACCGTCGTCGGGACGAGGAGAACGGTCGTGTTTGCGGGATTGATGAATCCCGTCGTGAACAGGTCCGAAACGCGTTTGGAGCGCGAATGTGTCGCCGGAGACTGGTCCGCGGGGCGGAGTGACGACACCAACACCGCCGCACTCGCACCGATAGTGAGGATAAAAACGCCGCTTCCGTAGATGATGAAGCCACGAACCGACAACGCGCCGAACGGTGCCGGCGCTGGTGCCGCCAGTCCCGGCGCGAGGACGCTCATCACCGTCAGTACGATGACGAGGAGCGCCGGGACGACCAACAGGACGATGAACATCTCCGCCAGCAGTTCGAGGAAGTCCTGTGCCTGTTCGTGTGACCGCGACTGTCTGTGGCTCAACATACCTCCTTCCATCTGGAGGTACTGCTCCAACGCGTCCGGTCCCTGTTCTGCGTGATCGCGGAACTTGAGCAAAAACGGCGCGAGTACGTCTCGCGACGGCGTGTCGCGGGCGACGATTCGCAAGCCGTCATCGACGCTCCCGGTCAACGCGGTTTTGTTCAGCACCTTGCGAAACGCGACGGCGGTTTCGCCGTACGACTCCTCCCGGTCGGCGACCTTCCGGAGCATCGCGAGCAAATCGTCGCTTCCGGACGACAAGGCCCGAAGATACCGTACCGCACCCGGAAGCGTTTGCTCGATATTGGACCGGCGGGCACTCGCCGCCCAGCCGAGATACAACCCGCCGAACCACACGGTCGTTCGCTTTCCGAACGCAGCACAGAGGGCGGCAAACGCGGTCGCGGCGTACGCTCGCGGAACGGGTGGTACCGTGACCCGCTCGATGATGGGCATCCCAGCGTGGAGAAACGAAACGAACTTCGCCAGAACGCTCGGCGGAATCGCGAGCGTGAGAACCAACACCCACGCGAACGTTCCGAGAAACACGACCCACGACAGGCCGTACGTCCGCGAGAGAAACACGTCGAAACTGGCGTTCACGTCGGTCGCGCGGTACCGCTTCCTGTCACGGTCGTGTCGTCGGTGATCCGCGTGGCGCGAAAACAACGCGTAGAGCGCGCGGTCGAGGATACCGAGGCCGTTCGAGCCGTAGGAACCTTCGGCTGCTGGGCCCTCCCGTGGCTCCATCGCCGTCGATTCGGCGACGGTATTCATCCCGTTACCCCGTTCACAAAACGCATCATAAAACGAGCTAGCTGTGTCATTTAATTTAAACTCTCGGATTTCAGAACAGGTATGGGGGTAGATGCTTATTGCGACGCGTAGGGAAAAACGCTCGCCGGAGTCGATGGCCAGTCGGAGTGGAGCGTGACGACGGCGGGAGGTTCAGCGGATACTTCGTGTCCCATCGTTCGGTATCGACACCGATCGACTCTACATTCATTCGCTCACTTCCCGTGACACTCGTTCCACCGTTGCCGCCTCGTTGTTCTGGAGGTCGGCCAGGAATGAGAACAGTTCGTCGAAGTCCGTGACGCCCTCCCGTTCCAGATACTGCACGTAGCGATGCTTGCGGTGGAACTCGTTTTCGACCTCTTTCACGCTCCGGTCGGTTCGGTGGGCGAGGCGGTGGAAGAACCGAAAGCCGATGTCTCGCTCGTCGTCGCCGAGTTGCGGGTGGTCGTACTTCGTGTGGAAGGTGCCCTCGTGATCGCGCCACGCGAGGGCGTTCCAGTGAATCGCCGTGCCGTCCTTCTTCACCGTGCCACAGCGGCCGTCCAGTTCGGCCAACTCGTCCTCGGTCACGAGTTCCACGACTTCGCCGACGTAGCGCTCGCCGTCCACGTTTCGGGGGAACACCACGAGGTCGATTTCCTGGAGGAGATATGCGGAGAGGCCCTGTTCGACCACGCGATTGACGAGTTTCTCGATCGTCTCGGCGTGCGTCGTTCCGAGGAGGCCGTGACCCGTGTTCAGCGATTCGGCGAACGTGCGGAACGAGGCGGGCGTGTTGATTTCGGCGATGACTTCCACGTCCGGGTTGAGGTAGTTACATTCGGTCATCAGGTCCGCCATCGTCACGCGCTTGTAATCGTTTTCGTGGTCGCGGGTGGTGAGCGAGACGCCCGTTTCGTGGGGCAATCGGACCTCGCGTGACCCTTCGTCGATGCTGATTGGACGGTCGCGGTACGGGATGAACGGCATATGCGCGTTCATGAGCGTCGTTTTCCCGACCCCCGTCTGCCCAGAGAACAGCGCGACTCCGTGGTGTTCGTACAGTTGCCAGAACAGGGTGACGAGTTCGGTGGAGATGCTGTCGGCGTCGAGCAGGTCCACCGGCGTCATCGTGTCCGGTGCCTGCTTCCGAATCGAGATGTGCGGGCCGCCCTCCGAGATGACCGGAAGCGCGACGGCACACCGGATGGTCTCCTCGTCGGCCACGCCGTCGAGGGAGAGGTTCACCTTCGCGCTGGGATTGCTGGCGTTGAGTTCCACGCCGTCGGAGGCGGCCATCTGGGTGACGACGTTGACGAACGCCGATTCGTCCTCGAACGCGAGGTTCGTCGGGATGCGCTCGCCGTGGCCGATGGCGCGGCCGCGCGGAACGACCTTGATTCGCTCGCCGACCCGGTTCGCCTCGATGTCTTCGAGCAGGCCGTCCCGAATCGGAATCGTGAGTTTTCCGTGCCCGACGTAGTCCCGGAGGACGTAATACACGAGGTCAGTGAGTCGGTCGTCCGAGAACCGGTGGTCCACCGGCGGAACCGCGAGGTCGTATTCCGACAGCGCGGTCCGAACGCGATACTTCGCCGCATCGAACCACGCGCGGGTGTTCCGGGCGGTCAGCCGCCGGGAGAGGAACTGCGTCGCCCGCTCGCGGACGAAGGCCGCGCGGTCGTCCACGATGTCGCCGACGTGCGTCTCCCAGATGCGGTCCTTGCATTCCTCGATGAGTCGGTCGTCGTCCGGCAGGAGGTTGGGTTCGAGGACGGCGTACTTCGTGGCGAAGGAGTCCGTCCCGAGGAGGTGTTCCTCGTAGACGACGACCGGGATTCGGAACGCCCGGAAATCGACGGTGTGCGTCTCGATTCGTTCGCTGGCGAACCGGGCCAGATAGTCGGCATCAGCGGGGAGTTCGGTGTCGGCGGGTGCGTAGTCTTCCGTGTGGACGACGAGGTGGTCCCCCGCGGCGTCCGCGACTTCTATCTTTTCGTCCAACGCCAACGGCGTCAGTCGGTCGAGGCAAAGCAACTCGGCGAGCGCGTGATACTCGACCCGGCGGCGGGCCGAGTTCGAGAGGTCGGTCAATCGGTCGATGGCGCGACGATATTTCGGCTCGAACCCCTCCTCGACGCGTTCGACCGCTCCCTCCCGCGTGAGCGGGCGGCGGAGGTTCGCGGTGGCGAAGTACTCGCGAACACGGGCGAGTGCGTCTTCGTCCGACGAACCGAGCGCTGGCGTGCGAACGTCGTATCGAAAGCCGTCGTCGGTTTCCCGAATCGTGGCGACGACGCCGGGGTGAAGTTCGCGCTGGTCGCGCACGTCGGGCGCGTACCAGGCGTCGGGGACGTCCGGCGGAATCGGCGGGGGGACTGTTCCAGAGGTGTATTTGACAGTTCCCATCGAAGTTTCCACGGAAGACATGTCGTTACGAGGATGTGTAGAGCGCTATCCAGATTTAAACCTTTGGGAATGGCCTCATCATCTAACGGTAGTCATCGTACACATTTTTGTGAGGATGTCGTAACCGAAGAACGACCTCGCCAAAGACGTTCGAACTTCGCGAGGACGCGTAAAAACGAGGAGCAACGTCTCCTTTTATTCCGAAGGAACGAGGGTCCGGTGTACGGGTCGGTTCATGTGTGACGTCGAACGAAGAACCTGAAGTATAACCTCTCACTTCGACTCCGGTCGCTGATTTTGGGCTGTCTCGTCGTACGGCCTCCGTCTTCGTTCGAACGCAAAACATTTTCCGACCGACCGTTTCTTTAATTGGAAAAAAGAGTTATATCATTTCCTTCCGTCGGCATTCATGACTACGAGGTATCCAACGCCGCCCCATCTGGGGATCTATATAGTGGTATTATCCTGATAATGCCACTATTGGGAGAAAATGTTCGAATGGTGATATCCATACCGTTCCCTGTGGGAACAATACAAACGGGCGTAATATGAACTCCTATTATAAGCGGCTTTTACTACCTGTCGGTCACCTTCGGGTGAATGACGCGACAATCGAAGCGGGCGAACGGTGGCACCTCACGACGGAATTTCCTCGCGATAACCGGCAGCACTGCTGGTGCACTGGCCCTCGCAGGTTGTTCCAGCAGCGGGGACGACAGCAACGGGTCCTCGACCGAAGGTAACGGCGAGACGACGAAAGCCACCGATAGTTCCAACGGCGACAACGACAGTGGACAGAAGCTCTCGACCGAGGCGCTGACCGCGGACGGGTCTTCGACCGTGTACCCCATCACGGGTGACGGGGCGAGCTTTTGGAACTCGAATCCGGAACCGGGCGACGAGGACTACTGGCCGAAGAAGTGGGCCAAGGACGAATACAGCACCGACAAACGTCTCGCCGACTTCTTTGCAAGCAAGTACGGCTACGAAGCGACTGGAAAGCGGTCGAGTCCGCCGTTCCTCGCGAACGTCGCGCTGAGCCACTCCGGCACGGGTATCGAAGGCGTCATGGAAGGTCGCGTCGACATCGGCGACGCTAGTGCGCCCGCGAAAGCGGAACTCGAGGGCAAGAACGTCTCCGACTCGGAGATGAAGAAGTTCGTCGATCACGTCGTCGGCGTTGACGGCCAGCCCATCGTCGTGAGCAAGGAAATCAAGGACGCGGGCGTCAACAAGATCACACTCGACCAACTCAAGAAGATCTACAAGGGGCAGGTCAGCAACTGGAGCGAAGTCGGCGGTCCGGACAAGGAAATGCTCGTTCTCGGTCGTGCACCCGATTCCGGGACCGCGACGTCCTTCCGGAGCAACGTGTTCGGCGACGCGAACGCACAGACCAAACCCGACCAGCGCTACGGGAAGAACCAGCAACTCGCACAGGCTGTCGCACAGGCGGATAACGCCATCACGTACCTCGCACTCGCGTTCGTCAAGCCGGACGGACAAGTGCCGCCTATCGGACTCCAAATCGGCGACACGCTGTACGAGTACGGTAAAAACCTCGGCGCAAAAGACTACCCGCTCTCACGTGACCTCCACGCCTACACGTGGGAGGACACCTCGCGGCGCGAAGCGGCGTTCCTCAACTTCATTCTGAGCGATTTCGGTCAAGAAACATTCGTGAAAAAGAACAACTACTTCGCACTGCCGAAGGGGCGACTCGAAGAAGAACGCAAGAAGGTCGCGCCGAGCAAGTTCGACTGACCGCCGACGGCGGTCAGTCCACCGGATGCGAGTCGCACGAACGGATGACTATTCGAACACAGTATTCAGTATGGCAGACGCACTATCAACACGGATAACTAACTATTGGTCACAGCACGACGACGGAGCGCTGTTGTTGTGGGGATTCGGCGCGCTCACGTTACTCGCCGCGTTCGGCCTGTTTTTGAACAGTTCTCAGTGGACGGTCGCACCGGTCGCGCTGTTCGTCGTCCTCTCCGGCGTCGGTTGGTACTCCCACCAATCGGAGACCGCGATGGGACTGACGTTCCTCGCAACGATACTGACCGTCACCATCCTCGGCCTCATCATCACATTCATCTTCCTCGAAGCGTGGCCCGCACTGCGGAAGACCGGCGTCGCGATGATATACCGAACGGACACGAGTGGATCGTTTTGGCCCGCAGGCGACGGTCTGTACTACTTGTCGCCGATGATATTCGGCACGCTGGTGACGACGGTAATCGCCACTGCGGTCGCCGCCCCACTCGGCGTCGCCGGTGCGTTGTTCCTCTCGGAGATCGCCCCGCCGACGGTCCGCGAAGTCATCAAACCGGGCGTCGAGATGCTGGCCGGGATTCCCTCGATCACGTACGGGTTCATCGGGTTCGTCATCATCAACGACTACTTCTACAAGGAGTTGAACACGCCGACGTTCGGGAGCCTGTTCACGGTTGGATTGATCATCGGCATCATGGCGCTGCCGACCATCGTGACGGTCGCCGAGGACGCCCTATCGACGGTGCCGGAGTCTATGAAGAGCGGGTCGTTAGCCATGGGTTCGACCGACTGGCAGACGATGAAGAGCGTCACCATTCCGGCGGCGTTCTCCGGCGTCTCCGCCGCAGTATTGCTCGGCGTAGGCCGAGCGATGGGTGAGACGATGGCGGCGACCGTGATGATAACGCACAACGTCGGCTTCCCTGATCCGATCTTCGACGTGTTCGGACGCAAAGGAGAGACGCTGACGACGCTCATCGCGTTCAACGCGAACTCTTCGCACGGGCTGGCGCTGAGTTCGCTGTTCGCGGCCGGCGTCGTCCTCTTCCTGACCGTTCTCGTGTTGAGCGTCGGGTCGATGTACATCGAGACGCGGATGCAGGAGAAACTCGGAGGGAAACGATGAGTTCCGTCGAACGAACCGCACTCGTCGTGGACGAATCGACGACGGTCGATTACCTCGCCGCAGGCGTCATCGGCGTCGGACTGGTGGCGTTCGTGGCGAGTTGGTTGACGCTGTTTCAGTGGCTCGACGAGACGGCGAGCGTCCTCGGCGTCTCGCTGTTCACGGCACTGGGCGCGTTGTTGGGTGTGATGGGGCTCGGCGTCATCGCACTCGGTCTCGGGTCCCGATACGGTGTGTTCGCGGCGGAGCCATCGACGACCGCTGGCTTGCTCGTCGGCGTGTTGTTTGGCCTCGCTGGCTTCGTCATCGGCGGGTTGATAGCGTCCCAGACGGTCGGTTTAGGGACCACCGGCTGGCTCGCCGCTGCCGTCCTCCTCGGCGTGATTGCCACGGTAATCGCGGTCCTTCCGCGGGAGGACGTCGGTTCGACGCTCCCGGCGGGTTCGTTCCTGCTGTTCGTCAGCGGAGTCGTGGTTACCGGCGTCATCGATACGACGTGGACGTGGTCGCCGAGCGACCTCTCCATGACGTTTATCGGGCCGGTCGTCGTGCCGACGCTTGTCGTCTCGGCGTCCCTCGTCGGGTCGTGGAGCGCCGCGAAGGCACGCGCGGGATTCGGCGCTCGGGGACGTCAGAACGGCGCGTACCTCCTCGTGTTGATGAGCATCGCCGGGATGCTCGCAACCCTCCTCTTGTTGGTCGGGTTCATCGTCGTCAACGGGGTTGACACCGTCCTGACCGGGGCGAAACTCGGCGGAAAGGGGATCGTCTCGCTGCCATTCCTGACGAACGTCACCAAGAGTCTCTTCGTCGAGGTACCGGGAGTCTTCCCCGCCGTCGTGGGAACGCTTTGGCTCGTCGCGGGAGCCATCGCGTTCGCGGTTCCGCTCGGCGTCGGCGCGGCGGTGTTCATCACCGAGTACGCCGACCGCGGACGGTTCACCCAACTCGTCGAAGTCGCGACGAACGGCCTCTGGAGTACGCCAAGCATCGTCTTCGGGTTGTTCGGCATCGCGTTCATCATGCCGCGGATCAGTAACGGTCGGCGGTCGCTGCTCGCCGGAATGGTCGTCCTCGGGTTCATGCTCCTCCCGCTCGTGGTCATCACGAGCCGTGAGTCCATCAAAGCGGTTCCCACCGAGTACCGGGAAGCGAGCGTCGCGCTCGGCGTCTCGAAGTGGCAGACGATTCGTAGCGTCGTCCTTCCATCGGCGATGCCCGGCGTCATCACCGGCATCATCCTCGGTGTCGGTCGTATCGCTGGCGAGACTGCACCGCTGATTTTGGTGTACGGCGGCCCACCGTACCCGAATTCGAATCCGAACGTGCTAGGGTCGTTCGAGTTCACGTCCTCCCCGCCGTTCGTGACGAATCCGGAACTGCTGAAAGCGGGGAGTGCACTTCCATACCAGCTCTACACGTCGATAACGTCCGGGCTGCCGCCGGGCGAAGCGTTCACGGCCCAAGCCTTCGGCTGGGGGACGGCGCTCGTCTTATTGGTCGTCGTCCTCGGACTGTACGCTATCGGCATCGTCAGTCGGCTCTACTTCAGGAGGAAACTACACCATGAGTAATATCGCGTTGAACCAGAACGGCGAACAGACCACGACCACCACCGGCGAGACCGAAGAGCGGGTTCTAACGGAGTGGACGAATTACGAGTTCGATGACGAGACGAAACTCGCCGTCTCGGACCTCGACGTCTACTACGGCAACGACCACGCGCTAAAGGGCGTCTCGATGGACATTCCCGAAAAGAGTGTAACGGCGCTCATCGGTCCGTCAGGTTGCGGGAAATCGACGTTTCTTCGGTGTCTCAACCGAATGAACGACCGCATCGACGCTGCAGCCATCGACGGCTCGGTGACGCTCGACGGCGAGGAGATCTATCAGGACGGCGTGAACCTCGTGGAACTGCGTAAGCGCGTCGGCATGGTGTTCCAAAGCCCGAACCCGTTCCCGAAGTCCATCCGGGACAACATCTCCTACGGGCCGCGCAAGCACGGCGACATCCGGACGGGGTTGCTCGCGAGACTGCTCGACGACGACGACAGGGAGGCCGAATCGGACCTCGTCGAGCGGTCGCTTCGGGACGCCGCGCTGTGGGACGAGGTCAGTGACCGATTGGGCGACAACGCGCTCGGTCTCTCGGGCGGTCAGCAACAACGCCTCTGTATCGCGCGCTGTCTCGCGGTGAATCCGGAGGTCATCCTGATGGACGAACCGGCGAGCGCACTCGACCCCATCGCCACCGCGAAAATCGAGGAACTCATCGAGTCGCTGGCCGACGAGTACACCGTCGTCGTGGTCACGCACAACATGCAGCAGGCGGCGCGCATCAGCGACCAGACCGCCGTGTTCCTCACCGGCGGCGAACTCGTCGAGTACGATAGGACGGAGAAGATCTTCGAGGACCCGGATAGCCAACGCGTCGAAGAGTACATCACGGGCAAGTTCGGATGACGATGGAACTGGCGAACAACACGCGGACGGTACAGGCGACCGGTAGCTCTTCGTACACCATTTCCCTGCCCAAAAAGTGGATCGACGAACACGGTATCGATGCGGGGATGGAACTCTCGTTCTATCCCGCACACGGCGGTGAACTGGTCATCAAATCCGAGCGGACGTCCGCCAGAGGGCAGGGTGCTTCCGACGAACCGCGGGTCGATATCGCGGCGTTATCAGCCGCGGAAGTTCGACAGGTGGTGGACGCCCTGTACGCGATTGGCTGTAAGGAGTTCGCCCTCCGCGCCGAAAACGGCGTCAGTCCGAAACAGCGTCGCACGGTGGCCAACGCGGCGTCGAGCAAGACCGGGCTAGAAATCGAGCGCGAGTCGGGGTCGGAAATCCACTTCAGGACGGTCATCGACACGACGGCCATCTCGCTGGAACGGACCGTCCTCCAACTGCAGTACGCCGCGCTCTCGATGCAGCGAACCGTCGTTCGTGTTCTCGTCGATGGCTCCTTCGACGACCTCGAACGAATCGACGGACGGTGCGACGACGCGGCGCGGCGGTTCGAAGTCATCGACGGCCGGTTTCGGCGTGCACTCGCCGATGTCGAGGAACTCGACCGTCTCGGCCGCTCTCGACGGGCGGTGTTCGACCGGTATACGACTGCCGGGCACCTGCTTACTGTTACCGAACGGTTCCAGCGGGTGGCCGACCTGCTCCACGGTCGGGGGAACGTGGAGACGACCCCGTGGTCGGACGAGTTCGAGGACTGCGCACGCCGGTCGCGAACGCTCACGGAAGCGGCGGTCGATGCCGTTCTGACGGCGTCGCGCCCGCCGTACGAGACGGTTCGGGACGCCCGAAGGCTCGTCGAAGACGTCACCGACCTCCACCGGCGAGCGAACCGGGAGGACGGGCACGCGCACGTCTGGACGGTTGCGCTCGTCGGCCTCGAACGATCCGCGACGAGCGTAACGGAAATCGCCGAGCGAGCGGTGCAGGCGTCGCTCCGCGCATAGGGACGCTTCTCTTCCGAACGACTTCCGCTCTCGCTTTTCGAGGGATTTCCGTTCACACTACCACACGCTCAAGTAGCCTCAGTATCGAGAATAGTACATATCTATGATCGAAGTGGAATACCTTCGGAAAGAATACGGCGGCTTCACGGCCGTCGAGGGAAGTAGCTTTTCCGTCTCCGATGGGGAGGTGTTCGGCATCATCGGTCCGAACGGGGCGGGAAAGACGACCACCCTGAAGATGCTGTCGGGACTCATCGAACCGACCGCCGGGAGCGCACGGGTCGCGGGCTACGACGCACAGGACCCCGAGATGCGGACTCGGTTGGGTTTTCTCCCCGAGGAATCGCCGCTGTACGAGGACATGACGCCGCTATCGTATCTGTCCTTCTTCGCCGACCTCTACGACGTACCGACCGCCACCGAGCGGATTCATCAGACGCTGGACCGCCTTGAACTCGACCATCGCGCGCGACGGTTGGGAGATATGTCCAAGGGAATGCGGCGGAAGGTCGCCATCGCTCGTTCGTTGGTCAACGACCCGGACGTGTTGATTTACGACGAACCGGCGAGCGGGTTGGACCCGCTCACGACGAACTACATAATCGAGTTCACGCGGGAGTTGAGCGATTCGGGGAAGACGGTCGTGTTCAGCGCGCACAACCTGTTTCACGTCGAGAGCATCTGTGACCGAATCGTCGTGATGAACAACGGTCGAATCGTCGCGGGTGGGAGCGTCGAGGACCTCCGCGAAGAGTACGGACGAACCGAGTACCACGTCTCCACGACGGTCGAGGTCGCGGATGCAGTTCGGGAGAACGGAACCTATCGTCGCGTCGTGGGGAGCATGGACGCCGTGGCCGAAACGCGCGAACTCGTCGAAGCGTCCGGCGGGAGCGTCGTGGACATCGAGACGCACACGCCCAGTTTGGAGGACATATTTCTCGATTTGGCGACCGACGCGCCGGACGTGGAGGGCCGTCCGTGAAACGCCGCAAGACGCTTCGAATCGCACGCTGGGAGGTGAGCAAGAACGCTGGGCAGTTCGACCGCCGGACGCTGGTTCTCGTCGTCGTCGTACTCCTCTTCGTCGGCGTGCTGACGCCCATGGTCGCCAGTCGGGGCAACACCGTTGACGGCGGCATCTACCGCGTCGGCGTCAGCGAGGATAGCCGGTACTACGGCCCGGTCGCTTTCGACGGGACGTTCGTGGCCGTCGAACCGACCGCGGCGAACTACGATTCCGGCGCGTTCGACCTGTTCATTTGCCCGACCCGCGGAATTTCGGGGTGTCCCGCGAACACGATGCGCTACAAGGACTCTCCCAAGGGCAAAGCGGCGCTCGCGGAACTGCGGACGACGGTCGAACGGTACAACGACCGGCGGATGGCCGAGGAACCGGACAGCGCCGCCGCGTTCCCGGTGAACGTCACGCTCCGCTACGTGGCACAAAACGACACCGGCGGCTTCGCCGGGTCGGGAATTGGTAGGGGAACGGATTCGGGCGGGGAAGTCGCCACCCGAACCACGACGGCGGGAGAGATGCGCCTCGGCGGCGGGAGCGGAACGGGCGGCGGCGATGCCGGGGGAGGCGGTTCCAGCGGTTCGGCCGCGGCCCCGTCGGTCGGTTCCGGGTCGTCCATCTTCGTCGATAACGAGCGACGGGGGACGCCCTCGGACATCTCGCCGCCGTTTCCGTTCGAGTCGCTGATCCTCGCGTTCGCGTTCATCCTGCCGATGAACTTCGTGATTCAGGCCTACGCAAGCAGCGTCATCGAGGAGCGCATCAACGACCGCGGCGAGTTGCTCCTCGTCTCGCCGGTGTCCCGCGGCGACATCATCGTCGGAAAGACCCTGCCGTATCTCGTCGGCATGGTCGCCATCGCCACGGTGACGGCGGTCGGAATCGTCCGGTTTACGCCGCACGTCGGCACCGAACCGCTGGCCATCGCGAGCGCGGTGGTGACGGCCGTCTCGGCGGTGATTCCCATCGCGCTGTTGTTCCTCGCCAGCGCGTTCGTCGGCGCGATGTTCGCCCGCTCGTTCAAGGAACTCACGTTCGTCACGGTGTCGCTCAGCGTCTTCCTCACCTCCTACGCCTTCGTGCCGTCCGTGTTCACCGACGTGCATCCGATTGCGGCCATCTCGCCCCTGTCGCTGGTGGTCCGCGTGTTGCAGGGCGAACCGGTCGCGCTCGGTCAGTACGCCTTCTCGACGCTTCCGCTGTACCTCACCGCGGGCGCGTTGTTCGCGCTCGGCGCCGGCGTCTACCGCGAGGAGGACATGTTCACCCAACGCCCGGTGACGCTGAAGGCGCTCGACGCCCTCGACGGCCAACTACGCGGAAAGTGGAGCGTCGCGAAGGTCAGCGCGTTCTCGATTCCGTTCGTCTTCGTCGCGGAACTCCTCGCCGTGGCCCTCCTCTTTGCGCTTCCCGTGGAACTCTCGATTCCGGTGTTGCTCCTCGCCATCGCGTTTATCGAGGAAGTCGCAAAGAGCGTCCACGTCTACGCCGGATTCGCCCACGAGCGGTTCGACCGCTCGCTTCGGACGGTTGGTACCCTCGGTCTGCTCTCCGGGTTCGGCTTCTTCGCGGGCGAGAAACTGACCGCCATCGCCCAGTTGGTCGGACTTCCGAACCTCGAACTCGGGCGGGCGGCGTTCGGTGCCGCCACCGGCCTCGGCGTGGACGCGTCGCCGCTCGTCCTGTTGGGGCTGCTGTTCGCGCCGCTCGCGCTTCACTCGGTTACGGCGACCATCACGGCCTACGGTGCCGGCAAGGACCGAACCTGGTACGTCTGGACGCTGGTCGTCACGACGTTAGTTCACGCCGCCTACAACCTAACGGTGGTGAACGCCCTTGGATAAGCGTCTCACCGTCGCGCGGCGGGAGTTGGCGTCGCTCAGGAGCGAGAAGACCATCGTGTTGGCGATACTGATTCAACTGCTCATCGCGGCGTTCTCGTCGTTCCTCGCGGTCGGATTGGTGTCGATGTACGACCCCGAGTCCGCCTCCGACAACGTCGTCGTCTCCTTCGGCGTGACGGGCGACGCGAGCGACGAACTCGCTCCGGTTCTCGCCTCCGACGATGCGTGGAAAGGGGTTCGGTACCGGACCCAGCGCGGCGCGATGGATGATTTCCGTTCCGGGGAGGTGCAAGCGGTCCTCCACGTCGAGCGCACCGCGAGCGGACGCCTCGACGTGACCGCTATCGCCCCGGATGGCAACATACAGACGACGCTGGTCGTGACCCAGATAAAGGAGGTGCTCGACGAACTGGAACGTCACCAGCGGACGCAATTATCGGCGCGACTCGAACGGTCCGTCGTCGCGCCACCGCCGGAGAAGGGTGCGAGCCCGTACTTCGGGTTCACCTATACGGTACTCATCCCGATGCTGATGTTTCTGCCCGTGTTCATCAGCGGGAGCGTCGCCGTGGACACCATCGCGGAGGAGTACGACCGCGGAACCCTCGAACTCCTCAGGGTGACGCCGCTGACGGGCATCGATATCGTGGACGGCAAACTGCTGGCGATGGGCATCCTCGCGCCGGTGCAGGCCGCGGCGTGGTTGATTCTCCTTTCGTTCAACGGAACGAGCGTCGCTAACTCACTCGAAATCGTGGTCCTCGTAACCGCCTTCTCGGTAACTATCGTCGCGCTCGGGGCGATACTGGCGCTGCGGTTTCGGGACAGAAAGCAGGCCCAGTTCCTGTTCTCGATGGCGATGCTCGTCGTCTTCAGCGGGACGTACCTGCTCCCCGAAGCGCCCGCAAACACCGTCGCGAAACTCGCTATCGGGAGTCCGACGACGTTCACGCACGCGATGGTCGCATTCTATCTGGTGGCGTCGCTCCTCGGCTACGGACTGGTCCGGCGGGTCGTCGGGAGTGGTCGGCTACTGACGACCGCGTGAGCGGCATGGTGACGGGTCGGCCGTGCCACTCGATTCCCCGTTTCGACAGATCGGACGCCGTTCAGTGTCGAATCGGGATGATGTTTTCCATATATAGGTATTTGAATCAATCTAGCTTCCTATTATAAATACTATAGTACTGGCCGAAGTATGTCGAAATATGGTGTCAGAACGACTCCAGACGTTGAATCGGCGAACGTTCGTTGGAACCGGCGCGGCCGTCGCGAGCACCGCGTTAGCCGGAGTCGGAACCGCACAGGAGTGTTCCGACGACGCAGACGAGGGTCAGGGTGCGGACGACGACCACGGTCACGACGGGGGAGACGACGAGGACGGGGTCACATACGTCGCCCATCGTGGGTACAAGGGGATGTATCCGGAGAACACCCTCCGGGCGTTCGAGGCGGCCTCCCGGACGGCGGACATGATAGAACTCGACATCATGCCGTGTGCGGGCGGCGAAATCGTCGTCTTCCACGACGAGAAACTCGGCGCGCGCGACGGCGGAACCCGCGGCCTTACCGACGAGCACGGATACGTCTGGGAGAACGACTGCGAGACGGTGCGGAACGCGAACGTCCTCGGAAGCGGGGAAACCGTACCGCTCCTCTCGGAAGCGCTCGAAGTCATCCCGGACCATGTCGCCGTGAACATCGAGTTCAAAAATCCCGGTTCGGCGGCGGCACAGTCCTCGACGGACCTCTCCGGTTCGGAACTGGAGGCCGGAAAGGACCGTTGGCGGTCGTTCACGGAGAAGGCGCTCGACATCGCCGACGAGTACGAAAACGACATCCTCGTCTCCTCGTTCTACGAGGCGGCCATCGCAACCGTCCGCGAACTCGACCCGGAGATGCCCGTCGGCTACCTGCTCTGGGACTCCATTGAACGCGGCCTCGACATCGTGCGCGAGTACGACTGCGAGGCGGTCAACCCCCCGTACAACATGGTGCAGGGGTCGCCGTTCTTCAACGACCCGTACTACCTCGACGACCCGCAGTTCGCGGACATCGACCTCGTGCAGGTCGCTCACGACGAGGGTCGCGAGGTCAACGTCTACACCCTCGATACGTGGTATCAGGCCGACCGACTGGCGGAGGCGGGCGTCGACGGACTCATCGCCAACTACCCGAATCTGCTCCGAGAGTAGCCGCTTCGTGAGTCCGAAGGACGTATTCTTTGAATGGTCTGCACGGAACGACACGCTCGAACCGTGCGAAAAAGTGCCCTCGTGAAGTTACATCTCGACGGTCGTCCCACAGTCGGGACATTCGAGGTAGATCCCGTCGTCGCCCATATTGAACGCGAGAACGTCACTCTCACACTCCGGACAGGGCTGTGCGACGCGTACGTCGGTCGAGTCACGTGGCGCACCGAGCGCGAGTGCGACCACGTCGTCGTCCGATTCGTTGCGACCCTGCTGATACTCTCCCGCCGGGAACCGGATTGCTTCCCCGCCACCCACCTCGATGATTTCGCTTTCGGCGTCCGCCTCGGGTTTGATCTCGAACGTTGCGGTTCCCTCCACGATGTAGAAGATCTCCTCCTGATCGAGGTGCGTGTGAAGTCCGCCCGAGAAGGCCTCGCCCGGTTCGAGCGCGTAGCGGTTGAGAGACATGTCCTCCGTCTCCAGTGGGTCCGAGAGCCCGCGACGGTCGGCGTCACCCATTCCTCCGGATTCCACGTCGTCGATATCGATTCGTTGCATACGTTGAATTCACTTCTCGCGGGACATAGGTTTATTGTCTCCACTCGTTCGGAGTCGACCGCGACCCACGGTCGTCGGACGGAATGCCCGGACGGCCATCGACGCCCCCGAGCGGGAACACAGTCCCGCAGTATCCGACGAACGCTCGACGCTTCGTGCGATGTGATGAACGGCGGTCTCGAAGCATAGGCGTTGGTTATCAGAAGGTGGTTTTCGAACCGCGGTACTATCCCGTTTCCCACCGTACTGCCACCGATGTACGACGACATTCTTGTTCCCACGGACGGCAGCGAATCGGCCACGGAAGCGGTGCGGAACGCCGTCGAACTGGCGACGCAGTTCGACGCAACGATTCACGCACTCTACGTCATCGACATCGGCGCGATGTGGCCCGACGCCTACGAGGGAAACGTCCTGAACGACCTCGAAACGCGCGGGAAAGCGGCGGTCGAGAGGGTCCGAGAGCTGGCGGAGGAGGAAGGCGTCGCCGTCACCGACGACGTGGTGACGGGCGGACATCCCCACCGCATGATTCTCGACTACGCCGACGAGAACGACATCGACTGCATCGTCATGGGAACGCACGGGCGGCGCGGCCTCGACCGCTACCTGCTCGGCAGCGTCACCGAGCGCGTCGTGCGGTTGGCCGATGTGCCGGTGCTGACCGTTCACGCCCCCAAGAAGTGAGATTCGCCGGGGTTCTCCACCGACGCGGCGATTGACGTTCTTCCCCGCTTAGTTCCTTCCTCATGACGATTCCGCTCGTCGCAGTCGTCTCCATCGCCCTCGGCTTCGGCCTCGTCGCTGTGTCGTGAGTTCGAGTTCCGGGTTCAGTATCGTCGCGTTTCCCACCGGTCCCAGTTTTCGGTGATTTCGTCCACCAGCCTCGACCCGACGCGATACACGTTCGTCACGCTGGGAAGGAAACCGCCGGAATCCGCGGCGAGGCTCTCCCGTACCGACTGACAGGGATGCGGTTGGTCGAAGTTCGACACGCTCCGAAGGCTGACGTATCGGTCCAAGTGACCGAAACGATCGAGAACGCGCGCGGTGGCGAAGTCCTCCATCTCCGTTGTCGCGTAGGTACTCACGCCGTACTTCTCCGCGATGTATCCGGCTTGGTCGGAGAGCGTGGACCCGTGCCAGTACGTGTCGCCACACATCGTCGTACCGACGCCGACGAACGGGTCAGACTGGGCGGTTTCCTGTGGGTACAGTTTCCGATACTCCTTTGCGCGTTCCGTATCGGTGAGGTTCGCGCGTTCTCCGAGACGCCGAGCGGTCTTCACGAGGTTCCCGTTCAACTCGTAGACGTGGTCTGGCCGGTTCGGGCGGAACATCATGGCGTACGGGTCGGCGTCGCCGTCGGCGCGCGACCAGCGATGAACCAGGTCCCAATCGGCGACCGCATCGCTCACGAACACCGACCCGAGCGTTCCGACGTCCGGCGGCGAACCGGCGATACCCGCGGTGACGAAGTAGGTGTTCTCGAAGTCGAACTTCGGCGAGCGGAGTATCGACGACAACGAGGTAGCGGCGTTCGTTTTCCCGATTCCGACGACGGTTCCGGCGATGCCGTCGTCGTTGTGATACACCGGCGCGAACGCTCCCGGAACGTCCACGGCCTCGGTGAGGTCGTAGTTCCGATACCACAACTGGAACTCACCGGGTGCGTCGCCCGTTCCCTCCCGTTTTTTCAGGTTCGCGACTTCGAAGGCGGCGATGACGAAGACCTTGACGTCGACCGGGTCGTCCGTCGTTTCCGAAGTCGAATCTGTACTCCCGGTCGCCGTTCCCATCAAACCGGCACCGAGCGTGGTCCCGGTCGCTTTGAGAAATCGTCGTCGAATCATCTCGTTCCGCTTTTGAGCCATACTTGCGGTCTCGAATTCACACCCTTTAACGCTCCGAATCCATCACAAATTCATGCATAATCTTGTATTAAATGTAGTTTTTATATACACGATCTCGCAATCATATGTGCTCTAATAATGGGGTATTCGATCTGCATTCAACTCAAGGGGCGTCAGCATGGGTTTCCGAGTCCTCGGCGTCCGTGTTCTTCGGCGAGACAGTTGGCCCCGACATCGACGGGTGACTCGGTGCTGTGAGGACTTCGTTTCATCGCCGTATTGTCATCTTAGAAACTAGTGCTCTATATTTTATTTATTTTGGGCAAATAAATATATCATTCTTATCTTTCTTTTATTGTACGTGATGGATGGCAAAAACAGCGATCGAGAATCGGAAGCGAACACTACGGACAGCGGATTTCGACTGAATCGACGGCGGGCGATTCAACTAGCGGGCCTCGGCATCGGAAGCGTGGCGATGTCTGGAGGGGGCTCCGCCGCGGAGACGACGGAAGAAGGGGACTGTGCGGAGGGACCGTTCGAGCGAACCTACTCCGGCGGAACCGTGAACTTCGGGCGAATCGCGTCCCGTTCCGGGCGAACGGGGATGAAGGGGCAATCGACGGCGGCCGGGGAACCGGCGAGCAAGCGGGAAATCGAAGCGTCGCGGGCGCACGGACAGCACGGACGGCATCGACACGACCAGAAACACGGCTGGTGGGACGACGACGATGAACTGTCGATTCTCACCGAGTACGACGGCGTGAACGCCGAGCAGACGAGCGGCGGCGTCCCCTCCGACTCGCAGATCGCGGCGGGGTACGGCAAGGTGATTCACGCGGTCAACACGCAGGTCGCGGTGTTCGACAAACGGTCCGGACACGAGGAGCTCTCGGTCCAGTTGAACGACATCTTTGCGCCGGTCATCGACGAACCCGAGGGCGGGTACGCGTACGGCGAACCGTTCGTCTTCGACCCGCGGGCGCGGTACGACCGACGGGAAAACCGGTACGTCGTCGCCGCGGTCCAGTACGAACCCGGCATCACCGAGAACGGCGAACTCGTCACCCGCGAGGAGATGGAAGAGCGCGCGGGCGGCGAACCGGGAGAGGGCGAAGATGGAGAAGACGGTGAAGGCGAGGACGACGCGGAATCCGAGGCCGAAGCGCTCGCACGGCCGCCACGAGGGTGGTGGGTCGTCGCCGTCTCCGAGACGCCGAACCCGAACGGGAAGTGGAACGTCTACCGGATTCCGCCGCTCGACAACGAAGGTCTCGTGGATTACCCGACGCTCGGGTTGGACAGGGACGCCATCTACCTCGCACAGAACTTCTTCGGCGACGCGGTGTCGGTGACGATGGTGGCGCTCGACAAGGAGGCCATCTACCGCGGTCGGACCACTACCGGCAATCACTTCACCGACCTGGACAACCCGAACGTCGAGCAGGACGACTTCACCCTGCAACCGGCGCTCCAACCGTCCTCCGGCGGCAGACGCGGTACGTTCTACCTGCTGGATTCGACCTTCCCGGACCCGACGGCGAGCGCGCTCACGATGTGGGAGTTGACCGACCCGCTCGATGACCCGACGCTGGAATGTCACACCGTTCCCGTCGAGGAGTTCTCGTATCCGCCGACCGCCGAGCAACCGGATTCGGACAAGCGAATCGATACGCTCGGCACGCGACAGATGAACCTCGATTACAACGACGGGTCGCTGTGGACGGCCCACACAATCGCTTACGACTGGAACGGCGACGGCGAGACAGTTGCCGCCATCAAGTGGTACGAAGTGGACACGCGGACGCGGCAGGTCGTCCAGAGCGGCGTGTACGGCGAACCGGGCACGTCGTACTTCATTCCGACCATCCAGTCGGACGACGACACGACCGTCATCACGCACAACGTGAGCGGTCCCGACACCTTCCCGAGCATGGCGGTCGCGGGCCGAACGGAGGGGTACGAACGGAACAAACTGGAGGATTCCGTCGTCGTCGAGGAAGGGAAATCGCACTACGACTACGGCGAAGGCGAGGAGGTCATGCGATGGGGCGATTACAACGGAATCTCGGTGGATCCGCACACCGGGACGTTCTGGACGGTGAGCCAGTATTCGCCGGACATCGACATCGACCCCGCCGCCGAGGAGCGTGACCCGTACCACACGCGCATCGCGGAAGTGACGTTCGGCGACGGGCGGGGTCACGATCACCACGGCGGTCACGGAGGCCACCATCACGGCGACCGCGACGACCGCGATCACGATCGCGGGCACGACGGCCACGGCCGCCACCGCTGGGACTGACGACGGTTCCGAAAAACGACCGCACTTCTTTTCCGACTCGGTTATCGTCCACTCATTCGTTCCCGGGACGGTCGCGCCAGTCCTCGGCGCGTTCACCTGCGTCCTCGGAACGTTCATCTTCGGTTTCCGTTCGGTCGTCGGGGGTCCCGACCAGACCGGCGTACAGACCCACCCAAACGTGCGCTCGTTTCGTCCTGTTTTCTCGGAACATGCTTTCACCGAACCCCTTCGTCTCGCGGACGGGGCAATTCTTAGGCTAGCCTAGAAACGGCAATGGTAATAATCGTTTGGGTGCTTCGAACTCATCCCTCCGCCCGCGTCGCATCCCGCCGGATTCGGTCGCCAAGACGGTACACGGCGCGGAAAGCGACCAGCGCGATGGCGATTTCGAGCAGACCGGTGACCGCGAATGCCGTCGTGAACCCGAGTCGGTCGGCGAGGCCGCCGCCGACGAGGAACCCAGTCAGGAACCCGAGACTTCCGGCGGCGTTGAACCCGGCCATGGCCACTCCTCGGTCGTTGTCGCCCGCGATGTCGGTCACGAGCGCCATCGTCGCGGGCGAGACGAACGCGCCGCCGACGCCCACCGCGACCATCGCGACTGCCGCGAGGGGGACCGTCGGCGCGAGTCCCACGGCGACGATGGTGACGCCGTAGCAGATGGACCCGACGACGATGGGGACGAACCGGCCGATGCGGTCGGAGAGTTTCCCCATCGGGTACTGCAATAGCGCGAACGGGGCGAAAAAGAGCATAAGCATGATTCCCGTTGCACCCGGGTCGAGGCCGAACTCGGACTGGAAGTAGAGCGTCCCGACGAGCGCGAAAAAGCCCGCGGTGAGGCGGTCGATGAACCCGAACGCGTACGGAATCGACAGTTCGGGGCGGGAGCGGAGGCGCTTCATGGCGGCGGAGACGCTTTTCCGCGACGTTGACGGCACGCGGTCGGGAATCGACCGCGCGAACACCGCCGTTCCGACCATGAGGACGCTCGCGACGGCGAGCGGCGTCGTCGGGTGAATCTCGGCCAGTTGGCCGCCTATCGGCGCGCCCATCGCGGTTCCGAGGCCGATGGCGATACCGGCCGCGCCCATGTTGCGCCCGTGGCCGCCCCGGAGGTCCATCAACATCGTCATGGAGAGCGAGAACGCCGCGATGGTCGCCGCACCCTGGAGGACGCGGAGCGCCAACACGCCGCCGAACGGGACGCCGAGCGTCGGTGCCAACGCGAGCGCCGCGTACCCGACGGACGCTCCGACCGCACCGAAGACGACGAGCGGTACACGCGTTCCGAGGCGGTCGCTCAGGTGACCCCAAATTCCGGCACACGCCACGAACGCGGCGAACTCGGCGACGAGAAACCACGTCCCACCGTCGAGTTGTTCGCCCGCCCCGAGGTGGACGACGAGGTCCGGAACGCCGGGATAGAGGAGCACCTGTGCGAGCAACACCGCCCAAATCACTGCGGCGAGACGGACGCGCTCGCCGCGGACGCTACGGACGCCATCCATCACCTGCGTCATCGGTCCGAATTGGTGACACGCTCGGAAAACGGTGTCTACATCGGCGCAGACGATTGGGGGACTCCCCCGTCAGTGCGCGACCCGCTTTTCCAGCAGGAGTTTGACGCCGAACCCGACCAACACGCTCGCGCTGGCGTAGCGGAGGAGGTCTCGAACGGCCTTTCGCTCGGTTATCACCCGCCGCGCCCGACTGGAGAACACGGCCAGCGTCGCCTGATAGCAGAAGCCGAGACAGCCGAACAGGACCCCGAGCGTGAAAATCTGGAGGCCGAAACTCCCGCCCGAATCCACGAACTGGGGCAGGAACGCGAGGAAGAACACGGCCACCTTCGGGTTCAGGACGTTTATCGTGAACGCCCGGCGGAACGACTCGGTGTGGGACTGGTTTTCCTCGTCGGGTGCGATTTCGAACTCCTCTCGGTTCCGAAGCGTCGTCACGCCGAGGTAGACGAGATAGGCCGCGCCGGCGAACTTGACGACGGTGAACGCGAGGGCCGACGCCTTGAGGAGCGCCGAGAGGCCAAGGACCGCGGCGGTGGTGTGGACGAGACACCCCGTCGAGGTCCCGGCGGCGGCCATCACCCCGGCGGTTTGGCCGTCGCTGATGCTTCGCTTCAGCGTGTAGATGCTGTCGGGACCCGGTGCGACGTTCAACGCGAGTGCGGCCGGAACGAACGCCGCCAGAACGCTCGTATCGATCATGGTTCGAAGATGCGGACGGAGCGGATAAACGCTGGGTTGCCGCCAAATTTCGGCTTCGTCCGCGCTTTCGACCGCTGAAACCAAGCCACAAAAGACACGACGATGGAAGGATTGTGATAACCAACGGCCATGTCACGACCCGATTCGGACGACCAGTTCGGCTTCGACGAGAGCGCCAACTACCTCGGACGCGCGCTCAGGGCACTCGTCCCCCAGTCGGTCGCCCGACGGAGCATCGCGGTTTCCGTCTCGGTCCCCGACGGAGGGTACACCGTCGGCGACGAAATCCCCATCACCGTGACGTTCGCCAATCGAAGCCCGTTCCCCGTCGTCGTCGAAACGCCGCGACAGCGCCTCTGGGGGTGGGAAGTGGACGGCGAACTCGAAGCGAGCGACGAAGCCTACTACGTCCGAAACCGACCGAACGCGTTCTACTTCCGGGCGCGGGAGAAAAAGCGGACGACCGTCCGGTGGGACGGACGATTCGAGCGAAGCGACGAACGGTCCCGACGTCCCGCCGACCCCGGCGAGTACACCGTCGCCGCGTATCTCGCCACGGAGGACGAACGGCCGCGGGACGAGACGACCGTCTCGATTCGCTGAACGCCCGCTTACTGTTGAATCCCGTCGATAACGTCGTCCCGGTGGCGGTGACAGGCGGCGTCGTGCTGCGCGGTTCCGTGTTCGGTCGGAACCTCGTAGTCGGGAACCTGTCTCGCACAGATGCTCTTCTCGGCGAACGACTCGTTCAGCAGTTCCGTCGCGCCGTCCCAGTCGCCGTCCACGATTCGTTCGGCGGCGTCGTCCACGACGTTCCCCGCCTCTCCGTGCGGTTCGGTACCGTCGAAGAACCGGTTTACGACGTCGTCCGTCGTCGTCGGTTCGAACGACCGGCGCTGAACTTCCCGAAGGAACGTCCGCGTGTTCTCCCACTCCTCGCGGGAGAAGTCGTACTCCTTCGGCGCGATGAGTTTCGGACACCGGGTTCGGAACCGACACCCGCTCGGCGGTTCGATGGGACTCGGCACGTCGCCTTCGAGGACGCCGCGGGTCCCCTCCAATCGAGGGTCGGGAACCGGGATGGACTCCAACAACGCCTGCGTGTAGGGGTGTTGTGGATTCTCGTACAGTTCCTCCTTCTCGGCGAGTTCGACCAGTTGCCCGAGATACATCACCGCCACGCGGTCGGAGATGTGGCGGATGACGCTCAGGTCGTGGGCGATGAACAAGTAGGTCAGGCCGAATTCGTCCTGCAGCGACCGCATGGTGTTGAGCACCTGCGCCTGAATCGACACGTCGAGTGCGGTGACGGGTTCGTCACAGACGATGAAGTCGGGGTTCACGCTCAGCGCGCGGGCAAGGTTCACCCGCTGGCGCTGTCCGCCGGAGAAGGCGTGCGGGTGTCGGTTGTAGTGTTGCGGGTCGAGGCCGACCTTTCCGAGCAGTTCGCGCGCTCGCTCTTCCCGCCCGTCCGCGTCGTACATCCCGTGTGCTTTCATCGGCTCCTCGACGATGGGACCGATCTTCATCCGCGGGTCGAGCGAGGACTGCGGGTCCTGAAATATCATCTGTGCGTCCTTGCGCTGGGTTCGCAGCTTTTCGCCGCTCAACTCGGTCAGGTTCTCGCCCTTGAAGTACACCGTCCCGCCGGTCGGTTCGACCAGCCGGAGGATGGCCCGCGCGAGCGTCGATTTGCCACACCCGGACTCGCCGACCAAGCCGAGCGTTTCGCCCTTTCGAATGGTGAAGGAGACGTCCTCGACGGCGCGAACCGGCTTGTTCTCCCCGAACATCCCCGACAGGAAGCCACCGCTGTCGTTGAAGTGTTTCGTCAGGCCGTTCACTTCGAGGAGCGGTTCGCCCATCTCCGCATCCTCGTCGACGACTTTCCCCGCCGTCATCGAATCACTCACGGTCAGTCACCCTCCTGCGGGTCGGTGACGACGTCGCCCGTGATGCCGGTCTCGGCCCGTATCTCGATGGGGTCGCTGAACTCGTAGCCCACGTCGAAGGCGTCGTGTTTCACGCACGCCGCTTTGTGGGACGCTCCCTCGGAGTCCGATACTTCCCTGCAATCGGGGTGGACCTCGGTACAGACTTCGCGGGCGTCTGGACAGCGCGTGTGGAACCGACAGCCGCGCGGCGGGTCGATGGCTTCGGGCATGACGCCCCGAATCGGGTTCAACTCATCGACGGTCTGGTCGGGTCGCGGCATGGAGTCCAAGAGCGCTTCGGTGTAGGGGTGTTTCGTGTCGTAGAACAGGTCGTCCGCGGTCGCCTGCTCGACGATTTCGCCGAGGTACATCACGTTCACGCGGTCACAGAGTTCGGCGACCACGCCCATGTCGTGTGTGACCCAGACGAAACTCGTGTCGTACTTGTCCTGTAGTTCGTCCACGAGCGAGAGGATTTGTCCCTCGACGGTCACGTCGAGCGCCGTCGTCGGTTCGTCGGCGATGATGAGACTCGGCTCGCAGGCCAACGCCATGGCGATGAGGACGCGCTGGCGCATCCCACCCGAGAACTGGTGGGGATAGTTGTCGTACCGCTCCACCGGTTCCGGGATGCCGACCTCGCGGAGCATCCCTATCGCCTCCTCCTTGGCCTCCGATTTCGAGAGGTTGCGGTTGATCTTGATGAACTCGCGAAGTTGATTTCCAACCGTGAACACGGGATTCAGGCTCTCCATCGGGTCTTGAAAGATGATGGCGATTTCGCGGCCGCGAATCCGGCGGCGCATCTCCTCGTTCGACAGCATCTCGTCGCGTTCCCGGAGTTCGCCGTTCGGTCCCTCTTCGAGTCCGAACAGCACCTCGTCCCGGAACCGAACCTCGCCGCCCACGATTTCGCCGGGCGGGTCGATGAGACGCAGGATGCTCTGTGCGGCGACGCTCTTTCCGGCCCCGGATTCTCCCACGAGGCCGACGATTTCGCCTTCGTTCACGTCGAAGGAGATGCCGTCCACCGCGCGGACGACGCCCTCCTCGGTGAAGAACTGGGTTTTCAGGTCGTCGATGTGTAACAGTGTATCAGTCATGGTGTGGTCTCGTTAGTTCTTGATTCGCGGGTCGAGCGCGTCGCGCAGGCCGTCGCCGAGCAGGTTGAACCCCATCACGGTGACGAGGATGGCGACTCCCGGCCAGAGGCTGAACCACGGGTCGGGAAGCATGTACCCCCGCGACTGGTTCAGCATCTGTCCCCACGACGGGGTGGGGGGCTGTGCGCCGAATCCGAGGAACGAGAGCCCGGCGACGATGAGGATGCTGATGCCGACCTGCAACGTCGCCTGCACGAGGACCGGCGCGAAACTGTTGGGAATCACGTGCCGGAGGATGATGTTGCGGTCGCGGACGCCCGCCGCTTTGGCCGCCTCGACGTACTCCTCCTCGCGGACGCTGACCACCCGCGACCGAATCAGGCGGGCGAACACCGGAATCGTCGTGATGCCCACGCCGATCATTGCGAACGTCAGGTCGCGACCGAACGCGGCCATGAACGCGATGACCAACACGAGGAACGGAATCGCGTACAGCGTCTCGGCAAAGCGCATCAGCACGTCGTCTATCCACCCGCCGTGATAGCCCGCGACGGCACCGACGAGCGTCCCGCAGATCAGTCCGAATCCGGTCGAGACGATGCCGACTTGCATGGCGATTCGGGAGCCGTAGACGAGCCTGACGAGGATGTCGCGACCGCGGTGGTCGGTTCCGAGCGGGTACTTCCACAGCCCCGGCCCGAACGTGTTGCTCGTCCACGCTGGGGGACGCAGGATTTTGGCGTTCGTCGGGTCGTTCACCGGATTGTGCCAGAAACTGCTGACGATGGCGTAATCGAAGAGTTTCGCGTCTATCCACGCGAACACGGCGAGGCTGAGGATGAAGGCGATGGTGTAGAACCCGATTCTCGCCGTCGTGTCCTTGCGTATCTGGCTGAGGGTGTATCGCCACCCGACGCGGGCCTCGACCTTCCCGCCCTCGTCGGTCTGTTCATTCCTGCTCGCGTTACGAACGTTCGTCGAATTCGCTTCTCCTGTTCCCATCTTAGTCCACCTCGTCGTAGGTCACTCGCGGGTCGATGTACGCGTACGAAAGATCGGTGATGACGACGCCCAGGATGAACGTCAAGCCGAAGAATATCGTCGTCCCCATGACCAGCGGATAATCCTGATTGTTGATCGCCGTGATGATGAGCCGTCCCATCCCGTTGATGTTGAACACGGTTTCGGTCAGCACGGCACCGCCGAGCGCCGACGTGAGTTGGAGTCCGACGACCGTGATGACGGGCAGTTGCGCGTTCCGAAACGCGTGTTTTCGCACGATGGTTCGCTCCGCGACGCCGTAGGCGCGCGCCAACTTCACGTACTCCTGTTGGAGGACCTCCAACATCGATGACCGTTCGATCCGCGTGATGGCGGCCATCTGAAGCGTCCCGAGCGAGAGCGTCGGCAACAACAGATGCGTGAACGTCTGCCAGAGCACGTCGGTGCGCGAGGACGCCCCCTCGACCGAACTCGGACTCGCCCACGGCAGAACCAGCCCCGTCGCCGGAAGCCAGTTCAGGTAGTACGCGAAGATGATGATGAGCATCAGTCCGATCCAGAACGACGGCGTGCTGACGCCCGCGAGGGCGACGACCCGGGACACGTGGTCTGTCGGTTTGTTGCGTCGTTTGGCGGAGATGATGCCGAGCGGAACGGCCGCGACGATGGCGAACGTGAAACTCGAAAGCATGAGCAGGAGCGTCACCGGCAGGCGCTCCATGATTTTGGTCGTCACGGGAACGCCGTAGTAGATGCTCTGGCCCATGTTCCCCTGCGCTACCGACGCGAGGTAGTTCACGTATCGGACCGGAAGCGGTTGGTTGAGTCCGTACTGTGCACGTATTTGATCGACCATCTGTGCGCTCGGCGACGGCCCGAGCATTATCTGAACGGGGTCGCCCGGAATCGCGTTCGTCAACAGAAACGTTATCGTGACGATGCCGATGAGGACGGGGATGGCCTGTAACAAGCGTCGAATCGTGTAGCGGAGGATTCCCATGTGTATTGTCGATCGATCGTACCGAAAGCGGGTGTCGCGCTATTGCGTCCCCATGGAGACGTTGGTGTAGTCCGTCGAGAGGACGAAACTCGACACCGGATGCGCCTTGAACCCCTTCACTTTGTTCTTCACCCCGAAACTGTTCTTCAAGTTGTACGCCGGGAGGTGTGCCCGGTCGTTCAGCATCTTCGTGATTGCGGTGGTGTACAGTTTCTTCCGCTTGGCGTGGTTCGCGGATTTCCGCGCCTTCACGATCTTCTCGTTGATGCCGTTGTAGAACGTGCCGTCGTTCGTCCCGTGCGCCTCCTTCGTGAAGAAGTAGTACGTGAACGCGTCGGGGTCGGGGGTGCCGGACCATCCCAGCGTGTACATGTTGTAGTCGCTCGGCTTCCCCGAAACGAACTTGTTGAGGAAGGCACCCCAGTCGAGGCGCTGCACGTTGGCGTTGTAGCCGGCCTCCTTCAGGCCGTTCGCCACGGTGACGCCGAGTTGCTGGCGCTTGTCGTCCGGCGGAACGATGATGTTGGCGTTCCAGTTGTTCGGAACTTTGTCCGAACTGTTCAACATGGATTTCGCCTTATCGATGTTCTTGTCGTGGGCGATGTTCTTCCACTTCTTCGTCGGGAATCCCCAGTTATCGGCTATCTGCTTCGGGAACGGACTGTACTGGCGGACACCCGTCGGTTCGACGAAGTTCGACACGGCTTGGTCCATGTCGAAGCAGTAGTCGATGGCCTCGCGTACCTTCGGGTCGGTCGTCGGACCGTTCTTGCAGTTGAACGCGAGATAGAAGTAGCCCATTCCGAGGACCTCCTCGATGGACGCATCGTTCATGTTCTGGACCTGCTTCCAGAGCTTCGGTGGGATCTCCTCGATGACGTCGTTCTCGTTGGTTTGTAAACTCGTCAACCGGGTCGTGGGTTCCTCGACGGGGACGAACTTCACCTCGGAGAGGTTCGGTTCCGGCTTGCCCCAGTAGTCGTCCCAGCGCGATATCCTGGCGAAATTGCCCTCCTGCCAGTCATCAAATTTGAACGGCCCGGCACCGATGGGGTTCTGCTTGTTGAACTTCTGTTTGTTCTTCTCCCTGACGCTCTTCGGGACGATACCCGCTGTCAGGGAGTTGATGAACGGTCCGTACGGGTATTTCAAATCGAACTTGACCTTGCGTTTCCCCATCGGGGAAATCGATCCGATCATCGAAAACGTCGAGGCGTTCTCGGTCTCCTCCTTGACGGGTGCCTCGAACGAGTATTTCACGTCTTCGGGCGTGACGGGGTCCCCGTTTTGGAACTTGAGGCCCTTCTTCATCTCCACGATGTACGTCTTGCCGTTGTTCTTCACCGTCGGCATGCTCGTCGCCATCTTCGGAACGACCTTGATACCCGAGTCGTACGTGTACAAGCTATCGAACACGCGGCTCGATACCTGTTGGGACGGCACGTCGTTGAGAACGATGGGGTCGAATTCGAGCGGGCTTTTGACCTGCGCCATGTTCAACTTCCCGCCGCCACCGCCATCACCGCCATCACCGCCGCCGCCTCCGCCCTGCTGACTACCGGCGCAACCGGCGAACGCCGCGATGCCGGTCGCACCGAGGCCCTGGAGAAGCCGTCGTCGCTTTATCGAGTCTTGGTTGGTGCTTTTTTTCGTCATGTGTTTTGTGATTCGTTGGTGGGTTCGCCGCTCGTCCGCAGTCCGCGGATGTGAGCAACTGTCGAATCTTTTTTACTGAGCCAACCATTGTTATTGGGTGCCTGATACGAGCGGTCGAAAGCGGTAAGCCGGGCCTACGAAGTTCATTCCAGCAATGATATCCGGGAGAATGTGTCGTCAATGTGGGACTGGAGTGCGGAAAAGAAGTCGGTCGTCCCGGCGTAATTATTGACTCATTTTGTTGTGATTATGGGGGGGTTTCGAGATATGTCGGACAGTATGACCGTGTCGGGTCGGTCCGGACGACGCCCCGACGCTCGACATCCGCTCACTTGATTCGGGAGAACTCGGACCGGAGCGTCCACTCATCGCCGGAAACGAATGGTGAGGCGGGGCGACCGGTACCCCGCCAGAGCGCGTCGATGGGGTCGGCCAGCGCCTCCCGAACGTCCACGTCGAAGTTTTCGAGCGTGACCGGGAACGGGGCAAGTATGTCTTCATTAATAATCATATACTCTCCGATCGCTTCCGAGTCGTCCGCCGTTCCCCCCGCTTCGAGCCGGACGCCCTCCGTGCCGAAAGCGCTCAGCGTGACGTGAACCGGGGCCGTACGCTGATGATAGGAGAGTACGCGCAGGTATCGGCGGACACACCGCGTCAGACCGAGTTCGAGGGTTCGACCGTCGAGCGTCGGCGATTCGTCCGTCGCGCTCTTCGTGTCCCCCTCGAACGGAATCGCCGAGACGGCTTCCACGACGCCGTTCGAGAACAGGTGTGCGTAGCCGGTACAGCGACCGTCATCGCGGACTGCTGCCCCGAACCCGTCGCCCGTCCACGACCCGTGAGCACCGTCGCGGCCGAGGACGGGGAGTTGTTTCGGCCGCGACGGGTTCGCTTCGGGCAGCACGCCGTGTTCCCCGAGGTCGATGGCGTACCCGTCGTCGTAGACGCCGGTCGGAACGACGTGGACGACGATTCCCCGCGGCGCGTCGAAGTCGAAGTACCCTGCACCCTCGACGACGGCTTCGAGCCGTCGCTGATGGAGCGCGGTCGCTTGCTCGTTCGACCCGCCGGCGTACTTCGCCCCCATGACCGCGTCTCGATAACTCATTAGCTACCGAAACACGGACGCCCGGATGGTTAAATGGACTGCCACACCGACTTTGCCCGTCCGTCCGAACGGTGTTCGTCCTTCGTCCGCAGAACGAGTCCCGTCCGGTCACCCGTACCTCTCTTCGAGGTGCACACGGAGGTCATCGACGGTCGAGATATCGTACGTCCAGAAGCCGAAATACCGACCTTCTCCCCGTTCCTCGGCGACCAAAGCGCATTTCTGCCGGTCGTCGCCCCCGCCGTCGTAGACGATGAACCACACCGCGCCGATTTCCCCCGACGTTTCGGCGTGAAACGTCGTGTTCGGAATCCGCGGCGGACCCCAGTCCGCCCGCCCGTAGATGTGGATGTCGAGGTCCGTCTCGTTCGCGAGGTGGCGGTAGACCTCCGTCTGGTCCCGAAAGGCCGACAGCGACTGAAACCCGACGTGGATCGTACCGTCGCCGACGCGCCACGCGCGGTCCTCGAACTCGCGACTCGCGGCCAGCATCTGCCGTTTGTCGAAGGAGGTGAACAGCGTTCGGTCGAGGAGCGCCACGAGGTCGCGGAACGACGACGGGTCGAACTCGTCGCTCCACGGCACGAGGACCGGCGGCGTGAGAAACTCCCGAAGCGCCGTGAGTCCGATCGCACCCTCGAATCCGTCTTCGTCGCGGATGACGAGGAACTCGTCCGGCCCGACGCCCCGAAGTCGCCTGTACTGTACGGTGACGTTCTTGCTCTCGAACTCGTCGGCGATGTCGGTCGCGTCGTCGCTGTAGACGATGAGCGTCTTCCGTTTGCGCCGTACGTCGTCGATGGCTTCTCGAAGGTCCATTCGAACTCCTCCGGTAGCGTCGTGTCAGGTCCGTCAGTTGGCGTCAGTTGAATATTCGTTCGCTCGCGCCCACCGAAGCAGTCGGTCCACCGGTCGCGACAGTTCGGGAAGTACGAGGCGGTTCTCGTTCGAATCGTAGCTGGCCAGTCCCGCCTTCCGCAGCATCTCGACGTGTTCGTGTCGCAGTTCCGTGACGACCTGCTGGCGGTCCGTCGGGGTCGCCATTCGATACTCGCTCGCGTGGAGCCACCCGGTGAGGACGTCGGCCAGTTCGTCCATCGAAACCCGGTTCCACTCCAGCAGCGTGTAGACGGCGTACCGGCGGGTACGGTCCGCCAGCGCTCGATACACGTCGTCTTCGAGCGACGTGTCCAACAGGATTTCGTATAGCTTGTCCGCGAAGTCCTTCCCCATTTCGACTCCCCCGTTACCGATACGCCGTGAACGTCAGTAAGCGTTCTGTCCCGGCGACTACCGCATTCGGCTGTCGAGCAGACGGCTTCCCGCGAAGAGCATGACGCTGCCGACGAACGAGACGGCGGAGACGGCGAGTACGCTCAATCCCGTTCCGGAGGCATCGAACGGCCCCTGCGCTCCCGTGGCCGTGTACTGCTGAATCGTCTCCACCCCCGCGTAGCCGAGGAGGAAGAAGGTCACCGTTATCGCGAGGAGCAACGCCCCGCCGATGAGGCCGTAGAACGACGCCATCTCCTCGACGCTCAGCAGTTGGCGCATCCGTCGCGTGCTGAGGTCCGATTCACCAGAGAGGAGCGTCGCAGCGACTGCGAGGTGTCCCGTCGCTGCCCCGGTTTCGATGACGAGTGCGAGCACGCCCGGCATCAGGATGACCGGCGAGGACGCGAGCGGCGTCGCACCCGGAAACAGCGCCGCGACCGCCCCCGAATAGCCGAGAGTAATCGGTGCGACGAGCGAGAGGACGAGGAGGATGGCGCTCTGCCACGCTAATTTCGTCGGGATGCGTTGATCGAAGAGGCTGTTCCGTCGGACGCGCAGTCGCTCGTATGGCGAACCGTGCAGGATCGCGTCCGCGATTCTGTCGTCGAAGTAGTCGGTCTGTTCCGTCACGATATCACGACCGTCGAGCGGCCGTTTCCACCGGATATTCACCTCGTGCATATATCTGTATCGGTCCACGGAAGCGCTATTCTTCGGACGTATCGAGGGGTTAGGACAACGACTCCGTGAACCCGATTGGGACGACGACGGACCGATCGGACTGGAGCCACCGCCCCCAATCCCCCGCCCCGACCCTCACGTTCATTGCCACCGGGGGTCACGATTGGAACGAATGACGGAGTACGACACCATCGTCGTCGGGGTCGGCGGCATGGGGAGCGCGACGGCGGCCCACCTCGCCGAGCGCGGACGGGACGTTTTGGGACTCGAACGCTACGATATACCGCATTCGATGGGGTCGTCTCACGGCCTGACCCGCATCATCCGGAAGGCCTACTACGAACACCCGGACTACGTCCCCCTCCTCGAACGCGCCTACGAGCTGTGGGAGGAGTTGGACGCGGGCCATCCGACGGACCTGCTCCACAAAACCGAATGCGTCGTCGCCGGACCCGAGGGGAGCGAGAAAGTCCGCGGAGCGCGCGAATCGGCCGAGAAACACGGGTTGGCACACGAACTGTGTTCGGGTGCGGAACTCGGCGAGCGCTATCCGGGCTACGACCTGCCGGACGGGTTCGACGCCGTCGTCGAACCGGACGGCGGGTTTCTCCACGTCGAACAGTGCGTCGTCGCCCACGTGAACGCGGCCCATCGACACGGCGCGGAGATTCACGCTCGGGAGAGCGTCCTCGACTGGGAACCCACCGCCGACGGCGGCGTCCGCGTCGAAACCGAAACGGACAGCTACACCGCCGACACGATGGTCGTCGCGGCGGGCGCGTGGGCCGCGAACCTCCTCCCGACCTTGGAGACGCAGGCAGTCCCGGAGCGGCAGGTATTGGGCTGGTTTCAGCCGGACCGCCCCGAACGATTTCAGCCCGGTTCGTTCCCCGTATTCTCCATGGAGTGTGCGGAGGGCTACTTCTACGGCTTCCCCGAGTACGGCGTGCCGGGATACAAAGTGGGAAAATACAACCACTTCCACGAGGAAGTGGACCCGGACGACGTAGCCGAACCGACGCCCGCCGACGAGCGCGTCCTCCGGGACTTCACGGAACGCTATTTCCCCGACGCGGCGGGGCCGATGATGCGCTTGGAGACGTGCCTGTTCACAAACTCCCCGGACGAACACTTCATCGTCGACACCCTCCCCGACCACCCGCAGGTCGTCGTCGCGGCCGGGTTCTCGGGTCACGGCTTCAAACTGTCGAGCGTCGTCGGCGAGATTCTGGCGGACCTCGCAATCGACGGCGAGAGTCGCCACGACATCGACCTGTTCTCGCTCGACCGGTTTTGAGGGCGACCGGCGGGTCGATGAAACGACCCGTTTCGACTCACTCGAACCGCGTCACGCTGAACGTCTCGATATCGACGGATTCGCCTCGAACGCCGTCGGCGACCAGTTTGCCGCTGTACGGCCCGAGTTGTAGTCCCGTCGCGCCGTGACCGGTCGCCAGATGGACGCCGTCGACGGTCGGAACCGGCCCTAGAACGGGCAGTTGGTCGGCCGAACGCGGACGGAGGCCGACGCGGACCTCGCCGATTTCCGCGTCGGCGAGGCCCGGAGCGACGCGGAGGGCTTCGCCGAGCACCTCGTGGACGCCCTCGGCCGTCGTGTGGGGTTCGAACCCGGATCCGACCTCTCTGCTCGCCCCGACCGCCACGCGGTTGTCCGGCCACGGGACCATGTAGTGGCCGTGGAACGCGCTGAGGATGGGCCACGAGGCGGTGTCGGTGTCGCCCAGGTCGAGGTGAATGATCTGTCCGCGTTGGGGTTCGACCGGAATCGACACGCCGAGCGACTCGGCGAAGCGGGGCGACCACGCACCGCCCGCGACGACCACCGCCTCCGCGTCGTGCCGGTCGCCGTCCGCGGTTTCGACACCCGTGACCGCGCCGTTTTCGTGGTGAATATCGGTCACGTCCCCGTCGCGGACGGTCAGTCCGTGGCCTTCCGCGGCGCGGAGGAGCGCCTCGGTGAACGTCCGGGCGTCCACCCGCGCCGCCCCGTCGTAGGACCGACACCGACGGGTTTCGGCGAGCGCGGGGAATCGGGACCGCGCCTCCTCGGGCGTCAGTTCCGCCGTCGTCCCCGGTTCGGGTCGTCCGTAGCGTTCCCGCCGGTCGGCGATTCGCTCCGACGCGGCATCGTAGTCGCCAACTTCGTCCTCGTCCACCGCGACCGAGAGGAGGTCACACCGCGAGTACCCCGTCTCGCCGTCCTGTTCGTCGGTCAGGCGCTCGACCAGTTCGGGGTAGTAGGCCGCGGCGTCGAGCGCGAACTCGAACCACCGGTCCGACGCGGTTCGACTGCTGGTCGCCGGCGAGATGATTCCGGCCCCGGCATCGGTCGCCCGTCCGTTGTCGTGACGGTCGATGAGGAGCGTCGTCACGTCTTCCCGCACGAGGTGATACGCGACGGAGGCACCGACGATTCCGCCCCCGACGACGATTGCATCGTACATGGGAACCGGTTCCCTCCCTACCCCCTCGATGGTATGGATACCGACAATCTACGTACGGTTTCTACGCTCGGCCGGCCTACCCCAAATCCGGGTCGGTATCGACGAACCGGTCTATCTTCTCCGGTGCACGCCAGTCCGTCGTCAGTTCGAGCAGTTGGACCAGCATCCGGGCCGTCGCACCCCAGACGGTGTAGCCGTCGACGTGGAAGTAGTGGATGACCACCTCGCCGTAACGCGGGTGCTCGCGGTATTCGTTCTCGTAGTTGTCGAAATCCGTCAGTCCCGAAACGGGGAGCACGGCGATTTCCGCCACCTCGCGTTCGTCGGGGTCGTACCGTCGGTCCGGTATCCGAACGACGAAGGGGCTTATCGAGTACTGCGTTATCGTGCGGATGTCGTCCAGTCTGCCGACTCGCTCGACCTCGTCCGGTCGAAGGCCGATCTCTTCGTGGGCTTCCCGAACCGCCGTCTCCCAGAGGTCGTCGTCGCCGGGTTCCCGTCCGCCGCCGACGAAACTCATCTGTCCGGGGTGTTCGCCGAGATGGTCCGCCCGCTTCGTAAAGAGGAGGGCGGGCCCGTCGTCGCGGGCGATAATCGGAACGAGGACGGCGGCTTCGCGCTTCTCGTCCGTGACCAACCGCGGTTCGTGGTCGGCCACCCGACCGAGGTTCATGTGTTTTCGTTGCTCCCTCCGGCCTTAATTTGCCCGGTTGCCGAGCGACTCGTCCAGTCGTTCGCGCACGTCGTTCGCCTCGACCGGTGCCCACGCTTCGAGGTCGTAGCTCACGTCCACGAGGTACCGAGCGCGCTCCTCGTCGGTCGTCCGTGCCTCGTCCGCCAGTCGCTCGTGTACCCGTTCGCCCAATCGTTCGCGGTCGGTGGTTCGTTCGGGAACGTCCATGATGTGCGGTAAGTCCTCCGCGTTCTCGGGAAGCGCGGGGAACGCCACCGGTCCGGGAACGAGGACGGTTTCGCCGTTCGCATCGGCTTCGACCAGATAGAAGTCACGGACGCCCTCCTCGATGACCGCTTCGAACGCGGATTCGTCCACCGATTTCCCCTGCTTAAACGCCAGTTCGGCGAGCGCCTCGGCTAATTCATCGCGTGTCAGCGCTCCGAACAGATCGACCACGCCCGCGAGTTCGTCTTTCGTCTCGCTCATTATCGGGAAGCATCGGGCGCTCGATATTAGTGTTGGTGTTCCGGGCATCGATGGGGAGAGTCCGGAGGAATTACGCTGCCAAATAATATCAGACTAGAAATAGGAGGTTGTGGACGCCGATGAACCCGTACCACGCACCCGCGGCGAGGTACGTCGTCGTTCTGAACGCGGCGGGATAGCCGTCGGGTGCCCACGACTCCGGGAGGAGTCGCTCGATGACCAACCCGCTCTCGGCGAGTGCCACGACGCCGATAACCGCAAACACGAGGGTGATGAGGGACCCGGCGACCACACCGAACTGCTCCATGAGCGTTCGCGTGAGCCACACCGATTCGAACACGTCGCTCCGGAGGTGAAGGACGGCGATGGTACTCACCGCATCGAGCAACTTCCCCGCGACGAGTACGGCCAGCAACTGAACGCGGGTCGGGGCGAGCGCCGGCCATTCCCCCCGCGTCTCGAACCAATCCGCGGAACTGTTCGACATACGCTTCTCCACGGCCGAACGGGGCTTTGTTATGATTCGGTTAAGTTCGATTTAGGTGGGCGCTTCCGGGAAAATTCTCCGGTAACGGCCCATTGGCGCGGGGAAACGGAGACGAAACCTCTATCATCCGTTTTATCGACGCGTTTTCCATGCACGAGTTCGTCCTCCCACCGGCCCTCGAACCCGGCGATTCCGTCGCCGTCGTCGCACCCGGAACGAGTCACGCCTCTCTGTTCCCGCACGTCTACGAGTTGGGACTCGACCGCCTCGAATCGGAGTTCGGGTTGAATCCCGTCGAGTTTCCGACGGCGACGAAGTCACCCGAGTGGTTGTACGACCACCCCGAAGCACGCGCACGGGACGTGATGGACGCCTTTTCGGACCCCGATATCGGGGGCGTCATCGCGGTCATCGGCGGTGCGGACCAAATTCGAATCTTGCCCCACCTCGACCCCGACGTCCTCCGAGAAAACCCGACGCGGTTCTACGGCACGAGCGACAACACGAACCTCCAGACGGTCCTCTGGAACGAGGGCGTCGTCTCGTTTTACGGCGGTTGTCTCTTCACCGAGTTCGCCATGCAGGGGTCGATGCACGACTACACGGTGGAGCATCTGGAACGGGCGCTGTTCGAGGAGTCGTTCGGCGAACTCCGGCCCGCAGATCGGTTCACCGACGAGGATTTGGACTGGGCGGACCCGGACAACCTCGACCGGCACCGCGAAATGGAGCCAAATCCGGGATGGCGGTGGCGCGGCGGGGACGAACGCGTCACCGGCCGAACGTGGGGCGGCTGTCTGGAAGTCGTGGACCAGCAGTTGTCGGTCAGTCGCTATCTGCCCGACCCGAAGGAGTTGAACGGTGCCGTCTTGCTCCTCGAAACCTCCGAGGAACTGCCCACCGAGTTCGACGTTCGATGGGCGCTCATGGGGATGGGCGAACGCGGTCTCCTCTCTCGGTTTTCCGCGGTCCTCGTCGGACGGGCGAAGGCGCGGACGCACGAGGAGGTGCGACCGCCGGACGAACGGGCGGCGTACCGCGAACGCCAACGTGACGCCATCACGGACCTCGTCGCCGAGTACAATCCGGACGCACCGGTCGTTTTCGACCTCGATTTCGGCCACACCGCCCCCGTCGCGTCGATTCCGGTCGGCGGCGAGGTGACGGTGGACCCCGAGTCCGAGCGAATAATCTTCGAATACTGATAACAAGGTTCTAATAGCGTTCCGGTTCTGGATTATTATATGACCGTCGTCAGCGTCTCCATGCCCGACGAGTTGCTCTCCAGAATCGACCAGTTCGCCGACGAACACGGCTACACCGGTCGGAGCGAGGTCGTCCGCGAGGCCAGCAGAAACCTCCTCGGCGAGTTCGAGGATCGAAGACTCGAAGACCGCGAACTGATGAGCATCGTTACCGTCCTCTTCGATTACGAGACGACCAGCGTCGAGGAGCGGATGATGCACCTCCGTCACGAACACGAGGGTCTCGTCGCCTCGAACTTCCACAACCACATCGGCGACCACCACTGCATGGAACTGTTCGTCCTCGAAGGGACGTTGGAGGAGATTTCGGCCTTCGTCGGCCGAATTCGAGCCACGAAGGACACGCTCACCGTCGACTACTCCGTGACGCCCGTGGACGGGTTCAGCCCGCTCCAAGACGCCGAGTAAGGTCCTACTCGACCAACCGAACCGAATCGCCGACCGCGACGTCCGATACGCTTCCCGCGGGTAGTTCGAACAGCGTGTCCGCGTTCGCCTTTCCCAACCCGGTCCACGCCGACAGCCGTTTTACCTGCTGTACCTCGCCGTCGGCCGTCCACACCGCATCGAGCGGAAACGGGACGAACACCATGTGGACGTCGCGGGCGGCGACGTCGTCGAACCGGAACGCGAGGGCGTAGTCGTCGGGGATCGACCGTCGAAACATGAGTCCCTTGGCCTGCGAGAGGAACGAATCCGCCGTCTCGACATCGCTCGCTAGCGTCTCCGACCGTCCGTCCGATTCGTGTACGACGCGCATGTCGGGGACTCCTCAGGAAGAAGACAAAACGTTTGTGCGAGCGCGCCGCTACGACTTCAGCATGGAGAAGACACCGACGGGCACCGCCGTCGGCGTGGACGACCCGTACGAACACGTCGGACTCTGCGACCATCTCACCGACGAGGGGAACTGCCGCTACGCCTTCGACCATCCCCAACACGACCCGGAGTTCGCCCGCGAGCGCCGCGAGGACGATTTCGCCTGCCCCGTCGCGGACCCCGACGGTGACTGGTCGTGGCGCGACTGCCCGCATTTTCGCTGTCGAAATCACGACCGCCAGTGCGTCCGTTGCGGCCTCGAAGAGCGGCGGATGGCCCATTCGGACGAGCGACCCCTCCTCGAAGAACACCACCTCTCATACGCCGGTGGTGGTGAGACGCTCTCGCACGAAATCACGGTGTACCTCTGTCGCTGGTGTCACGCGAAGGTCCACAACTCGTGGGCGCGAATCGACGACGACGTGCGTCCCGACCCGGAGGCGATGGCGGAGGCGGAGGGACGGCGGAGCACGGAACGGGCCGAAACCGCCTTCGAAACCGCGGCGGAGCGGTACGACCGCGACGATTGACAGCGGAGCGGTGCAACCGCGACGATTGACAGCGAACGCGGAATTATCCGCCCGTATCCGACGATTTCGAGGTGCTCGAACTCCCCGTGTCCGTTCCTTCACCCTTTTGCTTTCCCTTCCCCTCGTTGGCCTTCTTCCTCTCGGCGCGTTCGACCGCCCGTTTCAACAGCGAGGGCGTCAGCAGCACCGAGATGACGAAGACGACCAGATAGGCCACGAAGATCTGATTGCCGACGATATTCTGTGCGACGCCGAGCGAGACGATGGCGATTCCCGATTCGGAGCGCGGGAGGAGGGCGAATCCCAGAATGAGCGAGTGTTCCCGAGGCCCGCCCGCGATGATGTTGCCGACGTACCCGGCCACGAAGTTCGAGAGGAGGCCGAAGACGGCGAAGACGAGGATGAAGTTGTTGACCGTCAGCTCGGCGAGGTTCATTCTGGCCCCGATGGCGACGAAGTAGAGCGGGATGAACACGCCGTAGGCGATGCCGTAGACGTTCGACTGGAGTTTCTTGCCCTCCAGTCGCTTGTTCGTCGAGATGACCAATCCGATGGTCAGCGCGCCGATGAAGTACGAGAGGTCCACCGCGTCGGAGGCATAGCCGAAGATGAACAGCAGTCCGAGGATGCCGATGAAATCCGCCATACCGACCTGGGATTTCGACAGCAGGTCGGACACCGGGTCGAGGAGGAACCGGTAGAAAATCGCCGCGGCGACGAAGAAGAGTGCCGCCAACCCGAGCGCCGAGACGGTTCCCATCAGGCCGCCGCTGACGAAGAACAGGGGAAGAATGGAGATACCGAGCAGTCCGACCACGTCGTCCACCACCGACGCGCCGAGAATCCAGCGGCCGTACTCCGTGTCGAGTTTATCGAGCGACAGCAGGGTTCGGACGACGATGGACACGGACGTCACCGAGAGGATGAGGCCGAGGTAGAGGCTCGATTCCAATCCCTGCCCGAAGTAGCTTCCGATGATGTAACCGACGATAAACGGGAGGAAGACGCCCGACAGGCCGATTATCAACACCGGACGGAACGCGGCGAGCAGGTCGCTCAAATCGATCTGCTGGTAGCCGACGTCGAAAAAGAGCAACAGACCGCCGATGGTGGAGATGAGGATGAACGGACTGCTCTCGGAGACGCTGCTGATGAGCATGGCGACGGACGGGCCGAGAATGACTCCCGCGAGGATCTCCCCGAGAAAGCCCGGTTCCCCGAGTCGTTCGATGGCTTCGCTCAGGACGAGCGAGAGCAACAGGCTCACTCCGATGACGAGGAAGATTTCGAGCGACGCCATTATCCTCGACGCTCCGCGATACCGCTCGCTTCTGTCCTTTTCCCCTCGCACCTCTGCCGATTCATGTCACGGGAACGGTCGGTAGCGTCCCGCATAAGTATGCGGCGCGTATGCGGGGAAACGGCTCGTTATCGCGCTTCCCTCCGTCGAAAATGGCGATTACCGACCGCCCGAGTGAGCGATTTTCCCGCGTATCGTGTGACCAGTTCACGTGATTTGCCACAGCGTACATGCACGTGGGGACTGTCACGAACGGGTATGGAGAGTCTCAATCCCGCGACGGGGGACGTGGTCGAGACGTTCGACGAACACGACGAGAGCGCGGTCGAAGAGAAGCTTCAGCGCGCCAGGGACACCTACGAGGAGTGGCACCGGCAACCCATCGAGGAGCGCCAACGGCTCATCGGAAATGCGGGTGACGTGCTTCGTGAGAACAAACAGGAGTACGGGGAGCTGATGACGAAAGAGATGGGAAAACCCCTCGACGCCGCAATCTCGGAAGTCGAGAAGTGCGCGTGGGTGTGTGACTACTACGCCGAACACGCCGCCGAGTTCCTGCAGGACGAACACATCGGCACGGAATCCGAGGTGGAGTCGTACGTCTCCTACGAACCGCTCGGGCCGGTGCTCGCGGTGATGCCGTGGAATTTCCCGTTCTGGCAGGTGTTCCGATTCATCGGACCGAACATTACGGCCGGAAACGTCGGCCTGCTCAAACACGCCTCGAACGTTCCGGGGTGCGCGATGGCGATTCAAGAAGTGTTGGAGGAAGCCGGTTTCCCGGAGGGCGTGTTCACTACCCTGCTCGTTGGGTCGGACACGGTCGAGAGCATCATCGGGGACGACCGACTCGCCGCGGTGACGCTGACAGGGAGCGAGGGGGCCGGACGGGCCGTCGCCGAAACGGCCGGGAAGAACCTCAAGAAGACCGTCCTCGAACTCGGGGGAAGCGACCCGTTCGTCGTCCTCCCCGATGCCGACGTCGAGGACGCGGCGAAAACGGGCGCGCAGGCTCGCTGTATCAACAACGGGCAGTCCTGTATCGCGGCCAAACGCTTCGTGGTCCACGACGACGTATACGACGAGTTCATGGACACGTTCATGGACGAGATGAAATCGCTGACCATCGGCAACCCGATGGACGAGGACACCGACATCGGCCCGCAGGCCCGCGAGAACCTGATGAACGACCTCCACGAGCAGGTCGAAGAGAGCGTGGACGCCGGTGCGACCCTCGAACTCGGCGGCGAACCCCTCGACCGCGAGGGAGCGTACTACCCGCCGTCGATACTCACGGACATCCCCGAGGGTACCCCCGCGGCGGACGAGGAACTGTTCGGTCCCGTCGCGTCCGTGTTCCGCGTTTCGGACACCGAAGAAGCAGTTCGCCGCGCGAACGACACCCACTACGGCCTCGGCGCGAGCGTCTGGACGCAGGACAAGCGGCAGGCGAAGGAAGTCGCCCGCGAAATCGAGTCGGGCATGGTGTTCGTCAACGAACTCGTCAAATCCGATCCCCGACTCCCCTTCGGCGGCGTGAAGGATTCGGGCTACGGCCGTGAACTCTCGGAACACGGGATTCACGAGTTCGTCAACAAGAAGACGATGTGGGTCGCGGACGTGTCGAGCGGGGAGTACGGCGTGGAGTAGGGAATCGGACGATTTTTCGCTGTCGGGAGGGGGAGTTGGTTTCGCTCGTCAACACATATATGCATGCACGAATGTATAGTACACAAACCGATGATGAGAGATCTGCGTGAATTCGTGACGGCTCATCCGTGGGCGTACGCGCTACCTGCTGGACTCATTTCGGCCGCTTACGTCCTCCTCAACGCGCCATATCCCGGAACGTTCGACTTCGGAATCGTGTTCTGGACGGGACTGCTCGGCGGAGTAGTAACCCTCGGTGGAAAGAAAGAGGCGAAGGGTATCGGATTTCGAACCGGATTAGTCGGGTCACTTCCGATCCTATGGGATATGATCCCCACGGTCGGTGCGATTTTACAGTTCGACCAGCCCGTATTTTTCGGAGCCTTGGAGGTACTCGTCGTGTTCGTACTGATCGCGTTCGTTGCCGTGATGGTCGGTGTGTCCGGGGCAATCGCGGCGATGATCGGGAGATGGCTATCACGTAAATTCGGTTCGAAGAAACCCGAACCAGTCGGCAGCTAAAACCCGGTTTCACCGTCCCGATTCCGCCGGATCGACGACCGTACCGGTTTCCACATCTACCCCGACCCGCTCGCACAGATCCGCCATCGGACACGCCTCCGGCCCGTCCAGACAAGCGGGCTTTCTCGCGGAACAGTATTCGCGCCCGAACTGAATGCTCGCCGTGTGTCCGAACCCGCACTTTTCGGCCGGAACCTCGCGCTCCAGCACTTCTCGAACTTCCTCGTGGTCGGCGTCCGGCGGCGCGATACCCAGCCTGCGATAGATTCGGTGGACGTGCGTGTCCACGGGGAAAACCCCGGCCTGGCCGCCGGAGAAGAGGAGCACGCAATCGGCCGTCTTCGGCCCGACACCGTTCATCTCCAACAGTTCGTCCCGAACCTCGCTCGGTTCGCCCTCCCTGACGAACTCGTCGAACGCCGCCGCGCTTCCGAAGTTGGCGAGGACGCGCTCGGCCGACTCGGTTATCACCGTCGCTTTCTGGTTGTACAGTCCGGCGGCGTGAATCGTGTCGGCCAGTTCGCCGTGGTCGGCCTTGGCGAGGCGTTCGGCGAGATCGTCGCCGCCGTATCTTTCGACCAAGGCGTCGTGTGCGGGTTGGCTCGCCACGTCGCTCGTGTTCTGGCTGAGGATGGTCCGGACGAGGCAGGTGAAGGCGTCCTGCCCGCCGTAGCTCTTCTGCCAGTACAGTTCGCCGAGTCGGTCCACGACCTCCTCGGCGCGCGTCTCGGCGTCGGCGGGGGTGAACTCGGCCGCCATGCCGCCGCCGTCCACCCCGCCACTGATGTTTTCGATGGGTTCCGGGTCGTCGCTCATGCGGTGTTCTCGGGTCGCTATCGGATAAAAACCATCGGGCCGTCGGGCGAGCGGTTACTCGACTTCGACGGTGACGACGGCCTCCATGCCGTCCGCCAGCGCGTTCACGAGGTCGCGGTTGAATCCCTCGGCGGCGAACTCACATCCGACGACGAACGTTCGTTCGTCCACGTAGTCGCTCGTGCGTCCGACCATGCTTCGGTCGCTGTCGAATTCGAGGTCGGGATGTCCGCTGCCGGTGACGGTTTCGCTGTGGTCGCCCGACTCGACGGTCACGGTGATGGTGGCCTCCTCGTCACGGCAGGCGTCCACGAATTCTGGGTCGAAATCCGCGGGCGCGCGGTCGGCTTCGATGGCGAGGATGCAGTCGCCCGCGGGCGTGAGGAAATCGTCCGTCGTGATTTCGAACGTGCTCGCGTGGCGGCCGGACACGTTCTCGTGGCCGCGCGCGTGAATCGTCTCCTTCATGGTGTCGGGTTTCCGCGGGAACACTTCAGCGTCGCCATTTCGACGTCGTCATCGCGTGACCGTTACCGTCACCGCACCGCATTCGCACTCGTACGCGTGGCGGGTTCCGGCGCTCGTCTCCATCGTCAGCATGAACTGAGACTCGCCGAGTTCGCGGTCGCATCCGGTGGCTTCGCAGGTACATCGGAGCGCTTCGATCATACCCGGAGTTCCGTTCGCGTCCTACGTTAAATCGACCCGTGGGTGGGGTGAAAGTGAAAACCGTCCGTAGCGACTTCCTTGGACATGTTTTGACCGATACTGTCGGAACTCGGATTCGTTCTCCCGTCACGGTCGCTTGCATGCGCCACCTTCCATTTATAAACGGCTGGGCAGGCGTGTGTCAACCGTTTCCACGGCGTAGGGGGCGTGTGCTAAGCGTTTCCACGGAATTCGAGGGCACAACATTTAAATAGCTATGTCGAATACTTCGTAATACCTGAACGCTTCCGGCGTCACGGTAGCACCGCGCGTCAACCAATGATATGGGAATATTGTCATCGGCTGGTTGGTATCAATCGTAGAGTAGCGATGCTCTTATCCGCCGGAGCGGAAGGAACCGAGGTTTAACTAAGAATGGTAAGCGTAACAGAAGAGGATCTTCAGAACAAGTCGAAAGGTGAACTCATTAAACTCGCGGGACAGCTCCGAGACCGACGAAACGAGCTGAATCAGCAAGCGAGCAAGCGCGCGTCCAAACGCGACGAGCTGAACGCGAAGACGCGTGAGAAGGTGGACGAAGCCCAGGAACACCGAGAACAGCGAGACAACCTGAACGAGCAGGTTCAGGAACACAAAAAGAAGCGTAACGAACTCAACGCCGAAGCGAACGAACTGTTCGACCGCGTCGAGGAGCGCAAATCCGACCTCGAACTGGACGAGGGAAAGGATTTGGAGCAGCTCAAGAAGGAAATCGAAGAGCTCGAGTTCAAACAGCAGACGGAAGTTCTCTCCACCGAGGACGAGCGCGAACTCATCGAGAAGATCGAGGCCAAGCGCGACGAGTACACGAGCCGTAAGGAAAAGCTCGACCAGAGCGACGACCTCGAGGAACTCGTCGAGGAGGCAGAGGAGGTTCGCGCCGAAGCGAGCACCCACCACGAGAAAGTGACGGAACTCGCGGACCAGGCCCAGCAGCATCACAACAAGATGATCGAGGCCTACCGCGAAGCCGACGACATCCGTGACGACGCCGACGAGATGCACGAGAACTTCGTGGAGGCACAGGAAGCGGCCGACCAGCACCACGAGGACTTCGTCCGCGTCCAGAAGCGCCTCCGCGAACTCGACAAGAAGGAGGAGAAGGAGCGCAAGTCCGAGAAGGCAAAGGAGCGAGAGGAGGCCAAGGCCGAGGCCGAGGAGATCTACCAGCAGTTCAAGGAAGGAGAGACCCTCGACACCGAGGACCTCATGAAGCTCCAGAAGACCGGTCTGCTATAATCTGCGAACCCTTTACTAGCGAACTTTTAACGCCGTCGCCCTCCCTATAACGGGTATGGCAAGCGGACGCTCGGCCGACAGTGGTGGCCGCGGGCAACGGCTCGCAATCGTTCTCGTCGGAACAGTGCTAACGGTGGCGGTCGCGTGGTGGCTGTTTCTCTCCTTCCCCACGTCGCTCGTGGAACTGCTCGGGGTGCTCCTCGTGTTGCTCGCGGGTGTGATGGGGGCGCGGTTCGCCGCCCGGGTGGCAACACAGCGGTTTCCGTCGTACGACGTGGCGGAAGTCGCCGTCGAAGGGCCGATACGGCGGGACGCCGGCGGGGGGCTTCCCTCGGCGAGCGGAACGCCCGCCGACGACATCGTGGAACAGATCGACCGCGCGAACGACGACGACAACGCGAAGGGACTGCTGTTGCGGTTGAACACGCCGGGCGGCGAAGTCGTTCCGAGTGAAGATATCCGTCTCGCCGCCGAGCGGTTCGACGGACCGACCGTCGCGTACGCGACGGACGTGTGTGCGAGCGGCGGCTACTGGATTGCGAGCGGGTGTGACGAACTGTTCGCCCGCGATGCCAGCCTCGTCGGCAGCATCGGCGTCATCGGTTCGCGGGTGAACGCCGCCGAACTGGCCGACCGGGTCGGCCTCTCCTACGAACGGCTTGCGGCGGGGAAGTACAAGGACGCGGGCGTCCCGCTGAAGGAGTTGGACGGCGACGAACGCGACTACCTACAGGGAATCATCGACGGCATGTACGACGACTTCGTCGAACGCGTGACGGCGGGCCGCGACCTCGACCCCGAAACGGTCCGCGAAACGGAGGCGCGGGTGTACCTCGGCGACGAGGCACACCGACTCGGACTCGTGGACGAACTCGGCACGCACGAGGACGTGGAGGCCCGACTCGCCGAGCGGTTGGGCGTGCCCGAGGTCTCGGTGGGGGAGTTCGAACCGAACCAGCCGCTGCGTCAACGGTTGAACCTCGGGGCGCGGGGAATCGCCTACTCGTTCGGCGCGGGTATCGCGAGCGTGGTCGGCGATGAGAAGGGGGACGTGGACGGCTTCGAGTTTCGGGCTCGGTAGTCGGGAACTCAGTCGCTCAATTCCGCGATGACCGTCGCTTCCGTTTCGTGGCCGGGTCGTAATCGTGCGCCAGCAGTTCCTCGGCCGTGTGTCGCCCCATGAACCGGGTTCCGCCGACCAGCAGTGCGCGAGCCATGCGGTCGATGCGGACGAGCGGCCGATAAATCTACAGGAACCAGCGAAACCGGGACGGGAATGCCACGACCTTTTATCGCTCTCCCGACTAGCACAGGCATGGCGACCGAAACGGGAACACACGGCTATCGAACCGAACACGGCGGCGACTTCGGACGGACGTACTTCCGGCAACTCGGCGATTTCGCGGTTTCCTCCATCGGTCTTGGGACCTACCTCGGCGATCCCACCGACGAGGTGGACGAGGAGTACGACGAGGCGATCACGACGGCGGTCGAGGGGGGAATCAATATGATCGATACGGCTGTCAACTACCGGTGCCAGCGGAGCGAGCGCGTCGTCGGGCGGGCGCTCGCCGACGCCGACGTCGACCGTGATGCCGTCTTCGTCTCGACAAAGGGCGGGTTCGTCCCGTTCGACGGCGAGCGACCCGAAGAACCGGGGACGTACGTCAAACGGGAGTTCGTGGACACCGGCCTCGTGGACGCTGACGACCTCGTTCGCGGAAGCCACTGTATCGCGCCCGACTACATCGACGACCAACTCGACCGGTCGCTCGACAACCTCGGATTCGATACGGTCGACTGCTACTACGTCCACAACCCCGAGACACAACTGTACTCGAACTCGCCCGAGGAGGTGTACGACCGGCTCGAAGCGACGTTCACCCGACTCGAAGAGCGCGCCGCCGCGGGCAACATTCGGTACTACGGCGTGGCGACGTGGAACGCCTTCCGCGTCCCGGAGGGTCACGACGACTACCTCTCGCTCAGGGAGGTCGTCTCCCGCGCTCGGAGCGCCGCGAAAGCCGCCGAGAACACGGCGACCCACTTCCGCGTCGTTCAACTCCCGTTCAACGTCGTCATGGCCGACGCGTTCACCGTCGAGTCACAGGACGGCCCCGACGGGAAACAGAGCGCGCTCCGGTTCGCCCACGAAGCGGGGTTGAACGTCGTCACGAGCGCGAGCATCGCGCAGGGAGATCTCGCGGCGGAGATGCCGGAGGAGGTCGCGGAGCGACTCGCCGGGGAGACGGCGGCCCAACGCGCCATCAACTTCGCGCGGAGCGCGCCCGGCGTGACGAGTTCGCTCGTCGGTGCGAGTGCGACGAACCACGCTCGGGAGAACCTCGATGCGGGGCGCTACGACCCCATGGGCGCGAACGCGTTCGACGCGGTTTTCGAATAAATGTCAGAATTGGATCCTATATGTCCTTCCACGAACTGCCACAGTCCGGACACGACCGAATCGAGTAAACTTCCGACGGATCGTTTCGTGTCTTCAGTGACTCCCCGCAGTCCGAACACGAGAGACGACCGTACGTGTCTTTCTCGACTTCTCCCTTTCGTAGACCGCTTCGAACTGATTGCATCGAGTGAACAGATATCACACTGTACCATATACGCACCGACGTAAATGATATGATACATACATCTGTGGAAAAATCGACCTTTAATCGATCACTTTCTTTTTAATACCAACGGCTGTTGGGCCAACAGACATTTAATTCGGTTGTTCAAATATATCACCGCCAAATGGATACTATTCACCGACGCCATCTTCTCCGTCTCACAGGGGCGAGTCTCACCGCGGTCCTCGCCGGTTGTTCCGACAACGAAACCGGAGGGAACACGACCGAGGGAACGAAAACGTCCTCGTCCGGGAACGCGACGACCGATACCGCGACGGACACGACGACCACGGAAACCACGACGGCAGAACCGGACCAGACCCTCCACACGAAGTACAACAGCAGGGAGAAGTTCGCCTCGCCGGGGACGAGTTTCGAAACGTTCAAAAGCCCGTCCGACTGGGAAGCACGTGGCGGGTCGATGACTCCCGACACGAAGGTCAAATACTCGGGATCACAGAGTCTCCGACTTGAGGGAAAAAGCGGCCACCACGCCATCATCGAACGGTCGCTGACCGACCCGATGGATTTCACCGATCGCGACATTTCGGCCATGATCCGGACGACCACGCCCTCGAAAATCGGCTTCTACATCTATCTCGAGGACACGAGCGGCAACAGAGCCGTGCTGGAACTCCGGGACATCTCCTACCGAGCGCCCGACGTCGGATGGTTCCGCACCTGCCCCGGCGTGTACAAGGTCGACGGGAAGGAACCGGACCTGAGCAGCATCGGCCGCATCATGTTGCAGGCCACCAACGCGACGAACGACGACGTGAACGTGTGGGTCGACGACGTTCGCCTCCATCGGAAACCCGACACGGGGTACGTCATCCTCAGCTGGGACGACGGCAAACGGAGCTACTACGACGACGCCGCACCGGTTCACGACGAGTACGATTTCCCGGCCGTCCTCACCCACCCGCCGCACTTCGAAGACTTGAAGCGGAAAGCGTTCATGTCCCTCAAAAATCTGAAGGAGCGTGAATCGAAGGGCGACGAGGTGGTCGCACACGGAAGCGCCCAGTACTCCTTCTCCGAGACGTCGGCCTCGAAACTCGATGGAGTCATCGAGAAACACAAACAGTGGCTCATCGACCACGACTTCGGTGGTGCGAACTTCATCGTCTATCCCGGAAACAACTTCGACAGGGAGGCGCTCGGGGTCGTCTCGAAGTACCACTACATGGGCGGTATGAACCAGTCGGGAAGCCCCAACACGACCGGCGTCCACGGGTTCGACCCGCTCGTTCTCCCCCGGACCATCGGCGAAGATCTAGAGATTTCGAAGACCGTGGTCGATAACGTCGCCAAATACCGGAACTGCGGTATCCTGAACTTCCACGACTTCAAGAACAGCAATACGATGTCGGTTTCGGACTACGAGAAGCTCCTCGCGTACATCGACGGGACCTCCGGCGTCGAGGTCATCACCTTCTCGGACCTCTGGGAAATGCGAACGAATACCGCACCGTAGGCCGTCTCTTTGCCCGTTTCGGAAGGTTTGACTCCCCCCTCGATAAACCACTCCATGTGTCCCGGGGCCGACTCTTTGCATCACTCAGCTCGATGGTCTTTCTGGTCAACTTCGCTCGTGTGGTGTTCGCGCCGTTGCTCGAACCGCTCAAACACGAGTTTCTGGTCAGCGACGCCACCATCGGGCTGGTCGCCTCGCTCGTCTGGCTCGGGAGCGCGCTTCCCCGCATTCCGACGGGGTATCTCCTCACCCGCATCGAACGCCACTACGTCGTCCTCGGTGCAGGTGTCGTACTGACCGTCTCCTCCGGACTTACCGCGTTTGCGCCGAGCGTCCCGCTCCTCGCGGTCGGGGCGTTCTCGATGGGCGTCTCCAGCGCGGTGTACTTCATCGCCGCAAACCCGCTCGTGAGCGAACTGTATCCCGAGCGCGTCGGACGTGCGCTCGGCATCCACGGCACGGCGAGTCAACTCGCGGCAGCCATCGCCCCCGTCTTCGTCGGCGTGACGCTGACGGTGGTCGGGTGGCGGGGCGTTTTCGAACTGCTCGCGGCCGTTGCCGCCGTTGTGACCGCCGTGTTCTTCGCCGTCGCCCGCAGAACGGACCTGCCGGAGGCGGGCGTCGCTGACCGCGATTTCCTCACGGCGTTTCGCCGCCAATGGCCCATCATCCTGAGTGGCGTCGCCATCATCGGCGCGACCGGCCTCGTCTGGAACGGGCTGTTCAACTGGTATCCGAGTTACATCAGCCAGACGAAGGGGCTCTCGTTGGAAACCGGCCGCACCCTGCTGACGGTCCTGTTCGCGGCGGGCGTTCCGGCGTTCTGGTTGACCGGACGACTCGCCGACAGGCTTCCGCACGTTCCGCTCATGTTGTCCATCCTCGGCAGCTTCATCGTCTGTCTCGTCTCGCTGACGCTCGCACAAGGACTCGCGGCCATCGTCGGCATCTCCCTCGTCCTCGGGTACGTCATCCACAGCCTGTTTCCCGCGCTCGATACGTACCTCCTCGATTCCCTGCCGGACGAAAACAGGGCCAGCGCTTACGCCATGTACAGCGGGCTCGCCATGATCGGACAGGCGGGAGGCAGTTCGCTCGTCGGCACGTTGCTGGATGCCCAGTTCGCGTTCGACACGATCTTCAGAACGCTCGCGGTCGGCCTGTTCGCCATTCTGGCGGTGTTGCTCGCGCTGCACCGGACCGACCGACTTCCGACCGGCGCGGTGACGAGCTAGGTCCGGTCAGTCGAACGCCGACCGGCAGGCACGTATCGTCGTCGGAATTAACGTTTCATCGGGGTCGAGGCCGACGAATACGCCGGCGTTCTCGTTCCATCCGACGACGTTGATGCCGTATTCGAACACGCGACTCGTGAGTTGGAGGTCTCCAAGCGGGGCGAACAGCCTCTCCTGTCTGACCTCGACGAGGTTTTCCAGTACGAGGTCGTGGAGTATCTCCTCGCGCTCTTCTTCCGAATAGAGCGATCCGATATCCTCACGCATGTAGACGATATCGAACGATTTCTCCTCGATGTTACCCGTCGCGACCGTTCGCAACCCGTCCCCCACGGCGTCTCGGAGGGCGTCGGTGAGTGCCTTAGTTTTCATTGCCTCCAGCTATTGGAAGTGATCTGATATTAATCCATCCGGTTCTGCCGACTTCACGCCACTTTTCTTCCCCCTCTCCTAAGCCCCTCTCAATGGAGTACGTGCAGGAGCAGGTGACGACGCTCCACGACCTGACCGGGCGGATTCCGGACGCCCCGCCCGACCGCACCGCCGTCGTCGTCCCGATGACCGACGCGGAGTTCGGATCACGGACGGCGGACCGCGTCCTGTCGGCGCTGGAAACCGTCTCACCGAACCGCGTCGTCATCCCGCTCCGCGCGCCATCCGACTCCGTCGGCGCGGTTCACGACTGGCTTTCGGGATTCGACCTTCCCCTCTCCCTCCTCTGGTGTTCCAACCCCCGAAGCGAGGCGCTGTTGGACGACCACGGGCTAACGGGACCCGCAGGTAAGGGACGGGACGTGTGGCTGGCGCTCGGCGTCGCCGCGGCCGACTCCGACTTCGTCGTCTGCCACGACGCGGACACCAAGACCTACGATCCGTCCATCGTCCCGCGGCTCATCGCACCGCTCGACGACGGCTTTTCGTTCACGAAGGGCTACTACGCCCGCGTCGAGGAGAACCGCCTCTACGGTCGCCTGTTCCGCCTGTTCTACGCGCCGCTGGTCCGAACCCTGCGTCGCGCCGACGACGGACGAATCCTCGACTACCTCGGCGCGTTCCGCTACGCGCTGGCGGGCGAGTTCGGCATGACCGCGGACCTCGCCACGGGCATGCGCGTCGAACGCGATTGGGGCTTGGAGGTCGGCACCCTCGGCGGCGCGTTCGAACACGCCGGATTCGACGGAAGCGCGCAGGTGGACCTCGGGCGCTACGAACACGACCACCGCGGCGTGGCCGGACCGGGCGGCCTCTCCTCGATGAGCGAAGGCGTCGGCGCGGCCCTCTTCCGCGTCTGTGAGAACCACGGCGTCACGCCCGCGTACGAGACGCTTCCCGAACGCTACCGCGACACCGCCCGGCGGTTCGTCCGGCAGTACGCCGCCGACGCCGCGTTCAACGGACTGACCTACGATTCGGCGGCCGAACGGGCGCAGGTCGAGACGTACGCCGAGGCCGTTCGACCCCCGGACGGCCACGAAATCCACGCCGTCCTCCCGGCGTGGGACGATGTCGACATCGACCCCGACGAGGTTCTGGAGGCCACGCGCCCCATTCTCTCCGAACGGCATTGACGGGAGGTCCGCGAAGCGAAATTACCACGTTGGCGCGCGCTGGCACGAGCCGACGGGCACACCGCCCGAAGGCTCGTGCCGATAGCGTGCGAGGGATGAGCATCGCAGGCCGAAGGGCGAGAAGCACAATCGGCTGGGGAGGGTGTGGTCGTCGCGGTGCTGTGCGGTCGGTGGGATTGAAAGGGGCCGCTCGGTCGCGCTTGTCGTGGTCGGTTCTACAAGCCACTATTCTCGTACGCTCCGCACAGCCCGTACGAGAATATCTTGTGGAGCGACCGCGACCGGGCGGGGGCTTTCGAGGTCTTCTCTATGACGATTGTGATAATTCTACTCGGAAAGGCACCCGATGCACAACAGGATTCCGAGAGGGATATTTGAACCCGTCGAGACGTTCCTGCTCGCTCACTGTCGTTCGCTCCGCGGGCGTGCGACTCGCCTGCTCAAATCACCCTGACCGTTCATCTTCTCACGCGACCGAGAGCCACGGCTCTCGGTCAGTTACGTTCGGAGAATGACGCCGAGAGGGAGATCTGAACCACGCCCGGACGGTCCTGCTCGCTCACTCGCGTTCGCTGTGCGGGCGTGCGTCCGGTCTAGTTCAAATTCCCTGACCACTTTTCCAACCACGGAGACGGGTCTCGACGTTTGCTCACCTCCGTTCGCAACGTCTCGACTGGTCACGATGTGGTTGGAAAAACGCCGAGAGGGAGATTTGAACTCCCGTGTCCGTGAGGACAGCAGATTTCGAATCTGCCGCCTTGGCCGGGCTAGGCTATCTCGGCTCATCTCCCAGTACCGCGTTTTGCGGTTTATGGGTTTCGATTTTCGTCACGGAAACCCAGACGACCACCACATTAAAATCGATGGCCGTCGCTTGATATTTCATGGACGTTACAGACGCGAACACCGAGGCGAACTCCGTCCTCGATGCGATCGGAACCGCCGTCATCGCCGACCGCGAATTCCTCGAAACGGTCCTCCTCGGCGTCATGGCACAGGGACACGTGCTGCTGGAGGACGTGCCCGGAACCGGAAAGACGCTCACCGCGCGGAGTTTTGCCTCCGCGCTCGGCCTCTCGTTTAACCGCGTGCAGTTTACCCCTGACCTCCTCCCGGCCGACGTGACGGGGACGCACGTGTTCAACGAACAGGACCGCAAGTTCGAGTTCAACGAAGGTCCCATCTTCGCCAACGTCGTCCTCGCCGACGAGATCAACCGCGCGCCGCCGAAGACGCAGGCCGCGCTCCTCGAAGCGATGGAGGAACGACAGGTGACGGTGGACGGCGACACCCGCGAACTGCCGAAGCCGTTCTTCGTCATCGCCACGCAGAACCCCGTCGAGCAGGAGGGAACCTTCCCGCTCCCCGAAGCGCAGGTGGACCGCTTCGCCGTGAAAACCAGCCTCGGCTACCCGGATCTCGACGGCGAAATCGAACTCCTTCGCCGGCGTTCGGCCCGCGACAGCCAGAGTCCGTCCGTCGAAACCGTCCTCGACAACCAACTCGTCACGGACCTCCAGTCGGTCCCCGAGACGGTTCGCGTCGAGGAGGACCTGCTCGAATACATGGCCGCCATCGCCCGCGGAACCCGCGAGGACCGCCGCGTCGAAGTCGGCGTCTCCCCGCGCGGGACCCAGCGCCTGTTCGAGGCGACCCGCGCCCGCGCCGCCATGCAGGGCCGCGATTTCGTCACCCCCGACGACGTCAAGCGCGTCGCCTACCCCGTGCTGGCCCACCGCGTCGTCCTCACGCCGGACGCGAAGGTGAACAACGCGCGAAAGGACGAAATCGTCGAGTCGGTGCTGGACAGCGTCCCCGTGCCGACGGTCGAATAGCCGAAAGAAGTCCCTTCTTTTCCGTTTCACGCTCGCAACGCCGACGTGAGCGCCAGCGCCGCGATCAACAGGAACACCAGCGCGGTCACCGGTTGGCCGCCGCTTCCAGTTAAATACATGCCGTATCCGACGCCGCCCGCCGTGATGCCGATGACCGTGCTCGACGCGGCGTGCATGACTTCGAGGGTTTGGGTGTCCGCCTCCCGACCCAACTGCTCGCCGACGTTGATGGCCTGTTCACCGAAGTCCCACGCGAGGACGGCGGCTATCGCGCCGGGAATCAGGAGTTCCGGGGGCGCGGCGACGAGGCTCCCGGCCAGAATTCCCAGCAACAGGACGAAACTGCCGACCGTGACGAGGCGGCGACTGCCGCGAACGACGCCGGCGGCGACGAACAGGAGTCCGAGGATACCGCCGAGCGCACCGACGCCGCCGAACAGCGCGCTCGCTCCGACCGCGAGCGATGCGGCGATGATGGCAAGCAGTTGGCTCACCCGCGCCGGCGAGCGGTCGATGGTTCCGTCTCGAACCTCCGTTCCGCTCATCGCGCCCACCGCCTGTTCATCTTCGCCAGTGTCACGCCGAGGAGTTCGTCGGGGTTCCAGTCCACGACTCGAATTCCGCCGGCGCGGAGCGTCCCGATTCGCTGTGCCCGCTCCGCCCGTGCGAGTCGTTTCCCGGTGGTCTCGTCCGTCGTCGGGTTCGGACTGATGACGGTCACGGCGTGACCCATGGCGTCGAGCCGCCGCGCCACGTCCGGCGCGAAGCGGTCGCAGAGCGGCGAGAAGTACACCACCTGCGCCTCGCTCGGGATCCGTCGTCGAAGCCAGCGCAGTTTCACGGTGGAGTAAAACATCTCCTCGGGCGGGTTTTGGCCGAACGCGCTCGCGTGCGAGAGGAGTTGCCGCGCTTTCGCGCGGTGGGTTTCGCCGGTGCCGGGCGCGAGCCATACCTCCTCCGGGCCGAGCGCCGCGATGCCGACCCGGTCGCCGCTGTCGAGTAGGGCGCTGAACGCGTCCCCTGCGGCGCGAATGGAGTGTTCCACCGCGCCGGGTTCCTCCGCGTCTACCGTCAGGTACGCCTGCTCCCGAACGTCGACGAGGAGGACGACGGTCGCGGTTCGCTCCTCGCGGAACTCGACGGTCGTCAGCTCGCCCGTGCGGGCCTTCCGTTTCCAGTCGATGCGGGAGAGCGGGTCGCCCGGTCGATAGTCTCGGGTGGCGAAGAATTCGACGCCCGTTCCACCTTCGCGGGTCGCCACGCGCCCGACGTGACGAATCGTCTGTTCGCGGAGCGGAACGTCGTCGGCCGACGATTGGAGCCGGGGGGTGCAGGTGATCGTCGTCTCGTCTTCGAGTTCGAACTCGCGTTCGAGCGCGCCGCTGAAGTCGCGAGCGATGGCCTGTGCCGGACCGAAGGCGTGGTCGCCGCGAACCGCTTCGAGGGTGTAGCTGAAGGTGTCCCGTTTGCCGGGGCGAAGCGCCGTCCCGAGTCTGGGCGATCCGCCCGTCACCCGGAGTCCGTCGGGCACGCCGTCGACGATTCTGAGGTCGGGGGCGGTCGTCTCGCCGACGTTTTCCACCGTCACCTCCACGGTCGTTTCGTCACCCGGTTCGAGAACCGGGTCGCTCACGACGCGCGTCAACTCGAAGTCGGTCGGCGGCGGCGAGGCGGTCCGGGAGTACGCCGCGAATGCGACGCCGATCACGCCGACGAGGAGCGTGACCGGACTCCCGGTGAAGACGCCGACGCCAGCCGCGAGGAGCGCCATGGCGCTCACCCCGTGCCACCGGTTGGTCTCACGAACGACGTTCATCGGTCCTCCTCGATGTAGCGGGTGATGGCGTCCGCCGTCTTTCGAGCGCGGTATTGGAACGCCGTCTCGCTGCCGAACGACTGGCGGAACCACTGTCGCCACGACCGGCGCGGGGAGGGGTGCCCCGCCACGAACGCGGCGGCCTCGGGATCGTCCGTCCATTCGCCCGTTTCGATGCGCGTCCGCGCACCGTCGTCGGAACACCCCTCGCGCTGGACGATGGCCTCGATCAGCGCCTCCTCGAGTCGTTCTCTGACCGCCTTGCGCGACCGAAATTTCCGCTTTCGCGGCCCCGAATGGACGGTTCGAAGTCGGTCGTCGAACTCCTGCCCGGGCACCGGCAGCGTCACGTTCGTTTCCGGGTCGCCCGTTCCCGCCCCTTCGACGTCCGTGTGTCGCCGCGCCTGTACGACCCGGAGTCCCTGTACGAACGCCAGCAGGCCGACGAACTTCACGAACAGGTCCCGGAGCGGGAAGAGCGACGCCAAGTCCGGCGCGAACACCATCGCCAATCCCCCTCCGACGGCGAGGATGCCGATCGCCGTGACGGCCGAGCGGGCGTTCATTCGTCGTCCCCCGCGTACGTCCGCTCGATGCGGCGGAGCGCGGCTATCGCCCGCTCTTCGTGTTCGTCGTTCGCCTCGTGGCCGCCGTATCGGACCTCCTCGAAGACGCCCGTCAGTTCGCTCACGTCTTCGGGGTCCATTCCGGCGTCCACGGCGGCGGCCGCGAACTCGCCCGGCGTACTCGACTCCGGCGAGGGGACGTGTAGATACTGGGTCATCTCGCTCCACGCCCGGTACACCTCGTTCTCGACGCTCGATTCGGACTCGATTCGGTCGGCCGCCTCGCCCGCCGCCCGCCCGACGGCGGCGATGTCCTCCTCGCTCTCTTCGAGTACGTCCGCCTCCGGTGTGTCTTCCTCGCTTCCGCTCGAACTTCGAACGAGGAGGACCACCGCCCCGACGAGCGCGATGCCGAGGACGAGGAACATCAGAATCGAGGGGGACATGGTCTTCGCGCCGTCGCCGAGGCCGCCGGTACCGCCCTGCGGGAGCGAAATGTCGCTCCGGTTGAACGTGCCCATCAGACCGCCGTCCCTTTGGAGGGGCGACACCGTGCAGGCCGTCAGTAGCGCGTGAAGGAGCAACACAGGGATTCCGACCGGCCCGATTACCGCGAACGCGCCGAGGCCGCCCGCCTTCCGGTAGGCGACCCCCACGAGGAGCAAAAACGCCCCGAGGATGAGCAGGATGGCGGGGGCCGTATCCAGAACGGGGTAGCACGGCATCTGGAACGGCATCGACGGACCCCCGCTACCGGCGACTTGCGGTGCCGACGAGTTCGTCCGACTGCTTCCGACGCCGCCGGGACCGCCACCGAGACCGGTTCCGGACCCGTCTTCGCTCACGGCGGAGTTCAACGTCGCGGCGGCGAACGCGATCGCGAGAATACAGAGGAGGGCGATTACGATTGTGCGGGCGGTATCTCGTTCCACGGTACCGAGTAGCGGGATTGATAACTTAGGTTTTCTGTCTCCTTCCGGGAAACTTGGTACCGGTGTTCATAGCGATGACAAGAAATATACCGTCGGAAACGAGCGGTCCACCCGATGGATGTCGAGATACACGACGACCGTCTCGCGCGACAGATGGAGGGGGAGGAGTTCGTACTGGCCGTCGTCACCGCAACGAAACCCGACTTCTACAAACAGGCACCCGTCGTCGCCGCGGCGCGCGACCGGGGCGTTCCGTGTTTCGTCCTCCACACCGGCCAGCATTACGACGACCTGCTCGGCCACGGACTCGACGAGTACGACCTCGCGGACCACATCGCGGTCGACCTGAACGTTCGGGGCGGTCTCACGCGGAAGACGGCCGAGTTGATGACCCGAATCGAGTCCGTCGCCGACACGCTGGCCTCCTCGTATCCCGACACCACCGTCCTGCCGGTCGTCCACGGGGACACGCTCGCCGCCGGAATCGTCCCGCAGGCGTGGCTGTTCGCGACCAACAGCGGCGTCGCCCACAACGAGGCCGGCCTCCGCGGTATGGCTCCCCCGTTCGAGAACTACGGGACGCCCGCCGAGTTCGTCGAGGAGCAGTGGCACGCCGACTGGGAACTGAACCGAACGGAACCGTTCCCGGAGCAGTACGACACGTTCGTCGGATCCGCCGCGTCGACCTACCACTTCGCGCCGACGGCGTTGAACCGCGAGCACCTCGTCCGCGAGGGCTACCCCGAGGAAGTTCACGGTCGGGGGCGGATTCCGGTCGTGGGCAACTCCGTCGTGGACGCCATCGGGATGAAAAAGGGCGGCGACGGCGAGAGCGTCTTCGACGTGTACCCGATTCTCGAACGTCGAGACGATTGGATTCGCGTGGACGTCCACCGTCGGGCGAACCTCCTTCCCGACCGCTTTCGCGCCATCGTTGACGCGGTCATCGGCCTCGTCGAGACGGGGTACAACGTCAACTTCGTGGAGTTGAACGCCACCAAGGCCGCGCTCGAAAACTACGGCCTGCGCGATAAACTGCTTCGACTCGCCGACGACAACGACAACTTCCTCTTCAGCGGCCTCTGGAAACGCCACGCGCACGTCTACGAGTTCCTCGAATCCGGGCAGTGTTTCGCGGAACTGACCGATTCCGGGAGCATGCAGGAGGAACTCAACCACATCGACGAGGCGATCTGTCTGACCGCGCGATTCAACACCGACCGGCCAGAGACGGTGTTCGAGGCGAACACCAACCTCCTCGTCCCACCGATTTCGGGCGCGTTCGTGCGGGGGATGGTCGAACACGTTCACGGAGACGACTCCCTCCGCGAGCGAATGCGGTCGGGGCCGTCGCTCTACGGCGAGAACGTCGCCGACGACATCGTCTCGTTTCTCTCCGACCGCCGCGACGAAGCGCCGTTCGAGTGGGCGCACGAACGTGCCGGGTTCGACGCCGGACGACGGGCGTTCGACTATCTCTAATCGGGGGCACGAACGGAGTTTCGCCAGCCTTCACGGCGCACCGGTCAAATTCGACCGGAAACGCGGTGTGATACAACGGCCAACCGTTATGCCGCGGGCGCCCGTGGCATCGGTATGCGATTCGTGGGGGCGATCGTCGTTTTACTCGTCTGTTCCGCGTCGGTGGGTGTGATGGTGGCCCCCGGGGGAAACAACGGCAGTTCGAACGAGGCCAACGCCCATCCGCCGGACCCGAGTTCCGACGTCATCGGCTGGGAGAACGGCTACTGGTACAACGAGAGCATCGACGTGAACCAGCGCGACGGACTGTCCGACGCCGAGTTGAAGGCGTACAAGGGACGGGCGATGGCACGCGTCGAGTTCATTCGAAGGGAGGAGTTCACCCGCTCGGTGAACGTCCAGTCGTTGTCGCGAAGCGAGTATCGGGACCTCGTTCGACGTCGGTCGGCGAACGAGTACACGCCGCCCCAGCGCGCGTGGGAAAATCAGGTCTGGGAGGGGTTGTTCGTCACCGGCGAGCGGGCGGACGCCGCCCGACAGCAGACGAAACTCTATCAACGGCGCGTCGCCGGGTTCTATCTGCCGGGCGAGGACCGAGTCTACGTCATCTCGGATGGGAAACGCAGGATCGATAACGCGACGCTGATTCACGAACTCGCACACGCGATGCAGGACCAGCACGTCGACCTGTCGTCGTCGGAGTTCGAATCCAAGACGATGGACGCCCAACGTGCCCACGACGGCCTGACTGAAGGCGAGGCGATGTACGTGGAACAGCGATACACGAACCGGTGTGGGAAGTCGTGGCAGTGCGTCCCGAAGCCGGATGTCGGACCGAGCGGATCCCCGTACAGCGGCGGGACGCTTCCGAACTACAACCTCGGCATGCAAGTCGCGACGATTCAACCGTACTCCGACGGCCCCGCGTACGTCGCCTCGCTGTTCGATTCCGGCGGGTGGGACGCGGTGACGAAGCGGTATCGAAACCCGCCGGAGTCGTCCGCCGCGGTCGTTCACCCCGAAGAGCGAACCGGCCCGCCCGCCCCGCTCCGTCTCGGCGAACAGGCACGAAACGGCTGGAAACTGTACGGCAAGCGCGGCGAAAACGGGTCACAGACGGTCGGCGAAACCGGCATTTACACCATGTTCTGGTATCAGGGCCGGGCCGAGGGTAACCCCGTCATCGACTGGCGGACGTTCACGGACCCCGACAAGGGGAAGTTCGACATGTTCAACTACACCAGCGCGCCGTCCGACGGGTGGGCGAACGACCGACTCTGGCCGTACCACAGGGGGAAACAGCGCGGCTACGTCTGGCGGACCAAATGGGAGACGAAGCGGGACGCGACGGAGTTTCGGCGGGCGTACCGCGACCTGCTTCGCGGACGGAACGCGACCCGCGTCGGGCCGAACACGTGGCGCATCGGAGCGGGACCGTTCGCCGACGCCTTTCGCATCGACCGTCACGGACGGACCGTGACCATCGTCAACGGCCCGACAGTCGGCGATTTGAACGACGTTCGGCCGGCGACGAACACGAGGAAGCAAACGCGACTAGCACGGATTCGGTGATGTCGTTTCGCGTTCCGTTCTCCGGCGATAGACGTCTCTCGTCGTCGCTGTCTCGAATGAAAAGAACCGATTACGCCGCCGCCTCGTCGGTTGCGGCCGTCGGCGGAAGCGCGTCCGCTTCGTCCGCGGCGGTCAGCAGGTCGTGGTAGCGGTTCCGAATCGTGACGGTGCTCACGTCCGACACCTCGCTCACCTCGTCCTGCGTGAGTTTCTCCTCTTCGAGGAGCGCGGCGGCGTACAGCGCCGCGGCGGCGAGTCCGACGGGCGATTTCCCGCTCGTGATGCCCGACTCCTTCGCCGTCTTGAGCAGGTCGTGGGCGCGGCGCTTGGTCGCGGGGGTGAGGTCGAGTTCGCTCTCGAACCGTGCGAGGTACTGCTCGGGGTCGGCGGGTTGGACGCCGAGGCCGAGTTCGCGCACGATGTAGCGGTAGGTGCGCTTGAACTCCATGCCGTCGATTCGGCTGACGGTGGTCAGTTCGTCCATCGTGCGGGGGACGCCGCTCTGTCGCGCCGCCGCGTACAGCGAGGCGGTCGCGACGCCCTCGATGGAGCGCCCCGGCAGGAGGTCCTCGTTCAGCGCGCGACGGTAGATGACGCTGGCCATCTCGCGGACGTTGTCCGGCAGGCCGAGCGCGCTCGCCATCCGGTCGATTTCGCCCAACGCCTGCTTGAGGTTGCGCTCCTTGCTGTCGCGGGTGCGGAAGCGCTCGTCCCACGTTCGAAGCCGTTGCATCTTCTGCCGTTGGCGGGAACTCAGCGACCGCCCGTAGGCGTCCTTGTCCTGCCACCCGATGTTGCTCGACAGGCCCTTGTCGTGCATCATCTTCGTCGTCGGCATCCCGACGCGGGACTTCGAATCGCGTTCGCTCGCATCGAAGGCCCGCCATTCGGGACCGTGGTCGATACCGTCGGCTTCGACGACGAGGCCACACTGGCTACAGACGGTCTCCGCGTGTTCCGAGTCGGCGACGAGGGAGCCACCGCATTCGGGACACGTCTGGTCCGCTCGTTCCGCTTCCCGCTCTCCTTCGCGTTCGCTCGTCCGCCCTTCGGTTTTCTCGTTCTCGTTCCTCAGCTTTTCCGTTCGCGTGCGTTCCGAGTGCGCTACGGCCTTCTGGTCGTCTTCGTGAACTTTCGTACTCATGATGGAATGAACCGGAGTTGCCCTTCGCTAGAACCAGAGCCAAGGGCGCTCCGCTAACTATAGGTTAGTTCTGTGAATATATAAGTGTATTGGTTGAGATAGCAAGCTTTCGGATTTGAAAGTAGCTTCACGGACTAATTCAGTATTCTTTGGCAACATCTACCGATTCGATTGAATTGTCCATAAGAATATGGCCGGGTTTCTTGAGCGGAGATATGACGCGACAGACGCGACGAACGTTTCTGGCGACCGCCGATGCGGTCGGGTTTGCGGGCTGTTCTTCGGTCGCGGATAAGACGTCGTTTCCGGCGGACGAAGCGAGCGTGAGACGCGAAAGGGCGGGCGGACCGACGTTCCCGTCGCCGACGATTTCGGGGCGCTCGACGAGTGGCAGGCCGTTTCAGGGCAGGGGACGCTCTCGAAATCGACCGACGACGCGTATCACGGTTCGCATTCGTTCCGTTCACCCCGACGAAAGTCCCTGAAAAACCGTCCGCCACCGCAGAGTCTTAACGCGTCGCGGACCAACCGTCAACCATGACAGAGAAAGCGACGCTCGCGGGCGGTTGTTTCTGGTGTCTGGAAGCGGCGTACGAGGAACTCGACGGCGTGGAGTCCGTCACGTCGGGCTACGCCGGTGGCTCGGTCGAGAACCCGACCTACGAGGCCGTCTGTTCGGGCGAGACGGGGCACGCGGAAGTCGTCCAGTTGGAGTACGACCCCGAGACGCTCGGCTACGACGAACTGCTACAGGTGTTTTTCACCATCCACGACCCGACGACGCTCAATCGGCAGGGGCCCGACGTGGGCAGTCAGTACCGCTCGGCCATCTTCTACCACGACGACGAACAGAAGGACGTCGCCGAGGCGTACATCGACGGTCTGGAGTCGGAGGGCGCGTTCGATGACCCCATCGTCACCGAAGTCGAACCGCTCACGGAGTTCTACGAGGCCGAAGGCTACCATCAGGACTACTACGAGAAGAACCCCAACGACGCCTACTGTACGATGAACGCGCAGCCGAAGATTCGCAAGGTGCGCGAGAAGTTCGCCGAGAAGGCGAAGCAGTAAGTTTCGACTATTCGACCGAGAACTCGCCGCCCTGTTCGAGCGCTTCGTCGATGGCGTTGACGAGCGCCTTTCCCTTCGCCAGCGTCTCCTCGTACTCGGCCTCGGGAACCGAGTCGTGGACGATTCCGGCACCGACGCGCAGGTGGTACTCCTCGCCGTGCCGGACCAAGGTTCGGATGACGATGTTCAGGGTCGCGCGTTCGTCGAAGCCCAGAACGCCGATGCTGCCGGTGTACGGTCCGCGCCGCGTCGATTCCAGTTCGTCGATTATTTCCATCGTCCGGGGTTTCGGCGCGCCGGTGATGGTGCCGCCGGGGAACACCGCCGCGACGGCGTCCGTGATGGAGACGTCGGGTCGGCGACGACCCGTGACCTCCGATACGAGGTGCATCACCTCGGAGTAGCGGTCGATTCGGCGATAATCAGTCACCTCGACGCTTCCGTACTCGGCGATTTTGCCGAGGTCGTTTCGCTCCAAATCGACCAGCATGGCGTGTTCCGCACGTTCCTTGTCGTCTCCTTGCAGTTGGGCCGCGAACGCCTCGTCCTCCTCGGGCGTCGACCCGCGCGGCCGTGTCCCGGCGATGGGTTCCGTCCTGAGGCGGTCCCCGTTCACGTCGAGCAGGAGTTCCGGGCTTGCGCTCACCAGATCGATACCGGGGAACTCCAACAGCGCCGAGTAGGGCGCGGGGTTGACCCGGCGCAGGGCGTCGAAGGCCGCAACCGGGTGAACGCTCGCGGGCGCTTCGAGTCGCTGCGAGATGTTCGCCTGAAACGTATCGCCGTCGTGGATGTACTCCTTGACTCGTTGGACGCGCTCCGCGAACGCGTCCTTGCCGCAACTGCTGACGAACGGCCCCCGCTCGTCGGTCGGCGGTGCGCCGATGGTTCCGTCGCCTTCGATAGCCGCCGTGGCGAGCGAGAGCGCCGTCTCTCGGGCCTCGTCGTACGTCTCGTTGGGGTCGTCCAGTCGCAAACACGCCGTCACACGGAGCGTTTCCTCCGACCCCGCCTCCCACGCGGCGACGCAGTCGTACAGGCCGAACTGGAGTCGCGGTAGGTGCCGGTCGTCCGTCGCCGACCCGGGAAGCGTTTCCAGTTCGCGGACGAGGTCGTACGAAAGCCATCCGAATAGCCCACACGGATACGGAACGTCGCAGTCGCCGCGAACCAGTTCCTCGTCGGCGAGCGCCGCCGAGAGAGCGTCGAGGCTCGATTCGGTGCCCGACCCCGTCTGGAGACGACTCGTCGGTTCGATACCAAAATAGCCCCACCCTGACTGTCCTCCCGTCGTCGCGAGATAGAAACCGCCGGGGCCGTCGCGCGCCCGTCGATACGCTCGAAACGGGTCCGCGACCCGCACGCGGACTTCGACGGGGATTCTCGCACCGCGCGGCGCGTCCCGTGCCGCCTCGCGGAACGAAGCCCGCGAGGTGACTACGTCCGCTTCGTCACATCGATTTCGCACGATCCATCCAGCCTTCGATTCGCGTCGTCGAGAGGTCGGTCTCGCGGGCGATTTCCGCCGGGTCGGCATCGGCCAGCTCGGCCGTGTTTTCGACGCCAGCGTTCCGGAGTCGTTCGGCGTAGGCCGGGCCGATTCCCTTCACGTCTTCGAGCGGTCGGGCGTCGGTATCGGCACCGGCGGATTCCTCCGCTTCGGCTTCGGCCTCGGTTTCTTCGGCTTCCGCTTCCTCCGTCTCCGACGGTTCTTCCTCCGTTCCCGTCTCCGATTCCGGTTCTTCGGCTTCGGTTTCGGATTCCTCCGCTTCCTGCGACTCCGCGTCGGGTTCCGCTTCCGGTTCGGTCGCCTCCGTCTGTGCGGGTTGTCCCGCCTCGGCGCTCGGTCCCGTCGCCTCGGCCGGTTCCGCCGCCGTGTCGGGTTCCGCTTCCTCGATGTGATCCGTTGGTTCCCCCTCGTCGACGAGTTCTTCCGTCGAAACGCTCGTCTCCGTCTCCGTCTCCGAGGAGTCCTCGGTCATTTTCACTGCGTTCTCCGATTCCACCGTGGGCTGTGCTCTCGTCTCGGTCGGTTCCCGCTCTATCGTCACTCCGCCGTCACGATCTCGCGATTTCGACCGCTCATCGCCAAGACCGAGCAACGATTTCAGCCGTGTGATAAGCCCCATTGGGGGATAGTACAAAGTCCCTTCACTTAAAGGCGTCTTCGCAAGGCGGCGTCCATGCGCTCGACCGGCGCATCCGTTTCGGTCCATAGTTCAAATGCGGCGACCCCTTGAAACAGAAGCATCCACGCGCCGTCGACGGTCGTCGCGCCGCACGCGGACGCCTCGCGGAGCAGTCGCGTTTCGAGCGGGCGGTACACCGCGTCCATCACCGCGAGGTCACCGTGGAGCGCATCGGCGGGGACGGGCGACTCGTCGGATTCCATCCCGACGCTCGTCGCGTTGATTAGCACGTCGGCCGCCGACACGAGTTCGGGGAGTTCGTCCAAGCCGTGTGCCGCCGCACCGCTCACGTCCGCCGCGAGGGACTCCGCTCGCGAAACGGTTCGATTGGCTATCCGGACCGTCGCGCCGTCGTCGGCCAGCATGAAGGCGATCGCCCGTGCCGCGCCGCCCGCACCGACGACGACGGCCGACGCTCCGTCACGGGACACGCCGTGTCGTTCGAGCGCTCGACGCGCCCCTTCGGCGTCCGTGTTGTGGCCCGTCGGGACGGAACCATCGGGTCCGGAGAAATCGACGGTGTTCACCGCGCCGATGCGTTTCGCGAGCGGGTCGGGTTCGACGTGCGGGAGACAGTCCTCCTTGAACGGAATCGTGACGTTCAACCCGCTCACGCCGAGCGCGTTCGCTCCCTCGATTGCCGGGGCGATGGCCTCGGGTTCCAGGGTGACGTAGCGGGCGTCCATGTCCAGTTCCTCGTAGGCGGCCTCGTGCATCGGTGGAGAGAGCGAGTGACCCACCGGATTGCCGAGGAGTCCGTATACGTCCATGCCCGAAGAAGGGAGCGGGGGGACTTAACCGACGGGTCCTCAGGCACCGAGCATGACGAAGTAGACGGCGAGGCCGATGAAGAGAACGTAGAACAGGCCGCTTCCGAGGAAGGGCGTCGGGTCGAAGTCGTCCTCGCCGACGCGGCGTGCGCGGAAGAGGACGATGCACCCGGCGACGATGGCGAAGAGGACGGAGACGGCGTTCAGGAAACCGGCGGTTCCCCACGCGAGGCTGAGGTCCCACGGCGTGAACAGGATGCCGAGGGTGACGGGGAGGGTGCCTTGGAACGCCATCGCGCCCGTGATGTTGTTGAGCGCGAGGGTGTCCTTGTCGCGCGCCAACCAGATGACGCTGTTGAACGCCTCGGGGAGTTCGGTCGCCACGGGGGCGATGACGAGCGCGACGATGGCGTACGGGATGCCGACGTCCCTCGAAACCCACTCCACTTGGTCCACGAACAGGTGGGCACCGTACACGATGAATCCGAGCGCGATGAACGTCTGGAGGGCCGTGAGGAGGAGGTGCGGGTCGGAGCTGTGGTCCGCGTTCGAGTCGATGCCGATTCGTTCGGCCAGTCCTTCGATCGCGATTCCGATGTGGAGGTCGTCCATGTCGTCGCTGTCGGCCAGTTCACCCGCACGGAGCGAGCGGTAGAGATACGTGACGTACAGGGCCACGAGGACGACGGCGATGACGACTCGAATCGGAATTCCCGCGACGGAGGTCTCATCCGGGACCAGCGCGGCGGCGAACGCGAGGGTGTAGCCGACGAGGAAAAACGAGAGGTCGCGCGTCGTCGCGCCCTCGTTGAACTGCAAGTTGGCGTCGTTCGCGCGACGGTCGGCGAAGTAGTAGACGCTCGCGCCGACGAGGAACATGGCGATGGTGGCGAGCATGAACGGCGCGCCGAGAATCGCGCCGACGCCGATGTCGGATGCCGCCGACCCGCCTTTCAGGATGGCGATGACGGGAATCGTCGTCTCCGGGAGCGCGGTTCCCATCGCGGCGAGGATGCTCCCGGTCGCGCTCTCGGAGATGCCGAGGCGGTGGCCGAGCCATTCCACGCCGTTGGTGAACACCTCCGCTCCGACGAGGAGAAAGACGAAGGATGCGAGAAGTAAGAGCCCTTTCGTCGACGATTTCGACAGTGCGAGCGGCCGCACCGCGGCCGCGACTGGAAGCGACATATCCCGTACTTCCCGCGGCAGTCAAGTAAGCGATTCCATCCGACGAGCGGACTCAGTGACCGGCAACGCCGCCGACGTCGAGGACGACGACGTGATAGACGACCACCGCGAGGAAGATGAGGTAGAACAGTCCGCCGATGAGGAACGGTCGGGCACTCATGTTCCCGCCGTCGACGCGGCGTGCACGGAGGTAGAGCACGCAACCGCTGATGATCGCGAGGATGGCCGACAGGCCGTTCAGGAAGCCGGACGTTCCCCACTGGAACGAGAGGTCCCACGAGGTGAACAGGATGCCGAGGGTGACGGGGAGGGTGCCTTGGAACGCCATCGCGCCCGTGATGTTGCCGAGCGCGAGGGTGTCCTTGTCGCGGGAAATCCAGATGATGCTGTTGAACTTCTCGGGGAGTTCGGTGGCGAGCGGCGCGATGAGGAGCGCGACGATCGCCGTCGGGATGCCGAGTACCTCCTCCGAAACCCACTGGGTCTGGGAGACGAACACCTGTGCTCCGCCGATGATGAAGCCGAGCGCGATGAGCGTCTGAATCGCCACCAGAATCGAGCGCGGGTTGCCCGAGTGGTTCTCGTCCGTGCTCATTCCCGGGAAGCGGGAGACGACGCCCTCTATCATCAGTCCGAGGTGGAGGTCCTCCAAATCCTCGCCTTCGACCAGTTCGCCGCTCTTGAGCGAGCGATAGAGGTAAAACAGGTAGAGAAGGACGAGCAGTGCGGCGATGCCGTGGGATATCAGGTCGCTGTGAATCAGTGCGGCGCTGAACGCGAGGGTGTAGCCGACGAGGAAAAAGGAGAGGTCACGGCGGGTGGAGACGCTGTTGAAGTGCATCTCCCGTCCGTGCGTACGACGCGTCCCGAAGTAGTAGACGCTCGCGCCGACGAGGAACATGGCGATGGTGGCGAGCATGAACGGCGCGCCGAGAATCGCACCGACGCCGACTTCCTCCGCCGCCTCCGTCCCGCCTCCGCTCCCGAAGATGGCGATTATCGGAATCGTCGTCTCCGGAAGGGCGGTTCCAACGGCGGCGAGGATACTGCCGGTCGCGCTTTCGCTCACGCCGAGATGGTGACCCAACCATTCGACCGCGTTCGTGAACACTTCCGCCCCCAACAGCAGCAGCAGGAACGATGAGAGGAGTAGTAACGAGTTTTCCCACACCCGTGGTAAAATCGCCATCGGTGTAGCGAGTATCGGATTCATACTACGGGCATCTTCAAAAGCGGTCTAATTAAGCGGTTCTATCTGGAACCGGAGGTGTTTCCATTCCCGTGCGACCGTTCACGGAACCGTCGTCACCGGCACATCCCCCGATTTCACTACCGTTTTCGCCGCACTGCCCAGGACGAACGTACCTACCCGTCCTGTGCCATGATGACCCATGATGACGTGATCGTGGTCGCCCTCTTCGACCATCGAGATGATGTTCCTGCCGATACGGTTCGACGCCTTGAAACTCGCCAAATGGATGTCCACCGCCACGGTGGGGTCGCTCTCGATATCGGTTTCGTCGAGTTCCGCATTCACTCGGTCCATCAGGGCGTCCGTGTCCTCCCCTCGGACGTCGGTGAAATGGACGATGTCGAGGTCCGCGTCGTATCGCCTCGCGAAGTCGATGGCGAAGTCGAGCGCCCGCATGCTGCAGTCGGAACCGTCCACCGGAACGAGAACCTTCATATGTGTCCACACTTCGTCCCGGTTCTTAACGGTTTCCGGGATTCGACGGACTTTTTCGCCGTCCGACCGGAGAATCATTCGTGATTGCCGTCGTCGTCAGTAGGGCAGACTACGCATCCGAACACATCGGCGAGTGCCTCCTCGCCGAGACGGAGTGGAGTACACACGAAGACGAAATGCGACCGGACGCCGAGGGTGGCGGGGAGTACTACCGGACGGACGGGTTCGAACTCCGGGAGTTCGACGCCCTCCATCTCGACATCGAGAACGTCGCCGAGGCGTTTTCGGACCCCGGCATGCTCGTGTTCGCCTCGCGTCACTCGGGCGACACCGGTCCGCTGTTGACCGCCCACTTCACCGGGAATTTCGGTCCGGCCGAGTACGGCGGCGAGGACAGGACTCTCGCCGAGGCCTGTCCGAACGCCCACGCACGGTTGCTCCGGGTGTTCCACGACCACGCGCCCGAGGGGTACGAAGTCGGAATGGAGTGTACCCACCACGGGCCGAGCGAGGTCGGCGTTCCGTCGATGTTCGTCGAACTGGGTAGCGACGACGAGCAGTGGGACGACCCGGAGGCCGCCCACGCCGTCGCGCGTGCCATCCTCGACTTACGCGGCGTTTCGCCCCACCGGGAGCGCCAACTCGTCGGGTTCGGCGGGGGTCACTACGCCCCGCGCTTCGAGCGGATCATCGAGGAGACGGACTGGGCGGTGGGGCACATCGCGTCGGACTGGAACCTCGACACGCTGGGGCTTCCGGAGGCACATCCCGACGTGATTCGGCAGGCCTTCGAACGAAGCGGGGCGAACCACGCCGTCTGTGAGGGGAACACGGAGGACATCGCGGACGTCATCGCCGACCTCGGCTATCGCGTCGTGAGCGAGACATGGGTTCGGGAGGTGTCGGGGGTTCCCCTCGCCCTCGCCGAGGAGATGGAATCCGAACTCTCGTCCGTCGATTCGGGGCTCCGGTTCGGCAAGCGGGCGGCCGACGTGCCGTCGGACCCGGACGAGTGGCGGTTCTCCGTTCGGGCGTTCCCCGAGGAGTTGCTCGCCGCGGCGGCGGGCGTGGACCGGGAGGGCGTCTTCGATGTCGTGTCCGAGCGAACGGTCGCGTTCGAAACCGAGGAAGGCGGCACGCTGGTGTGTGGGCGCGCGGCGGTCCGCACGCGGGCCGACTACGAGGCGATTCTCGACGAACTGATCGCGTTGCTCGAACGGAAGTACGAAACCGTCGCGCGCCGGGACGACGAAGTCGTCGTCCGCGAAGTCACCTTCGACCCGGAAAAGGCGCGCACGTTGGGCGTGTCCGAGGGACCAGCCTTCGGGAAACTGTCTTCGGGGGTTCCGGTGACCGTCGACGGGCGAACGATTCCGCCGGAGAAGGTCCGGACGGAGCGGAAACATGTCTTCCCCGTGGAGTGAACCGCCGGGACGACTCGACCATATAACTTTTTTTCACGATGGTTTGATATGAGTCAGACGACCGTCGACTAGAGGGGAAAGATAATTAATGTGCGTTCGTAAAAGAAGCTTCAAGGATGGATTCAATCGTTGAAGACGCTATTGAGGAGGCGGAAGGGCAACAACAGGGTGCCCCACAATCAGAAATCGGAGGTGCCTCGCAGGACACCGGCCTGTCGGGGACGATGACCGACGAGGAACTACAGGACGTACTCAAGGAACTCCAGACCAACATCACCGTCGTCGGGTGCGGCGGTGGCGGCGGAAACACGGTCAATCGAATGGCCGAGGAGGGAATTCACGGGGCGTCGCTGGTCGCCGCGAACACGGACGTTCAGCACCTCGTCGAGATCGAGGCCGACACGAAGATTTTGATGGGAGAACAGAAGACGAGCGGACGCGGTGCGGGGTCGCTCCCGCAGGTCGGCGAGGAGGCCGCCCTCGAAAGTCAGGAGGAGATTTACGACGCGATTCAGGGCTCGGACATGGTGTTCGTCACCGCCGGACTCGGCGGCGGCACCGGCACCGGAAGCGCCCCCGTGGTCGCCAAGGCGGCCCGCGAGGCCGGCGCGCTCACCATCGCCATCGTCACGACGCCGTTCACGGCGGAGGGTGAGGTCCGGCGCACCAACGCGGAGGCCGGACTCGAACGCCTGCGCGACGTGAGCGACACGGTCATCGTCGTCCCGAACGACCGCCTACTCGACTCCGTCGGCAAACTGCCCGTCAAACAGGCGTTCAAGGTCGCCGACGAGGTGCTCATGCGTTCCGTGAAAGGAATCACGGAACTCATCACGAAACCCGGCCTCGTCAACCTCGACTTCGCCGACGTTCGCACCGTCATGGAGAAGGGTGGTGTGGCGATGATCGGACTCGGCGAGAGCGACTCCGACCAGAAGGCGCAGGATTCGGTGAAGAGCGCCCTTCGCTCGCCCCTCCTCGACGTGGACATCAGCGGCGCGAAGTCCGCGCTCGTCAACGTCACCGGTGGCAACGACATGTCCATCGAGGAGGCCGAGGGCGTGGTCGAACAGATTTACGACCGCATCGACCCCGACGCTCGCATCATCTGGGGGACCTCCATCGACGAGAGTCTCGACGGCACGATGCGCACCATGATCGTCGTCACGGGCGTTCAGTCACCCCAGATTTACGGCCGCAACGAGGCCGAACAGGCACAGGCGAAACAACAGCAGGCAGAGGATATCGACTACGTCGAGTAATCGAGCGCTTCCCTCCCGTCTCTTTGTAGTAAGATAGAAAAAGCCGGATAGCCAAGCATCACCAACAATGGACGTCAAGCTAGACCTCGCGTCGTACATGCGCGTACTCAAACTGGCGAGTACGCCGTCGTGGAACGAGTTCTCGAAGATCGCACAGATCGCCGGTGCCGGCATCTTGCTCGTCGGACTGCTCGGGTTCACGATTTTCGCCGTCATGAGTTTCATCACCAACGCCCCCGTCTAGGTGAATCTATATGCCAATTTACGCAGTAAAGACCACGGCAAGTCAGGAACGCACCGTCGCGGACATGATCATCAACCGCGAGGAACCGGAGATTCACGCCGTCCTCGCGCCCGACTCGCTGACGAGTTACGTCATGGTCGAGGCCGACGACCACCGAGTCATCAACCGCGTCTTGGAGGAGATTCCCCACGCGCGGAGCATGGTCCCCGGCGAGAGCAACATCTCCGAAGTGGAGCACTTCCTCTCCCCGACGCCGGACGTCGAAGGTATCGCGGAGGGCGACATCGTGGAACTCATCGCCGGACCGTTCAAAGGCGAGAAAGCGCAGGTCCAGCGTATCGACGAGGGTAAAGACCAGGTGACGGTCGAACTGTACGAGGCCACCGTCCCGATTCCGGTCACCGTACGCGGGGACCAGATTCGCGTGCTCGATAGCGAAGAGCGGTAGCTCTTCTGACCCCCGTTCGCACGGGAAGACAAATTGCATCTTCTTGAGCGACCAGTACGTTTTTTACGCCTCGTAAACGACGATTTTCTAACTTGGTAGCACGATGACCCGCTTCACCTCCTTCTGATTCGACGCCCGATTTCGGGTCGTACCGCCGCTCGACTACCCATCAGCGACAGCAACCGCACACGACGGACATCATGAATTCGATACCGACCAGAGACGAAATCGCAGAGGAGTACAAGTGGGACCTCTCGAACATCTTCGAATCGCCGGACGAGTGGAGCGCCGTGCTCGCCGAAACCGAATCGCTCGCCGAATCGCTTCGCGAGCGGGACCCGAGGAGCGCGGACGGCTTTCTCGACTCCCTCACGGACCACGAAACCCTCGTCCGACGGGAACAACGGCTCGGCCTCTACGTCCGACTTCGATGCAACGAGGACACGGGGGACCCCGAGCGCGAGGAGCGACGCGACGAGTTCCGGTCGGTGTCGGACGACGTCGACCGAACGAAGACGGCGGTTCGGCGTCGGTTACAGTCGCTCTCTCCCGAACGAGTCGAAGCGTTCGTGCGCGAGAACGACGACCTCGCGGCGTTCCGGCGCTATCTCGATGACGCCGTACGGATGGACCGCCACGTTCGTTCCTCCGACGTCGAGGAGGTCCTGACGACGCTGAATCACGACACGCCCGAGGAAGTGTTCCGAGCGCTCGTCAATCGTGACTTCGAACCGCCGACCGTGGATGGCCCGGACGGGGAGTCCGTTCCGGTGACTCGGAACAGGCGGGCGAAACAACTCACATCGACGGACAGGGAGTTCAGACGCCGCGTGTACGAGGCGTATCGCGGCGAACTGATCGCGTCCAAACACGCGATCGCGACGGCGTACGCCGAGAAGGTGAAGACGCACTCGAACCGCACGGCGGTGCGGAACTTCGACTCCGTCCGCGAACGGAGCTTCAACAAACAGAGCTACCCCGAGACGGGGCTTCGGATCGACTTCCCGACGGACGCACACGACGCGCTCCTCGATGCGCTCCGGTCGAATCTCGGCCCGCACCACCGGTATCTCCGCGTCCGTCGTGACCGTCTCGGCGTGGGAGAGCTACGCCCGTGGGACACGAACGTCCCGCTCGCCGACGGGGAAGGGCCGGAAATTCCGTACGACGAGGCGCACGACCACCTCCTCGACGCCGTCGAACCGTTGGGAGAGGAGTACCGGAACCGCTTGGCGGGATTTTTGCACGACGGTCGAATCGACGTGTACGAAACCGAGGAGAAGCGCTCCGACATCGTCGCGTACTGCCCGTCGTCGTACGACACCGGCGCGTACGTGCTGGCGAACTACGACGACGACGTGCGGTCCCTGTTCGTTTTGGCGCACGAACTCGGCCACGCGATGAACACGTCGTATCTGCGCGAGGCGCGCCGACCGCTGTACGCGACCACGCCGCGCCCCGTCGAGGAGGTTCCGAGCCTGCTTCACGAACTGCTACTCGCGCGGCACCTCATCGAAACCGACGATCATCGGGAACACGTCTTCGACCGCCTCCTCGATACCGTCGGCGGCAACTTCTTCGGAGCGGGAATGTGGTCCGCGTTCACGCACGAAACCTACGGCGTGGTCGAAGGAGGTGGCACCCTCACCGCGGAGCGCCTCGACGACATCTACGCCGACCTCCACGACGAGTTCAACGCGCCGGTCGTCCCCGACGAGTACACCGCCTCTGGATGGCTCGTCGGCAGCCACGCGCGGGAACCGTACCACTTCTACCAGTACGTCCTCGGCGTGGTGGGTGCCACCGTCGTCTTCGACGGACTCACCGACGGCACGCTGTCGCCCGAAGCGTACCGCGACTTCCTCCGCACCGGCGGTAAAACGAGAGCGGTCGAGACGTTCGCGGACCTCGGCATCGACGTCCGCGTCGCCGACCCGTACGACCGCGCGGCGTCCGTCTTCGAGGACTACGTGAACCGGTCGCCGTGGGCGTGAACGACGAACTCCAGCGCGTTGACGAGGTAGTGGGCGACGACGACCACGAGCAAACTCCCCGTCAGGACGAACGCGCTGGCGAGCACCGCGCCGAGCGTCCCGGTGACGAGTATTCCCGCCGGGCCTTGCGCGCCGTGGCCCGTCGCGAAGGCGACCGACGAGGCGACGACGAGGAACCACGGCGAGATGCCGAACCCGACGGCGAAGGCGCCGACCAGCGAGGAACGGAACAGCAGTTCCTCGAATCCTGCGATTATCGGGAGGACGAGGACGAGCAGGACGACCCACCCCCCGATCGAGTCGGGCGTGAGGAGTTCCCGAAGGCCGTCCTCGTAGTCGATGTCCAACGCGTCCGCGGCGCGCTGGCCGAGTTCGCTCCCGACGTACAGCGCCACGCCGAGGACGATGCCGATGCCGAGTTGGGTGACGGTCACGCTCCCGAGGCCGAGCGAAACGGCGGGTATCGCGGCGAGTACGGCCGCCACGAGGAGGACCACGCCGAACAGCCCTTGGCTGAACGCGACGTTGACCAGCAGCATACCGGGCGTGAACTCCTCCGCGGCGGATTCGGTGGTCGTCTCGTGGGCGAACTCGACGTTCGCGGTTGCGGGTTCGACGCTCGCAGTCGCCGTTTCGTCGTCGCGTGCATCGGAATCCGCCGGGACCGCGGATCCGAATTCGCGTGTGCGTGACGTCTCGTTACCAGTACCCTTCTCATCCGCGGTGGATTCAAGGTCCTCCTCGTGACCGAACCCGCGTCCGTTCGGGCACGTTTCGGTCGTATCGACGGAACGCGCCGAGTCGTAACCGTCAGTAGACGGTTTCACGTCGTCCGTTTCGTTCTCCCCGACGAACATCCCCTGCGAAGCGCGAGCGAGCGCGATGAGAACGAGGAGAACGACGAGCGTGACGGCGGCGAACGCGTTCCAGTTCGGCGAGGGCATTCGGGTTCCAATTCGGACGCCGGCCGTGAAAAGCTATCTACCGCGTCGGCGGGACCGGAGGGGATGGCCGCCGCTCGGGAGTTGAAAACGAAGGGAGAAAACGAATTCTCGTTGTCGACGCTTACTGCGGACTCGGACTGCTACCGGGCTGGGTGCCGCCGACCTGGCGGTCGAGGGCGTGGCCGGTGATGTCCTTCAGCCGGTTGATGAGGCTGTCCTTCTCGGATTCCCCCGTGAGTGCGACTTCGAGGACTTCGCTGATGTGCGAGACGGGGATGATTTCGACCATCTCCTCGTACTCCTCCTCTATCATCACGTCCTGCTCGTTGGCCTTCGGGATGATGACCGTCTCGACGCCCGCCTTCGCGGCGGCCTCGATTTTGTGCGTGACGCCGCCGACCGGGAGCACGTCGCCGCGGACCGACAGGGAGCCGGTCATGGCGATGCTCTGGTCGATGGGGATGTTCTCCAGCGCGCTGATGACCGCCGTGGCCATCGTCACCGACGCGGAGTCGCCTTGAACACCTTCGTACGCCTGCACGTACTGGATGTGGATGTCCTTCTCCGAGATGTCCTCGTCGCTGAACTTCTTGATGATGGCGCTGACGTTCTGCACGGCTTCCTCGGCGATGTCCTGCAGTTTCCCGGTGGCGATGACCTGACCGGGACCCTGCGACGGCGCGACTTCGGCCATGACGGGCATGACGATACCGCTGTCCTCGCCCATGACGGCCAGACCGTTCACGCGACCGACCACGTCGCCGGCGGAGACCGTGAGGTCGTAGTCCTTCCGCCGCTCGATGTAGTCGTCCGCGATCTGTTGTTCGATGGAGCGCGAGCGCTGTTTGGCCTGCAACACGTGGTCGCGCGTGGTGTTATCGGCGTCCTCCGCGCGAGCGATGTCGCCCGCGACGCGGACGAGGCCACCGAGGTCACGCAGTTTGAGCGTGAGGTGGTCTTTCCGCATCGCCCGGCGCTGGGCTTCGAGGATGACCTCCTCGACGGCCGTGTCCGTGAAGTGCGGAAGCCGACCGTCCTTTTCGACCTCCTGAGCGACGAAGCGTGCGTACTTGCGGCGCATCTCCGGCGTGTCGTCGATGGTGTCGTCCATGTAGACTTCGTACCCGTATCCCTTGATACGCGAACGGAGCGCCGGGTGCATGTTCTCCATCGCGTCGAGGTTCCCCGCCGCGACCATGACGAAGTCGGTCGGGACGGGTTCGGTGTGAACCATCGCGCCCGAGGAGCGCTCGGACTGACCGGTGATGGAGAACTCGCCCTCCTGAATCGCCGTCATCAGCTTCTGCTGACTGCGGATGTCGAGCGTGTTGATTTCGTCGATGAACAACACGCCCTTGTTCGCCTTGTGGATGGCACCGGGTTCTACCCGGTCGTGGCTCGGCGTTTCCATTCCACCGGACTGGAACGGGTCGTGGCGCACGTCACCGAGCATCGCACCCGCGTGGGCACCCGTCGCGTCCTCGAAGGGGGCGCTGGTGACGTCGCTGTTGTTGACCAACAGGTTCGGAATCATCGCGTCGGAGCCACGCGAACCGTAGCGGAACGCGAGGTAGATGACACCGGCCGCGAGGATTCCGAGGAGCGGCTTTCCGGCGAGGAGGAGCGCGTACCCCACCACGATGGCGATGATGACCCACATCAAAAACGAGCGCATCTGGTTGCGCTTGCGGGCCTCCTCCTTGTGCGCCTCGATGATTTGTTCGCCCTTCCCGGCGGGAACCGTCCGAACCTTCGGTTCGTTCCCGTCGTCAGGGTTGTGATAGACGAGGACGTCTTGCAAGTCCTCCTTGGGGAGGAGTTGGCTCATCGCCTTCGCCAGCATCGATTTCCCGGTCCCGGGGGACCCGATCATCATGACGTGACGGCGCTGTTTCGCCGCCTTGAGGATGATGTCACGGGCGTGATCCTGTCCGATGACCTGATCGACCAATCGGTCGGGGATTTCGACTTCTTCCGTGCTTTCTATCTCCAACCCACCCAGCAGGTCGTCTTCGGAGATGTCGTCGGCGACCTTGGCGTCCACCTCGCTCCCAAGGCTATCGACGTCCATCTCTTTCTCGGCTTCCTGCTCCGATGGTGAAGCTTCGGTGTCGTTACTCATAGAATTCGTTCTGTGTAGTTGAAAACATGGCTGGCGAACTGATATACTTTCTCCCTACGCTCGACCCCGCACACTCCATTTCAGGCCGTCAAACTGTGGAATTGAAGGGATATAGCCATATCGCTCCCGGCGTCGAATACCGGATTCGAAACCGTTCGACCCGATTTTCGACGAAGTACGACCGCTCGGACGGACGACTCGTCACCCTTATAAAAACGCTACACGACGGGTTCACCATGACCCGCGGGTTCTACATCGGGCGCTTCCAACCCTACCACAACGGCCACCACAACGTGATCGATACCATCGCCGAGGAGGTCGACGAACTCGTCCTCGGCATCGGAAGCGCGGGCGACTCACACAGCCGTCACGACCCGTTCACGGCTGGCGAACGAATCATGATGATAACCAAATCCCTCGTCGATTACGACCTCGTGACGTACGCCGTCCCCATCGAGGACTTGGACCGGAACTCCGTGTGGGTGAGCCACGTCCAGAGCATGAGTCCGGATTTCGACATCGCCTACTCGAACAACCCCCTCGTGATCCGTCTGTTCGAGGAGGCGGGCGTCGAGGTGCGGCAGTCCCCGATGTTCAACCGCGACGTGTTGGAGGGAACCGAAGTCCGCGACCGGATGGTCGACGGCGGCGACTGGCAGCGACTCGTTCCCGACCCGGTCGTCGAAGTGATCGAGGAAAGCGACGGCATCGACCGGATTCAACAGGTCAGCGACTCGGATTCGAACGGGATTTAGTTCCAACCAGGTCGGAGGGCGTAACCGATGCAAGCCTGCTTCGAAGCGTCCTGATCCATCGCAGCTCGTCCGAATTATTTTATTCTTTATAACCTGATAATAAGGAAAACCTACATCAACTCGGTTGCGAACTATCCCTATAACCGTAGGTGAGTTGCCAGATGATAACGTTAACTTCAGACTTCGGAACGCCATACCCGGCGGCGATGAAGGGCGTGTTGCTCCAGCACACCGACGCCCGTCTCGTCGACATCGGCCACGACTTCCCGCGACAGGACGTTCGAACGACCGCCTTTTGGCTTCGCGAGGTGCTTCCGTACTTCCCGCCCGCCGTCCACCTCGTCGTGGTGGACCCCGGCGTCGGCACCGACCGCGCGGCACTCGTGGTTCGCGCGGGCGACCACGCCCTCGTCGGACCGGACAACGGCGTCTTGCTTCCCGTCGCCCGCGAACTGGCCGACGACGACCCCGAGGTGTTCCGGGTCACGGTCGAGGATCCGAACAGCGCGACGTTCCACGGACGAGACGTGTTCGCGCCCGCCGCCGCCCGCGTCCACGAAGCGGGCGTGGACGCGCTCGAAACGCTCGAAGATGTGGTCCCGACGGACGAGTTCGAGGACCTCGGCTTTCCCGACCCGACCGTTCAGGGCGGGTCCGCGACCGGAGAAATCCTCGCCGTGGACGGCTTCGGGAACGCCATCACGAACGTTCCCGGCGAGTTCCTGAACGAGGCGGATGAGGTCGAGATAAACGGTATCCTCGGCCCCGTCGAACCGTCCTACGCCCACGTCGACCCGGGCGAACGCCTCGTGACGGTCGGCAGTCACGGCAACGTCGAACTCGCGGTCAATCAAGGACGCGGCGACGAGGCGTTCGACGGCGTCGCTGCCGGCGACGAAGTCCGTCTCGATAGCCGACCGAAACGGTGAATCCGATTCGGTCGACCTCTTTCCCATGGAGACGACCCGCCACTTCACCGCGACGACGTACGTCGTCCACGACGGCGAGTGTTTGCTTCACGACCACGACCGACTGGACATGCTCCTCCCGCCGGGCGGCCACCTCGACCGGGACGAACTCCCTCGTGAAGCCGCCGTGCGCGAAGTCCGCGAGGAGACGGGTCTCGACGTGACGCTGCTCGAACCGGAGACGAGCGTCGTCGCCGATTTCGGCCGGGAACTCCCCTCCGCGGAACACACCATGCTGTACGACGTGGACGTTTTCGACGGAGCGGTCGCCCACCAGCACATCGACTTCGTCTACTACGGCGAGGCGGCGGACCGAACGCTCGCGCCCGACGACGGCGAACGCGCGATCGACCGTTGGCGCTGGTTTTCGCCCGACGACCTCCGAACACACGACGGTCTGACTGAGGAGGTCGTCGCGCTCGGCACCGAAGCCATCGAGCGCGTCGGATCCGAACGGCGAAACCGGGATTAAGAGGTATATAATAAGGTCTATCCGGTGAATTGGGTGGTTCATGAGCATCATGGACCGCCTGTTCGGTACCGACGACGAAGACCTCCGACCGTCCTTCGTCTGTACCGGGTGTGGCAAGGCATTCGACGGCGAGCGGAAACTCTGTCCGGACTGCGGCAGCGAGCAGGTCGTCTCACCCCGTCCACGATGACACGTCAGTTCGCTTTCGCAGTAATCATTTCTGAATAACTGGAACGTGACAGAAGGGAAAACCCCTCTGTCGGCGTTCTTCGGCAGTTAGGTGGCGGATAATAATATCATACCTGCTGTTCTAACAGTTCGAGGATGGAATTTGTCAGCCGAGTCAGTCTGAAATCGGGGCACGCGGACTCGACACGGTTCGAGTGTAAATCGTGCGGTGCGTCGTACGAACTCGATCGACAGGCGTGTATCGAGTGCGGCGGTCACTGCATCGGATATAGCGATTCCTGGCTTCGACGCGAGCTTCTCCTGAAGACGTCGAACGAGCGACGGCGCTGAACGCGTGAAAACACATCGTTCCACACTTCCGAAATCAGTCCAGCCGTGAGCGGACGTACTTCGTCACGTGGTCGTCCATCCGGCGCTTGTATCCCGCCCGTCGCGCCAGTCGGTCGAGTTCCCGTGCCACGAGACTGCCGTACTGCACCGCCTTCTTGTCCCTCGTCGCTACCTCCTTCGGGACGAATTCGCGCGCCGCGTTCCTGAACATCGATTTCCGAACGCCATCCGAGACGAGCATCGTGCCCGGAAGGCGGAGCGCCGCCCGCACGACTCGGTCGTCGAGGAGTGGCGCGACCGGTTCGACCCCGGCGGCCCGAAGGGTCAACACGTCCCGCGGCAACTGTTCCGGGAGCGTGCGAATCGTTTCGCGAACCGCACCGCGTACCGTTTCCGCTTCGACGCGGTGGTCCGCGCGGGCGACTTTCTCGTAGCCGCCGAACAGTTCGTCCGCGCCTTGCCCCACTGCGAGTCGGTCGTGGCCGTCCGCGCGTGCCCGCTCAGCGGTCAGATAGAGCGGGAGCGCGATTTGGACGTCCATCGCGTTGGTTCGGCCGATGGCACGGGCGACTTCGGGGACCGCACATTCGATGTCCTCGTGCGTTATCTCGACGACGCGGATTTCACGCTCCATGAGTTCGGCGGCGGTTCGCGCGGCGTCCACGTCGTGACTGCCGGCGTACCCGGCGACGTACAGCGGACGGTCGAAGGCGCTCCCGACCACGGCGGAATCGACGCCGCCGGAGAACGCGACGGCGAGACCCTCGGCGGATACCGACTCCAAGCTGGCTTCGATGGCCGTCCGAACCGCCGAAACCGCCGTTTTTTCGTCCTCGAACGGTGACGGGTCGGGGAGCGTCCACAGTCGCTCGTCGTCGTCCTCGGTTCGCCCGTATCCCGGAGGAACCGGAGCGGGGGCATCGAGTTCGGTGGGGTCGTGACTCCACGTCCTCGCATCGGTTTCCTCGGAGAACAGGGGATAGCGACCCAACACGTCGCGGACGAGCGTCCCGTCGAGTTCGCCGGCGAATCCCGTGCCGCCCGGCAGCGGATCGTTCGTTTCGACCGCGCGCCGAACGTCCTCGGGTGAAAGCCCTTGCATCAGCCGAAGTACTGCCCGACGCGGTTGACGACGCGGCGTTTCGCCCCGCCCGCGGCCTGTCGGAAACTGATACGCCACGGCGTTCGTTTCCCGTTGACCTCGGTTCGGCCGTCGACGATAGCGCCGAGGATGGCTCGCTTGTCGGGGGTTTTCACGTCGATCTTCGTCACCGCCTGTCCGACCATCTCGCTGATGTGGGCGTCGCTCCCGGCCGTCATCGGGACGTCCTGGTCGATAGCGAACGACCTCGCCTTTCGATTTCCACGCCCCGTCAACAGGCGCGAGTTGTACACCTCGATAGCGTCGGCTTCCGCGAGCTTTTTCCCGGTGATGTTCGCGGCGACGCCGCTGCGCGATTTCTGAAACGGGTGGGGAACGATGGCGACGCCGCCCTGCTCCCGAATCTTGTCGAGCGTCTCGCCGAACGAGAGACCCGGCGGGATGCGCTCTTCGATACCTAACCCGAGAACGTGCCCTGCACGGGACGTGATCTCCATGCCGGGGATACCGACCAGCCCGTATTCTGGGGCGAGTTTCGCGGCCTCGAGGCTCGCGTCGATTTCGTCGTGGTCGGTGACGGCGATGGCGTCCAAATCGACCGCCTTGGCTTGCTCCAAGAGCAGTTCGATGGGGTCACGGCCATCGTGGGAAAGTGCGGAATGACAATGCAACTCGACCGATAGCACGGGCGAACGTTCGCAGTACGCCGGGAAAAGCAACTCGGTCCACGGATGGCTGTCGGCGTTCGTCATCGTGACACGTGGTCGTCAGGAGGAGTATCGGCATCGGCGTCCCTCTTCGAATACGTAGTGTTCGTGAATCTGAATGAACTGTTTGTGAGAACGACCGGATAACCAGCAGGTTCGGTTTCGGCGCATGAATACGGGCGATGGAGGCAACATCGCCCGTCGAGTGGGTGGTGGGTGAAAACGGTCACTCGCGCTCATGCAATCATAGGCATCGATATTGTTCGGCTGACTGTCCGCTTCTTATCGTTCCCCTCCTTCTGAACCTTTCATAGCAGTTCATATCATTGCCGACAAAGTATTTAGGTATTGTGGTGGAATGGGGCAGTAAGGAGGACGGAAGCATTTCGAAAGCGAAAAAAGGAACAGTAATTGGCTAAAATATGCGTTAAAATTGTATGTCCACACAATTCTCGATCGCTCCGTGTCGGTTCCCCTCCGAAGCATCCGGGCGTGGTTGCTGTCGCGCGGTTGCTCACGCTGGAGGCCGAGAAGGGGACACGGTGCCAGTCGGGTACCGTCATAGAAACCTGCGCTCGAAAACAGATGTTCTACCACCAGAAGCTTCCAAACGGACCCCATCGGCGGACGTCCCACCGTTCATCTCCGACGAGCGCAACGGTTTCTCTCGCGGCCGTGAATCACGATGCGTTTCGCGTCGCTGCTCTCGCGCTCGCCGGCTCCTTACGCGATGGGCCACCGACTCCGGAGATATCTGTTTTTATTGTGGCACGTTCGAATGGCTGTATGAAAGGAGTTTGCAGAAAGCTTTTACCGGAATGTGCTCACCAAGTAGTTATATGATAGACAAGATAGGACACGAGACTTTCACCGAGAGAGTCATTTTGAAGACGCTCACGTTTTCAGTGACGCCGCTCGTCGTCATGCTGGTTGCGACTGGCCTCCTGTTCAAAGGTCGGTTCACGGCCGCGAGCCACTGGGTCGCACACGACTGGCGCGAACCGCTGTAACGGTGTGGATTCATGCGGCTTGAATAAGCAAACACCACGTTCAGGCTCTCTATTCCTACGACGGTACGTCGTAGGGGTGCTCTCTTCCATCCACAAGGCCCCTTCGCCTCTGACATTCCTCGCGCTTCCGATCCTACCGCTTCGAGAGTGTTCTACGCTCCGTTTCCTGCCGTGAGTCGGAGTAACGTAACTCGCCGAGGGTATCGTTCGCGTGGTCGAAAGTGCCTCCTCCGACGAGCGTGCGACGGCCACGAGCGAGTCACTGAGACGTCGGTTCCGTCGTTTCAACGTCATCAGTCGTTTCTTCATTCGTTACAGCGCTCGTCTTCGTCCCTGTGACGGTGGCGAGAGGCGGTTGCGTTGCGACGGTCGTTCCCACGGACGTCGGTATCATCCTCGGAGTCGCGTTATACACAGGGCTTCAGTCAGTCGCACGAAACCCACCACGTTCGTGCATATGGAAAGGCATTAATCCGCCCTGTTTGTACAGCAGGGTGAATGAGTTTGTCCGAGTCCGACCGAGAGTTGGTCGTGGCAGAACTCGGCCGCGACCCGACGCCGGCCGAGGAAGCGCTGTTCGAGAACCTCTGGAGTGAACACTGTGCGTATCGGTCGTCGCGTCCCCTGCTGTCCGCGTTCGAATCCGAGAGCAAGGAGGTCGTCATCGGACCGGGTGACGACGCCGCAGTCGTCGCGCTTCCGTCGGCCGACACCGACTCCGCTCGCGGCAGTGGCCGCGCAGACGAATCCACCTACATCACAATGGGTATCGAGAGCCACAACCACCCCTCCTACGTGGACCCGTACGACGGCGCTGCGACGGGCGTCGGCGGCATCGTCCGCGACACGCTGTCGATGGGCGCGTACCCCATCGCGCTCGCCGATAGCCTCTATTTCGGTGGCTTCGACCGCGAACACTCCCGCTACCTGCTGGAAGGGGTCGTCGAGGGCATCGCCGATTACGGCAACTCCATCGGCGTGCCGACCGTGACCGGAAGCACGCAGTTCCACCCCGACTACGAGGGGAACCCGCTCGTCAACGTGGCCTGCGTCGGACTGCTTCCCGCCGAGCGCCTCATCACGGCCGAAGCGCAGACGCCGGGCAACAAACTGCTCCTCGTCGGCAACTCGACGGGACGGGACGGACTGGGCGGCGCGAGTTTCGCCAGCGAGGACCTCGCCGAGGACGCGGAGACGGAGGACCGCCCGGCGGTACAGGTCGGCGACCCGTACACTGAAAAACTCCTCATCGAGGCGAACGAGGAACTCGTGGACGGCGGACTCGTCGAATCCGCTCGGGACCTCGGCGCGGCGGGCCTCGGCGGCGCGTCGAGCGAATTAGTGGCCAAGGGCGGTCTCGGGGCCGACATCGAACTCGACCGCGTCCACCAGCGGGAACCGAACATGAACGCGCTGGAGATCCTGCTCGCGGAATCGCAGGAACGCATGGTCTACGAAGTTCGCCCCGAAAACGTGGACGCGGTGGCCGACATCGCCGAGAAGTACGACCTCGGATGCACCGTCATCGGTGACGTGACCGACGGCAACTACGTCTGTGAGTTCGACGGCGAAATCGTCGTGGACGTGCCCGCCGAATTCATCGGCGACGGCGCGCCGATGAACGACCTCCCGTCGGAGGAACCCACCCAACCCGACCGCGACCTGCCGGAAACGGACGTCCGCGAGGCGTTCGAAGCGGTCGTCGGGTCACCCAACTGCGCGAGCAAGTCGTGGGTGTACCGCCAGTACGACCACGAGGTTCAGACGCGTACGTCGGTCCTGCCCGGCGACGATTCGGCCGTCCTCGCGATCCGGCAGGCGGGACTCGGCCTCGCGTTCTCCTCCGGCGCGAACCCGAACTGGACGACGGCCGCACCCTACGACGGTGCCCGCGCGGTCGCACTCGAAAACGCGGCGAACCTCGTGGCCAAGGGCGCGACGCCGCTCGCCGCGGTCGATTGCCTGAACGGCGGCAACCCCGAGAAACCCGACGTGTACGGCGGGTTCAAGGGTATCGTGGACGGCCTCGCCGACATGTGTTCCGCCCTCGGCGTTCCCGTCGTCGGCGGAAACGTCTCGCTGTACAACGACTCGCCGAGCGGCCCGATTCCGCCGACGCCGACGCTGGCGATGACGGGCACCACGGAGGAATACGACGCGCCGCCCACCGAACTCGTGGGCGACGGAACCTTGCTGCTCGTCGGCGAACCGACCGCCGAACTCGGCGGTTCCGAGTACCTCGCGCAGGTCGGCGGTACCGACCGCTTCCCCGCGCTTCCCGAGAACGCCGCGGAACTCCTCGGCGGACTCCGAGCGGTTGCTACCGAGGACGGCACGCTCGCGGTCCACGACGTGAGCGACGGCGGCCTCGCGGTGACGCTCGCCGAGATGGTTTCGGAGGATGCGGGCGCGGCCGTCTCGCTCGAAGACGTCGGAGACGCCGACGCCGCCCATATCGCCGAATCGCTGTTCAGCGAACTCCCCGGCCGCGCGGTGGTCGAGACGAACGACCCGGACGCGGTGGTCGAGGCGCTGGACGGCGTCGCGCCCGTCACCGAACTCGGCGAGGCGAACGGTTCGGGAACGCTCCGAATCGACCTCGACGGTGAGGAACTTCGATACTCGGCGAGCGAAATCGCGGCGCTCCGCGACGTCCTCGTTCGGGAACTCGAATAGGGAATCGCGGTCGCTCGGTCGCCATTTTTCGATTCGAAAGTGGAACGGGACGGGATGGGGATCTCCGTGTCCGTCTCCGATCGTTGGACGGGTTGTTCCGGTTCGCTGGAAACGCTCATCGCTCCTCGTCTATCGCCTCGAAAACGGAATACGACCCCTCAGAGCAACAGTGGAACGCCGACCACGACGGCGAGACCGATGACGAGGACGACGAATCCGGTCGTCACCTGTCCCATCGTGAACTCCTGCATCGGGGAGGTCAGTCGCGACATTCCGTCCGTGTGCTGTACCGGGTCGGTGTCTTCTTGCATGGTTGCAGTTCTGCGTGCGCGGTACTTCGATGTATCGGTGTTCGGGGCGCGAGAGGGTGTCGTTTAGTATGATTCAGTAGTATTTACTGCTCTACGAGAGAAAATGATGAAACCCGATGGGATTCAGTATCCTCGTTTTTTCTCCCTTGACGTGCCCTATCGTCGGCAATCCGCCCGCTACAAGAAAACGATGACTCTGCTGTGATTGCACGCACTACGAGGAAGTCCCCGAAAGCCCCCGCCTGCTCGCGGTTGTTCAGCGGCATCTCGATTCGGTGCAACCCGCACACCTCATCGAGAGGGGCCGCTGAAGCAACCACGCAAGCGCGAGCAAGCGGCCCCTTTCAGTCCAACCCCACACAGCATCGCATCAACCACACCCTCCCCAACCGATTCGCTTCGCTCATCCCTCGCACGCTGTCAGCATCGACCTTCGGCCGTCCACTGGCCTCAGGTCGGTGCCAGCGCGCGCCACAGTGAAACTCTGAAATCTCGAATCCCCGATGTCGCTGGAACCGTCTCGTCGTTTGTTCGCAACGGTTTCCAGTAACCCGACTCCTTTTGCCACCCGGTTCCCAACCCACACCCAATGACGCTCACGAAGCGGATAATCCCGTGCATCGACGTGGATTTGGACGACGACGGGAACCCGGCGGTGTACACCGGTGTCAACTTCGAGGACCTGAAGTACACCGGCGACCCGGTGGAGATGGCGCGACAGTACAACGAGGCGGGCGCGGACGAGTTCGTCTTCCTCGACATCACGGCCAGCGCCGACGGCCGCGAGACGATGCTTTCCGTCGTCTCCGAGGTGGCCGACGAAGTGTTCATCCCGCTCACCGTCGGCGGCGGGATTCGGACGCGAGAGGACATCAAGGAGACCCTCCGAGCGGGTGCGGACAAGGTATCCATCAACACCGCCGCGCTGGAGCGCCCCGAACTCGTCACCGAGGGCGCGACGGCGTTCGGCAACCAGTGCATCGTCATCAGCGTCGACGCCCGACGGCGGTTCGACGAGGGGGGCGAACACTACGAAGAGGTGGACGGCGAGTCCTGCTGGTTCGAGTGCACGGTCAAGGGCGGCCGCGAGGGAACCGGCATCGACGTGGTCGAATGGGCGAGAGAAGCCGAATCGCGCGGCGCGGGCGAACTGTTCGTCAACTCAATCGACGCCGACGGGACGAAGGACGGCTACGACGTCCCGCTGACGAAGGCCGTCTGCGACTCGGTTTCGACGCCGGTCATCGCCTCCTCGGGATGCGGCGGGCCGGAGGACGCCTACGAGGTGTTCGCGGACGCGAACGCCGACGCGGCGCTCGCGGCGTCCATCTTCCACTTCGGCGAGTATTCGATTCGGGAGGTAAAGGAGTACCTCGCGGAGCGGGACGTACCTGTGCGGTTGTAGTCGGTCACCGCCACGCCGGGGGTCAGACGGTTGTGTCTGTCGGCGTCGAAAACGTTCGACCGGGTGAGAATCAGGCCGCAGATTCGAACGCCTCGCGGAAGGCGTTCGTCTTGTCTTTGACGTTCTGTGCTCCGGCTTCCAACGCGTCGAGGGGGTCGACGCCGCCCTCGGTTTTGATGGTGAGGAGCGGGTCGGTCTGGCCGCCCGACTGTTCAGGGTTCAGGTCGTACGTCGCCGCTGCGACGCCCTCGGTTTCGAGGAGTGCACCCTTCAGCACGTTCATGAAGGTGTGGTCTTCGCCCCCGATTTCGATCCGGAGTTCCGTATCGCTCTTCTCGATAACCCGCAGTTCCATACCACCGAATTCTCCGTTGTCGCGTTTCAATCTTGCGAAGCGCGTATTTTCGCGTTCGCGGGGATGGCCGAGGCGGTCACTCGGGGGGAGGATGAAAAATCGACCGTGAGAATTCGCGGTCAGAACTGCATCTCCGCGCCGACGTACAGCACGACGACGAGGAAGATCCAGACCACGTCCACGAAGTGCCAGTACATCGAGACGGTCGATACGGAGACGTGGCGGTCCGCCGAGTACTGTCCGGTGAGCGAACGAACGAAGACGATACCGATGAGCACCGCACCCATCGAGACGTGCAGACCGTGCAGGCCGGTCAGGCCGAAGAACGCGCTGTTGAAGATGCCGCCCGTGAAGGTGAAGTGGTCGTGGACGATGAATTCGTAGTACTCGTACACCTGCCCGCCGATGAACACGATTCCGAGGAGGAGCGTCGCGCCGAGACCGGCGATGAAGCGACTGCGGTTGTTCTTCCGCAGTTCGACGTGCGCCCAGTGGAGCGTGATGCTGCTCGCGACCAGCAACGCCGTGTTGGCGATGACGAGCGAGCCGACGAGGTCGGGCATTTCTGCACCCGTCGGGGGCCACGTCCCAGCGCGGATGAAGAAGTAGTAGACGAACCCGGCCCCGAACGTCGCGATTTCGGACCCGAGGAACGATATCATTCCCCAGCGGAGCGCGTTCGAACCCGCTTCGTGGGTGTCCCTGCTCCAGAAGTGTTTGACGAATGCGTGATACAACCAGCCGTACAGTCCGACGAGGAAGACCAAGGCGCTGGCGATGAACACCGCGGGACCGATGGTCGGCCCGACGAGCGGTTCGGAACCGCGTCCAAGGATGAACAGTGCGGCACCGACGTAGAACCCTGCCCCGCCTATCGCGGTGATGAAGGGCCACCACGACGCCTCGCCGAAGCCTTTCGGCCAGTCTTCGACGGCCGGGAGGTGATGGCCGTGCTCCTCTGTCGAATCGTCCGTTACCGTCATACAGAGACGGTTACTGCCCGACTACTAAAAATGCACCCAAAGGCGCTCGGCGGAAGCGGGAGAGAGACTCCGCTAGGGGGAGTATCGAAACGAGAGAAAAGCGGTCTCAGGCCGACGTGCTGTTGCCGCCCGAGGTGCTGTTACCCGACGTGCCGTTCGAACTGCCGCCCGACGAGTTCTCCTGTTGCTGTTGTTTCAGCCACTTTTTGTACTCCTCGTTGGAGACGACTTTGATCTTGCTCAGCATGTTCGAGTGACCGACACCACAGTACTCCGCACAGTAGACTTGGTAGGTGCCCGTCTCAGTGAGCTTCGTCTTGAGAGTGTGATGCTGGTTCGGGATGGCGTCCTGTTTCAATCCGAGTTCCGGGACGTGGAACGAGTGAATCCAGTCCTTCGACGTGACGTTGAAATACACCGGTCTTCCCGTCGGAACGACGAGTTCGGAAGAGCCCGTTATGTTGTGGTCGGGGTAGTTGTAGGTCCAGACGTAGCGCTGGCCGACGACGTCCACGTTGACCGCGTTCGCTTCCTGATTCATCGCGTCCTGTGGCGTCGTCGTGATGTACTGGTTCGCCATCACACCGTAGGAGGCGTAACCGACGAAAAGGAGGACGATTGCGGTGGCGACCGTCCACGTGATTTCGAGGCGTCGGTTCTCCTTCGTGGGGAGGGGTTCGTCGTTGTTGCGGAACTTCAGCACGGTGTAGATGAGGATACCCTCAACGAGCACCGCGATGGGAATTCCTGCGTACAGCAACTGTCCGTTCAGCGTTTGAATCAGGCGTTCAGTCGTCGAACTGTACGCCGCCACAGGGTCGACGGCGACCGCGAGGAGCGTCGCGCCGAGCGCCGCGACGAACGCTATCCGCTTGGAATCCATATTGACCTAGGCTTCGGAAGAGACCCATAAATATGTGCTGTCTTCGTCGTCACCGAAAGTCGGATGGCCTAAGTACGCGGGGATTCAAATCGTCAAACAACGGTGGCATTGCAGGATTCCTCATCCGGACTGTTCGAACGGACACTGACGGCGACAGCAGTCGGCGTGTACCTGCTGGTCGTCGTCGGTGCGACGACGTCGCTCGTCAACGCCGCGTCGGCGTGTTCGACGTGGCCCGCCTGCAACGGCCATTGGCTCGTTCCGCTCACCGACCCGAAACTCCTCATCGCGTGGACCCACCGCGCCGTCGCACTCGTCGTCGGCCTGTGTTTGCTTGCGACGGCTGCATTGGCGCTCCTCGGGGATTTACGACCACGCGTGAAGGCCGCCGTCGGCTTCGCCGCCGTCCTCTATCCGGTGCAGGTCGTGTTGGGTGCGTATGCGGCGACGACGGCGACGACGACCTCGTTCGCCGCCGTCCACCTCGTCGTCGGGATGGCCATCTTCGTCGGCGTCGTCCTCGCCCTCGCATGGACGCTCGAACCCGAAGCGAGCAGCGGTCCGGTCGGCATGAGCTTCACCGACCCGGAACCGGCCGACACGCCGGGAACGACCGGGGACCTCTCGGGACTCCGCGCGACGGCCTACGCCTACTTCCGTCTGATGAAGCCGCGGCTGATGTGGTTGCTCTGTCTCGTCGCTTCCGCCGGAATGGCGCTCGCGGCGGGACCGAATCTCCAAGTCGGAACCGTCGTCGCGACGCTCACGGGCGGTGTCCTCTCCATCGGCGCGAGCGGGACGTTCAATCACGTCCTCGAACGCGACGTGGATCAGCGGATGAACCGCACCGCGGACCGCCCGGCCGCGACGGCACAGATTCCCGTCCGGAACGCCATCGCCTTCGGCGTCCTGTTGGCCGTCGCGTCGCTGGCCGTCTTCCTCTCGGTGAACCTGCTCGTCGCCGTGTTCGGCCTGTTCGCCATCGTGTTCTACAGCGTGATTTACACGCTCATCCTGAAGCCGAACACGGTACAGAACACCGTCATCGGCGGCTTGGCGGGGTCGCTTCCGGCGCTCATCGGGTGGGCCGCCGTGACGGACGGCGTCGGCCTGCCCGCGTTGGTGTTGGCCGGGGTCATCTTCCTGTGGACGCCCGCCCACTTCTACAACCTCGCGCTGGCGTACAAGGACGACTACGCACGCGGCGGGTTCCCGATGATGCCCGTCGTCCGCGGCGAGGCCGAAACCCGCAAACACATCCTGCTCTGGCTCGGCGCGACGCTCCTCGCGGCGGGCGCGCTCGCCACGGTGACGACCCTCGGATGGCTGTATGCCGTCACGACCGTCGTCTTCGGTGCGGTCTTCCTCGTGACCGTCGTGAAATTGCACCACGAACGCGACGACGCGGCGGCGTTCCGCTCGTTCCACGCGTCGAACGCCTACCTCGGCGCGCTCCTCGTCGCCATCGTCGTCGACGCACTCGTACTATGAGCACCGGTTTCGCACGATACCGACCGACCGGCGAATCGCTGCTGTGGGGAGCCGTCGTGCTGAACGCGGAACTGTTCGCGCTGTTGCTTTACTTCGCCATCTCGAACTACTCAGGCGGCGAACTGCGCTACCTGTTGTATCCGTTCATCTGGATAAACGTCGCCCTCCTCGCGGTGGTGAAGACGAAGCCCATCGCCCGGAACGACCGCGATAGGCTGATCGGACTCGTTCTCGCGTCGGGATACTTCCTGCTGGTCGCCTACTTCGGCGGCCTGTTCGGTCCCGCCCACTCGATGCCCGGCATGCCCGCGAGCGGCCTCCGAATCGCGTGGCTTCCGCCCGGATGGGGGCCGGCGCTCCTCTTTCACAACGGCCTCGTTCGGGTGTCGCTCATGCCGTTCAAGCTGGTCGGCTATCTGGCGCTCGCGTACCTCGTCTACGCGACCATCCTCGATGCGGCGGGGTCCGCAATCTCCGGCCTCCTCGGCCTGTTCTCGTGTGTGAGCTGTTCGTGGCCCATCGTGGCGTCGCTCGTCACCGGCGTCGCGGGCGCGGGGTCGGGGCTTGCCGCCACGGTTTCGTCCGGGTCCTACGACATCTCCACCGTCGTTTTCGTCGTCACCGTCGCGCTGTTGTACTGGCGGCCGACGATTCGGTGATAAAGACGGCAAAGCTCATGCCATCCCTCCGAGTATTCTCCGACGAATGGATTGGAAACCCGACAGAAACCTCCAACTGCGGATGGCGCTCGCGCTCTGTCTCGCCGCGTTGTTGCCGTTCGCGTTTACCGTGGCGCTTTTCTTCCTGTTCTCCCTCGCGATGCCGACTATAGCGACGCCGCGAAACGTCCCGTCGGACTGGCGGTGGTCGCCCTCGGAACGCCCGGTCTCCTCGGATTCCTGTATCTCGTCGGAAAACGGGCGACCCTTTGGTCGGTCGGTGCCCGCCGCGTCGGAACGGACGAAGCGGCCGGGCTGCACGCCATCGCCTCCAGACTCGCGCGGCAAGCGGACATCGAAGCCCCCGATATCGCGGTTTCTCACACCGACGTTCCGAACGCGTTCACCGTCGGACGTTCCCCGTCGAATTCGACCATCGTGGTCACGACCGGACTGCTCGACGTGCTGGACCGCGACGAAGTCGAAGCGGTGTTGGCACACGAACTCGCTCACATCAAGCATCGAGACGTGGCCGTGATGTCCGTCGCATCGCTCTTGCCGACGATTTCCCTGTTTATCGCGTCGTTCTCCCTCCACCTCGTTCGAGCGTTCGTGGACGTGGCGAAACAGTCCCTTCGGGCCGGAGTGGTCACTCTCTTTCTGGTCCTGTTGTCGCTCCCGTTCTTCGTCGTTTCGGGCCTGTTCTGGCTCGCAAGCGCCCTGCTCTCGCACATCATCGGTCGCTATCGGGAGTACGCGGCGGACCGCGGCGCGGTTCGAATCACCGGCAACGCCGCGGAACTGGCGAGGGCGCTCAAGACGCTGGAAGCGGAAATCGAAGGGACGCCGACCGAGGATTTACGGGAACTCGACGGCGCGGCCGCGCTTTCGGTCGTTCCTCTCTCGACCCAACTCGGACTCCGAACGCCGATATCGCATCCGCCGACCGAAAAACGTATCGAGCGTCTGCGGGCGATGGAAGCAACGCTGGAAGGCTCGACGAACTGACTCGGCGGACCGATGAAAGGGAGAAAATTCTCCCGACGGAACTATCTTCAGCCAGCCATCTCCCGCTCCGATATAACGTCGTACGACGTACCGCTTGATGCTCGAATCGAACCTCTTACCTAGGCACGGCGAGAAGTTTCTGGCATGTCCGACGCACTCGTCGCCGATAACGTTCGGAAGGAGTACGGCGATACCGTCGCATTGGACGGCGTCTCACTCTCGGTCGGCGCGGGCGAGGTGTTCGCGCTCATCGGGCCGAACGGTGCGGGCAAGACAACACTCATCCGGTCACTGACCGGGACGACGACTCCCGGCGGCGGGACCGTCTCCGTCCTCGGTGTTCCGCCCGGTACCGTGGACAAATCACGGGTCGGTCTGCTCCCGCAGTCGTTCGACCCGCCGGCCCGCCTCTCGGCGCGGGAACTCGTCGCGTACTACGCTGGATTGTACGACGGTGCATGCGACCCGGACGAGGCGCTCGCGGACGTGGGGCTTTCCGATACCGGCGATACGTGGTACGAGAACCTCTCGGGGGGACAGCAACGCCGCGTGTGCGTGGCCGCGACGCTGGTCAACGACCCCGATATCCTGTTTCTGGACGAACCGACGACGGGAATCGACCCGGCGGGACGCCGCGCGCTCTGGTCGCTCGTCGAGGACCTCGCGGCGGGCGGAACGACGGTGTTTCTGACGACCCACTACATGGCCGAGGCAGAGCGACTGGCCGACCGAGTCGGCCTCCTCGCCGACGGAAAAATCGTCGCCGTCGGGACGCCCGACGCGCTCATCGGCGAACACGGAGGCGAGAGTCGCCTCGTCGTGGAGACGGCGACGCCTCGCGCCTCCGTCGAGATGGGCTACACCGTCGAGGAAACCGACTCCGGATTGGTCTTCGACGGCGTGACGCCTGCCGACATCGGTGACGTCGTCGCGGATTTGAACTCGCGCGGCGTGGAGTACGAGGCGCTGACGTGGACCGAACCCGACTTGGAGGACGTGTACCTCCGACTGACGGGGGCATCGATCGGACCCGAGACGACGCGACGTGCCGGCGAGGCCGCAATCGCCGGGGGTGACCGATGACGACGGTCGGTCGCGTTCGTTCGGAGGCCGGTGCGGCGTGGCGGTCGTTCCTCCGCCGCCGCACGGCGGTCTTCTTCACGTTCTTCTTCCCGGTCATCCTCATCCTCATCTTCGCGGTGTTGGTGCAGACGAACCCGGGGTCCGGTGGTTCGGGCGGCCTGTTCTCGAAACCGGCGGCGTATTATCTGCCGGGCTACCTCGCCGTCGTCGTGCTGTTCACGCCGCTGTCGCGCGTGGGGAGTTCGGTGTCCCGTCACCGCGAGTCCAACCGCTTCGAGAAACTGGCGACGACGCCGCTCACCCGCGCCGAGTGGTTGCTCGCGCACACGCTCGTCAACGTCGTCATCATCGGGTTGGCGGGCATCATCATCCTCGCGCTCATGGCGCTGGTGACGAACGCGGGCGTCTCGTTCGGCGCGTTGCCCCTCGTCGCGGTGTTCATCGCGCTCGCCGTCGGGTTGTTCTGCGGTCTCGGGGCGCTCCTCGGTAGCTTCGCCGGATCGGCGGACGGCGTCATCGCCGCCAGCAACGCCATCGCCCTGCCGCTCCTCTTCCTCTCGGACACGTTCGTCACGCCGGACCTCCTGCCGTCGTGGTTCCAACCGGTGATGAACCTCTCGCCGCTCACCTACTTCGCACGCGGTGTGCGGATACTCACCTACTCCGGGGGGTCGAGCGGCGGCGACTTGGTGGTTCTCGCGGTGCTCGCGGTGGCGTTCTTCCTCGCCGGGGCGTACGCGATTCCCGAGACGGATTGAGCGTATCGTATTATCTATTCTACACGACCACAACGAATATTAGCGACCGGAAAGAACCCGCGGTATGGTCAATCGTCCCTCCCCGGAGTCGAAGTTACGCCGCTGGCATCGACTCGTCGAACACTACACGCCGGACGGCGCGCTCGGGCGCTTGCTCCTCTCGATTGGGTCCGGGTCGCTTAGCATGTTCTTCTTCGGTATTGCCTTCGCCAGCCTGAACAACACCGGACTGTTCGGGATTTTCCTCTTTTTCCCGTTCCTCATGTCGATAAGTTTGGGTGCCCTGCTGTTGACCGTCGCCGTCCTGTGGCCGGTGTACCTCTCGCTCATCGGAAACGTGGAGTCGGCGAGGGCGTATCCCGACTCGTCGGTCTCGTCGTCCTCGACGTCCGTATCGTCCGGGAACCACGACGAGCAGGACGACGCCGTGGAGATACTGAAACGGAAGTACGCCGCCGGGAAGGTCTCCGAGTCGGAGTTCGAACGCCGACTCGAAACGCTCCTCGGAACGGAGGAGTTCACTTCGCGCTTCGACGGGCGAAGCCGAGAACTGGAGCGAAATTAGGTCGAGGATGGCCCGCGCCTGTGCTTCCCCGTCGTCCTCAACTGCGTCCTCGTCATCCATCGGATTCGAGTACACTCGTCAGTAACCTCACTGTTTCCTCCGAAAGAAGGCTCGATAAAAACGTGGCGTGAGCGTTACGCCGGAATGGTCCAGCCGTAGATGTGATTGAGCATGACGTACGTGACGACGCCGAGCGAGAGCGAGAGAATCCACGCCGAGGCCGCGATTCTGCCGACCTTCGCGTGTGCCGTCTCGCGGAGTTCGGCGGGCGTATGGGTGAGTCCGAGAACGAGGGCGTACAGCACGACCGGGACGGAGACGACCGAGAGAACGATGTGAATCGCGAGCATGATGAGATAGGCGTAGTAAACGATTCCCTCCACGAGGATGTGTTTCTCGCCGCCGCTCCCGCCGACCTTCGTGAGGTAGAGCGCGAGGAAGACGAGGATGAGACAGAACGAGGTTATCATCGCGGCGCGGTGTTTCTCGACCTCCCCGTTGCGAATCCAGTACCAACCGAGCGCGAGTGAGACGGTTGCGACGGTGTTCACGACCGCGATCGCGTCGGAGAGCACGTTGATGGTTTCCCGCCCGATGGATGGGTAAATCGGCAGGATGCCCGCGAACGTCCCGAGGACGAGTACGTATCCGATAACCGAGAGGACTGCCGTCACTTTCGCCGGACTCTCCCGCGCACGTTGTCGCGCGTTCGCCGTAGCCATGACGGGCGATTGGGACTGCCGGGGTAAGGTGGCTTCGCTTCGTTCTCATCTCGTGGGATTGGGACGCGATTTTCTCTCTCCGATGGAATTATTGCACCGCGTGTAATATCATCGAATAGCAATGTCCTCCCTCGGTAGAATTCCTTCTCCCCGTTCCCTGTTGGTCCTCCTATTCATGGGAATGCTCGTCCTCGCGGCCTTCACCGGCCTCACCGACAGTGACGCGGCCCGGAAATTGCTCCGCGTGCTCATCCCCGTCTCCGGAATGGTGTTCGCGCTCAGCGCCGGCCGCGAGGCACGGTCCCGTCCGGAACTCGCCGCACACTTCGCAATCGGTCTCTCCTGCGCTATCGGCCTCTCCCTCGAACTCGTCGGCGAGGGCGTGTTCTCCAACCTGTACGTGAACGTCGCAATCATCGCGAGCGGAATCGCGGTTCGGGCGACTACGATGCGACGCGACGGATGGTCCAGTCCGAACTATCCGACGAAAACGGGGACGACGGACACGGATACCGATTTCTGGGACGACCCGAAATCCGCACTCCCCGACTCCGAATCGGTGCTCATCGTCGTCCTCCTCGCCGTCGGAATCGTCGTGTTCCTCGACGCCGCCGGGTTCCACGCGATAGCGAACATCGAGGAAGCGCTCCGCTCCGACCCGCTGGATTTCGTTTGGCCCCTCGCGCTCGTCGTAGGGGCGAAAGTCGTCGGCCTCCTCAAGAATCGAGCGGAGGAATCGGTGTTGGAGGAGTAAACCACTCCACAACCATCGCATGCCACCCCATCGACCACCGACCGACGCATGGAACCGCCGCCCGCGCATAACAACCGGACTTGTTTTTTCGCAACTCGTTTTTCACATGTATTTCCGTTAAAGTGAAACCCGAACGCGGGGAAGGGTGGTGTATGAGCGCAGATCAGGAACAGCAGTCGATTCGCTGCCTCGTCGCCAAGGTCGGACTCGACGGCCACGACCGCGGCGCACACGTCATCGCGCGGGCCTTCCGCGACGCCGGATTCGAAGTCATCTACTCGGGACTGCACAACGCCCCCGACGAAATCGTGCAGGCCGCCGTGCAGGAGGACGTGAACGTCCTCGGAATCTCCATTCTCTCGGGTGCCCACGACACCCTCGTTCCCAAAATCGTCGACGGTCTCAAGGAGTACGACGCGTTCGATGACACCCTCATCCTCGTCGGCGGCGTCGTCCCCGACGACGACAAGGCCGAACTCAAGGAACTCGGCGTCGCGGAGGTGTTCGGTCCGGGCACGCCGATGGAAGAGACTATCGAGTTCGTCCGTGAAAACGCGCCCGAACGATGAGCGCGACGCACGCGGATTTGCTCGCCGACCTCCTCGACGGGAAGCACCGGGCGCTGGCGCGAGTCATCACGAAAATCGAGAACCGCGACCCCGGCTATCGGGAACTCGTCTCGGAACTGCACTCCCACACGGGTGACGCCGAGATCATCGGCATCACGGGCAGCCCCGGCGCGGGCAAATCGACGCTCGTGGACAAGGTGGCGAACGACTACCGCGAACGCGGCGAAACTGTCGGCGTCATCGCCATCGACCCCTCCTCCCCCTTCACGGGTGGGGCCGTCCTCGGCGACCGCATTCGCATGGCGAGCAACGTCGGCGACATGGACGTGTTCTTCCGGTCGATGAGCGCACGCGGCAGTCTCGGCGGCCTCTCGACGGCCACGTCGGACGCCGTGAAGGCCCTCGACGCGTTCGGCAAGGACAAGATCATCGTCGAGACGGTCGGCGCGGGCCAAAACGAGATAGACATCGTGAAGACCGCCGATACGGTCGCCGTGTTGGTCCCTCCCGAGAGCGGCGACAACGTGCAGATGCTCAAGGCGGGCATCCTCGAAATCGCCGACGTGTTCGTGGTGAACAAGGCAGACCTCCCCGGCGCGAACCGGACGGTCACGGAACTCACCGAGATGGTCCACATGCGCGACGGGCAACCGACGCCCGAGTTCGGCGACGACGTGGACTACGATTGGGAACCGAAAATCGTCGAGACGGTGGCGAAGAGCGGCGAGGGAGTCGCGGAGTTCATCGACGTCCTCGACGAACACCGCGAAGTCCTCGAAACCACGGGCATGCTCGACGCGAAAGCCCGAACGAGATACGCCGAGGAGATACGGGCGCTCCTCCGCGAGGACGCCAACCGCCTCGTCGCGTCCGAAATCGAATCCCGCGGCGGCATCGAGGAGTTGGTCGAAGCCGTCTTCGAGCGCCGGACCGACCCGTATTCCGTCGCCGACGAGGTGATCTCCCCCATCGAAGAGTGCCTTCACGACTGATTTCTGGCAAAACCGATAAACGTGCTCGGGTCGCCACCCTACGTATGAAACTTCGACGGCTCGCCACAGCGACGGCAAGTGGGGTCGGACTCGCCGCACTGGTGAATAAAACGCTCACGAAGCGTGCGGAACCGCTCGGTCCATCTTTGGAGGGCTTTCAGGGGACCTACCGCTGGCGCGGGTTCGACGTCGCCTACACAGAGGCGGGCGACCCGGAAAATCCTGACGTGCTCCTTCTCCACGGTGTCCACGCCGCCGCGTCGAACAAGGAGTTCGACCAGATTTTCAAGCAACTCGCACAGAAATACCACGTCATCGCTCCCGACTTGCCCGGATTCGGTCGGTCGTCGCGCCCGCCGGTCGTCTACACCGCCGAACTCTACACCTCCTTCATCGTCGACTTCGCGGACGACATGACCGACGACGCCATCTGTCTCGCCTCCTCGCTCACGGGGTCTTACGCCGTCCTCGCGCAGGTGGAGACGGGGGCGTTCTCGCGGCTGGAACTCATCTGCCCCACCGACGACGCCGGAAAGCGGCGGACGTGGCTCCGCACGCTGCTTCGCTCGCCTGTCGTCGGAACGGCCTTGTTCAACGCGCTCGCCAGCAAGCGCTCGATTCGACGGTTCAACGACCGCGACGGTTACTACAGCGAAGCGTCGTACACGGAGAAGGACGTGGAGTTCGAGTGGCAGACGGCCCATCAGCCGGGCGCTCGCTTCGCTCCGGCGTCGTTCGTCTCTGGCTATCTCAACCCCGAGGCGGACCTCGGCGACGAAATCGCCCGCGTGGACGTTCCCGTGACGCTCGTCTGGGGACGTGAAGCGAAGGTCACGCCGCTCGAAGGCGGGCAAGAACTCGCGGACGAAGGGGATACGCGCCTCATCGTGTTCGACGAGGCGCGACTGCTTCCGCACGTCGAACATCCCGGCCCGTTCCTCGAAGTGCTGTTCGACGAACTAGAGCCACTCGAACTGCAGTAGTCGGTCGCCGCTCGTTTTCGATTCGCCGATTCCCAGTGACACCGAGTCTCCGACTTCCACGTCGTCGGGTGCCATCGCCGTCACGCGGACCGGTCCGAAGTCAGCGATGGCCGTCGTGTACGGCGCGTCGTCCGTGAACGCCGGTGCCGCGACGTGAACGACCGTGTACGTGTCGATCTCGCCGGTTTCGGGAAGCGGCGTTTCTTCGAGGTCGGTGTCGCCGCACTCGGGGCAGATTCGGCGCGGCGGCAACGACCCGTGTCCGTTCGCGCATTCGAGGTAGTACGCGTCGCCAGTCTCGATGGCGTCCACCCACTCGTCGTAGCCGGTGTTGCCGTGGGCGTTTTCGCTCATTGTCCGACCTCCAGAACGTGCACCGTCGCGCTCGCGACGGTACCACCCGCGTTGTGCGCCACGCCGACGTTCGCATCCGGCACGGCGTCGCTGTTCGGATGGTCACCGCGCAGGATGCGCGTCATCTCGACCATCTGACTGGCACCCGTCGCCCCGACCGGGTGGCCCTTGGCCTTCAGGCCGCCGGAGAGGTTGACCGGGCGGTCCCCGTCCCGCGTCGTCTCGCCGCGTCGCGCCGCGCCGATAGCCTCGCCGGGTGCGTAGAAGTCGAGGGCTTCGAGCGCCAGCACCTCCGCGATGGTGAAACAGTCGTGGACCTCGGCTACGTCCACGTCGCTCGCGTCGATTCCCGCCTCGGCGTACGCCTCTTCGGCGGCCTCCTCCGCCGCCGGTGTGCGGGCCAGGTACTCGCGCCCTTGGAGCGCCATCCGGTCGCCGCCCTGTCCGGTTCCCGTCACCGAAACCGGCGCGGACAGGTCGTTCTCCTCGGCGTACTCGTCGCTGACGAGGACGAGCGCGGCCGCCCCGTCCGTGATCGGGCACGCGTCGAACAGGCCGAGCGGTTCGGCTATCATCGGCGCGTCGAGGGCCTGTTCGACCTCGATTCCCTTCCGGAACTGGGCGTGCTCGTTCGGCACGGCGTTCTCGTGATTTTTGACCGCGATGTGGGCCAAATCCTCGCGCGACCCGCCGTACCCCTCGAAGTAGGCCTGTGCCATCAGCGCGTACGCGCCGGGGAACGTCATCCCTGCGCGAACCTCGTAGAGGTCGTCGGCCGCGATGGCGAGGGCTTCGGTCGTCTTCGCCGTTCCGAGGTTGTTCATGCGCTCCGCGCCGCCGACGAGGAGGACGTCCGCTTCGCCGTTTCGGACGTCCTTGACCGCCTGTCGAATCGCGACGCCGCTGGACGCACACGCGCTCTCGTAGCGCGTCGCGGGTGCGAGAACCCCCGCGGCTTCGGCCATGAGCGGTCCTTGGTGGCCCTGATGCTCGGCCAATTCGCCCATGAAGTTCCCGTAGTGGAGCGCTTCTACGTCCTCACGGGGCACCTCCGCGTCGGCGAACGCGCCGTCGCTCGCTTCGGCGAAGAGGTCCCTGCCGGTCCGTTCGGGATGCTTCCCGAAGTGAGTCAGTCCGACTCCCGCGATCCGAACGCCTGTCATGGGAGAACGTACGAGTGGTGCGGTTAAGAAAGCCACTCCTTTCGGTTTCGAGCCGATTGGGAGAAATTTCAGCCGATACGATCCCGAAATTCTGGACGGGTGGGCAGTTCGACGCCGACGTATTCGTAATTATTTTTCAAAACCGACCTGTTCGGCGGGAAACTGACAGTTCGTGCAACCGTGACACGTTCGCGCTTGCACATCGGTACCGTCCTGCACTTTTCGCGATTTCGGGTGGGCGATTTTCGGGGTCGAACGAGGCGTCGTTGAAACGTTCCCGGGAGGCATGGCTCATCGGGTACGAGAGGGAAAACGGGAGAGTTCGAGATGACGTAGCTTAGACGGCGAGATCGTCTGCGTGCTTGACGACCTCGACCGCGCCGGCGTCGATGGATTCGGTGTCGAGCCAGTGGGGGACGTAGTTTCGGCGCTCGAAGTCGCCGCGCTCCTCCTCGCGGCCGATGACGCACCACAGTTGGGGTTCGTCCGGACCGTGCCAGTCGCCCTGACGGCTGATGGAGAAACAGACCTGCTCCTCGTCGTCGTAGTCGATGATGGCGTTCTTTCGGATGCCGGGGTCCCCGTGGATGATGAGCCGCTTCATACGTTGCGATTTGTAAGGCGGTCAATTAAGCGCTTCGCAACCGCCTTTTCGCCCCGCCCCGCGTCACCCCTCGTTAAACGTAGTACGAGGCGTTGTCCATGTGATAGACCATCTCGTCGCCGAGCGTGTCGAGGTAGTTCGAGTGGTCGTCGCCGACTTGGGACGTCGCATCGTACTCCACGTAGTTCGGGGCGGGCGTGTTGCCGTCCTCGTACCCCGTCTCGCCGAGCGCTTGGTCGAACTCGATGGTGTTGTACACCCACTGGAGCACGTCGTCGGCGGTGTTGTGGTAGTTGAACGTCGCCGTCGTCTGGTTCGCGATGGCGTTGTAGGTGTCCATCCACTCCGTGGTCGGAGCCTCGTTGTCCTGTGCCGCCCCGAGCATGTGAACGGAGTCCACGGCGTAGCCCCGGTCGGTCCACCACGAGGTCACGTCGAGCGAGCGGAGCGAACTCAGGAGCACCTGCGCGCCGAGCGAGTGGCTGGCGAATCGAAGCGTCACGTCGGGGCAGTAGTATTTGAGGTCCACGGCGAACTGCGCGAGTTTGACGCCGTTGTTCTGTGCGACGGTCTGGGCTTCACCCCACCCGTAGTCGGCACCGCCGCCCGCGTCGTTGTCCCACGAATAGCCGACGAGCGCCCCGCCGTAGCCCGCGGCTTCGAGGTTGTTCTTGGCCGAGAGGAACTTGTCCTTCGCGTTCTGCTCGGGCGTGTCCCCTGTCTTGTGCCACCCGTGGATGAAGACGGTCAGTTCGTCCACGCACGCGGCATCGACGCCCGGTACGTCGCCCGTCGTGTCGTAGCCCGTTTGCGTGTGTCCCGCGGTGAGGCTGCCGTCGTCGTTGAAGTGGCCCCGCGTCGAAACGATGGGAATTCCGTACCGTTCCGCGCTCACCGTTCCGGCACCGAGAATCGTGAGTCCGGCCGCCGTCGCTGCGCTTCCCTTGAGAAGTCGCCGTCGATCGATGTTTATCATGGTTCTCCAATCTATGATTCATTATAATACAACTTCAAATTTTTTATTTGAGTAATTGAATAAAACATTCGCATGGGTGGCGCTATATATCCGCCCTCGCCCGGCCGAGGTGGAAACCAAACGGGTTTTAAGTCCCCGCGCGCAATTTCTCCGTAAGGTCGATATCTATGCAGATGCCACGTCGATTTAACACGTACTGCCCGCACTGTCACTCGCACCACGAACACGAAGTCGAGAAGGTCCGCACCGGCCGACGAACCGGCATGAAGTGGGACGCTCGCCAGCAGAAACGCGGCAAAGCCGTCATCGGTAACGCCGGCGGTTTCTCGAAGGTTCCCGGTGGGGACAAACCGACGAAGAAGACCGACTTGAAGTACCGTTGCAGCGAGTGTGGCAAAGCACACCTCCGTCCCGGGTGGCGCGCTGGCCGACTCGAATTCCAGGAGTAAACCATGGCAGGAAACTTTTACAAAGTGCAGTGTCCGGACTGTGAGAACGAACAGACCGTCTTCGGAAAGGCGGCGAGCGAAGTCAACTGCGTCGTCTGCGGTCACAAACTCGCCACGCCGACCGGCGGCAAGGCCGAAATCGATGGTGACGTCGTCGAAACAATAGCATCCCGATGAAATACAGTGGCTGGCCCGACACTGGCGAACTCGTCGTCGGTAAGGTCGACGAGATAGAGGACTTCGGGGTCTTCATCGACCTCGAAGAGTACGAGGACAAGCGTGGGCTCGTCCACGTCAGCGAGGTCGCCAGTGGCTGGATCAAGAACGTCCGCGACCACGTCAGCACCGGACAGACCGTCGTCTGTAAGGTTCTCGACGTGGACGAGGGGTCACAGCAGATAGACCTCTCCATCAAGGACGTCAACGAACATCAGCACAGCGACAAGATACAGGACTGGAAGAACGAGCAGAAGGCCGACAAGTGGATGTCGCTCGCCTTCGGCGAGGACATGGGCGACGAACAGTACACCCATGTCGCAAACGAACTCCTGGCCGAGTTCGGCAGCATCTACGACGGCTTCGAGCAGGCGGCGATTCACGGTCCCGAAGCGCTCGACGGTACCGACCTCGAAGACGAAGAGGTCGAGCAGTTGGTCGAAACCGCCCGCGAGAACGTCTCGGTTCCCTACGTCACCGTCACCGGCTACGTCGACCTCCGTAACCCGGGGAAAGACGGCGTCGACGGCATCAAGGCCGCGCTCGAAGCCGCGGAAGGAAACGGCGACATTCCCGACGAAGTGGAACTCGACGTGACCTACGTCGGTGCGCCCGAGTATCGGGTTCGCGTCAAGGCACCGAACTACAAGACGGCGGAAGCGCAGCTCGAAGAGAGCGTCCGCCGTGCGGAAGTCGCGATGGAAGGCACCGACGGAAGCGCGGACTTCCACCGCGAACGCCACACCGACGACGAATGAAATCGGACATCCGGGTGTGTTCCGCGTGGAAGGCGGAACACGACCGCCCGGTGTACACCCTTTCTGCGACGTGTCCTGACTGTGGAGCGAAGGCCGTAAACAGTGCGCCCGCGCCGTTCGACCCGAACGACCCGTACGGGGAGTACCGACGCGCACTTAAGCGGCGCGCCCACGAATAAGGAACATGGACGAAATCGACATCGAAATCGTCGCAAACCCGGATCTGGAATCCCCCGTCCTCATCGAGGGATTGCCGGGGGTCGGTCACGTCGGCAAACTCGTCGCCGAGCACCTGCTCGAAGAGAAGGAGAGCGAACTCGTTCGACGGGTGTACTCGGAATTTCTCCCGCCGCAGGTAAGCGTCGGTGACGACGGCACCGCGTCGCTGGTCTGCATCGAACTCCACGCCCTGACGCTCGACGATCAGGACGTTCTCGTTCTGACGGGGGACTATCAGGCACAGGACAACGTCGGCCACTATCGGCTGACGAACGCGTTCCTGGACGTAGCGGAGGAGTTCGGCGTCGAACAGGTCTTCGCGCTCGGCGGCGTTCCGACCGGCGAACTCATCGAGGAGTACGCGGTGTTGGGCGCGGCGGCGACGACGGAGTTCGTGGACGAACTGGAGGAGGCGGGCGTCGAGTTCCGCGAGGACGAACCTGCGGGCGGCATCGTCGGAACCAGTGGTCTGCTCCTCGGTCTCGGCGGCCGACGCGGAATCGAGGCGACGTGCCTGATGGGCGAGACGAGCGGCTACCTCGTGGACCCCAAAAGCGCACAGGCGGTGCTCGAAGTCCTCCAGAACGTTCTCGACTTCGAGGTCGATTTCAGTTCGCTCGAAGACCGCGCCGAGGAGATGGAAGAGGTCGTCAACAAGATAGAGGAGATGGAGTCTCAGCAGGCGCCGATGGCGTCAGACGACGACCTTCGGTACATCGGCTAGGCGGGACCGCTTTTACGGTCAGAACAGCGAGCGCTCCTGTCCGTTGTAGATGTGATACACGGCCGAGACGAGGAAGAACGTGAGGAAGAACCACGTCCAGAATTCGAAATCGAGCATGTGTATCGAAAAGAGGTGGAGTTTCGCCGCGAACAGAACGATGAACTCCAGTACGCCGAGTCCCAGGTAGTACGCCGCCCACGAGACGTCGTGTTTCGGGACGACTTCCATATACACCTCGACCTGCCGCGCTTGGTCTTCGAGGCTTAATTCCTTCGACCGCTGGTCGTAATCGATAATGCCGAGGTCGTCGAGTTTCGGGAGGTGGGTTTGGTGAAGCGAAACGTAAACGCTCTTTCTGACGTTTCGTGGGGGCGGGGACTCGCCGGTTTCGACGGTGGCGATATGCTCGGCGAGGTCATCGACCCCTAGTGAATCCCCCGATTGACGGAGGTAGCGAATCGTCTCACGCCGTCGTTCGTTCCGCAAGACGTTGTGGATCTGACTCTCGTCGAGTTCCCCTCTCGTCTCCGGTTCGGTCAGTTTCATTGCTTGGAGCCAAACATGGGTTATCCTTGCGTCCGGTACACGCACATATATTATAACCAAGGGTATTAAGTTTGCCACCCAGCGAGTTTTTATTTCAATTAACAACCATATGAAATATGTCGTCGGCATTCGATTTGCGATTCGCAGTCAGGACAGTCTCTTCCCGATTCGAGGCAGCCTCCCGAGATATTTCCCGTCCGGCGGGGATTTGATTACCGTTCGTGCCCTACAGAGACAGCATGCCCGAGTGGTTGGTCCTCGGATTGTGGCTAACGCTAGCCGTCGCAGTCGTCATTGCCGGCATCTTCGTCGTCGGCGTTCGGCTGTTTCCGACGCCACAATCCACGAACGCCACCTACATCTTCGGGGAGGGACGACGGCGTATCGAAATCCGCCAGTACCTCCGCGCCATCGGCGAGAACTTCGCCGAGGACCACTTCGTCGAGGGGCAGCACGTCGCGTTTTATCTCCCCGAACGGGACGTGGCCATCACGTTCGACGCCCGCGCTTTCTTCCGAATCGAGAAGTCGCCGACCTACGCCGTGCTCGTGGAACACGAGATGCCGGGCTATCACCTTGGGGACCGACTCCCCTTCGAAACGCCGACCTTGGAACAGGAGGAGGACGTGGATACGAAGCAGGCCGCGTTCGCCATCCTCGGCGTGCCGACGGGCGCGACGCTCTCGGAGGTCAAAACGGCCTACCGTGAGAAGGTGAAGGACGTGCATCCCGACCACGGCGGCTCACGCGAGGAGTTCCAGCGGGTTCGGGAGGCGTACACGACCGCCAAGAACCACTGTAGCTGAGTCACTCGATGTTCGCGACTTCGTAAGCGACGCCGACGTCGCGCAGCGCGTCGGTGACGCGTCCCACGCTGTCCGAGGTTGCGACGATGACGACGTCCAAGCCGCGTTCCGCCGCCTCGGCGGCCACCTCCCCCGGCGCGAACGTCGTGTCGGGGTCAAGCCCCGCGGACCGGAGGGCCACGACGGCTTCGACGCCCGTCGCAGCGAGCACCGGACCGTCCTCGAACGCGGCCGCCAGCGCGTCCGAGTCCACCGTCCGACTGCCGCCCGAACGAACCGGCGGTACCTGATACACCGTCACCCGACCCGGTTCGAGGTCGATGATGCCCTCGAACTCGGTGACGCCGACGTCCGTTCCCTCCTCCGCGTCGGTCGTGGCGATGCCCGTCGCGGGTCCCGCATCTCCCGGCGTCGCGTGGAGGAGACCGCCTTCGAGCGAGAGCGAGACGGTCGTTCCCGCCTCGATATCGGTGCGTGCGATGGCCGCGTCCTCCCCGACGTTGCCGAGGATGTCGTCCGTCACGTGGTCCGCAAACCGGCGGACGTCCGTCGCGGACTGGAGAAGCCAATCGACGCCCTCCTTCGTCGCCCGATAGCGCGAGCGCCCTTCCTTCGTCACGAGACCGTCGTCCACGAGGCCGCGAATGTACTCGCTGACGGCCTGACTCGTGACACCGACGGCCTCGGCGATTTCGCCCTGGCTCACCGCCGGTTGACGGTCCGCGATTTCGGCGAGGATGCGAAACCGGGTTGCGGTCCGTTTGTCCTCCAACACGTTGGCCATGCCCGAATTCTCGGGCGGAACGATAAAAATACCAGCGGTCGAGCGGTGTGACCGTCGTCCGGTTTCTCGTTCGCGGATGGACACGGACCCGGAACCGATGATCGTAACTCGACGGTCGGCAGATGGATGTCAACGTGAGGATGACTGCGGAGCACGTGTTCGCTCAAATCCGCGTGGAACGGCTCCGTGTACGTCCGGACGGGAGAGCGTCAACTCTATATTTTCCGAGAACAACCGACGAAGCGTGATCGAAGTCATCCCCGCCGCCCTTCCCGGCCCCCTCCCGTGGTTGACGACGACCGTCCCCGATTACCTCGTGTGGGTGGTCATCGCCGCGTTCGTCGCCACCGCCGCGCTCGAACGGTACGACCGCGGGATAGCCCGGACCGTCGGTGCGGGCGCATGGGTGCTCTTCGGCGTCTTTTGGGGCGTTCTCTTCCCCCGATTTGCGTTCGAGATGCGGAGCTTCATCGAAGGGGGGCTCAGCCTCCTCGCCGTTCCGCTGTGTGTCTACGCGGGCTACCAACTCTACTCGGGACGGGACTCGCTGTTCGTCCTCTCCCGCGGCGTCGCCGCGATGGGACTCATTTACGTCCCGTTCCTGACCATCGAACCGCTCCGGCAGTGGTTGGTGGAACTCGTGAGCGCCCAGACGAACGCCGTCATCCGGCTTCTCGGATACGACCCCGTGTTCACGATCGCGGAGCAAAACGGCTACCACAGCGCCTTCATCTTCACCGACGGCGCGGGCCATCAGTACTACACCTACCTCGTTCTGGCCTGCACGGGAATCGGCAGCATGAGCATCTTCGGCGGCCTCATCGCCGCGGTCAAGGCACCGCTTCGGCGAAAGCTCCGGGCGTTCGCGCTGGCTATCTCCATCATCTGGGTGCTGAACGTCGTCCGCAACGTCTTCATCTCCGTCGCGTTCGGAAACCAGTGGTTCCAACTGTTCGTCGGCCCCGTCACCTCGCTCACCGGCTACACCGACCCGCGGATGGTCTCGTTTTTCATCGCGGACCGAGTGCTGAGCCAACTGCTCGCTGTCGTCGCGCTCGTCTTCATCCTCTGGTTGGTCGTCCGTGACCTCCCCGAGTTGTTGACGGTCATCGAGGACGTCATCTACCTCGTTACCGGTCGAGAGTACGACTTCCAGCGGGGCATCCGGGCCGATGGCGGACGTTGAGTTCGCGGACCGGGCGGCCTATCTCCCTTCCGCCGACGCGCTCGTCCTCGCCGACCTCCACATCGGCCGTGATGCGACGTCGAACGTCTCGTTTCCGCTCGGCGAACGGCACGATTTGACGGCGCGATTGTCGACCCTCACCGACCGATTTTCGCCGACCGAAATCGTCCTCGCGGGAGACGTTCTCCACGCCTTCGACCGACTCCCGGAGGAGGTCCACGATACGTTCGCCGACCTCGAAGCGCTCGCGGGCGACGCGGGAGCGACCCTCGTCGTCGTTCGCGGCAATCACGACACGAGGGTGGACGAACTGACTGACACGCACGCGGAGTACCCGCTCGCGGACGACACGGTGGTCTGTCACGGCCACGAGGAACCGGAGGGGAGCGCCCCGCGGTACGTCATCGGTCACGACCATCCGGCCATCGAAATCGAGGGGAAGCGGCGGCCTTGTTATCTCCATGGACCGAACGCGTACCGGGATTCGGACCTGCTCGTGCTGCCCGCGTTCAGCCGATTCGCGAGCGGAATGGTCGTAAACGACCTTCGAGGGTCCGGTTTTCAGTCCCCCCTCGTCACCGGCACGGACCCGCTCTGCCCCATCGTTCGTGACGAAGAGACCGACGAAACCTACCGTTTCCCGCCGCTCGCGGAGTTTCGAAGGCTGTTGTGATCGATTTCCGGAAGAGCGCTCACGTCACCCATCCGGGGTCGGTTCGTATCCCGCTCCGACCGAGAATCGCATCGCTTTCGGACGACAACGAACGTCGAGTTCGGCGCGTCGAATCATCTCCCCGTCGAGGCTGAACTGCACCGGTTCGCCGTCGTGTCGGAGGTGCAGTCGCGGAACCTTCACGCGATTCACGTACCCCGAGTCCCGCCGAAAAAGAACGTCGGCGGCACCGGTAGCGAGGTAGTCGAACGACGGCGCGCGTTGGATGACGACCACGTTCAACAGGCCGTCCTCCACGTTCGCGCGTCGTCCGCGCTCGCTCGGGAACCGTCGCCCGTTTCCGATGAGGAGCATGACCGCCTCGCCCGACCATATCGGGTCGGTTCGCGGTCCCGCGCGGATGTCGAGTCGCAAGCCGTCGAAGTCGCGCACCTCGGATAACGTGCTCAGCACGTAGGCCACCGGTCCGAGTCGGCGCTTCATCTCCGGCGTGGTACGGGCGCTCGCTTCGGCGGTCAGCCCGCCGACGCAGGAGTTGACGAAGGGACGACCGTCGGCGGCTCCGAGGTCGAGACGCCGCTCTTCGCCCGATTCGAGCACCTCGAAGGCGTGGGCGACGCTCCGAATCCCGACGTTGTCGGCGAAGTCGTTGCCGGTCCCGGTCGGTATCACCCCGAGGCGAACTCGGTCGAGTGCGTCCGCGGCGTCGACCCCCCTGACGACTTCGTTGAGCGTCCCGTCGCCGCCGCAGGCCGCGATGACCGACGCACCCTCTCTCGCCGCCTCCTCGGCGAGCGTCACGGTTTCGCCGCGGGCGGTGCTGTCCCGAACGTCGTACCCGCGGCGAAGCGCGATGTTGCGGGCCTTGACGCCCTTCTTTCGGTCGCCGCCGTTCGGATTTCGAACGAGAACCGCCGTACCCTCCGTGGTCACGTGTTTATTTCGGCGGAGGACCGTCAAAGACCTATTGCCCGTTTCGACGCGAACCGACCGGTATCGGAACGTGATTCCGACGGTTATCGAAACGTGAGTCCACCGCTATCGCAGGTCGCCGTACACGGCCAGCGCGGCCTTTCGTCCGCTCTCCATCGCGGCGTTGAGCGAGGAGGCCTCGGTGTACTCTCCGGCGAGGTATACCGACTTCTCGTGCGTTCGATTGCCGGGCAATCGGTCGAAAATACCCGGCGGTTGGGCGAACTGCGCGAACTCGATACGATCGGTGTGGACGCGTTCGAGGTCCGGAAACGTCCGCTCGGGATACCACTCGCGGAGCGTCCTCTCCACCGTCTCCGCCAGTTCCGCGTCGGAATCGTCGGGCGTCCCGAGAAACGTCGCCGAGAGGAGTTCCCGGTCGTCGGGAGCGTATTCCGGTGCGACGGACGACAGCGGAACGACTTCGTTCGGCGCGTCATCGCCGACGTTGAGCAGGAGGCGGTTTCCGACGTCGAGCGGTTCGGCGTGGGAGAAGTACTGGGTGACGCAACCGAGGGCGTGCGTCGGAATCGACTCCACGTCCGACAGCTCACGGGCGGACTTCGGGTCGGTCGCGACGACCGCGGCATCGGCGGTGAGGGTTTCGCCGCCGACTTCGACGTTCACTTCGTCGCCGTTCGGTTCGACCGCGGAGACGCCGTCCCCGACCTGAATCGTCGCACCGGCGACCCGCGCCTTCCGCGCCAACTGCTCGGCTATTTCGCCCATGCCGTTCGCGGGCACCGCGATGTCGCCAGTCGAGAGCATCTTGAACGTAAACTCGAATACTTTCTTCGAGGTCGAAAGCGGCCGGTCGAGGGTGATGCCGCCGTAGAACGGTCCCGCGAAGTTCTCGCGGAACGCGTCGGAAAACCCCCGTTCGCGGAGGTACTCCTCGATGGCCTCGTCCTCCCCCGAGAAGATTTCGCTGTTCGGCGTCCGGGCCAGTTTGCGGCGGAGTCGCAGGGTCCGCAGTTTGTCGCCGAGACGAACCTCACGGTTCGCCATCGAACCGAACACCGTACTCGGGTCACGGACGGGGTCCGCCAGAACCGACCGCTCGCCGGGATGGGCGAGCACCGCACCCGGCGCGAAGCGGCGCAGATCGAGGTCGTCGTAGTCGAGTTCCCGCCGTGCCGCCGGGTAGGCGGTGAAGAGCACCTGAAACCCGCGGTCGAGGACGAATCCGTCTTTTCGGCGGGTTCGGACTCGCCCCCCTACTTCGTCCTCGCGTTCGAACATCTGTACGTCCAGTCCCAACCGGGCGAGATGTCGGGCGGCCACGAGGCCCGCGAGTCCCGCCCCGGCGACGATGACCGTGGTCATACGAACTGGTCGGTCGTCCCTCCTAAACGTCTCTCGGCCGATCTGGTTGGGGTGGTGGAAATGATTGTGGTGAGCTACCGTTCCGTGTCCAACGAACGGATTTCCTCCGCGAACTGCGTTCCGTCCGGTATCTCCTCCACCCCGAACCACGACGCGTTCTCGATGGCCGCCGCAGTCGGATGAATCTCGCCGCCGACCTGCCGGGCGACGAATCCGGCTTGCAACACCGGCATCGGCACGCCGTTTCCGTAGTCGAAGCGGAGCGTCTCGGTGAACAGCAGGTCGGTCGCCTCGCACTCGATTCCGGTCTCCTCGCGGGTTTCTCGCTCCGCTGTTTCGGCGACCGATTCGCCTCTATCGCCTTGCTCGCGGTGTTCACCACTCGCTCTTTCCGAGACGCGTAGCGTCTCGCCCTGCTCACGGAATTCTCCGTTCGCTTTCTTCGAGGCGCGTAGCGCCTCGCCTTTCCCTCCCGGTGGTTCCCACTCCGAGGAGTGGCCGGAGTCCTGAATCAATAGTACTCGTCCGTCCTCCACCACGAAACAGACCGCGACCCACGGAAAGATGTCGTCCGGCGTACGTGGGAAGTCGTACTCCGGAACGTGAATCGGGTCGCGAACACGGTGAGGGACGTCGCCCCAGCGCTCCGTCAGCGATTCCCGGAGGGCTTCGACGCGGTCCGCGAGAACCGACTGAACCTCGTCCGATCGCATGTCCGACAGTTGTAGTGCAGGGGCAAAAGGGGCGGGGGATGGACAGGGCTTAGTGTCCCGCCTGCCCACAATCGGGCATGGAGACGACGGACGCATTCATCGGCCTGACGTGCGTGGACTGCGGCGAGACGTTCGACGCCGAGGTTGGGACACACCGCTGTCCCGACTGCGACGGCATCCTCGACCCGGATTACGACTACGATGAAATCGACGTGTCACGTGCGGACCTCGAATCTCGACCGTTCGAGACGATGTGGAAGTACGCGGAACTGCTCCCGTTCACTCGTGAATCGGCGGTGACGATGGACGAGGGCGCGACCGCGCTCGTGGACTGTCCGACCCTCGCCGAGGAGATGGGCGTCGAACGAGTCCTGTTCAAGGACGAGGGTCGCAACCCGACGGGGACGTTCAAGGACCGCGGCCAGACGATGGCCGTGACGGCGGCGGCCCAGCACGGCGCGACGGACATCGCGCTTGCCTCGGCCGGAAACGCCGGACAGGCCGCCGCGGCGTACGCCGCCCGCGCCGACATCGAACCGCACGTCTTCCTCCCGACCCGCTCCGGGTTCACCAACAAGGCGATGGTCAACGTCCACGGCGGCGACATGACCGTCGTCGAGGGGCGAATCGGCGACGCGGGTGCGGCCTACGCCGACGCGATGGAAGCGGAGGACAACTGGTACTCCGTCAAGACGTTCGTCACGCCCTACCGCCACGAGGGCAAGAAGACGATGTTCTACGAAATCGCCGAGCAGATGGACTGGGACGTCCCCGACGCCATCGTCTACCCGACCGGCGGCGGCGTCGGTCTGATCGGCATGCACAAGGCCGCAAAGGAGTTCCGCGATTTGGGGCTCACCGACGACCTCCCGGCGATGTACGCCGCCCAAGCGACCGGGTGTGCGCCCATCGTGAAGGCGTGGGAGGAGGGCACGGACGTTCACGAGGCGTGGGAGACGCCGGACACCATCTGCGGCGGCATCGAGATTCCAGACCCCGGCGCGAGTCCCATGATTCTGGACGCGCTCCGCGAGAGCGACGGCGGCGCGGTGGCGACCAGCGACGAGGACATCCTCGACTCGGCGGTCGCGGTCGCACAGAAGGAGGGCTTGGAGATGGGCGCGACCTGCGCCGCCGCCGCCAGCGGCGCGTGGGAACTCGCACAACGGGGGGAGTTCGACGAGGACGATACCGTCGTCATCCTCAACACCGGCGAAGGCAACAAGGACGACGACGTTCTCCGCAGTCACCTGATGGGAATGGGCGTCTGAGGCGAGGACTGATGGCCCGCTCTCCAAGACGGCGTGCACTCGTCGTATTCGCCGCCGGATACGTCGTGGTCATGCTCGTTTCGCTATTCGCGTTCGAATATGGTCTTCAGCGAGCCGTCGTGTCCTCCCTCTTCCCGGCAATCGGCGCGGCCGTCGGCGTCTACATCGCCAACCGGTTCGTCCTACGGAATCGCTAAACGAGGGAGTTCTCCCGACGGGGTGCTGTTTCCGTCCGTAGATTTATATCGGAGACCGGAACCAGTGTGGTTCGAGGTGACAAAAATCGTGGTTTCGCCCTACCCGTCCAGCGACGGTTCGGTCTGCTTGACGGTCGAAAACAGTCCGCTCCCGCTACAGCAGGTCGCTCTCGACTAACCGCTCGACAGCTTCCTCGATTCGGTCGAGGCTCGCGGCGTAGGAGATACGAGCGTAGCCGGGCGCACCGAAAGCACTGCCCGGAACCGTGGCGACGTGGGCCTGCTCCAGTGCGTCCTCACACCACTGCTGGTCGTCCGCTCGCGGGTCGCTTTGCTCCCCGCTCGCATCCGAGGCCCGTTGCGCCTCGCCCACCGGAATCATCAGATAGAACGCCCCGTCGGGCGTTCCGGCGTCCACGTCGTGTTGTTTCAGCAGGGCGACGAGGCGGTCGCGGCGCTCGTGGAACGCCTCGACCATCTCGTTCACGTCGTCCTCGGTGTTCGCCAGCGCTTCCAGACCCGCGTGCTGGACGAAGTTCGTCGCCGCGGAGACGGAGTGTGAATGCAGTTTCGCCGCCTCCGAGACGAACTCCTCCGGCGCGGCGAGGTAGCCGAGTCGCCACCCCGTCATGGAGTAGGCCTTGGAGAAGCCGTTGACCGTTATCGTGCGCTCGAACATGCCGTCGAGGGTTCCGAGGCTGGTGAACTCCGCGCCGTAGGTTATCCGCTCGTAAATCTCGTCGCTGATGACCGTGATGTCGTGTTCGACCGCCAAATCGCGGACGCCTTCCAGCGCGGCGTCGGAGTAGACCGCGCCGGTCGGGTTCGACGGCGAGTTGACGACGAGCAGTTCGGTGTCGTCCGAGACGGCCTCGGCGAGGTCGTCGAGAGCGGGTTCGAGTTTGAAGTCGTGTGGGGCGAGGTCCACGCGGTTCAGGTCGCCGCCCGCGAGTTTGACCATCGCCTCGTAGGACACCCACGCCGGGTCGAGGAGGACGACCTCGTCCCCGTCGTCGACGACGGTCTGTACTGTTTCGTAGAGCGCCTGCTTCGCGCCGGGGGTGACGATGACGTTGTCCGCCTCGTACGGGAGGCCGTCACCTTGCAGTTTCTCCGCGATGGCCTCGCGGAGTTCCGGGACGCCCTTCGACGACGGGTACCCGGTATGTCCGTCCTCCATCGCGGTTTCACACGCTTCCACGACGTTCGCCGGCGTCGGGAAGTCGGGTTCGCCGACGCTCAGGTCGATGACGTCCGCGCCATCGGCTTTCAGTTCCGACGCGAGGCTGCTGATAGCCAGCGTCGCGCTCGGTTCGACACGTTGAATCCTGTCCGAGAAGTCCATTATTGTAGTTCCTCCACTAAATCGAGTGCACCTTCGACCGCCCGTGCACCGTAGTCGGTACGCTCGCGGGCCTCCGCCGCGGACATGCCGGGGCCGGTGATACCGAGTGCGACCGGCGTGTCCCGCTTCAGGCTGACGTCGGTGAGCTTTTGGGTCGTCGCGGTCGTGATAACGTGATCGTGGTCGGTGTCGCCGGTGATGACAGCACCGAGAACCGCGACCCCGTCGATGTCGTCCCGGCGGGCGAGACGGTCCGCCGCGAGCGGCGAATCGTACGCGCCGGGCACGTGTAGCGTTTCGAGGATTTCTGCACCTCGCTCGGCGGCAGCCTCGCGCGCCGACGCCTCCATCCGCTCCGTTATCGGCGCGTTAAACTCCGCGACGACGAGTCCGAGCGTTACCATGTGTGGCGGGAAGCCAGCACGGCTAAAAGAACTACCGCTCTCCGCAAGGCTTGTATCCCCGCTACGTCTTGAGGGAAACAATGAGTTCGAGCGAACACCCGCTGACCGGGTGGACGGCCCGAAACCGGGGTTTCGCTTTCATCTGTGCCATTACGGTGCTAGCACTAGCGCTCCGGCTTTTCGGTCTCGGCACCCGGTTCGCCCATTGGGACGAAGCCCGCGTCGGCTACTGGATACTCCGCTATCAGGAGACCGGCGTCTGGAATTACTATCCGCCGATTCACGGGCCATTCTTCCCGCAGGTGAACAGCGTCCTGTTCGAACTGTTCGGCGCGAGCGACTTCGTGGCGCGTCTGCCGGTGGCACTCGTCACCGGACTGGTGCCGCTGGCCGCGTGGCTCTACCGCGACCACCTCGGCGACTCCGAGATGGTGGCGTTCGCGTTCTTCCTCGCCGTGAACCCCGTCGTCCTCTACTATTCGCGATTCATGCGGTACGACGTGTTGCTCGCGGCGTTCATGGTGTTCGCGCTCGGTTTCTACCTCCGCGCACAGGCGACCGGGAAGGCGCGATACCTCTACGCCGGAACCGCGGCGTTGGCGCTCGGCTTCACGACGAAGGAAAACGCCATTCTGTACGTCCTCGCGTGGCTCGGAGCGCTCGTCCTGCTGTTCGATCATCGCCTGCTCCTCTCCCGGAACCACGACCGGAAATGGACCGAGACGTTCGTCGACACGACCAAAGAAACCGGTCGGGGGCTCCTTCGATTCGCTCCGCACATCCTCGTCGCGCTGGTGGAGTTCTTCGTCATCATCGTCTACTTCTACGCGCCTCGGGCGAACGGCACCGGCGGCCCCGGACTGTGGAAGGCGTTCTCGAACCCGGGGATGTTCGGCGCGGTGATTTCGGAGGCGACGGTCGGCTCGTGGAACGAGTTCACCGGTCAGTGGGTCAAGAGCCAAGGCCACGCCTACCTCCCCTTCCTCGAACACTTCATCACAGTCCTCGAACAGGGTGCGCTCGTCGTCGTCGTCCTCTCCGTTCTCGGCTTTATCGCGGCACGATACGTTGATGACCGCCCGCGCGACCTCGTTTCGTTCGCGTTCTACTGGGGCGTGGTGAGCATCCTCGGCTACCCGCTCGTGACCGACATCCAGGCCGGGTGGGTGACGGTGCACGCCATCGTCCCGCTCATGATCCCCGCAGCCGTCGGTGCGGGAATCATCTACCGCTGGGGACGGGAAGCGTACGAGGACGGCGACCGGATCGGAACGAGCGCGACGGGTGTCATATCCCTCGTTCTCGTCGTACTGATCCTCTTTCCTGCGACGACCGTCGTCTACATGCATCCCCAAGACCCCGACACGCCGAGCGTGTTCGGCGGACAACGCCACAACGACATCGTCCAGTGGGGACAACCGGCTGCCGATATCAAACCGACGATGGAGAAGGTACAGCAGGTGTCGAAAGCGAACGAGGGAGGGACCGACGTGCTGTACTACGGCTACGTGGACGATCAGAGTAACTACGTGTTCTACGTCCCGGCCGAGGGTAACATCGATAGCGTGCGCGGCCAAGGCGGCTGGTACAACCGCCTCCCGCTCCCGTGGTACACCGAGATGGTGGACGCGAACGTTGACAGCACGTTGAAGAACGAAACCCTCCAAACCCGCCAACCGCCGGTCGTCATCACGCGGACGTCACACAAGAAGGACGTCGCGAAGTACCTCGACGGCTACCGCGTCTACGACCACAAACTCACGCTCTGGGGCGCGCCGACGACGATTTACATCAAGGAAAGCGCGCTTCGGAAGGCGAACCGAGCCGCGTAATCCGCCCATAAAGCGATGCACGTTCGTGTTCATTCCTAGTCGTAGTTGGCAAATCTTATGCACCCACAGGGATAGCTTTCGGACAACATGGTTACGGCATCACCGCTTACCCTCGGCGTCGTCGGCGGCGGTCAACTCGGTCGGATGCTCGCGGAGGCGGCGTCCCCGCTCGGCGTCGAACTGATAGTTCTCGACCCGACACCCGACTGCCCGGCATCGCTCGTCGCCCGCGACCAGATCGTCGGCGACTTCGACGACGAGGAGGCGATTCGAGAGCTGGCCGAGCGAAGCGACGCGCTGACCTTCGAAATCGAACTCGCGGACCCCGACGTGCTCGAAGCGGTCAGCGAGGAGTACGACGTGCCGGTCCACCCGGACCCGGCGACGCTCCGGACCATTCAGGACAAACTCGTCCAGAAGCGTGCGCTACAGGACCGCGGAATTCCGGTGCCCGACTTCCGACCCGTCGACTCCCGAGAGGACCTCCTCGAAGCGGGCGAGGAGTTCGGCTACCCGATGATGCTGAAAGCGCGGCGCGGCGGCTACGACGGTCGCGGAAACGTCCCCGTGGAGGACGAGGACGACGTGGACGACGCGCTCTCGCAGGTCTCGGGCGAGTTGATGGTCGAGGAGTTCGTCCCCTTCGAGCGCGAACTCTCGGTCATCGCCGTCAAGGGCGACGACGAGGTGGCGACGTTCCCCGTCGGCGAGAACGTCCACGAGGAGGAAATCCTCCGGCAGACCGTCGTTCCCGCTCGGACCTCCGACGAGGTCCGAGAACGCGCCGAAGACGTCGCCCACGAGGTGCTTTCGGCCCTCTCCGGGCGCGGGACGTACGGAATCGAGCTATTTGAGTGCGAGGCGCGAAGCGCCTCGCAAACGTCGAGCGGGGAGCAACGCGACCCGCGAGCGGCGGAGAGTGAAATTCTCGTCAACGAAATCGCACCGCGGCCGCACAACTCCGGCCACTACACCATCGAGGGCGCGCTGACCTCCCAGTTCGAACAGCACGCCCGCGGCGTCCTCGGCTATCCGCTCGGGGCGACGGACCTCCGCAGTCCGGTCGTGAGTTCGAACGTCCTCGGCGACGTCGACGAACCCGAATCCGCCGACCTCTCCGGAGTCGAGGGCGTGCTCTCGACCGACGGCGCTGCCTTCCACTGGTACGGCAAACGCGAGGTTCGCCCGCTCCGGAAGATGGGTCACGTCACGCTCGTCGGCGACGACCTCGATGCGGACGACGAATCGACGCTCACCGACCTGCTCGAAACCACGCGCGAACTCACCGACTCACTCTCGTTCCAATGACCACCGCAGAATCCGTCACCACGCTCATCGAACAGTTCGAAGCCGAAGCGAACCGCGACCGACCGACGGAGGAGACGCCCGAGGTCGGCATCGTCATGGGAAGCGACTCCGACTTGGACGTGATGTCGGGGGCCTACGACGCGCTCACCGAACTCGGCTTCGAGGAAGTGACCGACGACGAGAACCCGCCGGACGCGCGATTCACGTTCGAGACCTACGTCGTCTCGGCCCACCGAACCCCGGAGTTGATGTACAGTTACGCGAAGACGGCCGAGGCGCGCGGTCTGGACGTCATCATCGCCGGTGCGGGCGGCAAGTCCGCCGACCTGCCGAACATGACCGCATCGCTGGCGTACCCGCTCCCCGTCATCGGCGTTCCCGTGCAGGAGAAATCCGTCTCGTCGGTCATCGGGATGCCGACCGGCGCGCCCATCGTCGCCGTGGACGCGGGCAAGTCGTTCAACGCCGCGCTCTCGGCCGTGCAAATCCTCGCGCGCGAACACGACGACCTCCGAAAACGATTGGTTTCCTACCACGACGACTTGCAGACGGACGTGGGAACCGTCTCACGCCGGCTCCACGAGGCGGGAACGCCCGCGTTCCGCGACGGCGACTAACCGATATTTTTCGATTAATTCATCTCGATTTGACTGTCCGTTCGTCGGGGAGAAAGGGGGCGTTTCTGAATAGAAAGCGTTAGTTACCCGAATGCGGGCGATAGCGGCGCTGTCCGGCTATAATCTCAAGAATCAATGCTTATAGGGGTGCGCTCACAAAACACCGCCTGCTAGGAGAAAATCGGTAATGAATCCATGGGTAGCCATTGGCGCGCTAGTGCTCGTGGGACTCGCCATACCATTCAGTATGATGGCTGTGTCGAGTCTCCTCAGACCGAGCGTGCCTGAACAGGGAAAATCCGCCACCTACGAGAGCGGTGAGATTCCAACCGGGACGACGCGCATTCGGTTCAACATTCAGTACTACATGGTTGCGCTGCTGTTCGTCGTCTTCGACATCGAGACGGTCCTCATCTTCCCTTGGACCGTCATCTATCGCAACGCTATCGACAGCGGTGTCAGCCTTGCGACGGTGCTCGTCCCGATGTTGGTCTTCATCGCGGTTCTCGTCGTCGGCCTCGCGTGGGCTTGGCGCAACGGAGCGGTGCGGTGGGTTCGTAGCCCCCGCGGAACGCAACGGAGTATGGAACAATGAGCAACGAACCACGGGAATACATACACGGTAGTACAGCACCCCAAACGAAAACCCGCGAGGCTCGGATGGGCGGGGGTGTCGATGACCGCTTCAACTCGAAACTTCGGGAGGCGTTCGGCGCGTCGCCGTTCATCCTCACGAAGTTCGACAAGTTCATGAACTGGGTGCGGGGGTCGTCGATGTTCATGCTACAGTTCGGTATCGCCTGCTGTAGCATCGAGATGATGCACACGTATGCGGTCAAACACGACTTGGACCGCTTCGGGTCCGGCGTCCCGCGTGCGTCGCCGCGGCAGGCCGACGTGATGATCGTCCCCGGGACGATCGTCTCGAAGTTCGCGCCGCGGATGAAGCGCGTCTACGACCAGATGCCCGAACCCAAGTTCGTCGTGAACATGGGATCGTGCGCCATCAGCGGTGGCCCGTTCCAGGAGGGGTACAACGTCATCAAGGGCGCGGAGGAGGTCATCCCGATCGACATTCACGTTCCCGGATGCCCGCCGCGACCGGAGGCGCTCGTCTACGGCGTCGTCAAGCTTCAGGAGCGCATCGCCAACGGCGAGACCAGTCCGGTGACGGTCAAGCCCTACGAACTGGAACAGTTCAAGGACCTGGAACAGGACGAGTTGGTGGACACGCTCGCGGACCAGATCGACGAGGACTCGCTGGTCATGCGCTACAACTGGGCTGATTCACCATGAGTTCGCAACACGAAGTGCCGGCGGCGCGGGAACTTGACGGCGATCAACTCGCCGCCCTGCTCGGCGACCACGTCATCGGCCGCGACGAGCATCTCAACGCGCCCGGATTCGTCGTTCGACCCGACGAGGTGCAGGACGCACTCACCATCCTGCGCGACGAGGCCGGATTCGACCACCTCTCGATGGTCACGGCACAGGACTACGAGGACCGCTACGAGAGTATCTACCATCTGAAGAAGTACGACGACCCGACGCAGGAAGCCAGCGTCGTCGTCCCGTCGCCGCGAGGTGCCCCGGCAAACCAGTCGGCCGAACCCGTCTACCGGGCCGCCGACTGGCACGAGCGGGAAGCATACGACCTCGTCGGTATCGACTACGAGGGTCACCCCGACCTTCGTCGTATCCTCCTCCCCGAGACGTGGCAGGGCCACCCCTTGGCGCGGAACTACGATCAGGACCGGCCACAGATCGTCTCGTTCAACGAGTACGAAAACCCGATTCAGGACGACCACTACGACCGAGAGTCGGACACGATGTTCCTCAACATCGGTCCACACCACCCGGCGACGCACGGTGTGTTGCACCTGAAGACGACGCTCGACGGCGAACAGGTCGCGGATGTCGATCCCGACATCGGCTACCTCCACCGCTGCGAGGAGCAGATGGCCCAGAACGGAACGTACCGGCATCAAATCATGCCGTACCCCGACCGCTGGGACTACGCGTCCGCCGGCCTGCTCAACGAGTGGGCCTACGCGCGCGTGGCCGAGGACCTGAACGACATCGACGTGCCGGAGTACGCACAGATAATCCGGACGATGGGGGCGGAACTCTGCCGCATCGCGTCGCACATGTTGGCGCTCGGGACGTTCTGTCTCGACATCTACGGCGACTTCACTGCTATCTTCATGTACGCGATGCGCGACCGGGAAATCGTCCAGAACATACTGGAGGACCTCACCGGCCAGCGCATGATGTTCAACTACTTCCGCCTCGGCGGCGTCGTCTGGGACATCCCGGAACCGCGAGAGGAGTTCTTCGACAAGACCCGGGACTTCCTCGACGGCCTCCCGGAGGCTCTGGAGGAGTACCACGACCTCATCACGGGCAACGAACTGTTCCAGATTCGGACCATCGGGACCGGGGAACTGGCCCCCGAGGTCGCAAAACAGTACGGCGTCACGGGTCCCGTCGCTCGCGCATCGGGTATCGACTACGACCTGCGTCGCGACGACCCGTACGGCTACTACGACGAACTCGACTGGAACGTCGTCACCGAGGACGGCTGTGACAACTACGCGCGCCTCCTCGTTCGGATGCGCGAAGTCGAGGAGTCGGCGAAGATCATCGAACAGTGTGTGGAACTGCTCGAAGACTGGCCCGAGGACGAACGCGAGATTCAATCCAACGTCCCTCGGACGCTCAAACCGGACGCGGACACGGAGACGTACCGCGCGGTGGAGGGCGCGAAAGGGGAACTCGGCATCTACATCCGCTCGGACGGGACGGACAAGCCCGGCCGATTCAAGATTCGGAGCCCGTGTTTCTGTAACCTCGCGCCGCTCGGCGAGATGTCCAACGGGGAGTACATCCCCGACCTCGTCGCCACCCTCGGCAGCCTCGACGTGATTCTCGGGGAGGTCGACCGATGAATCCGGTCCCGCTACAGGGGTCGAGTCCGGTCCTCCTGCCCGAGCAGATAGCACGCGCGCTGGGCGGCAACAACCCCGGTGCGCCGATAGAGCTCCTCTCGGCGCTCATCGCGGCGGCCGTCATCGGCACAATCATGCTGACGATGACGGCGTTCGCGGGTCCGTGGGCGAAGCGGAAGATCACCGCGGCGTTCACCGACCGTATCGCGGTCAATCGTGTCGGGCCGTTCGGCCTGTTCATCATCGTGGCCGACGCGGTGCGGTTGCTGTCGAAGGAACTCATCATCCCGGAGGGTGCGGACCGTCCGGCGTTCGACCTCGCGCCCGTCATCATGGCGGGTTCGGCGCTGCTCGGTTTCGCGGTCATTCCGATGGGTTCCCTTTTCGGCATCAATCTGCAACTCGCTGACCCCGAGACGGGGCTGGCGTACGTGTTCGCCGTTGCCTCCATCGCCACGCTCGGACTGGTGATGGGTGGTTACGCGTCGAACAACAAGTACTCGCTTCTCGGCGGTCTCCGCGCGGTGGCACAGAACATCGCGTACGAGATTCCGCTCGTCGTGACGGCCGCATCGGTCGTCCTCTTCACGGGGACGCTCCAGATGAGCCAAATCGTCGCTCAACAGCAGGAGACGCTCATCTCCATCGGCGGCATCGCGATTCCGTCGTGGTACGCGTTCGTGAACCCGTTCGCGTTCGTGCTGTTCCTCGCGGCGAACCTCGCGGAAGTCGGGCGTAACCCGTTCGACACGCCGGAAGCGCCGACGGAAATCGTCGCCGGATATCAGACGGAGTACTCCAGCGTGTACTTCGTGCTGTTCTACCTCGGCGAGTTCATCCACATCTTCCTCGGCGGTGCGATAATCGCCACGCTGTTCCTCGGCGGTCCGGACGGCCCCGCGTCGGGTTCCATCGGATTCGTCTGGTTCACGGTGAAGATCTGGGCGGTGTTCCTGTTCACGCAGTGGGCGCGCTCCGCGCTCCCGCGTGTCCGCATCGACCAACTCATCGAAATCGGTTGGAAGGGCATGCTGGTGCTCTCGTTCGCCAACCTGGTTCTCACGGCCATCATCGTGGGGGTGGTGCTATGATCGGACTACTCAAATCGATGGCAACGACGATGAAGCACGCGTTGGACGGGTCGACGTTCACGGTCGAATACCCGGACGTCCCGCCCGAAGTAAGCCCACGCTTCCGTGGGATTCACAAGTTCAGCCAAGAGCGCTGTATCTGGTGTCGCCAGTGCGAGAACGTCTGTCCGAACGACACGATTCAGATCGTTCAGGACGACCAGCGCAACGGCGAACAGTACAACCTCCACGTCGGCCAGTGCATCTACTGCCGACTCTGCGAGGAAGTGTGCCCGGTCGACGCCATTCTGCTCACCCAGAACTTCGAGTTCACGGGTGACACGAAGGACGACTTGGTGTACAACAAAGAACAGTTGAAGAACGTCCCCTGGTACAAAGACATCGACCCACTCGAATCGCGTGAACCGGATCGGAGCGCGTGGATAGGAGAGGGCGAAGGAGCGGTCGATTACCAGTAATTACGCCCGTCTCGAAATCTTGAAAGGGCGTTTACCCGAACCCAAAGGTGACTGAAATGGCATATGAAATGATCGCGTTCGCGTTGTTCGCCATCCTGACGGTGGCGAGTAGCGTGGGCGCCGTCCTGGTGCGGGACGTGTGGCATTCGGCGTTGTTGCTCGGCCTTTCGTTGCTGAGCTTCGCCATCCATTACGTTATGTTACAGGCGGAATTCGTTGCGGCGATGCAGATCCTCGTCTACGTGGGCGGGGTTCTCATCCTGATAACGTTCGCCATCATGCTCACACGTCAATCAAGTACAGAGGAGGTGACTAACGCATGACATCACGGCCGCGAATGCGTGACCCCAGTACGATGCTTCCCGGCGTCGTCGCGGTGGCGCTGTTCGTCATCCTCGCCGTGGTGTTCCTCGGCGCGTCGTTCGGCGACGCAAGCGGCTTCGCGAACGGAGCCAACATCACGGCGAGCATCGGCTATGCGATGTTCAACATCGGAAACGTCGGCGGTGACGCGCTCGTCCAGAGCGAGGGATTCCTCGTCGCGTTCGAGATAATCGACCTCGTGCTCGTCGCGGCGCTGGTGGGTGCAGTGATGCTCGCCACCCGCGACGACGGCGAAAGCAGCGAGAGCGGAACTTCGACGGCGGTCATGGCTGACGGCGGTCGAAACTCCGGAGGTGACGAGGAGTAATGGTACCGGTCGAATACTACCTGTTGCTCTCCGCCGCCGTGTTCTGTTCGGGACTGTTCGGTATCCTGACCCGGAAGAACGCGCTGATGTTCCTCATCAGCGTCGAGTTGATGCTGAACGCGGCGAACATCAACCTCGTCGCGTTCTCCAGCTATCACGGCAACCTGACCGGGCAGACGTTCAGTCTGTTCACGCTGGCGCTCGCCGCCGCGGAAGTCGCAGTGGGAATCGGTATCATCCTCGTGTTGTATCGTAACTTCAACGACGTGGACGTGTCCCAAGCGACGACTATGAGGTGGTAACAATGGCGGCAACAGCATTCCAACTGGCACCGGTAATCGCACTCCTGCCGTTCGTATCGTTCCTGATCGCACTGTTCGGCGGCGAGTACGCCCGCAAGATGCTACCCAAGGGTGGCGCGATTCCGGGCATCGTCGCGACCGCCGGGTCGCTCCTCCTGTCGCTGTGGGTATTAATCACGGTGTCTGGAGGCGAATCCTACCATGAGACCATCGTGTGGGTCGAAGGCCTCGATACCTTCAACCTGCACTTCGGAATCTTCCTCGACCCGCTGTCGGCGATGATGCTCGTCATCGTCTCACTGGTCGCGTGTCTCGTCCACATCTTCAGCCTCGGATACATGAACGACGAGGGCGAAACCGGCCTGCCGCGGTACTACGCCGGTCTCGGCCTGTTCACCTTCAGCATGCTCGCGTTCGTCTTCGCGGACAACCTGTTGATGGCGTTCATGTTCTTCGAACTCGTCGGCCTGTGTTCGTACCTGCTCATCGGGTTCTGGTTCCGCCAACCCGGCCCGCCGAGCGCCGCGAAGAAGGCGTTCCTCGTCACCCGCTTCGGTGACTACTTCTTCCTCATCGGCGTGGTTGCGGTGTTCGCAACTTTCGGCACGGCACAGTTCGCAGGCGACCACTCGTTCGTGCACATGGCGGAACAGGCCCTCGGCCACGGTGAGGGCGCGGGTGGTGCGGGCGAAGTGACCACCCTCTTCGGTCTCGAACCGAAGATGTGGTTCAACATCGTCGGCCTGCTCGTGTTGGGCGGTGTCGTCGGGAAATCGGCGCAGTTCCCGCTCCACACGTGGCTTCCCGATGCGATGGAAGGCCCGACGCCCGTCTCCGCACTGATTCACGCCGCGACCATGGTCGCGGCGGGTGTCTACCTCGTCGCGCGCATGTACGGCTTCTACGCCCTGCTCCCGCAGGTGCTCGCCATCATCGCGTTCATCGGCGGCTTCACGGCGCTGTTCGCGGCGACGATGGGCGTCGTCAAACGCGAAATCAAACAGGTGCTCGCGTACTCCACCATCTCCCAGTACGGGTACATGATGCTCGCGCTGGGGTCGGGTGGCTACGTCGCGGCGACCTTCCACCTGATGACCCACGCCTTCTTCAAGGCGCTCCTGTTCCTCGGAGCGGGGTCGGTCATCATCGCCATGCACCACAACGAGAACATGTGGGACATGGGCGGTCTCAAGGACCGGATGCCCGTGACCTACTGGACGTTCCTCGCCGGTTCTCTCGCGCTCGCGGGCATCTTCCCGTTCGCCGGCTTCTGGTCGAAGGACGAAGTGCTCTACGAGGCGCTCGTCCACGGCCTCGGCGGCAACCCGCTCCTTCTCGGAGCGTACGCGATGGGTCTCGTCGCCGTGTTCTTCACCGGCTTTTACACCTTCCGGATGGTCTTCCTGACCTTCCACGGTGAACCCCGGAGCGACACGGCACGGAACCCGCACGGCGTGCGCTGGAACGTGAAGTTCCCGCTCGTCGTCCTCGGCATCCTCGCCACCGTCATCGGTCTCGTCAACATGACGCTGGTCGCGGAACTGACGGGTGCCCACATCGAGTACCTTCACGCGTGGCTCAACGGACCGGTCAGCGCGACCGGTGCCCACCACTATGAAGAACTCATCAACAGCGCCGCAACGTACGGCGACCCGGCGGAGTTCTCCGGACTCGTTTCGGGCGGCATCTCGCTCGCGTTCGCACTCGCCGGTCTCGGACTGGCGTGGGTGCTCTACAACGTCCCGGAACCCGTCGAACACACGGACAAGTTGGGCAGCGCGAAGACGCTCCTGTTCAACAACTACTACCAGGACGAGTATCAGGTCTGGCTCGCGAACGGGGTCACGCTCCCCATCTCGCGCGCGGCGGACAAGTTCGACCAAGGCGTCATCGACGGCGTGGTCAACGGCGTCTCCAGCGTGAGCCTGTTCGGCGGAAGCCGAGTGAAGCGCATCCAGAGCGGTGTCGTGACGAACTACGCGCTGTTGCTCACGCTGTCGTTCGTCGTCCTGCTTCTCGTCCTCGGCTTCACGGGAGGTTGGTTCTAGATGATAGTCGAAGCACTTCTCGCGGTAACCTTGGTGAGTGCGTTCGCGGTGTTCCTTGCGCCGGATAAGATCGCAGGGAAACTCGCGTTCGTGCTGAGCCTGCTCCCCGCGGCCGGGAGCATCTGGATGTACAGTGCCTTCGACGGCAGCGGGAACGCCCTGCTGGGCGGAACCCTCGCCTTCGAAGAGACGTTCAAGTGGGTCACGTTCGGCCCCTACGCGCTGAACTGGCACGTCGGACTCGACGGCATCAGCATGCCGTTGTTGGTGTTGACGACGGTGCTCACGCCGCTCGCGATTCTCGCGGCGTGGACGCCGATTCAGTCCCGCCAGAGCCAGTTCTTCGGTCTGATGCTCTTCATGGAGATGAGCCTCCTCGGCGTCTTCTCGGCGCTCGACTTCTTCATCTGGTTCATCTTCTGGGAGATGGTGCTGGTCCCGATGTACTTCCTCATCGGTATCTGGGGCGGCCCGCGGCGCAAGTACGCGGCGATCAAGTTCTTCGTGTACACCAACGTCGCCTCGCTGCTGATGTTCATCGGGTTCATCGGCCTCGTCTTCGGACTGGGCGACTCCATCACGTCGCTCGATATGCCCGCCATCGCGATGGCGTTGAACGGCGGGGAGTTGGGAAGCCTCGGCGGCATCAGCGCTGGCACGCTGAAGGCCCTCGCGTTCTTCGCGATGTTCATCGGCTTCGGCGTGAAAGTCCCGATAGTCCCGTTCCACACGTGGCTGCCGGACGCTCACGTCGAAGCGCCGACGCCGGTGTCCATCATGCTGGCGGGCGTCATGCTGAAGATGGGTACCTACGCGCTGCTCCGATTCAACTTCACCATGCTTCCCGGCGTGGCGAAGGACTACGCGTTCATCATCGCCCTCGTGGCGGTCGTGAGCGTCATCTACGGTGCGCTGCTCGCGTTGGCCCAGTCCGACCTGAAGCGTATCGTGGCGTACTCCTCGGTTTCCTCGATGGGGTACGTCATCCTCGGACTCGTCGCGTTCAACATGTACGGCGTCGGCGGTGCGACCTTCCAGATGGTCGCCCACGGTCTCATCTCGGGTCTGATGTTCATGGCGGTCGGCGTCATCTACAACACCACCCACACCCGGATGGTCTCGGACATGTCCGGACTCGCGGACAAGATGCCGGTCACGGTCGCGGTGTTCGTGGCGGGCGCGTTCGGTTACATGGGACTGCCGCTGATGGCAGGGTTCGCGGCGGAGTTCTTCATCTTCGTCGGGGCCTTCAACTCGACGGTACTCGCGGGCAACGCGCTCGCGCTGTTCACGGCGGCGGCGATGTTCGGCATCGTCATCGTGGCGGGCTATCTGCTGTTCGCCATGCAGAGAACGCTGTTCGGGCCGTTCCGGCTCGAAACCGACTACGAGGTCGGGCGCGCGGCGTTCCACGACGTCGCTCCCCTCGTGGTCCTCATCCTGCTGGTCATCCTGCTGGGTGTTCAACCGAACATCTTCTACCACATGATTCAGGACGCCGTGGGTGAAATGGCGCTCCTCGCCGGAGGTGGTGCCTGATGGCGGCACTCGCGTGGCCCGACTGGGCCGCACTCGCGCCCGCCATCGTCCTCGCCCTGACGGCGCTGCTGTTGCTGGTCGTGGACAGCATCTACCCGAACACGCGGGACAATCCGATTCTCGCGGGTATCTCGACCCTCGGCGCGGTCGTCGCGGGCGGTCTAGCGGCGTGGTTCCTCGCCTCCGGTACGGGCGAGAACCCCATCACGCTCTACGGGAGCGCGATGGTCGTCGACACGATGAGCCTGTTCTTCGTGCTCATCTTCACCAGCGTCACGGCGCTGGTCAGCGTCGCGAGCTACGATTACCTGAAGGGCAACTCCTATCAGGCGGAGTACTACTCGCTGGTCGTCCTCGCGGCGACCGGGATGACGCTGATGGCGAGTTCGAACAGCCTCGCCACGGTGTTCATCAGCCTCGAACTGGCCAGCCTCCCGTCCTACGCGCTCGTCGCGGTGCTGAAGAAGAACCGCGGAAGCGTCGAGGCGGGTCTCAAGTACTTCCTCATCGGTGCGCTCTCGTCGGCCATCTTCGCCTACGGTATCAGCCTCGTGTACGGCGTCACCGGACACCTGCAACTGGACCTCATCGCGTCCACGCTCGGAAGCGGTTTCGAAGGTCTGGGCGGCGTCCTCGGTGTCGGCGTGCTGATGGTGCTCGGCGGCTTCGCGTTCAAGACGGCCTCCGTGCCGTTCCACTTCTGGGCACCGGAAGCGTACGAAGGCGCGCCCGCACCGATTTCGGGCTTCCTCTCGTCGGCCTCGAAGGCCGCCGGGTTCGCCGTCGCCTTCCGCGTGTTCGTCACCGCGTTCCCGATCGGCGAGGTCGGCTCCACCATCGACTGGGTGTTGGCCTTCCAGATCCTCGCCCTCGTCACGATGACGCTCGGTAACTTCGCGGCCGCCACGCAGGACAAGGTGAAACGGATGCTCGCGTACTCCTCGATCGGACACGCGGGCTACGTGCTCATCGGACTGGCCGCGCTCACGGGCGGTAACAACGACTGGGTGATGGGCGGTGCGATGCTCCACCTGCTCGTCTACGGCTTCATGAACACGGGTGCGTTCCTGTTCATCGCGCTGGTCGAACACTGGGGCGTCGGCAGGACGTTCGAGGATTACAACGGACTGTCGGAGAAGGCTCCCGTTGCCTGCCTCGCCATGACCGTCTTCCTGTTCAACCTCGCCGGTCTCCCGGTCGGTGCAGGGTTCATGAGCAAGTACATCCTGTTCGGTGCCGCGGTCGGTGCCGGATTCTGGTGGCTCGCCGCGGTCGGCGCGATCAACAGCGCACTGTCGCTGTTCTACTACAGTCGCGTCGTGAAGGCGATGTGGATAGAGGACCCGGAGGGCGACTTCACGATTCGAAGCACGCCGACCGGCCTCTACGTGGCCGTCGTCGCGGCCGCGGTCATGACGGTCGCGTTGCTGTTCGCGTTCGGGCCCGTGGCGGACACGGCGTACAACGCCGCCGCCGCGCTGTTCGCCTGAACGCCACGGAAATTCGTTTTCGCTCCCGTTTTTTGCGTTTCGACGTTTCCCTACGCCCGCTGTCGAGCGACAGCGGAAGGAATTTATCCGGGTCCTCGAAATGCGGCCCATGAACGTCCCTTCGCCCCACGAATCGGCAACGATAGTGAGAGCGCGGGCCCCATGAACCGGCGGAACGGACTGCCGCCGTGGTTCGTCTGCAAATACTATCTGTACCGTGCCACCGTCACGTTCGGATTGATTTGGCCGATTCTCGTCCTGTACCTTCGGAACGAGGGACTCTCGTTCGCACAGATAGCGCTCCTCAACACCGTCGCCATGGTCGTGACGCTCGTCGGCGAACTTCCGGCGGGATACGTCGGGGACCGAATCGGCCATCGAAACAGCCTGCTGACCGGTTCCCTCCTCCTGTGTGCCGCCTGCGTCGGCTTCGTTCTCGCGGACTCGTTCGCGACGTTCGCCGTCGTCTGGATTCTCTGGTCGTTTTCGAACGTGTTCCAGTCCGGGAACGGGGACGCGTGGCTCTACGACATGCTCGACACGCGTGGAGACGGAGACCTGTACACCCACGTCCACGGCAGGGGCGGTGCGGTCAACCTGTGGACGATGGCCGGAACGTCGCTCGTCGCGGGCGGACTGTACGCCATCGACGCGAGCTATCCGTTTCTCGCCAGCGCGGTACTCATCGGATTCGGGGTTCCGGTCCTCCTCTCCTTTCCGGGCGCGAACTCCCATGCCGCCGATGTCGAACCGTTCACCGTCATCGACGCGGTGCCGGTCATCCGTGAGCAACTCCTCTCGCCGTCGCTCCGGTCGTTCGTCCTCTACATGGGCGTCTTCGTCGGCGTCTCGATGACCGCCGAGAACTTCATCCAGCCGATAGCGGTGACGCGGTTGTCGGTTTCCGCGTCGGGTCTCGGACCCCTGTACGCGGGGTTCGCGGTCGTCGGGGCGGTGGCCAGTTCGTACGCCGGTCGAATCGAGACGCGGTTGACGACGCGGGTCGCCCTCATCGCGTTCCCACTGGTGACTGCCGTGGCGTTCCTGCTTCCCCTCGCACTTCCGTTGTTAGCACTCCCCGTGTTCTTCCTCGTGCGAGGGACTCGGACCCTCGCGAATCCGATCGCGAGCGGCTACATCAATCACCGTATCGAGTCGCGCGGCCGGGCGACGGTCCTGAGCGCCGTCGCGATGGTGTACGCGCTGGTTCGAATCCCCATCGAGTTGGCGACCGGTCGGATCGCGGACGGGACGAGTCCCCTGCTCGCCCTCGCGGCGCTCGGCGTGATATTCCTCGGTGGTGCCGTCGGTCTTCGACTGTGGCCCTCGCCGATCGTCGCATCGAACCCGGACGATGGCGGTGCGACGGACGGATAGTCCGGTCGTCCGCCCGCTGAATCGGTGGCCGAACGCGCTCCCTTCGCCGCTCGAAATCCGACGGAAGCGCGCTATAGTGGCGGGTTTTCACGCTTTCGAGCTGTAAGCGGATTCCCAACAAGTTTTAGGTGTCCGACTATGAATCGGGGGTAAGATGGTTTCGCGGCTCATGCTCGGCTGTGGTTCCGTCGGGCATGCCATCGTTGAATCGGTGGCCGATTGGTCCGGGGGTCTCGTCGTCGTCGACGAGAGCGAAAATAGAGTCGAAACGCTCCGCACGGAGGGCCTCTCGGCGACGCAGGGCGACCCCACGGACCCGGACGTCGTCGCGCAACGACCCGAAGTCGATCTCGCCTTCGTTTGCGGGGACGACCCCGAGCGAAACTGGCGGGCCGCACGTGCGGTGCGGGAGGTCCATCCCGACACCTACCTTCTCGTCTATACGGGCGAGGGGCCGTCGAGGGAGAGACGAGCGGACCTCGCCGACATCGCCGACGAGTTGATCGACCCCGGCACGGCGCTCGTCGACCACTTGCTACCGCTGACCGCCGGAGACACCGCGTTTCGAACGCACGAACTTCAGCGAACCCTTCGCGACATCGAGGGCAAACTCGGCATTTTCATGCACGACAACCCCGACCCGGACGCCATCGCCAGCGCGGTTGCGCTGGAGGGAATGGCGGAATCGGTCGGCACCGAGGCCGAAACCTGCTACTTCGGGGCGATTTCGCACCAGGAAAACCGCGCGTTCGTCAACCTCCTCGATTTGAACCTTCGAAACGTCGACGAGGGTGCCGACCTCTCGGAGTTCGGTGGAATCGCGCTGGTGGACCACTCCAGTCCGGGCGTCAACGACCAACTTCCCGAGGAGATGCCGGTCGACGTCGTCATCGACCACCACCCGCCGAACCATCCGGTCGAAGCGCGCTTCGTCGACCTTCGAAGCGGTGTGGGGGCGACGAGTTCGTTGCTCGCGGGCCACCTAGAGCGACTCGATATCTGCCCCGACGAACGGATCGCGACCGGGTTGCTGTACGGTATTCGCGTCGATACGAAGGATTTCACACGCGAGGTGTCCGTTGCGGACTTCGAGGCGGCGGCGTTCCTGCTTCCCCACGCAGATACGAGCATCTTGGAGCGCGTCGAGACGCCCTCCGTCAGCGCCGACACGTTCGAGACGATTTCCCGGGCGATTCGGAACCGGGAACTCGACGGGACGGTACTCGCGAGTTGTGTCGGGGCACTCTCCGATCGCGACGCCCTCGCACAGGCCGCAGACCGGTTGCTCAACATGGACGGCGTGACGGTCACGCTCGTGTTCGGGTTCATGGACGGGACCGTGTACGTCTCCGCGCGCGCACGCGGCACGGACGTGGACCTCGGGGAAACCATGCGCGCCGCGTTCGGACAGATCGGCAGTGCTGGCGGACACGCCGACATGGCGGGGGCACAGATTCCGCTGGGTCTCCTCGGCGAGGTCGAGGACGACGAGGAGGAGTCGCTTTCGACCATCGTAGGGGAAATCATCACCGACCGGTTCTTCGAGACGGTTCGGTCGCGGCCGGGACCCAACGATTTCGACGCGGAGCGCGAGCGGGTCGCGGCGTTCGACATCCAACTGGCCGACGACGAGTGACAGGCGGGAACTTTTTGCCCCACGGGGGCATCGGTACGTTGCATGGACGAGGGCGAGGAGGAAGCGGACCGAAGTGCGGTGTCGCGCGTTCGCATCGCTTCCGACGGCGGAACCGAGGGTATCAAAGCGAAAGTCAAGGAGTACATGACTCGCGACGTGGCGACGGTTTCCCCCGATGCGACCGTCGAAGAGGTCGCCCGAAGGATCGCCGAAAGCGACGGACACAACGGATTCCCGGTGTGTGACGGCCGACGCGTCGAGGGGTTCGTCAGCGCGCGCGACCTCCTGCTCGCGGACGACCGCGAACCGATTTTCAAGGTGATGACGCAGGAACTCATCGTCGCCCATCCGGACATGGTGGTCAACGACGCGGCGCGCGTCATCCTCCGGTCCGGCATCCAGAAACTGCCGGTCGTGGACGACGCGGGCAACCTCGTCGGCATCATCACCAACACGGACTTCATCCGGAGCCAAATCGAGCGCGTGACGCCGGAGAAGGTGGGCAAACTCATGCGGACCCTCGAATCCATCCACGACACGGAGGTGACACAGAGCCGCCGGAAGGTTCGATTGGCCGATCTCGTGCCGACGCAAGGCAAAGTCTACGCCGACGAACTGGAGGGTCGGGTGTACGAGATGGAGCGCGGACTGGCCGAACCGCTGGTCGTCATCGAGAACGGCAACACCCTCCTGTTGGCGGACGGCCACCACCGAGCGAAAGCGGCGGACAGGCTCGACATCGAGGAGATGGACGCGTACATCATCATCACCGACCATCGGGTCGAACTCGGCATGGCCGAGACGGCGCGCAAGGAGGGCCTCGAAACCATCGACGACATTCAGGTCGTGGATTACGCCCGCCATCCGCTGATGGAGACGACGAAGCGGTTGCAGTAGCTACTCTATGTCCACTACGTTCAGTTCCGCGTCGAGCGTCAGCGTCGGCGCGTCGGACGCCTCGCCGACGTCAACGCGAATCCGGTACGGTTCTTCGGACACGACCTCCGTCAGGTCGTCCCAAACGAAGTCGAACGAGAGGACCGGAACCGTCCGAACGTCGATTCCACGTTCGTAGAAGTACGAGACGACAGCGGGATGGCGGATGACGGATGCGGTGACGGGAAGGTGCATTTGTAGCCAACACGACTCACAGCCGAGTTCGGTGACGAGTTGGTCGCTACTGTTTCGGTGTGGTTTATCGATGCACATCGGCCCGCTACAGATGAAACACGTTCCGTCTATCGCCTTCTGTATGTGGTGTTGGGTTTCCTCGTTGGCGAACGCGACTATCTCCGACACCGACCGACCCGCGGCGGCCTGCGGCGGGACGCTCGTTTGGAACAGCATGTCGTGTTCGTCGCACTCCATTTTCACGAACCCGTCCTCGTAGGTTCCCGTTAACGACCGATCGCACCCCGGGCAGTCGTATTCGAGCGTTTCCGACCGCAGTTCCGTTCGTTCGGTGAACGACCCTTCGCGTATCGCGCCGACGAGACGGAGAACCGCGTAGCGCGGGTAGTACTTTTCGTCGCGTTTCACGACGAATCGGTCGCGGAGCTTCGAGAGGTGGTAGTTGAACTGTCCGGCGTCGCGGACGCCGACTGCCCGCCTGAGTTCGGTGAACGAGAGTCCATCGTTCCCCTCGGCGGTCGTCCGTTCGGCGAGCGCCTCGACGATGGCGACGCGCGTTTCGTCGGCGAACAGCGCGAACGCCTCGGACGGGGGGAGGGTGTCGGGGTCGTCGTCGGTCATGCTTGTCGGTTTCCGGTATCGTCGCATAACGCTTTCGTGTCAATTGTGAAACTGAAAGAGCGTTCGGGAAACCGTTATCCCTTCTATCGAACTGATAGGAGTATGAGCGTCGAATCTCCCCGTCCCGAGTCGAAGGCAGACGAGGGATCGGAGACGGACGGCAGGACGGAAACGAGTACGGAGGGGAAATCGGACCCTATCCTCCGCGTTCGAAACCTCCGGAAACGATACGGCGGTGAGTCGGATGGAGTGACCGCCGTGGACGGCGTGTCGTTCGACGTCGACCGCGGTTCCGTCGTGGGACTGCTCGGGCCGAACGGCGCGGGAAAGACGACGATCATCAAGTCGATTCTCGGCCTGATACTGCCCACGGACGGGCGAGTGATGATCGACGGCGTCGACGTTCACGCCGACACGAAGCGCGCCTATCGGCACGTCGGCGCGATGTTGGAGGGCGCGCGGAACGTCTACTGGCGGTTGACCGTCCGCGAAAACCTCCAGTTCTTCGCGGCGCTGGCCGGACAGCGTCCCGCCGCGACCCGCGAGCGCCACGACGAACTCCTCGAGCAGTTCGATCTCGCGGACAAGGCCGACACGCCGGTTCGGGAACTGTCCCGCGGAATGAAAGGGAAGGTGTCGCTCGCCTGTACGCTGGCGCGGAACGTGGACGTCGTCTTCCTCGACGAACCGACCCTCGGGTTGGACGTGGAGAGTTCACTGGAGTTGCGAGCGGAACTCCGGACGCTGGCGGACGAGACGGGCACGACGGTCCTCCTGTCGAGCCACGACATGGACGTCATCGAGGACGTCTGCGACCGCGTCATCATCATGAGCGACGGCCACATCGTCGCCGACGACAGTCTGGACAACCTCCTCGACCTGTTTCGCACGCAGTCCTACGGCGTACAGGTCGCGGGTGAGATACCGTCCGAGTCGCGACGGGACCTCGAACGGCGGTTCGACGCCGCGGACTTCGAGCAGCGCGCCGACCGGGAACGGTTCGTGGTCTCCGTGACCGGCGACGGGTTCTACGAGTTGACCGACTTCCTCCGCGCGAACGACCTCCGCCTCGCGTCGATAACGTCCGTGGAACCGGATTTGGAGGAGGTGTTCCTCAGCATCACTGACGGTGCCGAGGGGGGAGCAAAGGACGGTGACGACCGGTGAGCTATCGGTCCGGGGATTCGACCGTCCGGTCGGAGATGGCCGGGACGACGACGCTCTTCGCGGCCGTCCTCCGAAAGCGGGCGTATCTGCTGGCCCGCTATCCCATGAACACGCTCGCACAGATCGTGACGGTGTATCTGTTCTTCGCAGCCATCTTCTTCGGCGGGAAGGCGGCCGCCGGGAGCATCGGCGGCGCGGGCGCGCTCTCGGACACGTTCGGCGGCCTCATCGTCGGGTGGTTCCTCTGGACGATGGCGCTCACGGCGTACTTCAGCCTCGCATCGAGCGTCACGCAGGAGGCGCAGTGGGGGACGTTGGAGCAATTGTACATGTCCCCCTACGGGTTCGGGTCGGTCATGGCCGCGAGCGTCGTCGCGTACCTGCTGGAGAGCATGCTGTGGGGGGCGATCATCCTCCCGCTGATGCTCGTGACGACCGGCCAATCCCTCGCCGTGGACCTGTTGACGGTCGTTCCGATAGTCGTGTTGACGCTCCTGCCCGTCGTCGGCATCGGGTTCGTTTTCGCCGGTCTCGCGCTGTTGTACAAGCGCATCGAGAACCTCTCGCAGTTGATGCAGTTCGTCCTCATCGGCCTCATCGCGGCCCCCATCGCCGACTCCGAACCGCTCCGCTACCTTCCGTTGGTGCAGGGGAGTTCGATGCTTCAGCGGGCGATGCAGGGCGGCGTCCGCCTGTGGCAGTTTCCGGCGAGCGACCTCGCCGTACTCGTCGTGACCGCCGTCGGGTACTGTCTGCTCGGGTTCTACGCGTTCAAGCGTGCCGCCCGGCGTGCCCGGCGGATGGGCGTGTTGGGTCATTACTGAGCTCCCTCCTCTTTCCCGCGGTTGCCGACACCTACAACTCGCTCCGCCACCCATCGAAACCCATGCCCGGCGAGAGCAACGACCCGACGGTCATCCGCGTCGTCGTGGTTCACGCGGACGACGTGGCGACCGCGCTCGAAGCCAGCCAACGGGGCGGGAACGTCGTGCTTCGAATCACGGCTCCGTTCGCCGGACGAGTTCGCGCCCGTCTCCACGCGGTGCAGATAGCCGAACCGGCCGACGACGGACGCGGCGGTCCCGCTCCGATTCATATTCCGCCGCGGGACCTCGTTACCGAGGGGGTTCCGGCCTATCCGCGGGCCGACGACACCGACCCGAGCGGGACCGACTCGGCGGAAGACTACGACGTGGAGACCCATCACGAGCGGCACACGGCGGCGGTGACGGCATGGCGCGACGGGATTCGTGACAGCGTCGTCGATGCGGTCGAACTGGATACGACGGCGGGACCACATCGGGTTTCCGTCTCCGTTCTGGGGTGAGACGCGGCAGAAATCGCTCATCGAATCCTTAATGGATTGTCCGGCAGAAACTACTCCCATGTACGACGAGGACGACCTGCGGGAGATTCGGCAGGGCAGAGAGGAGTGGGAGGAGGAAACTCACTCTCCCGTTTTGGAGCGGTTCGGGGAGCGGAAGGACCGCTTTGCGACCGTTTCCAACCTGGAAGTCGAGGACCTGTACGACCCGACGGACGTGGGCGACGTGGACTACGAGGCGGACCTCGGCTATCCGGGCGAGGACCCCTACACGCGGGGCGTCTACCCGACGATGTACCGTGGACGAACGTGGACGATGCGGCAGTTCGCCGGGTTCGGCACGGCCGAAGAGACCAACGAGCGGTTCCACTACCTCATCGACAACGGGCAGACCGGACTCTCGACGGCGTTCGACATGCCGAGCCTGATGGGTAAGGACTCCGACGACCCGCTGTCGGACGGCGAAGTCGGCAGGGAGGGTGTAGCGGTGGACACCCTTCGCGACATGGAAATCCTCTTCGACGGTATCGATCTGGACGAGGTTTCGACCAGTTTCACCATCAACCCGAGCGCGCCCGTCGTCTTCGCGATGTACGTCGCGCTGGCCGACCAACAGGGCGTCCCCCGCGACGAGATTCGCGGCACATTCCAGAACGACATGCTGAAGGAGTTCATCGCACAGAAGGAGTGGGTCATCCCGCCCGCGCCGTCGCTCCACACCGTCACCGACACCGTGGAGTTCGCGGTGGAGGAGACGCCGAACATCAAGCCCATCTCGATTTCGGGCTATCACATCCGCGAAGCGGGTTCGACGGCGGTACAGGAACTCGCGTTCACCCTCGCCGACGGATTCGCCTACGTCGAGGATGCCATGGAGCGCGGACTGGACGTGGACGAATTCGCGCCCCAACTCTCCTTTTTCTTCAACTCGCACAACTCCCTCTTCGAGGAGGTGGCGAAGTTCCGGGCCGCACGCCGCATCTACGCCACCGTGATGGACGAGTGGTACGGGGCGGAGTCCGAGAAGTCGAAACAGCTCAAGTTCCACACCCAGACAGCCGGGCAGTCCTTGACCGCACAGCAACCGCTGAACAACATCGTTCGCGTGACGATTCAGGCGCTCGCGGGCGTCCTCGGCGGCACCCAGAGCCTCCACACGAACAGTTTCGACGAGGCGCTCGCCCTCCCGAGCGAGCAGTCCGTTCGCGTCGCCCTGCGGACCCAGCAGATAATCGCGGAGGAGAGCGGTGCGGCGGACATCATCGACCCGCTCGGCGGCAGTTTCGCCGTCGAATCCCTCACCGAGGAAGTCGAGGAGAAGACGATGGCGTACATCGAGGAGATCAAGGAGATGGGCGACGGTTCGGTGCGCGACGGCGTCCTCGAAGGCATCGATCGCGGCTACTTCCACCGCGAGATTCAGGAGGCCTCCTACGAGTACCAAGAGCGCGTCGAGGACGGCGAGGAGATAGTCGTCGGCGTCAACAAGTACGATATCGAGGAGGACACGAAGCCGGAAATCCTGAAGGTGGACGAGGAGACCCAAGAGCGGCAACTCGCCCGATTGGAAGCGGTCAAGGAGGAACGCGACGACGAGGCGGTCGAAGCGGCGCTCTCCGACCTGCAAGCCGCAATCGACGACGACGAGAACGTCATGCCAGCCATCGTGGACGCGGTGAAAGCCTACGCGACGATGGGCGAAATCATGGACGTGTTCGAGGCCGAACACGGGACGTATCAGGAGAAGATCGGACTGGCCTGAGTCGGAAAGCGACTGAAGCAGTTCAGTAGGATTATTTTTTTCGGTTCGTATTGCGAACTATGGACGCCGCAGACGAACTTCGAGCGCCGATTATCGGGCTGCAGTGTACGCTGCTCGCCGTCTTTCTCGTGATAGCCGTTCCACATACGTCGTGGACGCTCCTCGCCTTCCTCCTCGTTGGCGTCGGGACGCTGTTTACCGTCGGATGGGCGGTGGCTCCGAAGGAAGTGGACGCGAAATAGCCGGAGGAAAATTCGGCAGAGCGCCTTTATCCGTCGGGCACAATAGCTCGAATCCATGGAAGTGGCTATCCTCACCGTCGGTGACGAAATCCTCGCGGGCGACACGGTGAACACGAACGCGACGTGGCTGGCGGCGGAAATTCACGACCGAGGCGGGTCGGTTCGGCGAATCATGACCGTTCCCGACGAGGCGGAAATCATCGCACGCAGAGTCCGGGAGTGGAACGACTCGTTCGACGCCGTCATCGTGACCGGCGGACTCGGTGGAACGCCGGACGACGTGACGATGGACGCGGTGGCGACGGCGCTCGATAGGAACCCCGTCCTCGATACGGAAGTCCGGGAGGTACTCGAGGAGAAGACGCGAAAGTTCGTGGCCGAGAATCCGGAACTGACCGACGAGTACGACCTCGATCTGAGCGCGGAGGAAGCCGCCGAACTCCCGGCGGGCGGACGACCCCTCCTCACGGATGCGGGATGGGCACCGGGTTGTGCGGTCGAAAACGTCTACGTCCTCCCCGGAATCCCGCAGGAGATGAAGGCCATGTTCGAACTCGTCCGCGACGAATTCGGCGGCGAAGTCGTCTCGGAAACGATGTACACGCCAGCGCCGGAAGGGGCACTCGGCAGCGTTCTCAGGGAAGTCAGAGAACGGTTCGACGTCGCCATCGGAAGCTACCCGGGCCGAGGGGACGACCTGGGCCGATTGAAGGTCACGTCGAGTGATGCGAGCGAGGTCACCGCCGCGACGGCGTGGTTACGCGAGAATGTCGAGGAAGCGACATCTGTCATAAAGCGGAATGACGTTCCGAATGAGCGTCCTGAAGCGAGTGCGGAAAGCGAAGAAGAATCGAGGGAGACGACCGAGTCAAGGGACGCCTAATTTTTATCTGCCGCTTACAATGGGTACCTAACTTCGATTTCGGGAATGGTCGGCGAAGATAGCATATCTTTATGCACCTCGTTAAAGCATGCTAGCTTGGACACATGACAGACGATACCGTGGAACTCGAAGCGCGGCTCGAAGAGGCAGAATCGTTTGAGCCACCGGAATCGTTCGTCGAGCAGGCGAACGTCTCGGACCCGGAAATTTACGACGAGTTCGAGGAAAACTGGCCGGAGTGCTGGGAGCGAGCGGCCGACCTTCTCGACTGGTACGACGATTACGACACGATACTGGAGGATGACGACGCGCCGTTTTATAAGTGGTTCACGGGTGGGTCGCTGAACGCCTCGTACAACTGTCTCGACCGACACCTCGACGACAGGGGGGACGAGGTCGCCATCGAATGGATCGGTGAACTGGGCGAGACGCGGACGTTCACGTACGAGGAACTCCACCGCAAGGTGAACGAGTTCGCGGCGGCACTGCAAGGGATGGGAGTCGGCGAGGACGACGTGGTGACGATGTATATGCCGATGATTCCGGAACTCCCCATCGCCATGTTGGCCTGTGCGCGAATCGGCGCACCCCACAGCGTCGTCTTCGCCGGCTTTTCGGCCGACGCGCTCGCGACCCGGATGGAGAGTGCGGCGTCCGAGTTCCTCATCACCTGCGACGGCTACTACCGGCGCGGCGATCCGCTCCAGCACAAGGAGAAGGCGGACAAGGGCCTCTCACAGGTGGATCACGACGTGGACACGATCGTCGTGGACCGCCTCGGCGACGAGTACGACCACCCGATGGGCGACGACGAATACGATTACGCCGACATCGTGGCCGAACAGGAAGGTGCCGAGGTCGAACCCGTCGAGCGCGACGCCGAGGACATGCTGTTCCTGATGTACACCTCCGGGACGACGGGCGAACCGAAGGGCGTCAAACACACCACGGCGGGGTATCTGTCCTACGTGTCGTGGACCTCACACGCCGTCCTCGACATCAAACCCGAGGACACCTACTGGTGTGCGGCCGACATCGGATGGATCACCGGCCACTCGTACATCGTCTACGGGCCGCTCTCGCTCGGGACGACCAGCGTCATGTACGAAGGAACGCCCGACTACCCCGAGAAGGACCGCCTCTGGGAGATCGTCGAGGACTACGGCGTGGACGTTTACTACACCGCGCCGACGGCGATTCGGGCGTACATGAAGTGGGGACGCGAACATCCCGAAGCACACGACCTTTCGAGCCTTCGACTGCTCGGAACGGTGGGCGAACCCATCAACCCGCGGGCGTGGAAGTGGTACTACAAACACATCGGCCACGAGGACTGCCCCATCGTGGACACGTGGTGGCAGACCGAGACGGGCGGTATGATGGTCACGACCCTTCCGGCCATCGGCACCATGAAACCCGGCAGTGCCGGGCCGCCGCTGCCTGGCATCGACGCCCAAATCGTGGACACGAAGGGCGAACCGGTCGGTGCGGGTCGGGCGGGGTATCTCACGGTCCAGAAGCCGTGGCCGGGGATGCTCCGCACCGTCTACAAGAACGACGACCGCTACATCAGCGAGTACTGGACCGAGTACTCCGACCCCGACGCGGACGAGTGGGTGTACTTCCCCGAGGACGGCGCGAAACTGGACGAGGACGGCTACATCACCGTTCTCGGCCGCGTGGACGACGTTCTCAACGTCTCCGGCCACCGTCTCGGAACGATGGAAATCGAGAGCGCCATCGTCGGCGTGAAGGGCGTCGCGGAGGCGGCCGTCGTCGGCGGACACCATGACGTCAAAGGCGAGGCGGTTTACGCCTACGTCATCACCGAGGAGGGGTACGACGGAGACGAAGAACTCCACGACCGCATCGTGCAAGGCGTCGAGGACGGTATCGGACCCATCGCTCGTCCCGAGGAAATCGTCTTCACGCCGGAACTGCCGAAGACTCGGTCCGGGAAGATCATGCGGCGTCTACTGGAGGACATCGCCAACGAGGAGGAACTGGGCGACACCTCCACGCTCCGTAACCCGGACGTCGTCGAAGACATTCAGGAGAAGGTCAAGAAGGATTAACGATAGATACCCGTTCTGAATTTTTCCCGTTTTTTGAGGTAATATTTTGTCCGTTGGACAAGTACTATATGTTGAAGCCCGGTAACAAATACGAAGAAAGTATAACGAATGTCAATTGAAAATCGGACACAGGCAACGGTCTACGGGGGAGTCGACGGACGATTACGTGGAGCGGACACGCTTCGGGAGGGGAGCTAGATGCCCGCGAACACGAAAACCGGTAATCCGGCACCGCTCGGACTCGTCGGCTTCGGGTTGACGACGGTGTTGCTGAGCATGATAAACGCAGAGCTGCTTCCCGCGGCCGGGGAAGTGGTCGTCATTCCGCTCGCGTTGGCGTTCGGCGGAACGATACAACTGTTGGCGGGAATGCTCGAGTATCGCGAGGGCAACACCTTCGGTACCGTCGCGTTCACCAGTTACGGCGCGTTCTGGTGGTGGTTCGGGTTGCTCCTCGTTTTCAGCGGCAACGGCTGGATAAGCTTGGAAGGCGCGACGACGACCCTCGGAGTGGCGCTCATCCTCTGGGGCGTCTTCACCACATACATGTGGGTCGCCACGTTCAAGCTCAACTGGGCGCTCTGGAGCGTGTTTCTCCTGCTCTCGGTCACGTTCTACCTGCTCGGCTTCGGCGACTACCTCGGCATCGGTTGGCTGGGCGTCGCCGGTGGCTGGGTCGGCATCCTCACTGGCCTCGACGCGATGTTCGTCAGCTTCGCCGAGGTAGCGAACTGGGCGTACGACAGGGAAGTCATCCCGCTTGGAAGCCCGCCGCTCAAATCGAAATCGGGTCGGAAGACGCAACCGGCGGACTGACTCACCGTCGCAAAATCGAGACGGTCGCCTTTTTTGTCGCCTGCCAAACTTCCAGAGTCGCCCGACCACCCCGACTTACCAATCGAGCAACTAGCATGCGAGGATGAATGAGATGCTATTGGAACCCGTGTCGGCGTCCTTCCCGAACTCGACGCGGTGTCGTGGCACCGAGACGCGCCAGTCGCACGTTCTTTCGAAGCGGCGAGAACGTACACTCTTCTCGTCGCGCCATTTATAGTGGCATTTATAATATCATTTTTCAGTCCTGAAATAATACGTTAACTATTATTACGGATTGATCGGTGGGTGTTAGTATGGCATACGATAAAGATGAGCTAACACGTCGAGATGTCGTCAAGGTCGCCGGAGCGGCTGGCACAGCAGGAATCGCGGGATTAACTGGCTGTCTGAGCGACGACGGTAGCGGCGGTGATGGCGGCGGTGACGGCGATGGCGGCGGCGACGGCGGTGGTAATGAAGACTACCCGGCACTTGGAAACTATCCCGTCGAGGGTGACAAAGTGATGTTGGGGTTCAACGTTCCGCAGTCCGGTCCGTATTCGTCGGAGGGAAAGGACGAACTTCGAGCGTACAAGTTGGCAGTGAAGCACCTGAACAACGGCGGCGGCTGGGTCGATAGCTGGGACGACTTGTCGGGCGACGGCGTTCTCGGCAAGCAGGTCGATTACGTGACCGGCGACACCGGAACCGACGCCGACCAAGCCCGCAAGCAAGCATCGCGGATGATAAGCCGTGACAACGTCATGATGATCTCCGGTGGCTCGTCGAGTGCGGTGGCCATCGCCGTCCAAGGCCTCTGTCAGAAGGAGAAGGTGATGTTCATGGCCTGTCTCACCCACTCCAACGATACGACGGGGAAGGACTGCAACCGATACGGTTTCCGCGAGATGTTCAACGCGTACATGACGGGGCAGGCGCTCGCTCCCGTGGTGACGAAGGAGTACGGAAAGGACCTCAAATTCTACCAACTGTACGCCGACTACAGTTGGGGGAAGACCCAGCAGGCCTCGATGAAGAAATTCTTCGAAGAGGCGGGCTGGTCGCAGGTCAACAGCGTCGCCACGCCGCTTGGGACGAAGGATTTCTCCTCGTACCTCTCGGAAGCGGCCAACTCCGGAGCCGACGCCCTGTTCCTGAACCACTACGGGCTGGACGGTGCGAACTCCCTCAAAGGTGCTATCCAAGCGGGACTGGACCAGGACATGGAAATCGTGATGCCCCTCTACAACCGTCCGATGGCGCAGGCCGCAGGCGGAGCGATCGACGGTATCTACGGTACCGTCGCATGGGACTCACAAATCGACAACGAGCCCTCGAACTCGTTCACGAAGTTCTTCGGGGAGGAGTACAACGGACGGGTTCCGTCGGGACCGGCACAGCTCGCCTATTCCCAAACGCTCCAGTACGCGGCGGCGGCCGAGCGAGCCGGGACGTTCTATCCCCCGGAGGTCATCAAACAGCTCGAGGGTCACGAGTACAGCAATCTCGGGATGGAACAGGAGACGATGCGAAAGTGCGACCATCAAGCCCAGCGCGCGGTGCCGGTCGTGAAGGGACTGCCGAAATCGGAGCAGAAGTCCGGGAAGTACTTCGAAATCGTCCAAGTCACCTCCCGCGACAAACTCGGGTACGAGTGCGGACAGGGTCCGGCCTCGAAGTGTGACCTCGGCTCCTACGAATAATCGATTCGGTCACGATACACGCCGACGTTTCCGTTCGGTAGCACGTGACCACCATGATAGAGAATGACATTCAGTAATGATACGAATTACGGATACATGATATCTAACCATCGCGAGGAGGGAAAGACGTGAGCATCGTTTCACAACTAGCGACGGTCCTGTTAAACGGACTTCAGCAGGGGGCCATCTACGTATTGGTTGCCATCGGGCTGTCGATAGTTCTCGGTACGCTGAAGTTCGTCAATTTCGCTCACGGGGCATTGTACCTCATCGGGACGTATCTCGGACTCCTCATCACGCTCAACATCACCATTTCCGACGGAAAGTTGGCCGAGTGGGGATACGGACAGGTCGGCCTCGGGTTGGGATTTCTCCCGGCGCTCGTTATCGTCCCGATAGTCGTCTTCGGGATCGGTCTCCTCATGGAGCGGTTCATCGCCAGACCGTTCTACGACCGCCCCGATACCGACCAAATCCTGCTGACGTTCGGCCTCGCCATCGTCGTCCAAGAGGCGTTTAAAATCCTGTTCGGCGGTCAGAGCTACAATTTCGCTCGTCCCGCTCAAACCAGTCTGGGTCCGCTCGAACTCCAGTTGAGCGGTCCCATCGACCTGCCGCTGGTGGGAACCATCGGAATCTGGCGTCTCTACGTCATCGCCATCACCGCTGTACTGGTCGCGCTCGTGTACTTGCTTATCGAGTACACCGACTTCGGCCTCGTCGTCCGTGCGGGCACCCGTGACGCCGAGATGGTTCGCCTCCTCGGCGTGAAAATCACCCGACCGTACCTCATGGTGTTCGGGGTCGGCGCGGCGCTCGCGGGTATCGCCGGTGTCGTCGGCGGGACGCTGTATGCGGTAAATCCGAACATCGGGATGGAAGTACTCGTCCCGTCCTTCCTCGTCGTCGTCATCGGCGGCGTGGGGAGTATCCGGGGCGCGGTCGTCGGCGGTGTTCTCATCGGACTCACCCTCTCGTCGTTGGTCACAGTCGCACCACAGTGGTCACAGGTCGGAATCTACGTTCTCGCCGCCGTCATCCTGCTGGCGCGGCCACAGGGCCTGCTCGGTAGCGAGGAGGTTGCACCATGAGCGACGAAACGTCCGAGCGGACGACCGAAGACGGCCCCTCGATGATCGAGTCGGACGTTGCTTCGACGTGGGATCGGTTCGGCGGTAGCGAACGTTCCATCGTCGGCTTCACCGTGCTCGCCGTCGCGCTCTTCCCGTGGCTGTTCGTCCGTGCGCCGGTCATCAGCGGCCTCTTTCAGGGCTGGCAGGGGCTGACGTCCCTCATCCTCATCTGGGGTATCTTCGCGCTCGGTTTCAACCTGCTCCTCGGTTACACGGGACTGTTGTCGTTCGGTCACGCCGCCTTCTGGGGCGGTGCGGCCTACGCCGCCGGAATCTTCAGCGCCAGCGTGAACGGCAGTCCGATCCTCATGGTCGTGGTCGGAACCCTGTTCGCCGTGCTGTTGGCGTGGATACTGGGATTCATCTCGCTCCGGCGCGGTGGCATCTACTTCTCCATTTTGACGCTCGCGTTCGGTCAGATGGCGTACTACCTCGCCCTGTCTCCCCTTCAGTCCCTGACGAACGGGGAGAACGGCTTCACCGACGTGAACGTGGGAAACCTCTTCGGCTTCCTCGACGCGTTCGCGGCGACGGAGTCGATCCCGCTCGATACGCCGGTCCCGCTGGTCGGCGATTGGCTCTACGTGTTCGTCGGGGCCATCACCGTCCTCTGCGTGGCCGCCATCGTTCGAATCCTCCATTCGCCGTACGGACTCGTGTTCAAGGCGATTCGGGAGAACGAGCAACGCGCGTCGTTCGTCGGGTTGAACGTCTGGCGCTACAAGCTGATGGCGTTCATCCTCTCGGGAACGTTCGCCGGTGTCGCCGGGAGCCTCTTCGTCGTTCACGGGTCGTACGTTCCCGTCGAATCGCTGTACTGGACGACGAGCGGCGAAATCGTCGTCATGACCGTCCTCGGCGGCGTCGGGTCGATGGTCGGTCCGATGCTCGGTGCCGGACTCTATCTCTACGTGGAGAACGTTGTCAGCAGCGACCCTGCAATTGCGCCGTACTGGCATCTCATCCTCGGGCTCATCTTCGTCGCCGTCATCGCGCTCTTCCCGACGGGTATCTGGGGAATCGTGGGATGGGTCCGTGACGTGATTTCGGGGCCCGCGACCGAGGCGGAACCGGAGGGTAGCGACTGATGACGCTCTTAGAAACCGACGGTCTCACCAAGGAGTTCGGCGGTCTCGTCGCCGTCGACGACGTGGACCTCGAAATTCACGAAAACGAGAGCGTCAGCGTCATCGGCCCGAACGGGGCCGGGAAGTCCACGCTCATCAACCTCATCACGCGAATGCTCGACCCGACGACGGGCGATATTCGGTTCAAGGGCGAATCGATAACCGGCCTCGAACCCCACGACGTCGTTCAGTCCGGAATCAGTAAATCGTTCCAAACCGCGTCCATCTTCCCCGACCTGACCGTCGAGGAAAACGCCCGTATCGCCGCGCTGGCGGCTGAACACGGGTCGTTCAGGTTCAATTTCCTTCGTCATCAGCGACGATATTCCGAGGTGGACACGCTGACCCGCCAGACGCTGGATTCGGTCGGGTTGTTCGATCAGCGAGAGGTTCCCGCCGCCGACCTTCCGTACGGGGATAAACGCCGCCTCGAAATCGGTATCGCGCTGGCGAGCGAACCCGACCTGCTGTTGATGGACGAACCCACGGCCGGAATGTCACCGGAGGAGACACACGCCACCGTGGATCTCATCGAGCGCGTCAAGGAGGAACTCGGCCTCACAATCCTGCTTGTCGAACACGACATGGAGATCGTGTTCAACGTCTCCGATCGAATCGTCGTGCTGAACCGCGGGCGCGTCATCACGGAAGGGACGCCGGACGAGGTTCAGGGCCATCCGGAGGTTCAGGAGGCGTATCTCGGAGGTGTCGAGCTATGAGTCTGCTCGGCCTCGAAGACGTGGACGCCTACTACGGGGAAAGCCACATCTTGCGTGACGTGACGATGCGGGTCGAGGAAGGCGAGGTGTGTGCGCTCCTCGGGCGTAACGGCGCGGGCAAGACGACGACGCTCCGGAGTATCGCCGGCGCACGCCCGCCGGACGTGCGCGGCGGGTCGGTTCGATTCAGGGACGAGGACATCACCACGATGGAACCGGAGGACATCTCCACGCGGGGCATCTCGCTCGTTCCCGAGGAGCGTCGCGTCTTCCCCAACCTCACCGTCGAGGAGAACCTCCACCTCGCGGAGGTCGTTCACAACAAGTCGAACACGGTCGGACGGTCGATACCGCAGGTCGAACACGTCGGCATGACGACCGAAGACGTGTACGACGAGTTCGAACGCCTCCGGGAGCGGCAAACCCAGAAAGCCGGAACGTTGTCCGGCGGCGAACAGCAGATGCTCGCCATCGCGAGGGCGCTGAAACAGAACACCGACCTGTTGATGTTGGACGAACCGTACGAGGGGTTGGCACCGCAGATAATCGCCAACGTGGAGGACGCCATTCGACGCATCAGCGAGACCGGAACGACCATCTTGCTGGTCGAACAGAACGCGGCGGCCGCCATCAAACTCGCCGACCGATGCTACGTGGTAGACCAAGGGGAAATCGTCTTCGATGGTACCGCGGTCGAACTCCGCGACGACGACGAAACGAGGGAGCGATATCTTGGCGTCTGAAACCGATAGACCGGATGCGCTGTTCGACGCCCTCATCGAGGAGGGCGTCGTTATCGAGAACGGTACCGTCGCGCTCGCGGACGACTTCGAACATCGCTGGTCGATATATTACGACACCTACGCGAGCATCACGCCCGAGGCGTTCGAGGAGAGCGTCGCCGAGACGTTCCGGGTTTCGCGTGACGAGGCTCGGAAGAGCGACGTAACCCGCGCCGGGTTCAGCTACTACCTCGCGCTCCGCGCGCATTTGGATAGCGAATACTCGGACGCGGAACTGGGACTGATGGCCGAAATGGTCGCCGGAGTCGGTCCATCGTCGCCGGTTCCCGACGACGTTGACCACCTCTCCGACGAGACGTATCGGGACTTCCTGTCGGAACATCCCGTCTGTATCGTCTCGGTCTGGAAACGGGACTGCGAACCGTGTGAGGCGATTGCCGCCGAACTACCCCAACTGCGGGCGGAAATCCCTGACGACGTAGCGTTCGCCGGTATCGACGGCGACGACGTCGTGGCGTTCCGGCGCGAATTCGAGGTGACGGCGGCCCCGTCGTTCCTCTGTTTCCGCGACGGTGAGCGGCGGGAGACGGTGACGGGGGGCGTCGGAACCGACGCGTTGCTGGAGTCGTTTCGGGCGGTTTACGACTGAGTTCATCGTTTCGAACACCGGTCGTTTTCGACGCATCCGCCTCGACCGCTCCGCTGTTTCGGTATGCCGTGCCCTCGCCGTCTACTGCTGACCCTCGCCCGCGACGAGCACGGGACGCTTCGCGGTCAGGATGACCGATTGGGCGACGCTACCGAAGAGAGCTTTTCCCGCTGGTGAGCGCTTGCGCCCGCCGACGCAGATACAATCGACATCGTGCTCTTCGGCGACGTCGAGGATGGTGTCCGCCGGGTTTCCGCTCTCTTCGACGATGTCCGTCTCGATTCCGGCGGCTTCGAGGGCGTCCTTCGCCCGTCGAACGCCCGTTACCTGTGGTGCGGAGGCACCGCTCGGATTGTCGGTAAAGGAATGGAGAAGCGTGACCCGCACTTCGGCCTTCGCCTCCGGGAGGTCGATGATAGCGTTCGCCTGTGCCACCGCGCGTGATTCGGTTTCGTCCACCGCGAGTAGGACGTGATACATGGTGACAAATCAGAGTCAACCATCTTATCCCTTCGGGTGCGCCTCGTCGTACCGCCCGGAGACGAACACGACCAACGAGAGGAGGACGCCGAGCAGAAGGCCGATGGTCACCATCCCGAAGATGGCGAGTCCGACCGGCGTCGGTTGTAACTCGATAACGCCGAGCAGTTTGACCGCGCGCAAGTCGTCCGGACCGAACGCACCGAGGAGAACGCCCACGAACCCCGCGAACGAGACGATGAGGACGTACAGACCGATGACGAGCGAGCGACCCTGAAGTCGAGAGGACACGAAAAACCGTTTCGACAGGGCAAGGATTAGCCTTTTCATCCAGACGCGCTAAGTCCGAGTATGTCCGAAAAAGAACTGCTCCTGCTCGTCCTCTCCGGCATGGTCGTACTGATGTTCGCAATGGGTATCATACTCGCATCGACGTGAGCGACCGAATGCCGTAATCAAAAAAGCGCCGTTCGAATCGGTTCTCGCCAGCGTTCTTCCGAAAGTCGTTCGTCAACGGAAGAGGGGATCCTCCGAGGTTCGAAACTACTCCGACTCCTCACCGCCGAAAGACAGGAGTCTTTCGAGGCTCGCAATCATTCTGATTCCTCACCGCCGTCCGTAAGCGCGGTTTCCTGCTTCTTCGCGAACCAGGACCACTCCTTCGAGAGCATACCGTCCTCACCGAGTTTCCATGGGTCGGCGGGGGCCGGTGGGCCTTCGAGCCACGATTGGACGACGTTCCAGACGAAGATGAACTGGCCGATACCGATGATGAACGCACCGACGGTGGCGACCTGGTGCCACGTGGTGATGAGGCTGATGTCGGCGACGGTGAACTGGTACGTCGCGTATCGGCGCGGCATGCCGCCGTAACCGAGGAACAGCATGGCGAAGAACGTCACGTTCGTCCCGATCATGGTGAGCCAGAAGTGAGCGTGTGCGAGCGACTTCTGGTACATCTTGCCGGTGTAGATGGGGAACCAGTAGTAGAAGCCGGCGAAGGCAGCCACGGCGATGGCACCCATCACGATGTAGTGGAAGTGGCCCACGACGTAGTAGGTGTCGTGGAGCACGAGGTCCACCGGAATCGACGCGAGGAAGACGCCCGTCACGCCGCCGATGATGAAGTTCGAGACGAAGCCGATACAGAACAGCATCGGCGCGGTCAGCCGTAGCCGACCGTTCCACATCGTCGTAATCCAGTTGAACGTCTTGACGGCGCTCGGTATCGCGATCGCCATCGACACCGCCATGAAGCTCGCGCGAAGGCGTGGGTCGATACCGGTCGCGAACATGTGGTGTGCCCAGACGCCGAACGAGAGCACACCGATCGCAAGCGTGGAGTAGACGACGAACTTGAACCCGAACAGCTTCCGCCCCGCGAATCGGGGGAGGATGAGGCTGACGAGCCCCATCGGCGGCAGGACGAGGATGTACACCTCGGGATGGCCGAAGAACCAGAAGAGGTGTTGCCACATTACCGGTCCCCCACCGGCCGCCGTGAAGAACGTCGTGCCGAAGTTTCGGTCGAACAGGAGCATGATGAGCGCGCTCCCGAGGAGCGGGAACGCGAACAGGATGAGTCCCGACTGCGTGAGGATGGTCCACGAGAAGATGTCGAGGTCCGGCCATCCGACGTCGTCACCGCGCTCGGTGAAGATGGTCGCGATGAAGTTGATGGCACCCATCGTGGCACTGACACCGGAGAGGTGCAGGCCGAGGAGCATCATGTCGACCGCGGGACTGACCTGTGCCTGACAACTGAAACTGGCCGTCTCGACTGCTCGACCACACGACGACAGCGGCGTGTACATCGTCCAGCTCGTCTGTGCCGGTTCGATACCGGCGAACATGAAGAGCGGGAAGCCGATCCAGATGAGAATTGCCGCGGGTGGCAGCAACCAGAATGCGATGGCGTTGATGCGTGGGAACGCCATGTCGTCCGCGCCGATGAGCAGCGGAATGAAGTAGTTCGAGAACGCCGCGATGATGGGCGTCCCGAACAGGAAGAGCATCGTGATGCCGTGTGTCGTCAGTAGGCTGTTGTAGATGTTCGCATTGAACAGGTTTGTGCCCGCCGTCAGCAGTTCCGTGCGCATGATGAGCACCGCGATGCCACCCCACGCGAAGGAAAAGAGACCGAACGTCCCGTATAGTATTCCGATGTCCTTGTGGTCCACCGTCGTGAACCACCGAATGATTCCAGCAGGCTTCTCGTTATGTGCCTGCCCGGTCGATTCCGCATACCCGTAGCCCCCGCCGCTGAGAGGTGTATAAGACCGCCAGTCCTCGATCCGTGCGAGGAACGAAGCGACCGCCAGCAAAAACACTCCCATGACTACGGTGAGAGCTATCTGCCCAGTAGCTGCCATGGAAGAGGGTGTGAACTACAAGGTAAAGAAAGGTTAGGTTCCGGTCGTGGCCTCGATTTTCAGTGCCGCGATATACGTTAACAGAGCGAGGCCGACGAACGGGACGACGACGAGTCCCCAGCTGATGACTTCGATGAGAGTGCTACCGCCCCACGCACCGAACCCGACGAAGAGGATCAGAAAGAACCCCATTATCCCGAGCGGGATGATGTTGACGGTGAGGTCGAGGAGTGTTTCTTTGTCGAAGACGCTTTCTGCCATGATACGTGAACGTAGCGAACACGAGGTAAAATAGGTTAGTGGTTCGCGTTCGGTCCGATACCGGTTTCAGATGGGTTCCGGTTGCCAGAGCGAACCGGCGATGCCGCCGACGAAGAGAACGGCCGCGCCGACGAGAATCGCCGTTCCGCGGAGTTGAATGGACCCTTGCGTCGTGACCCAGATGACGCCGCCGACGGCGAACGAGACCACGGCGGCGACGACGAGTCCTTTCCACGGGTCGCTGATGTACTCGGACTCGCGGAGGATACCGACGATACTGCCGACGAACATCAACATGCCACCGACGGCGATGGGAAAGAGAAAGTGCGCCATCACGATACCGGTCTCGAACAGCGCGAGACCGAACGCGACGAACAGCGGCCACGGACTGGATTTTCGGTACTGGTCGGAAAGTCCCGGTTGCTCGTCCATGCACGGACTTCGTGCTTCAGTGCTTTCACGGTTGCGTCTTCGTCCGTTCGTCAGTCTCCGCCGACCGCATCGACGCGCTCGCCGGGTGCGGGGTCGGTGCTGTAGAGCAGGGCGAAGACGGCCGACGAGACGACGATGAATCCCGATGCCGTCCAGAAGGCGACGAACACGCTGGTCGCGTCCCAAATCGCGCCGATGAACACGGGGCCGCCGACCTGCCCGATCTTCCACGCGATGGAGCGAAGCGAGAGACTGGACGCGACGGCGTCGAACTGTTCGCCCTCCTCGACGAACAGCGCCATGCTCGCGGGGAGGCGGAGGCTGTCGCCGACGCCCAACACGGCGTACGCCGCGAAGAGGACGAAGAACGCCGGCGGGAGCGCCATCTCCCCGCCGAGGGCGGCGACGGTCACGCCCGGAATGAAGTCGTGTGCTAACCCGGCGATCGGAATCAACGCCGTCCCGAGCGCGTACACGAGCGCGCCCGCGAGAATGAAGTAGTACTTCTTGCCGACGCGGTCGGTCCAGTCGCCGACCTTGCCCTGCGTGAGCGACTTCGTCAGCTTCCCGCCCGCCATGATACCGCCGACGACGAAGACGTTGATGTCGAACACGGTATGGGCGTAAATCGGCAGGAACGTGATGACGGCCATCTTCCCGACGCTGAACGAGAGGCGGAAGAACACGAGGGCCTTGATGGCCGAGCGACCGAGGAGGGTTTCGAACGTCTCGCGGCTACTCGACTCCTCGGGGTCCTTCCGTCCGCCGGGGTTGTCCCGGAGGAAGAAGAAGATGGAGAGAAACGCGCCGATGGTGATGAGGCTCAGGGCGGCGTAGGTGATTTCGAACCCGTAGAGGTACAACAGCAGGCCTCCGAAGATGTCGCCGAACAGGCTGGAGAACGCGCCCACCTGATTGTACGACCCGATCCACAGTCCGCGGGAGTCATCGTCGCTGATCTCGCCGACGACGGTCGTTCCGGTGAGCCAGAGGATGCTCGCGGCGGTCCCCTGAAACACGCGCATCAGGATGACCTGATTGACCGTCTCGACGAAGCCGAATCCGACGAAGACGAGGATGTTGAGGAACAACCCGAACAGCAGGACGCGTTTCGAGTTGCGGATGTCGATGTACCGCCCGAGCGGGAGGACGATGAGGAGTTGGACCACCGCGAACGCCGTCCCGAACATGCCCTCCATGGTACTCGACGTGTGGAACATGTTGGCGTACATCGCCAGCGCGATGAGGATCGTCGAGTACGCCTGACTCCGGGCGAACGCGGTGCTCGCCAACGCGACGAACTCGCGGTTCCGATAGAGGCGGCGCGACCCGCCACTCGTCTCTCCCGACACGGTTACGAATCGAAATAGTTGGGGTGGTATAAGAACCTCTGCCTTCGTTCGGTGAATTGCCGAAAGATTAGACGACGATTACTCTTCGAGCGCGTCCGCGATGCGCTGAAGCTGTCGAGTGGCGTCCCGAACTTCGTCGCGAAGTTGACGCACTTCGCGAACGAGGTCCTCGTCTCCGCCCTGCTCGCTTCCGCGGCCGCCGCCCATGCCGCCGGCACCGGGACCGCCGCCCATCATGCCGCCCATCATCTGTGCGAACGGATTACCGCCCATGCCGCCGGCACCGCCGCCGCCCATGGCTTCTTTCAATCGTTCTTCTCGGTCTTCATCGCCCTCTTCCGCGCGTTTCTCTCTGATTTCCTCGACCCGCTCTTGGAACGTCTTTTCCTCCTCGTCCGCGTTATCGTTGGCTTCCTCGTCTGCCATACCCACCCGTTCTTTCGCACACCCGAAAAGGGTTGTGTCCCGTGGAACGTCCTGTCACCCGGAGCGGTTCCTCTCGTCGTTCGAGGACGAATTCCGAAGTCACCCGTCGAGGGCGGCGAACGGATGCTTATCCGCCGGAATCCGTCGTTACCGGCGGGTCGCCGTCGGTGAAAGGGTCACATCCCGAGTCGGAACTAAAACAACCGGGAAGAACTCCCGCTAACCCGATACTGGGTACCCGTTACGCCGGCTGAACGATGGAAACGGTTGGCGGGCTTGAGATTCATCGGCCTCGATACTGCAGGCGAGTCGATGCCTCGGGGAACACTCGGTTCGGTGCTCGCCAGCCTGCCCGAGCGTCGCAACCGATTCGTCCTCTACTCGCTCGCTCGGCACGCCGAAACCGCGCCGGTCGAGTTGGAAGTGCTCGCCAGGGATGTTGCGGCGTGGGAGCGCGAGGAAACTCCAAATGACGTTTCCGACCGCGCATTCGAAACGACGCTCGAAGACCTCACCGAAACGCGGTTGCCGACGCTCTCCTACCGTGGTCTGGTCGAGTTCGACCCGCTGAGCGGACTGGTCGGACGTCCCGCTTACTCCACACCGGCGAATTCGCTCCTCGATTGGCTGGCCCGCGTCGAACTCCCGTCCCGTTTCTGAACCCTTAAACGCGAGGAGGGACTTACGACGTGTATGACCGAGGAGGAGGCCGCCCAAGCGGTAGATGAAGCACCAGCCGACGAGGAATCCCCGGCCGAAGGAGACACGCCAGCGGAGGAGACTCCGGACGAGGACCTCCTTGGACCGGAGACGACCACCCTCGTCGCGCGCGTCGCCAACGAGGACGAAAGCCTCGCTGCCGACGTGGAGGAGCGCCTCGCCGACATCGAATCGGATCGACGGGAGCTGGATGCGGAGGTCGAAGACCTCGAGGCGCGCCTGCGACGCAACCGCGCGGACTTCAAGAACTACAAGAAGCGCGCGAAAAAGCGCCAGAAACAGCTCGAAAAACGTGCGACCGAGGACCTCATCGAACGCCTCATCGACGTTCGGGACAACCTCCGACGGGCGGTGGAAGCCGAACACGAGGACGTCGAAAGCCTGCGAGACGGGGTGGAGATCACCCTGCGCGAACTCGACCGCGTGTTCGAGGACGAGAACGTCTCGCAAATCCATCCCGAATCCGGCGACGAAGTGGACCCGCAACGCCACGAGGTGATGCTCCGGGTCGAGAGCGACCACCCCGAGGACACCATCGCCGACGTGTTCCAACCCGGCTACGAGATGGCGGACAAAGTCCTTCAGGCCGCGCAGGTGACGGTGAGCGACGGCAGCGGCGACGAGTAACTCGGGCGCTATTCTCGACGATTTGCGCCACCGTGGCGGGCGACCTGCACCCGAAACGACGAGCGTGAGCACTGGACGACGGCGGATGTCGGTTTACGACTATTTACATCGCGTCACCGTGTGTGCGCGCTGGGTTGTGTATCGGTTCGATATAAAGGCCTCGAAGCGTAGAGACGATGAAATCCCAAATCGCACGACTGAAGAGGGGCGGAGTTCCACGCATCCTCGTCACGTCTAGTAACCTTTAACCGGCGCAAACGGGTAGGTTGGCCCAACAATGACGAGCAACAAGATACTGGGAATCGACCTCGGTACCACGAACAGCGCGTTCGCGGTTATGGAGGGTGGCGACCCGGAAATCATCGTCAACGGCGAAGGGGACCGGACCACGCCGTCCATCGTCGCGTTCTCCGACGACGGTGAGCGTCTGGTCGGGAAACCGGCGAAAAACCAGGCGGTTCAGAACCCCGAAAAGACGATTCAGTCCATCAAACGGCACATGGGCGACGACGGTTACACCGTCGAAATCGAGGACGAGGAGTACACGCCCGAACAGATCTCGGCGATGATCCTCCAGAAGATCAAGCGCGACGCGGAGGAGTACCTCGGCGACGACATCGCGAAGGCGGTCATCACCGTTCCCGCGTACTTCAACGACAAACAGCGGCAGGCGACGAAGGACGCCGGTGAAATCGCCGGCTTCGACGTGGAACGCATCGTCAACGAACCGACGGCGGCGTCCATGGCGTACGGACTGGACGACGATACGGACCAGACCGTCCTCGTGTACGACCTCGGCGGCGGAACGTTCGACGTTTCCATCCTCGACCTCGGCGGCGGCGTCTACGAAGTGGTCGCCACGAACGGGGACAACGACCTCGGTGGCGACGACTGGGATCACGCCATCATCGACTACCTCGCCGACGACTTCGAGTCGAACCACGGCATCGACCTCCGCGACGACCGGCAGGCGCTCCAGCGTCTGAAGGACGCGGCAGAAGAGGCGAAGATCGAACTGTCGAGCCGAAAGGAGACGGACATCAACCTCCCGTTCATCACGGCGACCGACAACGGCCCGGTCCACCTCGAAAACAGCCTGACCCGCGCCAAGTTCGAGTCCCTGACGAGCGACCTCATCGACCGCACGGTCGAACCGACCGAGCAGGCCCTCTCGGACGCGGGCTACGACGAAAGCGACATCGACGAAGTCATCCTCGTCGGTGGGTCCACCCGTATGCCACAGGTCGCCGAGAAGGTCGAGGAACTGACCGGGCAAGAGCCGAAGAAGAACGTCAACCCCGACGAGGCCGTCGCGCTCGGCGCGGCGATTCAGGGCGGCGTCCTCTCCGGCGACGTGGACGACATCGTGTTGCTCGACGTGACACCGCTGTCACTCGGTATCGAGGTGAAGGGTGGCCTGTTCGAGCGCCTCATCGACAAGAACACGACCATCCCGACGGAAGAGTCGAAGGTGTTCACCACGGCGGCGGCCAACCAGACCTCGGTGCAGGTCCGCGTCTTCCAGGGTGAGCGCGAAATCGCGAACGAGAACGAACTGCTCGGCGAGTTCCACCTCGCGGGCATCCCGCCGGCACCCGCCGGAACCCCGCAGATCGAGGTGTCGTTCAACATCGACGAGAACGGCATCGTCAACGTCTCCGCCGAGGACCACGGCTCCGGCAACAGCGAGGAAATCACCATCGAGGGCGGTGCCGGCCTCTCGGACGAGGAAATCGAGAAGATGCAGGACGAGGCAGAACAGCACGCCGAGGAGGACAAGGAACGGCGCGAACTCATCGAGGCGCGCAACGCCGCCGAAGGGTCCATCCAGCGCGCGGAAACGCTTCTGGAGGAGAACGAGGAGAACATCGACGACGACCTCGAATCCGACATCCGCGACGAAATCGAGACGGTTCAGGAGACGCTCGAAGACGACGACGCGTCGAAGGACGACCTCGAAGACGCGACCGAAAACCTGAGCAAGTCGCTGCAGGAGATCGGCAAGCAGATGTACCAGCAACAGGAGCAAGCCCAGCAGGCCGGTGCCGCAGGTCCCGGCGGAATGGGTGGCGGCATGGGCGGCGGCCCGAACCCCGGCGCGGGCGCAGAGGGCGGTGCCGACGACGCCGATGAGTACGTCGATGCCGACTTCGAAGACGTTGACGACGACGGGGAGTCGTCGTGAGCCAACCAGAACGCGAAGCGTTCTGGTGACGTCGACGATTCTGACGAGTAGTCAGAATCGTCTGCTAGCCGGATGTAATCCGGCGATGGCGGCGACGAGGACGAGGATTAAGACAAGCGTGTCGAACCCCCGTACGTCCGTCGTTTTCGGGCGCGACGGGCGGTAGACGGACGATTCAAATACCATCCGACATTAGAAACGATAACTGATGAGCGAGGACTTCTACGACGTACTCGGTGTAAGTCGAGACGCCGACGAGGACGAAATCAAGCGGGCGTATCGCAAGAAAGCCGCCGAGTATCACCCGGACGTGAGCGACGAACCGGACGCCGAGGAGAAGTTCAAGAAGGTGAAAAAGGCAAAGGAAGTGCTCTCGGACGACGAGAAGCGCCAAGCCTACGACCAGATGGGTCACGACCGGTTCGAACAGGCCGAAAAGCGCGGCGGGTTCGACGGCGGGGCCGGTGGCGCTGGCGGTGCCGGGCGCGGCAACCCGTTCGGCGGCGGTGGCGGCGGCATGGGCGGTATGGGCGATATCTTCAACGAGTTCTTCGGCGGTGGCGGCGGCCGCCGCAACCCGAACCGCCCGAGACAGGGGTCGAACCTCCGAACGGGCATGGAAATCGACCTCGAAGAGGCCTACGAAGGCGCACAAAAGCAGATCACGGTGCGCCGCCCCGAGCGCTGTGACGCCTGTGACGGCGAGGGCCACCCGCCGGGCGCGGACGTGAACACCTGTTCCCAGTGTAACGGGCAGGGGCAGGTCACGCAGGTCCAACAGACGCCGTTCGGACGCGTCCAGCAGACACAGACCTGTCCGCGCTGTAACGGCGACGGGCAGCAGTATTCGGAAACCTGTGACCAGTGTGGCGGCGACGGCATCGTCCAGCGGGAGGCGAAACTGAAGGTGGACGTTCCGGCGGGTATCGCCGACGGCCAGACGCTACAGATGGAACGCGAGGGCGCGCCAGGCGAGAACGGCGGTCCGAAGGGCGACCTCCTCATCGAGGTGTCGGTGCGCGAGCATCCCGACTTCGAGCGCGACGGGTCCGACCTCTTCTACCGGACGGCGCTCTCGTTCCCGCAGGTCGTCTTCGGCGACACAATCGAGGTGCCGACGCTCGCCGGATCGGTCGAGATGGACGTTCCGCAGGGTACCCAGAGCGGCGAGACGTTCCGCCTGCGCGGCAAGGGAATGCCGCACCTTCGACGCCGCGGTGACGGTGACCTGTTCGTCAAGGTGCAAGTCGTCACCCCGGATTCGCTGAACGAGGAGCAGCGCGAGGCGTTGAAGGAGTTCGCTGAAGCGGGCGGCGAAGAGGTGAACGTCGAAAAGGGATTTTTCGAGCGGATCAAGAGCAGTTTCTGAGCGGCTGACCGAACAAGCTAAGCCGCTTTATGGTGATATATAGATAACACGTACTCGAATGACTGGCCCGAAACTCTCCCGTCGGCAGTTCGCGCAGGCACTCCTCGGAACCACCACGTTCGTCGCGCTCGCCGACCCCGCACGCGGGCAGGCCGCGACGTTCGAACTCAGCGGACAGGTATCCGGATGGGTTGGACAATCACCCCCGCCCATCGAGGGGAACACGAATCCGACCCTCCAGATGATCGCCGGAAAGGAGTACGTCATCGCGTGGGAGAACATGGACGGCCACTCCCACAACGTCGCCATCGGCGACGGGGAGGGCAACGTCCTCGAACGAACCGAAGTCGTGGAGACGATGGGGACGACCCAGACGCTCGAATTCACGGCGACCCCGAAGATGGAGACCTACTTTTCGGAGTTCGACCCGGAGACGATGCGCGGGAAGATCGAAATCGTCCAATCGACGACGACCGGAACCGCGAACAACTCCAGCGCGACCAACGGAACCGTCACGGGGACGACCGGGAAAACGAAGGCGAGTTCGACGAAGACGACGGCGACGTCCGGCACCTCGGAATCCACGGAGACGACGGGAACGACGGAAATGAACGGTTCGACAGATGGGGAGACCACCTCGTCCACGGACGGCGGCGACCTGCCCGGATTCGGCTGGCTGGCGGCGCTCGGGAGCATCGCCAGCCTCGGCTACCTCGTCTATCGAAACGAGTGACGCGCACGCGACGAACAGCGTGAGTCGTGTGCAGTAGGCCGGTGACACGGCCGCCGGAAATCAGCAAGCGACACGGCCGCTAGTTGCCAGCGTAACTACCGGAAAATCGGAGATTTTCCGGGCCACGGCTGAACGGAGTGAAGGAGGAGTGTTTTGATGAACCTTTTTCCAGGAATGGGAGGGAGCGAAGCTCCCTCGTTCCTTCACGGCTTCGCCGTGAAGAAGATTGTCAGCGTCGCGCGCTACGGCACGCGAGCGCTGGCTCCCGACCGCAGAAAACGGTTCTACATCGGCAGGAACAGCAGTCCAGCGCCGATGATGAGACCGCTTCCGATGAGGACCAGCACGCAGTACCCCATGATGTCGCGGACGGAGAGGCCGCTGATGGCGAGGAGCGGGATGGCCCAGAAGGGCTGAATCATGTTCGTCCACGCGTCGCCCCACGCGGCGGCCATGGCGATGCGGGGGACGCTCGCGCCGCTCGAATGGGCGGCCTTGACGAGGGTTTCGCCGACGACCGCCCACTCGCCGCCACCGCTGGGGACGAAGACGTTGACGATGCCCGCCGTGAGGAACGCGACGACCGGGAGCGTTCCGTCGGGCGAGAGGTGAACCATGCCCTGTGCGATTTGGGTGGCGAGGCTGGTCGCACCCTCCGGCGCGTAGCCCATGATGCCCATGATGCCCGCGTAGAAGGGGAACTGGAGGATGATCCCCCAGACGTTCTCCACGCCTTCCTTCATCGCGCCGATGTACGCTGAAGGGGTTCCGTGGAGCGTAATGCCGAGGAAGAGGAAGGTGAAGTTGACGATGTTCAGGTTGAGGTTGTTCCACGGCATCGTTCCGTCCGCGATTCCGCGGCCGAAGTAACCCGCGACGGCCAACAATCCCGAAAATCCGATGGCGTACGCGACGAACGAGGAGTGTTCGATTCGCTCCGCGAACGTCATCTCGTCGGACATGGGCGACGGCGTGACGGCGGGGTCGGCCTCCGTCCCGCCATCGGTCGCGGCGTCGAGTTTCGCGGGGTCGATGGGGCGTTTCTTCTCGTCGTTTTCGGGGTACATCAGCAGGAACAGAAGCGGGAGGAACACGAGGCCGACGAGGACGAAGACGACGATGTTGGCGACCGTGAAGATGGTCTGGCCGGTCGAAATCGTGGAGTTCAACACGCCGCTCGCGAGCAGGAAGTTGTCCTCCCCGGACGAGTTGAGAACCAGCGGAATCGACCCGGCGAGGCCGCCATGCCACACCACGAACCCGGAGTACGCCCCGGCGACGATGATGGGGAAGTCGATGGTTCGGATCTCCTCCGCGATTTTCCGCGCGAAGATGGCACCGACGACGAGGCCGAGCCCCCAGTGAACGAACGAGGCGACGGCGGCGACGACCGGAACGAACGCGGCCGCGCTCCGTTCGCTCGACGGAATCGACGCCATACGCGAGAGGACCCTATCCACGACGGCCGACTGTGCGAGGGCGTACCCCGTCATCAGGATGAGCGTCATCTGCATCGCAAAGGAGAGGAGTCCCCAAAAGCCGCCGTACCAGCCATCGACGAGGATGTTTTCCGCGTGCGCCATCGTTCCGCCCTGCGGAGTGACGAACGCGAGTGCCAACCCGAACGCCACGAACGAGAGGATGATCGCGAACAGAAACGCGTCCGGGAGATACCGTTCCACGAGCCGTGAACTGCCCTCCGCCATCTGCCTGATTACGTTTGCCATGATTGCGTGTGTGCATCCCTAGCAAATTATTATAAACGTTCGTCAGACGCGTCAGTGGTGAACTATCGGCCGCGGACCGTTCGAATCGGCGGGCTTTTGCACGCACCGCGAGGAGAACCGATATGAACACTCTGGGCGACCTCGTTGCCCGAAAACGGCGGGACGACGACCCGGCGCTTGCGGTTCCGGACTCGCGGGGGTACGACTACCACCGACTGTGTACGACGGCGTGGAAGACGGGGAACTTCCTTCGACACCTCGGCGTGCGGGAGGGCGTGACGGTAGCCATCCGCACCGCTCCCGCCGCGCAACCCGTCCTCGGGTTCTTCGGCGCGGTGCTGCTCGGGTCGGGCGTTCGATTCGACCCGCCGACGGAAATCGACGCGCGGGTACTCCTCGCGCCGGGTGAATCGGTCGAGGAGTACGAACTCCCGCCGGGCGGACAGTACGTTTCATACGGCGACTCCGTCCCAGACCCGACGGTTTCGCACTTCGAAACGGACGTCTGGAGCGAGAATCCGGTGTTCCCCGAGACGCCGCTCCCCCCCGAGACAGTTGCCCTTTCCCGTTCGGATGCCCGGGAGCTCTCTCACGCCGAACTCCTCGACGCCGGAAACGTGGTCGCATCGGAGTGGGGCCTCGAACCCGGAGATTCGATCGCGGTTCGCGCGCCGCTCGCGGACCCGCGAACGGTCGCCGCCGGACTCGTCGCGCCGCTCCTCGCCGGTGCCGAAATCTCCCTCGACCCCGACCGAACCGCCGATTTCGCCGTCTCCGATTCCGCCGCACCCGAGCCGTCGGTTCTCGCTTTGGACGACGTTCCGCTGTAGCAACCGACCCAGACGCGAATTTGCCGACCGTCCGATGCGGACCAACGGATGGGCGTTAGCCTCGGAATTCCCCCCGTTAGGGGACGATTGAACGCCGTCGAAACGTCGGCGACTCGACCGGAGAGCGTTTTACGGAGGGGTGAGGAACGCACTGAGGCGATTTACGGGCGTCAAGTCGCGTCTTCGAGTCTGTCGAGCGAATCCGGGTTCTCGATGCTGGACATGTCGCCCAACTCCTCGCCGGTGTACGCCGCCTCGATGGCCCGGCGGATGATCTTGCCCGACTGGGTTTTCGGGAACTCGTCCACGAAGAGGACTTCGCGCGGCCGGAACGGCTTGCCGAGTTCCTCGCCGACCTGCTCGCGCAGTTCGGCGCGGAGGCCGTCCGACACCTCGACGTCCGGTTCGAGAATGACGTAGGCGACGGCGGCCTGTCCGGTCGTGTCGTCCGGGACGCCGACCGCGGCGGCCTGATTTACCGCCTCGTGGTCCATCAGCGCGCCCTCGACTTCCGCGGGACCCACCTTCCGCCCGGCCACGTTGATGGCGTCGTCGGAACGGCCGTGCAGGAACCAGAAGCCGTCCTCGTCCTTCTGCGCCCAGTCGCCGTGATTCCACATGTCCTCGAACCGCGACCAGTAGGTGTCCAGATAGCGTTCGTCGCCCGACCAGAGCGACTTCGTCATCGACGGGCAGGAGTCGCGAGCGACGAGGTATCCGCGCTCGTGCGAGTCGGCGATGGACTCGCCCTTCGCGTTCACGATGTCGATGTTCATGCCGAGTCCCGGCCCGCCCAGCGTGCACGGTTTGAGCGACTGAATCGGCATCGGCATGAGGAAACACCCGCAGATTTCGGTGCCGCCGGAGATGTTGATGATGGGGGCCTCGCCCCCGCCGACGTTCTCGTAGAACCAGAGCCAGGATTCGGGGTCCCACGGTTCGCCGGTCGAACCGAGCAGGCGGAGCGAGGAGAGGTCGTAGTCGTCCACCCACTCGTCCCCGTACTGCCGGAGCGCCCGAATTGCGGTCGGCGAGATGCCGAAGACGGTCAGACCGTGTCGGTCGATCATGTCCCAGAAACGGTCCGGGTCGGGGTAGTCCGGCGCGCCTTCGTACATGAAGACCGTTCCGCCGAAGGCGTGGTTGCCGATGAGCGTCCACGGTCCCATCATCCACCCGATGTCGGACACCCAGAAGAAGCGGTCCGCGTCCTTGTGGTCAAAGCCGAAGTAAATTTCCTTCGCACACTGCATCAGTTGCCCGGCGTGCGTGTGGACGATGCCTTTCGGTTTGCCGGTCGTCCCGGAGGAGTAGAGGAGCATGGACTCGTCGCTCGAATCCAGTTCCTTCGTCTCGTACTCGTCGTCCTGTTCGAGGACGGCCTCGGACCACTTCTCGTCCCGTTCGTCGTCCCAAGGGATATCCGCGCCGAGTCGGTCGTAGACGATGGTGTGTTCGACGTGGCCCGCCTCCTCGATGGCCTCGTCGGCCGTGTCCTTCAGCACGACTTCGCTGCCACGGCGGTAAAAGCCGTCGCCGGTAAACAGCACGGAACACTCCGAATCCTCGATTCGGGTCGCGGTGGCGTCGGTTCCGAACCCGGAGAAGATGGGGACCGCGATCGCGCCGACCTTGAGGACGCCGTACAGAATCGAGATGACTTCGGGGACCATGGGCATGTACAGGCCCACCGTATCGCCAGTCTCGATGCCTCGTTCTTCGAGCGCGTTGGCGACTTTGTTCGCCTCGCGATACAGTTCGTGGTACGTGATTTCGCGCACGTCGCCGGGTTCACCCTCCCAGATGCAGGCGACGCGATTACGGTTCGGGCTATCGACCTGCGCGTGTCGGTCAAGGGTGTTGTGGGCGATGTTGATCTTCCCGCCGGGGTACCAGTCGGAGAACTGCGGTCCTTCGGTGTCGTCCCGAACCGTGTCGTACTCCTCGTAGAAATCGATATCGAGGTACCCGACCATCTCGTCCCAGAACCAATCCACTTCATTGCATGTTCGTTCGATGAGTTCCTCGTAGTCGTCGATGCCGTGTTCCTGCATGAACTCCCAGACGTTCGTCGATTCCACGAACTCCCGGGTCGGTTCGTGGATTATTTCGTCCACATCAGCAAGCGTATCCATAGTATGACCTCCGTGTGGCAAACCTTACGCACCAGCCTCAAAATAGTTTATTACATTCCTAGGGGAGTTCGCTCCCCGTCAGGTCGAGACGGGAGACGATGCCCTTGAGGTCCGCGGACTCCTCGATTTCGTCGCGGATCCGTTCCCGCGCGCGAACGTCGCTCGAATCCGCGTCGTAGGCGCGCACGTACTCCGCGCGGGAGTGTTCCTCGAAGGCGTGGCGGATGGCGAAGTAGCCGTCCGGGACGACCGCCCCGCAGACCTTGCACTCCCGGCGTTCGTGCTCCGCGGTTTGGTGGACGATGGCGTCTTCGACGCTTCCGAATCGTTCTCCGCAGCCATCGATATCACATTCCCAAGCGCTCATAGTCGTGTGTGAATTCTCTAATTCCGATGATATAACTGTTTCTTGCTCGTCAAGCGAACACGGGTCGAACCGACGAAAGCGATCGGATACGCGTCTCGTCCGTTCTGATGCGGTGATCGCGTCGGCGAATCATCTCACGAGTATCGAACAGTATCGTTCGTTCCATTAATCGCGAACTTCCGAAACCAGAACCACTATCGTTCGACCCGCGAAACGAACGGGTGTGACCGACCGCGACGAGTTCAGGGTAGACATGCACGTCAAAGTGCTGGACGAAAAGGTCGTCCGCCGTGCGAAGCAACGCGGCCTCGACGCGCTGGTGTACGCGCCGCACTTCGTCCGCCTTCCGGAGATTCGCCGCCGGGCCGAACGGTTCTCCGACGATGACCTCCTCGTCGTCCCCGCCCGCGAGGTGTTCACCGGGACGTGGCGGAACCGAAAACACGTCCTCGCCATCGGACTCGACGAACCGATCCCCGATTTCGTCTCGCTCACGGGGGCGATAGCGGAGTGCGACCGACAGGACGCCGCCGTCCTGATTCCCCACCCCGAATTCCTGAACGTGGGCGTCACGGAGGCCGACATCCGCGTTCACGGCGACGTGATTCACGCCGTCGAGACGTACAACCCGAAACACTTGGACCGACACAACCGTCGGGCGAAGGCCATCGTCGAAGCCACGAACAAACAAGCGTTCGGGTCGTCGTACGCACACCTCCGAGGAACCATCGGGGAGGTGTGGACGGCGTTCGGTGCGTCCATCCGAACGGAAGCCGAATTGGTCGAGAGACTCCGGGCGGGGAACGTGACGCGCGTCGTTCACCGCACGGGAAGACACCACGAACTCCGACGACGGATGGAGTTCGCACATCTCGGATGGGAGAACTCGTGGGGGAAAATCGACCGACTCGTTCTCTCGGGGATGGAACCGACACATCCCGACCACGACGCCTACGACGGACGGTTCGACGACATCAGCGTTTACTGAATCCCGACGGCCGTCAACCCGGCGTGGACGAGGAACTGCCGATTGACGAAGAGCGCCGCGACGGCCAGTTCGAAGGCCGTCACGCCGAGCGTGACCATCGTCGCGTAGTTGCTGCTCACGGGGACGCCGAACGGAGCGCCGAACTCCCGTTCGTACGGGTAAAACAGCGCGAGGCCGCGCTTGCTCCCGAGCATGTCGAGGGCGTAGTGCGTGAGAATACCGATCCAGACGAACTGCAAGTTCCCGAACACCATGGGAAAGGCGTAGAATAGCGCGAGCACCGGAAGGTTGTGTAGCGTCTTCCGGTGTTTGCCGAACGCGGTGTCCACGTCGGGAAAGAGCGCGCCGAGGATGACCGGCACGCCGACCTCCACGATGGTGTAGAACGTCGTCGTGTCCCCCGACGGATGCAGGACGTACCCGAGTCCGATAGCGAGAAGTGCCGCGTTCATGACGTGTTCCTTGCGATTCATTCGATTGCAGGTCCCACCCTGCACTATCAAGGTTTTCCTTTTCTCTCCCGTTTCACTGTAGCTCGTCAAAGAGGTCCGACAGCGCCTGTCGTGCGATTTCGTTCTTTATTTCCTGCCTCGACCCATCGTACTCGTGACGCGCAACCACGGAATAACTTTCGCCGCTCGTCCACTTCCCGGCGTAGGCGACGCCGATGAAGACGGTACCGACCGGTTTCTCCTCGGTGCCGCCGCTCGGCCCCGCGATGCCCGTCGTGGCGACGCCCCACGTCGTTCCCGCGACGTCGCGGACGCCGCGAGCCATCTGGCGGGCGACTGGTTCGCTCACGGCCCCGTGTTCGTCCAGCACCTCCCGCGTGACGCCGACGTGTTCCATCTTCGCGTCGTAGGAGTAGGTGACGAGTCCCCTGTCGAAGTAGTCGCTCGACCCCGGAACGTCCGTCAGCAGCGATCCGATGAGACCGCCGGTGCAGGACTCGGCGGTTGCGACCGTCGCATCCGATTCCCGGAGCGCGTCCCCGACTCGCTTTTCGATGGCTTCCTCGTCCGTGTTCATGACGCAGTGGACGCGTCGAACGAGAAAGAAAGTGCGGGTCGGGGAGAGCGGACGGACACCGATACCGGGTTCACGGTTCCTACCGGGTCGGAATCTCCTCCAACATTCCGGCCTGTACTCCCCACAGGTCGGCGTACAGACCGTCCTCCGCGAGGAGTTCGCCGTGCGTTCCGCGTTCTACGACCCGTCCGTCTTCGAGGACGAGGATGGTTTCGGCGTTCTTGATGGTCGAGAGGCGGTGGGCGATGGCGAGGACGGTCCGGTCGGCCAACAGCGCGTCGAGGCTCTCCTGTATACGGAGTTCGGTCTCCGTATCCACGTCGCTGGTCGCCTCGTCGAGGATGAGGACTTCCGGGTCCTGCAAGAGGACGCGGGCGATGCCGACGCGCTGGCGTTGCCCGCCGGAGAGTTTCACGCCACGCTCGCCGACTTCGGTGTCGTAGCCGTCGGGTAACTCCTCGATAAACTCGTGGGCTTGCGCGGCCTTCGCCGCCTCGATGACCTCCTCGCGGGTCGCGTCGAACGACCCGTACGCGATGTTTTCGCCGACCGTTCCGGCGAAGAGGAACGTCTCTTGGCTGACGTACCCGACCGACGTGCGGAGACTGCTGATCGAAACCTCCCGCACGTCCTGCCCGTCGATACTGATCGTCCCCTCGTCCACGTCGTACAGTCGCAAGAGGAGTTTCAGTATCGTGGACTTTCCCGCACCGGTCGGTCCGACGAGCGCGAGGGTTTCGCCACCGCCGACATCGAAGCTCACGTCCTCGATGATGGTCTCCTCGTCGTAGCCGAAGGTGACGTTCTCGTACTCGACGACGGCGTCCGAAACCGAGAGGTCGGGCGCGTCGTCGTCGGTGTCGAGGCCACTCGGCTCGTCCATCAGGCCGAAGACGCGCTCCGCGGATGCGACCGCTTGCTGGTACATGTTAATCAGCTGTCCAAACTGCGCGAGCGGCCAGATGAAGCGCTGGCTCAGGAAGATGAACGTGACGAACGCACCGGGGCTGAGGTCCCCGGAGAAGACCAGCGGCGCGCCGCCCAGCACCCACACCACCGATGGCGAAGGTGAGGACGAAGCCGAATCCGGCGCTCAACTCCAGTCCGGGGAAGAAGGTGATTCGAGTCCGGATGGCGTCCCAGTTCGTGTCGTAGTACTCCCGGGAGGACTCGGTAACGCGGTCGAACTCGTAGTCCTCGGCGCTGCTGGCCTTGATGACCTCGATTCCGCCGAGGTTGTTCTCCAACCGGGCGTTGAGTCGTCCGACGGTCGAACGCACCTCGGCGTACTTCGGCTGAATGATTTGGACGAACTTGTACGTGAAGAGCGCGACGAGCGGTACCGTCGCGAGCGTCACGAGCGCGAGTTGGAGGTTCATCGACGCGAGAATGAACGAGACACCGACCACGGTGACGCCTATCTGCGTCATCACGTTCAGTCCGCCGTTGAGAAACTGTTCGAGGCGGTTGACGTCGTTATTCAGGATGCTCATGAGTTCGCCGGTTTGCTTCTCGGCGAAAAAGCCGAGGTCCAGTCGCTGCATCGCGTTGTAGGTGTCACTTCTGATCTCGTGCTGAATGGATTGGGCGAACTCGTTGAGGCCCCACCCTTTGGCCAATCCGCCGATAGCACTCCCGACGAAGGAGAGGGCAATCAGGCCGATGGACAGCCATAGCTGGCCGAACGGGTCGTTCGGAATCCACGATTGGGGAATCAGGGGCAAGTGGTAGGATTTCGGATTCTTCGTCGGGAACACCGCGTCTATCGCGACGCCGAGGATGTACGGCGGCAGGAGCGAGAGTAGATGTGCGGCGAGACTCGCCACGATGCCGATGACGAGCGGAAACCAGTGGTCCCGACCGTACGTCGCGAACAGCCGTCTGATCGGCGAATCGACGCGGTTGCGTTGCTTTCGAAAGATCTCTTCATCGTCCGTGTTTTCTGTCATTGAGTGTGTTGCTGTGGTGTGTTTTTCGATGATTTCTACCGGTCCGAACGACGGCCACACTGCACCGAACGTGGTATCGAATTGGGTGGTTGTCGGCGATGTGCGGACGTGTTCGCGAGCTCGAAATCGAGCACCCACGGGGACACGTCGATTGTCGTCCGTCCGTCGCTCGTCCATTGAGCGAGTGCCGTAGCTACGGCGTCCGAACACGGGGAAGAACTATCGTCACGAAGCGGTGACGCGGGTTGGCGAGCGGCGTGGACCGCTGTCAGTGGAGATCGAGAACGAGGTCCATCATCATTCATCCACAATGTATTTCCGTTCAACATAAATCATCGTGTGACAATGGTATGCATTATCTTGATCACGACCGTCCCGAAAACTACTCCCGGAACTGCACTCGATTCAGGCGAAAGAAAGACTTGCCAGTGCTACGACCTTGGGGTATGGACTACGACACGCCCCTGTTCTTTCACGTGATGACGTACGCGACGGATGCGGACCGCGACGTCATCGACATGGTCAGCGGGAATCCGGACTGGGGGTCACCACCTAGTATCGCCGACGGACTGCACGAGTATGCCGACCTCGGCGGCGCGGATTTTCAGTACCCACCGAGCGAAGGACTGCTCGAACTCCGCGAGGAAATCGCGGCACGGCGCGACGTCGATCTCTCGCAAGTGGTCGTAACCGCTGGTGGCGGCGAGGCCAACTATCTCGCCATGGCGCGGGCGATGGAGCGCGAAGCGGGCGACGAGTTCATCCTGACCGACCCGGTGTATCCGTACTACCCCGGCAAGACGACGATGCTCGACGCGAAACAGCGCTTCGTCGCCACCGCCGAGGACGGAACGCTCGACCCCGATGACGTTCGCGAAGCGGCGAGCGAGGACACCGCCGGAATCGTCGTCAACTCGCCGAACAACCCGACCGGGGCGGTGTACGACGAGGAGACGATGCGCGAACTCGTGGAGATAGTGGAGGAGTACGACGCGCTCCTCGTGAGCGACGAGGTGTACGACCACTTCGACTTCTCCGGCAAGTTCACCAGCGCGCTGACGTTCGATTCGGATCACCGAGTCGTCACGAACTCGTTTTCCAAGTCGCTGGCCATCACCGGCTTCCGCGTCGGCTACGCCGTCTTCCCGCCGGACCTCGTGGACGTGGCGAAGACGCGCCACATGCTGACGAACGTGGCCGGCAGCAGGCCGTCGCAGTACGCGGTTCTCCATGCCCTTCGCGAGACGACGCGGGAGTACTACGAAGGAAACCGCACGCTCCTCGAATCGCGTGTCGAGACGTTCACCGACGCGCTCGATGCGGCGGGCGCGGACTACACCACGCCCGACGGAGCCTTCTACGTCATGGCGCGGTTCCCCGACTTCCCCGGCACGCTCTCGAACGTCGAGCGACTCATCGACGAGGGAGGCGTAGCCGGTATGCCCGGCGAAGCCTTCGGCTCCTCGCGCGATGACTGGATTCGGTTCGCGCTCGTCACCCCGCGCGTCGAGGAGGCGGCCGAGCGACTCGCGGACTACTTCAGCGACCGCTGACCCTCCGATTGGCGCACCCGTGTCGGGTTAGGCAGACTGTGGGTCGCGAAGCGGTCGGAACTCCGCAACCCGAACTCGTCCATCGAGGTTGGTTTCGGGTTCGTATTTAAATTCTCGTGAACAGTGAGGCCGTTCGAACCCGGTACGAAGACAACAGAAGGTACGTAAGCCTTCACCCGATAGCTCCGGGTATGGCTGAAATCGACGTCGAACCCGTTGAGCGAATCGAGGAGGATGTCGTTCCGACGGGTATCGACGCACCCGAGTACGTTCTCTACGGCGGGAAAGGCGGCGTGGGGAAGACGACGATGGCCGCCGCGACCGCGTTGGCGAGCGCGCGCGATGGGACTCGAACGCTGGTCGTCTCGACCGACCCGGCACACTCGCTTTCGGACACGTTCGAGCGCGATATCCCGGCGGCGGCGACGCGGATTCGTGAGGACGTTCCGCTGTACGCCGCCGAAATCGACCCGGACGCCGCACTGGAGGAACAGGCCGGGATGCTCGGCGGGGAGAACCCCCTCGGCGGAATGCTCGGCGACGAGGACGACGGCCCCATGGCCTCGCTCTTGGGCGGGGCGATGCCCGGCGCGGACGAGGCCGCGGCGATGCAGAAGTTGCTGGAATTCCTGGACGACGAGCGGTTCGAACGGGTCGTGGTGGACACCGCGCCGACGGGGCACACGCTTCGACTGCTCGAACTACCCGAACTGATGGACACGATGGTCGGCCGGATGATGAGCCTTCGCCAGCGATTCCAAGGCATGATGGACGGCGTGAAGGGGGTGTTCGGTGGCGAAACAGGCGACCCCGAGGAGGGAATGGACGACTTGGACGCGTTTAAGGAACGGATTCAGGACCTCCGGCGGACGCTCCGTGACCCGTCGAAGACGGACTTCCGCGTCGTCATGATCCCGGAGGAGATGAGCGTGTTCGAATCCAAACGCCTGCTCGCGCAACTCGACGAGTTCGGGATTCCCGTCGGAACGGTCATCGTCAACCGCGTGATGGAGAACCTCGCCGACGTGACGGAGTCGGTCGATTCGACCCGGTTCGCGACGCCGAATCTGGACGACTGTGAGTTCTGCCAACAGCGATGGGAGGTTCAGCAAGGCGCGCTTCGGGAAGCACAGGACGTGTTCCGCGGCCATACCATCAAGCGGGTTCCGCTGTTCGCCGACGAAGTCCGCGGCGAGAAGATGCTGCGCGTCGTCGCCGCGTGCTTGGACTGACCGCTTCGTACGCGGATGGTTTCGTAACGGACTCGAAATCAGTCGAAGAACTTCTTGACCCAGTCGTTGGTGGAGAGTTCCGAAATCGTCCCGTACAGTTTGTCGAGCCATTCCGCGGGGAGGATTCGTGCGTAGTCGGTCAGACGGGCCATCGTTCCGACCGGATATCGGGCGTCCGGGTGTTGGACGTTCGCGGCATCGAGGATGGTGTCGGCGACCTCCTTGGGGTGGACTGCACCGGGCATGCCTCCGTCGATGGCCTGCCGGTCGTCGTACATCTGGTAGAAGCGTTCGTAGCCGCCCGAACGCTCCACGCCTTCGACTTCGTCGCTGGCCCGCTCGTGGAACTCGGTGTCGACCGGACCGGGTTCGACCAGCACGACGTCGACGTCGTACTCCGAGACTTCGCCGCGGAGCGAGTCCGAGACGCCTTCGAGGGCGAACTTGGACCCGCTGTAGATTCCCATGCCGGGGACGGCCACGCGGCCGACGGCGCTGGAGACGTTGATGATGGTTCCCTTTCCGCGCTCCCGCATGTGGGACAGCGCGGCCCGCGCCAACCGGAGCGGTCCGTAGACGTTCACGTCGAACTGCGCGTGAACCTGCTCTATCGGAACGTCCTCGACCGGTCCCGGTTGTGCGTAGCCAGCGTTGTTGACGAGGCAGTCCAAGTGGCCGTGTTCGTCGATAATTTCGTCGATGACGCGTTCCACGTGGTCGTCGTCGGTGACGTCGAGCGTCGAGATGCGACATCCCTTCTCCCCGAGCGTCTCGATGTCGGCCGGATTTCGGGCGGTCGCGTACACCTCCCAACCGTCCGCGAGGAACGACAGGGCGGTTTCCCGTCCGATTCCCGACGAACAGCCGGTTATCAGCACAGTCTCATCCATGGGGTTTCCTTCGGACGGGGGTGGCTAAGTATCAACGGTTTCCTTCACTTCATCAGCGTACGCATCGGCCCGCCGCGTCGGTTCGGGAAGCTTGTAGCCAGCACAGAGTTGCCAGACCAAGTCCGCGGCCGTCTCCGCGCTCACGCGATGGCCGGGACTGACGTACAGCGGGTTGATGTGACGCTTCTCGGGGTTCGGGTACTGACGGGATTGGAGCGCGTAGCCGATGACGGTCCCGTCGGGCGCGCTGACCCGCGAGTTCGACACCACGGGAACGCGTTCCCCTTCGGACAGATGTCCCTGCGGTGGGTCACGGAGAGCACCGCAGAGGAGTTTCTTGGCGACGCCGACGGCGGGAATATCGAGCATCACGCCGATGTGCGTGGCGATTCCGGCCTCCCGGAAGTGGATTCGCCCGCTCCCGTCCACGATGGCGAGGTCCGGTTCGACCGTCAGTTCCTCGAAGGCGCGCAAAATCGCGGTTCCTTCCCGGAACGACAGCAGGCCGGGGATGTACGGAATCCCCGTCTCGACGGCGGCGTGGGTGCGTTCGATGACTTCGCCGTCCCGCGACGCGACGAGCGCGCTCACCGCGAGGTCGCCGAGAAACGCTTGGTCCACGCCGACGACGACGGGGGATTCGGAAGGCTCGGTGGACGCGGCGATGTCCGAATCGTCGTCCTCGTCTTCGGCCTCACCCGTCGGGAGACGGGTCTGTGCGTCGTCGGTTGGTTCGGCGCGGACTCTCTCGGGATCGAAGTCGAACGCGTCCTCGAAGATCGCCGCGTCGGCCACCTCGTACTGGAGTTCCTCCATCTCCTCGCGCGACAGCGAGGCGTCCGGCGCGAATTCCGGGTGGGCGAGGTGCATTAGAACCGTCTACGCCCGCCCATGCCGCCGCCCCGCCTGCCGCCGATATCCAGTTCCGAGGGGCCGCGTTTTCCTTCCCGCTTCAGTTTCGCGCCGTACAGCAGACCGATTCCCAGTCCGGTGAGGTGAGCGAGTTGCGCGACCCCGCCCGCACCCGCACCGCCGATGACGCTGGCGAACCCGGAGTAGACGGCGAACAGGGCCGTCGCGAGCCAGAGCGGCATGGGGATGATGAAGTAGATGAGAATCTTCATGTTCGGGTTCAGCACCGTGAGGACGCCCATGACCGCCATAATAGCGCCGCTCGCGCCGAGGACGGCGGAGGTACTTCCCATCATCGCGACGATACCGACCTGTGCCAACCCGGCGAGGATACCGCTCCCGAGGAACAGCGCGGTGAACTTCTTGCTCCCGATGCGCCGTTCCAACACGGGGCCGAAGAAGTACAGCGCGATGCCGTTGAAGAGGATGTGCGTGAAGCCGGTCGGGTTGTGGGCGAAGATAGACGTGACCCACGTCCAGACCCGCCCGATGTGATCCGATCGAAGGACGAACAGTTTCTCGAACAGTAGGCCGTTCTGCATCACGTTGAGGACGAAGAACTCCGCGACGAACGTCCCCACCATCAGCGCGAGGAACACGAACGTCATGTTCCCGCGGAAGTAGCTCAGCGGTCCACCGGGACTCGTGTCCACGCTGAACCGGCCACCGCCTTGGTTGTTCGCGCTATCGTCGAAGCCGCTGTCGAACACTCCTTTCGGGTCGTTCCACTGGTCCAACCCCGGACAGGAGTGGTTTTCCGGTAGCCGGTGTTCGGCGCAGAACGTCCCGCCGCACATTCGACACTGGTACGGCATGTTCTCGTCCTGCCCACACACGTCGCATTGCGCCATTGCTGCATGATTTGAACCGATAGGCCAAATGGGTTTGGGTGAGCTCCCACGCAAAAATCGGCTGCAACCGCTTCGACGGGCGGCCCGGAAATCACGCCGGGTTTCGCGCGCCGTAGACCGCGAAGTTGTAGTACTGCCACACCGACGTCACCGATTCGAATCCGGCCTCCCGAAGCCAGATGAGTTGGTCGGTCAGCGTGTCCGGGTCGTCGTACTCGTCGCTCGCCTGCCAGCGGTTCATGAACTCCTCTTCCTCCCATCCCTTCGAACGCACCCAGTTTTCGATCATCGCCGACGAGAGCGTTTCGAGGTGCGGCGCGTCGAAGCGAATCACGTCGCCGTTGACGAACCATCCGCCGGGGACGAGGGCGTCGGCGAGCGAGCCGAAGAGACGGCGCTTCTCTTCCGACGGGAGATGATGGACAGCGAGCGAGGAGATGACGAGGTCGTATTCGTCGGTCGTCGTCGGATAGTCGTCGGGGAAGGCACCTTGCGCGATGTCGGCACGGTCGCCGAACGTCTCCAGTTTGCGCTCGGCCTCGGTCAGCATATCCTCGCTGTGGTCCACCGCGAGGACCGTGCTCTCGGGAAAGCGGGTCAACAGTTTCGCTGTGAGTTCGCCCGTCCCCGCACCGAGTTCGAGGACGCGAATCTCGTCCGTCCGGTCCTGCGGCGGGGAGTTCAAGATCGCGTCGTGAAGCTCGTCGTACCGCGGAACGATGGCTTCGATACCGGGGTCGTAGAGGCGAGAATCCGCGAACACTTCGCCGGGCTTTTTCATGCCACCAGTACTCGGCGGACCGAGTAATGCTTTTTTCGGCCTCATTCGGACGCGGCCGATTATGACCGAAATGCATAGGGCATGAGGTTTTTGCCCTCAGGACGAGGAGTATGGTGTGTGAAGGGGTACGAACGCAAAGGATTGCTGGAACGGGTCGAACGGGAGGGCGCGACGATCGGCGCATCGATTCCCGAGACGATCTCGGTGCAGGGACAGGACCTCGACCTCCGGGAATTCGTCTTCGAAATCAAACGTCGGGACACGGTTCCCGCCGGGGAACGGGACCACGTGGAGCAGGCGAAGACGAACCTCCGTCGCGAACGGCTCAAGCGTAAAGAACGCCTCGAAGAGGCCGACATAAGCTTCGAGGAGGGAGAACGGTTGGTCGAGAGCATCATCGGCATCGACCGAGCGTTGAACGCGCTCGAAAGCCTCGGCGCAACGAACCTCGAAGCGGAAGAGCAGGCGAAGGAGGCCGCCGACCAGAAGCGGTGGGTGTCGTTCCTCCAGAAAGCGCTCGGAAAGGAGAACAGCGGGAAACGATCACGACTATGAGCAGAAACGCCGAAATAGCGGAGTTACTCGAGGAGTACGCCGATTTGGTCGAAGCACAGGACGTCCAGTACAAGCCACAGGCCTACCGCCGGGCCGCGGACAACATCCGCGACTATCCCGAGGCCGTAGCGGAGTTGGCCGCGGAGGGACCGGACGCCGTCGGGGAAATCCCGCAAGTCGGCGACTCGATAGCGAGCAAGGTCGTCGAGTACTTCGAGACGGGCGAAATCGAGGAACTCGAAGCGGAGCGGGCGAACCTCCCCGTGCAGATGATGGAACTGACGCGGGTCGAGGGCGTCGGTCCGAAGACGGTCGGCGACCTGTACGAGGAACTCGACGTGCGGACGCTGGACGACTTGGAGGAGGCCGCTCGCGAGGGGAAGATTCGGGAGATAAAGGGCTACGGGCCGAAATCCGAGGAGAACATCCTCGGCGGTATCGAGTTCGCTCGGACGGTCCGCGGACGGGAACTGCTCGGCGACGCCCGCCCGGTCGGTGAGCAGGTACTCGCGTTCTTCGACAACGTGCCGACCGTCGGCCGCCACGAACTCGCCGGATCGCTCCGCCGCTGGCGCGAAACCATCGGCGACATCGACATCCTCGCCGAAAGCGAGGAAAAGGTAGCGGTCATCGACGCTTTCACCGACTGGGAGCGGGCGACGGAGGTCATCGAGGCGGGAACCGACAAAGCGTCCATTCGCGTCTCCGACATGCGCATCGACCTTCGGGTCGTCGTTCCCGAGGAGTTCGGCAGCGCCCTCCAGTACTTCACGGGCGGCAAGAACCACAACATAACCCTGCGAAACTACGCCATCGATCGGGGATACAAGGTGAACGAGTACGGCGTGTTCGATGTGAGTGATGTCGAGGACCCCGACGCGGGACAACGCGTCGGCGAGCGGGTCGCGGGCGAGACGGAGGCGAGCATGTACGAGGCGCTCGGCCTACCCCTGATCGCCCCCGAAATGCGCGAGGACAACGGCGAAATCGACGCCGCGCTTGCCGGGGACCTGCCGGATCTCATCGAGGTGGACGACGTCCGCGGCGACTTGCATCTGCACACGAACTGGTCGGATGGGAACAACACCATCGAGGAGATGGTGGAGGGGGCGGCCGACTTCGGCCACGACTACATCGTCATCTCCGACCACGCGACGGGATCGGGAATGGTCGGCGGCGTCGGGTTGGACGACGACGAACTCGAAGCCCAGATGGACGAGGTTCGGGCGGTCGCCGAGGACGCCCCGATAGACGTGTTCACCGGCGTCGAGGCGAACATCGACCCGGACGGGGGAATCAGCGTCGGCGACGAGGTGCTCGCCGACTTGGATATCGTCGTCGCCTCGCCACACAGCGGTCTCGACGGCGACGCGACCGAACGCCTGATTCGGGCGATAGAACACCCGAGCGTCGATATTCTCGGCCACCCGAGCGGTCGGCTCATCAACCAGCGTCCCGGTCACGATTTCGACGTGCGCGAGGTGGCTCGCGCCGCCGCGGACGACGGCGTCGCGTTGGAGATAAACAGCAATCCCCACCGACTCGACCTCTGGGGTGCGGCGGTACAGATCGCGATCGAGGAGGGAGCGACCATCGCCATCGACACCGACGCCCACAGTCCCGGCGAGTACCGAAACGTCAGATACGGAGTTCATACGGCGCGACGGGGATGGGCGGAAGCGGCGGACGTGCTCAACGCCCGCGACGCGGCGGGCGTCCGCGAGTTCCTTCACTGATGGGCCGCCGGTTCTTCCTCGACGTGATGTTGGGTCGGCTCTCGACGTATCTCCGCATGTGCGGGTACGATGCGGCTTACGCGCTCGACAGGGACGTCGAGGCGGACGATGCGATTCTCGAACTGGCCGGATCGGAGGACAGGACGGTAGTGACGCGGGACGTGCAACTCGCCGAGCGCGCTGACGACGCTATTCTCATCGAATCGCTCGACGTGCGCGACCAACTCCGCGAACTCCGGAACGTCGGGGTGGAACTCTCGCTCTCCGAGCCCGCGCGATGCTCGGACTGTAACGGGGAACTCGTCCGGGACGACGGACCGACGCCCGACCACGCGCCGGACGGCAAAGCTGTCTGGCGGTGTACCGACTGTGGAAAACGGTTCTGGAAGGGGAGCCACTGGGAATCGGTCGAAACGACGCTTTCGAAGCTGTAGAACGGGATCGAGCCTTACCGGTTCGACTGCCACCGCTCGCAGGCGTCCATGTCGGTCATCCGCTCGTCGTGCAGGCCGCAGTACGGGGTCATCCCAGAGTCGGTGCGGACGTAATCGAAGTGGGCGCAGCTGCCACAGTAGGCGTCCGTCTGGGCCCGTGTTGGCGGTGCGGCGGCGGTCTCCTCGGTGTCCAGTGGTGAGGTGATGTCGTCGGTCGTCGCGCCGCCGTCGCCGAGGGGTTCGATTTCGGTTTCGTCCATGCCGGTCGGTTCGTCGCCGAAGACGCCGATGCCGCCGAAACCGCGCGGTTTCTCGACTTCGACGATTTTGGTCTCACCCTTGCGCGTGACCTCCATCGTGACCGTCCCGCCGGGGTCGTTTCGGGTCTTGAAGTTCACGACGGCGGTGAACAGGCACCAGAAGGTCGTGATGAGGCCGACGAAGTACACCGCGACGACGGGAAGGGTGAGGTGTTGGCCGTATCCGCGCCAGTGTTGCGGGTAGGCGTACCAGAACAGGGCGACGCCGAGAATCGTGATGCTCGACCCGATGGCGGCCGCCGCTCGAACGCGGTCGCTCGTCGCGGGGAGGACGGCGAACACGCCGACGAAGACGGCGGGAACGCCTAACCCGGCGGCGATGCCCGCGATTTTGTACGACCCGTACTCGCCCACCCCGAGCGCCGCGAAACTGTTCGTCGTCGCCGCGAGGATACCCACGACGACGAGCAACGACCCGACGAGAAACAGGCCGACGCCGAGATAGAGACGTCGGGGGCGTTTTTTCACGCCACCGTGCCCTTCGTACGTTTCCCCGAGGCTTGTCATGTGTCTGCCATTGTAGTGCGGGTACTAAACTACTGCGTCAGACAGCTATCACTATCGTTTGGTTTCGGTCGCGATAGCGAGAAAAGTCGCATACACAAACGCGGTTAATTAGAAACTCCAACTAAAATTTTTCCGACAAAACGACAGACGGGAGGACTCCGGATGAAAATTCAGATGGCATCACGACAGCGACCGAAGGGAGCGATAGGCAGGTGACACAACCGCCAGATCTGCAATTTTCACAAACAACGGGAGTCCGCCGGTGACACAACCGCCCGGAACCCGAATTTTCACAACTACGGAAACCTGTCACTCACCGAAAGATCGCCGGTCTTTCGAGCCGCCACGATCGCGGCGCGACTGTGAGACGCCGGAAAATCTTCGATTTTCCGGGCCAAGGAACCCCCGAGTGCGCGTCGAAGACGCGCAAGAGGGGGTGACGCCGGCTTTTGGTCCAGCTTTTGCAAGGGAGGTAGGCCGAATCCGGCGCGGACCGCGCCGGATTCGGCTCCCGACCACAGCAAAAGGTGGGTTCGAAAAACCTAATCCCCACCCTGCCAAACGCCCCAGTATGGCTGACGATACCGAAGACGAAGGGCCTGCTGTGGAACTCGGCGACCGCGAGCCGGTCGACGGCGCACCGCTCGCACGAGTCTCCTCGCGGTTGTTCTGGCCCATCCAGAAGAGCGAAGTCGCACGAAAAGAGGGCGAAGAGACGATTCGAACCCCCGACGGACCCCGTGAACTCGCGTCCGTGTTGGACGAGGTGGAGGTCACGTACTTCCAGAGCGAACAGGAGTTCACCACCGCCGTCGAGGACGCAGTCGGAACGGGTCCGATTCCGACCGCCGACGATTCGTGAGCCTCTCCCGGAGCATCGAAGAACGGACGTTCGGCCTGACGTGGGTACAGTTGTCGCTCCTCATCGGGGCGCTCATCGCGGTTGCGTGGTCGTACTGGCCGAGTACCGGCGGCAGTCTAAACCTCCGCGTTTTCCGCGACGTGACCCTGTACATGGTGATTCCTGGTGCACTCGCGATGACGCACGGCCGCCACCTCGGCTATCGGGTGGACCGGAAAGCGATACGCAACACGCTCGTTCTCGCGGCCTTCGTCGTTCCGATTTACGTCGTCGGGTCGTCGCTTCCGTCGATCCGTACCTACTATCCGATGTGGGAGACGAACGCCGCGCTCGGGCACTTCCTTCCGCACGCGGTAAAGCAGTTCATCGTCGTTCTCGCCGCCGAAACGTACTATCGGGGATTTCTCTGTGTTGGCGTGCGGAAGATCGGCTTCAAGAGCGTGTTCGTGAGCCCGATAATCTATGCGTTTCACCACCTGGGTAAACCGCCCGTCGAGGTCATCCTCTCGGGACCGACCGACGTGCTGTTCGGCGCGGTGGATTACAACTGTGACTCGATTCTGCCGTCCGTCGTGGCCCACGGTATCGGACTGATGCTCCTCGATTGGTTGGTGCTTCACGACCCGCTCATCCCCCCGGAAACGGTGTTGCACTGGCTGGCGTGGCTCCCGGTGCATCTGTGATGTTCGAAGCGGTCGAGCGGGTCGAAGAGGTGGTGTCGCCGATGACGGCGCTCGCCGTCGCCATCGTCGCGGTGAGTACGAGCGCGATTCTCATCGAACTCAGCAGCGCCCCGAGTATCATCAAGGCGCTGTACCGGTCGCTGTTCACGACGCTGTTGCTCGCGCCGCTCGCCGTCACGCGCTATCGGGACGACCTTCGGACGTTCTCGCCGCGGGATTTGGCCATCGCGGTCGTCACCGGGTGCGCCCTCGCCGGGCACTTCATCGCGTGGTTCGAGAGTCTGAACTGGACGTCGGTCGCCGCGTCGGTGACGCTCGTGCAGTCACAACCCCTCTTCGTCGCGTTCGGCGCGTGGGCGCTGTTGGACGAACGCGTCACACGAAAAACGATGGTCGGCATCTTCGTCGCACTGCTCGGGATGGTCGCCATGTCGTTCGGCGACCTCCTCACGAACGCGGCCGTCGGGAACCGCGCGCTCTACGGAAACGGGCTCGCCGTCGTCGGCGCGATTGCGGCGGCGGGATACGTCCTCGCCGGTCGGTCGCTCCGACAGCGTGTGTCCCTCATACCCTACGTGACCGTCGTGTACGGCGTCTCCACGGTCGTCCTGTTCGGTGCCTCATTGGTGAGCGACGCGACGGTTTCCCCCGCCGCGTACGGTCCGACGGAGTGGCTTCTGTTCCTCGGCATGGCCGTCGGCCCCGGAATCTTCGGCCACACCGTCATCAACTGGGCGCTGAAGTACGTCGAGTCGAGCGTCGTGAGCGTCTCGCTCCTCGGCGAACCCGTCGGCAGCACGCTTCTCGCGTTGGCTATTCTCGGACAGGTTCCGGGGATAGCGACGATGATCGGCGGTGCCGTCGTGCTCGGCGGCATCTACGTCGCCTCGACCGGACGGGACGGTCAGTAAGTCGATAGCGAACCGATAATTCGACGGACTATATCAGTAACTGGGCCGCTCCTCGTACTCGATGGGGTCGCGCACGCCGACGTTTTCGAACGCCTGCAGGCGGAGTGCACAGGAGTCACAGGTACCACAGGCGGGTTCTTCGGCGCGGTAGCAACTCCACGTCAGTTCGTACAGAACGTCGAGTTCGACGCCGCGTTCCGCGATGTCGGTCTTGCTGAACTCGACGAACGGTGCGACGAGTTCGATGTTCGTGTCGTCCTTCGTTCCGGTGTCGACGACGGCCTGAAACGCCTCGAAGAACTGCGGGCGGCAGTCGGGATACCCCGAGAAGTCCTCGCTGTGTGCGCCGATGAACACGGCGTCGCAGTCGTTCGCTTCGGCGCAGGAAACCGCCATCGAGAGCAGATTGGCGTTTCTGAACGGGACGTAGGTGTCCGGCACCTCGTCGCTCTCCAAGTCGGCGTCCTCCACGTCGATGTCGTCGTCGGTGAGGCTGGACCCTCCGATTTTGGCGAGGTAGCTCGTCTCGACGTGGAGGAACCCTGCGCCCAGTTCCTCGGCCTGTCGCTTCGCACAGTCGAACTCCTTGCTCTCGGTTCGTTGGCCGTACGACGTGTGCAGAAAGTAGGGTTCGTACCCCCGTTCGCGCGCTTCGTAGGCGGCGGTGGCGCTGTCCATCCCGCCGGAGGCGAGGACGACGGCGCGCTTCTCGATCGATTCGTCGTCGATCATCTCGTCGCCGGTCGTCTCGTCGTCAATCATTTTGCTGTCAGTTATCACATTCTCGTTCGCTTCGTCGGCTGCGTCGTTTCGTGTCATATCGGTGTTCGTGCTAGCGTCGGTTGGTCGTTCAGGTTCCCGGTGCGTCGTTCCACAGGTCCACGTGCAGTCGCGGCGTGTAGCGGTAGCCGTACTCCATCGCCAGTTCCGCGACTCGCTCGCGGCTTTCGTCCAGTTGCTCACGGGTGGCTCCCTCCGGCATCAACAGCACGTCGGTGTCCGAGAGGGATTTCGTGGCGGTCGAACGAACCTCGGCGACCAACTTCTCTATCTCTTCGAGGTCCCCCTCGTCGGTGACGACGAACTTCATTTGGACGTCGTACGCATCAACGAGACTTCCCAGCGTCTCCACGTCGATTCGCCGCTCCTCGTGGCGCTCCTCCCACTCGCCGTCGCCCTTCGGGTCGTTCTCCGGCGTCGGGGTCGAGGAGGCCAGTTTCGGGCTGACGCTCGCCAAGTCGATGGCGGCGTCGCGGAAAATCGTCCCGTTGGTCTCGACGGTCGTGTGATAGCCCAGTTCCGAGAGGCGGTCGAGCAGGGTGACGGATTCCTCGTGTACCAGCGGTTCGCCGCCGGTGAGTACGACGTGGTTCGCGTCGTAGGATTCGACCTCCGCGACGATTTCGTCCACCGTCATACCGGCGTGTGTCGGTTCCCACGACGTGTGATACGAATCGCAGAACCAACAGCGCAGGTTACAACCGCTCGTCCGCACGAACACGCTCGGCGTCCCCGCGAGCGTTCCCTCCCCCTGTAGCGAGTAGAACAACTCGTTGATGGGAAGCGACGGCTCGGAGTTCGACCCCGAGGAGTCGGCGTCGTCGCGTTCTCCCTCGCCCGGTTCGGTCGCGTTCACGGGCATGATTAGACGTGGCCGCCACAGAGTTCCGCGGTCTCGCTCACTTCGACCGCAACCGAAGAGACGTTGTCCGGCAGTTCATCGCGGAATCGGCGTTCGAGTTCGAGGCTCATCACCTCCGCCGTTGGCGGGTCCTCGAAGAGGACGACCGCCGACCCGTCGCCGCTCTCCTCGAACGCCTCCACGAGCGGATCTCCCTCCTCCAAGAGGAACATGTGGTCCCACTCGGAGAGTATCGCGGTAATATCGCCCTTATCGACGACCCACCCCTCTTCGGTGAGTTCACCGGTGACAGTCACCTCGATTTCGTAATTGTGGCCGTGCGGGCGGCTACATTTTCCGTCGTGGTGCAACAAGCGATGTCCCGCGCTGATGCGAATCGGACGGTCACGTCCGATGTGAAGCGTCCGTTTCGGGGACGATTCGAGTAATGACTCGGGCATACTCGAAGATTATCGAGCGAATACTTAAAATGAATCGCTCCGGGGTGGCCACCGTCATAGAGTGACACGGATGTGGTGCTGATTGTGTGAATACTCGGCGCGTTGGTGACGCGCCGTGTGGAGAGAAATTGACCCGAGATGGTCGTTCAATGCGTCTCGTACTGTAGGCTCGAAACCGGAAGATGTCGGAAGCAAGAGTGCTCCGTCGGGGGTATCGAACTCGCCGAGACGGTCCGGGCGTGCGGTGCTTCACACCGTTCCGGGCATGCGACTCGCCTGCTCGAATCCCTGAGCATCCGCTTTTCCTCGTTCCACTCGGAAAATGCTCCGTCAGGGATTCGAACCCTGGTCCTTGCCGTGAGAGGGCAAGATGATTGGCCGGACTACACCAACGGAGCGTGCGTACCCTTTCGTAATCACACGGACTGTTTAACAGTTGCGTTTCGGGGGCGCCGTGGCGGTGACTCACACATTCGGAACCGCAAACGGGCACGGCTTTTCGGCGTGCCTATCGGGAAAACGATGGCGAAATTATCTGTCGAGCGGGGAACCGGCGGCGTCCGGTTCGTGGCCGTCGAGGCTGATGATGTTCTCGCGGCCGACGCGAAGTTTGCTGATTTCGCCGTCGTCCTCCATCTCCGAGAGGAGCATGCTGACCTTGGATTTCGACCAACCGGTTTCGTCCACGATGTTGACCTGCTTCATTCGGCCGCCGTTCTCGCGGAGGAGTTTCTTCACCCGCGCCTCGTCGGTGAGCAACTCCTCGTCGCTGACCGCCGGTTCGGCGGGACTGGTCGGTGATTCGGTGGCGGCGGATCCGCTACTGCCACCGCCTCCGCCGCCGGGGGTACTTCGGCCGGAGGACAGCGACCCGAGGCTTCCCTGTCGCCAGACGAACACGGCGGCCAACCCGATGAGGAGGACGACGGCGGCGACGAACCACATCGTGGGCGAGTTCGAACCCGGTTTTTCGCCACCGCTTCCCGGTGGTGCGCTCGCATTATCGGTCGTCGACGAGGGGGCGTCCGTCGTGGAACTCGACTGCGGTGGTGAGGAGAACGTCACCATCGGTCGTTGGTCGTTGAATTCCCGTTCCCCGGACCACGAAACTGAGTCGCTTTCGTCGAGCGTACTGCCCGCTAGGCTCCGCCCTTTCACCGGTCGTGCGGATTTGAAGGACATTCCGTCGGCCGGTTTGATGACGAGTTTCTGGTTGTCTCCGAGGTAGAGTCCACCTTTGAACACGTCACCCATGACGGTTTTATTGCCGCTGCCGTACGCGAATGCGGTCCAGCGAAACGACATCTCGACTACACCGCGGTCCGTATCGTCCGTCATCCCGGGGTGGTCGATGAAGGCCCGCTTGGAGAAGTTACCGGCGGTCATCTTCCGTTTCGTTTGGTTGTTCGCCGCCGATGTCAGTTCGACAGCGTTCTCCCTGAAATTCGTGTACAATTCCGTATCCGAGCTGTTGAAACTGTTTGCAAACTCCTTGAATTGCTCGTGTTCCTGTTTTGTTTCCAACGTCTTCTCGTAACGGAACGTCCAGAGGGCGTCACCGTCACTGTTGACGAGAATGATAAATTCGACGTCATCGAACTCCTGGGAGGTAGTGATCTTCTGCGGAGTCGTCGGAGCATTGCTCTGGGCCGTTCCGAACGCGGGAAACGACGCGATGAGCAGCACCGTGATGAGGCCGACAGCCAGGAGCCGTCTCATGTACCATATCGTCCATGGCCGGATATAAAAGACCTTGTGACGTGAGGCCGTCAACGAACCATGTTACCATTGAACACGATATGTTCGGGCGACTGCCACGTCGTCACGTCCTCACGGGGGTCGGAATCGAGGACGACGAGGTCGGCACGGTAGCCCTCTTCGACCAGTCCGACGTCCGATAGACCGAGAAGGTCTGCCGCGTTGACCGTCGCCGACTCCAGTGCCTTCTCCGGCGAGAGCCCGTACTCGGTCATCAGTTCGAGTTCCTTCGGGATGTCGGCGTGGAAGTTGAACGGCGTTCCGGCGTCGGTTCCCATCGCGATGGTCACACCCGCATCGAGCGCGTACTCGAAGGCGTCTTCGAAGGCCCCTGCCGCCTCCTCTGCCTTCTCGACCGCGTGGGGCGGAATACCGGCCTCCGTTCCCTGTTCGACGATTCCGTGGAGCGCCTTTGCGGTGGGAACCAAGTACGTCCCCCGGTCGGCCATCATCTCCGCCGCTTCGCGGTCCATGAACGTTCCGTGTTCGATGCTCGAAATACCGGCCCGGACGGCGTTCTTGATACCTTCCGTTCCGTGTGCGTGGGCGGCCGTCGGGGTGTGTTTCGCGGCGGCAGCTTCGACGAGCGTGTTCAACTCGGCTCGGTCCAGTTCCGGCGACCCCGTGACCGCACCCTCCGTGAGAACGCCGCCGGTCGCCATGCACTTGATCACACCTGCACCACGCTTGAGCTGTTCTCGCACCGCCTTTTTCACCTCCGCCTCGCCGTCCGCCTCGCGTCCGATCCAGTGACCGTGGCCGCCGGTCATCACGACGTTCTGGCCGCAGGCGACGATGCGCGGCCCCTCGATGAGCCCCGATTCGACCGCGGTCGCTGCGTCGAGCGCGAGCGTCGTCGGCGAACCGAGGTCACGAACGGTCGTCACGCCAGCGTGGAGCGCATCACGGAGGTTCGCCGTCGCGCTATAGGACAGCATCATCTCGCTGTCGTGGTTCAACGAAGTAACGTCCGGCCGCCCGTCCATCGAGGCGTGGATGTGTGAGTCGATGAGGCCCGGCGCGACGAACTTCCCGCTCACGTCTATCTCTTCGTCCGCGTCCGGAACGTCTCCCATCGAGGCGATGGTTCCGTCTTCGATTGCAACGTCCGCCTCCCGAATTCCGGTCACGTCTACGATATCCGCACCGCGAAGTACCAGCATGAGCGGTGTGAGACCGCTGCCGTGATAACCCTCCGGGTCCCGGCAGGGTGAGACGGGACGGCGACGCTATCCGTACCCTTCGTACTGCACGTGGTCCTCGGGAACGCCGAGGTCCTTCGCCGCGCCGGCGAGCATCGACACCATCGCGTTCACCCCGCAGGCGTACACTTCGAGGTTGTCCGGGTCGATTCGCGCGTCGATGTCGTTGGCCGGTTCGGTCGCGTACCGCGCGAGGTCGTCGGAGAGGTTTCCTTCCACCGTCTTATCGAGGTATTTCACGAGCGTCTGCTGGACGTAATCGGTTTCGCCCGGCCAGTCCGAGAGGTACTCCTCGCGAGAGCAGGTGGGGACGAAGTGGAAGTTCTCGTGTTCGTCGTCCAACGCTCGGAACTCCTCGCGATAGGCCAGGTCGTCCTTCCACGACGCGCCCAAAAAGAGCCACAAGTCGCGTCGTTCTCCCTCGTACTCGTCGTGCCCCTCCTCGAAGGAGTACTTGATCATGCTCCGGAGCGGCGCGACGCCCGTCCCAGTGGCGAGAAACGCCATGTCCCGACCGGAGGGTTCTTCGAGGACGAAGTCGCCGTTCGGCCCGCGAACCGTCACCCGGTCGCCCTCCGAGAGGTCCTCGAACAGCTTCGACGTGAATCGCCCGTGTGGAACCCGTCGAACACAGAGTTCGATGCCCTCCGCGTTCGGCGAACTGGCGATGGAGTAGGGACGCGGCGTGTGCTCGTAACGCATCGTGGCGTACTGGCCGGGAACGAAGTCGAACTCCTCGTCCATCTCGACGACGACGCTCATCAGCGAGGAGAAGGGTCGCTGGTAGCGGTCCTTCAGCGACGAGAGTTCCGTCAGCAAGTTCTCGTGACCCCGCTCTTCGTCCTCTATCACGGATATCAGTTCGTCCCAGTCGGCGTCCTCAGCTTCGACTCTCTCCGCCCACTTCTCCCGCCCGTGGACGTCGAGGAGTTCGGCGGCACGTTCGACCACGCGCTCGGTTCGGTCCTCGTCGAGGGCGCGAACCTCCGCTACCCTCGCGGAATCCGTCACCAGCGGAAGCTCTTCGGCCCGTCTGTGCTGTGAATGCTGCGATGGAATCTCCATGGCCGCACTGTGTACGGCGACGCGAGCGAGCGGTAAAACGCTTCTCGCCGTTCCGCAGTCCGGTGAAAGCATCCGTACACAGTCCAACTCCCGGAACGACGCGTCTACCTCTCGGAGCGCCCCGGCGCACGTCGGCGACTATCGAAGCGCCTCGGAGACCTTCTGAATGGGATGTGGCGGTTCCTCGCCCTGCCAGTCGCCGAGCTGTGTACGACAGGAGGCTCCGGGCGCGACGACTTCCGCTCCGTCGCTTTCCTCCACCTGCTCGAACAGAATCGACCCGACTGCCTTGCTCATCGAGTAGTGTTCGGCCTCGTAGCCGAAACTGCCCGCCATGCCGCAACAGCCGCTGTCGAGGGCGTCCACCTCGTACCCCGCCGCGCGGAGGAGGTTCACCGCGTGATCGTCCTTCTTCGTCGCCTTCTGGTGACAGTGGCCGTGGTAGGTCAGCGACCCCTCGCCGGAGAGCGGCAGGTCGAGGTCGAACGTGTCGAAGTACTCGCAAATTCCGAAGGTGTTGGCGGCCAAACGTTCGGCTTCGGTACGGAGTCCGCCGGCATCGGGGTCGGCGGAGCGCGGTTCGGTGTACTGGCCGCTCGACGACCCGGACGCCTCGTTCACGGGAAGCAGGTCGAGGTAATCCGATTGGAACATGACCGCATCGGACGGTTCGACCACCACGACGTCCCAGCCGTCACGGACGAACGAAGAGAGCGCGTTTACGTTCGTCTCGGCCTGTTCGCGGGCCGTATCGAGCATTCCCTTCGAGTGCGCCGGTCGTCCGCTTCCGGCCACATCGTTCGGAATCCGAACGTGGACGTTCGCCGCTTCGAGGACGCGAATCGCCGCCTTCCCGGCCTCCGGGTGGTTGTGATTCGTGTATGTGTCGGGAAACAGGAGGACGCGGCGGGTCGCGTCCTCCTCCGAAACGCGGGTCCCCCGCTCCGCGAACCAGTCTTCGAGGGTTTCGCGGTGGAACGTCGGCAGGGTTCGCTCGCTCGCGATGCCGAGCAGTTCCTCCGCGACAAACCTCGCACCGGGGAGTTCCGTCGCCCAGTTCGAGACGGGCGCGAAGGTGCTGCCGAGCGAGGAGAGGCGGTCGATGTTGCCGAAGATGCGGTCGCGGACGGTTTTCCCGTGTCGCTTCTGATACTCGTGTTCGACTTCGGCCTTGAGTTTCGCCATGTCCACCTCCGACGGGCAGTCCTTCGCACAGCCCTTGCAACCGATACAGAGGTCCATCACCTCGTGCATGAACTCCACGTCGAACTGTTCCTCGTCCGTCTCCGCGGTCGAAGCCCGCTCCGAGGAGGCGGCGTTCGCCGCCTTCAACTCCCCGCTCATGGCCTGTCGGAGCATGTTCGCCCGCCCTCGGGTACTCGTGATCTCCTCGTCCGCCGCGCGGTAGGTCGGACACATCACGCCGCCGGTGGTTTCCTGCCCGCCACGACAACCGCCACAGCCGTGACACAGTTCGACCATCCCCTCGAAGCCGTTCTCGTTCTCCCAGTTGAGGACGGGGTCGAACCCGGAATCGAACTCGTAGTCGGGGTCGAACCGGAGGTTTTCGGTCATGTCCACGGCCTTCGCGCGCGACGGCGAATCCTCCGATTTATCGTACCCACAGACCTGTCCGGGGTTGAGGAGCCAATCGGGATCGAAGGCCGACTTCAGGTCGCGGAAGACGTTCCACACGTGGTCGCCGTACAGTTTGTGGTTCCACTGGGTTCGGGCGCGGCCGTCGCCGTGTTCGCCCGAGACGCTTCCCCCGTATTCGACCACGAGGTCGGTGACGGCGTCTGCGATGGCCTCCATCTGGTTCACCCCGGCGGGACTCTTCGTGTTGATGAGCGGACGAACGTGTAGACACCCCGGTCCGGCGTGGGCGTAGACGCTGGCGAACGTGTCGTTGTCCTCCAACACCTGCTGGAAGTCGGCGACGTACTCGGGGAGGTTCTCCGGCGGAACCGCGCTGTCCTCGATGAACGAGATGTGCTTCGCGTCGGTCGTCCGCGAGAGGAGAATCGGCAGGCCGGATTTCCGCAGTTTCCAGAAGCGAGCGCGCTCCTCGTCGTCGTGGGCTTCCATCGCGTTCAGCGCCCGAACCCCTTCGCGGTCAGCCCGAAGCTTCGAGACCTTTTCCCGACCGTCCTCGTCGTCCGTCGCGTAGAACTCCACGAGGAGGACCGAATCGGTTCCGTCGGGAAGCATCGCCACGACGTCGTTGAACTCCTCCGTGTCCTCGGCGAGCGAGATGAGCACGTTGTCGAGCACTTCGACCGCCGACGGATCGTGTTCGAGAATCGGCGCGACGTCCTCCATCGCGTCGTTCAGGCTCCCGTAGGTCAACAGCGCCATGGCCTTCGTCTCGGGGATGGGTTCGAGGCTCACCGTCGCCTCCGTGACGATGGCAAGCGTCCCCTCGCTTCCGGCGAGCAGGCGGGCGAGGTTGACGTGTCCCTCCTCGGCTTCCTCCACGAGTCTGTCGAGGTTGTATCCCGAGACGTTCCGCTTGAGGTTCGGGAACACCTCCTCGATGGCGTCCGTCTCGTTCTCCACGATGTGGAGCACTTCCGCGTAAATGCGGCCTTCCAGTGAATCGTCCTCCGCGCCCTCGCGGAGTTCCTCCAGCGTCACGTCGCCGAACGTCGTCACGGTGCCGTCCGCGAGGACGACTTCACACTCCTCGACGTAGGCGTCCGTCTTCCCGTACTTCAGCGAGTGTGACCCCGTGGAGTTGTTCCCGATGGCCCCGCCGAGGGCGCTCTTGTCGCCCCACGCCGGGTCGGGTGCGAACTTCAAATCGCGGTCGGCCAGCGCGCGGTTCAACTCCCCGAGAACGATTCCGGGTTGGGCGCGGGCGGTCTTCTCGTCCGGGTCGAAATCGAGCAGCGCGTCCATGTGCCGGGTGAAATCCAGCACGACGGCCTCGTTGACGGTCTGGCCGGCGAGGCTGGTCCCGCCGCCGCGCGGGAGGACGGGAATCTCGCGGTCGGCACAGTACTCCATCACCGCCGCCACGTCGTCCGTCGACGTGGGGAAGACGACGCCGATGGGCGTCACCTGGTAGGCGCTCGCGTCCGTCGCGTACAACTGACGGGAGTATTCGTCGAAGCGGACCTCGCCGTCGATCAGCGTCACGAGGTCGGAGACCAATCCCGTGCGCGCTACGGTATCGGAATCGGAGTGATAGTCGTAGTTCGCGCGTTCGTCGCGGACCGGGTCACCCGCGTCACGTGTTGCCATAGGATGACGTACGGAAGGGGGACCGAAAAGTCATGTGGGGTCGGGGCAACGGAGGGGACACCATACGACACACGAACGCCGCGATGTCTCGTGGTCGCCCGTTCCCGTTACGCCCGCCCGGCGTTCGGCGACGTGCGAACGAAGTCGAAGAGGACGTCGCGTTTCAGCAGCGCAAAGCCGGTGAAGATGGCGGCGAAGCCGATGACCGTCGTGCTGGCGACGAGTTCGCCGAGAACCACCCAACTGAGGAGCGTGGCGACGACCGGTTCGAGGTAGCCGACGAGGTTGAGTTCGGTCGCGCCGATGGCGTCCAGCAGGTGGAAGTAGATGAGGAACGCGACGACGCCGGAGACGAGTACCAAGTACGTCAGGGAGGCGACGGCGGGCAGCGACCAATCGATCGCCGTGGGGGATTCGCCCGTGCCGAGACTGACCGCGTGAATCAGGACGGACCCGAACAGCATGGACCAACCCTGTAGCGCGGGCACCGAGATGCCGGTTTCGAACGGTTGGCTCAGGACCGACCCGAGGGCGAAACTCGCGGCCGCGAGGAAGACGAGGCCGATACCGACCGCGTCGGTCGAGAGGAGGTTCGCGGGCGTCGGATTGGCGACGATTGCGACGCCGACGACGCCACAGAGCAGGCCGACGGCACTGAGCGGGGTGACGTGTTCGTCGGCGAAGAGGGCGCTCGCGAACACTGCGGTCAGAACCGGGGAGAGGCTGACGACGACAGCGGCGAGCGCGCCGGGGACGTGTTCCTGTCCGAGATAGAGGAGGCTGTGGTGACCGGCGATGACGAACGCGCCGATGGTGAGAACCGCGAGCACGTCGCCTTTGTGCTTCGGTTTCCAGCGGTCCGTCGTGGCGGTCGCGTAGCCGAGGATGAGGAGGCCGGCCACATCGTAGCGAACCGCGGCGAACAGGAGCGGCGGGAAGTGGTGAAGCCCCACGTCGATGGAGACGAACGAGCCGCCCCAGAACAGCGCCAATAATGCAAACATCACACCGTTCATCGGTAGGTATCTACCAAGTTTCGTCTGAATCATAGATTTCTATCCAATCCTATTAGGCGCACACTGTTAAACCCTTCTACAAACATTTCCACTGATACTGATTCTCAAGCAAAAGAACTGAGATTGATTAGACTCAATTCCTATTATTGAATCGTGAAGGACTTTCCTTTCGAATAGATATTTTCCCGGCTTTCGGCGAACTCCAGACGTTAAGTATGACCGACGTATAGTTCGGAATCAATGGACGAACGCGACGTCACCCTGCTCAAGGCTATTTCGGACCTGGAAACCGGCAGTCCCGAGAAACTACACGAGGAGACGGACATCCCCGTCTCGACCATCCACTACCGCCTGAACAACCTTCGAGAGGCGGGCGTCATCGAAAACGACCTCTACGACATCGACTTGGAGGAGTTCGGCCTCGGCGTCACCGTCGTCGTGGAGGTGTTCGCCGACTACACGGGCTCGTACCGCGATTTCGGCGAGAAGATACTCGACATCGAGGGCGTCACGCAGGCGTACTTCACGATGGGGGAAACCGACTTCATCGTCGTCGCACACCTCACCGGACGCGAGATGGTCGAACGACTCATCGGCGATTTCGAGAGCATCGAGGAGGTGGACAGGACGAACTCCACGTTCGTCATCTCCACGCTGCGTGACTCCCACCGCGTCCTCCAAAGCTACAGTCTGGACACGCTCCTCGACGAACTCGCCGAGGAGTGAACCGACGACGCGCCGCACCTTTCCCCGAACGAAAGCACGAAACCCCTGCCACTCCTACGCCGCGACATGATTCGAAACATCGCGGCGGGCGTGCAGGCGTTCACCAGCAACGCGTTCCTCGTGGACGGCGACCGAACCGTCCTCGTGGACACCGGGTCGAACTTCGACGCCGTGGCGCAGGTCGAAGACGCCGTGGACGACCTCGACGCGGTCATCGTCACGCACACCCACCCCGACCACGTCGGCAACCTCGAAGCGATCAAAGACGCCTACGACGTCGAAGCGTTCGGCTTCGACACGTCCCAACCCGGCGTCGACGTCGCCATCGAGGACGGGGACGTCGTAACCATCGGCGACGACGAGTACCGCGCGCTCCACACGCCGGGCCACAAGAACGACCACCTCTGTTTCTACTCGGAATCGGCGGACGTCCTCTTCGCCGGCGACCTCGTCTTCCCGAACGGCGGGTTCGGGAGAACCGACCTCGAAGAGGGGGACCGGTCCGCGCTCATCGAGAGCATCGACCGCGTCCTCGACACCGTCGATGACGACCTGCGCGAGATGCACGTCGGCCACGGGACGAGCGTGACGACGGACCCGTACCACGACGTCGAACTGGCGTCACAGGCCGCGCGGATGCGATAGCCGTCGGCGCTACAGCAACGCCTCGTAGGCGTCCTCGTACACGTCGGCTATCTTTTCGGGGTCATCACGCTCCGCCTTCGACAGCGGTTCGAGCGTCGTCGTTTCCGCGGGGTCGAGGAATTCCACCACGTCCTCCACGCGCTTTTCCATCGTTCCGTCGTGGACGCTGTTGTCCGCGACCTCACACGCCTTCGCGTAGCGCGCGCCGTCGTACACCCGAACGCGGCGGGGTTCGACCACGGCCACGGCGTCGAATTCGATGCCCTGAATCGGTCGGGCGATGTCGCTGTAGGACTCCACGACCGTGCGGTCCTCGCTTCGGATGCGTTCGGCGACCGCTCGAAAGTGTGGGAGGTACCGACGCTCGGTCTGGTCGTTCAGTTCCGCGAGGGAATCGACCACCACGGCGTCCGAAAGCGGAAGCCGTTCGCGTACGATGTCGGGAAGCGAGACGGTTCCGTTGACGACGAAGCCGTCTCCGACGCGGTCCACGAGGAACTCGCGTCCCGACTGACCGAGGAGTCCCGTTCCCTTGCCGGGCGCGGGCCGCCAGAGTCGATGCACCGGATTCAGCGCTTCGGGCGCGACGTCTCCCCCGCTCGCGTGCGCGAGTCGTTTCGCGTCCTTGCCGTACAGTCGCTCGTCGCGGAGCGCGGTAGTGGCGTCGTCGTGGTCGAACCAGAAGTCGTTGCCTGCGCGCGGTTTGAACCCGATACCGTCCATGTACGCGAGGAGACCGACCGTGAACGTCGTCTTCCCGGCGTCCACGCGGTCCCCGCCGGCCACGAGGAGCGTCATGTCTTCAGACCGTAGTAGCCCGGTTCCTCGTCGCTCGGCGGTTCGCCGACCACGAGTTCTTCGGAGTTTCGCATCACCCACGGAATCGCCCAATCGAGCAGGATGTCCTCCGTTTCGACGTCGATTTCGGCGTCCGCGTCGAGTCCCTGAAGGAGGCGTGCGATTTCGTAGACCGAGTACATCGTGTCCTCGTCGAGCAGTTCGTCCGGTTCGTAGAAGTCACAGGGATACAACTGCTCGAACTCGTCCTTTGGTTTCGGCATGGCTCAACGTAGGACCGGCCGGGCGTAAAACCTCCCGAATCGTCCGACGGTTCCCGAGATACGTTCTTCACCTCTCGTGTTAAATATAACGAAAGAAAATTATAACCGAGTTTTTATAATAGAGCGTTCAAGATAGAAAACGACATGGATGAGGAATCGGGAAGCGAGACAAAAGAGGCCCTCGTCTCCGCCTTCGCTGAATTCGGCGGGAACTCCCTCCGGGATATTTGGCTGTTCGACCAATCCGACTACGAGATGCTATTTCTCCGGGAAGATGTCGCGGACAAACTCGAAGCGGTGGATGTGGCGAAGTTCATCGACAACGAGCGGTTCGGGTTCATCACGCAGGACACCTACGACCAACTGTACTACGCCACCTACCAGTACACCGTTAGGGGGTTCGACGACTTCGAGCAGTTCCGGATGTTCTTCGACGACGACGACCGACACGTCGGCGTGTTCGCCAGCCTCGACCAGCAACCCAACGGATACGATTACGAATCGCTTTACAAACACGTCACGGATATCGCGTCCGGCTACACGGTCCCCGTGATCTCGTCGGACACCGAATAGCACCCGCTGTTCGGAGATCGACTATTCGAAAGAAAATCGGTGCGTTCGGGCTTATTCGAACCGCGATACGACGTTGTCGTACTGTTCTGCGACGTTGTCCCAGTCGATGACTTCGAAGACGTTCTCCACGAAGTCACCGCGGTCCGGCCCGTAGTCGTAGTAGTAGGAGTGCTCCCACACGTCCACCGCGAGAATCGGGTGGCTACCCCAGAGTGCGCCCTGGTCGTGCTTGTCGACTTTGACGTTGCGTAGCTGTTTGGCCACCGGGTCGTAGACGAGGAGTGCCCAGCCACCCGCGGCGCTCGCGGCGGCCTCGAACTCGCCCTTCCAGCCCTCGTAGGAACCGAAGTCTTCCTCGATGCGGTCGGCGAGTTCTCCCTCGGGTTCGCCGCCGCCGTTCGGGTCCATGTTCTCCCAGAAGAGGGTGTGGAGGTAGTGACCACAGCCGTTGTGGGTCACGTTACCCAGCGCACCCGCCGTGCCGGAGTAGTCGCCGGACTCGCGGTTCTCCGCGAGGGTCTCTTCGGCACTGTTGAGGCCGTTTACGTAGCCCTGATGGTGCGTGTCGTGGTGCCACGTGAGGACCTGCTCGGAGATGTGCGGTTCCAGCGCGTCGTAGTCGTACGGGAGCGGTGGTAGTTCCGCGTTCGATTTTTCTGCCATATATGTATTACCTCCACTAACTATATCTCCCCTTGGCTGTTAAACCTTGAGGAGAAGTTAGCTAACATACGGCACGATACGACGGCAAAATATTCCGATTTCGGACGGCCTCTCGTTACATCCCGCTCGCTTCGTCGTAGCGTTCTTCCACGTCGTCCCAGTTGACGACGTCCCAGAAGTTGTCCACGTACTCGCCGCGGTTGTTCTCGTACTGGAGGTAGTACGCGTGTTCCCATACGTCCAGAACGAGTAACGGGGTCGCGGACGGATACTGGTTCTGGTGGTTCTCGGCCATGCTCACGATGGGAATGTCGGCGACGTGGTCGTAGAGCAACATCCCCCATCCCGAGCCTTCGACGCCCTTCGCGGCCTCCGAGAAGTGCGTCTTGAACTCCTCGAACGACCCGAACTGGGCGTCGAGCGCGTCGGCGAGGTCGCCGCCGGGTTCCCCGCCCCCGTCCGGGGACATGTTCTCCCAGAAGACGGAGTGGTTGATGTGTCCGGCGAGGTTGAACGCGAGGTTGCGTTCGACGCCCTTGACGTCGCCCCATTCGTCGTTCTCGCGCATCTCTTCGAGCGTATCGAGCGCCGCGTTCGCACCGTTGACGTAGCCCTGATGGTGTTTGTCGTGGTGCAGTTCCATGATGTGTGCGTCGATACTCGGCTCCAGTGCGTCGTAGCTATACGGTAGTTCCGGTAGTTCGTAGGTTGCCATTGGTAACCCCCGAAAGGTGGTCAACGGTCGTCGTGTTAAATGTTGAGGCGAAGCGTCTATGCGTGTGACCGTCGCTCGTCTTCGCACGAACCGACATGGAACACGTCCTCGAAAAATAGGTGTCGTCAGGTAGACCGAATGAATCGGCGATTCCGATCAGTCGTCCTGGCTCTGCCAGTTGACGTTCTGAGCGTTCGAGTACGCGACCTGTGCGTTGTCGTTGCTCTGAGCGCTGGCCTGAATCGCAACGGCGTTGCCGGATTCGGCACCGCTGCCGTCCGCGCTGTCACGGAAGTTCGCGTTGAGAGCGCCCGAGATGGCGACGTTGTCGTCCTGTTCGTTGTAGTTCCCCTGCAGGACGGCCTGATCTTGATGCACGTCCGAGACCGCCGCTTGTCCGTTTATCTGTACTTGATTGTCCTCGGCGTACGCCGCCGCGTTTCCGGCGAATCCGAGCGCGAACAGACTTCCGACGACCGTCATCGCGAGCAGTATCTTGAGTGTCTTTCTCATGAGTGTCTCCACGGGTGTGGCCCCATTCCCGTTCATCTCGTCGTAGGGAAGGAGCACACCGCTGTCTTCCCCCATCGAGAAATCTCTATTTCAATCCCCGCCACCGTTGACCGGGAGAAGATGGCCGCTACTCGCCGTTCTCTCCATTACCACGACGGTTACGAGAGTTACTGATTCGGTCCACGGAAACGGGCCATCCCCGATAACGACGACAACGGTTCCACAATCGACGGTTGCTTCGGCCGACGACGATGAACGACGCCGATCCATCTCCGTTCAAAAAGGACTACCGACGATACCGACGGTTGTGAACGGAACTTCCGTGAAGTTCCGCTTCCCGTTTACCCTCTTGCGTTCTCGAACATCGTGATGGCCATCTCGCGGCGTTCCGAATGGTCCACGATAGGGGCGGGATACTCGGGTGCGAGGTCCTCGCGTTCGTCCGGGTCGAGTTCGGTCCACTCGTGAACCTTCTCCGGGGGAACGTCCGACAGTTCGGGGACGAACCGTTTGATGTACTCGGCATCGGAATCGAAGCGTTCGCCCTGCGTCATGGGGTTGAAGATGCGGAAGTACGGTTGGGCGTCCGTGCCAGTGGACCCCGCCCACTGCCATCCGCCGTTGTCGTTCGCGGTGTCGTGATCCACGAGTTTCCGCCGATACCAGTCGTAGCCCTCGCGCCAGTCCACGAGCAGGTCCTTCGTCAGGAAGGAGGCGACTATCATGCGAACGCGGTTGTGCACCCACGCCTCCTCGCGGAGTTGGCGCATCCCGGCGTCCACGATGGGATAGCCAGTTTCGCCGTCCTTCCACGCCTGCACGCCGTCGGGGTCGTCGCGCCACGCGATATCGTACCGGTAATCCTTGTAGTTCTCCACGACCACGGATGGATCGTCGTCGAGGACGTGCGCGTAGAACTCCCGCCACGCGAGTTGACCCTGAAACTCCTCGACGGATTCGGCCTCGTCCTCGTTCCCCGCGTCGTTTTTCGCCCGCTCGGTCGTCTTCCACACGTCCCGGATACCGACGGTGCCGAACTTCAGATGCGGCGAAAGCCGGGACGTCGCTTCGCGGGCGGGGTAATCGCGCGCCTCGTCGTATCGATACGCGTCGCGCTCGCAGAATTTCGAGAGCAGGTCGCGGGCCGCCTCGGTCCCGGCGGGCGGAATCGTCCCTTCCGGTTCCTCGAACCCGAGGTCGGCGAGCGTCGGAATTTCGATTCCGTCCTCCGCGACTTCGTCCGGAACGACGATTTCGTCGGGCGCGTCGAACGGCGCGTCCTTCTCCCGGTCGCGCCACTTCTTCCAGAAGTAGGTGTAGACGGAGTAGTAGTCGCCCTGATTCGTCGTGATGGTCCCCGGCGTGTGTAACAGCGCGTCGTGGTACGCCCGTCGTTCGATGCCCGCATCCGCCAGCACGTCCCGAACGTCGGCGTCGCGTGCCTTCGCCAACCCGGAGTAATCCCGGTTCCAGACCACGCACTCCGCGTCACACCGCGTCGCGATTCGGGGTATCTCCTCGCGCGGGTCGCCCCGGAGGAACAGGAGATTGCCACCGCGTTCCCGATACTCGTCACGGAGGGAGTCGAGCGCGGACAGCATGAACGACACGCGAGGCGGGGCCGCGTGGAAGAGGACTTCCTCGTCGAAGACGAACACCGGAAGCACGGGGTCGCTCGACGAGAGCGCCCGGTTGTCTTCGACCCGGAGGTCGCGGCGGTGCCAGTGAACGTACATACCGGACGGATGGGGTGCGTTCACTTAACCGTCGAACCCACTCTGTGTGGTTCGAACCCTCGACTACCCTTTGGACGGGAGGTAGCCGAGCATCGCGAGGAGAGTTGCCGCGAGTAGGCTCAGGATGAACACCCCCCAGAACCCCGCGAGACGCTTGTTTTGGTGCTTCACGGTGTCGATTTGGGACTGATACGCCTCGACGTCGCTCGACAGTTCCACAGAACTGTTGTTCGGGTAGTGGACGGCGTACTCCTCGCCGTCGAGCGTCACCGTCGTTCCGGCGGGAAAGTGCATCTCTCGTGGGGTTCCGCCACGGATGAGTGTCGTCGTGAGGGCACTCGTCGTTCCGAGTTGGACGCTGGTCGTTCGGGGTGCCGTCCACTCGATTTCGACGCCGGACTCGCTGATGTTCGCCACGGTTGTGCTGTTGTTGGCGTATTCGAGCGTCTCTCCGCCCGACAACCGTACGGTCCGTGGCGTTCCGAACTGCTCGCGTTTGTACTCGTCTTCCGGGACGAGCGTCTTGTTACCGGAACTTCCGTTCGTGACGACGTAGGTCACGTTGTCCCGCGTCACCGTCTTCGTCCCATTGCTCAGGTTCCGGACCTCCCGGAGCGTCGCTTGCGCGACGTTCGACTCGTTCGGAATCAGCACGCGATACGTGATGTTTCGGCGGGAAACCGTCGAGTTGTTCTCCCACGTTTCGGTGTACGTCGCCGACTCGTTCGTCCATCGAGCGCTCGCGGAGCGGACGAGTTTTCCGTCCTTTATCGTCGCACTGACGTCGGTAACGTTGTACCGTCGGTCCCCGAAGGAGAACGCGTCCCCGGTGGAAACCGTCCGGTCTGGCTGTTCCATCGTCGCCACCGGTTGTGGTGTCGTCGAGAGCGCGACGAACGCTCCCGTCGCGACTAACAGGAAAAACGTGGAGTACACTGCGACAGCGCGTCGTTGCATGGACGGTTATTGTATCCATCTATCAAGAACTGCGTGCAAGATAGTCGGTGAGTAGGAACCACCGAAAGACACATAAAAGAGAAAAAGGCAATCCATAGAACAGGATTTTCCAATGATGTTTTATAATGAGGGTCCACGTTATACCTAGACATGGTAAATCTTACCGAGTCGGTTGCGGACACGGTTTCCGACTACACAGACGCCCCGGCCATCGTCACCGAGGCGCGGACGCTGACGTACGACGACCTTTGGGAGCAGGTCAGCGGTTTCGCTGCCGGGTTGGAGGAACGCGGTATCGGCGAGGACGACAGGGTCGCGGTCTACCTGCCCAACGTCCCGGAGTTCGTCCTGACGTTCCACGGGACGCTCGCGGCGGGCGGCGTCGTGGTCCCGATGAACCCGCAGTATCGGACGCGAGAGATCAGCCACCTCCTCTCGGACAGCGGCGCGAAGGTCGTCGTCACCCTCCCGGACCTCGTTCCCGTCGTGGAGGCGGTCCGCGAAGATTCGGACGTGGAGTACGTCGTCTCCGTCGGCGAAAGCGATGCGGAGGGCGTGACGTCCTTCGGCGACTTCCTCGCCGAGGGTAACGGCGAAATCGTACCGCGGGAGGACGATGACCTCGCCGTCCAACCCTACACCAGCGGGACGACCGGAACGCCGAAAGGGGTGAAACTGACCCACCACAACCTCACCTCGAACGCGCACGGGTCCGCGGCCCTCGCGCCGGGTGGAATCGACTCGGGCGACTCCCTCCTGGGCGTCCTCCCGCTCTTCCACATCTACGGGATGACGGTGTGTATGAACGGGACCCTGTTCAGCGGCGGTGCCTTCTACCCGCTCCCGACGTGGGACGCCCAGCAAGCCCTGTCGCTCATCGAGGATGCGGAACTGACGCTGATGCACGGCGTCCCCGCGATGTACAACGACATCATCAACCAACCGAACGCCGCGGACTTCGACCTCTCGTCCATCCGACTCGCCGGCGTGGGCGGCGGCGGCATTCCCATCGAAGTGCTCCGACGGTTCGAGGAACTGTACGACGCGAAGATATACGAGGGCTACGGCCTGACCGAGACGAGTCCCGTCACGCACTTCAACACGCCCGACAAGGGCCGCCGGGTCGGCAGTATCGGGACGACCATCGACGGCGTCAGCGCCCAAATCGTGGACGACGACTTCGAGGAGTTACCGCCGGTGGAGAAGGGACCCCTCGCCGAGGACGACGCCGAACTGGACGACGTAACCGGCGAAATCGTCATCACCGGACCGAACGTGATGGCCGGGTACGCGGGCCTCCCGGACGCGACGGCGGCGGCGTTCACCGAGAAAGACGGGGAGCGCTGGTTCCACACGGGCGACATCGGCTACTGGGACGAGGACGGTTTCTTTTACGTCGTGGACCGCAAGAAGCACATGATCAACACGGCGGGCTACAACGTCTACCCGCGCGAAGTCGAGGAACTCCTCTTCGAACACCCCGCCGTCGCGGACGCCGCCGTCGTCGGCATCCCGGACGAGCGACGGAACGAGACGGTCAAAGCCTTCGTCGTCCTCACGCCGGACGCGGACGTGACCGAAGACGAGGTTCAGGAGTACTGTCTCGAACGACTCGCGGCGTACAAACACCCGCGCGAAGTCGCGTTCGTGGACGAACTGCCCCGGACGACGACGGGAAAAGTGCAGAAGTTCGAACTGCAACAACAGTAGCGAAGCACTGATAGAAAATTTGATAGTACTGTGGTCTGATAGTTAGGCTGGCTGGCGTTCACCAGCCCTATCGTGACCGTTCACGGACGAACGGTTTCGTTGTTCATGGTTTCGGGAAGCGGGTCCGCTCCTCCTCTCGGCGACCCGTTTCTCCGACGCGACCTATCTCTCGATGACTGTATCGGCGACCATCCCCATCTTCTCGTGTGGTTGATACCAGTAGCGGTACGTCCCCGTGACCTCGAACGAGTAGTGATGGCGATAGTCCGCGTTCCTCGTCGCACACGTCGCTTCGTTACGAGAATACGGCTACGAGGAGGTGTCGCTTTTCGGCGCGACGGAATCGTCGCCCGCTTCCTCCGTGGGGACGCGCCAGCGGAGTGTCACGAAGCGCTCCGTCCCGTCGTCCGTGGAAACCTCCCCCTCGGTCACGTCGATGTGGCCCGTCGGTCGGGTGAATTCCTTCCGGTCGTCGGGCGCGGCCGGACGAATCCGCTCGTAACGCCCTGCGACTCCCTCGCGGAGGTCACGGAGGTAGACCGCGAGTTCGTCGCGGGTCAACGACGCTTCGCGTTCGGTCCCATCCTCGGCCTCCTCATCCGCCCCGGAGTACCCGCCGAGGACGGCGTTGATGACCGCACCGAGCAGGAGGACGAGCCCCGAGAAGTACAGCCACGTGACGACGACGATGACGCCGCCGAACAGGCTGGCGGAGCTATCGCCCTTGGACGCTAAATACACCTGAAAGAGCGCTTGAAGCGCGGCCCATCCGACCGCCGCGAAGACGGTTCCCGGCAGGACCTGTCGCCACTCCAGTTCGGCGTCCGGAAAGACGTAGTACATCGGAAAGAACGCGAGGACCAGACCGGCGACGAGCACCAACGGGGTGACGAAACCGAGGTACGGGACGGTGTCCGCGAACGCGCCGAACACCGCGCTGACGGCCACGGTTGCGACGATGGCGACCGTGAGTGCGACGAGAACGACGAGCGCGTCCTTCACTTGGTCGAGAAAGGAGTTCCCGGTCTCGGTGTCGTAAATCTCCGAGAAGGCCGTGTCGAGACCGCGGAATATCTTCAGCGACCCCCACACGAGGACGACGAGTCCGATGAGCGACGCGCCGCCCGCGGACGCATTCGATTGGAACACCCGTCTGATGACGTCGGCGATGGGTCCGGGAAGCGACCCCCCGGCGAGTTCGAGGATTCTGTCTTCGAGTCCCCCGCCGACGACGCCGACGACGATGAGGAGCAAGAGGAGTATCGGTGCGAGTGAGACGAACGCGTTGTAGGCGATACCCGCCGCCATGAGCGTCACGTTCTTCTCCGAAAATTCCGAGGCGACCCGTTTTCCGGTTCCCGTCATTCCGCCGAGGCTGACCATGGACGATGGAACACGATGACGGTAAAGAGCGGTGCGGCCGATGACACGTCGCCCGCTACAGCCATCCCAACCGCACTTGGTCCTCGTAGTACTCCCGTGATCGCCGAATCTTCCGGAACAGGTAGGTCGCCACCAACCCCGAGAAGACGAGGACGTACACGAGCAACCAGAGCAACACGTCGCCGCCGAAGACCGCGGAGAGGACGTTCGTCACGAACCCGGCGGTCGAGTTGTAAAACCCGTGCAGTAACGCCGGGAGGGCGATTCCCTTGACGATTATCGGTCCGCGATTCGTGGGGACGATCTTCGCCAATCCGAGGTAGTAGCCGGAGATGGCCGCCCAGAGGACGTGGTTCGGGCCGACGATGGCGCGCGTCACCGCGACGCCGGAGACGGTGACGGCGGTGCCGCCGTGGATTCCGACCGACCCGACGACGTAGGTCAGGTTTTCGATGGTCGCAAAGCCCAACCCTGCCATCGCCCCGTAGACGGCACCGTCCACCGCCGTCTGGAAGTGCGGCGTCCGATACGCGTGAAACCGAACGGCGAGCCACTTCACCGTCTCCTCGACCGGTCCGACGACGAGGAAGAAGAACGGCACGATGGCGAGGGTTTCCACGCCGACGCCGGACAACACGCCCATTCCGACGGTGTTGATTATGGCGGCGAACGTGGCGAACACCACCCCGAGGAGGAAGGTGGCGACGAGCGTCGGAATCGGTTCGCGTTCGGTCGGGTCGGCACGCCAGATGTACGCCGCGAGGAGCAGTGCGGGCACGATGGAGAAGAACGAGAGCAACCCGAGAAGCGGGCGTCGCGCGAGCGTCGTCGTCACCAACCCGAGTTCGATGAGGACGAACGTCAGGGCGAGCAGGAGCGTGACGCCGCGGGTCGCCTCGGAAAGGATGTGGTACAGCCGAAGCGAGAGCCTGTCCATCCGCGTTCGTGGCTCCCACGACTCGATGTCGTAGGAATCCTCTCCCATCATCACGGTCCGTGTCCCCCCGTCGGCCGTTTCCTCCCGGTCGTTTTCCCCCATACCCGTGATGGCTACGGGCGCGACCCTCAAAGGGTTTCCTCGGTCGCTGATCACTCCTTGCTTTCGCGCAGGGTCGCGCGGGACACGTCCTCGAAGGAGGTGTGTCCCGACAGCGCCAGCGTCAAATCGAGGTCCGCGAGGAAGTTCCGCAGCACTTCCCGCACGCCCTCGCGTCCCGCGATCGCGAGACCGTAGACGTAGGGACGCCCGAGCAGGACCGCGTCGGCACCGAGCGCGATCGCGCGGAACGCGTCCGCCCCACGACGGACCCCGCTGTCGAAGAGGACCGGAACGTCGTCGCCGACGGCGTCCACGACGCCGGGCAAGGCATCGAGCGCGCCGATCGCGCCGTCCACCTGTCGCCCCCCGTGGTTCGAGACGACGAGGCCGTCCACGCCGCGTTCGACCGCTTCGCGGGCGTCGTCGGGGTGGAGGATTCCCTTCAACAGTATCGGCAGGTCGGTGTGTTCTCGGAGGAAATCGAGGTCGTCCCACGACAGCGACGGGTCCCCGAAGGTTTCGGTGAACCGCCAGAGCGCGGAACTCATGTCCTCCTCGGGCGGCGAGTCGAGCGCGTCGCGGAACGCCGGATCCGAGAGGTAGTTCGCCACGCCCTCGCCGTCGAGGAACGGGAGGTAGGCGTGGTCCACGTCGCGTTCGCGCCATCCCATCATCGGCGTGTCGAGCGTGACGACGACGGCCTCGTAGCCCGCGTCTTCGGCCCGCGAAAGGAAACTCGCGGTCACGTCCCGGTCGGCGCTCCAGTAGAGTTGGAACCAACCGAGCGTGTCACCCAACTCGTCGGCCACGTCCTCCATCGTCTCGGACGACGCCGAACTCAACACGAGCGGCACGTCGAGGTCGGCGGCGGCCCGCGCGGTTGCGAGTTCGCCCTCCTCGTGGATGATGGACTGGACGCCTATCGGCGCGAGCATGACCGGGACGGGAAGCGTCCGCCCCAAAATTTCGACCGACAGGTCGCGTTCCGACACGTCGCGGAGCATCCGCGGGACGATTCGCCAGCGGTCGAAGGCGCGGCGATTCTCGTCCTGCGTACTTTCGGACCCGGCGGACCCCGCGACGTAGGCGTGGGCTTCCGGGGAGAGGTGTTCCCGTGCGAGGTCGGCGAGTTCGTCGGGAGAGGCCGGGAGGTCCGGCGTTTGGTCGGCGAGCATTCCCCCCGCGTACACCTCTCGCTGGCGGTCCGGTCCGAACGGTTTCGAGGGTTCGTCCATACGGACCTGACAGACCGTGAGGGATTATACTTTGTTCCGGGCGGCATGCCGGTGGCGGCGTCGGATCGAACGGATTCGAACCGAGCGTCCCGACGAGCGAGTCGTCCCGTCAGAACCGCCCCGGCGTCAGATGGACGTGGAACAACTTTTCACAGTCCTCCTCTCCGCAGACCGGGCACGTATCGTCCTCCTCGCCCTCGAACTCGTCCGTCGCCACCGGGGTCGCCGCCGAGATGACCCGCGTTCCGGCGTGGCCCAACTCGTACCCCGACTCGGTTTGCCGGACGAAGTACTCACAGAGCTTCGTCAGGTGGTAGTTGAACTTTCCCGTGTCGCGCACCCCGACCCGCTCGCGCAGTTCGGTGAACGAAAGCGTCTCCGAGGCGTCGGCGAGTTCCCGCAGGATGGACATCCGAATCTCGTTTCCCAGCACGGAGAGCGCGTCCATGGAGGGTTCCGTCCCGTTCGTCATGTCGGTGACGTTCGATGGGATCGCCCATCAATCCCCCGAAAACGTATTTATATGCTTACAGAACTGGCGTTCACCGAACCCTCATCACCCTCGCGTCGGGACGGTGTGTATGGCTGAAATCGACTCGTCGGCCGAATCGGCGGATTGGCGCGACCGGTTCGGCGCGTCGAAAACCGGGACGCTTCTCGCCAACACGGGGTTCCGACGGCTGTATCTCGCCCGCACGGTCAGCGGCGTCGGCGACGAACTGTACTTCATCGCCGCGATGTGGCTGGTGTACCAGTTGACCGGTTCGACGTTGTACACCGGCGTCGCCGGGTTCCTCTCGCGACTCCCGCAAATCGTCGGATTCCTCTTCGGCCCGCTCGTGGACCGTTCGCGCCTCTCCCGCCTGCTCGTCCTCGTCGCGGCGGCCCAAGGCGTCGTCGTCCTCGCCGTTCCGTTCGCGTCCCACGTGGGCGCGATGAGCGTTCCCCTCGTCCTCACCGTCGTCGCGCTCCTCTCCCTCCTCGGACGGGTCAACGCACCGGCGGAAAAGGCCGCCCTCCCGCGACTCGTGGACGACGAACTGCTCCCGCGCGCGAACTCGCTCGACTCGTCGACACAGCAGACGCTCGGTGCGCTGGCACAGGCGTTCTCGGGCGCGCTCATCGCCGCGTTGGGTGCCGTCGCGCTGTTCGTCTTCGACGCGATGACGTTCGCCGTCGGCGGGCTCTTTTTCCTCCTCCTTTCGGTCCCCGCCACGGAGAAGACGGGCACGTCCCCGTCGGCGGGGGAGTACGCGGCGGACATCCGCGAGGGGTTCGACCTGATTCGAGGGTCCGTCGTCGGCCACATGGCCGTCGCGGCGGGTATCGCGACCGCGTTCACCGGCATGTCGGCGTCGGTTCTCCCGGCGTTCGCCGACACCTTCGGCGGGGCGGAGACGTACGGCCTCCTCATCGCTGCGTCGACCGTCGGACTCCTCCTCGGGTCGCTCGTCGCGTCGCGGTTCGAGTCCGTCCGGTTCGGGCGCGTCACGATCGTCGGATTTCTCGTTGCAACGGTCGGACGGGTCGCTGCCGTCAGTACCGGATGGTTTCCCGCGGTACTCCTCGTCTACGGCGTCGCGGCCGTTCCGCTCGGCATCTACAACGTCCTCGTCAGCGCGACGATTCAGACCGGCGTTCCGAACGACCTGCTCGCTCGCGTGAGTTCGACCATCGGCAGCCTCATCGCCGTCGTCGGTCCGGTCGGCTACCTCCTCGGCGGCTATCTCGGGGACGTCGTCGGAAGCCCCGTCGTCATCGGACTGTCCGGCTTGGGGTACTGTCTGCTCGCTGTCTACTGGTCGGCGGTTCCTTCGCTCCGCGGGTTCCCGCCCGTCACCGACGTCGAACCGAACTCCTTCGGCGCGTGAAGCGCCCGGCTCTCCGGTGGGATAAACGCCGTTCACAAAACCCTGCGTTCAACTCCCGGAAACTCCCGAATCGTGAACATCGACACTGATAGGTGTCCACACGAATCATTCGTACAGAATGGCTGCAACGAGAGCAATTCATCTCCCGGTCGCGGCGCAACCGAGCGTGGAGACGCTCGTGGACTTGACACAGCGGGCGGAGGAGTTGGGTTACGACCACGCGTGGCTTCCCGAGACGTGGGGCCGCGACGCGGTGACGAGCCTGACGGCGATGGCGCTCGGGACGGACGAAATCGGCCTCGGCCCGTCCATCGTGAACGTCTACTCGCGATCGCCCGCGCTCATCGGGCAAACCGCTGCAACGCTCCAAGAGGTGTCCGACGGGCGGTTTCGCGTCGGCATCGGCCCGAGCGGTCCGGTCGTCATTCAAGGCTGGCACGGCGAGGGGTTCGACCGTCCCCTTCGGCGCACCCGCGAAACAATCGACATCGTTCGGACGGTGCTGTCGGGCGAGACGGTGAACTACGACGGCGACTGCTTCACGTTGGGTGGCTTCCGACTGCGGTGTGACCCGCCGGAGACGCCGCCGCCGATAGACGCCGCGGGGATGGGACCGAAATCGGTCGAACTCGTGGGACGGTTCGCCGACGGGTGGCACGCGACGCTGTTCACGCCGGACGGCATGGAGGACCGCCTCGACGACCTGAGGAGGGGCGCGGACCTCGGGAACCGCGACGTGGACGACGTGGAAGTGACGCTCTCGCTGACCTGCTGTGCGCTGGACGACGGCGAACGCGCTCGAAAACTGGCCCGGCAACACGCGGCGTTCTACATCGGCGGCATGGGCACGTACTACCGGGATTCGCTGGCCCGACAGGGCCACGAGGAAGTCGCGTACGACATCTCGGCCGCGTGGGCGAACGGCGACAAGGAACGGGCGACCGAACTGGTGAACGACGACCTCTTGGACCAACTCGGCGCTTCCGGTACGCCCGAACGCGCACGCGAAGAGTTCCGGAAGTTCGCCGCCATCGACGGCGTCGATGCTGTCGCGGTCGGCTTTCCCCGCGGAGCGACGGTCGAGGAGGCGCGCGAGACGATGACCGCGTTGTCTCCGTAAGTCCGAACTGGTTGGGGAACAGTAGCTTTTACCTCGCGTGACAATCGCATGCTGGGACGAATTTCCGGCGTCCCAGACGTGCCTCATAGACACTGCAACCTTGCACGGGTGGCCTACCATGGGCCATCCCTGTATTGCCCGAACCGTTCCCTTATACTGCCGACGTACTCGCGTCTCGGAGGCCCTTCCCCCGAAAGGAGCAAATCGAAGAGGGACCTACTATCCGGTATGCCGAGCGTTTGCGCCCACGGTCGGAAACGCGATGGCATGGGGGTAACGATGACCGACACAATCGACATAATCGTCGCGGACGTATCGGAGTGGGACGGCGTGAAAACGGGCGAACACCGCTACGGGGGAACGGAGTTCTCCCTCGGACCGCGTGAAATCGGCCACGTCCATCGGTGGGGAATCCTCGACATAGCGTTCCCTCGACGGGTACGTAACGAACTCGTCGCCGAGGGGAAGACCGGTCCCCATCACATCTATCCCGAATCGGGGTGGACGACCTTTCGCGTCGAGGGGCCGGGCGACGTGGACGAGGCGCTCTGGCTCTTACGACTGTCCTATCTCTCGCACGTTGCGGCGATGTCGGATGTCGCCGACACGGAAATCCCCTCATCGCTCGACGTTGACGCGGAGTTCGACGCCCTCGAACCGAGCGGCGAACTGCGGGCACTCCTCTAACTCGTCGCCCACTCCGTCGCCGCTTCGACCGCCTCGGCCCGCGAGTCGGTTTCGGTGATGGTCCGCCACTCGTCCTCGTCCACGTCGTAGGCGTAGACGGCGTACCCCGAGTCGCGGTAGGTCAGGTTTTCCACGTACAGTTCCCGATCCTCGTCGTCGCGCAGCCAGATTCGAATCTGTTTGCCACCTTCCAAATCCTCCCGACGACGCCAGCCTTCGAGCGGCACTACGCTGCCCCCCAGTCCGTGATGCCGAGGACGCGGTCACAGTCGGGACACGTCCAGACTTTCGGCGTACTCGCAGCGGCCCCCCGTTCGAGGCGCTGTGCCCAGTCGGTGATATCCTCCTCGCAGTATGGACAAATCGTCATACAACGGGGCACGACGGCGTTCGACTTGTACGTTCGGGCGAGTTGAAGTGTATATGTTTTTAACATCTCTACCTCTTCCGAAACGACGGGGTAAGTCGGGAGCACGGTTCGATGGCAACGCCACCATCGGAACCGACATCGAGTCGAAAAACGAAAGGAACGTCCCAGTCACCTCGGTCGTTTATCCGCGATAGTAGGCGTTACCCGAAACGACGACGGTCTCCGAAGAGGTCGCACCGGGAGGCGAACGCGACGGACGGCGCGCCGCGACGACGCCGCGTTTGAGGGCCGCCCGCTTCAGCAGGACGAACCCGGCGACGATGACGAGGAAGCCCGTAATCGTGGCGTCGGTGATGGGTTCGCCGAGCAGGAGCGCCCCGAACACCGTGGCGACCACCGGAACGGCGTAATTCACGAGATTGACCTCGTTCGCGCCGATTCGGCCGAGCAGGTCGAAGTAGATGAGGTACCCGCCGATGCTGGCGACGACCGCGAGGTACACCAGCGAGACGGCGGCGGACCGGGTGAGCGAGACGCTCGGCCAGCCTCGAACCGCGGCGCTCGTCGCGTGCAGGACGAGCGCGCCGACGGCCATCATCCACGCCTGCTGGGAGAGCGCCGGGAGCGTCGTCCGCAGGCGCTGGGTCACCACCGACGCGAACGCGAAGACGAGGGAACCGACGAGCAGCAATCCGACGCCGACGGTGGACCCGCCGAGCGACGTCGGGTCGGCGACGACGACCACGCCGAGGAGCGCCAGCAGGATGCCCCCGATTTCGAGCGCGTCGAACCGCTCGTTCGGCAGGAGCGCCAGCGCGAACACCGGCGTGGCGACCGGTTTCAGACTGAGCACGACGGCACCGACGCCGCTCGTGACGTACTGTTGTCCGGTGAAGAAGAGCGCGAGGTAGAGGCCGAACATGAAGACGCCGCCGACGCCGACGAGCGTCCAGTCGGTTCGCGTGGCCGGCCGCCACTGAAAGTCGTCCCGGCGGAATCCGAGGACGGCGACGACGGTCAACAGTATCCCGCCCGCGATGTCGTAGCGAAGCGCCGCGAACAACACCGGGGGGAGCGTCCGCAACCCGGTTTCGATGGCGACGAACGACGAACCCCAGACTACCGCGAGCAGCGCGAACAGCACCGCATTTCGATATCGTGATGGAATCATGGTAACTTCGTAAACACCTGAGTTCAGTTGGTGACGGCGGTAGTAGGCCCTCACACTTGAAAATTCTCGCAGAGACGATACCGTGTCACACGGGGACTCGCGTCGGATAGTAAAAAATAGTTACATACCTCCAGAACTCCTTTGGTCGCTCGCAACCAGTCACCGCCATGGCAGAATCACGGACGGGAGCCGAGTTGTTCACCGACGCGCTCGAATCCTACGGCGTTCGGCACGTGTTCGGCAACCCCGGAACGACCGAACTCCCCGTCATGGAAGCGCTGGGGGGAAGCGAGTTGGAGTACGTCCTCGCGCCCCACGAGGACATCGCGGTCGGCATGGCGGCCGGATACGCCAGCACGAAGAACTACCGCGCCGGCGAGGACGGCAGTCCGGTCGGCGTCGTCAACCTTCACGTCGCGCCGGGCGTGGCCCACGGCCTCGGAAACCTCTACGGTGCGTCGGTGACGGGCGCGCCGCTCGTCGTCACGGCGGGGGCACACAGCCTCGATTTCCGCCACGAGGAACCGATTCTCTCCGGCGACGTCCTCGCCATGACCGACCAGTTCACGAAGTGGAGCGCGGAGGTCACGGACGTCGAGGCGCTTCCGACGATGCTCCGACGGGCGTTTCGCGTGGCGCAGACGCCACCCACCGGTCCCGTCTTCCTCTCGCTCCCGCTCGACGTGATGATGGCGGAAACCGACGCCGAACCCGAGCGACTCGGCCGGATTCAGAATCCGGGTGCGGGCGACCCGGCGGCAATCGAACGCGCCGCGGACCTGCTCGCCGAGGCCGACGACCCGGTTCTCGTCGTCGGCGACCACGTCCCCCGACACGACGCGTACTCCGACACAGACGCGCTGAACGCGGCGGTGAGATTGGCCGAGGCGACCGGCGCACGCGTCCACGCCGAAATCCTGTCCTGCGAGGTGCCCTTCCCCGGCACTCACGACCAGTGGGTGTCACACGTCCCGCCGGACGAGGACATCGCTGCCGCGACGATGAATAGCGACACCGTCGTCTTCGCGGGCTGTTCGACCAACACGACGCTCACGCGTCACGACGGGGACCTCGTGCCCGATACCGCCACGGTCATCGATCTGAACGACGAACCGTGGCAGGTCGGCAAGAACGTACCCGCCGACGTGGCCGTGACCGGCGATTTGGGTCTCGTACTGGACGAACTCGCCGACGCGGTCGAAATAGAGGACGACGAACTCGCGGGGCGGTTGGAACGCGTCCGGCAGTTCAAGGAGTTCGCCCGACAGCAGATGGCGTCGATGGGCGAAGGGGACGATGAGGGCCCGCGGGCGTCGAAAGCAGAACTCGTGGACGCCCTCCGCGAGACGCTGTCCGCGCCGTACATCGTCGACGAGGGCGTCACCTCGAAGTACGTCATGCTTCTTCGCTGGCCCTTCGAACGCGAATCCTACATCTCGAACAAGGGCGGTGGCCTCGGCTACGGCCTCCCCGCCGCGGTCGGTGCCGCGATGGCCGAAGCGGAGACGGACGATCCGCGACAGGTCGTCGGATTCGTCGGCGACGGGTCGTACCTCTACTATCCCCACACGCTCTACTCGGCGGCGCGGTACGACGTGGACGTGACCGTCGTCGTTCCGGACAACCGCAACTACCGCATCCTGAAGGACAACACGCTGAAACTGTTCGGCGGCGAGGACGAGGACCACGAGTACGTCGGAATGGACTTCGAACCCCCGGTCGACATTCCGAAGAACGCGGAGAGCCACGGCGCGTCCGGCTATTTCGTGGAGTCGCCCGACGACATCGAGGAGACGTTAGAGGCGGCCTTGGCGGAGGACGGGCCGAGCGTCGTGGACGTGTTGGTTCACGACTGAGACGCGGAATCGGCGGCGTCGGCGGACTCGACCGGACGAAACACCCGAAACGTGTCCCGGTCGAGCGTTTCGGAGTCGATTTCGGCGAACCCGCGTTCGGTGAAGATTCGGTTCCAGTTCCGGTAGTACAGCGGGAACTCGTCACGGACGTAGTTCACGTCGGGTTCGCTTCCGTCCGATTCGTCCGTTTCCCCCGATTCAGATTCGTCGCTTACCTCGTTTTCGACGGTGATCAGGCGTTCGCCGGTTATCCGCGCCACCTCGTCGAACACCCACTCATCGTCCGGGTGGAGGTGCTGGAGCGTTTCGACCGAAAACACCACGTCGAACTGACCGTCGTCGAACTCGGGAACGGTCTCCTCGATGGCGTCGATGTGGAACGTTCCCGCCTCGGCGAGGTCCGGGTACGTCTCCTCCATCACGGAGAGCGCTTCGTCGTTGATTTCGATGCCGTGGAGGTCCTCGTAACCCGCCTCGTGGAGGCGGGCGAGGTGCCGACCCGAACTACACCCGAGTTCGAGAACGGACGCGTCCGACGCGACGGCTGAATCGAGGCGAGCGCGAAGCAGTTCGCTCGTCTCGTCGGGTCCGTAGTAGGCGTAGTAGTCCGGCGAGTACTCTCCCGACCGTTCCTCCCACTGTTGACGGACGCTGTTTGGGTCCATCTATCCCCCTACGCGGTCCACCCATAAACTCCCTGTCGTTCCGAACGCACTCGACTTTTCGTCGGTCGAATGCCGATATCGTTTTATCACCGACTATCATTCGATGTGATATGGATTTGCGTGGGGAATGGCACAACGGCGCACGATCACCTGAAGCGTCCTCCTCCGCGGCACGCGGAACCCCGATCAGTTGGCACCTCGGCGACCACCTCTCGAACTCCGCCGACGTTTCGCGCGTGACGGAGCGAAGCACGGCGGGACGGACGGAGACGGTGTACGACCTCACCGAGGAGACGTACCTCGTGCGAACGCGAACGCCCGTCGGACGCGAACGCTACCGCGAAGTGCCGAAACGCGACCTCGAACTCGACCACGAACCTTAATTCGACGTTCGGTCATCGACTTGCCCGCCACCGACCGTCTCGGGGAACATCTTTCCCGGATTGAGCGTGTCGTTCGGGTCGAGCGCACGCTTTATCCGTCGCATCGTTTCGACGCTTTCGGTCCCGTGTTCCAATTCGAGATACTCCCGTTTCCCCCGCCCGATGCCGTGTTCGCCCGTGCAGGTACCGCCCCACTCGATTGCGGTGTGGACGATTTCGGTCTGTGCCTCGCGCGCTCGTTCGATGTGTTCCCCGTCGGATTCGTCCACCAACACGGAGTAATGGAGGTTGCCGTCTCCGGCGTGACCGAAGCAGGGAATCAACAGGTCGTGTTCGTCGGCGAGTCGTCGGACGAGACGAACCATGTCGGGATACCTGCTGATGGGAACCGTCACGTCGCCGAGGTGGAGCGGCGAGAGGTCGGGGTCGTAGGCGTCCACCGCGAAGGCCATCTCCCGCCGGAGTTGCCAGAGGTCATCCATCCCGTTCCCGTCGGCGACCTCGAACCGGGCGACGTCGTGTGCTTCGAACACCGAGCGACAGAACTCGATTTCGTCCTCGACGCCGTGATTCGCGTGGAATTCGAGGAACACCATGGGAACGTCGGGCAGCGACGACCCGGTGTACGCGTTCGCCATCGTCGCGCTCGTCTCATCCACGAGTTCTATCTTCGCCACGTCCACGCCCGACCGAACCGCGTCGGAAATCGCGTCCACTGCGTTGGTGAGCGAGTCGAAGACGGCGCGACCGCCGCGAATCTGTTCCGGCCGCCCGGCGAGTTCGAGGGTCGCGCGGGTGACGACCGCGAGCGTTCCCTCGCTCCCCACGATGAGGTCCTTCAGGTTGTACCCGCTCGACGTCTTGACCGCCTTGCTCCCCGCCGTGATGACCGACCCGTCCGCGAGGACGGCTTCCAGTTCGAGAACCCAGTCGCGAACCTCGCCATACTTCACCGTCTGCATCCCGCTCGCGTCGGTGGCTATCATCCCGCCGACCGTCGAGATGTCGCCCGACGAGGGGAGGGGCGGGAAGAACAACCCGTGTTTGGCGACGGTTTCGTCCACCTCGGCACCCAGAATTCCCGGTTCGACGTCGACCTGAAAGTCGTCGGGTCGGACGTCGAGCACGCCGTCCATTCGCGTCATGTCGAGGCTGATGCCGCCGCGGGTCGGTGCCGCGTTGCCCTCCAGTCCCGTCCCGGCGGCGTAGGGCGTCACCGGAACGCCGCGCTCGTCCGCCGCCGCGAGTATCGTCGACACTTCCTCCGTCGATTCCGGCCAGACGACGGCGTCCGGTTCCACTTCCTCCGCTTCTCGCGTTCCCCAATCGCCCGCGTGCCCGGCGCGGTGTGAGTCGCCGAAGGAGTATCGGTCGTCGGGGAGCGACAGGTCGCGGAGAAACGAGCAATCGTGCGCCATGCGGTACCACTCGGCGCGCTGTGAAATAAACCTGTTCGAACCTCGGGCGAGGACGGAACCAGCACCCGAACTCAGTCGTCCAGTGCCCTGATGACGGTCGCCGGATTTCCGCCGACAACCGTATTTTGCGGAACGTCCTCGGTGACGACCGCTCCGGCGGCGACGACGGCTCCGTCTCCGATTTCGACGCCCGGATTGACGACGGCCCTGCCGCCGACCCACACGTCGTCGCCCATCGTCACCGGCTTTCCGTACTCCGGTCCCTCGACGCGAGTTTCGGCATCGAGCGGATGCGTCGCGGTATAGACGTGGACGCCCGGGCCGAGCCAACAGTTCCGGCCCATTTCGACGCGACACACGTCCAGAATCACGCAGTCGAAGTTCGCGTAAAAGCCGTCCCCGACGTGGACGTTGTAGCCGTAATCGCAGCGAAACGGCGGTTCGACGTGTGGGTCTTCGCCCGTCGAACCGAACAGTTCCTCCAACAGCGACCGTCGTACCTCCGTCTCCGTTTCGTCCGTCCGGTTGAACCGTCGGGTGTACTCCCTCGCCCGTCGTCGCTCCTCCGCGAGTTCCGGGTCGGCAGGGTCGTACAGTTCGCCGGCCAGCATCTTCTCCTTCTCGGAAACCATCGTGGGTTCGATTTCCCGGCCGAACCCAAAAAGCATCGGACGGGTGGACTACTCGAACCATGGCGCGTCGGTGTCGATACCGTCCCGCCGACCGTCGAGAACCGAGAACCGCTCGTCGCGCCGTCGTTCCAACCAGTGGAGGAGGCGTTCGGCCCAGTCGAGTTTTTTCGACTTCATCGAACCCACGGTCGTATCGTCGAAGTCCCATCCGGGGAAGACCAGTTCGCCCGCGCCGAACTGGTCCGCGAGGAACGCCGCTCGGTCGCCGTCGGTGAACCCGCCGAAGTTCTCGACCGCTCCGCGGGGCTCCGCCTGCGTCGTCGCAAGCACGTGGTTGGCGTCGAACGTCGCGACGTACGCTCGAATCGCCGGGATGTTGTCCCCGTGGGCGTGTGCCACGACCGGAACGCCACCCTTGCTCAACTCGCGGGCCGTCTCCGGGTTCTTGTCGAGGTCCGTCACCATGCAGTCCACGTCGATTCCGGCATCGAGGAGGACGTCGGCGGCCGTCGAGGCGGCGACGACGTACTCCGCTTCGCGCGCGAGGTCCAGTTCCTCCGAAAGTGACGGGGCCGCGCCCGCGATGGCGACGGTGCTTCCCGCAATCGTGTCGAGACGAGCGTGGTCGAACGGAACGGCGATGTCCGAAAGAACGTCGCGGGCGCGCTCGTCGTCTTCCCGCGGGAATCCGAAATCCGAGAGGATGGCGCGGTATGCGGGTTCCCACTCGTCGAAGTTCACGAGGACCTCCCGAACGAAAGCCGTCCCCTCATTGCCGCTCCCGGCCGAAGGCGTGGCCGATGATCGCGGCGTCGCGCGTCTCCGCCACGTCGTGCGTTCGAATCACGTCCGCTCCGCGTTCGACGGCTAGCGACGTCGCGGCAAGACTGGCCGGAAGGCGGTCCTCGGTGTCCCTCCCCACCACGTCGCCGAGGAAGTTCTTCCGGTTGATGGAGACGAGGATGGGCCGCTCCAGCTCCCGGAACTCGCCGAGTCGGTGGAACGTCTCCCGGTCGTCCGCGAGCGTCTTCTCCTCGCTCCATCCGCCGAACGCCGGGTCGAGGATGGTCTTGTCCGTCAGCGGTTCGGACGCCAGCGTGTCGTAGATGTCGTCCACGCGTTCTATCGCGCCCGGTCGTTTCAGGTCCGGCGGACTCGCCATCTTGACGACGGCGGCGTCGTGGCGCTCACAGGTCGCGGCCATCTTCGGATCCGCGAAGCCACAGATGTCGTTCACCATGTCGAAACCGCCCGACAGCGCTTCGTCCGCCACGTCCGCGTAGCGCGTTTCGATGGAGAAGACGGGGTCCCCTTCGACGTGCTCGATCGTTTCGAGGGCGGTTCCCAGTCGGTCGAGTTCCTCCTCGGCCGAGAGGACATCGAAGCGTTTGTTCGCCGATTCCAGCCCGATATCCACGATGTCCGCACCCTCGGCGACCAGTTTCTCGTCCACGTACTCCGCGGCGTCCGCGGGGTCGTCGTACACGCTCGGATCGTACGGCGACTCCTCGCTGACGTTCAATACACCCATGATTCGCGGTGGGTGTTCCGGCCCGATGCCAAGTCCCGCGGCGACAACGTTCTGCATGTCCGAAACTGGGAGCGAAGGGATAAAAATCGGCCCTTTCAGTGCAGGTCATCGGCGGTAATTTCAGTACTCCAGTACAGTTCACCCTCGTACTCGACCGGGGCGGGTTCCAGTTCGAACAGTTCGTCGAGTTCGTCCGCCGTCAGGTGGAGCGTCGCATCCGTTCCCGGAATCAAGTAGTAGCGGTCGCTTTCGTCCCGTGTGACCTCCGCGTACGACCCGATTTGCGACTTGTTGACGTGCATCTTGAGCGTGACCGGAAACGTATCGCCGACCCGTTCGCCCACCGTGACCGACGTGGTACTCGTGACGAACGTCTGACAGAGTATCGTTTCCCCGTCGCCGAGGACGACGTACTGGTTTCCACCGAGCGTGGACGTTCGTGCCACCGAAAGCGCGTTTCGAAGCGTGTATCCCCGCCCGAGCAATCGAGCGAGCCACGAACCGATTTCGGTCGCGGGGGCGTTCGAGACGTCGGATAGGGTCGCGATTCCGCCCCGACTTCCCTTCTCGATGAGGGCCATGCTCTGGTGGTACGACCGGCAGGCGTTGAGGAGAAAGGACCGCACGCGAACCTCGTCCAGCGTAGTCGTATCCAAGACGCCGTCACGACATTCGATACCGCGGCCGTCGACGTGTCCGATGTAGTGGAGGAAATCGATATCCGCGGCGAACAAGGACCGGAGTTCATCGACGGAGAGGTCATAGCGGATGTCGATGTCATGGTCGGTCGTTTCGCGGAACCCGTACAACTCCGTCACACGGCCCTCCGCCGCCATTTTGGGGTCGTTGCAGACGATTCTGACGTCGATGGTCGACGACTCCGATCCGGAATCCTCGATACGGCGGCGATACGAGTCGAGCGTCACCTTGTTGCTACCGATCGGAACGCCGTCACCCAGCCACTCGTGATGGAGCGTCTCCGACTCCTCGGGGCTCACGAACGTTTCCGAGGGTTCGGGCACCGAAACCGCCCCGCTACGACAGAAATCGGCGATTTCCTGCGGCGGCCCGCTCGTCGGCGTCCGTACGCTGGTCTCGGGACACCGAACGAGTGCGAGGTCGTTCGAAACGTACGGAAGCGCCTCGGCGTTCCGTTTCGTCGGCTCTACGTCCACCACGAGGTTCCAGACCGGACGGTGGGGTTCGAGGCGGTCGAAGGGGACCGAGAGATAGGCTTCGAGTTGCTCCGACAACGACCGATCGTAGAGGTCGGCGAAGTCGAAATCGACCAACGATTCGACGTCGGAACGGACGTGGAGCGGCGCGGGGTAAAACCCCTCCTCGCGGAGCAAGCAGTCACAGAAGAAGACGTGCTGGAGGAGTTCGGAGACGGTCCGCTCGAACCCCGCGGAACCGTCGAGCGAATAGTCGGAGTCGGGCGTTTCGAGTCGTGGCGTGCATCCGGTAACCACCTCGGCACCGAGATAGTACGCCAGCGATGCCGCGGGGTAGACGTATTTTCGTTTGGGAGGAACCACCAACCGAACGCCGGTGTCCGGACGTTCGAGGGTCGGTGGCAGGGAGAACTCCTCTCCGCGTTCGACCAGCGGCGGATGGCCCCTGAGCGTCGGAAACGACCGTTCAAGGGAGAGCGTCTTCAGCGCCGATCCGAACCGCGAGACGGCCCGCATTACGTCCTCGACGTCGTCCGTAACCGTAATCGACCCCGCGGGCGATTCGTGGTACGACCGGACGCCGAGACGGACCGTGGACTCTTCGGCCAACTCGACGGTAGCCGACACCCCGTCGGTACGAGTCGTTACGGGACGACCGACGGCGATGTACAATCGAATCGGGGCGCTCACGACTTCGAGGAAACCGACTGGCTGCGACGAGGTCCACACACCGCCGTCCGTATGGATCGATTCGAGGATCGTTCCGGATTCGTCCCACGCGTTGAACATGGTCCCGCAGGGGACGTCGAGGCGGTCCGTTCGAAATTCGACCGCCGTATCGATGGGGAACGGAAACCCCTCCGTCGAACCCCGTCGCGGTTCGACTCGTGACGGCGTCCGAAAGACGAAGCTAACCTTCTCGATGGGGTCCCAGATTCGAACGGCACGACCACCGGAGAGGCGTTCGAACGTCGGAACGGAAGCGTTCCGATCCGATGCGTCCTCATTCCGGGGCATTCAGCGCCCCGTTTGCCGTGTTGACGGCGGGTCGGCCAGATGGGTCGTGGTTTGGCGTATACATGTCGATTGCGGCGGGCGAAGACGGTTGCATACGCCGACTACGAAGGGGAGTGATAAAAACGACGGTACTCAGTCGAAATCCGCGGCCGTGACGTCTTCGCTCCAATACAGTTTCCCCTCGTATTTGACCGGCATCAACTGCTCGTTCAATCCGACTTCGAGTTCGTCCGCGGTCACTTCACACGTGACCCACGATTCGGGTTCCAAGTACAGTTCAGCGTACTCCTCCCAGAGGGGCGACCCCGTCGAACCAGCGCTGTAACGCGGGGTTTTGTACGGCTTCATTCGAACGAAGTAGGTGCCGTTTCGAACGTCGTCGATGAGTATCATCGGGGTGGTTCCGGAAAACGGTAGACAGAGACACATCCCACCGTCGCCGATGACGGTGTACTGGGTCCCCGAAAGTGTCTGGGTCTGGGCGATCGAGAGCGCGGTTCGAAACGAGAGACCCGCTCCGAGTCCGCGTGCGAGGAGACACCCCATCTCCGTGGCCGGTTCGTTCGAAACGTCGGAGAGCGTCGCGACACCCGCACGGCTCCCTTTCTCGACCAACGTTGCGCCCTGTTCGTACGAGCGACACGCGTTGAGCAGGAACGATTCGACCGTCACCGTGTCGAGGGTTCGTGTATCGAGGACGCCGTCAGCACATTCCATTCCACCGTTGTCCACGTGACCGATGTAATGCAAGAAATCGATGTCCGACGCGAACAGGGACCGAAGTTCCTCCGTCGTCAGGTCGTACGCGATATCGACCTCGTGTTCCGTCGAATCCCTGAAACGGTAGCGTTCCCGTACCGTTCCCTCGGCTTGCATCATCGGGTCGTTACAGACGATTTGGACGCGAATCGTGGAGCGATTCGCCGTCTCGGTATCGAGACGGCGACGGTAGGACTCCACCGTCGCTTTGGTGCTTCCTATCGGAACGCCGTCGCCGACCCAGACGTGCTCCTCCGTCGTCGTCGCATCGGGGCTTATGGGCCGCATTTTGACCGATTCGTCCCCGCCCGTGCGGCCGCTTCGACAGAAGTCGGTAATCGTCACCGGTTGCCGCTCGACGCGTGGAACGGTTCTCGGTGTCGGACAGCGAATCAACGGGAGTTCGACCGCGGCGAACGGAAGCATGGAGACGTTCTCCGTCGACGGAACGATGTCCATCGTCAGATGCCACGACGGGCGGACGGGTTCGAGGAGGTCGAACGGCACATCGAGGTACGTATCGAGCCGCTCCGAAGACGACTGTCGGTAGAGCGCGGCGAAATCGAAATCGACCAGCGGTTCGACCCGTCGGCGCTCGTGGACCGGAACGTCGTAGAAACCCTCCTCACGGAGGACACAATCGAGGAAGAAGACGTGTTGAAATGTGTTGGAAACGTCGTCGACGTACGAATCGAACGTTCCATCACCCAGTGCGTGCTCGCTCGTCGGGGTTTCGAGCCGTGGGTCGTCGCCGGGGACGATATCCGCAGCCAGATAGTACGCGAGCGAGGTGGCGGCATAAACGTAGTTTCGCTTCGGCGGGAGTACCAACCGAACCCCCGACTCCGGTCGATCGATGTTCGACGGGACGGCGAACTTTTCGCCGCGTTCGATGAGCGGCGGATGGCCGCGAAGCGTGGGGTACGACCGTTCCGGGGAGAGCGTCTTCAGACCCGCTCCGAGCGCGGAGACGGCCCGCATCACGTCCTCGATATCGTCGGTGACGGTTATCGTCCCCGCGGGCGATTCGCTGTGTGACCGACAACCGATGGATACGGTTCGTTCGGTGTCGAGTTCGATGGATACCGACCCGTCGATGACCCGGATAGTGACGTCCGCTCCGATTCGAAGGTAGAGCTTTATCGGGGCGACCGGGCATTCGAGGTATTCGACGGGTTCCGAGGAGCGCCACTCGCCTTCGGTCGATGAGATTTGGTCGGAAATTCCCTCCTCGGTCGACCAGACGTTGAAATTCACTCGTTCGGGGACGACGAGTTCGCGGGTTCGAAATTCGACCGCGGAGTCTATCGGAACGAAAAAATCGTCCGTCTCTCCCGGTCGGAGTGAAACGGGAGACGGGGTCCGAAAGACGAAGCTCGCTTTGTCGACGGGGTCCCAGATTCGGACTCCCGGTTCGTCCGGATTCGCTTCGAACGTCGGGACGCTGAGCGGGTCATCGGTCTCCCACTCGAAGCTCATAGCTGAACCCAGTTCGTCGTCTGGTCGTACTCCGGGACGTGCCAGCGCTGTTCCGGGACCAACCCGTTCGTTTGTCGAAGTTCGACGCGCGCGTCGAACAGCGGCGTCAACTCCCGTACGATCGGGTTCGAATCCGGAACCGGAAGGTGGTAGTGTGCCATCCCGGACACGCCGCGGACGAGTGCCCTGACCGTTCTGAGAAATCGTTCGACGGCTTCCTGTTCACAGTGTTCGAGCGGCTTGATGAGCGAGTCGAACGAGAGGCGCAGTTCCGACGGGGAAAGCCCGTCCGCCCACTCGTCGAAGAAACTGACCGCCGTGACGATATCGCTTCGGAGCGCTCGGAGCGACTCCTCGGGCGAGGCGAACTCGCCCGGTTTCGATGGCGTCGCCACCGACCGTGAAACTGCACGCTCGTCGTCGCCCCAGTCGATGACCCACACGTCCGGGTCGTCGGCGTTCGTCCCGCCGGGTAGTTTCGAGTTCGCGTATCTGGCCAGCGTGTCGGTGAGGACGAGGACGCGCTTTCGCTCCTGTGTCGTCGCGCCCAAAAGCTGCATCGTCGTTCGGTTCGTCGTCGTCTCGGAGACCCGGCCCGTGACGAGGATGTTACAGCCGTGCCGCTTGAAATCGGAGAGCACTTCGTGGAACGTCGGCGAGCGACCCCCACCACGGAACGAAATCCCTGCAGAACGCATCGTTTGATGCAAAATTTGCGCGACTGATGATAAAAATTCTGATGGGCCAGTGGTGCGGTCACTCGGCCATTTCGTCCATCGCCTCGTTCACGTCTCGAATCGCCATCGTTTGCTGCTCGACGGCCGCGGCGACCTCACCCGTTTCGTCCCCGATGGTGCTCGCGTTCTGTGCGGTCTGGTCGACCATCGACGCCACCTCCTCGGCGGTCGCCGCTTGCTCGTCGGTCGCGTCCGCGACCTCCTCGATGCCGAACGTCGCTTCCTCGACCGCTTCGCTGATTTCGTCCAGACTGTCCATCGCGGTTCCGACCCGTTCGAGACCGGACTCTATCCGCTCTTCGCCCTCGTCCAAGCGCTCGACGGCGTTTTCGGCGTCCGCCTGGATGTCGGACACCATCCCCTCGATGTCCCCCGCTTGCTCCTGTGACTGCGTCGCCAACTCCTTGATTTCGTCGGCGACTACCGCGAACCCGCTTCCGGCTTCACCGGCCCGAGCGGCCTCGATGGACGCGTTCAGCGCCAACAGGTTCGTCTGGTCGGCGATGTTGTTGATGATTTCGGTCACTTCGCCTATCTCCTCGATCTCCCTCCGAATCGTGTACATATCGTCGATTATGTTCGTGGTCAGTTCCTGTATCGACTCCATCGCCGCGACGACCTCGCCCGCCGAGGATTGGCCGTCGTTCGCCTGCTGTCGTGCTTGTGCGCTCGCTGCCGATACCTGTTCCGCCGACGCAGCGACCTCCTGAATCGCGGCGCTCAGTTCCGACACTTCCGTCGCAACGGTTTCCATTCCGCTCGACTGTTCGTCCGAAAGCGCCGCGATTTCACCGATACTTTCGGCGATTTCCTCGGACGATTCGTACAGTTCCAACAACCCCTCCCGTGCCTCGTTGACCCCTTCCTCGTTGGCCTCTTCCTCGTCCGCCGTTTCGAGGAGTTCCTCTTCGATGTCTTCGTCCAAGCTGACGTCTACCGCCTCCTCCACTGATTTCTCCATGAATCAAAATATTTCCGCAAACATATATAATTTATCAGATATATTCTCAATTCAGTCATGTTCGGTTACAATAACGATCAATATCGTCTTTGGAACTTCATCTACGCATACGGAATCGCAGACACGCTCTTTTTGTCCCTCCGGTCGCTACGGGAACGTGATGGGTAAAGTGAGCATCGGACTCCGCGGGTGGCGATTCGACGAAGAGGAGGTCTTCACCGACGACGGTGAGTACCGACCGATGGACGAAATGGACGACGACACGCAAACGCGACTCTTTCGCCTGTCCGCGCTCGTCGGGTCCCCGTGCCACGCCTGCTGGTTGATTCACGGCGACGAGAACATCGTCATGTGCAACGAGATGAACGTCGTGTACGGCGAACCGCTAGCGGAGGTTGGCATCTGTTCCGAACACGAGACGGACTTTCTCTTCTGGTATTTCGAGGAAGGCGGCGACCGATTCCGCGGCGAGGAGCGACTACAGGACGAGTTCCTCGAATGGTTCGCCGACGGCGGACGCGCACCCGAGGGGTACGCCGGAATGGAACACGTCGATACCGACCCGGACGACCTCCCGGAACCGCCCGAGTCCGACCCGAGCGAACTGAACGTGGAACTCCCCGAGGACGAACAGGAGCGTATCGACCTGCGGGACGTCGATATGTCCCGCGACTACCCCACATGAAACCCGCCGTCGCCATCGTCGAACCGAAGACGCCCGGCAACATCGGGACCATCGCGCGGGCGATGAAGAACTTCGGGATGGACGACCTGAAGCTCGTCGATCCGCCGGAGTTCGACCGGGACAGCGAGGCCTACGGCTTCGCCGGACAGGCCCGCGAGGACGTGCTGCCGAACTACGACGAGGTGACGTTCGACGAGTTGATCGAGAACTACCACACCGTCGGCATGACGGCGACGACGAACGAGGACGCGAGCCATCACGTTCGGTTTCCGTTCACGACGCCGCGCGAACTCGCCGATAGTCTTCGGGAGGTAAAAACCGAGACGGTCCTCGTCTTCGGCCGCGAGGCGAACGGGTTGACGAACGAGGAACTCTCCCGTATCGACGAGGTGTGTTCGATTCCCGCCAGCGCGGCGTATCCGGCGCTGAACCTCGGACAGGCGGCGACCGTCACCCTCTACGAACTCCGGACGCTGACGGTCGAGGAGTCCCAACTCCCGGACGTCTCGCGGGAACGAGCGGACGAGGCGGAAATCGAGGGGTTCTACGGCGCGTTTGCCGACCTGCTCGACACCGTCGGCCAACCGACCGAGAAACGCGACAAGAACATGCGAATGATTCGCCGGGTGTTCGGCCGTGCACATCCCACTGGCCGGGAAATCGCAACGTTGCGAGGAATCGTTCGACGGGCGAGCGAACGCACGTCGCGGTCGAACACGCCCGAACCTGCGCGAAACGATAAGTAACTTCTTTATATTCTGTTGCTTAACTACGGTGTAGCGATGCTTCCCGCCCTCCAATTTCATTCGCTCCCGCTCGGGACGCAGTTTACCCTGCTCGTCGCCGTCCCGAGCGTTCTCGTGATGTTCGTCGGCAAGCAGGTGTTTCTACCGGAGGAGCGACTCACGACCCTCCTCCGGGACTTCCTGAAGACCGACTGGAAGTACCTCGGCGTCGCGTGGGTCGTCACGCAAGTCGTGAACAGCGTCGCCCTCCATTTCCACGTGGGCCGGACCTTCACCGGGTTCGTCTACGCCATCGAAGGTGCGACCGTCGCAACGTTTCAAGTGGTCGCTTCGCAACCGTTGACGCTCGCGTTTACCGCGGTGTACCTCGTCGGATTCCCGTTCGCCGTGCTGTTCACGTACTTCAAACTGAAGGCACACGACGAGGAGGAGGCCCACCGCTACGCGCTGGCGTACGTCATCCTCGTCACGCTGGCGGTTCCGTTCTTCGTCCTCTTCCCGGTGAAGGTGTCGTCGCTGTATCTCACCTCCGTCCAACCGCTGATGTACCAACTCAGCCCGGCCATTCAGTACGGCATCTTCTCCACGGACACGCTGGTGAAGGCGTTCCCGAGCCTTCACACCGGTCTGTCGGTACTCGCGGCGGTGTACGCCCGGAAAGCGGACACGGCGTATGCGTACACCATGGCGGTTCTCTCGGGGGCAATCGTCGTGTCCACGCTTTATCTGGGCGTCCACTGGCTGACCGACGCGGCGTTCGCCCTCGTCCTCGTCGCCTGCGCGTACACCCTTTCGCGCCAGTTCAGCGAACCGCGCTGGTCGGTCGTCTCGAAGGAGGCGGTCGCGGCGGTTCGTCGGGTATCCAACCGATAGCGACGGTTCAGGGAGTTTTCACACACCCGACGACAGCGTGATTGAAGTGAACCGAGGAGTATTGTTTAGCGGATGTACGACGACGTCTTGATTCCGACCGATGGAACCGATGCCGTCGAGGCCGCCATCGAACACGGTTTCGGCTTGGCTCGAACGTACGACGCCACCGTTCACGCGCTGTACGTCGTCGACGAGACCGAGAGCGGTGCCGAAATCGTCGACACCGGAGCGGGAAGCGACACCCGAACTCGGTACGAATCGGACGGGCGAGACGCCTTGGACGCCCTCGTCGAGGAAGGGGACCGTCGAGACGTACCCGTCTCTACGACACTCGTGGAGGGTACACCCCACAAACTCATCGCGGAGTACGCCGCGGAATACGACGTCGACGTCATCGTGATGGGAACGCACGGGCGCTCGGGATTGAGTCGGTTTCTCTCCGGGAGCGTCACCGAACGCGTGATTCGAACGACCGATGTCCCTGTGTTCGCCGTCCAGCGATGATCGGGGACCGTTACGAAACGAAAATCACCACTCCGTAGGGGTTCCTAGCGCTCAGCAGTCATGGAGGAACGACGGTTCAACAGACTGCTGCTCGTCGCCATCGGCCTCGGCATCTGCGTCGGTCTCTTCGCGGCGGCCTTCCGCGTGGCGTGGACGTTCGCGTTCCACCACCTCTGGGGAACGTTCACCGCCGGATACCACCGAATCGTCATCAGTACGGTCGCGGGCGTCGTCATCGGGGGGATTCTCTACCTGACGTTCTACCCCGGTACGCTCTCGACGCTGATTCGCCGATTCCATCGCGACGGGACGGTTCCGCTGTCCGAGAACGTCCCCATCGTCCCGTCCGGATTTATCGGTTTGCTCGCGGGGCAGAGCGCCGGGCCGGAGGGCGTGATGAGCGCCGTCGGCGGATCGCTCGGGACGAGAATCGCACACGCGTCGGGGGAGCGGAACGCGGAGAAAATCCTCACGTTGGCGGGGATGGGTGCCGGGTTCGGCGCGATTCTGGGCGCGCCCATCGGCGGGGGTCTGCTCTGGTTGGAACTGCCGCATGAACGGGGGATGGAGTACTACGAAGCCATCGTCCCGACGCTGGTCGCCAGCTTCGCCGGCTATCTCACGATGGTGAGCCTCGGCGGCGTCTCCTTCTTCCCGGCGTGGCACGCGAGCGCCATCGGCGAGTTCACCACCCGACACCTCGTCACCGCGTTGGGGATCGGTCTCGTCTGCGTCGCTTTCGCCGTCGTGTACACGCGATTGTTCGCCCTCGTCGGAACGCTGTTCAATCGCTGGTCCCCGCGGGTGTACGTCCGAACGACCGTCGCGGGACTGGGAATCGGCCTGCTCGGGTACGTGCTCCCGCTCACCTACTTCTACGGCGGGAAACACATCAACGACGTACTGACCGGTTCGTTCCCGTTCTGGATCCTCATCCTCGCACTGTTCGGGAAGATGCTCGCCGCCGCCCTCACGATAAACGGCAACTGGCAGGGCGGCCTCATCGTCCCGCAGATGTTCATGGGTGCACTCGTCGGGCGCGCCGTCGCCACCGCGATTCCCGGCGTCGAACCCGTCCTCGCGATGCTCACCGGGATGGCGGCCTTCAACGCCGCGGTGACCGGAACGCCCCTCTCCTCGGCGCTCATCGCCATCGCATTGACCGACGGAGCCAGCATCGTTCCGGTCTTCTTGGCGAGTCTGACGGCCTTCGTCGCGAGCCCGCTCATTCGTTTCATCGAAACGACCGCCGCACGGACCGAACCGCCGTCGTTCCACGTTCGGGACTGAGACGAACCTCGTCACGACGCGTCGAGACTATCGACGACGAAAACGGGGGAGAAACGACCGGTCAGGCTTCGAAGACGACCGGCGCGCCGTCGCGAACGTCGAAGGATGCGCGCTCACCGCGGGACACCGGCGACTCGCGGCCCTGCATCACGACGCGCACGTCCGACAGGGACTCGGAGTCGGGGTCGACGATGTAGTTCGTCTGGTCGCCTTGGAAGTAGCGTTCGACGATTTGACCCTCGACGGACCCGCTCCCGTTCGCGAGGACGAACTCCTCGGGGCGAATGGAGACCGTGACCGACCCGTCGCGGACCTCCTCGGCGGCCACGAACGAGAAGGTCCCGCCGTCGATGTCGACCGTCGTGGTATCGTTCTCGGCCCGCGCCTCACCCTCGAACAGGTTGGTGTCGCCGATGAAGTCGGCGACGAAGGGACTGTTCGGGTCGCGGTAGATGTCCTCGGGTTTGCCGACCTGTTCGATGCGGCCGTCGTTCATCACGGCCATCCGGTCGGAGAGGGTCATGGCGACTTCCTGGTCGTGGGTGACGTAGAAAAAGGAGCCTTGGGTCTTCTCGTGAATCTTCCTGAGTTCGACCTGCATCTGTTTGCGGAGTTTCCGGTCGAGGCTCGACAGGGGTTCGTCGAACAGGAGGACGCTGGGTTCGTTGACCAGCGCGCGGGCGAGCGCGACCCGCTGTTGTTGCCCGCCGGACAGCTCGTCGGGACGGCGGTCCTCGTAGCCGCCCAAGTCCACGAGTTCGAGGTACTCGCTCACCTTCCGTTCCCGCGTCGCCGAATCGACGCCCGACTTCTTCAGACCGTACGCCACGTTCTCCCCGACGGTCATGTGGGGGAACAGCGAGAGGTGCTGAAAGACGAGGTTGGTGTCCCGCGCGTTCGGCGGGACGCCGGCCATGTTCTCGCCGTTGAGCGAGACGGTCCCCGCCGTCGGCGTCTCGAACCCGCTAATCATACGAAGCGTCGTCGTCTTCCCACATCCCGACGGGCCGACGAGCGAGAAGAACTCCCCGCGCCGGATGGTAAAGTCGATATTCTTGACCGCCGTCACCTCGTCGTACTCCTTTCTGATCCCGTGTAAATCTATGAGGACATCGTTATCGCCTACCATGAGATATGTACTCTCAGGACTTAGTATAAATGTACTGGAGAAATTTAGGTATTTTCAGGAGTAGTATTAATTAGTGCCCACGGAGTAACGGTATTCCGCCAAAGATTTAATATCATATGGGTTCGTGACTTTCTCATGTGTATGGATGACAAAGACACGGGTAGCGAAGACATGAGTAAATATAGCGCGGGAGATAGTCGCAGAACGTTCCTGGAGGCTGCCGGAACGGCCGGTGCGGTCGGAATGACGGGCCTTTCGGGATGTCTCTTCAGCGGCGGTGGCGGCGGAAGCGGCGGCGGGAGCAAGACCATCAACATCCTTACGTGGGAGGAGTACGCCGACCTGAAGGAGCAAATCGAGAAGCGACTGGACGTGACCGTCAAGTTCACCAAATCCACGTCCTCCTCGAACATGTTCACCGGGTGGAAATCCGGCAAGGACGAGCAGTTCGACATCGCCGTTCCGAACAACAACTACGTGCCCAAAATGATGGAGGCGGACCTCGTCGACCCAGTTCCCGACGACATCGTGAAAAACCAGTCCGAAATCTACGACACCTTCAAGCAGTTCAGCGAGAACCAGTTCACGAAGGACGGCAAAAAGTACGGCGTTCCCATTCGATTCGGATGGTACGGCTACTCCTACGACTCGCGCAAGATTCCGGAGGATCACGACCAGAGCTACGAGATACTGTTCAGCGACAAGTACAAGGGGACCAACCTGAAGGGGAAAGTCATCATGTACGACAATCACTTCAAGGCGATGAGCGCGACGGCGCTGTATCTCGGGTACAAGAAGGCCTTCGAGGGGAACAAGGTCTCCCTCTCGGAGAAGCAGATAAAGAAGGTGAAACAGACCCTCATCGACCAGAAGTCGAACCTACAGGGGTACATCGCCGCCGACCCGACGTATATCAAGTCGTTCAAGCAGGGTAACTTCCTCGTCGGACAGTCCGGCCGCAACGAAATCGTGGAAATGTGGGCGAACGGCACCGACTGGCCGAAGATGGCGACGCCGAAGGAGGGGTCGCTCGCGTGGTTCGAATCCGCCGTCGTCTCGAAGAAATCCGAGAACAAGGACCTCGCGTGGAAGGTGATAAACGAGTTCATCGCGCCGAAACTCGGCGCGGACCTCGCCAAGGCGGGCTACTCGCCGAGTTGTAACCCGAAGACACAGAAACACCTCTCGAAGGAACAAAACGAGATGTACGGGTCCATCAAACCGTCGCGGTTGGAGGACTTCATCCCGTTCAAGGCCGTCGAGAACGAGGACGCGTGGCAGAACGCGTGGGACCAAGTGAAAACGGCCTGATTCACGATGTCTTCCGATACCTCAGGGTCGATTCGGGGAGCCATCATCGGTATTCGACGATCCATCATCGGTGCGTTCGCATCGAGGGAGCGCACGCTCGGTTTCACGCTCACTCCCAGCCTGCTCTGGCTGTTGCTCTTGCTGATGGCACCGCTGACGTTCATGGTCGTCCTCAGTTTCATGAGCATCAACGACGCCTACGAAATCGTCTGGAAACCGACGATGACCAACTACTCGGGGCTGTTCGCCGGTCCCGGTCCGTTCTGGGAGACGCCCTTCTTCCACTCGCTCCTGCTCTCGTACGCGATCGCGGGCATCACCACGATCCTCTGTCTGGTGATGGCGTTCCCGCTCGCGTACTTCCTTGCGAAGCGCGGCGGCCGGACGTTCAAGGTGGTCATCTTCCTCGTGCTGTTGCCGTTCTTCACGATGTACCTCGTGCGGGCGTACTCGTGGTACCTCATGTTCGGCCCGAGCGGGGTCATCAACCGAACGCTGTTGAAGATCGGCATCGTGAACGGCCCGGTGGGCCTGTTCAGTTACGGCGTTCCGGCCATCATCGTTGGGCTTACGCACGCCTACTTCCCCTACATGCTCCTCTCGCTGTACGCGAGCATGGAGGGGTTGGATTTCTCGCTCGTCGAGGCGGCCCGCGATTTGGGTGCGTCCCGGACGGGAACGCTCCGTGACGTCATTCTACCGCTGACCCTGCCGGGAATCATCAGCGGGAGCCTGTTTGTGTTCGTTCCCGCGCTCGGCGCGTTCATCACGCCGCGGTTCCTCGGGCAGGGGAAGGTGTTGATGGTCGGGCAACTCATCGAGGGACGAATCACGGGACAGTACGCCATCGACTACGGAAGCGCGGCGTCGATGTTCATCGTCGTCTCCATCGTGGTCGCCTTCGCGCTCGCGTTCCGTTACGTCAGCATCGAAGAGTTGGGAGGTGTCTGAGATGGCGACTGAAACCGGAACGACGACGGAACGAGCGGACGAACCGAGCGAATCGCCGACGTTCGGACACGAGCGGAGACAGCAACTTCTCCGCCGCGGCCTGTACGTCGTCGTGGGACTGCTGTTGGTGTTCCTGTGGATACCGCTGGTCGCCATGATGTTCCTCTCGTTCGCGGTCAATTCGAGCACGTTCTTCCCGTTTCAGGGGTTCACGTTCGCCCACTACTCGGCGACGTTCGCCGACGGGTCGTTGATGATCGCGCTGTTGAACAGCGTTCAAGTGGCGACGTTCTCGGCGCTCATCGCGACGGTCCTCGGCGTGTTGGCGAGTTTCGCGCTCGCCAGGTACGACTTCCCGTTCAAGGAACTGTACCGGACGTTCGGCATCCTCCCGATGGTCATTCCCGGCGTCGTGTTGGGCATCGCGCTCATCATCTACTTCCAGACGATTCTCGGGATGACCATGGGACCCGTCACGCTCATCCTCACCCACAGCATCTACGGCTTCCCGTTCGTCCTGCTGATGGTGTCGGCCCGTCTCTACACCTTCGACAGGTCGCTGGAGGACGCGGCCCGCGATTTGGGGGCCGACCCGCTCACGACGTTCTGGGACGTGACGCTCCCCATCGTCGCTCCAGCAATCGGTGCCGGGTTCCTCTTCGCGTGGATTCGGTCGTTCGAGGACTTCATTCGGGCGCACTTCGTCGGCGGAACGATGAACGTGATAACCGTGTCCATGTACTCGATGATAAAGTACGGAACCGCGCCGAAGATGAACGCCATCTCGACGTTCATCGTCTTCGTCATCGCCGTCGCGCTGGCGGTGGCGATGAACGTCGGCAACGTTACCGGCTACGTGGCGGGAACGGGCGGCGGAGAAGAAGAAGAGTAGCCACCCGATTTCTTTTTCAGGCGCGCTTCTGGATTTCCTCGCGGAGCAGTTGACTCACGAGGTCGCCGTCAGCCTTCCCGCGGAGGCTTCCCATGCACTCGCCCATCAGGCCGGAGAAGGCACCCATGCCCTCCTCTTCGACCTGTTCGTCGTTTCGTTCGACGACTTCGACCACCGCTTCGCGGACCTCCTCGTCGTCCACACCGGAGAGTCCCGCCTCTTCGACGGCTTCCTCGGCGGACAGGTCGGGGTTCTCGGCCAGCAGCGTCATCACGTCGTTGACGCCCTCCTTCGCCAACTCGCCGTCGGTGACGAGCGCGATGACGCCGAGGAAGTGGTCGTCGTCGAGGTTCTCGACCGGCACGTCGTCGCGCCGGAGTTCCGTGACCGTGCTCTCGACCAGTCCGGCGACGAACGTCGGGTCGGCACCGGTTTCGACGGCGCGCTCGAACAGCGGCATCCGGCGACCGTAGGCGACCTGTTCGGCGAGTCCCGCCCCGAGCGAGAACTCGGACTGGTAGCGTTCGACCTTCTCGGTCAACAGTTCGGGCGTTTCGACCTCCGTCGGGTCCAAATCGACCGGCGGCACGTCGGTTTCGGGGTACATCCGCGCCGCGCCTGGGAGCGGACGGAGGTAGCCGGAGGTGCCGTCCTCGTTCGCGCCGCGGGTCTCCTCGGGGACCTCCTCGATGGCGACCGCCGCGCGTTTCGCGGCGGCCTCGATGGCACCGTCCGCGACCGCGGGACCGGCGGCAACGATGGCGACCGCGTCTTCGTCGCCCGCATCGACCGCGTCCCGAAGCGCATCGACTTCGTCCTCGGTGACGCCGTAGGCGGGCAGTTCGTCGGTGTGGAAGATGCCGCCAGCGCCGTGGCGCTTGGCGTGGTCCGAGAGTTCCGTCCCGAGGCGACGGTCGGGTTGAATCTCCCGCCCGACGAGGCCGTCGAAGCCGAACAGGGGGACGGCGGTGACTTTTCCGCCGTTGTCGAGCGCGCCGGAGATGACGCCGCTCTCGGTTCCCTCGAACACGTCCCTCACGTCCTGCACCTCGCCTACCTCGGCGTCGCGGGACCGGAGTTCGTCGCGGATGTCGAGGAGTTCGACCTGCCGACCGACCTCGAACCGAACGAGGTCGTCGATGTCGTCCAGGCTCTGGACGCCCTTCATCTCCACGCGTGCGCCGTCCGCGATGGAGACGTTCACGTCCTGTCGGATGGTGCCGAGGCCGCGCTTGACGTGACCCGTCGAGCGGAGGAGCATTCCGATGCGTTCGGCGGCCTCGCGGGCCTGCTCCGGCGAACTGATATCGGGACTAGTGCCGATTTCGACCAACGGGATGCCGAGTCGGTCGAGGCTGAAGGTGACGCCGTCCTCGCGCTCCTCGACGCGCTGGGCGCTCTCCTCTTCGAGCATCAGGTCCTCGACGCCGACCGGACCGTCGCTCGTTCGGATTTCCCCGCCGGTTGCGACGAGCGTGGAGCGCTGGAACCCCGACGTGTTCGACCCGTCCACGACGATTTTTCGCATGACGTTGGCTTGGTCCACGACGGTCATGTCGAGGAGCTGTGCGATTTCGAGGACGACCTGTTCGGCCTCCGCGTCCAGTCGATGTGGCGGTTCGTCGTCGGCCTCCACGAGACAGGTGGTGTCGTAGGCGAGATACTCGAACTCGCGGTCGATTTGGCTCTCTTCGAGCGCGGCGTCGTCTATTTCGCCGAGTTCGCTTCGCGTCGGATGGAGATAGCGGGTGAACGTTCGGGACGACTCATCGGGGTCGCGCAGTTCGGTCGGACAGCCACAGAACAACTTCTCCTCGGTGTCGAGTTGCTGGTGTATCTCCAGCCCCGCCACGAGACCGAGGTCCTCGTAGTCGTACTCACTCATTGACGGACATGGGAGGTGGAGGGGTAAAAAACCGACCAGTTCGGGCGAGTTTGTCCCCCGAGGAATGGGGCCGCCGTTCGGGTTCACCGACGGGTTTTGCGGCCGTGAACTCCGTCACGGTCGCCGGTCCATAGATATAAAAATGATAGCGACAGTATCGACTGTATGTACGATTTCCTCGCGTCGAGGAATCCCGGCGAGGACGCGCCGATTCGTATTCTCCACGTCGATGACGACCCGGCACGGGTGCGCCTCTCCGACCCGTTGCTGTCCGAACACATCCCCGATATCGTCGTTCACACCGAAACGGCACCTACCAAGGCCATCGAACGGCTCGATGCCGTCTCGGTCGATTGTATCGTCAGCGACTTCGACATGGGTTCGATGGACGGCCTCGAATTCCTCGAAGCGGTTCGGGACCGCGAACCGGAGTTACCGTTCATCCTCTTCACCGGAAAGGGAAGCGAGGAGATAGCGAGCGAGGCCATCTCCGCGGGCGTGACCGAATATCTCCAGAAAGGCGGCCCCGACAGGTACGCCGTGCTGGCGAACCGCATCGAGAACGTCGTCGAGCGCTATCGCGCCGAGCGGGCGACGGATGCGTATCGGCGGCACATGAGCGCCGTCTACGACCGGGTGACGGACGCGTTCTTCGCGTTGGACACCGACTGGCGGTTCACGTTCCTCAACGCTCGCGGGGAGGAACTCCTCGACCGTCCGGAACCGGATCTCCTCGGAAACGTCGTTTGGGAGGCGTTTCCCGAATCGGTCGGTTCGACGTTCGAAGCGGAGTATCGGGGAGCGATGGAACGACAGGAGCCGACGACGTTCGAAGCCTACTTCGAACCGCTCGAAACGCTGTTCGAAGTACACGCCTATCCCTCGACCGAAGGACTATCGGTGTACTTCCGCGACGTCACCGACGAAAACAGGCTTCGGGAAGAACACCGCCGCGAGCGGGAACTGCTCGAACGCGTGTTCGAGACGAGTCCCGTCGGCATCCTCATCCTCGACACCGACGGGAACATCGAACGGGTCAACGAGCGGATGGTCGAAATGTTGGGACTTCCGGAGGAAGAGATCACGGGACGAAGCTACGATTCCCGCGAATGGACGGTGACGGACGAAAACGGTACTCCTCTTGGAGAGAACGGACACCCGCTGAGGGCCGTTTTCGAGGACGGAACGACCGTTCGAGGTGTCCGAATGCGGTACCGAACACCGACGGGTGAGTGGCGTCGTCTCTCGGTCAACGGAGCCCCCGTCAACGCCGAGGACGGCACCGGAGAACGTATCGTCTTCATCGTCGAGGATCTGACGGACTCGGGGGCCGACGTCGAGCGATAGCGGATCGCAGTCAATCGTTCTCGGAACGCGAGTCCACGCCGTCCGCCACTGTTTCCGATCGACGTCGGTCCGTTCCTCTCCGTCGCTCGCTTCGTCTGCGTTTGACCTGCCTGCCCAGCCGACGGGCGACCAGTTCCCGGAGTTCGTCGGCGTCGTCCCCGTCCACGTCCGCGGCGTGGCCGTCCGTGCCTCGAAGTCCCGTGGAACTCGCGGTATCGACGATGACCGTCGCCAACGACCACCGACGCTGGTAGAGCGTCTCCCGCTGTATGACCGTCTGAACTCGGTAATAGGGGACGATTCGCGTCGTCCGTCGCCAAAATCCGTTTCGCGTCGTGACGTGGTCGTCGCCGACGTGGTAGCCGCGGTGTTTCCACCGAAAGTGTCCGGCCACGGGCGCGAGGAGCAAGAGCGCGAGCGGCGCGTACCAAAAATCGACGAATCCCGTGAACCGGTCCACGCCGTAGATGATGCCCGTGAGAACCACGGCCACGAGAGCGTAGCGGACGACGTAGCGGCGTCGCGCTCGACGGGGCGGACGCTCGAACGTCGGGTCGTCGAACGGTTCGAGCGAGTGGGCGAGCGAGCGAACGCGGCTTCGAACGGCGAGTGGAACCGCCGCCTCGGACCCGCCCGACGGTCCCTGCCCGGGCGCGTAGCCCGCCGTCTCGACGGAGAGCGAGGCGTACCCCGCGAGTCGCATGACGGGGTTTTCCCGCACCGTGAGCGTCTGTATCTTGTCGAGCGGGATGCTCCCGTCGTAGCGCTGGAGCAGGCCTCGTTCGTAGCGGAGTTCGTCGCCGACGCGCATCAGCCGAAATCCGTAGTGGCGCGCGAAGGTTATCATCGCGCTGCTCACCCAGAGGACGAGTGCGGAAAACAGGACGCGCGAGAATCCGATGAAGAACGACACGCTTGCGAGGTCCGTCGTGCCCATGACGAAGGGAACGACGAGGAACACCAACCCGATGGCACGCGGTTCGACCGAAACGGCCGAAAGCAACAGCAGTTCCTCCGAACCGATCTCGTACAACACTTCCTCGTCGGGCGTTTCGGATTCCGCTTCCGTTCCCGTCGATGCCGGCGCACCGTTCTTCCGGCGTTGAATCTCCCGCTGGAGTCGTCGCGCCTCCTCGTAGGCGACGTATTCGAGATTCGCTTCGGTTTCGCCGCCTCCCGCCGTCTCCAGTCCGAGGGAGGCGATACCGGCGACGCGTTGGACGACGTTTCGATGGATGTCCACGTTCTGAATCCGCCGGAGCGGAATCTCCCGCCGTCGTCGCGAGATGACGCCCGACTCGATGTCGAGCGACGAGTCGGCGAGTTCGTACTCGAACCGTCGGTGGTAGGCGAACTCCCACCCAATCACGGCGAGCAGGACGAGGAGGAGGAACCCCGCGAAGATTTCGAGCGTCAACCACTCTATCCCGCCGACGGCCGCGAACCCGGCGAACAGGACGGCGGAAACGACGCGGCCCCCCCGAACCACCATTCGATACGGAAGCGAGAGCGGATGTAACTTCATACCGCGTCCTCGTACTCGCTTTCGACCGCGAGGTTCCGAAGACGACCCTGTAGTTCGCTTGCCCGTTCCGGCGTGAGTCCGGGAATCGTCACGTCCGCCCCGCGTGACCCGGCAGTGTAGATGACGACGCTTCCGAGGCCGAGGAGTCGCTCCACGGGGCCGCGTTGGGTATCGACGTGCTGCACCCGAACGAAGGGGACGACGGTCGTGACGCGGGTGAAGACGCCGCGTTCGAGGTAGAGGTCGTCGTCCCGGATTTCGAACCGCCACGCTCGGAATTTGAACGCGATGTACGCGATACCGAGGAGTACGGCGATGGCGACGGCGGCGACGACGAAGGTGAGCGCGAACTCGACGAGAAATCGACGAACCCCAGCGAGTGCGCCGCCGACGAGCGTCGCGACGACGAGGACGCTCACGAACCAGACGAGGCGAATTCGGGGGTTGAGTGTCTCCATACATACACGACGGGGAGGACGTGGTATAAAAGTAGGCGTGGGGTACCGGTCGGTTTGCCGGCGAACGCACGCCCCGGTCGGGTTCGATCCCCGTCAGAGAATGACTACCCTACTGTGTCCGAATATCACCCTTACCGGGGGAGTACGGCCGTCCTACCGTTTCGTTCGGCTGGCGCTGATTTCAGTCAGTCGGCGTGGAACAAAGGTCCCGGGAAATCGTACCTTTCGTGGACAGCATGACCGAGAACTCGCCCACTATCAACCGTCGCCGGTTCGTTCAGGCGACCGTCGCCTCGACTACCATACTCGGAGGCATCTCGTCGGTAGGTGCACAATCCGGGAGCAACGCCCAGTTCTCCATCGAACAGGACGGAAAATGCATCCCCATCGAACCGCTCTCGATGTCGGGATTGCCGGTCGAGGAGTTCTACGACTATCGAACGCCCGATACGGACCCATCGTCGTTCAAGTACGCCTCCTTCGGAACGGAGAACCTCCAGCGAAAGGATACCAGCATCATGTTCCTTTACAAGGGTCCGAAGGGACTCAGCCTCGTCATCATCCACGACAAGTTAGATGCGGGGAAAGGAGGCGCGGCGACATTCCGGATGACTAATCTTCCCGTCAAAGGGAAGTTCGTCGTCAAAGACGACTCGTACGACGCCTCCACGAACCGCGACACGTTCGACTACTCGAAACACCGCAACTGGAACGGCAAGGAAACCGCGAGCGCGAACATCAGTTGGACGTGGCAGGAGGGCCGCTCCGACGGGGCCGTCTATCGCGGACTGGGGAACGACTTCAAGTTCACCATCCACCCGCAGTTCAACAGACAGGCCGTGTTGGCGGGTGAAGGTGGCGTGTACGACGGCAAAATCAAGAAATGGGAGGTGTTGTCGGGGGACGTAAACAACCCGACGCGCACGAAACTGAACATGAACAAGGGGGTCACTATCTCTTCGAAAGGGTGTCAACCGAAGACGACGACCCAGACCTCCCAGCAGACGACGGAGGGGAAGGGGCAAACGACCACTTCGATGAAGGAGACGACGACTACGTCCGCGCCCTCCAACGGGAGCCAAGGCTTCTTCGGAAAGCTCTGGAGCGGGTTCATCTCCCTCATCGAAGGCGTCGTGTCCTTTTTCACCAGCCTGTTCTAGCCCGGTCCGACGTTTTTCGGACCGACTCCGACCGACCGTTTATTACGCGAATACGCCGACAGCGCCGTCGCTCGTATCGTTGGAACCTCGCCGATGCCGACGGTTACGCCGCGCAAGCCCGTAGAACGGCGTTCACGGGGAGATAAAAGGCCGAAAGATTACTCGCCCTGTCCGAGGATGCCGCGGTGCGTCATCGCTTCGGGGTCGATGATTTCGTTCGCTTCCTCCTCGCCGAGGTAGCCCTTCTCGATGACGACCTGTCGAACGGTCTTCCCTTCCTTGAGCGCCTCCTTCGCGGCTTTCGACGCCTTGTCGTAGCCGATGTGCGGGTTGAGCGCCGTGGCGAGCGCCATGCTCTGTTCGACCTGTTCCTCGCAGTGTTCCGCGTTCACGTCGAGTTTCCGCACGAACTTGTCCGCGAACGTCTCGCTGACGTTCGAGAGGAGTTCCGCCGATTCGAGGAAGTTGTGCGCGAGGACGGGCTTGTACAGGTTGAGGTCGATCTGACCTTCCGCCGCACCGTACTCGACGGTGGTATCGTTGCCGACGACCTGCTTGTGGACCTGATTGACGGCCTCGGCGACGACGGGGTTGATCTTGCCGGGCATGATGGAACTGCCGGGCTGGTTTTCGGGTTGGTCGATTTCGCCGAGTCCGTTACGCGGCCCCGACGCCAGCAGGCGAAGGTCGTTCGCGATCTTGTTGAGCGACCCAGCGACGGTGCGGAGCGCGCCGTGTGCTTCCGCCATCGCGTCGTGGGCGGCCTGCGCCTCGAAGTGGTTGTCCGCCTCGCGGAACGCGATGCCCGTCTCCTCGCTGATGTAGTCGGCGGCGAGCGCGGGGAAGTCGGGGTGGGTGTTCAGTCCCGTCCCGACCGCCGTGCCGCCCAGCGCGAGTTCGCTCAGGTGTGCTCGCACGTCGTCGACGCGCGCGAGACCTTTCTCGATTTGCGCGCGGTAGCCGCCGAACTCCTGTCCGACGCGAACGGGGGTGGCGTCTTGCAGGTGCGTGCGGCCCGTCTTCACCACGCCGTCGTACTCCGCTTCTTTCTCCGCGAGCGCCTCGCGGAGGGTGTCGAGTGCGGGAAGCACGTCCTTCTCGAGGGCTTCGAGCGCGGAGACGTGCATCGCGGTCGGAATCACGTCGTTGCTCGACTGGCCGAAGTTGACGTGGTCGTTCGGGTGGATGACGCGGTCCCCGATCTCTTCCCCGTAGATTTCGGCGGCGCGGTTGGCGATGACCTCGTTCGCGTTCATGTTCGAGGAGGTGCCGGATCCCGTTTGGAAGATGTCCACCGGGAACTGGTCGTCGTGTTCGCCCGCGATGACCTCGTCCGCGGCCTCGACGATGGCCGCTGCCTCGTCCTCCTCTATCATCCCGAGTTCCTCGTTCGCCTGCGCGGCGGCCTTCTTCACGATTCCGAGCGCGCGGATGAACCGCCGCCCGAACGTGATTCCCGAGATGGGGAAGTTCTCGACCGCGCGCTGGGTCTGTGCGCCCCAGTAGGCGTCGGCAGGTACTTGCATCTCCCCGAGGCTGTCCTCCTCGATTCGATAATCCTCGTCGCTCATGCGTGTGGAGGGTGGATGTGGGCGGGCGTAAAACCCATCGAAACGGGGCTGATCTCGCCTCGTTTCATCGAAGAGGGATTAATGCGGAAAAGTAAGATATGAAATATTCACTCGGTAATGAAGTAATAGAAAAATGGTTAAGTACCCCGTGACAAATGGTAATCGTAGGCGTGGATGATAGTTAAGTATGAAAGGCAATGAATCAGATACTTTGTCACGGCGTAGTTATATGAAAACGACCGGTCTCATCGGTGCGGCGGGTATGGCTGGATTCGCAGGCTGTCTCGGCGGTGGAAGCGGTGGAGACGGTGATGAATCGACCGACGAACCGCTCGAAGTGATGCACGGATGGACGGGCGGTGACGGGAAAAAGGCGGTCAACAACCTCACAAGTACCTTCAAAGACAGTCATTCTGACATGGAGACGAACTTCCGTCCCATCGGGGGCGGTGGTAACGAGAACCTCGACGCCGTCGTCGCCAAACGTCTCCGGAACGACAACCCGCCGAGTGCGTTCGCCAACTGGCCGGGCAAGAACCTCATCAAGTACGAGGGTGCCCTCGGCAACATCGAGAAGGACGTGTGGGAGGAAGCCGACCTGAAATCGTCACACGTCAAGGAAGCCGTGGACAAATGTAAATATAACGATAAGATGAGCGCGGTTCCCATCGGTTCCCACCGCCTCAACTGTCTCTTCTACAACGTCAACGTCGTCGAGAAGGCAGGCGTCGACCCGAAATCGCTCGACAGCCCGAAAGCGCTCGTCGACGCGATGGACAAGGTCAAACAGAAGACCGACGCCGCACCGATGGCGCTCGGCGGAAAGAACACGTGGCCGACGCTTCAGCTCTGGGCCGTGAACATGCTCGGACAGAGCGGCTACTCGAAGTACATGGATTACGTCAACGGAAAGGGTCCCAAATCCGCCGTCAAAAGCTCCTTCGAAACGACGAAGGAGATGATAACGGGGTACACCAACGAGGATGCCTCCACCATCGGCTTCACCGAGGCGAACCAGAAGATCATGAGCGGTGACGCTGCGTTCATCCACCAAGGTAACTGGGTCGCCGGCGCGTACAAGTCCGAGGACCTGAAGTACAACGAGGACTGGGGATTCGTCCCGTACCCGGGCACGAAAGGGATGTACACGCTGCACATCGACGCGTTCCTCTACCCGAGCAACAATCCGTCCCCGAAGAAGTCCAAGGAGTGGATGCGCTTCGTCGGCGGCAAGGATGCGCAAGTCGCGTACAACAAGTGGAAAGGGTCCATCCCGACCCGGAAGGACGTCAGTACCGACGAGTTCGGACCGTATCTCACGGAGACCATCGAGGACTTCAAGAACGCGAAACACCGGCCACCCACCATTGCACACGGTCTCGCCGTCGAACCGGAGACGCTCACTAGCCTCAAGGAGGTCATCTCCAGCAACTTCTCCGGGCCGTACAACGTCGACGCCGCGACGAACGCAATGATCGACAAGGTTCAGGGCTAATCAGCCGACCACTCTTTCCATGCGTAACACAATACGACGCGTCAAACGACGGGTAACTGGTGATACCGGGACCGTCCGAACCGACGGTGGTACCGCAACCGCGACCGAGTCGAGTTCGCGGTCGGGTCTCCGTGCGTACCTCGGCGAGGATTTCGTCGGGTCGCTTCCGTTCTGGCTCCCGCCGTTCCTGCTGATGGGATTTTTCGTGTACGGCGCTATCGGTTGGAACTTCATCATTTCCCTCACCGACTACCAGGGGTTCGGTTCGGTCGACTACGGCAATCTCGACTTCGAGATGTACACGCAGGCGTTCAACGACCCCGGATTCATTTCCGCGACGGTACACACGTTCGTGTTGCTACTCGCGTTCACCGGGGCCTGTCTCGTCGTCGGTCTCGTGATGGCAATTCTGGTGGATCGGAAGATTCGATTCGAGAACACGTTCCGAACCATCTACCTGTTGCCGTTCAGCCTCTCGTTCGTCGTGACCGCGCAGTTCTGGCTGTGGATGTACAACTACCAGAACGGCATCGTCAACATCGTCCTCCGAACGTTCGGCCTCGGGCAGTACCAGTGGATCGGCGACCCGCAACTCGTTCTCGGGGCCGTCGTCTTTGCGCTGGTCTGGCAGTTCAGCGGCTACGCCATGGTGGTGTACTTGGCGGCGCTCCGCGCGATTCCGACCGAGCACTACGAGGCCGCCAAAGTCGACGGCGCGAGTACGTTGCGGATGTACTGGCGGGTCATCATCCCGCAGTTGAAGAACGCGGTCATCAGCGCTGCCGTCGTCCTGATGGTGTTCGCGCTGAAGGCCTTCGACTTCCTCTACTCGCTCGTCGGCGGCTTTCTGCCCCCGAACGGGTCGGACATTCTGGCGACGAAGATGGTCCGGGAAGCGTTCCGAAACCAACACTGGGCGTACGGGTCCGCCATCGCCATCATGTTGTTCCTGTTGGCGCTCGGCATCATCGGTCCGTACCTCATCAACCAATACAGACACGGTAACCTATGAGCAATCAATCACACACAACCGAATCGCGCCGGGGAGATATCGCGGCGTGGCTGTTCGATCTGGACGTGCGGCGAGTTCTGCTGTACGGCGTCCTCGTCTCTCTGGTAGCGTTCTTCCTCGTCCCGATAGAGACGGGACTCGTCACCTCGTTGAAGACGAACTCGGCCGTCTCTCGGACGGTCCCGTTCCTCCCGCCCGGACCGGACGGATTCACCACCAAGTACTGGTCGGTCGCTATCTCGGCGCTGGGTCGCGGTCTCGTGAACAGCTTCCTGTTCGCCGTTCCGGCGACCGTTCTCTCGGCGCTGCTCGGAAGCCTGGCGGCGTACGGGATGACACAGATAAACTGGAAGGGGCAGGCGGGAATTCTCGCGCTGTTCATCGCGGGAATCTTCATCCCCTATCAGGCGGTGCTCGTTCCGCTCTCGGAGTTCTGGAACTACATCCCCGTCGAGGAGATGCTCGCGCCGATGTGGTCCCTTCCCTTCCTCACGTCCGAACACTCGGCGCTCGTCAAACTGATCGTCACGCACGTGGCCTACGGCATCCCCATCTGTACGCTGCTGTTCCGCGGCTACTATCAGGGAATGTCCACCGAGATGATAGAGTCCGCCCGACTCGACGGCGCGAGTTTCGGACGCATCTATCTGCGAATCGTGTTGCCGCTCTCGACGCCGATGTTCGCGGTGACGCTCATCTACCAGTTCACGCAGATATGGAACGACCTGCTGTTCGCGCTCATCCTCGTGTCGAGTTCGAGCAGTTCCGCGGCACCGGTCGTCCTCATCCTCTCGGGTCTCGGGGAGTCGCTGTCCGGGACGGTATTCCCGCTTCGAATGGCCGGTGCGCTCATCGCCGCGATTCCGACGCTGCTCGTCTACATCGCGTTCGGCGAGGAGTTCGCCAAGGGGGTCGCAACGTAATGACGATCGATACGCAAACGAACACGATGGAGGAAATATGTCAAAGTTAACGCTCGATGGATTGACGAAGGTGTTTGGACAGTCCGGCGGGGACGACGTCGTCGCGGTCGACGACCTCTCGATAGACGTCGACGACGGGAAGTTTCTCGTCCTCGTCGGCCCGTCCGGCTGCGGAAAATCGACGACGCTCCGCATGATCGCCGGATTGGAGAGTATTACGGACGGTCGCCTCTCGATCGGCGAGACGACGGTGAACGACGTTCCGCCGCAGGAGCGCAACATCGCGATGGTGTTCCAGTCCTACGCGCTCTATCCGCACATGACGGTTCGGGAGAACATGAGTTTCGGGCTGGAAGAATCGACGAACATGCCCGATAGCGAGATCGAACGAACGGTCGACGACGCCGCCGAGATGTTGGGAATCTCGGACCTGCTGGACCGCAAGCCCGGCGAACTCTCGGGCGGGCAGCAACAGCGCGTCGCGCTCGGCCGGGCCATCGTCCGCGACCCCGAGGTGTTCCTGATGGACGAACCGCTGTCGAACCTCGACGCGAAGCTTCGGTCGCAGATGCGCACCGAACTCCAGCGGTTGCAGGAGGACCTCGGCGTGACGACGGTGTACGTCACCCACGACCAGACGGAGGCGATGACGATGGGCGACCGAATCGCCATCCTGAACGACGGGAAACTCCAACAGGTCGCAACGCCCATCGAGGCGTACCACCAACCGGCGAACCGGTTCGTCGCCGGGTTCATCGGCGAACCGTCGATGAACTTCTTCGAAACGACTCGGAACGGGGACGTACTCGTCGCCGAGCGATTCGAGTATCCACTGTCATCCGAGACGGCGGACGAACTCGGCGACGCGGAGCACGTCACGTTCGGCGTCCGCCCCGAGGACGTCGAACTCGTCGCCAGCGGGAGCGGTGACCACGAGTTCCAAACGATCGTGGACGTGGTCGAACCGATGGGCAACGAAAACAACGTCTACCTCCAGTTCGTGGGCGAGGGCGAAGCGAAATTGATGGAGGAGCGAGAGCCGTTCGTCGCCACGCTGAGCGGCATGCGAACCATCGAAGCGGGAGACGAAGTCGTCGCTCGGATTCCCGAGGACGCGATTCACCTCTTCGACTCCGACACGGGAATCGCACTTCGGAATCGACGTCTCGACCGCGAAGCGGCGCTTCCGAGCCGCTGAACTGGCTCGCCGGTTCCGGACCCGTATTCGCTCGGGCTACTTTATCGCGCGTCGTACTCTTCCGGCGTGTAGGTCTTCAGTTCGAGCGCGTGGATGTCCGTCGTCATGTGATCGCCGAGCGTGTCGTACACCATCTGGTGCTGTTCGACCAGCGTCTTGTCGTCGAACGCGGGCGAGACGACGGTCGCGGCGAGGTGGTCTTCGTCGTGAACGCCGCGCGGGTGGCTCACGGTCACGTCGGCGTCGTCCAATCCGGATTCGATGAGTTCGGCGACTTCGTTCGCGTTCATGGGAACCCGTTTCCCGTGCGCGACCAAAAGGAGACGGGTTCGGGTACGACCCGGTCGGCGTCAGGAGCGGACGATTTCGTCCAGTCGGCCGACCGTCTCGGCGTCCGGTTCGGTGTCGCCGTCGCCCGACAGGTCGATGCGTTCGACCGGCGGCCGCCGGTATTCGGTGTAGACGTTCCACACCGTTTCGTCGTCCTCCTCGACCGTGAACTCCTGAACGTCGTTTTCCGGTCGCCACACGCGAGTTATTTTCCCTTCGACGGTTCCGCCGCTCCCCGATTTTTCCGGGGACCAGTCGAACGTGACTACCATCCCTTCCGCTATCTCGTTCGGTTCGAGCGTCCTGTCGGCCATCATCGACCGTACCTTCTCGAACTCCCTGAACGTACCGGCCCTACGTCCACTGGTCGAGGCCGGTCTGGGTGATGCTCTCCTCGATTCGTTCGAATCCGCGTTCTATCTCCTCCTCGTGGACCTTCCACTCCTCGGTGACGTACTCGCGCGCCGCGTCGATGTCCGGGTCCATCTCCGGGTCGAACTCGTACTCGTCGGTCACGTCGGGGTCGAGGAACATGCCCCGGATGATGTCCACGTTCTCGATGTAGGCGTCCCGCTCTTCGAGGACGCCGAAGAGGTCCCCGTGTTCCTTGACGCCTTTGAGCGCCGTCTTCGGGCCGACGCCCGAGACACCCTCGTTGAAGTCGGTGCCACAGAGGATGGCGATATCGACCAACTGTTCCCACGTAACGTCGTGTTCTTTCAGCGTCGCGTCGAAGTCCATCAGTTCGGGGTCCCCCTTGCTGGTCAGTTGGCGAAGCGTGAGCGGTGCGCCCAACAGGAGCGCGTCGTAATCCTCTGTCCCGGCGTAATCGACGGTTCCCGTCCGGGCCATGTGTGCCGCCTGAGCCTCACCCTCCGCCGGTGCCTCGATGACCGGGACGTCCAACAGGTCGAGGAGTTCCCGCGTCGTCTCCTGAATGACCGGCGTGAGTCGCTGGGTGTGTGCGTCGAGGCGTGCGACTTCGATGGCGTCGCCCTCCTCGCGAGCCTCCTCCAAGCGCTCCTCCAGTTTCTCGCGCTGTTCGCGCCGGTCCTCGATTTCGTCGCTCTTGAGGTCGGCGACGTGTCCGTCGAAGACGAACACCGGGGTCAATTCGTGTTCGAAGAACTTCGGCAGGCCTTGGACGACGCCGACCAAGTTGGCGACTTCGGTGCCGTCATCGGTGGTGTACACCTCGTCGCGCGTCCATTTGACCGTCGTCGTGAGATACCGATAGAGCCAGTTGTGCGCGTCGATGGCGACGAGCGACCCCTCGATGTCGTCGAAACTGATCTCTTCGAGGGACGCCAGCTGTCGAAGTGCGGAGTTTCCCATTTGCCGATGCTACGGGAGGAGAGGGTTTAAGCCTCCGTCTTCGATGCCGCGGGCGGGGACAAAACCGGACGAAAATCGAGAACCTGTGGAGCGGTATCGGTTTTGGACTAGTCGCTAGAGTCCGTCGTCGTGGTAGTCGTTTCGTCGCTCGTGGTCGTCGTCGAGGTGGTTCCGTCGGTCGTCGTACCGGTCGTCGTATCGGAACCGCCGTCGTCGCTCGTCGTGGTGGAGGTGGTTCCGTCCTCGTCCGTCGTGGTGTCGGACTCGTCGTCCGTCGTCTCCGTGGTCGTGGTCGTTTCGGAGTCCGAATCCGACCCCTTTCCGAGCGCGTCGTCGAGTTGTGCTCTCGTCTTCTTCGGTTTGACGGTCGGTGCCGTCACCGTGTCGCCGACGACGATGCGCGGGACGTTCGAAATCCCGAGTTTGTTGACCTGGTCCATCGTCTTCTCGATTTGGGACTGATAGTCCCCCGCCTCGATTTGCGAGGCGATCTCGGAGAGGTTGCTGACCTCCGCTTTCTTTGCGATACGAGCGAGCGTCTCCATCGACGCCCACCCCGACGAACTGTCCTGGTTTTTGAACATGGTGCCGAAGAACGTCCAGTAGGCCTTCGGGTCCTCGTTCCAGATGGCCAGTCCGGTGCGCGCTGCGCGCGGTTCGTCCGGGCCGTGGAACCCCTCGCCGTCTTCGTACGCGACGGCGTGGAACTCGATGGCGACGTCGCCGGGTTCGACGTACTCCTCGATGATGGTCGGCAGGAAGTTCATGACGAAATCGTGCGTGTACGGGCATTTCCATGCGCCGTAAAACTCCGCCGTCACCGATGCGTCGTCCGCCCCCATCGTCGCGTACGCGTGTTCGCTCGGCTCGCTCGGAAGCGGAACGGACCGATACGCCTCGGGCGACGGTTCGATTTTCTCCGGAAGGGTCTTCTCCGAGTCCGTCCCGTTTTCGCCCTCGTCCTCGGTCGAAGTCGACGGCGCAAACCGATCCGTGGTCGTTTCCGCTTCATCGCCGCTTCGTTCACTCGTCGAACCGGAGCCGTCGTCCATCGAAAACGCCGAACAACCGGCGACCCCGACCGACAGCCCCGCCCCGATGACGCCGAGTATTCGTCTTCTATCGTCTCTCATTGCGATACGAGAAGGGATACACTATCTTCGTTAATTGGTCGTTAACGACTGAATGAATACGGCAAGGGGCGTGAGAACTGTGGCCGACCGAATCAGGCACGGTCTACCCATTTCATCCCCGCGGGGGACGCTCGTTTTCCTTCGTCGCCAGAAACGCTTCCTCCCCCGGCGACAGGTCACGCTCCCGGTAGTGATTCAACCCGTCTTGATAGCGCTCTTCGTCCGGTTTCGGATGTTTCAGGACGAGCTCGGCCAGTCCGGTCTCCTCGCCCGTGAAGCCGAACCCCGCACGATAGAGCGCCTGATACGCGTAGGGGTTGTTTACCGCAATCTTCACCCGAGAGAATCCTCGGTCGTGAACGCGCTCCGTCGTGAACCGAGCGAGTTCGGAGCCGATTCCCTCGCCGCGTCGGTCGGCGTGGACCGTCACGTAGCGAATCCACACCGTCCCGTCGTCGGTGCGGTCCACGTTGAACGCGGTGGCCGCGACGACCGATTCGTCGCCGAAGTCGACGGACGGGCGTTCCTCGGGCCGAGACGCGCGGGCGACGGCCTTTCCCGTGTTCGACATCACGAACTTGCCCGCGTAGCTGAACCGTTCGTAATCGAGGCGCAGTTTCGGCCCGTCGTCCGGCCACCCCAGCACCGCGTACTCCATGCCCCGTGGTTTCGACGCGACATATATCCATCCATCGGGCCGGTCGGGGCGAACGGTCGGTTCCCGCCGGATTTTATGCGGTAGCGCGCGTTCGTCCGGTATGGCCTCCGCAGACGGCGACATCGAGCACTTCGACCGCATCGCACGGTTTTACGACTACTTCTCGCCGGATTCCGACTACGACGTCCTCCGCGAGGGACTCGTGCAAGCCGAACGCCCGATAGCGCGAGTCGCCGATATCGCGGGCGGCACCGGCCGTGCGGTTCGAGCGTTCGACGTGGACGAGGGGTTCGTAGTCGATGCCTCCGCGGGCATGCTCGCACAGGCCCGTGCGCGGGGTCTGACCTGTGTGCGCGGTGACGCGACGAGACTTCCGTTGGCGAGCGAATCCGTCGATGCGGCGGTTATCTCGGATGCCCTGCATCACATCGCCGACCCGGGTGCGACGCTCGCGGAAGTCGAGCGAGTCCTTCGTCCGGGCGGCGTGGTCGTCGTCCGCGAATTCAACCCGGAAACGGTTCGCGGGTGGTTCGTCGTCCGCGGCGAACACCTGATGGGCATGGATTCGACGTTCTTCACGCCCGAAGCGCTAGTGCGAAAGTTGGACGCGGCGGGCCTCGTCCCGCGCGTTCGGAACCGCGGATTCGATTACACCGTGGCCGGCGTGAAGCGCACATCGGGAACGCCATAACCCCGGCGGTCCAATTCGGGGGCATGAGCAGTGCCTTCGGCACCCGACGGTTCGACCGCTCGTCAACCACGGCAGGACTGGTCATCGGCGACGTGATCGTGTTGGTGGTCCTCCTCGGAATCGGAGCGATGCGACACAACGAGAACATCCTCGCGAGTCCCGCCCACTTCGCCGGGACCGTCGCGCCGTTCCTCATCGGGTGGATAATCGCGTCACTCGTCGTCGGACTGTACAGTTCGCGCGCCCGCCAATCGGTCCGCAGTTCGGTGCTGTTCGCGGACGGGACGTGGGTTATCGCCGCGCTCATCGGAGCTGGCCTCCGCGCGACGTCGTTCTTCCACGGCGATTCGCCGCTCACCTTCGTCCTCGTCGTGCTCGGATTCGGATTGGTGTTTATGACCGTCTGGCGACTCGTGGCGGGCGTCGCATCCGACGCGCTGTAACTCGGACTTCCCTGTTCTACGAGTCGTACTCACCTCTCCTCTCCCCGTGGCCCGTAGCGTGAAGTGCTTCCCGACTGTGGGTTCCGTGATGTCATCCATCCCAGCGGCGTTTCACGAGTTGTTCGAGAAACCGGTGTTCGCGTACTTCGCCACGCTCACGCCGGAGGGACTGCCGCACGTCACTCCGGTGTGGGTCGATTACGACGCCGACGAGGACAGGGTGTTGGTCAACACCGAGCGCGGCCGGCGGAAGGAGAAAAACGTACGGGAGAACCCGAAGGTCGGAATGGGGATGACGGACCCCGACGACCGCTATCGTGCGCTCTCCGTTCTCGGCGAGGTTGACGAGATAACCGAGGACGGTGCCCGCGAACACATCGACGAACTCTCGCGACGATACACCGGCGAGGAGTATCAACCCGAGATTCAAACGGCGCGAGTCCTCCTCAAAATCCGCCCCGACGAGGTCATCGCCCACGGCGGCGACTGAGGAGTCGCGTTCAGGCGGTGACGCGCCGATACTCGACGTAGGAGTACAGCGTGAGGTAGACGGAGACGAGGAGAACCGGCCCGACCATCAGGTAGATGGCGTAACGCGGGACGAAGACGGCGAGGACGGCGATGACGCCCGCCAGTTTGAACAGCGGCCCCGCTCGCCTGTGTGTTCGCTTCCACACGTCGTCGTTCGAGAGCGTCCACGGGGTTTTGACGCCGATGAACCAGTTGCGCTGGACGTGGCTCATCAGCGCGCCGACGAAGTAAAACAGCACGCCGATGGCCGGCGAGAGGACCATCGTGAAGTCGAACCGGTAGCCGAGGTTCCACAGGATGACCAGCAGGTGGACGTACAGCATGAAGGCCGTGAACAGGACGATGAACAGGTCGTAGTACTCACGGAACGCCGCGATGTTCTCCCGGAGCGGGTCGATTCGCGGAATCGCGGCGAGCAGGACGAGGAGTCCGGCGGTCAGCGTCGGGAGGAACAACAGGCCCCACAGTTTCGGCATCGTCCCGTCGGCGACGCCGTTCGCGTTCCAGTGGGTCGCCATCTGTCCGGGCATCCGAGGGTAGTAGTACGCGCTGAGGACGAACGAAACGAGGACGAGCGCGCATGCAACGAAATACGATTTTCTCGCCTCCATAGCCGATAATTGTTCGTATTCCATTATAAACCTACGCGGGTTTCCTCAAACGCAATCCTGATTGACCTCCGGTCGGTCCGTTTCGCCATGAGTACTACCGATATCGATTATTCTGCACGTGCGAAAGACGTGCTCGGCTTCTCCAGATGGTGGCAGGTCGCCGCCGCCGTCGTGATGATGGGGCTCGTCAGCCCCTACCAGTACGTCTGGTCGTCTATCCGCTCGCCCATGGCGGACAATCTCGCCATCGAACCGGCGGCGCTCGGCGCGGTGTTCACCCTCTTCGTCATCTTTCAGGCGGGGTCGCAGTTTCCGGTCGGGTGGTGGCGCGACAGACACGGCCCGCGCGCGCTGACGTTGCTCGCCGGAATCCTCGCCGGCGGCGGATATATCGGCCTGTCGCGTGCGACGAGTGTCTGGCAGTTGTACGTCCTCTATTCGTTGGGTGCCATCGGCGTCGGCATCGTCTACACCGTCGCGGTGAACACGGCGCTCAAGTGGTTTCCGGACCGGCGCGGTCTGACGACCGGACTCGGCACGATGGCCTTCGCGGGCGGGAGCGCGTTGGTCGTTCCGTACGTCCGGGCGAACGCGACGGCGTCGAGTTACTCCGGCGTCCTCCGGAACATGGGTCTGCTCATCGGTATCGGAATTCTCGTCGGCGCGGTGGTGCTTCGGGACCCGCCGAAGGGATGGCTCCAAGCCACCGCCGACGGTGGCGACGAGGATTCGGGATCGGACGTGGCCGCGGGGAAGCAGTACACGTGGCGCGAGATGGCAGGGACGTGGCAGTTCTGGGTGATGTACGTCATGTTCGTCTGCGCTAGCGGGGCGGGGTTGATGTTGACCGCGAAGGTGGTCTCCTTCGCCGAAAATCTCGAACTGGCGGCGATAATCGCGACGGTCTCCGCGACGGTGTTGCCGGTCGCGGGCGGCGTCGGCCGTCTGGTCGTCGGGGACGCCTCGGACCGCCTCGACCGCGAGAAGGCGATGGCGGCGTCCTTTTTCCTCTGTGGGGTCGGCCTGTTCGCGGTCGTCTGGTTCGCACGCGCAGGGTCGAACATCGGATTCATCTTCGCCGTCATCGTCGCCACGTTCTTCTGGAGTCCGCAGTACACGCTGTTTCCGAGCGTCGTGGGCGACTACTACGGCCGGGAACACTCCTCGGCGAACTACGCGCTCCTCTACTCGGGGAAGATGTGGGGCGGGCTGTTCGGCGGGGCGGTGGCGGGCTTTCTCGTCACGGCGACGAGTTGGACGGTCGCCTTCCTCGTCGGCGGCGTTCTCGCCATCGTGGCGGCGATCGGTGCGCTGTTCCTCCGCCCACCCTCGGACGCGAACGTCTGATTATTCGGGGTAATTTCACCCCGGAATATTATGTCAACCGGTATCACGGTTGCCGTTGACACGATTCGCTTCGAGCGAAGGATTACTACTGGACATTACTCCTCCCGTCTATCATGGCGTATTCGTGCGTTTCAGGCCCTGTATTTCGAATAGATTCTCATAAGTTATGGGTATTTAATCCGTAGATTCCTGAGAGCATTTTCAAGTCATACAGGAAACAGCTGCTTTTCCTATGGGGAACAGTTATATACCTACCCCGCATATTATAGAATACATTATGACTGGATACTACGACCTCATTCTTGGACTGATTCCGCTCGCACTCGTCGGCGTCACCGGAGCGTTCAGCGTTGCCGGACTCGCACTGACCACCGCAGTTCCGCTCGGAGCGATCGTTTCGGTCCTCCTCATCGGACACGCGCTGTTCGTGAACGGACCCGTCGACGAAGCGCCCGCACCGAACCCACAGTCGTCCACGCCAGTCAACTCCGCTGACTAATTCGGCTTCCACTCTTCTCCTCTCCTTTCCACTCCTCTCCCTTCGTTCCGTTTTTGACCCTTCGACACTTTTCCTCTACCGTCGGGTCCGTTTTCCCGCGTCCCGTCATCCGTCTCCCACTTTCCTCCGCTCCGTCCCTCAACGGTTTTGTCGCTGGCATCCGTTGTGTGAGTCATGACCGAGACGCTGGTTTTGACGAGCGACGACGTTGCAGGATTGGCCGAGATGGACGAATTCGTCGATGCCGTCCGTGACGGCTATCGCCAGCGAGGACTGGGCGCGCCCGCGAAACCCCGAACGACGCTGGTGAACGACGACCCGGCGGGGATGCTGACCGGCTACTCCGCGATTCTCCCGGAAACCGGCGCGATGGGGGGTTACATGTACTCCGCGGGCTTCGGCGCGGGCGACGCGTGGTTCATGACGCCGCTGTTCGACGCCGAGAGCGGGCGACCGCTCGCGCTCATCGACGGGGCGAGCATGAATCCCTTCAAGACGGGCGCGGCGGGGGCCGTCGGCCTCGACGCCCTCGCCCGCGAGGACGCGACGTCCCTCGCCATCATCGGCAGCGGCGCACAGGCACGCGGGCAACTCAAGGCCGCCGTGACCGTCCGCGACATCGAAACCGTCTCCGTCTTCTCGCCGACGAAGGAAAGCCGCGAGTCGTTCGCCGCCGAGATGAACGAGGCGCTCTCGGCGTCCGTCGCCGCCGTCGCCAGCAGCGCCGCGGCCGTCGAGGATTCGGACATCGTCATCACCGCGACGACGGCCAGCGAACCGGTGTTCGACGGGGACATCCTCGAAGACGGAACGCACGTCACCGCGATGGGCCAATATCACCCGAAAAAGCGCGAACTCGACGCGAAGACGGTCGAACGCGCCACGTACGTTCCCGACCTTCGCGAGCGAGCGACGCGGGACGCGGGGTCGTTTCTCGCCGCGATGGAAGACGGCGCGGTGGACGAAGATCACATCCACGCCGAACTCGGCGAGGTGGTCGCGGGCGAGAAACCGGGACGGGAATCCGAAGACGAGATCACCGTCTTCGACAGCGGTGGAACCGGCATCGAAACCGTCGCGGCGGCGTACATGCTCTACGAGAAGGCACGCGATGAGGGACTCGGCTCGACGATTTCGCTCTCACCGGCGAGCGAAGCGCTGACCGGAGAGTAGCGGTGCAGTTCCGTTCACGACCGCGAGCCGACCCACGCGCCGAGCGCGAGGCCGTACATCGCGTGCCCGGCGTGAAATATCGTGGATTCGTCCTCTTCGAGCGAGACGCCCACCAACCGGCCGAGCATGACTCGCTCGCCGAACACCGAGAGCAGGAGTCCGTAGCCGAGACCGGCGATGAGGCCCTCCGTCTCGGTGTCGAGTGCCGAGTTGGACCCTTCACCGAACGGAACCGAGAAGAGGCATCCGGCGAAACCGCCGTACAGCAGGTGGAGCGCTATCGCACCGATCGTGTGGTCGTTCGGTTCGCCGCCGAGATATTTCGCGAGGAACTTCCCCGTCGGCGGATACGACAGGGAGATCGATTCCCGAAACGCCGTCATGACGACGGTGCTGAAAAGTCCGCCTATAAATCCGTTTTTCACGCTCGAAAGCATACGACAAACCCACGAGGGCCGTGTCGATAGGTGTGGTGGCAGGGGGTTAGACCGACCACCCGAACTGCTCTTTCGCCTTCTCGACGGCGCTCTCGACCTTCTTTTCGAGTTCGTCGATGGAGCGTTCGACGTAGTGGACCCGCTCGCGCGGAACCCGTCGAACGATGTCGTCGCCCTCGTCGTTTACGCCGACTTTGAGGAGCCAATGGTCGTCGAAGTAGACGATGTCGTCGTTCTCGACTTCTCGTTCGATTACCTCTCCATCCGGGTCGTCGTAAACGATGGTCGCGGTACCGGTGTCTGGCATCGTTCGTGAGTGAGGCGAGTAAACGGAAACCTCCTTCGGCCGGAAACGAACTCACTCCTCCTTCGCGCGGCGACGGATATCGACGCGATAGTCGGCGAGCACGTCACGCCCGAGAATGATGTGATGGCGCATGTGACTTCGGTCCTCGACGCTGGCGGTGACCCGATGCCAGTTCCTTCCGATTCCGATGTCGACGTCGACCAACGGCCGCGTTCGGCGCGTCTTCGCGCTCCCGAACTTCACGGCGGCGCTGCTCCTGATGGGACCCGCGCCGACCCGCGACGCGAGGTCGATGCCGATGCTGGTTCGGGTCGCGCCGGTGTCCGCCTTGGCGATGGTCGACTCCGCGTCGCGGGTTCCGTTGACCGTCACCCACTCCGTGTAGCCGACCGTCCGCCGTGCGTCGGCCGCGTTCGAATCGTCGGGCTTACAACCGGGAATCGAGTCGTCCAGCGTCCGCGAAACCTCGTCGACCCGCTCGGACGAAACGTCACCCCCGGCCCGTTCGATCGCGTAGCGGGCGATGAACGGGGCCGCGCTTTTCCCGGTCGCACGGAAGAGTCCGGTAAACCCCGCGGTCGGGTTGACTTCGAGGACGTACCAGTCCCCGTTCCACTCCATCACGTCCACGCCGGCGACGTCGAGTCCGAGGACGCGCGTCGCGTCCCGAGCGATGGACCGAACTTCCTCCGGGAGGTCGTCCGTCACGTCCTCTGGCGTCCCGCCCCGTGCGACGTTCGTTCGCCAGTCGTCGTTCGGGGCCGACCGACGCATCGCGCCCGCGATCTCGTCGCCGATGACGTACACCCGAACGTCGGACTGTCTCCCGTCCTGGTCGAGAAACCGCTGGAGGAACGTGTGTCTGTTGCCGACGACGGGCGTCGGGTGCTTGCTCTTCTCCATCTTCCACGCGGTTTCGCCGTGCGTGCCGATTCCGGCCTTCTGGAGCATCGGGCCACCGATATAGCGGCGACCCTCGGCGAACGTGGCGGCGGACAGGCCGAGGTACGAATCCGGCGTTTTGACGCCGTGGTTCGACAGTCTGACCGCGGTCGCGTACTTGTGAATCGCGGTCAGCACGGCGTCCGGCGGGTTGACAGTCGGGCGAAGTCCGGCGACCGTGTTGGCGATTTCGAGGTGTTCGAGCGGATGCTCCGCGGTCGTCAACAGCAGTCGATTGACGACGATATCCACGTCCGGGTCGAGTCGTGGCTCGTCGCCGATTACCTGAATCCGGGTGTTTCGCTTTCGAAGCCAGACGGGCGTGTGGCCGAGGTCCTCCACCGCGTTCAAAATCGCCTTCGTCTCCTTGCTGTTGTGAAAGCTCAGGACGCCGACCCGAACCGTGGTGTCGAGCGTGCGTGTCATGGGCGACCTAGGAACGGTATGAGCCTGTCCGTTTCGTCGCTCGGAAACTATGAGATGTCCGAGAACGGTCCTGTTACAGTCCGAGCGCCTTCAACAGCGGAATGCCGCTGGCCAGCGCGCCGAGGAGATAGCCGCCGATAGCGCCGCCGTTCAGAAGGGGAAGTCCGGCGTGTGCTCGACCCTTCATGACCATCCAGAGGAGGATGACCAGTCCGACGAGGGTCCCGACCATTGCGGTCAGGGCGGGCAGGTTGAGCGCGATACCCGAAACGAGCGGTTCGGCGGGGGAGAAGAAGGCCGCGCTGGCGACCATCACGGTCGGCATGACGGCGTCGCCGAGGCCGATGAAGAAGGCATCCCGACTGTGGTCTTCGGCGTCCGTTTCGTGCTCCGTGCCCTCACCACCGTCCACCGCTTCTTGGTTCATCTCGTCCTTGCTCGTCCCTCGTTCTTCCATCCCGTCCTCGTTCACCGCCCCTTCGCTCGTGGCCTGTACCGTGTCCTCGATGAAGGAGTACGAAAGCGACAGCGGAATCACGAGGATGACGGGTATCTTCAGGTCCATCACGCCCGAGGCGAGCGTGAGCATGTGTTCCGTCCCGTAGACGCTGATGGCGTCGTACACCGCGAGCACCGCGAGCAGGAGGATTGCGGGGAGCAGGCCGAAACTGATGCCGAACAGACCTGCCGCCCCGGCCCCCATCACGACGCCCGCCGAGTCGATGACGTACCACTCGGGATAGAGCAGGAGGGCGACCGAAACGAGCGCGGCGGCACCCCACGCGACGACGTTGAACGCCGTTCCGCCGAGCGTCACGGTCACGACGTCCGGAATCACCACGCTGAACACGTAGAGCGAGAGCATCCCGCTCGTGACGATGATGATGGCGCGGAGAATCCACTCCACGCCGAGTTTGATGACCAACAACATTCCCGCCGTGAAGACGAGGATGACGCCGATGTAGACGAGGCTGTTCGTCGGGTCGGACGGGTCCTCCACCGTCTGGTAGCCGCTCGTCTTGAACGGCCCGACCAGCGCCAACGCGCCGAGTTGCACCGCCAGAAAGATGGCGACGGTGAACCCGGAGGCGACGAACTCCCGCGTTCGAGTATCCATACGCGGAGAAGGAAGTGCCCCCTCTTTTCGGTTTTGGGTTCGTCGGGCGACTGGTAGGTCACGAACCGTACACGAAGCCGCTAGCGGGCGTAGAGTTTCGACCCGACGAGGGTCGCCAGTTGGGTTTCCTCGTCCGGCGACACCGCCACGTACGGCCGCGAAACCGGACCGAACACGTCGACGACCCGACCGACCGTCGACAGTCCCTCGTCAACCACGTTCGTTCCGATGTTCGGATACTCCTCGCTCGGCGACCGAACGATGGCGAGTCCTTGGGCCGTCCGAACGACCTGTCCGAGTCGCTGCATCAGTTGCGCATGGCCGTGACGTACGCGGCGACGGCCTGAATGAGGTCGTTCTTGGAGGAGTCGTCGGCGTTTTGCACCAAGACCCGGCCACGCGCTTCCCATCCCTCGCGGGAGTAGGCCTTGTCGCGTTCGATGACCGTATCGTAGCCGACTTGTTGTACTGCTCGGGCTATCTCGTCCACCGTCGGGTCCTCGACGGCGGACCGCTCGGGCACCCGCCGCCCCTCGCCGCGGGTCAACGCCGCGTCGATGTAGGCGGGCCAGATGACTATCTCGACCATACCTACCTCTCCACAGTCCCGCGTTAAACGCCTTTTCGTGTCACGCCGAGGGTGGTTCGTCCGCTGATACGGGCACTCCCATCACTCGGTCGAGCCCCTGCCGAACTGGAACACTTTGCAGCGGACTGCAACCGCGAATGCGACGATTCCGATTTCGGGAACGGGCCTCGGTAGGGGCGAAACGTAGATTTAAGTGGAAAAGACGAATCGATGACTGGTAGAAGAATGGACATTATTTCACACCGGGCGGTTCGCGTGAGCTCATACGTACTCGCCGGATTGGTACTCGTCGTCGCCGTCCTCGTCGTCGGTATTCTCGATCCGGTTCCCGTTCCGGCGGTGCTCCCGTCTCTGGCGAGTGGTACACCGATGACCGACGGTTCCCTTTCGGTAGCCGTTTTCGTCGGACTGCCACTCGCTCTTGCAGTGGTTGTGTTACTACGGTCAGCGTCCCGAACGCCGGTAGAAATCGTTCTCGGCCTGCTCGCCGTCCCGTGTCTACTCGTCGGTCTGTGGGCGGTTTACGACTACGCCGTATCCGCTTCGGGTGTGTACTGGGGCGGTCCGTTTACCATCGCATCCGGGTCGATACTGGCGTTCGTGGTCCTCGTCGATGCTGGACTCTCGTACTTCGTCTGAACGACGATTTCGACGCCACGATTCCGTTCGAGGAACCTGTAGAAGTAAAAAATGGAGGTTGAAAATTTAGACGAACCCTAATTCAGTCGCGACGCGTCAGCAGTCCGACCAGCGCGAAGGCGACGATGGCGACGGGAACGCCGAAACCGGGTTGGCCGGAGGACTGCGTCGTCGTGGCGGCGTTCGTGGTCGTGGTCGTCTTCGAGTCCATCGCGTCCGTGGTCGTTTCCGTCTCGTCGGCCGCCGTCGTGGTGACGTTGGCCTGCGCGTACGCCTCCGGGTGGAGCGTCTTCGCCAGTTTCGAGATCGGCGTGACGATTTGCGGGGCGGGTTGGCTCACGTAGTTCGGGTTCAGCGCGACCGTATTGTTCCCCTTCGCGGCCGGGGTGTCGCTGTAATCCTCGGGAACCTTCGCGCCCGCCGAGACGATGAACCACTCGGGTTGCTGTTCGACGACGACTTCGCTGCTTATCTGCTGATACCCCTCGATTCCGGCTTCCGCGGCGACGTTCGTCCCGCCGGCCTGCGTGATGATGGTGTCCATGAACGTGTCCGTCCCGGCCGTGAACCCGCCGCTCATCACGTACATGACTTTGGGACTGTCCTCGCCCTCGACGGCCTGATGGACGGTGTCGATGCGGTTTTTCATCCACGAGACGGTTTCCTTCGCTCCGCCGCACTCGCCGGTGAGTCGGCCGATGCGTTCGGTCTTCGCGTAGATGTCGTCGATGGACTTCGACTCGCGGAATTTGTACACCGTCAGCCCGGCACTCCGGAGCTTTTTCACCGTCTCGTCGGAGATGACGTTCGGCGCGAGAACGAGGTCCGGGTTCAGCGAGACGACCTTCTCGGGAACGACCGCCGTCATTCCGGCACCCGAGACGTTCGTTTTCGCGCTCGCCCCGTCGAGGTACGCGGAGTATTTGGAGACGCCGACGACCTTCGATTTCCCGCCTATCTTCCACATCGTCTGGGCCGCGCTCGGCGAGAGCGTGACGATTCGGTTCGGTTCCTCCGCTATCGTGACTTGCGTGCCCGTCGCGTCGGTCTTCGTGACCGGGAACGAGCAGGTCTCCTGCGCACCGGCGACGCCCGCGCCGACGCCGACTCCGAGGGAGCCGACGGTCGCGGCGAGGAGCACCAGTGCGGAGAGCAGTAGGTGTCGCATACATCGGGCGTCGGCCGTATTCAATAAATATTTATCTAAAGCAACTTCACTTTCAGAGAGATGCGATACGGGACGCGCGTGACGACGTGGTGTGCGGGATTGGCGGCGGCGCTCGTCGCCGTCGTGTTGGTGAGCGCGGCCATCGGTCCGACGTCGCTCTCGCCCCTCGTCGTCGGGAAGGCCATCCTCAACGCGATCGCGGTACCGACCGGTCTTCGGTTGGGAACGCGGGCGCTCGTCGTGCCGGGTGGATTGGCGGTCGGCGTTCCCACCTTCGACTTTCGGTACGGACACCTCTTCTCCTTCGCGGTTCCCCACACCGCACAAATCATCGTCGTTCGGCTTCGACTGCCGCGAATCGCCCTCGCCGGGGTCGTCGGGTTCGCCCTCGCCACCGCGGGCGTCGTGATGCAGGGGTTCTTCCGCAATCCGATGGCCGACCCGTCCATCATCGGCGTCTCCTCCGGAGCGGCCGTCGGCGCGGTTGCGACCATCGCGCTCTCGATTTCGATACCGTTCGCGCTCCCGATCTTCTCGTTCGCGGGCGCTATCGTCGCGGCATTCGCGGTGTACCTGCTGGCGACGCAGAACGGGCGAACGCCCGTCGCCACCCTGCTCCTCGCGGGTATCGCCATCCAGACCCTCCTCGGGGCCGTCGTGTCCTTCCTCCTCCTGCGAAGCGGGCGAAGCCTCCGCGAGGCCGTGTTGTGGCTGATGGGCCACCTCCACAACGCGTCGTGGACGAAAGTCTGGATCGCACTCCCCGTCGCCGTCCTCGGCTTCTGTGTCCTCCTCGCGTTCGCCGCCGACCTCAACGTGCTCCTGTTGGGCGAGGAGGACGCCCACAACCTCGGCGTCGAAGTCGAGCGGACGAAGCGCCTGCTGCTGACCGTCGCCAGCGTCGTCACCGCCGCCGCCGTCGCGGTATCGGGCGTCATCGGCTTCGTCGGCCTCGTCGTTCCGCACGTCATGCGCCTGTTGGTCGGCCCGGACCACCGGATCCTGCTCCCCACAAGTGCGCTCGCCGGGGCCGTGTTTCTCGTCGCAACCGACACCGTCGCCCGCTCGGCCATCGGCGCGGCGGAACTCCCCGTCGGCATCGTCACCGCGTTCCTCGGCGCGCCCTTCTTCCTCTACCTGCTCCGCAAACGCGAGGTGCGCTCGCTGTGATTCGAATCGAGGACGTCTCGGTAACGCTCGGCGGCACCGAAATCCTCGACGGCGTGTCGTCCGAGGTCGACGACGGACGGTTCGTCGGCCTCGTCGGGCCGAACGGTGCGGGAAAAACGACGCTCCTCCGCGCGATGAACGGCGTTCTCTCGCCCGACTCGGGTCGCGTCCTCGTGGACGGCGAGGCCGTCGGTTCCCTCTCCTCGAAGGCCGCGAGTCGCCGCGTGGCGACGGTGCCACAGGACACCTCGCTCTCGTTCGACTTCGACGTGCGCGACGTGGTCGCGATGGGTCGAAACCCGTACCGCACGCGTTTCGGAAACGAAATCAGGGAAGCGGGGACCCGAAACGACGGAACGAACGGGAAAGCGGAGACGGACGGGGAAGCGGAGACGGACGGAGAACCGAGAATAGACAGGGAAACGGGAACGGACGTCGTGACACGCGCGATGGACCGAACCGAGGTGTCCTCGTTCGCCGACCGCTCCATCACCGAGGTCAGCGGCGGCGAGCGCCAGCGCGTGTTGCTGGCGCGAGCGCTCGCACAGGACACCCCGGTCCTCCTGTTGGACGAACCGACGGCCAGCCTCGACATCAATCACCAAGTCAGAACGTTCGAACTCGTCCGCGAACTCGTCGCGGACGGGAAAACCGTCGTCGCCGCGATTCACGATTTGAACCTCGCCGCCCACTACTGCGACGAACTCCTGCTCCTCGCGGGCGGGTCGGTACTCGCCAGCGGTTCGCCCACGGCCGTCCTCGAAGAGGAAACGCTCCGCGAAGCGTTCGATGCCCGCGCAGTCGTCTCCCGACACCCTGTCACCGGTTCGACGTACGTGACGGCACTGCCCGAGCGACCTGCCGGAAGCAACGGTGAGAACGGTGCAGACGCCAGTAGCGGTCGAGTTCACGTCGTCGGGGGCGGCGGAACGGTCTCGCGTCTCCTCTATCTGCTTTCCGCGGCGGGGTACGAGGTGTCCGTCGGCGTGCTGAACGAGGGCGATTCCGACCTCGAAACCGCACGGCTACTCGGACTCGATACGGTAACGGAGGAACCCTTCGCACCCATCGGGGCGGACGCACGGGCCGCCGTGGAACGCCGGATCCGTTCGGCCGACGTGACCGTCCTCGCCGACGTGGAAATCGGGGCGGGCAACGTGGCGAATCTGGAAGCCGTCGGCGACGCCGAATCGGTCGTCGTCGTGGAAGAACGTCCCTTCGAGGAGAGAAACTACGCCGGGAGCGATGCGGCGGTGCGGTACCGGACGCTCCGCGAGCGAGCGACGGTCGTCTCCCCGGACGATTTACTCTCGGCCGTTTCCGATGCGGTCTGACCCGCCGTGGCCGAACGGCACGGGTTCGCGTCGGGAGTCAGGTCCGATTCGCGTGGAGTCGCTGAACCAGTTCGAACAGCATCAGGGCGGCGAAGGTACTCGCCGCGAGCATGACGATGGCCGCGACGCCGACCGGAACGGACGGCGCGACGACCGCCGCGGTTCCGAGGAGGGCACCCGAAAGGAGCGCCGTGAAAAACCGTTTGATGCCGCTGAGCGAGGCGAACGTCTGTGCGACCGTCGGGTCCAGACCGACGATTCGTGACCAGACGACGTACAACGAAACGACGGCGAGAAACGAGAGCGCGGCGACACCCAACAACAGAAAGAATGCGTCTAACTCCACGTGGGATTGACCCTGTTGATACTCATGGTGGGGCGTCAACACATAAGCCTATCGAAGGTTTTCACGGAAAGCAAGTGAGAGAGTGCCGTGTGGGTCTACGATCTCCCGGGATGAGAACTTACGTGGGAGGATTGGTGACACTTTGGGAGGAAGCCAACCTCCCGCCAGAGCCTCCGGCGCCGCCGAGATTCACGTTCACACTGGCACCTGAACGCGCCCGAGTCAGGAAGGGGCGCATCTTACCGTAGGATACTCGCCACCTTTGTTATACGCCGACTAAACGGTCGAAAATCCGATCGTTTTCGCGCGAAACCCAACACGTCCGGGAGTCGTTTTTATCTGACTCGAACCCGGACATCCGGTATGAATCTCGCGGACAGCGCCGTGATCGTCGTCGGAAGTGGCTTCGGTGGACTTTCGACCGCGTGTTATCTCGCCGATGCGGGCGCGGACGTGACGGTCCTCGAAAAGAACGAACAGCTCGGCGGGCGCGCGAGCAGGCTGGAGGCGGACGGGTTTCGGTTCGACATGGGACCCTCGTGGTACCTCATGCCCGACGTGTTCGAGCGGTTCTTCGGGCACTTCGACCGCACGCCGGGCGACTACTACCGTCTCGAACGACTCGACCCGCACTATCGCATCTTCTTCAAGACCGACGGCGAGGAAACCGACGCCGTCGATATTCTTCCCGAACTGGAGAAGAACAAGGAACTGTTCGAGTCGATCGAACCGGGCGCTGGCGAGGCGTTGCAACGGTATCTCGACCAGTCCGAGCGGAACTACGGCGTCGGGATGGAACACTTCGTCTACACCGACCGTTCCCGGTTTCGCGATTACGTCTCGATGGACGTCGCGAGAAACGCCCGCGGCCTGAACCTCCTCGGGTCGATGCAGGACCACGTGGAGGGGTACTTCGATAACCCGCGACTCCAGCAGATAATGCAGTACACGCTGGTCTTCCTCGGCGGGTCGCCGAACAACACGCCCGCGATTTACAACCTGATGAGCCACGTGGACTTCAACCTCGGCGTCTACTACCCCGAAGACGGCCTCGGCGGCGTCGTGGACGGCATCGTCGAACTCGCCGAGGAGTTGGGCGTCGAGTTCCGAACCGACTACGAGGTGACGGACATCACGGGCAACGAGGGGGACTTCTTCGTCCACAGCGGCGACGAACGACTCGCCGCAGACCTCGTGGTGAGCGACGCGGATTACGCTCACACGGAACAGGAACTCCTCCCGCCGAAGTCCCGGCAGTACGACGCCGACTACTGGGAGTCACGGACGTACGCGCCGTCGGCGTTCCTCCTGTATCTCGGCGTCGAGGGAGACGTGGAACCGCTCGCCCACCACACGCTCGTCCTGCCCGAGGACTGGAACGACCACTTCGAGGAGATATTCGACGATCCGGCGTGGCCGGACGACCCGGCCTACTACCTCTGCGTACCGAGCGAAACCGACGATTCGGTCGCGCCCGAGGGACACAGCAACCTGTTCGCGCTCGTTCCCATCGCGCCCGGACTCCCCGACGGCCCGGCGATACGCGAACAGTTCCGCGAAAAGCTGTTGGACGACATCGAGGCGAACACGGGCGTCTCGCTCCGCGACCGTATCGTCTTCGAGAAGACCTTCTCCGTCTCGGAGTTCGCCGACCGATACAACAGCACGAAGGGAACCGCGCTGGGACTCGCCCACACGCTCCTGCAGACCGGGCCGATGCGTCCCGGCCATCGTTCGCCGACGGTCGACGGCCTGTACTTCACCGGGTCGTACACGACGCCCGGCATCGGCGTCCCGATGTGTCTCATCGGCGGTCAGCACACCGCAGACGCCATGGTCGAGGATTACTAACTTCCACCGTGCTCCGTTCCCTCCTCACGCTGTCGCGGCCGCGCTTCTGGCTCTATCTCGCCGGGCCGGTACTGGTAGGCATCGCCTACGGCGCGTCCACCGTCGGCGACTTGCTCTCCCCCATCTCGGTCGCCCTCTTCGTCTACTTCCTCCTCCCGGCCAACGTCTTCCTCTACGGTATCAACGACGTGTTCGACGCCGACGTCGACGAGGGGAACCCGAAGAAAGCGGAGCGGGAATCGCGGTATCGCGGCGACAGGACGGTTCCGATTGCGGTCACGGTCTGTGCCGCCCTCGGCGTCGGATTCCTGCTCGTCACGCCGTCCGCGGCGTGGCCGTGGCTCGTCGGCTTTCTCCTCCTCGGCGCGGAGTACTCCGCGCCGCCGCTCCGGTTCAAGACGACGCCGTTCCTCGATTCGCTCTCGAACGGACTGTACGTCCTTCCGGGTGCGGCGGCCTACGCCGCGCTGTCCGGGACGCAACCGCCGTTCCTCGCTGTTGTCGGGGGATGGCTCTGGGCCATGGGGATGCACACGTTCTCCGCGATTCCCGACATCGACCCCGACCGTCGCGCCGGGATTCGAACGACTGCAACGGTTTTGGGCGAGTCCCGAACCCTCGCCTACTGTGCGATTTGCTGGCTCTTCGCGGCGGGCCTGTTCGCGATCCTCGACGTTCGCGCCGGAGCGCTTCTGCTGGCGTATCCCCTCCTCGTCGTCGCGTGGGTCGTCCGCGACGTGAACATCTCGCGCGCCTACTGGTGGTATCCGGCCATCAACACCGCCGTCGGGGCCGCCCTGACCGTGGGCGGTCTGTGGGGTGTCGTCCGTGGATAGACGCGCAGCGGAGGCGCGGTTATCCGCGCTCGTCCGCGAGAACCGCTTTACCATCGCCGTCGTCTTCCCGCTCATCGGTGCCCTGCTGTTCGTGGTGGGTTACGAAGCGTGGGTTCCCGCATGGCTCGCGCGAAACCCCTTCCTCATCATCTTCGGGACGCTCGTCATGCGCTCGCCGCTCGTCGCCGGGTTCGCGCCGCTCGTGGACCGGCGGGCGGGTATCGCGCTCGTCCTGCTCACGGCGTACACCTACCTCATCGAGTTCGTCGGCGTGACGACGGGCTTCCCCTACGGCGATTTCCACTACGTCCTCGAACTCGGGCCGATGCTGTTCGGGACGGTTCCGGCGGGACTGCCGGTGTTCTTCTTCCCGCTCGTGCTGAACAGCTACCTGCTCTGTCTCCTTCTCCTCGGTCCGCGGGCGGACTCGCGGTTCGCCCGATTCGCGGCCTCGCTCGCCGTCGTCGTGGTCATCGACCTCGTGTTGGACCCGGCGGCCGTTGCGCTCGGATTCTGGACGTACGCGGACGGCGGGGCGTACTACGGCGTCCCGCTCGTGAACTATCTCGGCTGGATCGTCAGCGGTGCCGTCGCGGTCGGTTTGGTCGAACTCGGCTTCGACTGGCGGGCGCTCCGCGACAGGCTCGACGACTGCGAGTTCATGCTGGACGACATGGTGAGCTTCGTCATCCTCTGGGGCGCGATGAACGCCTACTTCGGAAACTGGATTCCGGCGGGTATCGCCGTCCTGTTGTTCGTCGGTCTCAGGAGAATCGACCGGTTCGACTTCGCCGTCTTCCGACCGACTGGAACATCCCGCTGAGCGCGAAATAGGGGGATGAGGGAACCCGTTCAGTTTCGATAGCCGACGAGGAGGCCGATGGCGATTCCGACGCCGAGGGCCACGAGCGTCCGCCGCGAATCGGAAAACCGCACGAATCGCGTTCCCTCGGGCGATACTTCGAGCGCGCCGACCGGCCCTGCCCCCGCGCCGCCGCCCATTCGACTGCCGTTCGTGCCCCCGACCCCACCGAACCCGTAGCCGACCTTCGCGACGGGGATGATCGTTCGATTGCCGATCTGTATCGGTGTTCCGTACACCGTTTCGACCCCCACGTTTCGACGGAGTTGCCGGAGCAGGGCTTCGAGTCGTTCGAATGCGTCCATATTTCCCCGAAAACGAAGGAGGGACAAATGATTTCGGATGCCATACTATCCATTCCGAACAACATCTGACTAATGTGAACAATATGGCACAAATAGGTACATATATGTTCTATCACCTCCATCGGTGAATTGTGGCGAGGTCAGCGTTGTCGTGACATATCACACGTCATCCATCAACTACCCACACATCAACACATCGCACAACACGTTTCCTTGCCACTCATCCGTCAGTTTTTTCGTGCCGCTCGGCGCGACCCTGTACCCATAGTCCGACGCCGAGCGACCAGCATCCGACTCCGAGACCGATGAGTCCCATCGGGAGTCGCCCCCGTGGGTTTCCGAGTGCCGCCTCAACCGGCACGACGTGAACCAGCACGTCTACTGCCGCCGCAACCGACGCCGTGCGTCCGAAAACGGTAGCGATGCCGACGATGACGAGCGGAAGCGAGACGACGACCGTCGCCGCTCCGAAAACGATGGCGATCGCTCCGGCCCGGTGGGTCGCTTCTGGGTCGAGCATCGGCCGTCCCGGGAGACGACGCCGATTCCCTTAGAGACGACGCCGAGTCCGTTACGTTGCCCCCACTCACCGTCGCCGGTACCAGACGAGGACGGCGAGGACGAGAATCAGCGCGCCGCCCGCGAAAAAGAGCACACCGGGCGGAATTCCGGCACCCGACGCGCTTTCGGCGACGGTTCGCGTCGTGGTCGTGGCCGTGTGCACCGCCGTCGTCGTCACATCGTGTGCCGTCGTCGTCGCGGCTTCAGCGGTGGTTCGGGCCGCTTCGTGGGTGGTTCCCCCGTCCCCGCCCGCCGCGTGGGTTGTCGTCGCCCCGTTCCCGGCGCTACCTCCCGAGCCAGCATCCGCCGCGGTCGTCGCCACCTTGTCCCCGCTGTCGGAGCTCCCACCGAACTTTGGGAATATTGGGCCGATGACCGGCCTGTTCGTGGCGAGTCGCTGCACGACGAGGCTCGCCAGTCCGAGGATTCCGAGGCCGCCGAACAGGTTCGAGAGGGCGGATTTCAGCCCGACCGTGTCCGATTCGTTTCCCGCGAAGAGGACGAGCGGTTCCGCCGTCGGCGCGTACACCTTCATTTCCCGGCCCTTGCTGGAGTAGGCCGTGTCCGCGACTTCCACGAGATTTCCCTCTTCCAACTTTCCGAGGTGGTACTGGACGTTCTGAAGCGACGTCTCGACGCGGTCCGCGATGGTCGCGGGCGTCGCCGGCTCTTCGTACAGTGCGGCGAGGATGTCGCGGCCGGTCTGTGAGGAGAGCGCCGCGACCAGCGCGTCCGCCTCGTCGCTGTCGACGCCGACGACTCGCGGGTCGCGGTCCTCGTCCGCGACGGAATCGACGGTGGAGGGCAGGAAGTCGACCATACCCTACCATCCCAAGCGGGGATTATAACGTTGCCCGACGAAGCCGTTCCACGTATTTTATTACGACCCGCTGAAAACGCATGTGTCGGTAAGCGAAGAAATGGACGGCGACGACAACTCGTTACGAGTACTGTTGCAGATACTCTCGGAACCTCGCCGACGGTACGCGTTGTACCATCTCCGACGGCACGAGGAGACCACCGTCACCCGTCTCGCCGACAACGTCGCGGGGTGGATGGACGCGGAGCGGAGCGAACCCCTTTCGGGACAGGAACAGGTTCACATCTACACGGAACTCCATCACACGGACATCCCACGGTTCACCGCCGCCGGAATCGTCCGCCTTCACGAGCAGGAAGAACGGGTGGAGGTCGTCTCGTTCCCCGACGTTCTCTCCGACCTCCTCGACGTGACGCTCGAATTCGACGACGGCGCGATGTGAACGCCGCCCGCCGTTTTATACGCGGTCTAAACCCGCCGCCGGGGGCGATTTTCAGACGGCAGTCCGTAGACAGGGGGATTGAAGGACCGTTTTCGCCTCGATAGGGATATGAGAGCGTTCGCTCCCGGAAGCGTGACGGCGGTGTTCGCACCGGCCGAGTCAGCCGACGAATCGAGAGGCGCGAGCATGGCCATCGAGGACGGTATCGTCGCGTCGGTACGGTCCGCGGACGAAACCGAGATACGACTCGACGGCGAGACGACGGAGTTCGACCCCGTCTCCGGCGTCCTCGACGGGTTGGGGCTCTCCGCCCGCGTGGACCTCGAAGCCGGGATTCCCATCGGATGCGGCTTTGGCGCGAGCGGGGCGGCCACCCTCGCAACCGCGCTGGCGGCGAACGAGGAGTTCGACCTCGGGCGTTCGCGGGAGGACCTCGTGCAGGCGTCGCACGTCGCCGAAGTGAACGCCGGAACCGGACTGGGCGACGTGTTCATCCAGACGGCCGGCGGCGCGTTGATGAACAAGGGGTCGGGCCGCCGCCGCTGGGAACCGACCGACACCATCGAGTACGTCTCGTTCGGCGGGATGGCGACCAGCGAGGCGCTGGGCGACGCCAACCTGATGGCGCGAATCGGACGCGTCGGCGGAAAGACGCTCGATGCCCTTCCCCACGAACCGTCCCTGGAACGCCTCACGCGGGATGCGTGGTCGTTCGCGCGCGAAATCGAACTGCCGACGGAGCGGGTCCGGGACACCGTGGCCGACGTGGAGGCCGCGGGCGGCGCGGCGAGCATGGCCATGCTCGGGGAAACCGTCTTCGCCGTCGGCGTCGAGGACGCCCTTCCGAACCGAACGAACGTCTCCTTCGACGGCGCGCACCTGCTGTAAAATCGCCGTCGAATTTTTGCCGTTCGACGGCGTGTCTCTATCGGCTATGGCCGACACAGCGGCGTCCGATGCGTCCGCGCACGACGACGAATCGGCGCATCACGAACGGAGCCGATGGCCCATCGTCGGCGCGGCCGGTGCAGGAGCCCTGTACCTCGGCATCGCGCTCGCGATACTGGGTACCGTCTCGGACGTATTTCCGCAAATCGCCGGCGTCGCCCTCGCAGTCGTCGGGTTCGTCGTCCTCGTCGTCGGACTCGCCGGGTGGCTCGACCAAGCCTATCTCCGGAACTATTGGCAACGGGGGACGAGCAAGCGGAAGAAATACTCCTACGAGGCGACAATGGTGACGTTCCTGTTGACCGACCTCGGAACGTTCGGCGCGGTGTTCACCTACTACTTCTTCGTCCGCGCCGGAGCGTGGCCGCCGACGGAACTGCCCGACGTGGTGACGTCGCTCCTCCTCGTCAACACGACGATTCTCGTCCTGAGCAGTTTCACGCTCCACTTCTCGCATATCGCGCTTCGAAAGGGGAAGCGAAACCGCTTCCTCGCGCTCCTCGGCGTCACCGTCGTCCTCGGGGTCGGCTTCGTCGCCGGGCAGGCCTACGAGTACTACGACTTCATCGTCGGAGAGGGTTTTTCGCTGACCTCGGGACTGTTCGGCAGCGCGTTTTACGGCCTGACGGGGCTGCACGGCCTTCACGTCACGCTCGGCGTGATTCTGTTGTTCGTCCTCCTCGGGCGGGCGTTGCGCGGCCAATACGATTCGGAGCGGGACACGTCGGTCAGCACCGTCTCGATGTACTGGCACTTCGTGGACGCCGTCTGGATTTTCCTCGTCGTCGTGCTGTACGTCGGGTCGAGCGTGGCGGGGTGAGTCACTCCCGCGCCGGTTCGACGAAGAGGAGCTCGTTCCCCTCCGGGTCGAGCGCGATAACTTCGACGCCGTACTCCCGTTCCCGCGGTTCGGACGCGAACTCGACGCCGCGAGCGCCTAACTCCTCGTAGGTCGCGTGACAGTCGTCCACTTCCAAACCGATCATCGGATTGTGGCCGACCACGCGTTCGTATCGATCGGCGTCCCGGCCGTCGAACCAGTCCGGCGACCTGAGGATGATGTGGACGCCCTCGCGTCCGGCGGGTGCGACGGTGAGCCATCTGTCCTCGCCCATCTCGCTGTCCTCCTTCTTCTCGAAGCCGAGCGTCTCGGTGTAGAAGTCGAGGGCTTCTTCCTGGTCTCCGACTATCAGCGCGAAATGCGTCACCCGGGAAACGTGCCCGGTCGGTTTCTGTGTCATGGTTCCCCCAAAGAACGAACGACGGGCACCACGATATACGCGAGCGAAAGTTAGCGATTCGCCTCGCGTGCTCGCTCCTCGCGTTCGAGGAGCTTTCGGTACAGCGGCGGCGTGAGAATCCCGAGCGCGCCAAGGAGGATGGACACCACGCCGAGCGGGAACAGGAGCGGGTCCACGGCGAGACACGGGTTCGCGGAGGAAATGGTCACGTACCGGGTGGTCCCGCCGGACGTGACCAGAACGCCCCGATCGAACGCTTGCCGATGGACGAACCGGCCGTTGACCTCGCCGATGTCCCGAGGATTTTCGAGCGCGTCCTCGAACGCCCGACGTTCCGCGGGCGAAAGCTCCTCGATTCCGAACCGTCGGAGGGGGTCCTCCCGCGTCGCCGCCGTCAACTGCTCCGTCGCGCCGGGCGAGTAAACGACGATGGACGGGCTTCCACAGAGGTTCAACTGGGATTGGACGACTGCGTAGCCCCCCAGCGTCCCGCCGGCGATGCCGACGGCGACGAGGAGCGTTCCGAAAAACGGCGCGCCGTAGGTCAACAGCGTCTCGGAGAGCGGACTCTCGTCGTCGATGGGTTCCACGTGGCGCTCGCCGTCGCTCATCAGCTAACCCCCCAGCGTTCGGCGAGGTACTCGAACGTGGCGGACAGTCCGAAGCCGTAGAACCAGTGGGCGATGAGGACGAACACGCCGTACGCGAGGAGCTGAAGCCCGGTCTGCCCGGTGTAGAAGGCCAACCCGAACCCGGCGGAGATTATCGTGGCGAACGCCAATCCGGTGACGATGCGCGGACCGCCCGGGAGGTATTCGGCCAAGACGGCGAAGAGGAGCGCCCACGTCGTCATCCCCCCGACGAGGAAGAGGAGATAGCCGACTACGACGCTCTGCTCGCCGATGAATCCCGCGAGGTCGGAAAACGAGGAGAGGTCGAAGACGCCGAGAATCGTCGCGGTGAACAGCACGCCGGACATGAGCATGGTCCCGACGAAACCGCCGATGGCCGCCGCGCCCGCGACGCGCGGAAGCGTGTTGACCAGCGGTTCGACGCCGACGAGGACGTTGGGGCTCCCTTCGCCGGGGACGCTCGTCGAGGAGGGTCGGGTCGTCTCGGGTTCGGTCGGTTCGATGCCGTATTTGGCCTCCAACCGCCGTTCGAACCACTGCCACTCGCGGGTGAACTGGTGGGTGCGCTTTAGCCCCCACACGTCGGCGGTTTGGACCGGCCTCCCGTTCCAGTAGGACCAGAGCATGTTGTAGAGCCACAACAACACCGAGATGCCGATGAGGTACGCGCCGATGGTGGCGACCTGCTGGAACGGTACGAACTCGGGCGGGTAGACGGCGTAGCGTCGCGGGAGGCTCAGCAGACCCATGACGATGAGCGTCCCGAAGGTGACGACGGACCCGACGACGAACAGCAGGGACTGAAACAGCGCGAGTTGGCGGTCGTACATCCGCCCCGTCAGGATGGGGTACCAGAAGTAGCTCGCGGCGACCATCATGAACGGGATGATACCCATCAGAATCATGTGGAAGTGACCGACGACGTAGTAGGTGCCGTGGAAGACGATGTCGACCGGGATGGCCGCGAGGAAGACGCCCGTCACGCCGCCGACGACGAAGGTGCCGATGCTGCTGATACAGAGCACCATCGGTGCCGTGAGCCGAACCCGCCCCGACCAGATCGTCGTTATCCAGTTGAACGTCTTGATGGCGCTCGGCACCGCGATGGCGATGGAGACGGCCATGAAACTCGCGCGAAGGCGCGGGTCGATGCCCGTCGTGAACATGTGATGGGCCCAGACGCCGAACGAGAGCACGCCGATACCCATCGTGGAGTAGACGATGAACTTGAACCCGAACAGCTTCCGGCCCGCGAACTTCGGGAGGATGAAGCTCATCAGCCCCGCCGCAGGGAGGAAGATGATGTACACCTCGGGGTGACCGAAGAACCAGAACAGGTGTTGCCAGAGGAGCGGTCCGCCGCCCTGTGGCGCGTAGAACGTCGTCCCGAGTACCCGGTCGGAAAGAAGCATGAGGGCGGCGCTTCCGAGCAGCGGGAAGGCGAAGATGATTATCCCGCTCGTCACGAGGATGTTCCAGACGAAGATGTCGAGGGAGTCGAACCCGATGTCCTCGGCGCGCTCGTAGAAGATGGTGACGATGAAGTTGATGGCCCCGAGGGTGGTGGCGATGCCGGACAGGTGCAGGCCGAGGAGCAGGAAATCTATCTGCGGGTTCGTACTCTGGATGGAAAGCGGCGTGTACAGCGTCCACCCGAGTTCCGGGTCGCGGAGCGTCCAGAAGAACTCGAAGAGGGGTCCGTGGACGCCGAACAGGCGGAGGAACTGGCCGACGACCTGTGCTGGAAGGCCGCCACGAACGAGAAGCAGCGAGGGAGGAAGCAGCCAGAACCCGATGGCGTTCAGGCGCGGGAACGCCATGTCGTCCGCGCCGATGAGTAGCGGAAGGAAGTAGTTCGCGATGCCGAAGAACACCGGCGTGACGAAGAAGAACAGCATCGTGAGGCCGTGTGAGGTGAACAGCGCGTTGTACGTCTCGGTGGACCAGATGCTCGCGTTGGGCGTCAGCAACTCCGTCCGCATCATCATGGCTTCGATGCCGCCCCAGAGCGCCGCAAACGTCCCGAAGATGATGTACAGCGTCCCGATTTCTCGGTGGTTCGTCGTCGTCGTCCAGTGGGTGATACCTCGCCACACCGAACCGAGGTCGAAGTCGAACTCGCGCCGCGCGGGATAGCCGCCGTCCGGTTCCGCGGCCCGCCCCTGTGACCGTCGCGCGAGTAGCCAACAACCGGCGACGACGAGGAAGAGTGCAGTGAACTCGACCAGCGCTCGATTCATCGTCGGAACCCCTCCCGGTAGCGTTCGCTCGTCCCCCACCCCTCGTGCATACTCACTCGTGTCAATGGCGACCACGATAAAAGCGCAGGGCGCGTTCGCCATTTCTGACACATAAAATACAGTTCACCGAGCGCACGATAGCTATATCCGCACGTCTGTTGACTCGGGAACGATGCGAGTTCGTCGCAGGGGGGCATCTCGGTGGGGGACGCTGGTGTGCCTGTTCGTCGTCGCCGGAATCGCCGCCGTCCAGCCAGCGGTCGCACAGTCGGTCAACAAACGCCTCATCGACTCGCTCAACTTCCAACTCGCCTACGTGGCGCTGCCGCTGACGCTCTTCGTCGAAATCATTCTGGCCTACGCGGTCTTCCGGTTTCGGAACAACGACGATCCGCTTCCGACGGCGGAAGACCCGCCGCTGGAAATCACGTGGACGATCGCAACCGCCATCATCCTGCTGTTCGTCGGCGTCGCCGCGTTCACCGTGCTGACGAGTCCGTACATCACGCCGACCCAACCGTCGGGCGGCGCGGGGGCGGACGGCGGCGCGAAGGCGGGCCTCGCCGACGCCGCGAACGGGAACGACACCGTGACGGTTCGCGCCCTCGCCTACCAGTGGGGATGGCAGTTCGACTATCCGGGGACGAACGTCACGACGCACGACGAGCTCGTCCTCCCGGCACACACCGACATCTACGTTCGGATGACCTCCGCGGACGTGATACACGCCCTGTTCGTCCCGCAACTCGGGGTCAAACAGGACGTGTTTCCCAGTAAAACGACGGTGATCCACACGCGCGTTTTCGAACCGGGAACGTACCGCGGCTACTGCGCCGAGTTCTGTGGAACCGGTCACGCCCGCATGCGAACGAACGTTCGCGTCCTCCCGAGGGATGAGTATCGGCAGTGGCTCGATAATTCGACGGGGAAGGACAACGCGACGGTGAACGACAGTTCGACGACGAACGGCAACGCGACCGGATAAAAGGGTTCTCGGCGGTCGTATCTACGCTTCGTCGCTGTTCGAGACGTGAACGTTTTCGAGCGTCAGGCCGATGTTCTTCAGCGTCACGTTCACGTGGCCGACCTCGTAGGTCTTCCCGTCGAACGAGACGTGAAGGCCGTCGATGGACATCGTGGAGCATTCGAGCGTGTACTGTTGCTGGTCGACGTCGAGGTTCGGGAATCCCGGCCCGGACAGGGTCGTGTCCGCGACGGTTATCGTGGCGTCGCTGATGGTGATGTCCTGTCCACCCACTTTCGTGACGGTGCTGTCGGTGGCCTGTCCATCGGCGAGCGCGACGCCCGCGCTTGCGCTGAGGAGGAGGGCGACTATCGACATGGTTGCGAGGAGTCTCCGCGGTGTAACTCTCATGGTACTCCCTTCTCCGACGCCAACGGGAAAAAACAGCGTAGATAGTTTCGACGGTTCTGTCGAGTCCACGGCCGTTCATTGAGGGGCTTCCTCGTTTGAAAGAACCGTCAAAAAGTCTTGTGATGCGTTTTGAGCGTTCTACCGTCCGATTTCTCTCGCTCGAAATCGGACGAGAAATCGTGTGGTCGTTGTGGGCTCGTTCGCCGAGATAGGGTCGCCCTACCCGAAAAACAGCGGATGCCTGCAAGCCGGAGTACGGCACTGCCATCGATGGCTACTGACCGACTCCTCGTTTCCCCTCTCGACGACGACGGTTCATCATCCCACGCAGTCTTCCGGTAGGACGTCGCGGAACTCAATCGTCCGCCTGTCCACCGAGTTCGAATCGCTGGACCTTCCCGCTCGTCGTCCGCGGGAGCGTCCCGACGAACTCGATTTCGCGCGGATGTTTGTAGGCCGCCATCGTCTTCAGACAGTGCTCGCGCAGTCGGTTCGCGTCCGGTGTCACGCCGGTGGTCGGAACGACGTACGCCACGATGGTTTCGCCGCGCCGCTCATCCGGTTTCCCGACCACGGCCGCCTCGGACACGTCGGGATGGTCGTAGAGCACTTCTTCAACTTCCTGCGGATAAACGTTGTAGCCCGCGGTCACGATGCGGTCCGATTTCCGTCCCAGAACCTCGTAGTAGTTGTCCTCGTCGCGACGCACGATGTCACCGGTCTTGAAGTAGCCGCCGTCGGTGAACGCTTCCTCGGTCGCCTTCGGTCGCTCGTGATAGCCGGCCATGACGTGTGGCCCGCGGACGAGCAGTTCTCCCGCTTCGCCCGGCGAAACCTCCTCGCCCTCCTCGTCGACCACCAAACAGTCCGTCGCACGAAACGGCTGTCCGATGGTGCCCGAGCGCGGCCCGAACGTCGCGTTGATTCCGGCGTGCGTGCCGCCACCCGTCTCGGTCAATCCGTACGCCTCGAACAGTTCCACGCCGACGCCGTCCTCGAACGTCTGTTGAACCGGCGTCGGCATCGTCGCGCCGCCCTCCATCGACTCCTTCAGGCTCGACAGGTCGTACTCGCCGAAGGACTCGTGCTCGACGATATCGACGTACATCGCGGCGACTGCTCCGAACTTCGTGATCCGTTCGTCCTCGATGGTCGCCATCGCATCCTCGGGATCCCACGACTCGGAATCGCGGAGAAACACGCTGGCACCCCGAACGAGGGGTTGCCACGTCCGGTTGATGAACCCCGCGATGTGCGACAACGGCAGAACCGACAGAAACCGCTCCTCGTCGGCGTCGAGGACCGTTCGCTCGAAACCCATGAACGACTGTGCCCGGAGGTTTCGATGGGTCAACAGGACGCCTTTCGGTCTCCCCGTCGTGCCGCTGGTGTACGGTTGCATCGCCACGTCGTCGGACGTTCGATCGGCGACGAACGGGTCGTCGTCCACCGCTTCGAAGGGGACTTCCTCGCTCTCCACCTCATCATTCTCCCCCCCCGTCTCATCGTCCTCTCTTCCCACCTTGTCGTCCTCTCTTCCGTCTCCCGCCTGTCGCCCGACGACCAGCGGGTCGGTATCGACCTGCCGTATCGCATCGAAGGCGGTCTCGCGGAGCGATTCGTCCACGACGACGGCCTTCGCGTCGCTGTCCTCCAATCGGTAGGCGACTTCCCGTGTTCGATACTGGGGGTTCATCGGGACGAACGGCGTCCCCGCCTTCAACGCGCCGAGGGCCGCGACGACGAACTCCGGACAGTTGGGGAGAAAGAGTGCGATTCGGTCGCCGGGGCGAAACCCCCGAGCGCGTAATCCGCCCGCAAAGCGCGCGGAACGGTCCCGAAGTTCGACGTGCGTGTACCGTTCGCCGTCCGTTTCGAGCGCGAGTTTCCCCGCGTGGTGCTCCGCGGTTTCGTCGTACAGTCGCGCGACGTTCCCCGTCCGGGTCGCGACCGAAAACGAGTCTGCCTTCATGCGGACATACCCGATACACCCCATGAAAAACGCGGAGCATCGTTCATCCGTGGAGCCAGTCGGGGAACGATTTACGCCATCTCTTCCATCGAAGCAGGGAAGCCGTATCCTCCGTTCGCTGCCGAAGCGTGAACCTACATACCTGAACGACCGTCTCGATTTACGTCGGACGTGGTCGTCCACTTCCCGATGGCCGACGAGATGGCAACCGCCGACGCTGGAACCGACGGGTCGTACGTCGTCCGTCAGTACGCCCCCAACGACCGCTCGGGCGTGCTGGCGTTGTACGAAACCGTGTTCGGTGACCGTCGAGGCCGCGGCGAATGGTTCGACTGGAAGTTCCGGGACAACCCGTATCTGTCACACGTCCCGATTTGTGTCGCGGAGCGGGACGGGAACGTCGTCGGTGCCCGACCGAGCCTTCCGATTCCCCTCTCGGTCGGCGGAACGCGCGAACTCGCGCTGGTGCAGGTGGACCCAATGGTCCACCCGGACCACCGCCGACAGGGGTTGTTCACCCGGATGGCGAAACACGTCTACGACTACTACGGCCCGCGAGAACCGTCCATCGTCGTCGGATTCCCGAACGAGGCCGTGAAAGCGGGACTGGAGAAGTTGGCCGACAAACTCTCCCTCCGAGACGGCGTTCTCACGAACTTCACCGAACACTACCGCGTGCAGAACCCCACTGCCCTGACCGATTCGCCGATTGCGAGCGCCGCGCTCCCCGCGATTCGGGGTTATCTCGCCGCCCGCGACCAGTTGTTTTCGTCGGCATCGGACGCCGTCATCGACCGCTACGACGACCTCCACCCGACCATGCTCGCCGACATCGCTGCCACGCAACGAACCTCGCTCGCCCACGCCGTGCGCGACGAGGAGTTCTTCGCGTGGCGCTTTCGAAACCCCCGCTACAAGTACACGACCTACGTCCACCGCGGCGAGGACGGCCCGGTTGCCGTCGTCGTCGGCGAACAGCGCGGGACGGACCAAACCATCGTTCACATCTCGGACGTGCTCCCGGTTTCCGGCGGACCATCGAGGAATCGGGCGCTCTCCGCGCTCTTCGGGCACCTCCTCTCGGTCTACAGCGACGCCGACGTCGTCGCCGCGGCGGGAACCACGCTCCCCCGGTCCGTACTGGCGGAACACGGATTCCTGCCGACCGACCGGTTCCCGCTCTCGCGGTTGACCTCCGCCTACTGGTTCTCGGCCCGCCCCGTCGGCGGGTCCGGCGAGGAGTGGACGGTCAACGGACGACGACTGGCCGACGAGGAGAACTGGAACTTATCGTTCTGCGAGTTGGAAGTCGGGTGAAACTACCGTTCACACCGTTGTTCAACTCCTCCAAAAACTCACCGTTCACCAAGTAGTTCGCTGAAAAGTAAGCCGGTGGAGGGATTTGAACCACGGTCGTTCCACTCACTTCGTTCGCTTCACTCCCTGATTCCAATCCCTCCAAAAACTCACCACTCACCAAGTAGTTCGCTGAAAAGTAAGCCGGTGGAGGGATTTGAACCCTCGGCCTATTCCTTACGAAGGAATCGCTCTAGCCAGTCTGAGCTACACCGGCACGCTCACTTCGTTCGCGTCCCGAGCTCGACCTCACTTCGTTCGGTCGAACACCGGCACACACGTGCGTTTACGTCCCGTGCGTGGGGCGTCTAACTGCATTACAACGTAGACACCACGGAGTGCATAAGGGTTGCGAAACGCCCGCGCCGTGTGGTGTTAATTCATCCCGCTACCGCGTCAATCGCACGTCCAGACAGACGTTGAGTTCGTGTGGCGCGTACGATCGCACCGACTGCCGCGTCTCGACCGAGACGTCGTACTCCGGCTCTGCCGCCGCGCGAATCGCTTCCTCTCCCGGTCCGAACGGGTCGTCCTCGTGCTGAATGTCGTAGTAGTGAACGACGCAGTCGTCGCCTGCGAGGCGAACCGCCGTGTCGAGGAACTCGTTCGCGCTGTGCGGGAGGTTCATGACGAGGCGGTCGGCCCAGTTTTCGTACTCCGCCGCCGTCTCCCGAACGTCTCCGCAGATCGCCGTCACACGGTCTTCCACCCCGTTCCGGCGAGCGTTCTCGCGGAGGTAGTCGATGGCGACGTCGTTCACATCCGCGCCGACGACCGTCGCACCGCGCTTCGCGAACGGAACCACGAACGGTCCCACCCCCGCGAACATGTCGAAGGCGCGTTCGTCCGGTTCGACATGCTCAGCGACGCGATGGCGCTCCGTGGCGAGTCGGGGGGAAAAGTACACGCGCGCGACGTCCAACAGGAATTCGCAGCCATATTCGCGATGGACGGTTTCGGTGCCGTTCCCGGCCAGCACGTCCCAGTCGCGCACGCGAGTCTCGCCTTTCACCTTCGACGCGCGGTTGAGCACCGTCCCGACCGGGAGGGAGGAGGAAACCACCGCTTCCGCGATTTCGTTCGCCCGTTCGGGGTCCTCCTCGTCGATGAGGACGATTTCGCCCAGTCGCTCGTAGCTCGGTTCGAAGCCGAGGATGTCGGCGGGCATCTGCTGCGTCGTCCGCGTGGGGAGGTCGTGACTGACCACCTCGAACTTCTCCGACACCGCGTCGGGATCCGTGACCGGGATGTAAAGCCAGCCGTCCTTGACGACGATTTCCACCTCGTCCACTATCAGATCCGACGCCGCGAGTTCTCGGCGCGCCGCCTCCCCCTGTCTCCGTTCGACGCGCACGCACGGTACGTCCATACGTCATGGTAGCCGGAACCGGGCGTTAACGCTGACGCTTCGGGTCGCACCCCTTAAACGTCCCTCATTCCAACACCCTGCATGCTCACCTTCATCGGACTCGGCCTGTACGACGAGCGCTCGATTACCGTCGAGGGCCGTGACGCAGTCGCGGACGCCGACGGCGTCTTCGCCGAATTCTACACCAGCAAACTCATCGGTGCCGACGTGACCGACCTCGAAGCGTTCCACGACACGGCCATCGAGGTTCGAGACCGCGCCGGCGTCGAACAGGACCCCGAGGACATCCTCGCCGCCGCCGAAACGGGTCACGCCGCCTTCCTCACCGCCGGCGACACGATGATCTCCACCACGCACGTCGACCTCAGACTCCGCGCCGAGGACCGCGGTATCGACACGCGAGTGATCCACGCGCCGACCGCCGAATCCGCGGCCAGCGGCCTCACCGGTCTGCAAAACTATCGCTTCGGGAAAGCCACCACGCTGCCGTTCGAGTACGCACACGGCGCGGACGGCCTCCCTGCCAGCGTGACCGACGTGCTGGACGACAACCGCGAGCGAGGCCTGCACACGCTCGTCTACCTCGACATCAAAGTCGGTTGGAACCCGAGAAAGGGAGAAGAAACCGAGGAAGACGAGTACATGACGGCGAGCCACGCGGCGGAACTCCTCGCTGACGGCTACGACGACGTGCTCGCCGTCGTCGTCGCACGTGCCGGAAGCCCCGACCCGCTGGTCCACGCCGACCGACTCTCGGAACTCGCGACCGGCGATTTCGGCGACCCGCTGCATCTCCTCGTCGTTCCGGGCGACTTACACCACATCGAAGCGGACGCGTTGGAATCGCTCGCGGACGCACCGAGCGACCTGCTCGACGTCGCATAGAACGGTTCGTTTTCTCGATTTCAGCACGTTCGATAGCGCCGCCGCTCACGGGTCGAGTGTGCGAAAAATGAAGTAGTTTTCGTCAGTCGAAACCAGACTCGGTGTCCGATTTAGTTCTCTCGGCGGAGCGCGAGGAGCGCAGCCGCGAGGAGTGCAACGACGGAGATTGCGACGCCGAATCCGGGCTGACCATCGTCGTTCGTCGTGGTGGATTCTTCCGTGGACGAGGTGGTCGTCTTTTCGGAGGACGAGGTGGTCGTCTCCGAGGACGAGGTGGTCGTCTCCGAGGACGTCGTCGTGGTCGTGGTCGTGGTCGTCGTGGTCGTCGTAGTCGTCGTTTCCGGTTCGTCGGCGTTCTGGTTCAGCGTGCCGCTGACGGAATCGGTGTGACCGTTCACCATCGATTTCACGCTGAATTCGGTACCGTTGTCGTAGCCGCTGAAGTCGAACATGCCCGAGAACGTGCCGTCCTGGTTGACTTTGACGTCCTGGTCCATGAAGAAGACACCCGATGCACGGGACTGAATCGTCACCTTGGTGCCGGGCGCGAGGTTGGTCGTGCCTGCGATGGACTGGTTGTCCGATGGCGCGGCACTGATTTCGTTGCCCTCGTTCAGCTCGAGCGTCGCTTCCTCGATCGAGACAGTCGTCGAGACGGACTGACTGCTGTCGGGTGCGACACGGTAGTCGTCGTCGTCGACCGTGAACTTGGCCGTCCACTCGCCGTAGAGGTCGTCATCGCTGACCGCAGCGTCGACATCGTTCGTGTCAACGATTACGTAGAGCGTTTCGTTTGCACCGTCCGAGAGCAGCGAAACGCCGCTCTGGGTGGTGTTGAACGAATCCGCGACACTGTTCGGTTCGGGGTTCTTCTCCGTCACTTTGAACGAGAGGCCGGGAACGTCGCTGACGTTCTCTGCCATGTTCGATTCGTTCTCGAGAGCGCCGTAGATACCGGTGGCGTCGACTTGGAAGACGAGCTGGTCGCCCTTTGCAACGCTGTTGCGCTGGGTGACCGCGTCAGTCAGTTCCGAGACATCGTCTAGGTCGGCATTTTCGGGTGCGACCCACGAATTGACATCGTTCGTGGAACGGTCGCTGACCGAGAGCGACGAAACGTCGTCGGGGTTGGACGACGTCGTGTTGACCGTCATCTCGTACGCGTAGTCACCCGACGTGACTGCGAGCGGCGAGTCGAGCTCGGTGCTGTTCCAGTGAGCCGTCGCGGAGTCGTCGCTCGAGGACGAAACGTACAGAACGTTGTCGGCGGTAGCGTTCGTCGTGCGGTAGGTGTTTAGGTAGAGCGTGACGAGACCGTCGTCGTCACCGTCGGTGACGGTTGCATTGATCTCGAAGTTGTCCTTCTCCTTGTCACCGATGACGACGTGAGCGTTCTTCGTGTTCTCGAGGGACACCGTAATCGGGACGATGTCACCGCGCGGGACACTGTAGACGCTGTCCTGGAACTGGGCCGAGACGTCACCAGCATCTTCGACCGTGATTTCGAAGGTCTGGGATGCGGTCGTGTCGTCGACGCTGACGGTGACGTTGTAGGTCCCCGGTTCGAGGTCGCTGATGGCACCGAAGTCAACTACGAACTCGTGCGTGCCGTCGCCCTCTTCGTAGAGGTTCGAGTAGCTCTTGGACCAGTCTTCGTCGATTTCGTCCGAGGTGACGGAGACGTTGAAGTCCTCGCGGTTCGAGTCCTCGATGGAGAACGTGAGCTTGCTGTCGTCGCCAGCGTTCTTGACGGAGGTTGAGTCGGCCTCGACCGAGAACGTCTGCTTGACGACTTGGAAGCTGAAGTCCGTGTTCGCTCCACTGAGGTTGTAGAAGCCGGGCGAGAGCTCATCCGTACTGATGTTGAAGGACGTGTTGCTGCTGCCCGTAGTATAGCTATCTACGAACCCGTCGTTTCCATCTTTACCCTTGCTGAGGGTGGCTGTACTACTACTGTTCGCAGACACTTCTCCGACTTGGCCTTGATAGACAACGGTGCCAGACGAAATGGTGGTGTCTGACGACGCTGCGGCGGCCGAGCCTGCGAACGCCATGGTGCCGGCGAAGACCGACAGCACGAGCATCGCGGTCAGCGCGAGGCTGCGAACCTTGTTATTATTTCCTGTCATGCTTTCTCTTTGTTTGTTTCTCGTACGGCGACACGTTCTTTCCCACGACCGTGTAGACATTCCGTCCGACCCGAACCGACTCGGGAGGAAGTGGTACTCCATTTGCCACCATGGGTAGGGGTACAGGAAGAACGTTAGTCCCTTGTTATAAATGCTTTGTGGTATAAAATCACCCCCCAGACACTCATATGCCTGAATTCGGGCAATAGCGGCCCTAATGAGATTTTACGGAAAGGTAAGATAATGGACTTCTAACGGCGTTTCGATCGTGGCCGAACGAGAACAACACCTCATTAATGAAACGATTCACCATTCCAGTCTTTAAGTGTGCAGGACGAATCGCGTCGAGTGAAAGCGGGATGGATCGCAGAGATATGAAATCGAACGATGATTATAATATGGACGGTATTTTCATCTACTCGTGTGTTTTGTCTCGAAAAACAGGCGTTCGCGAGAATACAGTATTCGTCCGCGAGCGGCCTACTCCCGTACGACGATCTCGATCTCGTGGCCGTCTTGGTCCTTCGTAAACGCGTACCTGTCGTCGCACGATTCGGGGTCGCGGTAGTCGTCCGCCTCGCGCTCCATCAGGGACTCCCACGTCTCGTGGAGGTCGTCAGCACGCACCGCGAGGTGCCCCCACGCGTCTCCCATCTCGTAGGATCGGCCGTCGTAGTTGTACGTGAGTTCGACCGCCATCGCTTCCTCGGCGGCCTCCTCGGGTTTCATGAAGTAGTTCGCGAACGAATCCGACTCCCAACGGCCGGTGTGTTCGTACTCGAACTTCCGCGTCCAGAAGCCGAGCGCCTCGTCGGCGTCCTCGACGCGCATCATCGTGTGGTCGATGCTCCACTTCTCGCCGTAATCGCGCTTTACGATCTCTATCTCGTGTCCGTCGGGGTCTTTGACGAAGGCGTAGCGTCCGCCACAGGATTCGGGGTCGCGGTAGTCCTCGACGCCCTCGTCCATCAGTTGCTGGTACGACGATTCGAGTTCGTCTTCGGGGACGCGTACCGCGATGTGTCCCCACGCGTCGCCCATCTCGTACGACCGGTCGTCGTGGTTGTACGTGAGTTCGAGGACGGCACCGTCGTCGTGGACGTTCTCCGGGCCGAGAAAGACGTTCGTGAACGTGTCCGCCTCCCAGCGACCCTTCTCCTCGTAACCGAGGTGCGTTTCGTACCAGTCGAGCGATTCGTCCAAGTCCTCTACACGCATCATCACGTGATCGAATGTCCCGCTCATACGTCCGAAACCACCCGCTCCGAAGCGAAAAGGGTACCGCTCGCGGAACTTCGAGAGGAAATTAATCGTTACTCGCGCGTTTCGCGCATGCACGCATGCGAACTACACCATAATTTTTCCGAGGTCGGATCGATGGAACCACCACGCACACGACCAGAGACAGACCGGCCCGAGCGGGACGACGTATCCCGTTCGATGGACGAATCGGAGCGAGAAACTCACGTACGTTATCCCCGCGAACACGAGCAACCAACCGGTCACCCGTCTGTCTTCGAACCGTCCGGCGAACGAACTCAGGACGGCGAGGAGATACAGACACACGCTCAGCGGCCACGCGAGGAGTTGCCGGGGGAGGCCGGACGTGAGAACGAACAGGTAGTCGGGAAGCGTCGTGACGTGGTAGGTCGTCGGATTCAACAGCCCCCACGGAAAGACGAGCGTCGTGCCGCCGGGCGCGACGAGAACCGTCCACGGGACGAAAAGCAGCGCGAGAAGGACGAGTCGCCGACGCCATTCCGGGGAGAGCGGTGCGTGCGGAACGGTGGGGCTCACTTTCGAAGGATGAGTCGGAGGACGTCTTCGTCCGCGAGTTCGTGTTCCACGCCGACCTGCTGTTCGTCGTGTTTCGCGCTCGGTCCGCTGACGCGGGCGAACCGGAACCGCTGTTGCATCTCGCCGCCGAGGTAGTTACAGGCGTCCTCGATGGTGCTTCCCTTCGGAAGGACGAGCGGTTCCTCGTAATCGACGCCGCGTCCCGGCTTGTCCATGTATATCCGCATCAGGCCGAGTTCGTCCCAGATTTTCTCCCGCAGTACGTCGAGTCCTTTCTCCTTTTCCGCGCTGATGAACACGGCCTCGTCGGGGTCGATGTCGTGATCTCGCAGTCGTTCGCGGACGGTTTCCGCGTAGTCGTGTTCGATGAGGTCGACCTTGTTCACCGTAACCATCGAGGGGATGTAGACGCGGTTGTCCATGATGCCGTCGATGAGGCGGTCGATGTCCACCTTCTCGCGGAGAGTGATGTTCGCGTTCACGTACCCGCGCTCGCGGAGGACTTCCTTGATGACGTTCTCGGAGATGTCCTGGTCCGCACTGGACGTCACCCTGATTCCGCCCCGGCCTTTCTTCGCGATGGAGATGCTGGGCGGCGTGGAGTCGAGTCGAATCTTGTTCTCGTACAGTTCCTCTCGAAGCCGCTCGTACTGGTCGATTTCGAAGACCGAAAGCACGAACACCACGAGGTCCGCGGCCCGGACGACTGACAGGACTTCCTGTCCACCCCCGCGGCCGTGGGCCGCACCCTCGATGAGGCCGGGGACGTCGAGGAGTTGGATGTTCCCGCCGTTGTACTGTAACATCCCCGGGTTCACGTTGAGCGTGGTGAAATCGTAGGAACCGACTTCGCTATCCGCGGCAGTGAGCGAGTTCAACAGCGTCGATTTGCCGACGCTCGGGAAGCCGACGAACGCGACAGTTGCGTCGCCCGTCTTCTCGACGGCGTAGCCCTCTCCACCACCGGCGGAGGACTGGTTCTGTAGCTTCTCCTTTTTCTCCGCGAGTTTCGCCTTCAGCCGACCGATGTGGCTCTCGGTGGACTTGTTGTACGGCGTGTCCGAGATTTCCTCGCGGAGTGCTTCGATTTCCTCCTCCAGTCCCATTAGCAACACGTCGGCCGTGACCGCCGAAAAACTTGTTCCTTCTGGTCAGTGAGATTCCGTCGCGTATTTCGACACGTTAATAGGTTGCGCCCTGCGAACCCACACATACGTAAATGCCGAATCCGGTTCATCTCCGCGATAGCACGCAGATCGTCCTCCACCGAAGCGCTCTTAGCGGGATTCGTAGCGAACTCGAATGCAAGTTCATGCTGACCATCGTCCAGATGGACGACGAACGGTTCCGGCTCATCGGGAGTCCGGTCGAGATAAAGAACGCGAGCCAGTTCTTGGGACGACACGGCGTGAGTCTGCCGTAGTCGAATCCGATTTTCCGCTCGACTTTCCCGCCGTTTTCGCGGACACCGCCGAGTGAACGGTTGACACTCCCGGCGACGAAATCCACCGTTCGGCGACGCGGCAAAAGAAAATCCTTAAAACTCCGGCGAGGTTTCGGTTACGTATGGTAGATACGATCGAAGTACTCGTCCCCGGCGGACAGGCCAATCCCGGCCCACCACTCGGCCCGGAACTCGGCCCGACCGCGGTCAACGTACAGGAAGTCGTCAACGAGATCAACGAGCAGACGGCGGCGTTCGACGGGACGGAAGTCCCCGTCACCGTCTTCGTCGAGGACGACGGCGGTTTCAGCCTCGAAATCGGTGTCCCGCCGACGGCGGCGCTCATCAAGGACGAGGCCGGATTCGAGACGGGCAGCGGCGAACCCCAGAAGGACTTCGTCGCCGACCTCTCCATCGACCAAGTGAAGAAAATCGCGGAACAGAAGAAACCCGACCTCCTCGCCTACGACACGAAGAACGCGGCGAAGGAAGTCGTCGGCACGTGTGCCTCGCTCGGCGTCACCGTCGAGGGCGACGACGCACGCGAGTTCAAAGCCAAGGTAGACGACGGCGAGTACGACGACGCTCTCTCCGCGTAACTCAATTTTTCTTCCGCTACGTTACGAACAGCAGTATCGCCGAGTAGCTACCGGCACCGGCCGCGAACGCCCAGAAGCGGCTCCGGCGTTCTTCCGGCAACTCCTCTTTGATGACGTTCAGAATCACGCCGCCAGCGAGGAACGCAAAGAGCGTGTTCACGACGGCTTCGTCGACGTGCGTGTTGATGCCGATGCCCCATCCTACCACCACTGCCGCGGCGAGTACCCAGCGTCCGATTCGGTCGTACGTGTTTCGATGGTGCTTTCGAAGGCCGTAATCGTTGACGATGAAGTGCAGCCCCATCGCGGTGGCATACAGCAGAAGACCCACGGTTCCCGGTTGTTCACGGTGAACGAGGAGATAGCCGATAAGCATGTTGTATACCGTGAACGCACCCGTATGAATCCAGAAGACGCTCATGTTTACCTCCGGGCGAACGTCCACGTGGCGGCCCGTTTCCTCGGCGAGCCGTTCCATTCCGTAGAACAACGAGAACCCGACGAGCGCGACGAGATAGACGTGTCGTTCGAAGAATCCCGCCAGAAGCGGTACCGATTCGAGTATCGTTCCCCCTTTGAGGTCGGGGAGGATGTGGACGAAGACGTACGCGACCGATGCACCCCCGGCTATCGAGAGCCAGTAGTTCCGTGGAATCGAACGAAACGCCCGCACTCGGCCAGCAGCTAAGTGGACGGACGCCAGCGCGACTGCCACGATGCCCGTGAACAGCGTCATCGTCGTCATCGTTCGTGACTGTGATGCGACCCCAAACCGCAAACCAGTGACGGCTCTACCGGCCGTCCGACCCGAAATGGTTCGACGGGTTTAAGTTCCGCATCCGTTAAATTCGGGTGAGACAGGCATGGCCTGTTTCACTGACCCGTAGGAGCATTCCTGCGTACTACGGAGGTGAACGATGGCAAATAATGAGATAGAGCAAGCAGTCTCTCGCGCACTCGAGGACTCCCCCCAGCGGAATTTCCGCGAAACGGTGGACCTCGCAATCAACCTGCGCGACCTCGATTTAAACGATCCGTCGAATCGTGTAGACGAGAGTATCGTACTCCCGTCCGGAACCGGCCAAGACACCAAAATCGTCGTTTTCGCGGAGGGTGAAACCGCCCTTCGTGCCGAGGACGTCGCGGACGACGTTCTCTCGGGCGACGACTTGGAGGACCTTGGCGACGACAACGACGCGGCAAAAGACCTCGCGGGCGACACGGACTTCTTCATCGCCGAGGCGTCGATGATGCAAGACATCGGTCGCTACCTCGGTACCGTCCTCGGCCCGCGCGGTAAGATGCCGACGCCGTTGCAACCCGACGACGATGTCGTCGAAACCGTCAACCGGATGAAAAACACCGTCCAGCTTCGGAGCGGCGACCGACGAACGTTCCACACGCTCGTCGGCGCAGAGGACATGTCCGCGGAGGACATCTCCGAGAACATCGACGTTATCGTTCGACGTCTGCACTCCAACTTGGAGAAAGGACCGCTCAACGTGGATACTATCTACGTGAAAACGACGATGGGTCCGTCGGTGGAGGTAGCCTAGAATGTCCGCAGAAGCCGAACGCAAGACCGAAACGATTCCGGAGTGGAAGCGTGAGGAAGTCGATGAGCTGACGGACTTCGTCGAGAACTACAACAGTGTCGGCGTCGTCAACATCACCGGCATTCCGAGCCGACAGCTCCAGAACATGCGTCGCGGCCTTCACGGAAGCGCGGAACTCCGCGTCAGCCGTAACACGCTGGTGAGGCGCGCGCTCGATTCGGTCGGCGATGGCTTCGAGGACCTCGAAGAGTACGTCTCCGGCCAAATCGGCCTCATCGGCACGAACGACAACCCGTTCGGGCTGTACAAGGAACTGGAAGCCTCGAAGAGCCCGGCACCCATCTCGGCCGGCGAGACTTCCCCGAACGACATCCTCATCCCCGAGGGCGACACGGGTGTCGACCCCGGACCGTTCGTCGGCGAACTCCAGCAGGCCGGCGCATCCGCACGGATCATGGACGGCTCCATCCACGTGACCGAGGACAGCCTCGTCGCGGAGGAAGGTGACGAGGTTTCGGAGGAACTCGCGAACGTTCTCTCCGAACTCGGCATGGAGCCCAAAGAGGTCGGTCTCGACCTGCGCGCCGTCTACTCCGACGGCGTCATGTTCGAGTCGGACGAACTCGCCATCGATATGGACGAGTACCGCGCGGACATCGAGACGGCTGCGGCCTTTGCCCGCAACCTCTCCGTCAACGCGGTGTATCCGACCGAGCAGACCGCACCGCTGCTCATCTCGAAGGCGACCGGCGAGGCCAAGAGCCTCGGTCTGCAGGCCGCCATCGAGAGCCCGGACGTCGTTCCGGACCTCGTGAGCAAGGCGGACGCGCAACTGCGCGCACTTGCCGCACAAATCGACGACGAGGACGCGCTGCCCGAGGAGCTTCGCGGTGTCGAAGCACCGGCGACTGGCGGCGCGGCCGAGGAAGAAGAATCGACTGACGAAGAAGCAACTGAAGCCGAGCCTGAAGACGATGACGACGATGACGACGACGAAGACGCAGGAGCAGGCCTCGGCGCTATGTTCGGATAACTAACAATGGAATACGTTTACGCTGCACTCATCCTGAACGAATCGGGCGAAGAGATCAACGAAGAAAACCTCACGGACGTCCTCGACGCTGCGGGCGTCGATGTCGAAGAATCCCGCGTCAAGGCGCTCGTCGCCGCACTCGAAGACGTGGACATCGAGGAGGCCGTCGAACAGGCCGCCGCCGTCCCCGCCGGTGGAGCGTCCGCCGCTCCCGCCGGAGGCGACGACGAAGGCGCCGACGAAGTCGAAGAAGAGGAAGCCGCAGAGGAAGAAGAAGAGGACGACGAGGACGAGGACGCCGGTGGCGAGGGCCTCGGCGAACTCTTCGGCTAAACACGGACTCTCAACTCGGAATTTTCTTTCGCATACTCCCCGACCAGCGGCTGCCAACGTTTAAATACGAAACCGGGACCACTCCGTCTCGATGGAGGTGTTCGGAACGCGGTTGCTGTTGGACCCGGCGGCGACGGGGACGACGCTGGCGTTCGTCCTCGGTGGCGTCGGAATCGGGACGATAAGCGGGTTGACGCCGGGGATTCACGTCAACAACCTCGCGCTGTTGCTGGCGTCCATGGCGACGTCGATAACCGGCCCGCCGAAACTCGTCGGCGCGGCCATCATCGCCGCGGGCGTCGTCCACTCGTTTCTCGACGTGGTTCCGGCGCTCGCGCTCGGGGTTCCGGACCCCGTGATGGCGGCGAGCGCACTTCCCGGCCACCGGCTCGTCATCGAGGGACAGGGTCGGGAGGCGATTCGACTCTCAGCGTTAGGAAGCGGGCTCGCGGTTGCCATCGCGGTGCCGCTCGCGTTCCCCGTGACGACGGTCATGACGGGCGCGTATCCGCTGCTTCGGGACCATCTTCCGCTGCTCCTCCTCGGTACCGCGGGATTTCTGGTGCTTACGGAACCGACGACACGGGGGAAAGTCGGGGGCGTCGTGGCGTTTTCCGCGAGTGCAGTCCTCGGCATCCTCGCGCTGCCGCTGTCGCCGAGCGCACCGCTCGGCGTCGGAAGCGTCCTCACGCCGCTGTTCGCGGGGCTGTTCGGCGCACCCGTTCTCGTGGACGCGATGGGCGGAACCGGTGTCCCGGAACAGGAGGGGTCGGCGCTCACGATGCCGCGAACCATGATACTAATCACCGCGCTCGCGGGTGCGTTCGCCGGAGCAATCGTCGGGTATCTCCCCGGTGTTTCGAGCGCGATTGCAGCGGTTCTCGCGCTCGCGCTCGTCCCGAACCGAACCGAAGCACGGGGCTTCATCGTCGCGAGCAGCGGCGTCAACACAGCCAACACGATTTTCGCGCTCTTCGCCCTCGTCTCGCTCGGCACTCCGCGGACCGGCGTGATGGTCGCGCTCCGGGAGACGAACGCGCCGCTCGACCTTCCGATGCTCCTCGTCAGCGCGGCCATCGCCGGACTCGTCGGATTCGTTCTCGTGCTTCTGCTCGGCGACACGTATCTCGAAACGGTGGGTCGAATGGATTACCGACGGCTTTCCGTGGGAGTCCTCTGTTTGTTGGTCGCGGCGTCGTTTCTGTTCGCGAACCTCCTCGGCGCCTGGTTGTTCGTTTGTAGCGCCGTTCTCGGGGTGCTCCCGCCGCGATTGGGCTGTCGGCGCGTGCATCTGATGGGGGTGTTGATGGGGCCGCTCGTGGTGGGGGCGTGACCACGAGACTTTTGCCGTTTCGTTGTCAACCGAACGGTATGATTCCCCTGTTCGGTCCCGTTCCGGGTGGCGCGGAACTGGTAGTCATCTTCATCACAGCGCTCATGCTGTTCGGCATACCGTTGACAATCTTCGGGGGCATGTTCCTGCTCTACCGTCGGATGAACGGGAGCACTGCCACGAAGGAGGACGTGGACGAACTCAAAAACGAGGTGGAGGAACTACGAACAGAACTGGAAGGGAGAGAGGGAACCGAACAGCAACGGGAGCGAGAGTAGGAAATCAGGGCCGAAGTTCATCGACGAGGCGGTCCTGAAGCCCTTCCCGAAACCGATGGCTCGTTTCGGCGGTCGTTCGGACTTCGATGACTTGCGTCCCCGAACTGTCGAGGGAGTTCGAAAACGCATCCCGAAATGCCGAAAGCGTTTCCACGCGCTCGAAATCCAAGCCGTAGAGGTCGCCCGTCGCCTCGTAATCGAGACCGTGTGGCGTTCTGAACTGCCCGGTGAACGGCGGGTCGAACGATTCGATGGGGAGCATGTGGAAGATGCCGCCGCCGTCGTTGTTGATTTCGACGATTGTCGCGTCCACGCCACAGCGGTCGAGGGCGAGCAGGCCGTTCATGTCGTGATAGTACGCGAGGTCACCGGTGACGAGGACGAGGGGGTCGTCCGTTGCGCTCCCGGCACCCAACGCCGAACTGATGATGCCGTCGATACCGCTCGCCCCGCGGTTGCCGAGCACCGTCACGTCGGCGGACCGGGGAGCGGCGAAGCGGTCCAAATCCCGGACCGGCATGCTGTTGGAGACGAACACGGTCGCCGGGTCCGGAAGCCTCCGTGCGACGGACGCGAGGAGGTTGCCCTCGAAGTGTTCCTCGGCGTCCGCGACCAGCGACCAGTGTTCGGACTCGGCGCGTTCGAACCGCGCCGCCCACGTTTCGTTTTCGGCCTTCTCGGACCCGATTTCGTCGGCGAGTCGCCGGGCCAACCGCGTCGGGTCGGCCACGAGAAGGTCCGTCGCGGTGAAACTCGCTTCGCGCCAACCGCCGGCCGAGTCAACGACGAACTGGCGGCTTTCGACGCGTTCGAGGTACTGACGCAGGGTTTTCGAGGTCGAAGACGCGCCGAATCGAATCACGACGTCGGGGTCGGGCCACTCCTCGGTGACGTCGGGGACGAGGTACGAATCGTAGCCACCGACGATGGGTCTGTCGTGTCCGAACCGATGGCCCGAGAGCGGGTCCGCGAGGACTGGAAATCCGGTCGCGTCGGCCAGCGCCGCCAACGCGGAACGCTCGGGCGTCGGGGCGTCGGCGGGACCGGCCACGAGCAGTCCGCGTTCGGCGTCGGTCACGGCATCGACGACCCGTGAGAACGCGGCGGAGTCCAGTTCCGGGACGCCGTTCGAGACGGAGACGAACGGACCGTCGCGCCCCCGTGCCGCGAGCGGATTCTCTGCCGCGAACGACTCGGGGACGTCGCCCTCGACTTCGACGGGTTCGAGCGGCTTTCGGAACGGGAAGTTCAGGTGAACCGGCCCCGGCGGGGTTCCCGTCGCCGACCCGAGCGCTCGGGCGGCGGTCGTCCGAAGATAGCGGAGTTTTCTCCCGGTCGCCTCCGGTTCGGCCACGTCGGCGTACCAGCGAACCGCGCTTCCGTACAGTTTCTCCTGATCGACGGTCTGATTCGCGCCGCTGTCGCGGAGCTCCGGCGGTCGGTCGGCCGTGCAGACGAGCATCGGAACTCGCGCCCTGTCCGCCTCGATGACCGCGGGATGGAAGTTCGCGGCCGCGGTTCCCGACGTGCAGACGAGGGGTGTGGGTTTTCCCGTGCGTTTCGCCCGGCCGAGGGCGAAGAACGCCGCCGAGCGCTCGTCCAGATGGGAGAATACTTCGATATCGTCGCACCGGGCGAACGCGACGGTCAACGGTGTCGAGCGACTGCCCGGGGCGAGACAGACGGCGTCGACGCCACTCGCGGCCAATTCGTCCACGAACGTTTCGGCCCACTGCGTGTTTCGGTTGGGATGTGTCATTCGAGTTCGTTCAGAATCGGCAGGAATTTCAACCGTACCTCGTCCCATTCCGCCTCCGGGTCGCTGTCGGCAACGATGCCGTTCCCGGCGAAGAGGGTTACGCGGTCGTCGGACGCCACGCCCGATCGGATGCCGACCGCGAACTCCCCGTCGCCGTCGGCGTCGAACCATCCGACCGGCGAGGCGTACCAGCCGCGGTCGAACCGTTCCGTCTCTCGGATGGTTCGCATGGCGTCCTCCGGGGGGAGGCCGCCGACCGCGGGGGTCGGATGCAACGCTTCGACCACCGTGAGGACGTGTTCGGTTTCGTCGAGCTCGGCCGAAATCGGCGTCTGTAGGTGTTGAATGGTGGACAGCCGCTTGAGTCGCCGCTCGCCGACCGTGACCGAGGAGGCGAGCGGTTCGAGTCCGTCGCGAATCGTTTGGGCGACGAGTTCGTGTTCCTCCCGAACCTTCTCGCTGTCGGCGAGTTCCGCGGCGAGTTCGTCGTCCTCTTCGGGGGTTTCTCCCCTGCCGACCGACCCGGCGAGCGCCTCCGTCTCGACCGTCTGGCCGCGGAACGAGACGAGTCGCTCCGGGGGTGCACCGAAAAACCCGCCCGACGAGGAGGGTTGGACGAGAAAACGATAGCATTCGGGATAGGACGTCCGTAGGCGTTCGAGGATGTCAGGGACGACGACGGACTCGTCGAGTTTGACCTTCAACGCGGTTGCGATGACGACTTTCTTCAACTCGCCGTCCCGAATCCGGTCGGTCACGTTGCGAATCTGTGAACACCACTCGTCCCGCGCCGTGACGGGATGGGTCGATTCGATACCCGGCGAGTCGCTGCGGGGTCGCATCGTGGGCAGGGTTTTTATCTCCGTGCGCGTCTCGCCGAGGATATCCTCGACGCTCTCCTCGGTCGTCTCACGGGCGGAGACGGAGAGCCACGTTCCGGTTTCCGTCCGCGTCAGTTGGACGCGTGGCAGAACGAACTCCGCCCCGGGAAACCCGTCCCACGGCGGCGTCGGTTCGTGTTCCGCATCGAACGAAAATCCCCCGAACAGACGGGGACGAGCCTGACACGGTCCGTCGTCCCACGTCACGGACTCGAAGAGTTCCGCGGCGTCCTCCCGAATCTCGTCGAATCGACGCCCGCCGTCCGCGGAAAGGCGTGCGGTTGCGCCGCTTGCGGCGATTTCGAGGCCATCGGGCGACGTCCAGTAGAGACGCGGTGCCGCCCGCTCGGCGAGAAACGAGCGAAACGAAACGTCGGGTACCCTGCACGTCCTCGTTACGAGCGGAGAACCCGCCGACAGTTGACCGTCACGATGCGGTGGCATTGGATGATAACTCGGGAACGCTGACCCTTCAGCCTAACTATATCGCTCCTCGTTCCACGGATTTGCGGTGTTGGAGTACCCGCGCTTTTCCCAGTATCCCCGTTCGGGCTCGGTGAGGAACTCGACACCGTTCACCCACTTCGATCCTTTATAAGCATACTTGTGGGGCGTGACGACGCGAAGCGGTCCGCCGTGTTCGCGGGGAAGCGAATCTCCATCGTACTCCCGGACGAACAACACGTCGTCGCGCATGCAGTCTTCGAGCGGGAGGTTCGTCGTGTAGCCGTCGAGCGCGGAGAACATCACGTGAACCACGTCGTCGCGCAGGCCCGCGCGCTCCGCGAGCGTTGGGAAGGTGACGCCCGTGAACTCACAGTCGAACTTGCTCCACCCGGTGACGCAGTGGAAGTCCTGTTTCTGCGTCTCGCTCGGCAGGTCACGGAATGCCTCCCACGAGAAGGTCAGTTCGTTCTCGACCGCACCAGTGACCGAAAACTCCCACGATTCGGGGTCCCATTCGGGCGTACTCCCCTTCGAGAGGACGGGGAACTTGCTCGTCTCCCGTTGTCCGGGCGGGAGTCGCTCTCCGTCGAACTCGCGATGGATGTTCGTCCTGTCCGTAACGCTCATACTCGAACGCAGGGAGGCCGGAAACGTAGATGTACCGAACGCGGTCAGCCGCGGGGAAAGGTCGTGTTAGCGTCGGGGTAACGGTCGTATCGACGTCTAACACGACCCTATCGTTGGGTACCTCCTGAATAACAAAGGACGGCGTGCCACAACCGACTGACGCATGTCCGAATCAGAGCAACGAACCAGCACCCGAGAGCGTCCGGCGATGGACGCGGCACAGGAGTCGACGACCGATATCGCGATACTCGCATCCGCGGCGTCGGTGCTCCTGTCGTGGCACCAGTTCTTCATCAGGGGGAACCGCGAGCGCGGCCTCTTCATCGGTCTGTGGCCGCCGACCATCCTCGCGTTCGCCAGCTATTTCAACCAGAAGAAGATGGAGCAGAGATTGGAGTCGATGAAGCCGAGCAGCATCATCAACTCGCTCGACCAGATGTTCGGCAACCGGTGAGCGGACGGATACGTCTTCATTTCTTCGGTTTTAAAACCGACCGATGTTCCGAATCATCGAAATAATGTTCTTGAATTAGAAATAAATATTTTCAATCGAGGAATTTATGTTTGCAATACCGATGGCATCTCCCCGTCAGACTTAAGAACACCCCTCCCGAAGCCCACAACTGTTCCAATGCCAAAGGTAGAGATTACCGTCCCCGAGCACCTCGAAATGCAAATCGCCCAGATGGTTGACCAGGGAGAATTCGTCAACCGTGAGGAGGCCATCGAGGACTTGCTCGCAACTGGTCTCAAGGCATACAAGACCAGCGGACCGATGGACAACGATCGAGAACCGGGACTCGAAGACGAGGGGATGATGGGTCACGAAGACGAGTACGTCTTCTAACGACGTCTTCCCTCGACGTGTGAATAGTTCTCAGAAACTCTTAAACCGACAAACTTCCAATGGCTGTGCATGCATAAGGACGAGCTTTTGGAGCTACACGAGCAGATGGTGACGATTATGGAATACTTCCGTGAACAGGACGGCGTCCCGACCGGCGCGTTCGACGCGTACGACCAGCTCGACGTCGACCCGTCCCACGTTCACAAGTCCAAGAGCGAACACAAACACGCCGTCTTCGTGCTCGGAAACTCGCTCGCCGACGTCATGAGCGAAGACGAGTTCAGCGAGGCCGGACGTATCGGAAAGCGAATGGAAGAACTCGCCGACGACGCCGAGCAGAAGATCTGATTTTTGAGCGACACTGTCGCCCGTTCGAAAGCTCGAACGGGCACGAATCGCCTCCTGAAGAGGCGCTCGTGCAAACGTCGTCCCTCGAAAGCTCTCCCACACACTTGATACGTGGACCCGGCTAACCCGAAAGTATTTGAGGAGGATTCCGTTTTGACGTAATATGGATGCGCGCATAGTCGAGCAGATAACCGAGTGGAGTTCCCGCCCCTTCTCCGGCGGGTTGGAGACGCTCCACGCGCTCGCCGACGAGGAGTTTTCCGGGGCGGTCAAAGCGGGTGGCGCGTGGCTGTTCATGTTGAACGGCCGCGTCATCGGCGTTTTCGACGGCTCCCTCGATACGTTCGAGGAGTCCGATGGGACGCAGTTCGAGGCCCCACACCCCTCGCTTCCGCTGTTGTTCAGCATGCAGGAACGAGGTGGGACGACCCAGGCGAAGTATTACACGAACGACACGCCGCTGAAGGAGGCCAGCGAAACGCTCGCTTCGAACGGTTTCACGGGATACATCGAGCTCAGCGAGAACGTCCTCAGCGGCGATTACTACGTGGTCTACCACGGCGGGCGGTCGATGAGCGCCGCCTACGTCGGGCAGAGCGAACAACTGATCTCCGGAGACGAGGCGTTTTCGCGTGCGAACGACGAGGTGGGAATCTACGAAGTCGTCGCGGCGGACGTGGACATCATCGACCTCCCGGAACCGGAAACGCAGGAGCCGGAACCGACCCCCGAACCGGCCGCACCCGAGTCGGATTCGATACCGGCGGCGGAAGCGTCCGATTCGGACGAGCAGGACGGGGATGAAGACCAGTCGTCCACGCCGACCGCTCCATCGTCGGCCGAAACGGCGGCTGCGGGGCAGTCGGAGGCGGCGGCGGACGCCCGGCAACCGACGTCGGCGCCGCCGACGGAACCGACGTCAGAACGGAACAGCGGAGCGTCGGAAGCCGCGACCCCGAGCGAGGGGGAGTCCGACGGTGACGACGGAACGGGGGCGTCGGACCCGCTTTCGGACGAACAGCAGTGGCGGGAAACCACGAGAATTCCGTCGCTCGACCCCGAAAATAGCAGTTCTGCGAAGTCGCGGGATGCGGGCGTCAAACAGCGACGAACGCAACGACAGACGTCACAACGGCAGTCAGCGGGGCGACAGTCGGCACAACAGGATACTCCCCGGCGCGGACAGTCGAACCGAGCGAAGGAGATCGAGGCCGAACTCACCGCACGAGCGGAGAAGATAGAGGCGCTTCGGTCGAAACTCACACAGACGGAGGCCGAACGTGACGAACTGAAGGCGGAACGTGACCGGCTAACGGCGCGGGTCGAGGAGCTACAGGACGAACTCGAAACGGTTCGGGAGCGGAGTCCGGGCGTCTCCGCGGAGCGCCAACTGCCCGCCGAACAGGCGCTTACCCAGACGAACCTCTTCGTCCGCTACGGGTCGAAAGGGAAGGGAACGCTGGCCGACGCGGCGGCGGGCGAAGCCAGCCGTGACACCGTCGAGTCGAACCTGCAACTCGAACACCACACGCAGTTCGACACGGCGGGTGTCGCGGTGGACGGACGGGAGTTCGAGGCGTTCCTCCACGATTCGATGGAGTACACGTTCGTCTCGTGGCTCGTCGTCGACCTCCTGTACGAAATTCTGGAGACGGGCCATCAACGCGGCCTGAAGGACCTGTTCGAAGCGATACAGCGAATCGACCGGGTCGAACTTCACGGGTCGCTGGTCACGGAAACCGAGGAGGACGGGACGACGGAACTACCGTTCGACGTCATCCTTCGGGACCGGATGGGCAACCCGCTCGTCGTGGCGAACATCAACGACTCGCGGGACCCCGCGACGGGGGAGATGATGGGGTCGCTCGTGGACGCGGCGACGGCCGTGTCGAGCGCGAACGACGAACTCAGCGCGGCCTTCCAGGTCACGAAGAGCTTCTTCGAACCGGCCGCTCTGGAGACGACGGAGGACGCTACCAGCGGTGGACTGTTGACGCGAGAAAAGAGGGAGAGTTTCGTCAAGCTATCCCGCAAACGAGGATACCATCTGTGTCTGGTCGAATCACGCAACGGTGAATTCCACTTGACGGTCCCAGAACTCTAGTTTTCTGCTTCGGCTTTCTCGCCGATCTTCATCGTGTCGAGTTTGTTCGTGATCTCGGAGAGTTTCTCATCGAGTTCGGAAACGAACTCCTCGGTGCGGTCGGTCGTGATCGCACCCTGATTGGAGGGCGAGATGAGGTTTTCTTCTTCGAGTACTCGCAGGGAGTAGCGAACCTTGTGATGGGGGTACCCCGTCTCGTTCGACATCTTGACGATGCCGATAGGTTCGTTCTCAATGACCATTTTCAGGACCTGCAAGTGGCGTTCCAGCATATCGACTTCCTTCTCCAGTCGATCTATCATGGCATGTGTTAACTTGTCTTTGAACCTTTTAAAGGTTATTGTCCGCATCGCAAGCAGAAACGTAGAACGTAAGTTTCTATTGAGACGAGTTAACACTTCCGAATTGCGTCGCAGAATGTCGTCAAAATTGCTAGAATCCACCTCTCGACACCACCGAAATGAGCACGTTCGTGCATCATCTTGCTCTCAAGACCGTAATCTGTTTACGAGGTGCGCGAGAAACCACCTCCGGTATGACCATAACTATCGTCGGTTCGCAACTCGGCGACGAAGGCAAAGGACGCGTCGTAGACCTCTACGGCGAGTCCGCTGACGTTGTGGCTCGCTATCAGGGCGGCGACAACGCAGGCCACACCGTCGTCGAGGGTGGCAACGAATACAAGCTCTCTCTCGTTCCGAGCGGCGCCGTCCGCGGGAAGGTCGGCGTCCTCGGAAACGGCTGTGTCATCAATCCCGACACGCTGTTCGACGAGATAGACACGCTCCGAGAACGCGGACTCGACCCCGACGTTCGACTGGCACGCCGCGCGCACGTCATCCTCCCGTATCACCGCGTCCTCGACGGTATCGAGGAGGACGCGAAGAGCGACTCCGACCGCAAAGTGGGAACGACCGGACGGGGAATCGGTCCGACATACGAGGACAAAGCCGGTCGGCGCGGCATCCGCGTCGGTGACCTGCTCGACTCCGAACTTCTCCGCGAGAAGCTCGAATACGTCGTCCCGCAAAAACGCGCGCTCGCCGAGAACGTCTTCGGCGTCTCCATGAGCGACACGATTGGAGGCTCGTCGGACGGTGTCGAAATCGGCGAGGCGTTCGATATCGATGCGCTCCACGAGCAGTACGAGCGCTACGGCGAGCGCCTGCAGGAGGAGGACATGACCGTCGAATCCGGGGAGTTCCTCGCTTCACGCCTCGACGCCGGTGACGAGGTAATTTTCGAGGGAGCACAGGGGACCCTCATCGACATCGACCACGGGAACTATCCGTACGTTACCTCCTCGAACCCGACCGCGGGCGGTGCCGCCACGGGGACCGGTCTCAGCCCCGGCGTCGTCGGCGACGGCGACATAATCGGTATCGTGAAGGCGTACCTCACGCGGGTCGGCAGCGGTCCGCTCCCGACCGAACTCGGCGGCGTCGTCGGTGACACACCCGACTACGACGAACAGGGAGCGGGCGAAAACGAGGACCTCGCCGGGTACATCCGCGAGGAAGGCGGCGAGTACGGAACCGTCACCGGTCGGCCGCGCCGAGTCGGATGGCTGGACATGCCGATGCTCCGCCACGCCGCCCGCACGAGCGGCTTCACCGGTCTCGCCGTCAATCACGTCGACGTGCTGGCGGGCCTCGATGAGGTGAAGGTGGGCTACAGCTACGACGTCGACGGCGAGGAGATATTCACGATACCCGCCACGACCGAACGCTGGGGTCGCTGTGAGCCGAACCTCCGCTCGTTCGACGGGTGGCCGGAAGTGGACTGGAGCGAGGTCGCCGACGAGGGCTACGAGGCGATTCCCGAGAACGCACGGACCTACCTCGAATACATCAGCGACGAACTCGACGCACCAATCTACGCCGTCGGTATCGGCCCGAGCAGGGAGGATACCGTCGTGATAGAACACCCGTTCGAATAACCGAAATCGAATATTTTCGGCTCTCCTCTCCCGATTTTCGTCTTTTCCCGACCGCTACTCGACCGCTGTGAGATAGATCGCGACCAGTGCGAACCCGATTCCGGCGGCCTTTCGCGCCGTGAGCGGTTCGTCGAGGAACGCGATACCGAGAATCGAACTCGTGGCGATGAACAGGCCGAAAATCGGAACCACGACGCTGACCGGTCCGGTCGCCAGTGCGCGATAGTAGGCGAGGATTCCGATAGCGAGGAACACACCCGCGAGGTACATGTACGGCGCTTTGTCGCTCGTGAGATAGGGGACGACTTGCTCTCCCTCGTACATGGTCACCGCGAGGGCCGCGACGACGAGCATGCCGTTAGCCACCAGTGCGGCGACGGTGTCCGGGATGTCCTGCGTTGCGATGCTGACGAGCGGCGGCAGTGCCGTATATCCGATGAGGGCGACGATGGCCCATCCGACGTAGTTCATGGGTATCCATATCACGCAGGGATGAGAGTCGTTTCGGAATCGGAAACCGCCGAACCGCCCAACCCGTCACGCTTTTGGCCCACCCCTTCGTGCACCCGACTATGAAGAAATCCCTGATGGACATCATCTGCTGTCCACTGGACAAACAGGAACTCGAACTCGACGTACGGCAGGAGGAAGCGGAGGAGGTCATCTTCGGGACGCTCACCTGCACCGAGTGCGGCGAGGAGTATCCCATCGAGGACGGCATCCCCAATCTTCTGCCCCCGGACATGCGAGAGGCCTGAATCTTTTAATAGCTAAACAATTTACTCCAACTTAACAGGAAAGAGCACCGTGCCAGAATCGTTGTCAACACACATCAATCGTGGCGGTCTGCACGACATCGACGTAGCACCGTCGTTCGAAACGGACGATTCGTTCGTCGTCTCGCTCGTCAACCACGGTGCGCCGATTCACGTACACCTCAATCTGGACGACGACCTGTCGGATGCGGCATCGTTGTCCGCGACGAACCACTACATCGAAGCGGACTCCACGGAGGTAGTCCGCGTCCGGGTTCACGACGGTCCCGCGAGCGGAAAGTTGAAAGTCGTCACGGGCTATGGGGCCGAGTCGGCGTACGTCGACGTCGATATCGCGGAAAAGAATCCCGAACCGGACTCGATACCGATAGACGAGTCCCTCTCGAAGCCGAAGCGGCGGCCCGCCACGAGGACCGACGAATCATCGGAACTAGCGCGAAATCTCCCGCTTTTCGTCCTCGGGGCGCTCGCCTTGGTCCTCGTCCTCGGCGTCGGGATTCTCGTCGATTGGGTCGTCGCGCTGTTCGGCACGATTATGGTGCTCGTCGGCCTCGGCGCGGCCGGGTACTTCCTCACCAGCTAACCGCATTCCTTTTTCCCGCTCTGGTCGTGGTGGTCGGTAATGTCACTCGCAAAGGCCACCCGAGAGGCCGTTCGGCGACGGCCCTTCCTCGTCGCGGCGCTCCGTGCTGACGTGGTGAACTACACCGCCGCCGCGCGGTTTCTCGCCGACGAGATCACGGTCGGCGACGATACGGACGCGGTTTCGACCGCACTGTCTCGGTTCGCCGACGAACTGGGGAGCTACGGAACCGAGTCGCGGGACGCACGCGTCACCATGCAAAGCGGATTGGGTCGGACGGAGGAAACGGACGACGCCCTCCTCGTCGTCGGCGATTCCGGATTCGCCCCCGGTTCCGGGTCACTGACCGCGGTCGTAGTCACGGGAGAGGTGGACGGCGTGGCGTTCTCCGCCGTCCTCTCCAGACTCGTCGCCGAAGACGTGGACCCCATCGCGGCCGCCGTAGCGGAGTCGCTGGTCGTCGTCGTCGAGCGACGCGACGGAGCGAACGCGGTTCGATTCGTCGAGGACGCGCTCGACGCCGTGCCGGAACGCGAAGATTGAGGCGGTTGGTGTCGGTTCCGACGATTTAAAACGGTTGGTGACACTACCGTGCCCTATGACACTCTTCGTAACCAACACGCTCACGGGTGAGCGGGAGCCGTTCGAACCCGGCGACCCGGATTCCGTCCTCCTCTACTACTGCGGGTTGACCGTCTCGGACTACGCGCACCTCGGCCACGCACGAGGGTGGGTTCACACCGACGTGATGCACCGCTGGCTGGAACACCTCGGCTACGACGTTCATCACGTCGAGAACTTCACCGACGTGAACGAGAAGATCGCCGCCCGCGTGGGTGAGGACGACCTCGGGCGGAGCGAGGCCGACGTCGCCCGCACCTTCATCGCGCAGGTCATCCGCGACATGCGAGACCTGAACCTGAAGCGCGCCGACGTGTACCCCCGCGTCAGCGAACACGTCCCCGACATCATCGACCTCATCGAGACGCTGGTCGAGAAGGGGTACGCCTACGAATCCAACGGTTCCGTCTACTTCGACGTGACGACCTTCGAGGATTACGGCAAGCTCTCGAACCAGAAGGTCGAGGAGATGGAAGCACAGGGAGAGAGCGACGAACGCGGAGAGAAGCGCCATCCCGGCGATTTCGCGCTGTGGAAGGCCGACGGCGTGAGCGAGCGTTCCATCGAGGAACACCGCGACTCCGACACGGAGTACTCCGTCTCGCATCCGTCGGGCGAGACGTGGGAGTCACCGTGGGGCGAGGGACGCCCCGGATGGCACATCGAATGCTCGGCGATGAGCATGAAACACCTCGGCGAAACCATCGACATCCACGTCGGCGGGCAGGACCTCGTGTTCCCGCATCACGAAAACGAGGTGGCACAGAGCGAGGCCGCGACCGGCCACCAGTTCGCCCGGTACTGGCTTCACGTTCGCCTGCTCGAAACGGACGGCGAGAAGATGAGTTCGAGCCTCGGCAACTACTCGACCGTTCGCGGCGCGATTTCCGAAATCGGCGCGAACGCCGTTCGAATGTTCCTCCTCTCGACCTCCTACGCCAACCGACAGACGTTCAGTGACGAGACGGTGAGCGAGGCCGAAGAGCGCTGGGACCGCCTTTCGGACGGCTTCGACCGGGCCGTCGATTCCCTCGACGGTCCCGACGCCCGGACGACGGTCGAAGACGACGAACTGCGCGGAGCGGTGGACGAGACGCGCGAGGAGTTCACCGACGCGATGAACGACGACTTCAACACCCGTCGGGCGCTGGCCGCCCTCCTCGACCTCGTGACGGCGGTCAACCGCCACGCGGACGACCACGAGGAGTACGACTACGGCGGCCTCAAATCCGCTGTCGAGACGTTCGAGGAACTCGGCGGCGACGTGCTGGGCTTCTCGCTCGGAGGGGAAACCGGCGGCGACGTGCGCCTCGCGGAGGACCTCGTGGAACTTGTCCTCGAACTTCGGGAGAGCGAGCGGGACGCCGGAAACTACGAACGCGCTGACGCGCTCCGCGACGACTTACAGGAACTCGGCGTGGACGTTCAGGATTCCGACTCCGGCCCTTCGTTCAAGCTCCCGTAGCCATCGGGTTTATAGCAGGTGCTTGAGTATCGGGGGTAGACATGAACCGGAAACTGATCGCAGGCGCATTTCTGACGACCCTCGTCCTCACGAGCGGTTGTCTCGGGTTCATTCTCGGCGACACCCTCGAAGTCAGCGCTTCGAAAGCGACGGTTGGCGACTCGACCCTTTCGCAAACGGGCTACGAGAAGGCCAAAATCGATTCTATCGAAGCGAAACGGACGTTCGAGGCGGCGGGGCAGAGCCGTGAAGTGAGGGTGACGAACTGGGTCGCACAGTACGACAAGTCCATCGGCATCGCGGGCGTGGCCGAACAGACGGCCGCCAAGTTCGTCGTCGTCAGCAGTCCGAACGTCGAAGTCGCGGACAAATCGTTCAACCCGCTGGACAAGTTCGACAACCGGGAACTGGTCGAGAAGTTCGTCGCCGGGTACGGAAACATCGAGGACATCGAAACCGTCGGGTCGAGACAAACGACGCTGTTGGGGACGAAAACGAAGGTGTCCGAGTTCAGCGCCACCGCGCGCTCACACGGCGCGACCGTGGACGTGACGATTCAGGCGACGAAGATAAAACACGACGGCGATTTCATCGTCGTCCTCGCGGTGTACCCGGAAAAACTCGATGAATCGGACAACGTCGCCCGACTCCTCTCCGGTGTCCAGCACCAGGGCTGACCGGGCAACGTTTTTTCTACTCCCTGTCGGTACGAAGCGTATGAACCGAACCCTCGTTTCGGGACTCGGCCTCACCGTCCTCGGCGTGGTCGGCTACGTCATCGGCCTCTTCGCGCCGTATCCGGGCCGTGCGTTCTCGATTACGGGAATCATGGTCGGCATCACGCTCGCCGCCGTTGCCAACGCGTCCGAACCGGAGGAAGTACAGTGACCGTCGAATCGCTCCGGTTTTCGGACGGTGAGGTCGAACAGGTCGATGACTTTCACGCCGCACGTGCCGAACCCGGAACCGTCTGGGTGCGAGCGAGCGACGCGACGCCGCTCGAACTCGAACGCGTCGCCGAATCGTTCGACATCCACCACCTCTCCGTCGAGGACATCAGAAACGGGGTCCGCCCGAAGACGGAGGAGTTCACGGGCTACACGTTCGTCCTTCTGAAGACCGTCGAACTCTCGCGCGGCGAGACCACCTTCGAGGAGGAAACGCGCGTGAAATCCGTCGGCATGTTCGTCGGCGAGGATTGGCTCGTCACCCTCTCGGAGCACGAAATCGACGCCGTTCGGCGTATCTGGGAGGCGGCACTCGCCGGGGACCGACGAATCATCGGACACGGGCCGGATTTCACGGCGTACCGCGTCTGTGACGGCATCGTGGATGGCTACTTCGCCGTCCTCGACCAGATAGAGGACCAGATAGAGATCGTCGAGGAGGCCGTCATCAGCGACACGAGCATCGAGACGCTGGAGTCGATAAACGGCGTCCGCCGGGAACTCCTCGCGTTCAGAAAACTCGCGTGGCCGACCCGCGAGGCCGTCGGCTACCTCGCCCGCGGCGACCCCGAGGAGGTGCGTCCGGAGACGGAGAAGTACTTCCGCGACGTGTACGACCACCTCGTTCAATTGGTGGACTTGACCGAGACGTACCGCGAGTTGGCGGGCGGTGCGCGCGACATCTACCTCAACATGCTCTCGGTGTCGACCAACGAGGTGATGAAGAAGTTGACCGTCGTCGCCACCATCGTCCTGCCGTTGACGCTCATCGTGGGGGTTTACGGGATGAACTTCCAAGACGGCCCGTTGAACATGCCGGAACTCCACTGGGCCTACGGCTACCCGGCGGTGATGCTCGGCATGTTCTTCATGAGCGCGATTTTGGTCGTCTACTTCCGTGAATCGGGGTGGTTGTGAGTCACCGTCCGAAATCCGAGAGGTTGGCCTGCACGCCGGAGACCATCTCGGACTTCCGTCGGAGGGAGTTCATCGAGATCGGGAGTTGGGGAACGATTTCCTGGACCGCGGCGTGGAGCGATTCGGACTCGCCGAATCGGCCATCGAAAGCGTTCCTGACGCTTTCGCGCACCTGCCAGACGCCGACGGGTGCCCAGTAGTCGTCGCTCACCTCGCGGAGGACGAGGGCCTTGGCCTGTCGGCCGATGTCTTCGAGATGTTCGAGCACGCCGAGTCGGGAGGCGTAGTACGCCCCGGCGGTTTCGTCGACGTAGCTCGTTCTCCCCTCGAATCCCTCGTGGGCGCTGCCCATCCAGATGTCACCGGTGAGCGAGGGGTTCCAGATGCTGCCGGGCGCTTTCATCTCCACGAGTTCGAACTCCCACTGGCCCGGCGCGAGGATCACCCAGTAGCGGTTGCCCATGTACTCGTTCACCCAGACCTGCGTCTCGTCGATGCTCGGCGCGTTCCGGATGCGCCCGCGGAGGTACTGGCCGATGGTGTCGTCCACCGCCGTTATCGACCAGCGCGTCGGGACGAGCCTTCGGTTCCGCCCCCGTCCGAGCGCGCCCGCCGAGAGGATGGTGTTGATGTCGTACACGTCGAACCCGCGGCGGTAGAGGTAGTTCATCGCGCCTTGTGCCTGCCAGTCGTCGTCCTCCAGCGTCTTCTTCACGGCGCGGGGAACGTGCGGGTTTTCGGTCAAATCCGCCGAGGACGCGCGGGCCGTCGGGCCGGTGGGGGTGGCGATGTCGTCCACGTTCACGTCCAAGTCGAGTTTCTCGGTCAGGCCGATTTCCACGTCAACCGGCCGGTCGGCGATGGCGATTTCGCGCTGGACGCCGACGAATCCGTCCCATACGTCGTCCACGTTCACCTTCGTGGAGCGGTTCGAGTTCAGCAGGCCGGTTCGGTACTGGAGGACGTTGTCGATGTCGAGGCCGCGCCGGTACCAGTCGCCGCTCGTGGCGAACTCGGAGGCGTTCTCCTCGGCACCGACCGGCGAGAGGATACCGGTCGAGACGTTCGGGTAGGACGACCGCCCGACGAACACCGAGGGGGACGTGCTTCCGAAGAGCGAATCGCCCTGTGCAACCTCGGAGAATCGGTCCTCGAAATCGTCCACGTAGTCCAGTATCTCGTAGGACTTCTCCTCGGCCAGACGGCGGCGGCGCTCCTCCTCGTCCGGGCGCAAGTCGTCGATGTACTCGTCCAACCGCATTCACGAATCGTAGGGGTGCGAGGTGCTTCAACGTTCGGCAATCGGGCGGAAATCGCCGCGGGGTGCGGGCTGGCGGTCGCTCGAAAGGGAAGAAAACGGAAGGAAACGCGGTTAGCTGTGGATACCCATCGCTTCGATCTGTTCCTGATAGCGGTTTCGGATGGTGACTTCCGTCACCTGTGCCACATCGGCGACTTCGCGCTGTGTCTTCTTCTCGTTGCAGAGAAGCGACGCGGCGTAAATCGCGGCGGCGGCGTAGCCGGTTGGGGATTTGCCCGATAGCAATCCCTTTTCAGCGGTGGTTTCGATGATGTTGTTCGCTTTCGACTGCACCTCTTCGCTGAGTTCGAGTTCGGAACAGAACCGCGGAACGTACTTCTTCGGGTCGACCGGTTTCATCTCCAGACCGAGTTCTTGGGAGATGTACCGATACGTTCGACCGATCTCCTTTCGTTCGACCCGGGAAACCTCGGAAATCTCTTCGAGACTTCGGGGAATACCTTCCTTTCGACAGGCGGCGTACAGCGCGCTCGTTGCGACACCTTCGATGGAGCGACCCCGGATGAGGTCCTCCTTGAGCGCCCGTCGATAGATAACCGATGCGACTTCGCGTACCGACCGTGGAACGCCGAGCGCCGACGCCATGCGGTCGATTTCGGACAGGGCGAACTGGAGGTTCCGCTCGCCCGCGTCCTTCGTTCGGATGCGTTCCTGCCACTTTCGCAGGCGGTGCATCTGACTGCGTTTCTTGGAAGAAATAGACCGACCGTAGGCGTCTTTGTCCTTCCAGTCGATAGTGGTCGTCAACCCCTTATCGTGCATCGTCTGCGTCGTCGGCGCTCCCACGCGCGACTTCTGCTGTCGTTCCTGATGGTTAAAAGCCCGCCACTCCGGACCGGGGTCTATTCGCTCCTCCTCGACGACCAACCCACAGTCGTCACAGACCAGTTCGGCTCGGTCGGTACTCTTGACCAACGTTTCGGACCCGCATTCAGGACAAGCACGCTCTCCCTCTCGTTCGTTCGCCGTTTGCTCCCCTTCGAGTTGGCGCTCCCGCTGACGAGTGGACCGTGTCATCGCACTTTTATAGTAGTAACTCCCAAACATTTAAATCCTTGGGCAAAACCTATATGTATCTGACACTCCGTCACACACCACCTCGGTAGACCGGAATCTGTTTACTCGCAGGAGCACGACTGTGGGCAATGCCAGTCATCGAGTGTGACGTGGACGAGGCACGCCGGACGCTCGCCGACGCCGGAATCATCGTCTCGGACGGCAAGTCCGAGTACGAGAAGTGGCGGGTTCGACACGGCGATGCCATCGCCATCGCATACGACGACAAACTCGTGATTCAAGGGGCGAACCCGCAGGATATCGAGGCGATATTGCGCGACGCAGGGGGGCACGCTTATCTCTACTTCGACGGTGCCAGTCGCGGAAATCCCGGTCCGGCGGCGACCGGGTGGACCATCGTCACCAGCGACGGGATCGCGGCGGAGGGCGGGACGAAAATCGGCCGGGCGACGAACAACCAAGCCGAGTACGAGGCGCTCATCGAGGCGCTCGAAACCGCGAGCGACTACGGGTTCGACTCCGTGGACGTGAAGGGCGACTCCCAGCTTATCGTCAAGCAGGTGACGGGGGCGTGGAAGACGAACAATCCCGAACTCCGCGAGCGGCGGGTCCGTGCGCGGGAACTGTTGGACCGGTTCGACAAGTGGTCCCTGAAACACGTACCGCGGGAGGTAAACGAGCGCGCCGACAAGTTGGCAAACGAGGCGTTAGACGATGGCTGAACTGCCGGACGACACCATTTCGGAGGCGGAACGACTGACTCACCTCGCCCGTGACCGGGAGGATGGGGGAGAGAAAGCGGAAGCGGAGGCGTACCGAAAGGAACGGGAACGACTCCTCGACGAACACGGCTTCGTGGCGCGAATCCGCGGGGAGGACACGCGAACCGTGCTGGTCCTTCACCCCGACGAGTGGGTCGAAGACGGGACCATCCGCGTCGAACGAATCGAGGATACGGATCGAGCGGTCGAAATCCCGCTCACCGGCGCGGGCGACCCCGACGACTGGGACGAAATCGACGAACACAACCGCGCCGTCGCGGCGCGCGTCCGTGACGAACACGGCGATATCCACGGCGCGAACGCGGAGGCCTTCGCGGACTTCATGGGCAACCACTACGCTCGGCCGGTCGAGTCGGCGACGGACGTCGAGGTGGACGAGTTCCTGACGGAGTATTTCCCGCGGAACGCGTGGCCGAATGAGGAGCAGAAAAAATCAGTACGGGAGTCGATCGAATTCGTGTTCGACTGCGTTAGTCGTACTTCTCGATAAGCGCACGAACTTTGTCCGCGCGCGCATCGTCCGTGATGAACTTCGAGAGGGACCACGCGAACGAGTCCTCGACGGCTTCGAGTCCGTCTTGGGTCAGACCGTACTGGTTGGTCCGCTTGTCGAGTTCGCTCTTTTCGACCAGTCCGCGCTCGACCAGCGTGTCGAGGTTGGGGTACAGGCGGCCGTGGTTCACTTCCTCGTCGTAGTAGTTCTCCAGTTCTCGCTTGATAGCGAGTCCGTACATCGGTTCCTCGGTGAGGACGATGAGGATGTTGCGCTGGAACGCAGTGAGGTCGCGGGCGGTACTGCTTTCGGTGAGTGTTTGTGCCTCTGACATTGGCTTTGACACGACGGAATATGTAACCGAGATATTTAACCCTTCTCAAGTTTCTTGGTGTTTCTCCGTTCTTTCAGTCGATTTTAATGCTCTACACCCACCCATCGACTGCGGAAGGGTGTCACAGTTATGAGTGGTTTCACGAGCACAAATCGCTGTTTACGCCCATCCCGAAAGGACTTTTTGGTCTTCCCGTCGAGTCCAAAGCGACCCATGACGAACCTCTGGGAAGACCTCGAGACGGGGCCGAACGCTCCCGAAGAAATCTACGCAGTTGTTGAGTGTCTCAAAGGCGACCGCAACAAGTACGAATACGACAAGGACATCCCCGGTGTCATGCTCGACCGAGTCCTCCACAGCAACGTCCACTACCCCGGCGACTACGGATTCATTCCGCGGTCGTTCTACGACGACGAGGACCCGTTCGACGTCCTCGTCCTCGTCGAGGACTCGACGTTCCCCGGCTGCGTCATCGAAGTCCGCCCCGTCGGCATGATGAAGATGGACGACGACGGCGAGCAGGACGACAAAGTCATCGCCGTCCCCATCGAGGACCCGCGTTTCGACCACATCGAGGACGTCGGCGATATCACGCAGCAGACGAAGGACGAGATAGACGAGTTCTTCTCCACCTACAAGAACCTCGAAGCCGGTAAGGAAGTCGAGACGCTGGGCTGGGAGGACAAACAGGCCGCGTACGACGCCATCGAACACTCACAGGAGCTGTACGACGAGAAATTCGACTGAATTTCAACTACGTTTCATATTTCGTTCGGTTTTTCGGACACGATCCGGTTTTTTGAAGTCGGACTATTCCGGCATATCGTGCACTTTTCGTGGGATATCCAGCTCTGAGCCGACGAAAATCACATAAAGGTGCCATCCAATACACCCGAAATTTTATACGATTGGGGGGAGCTATGCGTTAGCAATGCTCGCCGGACTCGTCGCAGATAACGTACCCGTCGTCGTCACGGCGCTCTTCCTGCTCGTCTCCGGTGGCGGCGTCCTGTACGCGACCCAGTTTCGGTCATTGGGTCGCTCTCGGACCCCGGAGTCGGCCGAAGCGCTCCGCGACGTCGTCGCCGGACAGAACCGCGTCGCGCTCGTCGTCCCGGAAAGCCCGAGTATCGACTCGTTGGCGGCGGCGGTCGGCATCCAATCCCTCTGCAAGGACTGGGGTGTCGCGGCGCGGCTCGCCGCGGAAGGCGAGATAACCGGCGAGGACAGCAAGGCGTTTTGTAACATCTTCGACATCGACGTGACCGTCCTCGATGAACACGGAGAGGGACTGCCGAACTGCGACGGTGGAATCGCTATCGGCGGCGGCGGTGCAGTTCCTCGCCTGTCGAACAACCCGCCGGTGATCGCCGTCGTTCGTCACCGACCGGCCGCCGAGGAGAACATTCTCACGATCACACGCACCGACGATGGCGCGACGTCGACCGTCGTGACCGAACTCGTCCGCGAAATCGACTTCGTTCCCGACCAGCGCGTGGCGACCGCACTCCTCTACGGGATTCGTGCCGGAACTCGCGAGTTCCGCCGGGCGAACGGGTTGAACGATTACGACGCCGCCGGATTTCTCCACACCTACGCCGACCTCGGACGAATCGAGGAGTTGCGTTCGCCGGGCGTCAGCAGCGACACGTTCGACGTCCTCGGGGAGGCCATCGCGAGTCGGGAACGCCGGGCGAGCTTCGCCGTTGCGAACGTCGGCCTCGTTCCGTCAGTAAGCGCACTGGAGGAGGCCGCGGACTCCCTTCTCAGGCTCGAAGGCGTCTCGACGGCCGCGGTGTTCGGTCTCCACGAGGAGACCATCGTCATCTCCTGTCGGGCGGAAGACGTGCGAACCAGTGCGGCGGACATTCTGACGGGGGCCTTCGACCCGAGCGAGACGACGGGCGGGAACGCGGATGCCGCGACGGCGCGGGTTTCGCTCGGTATCTTCGCGCGGGTCGATTCGGAGCATGCGAGCACGCTGGACTCGCTCATCGACACGAGTACGCGGAAGGCGCTGTTCACCGCGTTCGAGAGTTCGTAGACGAAAACTTGAGAGGTTGTAGCATGGAAACGAAGGTTCTTGTAGCCGCCTGTGGTAGAGCGGCGTATGGGTCTATTCGATAGGCTTCGTGGAGACGACGCTCCGCGGGTAGCCTTCTTCGGCATCGACGGCGTGCCGTACAGTTTCCTGAAGGAAAACGCCTCGGAGTTCCCCAACATCGCATCCCTCGCGAGCGAGGGGAGCGCCGGTGCGATCAACAGCATCGTCCCGCCGGAGTCCTCCGCCTGCTGGCCGACGCTCACGACCGGGACCAACCCCGGCCAAACGGGCGTGTACGGCTTCCAAGACCGTGAAGTCGGCTCGTACGACACGTACGTTCCGATGGGGCGCGACGTGCAATCGACGCGCATCTGGGACCGTGTGACCGACGCGGGTCGGGACGCCACGGTGATGAACGTCCCCGTCACGTTCCCGCCACAGCGCAACGTCCAGCGGATGGTTTCGGGATTCCTCTCGCCCGGCGTGGACAAGGGTGCCTACCCCGACGAGATGCGGGATTACCTGAACTCCATCGACTATCCCATCGACGCGAACGCGAAGTTGGGACACAAGGAGGACAAATCCGAGTTCATCCGGAACGCACACGACACGCTCGAAGCCCGCTACCAGTCCTTCCAGCACTATATCGACGAGGACGACTGGGACCTCTTCTTCGGCGTCTTCATGACGACCGACCGCGTGAACCACTTCCTGTTCAAACACTACGAGGAGGACGGCGAGTACAAAGAGGAGTTCATCGAGTTCTACAAAAAGCTCGACGAGTACCTCGGAAAGCTCCGTGACTCGCTCCCGGACGACGTGACGATGGTGGTCGCCAGCGATCACGGCTTTACCAGCCTCAATCACGAGGTTCACTTCAACTCGTGGCTCGAACAGGAGGGCTGGCTCTCCTACGAGGACGACGACCACGAGGAACTGGGCGACATCAGCGACGACACCGAAGCCTACTCGCTCATTCCGGGTCGATTTTACATCAACCTCGAAGGCCGCGAACCGCGCGGCAGCGTCCCGCAGGACGAGTACGAGGAAAAGCGCGCCGAACTCAAGGAGGAACTCGAAAACCTCGAAGGACCGGACGGCGAGAAGGTCTGCTGGCGCGTCGTGGAGAAAGAGGAGGCGTTCGACGGCGATCACGAGGATATCGCCCCCGACCTCGTCGCCGTTCCGAACCACGGTTTCGATTTGAAGGCCGGATTCAAGGGCCACGACGACGTGTTCGGCGTCGGCCCGCGAAACGGCATGCACAGCTTCGACAACGCGACGCTGTTCGTGGACGACCCGAACGCGAACGTCCCGGAGGACACCGACCTCCTCGACATCGCCCCGACCATCCTCGACCTGATGGAAGTCGACTACCCGTCGAGCGAACTCGAAGGCCGTAGTCTGGTCTGAACCGGCGATTTCGATTTCTTTTCGGCGATAGCGACCCCAAGCAGTGAGTTGTGTTTACACGGTCTCCCAAAACCTATCTCGGCGGTCGAATTACTGGAGAGCGTTGACTCTCTCCACTTCCACTCTCGGCTCGCTCGTCTCGTACTGGGCGAACCGCCTCGGCGTCGATGATGACGCGTTCGACCGAACCGGGGTGACGGTCGGTTCGGCCGACGAAGGCGGAATACAGATGTTTCAACGCGGAGAGACGCTCATCGTCGGTGTGTCGGAGCCGCACGTCGTGGCGGTCCGTAAACGATTCACAGACTGCGATTCGTCGGTTGTGACGGAAGAAAACGCTCTTCGACGGCGGTTCGACTCCCTCGGAACCGTGACCGCCGTGTTCGGCCCGACATTCTACGGCTACGCTGACGAGGGGTCATTCGTTCCCGTCGCTTCGGATGCTCGCTTGCTGACGGAAGACGACGCAACCGCTTACGAGCAATTTCGTACGAAGGTTCCCAACGAAGAGTGGGAAAACGGCGGTCCGGAGTTCAACCCCGGTAGAATCGTGGGTCTGTTTGATGACGACGAACTCATCGCCGCCGCAGGATACACGGTGTGGGATGACTTCCTCGCACATATCGCGGTCGTCGTGCATCCGAATCACAGAGGGAAAGGGCACGGTCGTTCCGTCGTTTCCCGAGCGACCGAGCAAGCGCTTTCCGACGGGCTACTGCCACAGTACCGGACTTCAGACGAGTGGCCGTGGTCGGTCGCGTTGGCAGAAAGCCTCGGCTTCGAGCGGTTCGTGACTGCAACGTTGGTTCGGTTGGAGTGACGTTCGGGGGCGGTGGCGGTAGAACGAAGAACGAAACTCAGACCGAATTCGGTTTGCTGTGAATTTCGAGGTTCACGTCCCGCGGTTGGCCCTCCAAGTCCGTAACGATACGCTCGACGACTTTCTCGGCTTCAGAGAGGACGAGCGGTTTCACCTTGTTCACGACCCATCCGAGCGAGACGAACGCCGGGAGGTTGAGCATTCCCGAACTCGCCGAGTCGGCGTCGAAGTGGATGGAGAGCCACACCCGCGAGGCGGGTTCCTCGCCGTTGGGGGACTCCTCGGGAACTTCCTCCACGCGCCAACTGCCGTGGGCGCTGATGTCCTTGATTATCTTCCAGTCGATGCGGTTCGGGGGGTCCAGTTCCGTCACCTCGGAGCGGACGGTGTACTGGATTTTCCACCACTTGAGATGAATGTCGTACTCGGTTCCCGGCCCGCCGTCACCCTCGTGCGTGACTCGCGTGAGGTGTTCCGAGTAGTTGGCGTACCCCGGAAAGTCGAGCAGAAACTCGTAGGCCTCCTCCGGCGGCACGTAGACGACGGTACTGAGTTCGAGGTGGTCCACGCGTTTCGATTTCGTTCGACTGAAAGTAAACATTCCGGCGAGGGACCTGCACGGACGTACCCAATCCAGTCGTTTATACCACCTCGCCGACAACCACCGACCATGACGGATTACGACGTACTCATCATCGGCGGTGGCGTCGCGGGACTCTCCGCGGCCACGTTCACCGCGCGCGCCGACCTCGACACGCTGGTCGTGAACGACGGCGTTTCCATCCTGTACCGCAACGCGATTCTGGAGAACTTCCCCGGGTTCCCCGCGGGAATCGACTCGCGGTTGTTCTCCCTGATGCTCCAAGAGCAAGCCGAGCGCGCCGGATGCGAGCGTCTCGATGCGAAAGTCACGGACGTGGACCACGCGAACCACGCGGACGGCAGCGGGTTCACCGTCGAAACGAAGGGCGGCGAGGACGACGGCGAAACGATTTCCGCGGAACGGGTCGTCATCACCTCGTGGTCGGACGCCTCGTACCTCGACGGGTTGGACCTCGAACTCGAAGGGTCGGGAAGCAAGCAGTACGTCCCGGTGGACGACGACGGTCGAACCGACATCGACGGCCTCTACGCCGCCGGTCGAATCGCAAAGCAGTACCACCAAGCCATCGTCTCGGCGGGCCACGGGTCGCAGGTCGGCATCACGGTTGTGCACGACGCCGACCCCGACTTCTACCACGACTGGGTCGTCCCGGAGGGGTACTTCACCAACCGCGACCGCGACGTTCCGGAGGGTTGCGAGGAGATTTCGGAGGACGAACGCCAGCGCCGCGCGCGGAAGGCCCACGACCGCCTGCGCGACTATCTGGAAGAGTGGGAGGACGAGCGCCCGGTTCCCCACCCGAGTTTCGTCGAGAACATGAACTAACAGGACGAGAAGCCGGGGATTTTGGCGGAAATGGGGTTGTGAATGAGTCTCGGAGGGGTTCCCCCGGGACGAATTTGATTTTGAGAGTACTACACAGAGGTGATTCCATCTTCGAAAGCCCCCGCCACGCTCGCTACGACATATCGTGTTTGAACGAGCCGAAGTTACAGGAAAGCAGTTTTCGAAAGCCCCCGTCCGCTCGCGGCCGCTGTGAAGGATATCCGCGCTCTCCGCACAGTCGCGCGGATAGTAGCCCGCACAGCAACCACGCAAGCGCGACCGAACGGCCCCTTTCAATCCCACCGAGCACCGCTACCGCACCGAACCACACCCTCCCCAACCGATTCCTTCGCGTTCGCTCAGTCATCCCTCGCACGGTTCAGCGGAACGACGCGGCCGAGAGTGGCCGCGTCGCCCCGAAAGCGCGCGCCCCGTGGTTCGTTTCCCTTCGAAACGTTCCCCTCTCAGTGACCGCCGGAGGAGAGATGCAGGCCGACGATGCCGACGACGATGACGCCGATGAAGGCGACACGGAGGAGGTCAGCGGGTTCATCAAAGAGGACGATGCCGAGCGTCGCGGTGCCGACCGCACCGATGCCCGTCCAGACGGCGTAGGCGGTGCCGACGGGGAGCGTCTGGAGCGATTTCGCCAACAGGACCATGCTGACCGCGAGCGCGACGACGGTGGCGACGGAGGGCCAGAATTTCGAGAACCCGTCCGAGTACTCCAGTCCGATGGCCCACGCGACTTCGAACACCCCGGCGACGATCAGCACCTTCCACGACATACCGAATTCTCGGGACGGACGACGGCTATGTCTTGCGTTCCCAGTCTGCCGAAACCCGTGGCTCTTTATGAATCCCTTTTGAAGCGTTTAGGGAATGAGTGCCGACGAGGTGGACCCGGAGGAGTTGGGGGAGTCAGTGGAGCGGCCAATGTTGCGGCTGTTTACGGAGTACGGCGGCGACCACCTCCACTGGTTCGTCATCGGGTTGGTGACGAGCATGGGCACCAGATTCCTCTCGCTCGTCCCTCCCATCGTTCTCGGCGTCGCGGTGGATTCCGTGTTCCACGGATCGCGAGCCTACAGTCTCCTGTTCGTGCCCGAATCGTGGATTCCGACGACGCAGATGGGACAGTTCTGGTTCTCGGCCGAAATCATGGGCGTCGCGATGGTGCTCGCGGCGGTCTTCAACTTCGCCCGGGCGTCCAGCCTGAACCTGTTCTCCCACCGCGTGAAACACGAGGTTCGGACGTCGACGTATCAGTGGATGCAACGCCTCGATATGACGTTCTTCGACGACCACAAGACCGGGGAACTCATGAGCATCCTGAACAACGATGCGAACCGCCTCGAACTGTTCCTCGACAATATGATGGGGAGCGCCATCCAACTCCTCGTCCTCATCATCGGTATCGGCGCGATTCTCTTCGACATAAATGCACAGTTGGCCCTCGTCACGCTCTCCATCATTCCCGTCGCGGCCCTGTTCACGTGGTGGTTCATGAAGCGCATCGAGGCGTTTTACGCGGACGTTCGGTCGTCCGTCGGGGATTTGAACACGCGATTGGAGAACAACCTCGCGGGAATCGAGGTCATCAAAACCGCCGGAACCGAGTCGTTCGAGGACGAGCGCGTCCGGAAGTCCTCCTACGAGTACTTCAAGCGCGACTGGCAGGCGCTTCGGATGAACTTCGTCTACCGTCCCGGCATGCAGTTGCTCACATCGATCGCCTTCGCCGCCACGTTCGTCGTGGGGGGGTTGTGGTTCCTCGCCGACCCGCCGCTCGGTATTTCGGGTTCGGCACCCACCGTCGGAGACCTCGTCACGTTCCTCATCCTCACCCAGCGCATGGTCGAACCGCTCACCCAGATGAGCGAGGTGGTGGACCGATACGAGGACGCGAAGGCGTCGACCAAGCGCATTTTCGGACTGCTGTCGATTACTCCGGCCATCACGAGCAGGCCGGACGCCGTCGAACTGGATTCGATTCGGGGCCGCGTCGAGTACGACCACGTGAACTTCGCCTACGAGGACGGCGAGGAGGTCCTCTCCGACGTGACGTTCACCGCTGAACCCGGCGAGACGGTCGGACTCGTCGGTCCGACGGGGGCAGGGAAGTCCACCATCTGCAAACTCCTCCCGCGCCTCTACGACGTGACAGGCGGCGAGATTCGCGTGGACGGCCACGACGTACGCGACATCACGGTCGAGTGCCTTCGGGAACACATCGGCTACGTCGGACAGGACACCTTCCTGTTCGACGGCACCGTCGAGGAGAACATCGCGTACGGGGCGTTCGACGCGACTCGGGACGAAATCGAAGCGGCGGCGAAAGCCGCCGAGGCACACGAGTTCGTCACCAACCTTCCCGACGGCTACGACACGCGGGTCGGCGAGCGGGGCGTCAAACTCTCGGGCGGGCAGCGCCAGCGGGTTTCCATCGCGCGGACGATTCTCGCGGACCCGGAACTCCTCGTGTTGGACGAAGCGACGAGCGCGGTGGATACGGAGACTGAAATGCTCATCCAGCGCAGTCTCGATAGGCTCACCGAGGACCGCACGACGTTCATCATCGCTCACCGCCTCTCGACGGTGAAGGGCGCGGACGTCATCCTCTCGGTCGAAGACGGCGAAATCGTGGAACGCGGTACTCACGAGCAACTCCTCGACGGTGACGGACTCTATGCCGACCTCTGGCGCGTGCAGGCCGGGGAAATCGACGCGCTCTCCGAGGAGTTCGTGATGGAGGCGTCCCGGCGTGCCAGCGCGAGTCAGCTGGGTCACGAGTCGAACCAGTGACCTTTTTCGGGGTACACCACCCAGTACCGGGTAATGTTGACCGGAGTGAACGTGGCGTTGGGGGTGACGGGAAGTATCGCGGCGGTGAAAGTGGTCGAACTGGCACACGAACTGCGCAGGCGGGGCGCGAACGTCCGTGCGGTGGTGTCGCCGAGCGCGACGGGTATCATCAACCCGTGGGCCGTCGAGTTCGCCACGGACAATCCGGTCGTCACCGAAATCACCGGACGGGTCGAACACGTCGAACTCTGCGGCCGCGAGGGCTGGGCCGACGTGTTCCTCGTCGCACCCGCCACGGCGAACACGGTCGGGAAGATCGCCGCCGCGGTGGACGACACGCCGGTGACGACGTGCGCGACGACGGCGCTCGGAGCGGACGTTCCGGTCGTCATCGCGCCCGCCATGCACGAACCGATGTACGACCATCCGGGCGTCCTCGACGCCATCGAACGCGTCAAATCGTGGGGCGTCGAGTTCGTCGACCCGCGAATAGAGGAAGGCAAGGCAAAAATCGCCACCGAGGACGCCATCGCACTGGACGTGGCCCGCGCCACGACGCCAAACCTCCTCGACGGAAAGCACGTCGTCGTCACCAGCGGCGCGACGAGCGAGGCAATCGACCCCGTGCGGATTATCACGAGTCGCGCCTCGGGAAAGACGGGACGAGCAGTCGCCCGCGCCTGTTACGTCTACGGCGCGAACGTTACACTGGTTCACGACAAGCCGGGAGTCCCGTACGCGACCGTCGAACAGGTCGAAACGAGCGCCGAGATGCTCAACGCCGTGACTCGACACGTGGCCGGACTGCCCGCGGACGCTCTCGTCTCAGCCGCGGCCATCAGCGACTACACGGCCGACGAGGCCGACGAGAAGCTTCGCTCCGGGCGGGAACTCACGCTCGACTTCGACCCGACCCCGAAACTCATCGATACGGTTCGTGACGACCATCCCGACCTTCCCATCGTCGGATTCAAGACCGAGACGAACGGCGACGACGACGCGATGATCGCCGCCGCCCGCGAGACGCTGGACCGGGCCGACCTCTCCTTCGTCGTCGCGAACGACGCCAGCGTGATGGGCGAAGACCGAACGAGAACCCTGTTCGTCCGCCGGAACAGCGCCAGGAAGTACAGCGGGAGCAAGGCCGAGTTGGGATTCCACATCGCGGAGGAACTCGCTCGCGATTTTGACGGCGAGTAAGTCGGGGATCGTCCGTGCGAGTTGTTTCTGGCAGTGATGGTGTAACTGCAACGACTGGTGAGCGGATTTCGGATGCCCGCGCCCGCGCTCCGATTCATCGTCGGTTTCTCTACGAGTACGACTACCGAGCGGCACTGAAACCGCACCCGCACCGCTCCCGCACTGCGATCACCACGCCCTCCCCAGCCGATTCCTCGCTGACGCTCGTCATCCCTCGCGCGAACTGTGACAGGACGACTCGGACGCGAAGTCCTCGCCGCCCTCCCAGCGCGCGCCATCCGGACAGCCAGTGATGCGGGATACTGATCAACTGCCGTGGCGTGCGAGGTTTCTGCGAAACCTCGAATGCGAGTAGCGCGGAACGACGCTCCGCGGACAGTCGAGTAGCGCGAAACGACGTTTTGCGGACCGTTCGAGCGGGCGAACCCCGCGAGAAGACGGCAACGCCGCGAGCGTTCGGTCACGGTGCGGTCTCATCGCCGTCCGTACTCGTCCCCACAGCGAAAATAGCCACGACTGGCACACGCCATTCGATCGAAGCTACTCGTACCGAAACTCAAGAACTCCTTACTCGTCGCCGGGCCAGTCGGCGTCGCCGAAGAACTCGATGCCCATCTTCTGGGCCGAGCGCGAAATCATGTGGGCACCGGTCGGCGCGGTGAGGAACAGAAAGATGATTCCCACCAGTGAGGTGAGTCCGGCCCCCTCCGGGCCGAAGTAGACCAGACCGGCGAGGAAGAGCGAGGCCGTGCCGAGCGTCGTCGCCTTGCTGGTCGCGTGCATTCTGTTGTACACGTCGGGAAGCCTGAGGAGGCCGACGGTGCCGACCACGAGGAAGAAACTCCCGACGGCGATGAGCAACGTGATGACGATTTGTTGAACGATGTTCATTCGATGATGTCCCCTTCGATGACGTACTGCGAGACCGCGATGGTGCTGATGAACCCGATGATGGCGAGAACGAGGCTCACCGTGACGAACAACCCTTCGCCGGTTTGGAGCGCGTACAGGACCGCGATGGCGACCACGTTCGTGCCGATGGTGTCGAGCGCGACCACCCGGTCGGGAACCGTCGGTCCCTTGATGACGCGGTAGCCGGCGAGCAGGGTCAACCCGCTCGCGATGACCAGTCCGACCTGCACCGCGAGGGAGAACATCGCGGCGTCAGTTGCCACGCTTGACACCTCCCTCGGCCGGTTCGCCGCTCACGTGGGCCATCGGCAGTTCCGGCACCGGGTCGCCGGGTTTGCCCTCCTCGTCGAAGATGACGAGGGCGTAATCCTCCCACGTTCGAATCGGGTCGACGATGTCGTCGACGTCCGTGGCGTCGATGCTGTGTACGTAGAGCGCGTTCGTCTCCTCGTCGTAATCCATGGTAATCGTCCCTGGCGTGAGGGTGATGCTGTTCGCAATGGTCGTTATCGCCCCGTCCGTCCGCACTCGAAGCGGAACGACGACGACGCCCGGTTCGATGGGCATGCTCGGCAGGAGGACACGGTGGGCGACGTCGAGGTTCGCCATGATGAGGTCCTTGATGAACACGATGAGGTACAATCCGGCGTATGGGAGCGCCTGCACGCTCCGCGTGACGTTCGTTTCCGGCGTGTAGAACCGTCGGAGCATGAACGCGATGAGCATGCCGAAGGCGAGTCCGATGAGGAACTCGCCGAGTATCCTGTTCGGTTCGAGCGCGACACCCCTGACGAACAGCCAGAGGATGGCGAGAACGAACCCGATGACGGGCCACTTCTTCATGCCGCCCCACCTCCGAGGACCGCTTGGACGTACTCCTGTCTGTGAAGTGCAGCCCCGGCCGCGGCCTCCGCCGCTCGATACACCGGATCGAATCCGATACCGACGAGGAGGACGAGGGCGGCGAGTCCGACGAGGACGAGAACGCCGGTCGGTGCGCTGCCGTTCTCGACCATCGGATTCACCTCGCCCCAGAAACCGCGGTTCCACGCCCGCGAGAAGTACGCGATGGTGAGAATCGCGCCGAACAGCGCGATTCCGAGCGCGACGTACGCGCCCGGTTCACCCGCGGCACCCGCGTCGCCCGCGGTGCGGAAGACGAGGAATTTCCCGAAGAAGCCCGAGAGTGGCGGAATGCCGATGAGCGAGAGCGCACCGACGAAGAACACTGCCGACAGGACCGGTTCCTTTCGCGTCAGGCCGCCGAGGTCGGCAAAGCGCGTCGAACCGACCGAGGAGAACACCGACCCCGAAGCGAGGAAGAGGAGTCCCTTCGCCAGCGCGTGGTTCAGCGCGTAGATGAGCGCCGCCGTGACCGCGAGAATTCGGATCTCCTCGCTTCCCGCAGTCGCGCCGATGGCGAGCGGTAGGACGATGAATCCGACCTGTCCGATGCTGGAGTAGGACAGCAAGCCGTCGATGTCGTCGCGCCCCACCGCGCCGAGGCCGCCGAGCAGGATGCTCGCGCTCGCCATGAGGAACATGACCGGGCCGAAGAAGTCGAGTAATGAGGTGCCGGACAGGCCGGGGAGACTCAATCCGGCCGGAATCGACATCGCCGAGAAGACGGTGAAGTACAGCCTGATGATGGCGTAAATTCCGACCTTCTTCACGACGCCCGCGAGCATCGCGGAAACGGGAGCGGGTGCGGCGCTGTACGCCGGTGGCACCCAGAACTGGAACGGTGCCAGCCCGGATTTCAGCGCGAACACCGTGAACAGGAGCGCCGACAGACCCAACACGGGAAGCGGGGTGATGCTGTTCGCCGCCGGGTTGGCGAGTCGTTGTGCCAAATCGGCCATGTTGAGCGTCCCAGTCGTCGAGTAGATGCCGCCGATGGCGAGGAGCATGACCGCGCTCCCGATGAGGTTGAGGACGACGTACTGGAGCGCCGCGCGGGTGTGTTGTGGCCCGCTGTAGAACACCACGAGGATGTAACTCGACATGAGCATCACCTCGAACCAGACGAAGAGGTTGAAGATGTCGCCCGTGAGGAACGCGCCGCTCACGCCGACCAGCATGAAGTGATACAGCGGGTGGTAGGACAGTTGCTGGCCGAACTCGTCCACGTACTGCACCGAGAAGACCATCGCGGCGAACGAGACGACGGCGGCGAGTCCGAGCATGAACACCGACAGCGGGTCGGCGACGAGCGTGATACCGAACGGTGCGGGCCAGTTGCCGAGCTGATACGGGATGGTTCTCGCCGCGCCCAACGGGTCCACGTCGGTCCAAAGTAACGCGACGACGACGACGTACGCCGCGCTGCCGAGGAGGCTGATGCCGCGTTGGACGGTCGAATACCGCCGGAAGACGAGCGTCAGAATCGCCGTCACGAGCGGAACGAGGAGCGGTTCGATGACGAGTTGATTCATGTGGAGTCACCCAATTCGTTGAGGTCGATAGTGCCGTGTTCTTGGTATACGCGATACGTCAGGACGAGCGAAAACGCCGTCGTCCCGAACCCGATGACGATGGCCGTCAGGACGAGCGCCTGCACGAGGGGGTCGGTGATGTGGCCGCCGCCGTGACTCCCGTGGCCGAAGATGGGGACGCTTCCGCCGAGTTTGCCCATCGTGACGAGATAGACGTTCGCGGCCTGACTGATGATGGTGACACCCCAGATGACGCGAATCACGTCCCGTCGGAGGACGAGGAACGTCCCGAGGGTGAACAACACCCCGAGGACTATCGCGAGTATCAACTGGGGGTTCGCCGCTTCGCTCATTCGGAACCCACCACCGAGAGTATCGTCAGGAGCGCGCCAACGACGACGAAGTAGACCCCCGTGTCGAAGGCGAGCGCGCTCGCCACCTCGAAGTCGGTGTAAATCGGGAAGTGGAACACCTCGTACGTTTGGTTCATGAAGGCGTCACCGAATCCCATCGCCACCAGACCGCTTCCGGCGGCGAGGGCCAACCCGAACGCGAACATGGTCCGGTAGTTCTCCACGATGCCGTGCTGGAGGTGTTCGACCGGGCCGCGAACCATCCGGTGGAATATCTCCTCTTCGAGGAAGTCCAATCCGTAGATAATGTAGATGAGGGCGAACGCCGTCGTCGTCAAGACGCCCGCGATGAACCCGCCGCCGGGGTGGTTGTGTCCCTGCAACATCAACGCGACCGCTGTGAGGAAGATGAGCGGGACGACGGTGCGTGTGACCGTTCGTGTGATTATGGTCGTCATTGGGTTTCACCTCGTTCCCGCATGGCGATCAGAGTCAACACCGAGAGGGCAGCCATCGCGACGACTGAGATCTCGCCCATGGTATCGAAGCCACGGAAGTCCACGAGGATGACGTTGACGATGTTGTGGCCGCCCGCCTCCTTCACCGTGAAGTCGTATTCGAGGAACTTCGAGGCGATGGAGTTCGGGTTCGCCACCGTCGTCACCAGAACCGTGACGAACACGGTTGCGCCGACGGCGACGGAGAGAACGCCGTCGCGGATTGCGCGACTGCGCTTTATCTCGCCGTAGAACGTCGGGAGACGGTCCAAGACGAGGAGGAAGATGACGAGCGAGAGCGTCTCGACGACGAGTTGGGTGAGCGCGAGGTCCGGCGCGTCGGCCAGAATGTAGAATATCGCCACCATGAACCCGAGGATCGAGAGCGTCAGCACGCCCGAGACGTGTGACGGTGCGATGCTGACCGCGAACGCGCCGACCACGGCGACGCCGAGGACGAGCGCGAGGGAAGGCGTCATACCCGGGGCGAAGCCGAAACTCGGAAGCGCGACGCCCGCCGCCGCATACCCGCCGAGGGCGAGGAGCGTCACCGCCGTCAGCGACCACGTCGCGTAGGTGCGGAGGAGGCCGGTCTGAATGTGCGGAATCGCCCCGACGCTCGCGTCGTTCAGGCCGTACACCGCGTTGTCGTACCACCAGTTCGCGCGGAGCGGGTTGACCGTGAGCAGGCGGTTGATGCCCTGGTGTAAGTCGTCGTAGTACTGATAGGCGACGAGTCCCACGCCGATGGTTATCGCGCTCATCGTCGCGGCGGGCGTGAGCGACGTCGGAAGGTGGTAGCTGAAGTGAATCGCTTCGGCGGCCTCGGCGGTTGCCGCGGGCGGAAGGGTGCTTTCGACCACGCTTCCCACGAAGCCGTTGAGCGCCGACGGTGCGACGCCGAACGTGTCCGTCACGCCGCCGAGTCCGATGAGCGCCGCGATGGTTCCGAGGATTGCCGGAGGAACCAACATCGTCAGCGGAGGGCGGTGAACGTGACCCAACCCTTTCGGCTTCTCGCCGAAGAAGAGCATCAGGAACCGAATCGAGTAGAGGAACGTGAAGATGCTCCCGAAGACGGCGACGACGGGAAACAGCCACGCGAGTCCGCCATGGATCTCGGCCGCGTGGTAGGCCGACTCGAAGAGGAACTCCTTCGAGTAGAAGCCGTTGAACGGCGGTACTCCGGCCATCCCGAGCGCCGCGACGACGGTGATGGCCGCCGTGATTGGTAAGTCACGCCACAACCCGCCGAGGTGCTTTATCTTCCGAGTTCCCGCCTCGTGTGCGATGATACCGGCGACGAGGAACAGCGCGGCCTTGAACATCGCGTGGTTCAGGATGTGGAACGCGCCCGTCTCGGCACCGTACTCGGAGGCGAACCCGAACCCGGCGACGATGAGTCCGAGGTGGCTCGCCGTCGAGTAGGCCAACAACTCCTTGATGTCCGTCGCCGCGACGGCGAGGATGGCCGTAATCGTCATCGTCGCCAACCCGAGCACCGCGAACAGCAACATCCAGTCGGGGATGGCGTGTACCCCCTCGGGGAGGAACAGCGGCCGAAACCGCCCGATGAGGTAGACGCCCGCCTTGACCATCGTTGCGGAGTGAAGAAACGCGGAAACCGGCGTCGGCGCTTCCATCGCGTTCGGCAACCAGATGTGAAGCGGGACCTGTGCCGACTTCGCCGCCGCACCGACGGCGATGAGCGCGAGCGCGGGAACGAACAGCCCCGCCGCGTGGAGTTGCTCGTTCGTCATCGCCGCGTTTTCGGGAGAGAGGATTCCGCTCGGCCCGAACATCGCGAACGTCCCCGCGACGTGGTTGATGAGAAGGAACCCGATGAGCATGAACAGCCCGCCGGACACCGTGATGAGCATGGACTTCCGGGCGGCGTACTGCGACGACCGCCGGTCCGTGTAGTGGCCGATGAGGATGAACGACGAGAGGCTCGTCAGTTCCCAGAAGACGAACAGCGAGATGAGGTCAGCCGAGAACGCCACGCCCAGCATCGACCCCATGAAGGCCAACAGCGCGGTGTAGTACTTCGCCTTGCCCGGTTCGCCGTGCATGTATCCACCGGAGTAGGTGAGGATGAGCACGCCGACCCCGCTGGCGAGGAAGCCGATGAGCAAGGAGAGTCCGTCCACGTAAAACTGGAGCGAAACCCCGAGCGAGGGAATCCACTGGTAGGAAACCGAGCCGCTCGTGCCGAGCTGGCTTGCGACCATCCCGAAACACGCGAGCGCGACCGCCGCCGCGTAGTAGGCGGTCCGCTCGCGGAGGACGCGGTAGACGAGTGGGGTCACCACCGCCGCCGCGAAGGGAAGCATCACCAGCGCAAGCACAACTACGGCTGTCGGGTTCGATGGTGATTGCACACACGAGAATGGCGATGGACGTACCTTAACAGTTCTCAAAACTGTGTGCTATTTGTGGCTGATTTCGAATCAAACTGTCAGATTTAACCGAGATTACGAACCGTTCGGCGGATAATCTACCTTTTATGACGTCAATCGGTACGTTCTGCAGGTGAAATGCCAACGTTGCACCAGATATACGTCGGTAATGAGCAGTTGGCTTCGGGAGTTTCTCTTCAGCCATACATTTAATTTCAATAAACATATCATCTACTTTTGAGTGAACATATACAGCCATATCTTTATTAGGCATTAGTAGTAAGTCGTCTTATAACGCGCATACCATCCGGAAACGGCAAATATGGATCAGGTTCGAAGATATCCTGTTTCGAGTATTTGGGAACAACTGTCGGGACGCTTACCGACAACGGAGCGTTCGGATGGTGCGACCGCGCGTCGAAGGAGAAACCAAAAACATGACACTCAAAGAAAAAGTAGCCTCGAAGTTATCCGAAACGCGAGCAGTGAGTCCCGTCATCGGCGTGATCCTGATGGTTGCCATCACGGTTATTCTGGCGGCAGTCATCGGAACGTTCGTGATGGGATTGGGGAACAATGTAAATAAGAATGCACAAGCAGGTGTTTCGTTTGATCAAGTAAACGGTAGTAGTGTTGACGTTCAACTCACATCCCTTGGGAATGTGGAAAATCCTTCCAATGTGAGTATTCAACCCGGTAGTTGTAACTCAATAGGAAAATCAAATTTCACCACAGTCGGTGAAATTATTCCTGTGGGTGACTGCTCTGCGGGTAATAAGATTACAGTTACAGCAGAGATTAACGGGAAAACAAACGTCATTAGCACGTACGAAGTTAACTAATTCTAATATAAAAACATTATATATTTGAAATATATATTTACTGTTGAGCTTTACTTTTATACTCTATTTTGTATTTGATCTCTTTTTATCGAAAGGATGGAAACAAATCGAACCCTGCTGGGTTAGGGTAGGGGTGTTGGCAATCGATTTGTCGCGGGTCTCTCCCACCCGCGTTTCTTCGTAGGCGAAGGACCCTAAAAGTCGTGAGCCTTACCCGCGGTGAAAGTGAAGGGGGACAGCGGAAGTCATCCTCCGAACAGACATTCCGAGAGATGCCGACGAAAACCAACCTGAGCGAACTCGCCGGTAGTCGGGGAGAGACACGGTACCGCACCGACGAACTCGATACCGGCATCTTTTACTGATGGACTGAATACCCCCAGCATGGACCAGTTGAAGGAGTCGCTCTTGGACGCCCCGATCATCGAGAAAGAAGGCTATCACTACTTCGTACATCCCATCAGCGACGGGATTCCGATGCTCGAACCGACGCTCCTGCGCGAAATCGTCATCAAGATCATCCGCAAGACGGATTTGGAGAACGTCGACAAAATCGTCACCCCCGCCGCGATGGGGATTCACCTCTCCACCGCCGTGTCGCTGATGACCGACATTCCGCTGGTGGTTATCCGCAAGCGTCAGTACGGACTCGACGGCGAAGTCTCGCTGTCCCAGCAGACGGGCTATTCGGAGAACGAGATGTTCATCAACAACGTGGACGAGGGCGACCGCGTGCTGCTGTTGGACGACGTGTTGAGCACGGGCGGGACGATGAAGGCCGTCACGCAGGCGCTCGAATACATCGGCGCGGACGTGGTGGACGTGTGTGCCGTCATCAAGAAGGTGGGCGCGAACGAGTTGGACGACACCGACTATCGGGTGAAGACGCTCATCAACGTGGACGTACAGGACGGGGAAGTCGTCATCATCGACGAACACGGCGACGGGTAAGATGTTCTCCCGCCAGTTCCTGTCGATGGCCTCGACGACCACGCTCGTAATCGGAGCGCTCCTCGTCGGTGACGCCATCCACGGATCGGTCGTGGTGAGCACGTACGGGGTGACGTCACCTGCGTTCGTCCTCCGGTTACTGCCGGGTCTCGCGCTCATCTGGGTCGGATACACCCTTCGGGAACACCACGAGATGTTCCTCAACTCGTACTTTGCGGGACGGGAAGCGGCGGCAAGGCCCGACGATTCGGGCGAGGAGTTCGATCAGCGGATGTCCCCGCTATCGGACGAGAGCATGGAGAACCTCGAATCTCGCGAACGAAAACGGGATAAAAGCGAGTGAACTCGTTGCAGAACGTTTATGCTTGTGCCCCATTAGCACAAAGCATGGCGTTGAAGACTAGCGTCCCGAAATCGCTTCGCGGTCCGATCGGGCTGCTATCGATAATCGTTGCCCTGCTTGGAGCGGCTATCGGCTACATTTTCCTCCTGTTCGGGCTGTCGCTGTACTTTAAGTTAATCCCGCAGATGAACGATACGATGACCCACGGCGAATCGCTCGTCGTAATCGTGACCGGCATCGCCGTCATCGCGGTCGGCTACGGTGGCTGGAAGGGATTCCACTACTTCGCGTACTGACGTATGGATGTTCGAAATCACCCTGACGCCCCCGATTTCGAGGAACTCCAGGACGTTCTCGTCGAACCCGTCCGGCGGGAGGAAATCGAGGAGCGAAGGAACGATGGCGACGTACTCGTCGAGGACAACGTTCGGGAACGGGAGGACTTGAACGTCGTCGCCTACCTCGGCAACGACCCCAACGCGGCCGAAACCGACAACATCGGCGTTCCGCTGTACCGTCTCATCCAGTTGTTCGGAACCCCACAGCTACCCGAACTACAGGCTGGAGAGGACATCAGCGGCCGAGAAGATGTTACGTTCAAATATCTCTTTCGGGTGACGCATAAGGGGTCTCCCGATGAACTGCCAACGAAGTGGCTCATGACGATTCACGATTCACACGTCAGGTTCGCTGCCAGCGTCGCCGAATGGCGCGACGAGGGGTCGGCATTTACCGCCGACTCGAAACTCGCGCTGACGACCTATACGCTCGCGCTCCAACTCGTCCTCGAACCGGTCGAGTGCGTTTACGAGGGGTTGCGCTTCTAACAACACCATGGACGACCTCGGAAACCGGTTATTCTACTGGGTGAGCGACGAGGCTAACTTCTCGTTGCTGTTGTTCCTCGTCGTCGCGCTCCTCGGGGGGGCGAGTCTCGTCCTGTTCGTGGTTTCGAGCCAGCGGTCGGCGACTCGGTTGGAGTTCGTCCTCCTCGTCTCGGCGATGGTCGTCATGTTCTACATGACGCTTCGCAACAGCACGTTCTAACGCGTGAGGACGTGCATGATGGCGAAGACGAGCGTAATCGAAGCGACGAGCAGCCCCGCAAACACCGGAACGATGGCGCTGTAGGAATAGAACCCGTACCAATATCCACCGTAGGTCAGCACGATGAGTGCTGGCACCGAGAGGACGAAAAACAGCGACGAGAGATAACTAGCCAGCGTCGGGTCATCGCCGTGCTTTGCGAAGGTTCCGCGCTCACGAACCGACCGCTCCCGGGTTGGTACGTCTTTCGACACGAACGAGGGTACCGGTGGGCGAACCAAAACCCTCCCGGTTTTAGCCCGACACGTATGCGCTCACTAGCAGCGTGGAGAGATACGCGCCGAGATACACCGCCCCGTGGACGATGATGGCGGCGACGATGGCCGTTCCGGTCAGTTTCGGAATCAGGATGTCACGGGCACCGGACGTGTACGGGAGAATCCAGAGCGGTGCGACCCACGCCAGAACCAAGGCGACACAGCCGACGAAGAACCCGACGAGTCCGACACGGATGCTCTCGTGCAAATCGTACGCCACGAGATGGGCAAACACGCCCGCGAGAGCGAGCGGGACGAGTACGTACGTCGGATCTATCGAAACCACCATCAGCTCCGACAGGTTGTACGTAAACGCCGCCATTCCGCCGATGAGGCCGACCACCGCTCCTTTTACGATGAGCGCAAACCGTCGGCGATGGACGCTTTCCTGACGGCGGTCGCTCGTCCACCCGTTCGTTTTCATCTCGGAGTTCGTGTTTCTGTTCGTCTCCGTTTCAGCCATCAGTTCGACCCTCCCGCATGTAGGGGAACGTGTATGCCTTCCCGCCCGATTCTACCGCGCAGACTCCCCGAGAACGACGCGGACCCCGAGCGTACCGCACGTTTCGTCCGGGAAACCCGGTCAGGGTTGAGGTCGATTTCGACCCGTAACGTCACCGTCTCCCTCGCGGGAACCGTCGTCTCACCGAACGGCGTCGTCGTCCCGTCCGATAACTGCGTTTCGCCATCGTACACGTGTATCAACCCGCTGTAGAACACGATATCCCGTCCAGTCGGATTACGAATGGAAAGCGTCGTCGTGAGATACTCACCGCCGTCGGTCACGGCCGAATTCGAAGTCGTCACGTCGACGGAACCGACGTTCATCATCGCAACGTGTCCCTGCATGGTCGGAACGAACAACCACGCGGTGACGAGCGCCGTAACGACGATTGCGGCGACGAGGAGCGGCCGTTCTGGACGGAGGACGGAGCGAGCGGTCGAACCTGGCATTCAATGACATTGTCTATGCGTGTCATTACCGTAAGAGTTTCCTTTTTCACAAAAAAGAGCGGCGAGCCGATCGTGGTGCTCAGTCCGAAGCGTCCGGCGCAATCGTTTCCCTGTTCGCGACGGACGAACCGTAGAGGTGACACGCCGTTACTTGGTCGCCGGACTGACGGAGTTCCGGGGACTGGCGCTCACAGATCGAGTTGAACATTCGGTCGAGTTGTTCCATCGCGTCCTCCTCGTTTCCTTCCAAGAGGTCACGCGTGGCCGACCGAAGGGCGTTTTCGGCCTGTCTCGGCAGATCGAGCGAATCGATGTCGACCGTTCCCCTTCCGTCGCCGGCGATTTGGTGTTCATCGGGCAGCTCCAGCGAGAGACCCGTTTCGAGAACGGCATCGACCGCCCTCCGCTGCTCTGCGTACTCCTCTGCGATCTCTTCCACTGGAATGTCGTCGGTCTGAACGCGCCGTTTGAAATTGCATCCTCGGCGGAACGCGTCCTGGCTCCCGCTCCAATCCTCCGGAGGAATTATCTTGGCACATCGGGGGTGGAACCGGCACCCGGACGGTGGGTTTCTCGGGTTCGGCACTTCGCCGGTCACGTTCGCTCGTCGGCGTTGCGCGCCGGGTTCGATTTCCGGTACCGCGTCGAACAGCGCTTCCGTGTAGGGATGTTTCGGGTTATTGACCACGTCATCCGTCGGCCCTTGCTCGACGATGCTCCCGAGATACATGATGGCGGTACGGTCGCACATGTAGCGAATCAGCGAGAGGTCGTGGCTGATGAACACGTAGGTCAACCCGTACTCGTCCTGTAACTCCTTCATCAGGTTCAACACGCCCGCACGAATCGACACGTCGAGCATCGACACGGGTTCGTCGCAGACGATGAAGTCGGGGTTGACGACCAGCGCACGCGCGATGGCGACGCGTTGGCGCTCGCCACCGGATAGTTCCTTCGGGAACTCGTTCAGGTAGGCCTCCGCAGGGGCGAGCCCGACGTCGTTCAACACCTGAACGACCCGTTCACGACGGTCTTGGTAGCCGTCCCCGATGTCGTTTATTTTGAGTGGTTCGACGACCGACTGGAACACCGTCATTCGAGGGTTCAGACTCTCGAACGGGTCCTGAAAGATCATTTGGACCCGCTCGCGGAACTCCCGTTGGTCCTCGCGCAGCAGCTCGGACATGTCCCGTCCGTCGAACATGATTCTCCCCTCCGTCGGTTCGTACAGCTTGACCAGCAACTTTCCGAGCGTGGTCTTCCCACAGCCCGATTCGCCGGCGATACCCATGATATCGCCCCGATTGATGGTCAAATCGACGTTCTGGACGGCCCGGACTGGCTGTGCTTCTCGACCGAGTAGTTGGTCGATGGCGCTCTGCGACAGGTCGAACAACTTCGAGACGTTCCGTATCTCTACTAGTGAGTCTGCGTTGTTTGTTGCCATTTTTCCTCCTTACGCGCCTCGGTGCGCATCGTTTCGAGTTCGTTGACGCGATAGCACGCCGACCGGTGGACGTGCGGTGAACTCGCCTCGGTTCGTTTTCCCGTTTCCGCCTGCTCCGTGTCGTACATCGGTGGGTGTACCGAATGGCATTCGTCCACGACGAACGGACACCGAGGAGCGAAGCGACATCCATCGCTGGGATCGAGTAGCGTCGGCGGCGTCCCGGGTATCGAGATGAGGTTTTGGTCCACCTCCTCGACCGTCGGGAACGAGTTCTTCAAGCCGAGCGTGTACGGGTTCGCGGAATCGACGAGAACGTCCTGCATCGGACCGCTCTCCATCATTTTTCCACCGTACATGACCGCGAGTTGGTCACATATCTCGGCCATGACGCTGATGTCGTGACTGACGACGAGAATAGCGACGTTGAACTCCTCTTGGAGCTCTTCTAACTCCTCCAGGATGCGGTCCTGGATAATGACGTCCAGTGCCGTCGTCGGTTCGTCCGCGATGAGCATGTCCGGGTTACACGCCATCGCCATCGCGATGACTGCACGCTGTTTCATCCCGCCGCTGTACTGGTGAGCGTAGTCGTCGGCGCGGTCGGGGTCGATTCCGACCCGTTCGATGAGGTCGCGCGCACGGTCGTGGGCCTCTTCCGGCGGCGTGTTCGGTTCGTGGCGCAAGATGGCTTCGACGATTTGGTCGCCGACCTTGTACACCGGATTGAGCGCGTTCATCGCACTCTGCGGAATCAGCGCGATGTTTCGCCACCGTATGTCCCGAATCTGTTGGTTGTCCAACTGTGCGAGGTCCGTCATCCCGTCCGCACGAACCGGATATCGGTCGTCGTCGATTATCTCGCGACGTGCGTTCCCGCGTTCGTCTTCCCACTCGGGGAGGGTTCCATCGAACCAAATCTTGCCGCTTTCGACGTACCCGTTCGAGTCGAGTAAGTGAATGAGCGACTTTGCCAACGTGGTCTTTCCACAGCCCGATTCACCGACGAGACCGTACGTCTCGCCGTGTTCGACGTTGAAACTGACGCCATCGACGGCGTGAACTTGCTTGTCCCCGGCGTCGTAACGAACACTGAGATCGTTTACTTCTAGTAGTGACATGGTTTACTCCTGTGGGTTTGCGAGGTCCTCAACCGAGAAGCCGATGAAGTAGAACGCCGCCGCGATGGACGTGATCGCCAGTCCCGGCGGGATGAGCCACCACGGTGCTTCGAAGACGTAACTTTCGGATTTGATGTTCTGAATCATGATTCCCCACGAGTTGTTCGTGAAGTCGCCCAGACCGAGGTACGCGAGCGATGCCTGTGCGATGATCGCGCCCGCCGCGTCCTGTGCGAGGAACACGAACGCGAGCGGAATGACGTTCGGCAGGATGTGCCGGAACACGATTCGCGTGTCGCTCGCACCCGCGACCCGTGCCGACTCGACGTACGCCCGTTCCTTGAGCGACAACGTCTCCCCCCGGATGAGGATACAGTTGTTGAGCCACGACGTGATCGCGATACCGAGGATGATGTTCGTCTGGCTGACACCCCGGATCGAGACGAGAACGATGAGGAACGGAAGGAACGGCATCCCGTACATCACGTCCACGATGCGTTGGATCGTCTCGTCGATCCACGTGTTCCCGTAAAATCCACTGATGAGGCCGAGCGGAACCCCAACGAGGCTGGAGAGGATTCCGGCCGCAAACCCGATGTAGAGTGCGTCTTTCGCAGCGTACACCAGGAGGGTGAATACCCCTTGGCCCTTGCCGTTCGTCCCGAACGGAATGAAGGCCGGGTCGCCGAACGCGGGTGGGTGAGGGAACTGTTGGCTCTGCTGGAGCGTCAAGCGGGCGTACGGGTCGTTTCCGACGAAGAGACGCCAGGAAGGGTTGTGCGGCGCGAACACCGACGGAAACAGCGCCCAGAGGACGTAAACGACGAGGATGAAGAGCCCAATGACACCCATCTTGTGGTGGGTGTACCGGCTCCATCCCCGTTTGAAGCGTTCGATTCGCGGTTCCCATCGTTCCTTGAGCGTGTTCGTCGTGGATGTGCTTTCCGATTGTGTTGACATTGGTTACTCACCCCCAAACTTGATCCGCGGGTCGAGGAAGGTGTAGACGACGTCCGTGAGGAGACGCATCGTGATTATCATGACGGCGAGCAGGAAGAACGCCGCTTGCGTGATCGGATAGTCCTGATCGAAGACCGCACTGACCAGCATATCCCCGATACCGGGCCAACTGAACACTCGCTCGATAATGACGCTCCCGTCCACGAGGAACGCGAGGCCGACGATGGCCTGCGTCGCGACCGGAATCAGCGCGTTCCGGGCCGCGTGTTTCATCATCACGGTCCGTTCGCTGAGACCCTTCGCTCGCGCGAGGAAGACGTAATCTTCCCCGGTGACGTTGTTCATCGACGGTCGCATGACGAGCATCGACCCGACCCACCCGACGAACGCGATGCTGAACAGCGGAAGTGCGATGTGGTGTAAGATGCTGCCCATCGCCACTAGTGGCGTCCAATCTTGTACCCCGAACTGGTCGACCATGTACGCGCTCTTCAGCAACTTCAGCTTGTAGTCGAACAGCCAGATGAAGAGCCACGCGATCCAGAACGCGGGCATGGAGTACATCGTGAGTCCCGACGTGTAGATGAACTTGTCCTTGTTCGTTCCTCGCCACCAGCCCAGATACATGCCGACGAGCGGGCCGACCGTGTACGCGATGACGAATCCGGCACCGAACAGGATGATAGTCCGCGGGAACCGACGAACGATGATGTCCCAGACGGGGACCTGCTTCGTCGGCGACCGACCGAAGTTTCCGGTCTGATAGTTTATCATGAAGTCCACGTACTGACGCCACAGCGGTTCGTTGAGTCCCCACTGCTCCCGAAGCCGTGCGATCTGTGCCGGCTTCATCTCCGGCGTTATCATCTGCGAGATGAACGATCCGGGCATGCTCCGAATGAGCACGAACAGAATCGTCATTATGACCAGTAACGTCAGATAGGAGACGATCAGCCGTTTCGCGAGATAACGGGTGCTAATCCTTGTCATTTTCTGTCGTCCGTTGATTTTGGTATCCTGATTACCATATCGTCTTACTCTTGCGTAACTATGCCATTCATGGCATACATTCATTATCAATGTGGTGGTTCTCGTGTCGGTTGGGTATTAAATTCAACCACCGGTCTACTATCCCACAGCGCGAAAAAACCACCCCTCGACGGTCGAAGACGTGGTTACTTCTTCAGGTTCTCTTTGAGGAAGATACTGCTGTACTCCGTGTCCCAGTTCGCGTATCCGGGGTCGACGATGTTCTCGACGAACCCGTCGAACTTCGCCGAGTTGACCGGCCAGCGGTATTTCGCGTAATCGCGGAGCATGTACGGCATGTCGAGATAGATTCGCTCCATCGCCTTTGCGTACTTCTTGGAGCGCTTCTCGGGGTCGGTCTCCTTGTACGCTTCCGAGAGCAGTTTGTCCGCGCTGCCACCCGAGATACCGTATCCCGTGGAGTTGTACGCGAATTTCTCCGTGTCCTCGCCGGCGTTCTCGGAGTGGAAGAACGAGTAGAGCGACGTTCCATACGGACTGGTTCCGCCCCAACCCATCGGGTACACGTCGAACTCTTCGGTCTCGTACACCTTCCCGGACATGGTGTTGAACGCGACCGGTTCGGTTTTGACCGGGATACCGACCCGTTGCATGTTCTTTTTCCACTGTTCGATGGCTTTCGCCTCCTGTGGCTGTTCGCTCGGCGGGTCAATGAAGAGGTTGATGGCGTCGCCGTCCATCATCTCCGGGATGGTCTTTCCATCCACACGAATCTCCTTATCGACCTCGACCTTCGCGTTTTTGAGGTTGTCGGATTTGACCGAACCGAACGTGTACTTGTACTTCGCTTTCGATTGGCTGGCCTTGACACCGGAGAACGTTCCGGGGAAGTCCTTTCCGGCGTAGGTACCCTTCGAGCCATCGACGACCGTGCCGTCCTTCAGGAACTTGCGAACCTCCGCGACTTTGGGTTGTTTGCTACCCTTCTTTCCGCGGAAGTCGAACGCGTTCGTTCGCGGGTCCGTCAGCAGGTCGCCGCCGTAGATAGTCTCCGGCCGAACACCTTTGTACCCCGGGGACTGGGCATAGTCGCCCTTGATGACGTAGGTCCCTTTGAGCGTCTTCACCCAGAATACGTCGTCGTACAGGAACGACATCGCCTGTCGGAGCGCCACGTCGTCGAGCGGGGCGCGACGACAGTTGAATCCGTAGTAGGAAAAGCCGCTGTCGTATCCCTTTACGAGACCCTTGTCGTCCGACTTCTCGACCTTCGAAATCTTCGAAGTCTGAAGACTCCCGTAGTGGGTGTCGACCTTGCCGTTCAGGAACGCTTGCGTGAGCGGCGACGTTCCGCCGTACACCTTGAAGTTCACGCCGTCGAGGAACGGACCGCCGTGGATGAGCGAGTCGTGTTCTTTCTTCCAGTCGAGTTTGTTGAGCGCGTAGGTGTTCTCGATGTAATCGCGGCGGAACTTGATCTGCATCGAGGTGTCCGGATTCCACTGGACGAGTTTCCCCGGTCCGGTTCCGACAGGACCCTCCTCGTTCTCCTTCGTCGGGTCGTAGTTCTTGTAATCGACGCCTTCCCACTTGTGTTTGGGAATCAGTGGTGGGTCACCGAGAATGTCGGCGTCCCACGTCCCGACCTGTCGGGACAGTTTGACGTGGAAGTCCCAGTCGTTTTTGGCCTCCTCGATCATCTCGTAATCGTTCCAGATCGAGAACTGTCCCGGTTCGTTGTCGAGTTGGAACTGGTAGGAGTATAGGATGTCTTCCGTCTTGAACTTCTCGCCGTCGTTCCATTCGAGTCCGTCTTTGCGCGCGTTGAAGTAGACGTCCGGTTTCTCCTTGTCTGCGTTTTTGATCGTCCAGTCCGTGAAGACGCTCGGTTTGACCTCAAACGTCACCGGGTCCTGTTCGATACCGTAATCGTAGACCGGGGAGAGAGCGACCGCGGAGTACACGCTGCCGGACAGCATGATGTTCGGGCTGTCGGGCGCTTCCGCCATCCCGTATCGGAGCGTTCCACCGGGTTCGATGTCGTCGGGGCTCAGACTGTTCTTGCTCGGAGCTTGAGTTGTTTCAGTAGTGTCACCACCGTCCTCGGTACCCCCGTCATCGGTGGTCTCTTTGTCTCCATTGCTGGAACACCCTGCGAGGGAGAGAGCAACAGCGCCGGCCCCGCTCGCTTTTAGAAAGTTCCTTCGGGTATCGTCAGCACCACTCGGGTTGCGTCGCCGTGGCATACCAAACACTTGTAGAAGATGTATTTAAAACTACTGGTTAGCAGAAGCTTTTAGTTTTCCTGACGTTATAGAAGCCCGCTTCGGTGAAAAAGTAGTCGCCGTTATCGATACAAAGAGCCCTCAAGTCGCTCGATTTGGACCGATTATTCGGCGGCCGCTTCTCGGGCCAACATTCCGTAATAGATCGTCCCGGCGAGTGCCGTCGAACCGAGGAGGATGTGTGAATCGAAGGACAGCATTCCCGAATTGTTCCGTGTCCAAGCGATACTCAGCCCGGACCAGATGGTGGCGATGAAAAACCCTGCGGTCAGCAACCAGAGTCCCGTCGACTTTCGGCCGGAGTGCAAGGCAACGATAGCGGTTATCATGACGCCACCGGCCATCACTGCCAGAACGCTACGCGTGCCTATCATCTACGTGTCAACTGGGAACGAATCGGGTATAAATCACGCGCTTTTTGTTCACCCGTTATTCGATACCGAGCGCGGAGCGGAGCGTCTTCGCTGCCGCGTGAGATGATCCCGGACCGCGAGCGGTCAACAGGTCACCGTCGGTTCGTACGCTCGTCTCGGCGTCGAGTTCCGCATCCCAAACGCCGCCCGCCGCTTTCACCTCGTCCTCGACCCAGTACGGGAGCTTCCGTCCGTCGGGCATGCGGTCGTTCTCGTCCACGATTCCCTCCTCCCAGTCGTTCGGGAAGCCGGTGACGTTTCGACCGTCCACGAGGAACTCACCGTCACTATCGCGGGTGAACGCCAGCAGTCCCACGGCGTGACAGACGACGAGCGCTTTCGTGTCTCCCGTTTCTACCGCATCGCGGAGCAGTGCCCGAGCGTGGCGGTCCTGATTCACGTCCCATTCCGTTCCGTGTCCACCGGGAAACACGACGGTATCGTACTCGTCGGCGCTCGTCGCCGCCAACGGAATCGGGTTTTGAAGTCGTGGATCCGATTCGTGCGCTTCGCGGACCCGCTCCGCGGTTTCCTCGCCGACGTTCTCCGGATCGACGGACCGTTCGTCGACGACCGGCCTCCCGCCGCTCGGGGTCGTGACCGTTATGTCGACCCCCGCCCCGTCCAGCGTCTGTAGCGGTTCGATACATTCCTCTCCCCAGTATCCTTCCTCGCTAACGACGAACAGTGCGGATGCCATGGGTGGGACTACCGGTTCGCGGGGAATAAGTGGGGCGGCACCGGCCGTATTTGAAGGAACGAGAAACGTCGTCGATGTCGAAACGAGTCGTGTAAAAATAGCGGGAGGTAGATTTGAACTACCGATCTGCGGGTTATGAGCCCGCCGGAATCTCCTGGCTATCCCATCCCGCTACCAGTTTGTACTGCCGTCGGCTAGTTAAGGGTTATGATTCGACCGCCGTATGTGATTTTGCAAAACGAGAGACCGGGTGGATGTCGAGACGACTCGCGTGAAAATAGCGGGAGGTAGATTTGAACTACCGATCTGCGGGTTATGAGCCCGCCGGAATCTCCTGGCTATCCCATCCCGCTACCAGTTTGTACTGCCGTCGGCTAGTTATGGGTTGTGATTCGGTCGCCGTATGTCATTTTGTATCGCGGCATCACCGCGTGTGAGTTATGTTCAATGATAGACAACACCGCAAGAAGTATATCACTGTAGTACCCGGACTGACTCAGAAATGGAGTTCTTGCTCGTTGGCTTCTGGTTAATCCTCTACTACCTCCTTGCAATCGCGGGATTACCGGTCGCAACGACGCTCTTTCGACGATTCCCGGACCGGGGAGCGACGTTCGCGCTTCCGGTGAGCCTCACGGTCGTTACCATCGTGACGTACTGGTTCGGCCAGTTCGTCTTCTCGAACATTACGGTTCTCGTCGCGGTCCTGTTTCTCGCTTCCCTGTCGATACTGCTGACTCGACGTGATATCGAAATCGACCTACAGGAATACGCGGAAGCCATGACTGTCTTCACGGTCGCGTTCTGTTTTCTCGTCATCGTCCGCGCGATAGACCCGGGCATCATCGCGACCGGCGGCGAGAAGTTTCTCGACTTCGGCCTGTTGCAGTCGCTCATGCGAGCACCCGCGCTCCCGCCCGAGGACATGTGGTTCGCGGGAGAACCTGTTCGGTACTACTACGGCGGCCATCTCATCGCAGCGATCCTGACGAAACTGTCGGGCACGCCACCACAGTACAGCTACAACCTCTCGCTCGCGGGATTCTATGGCATGCTCATCACCACCGCCTACGGATTGGCGGGTGCGATCGCCGACCGGCACGGAAGCCCACGACGCCTCGCGGGCGTTTGCGCCGCCTTTCTTGTCGGTGTCGCCGGGAACCTGTTTACGCCGTTGCGCTTGCTCGCGGGAAGCTTTCCGGGATGGCTCCTCGACGCAATCGCGAAACCGCTGGAGATGGACCCGACCGCGATTCCCCTCGCGCCGGCGGATTTTTCCTACTGGGACGCCAGTCGCGTGATGGTCGGAACGATAAACGAGTTCCCCTTCTTCGCGTATCTGAACGGCGACCTTCACGCCCACATGATGGGACAGCCGTTTCTGCTGTTCGTCGCGGCCCTCGGCTACGCTGTCTATCGATCCGACGCCCGGCGGCAACGGCTTCTGGTCTTCGGAGTTCTCCCGCCCGTCGTCGCCTTCGTCAGCACCATCAGCTTCTGGAGTTTTCCGACCGCCCTCGGCGTCGTCTGGCTGTCGCTCGTGTTCGCGGAAACGCACCCGGCGAGGCTCGTTCCGGGCGGCGAACGCGTCGTTTCGATGACCGACGGGTCGCCGTTCGCCGACGAACTCGGACGAATCGTGGTTTCGCTGCTCCTCGTCGTTGCCGTCGGCGGCCTCGCCTTCGTCTGGGCGACCCCGTTCGTGGTCAACGTGTTGTTCGGGGCAGCGGGCACCCGGGGACTCGGCTTCCTCCCCGACCACAGTAGTGCCGTCGAGTTGCTCATCGTCCACGGTGGATTCCTCGGCCTGTTCGCGCTGTATCTCGCGGCGAACACCCGTTGGCACACGGACGACCTCGCACGCACGGGAGTACTTGTACTCCTGCTAGCGGCGATCAGTTGGCAAACCGGAATCGCCGCCCTGTTGCTCGTCGCGCCCTTCCTCGTCGGCGGATGGCTGTTGCTCCGTCGTGACCCCGACTTCGGCTTCGAAACGGTGTTGCTGGTAGCCGGTGCGGGCCTCGTCCTCCTCGTCGAGTTCGCGTACGTGCGGGACAACGCCATTTCCGGACGATTCAACACGGTGTTCAAGGTGTACATGCAGGTGTGGGTCCTCTGGGGAGTCGCCGGAGGCGTCGGGCTTTCCCGACTGCTCGCGGGTGCGATACCGAGGCTTTCCGGTGGCCGTCACGGACAACTCCCGCTGTCGCTCCGGCGTGGAGTCGCACTCGTTGCGGCCGTTCTCGTGTTGTCCACGTCGGTGTACGGTGCCTTCGGGTTCGCCGAACACGTCGGCTCCGAAAACCCGATACATCGTGCCGACGACCCGACTCTCGATGGACTCGCCTTCGTCTCGACGGTCCACTCCGACGAAGCCGACGCGATCGAATGGCTCGGTTCGAGGGAGGGACGCCCGCACATCGTTTCCGCACCCGGGGACCCCTACGCTTGGGGGAGTCCGGCTTCCTCGCTGACGGGACTTCCGACCGTCGTCGGATGGTATCAGGAACGGATTTACCGCGGCGACTCGGCCTACTTGGAACGAAAACACGACGTCGAGCTGATATTCAGTCCGAATACGGCGTGGGAGACCCGTGCCAGCAGGCTCGACAAATACGACGTTCGGTACATCTACTACGGTCCACGGGAACGGGACAGGTACGGCCGGACGGGATTCGAACGGTTCCCCGGAATCCACCGCGTCCACCACTCGGGTTCGGTTTCGATTTACCGCGTCAATCGGACCGTCATCGGGTTGGAGACGACGGCAAATTAATCGAGCGAGAGACCCGGATGCCAGCGGTCGACGTCGGCTTCCGCTTTCACGGCATCCATTCGAGCCAGTAGTTTCACCGCGAGGCTCGCCGTCTCCGCCGCGCAGTGTTCACCTTCCGTCCTGAACTCGCCCGTCTCGCGGTTCGCGTACACCGAACAGACCGCCCCCGCACGAAGGTCGTAGACGTTCGCGATCGTCAGAATCGCGCTCGCCTCCATCTCGATGTTCTTGACGTTTGCGTCCTTCAGATGGGAGACCAACTCCTTACCGCCTTCCGCGAGAAAGCCCTCGAATCCGGGACGGCCCTGTCCCGCGTAGAAACTGTCGGCGCTCATCGTGATTCCCGTATGATAGTCGTACTCCAGTCGTTCGGCGGCGGCGACCAGCGCCGCGACGACTTCATAGTCCGCGACCGCCGGATAATCCTCGCGCACGTACTCGTCGCTCGTCCCTTCCTGTCTGACGCCGCCGGTCGTGATGACGAGGTCGCCGACGTCCATCTCGGGTTGAATCGCGCCGCACGACCCCACCCGGATGAACGTGTCCACGCCGATTCGCGCCAACTCTTCCACCGCGATGGCCGCCGATGGACTGCCGATACCGGTCGACGTGACGCTGATGGGCGTGCCGTCGTAGTCCCCCGTTACGGTTCGGTATTCGCGGTGGAACGCCTTTTCGTCCGCGGAATCCCAGAACTGCGTGATCTTCTCGACTCGCTCCGGGTTCCCCGGCAGGAGAACGGCGTTCGCGACGTCCTCTTCCCTCACTTCGATGTGGTATTGCACGTCCGCGTTCGGGTCTTCGCTGTCTTCCATACCACTCACGATTGCCGCCGCAAAAATAGGTGCTTCGCGTTCGGGTCGGTGAATTTCGTCTCCCGCCGTTCAGTCCAGCATCTCCTCGGTTATCGTGTCCGGAAGCAACTCGCCGAGCGTGTACTCGGTCACGCCGTCGCCGTGGTCGCACACGACCACCAAATCGTCGTCACAGAACTCCGCGAGCGTCTGCCTGCACATCCCGCACGGCGTGACGCCATCGCGTCGCTCGGAACTGACCGCGAGGCGGTCGAACTCCCGATGCCCCGACTTTATCGCCTCCGCGATGGCGACTTCCTCCGCGTGAAGCGAGTTGCTGAAGTTCGCGTTCTCGATGTTACAACCGATGTACACGGTTCCGTCCGCCGTCCGGAGCGCCGCACCGACCGGGTAGTCGGAGTACGGAACGTGCGCGCGGTCCTGTATCTCGCGTGCCTGCTCGACGAGTTCGTCCATAGCGAAGGTGCGGTTTCGCGGGTCAAATAACAACCGACACCCACCGGGGAGCGAATATTTTTATAGCAAAACGAAGCCAACCCCGTCGTGTTTCGCCGCTTCGTCGAATCCGCGGTTTGCATTTTCCTCGGCGAGTTACTCGAACTCGTCCCATCACGGGAACACGCGACCACGACCGGCGGAAAACCAGAATCGAAACACGTCAGAACCGAACCGCGCCAAACGTCGGTCGTGCCGAACGACCGGCCGCCCCCGTTACTCCTCGCCGGACTCGTAGGGTTCGCCCGCGGCGTCCGGGGTTCGAGTGTGCCCGACGAACACCAGTACGATGATGACCGTCACGTACGGGATGATGCCGATGAGTTCGTTGGGAACGCTGAAGCCGACCTGTTGGAGTCGCAACTGAAGCGCATCGAGGCTGGCGAAGAGGAACGACGCGCCGAACGCCCCGAGCGGGTTGTAGTTCCCGAACAGGTAGGCGGTGATACCGATCCATCCGCGTCCGTCGACCATCGTGGTGCCGCTGCCGTTGAACAGGCCCGCCTGTCCCAGCGACAGTCCAGCGCCGCCGATTCCGGCGAGAATCCCGGAGAGAAGGACGCTCGCGTAGCGAACGCGCTGGACATCGACGCCGACCGTATCGAGCGCCATCGGGTTCTCCCCGCTGGCTTTCACCCAGCGGCCGAACGCCGTCTCGTTCAGCACGAACCACGTCAACGGCACGGCGACGAGAAGCATGTACACGGTCGGATTCGCGTCGAACAGGATCGGACCGACGACGGGTATCTTCGCGAGGAGCGGAATCCGCCAGTTCGAGAGCGTTCCGACGCTCGGACTGTTGATGCCGCCCCAGAGGATCTTGCTGGCGAACGGCGCGAGTCCCAGCGCGATGAGCCAAACGGCGAGTCCGGCGATGATCTGGTCGGCCTTGAACTCGATACAGACGATGGCGAACAGGAGCGCCAAGAGCGCACTTGCAAGTACCGCCGCGAGGAATCCGAGCCAAAGCGTCGTCTGTGTCGCGCTTCCCGATCCTGCCAGCGCGTTAGCGACCGCGACGCCGGTGAACGCCGAAATGATGAGGTGGCCTTCGAGTCCGATGTTGATGACGCCGCTCTTTTCGGCGAATATTCCGCCGAGCGCGGCGAAACCGATCGGAACCGTGAATCGGAGTGCGGCACTCACGTAGCTCGCGTTGATGGTCCCGACGATCTTCCCCAGCGCGCTGTTCGGGAACACGAGGCCGAGAACGGCGAGCAGCGCGGCGATAGCGACGGAGATGCCGGTGATTTGGAGGCGTTTATTCATCCCCCTCACCTCCCTCGATTCGGGGGCCACCGTCCGCGGCGACGGCACCCCTCGATTCGGGTGTCGTCACCCGTTTTCCGATCATGCGGAAGAACTCCGGCATGGCGACGAAGAGGATGATAAGCCCGCGGAGGACGCCGACGAGTTGCTTCGGAACGCCGAGCGCGAAGTCGATAGCGAGGCTTCCGCTCTTGAGCATGCCGAACAACAGCGCGGCCAGCGGGACGCCGAGCGGGTTGTTGCCCGCGAGAATCGTCACCGTGATGCCGTCGAACCCGTAGGACGGGACGCCCTGTTGCCAGCGGCCGAGGATCATGAGGACGTAGACGGTCCCGCCGATACCGGCGATGGCACCGGAGAGCGCCATGCTCGACACCATCGTTCGTTTCGCGTCCACGCCGCCGTATTCGGCGGCTTCCGGTTGAATCCCGCTCGTCCTGAGGTCGTATCCGAACGAGGTCCGGTGCAGGAGGAGATAGAGTCCGGCGGCGAGGGCGAGCGCGCCGATGAGGACGAGTATCGAGAACGACGCCTGACTCGGGAACACGATGGGCGAAAGCACCGCGGCCCCCGGGACGGGGCGCGTCTCGACGGTCTGACTCGCGGGATTCTTGAAGTACTCGGAGACGAGGACGAACGCGACGCCCGTCGCGATGAAGTTGAGCATGATGGTCGTGATGACCTCGTTCGCGTCCGCGTACGCCTTCATCGCCCCCGGAATCGCGCCGTACGCGCCACCGACGAGCGCCCCGACGACCAAGCCGAACGGAATGAGGACGAGACTGCCGACGAGTCCGCCGGGAACGTACGGGGCGACCCACAGCACCGAAAGCGCCGAACCGAGCGCGCCGAGCACGAGTTGCCCCTGCGTCCCGATGTTGAACATCCCCGCGCGGAACGCGACTGCGGCGGCCAGTCCCGCGAAGAGGAGCATGCTCGTCTGTCGAAGCGTCACCGCGAGACTGAACTTGTCGAGGACGAAGTCCGGCGGCAACAGCGTGGACGTCTGCGGATTGGCGAACGACCCGACGAAGAGGTACTTGTACACCTGAACCGGGTTGTAACAGAACGACCCCGGAATCGGGAACTGAACGCCCCAGCCACCGGTTCCCGGAATCGTGATGAGCACCTGTCGTGCGAGGAACGGGTCGGAACACGTCGCGACCCACCCGGAGATGAGGATGACGAACCCGCCGACGAAGATCGACATGACGAGCGCCGCGATGCTGATGAGGACCCGTTCGACCGCCGACGCTTCGACGAGCCGGGCCAACCCCCGTTCCGCTTGATCCCGCCACGAACTCACTGCGCCTCACCTCTGGGACTCTCCGTTTCCTCCGGATATTCGCCCGCCATCAGCAGGCCGAGTTCCTCTTCTGTCACGCGGTCCGGGTCGACGACGTCCATGATTTCACCTTCGTACATGACTGCGAGTCGGTCCGAGAGCTGCTGCACTTCGTCGAGTTTCGAGGAGACGAGGACGATGGCCTTCCCCTCGGCCCGCAGTTCGAGCAGTCGGTCGTGAATGAACTCGATGCTGCCGACGTCCACACCGCGGGTCGGGTGAGCGGCGACGACGAGGGACGGGTCGCGCGCGAACTCCCGACCGACGATGAACTTCTGTTGGTTGCCGCCGGAGAGCGACTCCGCCGACGCGTCCGCGTCCGGTGGGCGAACGTCGTACTCCTCGATTATCTCCTCGGCGTGGATTCGCGTGCCGTTCCAGTCGATTCTCCCGTCCTTCGCGTACGGCTCCGAATGTTGGCTTCCGAGGAGGCCGTTCTCGACGAGGTCGAACTCCATGACCAATCCTCGAACTTGGCGGTCTTCGGGGATATAGGCCATCCCGGCCTCGATGCGCTCGCGGCGGGAAAGCTTCGTCACGTCCGTCCCGCCGAACGAAATCGACCCCTCGTCGGGCGAGGTGAGACCGGTGATGGATCCGATGAGTTCGGACTGACCGTTTCCGTCGACGCCCGCGATGCCGAACACCTCTCCCTCTCGGGCAACGACGTCGACGCCTGACACCTGGTCGACACCGCGTTCGTCCGTGACGCGAAGCCCGGAGACGTTGAGCATCACGTCGCCCGGGTCCGCCGGTTCCGTTTCGGTTTCGAGCAACACTTCGCGGCCGACCATGAGTTCCGCGAGTTCCTCGCGGGTCGTCCCGTCGGTATCGACCGACCCGACGTTCTTCCCGTCCCGAAGGACCGTGATCTGGTCTGCGGCCTCCATGGCCTCGCCGAGTTTGTGCGTGATGAAGATGATGCTCTTTCCCTGCGCCGTGAGTTCGTCGAGGACCGAAAGGAGGTCCCCGATTTCCTGTGGCGTCAGCACCGCGGTCGGTTCGTCCAAGATGAGGACGTCCGCGCCGCGATACAGGGCTTTCAGGATTTCGACGCGCTGTTGAACGCCGACGCTCACGTCCTCGACGAGCGCGTTCGGGTCCACGTCGAACCCGTACCGGTCGCTTAGTTCTCGCACCTCGCGTACGGCGCGGTCGCTGTCCATCGCCAATCCACCCCACTTTTTGGGTTCGTTTCCGAGAACGATGTTTTCCGCGATCGAGAGGGTATCGACCAGCATGAAGTGTTGGTGAATCATGCCGATTCCGTTCTCGATGGCGTCGCGTGGCGAGTCGAACTCACACGGTTGGCCGTCGACGACGACGCGGCCCTCCGTCGGTTCGTACAAACCGTAGAGGACGTTCATCAGCGTCGTCTTTCCGGCCCCGTTCTCCCCTAAAAGTGCGTGAATCGATCCCGGTTCTATCGTCAGATCGACGTTGTCGTTTGCGACGACACCCGGGAATCGTTTCGTAATGCCGTCGAGATGTACCGCCCGGCTCATTCTAAATCTGGATTTCCGCCCTACTTGTTTAAGCGCGCGGGTTTGCGCTCACTGCTGGGGTTTGGTCGGCACTTCGATGTCGCCGTCGATGATCGCCTGCTTCGATTCTTCGACCTTCGACTTCACGTCGTCCGGAATCTCCGAACCGAGGTCGGCACCGTACACCGCTTCGATGCCGCCCTGTTCCAAGCCGAGGGTGTTGACCGAGCCACCCTTGAAGTTGCCGTCGATGACGTTCTTCGTGGAGCGGTACACCGCCTTGTTCACCTTCTTCACCATGCTGGCGAGGATGACGTTGCTGAACTTCGCCGTCCCCTTCGCCTTGGACTGGTCGCTGTCCACGCCGATGGCGAACCGACCCTTCTGGTTCGCGGCCTTGAACACACCGGTACCGGTGCCACCCGCCGCGTGGTACACGATGTCCGCGCCTTGGTCGTACATCGAAATCGCCGCTTCCTTCCCCTTGACGGGGTCGCTGTACGTTCCGGCGTACGCGGTTTTGACCTCGATATCCTCGCTCGCGTGTGCGACACCGGCTTTGAAACCCGCCTCGAACTTCTTGATGAGCGGCACTTCCATGCCACCGACGAAGCCGACGGTCTTCTCGTCCGGGTTCGTCGAACCCTTGCCGGCGCTGAAGTCCATCTGGGTCAGTTGTCCCGCGAGATGGCCGACGAGGAACGAACCCTGTTGCTCCTTGAACGTGTAATTCGCGACGTTCTTCACGAGGTCGCCGCTTTCCTTCTCCGCAACGCTGTCCACGAGCATGAAGTTCTGATCCGGGAACTGACCGGCGTTCTTGACGAGGGAGTTCGTCTGGACGTAGCCGATACAGCAGATCAGGTCGTAACTCGGGCTACTGGACTGGGCGAACTGTCGCTGGAGGCTCTCCACGTCCGTCGCGGAGTCGGGTTCCGCGTTCTGGTACTGGACGTTGAACTCCTTTTTCGCCTGTTCGATGCCCATGTGGGCCATGTCGTTGAACGAGTTGTCGCCGAGGCCACCGGTCGCGTAGACCATCCCGACGTTCGTCGTTTCTCCACCCTCGCCGGAGCTGCCGTTGTCAGTCCCCTCGGACGACGTGTTCTCGGTTTCGTCACCGGAGCCGTCTCCACTGCCGTCCCCGCCGTCGTTTCCGCTGTCACTTGGGCTGCTGATACACCCCGCAAGACCGGCGATGCCGACCGCACCGCCGGTTTTCATCAATGTTCGACGCCGTTTGTCAATGTTCGTCATCTATGAGTAATCAGACGGGTAATTTGTGATAAACGCGTCGCTTCACGCTCGAAACCCAGAAAGATAGTCCACAGAAGTGCGTTGTTGGCTATTTTTCAGCGGCTGAAACGGCGTCCGTTACGACGGTTTTCGTCTCGGCCACGAGTTCGTCCACGGTTTCGCTCTCGGCGTAGATTCGGACGTAGGGCTCGGTGCCGCTCGGTCGAACGAGGACCCACGAACCGTCGGGTCGCTCCGCACGGACTCCGTGCTCCGTTTCGACCGTGGCGTCCGGGAACCGCTCCGGAATCGACGTCTCGACGCGTTCCATCGTCTCGGTTTTCGCCGCGTCGGGACAGTCGACGCTCACCTTTCGGTACGGTCGCTCGGTCACCTCCGCCCGGAGCGTCTCCACGCCGCTGGCGTCGGCGATGAGTCTGGAGAGGACCGCCGCGCTCACCACGCCGTCTATCCAACCGCCGAACTGGGTGTGAATGTGTTTCCACGGTTCGGCGGCGAACACGACTTCGGTGCCGTCGTCGCCGTCTTCGAGCGCCGCTACGATGCCCTCGTGAAGCGCACCGAGGCGCACGCGCTCGACGCGGCCGCCTGCGGCCCGGACGCGCTCGTCGATTCGGGCCGAAGCGTTCGGCGTCGTCACCACGACGGGGTCTTCGGCGTCGCTCGAACTCGTGTAGTGTTCCGCGAGGATGGCGACGACGGTGTCCTCGTGGACGACGTCACCGTCCCCGTTGACCACGACGATTCGGTCGGCATCGCCGTCGTGGGCGAGGCCGAATTCGAAGTCGCCGACGGCGACGAACGAGCGCAGGTCGGTCAACGTTTCCGGCGTCGGCTTGCTCGGCCGACCGGGGAAGTGTCCGTCGACGTTCGCGTTGAGCGCGATGACCCCCGCACCGAGCGCCCGGAGTACCTGCGGCGTCGCCACGCTCCCCATCCCGTTTCCACAATCGACGGCGACGCGGACGCCGTTCAACGGTGCACCGTACTCGCGTGCGTACTCCATGACGGCTTTGCGATACGCGTCGAGAACGCCCTCGTCGGTGCTCTTGCCCCACTCGTCCCACGCCAACGGCGGGAGTTCGTCTTCGACGCCGGTTTCCACGCTCCGTTCCGCCGTTCGGTCGTACTCCTGCCCGTCGTCGAACAGTTTGATGCCGTTGTCGGCCGACGGGTTGTGACTCGCGGTGAGCATGACCCCACGGCGACCTCGTGAGGCGAACGCGAGCGCCGGAGTCGGCAGTCGTCCCGCCCGACGAACCGTCGCACCAGAACTTTCGAGTCCGGCCTCCATCGCGGCGGCGAGCGCCGCCCCCGTTTCGCGTCCGTCGCGGGCGACGACGAACTCCTCTGCCTGCCGTCCCGCGGCCCGTCCGACGGCGAGAGCGAGTTCGGGCGTCACTCGCTCCACGACGTCACCACGGATACCCGCAGTTCCGAACAAGTTCATACGGGGTGAGTTCGCACGCTGGTACTTGGTACCCGCGATTCGGCTTTTCCCCAATAACGATATGCCGATCAAGGTCGTAGTGGCTGACATGAACCTTCCAAAACTCACGACTCCGAGCGGATTGTTCGACTACCTCATCGGACTCATCATCCTGCTTGCAGCAATCGCGGGAGTCTACATCGTCGCGGTCATGACCGGCGTCATGGCTCCGTGGTTCTGAAGGCGCGAAAAGAGGCGGTGGGACTACAGTTCGACGCCGCTCGGGATGAGACTGTGTTGGCGCAACAGGTTGCCCTCGCTGTTGTAGACGAGAAACGTACTCTTGTCGTACTCGACCACGTGGTCGCCGTTGATGGCGATGTCGACGTGATAACGACCGTTCGATTCGTCCGTTTCGTCGCCGTACGCACGCGCCGCCCGGATGAATCGAAGCACGTCGTCCGCGTCCTCGTTGAGTTCGAGGATGAAATCGCCCGTCGTTCGGTTCGTCACGCTCACGACGCCCGTTGCGCTCGGGTCGTCCAGGTTGGCCTGTAACCGAAAGGTAACGTCCGTTTCGCTCGCATCGAGGAGTTCGTCGGATGGACCGGTAAGTCGCTCACGGAGCGTTCCCGACGGTCCCTCGAAATCGATGATTACCGTCGGCTTGCTGGGTGTCCCGTCCGCTTCGACCCAATCGATGTTTTCGACGTTCAGTGTGAAATAATCGCGCCTCATTCCGTACGCGGACCTACGTTCTCGCGTCTCATGAACGTAACGCCATATCCCGAAACCGGACGGGCCGTTCGGAAGTCCTCGTCTCCCCCTTCCTGATACCTATCCTCGATGAAAGTATCCAGCCATTGATTTAAGTATCCGCACTCCAATGAGCGGGACGAACACGCTCTCGCGTGAAGGTTCGGGTCGAACGGGGTCCGGTATCGGAACGCTTACACGAGGGGCAGAGAACAAATATGTCCGAGTTAAAGTTTGACTATCTGACAATTCGGGTGCGGGAGTGGGGACGGACGATTCGGCGCACCGCAGAGATGCTTGGGGGTTCGACGATTTCCGTCGGAGAGTACGATCCGACGACCCACGGGTCGCTCATCACGTTCACCGGGATACCGGGATACGAGGAAGTGGACCGGTACTGGGTGAACGCGCCGTTCGCGTTCGTCTCGATCAACTACGACGCGGAGGCGAACGAGCACCTGTATCACGTCGTCGAACCCGAACTGGACGGGTTCGAGGTCGAACTGCTGGAACGGCTGTTTTCGGACCTCCGCGAGTCGCTCATCTACCGCCGCGAGATGGGGAACGAGACGGCGGAAAGGGTTCTCCGGGACGAACTGCGCGAACTCCTCGAAGTGTACGGCGTCGAGGTGGACGCCGCGACCTTCTACCGCCTGTTTTACTACCTCTTTCGGTCGTTTCGGGGCTTCGGAAAACTCGACCCGCTCATCAACGACCCCCGCATCGAGGACATCTCCTGTGACGGCTACGACCTCCCCATCTTCGTCTACCACGACGAATTCAACGACATCGAGACGAGCGTCGTCTACGCCCAAGCGGAACTCGACAGCCTCGTGGTTCGCCTTGCCCAACAGTCCGGTCAGCACGTCAGCGTCGGCGAACCGGTCGTCGAGGCGACCCTACCGGACGGCAGTCGTGCTGAACTCGCCCTCGGCGAGGAAGTGACGCCTCGCGGGTCGGCGTTTACCATTCGAAAATACGCCGACAAACCGTTCACTCCCGTCGATTTGGTGAACTACGGGACCTTCTCGCTCGACCAGATGGCCTACCTCTGGCTCGCCATCGAGAACAACAAATCGCTCATCTTCGCGGGCGGGACGGCCTCCGGGAAGACGACCTCGATGAACGCGATTTCGATGTTCATCCCCCCGCGTTCGAAGGTACTCACCATCGAGGATACGCGGGAGTTGACGCTGTATCACGACAACTGGCTGTCGTCCGTAACCCGTGACCGATTGGACGAGGGGACCGACATCACGATGTACGACCTCCTCCGGTCCGCTCTCCGCCATCGGCCCGAATACATCGTCGTCGGCGAGGTCCGTGGCGAGGAGGCCATGACGCTCTTTCAGGCGATGAACACGGGGCACACGACCTACTCCACGATGCACGCCGATTCGGTACAGACGGTAATCAACCGCCTCGAAAACGAACCCATCAACGTGCCGCGTGCCATGATACAGTCGCTCGACATCCTCTCGATTCAGTCGCTGACGTACGTCGGCGAGGAGCGCCTGCGCCGCAATCGGACGGTCGCCGAAATAAACGGTATCGACCAGCGAACCGGTGACCTGGACTACACGACCGCATTCTCGTGGGACGCTGGCGACGACGCGTTCCGACGGCGCGACAGCGACGTATTGGACGAGATTCGGCGCGATCACGGCTGGTCGCAGTCCGAACTCCTCACCGAACTCCGGGACCGGAAGCTCGTGCTGCAGTACCTCCGCGAGAACGACATCTCGGACTATCGCCGGTTCACCGCGATGATAAACGAGTACTACGCCGACTCGGAGGCCGTCGTTGCGAACGTCCGACGAACCGTCGAATCGACCGTCGCGGAGTTCGACTGATGGGGGTGTCGAACTTCGTTCCCCTCGTCATCGCGCTCGTTCTCCTCGTTCCCGTCGCCCTCTCGCCGCTCAGCACGACGGCCTACCGAACCGTCACTCGGCTTTCCCTGCAGACGTTCGGATCGTACGTTAGCGAGAGCGGACGACGACGGAAGCGCCGCGAGGAGACCCTACGGGCGGCACACGTCGGCGAGACGTACCGCCTGTACGCGTCGAAGACGTGGGTGTACGCCACGCTCGCTGCGGTTTCCGGCAGCATCATCGGCGTCTACGTCGCGGGATTGGCCTTGACCGTCCTCTCCGTCTCGCCCGAGACGCTCCGTGCGACCCTTCCGGCGCAGGTGGACTTCCTCGCCAACCTCGTCGCCGTCCCCTCGCTCACCCTCGGCCGACTGTTCTTCCTCCTGTTGTTCAGCAGCGGGACGGTCGGCCTCCTCGGCGGACTGATGACGTACTGGCTTCGATGGGAGCTACCCTCCTACCGCGGGAACGAACGCGCCCGGAAGATAGACAACAGTCTCTCGCGAACGGTCGCGTTCATCTACGCGCTCTCCCGAAGCGGCATGGGAATGCCGGCCATACTGCGAACGCTGGCGCGAAACCGCGACGTGTACGGCGAGGCGGCCGAGGAAATCGCGGTCGGCGTCAAAGCCATGGACCTGTTCGGTCTCGACGTGCTGACCGCCATCGAACAGATGTCGCGGCAGTCGCCGAGCGAGAAGTTCGAGGATTTCGGCGAGAACTTGGCGAGCGTCCTCCAGAGCGGCCGGAGCCTTCCGGCGTATCTGGGCGAGCAGTACGAACGCTACCGGCGGGACGCGAAGGCCGAACAGGAGGCGTTCCTCGAACTCCTCTCGGTTCTCGCCGAGGGGTACGTCTCGCTGTTCGTCGTCGGTCCCCTCCTGCTCATCACGGTTCTCGTCATCACGGGGCTGATGGGTGTCGCAGACACGCTCTCGTTCCTCTACCTGCTCACCTATCTCCTCATCCCGCTCGGAAACGTCGGCTTCGTCGTGTATCTCGACAGCATCACGGAGTCGCTTCGCATCAGTCGTGAGTCGAGGGTCGTCCCCGAAATCACCCCTCCGGCGGTTCGCCGGGTTGGCGACCCGGACGCCGGACGAACGGTGAGCGACGGTGGCACCACGTTCACGAACACGGAGCGACTGGACGCCTACGACCGGTTTCGGGGTGTTCGAACCGTACTCACGGAACCGTTCCGAACCGTGCGAGTGAATCCGGATACGCTACTCCTCGTGACGGTTCCGCTCGCGCTCCTCTCCATCGTGATTCGCCTCTTCCCGAACCTCGCGGCGGGAACGCCGGCGCTCACGTCCGCGGACGACGTGGTCGTCCAGGCCACGCTGTTCGTGCTGGGGACGTACGCCGTCGTCCGAGAGGTTCGCCGCCGTCGGCTCGAAGCGATAGAGAGGGCCATTCCGGACATGCTCGACCGCCTCGCCAGCGTCAACGAGGCGGGGATGACGGTCATCGAAAGCTTCCGACGGGTGACGACCGGCGACCTCGGCGCGTTGAACCCCGAATTGGAGCGGCTGTCGCGCGACATCGAGTGGGGAACCGACACCGTGACCGCGCTCCGGCGCTTCGAGGACAGAATCGACACGCCGACCGTCACGCGGGTCGTCTCGCTCGTGACGAACGCAATGCACGCGAGCGGCGACATCGGGCGCGTCCTTCGAATTGCGGCCGACGATGCACAGGAGTCGCGACGCCTCCAACGCCAACGCGAGGACGAGATGATGACCTACCTCGTCATCATCTACCTCTCGTTTTTCATCTTCCTCGTCATCATCGGGACGCTCGCTTCCATCCTCGTTCCCGCGCTCCAAGACCTTTCCTCCGGGAACGGAGCGGGTGGGCCGGTCGGCGTCGGCGGCCTCGGAAACATCGCCGCGGTGGATATTCACGCCTACACCGTCGTCTTCTTCCACACCGCGCTCGTCCAAGCCGTCGTCTCCGGATTCGTCGCGGGGAAGATGGGCGAGGGGAAGCTACGCGACGGCGCGAAACACGCGACGGTCATGCTCGCCATCGCCTACGTCGTCTTCCTGTTCATCGAGTACACGATTCATCCGTAGGAGATTTACTCTCCGGAACGAGAGTTCGAGTGTGAAACCGACGAGTCACGACGTCCGGGCGACCTACGACCGCATCGCGGGTCACTTCGCCAAGACGCGGGAGTACGCGTGGCCCGAGGTCGAATCGTTTCTCGACGGCCGGTCTGGAACCACAGCCCTCGACCTCGGCTGTGCCAACGGCAGACACGCCGAACTGCTGACCGGTCACGCCGACCGGGTCGTCGGTGCGGACGTGAGCGCGGGCCTCCTCGCCGAGGCCCGCGAACGGGCGACGGAACGCGGCTTCGACCTCGAACTGGTGCAGTGTAACGCCGCCCGGATTCCGCTCGCCGACGAGACCATCGACCTCGGGGTGTACGTCGCCACGCTGCACCACCTTCCCACACGACGGGCCCGCATCGACAGTCTGGACGAACTCGCCCGCGTGCTCTCTCCCGACGGAACCGCGCTGGTCAGCGCGTGGAGTACGGCCCACGACAAGTTCGACCGCGAGGAGGCCTTCGATACGACCGTCGATTGGACGCTTCCGGGCGGGGAAACGGTCCCGCGATTCTACCACATCTACTCGCCCGAGGAGTTCCGGTCGGACATCGACGAGAGCGCCCTCGTTCCCGACGACGTGTTCGTATCGAACGGGAACTGTTACGCCGTCGTCCGCGGACGAAAACAGTAACACCCTTAAGCCGGGGTGCACAATTCAGGGATACACTCGTATTCGAACGCACCGGTGGTGAGCAAATCCGAAGGGTTTGCGAGCCTCGGTGCGTACTCGGAACGGAGTGAGAGTACGCACCGGTGGTCTAGTGGTAGGACCTGAGCCTTCCAAGCTCATGGCACGGGTTCAAGTCCCGTCCGGTGCATTTTCCGAGCGCTACTCCCCGAGCGACCGGTTTTCTGCGTCGCTCGGCTTCGAAGCGAAATGACTCACCCCGTTCATCAGTGACAACTAAACCGGCACACTCCATCGTTCGAACTGAACGATGACGGACCCGGACACGATTTCGACCTACCAGTCCGCGGCCGAGGAGTATCGGGAACTGCACGCCGACCGAACGGGCGTCGAGCCGTTGGTCGAGCGATTCCTGACGGCCGTCGAGGAGACGGCGGGAACGCACGCTCGAATCGCGGACGTCGGCTGTGGGCCGGGGTGGGAGTCCGCGACGTTCGGGGAGCACGGTCACGACGTGGTCGGTATCGACCTTACGCCGAACTTCCTCCGGGCGGCGCGAGATATCGCCCCTGAAGCGAAGTTCGCACGGATGGACATGCGCCGCCTCGCTTTCGAATCGCGGTCGTTCGACGGACTGTGGGCCTGTGCGTCGTTTCTCCACGTCCCGCGGGAGGACGCCCCCGAAACGCTGGCGGCGTTTCACCGGATACTCGAACCCGGTGGGGTGTGTCTGCTCTCGGTCAAGCACGGCGACGGCGAAACGAGCGGCGACGTGTACGATGCGGACGAACGGCGATTCACGCTCTATCGGCCCGACGAGTTGCGGACGATGGTGGACGGTGCCGATTTCACGGTCGAATCGGTCGATTTGGACCCAAGCGGGTCGTGGGTCCAACTGCTGGCTCGGGCCTGAGAATGGGTTTCTACACCAGCGTTCGCGCCAGTCCGCCGACGGTTCCGAAGACCAACGGAATCGCCACCGCGAGGGCGGTTATCTGCCCCATACCGAGGGCGTGGGAGAGCGACCCGTGGAGCGCGAGGAGGCCCGAAAAGACGAGCAGGGAGAGGACGCCGAACCCGAATCCGGCGAGGATGCCGCGTTTCGGGGTCAGTGTGGGGAGGCCGACCAGCGCGCCACCGACTAACAGGCCGAGCCAGTGGGTCCACGCGAGGCCGAGGCCGACGACCGTTCCGACGGCGAGGAACGACAGACGGTAGGTCGAATTCGCCCGCAATCCGTCGATTCGGCTCATTCCTTCCCTCCGAATTCGACGGCGACGTCGCCGCGAATCTCGTGTGACATCGGCTTGTACTCCGTGTTCGCCCACCGTCGCAGTTGGTCGTGGTAGTGGTCCGAGAAGTAATCACCCGAGTTGCCGCCGGGGATGATGGCCTGCGAATCGCCCGCCATCGGACAGATCATCCGCCAACTGCTGCCCACCGCCGAGTTCTTTCTGTAGTTGTTCACGGTGTGGCTCGACCCGTCCGTGACGAGGACGGGAAAGTTCAGAAACGACTGGTCGAAGGGGTGCGTGATGGCTTCCGTCGTGTTGTAGTCGCCGTAGGTTTCGTCGCCCCCCTCTTCGACTCGCTTCCAAGCCACGCGGAGGGCGTGGACCATCGTCGCTGACCGTCCCCCGCTTCCGAACCAGCGCTCCCCGTCGAGGTGTGCGAGCACCCAATCGCGGGGATGGTACTCCTCGCTCAACCCGGCCTCATCGAACGTGTCGGCGAGAACCGCCTCGCGGTAGGCGTCGAACCAGCGGACGAACAGCAGGGCGGCCTTCGAATCGCGTTCCATCCTGTAATCCCAGCCCGAGAACGTTTCGACCGCCGATTCGAGGCCGTCCTCCCTTCGCGCCGCATCGAGGAGGGTCGGAACGAGCGCTTCCGCCCGCTTGTCGAGCGTGTCGTCCTGTATCCGCTCCATCGTATTCACGTCCACGTCGCCGTCGTTCGTCGCCTCGTCCAGCAGTTCGTAGATTCGCTGGCCGCGATAGGGACTGGCGTACCCTTCGGAGAGAAACTGGTCGTCCGTGATTCGCTGGTTCGCGGTCGCGATCACGTCCGGGTCGGTGACGTGCGGTTTCTCGTCGAACGGAACGAACCCCTCCCACGTCGAGACGCCGAAGGGTTCGAATCCCTTCCACTCTCCCTCGCCCGCGGAACCGTCGAAAATACGGCCGCCGCGGACCTCCTCGCCGTCGACCGTCCGCCGAGGGATCCGCCCGGTGACGTAGTAGAGCGTGTTGCCGTCTCGGTCGGCGTAGACGAGGTTTTGCGTCGGTTCGTCGAAGCGCTCGGTCGCGGCGCGGAAGTCCTCCACCCCGTCGCTCGTCGCGTACTCGCGGATCGCTATCGTGGACTCCGTCGCCGTGTGCCCCGTCCACGCGACGCCGACCCGATAGCCTTCGCGTTCGAGCACCGGCCCGTGGACCGTCTTCCGCACCGTCGTCGTTCTGTTCTCGCCGTCGGCGACCTCGATTTCCCGTTCCTCGACCTCGAACTCGCGCCAGTTACCCCCGTAGCGATACCGATTGCCGTCGGTTTCGTACCGGTAGAAGTCGATGACGTCCGCACCGGCGTTCGTGAACCCCCACGCTCCGGCGTGGTTCTCGCCGATGATGACGAACGGGACGCCCGGAAACGTCACCCCACGGACGCGCATGTCCCCTCGCTTCAGGTTCACCTCGTACCAAACCGGCGGGGCCATCAGGGACAGGTGCGGGTCGTTCGACACGATGGGCTTCCCGCTTTTCGTGTGTTTTCCCGAGACGAGCCAACTGTTCGACCCGATACCGCGGTCGCGTTCGAACCCCCCGAGCCAATCGAGCAACGGCGCGCCGACGACTTCGGAATCGGTCGCGCCGCGTTCTCGACGCACGTCGTTCGCCGTCGTTCCCTCGCTCGTTTTTCCCTCGTCCTTTCCTCGGATGACCGGAGAATCGTGGCCGAGTCGCTCGGGATAGAGGTCCGTCGCGGCTTCCGGGCCGAGTACGGAGGCGACCTTCGCGCGACGGAGGGTGAGAAAGCTTCCCGTCAGCGTCCACGAGATCTGTTTTTCCATCAGCATCGTATCCTCGGGCGTCCACCTCGCGGGGTCGTACTCCAAGAGGCCGAACTCCAGCGGGAGCGGTTCGTTCTCGATAAAAGCGTTCACGCCCGCCGAAAACGCCCGGACGAGTTCCGCGGCGTCCGGGTCCGCATCGACGACGTGGTTCCACGTCGTCTCCGCCGCCCCGGCGAAATCCATCTGTGCATGGAACTCGTCGGAGTCGGCCGCTAATTCGCCGACGACGGCCGCCACCCGTCCGCGCATCAATCGACGCTGCAAATCGAGTTGGAACAACCGGTCACGGGCTTGTGCATAGCCGACCGCAAAGTAGAGCGCCGCCTCGTTCTCGGCCGTGACGTTCGGCACGCCGTCCCCGTCGTAGCGGAGTTTCGCCGACCCGTAGTCGCTCTCGACGGACCCGTTGACGTCGTCCGTCGCACTCGCCCACGCCGACCCGCTCAGGGGAGCGAACCGCCGGAGGTAGCTCCGGACGGGCGAGAGGGACCCGCCGACGGCGGTCCCCCCGATTATCGCGCCGACGAGGGTACGGCGCGTGATGTCGTCGTCCATACCGGGACGTGTGATTTGGCAGATATAAACGTCGTCTTTCAGGCGGGGATTTCGGAGGAGGGTGGGGACCCTTTGTCATTATCGCACACCGGGGACTGGTCGGTATCGTGCACTACTGACTGTCCGGATGGCGCGCGCTGACGGGACGGCGAGGATACCTCGTCCGAGACGTTCCGCTGATAGCGTGCGAGGGATGAGCGGAACGACTGTAAGGAGTGGAGTTCCCGTAGGCGTGCGAACGGGAGCACAGGAGAGCCCTGCTCTCCCGGAGCGAATCGGTTGGAGAGGCGTGTGGGCGGTTGCGGTGCAGTCGTGGTTTGGGTGGTTGAGAGGGGCCACCCGGTCGCGTTTTTGTGGTCGTCTCCGGAAGCAACTATTCTCGTACGAACCGTGCGGAGAGCACGGGATATTTTCGTGGAGACGACCGCGAGCGTGGCAGGGCTTTCAGAGTCCTCTTCGGTAGTAGCCGAAACGCTAGAACGACCAAAATCAACGCGACGAAGTGGACGTGACCCAAACGTGCGAGGTCGTCGTCACGACCTATGAACCCCTTTGATCCTCCATTCGACGGAGATGCTGGTGAGCGGGAGGTCGTGCCGTGCAAACAGGTCGTGCATCTCGATCAGTAGTTCGGTCGTCACGTCGTCCGCCTCTACCCCGTCGAGACGGAAGACTGTCTGTTCGGTGGCGATACGTTTTTCCGGAGAAGGTTCGTTGTCGGACATGCTTCGATACCTCGAAGCAACCGAGGTCAGTGCTGCTACACTGGCCTTTCGGCGGATACCCCGGTTTGCTTCGTCCGACATATCAGATTCCGGTGAATTAATTCTATTGGTTCGAAGGGTCGCGGAAGATAGCGCGAACACACCGTCTCAAAATCGAACGCGGTGCGAGTACCCATCTCCGGTCCCGCCGCACCCTACTTCCACGGGTTCGTCACGAGATCCGAATGAACCGCGGTTCCGACCTCGATTCGGCAGTCGGTTCGCGGGTAGGCGATACAGAGCAGGACGTAGCCGTCCGCCAACGAATCCGGTTTCAACGCCCGTGGCTCGCGTTCGTGTTCGACGTCGCCGGACAGCAGGCGACCGGTGCAGGTTGCACACGCTCCCGTTCGACAGCCGAAGGGAAGGCCGACGTTCTCTCTCTCGGCCGCCTCCAGCACCGATTCGGTGTCGGTCGCGTGAACCGTTTCCGTCCCGCCGTCGCGCCACCGGAGTTCGACGCGGTGTGCGTTCGCTCGCCTCACTGCCACACGTCGCTCGTGCAGTCGCCGTCGGGCCACCGGATTTCGTGCGCCCGCGCGGGACCGTTCGGCATCTCGCCGAAGTCCACGAGGAAGTCCTCGTCCAGCGTCATCGTCCCTTTTCGCGGGTCCACGTCGGCTTTGAGCATCACGGACCCCTTTTCGGCCTCCTCCGGGTAGAACTGGTTGTCCCACGTGGAGAACAGCGAGGTGGTCCAGTACAGCCGTTCGCCGTCGATGCTGAGTTGGAGCATCTGCGGTCCCGCGACGACGGGCCTATCGTCCTCGCCGGTGGGGTGGCGCGGGCCGTACAACCCGCCCGCCCAGAGTTGGTCGGCGAGGCGCGGGTTCGACGGGTCGCTCACGTCGTACATGCGGACGTCGCCGTGGAGCCAGTTCGAGAAGAACAGGTAGCGGTCGTCCATCGAGACGAGAAGGTCGGTGATGAGACCCGGCACGGGCATGTCCCAGTCATCGTGTTCGCGCGGTTCGATGTCGATGACCTTCTCCGCGAACCACTCCTTTTCGCGCTCGTAGAAGTGGAAGATGTTGGACGAGAGCGCCGCGCCGACGTAGCCGTGGGCCGACTCGGGGCTGTGCAGGAATCGGACTTCCAACGGAATCATGCCCTCCTCGCCGAGGTCGATGGTCTGTTGAAGCTGTCGTTCCTGCCAGTCCCAGAAGTGGAGTTTGTGGCCGTACTTACCCGCCTCCACGTCCTCCAAATCGAAGCCCGGATAGTAGGTCTTCGGCGCGGCCCACTCCGAGGAGACCATCACGTTGTGCCGCGGCTGATACCAGAAATCGTAGTTCATCCCGATTTCGCCCGGCGGGTCCCACCGTCCCTCGATTTCGAAGTCGTCGTTCAGTTCGAGGAAGCCGCCCGGCAGGTCGCCGTCCTTGTCACCCAGCATCGAGATGAGGATCTCCCCGTCGGGAATACAGTGGACGGTGTGCGGTGCCGAGAGGTCGTACTCGTACACCTCCTCCGGTTCGATGACCTTGACGATTTCCGGGTTCTCGCGGTCCTTCGTGTCGATGATGTGCAACCGCGAGGAGCGCTGGCCCGGAACCACGAGGTGGCGTCGTTCCAACCCCTCGACGTGGCAGGACGAGGAACAGGCGTTCCACCCGAAGTGGTGTAGTTCGTCGCCCTTGTTCGGCATCTCCACCCGGTCTATGACCTCCGTGTACGTATCGGAGTCGGGATTCACGTCCACGACCGACAGGAAGTCGGGCGCGTCCACGTCGGTTCCGACGTACAGCGACGGGACGTAGGCTATCTCCTCGCGTTCGCTCTCCTCGATGGCGGCCTGCGGCGTGGCGTATCCGGGCCCCTCCACGTCGTGATGGTGTTCGTGGTGTTCGTGTGCTCCGCTTTCGGATGATTCGGTATCGCTCATTGTTCCCCCAATGTCCTTCGGTAGCAGCCGTCGTGACGAGGGGCTTTGCGGCAAAAATTGCCTATTTGTCGGCGCACACCGTTTTCGTCACACCGTGAACCACACCATCTTCCCAACATTCGCAGACGGTTGTATCGATTAATGTCTCTCTCGTGTCATTTCCACGACTTCGATAAGGGGTGTCGCACGCGATACACTGGTCATACGACGCCGTTTCTGGTCCACAACATGTGATTTATGACCATTCGAGCACCGGTGAAATATTTTCGAAAGGCCAGAACCACAAACGGTTTCGGTTGAGAACTACCGGACGTGCTGTTTCCTACATCGGTCATCGTCGGCGTGCTGGCTTCCAGCGCGTTGGTGATAGGGAGTTTCCTCGGCGCATTTTGGACGCCGCCGGACGACATCGTCGCGGCCGCGCTGGCGTTTTCGAGCGGGGCACTCATCACGGCGTTGACTTTCGACTTGTTTCAAGAGGCGTTCGAGATGGGCGGCCCGTGGTGGGCCGGGGGCGGACTGATGGCCGGTGCGGCGGTTTTCGTCGGCGCGGATGAGCTCATAGACCGTCTCGCTTCGAGCCAGTCGGGATTCGCGCTGTTGGCCGGTGTCACCCTCGACGGCGTCCCCGAGAACACCGCCCTCGGCGTCACGATAGCAGGCGGTGGACACGTCCACTACCTCACCCTGCTGGTCGCCATCTTCGCCTCGAACCTCCCCGAGTCGCTCAACGGCGCGACCGACATGCGCGGACAGGACTACTCGAAGTACGAAATCATCGGCCTCTGGGCGCTCGTGGCCGGCCTGTTGACCGCCGCGGTCGTTATCGGCAGCATCGTCTCGGCCGGATTCGAGGACAGACTCCTCGCCGCGGTTCGCGCCTTCGCCGGCGGTGCAGTGCTCGCGTCGCTGGCCGCGACCGTCATGCCGGAAGCGTTCGATGAAGGAGGTCCGCTCGTCGCGCTGGCGACGGCCGCCGGGTTCCTCCTCACGTTCGTTTTGACGGCCTAAAAGCCGGTCGCACCGCTCATCGTCGTCGTTCTCCGAAAAAGACCGTACCGCGTCAGTGGCTTATTCGTACAGCCACTCGGCGTCGACCGCTTCGTAGTCGACCAGTTCGTCCTCGTCGAAGAACAGGTCGATTTCGCGTTCGTTCGCTCCCTCGTCCTCGTGGTCCGAACCGTGAATCACGTTTCGGCCGAGGTCGAGACCGAAGTCGCCGCGGATGGTGCCCGGGGCGGATTCGGCTGGGTCGGTTTCGCCCATCATGCGGCGAACCTGTCGTGTCGCGTCCTGCCCTTCCCAGACCATCGCAAAGACCGGTCCGGAGGTGATGAACTCGACGAGGCCGTCGAAGAACGGCTTGCCCTCGTGTTCACCGTAGTGGTCGTGGGCGAGTTCCTCGCTGATCTGCATGAACTTGCCGCCAACCATCTTCAGACCGCGGTCCTCGAATCGGGAGACTATCTCGCCGATGAGGCCGCGCTGAACGCCGTCGGGCTTGACCATCACGAAGGTCCGTTCGCTCATTCGTTACCACTCTCTGCTTGGCCTTGCTCGGTCCATTCGAGGTCGCGCGGTTCGCGACCGAGGTCGGCGTTCTTCTCGCACTTCGCCGAGCAGTAGTGGATGGTCGTTCCGTCTACGCGGACGAACATCGTTCCCGTTCCGGGTTCGATGTCGTTTCCGCAGTAATCACACTCTCGCGTCTGTGGCATTATTGTCCTCCGATGGAGTCTGCCTCGCGTGCGGTCTCTCGCAACTGGAGCACGTCGCCCTCTCGGACGGGTCCGAGACAGTTGCGAGTGATGATGCGCCCTTGGTTACCGCCTTCGCGGATGCGGCATTTGACCTGCATGGCCTCGCCGTGCATCCCCGTCTTACCGACGATTTCGATGACTTCGGCGGAGGTGGAGTCCTCGTTTCCGGTCTCTTCAGCACTCATCGTCTACCACCTCACCGAAGTTCCTCGACCTTCGAGGCGATGTCATCCACGTCGTCGCTGGCTTCGCCAGCGTCAACGATGGCGGCGGCGGCGCTGCCGACTTCGAGTCCGGCCGCGTGACCGACATCGTCCTGCGTCTCGACGAAGATGAAGGAGATTCCCTTCTCGTCGGCGAGTTCGGGCAGGTGCATGACGATTTCCTCGGGCTGGACGTCTTCTGCAACGTAGATGAGGTCGGCGTTGCCACGCTCGACAGCCTTGGTCGTCTCGTTCGTTCCTTTCTTTACACTTCCTGTGTCCCGTGCGACTTCGAGCGCGTCGAGCGCTCGGTCCTGCAAGTCGGCTGGGACGTCGTAGTTGACGTATACTGGCATAGGTTGTTCACCTCCCTACGCGCTGGCTCAGGCTCCCCTGCCGGATGAGTCCTGTGCGGCTAGGAGCATCATCAACCCCGCGTAGGTTGTACCCTCCAGTAGAGTATGCCCCCATAAAAACGCTTTCAAATCATCGACGGGGTGGCACGGTTGCGCACACGCTTCTGTCCCCCGATTTCGGGCGATTATTGATGCGAGTCGAACTCGGGTTTCCATTCGTCGCGGAGGAGTCCGTCAAACAGCGTGTCGTGGTACGTCCCCCGAAAAAACACGTGTTCGCGTGGGCGACCCTCGCGTTCGAACCCGAGGCACTCGGCGAGCGCCCGTGACCCGTCGTTGAAGTCACCGATTTCAAGGCAGAGGATGACAAAAAGGTTTCAATTTATCGGAAGAGGGGACAAAATGCCGTCCGAAACGTTTCCGAGGAATCCGAACACCCGTTTTGTGGCTTCGGCACGTACGTGCGTCCATGAATGGGGGGCGGACATGAGTACCGAGACCGCGCCGGAGGAACAGGACCATCACCTTCCGGCACCCGACGATTGGCCGAAGGGGTTCGGTGAAGCGTCGTGGTGGCCCTTCGTCTCCGCGGTGGGCATCGTCGGACTGTACGTCGGCGCGGGACTGTACGTGTTGAGCCACGGCGGAAACTCCTACGTCCCGCAAATCACCAGCCCGGTTCTCTTCGTCCTCGGAACGGCGGTCTTCCTCGTCGGACTCTACGGGTGGTTGTACCACGGGTTCGTGGATCACTATTGGCACGAGGAGGGACACGGACAGACGAAACTCCGATGGGCGATGACGCTGTTTCTCGGGACCGAAGTGGCGACATTCGGCGCGGGGTTCGTCTACTACTTCTTCATCCGCGTGGGGACGTGGCCACCGGCAGGACAGGCGCTCCCGGACGTGCTGACTTCACTCGTCCTCGTCAACACGCTCATCCTGATTTCGAGCAGTTTCACGCTCCACTATTCGCATATGTCGCTCCTTCGCGGAAACCGGGAACGGTTCATCGTCTTCCTCGGCCTGACGATTTTGCTGGCGCTCGTCTTCCTCGGCGGCCAGATTTACGAATATAACTTGTTCATCACGCACGAGGGGTTCACCATCACGTCGGGAGTTTTCGGAAGCGCCTTCTTCGGCTTGACCGGACTCCACGGACTTCACGTGACGCTCGGTATCGTCCTCATGAGCGTTCTGTTCATTCGGGCGGCGTACGGACAGTTCTCTTCGGAACGCGATACGTCGGTCACCACCGTCACGATGTACTGGCACTTCGTGGACGCCGTCTGGATCTTCCTCGTCGTGGCGCTGTACGTCGGGTCCACGCTTTCCGGGTGACTAACGACCATGACACCCTTTGTCATGGCCAAAAAACATATACGGAACGCGCGTATTCGTTTAGATGGCGAGGTCCCCGCATTAAATGCGAGCGGGTTGACGCCATCACGTAACCCCACCTCGCCCGACTCCTGGCTTTTGTCCGACCGAAGAGAAACATCCATGCGACGGACCGACCAAGGTCCGCTGTGAACGTCTCGTCACTGGTGACATCGCTTCTCGAAGAGGCCCGACGGTCGAACGAGCGACGGCTACTCGTCCTCGCGGGAAACCGCGAAAAGGGGTACGAAACCGCTCGGAGCGCGCTCGCCGGTGCGGAAATCGCCGACGAAACGACCACACAGGTCGGCCCGCGACGGGTCCTCGACTGTGAGCAAGTGAGCCAGCGTCGCGCCGGAACCCTCCTCGGAACGACTCACGAGGCCATCGTCTTCGACGCCCACGACGAACTCCAACCGAACGCGCTGGGCCGAGTCGTCGGCGCGGTCGACGGCGGCGGCCTGTTCGTTCTCCTTACGCCTCCCCTCGATTCGTGGCCGACCCGCAGGGACGACTTCGACGCGACGCTCGCGGTGCCGCCGTTCGAAGTCGAGGACGTAACCGGACATTTCCGACGACGATTCGTCTCCCTCCTCCGCGCACACCGCGGTATCGCCATCGCGGACGTGGATTCGGAAACCGTCGAGGACGACGGTCTGACACACCCCGTGCCCCGACTCGCCGACCGGGAAAGGGGGGAGGCACCCCCGACGGCGACTGTCGCGTTTCCGCAGGCCGCCGTCGAGGCCTGTCTGACCGACGACCAAGTCTCGGCGGTCGGCGCCTTCGAGACGCTCCGCGACCCGAACACCGCCGTCGTCGTCGAGGCTGACAGGGGTCGGGGAAAGTCGAGCGCCGCCGGAATCGCCGCCGGGAGTCTCGCCGCCCAGGGCGAAAGCGTGTTAGTGACGGCGCGAACCTACCGGAGCGCCCGCGAGGTGTTCGTCCGCGCGGCCGCGCTGCTCGATTCGATGGACGAACTAGCGGACACGGACCACGAGCCACCGACGCGAATCGCGGCGAAATCGGGCGGTACGGTCCGATTCGAGAAACCGACCGACGCAATCGACCGCGTTGGGTCGGGAGATGAACGAGACGAAACCCCCGGCGTCGTGTTCGTGGACGAGGCCGCCGCCCTCTCGGTGCGTCTGCTGGAGCGGTTTTTGAACTTCTCCCGCGTCGCGTTCACCACGACGATTCACGGCTACGAGGGAGCCGGACGGGGATTTTCGGTGCGATTCCGAGACCGACTCGACGGGAGCGACCACGACGTGACCGACGTGACGCTGGACGAACCGATACGGTACGCGGCGGGCGACCCGATAGAGGTCTGGGCGTTTCGCGCGCTTGCCCTCGACGCCCGCCCCGCGGTGGACCCGCTCGTAACCGACGCGACGCCCGAGGAATCGGAGTACCGGATGCTCGACGCGGGCGATTTGCTCGCCGACGAGAACCTGCTCCGGGAGTCGTTCGGTCTGCTCGTCCTCGCACACTACCGGACCGAACCGGCGGACCTCGCCCGACTGCTCGACGCCCCGAACGTCTCGGTGCGGGCGCTCCAGTCGAACGACCACGTCGTCAGCGTCGCCCTGCTGGCACGCGAAGGGGGCCTCCCCGAGAACGTCCGCGAACACATGTACGACGGCGGGCGCGTGAAGGGCAACATGCTTCCCGACGTGCTGACGACGCAACTCCGTGACTTCGAGGCGGGAATCCCCGTCGGGATGCGAATCATGCGTATCGCCACCCACCACGCGGTGCGCTCGTCGGGGTTGGGGTCACAGCTCCTCGCGTCGATTCGCCGGGAGTTTTCGGACCTCGATTGGCTCGGCACGGGGTTCGGTGCGACCCCCGAACTGCTTCGATTCTGGCGGGACAACGGCTATCGAACGGTACAACTTTCGACCACGCGCAACGACGCCAGCGGGGAGTACTCCGCGCTCATGTTCGACCCGATTTCCGACGCCGGATACGACCTGTACGACCGCCACGCGCGTCGGTTCGTGGGGCGGATTCCCTCCGTTCTTTCGGACGCGCTCGCCGACATGGACCCGGACGTCGTTCGCGAATCCCTCCGAGCGACGGCCGCCGAAGTTTCCCCGTCGCTCACCGACTGGGAGTGGCGTTTGGTCGCCGCCAGCGCCTACGGGCCGGGGCAGTTCGACCACGGTCCCGCCCCGTTCCGAACGCTGGTCGTGAAACATCTCGTCGATCCCGACGACACCGAAACGCTCTCACCGCGACAGGAGCGGTTGCTGGTGCGGAAAGTCCTCCAAGCCCATCGCTGGCCCGCGGTGGCCGACGAACTCGGCTTCCACTCGGCCGGCGAAGCGATGCGAGCGTTGGGTGCGGCGTTTCAGCCGCTCGTCGACCTGTACGGAAACGAGGCCGCGATGGAAGAGAAACGACGCTATTCGGACTAATCGAGTCGGTCGTCGCCGACGATTTCGTCGGGTCCCGTCGTGAGGATGTGACGGCTCACCGTTCTGTGGGCGCGTCGAAGTCGCTTGGACAACGCTTGCTGGCTGATATCGAGTTGTTCCGCGAGTTCGCTCAGGTTCGTCGTTCGTGGTACTTCGAAGTAGCCCGCGTCGAGCGCGGCGTTCAACGCCGCACGCTGTTTTACCGTGAGGAGGAACTGCCCGTCGACGGTCGGCGTTTCGGGAGTGTGCAACCGCTTCAGTTCGATCGTCACGTCGTGGTGGGTCAGGTCGGCTTGGAGTTTCGAGATGTGGTCCCGGTGTTCGAACCGCATTTGGAAGTCCCAGCCCTGCTTTGCGGCGGTCCCCGTGAGGATGACCGGGTCGCTTTCCAGCACGTCCTCGACGGTCGATTTCGTCTCATCGGCCCACTCGATTCGATACAACGAACCGTACGGAATCTCCGTGAGTTTCGTCACCGACACCGTCGTCGGATCAGCACGGAGTTCCTTCTCGACGGCGGCCGCCGCTCCCCCACACACCCAGATGTACGGAAGGACACGACTGGCGGGATGGGCGACCATCCGCTCGATTTCGACGGCCAAGTTCGGAATCGCGTCGAAGGTCGCGGAGAGCGCGAACTCCTCCGTTGGGATCGTGAACTCTGCAATGACGCTCATTCCTTTGATTCCCTCCAATGCCTGAGACGAGCGGCCATATCAAGGATTTGCCTCGATAAGGATGCGACCGTCGCTGAGAACGACCACTTCACACTCACAGTAGGTAAAGGTAACTCGCCCGGTATCTCTCATGCGACCACCCCAACTGTTCGCGAACAATTCATCGAGTGCGTCGGCGTTGACGGTCTCGAAAAGCGGCGGCATCTCGTTCGTTTTCGTGTTCGTCACCGCCGCCGCCGCGGTGACGACACCTTCCGTGACTGTCTCGTTGGGACCGATGTCGTACACAAAATCGGCATCGTTCTCCAACTCGGCAACGTCCATAGCATAATGCAATCGCGCGGCGTCCCTGAAACGCGGGGTTATTCTTGAAACCCATTTATAACGCACGTTTCAATCTGTCCAAAAAACCGGCGGTACCGCCATGTGGCTTCAATCCGTGATTCCACTCGATGGAGTGTACAGAAGACGGTTGTGAAAACGAAGCAGCAGTTAGACTCCACGTTCCGTGGAACGAAAACCGCGTCGTCTGTACCGGACACGCCAGAGTGCTAGCACGACGGGACGGCGTGGTCGCCGAACCGTTGGAAGGGATCGACTGGGAGTGACGGAGGGACGGGACGAATGCGTGCCGACGGTATCTTTGATTCCTCCGGCGGATGACGCAGACTTCGTGTTTCCCACCCGTAGTTGACGACGGTGACGACGGAAACGATACCGTCGGAATCAGCAGGGAATACGAAGCCCTCCTTCGGCGACGCCTCAGTCGCCCTTCATCCGCCAGGCCCGCACCTGCCCTTCCCCGCTGAGGACGTCACTCGCCGAACTGGCTCGTTCCGTCCTCGTGGCCGTATGGACGGTGGAAATGCGAGAAACGAGAAAGGAGGACGCCTATTCGTGGGCGAAGTAGGTCAGCGTCTCGCCGTCGTATTCGTTGTCTCGCGGTTCCTCCGCTCGACCTTCCGTGGCGCTTCGCGCCACGCTATCGACTCTGGCGAACCCGACGCGTTCGAACTGCACGATGTCGTCCACGTCCGCCTCCGCGAAGTCGGGTTCCGCCGTGCCCTCCACGTCGCCGTCCATGGTTCGCATGCGGACCGGGACGTTCGCATCGGCGGGCACCCAGTGAATCACGTCCACGCCCTCCTCGCGGACGGCGCTGATGTCGTCGCCCGTGTACTGGAGGGCATCGCGGGTGTGCTGGAAACAGCCCAATCCCTTCAGCCAGACGCGCTCGCCGTGGTCCGGAATGTCGTCGGTTTCGATGAGTACGGCCTCGCCCGCCGGGATGTGACGCGTACCCCTGTCCTCGTGGTCGGGGTGAACCGGCGGTTCCGCCGCCTCGGGGTAGTCGCCGATGAGCGGGTATTCCACTCCACTACGGACGAAGAAGAAACGCGGCGCGTCGTCGTCCACCAACTCGCGGTTGTTGGCGTAGATGGTGCTCATGGCCAAATCGACGTTGCTCGTGGACGTGCCGAGGCCGACCATCGCCTCGCGGATGGCTTCGCCGCGAATCCCGCGACGGCGGACGCTCCGGAGCGTCGGGGCGCGCGGGTCGTCCCAGCCGTCGAGTTCGCCCTTCTCGATGAGTTCCTTGATGGTCGAGGTGGACATCTTCACGTCGTACTCGTCCACCTGCACGTGCCCCCAGTGGATGGTCTCGGGGTACTCCCAGTCGAAGTAGTCGTAGACGAACCGCTGTCGTTTCGCCGAGTCCTGCAGGTCGATGCCACGGATGATGTGCGTCATGCCCGTCAGGTGGTCGTCCACGCCGGACTGGAAGTCGAGCATGGGCCAGCAGCGGTAATCTGCGGCCTCGGGCCGCGGGTGGGGCGTGTCGATGATTCGGAACGCCACCCAGTCGCGCAGGGCGGGGTTCTTGTGTTCGATGTCGGTCTTCACGCGGAGCACCATCTCCCCGGACGAATACTCACCGTCGATCATGTCCTCGAACTCGGAAAGCGTCGTCTCCACGTCCTTGTCGCGGTGTGGACACGGCTTCGCGTCGTTTTTGAGGTTCGAGAACTCCTCGCCGGAACAGGAGCAGGTGTACGCGCCGCCCTTCTCGATGAGGTCGCGGGCGTGGTCGTAGTAGATTTCGAGGCGGTCGCTGGCCGTGATGACCTCGTCGGGTTCGAAGCCGAGATAGTCGATATCCTCCAGAATCGCGTCGTAGGCGTCCATGTCCGGACGCTTCGTCTCCGGGTCGGTGTCGTCGAACCGGACCAGCATCTCCCCGTCGTAGAGGTCCTTGTACGTCCCGATGACGGCGGGCATCCGCCCGTGCCCGATGTGCCACGGGCCGTTGGGGTTCGGCGCACAGCGCATCCGAATCTCGTCGTACTCCTCGGCGTTCGGAAGGTCGGGGAGCACCCGGTCGTCTTCCTCGTCCTCGGCCTCCAGTTCCGCGACGAGTTCGGGGTCGAGTTCTTCGAGTCGGTCGCGGCGACCCGCGGCGTCCAACTGGTTCACCTGCGCGACGACCTTCCCCGCGATACCCGGCACTTCGCCCCCGTGTTCGCGGAAGTCGGGATTCTCGCCCATCAGCGACCCCATGATGGCACCGACGTCCGCGTCGCTGTCGTGTTTCAACGCGTTGAACAACGCGTGTTTCTCCGCCTCCGTCTCGATTCGCGTCCGCAACTCGTCGTCCATTATGGGGTTCTATTCCCGCCCGTCTCAAAACTCCCGCGAATCGCACGTGGTCGGAAACGACACTGCTGGCGCTCATCGACCTTCGTCTCGGAAAAACCGACGGTACCTCAGTAGCCGCGTTCGATGAGGTAGTCGGCTATCTGTTCGAGCAGGAAGCGGGACTCGTTGTCCGGCAGGACGCTCAAATGGTCCTTGCCGCGTTGGACGAGTTCCTGTGCCGTTTCGGTGGCGTAGTCGATGCTTCCGGCCGCTTCGAGGCGCTGTACCGCCGCATCGATTTCGGCTTCCGTCACGTCGCCGAGATCGTCGGTTTCGACCAGCGAATCCACGTCCACACCCTGACTGCGGGCGTGAAGCGTGATGATGGTCTGTTTGTTCTCCACGAGGTCGCTTCCCCGCTGTTTGCCGAGTTTGTCGCTCGGAACGGTCAGGTCGAGCACGTCGTCCTGAATCTGGAACGCCCGTCCGACGTCGATACCGTATCGGTACAGCGCTTCCGTCGTCTCCTCGTCCGCACCGAGGAGGACCGCCGGAACCTTCGCCGCCGCACCGTAGAGGACCGCCGTCTTGTTCTCGATCATTTCGAGATACTCGTCCGGGAGGACGTCGGGACGCTCCTCGAAGGCGACGTCGAGCGCCTGTCCCTCACAGATTTTCGTACAGGTTGATGCGAGTACGTCGAGCGCGGTGACACAGCGGTCCGGCGTGGCGTCCGTCTCCAGCATGATTTCGAACGCCTTGGAGTAGAGCGTGTCTCCGGCCAGAATCGCCGTTTCGGTGTCGTAGGCGCGGTGAACGGACGGAACGCCGCGGCGCAGGTCGTCGTCGTCCATGATGTCGTCGTGGATGAGCGTGAAGGATTGTATGACCTCGATGCTCACCGCGGCGGCCATCACGTCCAGTTCGGTTCCGTCGAGCGCCGGGAACTTCCGGTACGCCTCCGACATCGGTTCGACGTCGGCGAGCGCGTCCGCGACGAGCAGGAGAACCGTCGGACGAAGCCGCTTTCCGCCCGCGTCGAGCAGGTAGCGGGACGCCTCGTAGAGACGTTCCGGTTCGACGATCGGGAGTTCCTCCTCGATGGCCGCGTTGACCAGTTCGCGGCGCTGTTCGACCGTCTCCATGACGAGTTCTTCGCGTGACTCCGTACTCGCGTCAGTCATTTCACTCCACCAGCTGGATGAGGTTGCCGTTTCGCGTCGCGTGAAGGTCCCGACCGAGGCGGTAGCCCTGGGATTCACAGAGGTCCACGTACGGCGCGTAGCCCTTCATGTCTTGGTGAGCTGGGATGACGTTCTGCGGTTGGAGCGCGTCGAGCATCTCGTAGTGGCCTTCCTCGCGGAGGTGGCCAGAAACGTGCACGTCGTCATAAATCCGTGCGCCCTGCATCTTCAGGAGTCGCTCGGACTGGTAGCGCTGCCCTTCGTTCGTCGGTTCCGGGATGACGCGGGCCGAGAAGACGACCTTGTCGCCGTTGTCCAACTGGTACGGCGTCTCGCCGCGACCCATCCGCGTCAGCATCGCGCGCGGCTCACCTTGGTGGCCGGTCACGATGGGGAGGTAGTTCTCCTTGCCCTCCTTCATGATGCGTTTGAACGTCCGGTCGACGGATTTTCGGTGGCCGAACATGCCGAGTTCCTCCGGGAAGTCGACGAAGTTCAGGCGTTCCGCGGTGCCCGAGTACTTCTCCATCGAGCGTCCGAGGAGGACGGGCGTCCGTCCGATGTCCTGTGCGAACTCGACGAGGCTCGTCACGCGGGCGATGTGGCTGGAGAACGTCGTCGCCACGATACCGCCGTCGTAGTCCTGCATGCTGTACAGTACGTCTTTGAGGTGACGACGAGCCACGGATTCGCTCGGCGTGCGACCCTTGCGGCCCGCGTTCGTACAGTCCTCGATGTAGGCGAGGACGCCGGGGCCTTCGCGTCCGATTTCGCGGAAGCGCTTCATGTCGATGGGGTCGCCGAGGACCGGCGTGTGGTCCATGCGCTTGTCGAGGCCGTAGACGATGGCACCCTCGGGGGTGTGAACCACCGGGTTGATGGCGTCGATGATGGAGTGGGTGACGTTGACGAACTCGAGTTCGACCTCGTCGCCCAGCTGCATCGTCTCGCCCGCTTCCATCTTGATGAGGTCGTTTTCGACCCCGAACTTCTCCTCGCCCTGAATCTGCTGTTTCACCAGTTCGATGGTGAACGGGGACGCGACGACCGGCGCGTTGTACCGGTGGGCCAGTTTGCTGATGGCCCCGATGTGGTCCAAGTGACCGTGTGTCGGGACGATGGCCTTCACGTCGCCCTCCAGATCGGACATGACGCGGTCGTCCGGGATCGCGCCCATGTCGATGAGGTCGAGGCTGTGGAGTTTCTCTGTCTCGACGTTATCGTGGAGCAGCACCTTCGACAGGTTCAGTCCCATGTCGAAGATGACCACTTCGTCGCCTGCGCGCACGGCAGTCATCTGCCGTCCGACTTCTTCGTAGCCGCCAATTGTTGCGATTTCGATTTCCATAGTTTGCTTTCCTCAAGCATTGAAACGCCACGCGGCGTGGCGGTTGCGTTGCTCACTGAAATCCTCGCGGGGCCGCGAGCGTCAGACCCCGGCGTCTTACAGCACGTCGGTCTGGCACTCGCGCGCGGCGGGGTGCCGCACACCCGCGAGTTGCCCAGTCTGCTAGCGCCTACGTCCCGGGGTAATAAAAACTGCCGGGATTGTGTTCGTCGGGAGCCAATACCATGGCCCATCACCGTTGCTCTCGGCATCTATACGCGGTACGAGGTTTGGCAACTAGCGAAAATATTTGGAATAATTTACTTTGTTCGGCGAACTGACTACCTGGGACGATAGGGTACGACTGTATCATTTCGACTCGTTGGTGGACTCCAGACGAAGTTCTACTCCGACACACATCCGATAATTATAGTAATATATTATACTAAATTATTTAGTTAAGTGTGGCAATAATTATGTAGTTAGGGTTAACATAAAATATCGGATGAAATTAAAAGCGGTGCTGTTGAGTTTAGTAGTCGTACTGTCCACGTCGGCCGTCTGGGTCGGCGGCGCTGTCGCAACGCAACCGAACACGAGCGATAGCCTTCAACCGACCGTCTTCGAACCGAAGACGAGCGTGAACAACTCCACGAACGGCGACGGTCCTCAGCGGGCCGAACCGTCACAGGAATCGCTCGACAAACCCATCGATTTCGACTCGGCACCCGAGTCGTTCACGACGACCGACGAAGGGAGTGGGGCGTCCGGTGGGTTCTCCATCCTCGCACAGGACTCCTCGTCCATCGTCATGGACCCGTCCGACGACGCGACGGACCCGGACCTCGTCGGGACGACGAAACAGTACCTCGGTTCCGACAACGACAGCTACTACTTCAAGAACTTCACGCTGCTGTCCCTCGGCGACCACGTCGAGATATGGGTCGCCCGCGACCTGACGTGGCCCGAGAACGACTCGCGGACCGACCCGACCATCTCGGAGCAGCAGGCCGAAGCGCTCCGCACGCAGTTCGAGGAGAACATGTACGAGACCGAATCGGACGTGTTCGGCACTCCGGACGCCCGGAACGGAACGGAGGGTCTGTTGGAGGAGATCGGTGCCGTCCCCGACGACTACTACCGGACCGAAAACGGGAGCGGGAAGACCGTCCTGTTGGTGGACAACGTCCGCGACGAGAACTACTACAACGCGTCGTACCCCATCTACACGGCCGGGTTCTACTCGCCGACCATCCAGCAGTACACCGACCGCAACGTCGTCACCCTCGACGCCAAGGGATGGAACGAGGTCAACGAGACGAACGACGAGGTCGGCTACGAGGGAACGCTCGCACACGAGTATCAGCACCTCATCCACAACGACCTCGACGGCGACGAGACGACGTGGGTGAACGAAGGCATGTCCGACTACGCCGAGGTCATCACTGGCTACGGCGTCTCGGAGGGTCACGTCCAAGCGTACGAGGAGATGCCATCGAACTCCCTGACCAACTGGGAGGACCAAGGGGCCATCAACGTCCTCTCGGACTACGGCATCGCGTTCAGCTTCCAGATGTACCTGAGCGACAGGTACGGCACCGACTTCATCAGTAACCTCGCACACGAGGAGGCGAACGGCATCGAGGGCGTCGAGAAGACCCTCGACGAGACCGGCGCGAACACGGACTTTTACGACCTGTATCAGGACTTCTCGACCGCGGCGGTGCTCGATTCGTCCGAGCGCCGGGTGCGGGACGAGTACGATATCGACGGCCTCGACTTGAACCTGAACACGTCGAACGACGTCGGCACCGCGGGTGCGTGGGGGACGAACTACAAGGAGGTCGATACGTCTGACAAGGGGCCGATAACGGACGTGACGCTCTCGGGAACCGACTACATCGGCACCCAGTGGCAGAACGCGACCGACCCGGTCACCGGCGAGGGACAGGTGCTGTACTCCGGGTCCGGCACCCTCCTCGACCGGTCCGCCATCACGAAAGCCGACCCCTCGAACGGCGATTCGACGCTGTCGTTCGAGACGTACTACGACATCGAGGAGAACTGGGACTACGGCTTCGTGCAAGTCTCGACTGACGGCGGCGAGACATGGGAGAGCCTCGAATCGAACCGAACCGACGACTCGCCGAACCCGGACGCGCATCCGACCATCAAGGAGAACGCGCCGGGATACACCGGCAACACAAGCGGCGAGTGGGTCGAACAGTCGTTCGACCTCTCCGAGTACGAAGGGGAGGGCGAGGTCCTCATCGCGTTCCGTTACGCGACGGACTGGGCGACCACCCAACCGGGAATGTACGTCCGTAACGTCGAGGTCGGCGGCGAGAGCGTCCCGACCGACACGACGGATTCGTTCATGAGCCTCCGCGAGGCGACCGGCGACGAAATCGGGTACCAGTTCACCTTCATCGGTATCAAGGAGAACGGCAGGGCCAAAGTCAAACAACTCGACATGCGGACCTTCTCCGACGACGAGGAACAAGAACTCCACCATTTCCTCCACAACGGCAACTTCGAGAAGGTCATCGCCGCGTCGACCTGGGCGGCCCACCCCGGCGAAGGGGGCCGCGTCCCGGTCAGCGTCGAGTTCGAATACGCCCGTGACGGTCACGGCGGACACCACGGCGGCCACGGCCATCACGGAGGTCACGGTCATGGTCATCACGGTGGGCACCACGGCGGCCACGGCCATCACGGAGGACACGGTCACGGTCATCACGGCGACGACGACCACCACGGACACGACGGACGCCACGGGGGTCACGGACACCGCGGCGGCCACCACGGCCACGGCTGGTAGAATCGCGAACGCATCGCTCGACACTTTTTTCGAGGAGGCAGAACGGAAACGCGAGTAAAACCGAACCGCGGATCGGCTTCGAAACGGGTGTTCGGTCGTCAGTCGTCGGCCGAGACGGGCGACGCGGAGACGTCGATTTCGCCGGAGTCGAGTTCGGCTTCGACTTCGCGCGCCGCCTGCACCATGTTCGCCATCTTGCCGTACGCGACCTCGCGCGGGAGGAGTTTCAGGCCGCAGTCGGGGCTGACGGTCAGTTGTTCCGGCGGGACGATTTCCAGACCTTTCTGGATGTTCTCCTTTATCTCCTCGACGCTCTCGACTTCGGCGGTGTGGGCGTCGGTGACGCCGAGCGCGAGGTTCGCGGTGAACTCGGGGTCGCGGAACACGTCGAGTTGGTCGTAGTCGCCGTTGGCGAGTTCGAGGTCGAACTCGTCCACCGGGTAGTCGAGCATCTCGGGGTAGATGCGCGAGTAGTCGCCGTAACAGACGTGCAGTCCGAGGTAGACGTCCTCCGGGATTCCATCCACGATGCGTTCCAGACACTCGCCGACGATGGCGTGGTCGTCCGGGGTCGTCGCCAGCGCGGGTTCGTCGATTTGGATGTAGCGCGCGCCCGAATCGACCAGTTTCTCGATCTCCTCGTTCACGAGGTCCGCGAGGTCGTAGGCCAGCGACTCCTCGTCGTCGTAGGCCTCGTTGAAGCTCCAACTCGCCAGCGTGTAGGGGCCGGTGATGGGAACCTTGACCGGGCGTCCGGCCACCTCGCTCGTGAACTCGTACTCGTCCACGAGCCACGTGTCGTCGTACTCGACTTCCGTGACGACGCTCGGTTTGTCGAAGTAGTTGTGTCCCCACACCTTCACCGGACCGTTGAACTCGTAGCCCGAGATTCGGTGGGCGAAGTACTCGACCATCTCGTTGCGCCGCATCTCGCCGTCCACGACGACGTCCAATCCGGCGCGCTCGTGTTCCTTCGTGATGAGACGCGACGCGTCGATCTGTGCCTCCTCCCACGCCTCTTCGTCGAAGTCAGCGTCCGGGTCCTCGTAGAGTTCTCGCGAGCGGTCCACCCACTTCGGCTTGGGATAACTTCCGACGATGGTCGTCAGGATGAAGTGGTCGTTGTCGTGGTCGTCGGGCTTGAATTGGTTTCGAGCATCGTTTCGCGACTCGCGGGTCGTTCCTCCCCGCTCGTTTTTCGAGTCGCGTGGCGACTCGCCACTCATATTTGCACCTCCTCCAACCGCGCGGCTTCGCCGAGGACGGCAACTTTCTCCTCGAACTTGTTGTACGGCAGGTAGAACGGTTCCGTGTTCGTCGTCAGATACTCCTTCTCGAACCCGTTGACCGGCGTGTTCTCCTCGAACCAGTCGACCCGCTCGGCGACGGTTTCCGGCGATTCGACCAGCGTGTTCTGTCCGTCGACCAGTCCGAGCGACACCGAATCAGTCGTCCCGAACTCGTTGATGTTGGAGAGACAACCCTCGTGGTCCGTCACGAGGTCGTATCCGAGCGCGTCGATGTCGGCGTCGAGGACGTGTGCGTGAACCTTCTCGGTGAGCGACCCGAAGTAGGGCTGAACCACCACGTCGGCGTCCGTCGCGTTCGCAACCGCGTCGATGGCCTCGCTGGCGCGGGCGTCCTCGCCGTCCTCCGGCGGGTTCACCACGAGCGAGGGTTCGAGGAGGAACAGGGTTTCGACGCTCGGGAACGCGTCGACTTCCCCCGCGAGGAACTCCGCGACGGCGGCGAGGAACTCCTCGTCGTCGCCGTAGTACTCGTCGGTGGCGAGGTCGGCGAGCGAGTACGGGCCGGGGAGGACGGCCTGTACGTCGTCGGCGAGTTCGGCGGCGGATTCCAGTTCACCGGCTACGTCGCCGTCGAAACCGAGTTCGTCCACGACGACCGGGTCACGGTAGAAGTTGTTGTTGTCGTAGTACCGCACGATCCCGCCCGTTTCGACGGCGTCGTGGACCGTCAGCGGGTGGGCGAGCATGTCGTCCCAGCGCAGTTGCCCTTCGACGATTCGGTCGAGTCCGGCGTCCTGCTGGACCGCGACGACTTCCGAGCGAGCGTCGTCGTACACCGCGGTCAACTCGGGTCCCTCGTCGCCCGAGATGAGGTCGTGTTTCTGATGGCCTTTCAGGTCCGAGAGGTCGTCTTTCGCCCAATCGGGGAGCGGGAACAACCCCGTCGTCGTGGCGATTCGCTCAGTCATGTACCCGGGGCTAAGATATGCCGGCGTTTAATATTTTCCGTTCGGGAAAATAACCGTGGATAATCAGCGGAGGAGCTTCAGTATCGTCAGCGTCTCGAACGGGAACGACTCGTCGCGGAGCGCGACGGCGCTGAACCCGTTCTCTCCCGCCCGCGAGACGACCTCTTCGACGCCGGAGAGACTGCTGACGAGGAGGAAAACCCGACCGTCCGGCGCGAGGACCCGACCGACCGCATCGAGGAACGGGTCGATGACCTCTCGCCCCGATTCGCCACCGGACAGGGCGCGCTCCATCCAATCGTCCCGCTCTTCATCGGGGTCGGTCGGCAGATACGGCGGATTGAACACCACCGCGTCGAACGCCCCGTCGTGGAACGGGGACACCAAGTCCGCTCGCACCGCCTCGACGCCGCGCTCGCGTGCGCGCTCGCAGGCGTGTGGATTCACGTCCGCCCCCACGACACGGGCACCTGTTTCCTCGGCCACGTACTCCGAGACGTACCCCGACCCCGTTCCGACTTCGAGGACCAACTCGTCGCCCGCTATCTCCGCCGCCGCCGTTTCGGCGAGGAGGTGTGAGTCCTCAGCCGGTTGGTACACCTTCGTCTCCGTGCCACGTCGCTCCGCGAGGTCCGTCATTCGTTCTCCCCTCCGTCGTTCGGTACCGTACCGCCATCGGTCGCGCCGTCGTCGGTCGTTTCCCCGCCATCGGCCGTCGGGTTGCGCTCACGTACTCGCTCGCGTTGCCCGGCGACCTGAAAGCCGTTCGTCTCCGCGCGACCGGAGAGTTCGCGCTGCGGGTACGGAATCTTGACTCCCTCGCCGTCGAAGGCTTCCTTTACCTCGTTGATGACCGCCGTCTTCGCCCGCCACTTCCGGCGCGCGCTCGGCTTGTCTATCCAGAAGCGAAGGCCGAGGACGATGGCCGAATCGCCGAACTCCTTCGAGACGACTTGGGGCGACGGCACGGCCAGTACGTCGTCTTGGTCACGCATAACTTCCTTCGCCAAATCGGCGGCCCGTTCGACGTCCGCGTCGTAATCGACGCCGACGTCCACCTCCAACCGCAACCGGCCCTTCCGACTGCGGTTGACGATGGTGCTCCCGCCGACCGTATCGTTCGGAATCATCACGTACTCGCCGTCGAACGTCTGGATTCGCGTGTTGACGATGGAGATGTCCGTCACGATTCCTTCCTCCTCCTCGATTATCACCCAGTCGCCGATTTCGAACGGGCGGGCGAACATCAGCATGAATCCCGCCAACAGCGACCCGAGCGTCTGTCGGGCGGCCATACCGACCACGATTCCGAGAAATCCCGCACCGACGAGGAGGCCGGTGAGATCGATGTCCCAGACCCCGAGAATCGTCGCCCCGGCGACGACGTACACGGAGATCTGCGTCAGACGGTAGAGCACCTGCGCTTGGTGCCGAGAAAGCGTCTCCCGTCGCCGTGAGAGTCGGTCGATTCCTTCCTGTGTGATGCCCGAGACGACGTAGCCGATGGAGAGGATGGCGACCGAGAAAGAGATCTTAACGGCGTTTTCGCTGTTTATGTATTGTGATATGTTGGTTTCGCTGAGGACCAACAGGGCCGAGTTGACGACCTCCCAGAGGAACAACAACGTTATCGCCGCCAACACGACGAAAATCCCGAACGCCCCGGCCACGATGACGTTTACCAACGCGTTCGGCATCGTTTCCTGTAACTTCTGCCGTCCGCGCCACGCAACGGCGAATCCGGCAAGTAGGGCGATCAGGACGAACGCGGTGATGAAGACGCGGATATCGATCCAGATGAAGTCGTCGAACCAACTGATCAGGTTCCCTGCCATCAACCACCACCCCGTCCGAACTGGTCTGCGACCCGTGCCATCGCGGCGAACTCCACGGGCGAAACCTTCCCGGCGCGCTTTCGGAGGATGTCCTCGTCCAGCGCGTCGTCATCGGGCGATTCGAGCGCATCGACGACGGCGTCCGGGTCGTCCAGTCCCGAGATGTGGGCCGTGTTCCGAATCCCGTTTCGAATCGTCTTCCGACGCTGGGTGAACACCGCTTTCACGAAGTCGAGGAAGAATTCCTCGTCGTCCACCTCGTACTCCGGGTCTCGGGGAATCGTTCGCACGATCGCGCTCTCGACCTCGGGTTGCGGCGCGAACGCCTCGCGCGGAACCGTCTCCACGACGCTCACGTCGGCGTAGTGTTGTGCCGTCACGGAGAGTCGGCCGTAGTCGTCGCTTCCCGCCTCCGCGGCCATACGTTCGGCGAACTCCTTTTGGAACATGAGTAGCATCGGTTTTCCGAGCGGGAGGAGTCGAAACGCGATTTCGCTCGAAATCCCATATGGAAGGTTGGCAATGCAGGCCGAGAAGTCGGGAAGTTCGACCGACAGCGCGTCGCCCTCGACGACCGTCAGGCGACCCGCGTCGCACTCCGCTCGAAACTCCCGTCGGATGAACTCCGCGAACGTCGGGTCGCGTTCGATGACCGTCACGCGGTCCGCTGCCGCGAGCAAGCGGTCGGTCAGAACACCCGGGCCGCCGCCGATTTCGAGGACGTGTTCGAGGTCCCAGCCGTCGGCGTACGTCGGTATTCTATCCACGACGCGGTCGTCCACGAGGAAGTGCTGGTCGCGGTTCGGGTCGGCCCGTGCGCCCGCACGGCGAATCAGCGCGTCGGGGTCCCTCGTACCGGGTTCCTCGGGTGGCGAGCGTTCCATCGTTGCCCCCCTCTATCGGTGCGAGCGGCGTAAACCCACCGAGTTCCGACCGACGTTAGTCGGCGCTCTTCGGGTGGAAACGGAAAGCGAGCGAAAACGACCGAGCGCTCGCGTCAGTCGTAGCGAACGAACGTCCGATACTTCAAATCGTCCTCGCGTATCTCTTCGAGGATTCGGTCCACGAGCACGTCCTTCGGGTTGTGAAGCCCCGAAACGCGGTCTTCGAGGTCGTCGAAGCTCTCGAACGGCTTTCGCTTTCGCGTTTCGAGGACGTGATTGCGCAGTTTCTTCCCGATGCCGGGAAGGAGGTTCAACTGGTGGAGTCGGAGGGTTATCGGTTGGGCGTCGTTGTAGAAGTCGACGAATCGGCGCTCGTGACGGTTCACGACGTCCGTGACGGCGTGTTCGAGTTCCGACTGCGCCGCGGACGTGAGGTCGCTATATGCGACTTCTCGAACGTTGGTCACGTTCTCGCGGGCGGCGGGCGGTTCGATGGGAATGCTGTCGCCGATACCGACGCTCGCTTCCTGTTCGAGCGTGAGTTCGAGCAGATGGAAATCGGATTCCGTCAAGACGTACGCGAGCGGTTCCTTCTGGTACTGGGGACGGTCGTCCTCCGCACGACCGTTCGGCAGGAAGTCGAGTACAACAGCCGACGCTTCGCTGTCAGTCTCGGATTCACTCATTGCAACCAAATACGGCGACGAGCAACTTAAAGAATCGGTGAAGTTACTCGTACTTCGCCACGACGTTCAGTATCTCGTCCAACTCGTCGCCCGAGAGGGTAAACCGCTCCTGAGCGTAAATCGCCCGCAGTTCGTCGCGGTCCTGCGGCAGGAGGTCGGCAATTTTGTACGCCGTCGCGCCGTTTACTTTTTCGAGTTCGAGCAGTTCCTCGACCAGTTCGCGCGACTCCTCGGCATCGAGGACGGCGAATCGGTTGACGTGCTCGATGGCACGGGAGAGGTTGTAGGGCATCTCGCGGTCCTCGTCGAGCGCACGTTCGCGTTCGATGTCCGCGAGGAGTTCCTTCGCCTCCGGCGTCGTGAGATACTCCTCGTCGAGCTTTTCCTTGAAGATGGTCATGACTTACTTCTGTGCGCGGAGGTGTGCGGGCTGGGTGATGAGCGTCTTTTCCTTGCCGCCGTCGTTGATGATGACTTTGTACGCTTTGCCCTGCTGACCGACGACCTCACCCGTTCGACCGTTGAATCGCGGGTGGAAGCGACCTTTGCGGACGCTCGGGTCGATTTTGAGGTGGACTTTCTGTCCGTTCTCGTACTGCTGGACTGCACGCTGTGGTGGCGAGGTGCCACGGTCGCGGGGATTGTTCGACAGTTTCTCTCGGGTGGTGTTGTACGGTCCGTTCGAGCTCGGCATAGTCGTATGACGCTCTTGTTCAGTGACGGTTATAAAAGATACGTTCCTCATCGCCGAGCGTTCACCGCCGCGGGTCGGTTTCGCACGGATCCGGCCGAAACGCCACGTCGCAGGGAGGCAAATCGCGCCACCACCGCTGGTGGACCCCGTCCGCCACGTCGCCCCTACGTGCCTCTTCGTTCCGACCGCGAGACGAAAGGATAACCCTCCTCGGGTTCGTTCCCTCGCGCATGACCGACAGCGACGATTTCGAGTTCGAAACGCGTTCCATCCACGCCGGACAGGAACCCGACGAGGAGACGGGCGCGCTGATGACGCCGATCTACGCCAACTCGACGTACGTGCAGGACGGGCCGGGCGACCACCGCGGCTACGAGTACTCCCGCACGGGCAACCCGACGCGAACCGACCTCGAAGCGAACCTCGCCAGCCTCGAAGGGGGCGAGTACGGCCGCGTCTTCTCCAGCGGAATGGGGTCCATCAACACCGTCCTCAACCTGCTCTCTTCGGGCGACCACGTCATCGCCAGCGAGGACGTGTACGGCGGCACCCACCGAATCTTCACGCAGGTGTACGCCGACTACGATATCGAGTTCTCCTTCGTGGACATGACCGACCCGAGCGAGGTGTCCGACGCGGTGCGCGAGAACACCGAACTGCTGTGGGTCGAGACGCCGACGAACCCGCTCCTCAACATCGTGGACATCGCCGCGATGGTCGATATCGCGGCGGAAGCGGATGCGCTGTGTGCGGTGGACAACACCTTCGCAACGCCGTACCTCCAGCGTCCGCTCGAACTCGGCGCGGACATCGTGTCCCACTCCCTGACGAAGTACCTCGGCGGTCACTCGGACGTGGTCGGCGGCGCGCTGGTCACGGACGACGCCGACTTGGACGAGCGAATCGGGTTCTACCAGAACAGCGTCGGCGCGACCCCCGGCCCGCACGACAGTTTCCTCGTCCTGCGCGGGACGAAGACCCTCGGCGTGCGGATGGACCGCCACTGCGACAACGCCCGCGACATCGCGGCGTGGTTGGACGACCACGACGCGGTGGACACCGTCTACTATCCCGGTTTGGAATCGCATCCGAACCACGAACTCGCGGCCGAGCAGATGACCGACTTCGGCGGCATGGTCAGCTTCGAACTCGACGCCACGCTCGAAGAGGCCGCCGACGTGGTGAGCGAGACGGAGGTGTTCACCCTCGCGGAAAGCCTCGGCGGCGTCGAGTCGCTCATCGAACAACCCGCGACGATGACCCACGCCGCGATTCCGAAGGAAGAGCGCTTGGCGGCGGGACTCACCGACGGCCTCATCCGCGCCAGCATCGGCATCGAACACGTGGACGACCTGAAAGCGGACCTCCAGCAGGCGTTCGACGCCGCGCTGCACTGAACCGAGACGGGTCCAACTCCCGGAACCGAGTGCCGGAGCCGAATAGTACACCTCGTTGAAACCCATACGTTCGCGTATGGAACTAAGCGACCACGTGTACGCGTTTCCACTGACCTTCGAGCGCGGCGACCATGAAGCCGTCATCAACCCCTCGGGCGTCGAAACCGAGGACGGACTGATTCTCCTCGACGCCGGTTTTTCCGGCCAAATGGACGACTTGGCCGACGCACTCGCCGAACACGACTTCACGTTGGACGACGTGGAGACGCTGCTTCTGACCCATCAGGACGGCGACCACGCGGGCGGGGCCGAGGACCTCCTCTCCCGAACCGACGCCACCGTCGTCGCTTCGACGGGCGACACGCCCGCCATCGAGGGCGACGAGGAACTCGTCAAGTCGAACCGCTACCCGCCTGTTCCGGTCGACGTGCAGGTGGTCGACGGCGTCACCTTCCGAACCGAGGCCGGACCGATGCGTATCGTCGAAACGCCGGGTCACACGCCCGGTCACCTCTCGGTCGTGTTGCCCGAAGCGGACCTCCTCATCGCCGCCGACGCCACCGTCGCCGACGAGGACGGACTCGTCGGCCCGAACGAGGAGTTCACGCCCGAGATGGAACGAGCGGTCGATTCCGTCGGCAAACTCGCCGCCTTCGACACGAGTCACGTCCTCTGCTATCACGGTGGGTTCGTCGAGGACGCCGACGTCGGGGCGACGTACCAGTCGCTCACGGAGTAAGCGCGGACCGAAAACGAAACCGCGGAGTTATATCCGACCGACGTTCTGCACTTCGACGCTCTCGACGCCGTCGACGTTCGAGAACGATTCCTCGACGGCTTCCGTGCCACCGGCATCGTCGGGGACGATGACCGTCGGCAGGAGCGCGACGAGACCGAACGCGACGTCGTCGCGTTCGAAGCCGTTGATTTTCGCACCCTCGGGGAGCGAATCTTCGAGTTTCTCTTGGAGGTCGTCCAAGTCGATTTCCGGGCTCTGCGGCATCACTTTGACTTTGGCTGCTACTTTTCCCATGATTACGGTCCGAGGAACCCACAGTCGGGGCACTCGTAGAGGTTGCTCTGTTTTCGGCACTTCGCACAGCGGTAGATGGTCTGCCCACAGTCGGGGCACTTGAACGACGCGGCGTTCGTGCCGGAGATATTGATCCCGCACGAGACGCATTTTCGCGCTTGTTTTTGGGTCTGACTCATACACCCACGTTCCGCCGCGCGACTTTTAACGCTTCCCTTTCGGGGTTCGAGGAGGGCGTTAGAACGCGCCCGTCTCGACGGTCGTGTCGGCGTGCAGGTCCGCCTTCACCGCGTCGTGAACCTTGCAGAGTTCGAAGGCGCGGTCGATGACGTCCTGTGCCGTCTCGTCGTCCGTCTCGGTCTCCCACTTGATGTCGAACGCGACGGCTTCGAGTTTGTCGTCGTCGTTCAGGTCGCCGGTCACGTCGATTTCGATCGTGCCGAGGTCGCCAGCGCCGCGCTGTTCGCCACCCACGCGAAGGGCGGGAACGTAGCACGAACCGTACGCGGCCAGCAGTGTTTCGAGCGTGTCCGGGGCGTCCTCGCCCGTCGCGTCGATGGTGACGGAGAAGTCGCGAATGTCGTTCTCTGCGCTGTATCCCTCTTCCGACGTGGTAGTGACTTCTGGCATTGCAGTTGTCTCCTTATCCGCGACACTCCTAAGGTTTGTTCTTCCGGTCGGGATTGTCGGAGTGAACGTGTAGAACCGTGGAAGATAGTCATCGCGAGGAGTTGGTCGGAATTATCGATATTTATCACGAGCTACGTTTGGTCGTTCTGCTACGGTAGTTACGGAGACGCAGACCCGAAGGCCCTGCTTCGAACGGACGTGTTTTGGAGTCTTGGGATTTCAGCAACGGCGAGAAGACGTCCTCGAAAGCCCCCGCTGACTCGTTGATATTGCTGTGACTGCAAGTACAGACGTCAGTGAAACCGCTACGGCACCGCACCGCGACGGCCACATCCTCCCCAACCGACTCCTTCGCATGCGCTCAGTCGTCCCTCGCGCTTGCCAGCAACCCTCGGATGTGAAATCCTCTGGTTGCTGGTGCACGCGCCCATAGCGGTTGGTCGGTATCGCGTACCACTGACTTCTGAGGTGGCGCGTGCTGGCGGGGCGACGAGGACATCTCGTCCGAGTCGTCTCCGTTGATATCGCGCGAGGTCTTCGTGAACGGAATCCTCGTGAGTGCAACGAACGAGGGCACGGAAGACGCAGAGCGTCTTCCGGAGTGAACGAATGGCATGGAAGTCGCATGTCTGCGCAACGAAGTGAGCAGAAACGTCTTCCAATGGATGACCGAGAAAGTGAAACGACCGAGGGAATCGGTTGGGAAGGACGTGGCGTGCGAGGTTTCTTCGAAACCTCGAAAGCGAGCGGTGTAGCCGCGAGCACGCGGTGCGGTTGGGTGGGTGGATTGAAAGGGGCCGCCTGCTCCCCTGTAACTGCAATCGCAAAACAATCAAAGTCACTTCGTAGCGAGCGGGTGGGGGCTTTCGAAAACTGGTACTCTCCGAGACACACCTCTCTTCCGTCGAAATCGAATCGTAGCGACCAACGCACTCGAACTCGCCGAAGAAAACGAAAAACTGTCCCGTCTGCGTTCGATTCCCGTTACCAGAGTTGGTCGGAGAGGTCGAACGTCTCGCCGCCCTCCAGGACGTGGACCTCGGCGTCGTTGCCGGTAGCGTCCACCTCGCGCACGAAGTCCTCGGGGTCCTGCTCGATTGGCGGGAACGTGTCGTAGTGCATCGGGAACGCGTAGTCGGCGTCCAGCCAATCGACCGCGATGGCGGCCTGCCACGGTCCCATGGTGTAATGGTCGCCGATGGGAATCGCGACGGCGTCGGGTTCGAGGAACGGGCCGATGACGTCGCGCATCTCGGTCATCAACGAGGTGTCGCCCGCGTGGTAGAACGTCTCGCTCTCCTCGTCGGAGACTTGGGTGGGTTTCGTGTCGCTGATGACGAAACCGGCGGGCATTCCGCCAGAGGCACCGTAACCCGTGTCGAGGCCGTTGGTGTGGTCCGCGCGGACCATCGTGACGTAGGCGTCCTCGGCCTCGAAGGTCCCGCCCATGTTCATCCCGGTGCCGTCCTCGATGCCGTACTCGTCCGTCACGTAGCCGATGACCTCCGGCGTGGCGATGAAGTGTGCGTCGCGGAAACGGTCCGAGTCCGCGATGTGGTCGGCGTGCCCGTGCGTGAGCAGGACGTAATCCGGATCCAACTCCTCCGGGTCCGTGTCCGTCTTCGGGTTGTCGAAGAAGGGGTCGATGAGGAGTTCAGTGTCGTCGAGGGTGACGTGCCATGTCGAGTGTCCGTACCAAGTAAGCTCCATAGTGTGGGTTCCGATAGGGCGCAAACGGCCTTAAAGGATGTTGACGACGAGTGGGGTGTTACCGGAGTCCGAACGGTTTAGGCGCGGGAATACGACACCCAGCGTATGCATCGAGTTAGATTCCGTGATCCGGCAGGGTCGGTCCGAACCGGCGAATGGCACGACGGCGAACTTCTATTTGCGGACGACAGCTACGACCCCGAGGAGGTCGATATCCTCGCGCCGACGGAACCGACGAAAATCGTCTGCGTGGGCCGAAACTACGCGGAACACGCGGCCGAGCGAAACGAGGACGTCCCCGAGCGCCCGCTCCTGTTCCTCAAGCCGCCGAACGCCGTCGCGTCCCACGGCGATACGATCACGCTTCCCGCCGGAAAGGAGCGAATCGATCACGAGGCCGAACTCGGGGTCGTCATCGGCGAACAGTGTCGCCACGTCGCCGAGGAAGACGCGATGGACGTCGTCGCAGGCTTCACGTGTGCCGACGACATCTCGAACCGCGACGATCAGGATTTGGAGCAGAACTGGGTCCGCGGCAAGGCGTTCGACAACTCCTGCCCGCTGGGGCCGGTCGTGGCGACGCCCGACGAAGTGCCGGACGACGCCAGCGTCCGACTCCGCGTCAACGGCGAGGTTCGACAGGAGTCCTCGCGCGACCTGTTCATCTTCTCCATCCCGGAACTCATCGCGGAAATCACGACCTACCTCACGCTCGAACCCGGCGACGTCGTCATCACCGGCACGCCGTCGGGGGTCGGACCGCTCGAAGACGGCGATTCGGTCGAGGTCGAAATCGAGGGAGTCGGAACGCTCGCACACGACGTTCGGATCCCGTAGAAGCGGGGGACTCGTAGGAGCAGGAAACCAATAGAAGCGGGAACGGTAGATGTGAGACGAATTTTCGGAACGACGGTCGCGCTTAGAGGACGCTCCACGCCTTAACGGCGCGGTTGTACGACGAGATGTCGGCGATCCAGCGTGCCGCAATCATCTTCTTCAGCGTCTCCGCCGCACGGGAGTTGAAGGTGCTGATGGGGAAGTCCATGCCGGCGACTTTGACGCCGTGAGCGACGGCCTCGTCGCCGATAGAGATGACGGTCCCCTTGTCGTCGAAGGTCCACGTTTTGAGCGGTTGGCCGTAGATGGAGCGGGCGACGTTCTCGCCGACGACTTCGGCGGCCTGCCACGCGGCCTGTGCGGTGGGCGGTGCCGGGTTCTCGCCTTGGTCGATGATGGCACAGTCGCCGATGGCGAACACGCGGTCGTCGCTGGTCTGGAAGTCGGATTCGGCGGTGACGCGATTGTGCTGGTTGTCGAGTCCGCAGTCGTCCATGGCGTCGCGGCCCGTCACGCCGCCCGTCCAGACGAACACGTCGTAGTCGAGGGGTTCGCCCTCGTCGAACTGGATTTCGTCCTCGGTCGCTTCCGTAATCGGGTCGCCGGTCAGGATGTTGATGTCCTTTTCGAGGACGTACTTCTTGACCGTCCCCTGCAGTTCGGGATCCATGCCGGGCATGATCTCGTCGAGCGCCTCGACGAGGTAGATGTCGATGGGTGCGCGGTGCTTGTCGCGGTACTCCGCGATTTCACCGGCGCTCTGGATACCGGACAGACCAGCGCCGCCGATGACGATTTTCGCGGGGTCGTTTCGGGAGGCGGTCTTCGCGGCCTCCTTGACCTGCTCGTGGATTTCGAGCGCGTCGTCCAGACTCTTCAGCGTGAGGGCGTTTTCCGCCATGCCGGGGATGCCGTAGTAGGCCGTCTTGCTGCCGAGTCCGACGACGAGATAGTCGTAGTCGAGGTCGGCACCGTCTTCGAGTTCGACCGTTCGGTCGTCGGTGTCGATGCCCGTCACGGTGTCCTGAACGAATCGCGTGCTCGGGGCTTTGATCTCGTGAATCGGAATCGTGACCTTGTCCTGCGCTCGCGGGTCGCGGATGACGCGGTGGGACTCGTGCAGGACCAGATGGTAGTCCTTGTCCGACACCCACGTGATGTCGGCGTCGTCGAGTTCATCTTCGAGTTGCTGTATCGCGCCAGCACCAGCGTAGCCAGCACCGAGCACGACGACCTTCGTAGTCATACCCGACCATCTGGATTCATTCGATACAAAGGTGTTGAAACCCGCAAGCGGGTGTGAGATATTGTCTCTCTCGATAAACCCGGACGTGTTGGTTGCAAGCTTTAAAGGCGATAGGGCCAAACTATCCGCTACTTATGAGTAATCAGGAGTTGCGAAAGGAGGCACACGACCTCGACGTAACCGTGTGGGTCGGCAAAAGCGGCATCGGTGCCGTCACCGAGGAGCTAAAGAACCAACTGCAAAACGAGAAACTCGTCAAGGTGAAGTTCCTGCGGGCGGCCCGCGGCGGCACCTCGACGGACGAACTCGCGGAGGAACTGGCCAACGAGGTGAACGCACAACTGGTAGAAACACGCGGAAACACGGCGGTGTATCACTGATGGAACCGCTTCCCGGACTTAGTGGTATCTTCGGCGATAACGCGGAAGTCGTGACACAGGCGGTTTATTTCGTCGTCTCGTTTATCATACTCTACCTGCTCGGAAGGGTAATCGTCATTCCGATGATGAAACGCCTACTCGACAGGCGTGGATATGATGATAGCGTCAAGAAACCACTTACGAAGATAACTCAGTTGGTCGTCCTATTCGTGGCAGTCGCACTCGCGTTCGGGTTTGCCGAACTCGGGAACTTCTTAACCGCCTTCGCCACCGTCGCTGCTGCAGCAACGCTGGCCATCGGTTTCGCACTACAAGACCTCCTCGCCAACTTCGTCGCCGGGGTGTTCATCTTCACCGACAAGCCGTTCAAAATCGGCGACTGGATAGAGTGGGACGGCGGCAGTTACTCCGGCATCGTGGAGGACATCGACCTCCGCGTGACCCGCGTTCGAACCTTCGACAACGAGATGTTGACCGTGCCGAACTCGGTGCTGACCGACGACGTCATCAAGAACCCCGTCGCCAAGGACAAACTCCGCATCCAGTTCCTCTTCGGCATCGGCTACGACGACGACATCCACCGGGCGACCGAAATCATCATCGAGGAGGCCGAAAAGCACGCGGAGATCCTCGACGTCCCCGAACCGTCGGTTCGACTCACCGAACTCGGCGACTCCTCGGTCGGCCTCAAATCCCGCTTCTGGATAGCCGACCCGGCGCGCGGCGACTTCGTGAAGACGCGCGGCGAGTACGTCACCGCGGTCAAGGAGCGCTTCGACGCGGAAGGCATCGACATTCCGTACCCCTATCGAAACCTCGCGGGCGGCATCGAGATTTCGAACCCGTCCGAAATGGCGGTCTTGACGAATGACTAACACCTGATTTACGGGTTTTCGTTTCAACAATTCGGAAACAGCATTGAAGTAGGGCGACTGCTACGGTTTTACCATGGACGGGAGTCGAAGAGCGTTCCTTTCGACCGTCGGGTCGGTTTCGGCCGGTAGCACTGTTCTCCTCGCGGGCTGTACCGGAAGCGGTTCGGATGCGGCGGCAAACGCCGAAACGACGGGAGAATCGGGGGGAAAAGCGCCCGAAACGACTTCGACGGACGGAGTGGAGACGACCACATCGAACGGAAAAGGGGGCATCTCGACCACGACGATACGGGACGGGACGGAACAGGAAACGACCATCTACGAGATTCGTTCCGGGAAACCCGGCCCGACAGCGTTCGTGGAGGGCGGCATGCACGGTAACGAGGAGAGCGGATATTGGGCCGCCGATGCCATCAGGAAGTGGGACATCGACGCCGGAACGCTCGTCGTCCTCCCCGAGGCGAACAGTCAGGGGGTCGAACACCAGCGGCGGAAGTGGCCGCCCGGGATGGATCTGAACAGGCAGTTTCCCATCGGCGAACCACCGAAAAACGCGCTCGCGACCGCCATCTGGAACGCCATCGGCGAGTACGACCCGGACGTGTTCATCGACCTCCACAGTTCGAAGGGAATTCTGCGACGGGAGGGGGACGAGGGCGTCGGACAGAACGTGTTTCGCTCGAAGCACGACGAAATCGTCCGGACCGTGGAGACGGCGGTCGAGCGACTGAACGACGGATACGTCACCGGCTACGACCCGATCTACGACTTCGTTCACACGCCGGTCAGCGAGACGAAGTACGCCGCCGAACCCATGCTCGTCAACAAGATGCGAGTGGACCGCGACGTGCCGTCGTGTCTCTTCGAGGTCACGCAGGACGACGTGAAACCCGAAAAACGCGCCCAATGGACGCGGGTGTTCGTCGATAGCATGCTCGACTCGTGGAACATCCGGTCGTCACGGCTGGACGGGTGAGGTTCGGTGTCGGGCCGATGCGGCCGCTCGATTCGAGACGGCGTTTCGACTCGACGATGAGAATGCGGTATGAATGTGGACGTCCGGGGTTGCCCGGCGTTCCGGGTCGGGGAATCCCGGTTGCCTCCTCCACCCCGCGATCCGACGAGCGTCAGCTGTTCGGCGGTCCGCTGCTCACTTCCGTGCCTGACGGATTGCCACCGACTAACTGCGACGGCACACTCCTGCGAGTGTTCGCCACAGACCGCTGGCCCCGTCGGACGAGGCTTCTGCGTTGGCTTTCGGGGCCCGACCCGGTCTGACCGGACGTGCCCGGAGTTTGGTTCCCGCTCAAGACCATAGCGCGGGCGGGGAGCAGGGCCTAACTGCCCAACCTAGTCCACTTCCTTCTACTCCACTCCGACTTAAGGGCCTTTCGGGTTCGTAATCGCATCGCGGGTTCGATTTCCGTTCGACGTTCACCCGACCGTGGCGATAGCCATCACGTTCGAGGCGACGACGAGCAGGCCGACGACGAGATAGACGATGCTCCCGAGCCGAAACGTCCGACGGGACCGCTGTGTCCACCCCGAGAGGACGACGAGGAGGACGACGGTGGCCCCTTTGAGAAGAAGCAACCCCACGATACCCATCTCGGCGAGGAGGTGGGCAACGAACGGGTTCCCCTCGTTCAGTCCGAGTTCGAGGCCGATGCCGGTCGTTATCACGTCGCCGAGCATCACCCCTAGCACGGCTACCAGTAACGGCGGAGAGACGTGCGACCATAGTCGGGGGAAAGCGTTCGACGACACGAGACCATCTGCACCGCCATGTCACTTTGTTATAGGCTCACTGTCACGGAGTAACACTTCGCTGTGAGTACCAAGGAAGAGACTATAGGACGGTTCGGGCGTACCAACCCGCGCTTGTGGGGACGCCAATCGTCACAAGGAACAACACCCACTGGTAGCCGTTCAACGAATCCATGCGTGCGGCCTCGACCAACGTCGAAGCCGGTGTTACGAGCGCCCACCAGAGCGTGATACCGACCAGAAAGCCACCGAGAACGACGGTAACGCCCGCAATCGTCGCGGGGTCCGATCGCCCTCGAAGCGCGGATCCGAACGCGATGAACGCGACGAGCGAGAGGAGAACGTCGATCAGTTCGACGGGGACCGGAATGGTGTCGTAGTAGACGCTCACTGCGACCGCTGGGGCGAGGAAATAGGGGAGGGAAACGAGGGCGACGACGGCCAGACACGACACCATACCTGCTTTTAGCGCCTTGCTCATGCGCGTATCCAGCCACGCAGCCGAGTTAAGCGTCCCGCTTGAGTCGGAAAACCCACATTACTCGGGAACGAACGGGGGTGTATGGGACTTGGAAGCACGGCAAAGAAGATTCAGAAAGTGGCCGACACCGCGGAGAAACTGTACGCTAAACTGAACGAGATGCGCGAACAGTTGGTCGAAATGCGCGACACGCTGGAGACGACGAACGAGCGCGTCGAACGACTGGAAGCCGAAAACGCACACCAGAAGGCGCTCATCGAGGCGCTGGCGCGCGAGGAAGGAATCGACATCGACGAAGTGCTCGCCGACGTTGAATCCGACGAGACGGCCGGCGATTCCGACGAAACGACCGACGAGACGGTCGAAGCGAGTTCGTGAGTCACCGAGTCGGAAGACATAACAACGACTAACAGCCCTCCCGTCAATTTTTGCGACATGACGACACATCGGGAACCGCTCGACTCGGTCCTCGACACGGTGGGGCAAACCCCGCTCGTCCGTGTTCAAGCCGCGCCCGACGACGTTCCAGTGTATGCGAAGTTGGAGTCGTTCAATCCCGGCGCGAGCGTGAAGGACCGCATCGGGAAGTACATGATAGAGGCGATGCTCGACAGCGGCGAACTCCGTCCCGGCGGGACGGTCATCGAACCGACCGCCGGAAACACGGGTATCGGCTTCGCCGTCGCGGCGGGACAACTCAACGTGAACGCCGTGTTCGTCGTCCCCGAGCGGTTCAGCAAGGAGAAACAACAGCTCATGGCCGCGCTCGGCGCGGAAGTCATCAACACGCCCACGTCGGACGGGATGGGCGGCGCGATCGAACGCGCTCACCGACTCGCGGAGGAGACGGAGAACGCGGTCGTGCCACAGCAGTTCGCCAACCCGCTGAACGTCGAGGCACATTACGAAACGACGGGACCGGAACTCTACGAGGCGTTGGACGGCGACATCGGCGCGGTCGTTGCGGGATGTGGCACCGCGGGCACCCTGATGGGGATGGCGAAGTACGCCCGCGACCAGCACTCGGACACCTACGTCGCCGCCGTCGAACCGGAAGGGTCGCTCTACTCCACGACGAAGGGGGCCGACGTGCCCGAAGAGGAGTATAAAATCGAAGGAATCGGGACGCACGACCCCACGACCAACGAACTGTTCGAACCGGACCTCGTGGACGAAATCATCCAAGTACCGGACGAAACCGCTCACGACGAACTCAAACGCCTCGCACGCGAGGAAGGGCACCTCGTCGGTTCCTCGGCCGGTGCGGCGAGCATCGCGGCCCGACAGGTCGCGGAACAGATTCGAAACGGCGAGATAGACGCACCGGGCAATGCGGTCGTCACCGTCTTCCCCGACTCCAGCGAGCGCTACCTCTCCAAGGGAATCTATCGTTCGTTCGCGGAGTGGGACGGATAGCCGCGCGAACTCTTTCTCCGAAGTACCGGCGGTGCGTACCGATAGTACGGAGCGATATATAGTGAAATTATCAAACTACTAATCGACGCTCCGCAAGGGCCTCTACATCCGAGGCTGACGACCGCCGGTTTCGGTGGCGGTTGCACTGCCACGGGCAACTATCCATGTCACAGACCGACCGAAATACCGCTCCCGCAAAGGCGGTGTACAGGGAGTACATACTGGGAGTCCGAATCGTCACGATACCAACGGAGGATGGAAGCGCCCGCTACCGATTCGAAGCGCCGAATCACGAGGGGGTCCGTTTCGAGGATCCCGAGTTGGCGGAACTGTACGCGGACGTGTACTTCGACGTGAACGGGTTCGAGGAGGCGGGAACGGGCGAACGCGGCGTCCCGCCGGAAATAATACAGGCGGGTCGGGATACGCTTTCGGCGTACTTCCTTACCCAACCGTACACGGACCTCAACTGGGTCGCATCGTTTTACGGCAAAACACCCCCGGAGATAGAGCGATACGTCGCGACGGTTCGGAAGCGGGCCAAGGAGATTCGCTCCGGCGCGGAAAAGATGGGGATGGAGTAGGGGCGGTTCGCTCGGTGCTCGAAATAGGATTCGGTTTCTCGTCGATACTCGGCACATAGCTCCGCGAAAGTTCGTCCCGAGCGGCATCTCGTTACACTCCGAAAGTATCGGATAGGATATTCGAAAACGGACCATAGATAGGGGGAGAGAGAAACGGACGGACGACGCCCCTTCATTCCCACAAGAAAGCCGTTCTCTCGGTGACGTTCTCCGATATTCAAATCCTCGGACACTGTCGGTAAAACCGGTACATAGACGTCGTATCGAACCAAGATACCCCATATAGATATTATAAATTTACATATTGTACTCCTGTAAATCATCGTTCGCATGGTCGAGTTCACCCGACGCAAACTGATGGCCACATCGATCGCCGCCACCCTCGGTGCGAGCGTTTCCACGAACGTCATCGGAATCGAGAGTACCGAACCGCCGGAGGACGACGATACTCCGAATGCCCCCTACGTGAAGGGAAGCCTCAAGCGCTTTTCGTCCACCGCGTTCGGCGCGGAAGTGACGGGACCGTTCGTCTTCGAGGACGGAACGCCCCTGTACAGCCTTCAGCACCCGAGCCGCGACAACCCTGCACCGTACAACACGTCCGGTATCGGCTATTTCGAGGGCTTCCAGTTCTCCATGGACGGAAGCAACGACGATTTCTCCGGGCTTTCGACGCCGCAGACGAACGAGGAGAAGGGAATGATACGGAGCGCGAGCGGCGATTTCACGTTCATCGCGCAGGAAGAGGACCGCATCAACGGCGGCACCGAACGACTCGGCGTCACCCAGACGCCGGACGGGTGGAACATCACGCCCGACAACTTCGCCGGAACGCAGTACGGCGACCCCGCTTCCAATCCCGACTGCAACCAGTTCGTCCCGACGAACGAGGAGGGGTCCGAAGGATACCTCTTCACCAACTGGGAGAACAGCCCCGGAAACGTTTCCCGAATCCCCATCAGTCAGGATGGGGAAGGCGGCTGGACCGCCGATTTGGAGAACGCCGTCAACCTCGCGAACACCGAGCCGATGCGCGAGTTGGGCGGGACGCGGATCAACTGCTACGGCGACCTCTCCCCGTGGAACACGATGATATCCGCCGAGGAGAACTACGCACAGCCCCGCGTCTCCCTGACCGCAACGGTGAGCGATATCGTCGAGCAGGGGACCGGGAAGGACCTCATCGGCGGCTGTCAGTTCTGGAACCGACCGAATCCGAACGGAATTCAGGAGGCCATCGACGGCTATTACGGCGACGAATCGTGGGGCGTCCAGGGCTACTGGGCGCTCACGGGCCTCGAATTCCTCGCGTACTACCTCGGTGCCGAACGGGTCGACCAGACGTCGTTGCCAGTCGACCAGTCCTCCGATGACGCGAGCAACACGACGAAACCGATAGGGGACGTCTACCCGAACCCGTACCGCTACGGCTACTTCGTCGATTTCCGCGACCCGATGGCGGAGACGCCACAACCCATCAAGTACTACGTGATGGGCCGGGCGTCGTGGGAGTCGCCCGACATACAGAGCGACAAACGAACCGTGTACGGCTGTTCCGACGGCGACAGCAAGGGCATTTACAAGTTCGTCGCCGACGAGGAAATCGACGGCTACTGCGACCCGATGAACGTCGCGGGGACGCTCTACGCGCCGAAAGTGACCAACGAGGAAGCGGCGAAGAAGAACCCGCCCGCCGACGTGAACCTCGAATTCGAGTGGTTGGAACTGGGCCACGCCGCGAACGACGAGGTCGAAAAGTGGATTTCGGAATACGATGACGTCACGCAGGTCGATTACCTCGAAACCCACGCCGACGCCGACTGGGAGGACGACCTCGAAACGGCACTCGAAGAAGCCGACAAGGAAATCGTCGAAAACGGCAACCGGAACTACATCACCAACGAGGAAATCGTCGAGTGGGCCGAGCAGTACGAGAATGACGGTCCGGACGGCGTCGACGAGGAACTCAGGAAGGTCCCCTTCCTCGAAACCCGCGCGGCCGCCAAGGAAATCGGCGCGACCATCGAGTTCAACAAGGCCGAAGGCGTGGACAGCGTCGACGGTGCTGGACCCGGCGATTACGTCTACTTCGCCATCTCGGCACTGAACGACGCGCTGGCCGACACGCTCGGTGACATTCGACTCGACCGCGTGGACGGCGGCGTCGTCTACCGCGCCGAACTCGAGGACGACTACAACGTCTCGACGCTCGAACCGGTTATCGTCGGCCCCGACGCGAGCGACCCAGCGGACATCGCGGACGACGCGCTCATCAACGTCGACAACATCTACGTGATGGACGACGGCCGCGTCCTCTGCTGTGAGGACGCCGACAAGTTCGGTCGGTCGTACAGCAACGACTGCCTGTACGTCTACGAACCCGAAGAGTAGAAACGACCGACACGTCGCATTTTTCGACGGTTAGCGAGGAGATTGCCCCATCAGCCGACCGTGTTCGACCTTCATACAGCGGTCCTGCACTACGCGCTTTCCGGCGTCCTCCGCCCGTTTCGCTGCATCGTCGTCACGGATTCCCAACTGCATCCACACCACGTCCACGTCGTCGCGTTCGAGGACGGCATCGACGATTTCGGACACCTCCTCGCTCGGCCGAAACACGTCCACGATGTCTATCTCCTCGTCCACGTCGTCGAGGGAATCGGCGGCCTCCCGTCCGAAGATTTCGTCCGCGAAGGGGTTGACCGGGATGACCTCGTAGCCGTGATCCCGGAGATATTTCGGTATCTCGTGGGCGTCCTTTCCGGGCGTCGAAGAGCAGCCAACGACCGCGATCGTATCGAGTTCGAGAACGTCTCGAAGTTCCTCGTCTCCTTCGATTGGCATGCCGGAACGAACGCTACGAGCGCGCAAAAGCGTTGGCCCTCCGGGCACAAGGCGTCGATAGTATCGGGTCAGAGCAGTTGCCAATCGGTCGTCGGGCCGACGCCCTTCAACCGAACCTCGGACCCGCCGTCTTCCGCTTCGCGAACCTCTATCTCGCCGTCGAACAGCTGCCTAAGCGTACTCATCGTCTGGGCATCGTGGGCCGACGAGTCGATGACGAACAAACCGAAGGCTTCCGCGCTCTGTACTCGACCGGTGAAAACGTGAAGGAACCGAAACACGGTCTGGAGGTTCGAGTACATGAGAAGCGTCGAGAGCGAGTCGAAGGCGATTCGATTGGAACGGACGCCCGAATCGTAAAACCGCTGGAGGAACTCGGAGAGCTTGATACCGATTCCGGTCATGTCCACCGGCGAAGAGGCGAATTCGACGCTTTCGACCCGCTGTGGACTCATCCCCTGCTGTTTCGAAACGCAGTCGACCACCCCGATGAAGGAGTCCCGACCGTCGAGCCGGGATTCGTAGTCCGAGAGCACCTGCTCACCCGTGCTTTTCGTCGTTACGATGATTATCCCGTCGCCATCACCGTGTGCGAGCACGTCGAACGCGAGCCGCCGCTTTCCCGTCATCGGCGGTCCCGCAACGAGCAGATTCGTTCCCGGGTTGAGTTCCGTCTCGGGAAACGGCTCACCTATACTGTACATGATACCTCATCACCGCGCACGGTCGCACCGCATTGTTCGATACTGAGCCCGGGAGAGAGCCGACGAAGTGCCAGTTTTCTCCCCCTTTCTCATCTGGGATTAATATCTTGGGAACCGCTTATATTCTTTTTGATTGCTATCTATTCATCCGAAGACACTCAAATGAGAACGGCTATGCGACCGATTACGAACGCGATCGCAGCCAAGAACATACCATATTTTAAGTGGTTTTGTCCAGCTGTCGGATCGTCGAAACTCTCGGCGGCTGCATAAAGCATGATGGCATCCGCCGGGAGGACGACCGCGAGATAGGCACCTCCGAACACACCCCACAGAAACGGGAGCGGGCTCGCCGCTATCGCGATGAGAAGCAGCACCACCCCGAACGCGGTTGCGGGGCGGGCACCGATGGCCAGCGGAAGCGTGTTCAGTCCCTCCTCACGATCACCCGCCATGTCCTCGACATCTTTGATGATTTCGCGCGTGAACGTCGAGAGCGCGGCGAGGAGAAAGAGGATACCCGCCGTTCGAATTCCCTCGACCGGAACGGCGTGGCTTCCGGCGTCGGCCGCGACCGCGGCACTCCCGAACAGAAACGTGCTGCCGCCGAGGTAGGCGACCACGGCGTTCCCCACCCCCGGCAGTCCCTTGAACAGCCTCGTATAGGCCACCAGCGCGATGAGGTTGAGCGCCGCGATGGCGATCGCGAATACGGGCAGTGCGAGCGCAGCGACGATGGCACCGACGAACAGCACGACGCTGAAAATCAGCCCGCCTCTCGGTGAGACCGCGCCGCGCGGTATGGGTCGGTTCGGCGCGTTGATGCGGTCTATTTCGCGGTCGAAGTAGTCGTTGATGGCGTTGCCCGCCCCCGTCGCCAGCCACGTAGCCATCACGGCCGCCGCGACCTGAACCGGCTGTGAGTCGGTGAAGACGCCACCCGCGACGAACGCCCCGATGAACGTGAGCACGCCCGCCGCGAAGGTGTTTCCCGGACGTGTGAGTTCGAACAACCCCTTCGCACGTCCGTCTGTACTCATACGGCGACGTACTCGGGCCACGCCGTATAAATGGTCGGAATGCGATTTCCACGAGACGAAACCACGACGTTTAAAAAGAAGGGGCCAGTATCGTTGAGTACGGGCGCTTAGCTCAGTCTGGACAGAGTGCTTGGCTTCGGACCAAGTTGCCGCGGGTTCAAATCCTGCAGCGCCCACTTGCTTCCGCGAACAACTTCGTGAGCGGGAGCAACGTGACGCGCGAAGGATTTGAATCAGAGAGTGAAGCGAAGCGGAACGACCGTGGTTCAAATCCTGCAGCGCCCATCATTCTGCGAGGAACGGACGTGACGAGCGGATGATGTCTGCGAAGGATTTGAATCCTGTCAGCCGCAGCCCGGACCGGCGCGAAGCGCCGCATGCCTGGAACGTCTGACTTTGGTTCAAATCCTGCAACGCCCATGGTTCTGCGAGGAACGAAGTGAGGAGTCGAAACTGGTCAAAGGATTTGAAGTAGACCAGACGAAGTTCACAATCCTGCAGCGCCCATGTTTCTGCGAGGTACTCCGTTGCGAACCGTGGAGAGCGGTAACTGCCGACGACGGGGCCGATAATCGGCGTTGCTCGGTGACTGCGAGCGAGAACGCACCGATTAACAAAGATTCGGTGTCCCGTCTGGCTGGTGAGATGCCCCACGACACTGCCGGACGCTTGTTTATCGGAGTATTCGTTCTCATGCTCGTCATCGCAGGGGGTTCCGGAGCAGCAGTGCGCCAAGACGTGCAAACGACATCTTCGACTGCGGCAGTCGGAAGCGACGAGCGTGTTACGGACCGTCCTCAAGTCACCGAGTGCAACTATACGGGGCTGTCCAGCAGTGTTTCGACCGGAGTCGTGGAAGTGGCAGCTCACAATAAGGTTTCCGCGTGGGAGGCTTCGGGATGGATATACGAAATAAACGACTCGGGCGCGTACATCGTCACAAACTGGCACGTGGCTGAATTGGACGATCCGACGGATATCGACGTCGGATTCGAAGGCGGTCGATGGGCGGAGGCGACCGTTGTCGGGGCGAACGAACCCACTGACATCGCCGTGATTCGAGTAGAGAACGTCCCCGAATCAGCCACTACGGTACCGGTCAGCCGAGATTCGATCGAACGAGGGCAAGAGATAGCCGTCTTCGGTTCGCCGTTATTTTACGAGGAGACGGTTACAGGGGGCATTGTGAGCGGCGTCAACCGATCACTGACGTACCAGAACGCGGACGACGTCACGGTTCCGACGGCACCGATGATACAGACGGACGCGAGTATCGAATTCGGGAGCAGCGGCGGCCCGTGGGTGAACTGTCAAGGTGAAGTCGTCGGCATGACCGTTGCCGGTCCCACTTCCGTAACGAACTTCGGAATCTCGTCGAGGGCACTTCGCGTGATCGTTCCAGCCATCATCGCCGACGGATCCTACCCGCTCTCGTACATCGGCGCTGGAACGATCGATGTAGACGCGACCGTCGCCGAAGTGAACGACATCGACACTACGCGAGGAGTGATGGTGGCCAATCTGACCGCGAATAGTCCGGCACGGAACAAGCTACGACCGGCCACCGCTGTTTCGAAGGGGATCCGGCAGTATGCGATTCCCGTCGGCGGCGACGTTATCCTCGCCGTCGATGGCGTCCCCGTCGAAGATACGGCGGATCTCTACACGTATCTCTACTTGGAAACCCGTCCGAACGAAACGGTGACGTTCACCGTTCTCCGTAACGGAGAGCGGCAAAGAGAACGGGTAACTGTCGGTGAATATCCGGTGCGGCCACCGCAAACATCGACGACAACACGAGCGACTTTCTCCGAAACGACGATGACACAATCTACGACGGCGTTGTCTTCTACTGAAACGATGAGTGGCCGCAGATGACAGTGGGCGGAAATATCGTTCATCGAGTTTTTTAGGTCGATAGAAGCGAACGCCGGTCGGTGACTACTCCCGTCGTTCCCTGCCCATGGTGTGGAACTCGTCGTTTGGCCGCCAGTCGGCGAACAGCGCCATCCGGTTCGAGAGGTTGAAGAAGGCCGTCACGCTCCCGATGTCCCATATCTCCTCGTCGCTGTAGCCGACGTCGGACAGCAGTTGAAGGTCGTCCTCGGACACCTCCGTCGGCCGTTCGGTGAGTTTCACCGCCACGTCGAGCATGGCCATCCGTTTCTCGCTCACGTCGGCCTGTCGGTAGTTCGCTACCAACTGGTCGGCGAGGGTGGGGTGTTTCGCGTAGATTCGAACGAGCGCGCCGTGGGCGACGTTACAGTAATAACAGTGGTTGACGCCGGAGACGGCGACCACTATCATCTCCACCTCCTCGCGGTCGAGCGACGTGTCGTCCACGAGGGCGTCGTGAAACGCCATGAACGCGCGGAAGTGCGAGGGCTTGTACGCGAGCGCCGCGAACACGTTCGGCGTGAACCCGGCGCGCTCCGTCTCCTCGTCGATGCGCTCGCGGAGGTCGTCGGGAATTGCCTCGTAATCGGGGACCGGAAATCGTCGCTGTGCCTCGTCGGAGAGGGTCGGTTCGGGCATGACGCCGAATTCGGCGTGCCGCCACTTAACGAGGCTCTCCGAAGCGAAAGTGAACGCTAACCGGTATCCTCCGGACGTTCACGGCGTCACTGCGGGGGGATCGTTCCCGAGGCGAACCCGAAGGGACCGGTGTCGATTTAACAGTCCTCTTCGGAGTCGTCGTCGTCGCTCGATTCGGAATCGTTCGATTCGTCTTCGCTTCCCGATTCCTCGCCGCTCGTCCCGTCCGACGAACCGCTATCGCTGGACTCGCTGTCGTCACCGGACTCATCATCGCCAGTCGATTCTTCGTTCGTATCGTCCGATCGGTCCTCCGTCTCGGTCGACGTCGTCCCATCACCGCCGTCGGATTCTTCGCCACCGTCGTCGGACCCCTCGTCCTCGGTGGTCGTGGTCGTCGTCGAGTCCGACGACCCGTCGCCCTTGGCGATGACGGTCGACTCGTCAGGCGTGAGGAGGGCGACGACATCCTTCTCGTCGTTGTTCAACACTTCACCCTCGTAATCGAGTTTCACGTCCGCTATCGGGACTTCCTTCGCGCCGGTCGCGACGATGAGGGATTGGCCGCCGCCGATGACCGTTCCCTCGGGCAGTTTCCTTCGTTGGTCGGTGCCCGAGTTGCCGTATTCGAACGCGACGACGTAGCCCGAAACGTCCACGTCGTCCATCTCCGTGTTCTCGAACACGACGTACTCCTCCTCGGACGCGACTTGCGTGACTTCGATGGGGAGACTCTCCTGTGCGATGACCTGACTCGAACCTGCGCCGACGGTTGCGAGCGTTGCGACTGCACCCAGTACCGAGCGTCGTGTAGTATCCATGTACAGAACGGTAGATACGTTCGAACGCCAAGAAACGCAGTTAAATAATACGGTCATGTCTGGTAACGTATTGTGGTGTATTTTTTACAGTAACGAATGTTCGGATAGATATTTCCGGCGAGCTGTCGAAGACCCCGACCGAGTGACATCGATGATAGCGAACGATTATGATTCTCGTTCGCATCCATCGTAGTATGGTTTGTCCGTATCTCGACTATCGGAATGGGGGGAACGAACCGACCGACCAGGCGAACGCCACGGAACGGGTCTTCGACGAACCGCGAGCGTTCTGCACCGTCGCCGGGGAGTTCGTCCAACCGATGCGTGCCGACATCTGCAACGACCGATACGGACTGGAACACGACCGCCACTGCGAGATATACCGGGGACACGATGCGGGCGGGGAAGACGAATGAGCTATGCGAATTACCTCGCGGGCGACCCGGTCATCGTCACGGCGGCGCTGACGGGCGGCGTCCACGGAAAGGAGGCGAACCCGAACCTGCCGGAAACACCGGAGGAAATCGGTCGCGCGGCGGCCGCCGTCGAGGAGGCGGGTGCCGCCGTCGTCCACGTCCACGCTCGCACCGAAAACGGCGAGCGGTCGTTCGAAACGGAGCGGTTTCAGGCGATAGACGACGCCATCAGGGAACGAACGGACGACCTTATCATCCAACACTCGACGGGCGGCACCGCCGCACCCGCTACGGACCGTCACCTTCCGCTGCGAACCGACCCGCCGCCGGAAATGGCGTCACTCGACATGGGACCGCTGAACCGGTACGACCACCTCACGAGCGAGAACACCCGAGCGATGGTCGATTCGCTCCACGAGGAGATGCGGGAACGGGGAATCAAACCGGAATTAGAGGTGTTCAACGACGGCCACCGAAACGAGGTGTACGGCCTCCTCGACCGGCGGGATCTCGCCGAACCGGTGTACGCGACGCTCATCTTCGGGCCGGGAACCCTCACGCGCCCGACGCCGCAAAACTTCCGAAACGCCATCGAGGATTTGCCCGACGGCGTGTTGTTCAACACGCTCGGGTTCGGCCGACATCAGTTGCCGTTCGCGACGATGGGCATCCTGTTCGGCGGCCACGTGCGCGTCGGATTGGAGGACAACGTGTACTATCGTCGCGGCGAACTCGCCGAAAGCAACGCGCAACTCGTCCGGCGGGTCGTCCGTCTCGCGGACGAACTCCAACGGCCGGTCGCGACGCCGTCGGAGGCGCGCGAGATTCTCGGCCTGCACTGAAAGCCGAACGGGCGAATCGACTCGGAATTCGCCGGTAGAGTGACGCACCGAGGACGCGAACGTTCCATCGACAATGACGACGCCCGAAGAACACGAAACGCGAATTCATCGCCTCTACGACGGGGTGTGGAACGGGAACGAACCGGAAATCGCCGACGAACTCGTCCATCCCGAGTACGTCATCCACGACCGGGAACTCGCCGAGGAACTCCGCGGCCCGGAGTTGTACAAGGCGCTCGCGGATTCGACCCGGGAGATATTTCCGGACATGGAGTTCGCCATCGAGGACTCGTTCGCCGCGGGCGACGAGGTGGCAGTTCGCTGGACGATGGTCGGCACGCAGGAGGGCGCGATGGTCGGCGTCGAACCGACCGGAAAGCGGGTGACGCTTCGTGCCATCGAAATCAATCGATTCGAGGGCGGCCTCCTCGCCGAAACGTGGACGCAGAGCGACATGCTCTCGCTGCTGGAGCAACTCGATGCGGTCTGAGTTCGGAGAAAGAACTTACACACCCACACCCCGTTTTTTCGGGTATCGACAATGGGGTCCGACGACACGTCCGACGCGGCGACGGCCTTCGGCACGCTGAGCGACCCGACACGGGTGGAAATCGTTCGGGAACTCTCGACCCGCCAGCGGGAGCAACCGGGCAGTCCGGCCCTCTCGTTCGCGGAGTTGCGAAAGGGCGTCGGCGTCCGTGATTCCGGGCGATTTCTGTATCACCTGAAGAAACTCCGCGGCCACTTCATCGAGAAGACCGAGGAGGGGTATCGGCTCAACTACGCCGGCAGCGAGATGGCCGCGTCCATCCTCGCCGGAACCTACACCGAGCGCGAAACGCTCGGCCCGGTCGAACTCGACAGCACGTGCATCGACTGTGATGAACCCGCCAGCGGCCGGTACGAGGACGGAATCCTCACCGTCTCCTGCGAGAACGACCACGCACTGTTTCAGTGGGGTCTGCCGCCCAACGCCGCCGCGGACGTGACGGTCGAACAGCTGGTCGAACTGGCGACGACGCTCCTCTTTCACGCCGTCGAACTGTCGCTGGTCGGGACGTGTCCGAAGTGTTACGACGCGATGACGACGGTCGCCGAACCCGTCGAACCCGAACACCTCGCCCCGCGGTTTCGTGCGACCTGCGGGACGTGCGGGTGTCTGATTCTCGGTCCGCTCGGCTTCTGCCTGCTCGGTCAAACGGACGTGAACGCGTTTTACCGCCGTCACGGGCGGGCGGTGGAGACGGCCTACCTGTGGGAACTCGAATTCGCGGGGAACGACGCGTCCCTCGTCTCGGAGGAGGATGACGGAAGATACGTGCTGTCCTTCCGACTCGACGACGAGGAACTGTCCGTCGCCATTGACGACACCGCCCACGTCGCGGAAACGACTCGTCGAACGGTGGAGTAAGTGTCGGATTTCCAATCGAAGAATCGTTCGCCAAACACTGAAACGACTGACCGACCCATCTATCCCCGATGTCCGGCACACGCAGTCTGGCCGAGTCCGGTGACGGAGACGAGTCGAATCGACGCGAGGGAATCCTCGCGCGTCTTCCCGACCCGACGAACCTCTTCCTCCTCGGTTTCATCTCGATTCCCGGCTATCTGTTCCCCTCGCTTCGGCCCCTCCAACGGTTCGCCCTGTTCTTCCTCTTCGGAATGTGGCCGTTCGTTCGCGGCGTCCTGCCCTCGTTCGGCGGAGACGAGGAAGACCCGACCGACTGGATCGCCATCGGCGGAAAATCGTACACTCGACGCTCACGGTTGTCCCTCCTCATGTTACAATTGAATCCGTTCGTGTTCGTACAGGGCGTGCTCCAGTTCGCCGGACACGTCCCGATACTCCTCAGATACCGCGGTCGGTTGCCGAACCCCGACCGGTTCGAGCAGTCGGGGTCCTATCGATTGCCGTTCGGCGATGCCCCGGTGCGGGGCGGGTCCATTGACGACGGAATGACCGCGACGAACGGTGGAACGTGGGCGGTCGTCAACGGAAGTCCCACCCGAGAGCACTCCCACTCGTGGAGCATCCTCACCCAGCGATACGCCTACGACTTCGTGATAACGGACGATGAGGGACGCACTCACGTCGGTGACGGATCGCATCCGGAGCAGTACTACTGCTACGGCGAACCGATACTCGCACCCGCGGACGGTGTCGTCGTCGAGGCGCACGACGGCCATCGAGACGGACCTCGCGCCGGCGGCTGGCTCGACCTGCGTCAGCGCAACATCCTCGGTAACCACGTCACCATCGAACACGCTGACGGCGAGTACAGCGTCTCGGCACACCTCCAGCGCGGGAGCGTCGCGGTCACGGAGGGCGATCGCGTAGAGCGCGGACAGCGGGTCGGTCGCTGTGGCCACTCCGGCAATTCGACGGAACCCCACCTTCACTTCCACGTCCAAGACCGCCCGAACTTCTATCTCGGTATGGGGCTGCCGATTCGGTTCGACGAGGTTCGCACGACGACGGAAGACGGGGCGGCGACTGGAGGCGGTCCGAGGACGAACGAGGAAGAAGCAGTGGAAACGAGATACATCTCCGCCGGACAGCGGGTGGTTTCGGACTCGGAGTGAGAACGGTCACTCCTCCTCACGGAATCGATAGAGGGACAATCCCGCTCCGACGAAGCCCGAAACGGCCGTGAACACTCCTAACCCGTCCTGTCCGGCGGGCGACGTGGTTTGCATTCCCGCGCCGTTCGCCCCCGATTCGGTCGTCGTATCGCGGGTCGTTTCGCTCGTCGTGCCCGTCGTCTTTTTCGGACTTGATGTAGTTACCGTGGTTTCGGTCGTTCGTGGGTCGGTCGTCGTCCGCGTACCGGCCGTTTCCGTCGTTTTTCGTGCCGTCGTTTCCGTTCCACCTGAGCCGTCACAGCGACCCGTCCGAATGACGACCGGTCGTTCCATATCGAGCGACTGCCAGCGATGTCCCGACGAATCGGCGGCGAGGGCGTACCATCCCTCGACCGGCCCGACGTAGTTTCGGTTCACGTGCTGTCCGTACAACCGCGCTGCCTCGTTGAACGCGGGGTCGATTGTCACCACGTCGTCCCGGGTGAGTCCCCGGAACGCGCCGCCGTCCGCACCGCCGCCGTGATAGGAATCGCCCGCCCACGTCCAATCGACCTGCCATCCGCCGTCCGATTCCACGAAGGTGTCGTAGTTGGTCGAAGCGTCGTACTGGTCGTCCGTTACCGCCCACGTCCCGTCCTCCGGAAGTCCCGAGAACCGAAACGTGACGGCTCCGCCGTCCTCGCTGCCGCGCTTTCCGTGCATGAAGACGAGGCTCGTCCCCTGCCGACCGCGGTAGAGATAGAGGACGCTGCTTTTCGCCCGTTCGAATGTGGTCGCGGGACCGTACGCGCTGTACCAGCCTTCGAGGTCGGTGTCCGACGAGCGGTAATCGTAGAACTCCTCGACCGGAGTGTCGGACGTGACTATCCCGAGCGGAACGCAGGTGTCGCCCTGTTCGAGGACGAACTCCGAAGGGCGGATGAACCCGTTCGAGAAGGACCAATCGCGGTCCGCTTCGCTTCCCGTCGAAGCGTCGCTGGTTGCGCCTACCGTGCCGATTGCGCTTCCCGCTCCGACGACGCCGGTGGTTGCGAGGAGGAACGTCCGCCGGTCGAGTCCGTCCCGTGTCGGTTCTGTCATGCTGCGTGACGGGTCGTCTTCGTCGGGAAGGGATGACGGGCGGGCAAGTCCGAGGGGGATGCCGAGTGCGCCGTCATTCCGACACCACCCTGAGGGCGGACGGAAGCCGCCGGTACACCCCGGTCACGGCCTGCATGCGGGCGGCCTTCCGCTGAACCGTGTGGTAGGCGACCGGTTCCGGACCGAACTTCGATTTGTACCGGCAGAGGCGGGGCAAGTTCGCGCCGACGAGGTCGTACCGGGACAGCCCTCGATCCCGTGCATCCCGAATGATGTGCCAGTCGAGCAGGTCGTTGATGGGTACGTCGAGGTCGTGTTTCGCGCCGCCCTGCCACCGGTAGATGGTGTCCCCGCCTTCGAGCGTGACCATGCCGCCGAGGATTTCCCCGTCGCGCTCGCAGACGTAGGGGCGGACGCACCCCTCCGGCAGTCGCTCGTAGAGTTCGGTCACGAACGCGGAATCGATGCGGTACTCCTTTCCCTGTGCCGCGTGGCGGTCCTGAATCTGGCCGATGATCGCCTCGATTCCTTCGACGCCCGCCTCGCGAATGGTGCAGTCGTCGTCGCGATTCCTGACGTTGCTCCTGGCGTCCCGGCTGAACCCCATCAGCAGGTCCTCCTCCGTCAAATCGAGGATGTAGGTGTACGACGGCGAGACGTCGAACCCGTTCCACGAGAACGGGCGGAGGTCGGTGTAGCCGTCCACGGTCCGAACGTCCACGTAATGCGGGTCGATTTCGTCGTCTATCCACGACAGACAGCCGTCGATGAACGACCGGTGTCGTCGTTCCGCCTTCCGCTGTTTCAGCTTCGAGAAGTTGAGCAGGGCCGGGCCGAGGTAGTACACTTCGAGGTGCGGCGGCGGCGAGTACACCATCCGAAACGGCCCCTTCGTCGTCTCGAAGAGCGGGAAGATGCCGACCGGTTCCTGTCCCTTGTAGCCGACGAGGAGCCGTAACTCCGCGTTCGCCGTTTCCGCGAGGTGCGTGAGCGCCTCGCGTCGGTGAAACGGGGTCGTTTCGTCCGATCTGTCCACGAACGAGTTCCATCGTTCGAGCGTGCTGTCGTCCGCTTCCGTTACGTCTATCGTCATGTTTTCATTCCAAGTAGCCGAGTGCCGCGAGTCGGTTCTCCATCCGTTCCTCGGATGTGGTCGATTCGTCCGGTTCGGTCGCGCGGGTCGATTCGGTCGCGCGTTCGGAGTCCCCCGCTTCCTGCCGCCGCGTCGAGTACGACCGCTTCCCGACGAACTCGACGGGCGACAACACCTCGCCGTCCATCTCGGTGCTCATCGGGACGCCGAACAGGGCGAGGAGGGTCGGCGTCACGTCGAAGATGTGGGCGTTTTCGAGGGGGCCACCGACGCCGTCGCCCGCCATCGCGACGACGCCGTCTCGCTTGTGGTTCCACGGTTGGCCCGGTTCGGCGAACTCGTCCCCCGAAAGCTCCGCCGAGAGGAAGTGGTCGAAGTCGGCAGGAACGGTCACGATATCGACCGCGCGGTCTTCCTCCGGCCCGTCGAAGTACGCTTCCCGGCGGGCGACGTCCTCGAACAGCGGTTCCCCGTCCGGCGTCTCGACGCCTTCGAGGAGGGAGATGAGGTCCGTCCGAAGTGATTCGTATCGCTCCGGCGGGACCACGCCGTCCGGGTCGCGGCCTTCCAAATTGATGCGGACGCCGCACTCGATTCTGGCCCGCATGTACGCCTCCGAGGCCGGGAAGTCAACCTGCCTGCCGCTGGCCCGGACGACGCCCGAGGGAACGTGTTCGGAGGCGAACTCCCGAAGTCCGACCGCCGACAACAGTCTCCCCGCCCGACTGGTCGTGATGCCGTAGTCGGCGGCGACGGCGGTCAGACGGCGGAGCAGGCTTCGGTTTTTCGCGCCTTCGTCGTCCGCGTCCGACCCGTCGCGAAGCCGCGATTCTCGCGTCGGAACCCACGAAGGCATCCCGTCGCCGCCCTGCGTCACCGCCGCGTAACCGTGCTCCGCGAGGAACTCGTTGACGTAGAAGCCGGTGCCCGTCATCTCGCCCATTCCGTGATCGCTGACGACGAGAACGGTGTCCGGGTCCGTCGCGTCGAGGACGCGTCCGACCTGTTCGTCCACCGCTTCGTACACCGCCCGAACCGTCCCCCGTTCGTCGGGGAACTCGTGGAACACGGTGTCGGTCTGCTGGAACTGGAGGAACCCGAAGTCGGGGTCGTACCGGTCCGCGAGCAAGCAGAAGGCCTCTCCGCGCATCTCCACCACGTCGCGATACTCGTCCGCGGCCTCCTCGGGCGAAGCGTCCGTCGTTTCGGGGTACACCCGATACTCTCCCATCTCCTCCCGGAGGTCGGAGAGCAAGTCCGGCGGGTGACATCGCGGAGCGTCGGGAGCCATGTACCCCGGCACGAGCGCGCCGTCGAACTCCCGTGGCGGATGCGTGACCGGGACGTTGACGACGACGCTCGTGAGTCCCTGTCGGGAGAGGTGTTCCCAAACCGGCACGGCGCGAACGTCCGACCCGTCGACGACGCTCCAGTCGTAGCCGTCGTAGTCCAGAAAGCTGAACACGCCGTGCTTGCCGGGGTTGACGCCCGTGAACAGCGACGGCCACGCGCTCGGCGTCCACGGCGGGAGTTGCGACTCCAACGGCCCGGAAAATCCGTCGTCGAAAATCGAGCGGAGATTCGGCAGTCTCCCCGCCGAAAACAGCGGGTCGAGGATCGGCAGACAGGCACCGTCCAGACCGAACACCAGCGTCCGCAGGCCGTCGCCGTCGTCGCTCATTCAGTCGTCACCCCCGTTTTCGGTCGACGGGAGCTTGATGAGCGGGTCGTCCGACGACTGCGCGGGAGGCCCGTCGGATTCCTGACCGTCGGATTCCTGACCGTCGGTTTCCGTGACGTCGCACAGTCGCTTCGTGACCGGCATCTCCAGCAGGGTCAACAGCGTGTAGAGTTCGACGGTGTTGTCCTCGCCGTCCAGATGGTCGCGGTAGCTTCGCCGCACGCCGTCCCAATCGAGGTGCGGATGGGAGTCGATGAGTTCGCGGTTTTCGACGAGCGCGTCCCGAACGAACCCGTTGCTCCGGACGAACTCCTCGTCGTTCGGCCACGGGCCGTGCGTACACCACGGCGTCGGCGGCGTCTCCGAATCGAGATGCTTCCACCGGAGCGCGTTCAGGTGCCTCCCGAGGTACTCGACCGGGAACGAGCGGTTCGTCGGAACGCCGGATTCCGAATGGGGAACCTCGGCGAGGCTCGGATCGAGTCGCTCGATCGCCCGGTGAACGATGTTGCGCCGGAGTTGGTATTTGACCGGCATCGAGAGATGCAGGTCGATGAGCCGGTTGTCGAGGAACGGCGTTCGGTACGGACCGAGCTGTCTGAGGCTGTTCGTGTAGATGAGTTCGGTGTCGTTCGACAGCGGGTAGTAGTCGCTACAGAGGACGAGTTCCCGAATCGACGGATATCGAACACCGTGGTGGTCGATTTCGCCGTCCGCAGTCGCGGAGATGTTCTCCCGGAGGACGGATTCGAGGTCGACCTCTCCGACGAGATACTCCGGTGCTTCGGCCGCTCGTCGTTCGATGAACTCGTCTATCGTCCGTATCGGCGTTTCGAACGGCAGCGTCACCTTCCCCAGCGAACCGAGCGACAGTTTCGGCGACGGAATCGAGTGACCCTTGAACAGCGTGTCCGCGTACAGTCCGGACATGAGGGTGTCCACCGATCCCGTGATTTCGTCGGCGAACGCCGTCGGGTAGCCCTGTTTGTACCACCCGTCGAAGTTCGAGAGGGAGGGGTTTTCCGCGAGCGAGCGTCGTCGATACTCCTCGTCCCGGTGAAGGGGGTGGAACTCGCTCCCGGCGGCGGTGGCGACCTCCTTCGCGACTCGCGCCTCGCGGTTCGGCCAATCGTTCATGTGAAAGCCGACGACCGGACGGTCCATCGCGGCCATGAGAAGCCGCGAATCGCTTCCCCCGCTCAACAACAGGCCGTACTTCCGGTCGTCGCGTACCCACTCGGAGAGCACCCGCCGGAACCGTTCGACGAACTCCTCGACGAAGTACTCGAACGGTTCGTCCTTCGGCCTGTATCGGGGACACCAATATCGCCGTGACTCCGTCGATAGCCCGTCGAGGTCGATGGCCGTGACGCTCGCGGGCGGAAGCCGTTCGATGCCCGAAAGCGGCGTCGTCACGCCGAAGGACCGTTTGAACGCGAGAAATTCGGCGAGGTAGTCGCGGTCGAACTCCGGTTCGACGCCGGGACATCGGGCGAGCGCCTGTATATCGGTCGAACACAGTAGCGTGTCGTCCGTGCGCGCGTGGAAGACCGGATACGATCCCAATCTGTCGGTGATCAGGAAGACGGTTCGCTCCTCCCGGTCGTATATCACGCCGGCAAAATCACCGTTTAGCCCGTGGACGAAGTCGATGCCGTCCGATTCGTACAGGTTCGCACAGTACGTCGGGGTGTCGATTCCCGCCGGTCGGGGCTGATATGCGCCGTTTCGCTCGAAGCCGTACACCTCGCCGAGAACCCACACCAGCGCGTCGTTCGTGACGGTTTCGACCGGCTGTTCGTCCGCCAGCGCCGGATGAAACCCGGCGTTCACCGCGACGGTCTCGTCGGCGAACGACTCGGTTCGTTCGCCGTCACCTCCGTATACGCTCGGAAACGCGTCTAAGCCTGCCATACGGTCGCCGAAGGCACCGAGCAACCCGATCACGTGTCAGTGCCTCCCGGCTCACACCGGACTCCGTTCTCTCCGACAACACTCGCGTAGCCGTCGGTAGCCCGACCGTTCGACGGCGGCGGATGGGCGACCCGTTTACCGGAACGGCGGCCTAACTCGATTCGGCGAGGACTTTCCTTCATCCGTTCTCACTGAAATGCAACTGGCGACGCCGAACCATTGTTATTCGCGGCCTGCACGGGAGTGTTCGGTCCGACCGTTCGAGTAGCCCCGACGGACCGAGGAGAAAACGGAACCTACTCGTGTGGTAGGGGGACTCTTAGGGGTCGTCATTCACCGCCAAATCGAACGATATGCAGACGCTAAACGGTCGGTAACGAGACGTTTAATCGGTCTATAGCTATACGTGTCAGTCGTGTTCGAACGGGCGGGGAAACACCATGCCCCAACCACAACACAGCGGAGATGACCGAAACGACGAACGTCACCGAACCGAACGGAAGAAAACGACCGAACGGAACGGTGCGGACCAGCGAACCGAGACCGGTCGTCGGACGAACGACGCACGGACGTCGAGTTGGCTCGCGCGGACCGGTCTCATGACCGGCCTGATTGCCATCGGATTCGTGTTGTTGCTGTTCGCACTCGGCCAAGCAGTCGGTTTCGACCTGCTGGGACTGTTCGCTGACGCGATCAGTTCCCGGACGGGGCGATGGCTCGTCGTGGCCTTCTTCGCCCTACTCCTCATCGGAGTAGCGGAGCGGGGACTTCGTGGCAAGTTGCGCCACATCTAACGATCCCGGCTCTTTTTGTGAAAACGTGAACGTCGTGGCACGCAGTTCTCCGCAGTCGGTTCTGAAGTTCTCCTCAGTCAGTTCTGATGTTGCTCGTCGCACACGCGCAGGTGACTGTCGGGTCGAGAACGTCACCTATCGGCATCGCCTCGCCACAGTCGGTGCAAACGACGTGTGGCGTCGAACGACGCTGACGCTCTCGATAGTATTCGAATGCCCGCGTGCCGATCATCGCCGCCGCACCGGCCCCGACCGCGCCGATCAGTATCGTGTCCAGTGTGGGTTCGCGTGCCATGGTGAGCCAAGGATGGGCCAGTGCCTTAAAGTTGATGCCGAGTTCGGTTCCGATAACCATTTCGGCCGACACGTTTGGACGGGTCGCAAGCGGTTCTTATAAAAACAGGTTCGTCGTAGGGATATTCACGATGTTATCCCTCACGGGTTCCGTCGTCGGCTTCATCGTGAACCTGCTCATCGGTGCCCTCGGCATCTACATCGGTGCGCGGGTCGTCACGGGAACGGACGACTACGGCTACGCACTCATCACGGCAATAGTCGGTACAGTCATCGGTGGAATCGTCGCAGTACTCGTCGGATGGTTGTTCGGATGGCTCATCGTCCTCGTCGCGTGGATTTGGGTCATCAACTGGCGCTACCCCGGCGGATGGGGCAACGCCATCGGAATCGGCCTCATCGCATGGCTCTCGGTGGTCGTCATCACCTACGCGTTGGTCTTCCTCGGCGTCCTGACGTCCACCGCGCTCGGTATCCCGGCGATCTAATCGCCCAACTCTTCTCCGATCAAATCGACCGCGTTTCTGACGGCGCCGACCGACGAGAGATAACCGGCGCCGACCGTCGCTTTGAGCGCCTTTGCCGCCGTCCCCGTGAGGACGGTCGGCCCGATTTGTGCCACTGCACCGTCGCCCACCGAAACGAGCCATCCCGGCGAGTCGAAAGTGAACTGGTCGAGGCGGGGGTCGAACACGTCCTCGCCGCCCTCGACCGATCGGGCGATGTTTTTCGCCACGACGCGGGCTTCCCGGATGGCGGACTGTGCGCTCGCCGGGACCGCCTCGCCGTCGCCGTCGACCACTCGTGCGGCGTCCCCGACGACGAAGGTTCCGTCGCCGAGTCGGAGCGTGCTATCGACGGTGGGCCGGTCGCCCCCCATCGCGTCGGGGCCGCGAATGCCGCCCGTCCAGACGAACTCGTCGTAGGCGAGGGTTTCGCCGCTTTCCAGCGTGATCACCTCGTCGTCCGTGCTGGACACGGCCGTTCCGGTGCGAATCTCGATGTCCCGTTTTTCGAGTTGGTCCCGAACCGCGTCCTGAAAGTTTTCAGGAAACGCGGGTGCCACGCGGTCGAACTGTTCGAGTAGAACGATTTCGACGTGCATCTCCTCCTCGTCCGCGAGGGCGGCCAGTTCCCCGGCGACTTGCACCCCCGAGAGTCCCGCGCCGCCGACCACGACGCGCCCCCCGTCGGCCGAAAGAAAGCCCTCCCGAATCTCGCGGGCGTGTTCGAGTCGTTTCAGGGGAAGCGCGTGTTCCTCGACGCCGGGGAGGTCGTAGAAGGCGGTTTCGGCACCGAGACAGACGGCCGCGTAGTCGTATTCCAGTTCGCCGTCTTCGAGGAAAACGCGCTTTTCGCCCGGGTCCACGGATTCGACGCGGGTTTCCCGAACCTCGCAGTCGAGGACGTCGGTCAGCGGAATCGAGATTTGGTCCGCGAGCGAGGGCCGACGAATGACGCGGTGGAGTTCGTGTTGAACGAGGTGTTCGCCCGTCTCCTCGACCACGACGACGTTCTCGTCCGCGGACAGTTCCGTTTCGAGTTTTCGGGCGAGGGACAGACCGGCATAGCCAGCGCCGAGCACTGCGATGTCCATGGGAGAACAACGGACGGAGGGGCTAAAGGCCTACTCCCCGCTTAAACAGGGATTCGGGACCTCAGAACAGTGCGTCGTCTTCGGGGAGGAGTTCGGCCGGACCGCCGACCCTCCAACGCATCGTCTCGACGCCGCAGTCGGCGACGACTTCCTCGACGTAATCGGCGTGTTCCGCCGTCGTGTTGACGTACACGCTCGCTCCCGTGTCGGTGGAGTAGTAGACCGGGATTCCCTCGTCCTCGCGGAGCGACCGAACCGCGTCGAAGATTTCGAGCGTTTCGGGCTTCCAGTACACCCACCCCGCCGGGCCGGTCATCGTCGTCGCGGCGAGCGAGAGGGAGTCGTGTTCGGCTGTCTCGAACACGCGGTCGAAGTCGCCGACGCGGAGGGCGTCGCGCATCTCCACGAGTTGGTCGTGGATGTGCGCCAACCGGGCGTCGAACATGTGGCTGTCGGCGGCCTCGCGGTGTGCTTCCTCGGTTTCCTTGTAGGCCGGGACGAGTCCCGCAACGATCCGCACGTCGTCTTCGAGCGGCGATTCGAGGCGCTCCGAACGGCAGTCGTGGTCGTTCAGGCCCATGTGCAGGTCCGAAAAGCCGCCCGTCACGGCGCGAGCGGCGGACGAGGACCCGAGGCGCGCGATGGTCGAGATGTCCGAGTGCGACAGGTCGAGTCCGGCGGCGTCCACGGCGGCCGTCGCGGCGGCGGCGAACCCGGACGACGACGACCCGAGGCCGACGTTCGAGGGGAAACTGTTCTCGCTCTCCAGTCGGACGCGGGTGTCGATTTCCGCCAGTTCTCGAACGCGCGAGACGACTTTGCGAACGCGGTCGGCCGCGTGGCCCGTCAGTTTCTCGCCGTCGACGGTGAAGGTGTCCGATTCGAACGACTCGTCGAACTCGACGGTCGTCGTGGTGTTGCTCGGCGCGGTACAGACGCTGATGCTGTCGTGGTACGGGTATCGCTGTTCCTCGTCGCGCATCCCGTGGTACTTGACCAGCCCCTGAATGGGGTGGGCCTTCGCGGTCGCTTTCATACGGAGATGGGTGCGTGACGGGCGTTTAAACTCTCTGGAATACGAGTCGGACGGTGGACGGGTCTCGGGTCGGCCGTCTTAGAATCGCCGAGCGAGTTCGTAGGCCACCGTCATCGGGAGCAGGACCGCGAGCAAGACGACCGTTATCTCGACCGTCGTCGGTCCCCAATTCGCCCACGCGCTGTAGAAGTAGAGCGCGGCGGCGGCGAGAACGCCGACGACCGTCGAGACGTAGTCCGGATCCGTCCACGAAGCCGAGTGACCATCGAGGGACATGTTCGCCCCTACGAACACCGGGTGTAAGATTCTTTTTCCACGCTGACTAGTTCCCTTCTCTCCCGAAACATCGAATCACTCAAACCGACGCTCTCCGAGAACTGTGACATGGGCGTCCCACTCGACACGCGGGAGGAACAACTGGACGAAATCGTGGACCGACTGTACGACGAGTATCCCGACGCGACCATCTCGCTGAACTTCTCGAACCGCCTCGAACTCCTCATCGCAGTCATGCTCTCGGCCCAGTGTACCGACGAGCGCGTGAACAAGGAGACGGAACACCTGTTCGAAAAGTACCGGTCGCCGGAGGACTACGCGAACGCCGACGTGGACGAGTTGGCCGAGGACTTGAACTCCATCACGTACTACAACAACAAGGCGAAGTGGATCAACAGCGCCTGTGCGACCATCATCGAGAAACACGACGGCGAGGTTCCCGACACGATGAGCGAACTGACCGACCTCACGGGCGTCGGGCGGAAAACCGCCAACGTCGTGTTGCAACACGGCCACGACGTGGTGGAAGGTATCGTCGTGGACACGCACGTCCAACGGCTCTCCCGACGGTTGGGACTGACGGAGGAGAAGACGCCACAAAAAATCGAGTCCGACCTGATGACGTTCGTCCCGGAGGAGGACTGGCAGTGGTTGACCCACCTGTTCATCAGTCACGGTCGGGCGACCTGCACCGCTCGGAATCCCGACTGTGCGGACTGCATCCTCGAAGACATCTGTCCGTCCTCGAAACTCGACACCGAAATCGACCTCGCCAGCGGCGAGGCGTGGAGCTGAATCGAGGATCCGAATCAGAGATAGTCCGTGTGCAGAACGAAAAAGCGTGCGACGCCGAGCGTCCACGCGAGCAGCCAGAAGATGATATAGCCGGCGACACCGGCGCGCAGACGCCACCGCCACGCGTCCATGTTTTCGTGAAGTTCGCTGATGTCCATCTCGGGGTTCGGCGTGCCGTACAGATCGTGGGCGCGTTTGACCTGAAATATCCTGACGATGCCGGTGAGCGCCAGTATCAGCATCGCGTAGGCTTGCAGTCCGAGGAACGCGTGAACCGCCGCGAGTCCGCCACCGAAGTGGTCGATGAACTGGGGAAGCATCCACGTGAGGAAGGGTACCGTGGTCAACAGCAGTCCGACGACGATGAACTTCAGGTGGCGGGTGAGTACCGCCCACGTCACCGGGTCCGATTCGATGATGATCCACGCGCCGTACAGATAGAACGGAAAACTCGCCGTCACGACTAGCGCGACCACGGTCGCAATCGTCGCGTCGGATACCATACTGGATGGTTAGACCGGGGAGCGTTAAACCGTCCGAAACGCCGGGCAGGTCAGAAGACGTTTTAGCCGTCGAAGTGTAAGGTTCGGGTAATGGCTGACTCCGACAGTGGGACGGAGGGTGTGGACGAGACACCAGAGAAATCCCGCGAGGAACTCCGCCGCGAGGTCGACGAGAAGTACGATTTCGAGGACTTCGGCCCCGAGGACATGGCCGAGATGACGCTCGACGAGTGGGAAGTCGCTTTCGACCCCGACTCGTGGATCACCGGAACGGAACTCCTCGACCGCGTGGAGGCCGACCTGAAACACCGAATCGCCATCAGGGAAGTGTTCGCCGTCGTGGAACGCATCACCCGTGACGGCGAACCACAGTTAGCAGCGTATTCGGACGAAGGATACGCCATCGTCTACCCCGACGGAAGCGTCGAAGGGCGGGGAACGGTTCTCCGCGACGTGAAGCCCACCGTCGCGCTGGCGTCGATGGAGGAGTACGACGTTCCCGAGATGCCGGAGGGCGACCAACTGCCCCAACCGGACGAGGTCACCGAAGGGAGCGGCGAACTCGGCAACAAGCTGATGCAAATAATCGGCGCGATTCACGTCCTCGGCGGCGTCGGCATGTCGTTGGCGTGGCTTCTCATCGTCCTCGGCGTCCTCTCCGTCCCCGAATCGGTTCGGGAGGGAGCACCCCTTCTAGCACTCGTCGGCGGTGCCTTCTTCGTGTTCGGACTGTTCGTCCTTCTCATCGTCGCGAACGCCCGGCTTTCCGACAGATTTCGGTCGGAGGAGTACCGAAACAGACTGCGTTCGGCGGGCGTCGAATCCGAGTCGCGCCCCGACTTTCTCCCCCTCGATGAGAACGAGCAGGACGACTGAACGCGGCCGAGACGGCCCCAAACTATCGATGGCGACAATCCATCGTCATCGGTGGGTTTAAGCAAGTCCCATCCTGACCAACACATGTATGAAGAGGCGGGACTTTCTACTGGCGGCCAGCGGTGTTGCTGGCGGAACTGCCGCGGCTGCGGCACCCGCTGGTGCGCAACAAACGACGACGTCAGGAGGCGGAAACGAGTCCGGTGGGAACGGGACTAGTGGAGGCCAAACGACGGCGGCGGGTGCTGGCAACCAGTCGAGTGGAAACCAGTCCAGCGGGAACCAATCGAGCGGAAACCAATCACAAGGCGGTGGGGGCGGCGGCGGTCCGACGAAACAGGTAATCGTCGGGCCGGGCGGCGACCTCGTGTTCGATCCGGACAAGCTGCCAATAACCCCCGGCACGACGGTGAAGTGGGTGTGGGAGTCGAACGGCCACAACGTCGTGCCCGAAAGCCAACCCGAAGGCGCCGGCTGGGAAGGATCCGGCAGTGCGAGCGAGTTGTTCGACTCGGGTCACACCTACTCGCACACGTTCAGTACGCCCGGCGAGTACGCGTACGTATGTTCGCCGCACAAGAGCGCCGGCATGACCGGCACCATCACCGTCGGAAGCGCTGGCGGTGGCGGTGCAGCGGCGGAAGCGGACCCCGAGGAAATGGGCGTTCCGTTCCAGGCACACTACGTCGGTATCGCGACGATTCTGATGGTCATGATGTCGCTGCTCTACACGTTCTTCTTCCTGAAGTACGGCGAGTCGGCACACACCAGCGGAGGGAACAGATAGATGTCCTCATCAGGAAGCACCTACGGTGACATTCACCGGTACGAACCAGCACGCGAAAGTACGACTGCCGCCATCGCAATCGTCCTGTTGACGGTTATCGAAGTCGTGTTCGTCGGTATGTTCACGTACGGCCTCCTCAACGGATGGGGCCTCGCGGAGACCGGCAACATGTTCCTCGGCGGCATCCTCGCGATAATTTTCATCGACCTCGCGTTCGTCCTCATGCTGTACCGCAAGGAGTTCCTCCCCGACGTGATGATCGTCAAGAAGCGTCGTCGCAAATGGGAAGACCTCTATGTGCGCGAGGACCAAGAGGAGGGCATCGAGTCGTTCGGCAACGCGTGGGACCAGTTCAAACGAGCAGTGTACCCTTACTACAAACGATAAACAATGGCAGGAGACGACAAATATCCGGAAAGCACAGGTCGCCGCCGCTTCGTCAAAGGCGTGGTCGGCAGTGCAACGCTCAGCGGCGTCGGTGTCGGTGCCGGTGCCGCGTTGAAGACTGCTACTTCCCCATCCGGTGAGGGTGGCGGTACCACGCAGTACATGGCCGTCGAGAACACCGCAGGACCCGCCCCGCGGGGAATGCCACAGATACCCATCAAAATCGACAGCGAAGGGTACCTCAAGGGGCAGTTCCCCGAGGCGAAGAAGGTCACAAAGAACGGCGAGGAAGTCGTCGTCGCCGAGATGAAGATCGGCGGCATGACGTACTCGCCCGAGTGGTTCCAGTACTGTGGTGTCCAGACGTACAAGGGCGTCGACCCCGAATCGGACCAGGACAACTACTTCCGATACAAGGAAGGGGCGAGCTACGAGTGGCAGGCGGACGTCGAGGCGGGAGGAAAGGTCCACGTCGACGATTTCGACGACTACGAGACGTGGGGCAACGGAATCGGAAAGTCCGGTCTCGGCAAACCCGGGACGGTCACGTGGCGTTCACAGGACGTGGACAGCTCACAGACCCTGACGGTACAGGTCCTGCGAAGCCCGCTCATCGAGAAGAAGGACAACCAGTGGGTCAACGCCAGTACGGACAAAGGGTTCGTCGCGTGGCTCAACAAGTGTACCCACTTCTGTTGCGTTCCCAAATTCAAGGGAATCGCCGGGTCGGCAAAGTTTAACGCGCAGGACGATATCTACTGTCCGTGCCATCAGTCGGTGTACGACCCGTTCAGCCTCGTAAAGAAATCCTTCGTGGCGCTACCACGCCCGGAGGGGGACAGCTAGGATGAGTCTCGAACCAAAAGACGACTACGACCACGGCGAGTGGCTCCGCGAGAAGGACCTCACTCCCATCGAGAGTACGTTTCTCACGACGTTGATGTGGATGGACAAGCGCTTCCGCATCGTGGACTACCTCGAAATTCTGGAGACGTTGTACTACCGCGTCAACCTCCAGATGCCGAAAAGCCACACCGAACAGTACGGCCTCGACAACAAGTTCTGGTACTGGTATCCGCTGTACGCGCTGGGAAGTTTCTCCACCCTCGCGTACGTCGTCGCCGCGCTGAGCGGCGCGTTGCTCGGATTCTACTACTCTCCCTCGACCGCCGGCGACCCGTCGGCCGCGTACAACCAGCTCGCGTTCATCATGACCGACCTGAACTTCGGGTTCATGCTCCGGTCGATTCACCGGTGGTCGGCACAGGTGATGGTCGCGGCAGTGTTCCTCCACATGCTCCGCGTGTACTTCACGGGTGCGTACAAGGAACCGCGCGAAGTCAACTGGATTCTCGGTATCATCCTCATCAGCCTGACGCTGGTGTTCGGGTACACCGGCTACCTGCTCCCGTGGGACCAGCTCGCGTTCTGGGCGGGACAGATCGGCGTCGAGATGAGTCTGTCCGTGCCACTGATAGGCGAATGGGTTGCGAACCTCCTGTTCGGTGGATTCAGTCTGAGCCAATCGACGCTGCAGCGCATGTACATCCTGCACGTGTTCTTGCTCCCGTTCGTCGTGACCACGCTCATCGCTGTCCACATCGGCATCGTCTGGATGCAGGGCATCGCGGAACCACACTGATACAATGACCGACGAAAACGAATCCCAACCCCGAACCGACGGAAGTGGTACCGGCATCGTCCCGCCGGACGACGAGACCCCGACGTGGCTCGAACGGAAACAGCGAACGCAAGGGCTCTCCCGGCTGACGTACGAATACTTCGAACGCTCTCGACGCGAGGACCAAGACCTCCGACAGGAGTCCAGTTACGTCGAACGTGACGTGCTGGCGTTCCCGACGTGGCCCCACGAGATGATTCGAAACCTCTCCATCGGGAGCTTCTTCATCGGGATGATTCTCTTCCTCTCGGCGGCGCTCCCGCCGCACCTCGGTCCACCGGCGGACCCGAGTTCGACGCCGGCAATCATTCTTCCCGACTGGTATCTCTACTGGTCGTTCGGCCTGCTGAAGCTCGGACCGCTCAACCCCGAACTCGCCATCCTCGGCGGACAGAAGCTGATGGCGGACCGGACGTACGGTGTCGTCGCCAACGTCGTGGTGGTCGGCTTCATCGCTATCGTTCCGTTCCTCAACAAGGGGAGCGCACGACGGCCGGTCGAACAACCGTTCTGGTCCGCGGTCGGCGTCGGCGGCGTCACGTTCGCCACCACCATCAGCGCGCTGTCCATCAAGAACCTGCTGCCCATCTCGGCGCACCTGACGTTCGACTTGGCGTTCTTCGTGCCCGTTATCGCGGCGACCATCACCTACACGGTGCTGAAGTCGATGCGCGAGGGGTACATGTTCAGCCTGAACCGCCGGTACTACCGACTTCGGCCGCCGAAGTAATCCACTCACCCACTATATTTCCATGTCTTCATCTCGGGACGACGACGAAGAGCGGCGTTACTCGACCACCGCCGACGAATCGGAGGACGACACGACGGACGATTCCGGTGGAATCCGGTCGCGCGACGTCGTCGTCCCGCTTCGGGTGTACAAAGCGGTCACCGTCTTCTCGACGATGTTCGCCGTCTTCGGCGTCGTCTTCGGCTTCATCCTTCTCGATTCGGCAACCGATCGAGCGACCGCACCGCTCCCGCAGGTGGACTTCCCGCTCGCCATCTTCGGCCTGTTCCTCATCGCCACCGGTGCCGTGGTGTACGCCTTTTCGACCCGGTTCCGTACCGAGGGAATGGGAAAGTCTAAAGACGACTCCGACGAACCGTCTAACAATGGCTGACGAATTCGCAAAGGGACTCGGTATCGCGGCCACCGCGGGGCTTGCATGGATGACTCTCTCGGGGTGGTACACTACCCCCGGCTTCGAGGAAACGCAACTCATCGGGGAGGTTCCCACCGGATTGGACATGTACGGGAACCTCGCTCTCATCCTTCGCGAGGCGACGTTCTGGCTCGCCATCTTCGGAATGGTGTTCTTCTGGGTGGTCATCCCGGCCGTGCGCCAGATTCGCCAGTCCCGAGCGTAAAACGAGTTCCGTTCCGCTGTTTTCGCTCTCTCTATTCTCCTCTCGACTTGCTTACCCTGTTCTTCCTACCCGTCTATTTTCGTCCCCGGATTCTCCCCGCCGAGGAACGCCGTCACGTCGTCCGGGCCGAAAATCGACGCGGGTGCGCCGAGTTCGAGCAGTGCGTTCACCTTTCCGGCCATGCCACCGGTCACATCGGTCGATTCGCTTTCGCCGAGAACGTGTTCGACGGCATCGTATGACGTGATTTCGGGAATCACGGCGTCGTCTTCGTCGAGGACGCCGGGGACGGTCGAACAGAAGCCGACGCGGTCCGCGCCGAGCTGGCGGGCGACCGACGTGACGAGTTCGTCGCCGCTGACGATGGTGACTCCCTCGCCCTCGTGAACGACGACGTCGCCGTACAGCACCGGAACGAATCCCTCGCCGAGCATCGTGGCGATTTGTTGAACGGGGAGCGAGAGGGTCGCGTTCGAATCGCGCGACGCGACGGAGAAGGGGTGGACGGGAACGGCGGGAACGCCGCGTTCGTGAAGGCGACCGAGAACGAACCGGTTGAGCGTCTCCATCGCGCCATGGATGTCGATTACCGCATCGACATCGCCGCTTCCGACCGTCTTCGACACGCCGTGCTGGCTCGCGTGATGGTGGCCGAAACTACCGGCACCGTGGACGAGTACGAGGTCGTCCGTTCGCGCGTCGGCCACCGCATCCGCGAGGAAGTCCAATCGTTTACCGTCCAACGTATCGGGACGGTCCTTGTCCGTGATGACGCTTCCGCCGAGTTTGAGAACGGTCAGGCTCATTCGACGCGCACCCCCTCGGTGTCGAGTTCCGCACGAAAGGCGTCCTCACATCCGGGCGTGAATCGAAGCGCCGTCTCCGTCTCGTCCGTCGGGTCGAGGGCGACGATACAGCCGCCGCCACCGGCACCCGTCAGTTTCGCCCCGAGCGCACCCGCATCGCGGGCCGCCCAGACCATGTTGTCCAGCGAGCGCGAGGAGACGCCGAGTGCCTCCAACAGGCCGTGATTGAAGTTCATCAGCATCCCGAGCTTCTCGACGTCGCCTTCGGCGAGTACCTGTTCACCCCGTCGAACGATATCACCGATGCTTTCCACGGTCTCTGCGGCGAAATCGTACTCCTCGCGTAACGCCCGGACGCCCGCGACGAGCTTTCCGGTGTCGCCCGCACCGCCGTCGAAGCCGACGACGATGGGAAGGTCGGGGGCCTCGATCTTTCGGCAATCGTCGCCCTCGACGCGAACCGCGCCGCCGGTCGCACAGCAGAAGGTATCGGCGCGCGACGCTTCGCCGTCCTGTACCGCGAGTTCGGCCTGATACGCCCTGTCGGCGAGTTCGTCGCTCGACAGTGAGACGCCGAGTTCGCGGGTCGCGGCGTCGATCGCCGCGACGGTGACGGCGGCGGAAGAGCCGAGTCCCGCTCCGAGCGGGATGTCGCTCTCGACGGTGATATCGAACCCCGCATCCGGAATCCCGGTTGCTTCGCGGACTTGCTCGACGGACGCGTCGATGTACCCCGTCGCCGCGCGAACGAGCGATTCCGATACGTCCACGTCCGGGGTTTCGTCGGTACCACGACCGTACTCGATGGTAAACCCGTCGAGGCTCAAATCCTCCGCATTGACGCGAAGGCGGTCGTCGTCGCGCGATTCGACGGTCACTGTCGCTCGGCGTTCGATGGCGCACGGAACGGCGGGTTCGCCGTACACGACGGCGTGTTCCCCGAAAAGATACACTTTCCCCGGGGCGCTGGAAACGGTCATGTTCGTGGCTCCGCACCGGGACGTAACAGGGTTTTCGGACTGCGGTCCGCTCGGCGTCGAACCGGTCGCAACGTTCAGCGCGACCATCGAGGAGATCGCCTCCAGCGCGGAGGAAGTCAGCAGTCAGAGTACGGAGACGAAAACCCTCGCGGAAACGTCCGCCGACGCCGCGGTCGGGACGCTCGCCACCGTCGATGACGTATCCGAGAGCACCGGGGAAGTCGTCACCGACGCGAACGAACTCGAAAATCGTATCGACGAAATCGACGAAATCGTGGAGGTCATCGACAACATCGCCAAACAGACCAACCTCCTCGCGCTGAACGCGAACATCGAAGCGGCACGCGCCGGGGCGGAAGGCGACGGTTTCGCCGTCGTGGCGAACGAGATCAAGGATCTCGCCGAGCAGTCCAAAAAACGCGTCGAACAGATAGAAACCATCGTGGACGACATCAGGGACACCGCACTGAACACGGTCGAGAGCGTCGAAGCCACCAACGACGGCATCGTTGCTGCCACCGAAGAGATAGAGACCGTCGTCGAAAACCAACAGTCCATCGTCACCGCCGTTCAGGAAACCGACGTGGGAATCACGGAAATCGCGGACGCGACGGACGAACAGGCCGCGAGCGCGGAGGAGATCGCGAGCATCGTCGACGACAGCGTTCGCCGAAGCGAACGGGTGGCGGGTTCGGTCGAAAACATCGCCGACGCCAACGAACACCAGACGGAACTCGTCGCGAAACTCGAAGCCAGCATCCGGGCCGCCAAAGCGGAAATGCAGAAGTCGCTCGACTGAGACGCGAGGAATCCGTTTTTAGGTCATCATTCGGAGGGTTCAAAATCGTATCACGACCGGAAGCGGTCGCTATCCGGCGAGCGAATCGGAAAACGGCGCGGTTCGGATCGAAAACTCGACGATTAAATCTCGCTCTCGAAGTCGTCGAGCGAGTAGGCGGGTTCGGCACCGCGGCGGTCGAGCGTCTCGTTGGCGAGCAGCCAGTAGACGACCGACAGCGCTTTGCGACCTTTGTTGTTCGTCGGGACGACGAGGTCGACGTTGCTCGTGCTGTTGTTGGAGTCACACATGGCGATGACGGGGATGCCGACCGTGATGGCCTCCTTGACCGCCTGTGCGTCTCCGATGGGGTCGGTGACGACGACGACGTCGGGTTCGATGTAGCCGTCGTACTTCGGGTTCGTCAGCGTGCCCGGGATGAATCGACCCGTGCGAGCGCGAGCGCCGACCGCGTCGGCGAACTTCTCGGCCGGGAAGCGCCCGTACTGGCGCGAGGACGTGACCAGAATCTGCTCGGGGTTGTAGTCGGCGAGGAAGTTCGCCGCCGTGCGGATTCGCTGGTCCGTCTTGCTCACGTCGAGGACGTACAGGCCGTCCGTTCGAACGCGGTGGATGAACCGTTCCATGTCCTCGGTCTTCTGCTGCGTACCGATGTGGACACCGGCGCCGAGGTAGTCCTCGACGGGGATGAGGAGGTCTGCCTCCTCGTCGCCGAGAACGTCCTCGTCGAACTGTGGTTCGTCTTCTTCTTCGGTCTCGTCCGCCTGTGCGGCGACGTCTTCGTCAGGGTCGACTTCGGGTTCCGCACCGGACTCGCCGGTCGGTTCCGCGTCGATCTCCTCTTCCGCGGCGTCGAGACCGTCCGTTTCTTCTTCTACCTGTTCGGAATCGTTATCGCTCATAATCGTGATACGTTCTGCTCGATTCGGATGAGTTCGTTGAGTTTGGCGGTTCGCTCGCCACCGACCGCACCCGTCTTGATGAACGGCGCGTCGGTCGCTACGGCGAGGTGTGCAATCGTCGTATCCTCGGTCTCCCCGCTTCGATGCGAGATGACCGGGTCGTACCCGTTCTCGACCGCGAGTTCGACGGCGTCGAACGCGTCCGAAAGCGTACCGATCTGATTCGGCTTGATGAGGATGCTGTTTCCGGCACCCTTCTCGATGCCATCGGAGAGTCGCTCGACGTTGGTGACGAACAGGTCGTCACCACAGATGAGGGTCCCGTTACCCACCTTGTCGGTGAGTTTCGCGAATCCCTCGTAGTCGTTCTCGTCCAACGGGTCCTCGACGTATGCGAGGTCGTACTCGTTCACGAGGTCGGCGATGTACTCGATCTGTTCGTCGGTCGAGCGCGTCCGGTCGCGGTACTGATACTCGTCGGCGTCGGCATCGTACATCTCGGCCGCGGCCACGTCGAGACCGAATCGAATCTCGAATCCGAATTCGTCGGAGACGGTCGAGACGGCTTCCTGCATGACTTCGAACGCATCGTCGTCGTCGATGGACGGTGCCCACGCGCCTTCGTCGCCCTTCGCCGAGGGAATACCGCGTTCATCGAGGATGTCCGCGACTTCCTGATGGACGGCGGCGTTGGCGAACACCGCGTCTTGGACGCTCGGTGCGCCGACCGGCGCGGAGAGGAACTCCTGAATCGCCGTGGCGTCGGCGGCGTGTTCGCCACCCCCGATAACGTTCCCGAACGGAATCGGGAAGTTGTCGCCGCGGAACGCACCGCCGAGGTGCTGGTAGAGTGGTGCACCGAGTACGTCCGCCGCGGCCTTCGCAGCGGCCATGCTGATGGCGACGGCGCTGTTCGCGCCGATTTCGGAGAAGTTGTCCGTTCCGTCCGCGGCACGCAGGGTCCGGTCCACGTCGCGCTGGTCGCCGACGTAGACGCTCCCTTCGAGTCGCGGAACCGCGAGTTCACGGGCGGACGCGATCGCCTCGTTCGTGTCGAGTTCGATAGCTTCGTACTCGCCCGTGCTCGCGCCGCTCGGCGCGGCAGCACGGCCGAATCCGCCGCTCTCGGTCAGCACGTCCGCCTCGACGGTCGTGTTGCCACGGGAGTCGAGTATCTCGCGCAGACGAACGGCTTCGATGCGCGTCATTCCGCCTCCCCACGCCGAACGGAGAACGGCAGTGCGCCAGCGTCGTACTCCTCCGCCGCGATGAGTATCGGCTGGGACTCGTCCGTCTCGATGAGGACGGGTGCGCCATACGAAACCTGCAGTGCGCGTGCACCGAGGATTCGTGCTTTTTCGTATCGGGAGTATCGTTGTTGAGCCATTACTGGTAGGGTGCGACGATGTCCACGAGGTCTTTGTGAGCGACGATCATCCGCCGGCAGCAGTGGCGTTCGACACCGAGGTCGTCGAGGACCTTACCGGGGTCTTCGTTGCCCATCTGTGTCTCGGCGCGCGCCTTGTACTCCTGCCAGTGTTCGCTCACTACGTTGCCACACGTGAAACACCGGACTGGGATCATCATGGGGTAATCACCTTAACGGTAGGACTTCTGGTAGCGGGCGCGGGCACCGGGGCCGCCCCACTTCTTCGGTTCGGACTGGCGGACGTCGTTGACCAACAGGGAACGGTCGAACTCCATGAACGCATCACGGAGTTCGGCGTCACCCATGTACTGGACGAGACCGCGCGCGATGGCGGTGCGGACGGCGTCTGCCTGTCCGGTGGTTCCGCCACCCGAAACGCTCACTTCAACGTCGACTTCCTCTCGCTCGTCGTCCGCGATGCGGAACGGTTCGAGCATCTTGAGGCGAGCCATCTCCGGCTCCACCAGTTCGACTGGCTTCGAGTTGATCCGTACGCGACCCTCGCCGTCCGTAACCGTGGCGCGAGCGATGGCCGTCTTCTTCTTTCCGCTCGTGTTCGTTACCATGTGACGTTAGCACCTAGGTATTCGCTGACTTCGCCCAGCTGGACGAAGCGGATGTTCGAGAGTCGGTCCAGCGACGTTCCGTCGAGGATTTCGCCGTCCTCGTCGTACGGGTTGCCGACGTAGACACGCACGTTCTCGAAGGCTTCGCGCCCCCGTGGCTTCTTGTACGGGACCATTCCCCGAATCGAGCGCTTTGCGAGCATGTCCGGGCGCTTCGGATAGTACGGCCCCTGATCGGAGCTGAGATTGAAGCGCGTCTCGAATTTGTTCAATACGTCCTGTTTGCCGCCCGTGATGATAGCTTGCTCGGCGTTGACGACGGCGATCGTCTCGCCGTCCATCGCACGCTGTGCAACCTTGCTTGCGACGCGACCGAGAATACAGTCGCGCGCGTCGACGACGACATCTGCGTCGAATTCTGCGATGCTCATCGAATCACCCGCACGTCGGAACCGCTGGGATTTTGTTCGATTGCCTGTTCGAGTTGGATCGGTTCGCCGTTTGCCTGCTGGATCTTCGTCTCCGCAGTCGACGAGAAGTCGACCGCAGCAACAGTGACGTTCTTCTGCAGGACGCCGCTACCGAGAACCTTGCCGGGTACGATGACGGTCTCGTCTTCCTGTGCATACCGCTCGATGCGGCCCAGGTTGACCTCCGCGTGCGTACTCCGTGGTTTCTCGAGGCGTGCTGCAACGTCGGTCCACACGTCGGCGTCCGAATCACGGGACACCGACTTGAGTTCGGCGATGAGACTACTGAGCCTCGGGTTAGTTTTACTCATGCTACTTCCTCCAAGTACTGAGAACTGAAGTGCAGGGAGCAGGATTTGAACCTGCGGACTCCTACGAGACAGCGCCCTGAACGCTGCGCCGTTGGCCAGACTTGGCTATCCCTGCACGCTGAGAACACGTGCGCACCCTCGCGGGCAACACAGTGTTGTCCGTGGCCCTTAAAACCACTTTCGATTGCCGAGGCGGACGCCTCGACTTCCGCGAACGTCCATCGTCCGCGGGTCCGGCGATTCCGGGAGTCGAAACTCTCCGTCGAATCGGCGGACTCGTCAGGGAGGTTGTAAGGGCCGGTCATGGTTATAGTTGAATTGCCTGTTCGAGTTCGTCCGCACGTTCGGTGAGCGAATCGACGGCCTGCGTCACCAGCTCTTCGACGGTGAACGAGCCGTCGCTTTCCACGTCGAACACGAAGGCGTTCGGAACGTCGTGAACCTCGACTTCCTTACCGGGGAACCGCTGAGTGAGGTCGTGGTCGAACGTCTCCGTCGGGACGAGTTCGCCATCGTTTTCGATGGTTCCGCGAAGGATTTGGGGTTCCTCTTCCCCGAACTCGTCCCGGTCGCCGACGACTTCGACGCGCTGCAGGTGCCGATAGCCGACCGCGACGCCACCTTGGTGTTTGGCGTGGTCCTTCCCCGAACCGAGAATCGCGTCGGCTTCGAGTTCGAGACGCTGACCCTCTTTCAGGTCGATGATCGGAACGTTATCGTCGGCGGGATGCACCATCTCGTCCGAGCTGATGAGGTCGCCCGAGAACGCGGTTCCCGGCCCGGAAACGTCGAGGCTGAGCGTTACCGTGTCGCCCTCCTCGAACTCTCCGGGCGGCGTCGTCAGCGGAACGAGTCCGAGACGCAGTCCGATCTGCTCGTCGAACATCACCGAGGAGTTCTCGATGACTCGGAGCGTGTCGATGGACAGCGTCGGAACGTCCGCTATCATCGCTCGGCGAATCCCGTTCGCGAACGCCGGAGTGACGTTGCGGACGAGGAATCGCGCCTTGCGTTCGCCGCGGTCGATGAACTCTACGTCGAAGTCTTCGGTCATGGGTTAGAATCCACTACCTTTCGGTGCGCGGGTACCGTCGTGCGGGATCGGTGTTACGTCCTCGATACGACCGATTTCGATGCCGGCACGGGCGAGCGCTCGAATCGTCGCCTGCGCACCGGGACCGGGATTCTGCTGCAGGTTGCCACCGGGGCCGCGCACGCGAATGTGCAGGCCGTCGATGCCAGCCGCTTTGACCTCTTCGGCGACCGTTTCGGCCATCTGCATGGCCGCGTACGGCGAGGACTCATCACGGTTCTGCTTCACGACCGAGCCACCGGACGACTTCGCGACCGTCTCGGCACCCGTGAGGTCCGTGATGGTGATGATGGTGTTGTTGAACGATGCGTGTACGTGGGCGATGCCCCAGGTTTCGTCGTTGTCGCTCATTCGTTACCCTCCGACCGTTCGGGGTGCAGTTCGTCCGCAAGCGGGCTGTGCTCGTCGAAGGAGATGTCGGCCTCCTCGTCGATCTCGACCTTGTACGACGGAACCGACACGCGCTGACCGTTCACCGTCACGTGACCGTGGGTGATGAACTGACGCGCCTGTTTCGGCGTGTGGGCGAGGCCCTTTCGGTACGCGACGGTCTGGAGACGGCGCTCCAGCACGTCGGTGATGTCGAGGAGCAGAACGTCGCCGAGTTCGTCGCCATCGCCGAGGATGCCGAGTCGCTTCAAACGCGACAGGAACTCGTCGCTTTCGCTCTCTTCGTCGCCGGAGATGTCCCCGAGAAGGGACCGTGCCTCGCGGCGGTAGTTGCGAAGTTCACTCTGGGTTCGCCAGAGCTCTTCCTTGTTCTTCAAGCCGTATCGGTCCATCAGACCGTGTTCCTCGGCGATGCGCTCGCCCTGGAACGGGTGATTCGGCGTCTCGTAGAACTTGGTGTTCTCACCGGGAAGGGACATTATTCGTCACCCTCTTCCTCGGCCGCCGCGGCCTCTTTGATCTCCTCGACGTTGACACCGATCGTACCCTCGGTACGACCCGTGGACTTGGTTCGCTGACCGCGAACTTTCTGTCCACGCTTGTGTCGGACGCCTTTGTAGGAGTCGATCATCTGCATCCTGTTGAGGTCCCGACGTCGGGACATCGACAGGTCGTTACCAGTCTCGTGGGTCGTCTCGCCGGAGAAGTATTCCTTTCGGTGGTTCGTGAGCCACTCAGGAACTTCGTCGGCGTAATTTTCGACGGCCTCGACGACACGCTCGATGTCGTCCTCGTCGAGTCGGCCGAACGTCGCCGTTCGGTCGACGTCCGCCTCCTCGGCGACGATTCGGGCCGTTCGACGACCGATCCCGTTCATTCCGGAGAGGGACCGCTCTACGGTCTTCGTCCCATCGAGGTCAGTTTGCCCGATGCGGACGAAGTACCGAAGGTCGTCGTCTTCGTCCTGTGGTTGTTCGCTACTCATAGTTGATAGTTTGGAGCGTCGAGGGAGGGATTCGAACCCTCGAGGCTTGACGCCACAGAGTTAGCAACCCTGCGCCGTGGGCCAGACTAGGCTACCTCGACACACTCGTTCGTGTATGTTCGCCCTTCCGGACTCGGGACGCGTGCCCCTACAGGTGTCTGCACTGCAATCTACCGGTGGTTACTATTTAAACGCAACGAATGTCTCCCGAACCGCATGAGAGGCCGCCGCAAGCGCCACGGACACGAAATAGGCACCGACGAGAAGCGGCCCCCAGAACACCCACAGTTCGAGCGTCGGAAACAGGCGACTCCCGAACGCACTTCCGATGGTGAGCGCGACGTACCCCGGCAGGGCGAGTGGCGTCATCAATCGAGTGTCGAACGCGCCGAGGGCGACCGGACCGACCAACAGGAGATACCATCCCCAGACGGCCCGCCCGCCGAACAATCGACGCACGTTCACGGTTCCACTCATGAGTCCCCTCGCTGTTCGATACCGTGACGAGAGAGGAGGTCGGTCGCCGCCGCACGCTCCCATCGAACGCGCGTGTCGGCATCGAGGAAGAACTCCGTCGTCTCCACGATGTACCCGGGGCGGTCGAGTTCGCCCGCCACCTTGTGCACCAACATCGGTCTCGACCCGTCGAGTTCGCCGCCGCGACGATACTCGTGAAACGGCATGTACCACGGGACGACGCTCCCGTTCAACTCCTTCGTCGTCCGGTTCGCGTACTCGCTCGCGTTTCCGGCGTCAGTCGGCCAAATCACCTGCCCGACCGACGACTCGTGATAGCCGTAGATGCCGACCGACCGGTGTAAATCGAGGACCACATCCGGGTCGTGTCGCTCGACCACGTTCCAGATGGCACGGGCCAACTCCGTCTCCGGTTCCTCGCCGGTCGGAAACTGGCGGTTCAAGTCACCGTGTTCGCCCTCGCGTCGGTTTTTCCGAATCGCCACCCGATTCGCCTTCGGTAGCACCACTAACTTCCCTCGGTCGATTTGCCACCCCGCGATATCGTTCGCGGCACGATAGCCACACTGTTCGTCCCCGTGTATCCCTCCGACGACCATAGCCGTCGGGCCGTCGTCGGCCCCCTCCCGAACGAATACACCTGTTTCGTACTTCGTCTCCGGGAGGATTCGATACGACGGTTCGGGACTCTCCAGTCCACTTCCGGCGACGGACATCGCCGTACTTCCGGCGAGAAATACGCCCGCCTTCGAAAGCAGTGAGCGGCGTCGCATACGAAAATCCCCGCAGGCGAGTACTATCAACCTTGTCGCCCTCGCGTGCGTGGCGAGTCTGAACATCGATAGCGAAGGAAACCGGAACGAGAACGGAACGAGAACGGAACAGGAACGGACGAAAACGCCTTCAGGCGTCGATGTACTGGTCGTTTATCTCCCACTCCCCGTCGTCGTTTCGGACCATGTACTCACCGTAGTACGGGACCCGATTCGCCACCGTCTCATGGAACGCCGACCGGATTTCGGGTTTCGTCATTTCGCCCATCGGCCGCAAGTCGTCGTTGCGGTTGAGACATCCCTTGAGAAATCCTTCGTGCGTGACGCGCACGCGATGGCAGTTCGAACAAAAACTCGGGTTCTCCACCGGATCGACGATTTCTACCATTCCGTCTCCGACCCAGTATCGCTTTCGCCCGTGCATCTCGCGGATTTCTATCTCGTCCGCCTGTTCTTCGAGCCAATCGTGAACTCGCTGGATGTCGATGGCCCACTCGGGGTTACCGGTCAACTCGGGCATGTACTCGATGAGTTGCAACTGCAAGCCATCGTTCTCCGCGACGTGGTCGACCATCTTGGGAACGTACCCCGCCGTCGCCTCGAAGACGACCATGTTGAGCTTTACCGGATCGAGCCCCGCATCGAGCGCCGCCTCGACGCCTTCGAGTACCTTGTCGTATGCACCGCTCTTCGTCACCTCCGCGAACTCTTTCGGGTCGAGTGCGTCCTGTGAGACGTTTACTCTGGAGAGACCCGCTTCCCGAAGTTCCTCCGCCCGTCCCGGGAGGAACGTCCCGTTTGTCGTCAGAGACGTTTCCATGCCATCCGGCGTCCGACGGATTATCTCCTCCAAATCCTCGCGGAGCATCGGCTCGCCGCCGGTAAATTTCACCTTTCCGACGTCGAACTCGCGGGCGACTTCCAGAAACCTAACAACGTCGTCGGTACCCATCTCGTCGTCACCCGGTTCCATCGGTCCCCGCGTGTCTCCCAACCCCTCGTTGTGGCAGTAGACGCAGTCGAAATTACACCGGTCGGTCAGCGAAACGCGTACCCCCGTAACTTCGCGCCCGAACGAATCTTCGAGCATCATCCCAATTTATTCCCACTGATTCTTAAAGTCGTGGGCGAAAGCGCCCCGAATGTAACCGAATTCGATTACGGATTGCCCCACAGCTAGTGGAAACCGATCCCATTATTCGGAGAGTCACGTCCTTCGCCTTCACAAGCCTTATCGACAAATCGAACCGTAACGTCATCACATGGATGAAACTGACGTTCGAACGGTTCTTCGGACGGTCGAAGACCCCGACCTCGGCGAAGATATCGTCTCTCTCGGCCTCGTAAACGACGTGACGGTCGAAGAGGGGACAGCACGGATTTCACTCGCGCTCGGTGCGCCGTACGCACCCCACGAATCCGAGATCGCCAGTCGCGTCCGCGAAGCGCTCGGCGACGAGGGGATCGATACCGAACTCTCGGCGCGCGTCGATACCCAACTCTCGCCGGAAGAGCAAGTGCTTCCCGGCGTCAAAAACATCATCGCGGTCGCATCCGGAAAGGGTGGCGTCGGTAAAAGCACCGTCGCGGTCAACCTCGCCGCGGGACTCGCCAACCTCGGCGCTCGCGTCGGTCTGTTCGACGCCGACGTGTACGGTCCCAACGTTCCTCGAATGGTCGATGCCAACGAACGACCACGAGCCACCGAGGAACAACAACTCGTCCCGCCGGTGAAGTTCGGTGTGAAACTGATGAGTATGGCGTTCCTCACCGGGAAGGACGACCCCGTGATTTGGCGCGGCCCCATGGTTCACAAAGTCCTCACCCAACTCTGGGAAGATGTCGAATGGGGCCAGTTAGACTACATGGTCGTCGACTTGCCGCCCGGGACCGGCGATACACAGCTAACGCTCCTTCAGAGCGTCCCCGTCACCGGCGCCGTCATCGTCACGACACCCCAACAGGTCGCGCTCGACGACGCGAACAAGGGGCTGCAAATGTTCGGAAAGCACGACACCCCCGTTCTCGGAATCGCCGAGAACATGAGTACCTTCAAATGCCCGGACTGCGGCAGCGAACACGACATCTTCGGTCACGGCGGCGGAGTCGAGTTCGCCGAGGACCACGACATGCCCTTCCTCGGTTCGATTCCGCTCGACCCCTCCGTTCGAAGCGGCGGCGACGAAGGAACACCCATCGTCCTCGACGACGACAGCGACACCGGAGGTGCGTTCCGCACCCTGACCGAAAACGTCGCCAACAACGTCGGTATCATCAACCGCCGCCGACAGCAACAGGAGTGAACCATGGCACACGAGACGGAATCGTTCGACCCCGATGAGGAGAGAATGCAGACGCTGCGGGACATCGGCGACGACATCCGCGGCGAGTCGAGCGAGAGCAAATTAGTCGCCGCGATGCTCTACCGGGTCAGCGACCTGTTCGATCCCGACGAGGAGACGACGCCGCGTGACATCTTCCTCAACATGCGCCAAATCATTCGGACGAAAGAAGAGACCGATTGATAGACCAGTCGATAACCCACTCCGGAGGTTCTATCGCCAGCGTCGAATGAAAAACACACCGACGAGGACGACCATCCCGAGGTAGAACACCGGAATGCCACCGACTTTATGGTTCGCGCTTAGCTTTTCACCGAGACTTTGGGAGTACGTGTCGTTTTCGTACTCGTAGTGGTTGTTCATCCACGTCGGACGAACCGGCTGGAACGATTCGTTCCACTGTTTCGTCCCCTCCCCCGCTTTCCCGACGAATCCGACCTGGTCGAGTCCACCCTGCTTGTTCGTGAGGTTGCCGGTGTACAGACGAACTTCACCCGCGATCTTCGCACCACGTTTGTCGAGCAACTCGACCTTCACTGTCGTCGAATTGTTGGGTTGTGGTGACGGTGTATAGTAACTGCCGTCCGTTCCAATAGTGTGGACGAACAACTTCGTAGGATACCGGCGAATAGATGGGTTAACTAGTGTCACGTAGGCGACAGCGGATGGTTCCCCGTCAATCGTTCCATCAGCTACGGTGACGTTTTCGATGTATGGAGTCGGGATTTCCTCTGTTGCCGAAGCGTTGATTTTCTTGGTGAAGTTGTAGGTGGTGTAATTACCGTATGTAGAAACAGTAGTAGTGTGTTTGTTCTCAAGTACATCCAATCCGTCAGTTATGTTAATATTATAATTCAGCTCTTCTCCAGACCGAATTGAAAATGAGTTCTCATAGTAATCGGTTCCATCAACTTGTATAACGATACCAGATTTCCCAACATACTCTCCAGATGGATTTTTTACGTTGATAACCATTTCTTCTCCTGAGAGATGAGATTTGACACAGAGATGATTAAATGACTGAATAATCCTTATTTCGTCTTGCTTTGGGGCAGGACAATTTGAAGACGGTTTGGCAATGTCAGCATTCACTATTGGAATACTAACACTAGCTATAACTAACAAAAGAATGATTAACGAGTGTACTTTTCCCTTCATATATCTGTATTTTCCCTTTTATTATTTAAGATTGGTGAACTATTCTATACAAGGGTCCCTCCCAGTGCATTTGTTCTCATCTTTTTTCTTGGAGCGTCTAAGTCGGCTACGGATCTGAGGCTGAGTCAGGAAATTCTGATAGGACTCATCAATGATCTTGTCTCCTACCGTATCATTCTGAATCTTTCCATCCTGAGTCACATACTGATGAACGACATCGACTTTTGCAGTCACATAGGTCATCACGACGGTATCCTTTTCCAGATGATGGTCAACAGTTGCAGTTTTAGTACCGGTTGATTTCTTCAGACTCCATGTTATTTTTGGACGATAGCTTCCGATACGCCAGTTGTCCGCTTGAGTGAGCGACATCGCGACATCCCGCTTCGCTGTGGTGGACTTTTGTTGCCACTCGTACTGAGCATCTCGAACCTTTTCTCGAGTTTGTACACCGTAGGTGTAGTCGACGCGGGTATGCCGTTCCGAATACTCGAATCGATACTGCGTCTTGTATTCGGCGTCCTCGACCTTCACTCGTTTTCGATTCCCCGTGGCCCAATCATCGAAGTGGAACTTTTGGTACGACCAGTAGGTGCTCGTCCTGGACACCGTATACGTGTACTCCTTTGTCGTCGTGTAGGTTCTCGTGACCGTCGTCGTGTACGTGTACTCCTCCGGGACTTCGAGGCAGATTCCGTACGGACTGCACTGCATCACGTACTTCGTGTCCGTTTTCGTCACTTCGACTTGTCTTGTCTTCCTGACCGTTCTCGTTCCCGTTTTCTCCACTCTGTACTCGTGAGCATATTCCTTCAACGTTCGATACTCGGGTGGGTGCGTTTGCACCCGGCGCGTTCTTCCAGTGAATGTTCCTCTACCCGATTTCGAATCGCGCCATTCGTGTTCGGTGGTCGTGTAAGTGTGTTTTTCCGCTTCACGACCCGTGGACCACCAGTCCGGATGTCCTTGTAGGAATGCGGACTGCTGTAGTTCATTCGAGAACGAGCGGTCCACATCCTCGTATTTCGCATCCTTCACTTTTTTGCGCTCTTCAAGAGTATATTCGAAGCCGTCACGACTCTTCGAGTCAATCGTGTACCCCTTCGAAAGGTAGTTGTCGCGTTTCGAGGGCGACGTTGCGAGTTTCCACTTATAAGTCGGTCGTTTGACCAGATACTCCGTACTCTTTATTCGAGGATTCTGCCAGACCGTTCCGTATGTCCGTAACACCTCGACCTCCGGAATTTCGACCTCTTTATTCGTCTCCGGCTTGTCTTGATTATAGACTCGGAGTTTCGGACGCTCGCTCGGATCGAAAAGCTCAGACGCGGGGATTTCCACGACACCTGTGTAGAACCGTGGATCGCTAGCGTTATATTCATCCGGAGATATAAATCTTTTCTGCCATTCAGCAACAGTCCCCGTGGCACCTTCGATAGACACCCCCAGATTGTAGTACAGATGGTAGCTGTTTTTACTGAATTGATACGGATTCGTAGTAATTCGCAAACGCACGGTGTCGTTCGGTTTGTAGGGTCCTTCCGATAGGACAGTAACGTCTTGGACGTTCGGTACGTAGTCATCGAGGAAGTTATACTGGCGACGAGAGGTGAGGCCATATTCATCCTCAACTTCTAGCTCAGCAAACTCGACCGATCGAAATTTCGCAGTCATGTTATCGGGTTTAATTGGCTCAGCACCTTTTTTCCAAGTGAACTTCAAATCAGATCCATCCGGGTCAAAAGAGTCGCTCGCATCAACAACCATCCCCCAATTCGATGGGTTATAGCCGGTTGTTCCATCGTTGATGACTGTAAGTCGGATTTCGGGGGGGCTAGGTTGTACATGGAGAATATTCTCTATCTCAGTAGACCATTCTGTATTATCATGCCAAGGGTTTTTCACAGAGATTTTTTCTAATATTTTGTATTCATTTGGATTCTCACCACACCAATATGAGTCGACAATTATGGCATCTTGATTTTTTTCCACTTTTTTAGACATTTTCATCACGCCCTTTTTCTTTCCACCAAATCGAATTTCAACATCCTCCGGATCAACTCCATTCAGATCTATCTTCGTGACGTGATGTGCAGTGTACCGCTTCGGATCGATCCGCTCGTCGTACGAGTCAACATTGTTTTTCACGAAGCCTGACTGGATGATCTCCGGCATTTTTGCGGGAGTTAGCGTTCGTTCAAGCGTACTCGTTTGCCCTCGTGTGTCGACGGCGGTCACGGTGAGCGTGTACTGCTTCCCTGCTTCGAACTTTTGGGAGTCGAACGACACCGTCCGGTAGTGCTGCATTCTCCCGGGAGAAGTAGCATCCATCTTGGTATGGCCGATCTCCGTTCCGCCGAGTCGGACGTGTACCGACCGAAGGTTATCGTACGAATCCGACGCAGTGGCGCGGCCGGAAACTGCACCGTAACTGTCCAGCGATGGCAACTCGACGCTGGGTTTGGGGTCGGCGACAACGGTCGTTGACCCGTCTGAAAAGCGGGCGATGTCGTTGGATCCATCCGAATATGTGACCATCGCATACAAGGAATGGTCCCCTGGTTCCCAATCGGTCGTGAGCGATCTCCCGCTTCCAAGTCGAGCGCCGTCCCCGAACCAACTGATAGAACGAACGTGGCTCGAACTGGGTGCGGATTGCACACTGTAGGACCCTCGAAGCGGCCGTGTCCCTGTAACTTCCTTGTCGCCGGTAATCGTCGGCAGGTATCCCTCAGCGATTGGGGTAGGTGAGGGAGAATCGGGCGTCGGTTGAGGTTGGTTTCGACTCCGTCGAATAGACAGGTCGAACGATTCGGTATCGGTTTGCCCGTCCGAATCGTACACGGTGGCGGTAATGGTTCGTGTACCGGTGTTCGGAAACGATCTCGTGATGGTGTCGACATCGTTTGCTTCCGAAAGCGAATCGGTTGCGATCGTCGTCCCGTCGAGCGACCAAACGATGTGGTCGAGCGGAGCGGAACCGGCATCGACGGTTGCGGAGTAGATGGCTTGCTCTCCTACTCGAGGAGTTTCCGGACCCGAGACATCCACCTCTGGGCCCGCTCCCGGAGAAACGGTGACGTAGAGTGTGTCTCGGCGTTTCGCACCGTCATCGTCGGTAACCGTCACGGAAACGATGTACGTCCCGACGGCGTTCGGTCGGAATCGGGTTCGAGAGCAATTCGGGCAATTCGGTGTGATGGTTCGCCCGCCGCGGGTTTCTATCGACCAGTCGTATCGCTCGATAGTCCCGTCCGGGTCGTGAGAGCCGGTTGCGTCGAGGAGAACTGTGCTTCCGCGCGAGACGTGCTGGTCGAGTCCAGCGTCCGCGAGGGGCGGTTCGTTTGCCGTCGTTACTGACGGGAGAACCGACGTGGCGAGAAGTAGTAGCACGAGGGTGCTTGAAACGACTCGATTCATTCGTTCGACGGATTTTGTATCCCTTTACTTTAAAAAGTTATTTGATTTATCTTCTTCTATATGTTGAAGTAGTAGAAAGAGAGAACAATGCAACGAGTAAGTTATCCGCAATGGTCCCCTAATTGACGTCCAATTGTCCATTAATAAATGGGAAGTTTTTTCACGCAAAACGCCCGAAATCAGCCGCTACGGGGCATCTATCACAATAGTTCCTTGCTAATCTATGGCAAAGGCTTTACCACCTAGCGACTCAACTCTTATCCACCAGGCCGGGAGGCCAGGAGCTTCAATTATGACGGATGACGAACTCATCTGGCGAATCGCAGGCGGTTCCGGGGACGGAATCGACTCGACGAGTCAGAACTTTGCAAAAGCCCTCATGCGAGCAGGGTTACACGTATTCACGCACCGGCACTATCCGTCGCGTATTCGCGGCGGCCACACCTACGTGGAGATTCGCGCGGGAGACCACGAAGTCAAATCGCGCGGGGACAACTACAACTTCCTCCTCGCGCTCGGAGACAGCTTCGCGCGGAATCCACAGGAAGAAGCCTACTACGGCAACGAAGAGATAAAACCCCTGACGGAGAACTTGGACGAACTCCGCGAAGGCGGCGTTATCATCTACGATTCGGGACTGCTCGACACGGACGACGTCCCGGACTTCGAAGAACGTGTCGAGGAGAACAACTGGCACGTCTTCGACTTGGACCTTCGCGGACTCGCCAAGGAGTACGGCCGCGAAATCATGCGGAACACGGCTGGTATCGGCGCGACGTGCGCCATCATCGGTCTCGACCTCGATATCGTGGAAGAGCTGATGAGCGAAGCCATGCCGGAGAAGATCCTCGAGCCGAACCTCGAGGTTCTCCGCGCGTCGTACGAGGACCTCCAGGAGAACTACGACACGGACGTCGGCGTCACGGTCCCCGAGAGCGACTACGACGACGACCAAGTTCTGGTCTCCGGCAGTCACGGTATCGCCTACGGTGCCATCGACGAAGGATGCCGGTTCATCGCCGGATATCCCATGACGCCGTGGACCGACGTGTTCACAATCATGACCCAGCACCTCCCCGACCTCGGCGGAATCTCCGAACAGGTCGAGGACGAAATCGCCGCCGCCTCGCTCGCAATCGGTGCGAGCCACGCGGGCGCAAAGGCGATGAGCGGGTCGTCCGGTGGCGGATTCGCGCTGATGTCCGAACCGCTCGGACTCGCAGAAATCACTGAGACGCCCATCGTGTTGGTCGAATCGATGCGCGCGGGCCCCTCCACGGGGATGCCGACGAAGCCGGAACAGGGCGACCTCGAACACGTCCTGTACACGAGTCAAGGCGACTCGAACCGCGTCGTCTTCGCGCCGGGTGACGCGCGTGAATCGTACATTCAGACGCGAAAGGCGTTCGAACTCGCGTACAACTACCAGATTCCGAGCATCATCCTCTACGACCAGAAACTCTCCGGCGGTCACGAGACGGTTCCGGAATCCACGTTCGACCGCGAGCCGAATCCGGACATCGGCGAAGTCGTAACCGAGGAGGAAATCGAGCAAGGCGAGCGCCTCGCCGGTCGGTTCAAGCGCTACCGCTACGACGGCGAGAACGGCGTCAGCCCGCGGTCCCTGCCGGGACAGAAGGGCGGCAACTTCCTCGCGTCCGGTAACGAACACAACGAGGCCGGTCACATCAGCGAGGATGCGGACAACCGCGTCACGCAGATGGACCGACGGATGGAGAAGCTCACCGCGATCCGCGATGATCTCGACTCGATGGATGAGTCCCACCAGACCGCTTACGGCGAGGACGACGCCGACTACGCCATCCTCAACTTCGGTAGCACGAAGGGTGCCGTCGAAGAGGCAGTCGACATGTTGAACGAGGACGGCCACTCGGTCAAGGCCATGAACGTCAGCGACATGGTGCCGTTCCCGAAGAACGAGGTCAACGCGTTCCTCGAAGACGTCGACGAGGCACTCGTCGTCGAGATGAACGCCACGGCACAGTTCCGCCGCCACATTCAGGCGGCGACCGGCAAGCACGGCGACAAACTGTACAGCCTGCTGAAATACGACGGCAACCCGTTCGAGCCGACTGACATCGTAGACGGCTTCGAAGCACGACTCGACGGCAGTGCCGAGCCAGCGCACAACACGCGCATCGAATCCGCAACGGGTGACTGAAAATGAGTGTATTCAACGCAATCGAAGAAGAACGAGAAATCGACGTGAACGAGTTCACGCCCAGCCTCGAACCGCAGGCGACGTGGTGTCCGGGCTGTGGTGACTTCGGCGTCCTCAAGGCGCTGAAACAGGCGATGCCCGAGGTGGGCCGAACGCCGGACGAAACGCTCCTCGTCACGGGTATCGGCTGTTCCGGGAAGCTTTCGAGCTACTTTCAGAGCTACGGCTTCCACTCCATCCACGGGCGGTCCCTGCCGGTTGCACGCGCGGCCAAACTCGCCAACCCCGACCTCGAAGTCATCGCCGCCGGCGGTGACGGAGACGGCTACGGAATCGGCGGGAACCACTTCATGCACACGGCTCGTGAGAACCACGACATGACCTACATCGTCTTCGACAACGAGATCTTCGGATTGACGAAGGGGCAGACGTCGCCCACGTCGCCGAAAGGTCACAAGTCGAAGACCCAACCGCGCGGAAACGCGAAGAGCCCGATTCGACCGCTCTCGCTCTCGCTGACCTCGGGTGCGACGTACGTCGCGCGAACGGCGGCCGTCAACCCGAATCAGGCGAAGGAAATCCTCGCCGAGGCCATGGAACACGACGGGTTCGCACACGTGGACTTCCTCACGCAGTGCCCGACGTGGAACAAGGACGCAAAGCAGTACGTCCCGTACATCGACGTGCAGGACAGCGACGACTACGACTTCGACATCCACGACCGCCGTGAGGCGATGGAAGCGATGCACGACGCCGAGGACGCGCTCTACGAGGGCAAGGTCCTTACCGGTCGCTTCTACGTGGACGACGAGCGCCCCTCCTACCAGCAGGAGAAACAGTCGACGGGCGACATGCCGGAAACGCCGCTCGCCGAGCGGTACTTCGACGACGATTACGAGTGGGAGCGTAGCTACGACCTGCTCGACCGGCACAAGTAATCTCGTTTCACCGTTCTCGACGTTTCGAACAAGGTTTTCGTGGCCGTCAATGTGTTTTTCACTTCGCAAGGTATTTTTTCCTGTGCGGGAAACATACCGGTAACATGAGCACGGAATCGACCGAAGACCGGATTCTCCGCGTGTTAGAGGACGATGCACAGGCGTCGTACTCGGAGATAGCGGATCGGGCCGGTGTTTCGAAACCGACCGTTCGAAAATACATCGAGAAGCTCGAAGACGAGGGCGTCATCGTCGGCTATTCCGCGGAGATCGACCCCAAAAAGCTGTCCAGCCAGAGCATCGCGCTCGTCGGTATCGACGTCGAAAGCGAACGCTACGTCGAGGCGACCCGAGCGCTACAGGAGTTGGCGGACATCGACACGCTCTACACCTGCAGCGGCGACCACATGCTGATGGCCGAAGTGCGTGCGCCGAACGGCGGCGCCGTCGGGAGCGTCATCAGCGACGAAATTCTCACCATCGATGGCGTGACCGCGGCCCATCCGTCGTTCCTTCAAGAGCGCCTCAAGTAACTCGTATCGGTTCTCGACCGTCGTTCGACGCATCAGTCACGACTTCCTCCGGGAGTTCCGTAACGGGACGCGGTGGCTCGGGAGTTTTCTCGTGGGATTGCAGCGTCCGCTGCCACCAGCCGACGCTCCGCCACGCGCCGTTTTTGTACCCCACGTCCTCGTACGTTCCGACGTGTTCGAAGCCGAGCGATTCGTGCAGGCCGACGCTGGCCGCGTTCGGGAGCGCGATTCCTGCGTACGCGTTGTAGAATCCCTGCGCTTCGAGAAGCGAGAACAACGCCCGATAGAGTCCCTCTCCGACCCCCGACCGGCGATACTCGAAGTGGACGTACACGGAAACGTCCACCGACCACCGATACGCCTCGCGCGAGCGATGGGACCCGGCGTAGGCGTATCCGAGGAGGTCCCCGTCCTGTTCACAGACGAGCCACGGATAGGTCGGGAGTGTCGCTCGGATCCGGTCCGCTATCTCCTCGGAATCCGGTGGCGTCGTCTCGAACGAGATGACCGTCTCGCGGACGATGGGTGCGTAGATGGCCGCGATTTCGGCGGCATCGGCGATTTCGGCGAGTCGAAGGCTGAGCATGCAGGGAGTAGAACGCGGACCGAAATAAATCGCCGTCGGACTGGTTGCGCATAAGACGTTTAAGCCGAGGGACGGAATCCGAAACGATGGCCACGTATCAGCGCGAAGTGTGGGTCGATGCGCCGTTCGATGAGGTCTGGCGGTTCTACTCGACCGTGGACGGCTTGGAAGCGTTGACACCCGAGTGGATGAACCTCCGCGTGGAGGAGGTCCGCGGACCGGACGGGGACACTGACCCGGACGTGCTGGAAGCGGGAACGGAAATCCGAATGTCGCTCCGACCGTTCGGAACGGGGCCGCACCAGCGATGGATCTCGACAATCGTCCAGCGGACGGAGGAGGACGGGGCCGCGATGTTTCGAGACGAGATGGACGGGGGACCGTTTCCCGAGTGGCAACACACCCACCAGTTCTACGCCGGGGACGGGAAAACGCTGGTTCGAGACGTGGTGGACTACCGATTCCCGGCGCTCGGCGAAACGGGAAGTCCGCTCGCGAAGGTGGGCTTCGAACCCATGTTCGCATATCGACATCGAAAGACGAAGGACTTGCTGGAGCGATGAGCTTTATCCCCGTTAGGGTGGTAGCTGTCACCGTATGTCAGACGTAGCTGTTATCGGCGGCGGCCCAGCCGGATTGAGTGGGGCACTGTTCACCGCGAAAAACGGTCTCGACACGGTCGTTTTCGATACGGATGACACCGCGATGCACGCGGCCCACCTGTTCAACTACCTCGGAATCAAGAGCATCGACGGCGGCGAGTTCATGGAAACCGCCCGCGAGCAGGTGGACGAACAGGGTGTCGAACGAAAGCAGGGCGAGGAGGTAACGGGCGTCGAACGGTCGGAGGACGGATTTACCGTTACGACGGACGACGGCGAGTACGACGCCGCCTACGTCATCTTCGCCACCGGGCGGTCACGCGACATGGCCGAGGACCTCGGCTGTGAACTGAACGACGACGGCACGGTGAAGACGGACATGGACAACGAAACGACGGTCGAGAACGCCTACGCCGCCGGATGGTCGGCCCGCTCCGATAAGATTCAGGCGGCGATCTCCGTCGGCGGCGGTGCGGCCGCTGGCTTGGACATCCTGAGCACGGAAAAGGGACGTGCCTTCCACGACTTCGACACGCCGGAGGACGCGGAGTAGGCTACTCGATGGACTCGCCGTAGTCCCCGCCGAACTTCAGGAAGAAGTAGCCCAGCGAGAGGGTGAACGCCAACGCACCCGAGGTGGCGAGGCCGAGCGTCTTCGCGTTGCCCGGAATCGCCGGTTCCGACGAACCCCCGCCGGCAGCACCGACGGTGATGGTGCCGGTCATGCCGGCGCTCTTGTGCGGCGAACATACATACGCGTACTCGCCGGGCGTACTGAACGTGTGCGAGTAGGTGTGACCCGAGTCGAACAACTCGCTCGCACTGCCGGATCCTTCCCAGCCGGCGCCTTCGGGTTGGCTTTCGGGCACGACGTTGTGGCCGTTCGACTCCCAGACGAACTTCACGGTCGTGCCGGGGGTTATCGGCAGCTTGTCCGGGTCGAACGTGAGGTCGCCACCAGGGCCGACCTTCACCGTCTTCGTCGCTCCACCGCCGCCGCCGGAGCTACTGTTCGAACTTCCTTCCCCGCCGGAGGTCGTCGTCCCGCTTTCCTGCGCAGCCGCCGTTCCGGCTGCACCCGCCGTGACGACACCCGCAGAACCGAGGAGAAATCCACGTCGAGTAACCGATTCGTCCGCTTCCCCATCTGTCATGGCCGGGGGTTAGTACCGGTGGGTACTGAATACTTTGGTTTGGAACCACCACCTTTTGCTGCGGTCGGGAGCCGAATCCGGCGCGGTTCGCGCCAGATTCGGTTGCCTCCCTGGCAAAATCTGGACCAAAAGCACTCCTCCCTTGCTCCACTACGTTCCGCTCGGTCGTCGGCCCGGAAAATCGGAGATTTTCCGGTGAGGATGCTAGCGACGAGCGGCCGTGTCGTCGGCAGATTCCAGTGATTGTGTCGCTTTCATATCCCAATCGTTATGCCGACAACCGATTCTAGCGGTCGTGTCACCGGCTTAGCTCCCTTCGGTCAGTAACCGTAGTCCAACGACTGAAGAGAACGATAGGCTGGCCCGTCCTTTTTTGATGCGAGGATTTTCTCCGTGAGCGAGCGAAGCGAGCGAACGGGCCAAGGAACCCCCGACGGAGCGACTGAAAGGAGCGACTGAAGTAGGGTGACGTGGTGCTTTTGGTCCAGCTTTTACAGGGAGACGAGCGAGACCAGCGCAATTGCGCTGGTCTCGCATTTCGACCGTCGTAAAAGGTGGTGGCTGAAAGGTGGGGTTTATAATGCGTAATCGTACCCGCCGTCCTCGGTTTCGAGGAAGGCGGTGAGGAGGTCGATGGTCGCCGACACGTCGTCGCCGTTGGCGCTCTCGGTGACGGTGTGGAGGTAGCGCGTCGGAATCGAAATCGCGCCGACCGGTTTCGCGCCGTAGGTGTTCTGGAATCCGGCGGTGTCGGTGCCGCCCGAGGGAAGGACTTCGAGTTGGTACGGTATGTCGCGTTCCTCGGCCACCGAGCGCATCCGGCGGTGGACCTTCGGCGTCGTCACGACGCTTCCGTCCTTGAGTTTTATCGCGGTTCCGTCGCCGAGGCTGGTCACGTAGTCCCGCTCCTTGCTCACGGCCGGGAAGTCGTTGGCGACGGTCACGTCGAGGGCGACCGCGAGGTCGGGATCCACGTCGACCCCTAACGCGGTGGCACCGCGGAGACCGACTTCCTCCTGTACAGTGGCACAGAAGTGAATCGTCGCGTCAGGGTTTTCGATCCGCTTTGCCGCCTCCAGCATGGCGAAGAGACAGATCCGGTCGTCGAGCGCCTTGCCGGAGACGTTCTGGCCCACCTGCACCGTCGTCTGTTCCATCGTGACGATATCGCCGACGGAGACGCGCTCGTTCGCCTCGTCAGCCGGAAGGCCGAGGTCGACGTAAACGTCCTCGACGTCCTCTTCCCCCTCGTCGCCGTCGAGCAGGTGCGGCGGGACCGACCCGATGACGCCCCGGAGGTCGTCGTCCTCGGTGTGGACGACGACGCGCTGTGCCCGCAGCACGCGTGGGTCCCATCCGCCAAGCGCGTCGAGCGAGACGAACCCGTCGTCGTTCACGTGCCGAACCATGAACCCGATCTCGTCCATGTGGGCAGCGACTGCGACGTCGTAGTCCGCCGACCCCTCTATCGTCCCGATGACGTTCCCCATCGCGTCGGTGTGGAGTTCGTCGACTTCCCCCTCCAACTCGCGTCGAACCATGTCACGGATTCGGTCCTCGTACCCCGCCGCACCGTTCGTTTCGGTCAGTTCACATAAGAGTTCGAAATCGAAATCGAATGCCATACCGAACCTCCTTCCTATCCCCGTATAAACCTCTCTGAACCGGAGAGTAAACTTACAACAAGTGTATCGTGGTTCCGGAACGTTTTTGCCGTTTACTCACACAATGGCGGACATGGCTGACAAAGAAGCGGAATTCCGACAGCAGTTTCACGACGCATTCGAAGGCGCAGACTACCCCGTCAGCAACCCGATGGAACTCGTTCCGGCGCTGCCGAACGGTCCCGGAACGCGGTTCGAAGCGGGCGACACCAGTTTTACCGCGATGGAACTGGCGACGAAGATGAACGATGCACAGGATTTTCCCTACGCCGACGTCGACGCCCTCGTCGATGACCTCATCGAGGGGCTGAAACAGAAGGACATGCTGTAACTACGATTCTTCTTCCTTGTCCGGGAGTGCGAGGAGCAGTACCTCCCACATGTCGTGTTGCTCGTTGAACCGACTGTCGAGTATCCTGTCGTTTTCTCCGAGTGGAATCGGCTGTTGTGGCTGTGAGACTTCGAGCCACGTCAGGGTTGGCTCCGTGATTTCTATTTCCGCGATGTCCGCGGTTCGTTCGGTCTCCGCCCCGTACTCACCCATCTCTCGTTCGTGACGTTCCATCGTAGACCCCGTGCCGGATACCACAGCACTGCACATAACTGTGCTGGCGACGCTCAAACCGAGGGACGAAGTGACCGAAAAACATCGGCGTTCCGGCGTCAGCGGTCCACGTCTGGGTTTTCAGGGACCGCGGCGCGCTGGTCCGGATGGCGCGGGTGTCCGTTCGCGTACACGTGGTCGAAAATGGCGTCCACGTCGTAGCCGTCGTGTGCTTCGGCAGCATTCACGGCTTCCGCCACCTGCTCCTTTGCCTCCTCGCGAAGCGCGGCGTCGTCCTCGTCGGTCCAGCCGTGTTCGGTTTCGAGGTACTCCCGAGTCCGGTCGAGCGGGTCCTTCTCGGCCCACGCATCGACTTCGGCGTCGTCGCGGTACTTCGTCGGGTCGTCGGTCGTCGTGTGGGCACCCTGTCGATACGTGACCGCTTCGACGAGTATGGGTTCGCCGTCCTTCGCGCGTTCGAGGGCGTCGGACACGGTTCGGTAGACGGCGAGCACGTCGTTTCCGTCCACTCGAACGCCTTCGAAGCCGTAGGCCTGTGCCTTCTGGGCGATGGTGGCGCTCGCGGTTTGGCGCTCCCGCGGCACCGAAATCGCCCACTGGTTGTTCTGACAGAAGAACACCGTCGGCGTCTCGAACACCCCCGCGAAGTTCATCGCCTCGTGGAAGTCGCCCTCGCTCGTCGCCCCGTCGCCGAAGCTCGCGAGAACGGCACAATCGTCGGCCTTGTAGTTCGCGCCCATGCCGACACCGACGGCGTGGGGCAACTGGGTGGCGATGGGTATCGTCGGCGGGAAGGTTCGCAGTCCCTCCGCTTCCTCGCGGTCCACGTAGTTTCCAGCCCCCGAGAGGTGGAGCAGGATGTCCCGAATCGCGTGTCCGCGGGTGATGTATATCCCGTGGTCGCGGTAGGTCGGGAAGCAGAAGTCGTCCGGCGAAAGCGCGTACGCCGCACCGACTTGTGCTGCTTCCTGTCCCTGCAAGGGCGCGTAGGTCCCGATTCGCCCCTGTCGGTGGAGCGAAACGGCTTTCTCGTCGAATGTGCGGGCGAGTACCTGTAATCGGTACATCTTTTTCACGTCCGCCGAGGAGAGATTCACGTCCCCTTCGACATTCCCATCGAGTCCGACCACGCGCGCCATATCGGGTGCTTGTGAAGCCATATCTTGGAATCACCGACTGTCTATCGGTCAAACGCCATCGCTCGTTATAAAGCATCGGCTTGAACAGTATATTGGGAACAATCGGGAGGTGGTTTAAGTATCCGAATTATAAATCGTCGGAGATTATCCCGAAAGTGACGGAATAACCGACGATTTGTCAGGATATTACGTTTCGAAACATTTAGGCCGGGGCTGAGAGATGTGTAGGCGTATGTCACAGTGGATCGGGCGGACGTTCAGGAGCGACGCGGGATGGGATTTCCTCGAAACGATAGTCGATATCGGGAACCGTATGACGGGAAGCGACGGCGAACGAGCGGCCGCGGAAGTTACCCGCGACGCGCTCGCCGACGTCGGCGCACGGAACGCACGATTGGCGGAGTTCGAGGTACAGGGCTGGACACGGGGATCCAGTTCCATCGAGGTCGGCGAGACGACGCAGGACAGCATCGCGCTCCCGCGCAGTCCCGCCGGAAGCGTCGACGGTGAGTTGGTCGACCTCGGCTACGGACTCCCGGGCGACTTCGAGAAACACGACATCGAGGGAAAAGTCGTGATGGTCGCCTCGAACGTCCCGAGCTATTTCGACCGGTTCATCCACCGACGTGAGAAGTACTACTACGCCGTCGACGGCGGTGCGGCCGCCTTCGTCTTCCGAAACCATGTCGAGGGCTGTCTCCCACCGACCGGCAGCGTCGGCACCGAAGCGGACCCCATCGGCGACATCCCTGCTGTCGGCGTCTCGAAGGAAGTCGGCGCACGACTCTCCCGGCGTTGGGAGGGCGACGACGTGACGGTGACCGTCGACGCCGACGCGTACGACGCGACCAGCCAGAACGTCCACGCCGAACTCGGCCCGGACACCGATCAGGAAGTACTCGTCACCAGCCACATCGACGCCCACGATATCGCCGAAGGTGCGATGGACAACGGCGCGGGGACGGCCATGGTCGTCGAGATGGCAAACGCGCTCGCGGAGCGCGAGGACGAACTCGACACGAAGGTTCACTTCGTCGCCTTCGGTGCCGAGGAGGTCGGACTCGACGGTTCGTCGCACATGGCGAGCGTCACCGACTTCGACGGCATCAAGGCCATCCTGAACAACGACGGCGTGGCCCGAGGACGAACCCTCACGTTCACCACGCACGGGTTCGACGAACTGGACGACGCGGCCCACGAAATCGCGGACCGGTACGGCCACCCCGTCTCGACGATTCCCGAGCAGGGACCGCACAGCGACCACTGGCCCTTCGTCCAGTGGGGCGTTCCGGGCTACCACGTCATGAGCGAAACGGGCGACGAGGGCCGAGGGTGGGGCCACACCTTCGCCGACACGTTGGACAAGGTGGAAGTACGTAATCTCCGCGAACAGGCCATCCTCCTCACCGAACTCGCGGTTCACCTCGCGAGCGACGAGTTCGAGGTCGAACACAAGGCGCCCGCGGAAATCGCCGACGCGCTCGAAGCCGAGGACCAAGCGGCGGGGATGAAAATCATCGGCGACTGGCCGTACGACGAGTAACCCGTCACGCGTTTTTACGCCACGAGTTTACTCGAAGCGCGGTATCCTTTTCAGGTCGGGGTGAGACTGTTCAGGTAATGACCGAACCACGCGACCACCACGAACGGAGGCCAGAATGCGTGTAGGTGTCGTACCGAGCGCGGACGGCGATTCCATCGAGAAAATCGACGCCGCACTCGGCGACGACGCCGAGCGGACGGTGAGCGAGGACGCGAGGACCGTTCTCGATGCGAACCCGACCGTCGTCGTTGCGGTGGGCGAGCGGGCGGTCACGGACCTCGTGCGTGCCGATGCGTCGGTTCCCATTCTCCCGGTCGATGCGGGACCGGGTCTCGAAAGCGTCCCGCCGACCGACATCGAACCCGCAATCGCGGACCTCCTCGCCGGGAAGTGGACGACGACGGGTCGCCCCCTCCTCTCGGCGACGGTCGACGGCGAGTACGTGGCCGATGCGCTGTTCGAAATGACACTCGTCACGAGCGAACCCGCACGAATCTCCGAGTACAGCGTCAACGTCGAGGACGAACGGGTGTCCCAGTTCAGGGCGGACGCCGTGGTCGTCGCCACTCCGACCGGGAGTTTAGGGTACGCACGCGACGCGGGCGGACCGGTGGTCGAACAGGGCGCGGGCGTCGTCTCGGTGGTCCCCGTCGCGCCGTTCGCCATCCACGTGGACGACTGGATACTCCGCGGCCCGGTGACGCTGGCCGTCGAACGGGACGAAGACGCGGTGGAACTCCTCGCCGACGACCAATCGGTCCGTCCCGTCGAACCGCACGAACCGGTCGAAATCACGTTCGACGGCGTGCTGGAACTCGTCAGCGTGGAATCGAGCCGGCGGTTTTTCGCCGAGTGACGGAGCGACCCAATTGGAAAGAATATAATACGCTGTCGCACAGAGTTTCGAGCATGCAACCCCTATCATTACTCGGGCCCATCGACGTGCTCGAACCTTACGCGGGTTTCGTCGTTTTCGGACTCGTGTTGGTCAACATGCTGACGCGCATTCTTGCGTCGCGTAACTACGAGAAACAGGCGAAAGACGACGACACGGAGACGCTGAGCCGCTGGATTCCGCACGAGGTCAGCAACGTTCTGCTGGTCCTCTCGGCGTTCTACTTCCTGACGCTGCACCACCACGGCGGTATCGTCCTCTCGACGCTCGTCCTCGGTCTCATCATCACGGACTTCTTCGAAATCGAAGCCCGTTCCGTCGAACTGCGCCGTGGACTCCCGCTCGAAAAGCCAAAAGCCGCCGTGCTGGCGTCCGTACTCGTCCTCATGTACATCGGCTACGAGACGGTCTTCTTCATCATCAAACCGCTCTGGGACGCCGTTATCTGAAACGGTCCCGTCGCTCCCGTTTTCTTCTCGTCTCCGATTCCCGAGTCGTGGGGTTTCGATTTTTGATGGACGCTTGGCTTCGAGCGCGGACTCTCGCACTCGCGACTCACCACGTCCGGAGAATCGAGAAAGACGAAAATCGGGTCCTCGGATTCAGTCCTTTCGCTTCACGACGTCGCCCAGCGTGTAACTGCCGGTCGAACTGCCGCCGCTCCACTCCTCGTCGTCGGCCCCGGCGCTACCGACGGTGAGGCTGATGTCGAGTTTCTTCTCCAGTTTCTTCTGCACGCTGTCGCTGGGAAGGATGTCGCCGTGTTCGAGTTTGCGGATGAGGCTCGCCTTCTCGTTGAGGTCCTTGGCGAGGTCCTCCTGACTCAGACCGGTCGATTCGCGCGCGTTTCGGATTCTGTCGTCGTAATCCTGCGCTATCTCCTCCATATCGTCGAACATGTCCTTCCGGCGCGAACGCGACCCGCCGGACGACCCTGAACTGCCAGTGCTGGTGTTCGAGTTACCCGAAGACGAGGACGTCGAATACTTGGTCGAGGTGGAAGAGGACTGCTGTGTCTTCACCTCGGTCCCGAAGTCGGCGCAGTTGTCGCACACGTCAAGCTCCGCGCCTTCGACTTTGATAGTCTTGGGAGACGCCGTTTCGGCACCGCACATCTCACACTGAACCATACGTTGCTCTTTACCGTCTCGACTCATAAATGGCACGCCACGTCAGGCCAAGGCGCGCCACGAATAATAAAAGCGCTGGAGCGCCGTGAAGTGGCCGACGACGGCGAACAGGACGAGGAGGAGCGCCACGACGGAATAGCCGCCGACGGATTGGACGAACGCGGCCAGCGCACCGACGACCCCGATAAGTGCCAACCGGTCGGCACGGCCGAGGAGGCCGCCGTAGACGCGATCCAACCCGACCGCCTGTGCCTGCGTGCCGAGGTACGATGTCATCAGCACGCCAGTTATAGCCGCTAACCCGAGGGCGTACTCGCCGATTCCCGCCGCGAACCCGACGATGAGGATGATGTCGGCGTACCGGTCGAGGACGTGGTCGAGCAGGTCGCCCGCGGGCGAGTCGGTGCCGAGTTCGCGAGCGAGCGCGCCGTCCAAGATGTCGAGCCACCCGTTCAGGAAGACGAGAACGCCGCCGACGAGATACCAGACGGGGTCGTCCGGGGCAACGTAGAACGCCACCCCGGCACCACCCGCGAGGACGAACGCGACGATACTCACCGCGTTGGGCGTCAATCCGAGGGTTCTCGACGCCGAGACGAACGGTCGAAGCGCGCGGTTCGCGACGGGACGAAGTTGGTCGAGCATTAGAGGTACTCCAGATAATCGACTGTTCCGGCGGACGGTTCTCTCTCGCCGCGAATAACCGCCTCGATATCCGACGCGACGGCCTCGGGCGTTCGGTCGGTCGTGTCGATTTCGTAAACCGACTCCGCGCCGTGTTCCGCGACGGATTCGGACAGAATCACGTCGAGGGCTTCGCTCTCGGCGTTCTCATCGGCTTTCGCCGCCGTTTCGCCGCGTTCGAGCAGTCGCTCGCGCAACTCCTCGGGGTGGCAGCGCAGCACGACGACCTTCTCCGCGTCGAAGTGGTGTGCGAGGTGCGAGTCGAGGAGCAACCCGTCGCCGCCGTCGCCCCGTTCGTCCAACCACTTCCGGATCGCGTCGAAGTTCGCATAGAGGCTTCCGCGCTCCTCGTCCGTCCCGTCGTGGAGTTCTTCTTCACGAATTGCGTCGTTCAGGTGGACGGTTTCGAGGTCGGATTCGACCAGTTCGGTCGCCGTCGTCTTCCCCGTGCCCGGCGTCCCGGTGGCGGCGACCCTCACGTGGACAGCACCCCGTTGAGTTCGCGCACCGCACGGCGCGTTTCCTCCTCCGTCCCGCAGGTGATGCGCACGCAGTCGGGAAGCCCGAAACTCGTGCAGTCCCGAAGGATGACGCCGCGCTCTTGGACCGCCTCCGCGACCCTGTTCGCGTCCCCGACATCCGCGAGGACGAAGTTTCCGTGGCTCTCCCACGTCGGCGCGTCGAGGTTCTCGTAGATGTACTCTCGCGCCCACCGGGCCGTCTCGACGGACTTCTCGACGTGGTCGTCGTCCGTGAGCGCCGCGAGGCCGCCCCGGCAGGCGAGTTCGCTGGCCGCGAAGGGCGTGTTCACGCGTGCGTACGCGTCGGCCCACTCCTCGGGGACGACGGCGTAGCCGAGACGGATCCCCGCCAATCCGTACGCCTTGGAGAAGGTACGCAGGACGGCGACGTCATCGCGCGTTGCGTGATTGCCAGGCGCGCCGACAGGTGCGTCGCTGTCATCGCGCGTCGCGTGATTGCCAGACACGCCCTCTGGCGTGTCGTTGTCATCGCGCTCCGACAACAGGGAAATCGCGCTCGGCGCGTCGGCGTACTCGCCGTAGGCTTCGTCCACGACGACGAGCGTCTCCTCGTCGGTTTCCTCGGCGATTTCGGTCACGGCGTCGAGCGAGAACCGGCCGCCAGAGGGATTGTGCGGACTGGTCAGGTAGACGATTCGCTCGCCGTCGTACCCCGAGAGTACGGTGTCGGCGGTCAGCGAAAAACCGTCCTCCGGGGAGAGGTGATACTCGTTCACCTCGCCGTGATGGTAACGAGCGCTCATCCCGTAGTAAGCGAATCCGGGGGTGGGGACGAGGACGGAGTCGCCCGGGTCGAGCATGGCGCGCGCGAGGTAATCCAGCGCGCCGTCGCCGCCGTTCGCCAGCCAGACCTGCTCGTCCGAGACGTTCCAGCGGTCGGCGAGGCGGGCGGTGAGGTCGGTGTGCGACGCTTTCGGGTACGTACTTGCGTTTCCGGCGGCGTCTCGAATGGCTTCGACGGCCGCCGGACTCGGGCCGAAGGGGTTCTCGTTGGATGCGAGTTTCACGAGGTCGTCGGGGTCGATTCCGAGTTCCCGAGCGACCTCCTCGATGCCCCGTCCGGCCTGATACGCGACGTGCGCGGAGAGGTCTCGTGGTTCCATGTCGGGAGGTGTCACCGACCGGTCTTAAGCGTGGCCACCCGCGGCCGGCACGACTAAGCGATTTCCGACCGACTCAGCCGTGAGGTACAATGACACACCATCTGCATCGCGAGAGCCGACGCAATCAGGAGGGCGAATCCGAGACGCAACGGTACGGCGGCCCGCGGGAGCAAGGACAGGAGCGACGGGTGGGGAACGGGGGACAGACGAGACAGGGACGAGGGGAGCGGCGAAAACGAACGAACCAGCAACGGCGATACGGATCGAAAGCTGGCCATCGTCGAGGCGGCAACGAACGAGGACAGCGACACGAACACCGGCAGCGACAGCAAGAGCGGAAACGCTACGGTCGTCATCGACAGAGCGAACGGCGGGGCGGGTCCGAACGGGACCTGAGCGACGTCGAGCGAACCGTGATTCGTGGCGGCAGACAGGAGCGAAAGCAACGGCAGGAACGCCTACAGCGGGAACGGCGATACGGGAAACGACGGCAACGCGGCGACCATCGCCCGCAGCAACGACACCAGCAAGAACGCGAACCGGAACGGCGATGGCAGCAACAGCACCGACAGCAGCGACAACGACGCAAGCAGCAACGTTCGCACGAACCCAGTCCGAGGCGGTTCGAGCGTCTTCAACGCTAATAGCCGTCCTTGCGTTTTCAGCCAGAGACCTCATGCGGGGGAACGATGTAGCGCTGATGGCATGACATTCGATTCGTCCGCCGACGAGGGAGCACAATGACACAGATCGGCTACACCATTTCGAGCGAGGAGCACGGGCCGAACGAACTGGTAGACCACGCCGTCCGTGCCGAGGAGGTGGGCTTCGAGTTCGCGTCCATCTCGGACCACTACCACCCGTGGATAAGCCAGCAGGGGAACGCGCCGTTCGTCTGGTCCACGCTGGGTGGGGTCGCACGGGCGACGGACGATTTGCCGGTCGGAATCGGGGTAAACTGCCCCATCATGCGAATCCATCCGGCCGTCGTCGCACAGGCCGCCGCCACCGCCGCGACGATGTTCGAGGGGAAGTTCTTCCTCGGCGTCGGGACGGGCGAGCGGCTGAACGAACACGTCACCGGCGAACACTGGCCGGAACACGCGGTTCGGACCAAGATGCTCGAAGAGGCGATAGAGATAATGCGCAAACTGTGGCAAGGCGGACAGCAGAGCTACTACGGCGACCACTTCACCGTCGAGAACGCGCGTCTCTACACGCTTCCCGAGGAACCACCCGACATCATCGTCTCCGCCTACGGGAAGCGGGCGGCGCAGGCCGCCGCGGAACTCGGAGACGGGTTCTGGAGCGTCGGCCCGCAGGACACCGTGGAGACGTGGGAGGAAGCCGGCGGCGAGGGACCGCGGTACAGCCAAATGACCGTCTGTTACGCGGAGGACGAGGAGGAAGCCATCGACACGGCCCACGAGTGGTGGCCGAACAGCGCCCTCGCCGGCGAACTCAACTCGCAACTGCCGACGCCGACGCACTTCGAGCAGGCCTGCCAGATGGTCACCCGCGAGGACATCGCGGAGGGAAGCATCGTGACCGACCCGGACCCGGAGACGCACATCGAGAATTTAGAGCAGTTCGCCGACGCGGGGTACGACCACGTCTACGTCCACCAGATCGGCCCCGACCAAGACTCCTTCTTCCGATTCTACGAGGAGGAAGTGTTGCCGGACGTGCAGTGAACGGCGGAAGGAACGCCGAAAACTCGAAACGCCGTACGGTGTCGAGAGGATGGGATCGGGACTGTTTCCGTCGACCACTTGCGCCGCCCGTACGCTCACTCGTCGGTCTCTTCGTCCACGTTCGCCTCTTCGTCCACGTCCGCCGCTTCGTTCTCATCCGCTTCCGTCACATGCGTGACCGACGACGCGTTCGACTTCGACCGACGGCGCACGAGCAGTACCGCTCCGACAGGAATCCCGAGGACGGCCAGGTACGGGAGAAGGTACGCGATGCCGACGACGAACGCCCTGAGCATGACGACGACGCCATCGACCGAATCGAGGAACGCGGAGACGACACCCGTGTCGTACCACGATTTCTCGGCGGGGGTTTCCGCCTCGGAATCCGGTTGCGGTTCCTGCATCCGCACCGTCACCGTCGAGTAGGCGACCCGTCCTTCGAGCGATTGCTGTTTCGCTTCCAGTCGCTCGATGTCGGACTGGACGGCGGAGAGGCGCTTTTGGACGGCGAGAACGTCCTCCGTGTCGCTCGCGTTCTCGTAGAGCGCCCGGAGTTTGTCGCGTTGTGATTGGAGGTTATCGAGGCGAGCCTTCAAATCGACCAACTGGTCGGTCACGTCCTCGGTCCCCGTGTTCGACTCCTGGACTTCCCCCGCCTGCTTGGCCCGTTCGAAGAACGCCAAGAAGTCGTCCTTCGGGATACGGAAGACGACTTTTCCGGTGGTCCACGTGTCGTTGCCGCGTCGATGGACGCGCTGGGAGGAGTCGCTGACGAATCCGCCGCGTTCGCTGGCAAACTCGGTCAGCACCCGGCTCGTGTTCTCGAAACTCTCCACCGACAGCGAGAGGTCGCCTGTTCGGATGAGCATCCGTTGCTGGACGACCAGCGCGGACTGTGTCGGCGACCCTTCGTCGGCTTGTCCGTCTCCCGCGTTGCCGCCGCCCGAACCGCCGCCGTCGGAACGGCCGGTATCGTAGTTCCCGTTCTCCTTCGCAGCGTCGTTCCCGCCCATGCCGGAGCAGCCGGCGAGCGCGACGAGGAGGACGAGCGAAAGGACGGCCAGTTTTCGAACCCGTGTTGTCATGGAAGGTACTGGTAAACCTACAAACAAAACTATTGGGAAGAGTGAAAGAGGCGTTTCACTCATCCGTTCGTCCGTTCCCCCGTCGTTTCAGGGGATCGTTCCTCGATCCGCTTTCGTCCCGGTTTCCGTCGTTCTCGTCCCCGTTCTCTCCATCTCCGTCTCTCACTTTCGAATGACGCAACCTATTTGGGGCCGCCGACAGTCGCTTCGGATATGTTCGTACTCGTCAACCTGAAAGCCTACCCCTGCGACCCGGTAGAAATCGCGGAGGCGGCCCGCGACGTGAGCGACGAATACGGCGTCGATATCGCCGTGGCACCGCAGACCGCCCACCTCTCGCGCGTCGCCGACACGGGCGTCGAGACGTGGGGGCAACACGTCAGCCCGGTCGAACACGGAAGCCACACCGGAAGCGCCCTCGCGGAGGCCGTCGCCGACGCGGGTGCGACCGGAACCATGCTCAATCACTCCGAGTGCAGACTGAAACTCGCAGACATCGACGCCGGGTTGGACGCCGCGGAGCGCGTCGGCTTCGACACTACTGTCTGTGCGAACAACCCCGAGCAAATCGGTGCCGTCGCCGCCCTCGGCCCCGACGCCGTGGCCGTCGAACCGCCGGAACTCATCGGAAGTGGAACCCCCGTCAGCAAGGCCGACCCGGACATCGTCACCGACGCGGTGGCGGCCGCAGAAGCGGTCGATGAGAGCGTGAGCGTCTACTGTGGTGCGGGCATCAGCACCGGCGAGGACCTCGTGGCGGCCCGTGACCTCGGCGCGGAGGGCGTCCTGCTGGCGAGCGGCGTCGCGAAGGCCGACGACCCGATAGCCGCGCTGGAAAACCTCGTCGAACCGCTCTAATCGGATCGAACTATTCGTCTGAAACGATGACGAAGTGGTCCTTCTCCTGTCGCTCTAACACTGATTCCTCACGCATGCTGACGATGTAGCCCGTGATCGTCCGCTCCAGTTCGTGGTCCGCCCGGACGCGAACGAGATTGCCGATTAGCTGGGCAGACGGCGGTTTTTGGGCCGCGCCGCAGTCGTAGATGGTGAGGAGTTCGTCGCCGCCCTCCGCCTCGTAAACGATGATGTGGGCGTGTTGCGGGAGACGCCAACGACCGTCCGCTTCGCCCGCCGCGGCCAACTTGTTCATGTACCGGTGTACACAGGCGAGGGTAATCAGCGGTCCGGAGGAAGCGACGTTAGAAACTCGGAGGACCGAACGTCAGAAGTCGGTGAGCGACACCTGTCCGTCGCGGGAACGCGTCTCACCGTCGTTCTCCTCGTCCGGTTCGTCCGGCGGTTCGGTCTCCGCCGTCGAACCGGAATCGGCGCCGACCGTCGATTTTTCGGACGATTCCCCTTCATCCCCCGACTGCGATGGCCGTGGTCGATTCTCCGTCGGTTCCGGCGCGTCGAACCCGTCGAGGCTCGTCTGGTCGCTCTCCGTGAACTGGAGGTTCGACACGCGCACGCCGACCTTTCGAACCGTGTCGTCGTCGAACTCGGTGAGCAAGTCGAGGGCCACCTCCTCGACCAGTCCGGGGTCGTCAACCGGCCCCGAAAGCGATCGTGCGCGGGTGTGAACGTCGAACGGCGGGGTCACGACCTTCACACCGATGGTCCGATACATCGCGTTCCGGTCGCGGGCGCGTTCGGCGACGGCCTCCGCGAGGGTACTGACGCGTTCCCGTTTCTCCGCGGAGTCGGTCGTCGGGTCGGTAAACGCCGATTCGCGCGAGAGACTCTTCGGTCGGCCGGTCGGCGTCACCCGCCTGTCGTCGTCGCCGCGTGCTCGATGGTAGAGTTCCCGGCCGCGTTCGCCGAACCGGTCCGCGAGGACGCGCGGGTCGGCGTCCGCGAGGTCCCCCGCCGTCTCGATACCCATCTCGCGGAGCGTTCGCGCCGTCACCGGCCCGATGCCGTGTATCTCGGCAACGTCGAGCGGGGCGAGGAATTCGCTCACCGTTCCCGGTTCGACGACGACCAAGCCGTCCGGTTTATCGTGGTCGCTCGCTATCTTCGCCGCGCTCATGTTCGGCGCGACGCCGACGCTCGCCGTGACGCCGACTTCGCGCTCGATTCGGTTTTTGACGTGGCGGGCGAACCCCTCCGCGACGTCCCACGCGGTTCGGTCCGTGACGTCGAGGTAGGCCTCGTCGATGCTCACTTCGCGCACGGTGGCCGCGCAGTCGTGGAGGATGGCGCGAACGTCCGCGCTGACCGATTTGTAGAACTCGATATCGACAGGGCGGTAATAACCCACTACGTCCCCTTCGTCCCGCTTGTCAGCGTCGTTTCCCCCGTCGCCGGCGTCCTTTTCCCCACCATCACTGTCGTCACCGTCAGTATCGGGTGAATCGCCCTCCGCCCTCCGTGGCAGTCGTTCGAGGGCCTTCCCTATCGCTTGGGCGCTCTCTACGCCGTGTTCCCGCGCCTCGTAACTCGCGGTAGCGACGGCACCGTGTTCTTCGCCCTCCTCGTATCCCATCCCGACGACGACCGGTTCGCCGCGAAGCGCCGGTTCACGGAGTCGCTCGCAGGACGCGTAGAAACAGTCCATATCGACGTGAAGGACGATACGCTCCTCGCGTTCCTCTCCGACGCCGGGCAAGCGTGAACCGCCGCGGTTCGACATTGTGAGGGAGTTGGTGGGCGATCGGAATGAAGGTGTGCAAACCGCGCCGAAAGTGAAAACTGATGCGAAACATACACTGACAGTTTTTACAGCCACTGGCGATTAATACGTTTTTCGAGCCATCTACATGAGATTTCGCTATGTTTATACACCGATATGTGGTAACGGTTCGTACGATGGTCGCGCCCCACGAAGGACGTTCGAATGCCGATGACCGACTGAGTATCCGGGTAATCAATGCAATCGCCGAACACGAGGGGACGACCCCCACGGAGATCAGGCCCGTACTGTACGATATCATCGACCCTGATGCGCTCGACTCGCTCTTCTCCGCGACGTATCGCGGGGAGGCCCGAGCGAACGGGAACGTCGAGTTTCAGTACGGTCCCCACAAAGTGACAGTCCACAGTGACGGACGGATCGAGATCGAGCACGTTCGGGATTCCCAATCCTTCTCTTCGACGTCCGAAACCGCATCGGGAGACAACTGACGCCGACAACGTCCCCCCCACGCGACCCTCCAACGGTTCGACATGACGGTTGCTAACCGTTTTCTCTATTTCGGGAACCGCCGATAGCTATATTACCGCCTCACCTCTGAGAGTGAAGTAGTATACCTGTGGTCAATACACCCAGTGATGATCGTATGGAGATCGAAATAGAGAACGTAAACGACGACAACCCCGCCGAAACGTCTTCGACCTACGTCTTCAACATCGAACGCGAGATGGCGAACGGACACACGTGCGCCGGTCTCGTCCGCGCCCTCGCAACAGTCATGGATGCGGAACCGAACCGGATGCAACCGCTCCACGCCGTCGTCAACTGCGACGCCATCGACGCGCTGTTCCGAACCCGCCGTTACGGGGATGCACGGGACAACGTCTCCATCACCTTCCACTACGACGTGTACGAAGTGACCGTCGACGCGAACGGCAAAGTCGTCGTGAAAGAGTAGACGGCCTTCATCTCACACGGGTCATCCCGCCGACAGCGACAGTCATCGAGTTTTCCTGACGCATCGGTATCCCCCTCGTTCATCGGCAGTTCGACGAACGGACAGCTAGTTCTCCGAACTTTTTAACCCTCGACTTACTACCTACAGGGTGATGAGATATTCAGACAGGGAGCCGATACGAACGTCCGGTTCGTCCCGTCCGTTCCGTCGCGTCCGCGCCCGTCAGGCGGTGAGATCCCGATGATGCCGTGGGGACACGCCGCGTTCGGGTACACCCTGTATTCGCTCGGCCACCGCGTGTGGACGCGCGCACCGCCGTCCGCACAGGCAGTGCTCGCCCTCCTCTTCGGAACCCAGTTGCCCGACCTCGTGGATAAACCCCTCTCGTGGGGACTCCACCTGTTCCCGCAGGGGTACTCCGTCGCCCACTCGGTGTTCGTGGCGATTCCGATCGGACTGTTAGTACTCGCCGTCGGCCTGTACAAAAACCGCGCCGCCGTCGCCGCCGCCTTCGCCGTCGGCTACTGGTCCCACCTCGTCGGCGACATCCTCATGGCCATGATAGAGCACCATCGGTCGCCGTTCGACCGCGTACTGTGGCCCGTCGTGACCCTTCCGCCCTACGGCCACGAAGTGTCGCTGTTTGACCGCGCGTTCCACATCATCGGCGCGTTCTTCCACTCGCTCTCGACGGAAAAACAGCTGATGATAATCGGCATCTACCTCGCGCCGTACTTCTGCGTGTTCCTCCTGTGGCTGATCGACGGCGCGCCGGTCGTCGCGGAACTGAAAAGGGCCGTCGTCGGGCGATAACTCCCGTCGACCGAAAACGGAGACGTCGGTCACTTTCTCGCGGCTAGTACACCTTCCGGGCGATCTATTTCAACGCTGGCGTCAGTTCGAACGTGTAGAGGCCGGTGAAGACGTCGCTCACGACGACGAGGTTTCGTGCGTCGTTGTAAACGGCCTTCCACGCCATCGGCGGCGACCCGAGTTGTTTGACTTCGCCGTTGAGCGCGATGTCGTTCACGCCATCGTCAGTGGGATACCGATCCACGGGGTGCGGGTTCGTCGGATCGGTGATGTCGTACACTACGGTCCCCTCGTGCCAATCCGCGGCAACCACCAGCGTCGCCCCTTCGCCGGAAACGATATCGAAGTGGTGACCCGTCCAATCGAAGCGGCTCGCGTAGTCGCCGGTCATGTGCTGTGCGTTCGGCGAGACGGTAAACCCGACCGGAATCGGGTTTTCCGGTGAACCGTCTTTCCATCCGATATCGAAGACGTGTTTGCCGCCCGGGATCCCCTGCGGGCGTTCGTCACCGAACACGAGCAACTCGCGCTGCGGGTCGAAATGGCCGTGGTGTGCCGCCCCGAACGCCTCCTCGCCGAGCTGTGCGTCGTCGTACGGCTTTTGCTTCTCGTAGTCGAACCGACCGATTTCCTCCGGATGTCGCGGTTCGCTCACATCGTAGATGATGAATCCGATGAACTGCCCCGACTGGTACGCACAACAGAGCAACTCCCGTTTCGAATCCACGTTGATGTCGTGTCCCGCTCCCTGCGGACCGTGCGAACCGATTTTCCGGGGAGACGTCGGGTCCGAGACGTCGTACACGTCGAACCCGTTCGTCTCCAGCCCGTAGTTCATCGTGTAAAGAACCGGTTCCGTGGGGTGCGGTTTCACGTTGTGTGACTTGCCGTCCGAAACGGTGCCGACGACGGTGGGGTTCGTCGGCGTTCCGGCGGAGTGGCCGTAATCGACGACCTCGAAGTTCCCCGGCCACGTCTCCTCTATCGCCCGGTGATACAATCCGTCTCGGGCGTCGAACTTCACATCCAGATTCGGCGCATTGTCCGAGTTCCCCAAAAAGTGTACCCGCTTCGGCGCGTTCCTGTTGCCGAGATCGACGAGGAAGGTCCCGCTCGTCCCCCACTTGGTGCCGACGACGGCGTACTTGCCGTCCTCCCGAACCGAAACCTCTGAAAAACCCCCACCCGGGGGAGGACCCGCCGAGAGGTACGTTTGGCCCAGTTTTCGCAGCGATACGTCACTGGGGTCGTAGTCCGTCGACGAAGTCGTTGTCGTCGTGGATTGGCGCTCACGAGATTCGTCTTTCACTTGGGCGCACCCGGCGAGCGACGAACCCGCGAGCAGCGTACCGAACTGCCGAAGCATCCGACGGCGCGTCCATGAATCGTCGGTTGGTATCATCGTGAATCACTCTCGACGTCGGCGACTGCGTTCTTTGTTATGGTCCGTCTGAAACGAAAACGAACCCCCGATGCGGTCTCCTTCGGCCGACCAACTTCGACGTGTTTCCGTTTACGGGTTATTTGTCCTGTTCCCACCGATGGACCCTTTTGCCTACCTGAGATTGCGGTCACATGGTCCTGAAAAAGAGCCTTCTGAGCGGCCTCATAGCATTCATCGTCGCGACAGCCGCTTCGCGTGTCGGCGACGGGCAATAGCAGCAAATGGCGTTGATGTAGTCACTAACTATCGCCTTCGGCCGTCATCCCGAACTCATCAAATACCTCCTCGATTTCTCGTGTGATCTTTTGCAGTGCTTTTTCTTCCGATCCATACGTCCAGTTGAAGATCCCGCTCGCCCCGCCCCCCACGGTTAGCTTTACCAGACAAGAGTTCTCAGAAGTAGATTCGAGAATTATGGTGACTTGCATATTTGAGTTCGTTCGCCAAAATTCATACTCCTCAATCATCAGCACCGCGAATCCGTCTCCAGTGTGGGATTCTTCCGGAGTAAACCGCTCGGTGAGTGCTGCTTTGAGCTCCGAAAATTGTGGACCTGTGGCGGTATAGCTTTTCACTTGCATGAGCGTTTCTTCGACCGGTTTGATAAAAATAACCGTCTATTGGATGTACTATACGCTGAATGAAGATAATAATGATCGATACGTTGACTGGTGGAACCAGCAAAGCCGCAGCGATATTCCGTATTCGGTTCATGCTCGTTCCAGTACTACTGTTTGACAGAAGATGTAAATCCGATAAACGTAATCGTGTACTAATGATTTCGACACCGCTGAAAATAGCGAGAGTTTGCATCGGTCTAGCCTTCTCTTTTAAGCTTGCAACTCGTGAAGCCCCTGGTTCAGGCCTCCAAATGATATTCCTCGGCATAAGCATCCTTTTTGGAATCGCACTCATTCGCATTCTCCAGCAAAACCACACACTGTGAGAATCTATTCGATTTACTCGATTCCGACTGACCAGCTCGTTTGGACTTCGACAGGCAATTCATCCGTGTGGAGCAGCTCCGCGATTTCCTCCGCCGTCACGCTCCCTTGCCGCTCCGCTTTCTCCATCAGCTCGACGAACGCACCATTGAGAACTGCCGGAGTGCTGGCACAAATCCGGAGATACATTCATTGATCGTTGAGGCTCCGAGATGACTCACAAATATACATATAAATATAATTAAGATAAGTATAAAAGAATTCTATCTATTATTAGAATAATGACAGATAAAAATAGCTTTCAAGTCTCGAAACGAAAGATCATCAAATCAGCGGGCCTTACTGCAACCAACCTTGGTGTACTGGCTGGAACGACAACCAGTGGTTCTGCAGTAGAACCCGAAGATATCCCCGGTGGTGGAGGATATCCGATTTCACAACAGAATTCCAATGGAGCATCAAAATACGTTAGTGCAGTAAGAATTGCGCAAGAGATTGGCGTCAATATCTCGTATTACGGAACATTCGAAGATAATAACAATCGAAACGATGGGACACCATATTTCCATGATTTCAATATCAGTGGTCATGGTGGGGCACGTCGGAAAAAAGGCGAATGGGAAGACGATGATTCGTTGTTCTATCAAAAAGTAGGGATTGAAAATCATAATTCGAGTAGTTTCTACCGTCCTGTCACCTCTTCTGGAGGCTATCTTGGTGTGGCGCCGGACCCTGGCGGTAGTGATGCAGACTATGAGACAGCTGCAAAGACCGCGATGAATCTCGTCCTTTCCGAAGTGAGCAATTATTATTCATATGCCAACTATGCAGCGGACATAATAAGTGCATTTGTTAACCCCGGCAATCAGCCAGAAGGCGGTAACACAGCTAGTGTGAAATGGGAGCATGGCAGTTCTGTTGTGAGTGGTGTACCCGACACGAGCAACTTCATGCGAATACTGGTTAGTGATGCCACAAAAAAGGGAGCCGTCACCATCTCTCAAGAGGTAAACGGAACAGACGCTACGAATCAAGACTCACTAACAACCCAGCTTCGCTGTGATGTTGATAATGGTGGTGTTATTGTGAATCAGTTGAATACTCAGAGGACTCTCCAAGGAATGAGCAGTCACGCGGCAAACAACGAAGAAGTATTCCAAACAGAAGAAGATCATCCAGCATTCCGAATTCCACGAGAAAATTTCTCAGCTAACTCGCCATTACGGGATATCGCAGATGATGATGGTTATGTGAAGAAAGTTGTTTATCCCGTTTCATTCACACCGAAAGAATAATCACCATAGTCTGTATTAGGTGTATTCGTAAATGCGCTCTCGTCGTTCCGTTCTTTCTGCTATAGGGAGTGGACTCATCCTCTCTGCTGGTTGTATTAGTCAATTAAAAGACGACCCGAAGTTGAAATTCGAATCTATTGGAGTATTTAACAAAACTGAGCAGCCACATGAACTCACCGTTCGTATGATAGAAGATGGGAAAACTGTTTTTCGTACAAGCGAGCGGGTCAAACCTGCAAGAAACGGAGACCCAGGAGGTCACAATTTTGACCAAACATGGCCAACAAAACCAGCGTCGTATGAGTTGCATGCGAAATTAGAAGAAAAAGATGAGTGGATCAAAGTGGGGGCAGAACTTGCAGACCAAGGAAAATGTTTTAATATCAGGTATATGATTGATGCAAATGGAAAGCTCGGGGTGCTTCAATCCCCCTGCTCCACTTCTGAATGATTACTATATCCAATTCACTCTTATTGGATCATGGATTTCGTAACAGAATCAGATTCGAGATAACGATTACATATCTGTTCGTCCGACCGACCAACTCGTCTGAGCTTCGACGGGAAGCTCGTCTGTATTCAGTACCTCTGCGATCTCTGTAGGAGTCACGCTCCCCTGCCGCTCTGCTTTCTCCATCAACTCAACGAAAGCCCCGTTCGGGACGGCAGCAGTGTCCCCTCGCATCTGGAGATAGAACTCGGCGGCGCGATCGAGCGCCTTGCTCTTGGTCTCCTCGCCGGTAGCCTTGAGGAGGTATTCCATTCGCAGTTCCCGTGAGTCGGTCATTCGAAGGCGCATATTATTGCACACGTCCCCCTAGAAATCTAGCTTTGTCGGGTAGCTGAAACACTGACCAGATATAAAGAACGCCGAGAACCGTTCGATCAACTCGGTTGAACCAACGCCGAGTCACTCGCGATCGACTCGATTTGCACACGATGCTCACGATGGATGTGTGCAATTTCGCGGATTCGTTTCTCGTCTTCTACAACCCCCAGAAGCTACGCCAAACCGGTGTTCACAAGTCAGAGTGCAATCGAAATGATGAACTCATTACATATGGGCGTCCTCCCATAGTCCTTTGGTGATGGGATACGTCCCATAGAATAGGGATGGCAGACGTTGAGACGGTTATCGATGATACAGTCAAAGAAGATGGCTACATCACCCATATCCGAGTGCGGAAAACGACCAAAGACAAATACCCATGTGGGTGGAAGTATACCCTCCATTTCGGGACTCTCGAAGGGGAAACACTCCTTCGTTACGACAATGCTCACGAACGGACGCATGGCCATGACCGGCATACTGCTGACGGCGTCGAAGAAATCGAATTCCCCGGAATGATGGCGTTATACGACCGATTCCAAGAAGAAATCACGAAACTGACTAAAATCGTCTGGTATCCCCCTCTGACACCCCAAACCATGACCACTGAAGATAGAACGCTCCGAATTCGAGTCGCGGACGCAGAAGAGGCATTTGACGAAACCCGAGAAGCTATCGAAGCGCTTGAACGCGGCGAAGAAGTCGAGAGTCGACACACGTTGACCTTCGAGAACGAGGCTGACCTCGCACGGCTAGTAAGTGAGACGAACCTCAAACTGCTCCGAACGATCAACGAACACGAACCGGAGAGTATACGGCAAGTCGCTGAACTGGTCGATCGAGATTACAGGGACGTTCACCGGAATCTGACTGAACTGGAGGCGCTACACGTGATCGAGTTCGTGGAGGAAGGACAGTCACGACGACCAGTCGTTCGCTACGACGACATCGAGATATACATCGACGTCTCGCCCGGTTCAGGGAGGCGTGGTGTGAGTCCTGCGTAAGTCCGTTTTTCAGCGAAGTGGTCAGTCGACTCCCAGAATAAGTTGCTTTCCTGCTGACGTTCTCAGTTTCTGTGCGGCGAGTGAATCACAGCCGTATCCTCGCCCTCTTTTCCGGTCCAAAGGACGTCGTCCCCGCCCTCAATCCCGAACTCCTCGACGACATCGGAAGGAACTGTAATCTGGATGCAACCGTCGCCCTGCTGTGCTTTCCGCGTGTCCGCGAATTGTCGTTGAATTTCCATAGCAACTCTGCTCCACCTGCGAACCGTCTTTCTAATAAAGATTGAGGCTCTTCGATGCGACTTCATAGTAATAAATCAGGACACCTCAAGAAAATTATGACTTAACAGCGAGGTACTTGAAAGGTCCGCATCGACCGGTCGCGCCGGTCGAGTGAATAACCCATGACACGGGAAAACGGGCAACGGCGCCCAGCAACCTCCTTTTCGGAGGCACGAATACGGTGGACCGACTGGAAAAATTATCAGAGTAAGAACGAGGATCGTTCCGATTCGTCTCAGACAGCTGACGGAGGTGAGCGATGAAACGACTGGGCGTTCTCCTGATCGTGCTGCTCGCGAACTCCACGCTCCGCTCGTCGTTTTGCGTCGAAATAAGAATGGGGTCGGAGGGGCACCAATTCTTGCGATGAACCGACCGCCCTCTTGTGATTTCCCGAACGAAGGAATTGCATCACACATCGTCGCTCACGCTGCTCAAAATGTCCATGTTCTCGGTGTCCGGACGTCGGCGCTCGAGTTCGTCCTCCAAGTCCGGCTTGTCGTAGTATCGTCGAATCGTCTCGGGCGATGCGGCAACGCGCTTTGCGACCTTGACGTACGACAGGCCCCTGTTGAGTTGCCACGTGATGCTCCCGGTTCGAATCGCGTGGGGACCGCGACTCGACGGACACCGACTGGAGTACTGGCGTTCCGTGAACTTGCACGAATCGCGCTGCTTGTTGTGCGGACAGCCGGTGTAGAGACACGGCTGTGTAGCCATGTACGACCAGCAGCGAACCGAACTCTCCGACGCTCGACCGTGGTTCGTCGTCAGCAACGGAGTGCGTCCGTTGTCGTCACGTTTGTTCGGTCGTTCGCGTTCGATCCAGAAGTTCAGCACGTCCGCAACCTCCTTCGAGACGAGGACGTTGCGCTCGTGATCCTTCTCGCCTTTCAGCCGGGTCGGTGGTCGATGCCGGAACATCAACTTCCGCTCTTCCGGAACCCAATCGCCGAGGTCAAGGGCGCGGAAACAGCTGATACGCCCGCCGACGTGCCAGATGAGTTCCAGCAGAACGTGCTGGATCGTCCCGCGGTGTCTCACCGAGTTCCGGAAGAACGAGAGGTACTTCTCAGCTTCGCTGGGTTCGAGCAGTTTGTCGCTCGTCTCTTCTTCCTTCGTGAGCTTCGGCACTTCCAGCTTGTTCGGGAGATTCTCGTCGACGACCTCGATGGTGACACAGTACTGGAGCAGCTGGTCGAGCGCGGACATCTTCCCCTGAACCGTCACGGGGGAGTAGTCCTGTGACTCCAAATGCCGCTGGTACTCGTCGATCCACCAGCCGTCCATTTCTCGCATCACCTCGAGGTCGTTCTCGTCGGCCCAGTTGACGAAGGTGGTGAGCCGGTTCCGGTAGCTCCGAACCGTCTTGTAGCTGTTTCTGTTCTCGCGACGGGCGACGAACCGCTCAGCCGCTTCGACCGGCGAGAGGTCGCGCTGTTTCCGATTCTTGGCGTCAGTCATCGAGCATCACCTCCCGAGCCCGCTTGAGGCGAGTGAACTCGCGTTCGCTCCCGCCGTGGTCGGGGTGGCGTTCCTTCACGAGTTCCCGGAACGCACCCCGGACGACGGCGTCTGGGGCGTCCGGCGCAACACCGAGAATTTCGTGGGGCTCGTCAGCGGGTGCAGGAGCCGCGACAGCGGATTCGTCGGCCGGTGGGAGGCGAGCGTTGGCGAACTCGCTCTCGCCGGTTACAACGGGGCGCTGTTCCATCTTGCGCTTCTCGCGGAGGTAGAGATACAGCGTTCGCACGTTGTCGCGGAGCCTCGAGTAGGCGTCGCATGCGACCGCGTACTGCTCGCCATCCATCGTCCAGCGGACGACCGCGCTCGGGTCCGTGGGGGAGGCGTTCGCGTAGGGATATCGTGGGTTCTGTTTCTGATGGCGTGCGGCAGTCGAAAGCCGCCAATCGTCCACACCAACCCGTTTGAGTTCCGCGGCCACGTCGTCGATGGACGTACGAAGCGACGCCTCGTAGCGGTTGTTCCGCGTTCGCTCCGTAGGGTCCGTTTGTTCGAACGTCGCGGGCCAGTCGAGCGTGGCGTCGCTCATTCTGCCACCTCCCTGCGGGCCACTTCCAAATCGTCGATGATGTGATCCAACGCGTTGGCCTTCCCCGCGTCCGGTATCTCGTTCCAATCATCGACGACGTGGAGGAGCATGTCGCGTGCGGATTGCATCTCGTGTGGGAGCGACGTGCAGATGGCGTCGAGGAATCCGTCAAACCACGACTCCTCCACGTCGATGAACTCGCAGGTCATGTCGTCTTCGGCGTGAATTTGGGTCTTCGTCACGAGGAACGTCGTCGAACCGTTCTCGGCTCGCTCGGCGACGAGAATGTCCGTGATACCGCCGCTACGGAGATCAGGGAGAACGTGAATTTCCCGACCGTCCGGGTACGTCCAGCGTTGGGGACGCACGAGCAGTTCGCCGTCTTGGGTGACGCGCCGGGTCAGTTCGGCTTCCGTTCTCGGTACGTCATTCGTGGAGGCGTCGTCTTCGTGTTCGCTCACGCCTGCTCACCTCCCGCGGAAAGCGCGGGTTCGCCGAGCCCGGCTTCTTCGACGCGGCGTTTCGCTCTCGCTTCGAGCATCCGGCGCGTGGCGTCAGTCGTTTCGTACTCGTTGGTACGCTCGTCCTTGTGGCCCTTTTCGAGGAGGCCAGCGTCAACGAGCTGGTCGAGGTTCTGGTAGAGCCGCGAGTGATTGATATCCGTGCTGTAGTCGGCCTCCAGCACGCGCTTGACGGTGAGTCCCTTCGGGGGTTCGTCCCGTTCGAGCGCGCGAATCGCGTAGAGGAGGTCGCGCTTGAACGCGTGAAGATCGGTGAACGCTCGTTCGTCGCTGTCGTTCATCGGCTCTCACCGTCCTGCATAGTCGTCGTCTTTGTCATCAACTCGGGAGTACTCGGACCCCCTATTAAATGGGTTTTCGACAGCGGAGTGAAAGTGAAAGTGGAATCGCAGTCGGTCGAATTAGCTGTTTCGTTTCTTGATTCTGACTGGTTTGTGGCGAGGTCGCGCGCGGTCAGCGGGCCGACCGGACAGCCGCACGGGTCCAGAATGTGCATCGAGGGACCGCGCGTGACGACCGCGAGGATCGGCGTGTCGCAGTGGGGGCAGTTGGCAATCGATTCGTCCGTACAGTCGGGGCTTTCAAGACCCCGCGAGTTTTCTTCGTACATGGCTTCCTGCTCTGGTTTTGGAAGCTACCGCGGACCCGATGTCATCAGCATCGGTCCGCTTACTTTCGACAGTGGACCCAACAGCGACGGGTCCGCAAGTTGCTTCCTACTATCTGCCAAATCAGGAAGGGGTAATAAATCTTGATACAATATAGTATCAGAACCAATCCAATATTGTATCAGCAGTGATGTTTTCGGTGTGAATAAATTCGATGCCACTAATCGTTTCTCAAATGCGTCCGGTTGTTCCATGGATGACGAAGTCGGACGATGCAATTCTTGAGCTACTTGCAGAGACAGGTATTGCAATTCCTCCAGCAGTCATTTCCTATAATATTGCCGTCTCTCATCCAACAGTGAGACGACGTCTTCCCAAACTACTGAAACACGATTTGGTAGAGAAAGTCGAAGAGAGCAAGGGGTACTACGAAATCACGGAGACAGGTCGGCAGTATCTCGCTGGCGAGCTTGATGCTGACGAGCTCGAAGAGTAATATTGCCGATCTCTTTACTCGCAGTTTGATCTAATGTGTCTCTCTCGGAAATGCTCTCCCTCAATCATTTTATTAACCAAGAATACAATAGAGTATCATGACCATTGAAAATGAAGAAATCCTTCTCCAAATGCTATACAATCGGAATACATTAGCAATGCCAAATCCTGAAGTTGACTCTGGAAATATTATTGACGCAGGATATATCCAACAAACTCCTGTCTTGTTTCCGAAAGGTGAGTATCCACACACAGTAGATCTTGAAATACTTCAATATATACCTCAATATTTTTGTGACCTTGCTATCTGTCCGAATAGCTACAAGCGAGTTATTGACATGTACATGTATTGGGGATGGACCGGGGCTTGTTTAGATATGATCAAGACTGAATATGAGATGCAAGAGAGAGAATTGCCAATATCTAAACTACTCAACCATGTAGAGACTTTGCTTCGATTTGCACTTGAAGATGCAAAAGGTACGCTAATGATGAAATATTCTCAGTTTTCTCCATATGAACTATCATATTGGTTGGGAGATTCGAGGCGCGCTACTAGCTACATGGCATTCGCAGTCCTCGAAGGACTTGCTGATGAATTAGGACCAGGAAGACGCGATTACGGAGAGCATTTACGAACAGTGGATACCTTAACTGGCCCGGCAGAGCTAGCGTATTTAGAGGTCGATATGCTTCACCGGCCAACAGACCCACTTCCTTCATATCGAGAGGCTCTTCAGCAGAAGGCACCAGATTACATTAAAAATATGAACTCGAAACTAAGTGGGTTCTTTGATGTACTACGTGAGGTGAGAAATGCGATGCTACATGGTGATGGGGCGGGCGGGCGATTTTCTGCATGTGTTGTTACACTATGCTGCATGCTGGTATGGGGAACAATAGATGAGACTACTTATGAGCGAATTCGGTCTAACAAACTTGGGTCAATCGCTAGAAGGCTGTTGATCAAAGAGAATGGTCGATCTTGGGCACCCCCCATTTACTTCTATCCTCTAACTGGGGCTGAAATGACGATAGAAGAAGCGAGGGAACAGGTGCACTAATCGAAAACCCGGACGAGAGCAAGATCTACTACCGAATCATGGAGAAAGGTCGGCAGTATCTCGCTGGCGATCTTGATGCCGACGAACTCGAAGAGTAGCCATCAAATCACGATTTGATTGATATTCTTCAATCCTCATCTGGATCGATTTCCATATAGACAGTCACCAGTAGCACGATAGACCCCCATATGTACGGGATTGCAGAGATAGGTGAGGTACGAGTGAAAAATGGGATACGAAGCACTATTAGTCCCGAATATATTGCAAATACAATACCAGTAAGCACCAAGTAAAACACCAAAATGGTAAAAGACACAACAAACCATTGCCCAATTATATTTTCAAAGTTGTTACCCGGTATTATGCCATGGCTCCAAAGAGAGTACATAAACTTGTATGTTAAAGCAAAGGCTATAAGATAAAAGTACAAACTAGGCTCTATCGTACTATGGAAAATCCACCAATTTAGAGTGGAATCAACCTTGTATGACATATAGTATATTGGACTGAAATACAGTATTATCGTGAGAGATAGTGGAAGCACTATTGAAGACACATATCTAAAGCTTGCCATTGTTCTTTCAAATAAGTTCGAATCAGAGTCAGCAACGCTAGAAACTCTTACATTCATTATGATCACCGTGAGTGCTAGAAATGGGAGTGATCCGAATATGAGCATAGTTGCGGTCTGTGTCACACGATTATCTAACATCAATCCAAATTGAACACCAATAACCATCCCACCAAGCAATAAAGTACAAAAGCTAAAGAAAAGCAGCTGTATTTCAAAAGGGATATCTCTCTCTGATGTTAATTCATCCATTCCCCCATGAAACCGAACTAGAAGTTCAATCAATATTGCTAACGCAGGTGTAATAAGCCCGACAAATTGGATAATAAGCGAAAGCGTTGATTGTTCTACCATATTTCTGGATAGTATTTCTTCCCAAATAAAAATTCACTGATTCATGGATTTATACAAGTTTGAAACATATTGTTCTGCTCCGATCAATAGTCTCCGTGATTGTTAAACCAATGAGATAGACATCTCCACCTCATTGAGACATTATACTCTATATTTATATTTTGGAGTTATCAGTATTCAATGGTCAGAAACGATCGATCATTAACTCAACGTCGAAGCGACCCTCGTGGTTGTTTTTCAGCGTTTTTGTAAAGTGTGTCATTCATTACCAATTGACACCACACTGCTGTACACCATCACGGAAAGAACTGCGATTCGTACGAATAAAGGGTCCATAGTGACGGCCGTTGATTTCGTCGATAAAGAATCCCTTCCCGGGATTCGAATGAGAAAATTCTGCAAACCCGTTCCAAAGAGTTCTCTTCTGGGATATTTTTGATTCAGAGTAAAAGTGACCAGCCACTTCCCACCGATATTCAGCGATAATATCTGGATTCTCAAAAACACCGAGCAACATATCACAGGATTTGAAATCCCTTTTGACGACGAACTCGACGACGAGCGTGTCTTTGGGATCAAGAAAGTCAGTTGAAACCTTCTTGCTACATTGATAACTTGTAATACCGGTTTGGTTCTCGGTTCCGTTTGAAAATCTCATTGACAGTACATCATCTACTTCGTAGTCACCATCCACTGATGGACCGTCGGTGTTGACGAAGACTGCACAGCCGGGTAGTGGAGTTGTGACCTCCAAATCCTGTATCGTCTTTTGACCAGAGTTTGTGATCGCCATCCGGTATACGGAATATTTGTTTCTCCATTTCAGGTTATCAAAATCAGGGACCTCTGTTCCGGCAGGGTAGGTCATATCCATTTCGGAGAATTCGATATCGACATCGGGTTTGTCGTACACTCCAGTATGAACGTAAAAGTCAGTCATCGTACTCACCAGAAACGGCTGGAATGCAGTTGTAATTAGCATACCCACTAAAGCACCGACAATTGCGTCCCTTAGCGATATCGACCCCAATAATCCCGATACCTTGTCTTTCATATGGATCAAAAATATCATTTATCATATATTGGTCTTTGGAAGAGCTTTCAAGAGAGAAGTCCCTTTTTAGTCCCCTAACTGCAGCACATAGGCTGTGAAATATCTAATAAGATCCAAGATTGTCATCTATGGTGAATATTGGCACTCTTCTTTCCAGCCAACAAAATTATATAACCAATAGATAATAATTGACGGAGAGACCTATGTCCGATACCAAATATGCTCCCAGCCCCATCAAATGCCGAGAATGCGGCGAAGAATTTGAAACAATCGAGAAGGGTCATCTGGAGAGCCAGAACTGCACCGGACAAATCTCTGATGTCGGCGACTACCGGGCAAAGTACCCAAACGCACCCACTAGGTCCATCGAAATGCGCGACAAGATTGTTAAGGCTCTTACCGACGACTGATGTAGATGACCGCGACCATGAGCAGTCCAACGAATGTGCCGTCGAGCGCGGAGAATCCGCGACTCGACTGAACGTGCGGATCGACTCCGAGCAGGGAGTGGACCGCAAAGTCGAGGCTGAACAGACTCACCACCGAGATGGTCGGCAGAAGCACGAAGGGCACAGCCAGAAATCCAACCCGGAACTCGCGGTGACGACCTGCTCGAAGGCAGTGCAGGTACATCAATGGGACGATAATACCGTAGGCGGTTAGATTATAATTACATCCAGACATAGATTACCATAGTTGGGAATGATGAGGTGACTGATGGAATGAGCGCTTATGAATTTTTAAGAACGACTATTCATAATAGAAGTTATAACTACTCATATTGCTGATCTTCAAAAAGACGACGAATATAGTTGGGTTCCTATGGTATTCTTTCTGTCACAATTGATATCGGCAATTTCAGAATATTTGATTATTATCTCTTGTGTAGTAGATTTGGTTGGGGGAGTGAGAATGACACCCGAACAAGAATCAATATTGCAAATACTCTATGACCAAAGTAAGGAGGTACCATGGAGCCTGTTGATTGTGGACGCTCTTGTAGAAAATATTGTTAATGAGACAGACAGGACAGAAAGTGAGGTCCGTAGCGACTTAGAATTCCTAGAAGAAGAGACGAATGGAGAGGGACCATATATAATACGATCCTCAGATAATGGAGATCGTGATACAATTAAGCTGTCATCCGATGGTATGAAGTATATCCTTCATGAAGATGATGAGGATATTCCGGAGGATGACCAAGCAATATTGACTGTTCTTGAAGAAGAATATGAGGAAGATCCAAGTGATTCTTGGATGGACGTCTCTGATCTAGAGACCAGGGCTAGTAATCATGGCATTGACATTGACGAACTAAATTCAAAAGTTTATCAACTGAATTCTCTAGGTTACGTTGCTGCAAATACACGGTTTGGTGGTTCTCAATCCTTTCTTTACAACGCTGCAATCACAGATGAAGGAAGGCGGTATTTAACCGAGAGGCGATTAGAATGATTGATCTCCTAACTCTTTCACCACTCGCTTCAGTCATCGATACGATGTTAAAAAGCTGGGAAATATTTGTCCTTCTTATTGGTGTCATATTGTTCCTTTTATATTTCCTCTATCCGCCAAAGTTGGAATTCGTGCCGGAAATGATACAGGAAGAAAGTGAAGGAGGTCAACAAAAACGGCGATGGCTAGGCAGAGTTATCAATTCTCGCACGAGACCTTCAGAATTGACTCCACATATGAAATTAGTTGGTCAAGGAAGTCTATCGTCAAGTGATTCTCCATTCACTGGACAGATCACAGCCGAATGCGACGCTAGTATTACAGAAAATGAGACATCGGTAACAAGAGATCGAGATAGATTCGTTGGATTATTAGAAGTCACTAATGACGGGGATGGTAGTCGAGTATCTATCCCAACAAGTAATTCATCTGAATTTCAAAAACCCGCATTCAAACTAACTCCCGAAGGCGACGATGGATCTGCACCCACATTAGTATATGAAAGTAATTATCTGGATTGTTCTCAGTTTTGTGATATAGATTGGGAGAGCTCCGAGATTGATTTGGCAGCTCGACCGATGCCAATAAAAGGGTCAAAGTGGGCGCTGAATCTCAAAACAGATTCCGATCAAGATCCAACTATTTGTGCAGAGCGTATCGAAATTATCCCGGATTATCAGGAAGGGACGATTAAAAATTATATTCAAATAATGTTGACTGAGAGGGGGATTCCATCTCCATTATAGCCTATTTCTGTGCTTCCTCCGTTTATATCAATTATATCTGAAGTGAGATTTATCACCCGCATCTGTCTTACCCATATCAATTGGTTCAAGCTCAGCAAGAACCCTGTAGCACTCCGCAACGGCTTCAGCGACGAGTCGTCCGTCATCGTCCACGTTGTATTGGAGCCGGTCGCTGGGTTCGACCAAAGTGGTCGAACCCAGCGACCACACATGCGCCAGTCAGCCACCACTCCTTGAAGTCACCGTCACATACAGAAGCGTGACCGACAAGCACGCCCGACATACCAGCGACCATCGCCAGTCTGTCCCCAACTGAGACAGACGCTGGGAAGTCCTGACCGATATATCCCAACCCGACGCCCCAACTCCCAGTGAACGTTGACCAGCCTGCCGAACAGTTTTCTAACTTGATGAGACCGTTCGTGCATGAGATCCTGACTAACTGTAAAAAGACATCCCTGATGACAACTATCGACACACAGTGAGCCATGAAGTTCGTAAGTCACTACGACATCCCAAAGCAACCACGACGCTAACAGACCGGCACTGCAAACAACACGAACGCCAGCGGCGTCGTCGTGTACTGGAACACGCTCCAGAACGCTCCCGCCAGTCCGATGCAGAACAACACCCCGACAGTCGGCAGGAGCGAACTCTCGCGCCCGCTCGCCGTTCTGAGGTAGTCCGCGAGGCGACCATGAGCAGTCCAACGAACGCGCCGTCGAGCGCGGAGAAGCCCCTGCTCGACTGGACGTGCGGACGAACTCCGATAATGAACTCGACCGCGACGTCCAACCCGACCAGACTCACCACCGAGATGATCGGCGGCAGAACGAAGAGAACAGCCAGAAATCCAACCCGGAATTCCTTGTGACGATCTGCTCGAAGGCAGAGCAGGTACGTCAGTGGGACGATCACGCCGTAGGCGGTCAGGTTCCCCCGCAGGTGAGCCATCGAGTTGTGGACGAAGTGCGTCGTGTAGAGGGCGTGGAGCGTCGGCTCGCCGTAATGAAGCACGAGCTGGTCTTGGAAGGACGCAGATGTCTGCATGACGAGGGCGAGAATGATCGCGACCGCCGCGAAGGCGAAGAGGTCGAACGCGAAGCCCGTCGGAGACGGGAGGGACGGGTTCGCACGAGAAGTCGGTTGTTCTCGGTCATACGTATCTGTGAGACTCACCATCTGTCTCCAATCAGTGTATCAGATATCAAATATCTTCCTGATGGTGGGATTTTTGTTCGTGGACGAGTCGGTATTTCGCACTCGTAGGGAAACTATCGTCGCTGGAATCGTCGAGGCGACTGGTAGACTGACGGACCCGAAACAGTGTGCTCGGACCAACATTTACATTTCTGGAGTTATCAGAATTCAATGGTCGGAAACGACCGATTCATTTGTTCAGCGTCGAAGCGACCCTCGTGGTTGCTTTTCGGCGTTTTCGATATGTAATGACATAGGTGTCCGGTATTATGATTAATGATCGAAGAGTCACGGAGCAGTAATGTTGGGCGATACTAGAAAGTTACAACTGCACTCCTCTATGCACGGCATTCATACATCCTGTTTGTTCGGATCCCTGAATGCATTCCCTGCGACGTATACCCAAACTTCGCCACACACGGGGCACTCTGCCGATATTTTTTCGGTCCACGTTTCATTTGGGTGAATAAATGAGTAGGTGTTCTCAATCTCGCCATCACAGTCTGGATATAAGCATTCAAATTCTGCTATCGCATCGACCTCATAGCTTTCTTCACCTTCTGCAGGTTTCTCAGAAACGGCTTTCATTTGGATAGGAGCATCGTCTGGAGCCTTTGCAGGGAACCAGTCCTCTACTTCTTGGGGCTCCCCACCCAGGAATTCGTCTACTTTCTGTTCTATTTCTGGTTTACTATCTATCAGTGTGACGAGTGTGAGCCCATGATCTGTAAGCTTTACATACTCCGGTTTACCGTCCAATAGGACTGTGCCTGTCCTCCCGTCGGGAGTTCGTAGTTGTTTTCTCTTCAAGTCATCAAAAGCAGTAGATATTTCGTCGTCACCAGGAAGATCCATATCATATTTCTTAGCAATAGATTTTATCTTGCCGGGAAATACAGTATAGTTATGAGCTTTTCCCCTCCCAACGTTTTTCTTGATCAGAGCTTTTAACCATAGAGTTGCGACGGGCCCAAAGCGTTGAATAATACTTTCTACGTCGTCCTTGTTCCAGGCCACACTTAAAGAGGTGAATGATCTAAGGTCAAATAAACGTGTTGTTTGTCAGGTGAAAGTAGATAGAAAGAACCCAATACTTATGTTGAACCGGGGGTTCTCACTATAATGAGATTCATGCCAGCGAGGACCGATCCAATTGAAGCCTTGGAAAGAGTTTCGTGGTACCTGAACTACCACTCGGGGGAAACTCTTCCACTGAACCGAGTAGCGAAAGCAACAGGACTTGCGTGGGCTACGGTCCAAAAATACACGAAGGCTATTGAGACAATCCAACAGTTAGCTCCGCAAATTTCAACAGACAAAGAAGGTATCAAAGTTGGGAGGCGGACAGAATCAATGGATGACTTACTTTCCGACCCAGCTCCTGCTCTGGCAGTATACCTATTTGTCCATGCCCAGCAAAAGGGAAGCCCCCTAGAGCAGTTAAAATTTTCCGAACATGGAAATACTCTGGATACGGAAATATTGGAAAAGATGGAGAGTTTAGGCTGGATAGAAATGACAGGAGAATCTGTCCAGCTTACTTCCCTAGGTGTCCAAATTGCAGGACCTATCTACTCTTCCATCCAGGATGGTCAAAGAAGCAAGGATGTTCTTAAAGTAGATCGGAACAAAGGAGAAATCCGTGCTGTTATAGATCCAGCTGGGTCATCCTACCCTTCACCACCCACCAGAATGGAACGCATAGATGTTACTGCAGGTGAGAGGCAGTTCAACCAAAGGAAATCCGAATCAAGCTATACAGAAAACCCATATAACAGAAGACAATACGCGTGATAAATAGCATGAGCAAGAAAAACCAGATATCGACGGACGATATTCCACTTGATGGTGAAGATACTAAGATTCTCACTGCCTACGAACCTAACTTCGACAGGGTGTTTGCGAGAGGGTCACTCCTTAGCGTCTCGGAAGATGATCCGGATACTCTACAAGTGGGATTTTGGTCGAGTAGAGACAAGGATATTGAATTAGATGGTGACGAAGTGGGTACTGGGTATAAATTAGAGACCGAGGCAGTAATGACCTGGAGAACTGCCTGGCGCCTTCGGGAGTTACTAGATGTATATATAAAAGAACATGCACCAAGCGAATACGGAAATCCCGAACTCGAAGAGGATTGAGTACCCTATTTAGTTGATTAATGTGTCAACTACAGAATCCAATCGAAAGGTCGGATACAAGATAACAACTGCATTTTCTTCTATCGTCAAGCCTCCTATTGCTTATCTTTCTCCAAATGGATCTGACGTTAGAGATACCGAGAATGAGTTAGAGTAGATCGTTATTTGCTCGTTTGTTGTTGCTTGTAAAGATGACCCAACAAGATAAGATACGAGATCAATCTAATCCGTATTTCATGTGGCGAATGATCTTCACGCGAGACCGGCTTGCTCCGCATGGATACGTCTTCCAAGAGAAAGCTTTCTCTTTTAGATACGGGAATAGTAGCATTATGATGAATATGATCATCACAAAAATATTGAAAAATATAATTCCTACTGTTAATTCTGAGCTATACGTAGAGACTATTGGCAATGACTGTACAAATTGCTCAATTTCGTTCGTACTGAGTGCCGCTAATATGATAGTCACTACAGCTATGATACCACCAAGGCCACGCATCACTTGAGAAGCCGAACTAAGTTGTTTAGAGATCCGTTTATATCGCCTGATTTTCTCATCAATTTGTTCGTGAAAATCACTAAAAATCGGCTCATTCTCAACAGAAGTCAATTTACCCTCAACAAACCGCTGCATATACCACCCGTCTCTTGTCTTTCCGTGTGTAACGAGTATTTTCTCGTTGTCTCCAATGCAGACGTAATCTGCAGTCTCGACTTCGATACCGTATTCCTCCAATTCAGGACAGTGTTCGGCGACTTCTGAATGTACGGAATAACCAGACCGGGTAAAGTAATCCCTCAGTGATCTTTTAATCTCTGTTCTATGATTTTCTACAAACTCCTCTGTGTACTCTGCAAAAACCGCGGTTACCTTATTTCGTACATCGGTGATAATCGACGAAAGCCGGTTGCTAAACTGCTCAGAGAGAAGTTCTTCCCACCGAAACCGGTGTCGTTGGTGGTTTTCAGTGTTCATACTCCGGAGTAGAACTGGAAACTCCATATCGAAAGGATCGATTTTGCTTTGTAAGAACGCATCTCTCTCACTAAAAAATTCGAAGGTTATATTATGTTCACCAAATCTGCACCTTGCTCTGTATTGTCCATCTACAGGAGAAACATCTTCTACAAATTCTAATGGTCCTGCCTCTGAAGCTGTCCGTATCACACCTTCTGATATTCCTACTGGGTCAAGCGTGTATACCGTTTTTTTGGTTCTGTATACTTCCTTGCAGTTCGAAGAGAATGGTTCATTACACTGCTCGCAGAACGGTTTCGTCTTAGTCGTCAGGAACCGCTTGAACGTGGTATATTTAAATCCGGACTCTTCTCCTGCATTCGTGCAAATTTCCTCTTTTGTGAAGTATTTACTATCGACTCCAACCGGTAGCGGACATTCCGAGAGACACTTACGAAGTACCTCTTTTTCAGAGTTGGAGATCATAATCTTCCACGAAGTACTCCAGCAAAGCAATTGCGCTCGCTGAGTTTTGGTAGCCTTCGCTGCCTTGCCATTTAGCGATAAGGCGATTTATATTTGATGCCACAATCTGGTAATCTCGATCCGCAGCATGAGGGATATTGTATTGTGCATATCTCTTAAAGAAGTTCTCAATATTTCCTCCCCACGTTTCCGAAATTTTGTGATCTGAATTTGATTCCTCTTCGTTGGCTACAATTTGGTAAATCTCGATACCGATATTGGCTAACACCATATTATGCATATATCTACCGAGGACATCATCATCCGACACACCTAGCTTCGAAGTAGATATCTCGGTAAACCTTCTAACGACATCTTTCTTTTTTAGCTTCTTTTCCTCAGTCAGTGTCACATCCTGAACGTACTCATCCAGTATTTCATCTAGTGATTTCATGTAATCAGAATATTTCTCTGCGGTATGAATCGCATCTACAAATTGATCATATTCATGCGGAGTGACTTCTGCAGAAGACGTAGTATGGCCATCTTCATAGAAGTTGAGCTGGACAGCACGCATCTCAGAGGATTCACCAATAGGAACGTAGAAGGTCACCTTACGCAGATCTCCCGTTTGCTCTGCGTCTCTAACTAATTTATTCTTAAGCATTTCCTCATCCCTTGACCCCGAAAAGTCTGCTTTATCAAGGCTGAGCAAATCGAACTTAAAACCGTACCTTGAATTCTGCCCCTCTAAAAGATATTGAATCGTCAGGAGCTCTGTTCCCTTGAGCTGAATCGAGAGGTCTATTGGATCCATCTCTTCAAGAGCCTCGATTGTGTCAGTCATTATCTTCACCTCCAATCACGGGACTATCCCGAGCTAGGGCGACCACCACATTATATATCTCTTTTTGCAACCTATTTGGTATCTTTGAGTTTGAGATGGACATTATTTTGCGATCCGTATAAATACGAAGTTCTACCCGTCGTCTCATTGGTACCCGGACACTCTGTTCAGGCCTCAGTTCGTTGATTTTTTCACCTTCTTCGTTGTGAACCTGTATGGGAATATCCTCTGTGGACTCATATTCTTCGAATTTAACCGCAGTATAGAATGACACATCGATTTTGTCATCCTTCTTTTGAAGTTGGTTTATGAATAACGGCTGAGTCAGGATTGCTCCAAACGGCCCGGTCAATGGATCTTCCTCATACTTTTTAAGCTTTTCAAACAACCCATCCGTTTCGAGATTTCTGGGGAAGTGAACTAGCTGCTGGTTGAATACACTCCCTTTCTTCCCATGCTTCTGGAATAAGACATCAATAAAGTTAGTATATTCATCCCATGAAAGTTCATCTCGAAGATTGTTCAATAACCATTGTTTACCTTCCTGAGAAACCTGTTTCGGGCTAATGCGAGTTTTTTCAATAACAGTAAAGACCTCTTCATTGTTCATCGTGAATTTATCTGCAGTTACTCGATCTATTTTTTCCTCCAGAGTATATTTATCTCTGAGAAAAAATTTATTCTTAGTCATTGATTTTCACATCGGAGAAGGGTGATGCCTCTGCTGCTGCTCGCACTTGATCTCTCGCCTCATTGATTTGATTTATAGCTCTAAAAATAGTATTGTGCGGCTTCTTAATTTGGTCATACGCGGTTTCAACGTGATGGGGTTTTACCGTCGAACCTCCGCTTTTCCGCTCGGCCACTTTTATAGCTTCTGCCGCGATAACCGCTGCGACTTCATTCAGAGCCTCAACCATAACCTCGTCTGCTTCGGGACTAACCTGCAATTCCGTTTGATCTCGAAGAAGGCGTTCTATCTTCGTAGGTCTGATAACCTGATACTCATTTTCATCTGATTCAGATGAACCTGCGTCCGCCTCCTCCGTACGATCTTCAGTATTACTCGATACAGACTCGCTTTTACCCATTGATTTTGAATTATATTATAGACATAAATATCTCACTAGTTATCAATTTGATAATTTGGTCCTGTGACGGGTATTACGCAATTCAGTCTGGTTGTAGTTGGATCAGGCTATCTTCCCGGTTTTAAAACGTATCTAACCGTTTCACTTCATCAGGTTTTACTAGTCGATCCAAACTGAGGAGCGTGGTAGAAAGATTCTGCTTAGTAGGTCATCTATAACAGGAATTCATCACTAGACGCTCCTGCGTCTTCTTCGCACTCTCTGATTTCCCGTTCCCCATAAAATTCGACTCACCTCGTCCTACAACTCGAAACTCTTCCAACCCGTCCGGAAGCTCCGAGTACGACACGATCCACTTCCCCTCCAACTCCCGAAGCGCTCCGACGAACGCCGAGTGGTCGATATCGCTCACCGGATAGTACGACTCCTTCCCGACGTAGGGCGGGTCGCAGTAGAACACGGTCTCCTCGCTATCGTACTTCTCGAACACCTCCTGCCAATCGAGGTTCTCCAGCACGACGTCGTCGAACCGCCCCCCGAACTCCTGCAACCGCTCGATCTTGTTCGCGTAGCTCTTCGCCCGACTCGATACTTTGCTCGTCCCGAAGCCACTCGAACTATCGTACGCTCCACCCCACTGCGAGTAGCGCAGATAGAAGAACTGCCCAGCACGAACGATTTCGTCGCCGGGTCGATACCCACCGTAGAAGGCGTCGGCCCACTTCGAATGAACCGCCCGCGAGTACGGAACCGTCTCCAGCCACTCGACCAGCTCGTCCGCGCGGTCGCGCAACACTTCGAAGAAGTGCACGAGATCGCCGTCGCGGTCGTTGTACACCTCGACGGTACTCACGTCCGGGTCCTTGTTCACCAGGACGCCAGCCGCGCCGCCGAAGACCTCGACGAAGCACGTGTGTTCAGGAACGTAGTCAAGGATCCACGAGGCGAGCCGCGACTTCCCGCCGGGGTACGGGAACACCGTCTCAACCACGGAGAATCACCGCCGAACCACAGATCGTTCGGGTTTCGATACATCCTTCTTCTGGGCGCTGTCGTCTCATCCCACTCTTCGAGCGAGCCGTAGCCTACTTCAATGGTTTTCGACAGCGCACTGAAAGTGAAAGTAGTCCGTCTGTCCTCGATTCGCTATACGTCGAGTACGAGTCGTTCCCGCGGAATCGCCTCGTGAGTCTTTGAATCGTAGAGTTCCCAGAACTCCGGGTCGACGTCGAGCTGCCGTGCACAAGCACGACACCAGAGGTGATTGTTCGTCGGCTCCCAGGTCGTGTGTCCGTTCGGACACCGATACCGCCACTTCTGGGACTGCTTCGCAATCTTCACTTTTGCAACTGGCATGCAGATGGGTGTACCATAATACTGGTAATAAAGGGTTCTCGACAGCACGGTGAAAGTGAACAGCAACCTTGAGTTCAGACTTCTGAAAGATATCTTTCGCGGTCTAGCTTGTTGCTGTGCAAACACACACACGGGGAATCACGTAGCGAAACCAGCTCGTCCCGATATGAACACGAACCAGTCCTAACTCGTGTTCATATTTCGCCCCTCGTGGTCACGATCACTCCCTCGGCCGCGCCGATCACACCGCTCATTATGCATCTTATATAAGCTATCGACGTTTCAGTAACCGGAAAATACTAGGAAATTCGGGTCGTGTTCACGAGTATGGCTCACCGATCGGAGATGCCGAAGTCCATCCGAATTCGTACGGGGGAAGGCAACGAGTGGCGCTACGACGCCATTCAGGGCGCTGCAGACTACTACGAAGTGAACAAGAGCAACGCCGCAGCGTTCGCCTGTGACGACATCGTCGGTTTCGTCGAAGCAATTGAAGACATCCTCGCTCGTGACGACCTGACCGCCAAGCAAGTTCGCGAGATTGCCGAGACGATCAACGATCATACCCGAGCGGTTGAATTCGAGGTCGCGCGTTCCGTCGATGTGGTGAAATCCCCGTGACAAAATATCGACCACGATAGTGGCTAACGTTAGACTGGTTTCAAGAAATGAGCAGTCGTTCAGCTCCATTATTCAGTATCGCAAAAATCAATTGCTGGTTGGTTAGAGACTGGCTCCTGAAGTGTAGTTGTGAGCGACTCGCGTCGACGACGGAGTCGAATTGTCGTCAACGTCCGCGTCGTTCCACTCCACTTGGGTGTGAGCAACACCGTTGACCGCTATCCTTCCACCTCGAACAGTGTTATTGAGGATGGTAGAGCGATCACCGTTGAGACCGACCACGGTGGTTGCATCGCCATCAATCGAGACGTTTTCCATCTTGAAATCGTCTGCCGCCGAGGCGACGTAAATACCACGCCGGTTGGTATCGATTTCACTGTTTACGATGGTCACGCGACTGTGGTTGAATGTAATCACGAATGACCCATCCGACACATCGTCACGAACGACGAGTCCGTTGATATAGAGGGGTCCAGTATCGATTCCATCACGCTGGAGAATAGCCGGGGACGTTACTCCCGAGCCGATGTTCACCGTGATATTATAGAGCTCGGCACCCTCCTCGCTTTCAGTTCCACGGATCATACTGTTGTTACTGTAATTGTTCGTGATCTCGATGTTACGGAACGTACCACCTTTCTGTGGCCAGAGAGCCTGCGACGACCAACTCTCGGCGATATTGTCGTCGTAGAGGATACGGCAATTCGTTGCGGTATCCTCGTCGTTGAGACGAAGACTGGTCAGACCGACGTTCCGTAGGAAACAATCGTGGATATTGACTTGGCCTTTCCGTGTCGCGTTTCGTTTCGCGTAGATGCCATTATTCGGGAATCTCGCGATGTATGATCCTACGATTTCGAGAGTCCCGACGTGGCTCCCCTCGATGGAAATAGCCGTCGGATTGTTTGTCAAACTACTAGCGAATTTCTGTGACCCGTCGGGCATACGGAGGTTTTCGATGCGGCCATATCCCCGCTCCGTAGTCACGGCAGGATAGATGATGTTGTTACTGTCCGGATCTGCATCGAGCCGACCCTCGAGCGTGATATTTCGCAGTTCGAGGTGTTCTTGTGCAAACGCTGCCAGCGGGCGAGGACCGCAGTTCGATGCGCTGACGTCAATTACAAAGTCACTGAGGCGGAGAACCTTTCCGCCATTCGTTGACCCGAGATTAAACACGGTTCCAGTGTATCCGGAGTCGACTACGAATCGAGTTCCGGGTTCTCCCACGAGGGAGAAATGATCGAAGTCTGTATAATTGAATGCTCGGTCGATGCGGTAATTCCCTTCTGGAACGAAAATCTGAGGATTTGGCTCATCCTGGACGATTGACTCTAACGTATCTATAAATGAGTTGCTTCCACCAGGGTCAGCACCTTCTGTGATGACGTTGATTTCGTGACCGTTAGTGACACTGTTGATTTGCTTCCAACCACCATCGTAGTACCATTTCGCGCCCGTATAGCGGTCAAAATAAATCTCACCTGCGCCTGCACTACCTGGTTTGGCAGAAGGGGAACCGACATAGTATGTGCTACTCGAATCAGGATTCGAGATACTCTGGGTTGTTATAGAATCGGAAGACGCCGCATCCACCTGGCTTATTGGGAGTGCTGCTGCGCCAGCGGTTGCTCCTGTAAGTTTGAGGAAACGTCGTCGCGGGAAATCTGCGCGGTCCTTTGCGTTATCTTTCGACATGCAATAGGTTAGTTCCAATCCATAGTTTATATCTTTTCTGTAGTTTATTACAGAATATTATTTCCACAATGGTATTGTAAATAGTGATATATTTTGGCAATCAAACTTATCAATAGTTGTATGTAGACTTCCGATTCAAAATTCAATATCATGAATCGGTTATTCAGAGACGTATATTTTTGCACACGTTCCCTGCAGACCTAGTTTTCTCGGGTAACTGAAACAGTGGCCTTATATAAAGAAGTTCAAGACCTGTTTGATCTGTCCAATCGGAGCAGTGCCGAGTCACTCGTGATCGACTCGATTTGCACACGACGCTCGCGATGGATGTGTGCAATTTCGCAGATTCGTTTCTCGCGTTCTACAACCCCAAGGAGTCGCGCCCATGTCGGGTTTAGTGGGGGTTGATTTCCACCAATTAGTATTTTGTAATGTGTGAGATAAATTCACCCCAAAAATACATATCTCAGTAGATATTATCGGGGAATGGCCGCAGTGATCACAAAGCCAGTCCAATGGACAGGGTTCGAGTCCCTGAAGAGGTTTGGACACTACGTCCAGTTGGCAGAAGGTATACTGTTGGAACTTGGCGGAGTGGCATTTACAGGCGGTCTGGATAAGGTGATTCTATACGTAATTAAGAAAATGGCAAAAAATGTTTGGAAGTGTCTGGATAAAGAGTATAGTATTAAAGAAAACGCGGCCAACCTGGGTGAGAAGGTCGTCAATTGGGTTAAGTCCCAACGAAACCCCAACCTCTTTTCCCTGCCAACGACGCGGTGAGTTACTACCTTGTTTTATTAACTGAGATCTAACTCAATAGAAATGCAGAAGAACAGTCAGTGCCGGTTCGGCGCATGAATTTTCGCGTAGCCCTCACCTTCCATCGCCGTCCACAGCACGTCATCAGAACCTTCGATACCGAGTTCATCAACGACGTTCGCGGGGATAGTGAGTTGGATCGAACCGTCTCCTTCCTGTGCCTTCCGAGTGTCTGCAAATTGTTTTATAATTCCCATCGGAACTCTGGTGAGTTCTGCGAACCGTCTATGTAATAAAGGTGAGGTATTTGCCCGGATCTTGGAAGACTCATCGCAGAAACTCTCTATGAATTTACTATTTATCAATAGAGTGGTCAATAGCCGATTCACGACCGGTCGCACCGGTCGAGTGAATAACCCATGACACGGGAAAACGGGCGAGTGCGCCCAACAACCTCCTTTTCGGAGGCACGAATACGGTGGACCGACTGGAAAAATTACCAGAGTCAGAACGAGCATTGTTCCGATTCGTCTCAGCCATCCGACGGAGGTGAGCGATGAAACGACTGGGCGTTCTCCTGATCGTGCTGCTCGCGAGCTCGACGGTCGTCGGCGCCGTCGGCAACACGGCGATCAACTACGACGCCGGGCCGAATCCCTTCATCGAAGAGCAGATGCTCACCAAAGCGACCCACAACATGAGCAACATGGGCGCGCTCGACTACAGCAACGACGACGGCGATATCGTCGCGCTGCCCGCCCATCTGAACAGCTCCGTCGAGAGTCAGTTCGGCGTTCGGTTCGACAAAGTCAGCGACGACGCGCTGACCGAGTTCCCCCGCGACACGAACAAATCCGCCGTCCTCGATCAGGGCGACTGGACGACGTCCGGGCTGACCGTCAGCGAAACGAACACGGACGTCGAGGGAATCAACTTCGCGGGCTCCAGCGGAACGGCGACGTACTCCGACCTCTCGCTCGACGACGCGAACAAGCGCGTCTTGCTCGTCGTCGGAAACGTCAACAGCATCGACGCGGGTGCGAGCGTGCAGTTCCGCGCGGTCGACGCGGACGGCGACTACAAGGCCGTGACGTGGAACCAGACTGGCTCGGGAATCGTCACGCAACAGAAGCTCGCCGGTGCGTCGATTGCGGGCTCCGGCGACGGCTCGCTCGACACGATCACCAAGCTCGTCGTCGCGACCCAGAACGGCAGCGCCGACGTCTCCCTCGTCGGGCTCGACGCCGAACGCAAGAGCAAGCTCGTCCTCGGAACGACCCTGCAGGAAAACGACAGCGACGACGAAACGGAATCCGTCACGCGCTACGAAACCGACGGCGGCGTCGTTGAGCTGACCACGCTGGACAGCATGGGCGACTGGAGCGCCGACGCGGTCGTTCACGATTTGGAGATCAACGGCGTGATCTATTCCGCCGAAGACGCCAAAAACGACGACGTCAGCGTCGAGTTTTCGAACGCGGACAACTACGCGAGCTACCCGACGAAACTCGACATGCACGTCCGGCTCGAGATACCGGCGGCGATCGACCTCACCCATCAAGGGCTGACGCTGAACGCCGAACAGAAGTACGTTAACCAGCGCTACGTGGGCGTCAAACTCGCCGAAGGCGTGGCGGACGACACGAAGCTGTCGAACGTCTCGGAAAGCAAGTACAGCGACGTCACGAACAACTACAACGCCGTCAGCGAAACGCACGAGCTCGACGCGACGATTTCGCCCGGCTCGGGCTACGTGTTCCACGCGACGATTCTCCTTCAGTCGGACGACGTTCGAAAGCTCAAGGACACGAGCGGCTCCGGTTCGGGTCCGGTCGGGACGAGCGGCGGAATCCTGTCGTCCATCTGGACGTGGGTCACGGCGGCCGTCGCGACCGTCTTCGGGTTCTTCCGAATGCGAGGAAACTGAGATGGGTCGCTGGATCCAGAAGTTGAACAACATCGCCGACGTGGACGGCGGGACGCTCGAAAACGTCGTCCCGAAAGCGCTGCTGTTGCCCGTGATCGCGGTCTTCTACAGCATCGCGGACCTCGTCGGCGCGTTCGTCGACGTCCCGATCGCGATCTTCGATAGCTTCGCCGAAGGCGCGGGAATCCTGATCGGCGGGTTTCTGGAGCCACCGGGAAAGATCCTCTCGGCAGGCGGTCAGCAAAGCGCGTATACGTTACAGAACGGCGTATGGGCACAGTTCGGCCCGTTCACGTACATCATCGCCGTCGGCGTGGTCGTCGGTGGCGCGTTCGTCGTAGCTCGCTACACCGCCGAAGAGGAGACGGGCAACCTCGTGCCGGGAATCCCGTTCGACGTTCCGATCATCGGCAACAACGAGGACGACTGAGATGCACGAGGCACGTTTTACGGCGCGACCATCGGCGAATCCGCAGTTACGGGGGTAACGATGGCGGAGACACTGATGGAGTTGCTGACCAACGACGACGGTACGAGTATCCGTCTCGATCGGCTCGCCGCGCTCGTTACGGGGATTATTGCGACAGCGTTCGGCGACGGCATGGCGAATCTGATCGAGGGGCTCTTTCAGGCGTTCCTGATCTCGCCTTTACAGGGCGTATCGGGGTTTATCCGGTCACTGACGACGACAGTCACCACCGGGCTCGGGGATGTCGAGCGTGGCGTCTGGAGCGCGCTGAACTCGTTCCTTCGGAATTTCGGCCCCTTCGCGTACTGGGTCGCCGTACTGTTCATCCTCGCGCTCGCGTACCTTCTCGTCAAAGGGAGGGATTGGAGTGGTTAATCCCGCGACGCGCTCGAGCAACTCGACGACATCGTCGGGCGGCGGAAATTCCGGCTCGAATTCCGACGACGGCGACGGTGGCGGACTCGCGGCGCTCGGCTCACAGATCGCCGAAGCGGGCGGACCGCGGAAGTGGGTCTTCGGACGAATCACCGAGTTCCTGCTCGGCGCTGCTGTCGGAACGACCGTCGGAATCGCCGATCAGATCAACGACGGAATCACCGCCGTCACGGACGGCCTGACCTACGCCGGGAACGAAACGACCACCGCTTTCGGGAGCGTCGGGACGACGCTGACCGGGCTCGCATCGGACGGGTTCGACGTCCTCGCGGAGACTGCTGACATTGCAGGCCCGCTGGGTCCGCTCGTCTATCTCGGTGCAACGGTCCTCATCGCCGCACTGGCGTGGCGAGTAGCACGAGCGCTGTCGGACAGCGTTCCCGTTCTCTCGGGAATCCAAACGCTGCTGGAGGGCAAGTGATGGCGGACTCGTCGCTCTCCCTCCGCGAAATCTTTCGACACCCCGCCACGCTCGCGACGACCATCACCGGTGTCGCCGGTGGCGTACTCCATCTCCCGCTGCTGGCTTCGCTATGGACGGCGCTCGTCGCACAGTCGGGAGCGCTGTTCGGCGGCGTATCGGTGTTTGCGTTCACGGTCGCACCGAAGGTTTCCCCGGAACTCGCGGCGTGGTTGGAGCCCGTCGCGATAGTTCTCGCCGTACTCTACGGCGGCTCGAAGCTGTATCGCGCACTGAAATCCATCTTCACGAACTTATCATGATTCACGATTCACAGACACGATTAGCGGAAGGAGCATCGGTACAAAAGCGCCACGCGCGTCGTCCCGAAGGGACCGTGCGCATACACGGGGGACGGCGATGATCCTACTCGGGATTTTGGGCTCGTCGCTCGGGCTCGACGTTCTCGATGGGATGCTCGCCTACATCGTCGGGTTTCTCGCCGTGTTCCTGCTCGCGTACTGGACGTTCGACGAGCGGGATCAAACCGACACGTGGGCGGACACCGTCGAGAAAGTCGGCGAACGTTCGACGACCGCCACGGGCGGCCTCATCGGGGCGGCGGGCTCGCTCGCCTTGGTCCTGATCGCACTACTCACGACCATTGGCCAGCAGCTCGCCATGTCCGGTGGGCGTATCGTCGAACTGATCGCGACCGATCCGGTTCTCTCCGGCGGCGTCGCGACGGGACTGACGGGCGTCGTCTCGAACGCGGGATTCGTTTCGCTCTCGACGCTCCAGCTGCTCGGAATCGTCGCGCTGTTTCTGATCGTCGGAACGATCTGGAGGGAGCGCCAGACATGAAAGTCGAACTGGGAACGCCAGCGGACCGCGTCGAGGAGATGTGGACGACGCTCGACGCCGTCGATGATCCGCCCGCTGACCGACTGCATGCAATCGTCGATGACGAGCAACTCAAAGGCGATCTGGTCATGACCCTGCTGGGCGGCGTCATGGCGCTCGCGATGGGCTATATAACCGTCCAGCAGCTCACCGGACCGCTCGACATCGTCGGCGTCGGGCTCACGGGAGCGTGTTGGCTCTTCACGCTGAAAGTCGTGTACGAGGGCGTGATACGGCTCCGCTGTGCGACAGACCGGGACTACGAGTGTCCACACTGTCGCGAAGCGTCGGAGCGCTGGTACGCCGGGCCGACGCTCCCGGACATCGACGAGGATCCCGCGCCGACGGAGTCACCAGATCCGCATCGACCGGAGGGTCTCTAAATGCGTGGCGTCAGTGGCGTCGCTCGGACGCTCGTCGTTCTGCTGCTCGTCACGTCCTTCGTCGGGAGCGCGCTCGTCGTTTCGGCGGACGGCGCTGCTGACAACACGAAGACGAACGCGACGTACGGGCTCGGCGAACTCCGTAACGGCGGGACACACGTCTCGGGCGCAGCGCCGTCGCTCCGGTGGCTCGGGGACGACGCCGCCGTCTACGTTGACCGCGAACACACCAACCCGCTGCGCGACGGTGGCAGCGAGGACTGGCGCGTCGAGAAACTGCTACGCTCCGGCGAGACGGTCAACACGAACGAGGTTCGACTCCACTATCAGGGTCCACGAAGCGCCGACGAGCGGACGTACGAACTCGTCGTCGTGTACTGGACGCCCGGCGAACAAGAGGTCGCACGAAACGGGACGACCGTCACGGAACCCGCCGCGCTGAATCAGACCGTCGAGCGGAAAGAAGTCACCTTCGCGAGCGCATTTGATACGGCTACGGTCGAACTGCGCGGCCACTACGAACGTCCCGTCCGCGTGACGATGTGGATCGCGGACAACCGCAACACGGCGCGCTGGACGTTCACGCACAAATCGCTCGCGACGGCGCAAACCGTGACGACACAAACCGCCGGAGAGCGCCTCTGGTGGCTCGTCAAGAACTACGTGGTCTGGATAATCCTCTTCGGACTTGTCGGCGCGGCGTTCGCATTATGGGCGGTCAAACGTGCCGGACGCGGTCCGGGCTTAGGGCTCGGAACGTGGGCGTTTCTGATCGGAGTCGGTGGCTTTCTGGCGCTGCTGTGGAACTATGAGGGGGTATCGACGCTCTTCGTTCAGGGGCCGAAGATCCTCGCCGCCGTGACGGTCGCGTTACTCACGATTCCGTGGATCGAAGGACAGGATGACCGTCTCCAGAAATTCCTGTTCGTCCGTCCGGTCGTGACCGATGCGGTCAGCGCGTCGGGAGACTCGGCGAAAGACGCCGTTTACCTGGAACTGGCGGAACACACGGTCGCGGAACTCTCCGACGGGACGCTGTCGATCGTGAAATCGGGACCGTTCAAGTTCCTCGCGCGGGTGTTGGGCGGCTCCGCACCGCTCCAAGGCGCGCGCGATATGGCACAGACGGAAGTTCGGGCGGACGGAACGACGCGCCACGACCGCGTGGTTTGGATCGATCCGAACGTCGACGATATCGTCGATTACAGCCCCGAATCCCTCTCACTCCAACGACCGGCGTCGCTCGTCCTCCAACTCGGGGGTGTCGCACTCGGGCTGCTCGTCGTCAATGCGGGCTGGCTGCACGTTCCGGCGTTGAAGTGGCTCGGATGGCTCGGACTCGCCTTCGTGGCGGTCATGAGTTTGGACGTCCGCAGCGGACACGCGAAAATCGAGCCCGCGAGCGCCCATCAGCGGAGTGCTCACGTCACGACGATGTTGACGAGCAAGGAGATGGACGACGCGGCGACGCTCGACGACGCTCGCAAAGAGACGTACAAAGAGCGCGCCAAGTCGAGCAAAGACGTCGAGGACGTCGTCGAACTCCGGGACGACACGCTGATCCGCGAGATGCTCGGGCTCGACATCTCCGCCGGAATCAACCCCGACGACAGCGACGACGGGCCGTCCGGCTCGGGAGCGCCTGCCGATGACTGACGCGATTCTCCCGTCGGGAAACGTGCTCGACGCGGTTGTCGGGGAGCGAGACGGCGATTATTCGGACGACATCGTCGAAGAACCCGAGAGCTATCGCCCGGCGCTGATCAAGCTCACGAACGACATCGAGGCGCTCCAGCGCGAGTTGGAATTGGGCTTTGACTCGCGGCGAAGGGTTCTTGAATGGCTCCAACGCCTCGCGATTCGAACGCTCGGCGAGCTTCCACAGCGCGTCTTTTGGGAGCTCGCGCGGCAGTTCGTATTGGACGTTCGGGACGACCAACGCCAAGGAGTACTGCTGGCAGCGCTACTGACGCCCGCCGTTCGCGAGCGCTCGCTCCCGGAGGACACCGTTACTGAACTTCGGGGACGCTTTATCGCGACACAGCTCCGCCCGGCGTATCATCGGGCGTTTCGTGAACTCCGGAAGGACGCGACGGAGTATATCGACGACGCGGACGTCGACGAAGACGCCCACGCGCCAGCACGACAGCGACACCCGGCAATGCGTCCCGGACTCGCCGAACTGGAGCAGTGGCAACAGACGGCGCTCGCGCAGTTGCTCGCCGGATTCGACGATACGCAGGATATCCTGTCGTGGGGACGCTACGTCGAACTGGCGACGTGGGGCGAGGTCGATGAAATCGAGCCGCCGGAGTGGATCCGCGCGGCGCGCTCGAGGACGTCGGGAACTGACCGAGACCTCGTCGAGCGCTGTGTCACCGAACGGTTCACACGGGCGCTGTTGCTCTCCGACGACGGTGAGTCTGCTCGCGAACTCTTCGCCGCCGTCCATCTCTTACCAGCCATGAATCGCGGGGTGCGTGTCCTTGCCGGACGAGCAGGCGAGGTCGCGGACGCCAAACGCAAACGCCAGACACCGACACAACTATGAGTTCTACGAATATCCAAGAGCGGCTATCGGAGTCGACTCGAACGAGCACGGACGCGCGTGATAAATCGCACGCGCTCGCACAGTTCGACGAGCCGCGTCGAAACACCCGACAGATAACGGGAGACGCGCGTCGTCACACGGACGCCGACAGCATGCGACGATACTTCGGGCTCGCGCCGTGGGACCGAAGTGCGTTCTCCTACCCGACCGTGATCCCGAATTACCTCGAAAAGTCGTGGGACCCGCCGGCCGACGAGAAAGCGGGTGGGACGGACGTTCTCGCGACGGGAAAACCCGGTACCGGGAAATCGACGCTCGCCTGTTATCTGGCGCTACGCGATATCGAAGCGAACGGCAGCACGGTCGTCTGGCGCGGTTCGTCGAGCCGCAGTGAGTGGCTCGCACTCGCACCGTGGACGAGGCTGTGTCTTCCGGCGGGCGTCCCGATCACGGCGCGGCTCGTCAGTAAGGATCCGACACAGCCTGCCATCGAACTGGACGTCGGAGACCTTGACCGGATCGTCCGCGAGGTCGTCCGTTATCGGGATCCGCTGGAGCTGAATCAGGATATCCTCAAACCAGCGCAAATCAACGTCGTCTATCCGGATCCGAAGATGCGCGGCTGTCAGGAGATCTACGAGGAATCGGACGAGAAGACGTACGATACGCCGTCCGGACGCGGACTGTTCGCGCCGGAAGACCCAGCAGGTCACTGGTGGTTCGCGTGGGTTCTCGCACGCGTCGAGCACGGTCCGCACCACTGGACGACGTGGACTGCCGACGAGATCGGCGATATCGCGCCACAGTCGGCGCAGAAGGACACGTTCGCCACGTACCAGAAGATCGAGCTGCTCAAAGACGTCTGGGTTGACGCCCGCAAGTTCGGGCTGACGATCAACGCCTTCGGGCACGGAGAGACGGACATCCACCAGATGATCCGTCACAAACTGCGCTGGCGAATTCAGATGCCGGGGCAAGCCAACCCGACGAAGGCGAGCGACGTCGTCGGATTTCGAACAGTTCCGATGAACACCGACATGACGAGTCGCATGTCCGTCGGCGAGGGGCTGATGTACACGGAAACGAACTTCGAGCCCTTCGCGTGGCGGGACATGCCGACACCACACGACTACAAGCTGATGATCAAGGTGGGACGATGAGTCGCGAATTTTTGAAAAGCGAACGGAGAAAACCGAGATGGGACGGGTCGCATGGAGTCGCGGAAAAACCGACGTTTACGCACGCGCGCGTATCGGATGGGCGCGGTAGGGTCCCCCCGTGTGCGCGAGAAGGCAAGCGAGGTGGCGCATAATGCGAGCGCAATCGAGCTGGCGCGGGGGACTCTCAACGCTGCTGGTCGTGCTGTTGCTCGTCAGTAGTGTTGCACCGATCGCGAGCGCCGCGTCGACGGGCGGGACGCTCGTCACGCTGCCGTCGAGCAACGTCAACGATCAGCGTCCGAACGCGAGCAGTACGGTGATCGATCGCTCGTCGTTCATGGCCTCGAGCCATGCATCAACGACGGAAATCGTCCTGCTGACGGGCGCGCAGGTCAGGGACACAAACGGCGAACAAATCGCCGCCCCAGACGAGTTGGTCGTCCAGATTAGCGACGACGTGAATCACGGAGGGCGAGAGATCGCGATCCCACGCAGTCTGTTCCTCCGGACGTATGGAGAAATCCCCGAGCGCGTGACGGGGCGACACTCCAGCGGCGAGCGGTGGAGCGCGAATATCGAGCGCGCAGGCTCGCTCGTTAAGTTCTACGTCCCGCATTTCTCGACGAATACCGTGACGTTCAGTGGGCGGGTCGAGATTGACGCCCAACCCGCAAACAACGGGAGCAGCTACTCATATGAGTTGGCGGATCTGGACGCGGCGAGCGATTTCAACATCAGTGTGACGGGGACAGCATCGAACGAATGGGACAATGAAAGTGCGATTGGGCTGTCGGATGGAGACTCCATGTTAATCTCTGTTGGCGGGAATATGGACCCAACAGGGCTATCCGGAGATCCGGTTGTTAACGTCACTGGGGAACAAATATCGCGTAATAAGCCAGATGACAATTACCGTCATTCGAGCTATACATTCTCCTCTCCACCATCGACTATCAGTGAAGTGTCCTGGCGCGTTGAAGATTCATCCACAGGAACCCCGGAAAATGGCCCCTATGCCTACGATGTTTATCTCGACGTTGGATCAGACACATATCATGTCGGGTCTGGAGAGATTTACGATGCGGACGGGACAGTCAATTATAATGGGGAGAACACGAGCATGTCGATCCCGACAAACGGCAATGACGTTGTGATACGCTTCGAGGGAGGAGACTCGAACGACGGGTTTGGAACGGCAACGATTTCCTCTGGGTTCCCAGAAAATCTCACCATATCTGCCGACGATGGCACGTCAGTCGATGTTGGGGACCTGTCGGACGGAGATACGAGGAGCGCGGCGCTCGACCTCACGACATCCGCGAGCCAACTGACAGCGTCGTTCGACGGTAGTGGGACGATCGACATTGATCTCGCTATGAGAGAGCGAACAGTGACCGAAGATCCAACGGTCGAAGTGAACGGACATATGACGAGTTATCCGGGACAACTTCCCGATGGCGAGACTGCGGTTCTCTCGACAAATGTGTCTTGGCTCCGTGCTGGTTCGAATCGAGTAAATGTGACGGTCGGATCGTCGCTATCGAGCGATGCCCCCGGCAGCAAGGTAGGGCTGTCCTATCGACATATGGCGCTGGATCAACAAACAACCGACTACATCGCGGAGAAATGGACGGAACGCTACAATATTAGCAAAACGTACGCAAGCGCGCGTACAGATCTCGATATCGAGATTCCGTTTCAGTCGAATGTGGTCCGTATTCGAAACGTCAGCGTCCAGCGAAACGGATCGATGTGGAACGAACCGAGTTGGGGTTTCAACGAGGGGTCACTCCATATCCATCCGGACGACGTCGGCGCCGAGACGACGCTCAATGTCCGGGTGAATGGATCGAAAGTCGACGTTGACAACGGCGCGATTCGCGTATTGGTGCCGACAGCGCCCGGCGACGCACTCAACAGCAAAATCAAGATCACGGACCGGGAGCCCGGTTTCGCGATCGACGTCGGCGGAACGGCGGACGGCCAGCGGCTCCACTATCTCACAAACGAGAGCTGGCAGGGAGCAGCGCCGTACACCGAACACCTGGAGAACGGCGCACAGTGGATCTATACGCCGAACGCCGGGAATGGCTCGACAGCGCGCGTGAAAACGCTGCCGCTGGAGGTATCTCCACAGGGCGACGTCCTGATCGACGTGACGGATCCCGACACGAACGCTTTTCACGTTCACCCCGGTGACACGGCGGGCGACAGCGTCGCGTATCGCTGGCTGGACGCGACGACGGGCGAGGATTACGTCCTCTATTCCAACACGAACGACGTCGTCCGCGATGCACAATCCGCTGACGGGACGGTCGAGCTGCTTGACGACGACAGCGAGGAAACACTGCGGATCATGCTCGACGAGAGTGGTTCGTCGTCGAGTGGTGGGAGTTTCAGTGGGAGTAACGCCGCCGTGGTCCCGATCTCGTCGAGCGGCGGACTGCTCGACAGCATTCCAGTCGTGATCGGCGTCGCAGTCCTCGCGATCGCTGGCGTCGCGCTGCTGCTCTCGCGGAAATTCAAAAGCAACGAGATCGTCCTCGGCGGGACGGCAGCGACCGCGCTCGTTGCGCTCGTCATTGCGGGCGAAGGAATCAGTCCGGGTGTGCTGCTCGGGCCGATCGGTGAGAACGTCGGGCGTGTGATCCCTGTCGTACTGCTGATAACGACTGGGACGCTCGCGTACTACTTCTACGTCCGATTTATCCGAGGCTATACGACTATCGTCGAGATCGGGGGCGAGCGTCTCAAATGATCGACGTCGTCCTCGCACCGCTGTTGGTCAAGGGAGTCGTCCGCGCAGCCCTCGACATCGTCGGCGCGGCGGGTGTCCCGGTCGCACTCGTGGTCACGCTCGTCAGCGTCGCTTACTACTCCCGTCACGCCTTACATGCGGGCGCATTCATGGCAAGCTGGATTCGTATGGGCTCAGTCTTTGCCGTCCTGATCGCCGTGCTGCTCGCGAGCAATGTCGTCGATATCAACCTCGACGCTGCGTTCGGGCTCGTTGAGGGTATCACGCGGTTTCTCGATGCCGGATCGTTGTAGGCAGGGTACTTCCGTCTGGGCGCGTAAAACGCGCTCTGCGTGATTGTCCAGAACGGCCAAAACGATTGGAAAGGACATCGAATCGGGACGAAAAGCCCTGAACGATCCTCCTTGTAGCACGGGGGATTAGGCGGCGAGCCGCACGTGGATGTCGAACTCGTCGTAGTTGACGACCGGCCGCTTCGATCTCCCTTCCTGCACGAACTCGATGACATTGAGCTCTGCTAGCTCGTTCAAGTTCCGGCTCACGTCCTTGATATCTCGATCGACCAAACGCGCTGCCTCGCGCATGCTTGATGGTTCTTGTTGACGGATCGTGCGGAGAAGTTCGAGGTTCTTGTCGCTGAACAGTCGCTGGAGGTCCGCCTCGTCTTGGAGACTCAACACGTGGCGGTGTTCCGGCTCTTCTCCTCGTTCCATCGCTTCGATTGCGTCCAGCGTATCCTCGTGGAAGTCGTCGGTCGATTCGATCTGTATGTGTAGTGTTGCGCTCATATCCTTGCCTTTGTCGCGTGTTGATTAGCGGTACTCGTTGACTTCGCGGACGAACCGTCGATACAGGTCGGCCATACCCGGGAAGTCGATGATTTCGACTTCATCCCCCGTATGTCGTTCATGGCCTTTCGATGTTTCATGCGCGTTATCGAAGCGGACGATGGTTTCGCCGTCGAGCGTCCCGAAGTGGAGTCGGTATTTCCACCCGCAGGGATATTGAGGGTGGTTTGGGGCGTCTCGAATGAGGATGGATTCAACGTAGCCGTCGAATTCTCGTGTCCGACGCATTTCCAGGTCATCATCTGCCATCTCCGTTTGTTGGTATGCGGCCCATCATAATAAGATGTTGGGGTGAATACCAACATTCCTTCTCCTCATGTGGTTATCTATCGAATCGCCACACTTGACAAGTTCCTCCCACGGTTCGCTGACGAACCGCGTGTATGGTTATGTGGCTCGCTTCGGACTCTCCTAAGCGATTTTCGTAACCACCGTTGCCACTCTTTACTACCGGGATACCGTCCGTGTGCGGCGAGCGTGGCGACTCTCTCGTGTGTTCCGGTGCGGTGGCGGTAGCGGCGCGCGTTCTGCGCGCCGCGTTATTGTCCTGCCCCCTTAGGGGCACATAGCGCTGAGGGGGTCTAGCAACCCAGCTTCGGACCACCCGGAAGCAGAACGGCTCTCGTGGCGGTGCTACGAACGGATATCGGGTGTTTCGCGATCGGGACTAGGACGGAATACAGCATAATTCGAGTAGAATAGCTCGACCATTTCACCGTCAACAGCCGGGTGAAAGTGAAATTGATGACAGCACATCATACACTGTGGGACAATAATACAAGTAAGGATTCACGACCGCGAAAATGCGGCTGTTCGAGCGTAGCTGTCGCTATCGAGAAGAGAACGCCGAACGCGGTCTCCGCTACGAGATTGCGGGATCCGCGTCGACGTGGATTCGAATCTCGTCGAGTCCTAACCGATCGGCATCGACAAGCGGTGGAAGATGCTCCACGGATATCCGATTCAGCTCGTCGAGTCCGGCGAAGCGCCGCTGCTCGCGATGGCTCTCGTTACCGTTCTCTGGTTCCTCGATTCCTTCTTCATCGTCCGTTTCGTGGGCGTCGTGCCACTCTTCGAGTTCGTCGCGACGCTCGTCGGCTCGCTTCCGCCGATCCGCTGGTGTGTCGCCGGAGTTGACGTCCTCGAGGACGTCCGCCGCGTGCTCGCCCATCGTGGGAGCCGACCAGGTCAACAGCGTTTGCTGTCCGGAGAGTCGTTCGCACAGTCCCAAATCCTCCAGTCGACGTGCTTGTCGCTGAACCGTGGAATACCGTGCACCCGTCCGTTCGACGAGTTCCTTGTACGTCGCGCCGGCCGTTTCGACGAGGATCTGGAGGATGTCGTAGGTCAGGCCGGCCCGGTCGCGATACGTGCGCGTGGCCTCGGCGTACAAATCCGGAATCTTCGATTTGTACCACTGCTGGAGTTGTTCGCGACGGTTCTGCGGATGCTCCCATTCGTAGGGCTCCGCGTCGGGTCCGAGCGACATGTCGTCGGCGAGAATCGCGTCCTTCGGGACGCCAGCCCAGATGAAGTGAGAGAGGACGACCGATTTCAGCACGTGGTGAATCGCCGGGATTTCGTCGAAGTGGGGCTTTCGCTCGCCCTGTTTCGTGATGAGCGCCGCCTCCAGTTTGGGTTGGTCCATCGGATACTCGAGGCGTTCCGGGTGATCCGGGAGGTAGCACTTCAGCAGTATCTCCGCCTTCGGCGGAAGGACGTCGGCTGCGTCTTTGACTCCGAGCAGATCGAACCGGCTCGTCGAGAACTTGTACTCGCTCCAGCCGTGTTTCCCGCGTTCGCCGTCGAGCGCGGATAGCTCGCCGTTCTCCAGCGCGATCAGGTCCTCGCTGCGCCGGAGCGTTTCGACGACGTCCTCGATGTATCGTTCGTCGAAGCGGTGGTGGTCCTCGACTTTCCACCCGCGTTGGCTGTCCTCGACGATCAATTCGCGGTCGAACCGATAGTCGTCGAGTGTTGCATCGATAACGTCGGCCGCACGGTCGACGAGTTGGCCGTGTTCCGCGACCCACGTCGAATTGACGTGAATCATCGTTCCGGGACCGTACTGGAGCGGAAGCGGTTCGCCGTCGGGTTGAACCAGTCCCTTCAGATACGGCATGATCGTCAGCGAGCACGCCCGAAGTGGCGTCCGGCCGTGTTCTATCTCGCCGGTTGGCCCGATCGGGCGGAGCGTCAGATGATACTTGAAGAACGGCTTGTATGCGTCGCCCGTTCCTTCGCCCGCCCGCCACTTGGACGAGCGGAAGAGGACGGCGAGGTCGTCCTGACCGTCATCCTGGGAAATCGTACCGACGTGTACGGGTTCGTCCTCCGGTGAGTCGACGACGTCGTACCACAGCTCTCGGAGACGGTCGTACAACGACGTATCGACGGCGCTGTTCGCGACGTCGTCCAGGAGGAACTGTCCGCCGCCACCGTGCTCGACGGGAGCGGGCCACGTTAGCTCGGCGTACTCCGTATTGAGTGAGTGCCGTGGGTCGTCCGGACGGGTGTTATCGACGCTCATCGATTCACCTCCTGCGGATCGAACACCGACGACCACGGCAACGTTGCCGCGTCGATCCCGTCCGCACAGCGCGACCAAACGCCGTCGATCAACGAATCGACGACGAACGCCGGAACGAGTGACAGTCGGATGATGGCGTCGGAATCTCCCGCTTCGCCGTCCTTGTCGTAAACGCCGAAGGCGTACTCGCCCTGAGCGTTCAGAAGTGGCTCGTGGTTCCGGCGACAGATTTTGAAGCGCCCTCGTCGCGATGAATCGCCATCGGCAACGCGATAGGCGGCAACCTTCACCTCGATCGGGACGTCCGATTCGACGACCGTGAGGGACCGATTCTCGGTCACTATCGGATCGACTGTCCGAGCGTCGTGCCAGAGGCACTCGTCGTCATCGACCGACCGGGCAGGCCATCGAGTGATCGTCGCATTGACGCCCGTCTCACCCCAGTCCGAGTTACGGACGACGCTCATTCGCGACCACCGTCCTCGAGGCGGACGAGTAGGTCATCGACGACGCGGACGATTACATCGCCGTGGCAGCGTTTTTCGTCGGAGTTCGCACAACCACACAGACACCCCAACGTCTTCCCGCGACAGCGCTCGACGAGAGCGGTTCGAAGCGCCGGACGCTGCTCCAGTTCGAGCAGCAGCGCGTTCGTGAACATCCCGATGGCCTCGTCTCGTCCGTACTGCTCGGCCGGATACGGATTTCCGAGCCACCCTCGTTGCCCGATGTCCGCGTTCAAGAGGTGAATCTCGCTACCGTCTTCGCCACTAGCACGACCGATGTAGACGTCGCAGTCGTCCTCGACCCAGTTCGCGACCTCTGTTCGCTGTTCGTCGTCGGTGCCGGAATCGGGAGTACGTTCTATCGCCGGAAGGTCCGCTTTACGAACGGGAATCCAGTGTTCGCCGGTTGTGTACTCTGCGCGAGCCCCGACCCAATGGTACGTATAGCCCAACGCATCGGGTCCGTTGACTGTTTCCGGAATCAGGATATCCAACGGACTTCGGTAGCCGATCGACCGAACCGTCTCGACATCGTCGTCGAACGCGTCGCGAAGCTCTTCGTCGACGAGTCGAACTACGGGTACGTCGATTCTGCCATAGGAATAATCGATAGGAGTGCCATCGACAGGACAGATGACGGTACCGCGATCGTCGCGAACGATTTCCCGGAGCGGCGGCCAACTACGGACACCGAACTCTTCGAGAGAGGTCACGTGGATCCCCTCCCGCTGTCCGCAACTCTTTCGCGGAGCTGTTTTCCACCTCGCCGTGCGGCGTGGACCTGTGGGTCGGGATGTTCGACATCTTTCCCGCTCGCAGAACCGCGCATTATGCGGGCCCACGAATCACACTCAGGGCACCGCTTCGCCCGGCTTTCTTCGGTACCGTAGGTTCGGCGGAAGTCAGCGGTTACGTGAGCGTCGCAGTAATCGCAGGTAGTCCGCTCGGAGGGTGCTGTGGACGGGAGTCGGACTACCATCCAACCGACACCTCCGAATATCGGGGCCTACCACTAACGGGTTTACCTGTAGTTAGTGGTTCTAAAAAGCTTAGTAAGACTTTTTTACAGCATGGGGTCGGAGGGATTTGAACCCCCGATCGACTGATATCTCCGGTGCGCCTCGGAACTCCAGAGGGTCGTCAACGCGAGCGATGATCAGTCACTCGCTCGGTATATCAGCTGGAGTTTCGTCCCGGGCGCATAGCCTCTGGAGTCAGTCGCCATCCCTGGCTTGGCCACGACCCCGCGAACTGTGATTGGTCGAAACGACCTAAAGGGGTTTCGATTTCTACTCCTCTCGCGTCCCCCATTCGCAGTCTTGGCATTTATACCCTGTAACGAAGGCCGTCACGCTCGGCATGTACCCGACTTTAAGCACGTCGCCGCCGCAGTCGGGGCACTCGCGTTCGGCGTCCTCGATTCGGTCGGCTTCCATCACGGTGTCGTCCTCTATCAGTTCCGCTAGTCGCTTCGGCGTCACCATCCGTCCTTGTACGACGCGATTATCCGGCATGTGAAAACCACGGAGAGGAGAAGGGAAAAACGTTACAGCCGCAAGTCGAAGTGGGCCGACCTTACAGCCACGGGCGGCGTTCGTCGCCGTCCTCCTCGCCGGGGTAGCCGTAGGCGGCCGAGGAGTCCTCGCCCTCGGTGAGGTCGGAGTTCTCGCCGCCGTCCGTCACCGCGGTGTTGCTGTCGGCAGGTCGAGGGTGGGATTCTTCGACCGGTTCCGGGTTGGCAACGGACTGTTCGGCCGCTTCGACGGCCGATTCCATGTGGTCGCCGGGTTCGAGCGCCAGCAGGCACGTGACCGCGAGGACGGCCAACGGGGCGCGGCCCGGTGCGAGCTGAAGTATCGACAGGGGCAGGACGCCCAGTGCGACCGCGCTGCCGAAGCGGAAACGGTCGATGTCGACGACGCCGCGGAGCCACGGCGCGGTGAGGGCGACGATGAGCGCGAAGCCGACGCCGGTTCCGGCCGCCGCGACGGCCGGGAGGACGTGGGCCGCGTCTATCGTCGTCTTCAGTTCGAAGCCGGACGGTTGCAGGCTGGCGAGCATCCCCAGTCCGATGATGATTCCGGGGCTGGGAAGGTACTCACCGATGCGAGCACTCGCGGTCTTCGCGGCGATGGCGGCGATGACCAACGCGGCGAAGCGCTCGAATATCTCCATGTTCAGCGCACTCTCGATGGTCGGCGCGAACGCCGCTTCCACCGCCGCGAGCGCGATGATACCGACGCCGACCGCGAGAACGCTCGTCGCCTGTTCGACGGGCGTTCCGTCCATCTCGGCGAGGATAACCGCGACGGTTGCGCTTCCGCCGAAGACGAGCAGGCCGACTTGGATGATTCCGACCGGAGAACTCAACGCTCCGGCGAGAACCATCGCCGGGAAGATACCGTCCACGAGGGGAAGTCCCATGACGGTCGCGAGCAGTTTCGTTGCGCCACCTACTTGTCGCTCTAAGCGGTAGGCGACTGGGTGTTGGGAACTGCTCATCGACTAGTGACTATGACCCTGACCCGTGGGCGAGGGGTGATGGTATCTGTGGTGCGACCGACGTCCTACCTTCGGTCGAAGATTTCCCGCAAATCCTTTTCCTACCAGTGTTGTGCACAGTTTTGCAAAAATTGCAATCGGAGCGAAAGAGTCGCCGCTCGTCCGACCTGCAATACACTGTGCCATGAGACTGGTAGAGTCCATACCCACAAATATTGTCGATTATTGCTTAAGTGTTGCGTGAGAGATGACCCCATGCGACGTGAAATGGATGTGAAAACCGGAATCATACCTGCTGTTTTTCGCCGAATAGAGTCGTTCACCGACTGTCTTTCAGTGGCAATATTTACCTCTTTCGGCATGAATCGGTGGGATACGCATATGTGTGTATACAATCCAACGATTACCACGTCAGTCAAGCACAATCTCGCAACGTTTTTCAGTGGCCGCTTCGTTCGGATTACATGGCGAACGATTCTCACAACGACGGGCCGTTTTCCGAGAAACTCCGGGTACCTGAGGCACTTACCTTCGACGACGTACTCCTGCGTCCGAAGGAAAGCCGCGTCGAACCGGACGACGCCGACGTGAAGTCTCGCGTTTCGAAGAACGTCGAACTCAACGTGCCGGTCCTGTCCGCGGCGATGGACACCGTCACGGAGAGCGAGATGGCGATAGAGATGGCGCGACAGGGTGGACTGGGTGTTCTCCATCGAAACATGGACGTCGAGGCGATGGTCGAAGAGATCGAACGCGTCAAACACGCGGACGAACTCATCATTCGTGACGTCGTCACCGCGAGCCCCGAACAGACCGTTCGAGAGGTGGACACGATGATGGCGCGGAAAGGAGTCAGCGGCGCACCCGTCGTGGACGAGGACGACGAAGTTCTCGGCATTATCTCCGGCACCGACATCCGCCCGTACCTCGAAGTCGGCGATAAGGACGAAGTGCAGGAGGCGATGACGGACGAGGTCATCACCGCGATGGAGGAAGTCACCGCCCGCGAGGCGCTCGAACTGATGTACGAACACAAAATCGAGCGCGTCCCCATCGTGGACGAGGAGAACCACCTCACCGGCCTCGTCACCATGCAGGGCGTCCTCCAGCGCCGTGAGTACGGCGAGGCGGTCCGCGACGACGACGGCCACCTCCGCGTCGGGGCCGCCGTCGGACCGTTCGAAACCGACCGTGCAATCGCCGCCGACGAGGCGGGTGCCGACGTGCTGTTCATCGATTGTGCGCACGCGCACAACCTGAACGTCATCGACGGCGCGCGGGAAATCAAGGAGTCGGTCGATGCCGACGTCGTCGTCGGAAACATCGGGACGGAGGAAGCGGCCGAGGACATCGTGGACTTCGCCGACGGTCTGAAGGTCGGTATCGGCCCCGGAAGCATCTGTACGACCCGCGTCGTCAGCGGGTCCGGCATGCCCCAAATCACCGCCATCTCGCAGGTGGCCGACGTGGCGACCCGACACGACGTTCCCGTCATCGCGGACGGCGGCATCCGCTACTCCGGCGACGCCATCAAGTCCATCGCGGCGGGCGCTGACGCGGTGATGCTCGGGTCGTACTTCGCGGGGACGGACGAGGCTCCGGGGCGCGTCATCACCATCGAGGGCAAGAAGTACAAGCAGTACCGCGGCATGGGCAGTGTCGGCGCGATGAAGAGCGGCGACGGAAGCCGCTACCTCAAGGACGACCCGCAGGACGAAGAGGAGTACGTCCCCGAAGGCGTCGAAGCGGCCAAACCGTACAAGGGAACCCTCGAAAGCGAACTCCACCAACTCGTCGGCGGCATGCAGTCCGGTATGGGATACGTCGGCGCGGAGACGATTCCGGTGTTCAAGGAGCGCTCGGAGTTCGTTCGCCTCTCCTCCGCCGGACAGCAGGAGAGCCACGCCCACGACGTGATGATCACCGACGAAGCGCCGAACTACAGTCCCGGCGAATAAGCGAGTCGTTTACACGTCAATTTTTATCGCATCTGTTCGAAAATGGCATCTATGCAGACGTTTCTTCGATTACAATACGAGAAACCCGACGAACTCCCGTCCGAATTCGGGCACGACATTCGAACACCCGAATCGTTCGTGGAGGTGTTCGTCACGGAGTTTTCGAAGGAAGGTGACACCGTTCTCGACCCCTTCGCCGGGTTCGGAACGACGATGAAGGTCGCCGAAGAGTTGGACCGAATTCCCTACGGCGTCGAATACGAGGAAGACAGGGTTTCATTCATCCGTGATCGCATCGAACACGGGGAGAACGTCGTCCATGGCACCGTTTTCGACCTTCCCGCCTACGACTTACCGACCGCCGATCTCTGTCTCACCTCACCGCCGTATATGGCCGAAGAAGGGGAGACCAACCCGTTTCAGAACTACACTGGTGAGGGTAGTTACGAGGGGTATCTGGCGGATTTCCACCGCGCTTTCGCTACCATCAAGGAGTGCCTGGCAAGCGACTCTCACCTCCTGGTTGACATTTCTAACTTGAAAAACGACGGGAACGTAACGACGTTGGTGTGGGACGCCGGGAGAATTCTCTCGGACCAATTCCACTTTGAGGGAGAAATCGTGATCGGGTGGGACGCATCCGATACGGGAGAAAGGGACGGAAATTACGACTACGGCTACGACCACAACTACTGTCTCGTGTTTCGAAACGAGAAATAACGGATAGCGCTCGTACTGTGTAGTCGGGCAGCGCCAACCGAACCACCTCGTCAGCGCGCCATTCGGAAGGACGGGGCGTACGATATGACCCAGTCGGGCGGCGCGCGAGGGACGACTGAACGGAGTGAAGAGTCGGTTGGGGAGGGCGTGGTGTGGTGGCGGTGCGGTCGCGGGTGGGACTGAAAGGGGCCGTCCGGTCGCGCCTGCGTGGTTGCTGTGCGGGCCACTATTCTGGCCGTGCGTTGCGGAGCGGCCAGAATATCCCGCACAGCAGCCGCGAGCGGACGAGGGCTTTCGAGGTCTGCTTCTCGGTGACTGCAATCACAAGACACCCAAGTGTGATCCGTAGCGAACGGGCGGGGGCTTTCGAAGTAGTCGTTTCGGTAACTGCAATCACGACAAAATCAGAACCCGAATCAAAATCAACACGTTCTACCACGATTCCATCCCGTCATCCCCAAATCATCGAGACAGCCGCAACTCACGAGTTCATTCCTCGCAAAAGCGGGCCGGGCGCGATTTGAACACACGGTCGGACGTGCTCGCTTCGCTGCGCGCGACCTCCCTGCGATTCAAATAACTGGTGCCGTTTTGCCACTCACGAAGTAGTTCGTGGCAAAAACGGGCCGGGCGCGATTTGAACACGCGACCGTCTGATTAAGAGTCAGACGCTCTGCCTAACTGAGCTACCGGCCCAACGCATTCTGAAGAAGTCGGGTGTGACGTAAATACGTTTCCTTTCGGATTGCGGTCAGCCGGTTTGCCGGGAAACGGGAGGGAAAATGCGGGTCGAAAACGGGCTGATTCTCCGTCGAAAAACCGCACAAATATCAGGTTATTTTCACTGGACGCTTCTTTCTCCCGTGATCGAAGTAGTCGAAGAAGGGCGTAGGATGCTCGTTCACTCCGCGGACGTTTGACGTTCACATCGGCTCGTTGTGACATTCTTTTTGGACTATTTTGGACGAATACGAGTCCGCGTTTGCGTGAGTAAAACGGTCCGTTGGGCTGGTTTCAGCGTCGCTCCGGGAGGATTAAGTACCGGCCGGGGTAACGCCCCAGTAGTAATGAGCGCCGGGATAACTATCTCTTCGATGTCTTCGTACGCAATTCTCGGTTGTGGGAGCGTCGGCTACGCTGTCGCCGAAGAACTCGTCGCACAGGGGAAGGAGGTTCTCATCGTCGACCGGGACAGCGACCGCGTTGAGGCGCTCCGTGATCAGGACCTGAACGCGCAGGGGGGCGATATCCGAGAGGAATCGGTGGCGGACGAAGTCTCCGACCGGGACGTCGTGCTCATCCTCTCTTCGGACGTCGCGGCGAACAAGGAAGCCGTCTCGAACCTTCAGTCCGGTGGGGGCGAGCGGTTCACCGTCGTCCGAGCGAGCGACCCGGTGTCGGCGGACGAGCTCACCGAGATGGGAGCGGACGTGGTCATCAACCCCTCGACGGTCATCGCCAACTCCGCGCTTCGCTCGCTCGAAGCGGGCGAGTTGGAGTACAAGGCCCGGCAACTGTCCGGCGTCATCGAGGACACGTCGGGCAAACTCGCGGTTCTCACCCACGACAACCCCGACCCCGACTCGATCGCCAGCGCCGCCGCGCTCCAGACCATCGCGGAAAGCCTCGGCATCGAAGCGGACATCCTCTATCACGGCGAAATCGGCCATCAGGAAAACCGCGCGTTCGTCAACCTGCTGGGCATCGAACTCCTCCAGCGCGACGAGGTGGACATCGAGACCTACGACACGTTCGCCCTCGTGGACCACATGCGGGCGACCCAACCGGAACTCGACCACCCGGTCGACATCCTCATCGACCATTACGAACCGGATTCGGAGTACGAGGCGGAGTTCTCGGACGTTCGACCGAACGTCAGTTCCACCTCGACCATCATGACGAAGTACGTACAGGAGTTCGATATCAACCTCAGCGAGGAAGTCGCGACGGCGCTCCTGTACGGAATCCGCGCGGAAACGCTCGACTTCAAGCGCGACACGACGCCCGCCGACCTCACCGCGGCGGCGTATCTGTACCCGTTCGCCAATCACGACACGCTCGAACAGGTCGAGTCGCCGTCGATGTCGCCCGAAACGTTGGACGTGCTCGCGGAGGCCATCACGAACCGGGAAGTGCAGGGCAGTCACCTCGTCAGCAACGCGGGCTTCATCCGTGACCGCGACGCGCTGACACAGGCGGCACAACATCTCCTCAACCTGGAAGGAATCACTACTTCTGCCGTTTTCGGCATCGCGGACGACACCATCTACCTCGCCGCTCGCTCGAAGGACATCAGGATGAACATCGGCAACGTCCTGCAGGACGCCTTCGACACCATCGGCGAGGCGGCGGGCCACTCCACGCAGGCCAGCGCCGAAATCCCGCTCGGCATCTTCACCGGCATCGAGACGAACGAGGACAATCGCGATACGCTCCTGTCGCTCACCGAGGAAGCCGTCAAGAAGAAACTGTTCGACGCGATGGGCGTCGATGGAGAGACGAACGGAAACTAGACGACCGCTTCTTCTTCTCCGCTCTCTTCCGATTGCTTCAGTCGTTCCACCACGTCGTTGACGAGGATGACGTCGCCGACAGCACGAACCCACCGGTAGGGGATGATGACGCCGCGTCCCGCCGAGATTCGGTTGCCGAACAGTTCGTCGTTGATACCGCCGAGCGCGAGGCCCGTCACGGCGATTTCGTTCAAATCGAGTCGCAGGTCGTCAACCTCGCCGACGAAGACACCGTTGTTAGAGTAAACCTCGCGACCGACGAGCGTTGTAATTTCCGCTGGGCTTCCGTCCATATGCACGAGTGATGGTATGCGCGGGCCTTAACTCTTGGCAGATACCGAATCGAGGACAGTTCCGAACGCGTCCAATCCCTCCCGAACAGTCTCGGTGTCGAGACCTAAACTCAGGCGGAATCGCTCGTCGTCGTCGAAGAACCGGCCCGGAACGACGAGGATACCTTCCTCCCACGCTGCTTCCGAAATCTCGTCGCCGTCGGCCGACTCGTGGGAGAAAAAGCCGTAGGTACAACCCGGGGCGACAGACCCCGAGAGGTCGTCGCGTTCGGCGACGAACGCCGCGAGCAGGTCCCGGTTCGCCTCGATTCGGTCGCGCGACCCGTCGGCGAGATCCGACTCGTCGTACAGCGCACGGCGGGTCAGCGCCATTGCGGGACCCGAAACCGCTGGCACGTGAAACATGACCGACTGCGCTCGTGAGACGAACTCCGCGTCGGCGACCAGCCATCCCACCCGAATCGGTCCGAACCCGAGGAACTTGGTCACGGAGTTGGTGATGACGGTGTTGGGGAGGTTCACGGCGGTCGGACCGCCGAACACGCTGGCTTCGTCATCGGTACAGAAGGGCGCGTACACCTCGTCCACGAGGAGGGTCGCGTCGTTGTCGGCGACAGTGCGACTGACCTCCGCGAGCGTCTCACGACTCGCTCTGCTCCCGCTCGGGTTGTGGCGGTTCGTCACGACCACGCAGCACGTTTCGTCGCTCAGCGCCCCCTCGATTCGTGCCGGGTCGAGTTCGTAGCCCGCCTCCTTCGGTCGGCGAAACCGGTCCACAGTGGCACCGAGTCCGTCGGGCGTCGCAACCAGCGGTTCGTAGCCGGGCTTTTCGACCAATACGCGGGGAGTTCCGTTCCCGTCGTCCTCATCGTCCTCATTATCGGATTCCGCCGCGCCGATCGCGGCGGCCATCGCGACGAAGTTCGCGTGCGTCGCTCCGGCAGTGACGAGGACGTTCTCCGTCCCCACGTCGTACGCGTCGGCGATGATGGTTTCGAGGTCGAGGTCGTCCGGCGGGGACGGCAGGTCGCCGAGGTCCGGCGGGACGATGCCGTCCGGTTCCGGCACCGCCCGACGAAGGTCGCTCGACCCCAGGTCGTGGGTCGCGGCGTCGGGCCGTCCGGTGATCCAATCGAGATAGTCGATAGTTGAGAACATGACGGAGGCTACGAGAACGAGGCTTTTAACGTTCGGGAAGGGTGCAAAGCGCGTCGGACGGCTCAGTCCTTCGACATCGCGAGCGGCATCGACCCCGCGTCCGCGGCGAGCGAATCGAACCGCTCGCGGGCCGCTTCGGCCATCGGATAGACGCCGTGGTACCGGTCCGGGTCCTCGGCGACCCCCGTGACCGTTCGAACGGCGTCCGCGATGGATTCGTAGTTGTCGCCGACGATATCGCCGACCAACGTCGGCATCCCGGCCCGCTCACAGAGTTCGCGGGCCGCGTCCCGCCCGACGTACACCCGTCCTTCCTCGCGCTCGGCGAACACCAACGCGAACGGCGTCCCGTCGAACTGCGCGTCGAGGAACGACTGGGCGGCGTCGTCACCCCACGGAATCGCGCCCACGCCGCGTACCCGGCGAAGGGCGGACGCGGCGGCCGAGCAAAACGGGCAGTCGCCGTCGAAGACGAGGACCGCGTGATACTCGCTCATACGCTTGTCGTACGCGATTTTCGCGGAAAAGTGTTCTCGCAGAGTGCGGAAACGTCCGTCTATCGCTTCGAACGTCCGGGCGGCTGGTCGTGTTCCGCCCGGAGGTCCAGCATCTCCTCGTACTGGCAGGCCTCGAACGTGACGTCCGAACGGGGTTTCGCGGTGCAGGGAAGAATCATGTCCGCTTCCCTGTCCTCCTCGTAGTACCGCCGCGAATCCGACTGATCGACATCGCCGGAGAGGAGTTCGGCGGCGCAGGTCGTACACCACCCCTGCTGGCAGTCGGCGGGGAGCCATACTCCGCGGTCCCGCGCGGCGGCGAGGAGGTACTCGTCCTCGGGAACGTCCATCTCGACCGTCTCGCCCGCCTGTTCGATGTCGCACTCTTCGGGGACCTCTATCTCGACGGTGTGGGGACTCACGGGCGTCGTAATGACCACGAAGAAATGAGACTGTTGGCCGGAATCCGTTACGCGGATTCGTTGAAGTCGTGGTTCTTGGAGTACGGCGCGTCGCCGGGTTCGCCCCGGACGAAGTGGCCCGCCGGGTTGGCTTCGTCGTCGCGTTCGCGCGAGAGGAGTTCGATGAACCACGCTTCGTGATCCACTTCCTCGTTGTAGATGCGCGACGCCAAGTCGTAGGTGCGCGGATCACAGTCGCGGGTCATGTCGCACACTTCGGCCCACGTTCGGATGGCACAGCGTTCCGCTTCGAGGAGCGTTTCGAGGATGTTCTCCGGCGTCGGGTCCTCGGGCAGTTCGGCGTCCGGGCAGGACGCACGGTCGGCGAAGGCCCGGATGTCGTTCGGGAGCTGTCCGCCGAGTTCGTAGACGCGCGGCATCACGAGTTCGAAGTGTGCGCGGTCTTCGAGACGGGCGTCCTCCGTTATCTCCTTGTAGTCCTCCTCGCCCGCCAACCAGCAGCGGAGATTCGTGTAGTAGTAGTACGTCGTGAACTCCGCGCCGATGGCGTCGATGAGCGTCTCCTTTATTTCCTCGGGTTCTCCACCACGTCGCCGGACGGCTTCCATCCCCACTCGTTGGCTCGTGTCCCCCGGTGAAACGTTTCCAGAGCCGTGTTTTTTGTCGTCTGACATAGTTTCTGACCTCTTTACGGCACATGATTTGCGTTTCCTTAAAATTTTCTTCGCATTTTTGGCTGGTGTTTTCAAGTGCCCAAAAATTCGTTGTGTGATAGGTGTTTTGGCTGGATATCACTCCTCGGACGTTTCCGAGCGGTAGCGCGGTGTGGAACAGCGAATTGCTCGTGTTGAACGCGTTCGAGTCGAACGGTAGACGATAGCATACGGGCTCGTAACCGGTGATTACTCAAGGGGATAGCCCACATTGAACGACGTACTTCCACGGGAACGATACGTTGACGCGAATAACCCGCCCGTTCTGGGACCACTTTGGAGGCAACGTCTCCATACCGTCTGCTTTCTCTTGGGAGAAAAAGAGAAATTCCAATTTATTTCCTCTAATCATCATTTAGAAAAAGCTATTCTCCAGCGGTACCACGGAACGGATGCGATGTCCGAAAGTAATGACACCTTGGCGACGTACCTCGAAGAGAACCCACGAATGATCGGCGTGCTGTTCGCCATCTGCCTGCTGCTCACCCAGACGGGTAACGTAGCGGCGGCGGCGGGCGGAACGATTCGATAACCGACGTTTTTACAGCAGTTCCGGATTTACTTCTGTCGACCACGAGAGGTCGCCATCGACGATTACCGGGATCCGTTCGAGACGGAGGAACCGGATCAGCGTCTCCTCGTCCACCGAGAACGTGCTCACTTCTCCACCGCTCAGGAAGTACGTCTCGATATCGCTGATGAACGGGGTAAACAGGGCACCCATCCCGGATTCGATGGTCGGGTACGTCGTTATCCCCAACTCGTAGCGCCCGTCACCCGCCCGCCCCAGATGACAGACGAACGGGGTTCCGCTTTCGCTTTGGGCGATCTCTATGCTGCCATCGCCGACGGTGATGTACTGATTGCCGACCATCTGTTGCTCCCGAACGACGGTGAGCGCGGATCGAAGTGAGAACCCCCGGTTCAGGAGATGCGCGATGGTCCGACCGATCTCTATCGCGCTCTTGTTCGTGATTTCGCTGTAGGTGACGACGCCGCCGATACTTCCGGAGTCGACGAGCGCGATTCCCTGTTCGTACGACCGACACCCGTTCAATAGGAAGGTATCGACCGCGACGTCGTCGATGGATTCGACGTCGAGTTTCCCGTCCCGACAGATGAAATGCCCGTCCTCGATGTGACCGATGTAGTGAAGGAAGTCGGTGGGCGTGGTGAGGACCGACGCGAGTTCGTCCACCGAGAGGTTCCGATGAACGTCGATGTCGAACGCGAGTTCGTCCCGTTTCCCGTAGAGCGCGTCACCCGCGTCGTACTCCGGACTCATCTCCGGTTCGTTACACACCACCGTGATGTCGATACCCTCGGTCGAGGAGGAGCGCTCCAACCTGTTCTCGAACGCGCGTTCGATCAGTTTGTTCGCGCCGATGGGCATCCCCCGACCGAGCCACGCGTGTTCCAGCGAATCCGTCACGGTCGGCGCGACGTACGGGTCGGATTCCGCCCGTTGTTCGCCCCTTCGCACCTCCGCACCACGAAGAAAACTGTCGATCGGATCGGGAGTTTCCGGCACCGGTTCGTGACGGTTGTGCTCCCTCGGCGTCGTGACGAGCGAGAGGTTGTTCGCCAGATACGGAATCGCCCCGACGTTGGTGATATCGTCCGTGACCGTCGTCGACAACAGCCACGTCGGGACGTGTTCCCGAACGGCGTCGAACGGCACGTCGAGATACGTTTCGACCTGCTCCGCGAGGTCCAGCTCGTACAACTCGTCGAGCGGGATGTCGAGAAGGGGTTCGATCGCGCGCCGCTCGTGGAGCGGTATCTGATACAGCCCTTCAGTTCGCGTTACACAGTCGAACAGCAACGATTGGCGGAGTATTCGTTCGATTTCGCCCTCATATCCGCGTTCGGGGTGATCGAGAGGGTGGACGAACCCACGGTCAGTCACCAGCCTCGGGTCGTCGCCCGGAACTAGGGTCCCACCGAGATAGTACGCGAGGGTACTTGCCGAGTATATCATCGGGAGTTCCGGCGGAAGCTCGATTCGAACGCCCGTTTCCGGCGGCGCGATTTCGGCGGGAACGTGCAGTTCGTCCCCGAGTTCGATTCGAGGAGGATGGCCCCTGAGCGACGGAAGCGACCGCTCACAGCTCAGCGTCTTCAGTGCCGACCCGAACGTCGAGACGGCGGCCATCACGTCGCGTGGCGACGACGTCGTCGTCACCGTCGCTGCTGGTTGTTCGTGATAGGAGCGCGCCCCCATACGAACCCGCGTTTCCGTATCGAAGTCGAACGCCATGTGTTCGGCCGACGAAGCGAGGGTCAACGCACCGCTAACGCGCAGGTAAATCCGAATGGGCGCGTTCAGTTCGAGGAGGTACTCCCCTTCGGGGAACTGTTCGTACGAAAAATCCTCGGCCTTCGTCAGGAACGTCCCGTCCACGGTGCGGACGTGCGTGATGACGACGTAGGGGAGTACGAGGGTGTCCGTCGTGAACTCGGTCGCGTTGTCGACCGGAAAGTAAAACTGATCGACATCGGACGGACGCGGGTCGACTGCGTCCGACGTTCGAATCGGGAACTGCCGTCGATGAATCGGGTCGACGACGGTAATCCCGTCGAACTCGGAACTGGGACGAAATATCGGCTTCATTTCAATTCTGTGGGCTGGCTCGTCGAGGGCGTTCCGTAACCGCCGCGGTGAGATCGGTCAGTCGGAAACCGAGCGCGGAAATCGTCAGAGCGGGAACCACGTGGTCGTGTATTCAGTGTCGTGAAGGTGCCATCGCTGCGTCGGCCCGCCCTCGTCGATTTTCAGCTCGATAGTTACGTCGAACAGCGGTTCGACCGCTTGGACCTGAGCGGAGTCGTACGCCCCCGGGAAGACGTACTGGCCCAGTCCGGCCACCTCCTCGACGGTTTCCGTAACGTTTCGCACGAACTCCTCCACCGCGTCCGCTTCTTCCTCGTCCGAAATGAACTGTAGCGAGTCCATACAGAACCGTAACTGCCCCGGGTCGAGCCCCTTTCGGTGGTACTGTAGTTCGAATATCTCGTCCAGAATCTCGGTTTGGAAGTCGTCGATTGACCCCGCTACCGGCGATACGGCCGGTCTGGTCGGTTGGCTCTCCGTTCGCACTTCCGTCGCCGAACGCACCGCCGCTTCGTGGGAGAGGACCCGTGCGTTGTCGAGGTTCGCGTTCGCCCGTTCGAGTCGCGTCCGGGCCACGCCCGTATCACGTCCGTAAAGCGCGAACAGATGCGTTCTGTCGTAGTCCGGTTCTCCCAAGAACTGCACGCTCAACTCCTCGAAAACGTCCACCGGTACGTCGCCGGTGAGTAGTATGTTTCCGCCGGTTCGCTTCAATCGCCCGAGTTCGGACTCGATTTCTATCGTTCCGTCGCTGTTCGCGGTAACGTAGTGGCCCGCGAACGTGAACGTTACTTCACCGTTCCGTCGGGGGGTTCCGTCGACGAGCGGTCGGAACAAGTCCTCCAGCGCATCGGGGTCGATGCACCCGTACAGCGATTCCGGGACGCCGGTGGAATCAACCTGCGCACGCTCGGCCATCCGTTGGACGATGTACGTACCTAACGGTTCCTCGCTCCCCCAGTCGTACTGCAACCGCGTCGGTTCCTCTACGCCGCACATGAACGGCAAGGTAGAACCATCCTGCGTCGTGCCCATAGTCTCGTAGCGGTAGTCTCCGCACGGTCAAAAGCCCTTGTACCGGTTTTTCGTTATATCAGCTAACGGTATCGAGATGAACCCCGATGATAACTCCGATTTCGAGGGGGAGTCGGCTCGAATCACCGTTCATGACGATATCGTCGTCCTCCACAGGGCGGCCTTCGCCGACCGGTGACGGGGGAGGACGGGCAACCGTAGGACATATCGCCACCATCGGGTGATTCATACCCGTCAGTGTACTAGAACGGGTATGGGTGATGGGTCGAACTGTGGAGAGGGGGAACTCATGGAGTTGCTGCGATTCTTGGATACGGTCGGTGCCGAGTCACTCACCGCAACGTCGGATTGGGTCTACGAGTTGCTCAAGAACGAACAACGACGGCACCTCGTCCTGTACCTCAGCGAGCAGGAAGCCGAGACGCCGATCTCGCGGGTGGCGGCGGACGTGGCGAGCCGATGTGACGGGACGCCCGTGACGAACGTATCGCAGTCCGAACAGGAGCGAGTACGCTTTCGGCTCGAACAGGAACACCTGCCGCGACTGGCCGACTACGGAATCATCTCGTGGTCGTACGGGGAGGACGTCGTGGAACCCATTCCGTCGGTATTGTACTCCGACGAGGGGTAGTTCCCGTGATTTTCCCGACACCTGCCACGGACGAAACCGGTTAGGTCACCCGAACCCAACCCCCGCACAGTGCAGGACACCATCGACTGGCTTCGCGGGCGACCGTACTACGAGGGCCAAATCGCCCGTCACGAGACGGTTGCGGGGAACGACGGCGAGTTTCGCGACCTCTCGCTCGAATCGCGGCTGGCATCGGCCCTCGAAGGGCGCGGCATCGAGCGACTCTACCGGCACCAAGTCGAAACCGTCGAAGCGATTCGCGGCGGCGAGAACGCCGTCGTCGCCACGCAAACCGCGAGCGGGAAGAGCCTCGCGTACACGATTCCGGCGTTCGAACGCGCCATGGACCACGGCGGGCGGACCCTCTACGTCGCGCCGCAGAACGCCCTCATCAACGACCAGGAGGAGACGCTCTCCGATCTCGCCCGCGACTTGGGGTTCGGCAGTCGCGTCTCGGTGGCCCAGTACACCGGACGACTCGACAAGAACGAAAAGCGGGCCGTCCGCGACCGACGGCCGACCGTCGTCCTCACGACGCCCGACATGCTCCACTACGCCCTGCTCCCGTACGCCCACCGCCTCTGGGACTGGTTTTTCAAGGGGTTGGAGACGGTCGTCATCGACGAAGTGCACGAGTATCGCGGCGTCTTCGGCAGCCACGTCGCGCTCGTCCTCCGCAGACTCGCGCGAATTTGCGACCGATTCGACTCTTCCCCGCAGTTCGTCTGCTGTTCCGCGACCATCGGCAACCCCGTCGAACACGCGAGCGCCGTGACGGATCAGCCGGAATCGTCCTTCGCCCTCGTGGACGAGAACACGAGTCGCACCGGACCGACCCACTGGCTCCTCTGGAACCCGCCGGAGTACGAGGACGACCGCTACGGCGGCGCGAAACGTCGGAAGTCGAACCACGGCGAGACGAAGCGGCTCTTCGCCGACCTCGTGGGAAACGACTACCAGACGTTGGCCTTCACCCGCGCCCGGCAGGCCGCCGAACAGTACGCGATGGAGAGCGCGGACGAACTCAGGCGGCGCGGCGAGCGTTCGCTCGCCGACGATATCGCGGCGTATCAGGCGGCCCTACGCAACGACCGCCGCCGGGAACTCGAAGAAGGCTTGCACTCCGGGGCAGTTCGCGGCGCGTGGAGCACGAACGCGCTGGAACTCGGCGTCGATATCGGCGGCCTCGACGCCGTCCTGCTCGACGGCTATCCCGGCACGCGAATGGCGGCGTTCCAACAGGCCGGGCGGGCGGGACGCGGCACGGACCCCAGCCTCGTCGCGCTCGTCGCGGGCGAGGACCAGTTGGACCAGTACCTCATGGCGAACCCGGACGAGTTCTTCTCGGGCGACCCCGAACGGGCGGTCGTCAACCCCGAAAACGAGGAGTTACTGCCATCGCACGTCACCTCCGCCGCGCGCGAGACGTGGCTTTCCCCGGAGGACGAGAGGTACTTCGGCCCGACGTTCCCCGGACTCGTCACCGAACTCGAAGCACGGGGAGAGCTCGAACGACGGCAAACGAACGGCGGGGTCCGCTGGGTGTACGACGGCAACGGCAGTCCCCAGCACGAGATGAGCCTTCGCACCATCGACGACCGCGAAATCGACCTCCTCGACAGGTCGCGCGGCGAGGTCATCGCCTCGCTTCCGTTCAGCGACGCGCTGAACGACGCCCACCCCGGCGCGATATACCACCAGCAGGGTCAGTCCTACGAGGTGGTCGACCTCGACCTGTCGCGGGACGTGGCCGAACTCTCCCCGACGTGGGCGGACTATCACACCAAGACGCTGACCGACAAGGAGATCACCGTCGAGGAGGATTTGTCCGAAAAGGCGCTCTCGACCCGTGGGGACTGTCTCGTCCGCTTCGCCGACGTGACCATGCGAAAGCGAATCACCGGATTCGAACGGCGTGATGCAAAACGAGGTGAGACGCTCGGACAGGAATCGCTCTCCCTCCCGGAACTCACCCTTCGGACCAAGGCGCTCTACTTCACGATTCCCGACGATCTGGAGCGCGAGTTGCGGGCGATGGACGGCGATTTCAACGGCGCGATTCACGCCGCCGAACACGGGATGATTTCGCTCTTCCCGCTCGAACTCCTCTGTGACCGCGGCGATATCGGCGGCCTCTCCACGCCGCTGCATCCGCACACGGGCACGAGCACGATTTTCATCTACGACGGCTATCCCGGCGGCGTCGGCCTGACGCGCAACGGGTACGAAACCGTCGAATCGCTCATGGCGAACACGCGGGAGATGCTTCGCGCCTGCGACTGCGAGTCGGGGTGTCCCTCCTGCGTACAGTCCCCACAATGCGGCAACGCGAACGACCCGCTCGACAAACGCCTCGCCGAGCACCTCCTCGCCGACCTCACGGAGTGAGTCGCAACGCTTTTAGGCTATCCTAAACCTAAATTAGGTTAGCCTAAACATGGACGACATCCTCAGCCGAACCCGACGCGAAATCGAAGAGTTAGCGGTCGAGTCCGGTCCCTTCTCCGTCGTCGCCGCCGAATCCGGCGAATGCCCCACGCCGATAACCGGCACTCGCTTCGAATCCCACGACGACGCGATGCGCGCCGCCGACCTCGCGCGCGAGTACCGAAACGCCCTCCGTGAGCACGACCCCGATCTACCGACGTACCGGTTCGTCGTCACCGAACTTCCCAGCGAACACCTCCAGATGGTCGGCGTCCGCGAGCGAACCGACGGCGTTCGGGCGAACGGTCTCCCGCGAACCCAACGCTCCGTCACCGTCACCAGCGACCGTGACGGCGCGTGGCTACGGATGGAAAACGCCCCGCTCGTTCACCTCGCTCGGGACTGCGGACCGGTCGGCGACGACGCCGTGGGTCGGCAACTCGACGCGAAACTCTAAGGCCGAGTCGAGTCACTGTCGCGGATTTTCTCCCGAAGCGCCGGGATGAGGTCGAACTTGTCCTCCGTGTCTCCCAGCACGAACAGCGAGAAGTAACCGAGATACGTCCGAATCGGTACGCGGACGACGGCGAGCGTCACGAGGAGGCAGACGACGTACGCGAGGACGAGCAGACCGAACAGAGCCAGCGCCAGCGGGTTCGCGAGCGTCGTCCCGACGGCGGATAATCCGCCGAACGCGACGACCACGAGGAGGCCGATGACGACGAACGGAATCAACAGGAGAACCGCGAGGATGCCCGCCGCGATGGAGACGAGAAATCCCACCGCGATGGCGAGGAAGAACTTGAGGACGAGGTAGATACCGAACTGTTTCCACTCGCGACGGAGCGTCGGCCAGAACGCTCGCCATCCGGCTATCACCCCGTGCTCGCGAAGCCACGAGTCCTGCCTTCCCGTCGGTTCGCTGTGTTCGCGAGCGACCATCACGGGAACGACGAAGTCAGTCGTCAATCCATTGACGAGCGCGACGAAGAAGACGAGGATGGCGAAGATGGGAAGGAAAACCAGCAGCGTTCCGAACGTGATCGTCGACGGTCCGGACGAGAACGCCGAAAGGGCGAATAAGACGAGGCCGAGGACCGGCAGAAAGACGACGAGAAAGAGAACCAGTCGAAACGCGAACAGGCGAAGTCCCTGCCCGAAATACTCCCCTGCATATCTCCTGACGTGAACCTCCCGCGTTCGAAGCGACTCGATGAAGACGAACTCCATCACCGACCCGACGAGGAGGAACAGTATCGCTATAGAGACGGCGACGACGATGAGGACGGCCACCAGCGTCAGGATATCGACGGGAACCGAGACGTTACTCGGCGGTGACGGAACCGGTTGGTCCGAACCGGTCGAGAACTGCGTGCCGCCTTGGAACGGAGACGCCGTGCCGAACCCCCCGAGGAAGAATACAACGACTGCGAGTCGAAGCCACGTACCCACATCCGGCGGAAAGAGAAACTCCCGCGTTCCCTCGATGGCGTCCTCCAACGCCTCGACAGCGTACCATGCCATGGGAAACCGTTGTTCGTCCTGCTAGTTAAGTTACCGGACAGACCCGCCGATCAGGTGGGCCACGTACTCCTCGGGAAGGAGGAGGACGTTGTAAGTGAACGTGGTCTGTACTCCAACGACGAGGAACGCGACGAATCCGTGAAGCACGAACGTCAGGAGGTAGCTAACGATGAGGTTTCCGAGGGTCGCGACGACGTGGACGAACGACGTCGCCCGTATCTCCCTCGTCATGTCGGGTTCGACCACGAAGTCGCCGAACGTGAAGAGCGCGAGGAGCGCGAACGCCGCGATTGCACCGCCGACGTACGCAAACACATCGATCGCTGTGGGCGTGCCGAATCGCGTCAACAGAAGTCCGCCGCCCCCCCAAATCGAAAGCGTGTAACCGTACGCCCGTGACTCCGAGAGCAGGTTTCTGGCGAGCCGTCGTCTCGGGTTCATACCAGACGTACAGTGGACGGAAAGAAAGGCGTGTCGGGTTATTCGCCGATCTCGTCCTGGATGTGCGAACTGACGGTTTGACACAGGATTTCCGCGAACCCGGTTTGGGAACTCCAGATGGCGCTCTCGTGTTCGCCGAGAATGCTGATGAGCACGGTGTCGTCGTCCACGATGAGGAGGCGTCCCGCGGGGCCTTCCTGCTTCTCGCTCGGGGGGATGACGACGTTCAGTTCGCTCAAACGGTCTTCGAGGACGGGGTGTGGCGCGATGATGAGGATGTCCACGCCCGCGTTCGCCCGCTCTTCCAATTTCTCGATGACCGATTCGACGAACACCGACTCGTCGTGAACGCCGAAGAGGATTCGCGACTCCGCTTCCGCTATCAACTGCTCGATTCGACTGGTGATCGCGTCGCTGCCATCGATAGACCACACGTCTTCGCGTTCCGCTTCGTCGTCGACGAACTCGTTTTTCGCCGTTTCGAGGTAGTCGAACGCCTGTTCCTGCGTGCGCTCGAACTGGTCCCGGAGTAGCGATTTCGCCGCCTCCAAACTCACCGGTCGGTACTGAATCGGTTTCGACTGTTTTACCTCCACCAAACCGCGTTCTTGGAGGTCTTCGGCCGCGCCGTACACCTGTGACCGCGGCACGTCGGTGACGCCATGGATATCCCGCGCGGTGCCGGTGCCCAACTTCTGGAGTGCAACGAACACCTTGGCCTCGTAGTTCGAGAGGCCGAGGTCGGTCAGCGCGTCGATGGCGTCAGCTTCGTCCATTTCAGTCCTCACTCGGGGTTGCGGTCGTTTCGGACTTAGTTTCGATGGTTCCGCGCGCACCCGGTCCGAAGTAGCGCGTCCAGATGACGAGCAAACTCGGGAGGACCAGCACGCTGGCGACGAACGCGTAGATGATGGTCAGTCCGGTGATGATCCCGAACTGCTGGAGCGCGGGCAGGATGGCGAAGGAGAGGACGCCGAAACCACCCACCGTCGTCGCTGCACTGCCCAGCAGCGCACCACCGGTTCCGGTGAGGCTGACGTGGAGCGCGTCCCACACCGAGCCCTGTCGTTCGAGTTCCACGTTGTACCGCTCGGAGAGGTGGATGCTGTACGCGACGCCCAACCCGACCGTGAGGCTCGTAATCATGCCGGTCAGGATGTTGAACGGCATTCCGAGGAGGTACATCGTCCCCAGAATCCACGCCACGCTGAACACGACCGGGAGCAGGGTGACCGCCCCGAGGGTCGCGCTGCCTTCCGTGATGCGGTAGATGAGCATCAGGAACGCGAACACGGCGACCATCGTGATGACGAGGCTCTCGATGACCGTGTTGAGCAGGTCGTCCTGCACGATTTCGAAGACGATGGACTGTCCCGTCGCCGTCGCGGTGAGACCCTCGAAGGAGTCGGCCACGTCGCGCATCTGCGTCGTGACCGCCGAACTCGACGCGCCGCCTTTCAACGAGATGGCGACACGGAGCGCGTCGTAGTCGCCGTCATCGCGGTGAATCACGCCCGCGGCTTGGTCGGGGGCGGCGGCGAACAACCCGTCGTAGACCTTCTTCAGGTCCTTGTCGGGGACGCCGTCACCGTCCGTGTCCGCCGCGGTGAACGTCTGATTGAACGTTTGGTTCTGTGCGGCGACTTGGTTCATCACCGTTAGCGGCCCCTGTACCTGTGGTTCGCCGTTCGAGAGGGTGAGCGTGACGTCCTTTTCCGCCGCTTGCTCCCGTGCCCGATGCACCTGTTCGAGCGTATCATCGCGGGTGATATCGCCCTGTATCAGTAGTTGGGCCTGTGAGTCCTGCCTGACGAAGTTGTCGTTTACGTAATCGAGGTTCTGCTTCGCGGAGTACTCGCCGGGCTTGAACGGTTCCGGGAGCTGTTTCGTCCAGTGTGGCGGACTGTCCGCGAGGAAGTCCTCCTGCGAGAAGCTCGTGTCCACTTTCGTCGCCCCGTAGCCGCCCGCCGCGCTGACGAGGAGGGTGAGGACGATGACCGCGAGCGGCGCTTTCCGCGCCGCGGTTGCGCCGACCGTCAAGAGGCGACCGATAGCACCGCCGCCGGTCCCGAACGCGCGCTTCTTGCGGTTGTATCCCCGCGATTCGAGGAGCGCATCGAGTTCCAGTTTGAGGGCGGGAATCAACCCGCCGAAGATTATCAGCGCCGCGATGATACCGACCGAACTCACGATACCGAAGTCCTGAATCGGCGGGAGGGGGCTGACCAGATTCGAGAGGAAGCCGATGACAGTCGTCGCGGTCACCCACGTCAGGGCCGCACCGACGCTGACGAGCGCGACGCGCATCGACCCCCGAACGTCCTCGTCGGGGTTCGTCTCCCGTTCCTCGCGGTGCCGCATGAAGACGTGAATCGCGTAGTCGATGGCTAGCCCGATGAGGAGGACGGGAACCGCGATGAACATCTGGTTGAACGTGATTCCGGCCCAGCCCATGAAGCCGAACGTCCAGACGAGGACGAAGACGATACCGAGGACGCCGAGCAGGATGTCGAGGAGGTCGCGGTAGGCGACGATGAGCGTCAGGACGACGAACAACAGCGCCAGCGGCCCGACGATGGCGAGGCTGTCGGCCATCGACTGGTTGATCTCCTCGCTGATGATGCCGCTCCCGAAGACGAGGGCTTCGTCGAACTCCTCGTTCGCGATCGTTTTGATTCCCTTTTGGGTGGTGACGAGCGTGTCGGAGGCTTGGCCCTCCATCGACGACTGGCTCTCCTGTTTCTGGAAGATGACCAACATCGTCGCGTTCGCCTCGGTGGAACCGGTGTCGTAGGACGTCGGCATGAACGCCAGTGCCTGACTCGACATGCCGCCCGAACCGCCCCCGTCACCGGAGAGAACGGCCGACGTCATCGAGTCTATCTGCGACTGGTTCATCGAGCGCAACTGGTCGAGTTGCTCGGCGATGGTCGGCATCGAGCCGTTTTGGAGCGCGTTCCGCTTTTGCTGCAGTTTTTCGCTCCGCTCGCCGAGTTTCTCGTACTCGTCCGCCAGCACGCCTTGTGTACCGAGTTTGTACACCTTGCCGAACTGGGGCTGGATTTCGCCTGCCCGCTGCTCGTAGGTCGATTGGTTGATTTCGCCCGACCGGTAGGAGGCGTTCAGCCCGTCGAGTTTGGCCTGCAGGCCGCGTGCCTGCTGTGCGGATTTGTTGAACGTCGCGGACTGCTCCGTCGAGAGGTTCGCCGTCGCCGACGCCCGCACCCGTGCGAGTTGGGTTTCGAGCGTCGCCGACTGCGTCCGGTAGGACTCGTTGTCCACCTCGCCCGACTGGTAGGAGGCGTTCAACTTGTCGTACTTCACCTGCAACGCACGCGTCCGATTGAGCGCGTCGCTCAGCCCGGCTGCCGTCCGGTTGAGTTGCTGGCTCCGCCGCTGGAGTTCCGCACCCGACGCCTTGAGCTCCGCGACCTTTCCCTGTTGAATCGCGGAGATGGCGATGACGTTTGCGACGCCGCTGGTGGCGGTGTCCTCCGCCAACGTGCCGTTGATGGTTTGGTTGTCCCGAAGGCGCTGTTGGAACTCTAACGAGTTGACCATCGCCTCCTTCGACAGGACGTTGTCGCCTTTCACGATGACCTGTACAGTGGTCGTGTTCTCGTTGCCCGTCGTGAAGTTCGAGTTGATGTAGTTCAGTTTCTTCGCGGCCGGGCTGTCGCTTTGGAACTGGTCGAGCGACGAGGATTGCTCTATCATCGGCGCACCGGCCCCGACGAGAACCGTCAGGACGACGAGCACGGCGATGATTGCCCGACTGTGCTTGGTTACGTTTTCGAAAAGCCGGTCGAGGAGCGTCACGGACGCCCTCCACGGCTATGAAGCTGTATTGCCATAGCTGTTGTTAGAATACTACTGACAGACCCACCAAAAAGATGGAGGTTTCGGTTTCTAGTATGACATAAGTTCACTAGCACATCTCCCGTCGCAACGGAGAAACGATCCACACAGGGCGTGTTCTGCTCCTTCCGGCGGTTTACGCGGGACGAAAGTAGCGTCCGACCGAATGCGGTGCGTCCCGAAACGGGGATGGACGGTTTCTTCGAGACGTGTCGCTCGATATTTTTTATTCTGCTCGATGATAGAGGGAATTTTCATCGGCTTGCCATCAACGTTACCACCCTGCCCGATGGAGAGGCACCTGATGGTTGATCTCCTCACTGTACTTCGCCTGCTCGGTGGAGTGTTTCTCCTGTTGATGAACGCCTACTTCGTCGTCACGGAGTTCGCCATGACGCGGGTACGGCAGTTCGACAAATCCGAGTTCGAGAATTCGAAGGGACTGCAACGCGCGTGGGACATGACCGACCGCCTCGAAATCTATCTCTCCGGGTGCCAGGTCGGCATCACTATCGCCAGCGTCGGATTGGGTGTGGTCGCCGAACCCGCAGTCGTGGCGCTGTTCCACCCGGTCATCAACGCCATCGGCCTCGGTAATGGGTCCACCGAAGCCCTTTCCGTGATTTTTGCACTCGCCCTCATCAACCTCCTCCACGTCATCGTCGGCGAACAGGCACCGACCTACTTCGGCATCGAACGGACGAAGTTCGCGGCGCGGTACGGGTCGGGAATCCTCTACTGGTGGACGAAACTCATGTCCCCCGTCATCATCCTCGCGGACAAGATCGCAAAGAGCCTCCTCTCCCTGTTCGGCGTCGAAATCGAACGCTCGTGGACGGAGGCCGAGGACGGCGAGGACGGTGAGCGGCAGATAGCCAGTCGAGCGGACCTCCATCGCGAGATGGGCGACGTTCTCGGCGAGGTCGAAGACCTCCCGGAGGAGCGCGAAGAGGAAATCCTGTCCGCGCTCAAAATCGAGCGCGTCCCGGTTCGTGACGTCATGATTCCGCGGGAGGACATCATCGCCCTCTCGACCGAGGACTCCATCGAGGAGAACATCGAACGGATGCGGGAGAACCCGGTCGTCCGGTTCCCGCTCATCGACGGGTCGCTCGACGAATTTCGGGGAATCGTCTACACGCCGACGGTCATCGGACGGTACGACGGCCTCATGTCGGGCGACGTTTCGCTGACCGACATCGCACACGACCCGATGACGGTCGCGGGTGATACGACTGTGGCCGACGCTATCGACCTCTTTCAGGCCCAAAATCAGGAACTCGCGCTGGTGTTGGACGGAAGCGACGTCATCGGGTTGCTGACGGTGACGGACGCCTTCGAAGTCGTCCTCGGTGATTTGGAGGACCCGACGGACAGGGAACTGCATGCCTAACCTTCGCCTACTCCTCGTGGAACTCCCGCGCCTGCTCGCGCGTCATCGTCTTCCACTCGCCGTTCTCGGTTCGCACCTGCACGTGCCCGTCGGGAACCTCCGTTTCGACCGTCTCGACGTGCGTTCCGAGGAGATGCGATTCGTACTGTTTCCACGCGGCCCGCTCCGACGGCGCGATGGCGACCCATCCGCACCCGTCCTGACTGCACCGAATCATTGAGTGTCGTCACTCGCGACGAGGGATATAAGCCTTGAGAAACGCGTCCGCCGTGATTCCGTGTTGATACGACGAGCGTTACCCTTTGACGACCCGCGAGGACAGTTGGGAGAGCGTCCCCGACACCTCGTAGTCGGGCGTTCGAATCCGGATCTCCGATTCCGGGGTCACGTCGTAGAACGTGAGATGGAGCGAATAGGAACCGTCTTCTTTGATATCCGTCGCCTCCATCTGTCCCGATTCGAGGTGACGCGCCCACGCCGTCCCGCCGATTGACGCGGCGTCGAGTCCGTTGATTTCGTACGTCGGAGGTGTGTACGACGTGTTCTCGCCGCTCACCGGATAGCCCTTCTCGTGCCACGCCCAGAATCCTTCGTCGATGACGTAGACGTTCGTATACCCGTTGTTGAGCAGAGTTGCGGCGCGCATCGACGAGAGGTGGTGGGGACAGCCACAGTAACAGACGATTTTCTGGTCCTTGGACCACGAAGCGACGGGGTCATCCTTGGACAGGCCGTCGGGTGCCGTACTCAGTGCCGCTCCCTTGATGTGCGACGTCGTGTACTGCTTTCTCCCCCGTGCGTCCGCGAATTTCGCGGAGTCGTTTTTGTACCACTCGTGGGTGTCCGAAAGCGGGGCAAGCGGGACGTACACGCCGTCCTGTTCCTTCGTATCGTACCCCTCCTCGGACTTGTGTTTCGAACCGCCGGAACCGCCCCCCAATCCGAGACATCCGCTTAATCCCACGGCTGAAACCGCACCCGCCGCGAGAAAGGCACGTCTGTTCATTGTTATTCCCCCCTAGCGACTACCCGACTATCAATTTTATTATCGGTGGACATTCATCATCCGAAAAATTATCGAAAGTAGATAGGTTGTTTCGGAGAGTGCCTAACAGGTTTGGCATCGTCTTTTTTCAGAATGACAGCGTACCAACTGGTATTCTCGGGGTTCGACGCCATGAAGGACACACACATAGAGGCGGGGAAGGCGATACAGCAGCAGACCGGGAAAACGTTCCATCTCGCGACTCGGCTGTTGCCCGAGCGAGTGCGCCACCCGACGTATGTGTTGTACGGCTTCTTTCGAATCTGCGACGAGGTGGTGGACGACGCCGCCGACGTCCCGCCCGACGAGCAAGCCGAGCGGTTGGAATCGCTTCGAAAACAGGCGCTCGGAGAAGAGCCCCCCGAAGACCCGGTTCTGGAGGCGTTTCACGACCTCTGTGAATCACACGGCATCGAGGACGAGGAGGTCATCGTCTTCATCGACGCGATGGCGTCGGACATCGAGACGTCGCGCTACGAGACCTACGAGGAACTGGAGACGTACATGCGAGGGTCCGCCGCCGCCGTCGGACAGATGATGACGTCGGTGATGAACCCCGCCAATCCGGAGCGAGCACGTCCCCACGCGACGTCGCTCGGCGAGGCATTCCAGCTCACGAACTTCCTCCGGGACGTGCGCGAGGACATCGTGGACAGGAATCGAATCTACCTGCCGCGAACGACCCGCTCGCGGTACGGCGTAAGCGACGAACAGATACGACGCCTCGAATTCGACGACGGATTCGCCGAAGTCATGCAGGACGAGCTCCGACGCGCCGAAGCCCTGTATCGGGAGGGCGTCGCCGGAATCCGCTACCTCCCCGAGGACTGCCAGTTCGCGGTGTTGCTCGCGGCGGTGCTCTACGCGGAGTACCACCGCGAGATTCGAGCGCAGGGCTACGACGTTCTCTCCCGAGAACCGTCGCTGGGAACGGTTCGAAAACTCGTACTCCTCGCGAAGACGCGGTGGCACTGGCGGAAGACCCGCGACCCCGAGACCGTCTTCCGGGCCGTGAGTCCGGTCGGGACGCCGGAACACCGTGGCTCGGACGTGGAGCGTCGGGATACGCTTCCGACTCGCTAGCTCTCTACGCTCCTCGCCCCGCTTCAATCGTCGCCGTGGCCTTCGCTGGCGTGCTCCGCGAACGACGGTAGGTCCGGAACCGAACGCGTGTCGTGTGTCCCCGTCGGCGGCAGGTTCGCCGCCGCCGCGGACGAGTCCGTCAGGTCCGTCTCTCCGTCTATCGATTCCATGTCGCCGTCGCCGTCCCGCGCGTCCTGGTCGATGCGCATCGAACAGAACTCCACACCGCACATCGAGCAGTAGCGCGCTTTCTTGTAGTTATCGCCGGGGAGAGACTGGTCGTGGTACGCTCGTGCCCGTTCCGGGTCGAGGGCGAGTTCGAACTGTCGTGACCAGTCGAACTCGTAGCGGGCCTCCGAGAGCGCGTCGTCCCAGTCGCGGGCACCCGGTTGGCCGGTTGCGACGTCCGCCGCGTGGGCCGCGATTCGGTACGCCGCGAGGCCGTCTCGAACGTCCTCCTCCTCGGGGAGTCCGAGGTGCTCTTTCGGCGTCACGTAACACAGCATGGCCGCTCCGGCCCGGGCGGCCTCGGTGGCACCGATGGCGCTCGTGATGTGGTCGTACCCGGGCGCGATGTCGGTCACCAACGGGCCGAGGACGTAGAACGGAGCGCCGTCACAGACCTCCTGCTGGCGTTCGACGTTCGTTTCGATATCGTTCATCGGGACGTGGCCCGGCCCTTCGACCATCACCTGTACGCCGTGGTCCCGTGCCGTTCGGGTCAGTTCGCCCAACGTCTCCAGTTCGGCGAACTGCGCGTCGTCGCACGCGTCGGCGAGGCAACCGGGCCGAAGGCCGTCGCCGAGGCTGAACGTCACGTCGTACTCGGCGAAAATCGCACAAATTCGCTCGAAGTGCGTGTACAGCGGGTTTTGGGCCTCGTTCTCCTCCATCCACTTGGCGAGAATCGACCCGCCGCGCGAGACGATGCCGGTCTTCCGACCGTTGGTGAGCGGGACGTGTTCCAGCAACACGCCCGCGTGGACGGTCATGTAATCGACGCCCTGCCGGGCCTGTTTCTCGATGACATCGAGCAGTAACTCGGGCGTGAGGTCGGCGACGTCGTCGACGCGCGTGACCGCCTCGTAAATCGGAACGGTTCCGACCGGAACCGGGGAGTGTTCGACGTTCGTCTCACGAATCGAATCGAGGTTCGCACCGGTGCTCAAGTCCATCACGGTGTCCGCGCCGTAGTGAACCGCCGCGTGGAGCTTTCGGAGTTCTTCCTCGGGGTTGCTCGTCGTCTCGCTGTTGCCGATGTTCGCGTTGACCTTCGTGGCGAACTCTCGCCCGATTATCATCGGGTCGAGCACGTCGTGTTCGTGGTTGTTCGGGATGACCGCCTGTCCCTCGGCGATCGCGCGCCGAATCGTCTCTGGGTCCCTGCTCTCCCGCTCCGCCACCCGTTTCATCGCCGCGGTCAGTTCGCCGGAACGAGCGCGGTGGAGTTGTGTTTCCGACATCAATTACTCAGTCATATTACTAGGTAATAATTCTTGCCGAGCGAAACCGACACCAACGTTCACCATCGCCCGGCACGAACGTGGCGTATGCGAGTTGCAGTCCTCGAAGAACCCGGTTCCTTCGTCGTCGAAGAGCGTGACAAACCAGCCCCCGGTTCGGACGAGGTAGTCGTCGAAATCGGCCAGGTCGGCATCTGCGGGTCCGACGTCCACTACTACGAACACGGCCGCATCGGCGACTACGTGGTCGAATCGCCGCTCATCCTCGGGCACGAGAGCGCGGGCGAAGTCGTCTCGGTTGGCGAAAACGCCGAAGGCGATTTCGACGTCGGCGACCGCGTGACGCTCGAACCGGGCGTCCCCTGTCGGCGGTGTGCCCACTGCAAGCGCGGCGAGTACAACCTCTGTCCCGACGTGACGTTCATGGCGACGCCGCCGGACGACGGCGCGTTCGCGGAGTTCGTCGCGTGGCCCGCCGACTTCGCGTACCGACTCCCCGACTCCGTTTCGACCCGCGAGGGCGCGCTGTGTGAACCGTTGAGCGTCGGCATCCACGCCGCCCGGCGCGGGGACGTCGGCGTCGGTGACTCCGTCCTCGTCAGCGGGTGCGGTCCCATCGGCCTGCTGGCGATGGAGGCCGCGAAGGCCGCCGGTGCGACGGAAGTGTTCATCTCGGACGTCGTCCCCGAAAAACTCGCCTTAGCCGAGGAACGGGGCGCGGATGCGACCATCGACGTGAGCGAAACGGACCTCGCGGGGGCCGTCTCCGACCGCACCGACGGAGCGGGCGTGGACGTGGTCATCGAAGCGTCCGGTGCCGTTCCCGCGATTCGAACGACCATCGACGCGGTTCGGCGCGGCGGAACCGTCGTCCTCGTCGGCCTCGCACAGGACGCGGAAATCCCGCTGGATACGGGCGACATCATCGACAACGAACTCGACTTCCATGGGTCGTTTCGCTACCAGAACACGTACCCTGCGGCAATCCAACTGCTGGCCGACGGTGCGGTCGACGTCGAAGGAATCGTGGATTTCGAGATGACACTGACCGATGTCGATGCGGCCTTCGAACGGGCGAAGGAGTCCGGAACCGTGAAAGGGATGATTTCGGTTCCCGAGTGAGCGGTCCCGAAAAACGACCGACCGCACTCTCGTTTTTCGATGACAACATCCCGTGTATGGTAAGTTATGACGAGTTCAGCGGTAGCACTATTCTTAGGGAGAGATTGCCGTGGTACACTCTGTCGAAATATTTACTCGGTGATGAGTAAACTATATCAACAGCGGTCAACTACGCTGCGTCGATGAACGAAATAACCAACGAAGCAAACACAGTGGAGGTCGAACGATAATGTGGCAAGACATCGTATTCCTCTGTGGAAGCGTCTTCTCCCTCGTCGTTCTCGTGCCGACCCTCCGCGATTCGATGGCGAACGTCCCGCTCGGAACGTCCCTCCCATCGGCCGTTATCGGTATCGTCTACGGAACCGCCTTCCTCACGCTCGGGATGAGCCTTTCCGCCACCGGTTCCCTGCTCACGGGGATCATGTGGAGCCTCATCGCGGCGCTTCGGTCCCCGAACCCGCTCGGAACCGAATCTGACGACGAACACGAAACGACGTTCTCGAAGTACGTTCCGACCCAATACGCGGACTGACCGGCGAAACGCCGCGGGGGAACCGACACACCTCCGCCAAAACGGAACGAACCGTTTCTCGATTTTCGACGCCCGAAACGGGCCGTTTCCAGAAGCGCGACGCGTCGTGGGACTTCGGTTTGTCGTCGAGTTGGGGGTCGTGCCCGTCGCACTTGGTAGTAGTTCTCTGACGGATGTGGTGGTCAACGTCCTGCGCCTGCCGGACGCCCGGCACGTCGATTTGCATCCAGTCCGTGACGTCGTCGTAACTGCCCGATCTACTCGCGGGTGTGCGTGGAATCGGTGTGTGAGCGTACGAGAAAATCGCTCGATAACGCGGATCGGGGAGGGATCTGACTCCCTCGACGGTGCTATCGAGACGAAGACTCCGGCGTGAACGCCGCCGTATCCACCGAAATCGGGTTCGGACCGAGGGCGAACGTCCGCCACGTTCGTCTGACGAACGGTAACTTCGGCGCGACCGTAAACAGTCCCTTCACCGCCGGGGTGATCACCCAATCGGGGGCCGATTCGCCGTTTCGCACGTACCACGTGATGACACGCTCGCCGCGCCGTTGGAGGCGAAGGACCTCCTCGACGGCGGGCCTGCGAACCGACTCGAATCGGTGGAGACGACCCGCGGGGAGCGGGTCGGTCGTCGCTTCGAGGGCGCTCACGACCGTCGAATGGGCGACCACGGCGTCCTGAATCGCGAGTCCGTTGCCCTGCCCGCCGACCGGCGAGGCGACGTGGGCCGCGTCGCCGAGCAGGAGGAGGCCGTCGTCCACCCACTTTTCCGTCAGTCCGGGTTCGATATGGAGCAGCGAACACTGGTCGAAGCTCTTCAGACGGCGGGCGATTCCCGGGTCCACCGCGGCGATTTCCCGGCGAAAACGCTCGATGCCGCGTTTTCTGACCTCGGGATACGTCCCCTTCTCGATGAACCATCCGGCCTGTGCCTCCTCCCTTCCGAGGCCGAAATAGAGGAGGATTCCATCGCCCTCGATACGACCCTGTGCGGGCGAGTGAACGGCGTCGGACGGGAGTTTGAACCACAACAGTTCGACCCCGGAGTCGAACAGACCGGCGTCGAGTCCCGCCGCCTTCCGAACCGTCGAGAAGCGACCGTCCGCGCCGACGACGAGACGGCTTCGAAGTTCGAGGTCCTCGTCGCGCTCCCGGTCCGTCGCCCGCACGCCGACGACGCGGCCACCCTCGCGAACGAGGTCCGAAACGGTCGTCGCCGGGCGGAACTCGAAGTTCTCGAACTCGTCGGCGCGGTCGATGAGCAGGCGAAGCAACGGCGGTTGTTCCATCAACAGGCCGTAGTCGTACGGGTTCGGCAGTTCGGAGAAGTCCACCACCTCGTAGGAACGCCCGAAGGCCGTCACTTCGGGCCGCTGTACTTCGTCGTGGTCGAGGGTCAAAACGTCGTCGAGCACCCCCATCTCCGCGAACAACCTGACCGCGAGCGGTTGGAAGAAGTAGCCGCGAAACTCGCGGTCCAGGTTCGCGTGCCGTTCCAGCAGGACGGTATCGACGCCGCTTCTGGCGAGGAGGTAGCTCAACACGCACCCGCCCGGCCCGGCACCGACGATCGCGACGGCCGTTCCGCGGGTCGTCGGAGACCCCCGGCTGTCGGGCATGCTGAATTCCTCCCGTTACTCCTCGTCCGTGTCGGTGTCGGAATCGGTATCGGAGTCCGTCTCCCCTTCGCCGAGGAGCGCGTCCACGTCCGCGTGGTCGTGGAGGAGTTCGCCCATCCGGGAGACGGTGGCCTCGTCGCGGGTTCGACCGCTTCGCACCACGTCCTCGGCGCGTTCGATGGTCGTCAGCGTGTCCGCCTGCACGAGGAGGACGGGAACGCCCTTCCCCTCAGCCTTGCCGATGACTGCACCCGGCGGGCGGAACCCGCCCGTCAGGATCAGACACTTCACGCCGGGCGCTTCCAGCGCGACGGTCTGAAGGTCGGGCCGGTCGCCACCCGTGACGAGGGCGGCATCCCGCGTCCGGCGGAGGTAGCGAAGCGCCTTGTCGCCGCTCATCGCGCCGACGAGGAAGCGTTCGACGAACTCGTCGGTATCCGCATTCGTGAGGAGTTCGGCGTTGAGTTCCGCCGCGAGGTCGCCGACACTGATTCCCGCGAGGTCTTTCTGTCGCGGGATGACGCCGAGAACGGGGATGCCTTCGCCTTCGAGGAACGGCACCACGTCCGTATCGAGCGGGTCGAAGTTCGTGTTCGAGACAGCGTTGAACAGCACGCCGGACAGTCGGTCGCCGATGTCGTCCACGGCGGCGAGGAGGCCATCGACGTCGCCCGCCGTCTCGTAGCCCGAGAGGAGAAGGACCTCCGCGTCCAACAGTTCGGCGACCTCCGGGTCCGTCAGGCCGACGATACCGCCGGTCGTGAGGTCGCCGCCGCCCTCGATTATCATCAGATCGTGGTCCGCCGACAGCGAGTCGAAACTCGCCCGGATCTGCTCGCGGAGTTCCTCCGGGTCTTCGCGGCCTCGAATCGCCTGCTCGATGAACGTCGGCGAGTAGACGACGGGTTCCATTTCGTGCATCTCGGCGTCCAGACCGAGCAGTTCGCGAGCTAACATCGGGTCCTCGTCCAGCGTCTTGCCGACGTTGCTCTGGAGTCGGGTTCCCTTCGGTTTCATGTAACCCACCGACAGCCCGCGCTCCTGTGCGAGTCGCGCCAGCGCGAGGGCGACGGCGGTTTTGCCTGTACTTTCTTCGGTTGCGGTGACGAGTATCGTGTTCATAGTTCGTCCGTGTCCACGGTCAGTCGGATGTCTATCGCTCGCACGCCGTCCGGGGTGGCGACGAGCGGGTTCACGTCCAGTTCGAGAATCGCGGGAAAGTCGGTCACGAGTTGCGAGAGGCGTTGTAGGCTCTCTATTACGCCGTCGATGTCGGCGGGTTCGCGGCCCCTCGCCCCGCGGAGCAGGGGTGCCGCCTCGATGTCGTTCACCATCTCGCTCGCCTCGCGCTCGCTTATCGGCGCGACGCGAAATGTGGTGTCCTCGATGATCTCCACGAAGATGCCGCCCAGTCCGAACAGGAGGAGCGGACCGAACTGGGGGTCGCGGTTCATCCCGATGATGGTTTCGGTGCCCGAATCGAGGTCCACCATCTCCTGTACCTGCACGCCGAGAATCGTCGCGTCGGGTTGGTAGTTTCTGGCTCGCGTCACGAGGTCCTCGTACGCGTCGTACACCTCCTCGTTTTCGACGCCGACTTTGACGCCGCCGATGTCGGACTTGTGCAGGATGTCCGGGCTGACGATTTTCATCACGACGTTCCCGTCGATGTCCTGCGCGGCGGCGACGGCGTCCTCGGGCGTTTCGGCGATGGCGCTTTCCGGCGTCGGAATCCCGTACGCCGAAAGGAGGTCCATCGCCTCCACGCCGAGGCGGTTGTCCCCGCGCTCCTTCGCACGGGAGAGGATTTCCGATGCTCGCTCCCTGTCGACGTCGAATTCGGTCGGTTCCTCGTACTCGCGCTGGCTGATGTCGCGGTACGTCGTGAGCGCGTCCAGACTCCGCACCGCGCGGGCCGGGTCGAAGTAGTTCGGAATCCCGCCCTCGCGGAGGCGGTCCGCCGCCGCCGCGGTCCGTTCGCCGCCCATCATCGCCGCGGCAACCGGCTTCCCGTGTTTCGCCTGGAGTTCCACGACCACCTCGGCGAGGTCGTCGTAGTCGATGACGGCCGTCGGCGCGGCCAACACGACGGCGGTTCCGACGTTCTCGTCCGCGAGCGCGATGTCGATGGCGTCGCGGAACCGAGCGATGTCGGCGTCCCCGATGGTGTCTATCGGGTTGTAGATGTTCGCCTCCTCCGGCAGGGCCTCGGCCAGTTCCGAGAGCGTCCCCTCGGAGAAGGAGGCCAGCGAGAGCGTCGAATCCCCCACGGCGTCGGTGGTCATCACGCCCGGACCGCCCGCGTTCGTGACGATTGCCACGTCGTCCCGGTCGGGCAGGGGTTGTCCCGCAAGAATCTGGGCGAAGTCGAACAGTTCTTGGACGGAATCGACGCGCAGCACGCCTGCCTGTTCGAGGCCCGCCTCGTACGCCCGGTCGCTCCCCGCGAGGGTTCCGGTGTGCGAGGAGACGGCCTGCGCCCCGGCGTCGGTGCGCCCGGATTTCACCATCACGATAGGCGTATCGTCGGTCACCTCGCGGGCCGTGTCGATGAACGTCGCGCCGTCCTCGACGCCTTCGAGGTAGCCGAGGATGACGTCCGTGTCGGGGTCTTTGCCCCACGCGCGGACGAAATCCGTCTCGTCCAGCACGGCCTTGTTCCCGAGCGACACCACGTCCTTGAACCCGAGTCCTTCGTCGTTGGCCCAGTCGAGGACGGCCGTGATGAACGCCCCCGATTGGCTCATGAACGACATCGACCCCGGCAGGGCGCTCTCCGGGCCGAACGTCGCGTTCATGCCGACCGGCGTGCTCATCACCCCGAGGCTGTTGGGGCCAACGAGGTTCAGGTCGTACTCGGCCGCGATGTCCTGCAGTTCTCGTTCGCGCTCCGCACCTTCGCTCCCCGTCTCGCCGAACCCGGCGGTGATGACGACGACGTTCCGGACGCCCGCTTCGCCCGCCCCGCGAACAACGTCCACGGCGATGCGGGGCGGAACGACGACCACGGCGAGGTCGATGTCCGGCGCGGACGCGAGGTCGGGGTAGCAGTGCAGTCCGAACACCTCGTCGTAGTTCGGGTTCACGGGCACCGTCTCGCCGTCGAACTCGTCGCGGAGGTTGGTCACGATGGCGCGACCGATGGAGCCCTCGTTCTCCGTGGCTCCCACGACGGCGACACGAGACGGCGCGAAAAGGTCAGTAAGTACGGTGTCACCCATCGTTTCGGAGATTGGGCGAGCGCGGGATTAAAACTAGTGTCCCGTTTCCGGTGAGGGAGAATCGGCCGACGATTCGTGCGCCCGCCGAACCGCCGTTTGGAGGTGTTCCCGTTCCGCCGCGAAGTGGAGATGCGTGCCGCAGTCACAGTCCGACGCGCCGATTCCGTGAACTGGCTCGATTTCCCCGTCGAGTTGCTCGGCAACCGCACATTCCACGTCCTCGTTCTCGGTTCGCACGTCGTCCGCGAGTTCCGTGTCGGGATGACCGAGCAGGTAATCGACGTGCCAGTGGCGAGCGTCGTTCTCGCCCGACGCGACTCGCGCGTGGCGTGTGATTCGTGAGAAGCCACCACGTCCGAACGCGCTTCCCGTGTAGGCGTACCACCCCGAATCGAGCGTTCTGGTTCCCTTCGCGCCGAACTCGATTTCCGCGGCGGATGCGAGCGAGACGAGGAGCGTGTAGGTTCCCTTCATATGTGTGAAAGCACCAGCGCACCCGCGACCGCGAGCATCGCGACGCCGTTCAGCACGACCGACTGTTTGTGGTACCGCGCGAAGCCGTCGTCGCCCGCCGCTTCCATCTTCGGAAGGAGTCGTGCCTGCGCGTAAATGGTCGCCGCCAGCGCGATCAGAATGAGCGGTTGGATGAACAGCGTGGCCGTCGGGTCGAGTACCTCTTGATTCCACGTGAGGATAGCCGCACTGACCGCGGTGAATCCGAGGATGCTCCCGAACTCGTAGTATTTCGGGAAAATGGCGTTGACCACCTGCCCAGCGCCGTCACCCAACACGTCGAACGTGGTCGGCGCGCCGACGAAGGAGAAGAACACCATTCCGCCGAGCCACATGCCGAGGGTCACGTCCAGCACCACCAACAGCGCCGTTCCGAGGAGAGTCATGACGGAAAAGAAGATTCATCGGATAATTACTCTTTCCGACACAGATTTCGGCTCTCCCACTGACTTCTGCTCCTACTCACTCGCTCACGTGGGCGGGCGTCGCGTCCGCGTACTCCGCGAGTTCGGCGGGCGAAATCGGGAAGACGGCTTTCGGCGTCCCGGCGGCGGCCCAGACCGTTTCGAACTCGGCCAGCGTCTCGTCCAGATAGACGGGCAGGTCGCTCTCGTGGCAGAAGGGCGGGACGCCGCCGATGGACCACCCGAGGGTCTCCCGAATCTCGTCGGCGTCGGCCATGCCGACCGCGGACGGGGACGCGTCGCGCAGTTCGGCCAGTTCCGCCTCGCTCACGCGGTTCGCCCCGCTGGTCACGACGACCACGAGGTCGTCGTCCGCGCGGAAAACGAGACTGCTGGCGATCTGTGCGACCTCACAACCGATGGCGTTCGCGGCGGCGGCGGCGGTTTTCGTTCCCTCCGGGAACTCGTGAACGTCCACGTCGAAGTCGTACCTATCCGCGGCGCGGGTTTCGAACTCCTTCGCTCGCTCGTGCATGGTGGTCACGTCTCCTCGACGGGATAAATCGATGGTGGTGGCGACAATGCTGAAACCGAACCGAAGTCAGCGTCCGTCCTTCGAACCGTCGCGATGGCTGACCGTGAAATCGTCCACGGCGGCGGCCAGCGATTCGGCCTGTTCGGCGAGCGCATCGGCGCTCCGAGCGACTTCGCTGACCGAAGCGGTCTGTTCTTCGGCCGCAGCGGCCACGTCTTCGGCCTCCTCGGCCGTCTCGTCGCTGATTCTACTCACCTCGTCCACCGCGGTGACGACTTCCTCCGTCGTGGTCGCCTGCTCCGCGGTCACGTCGTTTATCTCCTCGATACCGCTCGTCGTCTCCTCGACGTTCGAAACGATGGCTTGGAGCGATTCCTGTGCGTCGCGCACCGTTTCGGACCCCTCGATGACCGCTTCGTGTGTCTCCCGGACGTCCGAGACGGTCACGTCTGCCTGTCCTTTCACCGTGTCGATGCGACGCTCGATGTCGACCACCGCTTCTTTCGTCTCGTTCGCCAGTTCCTTGACCTCGTCCGCGACGACTTCGAACCCTTCCGTGGACCCGTCCGCACTGGCCGCCTCGATGCTCGCATTCAGCGCGAGCATGTTCGTTTGGTCCGCGATTGAACGGATGAGTTCGACGACGTCGCCGATGCGGTCGATTTCGTCGGCCAAGTCCGTCACCTGTTCGACCGTCTCGTCCGTCCCCGATTCGATGGCGTCCATCTTCTCGATGGCGTCCGACGCCGCCTCCCGGCCGTCCTGTCCGAGTGCTTCCGTGTCGTGGGCCGCATCCGCAACTTGGTCCGCGGCGGCGGCGACTTCCTCGATGGTCGCCGAGAGTTCGCTCATCTCCCCGGCGGTCTCTTCGAGGCGTTCGGACTGTTCCACCGTCCCGGACGACATCACCTGCGTCGATTCGGTCACTTGCTCGCTCGCCCGCTCGATTTCGGCGGTACTCGCGGTGACTTCCTGACTCGCGGCCGCGACGTGCTCCGCGAACTCGTTCACGTCGCGTATCGTCGCTTCGAGTTCGGCGATCATCTCGTTGAATCCGCGCGCGATTTCCGTCATTGATTCCGTCGGGCTATCGGTCGCCATGCGCCGGGTGAGGTCGCCGTCCGCCGCTTCCTCCATCACGACGCTGAACTCCGCGGCCTTCCGCTCCAACGCCGCGTTGAGTTCCTCCGCTTCCGCCTGCGCCGCTTCCGCCTCGTCTTGTGCCATCTCGGCGTCCGCCTGTGCCTCCTCCGCTTCGGCGCGGGCCTGTTGGACGTCTTCGACCATCACCTGAAGGTCGTCGCGCATCTGTTCGAGGGCCTGACCGAACGACCCCGGAACGGATTCGTCGAACACCGGTGCGTCGAACTCCTGTCGCGCGAGGGCGTCGGCTTGGTCGGCGACCGTGTTCAGGTATCCGTGCATGGACTCGAACGACCCGTACAGTTCGCCCATCTCGTCCTGCCGACCCGTTTCCGGCAGTTCGGTGTCGAGTTCACCGGCCGCGATTCGGTCGGCCGTGCCGGAAACCGAGGAAAGGGATTTCGCGGTTCCGCGACCGATGGTCAGGCCGACGGCCGCGAGCGCGAGAACCGCCATCGATACGAGAATCGCGATGTTCCGCGTGACGTTCGTCTGCAGCGCGAACGCAGTCTCGTGGGGAACGTTGTACAGCAACACCCAGTCCGTACCGACGACCGGGGTGTAGGCCATCATCGTCGTCCCGTTTGCCCCGGACACTTGTTTGACATCGCTCTCGCCGGACAGTACGCGTTCGACGGTCGTTCCCACGCCGTTCGAGTAGGTGCTCATCAGTCCGACGTTTCGGTTGTCGAGGACGACGGTTCCGTCGCCGTCGATAACCGTGACGTCACCGGTCGTGGTCGGCGACGAAAGGACGTGGGAATGTTCGGCGAGGGACGCCGTAACGACGACCAGATGGTCGTCCTCGGTCGGCGTGACGAACGCGGCGACGGGGACGCCGTTCGTTTCGTACGGCGACGTTATCGTAACCCTGCCGGACGAGAGCGAGAGCGAATCGTTCTCCCACGCCGCGCCGGCCGGTGCCCCGCCGACCATCGAATCGGACGTGCTTGCGAGGACGATTCCGCTCCGTCGGTCCGCGTAATGGATCGCCTGCACGTCGTTCGGCATGTTGATCAACTGACGTTCAAGGAACGCCTGCCGTTCGTCGTTCGACTCGTTTCCTTCGAGCGACGAGGAGAGGAACTGCGTCGTCGACCGCTTCTGGTTCACCCACTCGTGGAGGGATTCCGCTTCGATGTTCGCGGCGCTTTGTAACTCCTCGCTCGTGTTCCGTTCGACGAGTCCCTTCGTGTCGAAGTGGATGAACGCCCCGACACCGCCGATGAGGACGAGGATGGCGAGCAACACGGTGCCGAATTTCGCCGCGTAGCTCCGTCTGATTCTACTCGGAACGAACCGCGCGAGACGTGCGCTGACCCGTGAACGCAAGGAGGTACTTCCGTCGGTCATTACGCCACCACCCCTCGGAAGAAGGACGCACGAAGCAGTTCCAGTTGGGTCATCCCGCCGCCGTCGACACGTTCGATGATGTACGCGTTGAGGGGTTCGAGGTTCTCGCTCAAATCGACCGAACTCGATGCGCCCTGATAGTTCATCGTACGGTCAGCGTCGAGAATCGTCCTCGCGCGTGCGAACTCGCCGACGGAAATCGTCTGACCCGTCCCGCCAGAAACGGAGACGAGGTTCTCGCTGATGGCGGTCCCGGTCGCGTTACCTGCCTGTTGTATCGCGAGTCCCAGCAGAAACATCGCGTCGTAGGCGTGCTGGGTGTACGGTGCGAGCGGCGTGATATCGTCCAGTTTCTGTCGGAGTTCGATGGCACCCGTGGTTTGTTCGGCCGCCACCGAGGCGCTGTACATTGCATCCATATGCGAGGGAATCTCGGCCGGAATGACGCCTTCGCTCAACACGAAGTCGCCGTCGTACGAACTCTTCGCGAGTCGTTCGAGGATTTTCGCGTTTCCGGGTTCGGTCACGAACGCCACCGCGTCCGGATCGGACTGTACCACCCTGTTTACGCGCCCGGGGTACGTCTCCCGCCCGGTCGGAAACGGGATGGTTTCGACCGTCGTTCCGATGGCGTTCTCGTCGATTATCTCCGCCAACCCCGTGCCGAAACTGTTGTCCACGTGGACGATGGCGACGGTTTCAGCCCCCACGTATCGGTCGCTGTTGAGTATCTTCGCCATCACGAGCGCTTGCTGAATGTCGTTTGCGGCGGTCCGAGCGAAGTACTTCGTCCCGTCTTTCATTCCCGCCGACGCGAGTGCCGGGTGCGTGCTCGATGGACTCACTCCGATGACCTCCCGTTTGGCGAGTCCGTCCGTAATCGCCATCGAGATGTCCGTGACCACCGGGCCGACGAGGCCGACGACGCCCAAATCGACGAGGGAGGCGAACGCCCTCTTCGCCACCTCCGGGTCGAGCGCGGTGTCCTCCACCGTGAGTTCCAGTTCGCGGCCGAGCGGACCCCCGGCGTCGTTGATGTCCGTGATTGCTTGCTCGATGGCGCGCTGATGGTGGTCCGCCACCGTTTTGAGGAAGCCGGACGCCGAAAGCGGTAGGAGGGCACCGATGTGAATCGGTTTCGTCTCGATTTCCCCACCGAGACATCCCGCGATGGCACTGGTTGCGGCGAGAGAACCACCGGAGAGACACATATATTCTCTCCTAGATAGGTAATCGTTCATATGTTATTGTGGATAGTGAAAACACGCATAGGAGTTTCGGTCCACGCACCAAATCTGATAATTGGGGCAAAATATTGACGTACACCTGTAGGAATTCACGTAAACTATCCGCTCCTCGCAATTATATTCCGGTTATGTTCCACGGGGAACTTAGTTCTCTGCCGTCGAAGCGAGACCATGGAGTTCGAAGTGGAAACCTCGAATCGCGTTGCTATCGTGGATATAACGGACACGGTGAGCGAAGCCGTTTCCGACTCCGCCGACACATGCACCGTCTTCGTTCCCCACACGACGGCCGGGGTCGTCGTCAACGAAAACGAACGCCTGCTGCGCTCGGACTTCAAAACCCTCCTGTCGCGCCTCGTTCCGCGGGGGGACGACTACGGACACGACCAACTAGATGGCAACGCCGACGCGCACCTCCGTGCGATGATACTCGGCGAACACGTCATCGTTCCCGTCGAGGACGGCGAACTGGCGCTCGGAACGTGGCAGTCCGTCCTCTTCGTGGACTGCGACGGGCCGCGAACGCGCCGAGTCGTGGTCAGATGAGGCGCGCACCGCAGTTGGAACATTCGACCTTCTTCTTTCCGGTGGCGGTTCGCTCGACGCCGAGCGACCCGTTCGAGTTGCAGTCCGGACAGACGCTCTTTCCGGTTTCGACGGCCTGATGCTGGGCCATCCACTTGAGGTTCTTCTCGACCGTTTGCAGTCGCTCCCTGGTTTCTTCGAGTTCCTCACGGAGCCGTTCCACTTCCGATCGGTAAGACGCTTCGTGAGGGGACGATTCCGTCGTGGACTCCGATTCATTCGTCGTCATGGGGGAATCAACACATGCGATGTGCTATCGTTCTTCACGACGGCGGGGAACAAAAGGTTGTGGGCGGTTTTTCGTGTACGTTTCGGGTTAGTCCGCCTTCGTGGGGTCCGGACGGTTCTCCGACCCGAAGCGTTCGAGGGCGCTCTGGAAGTCGCCTTCGTCCTCCGTAATCGTCTCCCACGCTTCGAGGCCGCGTTCCTCGCGGGTTCCCTCGATGGTATTGTCGAGGACGAACGCCACGAGGCCGCCGACGGCCATCCCGGTTCCGAGGACGACGTACAGCGTGTTCGAGACGATGTCGGAGCCGAGAACCGGGCCGACGACGGCCACGCTGTGCATTCCCTGTTGGAACAGTTCGGCACCGCTTTGCTCCACACCGGCACCGAGGTTCCCGATGTACGCCGGGATGGCGAGGCCGGAGAACGTGGCGAGGCCGACGATGAACAGGTTGCGCGAGGAGTCCAAATCCACGTACTTCAAGTTCGACAGGCCGACGGCGGCGATTTGGCCGAACATGGCGATGAACAGGCCGCCGACGATGGGACTCGGAATCGTCGCCACGAGTTGGCCGAAGTAGCCGACGAACCCGACGACGAGCATGACCACCGCGCCGATTTGGACGACGTAGCGCGAGGCGACGCCGGTCAGGCCGATGGCTCCGATGTTCTCGGAGTAGGAGGTGGAACCGTTGCCGGTTCCCATGAGTCCGGCGAAGACGCTGGCGAGGCCCTCCATTCCGATGCCGTGGTCGATGCGCTTTCTGCTCGGGGCACCGACGCCGGAGAGGCGCGCCACCGCGTGATAGTCACCGAAGCTCTCTACCATCGAGGCGATGACGCCCGCGAACATGCCGATGATGTACGGGAGCGTGAACCGCGGCATTCCCCACTGGAGCGGCATGACCGGTTGGAAGAGGTTCGCGTTGACGACGCTCATGTAATCGACGTAGCCGGGATTCGCGGGCGTGTAGAAACCGGCGTAGGACAACACGAACGCGATGGCCCACGCCGTCACGACGCCGAGGAGAACCGGAAAGAGGCGGAAAGCGCGATGGTTGTCGAGGTACTGCGAAAAGAGGACGATGAGACCGAGCGTGAGACCGACGAGCCACCAGTTCTGATCGGCGGCCGTTATCTGTGGAACGCTGAACAGCGAGAGGCCGATGAGCGCGATGGTCGGCGCGATGACGACGGGCGAGAGGTGCTTTTTCAGCCTCCCCATCAACCCGAGATAGCCGACCAACACCTCGACGGCGCTGGCCGCGATGACCGCGCCTTGCAGTTCGAGCAAGGTCACGCGCCACCCGGCACCGATGACGCCGATGATGGCCAGCGCGGGCGCGAGCATCGAGAACGTCGCTCCCTGTACGATGGGGTAGCGGTTGCCGAACGTCGTTTGTGCCAGCGTCGAGACCCCGGAGACGACGAAAAACGTCCCGATGAACTGGGCCGTCTGCGCCGGCGGCATCTTCATCGCGCCCGCCAACGCCAACGGCACCGCGATGTTCGCGCCGATCATCGTCAGGTAGTGCTGAAAGCCCAGCAGGACCGATTCGCTGACCGGTGGTTTGTCTTCGATACCGTACTCCACGAACGACGCCTCCTCCAGCGCCGCGTCCCCGTCCGTACCGCCTGTGCTCTCACTCATTCTCGGTGATTCTCTGTTCTTCGATTCCACGTTAAAGGCTTAAAAGTGGCGTTACGAATCCCGAAGTGAAAGTTACGTATCTCGTAATTCGTCGACCGCATCTCGGTCGGGGAGCGCCGTCATCGCACCCGGTTCGGTTGTCGTCAGGGCGGCAACGGCGTTGGCGAATCCGAGGACGGAGTCCAGGGACTTCCCGTCGGCCAACGCCGCCAACGCACCCGCGGTGAAGGCATCGCCCGCACCGGTCGTGTCCACGACGGACACGTCGTACCCGGAATGGCTCGCCGAACCCGCATTCCACGGGGCCTCGTCCGTCGCGTGTGCGTACGCTCCCTCTTCTCCCATCGTTAGCAGGCAGGTGTGCGGCCCGGTCTCGCACACGCTCGCCGCGAGTCGCGTCGTCTCCTCCGCGTCGAAACCGGCCATTTCGAGGTCCTCGGGCGTCGCTTTCACCACGTCGACGAAGCCGAACATCTCGTCCACCGCCTCCGCGAACCCGTCCTCCGGCCAGAGTTCCGGTCGCGCGTTCGGGTCGAAGACGACGGAACAGTCGGCCGCGCGGGCGCGTTCCACGAGGTCGAACGTCGCGGTCCGCGCCGGGTCGCTCGCCAACATCACGCCGCCCACGTACACCCATTCGAGTTCCGCGAGCGCCTCGTCCGGGACGCCGCCGGGTTCCAGTCGCGTGTCCGCTGTCCTGTCGCGGTAGAAGGTAAACGCCCGGTCGTTCGCCTCGTCGTGGGTCACGAACGCCAGCGTCGTCTTCGCGTCCGCGTCGCGCTCGACGAATCGGTCCGGCAAATCGGCATCGAGCGTCTCGGCTAGGAAATCGCCGAACGGGTCGCGCGCGATTCGGGTCCAGAACCACGGCGTCTCGTCCAGTCGGGAGAGCGCCACGGCGACGTTCGCGGGCGCGCCGCCGGGACGGCGCTCGAACGTCGGCACCTCCGAGAGCGGCCCGGGTCGCTCCGGCAGGAAATCTATCAGCGTCTCGCCCGAAACGAGAATCCGCGGTGTCGATTGCGTCATGATTTTCCGTGGGAGGGCGAGCAGGAAAGGATTTGCCTCCGCGGTTCGGTTCGTGGGTCATCGCCGTGCGTCACAGCAGTTCGTCAAGATACGCCTTGCTCGTCTCGATGTAGCCGTAATCGAGGGTGAACACTTCGAGCGAGAGCGTCCCCTCCCAGTCGTCGGGGAGCGCTTCGAAGATGGCACGAAAATCGAGCGTTCCCGCGCCGAACGGGAGATGTTCGTCCGACGGTCCGCGGGTATCGTTCAGGTGGAAGTGGGAGATTCGGTCGCCGTGTCGCCCGACGAACGCGGCGATGCCGTCGGAGTCCAATCCGTCGATTCGTGCGTGACCCGTATCGAGCGTCATTGACGCGTCCGTCTCCGCGAACAGGCGATCGAATTCGTGGGTCGAAATCCACCCGTCCGGGATGTTCTCGACGCAGAGTTCGAACCCGCGTTCGTCGGCGAACTCGTCGAGCGTCGTCACGGACTGGACGATGTTTTCTTGTATCTCCTCCTCGTCATAGGCGGGTCTCCACGCCTTGGAACTCGCGTGGACGACCCCTTTCATCGCGCCGAACGAACGCGCCGTCTCGATTGCCGCCTGTACTTCCCGAACCGCGCCCTCGCGGACGTGTTCGAATGGGGACCCGATATCCAACGCGAACGGCAGGTGGACCGCGAGGGAGAGACCACATTCTTCCGCCCGCGCTCGCATCGCGTCGGGGTCCACGCGGGTACGCTCGTTCGCGCCGTCCATCATCAACTCCACGTAGTCGAACCCGAGGTCCCCCGCCACCTCGAACGCTTCCTCGTACTCCATTCCCACCTGCGTGACGAACCCCGTCTTCGCGTTCATACCTCCAGTTAGATCGGCCGTCGGTTAGTTCTAGTTGCCGCTTCCGCGGAAAACGAGGAGGTCGCTACTTGCGGTCAGTTACCGTCGTTTCCACCGTGGTCACCGTTGTCCCCACTGTGGTCGCCGTTTCCACTGTGGTTACCGTTTCCGCCCATGTGGTCACCATTTCCACTGTGGTTACCGTTTCCGCCCATGTGGTCGCCGCTTCCACCGTTGGACCCTCCTTTGCCGCTCGTCTCCACCTTCCCTTTCATCGTCGTCGGATGGACCGTACAGATGTAGTGTTCGACGTCCTCCGTGGCGACGAACCGGAGCGTCTGGGTCGCGCCCTTTTTGCTGACGATTTTCGTCTTCGCGATGGCGTTGTTGGGCGGACTCGTGTTGCCGCCACCGTTCCCGCCGCCCATGTTGCCACCGCCGCCCATGTTTCCGCTGCCGTTCGTGTTCGTCTGAACGTTCGGGTAGATGACCTTCAGGTTCTTTCCGTCCGAGTTTTGGAGGGCGAAGTCGTGCGGTTGCCCGTCGAGGTTCTTCCACGTCACCTGATACGTCTGTCCGGTCTGTAGCGAGAGCGTGGGGTTCTTCTTCCCCTCGATGGAGTTCGGCGCTTGCCCTTGCCAGCCCTGCACGCGCCCGCCGAGTTGGAACGATTCGGACTGCGATCCCTTCTGCCGGGCGGACCCGATGGCCGTCATACCGACGAGCGTTCCGCCAGTCACTGTCAGAAACCGTCGTCGCGAATGCGCCTGTGTCTGTTGGTCGTCTCTCATCCCGAAAAGGCCTTGCCGAGAAGGCCGATAAACGACGGCCATCGTTCACCGCTTGAACGTCGCGAAGGCCGGGAATGAACCGCCTACTTTCGGTAGTAACCCAGACAACTCGATTTCCAACCGGGAAGGCGCTCGTTACCCGGTCGTTCCCTCGTTTCGGGAACCGCCCGTTCCGTACGTTTATCCGACCGACTCGCGGGTCGTCGATATCGTATGCGTTCTGATACTCGGGCGGTACTATTGAGACAGTGGAATACGATAGGTAATTTATGGCGTCCGAAAAGATCGGGTTGACCGAGTCGATATCGATGGCGGTCGGTGGGATGGTCGGCGGCGGTATTTTCGCCGTTCTGGGCGTCGTCGCGTCCGCTGCGGACACGCTCGCGTGGCTCGCGTTCATCGTCGCGGGAATCATCGCACTGGCGGCGGGGTACTCGTTCATCCGGCTCGGAGACCTCTCGAAGGATGACGACGATGGACCGCTCACCTACATCGAGCGGTTCACCGGGAGTACGAAATTGGCGGGAATGACCGGGTGGACGTTCGTCGTCGGGTACATCGGAACGATGGCGATGTACGCCTTCGCGTTCGGCGGCTACTTCACCGAACTCCTCGGCGTCAGGACGGTCGGCGGCGTTCCCGCCCGTCCGTTCATCTCGGCGCTCGTCATCGTCCTGTTCGTCGGTCTCAACGTCCTCGGCGCACACGCGTCGGGCCGAACCGAAGACGTGCTCGTCGGGTTGAAAGTGGCCATTCTCCTCGTGTTCGGTTTCGGCGGCATTTACTACGGATTCAAACACGGAAAACTTCGCTCCGGATTGGCCCAGTTCGGCGTCGGTCCCGTCATCGCAGCAGCCCTCTCGTTCGTCGCGTTCGAGGGCTGGGAACTCCTGTTGTTCGACCGCGACAGCATCAAAAATCCCGCCGAGACGATACGGAAGGCCATCTACATTTCAATCGTCGGCGTCACCGGCCTGTACATCATCGTCGCCGTCGTGACGACCGACCTCGTCTCGCCACAGGTCATCCAGCAGAACGCGGAAACCGCGTTGGCCGTCGCCGCGAGACCGTTCCTCGGGGAGGCCGGATTCGTCCTCATCTCCATCGCCGCGCTGTTTTCCACCGGGAGCGCGATCAACGCGACGCTGTTCAGTTCCTCCCGACTGCTAAACAAGATGGTGTCCGAGGACTACCTTCCCGCACAGGTGGGCGGCAACGGGGACGGCGAACCCGTCCGTGCGTTGGTGATCCTCGGTACCCTGACGGCGGCGTTCACCGTTCTCGGGAGTTTGGACGGGATCTCCTCGTTCGCCTCGCTCGCGTTCATCACCATCTTCGGCGCCGCGAGCTATTTGGCGTTCAGAAATCGGAGCGGCGACGACGTAAAAACGAGCGTCGTCCCCGCGGTCGGAACGGTCGGCGCGATAGCGACCATCGCGGCACTCCTCTGGCATCTCTACACGAGCGAAAACCCGGTTTTCTGGACGGTCGCTGGCATCACAGTTGCCGTCGTCGCCGCCGAGGTGCTCTACTTCGAACGAAAATCGATAGAGAACGGGGTGTCTTCGATGGAATCGGAACTCGAAGACATCGTGTGAGAGGTCGTATCCGTCGAACGCGAACTCAGACGTAGCCCTTGACGCTCGTGTGAACCCCCATGGCTTCGAGCGTCTCTTCGAGCGCGTCGAGGACCACGGCGAGGTCCTGTTGGAGCGCGTACTCCCGATACTTTCCACCGGCCGACCCCTCGTTTATTTCGGACACCGAGAGGATGCCGAGCATGGCGAGGTCGTCCAGATGTTCCCGAAGCCATCGAGCGGTCAGGGCTTCGCGCTGGGCCGTCACCGAGAGCGCTTTGTATCGGGAGTAGATTTCGCGCGACCGGGCGGGCGTCTCGCCTTCCGCTTCGAGCGTCGCGAGGGCGTAGACGACCAGTCGCTCGTGGTCGTTCAGGTCCGCGATGCCGCGGGCCACCTGCTCGCGTTCGAGGAGGTCACGGCCCCGGCGGACGTGTTCTTCGGACACCCGTTCCGCGTTCTCCTCGCGTGCGAGGTCCCCCGCCTTGAGGAGCAAGTCGAGGGCTTTTCGCGCGTCGCCGGACTCCTGCGCGCCGAACGCGGCACAGAGGGGAATCACGTCCTCGGTCAGCACGTCGTTTTTGAACGCGACTTCCCGCCGCTGGTCGAGGACGGCGCGGAGTTCGTTGGCGTCGTAGGTCGAAAAGGAGATGGAACGTTCACAGAGGGAGGAACGAACTTTCGGTGAGAGACCGTCGCGAAAGGTGAGGTCGTTGCTGATACCGATGAGGCCGATTCTGGCTTCCGTCAAGTTGCCGTTCTCGCGTGCGCGCGAAAGTTGATACAGGATGCTGTCGTCCTTGAGGTGGTCGATTTCGTCCAGTACGAGGAGGATGATGCCGCCGTGGCTGTCGAGTTCGTCCCACATCAACTCGTACACCTGCGAGCGCGAATAGCCGGTTTCGCTGATGCGGTTGGCGGGGTCACGAAGCGTGTTCACCAGATGGCTCGCCACGCGGTAACTGGAGTTGAGGCCGTCGCAGTTGACCAGTTCGGTGAAGATGTCGAGGTCGTCGTAGTCGTCGGCGTTGTTCTCCAGTTTGTCGAGCAGAAATCGCGTCGCCGCGGTTTTCCCCACACCGGCCTTCCCGTAGAGGAAGATGTTGTCCGGTTGTTCTCCGTAAATCGCGGGTTGAAGCGCCCCGTGGTACTCCTCCAACTCGGAATCACGGCCCACCAACGTATCGGGCGTATAATCGTCCAGCAGCGCCTCGCGATTTTTGTACGGAGAATGTTCGCGAACGAACTCGAATGTACCCATTGTTTTTTCGCAAACGGAGGAGTACCATAACGCTTCCGAACCACCCGTTCCTGTGATTCCTGAGTTTCATCTGTATCGGGGGTATCCCGCAAGAGTGTTCGAGACCGTCGGTTTCACGCCGTAGCTGCGAATTTGAACCGACCGGGAGTCACGATCTGGGCGGCGACACCGAGAGTTCCTCTGATTCCTCTGTTTCTTCTGTCTCGATTGTTTAAATACTACCCCCACCCCTCGATTCCGCTGAGTTGGTGGGAAATGGGTGGGTGGGGGGTGGAAGCGATTTCTAGAAAGGAAACGTTCAAGAGACGGCCAACACAACGATACCCGCAAACCGGTCAAAAAAGACTATTTCGACGAAATAGTCGCCGTAATATTCCCCACCGTTCGGCTTTCCAACCGATCGTGTTTTCTACCACCGACCTTTGAGCGCGGATACAGCGGAACAGAGGGGTGGGGGTCATCATAAATCAAACTGGACATCGGAAACAACGGAAACGCCACCACGCCAACCGACTCCACACGACTATAGAGAACAGGGGAACGGTAAGGCGGGGAAGAACTACCGTTCGAGTCGGTAATGCGCGGAGCAAGCGAGCCATTTCGAACAAAAGACAGCGGAACGGCGGTGTATGTCCTATGTCAATCAGTGGCGTGGGACGAAGCGTGCATTCACCCCGTGTGAGCCACGTGGAGTATTCGGACAACGGTTCCCGAGCGTACCGACCGGCATTCCATACCGACCGACATTTCACACTGATCGATATCTCACACCGACCGGCGTTCCGCATTCATTCGTGGATTCCTTTCGACGGAGTGTAACTAACGACGACTATCATAATAACAGAGGAACGACGGGGTACTGAAACAAACTCACCACCTTTCAAAAGTTTTCATCCTACTCGATTACCCACGGGAATACCAAAAACAGCGGAACGATGGGGTGGTTTGACCGCTCCGGCGGCACGCACGTCCCCTGCGAGGAATCCGGCGACCGATGCGAACAGCGGAACGGCGGGGTCCCGCGGGTGACGGGTTTCACGATCGACGTCGTTTCACGACCGGCAGAACTCTACCACTCGGTTGTGGTCGCGAGCGATCACCCCACGGTCGTGAATTCGGCGGGTCGTCCTTCGTCGTTCGAAGATATCGACGTCCTCTCTCGAAGATGTACGTTCCATCATGAAATCGGATTTTTTCTCGAAAAGAACAAGAAACAGCGGAACGACGGTGGTGAGTAAACCCCGCGGATCCGACGTACTGAAAGACAGCGGAACGGCGGGGTTCGAACGAAGAACGGGTCCCCGTCCCGAAAATCCCAAACACGTAATAAACCGGCATCGTAGCGTGAAAAAGGAGTTCGTACCGATCACGACTCGGCGAAACCGCAGACCACTTCTCGACCGTCCGGCCCGTCAGACACAGAGGAACGACGGGGTACGTCGGTATGGAACCGTGTGATAGAAACCATGGGACAGAAACCATGGGACAGAAACCACGAGACAGAGATCATGGGACAGAAACCACGAGACAGAGATCATGGGACAGAAACCACGAGACAGAGATCATGGGACAGAAACCACGAGACAGAGATCATGGGACAGAAACCACGAGACAGAGATCATGGGACAGAAACCACGAGACAGAGATCATGGGACAGAAACCACGAGACAGAGATCATGGGACAGAAACCACGAGACAGAGATCATGGGACAGAAACCACGAGACAGGAACCACGAGACAGAAACCATGACGGAGCGATGAAAAACCAACCTGAACGGATCCACTGCTGACGAATCGGACGACAAAAGTTGGAAAGAGTTCGACTTACAGGATGATGCTCTTCTGCCGAACCATCTCCTCGATGGTCAGGTGGAGACCCTGCCGACCGATTCCCGAGCCCTTGTTGCCGCCGAACGGGATGTCTCCCAGTCCGTGGCTCGGCGCGCCGTTGATGCGAACCGCGCCGGCGTCGAGTTTGTCGGCCATCCGGCGTGCGCGGTCGTAGTCGTCCGTGAAGACGGCGGCGTCGAGCGCCAAATCGCCGCCGTTCGAGATTTCGAGGGCTTCCTCCTCGGTTTCGAAGGTCGTCACCGCCGCGACAGGGCCGAACTGTTCCTCGTGAATGATTCGGGCGTCGTGCGGGACGTTCGCCAACAGCGTCGGTTCGAAGAACTGCCCGTCGCGGTCGCCGCCGCGAACCAAGTCGGCACCCTTCTCCACCGCGTCTTCGACGAGTTCCTCGACCCATTCGGCTTGGTCTTCACTGATGAGGGGACCCATCTGCGTGTCCTCGTCGAAGAGGTCGCCGACGGTCCAGTCGTCCATGGCGGCGTCGATTCGGTCGACGACTTCGTCGTGGACGCTCCCGTGGGCGAGTACCCTGCTGACGGCGGAACACCGCTGACCGGCGTATTTGAACGAGCCTTTCGTGCAGGCACCGGCGACCTCCGAGAGGTCCGCGTCCGGGAAGATGACGGCGGGCGCGTTGCCGCCGAGTTCCATGTGCAGATTGACCATGCCGCTCTTGTGCGCGACGTGTTTCCCGGCCGCGCTGCTGCCGGTCATGGTTATCATGTTGATGCGGTCGTCGCCGACGAGCAGATCCCCGATTTCGCTGCCGCGACCCGGCGTGAAGTTGAACGCCCCTTTCGGGAGTCCGACCTCGGAAATCACCTCGGCGAGGATAGCCGCACTCACCGGCGTCTTGCTGGCTGGTTTGAGGATGACGCAGTTACCCGCCGCGAGCGCCGGAGCGACCTCCAGCGCGGTCGTCGCGAGGGGGTAGTTGTACGGCGTAATCGCCAGAATGGTTCCCACGGGTTCGGGCTTGAGGATGGCCTCCCATCCCTCGTGGCCGCTCGTCGTCCCTTGGCGGAACTCGCCCTGCAGTTCGTGGGCCTCCTCGGCCGCGCGGCGGAACCGCTCGGATGCGCTTTCGACTTCGCCGCGCGCGCTCGAAATCGGCTTTCCGGCCTCCCGAACGATGACCTCGGCCAACTCCTCTTTGCGTTCGAGGAGTCCGTCCGCGATGTCTTCCATCCACTGGGCGCGCTGGGGGATGGTCGTCTCGCGCATGGCTGACTCCGCTCGCTCCGTCGCAGCGAGTGCGTTGTCCGCCTGTTCGGCATCCGCGGCGGCGACTTCGGCGAAGACGCCACCGTCGGCGAGGTCGGTCACGTCGAGCGTGCCGTCGGTGTCTAGCCACTCGCCATCGATGTAGAGTTGTTCCCGTCGATGGATCGGTTTCTGTGACATGGTTCTACCTTGGGACTCAGTAGGTAAATTATTTACTCACAACCGGATTAATGACATATGTTGTCTTTTACCACGCTCTGGGCCGAACAGTATCGGCAATGATCGCCGTTACCGCGGGAAATGGTATCAAACCGATCAGATATCGTCCGTCCGAAAGAATCGGCAAATCCGGCGGCGTTTGTAGCTGTTTTTGGCGTCGAATCCCAACGAAGGACGATGACCGACGACCTGTTCAGTAGTATCTCGTTTCGGGAGTCGACGGCGCGGAACCGCGTGATGGTCTCGCCGATGTGCCAGTACTCCTGTGACGGCGACGGAGTAGCAACCGAGTGGCATCGGGTTCACCTCGGAAGCCGTGCCACCGGCGGCGCTGGCATCGTGATGGCCGAAGCGACCGCCGTCGAACCGCGAGGCCGAATCTCACCTGACGACCTCGGCATCTGGAGCGACGAACACGCGGACGCGCTCGCTCCGATCACCCGGTTCATCAGGGACCGCGGCGCGCTCCCCGCGATCCAACTCGCCCACGCGGGTCGAAAGGCCAGCAAGACCAGTCCCTGGGACGGCAACCGACCGCTCCAACCCGACGAACGCGGATGGGAGGTCATTGCCCCGAGCGCGAACCCGTGGCCCTACGACGAAACGCCGCCCGAACTCCGCGAGATGACCAAAGACGACATCGCCGCGTTAGTTGACGACTTCGCGGCGGCGGCCGAGCGCTCGCTCGACGCCGGGTTCGAAATCGCCGAAGTCCACGCCGCACACGGCTATCTCCTCCACGAATTCCTCTCCCCCGTAACGAACGACCGCGAGGACGAGTACGGTGGCAGTCTGGAGAACCGAACCCGAATCGTTCGAGAAGTAACCGAGGCGGTCCGCGAGGTGTGGCCCGACGACAAACCGGTCTTCGTTCGCATCTCCGCCACCGATTGGCTTCCCGACCGCGAGTCGTGGACCGTCGACGATTCGGTGATTCTCGCCGACCAACTCGCCGACGCCGGTGCCGACCTCATCGACGTGAGCGCCGGTGGACTTCACCCCGACCAGCGGATTCCGAACCCGGGACCGAACTACCAAGTCCCGTTCGCGGAGCGAATCCGTGAGGAGACCGATGCGCGCGTCGGCGCGGTCGGCGGCATCACGGAACCGGCGCAGGCCGACGCACTCATCCGCAACGGACGCGCCGACCTCGCGATCATCGGCCGCGAACACCTCCGCGACCCGTACTTCACGCTCCACGCCGCCGCGGAACTCGACGCGGAAGAGCGCATCGAATGGCCGATACAGTATCGCCGCGCGGTCCAGTGACATAGGGCTTCGACATCTCCGTCTGACTGTCCATCGACACCTCCGTCTGACGGTCCATTTATGCCGTTTCTTGTCCATCTATCAGTATGGCACTCAGTCGCACGCACGGCGTCCGAGGAGGGAGGGAAAACGACCATGCCGACTGACGATGCGACCGACCGGGACGGCCGCGGGTCGTCGGTCGAAATCAGGACCATGCCGGCACCGTTTTTCATCGCCGAGAAGTACGTGGCCAACCCCGTCCTGCGGCGGCTCCTGCGCTCGAAGCTCCACTGGCTCGTGAGCAACCGACTCATGCTCCTGTCCTACGTCGGACGACGGTCGGGGACGCGGTACGCGACACCCGTCGCCTACGACCGGCGCGAGGACGTCCTCGTCGCCACTACGCTCCGTCATCACAGCAACTGGTGGAAGAACTTCCGCGAGGAACATCCGGCGACCGTCTGGCTGCGAGGCGTTCGCAGAAAAACGACCGGGCTCGCCACGACGAACGCGCGCGAAATCGCGGAGTTCGTGCGAAGTTCCCTCGTCCGCTACGGCGTCGAACGGGCGCGGTGGCTCGGATTGAACGTCGAGGGCGAGGACCCGCCGTCCGTCGAGGAACTCGAAACGGTCGCGGACGAACTCGTCGTCGTTCGGTTCTCGGTCGACGACCTCGAACCGGTGTTTCAGCCGCTCCACATCAAAGAAGAGGAGTTCTCGAACCGCTTCGGCACCGAGTTGCCGTCGTAGTTCGACGTTCCTCGAATCCTTCGATCGCCCCTCGATCACTCGTAACGGCTATCCTCCCGGATGTTCTCGGGTATCTCGTCGTCACGGCCGTTGTACTGGTCGCCGAACGTCTCCACGACGTCGCGCTCGGTCCCCCATTCGACGTAGTAGTCGTCGAGGATACCCGCCACCGTCTCCCCGAGGTCGTCCATCTCCTCGTTGATTGCCGAGACAGTGGACCACGAGTCGAGGTCCGCGTAGCGGCGACGCTCCTCCCAGTCGTCCGGAATCTCCGGCGCTTCGTATTCGACTTCCTCCATCTCCGGGTTCCAGTAGAAATCGAACTCCTCGATGAGTCCGAGGTCGAGGGCGACGCGATACGCGTCGTCCGAGAGCGCGGTTTCGTCCGCCCACGTCTCGAACCCCTCCTCCCACGCGTTCTCCACGCCGTCCAAATAGGTCTGTAAGTCGGCCCGCTTGTCGACGTCGGATTCGTACTGGTCGTCCCGCGTCTCCTCGTAGATCGTCGGCGCGGCGGGAATGTCCACATCGAGGCTCATACAGCTAGAGACGCGTCGCACGAGAATAAGCTCTGTAGCCCCGAAGAGGCCCCGTCTCACTCGCGGTCGAACCGAATCGGGAGCGAATCGACGCCGTAGATGAACGAACTCCGCGTCGGTTCGAGCGTCGTCTCGGGAATCGTCACGTTCGACACGCGCGAGAGGAGTTCCGAGAGCGCGACTTTGGCTTCGAGGCGGGCCAGCGGCGCGCCCAAACAGTAGTGGGTTCCGTAGCCGAAGCCGAAATGCTGATTCGGGGTGCGGTCGGCGCGGAACTCGTCCGCGTCGTCGAACTGCCGTTCGTCGCGGTTCCCGGAGCCGAGCCAAACGACGATTCGGTCGCCCTCCTCGATGGTCTCGCCGTGAATCGTCACGTCCTCCATCGCGACCCGGGTCATCGCCTGCACGGGCGAGCGGTAGCGAAGCACCTCCTCGATTGCGGTGGTGAGCGCCCGGTCATCTCCCGCCAGTTCCTCGAAGGCGTCGTCCTCGTCGAAACAGCGCATCGCGTTCGTGATGAGGTTCGTCGTCGTGATGTTCCCGGCGACGAGCAGGAGGATGCACGTCCCGAGGATTTCGCGATGGTCGAGGGGTTCGCCGTCGATTTCGGCGGTAACGAGCGTGGAAATCAGGTCGTCCCGAGGGTTCTCGCGCCGGTCTTCCATCAGTTGGACGAAGTAGAACGCCATCTCCTGGCGCATCTCGTCCTGCCGTTCGTAGAACTCCTCCGTGTTCTCGTCCTCGCTCGCGGCGGAGACGATGGCGTCCGACCACTGCTTGAACTGCTCGCGGTCCTCCGGCGGGACGCCCAACAGTTCGGCGATGACGATGACGGGAAGCGGGTACGCGAACTCCTCCACGAGGTCGATTTCGCCCCCGTTGTCGAGGATGTCGTCCAACAGCTCCGTCGTCAACTCGCGGATACGTGGCTCCAGTTCCCGAATCGTACGGGGACTGAACTCCTCGTCTACGACACCTCGGAGTTCGTCGTGTCGCGGCGGGTCCTGCATGAGCATCGTATCGAGCATGACGCCCGCCTCCTCGCCTTCCGGTTCCTGAAATCCGTCCGCGTTCCGCGGACTCACGGAAAAGCGCTCGTCGTCGTCCAACATCTCCTTCACGTCGTCGTATCGGAACACGTCCCACACCCCCCGCGTCGGGTCGTACCGAACCGGTGCCTGCTCGCGCATCTCCCGGTACCAGTCGAACGGTTCCAGCCACGCCTTTCGTTCGGACAGTTCGTCGGGGAACGCCTGCAATCCCTGTGGGTTGGAGGAACTCATCCCTATAAACTGATGGGCACGTACGCATCAGCGTTTTCCCTCTCGGATCGGAAAACCGGTTCAAAATGATGCAGAAATCGGTAAGAAACCGAATTTGGGTCCGATCCGTACCGATTCGTGTCCGATATCCCGTACAATCCCGTGCAATCTCGGACAATCGATTTACGGTGCCCACCCATCGATGAATTCGGAGGCATACCCGAAACGATGGTCGAATCCCGATGGTTATCGTCGCAAACCCGCCACCTATGTCGTTCCTGTCGTTCCGGGTGGAATCCACTTCGAACATCCTCGTAGTACCGAACCATGCCTGCCGACAGTACCGAGCGTCGGACCGATGCACGACCCGAACCCCGTTCGTCACGGTACCCGACGTTGCACCGTCGCTACCCGTTCATCTTCCGTACTGTCCCGGATGGTTCCCGTTCGATACGGGATTCCGCGCCTCCAATCCACTCGTCGCCGATTCGCTTGGATGAGCTCGAATACGGACGACGTTGCGGCTACTGACTCCTTTTTCGCATCCGACGCCGAGAACGGCGTGTAACGACCGTCATCTGTCGCCTACCGTTACCGACCGTCGCCGACAGTTACTGACTGTCGCCGACCGTCACAAACCTCTACCGGCCGTCACTTGTAGCTCTGATAGAGGAGAATTATCACCGAGACGCTGGCGAACATGTCCGGGAGGAACGTGAACGGACCGAGTCCACCGGGCGGATTGAAGCCGAACAGGAGCGCGATTAGCGGGTTCGCCGTGAGCGCGTACAGCGTCAACGAGACGGTGAACAGGAGGAGGCTCATCGTGAACCGGTTCGGCAGATTCCGGTAGATGCGGGCGTACGTCGTGAGGAGGACGAGCAGCAGGACGCTCGTGAACGTGGAGAAGAACACCTTCACCTGCAAGAGCTCTGCCAAGGGTGGAGGACCTCTCCCCGGCGGTGGACGGTGGAAGATGTAGTTCGGGAGGAGCACTGCGGCGAGCGCTGCGACGGCGAGGGAGCCGAGCGCGAGTATCGCCGTTCGAACGAGCGCGTGATCGTTATTCATCGTCGTCGAGGGATGCCTGTTCGGCGATTTCGTCCAGCAGGTCGAGGTTCGAATCCATTCGGTCGGTGAGAAAGTACATCTTTCCGTACTCGTCGCCCGTCGTCGTCAGCACGTCGTTTTCTTCGAGCATTTCGAGGTGGTGTTGAACGGTTTTGTAGTTCAGGTCCAGTTCGTTCGAGAGTTGGTTCGTGTTCATCGGCCGTCGGTTCAGGGCTCGAACGATACGAAGTCGGTTTTTCCCACCCTGTGTGCCGCCGATGAGCCACCACAGTAACTGCCTCATCGATTCGTTCGTCTGCCGACTCCTGTGGTACTCATGCGTTGCATCGGTAGCGGATTCCGAAATTCGATATAATCTCGCGCTGTCGTTTACTTCCATCTTTCTACTCGGCTAGACGTTGCCCACGTCGGGACTCGTTTCCACACCGACCACCGGTCCCGAAGCGGCCGTCGGACGTACTTTCGGGCGCGACTAGCGGAATCGCGTCGCTATATCTACTCGTAGTTACCGGAGAGATGGCGCATAAGCGTTCGCCGATATCGCGGGAAGATCGCTCACAAGTGAGGGGAAAATCGGACCCAAATTCGATTCGATGGATGCCGACACCGACGACTGCTCTCCGTTACCATCCGTTCGGCATCCGTTCCCGAACACTCGATGGCATCGACCGGAACGGCGTTCTGTGCCGAATTTGTGCCTCATTTCCGAGGGAAATATCCGAGAGTTCGGCAATCGAATATAGTCCTGCGGAGAGCAGACGCCTCCGAAGACAGCTATGATCCGAACATCATCCGGCGAACGGTTTGCGAACCGATCCCGCCACACCCGAACTGGAGGAACGTTCAGTCGCCCCTTTTCGGTCGCGTGGAGGCTCGACCGTCCATGATCGGAGAGGCGGCCGTATCGTCGCTTTCCGACCGACTCCAGTCGTACAGTGACGAGTCGCCGATGGAGAAACTCACGCTCGTCTGTATCCTCTGTCTATCGGCGTTTCTTACCCTCTACCGGGTTTCTGCCGAGGGATACGCCAACGTGTACTACGCGGCGGCGGTCAAGAACATGCTCACGGGCTGGCACGAGTTCTTCTTCGTCTCGTTCGACGCGGGATTCGTCACCGTGGACAAACCGCCGCTCGGGCTGTGGATTCAGGCCGCCAGCGCGTGGCTGTTCGGGTTCCATGGTTGGAGCCTGATCCTTCCACAGGCCATCGCGTGCGTGCTGTCGGTCGCACTGTTGTATCGGCTGGTCGGTCGGACGTTCGGTTCGCACGCTGGGCTGATCGCCGCGCTGACGCTCGCGGTAACGCCCGTGGTCGTTCCGACGAGTCGGAACAACACCGCCGACATGCTCGTCGTGCTCGCCGTGCTCGTCGGGGCGTGGTTCGTGCTTCGCGCGGCGGAAACGGGCCGCCGTCGATGGCTGCTCGGCTGTATGGTCGCGGTGGGCCTCGGTTTCAACATCAAGATGATGGAGGCCTATCTCGTCCTCCCCGCGTTCTATCTCGTGTATCTGCTCGGCGCGGAGGTTTCGATACGACGGCGTCTCACCGACCTCGGTCTCGCCACGGTCGTACTGGCCGTCGTCTCGTTCGCGTGGGCGACGGTCGTCGCGTTGACTCCCGCCAGTCAACGACCCTACGTCGGGTCGACCGACGACAACTCCATCTTCAGCCTGATATTCGGTTACAACGGCGTCGAGCGCCTGACGGGAATGGGTGGCGGCGGAATAGGCGGCGGTGGAGGCGGGAGCGGAGGTATGGGCGGCGGTGGCGGTTTCAGTCACGGTGCCATCGGCCCGCTGCGACTCTTCAATGGGGAACTCGCCGGACAGATCGGCTGGCTCCTCCCGATAGCGGTGGTCACGCTCGCCCTGATCGCCTATCGGAACCGAAATCGCTGGCCGCTCGCTGGCCGTGGTCGCTCGCTGACCCTGTGGGGAATGTGGTTTCTCACGGCGGCGACGTTCTTCAGCGTCGCCGGGTTCTTCCACCTCTACTACCTCGTCATGCTGGCACCGCCCGTGGCCGCCCTCGTCGGCATCGGCATCGTCACGATGTGGGAGGACTACTGGGAGGACGACCCTCGGGGCTGGCTCCTCCCCGCGACCCTGCTCGGAACCGCCGGCGTTCAAGCCTACATCCTCGCGGATTACCCGTCCTACAGCAGTACCCTGACGCCGCTCGTCGTGGGTGGGACGCTTCTCGTCGCGGCGGCGCTCGTCGTCGGCCGCGTTCGACGGACGAGCGACCACGGCCGACGGCCGGTGATGAGAACCGCGACGGTTCTCGGGTTGCTCGTCCTGCTGGTCGCGCCGACGACTTGGGGAGCCATGTCGATAACGTCGGGGACGAACGTCGCCATCCCCTCCGCCGGACCGTCCACCGGTATGTTCGGCGGCGGCCAGATCGGCGGCGGGTCGCCACCTGCTGGTTTCAACGGTAGCGTCGCCCCGACAGCGAACGGAACGACGGGTAGCAGTCGTGCCCAAATGCCCACGAACGCGTCCGCGAATCCGGGTCGTGGCAGGTTCGGTTCCCAGTCGGAAATCGGTGACAGCGAATCGAACTCGGCTCTGTTGTCCTATCTGAAGGCCCATCAGGGTGATGCGACCTATCTGGTGGCCGCGGATTCGGGCGCGAACTCCATCGCCCCCCTGATGCTTCGGACCGACGAACCCATCATCTCGCTCGGCGGATTCAGCGGTGGCGACCCGGTGATGGACGTCGACGAACTCGCGTCGCTCGTTCGGAGCGGCGACCTGCGCTACGTCCTCGTCGGCGGTGGAATGGGTGGCGGAACGACCGGTACTGCCCCTTCGGGTGCCGACGGTACCTACGGAAACCAAACCGCCCCCTCATCACCCGACTCAGGCGGAAACGCTGGCTCCGGACAGGGCGGCTTCGGCGGGAACCAAGGAAGCGAGACGACCGACTGGGTGCAGAGCAACTGCCGCATCGTTTCGTCCGATCAATGGCAGCCGTCCGATACCGACGGCTCGGCCGGCACGGGCACGCTCTACAACTGTACCGCGGCAGTGGGGAACTGATGGTTGACGGAGCGGCCATCGCTCGCCGCGTCGGCACGCCGGAAAACGCGTTGTCGTTCCTCTTCGCGGGAGGGGTCGTCGCGCTCACAGCGTGGTCCATGGCCGGCGTCGATTGGAGCGCCGTACTGGGCTATCTCGTCGAGATGAACCCGGTGTCGTTCCTCTTCGCCCTCGTCACGTTTCACGGACTTTCGCTTGTCCGGTCCCTCCGGTGGCGGACGCTGCTGCGGAACGTCGGATACGAACTGACCGCGACCGGTCCGTTCGGTGTCATCGTCGAACTGACACGCATCGTCTACCTCGGTTGGTTCGCCAACTGCATCACGGTGGCTCGACTCGGCGACGTGTATCGTTGTTCGTTGCTACAGCGGTCGGCGGACGTCGATTTCAGTGTCGCTGTCGGAACGGTCCTGACGGAGCGAATCGTCGACCTCTCCATCCTCCTCCTCGTTCTCGGCGTGGCGACTCTCGTCGCCTTCCGGGGCGGCCTCCCGTCGTTGGTTACGACGGCGATGCTCGCCGGGACCGCGCTTTCGGTCTTCGGTATCGCTGGCGTGTTGGTGCTCCAGCACTCGGGCAAGCGAATCGAACGACTGGTTCCGAGCCGGGTTCGGCGGTACTTCGCTCAACTCCGTCACGGGACCCTCAATTCGTTCGACCGTCTCCCTGCGCTCGTCGGCTACACGGCCATCGGGTGGATCATCGAAGGGGTGACGATGTACGCCGTCGCGATGGCTATCGGCGTGTCGCTGTCGCTGGCAAGTGCGTTCGTGGCCGCTCTCGTCGCCGTTCTGCTGTCGACGATACCGGTGACACCCGGCGGTTTGGGCGTCACGGAAGCCGGAATCGCGTTCGTCCTCGGCTGGGTCGGTCTGGATGCGACGGCGGTCGCAGCCGTCACGGTCCTCAATCGGTTGATAAGCTATTGGAGCGTCGTGGGCATCGGCCTGTTGGTGTACGGAATCGGACTTCGGTTTCCGATCTCCCTGTCCGCGACGACCGCTCGCGACGGGTCCGTCGTCGGAGTCGAGGTGGGGCCGTGAGTGCACCGCCCGAAGTCAGCATCGTTCTCCCCGCCTACAACGAAGCCTCGACCATCGGGAGCGCGGTCGAGGCGACCATCACCGCGCTGGAAAGGTTCCTCCCGGCCGATTCGTTCGAGGTGCTCATCGCCGAGGACGGGTGTACCGACGACACGCCCGAAATCGCCGCGAAACTCGCCCGCGACCACGACCGTATCAGCCACCTACACAGCGACGACCGTGCCGGGCGGGGTGCGGCGCTCACGAGGACCTTCCGAACCGTCGAAAGCGACGTCGTCGGGTACATCGACACCGACCTCGCGACCGATATGGACCACCTCGAAGAGCTAATCGAAAGCGTTCGAGTGGGGCCGTACGACCTGGCGACCGGTTCGCGCCTTCTCCCCGACAGCCGGGCGGCCCGCTCGCTGAAACGCGACAGCGCCAGTCGAATCTACAACTCGCTCGTCAGAACGTGTTTCACGACGTCGGTTCGTGACCACCAGTGCGGATTCAAGGCGTTCGACAGGAACGCTCTCGTCGAACTCCTCCCCAGAGTCGAGGACCGACACTGGTTCTGGGACACCGAACTCCTGATACGCGCCCAGCGAGCGGGCTACCGGATACACGAGTTTCCGGTCGTCTGGAATCCCGGACGGGACACGACCGTCGACGTCGTTCGGGACGGCGGACTCATGGGATATCGAATCCTCCGACTCTGGTGGCAAATCGGACGGACGCGGTAGGATTCGCCCGTCCCGTATCCGAACGCTCGACGGATTCGGCAGTCCGGCAGGCAAACGTCTACTCGTCGGTCCGCGTCATCGGAGCGCTTCCCATTTCATCTCCATCTGCCGACTATTTTAATGACAAACCAACTGTGCTATCGGATACTTTGCGGACAATAGGGTACTATTACGACCGATGTGGACAGTATTCGCGGTTAAACGACGCTACTTTGCCCGGGTTTCAATCCGCATGGAACTGAGACGGAAGGCTAATATAATTGTGGTAAATGCCTTCATAGCATGGATAGACGTAACTACCTCAAGGCGAGTTCCGGCGCATTCGCTGCGTTGGCGCTTGCAGGTTGTCTCGGTGATTCTAGTGGCAGTGGCAGCGACGACGAAACTTCAGAAAGCGGTGACGGCGAGAAGACCAGTTCGAAGGGTACGGAGAAGCCGGATACCGGCAAGATAATCGTCGGGTCCGATTATCCGTACAAACCGTTTGAATACAAGAAGGTCGACGGGTCGCTCACAGGGTTCGACCCCGCAATCGCGAAAGCCATCTTCGAGGGACAACTCAACCGGGAGTACGAGTTCAAGAAGGCCGGCTTCGACACCATCATCGACAGTCTGAAAAACGAGAACTTCCGCCTCATCATGAGCGCGATGACCATCACCGACGAGCGCGCCGAGAAGGTAGATTTCTCCGACCCGTACTTCACGGCGTACCAAACCGTCGCGATCCGAAAAGAGAGCGGCATCGAGAAGCTCGATGACTTGAAAGGCAAGACCGTCGCCGTTCAGAAGGGAACGACCGGCGAGAGCGCGGCGGAGAAAGTGAAAGAGGACTTCGGTGGCAGCCTCACGATTCACAGCTACGACCAGATCTCGGGTGCGTTCAACGCGTTGCGAAACCAGCAGGCGGTCGCGGTCATCAACGACAACACCGTTAACGCGGAGTTCGTGAACAAGATGGACAGCGTCGTCTTCCTCGAAGGCGAAGGAGAAGCCGCGAAGCAGGGGAAGAATGCTCCCGACTATCTCACGCTGACCGTCGAGGAGTACGGAATCGCATTCCGCAAGGACGACGATGACTTCCGGAAGAAGGTGAACGAGGCCATCAAGACCATCAAGGACGACGGCACGTACGACGAGATATACGGCGAGTATTTCGAGGGCTGATTCCACGAACGTCGCCTTCATCAAATGACTATAATTTGATATAATATGGCAGAGACATACCACGAAGACGCTGCCGCCGAACACCGCGCAGGCGACGGCCTACTGACTGACACCCGACTCAAATGGTTCGGCATCGCCGTCGCTGGAGGATTCACGCTTCTCATCGCGTTCATCATCTTCCGTATCCTCTCGGATTTCGTCGATTATGAACTGTTGAGGGCAATCTTTCCGCGATTCATCGGTACGTACATCGACGTTCTCGTGATCGTTGTCGTTTCGAGCGTCCTCTCGCTCATCGGCGGCGTCTTCATCGGCTTGGGTCGCGTTTCGAAGACGAAGTTTACTCGCGCCGTCGCCACGTGCTACGTCGAGTTCTTCCGCGGAACTCCGCTCCTCTTCCAACTGTTCGTCCTGTACATCGGTCTTCCGAGGTTCGGTATCGGTAATTTCTCCCAGTGGGGTTGGTATGCCGGTATCATCGGCCTCTCGCTGAATCACGCGGCGTACTCCGGCGAAGCCATAAAGGGCGGTATCAACTCCATTCCGGACGGACAGATGGAGGCTGCGAGGTCGCTCGGCATGTCCTACATCAGCGCGATGCGAAAAGTCGTCCTCCCGCAGGCGTTCCGAAACGCCCTTGCCGCCGTCGGGAACGACCAGATCATCCTCGTCAAGGACACGTCGTTGCTGTCGGTTATCGCCGTCAGCGAGCTCATCAGCCTCTTCCGGAACGTCAACAGCAACCAGTTCGACGCGTGGACGCCGCTCGTCCTCGTCGCGATAGCGTATCTCGCCATCACGCTTCCATTGGGTAAACTCGTGCGTATGTTGGAAGAGCGCGCCGAGTGGGGTGAACAGCGATGAGTACCCCGAAAATCGAGTTCGACGGCGTTGACAAATACTTCGGCGAAGCACACGTCCTGAAGGATGTCGACCTCGAAATCGAGGACGGCGAAGTGGTCGTCGTCATCGGTCCGAGCGGGAGCGGTAAATCGACGCTGTTGCGCTGCACGAACCGCTTGGAGGAGATTCAGGGCGGGGAGATCCGCATCGAAGGGCAGTCCATCACCAACCCGACGGTGGACATCAACTTCCTCCGCCAGCGCATCGGGATGGTGTTCCAGAGCTTCAACCTCTTCCCGCACAAGACCGCACTGGAGAACGTCGCGCTCGCGCCGATGGACGTGAAGGGATTCTCGCGTGCGGAAGCCGACGAACGGAGTCAGGAACTCCTCGCCGATGTCGGTCTCGCGGACCAAGCCGACTCCTACCCGAACCAGCTTTCGGGCGGGCAACAACAGCGCGTCGCCATCGCCCGCGCGTTGGCGATGGACCCGCACGTCATGCTGTTCGACGAGGTGACGAGCGCGCTGGACCCCGAACTCGTCGGCGAGGTGTTGGGCGTCATGCGCGAACTCGCGGAGGGCGGCATGACGATGATGGTCGTCACCCACGAGATGGGCTTCGCCCGCGAAGTCGGCGACCGAATCGTCCTCATGGCCGACGGGCGCGTCATCGAAACCGCACCGCCCGAGGAGTTCTTCGAGAACCCGAGCACCGACCGGGCGAAGCAGTTCCTCTCGATGGTGCTGTAGCGGTTTTGGCAACGCTCCCGTAACGCCCGTCTCGACTGTCCCGTCGAATTCCTCTCGACCGACCTGCGTTTCTCCCGACTATCCTGTACTCCCCATCGTTTCCGTGAGACGGAACCCAATTCCAAGCTTCTGGGACGAGTCGATGTCTCTTTTACACCTGCTCGGAAATGACGGGTAGATACGGGACCGATTCCGCACGTCGCATCGAGCGGTCCCGGCGACCCGAATGAGCGAACACAACGTCGACTGGAGCCGGTTGTTACTGGTTCCCGAGCAGGCGGAGACGACCGAGCCGTCTACAGACATGAACAGAGAATCGTCGGACGACCGGACGTCCCCGCCGCCGTCGGTGGTCCTGCGCTCGCTCGAAGACGACAAGTGTCGAACGCTTCTCACGGCGTTGCGCGAACCCACGTCCGCGACCGCGCTCCGCACCGAGTGCGACATGCCCCGCTCGACCGTGTATCGGAAACTCGAACGACTCGGCGAGGCCGGACTCGTGCGGGAGTACACCGAGGTTCGACGCGACGGACCGAACGCCACCCTCTACGAGCGTGATTTCACGGATATCTCCATCGGTATCGACGAGAACGACGAGTTTACGGTTTCAATCGAACGGCCGGACCGGGACGCCACGGACCGGATGGCGACTTTCTGGACGGAGATGAAAAAAGAATCATGATGGACGCGATAACGTGGCTCCTCGTCATCGTGAAGTTCGCCGCGCTCGGACTCGGCGGGGTCGTCACTCTACTCGCCTACCGCGCCTACGAGCGCACGCAGTTCGCGGGGCTTCGCTACTTCGCCATCGGGTTGTTCATCATCACCGTCGGGACGGTACTGGTCGGCGTCTTCCACCACTTCCTCCACGTCCAACTCACGATAGGGATGCTCCTCGAAAGCTCCATCATCTGCGTCGGATTCGGCGTCATGGTCGTCGGACTGTACGGACAATAGCGGCGTTTTCGTCCGTTCACACGCCGGTTTCCCTCCTCGTTTCGAGGTTGTCCCACGTTGTGGGACCCCACCATCGGTTCTTGTTCGATGCCTGTGGACACTATCGTAATGAGAGTCACGACTGAAGGTACCCTCACGTTCGACGTGCCGCACCGACGACCCGTTTCGGGACCGCGTGGTGACCGATGAAGCGGACGGTAGCGGAACGGTTCGCGGACACCATCGTCGAGCGGAGTCGGCTCGTCATCGCGCTCTTGCTTCTCGTCTCGGTGGTCGTGGGTGCGGGCGCGGTCATCGGCGAAACGGGCGACGCGCCCATCGGCCAAGCCGGAACCACGTCGCAGGAACAGAAAGCCCTCGACGAAATCGGGGCGACGTACGGGACGAACGACGCGATAGTAAGCCAAGTCGTCGTGAGAAACGAGGACGGAAACGTCCTCTCCCGCGAGTCCTTGCTACGAAGTCTCCGTCTCCAACGCGAGGTACGTAACGACGACTCCATCAACGGGACGCTCCGCGCCGACCGCGGACTCGTCGGCATCGAGAACGTCGTCGCAACCGCCGCGTACGCCGAGGACGTGCGACGGCAACGGGCCAACTCGTCGAAGAACGGGTCCGGGACGAACGCCGGTGCTCCGGCGACCCGTCCACCGTCGGCGACGGTGGACCAGCAGATACGCGCGCTCGAAACGCGCTCTCCCGCCGACGTCCGGTCCCTCGTCGGAACGGTGCTCGATTCCGACGCGGCCGCTCCGGGAACCGACCCGACGGAGTTCCTCTCCTCGAACTACGAACCGGGGACGACGAGCGCCGACGCACGGATTACGTTCGTCTTCCAGCGAGGAACGGACGACTCGGAAGCCGCGACTCAAGCTGCGTACGACGCGCAGGTGGCCATCGAGTCGCTGGTCGATTCGCGCTTCGACGACGCGTTCGTCTTCGGGCAGGGAATCGTCGATGACGCCTCGTCGCGGGCCATCGGCGACAGTTTCATCATCATCACGCCGGTCGCCCTCGTCCTGTTGCTCATCGCGCTCACCCTCGCCTACCGCGACCTCGTGGACGTGCTCATCAGCGTCTTCGGCGTCGGCGTCGTGATGGTGTGGCTCAGCGGCGCGCAGGCGTGGCTCGGAATTCCGTCGAGTTCGCTCCTCATCGCGGTTCCGTTCCTCCTCATCGGGTTGAGTCTCGACTACTCGCTGCACGTCGTCATGCGGTACCGCGAGGCGCGGACCGGTGCCCTCGATACCGACGATTCGGATACCGACCGGCGGTCTCCGGCGATGGCGATGCGGTCGGGACTCTCCGGGGTCATCCTCGCGCTGGCCATCGCGGCGTTTACGACCGCTATCGGGTTCTTCTCGAACTACGTCAGTCCGCTGGCGTCCATCCGCGACTTCGCGCTCCTGAGCGGCACCGGCATCATCGCCATGCTGGTCGTTTTCGCCGCGCTCGTCCCGGCGGTCAAACTCGAAGTCGAACGCTTTTTCGACCGCCGCGGTCGTCCCCGCTTGCGTTCGGCGTTCGGCGTCGGTGACGGGCCGGTTCGGCGCGCGCTCTCGGGTACCGCGAATCTCGCCCGACGGGCACCCGTCGTCGTCCTCGTCGTCGCCGTCCTCCTCGCGTCGTCCGGCGTCTACGGCGCGACGGGCATCGATACGGAGTTCAATCAGGCCGATTTCATCCCGCAGGACGCCCCCGCGTGGATGCACTCGCTCCCCGAACCGTTCGCGCCCGACCAGTACGATGTCAGCGCGAACCTCGCGTACCTGAGCGATAACTTCCGGCAGCGCGGTGAAGGGTCGGAGGCGCAGATACTCGTCCATGGGAACGTCACCGACCCGAAATCGCTCGCGACGCTCGATGCGGCGACGACGACCGCGGCGGAACGCGGCGGGCAGAACGGCACCGTCGTCTTGCGGCCGGACGGGTCGGCCGCCGTCGAAAGCCCTGCGTCGGTTCTGCGCGACGTGGCCGCCACGAACGAGACGGTGGCCGCGGCAATCGACGACCGCGACCGTGACGGCGACGGACTCCCGGACGAAGACGTCGCGGCGGTCTACAACCGGTTGTACGACGCGGCCCCCGAACGTGCAACGACGGTCCTCTACCGGGACGCGAACGGGTCGTACGCGTCCGCACGCGTCATCGTCGGAATCGCGGGCGACGCCTCGGCGCAGTCGAGCGCGAGCGATGCCCGCGCCGTCGCCACCGCGGTCGAACGAGGTGCCCCCGTCACGGCGATTGCGACCGGTCAGCCGGTCGTTACCGCCGTCGTCCAGAGCGCGCTGTTCGAGACGCTCGTCGAGGGGTTCTCCATCACGCTCGGCGTCATCCTCGTGTTCCTCATCGGATTGTACTGGTGGCGATACCGTGCACCCGAACTCGGCGTGGTGCTCCTCGTTCCCGTCCTCATCGCGCTCGCGTGGCTGCTCGGAACGATGGCGTTGCTCGACATTCCGTTCAACAGCGAAACCGTCATCATCACCAGTCTGGCCATCGGACTCGGCGTGGACTACAGCATTCACCTCGGCGAACGCGTCGTGGACGAACGCGCTCGCCACGACACGCTCGGAGAGGCGCTCTCGGCCGCCGTCGTCGGGACCGGTGGCGCGCTCCTCGGAAGCGCGGTGACGACGGCCGCCGGGTTCGGCGTGCTCGCGTTGGCGCTCTCGCCTCCGCTCCGGCGGTTCGGGACGGTGACGGGATTGAGCATCGTTTACGCCCTCGTCGCGTGCGTCACGGTGCTTCCGTGCCTCCTCGTAATCCGCGAGCGACTTCTGGGACGACGGACGAACGTCGAATCCGGGGAAGCGGCGAACTGAAAACGCCGCTCCCTTCCACGGTATTCCACGTCGGACAACCCTTCTACTCCAACCATACATCGTTTCCCGTGCCGTCGTGGTTCGAGAATCGGTGGTCCCGTGCCGTGCTGTCGAATCCTTCCGGGCCTATTCGATTACTTCGACGGTATCGCCGACGCGGAGCGTTTGATTGCGGTCCGACTCGGGTATCTGGGAGATGAGCATCGTCGCGTAGTGATGGTCGAGTGCGCTCTCGTCAACCCATTCCGGGAGCGTTTCCCGTCGTTTTCGGATGAATCGCGTGCGGAATTCGGGCAGGGATTCGCCCGTGTCCGGGTCGCGCTGTGGGATGACGCACCGATTGCACGCCTCGACGCCCTCGAATCGGACACCGCCAACTTCGAAGTCGGGAGACCCGTCACCGATGAATCGGTCCTCCCAAAACGGGGGAACGCCTTCGATTTCGACGTTGGCGCGGAGTCGTCTCCGCGCGCTTTCGACCGTCATCCCGTCGAACCACGACGCGATGGCACGCAACGAGGCCGTGCTGATAACCGACGGCCCCCGCTTTCGCCGGTCGACGAACCCGTTCTCCGTGTCCCGACGCAGCGTCAGGTCCATCTCGAAGAGTTCGCTGAACCACCGTTCGGCCCGTTCGCGTTGCTCGGGAAGGTCGAAGAGGCGTGTCCCGCCGTCCGGCGTTTCTATCGTCAGTTCACCCGAAGCGGGGTCGAAATCCGTCGACAGCCGTTGAAACATATCCGTTTGCTTCCCGTTGACGGCGTTGCCCGCGGCGTCGAAGAGCGCAAATTCCCTATCGTAGGCCACCGTGCCTCCCGGTACGATGTCGGTCGAATCGACTTCGATGCCGTCGAGCCCTTTTATTGGATACACCCGTATCCGTCCGAGTTTCATCGGTGGCAATGGCTCCGCGACGACCATATAGTTGACTTTCGGGCCGGCTCGCCGATTTTCCGACGAACGATACTCCCGCTCGCACTCTCGATTTTATATGTCGTTATACGATACATCTTGCCGATGCGAACATATTTCTCGCTTCTCATCAATCTCTAATCATACCCGACTATCGGCCGATACCGGCCACATACGAGGACGAGTATCGGCGGTTTTTGCGATACGCGTTCGAGCCGGAAAACGGCCTCCAAGCCGACGATGATGACGACGCCGAAGTCGTCCCTGAACGCTCCCGTTTGTGGCAGGAATCGTCGTCGGGCAGCGCCCGCCAAAGGCGTATCTGGACGACCAACGTTATCGCGGCGACACCGAATTCGAACAGGGCACGCGTTCGTCGCTTGGTTACGATTCCATTCCGCCATCCGACACGATATGGTTACTGCCACCGTTTCCGTGGGGGTCAGGTGGCTTTTCCACTGCTAAGCGACGGCTTCGAAAAAAGCGGGGAATTGAGGAAATCGGACTACACTAACGGGAAGACCGTCGAAATAACGAGTACCGTCACGAGGCCCGTGATGGAGATGATCGTCGTGAGCACGGTCCACGTCTTTAGCGTCTCCGTCTGCGTGAGTCCGCCGATCTCCTTGACGAGCCAGAACCCGGAGTCGTTGTACCACGAGCAGATGTTGCCGCCTGCTCCGATGGCCATCACCATGTACACCGGGCTGACCGAGAGTTGCGCGGTCAGCGGTGCCATGATTCCCGCGGCGGTGAGCATGGCGGCCGTCGCCGACCCCTGTGCGACGCGGACGATGGCGGCGATGAGCCACGCGGTCACGAGCAGGCCGATGCCGATGCCCTTGAGGTGCCCCGCGATGTACGACCCGATTCCGGACGCGGCCAAGAGCGCGCCGAACGCGCCACCCATCGCGGTGATGGCGGCGATGTTCCCGCCGCTCTTCAGCGCCTCCGTGAGTTCCTCCTCCCAGAGCGATCGCGAGAGGTCGGACCAGCGGAGGTAGGTGTACGCCGCCGCGATGGCGGCGATCGTCAGCGCGACGTTCTTGTCCCCGATGAACGCGACTACCGGTTGCAGGTTCGCGAGCGCCGGATACGGGTCCTTGAACGTGTCGACGATGGTGTACGAGGCGACCAACCCGATGGCGAGGATGATGGGGATGGCCGATTCGAGAACGCCGGGGAGGTTCTTGTTGTCCCGGTTTGCACGCTCTTCGAGTTCCTCCGTCGTCGTCCCCATCGCGTCCCGAAGGGGGATGTTCATCCGCTTGTTTATCCAGCGGCCGTAAACGAGGCCGCCCATGATCGCCGAGGGAATGGCGACGACGATGCCGACCAGAATGGTCAGCCCGAGGTTGGCGATGCCGAGTTGGTCGGAGACTGCCAGCGGTCCCGGCGTCGGCGGGATGAACACGTGCGCCACCGAGGCACCCGCCCCGACGGCTATCAGATACAGCGCGTAATTCTTCCCCACGCGTGCACGCATCGAACGTGCGAGCGGCGCGAGGAGGTAGAACACGCTGTCGAAGAACACCGGAATCGCGAGCACGGTACTGCTGCCCCACAGCGCGATGTCCGAATTTTCCTTCCCGACGACCGATTGGAACGCCCGAACGATACGCTGGGCGGAACCGCTCTCGAGCATCGACTTTCCGATAACCGATGCCATCAGAATTGGAATACCGATACCTGCCATCCCGTTTCCGAACTCCGTCGCCGTTCGTGCTGCCGCATCACCGAAGGTGAAGTCGGCGACGAACACCGCGTTGAGTAATCCGACACCAAATGCGGAGATAGCTAGCCCGACGAACGCCGGGAGGTCCCAGACGACGAGGAGGAGGATGACTAAAATCAGCCCGGCTGCGAACGTCAACAGCGGACTCTGTGCGAATTCGATTGCCATGGATTGCGCATCCATGTCATTGATGTTCATTGAAAACATTTTCCTTTAATAGCGGTAATTTAATAAAGATGAGTAATAAACAAACAGTATGTTTGAAATAGATTGTACTATTTTTTCACTATGTAAACGAACGCTGGTTTTATTATTTCTCGTTTATTTGCGGTATTTATGGATCGTATACTCGCCGTCGTCGAACCCACGGAGGCGGCCAAGGAACTCGTCCGCGAAGCAGGTATCATCGCCGAGGGATTGGACGCCGATTTGATTCTAACGCATATCACCACCGAACAGGAGTACGGCGCTCGGCGGGACGCGATGGAATCACTCATGAGCAGTTCGGCGAGTTACACCGTCGGCGAGGCAGAGGAGGGTGCGACGCAGTTCGCCCGCGACATCGGTGACGAAGTCCTCTCCGAACTCGACGTGGAGTACGACGTGACGGGCTATCTCGGGAACAAGTCGGAGAAAATCCTCGACGCCGCCGAGGAGTACGACTGCGACCACGTGTTCATCACGGGGCGACAACGCTCGCCGACGGGGAAGGCCCTTTTCGGCGACGCGACGCAGGAGGTCATCCTCGACTTCGACGGACCTGTCACCGTCGTAACCGGCTGACCGATTCTTCACTATTTATCCAACAGGCGTCCGGTTTCACACGAGTTCGTTTGCAAATAGCGACGAAACAACCGGAATAATAAAACGGCAGCGCGATAGCGCACAACTGTGACCAGTACATTGCACGACCAGACCGCCGTCGTAACGGGGTCGAGTAGCGGTATCGGGTTCGCAATCGCACAGGAGTTCGCGTCCCGGGGGGCGAACGTCGTCGTCAACTCGCGCTCACAGGAGCGAGCGGCCGAGGCCGCCGAGGAGATCGCGGACGAAACCGGTTCCGAGTCCGTCGTCCCCATCGAAGCCGACGTGACCGATGCCGACTCGCTCGAATCGCTCGTCGAGGACGTCGTCGAGCGGTTCGGCTCCCTCGACGTCTGGGTGAACAACGCGGGCATCAACATCCGCGGTCCGGCCGAGGAGATGTCGCTCTCCGACTGGCAGCAGGTCATCGACGTGAACCTGACCGGCGCGTTCTCCGGGGCGCAACTCGCCGGACGGCAGATGATAGAGCAGGGAACCGGCGGAAGCATCATCAACATCTCCAGCATGATGGGCGAACAGGGTCAGACCGGCCGGACGCCGTACAACACGTCGAAGGGCGGCGTCAACAACCTCACCCGCTGTCTGGCCGTCGAGTGGGCCGAACACGACATCCACGTCAACGCCATCTCCCCCGGCTACATCCGAACTGAGATGGTGGACGACGCACAGGACCAGATCGGTTTCGACGAACAGGACGTCATCGACCGCACGCCGCTCGGACGGTTCGGTACGCCCGAGGAAGTCGCCAACTGCGCCGCGTTCCTCGCGGAAGGTGAACACTTCATGACCGGCGAAATCCTTCACCCCGACGGTGGATGGCTCTCGTTCGGTTGGGGAAGCAAGTCGTAAGAACCGTTCTGTCCCGTATTTTTCTACCAACCAGACAAATCCGGCCGAAAACACCCTTTTTTCATATAGCGAGATGCGGTTCAGCCACCCGACACGAACCTATTTCTCGCTTCCAGTCAATCCCCAATCATGCCCGACTATCGGCCGATTCCCGCGAAATACGAGGACGAGTATCGGCGATTTTTGTACTACGCGTTCCGACCCGAGGACGGTCCCGACATCGAAGAGGACGATGACGATTCACCGGACCTCGGGGACCGCCGCGGATTCTTCGACGGCGACGATTTGCTCTGCGTGTGTAAACACCACTGGTTCACCGCGCGAATCCGCGGCGAGTGGCACGAGATGGCCGGCCTGTCCGCCGTCGCGTCGCCGCCGGAGAGCCGCCGCCGTGGGCTGGTCCGCGACATGCTCGCCGAATCGCTCGCGGAGTACCGCGAGAACGAAGTGTACTTTTCGGCCCTCTGGCCCTTCTCCTACGAGTTTTACCGCAAGTACGGGTGGGCGATGGTGAACAAGTCCACCGAGTACGAGACGACTCCCGACGCGCTCGATTTGGGGGTCGAACCGACGGGCGAGTTCCGCCGACTCGACGCCGACGACTGGGAACTCCTCGTTCCCGCGTACGACGCGATGACCGAGGGATACGCCCTCAGTACCGACCGAACCGAGGACTGGTGGCGGGAGCGGGTGTTCAAAGGCTGGAAGAAAGACCCCTACGTGTACGCGTGGATACGGGACGGCGACGCGCGCGGCTACGTCGTCTACACGATGCAAGAGGAAGACGACGGCAAACGACTCAAGGTGTGGGAACTCACGGCCGCGGACGACGAGGCACACCGCCACCTCCTCCGGTTCGTGCAGTACCACGATTCGCAGGTCGAAACGGTCGAGTTCACCTACGTCCCCGAGAACACGGACCTCCTCGACATCGTGGCGAACCCCCGCGACGTGAACTGCAAAATCGAGGGGGGACCGATGTTCCGACTCGTCGACGTTCCGCGCGCCCTCGAAAGCATCTCCTACGACGCGGACGGAACGCTCGTCTTCCGCGTCACCGACCCGTTGGCCGAGTGGAACGAGGGGACGTTCGAACTCGACGCGGGCGACGTCGTCCGCTGCGGACGTACCGACGCCGACCCGGACGTGGCGACCGACGTGAACACGCTCTCGCAGCTAGTCGCGGGATATTGCGCCGTCGAGGATGCCGAGCGGTTCGGGGAGTTGACCGTCGAATCCGACGACGCTCGTTCCCTCCTCGCCGACCTGTTCCCCGAGGAGGACGTGTTCCTCACGGAAGGGTTCTGAGTCGCACGTTTCGACCCGCACGTTCCGACCGACCAATACTTTTGTTCTGCGGTGCGAACGTCCGTCCATGTCGAACGACCGGGACGACCCCGACCGGGACGACCGAGCGGACCTCGAAGACCGAATCGAGGAGTTGGAAACCACCCTGCGCGGCCTCCAAACGGAACTCGGCCGACCACCGCGCGGGCCGATGGGACTACCGCGTCCGCCGACGCCCCGCGAGGTGCTCTCGTTTACCGGCGAGTACGCCATCCCGACGCTCATCTCCATGCTGGAGGCGAACGTCCGCGCGCTCAAAGCCCTCCAGCAGATCATCCGCCTCGTGGATCCCGAGTACGACCCCACCGAAAAAGCTCGCTCCGACCTCAGCGCACGCGCCGGACGGGCGAGTCGGGCCACCCTCGATCGGTTGCAGGATACGCTGAACGACGTCGAAGGTGCTCTCACCGAAGGCGGCCTGCCCGAGGAACCGCGCGCCCGTCGCATCCTCGAAGACGCCCGCCGCCTCAGCGAGGACATCGGTGACGAAATCGCCACCGGAAGCGAACGGGCCGACGAGGGACGCGAACTCGCGGACGCGGCGGACGAAGAGATGGAGGAAGAGGAGGAGGAACAACCGCAAGTCGACGTGGACGCCGAACTGCGCTCCATTCGCGACGAGTTGGACGTTCGGGGCAACGGACACGGAGAAGACGACGACTCGGCGGACGATGGGTCGACCTCGGGGAGTACGGACGATTCGGACGACGAAAACGACGTGTAAATCGCCTTCTCCCGGTCGTACTCTCTCGCTCGTTCTCGTCGGTCAGAGAAACGGCCGCCGTCGTTCAGTCGGCCGGTTCGAACCGATAGCCGTCCCACTCCTGACTCGCCTTCTCTCGGATCCCGGCGTCGGGGTCGCGGAGGTCGTCGGCGTAGACGGGTCGCACTTCGTCGCCGATTTCTACGCCATCGGTCGTCAGTTGCCCGATGGCCCGCACCGACTCGCCGTCCACGTCGAACTCGACGATGGCGATGTGGTTCGGTTGTCGGACGCCGGACGGCGTGGCCGTGCTGGTCGTCCACGTCACGACCTCGGCGGTCCTGTCGCTCAGGTCTACCGTCTCGTCCTGCGGTTCGGCACACGTCGGGCAGCGCGGGTGGCCCGGATACGAGAGGTGGCCGTTCGGACAGCGATGCGCGTCGAACGTTCCGTTTCCGTTCATGCTTGCTCCATGATGGTGGTGATGACGCAGTTGCCGAATCCGCCGACGTTGCACGCGAGGCCGACTTCGGCATCGACCTGCCGTTCCCCGGCGTCGCCGAGTAACTGCTGGTGGAGTTCGTACGCTTGTGCGACGCCGCTCGCGCCGAGCGGGTGGCCCTTCGATTTCAAGCCGCCGGAGGTGTTGATCGGCAGGTCGCCGTCGCGGTCGGTGATTCCCTCTTCGACGGCTTTCCAGCCCTCTCCCTGCTCGAAGAAGCCGACGGCCTCGCTCTGCAGGAATTCGAGGATGGTGAACATGTCGTGGAGTTCCGCCACGTCGATGTCGCCCGGCGTTCGGTCGGCCATCTCGTAGGCGAGTTCGCTGCTCTCGACGGCCGCGCCCATCACCGTCGGGTCGTCGCGTTCGTGAACGACGTGCGTGTCGGTCGCGCCGCCGATGCCCGAAACGACGGTGTACTCGTCGGTGTACTGCTTCGCCTCGGATTCGGGGCAGAACAACAGCGCGGCGCTCCCGTCCGTGATGGGACAGAAGTCGTAGAGGCGAAGCGGGTCGGCGACGATCGGCGACTCCATCACCGTCTCCAGATCGACTTCCTTTCTGAACTGCGCGTGCGGGTTGTCCACGCCGTTCCGGTGGTTCTTGACGGCAACCTTGGCCAAACTCTCGCGCGGCGCGTCGTACTCGTGGAGGTAGCGCCGGGCGGTCAACCCCGCGAAACTCGGCAACGTGAGGCCGTGTTTGTACTCGACGGGATGCGTGAGCGAGGCGATGACGTCCGTCGCCTCGGCGGTCGATTTGTGGGTCATCTTCTCGCCGCCGACGAGGAGGGTCAGGTCGCTCGCCCCCGAGGCGACCGACTGCCACGCGGCGTAGATTCCGGCCCCGCCGCTCGAACTCGTCTGGTCGATTCGTTGCGCGTACGCCGGAAGCGCGCCGAGGTCGTGTGCCAGCGCGTTCGGCACGCCGGTCTGGCCCTCGAACTCGCCGCTCGCCATGTTCGAGACGTAGAGGTGTTCCACGTCCAACGGCGAGACGTCCGCATCGTCGAGGCAGGCAGACCCCGCCTCCGCCAACAGTTCGCGTATCCACGCGTCACGCTGCCCGAACCGGGTCATCGACGCGCCGATAATTGCGACTCGTTCCATAATCACAACAACGAGGGGATGGGTTTAGAAGCTTGAGTTTCGCGGCAGAAAACCTATGCTGGTGGATTGCTTCGCTCGGTGACATGAAACGACGGGCGCTTCTCGCCGGTCTGACCGGCCTTTCTGCGGGTTCGACCGCGGGATGCCTCCACGTCCTCGACTCCCCCTCCGCGAGCATCGGCAACCTCGCGCTCATCAACGAAGATACGGACCCGCTCGTCTTCCACGTCGAAATCGAGCGATACGGAACGACCGTCGCCACCCTTTCGAAGCGGGTCGACGGTGCGGATGACGAGAACCGCGAAGGAAACGCCGCCATCTCCGGTGATTGGGGAAAACCGGGACGGTACGACGTCACCGTCCGAGTTGCTGACGCACGCGGCCACGTGACGATGGATGACGTGAGACAGAACCAAGGTCCTTCGCGGCCTAGCTCTCCGTGCCGTGGCAAACGACAAAGACGATCTGAGTTCCATAACGGGACTCCCGGAAGAACTCGGCATCGACGAAGACTTGGGGCGAACCGAACAGCGCCTCGTCATCCGGACCGAGAAACGACGCTACGACAAGCCGGTAACCATCGTCGAGGGGTTCGACGCGAGCGAGGTCGACGTAAAAGACCTCGCCTCCGAACTCAAGCGGAAGATGGCCACCGGGGGGACGGTACACGAGGGGGCGATAGAACTACAGGGCGACCACCGTAAGCGTGTCACGGACGTCCTACAGGACAAGGGGTACGCGGTCGAGTAGAGAGGCGACCGGTCCCGAACTTCACACCGTCAGGTCTCGGTGTTCGATACACCGTATTTTCCGATCCGATAGTTTCGACCGTCCCACCGCGAAACGATCCGTTGTCGTAGCCGTTGTAGTCACGCGTACGGTGGAGTCTCGATTTTCAGGCGCGGACGTTTCTATCGGGCTTTCACGAACCGACGCACGCCTTTGCTGACTCCGAATCCGAGCAACGCGCCGACGACGCCGAGGAGGCCGAATCCGACGGCCAGCGCCCAAATCGGGGCCTCTCCCGGAGCGGTGTGACCCACGAGGTCGAGACCGCCGAGGACGAGGGCGAACAGGACGCCGGGTGCGAGACCGACGGCGAGGCTGGCGGGGAAACCGCCGCCGCGAAACGCGCTCACGGCGGAGACGAAGGGAGGCGCGTAAAACAGCACGGCGGGGAGCAGAAACGTGTCCGTGGGCCCCGATCCCTCGCCGAGCGCCGCGACGACGAGAAGGGCGAAGACGACGAGGGCGTACCCCCCGACGAAAACCCACCAGTGTTGCGTACGCTCCCCCGACCGCCCCCAGAGTTCCGAAACAGTTGTCATCCACTCGGCGTGCAACGGCGAGGAAAATAAACGTTCATCCGATATGCCATCTTTCGACCGGGATCGAGAAACAGTTTTCCCGTGGCGCTTCGAATCACGAATAAGCATGACATACAGTGACACCGAGACGTCATCTCGGGAGGAGCTGCGTGCGCTGCAGGACGAGCGACTCGCCGAAACGGTCGCTCACGCCTACGAAAACGTCCCGTTCTACCGGGAGGCCCTCGACGACGCGGATATCTCGCCGGACGACATCGAGAGCGTCGAAGACGTGTCGGAACTGCCGTTCACGACGAAAGAGGATTTCCGCGACAACTACCCCGACGGGATGTTCGCGGTTCCGCGCGGAGAACTACGGCGGATTCACGCCTCCTCGGGAACGACGGGGAAGCCGAAAATCGTCGGCTACACCGAATCGGACCTCGGCGTCTGGCGCGAGGTGATGGCCCGTTCGCTCGCCGCCGCGGGCGTCGAACCCGAACACGTCGTCCAGAACGCCTACGGCTACGGGCTGTTCACGGGAGGACTCGGGTTCCACGACGGCGTGGAGGAACTCGGTGCCTGCGTCATCCCCGTCGGCGGCGGCAACACCGCCCGGCAAATCGACATGCTGCAGGACTTGGAAAGCGACGTCCTCTCCTGTACGCCCTCCTACTGCCTCTACATCGCGGAGGCGATGGAAGCGCGCGGTATCGACCCGCACGACCTCCCGCTTTCGACCGTCATCATCGGCGCGGAACCGTTCACGGACCCGATGCGCGAGGAGATAGAGGATGCCCTCGGCGTGACCGCGGTGGACGTGTACGGACTGTCCGAAATCATCGGGCCGGGCGTCTCCATCGAGTGCGCCGAGGCGCAGGACGGCCAGCACGTCTGGGAGGACCACTTCTATCCCGAGGTCGTCGACCCGAACACGGGCGAACCGCTCCCCGAAGGCGAGGAGGGGGAACTCGTCATCACGAGTCTGACGAAGGAGGCCCTGCCCGTCCTGCGCTACCGCACCGGCGACATGACGACGCTGAACTACGAGCGGTGTGACTGCGGCCGAACGATGGTCCGGATGGGCAACGTCACCGGCCGCGCCGACGACCTGCTCATCGTTCGCGGCGTGAACGTGTACCCGAGCCAGATCGAGGAGGTGATGGTCGATTTGGACTCCGTCGCACCCCACTACCGCATCGACCTGCGGCGGGACGGCCAACTCGACAAGATGGAGATAACCGTCGAGTACCACGAGAGCTTCGAGGATTCGCCCGCTGAACTCCGCGAGCGAATCCACGCCCGACTGCAGGAGATTCTGGACGTCAGACCCGACAAACTCGAAGTGGTCGAACCCGGCGCCATCGAACGAACCGAAGTCGGGAAGGTAAAGCGCGTCTACGACCACCGCTGACGCCGTCATCGACGGCCCTCGACTTCTGTCAGAGCCAGTTCTCCAACAGCGAGTCTCGCCGGTCCGGGCGTTCGACGCTGACGACGGTGCTGTACGCGGAGGACCGCACGTCCGCCGTGGTCGAACCGAAGACGAACTCCCGAAGCCTGTTCTTCTGCGGTGCGCCGAGGACGGTAACGTCGTAGTACTGCGATTGGTCGACGATAGCGTCGGTGGCGTCGTCGGCTTCGAGAATCCATTCATCCACGGCGGAGAACTCGCCCAGACGCTCGCTCGCCGCGGTGATGTATCGGTTCGCGTCGGCGTGAGCGCGTTCGTCCTCGGAACAGGGGACGACGTGGAGGAGTTCGATCCAGGCACCGTATTTCTCGGCGATGTATCGCGCCATGTCCACGGCCAACCCCGAATGCGGCCCGCCGGCGACGGGGACGAGAATCGAGGACACGTCGGATGAGAGATGGTTCCCGCCGACGGAGATAACGTCACAATCGACGCGGCCCCCGACGCGCGTCGCGACGCTTCGACCGAACGCCGTCGTCGTCATCGACTCCGACTCGTCGACGACGACGACCCCGGCGGAGAACTCCTCGCTCGCCTCCCGTGCGATGGTCGAGTAATTCCGGCCGACGCGGGCCGCCGCACGAGTTTGCAGATTCAGCGACGAATCCACCGTTGTCAGGCTTCGACGGGCCATCTCTCGGCGCTCGTCCAACATACCGTTGGCGAGCGAGAGCGGCGTTCCGGACGACCTGACGGCCGCACTGACGAGTATCAACTCGCCGCCCCGGGCGTTGGCCAACGTCGCCGCGAACGAAACGGTTCGTTCGGTACCGGTCCCGTCCGACAGAACGACGACGTTCCGTCGAGGGGACCCCACTCCACTCGGTGCGTAAAGCAGCGATGGAGTCCACGCCATGCGACTCGTGTTCATATATCATTCCATTTTCCCAAACAGCATAAATCACACCATTATCCGACCGAATTTAGAATTTAAGGCCGAAATTACGATAAAATTCTCATTTCTTTCAGGATATCTTTTCAAAGGCGTTTACCGCTCGTAGTTCTCGATGTAACTGTCACTTCGATAAAAATAGGCTTCGAATATCACTATTGGAGACTCACGGAACGGGGGTCGGATGTAACGGAAACCGGTAGTGGAATTCCGTCTTCCCTGTCGACACGCTCGGCCTGGAAAATGGGTATTCCAGTCGGTCAGGGTTTGTACACCCTGCCGCGGAAGATGGCGATTTCCGCGCCCCTCTCGCTTTTCTCGTCCCCTCCTTCTTCGTCACTTTCCTCCCCTTCGACACGAATCCCGACCCGATACGACCCGGTACGTCGAGTTTCGTCCTCGCGTTCTGCGACCGCAACGAGCGTCTCACCCACCGCCGCCGCCGAGAGATAGGAGATGTTCGTCTCCAGCGCGAGGACCGTGTCGCCGTCCGCGTTCGACGCGGCCGCGAACGCCGCATCCGCAAGCGAGTAGACGGCCCCGCCGTGGGGCGTCCCGTGGAAGTTCAGGAGTTCCTCCCGAACCGTGAGTTCCGTTCGCGCCGTTCCCGATTCGAGGTTCGTGAGTTCGATTCCGAGCGTAGCACAGAAGGGGTCGCTTGCGATTTCGTCGTATCTCTCGTCGGGGATATTCGCCATGTGGCGGTTCCGCACAGTAGTTACTTATATTCTTCCCGAGTGGGGTTCGACATGGCTTACAGCTACGAACCGCACTACTTCGAGGACTTCGAGGAGGGCCAGACGTTCGAGAGCGTCGGCCGGACGGTCACCGAGTACGACTTCGTAATGCATTCTGCCTTTACGGGCGATTGGACGGAACTCCACACGAACAAACACTACGCCGAGGACGAGTACTTCGGCGAGCGCGTCGCCCACGGACCGATGACGTTTTCGCTGGCGACCGGGTTCGTCTACCGCTGTGGCTTCTTGGAGCGCACCGTTCTCGCGTTCCTCGGCATGAACTACATGGACATCCCCGCCCCCGTCCACATGGACGACACCATCTCGCTCGATATGGAAGTCGTCGAGACGAAGGAACTCTCCAGTCGCGACGACGCCGGACTCGTCGTCATCGACACCACGATGACCGATCAGGAGGACACCGTCGTCTTCGAGGGCGACATGAAGTTCCTCATCAAGCGTCGTGACTGAACGTTCGGAACGACCGGATTGTTTTTAGTCTTCTAACAAGTGATGGGTAGTATGAAACGCCGTACGTTCCTCGGCGCCAGCACCGGACTCGGCATCGCCGCCGTTACCGGCGGGTTCCTCGGCCGCGACTTCCTCCATCACGACCTCACTATGGACTGGGGGTACGGCAAACTGCACGACAGCAACGACACGTTCATCGAAGGGGGGTTGAGCGATTCGAATCCCAAAACGCAGTACTTCGCGGCGGTGCTGACGAGCGAACTCGGTGCCAAACGGTTGAACGCCGAAACGGTCGGCGAGGGGATGTCGGACCTGATGGCAACGAACTTCGACGACCGGTTCCTGCTCGTCTCGGAGTTGCGAACCACGGCGGAGAATCCGTTCCTCGTCTCCCCCATTCCCGGTGGAGTCGCTCGAAGCGGCGTTTGGTCGATCCGTGCGGCGATGATGCGCGAACCGACCGAACGCACCGATGCGACCGAAACGAGTTCGCTCGTGTATTCGAGCGTGACCGTCGTGGACCGCGATTCGCTTCCTGCCCCGAACGACGTCCGCATCGACGTGTACGACTCCATCCACGCAAATCGGCGAATCGGAACGTTTCGTAGCGACTGACGCCGATTTCGGCAGCATCGGTCGTCCGCTGTGTGAACCCTCCCCGTCCGAACATCCTATATCTCCCCCGAATGATGAAACCAACATGGTCTCCGACGCGCTCGTCATCGCCGTCGTCTTCTGTACTTTCGGCCTGCTGTTTTTCAACCAGATTCGCGTCTACCCCCTCAGCCGGTCGCTGACGAGCGCGACGGGTGCCGTCGTCGTCCTCGCGCTCGGAGCGATTTCACCCGACGAGGCGCTCGCCAGCGTCGATACGAGCACGCTCCTCTTGTTGTTCGGTATGCTCGCCCACGTCGAGGCGCTCTCCCGGAGCGGCTTTTACGGGTGGGCGGGGTCGTACCTCGTGGATTTCACCGGGACGGCGAGACGGCTGACCGTGGGAACGCTCGTCGTCGCCGCCGCCTTCAGTTCCGTCGCGCTCAACGATGCGACGGTCCTGCTGTTGACGCCAATCCTCGTGCAGGTGATTCGCAACGCCGACATCGACCCCGTGCCGCCGCTCATCGCCGTCGTCCTCGGCGCGAACATCGGGAGCGCGGCGACGCCGCTCGGCAACCCGCAGAACGCCTACATCCTGAACCGGAGCGGGTTGACCTCCGTCGAGTTCGTCGCCCACCTCGCGCCGGTTGCGCTCGTCTGCCTCCTCATCGCGGCGGTCGTCCTCGCACCGATTACGGCCGCCGGGACGACGCTTCCCGAGATTCCCGTCCCCGACATCGACGAGCGATGGGCGCTGTCGAGCGTCGCGTTCCTCCTCGCCACTTTTGCCCTCCTCATCGTTTTTCCGGACTCCGACCCCGGCATCATCGCGGCATCCATGGGAATTCTCCACATCACGTGGCTCCAGTTGTTCCGTCGGGTTCCCGGCGAGGAGATACTGCACGGGATGGACTGGAGCATCATCGTCCTGTTCGTCGGCATCTTCGTCCTCGTCGGGAGTTTGGAGGAGACGTCGCTGATGGAACTCGTCTCCGGATTCGGCGCCGGGTGGCGGTTCGCAGGACTGACGTTCGTCCTGTCGAACCTCATCAGCAACGTTCCGGCCGTCGTCCTCCTCTCCTCGGGCGTCACGAGTCAATCCGGGTGGCTGGTCCTCTCGGCGGTCAGCACGCTCGCCGGAAACGCCACGCCCATCGCCAGCGCGGCCACGCTCATCGCGTTGCAGCAGGCCGCCCGCAGAGGGGTGGACATCTCAATCTGGCGGTTGCTGTCGGTGGGTGTCCCCGTCGCAGTCGTCACCAGCGCCGTCGCCGTCCTCATGCTCGGCGCAGAACTCTGACGGTCTGACGGGACCCGCACTACTTCAGCGTCACGTCGTCGATGACGACCCGTTGTCCGCAGTCGAGATACGCGTCGTAGCCGATGCCGCCGGACGACCACGTCCCGTCGCTCCCGGAAACCCTCGCGACGCGATTGCCGTCGGCGTCTCGAAGCGTCGCCATGTGGTTGCCCTCCTCGCTCCAATCCACGACGAGTTCGTACCACGCTTTCTGCGAGAGGGTGTAGCCGGACGAGTCCGAATCGAGTCGGCGTGCCGTCCCGTCCTCGTAGCGGAACAGCATGAGGTCGGCGTTGGCGAAGTCCACGCGAACGAAGTATCGGTTGTCGGCGTCCTGCACGCCGTAGGAGAGGTTGACGTCCGCCGCGCCGCCGTCGCCGCGAAGCCAGTAACTGACCGTTCCGCCCGCCGAGGGATACGTCGGGAGGCCGTCCGTACTCGTCATCTCCGTGGCCGTGTCGGTGATCGAGAGCGCGCTCTTTCCGGTTCGTTTGGGCGACGAAACGACGCTCGCTCCGGATTCGCCGCGGTCGAACGAGTAATTCGACAGCGTGTCGTCCTTGAACCGATCGACCGTCGTGTTCAAGTCGTCAGGACAGGTCGAATTCGCGCACTCCGCGGTTCCGACCGAGTTGTTCTTTCGTATCACGTCGCTCGAATGATCGAGGACGATGGCGTCCCCGGTCACGTCGAACGAACCGCCCTTCACCCTGCTTTCGTCGCAGTACTGAAGGAGGAGGCCGTCCCGGTCGTTGCCGGTCTGTTTCACACAACAGGACCAGAAGACGGAGTTCGGACGGCCGAAGGCGCGGAGGGCGGCGCTGCCGGGAGTCCCGTTGCCCGTGTGGTCCGCGTCGCCTTTCACCTCGACCTTGGAACAGACGACCGGTGCGGGCGTCGATTCCGGTTTCACGGCGTACATCGCCGCCGTGTCGTCCGTACCGATTCGAATTCGGGTGTCCCGTATTTCGGTCGTCCCGCTCCCGGCGGCGACGATTCCCCCGTCGCTCGGCGCGTCGGCGACTTGCACCACGTCGCAGTTCTCGACGGTCGCGTCGTCGGCGAACAGCCAGATGCCGCGCATGTTCGTCGGGAAGTCCGGGTCGGAATGCGCGCGGTTGACGACGACACAGCAGTCCCGAACCGTGCCGCCGGACCCGGCGAGGCGGACGTTGGCGATGTTGTTGTTCTTGTACAGGCCGCCGTTCACCGTCACGGTGCCGGTGCTCTTGCTCGACTCGTACAGTCCGTTGTTCGGGAACCCCTCTATCCAGCAGTTCCTGAGTTCGAGGCTTCCCTTCATGTACTGGTGGACGAACAGACCCACCGCGCCGCTCCCGTCGGGCGCGCCGTCTGGGGCGCGCAGTTCCTCGATGAGTCCGGTTCCGTCCTCGCTGAAGAGGCCGAAGACGAACGGTCCCAGCGAACCGTCGTGAACACCCCGATGGAGAACGTCCCGAACGAGCAACCCGTCGTCCACGTTGATCTGCATCCGTGGCGCTTCGGGCGCACTTCCGACGTCGTGTCGAAGCCCCTCGTACTGGATGTTGTACGACTCCCTTCCGCCGAGGGACAGCCACGATGCACCGGGATTCTGGGTGGCGCTATCCGGCGTGTCGAGAACGATGGTCGCGCCCGTTTCGACGCCAACCATCCCGAAGTCGTGGAGTCCTTCCCCGTAGTCGTACACCAACTCGGTGACGCGGAAGGTTCCCGCAGGGAACTCCAGTTTCGTGTTGCTCGTCAAGTTGTCGCGGAGGACGTCGTCTATCGGTTCCTCGCCGGTCGGGTCCATCCCGAGGTCGTCCACGACGTCGTACACGTCGTCGTACTGGAAGTCGTCCGGGTCCGGAACGTCGTTCGGTGCCGTCGTTTGGTCCGATATCGTCCCGTTCGTGCCTGCCGACGACGCCATCGTCGGGGCGATTCCGGCGGCGGTCCCCCCTGCAACCACCGCACCGCTTGCGATTTTCAGATACGACCGCCGGTCGAGCATCGCCGTTCGATCGTCTCGTGTATCGGATTTCTCGGACATCTTCGACAGAGACGTACGTATAATCCATAAAATCAATACGTTATTTAATTACTAAAATTATCGTTCATGACGACAGGATCGGTGGCGTGACTGCACGACGCCGGTTCGGCCATCTTTTTCACCTCTCCGGCGAACTACCGCGTATGACCCTCGACGTACTCGAAGGGGAGGAGACTCGAATCATCGACACGCACGCCCATCAGCCCACGAAGGAATTTCTGGAGGGCGCAGGCGGGCAGATGATGGAGGACGCGGCGAGCAAGTTCGGCGCGAAGATGGAGACGGACACCTACGAATCGTTCGTCGAGGAGTACCACGAGGCCGGTATCGGGCGAACGATTCTCCTCGGGTGGGACGCGGAGACGAACACCGGCAACCCGCCGGTGCCGAACGATTACGTCGCCGAAGTCCGCGACGAGTACGACGACTTCTTCATCGGTTTCGGCAGCGTGGACCCGCTGAAGGACGACTGCGTGGAGGAGGCGGAACGCGTCGTCAACGACCTCGACCTCTCCGGATTCAAATTTCAGCAGATCGCACAGGGTTTCGACCCGAGCGCCCCTGAACACGAGGAACTGTTCTCGACCATCGAGGACCTCGGGGTCCCCGTCGTCTTCCACGGCGGTAACTCCACGCTCGGTGCGGGCGCACCCGGAGGGCGTGGCCTCAAAATCAAGTACGGAAACCCGATGCTCATCGACGACGTGGCGGCGGAACACCCCGACCTGCAAATCCTCCTCGCCCACCCCGCGTTCCCGTGGGAACAGGAGCAACTCGCCATCTGCCAGCAGAAGGGGAACGTCTACATGGACCTCTCCGGATGGCTGCCGAAGTACATCGACGACCAAGTCCTCCACTACGCGAAGACGCTCCTGCAGGACAAGGTGATGTTCGGGACGGACTACCCGATGATTCGGCCGGGACAGTGGTTGGATCAGTTCGAGGACCTCGACTTCCCCGAAGCGGTCCAGCGAAAGATCCTCTGGGAGAACGCCGAGGAGTTCCTCGACCTGTAGTCGGAACCGGGGTATACGACATTTCGGGGCCACAATTCTATTCATTCTCGTTGCCGAACGAACAATTCATGGCGAAACGAGCGACCGAGCAGTGGGAATACCACACCATCAGGCCGCCGCGGGGGAGCACGAAAAAGGAGTCCATCGACCCCGTAAACGATCTGAACGATCTCGGCGAAGACGGTTGGGAGTTGGTGTCGACCATCGAGTACGTCGGTGGGGGGACGAAGTATCTCGTCTTCAAGCGACCGGCATGGAGGGACGACGACGATTCGGATGAGTGAGAGCGACGACAACGGCGACCAGATCAGCACCGCCAACACGATGCGTGAGCGGGCGGGTGAAAGCCGAGCGAAGCTGTGGATCGTTCTCGGCGCGAGACGGTTAGTCGTGACCGGCGTGATAATTCTACTCTTTTTCATCGCGTTCGTCCTCGCCGGGACGTTCCTCTACCCGCCGCTGAAGTCCGAAGTCGCGAAAACGGACACTATCGAAACGATGTTCTCGACCCTGTTGGGCGCGAACATCACCGCGACCACGCTCGTCGTCACCATCACCCAGTTGGTCATCTCGCAGGAGAACGGTCCGCTCGGCGACCAGCGCGGGCGGATGAGCGACGCGATGGACTTCCGGAACTTCGTCGGCGAGATGCTGGGCCACACCACGCCGTCCGACCCGTCCGCGTTCCTGAGCGAGATAGTCGACACGACCGAACGCCGAGCGAACGAACTTCGGGATTCGGTCGATGAGGAAGGAAACGAGGAGTTGTGCGACGAACTCGACGAGTTCATCGAAAGCCTCACCGGCAACGCGGACACGGTCAAGGAGAAACTCGACGGCGCGAAGTTCGGCACGTTCGACGTGCTATCCGCGGCGCTCGATTTCAACTACTCGTGGAAGATTTTCCACGTCGAGCGGATGCGCGACGAGTATCGGGACGAGTTATCGGACGAGCAGTATCGGCTCTTCGAACAGTTGAAAACATCGCTGTCGATGTTCGGCCCTGCACGCGAACACATCAAGACGCTCTACTTCCAGTGGTCGCTCATCGACCTCTCGCAGATGATACTGTACGCCGCGATTCCCGCGCTGTTCGTGGCGGGTGCGATGCTCGCCTTCGTCGGAAGCGGAACGTTCACGGGGACGACCCTCGGGTTTTCCGACATTCTGTTGGTCGTCGGCGCGGCGTTCAGCGTGACGCTGATTCCGTTCATGCTGCTCGTCTCCTACATCCTGCGCATCGCGACGGTCGCGAAACGAACGCTCGCCATCGGACCGCTCATCCTGAGGGATTCACAGCGATGACGGGGAAGGACGCGAATCAGGGGGAGAACGGACGCTCACGCCGAGCGTTCCTCGGTGCGGCCGCCGCGGCCGGACTCGTCGGCACGAGCGGTTGTCTGACCCTCGACCCGAAGGCGAGCGTCTCGGGAATCGACGACTCGGAGGTGTTCGAGAAGGTTTCGGTCAGCGAACCGTGGGCCAGCGGTCGGGTGAGCGCGAGCGTCAGTCTCACATCGGACGCGACGACGAGATACGGCGTCAGAAAACTCGTCGTCATCAGTTCGAGCGGGAGCGAGTTCGACACCGGTACCGTCCAGAGCGGCCAAACGTCGAAGAAGGTGTTCGTGCCGGTCGGCAAGTCCACGCTTTCGGCGGTCGATTTTGACGGCAAGACGGTCGATACGGTGTCCGTGAACGTCAGCGGCAACCGGATTCTGTAGGTCGGGGTTTCCGCGGTGAGATTCTTCACTGTCCCCGTCGTATGGGAGCGGGGAGATTGGAATGGAGGAATTCGATGTGGTCGTCATCGGCGGGGGAACCGGAAACAAAGTGGCGCTCGCGGCCGCCGACCGAGGGTTGGACGCGGCGCTCGTCGAACGCGGACCGATCGGCGGAACGTGCGTCAATCGCGGGTGTAACCCGTCGAAGACGCTGATTCATCGCGCCGACGTCGCGGAAACCGTGCGCGGTGCTGGCGAGTTCGGACTCGACGCCGAACTGGATCGAATCGACTTTCCGCGTATCGTCCACGAAGTGACCGACGCGATGGCGGTCAAATCGGACCGGATGGAACGCGCCGTCAGGGAGCGCGAAAACGTCACGCTGTTCCGCGACGATGCGCGGTTCGTCGGGGAGCGGACCCTCGAAGTCGGCGACGAGCGGATTCGGGGTGAGAAAGTCGTCGTTGCGGTCGGCGCGCGGCCCGCTATTCCACCCATCGACGGTATCGAGGACGTGGATTACCTCACGAGCACCGATGCGCTTCGTCTCGACAGACGGCCCGACCGACTGGTCGTCATCGGCGGCGGCTACATCGCCGCCGAACTCGGTTACTTCTACGAAGCGCTCGGGACCGCCGTCACCATCATCGGGAGGAACGACGTCCTCGTCCCGACCGAGGATCGCGAAATCGCGGAGACGTTCACGGAAGTCGCCCGTCGTCGCCACACGGTTCACGTCGGCTACGAAGCCACCGCCGTGACGCAGGAGGACGGACGGGTGACGGTGACGGCGACAGCGGACGAGGGCGAACCGATCGCGGTCACGGCCGACGAGGTACTCGTCGCGACGGGCAGACGACCGAACACCGACCGCCTCGACCCGGAAGCGGCGGGCATCGAACTCGACGACGGGGGGTACATCGAGACGGACGAGTACCTCGAAACGAGCGCGGAAAACGTCTGGGCACACGGCGACGTTATCGGGACTTACCAGTTCAAGCACGCCGCCGATCACGAGGTGGAGTACGTCGTGAAAAACGCCCTCGACGGCGAGGATGAGGCGGTCGATTACACCGGTATGGGCCACGCGATTTTCACGTCACCGCAGGTTGCCGGAACCGGACGGACCGAGGAGGAACTGCGGGACGACGGACGGGAGTACCTCGTCGGACGATGTGCTTACGGCGAGACGGTGATGGGGAACACGCTCAAGGACAGGGACGGATTCGTCAAGGTCCTCGCGGACCCCGACGGGGAAATCCTCGGCTGTCACATCATCGGTACCGACGCTTCGACGCTGATTCACGAAGTCCTCCTCGCGTTGGCGAGCGGGTCCGGGACGGTCGGCGACGTCACTGGGACGATTCACATCCATCCGTCGTTGAGCAAAGTCATCCTCAAGGCCTTCGAGGACGTCGAGTAGACGACGGCTCGTCAGTGCGTCGGCCGGAGTGTGTCCGATTGCGATGTGACTTACGGCGTGTCGCTCTGGGCGACTTTCGGTGCCCGTTTTCCGGACTCCACCATCCGCGTCTGCGGAGTGGGTTCGGTACAGCGTTGCTCCTCTCCGAACTCGATGGACGTGTGATGCACGTCGGAGTGCCGCGCCCGCTCCTCGACAGTGATTGTATCGAGGACGCGACCGCCGACAGTTTTCGGGAGGGTAGACGCCTCGTAGGCGTCGTCTATCGTGGGGGCGTCGAGGGTGCGGCGGACGACGCTTCCGTCTCTGTACGTGTAGGTGACCAACCAGACGGACATGTGGTTTCAACAGTAGCTTTTGACAGCGTGGGTGAAAGCTTTGTGGTATTGGACAAGGTATTGGTATGAAAACAGACCAGTAGAAAAATGGGTGGTATAAAAATACGGACCAGTCAGCGGCCGGGGGCTAAACGCCGCAATCCGACGCGTGATTTCGTCCGGCGATAGCGCCGATACTGAATCACGATACCCGATCCGACGAGGATCAACCAGAGGACCTCGTTCGTTCCGAGCGTCGTCCACACGTCGGCGTGAAACACCGGCAGGACGGTTCCCCACTGGCGCGCGAGTCGTTGGAGGATGGTCGCGCCGAAGAGGCTCGTCACGATCGTCAGGAACGGGAGGTAGAACCGCCAGACGAGAATACCGACGACGGCGGCGGCGGCCAGCGACCCGACGACGGGGTCCACGGCCCCGTTGAGCATCGGGATGGCTATCGATTCCATTCCGCCCGAGCCGAACGAGGAGTAGGCCACCGACGCGGCGGTGATGACGGTCACTCCGATGATGACGAACCGTTGGGCGGAGTACGCGATTCGACTCCCGATGAACCCACCGATGAGGACACCGACGAGCGACACTACCAGGAGGTCCGGCGATGCGATTCCGAACGACGGGGCGAGGGTTCGCGCGGCGAAGCTCCCGAATAGGGCACCGCCGAGACCGCCGACGAGCGACGTGAGTTGTGTTACGAAGGAGTAGCCGAAGTAGGTGAACGCGAGTCCGATACCGACTGCGAACACAACGACGGCGGTCGTGAAGGGATCAGGGACCATTTCGTGTGTCATATCCTAGGTCCCGGTTCCGTTAAATCGTTCGGTGGATTTTTGACAACAACTCCGATTTCCCGGCGCTTTTCTCCCTTACTTTCGACGCCGATTCGATCGGCCGATACAGCCACGCCGCACAGCGCGTTCCGTCGCTCTCGAAGTCGGCCCGTTCGCGTCGAATCGTTTCAGTCCGGGCCATGAGTCCTCATTCGAACGTCCTTCGAAGCGCCTCGCCGGCGCGTCGGCGCACGTCCTCCGCGGCCTCGACGCCCGGGAACGGGTCGGCGAGTCGGCGCATGTTGGCGAAGTCGTGAATCATGCCGTCGTAGTTGGTGTGGTCCACGCGGACGCCCGCATCGGAGAGCGCTTCGGCGTAGGCGTACCCCTCGTCCCGAAGCGGGCCGTATCCGCACGTAACCAACGTCGTCGGGGGTAGTTGGGCGAGCGTCTCTTCCGGTGCGCGAAGCGGAGACGCGCGCGGGTTGGCTCCGTCGATGTCGTCGCGCAGGTAGTGGTTCCAGAACCAGACCATTCCTCGTGCGGTCAGGAAGTACCCATCCGCGTTCTCCTCGTACGATTTAGTGTCGTAGGAGTGGTCCGTCACAGGATAGAGCAACACTTGATGCTCGATTTCGGGTGCATCGACTCCCTTTTCGACAGCCATCTGTGCGACGACCGTCGCCAGGTTGCCGCCCGCGCTTTCGCCGACGACGGCTAGGCCCTCGCCCGCCCCGATTTCGTCGGCGTTGTCGGCGGCCCACTTCGTCGCGAGATAGGCGTCCTCGACGGCACCCGGGAACGGGTGTTCCGGGCCGCACCGATAGTCCACGGAGACGACGACGCAGTTACCCTCGTTGGCGAGCGACCGTGCGACGCCGTCGTGGGTGTCGAGGTCGCCGACGACCCAACCGCCGCCGTGGAAGTAGACGGCCACGGGAAGCGATTCGCCGGGGGACGGGTCGTAGATTCGAACGCGGATGTCCCGCGCGTACGCCGGGATTTTCCGCTCCTCGACCGAGGCGACCGATTCGGGTTCGACATCCGGGGTGAAAAGCCCGCCCAACAGCGCGCGGGCCTGTTCCGGCGAGAGGTGCGAAAGGTCGGGTGCATCCTCCTCGACCAGTGTGTCCAACAGTGCCTGTGCGTCGGAGTCGAGTTCGTGAGCCCGTCGCTCGTCGGTTACTGTACTCATCGAACGCCATATGCTACCGAGGTGCATAATCTCGTTGGCCAACCAACAGGTGCGTTGGATGTCAGACCTGTCTTCGAACGTACTCGTCCTCCATCGCTCCCTCCGCACAAAACGACAGCGATCCTACTTGAATTCGTTACAGGAAATCCTCATGGTATCGCCGGACGTATCCGAATTCGGTGATATCGATGATCGAATACGAACTACCGCCGCTCCCGTACGACTACGACGCACTAGAACCGCACATCTCCGAGCAGGTGCTGACGTGGCACCACGACACGCACCATCAAGGCTACGTCAACGGATGGAACGGTGCCGAGGAAACCCTCGCGGCGAACCGCGACGAAGGCGACTTCTCGTCCTCGGCGGGTGCCATTCGGAACGTCACCCACAACGGCAGCGGCCACGTCCTGCACGACCTGTTCTGGCAATCGATGGGTCCCGACGGCGGCGACGCTCCCGAGGGCGCGCTGGCCGACCGTATCGAGGAGGATTTCGGTAGCTACGAGGCGTGGAAGGGCGAGTTCGAGGCCGCCGCGAGCGCCGCCGGCGGCTGGGCGCTTCTCGTCTACGACTCCTTCAGCAACCGACTTCGGAACCTCGTCGTGGACAAACACGACCAGGGTGCGCTCTGGGGCAGTCACCCCATTCTCGCCCTCGACGTATGGGAACACTCCTACTACTACGATTACGGGCCGGACCGCGGTGACTTCGTCGACAACTTCTTCGAGGTCGTCGATTGGGAGGAACCCGCCGACCGCTACGAGCAGGCCGTCGAACTGTTCGAGTAACGCGACGCGACCACAACTATCGGAGTACCACCATTTTCGCCGGTGACACGGCCTCCGTCGTCCGAGACCGGAGATACCGTCGTGACCCATCGTGAAACTCCCGTCGTCTCAGCGTACGAACTCCGATCGGAGGAGTTCGGTGATAAGTTTCAACTCCGCCTTCTGGAGGTGTTCCGAAACCGTGTTCGGGGCACAGTCGAGTCGAGCGGCCACGTCCTCGTGTGTCGCGCGTCGCGGATGCTCGTAGTACCCGAGGTCGAAGGCCGCGAGCAGCGTCTCCCGTTGCCGGTCGCTGAGATCGGAGAGCGGGGTTTTACGACTCCGGTCGAACTCCCCGATAGCGCTGATTTCGAGGTTGATCTCCGGAGGAAACCCGTCGACCGCGTTCTGAAGCACTGCCGTGCTTCCCACGAGACGGGTGTGAACCTGCCCGTCACGGTAGAGCAACGGTTTTTCGACCACCAACCCCTCCTGCGTTATGGTTGCGACCATCCTCTTCAACAGCGGAACGGCATCGGGTTCGAGTACGGCGAGAAGCGTGAATCGGCCCTCGGATACCCGCGTCGTATCCACCGACCGTATCCCGGTCACGCTGACCGCTTGGTCCCGAAATCGCTCCCTCTCTCCGTCGACTTCCAAGAGGGCAGTTACGGCGTCGTCGGAGAGGTTCCAGTCGTACAACCGCGCCTCGTCGACGAACGACGACCGCGCGAGCAGATCGAAGATCTCCGGCGTTCGCTTCGGGTCGGGCGTGCCGGTGAGCCGAGCGTACTTCATACGGGACGCTATATTCGCTTACTTATATACTAGCCGACCATACCCGGGATAACGATTTACGGCTCATAACTCCAATCGTCTCCTAGATATCCGGTAGCGGCGTCCGTTACAGGGAGAACTGTCCCGGACGCCGTTACCGACTCACGAGCCAGAAAGACAATGGACTACTCACGAGCGGATTTCCACGATGCAGCCTTCACCCTCGCGTTCGGAGACGAGAGCGCGACTGACCCGTGTGTCACCGGCGGGAAGGGTGCGAACCTCGCCCGTCTCGTCGACGCGGGTATCGCCGTCCCGACGGGGTTTTGCGTGACGACGGACGCGTATCGGACCCTCGTCACCGATCCGGAAACCCGTCGAGCGATCGAAGCGGTTGACGAACTCGACCCGACGGACGCGGACCGTATCGGCGAACTGGGCGCGACGATACGGGAACGCATTCGAAACGCTTCGTTTTCGACCGACGTCCGGGACGCTATCGAAACCGCGCTGGGAGAACTCGACGCGGATACCGTCTCCGTTCGGTCGAGTGCGACCGCGGAGGACCTCCCGACCGCCTCGTTCGCCGGGCAACACGAGACGTATCTCAACGTCCCCTCCGACGACGTCCTCGACAGGGTACGCGATTGCATGGCGAGCCTGTACACCGACAGAGCGGTCACGTATCGGCTTCGAAACGACGTTCCGAGTTCGGACGTCGCGCTGGCAGTCGTCGTACAAACGATGGTCGATGCGGACACGGCGGGAGTGCTCTTCACCGCGGACCCGATTACGGAGAACAGACGCGTGGCCGTCATCGAAGCGAACTACGGACTCGGCGAATCAATCGTCGCCGGGGAAGTGTCCGCCGATACGATTCGCTTCGACCGGGAGCGTGATACCGTTCTATCGTACGATATCGGTCGGAAAGCGGTTCGGGTGCGATCGGGGGACGAAAGCGGTGTCGAACGCGGGACCGTTCCCGACGATTTCCGGGGACGGCGTGCGCTCTCGGGGGAGCAGGTGCTTCGACTCGTAGAGTGCGGCGAGGAAATCGAGGAACTGTTCGGCGGGCCACAGGATATCGAATGGGCCTTCCACGACGGCCGGTTGTTCGTCCTCCAGTCCCGTCCCATCACATCCCTCTTTCCGCTCGTCTCGCCGGACGCGGACGACGGCCTGTTGCACGTGTACATGAGTTTCGGACACCAGCAGGCCATGCCGGAGGCGTTGCCGCCCCTCGTCGTGGACTTCTGGCGGTCGTTCATCGACGGCGGGGCCGAACGCTTTCGACCACCGGAGTCGGGAGGATTGTCCGCGGAAGCCGGGAATCGAGTGTACGTCGATTTGACGCCGCTCGTTCGACTCGCGCCGTTCCGACGGCGGGTGCCGAACGCGTTGTCGTTCCTCAGCGAACCGGCATCCGACGGACTCCGGGAAGTGTTGCGGGACCGAGGACACGACATCTCGGAACGCGGACGAATAGCAGCGTGGGTGCGGGTACTCCGAGCGATCCGACGCGGCGGGCCATCGCTCCGGCCCATCGTGTCCGAGGCGCTGTCCCGGTTCGTTCGCTCGCTCGTGTTCGGTCTTCCCGAACTCGACGAACTGTGGGCGTGGAGCGACGCGTGGGGAAACAAAGAGGCGAGCAAACTCCGCGCACCGCAAACGACGGAAGGACGCGTTCGAGCGGTCTTCGAGGGGGTCGATATCATCGCCTTCTTGGGACATATCGCACCGAAAGGCGCGTCGATACTTCCGGGCGTCGTTGCAGGGTGCCTGCTCGGGAAGGTCTTCCCCGATGCCACGGACGAAATGGACGCCATCGGAAAGGGATTTCCGGACGAAGTCGTCACTCGAATGAACGGCGAACTCGGGGAGTTGGCGGCGCTCGCCGGGAACGCCCCTGAAGTGAAGGCGGCGCTCGATTCGGGCGCATCGCTGGACAAGATTCGAACTCGTTCGGGCGGCGAGGAGTTCGCGGAGGCGTTCGAGTCGTTCATCGATCGATTCGGGCATCGAGCGACGGGTGAAATCGACCTCCGTCGGCCGCGGTGGCGGGACGACCCGTCGATGCTCCTCTCGACGATTCGGAGCAACGTTTCCCACGGTACGGAACGCGAAACCGGAGAACATATAGACGAACTGCAACGCCGTGCGACGACGGCCCAGCACCGACTGGAAGCGCGAGCGAATCACGGTGCGTTGGGACCGATTCGAAAACGCGTCGTTCGCCACTTGATTCGAAGCTACCGAAAAGCGATGCCGTTCCGCGAATTCCCGAAACAGGGGATGGCTCACGTGTTCGCGACGGTCCACGAGATTTGTGCCGAGGCCGGGGAAACGCTGGCCGAGAGCGGGCGCGTCGAGCGCCCGGACGACGTTTGGTTCCTTCGGCGCGACGAACTCCTTGCCTTGCTGGGCGGGACCCCGGTGGACGTGGACATCGAATGGCGGCGACGGACCCACGAACGATACGCGAACCAGACCGCGCCGCCGTTGCTGACCGGCGAAGGCGAACATCCGACGGCCGCGCATAATCGGGACGTCGACGGGGAGATGCTCGTCGGGACGGCCGTCTCCGCGGGCGTGGTCGAAGGGACGGCCCGCGTCGTCCGGGACCCGTCCAAAGGAAGCCTCGAACCCGGTGAAATCCTCGTCGCGCCATCCACCGACCCCGGTTGGACGCCGCTGTTCCTGAACGCGGCGGGACTCGTCATGGAAGTCGGCGGGCGGATGACGCACGGGGCGCTCGTCGCTCGGGAATACGGAATTCCGGCGGTAGCCTCCGTCTCGAATGCGACCGCCGAGATTCGAACCGGCGACCGGATTCGAGTCGACGGCAAAAACGGAACCGTCGAACGGTTGTGAAAATACGGATGCCGGAAAGCGATAGAGAAACGGGTCGTGATTAGTTCTCGTCGGTGCCATCGACTACACCGCCGTCCGCTGTGGCACGCATCTCGGCGCCGGACAGTTCTTTCAGCTCGTCATTTGACAGTGCGAGCGAGACGATCAGACTCATCCCGAGGACGACGACACCGACGAGGAAGACGACGTGAAAGGCGTCCACGAGTGCCTGGATATTTCCCTTGAAGCTGTGGCGAAAGCTGGTGAATGGTCCGGGGGCTCTGTGAGACGACGTTCGCATCGACGCCTTTCGGAAGCACGTCTGCCAGTTCGTTGATCAGTTTTCGGTCGAAGACGATACTGAACTCGGAGACCCCGAGCGCGCCGCCGAGGTCCCGTCCGAAGCTGTACAGCGAACTCACTTCGCCGATATCACTGCCGCTCACGGCGCTTATCGACATCCGAGCACAAGCGATACACGGCGCGGAGTACAGGGACCGAATAGGTCGGATCGACCGCATGTTCGAGGACCAACTCGCCTCGGACATCGAGGAAGCGGTCGAGGAGGGAATCATCCGCGAGATGACTGTTCGGCCGACGGGTCGGATCGAACGTATCCGGCGAATCGAACTTTCGGTCGTCGCGGTTGGCGGAACCGATCCACGCGACGACGTACTCTCCTCGATGGTGCGTCCTCGGTGCTGAGCGCCGCGGGTGGTCGTTCCAATCGGGCTTCGTTCGTTTTTGCTCATTCATCAACCAAACGTTCGGTTGGTAATTACGTTCGACGGTATCTCGGCGCAACTCGACACCGCATCGAGGATGGTGTTCGATGGGAGCGATCCGTGTTCCTCCGAAGAGAAAAACGATCGAACGGAGAGCTACGATACCCTAATTATACAAATGATCCATTATTGAATTAATTTCTAGTATATTCAATTAACTATTTTAATAGTCAAAATATAGTCTGTGCTGGAGTATGAAAGACGATCCATCCGCGGAACACAGCAGCAAACGCACCGACAGACGAACAGTTCTCAAGGCCGGAGCAATCGGGGTGACGGGTCTCATTTCCGGGTCCGGATTCGCCAGTGCCGAAATTTCCCCGTCCGGCACAGCGCCTCGCGGAAGTAACGTCCACGCCGCAACGGCGGTGAACGGGAAGTCGGTTTCCGAGAAGCAGCGCCACGAACTCCGGAAGCGTGCCGTTCGCGACTACGAGCGGAAAAACGGCCGCTCGTTGGACGCGATTCCAGCGGGGACGCACGAAGATTCGCCGGGAGCGGTCGTGGCGTACGCCTTCGGTTTCGATGCAAACGGGAGTGCCCACGAGTACGTCGGACTCGCCGACGAAGAGACCACGCACCTGGAAGCGCAATCGGGACGTGCCGAAGCGCTGATTCACGACCGGTTTACCCGGCGAACCGCGGAACTCGCCTCGGACATCGCTGTTTCGGAACAACGGGCGACCACGGAGTCCAACCAGACGATTACCAACACACAGAACATGTCGCAGTTCGCCAAACACCGGTTGGAGTACGCATCGGACCCCTACGGTGTGGCCGGAATGACGAACTACTGGTACACGAGCACGAAGCAGGACGAAAAGGAAGCACACGCGTTCCACACCCCTGCCGGGTTCGAACCGGGGACCAGCGCGTTCGACTCCGACTACGAGAACGATTGGGGCCGCGTGCAACACCGGTGGGACGAGGGCGAGATGAACGCGGACGTCGATTACGGGCAGTGGGAACCGTACGGAACCAAGAGCGGGTCCACGTCGAAAGGGTACTCGATAAGCGTGAGCATCGGGTACCAGACGGGCTACGTCACGGCCGGATTCTCGTGGACCTACACCCAACCGAACGTCGAAGTGGTGGACGAATCCTCCGCGTACAACGAGTACAACCAGTGGCAGTTGAAGATAAACGCCGATTGGGGCGACGATACGCGTACCAACTTCGTCGGCTTCAAACCGTCCAGTCTAGTCACGATAGACAACTGGGACCCGTCGATGGGCGAAAAACAGATCACCAAACAGGAGGTCTCCGCCCGGTTCGACAACGGCGAGGATCACTTCAAGCGATTGTACTCGTGGTACGGCCCCACGCTGTACCCCGCCTAAGCGGGAGGGGATTCCACTACCGGCGTCGCCGCGGTGTGAACAGGCTGCACCCGATTAAAGCAGCCGTCCTCCCGTGCGACGAGGCCGAACCCCCGTGTGAAAGTAACCTTCGTACACGGTCCGTGGCCCTTTGACGATTGACTAACCACTGGACACGCGAAGGCGAAAAATTGCTGACGGTAAACAGCTCGAGGCGGATGGTGCGGCGAAGACGTTCGAGCGGTATCGCCGGTTCCTGTCCTCTCTCCGGGAAAATCCGACAAATTACGATGGGCTACGGTTCGAACCATGTGACGGCAATTCTATAGAGCGATATATGATTCATGAGTTCGAGATTCGACAGCCTCGGTGCAGGAACATTGCAGTATGTGAACACGAATTCGCTCGAAAGTCGCGGTTCGGGAGAAATGCAGTCCCGCGACGCCTCACTGAAAGTCCGGTTCTCTACCTTCCAAAAACGCCGAGACGCCCTCCAAGTGGGCGGGCATGTCGTACGCTTGCGACTGAATCATCGTCTCGTAATCAAGCGCTTCGCGCCAGTCCTTTCCTAAATTCTCGTGGAGAGCTTGCTTCCCGAGTGCGATGGTGTGAGTCGGCTGTTCGGCCAGCGTATCAGTGAGTTCGGTGACTCGGATGTCGAGTTGTTCGTCGGGGACGGCTTCGTTCACGATGTCCAATTCGACCGCTTCGTCGGCCGAAATCAGCTCCCCGGTGAACGCGAGTTCCTTCGCCTTCCGCAGGCCGACGAGCCGCGGGAGGATGAACGTCCCGCCCATATCGGGAATGAGGCCGACGTTGATGAACGACGCCGCGAACCGAGCGGTTTCGGTGGCGTACGCGAAATCCGACGCCGTGACGAGCGCCATCCCTGCACCGACCGCGTCGCCGTTGACCTTGGCCACGACCGGAACCGGCGCGGAGAGCACCTCCGCCACCACGCGCGAGAGCGTGTCGGTGACGCGTTCGTAGGCATCCCTGACGTTTTCCTCGCGTTCGGCCATCGACTCGATATCGCCGCCCGCGCTGAACGCCTTGCCCTCGCCGGTCAACACCACGGCGTCGTGGACGTTCGGGTCGCTCTCCGCGAGGATTTCGGCGAGTTCGCCCGCTGCCTCGGGCGTGAAGGCGTTTCGAACCTCGGGGCGGTCGAACGTTATCGTCCGGATGCCGTCGTCGTCGGAAACGTGCATACTTGAGTGGGTCGCCCCATGCACATTTAATTACTTCCCGTGTACAGTCGTGGTATGGATATCGAAGCGTTCTTCGAGGGAATGCCGTTTGCGGACCTGCTCGGCGTCGAAGTGACGGAGGCGGCGGACGGACATGCCGAGGGGCGACTCGAAATGCGCGAGGAACTGTCGTGGAATCAGGACCGACTCATGGCCCACGGCGGCGTCACGTTCACGCTCGCGGACACCGTCGGCGGCGCGGCGCTCGTCTCACTGAACGACCAACCGGTTCCGACCATCGATATGCGAATCGACTACCTCAGCGCCGGAACGGGCGACCTCTATGCTGAGGCCGACGTAGTGCGTAACGGGAGCGACGTGGGAACCGTCGACGTGAGCGTCTACGACGAGGACGACGAACACGTTGCAGAAGCGCGCGGCGTCTACAAGACGGGGTGACACGATGAGACGGGGTGCACGATGAACCGATATCGAACCGGCGTTCTGACGTCGTCGGGTTCGTTTCTCCGCTCGTGTCGGTAAATCGGTCATAATCTTTTATCCATTGGCGGTGTCAGTAGGTGGGGAATGGGAACTTCTGATTCGCCTGCACTCGATGCACCGATCCTTCGCGTTTCGGCCGGGACGGGGCGCGAGGACGCGGAAGCAGTACTCGATGGTGCACGCGACGTAGCGGAAACGGTGGCAGTCGTCGATGTCGGGCCGGTCGGAATAGAGGGGTTGACCCCCCTTGTCGCAGTCACCGACGACGGAACGACCGCGTTTCACGCGAACTGTACCCCCGAGCACGCCCGGACCCTCGCCGAATCCCTTTCGGACGGAACCGTCGTGGAGGAGGACGCTCACGCCGTCGTGAGCCACGGCGAGGGGCAAACGACGTTGCCGACGCCCGAAGACGGTCCGCTGTCCGTCGGCCGACGGGACGTCCTCGAACGATGCGGGTGGGTGGACCCGACGACGGCGGCGGGATACGAGGAGTTCGTCGCGACGGAGGCCACCGACGCTCCCGAAGCCGTCATCTCGCAGGTCGAGACGATCGGCCTGTTGGGGCGCGGACGCGGCGATGCACGAATGGACGAACCGGTCGCCGAGGAGTGGCGAACCGCCCGCGACACCGACGGCGAACCCGTAGTTGTCGTGAACGTCGGGGAAATCGACAACACGAACGACACGGACAGGACGTTGTTGGACGCCGACCCGATAGCCGTCCTCGACGGGGCAACGGCGGTCGCCAAAGCCGTCGGTGCAGAAGACATCATCGCCTACTTCCCCGAATCGGCCGTCGGAACGCGTGAACGGGTTCGAGAGGCGATGAACGCGTTCATGGACACGGACGCCGCGGCTGACGTTACGATCCGGACGGCAACCGGCCCGGACATGTACATGGCGGCGGAACCGACGATGGCCCTCGAAGCGCTTGAGGGTAACGACCGACTGGAGGCCCGCCTTCGTCCTCCGTCACCCGGCGAACACGGCCTCTACGGCCGGCCGACCGTCATCCACACGCCGCGGACGTTCGCACAGGTTCGGCGAATCCTCCGTTCCCCGGACGCGTTCGACTCGGAGGACGCCGACCCCGGAACTCGACTCGTGACCGTGACGGGCGACGTTACGGCACCCGCGACCATCGAACTGCCGACCGGCGGCAGTCTGGAAACGGTTCGAGAAGCGGTCTCGCTCGACAGCCAGTTCAAGATGGCCTGCATCGGCGGGCAGTTCGGCGGCGTCACGCGCTCGCTCGACCAGACGCCGAGCGCTCCGGCGCTGACCGGTGCACACCTCGGAACCGACGGCGTCGTCGAACTGTTCGACCAATCGCGGTGTCCCGTGGCGACCGCAGGGACTCGCGCGCGGTTCGCCGAAGAGGAAAACTGCGGACGCTGTGTTCCCTGCCGTGAGGGTTCGAAGCAGTTGACGAACCTGCTCCGGGACGTGTATTCGGGCGAGTTCAAGGACGACATGCTCCGCGAACTGGCGCGGACGATGCGCGATACGAGCATCTGTCACTTCGGGAGAACCGCATCCCGGCCCGTAACGACCGCGATGGACGAATTCGAACCGGAGTTCCACGCGCACGCCGAGGGCCGTTGTCCGAGCGGTACGTGCGAGGAAATCCAGTAGGTAAGACCCACCGAAATATATCGCATGTTGCGATACAATCGCGGGGTGGTTTCAACGAAGAAGCGGCCACAGAAACTTACTCGCTCGTCCCGTACGAGAAAGCATGCCCGCGGGAGTCATCGTCGCCGGCGGACGCTCGACCCGGTTCGGAAAACCGGACAAAGCGGTCGCTCCGCTGGCGGGTGTGCCGATGATTCGCCGCGTCGCCGACCGGGTCGACGAAGCCGTCGACGAACTGATCGTCAACTGCCGGGAAGACCAGCGTGCGGCTATCGCCGATGCGCTGTCCGGCTACTCGCTCCCATCTCGTTTTGCCGTCGATACCGACCCGGGCACAGGGCCAATGGCCGGAATCCGGACCGGACTCGCGGCCTGTGACCACGACGTCGCCGTCGTCCTCGCTTGCGACATGCCCTTCGTGGACCCGAAAATCGTGTCGTCCCTGTTCGACCACGCTACCGGTCACGACGCCGTCGTTCCCAGACTCGACGACGGTTGGTTTCAGACGACACACGCGGTGTACCGACGGGACCCGATGGTCGAGGCGTGCGACGCCGCCCTCGCCCGTGGCGAGCGGCGAGTCGTGGACCCGCTGTTCGAACTCGATTATGCCGTCGTCGGAGCGGACGACCTCCCCGAACGCGGGTCGCTCTCCTCGTTCGAGAACGTCAACACCCGAGAAGAGTTCGAACGCGCCGAAACCCGACTCGAACGGACCTGAAGTTTATATACGAGATGGAGGCCAGACCCTCTATCCGCTGCCGAGCGCCGTGAAGCGATCCGCGGGAGTACGGCACACCGCTTCACGAACGATCGTGCCGTCTGTTCGCCCCATTTGGAGGTCCTGTCAGCGTCTACAGCGTCGGTTTCTACCCAACTGCTCCTACCGCTTTACCACTCTCGCTCTACCGTTGCGGAGGTACTGGACGCTTTGCGGGTACCAAAACGAGGTCCGTCCGGCGAAACCGAATGAATGCTACTTCAAACTGTTAGCTTCCGAGTGGGACTCGGTGTCGTCCAAAATGAGCAGCGGAATCAACACGAGCAGGAAAAAGCCCGTAATATATCCGATAATCTCTGCCCCGTCCGGGAGATGCTCTGCTTGCGAGATGGAGAGATAGCCGAGGGCGAGGAGGATGATCTCCGGCCGGGAGGGAATATCTGGGAGGGACACGGATATAAGTTTCAGAGAACGAAGTATGAATCTTATGACGCGTTCATAGATATCCGAAAGTACCACACGGCTGCCGTCCTTCCTTCTCGTTCTAACTCTCGGCTTTCGAGACCATCCGAACCGTGAGTGATCGGTTCACGCGAATATCTGTGAGAACATCGACCGCTCGGCGCGATGAAGTCGCTCTAAGAACGCCGATTTGCTGATTCCCAATTCGTCGGCCACCTCGCTCGCGGTCGTTTCGCGCGGGACGCTGAAGTAACCCGCTTCCAATGCGGTTCTGAGAGCGCGTTCCTGTGCCGGTGTCACGTCCCACTGCTGGGCTACGACCTTCTCGTCCTCGGAGCCGAGTTGGTGGACGCGTTCCAGTCGCATGCCGACCGTCTCACCGGCGGCGGCGAGGACCCCTTGGAGGACGTCGTGGCCGACGACCGCACCCGTAAACTTCGCATTGCCGTCGTGATAGCGAACCGATTCTGCCATGAACCCGACGTTGGTCAGTTGGTGGACGACGCAGGCGTGTTTCGAAAGACAGCGAAAGTTCTGCCGTCCGTCCGTCGTGGAGACGTGAAGGTATCGGATTCGATCGTCTTCGTCGAGGACGTCGATGAGACCCCCGTTTTCTGTGGGGGCGCTAAATCGGAGGAGCGTGTAGCCGTCGTCGCGGTGTTGCGGTGGTTGACAATCGATTCGCGTCCCCGTCTTGCGTGATGCCTCGGCGAGCGGACAGTCATCGCCCGTCACGGCGAATTCGACGACGAGACACTCGTCAATCATGCCGCGATTATAGGAGCCATCCATATTTAAACCCCGTACATGGGCGGGCGAATTGGTATGGGTCGGGGTCGATAATTAACGACCATGGACATCGAGACAGTCAAGGAACGGGCCGGACCCCGGCAGTTCAGTCCGAAGGACGACATGCCGGAGGAGTACCGGAAGGCGGCGACCCGGATGATACAGTTCCACGCGAACTCCGAAATCATGGGCGCGTATCTCGAACGCCCCTTCATCCGACAAGCGCCGAGCCTCGACCGAAAACTCGCCTGCAGCGCGAAGGTACAGGACGAAATCGGCCACGGGCAACTCCTCTACCGGGCCGCCGAATCGCTCGGCATCAAGACCCGCGACGAGATGCTCGACGAGTTGGCGAACGGGGAGGGGAAGTTCCTGAACTGCTTCCACTACCCGATGGAGAACTGGTGGGAGACCCCGATGATCGCCTTCTTCGTGGACGGCGCGGCGATGCGCCGACAGGCGACGCTGAAGCGTACGAGCTGGGAACCCTACGCGCACGCCATGGACAAGGTGTGCTTCGAGGAGGGCTTCCACGTCAAGCACGGCGAGGACATCATGCGCGAACTCTCTATGGGGTCGAAGAAGGAACAGGAACTCATGCAGGAGGCCTTCGAGAAGTGGTGGCCGCGCATCATCCAGTTCTTCGGGCCGACTAACGACAAGAGCACGCACCACGACTTCTCCGCCGATGTCGGATTGAAGACGATGTCGAACGACGACCTCCGCAACGCGTTCCTCAACGCCTACATCCCGAAGGCGAAGAAGTACGGACTGGAAATCCCCGACGAACCGCGCATCGAGCGCGACGAGGAGACGGGCACGTACAAGGTGCGCGAAGACGACCTCGACTGGGACGAGTTCTTCAAAATCGCGAAGAACAGCTACGAACCCGGCGTCGGCCAGATAAACGGCCGCAAGAACGCACAGGACGCGGCGGAATGGGTCCGTACGGTACTGGACGACTGGGAATCGAGCGGTTCGAACACGCCGGTGGCGGCCGATTAACATGATCTGGGAAGTGTTCCGACAGGAAGAAGCGGGGAAGTATCACACCCACTGCGGAAACGTTCACGCGCCGGACCGAGACATGGCGCTCATGTTCGCCCAAATCCAACACGGGCGGCGCAAGCCGACCAACAGCCTCTGGGTCGTCCCGAAGGACGAAATCGGCGAGGTCGATGCCGACGAAACCGCCTTCGGCGGGACGACGGACAAATCCTACCGCTGGGTGATGGCGTACAACCGGATCGACTCCAGTTTCGCACAGGAAATCGAGGACTCCGAGAGCGAACAGGAGGACGCGGACCGACGACGGAGTGAGGCATAATGTCGGCACAGCTCGCGGGACCTGACGAACTGAGCGACGAGGAGCGAGCGGCCGTCGAGGATCTGCTTCGCCGACTCGCGGACGACGAACTCGTCCTCGCCGAGCGCTACACTGAATGGCAGGTTCGATCCCCGACGTTGGAATCCGACCTCGCCATCTCGAACATCGCACAGGACGAACTCGGTCACGCTCGACTCTGGTACGACCTGTTACAGGACTTCGGCTACACGGAGGCCGAACTCATCTTCGAGCGCGACCCCGCGGATTTCCGCCATTCGACGCTCGTGGAAGGGCCGTTCGAAACCGGCGACTGGGCGGACGCCGTCGTGCGCGGGTACTTCTACGACGTCGCGGAAAAGCTGCGCCTCGAAGCCCTCGAAGACACGTCCTACCCGCGAATCGCTGACCGCGTGGCGAAGGTTCTCAGCGAGGAGAACTACCACCGCGAACACGCACAGAACTGGCTCGAACGGTTGACGAGCGACGACGAGGGAACGGAACGCATCCAGTCGGCCGTCGACCGACTGTTCCCGTACGCGTTGACGCTGTTCGAGGCGGGCGATTCGAGCGAGGAAATCGACGAACTCGGAATCCGAACCGAGTCGCTCGACTCGATGCGTGACCAGTGGCTCGACATCGTGGTCCCGTTCCTCGCGTCGCTCGGCGTGGACCTCCCCGCCGAAGTCGAGGACGGCGACATCGACGAACTGCTCCCCGAGGACATCGGACGAGACGGAAGCCATACCGACGACTGGGCCGACCTTCACGACGAGATGACGCGGACGTACCGAGAACTCGGGCGAACCGAAGCCCACCGAATCATGCCGGACCCGGACAATGAGTAGTGACCCACAGGAGTTCGATATCGACTCCGAACCGACCGCGTGCACGTACACCGATTACTCGGAAACCGGCCGCTCCCCCGAAGACTTGCCCGCCACGGGCGAGGGGGCGACCGGTCTCGAACGGCGCGTCTGGAACGCGCTGTACGACATCGAGGACCCCGAGATGCCCATCAGCATCGTTGATTTGGGGCTGATTTACGGGGTGGAGTGCGAGACTCCGGAAGAGTCCCGTGACGAAGATGGCAACGCCGCCGGAACGAATGTCGCCGTCATCATGACGCTGACGTACACCGGCTGTCCCGCTCGCAAGATGCTGACGGAGGAAATCGTGGACGAAGTGGCGGCCGTCGAGGGCGTCGCCGACGCGGATCTCGAACTCGTCTGGAACCCGCCGTGGTCCATCGAGATGGTGACCGAACAGGGCAAAGACGACCTCAGGGAGTTCGGACTGAGCATATGAGACGACTCGACCCCAGCGTCACGACGAGCGGCGAAGACGAGGGCGCGGAGTGTCCCTACTGTGGTTCGACGGATACGCACAGGGAACACCCGAAAGGGCCGTCGCTCTGTCGGTCGATGCATTACTGTAACGGCTGTGAGCAGCCGTTCGAGAAGTTCGAGTAGGGGTTTTGTTCGTCCCGACGACGGGACGTGTTGATGGGTACGCATCCCGGGGTATGAACGGAGTTAACATAACTCTTTTCGCAGTCCGAAGAAAGGTCCCCAAAACGGACGTATAGAGGGGAGTGGCCACCACGTTTTTTCCGCCGTCCGTTGCAGTCCGTCGTATGTCCGCAGAGACACCGACACGGGAGGAATTGCGCCGCGGGATGACCGTCGAAATCGAGCAGACGAACGCCGAGAACGCGGACGATGCCGAGCCGCTTCGCGGCGACATCGCCGAAATCCTCTCCGAGGAACACAGCGAACCCGGTGGCGTGAAAGTGGAGTTGGAGTCCGGGATTACGGGCCGCGTCAAACGCATCGCACCCGACGAGTAGCTACCGAGATTCGAGGGACAGCAACCGCTCTTTCAATCCGAGTCGATTCTCCTCGCCGCCCGAAAAACCGCCCAAACCGCTTGCACCGACGATGCGGTGGCACGGGACGACCAACGGAACCGGATTGCGGCCACAGGCCTGTCCGACCGCTATCGGTGCGGTATCGAGAACGTCGGCGATATCGCCGTAGGTCCGTGTCTCGCCACGCGGTACGTCGGCCATCGCGGCCATGACCCGCCCGGTGAAGGAGTCGGGATACGTGACGGAAAGGTCGAACGCGTCCCGTTCGCCCGTGACGTACTCGTCCACTTGCTTCCGGATTTCGCCGGGACTTTCGGCGACGAGCGCGTCGTCGATCTCCATCTCCCAGTCCCACACGGACACGAACATCAGCGCCTCCTGAGGACCGTCACGGGTCGATGAAGCGTTCCCGGTTCGCAATCTTCGACCGGGGCCGAGAGGTCGAAGCTATCGAACCATCCCACGTGGTCGAACTCGGTTCGTTCGAGGAGCATGCGGAGCTCTTGGGGGGCGAACGTCTTTACGATGTACTCCTCTCGGAAGCGACGAGTGTCGTCTGGCGTTTCGACCCGCGTCGTCAGCGTCTGGCGAACCAACTGTTCGGTCGTGTGTATCGGTTCGTGTTCGATGCCGAACCGAACCGTCGTCTCGCCTTTCGTCGTTTCCCACTCGCTCTGGGAGGAGATTCCGCCGGCGAAGTCGATGGACCCGTCGATACAGTAGAGCGACCCCGGCGTCAGCGCGTCGGCCATCGAATCGAGGTGCGACAGCAGCGCCTCGTTCGAGTCGAGGTACAGCGACCCGAGCGCACAGAACGCGAAATCGACGTCGCTCGGGAGGATGAACTCCGCCATATCCCGTCGGAGGAACGTCGCTTCGATGTCGTTCTCGCGGGCCTTCTCGATGGAGTGTGCGATCATCTCCGATGAGTTGTCCAACCCGGTGAACTCGTAGCCTCGGGCGTCGAATTCGAGGAGGTACGGGGACGGTCCACAGGCGATTTCGAGGACGGAATCCGCTCGGTTCGAGCGCTCTCCGAATCGGTCGATACAGGCTTCGAAGAAGTCGACTTCGGCCGCCACATCGCGGAAATCGAACGCAATCTCGTAGTAGTCAGGATTCGCGTAGAGACCGGCCATAGGTTCCAACTCTGGTGACGGGTCTTAACTACTCGTATCAGGACGAAAAGGGTTGAGTGAACGGTCGAACGCCTTCGTTTTTCTCGACGAAGCGGATTCGATTGCTCCATACCGAGTCGAACGCCGACCACAGCGGCCGTAAACGTAGGTTTAAACGAGAAGGCGCACAAGCCACAGCCATGACCGAATCGGACGCCGAGGAGACGGGTGGCGAAACGGGGTGGTTCACGGGCGTCGAATCGGACGACGTGGATGCCGGGGCGCGCTCCATCCGAGAGGGACGTGCCGACGAACCGGCGGATTGGCCGGAACGGGCCGTCGAAACCGGATTCGCGGAGGACGAAGCGGACTATTACGCGATGCTTCGGGAGGCGACCATCCGTGCGACGCGAGAGGCGGTGACGGAGCGCGAACGGGCGGACGACAAGCAACTCGTTCACGCGGTGCGAGCGATGGACGACTGCGAGTCGGAGGCGAACGAACTCGCGGAGCGCGTCGCGGAGTGGGCGGGAACGCTGTATCCCGACGCCGGAACGGGCGTGGAATACGCCAGCGAATTGGCCGAAAGCGACCCCGAAACGCCGGTCGAAGAGCGCGTTAATTCACTTGCTGAGCGCGTCGCGGACCTCGCCGCGGAACGCGACGAACTCAGGTCGTTCGTCGAACGACAGGCACCGGCAGTCGCACCGAACCTCGCGACGCTCGCCGACCCGGTGCTCGCCGCGCGACTCATCGCGCTGGCAGGTGGCCTCGAACCGCTGGCGAAGATGCCGGGCGGGACGGTACAGGTGCTCGGGGCCGAAAACGCGCTGTTCGCCCACCTCCGCGGGCACGCCTCATCGCCGAAACACGGCATCATCTATACGCACGAAGCGGTTCGGGCCGCTCCGCCGGACCAGCGCGGGTCCGCGGCACGCACGCTGTCCGGCAAACTCGTCATCGCCGCACGAATCGACCACTATTCGGGCGAACACAATCCGGACCTGAAGGAGGAACTCGACCGTCGGATGGACGCGATTCAGTCGCGGGGTGAGGAATGACGCTCCCGAATGGCGTTGAACGGCGAGAGTTCGGCGGCGACGACCGACTGGCGACCGAGGGACTGCCGGTTTACGGCGAACCGACCGACGGCGACTGGCGCTGTTGGGACGCACGGCGTTCGAAGTTGGCTGCGATGCTGGAACACGGCATGGACACCGGATTGGAGGGCGACGAGACGGTCCTCTATCTCGGTGCCGCGAGCGGTACGACGGTGAGCCACGTCGCCGATTTTTCGGGGGCGACGTACGCAGTCGAGTTCGCACCGCGTCCGACGCGGGACCTCCTCGACGCGGTGGAAACGCGTGAAAACCTCTTTCCCCTGCTGAAGGACGCTCGAAAACCCGAGACCTACGCACACGTCGTCGAATCGGACGTGGACGTGCTGGTTCAGGACGTGGCGACGCGAGGGCAGGCGCGCGTCGCCCGTGAAAACGCACGATTCCTCAGGGAGGACGGCCGATTGCTCCTCGCCATCAAGGCTCGAAGCGAGGACGTTGCGAGCGACCCCGAGATCGTGTTCGAAGGCGCGCTCGACACGCTGCGGGAGGGGTACGAAATCCTCGAAACCCGACGGCTGGAACCGTTCCACGTGGACCACCTCGGCGTCGTCGCGATTCCCCGGAAGGTGTAACCGTCACCGGAAGTATTTACGTGTCCCGTGGCTAAATTTCGAAAAATGGATTTGGGTTCGGCCGAGAATTTCACCGATATGGGGACGCTCGGCGTCGAAGAGGAGTTCTACGTCGTCGACGAACGAGGCGTCCCAACTGCTGGCACTGACGAACTCGTCTATGGGACCGACCCACCGGAACTTCTCGACGGTCGACTGGACCACGAACTGTTCAAATGCGTCATCGAGACGCAAACGCCGAAAACGACGCTTTCGGACGTGGACGATGACGTCCGACGCGTTCGTGAGGCCCTCGTGGAACACGCCGGGTCACAGGGGTTCGGTATCGCGGCGGCGGGCCTTCATCCCGGCGCGAAGTGGCGGGAACTCGACCACGCCGACAAACCGCGCTATCGTGCGCAACTCGACCGAATTCAGTACCCACAACACCGCAATACGACTGCCGGACTTCACGTTCACGTCGGCGTGGACGACGCGGACGCCGCCGTCTGGGTGGCGAACGAAATCCGTTGGTATCTCCCCGTCATGCTGGCCCTATCGGCCAACTCGCCGTACTGGAACGGTTACGACACCGGTTTGCAGTCCGCGCGAGCCAAGATATTCGAAGCGCTGCCGAACACCGGTATGCCGACCTACTTCGAGGATTACGAGGCGTTCTCGCAGTTCGAACGGACGATGGTCGAAACGGAGTCGATAAACGATCGCGGCGAACTCTGGTACGACGTGCGCCCCCACTCGGGGCACGGAACGGTCGAAGTCAGAACCCCCGACGGACAGGCTGACCCGGAGCGCGTACTCGCCTTCGTGGAGTACACCCACGCGCTCGTGACGGACCTCGTGGAACGATACGAGGACGGCGAATCCGGCTACTGTCACCGCCGCGAACTGCTGGACGAGAACAAGTGGCGAGCACTGCGCTACGGCCACGATGCCTCGTTCATCGACCGGAACTGCGACGGCGAAATCTCGCTCGGCGACGTGGTCGACCGCGAGTGTGACCGCCTCGGCGTTACGGGCATCGGCGACATCTACGACGGGGGGAGCGGCGCGGCGTGTCAGCGGCGACTCAACGAGCAAGAGGGCTTCGAGACGCTGTGTGAGTCCCTTTTGCTGTAGGCAAGTTTTTTACCCGGCACCGACTTTTGTCCTTCTGATGACGACATGACTGGGGACGATGCCGATAACGACCGAAACGATGCCGAGGAGACGGGCGACGAGATACCCGTGGATACGGGCGGAGACGAACTGGACGAGGGAGCGACGGAGGAAGAAAAGCCGTTTTCACGCGGCCGAAAACGCATCGGAGAGGAGGCGGACCGTGCGGTCGAAGGGTTCGACCAAGGTATCGTGGACCTGCTTTCGTGGGTACTCGACACGGAGACGCGCGCGCGAATCTACGTCTATCTCCGGCAGAATCCGGGAAGCACGAGCGAGGAAATCGCGGAAGGGACGGGTCTGTATCCGAGTACGGTTCGCGAATCGCTCGCCGAACTTCACGAGGAGGAAAACGTCTCGCGCGAGAAGCGCGAGAGTTCGGGTGCCGGAAACAACCCCTACGAGTACACCGCTATCGCGCCGAGCGAACTCGTCGGCGGCATCGTTGATCAGGTCCAACAGGAACTCAACACGGTGTTCAACCTCGACAGCCACCTGAACGACGAGGTGTCCGAGACGGAACCCGTCAGTATCGAAGTCGAGGACATCTCGGACGATGTAGAAACGGGGGGAGAAGACGCAAGCGACGTGGCCGACGTGAGCGATACCGGTGACGACGATACCGAACCGGACGCCACCGAATCGGACGAGGAGTAATCCCCCTGTCGCGTGGAAAGCTATACGGTCTTCTCACTCGACTATTCACACGATAATGACCGACATGGAGTCGGGGATATCCCCCGAAACGACCGTCGGCCGCGTCGCCCTGCGAGTGAACGCGCTCGACCGGATGAGTCGGTTTTACGAAACCGTCGTCGGACTCGAACGCCTGCGGAAAAACGACGGAACCGCCGTTCTCGGCGCTGGCGGCGTCCCGTTGCTGGAACTGGTCGTGGATGCGGACGCCTCCGAACGAAAGCGGCAGGAAGCGGGGCTGTTCCATACCGCGTTTCTCGTCCCGTCACGGAGCGCGTTGGCGGACGCGCTCGTCCGTATCGAGGACGGGTGGGAGTTGTCCGGTGCGTCCGACCATCGCGTGAGCGAAGCGCTCTATTTCACGGACCCGGAGGGGAATGGCGTCGAGATGTATCGCGACCGTCCGCGGGCGGAGTGGCCGCTCTCCGAGGACGGACTGGTGCAAATGGGAACGCTGCCGCTCGACATCGACGAACTCCGGAGTCACGCGACGGGGGCGAAAAACGTCCCACCCGGAACCGTCGTCGGACACGTCCACCTCGAAGTGTCGTCCCTCGCGGCCGCGCGGGAGTTCTACGTCGAAACGTTGGGAATGCGGGTTCGACAGCGATTCGGCCCGTCGGCGCTCTTTCTCGCGGCCGACGACTATCATCACCACATCGGTCTGAACACGTGGAACGACCGAACGGAACCGGTCGAAGGGTGCGGGTTGCTGTGGTTCGAACTCGTCGTTCCCGACGACTCAGCACTCGACCGGATTCGGGAGCGGTTCACTGCGAGCGGTATCGACGTCACACCGGGGGAAACCGGAATCGAAGTAACAGATTCCGACGGTATAAAAGTAAATATTCTAGTCAGAGATTGATTCTGATGGGAATCTTTGGTACGGTAGAAATCTGGCGACCCTGTGCCTACCGGTAGCGTTTCGAGCGGTAGTGACGCGTCGTATCTGTTATCGAAACGGATGTGTTCCGATACAAACTGGAAACAGTCACTTTTCTTGGCGCATGATTTATATATCCATTCTCGGATGTGAACAGTATGAGTGATTTCAGCAGCGGGAACGAAGTGATTTCGGGTTCCGAGGGCGGGGTTACAATAGAAAAATCGTTCGATGGAGAGGAGTTCGCGGTCCCGGCGATTCGCTTCGAACTGCAGTCCGACCACGATGACGCGGTGACGGTTCGTCTCACCGACCGAATCCCGGACGACTTTCCGATGGACAACGTGGGGTTTCACCCGGAATACGAAAACGAGAACTGGACGGCCTACAAGGACCACCGAGTGCAGTTCGAACGAACGCTCGAACCCAACGAATCGCTGACGACGGTGTACGGGATTCGACTGTCCAACTGGTCGGACGCCGAGAAGTTCCTCATCGAACCGGAACTCGAAGAGGTGACTCCGGTCACGGGCGACGCGAAAGGACAGGGCGAAGAGCGCATGGAGGAACACACCATTACCGACATCGTCTCCGAGGACAGCAGTCAGGTCGTTCGCGACGTCATCACGGGCGACAGCGGGCTTCCCGGCCTCGACGAGTCCGAAGCGAACGACGATGCGGCGGACCCACTCGCCGATGACGGAAACGACCCGCTCGGCGATGACGAAGACGACCCGCTTGCCGACCCGCTCGCTTCAGCCGCGAAAGCGGACAATTCGACCGAAACCGAAGCCAAACTCGAAGACGACTTCGAGGAGTCTCCCCTCGACGATGACGACGACCTCGAAAATGAGACCGACAGTCCGTTCGACGAACCGGTGAACGAGCCTGATGCCGTGGCCGGCGACTTCGAGGAGAGCGACGACATCATCGAAGCATCCGACGAGATGACGGACGAACCACCTGTGTCACCGCCACGTCCCGGAAGCGTCGCAGCCGCCCTCGCTGACGAGATTCGCGCCGGGGAAGTGAACGGTGACGACCTTAAACTCATTCAACAGGAACTCGATTTGGACACGCCGGAGAGCACGAACGTTCGTATCCGTCACCTCCAGTCGCGGGTGGACGACCTCGCGGCGTACACCGAGGCGCTGGAGGAGTTCATCGACGACAACGGAACGGCGAAAACCCTCATCGACGGGTTCGAAACCGAGGTCGAGTCGGTTCGCACCGAACTCGACGAGATGGACGACGAAATCGAGAGCGCGAAGGACGAGAGTGCGCAGGCGCGCGCCCGCGTCGCCGACTTCGAGACGACCGTCGAGAGCCTCGAAACTGGTCTCGAACGCGACATCGAAGCCATCGAGGACGACATGGACGAACTGGGCGAACTCGATTCCACCCTCGACGGACTCGAATCGCAACTGGACGACTTGGAGGACCTCGTCGCGACGAACACGCAAGAAGCGTCGGCGTTGGACGACGAACTCGAAGACCTCAGGGATGACTTCGAGACGCTCGGTTCGCTCGAAGGAATGATCGGTGAGGTTTCGGACGACGTCTCCGAACTTTCCGACTCCGTCGCGGCCACGGAGACGCGCATGGACGAGAAGGTCGAAACCCTTCGAGCGGACATCGAGAACATCGAAAGCGAACTGAAGGAAGTGAACGAGTGGCGCGACCAACTCGGTTCGGTGTTCGGCGGAAACTGACCGCCGTCCCCGTCTTTTCTTCGTTGTGTAGCTTTCCCGCTCGCAACGTCTGCCGAACCCTTTTCATCCACTTGCGGTTGCAGGCAAGAGCCACCTGCGTCCGTGGACGTTTGTTTTTGGTAGAGAGAGGATTCATGACCATGATACGAGTGGGTTCCACATCGTCCGACTCCGAAAACTCGGACAACGAACGTCGTCTGTACGGCGACCCACAGCACGAGGTCGGTGGCGGTACCGACCCGGAGCGACTGTACGGGAAACCACAACACGAGGGGAGAGGGCCGAAGAGCGACCTCCAACGGTTTTGGCTCGACTGTCTCGCTTTCCGAAAGAACGTCGAAGAAGAGGTCGAATTCCAATGACCGCAACACCACGACGAAATCGAACGAAGAAGGAAGAACCGCGAAACGAGCACGGGAACGAAGAGCGGAACGAGCGGGAGGCACATCGAGATGCAGCGGGGATGGAAAACGCGGACAGAATAGAGGAGTGTGACGCCTGCGTGGCCGAAACACCCCACGAAGTACGCATCGAGATCAAAACCGAGAACGAACAGGCAGAACACAGTTCGTTCTCGCGCGAACCGTACCGTGTGAGCGTCTGCATGGAGTGCGGCGAGGAGACGATCCGTCGGATGAACGACGCCTGATTATTCGCGTCCGTCGTTCGGGGAGAGTGCGAGTGCGTTTTTCACGAGGCTCCGATGGCCGCGGCGAAGTCGCTCGGAGACCGCCTGATGGGAGATGCTGAGGTCCCCGGCGAGATCGTCCGCCGTGGAGTCCCGCGGAACGTCGTAGTAGCCCGATTCGAGCGCCATCATCAGCGTCTCGTGCTGTTCTTCGGTCAGTCCGTACAGACCGTGGCGCGTGTCGCTTATCTCGTAGATGTTGCGCACGTCCACCGAGAGTCCCGTGTCCTGACAGAAGTCGTACGTCGCCGACAGCGAGTCACGGTCGGGAAAGAGGATTCGAAGTCGCCACCGGTCGTCCTTGCCGTGGAGGTTCAGGATGGTCGCTTCCTCCTCGACGAGGACGTGGATGACGACGTGAATTTGCTCGACCCAGTGCATTCGATATAGTCGCTCGTCGTCGAGGTCCTCGATGAGCGCCAACTCGTCGATGCTGTTGTCCTCCCGAAGTGCCGCATCCAGTTCCTCCAAATCGTCTGCCGACACCCACAAGTAGGGCATGACGTGGTCCGCGTCGTGTGCCGCCACGCGAACGACGTCGAATTCGGCTTCCGGTACACGCTCCAAGGCCGTCCTGAGCGCGAACTCCTTCGCAGGGAGTTCTATTTCCGCGATGGTACTCATACGAAAACGAATGCCAGCGACTGTATTACGTTCTATGGCTACGTCACCCCGCCACCGCGGCGGTCGAACGATTCGTATTCGTTCGTCTCGGCGATTTCGCGCAGGTGTTCCCCGACTCGCCACACGTCGCGAAAGCCCACGTACAGCGGTGCGGGGCACACTCTGACCACGTTCGGCGGGCGGAAATCGACGACGACGCCCCGTTCCTTCAGCGCCTCGCCGATTCGGTACGCCTCCTCGTGTTCGACGGCGACGTGCCCGCCCCGTCGTTCGGGGTCGCGTGGCGTGCCGACGCGATACTCCGGCAGGTCGTCTATCACCTCGATGAGGTACTCCGTGAGCGCCAGCGATTTCTCCCGAACGGCGTCGATACCGACCGCTTCGAACGGTTTGAGCGACCCCCACAGGGGAGCAGCGCTGAACACGGGAATCGTCCCGACCTGCCACGCTCCCGCGTCCTCGGCGGGCGTGAACGTCGTCGCCATCTCGAACTGCGTTTCCTTGTCGTGCCCCCACCATCCGGCGAGTCCGGGTTCGGTCCCGAAGTGACGCTCGTTGACGTACAACCCCGCGACCGCACCCGGTCCGGCGTTCAGGTATTTGTAGCTACACCAAACGGCGAAATCCACGTCCCACTCGGAGAGTCGGTGTGGAACAGCGCCGATGGAGTGAGCGAGGTCGAACCCGGCAAGCGCGCCGTGGTCGTGTGCGGCCTCGGTCAGTCGCTTCAGGTCGAACAACTGCCCGCTCCGGTAGAGGACCGACGGCATGAACAAAATCGCGGTGTCGTCCGAGAGCGCGTCGATGACGTCACCCTCTTCGATGGTCCGACCGTCGCGACTCTCGACCACGACGAGGCGTTCTTCCGGGTCGATTCCCGAGTTCCGCATCTGTGCGCGGATGGCGTAGTGGTCCGTCGGGAAGTCGAGTTCGTTCACGACCACGTCGCCGCCGTCGTAAAACGTCGAAAAGAGGGCGTGGATGTTGACCGTCGTGGAGTTGCCGACGACGACTTCCGACCCGTCGGCCCCGACCAACGGCGCGAGTCGGTCCCCGAGTCGTTCCCCGTAGTGGAACCAGTCCGGGTCGGCGTCGGTCCAGCCGCGGATTCCGAGTTCCTTCCACTCCTCGACGGCGTCCGACAGCGCCCGTTCCGCGTCCGTCGAAGACACGCCGAGCGAGTTGCCGTCCATGTACAGTTCGCCCTCCGGAACCGAAAACCGGTCCCCGACGGCGGCGAGCGGGTCGCCCTCGTCACGTCGTCTCGCGTCGTCCGCGCCCGTATCCATACCTCCCGTTTCGGATACGGCTACTTCACTGTACGCTCCCCGGTCAGGCGTTCGGGAGCGGTGAACCGAGCGTCGAAGCAGCGAAAGCGATGGCCGATTTGAGTCACGTCTCGAACCACCGTTCCGCGTGTTTCGCCACGAAATCGAGGAGATTCTCGGGCGGCGACTCGAACCAGCGGGCGTCCAGTACGTCGTCTCCGGCGGCCAACTCGCCGCCGACGCAGACGCCCGAGAAGAGGACCGAGAGGGAGAACAACCGCTCGTCGGGGTTCGTTTCGAGGAAAATCTCCCGTCGTCGAACGCCCAGTACGTCGGTCAACCGACAGCGGAGCCCCGTCTCTTCCCGTACCTCGCGGCGGGCCGTCTCGGAGAGCGTCTCGCCGGGTTCGTGACCGCCGCCGGGGACGCCCCACGCGTCGGGTGCGTTCGGATGGCGAATCATCACCACTCGGTCCTTCGAGTCGGACGTCCAGACGGCGGCGGACCCGAGCCATCCGTTCTCGGCCTTTCGTCGTCCGCGTTCGAAATATTTGGGATCGTTTTCGACTCGTTCGTCGTGGACGGGAAACATCCCGTATGCGTTTCGAAGCCGACGGAGGCTATCCGTCGTGGTCTCGCGGGTTCGCGCTTCGAGCGACATGATTCGACGTTCGCGGGCTGAAACTATAACTCCCCTGCCGGGCAGAAGTCGGTATGGAAGACGAGATGGCCGAGGCAGTTGCCCGAATCGAGGCGATGGGCGTTCCGCCGTGGCACGCCCTGTCCGTCGAGAGCGCGCGACGCGTCGAAGACGAAGTGTTCACCGCCGAAAACCGCGCGGCCGTCGAGTTCGTGCGCGACCTCTCGGTTCCCGGCCCGCGCGGGGAAATCCCGATTCGGGTGTACCGTCCCGACGTGCAGGATGCGCCAGTCGTGGTGTTCTACCACGGCGGCGGTTGGACCCTCGGCACCCTCGACTCCATCGACGGCGTGTGCCGGGAACTGGCGAACCGCGCCGACTGCGTCGTCGTCTCAGTGGACTATCGACTCGCGCCGGAACACCCGTTTCCCGCGGGGGTGGACGACGCCGTCGCCGCGCTCGAATGGGTCGCCGAGAACGCGGCCACGTTCGGCGGCGACCCGAGCCGTCTCGGTGTGGCGGGTACGAGCGCCGGTGGGAACCTCGCCGCCGTCACCGCACTTTACGCACGCGACTTCGATGGGCCGGAACTCTCCCACCAGAGCCTCCTGTATCCCGTCACCGACCACGCCTTCGATACCGAATCGTACGAGGAGAACGGCGACGGCCCGCTTCTCTCGCGGGCGGACATGGAGTGGTTCTGGAACCACTACCTTCGAAGCCCGGTTGACGGCGAAAATCCCTTCGCGTCGCCGCTTCGTGCGCGGGACCTCGCCGACCTCCCGCCGGCGACGGTCGTCACGTGCGGTCACGACCCGCTTCGGGACGAAGGTATCGCGTACGCCGAGCGACTCGCCAACGCCGACGTTGCGGTCGAACACGACCACTATCCCGGGATGGCACACGGCTTTCTCAGCCTCACCGGCGACGTGACGACGGCGGACGACGCGATGGACGCGGTCGCCGAGTCGCTCCGGACGATGTGAGAGGGCCGTCGTTCGGGAGCGTCAGCAGGCAAAAAAGCAAGACGGAGCGTCCGCCACAACGCTTAGGCGACTCCCTACCGAGGACGCTGAGGAGGAACTATGACCGAGAATATCTCGTTAGAAACGGCGAAACAGTTGATAGACGCTGCGGAACAGAAGGCCGACGAAATCGGCGTTCCATCCGTCATCACCGTCGCCAATCCGGACGGAAACCTCATCGCACAGCACCGGATGGACGACGCGTGGCTGGCGAGCGTCAACATCTCGCGGAACAAGGCGTACACGTCCGCCGCGCTCGAAATGCCGACGCACGAACTCGCCGAACCGTCACAACCCGGAAACTCGTTGTACGGCCTCCAGACCACCGACGACAACAGAATCGTGGTGTTCGGCGGCGGGTTCCCGCTCGAACGCGACGGCGAAATCGTCGGGACGATAGCGTCGAGCGGCGGCCAAGTGGACGAGGACATGGCCGTCGCGCGGGCGGGTATCGAGCAGTTCCAGACGCTCGTCCACTGATCGTGCGGTCGATACGGCAACCGGAGTACACCGGCGAAAACCGGTGTGTTCCCTGTACCGTTCTCAACCTCGTTATCGCGGTCGCCGTCAGTTCGTTGCTCGCGGCGTTCGGGTCGTTGCTCCTCGGAGCGGCGGTGCTTTTGGCGTCCATCGCCGTCATCTACCTTCGCGGCTATCTCGTTCCCGGAACGCCGAGGCTGACGGCGAGATATCTCCCGGACGAAGCGCTTCGACTGTTCGGCAAGGAACCTCGTTCATCGTCGGGATTCCAACTGAAAGAGAGCGGCCAGTTGACCGCCATGGAAATAGTAGTCCCGTGCGACGAGAAAGCTCCCGACGAAGCGGCGTGTCTCGACGCGGACTTTCGGACGGCGTGGCGCGAACGCGTCGACTCGACCCGTCCGGAAGACGTCGAACGGGCGGACATCGCGGACCTCTTAGGCGTCGAGGCCGATTCCGTGTCGTCCCTCGGCGAACATGCCGTCGTCACCGGTTCGCTCCTCGTCCGCTGGCCCTCGACGGCGGCGCTCGTCGCCGACGTTGCAGCAGGAACGGTGTTGGAGGACCGAAGCGAGGCGTGGCGGCACCTGTCGCCCGAACGCCGTGAGGAGACGCTCACGCGGTTGCGAGCCTTCCTATCCCGGTGTCCGGCGTGCGGGGAACCACTTTCGCGGGGAACGGAGGAAGTCGATTCCTGTTGCCAGCCGTCTCAAACCGTCTTCTCTTCGGTCTGTGACCATTGTGATGCCCATCTCGTCGAACTCGAAGTTCCGAAAACGGAGTAATCCGACGGGATGGCGAAACGACGCCGAGAGTGTTTAGCTCGTCGTGTTGGTGGTCGTGCCGCCACCGCCGCCTTTGACGACGATGTTCCCCTTCGCCGACGAGTAGTTCTCGGCGAAGTACGCGGACATGTTCTTCGTCGCGGTGAACGTCACCGTCTGCGAGGTGTTCTTCTTCAACAGGAAGTCCGAACGCTGTATCGCCGGACCGTTCGGATAGTTCGACGTGAGGACGAGGTTCGGACGGTTCGCCGCCCGCGAGTAGGACCCCATGTTCGTCCACTTGATGGCGTACCGCTGGCCCTGCTGGAGGTTCAACGTCGGGTTGGTTTTGCCCTTGATGCCCGAGGATTGACCCTTCCACTTCCCGTTTCGGAAGGCGAGTCGGAACGTCTTCGACGGACTCCCTTGGGTCGTCTGCGTCGTACTGGATTGGGTCGTTCCGCTCCCGCCCATGCTGATACCGCCGCGCATCTCGACGGGGTGAACCTCACAGTAGTACTCGTTCGTGTCCTTGTTCGGCGTGAACCGAACGATTTGGGTTGCCCCCTGTTGGCTCATGATGGACGAGCGAACCACGGTGCTCCCGTAGTCGCCCGTCTCCGGGTTTCCATCCGCGCTTATCGCGAGGAAGTTGTGGTCGAAGCCGTCCCAGTTCTGCCAGATGACTTCGTACGTCTTCCCGGCTTGCAGGTTCAAGGTCGGGTTCCATTTCCCCTTTATCGACTCGGGTTCGAGGCCCTTCCACCCCGTCGATAGCCCCCCGAGCTTGAACTGTTTCGCGGGTTTCTGCGACCCGCCACCCTGCGACTGTGTCGTCGTGTTCCCCGACGTGGTGTTCGTGGTACCGGTACCGCCGCCACCACCGCCACCGTTACCGCTCGTGCTCACTTGGCCCTTCATCGTGGTCGGATGGACGGTGCAGATGTACGTCGCCATGTTCTTCTTCGCCGTGAACGTGACCGACTGCGTCTTCCCCCGTGTGTTCATTATCTTCGTCTTGACCAACTGTTTCCCGCCCTTGTCCCGAATCACGAAGTCGTGTGGCTGGCCGTCGAGGTTCTTCCAGACGACGGTGTACTTCTTCCCCGGCTTGAGCGGCAGCGTCGGGTTCTTCTGCCCTTTGATGGAGTTCGGTGCCCGACCTTGCCATCCGGACACTTTTCCGCCGAGACGAATCGTCGTCCCGCCGCCCTGCGCGAGCGTGCCGGTGAGTCCGACGAGCGTCCCGCCCGCCACGGTTCGTTTGAGGACGGACCGACGCGACACCGCGTCGGTCCCGCCCGATCGACTGTCCGTCCGTCGCGTTCGTGCGTTCTCGTTGTTCGAGGTAAATCCCATCCGAACTCACTCCCCCTTCATCGCGAACACGGCAACCGTGCTGCCACGGCGACCGTGACGGAGCCACCCGCTTCCGCCGACCTGCACGGCGATATACTGTTTTTTCGTTCCCGGGTCGTACCAGCCGCTCGGCGAGGAGCAGATGGGCGCACCCAACTGCATCTGCCAGAGTCGGTCGCCCGACTTTCCGTCGTACGCGACGAAGTTCCCCTTCTGCGTCCCGAGGAAGGTCAATCCGCTTGCCGTCGTCATCGATCCGCCCCAGATGTAGTTGTCGTCCTCTATCCACTCACGCCAGACGCGTTTGCCCGTCCGTGGATTCACCGCGACGACGGCGCTCGTCTTGCCGTTCCAGCCGTCGGGTTCCTCCACGTTCGGCCAGTCGTGGAACGTACCGCCGAAGTAGCCGCCGCCGGGGCTGTACTCCTGATGTTGCCACCAGATTTCCTGCGGCGTGTTCTGTTGTTTCATGTACACGAGGCCGGTCTTCGGGCTGTAGGACGGCGGCTGCCAGTCGTTGCCTCCCTGTGCGCCGGGGACGAACGACGTCCCCTGCTCGCCCACGTGAGGAACCTGTTCGAACGTATTTATGTGCTGAACCGTCGGCTCGCTCCGCTTCAGCAGTTTGCCGTTCGAGGCGTCGAGCGTCTGCACCCACCCCGTCTTGCCGGGGCTGACGACGATGTCGTGCTTTTTCCCCTCGACCTGTTGGTCCCGGATGAGGATCTTCGGCGAAGAGGAGTCGTAGTCCCACGTATCGTGGGGACTCTCCTGATAGTTCCACTTCGGCTTCCCGTCGTTGGCGTCGAGCGCCAACGTCCCGACGCTGAAACGGTTCGGGCCGGGACGCACCGCGCCGTCGAAGTCCGGGCCGGGGTTGCCGACCGGTGAGAAAATCACGTCGTTTTCGGTGTCGATGGTCCGGGACATCCACGTCGTCGTCGCCCCCTGTTTCCAACTGTCGCCGACCCACTGGTCCTTCGGCCGCGTTTCGGTTTTCCAGACCTGTTTCCCGGTTTTGGCGTCGAGCGCGGTGACGAATCCGCGAACGCCGTACTCTCCGCCCGCGCTTCCCGTGATTACCTTCCCCTTGTACGGAGTCGGTGCCCACGTCGCGGAGTAGCCGTCCTGCCATTTGCCCGTTGAAGTGTACCACTTCTGCTCGCCGGTGTAGCGGTCCAACGCCACGACGCCCGAGTCGAGCGTGGTCATGAACAGCGTGTCGCCCAAGATGCCGAACCCGCGGTTGTTCGTGTCACAGCAGAGGATGAGTCCGTCGGGGTTCGCGTAGGTGTAACTCCACAACACCTTCCCCGTGCGGGCGTTGATGGCCTTCCCGTGGTCCGGCCCGTTCGTCTGGTACATGATGGGCGGGTCGCCCGGAACGATCAACGGCGTCCCTTCCATGCTGTCGGCGACGCCCGTCTCGACCAGATACTCGATCTCCAGATTCTGCACGTTGTCAGGCGTGATGACGTTCGCGTTGGAGTGGCGCTGTTGTTCGTACCCACCCCCGTAGGTCAACCAACTGGTCTGGTCGGTCGTCGTCCCGTTCAGCATCTCCTGTGTGACCTGCTTTTTCGGGATTTGGTCCACGTCGTACTGCTGTGTGATGGACTGGCTCGGCGTCCCTTGCAGTTGATACCCCTCCTCGACTTCGTTCAGTTCGTGATTCTGTGCCGCTTTCACGGCGTCGTCGTTCTCTATCCGTGTCATCGTGCCGCCTCCCACGAGTGCGGTGCGCGCATCTCCTCGGTGATGCGGAACACCTCGTTGTTCAAATCCTCCTGTCCGACGATCATCGCGGCCGTCCCGGCCGTCAGCGCCGCCGTCAACTGGCTGTCGGTCACGCTCCCGTCGGTCACGCCGTGGGCGGCGGTCGTGAGCAGGTGGAACCCGCCGAGCATCGTCTTCACGTTCCAGATGCCGTCGTCCAGCATCTCGTCCGTGAGGAGGACCTCGTTCTGCCAGAGGTGCGTGTCCATGTCGTCTATCCACAGCAGCGACCCCTCCGCGGCGCGGTGATGCAACGGTGCGACGTGTTCGACGTTGAACTCGACGCCTTCGGGGATGTTCTTCGTCGGCATCCACAGCGCCAACCGCCCCGTGTTGTTCACCACGTTCATCGTCAGCGCGGTTTTCTCACGCTCGCTGAACCCGAGGTCGGACAGCGTGTTCGAAAGCAACTCCGTCTGGATCAGTTCGCTCGCGACGTTCTCGATGTGGTTCTCGCTGAACGCCGGGAGGTGTGACTCGACGCTCTCGTAAAAGCCGACGTCGACGAGATGGTCGTTGGCCGTCCACGCTGGTGCCGCGAGTTCCCGATAGAGACGCTCGTTCTCGCCGGGAATCCCCGCCGCGCGAACGTCTTCGAGGCGCTCCATCGCCGCGCCGATACCGCCGAGTTCGCTCCCCAACAGGTCGGCATCGAGTTCGCCGGTCACGTCCGCACGGATCGAGTGCCCCATCGTGGACAGTTCCTCGGTCGGGTTTTCGTGTAACTCCTCTCGAATCCCGTCGAGCGTGAGTTCGCTCCCCACGGCGGCGGCGCTGGTGAGCCCCAACACCCGTAAAAACTGTCGTCGCTCCTCGTCGTCTATCTCCGGTGCATAGTTTGTCATCTCGTGTTCTCCCCCATCCGGGACGACTGCCCCCAGTCCCGAGATCAAAAATCGGTCGGGTGATTTGTTAATACTTGGATGAAAATCGCGAGATGGGTCAGTAAGATGTGAATCCGCGACCGGGAATACCAACTCCAAAAACGGAGACGTTATCCCGAAAACCGTATCTCGAAGGTCGGTGATAAAAATGATTTCGTGAATCCTTTATATGCGTTCCGTCCGGGCGCGTTCCATTGCCGACCGGTGGAAAACTATCGGCCGTCGTCCCATGATTCGATGCACGTCGCCATGATATATATTTGACTTATAATGGAAGTGGAAAACTCTTATGAAACTGACCGTCGTCGGTTCCGTCCCACATGGTGGGGGAGAAAAAAGCGAGACGACGAGAAGCGATGCGACTGATGGCGACCGGACTGGGTCTCGGCGTTTCCGGAACGGTGAGCGGAAAGGGAGGAAAGAAGCGGAGCGCCGTCCGTGTCATGCTGAACTGGAAGACCAACGCGACCCAAGCGGGCTACTTCGTCGCCAAACGACGGGGATTCTACGACGAACAGGGGGTGACGGTTCGGGAGTTCGTTCCGGGACAGGGAGGAACGTTCGCGGCCAAACAGGTCGGGTTGAAACGTCACGCGTTCGGCCTGAGCGACGCCGCATCAGTCCTCACGGCGCGAGGGAAGGGTCTGCCCGTCCGTTCGTTCGGCACCAGCCAACAGCGAAGCGACGGCGTCGTCTACACCGTCAAAAAGGCCTTCGGCGGAACGCTGAACCGACCCAAACAACTGAAGGGGAGGACCATCGCGGTTCCCAAGGACTCGCCGATGACCACGCTGACCAAGGCCGTATTGAAACGCGCCGGCGTCCTCGGCAGCGTGGAGTTCCTCGGCGTCGCGCCCGAACAACAGACGCCGATGTTGCTGTCGGGCAACGCCGACGCCGCGGTGGCGATATTCGACTCGCCGACCGGGCTCAAACGGAAGGGCTACGACGCCTCGGCCATTCGCCTCGCCGACCACATACCGACCGTCGGGCGAACGGTCGTCTCGCGCCCAAAATTCGCCCGGCAAAACCCCGAAACCGTCCGCGGATTCCTCCGGGCGACGGCGAAGGGGTGGGCGTGGGCCGCCAACAACCCCGAGAAGGCGATGGACGTGATGGTCGCGGCGAAACCGAGTCTGAAACAGGAACGAGGGATGGGCGTGTTCAAAATCAAGTACACGACGGACAACCTCATCGCGGCCGGAAAGCGGACGCGCTGGGGTTGGCAACGTCCCAAATCGTGGCGCACGGTCAGCAACGCGCTGTTCGAGACGGGCGTCGTGCCGAAAACCGACGTGGGGGCGGCGTGGACGAACCGGTTCCTCGACACTGACTACAGATACGTCGGCGACTACGCCGGTCAAGTCGTGACGAACCGATAACTCGATGGAGTTCAATCGAACCGTAGAGTCCGAGTCGGACCCGAACCCGAACGCCGACTCCGACGCCGAGCGAGCGGGAATCGCCGCCAACCTCCCGCTTCGGCGTCGTTTCCGTCTCCCGTTCGCACTCGCGGGAAGCGTCCTCCTCGTACTCGTCACGTGGCAGGTCGCAGTCACCGTGTTGGACGTTCCGACGGTCCTCCTCCCGGCCCCGAGCGAAATCTGGGTCAGTGCCGTCGCCAACGTCGGTTCGATGTACCCGCACTTCGTCTACACCGGCATGGAAGCACTGGCGGGGTGGACCGTCGGCGTCGGGAGCGGCATCCTTCTCGCCGCGATGATGGCGTCATCCGCGCGACTACGCGCCGTCCTCTACCCGACGCTCCTCGCGGTTCGAATCGTCCCGCTGGTGGTGTTCGCGCCGTTGCTCATCCTCGCCTTCGGCGCGACCTTCGCCACGCGCGTCGGCATCGCGGCCCTGCTGACGTTCTTCCCCGTGACGGTCGCCGCCCTCGACGGACTCCGCTCGGTGCCGAAAATGCACCTCGACCTCGGTCGTCTCGTCGGTGCGTCGCGGTGGCGGTCGTTGGTTTCCGTCCGCCTTCCGCACGCGCTTCCGGAACTGTTCACGGGGATAAAAATCGCTACGCCGCTCGCCGTCGAGGGCGTCCTCATCGCCGAATTTCTGGCCGCGACGCGCGGCGTCGGATTCGAACTGCTGGAGACGAGCCGCCTGCTTCGGACGCCGCTCCTGTTCGCGTACTTGGCGGTTCTCGTCCTCGGGGCGCTCGTGCTGTTCGGTGCGGTCGTGGCGGGAGAACGGTCGGTCACATCGACCGAGGAGACGGGTTCGCTCGGTGAATCCTTCGTCACTGGCCGTCCCGTCGGCGAACTCGGTCGGGAAGCCCTTCCCGGCGCGTTCGTCGCGCTGCTCGGGGTTCTCGTCGTATGGCAGCTCGCGGCGGCGGTCATCCCGAACGCGTCGGTGTTCCTGCCCCCGCCGATAGACGTGGGCACGACGCTCGTCGCGTCACCCGGCCTGTTCGTCGCCGCCGGGTACGCGACCGGGAAAAAACTGCTCGTCGGATGGCTTCTCGGCGCGGGGGTCGGCATCGCACTCGGCGTCTGTATCCGTCTCGTGCCGGGGCTTCGAACCGTCCTGTACCCGTATCTGGTCGGCCTTCGGGTGATGCCCCAGATCGCGCTCGCGCCGCTCCTGCTCGTCTGGTTCGGCGTCTCGTTCGAAGCGGCGGCCGTCATGATCGCGCTCTCGACGTTTTTCCCGCTCGCCGTCGGAACCGTGGACGGACTCGCCGCCACGCCAAACGAACACGTCGAACTCCTCCGGTCGGTCGATGCGCCCCGCTGGCGCGAGGTGCTGTTCGTCCGGTTCAGACACGCCGTGCCGTCCCTGTTCGCGGGCGTCAAACTCTCGGTCGTCACGGCGCTCGTCGGCACGGTCATCGCGGAGTGGTTCGTCGCCGAGCGCGGGTTGGGCGTCCTCGTCCTTCAGGGGATGTCGGATTTCGCGCCCGAACTGACCTTCGCGGCGGCGACCTGTCTGTTCGCCATGGGTGGCATCGTCTTCGGTATCGCGGCCCTCCTCCAGCGATACGTCTCGTGGTGACGTGCCGATGGACGGCGACGGACGGGAACGGGGGACAGAGTTTTACCGTCGGTCATTGCACTTTTTGTGGATGCGGGTTCAGGCGTTTCCGGTGCTGGGCGAGGACGACCGACCGGTCATCGACCGACTGGCCGGCGGGCTCGGTGAGACGTCGGCGACGGTACTCTCGTATCTACTGCTCCGGAACGAGGAATTCTCGGCCGAAGCGGCGTCCTTGCTCGCAATCCGGGTTGGAACCGGCCTGAACCGCAAGGCCGTTCGGGACGCGCTTTCGAGACTTGAAGATCGGGAACTGGTCGAGACGACCACGGTTCGCGACGAGACGCCCGGCCGCCCGCCGACGGTGTGGCGGACGCCCCGCGACCGACAGGACACGGTCGAATCGGTGTACGAGGGACACGCTCGCGGCTTGGTTAGCCGAGCACGGCGCTTTACTGATTCGGACATGTCCACGTCCGCCGCTGCCGTCGCCTCGGAGTACCCGACGAACGCCGACGTCTCGTTGGCGCTGAACTGGCGACCCAACGGGCTTCACGCGCCGCTGTTCGTCGCCGAGGAACGCGGCGCGTACGAGGAACGCGGCCTCTCGCTTCGATTCGACGCCAATCGGGGGTCACGGGACGCATTGGATGCTCTCCGTTCGGACGATGCCGACATCGCCGTCAGCGGTGCGGCGACGGTCCTCCGGGCGAGGGCGAACGGGGAACCGGTCGTCCCAGTCGCGTTGTTGTTTCAACACGCCATGACGGCACTCTACGGACTCGAATCGGCGTTCGACGGCCCGTTCGAACGGGTCGACCAACTGCGGGGCTTACGAATCGGTACGCCACCGACCTCGGAGACGGACCTCCTCGGCCGATTGTTTCTCTCGCAGGCGGACGTGTTGACGGACGTCGAACTCGTCGAACTCCGCGGCGAGGAGCGTGACGCCCTGTTGTCCGGCACCGTGGACGTCGTCACGGGGTCGTTTTCCGATCCACGCCAACTGCGTTCGGACGGCATCCCGGTCGAATCGATACTGGTCGCAGAACAGTTCCCGCTTCCCGGTCCCGCGCTGGTCACGACGGCCCGGAACCTCTCCGAACGCGAATCGGAACTCGTCGCTTTCCTCGCCGGAACGACGGAAGGGTGGACGGCAGCGAGGACGAATCCGACGCGCGTCCGTGATGCTATCGAAGAGCGGAAGGTAAAAGCGAGGGACGTCGAGGGCGACGGGGTCGAACGTCGCGCCGACCGCGAACGACACACCTTCGAAGAGGCCGTCTCGGAGTTCGGCGTCACCGACACGGTTCGAAAAGGCGGATGGGGTCGTAACCGTATGGAGGCGTGGGACCGTCTGAAAACCGCACTCGAACAGGTGGGTCTCCTCTCGCCCGACGAGGTCGAACGGTGATCGGCCTGATGGACGTGTCCGTCCCGTTCGGGGCCATCGACGCGTTATCGGGAAACGACTCGCACGTCGAGGAGCGAGTTCGTCACCGTCATCGGACCGTTCGGGTACGCCAAGACGATTCTCCTCCGAAAGGCCGACGGTCGCTTCACGACCGGTCGCCCTCAGCGGACGGAAAGGTCGCCGCCCGATTTCGCTTCGGTGAATTCCACTTCGATTTCGAGTTCGCTCTCCCGTCCCCCGGTGAACTCCACCTCCACTTCGATGGGTTCGTCGAACTCGAAGGGGATTTCCCACTCGCTCGTCGAGACGGTGAGGCTCGTGTCGTCCGCGATTTGATCCGCGAGTTCGTGGAGGAACGCCGCGGTCTGTTCGCGGGACAGTTGGACTTCCCGCTCGAAAAACCCGTCCGTCACCCTCGACCGTTCCGAACTACTGCTCGTGGGAAGTTCGACATCGTCGCCCATACGCCATCCTCAACGGGCAGGTCATTAAGTCATCGTGCCCGACACGACGCGCCCCCGTGGCGTACTTCTTTGACGACCGCTGTCGTATCTCGTGTGATGTCACTGCTCGACATGCTCGGGAGCAAGCCGCGTCTCGAAATCCTTCGCCGTCTCTCGCGGGAACCGATGTACGTCTCCGAACTCGCCGAGGAGGTCGGGATGGACGGAAAGACGGCCGTCCATCACTTGACGGCACTGGAGGAAGCGGACCTCATCGAACCGTACCGGCGGGGAAACCGCAAGTACTACCGACTGACCAAGGTCGTGACCCTCCGTGCCGCGCCGCAGCCCGAGCGGACGTTCATCGTTCAAGCCACCGACATCGACGACGGGACGGCGTAGCCACCGTCGCGCGATTCGTTCACCTCACAGGAGGCGAATTGTGCGGATCGAGAGCGAGATTATATCTACCCGAGCGTCGCATGGTACGAAGTGACCGACGAATACGACGCCGTCGTGTACGACCTCGACGGAACGCTGGTTCGACTCGCCGTGGACTGGGCCGCCGCCGTGGAACCCATCAAACCGATACTTCGTGACCACGGGGCCGGTACGGACGCTGATGCGGACGACGCCCTCGACCTACTGCCCGTCGCGGAGTCGCTCGGTGTCGAGGGGAAGATAGAGCCGCACCTCGCGGCGGCCGAACGCGCGGGTGCCCGGGAGTCCGAGCGACTGCCGCTGTTGGACGAGTTCGCCGACGCCGACCTACCCGTCGGCATCTGTTCGCTCAACTGTGAGGATGCGTGTCGCCTCGCGCTGGACGCCCACGATGTTCCGAACGCGACGGACGTCATCGTCGGCAGGGATTCCGTCGAGGAGCGAAAACCGCATCCACAACCGCTGCTCGCTGCCGTCCGGGAACTCGATGTGACACCCGAACGCACCCTCTTTGTCGGCGATTCGGACAGTGACGCCGTCACAGCGGAGAGGGCCGGAACCGCGTTTCGCCGAGTATAACAGCGACCACACACGGAACTGGTTCTCCCCCGACTTCGGAAGTTCGCCTCCGCCCCACCGTAGCGTCCGTGATGATATCGCGACATGGGATATACGTCTCCGCTGGTCGACGCGGCCCGTTCTCGAACTCGACCGCACACGTCCGACCGTTGCAGCGTTCGGGACACCGGAGACGCCCTTCGACGGTGAAAGCGAAGAATAACCGGTTTCGTTCGGAGCGTTTGGTGAGGCTCGGTTGATACTACAGGGCTGGACGAAACGGGTGACATGACTGTTCGGAACTCTTTCCCTGCCATCCGAGGAAGTCCCGAGAATCGACTACGATTCTCGATTCCCTCGGAAAGGAGTCCGCCCCGAAATCCACTCGCTTCTGCCGGGAACTGTTGTCGTCTCCAGTGAGATTCGGCCGTAAGCCACCAGCAATCGTGACGGATGAAGTGAACAAATTAGTGTAGATACTGGTCGTTTTGCACTTCTTGTTGGAAAGATAACCACTCCGTCTACTGCCTCCTTAGAAGAATATCGTCTTCTGCATGACTACATCGGGCAGCAATACAGTACCATCAAGAGAGATATTGTGTTAGTTGGCCGTGTTCTACGGTGCTATATTCACAGATAAAGTCCCTTATCACTCCTTGTGGGACAAGTTAATGTACTCGGAGTGTGACGGAAAACTATGGCCGACGAGGGAACGGAACGAACGGTAGTCAAAACGTACATTCCGAAATTCCAGAAGGACGAGTGGCAGGCCCACGCCGACGAACTCGATATGAGCCAGAGCGAGTTCGTCAGGGCGATGGTACAGGCTGGCCGACGGGGGTTCGAGACGAACCCCGTGGAAGACCATTCTAGGGGGTCGAACCCTGGGGGGAACGACCTCGAAAGGCGGTTGCTCGAAATCCTCGCTCGTGAGGACACTCTGTCGTGGGACGAACTGGTCGAGCGACTCGCCGGGAACTTCGAGGACCGGTTGGACGACGTGCTGAACGACCTCCAATCGAAGAACCGGGTTCAGTACAGCGGACGCCACGGCGGATACGTCCTCGTCGGAGGTGTCGATGGCGACGAGTAGCCCCGCCAATCCGAACCCGGACGACCCGGTGGGGTACTTCCTGCAGGACCTGCTCTATCATGGGAAGAGCGAACGCACTCGCGGCGCCTACGAACGCGTGCTGCGGCGGTTCGAGGGGTTCCTCTCCGACCCCGATCGAAACCCGTCGGGTCGAAGCGTCACGCCTGGAGAGGCGACCCAACGGGATTGCATGGCGTGGATTCACACGCTTCGCGGCGACAACACCGAGAGCACGATCGCCACCTACGCCTCGTACCTCCACCGATTTTACGCGTACATGACGCAGGTCGGCGCGTTCGAATCCAACCCGATGGCGCTCGTCGTCGAGGAGATGCACGAATCCGTCGACAAGGACCCGACCCGCCGCGAAATTTCCATCGAGGACATGCGCGGGTTCGTCGGGGGAGTCACCCACCCGCTGGAGCGCGCCGTCGTTTGCACGCTGTTGAAGACGGGGATGCGTGTCGGCGAGGTGAGCAACCTCGATTTGCGGGACGTGAACCTCGCCGACGAGGACGTTCGGTCGGCGTACACCCTCGGAACGCGCCCGCGTCTCGACGGCCGACCGGATTCCATCTTCGTCGCCACCGACGCGGTTCGTGGGCAGGTCATAAACGGCGAGGAACGCACCGCCTCGAACAAGCGAAAGCGCGACACCGTCGTTCCGGTGGACGACGAACTCCGACGGGTACTCGTTCGGTGGTTGGCGATTCGACCGGATTCCCCTTCCCCCGCGGAACCGTTGTTCGTCAGCACGAGCGGCGATTGGGGGCAACGACTTACGCCGAAGATGATTCGAAACGCGGTCGAGCGCCACGCTCGCGACGCGGGATGGTATCGAACCGGCGGCGGCGCGGAGGAGAACGTCACACCCCACTATTTCCGGCACTTCTTCACGACGCACCTCCGCGACCGGACCGGGGACCGCGGTATCGTGAAATACCTCCGAGGCGACGTGGCGAGCGACATCATCGACACTTACACGCACAACTGGGGCGACAGGGTGCGGGAAGTGTACGAGGAGAACATCTACTCGCTGTTGTGAACTGAAGCGTTTACCGGCAGGAAGCGGTGGTGGTTGTGCCGGGAACGCTTCTCGAACGGCGGTTTTCTCACGGGAGCTTGGAACTACGCTCTCCTGTCGTGGTGTCGTCTCGATGGTCGGGTATTCCGACCGGATTGAGCGACAATAATGGTAGCTTTTCAGTTATGTATGTTGTTTGGGTTGTCCCGTTTCGAATTTATGAATTCCATTTCGCTATATAGAACTGCGGCGGTATCTCCGCAATTCCGGAGGTCTATTTTCCGAACGGGTGTTCCCAGTGGGGAATTCTCACGTCCGTGTTTTCCGCAAAAACAGTCCCCGTGAAAGGTGCTTACTCGTCCTCGGAACCGAATTCGAACTTCCGCGAGGCGACCATACCGAGGGCGATACCGAGGCCGAGGACGACGAAGCGAGGTGGTCCCCGCCGCGGTTGCTGTTCGTACTGTTCTCCCGATGTTCCACCACATTCGGTGCCATTTAACTTCGACTGAATGGGGCATGATGTTCGAGCCATCGAGTAAACAAACGGGTCGTTTCCCTCAAGATTCGTTCGAACATGTTCATCATGGTGTGAAATCGGGGGAGTTCGTCGGTTGATTCGGTACGCTCACACGCGAGAAGTCAGTCGGATTCGGCGAAGAACTCCGTTATCACCGTTTCCCTTGGCGCGGTGGAGAACGACGCTCAGCGTCGATTTGCTCACGTCCAACTCGCCGGCCAACTCCGTGAGAGAACACCGCCTCGGCGTGTCGTAGTACCCTTTCTCGATAGCTCGGGTGATGAAGCGATGCTGGCGATCGGTGAGAAGGTCCTCGGGGTCGGCCGACTGCCGAATCCAGTCGACGACGAAGGTGAATCCGCTGCGTTCGAGTTCGTCCTTGAACCGGGGAGGCGCTCGTGTGTGGTCGTGAGTTCGCAGACCATCCAGCCGTCTTCGAGGACGTAGGGGAACTGCGGCAGGTTCTTGGAAGCGAAGACGGCGCGGTACGCCGACGGAACGAACGGCAACTGAAACTGGAGCAGGACGGTGCGTTCGTCGCGGTGTATCACCTCGGAGAACATCTCGACCGGAACGTCGTCGAAGAGGTGGACGATTTTCTCCGGGTCCGTCGTCGTGGCCTCCAACACGACGACCAACCCGTCCTCCCCCGGATACGCGCTGAGGATTCGAAGGTCGTCCTCCGGATGTTCGACCGAGTGTTTGAACGGTCCGCCGGGCACGCTCGTCGGCGGCTTGAACTTCACTCGCGCGCGCGGCATGCCGTCCCCTTCGTTGTCGACGCATATCGATGTGGCTACGAACATGTTCGAGCGAAAAGCGACGGTTCTCCCGGAGCTATTGCTGTCGAATTTCCGCTCGTTGGCCCTTCTCTATCGGCGCACCGACCGTGTTGCCCCACTCGACCCACGACCCGTAGTAGTTGCGCACGGCGTCGTAGCCGAGCAGTTCGTGGAGGACGAACCACGTCAGGGCGGAGCGCTCCCCGATACGGCAGTAGGTGATCACTTCCTCGGTTCCGTCGATGCCATCCCCCTCGTAGATGGTTCTGAGCTCAGCTTCGGATCTGAAACGACCCTCGTCATCGACGACTTGGCTCCACGGGATGTTGACCGCGCCGGGGATGTGGCCGCCGCGTTGGACCCCTTCGTTCCATCCGGGTGGCGCGAGGATTTCACCGCGGTACTCCTCCGGCGTTCGAACGTCGATGAGCGCTGCGTCTTTCGGTATCGCGTCCAGCACGTCCGGTTGGTCGGCGCGGATGCTCGCGTCAGGCTCCGCCGCGTCGTACGACCGGTCCGTGAACTGCGGTACCTCGTCCGTCACAGGCACGTCGCGACCCAACCAGCTTTCGCGCCCCCCGTTCAGCAATCGCACGTCGTCGTGCCCGTAGTACGTGAGAAGCCAATAGGCGTAGGCGGCGAACCAGTTCATCATGTCCCCGTAGAGGACGACGGTGGTATCTTCGTCGATGCCGTGCCCGCCGAGCAACGCCTCGAAGTCTCCCTTCGTCGGCACGTCGAACGTCGTGGAGTCCTGTAGTTCGGTCTTCCAGTCCACTTTCGTCGCACCCGGAACGTGGCCGTCGTCGTAGTTGCTCGGGTCGATATCGACCTCCAAGAGCCGAAACGAGGGGTCGTCGCGTCGAAACTCGTCGAGCCGGTCGACCACCCAGCCGACGGAAACCAGCGCGTCGGTGGTTTCGTTGGTCATCGTGCTACGTTGTGGTGGGAACCGCATTAATCCCATGCCGTCCCCGACCGTTCATTCGAGCCATCGGTTGCCCTCGTTTCCACCGACGTAACGGCGAGCGAGTTGGGCCTCGGCCTGTCGAAGCCGATAGGAGAGCGTCGATCGCGGAACGTCGAGGTCAGCGGCGATTTCGTCCAGCGTCGCTTCGCGCGGCGTCTCGTAGTAGCCCGCTTCGATGGACGCGCGGAGCGCCGCCTCCTGTTCTTCCGGCATGGCGACGGTCGCTATCGAGTCCTGTCGCCACCCGCTCGCGTCGCGGAGGTGTCCCATCCGAAACGTGAGGCCGGTCCCGAGTCGCGCCCCGAGGTCGTCGTAGAACACGCCGACGTGCTCGTCCGAGCGCATCAGGACGCGCCACCAGTGGGCGGATTCCCGACGGCGGGTTTCGAATATCAACCCCGCCGGGAGGTGTTTTCCCGCGAGCGTGTGGACCGATTCACAGCCTCGAATGTCCGTCAGATAGGTGTAGAGGACGAGTTCGTTCGAGGACCGTTCGAGGACGTCGTGGTAACGGGTGGCATCGCAGTTTCGCCCGGTTATCGACTCGCCGCAACACGAATCGTCGAAGCGGACCGACTCGATGCGGTCGAGGGCGGACTGGGGGCCGGAAACGCGCTCGATTCGCCAGAACCTGTCTTCGGTCACGAACCCATCGAGCGAGTGGGCGACGGCGGACGGGTGGTCGATGAAGACGTCCGTGATGGGGTCCGCCCCCTCCTCGTATTCGATGGCAAACGTGAACTCCCGCATTCACCCCGATGAGGTCGGCCCTCGGGCAAAAAGACTGCCATTGGAAGGCCGGGTTCAGAACAGCGCCTGTACGACCACCAGCATCGTCGTGGCCACGACGAGGAGGGCGAGGAGGACGACGAGGATCGGTTTGTATCCCGTCGAACGGAGTTCGTCGAGTCGCGTCTCCAGACCCAACCCGGCGAACGCGAGGAGGAACGCCCAGTCGGAGGCGTTCGACAGGGAGATTCTCTGTGCCTCCGAGAGGAGGCCGAGGTTGGCGACGAGGAGGACGGCCAGAAATCCGAGAACGAACTTCGGAAACGTGCTCCAGAGGAACCGCCAATCGCCGGGCGCTTCCGTAGTGGTTCCATCGCCTCCGTCGGTTTCGACGATTTTGTCGGCTCCAGCGTTTCGTGGCGGTTCGCCGGAACGGCGGGCGTAGTACACGGCGTAGGCGATGGCGGCGAGTCCGATCATCGAGTTTCGGGTGAGCTTCACGAGAAGTGCCCACTCCCCGGCGGTCTTGGAGAACGTGAACCCGGCGGCGGTCACGGGTCCGGTGCTGAACATGGTCAGTCCGGCCCAAATCCCGAAGACGGTGTTCGAAAGTCCCAACGCGTGACCCACGAGCGGGTAGACGAAGAGGGTGGTCGAGTCGAAGAGAAGGACCGTCGCCGCGGCGTACGCGACGTGCGTCTCGTCCACGTCGATGCTCTCGGCGATGGCGACGACGGCGGACACGCCACAGATACCCGACCCGGCGGCCAACAGGGACCCGGTCTCCTCGTGGATCGAGAAGACGACACGAGCGAGGAGTTCGACCACCAGAATCGTCATCGTGACCGTCGCGACGACGAGGAGCAGGATCGTCGGCCCGGCGGCGATAACGCGGTCCAAGGCGACGCTCGCGCCCATGACGACGATTCCGGCTTCGAGCCAGACCTTGTGGGTCTCGACGCCGGGACGCGCCCAGTCCGGAACCCCGTAGGCGTTCCCGATGAGCAACCCGAGGAGTATCGTCACGATGAGGTAGTTGAGTCCCGCGGTCGACGCGACGAGTCGAGCGAGGAGGCCAACCCCGAGGAGGACCGCGAGTCCCGGAACGAGCGTCCGTCGCATCGTCACCACGGAATCGAGACGCCGAGCGAGACGGCGAGCAGGAGTAACAGTCCGAGACAGACCGCCTGCCAGTCGTTTTCGAGGTTCGTCCACCATCGCAGCATGGCTTCGGAGGGAGGAACGGTTTCGCTCACTGTGGTCGATACTCCGGTCGGAACCGAGATACGAATTCGGTTGTCGTACGACAACTTTAGCGTACGACAACTTCAGGAGCGAAAATCGTCCGCTATTTCGGAACGGACGAGCGGCGAACGTCGGCCGTCCGGATTCGTCCGCCGCGAAAATTCATCACGGAAAACATATTACGGGGCTTCCGAAACAGTGGTCCAATGCCCGGCGCACGCATCGACGGCGACGAACGAATCACGCTCAGGACTGTGGAAGAGGAAGACGTCTCGTTCGTCCAGCGCGAGGCGACGAACCCGGAAATCCGCTACCCGATGGGAAAACCACTCAGGACCCGTAGGGACGTCGAGGAATATCTGAAAGAGGAAAACGCGGACCGCTTTCTCGTCTGCCTCGACGGGGACGATGCCGGTCCGGGTTCCCCGGAGGAGGAAGACGTGCGGCGAATCGGGTGCGTCAGCGTGGAGGACGCGGCGTGGAAGCGTCCCGAACTCGTCTACTGGCTGATTCCCGAGGAACACGGAAACGGCTACGGCAAAGCGGCCGTCTCGCTGGTCATCGACTACGCGTTTCGGACGTACGACGCCCCGGCCATCGGTGCCGGAGCCTTCGCGTTCAACGACGCGTCCCGCGGCTTACTGGAATCGCTCGGTTTTACCGAGGAAGGCCGCCGACGCAAGTTCATGTTCATCGATGGGAAACACCGCGGCATCGTTCAGTACGGCCTGCTCCGCGAGGAGTGGCGAACGGAAGAACGCGCATAAGACGAATTTGTCGTCGGCGTTTATTGCTGTCTTATCTGAGGCGAGTCACAAACGAATTTGATTGCACTGATATCGCGCGGCAGTTTTAAAATGATAGAATACCTGATTGAAAAAGCAACGATTATGGAATGGGGTACTTCGACGGTCGGTTGGATCGTTTTTGCTGTGTTCAGTAGTTCAATCACCGGATACACGCTGTTGCGGTACGAACCGAAAGACAAAGACAGGGTGGTTTTCATCACTGCTATTTTTGCCTTTATTGCCGTCTCCCTGCTTCTGTCGGACGACTTCGCAACACTACTGTTCAACGGTGTTGCGAGCCTCGGCGCTCTCCGCACCGTCGGTGTCGTAATCTGGTGGCTATCGATGCTCGGATTCGTCCTATCGAGCGGTCGGCGATATCTGTCCTGAGAGCGTAACGACCGCCCATTCGTTATCTCATATAAGTCGGTTTGAAATAGAATCGGACGAGTCGGAAACGATAGGCCGATCACTTGGTGGTCCACTCCGCAACTGCCATCACTCGGCCTCGGGCGACCGTTCACGCCGCCAAAAGCCATCGACCGGTTCGAACGCGGTTCGTTTCCGACCGGTTCGAAACCGCTCCGTGTGCAGAATTTCGGTTCCCTTCTCCGCACCCGCGGGAAACGGCCAGCGCTGACTGCCGTGGCCGATTCCGTCGTACGACATCCCCGCGTACAGCGGGTTGACGCGCGTGAGTTCGTCGAAGACGTCGCTCGGCCGGTCGTACTCGAATCGAGCGTCGGTGAGGCGGCGACCGATTTCCACGAGGATATCGTGGTCGTGTCGGACCCCGTCCGGCGGCGTCGTTATCGGACGCATTCGCTGGACCTGCCGGTCGAGGTTCGTCACCGTGCCGTTCTTTTCGGCCCACAGGCTCACGGGAAGCACCACGTCGGCGTGTTCGACCGTTTCGGTCGGGAACGCCTCCTGAACGAGCAGGAAGTCGAGCGCTTCGAGCGACCGGGCGACGGCCTGCGTCTCCCGCTTGCTCACGGCGGGGTTCTCGCCGATGACGTACGCGCCGTGAATCGAGTCGCCGAACGCGCGAACTGCGTCGAGTTCCGAGAGGCCGGGGCTCGATGGTGGGTCGATTCCCCACTCCTCGGCGACGGTTGCGCGCGCGTCGGGGTCCGAAACGGGACGAAAGCCCGGAAGCGTCGACGGACGACAGCCGACGTCGTTCGCCCCCTGTTCGTTGGTGAGGCCGCGGAGGAGGTTCATCCCGGTTCCCCGTTTGCCGATGTTCCCCGTCACGAGGAGGAGGTCGATGAGCGCGTCCGCCGTCGCTGTTCCCCGATGGTCGTCCTCCTCGGCCCCCGTCCCGGCGATGATGGCGGCGCGGTCGGCGCGGCCGAACGCTTCGGCGACGCCGCGAACCGTTTCGGCATCGACGCCGGTTCGGTCGGCACACGCCTCGGCGGAAAGGCCTTCGAGCGATTCCGCGAACGCATCGAAATCCGCCGTCCGTTCGGCCACGAACGTCCCGTCGATCAGTTCCATGTCGAGGAGTTCGGCGACGACGGCCCTCACGAACAGCGCGTCGGTGCCGGGGTTCGGCGCGACGTGGACGTCGGCGAGTCGCGTGGTCTCGTTCTCCCCCGGATCGATCTGAATCAGCGTCGCGCCGTCGTTGACCGCCGGGCGAACGTACGAGTTGAAGGCGATGGGCTGGCGTTTGGCCGGGTCTGCACCGACGACGAAGAAGGCGTCCGCCTCGGGAAGGTCGGAAAGCGTGTTCGTCATCCCCGGCGAACCCAAGCGCTCGACCATCGCCCTGACGACCGACCCGTGACAGATCCGGGCGCGGTTATCGACGTTGTTCGTTCCGAGGACGCGCGCGAGTTTCTGGAGGAGGTAGTTCTCCTCGTTGGTACAGCGCGGCGCGCCGAGAAACGAGAGCGCGTCCGATCCGTGTCGGTCGAGGATTCGCTCGAACTCGTCGTCGATGCGGGAGAACGCTTCGTCCCACGTCGCGGCCACGAGGTCGCCGTCCTCTCGAATCAACGGTTTGGTCAGGCGATTTTCGGCGTCCAACCCGTCGAACGCCTGAATTCCGTTTCGACAGAGCCGTCCCTCGGTGTTGACGGGCGCGCCGTCACACCCGACCGCTCCGTCGCGTCGCTCGCTGTACCGAAGCCGGCAGCCCACCGAACAGCGTGGACAAACGCTTTCGACGGGGTCGTCCGCCGCTTCTCTCCGGCTCATCCCTTTGGAACGTCACCTTCGAGGACGTTATATGCGACGCCCAATCCGGCGAGCGCCATGATGACGAGTAGGGTGAACAACGCGTTTGGAACGACCGTTTTCGTCCGGAAGAGGTGGCTTCCACACTCCGGGCAGGTGATGCTCATCGTCTCGAACTGCGCCCCGCAGACGGTACACTCGTGCACGTCGTGTTCGCGGTCGTTTTGGACGCCGACGAGACCGTCGTCGATGCCGAGGAGCCGCTTGACGGTGTACGAACGGTTCATACCGATCCCATGTGTTGTTCGCTGATGTGGTCGCGGAGTTCGTCCTCCGTGTCGAACGATTCGTGACAGAACTGACACTCGTGGTCGGTCGCGGTTGGATTGTCTGGCATGGTGCTAAATTGTGATGGGATTTCGCTCAGTCGTCGTCTGCGGCGACTTTCTGTTCCTCGCTCCGTTCGCCGTCCCCGGCGGGGGACACCCGAACGTCCGTGACTTTGTACTCGGGAACGTGCGCCTGCGGGTCGAGGTGTTCCTCGTCCGTGAGTTTGTTGGCGACGTCCCCTCCCAAGTAGTGCATCGGAACGAAGACGTCCTCCCGCCCCGGTCGCTCGGTGATCTGTGCGATGGCCGTGATCGAGTTCTTCCGGGACGTGATTTCGACCTCCTGTTCGTCGATGATGCCGAGTTCCTCGGCGGTGTCGGGATGGATTTCGACGAACAACTCGTCCGTGTACGAGCGGATGCCGGGTTCCCGGTTGGTCATCGTCCCCGTGTGATACTGGTAGAGGACGCGACCGGTCGTCATCACCAGCGGGAAGTCCTCGTCGTCCATGTCGGCTTCGACCGGTCCGGAGGCGGTGGTCGGGAACATGTGGGCCTTCCCGTCGTCCGTGTTGAACTCCTCCTCGTAGAGGTGAGGCGTCCCCGGGTGGTCCTCGTCCCAACACGGCCACGGGATGCTCCCCTCGGTTTCGAGGCGCTCGTGGGTGATGCCGCCGTAAATCGGCGTGAGGTCGTTGATCTCGTCCATTATCTCGCTCGGGTTTCGGAAGCCCCAGTCGTAGCCGAACCGCTTTGCGAGTTCCTGCGTGATGACCCAGTCGGGTTTCGCCTCTCCGGGCGGGTCGATGGCACGCTTGACGAGTTGGACGTGGCGCGTCGAACTCGTGAACGTCCCGTTCGTCTCGACGGGGGCGTTCGCGGGCAGGACGACGTCGGCGTACTTCGCGGATTCGGTGAGGAAGATGTCTTGGACCGCGAGGAACTCCAACTCGTCGACGATTTCCTCGGCGTGGCTGACGTTCGGTTCGGAGTACACCACGTTCTCGCCTTGAATGAACATGCCCCGAATCTCGCCGCGGTCGGCGGCGAGGAACTGTTCGGTGATGGTGTGCCCCTCCTCGTCCGGGAGGTGGTCCACGCCGTAGGCCTCCTCGAACTTCTCGCGCGCGTCGTCGTTCGTCACCTTCTGATAGCCGGGGAAGTTCCCGGGAACCGGCCCCATGTCGCCGCCGCCGCCTTGCACGTTGTTCTGGCCGCGGAACGGCGCCAGACCGGATTTTTCGGTTCCGACGTGACCGGTCACGAGCGCGAGGTTCGCCATCGAGATGATGTTCTCCGTTCCGTGGCTGTGTTCGGTCAGGCCCAGCGTCCAGCAGAACGTACACGAATCCGCCTCAGCGATGGTCTCCGCTGCGTGCTTGATTTCTTCGGGCGGGACGCCCGTCTTCTCCTCGACGAACTCGGGCGTGAAGTCCTTGACACACTCCTTTACGTCCTCGAACCCGACGGTCCGTTCCTCGATGAACTCCTCGTCGTGCAGGTCGTTTTCGAGGATGTGGTGGATCAGCCCGTTTATCCACACCGTGTCGTATCCCGGTTCGATTCGGGAATATTGCGTGGCGAACTGCGCGATCTGAACCTTCCGCGGGTCGAAGACGAACATGTCCGCGTCGTTGTCCTTGACGTTCTGTTTGATGCGGGTCGCCAGTACGGGGTGGGCCTCCGTGGTGTTCGACCCCGTGATGAGATAACAGTCCGTGTTTTCGAGGGCGTCGGTGCCGACCGAACCGGCACCGAAGCCGACCGTTTGGGACAGTCCCGAGACGGTCGGGGAGTGACAAAGCCGGTTGCAGTTGTCGATGTTGTTCGTCCGGAGGGCCTGCCGGGCGAACTTCTGCATCAGGTAGTTCGCCTCGTTCGTCGTCTTGGACGAAGAGACCAGTCCCAATCCGCTCGGACCGTGTTCGTCTTTGATTTCGGAGAGACCCTCCGCGACTCGGTCGAGTGCTTCGTCCCACGACGCTTCCCTGAATTCGCCGTCCTCCTTGATGAGCGGTTGCGTAAGCCTGTCGTCGCTGTCCGCGTACTTGTAGCCGAACTTCCCCTTTACACACGTCGAGATGCCGTTTATCGGTGCTTTCTCGGGGTTGGGTCGCACGCCGAGGATTTCGCCGTCCTTCGAGTAGATGTCGAACCGGCACCCGACCGCACAGTAGCCACACGTCGTGTCGGTGACGTCAACCTCGCTGAGTCGGTAATCGCTCAAGGCGTCCGCCATGTCGAACAGGCGGCCCTCGGACATGGTGTTCGCGGCGAAACTTTCGGCGACGTGTTCGACGGGTTCGAACGCGTTGCTCTCCCCGACTTTCTCGCCCGCGGTTTGGGCCTGCTTCTTCGCCCGCTGCATGAACCCCGCAACCCCCTCCTTCTCGCTGCCGTCCTCCGAACCCTTCGTTCCCGGTGTTTCGTCAGTCATCGTCGGATTCGGCACCCCCTTTGCGACCTTTTCGGTGCTCTTTCATCGGCGTCATCTGCCGAGGTTGATGCTCGTAGTCCTCGCCGATCGCCTTGCCGATGCTGTTGTGTTGGTTGAATCCGGGCACCGGAATCGTGGCGATGTCGGTCATGTTCTGTTCGACGAGCGCCCCGGTCGGACACACCGTCGCGCAGTGACCGCAGGAGACGCAGGTCGATTCCATCATCGTCTCCGCGCCGTTCTGGAAGCCGATACGCGTCTCGCCCGCGTTGCCTTCCATACGCAGGACCCCCTCGACTTGGACGTCGTTGCAGGCCTCCACGCAACGGTTGCAGAGGATGCACTTGTTGCGGTCTATCTGGATGAACGGCGAGGACTCGTCGATGGGTTCGTACTCGTCCCGGTCGTCGAACACGCCGTATCGCGGTTCCACCACGTCGTTTTCGATGGAGACGTCCTGTAGGTCACAGCGACCGTTCTTCCCGCAGGTCGTACACCTGAGGTTGTGGTCCGAGAGGAGGAGGTCCAAGTTCACGTCCCGAGCGTTCGCGGCCTCCTCGGCGTCCGTACTGATCGTCATCCCGTCCTCCGCCGGGAAACTACACGACGGGACGATACCGTGTTCCTCGGTTTCAACCATGCACGTCCGGCACTCGCTTCGGGGACCGATTCGCTCGTCCTCGTCGTACGAACAGAGCGCCGGAACGTAGCCGTCCGTCTCAACCTGTTCGACCGCGTCGAGGAGCGTCGCTTCTTTCTCCACCGACACCGTCTCCCCATCGACTGTGACGGCGGCGCGGTCGGTCGACCCCACGTCGGGGTCGTTCGCCGTCCCCGCGTCGATGTACTCGTTCAGCGGAAGGTCGGGGCCACCTTCGTCTCGTGAACTCTCCCAAATCGGATCGGAACTCATGTCTGCCTCGGTTTGGGGCCTGCTATGGCCGTTTTCTTATGACATATCGTGCGACGGCACATTGAATAACACACCGCATACGCGTATCACGAGATTTTACTTAGTCCTGCTGGCTACTCCGGTCATACTACCGTTATCACCGCACCGAACGGGCAACGACGTTATATCCCAGAAGGTTGAGTTCGTAATCCATGCCTGTCATCCGATACCCGGTTCCAGCGGGAGGTGTGGACGGATGACCGACGAGTCGACCGGCACCGGTCCGCGGTCCGTGGAACGAGAGAAGATGGAGGAGGACCCGGGCGTGTTCGACTGGCCTACGACGTCGAGGAGATGAGCGTCTGGCCGTTCGTCTGCGCATCGGGCGTCGGAACGATGTACCTCGGCGCGTCCATCATCGTGCTGACGTTCGGGAGCGACCAACTGCTCCCGCGCTGGCCCGGCTTGATACTCTTTTTCGCCGGAATGGGTGGGTTCGTGACCGGACTCTTCGGCTGGGTGTATCAGGGGTTCATCTACCGATACTGGTTCCGCGGAACCGACCGCCACGACACCATGACGCTCCGGACGGCGATGGTACTGTTCCTTCTGACCGAAGTCGGCACCTTCGGCGGCGGGTTTACCTACTACTTCTACGTCCGCGCTCATCCGTGGCCGCGGGGGACGGTTCCCGAACTGTTGAGTCCGATTCTCGTCATCAACACGGTGCTCCTCGTGACGAGCAGCGTGACGATGCATTACGCCCACCGGGCGATTCAGCAGGACCGTCACGAGCGGTTCGTTCGACTGCTCGGCATCACGGTCCTCCTCGGGGCGACGTTCCTCGCGGGACAGGTGTACGAGTACCACGACTTCATCGTCGAGAAGGGATACACGATTTCGAGCGGTATCTTCGCGAGCGGCTTTTTCGGACTGACGGGACTGCACGGTCTTCACGTCACGCTCGGCGTCCTGTTGCTGACCATCGTCCTCGTTCGCGGACTGTTCCTGAACCAGTATTCCGCGGACAAAATGACCTCGATAAGCACCGTCTCGATGTACTGGCACTTCGTGGACGGCGTTTGGCTCGTCCTCGTCACCGCTCTGTACATCGGTGCCTCGCTCGATATGCCGTAGACCGGCCAACCCCCTCCCCCACCGTCGCCCCTCGCGGCCACCGGCAGCGGCCGCCTCGGTGGTTGTCTCGGTTCGACATCGAGAGGGACCGGTACCGAAGGATCGCCGACGGAAGGCGAAAGCGACACCCCGATGAGGAACGGTCCACCCGCCGAAGGGTCGCGGACGCAGGAAGGAACCGTCCTGCGTCCGCATGGCCGCCGACCCGAACAAAGGTGGTTCAGGCTCCTCGAAACTCCTCGTAATCGCCAATATCGCCGGTGTAACGTAGAACGTTCCGGATGAACCGTCGGTAGGATATGATTGGGAAACTGAAACGTCTATGCCCTTTATCAGCGAGTCCGGCATAGAACGGAGGCGAGGTAGCAATGACCGAAAGTGACACACAAGAACACGTCGAATCGAAAGACCGACGCTCGTTCATGAAGAAAGGCGCACTCGCGACGGGTGCGCTCGCACTGGGATTGGGGAGCGCAGGGAGCGCTTCGGCGCAGAGCAGCAACGTATTGGTCTACACCTACGACTACCACCCGAGCGTCGAGTTCCGGGTTGTCAACACGTTGGAAGCGGCCACGACGGTTCGACTCCTCGAACGACCCGGTGGGGGCAACGTGCCGGAAATCAGCCAGCCGGACAACTACAACGGCTACATCATCCGCTACTTGCTCGGCGGGAGCAACGGCGGACAGGGCCAGATAACCACCTTCATGTTCAAACAAGGTGGCCAGACCCTGAGCCAAGGCGACACGCGGCAGTTCAGCGGCGATGCGTCCATCTTCAGCAGCGAACTCAACCTGCTGAGCACCAGCATCGGGAGCGGAAATGGTGGCGGAACGACGACCAGCAGCGGCAACTCGTCGGCGTAATCCCCCATCCCACAACATCGTTTTTAGTACGAGAGAATCGAAAAATGACGCCTCGAGAATTTTTGTAAACACGTCCAACGGGACGAGTCCTCCGAACTCCATCGGCCGGTGCCGAACGACGCCGCGGCGCTACGTGTCGCCGATTCTGTAGCGCGTCTCGATCGGCGAACGTTCGGAGCGGAAGAGCGCGAAGTGAACCGCGAGCGCGACCCCGAAGAGGCCGAAGTTCCATATCGGCGAATCGTAGTAGATGACGTCGATAATTATCGGCTCGGTGTACACCGGCCAGAGCGGCGACAACGGCGGGGCGATGTCGGGTGCCGAGAGGAGGTCGGCGAACAGGTGGCTCATGCTGCCGATCAGGAATCCGGCGGTGGCGAACACGAACACGGTTTCCTCGTCGATCCTGTCGCTCCGCACCCACCGGCTCGCTTCGAAGCGTGAGGTGAGGAGGCTCGCCGTGAGTGCACCGCCCGCGACGCTGGCGACGGTGACGAACAACACCGTGTGCGTCACGCCGTGGTGGTGAACGGCCGGAATCAGGTGTCGAAGCACGAGGTCCGTATCGGGTAGCATCGCGGTCACGAGGGTGAACGCCGCGAACGCGAGACTTCCCCGCCGTCCCCACAGCAGCCACGCGGGAGCGGCGAACAACAGCGCCATCGCCAAATGTCCGCTGACGTCGACCATACCCACACAACGGGTGGTCGGCCGCTTATACGTTCTTGCCGAGAAACACGTCCGAAACGTGTGCTACGCTCGCTGGCAAGCCGACGAAGGAGAGGGTTAGGCCCGCGTTTCGTGGGGCACAGCGACGACGGCTGTGGAAAATCGGGCTAGTTACGCATCCGTTTGTACCGTTCGCCGAGGACTAACGGGAGGAAGAACCCGACGACCAACAGGACGAGCACCGAGAGCGGTCGGTTGTGAAACACTCGATTCGCGAGAATGGCGGAGACGACCGCGAGAATAACGGCGAGAACGGTGATCTTCGGTGCGAAATCCATTCGGTTCGCGGTATGTCGCCCGCGGGCATATAATTTCTCACGAACGTTCGAAAAATACGGTCGGTTCTCGTCCGAAACGCACGCCTCCTACCACCGCTCGTCGTTCCGGGTGGTCACGGGACCGAGCGTCGAAACCGGGCACGATTCGAATCCGGCGAGCGCGACTCGCCGGGGATCGTCACCGATCACTTCCCGTCTTCGACCGGTTCCACCTGCTTTCCGGTCTCTTTGGGGATGACGCGCTGTTGGGCGTCCTCCCACCCCCTGTCGAGTTCCCGGCCGTCGAACAACCGGTCGAGGAAGACGGCGAGTCCGGCGACCTCGGAGTGGGGTTGATTGGTAACGCCGACGTTCCAGTCCGCCGCCTCGTACACGTCGAACGTGACCTTCTCCGCGCCGACGACGACGAGGAGCGGTTCATCGTCGTGCGCCTCTCGAACGTCCCCTTCCACGTCCTGCACGCGCTCGCCGTACATCGTGAGGTGGACGACGGTTCCCTCCCAGTTTCGGATGAGCGCCTTCTGACTGCCGGACAGTTCGACCTCGAACGGGCCGCCGAAGCGGTCGGTGATGTCGCGGATGGTCTCCCGTGACTGGCCCGCGTTGTCGGGAAGGACGACGCGGTCCGCGCCGAGCGCACGGGCCGTGAGTCCGACGTGTGTGGTCATCCGTTCGTCGCGTCCGGGTCGATGGCCGAGACGAACGACCGTGACCGACGGTTCGTCGTGCATGGCCGAAACTGGTGTTCGAGCGGGTTAGGAGGTTTCGAATCTCACTCGAACGTCTGTGCGACGCCCAGTTCGTCGGTTACGCCGACGAACTCGGAGAGGAAGTAGGTCGTTCCGACCAACAGCGCGACGCCGAGGGCGAGCGTGACCCCCACCGGAATGCCGGTGTAGCCGCTGACGAGAAAGGCGGCGGTCGCTATCACGGCGGCCAGTACGGCGTACGGTATCTGTGTGTTGACGTGGTCGACGTGGTCGCTTGCGGCGAACATGCTCGACATGACGGTGGTGTCGCTGATGGGCGAACAGTGATCGCCGAAGAGCGACCCCGTCAGGATGGCACCGATGGCCATCACGAGGGGAGAACCGAGCGTGTGGGCCAGCGGCACGGCGACGGGGAACAGGATCCCCATCGTTCCCCACGAGGTGCCGATGCAGAAGCTGATGATGGCGGCGCTGATGAAGATGACCGCGGGCAGCAGTTCGGGTGTGATCAGTCCCCTCGAAACGCTGACGACGTAGTCACCGACCTGCAGTTTCTGGCTGACGGACCCGATGCTCCACGCCAACGAGAGGATGGCGACGGGAAACATCACCATCTTGAATCCCTCGAATATCGAGTCGCTTATCTCGTCGAGTTCGATGCGGGCGTGTCCGACGAGGATGGCGAGGATGGTCCCGCACCCGGCGAACGCCGCCCAGAGGATGGCGCTGGCGGTGTCGGCGTTCTTCAGCGCGTCGCTGAACGACCGACCGACCATTCCACCGCCCGTGAACCAGAGGCTGAACACGGTGACGGCGATGAGAACGAGGATGGGTGAGACGAAGTACCACCAGCGCGGATCGACGCTGTCGGGCGTCTCGATGTCGCTCGCCTGCGTCTCCATCAGCGGGTTGGCGTCGTCACCGAGGACCTTCCCGGTGTTCCGTGCGCGGCGTTCGGCGGCCCGCATCGGACCGAAGTCCCAGTCGGTGAGGACGATGACGAACACCAACACCAGCGCGAAGAGGCTGTAGAAGCGGAACGGGATGGACTGCACGAATACGACGAACGGACTCCTGTCGATTCCGAGCGCGTCGAACTGCTGTTTGATGAGACCGACCTCGTAGCCGAGCCACGTCGAGACCACCGCGATGCTCGCGGTCGGAGCGGTCGTGGAATCGAGGATGTAGGCCAACTTCTCTCGGCTGACATCGAAGCGGTCGGTCACGGGGCGCATCACCGAACCGGAGATCATGGTGCTGGCGTAGGAGTCGAAGAAGATGAGCATCCCGAGCACCGAGGTCCCGAGTTGGGCCTGACGGCTCGTTTTCACCCGCTTGACGATGGCGTCGGCCACCGACCCCATCCCGCCCGAGAGGAATATCATTCCCAGCATCGCGCCGATGAGGAAGGTGAACAACAGGAGTTTGACGTTGAACGTCGAGGTGACGTTCGTCACCACGAATTGCAAACTTCGAGCGGCACCGGCCACCGGGTTCCATCCGACGAGAATCGTTGCGCCGAGCCAGATACCCGCGAACAACGAGAGCAACGCTTGTCGTGAGACGAGCGTCAACACGATTGCTATCAGTGCAGGTAACAAACTTATCGGACCGTACGTCTCAGCTGGCATACTGATAAACACGCCAATAGAAGCGCATAAGTATTATTGGATATGGGTGAAAAATAAAGAAAGGTTTCACTAACCGCCTTTCGGTCGAATTTCGTTCTCCCTGAGGAGGACCGGAACACACTTGCCGGAAACCCGCACAGATTGGTGCATGCAACTCTCCGGTAAACGAGTTCTCGTAACCGGCGGTGCCGGTTTGGTCGGTTCCCACCTCGCTAAGCGTCTCTCCGAATCGAACGAGGTAACGGTTGTCGACGACCTCTCGAAGGGAAACCGAGAGCGTGTTCCCGACGGGGTCCGGTTCGTCCAAGCGGACATGACCGACGAGGGCGACGTAGCGGACGTCGTCACCGACGAACTCGACATGGTGTTTCACTTCGCGGCGTACACGGACACGAACTACTCGCGTCCGCGTCGACTGTTCGAGGAGAACGGCGAAATGACGTACAACATCCTCGAACGAATGCACGAGGTGGGCGTCACGAACTTCGCGTTCACGTCGTCCTCGACTGTGTACGGCGAGGCACCGATGCCGACACCCGAAGATTACGCGCCGCTCGAACCCATCAGCATCTACGGTGCGAGCAAACTCGCGGACGAGGGCATCATCTCGACCTACGCCCACTCCTATGACTTCGACGTGTGGATGTATCGATTCGCCAACATCGTCGGACCACACCAACGGGGCAACGTCATCCCCGATTTCATCGAGAAACTACTCGAAGACCCCGAGTCGTTGACCATCCTCGGCGACGGACGACAGGAAAAATCCTACTTACACGTGGATGAGTGTATCGACGCGATGTGCCACATCGTCGAGAACGCGGACGACGAGTTGAACACCTACAACCTCGGCACGCGGACGACCACCTCGGTCAACGTCATCGCCGACATCGTGGCCGACGTGATGGACCTCGACCCCGAGTACGAGTACACCGGCGGCGACCGCGGGTGGACCGGTGACGTCCCGAAGATGCGCCTCTCCATCGAAAAGCTGTCAGCGCTCGGGTGGAACCCTACCCAGAGCAGCGACGAAGCGGTTCGGGCAGCGGCCGAACAGTTGTACGACGAACTGGCGAACTGACTCGAAAAGCGATCAAACGCTGAAATCCGTTCTCGCTTCCACGTCCTCTTCCACGATTTCGAGCGTCGCGACGACGGTGTACTGGCCCGGACGCGGGTCCGGCCACGCTCCCTTGAATGTCTTACCCACGTCTGGGTCGAACGATTCGGACTGCAGCGCCTGCGTGTACATTCGCCCGTCGCTCGCGCGCCAGATTTCGGCATCGTCTTCGAGGACGGCGAAATCCGCCTTGAGTCCGCTCCTGAACGTCACGTTTCTCGAATCGGTATCCGGGTTTCGAACCGTCAGTTCGAACTCGACCGTGCCGTCCGTCGTCGCCGTCACGTCGCTTTCGAGCGTCATTGTTTTTCCTTCTCCGTCCTGTCTCGAAAAGGTTGTCCCCCGCCCGTGGCGATCAGTTGTCGGTGGAGTTGAGACCGAGCGCCGCGGCGACGTCGAGAAGACCCGACCCGCTCTCGTTGCTCGCCAGACCGATGTCCTCCGCCGTGTTCGTCAACTGACTACGGGCACCGGAGTTCGAGTACCCTTGTGCCATCAACTGTCCCGCGGCACCCGCGACGTGCGGACAGGCCATCGACGTCCCCGAGTGCGTGTCGTATGCCTCGTCGGGATAGGTGGAGTAGATGCTGCTGCCGGGCGCGGCGATTTCGACTTCCGGGCCGGTGCTCGAGAAGTACGAGAGGCCGTCGGAGCTGTTCGTCGACCCGACCGCCATGACTTCGGGGTAGGCCGCCGGGTAGCCCACGCAGTCGGTACACGGCCCCGAGTTACCCGCCGCGGCGACGACCAACACGCCGTTGTTCACGGCGTACTGGCACGCGTCTCGGAGCGTCGCCGAACCGGTCGACCCGCCGAGGCTCATGCTGGCGACGTCCCAGCCTTGGTCGGCGACGTACTCGACGCCCGCCGCGATGTCGGACATGGACCCCCCTCCCTGCGAGTTGAGGACTTTCACGGCGTGAAGCGTGATGTTCGGGCCGACGCCGACGACGCCCTGAGCGTTGTCGTTCGCCGCCGCGATACCGGCGCAGTGGGTGCCGTGGCCGTTGTCGTCGTCCCAGCCCTGTTGACACTCGCCGGACGAACACGAAACCGCATACGCACCCGCCCCGAGATAGTCCTGTAGGTCGGGATGATCGGAGTCGATACCGGTATCGATTATCGCCACGTCCGCCCCAGCGCCGAGGTAGCCGTTCGAATGTGCCACCTCGGCGTCCACGCGGTCGATTCCCCACGGGAGGTCTTCGGCGAGCGCGTGCATCGTCCCGTTCTCCTCCACGTAGCGGATGTTCGGGTTCTTTTCGAGCGCCGTCGCCGCACGCTTTCGGACGCGCATCGTCATCGCGTCGAACTCGAACTCCCGAATCACATCCTCGGCGGCGTCACGGGCCATCGCCCGGCCGCGCTCGCTGCTGAACCCCACGTTCACCTCCACTTTGTCCGTCGGTGCCGCCGAGGCCAGTCCCGAGACCGCGAGACCCGCCGTCGCTCCGCCGGTTGCCTTGAGTACGTTACGTCGTGACACGCCACTTTCGTTGAGTCGCATTGCTTGTGGAAAAATACCACAGCACACCTTAAATTTTTTTACTAGCATTAAATAATAATATGTCCCTATAGGGTGGATAAATCGTCGGCGTCCGTACTTCTCAGTTGTCGCTGGAATCGAGACCGAGCGCCGCAGCCGCGTCGACGAGGCCGTACCCCTGTTCGTCGACGGCCAAGCCGAGGTCTTCCGCGGTGTCTCGCAGCCGTTGGCGTCCGCTCGTGTTCGAATATCCCGCGGCCATCACCTGCGCTGCCGCGCCGGAAACGTGTGCGGTGGCCATCGACGTCCCGGAGAGCGTCTCGTACGTGTCGTCCCAGTACGTCGATTCGACTTCCACGCCGGGTGCGGCGAGTTCGATTTCGGGGCCCGTACTCGAAAAACTGGCAAGGCCGTCGTTTTCGTTCGTCGCACTGACCGCGATGACTTCAGACGCGGAGGCCGGATAGCCGACACAGCCGTCTTCTCCGCACGGCCCGGAACCGCCCGCTGCACCAACGAGGAGACAACCGTTGTTGTACGCGTATTGGACCGCGGCGTCGACCGTCGAGGAGCGAGACGACCCGCCGAGGCTCAGGTTGATGACGTCGCAACCTTGGTCGGCCGCCCACTCGATACCGGCCGCGATGTCGGAGTAGGACCCCGACCCGTAGCCGTTCAACACTTTCACGGCGTGAAGCGTCGCTTCGGGAGCGACGCCGACGACGCCTCGCGTGTCGTTCACCGCCCCGATGATGCCGGCGACGTGCGTACCGTGACCGTTGTCGTCGCTCCACGAACTGCCGACGACCGCCTTCCCGGTTCCGAGGTTCGCCTGCAGGTCGGGGTGGTCGGCGTCGATGCCGGTATCGACGACGGCCACGTCCGCGCCAGTGCCCGTGTCGCCGTGTTCTATCGCCACGTCGGCATCGATGCGGTCGATACCGTGGGGAACGTCCTGAAGGAGTGCGCGCATCCTTCCGTTCTCCTCGACGTATGCCACTCCGGCCGCGGATTCGAGCGCGGGAATCGCCGCCGCCGGTACGCGAATCGTCGCCGCGTCGATTCCCGAAAACTCCCGAACCACGTGGTTCGCCGATTCGAGAGCCATCCGCCGACCGACGTGGTTTTCGAATCCGACGTTCACTTCCCGGAGTTCGCCCGTTCCGGCGGCGACGCCGCTCGCACCGACCCCGACGATGGATGCGCCGGTCGTTTTCAACACGCTTCGTCGCGTCGTATTCCGCATTTCTTTCGCCATCACCATATATAGAAAATACCCCTGTATAATATTTTCTAGTTATATCTTAAAATTATATTGGTTCACGTCGGAACAAGATCGGGAGCATCTCTCCGTGTGGCGTTGAAAAAGGCGAATGTACCGTCGTCTGCACCTCGTTCGACGTCGATTTCTCAGTTGTCGCTGGAGTCGAGGCCGAGCGCCGCGGCGACGTCGAGGAGGCCGCTGCCCTGTTCGTTGCTCGGGAGGCCGAGGTCCTCGGCCGTATCGAGGAGTCGGCTCTCCGCGTCGCGGGCCGAGTAGCCCTGCGCGATGAGTTGACCGGCGGCACCGGCGACGTGCGGCGTCGCCATCGACGTGCCGGAGTAGGTGTCGTAGCCACCGGGAACGGTCGAATAGATGTCCGTACCGGGTGCGATGATGTTGACCTCGGGACCCTGACTGGAGAACGAGGACTGCTCGTCGTCGCTGTTCGAGGACGCGACCGTAACGGTCTCCTCGTACGCCGCCGGGTAGCCGACGCAGTCGGTACACTGGCCGTCGTTCCCCGCCGCCGCCACGAGGACGACGCCCGCGTCGTAGGCGTACTGAATCGCGTCGTGAAGCGCCTGCGAACCGGATGACCCGCCGAGGCTCATGCTGGCGACGTCCCAGCCTTGGTCGGCGACGTATTCGACGCCGGCCGCGATGTCGGAGAACGTTCCGCTGCCGGCGCAGTCGAGAACCTTTACCGCGTGGAGCGTCGCTTGCGTCGAGACGCCGACGACGCCCTGATCGTTGTCCACGCCGTTCGCGATACCGGCGCAGTGGGTGCCGTGGTTGTTGTCGTCGGACCACGAATCGTTGCAGGAGTTGTCGTTGCCGTAGAAGAGACAGTTCCCGGTGAACCCGCCGCTCCCGCAAGAGACGAACGATTTTCCTGCGCCGACGTTCGACTGCAGGTCCGGGTGGTCGTCGTCGATGCCCGTGTCGATGATGGCGATGTCGGCACCCGCACCCGTGTCACCGTTGTCGTGTGCGACGTCGGCATCCACGCGGTCGACGCCCCACGGCGTCGTCTGGGCGAGCGCTTCCATCGTCCCGTTCTCCTCCACGTAGCGGATGTTCGGGTTCTTTTCCAGTGCCGTCGCCGCACGCTTCGGAACGCGAATCGTCATCGCATCGATGGAGTTGAACTCGCGGACGACGTCGTCCGCACTGCTCCGAGTCATCGCACGACCACGTGCGCTGTTGAATCCGACGTTCACCTCCACTTTGTCCGTCGGTGCCGCCGAGGCCAGACCGGTGGCACTGGCCGTTGCCAGTGAACCGCCGGTTAGTTTGAGAATATTTCGTCGTGATACGCCATTGGCTTTCCTTGCCATACCGATTGTTAGATACCAATACTAGGTTAAAAAATTATCTATCCGGGCTTATATGAATAGTATTCAATCAGTAATTAATTTATTATGGGGAACAAAGAACAGAAATCTGTCACGAGGATGCTGTTCGTAAGCTGTGATGGCGCTTCCGGACTCACCCCACCGAACTATGCCGTCGTCATCCCTATCCGCTAATGTGTACTGTTATACGTAGTGTTAAAATATCTTTTTCACAATGAATGAAAATAGCGCGCGGGAACAGCTACACTCTCCGTGTAATTTTCACTATCCCGTCCCGTTACGCCCCGGAGCGCCCGTTCTTCTCGACGTACCGTATCCCCGGATGCCCGTCGAGTTCTTCCCTCCTCGCCTGTGGGATTCGAACCGTAACAACGTCAAGTGATGCGAACTCTCGAACGACGTCTACCGCGGCTTCCAACGCCGCTTTCTTCCCGTCTCCGCCGTCGTATCCGACGTTCACTTCGATAACGTCTTCCCCGCCGTCGTCCGTGTTATCGTTCGACACAGTGTTGAACAACGTTGGAATCGTAGTAAAGCTTTTCTCACACTTACATCGACTATTTAAAACGAAAATCGATACGCACATTTGACTGATCGAAATCCGAACACGCCGACCCGTCCCTCCGAACGACACGACTTTTACCCGGCAATACCCAACTATAGCCGTGCAAATCGTCGGGTACGAGACCGGTGCAGGAGCGGAGGAACGACCAGCGCTGCTGGTGGACGATGGCGCTTCCGTCTCGCGCGAGACGCTTCGACGCGGCGACGAACTCGAATACACGCTCGGCGACAGACACTGTGCGGGAACGTTCGACGGGTCGACGCACATCGCGTGCCCTCGTCCCGACGCACCGTACTGCGACGTCCACACCCATACGTGGGTGTGCGCCCGCTGTACCGGCACGTGTCTCAAGGACGAGATGGACTGCCACGAGGACCACGCCATCTACCTCGCGGCATTCGCGCCGCGGACGTTCAAGGTCGGCGTCACGCGCGACTGGCGACTTCACACCCGACTTCGGGAGCAGGGTGCCGACCGCGCCGCACACCTCAACACCGTGAAAAACGGCCGAATCGCCCGCGAACTGGAGGCGGAAATCGCGGAGACGTTCACCGACCGCGTTCGCGTCCCGACCAAGATTCGAACGCTCGACCAACCCGTGGACGACGCGGCGTGGCAGGACGCACTGTCCCGGTTCGACCCGCTCGATACCTTCGAGTTCGATTACGGATTCGAACTGGCGTCGGCACCCGTCCACGAAACCCTCGCCAGCGGAACCGTCCTCGGGACGCAAGGCCGCGTCCTCGTCCTCGAACGCGGCGGGACGACCTACGCCACCGACATGCGCGATCTCGTCGGCTACGAACTCGAACGCGGCGCGACCGACCGTAGCTTACAGGCCAGCCTCGGCACCTTTTAGGCCGGAGACTTCCCACTTTCGGTGTGGCAGACGTGACCCTCTCGTACGAGAACGGAACCCTCCGCGTCGAGAGCGAGCGCGACGTCCCGTTCGCCGAACCCGACCCACGCTCGAAGACCCTCCGTGCCCCCGCCTACCGCTACGCCGCCATCCGTGACTTCTGTGCCGAACGCGGGCTTTCGATGGCCGATAGCGTCCTCGACGTTCCGGACCTCCCCCCGCTTTACTCCGCGTACGAACTCCGGGAGTACCAGCGGGACGCGCTCGACGCGTGGGAAACCGCGGGGCGGCGCGGCGTCCTCGAACTCCCCACGGGGAGCGGAAAGACGGTCATCGGCGTGAAGGCCATCGAACGCTGTCAGGCGGCGACCCTCGTCGTCGTCCCGACCATCGACCTGCTCGAACAGTGGCGACGGGTCCTCGAAACCGAGTTCGACGTGCCCATCGGCCAACTCGGCGGCGGCGAGCAGACCGTCGAAGGGTTGACCGTCTCGACGTACGACTCCGCGTATCTCCGGGCCGACGACATCGGCGACCGGTTCGGTCTCGCGATTTTCGACGAGGTTCACCACCTCGGCGGCGAGGGCTACCGCGAAATCGCTCGACTCCTCGCGGCCCCCGCGAGGATGGGACTGACCGCGACGTTCGAGCGACCGGACGGTGCCCACGAGGTCGTGAGCGAACTCGTCGGGGAGAAGGTCTTCGACGTTCACGTGGACGAACTCGCGGGAACCCACCTCGCCCCCTACGACGTGAAGCGAATGACCGTCGAACTCACGCCCGAGGAGCGAGAACGATACGAGGAGGCCCAAGGCGTGTTCACGGACTATCTCGCCCGCTCTTCCATTCGGATGCGGAGCGGCAGCGATTATCAGGAACTCGTCAAACGTTCGGGAAGCGATCCGAAGGCCCGCGAAGCCCTGCTCGCGAAACAGCGCGCGCGTGACATCATGATGAACAGCGAGGGGAAAGTGACGCTCCTCGCGGACCTCCTCGACGCTCACCGTGACGACCGGATAATCGTCTTCACCGCGCACAACGACCTCGTCTACCGCCTCTCCGAACGGTTTCTCATCCCGGCCATCACCCACCGAACGTCGGCACCCGAGCGACGGGAGATTCTGGACCGGTTCCGCCGCGGCGAGTACTCCCGCGTCATCACCTCGAACGTCTTGGACGAAGGGGTAGACGTTCCCGACGCCAACGTCGCTATCGTCCTCTCCGGGAGCGGGAGCGAACGCGAGTTCACCCAGCGCCTCGGGCGAATCCTCCGGGCGAAAGACGACGGCGGACGCGCGCTCCTCTACGAGGTCGTCACCGAGGAGACGGCGGAAGTCCGCGTCGCAAATCGACGCCGGTAGCCTTCGACCGCTCGTCGGTTCGTTTCATCGTTCGCGAGACGCTGCTTTCTCACCGGTCTATCGATACCGTTTCTCCGGCATTCATGATAGTATACTCTATTTTCATACTATCTACTGTATCTATGTTTTTGATAGTATAGTGGTAGTACTCAATACACCCGTTCACCTTCACCCGAACGGGGACGCCCTACTTCCCTCTGACATGGCTCTTGGGGGCGGTCCCCATTTCGACCGTTCCGCTAGGAGGCCGACGATGACCGACCTATCCACCACTTCGACCGAGGAGTACGAGCTACTGACCGCGAAACAGAAAGAGCGACGGGGAAATACGGAGACGGCGACCGTACAGGACGTTCGTGTGACCCGAACGCAGATCAACCTCTCGCTCAGCTTCGACTGGACGGCCGACTCGACCCGACTCGTGTACGATTTGGACGACGGGCGGGACGTGCGCGAACTCGAAGCGTTGGCCGACGATCACGGCTTCGAGTTCGCACAGGTCGGCCACCTCGAAGGTCTTTCAGTCCCCGTTCGATACACGAGTCAGGGATGGGTTCCGACGACGTCCCTCGCGCACACCGAGGGAGAAGGCTCCACCTCGGAGACGTTCCGAACGGAACTCGACCTGTCCGGTCGGGAGACCGCTCGAACACCGGGTTCCCTCGGCCGGTTCGTCGCGTGGGTCAAATCCCTCTCCACGAAACAGCTCGTCATCGGCGTTATCATCGTGAAAAAACTGCTGATAGTCGCCGTCCTCGTCGCGATGGTGCTGTAGGACGTTTTCGTGGTTTCGTGCCGCCGTTACTGCAGGTCGATATCGATGGAAGTGCTATTCGCCTCGTCGTACTTCTTATATGTCACCGGAAGTGGTACTTTCACGTCCTTCGTTTTCTTTCCGGGTACGGACACCGTGGGTTCCGTTTCGTGAACCCCGTCGTCGATCGTTGCCGACACTTTGAGGTCCGCTGACTCCTCTTTGTCTCCCTCGTTTCGGATGGTGACGACGACGACGAGTTTGCCGTCGTTTCCCTCCGTGGGACGTATCTTGACACTTTTCAAATTACCTGCACGACTTCTGTCTCCGTCGTCAGAGTTCCCGCCGCGCCCACCGAGGATGGCGGCACAACCGCTCGTAGCCGCGAAAGTGGCAACGAGGCCGAACTGTTGGAGGGCATCGCGTCTTCGCATACTCCGTACCGATTCGAGCGGTCGGAATGAATCTTCTCATTCCGTCGGCTTTTGTACACTGCACGTGTAGTGTCAGGTGTGCTTACGAAAGACCTGCTCCGGGTGTCCCGCGCCGGAGGAGGGTACCATCCGCAGTTCGCCGACCGTTCCCAGCGACCGCTCGCGGCGCGCGTCCTCGGAACGTATCAGGGTCACGTCGGCGAACCGTTCGGACACCTTCAGTCCGCCCTCTCCGAACTCGAAACGGACGCGCCTGACTTCAAACTCGTCCGCGGGTTCGCCAAACTCCTCGACCGCGAAGCGACGTTCGAAACGGAGGCCGCCATCCCGCCGAACCGCGCACGAACTGCCGCCTTCGAGGCGGCCGAAGCGGTCGGCGTCGCCACCGAATCGGAACGGAAGACCGCCCTCCAGCGGGCAGCAGACTCCATCGGTTCGACGCCGGACGACGTCGCGGAGTCGCTGTACGCCGACCTCGAAGAGCGACAACCCCTCGTCTCCTTCGACTCTCGGTGGGACCCGGACGAACTCGTCTCCCAGTACAACCTGTCGCTCGCCCAAACGGCTCTGTTCGACGCGACGGAACTCCGCGTTCGGAGTTCCGACCCGCGGGCGCTCGTCTCGGCCGTCAAGCGACTTCGACTGATGTACGAAATCCACGAGACGGACGCCGGGCGTGAAGTCGTCGTCACCGGCCCGGACGCGCTGTTTCGATCGACGCGACGGTACGGGACGCGCTTTGCGAGACTGCTCCGAACCGTCATCAAAGCCGACGATTGGCGACTCGTCGCCACCATCGACGACCGCGGGACCGAACGCGAGTTGGTCCTCTCCGACGACGACCCGATTCGACCGCCGGGAACCGAACCCATCGCGGACGTGTCGTTCGACAGCGAGGTGGAGCGGTCGTTCGCGACCCGGTTCGAGGCCCTCGATTTGGACTGGGACCTCGTGCGCGAACCCGCACCCTTGGCGGCGGGCGCGCGAGTGATGATACCCGACTTCGCCTTCGACTATCGGCACGCCGACTTCCGGGTGTTCTTCGAAATCATGGGCTTCTGGACGCCCGAGTACGTCGAAAAGAAGCTCTCCCAACTTGACGCCGTCTCCGACGTACAACTGCTCGTCGCCGTCGACGAAAGCCTCGGCGTCGGCGAGGAGATAACCGCCCGCGACCACCGCGCGATTCCGTACTCCGGGTCGATTCGACTCAAGGACGTTCGGGACGCCCTTCGACGGTACGAGGAGGAACTCGTCGCGGAAAGCGTTGCAGCGCTGCCCGACGAACTCGTCCCGGACGCGGACGCGATTTCGGTGGCCGACCTCGCCGCCGCACACGGCGTGAGCGAGGACGCGCTGGAAGGTGTGTCCTTCCCCGCACATCGGCGAGTTGGGAGAACGGTGATTCGACCCGCTCTCCTCGACGTGCTCCGCGACGAAATCGAGGACGAAATGGCCTACTCGGCGGCGAAGTCAGCCCTCGAAGAACGCGGTATCGAGGACGACAGCGCCCTCCTCTCGGAACTGGGTTACGCCGTCGAGTGGGAGGGGTTGAGCGGCGGCGTGATTCGGACACGGGACGGAGAATAGAGAGTTCGGCCGTTTCAGAGATCCCGCTGTCGTCCCTGCGGCACGACCGATTGGAGTTCGCCGTGGAGGAACAGACCGACGCCGAGCGGTTCGACCCCTCCCGCGATTTCGTGTGCGGCGATGAGGTAGCCCCAATCGCCCTCCCACTCGATCTCTTGATCCTCTCCGCGGGCGAACCGCCGGGCCTGTTCGTCGTCGAGTTCGACGACGTTCTTCGTCGCGTGCCGACCGACACGCTGGGCCGCGTTCGTCGTCGGTTTCCAGTGTCGCTGTCGCGTGCGGAGGAACGTCATCCCGAGCGCCTCGATGTGGACGGGCGACTCCAAATCGCCGTCCAGTATCCAGATTTTACCTTTCCCCTTCTCCCAGAAGGACGCTCCTTCGAACGTCTCCGGTGGGATGCCGAACCGGTCTTCCCACCAGTCGAGCACTTTCCGTCTGCTCGCACGACCCGACACCTCGCGGTCGTCTTCGGTGTCCGGCAGGCGGTCGAACCGCTGGCCGTCGTTCGTCGCCAGTTCGTCCCCGTCGCCATCATCGTTCATCGACCCACCTCCAGTTTCGCACAGAAGAACCCGCCCGTGTCGTTGTGGTGTGGATAGAATCGCTTCGCTTTTCGAACGCTCCCGTCGAACTCGTCGCCCTTCCATTCGGTGAGTCCCGGTTCCGACTGTAGGCCGATGTCGTATTCGACCAGTCGGCAGTCCTCGCGGGAGAGAACGTAATCGAGGACCGCTTCATTCTCCTCCGGCGCGAACGTGCAGGTGGAGTACACCACGGTTCCACCCTCTCGCGTGGCCTGTACCGCACGGCGCAGGATCCCCTTCTGGACGCCGGCGACGCCCTCGATGTGGTCCAAGCCCCAATCGTCCAGCGCGGTCGGGTTCTTCCGAATCGTCCCCTCGCAGGAGCACGGCACGTCCACGAGCGCCGCGTCGAACGCCGAGAGGCCGAACGGTTTGAGCGAGAAGTTCCGGGCGTCCTGATTCGTCACCGCGGCGCAGGTGACGCCCAGACGTTCCGTGTTGAATCGGAGCGCCGAGAGGCGACCGAGGTTGCTGTCGTTCGCCGCGACGAGTCCCGTGTCGTCCATCAGCGCCGCGAGTTGGGTCGTCTTGCTCCCCGGAGCGGCACAGGCGTCCAACACGCGTTCGCCCGGTTCCGGATCGAGGACGAACGCCGGAATCGAGGAGACCTCCTCCTGTCCGTGCGTCCACCCGTGAAACGAGGGCCACGTGTTGCCGGGTTTTCCCTCGATTTCCAACACGTTCTCGTTCCACTCGCGCGGCGTCCACTCGACGGTCTCCTCGTCGAACGCCCGCGTCACCTGCTCTCGGGTCGCTTTGATGCGGTTCACCCTGACGACCGAGGGAAGCGGGCGCTCGCACGCCGCGAGAAACGCCTCGAAATCGTCGAGGATGGGTTCGTAACGCTCCAGTGCGTCCATTGCTCGGCTATGCGGGCGAGAGGTGTTTGTGGGTTTCGGAGCGCCGCCGCGGTTCGCCCTCGTTTTTAAGACGTATCCGTCCGAAAGCGATGGTATGACCGACATCGCCGTGGTCGCGGACGACATCGAACTCGACGCACCGACGCTGGTCGAAGGACTTCCCGGACTCGGATTGGTCGGCAAAATCGCCACCGACCACCTCATCGAGCGGTTCGACATGACCTACTACGGGGCGGTGGACTGCGAGGGCATCCCACAAATCGCGGTGTACGAGGACGGCGACCGCGATTTGCTTCCGCCGGTTCGGTTGTACGCCGACGAGGGGCGCGACCTGCTGGCGTTGCGAAGCGACGTTCCCATCTCGGCGGACGCCGCACCCCAGTTCGCGAACTGCGTCACCGCGTGGGTCGAATCGACCGACGCGACGCCGCTCTACCTCAGCGGCCTTCCTCACCAGAAACAGGCCGGGACGGTCCCCGAACTCTACGGCACCGCCACGGGCGACTTGGGACAACTGCTCGACGAGTCCGACATCGGCTCGCCCACGGAAACCGGGGCGGTCAGCGGCCCGACCGGCGCGCTCCTCCACCGCGCCAGCAGGAGCGGCGTCGGCGCAATCGGCCTCATCGTTCAGTCCGACCCGCAGTTTCCCGACCCCGCCGCGGCCAAAGTCCTCCTCGAAGACGGCATCAACCCCATCGCCGGTATCGACGTGAACACCGACGAACTGGTCGAGAGCGCCGAGGAAATCCGCGAGCAGAAAGAGCAGTTCGCCCAGCGGATGCAGGAAACCGAAGAAGCGGAGAGTTCGCAGGCAAAACCGCTCCGGATGTTCCAATGAACCTTTTACGACGGTCAGAAGTCAGCGGTCGCGTGCCGTAGCACGCGACCGCTGACAGCTTCCCTGTAAAAGGTTCATCAAAAGCCTCCTCCCTCGCTTCGACTCACGGCTCACTACCGTTCGCCGTTCGTTTTCCGAGGCGCTTCGCGCCTCGCTCCGCTCGGTCGTCGGCCCGGAAAATCTCCGATTTTCCGGGCGGATTGCTAGCGACTGGCGGTTGTGACGGTTGCTGATTTCCGACGGTCGTGTAAATTCGGTTTTGGGTGGTTGTGTCGCTGGCAGATATAACTGCAGAGTTATATTCCGTCGAAGATAACAAACAAAATACGCGATTCGAATGAGCAACGTAATCCTGCGGTTGTACGGTCACGCGGCCCTGTTTGCGGGCGTCGTGGGAGTCGGATTCGCGTTGATGGTGTTGACAATCAATCCGACCAAATTTGCGACGTGGGGCGCTGGATTGGTCTGTCTCCTGTTGGTTGTTCTCGGCGTCCGGACGATACAAGCGGCGTAGACACCGCTGGCGATTTTTCACTTCTTTCGTTTTCGGTATCGTCGTTGACGCCGGTTAATTCCGGGCAAAAATTCGTCGATGGTGGACCGGCGGAGTCGTTCAGATTCCGCCGTAATCCTTCGGAATCGCGGTTCCGGCGGTGACGTTCTCGCCGTCGGCACCGGGAATCGACGCGTGGCCGCTACCGGTCTCGATTTCGAAGTGGAGGTGCGGGCCGGTCGAGTTGCCGTCCTCGCCCATGCCGCCGATGTAGTCGCCCTGACTCACCGACTGGCCGTCCGAGACGGCGGTGCTGTTGAGGTGGCCGTACTCGGACTGGTAGCCGCCGCCGTGGTTGATGTAGATGTACGTTCCGTAGCCGCCGGGGTCCTCGGCGGTGTAGGCCGTCCCGCCATGGGCGGCGTAAATCGGTTCGCCGATGTTGCCGTTGGCCCCGATGTCCACACCGTAGTGGTAGCCGCCGTCGCGTGGGCCGTAGGGCGACGTGATGTACCCCGTAATCGGCCACACGAAGTCCGAACCGCCGCCGCCGGACGTGGATTGGAGGTACCGTTCGACCGACCAGCCCCAGACGTTCCGGTCGAGCCAGTGGACGCCCCACCACGTGTACCCACCCTTGTTCGTCGGACCGTTCATGATCTCCCCGACTTCGCCGTCGTTCACCGTGGCGACGATGGGTTGGTCGGTTCCTGGTTGTTCGCGCGTGTTCAGCGCCGTGGTCGCCGCGACCCGTTCGCCGTCGGTGAACGCGCTCGCCGACCCGCTCAGCGCCGCCGTTCCGGTGAGAACCGTCGCGGTGGTGCCGAGGGATTTCAGAACCGATCGCCGTCCGAATTTTCGTGACATAGCAATCCTAGTAATTCCGCACAGCAAATTAAATTTTACTAATTTCTATAAGAATAATATGGTGCTCTATTGAGTTCGTGCATTCGAGCTTTGGAACCGCTGTCACCGCCTCCGTCGCTCGGTTCGCCCGGTGTGAAATGCAACCACGACGCTTTTGGGTGCCAACCGTCTTTCCCCAACCATGAGCGACACGGATAACGTTGATTTGGACCAATTCTTCCGCGACGTGGACAAGGTGTACTCGGAGTACGACAACGGCTACATGGACGCCGACGCGGCGCTCTCGGTCATCGACGACCACCTCGAAGCGCTTCGGTCACAGGTCGAGTAATCGAAGCGAAGAATTATCCTCCCCCGTTGCGTGCTTTCGGGCGTATGACCGGCTTTTCGGACAGGGTCGAACACGTATCGATAAGCGGCATTCGGAAAGTGTTCGAAGCCGCAGGTGAGGACGCTATCAATCTCGGACTCGGGCAACCGGACTTCCCGACACCGGACCACGCTCGGGAGGCGGCGCTCGAAGCCATCGAATCGGGTGCGACGGACGCCTATACGTCGAACAAGGGGATTTCGCAACTCCGTGAGGCCATCAGCGCGAAGCACGACCGGGACAACGACCTCGTGGTCCCGCCGGAGAACATCATCGCCACGGCGGGCGGGAGCGAGGCCCTCCACATCGCCCTCGAAGCGCACGTCAACGCGGGCGAGGAGGTCATCTTTCCCGACCCCGGCTTCGTCGCCTACGACGCCCTGACGCACCTCGCGGGCGGGACGCCGAAACCCGTTCCCGTGCGGGAAGATTTGACCATCGACCCCGCGATCATCGAGGAGAACATCACCGATGACACCGCCGCCTTCGTCGTCAACAGCCCCGGGAACCCGACCGGCGCGGTGTCGAGCGAGGAGGACGTGCGCGAGTTCGCCCGTATCGCGGACGAACACGACGTGCTCTGCATCTCCGACGAGGTGTACGAACACATCGTCTTCGACGGTGAACACTACTCGCCGATGCAGTTCGCCGAGACGGACAACGTGGTCGTCGTCAACGCCTGCTCGAAGACGTACTCGATGACCGGATGGCGACTCGGCTGGGTCGCCGGTAGCGAGCGCAGAATCGAGCGCATGCTCCGCGTTCACCAGTACGTACAGGCCTGTGCGAGCGCGCCAGCGCAGTTCGCCGCGTTGGGTGCCCTCTCCGGCTCACAGGACCCGGTGGACGAGATGGTCGAATCGTTCGAAGAGCGCCGCGACGTGCTTCTCGACGGCCTCGCGGACATCGGACTCGAAACGCCGACGCCGCAGGGTGCGTTCTACGCCATGCCCAAGGTCCCCGAAGGGTTCGTGGACGAGGCCATCGAACGCGGCGTCGTCGTCGTCCCCGGTGAGGCCTTCGGCGAGCACGGCGCGGGCTACGCTCGTATCTCCTACGCGACGAACGTGGAGGAACTCGAAGCGGCGCTCGAAATCATGGGCGAGGCGGCCGACGCGGTTCGCTGAATTTTTCCGATTTTTCGCGGCCTGAGACTTTATCATTGGCGACGTTGTGGGTCGATTCGATGCCCATCTCACGCCGCGGTTCCGGCGTGGTCCCCGCAGCACGCGCAGTCATATCGCAGGTACATCCGGTGTTCATGCTCCCTCCCGTCGCCGCCTCGTGGTTCGGGAGCATGTTGTCCGGACGCTTCTCGCTCGTGACGGGGCTACTCCATATGGTCGCCATCTTCGCCGCCGTATACACGGCCCACGTCAAGGACGGGTACGTCGATTTCTATCTCCGAGGTGAGGACGACGACCATCCGCTCACCGAACGCGGATGTAAACTCCTGCTCGTCGCCGCTGCCGTACTCTTCGCGGCCTGCCTCGCGGGACTGTGGCTCACCGTCGGTATCGGCGCGGTCCTCATCACGCTCCCGACGTGGTTCATCGGCTACCTGCACGCACCGCAACTCGATACGAACCCCGTCAGCACAACCACTGGCTATCCGCTCGGTATCGCGCTCTCCATCCTCGGCGGTTACTACGTCCAGACGGGAACCCTCTCGCTCGTCTCGCTCGCGTTCGCGTTCGTCTTCCTCGTCCTCCTCTCGGGTGTGAAAGTCATCGACGACGCACAGGACTACGACTACGACCGTTCCATCTCGAAGCGGACCGTCGCCGTCGCGCTCGGGCAATCCCGCGCCCGAACGACTGCCTATGGACTCATTCTGACCGCGCTCCTCTGCGTCCTCGGATTTTCGGTGGCGCAGGTGTTTCCGCCGAGTTCCGTCGTCGCGGTTCTGGCGTTCGGCGTCGTCGCCGTCATCGCGTACCGAAGCGGGCCGGAACTCGCCACCATGTTGCTCATTCGCGGGTCCTACGTCTTCCTCGCGCTGTTGCTGACGGCGGTGTGGTTCCGGCCGCTTTCGTGAATGTGGCGACAAATTTGTCAGATGAAAATATACTTGTCCGTGGTCTGTGTGGCGAATTTCATGGAGAAAACCGTCATCGAACCCGGATTCGGCGACCTCGACTCTGAAATCGTGGATCATGCCGTCTTCTCGTGGGGTGTCGTCACCGAACATTCGAACCACCGTCGGGTCTGCCTGTCCGGCGGCGGGTGGCCCGAGGGTGACGTACAGGAGCAAACGCGGGAAATTCTCGGATACGTCGAGGAAACGCTCGTAGACCTCGGTGGGTCGATGGACGATATCGTGATGACTCGATTTTACGTCCGGTCGAACATCTTGTCGCGAGAGACTCAGGCTCGGATCCACGAAGTGCGAGCCGACTTCTTCGACTATCCGGAATACCCTGCAAGTACGATGCTTGGCGTCGCGGACCTCCTCGGCGACGATATGCTCGTAGAAATCGAAGCCGAAGCCGAGATTCCGGACGACGAGTGGAGCGCCGAAGTCGTTGATTGATAGGACAGGTGGTTGAAATAACGCTTACGCCCCCGCCCCTCGTTTTGTAATTGTATCCGTGATAGACCAACCTGTAACTGAAGAAAAAGCCTATGCGTACATCACCCGCAAGGCCGCCCAGACCCACCAGTTGCTCGTCTTCGAGCACGCCAACGAGGACGCTGGCGTGCAGGTTCCGAAAGGTACTATCGAGGACGGTGAAATCCCTCGCGAGGCAGTCGTCCGCGAAGTGCGGGAGGAAAGCGGCTTGACAGAGTTCGATTCCATCCGTCCGCTCTCGACGGACGTGTGGAACCATCACGAGAAGCCGAAGGCGTATCGTCGTCACTTCTTCCACCTCGTCGCCGACGAAACGCGGGACGAGTGGCGACACAGGGTCACGGGAAACGGCGAGGACAACGGCGTCATCTACCGCTACTTTTGGGTTCGACCCGGGTCGTGTTCGCTCGCGCGGGACATGGACGACTACATCGAGCGGATTTCCGACTGATTCGGCCGAATCGTAGACCGAACCGACGAATACTGACATACTCAAGAGTCGGGCGACCGGCACCGATCAACCCACCGTGTTTCGAAGGTATCGCCCGTGACGACGCGCCCCGCGAGGTCGGAGATGTCCGTGATACCCTCGTCTCGACACCACGAGACGCATCGTTCGTATTTCGACACCGGAATGTCGTCCGTATCGCGGACGACGCGGAGTTCTTCCGCGCCGGAGAGGTGGGCGACGAAGGCACGCGTGTGTCCGTCCGTGAGCGTCCATCTGCCGTCGAATTTCCGCACCGGAAGCGGGTCGTAGTTCGGCGCGTCGAAGTCGAACCACCCCGTCACGAGCGAGAGTTTCGACCCGTTGAGATACAACTGACTGGGCTGGGCGGCGGTCTGCGGGAGGGTGAAGGGTTCCGTCACGGATATACGTCAACGCTTATCCACGAAAATACCGTGGATGAAACCATGCCCGAACTGACTCACGACGAAGCCGTCGTCAACGGGGTCCGTCTCCACTACGTCGAAAGCGGGGATGGCCCGCTCGTCCTCCTCCTTCACGGTTTTCCGGAGTTCTGGTACTCGTGGCGGGAACAGATTCCCGCACTCGCGTCGGCGGGGTATCACGTCGTCGCACCCGACATGCGCGGCTACAACGCCTCCGAGAAACCACACGGCGTCGACGCCTACCGAACCGACGAGTTGATCGCCGACGTGACCGGCCTCATCGACCACTTCGGCGAGGAGAGCGCCCACGTCGTCGGCCACGACTGGGGCGGTGCCGTCGCGTGGCAGGTCGGAATCGAGCGCCCGGAACCCGTCGATAAACTCGCAGTCCTGAACGCACCGCATCCGGCGCGATTCCGGGAGGGACTCCGAACGCCGTCGCAACTCAAGCGCTCGTGGTACATGTTCTTCTTCCAACTGCCGTGGCTTCCGGAACGGTTCCTCTCCGCCCGCGGGTACGAGTCCATCGAGAACATCTTCAGGGACAGCGCGAAGAATCCGGAGGCGTTCGACGAGGAGGACGTCCGCCGCTACGTCGAGGCGGCCGCACAACCCGGCGCGCTGACCGCTTCCATCAACTACTACCGGGCGCTGTTCCGGGAGAACGTCCCGGCGGAGCTTCGGTCGCTCCTCGGTAAGGAGAGAGGATCCCTCGACGTGACCGTCCCGACCATGTTAATCTGGGGAACGGAGGATTTCGCGCTCGACAACGAACTGACCGAGGGGATGGACCGGTGGATCCCCGACCTTCGAATCGAACGGCTATCCGACGCCAGCCACTGGGTACAAAACGATAGACCGGGACGGGTGAACGAACTGCTGACCGAGTTCCTCGCCGAGTAAGCACGTAGCTTTTTACCATCATCGGACCGATACACCGCCGATGCTGCTCGTACTGGAAAACGAGGTGAACCCGGATTATCGGTATTTCGTCCGCTCGATGGAGTCGTTTCTCCCGGACCACGAGGTGTACGATTACGTCGCGGCGGACGAATCGCCGTCCCTCTCGAACGTCGACGGCGTCATCGTCGCCGGAAGCACGGCGGGCGTGTACGAGCGGGACGAAAACCCGTGGATGGACGAGGAGGCGGCGCTCGTTCGCGAACTCGTCGAGCGGGAGGTTCCGACGCTGGGCGTCTGTTTCGGGCACCAGTTGGTCAACGACGCGCTCGGCGGTTCCGTCGAGCATCGCGGCTTGACGAACGAACTCGTCCGCGCCGACTTGGCGGACGACCCGCTCTTCGACGGCGTTTCATCGGTCGTTCCGGCGGTCCACGGCGACCACGTGGTCGAACTCGGCGACGGGATGGAACCCATCGGTTCGACCGAGTACAACGAGTATTTCGCCACCCGACATCGGGACGTTCCGCTGTGGACGACGCAGTTCCATCCCGAATTCACGGACGAACTCCATCCGAAAATCGCTGCGGACTTCGGGTGGGAAGAGAACGGATTGTCGTTCGCAGACGTGAACGGGGAGCGGGTTTTCGAGAACTTCGTCGAACTCGTGGACGGGTCGTGACGAGCGTTATTCCGACTCCCGCCGCTTTCTGGCCGCCGCGCGCGCCGCCGGTTCGTGGTCCTTGTGCCATACCGGGACGTCGTTGATGTCCCAGTACCGAACGTCCTCGCCCTCGTGGGACACCCGGAGTTCGCCGCCCGTGACTGAACAGAGGTAGGAGTGACGAACCAGACAGTGCGGGCCGTATTCCCCGGGCATTCTCGTGTAGATCCCGGCCAATTCGTCCACCTCGACCGTGAGCCCCGTCTCCTCCCGAGTTTCCCGCACCGCGGTTTCCGCCGGGGATTCGTTGGGGTCGGTGTATCCGCACGGAAAACACCACGTCCCGTCGTCGGTTCGTTTCTGGAGCAGGAGTCGTCCGTCGGAATCGAAGACCACGGCCTCGGCACACACCTTCGGCGTGACGTAGCCGACTTCCTCCGCGAAGCGTTCCCGAACGTCTTTTTCCGGCAGGTCGTACGACCGGCCGTACCACTCGCTCGCGAGGGTCAGGATTCGCTCGTAGCGCTCCTCGTCGTACGGGTCGTCGACGTATTCGAGGCCGACCTGTGCCATGATTCGGAGTTCGTCGAGGAAGGCAGTGAAGTCGTCTTCAGCGGCGTTAGACATCGGCCCCTCCGGCGCGAGCGCGATTTCGTGCCATAACTATCGTATGAAAGAAACCGAACCGATATCAATCAATGGGTGGCGAGCGTGGTCGAAACCGGAGCGGGGACGCGAGAAAACCGCGCTAACGACGGCTCACTTCGCGGTGCTGACGATCTTTATCACGTCGCCCTCTTCGAGTTCGTAATCGTCGCTGATGTCGCGCTTCGTCTTGGCGTTCACGGCGTGGAGGTAGCCGTCGCCGATATCGCTGTGGACCGCGTAGGCGAGATCACGCGGCGTGGAACCGCGCTGGAGGAGGAAGGCGTCCGGGAGGACGTTTCCCTGTCCGTCCGTCCACTTCGATTCGTTCTGGACTGGATAGGCGGTGATGCGGTCCAGAAGGTCGTAGACGGCGGCGTCGAGGCTTCCCTGCACGCCCGTGCCGCCCCATTCCCCCATTACGTCCCGTATTCGCTCCAGTCCGGCCCGCTGTTGGTCGCTCAGGTCGCCGACCACCTCGAAGTCGTCGTCGCCGGGGTCGTAGTTCACGACGCCCGCCTCGACGCCCTGTCGGAGTGCGAGTTCCCCCTCCGCGGTCGCGGGAATGACCATCTTCCCCGTCCCGCGGAGTCGCTCGATGTTCTCCTCGGGCGCGACGTCGGCCTTGTTCGCCACGAGGATGATGGGCTTCGTCCGGGCGCGGATGTCGCGGGCCAACTCCTCGCGGTTCTCGTCCGTCCATTTCTGCGGATCGCTGGGGTACTCCAAGCCGCGGAGACTCGTCGTCACGTCGTGTTCCGTCGCGCCGAACCCCGTCAGCATGTCCGCCAGTGCTTCATCGATGTCGAACCCCGGCGAGCGTGACTGGCGCACCACGCTCTCCCAGTTCCGGTCGATGATGCCGGTCAGCCACTGGTCCATCTCCTCCTCGATGAAATCCACCTCCTCCACCGGGTCGTAGCTCCCGACTTCGACGGGTTCACCCTCCTCGTTCGTCCCGCCGGAGGCGTCCACGACGTTGAGGATGGCGTCGGCGTTGGTCAGCGCGTCGAGGAACTGGTTGCCCAATCCGCGGCCCTCGTGTGCCCCCGGCACGAGCCCGGCCACGTCCAGCAGTTCGATGGCGACGTAGCGCTTCCCGTCGTGACAGTTGTCGCTCCCGCAGCGCTCGTCGCGTTCGAGACAGGGGCAGTCGGTTCGGACGTAACTCACGCCGCGATTGGCGTCGATGGTCGTGAACGGGTAGTTCGCCACGTCAACGTCGGCCATCGTGGCGGCCTTGTAGAAGGTGGACTTCCCGGCGTTCGGTTTGCCCGCCAGCGCGATAGAAATCATGCTTTGTGGTACCACAGAGGGTCGGAACTGTTTTTCGATTTTTGCGGCGACGATACGTATTCGGTGGTTTTGTGATTTCAATTGCCGAGAAGACGATTTCGAAAGCCCCCACCCGACCGCCACCGCACCGTACCGCGTGCTCGCGGCGTTGCCGCTCGTATTCGAGGTTGCTGCGCAACCTCGCAAGCCACTCCCTCCCCACCCGATTCGCTTCGCTCATCCCTCGCGTGATAGCCAAACAGTCCCTCGGCATGACGGCCTCGGGCCTGCTGACGCACGCGCCGAGGACGTATGGCCCATTTCGATTAGACCGACTTTCAGCCGTGGCGCGCGCTGACGGGGCGACGCGGCCAGCGATCGGTCGCGTCGCCCCGTCGAAGCGTGCGAGGGATGACCGGAGGAGCGAAGCGGGGGAGGGAATCGGATGGGGAGGGTGTGGACGGTGCGATCGTGCGCCGCCAGCAATCGCCCGTGGAAACGCCCCAGGGATTCCAGTTCGGCAAGACGAACGCACGAACATCGGAACCTCTCCGACGGAAATCCGACTCTCCATTCCATCCGGCCGCAACTGGCTATATCGACCGCGGCGTAGGGCGCGTGCCATGCCAGCAGTGAAAGTCATCAAAGTGCTCGGGATCTCGGAGGAATCGTGGGAAGAGGCGGCCAAAGAGGCATTCGAGAAGGCGAGCGAGACGGTCGAGGACATCTCGGGAATCGAAGTCGAAAGCTGGACGGCGAACGTCGAGGACGGTGAAATCAAGGAGTACCACGCGACGGTGGAGATGGCGTTCCCGGTTCACGGGATGGAATAGAAGGAGGAGAGGAAAGCGGCTACTCTACTTTAAACCCGCCCGCGACCAGCATCGGAACGACCAACGTCGCTTCGGCTTCGACCTGCACGTAGTTTTTCGTCTCCTGCTTGATTTTCCCCCACGAGACGGCCTCGTGCGGCGGGGCACCGGACAAGGAGCCGTCGCCCTCCATTCCGGTCGAGACGTAGACGGCGTAGTCCGCGCCGCCGCGGAAGAGGTTGGTCATGATGGCGTGGTGCTTGGGGACGCCGCCGCCGAGGACGATGAGGCCCGTCTTGTCCGCCAGCAGACCTTGCTCTATGAGGGTGTCGTAGTCGTCCACGATTTCGATGCCGATGTCCGAGTCGTAGCCCTGTCGATAGTAATAAAGGAAGTTGCCGACCTCCGCGTCGGTCAGCGCGGGACAGAAGACGGGGATGTCGTTGTCCGCGGCGTTGGAGAGGATGGAATCCTCGTCGTCCAGCGTCTCGCCGAGTTCGCGGGAAAACTCCATCGGGGTGCGGACCTTCTCCTCGGCGAAGAAGTCCTCGAAGAAGTCGTTCAGGTAGGACTCCAACCAGACGTAGCGATCGGAGGGAACGAAGATGTTGCCGAGGCGGTTGATGCCCCGTTCGCGCATCTCGGCCTCGTCCACGTCCCATTCGCCCATCTTGAACGGCCTTTCGGTCTTGATGACGTCCTCGGTTATCGACCCGGAGGTGGTTATCATCACGTCGACGAGGTTCTCGCGGGCGAGGTAGGCGAGCGTCTCCCGAAGCCCCGAAGAAACGATGTTCGAGGTGAAGGTGAGGTAGATTTCCGCGCCCTCCTCGCGCATCGCGCGAATCAGTTCGACCGCTTCGTAGAGGTGGGTCGCCTGAAACCCGGTCGTCTCGTACGACGACAGCATGTCGAAGAAGTCGAAGTCGCCCCTGAAGTCGTAGCCGGAAACGTCCTCGGAATCGAGTTCGTCCTCGCTCCCGGGAACGACGTGGTCGTGGCTTTCGTCACTCATGGTCCGTTCTCATCACCGAGCGAAAATGAGTCTTCAGATTTGGCGGCGGCGTGTTGGCGAGGAAGCAGAACGGTACCCGGAACGATGACTTTCCGGCGCGCGAGAAACGCGCGAGGGACGAGGATGCGGTGAGAGCCACGCAGTGGCTCTCATGCTCGCGGTTTATCCGCGAGCAAGCGACCGAGGAGGTTGGGGAGGATGAGGTGCGGTGCGGTTTCAGTGCCTCTCGGTCGTTGTTTACGCTGTAGTTACTCATGAGATTCAGAAAAACAAAAACGGCTCTGCCGAAATACTATCGATTAGACGCTATCGGAAGTGAAACATCTGGGGAGTGGTGTACGAGCGTACCGATACTCGACCAGACACTTCATCGGCGGAACTCATAATTACAAGTGAACGTAATCAATCATATGGATGGACTTGGGAGGAAAATCGTGCGTGCAGACGAATTCTTCTGGCATCTAAGCAATGTCGGTGTTGGTGTCGCTGTATTCATTGCTACACTCTTGTACGCCTCGCCAGGGAACTACTCCCTCGATTTGGTCGTGTTCAGTATCGACCCGTTTTATCTGCTCGTTCCGCTCTCAATCGTGTACACCGCTTGGACAGGAATCGATTTCTGGAGATGGTACTTTGGTACCGACGATCGATAACGCTGTTAGACGTGCGCTCAGTTCCGAACGGCACGCAAACTGCCGCTCTAACTTGTGACTCTCTGAGAGTTTCAATGGGGCCAAAAAACGGAATCAATCACTGCCGATTAAACTCAGCTACAACTTGACGGCCATCATCACTTCGTCCACGGACTCGCCGTCTATCTTGTAGTGGTTCTTCCGCACGGCCTCGGTTTCCCACCCGTGGGCTTCGAGGAAGTCGATGGCGTTCTCGTTGGTCGAGGGGGCGCTCTGGTACACCTTTTCGTAGCCGTTGGCACCCGCCCACTCCAATCCGCGTTCGAGGAGGTGGCTGCCGATTCCGTGGCCCTGATACTCGTCCAGCACGCCGACGGTCAACTCGGCCGTGTGGCTGAGTTTGTCGAGTTCGGGCGCGTTGAGGTGGACCCACCCGACCACCTCGTCGCCGACGGTCGCGACGAAGAACATTCGCGATTCGAGTTCGTTGTGGCGGAGCAGGGCGTCCTGATGGTCGATTTCGTCGGCGACGGTTTCCGCGACGATGTACGACCCCTCTTGGGCGACTTGCCGAATCGCGCCGATGATCCCCGAGAGGTCTTCCTGACGCGCGGGTCGGATGATGAACTCCACGTCGTCGACGTCGAACTCCTCTTCCGCACCCGTTTCGAGGGCGACGGAGAGCGTTTCCTCGTCCTCCGAAAGGTAGCCATCCCGGCGGAGGATGGCGACGTGATGGCGGAACCCGCTGGGGTCGATGCGGAGCGAGTCCTGCACATCGTTCACGTTCGCTGTTCCATGGCGCTCGACGTACTCGTAGATTCGGCGGCGGTCGTCGTGGCCGAACTCCAGTTTCTCGGAGAACTCCATGCACTCTGTTACCATCTATCTATACTTATTATTAACGATGGATCTGACGCCCCGCTGGGAGTTTCCGACGCTGCCCGTCGAACCGCCACACCGAACCCGCCGCGCGATTCTTGTAGCACGGTGTCGTGATACCGTTGGGGGAGAATCATGGACTACAGCGATTTCATCGGACAGGTACAGCACCGACTCCAATTGGGAAAACAGGGACAGGCGGTTCGAGCGATTCGCGCGACGCTGACCACGCTCGCCGAGCGGTTGCAGGAAGGCGAAGCGAAGGACCTCGCGGGTCCACTCCCGATGGAAGTCGACTGGTATCTCCTACAGGCCGACTCGGGCCAGCGCTTTCACTTCGACGAGTTCGTCTCCCGCGTCGCCGAGCGGGAGAGTATCGACGAGGGCGACGCACTCTTCCACGCGAAAGGCGTGCTGTCGCTCGTCGCCGAAGTCGTCCCGGAAGGCGAGTTGGAACAGATACGCGGCCAACTCCCCGAGGAGTACGACCCGCTCTTCGAACTCGTCGGAAACGAGGACGCGTTCGACTAAGGCCGCACTTACCCCGTTTTCCGGTCGGGAACGCGCGTCAGCAACTGCGCGGTGTCATGCAGGTCGTGGGTCTTTATGACGAGTTCCGCGACTTCCCGCACCGTGAAATCCGTCTCGATTTCGTAGCCGTAACAGCGCGCGTACAGCGCCAACCAGTCGTTGAGCGCCCGCTCCATCCGTTCCATCTCGTCCGCGTCGAACCGCACGAACTCGCCGCTTCGCCCGTCGATGTACACGGAAACGACGTCCCCGACCCCCTCACGGAGGTACGACACCGCCATCACCTCGTCCGGCGGGTCGGCGGGCGCGTCGAACGATTCGCGCTCGTCCCGCGCCCGCGTGGCGAGCGACGCGATTCGCTCGCGGTACTCGCTCATCCCTCGCGGAACTCGACTCCCTTGCCGCCGCGTGGGTGCTCCCACTCCGTGTCGGCGACGAGCGCACACGTCCCGCACTCGACGCAGGGTTGCGTGTCGAGGCTGACGATTTTCTCCTCGTGGCTGTTCTCCTGTACCGTCTCCTCGCGGTAACAACCGCCGCCGAAGTCCTTCGCGCTGACCGGACAGGCGGTCACCGCCGCGCCGCTGGCCTCGTAGGAGTTGTCGCGCAGCCTGATGTGCGGGTTGCCCACGTCGGTGTCGTAGGTCAGGTCGCCGATTCGGTCGGCGAGGCTCTTGGGTTCGACCTCGTTTTCGTCCGTGATTTCGGTTCCCAACTCCTCCGCGATGACCGTCGGCAGCGTGACGTACGGCGTCCGCGTGTCGGGAATCATCGAGGAGAGGTACGGCGACCCGTACAGGCGTTCGAGTTGGCCCGACATCACGCTAGAACTCAGTACTGCCCGCCCGAGCGACGAGGAGAGGACGTTGTCCACGAGTTCGCTCATCCGGCCGTTCTCGGCGATGCCGCGGGTCGCGCGGTACTGATTGGGACGAAGTTTGCTCATGACGCCCTCGTCTTTGAGTTTCTGCTCGTAGAGCCGTCCGGCCTTCTCGGGGTCGCCGCGCATCCGCGCCTCCGCGAAGGCTTCGGCGGCGAGCGCCCCGGCGGTCACGGCGTGGTTCATCCCCTTGATGATGGGACCTTGCGCCTGCATCTGTCCACCCGCATCGCCGACGAGGACGAGTCGCCCACGGTGCGGTGCTGGATGTGCCACCTTCTTCGAGTCGGGGACGAGTTTCGCGGAGTACTCGATTTCGTCGTAGTGGCCGTTCAACCACTGGGCGAGAAGCGGATGGGTGAGCAGGTTGTCGAGCAGTTCGTGCGGTTCCGCCTCCTCCGCGACGAGGCTGTCGAGGTGGAAAACGGACCCGATGGAGAGCGTTCCCTCGTTCGTGTAGAGGAACCCGCCGCCGCGGACGCCGTCGAACAGGTCACCCGAAAAGAGGTGTGCCGCGCCCGTGTCGGGGCCGACGTCGAACCGCTCGTCGATGACGTCTTCGGGCATGTCGATGACGGCCTTGACGCCTTGGAACCACTCCTCCGGTTCGTCCCAGTCCATCAGTCCGGCTTGGCGCGCGAGTTCGCTGTTCACTCCGTCCGCCGCGACGATGAAGTCGGCTTTGATCGGGTCGAGTTCGTCGCAGGTGACGCCGACGATCTTTCCGCGTTCGCGGAGCAGGCCGTTCACCCGAACGCCGGTCAGCAGGCCGCCGCCCGTCTCGTGGGTCATCTCGTGGACCTGCTCGGCCAGCCACGAGTCCATCTCGCGTCGGAGAACCGCATCACACCACTCCGTGTCGTGGTCGTGGAGTCGGGTGATGTCGAACGATTTCACCTTGTCGCCCGCCACGTTGTGGATGTTGTAGTCCGTGATCGGCCGTTCCGTCGCCTCCTCGCGGAAGTCGGGGAACAACGAGTCGATGGTGTAGGGTGACGACTCCTCGGCGTAGAGGAGGCCGCCGGAGACGTTTTTCGACCCGGCCTCGACACCGCGTTCGAGGACGAGCGTTTCGATTCCGTTGCGTGCGAGCGTCGCGGCGGCGGCGGCCCCACCGGGGCCGGCACCGACCACGACGGCTTCGTAGTGTTCGTATTCCTCGCTCATCGTTCAGTCATCGTCCTCCGCTACGACCGCATCCAGTTCGCCCGCCTGTACCGCGTCCGTCAGACGGGGGAGCACGTCGAACATGTCCCCTTCGATGAAGAAGTCGCTGAAGTCACGGATGTCCGCGTCCGTGTCGGTGTTGATGGCGATGATGGTGTCCGACTCGTCCATCCCCACCTTGTGCTGAATCGCGCCGCTGATGCCCGCCGCGATGTACAGCGGTGGTGCGACCACCTGTCCCGTCTCGCCGATCTGACGTTCCTCGGAGACGTACCGCTCGACGTGGCCTTCGACGCTGTAGGAGGCCGTCACCACGCCCCGGGACAACCCGAGGTCGGCGTCCTCGAAGGCGTCCACGAGGTCCAACGCGAGTTCGATTCCCTCCGTCGGGTCGTCGCCGATGCCGCGCCCGATCGCGACGATGACCTCCCTCCCGGTCAAATCGACGCCGGTGTCGAGCGTGTCCCACTCGGTGACTTCCACGCGGAACCAATCGTTCGGGAGGTCGATGTCGTGGGAGACGACTTCGCCTTCGCGGTCTCCGTCGGGTTCCATCGCGTCGAAACTCCCCGGAATCACCGAACAACCCTGCGGGTGGAACTCCCGGTCGGGGTTGTCGATACAGAGGATGGTCGAGTATTCGAACCCGGAGAAGTCGGGGCGTTGCATGTGCAGGATGCGCTCGAACTCGATTTTCTCGCCGGGTTCGCCGGTTTTCACCGGATTCGAGATGAGTTCGTCCGTGATGGTCAGGCCGGAACAGTCGCTCGCCAGCCCCGAGTCGAGTTCCCCCTGTACCTGCGCCGAAAGGTCACGTCCGTTGTTCGTCGCCGGGAACAGGAAGTATCGCGGTTTGTCGTAGTCCTTCCAGTCGGCATTCGTTCGCGCCATGTCCGCCACTATTTCCGTATACGGCTTGTGGCGGAACCGCTCCAGTCGGCCGTCGTCGTGATAGACCGCCACATCCGCGCCGAGGGTGATGCACTCCTCGGCGAGTTCTTCCATGTCGTCGCCGACGAGGACCGCGACGACGCGCTCGTCATCTCCGTAGTCCTCGGCGTAGCCGTCCATCAACTCGCGGGCCTTGCCGAGCATCTCCTTCGATACGTCGAGGAGTTCGCCGCCCTGCGTCTCGCAGTACACCCACATGTCGCGGTAGACGCCGTTTTCGAGCGCCCGGACGTGCTTCTTGTCGGCGGTCGCCTCCCCTTCGTCGGGACTTTCGACGTCCTCCGCCGTCGCCTCGTATTCGCCTTCGGTTTCGGTGTCGTCGGGCGCTTCGCCGACGTCGGTGTCTTCGGCTACCTCGTCGATACGGGCCTGAATCACTTCCTTGGCCGTTTTTCGGTCCTTTCCTTCCTCCTCCGCCGAGAGGAGGTCGGACAGTTCGCCGGGGTCCTCGATGGTCCGCACGTCGTCCTCTATCTCCTCGACGGTTCGGTCGCCGGGATTCGTGTCCGTCATGGTCAATCACCCGCCGCGAACGGTTGCATCGTTTCGAGCACCTCGGACATGGCTTCCTCGTCGTCCAACGTCGCCATCGTGGCTTCGCGCTCGGCCGGTGCCTTCGGAATCGGGTCCACGGAGGAGACGATGGTCGGCGATCCGTCCAGTCCGATGTACTCGGAGTCGAGGTTCAGGTCCTCGTGGTCCCATGTCGTCAAGTACTCCTCGTACTCCTCGGCGCGCTCTTCCGTTTCCGCGTGCAGTTGCTTTTTCCGGAGTCGGTGCGTGGCCTTCCGATAACTCGCTTCGTACTCGGGGTCGGTGACGATGAACGCCGGGAGCGGGGACTCGACCGTTTCGATTTCGTCCACATCGCCCTCCACCAGTCGCTTGGCGCGGACCGTGCCCTCGTCCTCGTCAACTTCCATGGCGATGACGTGCGTGATGATGGGATAATCGAGACACCACGCCGTCTGCGGACCGGTTTGGCCCGTCTCGCCGTCCGCCGTTTTGAATCCCGCGAGCACGAGATCCGGTTGGCCGATCTTCTCGATACCGGCGGAGAGGGTGATCGCCGTCGCCCACGTGTCGGCGGCGGCCATCTCGCGGTCTGAGAGTAGGTAGAGATCGTCGGCGTACGTCTCCATCGCCTCGCCCAGCACGTCGGCGTAGCCGGGCGGTCCCATGCTCATCGCGCTCACCTGCCCGCCGTGTTTCACCTTCGTCTGGAGGGCGGCGTTCAGTGCGAACCGGTCGTTCGGGTTCATCACCGTCGGGGTTCTCCCACGTTCGAGGTGGCCGTCTTCGTCGAAGGACACCTGCCCCTCGCGGAAGTCCGGGACGCCCTTGGTCAACACGACCGAGTGCATCGGTACCTCCTCGCGTGAGTGCGTTTAGTTTGCATACGTCAATCGTTACCAATACCGCCTGTCGTTATTATACTGTCGGAGGTCTAACAATTATCTGACATACTACCTCGATTCAATCGACTGTTGATGGCTATCGCTCGACGGTTATTTCCGCGAAAAGGTATCATTACTCAGGCTTGTGGGGCGGGGCCGTCGGATCCGCTTCGGTCCCGATGGGCCGTCTCGACGGCCTCCGAGGCGTTCTCGTCGTCGCTTTCGTCTTCGTACGTCTCTTCATCGGTCGGTTTCCGAGCGTCAGCACGTACCATCGTCATCTCGCCGCGGGCGCGCATGGTTCCGTCGGCGGTGGCGTTCTCGTGAAATTCGAGGTCGGTACAGGAAACGTCGCCGAGAACCTCCGCATCGTCTTCGAGGACGACGGTACCGTTGCGCGTCGTTACGTCGCCGTGAATCCGCGTTCGTTCGCCGACCACGATGTCGCCGCGCGCACGGAGGCTTCCGAACAACTCGTCGTCCGCGCCGACGACTATCTCCTCCGCGCGGATGTTGCCGTGGAGCCGACAGCCGTCGCCCACGGTTGCTGGCGTCGAAACGCGCCACGCGTCGTCGCTGACGTGAGCGCTCCGCGGAATCGTCACCGGATCCGCCTCGCTCTCGTCCACCATTTCGTCGATGATGCCTTGGGCGGCCTCCTCCTCGCCGAGTCTGAGGAGTTGTGACAGATAGACGAACAGGAACACGACGGTCGGCATGGGGTTGCGGATGACGATCCAGCCGTTGGCCTCGAATCCTTCGTCGATCTGAACGTCGTCGCCGATGTCGAGGTCGCCGCTGACCATCAGTTGCCCCGTCACGTGGACGCGCTCGCCCAGGTACGCGTCCTGTCCGACGAGTACGTCGCCGTCCACGTCACACCAGAGGTCGAGGCGGCAGTCCGATTCGGCCTCGATGTGACCGCCGAAAGTCGCCCGTTCGCCCGCAATTACGTTGTTCCCGCGGACGCCGAACTCGACGGTACTCTGTGCACCGACGATGATGTCCCCGTCGGTGACGAGGTCGTGTTCTTCGACGGTGGTCCCGTCGGGAATCGAGAGTTCATCGAGTGGGTCGGAACGGAGCGGCACACATCCTACCAGCAAGTCGCTCGTAATAAAACCTCCCGAGACCGTCAGACGTTCGTCTGTCACGTTTCGGATTTCCGGCGAAAAATCCGGACGAGATCGGACACGGAACGAATCACGTGCGTCGAACTCATGGATTTCTCCTCGTCGTGTTCTGTAGCTTTTTTACCTACCCGCGGCGAACGCCGTGGTATGACTACGCTCTCGTTCGATGACGACGGTGTCGATGTCGTTTACGAAGGAACCGAATTTCGTCTCTCGAAGGACCTCATCGAGGAGGCGACGGGAAAGTCCTACTACGACGTGACCGACCACCAAGTCCTGCACATCGTGGAGAAGGACCCTGCGACGGGCGGGCAGGCGCGGCGAATCGGCGACATTCTCCGATAACGGCCGAAACTCCGGTAGGGTTTAGACGGGGGAGAAAAAACGTGAGGTATGAATCTCCCTGCCAATTTCGAACACCCCGCATGGATGACCGCGGCGAGTACGATTGGCTCGTACCTCCTCATCCTCGTGGCGATGACCGTCCTACTGTTCGGCGTTCCCTACGTGATTTTCACCGCACTAGCATAAGCCACAGATTCGACCGAACGGCGACCGAATTTTTGCCCGTCGAGAATCGAGTAGCGGCGTCGCCGCTCACTGCCACGACTACGCGTTGAACGAGAACAGACGAACGAAAAAAAACCGAACCGTGGTGGTTCACAGGAACCGCACCGAGTTCGAGGTTGAAACCCGAACGAATCAGGCGAACGTCTTCGAAACCTCGTCGTTCTCCTCTTCTTCCTGCTCTATCTTCTCCTGGGCGTCGACGAAGTCCTGCATCGCGATTTCGGTGCGGTCGTCGCGGATGGCGAACATCCCGGCTTCGGTACAGATGGCCTTGATGTCCGCACCGCTCGCGTCGCCCGCTTCGACGGCGAGGTGCTCGTAGTCCACGTCGTCCGCGATGTTCATGTCGCGGGTGTGGATGCGGAAGATCTGTTCGCGGCCTTCCTCGCCGGGGTTCGGGACTTCGATGAGGCGGTCGAAGCGACCCGGTCGAAGGATGGCGCGGTCGAGCATGTCGAAGCGGTTGGTCGCCGCGATGATGCGGATTTCGCCGCGGTCCTCGAACCCGTCCATCTCCGAGAGCAGTTGCATCATCGTCCGCTGCACTTCGGCGTCGCCCGACGTCTTCGAGTCGGTGCGCTTCGATGCGATGGCGTCGATTTCGTCGATGAAGAGGACGGCGGGTTCGTGCTGGCGTGCGACCTCGAACAGGTCGCGGACGAGTTTCGCACCTTCGCCGATGAACTTGTGGACGAGTTCGGAGCCGGCCATCTTGATGAACGTCGCGTCGGTCTGGTTCGCGACGGCCTTGGCCAGCATCGTCTTCCCGGTTCCCGGCGGGCCGTAGAGGAGAACGCCGCTCGGCGGTTCGATACCGACCTGTTCGAACATGCCGGGGTTTTCGAGCGGCATCTCGACCGTCTCGCGGACCTCGTTCATCTGTTCCTCCAAGCCACCGATGTCCGAGTAGGTGACTTCGGGGCTCTTCGTGACTTGCATCACGCGAGCGCGAACGTCGGTTTCGTCGTCCAGCGTTTTCACGATAGAGAGGGAGTTGTTCACGGCGACGCGCGCGTCGGGGTCGAGTTCGTCACGCATCTCCTCGGTCACTTCCGTAACCGCCTCCTGATTGTTGCCGTGCTGTTTGATGATGACGCCTTCCTCGGTTATCTCCTGAACCGTGGCGACGAACAGCGGCGACTGTTTCAGCTTCTTGTTCTCGTGGGTGAGTCGTTCGAGTTTCTGCTGATATTTGTTGTTCTCCGCGTTCGCATCGAGAAGTTTGTCCCGCATCTCCTCGTTCTGGGATTCGAGGACATCGAGACGCTCTTGGAGAGCTTCTATCTGTTCCTGTTGTGACGTACTCTCCTCGTCGTAGGGGAGTTCTACGTCATCCACAGTATCGGTCATCAACTCGGGGATAAGGGCCTGCATCTTAAGAGGCTTCGGGTGCCCGACCTGTTGGTACGATCAAATATGCCGTGTATTTAATTCCCAGTGGTAATATGAAAGAATGGGAAATATTATTATGCTGTATTCAAAATGGGGAAGTGATGAGCGCCCCAGAGCTTTCACGAACGACCGAAAATCGGCTCCAAGACGTGGATTCGACCGCGACCATCCGCGACTTGCCGCCGAGCGCGAAGCTAGTCGCAAAGGTGTTGGAGTACAACGAGACGATGACCCAAAGCCAACTCGCCGAAGAAACGCTGTTGCCGCCGCGAACCGTTCGCTACGCTCTGACGCGTCTCGAAGAGGAAGACCTCGTCGACTCGCGATTTTCCTTCTCCGACGCGCGAAAACGCCTCTACACGCTCGACCTCTGAATTCCGAGCGTTTATATCTCATGCCGCGGCCAACGACGGCCAACCGTGGTCGTTTCCCACTCTCACGTTTCGCAGTGTTCGCTCCTCCACACCGTCCCATCACTCCGTACCTTCCTTCGCTGTCCGTTCTGCTCCCTTCCACCGCGGCCAACGTATCGCGTCGGGCGTGACCACCCGGCGGTCACGCCCGAAGACCACCGTGTTCCCGACGGAGAACGGTGGCGTGCTCTCCTTCGATTACTCGCTCTCGGCCGTCCGTCGATTTTTCGGTTGGACGAGACGGGCGATGATCCGCCCGCGAGCGAGCGACCGCTTCGTCAGCGCGGAGTCGAGAAATCCGGGGAATTTGGCGAGGAAGACGTCCATCTACCGAGCCTCCTCGATTCGCTTGTACAGTCGCATCACGCCCGACATCGCACGAGCGTACCATTTCGTCGGGACCCGCCGCGGTGGTGCGAGCGAGGCTACTCGCTGTTCGGCGACCGTTTGCGATTCGGTGTACTTCCGCATTCCCTCCCGGCCGTGACGACGGCCGATTCCCGAGTCCTTCATCCCGCCCATCGGCGCATCGACGGACGCCCACGTCGCGTGATACGGGTCGTTGATTCCCACCGTTCCGCAGTCGATTCCGCGGGCTATTCTCCACCCTCTGTCCGTGTCCGTCGTCCAGACGCTCGCGTTCAATCCCCGGTCGGAGTCGTTGGCGAGCGCGATTCCCTCCTCCTCCTCGGAAAACCCGGACAGGGAAACGACCGGGCCGAACGTCTCCTCGCGTGCCAGCGTCATCTCCTCCGTCACGTCCGTCAGAATCGTCGGTTCGAAGAAGTACGGCCCGACATCGGGGCGCGCGTTTCCACCGGCGACGACCGTTGCTCCCTCGTCCACCGCGTCCGCCACGTGTTCCCGAACCTTCTCGAACTGCCGTTCCGAGACGAGCGACCCGACTTCCACGTCGTAATCGAGCGACGGTGCCATCGAGAGTTCGCGGGTCCGTTCCGCGAACGTCCGCCGGAACTCATCGTACACGCCGTCTTGGACGTACAACCGTTCGAACGAGAGACAGAGCTGTCCGGCGTTGGTGAAACAGCCCCGAATCGCCCCTTCGACGGCAGCAGCCACGTCCGCGTCGTCCAGCACGACCATCGGGTTCTTCCCCCCGAGTTCGAGCGAGCACTTCACGAGATTTTCGCCCGCGCGTTCCGCGACGGTTCGCCCCGTCTCGGTGCTGCCGGTGAAACTCACGAAATCCACGGCGTCGATCAGCGCCGGACCGACCTCGTCGCCTCGCCCGGTGACGACCCGAAAGGCGTCCGCCGGCAGTCCCGCTTCCCGCAGCAGTTTCGCGACCAGCAACGCGGAGAACGGCGTCTCCTCGGCGGGTTTCAGCACCACCGCGTTTCCGGCGAGGAGCGCGGGAATCGCGTCCGAGACGGCGAGCGTGAGCGGGTAGTTCCACGGTGCGATGACGCCGACGACGCCTACGGGCTTCCGATATTCTATCGTCTTCGTGGCGAGCGGAATCGCCCCGTCGCGCCGTCGCGGCCGGAGCAGTTCTTCCGCGCGCGTGGCGTAGTACCGGGCGTTGGTCGCCACGTCGAGGACCTCCTCGTAGCCGTCCTGCCGGACCTTTCCGCTTTCCAGACCCATCACGTCGAGGAGTTCGTCCTGTCGGTCCAACACGAGGTCGTGACACCGCAGGAGGACGTCCGCCCGGCGGTTCACCGACCACGACGACCACTCGCCCTGTGCGGTTCGAGCGCGCGCAACCGCCGCGGTCACGTCCGATGGAGCGCAGGCAGGGACGTCGCCGATTCGCTCCCCCGTGAACGGCGCATCCACCGGAATCGACTCGTCGCTTTCGTCGGCGGAAACTTCGCCAGCGAGGTCGTCCAACGTACCGGGAAGAATGTGAGCCGTCTGAAACGTCATGCGGATGTAAACGGGACAGTCACGGAAACAATTTATGAGGCTGGAACGTATCGCTGAATCAATGACACGGGTGGTTCACACGGGCGACACTCACATCGGGTATCGTCAGTATCATTCGCCCGAGCGACGGGACGATTTTCTTGCCGCGTTCGACCGGGTCGTCGAGGACGCCATCGAGGACGAAATGGATGCGGTCGTCCACGCCGGCGACCTGTTCCACGACCGCAGACCCGGACTGGTGGACCTCCACGGGACGATTTCGGTCCTCCGGAAACTTCGTCGGGCGGACATCCCGTTTCTCGCGATCGTCGGGAACCACGAGAGTACGCACGGCCAACAGTGGCTCGACCTCTTCGAGACCCTGGGGCTCGCGACGCGACTCGGACCGTCCCCGGTTCTCGTCGGCGACACCGCCTTCTACGGATTGGATCACGTTCCGGTCTCGAAACGCGACGACCTCGACTACGAGTTCGAGGCACACGACGCGGACGCCGCGGCGCTCGTCGCACACGGCCTCTTTCAGCCGTTCGACTTCGGTGACTGGGACGCCGAACGCGTCCTGACCGAGGCGTCGGTCGATTTCGACGCGATGTTGCTCGGCGACAACCACCAATCCGAGAAGGAGCGGGTCGCCGACGCGTGGGTGACCTACTGCGGTTCGACCGAGCGCGCGAGCGCGAGCGAGCGCGACGACCGGGGGTACAACATAGTCCACTTCGAGGAGGACGTGACCATCACCCGGCGCGGCATTCCGACACGCGATTTCGAATACGTCTCCGTCAGCCTCGCCGAGGAGGACGGCATCGACTTCGTCCGGGAGGCGATTCGTGAACACGACGTGGACGACGCCGTCGTTCTCGTCTCCATCGAGGGCGAAGGAACCGACGTGACTCCCGCGCGGGTCGAGGAGTTCGCCACGAACGAAGGCGCGCTCGTCGCCCGCGTGACCGACCGGCGCGAAATCGAATCCGAAACCGAAGACCTCTCGGTTTCGTTCGCCGACCCGGACGACGCGGTTCGCGAGCGCGTCCGCGAGATGGGACTCAGCGAGACGGCCCACGCGGTGGACGAGATCGTCCGCGCGAGCAAGGTCGCGGACGCGAACGTTCGGGACGCGGTCGAAGAACACGTTTCGACCCAGATCTCCGAAACCCTCGCGGCGTTCGAACCCGCGGAAGGGGACGACCCCGACGCAGCAGAATCGGACGCGGGTGACGGCGAAGCAGGGAAGACGAACACGGAAACCCTCTCGGTTTCGGTGCGCTCGGACGGTGATGAGACGGGCGACACGGACAACGAGGACGAATCGAAGGAGTCGTCGTCCGAAAACGTTCCCGCGAAAGAGCCGTCACCCCAAGAAACCCCGCCCGCGGAGGCCGTCGCGGATTCGGAGACGGCTTCCGAGGAGGGTAGTGCCGCGGTGGACGACTCGGCCAGCGCTACCGACGAGGAGGCCGACACGGCGGACACCGACGACGCCGAGATTGACGGACAGATATCCATGGAGGACTACCTGTGAAGTTCGAACGCGTTCGGCTGTCCAACTTCAAATGTTACGAGGATGCGGACCTCTCCCTCGATTCGGGAGTCACCGTCATCCACGGACTCAACGGGAGCGGGAAATCCTCGCTCCTCGAAGCGTGCTTTTTCGCGCTGTACGGAGCACGAGCGCTCGACAGGACGCTCGAAGACGTCGTCACCATCGGCGCGGAGGACGCGGAGGTCGAACTCTGGTTCGCGCACGCGGGCGGAAATTACCACGTTCACCGCCGGATCCGTGCGACGGGCGACTCGGCTCAAACCGCAAAGTGCGTCCTCGAAACGCCCGACGGAACCCTCGACGGTGCCCGCGACGTGCGTGCCCACATCGTCAACCTGTTTCGCATGGACGCGGAGGCGTTCGTCAACTGCGCATACGTCCGACAGGGCGAGGTGAACAAACTCATCAACGCCACCCCGTCACAGCGCCAAGACATGATAGACGACCTCCTCCAACTCGGCAAACTGGAGGAGTACCGTGAACGCGCGAGCGACGCCCGACTCGGCGTCAAAAGCGTCCTCGACGACCGGCGGGGAAGCTACTCCGAACTCGAATCACAAATCGAGAAGAAGGAGGAAAAGAACCTCCACGGCCTGTTGAACGACCTCGAATCGAAGCGAAACGAGACGGAATCGGAAATAGAACGGTACGAAGGGAACCGTGACAATGCGCGCGAAACGCTCGAAAACGCCGAAACCGTCCTCGAAACGTCCGCGGAAAAGCGGGAAGAATTGGCTTCCCTCGAAACGGACATCGAGTCGCTTCAGGACGGGATAACCGAGACGGAGAACGAACGCGAAAACTGCCGCAAGCGGGCGAGCGACGTACGGGAGACCATCGCGGAACTGGAATCGAATGTCGAAGAACTCCTCGGCGAAACGGACCTCGAAACCGCCGACGAGGAGGCCCTCGATTCACGACTCGAAGCACTCGACGACGAGGACGAGTCGCTCGCGGAAGAACTCGAAGATCATCGCATGAAAGCCCAGATGTTCGACAATCAAGCGTCGAACCTCGGCGAGCGCGTGGCAGACCTCGAATCGCGGGCGACGGAGACGCGAGAGCGGGCGAACCGACTCGACGACGATGTCGAGGAGGCGACGTCGGAACTCGAAAACCGCCGCGAAAAACTGACCGAAATCGACGACGAAATCGAATCGTACCGCGAACGCTTCGCGGACGCGCCGGTCGAGTTCGGGGCGGCCGAAGAGCACCTCGAATCGCTCCGCTCGGACCTCGCGGACTGCCGCGAGGCGGAGACGAACGCCCGTGCGAACCTTCGGACAGCGAAAGAAGGAGTCGAGGAGGCGGAGCGTCTCTTGGATGCCGGAAAGTGCCCGGAATGTGGACAACCCGTCGAGGAGTCCCCACACGTCGATACGATAGACGAGGACCGGGAACGAGTGTCGGAACTGCGGGACGAAGTCGAAACGCTTCGTGAGAAACGGACGCGTCTCGAAGCGCGAATCGAGGAAGGGGAGGAACTCCTCACGGCGGAAAACCGCGTTCGAGAGCGTCGAAACAACCGGGAGAACGTCGAGCAACTGGTCGAGGACAGGGAGAACGCGATTCGGGAGAAACGAGAGGAGGCCGAACAACTCCGGGAGGAAGCGAAGATGCTCCGATCCGACGCGGCGGAGCGCAAGGAATCGGCGGCGGAACTGAAAGCGAAAGCCGAAACGCAGCGCGAGGAGGTCGAACGCTTGGAAGGGGAACGAGAAGCGGTGGCCGACCGTCGAACCCGAGTCGAACGGATACGGACGATACGGGGGAAGAAAGCGGACGCGGAGTCCGAACTCGACCGCCTCGCCGAAAAACGAAGTCATTTGGAAGAACTCAACGACCAGCGCCGGGAGACCCTCTCGGACAAACGCGCACGTCAGTCGGAACTCCGCGACGCCTACGATGAGTCGGCGGTCGAACAGGCGCGAAACGACAAGGAGCGGGCGGAGAACTACCTCGAACGGGTGACGGACGAACTCTCCTCGCTGCGTGAACGACGGGACGACCTCATCGACCGAATCGGCGGCGTTCGCGGCGAAATCGAGGAGTTGGAGGAGCTTCGTGACCGTCGTGACGATATCGAAGAACGGGTTTCAGCGCTCGAATCGGTGTACGACGAAGCCGCCGACTTGCAGTCGATGTACGGCGACCTCAGGGCGGAACTCCGCCAACGAAACGTCGTGAGTTTGGAGCGGATGTTGAACGAGGTGTTCGACCTCGTCTACCAGAACGACTCGTACGCGCGCATCGCGCTCGACGGCGAGTACCGACTCACGATTTACCAGAAGGACGGCGAACCGCTCGAACCGGAACAGCTCTCGGGCGGGGAACGGGCGCTGTTCAATTTGAGTTTACGATGTGCGATTTATCGCCTGCTCGCGGAGGGAATCGAGGGAAGCGCACCCATGCCGCCGCTCATTCTGGATGAACCGACGGTGTTCCTCGATTCGGGGCACGTCTCGCAGTTGGTGGAACTCGTCGAATCCATGCGCGAGTTGGGCGTCGAGCAGATAATCGTGGTCAGCCACGACGACGAGTTGGTCGGCGGCGCTGACAACCTCGTGCGCGTGGAGAAAGATTCGACGACCAACCGGTCGCACGTCGAGGACAGGGAATCACTCCTCGGTGTCGCCGACTAACGACGCTACTCCGTCCGTTCCGATATCGGTCAAGCCGTAGCCGCGTTCGCCCGCGATTTTTCGCTCTTCGATGAGTCCCGCCGCGCGGAATTCGGCGAGCAATCCGTGCAGGTCGCTTTCACAGAGGTCGTATGCCGAGACTATCGACCGCGCCGGAACGGGGCCGCGGTCGTAGAACTCGATCAACAGGCCGAGTGCCCGGTCGTTCGGGACGGCAGTGAGGATTCGTCTGACCGGCGACGAAACCCGTCGTGCCGACGTTTCGAGCGGCGACTCTCCGGAGACCGAATCGAGGCGGTCGTTTTCGAGGTAGCGTTCGTCCCCCGTCCGCGGGTCACGGACGAGGCTCGATTCGTCCGACTGCTTGACGAGCAGATACCGGCGTCCCGATTCGTCGCGGACGGTTCGCATGGCTCGGAGTAGCGCTGGCGAACGGTTAGTCCTTCTGGACGGAACGGTATCGGCGGTAGCCGCGTCCGAACGCGAACAGGCCGATAGCGAGGAGGCCGCCGCCGAACGTCCATTGTCCCCGAAACACGACGAGCATGATGCCGAGGCTGAGACAGAAGAGGGCGATGTTGAAGAGGAGAACTTGCGCCCAGAACTCCTTTTGGAGTTCCGGGTCGGCGTCCACCTCGCTGTAGTCACGAACGGACGGGCCTTCGACGCGAAGCCGTTCCGATGGGTCCTCGACCGTCGGAATCATGTCAGCTTCCGGGGCGTCACCCGGGTCTTCGGACCCCTCGTCGTCGTGACCGAATCTGTCGAACACCGTGGCTCGTCGTTCGTCTGTAAAAGGGAAAAGCGTTCGGAGTCGATTCAGACGTGTTTTTCTAACGTGACCGTGCTGGACGCCTTCAGCCATCCAAGGGGGTTGTTAGCGTCGTAGAATACGACGCCGTCTTCCGTCTCATAGGCTTCGATCGAACTCATCGGTTCGTCGGGAACCGGAAGTTCGGTTTCTGCGCGGTCCAGCGTTCCGTCTTCTGTTGCACGGTCAGACATTGGCTTGACCTCATCCTGTGCTATGAGTTAACACATTAAATCTCTTTCCCTACATCCGACTGGCCCAAACGGGAGGGTTTTTACCGAGAAGCACCAAAAACAATCGACATGACTCAATCTGGGCTTGGTGACTTCGCGGGTGGAGAAAAGCGTCCCGCGGCAGAAGCCCACGCCGTTGCGGGGAACGAATCGACGACGGCGAACGTCGTGGACGCCGACAAGGATTGGCTCCCCGAATCACAGGGAACCATCGAGCTAGCGGTGACGCAGGTCGATTACACCATCGACGGCAGTGGTGACGAGGAAGAGCCCATCATCCACGTGTTCGGGCGAACGTCGGACGACGAACAGCAGCACGTTCGAGTCGTCGGGTTTCGGCCGTACTTCTACGCGCCGACGGAGACGTTGAACGACGGGAAACTGAACGACGGGCGAATCACGGGGTCAGAGGAAGGCTACGAGAGCATCCGCGGCGAGCGGTTGACGAAAATATTCGGTCGGACGCCGCGTGACGTGGGGAACATCCGCGACGAGTTCGACCACTTCGAAGCGGACATCCTCTTTCCCAACCGCTTCCTCATCGACAAGGACATCAAAAGCGGGATTCGGCTTCCCGAGCGCCGCCGCGAGGACGGGGCGATCGTCGTGCAGGAGAGCGAAGTCGAAGCGGCCGACGTGCAGGCGAACCTCCGCGTCCACACCTTCGACATAGAGGTCGACGACCGCTCCGGATTCCCCGAGGATGGGGAGGAACCGATCATCTGTCTCACCAGCCACGACTCCTATCTCGACGAGTACGTCGCGTGGGTGTTCGACGCGCCTGACGGGGATAGCACCCCACCGACCGACCTCCCCGACTACGAACCCCTCCGGGAGGAACCGACCATCGAGGTTCGAGCGTTCGAAGAAGAGGAAGCGATGCTGTCGGCGTTCCTCGACTACATCGACGAAACCGACCCGGACGTGCTCACGGGGTGGAACTTCGAGGACTTCGACGCGCCGTACTTCCTCGACAGGCTCGAACGGTTGGAGGGACCGCACCACGACTACGACCTCAACTACAACCGACTTTCGCGCGTGAACGAGGTCTGGCGGAGCGACTGGGGCGGCCCGACGGTGAAAGGCCGGGTCGTCTTCGACCTGCTCTATGCGTACAAACGGACCCAGTTCAGCGAACTCGATTCGTACCGCCTCGACGCGGTCGGAGAAGTCGAACTCGGCGTCGGGAAGGAGCGCTATGCGGGAGACATCGGGGACCTCTGGGAGCAGAACCCGGTGCGACTGTTGGAGTACAACGTTCGCGACGTGGAACTCTGTGTCGAACTCGATAGAAAACAGGACATCGTCTCCTTCTGGCGGGAAGTCGCGTCGTTCGTCGGGTGTAAACTCGAAGACGCGACGACGCCCGGCGACGCGGTGGACGTGTACGTCCTCCATAAGGCCCACGGTCAGTTCGCGCTTCCGTCGAAGGGGCAGTTCGAGGCAGAGGATTACGAGGGTGGCGCGGTGTTCGAACCGATTACCGGCGTCAAGGAGAACGTCACGGTGCTCGACCTGAAGTCGCTGTACCCGATGTGTATGGTGACGCTGAATCTATCGCCGGAAACGTCGGTAAACCCCGACGTGTACGAGGGTGACACGTACGTCGCGCCGAACGGGAGTCACTTCCGGAAGGAACCGGACGGAATCGTTCGGGAGATTATCAACGAGACGTTAAGCGAGCGCGAGGAAAAGAAGGCGCTCCGGAACGAACACGACCCGAACAGCGCCGAGTACGAGATTTACGACCAACAGCAACAAGCAGTGAAGGTCATCATGAACTCGCTCTACGGCGTGCTGGGATGGGAGCGGTTCCGTCTCTACGACAAGGAGATGGGTGCGGCCATCACCGCCACCGGGCGGGAGGTCATCGAGTTCACGGAGACCGCGGCGAACGAAATCGACTACAAAGTGGCATATGGTGACACGGACTCGGTCATGCTCGAACTCGGCGGAGACATCGCGAAGGACGACGCCATCGACCAGTCCTTCGAAATCGAGGACCACATCAACGCCCGCTACGACGAGTTCGCGCGCGAGGAGTTGAACGCGAACGAACACCGCTTCCAAATCGAGTTCGAGAAACTGTACCGTCGCTTCTTCCAAGCGGGCAAGAAGAAGCGCTACGCCGGCTACATCGTCTGGAAGGAGGGCAAGGACGTAGACGACATCGACATCACGGGCTTCGAGTACAAGCGCTCGGACATCGCGCCCATCACGAAGGAAGTCCAGCGGGAAGTCATCGAGATGATCGTCACGGGAGAGGACTTGGACGACGTAAAGGAGTACGTCCACGACATCATCGTGAACTTTCAGGACGGGAACGTCGATTTGAACGAAGTCGCCATTCCGGGCGGCATCGGGAAACGACTCGACAACTACGACACCGACACGGCACAGGTGCGCGGTGCGAAGTACGCGAACCTCCTCCTCGGAACCAACTTCCAGCGCGGGAGCAAGCCCAAACGCCTCTACCTGAAGAAGGTCCATCCGTCGTACTTCGAGAAAATCGAGAGAGAAGGGGATTTCGACGCGCGTCCGGACACGCTGTACGGCGAGTTCAAACACGAACAGGACGTCATCTGCTTCGAGTACGCGGACCAGATTCCCGAGGAGTTCGAAGTGGACTGGGACAAGATGCTCGATAAGACGCTCAAAGGTCCCATCGAACGGGTGTTGGAAGCGCTCGACATCTCCTGGGAGGAAGTGAAGACGGGCCAGCAACAGACCGGCCTCAGCAGTTTCATGTGAACGACAGATATCTTTTTCCCCAACTCAGATCTACGAAAGTAATCGATGTGCTTTCACACTGGAAAACAATTTTTTTCTTTCCGGAAACCGATTGCACAGGAATGCGAAACGGTTATGGGACGACCTACCCTTGCTCCATATGACTTAGGTGACCCTAACAATGGCAACGCTCGAACTGAAAAATCTCCACGCAGAGGTCGTGGAAGAAGGCGAAAAGATCCTCAACGGCGTCGATCTCGAAGTCGAATCCGGCGAGATTCACGCGTTGATGGGACCGAACGGCAGCGGCAAATCGACGACATCGAAAGTTATCGCGGGACATCCCGCGTACGAAGTCACCGAGGGAGAGGTACTGTTACACCTCGAAGAGGGTGAGTTCGGCGACATCGAGATTCCCGAGGACATGCGCACGTGGAACCTCCTCGAACTGGAACCGAACGAGCGCGCGGCGCTCGGCGTCTTCCTCGCGTTCCAGTACCCCGCCGAAATCGAGGGCGTCACGATGTCCAACTTCCTCCGCACGGCGCTCAACGCGAAGCTCGAAGAGCGCGAAGACCTCTTCAGTGAGGAGGACGAAACTGAGGACGAGGAAGAAGAGTCGGGCTACGACACGAGTCCGATGGAAGGCCCGGCGGACGAGGGCGAAGTCGGCGTCGCCGAGTTCCAGCAACTCCTCAAGGAGAAGATGGAGCTTCTCGACATGGACGAGAAGTTCGCGATGCGCTACCTCAACGCCGGGTTCTCCGGCGGTGAGAAGAAGCAGAACGAAGTGTTGCAGGCCGCCATCCTCGAACCGTCCATCGCGGTGCTGGACGAGATCGACTCCGGGCTGGACATCGACCGACTGCAGGACGTATCGAACGGAATCAACGCGCTCCGCGACGAGCAGGGAACTGGCATCCTCCAGATTACCCACTACCAGCGTATCCTCGACTACGTGGAACCCGACACGGTCCACATCATGCTCGACGGCGAAATCGTCAAGGAAGGCGGCCCGGAACTCGCCGAAGAACTCGAAGACAAGGGATACGACTGGGTCCGCGACCAGGTCTACGAGACCGCATAAGGTGTTAGTATGAGTTCAGATCAGGACCACTTGAAAGAGACAGATACGGAAGAACGGTTCGAGTTCAAGAAAGAACAGCGGGCCGCGGTCAAGTCCGACAAGGGGCTGACCGAAGAGGTCGTCCGCCTCATCAGCGAGGACAAGGACGAACCCGAATGGATGCTCCAGCGGCGTCTCCGCGCACTGGAACACTACCAGAACATGCCCATGCCGACGGACTGGCCCGGCCAGCCCGACCTCTCGGGACTGGACGTCGAGGAAATCGTTCCCTACATCCGCCCCGACGTGGACAAACGCGGCGGCGCGGACGACTGGGACGACCTCCCGGACGACATCAAGGACACCTTCGACAAACTCGGTATCCCGGAGGCGGAGCGAAACGCGCTCTCCGGCGTCGGTGCCCAGTACGAGTCCGAAGTCGTCTACCAGAACATGCAGGAACAGTGGGAGGAAAAGGGCGTCGTCTTCTGCAACATGGACCAGGCGGTCCAGGAGCACGAGGACCTCGTCCGAGAGTACTTCATGACGAAGTGCGTGCCGCCGAGCGACAACAAGTTCGCGGCGCTCCACGGTGCGGTCTGGTCCGGCGGGTCGTTCGTCTACGTCCCGGAGGACGTCACCGTGCAGATGCCGGTGCAGGCGTACTTCCGCATGAACTCCGAGGGGATGGGGCAGTTCGAGCACACGCTCATCATCGCGGAAGAGGGCAGCGAAGTCCACTACATCGAGGGCTGTTCCGCTCCCAAATACTCCGCGTTCAACCTCCACTCCGGCGGCGTCGAGGTGTTCGTCGGCGACGACGCTCACGTGCAGTACTCGACCGTGCAGAACTGGTCGAAGAACACGTACAACCTCAACACGAAGCGCGCCATCGTCGAAGCCGGTGGCCGCATGGAGTGGGTCTCGGGAAGCATGGGGTCGAAATCCACCATGCTCTACCCGTGTTCGATCCTCAAGGGTCGCGGCGCGTCCGCGAACCAGATTTCCATCGCCTTCGCGGGCGAGGGACAGAACATCGACACCGGCGCGAAGGTCTACCACAACGCGCCGAACACCAACTCGACCATCGAGTCGAAGTCCATCAGCAAGGACGGCGGCCGCACGAACTACCGCGGCCTCGTCCACATCAGCGAAGGCGCGGTGGACTCGTCCACGTCCGTCGAGTGTGACGCGCTGATGTTCGACAACGAGTCCACGTCGGACACCATGCCGTACATGGAGATCAACGAGAACCGCGTCAACGTCGCCCACGAGGCGACCGTCGGGAAGATCGGCGACGAGGACGTCTTCTACCTCCAGAGCCGCGGTCTCGACGACGACGACGCGAAACAGATGATCGTGAGCGGGTTCATCGAACCCATCACCGAGGAACTCCCCATCGAGTACGCGGTCGAACTCAACCGCCTCATCGAACTCGAAATGGAGGGCAGTCTCGGATGAGCACGCAGGTTCACAGCACCCTCTCGGAGGAGACCGTCCGCGAAATCTCGGACGACCTCGACGAACCCGACTGGCTGCTCGAAACGCGTCTCGAAGCGCTCGATGCGCTTTCGGAACTCGACATGCCCGACGTCATCCGCACGCCGGGGCGCGACTGGACGAACCTCGACGCGCTCGACTACGACAGCTTCGTCGACCCGTTGTCGGCGGCAGAGGAGAAAGAGCGCGTCGAACCCGAGGGCGTCTCCGTCCTCTCGCTGTCCGACGCGCTGGACGAACACGAAGAGATCGTCGAGGAGTACTTCGGCTCGGTCATCGACCCGCAGGAGAACTACCTGACGGCGCTCTCGGCGGCGCTGTTCACGTCCGGCACGCTCGTCTACGTCCCCGAGGGCGTCGACGCGGAGGACGTGACGATTCGGACGACGATGCAGAGCCAGTCGCTCTTCAACTACACGCTCGTCGTCACCGAGAAATCGAGTTCGGTGACGATTCTGGAGCGCCAGGAGAGCGAGGAACTGGACGGTGAGCGCTACTACAGCGGTCTGGTCGAAATCGCGGCCGGCGAGAACAGCCACGTCCAGTACGGCTCCCTGCAGGACGTCGACGAGGAGACGTACACCTACACGCTGAAACGCGGCACCGCCGCGGACCACGCGTCCGTCAACTGGATCGAGGGGAACATCGGGTCGCGTCTCACCAAGTCCTCCGTCGAAACGACCCTCGACGGCGAGGGCTCCGAGACGAAGACCGTCGGCGCGTTCTTCGGACACGACGACCAGCACTTCGACGTCGCCGCTCGCGTCTGGCACAAGAACGAGCACACGACGGCCGACCTCGTGACGCGCGGCGTCCTCGACGACGAAGCGCGCTCCGTCTACGAGGGTGTGCAGGACGTCGGCAAGGACGCATGGGACACGAGTTCCTACCAGCGTGAGAACACGCTGATGCTCTCGGATCAGAGCGAAGCCGACGCCTCGCCGAAGCTCATCATCAACAACCACGACACCGAGGCCAGCCACTCCGCGACCGTCGGACAGGTCGACGAGGAGGACCTGTTCTACATGACCTCGCGCGGCGTGCCGGACTCGCTGGCGAAGAACATGCTCGTGGAAGGGTTCTTCGTCCCCGTCTTGGACGAAGTCGAAGTCGAGGAACTCCGCGAGGACCTCGACGCGAAAATCGTCGAACGACTCGACTACTGACGACGGTCCTTTTCGCTCGAACTCGCTTTCGGTCTTTTTCGCGCGGTCACATCAGGGAGTGTTAAGTTTCCCCACCTCCTTTCCCCAGCCATGAGTGTGAGTCAGCGCGTCTCGTCGGACCGCCAACTCGCGCGCTTGCTCCAGATCGGCGTCGTGTTGGAAGAAGTCGTCGAAGCACGGGCCGCGCGCCATTTCGAAACCCTGCCCTCCGAGGAGCGGGACGAGCTCCACGAGGATGTGCGCGAACTGCTCGAAGAAGCGCGCGAGGAATCAGCAGAACACCGAAAACGTCTCGAATCGCTCATCGACGAGCTCGATGCCGAAACGATTCCGTTCGAGGAGATAGAGTTGCTGGTGGGCGAGCAGTACGCCCAGACCGCGCCCGACGATTTCGACGGCGTGCTCTACGACCAACTGCACGGCGAGGAGACGGCGTATAAGTTCTACGACGACCTCATCGTCGCCATCGAAGCGAGCGAGACGGAGTTCGGAGTCAACCACGACCGACTGCTCGAAACCCTTTCTTCGATTCGAGCGGAGGAGGCGACGGGAGTCGAAGAAGTCGCGAACCTGATGGAGGCCAGCAAATGAACACAGCAGACCAATATCTGAAGGCGATTTACCTCGTCCAGCGCATCAACGACGGCCCGGCGGCAACCGGTGCCCTCGCGGATCAACTCGGCGTGAGTCCAGCCAGCGTCAACGAGATGGTCGGTAAACTCCAAGAGCGCGGGTTGGTCGAACACGAGAAGTATCGCGGCGCGACGCTCACCGAGGAAGGGGAAACGCGTGCCAGCGACGCCCTTCAGACCTACTGTATCCTGGAGCGCTTCCTCGCCAACGTCCTCGAAGTGGACGAGTTCCGGACCGAGGCGAAACAGCTCGAAAGCGTCATCGACGAGACGGTGGCGGCCCGACTCGACACCATCATCGACCGGGAGCCACAGTGTCCCGATTGCTTCCACGCCAACGAGGACATGTGCACGTACTTGGTCGAGGACGGACACGCGGACTGACTCGGGGCTATCGGATTTCCCGGCGAGACAGTTGCGTTACGTTCAAGTAGCCGCCCGAATTACGTGACGACGTAGCCTTCCTAAGGGAGGGCAAGCGAACGAAGTCCCGGGGTGGTGAGCAAATCCATCGGATTTGCGAGGTACACGGGACTCCGTGAGTGAAACGAACAAAGTCCCGTGGTGTCTCGCCGAACCAAGTGAGGCGAGGCTCGGGAGCCGACTTGTCGGCTCCCGGTGGTGAGCAGTTTCGAAGAAACTGTGAATCTCACGGGATGAGCAGTCCCGTGGTGGTGAGCAAATCCATCGGATTTGCGAGGTACACGGGACGAACGAACGAAGTGAGCGAAGTCCCGTGGTGTAGCGGCCAATCATAATGGCCTTTGGACGTGACTGGTGTTCCAGTCGCGGAAGACAGCCATTGACGGCGGTTCGAATCCGCCCGGGACTATCTGGAATTTTACATTAGTCCTCCCGAAACATAGTGGCTTCTCTCGCAGAGGTGGTGCTGCATGAGTCGCACCTGTCCGCGGTGCGGCAAGAAGATAGGATTGTTCAGTTATCGAAGACCACCTGTCTATTCTTCATCCGCTCGACCTGCACCAATTGCGTTGATCTCTGCATTCAATTCAGCCACGAGCTGGCCAGTCTTGCTCTCAAGATTATAGTGGTATCTGCGACCGTTAGCTGTCTCCTCAACAATACCTAGCTCGACAAGTCTTCCTATGTGCCGTCGGACACTCTGGGTACTGACACCCGCGAATTCTGCTAACTCAGTCTTGTTGAACTCCTTTCTGGGATCAACCTGGAGGAGTGCATCAAGCATCAAGTGAACACTCTCATGCTGACAGAGATACAACCAGCCGGACGGATAGGCTAGGCGTTGCTCTTTTGTGGTCATGTCATTCGCGGTTTTAGCATCCATACCTGGTTTGCTCATAACTACACCAAAGTAAGGCTAGAACATAAATATTGGCATACTAGACACCGCTCAAAGTATTCATATCACTACTTTAAAGTAGCAATGTTTATTAACTCTTACTCCCATGTAATTTACATGAAAGACACAGAACTAGTTTGTTCTATTATTCGTGTCCTCGTTACTAACCACGGATATGGGAAACCACTTCCCGCTGACGTGGTTCTCAATAAAGCGTCTTATCCCCCGCACAAAGGTGGTGACGCGAAGAAAGCCCTCGAAATCGTCCGACGACAATCATTTATTATCGACCACGGGAACCGGGGAATCATGCTCGATAACGGCGAATTCGGTTCACTGGTCCAATTCCTCTATGACAACTGTGGATGGGACGAATTTGAATTGAAACTCCGAATCAAACACTTCGAAGGGTGGGAAGAAATCGACTGGGATTGACGCAGCGACCGTTTGGATGTCCGGACTGCCTGTCGCCCCGATCGGCGCTGATTTTTTGTTGGCACATCCGCTGAACGGTAAAAGTGGCTGTGGTATCTAAAAGTTAGAAGAATCGTGCTAGATAGCTAACCTGCATCAAACAACTACCAATCACACGACAGTTGGAGAGTTCTTAGCAAGGTATCCTTTTCACACAATTTCAAACAGATTACTCTAGAATATACCGATTGTTTTCCCAACTACTCCACCACCTGCCAGCAATCCGCCTACACACTTCCCACCACGATAGAGGAAACGAAAACGAACCGACCACGGCTCGATCTCCTCGACCCGTGACTCGATATCATCCACCTCCTCGTTCAACGACGTGTCTATACGTTCGAGGACGTTGGTCGTATGGTCTAGCTTCTCCTCGACCCGCTCCATCCGTTCGGCGAGTTGCGTGTTCGAAGAATGTCGGGCTAGTGCCCATCGCCGATTCTGTACTGTGCTGTTTCGAGTTGAGAGAGTCAAAAGTAATGAGACAACCCCGACTCGGACTGGTAAGTAGTGAATCAGAGAGGGAAGCATGATCCGCTTGATATGGGTTCAAACCAATAATCCGAACAGGCAGGTCGAGAAGCGACAAAACGTCGAAATCAGTGCCCTCAACGCTCAAGATGCGAACATCGAATGTCGAACGCCGCCCGGGACTATCGGAAATTCTCCCAAGACACAGCGACGTCTCCCTTGGTGGAGGTCATACTGCATAAGCCGAATGTCCGCGCAGCGAGAAAAGAGGAGAAACGATAAGCGAGCGGACTACCCTCGCGAATGCAACGAGTAGGCGATGAGCAGAACGCCGAGGAACTGAAACAGTCGCGTGACGAGCGTGAGCGGTTGTTGATACTGCAAACCGATGTAGCCCTCGCGGAGGAGCAGCGAGCCAACGAAGGCGATGCCGAACGCGACGGCCGTGAGGAAAAACAGGCCCATGGAGAGCGCTTGCATCGTTCGACTGTCGTGGCGGCGATACCCGCGGTAGGCCTGATATCCCACGTAGCCACCGACGAGGGTGGACCCGAGGGCGAGGACGACGATAACCCAGTCGATGACGGTGGCAATGGATGGCATTTCAGAGGTCCTCCCACATCTTTTTGAAGCGGTCGGCGGTGTCGCTCTCACCTTCTCCGGGGAACGATTCGTCGTCGGTGCGCGTCACGGCCGCCTCGAAGGACCCGGTGTCCAACTCGATAGAAACTTCCGACAGCGTGGCCGTATAAACGCTGTAGTGGTTGTTGCTGGTCCGAATCTTGGTCTGCTCTTCGAGGAGTCCGTGCGCTTGTAATCGTTCCACTCGGCGATAGACCGTCGGCTGGGACATTTCGCATTCGTCGGCAAGCTGTTTTGCGGACATTGGTTTGATACTCGTTGCTGCGAGGATTTTCCGGGCGTACTCGTCGCTGAGGACGTCGAGAAGCTCACCCAGTGCTGGATCCTCACTCACGTTTCAGTCGAATGACTATCGGTCGGATTAATAGGCTCATGGGTTTTGAGCGCGGAGGGGTTGCGGCGACCGATTCCGGGAGTATGATGTGGGCTGTCGAAGCTGTACAGCGTTACTGTGGAGGGACTGCTGCGTCAGCGGTGAACGCGATGGGGGACACCGTGCTGTCAGAGGCCACATCACCATACTTCCGGTGTGGGAGCACGTTGTCAGTTTATCGGAGCCCATCGCATTTTAACGAAGGGACCGTTAGATAATATAAAAGGGGGGCGAGTTTCTGACCCAGAAATTCGTGGGGTTTCAGGCTGGACAAACCACTGAACGGCCGACTTCGATTAAACGCTCAATTTTGACGCCGGTTCCCCGGACGGTGTAGCCGTAGCCGTTGCAGTCCCACGAGAGCGACGTGGTCGGTCCGTGGTCGATGGTCGCCGGATGACCGTTGATCGTCACGTCACGTTCGTCGGAGTCGATGTCGAGGGTGTAGTTGAACTTCGCAACCGTGAGTTCGCGTCCGTCGGCGGCGTAGCGGAGTCCAACCCCGTTGATACGGCCGTTCGTTCGTGTGGCGTAGACCAGTTCGAACGCGGGCGGCACGGTCGGTTTCGGCACTGAAATCGAACTCCGTGCTTCCAGGTCCGCTCTGCTTCGGTACCACTCCGTCCGAGGGGTGTCCGGTCGCCGTACTTTCGTGTCGGCGTCTATGTCGGGTCGGAACGCGTCCGCCGGTACTTGCACGTCGAACGTCATGTTCGTGTACGTCGTCGTCACCGAACGCTGGGTGCCATCGGCGGTCCATGCCGTCTGCTTGCGTAGCGGATAGAACCGTTCGGAGTCGACCCACAGCCGTTGTCTGTAGTGAGCTCCGCTCTGGTTGGTCGTGGGGGTAATATCGAGCACGTACGCATCCCGCCCACCGACGGTATCGGTCTCGACGAACTCGACGGCGTAACTACGGTTCGCGTCCATTTGTGGGGCGGTGCCGGTGTGTCGCGACAAGACGGGTAACGGCGATATACCGACGGATTTGGGCCGGCCCGCGTCGTCGGTCAACCCCGCGGCCGAGACGAGCAGTTGGAGTCGGGTGGCCGTTTGCGAATCGGTCGGTGGTCCCGTCAACTCGACGGCGGTCACGGCGTTTTGGTCGATATCGTGGAGCCAGAGCGTCGAGCCGTTCGAGACCTGTAGTTCGTACCGCCGATCCGATGCGTTCTGAAAGCGGATCCGTTTCCGGTTAGTACCCGGAACGAGCGTGACGGTGGCGACGTTTCGGGACGTGACGGTACCGTTGGTTCGCATCGTGACCGACTGCGTTCCGGTGAACGCGTCGATGGAGCGGTAGCGTTCGGTCACGTTGGCATTGACCGAGGGACTCGCGTCTCCTATCGTACCTCCCGCGGCCCAGAGGATCGCAGGAAGCACGATGCCGAGAAGTAAGAGTACAACGAGTGTACGTCGGTTGAATCGGAATCGTGAACGGCTCATACTAGTAGCAAGCTGAGTGAAGGTTTAATTGCGTATCGGAAAACCGGCGGGGAAACGTGTCTAGTCACCCGACATCTAACTCGCAGTCGATATCCGAATTGATGGTATGTATCCTCAAAATAATAAGTGGAAACTAATATACTTGATGGAATTTACTGCTGCATGATGGACGGAGTATCACGACATCGACGGGCAACCGTCGTCACTTCGAACTGTACGTGATCGTCCCGGTCCACTTGCCGTAGATGTCGTCGTGCTGGTGGTCCTCGTCGAGCATGTAGACGGTCACTTTGAGCGTGCCGTCGTTGAACTGCTCGAAGGCACCCTCCTCGATTTCGACGGAGTAGGTTCCCTCGTCGTGCTGGAAGCGGACGCCGGTACGCCCGACGTTCTTGCCGTTGATCCGGACGAGGAAGTACGGGTCACCGTCCACCAGCGGTTCGGGGTCGACGTTGGGCAGGCTGGTGTTGGCCACGACTTCGACGTTGAAGTTGGAGTAGCCGTTTCCGTTCTTGGCTTTGACCTTGTCCACGAGCGTGACCTTCTTCAGGCGACCCATTTTACCGCCGTTTCGCTTGTCGTCGAGCGGCGTGTTCGGGGACTTCGGCGGCGACCAAGATTCCACTGTCGTGGTAGTGGTCTCCGTGGTCGAAGCGGCCGTCGTAGTCGTCTCCGTGGTGGTCGTCGTTCCACCGTTCGACGACGTCGTTGTCGCTGCCGACGTGCTCGTTGCCGTGGGTGCGTCCGTGGTCGTTGTCGTCGTGGTCGTATCCGTCCCACCAAGTCCGGCGCAACCGGCGAGGAGAACGGAGAGAACGAGGACGACTGCGATGGATCGATGGCGATTCATACGTAGTACGTTACTGTTGGCGCGAGAGACCATAAATAATCTTTTGCCGGTTTCAAGACCCTATTTCCTCGTATCAAGCCGTTCCACATTGAGGGTAACGCTGGAATACTACCACGAATGGTCGAGCCCACGAGGTATTTTTGCCGACGTTCCGAGATCCATCGATATATTCGAGAACGCTCCGAATTCGGTGATAACCCCGTCCGTGGAAGAACCTGTCGTCGAGAAATCGGACCATTCCGAGGGCAGGACGTCATCCAGACGAAACCGTTCGAATCGCTTCACGAGGTTCCGCATTTAGTATCAGTGACGTAAAACGGAGAAAACATACTACGCCGCGAGACGGTATGTTTATATCGTCTTATGAAATGACGAATGGAAACAAGACAGATACCATCCCGCCACATTTGTAATATCTACTATCAGATGAAGGACATCATGAAGTACGAGCAAGAAGGCCGGTACGACATGTCCGTAACGGATGCACACTTCGAGGAGGATGGATCGTTATGTCTGTCGCTTCGTTTCGGACCACGTGGGTTACCGCCCCTCGACAGGTTGCTCACGAGGGGTTACGTCAAACTCAGCGTGTACGACAACGGGGATTTTCAGGAGAACGGGACGCCGACGCTGTACGGCCGCTCTCGGCGATAAAAACGGATAGGAGGGTAAGAACGACAAAAATCAGAGGCGGTCGCGGCCGTTACCGCGAGAGGTGAAGCGGGTCACGTCGATTCGCTGAACCGCTCGTGCGACCGACTGGCGGTACCGACGAATGTCGAACCCCGATTTCCGGTTCGTTCGACGTCCGCGGGAACGCGAGCGGGCTGATCCCGAACGACTCACCAATCGCTTCATCTTTCGTTGGGTTTCGAGCGAGATGAGCGGATCGTCGGGCGAAATCAGTCGCGACAGCACTACGCAAATGGCGGCGATAACGACCGAGTAGTAACCGAACGTGGTCAGTATACTCGACGAAAAGAACGCCACGTAAATGCCGTTGATGAAGAAAAACAGTCCCACTAGTTGCAATCCCCTATTGAGATAGGAGAATGACGACGAACCCGTCGCCGTCGTTGTTGTTCCGATTCCTTGGAGGCTTCTCGTACTCATCCTCGTCCATCGTTTCGACGTGCGACGTAATGAAAGTCAGTCAGACACGTGTATTGGACGTGACGTGACTGAAATAACACCGTTCCGGGAGAACTATATAGACTATGGCATCAAATATATACATCCGTGGTTAGACTTATAGCCGTTGCCGAAGTTTACACACGTGATGATCGAAGACGGGATACCGGCGGAATTTCAGAACGAGTCCCGCCCCATCGAGGCCGTCAGCGAACCACCGACCGAGAACGCCACTGCGGGCCCCCTTTTCGCTCGGTTCTCCCATCCGCGGAGCGAGACACGAACGACGATCGCCGTCGTCTCCGACACCCACGTTTCGACCGAAAAACGTGGCACGTGGAAGGTGTTTCACCGAACCCGTGAACGACTCCGTACCGTGATCGCGGACGCGAATACCCGCGACGTGGACGCGGTCGTGTTCGCGGGCGACCTTACTGAGGACGGTTCGGTCGAGGACTTCGAAACCGTTCGCTCGCTTCTGGCCGACCTCGACGTACCGTACGTCGCCGTCCCCGGAAACCACGACGTTCCGAAGTCCTTCGACAGCCACGAGACGCCGCCGCTCTCGTCGTTCGAGTCGGAGTTCACCCCGGATGGATTCCCGTTTCACGAGCGCGTCGGCGGTGTGGACGTTATCGGTCTGAACAGCGCCTCGACGCCCGACGGAACGCTTTCGGACTGCCACGATGGCCGTATCTCCGACGACCAACTCGCGTGGCTCGACCGAACGCTTCCGAAGACGGACGCACCAATCGTTGTCTCACATCACAACCTTCCGGGACAGTCCGATGGAAAAGACCCCCACTCGTGGCGCTCGTCGTTCCCGATGCGCAACGCGACGGAACTGGCGGACGTTTTCTCCGGTCACGACGTTCCGTTGCACGTCTCCGGCCACCTGCACGTCCCCGCAGTCGCGGAAACGATGGGCGTGCGCGAACTGATCGCACCGTCGCTGTGTTCGTTCCCGCAGGCCTACCTCCTGTTCGAAACCGGGCCGCTCGGAACCGCCGTTCGATTCGTTCCGACGGCCGACGAAGCGGGGACGATGGAAGCGTACATGCACGCGAAAAAGGACTCCGCCCGGAGCGATGCGCTCGCGGAGATGACGCTCGACAGGATGGACTCCTTCCCGCTCGAAGACGAGCGATTACTCGTTCCGAACCGACCCGCCTAGTGAGAATCGTCCGGGTCGCTCGTTCCGTCCGCTCGGCTTTATTCGAGAACGAACTTCAGGCGCTCCTCGTCGCTTCCCTTCGTCTCCCGGCCGGTGATTCGGAACTCGCCGAGTTCGTCGGTTCGTTCGACGTGGGTACCCGCACAGGCGGTTCTATCGGTCCCCTCGATTTCCACGATGCGGATTTCGCGGATGCTTTCGGGAAGGAGGTGAATTCGGGTCCGTTCCGGATCGAGGGAGGACTCGGCATTGTCGCGGTCCATCTCGTACCAACTGACCGCCAGTCCCGCGTCGATGCGGTCGTTCATGGCCGACTCGATGTGACCGAACTCCTCGTCGGTGAACCGCTCGTAGCCACAGTCGATTCGCGCGCGGTCGGCGTACAACTGATTGCCCGTCGTCTCCGCGTCGTACTCCTCCAACAGCACCGCCGAGAGGAGGTGTTGGGCCGTGTGATATCGCATATGGGCGTAGCGTCGGTCCCAGTCGATTCGTCCGGTGACGGTCGTTCCCTCCTCGGGCGGCGTCCCGTCGAGCGCGTGGTAGACGGTGTCTTTCTTCTGCACGTCCGTGACGTTCCACGTCTCGTCCTCGAATTCGAGAACCCCGGTGTCGTACGGTTGGCCGCCGCCTTCGGGATAGAACAGGGTTCGGTCGAGTACGACGCGGTCGCCCGCGACGCGTTCGACCGTGGCCTCGAACTCCCGCTCGTCCGTCGCGTCGAGATACAGCGCCTCGGTCATACACGGGGAGAAGAGCACCCGTCACTTAATGACCTCGTCGTAACGCTAAAGAGCGAATCGTGCGTTTGTATCAGTAATGAGTACGAACGCCGAACAATGGAGGGAGTTCTGTGGGTGTCGAGATTAAGGGGTCACCCGTCTCCGAATCGGAATTCGAGGACATGAAGACGTTTGTGTACGAGTATCTCGCGGCAAGCGTAAAGAACGAGGAAAGCGGGGGACGCATGCGGTGGTACCCGTGGCACTCCGCCGACTACCGGTTCAATCACATTCTCAACGTCGTGAACCTCGCCGAGACCATCGCGGAACGGGAAGGTGCCGACGTGGACGTCGCTCGCGTCGCCGCGCTGTTCCACGATATCGCCAAACTCGACGCGGACCAGGAAGTCCACGCCGAGGAGGGCGCGCGCGTCGCCCGCGAGTATCTGGAATCGCACGGCGAGTTCCCCGAATCGTTCGTGGACCAAGTGTGCAAAGCCGTCGAAGACCACTCGTATCAGGGCGACCTGTCGCGCCTCTCGAAGGAGGCACAGAGCCTCATCGAGGCGGACATGCTGGACAAGGTCGGTGCGAACGGAACCGCCCTGATGTTGCTTCGGATGGGCTACGAGGCGCGGACGCACATGGCCGCCGCAGAGATGGTGGACCGGGTGTTGCAACGCGGAAAGGACGCGTCGTCCCGCGTCCAGAGCGAGACGGCACAGGACATCGCCCACCGTCGGCTCAAACGCGTGAAATGGTTCCGCGAATGGCTCGAAGAGGAGGTCCCGGAGATGGACGCCGAACCGTCGGGGTCGCCGCGCGGCGGCGGACGCTGACCGACGGATGTAGATTATAGGAACGTCGTCGCGGCGTCGTAGACGAAGGAGATCCCGGCGAGCGCGAGGACGCCCGCGCTCACGTACGCGACGGCGGGAGCGAACGAATCGACGCGCTTTCCGGCCGCCGACAGCGCCGCCGGAAAACCGGTTATCCAGCAGGCGATTCCCGCGAAGAATCCGACGATTATTATCGGCCCGCCGGTCGTGATCGTGAGGTTTCCCGGCAGTCCGGAGAGGACGTCCAATTTTCCGGGGTCGAGCAGGCCGACGCCCGCGGTGAGCCACCAGATTATCTGATACGGGTTCGTGATGGCGAGCGCGAACGCCTTTCTGAACCCTCTCGCCCCCTCGTCCACCGTGTCATCGGTGAACGTCGACGTGGCATCCTGTGCCGCTCCGTAGGCGAAGTACAGCATCAACAGGCCGCCGACGCCGACCATGAGGCCGCGCACGGCCGGCGCTTCCCTGACGATGGCGACGACGCCCGCGAGCGCGAGGACGAAAAAACAGGCGTCCGCCGTCATCGCACCGAGTCCGGCGAAGAACCCCGACCGCCAGCCGCGGAGAACGCTCTCCTCGGCGATGACGGCGTTCATCGGTCCGGGAGGCGCGGCGAGCGAGAGACCGAGGACGACGCCCGCGAGCGCCGAGACGAGAACCTCAAGCATCTGCCGTCCGTTTTGCCCGGAACGAGTAAAAGAGCGCGGTTAGAGGAAACCCTGCCACTCGGCGAACACCAGCGCGCCGAAGGCGAGGAAGACGAACGCGGCGACGAGTTCGAGCCACTTCGTCGGCAAAATGCGCTCGAACCGTTCGCCGATGACGGCGTCGAGGCCGGTTCTGAGTCCGAGCGCCGCGATGACGCCGACGAATATCGAGAGCGGCGAGTTCGGAAACGTCGTCGCGAGGTTGATGGTCAGCAGTTGGGTCTTGTCCCCGAACTCCGCGAACAGGATGAACACGAACGTCGTCAGGACGCCGCCGTAGGCCCCCATTCGGGTCAGCAGACCGTCGGGAATCACCGTGCCGGTCACGCCCACGTCCATCCCACCGGCGGTCAACAGCGGTCGGTCGTCGGACTCCTCGGTGAACTTCGAAACTGCACTCCGTAGCGTCCAGAGGCCGAAGACGACGAACAGGCCGCCGGTCAGGACCGTGATGACGGTTCCGGGCAGGACGGAAACGATGACGTGACCGAACGCGATTTCGACGGTACTCCAGAGGGTAAACGCGGCCATCGCGCCGACGAACACCCGCTTTGCGTCGTAGCGCGAAGCCAGCGTGACGACGACGAGCTGTCCCTTGTCCCCGAACGTGGCGAGGAGGTTGGCGAGGAACGCGGCCGCCACCGGCCCGTAGCCCTCGTACCGATGGATGACGTGCTGTAGACCGGTCGCTAACGGGGTCGCTGTTCCCACCATCTCACGCGAGTTCTTCGACGACCGCCCGGACGCGAATCGACCGGGCGATGGTTTCCGGAAGGCTCTGTTCCCCCTCGTTCACCGCGACCGTCACCATCCCGAACGGGGCCACGTCCACGATCTCCATCTCCGTGCCGGGCGTGATACCCGCGTCGGCCAGATAGCGCAACTCCTCGTCGTCGCGGTCACTGACGCGCGCGACGACGACACGCTGTCCCTCCTCGTGTTCGCTCAGGCGCGTCGTGTCGTCATCGTCGATGGGCGAGAGGCTCGCGTCGGGGATGGGATCGCCGTGCGGGTCGACCGTGGGGTTCCCGAGCGCGTCGGCCACGCGTTGTTCGAACTCCTCGCTGATGTGGTGTTCCAGACGGTCGGCCTCCTCGTGGACTTCGCTCCACGAGTAGTCCAGGTGTTCGGTCAGATAGGATTCGAGCAGTCGATGGTGTCGAAGCACTTCGAGGGCGACCGTCTCGCCCTCGGGCGTGAGTTCCACGCCCTTGTACTTCTCGCGGTCGAGAAGTCCGCGATCCGTTAGCTTCTCCACCATGCTGGTGACCGTGGGCGGCGTCACCCCGAGATACTCCGCGATTTCGGAGGTCGCAACCGGCCCCCCATCCTCCTTCTGAAGCGTATAGATGGCTTTCAAGTAGTCTTCCATCACGTCGCTTAGCATCACTGGTCGGAATTAGACACTTCTAAACCTTCAATTTGTCGTGTGCTTATGCCCGTTCGTCGACCGAATCTATCGTCGGTCGGACTCCACCAACGGGAGGAGTACGGCCGCGAGTTCCGTCATATCGACGGCCGAAACGGGGGCATCCGGTCGGGCCTCGTCGCCGACGTACACCGTCCCGAACCCCTGTTCACGAGCGGGGACGATGTCCTCCTCGAACGTGTCGCCGATGTAAATGAACTCGTCCGCGTCGAGCCGTCGTTTCGCTTCCTCGAATATCGCGGGGTCGGGTTTCCGTGCCCCGACTTCGTTCGAGATGATGACGGTGTCCACGAGGGATTCGAGGCCGTGTGCGTCGATTTTCCGACGCTGTGCCCGTCCGTCCCCGTTCGTGAGGATGCCGGTCGGACACCGAGCGGAGACGGCTTCGATCAGTCGCCGAACGGACGGGCGAACGCGCGTGGCTTCGGCCTCGTTTTCGATGTGTGTGGTCGCCAGCGCAACCGGGTCCGCATCGAGTTCGTACCTCTCGCAGACCGCGGCGAAAGCGCGTTCGTACGGTTTCTCCCGCAGTTCGGTAATTCCTTCCAACACCGCATCCGAGTACGTCACCAGCATCTCTTCGGTCGGTTCTACGGGAAACGACCGAGCAGCGATCTCGCCGAACGGCTCGGTGTATTCGAGGAGGGTGTTGTCGAGGTCGAAATAAACCGCAGTCGTCATTAGTAACGGTGTCGATTCGAGTGAAAAGTATGCTTCGGTCGGCGATTTCGGTCGGCGGTTTTCCGCCCGTAACGACCGTTCGAACAGACGATTGCCGGGTACGAAAGCCAATTCGCGAGAGGTCGGTTCCGCGTTCAGGGCCAGTTGCCGCTCTCGGTGTAGGCGTCGATGACGCGCTGGAGGGAGACGACGTAGGCCGCGGTTCGGAAACTCGGCAGGTCGTGTTCCTCGTAGGCGCTCGTGAGGTCGTCGAACGCGGAGACGACGATGTCTTCGAGTTCCTCGTTGACGCGCTCTTCGGACCAGTAGAAGCGCTGGCGGTTCTGTACCCATTCGAAGTACGAGACGGTGACGCCGCCCGCGTTGGCGAGGATGTCGGGGAAGACGTGCACGTCGCGTTCCGTGAGGACGTCGTCCGCATCGGGCGTGAGCGGCCCGTTTGCGGCTTCGACGATGACGTCGGCCTGCACGTCCCGTGCGAGGTCGCCGTCGATCGCGTTTTCGAGCGCGGCGGGAACGAGGAGGTCCACATCCAGCGTGAGGAGGTCTTCGTTGCTGATCTCCTCTTCTGTACCCGCGTAGCCGACGACGCTTCCCGTCTCGTTTTTGTGGTCTTTCACGTCGCGGGCGTGGAGTCCGTCGGAGTTGTAGATACCGCCGCTGGAGTCCGACACGGCGACAATTTTCGCGCCGAGGTTTTCGAGGAGTTTCGCGGAAATCCATCCGGCGTTCCCGTAGCCCTGCACGGCGACGGTCGCGCCCTCCATCTCCTTGCCGAGGTAGTCGAACGCCTCGCGGGCGGTGAGCATGGTCGAGCGACCCGTCGCCTCGACGCGACCCTCGCTGCCGCCGCTTTCGAGCGCTTTGCCGGTGATGACGCCCGGTTCGGTGGTGTTTTCGAGCTTCTCGTAGGTGTCCTTAATCCAGTTCATCTCGCGCTGGCCCGTGTTGACGTCGGGTGCGGGGATGTCCTGGTCCACGCCGATGAACGGTCTGAGTTCCTTCGCGAACGAACGCGTGACGCGCTCCAGTTCCGCTTCGCTGTACTCGTCGGGGTCGATGATGATGCCGCCTTTCCCGCCGCCGTAGGGGATGTCCACCACGGCGGTCTTGTACACCATCCATCCTGAGAGGGCCTTCACTTCATCGCGGCTGACGTTGGGGTGGTAGCGGATGCCTCCTTTGTACGGGCCGCGGTCGCCGTTGAACTGCGACCGGAAGGCTTTGAACGTCTCGATCGAACCGTCGTCCATCTCGACGGAGAGGTTCGTTTCGAGTATCCGCTGGGGGTGCTTGAGCCGTTCGAGGACATCGGGGGACGCGTCGAGATACTCCGCCGCGTCGTCGATCTGTTCCTGTAAGCTCTCGAACGGATTGGCTTGTTCGGACATCGTCTGTCAATGCCACCCACCCACTGTTAAGCATGACGAAATAAGGATGAGCTAATACCCCTAAATGTGATATAATGGCACGAGTCAGTTGTCAGCGCGAGCGTACTCCATCACCCGCTCGGCTTGCGCGATGAGCGGCGCATCTATCATCTCGCCGTCGACCCTGAACACCCCCCGTCCCTCCTCGTCGGCTTCCGCTTTGGCTTCGAGTACCGACTCCGCCCACTCGATCCGTTCCGGGTCGGGCGTGAACGCCTCGTTGATGGGAGCTACCTGTGCGGGATGAATCGCCATCTTCCCGTCGAAGCCGAGGCGAATCGCGAACTCCGTCTCCTCGGCCAATCCGTCCGTGTCTCCGATATCGGTGTACACCGTGTCGATGGCGTTCACGCCCTCCGCGCTCGCCGCGATGACGACGTGTTCCCGCGCGTAGAGGACCTCCGTCCCCTCGTCCGTCCGCGTCGCCCCGATGTCGGCGGAGAGGTCTTCTGCCCCGAACACGAGCGCGTCCGTCTCGTCCACGGCGGCGATTTCGGCGGCGTTGAGGACGCCGCTCGCGGTTTCGATCAGTGCGAGGATAGGCGCCCGACAGTCGTGTTCGTCGAGGAGTCGGGCCAACGTTTCCGCGTCGGTAGCCGACTCCGTCTTCGGAAGCATGACGCAATCGACCGCTTTCGCGCCGTCCGCGATTCCGCGGAGGTCGTCGTCCGCCGCGATCCCCGTCGGGTTGACGCGAACGCACACCTCGCAATCCGGGTCGAACGCCGGATCCGTGAGTACCTCACGAACCGCGGTTCGTGCCTCTCCCTTCCGCTCGGGAGAAACGGCGTCCTCCAAGTCGAACACTATCACGTCGGCCCCCGCTCCGGGAGCCTTCCGCATCATCTCGGGTCGGTCGCCCGGCGTGAACATGACGCTTCGTCGTGGCATAGAGGAGGCGACGCGTGGTGTCGATTTTAAGCCACCGAAGGGGTATCCGGATGGTCTCCCCATTCCTGACGGAATAGTTATACCATCCGAAATATGGATAGTAGTATGGTGGAAGTCGGAACTATCGAACGAAAGCAGTTGGGGATCGCACTCCTGTTGGTCGCGAGCCTCACCCTCTCCGTGGGCGTCCCGATCGGAAACGTTCCGCTCGGGTTCGGCATCGGTGTCGCCTTCGAAGTCGCCAAACTCGTCGTCGAAGCGGTGCGCTGCGTCGGGTCCGGCCACCGACGAGATAGGTTTATCACCTCTTCGACCAGTGTATCGTCATGACTCGAACGAAAGAGGTAGACGCGGACTCGGAAACCGATTCGGACTCCAACATGGGAATGGGTATCGGTCTCGGTGTCGCTCTCGGTGCCGCACTCGGCGTCGCACTGGACAACATCGCGCTCGGTGTGGGAATCGGAATGGCAATCGGCGTTGCAGTCGGAGCGGGGCTGTCCAACAGGTAACCGTCGCTGCTTTCGAATGATCGCTGTCCATCCACGCGTCAGTTGAACGCCTCTTTTCGATAGGAAAAAGGACCGTCCGTTTCGTTCGTTTCGTCCGTATTCCACACAGGTCGACCACTGAACCCGAGTTAGGGCCAGAGTCCCCGGGCCTGATGCGCTTTCGCGATGCGGGAGAGGCCGACGATGTACGCGGCGTCACGCCACGTCACGCCGCGCTCCTCGACCTCGCTGCGCACGTTGTCCCACGCGTTCAACATCTCGGATTCGAGTTCCTCGTTGACGCGTTCGAGCGACCACTGACGGCGGTTGATGTCCTGCAACCATTCGAAGTACGAGACCGTGACGCCGCCCGCGTTGGCGAGTATGTCGGGGATGACGTGGATGTCGCGCTTCTCGAATATCTCGTCCGCGGTGGTCGTCGTCGGGCCGTTCGCACCCTCTACGATGATGTCCGCCTGCACGTCGCGGGCGTTCGCCTTGGTGAGGACGTTGCCGATTGCGGCGGGGATGAGGACGTCCACGTCGAGTTCGAGGAGGTCCTCGTTGGGAATCGGGTCGTGGCCGTCGAACGTCGTGACGGCTTCCGGCTTCTCCTCGTGGGTCGGAATGCGGTCGATGTCGAGGCCGTCCTCGTCGTAAATCGCGCCGTTCACGTCGGAGACGGCGACGATGTTCGCGCCCCATTCGTGAAGCGAGAGCGCCGCGTTCGCGCCGACGCTCCCGAACCCTTGAATGGCTATCGACGTGTCTTCGAGGGGGTAATCGTAGTACTCACACGCCTCGCGGGCGATGATGGCCACCGAGCGACCGGGCGACTCCTCGCGGCCGTACGAACCGCCGATGACCGGCGGTTTGCCGGTGACGACGCCGGGTTGGGTTTCGCCCTCCTGCATCGAGTAGGCGTCCATGAACCACGCCATCGCCTGCGCGTCGGTTCCCATGTCGGGGGCGGGAATGTCGCGCATCGGTCCGATGAAGTCGCGCAGTTCCTCGGCGAACCGGCGGGTGAGCCGTTCTTTCTCCTCGTTGCTGAGTTCCTTCGGGTTGACGACGATGCCGCCTTTCGCTCCCCCGAACGGGAGGTCCATGACGGCGCACTTCCACGTCATCCACATCGAGAGACCGATACACTCCTCCTCGGTGACGCCGGGGTGGTAGCGCATACCGCCCTTGAACGGCCCGCGCACGCTGTCGTGCTGTGCGCGGTAGCCCGTGAATATCTCCGTGTCGCCGTCGTCCCGCTTCAGCGGAACCGAGACGCGGTGCACTTGGTCGGGGTGTTGCAGGCGCGCGATGACGCCGGGGTCGACGTCGAGGTGCGCCGCGGCGCGTTCGAGTTGTCGTCGTGCCGTTTCTACCGCCGTTTCCGGTTCGTCCGTGGTCTGCTTCCCAGTAGATGCCATGGTGTGGACGCCTCCGACAGGCTTGCCCGTTTAGTCGGGAGCGCCGCGAGAAAGACCTTACCATCCGTCACCGCGTCGCCATGCAATACCACGGCACGACGGTCGCGAAAGAACACGATCATCGGGAGGGTGAAACGAGAGGGCGGGTGTGGACCGCGCGAGCGACGAAAGTAACCGAGCGAAGGGAGAGACGAGGAAACGAAGGGAACGGAAAAGGACGAAGGAAGTGAAGAGGAGAAGGACGGAGAGAGGAAAGCAGGACCGGGAGACGCTTCAGGAGCGGATTACAGGGGAAGTGAGTACACCGTTCCGGCCACGTCACCGACGTAAACGGCGTCGCTGCCGACGGCCGGCGACCCGACCAGCGAATCCCGTGCGTGGAAATACCACCTGACGCCGCCGTCGGCGCGGTCGAGTGCGACGAGCAGTCCGTCGTCGTTGCAGACGTACACCAGTTCGTCCGTGACGGCGAGCGACCCCCACACGTGCGCACCGGTTTCGACGCGCCAGCGTTCGGTTCCGTCCGCCGCGTCGAGCGCTAGAACGTCCCCGTTCGCACAGCCGACGTAGACGGTCCCGCCGACGAAAGTGGGAGACGACCAAATCCCGGCGTCGGCCTCGTATCGCCACTCCGTCTCGCCCGTTTCGGCGTCGAGCGCGTAGATTCGGTCCCCGTCCACGGTTCCGACGTACACCGTATCGCCGACGACTGCGGGCGTACCCGCGATGGCGAGCGAGGGCGCAAAGCGGAATCGTTCGTCGCCGTCGGACAGTCGGTGGGCGAACAGACCGCCGTCGAGGCCGGTCGCATAGAGGGTGTCTCCGGCGATCTGCATCGACGTGAGCGCCCGTGCCGGACTTCTGAACGACGACGTTTCCGCCCCGGTTTCGGCGTCGAGCGTGGACACCCGTCCGTTTCGCGCCGCGACGTAGAGCGAATCGCCGAGGAGTATCGGCGACTCCTCGACGCCCGCATCGGTTCGAAAGGTCCACTCCCGCGTTCCCGTCGCCCCGTCCAGCGCGAACAGGTTTCCGCTCCGGTCGCCGACGTAGGTGAACTCCGCACCCGGAACCGGCGAACCGACCGCGTTCGGTGCTTGAAACAGCCAATTGCTGACGCCGTCCAACCGGTCGATGCTGCAGACGAATCCGTTCTCCGTTCCGACGTACACCGACCGATTCCTGATGATGGGGGCGGTTTCGACCGGCCCGCCGACGTGAGCGCACCACCGTGCGTGAGCACGTCTGCCCTCGCCCGTTGGCATCGTCAGGGTGGTCGGTTCCCCTTCGACGCCGGGTTCGGGGGCACCGATTCGGACGTTCGGCCCGGAATCGATACCGCCGTCGGCGATGAACGTGGCGTCGTCGGGCGTCACCGCTCGATCGAACACGTCAGTCGTGTTCGAACCGACACCGTCACCTCGTGTCCGCTCCGTTCCCTCACGACGCTTCTCCCTCGCCTGTCGCGTGTTTCGTTCTTTCATATTTGTCCTGACCTGACTTTGGCCTGAGCATCACCCCGTTCGAATACTAGCCTCTTTGTTATGGGCTGCTTACGGGGGGCTATCGAACGCGCAACGATTGGGAGCGGTTGCAACAATCGCCCCCAGACCGACAGGATTTTTCCCTCGCTCGACGCAGACGTTCGCATGACGGGGCTGTATTACGAGGAGTTCGAGGTCGGTGAAACCATCGAACACGAAAAGCGACGTACCATCAGCGAAAGCGACAATCAGCGGTTCTGCGATATGACGATGAATCAACAGCCGCTCCATCTGGACGCCGACTTCGCGGCGGACACCCAGTTCGGCGAGCGGTTGGTCAACGGACTGTACACCATGAGCGTCGCCGTGGGGGTGTCGATTCCCGACACCACGGACGGAACCATCGTCGCCAACCTCTCCTACGACGACGTCTCCCACCCGGAACCGGTGTTTCACGGAGATACGATTCGCGCCCAGTCCACGGTCACGGACAAGCGCGAGACGAGCGACGGCGAACGCGGCGTCGTCACGATGAAGGTCGAGGTCTTCACAGTCGATGGCGACGACGAGACGCTCGTGTGTGAGTTCGAGCGAACGGTTCTCTCGTTGAAGAAACCTTAAGGCAGGAACAGCGAGAGGTTGACGACGACGGCGAACACCCACGGGGCGGCGAGGCCGACCGGAACGAACGCGGCGTACTCCCGCGGAACGAGGGTCCGGCCCACGAATCCGACGGCGAGCGCGAACGCCTTCAGTCCGACCAGCGAGAGGAAGCCGAATCGGCCGAGCGCGTGGCGTGCGACCGGATTCGATTCGACGAGCCCCGCCCGCAACCCGACGTACGTCGTGAGCAAATCACCCACGAGCGCGAGAAGGACGACGGCCCAGAGCAGTCGCTCGATGGTACCGAAATCGAGCCAATCCGTGCGCTGATATCGAAACGAAAGGGGTTGGTGACTCATGGATGCTGGCGCGGGGTATTCCACGTACATCCGCAGGCACACCCGAACGGGGCTTTATTATGAACCGGATTATGCGGCTTAAACGGGGTCTAAATCGACCGATCTCCGTCCCTCTACAGAATCGTGCCGTGTTTCTTGTCCGGCAGGTCCTTCTCCAGACCGGCGTAGAAGTCGTATCGCTGGACGAGTTCCTCGCGGAGGGTACTCGGCGGAACGATGTCGTCGATGACCATCTCGCTCGCCATGCGGTGGACGTCGATGTCCTCGCGGTACTCCTCGCGGAGTTCCCGCTCGCGTTGAGCGCGTTCCTCCTCGTCTTCGATGTCGTTCAGCTTGTTCGCGTAGACGGCGTTGATGGCCGCCTCCGGTCCCATGATACCGATTTCACCCGACGGAAGTGCGATGATACTCTGTGGGTCGTAGGCCGGACCGGACATGGCGTAGATACCCGCGCCGTAGGCCTTCCGCACGACGACGGAGAGTTTCGGGACGGTGGAGGAGGACGTTGCGTAAATCATCTTCTTCCCCTTCTCCAGAATCGCGTCCTTCTCGACCTGCGACCCGGCCATGAAGCCCGGCGTGTCACAGAGGTAGAGGAGCGGAATCTCGAACGCGTCGCACTTCCAGATGAACTCGGCGGCCTTTTCGGCGGCGTCCGGGAAGATGGCCCCGGAGCGCTGTGCCGGTTGGTTGGCGACGATACCGACGGGTCGCCCGTCGATTCGCGCGAAGGCGGTGATGATTTCCCCGCCGAAGTCCGGCCTGAGTTCGAAGTAGGAGTCGGCATCGACCACGCGCTCTATCAGGTCGGTCATGTCGTAGGCCCGGTTCGGACTGTTCGGGATGACGCCGTCGATGCCCTCCGGGGACCGTTCGGGCGCTTTCGGCTCGCTTCGCGGCGGTTTCTCGTGTGCCTTATCGGGCAGGTACGTGATGAGGTCTGCGACGAGTTCGCGGGCGTGTTCCTCGTCGCGGGCCACGAGGTCCGCGCTTCCCGAGTGTTCGGCGTGCATGTGTGCGCCCCCGAGGTCCTGCATGCTGATGTCCTCGCCCGTGACCATCTGTACCATCCGCGGGGAGGCGATGGCCATCGCCGACATTCCCTCGACCATGATGGTGAAGTCCGCGAAGACCGGGGTGTAGGCGGCCCCGGCGATGCACGGCCCGTAGAGGACGCAAATCTGTGGCACGCGTCCCGAGAGCATCGAGTGGTTGTAGTAGTACTTCCCGATGCCCTCACGGTTGGCGAAGAACCCGGACTGCTGGTCGATGCGGCCACCCGAGGAGTCCATCAGGTAGAGGACGGGTTTCCCGTTCTGGAGCGCACGCTGTTGCATGCGGAGGAACTTCTCGACGCCCTTCGCGGCCATGCTTCCGGCTTTGACGGTGAAGTCGTTCGCCATGAAGTGTAGGTCACGGTCCTCGAACTCCGCCGCGCCGGTAATGAGGCCGTCGGCGGGCAGTCGGTCGTCCGCGTCGAACTCGGCGAACCGGCCGTCCTCGAACTTCAGTCCTTCCTCTCCGAACCACAGGTCGAGTCTATCACGGACGAACAGTTTGCCCTTCTCCGAGAGGCGTTCTTTGTATTTTTCCTTCCCGCCCGACTCGATGTCCTCGATTTCCCCCCAGAGGAGTTCTTCCCGTTCCGTCGGTCCGAGGTCGTCTTCCGGCGGTTCGCCGGGGTCGCTCCACGTGGCCGTCGGTTCGTCCGCGTCGCCGACGAACACCTCCACCTCGCTTCCGACGTGTTTTGCGAGCGCGCTGGCGATCGCCGAGGCTTCCTCCTCGGTCGCCTCCGTTCCGATACGAACTTTCATGAATGTGAATCCGTGAGGCGATTTCAAACCGTTTTCCCTTTCCATCGCGGCAACATTTTCTCGGCGAGTGGGTGAAGTGGCGGAAAAAGGAAACGAGAGGGGGAGGGTTAGAAACGTCTGCGGGGGGGAGAGCAGTGCGGAACGAATCGAGACGGACTACTGGTCGGGGAGTTCCATCGCCGCGACGTGCTCCGCGTACTCTTCGAGAACGGGTTGACCCCAGTACCGAAGTGATTCGCTCCGTGGATCGTAATCGATGATGTTCGCGTCCGCGAGTTTCGGGAGATGCGTGTGGTGAAGCGATGCTTCGACACGCCGTCGGTAATCGTCCGGAACATCGTCGGCCGACGTTTCGGTCTCCCACGTGACGACCTGATCGACGAGGTCGGAAAGCGTCGCTACGCCGTCCGCCGTCGTCGAGAGATAGTGGATGGCGTATCTCCGTTGCTTGTTCGACAACAGTTCGAAGATGTCATCGAACGATGGTCTGCTCACTGCCGGTTCGGCGCGAAGTACGTGGGAGGGTTGTCCCGATGGGCGGTTCCCCGTGTCATCACGGTATGGTGACTCGTTGCTCATGCGACGCTCAACAGCAGTTGACCAGCATGGATAAAGAAGGGTGAATCTAGACACCTAGAAAACTGGCAACGAAAGTGAAATCATCGGCCCCAAGAGTTTTATTTCGTATAAATGGAACACCGATTATATTCGGGTCCGTGTGCGAACAGCCACGGTCGCTCGAAACGTGTATTACCCTGTCGATTATCTTTCACTACTTCCGGTATTGGTGGTTTCGGATTCGGCAATCAAGACCGATATTGGCCGGTGATTCGGAGAACGGAATTAACGATGCCCGTAGTTAACGTGCGCCATTGCCGTGTGAGTCGTATCCGATGACTCGATTCGCACGGGCCGCACTCGCCCTCTTCCTCGTACTCCTCGTCAGCACCGCAAGCATCGGCGTCGTTTCGCTTTCGAAATCGCCCGAATCGGCTTCAGCAACGTCCGCCACGCCGCCAGCACCGTCGGCATCGACAGCCACGCTTCCGCTGTTACCGGCGAGCGAGGGAAACAGCGCTCTCCTCCAACGGACGGCGACAAATCAGTCGGCCCGTGAACGGGCCGCCACGCTCGGTGCCGTGCAGGGTGCGTCGTTGGCACAGAGACAAGGAGTCACGATCACCCAACAGCAGCGTCAAGCCGCCGTGCAGGGTGCAGTGCAGTCCGTCTCCCAGAACCAGCAGGCGAACGTCACGCAGATTCAGGCGGCGGCGCGCGGCGCGGCACACGGGACCCTCCTCCAGAGTCAGGACGCGAACGTCACGCAGATTCAGACGGCGACACAGGGTGCGACCGCCGGTGCGACCACGCAGGTCCAGCGGGCCACGGTGACGCAGATACAGGCCGCCGCGTTCGGCGCAGCACACGGTGCGACGGCCGGGAGCCAACGAGCGACCGTCTCGCAGGTGCAGGCCGCAGCGAAGGGTGGTGCACAGGGCGCGGCAACCGGCGCGACGCAGAACCAGCAAGCGAGCGTCTCACAGATTCAGGAGGCAGGACAGGGGGCCGCGTTCGGCGCACTCGATCAGAGACAGAGCGTCTCGGTGAAACAGATACAGGCCGCGACGCAAGGGGCCGCGAGCGGCGCGGTCCAAGCCCAGCGCGCGAACGCGAAACAGGTGCAAGGTGCCGCGATAGGTGCGGCGCGCGGCGGCGTCACGCAAGTTCAGCAGGCGACCGTCCAGCAGGTGCAAGCGGCGTGTCGCGGTGCCGCGGCGGGTGCCGTCTCGCAGGTTCAGCAGGTGTCCGTAACGCAGATTCAGGTGGCGGCACAGGGTGCCGTGACGGGTGGACTCACGCAGGTCCAGCAAGCGACGGTCAAGCAAATTCAGGCGGCCTGCCGCGGCGCGGCCGCCGGCGCGTTGAGCGTCACGCAGATTCAAGTCGTGAACATCGTCCAGATTCAGGTCGTCGCACAGGGGTCGGCACAGGGCGCGGTGCAGGGAGCCGTCCAGAAGCAGGTCGTGAACGTCGAACAGATTCAAGCCGCCGCGAAAGGGGCGTCACAGGGAGGCATCACGCAGGTTCAGACCGTCCGTATCACACAGATTCAGTCGGCCTGCGTCGGGGCGGCGTCGGGTGCCATCACGCAGAGTCAGCAGGTGAGCGTCACGCAAGTACAGGCTGCCGCCCGAGGGGCGTGTGCGGGTGGCGTCGTGGCGAGCCAACGCCAGCAAGCCTCCGTTAAACAGGTACAGGCGGCAACGCAGGGAGCATCGAGTGGAGCTATCTCACAGAGCCAGCAAGCGTCGGTGACGCAGTTGCAGGCGGCCTCGCGCGGGGCGGCGCTCGGCGGAATCACGCAAGTGCAGCAGGCGACCGTCCGGCAAGTGCAGGCGATATCGTTCGGCGCGGCCGCCGGCGCGACGCAGGGAGCGACCGCGGGAAGCGTAACCGACGGGGATCAGATCCGACAGGCAGCCCTCTCGGGGACGTCACAGGCGTCGGATGAGTTACAACCGGGAACGACCGTTCCGCCCGAAACGCTTCGGTCGGTAGCCCAGAACGAGGCGAGCGGCGGAGCGCAACCGACGGCACAGCCGACGCAGACGACGCAACCGGCGACATCGACTCCGTCGACCACCGCTCAGAACCCGACGACCGCGGCACCGCCAGCTACCATAACGACCGCACCGGCGACCACCACACCGAATCCGGTTACGACCACCGCGACGAACGCCACGACGACTCCGACGACAACGACGCCGAACGGGACGACGACCACCGTTGCGCCGCCGACAACTACGACGAACACCACGACGGCGACGACCGGACCACCTATCGCACCGGCGAGCGTGAATCTGACCTGTACGCGAATCACGGTGAACGCGGCGCAACCGGCCGACTATCGGATGCAGGCGGTGTTGGTGAACGCCTCGAACCCGCAGTCGGGCGTGCTGGTGACACGGAACGTCTCGGCGGCGGACTTCGTACAGCAGCCGAACGGGACGGTGTCGTGGACGAACACGACCGCTGACTTGGATGCCGACGGGTACGTCTTCGTCAACGCGACGATATTCGACTCGAACGGCCAGCAAGTCGCGACGACACAGCAGAGCGACCTGCAGGCGTGTATCCGCCAAGTCGGCGGTCCCAGCCAGACCACCGTACCACAAACGACCGTCGGCGGCCCGACCGCGACCGCTGGCCCCACGACGGTTGCGACGACGGCCGGACCGCAAACGACACCGGCGACTCCCGGAACCACGACGGGAGGAACGAACCAGTCGCTCGAAACGTGATCCGTCGCCTAACGGCCGGGAAACCCGTCCACAACCCCGAAAGAAAAACGAACGGTCCGAAGCGCTATAGCGTCGATTCGAGACGCTCGATGAGGTCCTCGTTGCCGATGTGCAGCGGCACTCGCTGGTGAAGCCCCTCGGGCGTCACGTCGAGAATCGACGTCTCGCCGTCGGAGGACCGGCCGCCCGCGGACTCGATGATGTACGCCATCGGGTTGGCCTCGAACTGGAGACGGAGCTTTCCCTCCGGGCGCGATTCCAGTCCGGGGTAGGCGAACACGCCGCCGTAGGTCAGTACTTGATTCACATCCCCGATCATCGAACCGCCGTAGCGTAGTTTGAGTTCGTTCTCGACCTCGCGTGCGTAGGCCGTGAACGCCTCGGGCCAGTCCGGAACGCGGCCACCGAACCCGTAGACGGTGGGGTCGTCCGGAAGCGAGACGTCCTCGGTGACGACTCGTCGTTCGCCGTCTCGCGGCGCTTCGCCGCTCGACTCTTCCGCGGTGCCTTGCACCGCGGTGTCCTCCACGACGTACTCCGTCACCGACCCGTCGCGGGCGACCATCATCGTCGTGATGGGGCCGAAGAGGACGAACGCCGCCGCGACGAGGTCGGTTCCCTTCGCCGGGAGCGGCGCGTCGTAGACGCCGACGACGGTTCCCATCGAGTTGTTCGATTTGAGGTTCGACGACCCGTCGAGCGGGTCGACGGCGACCGACAGACCCTCGCCACACTCGACGACGTGTTCCCGTTCCTCGCTCGCGAACTCGCCGACCCCGTCGATGGCGGTCAACTCGGCTTCGAGGTGCTCGTCGGCCCACACGTCCGCCGCCATCTGGATTTCCCCGCTTGGGTTCTCCTCGTCCGCCTTCCGACGGCGGCCGGTGAGACCGCCGCGGATTTCGGGCGCGGCGGCGGCGACGGTCGCGATGATTTTTTCAACCGTATCCATCGTTAGAGCGCTTCGTCGGCGGTTGCGCCCTCGAAGATGACCTTTTCGAGCGCGTCGAGGATTCGCTCGGGGTCGTCGCGCTGCCAGACGTTGCGACCGACCGCGAGTCCGGAACCACCGGCGTCCATCACGGCTTCGACGCTGGAGAGGAAGTCGTAGTCGCTGGTCTTCGAACCGCCGCTCATGACGACGGGCATGTCCGCGGCGGACTTGACCGCCCACTCCATGGATTCGCGGGAGCCGGGATATTTGACCTTCGCCATGTCAGCGCCGATTTCGAGCGCGATTCGGGTCGCGTAGGCGATGGTGCTCTCCTTGGTGTCGTTCTTGAGGCCCTGTCCGCGCGGGTACGACCACATGACGATGGGCATGTCGTATTCGCGGTGTGCCCGCTCCTGCACGTCGCGGAAGTCCTCGTACATGTTACACTCGTGGTTCGAACCGGAGTAAACGGTGTACCCGACGGCGTCCGCGCCGAGTTCGGCGGCGTAATCGACCGTCCAGTTCTGGGGCGAGTACGGTTCGCCCATCCAGAGGTTGCTCGTCCCGTTGAGTTTGGCGAGCAGGTTCACGTCGTCCTCGTAGGAGGGGTAGTACGTCTCCGCGAGGCCTTTCTGGACAGCGAGGCACGTGACCGCGTCGTGGGTCGCGGTTTCGAACACCTTCTCGGGGTCAAGCGTCTCCGGAACGGAGCCGAAGTCGGCTGACGGTCCGTGTTCCAGCCCGTGGTCGTGAGCGAGAATGAGTGCTTTGCCGTCTCGCGTGACTTGCGAGTCAGTCAGCGGAATCATCATTCCGAACTGCGCCGACGATATATAAGAGTGTACTGGTAGCGCCCGAACCTAAACGATTGATTTCAGCCTTCTCAATAGCTCTATTGTGCGAATAGAAAACTACGATAGTAGTAAATTCACAGCAGTTCGTGGGCGGAATCGCGCCATTCGACAACTCGATCTTGGTCGAACGCGAGCGAGTCTGCGACTCGTTCCGGGTTGGCGATGGCGAGACTCCGAACCGAGGTGATACCCGCCTCCGCGAGTTCCTCGGCCAGTCGCTCGTCGATTTCCGGCACGTCGGTCACGGGGTCGGGACTGCTCCGGTCGCGCCACGCCGCTTCCTCCGCCTTCGCGTCCCCGCTCCCGTCGGTCGTGGCCGTTTCGGGTGTCTCACGTTCCCAGTCGCCGGAACTGGCCGCGATCCACGCGCGCTCTTCGTCTCGAAGACCGCGGACCTGCGTGGACCGTCCTCGGAGGTCGTTGCCCGACTCGAACGACCACGAAAGGGAGTGTTCGCGCCGTAGACGCCCCGCAACGCCCGGATTGACGCCCGCTCCGCGGAGCATCTCGTAGGAGACGGTTCGGTTCCGGATGTCCTCGACGCCGAACGACACGCCTTCGAGAACCGCCGCCGTCGCTGGTCCGACGTATTTCACGTCCGTCGGTTCGGTCACGTCATCTTCGCCTGTCTCGTGTTCCCTCACTGCCCTCACCGATTCGTTTCTTTCTCCCACTCACTCATATTGAATGTTTCGCCATCCGACCTGTCCGGATAGTTACTGTGTCAACAGATTTTGTCCTCCCGCTCGCGTTCCGCTATCCTTACAACCGCTCCCGGAGCAGTCGCCACCATGCGGACGCTTTCCGACATCGACAGCATCGGCGTGATCGGGGCAGGCACCATGGGCAGCGGCATCGCGCAAGTCGCCGCGACGAACGGGTTCGACGTGGTCATGCGCGACATCGAGACGGAGTTCGTGGAAAACGGGTTCGACACCATCGAGAGCAGTCTCGACCGGTTCGTCGGAAAGGACAAGATGAGTCGGGAAGAGGCCGACGAGGCGCTCTCGAATATTACGGGTACGACCAAACTCGACGACCTCGCGGACTGTGACTTCGTCGTCGAGGCCGCCGTCGAGAACATGGACATCAAACAGGACATCTTCGCGGAGTTGGACGACGTGCTTCCCGAGGACGTCGTCCTCGCCACGAACACCAGCACGCTCTCGATAACGACCATCGCCAGCGTCACCGACCGCGAAGAGAAAATCGTCGGCCTGCACTTCATGAACCCCGTCCCCATCATGAAGGGCGTCGAGTTGGTCGTCGGCGAGAAGACGGACGAGGCCGTCGTCACCCTCGCCCACGACCTCGCGGAGGAACTCGGCAAGGAGACGTGGGAGTCCGACGACAAACCCGGATTCGTCACCAACCGCATCCTCATGCCGTGGATCAACGAGGGCATCCGCGCCTACGACGAGGGCGTCGCGGACAAGGAGGACATCGACAAGGGAATGACGCTCGGAACGAACGTCCCCATGGGTCCGCTCACGCTCGCGGACCACATCGGACTGGACATCTGTCTCGACGCCAGTCAGACGCTGTTCGAGGAACTCGGCGACCGATACAAACCCGCCTATCTGTTGAAGCGCAAGGTGGACGCGGGCGACCTCGGCAAGAAAACCGGTAGGGGCTTTTACGAATACTGAGCCACGACTGTCGACGGTACCGATATCGTAGACGAATCGAGAACAGCGACCAACCGAAAATCAGGACAGGTGGAACGGCCGTTCAGAAATCGTGCGCCGCAACTCGCCCAGTGTTTCGCGTTCGACGCCGCCCGCGAGCGAGGTGATGAGGGCGTGGACTTCCTCGCGGGACACCTTGACTCCGGCGCGGCGAAGCGCGTCTTCCGGCCGTTTTCGCACTTCACGAAGCGTGCCGACGGCGAGGAGGTAGGGAATCGTCCACGCGACGAGGCGATTGCCGCGTTCGCGCGGCATGCTCTCCAGATACGTTTGGGCGTCGTCGGTGAAACTGTGGGCGTGGTCCGCTGTTCGGGCGACGACGTCCGCGACGTCGTCGCTGTGTTCGGGATCACAGAGGTCGTCCTGTGGTACGTCGGCGTCTTCGAGCCATGTCTCGGGGAGGTAGACGTTGTTCTCGTCGTGGTAATCGACGTACACGTCCTTGGTGACGTTGACGAGTTGCAGGAGGAGTGCGAACGACTCGGACGTTTCGCGGAGGCGGTTCGCTTGCGCCGAGTCCGCGTCCCGACAGACGAGGTTCGTGATGAGTTCGCCGACGGTTCCGGCGACGTAGTAGCAGTACTCCTCCAGTTCGGCCCGCGTTCCGATTCGAAGGCCGCCCTCGTCCGCGTGTCGTTCGACGAACATCGCCATGCCGCCGACGAGTTCGCGGACGGGCGGTCGAATCGCCTCGCGGACGGACGGCGAACAGGCGTCGAACGTTTTGACGATTCGAGGTGCGTTCGCGACCACGGACCAGTCGGCATCGTCGTCGCCCTCGTCGTCCGGTATCCACTGGTCTACCGCCTCCCGGAACTCGTCTATCGTCGTCGAATCGGTCGGGTCGAGGACGGCGTCGTACTGATAGAGGAGACTCGTTTGTTCGGCGGGCGGAATGTGGCCCGCATCCTCGATGGTGTCGGCGACACGACAGAGGAGGTATCCGACGCAGATGGCATCGGCCATCGGCGCATCGAGGAGATCGATGGTGATGGCAAACGTTCGGGAAACTCCCTGAACGGCCTGATGGCACCATTCGAGGTCATCCTCGGAGGGGTCGTCGGAGGTCGGGGAGGTCGGTGGGTGGCTGTCCATTCTGTTACTGAACCTTTCGGCCCTAGGTGTTGAGACGGGAAAACCGCTTGGGCTTACCTCTCCGGTGTCACTGGAACGGCTAATCAGTTCCGACTCCGGTCGGGACCGCCGTCGCCCGAACCGCGAGTCGCAAGCGCCAAGTCTCGCGGCCGCACACCCGAAAACGAGCAATGTACGAGGGCGTTCACGCCGTTCCCGATGGGGAGGGCACCGTCGCACGGTTCGCCGCCACCGCCGCCGACTACGGATACGACGGCATCGTCGTCCGTAACCACGGCGACTCCCGCGCCGACTTCGACGCGGAGCGAATCAGCGACGCCTACGGACTGGACGTGGTGGATGGCCTCGAAATCCGCGCGGACAACCCCTCGCAGGCGAGCGGTCACGTCGGAAACTTCCGCCCGAAGACGACGATACTCCTGTTTCACGGGGGAACGGTCAAACTCAATCGCTTCGCCGTCGAGGAGGAACGAATCGACGTGTTGGCCCACCCGATGCGCGGCCGCGGCGATTTCAATCACGTGCTGGCGAAGGCCGCCGCCGAACACGGCGTCCGGGTCGAGTTCAACCTGTCGCGTATCCTTCGCGCCGACGGCGGCCCGCGGGTGCAGGCGATACAGGATCTCCGTAAACTCCGCGAACTGGTGGTCCAGTACGACGCGCCGTTCGTCGTCAGCGGCGACCCCTCCTCTCACCTCCACCTGCGAGGCCCGCGCGAACTGAAAGCAGTGGGCGAGGTCATCGGCTTTTCCCCCGAGCAAATCGAGGACGGACTCCGGGAATGGGGTCGTCTCGCCGAGCGAAATCGAACGATTCGCTCCGACGATTTCATAGCCCCCGGCGTGAAACGTGGGCGGTATGAAGAAGACGATTGAGGAACACGCCGACCGCTTTTCCGACATCGCGGGCGACTACGACGATTCACAGGACAGCGAGGAGTACCGCGCCTGCGTCTCGCTCGTCGTGGACCACGCTGACCCGGACGATGACGATACCGTCCTCGATTTGGGGACCGGAACGGGCGCGATCGCCCTCGCGCTCGCCCCTCATGCGAAGCGCGTCATCGGTCGCGACATCAGCGAGGGGATGATGGACGAAGCGCGAACGAAGGCAGAGGCGAACGGCATCGAGAACGTCGTGTTCGGCGAAGGGAAGTTCCGGGACCCGAACGTGGACGAGGAGATCGACATCGTCGTCTCGAACTTCGCCATGCACCACCTCTCCGATGACGAAAAGCGCGAAGCAATCGAGGCCATTGCGGAACTCGGCCCGCGGAAATTCGTCCTCGGCGACGTGATGTTCTTCGACCTGCCCGACCCCGACGAACCGTTCTACAGCCCGGAAGTGGACGACCCGTCCACAGTTGGACATCTGGCCGACGTGCTGACCGACAACGGGTTCTCGTTGACCGCCGTGGAGCGGGTTCACGACCAAGTCGGCGTGCTGGTCGCGGAACGGGCGTGAGTACGTCGACGGTTTCGGCTGACCGATATCGCCGAACTCCGTCGAAATAGCTGAATCCAGCCGATACCGACGAAGTTCCGCAGTTTCGATACCGTCCGCTCGTCACGTCGCAATCGTGTCCGCTCCGAGCCGCGAACGACACGAAAATAACGGTCATCCCCGAGCGGTTCGTGTTCCGCTCAGGGTCGATGCGGACCCGACTGCTGGGGAACGTACGGCTTGCGCGGTTCGACGGGGATGCTGCTGACGGGCAACTCCTGCTCGTCCAGCACGGCGTGAATCGCGCCGAGAAGTTCCTTGTCCACGTCGTCTGCGTCGATGCCGCGGAAGCGGAGGCCGACCTGTTTGATGGCGATACTCTTTTCTTGAGAAGGTTCGTTGTCGGACATGCTTCGATAGCCTCGAAGCAAGCAGGGTAGGTGCTTTGACACCTGCCTTTCGGCGAAAGCCCTGTTGCTTCGTCCGACATATCATATTGCGAGGAGTTAATTCTATTGGTTCGGTGTGTTTCGAAATCCGAGAAGAACGCGCTCGTCCGTCGAATAGCGGCCAAACCGCTTCCCGTCCTCCCGACGCGAGAGCAAGCCATTCAAACCCATCGCCACCCAATCGACACCAGAGCTCCGAATGAAGCACCTCCCGAAGCACATCAGGCCCCACTGGCGGTATCTCGCGGTCGGACTCGAGACGTGGCCCGACGCGGACATCGACCGTCGGTCGTTCCAACGAAGTATCTGGTTCGCGGCACAGAACTTCCTCGGGGACGCCGGAAGCGCGGACGCGGACCTGACGGTGTTTTCCTTCGAGTTCGAGGAGGGGACAGGTGAGGCGCTGGTTCGGGTTCGTCGGGGACACACCGACGAGGCCCGAGCGGTGCTGGCCTGCATCGACGACGTGGATGGCGATTCCGTCGGCGTGTTCGTCCGCGGTGTAAGCGGGACGGTGCGAGGTTGTGAAGAAAAGTATTTAGGTCGCCAAAGGGAAGTTTTGGGCGAGAGAAGCGTCGTGTTCGCGGACGAAAATCGTCCCGCCGTCATCCGTGACGGCGTATTCGACATTCAGGTCGATGACTCGTTCGTAGGCGCGACGGAACTCGATTTCGAGTGATACTATGCAGGGACAAGCCCAACAGCAGGCGTACGACCGCGGGATTACCATCTTCTCCCCGGACGGCCGTCTCTATCAAGTCGAATACGCACGAGAGGCCGTCAAACGAGGTAGCGCCAGCATCGGTGTCCGAACCGAAGGCGGCGTCGTCCTCGCGGTGGACAAACACACGCGGTCGCCGCTCATGGAGCAGACCAGCGTCGAAAAGCTCCACAAGACGGACGACCACATCGGTATCGCCAGTGCGGGCCATGTCGCCGACGCCCGCCAACTCATCGACTTCGCGCGCCGCCAGTCCCAGATCAACCGATTGCGCTACGGCGAACCCATCGGCGTCGAGACGCTGACGAAGGAAGTCACCGACCACATCCAACAGTACACGCAGGTCGGCGGCGCACGACCCTTCGGCGTCGCGCTCATCATCGGCGGCATCGAGAAGGGCGAACCGCGCCTCTACGAGACGGACCCGTCCGGGACGCCGTACGAGTGGAAGGCGCTCGCGGTCGGTGCTGACCGCGGCGAGATTCAGGATTACCTCGAATCGAACTACAGCGAGGAGATGGACTTGGACGGCGGCATCGACCTCGCCCTGAGCGCGCTCGGCACGGTCAACGACGACCAGCTTTCGGCGGGCGGCGTCGGTCTCGCCACCGTCGACGTCGAAACCGAACAGTTCCGTATGCTCGACGACGACGAGGTGGAGGGATACCTCGACGAACTCGACCTCCTCGAATCCGAGGACGACGAAGAGCCGGAAGAGTAATCTCGACGCCTTTCTCGGGAAACATCTTTTAGGTGGGCGCGTTTACCATCGGGTATGATATCACTGGACGAGGCGGTGACGGCGCGTCTCGAATCGCACGGTGCTCGATTCGAGGTACTCGTGGACCCGGACGCGGCGCTTGCCATGAAACGCGGCGACTTCGACGGCGACATCGAGGACGTCATCGCCGCCGAGGACGTGTTCGAGAACGCGAGCCGCGGGGACAGACCGGCCGAGGAAGATCTGGAGAACGTCTTCGAGACGACGGACCCGCTCGAAATCATCCCCGAGGTCATCGAGCGCGGGGAGATACAGATAACGGCCGAACAGCGCAAGGAAATGCAGGACCAAAAGCACAAGCAGTTGGTCAACCGCATCACGCGCAACGCGGTCAACCCGCAGATGGACAACGCGCCCCATCCGCCGGAGCGCATCGAAAACGCGCTGGAACAGGCGGGCTTTTCCGTGGACCCGATGGAACCCGTTGACCAACAGGTGGACGACGCGCTCGAGGCCCTCCGCCCCGTCATTCCGATTCGATTCGAGGAAGTGACGATCGCGGTGCAGGTGCCCGCGAACTACGCCGGAAGCGCACAATCGCGGATTCGACAGTTCGGCGATTTGGAGCGCGAGGAGTGGCAAAACGACGGCTCGTGGGTCGGCGTCATGACGTTTCCCGCCGGGATGCAAAACGAGTTTTACGACCTCGTGAACGAGCACACGAGCGGCGAGGCGGAGACCCGTATCGTCAAGGACGAAGACGACCTTCAGACGCGGTAACGAACGTTACGGTCGCTTTTTCGAAGGTACGGACGGTCCGACGGACACATCCTTTTGGGGACCGGTCGTGTATCGAAGACGATGGGGAGTTCCGAACGGCGGTCACGGCTGGGATGGTGGGCACTCGCAATCGCGTTGGCGTTGGCGCTCGCGTTCGTCGCCTACGCCTTCGTCGGCACGCTCGTCCTCGGGTTGTTCGTCTACTACGGGTCGCGCCCCGTGTACCGGCGGGTGGCCGGGCAGATCGAATCGAAGACGCTCTCGGCGGCGGGCACGCTGTTTTTGCTCTCCCTTCCGGCGCTGTTCCTCGTCGGCTACACCGTCGCCGTCGGGGTCCGGGAACTCAGCGCGTTCACGGGAACGGGCATCGAGGCCTACTACTCGCGGTTGATTCCCGGTTCGACGGACGTTCCGGGGATGCTCTCGCATCCACAACGGCTCGTCGGGTCCGACTTGGGAACCGCGTGGGGGGAGTTCATGACCGCGCTCAAATCGCTCGGAATCCTCTCCAGAAGCCTTCTCACGCTGTTCCTTTCCATTTCGTTCGCTTTCTTTGCGCTCCGCGATGGGGACCGCTTGGCGTCGTGGTTCCGCGGCGAGATGGGCGAGGAGAGCGCCGTCGTGGCCTACCTCTCGGCGGTGGACGAGGACCTCTCAATCGTGTACTTCGGAAACGTACTCACCATCCTGCTCGTCGGCGTGGCGGCGACGATTCTGTACAACGGGTTCGCCGCAATCGCCCCCGCGGGAGTGGCGTTTCCACTGCCCACCGTCTTCGCCCTGTTGACCGGGCTTGCGACGTTCGTCCCCCTCGTCGTCGGAAAATTGGTGTACGTTCCGCTCACGATATACTTCGGCTGGCAGGCGCTCCAGGTTCGAACCCGGCTTCTCTGGTTCCCGGTGGCCTTCTTCGTCGTCTCGCTGCTGTTGTTGGATCTCCTGCCACAGACCGTCATCAGGCCCTACATTTCGGGCCGAACGACGCACACTGGGTTGGTGATGTTCGCCTACATCCTCGGCGGCGTCCTCTTCGGCTGGTACGGCATCTTTCTCGGACCGTTGGTCCTCGTTCTCGTCGTGCAGTTCGCCGGCATCGTGTTCGGCGACTTGGTGCACGGAAAACGCGTCACGCCGACCTCCTCGCTCTCCATCGGGTCGAATCCGCCGGAAGAAAAGTGACTTCGTCGAAAGCGAACTACGCTTGCAGTCGGATTTCGTCGTCGGTGATGGAGGAAACCATCTCCTCTTGGAGCGGGTAGGTGTCCTCGTCCCTGTCTCCCCACCCGAGTTTCGATTTCACCTTGTCGGTGACGCCCGGGTTCGGGTCGATGTGCGCGGTGCCGTGGTCCACGTCCGAGACGATACCGACCTCGTCACCCGATTCGTCCACGACTTTCTTCCCCTCGTCGTCTTCCGTGATCTGTGTTGTTGCCATCGCGTTCGTACCTCGTCGGTCCCACGGGTACCGCCGGTGGTTGCCCATGCAGGGACTTTATCGGTTACTCGTCGTTGGGAAGCAACGGATGGTCGTCCGGCGCGCGAGCGAGTTGCCGCTGTGCGGCGTCCCACTCCTCGAAGTAGCCGTAGTCGGTCATCGTGGACATACCTGCGAGGGCGGCCCTGAGGCTCAGTCCGACGAGCGGGACGTCCGCGATGGTGATTATGACGTCCGCCTGTAGGATGACGCCGTCCCTGAGAATCACGTCGAGCAGGTCCACGACGGCGTGGTCGTCCTTCGTCGGTTTCATGCGTCCAACTCCGGTGCGAACGAGTAGGGCGGCCACGGCCCCGTAAACCTGATTTCGATACCCGGTTCCGCCGCCACGTCGTCCAATACGCGCCCGATTTCCTCCTCGCGGTCCTCGTGTGCGAGAAACGACACCTGTACGACCTCCTCGGTTTCGTTCGATTCGAGGACGCCTCCCTTCGAATCGACCACGTCGAATTCGGCAACGAGCGGGTCCAGTTCGTTCCGAAGGCGCGTCGTCAATTCGTCCTTCCGCGCTTTCCTGAGGTCGCGGAGTCGATTGTCGTACTGTTTCTCCAGCAGGAAGGCGGTTCCTTCGCTCGCGTCGTCGATCCGTTCGCGGAGGTCGGCCAACTCCTCGTCTTCGGCCCGCAGTTCGTCCCGAACGCGTTCTTCGTCCCACGTCACGCCGACGCGGTACTCCCAGTGGCCCGCCAACTGGTCCAAATGGGAGTCGAGCATCTCCGACTGGTCCGCGAGCCACTCGCGAACCGCGTCGTCGTCCCCCTTCAGAATCGTATCGAAGCGGAACGGAAGCGGGGTCCCGAACGCTTCCCCCGCGGCGTCGATGACCGACTGATGGGTCACCAACCACTCGCGAACCGTTTCGAGGTCGTCGGAATCGTAGGGCGAATCGCAGGGTTGGACGACCGCACCGAGGCCGTTCCGTACGAGGACGGAAATCGGTTCACCGTCGATGCCGTTCTCCGCTAGCTCCGCGTCGTCTTCGTTTTCCACGACGCAGTAGAGGTACCGTCCCTCCTCGAAGGTCGGGTCACCCATCGAAGCCCTCCACGCCGGGTTCGCGGTCGGACATATCGACCAACGCGTCCGATATCAGGTCGTCCAAATCGCCGCGAAGGTTTTCGACGCCCTCCTCTATTCCCTCGGACTCCTTCAGGCGCTCCAACTCGTCCTCGATGGCCGCCAATTGCGCCCCGAGTCGCTCGATTTCGTCGGGGGACAGGTTACCGCTTTCCATCCGTCGAATCGCCTCGCGCTCCATGGCCTCGACGAGCAGTTCGACCACCGTGATGACGAGGGCGACGAGTCCCTTTCCGGCGTCGTCGCCGTCGACTTCAATCGCCGTCATGTTCGGCCTCCGCCGTCTGGGCGTCCTCCTCGGCCTCCGCCGTCTGGGCGTCCTCCTCGGCCTCCGACTCGGCCGCTTCGTCGTCGGCCGATTCCGCTTCGGATTCTTCTTCCTCGTTCCCTTCTTCGGCTTCGACGCCGACGGCCACGGTTTCCGACTCCGGGAGTTCCTCGACGCCGGCCGCCTCTTGGACGCGCTTCATGTCGGTCCCCTCCGGGAACTCCAAGCCGTACTGTGCGGCCGTCTCGAACGACGCGAGGGCGGCCCGGAGTTTCACGCCGAGGAGTTCCGTCTCGCCGACCGTCACCACGATGTCGGCGTTGATGACGACGCCCTTGTCGAGGAGGAGTTCCAACATCTCGGCGAGGTCGGACTGACTTCGGGTGGGGCCGGTTTCACCCATCCTCTTCCTCCTCGAATCGGTCGCCGTAGATTCGTTTGGAACCGCCACCCGACGAGTGCCACCCGCTCTTCGGAATCGTCGAGTGTCGGCCGACACCTCCCATGTCCGACCGCGACCCCGCCGCCGTGGAGTACGCCGACGGGTTGTCGGACGACGGTTGTCCCGCACCGCCCATCGACTCGTTTTCCTCCTTGACCTCCTTCAGGTCGTTTCTGGTGTCCATGAGCGAATCGCGGAACTCGTCGACGCTCTCCTGTAGCTGAGCTTGTAGCTTCGACTCGTACAGTTCGGACTGCACCTCGTTTTTGAGGTCGCTCCGCATCACGCCGTCGCCGTCCCCGTCGTCCCCGTCCTCGTCCGAAGCGACCATACTGGTTTCTTCGAGGGCGTCGGTGAACTCGTCGCTCTCGTTCCACAGGCTTCGGACGTCCGTGGACGACCACAGTTCGCGGAACTCGATGGCGCGTATCAGGCTTCGAACGTCGATGAGTTCGCCGGGGTCGCCTTCGTCCACCGCATCGGGGGTGTCCTCCAACTCGATGATGTCGGGGAGTTCGGAGAGGTCGACGACCTTGGGAACGTCGGCGAGGTCGAGTTCGTCGAGCACGTCCTCGCCCTCGTCCAGCACGTTCCAGAGCTTCTCGGCTTCCCCCGAGACGTCATCGAACGACTCGGCCGATTCGAGCGCTTCCGTGAGTCCGTCGAGTCCCGATTGCACCTCCTCCGTGAACGATTTGACTCGGTCACTATTCATCCGGCAACTCCCGTTCGATGCGTAGTTCGAGCACATGGTTGTTGTACGATGCGTTCGTGACGGTCGCATCCTCCCATTCGAGTCCGAGTCGTTTTATCGGCCGCTCTCCGTCCCGGATCTCGACCGTCCCCGTTTCTGCGTCGAACGTGACCCCGATGTCCTCCTTCGAAACGCCGAGGAGGTCGACCGTGACGACTAGTTCATCCTCCTCCGTCCGGGTGTTCGTCAGGTATTCCTGCCGACGTTGACGCGATTGACTCCGTTGTTCTTTCGGTCGACCCGAGTCGATGGGGCCGACGGAAACCCCGTAGTTGATTCTGCTTCGTGGCGTCTCGTGGTCGCCGGCGTACGTTCGCTTCGCGTCGTCGTCCGAGAGTTCGTTCGCCAGTCTGACCAATCGTTCGATGAGTCCCATTATCGTTTCACCTCGACTTTCCCGCTTCGCAGCCGTTCGTGGGCCGTCTCCGCGACGTCGAGCCGTGTTTCGAGGGTCGTCTTTCGCTCCTCGTACTCCTCGTCCGACAACTCTCCGAGTTCGTACAGCATGTGCGTCTCCTTGAGTTCGTCCTGTATGCCCGCGATGTCGTACATCTCCTCCACCGCCAGCGAGTGAAGCACGTCCACCATCGACACCAGCGGTTTGAACAGCAGGTCGTCGACGATGATCATCGCTGGGCCCCGATGTGGATGTCCACGAAGTTGTACGGTGCCCACGGTCCCGTAAACTGGACGGTCACCTCGTCGTACTCGTCGCGTATCTCCCCCACCACGTCCGCGAACGTCTCGCGATCCTCGGTCGCCACGAGATACGACCGGTTGAGGACGAGTCTGTCGCTGAACAGGTCGTCGTCCGTCTCGCTCTCGGCGACGGCCGCCAGTCGCTCGCCGACGTCCTCCCGAATCTCCTCGCGCGGCAGTTCGTCGTCCTCACCGGCCACTATCTTGACGCCGAGTTCGACGTGGCCCTCCACTTCGTTGAGCGCCTTCGTGAACGCGCGGCGGGCGCTCCTGAGGACGGTCTTCAGGGTTCTGTTGTCCTTGAACGCCATGCCGAACTGCATCGGAACCACGGCGTCGACGTCGTCGCGTTCGAGGACCTCCCGAAGTACCTCGTCGTGCGTCTTGCTATCCTCGTCGGTTCGTTCGGGGTCCGTCGTGTCGATATCCGAGACGACGGCGGAGAGCGACCGGTACGTTACCGTGTACACCTCGTCCGCGTCACCAACGGTGTCCGTGTCGAACTCGAAATCGTTCTTTTCGACGACCCCGTAGACGTATCGATTCGAACTCATCGTTTCATGGAGACGGTGCTCCTACGACTGGAAATCGACGTGACGTGCGTTAATAAGTCGTGTGGCGGAGAGTGCAAGCAAACGCCGCGAAAGCGGCGTATCGGTGGTCGTTTCCGACTCTTCTCGTCCCCCCGGCGACTCCACGAGAGACGTCGGAGTTTCGTCACTGTGCGGCTTTTCGTTGGTCCAGTTCGTCCATCAGGTCGTTCGCCAACGCTTCGAGGTCCTCGTTCGAGAGTTGGTCGAGATCGATTTCGGAGTCCGTCTCCCCCTCGTCTTCGGCCTCGCTTTCCGACTCTTCCGACTCGTCTTCGGTTTCGCTTTCCGACTGTTCGCTTTCGGATTCTTCGTCTTCGGACGACTGCTCGTTTTCGTCTTCACCGCCGTCAGCGGACTGTTCCGCTTCATCCTCGTCTTCGTGTTCGCCTCCACCGATGCTGCTCGCAGTGGCGATCATCTCCTTTGCCTCCTCCTTGCTCACTTCGAAGGCGTCTTGGACCCGTTCGCGGACGAGTTGTTCGCGGGTTTTCTCCCCCTCTTCGTCGCCCGTTTCCTCGCCTTCCTCGACCTCTCGCTCGGCCTCCAATCGGGCTTCGAGACGGTTCCCGAGCGACTCGCCGACCTTCCGACCGACGAGCATTCCGAGCCCGCAGCCGACGAGACGACCGAGGTCCCGACCGACGGTTTCCCCGTTCTCCGTTTTCATCTCGGTGAGTTCGTCCACCAACTGCTCGGCTGTCAGTTCTTCGCCCACGTTCTGTTCCACCAGCTTTCGTACCGTTCCTGATTCTTCTTCGGTCATATCGTCCCCCAGTTACCGCTCTTCGACGTCGAAGATCTCGTTCTGCGTTTCGACGCGGCCGCGTCGGTATCGACCGGCGCGGCCGTAGCCTCGGACGGAGCCATCCGGTCCGAGGCTGATGACGTACCGTCCGAGGATGTCCTGGGTGTCCGGAATCGAGTTTCGCTCGACGACTTCGGCGACGACCCGCCACCCGTCTTCGTCCTGTTCCTCGACTTCGACGACGTTGTCGAGCGGGGACCCGATGAGGTCCCCGGCGACGGCTCGTCCGACGTCCCTCGCATCGTAGAGGTCGATCTCGCCCTCCGAATCGGTGATCTCATCTACGTCGACCGATTCCTCCGACCCTTCGTCGTCCCTCGAGCCGTCCTCCTCCTGCCCTTCTACCGCCGCAGATAGGCGACCGAGTACGTCGTCTAACTCGCCCGTTTCGGAACCGCTCGTTTGTTCGGTCATCGTTCCCCCGAAAGCGAATCGGGACCGAGTGCCATAATACGTGTGCCTGCAAACCCGGCTTCCGGTTCGGTGCCGTTCCCGGCGAAAACCGCTAGCCGATTCGTTGCCGGTTAAAAGTAACTTGCAGTGTCGGCCCTAAGCGTGAAATATCGTCCACCTGCACTTTCCATCCTAGGGATTCGGTTCCCGTGAACAACCATGGTACAAGCAGACCCAAACTCATCCAGTCTCGCGGACGTACTCGACCGCATCCTCGACAAAGGCGTGGTCATCGACGTATGGGCGCGTATCTCCGTCGTGGGTATCGAAGTGCTGACCGTCGAGGCGCGCGTCGTAGTCGCGTCGGTCGACACGTTCCTCCACTACGCAAAGGAGATGGCGAAGTTAGAACGAGCCTCCTCGGACGACGAGGTCGACTTCGAGCAGGTCGAAGTCGCGTCGCCCGAGGCCAGTACGTCATAAGCACCGACTGAGAAAGCATGTCCGAAGCAGAACAGTGCCGGGCGCTCACGGAGGACGGAGAGCGATGCTCCCGCCCGGCACGGAACGACGGTTTTTGCCACCAGCACGGTCCGGATAACGAGACGATAGACGATGCTCCCGAGGACGGGAACGACTCGGAAAACGACGATGAGAGTAGTCAGGAGGAGAACGTGAGCGAAAACGAAACCGAACACCAAGAGGACGACGAAGAAAATCCCGCGGAGAACGGTGAATTCGACGTGATGGACGTCCGTGAGACCGTCGAGAGCGTCGCCGACGATTTGGTCGGGCATCCGCTCGACGGTATCATCGAAATAATGGACGACGGCGACGGCTGGGAAGTCGTGGTCGAAATGGTAGAACGGAGCGCGATTCCGGACACCCAGGACATCCTCGGACAGTACGAAATTTCGCTCTCCGAGTCGGGTGACGTAACCGGCTACCGTCTCCGGGAGCGCTACCGCCGGGGCGACAGTCAGGAGTGGTGAGCTATCCCTTTCGGAATCCGATCATGAAACCGCCGACGAATCCGGCGCTCACCGAGAGCGTCGAAAGGAGCGTCGTGATCCACGACGGCGGCGTACCGTTTCCGGCCGCTTGACCGGTTTTCAGCATACCGGCTGAGAGTTTCTCCCAGTCTACCGACAGTATTCCGCGCGATTCGAGGAACTTGAACAGGGCGAGTTCGAGGCCGACGATGACCGCGATGAGCTTCGCGATTTTCTTCGCGGCGAACCCGATGATACCGCCGATGACGGCACCGCTTCCCAGTTGGAGTCCGAGTTGTTGAGGGTCTATCCCGACTTGCATCGTCACACTCAGAACGCTGATAGGTTAAGTTTCTTGTGGTCTTCGCCCAATTCCAAGCGGGGAATCGATAGAAAGAGCGGCTCGCGTCGGGCATGACTGTTGTAACAGGAAATCAACTGTTCCGGGACAGTTCCAACGAAACGACATCCCGCAACCCGCTCCCGATGGTTTTAAACAGATGAACGACCCGATATAACATATCAATGGCTTTCGAGGACCTGTTAAGCGACCCGGTGATTCAGAAATATCTTCACGAACTGGTCGGGCCGAAGGGAATGCCGGTGGCCGCCGCGCCGCCGGACGGCGAAGTGACCGACGAGGAACTCGCCGAAGAACTCGACCTCGAACTCAACGACGTTCGACGGGCGCTGTTCATCCTGTACGAGAACGACTTGGCGACGTATCGACGCCTCCGTGACGAGGATTCGGGCTGGCTCACCTACCTCTGGACCTTCGAGTACGACAAGATACCGGAGAACTTGGAGGACGAGATGTATCGCCTGCTCGACGCGCTGAAACAGCGCCAAGAGTACGAACGAAACCACGAGTTTTACCTCTGTGAGATCTGCTCGCTTCGCTTCGAGTTCGGCGAAGCGATGGACTTCGGTTTCGAATGTCCCGAATGCGGGTCCCCGCTCGAATCCATGGAAAACTCGATGCTCGTCGAATCCATGGAGGACCGGATCGACGGCCTCGAAGACGAACTCAACGTCGAGACGCTCGGTGCATAATGGTCGTTCTCGCAACCAAAGTGTACGTCCGTGGCGACGCAAAACGACGCGCACTCGACGGCCTCCGATCGCTCATCCACAACACGCTCGGCGACCTCGACGTCGAATACGACATCGGCGTCCGTCACGACGACTTCGTCTCGGTGACGGTCGAAGGCGAGGACGAGGTCATCGCCCGGAACCTCCTCTCCGAGGAGTGGGGCGAAATCACGCCGACTCTCCGGGACGGCGAACCCTACGTCGGAACGCTCGAATCGTGGGACGACGACGGATTCGTCCTCGACGCCGGACGGGAGGTTCGGATTCCGGCGGCCGAACTCGGTCTCGGTCCGGGCAAACCGGAACAGGTGGTCGAGCGGTTCGGTCTCGTTCAGCACTTGGCGATGGAGTTCGTCTACGACGAGGGCGGTTCGTCGCGCCTCTCGGACGACGAGCGCGACCGCTTGTTCGACTGGACGCGCGGAAACGGCCGCGTGAACGTCAACAGCGCGACGCGGGGTGAGGTCCGGGCAACGGTCAACCGCGCCGGACACGCACAGGACATCGTGACCGTCGAGCGACTCGGCGTGTTGGAACAGAGCATCGTCTGCACGGAGAACACCGATCCACCGGGACTGCTCGCCAGCATCGGCGGCTACATCCCGGCGGAAATTCGTTGTGTAATTCCATGAGGAAACGGTTCGCCCTCGCGATCGGTCTGCTCTTCCTCCTCGCGGCCAGCGCCGGTTGTACCTCGATGTTCGGGCCGGGCGAAATCAGCCAACAGCAACTCTCGAAGAACGCGACGTACGACTGGGACACGTCACAGAACGTGACGTACAACGTCACGAGCCACCAGTATCAGGCGATATACGAACTGAACAAGAAGGGAACCCTCGAAATCCACCAAGAGGAGTCCTTCGGCGAGGAGGCACCCGTCGATATTTCGGCCGTGCAGTTCCGGTATCCCAACGGAACGGTCGTCGGGGCCGACCAAATCACGGTGAAGAAGACGAAGTCATCGACCATCATCAAGCCGCCACAAGGGGAAGGAACGCTCGCGTACACGGCATCGAGACAGGGGAAGACGTTCTACGTCCCGACCTACCTGAAGGACAAGACGTACGAGGTCACCATCCCCCGCGGTATGCGCGTCGATACGTTCCTGCTGAGCGACGTTCGACCCGGTAGCTACGATACGACGATGGAAGACGGTCGGGAACACATAATCTGGTCGTCCCCGGTATCGTCGGACGGCATCTCGGTCCGCTACTACCTCGGCCGCGATAAGTGGATATTCGCGGGCATCGTGGGACTGGCGCTCATCATCGGGGTCATCGGGTTGGCGTACTACCGCTACCAGATTCGGCAACTCGAACGCGAACGGGAGGAGATGGGCCTGAACATGGACATCTCCGACGACGACATGGGCGACGGGCCGCCGCCCGGAATGTGAGAGTACTTTTCTTTATCGCGGCCAACGGGTTCGTATGAACGTTGCGCTGGTAACAGTCGGAGACGAGATTCTCTCCGGGGATACCGTCAACACGAACGCCGCGTGGTTGGGCGAGCGACTGACCGAACGAGGTGTGGCCGTGGAACGGGTGTTCGTCGTCCCGGACCGAATAGCCGACATCGCCCGCGTCGTGAACGAGGCCCGCGCCGAGTATGACGCCGTCCTCGTCACCGGCGGCCTCGGCCCGACGCACGACGATTTGACGATGGAGGGAATCGCGGCGGCCGTCGGGGTCCCCGTCGAGGAACACGAGGAAGCCGTCGAGTGGATAGAGGAGCATTCGGACTACTCGCACGCCGACCTGACGAGCGGGACGACCCACCTCCCGAAGGGGTCGCGCATGCTTCCGAACGAGGTGGGCGTCGCCCCCGGCGCGGAAATCGAGGACATCTACGTCCTGCCGGGCGTGCCGAGCGAGATGCACGCCATGTTCGACCGCATCGCCGACGAGTTCGACGGCGACCCGTACTACACGGGGACCGTTTCGGCAGGCGAACCCGAGAGCGCGCTCCTCGACCGATTCGAGACGCTCCGCGAGCGGTTCGACGTGAAAGTCGGGAGCTATCCGGGAGATTACGTGCGCGTCAAAATCGAGGGGACGGACGAGGAAACCGTCCGAGAGGCGGTCGAATGGCTAGGCGAGCGGGTCGAAGCGCCGGACGAGGACGCCTAACGGTAGAAGTAGGCGAGCCACGCCACGGTGAACGCGAGTCCGACGACGAGAACGACGATACCTGCCGCGTTTGCTGGAACGGTTTCGAGTGGGGTCATACCCGGCGGTTGTCTGCGCTCTCTCTTAAGGTTTGAGAACTACACCCAGTGGACTGGTGTCTGATGGGATAACGTCACCTACCCTGTCGATACCCACACGCCTTTCCTCCGCGCACGCCAAGACCCGGTCATGCGAATCGGCGTGGTCGTCAACCCAATCGCGGGGATGGGCGGGCGAGTCGGCCTGAAGGGTACCGACGGAAAAGTAGCGGAGGCGCGGGACCGCGGAGCGGAGCAACGCGCACCCGAGCGGGCCGTGGACGCCCTGTCGGCGCTGTATGACCGGTCGCCGGACGTCGAACTGTTGACCTACGGCGGTGAGATGGGGGCAGAAGAGGCACGCGCCACGGGATTCGACCCAGAAATCGTCGGCGAACCCGGAAAAGGGGACACGAGCGCGGCGGACACCCGCGAGGCCGTTCGCAAACTGGTCGCAGAAGAGGTCGACCTGATTTTGTTCGTCGGCGGGGACGGAACCGCCGTGGACGTGGCAGAGACGATTGCCGAGTCCGAGGAGGACGTCCCGATGCTCGGCGTCCCCGCCGGGGTGAAGATCTACTCCTCGGTGTTCGCGGTGACGCCGAAGGCGGCGGGACGGGTCGCGGCGTCGTTCGACCGCGTGGAGGAGCGCGAGGTGAACGACATCGACGAGGAGGCCTACCGTGCGGGCGAGGTGCGTGCCGAACTGAAAGCCATCGCCAGCGTTCCGATAGCGGAGTCGCTCCAGTCGAGCAAGCAACTCGGGGGCGGGACCGTCGAAAGCCTCGCGGCCGGCGTCGCGGACGACGTGAAACCGGGCGTCACCTACGTTCTCGGGCCGGGAAGCACCGTCGGGGCCATCAAGTCCGAGTTGGGATTCGACGGGTCGCCGCTCGGGGTGGACGTGTGGCGCGACGGGGAGGTGGTCGCCCGCGACGCGAACGAGGATGAACTCCTCGCCGCACTCGGCGACGAGAACGTCATCGTCGTCTCGCCCATCGGCGGACAGGGGTTCGTCTTCGGGCGGGGAAACCACCAGATTTCGCCGGATGTGATTCGCCGCTCGGACGTGCAAATCGTCGCCTCGAAGACGAAACTGGACGGGATCGGCGTGCTTCGAACTGACACCGGGGACGAGGACGTGGACGAGTCCCTCCGCGGATGGCGGAAAGTACGCGTCGGACGGTTCGAACGAAGAATGTTGAAACTATCGTGAGGCATTTAGTGGCATACGGTGAAGTTTAAGGCTTCTGACGCGGATGAAAGGATATGGAAACACGGAAGGTACAACGATTAGGGCCATCGACGTTGGCGATGACCCTCCCGGCGGAGTGGGCACAACAACATGGGGTGGAGAAGGGTGACGAGGTGTCGCTTCGCATCAGCGGCAAGGGGACGCTCACCGTCCTCCCCGAGTCGGCCCACGACGAGGAGTCGGAGGCGACGATTCACACCGAGCAGTTGGACGCGGACGCGGTCGAACGCGCCATCGTCGCCCAGTACGTTTTGGGACGGCGCGTCATTCACGTCGTGAGCGACGAGACGCTCGAAAGCAGCCACATCAACGCCGTCTACAACGCCGAGACGCAGTTGATGGGTCTCGGCGTCATCGAGGAGACGCCGGAGAGCATCGCCATTCGATGCTCGGTGGACCCCGAGGACTTCGACTTGGACAACCTGCTCGAACGGTTGGAAAACACGGGCAGCACCATGCGCGGCGAGGCCGTGAAGGCGCTCGCCCACGGGAACCCGGACCTCGCACAGCGGGCACTCAACCGGGAACGACAGGCGAACAAAATCTTCGTCCTCCTCCTCCGCCTCATCTTCACGGCACACGAAAACCCCGCTATCGCCCGCGCCATCGGGTTGGACAGCGGTTTCCCGCTCATCGGCTACCGTTCCATCGCGAAGAACCTCGAACTCACGGCGGACAACGCGGAGGACATCGCGGATATCGTCCTCGAAGCGGACGGACACTCGCTCGAAGTCGATAGTTCGACCATGCGTCGAATCCGTGAATTCACGGATCAAGTGGACGAGATGACCGCGTTGGCGGTGCAGGCGGGCGTTGAACGGGACTACGACCTGACGCTCGAAGTGAGACACAAGTTCCACGAACTCGGCGACCGGGAATCCGATATCCTGTCCGACCTGCCAGAGATGTCGAACGACGACCTTCTCGAAGTCCGTGACGTACTCGTCAGTCTCCAACACACCGCCCAGTACGCGATGCGAAACGCTGAAATCGCGGCGAATCTGGCGCTCAACGAGGAGAGCGAGCACACGACCATCAACTGATCCACCCGACTATCCCGATTATTTCTCCCATTTTCGACCCGTAGTCGGAAGAATCAATATCCGCGACAGACTCGGTGGGAACACGATAGAGCGTAGTCGAGATAATGATAGAGCGAACGTATTCTGACGACATCACGGAAGAACAGGACAGCGAGACGGTATCGATTGCGGGACACGTCCACGACATTCGGGACCTCGGTGGACTCTCCTTCGTCATCGTCCGGGACCGGGAAGGACAGACGCAGGTCGTGTTCAAGGAGGGGGACGACGAGGACCTCTTCGAGGCGTCGAACGACCTCGGCAAGGAGGACGTCGTGCGCATTACCGGGTCGGTGAAGGCGAGCGACCAAGCGCCCGGCGGCGTCGAACTCATGCCGTCCGCGCTGGAGGTCATCAGCGAGGCCGACTCCCCGCTTCCGATGGAAGTGGCGAAGGACATCGAGTCGGACCTCTCGACGCGACTCGACAACCGGAGCATCGACCTCCGCACGTCCGAAACGTACGCGGTGTTCTCGCTCCGCTCGAAACTCGTCAACGCGATGGAGGAGTGGTTCGACGGCGAGGGATTCCGCAACGTCGATACGCCCCTCCTCTCGCAGGAAGGTGCGGAAGGCGGCGCGGAACTGTTCCCCGTCGTCTACTACGGCGAGGAAGTGTTCCTCTCCCAGAGCCCGCAACTGTACAAGCAGATGCTCATGGCGGCCGGGTTCGACAAAATCTACGAGACCGGAACCGCGTTTCGCGCGGAAGCGTTCGCCACCTCCCGTCACGTCTCCGAAATCTCGATGTTCGACGTCGAGTTGGCGTACATCGACGACCATCACGACGTAATGGACGTTCAGGAGGAGTCGCTTCGCCATACGCTCGAACGGGTCAACGAGAACGCTGCGGACGAACTGGAGACGCTGGGCGTCGAACTCACCGTCCCGACCGACCCGTTCCCCCGCGTCACGTTCGAGGAGGCCCGTGACATCCTCGCCGCCGAGTTCGACCACGTCCCGGAGGACGAAACCGACCTCGACACGAAGGGTGAGAAACTGCTCGGCGAGTACTTCGAGGAACAGGGCCATCCCGCCTTCTTCGTCGTCGGCTACCCGGACGAGAAGTTCTACTACAAACAGGACGTTCCAGCGGACGACATCGCCTCCCGGAAGTTCGACCTCATCTACAAGGGTCAGGAACTCTCCTCGGGCGGGCAGCGTGAACACGACATCGAGACGATGAGCGAGTACATGGAAGAACAAGGGGCCGACCCCGAGAACTTCCACTTCTATCTGGAAGCGTTCCGGTTCGGCATCCCGCCACACGGTGGCTACGGTCTCGGAATCGACCGACTCGTCCAGAAGGTCGGCGAACTGGACAACATCAAGGAAGCCATCCTCTTCCCGCGCGACCCCGACCGCGTGACGCCGTAGACGGGACCCGCGTCGTTTCCGCTTTTCGTGCGCATTTTACACCGTTCGAGACGTACCGCGCCGTCGCCGTCAGTCGGCACCGACCTCCGTTTTGTCCATGGCGACGGCCGTTTCCTCCTCTTTCTCCGCGGTCAGCGGGTTCCGCGAGGAGATTCGGCACGGGAAGTCGGGGTGTTCCCCGAAGTGTCTGACGAGCAGGTGCCGACGCGACCCGGTGATTCCGGTCCGACCCACGTCCTCCGCGGTGAACGTCTCGGGGAGGCGAGCGAAAAGGCGGGCCATCGCGTCGAACGTTCGGAACACCTTGGCGTTGCCCGCGGAGTCGGCGCTCCGCCGGGAGACCTCGTAGCTGCCGTCCTCGCGGAACGTCCCCGCAGTGCGGAAGAACTCGCGGCGCTCAGTCAGCGCGTCGCCGACCGCGTCCTGCAGGTCAGTGGCGGTTTCGCGCGATAGCTCGAAGGTTTCGCCATCGATGTCCACTCGAATCGATTCACCGTCCCGCGTTGCGGTTACGGTATTCTCATCACGGGAGAAGAACTCGACCAGGAGAGTGAGTACTCCGTGTCATACACCCATCTGCTCGCGCTGGAATAAAAACTCTATCGGTGGTGGTGATTTCTACGTCAGTCGAAGCGGTTCCCGATGGCGAGGACGTCGCCGAGTATACCGCCGTCGTCCGTGGTCGTGCCGGTCGCGGTCGAATCGGTCGTCGTCGCGGATTCCGCGTCGGTACTCGTCGCGGTCGCCGTAGTCGTATCGTCGTCCGCCGCGGACGTCTCGGTCTTCCCTGCGGTGGTCGTCATCGGCGTCGACGTTTCGTCGCCGACGGGACCCGCCGACGCGTTTCCGGTCGCTTCGAGCGCTCCTTCGGCCGAGTCGTTCTCGAAGATGTGGGTCTCTATTCGCTTTTCGTAAGTGAGTTGCCGAAGCGGGACGCGAATCGTATCGCCGTTCGGGAGTTCGATGTTCGCGTAAAACGAGATTTTCAGGTCCGTCTTCTGCCCGTTTTCCAGGTGACTGACCCACCAGTCGTCGAGACGGTCGTTCCGAATGATCGTCCGCATCCGGAGCGTCTTCTCCGATTTTCCGGGAATCGTGTACGGTCGGTCGGTCGTTCCGTTGCCGACGGCGATCCCGTTCATCGTCATGTCGTATCCGATTTCGCTCACCGTGTACGCCGTCGATTTCGGGTTGTACACTCGCATCCGCATCCGAATCGGCGTCTCCTCGCTCGTTACGGCCCCCCAGTTCGCGCTCGTCTCGTTCACGTAGAGAACGGGGTCGGAAACGAGCGGTACGCTCGCGTTCACGGGGCGCGTCTCCGTGGAGTTGAACTCGCCGATGATGTCCGTCTCTATCGGCTGACTGTACGGGACGCGAACCGACCTGCCCACCAGCGAGGAGTGAACCGTCGATTGAAGCCGAAGTGTGGTCTTCTCGCCGTTACGGATGTGTGTTACCCACCACTCGGGTATCTTGTCGTTTCGCATCCGCGTCGAGAACCGAAGCGTCGTGTTGCCCTTGCCGAGGGCGAGGTTCCCCCTGCTCCCGTTCGCCATCGTCACGTCGTTCATCCGGACCGTGTACTCCACCGACGTGTTGCCCGCGCTGATGCCGATGGGGTTCGGGTTGTCGACCACGAGCGCGGTTTCGATGCCAGTCGTTTGATCTGTTACGCTGGCAAACTCGTTGTCGACACCCGCGACGCTCGGAACGCCTAGAACGCCGTACAGGACGCCTGTACCGACGAGCGCGACGACGAGTACGATGACGAGAAATCCTCGCTTTCCGAGACGTAAGAGTACCTTACTGTTTCCCAGACCCATACGCCGTTCCTAGAGAGCGGGGTCAAAAAGCTCCCGAATCGGCGGCGTAACGGGGTGGCCATCGTAGTGAGTAGAATGAACTAAGTCATCGCTCTAGAAAATGGAACGTATGGCAGGAACACAGACGGTGACGACGGATATGGGAATGGGACTTTCCGTGCTGTTCGTCCTCCTCGCATTCGTCGGCGCAGCGGTAATGTTTGTTACACCGGGAACGGAAACGGCCGCGTGGGGCTTTGCAACAGCGATAGTTTCGGGTGTCCTCGCAGTGGCGGCGAGTCACCTCTATCAGAACTGATCCGCAATCGACACTTGTTCGGCGGAGGATAATGGTTAAGGCCGTCAGGCGCGTAGTGGGGCTGAGGATGACAGAGTTCAGCAACGAGGAGCAGCGTATCCTCGAGTTCCTGCGCGAGAGCGTGGCAGGTGGTGAGCGCTACTTCCGCGCAAAGAACATCGCCAAGCACCTCGGACTCTCATCGAAGCAGGTCGGGTCTCGGCTCCCTCGATTGGCGGAAAAGTCCGAAGACGTGGATATCGAGAAGTGGGGTCGCGCCCGTTCGACGACGTGGAAAGTAAGTCCGAGTTAAGTGGCTGGCTTTTTACCGCTACAGCCTAATCTAGTCGTATGACTGTCCGGGTAGAGCGGACCTTCGACCTTCCGGTTCCGCCGGAAGAAGTGTGGGAGTTCATCGCCGACCCAAAACGCCGAGCCGAGGCTATCAGCGTGGTTGCGGACTACGATGCCGAGGCCGGCGGGAGAAAGGCGACGTGGCACATCGAGCTTCCGATTCCGTTCGTGAACAGAACGATTCCGGTCGAGACCGAGGACGTGACCCGCGAGGAACCGCGATACGTGAAGTTCGTCGGTCGCTCCTCGGCGATGCGCGTCACGGGGGAACACAAGATAGAGGAGACGGAAGCCGGGTGCAAACTTCACAACCGGTTCGTCGTCGAGGGAAGCGTACCGGGCATCGAACGCTACTTCAAAAAGCATCTCGACGAGGAGCTGACGAACTTGGAGTCCGCGCTGCGCGAAGAGGTCGGTGTCGTCTCGTGAAACTCGCGCTCGCACAGATCGCCATCGAAGGGGGTGACGTGGCGGAGAACGTTCGTCGCGCGACCGAGGCCATCGAATCGGCGGCGGAACGCGGTGCGGACCTCGTCGCACTCCCCGAGATATTCAACGTCGGCTACTTCGCCTTCGAGACGTATCAGCGAAACGCGGAACCGCTCCACGGGCCGACGCTCACGCGCATCTCCGACCTCGCGGACGAACACGATATCGGCGTCCTCGCGGGAAGCATCGTGGAGGATCTCTCCGAGACGACGGACGAGACGCCCGCTGAGGAGGGCCTCGCCAACACCTCCGTCTTTTTCGACCGTGATGGAAACCGAGCGGCCGTGTATCGAAAACACCACTTGTTCGGCTACGAGTCGGCCGAAGCGGAGATGCTCGTCCCCGGCGAATCGCTCGGCATCGCCGAGTTCGAAGACGTGACCGTCGGGATGACGACCTGCTACGACCTTCGATTCCCTGAACTCTATCGCTCCATCGCCGAGGCCGGCGCGACGCTGGTACTCGTCCCGAGCGCGTGGCCGTATCCGCGCGTCGAACACTGGCGGATACTCACGCAAGCGCGTGCGATCGAGAACCAGTGTTTCGTCGCGGCGATCAACGGGTCCGGGTCGTACGAGGATGCGACCCTCCTCGGGCGATCGTCGGTGTACGATCCGTGGGGGACGTTGCTCGCTGGAACGGGCGACGAACCGGAAATCGTGATCCGGGACATCGATCCGGAGCGGGTAACGCGGGTCCGCGAGGAGTTCCCCGCGTGGCACGATAGGCGGCGCTAGCCGGGCGAAAAAATGACAAAGGGGTGTGGTTATAGCGCGATTGCGTGACTGTCCGACAGCGTTTCGGGAATGCTGTGGTGGTACGTCACCGCGCCGGCGTTCGTGACGATCTTGAGGGTGAACTCCTGGCGTTCCTGGAGGCCGTCGGTCATCTTTCCAGTGTTGAGGACGATTCGGAACCGGTCGGCCCGATTGACGAGGACGGGAAGCGTGTCGTCGTTGTCGCGAATCGCTTCGATGGTGAAATTCTTCTTGTCCGGCGTGCTTCCGTTCACCAAAATCAGTCCGTCGTCCGGTCCGAGCCATTCGATCGTCGCCGTTGAAAGGTTGATGTCGCCCGAACCGGACCCTTTCATCACTGTGAGATTGACGTAATCAACTACGTGTTGATCCATCGAGGAGTTGTACGTCACGTTCCCGGTCGTGCTGATCACGTGGACACGATTTGTGACCTGTGCTGTACTCTGCGTTCCTGTTCGCTCGGATTTCGACTGAAGGAAGCCTGCCGTGTTGATGAGGACACCGGCCGCGATAGCCGCGACCAGCACCATCGCGATGAACACGATGAGCGTCCCGATGCCGACTTGACCTCGTTCCGAACGAAAGATATCTATCTTTTTACTAGTCATGTTTGTTGTCTTTCGGTTTTTGTTTGATATTTGTCAGTCCACTACTGGACGAGTACGGCCAGGAAGCTATTATAACCCACAGACTGTTATCATGTTTGATAACCCCACACAGTTGGGAATTTTTCACTTTTCGTCCGGAACGTCGGAAGGGAAGAAAGCGTCGCCACTAGAAGTTCAATTATCGTCGAGAACCGGCACTTCGTCGCTTAGTCTGCTTGGGGTGCGACCGCTTCGCGTTCGGTCGCACGCATGCCGGACGTGATAGCCTCGGACAGCGCAAAAACAGCCGCTTTGTGGTCTGTTTTTGATTTATGAATGGACGTCGGTCGTACACCGAGAGAGTCGTAATCGTCCAGCGAAATCTGTTTTCCGTCCTGTACTTCGAAATGATTGCCAACTTCCGCAAGCAGGCCGTGAAGGTGGATGAGCTCCTGCTTCTTCATAAGCACACGAACGTAACGGTTGCAGGGTTATATTATTATCTTGAGTCCCGTTAGCACGGCGTATAGTCAGTGATTCGGTGGTTTCCGAACGGTATCGAAAATGACTCCGGCACCGTCCACTCCCCGAACGGCGTATCCTCGACTACGGGGAAAGCGGGAAGCTGAGTAAAAGCGGCTTGTCGTTCGAAACCGGCCTTTGACCGAGTATAATCGAAGCTTACTGGAGTTGTTTGAGCGTCTGGAGGTCGCGCTCGGTCCGGGTGAACTCCGATGTTCGTCGGGTCGCATGACAGTTCGGGCAGTGGAACTGTCGCCGAGGTTCCGGCAACTCGTCAGGGCTGGATTCCCAGTGTTTTCCGCATTCTGGACAGAGCAACCGAACATAGGTTTCCACCATACCCCCTATATCGGTCGGATAGGAGAAAAATCTTGTTGGTCCCCCTGTGAATAGAGCTTCCGCTATGCGTGGTTCGTCGAGCGAAACCCGTTCAGAGCCGTTCGAGATTCGTCGCTCGTGGTCCTTTGTCCGCCTGTTCGATGTCGAATTCGACTTCCTGTCCCTCCTCTAAGTCCGGGCCGCCGACATCTTCCATGTGGAAGAACACGTCGTCGTCCGCGTCGTCAGTTTCGATGAAACCGTAGCCGCCGGTGTCGTTAAAGAAGGTTACCGTACCTTTCGCCATTGCAGGTAGACAGAACGGGGTGACGGGCATAAAAATTACGGCTATTGCTATCGTGTACCACGCGTGACCGTCCCAACCCCCAACAATTAGCTAGAGCAAAGATATATGGGGTTATAGACTAAACTCTGATTTAGAGATGTCTAAAACGTCTGTATTTACGGTCGTGAAAGCGTAGTAACCATGAACGAGATAATAGAGATACTCCTCGCATCCGTGCGGGACGGCTACGTGCAAGTGAGCGCGTTCGTCGCGGTTACGGTTCTCCTCTTCAGCCTCGTCCAGTACCGAACGAACGGCGCGCTCGTCGAACGGCTCTCCGAAAACGAGCGTCTCCAACCGCTGTTCGGCGCGCTCATGGGACTCACTCCGGGCTGTGGCGGTGCGATCGTGATGATGCCGTTGTACGTCCGCGGCACGGTCAGCTTCGGCACCGTCGTCGCGACGCTCATCGCAACCGCCGGTGATTCGGCGTTCGTCATCCTCGCCCTCGCCCCGAAAGCGGGGCTGTACGCCTACGCCGTCGCGTTCGTCACGGCTATCCTATCCGGCTACGCCATCGACCGCTTCGGAATGGGTGTGGGCCGAATCGACCGTGCCGTTGCGTCCTTCGGACGAACCGCGACCGACGGCGGGTTCGCCGCGGACGGCCCGGGAAACCCAGGCGGCAACCCGTCACACGATTACGAGGCCGGGTGTGAAACCGGAACCGCACGAACCTCGTCCGTTTTGACGCCGCTGAGTCACGCGGTCCACGCCGTGTGGTGGGTTTCCGCAGCCGCCGCGCTCGTCTTGGGAGTCATGTACCTCCTCGCGAGTGCACCGGACGTCCCGCTCGCGCTGAGTCCCACCTTCGCCGGGGCGTTCACCGTCGTCGGCGTGACGGGAACGATACTCTCGTTCTACCTCTACTTCGTCGGGCGACACTACCTCGGCGACGGACACGTCGGACGCGCCCCCGAATCGTTCGCCGACGGCTACGCGACGCTCACGCACGCCGCGATGGAGACCAGTTTCGTCACCGTCTGGGTGCTCGCCGCGTACCTCCTCTACGAGTACGGTATCCTCGTCTTCGGCATCGACGTCGGTGCGCTCGCCACGGCGGCGGGCCTCCTCGCACCGATTGCAGGGGCCGTCGTCGGACTGATTCCCGGTTGTGGTCCGCAAATCGTGCTTGCCAGCGTGTACGCCGAGGGTGCTATTCCGTTCTCCGCGCTCACCGCGAACGCCATCAGTCAGGACGGCGACGCGCTCTTTCCCCTCATCGCCATCGACAAGAAAGCCGCAATCGTCGCGTCCATCTACACGACGGTACCCGCACTCATCGTCGGCGTCCTGCTCCACGTCCTCTTCGGACCGATGACCGGGTTCGGCGTCCTCGGGTGAAGCGCTCGGCGATTCAGAATCTTTTTATGAGTTTGTGGTACCACTAGGTAATAGAATGGGTTCGAATCGGAGGCAGAGATGACGGTTTCCACGACGCAAGCGCTCGCGGCGAGCCTCTCCGGTCTGACGCTCGGCGCGGCGTTCATGCCGACGATTCGCGGACTCCTTCGGCTCGGGTTCCTCCCCGAGCCGTCGTTCCTCGCCGCCTTCGGCACCGCGGCGCTCGTCTCGACGGGCGTGGCGCTCTGCGCCGCCGAACTCTCCGACGAGTCGTACGATTTACGCGACCTCTCGACGCGTATCAGCCGACTGGACGACCGCGTGAGTGACGGCGGTGAGCGACGATGACGCCCGCGACACCCCCCGTCGTCCCGTTGACCGTCGAATCGACGGCGTTCGCCGTCCTCGTCTGGGGGTCGATACTGCTCGTGCTGGTGACTGCACTCTACGTCTCGGTCGTGACGCTCGCCGAAAAATAGAGGGGAAAACCGAATGATTCGTGTCGGTTACTGAACGATGAACTGACCGGCGATCTCCTTCACTTCCTCCATCGACTTCGCCTCGTCGAAGGCGTTCGGGTACGGCGAAACGCCGTTGAGCGCGTTGAACGACGCCGCGTGGCGCGCTTCGACGCTGTGAATCGAGAGCGCCGCCGACAGGAGGTCGCCGTTCCGAATGGACGGGGCCGCACCCGCGTAGGCGGCGACGCCCGTGTTTTCGAGCGCCTTCGCGATGCCGAGGAACTCGGCGGGCGTCTCGTAGCCGAAGTCGTATTCGGCCGCTTCGACGGGGTCGCCGCCGAGTTGCTCGATGACCTTCGTGAGTTGGTCGACGTGTGCCGCTTCGTGTTCGCCGACGACCTTCACCTGGTCGGGAATCTTCATACGGATGTCGTCACAGACGCCGCAGCCGAGGTCCGCGTTCACGAAGTCCTCGTCCGAGAAGTCCTCCAACCCCTTCGCGTAAAACGTCGCTTCGAGGTGTTCGAGGGTGAGCGCGTAGTTCAGGATGTCTACGTCGGTCGTCTCGTCTTTCGTGCCATCTCCGTTGCTCATGGAATCATCATCTCCTTTGTCGCTGTCACCGTCTTCCGCGCCGACGACGCTGATACCTGCCCCGGTCAGCCCCACCGCCCCGACGGCCGCCGACCCCGCGAGGAACCCACGTCGTGACGTGAGTTGTTCCCGCGCCGTTTCACCGATGTTTCCGACCGCGTCTTGGCTATCATCTGGCATGGTTGGAACGTGCGCTTCGACGCACGCTTTCACCGAGGGGAGAGCATTTAAAGAAAATTTTCCGGACTGTCACCCAAATTCATCTGAAATCCGTTTTCGAGCCCCGTTCCCCGTGGATACGCGTATTGGCCGGCGAGCGATTTCGTGCTCGATGGACTCACCCTCGTCACGACACCGTTCGAATGATCCGCTCCACTTCCTCCCAGTTCCGTTCCGTCTCCGCTGACGGGGCGTACCTCGACCCGTACTCCTCCGTCTCGATTTCGATCAGTTCGTGTTTGACGAGGACGTCGAGGTGGTGTCTGACGGTGCTGTAGTCGATTCCGAGGTCGGTCGCCAACTGGTTCGGGTTGCGCGGTTCCTCGGCGAGTTCCGCCAGCAGGGACGCCCGTCGAGCGCCACCGCGACTGCCCGAGAGGACGTACCACAGCTTTCCGCTCTCGGTCATTGCGAATACTCCGCTTCACGTGGGGACTGACGCGTTCGAGCTGTCACGGACGTTCGATACGGACGCCACGACCCTTGCTATGGAGTGGCTAAACGCGGATAAACGGTCAGTTCGTCCGAGAGGAAACGGTCGAAATCGGGAAAATCAGTCCCACGTCACCCACGTGAGAAACACCAGCGCGAGGAGTTCGAGGACGTGAAGCGCGAGCATCGCTTTCCACGCGGGGGCGGGAACCTTGGTTGCGAACCAAACGGACAGCACGTTGTCCCACGAGTAGACGTAGAACGCCAGCGCGTTCTGTGCGAGCAGCAGGACGGAGAACACCGACAGACCGAGCGTGTGCTTGGACTGGAACTGGCGGTAGTTGTCGAGCCAGACGTAGCTCAAGCCGAGGAGTAACACCACGTTGAGCGCCGTGGAAACCCGCGCGACGTCTATCCAGATTCCCATCCGTCGTACCTCCTTTGTAATCGCTCTCGCATATATGCTTTCCCAGATTCGGCCATACTCATTCCACCTGTTCGATGATTTCTTCGACCGTTTCCCAGTGTCGCCGCGTTCGGTCGGTCAACAAGTACACCGCACCGTAATCGTCGCCGCTGTTTTCGACGATACCGTTGTCCATGAGAACGTCGAGGTGATGCCGAACCGTCTTGTAATCGAGGTCCAACTCCTCGGCGAGTTGGTTGGCGTTCCGTGGTCGCTCGTCGATGGCTCGAACCAACCGAACGCGGTTGGCTCCGCCACGGGTGCCGGTGAGCACGTACCAGAGGACGCCCTCCATCACCCCCAACCGAAACACCCCGCCCACGTAAGCGCATCGCCCTACTGATTCAACGAACGGGCTATACCGTGAACAGATGTCCCTCGCGGGGAACGTCGAACACGCCGATGCGCGCCCCGGCGTCGAGCCACGCGTGACCGTAGGAAAACGAGGCGAGCGCGTTGACGAAGTCGTCCTCCTCCTTGAAGTGCCGCCCGTCGTCCAAGTACGACTGAGCCATCTCCCGACAGTCCACCGCCGCCTCGCCCATCGGCGTGTCGGTCGGCGCGGCGATTTCGGCGGCGTCGAGGGCCTCGGACAACAGGCGTTCGTAGCGGTTCGTCTTCTCGATCAAATCTGCGGGCATACGGTCGAATCGTGGCGGAGCGGAGGTAAGCGCTTCGAGCCATCCCGTCCGCGAAACCGGAAAGCACGGGAGACAGCGCAAGGTAAATACACGACGACGAGTGATATTGCACCATGAGCGAAGAGCCTCGCGTCGAGATGTATACAAAGGAGAACTGTTCGTATTGCGAGAAGGCAAAAGACCTCCTCGACGAGAAGGGAGTAGAGTACGAGACGTACAACGTAACGGGCGACGAGGAACTGTTCGACGAGATGGTCGAGCGCGCCGACGGGCGCAAGACGGCACCGGAAGTGTTCGTCGACGACGAACTCGTCGGCGGGTGGGACGAAACCAGCGCGCTCGAACGGGACGGAAAACTTGACGAGAAGTTGGGATTGGCCGTCGCCGACGGCGGGGAAACGGACGTGGAACATCGTAAACTCATCGTCTCGGGGAGCGGAATCGCGGGACTGACCGCCGCCATCTACTCCGCGCGGTCGAACAACGACCCGCTCGTCCTTCAGGGCGACGAACCCGGCGGACAGTTGACGCTGACGACGGACGTGGAGAACTACCCCGGATTCCCCGACGGCATCAGCGGGCCGGAACTCATCAACGACATGCAGGAACAGGCCGAGCGATTCGGTGCCGAGGTGAAGACGGGAATCATCGAGGACGTCGACGACACCTCGCGTCCGTTCCGCGTCGAACTCACGAACGGCGACGTGTACACGACCGACGCGCTCATCGCGGCCAGCGGCGCGAGCGCTCGAACGCTGTCGATTCCGGGCGAGGACGAACTGATGGGCTACGGCGTCTCGACCTGTGCGACCTGCGACGGCGCGTTCTTCCGCGACGAGGAGATGATCGTCATCGGCGGCGGCGACGCCGCCTTCGAGGAGGCCACCTTCCTGACGAAGTTCGCGAAGAAGGTGTACCTCGTCCATCGCCGCGAGGAGTTTCGCGCGGAGGACTACTGGCAGGACCGCCTGCAGGAGAAGGTCGATGACGGCGACATCGAGATCATGAAAAACACCGAGGTGACCGAGATTCGCGGTTCGCCGGAGGAGGGCGTGGACCACGTCACGTTGGTGTCGAACCCGAAAGGGAAACCGTCCCAGAAACTCGACGATCCCGAAACCGAGGAGTCTCACTTCGACGTGGGTGCGGTGTTCCTCGCCATCGGCCACACGCCGAACACGGGCTACCTCGAAGACACGGCCGTCGAACTGGACGAGGAAGGGTACATCCGGACGGAAGGCGGCAAGGGAGGCGGCCAGACGAAGACGGACGTGCCCGGCATCTTCGGTGCGGGCGACGTGGTGGATTTCCACTACCAGCAGGCCGTGACCGCCGCCGGGATGGGTTGTAAGGCCGCCCTCGACGCGGACGACTATCTGGAGACGGCCGAACTCGGCGAAGCGAGCGCCGTCCACGAGGGCGCGGCGGCCTCCGACGACTGACGAGGGCATTCCGTTTTTCGAGCGGCAGTGCAGCCACAGCGCTTAGTGTATCGACGCGAGTAGTGACCCGCATGGACTTCGACCTTCGCGTTTCAGAATTGGATCCGTTTCGGGGACGACTCGAAAAAGCGCAGGAACGGGTGTTCGAACTACAGGCAGGAACGAGGGTCGACTCGGACGAGTTCTTTTCGGAGGAGTTCATGCGGGGTCACACGCAGTTCGATTCGTTTCGCGCCTTCTACCGGGAGAGTCCGTGGAACATCGACGAGGCGAGTTCCATGGACGAACTCCCGAAGGAACGCCTCGACGGCTACGTCGCGGAGACGACGGCGTTCGAGACGTGGGAGGAGATGAAAACGAGGGCCGCACAGGCGGAGATACTCGACCAACTGCACTCTTGATCGAAACCGGTTACGTGAATCCGGGAATCATCGCCAGCACGCGATACAGACCGAAACTGATGAATCCGGCACCGACCATCGAGAACACCCACGCGCCGAGCGTGTAGCCCGCTTTCGACGCCGAAACGCCGCCGCCGGACCCCGAGGAACGGACCACCAACCCGGCACCGACGATGCTCGAGATCATCACCTTGTTGAACGAGATGGGAATTCCGAGAACGATGGCGAGTTGGGCGATGAGGAACGCGGGGATGAGCGCGGCGATGGACCGGCGCGGTCCGAGGGACGCGTACTCCTGCGAGACGGCCTGAATCAGGCGCGGTGCGCGGGTCCACGCGCCGACGAGGATTCCGAGGCCGCCGAGCGCGAGGAGGTACACCGCCGACAGGTGGAGGTCGGTTTCGAAGATCGATTCGAGCGGTCCGGTCGCCAGTCCGACCTGCGTCCCGCCGCTCGTGAACACGACCATGAGGCCGAGGACGACCAGAAATCGGTTGATTCCCTTCTCCTCGTCGTCCACGAGCGCCCATCTAGTGACGAGAACCGAGAGCAATCCGACCACGACGCTGATGACGACCATCCCGAGGGTGTAGCTCCCGAAGACGTGGTCCGGAAGCAGGTGCCAATCGGTCGAGAGCGCGCGGGCGATGGACCCCGGCGCGCCGTTCGCTTTCGGCGTCACCGTCAGTTGGATGTTGGCGACGGCGTAGCCGACCAACCCGGCCAACAGGGGAATACCGATGGATTCCGGCATCGACTCGCTTCTGAGCGTCCGAGCGACGCTGTAAGCGATGATGGCGTTCGCGACCGGAATCGTGAACCAGAAGGCGAGGATTCTGACGTACTCGTCCGTCGCGAATCCGCCGCCGAGGGAGATTCCAGCGCCGACCATCGCGCCGGTGACGGCGAACGCCGAGGGAATCGGATAGCCGCGCGTGTTCCCGATGGTGATGAGCGTCGCGGCCGTCAACAGGGCCGCCGCCGCGGCGACGGGCGTTATCGTCACGCCGGTCACGAGGTCCTTGCCGATGGTTTCGGAGATGCTTCCCCCTTGGACGATGGCACCGAGTCCGGCGACGAGGCCCACCAAAAGCGCGGCGCGGAGAACCGACAGTGCGTTCGCTCCGACCGCCGGTGCGACGGGGGCCGAGTTGCTGTTCGCGCCGACCGTCCACGACATGAACAGCGACGCCGTCAGTGCGACGGCGACCACGAGAATGAGTGATGCCATTATGGCTGTTGGGTGGGTTCAGCGGCCAGTTTTTTCACTAACCTGATACAGTGATTTCTCTCGCTCGAATTCATCGCTACTGCCTACCGATTACAGCGTTAAGTGGCCTTTGGTACGAATTCCCGCGAATTGGTTCGACAAAAGTTACGAATGGATTGTACCGATACGGACACAAATTTGAACCCGAGGTCGCCCGCAGTCGGCATCCACAGACCCTTAACGCTTCACGTCAAAACGAGGGGTATGGTAGATACCGACTCGGTCGAAACGGAAACGTACACCATCGAAGGACCGGACGGAAACAACGACGAAATCGAACTTCCGCCGGGACTCATCGACCTCCTCCGCGAAGAGGACGAGTCCCGAGAGACCGTCGTCGGCGACATGGCGATCGTCTCGTTCGTCCAGCAGGCCCACGCGGCGGTTCACCACACGCAGGGCGAACCCAGCGATGACGTCGCCGCCATCGAGGAGAAGGCACGGGAACTGTTCGAGGAGCGAATCGGGATCACGTTCGAGCAGGCGACCGGACACTCGCACTGACCGATAGAGAACTCGACGGTTCGCCGTTTTTGTCGCACGCTACAGGGAAGAGCGATAGCTTCGAAAACGATACGTCGAAACGAAGGCGGCTTACGGCAGGTCGATCCGGTCGCCGATCTCCACGATTTCGAGCGATTCGGGGTAGTCGTAACTCCGCGTGTGGTCGAAGAGCGCGGTCGGGTCCGCCGTCAGCCCCTTCCACATGTCCCAGTGGGTCGGCAGTAGGCAGTCCAGTTGCAGGGAATCCGCCGCGTCGACGATTTCGTTCTCGTCGCTGTACCACTTCGTGTACTTCGGCTCACCGGTCTCCTTGTCGGGAATCCACCCGTCCGACCCGAAGGCCAACACGCCGAGGTCGATGTCGTACTTTTCTCCGATGGTGTCGAGTTCGTCGCCGGGTTTGGTGTCGCCGCCGTGGAAGAACGTGGTCGACCCGTGTTCGATGACGTACGAGACGGGGTGTGTCGCATCGGCGTCGTGGGCGGGTTCGACATGAATCGTGAACTCGCCGACATCGAAGGTGTCCCCCTCTTCTATCTCCACGAGTTGGTCGTCCGACACGTCCCACCCGTCCAACCATCGCTGGTCGTCGTACGCGACGGCGAGGCTGTCGTCGGGTGCGTAAAACGACGCGCCCGTCGATTCGAGAATCGGCGCCTGACTCTCCCCGTCGACGTGGTCGGAGTGTTCGTGGGTCGCCAACACCGCGTCCGCTTGCGTCACGTCGTCCGGGTCGAACGGAACGGGAACCATGCGGACGGTTCGCGGCGGGTCGCCGGTTCCGAGGTAGGGGTCGATGAACAGCGTCGTTCCGTCGCTCCCTTTCAACGCGAACCCGTTACAGCCGAGATACCAGAGCGAGATGCCTTCCGGCGTCGCGTCTTCGATCGCACGTGGAAGCCAGTCTCCCCAGTCGCTGTGAGTCGCCATACGAACACTGTTCGGCAAGCGCGCGTAAACCTTGCGTTCGTTTCCGCCGTGAGAGCGATGATATGTTCAAATCGAAACAAGATTAATCGACGACACTGAATTATTAACCAAAGACATATGTCCAACCAGTCACATTCCGAGAACGCCTGCGGACGGTGTTTCACTGTCACAGCAGGCAGTCGGTACTGCAATGTGTCTCTGACGGGTGCGGCCTCTACCGCCGCACCTCACATTCACGCGTTCGAATCGGTGGCACGTTCGAAGAGGCTTCGTAACGTGCCGTCGTCGAACACCTGCTCTACGGTGTTCGTTTCGACGTCGTACCTGAGACACCCGTAGTCGGCGAGGCGCGGCAGGTGGTTGTGATGGAGTTCGACGGACAACCGACGTCGGTCGTTCGCCGAGACGGATTCGTGTTCGATGAGATACATGACGATCGCGTCCAACGAAACCGGACAGTTGTGGTCGAGGAGGTACTGGAGGGCGAGACGTCGATGCTGCTGTTCGAGGAGCGAAAACAGTTTGAAAGGCGACGGTACGCACGTATCGTCGGCGTCGTCGATAGGGGATGAATTGGAAACCATATTTCTCCTCTGACAGTTGGTCGGCGCAGGGCGGAAAGTGTCGGGCCTCTGCGTAGCGGGACGTTCGAACGAAGTCCGAACACGAGTACCGTCGAACCACGGCATTATTACTTTAGTTAACCGAACGCCGTTCGAAACGGGAACGCCGTCTCGAAGACGAAACAACATACATAACTGTTGCTGTTTTTTAAAACACCTTTATAAGGAGCGAGGAGAGATTGACAGCTAGCGTATGACTGACGCCGGAGACCATCCGGACGCCCTGATTTCCACGGTCGTCAAGCGTTCCGGATTACTGGCCGCCCTCTCGTCGGGGCCGATACCCAAACGTCGTCTCGGCGACGAGCTCGGCGTGTCCCGTTCGACGGTTTATAAGGCGGTTCGGGAACTCCAGGAGTACGAGCTCGTCGAACGGACCGAGGACGGTCTCGCACTCACCCTCGCCGGTCGGATACTCGAATCCGAGTACCGCTCGTTCCGAACCGTCGCCGAGGACGTTCGTCAGACCAGTACCCTCCTCTCGATTCTCCCCGCCGAGTCCGAGCTATCCACCGCGCTCATCGAGGACGCCACAGTCGTCTTCGCCGAACGACACGCGCCGAACCACCCCCTCCAGTATTTCGAGGAGTTGGTCGAAAACGCGGACCGGGTTCACGGCATATCACCCGTCGCACTCCCACAATACGTCGAACTGTTTCACGACCGCGCGACCGTCGACGGGATGACGGCGGAACTGGTGCTCGAACGACCCGTCGTCGAATATCTCGTCACCGACTACGGCCAGCAGTTGGACGAGGCGTTGGCATCGGACCGCGTTTCGATCCGGGAATCCGACGACACGCTGCCGTTCGGACTCATCGTCGCCGAAGGCGGCGGCGATAGCGTCGTCGTCGTCGTCTACGACGACCGCGGCGAACTCCGCGGTCTCATCACGAACGATACCCCCGCCGCGGTGGCGTGGGGGAAAGACGTGTTCGACGCGTACCACGAGCGCTCAACCCTCGTCGGCAAGCGTCCTTAGCGATCCTGCCATTCGGGGTCGCGGTCTTCGAGGAACGCATCGATTCCCTCGTTTTTGTCCGCCGAGGCGAACAGCAGGGCGAACAGTTCGGCTTCGTACTCGATTCCGGATTCGAGGTCCGTCCGACTGCTCGCTTTGACGGCCTTCTTCGCCAGTTCGAGAGCCGTCGGGCTTTTGTCCGCCATGCGCCCCGCGAGTTCGTACACGCGGTCCTCGAACTCGTCGTCCGAACACACTTGGTCCACGAGGCCGATGTCGCGAGCCTCCTCGGCGTCGATGATTTCACCCGAGAGAATCAACCGCATGGCCTGTCCTTCGCCGACCAATCGGGTCAGGCGTTGCGTGCCGCCGCCGCCGGGCATGATACCGAGGTTGATTTCGGGTTGCCCGAGTTTCGCGCGTTCGTGTGCGATGCGCACGTCACAACCCTGTGCGAGTTCGCATCCCCCGCCGAGCGCGTGGCCGTTGATGGCCGCGATGACGGGTTTTTCGAGGTCGTCCACGTACTCGTACACGCGCGGTCGCTTGCTCGCTTCGCGCTGTTCGAGCGCGTCGCGTTCCCGGAGTTCCTTCACATCGGCCCCGGCGACGAACGCCTTCGCCTCCGGCGCGCCCGTGAGGACGACGACGCGCACGTCCGAGGACGCCTCGACGGCGTCGAGAACGTCCTTCAGTTCGGCGCGCAGTTGCGCGTTCAGCGCGTTGCGGGCGTCGGGGCGGTTCAGCGTAATCGTTCCAACGTACTTCTCGACATCGAAATCGACCGTCTCGCACCCACAGGCAACCTGTTCGGGGCTGCCGGGCGTCTCGTCGTCGCTCATCGAGGGACCTCGCTGTTCTCGTTCGAAACGTCGTCGCTGGAGGACCCACGGGCCGTTCGGTCTTCACCCGAAACCCCCACAATTTCGCCGTCCTCCCACACGTAGAACCCTTCGCCGGTCTTCTTGCCCAGTTTTCCGGCGCGTACCTTCTGGCGGAGAATCTGCGGCGGGCGGAACCGCTCCCCGAGTTCCTCGCGGAGGTGTTCGAGGATGCCGAGACGGACGTCCAGTCCGACCACGTCGCCGAGTTCGATGGGACCCATCGGGTGGTTGTAGCCGAGTTCCATCGCCGTATCGATGTCCCTCGGACTCGCCACGCCCTCCTGTAGCATGCGAATCGCTTCGACGCCGAGCGCGACGCCCAGGCGCGAGGAGGCGAAGCCGGGCGAGTCGTCGACCTCGACACCCACTTTGTCGATTCCCTCCACGAACTCCGCCGCGAAATCGACCGTCTCGCGGCTGGCTTGCTCGGGAATCACGATTTCGACCAGCTTCATGATGTGAACCGGGTTGAAAAAGTGCAGTCCGATCGCCCGCGTGGGGTCCTCCAGCGCGCTGGCGATTTCGGTGAGTGAGAGCGAGGAAGTGTTGGACGCGATGATGGCGTCGTCCGAAACGAACTTCTCCACGTCCTCGAACGTGCTGCGCTTGATCTCCATCTTCTCGGGAACCGCCTCGACCACCACGTCGGCGTCGCCGACGGCGGTTTCGAGGTCGGTCGTGCCGGAAATCCGGTCGAGCGTCTCCGTCTTTTCGGCCTCCGAAACCTTGTCGCGCTCGACGCCGCCTTGGAGGTTTGCCTCGATGCTCTCGATACCGTTCTCCACGAACTCCCGTTCGATGTCGCGCAGGGTCACGTCGTGGCCGGCCATCGCCGTCACCTGTGCGATTCCGTGCCCCATCGTCCCTGCTCCGAGTACGCCTACCTTCATCTCGTGAGAAACCGCGTGCGGACGCACGAAAAGCGTTTTTCTCCGTCCTCGAATCGGAACGTCGCAGCGGTGGGCCGATTTGGTTCGACGCCGGACAGATCCGAAAACATATCCTCGTTCCGACCGTTTACAGAAAGCTTTTATCGTGCCCGCGAAATCGGTTAATTGTCTCGGGTAGGGGTACACGAGACAGCATTTCTTTCGAAGCAACGGACGAGTAGAACGAGCGCTTGGAATGCAGAAACGGGATTCCGAAGTCAGTAGTGTGACAAACGTAGCGCTAGCCACACATCAGTGCGGATCACACTAAAGCGGGTGGAGACGTGTTTCCCCGTTTGAATTTCATTCTATCGGCCGAGTCCGACTCTCCGTAGATAGTGGAGCGTTTCACACCGTCACAATCCCGGAATCGGCGGAGTTCGAACTACCGTCGGAACGTAGTTCCGACTTTCTTCAAAATTCAGCCGACGGCTGAATTTTGAACCACTTCCAGATCGTTGCGCTGGCATGATTTAAAGTTCGTTCGACGAACGAACTTTAAATCCATACCTCGTCACGCCCTCCTGCGTGTAGATTCGGCGCATCGTCGTCGCTACCGCGTCGCCGATTTCGAGGGCTCCGGGTTCGGTACCCGCCACCTGTGCGGGAACGCTCGCCTCGCCGCCGTCTGGCCCGGAAAGGGAGACGACTGCCACGTCGAAGTCGCCCGACTTGGCCTGTTGTTCCGCGAACTCCGGCGGTGCTCCGCCCTGCGAGATGGTCGTCACGGATTCGACGGTTCCCTCGCCGGTGAGTTTCACCGTCTCGTACTCGACCAAGGAGTTACAGCCGTTACACGCGCCCTCCGGGGGGAAGTTCAGCGCGCCGCAGTCCGGACACCTCCCGGCGAGGAGTCGGTGGCGCTGATCGAGTGTGCGCCGCCACGACGGCACGCTGACGTAGGCTCCGCCGCCGCTCGGCGGCCCGGACGTGAGGTCGCCGCGCAGTCGGAGATACTCGGCGTAGGAAACCGGTTCGTCGCCGTCGAGTTCCAGCGAGACGGGAACGTCGTCGTTTCGGGAGACAAGAAGGGCGTCCGCGCCCGCCCCGCTTCCGAACGAGGCGGCGAGGATTCGCTCGTGGCCGTCCGCGAGGGCTTTCGCGAGGCTCAACGGGACGCTCGCCGCGCCCGTATCGCCGAGTTTGTGGACGAGCGCACCCGCACGAATCTCGTCGATACCGACGCCGAGCGCGCCCGCGGCCCGGTAAGGCAGTTTTCCGTTGGGTGCTTGTACCGCCGCGGCGTCCACCGCCTCGACGTCCGCTTCGAGTCCCCCGACCGCTCCGGCGAGCGTCTCGGAGAACGCTTCCCTATCGTAGCTCGTGACGCCCAATCCCTCGACGTTCGCATCGCCCGTTTCTCGGAATCGCGTGCCCGGGAGTTCGGTCGCGTACTCGGCCTGTCCGTCGATGCTCGCTGGACCGTCGTCGGCGAGGACGAACGCCGCCGCGCCAGCACCCGCCGCGTGATCCTCGGCGGAGTCGGGTTCACCGCGCGGGCAGTCGGCGGCGACGACTACTCCGACGCCGTCGTCCCACGGCCCCGCCGCGAGTCCGGCGACGAGCGCCCGCGTTCCGGCGCGGGTGCTTCCGGTGAAGACGTGTCGCGTCGCGTCGTCCGGGACGTCGAACATCCCGCCGAGTCGGGCGGTCACGTCCTCTTCCGCCATCGGCGGGGTGGTCGAAGCGAACGCGAGGAAGGAAACGTCGGGAGTTCCGGCGGCGTCGAGCGCCCGCGTTGCGGCCTCGTAGGCCATCGTCAGTGTGTCCTCGTCGGCGTCGGGAACCGCCTTTTCGTTCACTCCGGCGGCGTGGAACTGCCCCCACGCCTCGGTGAACTCCTCGGCCGAAATTCGGAATCGCGGGGCGTAGGCACCGACGGCGGCAATGTTCGGCGTGCGTTCGTCCCTCGTCGTCCGTCCGTCTCCCGTCATGTCTCCACCTCCGATTCCCGCTCCAGCACGTGGACGACCGCGGCACCGCCGCTTCCGCCGACGTTGTGGGTCAGGCCGCGCGTCGCGCCTTCGACCTGTCGCTCGCCCGCGGCTCCGGAGAGTTGTTTGTACGCTTCGACCATCTGTCCGGCCCCGGTCGCGCCGATGGGGTGGCCCTTCGACTTGAGGCCGCCGGATGTGTTGACTGGGTGCTCGCCGCCGAGTTCCGTCGCGCCGGACGCGATGAATTCGCCCGCTTCACCGGGTTCACAGAAGCCGAGGTCCTCGTAGGCCAGCAGTTCCGCGATGGCGAAACAGTCGTGCACCTCGGCGAAGTCGATATCCTCGGCCGTCACACCGGCCATCTCGTAGGCGGACTGGGCGGCCTCGCGCGACGCCGGAACGGAGGTGTAGGTGTCGCGCTGGAAGAGTCCGACCCGATCGCTCGCCGCGCCGACGCCCGCGATACGGATGGGGTCGTCGGTGTACTCGTCCACCACGTCCTCGCTCACGACGACGGCGCACGCCGCGCCGTCGGTCGTCGGACAGCAGTGATAGAGCGTGAGGGGGTCCGCGACGACTTGGGCGTTGGTCGCGTCCTCCAAGGTGCATTCGAACCCGAGGTGTGCGTGCGGGTTTTTCGCGCCGTTGGCGTGGTTTTTCACGGCCACGCGGGAGAGGTCCTCGACCGTCGTCCCGTACCGCTCCATGTGCGCGTCGGCCATCTGGGCGTAGACGCCCGCGAAGGTGGTTCCCGACAGTCGCTCCCACTCGGTTTCCCCGGAGACGCCGAGCCAGTACTTCGTCGCGTCGCTCGACGTGTCGGTCATGACTTCGACGCCGCCCGCGAGCACGACGTCCGCCATGCCGCTTTTCACGGCTTGCACGGCCTGCCGCACAGCGTAGCCGCTCGCTGCGCAGGCGTTCTCGACGCGGGTACACGGGATTCCGTCGAGTCCGACGTGTTCCGTCACCGCCGGACCGGACAGACCGAGTTGACGACCGCCGACGCCGAGCGTGCCGACGACTGCCTCGTCCACGTCGCCCGGATCGATGCCCGCCGGAACGCTGTCGCAGGCCGCCTCGAAGGCGGTGCGGAACAGCGATCGATAGCTTTCGTCGGGGAACGACCCGAAATTCGTCTGGGCCGCGCCGACCAGATACGCATCTCGCATGTCTCGAACTGGCGTTCGCGGGGAGAAATAACTGCCGTCGCTCCCACGCGATGGATGGGAATTTTCGCCGCCGAATCGACGGTGAATCTCGGCGGGAGATTCAAGAACCTCGGCGGCTTACGGGCGGACGTGCACGGAAACGCGGCACGAATCAAGGTGAAGGGCCGGCGCGGCTGACGTGGTGGGTATCGACATCAGCGGTCGCCACGAGGAGGAGGGCGAATACCTGATGGTCGCCGCCGCCATCCACGCGATGGTCGGGACGACACGACTTCACAGCGTCGAGGGGATGGGGTTCGCGATCAGTCACGACGAACCGACGCTTTCGGCGACGACGGAGATTGTCGCCGACGCGGTCTGTGACCTCCCGGATCCGTCCGCGAAACCGATAGTCGCCGAGCGGGGAGAATTCTACGAGGAACCGGTGTGGATGGTAGAACAGTATCTCGAACCTGATTTTAAGTACGTCGAGAGCATAGCCGAACGTGAAACCGTGCAGGCCGCACACCACGCCGCGTACGCCGCCCGAAAACTACTCCTATGAAAGCGATACTTGCAAAACGGGTAGACGACGGAACAGCCTCGATGGACGAACTGACCGAGTTGGCTCGCGCCGCGGGCTACGACGTCGCCGCGACGGTCACACAATCCAGAGAGGAAGACGCCGCGTTCCAGTTCGGCGAGGGGAAAGTCACCGAGTTGACGGCCGCCGTCACGGAACGGGACGCCGGGGTGGTCGTCTTCGACAACCAACTCGGGCCGTATCAGACGTACAACCTGGGCCAGCGACTGCCCGACGGGACGAAGGTCATCGACCGATTCAGGCTGATTCTCGAAATCTTCGGCCAGCGCGCTCAAACGCGGAAGGCACAGTTGCAGGTCGAACTGGCGGAACTGCGCTACGAACTGCCGCGCGTCGAGGCGAAGACGAGTCTCGCGAAGCGCGACGAGCGGCCGGGGTTCATGGGTCTGGGTGAGTACGACGAGAGCCACGAACAGGACATCAAAGACCAGATAAGCCGCATCAAGGACGAACTCGACGCCATCGCCGACAAGGAGGCGGACCGGCGACAGAAGCGGCGCGAGTCGGGGTTCGACCTCGTGGCGCTCGCGGGGTACACGAACGCGGGGAAGTCGACGCTCCTCCAGCGCCTCGCGGAGGAGTTGGAAATCGGCGCGAACGACGAGTTGCACCCCGATTTGGACCCGACGGCGGAGGCCGAAGACCGTCTGTTCACGACGCTCGGGACCACGACGCGGAAGGCCGACATCGAGCGGCGGGACGTGCTGTTGACGGATACCGTCGGGTTCATCAGCGACCTGCCGCACTGGCTCGTGGAATCGTTCAAATCGACGCTGGACGCTGTGTACTACGCCGACCTCGTCCTGTTGGTCGTGGACGTGAGCGAACCGATAGACGACATCCGAGAGAAACTCGTCACGTGCCACGACACGCTGTACGAACGCAATCAAGCGCCCATCGTCACGGTGTTGAACAAAATCGACGCCGTGAGCGACGAGGAACTCGAGGAAAAGCGAACGGCACTATCGGCGCTCGCGCCGAACCCGGTCGCTATCAGCGGCGAGGAGGATCTGAACGTCGAGGAACTGAAACGGCGTATCGATATCGAACTGCCGGAGTGGGAGTTCGAACGGTTGGTGATGCCGATGACGGACGAAACGATGAGCGTGGTTTCGTGGGTACACGACCACGCCCGCGTGGAGGACGTGACATACATCGACGACGAGGTGGTCGTCGAGTTCGAAGCACGCCCAGCCATCATCCAGCAGTCGCGGTCGAAAGCGAGCGACTTGACTGCCGCACCGTCGGCTTAAAGCATCGAATATAACGATACCGCCCCGTTCGAACGTATCCACGCGGTGTGGTTCTTCAGGTCGTAAATGAGGACTGCGTCGTCCTGCACTTCGAGTTCGGCGTATCGGTCGTCGTCCCGGTTTCGTCGGGAGTCGTCTGCTTCGTGCGTGCTCGTAGTCATGCGATTCGGTTGGTTGTCGGCTTTCTCTCCACTATCGGGTAGCAACCCCTAATTGATAAGTGTTACCCAATACCATGATTCCTCACCGTTCGATAGGCGACGGGCGAACGAGAACCTTTCGATTATTCGTACATTCTATCTGTGAAACCGTTGTGTGAGAGGAATCTATATCCGACGCTCACACAAGCGCTTTTTCCCTGCGAAAAAGCCGTCAAACGGTTACTATCGGTAAGTTGATTTCGTGACGTAACTTTTTACCGCCGGAAACCCTACTCCGTTCCATGACGGAGAAACCGGAACGGCTGACCATGTGGTGTTCGGGCGAGGAGTGGTGTCCCATCACCGCCACGGCGACGCTCGTCGGGAAGAAGTGGCATCCCGTCATCGTACACCGACTGCTCGTGAGCGGTCCGCTCGGCTTCAACGCGCTCAAGGAGGAAGTGGACGGCATTTCGAGCAAGGTTCTGTCGGACAGTTTGGACGACTTGGGCGAAAAGCAACTGGTGAACCGCGAAATCGTGAGCGACAAACCGGTTCGAGTGGAGTATTCGCTGACATCGACCGGCGAGTCGCTCGAACCCGTCATCCTCTCGATGCGCGATTGGGGCATCGAGTACATCTCCCCCGCCGAGGACCCGGACTCGGCTACCGTGTAAGCTCTCGCTTTTCCTTTTCGACCACTCGAACGTTTCGAATCGCGGTGTCGGGATACCCGCCGTCATCGTCCTTTTCGACCGCTTTCACCATGTCCCAAACGACGTTCAAGCCCGTCGTGACGCCCTCCAAGGCCTCCATCTCGCACCCGGTCTTGCCCGTCGTCTCGACGGCGACGGACAGGAGTACCCGGTCGTCACGAACGTCGAAGTCGGTATCGACGTTCGTGATGGGTATCTGGTGGCACATCGGAATCGTCTCCCACGTGTGTTTCACTGCCTGAACCGCCCCGATTCGAGCGGTTGCCAGCACGTCGCCCTTCTTCAGGTCGTTCGCCCGAATCGCCTCGATGGTAGAGGGTTGCAGCCGAATTTCACCGCCGGCAACCGCACGGCGGGCCGTGTCCGGCTTTTCGCCGATGTTCACCATCTGTACCTCGCCGGACTCGTCCGTGTGGGTCAACCCCTCGTCGTCCATCGTGTCGCCCGATTTTTCGTCGTCTGCCGCCCCTGTTCCGTCGTCGTTCGCGCCCCTCTCAGGCATCGTCGTCACCCCATATCGCGGCCGGAATCGTTTCGAGCATGTCGGATGCGAGGAGGCCCTCGTATCGCTCGTCGTACACCAAGTCGCCCGCGCGTCCGTTGACGAACGACCCGACGCAGGCGGCGTCGAAGGCGTCCGTCGTGCCGAACAGCCCCGCCACGATTCCGGCCAGCAGGTCCCCCGTGCCGCCCACTTTCATTCCCGTGTTGCCCGTCCGAACGACGCGCGTCCGTTCGCCGTCCGAAATCACGTCGGTCGCCCCCTTCGCCAACACGACGTGGCCGATGTCGCTCGCCAGGGCTTCGATTTCGTCCGTCACCCCGCGGAGGTCGTCCACGTCCGGGCCGCCCATCTCGGCCAACTCCTTGCGGTTCGGCGTACAGACCAGCGTCGCGTCCGTGTCGAGGTCGGGAATCGCCGGGAGCGCGTCGGCGTCGACGACCGCCCGCCCGTCGAACGATTCGAGGAAGTCCGTCGTCGCGTCGATGGTCTCGTCGGCGTTGCCGAGCCCCGGACCGATGACGACCGTGTCGTCGTACGACTCGGCCGTCTCGACCAATCCGTCCACCTGTTCGGGCGTCAACCGGTCGCCGTCGTAGGGTTGGACGATGAGATCCTCCGCGTAGCCCTGAATCTCCCCCGAGACGGCCTTCGGCGCGGAGACGAAGGAGAGTTCGGCACCCGCTCGCAGTGCCGACTGCGCGGCAAGCGCGGGCGCGCCGGTGAACGGACCCCCGCCGATGACGAACACTCGTCCCCCGACGCTCCCGCGAACGCTGCGAAGGTCGCCCGGCCCAACGAATCGCTCCGCGGCGGCGGGGATGCCGATGTCGGCGACGGTCACGTCCCCGTCGTAGTCGGCGAGACCGGGTTTCATGTCGTGAAACGTGACGACCGAATCGGCTTCGACGGCCACGCCGTCGCCCTCATCGCCTCCGACTTCTCCCGTGTCGGCGTTCACACCCGAGGGAACATCCACGGCGAGGACGGCGGCGTCGGCGTCGTTTATCGCCCGCGCCGCCGTCGCGGCGGGTTCCCGAAGCGCCCCCGTCACGCCGGTTCCGAGCATGGCGTCGATCACGAGGTCACAGTCCGGCAGTTCGAACGCGCGCGAGTCCTTCACCTCCGCCGTGTCGTACTCGGCGCATCGAAGCGCGTCCCAGTTCTCCCGCGCGATGTCGGTGCCGATGGTTTCGGCCCGCCCGAGCAGGCGAACCGAGACGTCGTACCCGTCCAGAAACCGCGCGGCGACGAAGGCGTCGCCGCCGTTGTTCCCCCGTCCGGCGACGATGCAGATTCGCGCGCCCGGCGGGACCATTTCACGGACCTGTCTGGCGATGGCGTTCCCGCTCGATTCCATCAACTGCTTGCGTGGAACGCCGAGATACTCCGCGTTCTCGTCCACGGCGGCCATCCGCTCTGCGGTTATCATACACGGGCGTTCGGTCGGATTCCGGGTTAACGTTGTGGGCTAGGGCGCGGAGGAAGTTCGGCGGACGTGTTGGGGATCGTTCGAGTGGTGGGCGATAGGAATCATCGGTTTCCGCGTCTCAGTCCCGCCCAGACGATGACGAGTCCCACGAACAGGGAAATAATGCCAGTAACCGTCCATTGTGTTGATTTCCCGGTGATCGGTTCGCAGTTTGCGACGCACAAAACGGGACCGATATGAACGAGTCCGAGACCTTGGACGAGCCATAACGTCCCGAGAAGCGCGACGACGACACCGAAGATCGTCGATGCGGTCGCTTTCGCGTTCACGATTCACCCCGACTCCTGCAACCTGTCATCGCTTGCGGATTTCGGTGTGGTCGAAGCGCCGGACTCACACCTACCGCCTCGGCCGTCGGTCTCCGTTCGGCCGTTCGGCGTGGCAGTTCCGCGCACGAAGGGTCTGGACGGGCTAACGCCGAGACGTAGCGTTTCGATATCGTCGATAGCGAACGGACCGGCCGCGATCCACTCGTCCGTTCGACGGTCGAGATGACAACCGTCGTCGATCCGTTTCCAGAGTGGTGTCACGGCGTCTTGGACGTAGCCACGGGGACCGTCGGACCGGACGTGTTCGAGAAAGCGGAACTCGCCATCCGGCTTCAGAACGCGGTGGACCTCCCCGAGGGCTAAAAAGGGGTCCTGTACCGTACAGAACACCGCGGAGGCGATGACCACGTCGAACGAGTCGTCCGCGTAGGGCAGGGATTCGGCCCGTCCCGACCGTACGTTGATATCCAGATCGTGTGCGCTGGCCGTACGCTTTGCTTGCCTCCGCCTGTCGGGATTCGGTTCGATCGCATGCAGGTCGAGAGACGGCTCACGCCGGACTGCCGTTTGTAGGTACGGAACCATCGCACCGCTCCCCGCGCCGAGATCGAGTACTGTTCCTTCGAGATTCCGTGCGAGATACCGCCGATGCTCGGCGAGGTCGAAGCGCTCGGAGAGTGCAGCGACGATCGATCGACCGGGAGTCGATAACTTCCGTTCCGTCCGGTTCGTGGTTCCCGTTTCAGTTTTTCTGGTCGGCATGCGTCGATGATATGGACGGCTCACCGATGCATGCGAATACCGCCGCACATCTGAGGTGGGTTTAAATGCATCTGCGGCATATCCTCCCTCTGACGCGTTACCGGCAGCGACGGAGACGGCCCGAGCAACTCGGTACTTCACGGACCGACCGAATTCAGTCGTTCTGAGCGCTCTGGACGCGAAGCGCTGGTCGATAGTATGAGATATATCACGTTCGTCATTCCGCAGGTCGACGATGAACGCTGTCCTAACGGCGAGTGCGACGGCGATTCGGCAGTGGAAGGTGAAGCGATTCACTACATCAATCTCCTGGACGACGGAACCGGCGTCGGGCTGTATCAACTCCGCGGTGACTTCGAACGGGCCACGGAAGTACTGGAGGCGAACCCCGACGTGTTGACGTGCGAACAGTCGGCAGCATCGGACGGACTCGTCTACCTCCATTTTCGAGCGAACTCCCTCATGACCGACCTCCTCGGTATCTTCAGGCGGTACGAAATCGTCGTGGACTGGCCGATGGAGTACACCGACCGGGGTGATCTTCGAGTGACCATGCTCGGAGAGGATGAAGGGATCAGAGAGGCGATCGGGGAACTCCCCGACGGAATTCGGATTACGCTCGAAGGCATGGGCGAGTATCGCCCGGATATGCGCCAACTCGCGTCGCTGTTGACCGACCGCCAGCGAGAACTGTTGGAACTGGCGATCGACGAGGGCTATTACGAGATACCGCGGCGTGCGACCCTCCGCGACCTCGCAGAGCGAGCGGAAATTTCCGCAGGAACGGTCAGTGAACACCTTCGGAAAATCGAGATCAAAGTCATCATGGAACTCGTTTGAATCTCGGTCGATGAAATAGTCGTTTCGCCGTGGGTGAATCGTGTATTTTTACGTTCACTAATAGCACAGGTTCGTCACAGTGGGGGGACAGTTAACGGTTGATTCGGTCCGTACAGTCGGGAATTTCAGAAAAAGAACGAAAATTCCGGAATATCTCCTCTTACGAAATTAGAACATGATATTTCCCTCGGAAAACTTCTTCCTACTTACTTAGCTACCACCCAAGATTCCCCCAGTGGTTTCGCGTAGCGAATCGAGCTTGCCCTGATATGAACACGAACTGGTCCCAACTCGTGTTCATATTCTGGCGCTCGTGTCTACGATCACTTCCTCGACCGCGCCGATTACACCGCTCGCCACACGTCTTTTCAAGCGATGTTTCAGTGACCAGAGAATACGAGGAAACTCGGGTCGTGTTCACGAGCATGGCTCATCAACGGAGCAAACTCGAAACTTGAGAAATTACCTTAATATGCGATTTGGGAAGAAATAAGGAAGCAATTGGTTTGAAACATTTCCAAATCGCATATATACACGTCGGTCGACCAACCATTGGTCAGTATGACTCGAATCGAAGTTGAGGAAGGGGTGGAATTGTTCGTTCAGGACTGGGGATCGGGTACTCCAATCGTGTTCGTTCACGGGTGGCCGCTGAGCCACCGGATGTTCGAATATCAGTACATTCGGCTCCCCAGGGAGGATATCCGATGTATCGGTATCGACCTCCGTGGCTACGGACAGTCGAGTAAACCGTGGAGCGAGTACGACTTTGATATGTTCGCTGACGATCTGAAGGCGGTTCTCGACGAACTCGACGTCGATGATGTGACACTCGCAGGGTTTTCGATGGGCGGTGGGGTCGTCACCCGGTATATGAGCCGCCATAACGAAGACCACGTGGCAAAATTGGCGCTGCTTGGTGCTGCGAGCCCTGTTCTAGCCAAAAAACCGGACTTTCCGGAAGGCGTCGATGGAGCAGCGTTTACGGGACTTGCTGCGGGATGCTATGAGGACCGAGCGAAGGTCAGTAGTGATTTCGCCGACTCGATGTTTCACTCCGCACCGAGTCCTGTGCTGAAAGATTGGCTCCAGAATATGAGCATGGAATCGTCGCCACAGGCCATGGCCGATTCGATCGAAGCGGTCGGCGAGATGGATCTTCGGTCCGATCTCGCGGACATCTCCGTTCCGACACTCATCTGTCACGGTGTGCACGACGAAGCCTGTCCGTTTGAACTGACGGCAGAGAAGCTCCAGGAAGGGATCGAAAACACAGAGCTCGTTCGCTTCGAGGAGAGTGGTCACGCGCTCTTCTACGAGGAAAAAGGAAAGCTCAACCGAGAATTGGCGGAATTCAGCAAATAGACAGGTGTTGTGTCGAAATCAGCCCTGTCGTATTCTATCACCGAGGCCGATATTTCTGCACACATCTCTTGGAAACCTACTCTCACCAGGTAACTGAAGCAGTGACCATATATAAATAACTCCGAAATCCGTTCAATCAGTCTCATCGAACCAGTGCCAAGTCACTCGTAACCGGCTCGATTTGCACACGACGGCCGCGATGGATGTGTGCAATCTCGCGGGGTCGTTTCTCGCGCTCTACAACCCCCAGATGAACCACGAAAACACTCTCGCACGGGTCAGTGTGGTGTACTACTCACGAGTCGCTAAGCGGTAGTCCTTCGGTACGGATTAGTTATCAAGAAACGACTGTGATCTATAAATTTCGGTCGTACACATTCCGCCGATGGCCGACCGCCAGCACATACAACACATAGTCGTCTTTGTTCCAGTCGATGATGGCCAGTAGTCTCCGGCACGAAGTTTATAGTACGATAATTTGTCAGTGGGTCAACGCAGTGTTCCGTCCATTCGGTCGCTTCTCGGAGTTTCTTCTTGATTCGGTCTTGGACATTCGTTTCGAGACTCGTCAGCTACTCTGGGGCGTGTCGACAGTTCGACGTCAGTCACCTGTGGTCACTCCAAGTCGCCCAATGAGACGGTTTCGCCTTCCTCGATTTGTCGTTCGCTAATTTCGATGTCTCGGAGCGTCTGTTCCGAGAGTTTGATGGGATGTTCGCGGAAGAGCGTCCGAATCGCATCACGAACCACTTCACTCTTATTCATGTATTGACCGGTTTCTTCGACGCATTTGTCGAGGTCATCGCCCATGCCGTCTGGGATTTTGATGTGGAATGTGGATATTGTACTACCTGTGCATTACTCTTGTGGCGCAGTGGTATTATAGATGGTGTAGAATAGCGGTCGTCTATTCAACAACCGTCCGATGAGGACATCTTCGAGCCTATCGGTACACCGTTGATCCCATCAATCACATCACTTACCGATGAAGTCATGATCACCAGTGGTTCGTCGAAGATCATGCACGCCCCGACAACGAACGGCCCACTTTGAAGACAGCGCGGTGAGTATCGAGTAGTCGAGCCCTCCGTCCTCGGCGGCCAGTATCGTCCCTGTGGCGACTGCTTCGAGAACCTCTCGGAATGAGCCGGTCGGGATCGCTCACGTTCGTAGCTAAAGATTCCGGCGATAAACACTGAGGAGTAGTAACGGTTCTATGTCGTCACTCGCCTTTGTGAGGTTCCAACGGCACTCGGTCGAGTCCGACCTTGTCGTAGTCCTGTTCGGTCGATAGCACCGTTTCTTCACCGGTTGCAATGACGCCCGCGTGGAGCGCGTCAAACGGAGTCATTTCGTATTCATCGAGAAACGTCGCTGCCGCAAGAACCGCGTCCTCGTGTGTTTCTGGGACGATTGGAACGAGCTCGAGGAGGTTTGCGATTGCTCGCGACGCGTCGATCTTGTACTCCGAGTCGTCTCGGTCATAGAATAGCACGAGCACTTCGGCGTACGCGAGAATCGACGTGTGGATGTCATCACGCTCCTCGAGTTCACGGAGTGCGGGTTCCTGCAACCAGTCGTCGTTCTTGACGAGCGCGATGAGAAAGTCGGTTTCGACGTACACGCGTTACTCCGCCCGCTCCTGTGACCGTTGTTCGGTTTCTTCACGAACTTCCTCGGCAATCGCCTCGCGTGCTTCCTCCTTGAGCTCGCTTTCGTCCACATCGTCAAAGGCGTCGCCGACGGCGTCGCGCAACCCCTTGAGCGGGTCATCATCGACCGGAAAGAGCGCAACGTGGCTCGGCAGTTCGACGATTCGGTACTGCTCGCCGAACCGTTCCCGGACGTCTTTCGGGAGGTAGATGCGGCCGCGTTCGTCTGTCGATTTCGACATCGTTACCGTACTATTGGGCGTGTAGAACGTAAATCCTTCCCGTGTTTTAGGAAATCTTCCCGTACTCGGTGAGCGGCGGAACCTCGTCGCTCGGTGGTTCTTCGTCGTTCAGGATGGCCTTCACGCCGTCAAAGAGGTCGGATTCATCGACGATGATGGTGTGGAGCAGTGTCGGGTCCGCACGGCGGAGTGCGGCGGTGCCGACTCCTCGCTCCGCTCGTCGTGTAGCGTCGTCAGAAATGGGTCGGGGCAGTGTGGAGCTAAAACTAACTAAATTTCTGCAGAAAATTACCATCGGGCGATACGATTCACTGCTGGCGGTTTTCGTCATAGGTCAACCCCCATTCGTTCGACGTACTGGCGGCGACGACGCTCCATGCGTTCCAGTGGCGATTCCTTGTCGTAGTGGCGCTCGATGACGTCGAGGCCAGCGTTGACCCGCTCCGAAACGACCTCGGGAGGGATGCCGATGTTCAGCTGCCACGTAATCGAGCCCGTACGAATCTGGTGGGGCGACCGACTCGACGGACACTTGCTCGAGTGTGCGAACTCCGTCATCTTGCACTCGTCCCGTTCCCGTCCGTGTGGACACGGACAGTAGTAACACGGCAGCGTCGCGAGGTACGACCACGTTCGGATGGTGTCGGTTCCGGGTCGGCCCCGCATGCTCGCGAGCAGCGGTTGGCGGTTGTGATCGTCGTAGACGTCGTGGCGATCACCGTGGATGTACTCCCGAAGGACGTCCGAAACCTCGCTTGGGATGGCAACGGGACGCTCGCCGCGTCGCTTGTTCTTCAGCGGCGTGTCCGTTCCGGGACGATGCTGGAATTCGAGGTAGTTCTCGTCGAGGTTCGCATCTCGAAGGTCCAGCGCACGAATGCCGCCCATTCGAGCGCCCGTGTGCCACGCGATTTCGAGAAACGCGTGCCTACGGGTGGCTCGAAGTCGGTCGTCGTTCCGATAGTGGTCGATCAGTTTGAGCGCCGGTGACTCCTCGAGGAGCGTCTCGTCGGAGCGGTCATCTTCGTCGACGTCGGGAATGCGAACGGCGTCGGTCAGGTTCTCGACCGCGCCGAGTTGTTCGAGGTACTCGACGAACTTCTTGAGCGTCCACATCTCCGCTTCGAGGGTCGATGGCCGGATTTTGCCGCTGCGGATGTCGTAGTACTCGTCGATGTCGAACGCTTGGAGCTCGCCGACGCGCTCGATGCCGATACCCTCGCACCACTCGACGAAGAGCTTGAGGCGGTACTCCCACGAATCGACGCTGGCGTCGGTCGCGTCCGCCCGCCTGCGTTTGAGGTACCGTTTGACGACTTCGCGGGGCGATAGATCCTCGGGGTTCGGTCGTCGCTTCCGGCTCATTGGTCCCCCTCGGAGAGCATGGCCTCTTTCGCATCCTGAACGCGCTTGAACATCTCCCGATCTCCGCCGCGGTCTGGGTGGTGCTCCTTCAGCTTCTGCCGGGCCGCCGCCTTCACGACGTTGGCCGGAGCGTCCGGCGCGACGTCCAAAAGAACGTGCGGTGGCTGGCGAGCGACTACCGCGCCCTGTGTGGCCCCTTCGTCGGCGGGCGGGAGGCGAGCGTTGGCGAACTCGCTCTCGCCGGTCTCTACGGGCCGCTGTTCCATTTTTCGCTTCTCGCGCAGGTAGAGGTACAGCGTGCGGACGTTATCCCGGAGACGCGAGTAGGCGTCGCAGGCGACGGCGTACTGGTCGCCCTCCATCGTCCACCGGACGACCGCGCCGGGATCCGTCGGCGAGGCGTTCGCGTAGGGATACCGCGGGTTCCGCTTCTGGTGTTGGGCCGCGGTCGAGAGCCGCCAGTCGTCCACGCCGACGCGTCCGAGTTCCGTTTCGAGGTCGTCGATGGAGTCCCGGAGCGATGCCGCGTAGCGGTTGTTTCGCGTTCGCTCCGCGGGGTCAGTTCGCTTGAGGGTCGCAGGCCAGTCGAGACCGGTCATTCTGCCGCCTCCCTCCGGGCCACTTCCAGATCGTCGATGATGTGACCCAACGCGTTGGCCTTCCCGGCGTCCGGTATCTCGTTCCAATCATCGACGACGTGGAGCAGCATGTCGCGTGCGGACTGCATCTCGTGCGGGAGCGACGAGCAGGGAGCATTGACGAGTTCGTCGAACCACGATTCTTCCACATCGATGAGCTCGCAGGTCATGTCGTCCTCGGCGTGAATCTCGCTTCTCGTTGCGAGGAGCGTCGTCGAACCGTTCTCGGTTCGCTTGGCGACGAGAATGTCCGTGATACCGCTGCTATGCAGATCGGGGAGAACGTGAATTTCCCGACCGTCCGGATACGTCCAGCGTTGAGGGCGCGCGAACAGTTCGCCGTCGTGGGTGACACGCCGGGTCAGTTCGGCTTTCGTTCTCGGTACGTCATTCGCGGAGACGTCTTCTTCGTGGTCGCTCACGCCTGCTCACCTCCCGCGCCGTATTGATGGTGGTAAATCGCGTCGACCCACGTCGAGTGGCCGTACTTCTGCTGATGCTGTGCGGCGATTCCCATGCCGTTCTTCGCGTCACCGCCGAAATCGCAGCCCGGTTCGTCACAGCCGTACTGGCAGGCGACGAGGTGCATCAGGCGTCACCTCCGGTGGCCGCGATTCCGAGTTGTTCGGCCCGTTGCCGCGTGCTGGCTTCGAGCATGCGACGCGTAGCGTTGGTCGTTTCGTACTCGTTTGTCCGACCGTTCTTCCGGCCCTGTTCGAGCAGGCCGGAGGTGACGAGCTGGCTGAGATTCTGGTAGAGCCGCGAGTGGTGAACTGTCTCGTAGTCGCGTTCGAGCACGCGCTTGATGGCGAGGCCCTTCGGGGGTTCGTCCTGTTCGAGGTCACGAACTGCGTAGAGGATGTCGCGCTTGAACGCGTGCAGGTCGCTGAAGGCGTAACCGCCGTCGGTGGCGAGTCGGTCGTCGGCCTCGACGTCCTCGAACGCGTCGGCATCGCCGTGGTTGTACCGGACCAGCCGGTCGTAGCATTCGGGGCAGAGCCATGCGGTCGTCAGCTCGCCCGTCTCCTCGTTTTGGACGTCGGCTTCCTCGACGCCGCGGTGCTTGTGGCAGATGTCGCAGGCGTCGAGGTCGTTGTCCGCGATGAGGTCGTCGTACTGGGTGAGCGGCGGAATCTCCTCGCTCGGTGGTTCTTCGTCGTTCAGGATGGCCTTCGCGCCGTCCGAGAGGTCGGATTCATCGACGATGATGGTGTGGAGCAGCGCCGGGTCCGCGCGGCGGAGTGCGGCGGTACCGTCCGAGTCGGCGAAGGTGTCGGGCGAGAACGCGCCGTCTCCGACCTGCATGGTGTCGAACGGTGATTCGTCGGGGGCGAACACGTCGAACTCGCCGACAAGTTCACCGACTAAGACAGCGGGCGTTTCGCCCTGTTCTCGTTTTCTCTCTTCGAGCGTGCGTAGTTGGTCGCAAAGGTCGTCGATGGAGAGCACCGTCGTCGTCATTGGTACTCACCTCGCGACTTGGTCGTCTTTGTCATCAACTCGGGTGTACTCGGACCCCCTATTAAATGGGTTTTCGACAGCGGAGTGAAAGTGAAAGTGGAATCGCCATCGGTCGAATTCGTCGTTTCGTCTCGTGGTTTTGACTGGTTTGAGGCGAGGTCGCGCGCAGTCAGTGAGCCGACCGGACAGCCGCACGGGCTAAGAATGTGCGCGGATGGGCCGCGCGTGACGAGCGCGAGGATCGGCGTGTCGCAGCGGGGGCAGTTGGCAGTCGATTCGTCCGTACAGTCGGGGCTTTCAAGACCCCGCGAGTTTTCTTCGTACATGGCTTCCTGCAAGGTTTTGGAAGCTACCGCGGACCCGATGTCCCAAGCATCGGTCCGCTTACTTTCGATATTGGACCCAGTAGTGACGGGTCCGCGAGTTGCTTCCTACTTTCTGCCAAATCAGGGAGGGGTAATAAATCTTGCAGTATATGGTATCAAAGTGACTCTATATACATTCGTCTCTTCGCTTACCAGAGCGGTTAAAAACTGGTTTAGAGATGCTAAGTGTAGAATGCGCCCGCGAGTGGACTGGATGACTGGAAATGACGATTCTATCCTAGAGTATCTCCATGAGCATGACGTGGTCCTTCCACCAACGGGACTAGAAATCAATCTTGATCGGGAGGGTGTCGGTATTTCCTACTCAACAATCTCGCGACGGCTGAAGAAGCTCCAAGAACACGGTCTTGTCAAGAAAGTCCGAGAGAAAGAGGGCTACTACGCGATTACCGAGAAAGGGCGGCAGTATCTCGCTGGGGACCTTGATGCGGATGAGCTGGAAGAGTAGCTATGAATTGGGATGTATCGTGGATTGCCGAAACTATATCCACTTCTACTAACGAGTGTATCATGGAATAGTATGTACATTTTCAAATCATAGAAATCTTTTTGTCATTTAGCTGTTGAAGTTAGCTCATGATCTTTAATGGTCGAGTAGGGAACCGGATGCGAGAAGCTATTTTTGGAGCAATACTACCAATCCTTTCTAAAGCATTTTCGACAGTTCTTGAGACGACATCTGAGACTGTTAATCAGAACAGTGGTAGTTCTCAATTATCAACAGATTTGATCATTTTCTCGTTTCATTCATTCCCTGACTGGGTTACTCTTGCGGGATTAGTCATCACTCTAACAATTTCTGGACCATTTGCACTCATCGGATTTCCCTTGGAACTTGGCGGAGCGAATTTATTGGTTTCAGGTGGGAAAAACGGCTTCTATTTGTTGCTTTTTGGAGCTATATTGAATGTTCTTGGGGCGGTTATCGGTGGTTGGAAGCCCTTCTTACGCCTTTTAGACTGATTGAGGATTGAACAACCACAAAATCTTCTCTATGAAATCCTGATAGAGAGCAGGTAATTCAATGGGTAATTTGATACAAAAGGGATAGGGGAAGAGCGGTTGGAAAAATAGATACACACTACTACCGGTTCACACCGGAGACTTATCTATGGGAATCTCTAGTATTTCATATTGATTGGGAGGTGCCCATAGTGATGGACAAAATCAATCCTCAAACTTTGATGGAGCATGGCGGGTTCGATATGATACCAGTGGATGTAAATCACAACAATTATTTTAGTCAATATGAACACTGCAATCTCAATATCAAGCCAATACCAGTGGGGATTAGAATAGCGGGATAAGCAAAATAAGAGAGAACATAAAATGTCCACTACCCAACCTATACATAGCCGGAGGGATATGTTGAGCATATTTAATGACCGGCTACAAAAAAACCATTCTGACCTACTGGAGGACACTGAGCTCTCTCCTGGTGAGAATATGCTTAAGACCGCAATTATCGAGAGTAACATCTCCCCGAGGGAGGTAGTAGGAAAAGAAGAGATTGAAGAAGTATATGAGATCGAGAGCGATCTCCATATGTTCGAATGGGCTACCAGAAACAGTGGTAAAGGCTGGTTATTCTTGGATTCACACGATGAGCGTTTTTGGATTGTTTACTCATTAGGTGACTCTCACTTCTTCAGTGATGCGACTCATGAGTTAATCTCAGGAGAAGGTGCTGGACTCGACCGTCTTTGGCTCCCAACAGGCCAGATAGAAAACATAGGTGAGATGGGCGAGTATGAGGGTGTCAAAATCAGCTATGGAGCAGATGATGTTTTTCCGGAAGAATTCATTGAAGACAATCTCCAATTCTCAGATCTTAATATTGACGGAAGTGGGAGCAGCTCAAAGCATCTCTACGACATATTGAAGCAGACTGACGAAATAGACCAATTTCTAGCTCTTTCCCGAATACAAATCCGTCGTGAGATTAGAGATGATTTTGTTCGTGAGAGAGTCACAAATGAAGGGATGCTCACGACCAGAGGTGGTTCAAAAATCAATTTACATATATCTACTGTTGAGCAAATCAAAGACCAATATGCACAGATGTTGGAATCGATTGAAGCCAATCATCTTATTGGAGCAACTAGTCGTGAACATGGTGCATCAGCACAAGGCGCACCAGTCGTGATCAAATTTAGCAGAGAAGTCCACGACGTAGAGACGTTCCTCTCTTATGTAGTAAACGCGAAAAATCCGTTTCGGCTGTGGGGTAATATACGCCAAGTTGGCCCATCTGCCTACAAAGTCGATGGTGTTGATATGCACAATGGTGATAAAATTGCCATCGAGATGGCCCCACAGTGGATACGCCTTTATTTATATGATGGGGCGTGCGGAAATACTGCACTAAGGCTCTTCACCAACCTCCAGCAACATTACGATCCTGCTGCTGAACTAATTTATCAAGATAGAAGTAGAATGGATGAGTAAGTGTAATTAATGATGCGTGAGTTGGATCCACATACTCATCAAATTAATCTCTGGATTGCTCTCTCTGGCTTTGAACCAACGTTTTCAGGTACACTTGGAGAAGTCGGTTACGAGTGTACCATAATCGAGGACGAGTTCTATATTCTTGATGAGGACGGAGAGGATATTATCAATCCAGATTTGATACTCTCGTCAGAAAACGCAGAGCACGCACTACTTATAGAATGCAAATCACTCGGGGTGAAATCTGACCAAATACGACGTTATCTTCGTGTTGAAGGAAACGAGGAAAACATCGCGTTGCAAGGATTAGTCAATAGCATCACTGCTGAAGACCTTTCTGCTGAGGTTCTCCTTTCCTCTTTCAAAAATCTCTCAGAAATCGAAATTCCAGACGACATCGCTCTAATTCATTTCAAAAATAGCTCTGGTAGCGGGCTTTCAATTTGGAATCTTGAAGGTCATCCGATAACAGAAATCACTGCTTCGAACGCGTTCCCCATCAACGTCAAGCCAGACGAACCACTTCCAACAGGACATTATCCGTTTGACATATATGAGGCAGATAAAGAGGCAATGGTTTCTTCGGTTTTCAGTAGCGTTGTGTCACTTGCTGTCCAAGAAGGGGAATTTGATATTGACGACATTCTAAATCGGGCCCATCCATATTGGGATAAGATAGGAGATGACAAGCAAAAGGAAATATATGACCGTGTAGAGCGGACATTTCTCGAACTACGAAGGGCAGGCCTCGACCAATATTTGGATAAAATAGCTGGGACAAATGGGCAAGAATGGAAAGTAGTGTCTAAGACGATTCAAGCAGTAGGAAGTCGAACAGAATATTACGTGGAGCGAGTAATGGAAGAGCTCCCGCAGGCTCGACTAGACCACGATGCATGGAGTACTAATTCTGATTCTGACTCAGATGATAGCCAGTAGTCAATGATACCGGCTTCAAAAAAGAACAAAATATCCAACACCGAGACCTTCTACGAGCCCCACAAAATGCGATAACGTATTCGTTCCACCAACAAACGGCGGAAACGCCAACAACACCTGCACGTGCCAAACCGACACGAACGCCCCAAACACGAGCAGACCAACCGTGAGAGGACGCCCATGAAGCCAGCCATCGGCCCGCAGTGAGCCACGAAGCTCGTAGGTCACCACAACATCTCGAAGCAACCACGACGCGTAGCAGACAGGAACCAGAACCAACACGAACGCCAGCGGTGTCGTCGTGTACTGGAACACACTCCAGAACGCACCCGCCAGCCCAATGCAGAACAACACCCCGACAGTCGGCAGGAGCGAACTCTCGCGCCCGCTCGCCGTTCTGAGGTAGTCCGCGAGCGCGACCATGAGTAGTCCAACGAACGCGCCGTCGAGCGCGGAGAAGCCCCTGCTCGATTGAGCGATCATATCGAACAGAGATGTCAGTCCGGGACGATGAACTCCCTTTAGAATAAGAATCCTACCGAAACCAACTACCGGAAAATCGGTAGTGTTTCTCTCTTAGCAATGAGTTTATTCCAACTGAGAGACATCACTCCGTCAGTAGCTCATCTACTCATGAACGAAACCAAAAAATTGACCGCTTTTTCGGAGCGGTTTATACCGGGTCACCAAGATTTCTCGCATAGCCCATACACAAATACCTCTCTGAGCATCGAGGTGGACCTGAGTGAGCCGACTATCGAATTCAGATACCGACAGGAGAAAGACGAAATTCTGAATCGGCACGTTACTCATTCATATATCTACGCTGAATTGAGCGAGCAACAGTTGATCGAGTTAATGAAGTTCTTCACTACTCCAAAGCCGGAATCAAAAGGTGAAACGTCAACGTTCACTCTGCAACCGACTCGTGTTCTCTGCCGGTATCGGCGAAATAATAAAGATTCTACAGAGGTCAATCCTGGTCATCTCCTATTCGAGGCTCACTTTGACCGAATCATCATCGAAACTTTCGGCGGAGAAAATCAGGTTATCCCATATTGTGAGGTAGAGCAGGGAAGCACGCCTCAAGATCGGAACAACCTAAAGAGTGTTCAGAGATTTGCAACTCGTCTCATAGAACTACTCGAAGAAGGTGAGAATTCAGCTAGAGATGAATCAGGAACGAGTTCATTCGAACTTACGGACTCCGAACTCTCTACTCGCTGTATCAGTAAGTTTGAGAGAGGCGAATACGCTGATGCTGCAAGTACGAGTCTGAAGGTACTTGAGGAAAGAGTTCGAGCGAATGGCGATGAAGACCTCGCCGATCTCTACGGAAAAGACCTCATGATGCAAGCGTTCAGCAGTGACGATGGGTCGCTCGCATTCGGCGAAAACGCAAACGAAGAACAGGGAGTCATGTTCCTCTATGCCGGTGCGATGCAAGCGCTCAGAAATCCACTCTCGCACCGAACTCCTGATCCAGAAGGTTCTAAGCACTTGGACAGCTTTAGTGAGGATGACGCTCGGAGCATCCTGTACTTCGTTGATTTCCTGATCTCGAGAGTATAGTCCCTCGGCAGGTTCAGCGTATGTGGTTTGATGTCCGACACCTATTTGACTGTCTCGTTGTTGTTTACTTCTATCCAGAATCTATGAAGATTGAACAAGTTCGCGTTCAGAATTACAAGTCCATTTTGGACACGAAGTGGGTCGATATCGAGGACGTTACGACGCTCGTCGGAGCGAACGAAGCAGGCAAGACGAATTTCCTCGAAGCACTTTCCCGATTCAAAGACGGTGAAGAGCTAACCGAAGCGGAGATTTCCAATTATCGTTCATCATCCTCTACAAAGAAAAGTGAGATTCCAATTGTTTCATTAATCATATCAAGTGTCCCAAATCCATTATTTGAAGATGTATCTAGAATAATATTCAAATTAAGAGATTCGGGATTGCAGAACAAGAGAAAAAGAGCATTAACTCGATACGCAGATGGGACAGTTCGATATTCTCTTGCACAACTAGAGGATAATTTGGAACAAGCAGATGTTCAATTAGATCATATGTATACTCTTCCAAAACTCTATAAGGAAATAGAAGAAAATATGTATAAAAAGAGTATCGCATTCTCTGACGAAATATCCTCTGTATTGAATCAATTTGGTGGGGATAAATCCGATATTCCAGATTTGATAGGTGGAATAAATGATATTCTATCTGGAAAATCAAAGCACTTTTTGCCAGAGCCATCGCCTTATTCCAAGCTAAATACGATTCGAGCAATGGCACGAGGAATCACTTGGTCGGATGATGTACGCGAGGTTGCTCCAGACGAGTTGGCGATCATACCAAATTTCCAACTCTTCGATAATATTGTTCCAATCTCTGGAAAAGGAGTTTTCGACGAACTTGAGAAAGGCGATCCTTACTGGGAACTCTTAGATGCAGTTGATCTAGATAGCGAATCGCTCGAATCAGCCACTGGTCATGAGATTCATGATCGAATGGACGAGGCGAACGACACGATCACACAGCGATTTGACGACAACTGGAAACAGGCGAACGTCCGTTTTGTTCTCAGACGGAATGATGGTGATGTGACTCTCCGAATCTACGAAGAAACCAACGATGGGGAAAGGGAAATCAGAACACTTCCCTCCGACCGAAGCCAAGGATTCCGATGGTTTCTCTCGTTCTTCTGCCACCTCGTCGCCCGCGAGCAAGGTGAAATCTCGAACTCAGTGATTCTCCTCGACGATCCGGGCGCGTACCTTCACCCCGAAGGGCACAAGAATCTGAAGAAGGCACTCAAGCAACTTGGCGAGGACAATCAAGTCCTCTACGGGACCCATTCGCCGTACATGATCGACAAGGATAACCTCAACAGTGTTCGAACGGTTCGCCAGCTCCGCGATCCAAAGCCTGTAGAAGACGTCGGCCGACAAGAACCGTTCGACGAGGACGAAGAGCGAATCGGGACGGTCGTCACTCGACTGAACGGGATCAACGATCCCGACCACGACAGTCTCGCCGCTGTCCGCACTGCACTCGGGGCGACGTTCGCGGATTCGCTGTTCGCCAGCAAGAACACGGTTCTCGTCGAAGGTCCCGACGACCGAACGTATCTCAAACTGATGTCCGAGGTGCTAGGCGACGACGAGCCTCTCCTCGACAACAACGTGAACTTCGTCGTCTGCGGTGGTGCATCGAGAGCGGACTATCTCGCTCGTATCGTCGAATCGGAGGACTACAACGTAGCTGTCCTCCTTGATGACGACGAGGCGGGACAGAAAGCACAGCGGAAGCTACAGGACGGCGTGGAGAAAGGCGAGCTCGACACGGCAATCTTCCACACCGGAACCTATGTCGATTTCAACGCCGATACGACCATCGAGGATCTTCTCTCGCCGGACTTGCTCTGCGAGGTCGCTGCCGACGTCCACAGCGAAGTCGAAGAGTCCGAGTTCCAAGAGCGAGCGACACCGGAACACGGCGAGATTGCTAAGCAGCTCGACGGACGACTCAAACAAGAGTTAGGCAATCCCGTCGGGTGGGTACTCGACAAAGCCGAAATCGCTCGCACAATCGACAACCGAGCCGCGGTCGAAGGTAAGGAGCTCTTCGAGCAGGAAACGCTGGATCGTTTCGAAGAACTCCTCGTGGCTATTGACGCCTCGCTTGACGATTCGGAGGAGAACGAGACAGACGAAGAGGTAGAAGAAGTCACAGCAGACGATTAGATAGAGTGACTGACGATGGCAAGAGGGACAGATTGGGAAAACAGCGCTACCAGACTTGTTCTAAAGTTTCTTACCGAGGGCGATCTGGCTTTCTCGGGAAGCGTGCGATTGTCTATACGACAGATAATGAAACGTTGAGCCTCAGTTGGGTTCTCCGCTGCCGAGACCTAGCCGGTTGTCCACGGTTTGAGAGTGATAGAAAAGAGATAACGGAATGATAATTGAAGCCCAGACTGTGATCAAGATATGCTCGAAAGTTTGGACTGGGTAGTATTCACGAAGCTGCCAAGAGATGATAAACGCGAGAAATCCTGCCATGTAAGCAGAGTATGTATCTCGGTTTCCATCTATTAGTGCTGCTAGGTTTTCTTCAATATAGACGTTCACGTAGGCACGGCTCAGAACGACAATTAACCCCAAAAGCTGGACTACAGAGAGCGGTCCAAAGACTTCCTCTACCCATCTCTGCATCATGATTGACATAAAGACCGTAGAGCCAATGAATAATAGAAAAGTGAATTGTTGACCAGTCCGAGAATCAAGTCCAACTATCTCTATGAAGGCTCGTATACTTTCGTCCGTTTGGATACTTGACCAAGCTTCGTGGAGAACACCAAACAATAGAATCACAAAGGCGTACTCAAATAGATTGTAATTGTCGTGTATCCCCCGAGCCAATAAATAACTGACCAACGTCGCCATTATAAGAACTCCGAGCTCGTCTTTATACTTTTCAGCCAATTCTATCAGATCCATTTCTATTAATGTCTTTAAATTCCAAGTTATTGAACACTCCGTTGAATGTCTATATAGTATCTGGGGGATGAACTTCTAATTTGAGAAAATCTCGTTATTAATGTCCGATAGATTCAATAAGATTTGTGGGGTATGTGGAGTATAATGGCTTCCTCTACACAAGAGAACAAAACACACGCAGAAGATGGTGACGCAATTAGCACTGGAGATATCAACGCCTCAGATGGTAGTAACGTAAACATTAATTCTCCTATGCAGGAACACCGTGTTCCGAAACCCCATAATACACAAGGAAACCAACAATTCAATGGTGCAGCTCGTATATTCCAATTTTTGGTCAAATACGTCTCTACACGCGTCTTGGATCTCGTATTTGGTCTCTTCGCGGCATCAGGAGGACTTGCTATTGGCTGGGGATACTTTGCTGAGATGTATCCAAATTTCGGAACAGAAGCGTTCAGTGTGCCGAATTATTTCATGGCAGGCGTTATTCTCTTCGGTGTTGGCCTTGCCTATATCGGACTTCGTAGAAACTCAGTGTGTCCGAAATGTGGTGAAGCTTTTTCAATACGTCAAAAGCAAGAAGAGATAGGTCGAGACAAGATTGAAGGGAGTGCTGATGATCTCCTCATTGGAGAGCAAACGGAGTGCGTGAATTGCAAATACACGGATGAAGAAGAGTTTTGGAAGAAAGATCCTGCGTATTCAAAGAGATAGAAAATCTTCTATGATGTCACAAGCTGATTCCTCAGTCTCTAAAGTGTTTCCTGTATCTCTACCTATTCACCCCCAATCCTCCATGATCCCGATTCGCTGCTTCTTCGTACCGACCATTGCTGTGTTCCCGACTCCAGCGAATAGCCAAATCACTATGTGATGTTTCGTCTGGAACGGCAAACGTGATCCATCCGCTTTCGGCATTGGTACTTGTGTTTCACAAAGAGAAATCCGTGCAGGAAAGGGTAAAGACTGGTACTCCATCAATGCCTCAGGTTTTAAGATATTATTATGAGAACAAGTAGTAGAGATGAAATGGAAGATTCATAGAGGGTATCTACTTGGCATTCTTGTCCTTATTCTCGTGGGTGGAATCCTGTATATTCCAAAGTCCCGGAGTTTCATGAATTCAAATTCAGGAGCGGTGTCTGGTGTGCTATCTCTTTTGTTGGTTCTCCTTTATTTGATACAATATCAGACACAGAAGGAGCAACAGAAGCTGATGGAAGCTGATCACCGCTCAGTCATTGAGGTAGAGGACTATTGGACAGAAGACGAGAAGATCATATTCCAACTTTCAAATTTCGGAAATGGAGTTGCAACAGATATTGAATTAGTTTCTCTCTCCGTATTCGAAGACACCGAGTACTTTTCGCCGGGAACCATGAGGAATAGACTCACAAGGAAATCGGATGATCCTGACCGAAACCGAATGGGTCAATCGCTGAAACCAGGAGAAGGAAGAATTGCATTTGAAGCACTTCCTTCAATTGGATTTGAGTTGAACTCCGGGCAAATCCACCGGTGTGGCTTTAGAACCGGGATGGATGAACTCCATACTGAAGATGTAGATATCATCCGGCTATTTTACTACATTCGGTATGGCGATTTACTTGGTGAGAAACATATTTTTCCGGTCTTTATGCTGGAAGCAGAACCGATAGAGAAACGCAGAAAATTCGAACAAGTGTTCAAAGAAGCAGGCCAGGTCCCGATCAGACTCCAAATCATCGGCGAACCAAAAATTTCGGCTGATGATTTGAGTTTCAACTTGTCCGACGTAGAGATATCTGATAGAAGAACCGTAGTCTGAAATATAGCCTGTTTCAATAGACTATGATTATTAAAAATTCTTCCTTATCAAAACTTATTTTAAATTTTTATTAAATTAATATCTACAAAGACCGATAACGTATTCTTCCCGCTAATAAACAGCGGAAACACCAAACAATACCTGTACGCCCCAAATCAACACGGCCATCATGAGAACGAACAAACCAACTGTGAGTGGAACAATAATGACGTAGACTGCCTGATTTCCTTAGAGGTGGGACCTTGGAGTCGTTGGAGAAGGGTAGATAGTGAACCCGTACCTATACATCGATTAATCTGGGTCTGGGAAGTCGTAGTCTATTTCGGCATATCCCGGATTTTCTTTGATGAGATCTTTGGCAAACTCGAAGTCCTCAACGGGAGAATATACTTGTCGGTGAGAATGTTCTACCTGAAGCCTATTCTGATATTCGACGTGCCCCTTCTCGGTCAATTCCGACTGTTCCAGGGGAAAAAAATACTCTTTCGGGTCGTACATCCCCAGCAGTAGATCCGCGCTCAATGGGACATGGATTCTCGTTCCTCGATTCTTCACACCCCTCTCGGAGACCGGGTTAGGGTTGACCGTGTTGAAAATGGCGATAGGATGGTCCGATGTCCACAGAGGGTACTCCGTCTCATTCACAAACAGGAACCAGTTCATCCCTTCCAGAACCTCTGCGAAGTCTTCAAGCGCGTTTGCCATTAACTGAAGCTGCCACTCTTTTGCCCCTCGATCAGTAGTACCAGCCCCCACAGCTTCCCGGCCAGGATCATCCTCCACATCAGCGTCAACAGTCTCCAAAGTATGCTCGGAAGCTTGCCTGACTATCTCACGGAACTTCTGAGTGCGAATATGTAGATGAGACAGAAAAAGCGATATCGTCTTTCTCTCATCACTGGTTAGGCTGTTAACATCTGCAGAATCAAGTAGACTGTAATAAGCTTGGGAGAAATGCCCTTCGAAATCTGCGAACTTGTTCTCTACGAACTGCTTGTCCGACAGATCATAAAAATACTCTCTCTGTGCAATTTTCTTCGTATTAGAGGGGAAAATCTTGTCTTCCGGTTTGTCATAACAGTGCAGGTAGTACGGGTCCTCTTCATCCCTAGAGAACGTGTTCAGATAGAATCGAGGGACAAAATGCTGTTTCTTCTTCTCTTTCACCATTGTCCTTAATCGAGATCGACTAATCAGTGAATAGGTATAGTTTTGTCCCAACTTACGTTTCCCCAGAAAATTTCACACATACACAAATTCAACTTTCCACCTTCCTTCACTCACCCTCCAAGGGGTCATACGTCGCGAAAACCGCTCTCTCGAAAATGAACATCGAGACGACGGGTTTCGTGAAACGATGTTCATTTTGATCAGTGACTGCGTTCGCAAACCAGATCCCATGCAGTTGGATCGGGGGTAAACCGACCGCTCTTTATATATGATTGTAAGTGAGTAAGCGAAAATCATTCCATCTGTGGAGGTCATGTTCATTCTCATGTCACGGAAAACTGACACACCAGCTGCGATGGGCGACTCGCTTCGCATTAATCTCACCACCGGCAAGGCCCGGAAGTCAAAGGTAGCGGCCGTTTGCAACGTCTTCGACGCGAACAAGAGTGAAGCCGTGCTTCAAGCCTGCGTCTACGCCGCTGAAATGCGTGGTCACAACGCCGTCTCACCGAATATGGGTCTCTTGGAAGAACTGATGACGGCCGCAACAGAGCGCGGCTCACTCACTCCAGAGGAGATTGCAGAAATAATCTCCACGGAAGAGGTTCCAGTTCAAGCCGAAACGACGTGGGCCGTCGGAAATGAGGCATGAAATGCCCAATGAAAAACGACCACGAATCGAGTTAACGGACGCCTCCCGTGAGAAGGAATTTCGACTCTTCACGGAGACAATCATTCGTGAACGCCTCCGAGCGCTAGACGGTATCCTCTGGTATAATCCAAGTCGAGACCGATATCACCTCGTGACAAAGGAAGACCGCTACGACGGTCACACGACCACTCGAAAACGGATTGTCATCACGTTTGTACTGACCGAAGATTCTGTTTTAGTCATCGGTCAGCATCATCGCCATGTGAACTTTCAGGAGTCATCCGATTATGAAACGATCAACAACGTCGAATCGGTCGATGAGTTGCTTTCTATCGACGACCAGAAGAACACAAAATAGTGGAGTAGTCTAAGACGAATGTAGTGGGTCAACTGGTTTCGAAAATCAAGCTGAGCCGTGGTTCAAGCTCGAGGCGATTTGCCGCCGACTACGCACGCGCGCGTGTCGGATAGGCGCGGTAGGGTCCCCCCGGGCGCGCGGACAGTACACGAGATTCGAAGCATAACGAATCCAATTTCGGATTCGTCGAGTGGCGACTTCTGAAACGCTCCATAGAAACAAGGAGTACCTTTATAGCGACCGCAGTTTCTCGCTTTCTCGACAATGGAGAAAACACCTGATGAAACCAGAAACGAGACACCGACATCTAACCGAACCGAAAGGAGTGAAACGCAATGAGTCAGTCCACGTCCTCGCACAGCCGACGCGAGTGCGGTTGTTCGGTATGTCTCCGAGACAACGGCGGGCTCGACTACTGTGCTCGTTGTCGATTCTACAACTGCGATCCGGAGGAGCCACATTGCAAACGGGAGGACGACGCATGAGCAAAGGCGCGCCGTTGATGTACGCGGATACGCGCACCGTCCAGCAAGGCGATGGCTGTAACATGGTGACGATTCCGAAGGACCTCGTCGAAGCCTTCGACATCGAATCGGGCGATGAACTCCTCTTCAGCGTTCAGCAGGGCGACGAGGGAATTCTGATTCGTCCCGCCGAACAGTTCCGACCACAGTATGAGTAGCGACATCACATCCAGCGACGGACTGCTCTCGCGCTTCCGAAACGTCCGAGCGGCGTTCCCTGAACAAGTCGTAGCGAGACCGACCAGTTCGGTATTCCACCGCCTCGACCTGACTGTGGAGGACTCAAAACGCCCCGCGTGTAGTGCCGGAAAGCGCAATCTGGAGTGGCACGTCGCAGATCCGGACACGGTCCGACTGAGCGGTCTGCGACCCTGCCGGTCCTGCTTTCAGGGGATTTTGGAATACCTCGCCCAACAACCGGATAGTCCGGTCGAAGCACGCGTTTCAACGGAGGACACCTTCGACAGTCGTGAATCGCGGGAGCAGTCCGACGAGGACGTCTTCGAGCCCATCGCCACACCGTTGATTCCATCGATTACGTCGCTTACCGATGAAGTCATGATCACCAGTGGGTCGTCGAAGATCATGCACGCCCCGACGACGGACGGGCCGCTGTGTAGACAGCGCGGTGAGTATCGAATAGTCGAGCCCTCCGTCCTCGGCGGCCAGTATCGTCCCTGTGGCGACTGCTTCGAGAACCTCCCGGAGTGAACCGCGAGATTCATTCGATAACCGAAGTCCATAGGCGCAATCGTGAGTATTTCGTGCGTATCGGCGTAGGATTCTACCGAGAAAACATCTTCTTCCCAGTTCGACGACCAACTGAGCGACCAACCGCGGTGTCCTTTGTTTCCGGTGTCGAGCGCGAAAGCGCGAGACGTACTTTAGGCCCGTGGCTCTTTAGCCACACATTCTAAGCGGAAATGCGGGGGTCCCCCTCGAAATGTCGCGGGTCGTCGCTGACCACCCCCGCTACTCGCTCGTTTCACTATCAGTCTAAAACAAGTTTACTTGTATTCAGGTTAAGGTAATGAAAGTGGAGATGGAATAAGTCGGTTCGAACGGAAGTGTCGCCACTCGACCGTCGGGCGGTCAGCCGAAGCTTCGTACCCAGTACTGCGGCGCAAATACCGCCCCGTCAGCGAGCTCGACCACCGGTTTCACTTCAAAGGCGAACTGACGCACCGCCTTTCCGGTGAGTTGACTCCAGCGATGAGCACCGGCTCTGAGGATTCGTCGAACTTCATCCTTCGACTCTGGCGTGTACTTCATCGTCAGCTCGTCGGGCTCGCCCTCGCGACCGTCGAACTCGACGCCGTACGTCTCACGCCATCGTGCAAACGCCGAGTCGCTGTCCGCGACTTTCTCGGCTTGGACGAGTCGGTCGGCAGCTTCCGACATCGACACCTGAAATGACTCTTTCGCCCCGCGGAGATACTTCAGTATCTCCTGGGCGACGTTCTTCGACCGAAGACGAACGTCACCGTACTCGTGAACGACGATTGAGCCGAGTCGCTTCAGCGACGTGTACACCGTATCGATGTGTCGACCCAGATCTTCGGCCAGATTTTTCGGCGCGACCTGCCCGCCGTCGGTCAGCAACTCTTCAGTGATTTCGACGTCGGTCGGGGCGAGGTTCGGAACGACGCGCATCACGTCGTCGTGCTGCTCCTGCTGGATGCTCGGGAGCCGATTCGGAACGAGATTGCGAAACCGCCGTTCTCCCGTCACCTCGAAGACGTCGTCTTCGACGTACACCTGCCCGTCGGGGCGAATCGGGATATCCGTCCAGTCGAGAACATTCAACAGCGCTTCGTCGAGTTCCTTCTCCACTCGTCGAAGATCGTCCCAGTAGACCGTCCGGTCGGTCACCGAATTCTGAAGCGCGACGCCGAACTTCGGATGCTCAAGCGTACCGTCGCCCTCGACCGCGTCCGGGTTCCTGACGTGGTAGTGCTTGAACTCCTTCCCGAGGACGTGACCACCGAGCAATTCGCCAGCTCGTTCGTGATCGATGGTCGCGACGTGATAGTAGCCCTCGCACTCGCGATCGTCGCGGATACTCTTCGCGTAACCACGGCGTTCGTCGGCGAGCAGCATCGAGATTCGATGAATTGGACCGTCGATGGCGTACAGTGGTCCGGTCAGATCCTTATCGAGACGAACGTACAGCTCGCCATCGGTGATGTTCGACGAGTGGTGAATGTTCTCCGGGTGGACGTCGTCGTACGGGATATACGTCGGACTCGACCACTTCTTTCCCTGTTGACCGTGGAGAATTCCCATCGCCTGATAGAACAACTTCGGGTACACTCGCGGGTCGATGTTCGACCCTGTGTATTCCACGTCGACGCCGAGCAACCCGTGCGGATTGCTCGGGTCGCTGTAGCCGTCCTCCGATTCGAGATTCGGCCAACGCGGTCTGATGTTGAACGAGGCTTTGCGAAGCGCGTCCCGATGGTTCTCGACACCCGAAGGATGCATCTTCACGGTGTATTCGCGAACGTTCTCGATTCGGAACGACGAATCACGCCACGGTTTTAGCTTGCTATCCGAAAAGGAAAATTCGAGTTCCCACTGCTCGCGACCAGTCGTTTCGGCGATGTCGTCGGGAACGCCGAATTCGACCGTGAGCGCGCCATCACCGCGGAAGTCGTGTTCCTTCTGGAGACTGTTGAGACCGTAGTAAATTCCGAGGCCAACGTCGTATTTGACGTACGCCTTGAACTCATGCCACTGCGACCGGATGAGGTACGTCTTATCGAGATCTCCGACCGAGTCCTCGTTTCCCTCTGACTGCTCTCGTCGAACAGCGTGCTGGAGCGGTTCGCAGGTGTATTCGTGCTGGTCGTAGTCGTAGACGCGTCGAAATTCCTGCTCACAGTAGCGACAGCAAACGACGTTCGTCGGGGTGCTGTCCGGGTCGCTGTCGGCGTCTTGCGTTCGGTTGTCCTCAACCGCATAGTCGCCCGAAAGAACCGCGTCGTCGGCGACGTCGTTGCTCTCGGCGTGGACGTCGGCCATCGTGACTTCGTCACGATTCGCACCCGCGTGGTGGAACTCGCGGCTCACCGCGATCCACCTCCATCGCTTCGGAGACGGTGGATTTTCTGTGACGCCGAGAGTGGTTTCTCGACGTCTTCTTTACCGCCATCTTTCAGACGTCGTGCTTCCTTCGCCTGCTCGGTAGCCCGTTCACGCAGTTGTTCGGCAGTCCGACTCGGCGGGTCAAACTCACCGTATTCCTCGAGGAACGCTTTCCGCTCCTCGAGGAGCGAAATCACTCCCTCGCGAGGCCCGTAGTCGATTTTCCGCTCGACCGCTATCCAGGCGTTGACGACCTCGATGGTGCCGATACCGCGAATGCGGGCGGTGACCAACCGCTGAAGTGTGTGGTCGGTGTGATTGCTCCCGTGTTCGACGAGGTCGTGATCGAGAAACCGCGCGGGATTCTCGTCCAGTTTCCCTTTAAGACGACGTTGCCACTCGGGGGTTTCGTCGCGAGCAGGCGAGACCATCCTTATCCCTCCTGCTCACCTGTCACGTCGGTACCCGCCTGTTCCGCGGGATGTCGGAGGGAGACTTTGGTCTCGACGTCGTAGAGTTCGCTGGCTCGGACAAACTCCCTCACGCGTTCTCACCGCCGTCGGTGATGCGTCTCTTTCGGAGTTCGACACCGCCCTTCCGACTCGGATACTCCTGTGGGTCCAGCCGCTCGGTGACATCGAGTCCGCAGGCGGACCCGCGCATTATGCGTGCCCACGTGTCGCACTCGGGACATCGCAGGACGCGACCGTCGTCGGTACCGTACACGCGCCGGAACTCTTGGGTAACGTGGGCCTCGCAATAGCCGCACGTTTGGCGGTCACTGTTGGGGTCTGGCAGTTGAACCGCCATCAGAACCAGCACCCCCTAAACCGGCCGCTAAGTGTCAGCGGATGCTGGAAAAAGTATATATACGGAGTGGGTCGGGGCAGATTCGAACTGCCGATCTGCTCCGTGTGAAGGAGCTGTCATAACCGGACTAGACTACCGACCCGTACGCAGTTCATCGTTTTCCTGCACCGGACTTAAGACTTGCTTTCGAGGGCGGACGGCCACTACGACCAAGTTCGACCGATGCCGACCCCTGACCATGACCGACTGGACCGTGGTGAACGTCGCCGAGACGAACCCGGACGTTCTGGACGGCGAAATCCCGCTGAACGAGGCCCTGTCGGCTCACCCGGGCGCGCGGGTGAAGTTCGTGGTACCCGAGGGACGCTACCACCTCGACGGGCGGTTCGAACGCAACGACTGCGAGGCGATTGCGGTGGTCGGCGACCCGCACGCCACGCTGGTCGTGACCGACCCCGACCAGCAGTACGGCCTCGACGTCGGCGGTGGATGGGGCGCGTCGCCGGACGCCTCGGCGACGAGGGTCGAGATTCGGAACCTCACGTTCGACATGACGGCGGACGGCGTCGGCGCGCAGGCTGTCTCGGCGCGGGCAAGCCACGATTTGCGAATCGAGAACGTGAGCGTCGAGGGCGAATGTGCCTCCGCGGGGAAGAAGGCCCTCGGTGCGATTTACGCGGCGGTCACGCACCCCGAGGGGTCGGGCGTAGTGACCGTTTCGCTCCCGGACGGGTGCGCTTTCGAACCCGAGAGCTATCCCGACCAGTCGCCCACGGAATCCCAGACCAGCCATCCCATCGGGGTCAACGTCTCCGACGACCACCGCGGCGAGTTGGCGTTTCGGGACTGTCACGTCGAGGGCTGGGTGAACAACGGCGGCTACCTCGCCGGAGGGGATGGACCGTGTCTCGTGACGGGCGGCTTGTGGAAGGACAACGGGAACTCGAACCTCCGGTTGGGCGACGGCGACGAGGCCCGAGACGTGCGAATCGAGATGGGCGAGACGACCTACACCGGGTGCGGACTGTGGTTACAGGAGGGCGACTGCCGCGTCTTCGGCGGCGAACTCCGCCTGCCGAACTGCGACAACGACGGCCTCCGCGTTTCCAGCCGCTCCGCACGCGTGCGCGACATGACAATCGAATGTACTTCGTCCGCACGACCCGTCAAGATCAACGACGGCGACGGACCGGTCGTACTGGAGAGCGTCGAACTCGCGGATTCGGGCGACGGGTCGAAACACAACTACGCCGTCGAACTGTGGCGCGACGGGACCGAACTTCGAAACTGCCGGTTCGCGTTCCGAAACGGAGACGAGAATCGCAACGGCATCAACGTCCTCGGAGCGCGAATCGTCTTCGACGGCGTGACGGCGACACACGATGCCGACGGGACGACGGTACTCGTCAAGGCCGATGACGCGACGTTTCGGAACTCGACGTTCCGTGGCCGTGTGGACGTGGACAGAAAGAATGCGTCGGTACCGCGCGTCGAGGACTGCGATTTCGCAGATTGCGAGCGTATCGGCTTCGACGGTTAACTCATTCGCATCCGCTTTTTCGCGTCCCGCATCGCGGTCCGTGACCGTTTCTTCGCTTTGTGTTCGACGTCTCGAAGGTTATCGCGCATCTTCTCCCGTCGTGACGGCTCGGGCGGTCGCTCCCTCCCGGTCATCTCGCGGGCTTTTCGCTCGGCGGGTCGGAGTTCCTCGCGGACACCACGTCCGAGATGACTCCCGGCATGTCGGAGGTGGTACCACGCGTCTTTGAAGTGGGTGTTCATCGTTCTCCCAATTATGTCCTTACGCACGGGTCAGATATAATCGTTCCGTCGGTATTCGACGAGAACGTCGGTTCAAAAACGGTTTTACGGCGGGCAAAGAAAGGGAAACTGTATGTTTACGCGGCTTTCGATTCCGACGCCGTTTCAAATCGGTCCGGTGAACGCCTACCTTTCGGGGCGGACGCTGGTCGACCCGGGTCCGGGAAGCGAAGAGGCATGGACTGCCCTGTTCGAAGAGTTGGACGAACGGGACCTCGCCCCGTCGGACATCGAACGAGTTCTCATCACGCACCCCCACCCCGACCACTTCGGATTGGCAAAACGGCTCCGTGAATCGGGTGCCAGCGTCGCCACCAGCGCGGAAGCGGCCGACATCGTTCGCGACTTCGGCGATCGATTGGCGTACGAACAGGAGTACTTCTCCGACTTCTTCGACCGCTGTGGAATGGCGGAGACCACCGCCCAAACCGTCACCAACCTGCCGGAAGCCTACCTCTCGGTCGCCCCCGACGTCGAAACCGATATCGAACTCGACGACGGCGAATCGGTCACCGTCGAGGGTGTCGAACTGACGGCGGAGACGGTGCTGGGCCACTCCTCCGGTGAAACCCTGTTCACGTTCGAAGACGACGGAAAATCGAAAGCCATCGTCGGGGACCACGTTCTCGGCGACATCACGCCGAACCCGTTCCTCCAACCGCCGACCGAGGAGGGCGGCCCTCGCCCGCGCGTCCTCCCCTCGTTCAACCGCTCGCTCGCCGAACTGCGGGACCGCGACTTCGATCTCCTCCTTCCGGGCCACCGTGAGGAGATAACGGACCCGTCGGCCCGAATCGACGAAATCCTCGCCGCCCACGAGGAGCGTACCGAAAACGTGCGTGCGCTCGTGGACCGGCCGACGACGGCGTTCGACGTGATGTGCGAACTGTTCGAGGATCTACCCGCGACCGAGTACTTCCCCGGGATGAGCGAGGCCGTCGGCCACCTCGACGTCCTCGAAGCGCGCGAGGAAGTGAACCGACACGAACAAGGTGGCGTCGTCGTGTACGAAGGAGTAACTCAATGAACGAACTGCAACCAGTCACGCTCGGCGACGAACCCGCCGACCTCGTGATTCGGAACGGTCGCGTCCTCATGCCGGAACCCTGCGAGTTTCAGGCGCGCGACGTCGTGGTCAAGAACAATCGCGTCGCGGCGCTGCCGGAGGACGGTAGCGATTCCATCGGAGACGAGACGAACGTCATCAACGCCAGCGACCGGGTCGTCACGCCCGGGTTCATCGACGCCCACACCCACATCGACCTCCACCAGACGTTCGAGAACGCCTATCACTACGCCCTCGAAGGGGGCACGACGACCGTCGTGACCGAGGTTTCCGGGTTCGGCCCGGCCTTCGGCGCGGAGGGCGTCGAGCAGTTGCTCGCCGCGACCTCCTACCTCCCGATTCGGGTGTTCGCCACGGTCCCGCCCCAACCGCTCGTCGACACGTTCGAACCGGCGCGTGGTGACGCCGAATCGCTCACGAACCTCCTTGGCGACGCCCGAGTCATCGGGGTCGGCGAAACCGACTGGATTCACGCCGTCGGCCGCGACTCGCCCACCGAGGAACTGTACGAACGCGCCCACCTCGAAGGGAAGACGGTCACGGGCCACGGCGCTGGCTGTTCCGGCGAGAAACTCCAAGCGTTCGCCACAATCGTCGATGACGACCACGAGTCGATTACCGGCGAGGACATCATCGAACGCGTCGAAAGCGGCATCCACGCCGTCGGCCGCTGTGGGTCGATTCGCGACGACATGGCCGCGGTCGGCGAAGCGTACGAGGAGATCGGCGCGGCCGAAATCTCCCTCTCGACCGACGGCATGTGGCCCCGCGAACTCATCGGCGAGGGATACATGGACGTGGTGGTCCGCCGGGCCATCGAGGAGGGCATCGCGCCCGCCGACGCGATTCGCATGGCGACGCTCAACCCGGCCCGTCACTTCGACCTGCCGAACCTCGGGTCGCTCGCACCGGGCAACGTCGCGGACATCCTCCTCATCGACGACCTGGAAACCGTCAACGTCACCACGGTCATCAACGGCGGCGAAGTCGTCTACAACAACCACGAGACGACCGTCGCGCCGCGTTCCTACGAGTATCCGAGCCACTTCTACGACAGCGTGAACGTCAGTACCGACCCGGCCGGATTCAGCGTCCCGGCCGACGTCGCGACCGACGGAACGGTGCGCGCCATCGAGTACCGCGAGGGTCTCATCTCGGGTGAAACGCGAGTTCGCCCGCCGATCGAAGGCGGCGAACTCGTCGCCGCGCCGGAAGAGGGCCTGCTGAAAGCCACCCTTCTCGACCGACACCCTGACGGCGACGGAACCGGATTCACCGGGTTCGTCACCGGTTTCGGCCCGCTTGAGGGAGCGGTCGCGACCAGCCTCGTCTGGGAGACGCCCGGCGTGTTGGCGCTCGGAAGCGGCGAGGACCTCAGGGAGGCCGTCGCCCACGTCAACGAGATGGGCGGCGGGTGGGCAGTCGTCAGGGACGGCGACGTGGTCGCGGAACTCCCGACGCGAGTCGCCGGCGTCTGTTCGGACCTCGAAGTCGAGGAGACGGCGAAACTGTACACCGCCATTGAGAGCGCGTTCCGAAGCCTCGGAACGGACGTCGAGCGACCGATGATCGGAATCCAGACGCTGACCTTCCCCGGCGTCCCCTCGCTAAAACTGTCGTTCTCGGGCTACGCCGACATCTTCTCGCGTGAAATCGTCGGGTTGACGCCCGAATAGCGCGCGTCTAATCGCCCGCAGACTCGCCGCTCTCTTCCCCCGCTACTTTGCTGCTCTCTACGTCCTGTCCGTGTTCTCGAATCGTCCGAATCTGCTCGTACGGGAAGAAGTTTCTCCCGCCTTTCCGTCGCAGCCAAACCCCCGTTTCGTAGAACTCCAGGTCGTCACCTTCGACCGGGGACACGATGTTCTGTTCTCCACCCCGTTTGCCAGTCGGCACGAGGTACACGTCGTACTCGTTATCAGGCATGGGGCTAGTACGCCGAACACGGCGAAAAGCGTACTGGCCCGTCGTATTCGAGACGGCGACTATCCCGCCTCGTAAATCACGACCCGTCCCGTCCGAAAGACGACGACTGCGAACCCTTTGTGGACGAATTCGACCCGCCTCGGGACCCGCTGTTCGGACTGACGGCCGAACAGGTCTTCGAGGGCATCGGGGTCGATACTCTCGTAGAGCGGTTCAATCTCGGTCGAACTGCTGTCGGTAACTTCGGCGATGGCGTCGATAACCGTCTCGGCTAACGGTCCTCCCTCGTGACTCGTTTCGTGAAGAATCGTCTGATTATCGCTCGACTCTCGAACCACGTTATATCCCTCCCGAGGGTCGAACGAAAAGCGCTGTGGCCGGCATTGCTTCGTCAGAGGCGTACCATGGATGGAATGTTTGGGGTTTAGTGGTTCATGCGTTTATTACCCCTCGGATGATTCGGTCGGTTCGTTCCGGGGGAAGAGAGTGGTCTCAAGCATCCGTTCCAATCCTCGTCGAAGGCGGCCGGACGCGGCCTGTGGCGAGATGTCGAGGGTTTCGGCGAGTTCGGAGAGCGACGTTTTGCGAGGGACGTGAAAATACCCGGAGGCGAACGCGGTCGAAAGGGCCTCCCGTTGTTCGGCGGTCAGCCCGTACTCTTTCGAGGGGAACTCGTCCACGGAATAGATTCGCCGGACTTCGTACGAGATGGATCGCTCGTCACACGCCTCCCGGAACCGAGTGGTCGAATCGTGGTCCGGGAATCGAATTCGGAACTGCCATCCGTCGCTGTTTCCGATGGCGTCGAGAACCGTCACGTCCTGTTCCGTTAGTATGCCTTGGATTCCATCGGTGGCGCTGGACCAGCGGATCTCACACAGCGCACCGGTTGTAGTTTCGCTCAGGACCGCGATGGAATCGACCGAAGCGGATTCGAGCGAGACGTCGGCGAGAAACGACGGGTCGGCCGTGGCGACCCAGATAAACGGCATCGAACACTCCCGCGTCGGGACGAGACGCTCCAACTCGATTCGGATATCGGAGCGATAGGGAAACAACTCCCCGAGGGCGAACTCGTCAGGTGGGAGCCGAAGTTCGACGACGACGTTCACGACGGTCCATAGGGCGTGCCGTGCGTCAACCCTTTTGGCCGTTTTTGCGGGATTCGTCGCGCACGAGACGATGATGATGCGCATAACTTACGCGTATTGACGGCGTTGGAATGCCGTGACCATGGGGATCCTCGCCGTCGAAATCACCTCGAATTGTACAGTGTACAACCTCGGTTGAATCGCAAGAGTGCGTCGACCTGATTCCGGTGGTATAGATTGTTATGAAATCGAACTAGCAACAAACGATATATAGGGTGGTGTCACAGGCTCGGGTGAAGTTGCAATGTTCGCACCGATACGACGCGCGACACTGTTTGCCCTGTACCAGCTCAGCGTTCTGGCCGGAATCTGCCTGCTTCCGGTCGCCCTCGTCGCCCGGCGGGCCGGAGTACCGTTTCCCGTACACCGCATCGTGGAATCCCTGGGGGCGTCCTACGAGAAGACGAAGAAAGAATAACCCCGACCGACGCTCGTTTTGCGTAATCTCACGGTGAATACCCCGAGGTTCGGCTCCGAGGGCTTCACCTCATCACACCCCGGAAGGGTTGGTTTTATCAGTGCTGATGGACTACGTCCGGGTAATGCGTAGCCCAATGCACGGTTCCGACTTCTCGCGTAACAAGGAGCGCCTGAGCGGTAACGACGCCAATCCGTACGAGCCGGAGATCGGCTCGCTCCCCGACAACGAGTTCTCACAGGAGGACATGAAAAACATCAACAAAACCGGAACGACGACCATCGGCATGACGACCGCGGACGGCGTCGTCATGGCGACGGACATGCGTGCCAGCCTCGCCGGCCGCTTCGTCTCCAACAAGAACGTCCAGAAGGTCGAACAGATTCACCCGACGGCCGCCCTGACGATGGCCGGGTCCGTCGGCGGCGCACAGTCGTTCATCCGAACGATGCGCATCGAATCCAACCTCTATGAATCCCGACGCGGCGAACAGATGAGCATGCAGGCGCTCTCGACGCTCGCGGGCAACATGCTTCGCGGCGGCCCGTTCTTCATGGTCTCTCCCATCCTCGGCGGTATCGACGAGGAAGGCTCGCACATCTACAGCCTCGACCCCGCCGGTGGCGTCATGGCCGACGACTACACCGTCACGGGCAGCGGGATGCAACTCGCATACGGCGTCCTCGAACAGGATTACGAGGAAGGCCTCTCGAACGAGGAAGCGAAAGCCGTCGCGGCCCGCGGTATCAAGAGCGCAGTCGAGCGCGACACCGGCAGCGGTAACGGCGTGTTCCTCGCCGAAATCACCGAGGAAGGCGTCGATATCACCGGTCACAAGGACTTCGACGACGTACTCTAATTCCAGTCGGTAAAACTGCCGTCGAGCAACGTCTCCTTTTGCTGGTCGATGTAGGCGTGTTGCATGCCCGTAATCGCATCAGCCAGCGTCTCGCCCGCTTCCAGTCGGTCGCGCACCTCACGCTTCTTCCAGTCGGCGGGCGTCACGCCGTGGCGTGCGCGTTGCCGCAGCGGGTAGAGATACTTCGCGGCCTGTTCGTCGGATAATCCGCGCGCTTGGAGGCCGTCCTTCGCGTGTGCGAAGAGGTCGGCGAACAGTTCGTCCGCTTCGGTCGTCTCCTTGCCGTCGTTCGTGATCCAGTACAGTTCGGCGTCGAGTCCGTCGTGCATGGCGGCGTAGAAGTTGTCGCGCGCGACCACCCAATCGAGATGGTGAACCGGATGCTCCCGGCGGAAGGTGCTCTCCAGCAACCCTGCGAACGCGGCCTGAAACGCGATGGAGTCCCGAACCGTCGGTTGGGCGGCGATGGGCCGGAACTCGATGCGGGCGTTCGCGTCGGCGCGCGTCGCACCGCCGAACACCGGGCGAACCCAGCGCCAGTAGGTACCGTGTTTCAACCGGAAGTGAGCGAACTCGTCGTCGAAGCGGTCCGACCGCGAGACGGGCATCGGGACGATGGTTCGGTCCGCCACGACGTCGTCGATGGCCGCTTCCGCGGATTCGACGTCCTCGGGGAACCGCACCTTTCCGGGGTCGACGGCGTTCAACACCGACTCGAAGACGTGGATGCGGTTTTCCATCCACGCGTCGTCCACTATCTCCGCCGCCGGAGCGTCGTCGTACAGGTCCGGCGGGAAGAACGGCGAGTTGACGCCGAGCGCCAACAGCGGGGCCGCGATTCGAACCGCGTACTGGAAGTAGGTCGGCAGGTCGCGGGCGTGGGGCACCTGGTAGTGGGGTTGAATGGACGTTATCAGGCTCTCCGGCATCACGGTATTCGCGGACAACGTGACGTTTGGTGCGTCGAGTTCCATCCCGATGGACTCCCCCGTGTTCGCCATCGCGTGATAGCGTACCGAGTTGCTCATGTTCGACGCGATTTGAACCCCGTCGTCATCGACGCCGTCGGTGAGGTATCGGGTGGCCGTTTCCCCCGTCGGTGGAATCGTCCACAGGCCGTCACTGACGAGGCGCATTCCCTCCGCCCCCGTCCGCTCCTCCGCCGCCGAAAGTCTGGCTTTCACTTCCTCCTCCTGTGCGGCCAACCCGTGTTCGTTCAGCGGTTGCGGACTCGTTGACATCTCGGCGTTGTGGAGGCCGAGTTCCTTCTCGAACCCGATGAGCGAAAGGAGTCGTCGCGGAACCCGCGAGAGCGCTTTGGTCTCCGCGTCCACCGCGTAGAACTCGTATTCGAATCCGACGATGGATTGGGGATTGTCGAACGTTCCGTCCGCGAGTTCCCGCTTGATGACCTCTGCGTCCTCCTCGACATGGCTCTGAAACTCCTCCCGGTCGACCGTCAACACGTCCCGTACCTGCGACGCAAGGTCGGAAGTCATGCGAGGGGGTGAGCGTGCCAGATGCTTCAATCCACGGGCTTCACGGTCAGCAATGGCGTGTTTTCGTCGGGTATCGCCGGTTTCCACCTCACCGCTCGGACTGCGGCGGCGACAGATGGTTCGCCAAGAAGTCGTACACGATTTCCCGTGACTCGCGGGCGAATCGGGACTCGGTGAGTTCGAAGCGATGGCCGCCGGGGGCGTCGTCGTAGAGTTCGTACTCGAAGTCGGCACCCGCATCGCGTAAGGATTCCACGAGCGATTCGATTTCGCGGCGGTGAACGTCTCCGTCGTTTGTCGCCGCGTGGATTCGAAGCGGAACGTCGGTGGCGACGGCTTGGTGGGCGGGCGAGCGCTCGCGGTACAGTTGGGGGTCAGCGACCGGCGACGTACCGAGGTGGTAACTCGCGGTGTAGAGCCGTCGATACCCCTCCCCCTTGTACTTCCAGCGCTCCAACAGGTCCGAGACGGGTGCGCCAGCGTAGGCGGTGGCAAAGGAGTCGGGATACCGAAAGATGGAGAGCAGAGCGTGTAAGCCGCCGTGGCTCCACCCGACGACGCCGATTCGGTCCTCGTCCACGTCGCTTCTGTCCGCGACCCAGTTCCGGGCGGCGAGCGTGTCCGCGATCTCGTCGCCGCCGTAGTCGATGGCCTCGTAGTGTTCACGGCCGTAGCCGGTGCTTCCTCGATATTCGGGAGCCACGACGACGTATCCCCGTTCGATGAGTTCCCGGACGACGCTCACGTAGTCCGTGGAGAAGTTGTCGTGGATGCCGCCGTGGGCGAGGACGATTGCGGGGCGGGGACGGTCGCTTTCAGTGGTGGGAATAAACGCGTACGTCGGAATTTCGAGTTCGACATCGAAATCGGAAGCCGGCGGTCCGAGCAGGCTGAACTGACGGACGTGCGCGTTCCGCAACTCGTGACGCCAGCGGTTGTCGTCCGACCGCCGTTCGAGGATGTCGAGGCGGTGGTCCAAGCGGTTGTCGAATTCGTTTTCCTCGGTACCGGCGAACCATCGACGCAGGTCGTCGGAATTTGTGTGCATTGATGATATATCAGGCTCTGTATGGATAAGTCCTGTGCGAACGCTGCCGCAGCAATGTCTGTGTCCAAACCACGACCTCGTCTATCTCGCCCGTCGGACACGTCTCACGCGTCCGTTTCCGACGCCGTTCCCCGTTCGCGCCGTCGTTTCCGGACTTCGTTCGCCAACGCGCCGACGCCGATGGCCAATACGCCGAGGGCGAGCATCCACGGCCCCGTTTGTCGGTCGTTCGTCCGTCGATCCATCTCGTTCACTTCCGAATCGGATTGTGCGTGCCGTTGATGTCCCACTCGTGGATGCAAAAGGGTCTTCCCTCCTCGTCGGCGATTCGCCAGTTGTGGGTCTCCTCGTCCCACGTGTCCTCTCGTCCGCAGGCGACACACTGCCGCCGGTCGGGTAGGTTGAGTTGCGTCATCGAACCGAGGGAAGGACGTGCAGGCACTTAAACCGACGGCAACAGGGCATTTTACCGCACGTCACGAACCCCCGTGTGATGCTCCGAAGACGAACCTTCCTCGTGGCACTGAGTGGGGGAGGAATCGCACTGTCGGGGTGTACGGGCGTTCGGGGAGGGCGAAATCGTTCCGACCCGGTTCACCTGTAGCGGCAGGACGTTTCGCCGCCGCTCGAAATCGCGTCGGTACCGGACGAGGCGGACTCGCTCGCGATCGTCGTGGACGACCCGGACGCGCCGAGCGGGACGTTCACCCACTGGTTGCTGCGGAACCTCCCGCCGGGAACGACGACGGTGCCGAAAGCCGTCCCGCAGGAGAGGACGGTCGGGTCCCTCGGCGGCGCACGGCAGGGAACCAACGACTTCGGCGGAATCGGCTACCGTGGTCCCTGTCCGCCGACGGGCGACGGACCGCACACCTACCGATTCACGCTGTACGTCCTCGAACGCGACCTCGAACTCGACGCCGGGGCGAAGCGAAGCGCACTGTTCGGCGCGATGGACGGCGTTCGACTCGGACGGGCGCGGTTCACGGCGGAGTTCGGGCGGAACTGACCTCCGACAGCGACCGACAGTCGATACACCGAAGTCGTCGGGCCGCCGATGTCGGGTACCATGATGAAGATGGTCGATCTGCTGGTGCGCAAGGACGGCACGACCCACGAGGAGTTCGAGGAGTACTGGCTCGAAGAACACTCCTCGCACGCGAAGGAACTGCCCGGCCTGAAGAAGTACGTCACCTCCGTCTCGAAGGACCCCGAGAAGGCGGGCTACGACGGCGTCCTCGAACTGTACTTCGACTCGACCGCGGACATGAAGGCCGCGTTCGACTCCGAGAAGGGAAAAGAGGTCATGGCGGACGCCGCCGAGTTCATCGACATGGAGCAGGGACCGACGCTGATCCTCGACGAGACGGTGCAGATGGACGACCTCGACTAGCCGAGCCAACATAGTTCGGCAAAAGGAACTCGCTTTTCGGTGTGGTAGCGACCCCATGGAGACAGCACAGCGTCCGTCGTTCTCGCTCCGCGACGTGCTCGCACTGCTCGTCAGCATCGTCGTCTGCGAGCTGGCGGGCATCATTCCGTCGTTCCTGACCGCGAACGACGTCGCGACGTGGTACACCACGCTCCAGAAGCCCGGCTTCACGCCGCCGAGTTGGGTGTTCGGTCCCGTCTGGACGACGCTCTACCTGTTGATGGGTATCGCGCTGTATCTCGTCTGGCGACGCAGGGATAACCGGTTCGCGTTGGCGGTTTTCGCGGTTCAACTCCTCCTGAACGCGGGATGGACGCTCGTCTTCTTCGGCATGCGCTGGCCCGCGGGCGGCCTCGCGGTCATCCTCGCCCTCCTCGTCGCCATCGTGGCTACGATGGTTGCTTTCGCGCGGATCGACCGGCGGGCCGCACTCCTCCTCGTGCCGTACCTCTGTTGGGTCGGGTTCGCCACCCTGTTGAACTACGAACTCTGGCGGCTGAACTGAGTCGCTACTCGCCGCCGTCGATGTGAAAGAGCGAAGAAATCGAGGCTGAGTACGGATTCGGATTACTCGTCCTGACAGCAACCGCCGGCCTGCTGGCCGAAGTCGACGGCGAGCGGGTCGGAGACGGCGCGGTTCAGTTCCTCCAGTCGCGCCGTGAGTTCGTCCTGCACGTCGAGGTACTCCTTCATGACCGGGAGCGTGTGGAGGTCCTGTTGGGCCTTCTGGACTTTCGCCACGTCATCTTGGGTCGCCTCGCCGGTCTGCCGCGCGAGCATGAACTCCTGTCGGAGCTGTTCGAACTCCTTGATCTGCTCTTGGGCATCCTCGTCCGCCTCGACGGCCGCTTTCGCCTCTTCGAATCGCTGATACAGCGGCGTCTCGGCGATGGCCTCGCCGAGTTCGGTCGCCAGCCGGTCGATGTCTTCCTGCTCCGTGGTCTCCGTCGTGGTATCGACGCTCATGTATCCCGATTCGGGTCGAAGGACTTTAGGCCTGCCGACTCCCGAAACCGACGTGCGTCGCGAAAACCGAGAACGCCGGGGTTAAAAGTTCTCGCCCGCAATGAGGGAGTAATGAGCGAACAGAGCGAGTACAGCGAGGGAGACCTCCGAAACACCGGAATGGCTCTCAAACACGACCGGGAGTGGGACTACGAACTCGACCGCATCATCGACGCGGTCGAGGAGCGTGACGCCGAAAAGGTCGGCCTGCAGTTCCCCGAAGGTCTCAAACGCCGCGGCCCACAGGTGGCCGACGACTTGCGCGAACTGCTCCCCGACGACGTGACGATTCTCCTGTCCGGCCAACCGTGCTACGGCGCCTGCGACTTGGACACCTACCTGATGAAACGAACCGACGTGTTCGTCCACTTCGGCCACTCGCCGATGAAGAACACGGACAAGGTCATCTACGTCCCGCTGTTCTCCAACGTCGACGTCTTCCCCATCATGGAACAGTCCTTGGAGGAACTCGACGTCGGCGACGTCGGCCTCGTCACCACGGCCCAGCACATGAACCACTTCGAGAAGATGCGCGGATGGTTGGAAGAGCGTGGCTTCGACGTTCACACCCGGCGCGGCGACGACCGACTGACCCACGAAGGCCAAGTGCTCGGCTGTAACTACGCCTCGGCGGACATCGACGCAGACCAAGTGCTCTACGTCGGCGGCGGGAAGTTCCACCCGCTCGGCTTGGCGATGGAACACCCCGACAAGACCGTCGTCATCGCCGACCCCGTCAACAACGTCGTCACCGTGGCGGACACCGAAAAGTTCCTCAAACAGCGCTACGGTGCGGTCCACCGCGCGATGGACGCCGAGAAGTGGGGCGTCATCTTCTGCACCAAAATCGGCCAGGGTCGCTGGGACGTCGCACAGGACATCCTCGACGGCAACGAGAACGCCTACCTCATCACGATGGACGAGGTGACGCCCGACCGACTGCGCAACTTCGACATGGACGCATTCGTCAACACGGGTTGCCCGCGTATCACCACCGACGACGGCCCGCGGTTCCACAAACCGATGCTCACCCCCGGCGAGTACGAAATCGCCGTCGGCAACGAGCCCCTCGACTCGCTCGAATTCGACACCTTCCACGGCACGTGGTGATTCTCCCGGTAGTTTCCTGCGGTTACTCTCCGGCTCTGACTTGCTTTCGTTCACTTCGTTCACGAAAACTCCGGAAGACAAACCGCGTCTTCCGTGCCCTCCTTCGCTACGCTCAGGAGAACTCCCCAACAACCTCCGCCATACACCCGTCGCCGGGTTCGTGGTACGAGAAGTGGTCGGGGACGTAATCGACGTTGTGGTCCTCGTAGTTCGCGGGCGGCGTCCCCTCACAACCCTCCTCGCCGACTGCCGAATCGAACTCCCCCGTCGAGTACGCCCAGTTCAGCACGTCGTCGTCCGACTTCCAGAAGTTGTCGAACTCGCCGACGACGTTGGCGATTGCGGGGCCGTACTCGCCGTCCACCGCCACCGAATCGTTGTCCGCAGCCCCGCCGAGCAGGCTGGCGGACGCGACGTAATCGCTGTAGCCGAGTGAATCGAGGGCTTTGATGGTCGATGGGACGACCCGCCCGCCGAGCGAGTGGCCGATGAGGTGCACGTCGGCACCGGTTCGAGCGCGATAGTCGGTGATGAAGGTGGCGAGTTTCGCGCCGTTTCGCTCCGCGATGTCCGTCGCGGGCCACCACTGATCCACGCGCGTGTCCGAATCGTAGCTGAACCCGATGACGGGATGGGTGTAGCCGTTGTTCCGGAGCGAGGTCTTGACCGTCTCGAAGTGGTCGGGCGCGTCGTCCGGGCCGACCAACCACCCGTGGACCGAGATGACGACCTCCTCGGGATTCGCGCTTCCGTAGCCCGGTATATCACCGACGGTCCCGTAATCCCACTTCGTGTGCCCGTCGGTCAACTCCTCTTGGTATAACCAGTTGATGTCGAAGTGACCGCGAGTCGTCGCACGGGGGAAGTCCGCCGGTCCGACGATGTCCCCGTCGTCGCCCTCGAACCCGGCGACGCTCCCGGTGAATCCTGCCACTCCGACCGCGGCGGTGGCGGTTCCTTTCAGCACGCTTCGGCGGGTCGTTCGGGTCGTTTCGTCGTTTTTGTCGGTGCCGTTCGACATGAATTCACAATCTCTGTAGACGGATTTAATTCTATTGAAAAGATGATTATAGTTACTCGGGCCGGTCGGTTCGCCGGTGTCACCCTTCAGCTTGAGTTCTCGATTCGGTACACCTGTCCCTCGTATTCGATGACCTGCGGGTCCGATACGTAGATCGCAGTCCGATCTATGTCGAGAGTGACGCGGCGGATGCCGGGTTCGAACGACGCCAGCAGGTTCCGAAGCGGGGAACGGACGACCTGTTCGGGAATCATTCGCTTCGCGTCCGTCGACGGGGTTTCGACCCGAGTTGCGACCATCGTCCTCCGTTTCTCGTCACCGACTCGAACGTGTTTTTCGTCGCCGTTTCGACTCACTACTTCGAGGTCTGATGTCGGCGTCAGTTCGAGCGGGTCGCCCGACAGTTCGAAGCGGGCGGCGGCGGCGATTCCGTTCTCGTAGCTCTGCCCTCGGAACCAGCCGCGGATTCCAAAGGCGTAGGTGCCACCCCCCAGTCCCGCGAGTGTAACGTCTTCCGTTCCTTCTGCCCCAACACCGGCGGCATCGAGGTCCGTGTTGTCGACGGTCAGGTTCCACGTGTGAGAGCCCCCGGATTCGAGCATCATCGCGGGTTCGGGGACGACCTGCGGTGCGATGTGGAACCACTCGCCGTCCACCCGTTTCCACACCGACCAGTCGTAGTAGTTCGTCGTGAAGGTCACACCCGTCTCGTTTCGGAGGGTGAACGAGAGGTTCGCTTTCGGCAGGGACGCGCTCGTTTTCGAGGGCACCATCCGCAACGCCGTCCCGTCGTCGGCGTCCACGGAACAGACGACTTGCGAGTCGCCGAACGCCGGACAGTGGTTTTCGCTCGGGATTTCGAGCGTCGGCGAGGGCGTTTCGGTTCCGGTGGCGGTGTTGGCGATACTGGTCTTCGTCTCTGTCGTCGTCTTCGTTCCGTTCGTCGTGTCCGATGACGGTCCCGACCCGCCCGGCGTCGACTCGGAGAGACACCCGGCGAAGATGGCGGAACCGACACACGCGAGGGCGCGTCGGCGGTCCATGAAGTCGCGTTTACTCCCACTCGGTAAGTACTTTCAGATGAGTGAAACGGCCGTTTGACCATACGAGATTACTACTGGACATACACAAACCTTTTTGTATTCCTAGTAGGTATTGTGTGATAGCCATGAGCGTAACTCGTCCCTCGACGATCGAAACCGCCATCGAACGCTGCCGACCCACCGACAAAACCCCCGTGACGCTCGATGCGGCCGCGCTTCCGTCCTCACGCGACGGCCTGCGCGACCTACAGACCGAACTCGCCGCGAAGGATTTCGTCCCCGCCGGCGTGACGGTCGATGCCTGCTTCGACGCCGATTGCTCGTTCGCCACGCAGGACGAGGCCGACCGCATCCGCGAGTACATCCGAACCGCCGCGTTCATCGGCGCGGGAACCGTCACCGTCGAGTTCGACACGGTCGAAGACGAGTCCAAAGTGCGCCCGTCCCTCGCCGCACTCGAGGAGCGCGCCCGTCGCGAAGGCGTCACGCTCGAACTGGACGGGCCGCTGGCACTGTAACGCTCGCTTCCTGGTCGAATCCAAACCCCGCTTCTTACGTCGCCCTATCGCGTTTCTTCGACCATGGGGAAACGCGCCTTGGAACGACGACTCTCCGCCGTCGCCGAGTTCGAGGAGCCGCGGGTCGAGTTGGAACAGTACCCGACACCGGCGGACCTCGCGGCGCATCTCGTCCACCTCGCCGACATTCACGGAGACATCGGGGGGAAGACCGTCCTCGACCTCGGGACGGGGACGGGCGTGCTCGCCATCGGCGCGGCGACGCGCGCTCCGTCACGCGTCGTCGGACTCGACCGCGATTCGGCGGCGTTGCGGCAAGCGACGGAAAACGAGCGGCGAGTCGACCCGGCGCACTCCATCGATTGGGTTCTCGGCGACGGAACCGACGTCCCTCTCTGCCCGGACGACCCCGTGACCGTCCTGATGAACCCACCGTTCGGCGCACAACGGGGTAACGAACACGCGGATAGGGCGTTTCTCGAAACGACCGCCGCGGTAGCGGGCGTGTCCTACTCGATTCACAACGAGGGAAGCATGGCGTTCGTCGAGTCGTTCACCGCGGACGAGGGCGGTGAGGTGACACACGCGTTCCGCGCGGAGTTGCCGCTCTCGCGGCAGTTCGAGTTTCAGCGACGGGAACGGACGGTTCTCGACGCCGAGGTCTTCAGAATCGAGTGGCGTTAGTTGCCGTACTGCTCCTTCGCGGCGACCTGAACCCGAGTCTTATTGACAGAGGCGAAAATTCGGCGTCTCTCGCGGGTGAACTGCACGCCGTCTATCGTCACCGTCGAATTCTTCGTCGGCATCGGCGCGACGCCGACCGTGGAATTGTTCCGCGAGAGGCGGAGGACGAACTGGCCCGTCCGGGGGACGACGGAGACGTTGTTTCCGGCGAGGACGGGTCCCGCGGTTGCCGGCGGCGACGAGAAGGCGTGTTTCCACTTCCCGTCCGGCGGGTGAAGCCACACCTGATACGCCGTTCCGCCGCCGGTGACGGTCCACCCGGTACGGCGTACCGTCACCGCCCTTTGCCACCCGACGCCGCCGACCCTGACCGTCGCACGTCCCGAGTACGCGAGTTGCCCCTTCGAGACTTCCCGCGACCATATCTCCCTGCTCGGGTTGACGACGATGACGCCGCTCGTGTTCACCTGCGTCGTCTCGCCGCCGACGGACACGTCGACGACGGATACCTTTTGATTCGGCACGTTCTCGGCGTACGTCACCGTGTAATCGCGGACCGAGACGCCGGAGAGCGCGTTCGGACCCCCCTGTTGGACGGACGTGAGATTGACGGGAACGGCGACGCCGGCCATGGCGACGACCGGGATCAACAGCATGACTGACCCGATTTGACGCGCGCTCGGCGAAAACGAGCGTTCGTCGGTGGTGCGAACAGCGAGAGCGACCAGCGTCGCCAGCGCGAGGACGAACACGACGCCGAGGCCCCGAAAGAGGACGAACTTCTCCAGTCCTCGATACCACCACAGTGCCCACAGGGACGAGGAGACGAGGACGATGAACCCGCCCGCCCACGTCCGAAGGGCGCTCGACCGAACGTCACGCGTTCGGAGGAGATAGACGCCCGCGACCACGCCGAGGAAAAAGCCCAGCGTGTGACCCTGCACCGCGATGCCGAACCACCAGGGACGCGAGAAGTGCGTCGTCGCTTCACCGACCGTCTGTGGATTTTGAAACGCCACGTACAGCGTTTGAATCACGTCCCGGGCCGAGAGGGCGATGACCGTTCCGAGCGGGTAGCGAACGAGGGCGAACCCAACGAAGGCGAAGACGACACCGGAAAAGCCGATGACCGGCCCCCACGAGAACAATCCCGTACAGAGCGCGATGACGACGACGCCCAACGGGAACAGGACGAAGGCCCTGACCCACGGGTTCGTCCGCCACGATGAAAACGAGGTTTCACCCCTGTCAGGGGGGAAGTGGCCGAAGTAGTACTCCGCTAGCGGCGCGACGGCGAGCGTGCTGGTCATATTGCCCAGCAGGTGGTTCGGTCCGACGTGCGAGAACGGACCCGCAATCATGCCGAGCGGATAGAGATACGACCACGACGCGAACGCCACCGTGACGGGGTTGTACCAGTGATTCCATCCGTCCTGCACGAACAGGTACACCGCGACGACGCCCGTAACGCAAACGAGCGTCCCCCACGGTACGCCGAACAACAGTCGTTTTCTGAGGGCCGTCCCCCACCGTCCCCGCGGACGGTCCAATTTCCAGACGACGAGTACGGATACCAACAGGCCGAGCGACATCCCGAGTCGCATCGGCCACCCAGCGAGCGGCGACACCATGTGGGAAGTGTGTAACCGCGATACCATAAAACGAACACGTCTCGATTTTTCCGCCCCTCGCGCTGCACGCCCGGAGAAAGGATTAGGTGGGTTCGTGTGAACGAATAGGCATGACAGACACGCCGACGGAGGGCGATACGCGGACCTTCTCGCGGACGTTCACGACCGAGGACGTCGCGACGTTCGCCGAGCTCTCGGGAGACCGGGGAAGCCACCACGTCGAGGAGGAAACCCCCATGGTTCACGGACTGCTGACGGCGACGCTCCCGACGAAAATCGGCGGCGACATGGATTTCGTCGCGCGAACGATGACGTTCGAGTTCCGCCGACCGGTGTACGTCGGCGAGGAGATAACCTGTAAAACCACGGTCGAAGCGATCGATTCGCACCCGGAACGCCACGAGATGGTCGTCTCCTTTTCCTGTACGAACGAGTCGGACGACGTCGTCCTCGCCGGCGACATCGACGGCGTGATTTTCCGCGGGTCGGCGCGTTAGAAATCGGGTAAATCGTCGGGCGCTTCGAACTCCGCCTCCCAGTCGACGTACTCCGATTCGAGCACGTCACAGACCACCTGTCCGAGTTCGGTCAGCGACGCGTTGATGGACGAGACGGCGTTCCACGAGTCGATATCCGGGTGGATGTCCCTGACCTTCCAGTCCTCGGGGATGCCCGGCGCGTGGTAGCCGACTCTGTCCGCGAAGTCGTCCCAGAAGAAGTCGAACTCCGCGAACAGGTCCAAATCGAGCGCGGTTTCGAACTCGCGCTCGTCCAACCCGGTGTCCTCGGCCCACCGGTCGAACGACTCCTCCCACGCGCCCTCGTGGAGGAACGCCTCCAGTTCCTCGCGGTGGTAATCGTTCTCACCGGAAACCGACACGTCGTCGTACTCCTGCACGTCCGCCTCCGGCTGAAGCGTCGGGGGGTCCGGAGCGGATACGTCGAGTCCCATGAACTCGGTTAGAACGGGGTTCCGGATAAGCGTTCCTTCGGGTCGGCGTCAGGGGAACGCTGCCCGCATTAGGTGCCGATTTCGACATGACGATTCCACCAGAAACGGGAGTTACCGCCCGCGAAAACCGCCATTACGCGGATGGACGGTGTAAATGGTTTATCCTCGCCCTTGCCGATGATGGCATCGGAATGAGGAGAACAACACGTACACTCGGAGTCGGATTGGTAGTACTGATGGTTACACTCAGCGTCGGATTTGCGGGAATGGGGGTGATGGCCGACGGACCGGCTCAAACGACCGCGGTAAACGAAACGACCGCGATGGAGGAAACGACGACCGCGGCGGTGAACGAGACATCGACTACGACGAACGAAACGACCGCCGCGACGAACGAGACGACGGCGGCAACTGAAACGACGACCGCCGCGGCGAACGAGACGACGACCGCGAACGAGACGGGTGATGCACAGGTTCGCATCGCGCACATGTCACCCGACGCGCCGCCGGTCGATGTCCTCGTGGACAACGAGACGGTCGTCTCGAACCTGTCCTACGGAAACGTCACCGACTACGAGAGCCTTCCGGCGGGCGAACACGAGGTTTCGATCACGGCCGCGGGCGACCCGAGCACCGTCGTCTTCTCGGGTAACGAGACGTTCGACGCCGATACGAACTACACCGTCGCCGCGACCGGTCTGATTTCGGGGAGCGGCGATACCGCCTTCGAACCGGTCGTCTACGAGGACAACTTCACCGCGCCCGAACAGGGCAACGCCTCGGTGCGACTCGTCCACGTCTCGCCCGACGCGGGGCCGGTCGACGTGACGGTTGCTGGCAGCAACACCACGCTGTTCGACAACGTCTCGTTCCGACAGGCGACGGCGTACGAGCAGGTTCCGGCGGGCGACTACACGCTCGAAGTCCGTCCCGCGACGGCGAACGATTCCGGCGAAGTTCTCAAGACGTTCGACGTGTCGCTGAACGACCGCACGGCCTACTCGGCGTTCGCGGCGGGATACGCCAACCAGAGCAGCGTTCCGGCCGGAAGCCCCGACAGGCCGCTCGACCTCATCCTCGTGACCGACTTCGTGGCGTCGGGTAACGCGACGGGCGCGGCGAACGAAACGACGACGGCGAACGCGACTTCGACGGGTGCGACCACCACGTCGATGAACGCGACGACCACCGAAGCGCCGACTTCCACGACGAGCACGTCCGCAAACGTGACGAGTACGGAAACGGCGACGGCGGCGATGAACGAGACGATGGCCGAAACCACCGCCGCGGAGATGACGAGCACGTCTCAAAGTATGACGACAACGACGGCGAATCAGACCACCACCAACAAATAGACGGACAGTCGACCTTTCGAACGACGACTTTTTTCGCTCAGTCGATTCGGTCTACCACGTTTTGGAGTTGTTCGATACGTTCTTCGCGGGCCGAATCGCGGAGCGCTCGCTGATTTTCGTCCGGACAGTCGAGGTCCGGGACGGGCGTCGGCTTGCCGCTCTCGTCCAACGCGACGAAGGTGAAAAACGAGGTGGTCGTCTCGCGCTGGTCGCCCTTCTTCGGGTCCTCGGCGCGAACGTTCACCTTCACGTCGATGCTCGTCCGTCCGGTTTCGAAGACGAACGCCTCCACGACGGCGACCTCTCCCCTGTCGATGGGCGAGATGAAATCCACGTGGTCCATCGACGCGGTGACGCACTGATTGCCACAGAACCGCATCGCCGCGACGGCCCCGCAGATGTCCATCCAGTGGAGAACGACGCCTCCGAGCGCCCTGTCGAGGTTGTTCGTGTCGTTCGGGAGGAGCAGTTCGGTCATCTCGGTGTACGAATCCATCAACGTCGCCGTCTCTGCCATGTTCGTCCCTTCTCGGGCGGCATATTTAGTTCGCCGCGGTTCGCGCGCGCCAGAGTTATCGTCGTCGCTGACCGCTAGTGTCACATGAGCGAGGAGCGGGCGAAGCAGGATTCTCGGCTGCTGGCCACCGAAAAAGTCATCTCCGCCATCGGGGACGGAACCTATCAACTCGACCCCGAGGGCCACTTCGTCGCGGTCAACGACGCCATCGTCGAGGGGACCGGATACGATCGTGAGGAACTCCTCGGCGCACACGCCTCGCTCATCCTCGACGATCTCGACATGGAGCGAATCGGTGCCGAGATACAGGACTTGCTGAAGAACGACCCGGACGGAATTCGAGCGATGGAGGTCCTCGTGCGAAGCAAGGCCGGGGAACGAATTCCGTGCGAACTCCGATTTTCGGTGGTGCGGTCGGAGGGACGATTCGACGGAACGGTCGGCGTCGCCCGCGATATCACGGGGAAAAAGGAACGAGACGCGGCGTTACGGGCACAACGCGACGAACTCGAACAGTTGCGTCACATCAACGCCGTCGTTCGGAGCATCGACCGCGCGGTCGTTCGCGCGAACACGACGGAAGGGATAGAACAAACCGTCTGCGACCGACTCGCCGATGCCGACCCCTACCGATTCGTTCTTTTGGCGCGTTTCGACCGGGAGTTGAACGCGTTGACCATCGAGACGTGGGCAGGCATCGACGAGGGACACGCGACGCAGTTAGCGGCGGATTTCGACGTCGCCGCGGGACCGGGCACGGCCGCGATTCGCGGTCGGACGGTAGAGGTCGTTCAAGACGTAGAGCGCGACGATGAGGACTGGGGAGTTCAGACGGACGACTCCGGTCACTGGTCGATGGCGTTCGTCCCGCTCCGGTACAACGACACCACCTACGGCGTCCTCGGCGTCTACGCCGACCGCGCGTTCGCGTTCGAGGGCCCGGAGCGTGAGGTGTTGGACGAACTCGGGGAGATGGTCGGATACGCGTTGTCGGCGGTCAAGACCCGGCAAGCGCTCGTTTCGGAGCGAGCCATCGAACTGACGTTCGAGTTCACGGACGAGGAGTACCTGTTCACGGCGCTCACCGAGAAAGTCGGCTGTACGGCCCGATTCGAGGACGCGATACTCCATCCCGATGGGTCGTTTCTGTTGTACGTCTCGACGCGTGGAAGCGACCCCGATCGAGTCCTCGAATTCTGCCGGGAGTTCGACGTCTCGCATCTCCGTGCCATTAACAAGCGGGACGACGAATGTCTGCTCGAAATCCGCTACAGCGAACCGATGGCGTTTTCGACGCTCTCGAACCACGGCGGTATCATCCGCTCTGCGGTGGCGGAGGACGGGGTTGCCAGAGTCACCATCGACATGCCGGAAACGGGAAACGTTCGCGAAGTCGCCAACGCCATGTCCGGAGTGTTCGAGGATGCGGAACTCGTCTCCCGGCAGACCGTCGAACGACCGACCGAAACGCGCGTAGGGTTCCGCGATACGCTCGATGATCGACTCACCGAGCGCCAACGAACCGTCCTCATGACGGCGTACCGTGCCGGGTACTACGATTGGCCGCGTGGGAGTACGGGCGAAGAACTCGCCGAATCGCTCGATATCGCCCCGCCGACGCTCCACAAGCACCTCCGTCTCGCCGAGCGAAAGGTCCTAAGCGCCATCTTCGACGAAGCGGATCGGGACTAATCCTTTAGCCCTCCCACTCAATGCGTTTCGGTGGCTGGTTTCCGGTATGACGATCGAGACACTCCCGGAAGACGGTTCCCGGTGGGACGATACCGCGCCGCCCTCCTTGAACGCGATGTTCAAGGTGTTCTCGGAACCGATTCGCCGAGAGGTGTTGGTTCTCCTCCGTGACGAGGGGAACCCCCTTTCGGTGACGACGCTCGCCGACCGACTCGACGGCGAAACTGACCGGTTGCGAACCGCACTCGTTCACGTCCACCTCCCGATGCTCGCCAACACGGGCAGCGTGGAGTGGGACCCCGAACGCGATTCGGTCGAATTTGGCAGTATTCCCGACGAATACGACGGATTGTTCGACGTCGTCGAAGCATCGGTTCGATAGAAATTCCACCCGCTCCCGGCCCTATTTAAAGACTCAACTATTGAACGCACAATCGCATGTGAGTTCGAACCGTACCACCGGGTAATGAGTGACCCCATAATACAGAGAACCTCCGAACCGGTCGCCTCGGCGCAGTACTCGTGGGGAGGCGAGATGACGCTCGTCCAGACCATCGTCGAGACGCTTTCGTCTGCGAGCGGTTTGGCCCCCGAAGAACTTCCCCCGCTTCATCACGTCGTGGACGTCGATGCCCTCGAGTCCATCTTCGGCCCCCGATGCGACGGGCAACTCCGTTCCGTCACCGGAGAAGTGTCGTTCAACTATCAGGATCACGAAGTCGTCGTCAAGAGCCACGGCCGCGTTCTCGTCCATCGGGCCGATTAGTTCAATTCCACGTCGAACGGGTAGAAATTTTGCCGTGTCATCGATACTGGTAAAAATGGAGGGAGAGTAACGTCACTGATGACCGACCAGCACCCGCCGTCATCCGGTGGCGGCGAGGGAGACGTACGAGTCGTGGGAACCGCTCACGTCTCGGAAACGAGCGTCGAGCGAGTCGAAGAAGCCATCGAGGAGGACAATCCGGAAATCGTCGCCGTCGAACTCGACGAGGGGCGTTTCCGGCAGATGCAAGGGGAAGTGGCGGACGACCTCGACCCGTCCGACCTCCTTCACGGCAACACCGTCTTTCAGTTTTTGGCGTATTGGATGCTGTCGTACGTGCAGACACGCATGGGCGAGGAGTTCGACATCCAACCCGGTGCGGACATGAAAGCCGCGATCGACGCCGCCGAACGACACGGGAGCGGCATCGCGCTGGTAGACCGCGACATCCAGATGACGATCCAGCGATTCTGGGCGCGGATGAGCCTTCGCGAGAAGTTACGGATGGTGGGCAGTCTCGCCATCGGCGTGACCGACCCGCTCACGATAGGACTCCTCTTCGGCGCTCTCTTCGGCGTCTTCTTCGCGATGATATTCGGCATCTTCCTCTCGCCGCTTCTCGGGTTGAACGCGACGCTTACCCTCGGCGCGGGTGCCGGAACCTTCCAACTCGTCGGCGGCCTCGCGGGCGGTGCCTTCGCCGGACTCGCCCTCGGAAGCCTCGTGCTTTCGGGCGGTCTGACGAGGCGCATCGACGTCGCGCTCGGCGGCGGCTTGGTACTCGGAATCGCCGTCGGCCTCGCGGCCGGTACGGGAGCCATCGGCGTCGTGGACGCGGGGACGCTCGCCGGAATCGGCGCGGTCGTACTCCGAATCCTCTCCTCGCTCGTCATCGGCGTCGGCGTCGGCATGGTGCTCGGCGTCCTCGGCGGGTTCTTCCTCGGAAGCGGGACGGTAGAGGAGGAGGAACTGGACGAGGAGTTCGACATCGAAGACCTCACCGACGGCGACGTCATCACGGCGATGATGGAGGAGTTCCGGCGCTTTTCCCCCGGCGGCGCGGAGGCCCTCATCGACGAGCGTGACGCGTTCATCGCACACAAACTCGTCTCGCTTCGGGAAGCGGGCCACAGCGTTATCGCCGTCGTCGGCGCGGGCCACCGCGCGGGTATCGAAGGATATCTCGACGACCCGAGTACGCTTCCGCCGATGGAGTCGCTGGTCGGCACCGAGAAGGGGAGCCGATTCTCGTTTTTCAAACTGTTCGGCTACTTCATCACGGTGGCCTTCTTCGCCTTCTTCATCCTGTTGGCGATGGCCGGGGTCAGAAACACGTTCCTCGTTCAGGTGTTCGCGGCGTGGTTCCTGTTCAACGGCATCTTCGCCTTCGGACTGGCGAAACTCGCCGGAGCACACTGGATAAGCGCCATCGTCGGCGGCGCAATCGCGTGGCTGACGAGCATCAACCCGCTGCTCGCGCCCGGGTGGTTCGCCGGCTACATGGAACTCAAGTACACACAGGTCAACATCGGCGATATCGCCAAACTCAACGACATCATGAGCGACGAGGAACTCCCCCTCGCCGACATCATGTCCCGAATGCTCGACGTGCCGCTGTTCCGACTCATCGCCGTCGTCGCCATGACGAACATCGGGAGCATGATAGCGACGTTCCTGTTCCCCTTCGTCGTCCTGCCGTTCCTCGGTCCACAGGTGGGCGGCGTCGGCGAAATCACGCGGCTGATGGTCGAGGGCGCACACAACAGCGCCGACGTCATCTGGGGTGCGCTGACGTGAACATCCGGTTCAGCACGCGCGAACTCCGCGACCTGCTGGTCGCGTGGGCCGCACTCGGCCTCGCCTTCACGCTCTTTCTCCAACCGGGATTTGGAGAGGCGCTCCTCCAACCCGGCATGGGATTTTCGTCCACGACGTTCGTCGGAGCACTGGTCGTCTCGCTGTTCACGGCGGGTATCGGCTTTCTCCTCCACGAATTGGCCCACAAGGTGGTGGCGATTCGCTTCGGGCAACTCGCCGAGTTCCGCGCCGACTACGGCATGTTGCTGTTGGCCATCGCCGGCGGACTCGCCGGATTCCTCTTCGCGGCACCCGGCGCGGTGTATCACCGCGGGATGATCACGGAGCGGGAAAACGGCCTCATCGCGCTGGCGGGGCCGATGACGAACGTCGTCCTCGGCGTCCTGTTCTTCCCGCTCATCTTCGTCGGGCCGTCGATCGTCACGGAGATCGGCTACCGCGGCGCGCAGATAAACTTCCTCCTCGCCGGATTCAACATGCTCCCGTGGGGGCCGCTGGACGGCAAGAAGGTCCAACAGTGGAGCATGACCGTCTTCCTCGCCACGCTCGTCCCGTGCGTGCTGCTCGCGCTGTACGCGCTGTTGGTGCTGTAAAACCGAGCGAACGCGCGATATTTCGGTTTCGAAATTTTTTCGGAACGGACCACCACGTCTGCTTCGTGAGAGCGGTTTTTTGGAATCGGTTACTGCGAAGCACTCTTCGAAAGCCCTCATCATGCTCACGGTCGCTACGAGTTCCAGCTAAATCGGGGAGAGATAGAAATGAGATCGTCAGGAAGGCGGTTTCGAAAGCCCCTACCCGCTCGCTACGAAGTGACTTTGATTGTTTTGCGATTGCAGTTACAGGGGAGCAGTCGTTGAAAGCCCCCACCCGCTCGCGGTCGCTGTGCAGGATATTCTGGCCTCTCCGCCACGTTTGGCCAGAATAGTGGCCCGCACAGCAACCACGCAAGCCCGAGCGGACGGCCCCTTTCAGTCCCACCCGGACCGCTTGCGCACAGCAACCGCCACCGCGCCACATCCTCCCCAACCGACTCCTTCGCATTCGCTCAGTCGTCCCTCGCGCTTGCCAGCAGCCCTCGGATGTGAAATCCTCGGGTTGCTGGCGCACGCGCCGCGCGGCTAGTTCGTCGTGTGTGTAATCGAAATCGAATTCCTATGCCGCGTGCTGACGGGACGGCGAGGACTTCACGTCCGAGCCGTCTCGCCTCAGTTCGCGCGAGGGATGAGTATCGCAGCGAACGAATGTGAGCGAGAAACGCAATCGGTTGGGGAGGGAGTGGTTGTTGCGGTTCGGTGGCGGTATGTGGTGGTATGTGGTGGGACTGAAAGGGGCCACTCGCCCGCGTTCATTTTAGTCGTCTCGACGACCCCCTCTCGGTGAAGACGAACGAAGTGAGTCGAGCCGAGATGTCGCCGAGCGGTTCACGCGAACGCAGTGAGTGTGAGCACGGAAGTCGCATGCCCGCGAACGAAGTGAGCTGGAACGTCTTCCGGTGCCGCGAGCGGGTGGGGGCTTTCGAGGGCTAGTTTCCGGTCGTTACGATTCAGTCATTCGCAACTGCAACTCGTAGCGACCAATTTATCGAAACCGAATATGCGGTCGAACATGAGATGGGCAAACCTTTACTCACCCGGAACACGCGTTTCACCATGACTGAGGAAGAGGAACTGACGTATTCCGACGCGGGGGTAGACATCGACGCGAGCGAAGCGGCGACGGCGGCCCTCGTCGGCGCGGTTTCGGACATCGACAACACGACAGACTACGCCGGACTGCTCGATATCGGCGACCAGTATCTCGCGCTGGCGACGGACGGCGTGGGGACGAAACTGCTCGTCGCGGAGGCCCTCGGCGACTACTCGACGGTCGGCATCGACTGCATCGCCATGAACGCGAACGACCTCGTGGCGAGCGGCGTCGAACCCGTCGCATTCGTGGACTACCTCGCCGTGGACGAACCCACCGAGGAGTTCTCCGAACAGGTGGGCGAGGGACTCGCGGCGGGTGCGGAAGAGGCGGGCGTCGCCCTCGTCGGCGGCGAAACCGCGGTGATGCCGGAAGTCATCTCCGGCCTGGACCTCGCGGGTGCCTGCGCCGGGCTCGCGCCGAAGGACGCCATCTTCCCCGGCGAGGCCGAGGTGGGCGACGTTCTCGTCGGCTTCGAATCGAACGGAATTCACTCGAACGGCCTCACGCTGGCCCGCAAGGCCGCGACGAAGGATCACGACTACGACGACGACTTTCCGCTCGGCGAGGGGACCGTCGGCGAGGCGCTCCTCGAACCGACGCGCCTCTACACCTACCTGCTTCCCGCGCTCCGCCAGCGGGACGTGCACGCCGCGGCGCACGTGACGGGCGGCGGGTGGACGAACCTCCTTCGGATGGGCGACCACCGCTACGAAATCGACGACCCGTTCGACGCACAACCGGTGTTCGACTTCGTGCAGGTCGGCGGTAACGTCTCCGACGAGGAGATGCACCGCACGTTCAACATGGGAACCGGGTTCGTCGTCGCGCTCCCCGAGGGCGATGCCGAAACGCTCGTCTCGGAAACGGACGGACGGGTTATCGGCGCCGTCGAGGAGGGCGACAGCGTGGGAATTCGCGGATTGAGTTTGGACTAACGTTCGGTATTTTCCACCCGAACGCACATGTGGCACACTTCGGTAGTATCGTTGTGGACGACATCTCTATCGAAACTCACCCGTTGACCGACGCCGACGAGCGACTCATCGAACGCGCCAAAGAGGTCACTGAAACCGCCTTTGACGCCGAAAAGTGGGGTGGTGCGCACATCGTCGGTGCTGCACTCCGAACCGAGTCCGGGGAGGTGTACACCGGAGTTAGCATGCCCGCGAACGTCGGTCGCGTCTCGATGTGTGCCGAACCGGTCGCACTCGGGAGCGCCATCGCGGACGGTAAAACCGAGTTTATCACATCGGTCGCGGTTCGCCATCCGCTTCCAGACGAGGACCGTGATTTCGAGGTCGTCCCGGCCTGCGGCGTTTGCCGGGAATTGCTCGCGGACTATGGCACCGACGTGGAAATTATCGTCCCGTACGACGGTGAACTCCGGAAGGCAGGTGCCCTCGCCCTGCTTCCGACGCGGAGTTGGTAGCTCACACTCATCGTTCCAGAATACTTATTTAAATAGGGCGTGGTGTTCTCGCCATGTCCGGTCTGACTCGTCGCGCCCTGCTCGGCTCCGTCGGCACGTTCGCCGTTGCGGGGTGCGTTTTCGAGTCCAAGACGAGTTCGTTCGACTCGGACCACACCATCTGGCTCGAAAACGGGTACGATGAGGAGCGAACGATTCACGTCTGGGTCGTTCGAAAGGTGACGGACGAAACGGTCTTCACGGTCACTCGGCCGGTCGGGCCGGGAGACACGGCCGCGCTGTACAATCTCGAACGATCGGAGGGGACCGAGGTGGAGACGTTCCGCGTCTGTGCGCAACTCCTCCACGCCAGTTCGAGCGACACGGGGTACAAGCAGTGTACGACGGTCGAGACGAACGAGTGTTACGGAAATATCCACATACAGATACAGAAGGACGGGTCGGTCGGCATCACCTACGCGATCTGTTGATTCCACCTCGCCAAAATTCTCTACAACTCCTTCACGTACAGGTATCCGGACGTGTGGATCCGCTCGTCGTAGAACTCCTCGTCGCGTCGGTAGCCCGCCGACTCGTAGAACTCGACGGCGCGTTCGTTCTCGGTCATGACGCCGAGTTGGATTCGCTCGCCGCCGCGTCGTTCGACGGTTCGCTCGACGTGGGAGAGCAGTCGTCCGCCGATTCCCTCGCGCCACCGACCGGGGAGGACGTAGATGCGACCCAAATCGAACGTCGCGGACCCTTCGACGGGATTCGCACCGACGAATCCCACGACCCCCGCGTCGTCATCGACGGCGACGTCGAGGATGGATTCTCCGATTTCGATGAGCGAGCGGAAGGTCTCGGCGTCGTAGTACTGTTCGAGGAAGTCGTTCGTCGCCTCCGTGCCGATGATCGGTGCGTGAGCCGAGTGCCACGCCCGCTCGGCGACGTGTCGTATCGCCTCCGTGTCGCTCGGCCTCGCCGGACGAATCCCGATTCCCATGAACGAATGTCGACGGGGCACGTGAAAAAGATGTCGTGAAATTGTGATTTGAGCGGTCATTCCGACCGAACGACCCGCCGGTCCTCGGAGCGAACCGTCTCGTATCCGGCCAGCGCGACGAACAACGCGGTGAGGAGTAAGAGCGCGACGACTGACGGGACGACGACGGCGACCGGAATCAACAGGACCGCGATGATCGACACGACGGCTCGCGCGACGCTGATGGTGCCGTGGTCGCGGAACCGGTAGGCGTTGTGACCGCAGAGGTAGAGCGTTCCGCCGCCACACAGCGCGACGGCGGGAATCACGCCGAGCGCCGTTCCGACGTGCGCTACCGTCTGTTCGATGCCGAGCGCGACGAAGATGATGCCGCCGATGACGAGGAGGTGGATGTAACTGTAGGAGTCGCGGGCCAGCACCGACCGTTCGCGGTCGGACGCCCGGACGAGTCGTCGTTCGGCGGCGAGCGTGACGTAATCGAAGTAGAGCCACCACAGCGTCGCGATGAGGACGAACCCGGCGAGGACGCCGAGAAGGAGACGGTTCCCGAGGGGGAGTCCGGCCATGCCGACGCCGATGGCGACGATCGACTCCCCGAGGGCGATGATGACGATGAGTCTGTGACGCTCGACGAAGTGGCTCGCTTGAACGTGAAACCCCTCGACGCCGCGAACCCGCGCGACGCCGTAATCCAGCGCGATCGCGGCGATCCAAAACGCGCTCTGGAGCGTCTCACCCACGAACCCGGAGGCGATGAGGAGGACGGGTGCGCCGAGGAATCCCGGCGCGAGGCGGAGGACCGCGTCCCGCGTTTCCGGCGGCGTGGCGAGCCCATAGAGGACGACGTGCAACCCACGAACGACGAAGTACGCGGCGGCGAAGACGACCGCGTCGGCGGTGAACGCCCGCGGAATCGCCAGTGCGACCACCAACATGGCCGCCATCGCCAGTAGGATGACCGAGCGCTGGAAGAGGACCTCCTCCGCCGGAATGGCGTTCGTCAGCCACGAATACCCGACCCACGCCCACCACACTACCGCGAGCAGTGCGATGCCGCGCACGACACCCGCCCACGTCAGATGCGTGGTGAGAAACCGCGTGATTTGGGTGATGGCGAACACGAACACGAGATCGAAAAACAGTTCTAACGGAGTCACTTCCGACTCCTCCTCGCCCGTGTCCATGGGGAACGAATCGGTCACGCTCATTCGGACTCACGACGTTTCGGCTTGCTGTCCGGCATATCGATCGCTATTCGAGAAGACATTGTCGTCCTCCCCCATCAATGGACTGGTGAAAATCCGGGCCGACACCCCGAATCGGTTACGACAGCCGAGCCGCGATGTCCGCTTCCGTGACGATGCCGATGGTTTCGCCCTCCTCCGTCACCATCACGGCCTTGTAGTGGTCGAGAAGGTTGCTGATCTCGTTGAGCGTCGCCGACTTCGAGACTGTCGGGAAGCTCTCGTCCATGAACTCGCGAACCGCCTCGTCGCGGGCGTCTTCGCTGACGTGAACGAGGTCGCTCTCGCTTATCGAGCCGACGGGAACGCCCTGTTTGATGACCGGCAGTTGGGAGTAGCCCGCATCCTGCATGTTCTGTACCGCTTCGCTCACGGTATCGGTGGGTGCGACGCTGACGACCGATTCGTGCAGGAGGTCACCCGCACGCACGATGTCACCTTCCGATTCCTCCAACGCGTTCACGATTCGCCGGAGCGTCGAAAGCCTGGGATCCACGTCGTCGCCCTCGATTCGGGCGATGAGCGGCTGTGAGACGCCCGCCCGCTCCGCGAGTTCGCTCTGTGTGAGTCCCAAGTCGGTTCGGTGTTCCCGAAGGTCTTGGGGTGTCGGAAGTTCCATACGTAGAAATTACCAACGGTTATGGTATAAATTGTTCGGACCGTTCAGGCCTCGCCGAAGTCGATCTCCTCGTCCTCGTCGAACTCGATGGTTTCGACGATCGAGAGCGGCACGTCGCGAAGTGCGCCGCCGACTTCGCTCTTGGCGATACGTTGGGCGTGCTCTTCGTTCTCGGCGTTGAACACCTTCATTTCGAGGACGAGGCCGACGAGCGCGGTGTGGGCCGCGATGAACGCCGAGTCGAACGGTTCGCCGCAGGCCGGACACCCCGTCGCGCCCACTTCGACTTCGACGTAGTCCATGTTCTTCTGGTTCAGCCGTTTCCCGGCTTCGCTGACCGCAACGCCTATCGCATCGTCGATATCGCCGACATCGCGTACCAACCATGCCGCCTCCATCGCAACGAGGTAATTGCTCATACTCGACCCAGACACCGGAGGGTTTCGTGTCTTTTGGTTTGCGGGCCGGAAATCGACGTTCTGCTGCTTTCAGGCGACCGATATGTTCCGCGCCATCTCCACGCACGCCAGTTCGCCGCCGCCGGTCACTTCGTGTATTACCGTGGAAATCCGCTCGTACCCGCGTGCCTCGTAGAACGGGACTGCGTTCAGGGAGGCGTGAAGCGTTACCGAATCGACTCCCGCGTTCCTCGCCCGCGATTCGAGGTGCGAAAGCAGTTCCGACCCGACCCTGTTCCGTGCGTGGTCGGGATGGACGTACACCGCCGAGACCACGCCGGTATCCGGTTCGACGCGGCCGAACCCCGCGAGCTCGCCGCTCACCTCGGCCACGAGGACGGATTCCGTTTCGCTCCGTATCGACTCCACGTAGGGTGCGCTCCCGAGCGGTTGTGCCGCCCAGCGTTCGACCTGCTCTTCGTGGTATCGCTCCACGCCGAACACGCGGATGGCCGCACACCGAAGGTCGAGAATCGGCTCGGCGTCGGCTTCCGTCGCGTGACGAATCGAGGGCATGGAGTTCGAGACGACGGAGGAAGCCCTAACCGTATCGGCGGGGCGGAGCCAGTCATCGGCGGAACTACGAGATGCCGATGATGGCGTAGATGAACAGGAACCCGAAGTACAGCAGGACGAGGATTCCGAGCGCCTTCAGACGGAAGTGTTTCAGCTCCTCCGTTTCCACCTCGTAGGCGTCGTAAAAGGCCGCGACCTCGTCCTCGGAAAGTTCGTCGCCGTGTTCCAACCCGTGGTGGAGTACGAGGTACTCCTCCTCGCGGAACGGGTCGCCGCAGTAGGCACACACGTGGGGCGATTCGCCGGTCGGAACGCTGTAGTCTGTCGTGGTCATGGTGGTGTGAGTGTCGGTTGCGAAACGATCCACAGACTGGTCATCGTGTACAGAATCATCACCGCGACGAGCGGGTACTGGCTCCGTATCGCCTGCATTCGATTCGGAAACACGTCGTACGCCGTGGCGTGGGCCACCCAAACCGCGAGGAGGTGGCCGAGCAGGACGAACGCCATGTTGAGGCCGCCGAACCACGCCGGTAGGACGATATAGACGGCCTGCGGCGGATCGAGCGGACTCGACAGCACGCCCAGCAGGGTCGGCGAGAGCGAGAGGAAGTAGCTCACGTAGTGAGCGAGGTGGTAGCCGACCGCGATGGGCAACAGCGACGGCGCGAAGCGCCGGGCGATTGCGGACGGGGTGAGGTACGTGTCCGCTGTGTCGCGGGAGAGCCGCGTCGCCACCCTGTACGCGCCGAGGAACAGACCGTAGCCGCCGAGGAGCGCCGCGAGGTACGCGACGTTCAGCGGAACGCCGGCATCGGCGACGGGGCGGACGACGTCGGACCAGAGCGGCGTGGAGACGAAGCCGTCGTAGGTCGTCACCCAGAGGATGGCGACGACGAACCCGACTTCGTCGAATCCCGTGACGAGTTTCGTCTCGGTCAGGCGCGCACCGGGCAGTTGAAACTCGAAGCCCGAGTCGGTCCGTCGGAGCGGGGCGACCCGTCCGTAGTACCGAAACACGCGGGCGATGGGGTCCACCGTCCCGAACCAGCGTTCGGTGCCGTACAGCAGGATTCCCGCGAGCGTGACGACGGTATAGACGGCGATAACGTCCGCCAGCATCTCGGGTTTGTCCGCGAGCGGGCTGATGACTTCGAGCCAAACGAGCGCGAGGAGGCCGACGACGCTCGGCCACGCTCCCAACCGCTCGGGATAATTCGCTTCACGGGAGGGCAGGAGTTCCCCGACCGTTCGCCACGGATTGAACGCGGGCCACGTGTTCCCGACGACGTACACCGATATCGTGTACGCCGCCCACCACCCCACCCAGACGGCGAGGATGGCGAGGTTTTCCCGGGCGGTTTGCGGACCGAACCATCCGGCCGCGACGATGGCGAGGAGGGCGAAAACGCCGACGACTTTCGTCACGAACACGGCTCCGTCGGCGGACCGCGACGTGAACCGTTGCCACTGGTGTATCGTCCGGATGAACGACCGGTCGGTGATGAAACTGGCGAGCAGGAACGACGCGCTCACGACGCCGCCGCCCGTGAGGATGAACAGCCAGAGCGGGACGGCTAGGGATTTCGAGTCCCCCTGCAAACTCGCACCGTGTGCCAGTGCATGGCCGGAAACGGCGATGAGGAACCACAACACGGCGACCAGACGGGTCGAAACCCGAATCGGAGTTCGACGGTGCATCGGTGGAAGTTGGAGCGTCCGTCGATAATACTTTCCGAAAGCGAACGACGAGCGTCGGAGAGTCAAAAAAAAACGAAACGCGACCGGAGTCGATATCAGTGGTTCGGCTCTTCGGTCGGTGCTTCCATCCCCTCGATTTTCAGGATGAGGATGTTACGGGTGTCGTCCTTGCCGTCTACCGTCCCCTCAACGACGAGTTTCGAGAGGGGCGTCGGACCGACCTTCACCGAGTCGCCCTCGTGGAAGTCGCGGACGGATCCGCGAAGGTGAATCTCGGCGCGGCAGAGTTCGGGGTGGTGAACGCTCGTGAGGTCGATCTCCTCGATGTTGCTCTGTTCGACCGGTTCGCCGTTGTGTTCGAGGGGAACCTCGGCGGCGGTGTCCAAGTTCTGGATGTCGAGCGCTTCGAACGCCGTCGCGGTCGGTTTGTACCCGCCTTTCGGGCCGGGGACACCCTCCACGAGTTGGAGCGCTTTGAGGCTCTGCATCTGGTTTCGGATCGTTCCGGGGTTGCGGTCGACCTCTTCGGCGATGTCCTCGCCCTTGACTGCATCTTCGGTCTCGCGGTGCAAGTTTACCAATGCCGTCAGTATCGTCTCCTGACTAGGCGTCAACTCAATGCTAGACATTACACGAATCTTGGTAATTGATTTCCTTAAATCCGCCGAATATCCCGGGAGAACCGCGGTACCTTACCCGTCGGAACTCCTCGGTTAAATAGAGTTTCATCCGGTCGAAAGGGAGCGTTTGAAACCCCCCCGACCCGTCCGTTCAATCATGACGAAACCCGTCCAGATAATCGGGGCACCGGTGGACTACGGCGCGAACCGACGTGGCGTGGACATGGGACCATCCGCCATCCGCTATGCCGGACTGGCCGAGGAACTCGCCAACTCGGACGTGACCGCGATCGACGCCGGCGACCTGACCGTTCCGCGCGCGGAGGAGCGCGACCCGGAAACCGAAGAACCGAGGGACGGCAAGGCCAAGTTCCTCCGCGAGACGGCGGACGTGTGTTCCCGCCTCGCCGACACGGTGGCGGACGCCATCGACGACGATGCCTTCCCGCTCGTCCTCGGCGGCGACCACTCCATCGCCATGGGGACGCTCGGCGGCGCGGCCCGCGACGCCGAAATCGGGGCCATCTGGTTCGACGCGCACAGCGACTTCAACACCCCGAAGACCTCGCCGAGCGGTAACGTTCACGGGATGCCGCTCGCCGGCGCGCTCGGCATCGATGACTTCGCGGATACCGACTGGGCGAACGCCACCGGTCTGCGCGCCGAAAACGTCGTCCTCGTCGGCCTTCGAAGCGTGGACGACTCCGAAGTCGACGCCATCCGCGAGAGCGGCGTCACGACCTTCACCATGTCCGACATCGACGAACACGGTATCACGGAAATCGTGGAGGAGGCCCTCGATATCGCCACCGACGGCGTGGACGGGGTCCACGTCAGCTTCGACATGGACTGGCTCGACCCCAAGGAAGCGCCCGGCGTCGGGACGCCCGTTCGCGGCGGCGTCAGCTATCGCGAAGCCCACTCCGCCCTCGAAACCGTCGCCACGCGCAACCGGGACGAAGGCATCCTCCGGTCGCTCGAATTCGTGGAAGTAAACCCGATTCTGGACGAACACAACGAAACCGCCGCGCTCGCCACCGAACTCGCGGCGAGCGCGCTGGGCAAACGCATCCTCTAAAACCACCTTTTTATTGCGAGGGTCGCTCCGCGACCCTCGATAAAAATCTGGACCAAAAGCACGCCTCCTTCATTTCGATGGCCGACGCGCGGGGCGCGTCGGCCATCTCCATTCAGTCGGCGGCCCGGAAAATCGGAGATTTTCCGGAGGGGCGGCTAGCGACGAACGGGAGTGTCAATTTTGCGGCCTCGGTAGCTGTCCAGATTCCGATTTCTGTGAACGCGAAAATTCCGCTGATTCGACGGTAGTGCCGACGAGCGACCCGAACGTTAGAAAGGAGAAAAAAGAGAGAACGAGCGGAAATCGCACCGGGACCGTTACTCGTCGGCGACCGGTTCCGATTCCTCGTCTACCGTCTCGGCATCGTCCGGCATCGCGTCCGCGGCCTCGGCGGGAATCATGTCCACGCTCGCCACGCGGTCGTTCTCGTCCACGTCCATCACGGTGACGCCCATCGTGTTCCGGCCGACTTCCGAGATGTCCGCCGCCCGGATGCGCATGATTTGCCCCCGCTCGCTCATCAGGACGAGGTGATCGTCCTCGATGACGGTTTTCACTTCGGTAACCGATCCGTTGCGGTCGCCCGTCTTGATGTCGATGAGACCCTTTCCGTTGCGGGATTGGGCGCGGTACTCCGCGAGTTTCGTTCGCTTTCCGTACCCCCGCCGGGTGACGGTGAGGAGGTCATCGACGTCGCCGTTCGCGGCGACCATGCCGACGACTTCGTCATTCTCGTCCAATCGGATGCCGTGGACACCGCGAGCGTTGCGGCCCATCTCGCGGGCCTCGGTTTCGTCGAAGCGGATGGTCATTCCGTTCTTCGTGGAGATGAGGAGGTCCTTCGTTCCGTCCGTCACCTTCACGTCCACGAGTTTGTCGTCGTCTTCGAGTCGCGCGGCGATCTTCCCCGTCGAGTGGATGTTTTCGAACTCCTTCGCGGCGGTTCGTTTGACGTACCCCTGCTGGGTGACCATGCTCAGCGACTCGTCGTCTTCGAACTCGTCCGTCGTGATGACGGCAGTGATGTCCTCGTCGCGCTCCAAATCGAGGATGTTGACCGCGGATTTGCCGCGCGCCGTGCGCGACATCTCGGGGATCTCGTACGTTTTCAGGCGATAGACCTCCCCGTGATTCGTAAAGCAGAGGAGGTAATCGTGGGTGTTCGCGCGGAACACCTTCGAAATCTTGTCGCCCTCTTTGACGTCCGCGCCGATGATACCCTTGCCGCCGCGACCCTGCGCGTCGAACCGGTCGATCGGCATGCGCTTGACGTAGTCCTGCTCGGTGACGACGACGAACACGTCCTCCTCGGCGATGAGGTCCTCGCGGGTGACTTCCGACGTGTCCTCCACGATTTTCGTCCGTCGATCGTCGGCGTACTTCTCCTTCATTTCGAGGAGTTCCTCCTTGATGACGCCGAGGAGTTCCGACTCGTCGCCGAGGATGGTTTCGAGGCGCTCGATGCGCGCCGTCACGTCCTCGTACTCGGACTCGATCTCCACTGCTTCGAGCGAAGTGAGGCTCCCGAGTTGCATCCGAACGATGTGTTCGGCCTGCTTCTCCGAGAAGTCGAACGTCGCCTGCAACCCGCTCCGTGCGCCGTCCCGGTCCTCCGCGTTGCGGATGAGTTCGACCACGTCGTCGATGTTGTCGAGCGCGCGCAGTCGCCCTTCGAGGATGTGTGCCCGTTCTTCCGCCTCGTCGAGTTCGAACTCGCTGCGCCGCCTGACGACGTCGCGGCGGTGGTCCAAATAGTGCTGGAGCAGTTCCTTCAGCGTCAGGACTTTCGGCTGGCCGTTGACGAGCGCCAGTGAGATGATGCTAAAGGTTCGTTCGAGGCGGTGGTTCAGCAGTTGGTTCTCGACGACTTCCGGAATCGCGTTCTGCTTGAGTTCCACCACGACGCGGATGCCGTCGCGGTCGGACTCGTCACGCAGGTCGCGGATGCCGTCGATGGTGCCGTCGTTGACGTGGTCGGCGATGCGCTCGATGAGTCGCGCCTTGTTCGTCTGGAACGGCAGTTCCGTGATGACGATGCGGTCGTCCTGCACCTCGTACTCGGCGCGGACGCGGAGGCGTCCCCGTCCGGTTTTGTACGCCTGATGGATGTCGTTCCGACCGACGATGTTCGCACCGGTCGGGAAGTCCGGTCCCTTGACGTACTCCATCAGGTCCTCTATCGTCGCATCCGGGTTGTCGATGAGTTCGACCGTCGCGTCGATGACCTCGCCCAGATTGTGCGGCGGGATGTTCGTGGACATCCCGACGGCGATGCCGGACGACCCGTTGATGAGGAGGTTCGGCACCGCCGAGGGGAGGACTTCCGGTTCCTCCAAGCGCCCGTCGTAGTTGGGTTTGAAGTCCACCGTGTCCATCTCGATGTCGGCCAGCATCTCCTCGGACAGCGAGTCCATCCGGGCCTCGGTGTACCGCATCGCCGCCGGCGGGTCGCCGTCCACGCTGCCGAAGTTCCCCTGCCCGTCGATGAGGGGATAGCGCATGGAGAACGTCTGTGCCATCCGTGCGAGCGCGTCGTAGATCGACTGGTCGCCGTGCGGGTGGAAGTCGCCCATGGTGTCCCCGACGATGTTCGAGGATTTGCGGTGACTCGCGTTGCTCGTCACGCCCGACCGGTGCATCGCGTAGAGGATGCGCTTGTGGACGGGTTTCAACCCGTCGCGCACGTCGGGGAGCGCACGACCCGCGATGACCGACATCGCGTAGTCGATGTAGCTCTGTTCCATCTCGTCCTCGACGCGGACGTTCCGTACCTTCTCCGCTACCTCGTCCGGGAGATCCGGATTGTCCGGTGTGTCTGAACTCATATATCGACCCACTCCGCTTCGGTGGCGTGATCCTGAATGAACTGCTTTCGCGGCCCGACGGCGTCACCCATCAGCACCGAGAACATCTTGTCCGCCGCCGCGGCGTCCTCGATGGTTATCTGTTTGAGGATGCGGTTTTCGGGGTTCATCGTCGTCTCCCACAACTGCTCGGGGTTCATCTCGCCCAGTCCCTTGAACCGCTGGACCTGCGAGGGGTTCCCGTTGCATTTCTCCTCGATGATTTGGTCGCGTTCCTCCTCGGTCATCGCGTCGTACGTCTTGCCCCGGTAGCGAACGCGGTACAGCGGCGGTTGGGCGGCGTACACGTAGCCGGCCTCCAACAGCGGTTGCATGTAGCGATAGAGGAGCGTCAGGTAGAGCGTCCTAATGTGCGCTCCGTCCACGTCCGCGTCGGTCATGATGATGATCTTGTGATAGCGCGTCTCGTCGATGTCGAACTCCTCGCCGACGCCGGATCCGATGGCCGTGATGAAGTTTCGAATCTTCTCGTTCTCCAGCACGCGGTCGAGTCGGTGTTTCTCGACGTTCAACACCTTGCCGAACAGCGGCAGGATGGCTTGGAACTCGCGGTCACGGGCCTGTTTGGCTGAGCCCCCGGCCGAATCGCCTTCCACCACGAACAGTTCGGATTTTGTCGGGTCGCGCGACTGGCAGTCGGCGAGTTTGCCCGGCAGCGCGCTCGATTCGAGCGCGCTCTTTCGACGGGTGAGTTCCTCGGCCTTCTTCGCGGCTTTCCGGGCCTTCGCGGCTTCGACCGCTTTAAGGATGACGGCCTGTGCGGTGTCCGGGTGTTCTTCGAAGTAGACCGACAGTCCCTCGTGAACGGCGCTTTCGACGATGCCACGGACCTCGCTGTTGCCGAGTTTCGTTTTGGTCTGTCCCTCGAACTGCGGGTCGGGGTGCTTGACCGAGATGACGGCGGTCAACCCTTCGCGGATGTCCTCGCCGCGGAGGTTCTCCTCGATGTCGCCCAACATGTCGTTGTCGTTCGCGTAGTCGTTGACGATGCGGGTGAGGGCGGTTTTGAACCCGGTCAGGTGGGTGCCACCTTCGCGGGTGTTGATGTTGTTGGCGAAGGCGTGGATCGACCCCTGTAACTCGTCGGTGGCCTGCATTGCCACTTCGACTTGGATGTTATCGTCCTCGTTCTCGAAGTAGATGACCTCGTTGTGGAGGGCGGTTTTCGTTTCGTTCAGGTATTCGACGAACTCGCGGATGCCGCCGTCGTAGCGGAACGTATCGCCTTTCTCCTCGTCGCGTTCGTCGTCGAGGACGATTTCGACGCCGGAGTTGAGGAAGGCGAGTTCTCGCAGGCGGTTTTCGAGCGTGGAGTAGGTGAACTCCGTCGTCTCGAAGATTTCCGTGTCGGGCCAGAACCGCTGGTACGTGCCGGTTTCCTCGTCGTCGCGCATGTCTCGAACGCGCTCCATCTCCCCCGCGGGGTTACCGCGCTCGAACGTCTGTCGCCAGACGGCACCGTCGCGTTTCACCTCGACTTCGAACTTCTCCGAGAGGGCGTTCACCACGGAGATACCGACGCCGTGGAGGCCGCCGGACACTTGGTAGGACTTGTTGTCGAACTTTCCGCCGGCGTGGAGGACGGTCAGGATGACCTCCAGTGCGGGCATGTCGTACTCCTCGTGGCGGTCCACGGGAATCCCGCGTCCGTCGTCCGCGATGCTGACGGAGTCGTCTTCGTGAATCGTTACGTCGATACTGTCACAGTAACCGGCTAACGCCTCGTCGATGGAGTTGTCCACCACTTCGTAGACGAGGTGATGTAACCCACGAGAGTCGGTAGAACCGATATACATTGCCGGTCGTTTTTGAACGGCTTCGAGCCCTTCAAGAACCTGTATCTGCCCGGCGCTATACTCATCTCCGTCGCTCATAAATTCTGATTTTTAGTAGGAAGGCACCACTGATAAAGTTCACGCACGCGCGCGCGGTGGCAATTAAAATTAGCTTCCCCCGACCCTTTCCTCCTTCCCCTCCTCGAAGAGAGAAAAGCCCGACCCCACCCCCCGCGTCGACTCCGGACCGGTTTGCCGGACGTGGAACAGTACCTTCGACCGCCCCTACCCCGTCAAAGGGGTTCCGAGACGTAAGCACACCGATAGTTCGAAGGACGACTCGGTACGTCGCGAACGGGTCCGACGAGCGGGGTACAAACCGCGCTTCCGAACCGTGAAACGCCATTATCGGTCGAGAGAGATCCCTCCGACGTCACTTTCACTTTCACTCCGCTTCATCGGCGCAGTTTTAACGTCCGCGAGGATAAATACGCCCGAAGAATGCCTTCGATGCAGTCTACGCTCGGCGAGGAGGGGATCGCCGAAGAGTTGGCGGAAAGTCAACGTCAGATCTCCATCGCCGAGTTCTTTGAGAAGAACAAGCATATGCTCGGCTTCGACAGCGGTGCCCGGGGGTTGGTCACCGCCGTCAAGGAGGCGGTCGACAACGCCCTCGACGCCTCCGAAGAAGCCCGATTGAAACCGTTCGTCCGCGTGAAAATCGAGGAAGTCGGCGACTACTACCGACTCATCGTCGAGGACGAGGGGCCGGGAATTACCCGCGAGCAGATTCCGAAAGTGTTCGGGAAACTCCTCTACGGGTCGCGGTTCCACAAGCGCGAGCAGTCCCGCGGTCAGCAGGGTATCGGCATCTCCGCCGCCGTCCTGTACTCCCAACTGACGAGCGGGAAGCCCGCGAAAATCACGAGTAAACCGAAGGGAAGCGACGGACAGCGCTACTTCGAACTCATCATCGACACCGACGAGAACGAACCCGAGATTCAGAACGAATCCGACACGCCGCCCGTCGGCCGCGAACTCGTCGGGACGCACGGCACGCGCATCGAACTCGAAATGGAAGCGAACATGCGCGCGCGCCAGCAACTCCTTCGGTACATCAAACACACCGCCGTCGTCAATCCGCACGCGAAGATCGTCTTCGAGGAACCGGGAATGGAAGAGGGCGACGAGATGGTGTTCGAACGCGCCGAGGGTGCGAGTCTCCCCGCCGAAACCGAGGAGATTCGCCCGCACCCGCACGGCGTCGAACTCGGGACGGTCCTGAAGATGCTCGGAAGCACCGATTCACACAGCATCTCCGGATTCCTGCAGGAGGAGTTCACCCGCGTCGGCAAGAAGACGTCAGAGAACGTCATCGAGAACTTCCGCGACCGACACTTCGGTCGGGAGGCCGCGTGGCGACCGCCCCAGACCCACGAGGAAGTGAACATCGAGTCTGCCGTCGAAGGGGCAGTGGCGAACAAGGGTGCGGACGCGACCAGCGCGTTCGCGGAAACGGTCGCCGAACGGGCCGGGGAGAGCGACCGAATTTCACACCACCAACTGCGTGGGGTCATCGCCGTCGCCGCCGACGAAACGGAGGACGCGTTCGGAACCTCGTTCGGCGCGACGGTACGGGAAAACGCCCTCGACGCGGCGTGGGACGCGATAACCAACGACCGCGTGACCGACCTGTACGAACTCGTTGACGACGCGACGAGCGTCCGAAAGGACGACGAGACGGTTCGTGCCCTCGCCGAGCGCATCGCCGCGAAGTTCGACGGCGAGGAGGGTCACGACCGCGCGACGAAAAAGCAACTCTCGGAGTACGTCAACCGCGCGGCCGACATGACCGAGGAGCGCGAGGACGCCACGATAGGCGAGACGGCCCGCGAGAACGTCGCCGAGGCCATCTGGGAGTCGATGGTGACGGTCCCGGACGACGTTCCGAGGGTCCGCGACGTCGCGAACACTCGGGACACCGCGAGCGAACTCCTCGATGCGATGAAGGAGACGGACATCATCTCGCCGCCGACCAACTGCCTGTCGCCCATCACCGCGGATCTCGTGGAGGCCGGACTCCGCAAGGAGTACGATGCGGACTTCTACGCGGCGGCGACCCGCGACGCGGACGTTCACGGCGGCGACCCGTTCATCGTGGAGGCCGGAATCGCATACGGCGGGGACTTGCAGGCCGAAGGGACGGCGGAACTCCTCCGCTTTGCGAACCGCGTGCCGTTGGTCTACCAGCGCGGTGCCTGTGCGACGACGGACGTGGTGAAGTCCATCGGTTGGCGCAACTACAACCTCGACCAACCCGGCGGCCGCGGCGTGCCGAACGGACCGGTCGTCATCATGATTCACGTGGCGTCCACGAACGTCCCGTTCACGAGCGAATCCAAGGACGCCATCGCGAACGTCCCCGCCATCGAGGACGAGATCGAGTTGGCGATCCGGGAGGCGGCCCGCGAACTCAAATCGTACCTCAACAAGCGCCAGTCCCTCAAAAAGCGCCAGAAGAAACAGAACGTCATCGCCACCATCCTGCCCGAAATGGCCGAAAAGCTCTCGGCCGTGACCGGGCGGCAGGAACTCGAAATCGGCGACTCGCTGGCGCGCATCATGAACAACGTGCTGGTCGAACGCGAAGTCGAGGAGGACACGGTGAAACTCATCGTGGAGAACCACGGTTCGACCAACGAATCGCCGAAGTTGACCGAAATCGTGGCGACGGAACCCCGGAACCTCTCGGACGGCGCGACCGCCGTCGAGATGGACGGCGAGTGGTTCGTGACGTGGGAACCGACCGTCGAGAGCGGTGACGAGTCCGTTCTCGAGTACACCGTCGCGGAAGACGTATCGTTCGACGCCGTAACGGTCGAAGGAATCGAAGACGAGCGACTGACCAACAACACATGAGTACGGACAACGACAACGCAGAAGCCCAAGCGAAACTCATCGACCTCGCCGCGGAGTTCTACGACCAGTTCGCGGGCGGACAGATACCCGAGATGTCCATCCCGACCCGGACGAAGAGCAACATCGAGTACGACGAAGACGACCACGTCTGGGTGTACGGCGACCGGAAGAGTACCCGGAGCGCGAACAGCGTTCGCGGGGCGAGAAAACTGCTGAAGGCGGTGTACACCATCGATTTCCTCGCGAATCAGTTGGAGGAAGACCGCTCCTCGACCCTTCGTGAGTTGTACTATCTCTCCGAGTCGTGGGACGCGGAGGAGGCGCAGTTTTCCACCCAAGACGAGTCGAATCAGTTGATAGAGGACCTCGAAATCGTCTCGAACGTGACCCGCGAGGACTTCCACATGCGACCCGAGGAGTCCGGTGCGAAGGTGATGGGTCCGCTGTTGCTCCGGGAGCAGACCAACCGGGGCGACCGGGAGATTCACTGCCAGGACGACGTTGGACAAGGCGGCTACCAGATTCCGAACAACCCCGACACCATCGAGTTCCTCGACCACGACGCGGACTTCGTCCTCTGCGTGGAGACCGGTGGGATGCGCGACCGACTCGTCGAGAACGGGTTCGACGAGGAGTACAAGACGATCATCGTCCACCTCGGCGGCCAACCGGCACGGGCGACCCGCCGCCTGACCAAGCGCCTGCACGAGGAGTTAGACCTGCCGGTCACGGTCTTCACCGACGGTGACCCGTGGAGTTATCGCATCTACGGGTCGGTCGCCTACGGGTCCATCAAGAGCGCGCACCTGAGCGACTACCTCGCCACGCCCGAGGCGAAGTTCATCGGCATCCAACCGAAGGACATCGTGGAGTACGACCTGCCGACCGACCCGCTGAGCGATTCGGACAGGAACGCCCTCGAAAGTGAACTCGAAGACCCGCGCTATCAGACCGACTACTGGCGGGAGCAGATAGAACTCCAACTCGACATCGAGAAGAAGTCCGAACAGCAGGCGCTCGCCTCCCACGGTCTCGATTTCGTGACCGACACCTATCTTCCGGAGCGGCTTTCGGACATGGGTATCATCTGAACCGACTTCGCGTTTTCCGATTTTCCGTGGGGATGGGAGTTCACCGCAAGCAGTAGATACTCTCATGACGGAAGGGTGCGTACGAAAGCAGTATGCCGAACTGGCTGAACCTGAAACTGACGGGCGTCGGCGCGATGATTTGCGGGTTGGTCTGGGTGTTGACGACCTATTCGGTGCGCGTCTCGAATCCGTCCCTGTCTTGGCTCGCCGGCGTGGCGGGTATCTTTCTCGCCGTTCTCGCCGTCGCCGACGCGCTGGACGGCGGCCTCTCGGATTGAACGCACCTCAGACGAACTCGGTTTCGCCGGTCCCGGCCGAATCGGTTTCGAACCCGGCGACCCCGTCGGTAAAGTCCCCGCGGGCGCACGACCGGCAGTAGTGGTTGTCGCCCTCGTTGAGCGTCTTCACCGGGATTCCGGCGAAATACGTGCGCTCGTGGTAGGTCCGCTTCACGCCGTTGCCGACCGGTTCGGCACAGACGGAGCAGGGCGTGGCCGGTTCGAAAACCGTCTTTTCGTCCGTCGAGCGAACCCGACCGAACGTCGTCGGGGATTCGAATCCGGGGACGTGCTTGGGGGCGAGTAGGAGTAAAAACAACCCCAGCAGGAGCGAGGCGGTCCCGAAGACCAATCCCGCACCGGCCCAGTTGGTCAAGAGGAGGAACAACCCGAACAGGACGCCGAAGGCACCGAAGACGGAACTCACGGCGAACCCAAGGGCGCTCTTTGTCGTCCAGTCGGTTGACAACCCCTCGTCTTCGAGATACTCCTCCGAACCGTCCGCACGCAGTTCGATTCGCTCCGCACCCGGCGAATAGCAGTACCACGCGTAGAGCAGGTTGCCGACGCCGCTCGTCGTCATGAGCAGGAGGATGTGGAGGGGAATCGACCCGAACCCGCGATTTATCATCACCACTCGGTCGCCGTAATCGTGTTTCACGTCCCACCCTTCGACCGTGAGGTCTTCCACCCGGCGGCGAAATCCGAGGTCCCGCGGATGGTGGTCGGTAGTGTAGCGGCTACTACCGTTTTCCCCCGGGCCGACCGCGCGACCGCATTGCGAACAGAAAGAATCGCTAGGGGAGAGCGCCGAGCCGCACTGCGAACAGAAGTTGGAGGAACCGTGGGGACGCATGCGTGAACAATCTCGCCCTCACCTCAAGAAGATTGTGTTGCAGTGAAGGGTTCGGTCGTGTGAACAAATCTCTCCGCGTTCAGTTTTCGTCCACCGTGACTGCGATGCCCCTGTTCTCGACGTCCTCCGCGAACGCCGTCGAGTCCGCTTCGAGCGCCGCGAACGTATTGTAGTGAATCGGCACGACGAGGTCCGGGTCGAGGTCCGCGGCTAGCGCGGCCGCACTATGTCTGTCCATGGTGAAACTGCGACCGATTGGAGGGAGGAACAGCGACACGTCGAGCGCCCGGTGGCCCTCCAAGGCGTCCGAGTCGCCCGGCCAGAAGGCCGTCGTCCCGTCGAGCGACAGCAGGTAGCCGACGCCGAATCCCTTCGGGTGGTGTGGTTCGCCGTTCTCCCGGCAGTTCGGGCCGTTCTCCTCGTTGTACGCCGGAACCGACCACGCTTCGCAGTCCCCGACCGTCAGGTGGTCCTCCTCGCCGATTTCCACGACGTCGTAGGGGAGTTCGGCGGGCGGCGTCACGTCCCGGTCGATTTCGTCCGCGTCCACGCCCTCGTACACGACGACCGTGGCGTCTTCGCTCGCGACGCGCTCGATGCCGTCGGAATCGTAGTGATGGTTGTGGGTGACGAACACCGCGTCCCCGTCCTTCGCCCGATAATCTACGGGTTCCGGATGGCCGACATCCGGGGTGTCCGGTTCCCACTCACCGGTCAAAACGCCGTACCGTCCGGGGTCGAGGTACGCGACGAAGCCGTCCTCGGTTTCGAGGCGCACGGTCGCATAGCCGAGCCAATCCACCGTCACGCCGTCGTGTCGAACCGTCATGCGTTTCGTAGGGACGGTCGCGAACAAAAGCGTTCGGGAAGCGGTCGAATCAGGTAAGGAGGTGCCAGACGAGGAGCCCCACCGCGACCCAGCACAGGAGAATCAGGAGGGCGACTCCCCACCCGACTGCACCGTCGTCGACGTCACGATTTTTGGCCTGCTCGCGGGCGTCGACTATCACCTCCTCCGGAATCCCTCGCCGGGCGAGATACACGCCGAGTGGGATGAATATCATGTCATCGGCGTAGCCGAGAACTGGAATGAAGTCTGGAATCGGGTCGATGGGGCTGACCGCGAGGCCGACGGTCACGAGCACGATACCCTTCGAATACCACGGCGTTCGCGGGTCCCGACCCGCGAACGCTAGCGCCGTGACTTCGTGCCGGAGGTCCCGCGCTCGCTCGCGCCAGTTCGGCATCGTTCACGTCGTCGTGACGGGTGAAAGTAATCGTTCCGCCCGCGACGGCATGACGAGAGGGCACATCGTCGGATTTCGATCCTTACTGCATCTCCGCTAGTCGCTCGATCCGTTCCAGCGAATCCGCGGCGTCAGGCGTCTTGTCGTCGCGCACGCCGAGGAATCGCGGGAATCGGAGCGCGAACCCGGACGAGTAGGTCGGAGATCGCTGTATCTCCTCGTAGCCAACCTCGAAGACGATTTCCGGCGATAGTTCGACCGTTTGACCGTCTTGCGTGGCGATATGCGGTTCGAGGAGTTCCGTCAACTCCGCCAACTCCACGTCGGTGATGCCCGTCGCCACCTTGCCGAGGGTTTCGAACCCGCCGTCTCCAGTCCGCGCGGAGAGGAGGAACGTGCCGAGGAAGCTCGCACGTCTGCCTTCTCCCCACTCCCCGCCCGTGACCACGAGGTCCACCGTCTCCACGTCGGGTTTTCGCTTCCGCCAGTTCTTCCCGCGCCGTCCCGGCGAGTACGTCGAGTCGGGACGTTTGAGCATGATCCCCTCGTGGCCCGCGTCGAGCGCGTTCGCCTCGATATCGGCGATTTCGTCCTCGTCGCCGGTGATGGATAGCGCGGACACGCCGCCGGAGAGGATTTCCTGCAATCGGTCGTGGCGTTCCGCGAGCGGTGCGGTCAGCAAGTCCTCGCCGTCGACGTGCAAGCAGTCGAACGCCCGGAGTTCCACCGCGACTTCCTCCCGGGCACGCGCCACGTCGTGTTTGCGACGGAACCGCCGCAGTACCTCCTGAAACGGCAGGGGTTCCCCGTCGTCCATCGCCACGACTTCGCCGTCGACGATGGCCGGGACGGCGAGATTCTCCTCGGCGTACTCGGCGATTTCCGGCAGCGGGTCCGTCACCTCCTCCATGTTCCGCGAAAAGATTCGGACGTCCTCGCCGTCGTAGTGCAGTTGCACCCGCGCGCCGTCGAACTTCCATTCGACGCCCGCCTCTTCCCAGTCCTCCAGCGCGCCCGTGACGGTGCCCGCCTGTGCCAGCATCGCTTGCACCGGCCTGCCCACTTCGAGTTGCAGTTCGTCCAATCCGTCCTCGCCCTCCGCTTCGGCCACGCGGGCGACCCGCCCGTAGTCGTTCGACACCTGCAAGGCCCGCTGGACCGACTCGACCGGTACGTCGAACGCCGCCGCGATGGCGTCTCGAACCGTCCCCTCGCCGACGCCGATTCGCATCTCCGAGAGGACGAGGCGGGCCAGATACCGCGCTTCCCGCGACCCCGTGCGGTTGAACAGCCCGAAGAGGATGTCGATTTTCGTGTCCTGACTCCCCGACCCTTCGACGTTCGCCAAATCCTCGAGTTTCGTCGCGATTTCTGCGACCGTCAACTCGTCCCGTCCACCGCCAAAGGCGGCGAGTCCCTGTTGGCCGCCGAACTCGTAACTCGCCGCGACTGCGCCGATGTCGCCCATTTCGGCCAATCGGTCCTCCACGTCGTCCGCCGAGACGTTCTGTCCCGCGGCGCGGGCGACGGCGGTGTAACACAGGTTCGGCCCGATGTCGAGCGTCGTGGAGTCCCACGCGGGAAACACGCGCCCCTGAACGAACCGGGCCAGTACTTCGAGGTCGTCGTTCGCCGACGAGAGGAGGTCGGTGACGGCGTCGATGATATCGCTATCCGCGCTCAACTCCTCGATTTCCGCGGCCGTGTCGGCGAACTCCCCGAACTCCATTATCGGGCGTTACCGTCGGTCGGAGTTAAGCCTACGGCTTTCGATTTCGGGGGTCTCGGTGGGCGCACGGCAGCGAATTTAATTCTACTCAATAGCACGGGGACGAACCGCGTTCGAACCGCGTCGGTCAGAGTTCGACGAGTTCGACGTTCTCGGCGGCTTCCTTCGCGAGTTCGAACAGCCCGTCGGGTTCGGCGTTTTGGGCGATTTCGTGGGTCGCGTTCGTCTCGGGGTAGTCGGGCGCGAGGCGGTTACACCCCGCGGGAATCGTGGACTCGGTGTAGGTGTCGATGCGACGGGCGCGGGCCACGATGTCGCTCTTGTCCATCGTGAGAAGCGGTCGGTGGATGGGCATGGACGTGGCGGTGCTCACGACGCCCAGATTTCGGGCGGTCTGGCTGGATTTCTGTCCGATGGCTTCCCCGGTGACGATGCCGTGGGCGGACTCCTCGCGGGCGACGTATTCGGCGACGCGGTACATGAACCGTCGAAAGACGAGCATTCGGGCGGGTCCGACCTCCTCGCCGAGCAGGGTCATCGCCTCGCCCGCCGGAACCTTCCGAACGCGCATGTCCCGTTCGGGGGCGTACCTCGCCAGTTTCCGAACCGTTTCGATGGCGCGGGCTTGGTGGTCGATGCCGCCGTAATCGCCGAGGTCGAGGTAGACCGGGATGACGGGGCTGCCGCGCTTCATGACCTCCCACGTGGCGACGGGCGAGTCGATGCCGCCGCTGACGAGCGAGACGAGTCTCGTCTGCGTTCCGAGCGGGAGTCCCCCCGGTCCGTCTCGCTTTTCGAGGAAGACGAAGGCGTCGTCGTCGCGCACTTCGACGGAGAAGGTGATGTCGGGGTCGTCCAGATCGACTTCCGGGTTCTCGACGGCGTTCCAGACGGCGGTGCCGCCCTCGCGTTCGAGTTCCGCGCTGGTGAACGGGTGGTCCTTCGAGGAGCGCCGGGCGCGCACGGCGAAGGTCCCCTCGTGGTAGTGTTCGCGGGCGGCGTCGGCCAGCGTCTCCTCGATGACCGATTGCTCGGGCGAGACGACGGCGGCGGGACTCGCCGACTGCACGCCGAACGTGTCGGCCGCCGCGGTCGTCGCTTCCTCGATGTCATTCTCGTTCGCGTGGATGAAGAGGCGCGACCAGCGGCGTTCGACCTCGGCGTCGATATCGCGGTCCGCGAGTATCGCGGCGATGTTGTCCCGGAGCCGTCGCTCCATCTCGGTCTGCACTTTCCCACTCTTCACGCCCACGTCACCGTGCCGGACGAGGACGGTATCGGCTCCCGACGGATGCATAGCCGGGCATAACAGTGGCCGGGATAAACGACTGTCGAACGCGCGCGGGAATTAAAACGTCGTCACGTCGCCGTCGATGGCGCGCTTCGTGATGGTCGAGACGTTCGCCAACTCCTCGTCCACGAGTTCGACGATGTCGGCTTCGATATCGCTCAGTTCGACGCCTTCTTCCGTGACGACGTGTGCGTCGGCCACGTGCGGTTCGTCGATGGGACGGCCGATTTGCGAGAGGAGGCGAACCCGCATATCGCGGATGCCGTCCACCTCGGCGACGACGGTTTCGGCGATTTTCGTGCTCAGCAGGTTGTATATCTTCCCGATGTGATTCACGGGGTTCTTTCCGCTGGTGGCTTCCATGCTCATCGAGCGGTTCGGCGTGATGAGGCCGTTCGCGCGGTTGCCACGGCCGACGGACCCGTCGTCGCCCATCTCGGCACTGGTGCCGGTCGTGGTCAGGTAGATGCTCTCGTCGTCGTCGGCGGTGTTGACGTAGACGTTCACGTCGCGGTCCGTGTACTCGTTCGCGACCTGATGAACGTAATCGCGTACCGCTTCGACCATCGCGTCGTACTCGCCGCGGCTTTCGACGTATTTGTCCACCATCGCTGCGGCGACGGTCACGTCGATCGTGTCGCGTTCGCGCTTGCCCATGATCTTTACGTCCGGACCGAGCGCTGGGTGGTCCGCGGCGAACTCGCCGTTGAGTCGGTGTTCCGCGTTCAATACGATTTCTTCCGTTTCCGAGAGCGGTGCGTGGCCGACGCCGAAACTCGTGTCGTTCGCCATCGGAACCGTCGCGCCCTCCTCGGAGAACACGTCCTGCAGGTCGCCGCTTCCCTCGCCGAGTTTCACGTCGATGATGACGTCCCGTCCCACGTCGAGTTCCGGGATGTTCTCGTTGAGATACTCGCGGGCGGCGTCGAGTGCGACGGTGTCGGTCGGGATTTTCGTTCCTTCGTACTCCTTCGTCGCGCGGCCGACGAGGAGGATGTAGATGGGTTCGACGAGTTCGCCGCCGCCGAATCTCGGGTTCGAATTACCGGCGACGAGTTGCGTCTCGTCCGTGTTGTAGTGGAGGACTTTCCCCACGCGGTCGAGATATAGCTGCGAGAGTTCGCTAGAGACCGCTTCCGCGATACCGTCACAGATCGAGTCGGGGTGGCCGATTCCCTTCCGTTCCACGATTTCGATGTCCTGGTCTTCGACCGCCCGACGGTCGATCGGTTCGACCTGAATGTTCCGCTCAGTCATTATACCGCCTTCGGAGTCACGGATTCTATAACTTGCGGAAACGCTTCCCCGCCGAAACATTACTGTCACTCATCTTCGAGTAGTAATCCCAGATACGAGGTGCGTATCTGGTCGTTCGGGTTCAAACCGAGTTCCGAGAGCACGTCGTAGGTACCGATACGGGCGCGTTCGACGTCCGCTTCGTCCGCTTCCGTTTCGACTTCGACGAACTCGCCGAGTCCCGCCACGACATCGAGGGTGACGACGTAGCCGTCGAGTTCGTACCGTTCGCGCTCCTTGGTCACCGTCGCCGCCGCCTCGAACCCGAGCGCGGAGAGGAGTCGGTCCACCGTCTCCCCGTCGCCGACGACGGTTTCGTGTTCCTTTCGCGTCTTGGACTCCCGTTCGACCAGCGGGCCTTTGTAGGTCACGACTTCCTCGGCGTCGCCGTCGTCGGATTCTCGGCGAATGCGAAGCGCTTCGTCCGTCTCCGCGAAGTCGCGGTGCGGTGCGTCGTAGTAGAAATCCTCCTGCGTTACCGTCCCGAGCGAGCGGGCGTCGAGTTCGTGAAGGCGTTCCCGAACCGCCTCGTGGTCGGCCCGGACCTTCACTTCGACTTCGTACATGCTCGGGGGAAGGAGAGCGGGAGTCAAAAACACACCGCGTCCGCGGAGTCAGGCCGCTCGCGTCGCCGCTTTATCCCTCTCCGCCTCCCCCGCTTCGTCCGAAACGCCGAGGTAGTCAGCGAGGGGTCGCAACTCCTCCGGTGTTCGGCCGAACGCCCCAACGTCGTTGTCCGAAACCGTGTTGTCGAACTTCAAGGAGCGGTACTGGTCCGCGCCCATCGGGACGAACGGAATCGCGCCCGCGATCGTCAACCCGATTCCGGCGAGCGGCATCGGAATCGGCAGGACGGCGACCGACTTTCCGTCCGCTCGATAGGCCAGTTTCGCCACGTCGGCGAGCGTGAGAACCTCGGGACCGCCGAGGTCGTAGGCGTGCCCGAGGTGCGAGTCGTCCTCCACGCAGTCCGCCAGCATCGGCGCGAGGTCGCCGACCCAAATCGGCTGGAATCGCGTCTTTCCGCCGCCCGGAAGCCCCGTCACGTACGGCGTGGTGAGAACCTTGGTGAACGAGACGAACTCGCCGCCGTCGCCGAAGACGACCGACGGGCGGACGATGACCCACTCCAGCGACGACTCGCGGACGACGTTCTCGGCTTCCCCCTTCGCTCGAATGTAGGCGGTCGTTCCGTCCGGGTCCGCCCCCAGCGCGCTCATCTGGACGAGTTTCGGGACGCCGTGTTCCTCCGCCGCTCGAACCACGTTTTCCGTCCCGCCGAGGTGAATTTCCTCGTGGCTCGTTCCACTGGGCGGTTTGAACAGCGGCGAGAGCGCGACCAGGTTGACCACGGCGTCCCGTCCCGAAAACGCGCCCTCGATGCTCTCGTAGTCGGTCACGTCGCCCGAAACCGTCTCGACGCCGCTCGGGAAATCGGCGTCCGACGGCGACCGTGAAAGCACCGCCACGTCGTGTCCCCGTCCGTGCAGTTCTTCCGTGAGCGCCGTCCCGACGAATCCGCTCCCGCCGACGATGAGTACTCGCATACCCTACTCTTGGCGCGTCACGGACTTGACGACACCCCCTGACGTGTTCGACATGGGTCGTCGTGGGCGACGAGGCGGTCGTATTGGCACACCGATTTTCCCGTCATCTCAGTCGCTCGGCCACTCGCGTATCTCCTCCAGAATCGAAATCGTCCCGTCCGAGTACGACCCCTCGATGACCGTTTCCGCCGCGCGCTTTGCCTTCTCGTCGGCGTTCGCCACCGCGTAGCTCTCGCCGACGACGCCGAAGGTGGAGACGTCGTTTTCCGAATCGCCGATGGCGACGAACTCCTCGGTATCGCGTCCGAGCAGTTCCGCGACGGATTTGATACCCATTCCCTTGCTGACGCCGGACGATTTGACGTGATAGGCGAAGCCGGTGTCCACGATTTCCTGTCCGTACTCGCTCGCGAGTTCCGAGAGGGGGCCGAGCGGTTGGTCGCGCTGAACGGCTATCTCCGTCTCGCGCCAGCGGTTGGTCAGGTCACTCTTTCCCCACCCGAGTTCGTGGCCCGCCTCCTCGTAGGCTTCCGCGACGCGTCTTGCGGCTTCCCCGTCCCCGTTTTGCGTGATTTCGTCGTTCACGAGGACGACGCCGCCGTTCTCGGCGATGACGAGTTCAGGAATTTGAAGGAAGTGACAGAGGGCGACGGGATAGGGAAACGCCTTCCCGGTGGCGATGACGACGGGAGCGTCCCACTGGGGAAGGAGGTCGAAAAATCGCGGGTCGATGGAGTCGTCCGGGCGGGTCATCGTACCGTCGATATCGAGAACGAGGGGTGAAGCCATGGCGGCGATTCGACGGTTCGACACTTAGTTTCGGCGTTCGCGTCACCCCCGGTACTGGCCTTCGATTTCGTCGAACAGCGACCCGACGCGCTCGCTGATTTCGCCCCGAATCCCGCGCACCGCCGCGGCGTCGGTTCCGTCGGGGTCGTCGAGGTCCCAATCGCGGTTCTCGCCGCCCCACGACGCCGGACACACGTCTTTCGCCGAACAGCCCATCGTGATTACGTAATCACACTCCTGTAACTCCTCGAACGTGACTTCTCGCGGCGTTCGGTCCGCGACGTCGAATCCGCACTCGGCCATCGATTCGACTACCGACCGGTGGACGTGTTCGGCCGGGTCGGTGCCGCCGGTGACGAGTTCGACGTCGACGTCCCTCGTTTCGAGTTCGCGCTCCGCGAACGCCGTCGCCATCTGGCTTCGACCGGCATTTTGCACACACACGAATGCGATGCGGGTTGGTTCGATCATCGACGAACGATTCGCGGAAAAGGGGAAGTACGTTTCGAACGTTCGAAAAACGAAATCCGAGTCAGAACGCCGGAACCCACGCGCTCTGCGGGAAGACGCCGAGCACGGCGCACACCGCGACGAGGAGGGTTCCGAAGACGATGGTGGCTGCGGGCGGGTCCATGTGCGTGTCGGCGTGGGAGTAGAACACGCGCTGGAACGCCTCGCCGAACAAGCCGCAGACGAGGCCGAAAACGGCACCGACCGCAAGCGCGGTCAGGAGCGGAATCTCGGCCTGAATCGCGGCCGGTGAGGCCGTCGTGATGTTCATGCCTGCCGGAGCGAGCGCCAACGCGGCGGTGCTCGCCGGGAGACTCATGTGGTGGGTGACGGGCATCTTCTCGACGCCGCAGTTCAGGAAGACGAGGCTGGCCGCGCTGATGCCGAATGCGAGGAACGGGCTTCCGGTCGCGTATGCGGTGTACGCGCCGAGAATCCCGACTACGAGGCCGAGCGTCGCCACGTTCAACCACTGGTACTGGTGGGGAAGCCACGGTTCGACGAGGAATCGGCCGCTTGCCGTCCCGCCGTCGGCTTTCGCGGACCCGCCGTCCGCCGTCGCCGGTTCGCCGATGACGCGGCGCTCCTCGGACTCGAACGGGGACATGTTCAACAGGCCCTGCTTGGCGTTACCGATGATGCTGTAGCCGAACGCGAGTCGGTGGAGCACGGCGGAGAGGACGACACCCATCGCGATGGGGTCGTAGGGCATCGCGTAAATCGTGGACAGTTGGGTGAACCAGTAACCGAAGATTCCGAAGACGCCACCGACGACGAGTACGTCGGGTTTCGTCCCCAGCGCGAAGGTGATGTTCTTCGCCTCGTGGAAGTCGAACCCGGTTTCCATGTAGCCGCGTTTGGCGGCGTAGGCGGCCGCCGCCGCACCGGCCGCGAAACTGATGGCGGGCGAGAACACGGGGCCGAACGCGATGGATCCGGTGATTCCCAGCGCGCCGAGTTCACTCGCGCTACCCGGACCGGCGGCGGCGGTGTACCGTCCCACGATATTGGCCGCCTCCCCGGCGATGACCATGAACCCGGTGAAGATGAACGCCGGGAGCGCGCCGACCGCCGCGCCGAACGCGCCGCCCGCGAAGGCGGCGATGAGCATCTCGATCGCCCAGAGTGATTCGAGGTTCGCCATCTCAGGCACCACCCTCGTCGGCCCAGTCGAGCGACCGCTCGACGGCGTCTTGCCAGCGGCCGTACTTCGCGTCGGCCGCGTCGCTTTCCATGTTCACTTCGAACTCGCGGTCGACCTGCCAGTTCTGACGGAGTTCGTCCACGGTTTCCCAATAGCCGACGGCGAGGCCGGCGGCGTAAGCCGACCCGAGCGCCGTCGTCTCGTCCACGACGGGCCGAACGATGTCCGTTCCGAGGATGTCGGCTTGCAGTTGGCAGAGGAAGTTGTTCTTCACCGCGCCGCCGTCCACGCGGAGGGACTCGACTTCGATGCCGCTGTCGGCCTCCATCGCTTCGGCCACGTCGCGGGTCTGATACGCGATGGATTCGAGCGTCGCTCGGACGACGTGTTCCTTCCGCGTTCCGCGGGTCATTCCGACGAGGGTACCCCGGGCGCGCTGGTTCCAGTGGGGCGCGCCGAGTCCCGTGAACGCCGGAACCATGTACACGCCGTCCGTCGAATCGACGCTCCGAGCGAGGTTCTCGGTCTTCCCGGCGTCCTCGATGAGGTCCATGTCCACGAGCCATTCGATGGCCGCGCCGGTGACGAAGATGGACCCTTCGAGCGCGTACTGTACGGGTTCTCCCGAGCGCTGGAATCCGACCGTCGTGAGGAGGCCGTGTTCGCTCTCGACCGCGTCCTCGCCGGTGTTCAGGAGGAAGAAACTGCCCGTCCCGTAGGTGTTTTTCGCGTCGCCCGCGTCGAAGCAGGTCTGCCCGAACAGCGCCGCCTGCTGGTCGCCGAGCGCGCCGGCGACGGGGATTTCCGCGCCGAGGAATCCCTCGGAGTCGGTCGAACCGTACGTCTCGTCGTCGCTCGACGGTCGCACCTCGGGCAGCATCTCGCGCGGAACGTCGAACTCCTCGCAGAGGCCGCCGTCCCAGTCCATCTCGTGGATGTCGAACAGCATCGTCCGCGAGGCGTTCGTCACGTCCGTGATGTGTTCGCCGGTCAGGTTGTATATCAACCACGTGTCGATGGTCCCGAAGAGAATTTCGCCGGTCTCGGCGCGGTCACGCAAGTCCGCCGGGCGAGCACGCTGGGTTTTGATGGGTTCGGCGTTGTCGAGCAACCATTCGGCCTTGGTCGCCGCGAAGTACGCGTCCGGTTGGAGGCCCGTCTTCGCGCGAACGGCGTCGGCTTTGCCGTCCTCCTCCAGGCGCTCGATGCGGTCGGTCGTCCGACGGTCCTGCCAGACGATGGCGTTGTGAACCGGTTTGCCGGTGTCCGCGTCCCACAGCAGGGTCGTCTCGCGCTGGTTGGTGACGCCGAGCGCGGCGAGTTGGTCGGCCTCGATACCCGCCTCCGCGAGCGCGGATTCGATGACCGACTGCGTGTTCTCCCAGATTTCGAGGGGATCGTGTTCGACCCATCCCGGTTCCGGGTATATCTGTTCGTGTTTCTCGTAGGCGTTCGCGACCACCGTTCCCGCGTGGTCGAACACCATGAACCGAGTGCCTGTCGTTCCTTGGTCGATTGACCCGACGTATGTTCCGTTCGTTGACATATGGGTAGCCTCTTGGATTCGTTGCTGGCGGACGAGGTCCGCTCAGCGTGGCCTCATCCATTTTTACTGGCTGTAGGCCATTGGCTGTAAACATCAAACACTTTCGTTATAAATGTTCCCCCTTCATCCATGCTCGTGAAGCATACTGACAAATCGGGGTAGACGTTTCCGGTAGTGATTGCCGGAAACCGTTCAGTTCTCCCCTAACGCCCGAAACGCGAGCGTCGGAAATCGCGGTTCGAGCCTGCTCGGTTTCCGTCCGCTTCGTCGCCCGTTCGTGGTCGTAACGCGTTCGAGGACGCCCGCTTCGGCGAGTTCGTAGAGGTAGCGGGTGACGGTCCCCGACGAGAGGTCCGTCTCGGCCGCGATGGCGGCCGCGCTGGTTTCGACCGTCGTTCGTTCGTCGGCGTCGAGTTCCAGCAGTTCGGCGAGTACTCCCCGACGATTCTCCGGGAGCGAAAGCACGATGCCGAGCGATACGCCGTCGGATGGCACCGCATCCATCGCGACCCTCAAATCGTCGTCCCGAACCCGGTCCGCGTCGGCATCGACGGCGAGCGTCACCGCACCGAACAACGCCGCGAGCGCGTCGTGAGCGTCACCGTCGGCCCACTCCGCGAGCGTCTTCACCTGCGTGTGGTCGAGGACGCCCTGTCGTAACCCGCGTGATGCTCGTTCGGTGATAACATCGACGAGTTCGTGCGTACTGTAGGCCGGAATTTCGAGCGTGCGCGTCGCGCTTTCACGGGCCCGCCCGACGGTAAGCACGGACAGCGATTCGTCCATGTCGTCGAAGAGCGCCGTCGCTTCCTCGGCGGAAAGCGTCTCTTCCTCGTTCACGTGGTCCACCGCGACGACGACGGCCCGGTTCGACCGGCGAACCGCGGTCTCCAACTTCTCTTCCAGAACGCCGGTGCCGACGCCGCGTTCCGGGACGTGGTCGTCGGTGAGCGAATCGAGAACCGAGCGATACAGCCGGAAAGGCGTACACGCCCGCCGGGAATCGATGTACACGAAGTCGAACCCGCGTTGGTTGACCGCCCGAGTGGTCGTCAGTATCGTCCCTTGCCCGGGCGACAGCTGTTTTCCGAGTTGGCTGAACAGCGCGGACACGAGCGCCGATTTTCCAGCACCGGGCGGCCCGTAGAGATGGACGTTCGGCGGGAGCCGGTCGGAAAAGAGCGCATCGAGTGCGTCGAGCAGTCGTTCCAACGTGGACCCCCGACCGACCGGATTCGCGACGTGCGTTACCGGACTCAAGGCACTCCATTCGACGACGAGGTTGGCGGCGGGGGACGTCGCGCGTCGTCGTTCGATGCGCTCTCCAATATCCATTATCGCGGTCTAACCGGGCGAATATAGATAACAGTTGCCTCTCCGCTGTATGTTTCGACCCATATTTCTCGAAAAGGAACACGAAATAAAACGCGGAGATCACCGGACGGCCCGTATTTTATCACTACTACCCTCGCTGGCGGTAAACTAAAGTACGTTCCAACCAACCCCCATCCATGGCAACAGACGCCGACGTGCTCGTCGTCGGGGGTGGTTCAACGGGCACAGGTATCGCCCGGGACCTCGCGATGCGGGGACTCGACGTGACGTTGGTCGAGAAGGGAAACCTCACCCACGGGACGACGGGCCGAATGCACGGCCTGCTCCACAGCGGCGGCCGATATGCCGTCTCCGACCAAGCCAGCGCCGAGGAGTGTATCGAGGAGAATCGCGTCCTCCGGGACATCGCCAGCCACTGCGTCGAGATGACTGGCGGTCAGTTCGTGCAACTGGAGGGCGATGACGACGACTATTTCGAGGAGAAGCTACGGGGCTGTCGGGACTGCGGCATTCCGGCGGAGGAACTGACCGCGAAGGAGGCGCGCGCACAGGAACCGTACCTGACCGACGACGTGAAACGCGCGATTTCGGTCCCTGACGGCGCTATCGACCCGTTTCGGCTCTGCGTCGCAAACGCCGCCGACGCCGAGATGCACGGCGCACGAATCGAGACGCACGCCGAAGTGACGGACGTGTTGGTCGAGGGAAGCGACGTGGTGGGCGTCGAAGTCCGCCACGCGAGCGGGCCGGGCAAGCGAAACCACGCGAAACCCGGAACGACGGAGGAGATTCGCGCCGAGTACGTCGTCAACGCGACGGGCGCGTGGGCGGGACAGCTCGGCGACATGGCGGGCGTCGACGTCGAGGTTCGGCCGTCCAAGGGCGCGATGGTCGTCATGAACTGCCGACAGGTGGACACCGTCATCAACCGCTGTCGACCGAAGGGCGACGCCGACATCATCGTCCCGCACGAAGTGACGGCGATTCTCGGAACCACGGACGAGGAAGTGGCGGACCCCGAGAACTACCCCGAGGAGGGATGGGAGGTCGATTTGATGATAGACGAGTTGTCGAAACTCGTTCCCATCCTTCGCGAGTCCCGAACGATTCGCACCTTCTGGGGGGTCCGCCCGCTGTACGAACCGCCGGGGACAGGAACGACCGACCCGACGGACATCACTCGCGACTTCTTCCTGTTGGACCACGAGGACCGCGACGGCCTCGACGGCATGGCGAGCATCGTCGGGGGGAAGTTCACCACCTATCGGATGATGGCCGAGAAGATTTCCGACCACGTCTGTGACAAACTCGGCGTCAGGGCGACGTGCCACACCGCCGACGAACCGCTCCCCGGAAGCCACGATTTCACCCTCCTGCACGACTACATGGACGAGTTCGGTCTTCGTTCGCCGGTCGGCCGACGGAGCGTCCAGCGACTCGGCAGTCGCGCCGAAGGCGTCCTCACGAGCACCGACCCGAACCCCGTCATCTGCGAGTGCGAGGCCGTCACCCGCGCGGAGATTCACGACGCCATCGAGGGGTCCGGGTCCGACCTGAACGCGGTCCGCATCCGCACCCGGTCCTCGATGGGCAACTGTCAGGGGGGGATCTGCTGTCATCGGATGGCGAACGAACTGTATCCGGGGTACGACGAACCCACATCTCGAAAAGCGCTGGACGAACTGTTTCAGGAGCGCTGGAAGGGCGAACGCCACGGCCTCTGGGGCGAACAGCTCTCACAGGCCGCGCTGAACTACGCGCTCCACGCGACGACGATGAACCGCGACGAGAGTACCGACAACATCGACTTCGCGGCGTTCGACGGGGGTCAGCGTGGCGATTGAGGACGACGTGGTCGTCATCGGCGGCGGCATCGCCGGGATGGCCACCGCGCTTTCCGCGGCCCGCGAGGGAGTACGGGTCAGACTGCTCTCGCACAAGGAGAGCACGCTCCGCCACGCGAGCGGCCTCGTCGACGTGTTGGGATACGCCGACGGACTGGTTTCCGACCCGTTCGACGCGCTCTCCGCGCTCCCCGAGGAGCATCCCTATCGAACGGTCGGCGAGGAGGGAATCCGCGACGGCCTCGCCCTCCTCGATACCGTGACCGACTACGCGGGGGGCCACACGGACCGGAACGCCCTCGTGCCGACGTTCGGCGGGCGCGTCAAACCGACCGCTCGGTATCCCGAAACGAGCGCGAACGGACTGGCGAGCGACGAGCGGGACACCCTGTTGGTCGGCTTCGAGACGGTGGTCGATTTCGACGCACCGCTCGCGGCCGACCGACTGTCGGCGGACGTGCCGTTCGACGCACGCGGCGTCACCGTCGCGTTTCCGGGCGACTTTCGGACCGACGCCCGAATCACCCGACTCGCCCACGCGCTGGACGAGAACGAACGAATCGAACGGGAACAAAGCGGGATTTCGACGTCCCTCCCCGCTCGCACCGCGCTCGCCGAACTGGTCGAACCCCACCTCGGCGACGCGGAGCGCGTGGGCTTTCCGGCGATACTCGGCGAGGACCGACCCGCGGACGTGATTTCGACCCTCGAAGCCGAACTCGGCGTCGACGTGTTCGAAGTACCGATGGGGCCGCCGAGCCTTCCCGGCATGCGCCTCGAAACCGCGTTTCACGACGCCCTTCAGGACGAAGGCGTCCGAACGACCTCCGGGAATCCCGTCGTGGATTTCGAGGGTGACGACGAAATCGAGGCGGTCGTCGTGGAGCGAAACGGCGCGGAGATTCCGTTCTACGGCGACCAGTTCGTGCTGGCGACCGGGGGTTTGGTCGGAAAGGGGATCGAATCGACGCGCGAGAGCGTGTACGAACCGATATTCGACTGTCACATCGCCGCACCCGAGGACCGCTACGACTGGTCGGACCCGGCGGCGTTCGGCGACCACGCATTCGCCCGGTTCGGCGTGGCGACGGACGACGAACTTCGAGTCCTCGACGCGGCGGGCGAACCGGCGTTCGACAATCTCCGTGCCGCCGGCGGCGTTCTCGGCGGCTACGATTTTGCGGCGGAGAAGTCAGGAAGCGGCGTCTCGCTCTCGACCGGCGTCGTGGCGGGACGGATTGCGGGCGAACAGGTGAATGTGAATCCATGAGCGAGAAGCAATCAGATCGACGAGACGCGGCCGAACTGCGCGACGTGTTTACGGGCGAACCGCTCGACCTCAGACCGGGGTCCGACGACTGTTACAAATGCTCGACGTGCGATACGGAGTGTCCCGTCGCCGAAGTGGACGACGAGTTTCCGGGACCGAAATTCCAAGGTCCCGAGCAGTGGCGACTCAAGCGCAAAGAGGACCACGACATCGACGATTCCATCATGTCGTGTTCGAACTGCATGCGCTGTGATAGCGCCTGTCCCTCCGACGTGCCGCTTTCGGGGATGCACAACACGGCCCGCGGGGAGTACGTCGAGGAGGAGATGTCGAAGTTCTCGCGGGAGTATATCCGTAACCGGATTCTGGCGAACTACGGACGGCTCGCGCCGCTCGGCGCGAAGTTCCCCCGCCTCGCCAACTTCGTGATGGGCCTCTCGGTGACGAAGACGGCCTACGAGAAACTCCTCGGTATCGCGGGCGAACGGGAGTTCCCCGCCTTCGCCGAGCAGACGTTCACCGACTGGTGGGAGGAGCGAGGCGGCAACGCCGCCTCGAAGAGACGAGCGCGGGAGGCGCGAGAAGAGCGAGGCGGCGACGAGGACGCCGATAAAAAGGTCGCCTACTTCCACGGCGACTACTCGAACTTCAACACGCCGGAAGTCGCCAAATCGATGGTCCGCGTGTACGAGGAGTTCGGCTACGAAGTCGTCGTGCCGGAGCAGCGCTGTTCCGGAACGCCGATGTTCGCGAACGGGATGCTAGACGATGCGAAGCGCGCCGCGAAGTTCAACATCGAGACGTTCGCCGCGCTGGTCGAACAGGGCTACGACGTCATCTGTTCGTGTACCTCCTGTTCGATGGCGCTCCGGCAGGAGTATCCCGAACTCTACTCGTTCGACGGCACCGCGAAAGTCGCCGCGAACACCTTCGAAGCACTCGAATACCTCCGAATCAACGAGGACTTGGACGGCGCGCTCGCGAATTCCTCCGTCCCCGAATCCGAGTTCGGAACCCTCGCTTACCACGCGCCGTGTCACGCCAGAAATCAGGGACTCGACGGGCAGGCCGTCGAACTGCTGTCGGCGCTCGACGGCACCGACCCGGTGGACGTGGGCGACTCCTGTTCCGGCATCAGCGGCACGTACGGGTGGAAGGAGGAGAAGTACGACACGTCGATGAAGATCGGCGAGGAGATGTTCGACCACATGGAAGAATCGGGTGGCGAAACGGGCATGACCGAGTGTCCGACCTGCGCGATGCAGATGAACCACGGGACGGGGTACGATATCCGACACCCGCTGGAAGTGCTGGACGCGGCGCTGGTCAGTTGAACTCCCGCTGAATCCTCTCGGCGGGTCCCTGAATCTCTTCGGCGGTTTCTTTCGTCTCGGTTCCCTTTTCCGTGCTGTCCTGCAGATGGCGCTCGATTCGGCCGCGCACGTCCGCCAACAACTCGTCGGGTCGGTCGTTCGCGTAGTATCGAATCGACGTTCCGCTTGTGAGTTCGAGGCGCACGTACGGTTTCTCGTACCGAATCGAGGAGAGCCACCCGTACCGAACCTCCGTCGTCGTGTCCTTGAAGTATGGAACCCTGTCGACCATATCGACCCCGACGCCCTCGTGAAACGTGAGCGCCCCGTCGCCGACGAAGACGGTTGTGGTGAAGTAGCGCTCGTCGGGCGTCACGAACAACGAGGACCCGGAACTGTAGTTGAGCGTGTACGTCGATTCGTGTGGTGTGGTTTCCGCCACGGCCCGGCGCACCTGCTTCGTGTACTCCGCGTGGGGTTCGAGGAGGGTCCAGTACGTGCGGTCTATCTCCTTGGTCCCGAGGTACCAGAGACCGAGACCGGAGACGACGCCGACGAGATATCCGGTTCCCGTTCCGGTCGTCGCGCCGAAGAGAATCGATAGCGCAACCGCGAGTGCGAGTCCCGCCTCGAACCGCCACCCGAGCCACCAGAGGAACGTGCTCACGTCGCCAACCGTGTCGTCCGTCCTCATGTCGTGGACTGCGGTCCCGTCGGCTGAATAGTTTTTTATCGGAGCACTTTCGCGTCGATAACTCCCGTATCGACCTGTATCTTCTTGACGATTCCCGTCGTGGGACCTTCGGGGGGTACGATGTCAGAACAGCAAACGGGGAGCACAACGAGGCGAGCCTTTCTCACGACGATGGCAGCGGGGTCGCTCGTCGCCGCGAGCGGGCGCACCGACGCACAGACGGAAACGTTCCGACTGGGTGGTGAGGTACAGGCGTGGCAGGGCCAGAAACCGTCCAGCATCGCCGGGAAGTCGAACCCGACGTTGGAACTGAAGCCCGGACAGAAATACCGCGTCGTCTGGGAGAACCTCGACGGACTGCCGCACAACTTCGTGCTCTTGGACGACTCGGGAAACGCGCTCGAATCAAGTGACATCATGTCCCAGAAGGGAGCGACCCAGACGGTGACGTTCACCGCCACGTCCGAGATGGCGAAATATCACTGTGAAGTCCATCCGACGACCATGGTCGGCACGATTCAACTGTCGGGAGGCGGCCAAGAGGCCGACGCCAATAGGGGTATCTCGACCGATTCGTACATCTTCGCCGCCGCAATCGTACTCGCGGCCATTTCACCGCTGTTGTTCGCGTTCCTGTTGATGGTTTTCGGCACCGGCGACCGAGTCCGGCCGTCCGGATAGGGGAATTACGGACGTCACTGTTCGTCACGGGTGAGTTCCAAAGAAACGCTTTAGCCCGACGGGTGGGTCGGTTCAGTCGTGTTCGATACTCTCACCCGCGAAATCGATCTGATAGAGCGGACGCTCGAAGTTCTTCTACTCGTTCAAGAGCACGAACCGATCGGGATACGTCGTCTTTCACGGCGCTCCGGTACGGAACACCACGAAGTCCGCTCGTCCCTTCGCGTCCTCGAAGAGGACGGGTACATCGAATCGACGCCGAACGGAGCGACGACGACCCTCGAAGCGGGGACGTTTCTCGCCGAGATGGACGATACCATCGACGGCGTGACGGCACAAATCGACTCACTCCCAATCTCCCTATTTATCCCTACTCACGCGGAACACTGACGTTTCGCATCTCAGCACCGCACTCGGGACATTCACCCGGGTGCTGGAGCGCGCTCACGCGGTTTCCGCAGCTTTCACATTCGTATGTCGCGGTCATCGAGGGGAGTACGCCGTGCGATGAGTTAACAATATCTCTTGTCAGTAATCCAAATCGTCGGTGGTGTAGTCCAGCAGTAACACCGCGCCGCCACCGACGAGGACGGCGACGAGTGCGCCGCCGACGACCGTCGGCGTCCACGCGAAGGTCGGTGCCGCGACGGTCTTCTCGACGGGATAGCGAAGCGCCCCGACCATCAGGCTGACGAGGAAGGTGAGCGTCGCGGCGCGATAGTGTTCGAACGCCCACGAAACGATTCTCGAAATCGTCAACACGCCGACGAGGGCACCGACCATGAACGTCACGACGACCGTTCCGTGAGTGACGACGGCGTCCAGAGCCCCGCCATCGACGAGTCCGACGAGCGCGTCCTTGAACCCGTGCAGGTTCTCGGAGAGATAATTGTACTGACCGAGGAGCATGAGGATGAGTGCTCCGGACACACCCGGGAGAATCATCGCGCTGATGGCGACCATCCCGGTCAGGAAAACGAGCGGGAGGGGGGTCGAACCGGTCGCCGATTCGGTCGCGCCGGCGATCAGGAAGGCGATGGCGAAGCCCGCGATGGCGGCACCGACTTGTCCCGGCGTACTCACCGACACCTCGTCGTAGAGGACGATGGCCGATGCGGCGATAAGACCGAAGAAGAAACCGTACAGGAGGACGGGGTACTGTTTACTTCCCCACGTGACGAGTCCCGTGACCGCCACGAGCGCCGTTGCGATTCCGGCACCGAGGGCGAGCAGAAACGGGATGTCCATCTTCGAAAGCTTCCTTCGTGCAATCGCACGCTCGTCGGGGTCGTACGCTCGAAGGACGTTCAAAACGATTCGGGGGTCGAACGACGCGACGGCGGAGATGAGGCGTTCGTAGATGCCCGTGATGAGGGCAATCGTCCCGCCGGAGACGCCAGGGACCGCATCGGCGGACCCCATACAGACGCCCTTCAGGTATACCGTCAGCAGGCCACGCATTGCCCCGAGGTTTCCGGTCGAATCAAAAAACGATTCCCATCCGCGGTCGACGCCGGCAGGCTCTCGCTCGTCACCAGTCACGGGAGGTGCTACGAAGCACTCGAACAAGAGGATGTGGGCTGACTGTCGACCAGACTACAACAAAAACGAACCAAAATACGAAACCGAAAACCCCGCTCGAAAATCGAAGCGTTTCAGTCGCGGCGCGCAACGACCATCGCGGCCGCGAACGTGCCGACGAGACCCGCGCGGGTCGTCGGTGCGGCGGGACTCGGCAGCGAACTGCTGTTCGTCGAGTCGTTCGCTCCGGCCGTGCCGTTGCCATTCGTCGCGTTACCGCTCGTCCCGTTGCCGTTCGTCGAATTGCCCATCGCCGGACCCGACGATGAGTTGCCGGTCGAGTTGTTCGCGCCCTCAACCGGAACCGTCTGCTGTTGGTCCACGGAGACCGTCACCGGACTCGTGTCCTCGCCGATGACTTGGCCCTCCGTGACCTGTGCCGTCGCGTTCTTGAACGTGAATCCGTTCTCCCCGGCCGTCTCCGGCGTCTTGAACTCGTACGGACCGGCGGCGCGGACGTCGACGTTCGTGTAGCCCTCGTCGGTTCCCCACTTGTCGTAGCCGGTCGTGGAGTACGGGAGCGTCATCGTGAACTCGCCGTTCTCGTCGGTCTGGGCCTTCTGCGTGTAGGTGAACGTGCCACCGCTCTGGGAGTTCAGCTTCACCGAAGCGGTGATGGTGGTGTTCGCGGGACCGGTTCCCTGCACCGTCGCACCGGGCACGCGCTCGAACGTCTTGACCCACGAGGGCGATGTGCGCAGGAAGTCCTGTCCCGTCGCGCCGCCCTGTTGGAGCAGTTGGAGTCGCTGGACGAGCACTTGGTAGTGCGAGGAGACGTACGTCGATTTCGACTGGCTCTCCTTGACGACGCGGTAGTGTTGCAGCGCCGGAATCCGTTCGCTCGGGTACGGTCCGATGCCGCCGATTTGCGAACTACCGTCCTCCTCGACGAAGGCGCGCGCCTCCTTCATCGTGTCGAACGTCCGAACGACCGTCTCGTTCGTTCCCTGTGGCTTGACCTTGGACGACACCTGCTGGCCGTTCTGCGTCCCAGTGACGACGTCCCAATCGAGAACGATCGGTTTCGGTTCGACCGAACTGCCGCCGTACATGTACAGGCGGACCATCTGCGTCTCGTAGTAGGCCTGTTTGTGCTGGATGACGTAATTGCCCCGATTGCCGATGTAAATGGGGTCGATGAACGTCGATTGCGAGACGTTCTCGTTGAACACCGTCGGCGCGAAGAACTTGACGTTGCCCTGTCGCCCCTTCGTCTCGATCATCTTCCAATCGACCATCACGTAGCGCGTCTCCTCGTTCTTGTCGCCGAGCGAGTCAAGAACGTTGTTCGCCTGCGACTCGCTCTGTGCGAGGAGGTAGTTCGCGGCGGTCCGGGCGCCTTCTTGGAACGGGTTGGCGTTCGGAATTCGCTCCCCTTCGACCGTAATCCAGTGGCCGTAGTCCCACCACGACATGACGCCGTACGACCCGTCCGGATAGTCGTAATCGCCGTCACCCTGCGTGTACGTGCCGTTGTATTTCATCGCGTTGTCGGCACCGCCGTAGGTGCCCTCCTGTGGGGTGTTTGCCTGCATCCACTGGAGCGACCCTTCCCACTGCGTTACCGCACCGGGACCGGTGCTGTTTCCGACTCGCTGTGCGGTGTACGTCTGCGTGCCGCCGACTTGCACCGGAACGATGAGTGCCGGAACGACGAGCAGGACGACGAAGACCACCGCGAGCACCTGATACGCCTCAACGTTTCGAATCGTTTCGCTGGCCGAGCCGCCGATACCGACGAAGCCGAGAACCCCACCCAGAAGATACGCGTTTAGCACCGCGACCGGCACCGCGAGGTAGTAGTTGAAGCGAACCTGCGTGAACGCCGCGGCCACGATGAACGCCGACCAGACGAGAATGAGGAGCTTTTCCCCCTCGTGTTCGTCCGCGGAGAGCGCGCGCCAGACCATCAGCAGCGCGCCGACGATGGCGGTGAAGAACATCAACCCGTACTGCGGAAGGACGGCGGACGTGAGGGACTGATTGGCGAGGAAGGGCTTTGCTTCTCCGATCGTGCGCTGTGCCGCGTTCGCACCGAACCCGACGAATCGGATGAGGTTGACCTGAATCAGATTGAACAGTCCCGGCAGCGCGACGTAGACGACGAGTGCTCCGACCGCGAGAATGCCGAAGACGGCGACCGGATAACCGGCCGTCGTGAGGTCGCGGTCGTCCCATTCGCGCGCCAACCACACCATAAAGACTGACCCGACGGCGATGGCGAACGCCATGAGCGGTTGGAGGAGTGAGAACTTCGTCGCGCTGAACGAGAGCGTCCCCAGCGGAACGAACAGGAGGAGTCCCGCGACGCCCATGCTGACCGACGCGACGAACGCGAGGTGGTCGGGACTGATACCGCGCACGTAATCCGCGGTCAGTTTCAGCAGGAAGAACACGCCGAAGATGCCGATGAGGAGAACCCCCGGCGGCCACACCCACAGATAGAGCGCGGTCGCGATACCCGCGAGGATGCCGTAGCCGAGCGGTCGGCGGACGGACGCGAAGTCGCGGTCCACGAGCAGTTCGAAGACGGGACGCTCGCGTTCCGCCACCGAAACCGCGACCATCATCGCCAGCACGGCGAACGACTGGAAGAACGGTTCGACGACGTTGTGGTCCGAAAAGCCGACCAATCCGCGATTGAGGAAGACGCCCGGAATGAGTGCCAATACGAGAACGCCGAAGACACCGCCGAGTCGGCCGCCCAACCGCTTCCCGATGAAGTAGGTCGGGACGGCGACCAGCGTACCGAACACCGCCGGTGCGACCAACAGCGTCAGTGCGACCGTCTTCTGGGACGGATCGCCCAATCCGACGATCAGCGCGGCCGTGGCGACGATCTGGTCGTAGAGCGTGCCGAACTGACCGACGCTCGTCCCGAACGGATAGTACGTCCACGGGTCGAACGGCATCGTCGCTGGCCAGTGACTGACTGTATACTGTACTTGCCTGAGGTGATACCACGCGTCGTTACCCGAGAAAAACACTTCGCCGTTCCTGACAAAGTTGTTGTAGGACTGCAACCGAACCCACAACATGAATCCCAGCAACACCGCGAGTACGGGGACGTGGTACCATTCTTCTATCTGATCGAGGACTGAGTCAGTAGGATTGGAGGAGTCCTCGACCTGTTCGGTGCCTTGGCTCATCGAGTGAAACGTCTGGGAAAGTGGGGATAAGCCTTATGATAGTAGACTAATATAGCTCCGAATGCCATTTTGGTTCGAGACGAAATCCGCATATACATATACCTCACAGTCTGGAATATCGAACAGTAGTGACTCGAAACGCGCCGAATAGACCAATGACTGACAAATCGTTGTACGCCGTATTACCGCGGGAGTCGGTAGTATTCGGTTTACCACGTGAGAAGAAGGCAGCAGGCGAATATCGGCAATCAATATGAACATCCTCTGGCTTGCACAGAATCGACCCGACAACATCAGTATCGGCCGCCAAATCCTCGCGGAGCATCTCCGTCAGAACGGATTCGACGTCACGCTTTCGAGTACGACACCGAAGGCAGTTGCCACCGAAGCCACGCGCCTCCGCAGTTACGATCTGATAATCGGGACGACCCGTGCGGGTGCTATCGCCGGGATGGTATTGAAACGGCTGGGAAATCTCCCGCTCGTCGTGGATAACATCGACCCGATACGGCAGTTCGAGGAACAATCGCCGTTGTTAGCACCGCCAGTACGGGTCCTCGAAAACAGAGCCCTGCGTGTTGCCGACCACGTACTGTACGTCTACCCCGAAGAAGAAGATCGAATCGGGAAATACGCGTCCAGTTACTCTCAAACGGATTTCGGCGTCGAATACGATATGTTTGCGAACCCTGACCCGGATTCGATTCAACGGGCTTCGTCACGGTTCGACTCGCTCGATTTGAACGACAACGTTGCGATTTACGTGGGTGGTCTGGACCCGATATACCATATCGAGGAGATGATAAAGAGCATGGAATATCTCGACGATTGGAGCCTCGTGATTATTGGAACTGGTTCGTTGAACGAATTCACGCGTACTGCTGCGGAGCAGATGGAGAATGTCGAATTCTTGGGAACCGTTCCCCACGAGGACGTTCCGGGATATCTCCACCTCTCTGACGTTGGTCTGTGTCTCGTTGACGACGCTCGAACGCTCAAAGTGCTGGAATATATGGCTGCGGGATTGCCGGTAGTACAATTGGATGGTGAGGCACGTGAGCGGTTCGATAGTTTCCTGAATTTCTGCACCCGTGATTCGGAAGCGATCTCATTGGCGATCAAAGATTCAAGAGAGATTAACGCTCATGGTCAACTAAAGGACATCGCTGCGAGATATAGATGGGAGAACATCGCTGAAGACTATGTACACGCGATAGAAATAATCATTTAATCTATGCTCTCATATGCCAATTACCGGCCAGTATACAGACACATTTATACCCGGTGTCGAGAAACTTGGCTTGAATGCCAAAGGTGGCACTTCTCCATTCGAATACCGATTTTGGGAACGTATTACTAGACGAAATCGACTCCAGAGGGAACGAGTGGGAAGTGGACTTACTCACCTCTCTTTCTATCAACCAGAGAATCATCGCACTATTACGAGGGGATTATGACCTTATACAAGCTGATGAAACCCTCGGGAACGGAGTACTAGGTGCAGTACTTGGAGTTTTAACCGAGACTCCACTTATGATCGTACTTCGTGGTTGGGGAGATATGACAAACGCTCATAATCAGTATGGCCGCCTCCGTGAAACCTCGATATATATCCGATCAAAAGCAGTTCTCAAAATTTCCTCCAAGGTCACTGGTATAAGCCGAATAACGGAACGGAAAATCAACGAGAAGTACGGTGTGCAATGCGATGAAATCATCGGACGGCCGATAGATGTTGATTATTTTAGGAGTGGTACAAAGAAAGCCGATAGCGATAAATTCATCATATTAACCGTGACGAACCTTCGATATCAGCAAAAACTGTCCGGTGTAAAAACGATAATTGATGGTTTAACTGATATATTCGATGAATCAGACGATATCGAGTATTGGATCGCTGGGGATGGACAGTATCTCAATACTCTCCGACGATATGTGGATTCCACTGATTATTCAAGTCGGATCAAGGTACTCGGGTATCAGAGTGACGTCCCGAATTTACTGTCACAAGCGACCATTTTCATATATGTGAGCCACCTCGATTCCCTCTCAACCGCAGTTCTAGAAGCACAGGCTGCCGGACTTCCCGTTATTGGGGGCGACGCGGTAGGTGTACCAGAGGCGGTAAGTGATGCGGGAATAGTTTGTCCTCCATCCGCAGAAGGCATCTCGGAAGCAAGTTTCGAACTCTTCCAAAATGAGTGTCGTAGAAGAGAATATAGTATTCGTGCCTCTAGGAAGATGTCCGCATATAATGACAAAAGTATTGAAACACTCCTCAATCTCTGGGGGGATATGATTGATAACTAGGCTGCAGATTCGAGTTCCTACAGATCACAATATTATATGAACCGATCTCACATGTGGAAACAACTACAGGTATCCCAAAGTTCGTAGTTTATTTTCGAGATCGCCGTCATCTGTGTTCGAACGTTCTTCTGGACCAGCATTTATGACTGCCCAAGGAACGTGACGAAGAACGGGGTGGTGAACATTCGGTGGATGTCCATACAGTCGTAGCGGAGTTGACCCCATTTGCTCACCAACCCCATTACCGTGATCCGATGTGATAACACTGACACCGGATTGTGACCGAAGCAGTCGTTTTACTTCATGAAGAACATATTCGAGATTTTCACGGTATCCCTCCCAAGCAGCCTCTTTATCAACAAGCCCGAGACCGATAGCTTCCCAGACGTCGCTTGCTCCTTCCCTAGCTGAATTAGGAGATATTTTATCAGTATCTTTGAAGCTTGAATATCTCAACCCTGGATGATTAATGAACGGATAGTGAGGCTGCAAATAATGGACGATGAGACGTTTGTCCGGATGTTGGTCTTGAGTTGCTAAAGCCGCATCGGTCACCTCAGAAGGCGGTACTGTCCCGAGATCATCATCGAATCCGTGTCGCCACACCTCTACGAACTTGTGAAACGCCGTACCCACGGAACGAGAAACAACGGGATTTCCAGTCACGTAAACCGTATCGGTTAACGCTTGATCCGAGAAATTGTTGCGACACCATTCATTCGTTGCACTACCTGCGCTGTATTTAACTGAATACGAATCATATTGCTCTACCTCAACAACTTCCTCGAAGAGATCGTGCCGGCAAGCATCGAGAATGATAAGAGTGTCCCATTCCTCGTCAACGACAGAAATCCCGTTACTCGAAAATACCGATTGTAGTGGCCCATAGACCCGAGATAGAAATCGGTTAGTCCACCACGTGGGGCGGGCGCCATTTTTTGCGATTTCAGAGGCAATATATTTCCAACGGCTCATAGTCAATTCTCATTTCAGTGTAAGAAGACTTCTCCGATATTAATTGTGGTATCGTGTCAGCTTTGACATTCGGTAGGATCAGATTCCTCGCTGAGCAATAGAGCGAACAATGTATAGTGAGATGTCATATTTGTCTTCTATGTCCCGTAGTAGCAATAACTCATAGTCTTCAATCGCGAATAGAACGACGATTATCGAATATCCGGTTGCAAATAAGAGTAAAAATGTGATTAAAGGGATAACTCCCTGAATCGGTGTAAATTCCTCAAATGCAATTTTTAATGCGTAAAATAGCGATATTACCGCGATCCCTGTTGTGAGAAACGCCCTTGAAATCGGGTGTATATTTATTTTCAAATAGAGATGGGAATTGAGTAAAATATTCAAGCACGCATAACTGACCGTTGTAGCGATCGCAGCACCCACGAGTCCATACTGTGGAATAAGCACGAGATTCAATATAATATTCAATATCGCAGCGATGGCACTATCATACATAACTAATCGTGATTTACCAATGGTTGTAAGTGCCGGAGAATTCGGTCCTGCAGCAACATGGGTTGCAAAACCAAGCGATAATATCGAGAGGACGGTCGTGCCACCCATATATTCCTCTCCGAACGAAATATATATTATATTCTCAGAAAGAGAAAAAAATATGAGGAACAGCGGTAAGCTACCGACAAATATCCATTTTGACACCGCACGATATAGTTCACGCATCTCCAGCAGTTCATTATTCGAATGGTACCCTGAAAGAACCGGCATCGTAATAAACCCAAATGCAGTATATATCGTAGTCAATAAGGTTACCAGTGGATATACTACCTGATATACACCTATATCTCCTGTCGTTACATGAGGAGAAGCTCCGAGAAGGAACGTATCGATATCTGAGAATATAAACCACATCATACCAGTTATTGCGAGGGGTGATGAGAATTGGAGTAACTCACGGTACATAAATGTAGGTCGTACTTTTCTACAGAGTGGCGTCCGTTTCCAGAGATACAATCCACCGAGAATTGTAGCGACAATATATGGTACCGCATAGGCTATTGCACCAGCAATTATTCCGTAACCCAAAAGGACAGATAATGTTATAAATCCGACACGGACTATCGGCTGTGAGATGTCTTTGATGATCACACGAGGAGTTGTTTGACTCATTCCACGAATAACACCGATAGAAAACCGAGAAAGAACAGCAAATGGTGCTGCGAGACTGAATATTTTAAGTACTAGTTCTACCCCCGAGTCATGGAAAACGTTCTCTGCCAGGAAGGGCGAAGTGAGGAAGGCAACACCCGAAAATAGAATACTCATACTAAGCGCTACTGTAAGACCGGATAAAATAACGCCACGTTGTCTTTCATCAGTTTCAAACCGGGGGAGATACCGCGCGACGCCTTTGTCAACACCGAGTAATGCGAAACGTTCTATCGTGGTAATAAGAACGATACCGAGTGCGAGAGCACCATAGTCAAATTTCCCCAGATATCGTGAGATAGCCACCTTTCCAATAAACGACAACCCATAATTTAAAACAAGCCCGACAAAGACGACGGATCCTCCTTTAAATAGACGTTGTAAAGATGTATTGAGTTCCGACATGGTATGAAACGTCTTTCCATCCGCTTGTATCCTTTATCATTCCACTCCTCTGCCGTAGGGAGTATTTAAATGATTTATTCGAACGCCTCCCGCAACTCCTCATCTATCTCCCACGTCCCGTCTCCCTCGCCGCGCAACAACTCTATACTCGCCCGGAACAGCGACACCTGCGTATCGAAGATGGCGTACACCGGTTGCAACGAACCCAACCGATCACTGCCACCGAGCCGAACGAACAACCAAAGCCCCGCAGGAACGACCAATCCGAACGGTCCGGTAGCAACGAGTGCACCACCCGTCATCAACCCTACCCCAAGCGCCACCAACCACGGCGAGACGATCATGAACCACCAGTTGAACGGCAACACCAGTCTACCATACTTGCCGTGTTTGCCGAGCGCATCCCGATGCTGCACCAACAACCGAATCAAACCCATTCCGCGTCGGTCTTTCTGCAATCTACGTTTTCCAAAATCGGAGTGGGAAGCCTCGCTGTACCGAATCTCGGGGTCGAAGATCACCCGTTTTCCGTTGCGCCGGATCTTCAACGCGAGTTCCGTGTCATCAGCCAACGACTCGGGGTCGATGGGGACGATGGCGTCGTTTTCGAACGCCGAGAACGGACCGTGGAAGATGAGGGTCGAATCGAGATGCGATTCGAGGGTCTGGATATGCGCTTGGACGCCGCGATAGCCCTCCTCGACTTCGCTCCCGCCGAGAACGTCGGCGTTTTGTCCGGTTACGGCCGAAACCTCCGGGTCGGCGAGGTTCGCGGCCGCGACGCGGAGGACGTCGTTTGCGGTGTAGGAGTCACAATCGGTTTTGACCACCATCTCGTTCTCGGCGGCCGCGTACGCGTCGTTGAGTGCGGGTGCGAGTCCGCGCCGTTCCTCCTCCTCGATGAGGTTCAGCGATGGATGTTCGTGGTCGGCGAAGTACTCTCGAATGAGGTCGGGCGTCTCGTCGTCGCTCGAATCCACGACGACGAGTTCGACCTTCTCCATGGGATAGTCGAGTTCGAGCAGGTCGTCGAGCTTCTTCTCGATGATGTCCGACTCGTTGTACGTGGGTAAAATGACACTAACCGTCGGCTCCGATTCCCGCTTTCGGGCGGGCGAGCCGTCGGGGCGAATCAGTCCGTACAACGCGAGAAAGCAGAGATACGGAATTGCGGCCACAGCGATGACGACAGCGGCGGCCTTTGCGAGCCGGTTCATATCCGGTCGTTTGTCGTTTTGTTTTAAACATCTATGGATTGACCGGCAGTCGGTGGGCGGTGAGGATCGGTACCTCTCCCATCCCTGACAGACTCAAAAGGTTGGGCTTTTACACCCCGGTGCCCATTTCCCCGACAATGCCCGACAAAGAGGACGTGTGCGTGCTCATTCCGACGCTCGACGAGGCCGAGACGATTGGCGAAGTCATCGACGGGTTTCGTGAGCAGGGATTCTCGAACGTTCTCGTGGTGGATGGCGATTCCGAAGACGACACCCGCGACGTGGCGACGGACCACGGCGCACGCGTCATCACGCAGAGCGGCGTCGGGAAGGGGCAGGCCGTTCGAGAGGGGTTAGAACACATCAATACGGAGTACGTGTTGATGTTGGACGGGGATGGAACGTACGACCCGGCGGACGCCGGGACGATGTTGGAACCGCTCGACGACGGCTACAATCACGTCATCGGAAATCGGTTCGCGGAGATGAACGACGGGTCGATGCCGCGGCTGAACCACTTCGGCAACCGCGTCATCAACCGTGCGTTCTCCATCATCCACGGGTCGGATTTTAAGGACATCCTGAGCGGCTACCGTGCGTTCACGCGCAAATCCGCGGAGCGGGCGTATCTCACCTCGGACGGCTTCGGCGTCGAAACCGAACTGGCGGTCGAATGCGTCAAGCACGGCGTTCCGACGGTCGTCGTCCCGATTCAGTACGAGGAGCGCCCGGACGATTCGGAGACGAACCTCCACCCGCTCTGGGACGGGGGGGACATCATCATGACCCTGTACCAACTCGCCAAGACGAACAACCCGCTGTTTTACTTCGGAAGCGTAGGGATGTTGAGCGGCCTCTTCGGGGTCATTGTAGGGGTTTACGTCGGCGTCGAGTGGGTTACTCGAAACATCTCACACGAGGTACTCGCGGTCGTCGCCGGAATCTCCATCGTCTTCGGCTTGCAGTTGCTCATGTTCGGCGTCCTCTCGGATATGATCGTCACGCTCCACCGGGAACAGATGCGTCGAATCGACGAACGCCGATAAGTGCGCGGGCGGTACGGCCGCGAGAACCGTGACGGGAACGGCGCGTTCGAACGAATTATGCGATGTCGCGACTGGTGTCGATGGAAACCGACTCCGTGAGTTCGAGTTTGATGGTCTCGGGGAGTGCCCGCCCGCCGCGGAACTTCGGTACGGCGAGCCGATTTTCGACGCGGTCTCCCGCTACTTCTGTTCTGAGTTGAAACACCACGTCGACGGCGTGTTCCGTGATATCCCGCTGGGCGGGAATCCGTCGACCGTCGAGACAGTGGAGGAGTGCGAGGCTATCGGTTCCTCGAAGGTGGGCCTGCAAGTCGTTGAGGAAGTTCCGATACCGGGTCGGGTCCTCCCGCTCCAAGGGGTTCATCTGGTCGATGATGAGCGTCGAATCGCTTCGAAGACGCTGAAACAACCGCCGAGCGTGGTCGAGCGGCGCATCGCCCGGGATATATCTGACCTCCGGCGTTCGACGGCTGGATTCCCGTCGAAACTCGGCACTGACGGCCTCTTCGTTCCGATCGGTCGTCAAGTAAAGCGTCGGGCGACTCGCGGTGAACTCGGTCAGGAGAAGTTCCGCCTGACTGGCCGGTGGGGCACAGAGTGCGACGGTGCTTCCCGGTGGAAGTCCCCCGTCGAGTTTCCGGTCGAGAACCGGGACACCGGTCGAAAGCCGCGCTGCCATACGATTGACAACTCACACACCGTTCATAAGTGTTTGGACAGAAGCGCGGACGCGAGGCGGTCGTACCCCCGACGAACGGACTCATCGGCGAGGGCTGCGACGCCGCCGTCGGGAATCGACGAGAGCATCGGACAGTCGAGTAGTCGCTCGATTTTCGATGGAGGATGGTCCGCTCGGGTCGTGACGACTCCGATAACGGTCGTTCCGAGCGCGCGGGCCATCGCGGCGGTTTTCGCCGTGTCGCGGAGACATGCCGGGTCGGGCGTCGTCACCAGCAGAACGTGGTCCGCGATTCGGAGCGGCGTCGCCGCGTCGGGACCCGCCCCCGCCGGACAGTCCACGAGGACGTGGTCGGCCGCACAGGAAAGACGAGGGAGCGCGGTCGGTAGGTGAACGGACACCGCTACCGATTGCGGTGCCGGAACCACTCCGACGCCGGTAAGGGAGGGAGGAGGATGGGTCGCCGACTCGACCGGCTCGCCGTCCGCGACGGCCGAAAGGTTTGGGGAATCTGTGACTCCCGCAAGCAGGTGTAGGTCCGGCATGTCAACGTCCGCGTCCACGGCGACGACCGACCGGCGCATCCGCCCGAGTGCCCCCGCGAGTCCGAGCGTCGTCGTCGTCTTTCCACAGCCTCCCTTTCCACCGGCGATGGCGAGCATGCCGGGTGTGGTTCCGCCATCCGATTTAAATTTCGGGGACGACCCGTGCCTTTCAAGGCGCGTGACAACCCCTCTTCGAACGATGCGGCACGACCACCTCATCGACACGAAACAACTTTCGCGGCAGGATATCGAGGACGTCCTCGACCGCGCCGCCGAAATCGACGCCGACCCGGCGGCGTTCGGGGACCGACACGCGGGAAAACTCCTCGGGTTGCTGTTTTACGAACCGAGTACGCGCACCAAGATGAGCTTCGAGACGTCCATCAAGCGTCTCGGCGGCGACGTCGTCGACATGGGTTCCGTCGAATCGTCGAGCGTGAAGAAGGGAGAGAGCCTCGCCGACACGACGCGCGTCATCGAAGGCTACGCCGACGCGCTCGTGTTGCGCCACCCGAGCCAAGGTGCGGCGAAGATGGTGAGCGAGTTCGTCGACGTCCCCCTCCTCAACGCCGGGGACGGGGCGGGCCATCACCCGACACAGACGCTCCTCGACCTTTATACGATTCGGGAGAACGCGGGTCTGGACGACCTCACCATCGGCATCATGGGCGACCTGAAGTACGGGCGAACGGTCCACTCGCTCGCACACGCGCTGACCAACTTCGGTGCCCGTCAACACTTCATCAGCCCCGGGAGCCTCAAACTCCCGCGAAGCGTTCGCTACGACCTCCACGAAGCGGGGGCGAACGTCCGCGAACACACGGATATCGCGGACGTGCTTCCCACCTTGGATGTCCTTTACGTCACACGCATCCAACGCGAGCGCTTCCCCGACGAGAACGAATACCGCGCCATCGCGGGCGACTACCGTATCGACCTCGAAACGCTCGAAGACGCGCGTGACGACCTGACCATCATGCACCCGCTTCCCCGCGTCGACGAAATCGCACCCGAAGTTGACGAGACGTCCCACGCGAAGTACTTCGAACAGGCACACAACGGCATCCCAGTGCGTATGGCACTGCTCGACTCCATGCTGGAGGACCAATGAGCGACCACGAACTCCGCGTCAGCAAGATTCGAAACGGCACCGTCATCGACCACGTTCGCGCCGGCCAAGCGCTCAACGTCCTCGCAATCCTCGGCATCGACGGAAGCGACGGTGAGGCGGTGAGCGTCGGGATGAACGTTCCGAGCGATCGAATGGGGCGGAAAGACATCGTGAAGGTCGAGGGGATGGAGTTGAGCCAGAACGAGGTGGACGTGCTCTCCCTCATCGCCCCCGACGCGAGCATCAACATCATCCGCGAGTACGAGGTGGCCGAAAAGCACCGCTTGGAGCGACCCGAATACGTCGTCGGCATCCTCTCCTGTCCCAACAGCAACTGCATCTCGACGGAGGACGAACCGGTCGATTCGAAGTTCGAAGTGCTCTCCGACGGCGTCCGTTGTGAGTACTGTGAGACCATCATCCGCGATGACCTTCCCGCACATATCAGCGTAAAGTGAGAAACGACAGCTTATCCCGCCGAACTCGGGAAAACGGTCGAAGCCGTTTATGCCGTCGCTCCGATTCGTGGCGTGTATGGGAACCCGAACCGGCACGTATGCCGCCGTCGTCTTGTCGATTCTTCTCGTATTCTCGGGCGGTGCAGTCGTCGCTGGCGATGGAGTAACCGCGGCGAACCCGTCGTTGCAACTCGGTCAGTACAAGGTGTCCGTCAACGACGTGACCGTCAGGACGTGGGCGCTCCGGAATACGACGGTGAACAACGCGACGGTGGACGAGGTACACGTTCGAACCTTGCGAACCGAGAGCGGACCCAAGAAAAACGTCACCCTCCGAAACGTCTCCATCGCGACGGTTCACATCCAAAACGGCACGATGAAGAACGTGACCGCGGACAGAATCGTCATCAGGAACCGGTCCATCTGGAACGTGCCGGGCGGCGATCTGTTCGACCCGGGCGTGAAAAACCGCGTCATCGAGCGACACGTCCTGACCAACATCACGGTCGAAGGCGCGAACCTCGACACGTTGAATGTGGACACGTTGACGGTGGTCAACACGACGGTTCCGAACCGCTCCGACACGGCACCCGTATCGCCGGACGTGACCGAACCCGACACGAAGCCGAAACCCGCCGTCGAAATTCAAAACGCGAGTATCGACTCCGGGATCGTTCGAAAGGCGAGTGCGGGCGAGTGGTCGGCCGAAAACGTTCGCTCCCGGAGCGCGACGAGGTGAGGGAGAGTCAGAGGAACGCTTCGGTCTCGACCGTTTTTCCTGCCGGAAACGACGAACCGGAGAGTTCGAACCGCGGGACGTGGATGGCGTCCTCGTCGGTCGGTCGAAAGTCGAGTCCCGGAATCTCCCCGAACACCGTTCGAAACTGGTCTTCTGCACCCCGTTCCACGGCGAGTTCGACGCGCTCGAAATGCATCTCCTCCCACGACCCGAGATCCGCCTCCACGTCGCTTCCGTCGGGATGCAGTTCGACTCGGAACCCCCACGGCGTCATGACGAACGTCCGTCTCCCGTCGCGGTCACGGACGGACCACCCCGCTTCGTCCGCGCGGTCACAAATCGCGTCGAAGTCGGACGTACAGAGGCCGAGGTGGTCGAAATGCGGTCGCCGCCCCGGTGCAATCGTGACGTTCACGTAGCCGCGTTGGGCGTTTTGCAGTCGAAGCCGAAACCCGTCCGGGACGGGGTCGCTCGCGTCGAGCGTGTGAAACTCGCCATCGACCCGTCCGAACCGACGGTACGGCGGCAGCCCGTGCGCGGCGAGTCGGGTTTCGGCGTGGCTCACGTCGGGCGTGTTGAAATGGAGATGGAAGAGCCGTGTCGGGGAGTGCATACCCGACAGTGCTCGCTCACCCAAAAAGACGATTCGGTTCGATTACTCTTCGACGTCTTCGGCTTCTTCGCCTTCCTCTTCGAGTTCCTCGACGAGTTCGTCCTCGTCGATATCGACGTCTTCGAGGGCTTCTTCGAGGTCGGCACCGCCCATGCCACCCATTCCGCCCATGCCGCCCATCATTCCGGCACCCGCGCCGTCGATGGTCTCCTGAACGATGACGCGGTCCAGGTCGAGGCGGTCGATGACGTCCTGTGCGATCTGCTGTTTCTGGAACATCCACTGCTGGTTCATCGACAGCTGCGGCGTCGCCTCGATGTAGAGGGTTTCCTTCTCGACCGTCTCGGTTTCGGTCTCGCCGTCCTCGTTCTCGACTTCCTCCTCTTCCTCGTCCGTCTGAAGCCACATGTCGAGGTCCGCGTCGATGTACATCGAGAAGAGGCCCTTCGCCTTCTCCTCCGCGTCCTCGACCTCTTCGACGACTTCGTACTCGTATTCGAGGTCCTCGCCCGCGAGCGGGTGGTTGAAGTCGACGCGTGCGCGGCCGCCGATGATGGTCTCGACGTAGCCCTGCTGGCCGTCGACGTTGACGTTCGCGCCGGGGTAGCGGTCCTCGTCCGAGAGTTTGTCGGCGCTGACCGTGCGGACTTGCTCGTTGTCGTATTCGCCGAACGCCTGTTCGACGGTGACGGTTCCCTCGTCGCCCGCTTCCTTGCCGTAGATGTCCTCTTCGACGTCCTCGAAGATGTGACCCGCGCCGAGGACGATGGTGCGCGCGCTGAAGTCGCGCTCGTCAGTCTCCACGTCCTCTTCTTCCGCGACTTCTTGGCTGGTCGTGTCGACGAGATCGCCGTCCTCGACGGTTCGCGCGGTGTAATCGAGGCTGATGAAGTTTCCTTCTTGCAGCCCTTCCTGTGTTTCTTCGTTCTCTTCTTCGGATGCGTCGGCCTCTTGTTCGTCACTCATACACGAAACGACACCCGTTCGGCCCTTAAGAATCACGTTTCGCCCCCGAGAGGGAATTCGGCCTCGGGGAGACGTTTACAACCCTCCCACGTGTACATCGGCCCGATGGATACCCAAGAGACGGTCGCGTTTCTTGCCGGGTCGCCGGAGCGACTGCGATTACTGTCCCTTCTTCGGGAGTCGCCCGGTTCGCCGCGCGACGTCGCCGATTCCCTCGACGTCTCCCACCGGAGCGCCCAGCGGAACCTCTCCGAGTTCGCCGACCGTGGCTGGGTGCAAAAGTGCGACGGGAACTACGCCCTGACGCCGAGCGGCGAACTCGTCACGCGAACGCACGCGAACTACGTGGAGACGCTCGAAACCATCGAGCGATTCGATGCGTTTTTCCGTCACCTCCCGGCCGAAACCCGTCTTCCTGACCCGACGTGGCTACACGACGCCACGCTCGTCGTCGCATCGCCCGACCAACCACAGGCCCCGGTGAGCGAGTACGTGAACCGTCTCCGTTCGCGGGAGACGGACACGATTCGGATGCTCGCACCCGTCCTGAGTCGCCTGTATCACGACGTACACGCGGAACTCGTGTTCGACGGTATCGAGACGGAACTCGTCATGCCCGCGGACACGTTGGAAACCGCACGGTCGCTCAACCCGCTCGAATTCGGACTCGTCACCCGCGCCATCGACATCTACCGGTACGACGGCTCCGCACGAATCGGCGTGACGCTCGGCGACGGGTGGGCGCTCGCGGGAGCCTACGACGAGGACGGACAGCTCCGCGCGCTCGTGGACTGCGATCGTCCCGCGTTCGTCGAGTGGGCGGAGGGAATTTACCGTCGGTATCGCGAGGCTGCACGGCCCGTCCGATGATGGCACGGCGTTCCGAAGGTGATAAACCACGCGGAACCATTCGCCGGAGTATGGACGTTGCGTTGGGCGGGACGTTTGACCCGGTTCACGACGGACATCGGGCGTTGTTCGAGCGAGCGTTCGAGTTGGGTGACGTCACCGTCGGGTTGACGAGCGACGAACTCGCTCCGGCGACTCGAAACGTCGAGAGACACGTCCGCCCGTTCGAGGAGCGAAAGCGTGCGCTCGAATCCGAACTCCGCGGGTTCGCCGAGGAACACGGCCGCGAGTTCGACGTTCGGAAACTCACCGAACCGACCGGCATCGCCACCGAGGAGCGCTTCGACATACTCATCGTCTCCCCCGAGACGAAACACGGCGGCGAGCGAATCAACGAACTCCGCACCGAACGCGGCTTCGACCCCCTCGAAATCGTCGTCGTTCCGCACGTCGAGGCCGAGGACGGCGACATCATCTCTAGCACGCGAATCGTCGCCGGGGAGATAGACGAACACGGCAACTTGACCCCGGATTGCGAAGGGCGCAACTGAATCCGCTTTGCTATCCCGCTACCACGATGGCGGTTGGAGTCCCGCTTCTTCGAGAACCGTCTTCCAGCGCTGTTGAATCGTCAACCGCGAGACGCCGATTGCGTCGGCGACGGCCTGCTGTGAGCGCTGGTCGCCCTCGATGAGCGACCCGGCGTAGAGGCTGGCGGCCGCGACGGCGCGCTTGGAGCGCTCCTCGGGGTCGTCGGCGCTGGAGACGGTCGAGAGAAAGAGGTCCGCCGCCCGCGAGCGAGCGCCGGTTTCGAGTTCGAGGCGGTCTGCTGCCTGCTGGAGTTCGGCGAGCCACGATTCGTTTTCCACTTGGTCACGTGCCCGATACACGACCGAAAATCACGCGCCATCGGATATAAACGCTCGTCCGCGGAGAACGACAGTTTCTTATCTCGCACCTCAAAATCCAATACTGCGTGCGGGTAGCCAAGCTAGGCCAACGGCGCAGCGCTTAGGACGCTGTCCCGTAGGGGTCCGCCGGTTCGAATCCGGTCCCGCACATTCTCCGCGAACAACGGTCGTGAGCGGAGAATGTAGCTAGCGGATTCGAATCCTGCAAGTCACAGCCCGCGGAGTCGAACGGATGTGAGACGAGCAGGACTGTCTTGCTCTGGTTCGAATCCGGTCCCGCACATTTTGCCACGAGCAACTCCGCGAGTGGCAAAATTGCGAAGAGGATTCGAATTAGACCGGATGCAGTCTGCGTAGCGAACGAAGTGAGTGCGCAGAATCATCCGGGCATTGTTCGAATCCGGTCCCGCACATTCTCCGCGAATAACGGTCGTGAGCGGGAAAACTGTGCCGAGCAGTTCGAAGCAGGCTACACAGGGCGAGCGAAACGCGGTGCACCCCCGGTATTCCCATCGACCGGTGTGGGGTCCGCGGTTGCTACCCGAACATCACCCAAGCGAAGAGGAAGAAGGAGGCGAAAATGACGAGGAGGAGTATCGTTGCTTTGAGCATCGTTTCGCGGACCGACGTTTCGGAATCCGCCGACCCGTCATCCTCTCCGTTCACTGCAAGCATACCCTCGTCGTCCATTCCTATCCAATTCCCACTATCTAAACCCATACTTCTTCTGAATCTTTCACGATAATAAGCTTTCTTCGGAATTCGAGCTGAGAGTTCTCGAATCGGACGCAGTCCGCGCGGCAAACAAACTGGCGTTCCGCGCCTCGATGCGAACCGCGACGCCGTAAACGCCGCTAATGAGAGCGTCTCCACATTGATCCCGCGTCATCGAGGAAGTCGCGCACTTCCGCAACGACGCGTTTCGGCGCTTCCGTCGGGCCGCTGTGCCCGAGGCCGTCGAACTCGACGAGGCGACTGTCGGGAATCGCGTCGTGAACCGCGCGGACGCTGTCCCGGAGGTGGGACGGGCCGTCGGTCCCGGACAGGAGGAGCGCAGGTGCGTCCACGTCGAGAGCGTCGGGAAGACGGTGCTTTTCGAGGGCACGGTCCATCCTGACGGTGTTTTCGACATGTTCCACGCAGGCTGGCCACGGGGGCCACGCCTCGAGCCATCCGTCGAAGTCGGGTGGCTCTCGGTCGTGAAGCACTTCCCGGAGGTGGAGTTTCATCGCCTCACGAGGCGCGCCGTCGTCGAGTTGCTCTTGCATCCGCTCGGAGAGGTCAGCTTGTTCCCTATATGCTCCGACGAGATACGCCGGTTCGTAGGCGACGACCGCTCGAACGGGTTCGATGCGGGCGGTTTCTATCGCTTGCAAGCCGCCGAAGGAGTGTCCGAACAGGGTCGGTTTTCCATCGACGGCATCGATGACGGCGCGAGCGTCTTCGACTTCGCGCCGGATACTGTACTCCTCGGAATCGCCGCTGTCGCCGCGTCCTCGTCTGTCCGAGAGGAACACGGTGAATTCGTCCGTGAACCGGGAGAGAAGCGGTTCCCAGTAGTGTCGCGTTGATCCGCCGTGGAGGAGGACGAGCGGCGGCCCGTCTCCGTGTCGTTCGTACGCGATACGCGTTCCGTCGGCCGAGGTGACTGTCTCCATCTCGATGTACTGGTTGACAGGGAAGTCGGCTAAGGATGACTCGAAATCCTACGGCCGTTTATATCACCCGCCGAAACGACGGTCGGTTCAGTCGGGCAACGGGGGCCACGTCGAGGCCACGGACGTCTCCACGAGGTGCGTCTGTGCGCGCCGGAGTCGCTCGGAGAGCGACGACGGGGAGATTCCGAGTTCGACGGCGACGTCGTCCAGCGACGCCGCCCGCGGAATTTCGAAATATCCCATCTCGTAGGCGGTTCGGAGCGCCTCGTGTTGACAGTTCGTCAGTCCGTCTCCCGGCGCTTCGGGCTCGCCGTCGTGTGTGAGTCGCCGCAGCGAAAACTCGCCGTTGTGCCGCCAGAACTCGCTGAACTCGTCGAAGGCCCGTCTGTCGGCGAACCAGCCCGTTTGAATCCACCCAGTTCCCGTGACGCGAATCCGCTCGATGATGGCCTCGGCGGTGGCGAGCGAATGGAGGTTCGACAGGTCCTCGATGTGGTCGCCGAGTTGTGCCTCCTCGCCGATAGCTGGGAGGACTTGGTAGCGGCGCGTTCCGCCCGCACGTCCGACGAGGGAGTACTCAGCGACGAAGGCGGTCGATTCGAACGCGCGCTCCACCGACGCCGTCGCTCCGCTCGTCACGTGGACGATGAACGGGGGGAGGTCGCCGTGATTGTACTGGAGTTCGATTTCCATCGTCGCCTCGGAAGCGGACTCGGCGATGTCGACGAACGGAAGGGCTTCGCACGTAATCTCGTATTCGGCGACGAGTGCCATGGACCTTCCATTTCGGGCGGCGCTAATGGGCGTGTTGGTAATCACTGAATCCGAGCCGAACTCCACACGTCAGAGAGACCAAAAATGGAACACGACGATATCGTAGTTAGTGCGCCGAGAAGCCGTCTATCACGCCGCCGCAGTCGGGACACGACACGTACTCTGTTCCGGTACTTTTGTGACCGGTCGGGTTGCCGTTGCGGGTCGTACGTGAACTTCCACCGCGACGCAAGTCGGAATTGCAGTATGGACACTCTTGCATGATACTCATCCACGCGTTGCGTGGTAACGTCTATCACAACAGTGGTGACGGTGATAAACTTTGTGTCGGCCTAACTCCGGACGAAAACCGGTAATCGCTATTACGAGAGCGCTTTTCGGGCGTTCTCGACGGCCGCGTCCTTCTTCGCGGGGTAGGCCTCGACTTTCGCGCGGAGGGTGATTCCGTCGCCGAGTTCGACGGCACCGCGGTAGGCGGCCTGCTTGTCCAGCGAGATGAAAAACGAACAGTTGTCGTCCACGCGCTGGTCGAGTTCGTCGCGCAACCGTCCGATGTCGTCGAGTTCCCGGAGTTTCGTCAACACGTGGCGCATTTCGTCCGCGTTCTCCACCCGCGCCGAGAAGATGAGGATGCGGTCGCCGAGATGTCCCTCGCTCTTCGTGCGCTCGATTTCGGCCTCCTCGGGGAGATAGGCGCGGAGGGAGTCCTCGACGCGCTGGTCGTCTTCGGTCGCGTAGCAGAATGCCCGCAGGTCGATGTAGTGAAACGGAACGCTAGCCATGATGGAACGTACGAATCGAAGGAAGAAAAGTTACTCCTCGTCCTCGACGGCTTCGAGGGAATCCTCGGGGATGCCCGTCTCCTGTCCGTCCTCGAAGCTGATGGTGTAGGTGGCGTCACCGAACATGTTCTCCATGACCTGCGTCACCGTTCCCGCTTCGCCGTCGTACTCGCTGTGCTGGTCGTGCAGAATGACCGCGTCGTCTTCTTCGAAGCTCATACCGGCGGATAGCCCATCCGGTCGTAAAAACCGACCGATTCCCGAGTGCCGTCGTCCGAAGGCTTATTTCACCCGCCAGAATATCGTGGCATATGATCGTACTCTTCGCGCGGTCGGGTTCTCGTTCGTCCTCAGGGGTAGTCGGCAGTCAGTTGTACGATGACGCTCGATGACCTGTGGTTTCTTTCGACGGAGGCCGAACAGCGGGCGGAGCAGACCTATCACCGACTGACCGAGCGACACACGGAATTTTTGGAGTTCACGCGGCATTACGAGGTGTCCCGCGGTCGATTTCGTACGCTTGCCAACCGAGTTGCGGAACACGGCGCGCCGTACGGCGCACACACCATCGTCTACCGCCCGTCCCGCGAGGTACTCCTCGTCTGGCACGCCGGCGTCGATATGTGGGTCCTCCCCGGCGGCGGCATCCATCCCGACGAATCCTATCGCGAGGCGGCGGAGCGGGAACTCGACGAGGAGGCTGGCATCGAAGCCGAGTACGAGGGATTGGGAATCGCGACACGTACCGCGATTCGCTGCGGGGAGTACTCGACGTGGGGCGTTCTCCCCGTGTTTCAGGCGTGTGCGCAAACGACGACGCCGACGGTCCGCGACCCGGACGACGAGATAACGGACGCGAAGTGGTTCGCCGAACTCCCGGACGACACCCGCGACAGGGAGCAACTGGTCGCGTGGAAGGAAGAGCGGTTCAGTTCCCGTGCGTAACCCCGTCGCGTGAATCCGCGTCCATCCGCCGCACCGCGGCGCGGGCGTTGCCCGATTCGTAGCCGAAGAACACGTCGTTTCCGTAGGCGTCCGCGACTTCCGCGGCGTGGATGAGGTCGTCGATGTCGATATCGACCGCGTAGAGTTCGACGCTGAACGGAGCGTCGAGGAAGTCCTCGAACCCGCTGGCGATGATTTCCAGCCAGTACGTCGTGGAGTAGGCCATATCGTACAGCGGGACGACGAACTCGTCCACGTACTCCGCCAGCGCGTCCAAATCGAGACCGGCACGGTCGTAGAGGTGACCGGGATACGGGTCGGGATACAGCGTCAGATACGTCTTACCGGGGATTCTGTCGCTCGCCTCCGCGACGAATTCCGTGATGACGCTCGCGCGCCACGCCTTCCAGTCGTCGTAGTCGCTCGCCGCGAATTCCGCCTCGCACTGCTCGCAGTGGCAGTATTCTGCCCGTGGAAAGCCGATGTCGTCCAACCGAACGTCCGGGTACGCTTCGGCGGCGTCGGAGACCATCTCCAACAGGCCTTCGCGGTACGCCTCGCGAGTGGGACAGATGTAGCCCCAGTCGAAGTAGGGTCGCTCGCGAGTCGCCAGTTCGCCCTCGTCGCTCACGGGCACCAACGAAGGGTCGTTTTCGGCGGCGGTGCTGTCGCCGAAACACGAAATCATGTTCACGCCCGTCTCGACCGGTTCGGTTGCGCGCCCCGTTACGTCCTTCATCTCGTAAAAGCCCCGCTCGAACTCGGGCCAGTCGAGTTCCTCGGGATTTCGCGTCACCACGCCGTACATGGTTCGCCGTTCGGGTTCACGCCGGTAAGACGTTTCGAACGCGGCGTTCGACCCGTCCGTTCGTCTCCCCACTTCAACTCCTTTCGAGTTCGCACCACAGGTCTACCCCGGAGAAGACTAATACTCTAATCCATGATTCGAACGCTACTTCGATTCGCACGAGCCAACTTGGGACTCCTCCCGTCCGCGGCACCGAGCGACGAGCGACCGCTGAAAGCGTTACAGGGGAACGGGAGCAGTTCCTTCGACAAGCTGAACATCCTGTCCCTGCTCGCGCAAGCGGGCTACGCCTTCCAGAAGGGCAACGCGAAGCGCGGCGCGCTCCTGCTCGGCGCGGCCACCATCGCGCCGAAGAACAAGGAGGCGTCGTACCTCATTCAGGGCGTCCTCACGCTGGACTCCGTCCGAAAACGACTGTCCTAAACGACGACTACTGTAGCGGGACCGATCGCGATGGGAAAAGTAAAGGATTGACTGCACGCATTTTCCGTTATGGACTTCAGTCTCTCCGCAGAGCAGAAACAGATCCGGGACATGGTCGCGGAGTTCGTGGACGAGGAGATCAAACCTCGCGCGGCGGACATCGACGAAACCGACGAGTTCCCCAGTGACCTCGTCTCGGAGATGGCCGACCTCGGCCTGATGGGTATGCCCTTCCCCGAGGAGTACGGCGGGGCCGGACTCGACTATCACTCCTACGCCATCGGCCTCGAAGAGATTTCGCGCGGGAGCGGCGGCCTCGGAACTATCGTCGCGGCCCACACCAGCCTCGCGGGCAACATGCTCTACGAGTTCGGGAACGAAGAGCAGAAAGAGGAGTTCCTCACGCCGCTCAACGAGGGCATCGACATCGGCGCGTTCGCGCTCTCGGAACCCGGCGCGGGCAGCGACGTTCCGGCGATGGACACCACCGCGGAGAAGGAGGGAGACGAGTACGTCATCGACGGCGGTAAACTCTGGATTTCGAACGGCTCCGTCGCCGAAACCATCACCGTCTTCGCCAAGACGGGCCCCGACGCGGGCAAGGAGGGCATCTCGTCGTTCGTCGTCCGCCCCGAGGAGGACGACGGCTTCCACGTCGAGGGAACCGAGCACAAACTCGGCGACAAGGGCTGTCCGACCGCCGAACTCCGCTTCGACGACATGCGCATTCCCGAGGATCGCCTGCTCGGCGAGGAGGGACGCGGCTTCGTTCACGCGCTGAAGACGCTCAACGGCGGGCGCATCACCATCGCCGCGCGGAGCATCGGCCTCGCCCGCGCCGCGCGGGACGACGCGCTGGAATACGCCCAGCAGCGCGAGCAGTTCGACCGACCCATCAGCGACTTCCAAACCATTCAGCACAAACTGGCCGACATGGACACGAAGGTGCAGGCCGCCAAACTCCTCATGCACCAAGCCGCGGACCGCAAGATTCGGGGCGAGGACTTCATCAAGCAGGCCGCGCAGGCAAAACTGTTCGCCAGCGAAATCAGTCGGGAGGTGGCCAACGAGGGCATCCAGATCCACGGCGGTTACGGCTACACCACCGATTTCGACGCGGAACGCTACTACCGCGACGCCAAACTGAACGAAATTTACGAGGGGACGAGCGAAGTCCTGCGGAACACGATTGCAGCACAGATGCTCGACTGAATTCGGGTACCGGGCGGGAAAAACGGTTTTTGAGCGAGAAGCCTCAGTTACGGAGCCGAACCGCTCCCTTTCGGAAGACGAGGTGGTTCGGGATGATGAACTCCTCGCCGTCGTTTTCGATGTGCGTGACGAACATATCCACCTCTTGGACGATTCCCTGATTGCCAGCGACGCGAATCTCGTCGCCGATGCCGTAGGGCTGATTGAGGAGGAGGTAGATCCCCGCCGCCGAGGAGCGAAGCAGGTCCCAGAATGCCACCGCACCGAAGACGATGGCAGCGGCGACGTACGCGCCGAAGAGGACGAGGAGGGTGAGTACCGCGATTCCGATCTGACTCAGGGCGATGAGCGACGAGATGTAGACGATGCTGTATTTGACGATTCGCGGGATGACGTTGACTTCGGGGAGTTTGACGCTGCGAAGGCGTTCGCTCACCAACAGTTCGGCCTTGTCCGCGACGACGAACCCGATGATGAACACGAGCGCCGCGACGAACAACTGCGGCGTGAAGAGGATGATTTGCCAGAATAGTTGGGTGCTGAGCGGCAGTTCGGCCGTGTTGAGCGCGAGGAGAATCGTGACGCCGTAGATGAACCACGAGGTGAGACGTGCGATGAGCGAAACCGTCGTCGTTCCGAGGCTGCGGGCGGTCCGTTCGAAGGGCGTCCCTTCGACGACTTCGGGGAGACCGGCCGCTTTGAGGATACGCATGTTCAATCGGCCGAGGAGATAGCCCGCGATACCGCCGACGATGAGGATGAGGAGTGCGAGAACGACGCGATACTCCTGCTGGAGGAGTACCTGCCAGTCCGCCATCTAGTACGCCTCCGGGTCCAGTTCGAGGATGATTTCACCGCCCTTGAACGCCCGGACGAGGCCATCACTCTCCGAGAGGACGATGGCGGTGGCGTTCGTATCGCGGGTGATGGCACCGCCCGCCATGTGCCGTGCCCCGAGTCCTTTCGGGATGTCCACGCCCTCCGCGGACGGTTCGAGGTAGCGGTACGCCGAGACGATCTTTCCCGAATCGGAGATGACGAACGCGCCGTCGAGTCGGGAGAACTCCTTCAGCATGACGTTCACGATGGGGTCGCCGACGTGCACGTGACTCTTCTCGAAGGGGTTGTACGACAGCGGACGGGACTTGTTCATCACTTTGCCCGCATCGCCGACGACGAACAGCGCGCCGACGGGTTTGCCCTTCTGACCCTTCTTCCCGAGTTCGATGGCGACTTCGAAGACGTCGCGAATGACGCCGGGATCGGCCCGCGAGTTGGCGAAGAGGTCGTAGATTCCCGAATGGGCGTCCTCGTCGGCCCTGACGCGGGTGACGGTATCGACGCCGTCGTCGAACATGCTCGCGACGCACGTCAGTTCGTCCCCGTCCTCCGCGAGTCCGTTATCGATAGCCCCCTCGATGCCGAACCGAATGCGATCCTTGACGTTCTGGAATTCGAGCGGCAGTTCCACGAAGTCGTTCGCGCCGATGTTGTTGCTGGGAGCAACGACGACCACGTCGGTGTCGTTGAGGTCCGCGAACCGTTCGTAGTACGACCCGCTCGGGGAGAAGAGAAACACTGCGTCGACACCTCCGACGAGGTCCTCCAGAAGTTCGCTCAGGGTAGCCATTACAGAAGGCCACTCAATCACCGGAGAAAAGGTTTGTGGGGGTATATGTCATCAGAAATCTCTTTTTGCGTACCTGTCTCCCATCGTTGACTGGAGATGTTTGTCGGGTTTCGACGCCACCTGTGTCCGAATTTTTACATTCCCATATCCGACGCGGGGTCGGGAACCGGCAGGTCATTCGGTCGAACGGACAGCAGTTCCGCGACGTGATCGAGCGCCATGTCGAACCCGTAGTACCGTTCCAGTTCCGGACTCTCCGGCGTCTCCCGAACTTTCAGCATTCCGTACCCGTCGCGGTTCTGTGCGACCGTCGCGGTTCGACCCTCGCGTGAGAATTCGAGGACGCGCTCGTGGTCGGTTTCGAAGTAGCGTGCCGTGATTCCGTCGTTCGAGGTGCTCATACGCGGCGGTTCGAAGGGAGGACAGTCGAAGCTATCGGTTCCAACCCGAAAGCCACGTGAAGGCCGCCGCCCCACTCCCGAGCATGACGCGCTGGCACCAGAGCGGCACCCGCCGGGACATGTGCATCCTCCTCGCCGAGGCCGGGGAACTCCGCGGCCAGAAACTCAAGACCCGACTGGAATCGCGGTACGACAAACAGATAGAGCCGAAACGATACTACGCCACGCTCGAACGACTCGTGGAAAGCGGCCACGTCGAAAAGCGCGTCGAAGGGCTGTACGACGTGTTCTCGCTGACGGATGTGGGACGAAAACGGCTCGAAGAACAGTTCGAATGGATGAAAGCGAGTATCGGGAACTGACCCACCGATGTGCAGGTCCGACTGAACGCCGACTACGTCACCCTGTCGCTCGACATCTCCGTGGCGGGGACGCCCGCGACCGTCGTGTCCGGGGGAACGTCCCGCGTCACCAGCGAGTTGGCCGCGACCTGTGCGTTCGCGCCGATTTCCACGCCGGGGAGGATTGTCGCGTTCGCGCCGATCATCGCGCGTTCGCCGATGACGACTTCGCCGGTCCGGTACTCGTCCTGTAAAAACTCGTGACAGAGGATGGTCGCGTCGTAGCCGATGATGGCGTGGTCCTCGACGGTGATGAGGTCGGGCCAGAACACGTCCGGCGTCGATTCCAACCCCCACGATACCCCGCGACCGACCGAGACGCCGATGCCCCGAAGGAGCCAGTTCTTCAGTCGAAGGCTCGGATTGATTCGGACGAGCCAGATGACGAGGTAGTGTATCGCGACCCGAAGCGGATTCCGGGCGTTCGTCCAATACTGCAAGGAGTTCAGGCCGCCGGGCGTTTCGTGGCGCGTGATTCGCTCGTGACGCCGGGTCGTGTCGTCGCTCACGGTCCCGCCTTTCGTTCGAATTAGCTTGAACCTACCTCTCTCCCGTACGACCGGTTTCTCACCGCTCGCCCGCCAGTTCGAAAAACGGTTCGAGGTCGGCGACGGCGGCGGTCGGTTCGACCGTCTCGGCGTCGCGGTCGTACTCCACGATTCCCATCCCTTCGAGACGCGGGAGATGGGAGTGATGGAGGCCGACTTCGATACGCGATGCGTCGCCGTCGGATTTCGAACTGGTCATCTCCGCGAGTTCCGAGACGGTGATTTCGTCGTCGCTGTCCAAAAGGGTGGAGAGGACGTGGCGACGCTGACGATGCGACAACACGTCGAATATTTCGTCCGCGGTCAGTTGTTCCATACGAATTCATCAGGTCGAGATGACTTGATTATAGGCCGATTGACCGCTCCGTAATGCGGTCGTTACGATCAGTTACGCAGTTCCTGTACGTGGTCGATTCGCCGCTGGAGGAGCGCTTCGGTTCCGATGTCGTGGCGCATGTGCAGGCCCTCCTCGCCGGCGACCGAAAGCGCGTCTTCGGCGATCTCCTCGGCGTCCGCGATGGACTCGCCAAGCCCCACAACGGCGAACGAGCGGGAGGTGGTGGTGTAAATCCCGTCGTCGCGCTCGTCGACGCTAGCGTAAAACAGGATCGCGTCGCCCGCGTTCTCCTCGCTGATTTTCACCTTCGCTCCGGCTTCAGGGTCGGTCGGATAGCCGTCAGGCACCGCATACTTGCACACGGTCGCCTTCGGCGCGAAGGTGAGTTTGGGCAAGTCGTCGCCTTCGCGCGCGGCGACGAGAACGTCGAGGAAGTCGGTCGCGAGAACCGGCAGGGTGTTCATCGCTTCAGGGTCGCCGAACCGAGCGTTGAACTCGATGACCTTCACGCCGTCGGCGGTGAGCATGAACTGACCGTAGAGAATGCCTCGATAGTCGTCCAGCGCCGCGACGGTCGCTTCCAGCACTTCGACGGCCTCGTGGTAATCTTCCTCGGTCATGAACGGGAGTTCGAGGCCCGCATCGCTGTAGCTTCCCATGCCGCCCGTGTTCGGCCCCTCGTCGCCCTCGTAGGCGCGCTTGTGGTCCTGAACCGCGGGCGTGACGCGCAGTTGGTCGTTCGCCACGAGCGCTTGAACCGTGAACTCCTCGCCGACGAGTCGCTCTTCGAGGACCACGCGGTCGTAATCGCTGTCGCGGAGGTACTCCTTTGCCTCCTCGTCGGTCACTTGGTCGCCGATGACCTTCACGCCCTTCCCCCCCGTCAGCCCGGCGGGTTTCACCGCGAGGTCGCCGTCGTAGTCGTCGATGAACTCGCAGGCGGCCTCCATGTCGTCGAACGTCTCGAAATCGGGACAGCCGGGAACCCCGTGTTCCCGCATGAACCGGCGCTGGTACGCCTTGTCCGTCTCGATGCGCGCTTCGTCGGCGTTCGGGCCGAACGCGTAGATTCCGGCGTCGTTCAACGCGTCCGCGACGCCCGCGGCGAGGGGTCCCTCCGGACCGACGACGGCGAGCGTCGCGCCGACCTCCTCCGCGTAGGAGACGACTGCCGTCGTGTTCGTCGTTTCGAGCGTCTCGAATCCGTCCGCGAGACGGGCGATTCCCGGATTTCGGTTGCCCGCACAGGCATACAGGGCTGTGTCGCTGTCGTCCAGCACTCGGGCGATTGCGTGTTCACGGCCGCCGCCACCCACCAACAGTACGGTCTCGCTCATGTGGGCACGATATGCGCACAGCGGTGTAAACGTTGCCGTTTGACACCGATGATGTATGCACGTTCGTGGTTACTCCGGTCCGAATCGATCCTCCAGTTGCTTCCGGATCGACACCGCCACGTCCTCGAAATCGGCGATCGGCAAGTTATCGCTCGTCATGAGGATACCATGATCGCCGACGATGACGCGGCTGACGAACCCGTCGGCGAACGCGCGGATGGTGAGTTCGTACTCGCCGAGGATCGGTTCGAACCCCTCTTCGCCGAGGCGTCGATACGTCTCGTGAGTCCCGAAGCCGAGTCGCTCGTTGGCGACGAAGACGGCCTTTCGTTCCTTCGCCACCGCTCGGTCCCCGCCGTACAGGTCGCTACGAAGGTAGAGCAGTTCCGAGTCGGTCGGCGTGAAGTGAATGACGCTCCGAAGCGTGTCCCCGATCCCCGTCCGACAGGTCGTCGCTATCTCCTCCGCGAACTCCTCGTCGATGCCTGTTTCGGACATGGGAACACTCTACGCCGGCGACGGATATGAGCTGTTGGATTTTCTGAAAAAGGTGCAGTTCGGTCGTCCGTCGAGCGAATCCCCATCTTTACCTCCTTCAATCGACTCAGGTACGGGTATGACCGCGCCCACCGAACGCAACCGACTGGACGAGGAGGAAAGTCCGTATCTCCGCCAGCACGCCGACAATCCTGTTCACTGGCAACCGTGGGACGAGGCCGCGCTCGAAGCGGCGAAAGAGCGGAACGTTCCCATCTTCCTCTCCATCGGCTACTCGGCCTGCCACTGGTGTCACGTGATGGAGGAAGAGAGCTTCGAGGACGAGGAGGTGGCGGAACTGCTGAACGAGAACTTCGTCCCGATAAAGGTGGACAGGGAGGAGCGCCCGGACATCGATTCGATTTACATGAGCATCTGTCAGCAGGTGACGGGCGGCGGCGGGTGGCCGCTGTCGGCGTGGCTGACCCCCGAGGGCAAGCCGTTCTACGTCGGGACGTACTTCCCCAAGCGTTCCCAGCAGGGACGACCCGGGTTCGTCGAACTGCTCGAAAACGTGAAGAACACGTGGCAGGAGAACCCCGAGGAGATGAAAAACCGGGGCGAGCAGTGGACGGACGCCATCGAGGGCGAACTGGAATCGACGCCCGAGGCCGACGACGCGCCCGGCCCGGAACTGCTCGAAAGCGCGGGCCAGCAGACCGTCCGCACCGCGGATCGTGAGTACGGCGGGTTCGGTCGCGGGGGGCCGAAGTTCCCGCAACCGGCGCGAGTTGACCTGCTCCTCCGGGCGTACGACAGGACCGGCGCGACCCAGTACCGCGACGTGGCGGTCGAAACGCTCGACGCGATGGTGAACCGCGGGATGTACGACCACATCGGCGGTGGGTTCCACCGCTACGCGACCGACCAGAAGTGGACGGTGCCGCACTTCGAGAAGATGCTCTACGACAACGCGGAACTTCCCCGCGTACTCATCGAGGGGTATCGGCTCACCGGCGACGACCGATACGCCGACGTCGTCCGCGAGACGTTCGAATTCCTCGAACGCGAGATGCGCCACCCCGAGGGCGGATTCTACAGCACGCTCGACGCCCGAAGCGAGGACGAGGAGGGCAACTACGAGGAGGGGCCGTTCTACGTCTGGACGCCGAGCGACGTGTACGAGGCCGTCAACGACGAGCGCGATGACGACGACATCGACGACGAGACGGTGGCGGACATCGTCTGCGAACGTTACGGCGTCACCCAATCGGGCAACTTCGAGGGGAAGACGGTGTTGACCCTGACCACGGATATCCCGGACCTCGCGGAGAAGTACGACCTACCCGAGGACGAGGTTCGGAACCTGCTCGAACGGGCCACCCTGTCCATGTTCGAGGCCCGCGAGGAACGGAACCACCCGCCCCGCGACGAGAAGATTCTGGCGGGGTGGAACGGCCTGCTGATTGCCGCGCTCGCGGAGGGAGGTTTCGTCCTCGCCGACCACTACACCGACCTCGCGGCGGACGCGCTCGACTTCGTTCGCGAACACATGTGGGACGAGGAGGAGGGGAAACTCTCGCGGCGGTTCAAGGACGATGATGTCGCCATCGACGGCTACCTCGAGGATTACGCCTTCCTCGCGCGCGGCGCGTTCTCGCTCTATCAGACGACCGGAAATCCCGACTACCTCGGATTCGCGCTCGACCTCGCGCGCGCCATCGAGCGCGAGTTCTGGGACGAAGAACGCGGCACGCTGTACTTTACGCCCGAGAGCGGCGAGCGACTGGTCGCCCGTCCGCAGGAACTCGCCGACCAGTCCACCCCGTCGAGCCTCGGCGTCGCAACCGACATGCTGGCCGTCCTCTCGGAGTTCGCGCCCGACGAGGCGTTCGCCGAGGTTCCCGAAGCGGTGCTCGAAACCCACGCCCGGACCGTCGAATCGAACCCGTTCCAGTACGCGACGCTGGCGCTCGCCGCCGACCGCAACGCGACCGGGTCGCTCGAACTGACCGTCGCGGGTGACGAACTCCCGGCGTCGTGGCGGGAACGGCTCTCCGAAACCCTCCTCCCGACGCGGATTCTGACCCGACGACCGCCGACGGAGGACGGCGTGGCGGAGTGGTGTGAAACACTCGGATTGGAGAGCGTGCCGCCGATTTGGGCCGACCGCGAGTCGTCCGGCGAACCGACGCTCTACGTCTGTCGCTCGTTCACCTGCTCGCCGCCCGTGACGGACATCGACGCGGGGTTGGAGTGGGCGGACGACCTCGCGCCGGAGTAACTCCGTTTCAGTCGGTCAGTTATCGACGTGAACCGGTCGAAACCCTCGGCTTGGGCGTCGCGTACCTCGCGGTCGTCACGCTCCTTTCGGTCGTGCTGCTGCGGTTACGACGGTGAGAAAAACGGAGGCGGAATTGAAACGTAGTCGAATCCTCAGGCCAACGCGTCGCTTTCGAAGAGTCGGCGCGCGAGGTAGTCCGCCGCGGGCAGGTCCTCTTTCTCCTCGAATCGGGCGACTTCCTCGTCCGCACGCTCGACCACGATGGTCGGGATGAGCGTCACGTCGTACTCCTCGGTGAGTTCGCCGTTCTTGTCGTCGTCCACCTCGTAGACGTGAACTCGTTCGTCCTCCACGCCCGCGGCCTCCAGCGCGGCGAAGAAGTCCGGCAGGCACGACTGGCAGTCGCCGCACCAATCCGCGCCCCAGACTCGGTAGGTGAGTTCACCGAGACCCGATTCGAAGGCGTCTATCGCTTCGCTGTGTTCGCTCGCGTCCCACTCGGGATTCGGTTTTGTCGATTCCATGTTCGAAAGATGGGAGCCAACGCGGATAAGAATTCTCGCTTCCGGCACTGCCTGCCGGTGTCCCGTAGGTGTTTAGGCGTGGGATTCGTACCATGAAATATGGAATCCTCCATCCTCGATGCCGTGGGGTCGCCGCTCGTCCACGTCCGCTCTCCCGAGGGTGCGACCGTCGCGGCGAAACTCGAATCGTTCAATCCCGGCGGGTCGGCGAAGGACCGCCCCGCACTGGCGATGGTCGAGGCCGCGGAGCGTGCCGGGGAACTCCACCCCGGCGACCGAATCGTCGAACCGACGAGCGGCAACACGGGCATCGGTTTGGCGGTCGTCTGTGCGGCCCGTGGCTACGACCTCACCATCGTCATGCCCGCGTCGAAATCGCCGGAGCGCAGACAACTGCTCAAGGCCTACGGCGCGGACCTCGAACTCGTCGACGGGAACATGGAGTCCGCGAAGGCGCGGGCCACCGAACTCACCGAATCCGACGACGCGGTGCAACTCGGCCAGTTCGAGAACGAGTTCAACGCCGAGGCCCACTACCGCACGACCGCGGAGGAGATTCTCGAACAGGTCGATGGCCGCGAAATCGACGCCTTCGTCGCGGGCGTCGGCACCGGCGGGACGATTACGGGCACCGCCTCGCGCCTGTTGGAGGAGTTCCCCGACATGGACGTCGTCGCCGTCGAACCGGACCGCAACCCCGTCCTCTCGACCGGCGAACCCGGCGAGGACGAGTTTCAGGGGATGGGGCCCGGATTCGTGAGCGAACTCCTCGACACCGACCTGCTCGATTCGATCGAACGCGTCGCGCTGGAGGACGCCGAGGAGGAGTGTCGTCGTCTCGTCCGCGAGGAGGGAATTCTGGTCGGCCAATCGAGCGGCGCGGCGAGCATCGCGGCCTACCGGGTCGCAGAGCGTCTCGCCCGGCCGGAACTCAACTGCCCGGAGGTCCCCGAGGAGTGGAACGACATGGTGGAGACGGACGACGAACGAACGAAAGCGACGTCCGATGGTGATGTCGATGGCCAATCGACAGTACGTCAGATGTCATCTGACGGTGGTGCCGACGATCAGTCGGCGGTACATCGGATGAAATCCGATGGTGGCGTGGAACAGGGCTACGACGACTGTCCGCTCGTCGTCACCGTCTTCCCCGACAGCGGGGAGCGCTACCTCTCGACGGGCATGTTCGACTGAGGTCACGCGCTCGACATCGTTCAGTAACCTGTTTCTCGCGTCGAATCGCCGCTATCGGGTCGCGTACCGCGGCCTTTCGGCCGCCACAACCGTCTTAGTCGTGTACGGCGTGTCTCGTGTACAGCAAGCGGTTCGAAGACGGTGGGCTACTTTCCTGACCCAAGGGGAATCATGAGTGCAGACGACTCGAAATCCGACGACGACATACGAGAGGCGGTGGACCGCGCTCGAAGCGGTGCGCCAGCGGCAGGCGAGGCCGTTCGGGACCGGTTCTCGACGGACGAGATATTCCAACGCGTCATCGCGAGCGCCGACGAGGAGATAGACTCCAGCGTCCGCGAACTGTTCTTCAGCGGGTTGGCCGCCGGGTTCGCCATCACGCTCACCGTGCTGGCGCACGCGGAGCTGAGCGCGACGTTCTCCAACCCGCAGATCGGCGCGCTGCTGTATCCGGTCGGCTTCATCTACATCATCATGGGGCGGTATCAGCTGTACACGGAGAACACGCTTCCCCCGGTGACGCTGGTGTTGACCCGCCTCGCGAGCATTCCGCTCCTGTTCAGGGTGTGGGGCGTCGTGCTGTTCGGCAACCTTCTCGGGGCGGCGCTCGGCGCGTTGGTGCTGGCACACGCCAACGTGTTGACCCCGGAGGCGGCACACGCCGCGGTCGAGTTCGGCCGGGAAGGGATTCGACACGGCTGGTGGTCGCTGTTCTTCAAGGCCATCTTCGCCGGATGGCTCGTCGCGGGAATGGTCTGGCTCGACCACGCCTCCCGCGACTCGGCGGCCCGACTGCTCCTCGTGTACGTCATCATCTACACGATTCCGGCGACCGGCCTCTACCACGTCGTCGTGACGGCGTGTGACGCGTCGTATCTGCTGTTCACCGGCCACGCAGGGTTGATTCCCGTCGTCGTCCACTTCTGGACGCCGGTCCTCCTCGGTAACACGCTCGGCGGCGTGTTCCTGGTCGCCGTCGTGAACTACGCGCAGACCGGCGAACGCCATTTCCTCTCCGACTATCGCGAGACGTTGAGTCTCCGGGAGTGGATGCTGGGGTGGCACGCGGGTCGTCCGAAGGTGTCGTTGCGGGAGGACGGGAGCGACTCCGAGTGACGTCCTCACCTCACGAATCGAGACGGGGCACTGCTCGTCCCTCGTTTTCACGAACTGGGAACGATGGACGTCCGTTTTCTACCCCGAGGTACTGTTTCGACCGTGGGTTCGCCATGGCCCATCCTCCGCTGCCCCGCTGACGTTTCGGTCCCCGACTCCGGTTCCCGAAGCCCTCCTCTCTCCCCTACCCGTCTCGTCGCGCGTCGAGAAGCATGGCGACGGTGTTCTGGAGATATCGCATGGCGGTTGCGAGGCCCATCAGACCCTCCATCACCGACTGCCGACTGGCCCCGTCGGGATAGATTCGATGTTCGAGTTGAATCGACTGCGCGTCCCGCAACTCACACGACGCGCCTTCCGCATCGAGAAACGTGTAAAATCCCGGCGTCGCCGCCAGCGCCGGTCCGATGCGGGTCAGTAGTTCGTCCCTGTCCGTCTCACTTTCGAGGAGTCGTCGGGTTCGTTCCGTGTCGAACGCGGTGTTGCTGACCAGTCGAATCGGCCCTAACGTTTCCTCTTTGATGATGTGTATCGGCAGTCGTGCGAGTCGAAGTTGAATGTTGAACTCCGTCCCTTCCTCGTTCACGTGCTGAACGTCGTTCACGACCTTCCCGTCCAGCCATGCCGCTACCTGTTCCTCGCTGATTGGCCCCACCATACGCCCCCGTCGCCGAGTACGTGGAAAAGGGTTGTGCCGGAACTCTCGGGGGCGATTTCCCGTCGTTCTTCTACGATCGGAACTCGTCTTCCGTCACGCGGACGACCACCGTGTCGTCCACGTCGCGCAGGTCGTACTCCGGCACCCCATCGACCGTCCGAGCGACGTACATCGGTTCCACGAGTTCCGCGCCGAACTCGCCGTTCACGACGCCGTACACTTTGAGCAGCGGGTCCGTCTCCGCGGCCTCCACTTCGCGGTCACGCACGCGCGCCGCCAGTTTCCGCGAGAGCCACTCCTCGTCGCTCACGCTCGGATCGAGGACGAGCGCCTCGTCCACGAAGCGAACCAGATACCAGTTCAGGTCGTTCAACAGCGAGGTCGCGGAGCCGACGCTGATGGTCTCCAGTTCGAGGCAGTTGCCGTACGGTTCTCGGATCTGATAGGTCGCGAGGGCGTCGCGTGCCGTCTCGCGCGAGAACAGTTCGGCACGCAACTCGACTCCATCCGAACCGACGAGCAGGACGCGGGTCACAGTTTCCGGTGGTAGCGCCGAAGTAAAGCGATTTCGTCTTGTCGCGGTGAACGTGCCATCGTCCGGGCCGTCCCCCCCGCTTCGACCGCCGTCTCCCCCTTCAGGAGAGGAGGGTGGTGACGTCCGTCGAGGAGACCATCCCCACGTACTCATCGTCCACGACGGGGAGGTGTTTGATGCCGTAAGTGGTCATCATCGCCGCGACTTCCTCCATGTAGAGGTCCGGCGTCACGGTCTCGACGTCCTCGGTCATCACGTCCGCGACCGTCACTTCCGTCGGGTCCAACCCGTCGGCCGCGGCGTCGAGGACGTCGGAACTGCTGATTATCGCACGCGGCGACGTCGTTACGACGAGGGCGCTGATGTCGCCGTCGCGCATTACCTCTGCGGCCTCCGTGATGGTCGCGTCCGCGGAAATCGTCTTCAGTGGCGTGGACATCATGTCCCTCACACGAGTTCTGTCGTTGTTACTCATATCACAGTAAACGGTCCCGGGGGATATTGGTCTTTTCCTGTACCGAGTCGGTTCAAAACTGAATTCGGTGACAATTCCTCGCATCTCGTTTCGTTTTTCAACCCTATTGGCCCGGAAAATCGAAAGGTTGAACCATCCCATCCGACGACCACGAGAGGATGCCCGACGAACCCGATGTGGGCGACGAACCGGGCGTTTTCGTCCGACCCGTGGGATACGTGGCCGACGAACCGGTGATTCGGCGTCTCGGAACGCAGGACCTGTTCATCGGAAACGAGGCGGCGGCGCACCGCGACCGCCACGACCATGCGTTCGAGTACGTCCTCTCGCTTTCCACCGAGAGTCACCCGCTCACTACCCACCATCATCCCCTCATCGACGGCGCGGGGAACGAGTGGCGCGCGTTCGAAACCGCCGTGGACACCGCGCGACGGTTGTTCCACGAGGAGGGTTCGGTCCTCGTTCACTGCACGGCGGGGATTTCGCGGAGCAGCACGGTTCTCGCGGCCACGCTCGCCGCCGAGGAGGACAGGACGTTCCACGACGCGCTAGCCATCGTGCAGGAGGCGCGTCCGCACGCCGTCCCGAACCCGGCGCTCCACGAGTTGGCGGTGACGTATCTCGCGGCGGGGTCATAATTCGTTGTTACTATGTATCGAGGCGGACGGTCGGTGTAACACAAACACTTATAGATTTCACACACCAATCTACATTCATGAGTGCGGACACGAAAACAGTGGCATTGAGCGAGAGCGCGTACGAGCGCCTCAAGGCTCATAAGCGAGAGGGAGAGAGCTTCAGCGATGTCGTTGAGCGATTGGCAGGCGAGCGTTCGTTGTTAGAAGTCGTGGGGACCGGTTCGCAGACCGACGGATATGCGGGGGCCGTCGAACGTGCAGGTGATAGTTTGGACGACGGGGTTGACGACGTTCGAACACGCCTCCGTGGGGAGCGCGAGGACGACGCGTGATTCTCGACACGACGTTTCTACTCGACGTTCGTCATGCCGACACGGAGGCGGTGTCGTGTGCGCGTGACCTCGAAGCGTCACCGGAACCGCTACGCGTCTCGGCGATCACGCTCGCCGAACTCCAAGCGGGTGTGCCGCAGGTCGGCAGTTCGCTCGAAGAGTATAGCGAAATCGTTGACGTCACTGCGACGAAGGAAATCGTTCCCGTCACGAAATCGATTGCTCGCCGTGGCGGACGCTTCCACGGCGAACTCCTGGCCGACGGAACGAGTGTCGGACTCGACGACTGCCTTATCGCGGCGACCGCCGTCGAATTCGAAGAACCCGTCGTGACGCGGAACGTCCGACACTTCGAACGGATCGATGGCGTTCTCGTTCGAGAGTACTGAGGATGTTTTCGATGGACCAGCTCCAAAGGCAAAGCCTCCGATGACTTCGATACGGAAAAGTACCCGGTCGTGGATGAATGGTCTATTCGGAGAGTAGACAGCCAAAAAAGGAAATAAAACCGCAACTTCGAAACCTCCGACCGGGGATTACAGGAAGTCTTCGATGTTGTCGGCAACCTCTTCGGGCGTGTCGCCGACCGGAACGCCCGCGTCGTTAAGGGCGTTGATTTTGCTTTCCGCGGTTCCGGTTCCGCTACCGGAGACGATGGCACCCGCGTGGCCCATGCGCTTTCCTGGCGGGGCCGTGCGACCGGCGATGAAGCCGGACACCGGGGTGTCCATGTTCTCGGCGATGAAGGCCGCGGCCTCTTCCTCGTCCTCGCCGCCGATTTCGCCGCACATGACGACCGCGTCGGTGTCCGGGTCGTCCTCGAAGAGCGAGAGCGCGTCGATGAAGTCGGTGCCGATGATCGGGTCGCCGCCGATACCGATGGCGGTCGTCTGCCCGATGCCGCGCTGGGTGAGGCTGTCCACGACTTGGTAGGTCAGCGTCCCCGAGCGTGAGACGAGACCGACGTTACCGGCCTCGAAGATGTTGCCGGGGAGGATGCCGAGTTTGGCCTCGCCGGGCGTGATGATGCCGGGGCAGTTCGGGCCGAGCAGTCGCGTGTCGGTCTCCGAGAGGCGCTTGTACACCTTCGACATGTCCTGTGTCGGGACGCCCTCCGTGATTGCCACCGCGAGGTCGAGGTCCGTGTCGAGGGCCTCGAAGATGGCGTCTGCCGCGAACGCGGGCGGGACGAAGATGACGGACGCGTCGGCATCCTCCTCCTCGACCGCTTCGTTCACGGTGTCGTAGACGGGCACGCCGTGCGCTTCCTGCCCGCCCTTGCCGGGGACCGCACCGGCGACGACGTTCGTTCCGTACTCCATCATCTGCTGGGCGTGGAAACTTCCCTCACCGCCGGTGATACCTTGGACGACAACTCGGGTGTTGTCGTCGACGAGAATACTCATTGTTGTCCCTCCGCGTTTTCGACGGCACGCTGAACCGCGTCTTCGAGCGTTGCTTCGACCTGAACGAGGTCGGTGTTCAGAATCTCCATTCCTTCCTCGGCGTTCGTCCCCGCGAGTCGAACGACGACGGGTTTCGGAATCTCGTCGAGCGATTCGAGCGCCTCGTTGATACCCTTCGCCACCTCGTCGCCGCGGGTGATGCCGCCGAAGATGTTGAAGACGACCGAATCGACGTTCTCGTCCGAGAACACCATGTCCAGCGCGTTCGTCACGCGCTCGGCCTTCGCGCCGCCACCGATGTCGAGGAAGTTGGCGGGCGTGCCGCCGTAGTAGTCCACGAGGTCGAGCGTGGTCATGACGAGTCCGGCACCGTTGCCGATGATGCCGACGTTGCCGTCGAGTCGAACGTAGTCGAAGCCGTACTCGCCAGCCTTGCGTTCGAGGTCGTCCTCGTAGGAGTCCTCCTCCATTTCGGCGAGGTCGGGGTGACGGAACAGTGCGTCGTTATCGATGTTGAGCACCGCGTCGGCCGCGACGACCTCGTCGTCGCTCGTGACCATCAGCGGGTTGATCTCGGCGTCGCTCGCGTCCTTGTTCGACCAGAGGTCGTACAGCGTCGTGAGGACGCTCGCGACGTCCATGGCGATGTCCTTGTCCACGCCCGCTTCGAAGACGGCCTTGCGGGCCTGATACGGGTGCATCCCGAACGCCGGGTCGATGTGTTCCCGGGCTATCGCCTCGGGGTCCTCCTCGGCGACGGATTCGATATCGACGCCGCCCTTCGTGGAGACCATGGCGACCGGTTTGCCCTCGCCGCGGTCCATCGTCACGCCGACGTAGAGTTCGTTGACGAAGTCGACGGCCCCTTCGACCAACACCTGTTCGACCGTGTATCCTTTGAGGTCCATTCCGAGGATGTCCTCGGCGGCCTCCTCGGCCTCGTCGCGGTTCTCAGCGAGTTTGATTCCGCCGGCCTTTCCGCGGCCGCCGACGTGTACTTGCGCTTTTACCGCGACGGGGTAGCCGATGTCCTCCGCCGCCTCGACGACTTCTTCGACACTCTCCGCGAGCGCCGAATCCGGCGTCGGAATCCCCGCGTCGGAAAACACCTCCTTCGCCTGGTACTCGTGTAGCCTCATGCATTCGAAAGGGGGTTTCCGCGCCGCTTAAATCCCGCCGGTTCACGGCGAGGGCGGTTTTTGCCGCGACCGGTTTTCAGCGTCCCTCGAAGTAGTCTACAGTCATCGGTTTCGTCGGATTTTATCTGCACGTCCGTTCCGTTTTCGGTGAACCGACGGCGGTTCGAAAGTCGAAGAGTGGACGGCATCGATTCGATTTGATCAAAACACCGCCGACGTGTCCGAGACGATACCATCGACGCCAGCGTCCGCCAACGCCGCCGCACCCTCCTCGTCGTCCACCGTCCACGAGTTCACCCGCAAACCTTCTTGGTGTGCTCGTTCCACGAACGCCGCGTCACAGAGGTCCGCTCGTGGATGCACGCAAACACAGTCCAAATCGACGGCCGTGTCGATGCAGTTCGGCCCGCGCTGGTTGATGTAGGCCAGTCGAACGTCGTCGTCTCGCTCTCGAAGGTCCCGGAGGACGTTCGAATCGAACGACGAGAGGAGTATCTCGTTTTCGACGTCCTCCACCGCGTCGAGCACCTCGTCCGCCATCCCGACGTGTTTCAGTTCGAGGTTGATCGCCGTTCCCGCCGGGACCGAACCGAGCGCGGTTTCGAGGCTCGGAACCGTCTCGTCCGAATCGAGAATCGTCAGGCCCCAGAGGACCGACCACGGCGTGTCCTGAACCAGTCCGAACCGATCGGTTACGCGACCGAGTTTCGCGTCGTGAAAGACGACGAGTTCGCCCGACCCGCAGCGCTGAACGTCCATCTCGACGGCGTCCGCATGCTCGGCCGCCGTTCGAAACGCCAGCGGCGTGTTTTCGGGGTAGTCGTCGGCGAACCCGCGATGGGCGATTCGGTCAGTCGGCATAGAACCTCACCAATCGACAGTCGGGACAGAGGTAGCTGTTCAGATACTCGGCACTGAGTCCGAGCGCGCTCAGGAGACCGCCCTCGGTTTGGAGGCTGATTCGCTCCTCGCCGAACGTTTGATGCTCGACGGTTTCCATCGACACGTTACAATCGGGGCAGATGGGCATACCTTCGTTTCGACCCCTGCGAACTTATTTTCCTCCCCATCGTGGCCCCACACATGCGCGCAGTACGCTATCACGAACACGGCGGCCCGGACGTGCTACAGGTGGACGAGATCGACCGACCGGAACCCGACGACGACGAACTGCTGGTGGCGGTTCGCGCCGCAGCGGTGAATCCCGTGGACACCTACTTCCGCGAGGGGTCGTACCAACCGGGCGACCTCCCGTGGATTCCGGGGTCGGATTTCGCCGGAACGGTCGAAGCGGTCGGCGACGAAATAGAAGCGTTCGACGCGGGCGACCGCGTGTTCGGCACCGGACTCGGCAACGACCGCCCCGGAACCTGCGCGGAGTACGTCACGACGCCGACGGATACGGTGGCTCACCTTCCGGACGGCGTCGGTTTCGAGGAGGGTGCGGCCGTCTCCCTCGTCGGCGTCACGGCGTGGCGGGCGCTCATCGACCACGGCGGTCTCGAACCGGCGGAAACGTGCCTCGTCCACGGCGGAAGCGGCGGCGTCGGTCACGTCGCGGTCCAACTCGCTGCCGCGACCGGTGCCCGCGTGACCACGACGGCGAGCGAGGACTACCACGACAGACTCGAAGCAATCGGCGCGAACACGGTTCTCGATTACCGCAGGGACGGCCTCGCGGAGGCCGTGGAGGACGCCGGAAAGCCGGACGTCGTCCTCGACCACCGACTGGACGACTACCTCCAGTTCGACGCGGACGTGTCGGCGACGGGTGCCCGCATCGTCGGCATCGGCAACGAGGACGTTGCGGCCGGGTTCGAGAACGTTCCCGCCGCGCGCTCGAAGGAACTGACGGTAACGCTGATGAGCATGTACAACACGCCGGACATTTCGGCGGTGCTGGCGCGGTTGGCGCGACTCGTGGCGGACGGCGAAGTCGTCCCCGAAATCGCCCGGACCTACTCGTTGGACGGGGTGGCCGACGCACAGCGCGACGTGTTGGAAGAGAGCTTCCTCGGGAAGTTGGTCGTCGAACCGTAGCGACGGACGGCCACACCCGGAGAGGCAACGCGCTTAATTCGCTTGGCTCCCTATCCGAAATACGATGCAGGACAGGCGGGCCGCGGGTTCTGCGGCCTTCGCGCGACTCGGGTCCGAGGTTCGGTCGGCGCTCTCCGAGCGGGGCTTTTCGACGCCGACAGAGCCACAGAAGCGCGCGATTCCGCCGCTCGCCGACGGAAATCACGGGCTGGTCATCGCACCGACCGGGACCGGGAAGACCGAGACGGCGATGTTGCCCGTGTTCGATTCCGTGGCGGAGGCCGACCCCAGATTTGGGATTTCGGTGCTCTACATCACGCCGCTCCGGGCGCTGAACCGCGACATGCGCCAGCGACTGGAGTGGTGGGGCGAGACGCTCGGCGTCGAAATCGACGTGCGTCACGGCGACACCACGGACTACCAGCGCCAGAAGCAGGCGAACGACCCGCCGGACGTGTTGGTGACGACGCCGGAGACGTTGCAGGCGATGCTCACCGGGTCGAAACTCCGGAAAGCGCTGGAGGACGTCCATCACGTCGTCGTGGACGAGGTACACGAACTCGCCAGCGCGAAGCGCGGCGCGCAGTTGACCATTGGGTTGGAGCGGTTGCAGGAACTCTCGGGCGAGTTCCAGCGAATCGGACTGTCGGCGACCGTGGGCGACCCCGAAGAGGTCGGCAAGTTCCTCACCGGCGATAGGGGATGCGAAATCATCGAAGTAGACGTGGGGAGCAAAGTGGATTTTCGGGTCCACGAACCCGAAGTCATCGAGGAGGATAAGCGACTCGCGGGCGAACTGATGACGAACCCGGACATCGCCAGCCACGTCCGGGCGATTCGGGACATTGTCGAGGACCACGGTTCGACGCTCATCTTCGTCAACACGCGCCAGACCGCCGAAGCGCTCGGGTCGCGGTTCAAGGAATTCGGCGCGAACATCGGCGTCCACCACGGAAGCCTCTCGAAGGAGGCCCGAATCGACGTGGAAGACCGGTTCAAGGACGGGGACCTCGACGCCCTGCTCTGTACCTCCTCGATGGAACTCGGCATCGACGTGGGGCGAATCGACCACGTCGTCCAGTACCAGAGTCCGCGCGAGGTTGCGCGGTTGCTTCAGCGCGTCGGAAGGGCGGGGCATCGCATGGACGAGGTGTCGAACGGAACCATCGTCACGTCGAACGCCGACGACGCGCTGGAAGCGATGGCGATAGCCCGACAGGCCGAGGACGGCGACGTGGAACCGGCCCACATACACCACGCGAGTCTGGACACCGTCGCCAACCAGATCGTCGGTCTGGTCATGGACTTCGGCGAAATCGACGCCCGGCGCGCCTACGAAATCGTCACACGGGCCTACCCGTTCCGAAATCTGGACGAGGAGACGTTCAAGGGCGTCGTGCGGGAGATACAGGGCAATCGACTCGTCTGGCTGAACGAGGAGGACGACCGAATCGAGAAGTCTGGCAAGACGTGGCAGTACTTCTACGCCAACCTGTCGATGATTCCCGACGAGGAGACCTACACCGTCCACGACATCGCCAGCGGGTCCCAAATCGGGACATTGGACGAGCGGTTCGTCGTCAACTTCGCGGAACCCGGCGAGGTGTTCATCCAGCGCGGCGAGATGTGGCGCATCGCGGAAATCGACGACGACGAGAGCCGAGTCAACGTTTCGCCCATCGAGGACCCCGGCGGCGAGGTCCCGTCGTGGGTCGGCGAGGAGATTCCCGTTCCGTTCGAAGTCGCGCAGGAAGTCGGCGAGATGCGCGCCGTAGCGGGACCGCAGTTCGAGCGCGGCGCACCCAGAGAAGGCGTGGCGCGTGAGTTCACGAACCGCTACCCGACCGACCAGCATACCGCGGAAACCGCGCTCTCGCAACTCGACAGGCAGGCCGAAACCGACTCGCCGGTTCCGACGGCCGACCGAATCGTGGTGGAGTTCGCCGCCGGGAAGATCGTCGTCAACGCCTGCTTCGGCCACAAGGTGAACGAGACGTTCGGTCGCGTCCTCTCGTCGCTCGTCGGCCAGCGAACCGGGTCCTCGGTCGGGATGGACGTGGACCCCTACCGCATCGAGTTGGACGTTCCGGCGAAGGTGGATGGGCACGAGGTCGTGGCGGTCCTCCGCGAGACCGACCCCGACCACGTCGGCCCGCTCATCGAACTGTCGCTCAAACACTCGGACACGCTGAAGTTCACGCTCGCGCAGGTCGCCGCGAAGTTCGGCGCGCTGAACCGCTGGGAGGGGAACGGTCCCGTCTCCATGGGTCGCCTGCTCGGCGCGTTGGAGGACACGCCGATGTACGACGAGGCGGTGCGGGAGGTGTTCCACGACGACCTCGCCGTCGAAGCGACGGCGGACATCCTCCGGAAAATTCAGGCGGGCGACATCGAAATCGTCCCGACCGGCGGACGAACCCCCGTCGGAAGCGGCGGGCGCTCCTCGGGCCGGGAACTGCTCGCCCCGGAGAACGCCGACGCGAGCGTCATCAACACGGTCAGGGAGCGCATCGAGAACGACCGCGTCATCCTGTTCTGTCTCCACTGTCGGGAGTGGAAGCGCAAGACGACGGTCGGAAAGGTCAACGACCAGCCCAAATGCGTCCAGTGCGGTTCGACCAGGGTCGCCGCGCTCAACCCGTGGGCCGACGAGGTGGTGAAAGCGGTGCGAGCGAAGGACAAGGACGAGGAGCAAGAGAAGATGACCAGACGGGCGTACAACGCCGCGAACCTCGTCCAGAGCCACGGCAAACGCGCCGTCATCGCGCTGGCGGCCCGCGGCGTCGGCCCGCAGAACGCGGCCCGGATTATCGCCAAGTTGCGCGAGGACGAGGACGACTTCTACCGCGACATCCTCGCCAAAGAGCGTCAGTACGCCCGGACGCAGGCGTTCTGGGACTGACCGAATCCTCTCGTTTCGAACAGTTCAGCGAATCCCCCTTTTCCGCGAGGCGACGAACTAAGCCATCCCGTCCGAAACCCCGACCATGACACTCCTCCTGACGGGCTACGAACCCTTCGGCGGCGACGACGAAAACCCGAGCGCGATGGTAGCGAGGGAACTCGACGGCGAGGAAATAGCAGGTCACGAAGTGGTCGGGGAGGTCCTCCCGGTGGAGTTCGACGCGGCGTTCGAGGAGATGCAAGAACTCATCGAAACCCACGACCCGACCGCGATCGTGGCGACCGGTCTCGCGGCGGGACGAGCGGGCATCAGCGTCGAGCGCGTGGGAATCAACGTCAACGACTGTGGCAGCACGCCGGACAACGCGGGTGCGGAGCCGCGAAACGAACGAATCCGAAACGGCGAGACGGCGGGGTACTTCGCCACGCTTCCCGTCGTTTCGGTCGTGGAATCGCTCCTCGACGCCGGGATTCCGGCACACGTCTCGAACACCGCGGGGACACACCTCTGTAACAACGCCCTCTACTCGACGCGAGCGTATCTGGACCGACAGAACCGCGACGTTCCGATGGGCTTCGTCCACCTCCCATGTACGCCGGAACTGGCGGCGAAACACGCGAAGGACGGGGATGGCACAAGCGGCGCGTCGGTGCAACCGAGCATGCCACTGTCGATGCAGAGCGACGCGATACGACGGACGCTCGAAATGACACTCAAAATATAAGTCCAAGATAGTGTCGGGTATCAACTGGATGGAAACAGGGCACTATACCTGATTCGGTGGAGAAGTAACAGAAAACAGTTACTGAAAGATAGAAGACTTATCTCGATCCGTTCGGACACTCCCCTTATGGATTGGGCGAGCCTGTTGTCGTCCGCGACCGAAACGGACCTGACCCGGCGACAGGTACTCTCCGTACTCGGTGGCGGCGGCGTCGCGCTGGGTGGCGGAAAAGCGGCGGACAACGTTCTCATCGGCTACGGCGTTCTCGTCGGGACGAACCTCCACGACCAAGACCTCGGAACGCTCGCACGTGCGCGGTTCGGCCCGACACCGTTCGAGACGACCGTCTCGAACACCCGGATTCGACTCGGCGGCGGGCGTATCGAGGCCCGACGGGGAGACGAACGGCGCTCCGTGTCGCGTTCGGCATCGTCGGCCACGGCGGCGACGGTGGACGACGAACTGGGACTCGAAAACCGACCGGTCGAACAGCTGGTGACGGACCTCGCGGCCATCGAGAGGGGCGAGTTCCGATTCGAGTTTATGGACTACGAGCCGTTTTTCGACCTCGTTCGAGCCGCGGAGCGACGTCCGTTCACCGTGGAGGCGCTCCGCGGAAACCGCTTTCAGCACGTCGACCCGGCGACGATAGCGTCGTTTTCCGGGGCCGACCCCGACCACCCGAAGGCGGTTCTCGAAGGTCTCGTCTCGGGGTTTCGTGACAAGACCTACTACGATGTTCCACGCTACGCCGCCGGGTCGGTGGAGGACAATGTCCTCTTCGGTGCCGCCGACCTACGCCAGTACTTCGAGACGCCCACCGAGTACGAGGCCATCGAATCCGGCGTGACCGCGGGCATGTTCTGTTACGAGTTCACGTGGCGGTCCATCGAGGCGCTGCACTCGGTCCCCGCACATCGCCAACGAATGCCCGTTTTAGGCGCGATGATACACGACGCTCGCCACAAGCACATGTACACGGGCGTCGCGAGCATCGTTCGGCGGGACGGCGAACTGGTCGTTCCGATGACGTTCGTCGACTACACGCACTCGACGCTGTACGAGGACCTTCACCTCCGATGGGTGCTTGGTGAGGGGTTGGAGGCCTACGACGAACGACATCGGGCGACCGAGATTTACTGGCAGCCCTGAGTTCGCTGGCGTGTCGTATGGAAGACTTATGATGGCTCGATAATTCATCCGTCTATGGGCCTCTCTTCGGTCGTGAATGGTTTCCGGACGCACGGGCGTCGCGCACTGGCCCGTCGAATCGGAATCGATACGCGAACGCTCGCCGTCTTCCGTATCTCCATCGGTCTCGTTTTGCTGTCCGACCTCCTGCTCCGGTCGCGAAATCTCGTCGTATTTTACACCGATTCCGGTGTCCTGCCCAGAGCGGTTCTCGAAGCCCAGTTTCCCGATATGTCCCGCCTCACATTTCATACGCTCTCGGGGGCGGTGTGGTTTCAGGCGACGTTGTTCATCGTCGCGGCCATCTTCGCCGTGTCGATGATCGTCGGCTACCGAACGCGGATTTCGACCGTGTTTTCGTTCGTCCTTCTCATGTCACTGCAGTTCCGAAATCCGACGCTTTTGAATTCGGGGGATTTCCTCCTCTGGCGACTGCTCCTCTGGAGTCTATTCCTCCCGTTGGGAGAACGCTGGTCCGTCGACGCGCTCCGCAGCGACGGACACGACCGTCGTATCGCGAATGTCGCAACCGCTGGGATACTGGCTCAAGTGGTCATCGTGTACGTCGCAAACGCGTTGTTCAAACTTCGCGGCGACCTCTGGTTGCAGGGTCTCGCGGTTCGATACGTGTTCAGCCTACACAGTCTCACGACGCCCGTCGGCGACTTGCTCGCGAACTACCCGCCCCTCCTCGTCCTGTTCGACAAACTGTGGCTCGCGATGGTCGTGACATCGGTACTCCTGTTGCTCCTTACCGGGTGGGCACGGGCCGCGTTCGTTTCGTTGTTCGTCGCCATGCACTTCGGAATGCTGTTAACCATGCATCTCAGTATCTTCCCGCTGGTTTCTATCACTGCCCTGATTCTATTCCTCCCGAGCGTCGTTTGGGATGCACTGGCGCGGTTTTCGAAGTCACATACGGAATCGCTCGACACGGCTCGTTGGAGACGGCGATTCGAACGAACGTCCCCCGTCGTTTCGACTCCCGAAATTCCGACCTCGGTTTTCAAATGGATACGACGAGCCGTTTCGCTCGTCGCGGCCTGTCTCCTCGTGTCGGTCCTCGTCTGGAACGCCGCGACGCTGGGGTACGTCCAGACGCCTGACAGCGTGAACGAAGTCGCAAATCCCGTCGCTCATCGATGGAGTATGTTCGCCCCTGAACCGTGGGGGACCGACGGCTGGTTCGTGGTCCCCGGCACGCTCGAATCGGGAAGGCGGGTCGATGCCTTCCGTCAGTCGTCCGTTCGATGGGAACGCCCGTCGGATGCGAGTTTGGGCTTTCCGACTCACCGATGGCAGAAATATCTCCTCGCCGTCCAATCGTCGGGGTACTGGCGTCTTCCTCCTGCGTTCACCCGATACGTCTGTCGACAATGGAACGAAAGTCACGACGACGACCTCGTGAACGTCTCCGTCTACTACGTTCGGCAACCGACGAATCTCGACGGGGAGGAGCCAACGCATCGGGTCAAAATCACGGATCGGTCGTGTGGTACTCGAAATCAGGTCTCGGGGTAAGCCCGAACTACAGCGTCGGCCGGACGAACTCGCGGGCCGTGTCGAAGTGTCGCCGTTCGATGACGATTTCGTCCGCGCGCTCGTTCGCCTCCTCGGGCGACCACTCGTCGGCCGCCTCGCGGATGGCGCGCATCGACGCGGCGCGGACGAGCGCCTCGATGTCCGCGCCGGTATACCCCTCCAGTTCATCGGCCAGCACGTCGAGGTCGATGTCGTCGGCGAGCGGTTTGTCGCCCGCATGGACGGAGAGTATTTTGCGGCGGCCCTCCTCGCCCGGTGCCGGAATCTCGATGTGGGATTCGAGGCGGCCGGGTCGGAGGAGCGCGGGGTCGATGGCCTCTTTGCGGTTCGTTGCGGCGAGGACGACGAGGTTCGGGTTCTCGGTCAGGCCGTCGAGTTCGGTCAGCAGTTGCGAGACGACCCGTTCGGTGACTTCGTGCGATTCGCCGCGCTGTGTCGCGAGCGCGTCGATTTCGTCGAAGAATATGATGGCGGGCGAGGCCTGTCTCGCCCGTTCGAACACCTCGCGAACCGATTTCTCGCTCTCGCCGACGTACCTGTCCAGCAGTTCCGGTCCCGCGACGGAGACGAAGTTCACGTCGCTCTCGCCCGCCAGAGCGCGGGCGAGGAGGGTCTTCCCGGTGCCGGGCGGCCCGTAGAGGAGGACGCCGCTCGGAGGTTCCGTCTTCGTCGCCTCGAACAGGTTAGAGTACGAAAGCGGCCACTCGACGGCTTCGATGAGCGTCTGCTTCGCCTCGTTCAGTCCGCCGACGTCCTCGAAGGAGATCTCGGGCGCTTCGGCGACGAACTCGCGCATCGCGGACGGTTCGACGCTCGCCAGCGCGGTGTTGAAGTCGGCACGGGTCACTTCGACCGAGAGTAACGAATCGTCGTCCGCGCCGTCGTCGCGCGCCCGGCGCAGGGCGGCCATCGCCGCCTCCGTGACGAGCGTGTGGAGGTCGGCACCGACGAACCCGTGGGTGGTCGCGGCGAGGCGTTCGACGGCCACGTCGTCGGCCAGCGGCATCCCGCGGGTGTGGACTTCGAGGATTTCGCGGCGGCCGCCCTCGTCGGGCGCACCGATTTCGATTTCGCGGTCGAAGCGCCCGCCGCGACGGAGCGCCGGGTCGATGGCGTCCACGCGGTTCGTCGCGCCGATGACGACGACTTCCTCGCGGGACTCCAGTCCGTCCATCAGCGAGAGCATCTGTGCGACGAGTCGGTTCTCCATGTCGCTCTCCTCGTCGCGCTTCCCGCCGAGGCTGTCCACCTCGTCGAAGAAGATGATAGCGGGGGCGTTCTCGTTCGCCTCGTTGAAAATCTCGCGGAGGCGCTCCTCGCTTTCGCCCTTGTACTTGCTCATCACTTCCGGGCCGGAGACGGAGACGAAGTGGGCGTTCACCTCGTTCGCCACCGCCTTGGCGATGAGCGTCTTCCCGGTGCCGGGCGGGCCGTAGAGCAGGACGCCCTTCGGCGGGTCGATACCTAATCGGCGGAAGAGTTCGGGGTTCGAGAGCGGGAGTTCGACCATCTCGCGGACGCGGCGGAGTTCCTCGTCCAGTCCGCCGATGTCCTCGTACGCCGCGCTGGTGACGTCCGTCGTGTCGTCGGGGTTCGACGAGGACGTCGAAGCGGACTCGACGAGTTCGGAGAGAGAGACGTTCACGTTCGTGTCGTTCGTCACGCGGACGGTCCCGCCGGGGTTGGTCCGCGAAACGTCGAACAGTCCGGCGTCGCCGAGTCGTTCGATTCGTGCGCGTTCCCCGGATTGGACCGGCCGGTCGAGGAGTTCCCGCTTTACCGCCCGTTCCAGCGTGTCCACGTCGTCGAGCGAGAAGTTCGCCTTCGGAACGACGGTGATGGATTTCGCGTCCGAGACGGAGATGGGCTGAACGGAAACCTCGTCGCCGATTCGAACGCCCGCGTTCGTCCGTGTCTCGGCGTCGATTTGAATGGTGTTTTCGGGCACCGTGCTCGCGGCGGGCCACACCTTGACGACCGTCGTTCCGTCGCCTTTCACGGCGACCGTATCGCCGCTCAACACGCCGAGTTGCTGTCGGGCGTCGTCGGCGATTCGGGCGATGCCTCGCCCCCCGTCGCGCTTTTCCGCACCCCTGACGGTGAGGGCAACCGTCGGTTTATTGGTCATATTCCCTACTCGTCACCCCATCGTCTTCAGGGTTTCCCGGAGAAACCTCCTTGTCGGATGCTACCCATTGTACACGCATGGTTGCTCGAACGGAGCGCGACGATGCCACTTGGTATCGGTGTGAACAGTGCGGACTGATGTTCGACGAGCGGAGCGACGCGGAACAACACGAGGAACACTGCGACGCGGAGGACCCGACGTACATTCAGTAACGAATACCCTCGGGGTGTCGACTGACGACGGATAGCGAACGACGGAGAAGCGAGCAATGGTGTCGGTGTGCGGAACGGTCGAGACGGACTGCGGTGGCATTTCGTCCACCACACGGGATTTTCACTGCTGCCGATAGGTTGAAACGAATAGCCGTCTTGGAGAACCTATGAGCTACGATACCACCATCGGTTGGTCGCTGTTCACGTCCGGGGTCGTCACGCTCCTGTTGAAGGTATTGCCGTACGACTCGCTCTATTGGGGCATCGGACTCCTCGTTCTCGGCGTGGTGGTGATGTCGCGCCGCGTCCTGTAATTCACCCTCTCGGCGGCCCGTGTCACTCCGTACCGTGTGATTTAGATTCACTCTAAAACTGCTATTTGTCAACCCTAATCCATATATTCTTAACCACGGGTCCCCCACGAAAGAACGAATGGCCGACCACCGGCACGAATTCCTCAAGGCGTCGTGGGCCAACGTGGTGACGAACGTCCTCAAAATCGTGGTGGAAGGGGGACTCGGACTCGCGTTCGGAAGCCTCGCCCTCGTCGCCGACGCCGCCCACTCGGTGGCCGACCTGTTGGCGAGCGCGGTCGTACTCGTCTGGGGCCGCCTCTCCTTTCAGGGTCCCGATTCGAACCACCCTCACGGTCACGACCGGGTCGAACCGCTGACCGCCCTGTTCGTCGGCGGGACGCTGGTCCTCCTCGGGTTGAAACTGCTGTACGACGCGGGGCAAGCGATTCGTTCCTCGCCGGAAGCGACGTACAGCATCGCCCTCGTCGGCGGACTCGCCTTCGCCTTCATCGACCGCGCCTTCTGTTACTGGTACACCAAGCGCGTCAATCGAACCGTCGGGTCGTCCGGCCTCGCCGCGCTCGCCGCCGACAGCAAAAACGACCTCTACACCACGTTCGCGGCGATGGTCGGCGTCGCCGGGATGGCCGGCGGATTTCCGGTTCTCGACCCCCTCGCGGGCGGGTTGGTCAGCCTGCTCGTCATCCACCAAGGCATCGAAATCTCGCGGGAGAACGTCAACTATCTGGTGGACACCGCCGCGCCGAAACCCGTCCGCGAGGAGATTCGGGACGAAATCCTGTCCCACGAGGACGTTCACGGTCTTCACGATTTTACCGCGTACCACGCCGGAACGCTGTACGAAATCGAGTTCCACGCCGAAGTCGCCGCCGACCACACGTTCATCGAAGCCCACGACATCGAAACGGACCTCAGAAACAGCCTCATCGCCCGCGACGACGTCGGCGACGTTCACATCCACCTCGACCCCGAAGGGTTGGGCGAGTGGAAGGACGCGGAGGAAGGGCAACCGACCTCGCTCGTCAACTGAACCGCGGCCCGAATCAGACCAGTCCGGTCCGTTCCCGATGTTCCTCGGCCAACTCCTCCGCCAACGCCCGCGACTGGCACGTCTCCCAACGGACCTGCTCCGCGTCGCCGTACGTGAGCGCCGTCTTGAGTTCGTCGCGCAGGACGCCGACGCCGATTTCCAGCACGTCGCCGTCGGTACCCAGTTCGTACATCGCCCAGCGTTCCGGCGCGTTCGCCACCGTCCCCCGGTCGAGCGTCTGCCAGCGCTTTGCGAGCGGCATCAGTCGTCGTCTTCCTCGGCATCTACCGCCGCGTCCTCCTCGACGAACTCGAACGAGCGCTCGCCCAGTTCGTCCTCCTCGAAGACGAACACCCGCCCGCGTGCGATTTTCGGACTCGCCTCGACTTCGACGGCGTAGCCTTCCGAGCGGACCGTCACGCCGGGGAAGAGTTCTTCTTCCTCTCCGGGTTCGATGATGACACGGCCGACGCCCGTCTCCTGTAGAATCTCGTCGTGCGTGTCCCGGTCGTTGACGTAGGTCATCACGCCCTCCGTCTCCGTCGGGTCGGTGACGAGCACCTGAATCAGTTTGCCCGGTTGCGTTCGAAGCGTTCCGTCCACTTTCTTCGGAATTCCGTTGTAGAAGGCCTCCCGGCCGTCCGTGTATTCGACGACGATGCCGTCCTCGGTGAGTTCGACGCCGAGCGTGTCGGGGGAGACGTCGTTGCGGACACTCATACCCGGCGGTTGGATGGGGACGGCCAAAAGACCCGCGTTCCGGGACGACGCCTCGGCGGTGACCGTCGTTGACGCCGTCAGTCGGTCGTCTGGCGAAGGACGCAACGGGTATGGGTCATCAATAAGTGTGCGTTCGAACTATTCTGGTCGGATTTGGTCGAACATCGTGAATTCCGTCTCCGTTTTTCGGGAGAGAATTTGAAAGAGGCCGGAGGAATCAAATGATTGGAACCGTTACGCCCGGACGATGGAAACACTGGTGCTCTCCGCGCGGTTGGTCGCCGGACTGCTGTTGATACTGGCGAACGGCTACTTCGTCGCCATCGAGTTCGCGCTCACCCGCGTCCGGCAGTACTCCGAGTCGGAGTTCGACTCCCCAGACCTGCGAAGGGCGTGGGAGATGACGGAGAACCTCGAAATATATCTCACGAGCTGTCAGGTCGGAATAACCGCCTCCAGCATCGCGGTCGGTATCGTCGCCGAACCGGCGTTGGCGGCCATCTTCGAGCCGATGTTCGCGGGTACGTGGTTGGCGTCGGTCAGCGCGGGGGCGCTCCTCGGCTTCCTCATCATCAACCTCGTCCACCTAACGCACGGGGAGCAGACGCCGACCTACCTCGGCGTCGAACGCACGAAGTTCGTCTGCAAGTACGGCGCGACGCCGCTGTACTGGTTTCATCGGGCCATCGCCCCAATAATCACGCTCGGCGACGGCGTGGCGAAGTGGACCCTGCGCCTGTTCGGCATCGAAATCACGGGCGCGTGGAAGGACGCGGAAGCCGACGCCATCGAAACCCGCGCCGACCTCCATCAGGAACTTGGTTCCGTCCTCGAACGGGGGGACCTCGCGGACGAACGCCACCGAGAGGTCCTGAACGCGCTCAAAATCGGCGAGGTTCCGGTTCGAGACGTCATGATTCCGCGGGAGGACATCGTTTCTCTCACCACGACGACCCCTTTGGACGATAACCGTCGACGCGTCAAGGACAACCCGCACACTCGATTCCCTCTGGTCGGTGAATCGCTCTCTGATTACTACGGTAACGTCTACATCCCCGCCCTGTACCGGGCGGACGACGCGCTCAGGGCGGACGAAACGACCATAGAGGAGGTCGCACACCCGCCGATGACGGTGTCAGCGGACGCATCCCTCAGCGACGCGTTGGACCTGTTTCAGGCCGAAAATCAGGAACTCGCGTTGGTTCTGGAGGACGGAGACGTGATCGGACTCATCACCGCGACCGACGCGTTGGAGGAAATCGTCGGCGAACTCAACGATCCCACCGACGAACCGACCGAATCGTCCGCGGCCGCGTGACGCCATCACGTATTGCGCCTACCGCTACCCTGAAGGGGGTATCCTGCGAAGGCCGACCATGTACGGCCGTGCGAAAGCACCCGCCGCCGGGACGATACTCAACGCGCTCGCCACCGGCGTCGGATCGGCGTTCGCCATCGACATGACGACGACCGCGGAGGTCGAGTTGGACGATTCCGGCGAAGTTCGCGGCGAAATCGCCGACGCTCCCGACGCGGACGCCCGACTCATCGAGCGCTGTGCGGAACTCGCTCTCGATGTCGAAGACGAGGAGTTCGGCGCGACGGTTCGAACCGAGAGCGACGTTCCGATGGCCTCCGGCCTGAAGAGTTCGAGCGCCGCCGCGAACGCGACGGTGCTGGCGACGCTCTCGGCGCTCGACATCGAGATGCGGCGCGAAGACGCCTGCCGACTCGGCGTGCAGGCGGCCCGCGACGTGGGCGTGACGGTCACGGGCGCGTTCGACGACGCCAGCGCGAGCATGCTCGGCGGCGTCACCGTCACCGACAACTCGGCCGACGAACTCCTCGCCCGCGACGAGGTGGACTGGGACGTGTTGGTGTGGTCGCCGCCGGAGCAGTCGTTTTCCGCCGACGCGGACGTTTCCCGATGCGAACGGGTCGCGCCGATGGCCGAACTGGTGGCTGAACTCGCGCTCGACGGCGAGTACGGGCGGGCGATGACCGTCAACGGCTTCGCCTTCTGTGGTGCGCTCGGATTTTCGGCGGATCCCATGGTCGAGGCCCTGCCGGACGTGGCGGGCGTCTCGCTTTCGGGGACCGGACCGAGTTACGTCGCCGTCGGCGGGCGGGGGGTTTTAGAGGACGTGCGGGAAAGGTGGAATTCATTGGAGGGAACGACATGGCTAACGACGACGCAAACAGACGGAACCCGAACGACATGAGCTTGGACGAACTGCGCGACGAAATCGAATCCATCGACCGCGAACTGGTGGAACTCATCGCCCGACGAACCTACGTCGCCGACACGGTGGCGGAGGTGAAGGCGGCCCAAGATATCCCGACGACGGACGAGTCACAGGAACAGCGCGTGATGGACCGGGCGGGCGAGAACGCTGAGAAATTCGAGGTGGAGTCGAATCTCGTGAAGGCGATTTTCCGGTTGCTGATCGAACTGAACAAGGTGGAGCAGCGGCAGTCTCGCTGAAAAACGCTGTTTTCAGGGGTTTGAGTGCCCTTTGAGGGATTCTTCCGACTGTTTTTCAATCCTGACGGTGCTGGTGATGACGATTCTAAAGGGGTTTGTCTATTCTCCAATCGTGAGCGTGAAGCCCCACGTGAACTCTTTCCACGTCGCATTCGCTCTGAACTTCGGCGTGAAGGACTCCTCGAAACGGTACTCGCCTGCGGGGAGACAGACATCGCTTTCGGTCTTTGGTCCGAACCACTTGTCCATCGTCGCATCCAGTATCTCCTGCTCAGGGTAGTGCAGTATCGCGTATTCGGTCTGAATGCACTCGCTCGAAGCGAATGAACGCCATCGCAGAACGTCGTGGCGAACGAATCGAACGGTGTTCGTCTGCCAGCATCCGTCGACCGGTTGGTCGGGGATAATCTGTTCGTCGGTGCCGAGGGCGTACCGTTGAACGTCTCTCTCAGTCGGAACGAGGACGAGTGGACTTTCGCCTTTACTCCAAATATTGGAGAACGGTTGGATTGGGCCGATACCAACCGTTTGCTTCGTCGAAGAACGGTTCTCGAATGAGCAACGAATTCGAGCGGGGGCGGTAGGCGAGAAATCGCGTACCTTCTCGACTTCGAGTCGGAACGGTACGTCCCTCGGTTGAGAATCACGGGTAACGTCCACGCTCGGATACCGCTCGGAGGGCATACGTGTCGAACAAGCACCGCAGGCAATAAACAACCCTCTGCCGAAGGTTGTGGCACCGGAAGATACAGTATTCTGTGTTTCCATAGTTCTCTGTATGCCCACCATCACAGTCAACGTGGATGATGACCTCAAGGAGAGGATGGAGAAGCACCCGGAAATCAACTGGAGCGAAGTCACTCGACAAGCCATCCGAGACAAAATCGAGAATCTCGAACTGTTGGACGAACTCACCGCCGACAGCGAACTCACTACCGAAGACGTAGACGAAATCGCCGCCAAAATCAACGAGAGCGCACGCAAGCGCGTCGAAAAAGAGTCGGAGTAATCCTGACGAATGAAGTTGGTTGTCGATGCGAACGTTGTCATCTCCGCACTCATCGCTAACTCGAAAACACGGGAACTCATCGTTACGCTCGAACCGGAACTCCTGACACCCGAATTTGTCCACGATGAAATCGGGAACTACGAAGACCTCATCGTCGAGAAATCGGGAATGAGTTCGGACAGGGTTCAACAGTTTATCGACCTCTTGTTCCAGTATGTCGAGACGGTGCCCGCCAGCAAGTTCTACCCGCACATCGAGGAGGCAGAAGAAGCAATAGGTGACACCGACCCAGACGACGTACTGTACGTGGCCTGTGCGCTTGCTCGTGACACAGGAATGTGGAGCGACGACGCCGATTTCGATGAACAAGACCTCGTTCCTGTGTTCACCACCACCGAAGTAATCGAATCATTCGAGACGATGTGACTTCTGAACGCTGGAAGGAACAAATTTGAAAAGTGTGCAGTCTTGCATGGTAAAATTCTCCGAGTTGAACAAAGTGGAGCAGCGGGAGAGCCGCTGAGGCGTCGAGACTATTCCTCGTCGGTCGGTTCCAGTGGAACTCTCGCCACTTCGATGTCATCGTAATCTTTCTCGGATGAGAGTACGTCTATTCCCCGAGTTTCCGTAGTGGCCGCGTGGAATGCGTCGAATGGGGTCATTCCCTCGTCGTAATAGTTGACGGCCTTCAGAACCACCTGTTTCTCTTCTTCGTCTCGAACGGGGACGAGTTCGAGCAGGTTTGCAATCAGCGGAACGTAGTCGAACTCGTGGCGTTCTCTGGCGAGAACGAGTTCGAGATACGAGAATGCCGACGTTTCGACTTCGTATTCTGCCAGCGCTTCCTCGGCCGACCCCTGTAACCAGCCGGAATCTTTTGCGAGTGCGAGCAAAAAATCGGTCTCGACGTACACCGTCATCTATCGGCGTCCTTGTCACGGGCTTTGGCTCTTCCCTCTGCCTCGATGTCCTCTCGAATCTCCTCGACGGACGCATCACGGAGGCCGCCTGCCGCCTCACGGACGGCGGCGAGAGGGTCGTCCGCGACTGGAATAAGTTCGATTCTATCCTCGTAGGTCACGATGTGGTATTTCTCGCCGTACTTCTCACGCACCTCTTTAGGGATGTACAACCGGCCCTGTCTATCCGTCTCTGTTGACATAGAATATACTACAATACCATTGACAAAGAATCGTACCATCATTAGGGAAGTTATGGTATGGCTGTGGTCGCTTTACTAGCCTATATAGTGATTTCATCGAACTGAACAAGGTGGAGCAACGACAGAATCGGTGGCAGAATCGGTAGCTCAATCCAGTTCGAGGCTTAGTTTCAGTGCGTCATCAACCTCGGTCATGGTCGACTCGCTGAGACTTCCGACGACCGAGTGAATCCGCTTTTCGATCGAGATGACGCGAATCTGGTCGAGGCGAACCGAAGAATCCTTCTCGAACGGCGACCCTGTTGCTTCGACGAGGACCTCAAACGGGTAGCCTCGGTGCGTTCCAGTTGCCGGGGCGACGATGGTCGTGCTGGAATTTCGGTTCCCGACATCGTTTTGCACGACTACGGCGGGGCGGGTCTTTTTCAGCTCGTGGCCTTCGGAGGGGTCGAGTCGGACGATGACAACGTCGCCGCGTCGAACGTCAGTATCCTCACTCATTCATCCAGTCCATCCCACGCCTCGTCGGACACCTCGTCCCACTCCTCAGAGAGAGCGTCAGCATTCTCAGACGCCTCTCGATACGCGGCGGCCAGTTCCTCTTCGTCAGGGCGGTCAGATTCGACCTCGACGACAGCAACGGTCACACGCTTATTCGCATACTCCGTCCCGAGGTAGACTCTCCCCCGGTCGTCTGTATCGTTCGTTCGGAGGTCGTGAGCATCTACTTTCATCGTGTTACCCACTAAGACCCACTGTTAGATAATTCTTACCCACTATTACCCACGAGGAGTGCGGTGCAGAAGTGTATTGAGAAGCAGAAGGTTGACAAGATCCGTAACGCCAGTTCGTGAATTGAACACGGTCGAACAGCGAGAGGGAAGGCTCATTCGAGGTTATCCCGAATCACCATCACCTTTACCCGCCGTACGCCGTCGAAGTCTCGGAGTTGATAGGTTAGTTCACGGACCCGCTCGGCGGACCCCCGACAGAACAGCGACTCCAGACACCACTCCCCTTGGTGAGTGTGGCTCGTATTGAGGATGACGTCCTGATACTCGTGCTGGACGGCGTGGAGTTCCCGTATCACATCGTGGTGGCGATAGTCGAAGCCGACGAGCGTGACGATCTCACCGGTCGTCTCTTCGAGACGTAAGTGTGATTCGATGTACTCTAGCATCGCTTCCCTGACCGCACGTGACCGGTTTTCGAGTCCCTGCTCTTGCCACACGTTGTCGAATTCTTCGAGAACTTCGTCAGGGATGTTGAAGCTCGTTCGCATATGTGTTTGCTCGTCCTGCCTTCATAAGACATCTCCCGTATTACGATTCCCCCGTTTCGGTAGTAACAATCGTTATCCACGTTATCCACAGAGACTTGGATACGTCGATGTTACACAACGAAGCACTCGGACTTCTCGTCGGTGCCGTCGCCCTCGGTGCGGTCCACGGTATCGAACCCGGACACGGTTGGCCCGTCGCCGCGTCATACGCGCTCGACCAAACCAACAAGTGGGCCTACGGGTTCGCGGCGAGTTTCATCCTCGGTGTCGGCCACCTCATCAGCAGTATTGCGATGGTAGGGGTGTTCTTCTACGCCAAAGAGTACTTTAGCCTCACGCAAGTCAACGAGTCGATCACCATACTCGACGGTATTCAAATCGGCGGGCCGGTAAGTCTCGTGGCCGGTGTCTTGCTGATCGCGCTCGGTATCCGCGAGTACTTCCACGGGCATTCTCACGGGGCTCATGACCATGACGACGGCCACGACCACGGCCACTCTAATGGCGGCGATCATTCTCACGACGGTCATTCCCACGATCACAGCCACCCTCACGACGGCAGTCATTCACACGACCACGACGACGGAGGTCGGCTCTCTCGTCTGAAAGGGTTCGTCCCGTTCGTCGGAGGACACTCTCATTCGCACGGCAACCTCGACGAAGCCTCCGACCGGGGTCTCTTCGGAATCGCGTGGTTCGCGTTCCTCCTCGGGTTCGCCCACGAGGAGGAGTTCGAGATTATCGTGCTCTGTGCCGGGTCGAACTACTGCCTCGAACTGATGAGCGCGTACGCCATTACCGTCATCGTCGGTATCGTCGGTCTGACGATGCTGTTGATCGCGGGCTATCACCGATACGAGGAGAGAGTCGAGCGGTACACGCCGTACCTCCCGGCGTTCTCCGCCGCCGTCCTCATCGTTATGGGAATCGGGTTCATCACCGGCCTGTTCTGAAGCGCGATTAGAGGCCTGTATCGTGTCATTTCGAGCTTCTCGGGAGCATATCGCCGTAATGTCGGCAGGTGATAATGTGGATTTCAGCGAGTTGAACGAAGTGGAACAGCGGGAAAACGGTAGTAACTCACACCGATACGCAGTTTGGAAATCCCCACGAAGAGCTATTACTGATTCCACGCATCTGTACAATGGACGAAAGCCCATGTCCACTACAAAAAGCCGCAGAGCGATATTCCCCGGTAGCTGGTGGATTCCGGTTGTGGCGATACCGATCCTTTACCTCCTCTGGTTCTCGGTAACACTCGCAAACACCACCTTCGCTCGGTACGTCGGGCCACAGGTTTCGGGATATCTCACTGAAACTGCATCGGTGTTGATCGTCGTGAGCTATGCATTCTCGTTGTTCGCTCCGTTCGCACTCTACCACGACCGAAAGTACGTGAGCACGCAGTCGGAGTGGACGCCGACCCTCCTCTACCTGTTCGTCTTCGTTCCGTTACTGAACGTGCCGATTGCGATTCTCTATCTCGCCCGGCGACACCGATGCGTTGGAATTCCGTAGTTCGTTCCTTCCACTAGTAACAACAAATCGGACGAAAACCCCCCGCAGTTATAGACCAGAAGAAGTGAGCAGTACGGAAATCGGAGATGTCCCGTAGGGTGGGTGGCGAAAACCACCATGCTACGTCGAGCGTCGACCTACTTGCTTTCGGAATTTTGCATCCCGTAGCGTCCCTCTCCCCGAAGAAACCGTTTCGCTTCGAGGACGAGCATCGCAATCGAAGCGACTGCCGAGAACACCGCGATTACGGCCATCACTACCGACGAGTTCATGCGCCGTGTTGGATATCCTCGTAGATAGAATTTTCCTCGAAACGACGGTCGGTCCCGTATGTGCAGCAGTTCTTTGACTCTACCGTATTCTTTTGACACCGTCTTCCGAAGTACGGATACATTCCGCCCATGAAAGCTCTCGTCGCGATCGTCGTCGTCGGAATCGCCCTCCTTGGAGTCGGGTCGCTTCTCGTCGAGGATTCGCCCTACGACGGAAACACCGTGAGCGAACGCAACCCGGTCGTACCGGAGCGACCCGCGACGCTCGACGGTGCCGCGGCGAGGAAGTATCTCATCGACTACGAACGAATCCGCCTGTTCAATGACCTCCTCGCTTCGCGGGGGCACACGCTCGATACGAATGACGACGTTCGGGCGGACTGCACCGCGGTTTCGACGACGGAGACGGCGTCCGACCGGTTCCGAGTTCGCCTCAGTTGTCACGGGAGGATAGTCGACACGAACCGACTCGTCCAACCGACCGACTTCAGGTACACCGTGACGTATTCGATAACCGAAGATAGCCTCGAAGAACGCGCCCTGCACGGCTATCCGTACGAGTCGAGGGACGAACTCCACGAACGTCCGTCGTAGCCCTTCCCGCATTGACGCTGTCCACCAACCGATCGACTCTCACCGACCGCTTCCGCGGTCACATTCCGGTCGAACGTGAAAGAGAAGCGTGTGTGTAATGGTAGCAATCGGCGAACTTGAGGAAGGTACTTGTCCAAGAACCACCATCGAGCAGTCGAGAGGTGACGTCTATTAACGACGACAATCGACATCCTGGTTCGCGGTATCGTCCTCGGATTCTCCATCGCGGCACCGGTCGGACCCATCGGAGTCCTCTGCATCCAGCGAACGCTTTCTAACGGACGACGGTCGGGGTTCGTCAGCGGACTCGGAGCGGCGTCCGCGGACGCGGTGTACGGGTCGATTGCCGGATTCGGAATCACGGCGCTCTCCGCGACACTGCTCGCTCACCGGACGAGCATCCACCTCGGCGGCGGTCTCCTGCTCGTCTATTTCGGCGTCCGGTCGTTCCGTGGCGAACCGGCGGCGCGCGCTTCGACGGCGACACCCGAACTCACTGTTTCCACAGATAGCTCCGAACCCAGAACAGCCGACGTGTCTCCCGCGGGTGGACGCACGCTCGTCCGGGAGTATGGTTCGACGTTCTTACTGACGATTACCAATCCGATGACCCTCCTCGCTTTCATCGGCATCTTCACCGGGTTGGGAATCGGAACGTCCGGCGAGTATCTCGACGCCGTCGCGTTGGTCGGCGGCGTCTTCCTCGGGTCGGCGCTCTGGTGGTTCGCGTTGAGTACCGGCGTGAGCCGTTTCCGCACCCAGTTCAGTCGCTCCCACGTGTACCGAGTGAGCCAACTCGCGGGCGTCGTCATCGTCGGGTTCGGATTCGTCGCCCTGTGGAGCGGGCTGTAATCTCTCTCCCGTTCGCTGCGTTCACGGGGGAAACGACGCAGCGGCTACCGCAACGGTTGTTTGTACACGTAGCTAGCCCGTTCCATGCCGATTCGGTCCTCGTAGAAGCGGTGTGCGTCCTCCCGTTGGAGACCCGATGAGAGCGCGACGAGTTCGCAGTTTTGCTCTCTTCCCCACTCCTCGATGAACGATAGCAGTTCCGCCCCGTAGCCTTCCGAGCGATGGTCGCCGTCGGTAATCAACTCGTACACCCATACGTGGCGACCGTAGTACATGTTCACCTGAACGCCGACGCCAGCGAGCGTGACGATTTCCCCGTCTACACTGACGGCGAAAAGTCGGTATCCGTCGGTCGTCATCGTTCGCAGATAGTCGAGGTACGTGTCCTCGTCGAGATGGGTTCGCAACTGCACCATCACCGGAAACGCGTCCAGCCACTCCCGTTCGGTTTCCAACTCGTGAATCGTCGTTTCGGTCATCTCCTCACACAATGCCAAGTTCGAAGGTGTTCGTTTCGGTAGGGGCGTATATTTCGTCGGAACAGATACGAAAGATGTGGGAAACGAAGTGAAGTAGTCACTCGTTTCGCGTATCCGCGCTCTCCTGTTCCGCGATGAGGTCGAAAAACGCCATCAGACCGGCGACCAGCGAAATTCCGCCGCCGAGAAAGCCCGCGATTCCGAAGACGAAACCGTTCGAATACCCAGTCACGTCATCACCGACAATAGCGAGTACGACCAACGCGACGCCGAACAGGAACACGAGAATCAGCAACCAACGGCGAATCGATCGGAGCAGCGCGTTCGTCTCGGAGGACATGGTCGAACGATTCGGGGCGTTATTATCGTTCTTTCGATACTTTCGTCGCGTCCTCAGTACTCCCAGAGGCGTTCGATTCGCCCGTCGATATCCGGGTGGTCGTCCCGCAGCGTATCGACGCTCGTCTCCCCGTTCACGTTGATGACGTGGACCTCTCCCCTATTCCCCGAATACACGTCCTGAAAGTCGTAGACGACGCCGATGGCGTCCACGTCGTCCGGGACGTCGTCGCTGTCGCGGAGGAACTCGACCTGTCTGTCCACGTTGTACTCGACGAGTCGATTGATGGCACCCGCGCGGTCCACGTCGTCCGGGAGCGCTTCGACACCCGCTTCGAGTCGGGGTTTCAGCAGGTCGAGACAGTGTTCGATACCCGCCGGTTCGGACACCCCGTCCGTCAGGGCGTCGTAAGTCGCCGTGACGGCACCGCAACCGGTGTGCCCGACGACGACGACGGTTTCGGTTCCCGTGTGCGCCACCGGATAGAGGACGTCGCCCGAGACGACTTCCCCGGCGTCGGTTCGCTGGACGACGCGGTTTCCGATGTTGCCGCAGGTGAAGACGCTTCCCGGTTCGTCGTTCCCCCAGAGGTGGTCCTGCAAGACGCGGGAATCGGAACAGCAGACGGAAACGACGTCGGGATGCTGGGACTCCTGTACGTCGTCGAAACGGGTTCGGAACTCCGCCGCGTGGTCGGCGTTGTTCTCCAACAGCTCGATGAACGTCCGGTGCATGGTTGCCGTCGTTTCTCTCGGACAATATTCTTTGCTTCTTGCGAAGCGGGGAATCGACGTTCGAGAATCGATACTCCGACTCGTCAATTTCGTTCGACGCCACCAAACGGGACGATTCTTGTCGAACCGATTCCTACCGGATGGTATGAACGAGACACGGCGGGCCGTCTTGGACGCGCTCGCGGACGGCCCGGTTTCCGGCCCGGAACTCGCGGCGGCGCTCGACATTTCGCGGAACGCCGTCTGGAAGCACGTCGAAGCGCTCCGTACCGCCGGTTTCGAAATCGAGAGTACGAGTGACGGTTATCTCCTCGGTGAAGTTCCCGAGTTCGGCCCGGCGGTGGAGTACGGACTCGACGCGCCGTTCGAGGTGGAGTATCACGATTCCATCGGGAGCACGAACGACCGGGCGCGCGAGTTGGCCGGGGAGAACGCGCGGGACGTCGTCGTGCTTGCGGACGAACAGATCGGGGGACGTGGCCGTCTCGAACGTGCGTGGGTCGGGCCGTCCGGCGGCATCTGGATGAGCTTCGTCCTCCGGCCGACGATACCGCCCGCACACGCGCCGCTCCTGACGCTCGCCGCCGCCGTCGCCGTGACGCGGGCGGCGCGGGAAGCGGGCGTTCCGGCGGAAATCAAGTGGCCGAACGATGTTCTCGTGAGCGAGGGACGAGCGAACGAGAATCAATCAGCACAACCCCCTTCCGAGGGGAGGGGAGGAGACAAGCTCTGTGGTATCCTCACCGAGATGGAGGGGGAGGCGAACCGCGTCTCGTGGGTCATCGTCGGCACCGGAATCAACGTCAACATCGCGGCCGACGACCTTCCGGAGGGCGCGACGAGCGTACAGGAAGTGGTCGGGCCGGTGAACCGGCGGGTGTTCGCCCAGCGGGTGGTAGAGGAGTTCCACGCGCTCCGGACCGACCTCGACGCCGTGCTTCCGGCGTGGCGAGAGTTGTCGGCGACGCTCGGCCAGCAGGTGCGGGTCGAAACGCCCGAAGGAGACGTGGTCGGGGAGGCAATCGATATCGTCACGCCGGGGGCGCTCGTCGTGGACACTGACGACGGAGAAGTGCGCGTTCACGCGGGAGACTGCGACCACCTTCGCCCCGCGAACTGAAACCGACGGTTAGCTGCTACTCTGTGCTTTGCCGGTCGCCGACACTTCGGGACCGTCGTCCTCGCCGCCGACGCGGACCGTGAGGACGGGAACGGTCGAAGCGCGGACGACGCGTTCGGCCACGCTGCCGAGGAGCAGGCGGTCGATGCCGCCGCGTCCGTGCGTTCCCATCACGATGAGGTCGAAGCCGTCCAACTCGGCGTAGCGGACTATCTCCTTGCTCGGCGGCCCTTCGAGTAGGTTCGTCGTCAGCGAGACGTCGTACCCTTCGACGGCGCGACGGGCGTCTTCCAGCGCCGACTCGCCCTCCTCTTGGAGCATGTCGGTGACGCCCTCCCACGATGACTCCATCGGTAAACTGGCGAACGTCGAGGAGTTGATGACGTATATCGCGTGCAGTTCCGCGCCATGCGCCTCGGCCAGTTCGGCGGCGTGTGCGAGAACGCACGTCATCTCCTCCGAACCGTCGGTGGGCACGAGAATTCGGTCGTACATGGACGTGTTACCGAATGCCACGGCATGGGTTGTCTTAACTCATTTGGTGGCCATACCTTCGAATCGAAATGAAATCGGGAACAGTACGGCATCGACCGAAAGCCGCGAACGGCTGGAGTTTCGTATCGATTAGTTCCGACGAGGGCACCGCCACCCGCCGCGCGGCCGCTCGAACCGGTCACAACACCACGTCGGTCATTACAACACCACGTCGGTCACGTCGTTCGCGCCCGCGCGGCGAACGACCGAGCGAACCACGTCGCGGTTTCCGGCGAGGTTGTTCGAGTCGCCGTCGAGAACGAGGAGTTTCGCGTCGCGTCCCGGTTCGATAACGCCGCAGTTCAATCCCGCGATGCGTGCGCCGTTCTGCGTCGCCATTCGAAGCACTTCGCGCGGCGCGATGTCCGTCAACTTCGCCGTGAACTCCATCTCCCGGAACATCGACGGACTGTTCAACATCACGTTGTCCGTCCCGAGCGCGACAGTCGTCCGTTCGAGGAGATCGCGTATCGGCGGCATGCCGACGCCGGTCACGAGGTTCGAGCGGGGGCAGACCGCGATTGGAATCTCGCTGTGTTCGATTCTATCGAGGTGAATCGGCTCCGGATGGACGACGTGGACGAGGAAATCCGGCGAGAGGTCGAGCGCCGGGTTGATATCGCTCGAATCGGCCTCCCCGGCGTGGATTCCGAACGTCTTTTCGGCCCGTTTCGTCGCCGTCCGCTCACGGGCGAACTCGGCGTCGTTGGCTCCGCTCGCACCGAAGCCGTCCGCGGCCTCCATCGCGTCGACCGTCTCCCGGCCGAGGATGAACGGGTCGATGTCCAACCCCTCGACAGCCTCGCGGAGCGCGTAGACGCCCTCGACGCCGCCCTCCCGAAATTCGAGAAACGAGGCAGTTCCCGTCGCCTGCATGAACTGCAACGACCGACGCATCGCTTCGACTTTTTTCTCACGGGACGTTTCCCGGAGGAGTCGATGTTTGAGTCCGTCCGGCGGCGCGACGAGTTCCTCCAACGAGAGGCCCGCACCGGCCTCCTTCGCGATGGAATCCCCGATGTGGGTGTGTGCGTTGACGAACGCGGGACAGACGATGTTCGACGACGAAACGGACTCCTCCTCGATGGCAGTTATCGTACCATCCTCGACGACGACGCGGCCTTCCACGGGTTCGAAGGTCGGCCCGGACAGGATGGTGCCCTCCACAAGCATAGATGCCGATTATCAGTTGTCGGACTTAAACGCCTCGTCGCCCGCCGCGAACACTCATTCGGGTTCCCTCTACTCCTCTTCTTCCTCGAAATCGGTCAGCGTCGTCCGAACGCCCGTTCGAATGTCGTTGACGAGCGCGCCGTCAGTTTCCAACCCGAGGACGCGTTCGGCCGCCCGTCCGACCGCGTCCGTCTCCTCGGCCGACGTGTACACCCCGAGTCGCCACTGGTCGCGTTGGACTTGCTGCAGCGCTCGCACCAGCGTCGATTGCTTTGCGAGCGGGCGAATCTCGCCGTTGACGACGACGCGCGACGACGACTCGGTCATCGTCGGGCGGCTCGGAACGTCGAGCGTGACGAGTTCCGAATCCACGTCGGCGCACTCCGCGATGTCGTCTTCGTACTCGCGGACGGTGTCGTGGTCCGCGTCGATGATGTCGTCCGAAACGTCCACCATCTCGGCCCACACGGCACGCTTGTAGAGGTCGCGGTCCGACAGCCGTCGGGCGAGTTCGGCGGTTTCAGGGTTCGTACGGAGGGCGACGAGCAGGTCGTGATCGTCCATCCGTCGCAACCGTTCGGCGTCGATGTCCGGCGAGTCGAGGAGCCGTTCGCTCGCCCGCTGGAGCATCGACTTGCTGATTCGCGTGACGTGGTGGTTGTACACCGTCGGGTTCATCAGCGCACGGGCAACGAGGAGGCTCTCCGCGGTTTGGACGTTCCCCTCCGCGAGGACGAGTTTGCCGTCGAAGAACGTCAGTTCGTGCGTCAGTCGCTCGTGGTCGATGGTGCCGTACGGAACCCCGGTGTGGTGGGCGTCGCGGACGAGGTAGTCCATCCGGTCCACGTCGAGTTCGCCGGAGACGACCTGCCCGAGTTCGCCCTCGCCCGCGATGAGTCCGGCGATGGTGTCCGTGTCCAGAGCGTGGTCGCGGAGGATGTCACCGACCTCCGATTCCGCGAGGAGGTCGTACACATCGTCGTGGTACTTCCCCGTTCGGCGATGGATGAGGTCCTCGATGGTGTGGCTGTACGGCGAGTGGCCGATGTCGTGGAGGAGGGCGGCCGCGCGAACGCGCTCCGCTTGCACTCCCTCGATACCGAGGTTGGTGAGGGCTTGACGGGCGAGGTGGTAGACGCCGAGACTGTGTTCGAATCGCGTGTGGTTCGCGGAGGGATAGACGAGACGGGCCGTTCCGAGTTGCGTGATGTGTCGGAGTCGCTGAACCGCGTGCGTATCGAGGAGATCGCCCGCGACGCCATCGACCTCGATGTGGTCGTGAACGCTGTCCTTGATAGTCTTCATTGCGAGAACGTTGCCCGTCATGGTATAAAAACCGAAGGACGAGGCTTTATGCCCTCTCTCGAAGGAATCCGAAGCATGGTCACGTTTCTCTCTGGAGGAACCGGGACCCCCAAACTGTTGGACGGGTCCGGGTCGATTTTCCCGCGCGACGAGACGACCGTCGTCGGCAACACGGGGGACGACGTCGAACTCGGGGGACTCCTCGTCTGCCCCGACATCGATACGGTGCTGTTCCAGCAAGGGGGCGTCCTCGACCGCGAGATGTGGTGGGGAATCGCGGACGACACGACGGCGACGCACGACGAACTCCTCCGTCTCGCGGAGTCGGCGGGACTCGCCGACGGGCCGCGATACCTCCCGGACGACCGGCAGACTGCGGGTCGAGACATCGCCCGCTGGCGACGCTTCTCTGGCATCGCGGAGTTCATGCTCCTCGGCGACCGCGACCGAGCGGTTCACGTCACCCGGACGGGGTTGCTGGACGAGGGGAAGACGCTCACCGAGGCGACGCGGATTCTGGCTGACGCGTTCGACTCGCCGATGGACGTCGTTCCGATGAGCGACGACGCCGTCGCGAGCATCATCCACACACCCGACGGGGAGATGCACTTTCAGGAGTTCTGGGTCGCACGCGGCGGCGAACCCGAAGTCACGGACGTGGAGTTCCGCGGCGCGAGCGAGGCCCGACCGTCGACAACCGCACTCGACGCGCTGACGGACGACCCCGTCGTCATCGGCCCGTCGAACCCGGTGACGAGTATCGGCCCGATGCTCGCCATGGACGCCTTCCGCGAGGCGCTCGAATCGACCACGGTCGTCGCCGTTTCGCCGTTCGTCGAGGACCGCGTGTTCTCGGGGCCAGCGGCGAAACTGATGGACGCGGTCGGCTATCGACCGAGCACGGCGGGCGTGGCGGAGGCGTACCCGTTCGCGGACGCCTTCGTCTTGGACGAGGAAGACGGAACGACGCTCGACCGCCCGACCGTTCGCACCGACACGAAGATGGACGACGCGGAGGACGCAGCGCGCGTCGCCCGCACCGTGAGCGACGCGCTGGAGGTCGCGTGATGTTCGCGCCACGGGTCGCGGTCGCCAGCCTCAGCGGGGAATCCGACGCGGATTGGGCGCGAACCGCGTCCGAACACGTCGGTGCGGCGTTTCTGGGCGGCATCGCGCTGGACGAGGCGACGAGGGATACGGCCCGGCAGTTGGTGTCGCGCGAGCGAAACGAGTTCCTGCCTGACGATCCCGTCGCGTTCGTGGACGAACAACTCGCCGCGCTCGCGGACGTGCCGGTTCGACCCGCGGTCAACGTTCGTTCCGCCACCCTGCCGCCGATTCGGGAAGCGGCGGCGGTGTGTTCGCGCCACGACGCGATACTGGAACTCAACGCCCACTGCCGACAGGAGGAGATGTGTGCGGTCGGTGCCGGACAATCGCTCCTTCGGAACCCGGACCGCCTCCGTCGGCAGGTCCGTACGGCGACCGACGGGGGAGCGACCGTGAGCGTCAAAGTTCGAACCGAAGTCCCCGGCGTGAATCTGCCCGAGGTTGCACGACAGGTCGTCGCGGCGGGCGCGGAAATCGTCCACATCGACGCGATGGATTCGGAACACGTCGTGGCGGACGTCGCGGACGCCACCGATTGCTTCCTCGTGGCGAACAACGGCGTCCGCGACGAGGCGACGGTCGCCGAGTACCTCGACTACGGAGCGGACGCGGTGAGCGTCGGACGACCGAGTGACGACACAGAGGTGCTCTCCCGCGTCCGCCGTGCGACCGACGAGTGGTTCGCGGAGGTGGTGGCGTGACGCCCGCGGAACACGCGCAACTCGCGCTGCTGTTGGAAGTCGCCGGGACGCCCAAACCCGGAAACGTGGACCGCGACCGGGATTTTCCCGATTTGCGCTTCGAACACTTCCTCGCCGGTGCAATCGGGTCCGGTGCGGGTCTCAGAGCGGCCGAGAAGGGGACGCCCGTCGGCGAGGCGTTCGAGGAGGCCGTCGAAGGTATGAGCCAGCAGGAGGGCGGCAACACGCAGTTCGGCGCGTTGCTGTTGTTGATTCCGCTAGTGAAGGCCGACGAGTTGTCGCCGGACGGCGTGGCGGAGGTCGCGGAGGCGACGACGGTCGAGGACGCGGAGGGGTTCTACCGCGCGTTCGAATACGTCGACGTGGCCGTCACCGACCCGCCGGAGGGGATGGACGAACTGGACGTTCGCCGCGGAAGTGACGCGATTTCCGCCCTCCGGGAGGGGGATCTCACGCTCTACGACGTGATGGAACTCAGCGAGGACGTCGACGGTGTCGCCCGCGAGTGGGCGAACGGGTTCGAACGAACCTTCGAGGCCAGCGACCGAATCGCGGAACTGGACGGCGGTATCTCGGCGCGTGCGGCCCAAGTGTACCTCGAATTCCTCGCCCGTGAACCGGACACCTTCGTGGCGAAGCGACACGGGAACAAGGTCGCGGAGAGCGTCCTCGTCCGGGCACAGGAGGCACTTCAGGAGGCGCGGGAGGGGAACCCGGAACTCGTCACGGCGTTCGCGGACTCGCTGGTCGAGGAGGGGATCAATCCCGGTACGACTGCCGACATCGTAGCGGGTGGCCTGTTCATCGCGCTGGAGCGGGGTATCTCGCCGTGACGCACGCCGATTGGCCGGTCGAACTGCGGGGCGTGACCGAATCAGTCGTCACGACGCTCGGCCCGAACGGCTTGTGGAACGTGGCCGTTCTCGGACTTCACGCTGGAAACGACGACAATCGTGACGACGACCCGATAACGGCCCGAACGTGGGGAAACACCCGGACCCGGCGGAACTTCCACCGACGGGGCGGCGGCGTCGTTCAGTTCACCCGCGACCCCGTGGATTTCGCGGAGGCCGCACTCTCGATTCGGGAGGAAGCGGAATCGGTACTCGACTCCGCGGACGCGTGGGTCGAAATAGAGGCCGAGCAAATTGGTGCGGGGGAAACGGACGGAACACGCTGGGAGGAATGGGAATTGACGCCGGTCGAATCCGAGGTTCGCAAACGGCGGGTTCTGCTGACCAATCGCGGGTTCGCCGCGGTCGTTGAAGCCACGGTTGCGGCGTCCCGGTTGGGCGTCGAGGGCTATGACTCCTCGGAACTCCGAACCCGATTGGACTACTTCGAGGAGGTCGCGCGGACGTGCGGCGGCGAGCGCGAGAGCGCCGCGTTCGACCGGATTCGAGAGTTGGCCGAGTGGTGAGGGACGTGTAGATGTATTGACCGTTCCGTTCTCCGACGGGTCGGGGTGATTTCAAAAGAGGTATCACTCGCGGTCGCACTACCCGCCGAGTATGAAACCCCGGTTCGTGGGTCGGCTTTCGCTCGCCGACGCGGTGACGGTATCGAACGCCGCGCTCGGCTTTCTGGCGGTTTCGGTCGCCACCACGGCCCCGAGGCTGGCCGCGCGCCTCATTCTACTCGCGGCGGTGGCCGACGGACTCGACGGGGTGTTAGCCCGCCACGTCGGCAGTTCCGCGGCGGGACCGTATCTGGATTCGCTGGCCGACGTCGCCTCGTTCTCCGTCGCACCCGCGATGCTGGTCGTCGCCGTCGTGCGAGAAACGTGGGGCTACGATTCGCTCCGCGTGACGATCGCGACGCTCGGCGGGGCGCTGTTCGTCGCCATGGCCATCGTCAGGCTCGGGCTGTACACCGCCTACGACACCGACGACGACGTGACCGAGGGGATTCCGACGACGCTCGCGTCCGTCGTCCTCGCCGCCGGCGTCCTCGCGGGATTCACCGACCCGATGGTCGTCGTGGCACTCACCTATCTCCTCGCCGGGCTGATGGTCTCGACGATAACCTACCCCGACCTATTGGCCCGCGACGCGCTCATCATGGGCGTCGTCCACTCGCTCGCGGTTCTCGTTCCGGGTTTCAAGGGCCGGGCGTTCCCGTACGCCCTGTTGACGCTCGCGCTGGCCTATCTCGTCCTCGCGCCGGGGTTTTACTGGCGTGAGACGGAGGGAAAGCCGACCCCGACGAAGACGACAGAAGGGAAACGCTCTTGATGGCTACGGTCCGAATTTTTCGCATATGAGAGCAACGGCACAGCCGGGGGTGGACGCATGAGCGACGAAGACGCCGAGGAGACACAGGACTCCGACGCGGAAGCCGAAGAGGAGACGGAACTCGTGAGTGCGGAGACCATCGAGGAGCAACTCGAAAGCGCGGAATCCGAACTCGAAGCGGCGGACACGGAAGCCGAACTCGACGTCGTCGAGGCGCAACTCGACAAGATCGAAGGGCTGCTCGAAAGCGCCGACCTTCCCGAACCGGACGAGGACGACGAGGACGCGGAGGACCCGCGCGAGGAACTGGAGACGCACCTCTCGGACCTCCGTGACGAACTCGAAGACCAGCGCGGCCCGTACGCCGAAGACGTCATCAGCGACGTCGAGGACGCCGCTTCGACCATCACGGACACGCGATGGACCGACGACGGGAGCGAGGAACTCGTCACCGTCGTCGAATCCTTCGCCGAGACCGTACAGGAAACGCTCGAAACGGATTTCAGCGTGACGCTCTCGCGCAACGCGGACGACCTCGCCGAAATCCTCGAAACCGCGGCGACCGCCATCGGCGACGCGGACCTCGACCCGGACGAGGACGCGGACACCATCGAAACGCTCGTCGAAGCGACCGAGGAACTCAAATCCGGCATCGACGATGCCGAAGAGTGGAGCGACCTGTCCACCCGCGAACAGCTCGAAGCCGAGGGATATTACGACGTACTCAATCACCGCAAGGACTACCCACCGGAGTGGGGCGCGCTCAAGGTGTGGGAGAAACGTGACCGCGTCGACATGGTCCTCCTCGCGCTCGATTCGCTCCAGTCAAACTTCATGGAACGTCACTGCCTGGAATCGCTCGAACGGATGGGCAACGAGGACGCGGTTGAACCCATGCTCCAGCGCGCCCAGCGCCGCGACAAGGACGCCATCAGTATCCTCGGCAAGACCGGCAGCGAGGACGCCATCGACACCATCGTCGATTACGTCGATGCCGACCCCGGAATGGCGAAGACGGTCATCAAGGCGCTCGGCGAAATAGGAAGCGACGAGGTGACACAGGAAGTCGCTGATCAACTCGTCGCCGACGACCCGGACGTCCGAAGCTACGCCGCACGCGCACTGGGTCGCATCGGCGACACGCGAGCCATCGAACCGCTCTCGGACACGCTCGAAAACGACGAGAACGATTCCGTTCGCGCGAGCGCCGCGTGGGCGCTGAACCAGATCGGCACCGAAAGCGCGCTCGATTCGGTCCGAGAGTACTCCGACGACCGCGCATATCTCGTCCAGAGCGAGGCCGAGAAGGCGCTGTAGTCGGCCGGTAAGCATCCCTTGCCGACGCGTAATCGGTCAATAACGAAGTATATCGAACCCGTTTTTGGACCGAGAGGTTCATGGCGACCAAATCTGCCCGGCTTGGGACGTGTCCGAACTGTGGAGGAACCATTACCAGTGGCTATCTTCTGATAGAGTACGACACCAACGAAGGGCAGGAACGGTTCGCCGAATGCCCGTCCTGTGCGGAAATCGTCCACCCCGCTCACTGAGCGAGGAACGTCGCGAAGAACTCCAGTGCGAACGCGACGGCGATGCAGAACGCGCCGACGCGCCCGATCCACGTGTGCTGTTTTACCTCCATCGGAGAGATATCGAGGGTGTAATCGTTGTAGTCCGGGTCGTACTCGATGTAGTTCGGTATCTGGAAGAACTCGAAGAAGACGAGAACCGCGCCGACAGCACCCAACGCATAGCCCGCCAGTTCGAGTATAATCGGAACGTCGACCATACTGGTAAGGCGAAGGTAGCGGACAAAAATCCACCGCTCCGAGCGTTTATATTGGAAGACGAAACCAGAACCTCCCGTGTTCGCCAAAGTCGCGTTCGCGGCCCTCTTGGTACTCGCCTCCGTCCCAGCGTCGGCGACGCCAGCAGCCCCGATTCGGACGGCGAGAACACCCCCAGAATCGGCACCGTCCGCCCTGCCATCGACCCGCTTGCCGACCATCGTCGCCGTCTATCCGAACCCCGTGGCGATGGACGACGTCGGCGAGTTCGTCGTCGTCTCGTTCCCGAACGAGACGAACCTCTCGGGGTGGACGCTTTCCGACGACGAATCGACCGCTCGCCTGCCCGCGCGGACCGTTTCGGGACGGGTCGCGTTCTCCACGGCCCCGAACCGTACCGAGTCCCTCACTCCGCTTCGTACCCTTTCCCTTTCGAACCTCTCGCTCGCGAACTCGGGCGAGACGATCACGCTGCGACGAGAAACGACCGTCGAAATCGATGAGAGTGGCGAAGCTACCGAATGGAACTCCACGCGGGGGCGCGTGGATTCGGTTCGCTACGTCGATGCCCCGGAGGGCGAGTATTGGCGACCGAAGGCCGAGGAGTGGCGACCGCTGGGCGCGACGAATTTCTCCATCTCCCGGTCGGGGGCCACGAGCGCTCGGGTGTTCGTACTCCCGGACGATCCCGAAGTCCCGGTCGAAACGCTTCGGAACGCGAACCGTCGCATCCTCCTCGCCGGATACTCGTTCACGTCCCGTCGCATCGCGGACCTGCTCGTCGCGGCGAAAAACCGGGGTGTGAACGTCCACGTCGTCGTCGACGACGCGCCGGTCGGCGGTATCTCGAATCGCGAGGCGACGGTTCTCGATGGACTCACGAGAAACGGCGTCACCGTCGAAGTGATCGGCGGAGAACGGGGTCGGTACGACTTCCATCACGCGAAATACGCCATCGCGGACGACGAGGCGGTCGTGATGACGGAAAACTGGAAACCGGCGGGCGTCGGCGGTCACGCCAGTCGCGGGTGGGGCGTCGTCGTCGGTGGCGACGCCGCAACCGACCTCCGCGAAGTGTTCGTCGCCGACACGTCGTGGAACGACACGGTTTCGTGGGCGGATTTTCGGAGGGGACGGACGTTCAATCCTGTGACGCCCGCGAACGAGAGCTATCCCACGCGATTCCCCGCGAAACGCGTGTCCGTCGATTCGGTGGACGTGCTCACCGCACCGGATAACGCCGAATCGGGCGTCCTCTCGCTCCTCCGCTCGGCGAACGACTCAATTTCCGTCCAGCAGATGACGGCGGGCGGCATCGACCAACCGTTCGTCCGCGCGACGTTGGCCGCCGCCCGTCGCGGCGTCGAGGTTCGAATCCTGCTCGGTAGCGCGTGGTACGTCAGCGAGGATAACCGGCGAGTCGTGGACTGGCTGAACGAACGGGCGGACGCGGAGGGGCTACCCCTGCAAGCGAAACTCGCCCGACCGGACGGGTACGAGAAGATTCACGCCAAAGGCGTCGTCGTGGACGAACGCCACGTCGTCGTCGGCAGTCTCAACTGGAACAACCACTCCGCCCGCGAGAACCGGGAAGTCGCCGTCGTCCTCCACGGCGATGCGGCCGGTGCATATTATACCCGCGTCTTCGGTGCGGACTGGGGAACGAACGAAAACACGTTCCCCGTCGGTCTCGCCGGGTTCGTCGCTATCGGCGTCGCTGGTGCGATTTGGATCGCAAAACGTGAGATTCGGTTCGAACGCTGACCGTCGAAAGCGTCAGTCGTCCTGCTGGTGTCCGACCGTCGTGCTCTGGAGGTCCTCGTCGAGTTCCGCGTCGGCCATCTTTTCGACGAGTGCGTCGAGAACCTGCTCGCGCATTCCCTTGACGAACTTGATGCTCCCGACGACGAGGTGGCCGCCGCCGCTGACGCCGCCGCCGACGATTTCCTCGTTGAGTTCCGTGACCATCTCGGGGATGTCGAGGCGGACGCCGTCGCTTCGAAGGACGGCGAAGTCCGGCCCGTAGCCGATGGTGATGACGGGTTCGCCCGTCTCCTTGACCTTGCGGTCGTGGATTTCGCCGGTCGTCTTTCCTGGCGGCGGGTAGGTAAAGCGGTAGGCGTGGTTTTCCACGTCCACGCGGTAGAGGTGCGCCTCGCTCGCCAATCGTTCGTGTTTGACGTGCGGCATCGCGGCGTCGAGTTGCCGTTCGGTATCGGCCTCGGCGCGCTCCGAGAGGAACGAGACGAGTTCCCGGTGGCGTTCCTCGTCGTCACAGCCGACGTTGAGCACGTCGTTGATGAGGTTGCGTCCGGGGTCGTACTTCAGCCAGAACGCCCCGTAATCGAGCGCTTCGCCCATGTCGGAGAGGAACGTCTCGTCGTAGCCCTCGGATTCGGCGAGTTCGACGTATTTCGTCATCGCGTCCGCCTTGGAGCGGTCGGAGATTCCGGCAACGGCGGGAACGTGGCGTAGTTCGTCCGTGATATCCGGCGAAATCATCCGCGCGAGTTCGACGCACATCATCCCCGTCGTGATGCGGTAATCCTCGTCGTAGAGGTACGGGTTGACGTGGCCGTCGACGTACGGGTCCACGGCTTCCGGGTCGGGGTGGTGGTGGTCGACCACGAGAATCGGGATGTCGTAGTGTGCGAGGTTGGCGTACGCGGGAACGTCCTCCTCCGTGCTCCCGTTGTCGAGCATGAGCAGGAGCGGGAGTTTCTGGCCGTGTCGGGCCTGATCTTCGAGCGCGAAGTTCAGGTCGCGGGTCACGTCCTCCATCTCGTAGAACGGTGCCTTGCTCGGCAGACGCTTGAACAGGTGACGCTTCGCCTCGGGCGCTTGGTGGGTCTCCTCGATGAATCGCTGGAGCGCGAGTTCGACCGGGAGGCTGGCACACATTCCGTCGCCGTCGGCGTGGTGACGAACGCGAATCGGTCGGCTTTCGAGGACCGTACGGCGGAGCTGTTTTGCGATTTCCCGGAGATCGGGGAACAGTTGTTCCAGCGCTGGCCATTCGATGAGCGGCTCCACGTCGTGCGGTTCCGCTCGCTCGTCGAGCGCCGTCTCGATTCTGTCGCGGACGACGTCCTCTTCCTCGCCCTCCAACGCGGTGAGCGACGTGACCTCGACTTGGAGGGACCCTTCGCGTTCCTCGACGACGCCGACGAGGTGAACGAGGTCCTCGATATCGATTTCGGGATACGCGCGGACGCCCGCTTCCTCGAAGGCGGCACAGGGGACGATGCCCGTGTGGTCGCTCACGTGGAATATCGTCGGGCCGCCCGTCTGTTTTATCTGAACGACTTCGCCTTCGAGGTGAACGGTATCGCCGATCTGTTCGGAGAGTGTTCCGGTTTCGGCGACTTCGTACTCGTGGGCGACGGCGACGGTTTCGGCATCGTCGGCATCGGCCGGCGTGAAACTCAGGTCGCCGTTGTCCCGGACTTCGACGAGTTCGACGACGAGTTCGTCGCCGACGTCGTACGACGTAGAGAGATTCGATTCGTGAACGAGACCGGAGACCGAGTCGGAGAGGTCGACGAAGACGCCGTAATCGACGACACCGTTGACGACGGCGTGATACAGTTCTCCTTCGGACGTGTCGGAGAGAGTACAGTCCGCCGCGAGTTCGTAGACGACGGGGGTATCCGGTCCACCATCGGGACCGTCTTGAGAGGAGTTCATCTTGTGCGTCCTTTCGGCCGCGCTATTTTTAACGCTTTGCAACTGCGTTCCGGCCGCGAACCGATTCGTTTCGGGTCGCTCTCGACCGCTCGTTCGCGAACACGGCTCCGTAGTCGGAATCGTCCCACACCGCGCCGTTCCCTTCGCAACGTTTAGAACGCGGGCGGTCGGAGTGTATCACATGCGGCTGTTCCGGTCGAACGAAATTCTCGGCATCGCGGAGGGCGCACTCACGTTCGCCCTCGAAGCCTCCCGCGATGCCCATCCGAACGAGTACATGGGCTATCTCCGCGGCGAGGAGGCGAGGAAACTCGGCCTCGACCGCGAGGGTCTCGTCATCACCGACGTACTCGTCATGCCCGGCACCGAGTCGAACAGCGTCAGCGCGACGGTGAAGACGAGCACCATCCCCAACGACATCAGGGCCGTCGGCTCGGTACACTCGCACCCGAACGGCGTTCTCAGGCCGAGCGACACGGATTTGGGGACGTTCCAGAAAGGGACCGTCCACATCATCATCGGCGCACCCTACGAGCGGAAGAGTTGGCAGGCGTTCGACCGAAAGGGGAACCCACAACGGCTCGACGTCCTCGACGTCGAACTCCCCGAAGCGGAATCGTTCTTCGACTTCACGCAGGCGGACATCGACGAGGAGCTGCAAGACAAGTGACACACGTACTCGCACAGGGAACCTTCGACATCCTTCATCCCGGCCACGTCCACTACCTCCGCGACGCCGCGGCGATGGGCGACCGACTGTCGGTCATCATCGCCCGCCGGGAGAACGTAACGCACAAGCAACCGCCGATTCTGCCGAATCGTCAACGGCGGGACATGATAGAGGCGCTCGGCGTCGTGGACGACGCGGTCGTCGGCCACCCGGAGGACATCTTCGTCCCCATCGAGGAACTCGACCCGGACATCATCGTGTTGGGCTACGACCAGCACCACGACGACGACGCCATCGAGGCCGAACTCGACCGCCGCGGTATCGACTGCGTCGTCCGACGCGCCTCGCCGCTGGACTCCGACGAGGGCGAACTCCTCTCGACCGGTCGAATCATCGACCGAATCTGCGAGGAGCGCTGCTGAGGACGAACTCGACTTCGTTTGCCGTTTCGCACTGACCCGCGTTTCGAGAGACATATACGCCGGGAAGACCGAACGTGAGCCATGAACCGCCGAGCGTTTTTGGCCGGGGTCGTCGGCGCGACATCCGCCACCTTGGCAGGGTGTTCGAGCGTGATGAACATGGGATCCGGGTCCGGGTCCACCTCGGGCGACGACTTCGACATCGGGATGAGTGCGATGGCGTTCCATCCGACGAAGTTCGAGGTGAAAGCCGGAACCACCGTCATCTGGAAGAACACCGGCATGCGACGCCACAGCGTCACCGCCTACGAGGACGGCATTCCGGACGATGCCGACTACTTCGCGTCCGGTGGCTACGACACCGAACGGGCGGCACGCGACGCGTGGACCCAAGGAAAGGGTGCGGTCGACCAAGGGCGAACGTACGAACACACGTTTACCGTGCCCGGAAACTACGCCTACTTCTGTATCCCACACGAGAAAGCGGGCATGTCCGGCGTCGTCGTCGTCACGGAAAAATAAGGGACGTCTCTCGCCGGTCGGGTTTCAAAAAACGAAACGCAAAGCGTCGTCGTTAGACTTCGGCTTCTTCCTCGTCCACGTCCACGGAGGTCTCCTCTTCCTCGGCGACCTCGTCGGGGTGGGCTTCCAGCGTCGCTTTCTGGATTTCGACGCGGCGAAGCGGGTAAATCGTCTTGGCCTCGCCGTAAATCGCGCTGGAGAGGCGACCTTCGACGACGCCGTCGATGAGGTCCTGGAAGGTGTGGTCCTTCGCGGACTCCTGCACGATGTCGATCATCGTGCGGCGGATGGCCTTCTCCTGGCTGTGGTCCGCCTTCTTCGTCGTGAAGGCGACGGGCTGAATCTGGACGCGGTAGTCGTCCGAGGTCAGCACCGTGACGTACGCCTCGACCTTCGAGGCACCGCGGCGGACGAGGCTGCGGAGGTAGTCGCGGGTGAGTTCGTGTCGAACGAACTCCGTGTACGCCGCGTCGCTACCCACGTCGTTGATCTTGAAGGCCAACTTCGTGTTGTTCTCGCTGGCGTTGTTCGTCAGTTCGCCGAGCGTTGTTTCGATGGTGCGTCCGAGCACCTTGTCCGGTTCGTCTGCGGGGGTCGTTCCAAGCTCCTCTCGGTCGAACTGCTCGGGAGCGAGGACGGTGTACCACCGCTTTTCCTGTGACTTCTTCGAGACTGATCGTTCACTCATAGTTCGTGTTTGTGTGTTGGTTTGCCGTCTGTACTACCTTCGTTGCCACCGAGAGGTTCACGACGTAATCGTCGATGGTCGTCCGGAGTCCGCCGGTCGTTTCGCGTTCGATGTGCGTCACAATCGCGCCGTCCTCCACGCTCGTGTCGATTTCGGGCGTGTTGTCGGGCACGACTGCCGCCGCGATACGCTCCGCGTCCGCCAACTCCGTTCGAATCGTCGCTCGTCTCATAGTGCCTCCCGGAACGCCGAAAGGAACTCCTTCGCGTCCGCGTCGAACCGTGCGTAGCCCCGCCGTTCGGTTCCGGTTCCGTCGCCGCCGAGTCGCGACCCCGCTCGTTCCATGGCGTCCCCGATGTCGGGGGCGTCCACGTCGGAGTCACCCGTCCCGCGGTCACCGATGGCGACCGCGGCCGCTTCGTCGTCGGTGACGACCAGCGTGACCGGTTCCGGCGACCTGAAATCGCCGAGGAGCCGCGCCGCCGTCGCGACCGGAACGTCGTCGGTTCGGGCGACGAACAGGCCGTCGTAGCGTCCCGTCGTCGCCTCCCGAAGCGTCGCGTGGGCCGTCTCAGCGTGCGTGCGCCACGCATCGAGCGCGGGCGCACGGGCGTCGTGACCCAGTGCGAGCGCGATGCCGGTTCCCGGTTGCTCGCGGGAGACCGCATCGAGAACGTCGGCGTAACCGCCGACCGTCGCAAACGGACCGTCCGAAAGCTCGTACGGCCGAAGCGCCCGCTCGACCGTTTCGGCCGCTCGCGGCGTCGCGTTCCCCGGTCCGGCGACCGAGAGCGCGACGAGCGAAGCGACCCGTCGATGGGCGTCGTCGTCGAGTTCGACCGGCAGGCCGAGTTCCGCGAGTTCGGCCTGAACCGATTCCACCGTCCCGGAGAATCCGGCGTGGAAAAGCGTCGAATGGGCCAGTCCGTCGGCGAGGTCTTCGGTCGGCGTCGAAACGCCGGGGCGTCGCGTCAATCGGTCGTCCGCCGCTTCGAGCAGTCGCGCCGTCCCGTCCGCTCCCGGCGAACACCCCGCCGCAACGGCACCGGCAAGCGCCAGCACCGGGTCGGATTTGCCGCCGAGTTCGGTCGCGACGTCGAACGCGACGATGCTCGTCGGGCGATCGGGGAGCGAGACGCCACCACCGCTCGCGCCGACCGTGACGACGAGTTCGTCGTCACGTGAATCGACTCGTCGGGCGGGCAAGGTGGTTACACTCACTTGAAACGGAATCCCGACGGTCGCGCATGCACGAGCGAGGAGACCGCTCGATGCGAGCGCGTCGCCGTCGGCCCGCGCGACGAGCCGAACGAAGTCGGCGTCGCGGAGCGTCGCGGCGATGTCGCTCGCGGAACGGGCGTCCTCGGAAGCGGTTCGACCGGACGTGGACATCTATTCGAAGAGTTCTTTCGCGTTGTCGTAGGTGTACGTGAAGTCCTCGTCGAGTTTGTCGCCGCGGTAGTAGTTGACCAGACGGCGAACCTTCGACTCGGTGTTCTGCAGCGCGCGCTTGTTCTGCTTGTCCTGTGGGTTCTCGTCGACGTGCTCACGCAGGCGCACGGCGCGGACCATCAGGTTCTCGAGGTCTTCCGGCAGCTCGTTCGCCACGTCGTTCTCCTCGAGGATTTCGGTTACTTTCTTGCCCGTTGCAAGCTTCACGTTCGGGACGGGCGTGCCGGTCACGCCCTCGTCGCGGAGCTTGCCCCCGATTTCGCTCGGGTTGTAGCCTTGTTCCGCGAGTTCGACGACGCGGTCTTCCACGTCGTCGGCATCTACGTCGCTCCACTCCGGTGGTTCGTCTGCCACTGGTCGGTCCGAACCGGACGACCCGCGGCGTCGGGTGTGCATTCGTGCCATTGTTTGAGGATAGGAACTGCACGAGCCGCTGACGCTGGCGGTGGGTTCCGCCAGTCGTGACATGAGTCACGTTGCACGTCCGCAATCCCAGAGCCGTGAAATCTCACGACGAGTCGGATTTGCGGCTGTGCCGTTCCCTACAGACGCGTTCTGTTTTCGTGGCTTAAAGGGTTTCCATTCGAGTACCGCGTTCGAGACGACGAGTACAGTGCGGATTCCGGGTTACGACTGCAGCAGCTACGAAGAAGACCTCGAAAGGCCCACCCGACAGCGACCGCACCTTACCACACGCCACCTCGAAAGTCAGCGGCGCGCGATACCGACCAACCGCCGTGGGCGCGTGCGCCAGCAATCCGAGGATTTCACATCCGAGGGCTGCTGGCAAGCGCGAGGGACGACCGGAGGAGCGAAGCGGGGGAGGGAGTCGGTTGGGGAGGGTGTGGCTGTCGCGGTGCCGTGGCGGTGCGGTTTCATTGACGTCTGTAGTTGCAGTCACGGCAACACCAACATCACTTCGTAGCGAGCAGCGGCGTGTACGAGTCCCCGGAGCCATCGTCCTCCCGACCGAGAAAATCCATTTCATCGAGAGCAGTGTGTCACACCACCGCGCGGCGGCACGAAATTCGAGAGGTTTATCAATGGTCACACGGAAGAAGCGAGTGCAGACGAGGGCTCGTAGATCAGTGGTAGATCACTCCCTTGGCATGGGAGAGGCCCCGGGTTCAAATCCCGGCGAGTCCATGACGAACGCAGTGAGGAATGGACGAGCGGGATTTTAATTAGACAAGACGCACGCCCGCGGAGCGAAGCGAGCAGGAACGTCTTGGCGTTGTTCAAATCCCGGCGAGTCCATTTCCTTCCGCTCGTTTCACTCGCGTCAGTCAATGGACTCGCCGTAGTCCCCCTCGCTCACTTCGTTCGCTCGCGGGACTCCCGGCGAGTCCATGACGAACACACTGAGGAATGGACGAGCAAGATTTCATGCGTCGTCCCGTTCCGAGTGCCAACAACAATACGGTTCGACAACAAATTAGCTGTCAATGAGTCGCTCGCGCTCTCCTCGTCACTATCTCCGCGCGGAACTGTTCGAACAACCGCATCGAATCTCCCTGTCCTGTGCGCTGATGGCGCTTTTTGTCGCCGGACTGACCTTCGCCACGGGTGCGACGTACATGGGGTCCGGCCACGCCGTCGTGGCGAGTTTTCTCCTGTTCGTCAGTTCGTTCCAGTATCGAAGGCACGCGAGGAGATCCAGCGGAAGGAGTTCGAAGCGTTCGAAGAACATGGATCGACTGTAGGGCGCGAACTTTGTCGAGAAGGTATCCTTAATCAGACATTCAATTGATAGGTCTTCTGAATAGTGGGCAGATATTATCTTTCGCTCGCATCTATTTCCCCTATCAGATACTCCCGGCCTCGCTCGGTGATCCGAAAATGAGACGAATAGTTCTCGTCGCGCTCGATGAACTCCCGTTCTTCTAGCTCCTCCAACGCTCGTTTTATCGTTCGATAGCCCGGTTGAAGTTCGTTGTCGAGGACGCCGATTGGGACGGCGATGTCGTGGTCGTCCAAGAACTCTAAAACGGGGTCCGTCGCCGTGTTCATCCAGCGTCCCCGTTTTCGCCGTGTCATTGGCAGTAGCACCACGAGGGAATACTTACTCGATTTGGTTCGTCACTCTTCTGACATTTTAGAGTATCAAAATGGCAGTTTGAACTGCCAAATTATAAGTCAATAGCGTACAATGTTGCTGCCACGGAGACAACTCACGGACTGCCCACCCTGTGGAGAGCCCCAACAGTGCAATCGGTCCGTGCTGGTCTCCGTATCCATCGGAAAGTCATGCTCCCCGAGAACTCGCCGGACGACGGTTCGACACGAGAAACGTTCCCCAACTGTCCCGCCTGTGGCGAGACTGTGTTGCTGGTCACGACGCACGGGCCGGGCAGTCACGCGTGTCAACCGTGCGGCTGTCCGGTGAGTCCGGGAGCCATGTTCGAATTGCGCGGACAGAACACTCACGAGTGAGTGATGAAGCGGACGACGAGGCGAGCGAACCAACTCGTCGACGGTCGCAATCGTCGAAACGGCCAGTTGGTAGTCATCGTTTCGTCCAACACACCTCGACGTCACCGCCCGTCAAAAAGAGAGTTCGACCGTCCGCCCGTTTTTTCGCACACTCGTCTCAGACCCAGTCGTACACGCGGATGTAATCCACTTCCATCCGCTGTGGGAACTGCGTGCTGGCGTCGGGCGCGCCCGGCCAGTTCCCGCCGACGGCGACGTTGAGCAGGAAGAAGAACGGCCCGTCGTCGAACACCCACTCGCGGCCCGCGTTCTGTGCGTCGTACAGCGTGGTCACGAAGAACTGCTGGCCGTCCACGAAGAACTTGATGGCGTCCGGGTACCACGTCAGCGTGAACGTGTGATAGGCGTCCGAGAACCAGTTGCTCTGGCTGTAGGACCCGCCGACGCCCGCTCCGCCGGAGTCGGGACCGTGAATGGTTCCGTGAACGGTGTCGGGGTCGGAGCCGATGAGCTCCATGATGTCGATTTCGCCGCAGTCGGGCCACCCGACGGAGCCGATGTTGGACCCGAGCATCCAGATGGCGGGCCAGATGCCCTGTCCGTAGGGAAGTTTGGCGCGCACGTCCACTCGACCGTACTGCTTGTTGTACTTTCCTTGGGTCGTCATCCGCGCGGAGGTGTAATCATACCCTCCGTACTGCTCCTCGCGGGCCTCGATGACGAGGTGGTCGTTCTCGGTCCACGCGTTGTTGCTCCGATAGTACTGGAGTTCGTTGTTCCCCCAACCGTTGTTGTTGCCGGTTTCGAAGTTCCAGATGCCGGTGTCGATGTATCCAGCGTTGAACTCGTCGCGCCAGCGAAGCGTCCATTCGTTTCCGTCGAACGCCTCGGTGTGGACCTGCCCCGAGGCGGCACTCGCAGTGCTGGTGGCGACCGCGCCGCCGCTGAGCGAGACCGCCGCGGTGCTCAGGAACGTTCGGCGGTCGAATCGGTTACTGGTCTGTTCCTCGCCTGTCGGTTCGCTTGAATCGTCTGAACTCATTGATTGCCTCTCCATCGGGTGCCGCTGCTCGCCCAATCGCAAAACCGAGCTGGGTGGTCAACGACCTCCGATTCCAGTTAATACCATGAATTACCATAACTTAATTATTTTTTCTAGTGGTAGTAATTATCTGTGAGATAACCCATACGTATCGAATCGCCTCACGAATGGTACCGAACTGACGGTCGATTCGTGTCGCCCCGATAATTCCTCCACGCTGTAAATAATATTTATCTTCAAAAACTATTATTCATTATTAGAATAATAACACGTGAGAAGTTATGGCTAAAAAAACGATAACCGACCTGTGTTCGGGGACGATTTCCCGACGGCGAGTGATCGAAGGAACGGGTGCGTTCATGGGCATGGCTGCGACGGGAGGCGTCAGCGGCGGTAGTACGTCGGAGATGTCGAGCGCGAAAGAAGACGAATCGGAGGAGTACGAGGTCATCGCCAACTACGACTGTGTGACGGGCGAGGGGCCGCTCTGGCATTCGACGGAACGGCGGGTGTACTGGGGCGACATTCCGACCGGTCGGATGTTCCGCTACGATCCGAACACCGGGGAGCACGAGCAGTTTTACGACGGAGACGTCGTCGGCGGCTACACGATTCAGGAAGACGGGTCCCTCCTGCTCTTCATGGAACAGGGGAAAGTGAAACGATGGAAGGACGGCTGTCTCACCACCGTCGTCGACGGAATCTGTGGAGAAGGGGACTCCCGATTTAACGACGTAATCGCGGATCCGAAAGGACGCGTGTTCTGTGGGACCATGCCGACGGAGGACCATCTCGGCAGTCTGTATCGACTCGACACCGATGGGAGTATCGTCGAGGTGCTGGACGGGATGGATATTCCGAACGGCATGGGGTTCACTCCCGACCGAGAACGGATGTACGTGACCGAATCGAACGAGCGGAAGATCTATCTGTTCGATTACGAGGTGGAAACGGGCGAGATATCCAACCAAACGACGTTCGTACGGACCCCAGAAGGGGACGGAGTTCCCGATGGACTGACCGTCGATTCGGAGGGACACATCTGGTCCGCTCGCTACAACGGTGGAGGCCTCTACCGTTTTTCGCCGGATGGAACCCAAGAGAGGAAAATCGACTTGCCCGCGAAGAAGACGACCAGTATAACGTTCGGCGGGGAGGAGTACGCGGACGCCTACGTGACCTCCGGTGGCGGAGAAGACAAGGAAGCGAACGGGCCCGCAGCGGGTGCGCTGTTTCGAGTCGAGACCGGTGTAACGGGAGTCCCCGAATTCCGGTCTCGAATCACCATCTAATCACACGCGACGAGCGCGTCGAAGTCGCATATTCGACCGGGATCAGTTTCGGTCCGCGCCCAGGAGTCATATCCTCCACCGGCATAGGGAATCACGAAGGAGTTCGGACACCGGCAGGAGCACCAATATGAACGCAGACATCTTCGAAACGACCATCGACATCGACGAGTCGCTCGTTTCTGAATCGAGCGGGGAAATCCGGAACCAGATACGAGAGTACGAATCGGGCGACCGCGTGGACTTCGACCTGCACGTGACCGTCCCCGACGGGATGACAGGGACGGTGATGAACGCGATGGCCGACATACCGTACGGGGAAACGCGGACGTACGGCGAACTTGCCACGGCCCTCGACACGACACCCATTGCCATCGGGCAAGCGTGCGGTCGAAATCCGGTCCCGTTGGTGGTTCCGTGTCATCGAGTCGTGGGGAGCGACGGGTCGCTGAAGGGGTATTCGGCGGCCGACGGAGTCGCGACGAAGCGACGCTTGCTGGACCTCGAAGCCGAGGTATGTGAACGATCTCGACAGACACGGCTACCGACGCGCTGATTCGGAACGACGTGCCTCGTGAAGGGCATCGCAGACGCCGCCCTGTCCGTCCATGTTCACCCGTGCGAGTCGCGCCCGGCGGTGGACGAGTTCGGCCCGGTCCGGGTCGATGGGGTCCCCCTCCGGCGTTCGAAAGAGGCGTCCGTCGCCGTCGGCGAAACAGCCCACTTGCGTTCCCTTTTCGAGATACCGAACCAGCGGGTCGGCGTCCACCACGACGGCGAGCGCGCCGTCCCGAACGCCGACGGTGGCGTACTCCCCGCCGGGAAGGAAATTCACGTCCTCGCGGGACAGTACCGCTATCTGCTCGTGGGTCACGCTCGCGGCCAGCAGCGCCTCGACGGCGACGTACTGCCGTGCGAGTCGAGCCTTCGAATCGAGTGTCGCGCGGGTCGCCTCGAGTCCCCCGTCGGCGTCGGGAAACGTCTCGTCGAAGTCCCGCCCGCCGTTGACGCCTCCCGTGACTTCCTGTGCGTGCATGTGGTCGTTCAGGTACATCTCACAGCGGGCGACGCCCGAAATCGCTTCGACGGCCTCCCGTCCGTCGAGGGCCATCATCCACGCGAAGGCCGGCGAGCACCACGCCGTCGGGAGCGTGAACGTCACTCCGACGTGCGCGCCGGGTTTTTCGGGGTCGTCGGACTCGTCGCGTTCGCCGCTCTCGATTTCGATGTCGTCGATGTAGTCGAGTTCCACGATGGACCGGTCGAGTTCGGGGTCGGTCACGGCGTCGAGCGCCGACCGGACGGCCGCTCGGGTCGGAATCCCCTCGCCGTTTCCGTCCGGGTCGTCCGTTTTCGACTCGTCCGTTCTCGACTCGTTCGATTTCGACGCATGCGTTTCCGAATCGCTCGTCTCCGGTTCGTTCGCGTTCGGAGTGTCCGTCGACATGGTCAGTCGGCCGTCGTGGAGTCCGTCGTTTCGTAGTGCGTTTCCAATCCGAACTGTTCGGTGATGGCGTCCTCGCGGAACTGCCGCTTTTTCTCCTCGATGTCGATGTCGTACAACCGGGCGGCGTTCTCACCCATGATTTTGCGCATGACTTCCGGCGTCAACTCGACGCCGTACTCATCTTTCTGTACCTCGGTCAGTTCGGCGTTCATGACCGTTTCGACCAGCCAGTCGGGGTTCCACAGCGCGTAGTCGCTCCCGAACAGCAGGCGGTCCTCGCCGAGCCAGTAGAGGAGTTCGCCCATTATCTCCCCGAACTTTCGCGGGCGGTTCTGCGCCATCGGCGCGGCCACCGCGAGGCCGCCGTAGACGTTGGGTTCCTGCGCGGCCAGCCAACAGAAGTCGTCCAATCGCGGGAGACCGACGTGTTCCACGACGAAGTTCAGGTCCGGGAACGACGTGGCGGCGTCGTCCACGTCCTTCACGTCGAAGGCGTCCTTGTTCAGCGGCCGAATCGTCGGACCCTTGTGCGGGTGGATGTTCTCGATGCCCAGTTCGACACACTTCTCCAGATACTCGAACGCCTCCTCGCTGTCGAGTCGCCACCCCTTCGAGTCGTCGAGCCACTCGGCGGTGTAGAGTTTCACGCCTTGGATGTCGAACTCCTCCTTCTGGCGTTCGAGTTCCTCCAATCCCTCCTCGCCTTCGCGCGGGTCGAAGCGACCGTTGACGATGAAGCGATCCTCGTGGTCGGCCGCGAAGTCGGCGTTCGTATCCACCGTGTTGAAGCCCTCGTCGTAGAACTCCTCCAAGTGCGTCGGCTGGAAGATACCCATGTCCACGGCACCGTTGCCGAACAGGTCCTCTATCATGCGCTCCTGTGAATACTTGCGATACTCCTCCAACGTCCACTCCCGTTCCGCCGGCGTGAACCCGGTGTGGTAGTCGTAAAAACAGCGGATGAACTGCTCGCCGCCCTCGTGAATGATGTTCTCCTCGCTCGCGTCCCAGAAGTGAATGTGTGAGTCGATGACGAACAGGTCCTCCTCGTCCTCCCATCGACCGTCTCCGGTTCCACGGTACATACCGCCCAAGGTAACGGGCTACTAGCACATAACCTTCACTTACAATCGTGTTATATGTGGTGCGGAAATCATATCCGAGCTGGGTAGTACACGAATGTTTATGCGTAATTCGGCGGTTATTCTACGCGCCATGGAAGCCGCACGCCTGCACGAGTACACGGAGGATATGGAAGACGCCCTGCAAATCGACGACGTGGACCGGCCGGAGGCGAGTCGGTCGAATCACGTCGTCGTGAAGGTTCGGGGCGCGGGGTGGTGCCAGACGGACAACCACGTCATCGAGGGAATGTGGACGGACTACGTGGAACAGGAACTCCCGATGACGCTCGGCCACGAGAACGCCGGGGAGGTGGTCGAAGTCGGGAGCGAGGTCCGAACCGTCGAGGAGGGCGACACGGTCATCTGCCATCCGGTGATGACCTGCGGGCAGTGTCGCCAGTGTCGCCTCGGCGAGGACATGTACTGCGAGAACGTCCAGTTTCCCGGCCTGACGACCGACGGCGGGTTCGCCGAATACCTGCTCACCAACGAGCGTGCGGTCATTCCTCTCCCCGACGGGGTGGACCCCGTGGACATCGCACCGCACGCCGACGCCGGAATCACGGCTTACCACGCGGTCAAGAAGGCCGCCCGCGAACTCAACCCCGGCGACCACGCCGTCGTCATCGGCGTCGGCGGATTGGGCCACATCGGCCTGCAATGTCTGGACGCGATGAGCGCCGCCGAAATCACCGCCCTCGACGTGAAGGCGGACGCCCGCGACTTGGCCGACGGCCTCGGCGCACACCACACGGTGGACCCGAATTCGGAGGACGTCCCGGACACGATAACGGATATCACGGACGGGGCGGGTGCCGAACAGGTCATCGACTTCGTGGGCGCGGACGAGACGACGGGCTACGCCCCTGACATCGTCGCGCCCGGCGGCGACCACCACATCGTCGGCTACGGCGGCCACGTTCACGAACCCTCCCAGTCGCTCGTGGACGGCGAGTTCGCCTACCGCGGAACGCTGGTGGGCCGCTACACGGAACTACAGGAACTCGTGAAACTCGTCGAGCGCGGCGACGTGACGCTTCACACGACGAGGTACGACCTCGACGACATCAACTCCGTCGCGGAAAAGCTGGAACACGGCGAAATCGAGGGCCGTGCGGTCATCATGCCGACGTAGACGAGTCGCCGGGTTGGGGTGGAGGAGTTCCGATTTGGGTTTTCGTTCTTTTTGTCTTCCGTTTTTCGCGTTCACGCGAGGACGCGCGAGAGCACGCGCCGCGAGACGAAAGTGAACGAAATCGACCCGCCGAGGTACCAGACGAGCCAGACTTTCACCGGGCCGACGAGGGTGGCGGTCAGTGCAACGTGCCCGACGACGGGGAGCGAGAGCGCGACCGGAATCGTCGCCGCCGCGGGATTCATCATCGCCCAGCGAATCCACAGGAACACCGGTATCGTGAGCAGCATGCTCCACACCATCGGGCGGAACTGCAGTTTCAGCATCGTCATCCACGACCGCATCAGTTCGCGTTGGTCGTCTCCGAGGGCGTCCGCATCGTCGTCCGGCGGCGATTGCAGTTCCCTCTGCAGGGTTTTCATCCGTTCCTGTAATCGCTCCATCGCGTCGGAGTCCTGCAGGAGGAGTTGAAGCGTCGTCGAGTACAGTCCGGTCGCACCGGCCAACCCGAACAGGAACACCGAGACGGGAACGAGCGTGGCGAGCGGGCTGAGAACGACGTCCAGCGTCGCCACGACCGCGCTCTGAACCGGTGTGAGGTAGTAACCGGTCATGAGGACGAGCGCAAGCGCGCCAGCCAATTTGTCGTACACCGTCCAACCGTTTTCGAGGACCATAATCGACGTACCTGTTCGCCGAACATAAACGTTATTCTCGATTCATTTCGTTCTTACAGTTCCTCGGTGTGACGGAGCAGAACAACTAATCGCGTCCCGATGGTAAGCGGCGCGAGTCGGGGATGCCACCCATGACACCGAACACGACCCAAACGAGACGCGAACTGCTTCGCCGAATGGCCGCGACGGGGACGTTCGCGGCCTTCGGGGCAGCGAACGCGACGGCGACGCGGACCGAATCCGAGGGGCCGCCGCGGTTGTTGTACACCTGTGACATCACGCCCGAGGACGACCCGACCCCGGACGTGAACGACCGACTCGACGTCCGGCGGGTCGAGGGGACCTTCGGTCCGACCCAAGCCGACTGCTTCGAGGAGCGAACGCTCCTCCATCGCTACCTGTTCGCCACCGTCGAGGGAGAAAACCGAAGACGGGAAGGAATCGCGTGGGCGACGCGGAAGCGACTTCCGCCCGGAACCTACCGAATCGCGACGATTTTCGTCTGCGAGGACGCACCGAGCGGCTACTGTGCCCAACGACCGTTCTACGGGGTTGCGGTTCGTCGCGTCTCGGAAGCGTCGGGGAACTGATCGGAGCGAACGACCTCCGATCCGCCCACTGCGGCCGGTCACGCGGCGGAACGGTATTCCGAACGGGCGAATCAGACGTCTGACCGAACCCATTCCGAACACAGTTCGACGGCCTGCAACAGCGGAACGTCGCCGTCCTCGAACGCGACGAACAGCGACCCTTCGCCGTGGAGGAATTGGATGACGACGGCTTCGTCGAAGGTGTAGATGGCGAAGTCGAGCGACCCGGCGCGGAACACGTTTTCGGCGTCCTCGCGCGCGTCGCGCCGGAGGAGCGACCCGTCGTGAATCCGGTCGAAATCTTCGGGGCGGAACCGCCCCTCGACGTCCTCGCGTGAAAAGAGGAGGTCGTACTCCTCGCGTCGGCCGTCGGCCACTGCGATCAGCGACGACTCGAAGCGGGACCGCAGTGCGCCGACGAACGCCTCCTCCGAGTCGAACACGATACGGAAATTCGGACGAGAAAGGTATCAATTTTTTGTGTCGTGCTCGGTCGTTCGTCGACGGTACGGTTCGATTATCGACCATTCGTTTCTGTTGACTTTTTGGCATAGATTTATGCAGGTTCGAGATGGAAATCGAAACTATGACACATCGGAAACCGGACATTCTTCGAAAAAACCGCCGCGGGCAATCCCCGCTCATCGGTGTCGTTTTGATGATCGGTCTGGTGACGGTTTCCGTCGTGGGCGTCCTCCTCATCGGTTCGACGGCCGTCCACGAGATTCGTGGAGCGGTGGAGGTACGGAACGCGGAACACGCGATGCGGGAGGTGGACGCCAGATTGAGTCAGGTCGCGTTCGGGACGAACAACGAACACGTCCTCGATTTCAGCGGCCAGGACGGCAACGTCGAGGTCACACACGACGGGGCCATGACCATCTCGCTCGTGAACGGGTCGAACGCGGCGTGTCGCAAGCGTATCGAATTCGGTGCCATCGAGTATCGCGGCGAGGACGGCGACGTGGTGGCGTATCAAGCGGGCGGCGTCTGGAAGCGAACCGGCAACGGGAGCGTCATGATATCGCCGCCGGACATGCAGTACCGAAACGGCACCTTCAGCTTTCAGTTGGTGAACGTCACCGGGTCCGCGAGTGGCCCCGTCGAGCGACTCCGGGCAACGAAAAACGTCACGGCCTCCCGCGCCGACAGCGAGGAGTTCCGCGAGGCGTTCGACGCGCCGCGGTGCTCCCCGCCGGACAACGCGACGCTCACCGTCGAAAGCGACTACTACCGGGCGTGGGCGGACTTCTTCAGAACGCACGTCGACGGTGGGACCGTAACGGTGGACGACGGCAACGAAACCGCGTCGTTGACAGTCATCTTGAGCGGTTCGACGACCCGGAGCGACGACAACAGCGTCAGTGCCCAACGGAACGCCTCCGTCAGCGTGGATGTGTTGGGGACGGAGATCTCTTCGGGAACCGATCTGGACTGGGTTTACAACGACACGACCGACGAGTGGGAGGTTCACGGGACGAAACGAAACGCCCCCATCAACATGCGCATCAACATCGGCGGGGACACCTACGAACCGTGGGGCGACGGCGTCGGGTCGACGGACGTCATCAGACACGACATCAACGACCCGACCCACGACGAGGGCTATCACTTCTCCGAAAACGTGACCGCGGGCGACGTCATCAGCGTGGAGGGAACCGCGTACGGAATCGGCTCGGTCGATTGGGAGTCATCGTCGACGAAACGACTCAATCAGTACGAATCCGGTGGAGAGCAGTACGATTACGTCTGGGAATCCTACCGGACCGACTACGAAGGGTCGCTGATGACCAACATCGTCGTCGAGGCCGACGGATCGGGTACGAACGAGGGGAACGTCGTACTCCTCGCCGACGGGATGGAGGTTCCGGGGTACGGCTCCGCGAATCCCGAACAGCGGAACATGTCCCAGATGCTCGGCGACCGAATCAACGACACCGGCTACCTCGACCTCGACCCGAACGAGTTCGTGCTGGTGTACGAACTCTCCTGTGCCGACGCGACCACCGACGACATCGGGACGGGGAAATGCGGCAGCGGCGACCCCGACTACAACGACGCGGTGGTCCTCATCTCGATTCACGAGGAGGGAAGCGTCGGGGAACCGGAGGACTTCCGCGTCCACGTGACGATGAATCAGGTCACGATAGAACGGGCATCGTGAGGTCAGGTCCGGATGGCGAACACGACGGTCGTCTCGCGAACGACCGCCCGCCGGGTGTGACACTCGTACCACGTCCCGTTTTTCGACCACCCGTTGGCTTCGAAGTAACGACGCCACGCGGCACCGTTGGGGGACGACTCGACGTTCAACCTGACCGTCGTGGCCCGTACCCCGTCCTGCGGGGTCCCGTCCGTCGGAAAGACGAGTTCCGTCGATGCGGTTCGCCCGACGAGGAGGACCGACCCCTGCGTGCTGACCACGGAGGAGCCACCTCCCTGTTCAACCGAAACCGAGGAGACGAACGCCCGGTCGGGTCCGCAGGCGAACGCCGGCGGGCGAATGGTGAGGCTTCCGCCGTCGCTTCGACCGAAGACGGCCCCCGCCTCATACTCTACGACGGTACCGTCGTGGGAGTAAACGAGCGCGCCGTGTGACAACGTCCGATCGAACTCGACCGCGGACGGACTCGTCTGGTCAACGATGACTTGGAGTTCCGTTCCCCGTTCCACCGACAGCGTTCCACCGGACAGGCGAACCTCTCCGGCGCGGGCGGGAGCGCGACCACGCTGGAGGTCGTCGAACGTCGTCGCCAGCGCCGAAAACGCCCGTTGGGCGTTGCGCGACTGCTCCGCGTTGCGGGCGTCGGTCAACGACCCGACGCCGCTGACGTAGAGGAGACCGACGGACGCCACGATGATGGCGAAGATGAAGACGAAGCCGAGCACCTCGCTCACCCCGCGCTCGTCGAACGTCACGGGTCCGTCACCCCGAGCGTTCCGTTCGCGGTGTCGTATTCGATGACGACGGTGCCGCCGGACACGTTCCCCCGACGAACCGGCGTTTCCGTGGCGAACGGGACCGTCACCGTCACGTCGTCGGTGGAGAGGACGAGACACTGTTGACCGGGACACGGCGGCCCGTCGGTCACGAGTTCGACCGAGTAGTATCTGCCCGCGACCTGTCGTCGGTGCGTCGCGCGCAGTCGAACCGTGGGGTTCTCCCCGACCCGCACAAGGGAGTCAACGCTCGTCAACTCGCCCGCCATTCGCTCGCCGACGACGCCGAGCTCGTTCCGTACCGCCTGCGTTCGCTGGTTCTCCACGAGTCCCCCGGCGGCAGTGATGAGTCCGCCGAGGAGCACCGCCGTAATCGCCATCGTCAAGACGTACGTGACGGTGGTCGAAACCGCTCTGTCGTCGGCCGCGAATCGCGTGGGAGTCATGGTTCGTAGAGGACGGTTCGAAGGAGCGTTCGGTAGGTCAGTTCCGGCGTCGCGTATGTCAACCGAACCGAGACGTCGTAGACGACGTACGTTCGGTACGGCGACGCGTCGGAGTCGGTCCACACTGACTCCGACGGAATCGTCGCGTCGGTTCCGTTGAGGAGGATGGAGTAGTTTCCGCTCGCGTTCGCGCCGTTCCGATACGTCACGTCGTAGCCGTCGCCGACGCCGTCCGCGAACGTGAACGAACAGCCCGATACGGTGCCGTTGCGGAAGTCGATTCGAAGTCGGTCCGCGGTGACATTACAACTCGCCGTCGGACTCGAGGACCCGCTCGTTCGCACGACGACGTCGCTCCCGTTCCGGGAGAGCGAGAGCGTCCAGTTCGCGGACCCGTCGGTGGTCGTCACCGCGAAAGAAGCGTTGGCGTCGGTCGAAAGCGACGACCGGTTCACCGTCGCGACGAACCGTCGAACGTCCGCGTTCCGCGCGACGGTCCAGTTGCTCGCATCGGTCGCGTTCGTGAAGTTCCCGCCGGAGTCCTGTTCGATACCCGTTCCGACCGTTTCGTCGACGACGGTGAGGTTCAACGAGGCGGGCGCGCGCCGGGAGAGTCGGAGTCCGATGAGCGTCCCGTACTCCGCGACGCTCGCGTTGACCGCTGTTCGGACCGCGTTCGGCGAATCGTACCGCTCCTCGTAATCGACCCGTCGAACGAGCGACCCGATGTCCTCCCGTACGAGGGTGTGTGCATCCCGCGCGTCGCGCGTCGACGAAATCGGTTCCCGGTTGGCGACGTTCTCCGTGTAGAGGACGCTGTTGAGGACGACGACGACGCCGACGAGCGCGATTGCGATGACCACCGCGCCGACGAGGATGAGTTGTCCTCGGTCGTCGCCGCGCAGGCGACGGCGTTCGCTTCCGTCTACCATACGACCAACCGCACCTCCACGACGTTGTAGACGACGCCCTCGTCGGCATCGGACGCGTAGAACCCGTTCGACCCGAGCGATTCGAGCGTCGCGTTCCCGCCGTCGTCCGGGGCGGTCAACCGCTGGTCGTCGTACAGGACGACGGTGTGTCTCGCCGTCACCGCGTTGGCCGACGGCACGCCGCGGTAGACGACGCGCTCCGTGGCGACTTCCGTCGGGTCGTCCGGAAGTTGATAGCTCACGTAGAGGTTGTACGTGTAGCCGCGAACCGTGAACGCGTCGTGGAGGGTCTCGCCGAGCGAGTCACACACCTCGTCCGGGGAACGGGCGGGCGCGCAGGGCGGTTCCGAGCCGTATCCCACTTCGCTTTCGTTCGCGTAGGCGAACCCGCCGCTCGCGTTCCAGTACCGGGTGAGATTTTCCAGCGTTCCGTCGCTATCGACGGTCCTGAGCGCGTCGTTCGCTTGGACGCGGAGTTGTGCTTTCACGTCCTGGTCGACCGTCCCCGCCGTCGTCGGCGTCAGCACGATGGACTGGAAGACGAACAGCAGGGCGGTCAGCACGACGAGCGCGCCGACGAACCCCTCCAGCGTGTACGCCTGCCCCCTGTCGTCTACCATACTCTCACCGTCAGTTGGTAGGTGTTCGATCCGATTCGAACGATGCGATCCGTCGCTGCGGTCGGATCGTCGCCCGGCGCGTCACCTGCGGATCGATTGACGATTCCGGTTTCCGCATCGACGAGCGTGACGTTGACGTCAGTCGTCCGCGGGAAGCCGAGCACCCGACGGAGTTCCGTCTCGTTCTGCTCGAAAAACGTCGTGGTTCGGCTTTGGTCCAACACGTTCGCTCGTCCCTCGACGGAGAGGTCGTCGATAATGAACGTCGCACCGCGGCTCGCGCGAGCGGCGGTCGAATCGTCTATCGGCGCGTTGAACGGGGTGAAGATGCTCGGCAGAAACGCGACGACGAACGCCACCGTCAGCAGGAACACGCTGATACCGAGCACGTAGTCGTTCAGCGTCTGGCCTCTGTCGCCCATGGTCAGCCCACCACCATCCACACGCCGAGCGCCGTCGTCGCCAGCACGACGGCGAACTTGACGCCCGACAGGAGGTCCGCGTCACGGATGTACCCGCTGATGAACCCCGAGAGGATGGCCTGAATCGTCACGGCGTGGAAAAAGAGCATCGAGAGCGTCTCGGTATCGACGCCGCCGCCGAAACTCGGACCGGACGAACCCACACCCGCCGCTCCGCCGGCACCTCCGCTTCCGCCCGCGCTCGCCGAGAGGTTCGCCATCACGTCGAGGAACTGCGTCTTCAGAATCGCCATCACGGCGAGGAGCGTGAGGTACGTCATCATGATGATGACGACCTGCATCCGGGCGCGGGACCGGCGCTCCCGCGCGATGTCGTCCTGATTCTCGCTGGTCTGTGCCGCCGTGGTCAGAACGGCCGTAATCTGGCTCGACGCTTCCTGTGCTTTGCTGATGAGCTTCACCGTCCGGGCGAGTCGGGGGATGTGATACCGGTTGTTGAACTCGATGAGCGCCGCCTTCATGTTCATCCCGTACTGGACCTTGGCGTGCATCCGATCGAACTCGTCGGCGAGCGTTCCCGAAGACGTCTCGGCGACGGTCTTCACGGATTCGAGCAGCGTCAGGCCCGTGTCGTTCGCGCTGGACAGTTTTCGGAGGTCGTCCGAGAGCTTCCGAATCACCTTGTGCCGCGAGCGGACGTTCCATTCGCGGAAGACGGCGAGCGGAAATCCGTTCACGTACAGCGGTATGTAGACGTAGACGAACGTCGTCCACGTGGGGTTCGCCCGGAGACCGTCGAACGACGACGCCACGGCCCCCGTCCACACCGCGCTGGCGACGAGGACCACCGATGTCGGAACCGTGATGCCGAGGACGTACAGCGGGTTGTCGCGGAAGAAGACGTGCGGTCGTTTCAGCAGTTCGAGGGTGGTGTGGGTTCCCTCTCGACTTTTGATCCGGTCGAAGACGGAAAACTCGCCGACGAACTCCTCGACGAGTCCGAGGTGGAGGAGGCCGGACCCGGAGACGGTTTCGAGGCGGTTCGTCCCCTCACCGGAGTCGAGGTAGCCGTCACCCACTTCGTCCTGTTTCACGGTCGAGACGAGGACGAGGAAGCCGACGCCGATGAGCGGAATCAGGGCGTACACCGTCCCGTAGAGCAGAATCTCCTGTGCCTTTCCGAGCATGCTCATGATGACGAGAATGATGATGAGGAGCAGGGGAAACAGCGAGAGCGTCATGTACATCTCGCCGAACAGTTCGAGAGTTTCGAGCGTCAACTCCTGTTCCTGTTTGGCCGTCCGCATGTGTTTGTCCTTCTTGTCGTCCAGAAACCGGGTCATGTTCCCGCCGCTGTTGATTATCGAGAGCATGTCGGTGAAAAACTGAGCCAACTCGTCGCTCGGCGTTTCGAGCGCCCGCTTTCTGATGGCGTTTCGGTAGTCGATGTCGAAGTAGTCGGTTTCCTGCACGACGCTCTGGAACTCGCGTGACACCTCGCCGTAGGTGTCGTCCGCCTTCGCCATCGCCTCCAGTATCTCCAGTTGATTCAGCCCGCCGATGGAGAGGGCGTACATGAACGAGACGGCGTCCGGCAGGAGCATGTTTATCTCCCGCTTTCGCTCCCCGGCACGGCTGTACGGGATGACGAGTACCGTTCCGAAACCGGCCAAAAATCCGACCGCGCCGAGGACGACGCCGGTTCCGAGGACCAGCGCGGGAACCTTGAGCGCGTTCAGCACGTCGGCGACGGTTCCCGAGACGGGCATTCCGAGCCAAACGCCCGTTCCGACGACGCCGGACCGCAGGAGGAGATACCCGAGAAACAGACCGACCAACCACAGGACGAGTCCGGCGAGCGTTCCGATCGCGAGGCCTCGCGAGAGGTACAGTTCCGCCGTCTCGGACATCCGCGCCTCGGCGAGTTTTCCTTCCAAGTCGGCGACGAAATCGCTGTTCTCGGGGAAGAGACGCTCGTACAGCGGATAGAAGGCGTCGGCGAGCGCGTCCGCGCTCGACCCGCCCTGTGCGGACGCGGAACCGAAACTCATCCGTCGTCCTCCGATTCCGTCGTCCCTTCGTCTTCGTCGTCCTCATCGTCCTCGTCGTTCCCGTCGTCCGTGACCGTTGCCTCCTCGAACCCGCCGAACGGGTCATCGTCGTCGAGCGCCGAATCGGGAACGCTCGCTGATTCCCGTTCGACGTCGGCTTCACGGCCGAAACCGGAGCCCCGCTCGATGCTCGATTCGCTCCCGTCTCGCGGACCGTCGGTACCCCTGTCGTTCGTCGGTTTCGCCGTGTCCGCCAGCGCGACGGCGAGGCCCTTCTCCGAGACGGAGACGTCCCGATAGTCGTCGAACAGTCGGTCCTCCGCCTCGGCGAGGATGTCCTCCGACAGATCCGCTATTTCCCGGGTCGGATCGGGTCGCGGGACCATCTCCTCCTTTTCGGGGTCGATGTCGATGAGGACGCTTTCCATCTCGCGAAGGTCGGCGAGGCTGTCTTCGAGCGCGTCGTTCGCCACCAGCGCGAGGATGGTGTCGGGATCGTTGATGAACGCCTGAATCGTCGCCGCGACCTGCGTGTACTCGTTCAGGCCGTTGTCGATAAGGTAGGCGAGGATGGTCCGCCGTTTCAGGAATTCCTCGTCCAACCGGGACTGGTCCCACCCGCGGTCGAACTTTATCTCCTCCAACGTGTTCGACCCGGTGAGCGGTTCGTGTTCGTCCGTTTCGGCGCGCCACTGGAACACGTCCTTGACGTTGATCTCATCGTTCTCCGTGTCGTAGTGGTTGATCTCGGTCAGCGACTTCGTCCGGCGCACCTTGCTCCCCTTCACCCGCGTCTGGGTCTGGACGGACACCAAATCGAGGGCGGTGAACAGCGTCTTCGAGACGTTGATTGGCTCCGTCGTGAACCGTTTCAGCACCTCGCCCACGGTATCGGCGTGGAACGTCGTGTAGGTCGTGTGTCCCGTGGACATGACCTGAAAGAGCGTTCGCCCCTCTTCCCCCCGAATCTCGCCCATCACGATGTAGTCGGGGCGTTGGCGGAGCGGGGCCTCCAGCAGGTCGAACTCGTCCACGTCGCCCTTGTCGTCGTCCGAGAACGAGGGGCGGGTGACGCTCGCGATCCAGTTGCGCTGGGGCAGTTCCACCTCGCGCGTGTCCTCGATGGAGACGATCTTCGTGTTGCTCGGGATGAACAGCGAGACGGCGTTGAGGCTCGTCGTCTTCCCGGACGCCGTCCCCCCGGCGAAGATGAGCGAACGGTGGTTCTCGATGGCGAGCCAGAGGAACGCCATCTCCTCCAGCGAGAAGGTGTTCCAATTGATGAGGTCGATTGGCGTGAACGGCACGTCCTTGAACTGCCGGATGGTGTAGTTCGTCCCGTGGTCCGACACCTCGCGCCCGAGCGTCAACTGGGCACGCGACCCGTCGGGGAGCGTGGCATCGACCTGCGGTTGGCGCTTGCTGATGCCCTTGCCGGACCGTTGGGCGAGTTTGACGACGAAATCGTCCAGTTCGGTCACTTCGTGAAAGACGTTCGTGATGACCTGCTCGTAGTCCGAATGGTAGACGAACACCGGCGAGTCGTAGCCGTCACAGGAGATGTCCTCCACGTTGATGTCGTGTTTGATGCCGTCGATACGCTCGTACCCGATGAAGTTCCGCTTTAGGACGTACAGCAGTTTCTCGACCTGATACTCCGTCAGCGTGTCCGCGTCCTCCTCCAACAGGGCGGGTTCCGGCCGGGCCATGATGCCGTCGAGTTCGCCGCCCGTCTCGTCCACCTCGTGTTCCTCGATGATCCCCTCGATTCGGGTTCGAACCGCTCGGCGAAGGCTCTCATCCCCGGCGTGTTCGCGGAGGAGGTCCTCCCACCGCGTCCGCAACTCCTCGATTCGGCTCGGTTCGACGGTAGGTGCCGATTCGTCCGAGGCCGACGGGTCGACCGAATCCGACAGTTCGACCGGTTTCGTCGTGACGACAGGTCCGTCGGCCTCTTCGGTTTCACCCGTCCCATCAACCTCGGCCCCTTCCTCTATTGCTGGAGTTTCGTCTCCCCCCTCGGTCCGGTCGCTTTCGACCGCGTCTTCGGAGCCGTCGCTCTCGGAACCATCCTCGATATCATCGATATCCTTACCCTCCTCTCCCTTCGCTTCTTCCGCGTCGTCCGCCTCTTTCGCATCCTTCGTTTCCTCCTCTGTTTCCACTCGCCTCGCTCGTTCGGTTCCCTCGGGCCCGGACTCGCTATCGCCGTCTTCGGCACCGTCCTCGGCGTTCGGCTCGTCTCTCTCTGCGACGCTCGTCTTCCTTTCTCGGAGGCTTTCGACGTACGGTTCCGTCCGGTCGCGGAGGGTTCGAAGCGCGTCGTCGGTTCGAGTTTCGAGTTCGGCGGCGTGCCGCGTCCACGTCGCGCGCGCGCCGTCGTACCCGGAAAGTATCCCGCTTAGCAGGTCGGCGATCTGGTCGTCGTCGAGCATGTACAGGTCGTAGCGCGACAGGAGGCGAAGCGCCTCGCGCCCGATGACGTCCTCGCGGGCTTCCTCGTCGGCCTCCACGACCACCTCGTCGCTGGCGTACTTGATCGAGGTCCTGAGTTTGCCGGTCAGGAACTCCCGAAGGTCCTCTTCGATTCGCGTCCGATACGGTTCCACGAGGTAGTATTTGGTCTCGTTTTCCCGCTCGGAGTGGAAGATGATGACGAACGAATAGGGCTTGTTCACCCAGTACCGGTCCACCTCGCGGAAGTGGCCCTTCTTCGGGAGCGCGACCGCCTTCTCCAAATCGTATCGGTTGACGACCGTCGTGTGCCCCTCGACGGTCGAAAAGAAGGCGTCCTCGTCCAGTTCTTCGGGAACGTCGAGCGTCCGCTCGTCCTCGACTTCGAGGAGTGTTCGGGCCTTGGCCGCACCCTCGGTGAGCAACCCCGGCAGGTCCTCCTCCTCGAATCCGAGCCAATCGGCCTTCTCGAACTCGATGACGTCTCCCTCCTCATCACGGGGTTTTTCGTGCGGTTTCTCGCGGTCGGGGTCGTAGTAGTACTCGTAGCGGAAGTGCTCCCACAGGTACTCGCCGACCGTGACCGGCGTGGTCGCGGGGTCGAGAAACGCCTCGAACCGGTCGCTTCCGCGATCTCCGGCGAACGCGCCGCGGAAGAGGCGTTCGGGGAGTTCGTCGGGGGCGAAACCGAGCCAATCGGCCTTCTCGAACTCGATGACGTCCCCCTCCTCGTCACGCGGCAGTTCGCGCGGTTTCTCCCGGTTGGGGTCGTAGTAGTACTCGTAGCGAAAGTGCTCCCAGTAGTAGCTCCCGAGCGCGACGGGCGTCCCCTCGTAGTCGAGGAACGACTCGAAATATTCCCCGAGCGCCGACGCGTTTTCCGCGGCGGTTTCGACGCGAGCGTCGGTCCCGTCGGGGTCGAAGCCGAGGAACTCCTCGGCCGGAAACGGACGCGGTTTTCCCCGCCAGTTCGTCGGCGGCGTCCCGTCCTCGTAGAAAAATTCCTCTTTGAACTCCTCCCACGAGTACGACCCGACGGCCACACGTGGTGGAACTCCGTCCGAGAGGCGGATACCGTTCGGTCCGGTGTCGTCGGGGCCCCCGTTCCCGAGCGTTTCGGACTCGTCACTAGCCATTGACTATCGCCAAACGCTAATCCATTAAAAAGACTTATTAAAATTAATATACATGTGTTATTTTTCACATTTGAAACCATCGGTTTCCAGTCGGGTGGTTTCGACATCTCAGAAGAAAGATACCTCTCGACCATGTCAGCTCGTTCGAAAGGGGGAGAGAGAACCGCATTTCCTCGGCACGGGGAGAGTCACCGTTTCGAGGCGAACGCGGCGTGCCTGACTAGGCTGTTTTCGCGGTATCTTCGTCGGAAGTTACCGCATTCGTTGCTTTTCTCCGACACATGATAAATCTTTCATCACGTCGCTACCGGTAATCGGCGGAAAACGAGCGTCGCGCGCCTCACACGGAAACGCGACATGTGCCCTCACTCGAAAAAGACGTGGCGGGAGTGAGTGGATCGATGATTCACGAACGTCGAAAGACACCGTGCGCCTCTCGGAACTCCCGCGAGCGCAGCGAAGGCGTGGCGGGAGTGAGTGAATCGAAGATTCACGAACGTCGAAAGACGCAGTACGTCTTTCGGAACTCCCGCGAGTGAACGTAGTGAACGAGGGGGCGTGGCGGGATTCGAACCGAAGGGAGACGGTCCGGGTCGCTCACTCCGTTCGCTTCCCGGGCTGCGGCTCCCAGGATTCGAATCCCTAGTCACTTCTCACGGCTCACTGGCGTTCGCTATGCAGGGCGTGGCGGGATTCGAACCCGCGGTCGAGAGGTTAGGAACCTCTCGCCCTATCCGCTAGGCCACACGCCCCGCGTAATATGTGATAACTCGAAGGAAAAACAACTACGATTCCGACTCGGTCTTGGTTTCCGTCTCGGTCTCGGTCTCGGTTTCGGTGGCCGTCGTCGGTTCGCTTTCGACTTCGCGCGCGGTACTGGAAGAGCTCGAGCCTTGCATCTCCTGCAGTTCCTGCTCGACTTCTTCGCGGCCTTTCTTGAACTCGCCCATCGCCTCTCCCGTGGAGCGTGCGAGCTTCGGAATCTTGTTTGCACCGAACAGGAGAACCGCGATGAGCAGGATCACCGCGAGCTCCATCCCTCCGGGAACCGGCCCGAATAGTGGTATCATTTCGAACATCCTCTACCAGTTTCTTACCCGTTGCCAACTATAGGCTTTTTGCTCTTCTCAGGGGGGCGATGACGAGACTCCGAATCGACCGCACAGGGCGAAAACGTCCAACTCTTCGTTTCCCTCCCGCGGTCAAATCGCGAAACGATGACGTCGGTCGCCTGCCAGTAACCATCACGATGGAAACCCGTCCGTGATCGCTCGAAGTCCGTCGATTCGCGTTCGAGAGTCCCGGTCACTGCGTTCGAACGACCCTTCCCCGAGAGCTTTTCTCCCCAGAACGTGAAATCGGAGCCATGGAAGATGCGGAAATGGAAGCTCAAACGGAGAACGGGCGGCGTGCGTACGACCCGGACGCTGACCACGCCTTCCCCGACGAAAAGCTGAACGAGGTACTCGAATTTATCCACAACGACGAGGAGATTCAAGCGTATCTGGACGCCCAAAACGTCAACGCTGTGACGAGAAAGGGGTACAACGACCACGGGCGAAAACACATCGAAATCGTTCGAAACCGCGCGCTTTTGCTCTACGACCTGCTGAAACGCGGCGGCGTCGAGTTCAACGGCGCGGCGGACGAGGGACTGGACGAGGCGGACGAGAGCGTCATCGTCGCGTTCGCCGCGACGCTCCACGACATCGGCCATATCGTCCACCGCGACGACCACTCTTACTACTCGATTCCGCTCGCGTCGGACATCCTCGACCGCGTACTGCCGAACTTCTACGACGTCGAAAACACGGTTCGGATGAAGGGCGAAATCCTCCACGCCATCCTCTGCCACCACACCGAGGAGGACCCGCTGACGACCGAAGCGGGCGTCATCCGCGTCTCGGACGCGCTCGACATGGAACACGGCCGCTCGCGCATCCCCTACGAGAAGGGTGGTCGCGGCATCAACACCGTTTCCAGCCAAGCTATCAAGAAGGTCAGCCTGCGACAGGGCGACACCGTGCCGGTCCTCGTCGAAATCGAGATGCTGAACGCGGCGGGCGTGTATCAGGTCGATAACCTGCTCAAGGCAAAACTCCACGGGTCGGGACTGGAAGACGACATCCGAATCGTCGCCCTGAACGTCCGCGAAGGGAGCGACCACATCGTCGAGCGCGTCGAACTCTAAACGACGCGTTCGTACACCCACTCCAACCCTTCGACCGCTCGTTCGACGCTGATTTCGTTTCTGCGGGCGAGACACGATTCCCGGAGACGCTCGCGTTCTTCGAGCGCGCGGCGAATCGACGCCCGAACGCCTTCGATGTCACCGCTCTCGAAGTGGTAGCCGGTCTCCCCGTCGACGATGGTGTTCGACAGCGCCCCGGCGTTCGCACCGACCACGGGGGTGCCGCAGGCGTTCGCTTCCAGCGCGACGAGACCCTGCGTTTCGACGGGACTGGGGAACGCGAACACGTCGAGGGCGGAGTAAAAGGACGCCATCTCGTCCCGGTCGAGGAAGCCGAGGAAACGGACGTCCACGTCGTGGTCGCGAGCCTGTTTTTCGAGCGTCTTTCGGGCGGGACCGTCGCCGCCGAAGACGACGGTCACGTCCATGCCGTCGGCGGCAGAAATGACTTCCGACAGGCGCTTTTCGAACCCGTGACGCCCCGTGTAGCCGATAAGCGGCCGGTCGACGTCGAGGTCGTACTTTCGGACGAACGCCCCCGTTTCGACCGGGTGAAACCGCTCGACGTCGATACCGTTCGGGACGACGTGAACGGGCGCATCGATGCCGACGGTTTCGACGACGTGTTTCCTGGTCGCCTCGCTCGGCGTCAGCACGGCGTCCGACTGTCCGAAGAACCACCGTTCGTACGCGCCCGCCGCCCGTTCCACGTAGTCGGCGACCGACTCGTTCGAGACGAGATAGTCCGCATACTCCCCAGTCGGCGTGTGATACGAGGTCACGAACGGTCGGTCGTGTTTTCGTGCGAGTCGGAGGCCGCCGAGGCCGATGGCGAACGGCGTGTGAGAGTGGACGATTTCGGCGTCGAGAACGGCCTTCGGAATCCGCGGTGTTCCGAGTCGATAGCCGTCGTAGAAGGGAAACGGCAGGCTTCCGATGGGATGTTCGCCCTGCTCCGGCGTGTACTCATCGGACTGGGGGTACACCACGTCCATTCGGCTACCGGTCTTCTCCCAGAAATCGCGCCACGTTCGAATCGTGTAGGTGACGCCGTTGATGGTCGGTAAATATGTGTCCGTGAAGGCGGCGACCCATCGGCTCATTGTTCGGCCATTCGACGACGGGGAGTTAAGTGCTTATGACTTCAGACGAGTTTTGAATACTCCTCGACAAGTCGTTCCCCGACGCGCTTGAGACTGTGTTCGCTCGCCGTCTTCCGACCGTTCTCCCCCAGTCGCTCCCGGAGTTCGGGGTCGCGGTGGAGCAGTTCGAGCGCGCGTCGGAACTCGTCTTCCGTCTCGCACTTCAGGCAGTCCACGCCGTGCGTGAAGAACTCGTCGAACACGGGGATATCCCGAAGCACGACGGCTTTGCCACACGCCATGGCTTCGAGGACGACGATGCCCTGATTTTCCACCTTCGCCGGGAAGCAGAACACGTCCCCCGCCGCGAACGCGCCGCGTTTGTCCTCCACCCACCCGGAGAACGTCACGTTGTCCGGCGGGTTCTCGGTCCACTTCTTGACCGTCGAACTGGCGTGCGGCCCGTCGTCCACCGTCCCGAACCACGCGAAGTCGAAGTCGGTCCGCTCGGCGACCCGGCAGAACGTCGTGAGGCCCTTGCGTTCGAAGACGTTCCCCAGGGCGAAGACGACCATGCCGTCCAAATCGTAGCGCGCGCGGTACTCCTCGCGGAGGGATTCGAAGCCGTCCAACGACTCCGCGTCGACGCCGTTCGAGATGGGGTGAATCGGCGCGTCGACGGGGTAGCGTTCGAGGACGGATTTCGTGTATTCGCTAGGACACAACACGAGGTCCGCCTGCGAATAGAACCACTTCAGATAGCGTCCGAGGGGGCGCGCGACGAGACTTGACCCGCGAAAGCTCTCCGCGAAGTCCTCGCTCGTGACGTGCGAGTGGAGGACGAGCGGAATGTCGTTCCGTTTCGCGTGGCGCGCGACGGCGACCGAACCCGGCCCGATGAGGTTGCAGTGGGCCACGTCGAAGTCGGCGAAGAAACGGCCCCCTACTGCCCCGGACGCGAGTGCATGAACCGGGGTTTCCCCCGCCCACGGCGACGTGATGACGTCGACGTCGGTTTCCGCTAACGCCTTGCGTTGCTGCTTCGTGGAGGTGCCGATGCCGCTTCGGGCCAACCGAGATTCGAGTTCGAGATAGTTGAGTACGCGCACTGCGCGGGAGATTGCATAGCGCCCAATTACTCCTTTCGGAAAGGACTCATTGAACGACCGCAAAGTATTTGTTCCCGTACGAGCATGACTCGCATGGGGCAATACAGGAACGATTTCTATCCTTGTCCTGTCTCGCCCCGGAAACCCCCCACCCCCCCATTCCGAATGACTGTAGCTCAAGAGCGAATAGAGCGTCTCGAAGTACTTGCACGGGACGCCACTACGGAGTGCAACGACGACAGAGCGCGGGAGTACGTCCGCCTCGCCAGGCGAATCGCCGAGCGACACCGCCTCTCGCTTCCCCGGCAGTTCAAGCGATTTAGCTGCGATGCCTGTGATGCGTACCTCCGTCCCGGAAAGAACGCCCGCGTCCGATTACAGGACGGCCACGTCGTCATTACCTGCGACTGTGGCAACCACGCGCGCTATCCATACAACTGACTCGCGCGCGGTTCGACCCTCGGTTTTTGATTCTGTATCCCTCGTTTCGGAAAGCAGTGATTACGCGTCGGATTTTCACCCGTAGGCACTCCCTACCGGGCGGTTTTCGCCCTCCACACGTGTCACCGCACCGTCTCCTCGGTATCCCGTCCCGTCTCCCGCACCGTTCTCGGAGACGAAACTACCAAGTCTCGTGCCATAGCACAGTCACCTATGAGTGGACAACGGTGGACGGACATGATCGTGGGGGACAGAATGGCGGTCGATAGGGAGTTCGCACAGGAAGTCGCCGATTCCCAGTTCTCCCGGCAGGAATGGGGTCTGGTGATGACCGCAGTCGAGTTCGACATCGAACACCCCGACGACGACGAGCGCGCGAAACTCGTCGCCGACACGAGCAAGGTTCGACAGGTGATGCCCGAGATGGAGAACATCCAGTCGCAGATGAACTCGATGGCCGGAAAGTCGTCGAAAAAGGAAGGACGAGGCGTCTTCGGGTCGGTCAAGGACGCGCTCGGACTGGGCGGCGGTGGCGGAAGCGGCGTCGACGAGGAGCGACTCACGGCCGCCGAAGGGCTAGCACAACGATACGCTGACGAACTCCAAACGCGCCTCGAATCGAACGGGAAGTGGGCGCGTGTCAGGGCCGCGGTTCAGGAGTGATGAAGGTCGCACCCGGCGCGTGGCGATACGCCGCGCCGCCGTTCCTACTCGCCGGGCCACTCGGACTGCTCTCGCCGGTCGCTACGCTCGCGGCGCTCGCGACGGGGGGTGCCGTCCTTCTGTTCTTCCGCGACCCGGAGCGTTCCCCGCCCTCCGCGGGTGTTCTCTCACCCGCCGACGGGCGCGTCTCGGTGATACGCGAGGAGGGAAACCGCGTTCGCGTCGGCGTGTTCATGAACGTGACGGACGTCCACGTCAACCGCGCGCCGCTCTCGGGGCGCGTCGAATCGGTCGAACACGAACCGGGAACCCACCGCCCCGCGTTCAGCAAGGAGTCGGACAACAACGAGAAAGTCCACATCGGCCTTTCGACCTGCGATCTGACGCTCATCGCGGGCGCGTTCGCCCGGCGAATCCACCCCTACGTCGAACCCGGCGACGAGTTGGCTCACGGGGAGCGACTCGGACACATCGCCTTCGGGAGCAGGGCGGACGTGCTCCTCCCCGAATCGTTCGACGTGGCGGACATCGAAGTGAAAAAAGGTCAGCGCGTGCGCGCGGGAGAAACTCTCGTCGCTCGATGGGACGCCGACTGATTCAGTCGCTCGAATAGTCGCCGCCGTGGAAGAGCGTCATCTCCTCTGCCTCGTAGATGTTGATGAGCTCGTTGACGATTTCGTCATAGGATTCGTCCTCGACCCGGAGGCTGTCGAGACGCGAAACGGTTTCCTCGTCGAGTGTTATCTTGGGCATCAGCGAAAACTACCGCCCGGACGATCATTAAAGCATAGGCCGTCACCGAATTTCGGACCCTCGTGGCGCGTGGTTCCAAGGGCAATTTTCGCCGTTCCGGCCGAGTAACCGGTCGTTACCGAAATCGTAGAGTTGTCTTTCCAAACGATAGTGGTTGGTTTCGCACCGACAGCCACCGGATAACAAAGTACCCACACTGATGTTAGTCGTATCGACGAGGTTCAGCATGACAACGACAAACAGCCAGATTGCTAGTGGAAGCGACACTGTAGCCGAAAACCGATGCCGAAGCTGCGGTTCCTTCGTGACGCGTGATTTCGCCCGCGTGTTCGGAAACAACGAGAACGAGGTCTTCGGGTGCCTCGAATGTATGACTGCGACCGAAGTCAAGAAGGGTGGAGCGCGCGCGGAGATCGTGGATACCTCGAAACCCGTCGGCGGACGGGAACCGATCCGCTGAGTTGGGACTGGGGACGGGGGTCCGGGGACTCGACGGGAGATGGAGAACGGGAAAAACGGGACTTCTTTTTCCGATTCGACCGCTCAGGAGCGGCGCTCTTCGGTCAACAGTTCGCCGCCGCGCTCGAACACTCGGTTCGCATCGGGTGCCTCGTACGGGGGTGTGTGGCTGATTTCCGCCATCGTCTCTTTCTCTCGGTCGTCGTCTGTCGGTCGGGATGGTGAGTTCTCGTCTGTCATTGATCGGTGTGTCGGTCGTCCGCTTCGGATTTCGTGCGTTCTGTCACGATGCACAGTCGATGCCGTTCGGTGTCGATTCGACGTTCAGTGGTGCGGATGCGGCAAAACCCCTCCGGTGGGAATCGGGTCGACGATAGCACCGCTTGCACCGTGCGTATGCGAATCTTTAACGTACTGTTCCATCGTTGGCATGTGAATGTGTGGCAAGGAATATAACCGTTTTGCGTGAGGCAAGGGTTGCCGGTCGAGTTCGCCACAATCGTAACGTAGTCCCACCGCGTACTCCGAGGCGATGACGAGCAACGAAGTCACGGATCTCCTTCGAAAGGCGTACAGCGACGAAATCGAGACGGTGATGAACTACCTGACGAACTCCATCGTCCTCGAAGGTGTGAGCGCAGAAGAGGTGCGAGAAAGCCTCGAAACGGACATCCAAGAGGAGTTGGGCCACGCCGAGATGATCGGCCAACGGCTCAAACAGTTGGACGAGCGCCCCCCGGCGTCCTACGATTTCGAGGCGCGGCAGGAAGGCCTGCAACCGCCCGAGGACAGCACGGACGTTCTGTCGGTCATCGACGGGGTCCTCGAAGCCGAAGAGGACGCCATCTCGACGTACCGTGACGTCATCTCAGCGGCGCGAGAGGCCGACGACCCGGTTACCGAGGACCTCGGCGTTACCATCCTCGCCGACGAGGAGGCCCATCGGACGGAATTCCGCGGGTTCAAGCGCGAATACGACAACTGATCCGAACCAAGGCAAGGATTTTTCTCGGGGGGATGAGAGGTACCGCCATGAACGATTCGGGGTTCGATTTGGATTTACAAGCGGCCGAACAGGAGATAGATTTCGACGAGGATGCACGGGTCATCCTCGGCATCCTCGACGGAACCACTCCCATCGCGGAGCGCCTCGGCGCAATCGAGCACGGGCACGTCCTCGTTCTCTCCGTCGACGGGGACTTGTCCGAATTGGCGGCCGACCTCGCACCGGCGGTGAAAAAACAGGGCGGAAATCTGGTTCACTTTCGGCAGTTTCTCATCATCTCACCGCCCGACATCGAAATCGATACGAGCGAACTCTGAGAAACGCCGAGTACGTCGAGTCGCTGGACGCGAGCGACACGTAGCCACCGCGGGACGGAAGCGTTGCCCCGTCGATTTATGCGCGTCGGCCCGCTACTGTGGGTATGCCGCTGAAAGAAACCGATTCCCCGACCGAATATCGAGTGATCGACCGATGGGACGGTGGCGTCGGCTGGCTCGCCCATCCGGAGGAGACGATGGGACGGGCGAGTCACGCCCTCGCCATCGACGGTGACGTCTGGGTCATCGATCCGGTCGACGCCCCCGGTCTCGACGACCTGTTCGCCGAGTTTGGTTCCGTCGCCGGCGTCGTCGTCCTGCTCGACCGGCACATGCGCGATGCAAAGGAGATCGCACAACGACACGACGTGCCGTTGTATCTCCCCACGTGGGTCCGCCGGAGCGTGAGCGGGGTTCCGGTTCGCCGGTTCGAGACGACGCTCGCCGACACCGGACTGCGCGTGTTGCGACTGGTGGACAATCCGGCGTGGCAGGAGGCCGCGCTGTACGACGAGACGAACGGAACGCTCGTCGTCCCCGAATCCGTCGGAACCGCCGACTACTTCCGAACCGGCCGCGAGCGATTGGGCGTCCACCCCATGGTGCGACTCCTCCCGCCGAACGATCTGCGCGGGTTGGCGCCCGAGCGAATCCTCGTCGGACACGGTCCCGGTATCTTCGACGACGCCCCTGTGATCCTCGCGGACGCTCTCGATGGCTCCCGCCGACGATATCCGGCCCTGCTGATGAAAACGGTTCGCGGATTCATATCCTCGTGAGACAGTAAGAATTACAGATCGTCGATAGTTTTTTAGTATTCGGTCGACATATACGACGTATGTCCGATACGCTCCGGATTTCCTCCCCTCTAGTTTCGGAGGGGATTCGGTGACAATCTCGTTCGATGGTCGGGAGAACGAGGTCATCATACAGGACCCCATCGAACGACGCACATGTACGCTTCGGACGTTCGGTGCGGTTCGACCGAAACCGGTGGCGAATCATCCGTTTCCGTTTCCGGTCGACGACGCAGTTCGCCTTTCGACCGACGGCTTCCGTCTTTCGCCACCGGTCGCCACCTACGTCCGTGATACGGACGGCGAGATGGTACGAAGCGTCGAGGGAATAGCGAACGAAGAGCTCCCGGATGGACCATACAGTATCGAGCTCTGTGCGCCCATCAAACTGTACGTCCACGTCGAGGAGACGCTTTCCATCGGTGCAACGTTCGACGAGATATCCTTCGAGTTCGGATCGGAGACGGACATCGTCGTCGGCGGGCGGTCGTTCCATCGTCGTCCATCGGGAACGGTGACGACGACGGACGACCCGACGGACGTGATGGCGGCGGTTTCGACGTTCGGGTCGGCGCTGAAGACGACCAGTCCCGAGCGAGCGTTTCCCACCCTTCGCGGCCATCCGCCGGCGATCGAACTCGGCGACGAGCTTCATATCCCGGACGACCTACGACCGCCCGAAACAGGCGTGATTATCGAGGTACCACCGACGCTCGAATCCGTTTACGCCGTCGCCTCGCTCGCATACTACCTCGGTGCGACGGTCGTTCCGGGGAACACACCCCGAATCGTCGCGGGCGGCTTCGAGCATCCTCTCGACGTGGCTCGTGGCTTCGAAACCGAGGTCGAACGGGTGTTGAAACGGACGTTCCTCCTCGACTGTGTGACCCGAACCGAGGGGTTGTATCCGGTCGACCTCTACGAACGTCGGGAACTCGAATCGATGGTCGAACTGGATTTTGCGGCCCTATACGACGCGTCACCCGCCGAGAGACTGGAGCGATATCTCTCGATACCGTACACGGACATCGAGGAGTTCGTTCCCGAGTGGCAGTTGACGACGCACGTCTCCCCGGCGGCGAGCAACGTCGAGATGCTGCCATTTCTCGTGGACGACCTCGCGGTCATTCGGACCGCACGCGGCACGGAGGTATCCGCGTCGACGATACAGGTGCCGGCGGTCGACCAGTTCGTTCGTGGTAGCAGCGAAAGCAGCGAACACAGCAGAAGTACGTCGGAAACGGCGGCGACGCCGCGTTCGTTCGTGGAACCGGAACGGGCCGACTCGCTCGAACAGGTGTGGGTCGGCGACGACGCGCCGCTCGGCGCGAGCAAAGCGACGTTGACCGCGTTTCGGAACCGACTCGAACGCACGGCAACTGAAGGGGAGATAGACATAACGGTCGTCTGCAACGACGACGAGATGGACGAAGAGCGGAACCTCGCGGACGAGGTGTACGGTTCGGAACGGAACCTCCGGTTCGACGTGACCGTCCGTCACGATCTGTCCGTCGCGGAACTTCGTTCGGTTCTCGAATCCGAGACCCATTTCCTCCACTACATCGGCCACATCGACGACGGCGGGTTCAACTGTCGAGACGGAACCCTGGACGCTGCCGAACTCGACGACATCGGCGTCGAGGCGTTTCTCCTCAACGCGTGTCAGTCCTACGAGCAGGGAATGGCGCTCATCGAGGCGGGAGCCATCGGCGGTGTTGTCACGCTGAGTGACGTGATAAACAGCGGGGCGGTTCGTGTCGGAAAAACGATGGCGCGACTGTTGAACCGCGGATTCCCGCTCTGGGCCGCGTTGGACATCGCCCGCGACCGGAGTATCATCGGAGGGCAGTACACCGTCGTCGGGGACGGGAGCATCAACGTCGTGCAGACAGAGAGTATCACGGCCGTTCTTTTCGATATCGAAACGAACGGAGAGCAGTTCGAAATGACGCCGACCACGTATCTCTCCAACTCCGATGGAATGGGTGCGTTCGTGCACTTGCAACTGGACGAGGCGAACCAATCGTATTTAGCATCCGGAACACTCAGCACGCTTACGTTGGACAAGGACGAATTCGCTCGATTTCTCGCCTTGGAAGACGTTCCCGTTCGACTCGACGGGCAGTTCACGTGGAGCTACGCGGTCGATGCGGGGAAATTCGATTAGCTCGGTCACACGGTGCCTCTGTAGGGGAACGTCGAATCTACGGTCCGCGTGACCCGGTCATCACGGCACCTGCTACGTTACCAGTTTGAGATAGTAGCAACACGATCGTGAACAGCACGCCGATCATTCGTGGGTTCTCTTCGAGGTACGTAGTAAGGCTGTTGTCTGCCATAGAAATGAGTTATATCTTAAATTATATAAAATTTTCTATTTTAATCTATGAAATTATACAGGAGTTTCCGATATTGTATTATCATGCGAGTGCCACGCATGGAATCATTATTAATTTATCACCTGAAGGGCCGTCGGGCGATGACGTTATCTCGATACGACACGAATGTGTCATCGTGGTCTTCCTCACCCGTGGATTGAGAGACGCGCTCCTCGAACTGGCCGCGGACGCCGAGCCGGAAAAGCTGACCGTCTCGTTGGCTGTCACTCCGGCGGGCGAACTGGACGGTGCGGACCATCTCGAACCGGGGGCACCCGTGTTCACCCATTTCTATCCGCCGAACGCGGGGGGATCGGTGACTGCCGTGTTCGGCATGGACCTCTCGATTCCCGCCCGACAGACACAGGGGCGGTTCATCTCCCATCCACAGGGTCGTCTCGAAGTGGCACAAACTGACGACCTGCACGAAGTGGTGTTGATCGCGGTCCCGCCGTGGACGACCGAGATGGTCGGGGCGTTCGACCGGAGCGGAAGAAAACGGGAACTCGTCATCCTCGACGCGGAACCACCCGTGGAGCTACTCTAAGTATCCCAGCTCGCGCAGTTGGTCCGTGATTTCGCTGAACTCCGATTCCGTCAGGCGACCCTGTCGCTGGTGTTGAATGACGATGCTGCGAAGCAGGAACCGAACGAGGTCGCTGGTGCTCGAAAAACTCGTTCCATCGATAGTCTCGTCGACGCGGTCGGCGAGGTCCTTCGGAATCGAAACCGTCGTGTATTCGGTCATATCCCCCGGTTGGTCGTCCCATCGGTTATCGTTTGTGTCCCGTCCCCGTGAACCGTCCCGGGCGTTCCGGACGATGAACCGTGGCCCGTGGATGGTTCTCCGACAGCGACCGTCGCCTCATTCGTCACCGCGGTCGAACAGCGCGATACGGTTCCCCCAGATATCGATTCAGTCGATGAGGTCCTCGAACTCGGGCAGCACGTCGTCCGAGTCATCCCCCGTCTCCTCGTCCGAATCGTCGGTGTCATCGCTGGCCTCAGCGTCGGTTTCCCCCTCGTCTTCCTCCTCGAGTATCTCGACGTCGAGGACGGTAAGCGGGATGTTCTCCAGTCGTTGGCCGATTTCCTTGCGAGCGATTCGGGACGCGTGTTCCTCTCGCTCGACGTTGAACACCGTCATCTCCAACTCCAAGGCGACGAGCGCCTCGTCGGCGGCGATGAACGCTGGTGGGAGGTCTTCCCCGGACGGAGACGTTCGTGACCCCATGTTTATTTCGACGTAGTTCAGGTCGGGATTGAGCATCTCGCCAGTCTTCGAAATGGCGATACGCACCGCCTCATCCGGCGTTTTCACGTCGTATACCGGTATCGCGGCTTCGACGACAACTCTACAGTTCATACTCCCAAGAGTAATTACAGGGCCAATAGTATGAATTTTCGCCCTTTATAGCCCTTTTGACACGTCACACCACTACTTATGTCCGCTTCGGACCCAGCAGTAGCAATGACGACTCCGCCAGTGGTGGACGGCCACAACGATACGCTTCTCCGATTGTACGGAACCGACGACCCCGTGGCGGCGTTCACCGGTGCAGTCGAGGAACCGACGACCCACCTCGACCTCCCACGCGCTCGGGAGGCCGGACTCGGCGTCGGATTTTTCGCCACCTTCGCACTGGGAGACGACGACCACGAACTCCGATGGACGGACGACGGCTACGAGTTTCGCATTCCGGACGCGCTCGACCACGAGGGCGCACGCGAGACGACGTATCGGATGCTCGAACTCCTCCACCGTCTCGCCGCCACCGCCGACGACTTTCGCGTCGTCCGCTCGGTGGACGACTTCGACGCCTGTCTCGACTCCGGCGACCTCGGTGCGATCGCACACATCGAGGGCGCGGCAGGTGTCGCCCCCGACTGCTCGAACCTCGATTTCCTCTACGCCGCGGGCGTCCGTTCCATCGGTCCGGTGTGGAGTCGCCCGAACGCCTTCGGCGCTGGTGTCCCCACCAAGTACCCGAGCGGTCCCGACATCGGCGACGGGTTGACCGACGCGGGTCGGGACCTCGTCCGCGCCTGTAACGAACGAGGAATCGTCGTCGACTGTGCACATCTGACCGAAACGGGGTTTTGGGACGTCGCCGAGACGAGCAGCGACCCCCTCGTCGCCACTCACATGGGCGTCCACGGCCTCGCACCTCACTCGCGGTGCCTGACCGACGAGCAGATAGACGCGGTGGCCGACTCGAACGGCGTCGTCGGTATCGGTTTCTTCGACATGGTCCTCTCGGACGAACCCGACCCGGAGGCCACCGCGACCATGGCCGACATCGTCGACCACATCGAGTACGTCGCCGACCGCGTCGGTGTCTCCCACGTCGTCCTCGGATCGGATTTCGACGGCGCGCGCGTTCCGGACGAGGTGGGCGACGTGACCGGCCTCCCCGACGTTCTGGCCGCGCTTCGAGAACGGGGGTTCACCGACGATGACCTTGCCGAGGTGGCTCACGAGAACTGGCGACGGGTCCTTGCCGCGACGTGGTGAATCGAAAGAGTTGCTTTCCCGCGATACCCATCCCCGAGCGATGGAAACCGGTTCGATACCCGTCGAAGACCTTCCGGGTGGGTTCGACCTGCAATCGACCGTCGAGAGCGGCCAAAGCTACCTCTGGCGGCGCGAGGACGGACGGATGTACGAGACGACTCGCGCCTACGGCGGGTCGGCGTGGTACTACACCGTCGTGGAGGACGAAGTCGTTCGCGCCCGCCAGCGGGACGGCCTGTTGGAGTGGGTGGCGACGACGGACGCCGAATCGCTCCTCGTCTCCCTTCTCCGCCTCGATGACGACTTGGACGCGATAATCGACGCGACGCCCGAGGATCCGCTGGTCGAAGCAGCCTACGACGAGTATCGCGGGATGCGTATCGTCCGCGACCCGTTCTTCCCCTGTCTCGTCTCGTTCATCTGCTCGGCCCAGATGCGCGTCAGTCGAATCTACGGGATGCAAACCGCGCTGGCCCGGCAGTTCGGAGACGCCATCGAGTTCGACGGGAAGACCTACCACTCATTCCCGACGCCGACGCAGTTGGCCGCGGCGAACGAGTCGGACCTCCGAGCGTTGAAACTCGGCTACAGAGCGCCGTACGTCAAGAAATCCGCCGAACTCCTCGCCTCGGGGGAAGCGACGCCCGCGGACGTGTCTGGGCTGACCTACGAGGACGCCCGCGACGCCATGCAGGCGTTCGTCGGCGTCGGCGACAAGGTGGCCGACTGCGTGCTCCTCTTCGCGCTCGGCTATCTGGAAGCGGTACCGCTCGACACGTGGATTCAAAGCGCCATCGAGGACCACTACCCCCACTGCGAACGGGGGTCGTATCGAGACACTTCACGGGCGATTCGGGAGCAGTTCGGGAACGAGTACGCCGGGTACGCCCAGACCTACGTGTTCCATTACCTGCGGAGCTGAATCGATCATCTCGCCGTGCAACGGTTCGGACTCCTCCTCGCGTTCCTCATCGACGTAGCGGTTTCGGGTATCGGCGCGTATCTCGCGCTCAGGTCGTTCGAGTATTCGGAACTCGACCTCACGAAGGAGGAGATACGAACGGCTGTCAAACACCTCGCCTACGAGCAACTGCCGCCCGAGGGGCGAACCTCACCCACTCCGGTCCGAAATACCACCCAAAGCCGCAGACGGGGAAATCGTAATGCGGCGCACCCACCACGAGAACCGACGGCCCACTTCGATTACTCGGTTTGTACCGGGGCCGCGAACCAACCGGAATCGGCGGCATCGGGGCGAATCAGTTTGACTTCCGACCGTTGAAGCGCTTCGGGAGGAGTATCGTCGGCCACCGTCGTGAACAGGGAAACCGTCAGTTCGGTTATGTCTGTGCGCAGTACGAATTCCTGCACGACTGCCTGCGTGTACTCTCCTACGTCGAGTTCCCATCGTACGGTTGCCGTCGCTTCCGTGTCCCCGCGCTTTTCGAGTCGGACCGCCGCGACGAACTGATCCGACGAGACCGGATACGTTCGCGCGGACGCTATCGAAATGTCCGGATCCGGTGGCTCGGACCGGAGGAATTGACACCCCGACAACAACGTCGTAGTCATCACTGCTCCAGCGGAGATCATCGAACGACGGTTCATGCACATCATCTCTCAACATGTCGAATTAACGTTTCGTTCATCCGTCGGATTCGAACGGTATCGAACGACCAGGGGGTGTGCCGTCCGAAACACCGACGACCCCGACCGTTTTGTGTCTCGGATTCGAAGTCCGGATATGGCAGACCGAACTCGCGCACACGTGTTCGTCTCCGGGAACGTGCAAGGCGTTTACTACCGTGCGAACACCCGCGATACGGCCGAGGAGAGGAACCTCGACGGCTGGGTGCGGAACCTCTTGGACGGACGCGTCGAAGCCGTCTTCGAGGGTCCCGAATCGGCGGTCGAGGAGATGGTCCAGTGGTGTCACACGGGCAGTCCGGCGGCAGATGTGGACGACGTGTCGGTCGAGTACGACTCCCCCGAGGGCGAGGACGGATTCCGGATTCGGCGGTAGGACGGCGGCGAACGAGAACGAATGCTTTTAGGCCCGCTATCGGGAAGGGTCCGGTATGGCAATCAAACCCGACTACGTGAAGAAGACAGGGACCATCCTGTTGGAACGATACCCAACCGCGTTCACGAAGGACTTCGACCAGAACAAGGACAGCGTCGAACAACTGACCAACATCGGTTCGAAGGGCGTCCGCAACCGTATCGCGGGATACGTCACGCGCAAGAAAGAGTAATTCTCGATCGTTTCGGCGTCACTTTTCACCGACGGACAGCACGGCGAGCGGTGTCAATCGTTCCCGATGACGTCCCCCGAAACCTGTAAAAATTCGGTACAACCACACTGCTCGCACTCGCCGGTATCCGTCGGGAGAACGTACGTGCCATCGTCACGAACGCGGACGGTGCACGGATGACCACACCCCTCACAGGTGACAACCACCCTATCCATACGGCTTCAGAGGCTTCGTCCAGTATATTAGCATAGCGCTCGGTCGAATTCCGTGGCATGCAGCGACGTCGTTCGGAACGCCCGTCCGCGATTTGCAGAATGTCGTCCCCACTCGCCTCACGGCAAACACCGACACCGTCGAAAGCTACTTGCACACTCCTGCTATCGAATCCCACATGAGCGTTACCGTTGGAATCCTTGGTGGGACCGGAGCGGTCGGACAGCGATTCATTCAACTGCTCGACGGGCATTCCGAGTTCGAACTGACGACGATAACCGCGAGCGACGACAGCGCCGGAAAGGCCTACCGCGAAGCGGCGAAATGGCGAATCGACTCCCCGATTCCGGACTACGTCGGCGATATCGAAGTACGCGCTACGGACCCGGGCGAGGTACCGGACGACGTGGACCTCCTCTTCTCCTCGCTTCCCTCCGGCGTCGCCGCGGACGTCGAACCGGAGTTCACCGAGGCGGGCTACGTCGTCTCCTCGAACTCCTCGAACAGCCGGATGGCCGACGACGTTCCCCTCGTCATCCCCGAGGTCAACGCGGACCACCTGAACCTCATCGAAGTTCAGCGCGACGAGCGGGGTTGGGACGGCGCGCTCGTGAAGAACCCGAACTGCTCGACCATCACCATGGTCCCGACGCTCGCCGCCCTCGACGCCTTCGGCTTGGAGCGCGTTCACGTTTCCACCCTGCAAGCCGTCTCGGGTGCGGGCTACGATGGCGTGACGTCGATGGAAATCATCGACAACGTGATTCCCCATATCGGCGGCGAGGAGGAGAAGATGGAAGCCGAACCGAAGAAGCTCCTCGGGTCGTTCGACGGGAGCGAAATCGTCCAGCACGACGTGGACGTGGCGGCCTCCTGTAACCGAGTCCCGACGCTCGACGGCCACCTCGAAAACGTGTGGGCGGAGACGGACGAGGAAATCACGAAGGCGAGCGCCGAGGAGGCGTTCGCGGGGGCGACCACCCTCGACCTACCGAGCGCACCCGACCCGCTCATCGAGGTGTTCGAGGACCCGGACCGTCCGCAACCGCGCCTCGACCGCACCCTCGGAAACGGCATGCAGGTGGCCGTCGGCGGCGTGCAGGAAACGCCCGCCGGAATCCAGTACAACTGCCTCGCACACAACACGATTCGAGGGGCCGCGGGTGCCAGCGTGTTGAACGGCGAACTCCTCGTCGAAGAGGGCTGGGTGTAGGGAAAACCGCGGTTCGTTTTTCGAAGTCAGGAAACCAGATAGCGGAGCAGAACCCCGTCATCCACGCGCTCGACCGAATCGAGTTCGAGGTCCGGGAACGATGTTCGCTCGACGAAGCCGTCGCCGTCCGCGAGCGTCGGTGCCTCGCGCCCGCCGATGACCAGCGACCCGACGTAGAGGCGGAGTTCGTCCACCAGTCCCCCGTCGAATAGCGAGAAGATGAGTTCGCCGCCGCCCTCGACCATCACCTGTCCGGTTCCCATCGATTCGAGTTCCGAAAACGCGTCTCGAAGTGCAACGCGGCCGTTTCCGGCCACGACGACGTCCGCCCCGGCCTCCCGCAGCGCCCGGACGTTCTGGTTCGGCGCGCTCTCGGCGACGAAAATCAGGGTTTCCGCCCTGTCGTCCACCACCTCCGCGTCGAGCGGCGTCCGCGCTCGCGAGTCCGCGACGACGCGCACCGGGTTCGGCCCGTCGTCCGCCGTCAGGGAGGGGTCGTCCGCGAGGACGGTCCCGACGCCGACGACGATGGCGTCGCTTTCGACCCGCAGGTCGTCAACCCTATCGAAGTCGTTCGCGCCGCTGATGGCGACCTGTTCGCGCTGACGCGAGGAGAGCTTTCCGTCCGCGCTCATCGCGGCGTTGACGACCACGTGCATATGACCGACATACGGTACGCCGGAGAAAACCGCTTTCGGTGTCACCGGAGTGATTTCGATGCTACTTCTGTACTCGCCCGCTACGCACTGGCGTCTTTGGTTGTTTTGTGATTGCAGTTACCGAGAAGCGGACTTCGAAAGCCCCCGCCCGATCGGTCCAGTGAGCGTTCGAATGGGACGTTGTCGGAGCAACGCTCCGACTGAGCTCGCGACGAACTGGTGACTTCGAGTTGGTCTGTCGTTTCAGTTGCTAGGAGGCAGACCACCTCGAAAGCCCCCGCCCGCTCACGGTCGCTTTGAGTCGTTTCCGGGAGCGCTATGAGTACAACTGCCGAGCGGCGATGAAGACCACAATCGCCCCACCACTGTACCGCCTCCGCAACGCACCACACCCTCCCCAACCGATTCTCTCCGCCGCTCCTTTCAGTCGCGGCGTCACTCATCCCTCGCACGGATCTTCCGAGATGGTTCGGCCGGACCGCTGGCCGAACCATCTCTTCGGCGCGCGCCATTCGGCTGGACAGATTGCGCGCTACTGACGCTGGGTGGGTTGGGCGCTACGGACCAACCACACGGCGCGCGAAGGCGCACGGTAGTGTGCCCGTTCGAGGGGCGACTGAACGAAGTGAAGGAGTCGGTTGGGGAGGATTGTGGTGCAGTGGCGGTGCGGTTGCGGTGCTGTGTTGCACTCGGTCTCGTACTGGCCTACGGGAGAATTCCAATCATGCTGATCGGGGTGGTCTTCGCGTGGGGACTTGCCGGGCGATAGCGAATTTCGGTCGATTTCGATTCCACCTCCATTCCCGCTCACACTTCTAGCGACGACGAACACTTTTAATCCATCCCGTCCCAACTTCGGGTGATGAACGTCGACGATCATGCCGAGGCGCTCGCCTCCGACCTCGGTGTTGACAAAGAGGAGGTCAAAGCAGACCTGCAGAACCTCATCGAGTACAGCGTCCCGATAAACGAAGCCAAACAGAGCCTTCGCCGGAAGTACGGCGACGGTGGCGGCGGCAGTTCCGCGCCGTCCACCGCCGACATCGCGGACGTGACGACCGACATGGGCAACGTCACGATCACCGCGAAGGTGCTCACCGTGGGCAAGCGCTCGATTCGCTATCAGGGCAACGAACAGACCATCTTCGAGGGCGAACTCGCCGACGAGACGGGGAGGATTTCCTACACGGCGTGGAACGACTTCGACCTCGACGCGGGGCAGGTCATCACCGCCGGAAACGCGGGCGTCCGCGAATGGGAGGGGAAACCCGAACTCAACCTCGGGGACAGTACCAACGTCGCGCGCGAGGAAACCGACCTCGACGTGCCGTACGATGTCGGCGGCGACGCGACACTGGCCGAGGTGACGCCCGGCGACCGCGGCGTCTCGCTGGAAGTGACCCTCCTCGAAGTCGAGAGCAAGGTCATCGACGGACGGGACGGCGAGACGGAGATAAAGAGCGGCGTCGTCGCCGACGAATCCGCGCGCCTCCCGTTCACCGACTGGGAAGCGCGCGAGGAGGTGACGGACGGTGCGACGGTTCGCGTGGACAACGTGTACGTCCGCGAGTTCCGCGGCGTGCCGTCCATCAACTTCTCGGAGTTCACGACCGTCGAACCGCTCGCGCGCGACGTGGACGTGAACGACAGCGCGACGCGCATGTCCGTCCGCGAGGCGGTCGAAACCGGCGGCGCGTTCGACGTGGAGGTCCTCGGCAACATCGTCGCGGTCCGCGACGGGTCGGGACTCATCCAGCGCTGTCCCGAGTGCGGCCGCGTCGTACAGAAAGGACAGTGCAGAAGCCACGGCCAAGTGGACGGCCGAGACGACCTGCGCGTGAAGGCCATCGTGGACGACGGGACGGGCACCGTCACCGCGATTTTGGACGATGAACTCACCGCCGAGGTGTACGGCGGCGGCCTCGACAAGGCCCGTCAGCAGGCGCGTGACGCGATGGACCAGGAGGTCGTCGCGGACAGCATCCGCGAGAAGATCGTCGGACGCGAGTACCGCGTTCGGGGCAACCTCTCGGTGGACGACTACGGCGCGAACCTCGAAGCGAGCGAGTTCGCAGAAACGGACGACGAACCGGTCAACCGTGCCAAGGCCTTCCTCGCGGAGGTGGACGCATGAGTTCGCAGGGCGGGGTCGGCCGTCGGGAAGTCGCGTGGCGAATTTTCGCCGCCGAGTACGACGATTCCTCGCTCGAACACTCGGACAGCGACGAGGAACGCGCGCCGAACTACGTCGTCACGCCGACCGGCGCACGAATCAATCGACTGTTCGTCGTCGGCGTGCTGACCGAAATCGAGCGGGTCGGCGACGAGGTGCTTCGCGCCCGAATCGTCGACCCGACGGGCGGGTTCGTCATCTACGCGGGGCAGTATCAACCGGACGCGCTCGCGTTCCTCGAACGCGCAGACCCGCCGATGTTCGTCGCCGTGACGGGCAAGGCACGAACCTTCCAACCCGATGATTCGGACCTCGTGTACACCTCGATACGACCCGAGAGCATGAACGCGGTGGACGCCGAAACGCGCGACCGCTGGGTCGTCCAAACGGCCGAACAGACCCTCTCGCGCATCCGGACGTTCGCTGGCGCGCTCGATTCCGGTCAGTACGGCGAGGAACTGCAACACGCTCTCGAAGCCGCCGACGTGGACACGGGACTCGCGGCCGGCGTTCCGCTGGCGCTCGACCACTACCGAACGAACACGCCGTATCTCGCGGAACTGCAGAACGTCGCGCTCGACGCCACACGGGTCGTGGCGGGCGAACAGGACGAGGTCGGTTCCCTCGACGTATCGCCGGACGAATCCGGAGACGTGACGCTCGATGCGGACGTCTCGCTCGAAGCGCCCGCGGTCGAAACCGGAGCGGACGCAACCGAATCGGACGAAACTCCGACCGCCGAAGCCGAACCGGAACCCGAGTTCGGCACCGAATTCGAACCGGACTCGGAGAGCGAGTCCGGAACGGAACCGGCCGAATTCGAATCGACCGACGCCGAACCGGGCGACGCTGACTTGACCGACGCCGAACCGACGGAACCGGAATCGGCGGACGCCGAATCGACGTTCGAGACGGAATCCGAGCCGGCGGACGAGTCGAGCGCGGAAACGACCGTCCCCGATTCGGACCCGGAACCGGACACGCCTCCGGCCCAAGCCCGCGAACCGGCGGAGACGGACGACCCGGTCGAACCGGAACCCGTCGGCGAAACCGACGTCGAGGAGTTCGACACGGAACCGTCGGGCGAAAGCCCCGACGCCGACGAATCCACGGGCGGCCTCGGCGATTTCGACGCCGATGGGTCGGACGACGACCTCGGTGACTTCGACGACCAACCGATGGGCGAGGACGTCAGCGGCGAGATGTACGAGTTCGACGAGGGCGAGCGCGAGGAGATAGAGGAGGAGTTCGGCACCGAGTTCACCAGCGGCGCGGAGGTCGCCGACCCCGGCGAGGCCGACATCGAGACGCCGGAACCGGCCCAAGAGATGGCGACGGAGGTGGAGGAGGCGGAACCGGACGATACCACCGCCGCAGAACCGGCCGAGGCGACCGGTCCGAACGCCGACGCGGCGCAACCGGAGGGGACCGAAGCCACCGAACCGGAACCGACGCCGAACGAGGACGACGAACCCGAGGCGGCGGAACCGGAAGCCGAACCGGCGAGCGCGGGCGGCGAGAAACCGGTCCCCGAGAACCTCGAAAACACGGTGATGGAGGTCATGCGCGGAATGAACGACGGCGACGGCGTGAAGCGTGACCGCCTGCTCGCCGGCGTCGTCGATTCCTACGACGTGACGCCCGCCGACGTCGAGGACGCGCTTCAAGACGCGCTGATGGCCGGGCGCTGTTATGAATCCGGCGAGGAGACCCTGAAACCCATCTGATGGCGCTGGTCGAACCGGTCCCCGGTGAACCCGCCGCGACCGCGACGCTCGGCGACGAACGGGCGCTCGTCGTGGCGGACTACCACGCCGGGATCGAGGCGGGACTCCGATACGAACAGGGAATCTCCCTCGACAGCCGTGCCGGGGAGCGCCGCGACCGGATGAAATCGCTGGTCGAGCGCACCGACCCGGACAGGGTCGTCGTCCTCGGCGACCTCATGCACTCCATCGCCGGGCCGGGCGGAGCGGAGCGCGGCGAAATCGAGGTGCTCCTCGAATCCATCGACCGGCCGGTCACGCTGGTCAAGGGAAATCACGACGGCGACATCGAATCGTGGGTGGACTGCACAGTGACGCCGGGCGACGGAATCCGCCTCGGCGATGTCGGATTCGTTCACGGGCACACGTGGCCGAACGGGGACGTGCTCTCCGCGGACGTGGTGTGCGTCGGCCACGAACACCCGTGCGTGCGGTTGGAGGATTCGGTCGGCGGCAGTCGAATCGAGCGCGTCTGGTTGCGGGGAACGGTGAATCCCGACGCGTTCGAGGAACAGTACGGCGCGGACGGTGCGGACGGCGCGGACGGCGGTGCCGAAATGTCGAACGACGGCAGGTTGGTCGTCTTTCCCGCGTTCAACGACCTGACGGGTGGGACGTGGGTGAACGTCGCCGGACAGGACTTCCTCGCGCCGTTCCTGCCGGACGGACTCACCGACGGGGAGGCGTACCTGCTGGACGGCACGCGGTTGGGTCGGTACGACGCGATTTAACGGCCGTGCGTGTTTTCACGCCGCACGGTGTTGGACCGTCCATGGACGCGAGTTTCGACTTCAGCGACGACGTCGTCCTCGTCACGGGTGCGAGCGGGGCGCTCGGGAGCGCGGTCTGTGCCGCCTTCGACGACGCGGGGGCGACCGTCTGTGCGACAGACGTAGTCGAACCGAACGATGAAGATGCTCGACTTGACGGCGAACGGGTCGATTTCTATCGGGCGGACTTCACCGACGAGTCCGAGGTGGAATCGGTCGTGTCGGAGGTCGTTTCCGACCACGGCGGCATCGACGCGCTCGCCAACATCGCCGGAACGTGGAAGGGCGGGTCGCATATCGAAGGGACGGACGTGGGAACGTTCGACCTGCTGTTCGACGTGAACCTGAAGACGATGTTTCTCGCGTCGAAACACGCGCTTCCCCACTTGCAGGAACGCGAGGGCGCAATCGTGAGCGTCAGCGCGCGCTCCTCGCTCGAAGGCGGCGAAGGCGACGGTCCGTACCGCGCTTCGAAAGCGGGCGTCCGCCTCCTCACCGAGACCATCGCTGAGGAGAACACCGGCGTCGTCCGGGCGAACGCCGTGATGCCGAGCGTCATCGACACGCCCGCGAACCGCGAGATGATGCCGGATTCCGACCACGACAAGTGGGTCAACCCGGCGGACATCGCCGACGTGATGTGCTTCCTCTGTAGCGACGCCGCGGACGCGACCAGCGGGGCCGCAGTTCCGGTGTACGGCGAGGCGTAGGCCGCTGGTCGAAAGGCTGCTGTTCTCTCCCACGTATATTTATTATTTCACTTCCAATGTAGGAAATATACATCGGGTTGTTTATAACTCTTAATTAAAAATGGCAAGCACACACATGGCACAACGAGAGACGTGGACGTCACGAATAGGATTTATCTTCGCGGCGGTGGGGAGCGCCGTCGGTCTCGGAAACATCTGGTCGTTCCCGTTCCAGACCGCGACGAACGGCGGTGCGGCGTTCCTCGTGGTCTATCTTCTGGCGGTGGCGCTCATCGGTTTCCCGACGATGCTCATCGAGTTCGTCATCGGCCGTCGGGGGGAACAGAACCCCGTCGAAGCGTTCCGGAAAATCGGCCACGGGCAGTGGTCGTTCGTCGGGGGACTCGGCCTGTTCTCCTCGCTCTTGACGCTCGCGTTCTACAGCGTGGTCGGCGGGTGGGTCCTCAGCTACATCGTCGGTAGCGCAACGGGAAGCTACTTCGGCGACCCCGGAACCTATTTCGGTGCGGTGTCCGCCGGACCGACCGCCGTCGCCGCTCACGCCGTTTTCATGGCGATCACCATCGGTATCGTCGCGCTCGGCGTCACGGGTGGCATCGAGCGAGCCACGACGTTCATGATTCCCGCCATTCTCGTCCTCCTCGTCGGACTGGGCGCTTGGGCGACGACGCTCGAGGGTGCCACCGCGGGGTACAACTACTACCTCTCGCCGGACTTCGGCGTCATCGCGAACAACTTCGGGTCCATCGTTCCGCCCGCGATGGGACAGGCGTTCTTCACGCTCTCGCTCGGGTTCAGCGTCATGATCGCTTACGCGTCGTACCTCGGACGCGACGACAGCCTCCCGGCCGACGGGGGAGCCATCGTCGTCGTCAACACCCTCGTCGCGCTTCTCGCCGGCTTCGTCGTTTTCCCCATCCTCTTCGCCACGGGCGGGGCGGAAGGCGCCGGCAGCGGCGGTGCAGGAACGGCGTTCGTTGCCCTCGCCGGTGCGTTCGGTAACCTTCCGGCGGGACAAATCATCGGATTCGTCTTCTTCGTCGTCCTGCTGTTCGCAGCCCTCTCCAGTTCCATCAGCCTCCTCGAAGTCCCGGTGTCCTACATCACCGAGCACTACGGCTACCGGCGTTCGACGACCGCGGTCGCGACGGGCGTCTTCATCTTCCTCGTTGGCGTCCCCGCGACGTTTGGCACGGAGTGGCTCAACTTCTACAACGACGTCGTGTTCAAGTTCCTCCTCCCCATCGTGGTGCTCCTCCTCGCCGTCTTCATCGGCTGGTTCGCCGACACGGACGCGATGGATGAACTCGGACGGGGGAGTTCGGTCGGCCGGTCGTTCAAGACGGTTTGGCTGTGGTGGGTACGTATCGTCGTTCCCATCGCCGTCGTCGTTACCCTCTACTTGGGTATCAAGGCGCTTTACACGGGGCTCTCCACGGGGGCCTACTTCTAGCGCCGACGAATCGTAACCTATCGACCAAATTTCCCCACGATCCGGAACTACAAATGCGCGTTTAGCTGCCCGAAAACCATGATTGTCGTCTTTTGACGGTTTTCAATCTCGAAAGTCTCATAACCGTTCGACAAGCGAGTGCATAGCAATGGCACGTGAATCGTGGGCGAGTCGAATCGGTTTCATCCTCGCGGCGGTGGGGAGCGCGGTCGGCCTCGGCAACGTCTGGCGCTTTCCGTGGATGACGGCGGAGTACGGGGGGAGCGCCTTCCTCGTCGTTTATCTGTGTATCGTCCTGCTCGTCGGCGTCCCCGGACTCCTCGCGGAGTTCGTCATCGGACGCCGGTCGCATCGAAACCCTGCGGGCGCGTTGGCGCGCCTCGCACCCGGAACCAAATCGTGGGGCTACGTCGGCCTGTTCGGCGTCGTCACGGCGCTAATCTTGCTCTCGTTCTACAGCGTCGTCGGCGGATGGATCGTTCGGTACTTCCTCGCTAGCTTCACCGGGTCGTACTTTTCCGCGCCAGCGACGTACTTCGGAGACATCAGCTTCGGCGGGGAGGCGGCGGCGTTTCAAGTCGCGTTTCTCGTGCTGACCGCCATCGTCGTCCTCGGCGGCGTTCGCGGCGGTATCGAGAAGGCGACGAAGGTGATGATGCCGCTCATCGTCGTCCTGCTCGCAGCATTGGCCGGATGGGCGGTCACGCAACCCGGTGCGGGCGAAGGGTTGTCGTTCTACCTCGATTTCAACCTCGCACCTATCGAGGAGAACCCCGTCGGAATGCTCCGGGCCGCCGCCGGACAAGCGCTGTTCACCCTCTCGCTCGGTGTCGGGACGATGATAACCTACGCTTCCTATCTCGGCGAGGACAACAGCCTCCCGTTCGACGGGAGCGTCATCGCCGTGCTGAACACGGGCGTCGGCGTCCTCGCCGGGTTCGTCGTGTTCCCGCTCCTGTTCGCGTTTCAGGGCGGTCTCACGGACGTCACGAGGGGTGGCGAATCCGGTGCGATTTTCATGGGCGTCGCCGGAGCGTTTCGGGAGATGCCGTACGGCGAAGTCGTCGCCGTCGGTTTCTTCGGCGCGATTCTGTTCGCCGCGCTGTCGAGTTCCATCAGCATGCTCGAAATTCCCGTCGCGTATCTCGTGGACGAACAGGACGTGTCGCGGCGGAACGCGACGCTCGGACTCACCGGGCTGGTACTCGTCACGGGTGCGGTCTGTGCGTTCAACCCCGGTGTATTCGGTTTCGTCGCGGGGACGCTGGTCGATCTGATGCTCACCGCCGGACTCGCCGGGTTCCTCGTCTTCGCCGGGTGGATTCTTGGCACGGACGCACTCTCGGAGTTCGACTCCGGTGCGGGCGGACTCGCGCGGTCGCTGGGTACACCGTGGCTCTGGAGCGTCAGAACGGTTCTCCCCCTGTTTCTCCTCGTCACCCTCGCGGTGAACATCTACTCGATGTTGTAGGCTGGCGGACGTTTTTCCGACACAGTACGGAAACCTTTTGCGCCCGCTGGTACTGCAATTCCGCAATGACAACGCGTCCGGGTGTTCAGCGATGACGATGGACGAGCGCATCGACGAACTACGCGAGAAGCGCCGCGAGGCGGAGCAGGGCGGCGGCGAGGAGCGCATCGAGAAACAACACGAACGCGGAAAGATGACGGCGCGCGAGCGCATCGATTACTTCCTCGACGACGACACCTTCAACGAGTTCGACCAACTCCGAACCCACCGGAGCCACAACTTCGGCATGGAGGAAAAGCAGGTGCCCGGCGACGGCGTGGTGACGGGCTACGGCGAGGTCAACGGCCGGAAGGTGTTCGTCTTCGCCCACGACTTCACTGTCTTCGGCGGGTCGCTCGGCGAGGTGTTCGCCCAGAAGGTCTGCAAGGTGATGGACAAAGCGATGGAAGTCGGCGCGCCGGTCATCGGCCTCAACGATTCGGCGGGTGCGCGGATTCAGGAGGGCGTCGAGTCGCTGGCTGGCTACGCGGACATCTTCCACCGCAACCAGCAGGCGTCCGGCGTCATCCCGCAGATTTCGGCCATCATGGGGCCGTGTGCCGGCGGTGCGGTTTACTCGCCCGCCATCACGGATTTCATCTTCATGGTGAAGGACACGAGCCACATGTTCATCACCGGCCCGGACGTCATCGAGACGGTCACGGGCGAGGAGGTCACGTTCGAGGAACTCGGCGGCGCGACGACCCACACCGACAAGAGCGGCGTCGCCCACTTCGCCGAGGACAGCGAGGAGGAAGCGCTGGACGACATCCGTCGCCTCCTCTCCTATCTCCCGCAGAACAACGTCGAGGACCCGCCGCGCTTCGAACCGTGGGACGACCCCGAGCGCCGCGACGAGGAACTCAAATCCGTCGTGCCCGACCAACCGCGCAAACCCTACGACATCGAGCGCGTCATCGAAGGCGTCATGGACGAGGATTCGTTCTTCGAGGTTCAGGAAGGCTACGCGAAGAACATCGTCGTCGGCTTCGGCCGCCTCGACGGCCGCTCGGTCGGCATCGTGGCGAACCAACCCCGCGTCAACGCCGGCACGCTCGACATCGAGTCCTCGGAGAAAGGCTCGCGGTTCGTCCGCTTCTGTGACTCGTTCAACATCCCCATCGTGACGTTCGTGGACGTTCCCGGCTTCATGCCCGGCACGGACCAGGAACACGGCGGCATCATCCGCCACGGGGCGAAACTGCTGTACGCCTACTCCGAGGCGACGGTACCGCTCATGACCGTTATCACCAGAAAGGCCTACGGCGGGGCGTACGACGTGATGGCCTCGAAGCACATCGGTGCGGACGTGAACTACGCGTGGCCGACCTCCGAAATCGCGGTGATGGGACCGCAGGGCGCGGTCAACGTCCTCTACAGTTCCGAACTCGCCGAGGCCGACGACCCCGATGCGCGCCGCGACGAACTCATCGACGAGTACCGCGAGCAGTTCGCCAACCCGTACACCGCCGCCGACCGCGGTTTCGTGGACGACGTCATCGAACCGCAGGACACCCGCCCGCGACTCATCGACGACCTCGAAATGCTGATGAGCAAACGCACCTCCCAACCCGAGAAGAAACATGGCAACATCCCGCTCTGAGGGCCTGGACCTCACGATACCGCCGGATGCCACCGAGGAGGAAGCCGCGGCCATCGTCGCGGCCATCGACGTCCACCTCCGCGAGCAGGAGGCGGCCGCCGCGGCGGGGGACGAGGAACCGGACTGGGAGGGCGAACGCTGGGCGTTCGCCGGGCGGATGGCCGGGTTGCAGAACCGCGACGTTCGCGTCCCGACGAACGCGCCGACGAACGCGTGGAGCGCGGCGGGGCGGACGACGCGATACTGAGTTCACTTTCGGCTATGACTTCTGGTGCCAGTAAACGTGGTCCACTGGTACACGAAGAGTAAACTGATCAGGATCCACTTGTCTCACTGGAGATCGTCACGAACTTGGGACTCGAATCGAGGAAAGTCATCGCTTTCGACCCAGAAAAACGGCATGACAGCGTCTGACGTCGGGACGATCCGTTCGAGTTCGATCGTCGTATCTGGGATTTTCGCCATCGATGCACCGAACACGAACTCGTTGGAATCGATGGTGAACTCGGTGATAATACTCATAGACTCTGTAAGGCTCCAAGCAGTGTAGACTTGTCTGTGACACCTCTCAGAGGGAGAAGAGTGAAAATAAGAGCGGTTCTCAACACATTCACGTGGAGTAGTCACACCTGCGCTCAGATTACTCCTCACGCTGATCCTTGGCGTCCGCTTCGCTAAAGTGAAAATGATTGAATGGCTGGATATGCCGCGAGCGCATTATCTCCGAACTCTCCACCGTCATCCCTGACTCGTGGAGTGTGTCCGTGATGCGCGTAATATCTTCTGTACTCGTTCCAACCACTTCGACGTAGATATTCCGTCGCCCAACCAGCATCTCACGGACATCCACCACACCTTGTATCTCAAGCAAATGCTCGATGTAATCGGTGCGCTCGGTTGCTGGCGCAGTACAGACGAACAGGACACGAAGCGGGAGGTTTGCTGCCTCGTAGTCGATTTCGGGATGATAACCCTTGATGATGCCATCCTCTTCGAGCGCTTCGATCCGATTCCGGACGGTACTCGCCGACGTACCGACTGTTTCAGCGATTTCTTGGGTCGTCGTATTGCGCGCATCTCGCTGGAGGTGATGGAGTATCCCACGATCAACGTTGTCGAGTTCTCGGCCCATGCTCCAGAGTACATGGCTCGGAATCAAGAATATTGTGAGGACCCGAGCGCCACCCAAACAGCGTCTGGAGTTATTGATTCACTCAGTTCCTCAAACGACGAGTAATGTGCAAAAGCAATGGTGTATAAGCAAATGCAAAGCGTTCTTAAGGCGAAACCATGCTCCTCAACGACAAATTCGCGGTGCTTGCAAGTAGTGAGAGACGTCAGCTTCTCCACGCACTCAAAGAGGACTCCGCGCCCGACACTGCCACCGTTTCTCCACGTGCTGTGGCGACAAACGGCGGCGACCGCGAGCAGGCAACTGCACTGCATCATGTGCATCTGCCGCGATTAGAAGATCACGGCCTTATCACGTGGGATCGGAAGACAGATACAGTGACAAAAGGGCCACAATTCGACGAGATCGGACCCCTACTTACAGATCTCACAGAGAAATACGGTACACAGTCCATCAGTGAACCGCCGGACTAATTCATTCAAAACTGCCACGTCTGTGGCAGTCTGGGCACGGGGTGGCGAGTGGTCGGGACCCGGTCGGACTCCGTGCCACTTCGAGCCTCGAATTGGTCCTGTATGATCCTACTGTGAGTATTCGAGTTACTGACTATTCATCGGTCTAGTTGACAGGGATATTTATACCGCTACCGGCTCGTTTCGTCGATCGCACTCATTTGAGGACGTTCGTCTAGCTGTGGAATGCGCAATTCAAGGTACCATACATTGCGAATTTGTGATCTAGTTGGTGTGATTATCCGAGTGAATCCCCCAATTGTTGGTGAATGAGCAATATGGCGGTTTAGGAATGAGTGCCTTTGATACGTCTCGACACCCATTTACTTTGTATGGCAGACAGTCTCGTCGGGCAAGCGCGGTGGCTTCGACATGGACTGTCTTGTGAGCGACGCCAGAACGCTATGACTAACCCGGAATTCCCGGGAGAAATGGTTGGGACCCATGAACGAGATATCTAATCAACAGCAATCGATCGAACTGCTCCAACAACTTGGATTAAAAGAATACGAAGCACGCTGCTTTGTGGCCTTAGCACGCCTGCCGAAAGGGACGGCCAAAGAGATTAGCGAGGTCTCTGAAGTACCCCGAACACGTGTGTATGATGCAATTCGCGTGTTAGAGACGAAAGGATTGGTCGAGATCCAACACTCGAATCCCCAGCAGTTTCGTGCCGTGCCAATCGAGGAGGCCGCGGAGACGTTACGCCAGGAGTACGAATCACGGACCGATACGCTCGTCGAGGCTCTCACTGCGATCGACCCTGAAGAACCGGACGGCGGTGATGAAGAGATTACCCACGAAGTATGGGCACTCTCGGGAACGACCGCGATCACGAATCGCACCCAGCAACTTATTGACGCCGCTGGACGAGAAATCGTGCTCATAATCGGGCGGAACGAAGTTGTGACCGAGGAACTACTCGAACAGCTCCAAGAAGCCCTGGGCACGGGACTTGATGTGCTGATTGGCACGCAAACTGGGGACGTTCGAGAGCAGGTTGCAGAGGCATTGCCCGACGCGGAAGTGTTCGTCTCCGGGTTGGACTGGTTGAACAGTTCGCCACTGGAGGCGGATGACGAGACGACGATTAGTCGGTTGTTGTTGATCGATAAAAACACGATTCTCGTGAGTTCAGTCCACGAGACGAACACTGGTGAGATTGAGACCGAGAAGGCCGTATTTGGACGGGGCTTTGACAACGGGATTGTGGTGATCGCTCGGCGACTGATGGCCACTGGTTTGCCGCGGAGGCAGGATCCAGATGTGCCAGAGGACGAATAATTCTCAACTCGATGATCTAAAAGCGACTGCCGTTTTGCATGTGGAGGTACGCTCGAAGCAGTTGCAGTCCTTTTGAATGATATCGCTCATAATAAATTTCTCTGCAAAAATTTCGGATAAATGGATGGGAGAGCGGCCATATCGGCAATCCATGCCGGATACCGCCCGAATGATTAGTGGACAGCCACCCCCCAGAAGCAATGAATGAGCCGTCGGATTCGCAGTCATCCCCATTGATACGCACATCACCAAGACAGTCAGAATCGGTTGCGACGACTGTTGTCAGTGCAATCGGACGGATGGATGGAGACGCACCGGACACCCCACTGTACGAGGTGATCGAACCTGATACACTCGAAGCACTCTATGAACAGGGCAGACAATGGGTTGAGTTCCAGTCGCCGACTACCAAGTGGTTCAACCCGATCAAACCATTCTCGTCTCCGAGCCAAACACGTAGACTGCAGGGTAGTCAATCCTACTACGTAGCGTGCAGCGGGGTACTCGTGAAGAAGTCAATCTGCACTGAGGACTTCCTGTTGCAGAGCCAAAGTATCGTATGGAGTCCCACAAAGCCCCTTCGAGATCGAATCGAAGTCCGATGCACATGCATCTCACGGACATCGATCACCCCTTGTATTTCGAGGAGATGCTGGACGTATTCGGCGCGCTCGGTTGCTGGCGCGGTGCAAAGTCGGGGTGGACGTAAAGAATGTCTGTGTGAGAATTCGAGTGACATATAAACAGGTTCTACGATAATCGATCGCGATGCACCACGTCCATCCGTCGATTAGAAGATCATGGATTCATCGCGTGGAATCGGGAAACTGGGGAGGTACCCAAAGGGCCAGACTTTGATGAGATCGAGCCGCTGCTCACGGTCCTCTCTGAGACGTTTAGTACGGAGCCTGCTGGTAAGCCACCTGATTACGTCACTCGAGAAACTGCCACAGGTGTGGCAGCCCGGTACGAAGTGGCGATTGGTTGGGATCCATTCGGACTCCGTACCACTTCGTCCTTTGCGCTAGTCCTGTATAATCCTACTGTGATTATGTGAGTTACTAATCAAGTATCAATCTAGTAGACGCAGAAATTTGTATCTCTCACTACTGATTCATCGAACTGACTTCGATTGGCGGTGTGAGATCCGCAATTATATTGCTCGGAGTCGTATTTTCATGAGTATCTATCTGTTCGCCATCCCTCAGTCGTCCTGCAGGAGTTCGAGTTCGACGTCGTTTTCGCTACTAACTGTCACCTGATAGCCCAGATAGTGAAACGTGACCGCGCCAGTTGTCTGTCGGTGTGAGCCCGCTCGTGTTGGGCCAAACAGTGTGTTGAGTGCGTCGGGATCGATGACCTCATACAACGGCACAAGATCGTTGGACGAGACGTTCTCGCGTGCTTGGATCTGGTTGATGATTGTCGCTGTTACCGACTCGGTGTCGTCCAGTGGTTGCATTCCCGATGTGCTCGGTGCTCTGGTGTGGGTAGCAGGGGAGTCCTCTGGTGAAGTCATGAGTGTGTCTCGTCAGAGCGATTCGAGAACGTCGTATATAGACGCTCTGTATGGATAATAAACGAGATGTCGGCTTTGGAAGGAAGGTGAAATGTTTCTTTTTCCGTATCGGTTGCTATGTGGTTTGACATCCTTTCGCCCCTGAAGACGTGGGGGTCCCAAGCTTCGGGATAGTAATAGACGACAGAGTGAACCGTCTAGCCAGAGTATACCAAACGAGGGGGACTGTTGGCCGAAATCAGTAGCGAAGCAAAGCTTTAATTGCTGTAATTATGACTTTTCTCGACTATCAGTTGACCTCGCGAACGGGAGCATACGTACTGCTGCTCGCGGAGTTCAAATACCCAAACCGACACCATGACTAGAAAAAATGAGAAGCAAACGGTGGAACGGCGGACGATCGATGGGGTCGATGCGCTGGTTAACACGGAGCCAGGTGAGATTTTTATTGATCTTCCAGCATCGAACCCACGGTACATTCGTGTCCAAGAAGGAGATCGTATTCAAGAGGGTGACGTCAGTACACGGACGACCGCGGAAATGGCTGGGCCACTCCTAACAAACTGGAGCATCGAGTCAATCACAGCAGAGACCGTCACAGGAACGAATACCGAGACCGGTGAGACGCGGGAATGGGATCGAGATCAGTTGATACACCGTCTCGGTGCTCGTGAATTCAGTGCAGAATTGACGACCTTTGATCGAGTAAGCGTGACCGAAATCGCGGAATGGCGCGAAAGGCACTCGGTCGAAGGCACCGAGGAGGAAAAACCGTATGTGGTCGCAATTGCCTACGGGAATAACGGAGAGAAATTCACACAACTGTACGCTGCAACCGAGCTAGGAGATTGGGACTCACTGGAGGTGGTCCAAGAGGAGACAAACATTCAGAACTTCAGCGACGAGTTACGGAATCGCTTTGACGACGCTGTACACGAAACTCTCGAGGTCGAACAACGGTATCACTGAGTGGACCTTCGTCGTGACCGTGATCCGTTGTCTATAGAATACTCCGACGAAAATGATTTGTGTTACTAGAGACCGAGCGCATCGAGCTGTTCTTGATAGTGATTACGGATGGTAACTTCGGTGACCTGTGTCGCCGCAGCGACCGCACGCTGTGTTTCTTTCTCACCACACAGGAGTGACGCAGCATAAATCGCTGCAGCGGCACAACTAGTGGGCGATTTTCCCGATAGCAGCCCCTTTGATGAGACAGTGTCGAGAATTTCGTTTGTTTTCGCTTCGACAGCGTCGCTACTCCCGAGGTCCGAACAGAATCGAGGGATATACTGTTTCGGGTCGACCGGTCGTATTTCGAGCCCGAGTTCCCGTCCGAGATACGTGTATGAGCGGCTAATTTCTCTCCGTTCCACACGCGACACATCTGCAATCTCCTCGAGACTCCGAGGAATGTTTTCGCTTCGACACGCCGCATACAAGCAACAGGTCGCGATCCCTTCGATCGAGCGACCACGAATCAGATCTTCGTCGAGTGCGCGACGGTACAGAACACAGGCGACTTCGCGAACCGATCGCGGAATACCGAGTGCGCTCGCCATCCGGTCGATCTCGGAGAGCGCAAATTTGAGGTTGCGTTCGCTGGCATCTTTCGTTCGGATACGTCCTTGCCATTTGCGGAGCCGGTGCATCTGGCTGCGTTTGTCAGCGGACAACACGTTACCGGCGGCGTCCATATCTTTCCAATCGATGTTCGTTGTGAGGCCCTTATCGTGCATTGCCTCGGTTATCGGTGCACCAACTCGGGACTTCTGTTGGCGCTCCTGGTGATTGAAGGCCCGCCACTCTGGTCCAGGGTCAACAGCCTCTTCCTCAACGATTAACCCACAGGTCTCACAGACGGTTTCACTTCCGTCTGCGCTCGTAAGCAGCGTTTCTGAATCGCACTCGGGACAACCCTGGACGCCCTCATGTTCATCTGCATTGTGCTCGGTCTCATCGCGTTCTCTCCGACGGGAAGGGCGCATCATTGGTTAGCCACGATATATAAGATCTCAAAGTGGTTAAGCCCTCTGTCCGATTTCTCAGTGATACCCACGAGAGCAGCGTTGCTCCCGAGTATCGATCCGTGGTTTCCTATGAGTCATCGATCTCAAGGCTCACCTCTCCCTCACCAGACACTTTTACCCAGTACCCGGCGTATTGAAACGAGATAGAGCCATATGTTCGCGTCGTGCCATCAGCCCGTGTCGCAAAAAGCTCATGGAGGGCTTCCGGGTTGATCACATCGTACAATGAGCTTAGTTCATCCGTCCTACATCCCTTCGCGTCTGCGACGGTAGTCAGCACGTGCGTACTCGGTGAGTCTGGCGATGCAACAGGTGGCCAATCGTTGTCACCTCCGAAATTTCGTCCAGAGCTTCTAGGTCGGCTTCGGAATCAATTTTGACGATGAACATCCGGGCGTCCTGTTCGAAACACAGCCCGTGAACGCACTCAAACTGGTCTGGCTGGAGTGTCTCAGTGATACTCACGAGTGGGAGAGACGGTGAACTGAGGAGAAACTCAGTAGTAATCGTCATGGGATGAGCATGCTTCACCGGTAGTTAACGCTAAGGATTTCTCGAGTGAATAACGACTCCTCTGGGAATATGGTTGGTAAATTCGCACGCTGCGTTTGTCAGTGGTCACTTAGAAACGTGTCTAACGAATAGGGATCCAACAGAGGCCGTTGAATGGATGCTTTTGGGATAGTCCACTGCCGCTTATAGGAGGCGGGAAAAATCGGCTAGCTGTTTGACCGTGATTCCCGACGGTGAAACGTCGTTCTCTGACGGGCGTTTTGTTAGCGGTCAAAACGCAAGCCGGCATCTCATCGACTACCGAGTGAGAAATACGCCGAATGGGGCCTCGATGAAGAACGGTATCGGAATCAGTCGGTGGTCACGGGGGTCGCTTTCTTCGTCCGGTCGTCCTGAAGTTTGCCGATTCGCCAGCGGAGAACCCCGACCGTGAGGAGTCCGATGACGAGGGCGACGTTCATGACGTATAGCGCGTTCGTGTAACTCCCCGTCGATTCGAGAACGAACGAGGCGAGTTGCGGACCGGCGACGCCGGCGAAGCCCCACGCCGTGAGGGCGTAGCCGTGAATGGCGCTGACTTCCTTCGTGCCGAAGAGGTCGCTGAGGTACGCCGGGAGACAGGCGAACCCGCCGCCGTAGCAGGTGATGACGAGGAACATGAGCGCCGTCAAAATCCAGACGCCCGACACCTGCGGCATCACGAAGAATGCGGCGATCTGGATGACCATGAACGCCGCGTACGTGGTCGTCCGGCCGATGTAGTCCGACAGGGTGGCCCAGGCGATGCGGCCACCGCCGTTGAAGATACCGATGTAGCCGGTGATGAACGCGGCCGTCGTGGCGGTGGCACCGCCGATTTGCTGGAGCATCGGCGATGCGAACGCGAGCAGCATGATGCCCGCGGAGACGTTGATGAATATGATGAGCCAGACCATGTAGAACCGTGGTGACGTGCGCGCTTCGGCGGCGGTGTGGACATCGAGTCCCCGTAGCGCACCCTTTGCCTTCTCCTGTGCGTCCTCCATGTCGTGCATTCCGTCGGGGAGCCATCCCTTCTCGGGCTTCGCGAGGTAGCTCGCGCCCAACGACATGAGGACGAAGTAAAGGACGCCGAGGGCGAAAAACGCAGTCGAGACCCCGTAATTCTGGATCAGGAAGTTTCCGAGCGGACCGGTGAGGAGCGCGCCAGCGCCGAAGCCCATAACGGCGAGTCCCGTCGCCATTCCGCGTCGATCGGGGAACCACTCGACCAGCGTTCCGATCGGGGAGATGTATCCCAGCCCGATTCCCATTCCGCCGATGACGCCGAACGTGGCGAGAAACAGCGGAAGACTTCCGAGTTGCACGCTGAGTCCCGATCCGATCATCCCGAGGCCGTATAGGACGGCCGCCGCCAAGCCGGCTTTTCGCGGACCGTATTCCTCGACGTACTTTCCGAGGAAGGCGGCCGTGACCCCGAGGACGAAGACGGCGATGGAGAACGCGAGGGTTACGCTCGACGTACTCCATCCCTCCGTCTCGTTCAGCGGTATTTGGTAGATACTGTACGCGTAGATGCTACCGATCGACAGGTGAATCGCGACGGCCGAGGCGGCGATGAGCCATCGATTTTTATCCGAGTTCCTTGTTGACATTCGACTAGTTAATAATTTATTATACAATAATAAATGTTTTCGTTGTTCTCATAAATCATGTTCGGATACTGATGGAGGACCTTATCGAATCCACCTGCCGGACTTGCCGGAACCACAATCGATTCGACCGCATCGCCGGACGGTGGTAGAGGGTCGAATCGGTGTGGGTCCGACGGGTAGACATCCGTTGGAGAGCATCGTTTCGGGGTCGATTTCGGGAATAGTTATTTATCGTTCGTCTACATTAAACGACCATATACGTTACTCAATGTCCAAAACTATGCACACAGAACGACCGGTCGTACGGGTCGCCGGTCACGGTGCGGAGCAAATCGCCGCGACCGCGAGGGACCAGACGGACGTACCCGTCGTCGAAGTCGGGTCGACGGGTTCCCCGGCGATAGAGCCGCTTCTCATCGTGATGAACGAGGGGAGAGCGGTATTCTACACGAACGCCACCACACGGGATGCCCGAACCATCGCGGTGGCGCTCGGTGACGCGAGCAACTCGCTTTCGGATGGGGACGCGTCGGTGACACACGCGGACTCGACTCGCTTTCCGGTGCCCGATCTCGACGGATTCCGGGACGACCGGTCGGTGCTCGCCCGCTGCGGATGGGTGGACCCGACCGTCCCGGAGTCCTACGCCGAGACCGTCGGGTTTTCGGATGCGTCGCCGGAATCGGTGCTCGATGCCGCGGGGGATACTCTCGGACGAGGATGGGGCGACTGGAGCGCGGACGAGCCCGTGGGCCCGCTCTGGGAGGGAGTCCGCGACCGCGACGGTGATCCGGCGATCGTCCTGAACGCACACGGGAACCCCGGAGACGTCCTTCTGGCCGAGAGCGATCCCTTCTCCGTACTGGAGGGTGCCGCCCACGTCGCACGCGTGGTCGACGCCGCACGGGTCTTCGTGTACGTCAGCGAAGACGACGAAACGGCTCGCCAAACGCTCGAAACGGCGGTTTCCGCGTATCCGGATTTCCCGACCGATATCGCCGTCGTCCCGGGGCCGACGGCCTACCGCTCGGCGGAACCGACGATGGCCATCGAGGCCGTGGAGGGCAATCACCGTCTCGAAGCACGCCTCCGACCGCCCGGCCCGGATGTCGAGGGCGTCTTCGGCGAACCCACCGTGGTCCACACGGCCCGGACGTTTGCGCACGTCGCCGCGGCGGTTCGCGGCGACGAGTCGGCGACGCGCGTGATAACGGTCGCCGGTGACGCGGACGAGATGACGTTCGAAGTTCCGGAGACGAGTTCGATCGGAGATGCGGTGACGGCCGCGGGTGTCACGGAGTACACGGGTGTCCTCGTCGGCGGGCGGTTCGGCGGCCTCACGCGCGATCTCGACGTCACACCCGATCCGGATGCGCTCGCCGAGCGGGATCTCGGCACGGACGGCGTACTCGAAGTCGTTGGCCCCGACCGCTGTCCGGTGGCGTTCGTCGGCAAGCGGACCCAGTTCGCCGCGGACGCGAACTGCGGGCGCTGTGTTCCGTGTCGTGAGGGCTCGACGCAACTGAGCGAACTCCTCCGAGACATCTACGACGGGGATCTCGACCATGCGAAAATCGAGGAACTGCTACGCGTGATGGAATCGACGAGTATCTGCACGTTCGGCCAGCACGCGCCGCGGCCGGTTCGAACGGGACTCTCCGAATTCGGCGATGTCTTCGAGGCACACGCGAACGGGGAGTGTCCGGCGGGCCAATGTTCCACGACCACGGAGACGGAAACGAAACCGAAGAGGGCGAAACCATGAGTTCACAGGAATCACCGCATTCGGAATCCGACGTACCGCCATTGACGGAAACCATCGCGCCGGGAACGGCGACGGACCCCGACGTGACGAGCGCGGAGACGGCGACCGTAACGGTCGACGGGGAGGACGTGACGGTCGAGACCGGTTCGACGCTCCTCGACGCTATCGAGGCCGTCGAAACCGCCGAATACGTGCCCGCGCTCTGTCACTACGACAGACAGGACATCGGGCCGCGAAGCGAGTGCCGGACGTGCATGGTCGAGGCGGAGGACGGAATCGTTCCGGCGTGTAGCACGCCCGCCGAGGACGGCCTGTCGATTTCGACCGACGCGGCATCGGCGTCGGAGGCGCGCGACGTCAACCTCGACCTCGTGCTCTCGGACCACAACCTCCGCTGCACGACCTGCGGGAAGAACGGTCGCTGTGATCTGCAGGACGTCTCCATCGAGAACGACGTCGTCGAACCGAGGTACGGTGTGCTCGACGACCGCGACGAATACGAGCCGATCGACGATTCCCACGACTTCATTCAGATCGACCGCAACAAGTGCATCCTCTGTAACCGCTGCGTGGAGGCCTGCAACGACGTGCAGGTCGAGGGCGTCCTCCGAATGGAGGGACACGGTGGAGATACACGTATCGGCTTCCAGAACGGGGCCGAGACGATGGAGAAGTCGACGTGCGTCTCCTGTGGACACTGCGTCTCGGTCTGTCCGACGGGCAGTCTCGTCGAAAAGGGCATCGAGGACGCGACGACCATCCCGTTCCCCGGCTTCACCCAGAAGAACAGCGTCGGCGAGGTAATCGAGTCGGCGAACGTGCAGAAGGGACCGATGACGCCGATGAAAGCCGACGAGGTGACGGAACAGCGCCGTGAAATCGACGACGACACCGAGGGGAGGGATTGGCCATGACGAACACGGAGAACGCCACCGAGAACGAAGAGAAAGAGGGCGTGGCAGGCTATATGCAGACCGCCCGAAAGCAAGCACTGGAGAACGTCGAGCACGTCGCCGAAGGGGCGGCGGCGGGGACGCTGCCGGAGGGGAAACTGTTCGACATCGCCTCGCAAATCGGCGAGAAACGGCTGTCCGACCTGACCGTCGAGGACACCACCTGTGGCTACTGCGCCGTCGGATGTCGGTTCGACGTGTACACGGACGGTGACGAAGTCCTCGCTACCCGGCCGACCGACCCGGAAAAAGCGCCCGTGAACGGTATTTCGACGTGCGTGAAGGGGAAGTTCAGTTACGACTTCGTGGACAGCGAGGGACGACTGACGTCGCCGCTCGTCCGCAACGAAAACGACGAGTTCCGGCGCGCCTCCTGGGAAGAGGCCTACGACCGAGTGGTGGAGGGCTTTCGGGACATCATCGACGAGCACGGCGGGCAGGCGATGAGCGTCATCGCGTCCTCGAAGGCGACGAACGAGGAGAACTACCTGATGGGCAAGTTCGCCCGGCAGGTCCTCGGGACGAACACCGTCGACAACTGTAACCGACTCTGTCACTCCTCGACCGTCGCCGGTCTCGCTCGCGCGTACGGGTACGGGGCGGCGTCCGTGTCGACGAAGGACTTCGAGCAGGCGGACTGCATCTTCCTCACCGGGTCGAACACGACGGAGGCTCACCCGGTCCTCGCGACGCGCATCAAACAGCGCGTGAAAGCCGGGAACGACCTCATCGTCTTCGATCCGCGGAAGGTCCAAATCGCGGAGTACGCCACCCAGTATACGCAGGTCCGGCCGGGATTCGACCAAGTCTGGATCAACGGACTGGTCCGCTACATCATCGAAAACGACCTCCACGACGAGGAGTTCGTCGCGGAGCGGACGACCGGGTTCGAGGACGTGAAAGAGTCGGTCCAAGCGTTCACGCCGGAGTACGTCGAGGAAGTTACGGGCGTACCACCGGCGGACATCCGGTCGGCCGCTGAGACGATCGCTGCGGCCGACCGCGTCGTGTTCGGATGGACGCTGGGTCTGACCGAACACTCCCACGGGACGGAGAACATCCTCTCGATGGCGAACCTCGCCGCCATCACCGGAAATCTCGGAAAGCCCGGAACGGGCGTCTCCCCCTTCCGCGGGCAAAACAACGTCCAGGGCGGCGGCGGTGACATGGGACCGCTTCCGGACAACTTCCCCGGCTACCAGTCCGTCACGGACGACGAGAACCGGCGGAAATTCGAGGAGGCGTGGGACTGTGAAATCGCTCCCGAACCGGGATACTACACGACTGAGATGTTCCTCGCGGCGGACCGCGGGGATATTCGAGGCATGTACTGCATCGGCGAGAACCCCTCGCTCTCGGAACCGGGCGCGAATCACGCCTCCGAGGTGTTAGAAGGGATGGAGTTCCTCGTCGTACAGGACCTCTTTTTGAACGACACGGCGCGGTTCGCGGACGTGGTCCTGCCCGCGTGTTCCTTCCTCGAGAAGACGGGGACGTTCACCAACACGGATCGCCGCGTCCAGATGGTAAAGCAGGTCATCGACCGGAAGGGCGATTCGAAACCCGATTGGGTCATCCTTCAGGAGATAGCGAACCGGATGGGACGCGAGTGGGCGTACGAGGACACCGCGGAAATCATGGAGGAGATGCGCCGGTTGACCCCGATCTACGGCGGCATTACGCAGGAGCGCGTCGAGGAAGAGGGCGGCGTCCAGTGGCCCTGTTACGACTTCGACCACCCCGGAACGGAGCGCCTGTACGAGGACGAGTTCAACACGGCGGACGGGAAGGCGAACCTCGTCGGCGTCGGCTACGGCGAACCCGGCGAACTCCCGGACGAGGAGTATCCGTTCTCGCTCACGACCGGTCGGGTCCTCTACCAGTACCACACGGGGACGATGACACATCCGGAAGAGGGCATCCAACACTACAACGACAGCGACTTCGTGGAGATCAACCCGGAGGACGCGGCGAACCACGGAATCGAAGACGGCGACCTCGTGACGATCGAGTCCCGGCGCGGCGAAATAACGGTGCCCGCACAGGTGACGGCCCGCATCGGGTCGGGGACGGTTTTCGCGCCGATTCACTTCGCGGAGACGTGCGTGAACAGACTCACGAACCACGAGAGTCTCGACCCGGATGCGGCGACGCCGGAGTTCAAGATGTCGGCCGTCCGCGTTACGCCGTTCGAAGGCGACTCCGAGGACATCGAATACGACCAGACGGAACCGATCTCGGGGGACGACTGAGATGGCGAAACCGACCACCGGCGTCCCGGACGACGCGCTGAACGTCGAACCGGAACGTCCGCAAGAGGGTGAGGAAGCACTGCGAGCGGTCCTCGAGGCCTACGGCGGGGATTACGCCGACGCCGCGGAGTACACGGAGGAACTCGAGAACGTCATCGAGACGGCAATTCTCGTCATCGCGAGCGCGGACGAACGAGACGTCGACAACGTCACGCAGTCGTTGGTCACGCTCGTCGAGGCCGCAGACGGACTCTCGACGGAGGGGACGGTTGCGCTCGCCGAGGGTGTCGGAGAGAACGGCGAGGACCTCGCGGAAGCCCTCGAATCCGTCCTCGAACTCCAGCGCGACGGACGACTCGACGACCTCATCGAGATGGCGGGAACGCTCTCGGCGCTCGAAATCAACGAGACGACGGTCGACGGACTGAACCGGTTGTTCCGTGCCATCGACGAAGCCGAACGGGAGACGAAACCCGTCGGGGCGTTCGGGTTCCTGCGGTCGCTCTCGGGGGACGACGTCCGAGCAGGCATCGGTTACCTGCTCGCCATCGTGCGTGCGCAGGGCCGTCGTCTCCGCTCGGGTGATCGATAAACGGAGAGGGCGTCCTCTGCGGATTGTTGCGCGTCTCGGTGGCTGGTCGGATTCGCTCGTTCCGCTGTGCCGGTTCGTTCGAATCGTCTCCAACGTCGCGAATCGGCTACTACGGAGAGGATAGAGGCATCTACGTCTCGATGGTTCTCAGAAACAGCGCCTGTAGGACGCCGAAGAACACGCCGAACGCGAGGGCATACCCGAGATTGTCACCGATCGGGCCGCCGAAGATCGCGCTCAAAGGGAGCAGTATCGCTGCGGTACCGAACACCACCATGAGGGAACACCATCTAACTGGGTGTGACTCGGCACATCCGGTGAGTCGCCTGTTGTACGAACGAACCGAAGCGAGAGGACCCATACCCGTGGCAGGAGTCGGTAACTCATAGTGGTTCGGGTGCCGTTCGACTCGCGACACGGACCGCGTACGAATCGGCACCGGGATGCCGGGAAAGGGATTGGAGGTTGAGAGTAGAAATAAGCGTCGTCCCGAAGGGAGAGCGTGAGTATCGCGAAAGCACCTTCGCGACGATGGCCGGTGCCTCCTCCAGTAGATATATTATTCACCGACAATGAACGAAAACGTGAATATTCGACCGCTCGAAAGTGAGACGGATTTACGCGGGGCGATCCGCACGAACGGCCGCGCTTGGAAAGCCGCCTACGACGACATCGTTCCCGAATCGGTCATCGAGCGGGTTGCCGCATCACCGACGGATGAGCGACTCGACGCGCTGTTCGAAGCGGTTCGTAATTCCCGGTACTTCGTCGCCGTCGATGAGACCGACAGTGTCAGAGGGTACGCGTACTTCCGATGGGGCGACGACGAGACGAAAGAGTTCGTCGGGGCGGATGAAGCCGGACTCAAAGAGATCTACGTCGACCCCGACGATTGGGGCCGAGGAATCGGAACGGCGCTTCTCGAACACGGTCTAGCACGACTCCCCGAGTCCATCACCGCTCTCAAACTCGAAGCGCTTTCCGAGAACGACTCGGGAAAACGGTTCTATACGGCACGTGGATTCGAACCCATCAAAGAATCCACCATTACGATCGCTGATGAGTCGTACTCCGCCACGATCTATTCGCTTTCGCTGTGACTATCCGTTTCTTGGCATCCAACTTCGCGAACCGCCACGTCGTTCATAGAAATCGAGCGGATCAAGAACATGGAGTTCTTTCACTGGGTCGCGTTCCGATACTGCTCTCGAGTAATCGTGTACCGATGGGCATTGGCGAGATCACCATCGTTCGGCCGAAAGTTCCTGAACAGTCCCTCGTACTGCCCCCCGTACCGATCGATATACTTCTCAATTGCACGTCGTGACCGCTCGTTCCCCTCGAGAGTAAAGACTGCAAGCAATTCGAGATCAAGTGTGTCGAAGATTATTTCTGTGAGTGCTGCGGCTCGTTCGCCAGACAGACCACGTCCCCAGAACTGCTTTCGTAACCAGAGGCGAATCGTCCCCGTTCGACGGCCCCAATGCACATCGATCCCGGTCATCCCGACCACGGGTTCGGAGGATTCTCGAAGGCGAAGTAAGTAGCGAAAGTCCTCTCCTTGCTCCCAGTTCGATTCAGCACTGGTGAGAAGGTCGTGAGTCTCTTTTGGTGTCTGATGAGGACCCCAGGGGAGGTACTCTGTCACGTCCTCGATTCCGGGATCGCTCGAACAGATGTCATAGAGATCGAACAGATCGATGGCATCGTGAGTCAGTCGCTCGAAGATGAGGTGATCGGTTTCGATTCGTTCAGGAATCATACTCGTGCTTGCTGGGTAGCTACTATGAAGATACTGCGAAGAATCGCTTATCGAGACATATTGGGGGAAACACCGGGGACCGAGTAAGTGCGTTGTGGATGACAAACCTCTGCCATTCTTCGGAGAGAGTGGAGAAGAAGCAGCTATCCGATCGAACTGCAAACGTATCAAGCGGTCGTTTAGGATGGGTATTTTGATGAAGACTTGTGAATACGGTATCTGATATGGAAACGGATGAACTCCTAAAATTCATATCACAGGAGAATGACCGACTTCGAGCGTACCATTCTGGACTCGATGAAGACAACGCACCGCTCATTCAGACTGTAAAACTGAACGAGGAGATCGGTGAGTTGTGCGACACTGTACTCGCATATGACTCTCTACAACGATCCAAAAAACTTGCAGAGTTCGAGGAGCAAGAGATCGAAGACGAAGTTGCCGATGTAATCATTACAACGCTCCTCCTTGCAGATTCCATCGATGTAGATATCGAAGAGGCCCTCGAAAACAAAATTAACGCAGTTGAAGAACGGTACGAATAATACCCACACTCTGGATGCAATCAGAGGGTGTATCCTTCACATCCGATTGGATTCCATATCGACTTTGGAGGGGGTGAATTAGGTGAACGGACAAAATCTTTCGCCGCGGGCGACCCGACCGAATCCACTTTCGCTTACGAGGTTCGAGAGTGGAAAACCGGGTTGCTGTCGAGCAGTGAGTGAAAATCTACCATTTGATGTCAAATTCGAGCGTATCCGTACACTCCGTTGTGTCCTCGTATTCACTTTTCAGAACGGTAAACCGATGCTGGTCAGTGACCGCACCGTTCGGGCGAGGTGAGTGCTGTCGCAATAATCCTTCGTGGCGGCCACCATATTTCTCGACGTATTTTTCGATCATACGTCGGGAGTGTTCGTTACGAGCACTACAGGTAGTATAGTACGCGTCGAGATCATACTGTTCGAACGTTAATTCGACGAAAACGGACGCCCGCTCGACGCCATATTCCCGTCCCCAATACTGCTTCGCCAGCACGATACCTGACCCTGCCCGCCGTTCTTTCCATTCCGGACCATAGGCTGTCAGGCCAACTAGGTCTTCCCCTTCGTCTTTTGACCGCAGGAGGTAGCGAGCAGTGTCACGATCGGCCCATTCCTGTTCGGCTTTGTCGATGAAACCGACAACGTGATCGAGGTGTTTGAACCGAAACCACGGCATGTGCTCGGTCGAGTCCTTCTGCCATTCGTCTCGACTGACGAGATCATACAACTCGAATGAATCTACCATTTCATGACTAACGCGCTCAAAGAGGAGTCGACTCGTCTCAATTCGTTCAGGGAAGAGTTGGTGTACCATTGTAATTCCAATCACCCGTTGAATACACGGGATAGAAAACTCGGTGGTAGCGTTCATGTATGCCGAAAAGTTCATGCATTTTTATACAGTAGTATAAATTGAGTTTTTAGACAACGAACTACTTTTCATCCGATCGTTCGGACGATCGAATCCGAGTACCGACTTCAACGAGAGTTGACACGCTAATTATGCACCACGAACTGTGCGAAGGCCGATTCGAGATATCGGGGAAGTCCATTTTCGCTTGTAGAATCAAACGGAGGTGGCGAAGCACACCGCAGGACGGGAAACGCATCCGAATACTATACTCGACACACGGCCAGCATGTGCTCCGAGAAATCGACCGCCGCACGGTCCTCCCGGAGCAGTTTCACGAGCCGGCGAACGTCCTCGACGGCCTCGTCGCTGGCGTCCTCCAACTCCGGTTTCATCCGGTTGGCCACGCCCTCCAGACCGACCAGTTTCTCGACGGTGAAACCGGCGTCCCGCAGTTCGGCCTCGAACTCGTCGGCGCGGAAGAAGTGACACTCCGCCCAGCCCTCCCCGTCGGCGTGTTCGGCGACGCGCTCTGCCGTGTACTTGCCGTCCTCGGCGATGGGGACCAGCAGTCCGTGGCTGGAGTCGAGGCTGAACTTCACGATGTCCCGAAGGGAGGCAAAGCGACTGATGACGGAGACGAAGACTGGCGCGTCGGGCGCGGCGACCCGGCGGAGTTCGCGGGTGGCGGTGGCGCGCTCGTCGTCGTCCACGACGTGGCTCAGGGGGCCGCCGAGACAGCACACCGCGTCGAACGTTTCATCCCCGAATCGCAGATCGCGCACGTCGCCCGCTTCGGCGCTGATTCGGTCGTCGAGTTCGCGCTCGGCGGCGTTTTCGCGGGCGAGTTCGACCTGCGTCTCGCTCACGTCCACGAGGGTCACGTCGTATTCGCGTTCGGCGAGCCAAAGTGCGTAGCGGCCCGACGCGCCGCCCACGTCGAGGACGCGACCCGTGTCGGGGAGGTATCGGTCGAGGTAGTCGACCGTGTTCTCGAACTCCATGCGAGTGACGGGGTCGCGCTCCAGTCGCTCCCACTCGTGTTCGCCGAACTCGTCGTAGTAGTTCTGGGGATCCATGTCGCTCATCGTCGTTCCCCGCCGATGGTTCGTCGGATCGTCTCGCTGCTCGTCCGCTGCACTCGTTCGGTGGCGATACGTCGGACTGATTGCCTGATTTCGTACATCCGTGTCTGATTTCGGGGTTTCGTTCGGTAGTGAGAACGCGAGTCGCCCGGTTTCACCCCGTCGCCGCGTCAGCGGCCGAATCGGGACTCCACCCGGCGAAAAGCAGGTGCTGGCCCATGATTCGGGCGGCCAGCGGCGGGTGGAGTCGGGAACGTCACGGTCGAAAAATCAATTCCGTTCAACATAACGGTTTGGGTTCGGGCGACGAACCGAACGGATCGAGTTGTCGGACGACCGTGGAACACGATTAAGTACGGATGTCACCTAGATAGTAAGGCGAATGGGTATCCGGTAATCCGAGATACGTCGCGTCTTTCAGGACGTGTTCGGGTCCATAGTTGGGGAGCAGTTGGGGGGAAAAATGGTACAAGTACTGTACGTTATAGAACGGGAGTTCATGAGAAAGACGTTCGAATCGATAAACGACCACGTGGATGTTTCGTCGGCGTACGTCCCGGTCCGTCGGGAAGCGCGCGGGTGTTGCGACGCTATTCCCGAGATACGGGTCGATGATGTGAGCGACATCGACGGGAACGTTCGCGACATCGACCCGGCGGTCGTCGTGTACAACCACCGATTCCGCATCGATACGGTTCGGTTTCACGAGGAGTATCCGCTGGTCCACGTCCGCCACGGCGCATCGGTCGGTCGCGGGGAGGTCGACGTCACGGTCGGGACGATGGGTCGTGCCATCGACGCCGCACTCGCGCCGGGTGAGCGGTGGGCACGGAGGTACCGTGAGTCGTTTCCGGACCGCGTTCGCGTCGCGGTGGTCGGTATCCCGGAAGCGGATGGCCTCGTCGGTTCGAACGCACCGAATCGAAAGCGGGTGCTCTACGCGCCGACCAATCACAACTACGGCGGCGGGTCGTATCGGAACACCGCGATGACGGTTCTCGACGTGTTCGCCGACACCGAGTACGAACTCCTCTTTCGGCCCCATCCGATGGACAGAACCGAGGAACCCGGCCGGTCGCTGACGGAGGAGTGCAGGAAGCGAATCGGGACGCTGCCGAACGTCGTGTTCGACGAGAACCCGACCCCGCGAGAGAGCATGCTCGATGCCGACGTACTCCTCTCCGATTACTCCGGCATCATCGCCGAATGGCTTCACACTCGCCGTCCGCTCGTCCAGTTCACCGACGTCGTCGCCGAAAACGGTACCGTTCCCGAAATCGGCCACGTAACGCGCGTCGACGACTTCGACGTTCGGACCCTCGATGCGCTCTACGAACGGGGATATACGGGGTCGGTCGCCGAGCGGGAAGCGAGATTCAGGGCCGAACTCGGGATACCGATGGACGGTCGCGCCGGTGACCGTGCCGCAACGGAGGTGATGGCATGCAGGCGGTGATCCTCGCTGCTGGATGTGGAAGCCGGATGGGTGACTTGACCGGCGACATCCCGAAAGCCTTCTTCGAGATCAACGGAAAGTCGTTCTACGAACGTCAGTACGATGCCCTCATCGACCGCGTCGACGGAATCACGGTCGTGCTCGGATACGAATATGAAAACGTCCTCGGGGAACTCTTCTCGGCCGAACCGCTCGTCTTCGAACGGTGGGACGAGTACGAGAACGCGGAGTCGCTTCGCCTCGCGTTGGAACGACACGACGACGACGTGCTCGTACTCAACGGGGACGTCATCGTCTCCCCGTCCGTCATCGACGAGATGAAGCGACGCTATTCGGCGTGGCGGGGATGCTACAACGTCGTCGGGTGTATCCCCGGGAACCAGATGAAACATACCGCCATTCGATTCGACGAATCGGGAACCGTCGTGGACTACGGCAACATCGAGGGGCACCGCCACGCCGGCGTGGGCATCATCGGCCGTCGGCACCGACAGCGTGCGATAGAAATTCTCGCTCGAAACCGCGAGGACTGGTACCCGCACGTGTACACTCGAACGCCGACGAAACGGATGTTCGTTCCTGCGAATCGACATCTCGAAATCAACCGTCCGACCGACGTCGCTCGGGCGCGGGAACGATTGCCGCTGTTCGACCAATCGAGTTCCGCGTGATCGGGAAGCTTCAAAGCGGAATCTTTAATTCTTATGCGTCCCGGGACTCGAACGAGAATGGAGCTTATCGCCCATCGAGGGTGCGCGGAGCTATATCCTGAAAACACGGTGTACGCGGTCGAGCAGGCTTCGCTCGATTTTCCGGCCGTCGAGATAGACGTCCGCCGATGTCGGTCCGGGGAACTCGTCGTCTTTCACGACGAAACGATAGACAGGGTCACCGAGGGGAGCGGTTCGGTGGCCGAAATGGCGTGGAGCGAACTGCGCGAACTGGAGGTAAAGCGATCCGGCGAGCGAATCCCGCTGCTGTCCGAAGCGCTCGCCGCGGTTCCGTCGGGTGTGAGCGTCCAAGTCGAACTCAAGCGGACGGGCATCGCGGCGGAGGTCCTCTCGCGCATTCACGATTCCGGCGTCGATGCGCGCGTGACGTCCTTCATCCCGAGCGCGCTGAGTGAAGTGCAGGAGTACGACCCGGAGATGAAGCGCGGGTATCTCTTCGGCGAGGAGGTCGGAGCGACCATCGGCTTTCGAACGGCGCTCGCGCTCGGTTGTGACTCGCTTCATCCTCACTCCGCGTTGTGTCTCGAAACGGATATCGTCCAAGTCGCACACCGGGAAGAACTACGAGTCATCGCGTGGGCCGTGTCGGACGAGTTGACCGTCGGCGAACTCCATGCGATAGGCGTGGACGCTGCGACCGCCGATACGCGGATGTCGTCCATCCTCGAAGAGACGACACCGATGGCCGCCGACTGAAGTCCGTGGCCACGCCATCGTCACGACCCGTCGTTCGTGCTCCCGCGTCAACCGATGTGGAAATGTCCCGTTGACGGCGTCGTCAGCGGGGGAGAACCGACAGAATGAGGTGGCCTTCCCGAATAGCTTTCCGCAAGAATGTTCGATAAGGTTCTTGTCGCAAATCGCGGCGAAATCGCGGTTCGCGTGATGCGCGCCTGCGAGGAGCTCGGAATCGACACCGTCGCTGTCTACAGCGACGCCGACCGAAACTCCGGCCACGTTCGATACGCCGACGAGGCGTACAACGTCGGCCCGGCGCGCGCCGCCGACTCGTACCTCGATCAGGAGGCCATCATCGACGCCGCGAAAAAGGCCGGCGCCGACGCGATCCACCCCGGCTACGGGTTCCTCGCGGAGAACGCCGATTTCGCCGCGAAGGTCGAAGCCACCGACGGCGTGACGTGGATCGGCCCGGAGAGCGAGTCGATGGAGCAACTCGGCGAGAAGACGAAGGCCCGGAAGACGATGCAGGCGGCCGACGTGCCCATCGTCCCCGGAACGACCGACCCCGTCGAGGACGCGTCGGAAGTCACGGCGTTCGGCGACGAATACGGCTACCCGGTCGCCATCAAGGCGGAGGGCGGCGGCGGCGGGCGCGGAATGAAGGTCGTTCGCGGTCCCGACGAGGCGGAAGATCAACTCGAATCCGCCCAGCGCGAGGGTGAAGCGTACTTCGACAACGCCAACGTCTACCTCGAACGCTACCTCGAAAACCCGCGTCACATCGAGGTCCAGATAATCGCGGACCACCACGGCAACGTCCGCCACCTCGGCGAGCGTGATTGTTCCCTCCAGCGCCGCCACCAGAAGGTCATCGAGGAAGGTCCGTCCCCCGCGCTCTCGGACGAGTTGCGGGAGAAAATCGCGGAGTCGGCCCGCGACGGCGCGGCCGCCGCCGGCTACTACAACGCCGGTACCTTCGAGTTCCTCGTGGAGGAGGACGAGACGCGCGGCGCTGACGAACTCCTCGGCGTGGACACGAACTTCTACTTCCTCGAAGTCAACACCCGGATTCAGGTCGAACACTGCGTCACGGAGTGGTTGACCGACGTCGACATCGTGAAGTGGCAGATTCGAGTCGCGGCCGACGAACCGCTCGGCTTCGAACAGGACGACGTGGAACTCGAAGGACACGCGATTGAGTTCCGCATCAACGCCGAGAACGCCGCGAACGACTTCGCACCGGCGACGGGCGGGAAACTGACGACCTACGACCCGCCGGGCGGAATCGGCGTGCGTTTGGACGACGCGCTCCGACAGGGCGACGACCTCGTCACCGATTACGACTCGATGATCGCAAAGCTCATCGTCCACGCCGGCGACCGCGAGGAGTGTATCGCCCGCTCCCAGCGTGCGCTCGCGGAGTACGACATCGAGGGAATCCCGACCATCATCCCGTTCCACCGCTTGATGCTCGAAGACGAGGAGTTCGTCGCCGGAACGCACACGACGAAGTACCTCGACCACCACCTCGACTCGGACCGAATCGCGGATGCACAGGAGAAGTGGGGTTCGGAAACGTCGTCGGACGACGACGAGGAAGTCGTCGAACGCGAGTTCACGGTCGAGGTCAACGGCAAGCGCTTCGAGGTCAACCTCGAAGACCGCGGCGGCGTCGCGGCGGTTCCCGCGAACGCCAACAGCGGGGGCGGCCAGAAGCCGAAACCGGCGGGCGGCAGCAGCGACGGCGGCGAAACCGTCGTGGACGCCGAAGGCGAGACGGTTTCGGCCGAGATGCAGGGCACCATCCTCGACGTGAAAGTCTCGGAAGGTGACGAGATCGAGCCCGGCGACGTGGTCTGTGTCCTCGAAGCCATGAAGATGGAAAACGACGTGGTCGCCTCGCGCGGCGGGACCGTCACCCAAGTCGCGGTCAGCGAGGGTGAAAGTGTCGATATGGGCGACGTGCTGGTCGTCGTGGACTGATCGCGGAATCGGGCGGTCGATTTTCCGGCGTTTCGTCGGCTTGTACGTAGCGATAGCACGTGAGATACTTTCACAGGCGGTCGTTTCATATACTCTGCACCGGAAGGTATGGAAATATACCGACGACCATGACAGAAATCGGCGACCACTACCGACCCGCCGGCGAGCCATCCGATTCGAACGTCTACCGCGTCGTGGGACGGGAAGGGGAGGTGACGATGTTGCGAGTGACCGGCCCCGACGGGGACCGCGTCAACTCCGGCGAGATCCGTCGCTGTTCGACGGCGGAACTCGATGCCGAGTTCGAACCCGCGAAAAACCCGGATTCGCGGTTCTCGCCCGTTTCGAGCGCGAAGAACATGCTTTCCGGGCTGTACTGGAGTTTCCGGCGATTTCTGTAGGTTCGGCCGAGCGGAAAGCGACGTTTTTGCTGATTCCCGACCGAGTGGAATCGGGGGAAAACGATGGTAGAACCAGTGGACGTTTCGATACGCGAGGCGACGCTCGACGATTTGCGTGATCGACTGGCGCGGACGCGCTGGACCGACGAAGTTGCGGGCGCGGGATGGGAGTACGGGACGAACCTCGACTATCTTCGGGAACTCGTCGCGTACTGGGAGAACGACTTCGAGTGGGGAGACAAGAAGGGAGGATAAACGAGTTCGATCACTTTCGCGCGGAAATCGACGGCACCGAAATTCACTTTCTTCACGAACGAGGGGAGGGTGATGATCCGACGCCGCTGATACTCCTGCACGGATGGCCGAGCACGTTCGTCCAGATGCTGGACATCGTTCCGATGCTGACGACCCCGTCGGCGTTCGGCGGCGACGCCGACGAATCGTTCGACGTGGTGGTTCCGTCCCTGCCCGGATACGGCTTTTCGGACCGACCGAACCGGGGATGAGCGTCCCGAGAATCGCGGACCTGCTCCAGACGCTGATGACGGACGAACTCGGCTACGACCGCTACGCGGGTCGGGGGGGCGACATCGGGGCCGGGGTCCTGTTACAACTCGGACTCAAGTATCGAGGGTCGATACTCGGGATGCATCTCGGCGGGACGAACCCGCGGGTGGACGAGGGGATGATTCCGGACGACCCCACGGACGCGGAACGGGAGTTCATCCGAGAACGGAGAGGCTCCAACCGACGACGGAGAGGAGCGCCCCGCCGACGACGATCCACGTGAGACGGCCGGGGTCGAAGTCGTCCGTTCTTCCGGATAGATACTCGTAGAGACTTCCGAGCACGAGACCGACGCCGCCGAGCGCCATTAGCCACAGGCTGATGCTGGATCGACCGGCGAGGAGATCGGGTACGGAGCCTGCGGCGAACGAGAGGCCGACGATACCCATCGATGCGTAGTAGAGCAGGGTCCGGTTCATACGACAAATCAATCAGGAATTCCGATAAAAGTACCGACGATACCGTTTCGTTCGCAAAACTAGGGACGGATAGCCGGTCGTCGTGGCGACGAATGATAGCACCGTTGTGGTCCACGGAAGACGGATATCTTCCCCACGTGTGGCTCCTCTCCGGAACGCTACCGGTGTACGGAAACAGTCGTGCTGGAGCGAATCCACGCTCGGTGGTTTTCCGGGTCGTAGAACATCGCCACGGTCCCGTATTCGTCCTCGTATTCGCTGTACTCTATCTCGTTGGTTCGTGATTCGGTCATTCTCTGTTATCGGTTGCGTTCGTGTCCCTTCCACGCGTCTCGGCAAGCGGGTGTACAGAACGGGTACAGGCGGAGCGTCCCCGTCGAGTCGGTTTCGGCGAGGACCGGATGCCACGATTCGATATCGATGGTGTCTCCACAGACGGCACACACACGCTCGTCGGACGACGCTTCGGTTTCATCCATACGCTGTTCGCCCGTCGTCATTCAGGGAGGACTTCCACGGTTCCGTCGCTGTGAACGCGGACGTCGTATCCTTCGAGCGAAAATTCGACGCGGCCGCCCCTCGTGCTACTGTGAAAGAGCGAATCGAGGGCGTCCGGGTCGATGACGTCGTACAAGCAGGTCGTGAACTCGGTTGCGTCGTCGTATCCCGCCGCGTCCATGACGGCGGAAAGCACATCGAGGCTGATTCTATCGTCGGGGTCGCCTCGTTCGCTTCGTCGTTTCTCGCCTCGTTCGCTTCGTCGTTTCATATCCGTCTTCATAGTTATGGGGAGGGTATACTATGTAAAGGCGTTTCCAGCTAGATTGAACGTGATAGTTTTCGACGGGGGCTATCTGTCTAGACGGATGCCCCGCTGCTCACGATTCGAAGAGACGCCGGAGGAGTTTCCGCTCCGCCGTCCGCAAGTGGTGTTGGAACGTCGGCTGTGAGATGTCGAGCGAGCGTCCCACCTCCTCGCCGGTACTCTTTCGCGGCGAGTCGAAGAACCCGCTGTAGTACGCCGTCTCCAGCACCTCCCGCTGGCGGTCCGTGAGGGTCTCCGCGAGCGCCGTATCGATGTCCCCGGACACCACCGGTCGCTCCCGGTGTCGGCGACTCCGCAGTTCCAGCGCCGGGAAGCGTTTCTGAAGCACCTCCACGAACGTCCGAACGTCGGCGTTCGTCGAGAGTCGAACGACGACCGAGCCCGGGAGCGGTCCGACGGCGAACGTCTCCGGAATCGCGCCGTAATCGAGGAGCGTCCCGACGAAACTCGAATCCGTCAGTGTCGCGGCGAACAGCGCGGAGTCGTCCCGACTGCTCACCCGTTCGATGTCGACGACCTCCAACGAGCGGGACGCGAGTCCACACACGTCGTCCGACGGCGCGCCGGTCACGGTGAAAAACGCCGTCACCGTGGCGTCGTGTTTGGAGACGACGCCCATGAATTCGACGTGACAGTCGAGCCGTTCCGCGATGTCCACGAACACGACCGACGAGTCCTCGATGTCGAACTGGAGTTCGACCATCTCGCTTCCGGTGAGGGCCTTCTTGCTCTCCACGGCGTTGATGGCGTAGGCGATGGTCTGGCTCACGTCTTCGAGGACGGCCCGTTCCAGTTCGTCGAACGTTCGAGGTTCGTCGGAGTAGACCGAAAGCACGCCGTACACGGCGTCACCGTATCGAAGCGGGAGCGCACACGAGGAGCGATAGCCGCGTTTCAGCGCCTCGCTCTGCCACTGCTCGGAGAGCGGACCGCGGAGTACGTCCTGTGCGACTTGCGCCCGCCCGGTTCGGAGCGCGGTCCCCGCCAAATCGCCCGTATCGTCGGCGGTCGTAATGGTTAGCGCGTCGAGGTAGCCGCGCTCGATACCCGCCGATTCGCGAGGGATGACAGTCCCCGTCGCCGGGTCATCCGCTCCGATCCACGCGAACCGGTACGGCCCTCCGCTCGTCAGACGTGAACAGACGGCCGTCTCTATCTCCTCGCGGGTCCGCGCCTCCACGAGCGCCCGGTCGATGCGTCGGATACCTTCGTTCAGTTCGTTGAGGCGTTCGAGCGCGGCGTTCTGCCGACGAAGCCTCGTCTCCTGATCGCGCAGTCGTCGTTGGCGTTCGGCGCGTCCGAGGGCCGATTCGACGGCGGCCGCACAGAGTTCCGCGATGTCGAGGGTCGCGTCGCCGGACACCGAGGTGACGAACACGCCGTGCGTTCCGAGCGGAAGGAAGACGGTCTCGCCGTCGGATCGGACGTCGTTCTGGAGGAACGATTCCCACGCGATGCCGTCCCCGTTCAGCACCTCCTCCGGTAGTTCGTCCGACTCCTCCGTCCTCGCGGTCGGTTGGAGCGCGCCGGTCGATTCGTCGTACAGCGCGATGATCGTCGCCGGGAGGGACAACAGTCGCTCCGCCGCCTCCACCGTGAGGGTACACACGTCCTCCGCGGTTTCCGTCTCCAGCAGTTCCCGCGTGAGGTCGGACAGCGCGGCGAGCGCCTCCTCGTGATGCTTTCGGCGGGTTACGTCGATGGCGACGCCGATGACGCGTTCCACGTTCCCGTCCGCATCGAACACCGGTTGAAAGACGATGTCGTAAATCGTCCCGTGGAACTCCCGCGTCGTTCGAACCAAATCGCCCGACAGGGAACGGAGACAGTCCTCGAGGATGTCCGGGTAGTCCTCGTACCGTTCGTGGATGGATTGCCCGACGATTTCCTCGTCGGACGCTCCCGTCGATTCCAACCCGCTTCCCTCAGCGAGTTGGAACGTTCCGTCCGTGTCGATGGAGAAAAATATCACCGGGACGTTGCGGACGATCATCTCGTAGCGCTCGATTTCCGACTCCCGTTCGTGCCGTTCGGCGACGTTCATGTGCGCGACGACGACGAACCGGTTTCCGTCGTCCGTCACTTCGGCGGCACGCATCACGAACCACCGCCGTTCGTCCGGCGAGTGACACGGATATTCGAGGCTGAACTCGGACCGGTCCCCCGCCAAAATTCCGCGGATACCCGCGGCTACCTCGTCCGCCGTCAGGTCGTCAGCCACGTCGCAGACGTCGAAATAGCTGACGCCGCGTGTCGTGGCCGCCAGTCCGTTTTCCCGCCCGAACTCCTCCCACGCGTCGTTCGTCGCGACGATGATACCGTCTTCGTCGAGTACGGCGACGTTTACCGGAAGCGAATCGAGCGTGAATTGTTCGATATCGCTATGACTCACGATTCATCCTACCCCCCAGTCATCAGGCCCGGTTAGACTCCAGCGGGTAAAACGGTGGCGCTACTCGCGGTACTCCGTCACCAACTCGTCCAGCGATTCGTGGTGGTGTGTCGTGTGCGGGGCGGTCAGCGGGGAGACGCTGACGTTGCCCTCGTACACCGCGCGGCGGTCCGTTCCCTCCGCGTCCGGAAGCGTCTCGTCGTCCATCTGTTCCCACGTCAGGTCGTGCAGCGTGATGACGCCCCCTTCGTTGGTCGTATCCATGTCGTAGACGTGCGAGGGACGGGTGACTTCCATCGGCATCGGCCCGTCGTCCGGCATCGGCGCGTTGACGTTCAGGTACTCCGCCTGCTCGAACACGCCCGCGTCGAGCGCGTGTTCGGCGAGATACGTCGCCGCACGCGCCGCCTCCTCGTACTCATCGACGGTCGTGTCGTAGGGCCAGAGGTGGTTCGGCACGTGCAGCGAGACGGCGATGGCCGGAACGTCGAAGAACGCGGCTTCGACGGCGGCGCTGACCGTTCCGGAACGTCCGAGGACGTACGCACCGAGGTTCGCGCCGTTGTTACAGCCGGAGACGACGATGTCGGGGTACGGTCCGAGTTCGGTCAGGCCGGCGACCACGCAGTCGGTCGGGGTGCCCGTAATCGCATAGCCGAGTTCGTGCTCCTCGACTTCGACTTCGTAGGACATCGCACGGCCGACCGCGCTCTGGTCCGTCGCTGGCGCGACGGTGGTCACGTTGCCGACTTCCCTGAGGCTCTCGTACAGTGCGCGGATACCGGGACTGTCGATGCCGTCGTCGTTCGTCAGAAGAATTTCGAGCGAATCGCCCATGAACAGGGGTTGGAACGTGAACGCAAAAGTACTCCGCTCGATGTTCGTGAGCAGGCCACAACCGACGTCGACGGTCCGACAGAATCGGTCGATACCGACGACGACACGCGTGAGTAAACGGGAGGTGTGACAGCCACGCGTGCGAACGGGACGAACGAGTGAAACGTAGCGGAGAATGACAATGGGAAATCAGGACAGCGAGACGAGCCGACACTCCGGACTGGCGCGCTGAAACACTTCGATGGTCCGTCTTCGACCCGTTTCGGACCGAGTCGGGATTGGGAACAGTATGTATTCTCGCTGTTGTAATTCAGCATTGATAATCAACGAAGCACTGGGATTTAAGCTGTGAGGCTCATATTATGCGAACGGACATGGCGGAGGGAAATGTCACAGACGCTCACACGCTCGAACTCAACTACGAATACGCTCAGCGTAACGTAGACATCCTGTCCATCTGGTTCGAGTGCGAGCCAAAGAAGACGGTCGAACTGCTCGCGGAGAACAAAATACCGCTGTCACCGAACGACGAAGGGAAGTTCGGTTCGTACTATAACTTCGTCCGGGAGTGCGTCGAGGCGAACTAGCGGCGGTCCACGACCGTCCGCTCGTCCACGACGAGGTTGTACGCTTTTTCGTCCTCGTTCCAGAGCACGAGCACGTCCTCGAACGACAGGAGGCTTCCGTAGGCCGCCTCGCGAAGCGCGCGGTTGAGTGACGTTTCCTTCGTCAGGACCGCGAAGTTCCCCACCGACTCGCTGCCGTCACTGATTTTGAACACGGCGTTTTCACCCTCCTCCGACAGCGAGTGACTGAGTTTCACCGCGACGAGGTTCACCCGTTCGGTGACGTGGCGCTCCATCCCCGCCATCTTCGCCGATTCGGACGGACGGGCGGTGAACTCCCGCCGACGGACACCATCGGTTCGAAGGATGACGTGCGAGAACTGCACGTCGACGTTGACGAACTCGCCGTCGCCCTCGATGTCGTCCAACGTTACGGACTCCCGCGGTTCGTCCGTCCCGGTTTCGTGTGCGCTCGCGTCGGCACCACCCGCATCGAGTCCACGCCCCGACGCGTCGGTACCGTCGCCGGCACCGTATTCGATCGCGTCGGTTCCGTACTCACTCGCGTCGATTCCGTCCCGACTCGCGTCGATGCCCTGCGTCCCCGTCCCCTCATCGTCGTTCGAATCGAACTCGTAGTTGCTGGCGTCGATTCCTCGGTGTTCCACCTGACTCGCGGATTCTTCGGTGCGTCCTTCGGGTTCGGTTTCGCGTTCGGAGACCTCGACGTCACCTTCGCCGTCTCCGCTCTCCCCCGCGTCCAGTCGGCGCTGAAACGGCGGCACGGCCAACTCGGTTTTCACGTCGAACGACCAGCAGTCGTCGGTCGGTTCCTCGCCGGGCCAGAGGCGAAGCGTCGGCGAGAACACGGTCGTCCGGTCGGCGACGCTTCGTTCGATCTCCCGAAGGCCGATGCTGGCGTTCTTGTCCGCCGGGGAGACGGCGACCAACGACCCATCCGGCGCGAGGTAGTCGAGGTACTTCCGAACGACCGCTTCTGGGTCGGCCAGTTCGCTCAACACGTTGCCGAACAGGACGAGGTCGTACGCCGCGCCGTCCTCGGGTTCGAAGGCTTCCGCGGTGTCGCGGTGGACCTTCGGGTGGAAGTTCTCCCCCGTCTCCTCCAGCATCGCAGCGAGGACGTCGGCGGCGTCGCTCGGTTCGACGGCGTGGTACTCCACGAACGTCTCCGAGGGGAGGAAATCATGGAGTCCGAGGGCGGGGCCGCCGACTCCCGCGCCGACGTCGAGGACGCGGAGTTTTCCGGGCAGCAGGCCGCGTTCCGCGAGTTCGGAGAGGACGTACTGGACCACGGCGTAGTAGTCCGGCAGGTGGTAGACGGCGTAGCCGAGCGCGACGCGATAGTCGTACTCGACGGGGTTCTGGGCGAAGTAGTCCTCCTTGAGCCGTCGAATCGTGTCGCGAAGTTCGTCGCCCGACGTGCCGTCCGGCCACCCAGCGCCGAACTCCGCGACCAGCAGGTCCTCCAGTTTTCGCCCGTACTTCTCGGGAAACGACTCGACGCCGCGGAACTCGGGACGAACGGGGTCGTCCGACGCGGGTTCGAAGGTGCCGTCCTCGTGTTCCACGAATCCGAGCGACCCCGCTTCCTCGCGGAGGATCTGCCGAACGACCGCCGGATGTGGTTCCCCTTCGACGTACTCCGAAATCTCCTCCGGGTCCACGGGGCGAACGTCTTGGAGATATTTCGCGTTCGACAACACCTGCTCGCGCTGCTCCGCGTTCATTCGTCCACCTCGTCGATGTCCGCGGCTTCGCGATACAACCGCTCGAAGTCGGCCGGGTCGGCGTCGGCCAGCCGCCTCGCCGCTTCCGCCACGCCCGTCGCGCCGTCGAAGGTGGCCTGAATGTCGGCGTACACGCGCGGTTCGCCGTCGGTCACGTGGTCCGCGAGGCCGGACAACTCCTCGTATACGGGCGTTCGAAGCCCTTCGGGGACGGGGTTCGCCGCCAGCGCGAAAGCGAGCACCGCCGCGTGCGTCCCGGCTTGCACCGTCGTCATCGCGTCGTCGTGTTCCGCCGCCGTCGTCTCGACCAGCGTGTTCCCGCGCGCCTCGATGGCTGCGAGCAGTTCGTCCGTCACCGGGCCGGGTTCGTCCGCGACGACTGCCACGTTCCCCGGCGCGGTGTCCGACCCGAACAGGGGGTGCAGGCTCACCCGTTCGACGTTCGGTGCGTGTTCCGCCATCGCTTCGACCGGTTCGGCCATGACGCCGCTCACGTCGAGTATCGCCCGGTCGGCCTTCGGCGCGTGTTCCTCGACCGCCTCCGAAATCGCAGGCATCGGGACGGCGAGACAGACCACGTCGAATGATTCGTCGGATTCCAGCGCGACCGCTCGCCCGTCGGCCGTTCGAGCGGCCTCCTCCGCAATCCCCGGTTCCGCGTCGGCAAACGCGATGTCGCCCGGTACCGCCTCGGCGAACCAGCGACCCATCGCGCCCGCCCCGACGACGAGTACGTTCATTGCCTTCGCGTTGGTGTGGTCCACCCAAAAGAGGTTCGTTTGCGCGAGTCGGTCAGTCCGTGGATTCCGATTCCGTCGGGGGTTCGACGGCACCGATCTGTTCGAACAGTCCCAGCGCGTCGTCGTTGACGTACCGTTCCGCGAGTTTGCCGTCTTTCAGATGGTCGATGACGATTCCGGTGACCTCTATTTTCGTCCCCGTCGGCGCGATGCCCATGAGTTCACCGTCGTGGGTGGCCCGCGTCGTGTATCGCGTCACTACCACGTCGTCCACGGCGTACATTCCCTCCACTTCGTGTTCCATGTCGGAGAAAGAGTCGTGAAACGCCTCGACTACTTTCCGATACCCGTCCGGGCCATGTGCCGGTTCGTCGAGCATCGGATTGTGAAACACGAAGTCTTCGGCTACGAGGTCGGGAATCGCGTCGAAGTCCCCTCCGTCCCATACCTCGCGAATCTCCCGGTGGACGACCGCTTCGTTGTCGGCTGTCTCGATACTCATCGTTCCCCTCTCCGCGTATCTCGAACGCTCGGAGTGAGTATAAACGAAACCCATCGTTCATTCGGGTAACGGGCGTGGACAGCGGTAAAACGGCCGCATTTCTCTCCGCTTCGAACCTTCGTCTCGTCGGTTTCGACGGTGAGGTTCCAAAAAAAGCCGTTCGACGCGTCCGTCCCCGCTTACTCCTCGAACTCCCGCATCTCCGGCGGCAGTTCGACCACGCCGAGTTGGACGAGCATGCCGAGTTCGTCGGCGTTCTCGTATCGCTCGCGTATCTTTCCGTCCTCCAGTCGGTCGATGATGATGCCCGTCATCTCGATGCGTTCGTTCGTCGGTTCCTTGCCCATCATCTCGCCGGTGTTCGTGCCCCGCATGGTGTACCGGACGACCACCTCGTCGTCCGACGAGAGGATGTCCTCCACCTCCATATCGAAGTCGGAGAACATCTTTCGGGTCTCCTCGGCCATCTCCCTGTACTCGTCCCGACCGTTGATCTCCATCATCGACGTGTGATAGACGAAGTCGTCAGTCACGGTGTCGTCGATGCTGTCCAAGTCGCCGTCGCTGCTCCATACCTCCTCGATATCGCGGCGGACGACCGTCTCGTTGTCAGTTGTTCCGACACTCATAGTGTTTCACCCCGCACTTGTCGTAGACCTCGTACGGCGATAAACGACGCTATCGTTCACGCGGAAACGCCCGTGGGACGCCGGGAAAGGCGGGATGGTTCGACGGACAGCACCGATTTCCGTGTCCGTCGGCGTTCGGTTTCATCGCCTCGCCGGGTGGTCGGCGGCGAGGTGCCGCCGACCGAACACGTTCTCCCGAAGCGTTTCACCCTCGTACGCCTCGCGGACGAGGCCCCGTTCTCGGAGTTCGGGCACGACCAACTCGACGAAATCCCGAAGCGTGCCGGGGCGAACGATTTCCTTGAGGTTGAACCCGGAAATACCCGTCTCCGCGTGCCAGCGTTCGAGTTCGTCGGCGACCGTTTCCGGCGATCCGACGACGACCGGCGAGGTGGAACCGAGCCCGCAGAACTCCGCCACGTCGCGTACCGTCCAGTCGCGCTCCGGCGCGTGTTTGGTGAGGGCGTCCACCGCGCCCTGAATCGCCTCGGTTTCGATGTGTTCGACGGGTTGGTCCGGCGCGAGTTCCGAGAAGTCCAAATCCATGAACCCGCCGAGCAACGCGAGCGTGGCCTCCGTATCGACGTTCTCGCGGTACTCGTCGTACTTCGCCCGCGCGACGTCCTCCGTCTCGCCCACTATCGGCGCGATTCCGGCGAAGAAGGCGAGGTCGTCGCCGTTCCGTCCCGCCTCGTCGGCGCGCGCTCGAACGTCCTCGACGTAGCGTTTCACGACCGCTTCGGTGGGTTGGCTGACGAACAACGCCTCCGCGTTCGTCGCCGCAAAGTTTCGTCCGCGTTCCGATGACCCGGCTTGGTAGAGGACCGGCGTCCGCTGCGGCGAGGGTTCGCAGGAGTGCGGGCCGGGAACCGAGAAATGGTCGCCCTCGTAGTCGATGGCGTGAACCTTGTCGGGGTCGGTGTACCGCCCCGCCTCGGCGTCCCGAACCACCGCGTCGTCCTCCCAACTGTCCTCCCAGAGGCGGTAGCAGACCCGCATGAACTCCTCGGCCCGGTCGTAGCGCGCGTCGTGTTCCATTCGGCCCTCCAGCCCGAGGTTTTCCGCCGCGCTTTCGAGGTAGGAGGTGACGACGTTGAACGCGATTCGCCCGTCAGTGATGTGGTCCAGCGTCGAAAGCTCGCGGGCGAGTTGATACGGGTGAACGTACGTCGTCGAGCGCGTCACCGCGAAGCCGAGGTCGTCGGTGACGCTCGCCATCGCCGGAATCACCAGCTCCGGGTCGTTCGCGGGCGTTTGGATGGCTTTCTCGATGGCCGCGGTCCGGTCCCCGCCGTACACGTCGTAGATACCGCGCACGTCGGCGAAGAACACGGCGTCGAAGCCGCCTCTCTCCGCGAGTCGCGCGACTTCCTGCCAGTACGCCATATCGGTGTAGCGGTGGGACTGGTCGCCCGGCGTGCGCCAGTTGCCCGCCGTCACGTGTTCCACCGAATTCATGGTGAACAGGTTGAAATGGATGGGTTCGTCGCTCATTGTGGTTCGGTGGTCGTATTCCGGAACGCCGGAGCAAATGTGAGGGGGACGCGGCCAACCTCTCCGTCATCTGGGTTTCGAATACGATGGGGGCGACGGGGGTGGCGGGGGTCGGGAGGTACCGTGGTTGCAACTGTTGACGTGACGACTCGGATAGCCCCTGACCGTTCGCGACGAGGTGGCGTTGGTTTGTCTATGACTGCAACTACAGACGTCAATGAAACCGCAACCGCACCGCGACAACCACACGCCTCCCCAACCGATTCCTCCCGTCGTCGCTGAAGCTCCTCCGGTCGTCATCCCTCGCGCGAAAGCCAGTCAGGCCCTCGGACGTAATGTCCTCGGGCCTGCCAGCCACGCACGCCATGTGGCCGGGTCGATATCGCGCACCCTAACAGGAACAGTAGTAGTCGGCGGTTCCGAACTCGGTTTTCATGAGGCGGCGGATCGGTCCGACGTCGCCGGGTCGATACACGCCAGTCGTCAACTCGTCCGAGTCCTCGAACCCGCCGGACAGGAGAGACTCCCACTGTTCCGCCGAGAGGGCGTCCGAGAAACCGGAACCGTTTGCCAGCAGTTTCAGGTAATCGGCGAGGTAGACCCACGTGGCGTCGTGCGTCTCGCCGGGGTCGAACTCCTCGCCGACCGCTTCGGCGTAGGCGGCCCCCGGCAGGTCGGCACCAGCCTGCACGGGCAGCGAAATCCACTTCCACGGACGGGTGTTGATGTCGAGGAGAACGTACTCCTCCCGCCTCTCGTCGTAGACGAACTCGGCTTCGCTGATTCCGTAGTACCCCGTCTCCTCCAGCACCTTCAGTGCGCGGTCCTCGATATCGGGTTGGTCCGTCCTCCGAACCAGACACGAAGTACCGAACGCCTGTGGGTAGCGAACGCGGGCGTTGCCGACGAACGTCACGGGGTCGCCGGATTGGGGGACGTAGGAGGCGAGCGAGCAGTCCCGCCCGACGGCGATATCCACCTTCTCCTGTGCCATGACGTCGATACCGGCGTCCGCGGCCATGGCGGCCACGTCGGCCAACTCCTCCCTGTCGGCGACTTCGATGACGTTGGTTCCGACGGCCTCCTCGAACTCGCGTTTGAGCGCGGGTTTGACGACGAGCGGAAAGCCGAGCGCGTCGGCGGCGTCGTCCGGGTCGGTCTCCGAGAGACGGTACGTCTCGGGGTAGGGAACGCCCAACTCCTCGGCCTTCGCGTAGAGCGACTCCTTGTCGAGGACGGCGTCGATGGTTTCCCGGCCAGCGAACGGCAGGCGGACGCCCTCGGGTTCCGTCCCGGCGAATGCGTGGACCCACTCGTCCATGCACGGGAACGCGACGGGGTCGTGGTCCAGTTCTGCGGCGAGCGCTTCCACGTCGTCGCGGAAACCCTCCAAATCGTCGAGCGGGAACGTCACCCGCCCGGCGAAGTCCACGGCGTCGGAGTACGGCGCGACGCCCTTGCCGTTTCGGTCGATAGCGATGACGGGCACGTCGTGGGCGGAAAGCGCGCGAGCGACGCTCACCCCGGTGACGTGGGCGTTGCAGACTATCGCCGGTGGTTTGTCGAACGTCGCCTCGGCGAGCGCGCGCCGAAGCCCCTCGAAGGAACGAAATTCGTCGGCCATGGGTTCGATTTCCGGAGCGGAGCCTAAAGCCTGTCCGACCGGGAGAAAGCCGCCGCTATCTCGGTAGCGGAAGGAAACGAACGAAAGCGCGAATCGAAACCGAAATCGAGCCGAATCGAAAACCGGTCGGCCTACTCCTCGTCCACGACGAGTCGAATCGGGTAGTCGGTGAAGTTATCGTAGCCGTCCTCGGTGACGACGGCGATGTCCTCGATGCGGACGCCGCCGACTTCGGGGTCGTACAGGCCGGGTTCGATGGTGACGACGTGGCCGGGTTCCAACTCGCCGCCGCTGGGGCTGAGTCGGGGGTCCTCGTGGACGTCCAAGCCGACGCCGTGGCCCGTGCTGTGGATGAATCCCGTCTCGGCGTTCGGGTTGCTCCGAAGCGTGTCGTAGCCAGCCTTCTCGTACACGTCGCACACCGCGTCGTGAACTTCTTCGCCCGTCGCGCCGGGTTCGAGGGCGTCGAACGCCGCGTCGAACGCCTCGTGCGTGAGTTCGTAGCGTTCCCGTATCTCCTCGGAGGGTTCGCCGCGCACGAAGGTCCGGGTCATGTCGGCGTGGTACTTCGACGTTTTGTCCCGGGGGAAGATGTCGATGATGATGGCCTCGTTCGCCGCGAGCGGGCCGCTGCCGCGGTTGTGCGGGTCCGCACCCGCCGCGCCGCAGGCCACGATGGTTTCGTCCAGTGCGGCCCCATGGCGGAGGAGCGTCACCTCTATCTCCTCTTTCACGCGCTCGCTGGTCAGCGGTTCGCCGTCGTAGTAAAGCAGGTCGTCCCGAATCGTCGCCGCCGCGAGGAGGTCCTCGGCGGCGTGCATGGACGCCTCGTTCGCCTTCTGTGCGACGCGGACGTGTTCTACCTCCTCGTCCGTCTTCGTCGCGCGAATCCCCACGAGGACCGAGGAATCGTCGGGTTGCACGGTCACGCCCGCCTCGCGCAGTCCGTCCGCGGTGCCGACTGGGAACCGGGCGGGGACCACCACCGATTCGACGCCGCGGTCGGCGAGGAACTCGGCGATGATGTGGTTCTTCGCCGCCTCCGGACCGTGTTCGGCTATCTTCTCGTAGTAGTCGTACTCCGACAGCCGGGAGACGGTTTCCGCGTCGCTCTCCTTTTTGGCCCGTCCGTATTCGAGACTCGAAACGAGGAGGTGGACGCCGTCGGCGTACAGCGTCGTGAAGGCGTCCGGCGCGTCGAAGCCGGAGAGATACAACTGGTCCGAATCCGTCGAATCGGCGTCGATGAGAAAGCCGTCCACACCCATCGAATCGAGGGCGGAATCCAATACCGAGAGGTCCTGTGCCATATCTCTCGACACAGAGGGGACGACTAAAACCATGTCGGAGGGCGGGCGTGTTCCCGGCAACATCGCCCGGAAAGAGCCGATTCCCCTATCGCCTCGAACTCCCTTCCATCGCCGAAATCCACATCCTCCTACGCGACCAACTAGCACCCGTTATGGGGGGATATCTGGTCGCGCTCGATGGCTCGCCGTCGAGTACGGACGCACTGAACTACGCCATCGACCTCGCGGAGGACACGGACGCCTCGATTACGGGGATTCACGTCGTCGTCCCGACGGAGGTGTTCACGGGGGGCGACGCGCCGCCGACGAGTTTCGCCGAGGCCGACCGTGAACTCCTCTTGACGAGCGTCGAGGACGCGGAGACCCGCGGGCAGGACCTGCTCGACGACGCTGCGGCGAGCGCCGAACGCCGGGGAACGGAAATCGAGACGGGGATGCTGTACGGGGAACCGGTCGAACGGATCACCGAGTTCGCCGAGGAGAACGACTTCGACGCAATCTTCGTGGGCCACCGCGGCGCGTCCGAGCGCTACGAGACGCTGTTCGGAAGCGTCGCGAAGCAGGTCACGGGACGCGCGACGCTTCCCGTCACGGTCGTCCGATAAGGCGTTTCGGCGCGCCGGGACGTTTCCGATCGGCGTACCGAACCGTCTCCGACCGGCAGGACGTTTCGATCAGGTTGGATGTCTCCGGCCGGCGATATTTTCCGGAGGGCGGTAGTCTGATACCCGTTCGGATAGACGGGTCGCACATGGACGTCGAAATCTCCCAGTCGAGACTCTCCGGGACGGCGCGGGCACCGCCGTCGAAAAGCTACACACATCGTGCGATTCTCGCGGCCGGGTACTCCGGCGGGGCGCTCGTGTTCGACCCGCTCATCAGCGCCGACACGAAGGCGACGATGCGGGCCGTCGATGCCTTCGGCGGCGACGTGACCGACACCGGCGAGGCCATCGAAATTAATGGCTTCGGCGGCGAACCGACCACTCCGGCGGACATACTCGACTGCGGAAACAGCGGCACGACGATGCGGCTGGTCTCCGGGACGACGGCACTTGTGGACGGAATCACCGTCCTGACGGGTGACGCGTCACTTCGCTCGCGACCGCAGGGACCGATGCTCTCGGCCATCGGGCAACTCGGCGGCAGGGCCGAAAGCAGCCGCGGTAACGGCAAAGCCCCGATCGTCATCAAGGGACCGATTTCGGGTGGGACGGTCTCGATTCCGGGCGACGTCTCCTCGCAGTACGTGTCGGCGCTGCTGATGGCGGGCGCGCTGACCGACGACGGCGTGACCGTCGACCTCGAAACGGAACTCAAGTCGGCCCCCTACGTGGACATCACGCTGGAGTTGCTGGACGACTTCGGCGTCACCGCGGAGGAACGGGACGGCGGCTATCACGTCGCAGGCGGGCAGTTTTACGAACCGAGCGACGGCGAGTATCACGTCCCGGGCGACTTCTCCTCGATTTCCTACCTCCTCGCGGCGGGCGCGATCGCGGCCGACGACGGCGAGAGCATCCAAATCGAAGGCGCGTACCCGAGCGCACAAGGTGACACGTTCATCGTCGACGTCCTGAAGCAGATGGGCGGGGACGTCCACTGGAACCGCAACGACGGCGTGTTGACGGTCCGACGCTCCTCGCTCTCGGGCGTCACGGTCGATGTGGGCGACACGCCGGACCTCCTCCCGACCATCGCCGCCCTCGGTGCCGTCGCGGACGGCGAGACGCGCATCGAGAACTGCGAACACGTTCGGTACAAGGAAACGGACCGCGTGGCGGTGATGGCGAAGGAGCTCTCGAAGCTCGGAGCGAGCGTCGAGGAGGAAGAGGACGCCCTCACCGTCCACGGCAACGAGTCGGACCTCGTCGGGTCCGTGGTGGACGGACACGGAGACCATCGAATCGTGATGGCCCTCGCGGTCGCCGGACTCGCGGCCGACGGGACGACGATGGTCGCCGGTTCGGAACACGTCGAAGTGTCGTTCCCCGACTTCTTCGAGGTCCTGTACGACCTCGGCGGCGAGGTACAGCGGTAACTCAGTTCGTCTCCGTTCCGTTCGTCGTTCTCGTTTCCGTTGCGATTCCCGTTTTCGTCGTGGTTTCCGATTCCGTCGTCGTTCCCGCCTCCGGCGTGGTTTCCGTTCCGTTCGTCGTTCCCGTTTTCGTCGCGGTTCCCGGCTCCATCGTGGGTTCCGTCTCCGCCGTTTCCGTCTCCGCCGTTTCCGTCTCCGTTGCGGTTGCCGTTTCCGTCATCTCCTCTTGGCACGTCGAGGTGACGCCGATCCCGTCGGGACCGACGTCGACCAGAATGACGTTCGTTTCACAGCCGTTCATCTTCCACTCCACGGTGCGCCACATGTCGTTGTCGAGTTCCACGTTCACCTCGTAGGTGTCCGCTTCGAGGATGTTTCGACGGTTCGAAATCCATCCCGGAAAGAGATAGAACTTCGATTTGTAGTGGTCGCCCGTCCGAGTGCCCTCGATAGATACCGTGACGACGCGTCGCTTCTCGAAGAAGTTGCGAACGCGCAGGCTCACCGGTTCCGCGTCGTTGTCGCCGCCATCCGTCGGAAGGCGGCCGATACAGCCCGCGGAACTTCCTACGAGACCAAGCAGGGCGGTGAATCGTCGCCGATTCATCGCCTTCGTGTTGGTGTCCGGGCTATAAATTTTCTTTCGGCCACCGGTGGCGAAACGTTCCGCGGTCTGCAACCTCTAAATGCCCCCGCCGCACAGGAACGGGTAATGAACGGAAATCGATTCGGACGCCTCTTTCAGGTGACGACCTACGGCGAGAGTCACGGGGAGGCCATGGGCGTCACGATAAGCGGCTGTCCGGCGGGGCTGGAACTCACGACCGACGACGTGCAGGGCGACTTGGACCGGCGAAAACCCGGCCAGTCGATGATATCGACCAGTCGGGACGAACCCGACGCCGTGACCATCAACAGCGGGATTCAGGACGGCTACACGACGGGAACGCCAATCGGGATGGTCATCCAGAACAAGGACGCCCGGTCGGGCAAGTACGAACCGTTCATCACCGCGCCGCGGCCGAGCCACGGGGACTTCACCTACTCCGCGAAATTCGGGACACGAAACTGGGGCGGCGGCGGTCGGTCGTCGGCGCGCGAGACGGTGAACTGGGTCGCCGCGGGAGCCGTCGCCAAGAAGATACTCGCGGCGGAAGGCGTCGAACTGAAAGCGCACGTCGATCAGATCGGCGACGTGCGCGCCGACGACGTGAGTTTCGAGGAGATGCTCGAACACAGCGAGGAGAACGAGGTCAGGTGCGCCGACCCGGACGCCGCCGCGGAGATGCGGGAGTTGATAGACGAGTATCAGGAGAAGGGTGACTCCATCGGCGGGTCGATTTACTTCGAAGCGCGCGGCGTCCCGCGTGGATTGGGTGCCCCGCGGTTCGATTCCGTCGAGGCGCGACTCGGGCAGGCGATGATGTCGGTGCCGGCCAGCACCGCCTTCGAGTTCGGACTCGGCCGAAACGCGCGCGAGTGGGCGGGACACGACCGAAACGACGAGTGGGAGTTCGATTCGAACGACGATCCGAAACCCGTGACGAACCGCCACGGCGGTTTGCAGGGCGGCATCACGACGGGCGAACCGATCTACGGGGAAGTGACGCTCCACGCGCCGACGTCGATTCCGAAGACCCAAACGACGGTCGATTGGGAAACCGGCGAGGAGAAGGAAGTGCAGGTCATCGGCCGTCACGACCCGGTGCTCCCGCCCCGCGGCGTCCCCGTGGTCGAAGCCATGCTCGCGCTGACGCTCGTGGACTTCATGCTGCTCGGCGGCCGAATCAACCCCGACCGACTGGATGGACAAACGGGAGAGTACGACACCGACTATCATCCCAGTCAACCCGAGACGTAATTTTATACCGGATAGGGAGCAAACCATCGTCGTATCGTCGATGAACCGACAAAACGTCGACAACGAAGGGGAGGGCGGGGAGCGCGGACCAACGCTCGTCGCGTCCGACCCGAAGACGTACCACACGCACCGGAACACGACGTCGTTCAGCTCCGTGAGCGGGACCGTCATCCAAGCTATCGCGTCGATTCGGGGCATAGATCCGACCGAAACCAGAATCCCGCTGATGGACGTTCTCGACCCGGACGCCCTCGACGCACTCTTCACCCGTGACCCTCGGGGAAACCGAACGACGGGGCATATCACGTTCTCCATCGACGGTCTGACCGTGTTCGTTCACTCGAACGGACACGTGATACTCCGCGAGTGACCGTTCCCGGACGAACCGAACGCTCGCCGCGCGAGTAACGTCACTCCAATGAAAATGCCATTTCGATAGTACGTGGTTCTTATTCACGAACAAATTTATAACGAATAGATGCGTAGGGCGTCCATAGACGGCAGCGATTCGAGCGCGACGCTCGAATTGCACACCGTAACCGAACCCGTAGACGTCCCAGCACCCAGAACGGTTTCAGAAGGGATCGCTGGCGTGAGGAACCGTGTCGCCCGTACACCGAGATAACACAGTAGTCGAATCAATGAAACCAATCAGACAGACCCTCCAGTGGTTATCGCGCGGAAGAAACGATCATCGAGGCCGACGCCCATGACGAGCGCAAACCTCGACTTCGAGACCGGCAGTAGCGTTCTCGTCACAGCGCCGAGTGATGCGGACCGTCGAGCGGAAAGCCATCCTCTCACGCACTTTCCGCACGACGATACGAACGCGTTGGTCGCCGTGACGTGCGACCGGTCGGCGAATTCGCTTCTCGACCTCTGGCATCAGCACGTCGGCCAACTCCCAAACGCGGTTCGCGTCATCGAAGTCGGTACGTCGATTCGTAAGGCGGGACCTTCCTCCGACGGGTCGATACCGGCGACCGTTGATACCGTCCATCGCCCCGACGACCTCGCCGGGATTCGAGCGGCCATCACGTCCGCCCTCGCGGCGTTCGACGACGAGACGACGCTCCTCTTCGACTCGCTCACGACCCCGCTCGAACACGTTTCGGTTCACCGGATGGTCTCCTTTTTCGACGCCGTTTCCAAGCTCCTCACCGACATGAACGCCGTCGGATACTTCCGATACGACGGGTACACCGACGAACCGGAGGTCGCCCCGTTTCGAATGCTCGCGGACGAGACGGTCGAATTCTCCGACGACGCCGACCGTCCCATTCGGTCGACCACGACGAATTCGAGCGACGGACCGTCGCTCGATAGCATGTTCGAAGCCCTCAGTTCGAGGCGGCGGCGGGACGCGCTCCGCTATCTCCTCGAAACCGGTGAAACGGTCGGAATAGACGAACTGGCGAGTGTTGTCGCCCGGCGTGACATCGGCGAGAGGAAATTGACGCCGAACCACCATCGCCAGTACTACGCGACGCTGTACCAACTCCACCTGCCGAAGCTCGACTCCGCGGGACTCATCGACCACGACGAACGGGAACACCGCGTTTCGGTTCGGGAGAACTCCCGATGGGCGGCGTCGTTTCTCGCGCTCGCCGAGGAGTAGCCCCTTTTACGCTCGCGGCACAAGCAGGGTGCATGAACGCGAAACAGGAGGAGCGCTCGAACCCCTTCGGGATGGACGAGGAGTGTACGAACTGCGATTTATGTGAACGCCGCGAACGGGTCGTTCACGGCTACGGCGACGTGGACGCGGATTTCCTGTTCGTCGGCGAGATGCCGAGCGCGGGCGCGGACCGAACCGGCGTCCCCTTCACGGGCGACGAGGCGGGCGAACGGCTACAGGCGATCCTCGGTCGGCTCGGTCTGAACGACTCGGCGGCGGATGCCGACGAACCCGAAATCGAGAACGCGTTTCTCACCTACCTGACGCGCTGTCACCACCCGGAGCGACCGCCGGACGACGGCGAAATCATGACCTGTGAGCCGTATCTGAACGCCGAGATTCGGATGATAAACCCCGAAATCCTCGTTCCGGTCGGGGAAGGTGCACTCGCCGAAATCGCCACCGAATACACCACGACGCCGGCGTCCGACATCGACATCGCGGAGGACCACGCGACGACGATTCGAGGACGCGGGTTCGAACTCGTTCCGATGATACATCCCGGAGAACAGACCGAAAAGCAGACGGAAGCGTTCGTCGAGCACTTCGCCGAGTTGATGGGGACGGACTACCGGCAGACGAAGGGCCGACAAGGACGATAACGGGCGACGAAAGGGCGACGGAGTTGATTGGGTGATCGGGACACCAAGCGTCCGATTCGTTCACCAGTAGGGGTTCTGCCGCCACCGCTTCGAGCGTCCGCCGACGCGTGCCAGTCCGGCGACGGCGACGACGAGCAGTGCGATGGAGACGACGCTGGCGGTGACGGCGTCGCCGGTGAGCGTTTGCGTGACAAAGGCGAAGAGCGCGCCGAGCGTCAGGACGGCAAGGACGGCGACGCCGAGGAGACCGAGGGGTTTCGTCCAGTGCATGGCCGAAATTGGTACGAGGAGGGCATAAAATGGTGGCTTTCAAGGCGCTCCCGACCCGACGGGCGGGTATGACCACTATCGCCGTACTGGCCGACCCGCCGCGCGAGGGATTCGTCCTGCCGGAACTCCCCGAAACGTCGCCGCTCTCCACGTCCGAGGCGACGGAACTGTACGCCGCCATGCTGAAAGACACGTTCCTCGCGGCGGCGAACAGCGGCGGGGAACTGCTCGTCAACTACCGCCCCGACGAGACGATTCCGGACGAGTACGAGGGGAGCGGCAGTTCCGAGGAGGAACTCCGCGCGCTGGCCGAGGAAGCGCTCGACGACGTGAGCGAGGTGCGCTTCGAGGTGCAGGTCGGCGAGACGTTCTCGGGGCGCGCCGGAAACACGGCGACCCATCTGCTCCAAGAGGAGGGAGTGGCCTCCGTCGCCGTCGTGGACGGCACCACGCCGATGCTGACGCGAAAGGAGATAGACAGCGCGGCGATGAAACTCCGCCGGAGCGAAATCGTCCTCGGTCCGGCCGACGACGGGCGACTGTACTACCTCGGCGCGACGGACACCATCGACTTCACGGACGTGTACGCCGTGCCGGAAATCGAGACGGCGACGCATCGGGCCGTCGATGCCGGTCACGACGTGGATTACCTGCCCGCGATGACGAGCGTAGCGACGGGCGCGGACTTGCGCTCGCTGATCCCGCTGCTGAACGCACGCATCGCGGCGGAACGAATCGTCCCGGTCAACACGGCGTCGTACCTCCACGAACTCGGTGTGCGCGTCGAAGAACGGGACGGAAAACGGGAGTTGGTTCGGTAGTTCGCTTTCGTTCTGTCGTCGTTCGATCGTCCGTCAGTCCGCCGACGCGACCGCACCCTGCTTCTCCGACGAATCGGTCGCGATCCCCTTTCCGGTGGCGGCCATCGCGAACAGGATTATCGGCGAGAGGAAGCCGAAGAGGTAGTACGGCGCGTAGGAAACCGTCGAGACGCCGAGCGCCCCGGCCATGTAGATAGCGCCCGCGTGCCACGGGATGAGCGCGCCGGTCGGCGTTCCGGCGGATTCGACGGCTTGCGAGAGGTTGCTGCTGTCGAGTCCGTACTCGTCGTAGAGGTTACGGAGCGTCATGCCGGGGACGACGATACTCATGTACTGCTGGGCCGTGAGTGCGTTCGTCAGCATGGCGGCCGCACCCGTTCCGGCGATCAATCCGCCCACGCTGCTGACCGATTGGGAGAGGCGATGTGCGAGGACCGCGAGGACGCCCGTCGTTTCGAGCAAGCCACCGAGGGTGAGGGCCGCGACGACGACGCTGATGGTCCACGCAGAGCCTTCGATACCGCCGCTCTGGAGCAGTCCGTTGACGAGATCCATTCCCGTCTTCGGGGCCGTTCCCGCCAGCACGACGTCCCACGCGGCCGTGAACGACATCCCTTGGACGAGGATGGCAGTTCCGACGCCCGAAAAGATGCCCGCGACGAGCGACGGCAGCGCGGGATAGCCGCGGAGCGCGAGGCCGAACGTCACGACGAGCGGGATGAACACCAGCGGCGAGATGTGGTAGGTTCCGAGCAGCGCGTGCTGGATGTCGCCGACGCGCCCACCTTGGGCGCTACCGCTCGCTCGCAACCCGAGAATCGCGTAGCCGACGACCGCGAGGCCGAACGCCAGAACCGTCCCGTTCCGCATCGCGCGGATGTGATCGTACAGCTTCGTGTTCGTCACCGCCGCCGCGAGGTTGGTCGTGTCCGAGAGCGGCGACTGTTTGTCACCCGCGTACGCGCCCGAGAGAATCGCCCCGGCGGTCATCGGCGCGGGAATCCCGAGTCCCGACCCGATGCCGATGAAGGCGACGCCGAGCGTCCCCACCGTGGTCCACGAGGACCCGATGGAGAAGGCGACGAGTCCCGACAGTATCGCCGTCACGGGCAGGAAAATCGACGGCGACAGCAGTTTCAGCCCGTAGTACATCAGGCCGGGAATCGTCCCGGAACTGATCCACGTCGCGATGAGGGCGTAGATGGCGAACAGGATGAACACGGCCTGTAGTCCCATCAGCAGACTGTCAGCGATTCCGCCGTACAACTCCTCCCACGAGAGGCCGAGGAGGTAGTAGCCGACGAGGCCGGTGAACACGATGGCCCACAGCAGCGGCATGTGCGGGTCCATCCCCAACCACGCCGACCCGACCGCGAGGAACAGAATCGTCGCGAGAACGGGCAAGAGCGCTTGGCCGAACGACGGTCGCCGGTCCTCCGGCAACTCCGCGTACGTCAACGGTTCGAAGTCCAGTGATGGCATCGTACCCCGGAAAATGCACCACGGGAATTAAACGATTATGATCCAATGTTCATGGATAATATTTCAGTCGACTCATTCGTTTGCGTCGATACGTTGCTGCCCCGAGACCGACAGTTCTTAGACCCGGTGCCGAGTAGGGCGGACCGTGGTGGGATGGCAGAGCGGCCTATTGCGCCTGCCTTGAAAGCAGGTGGCGTCATGCCTCTTGGGTTCAAATCCCAATCCCACCGTTTTCGGTGTGAGTAATCGCCGAGCACCGCGTAGCGTGTGCTCGGCAGTCACGAACAGCGAAAACGGCGTTTAGATTTGAATTAGACCGAGGTTCTGCGCGGAGCGCAGGTTCTCGGGCGTTGTTCGAATCCCAATTCCACTCCTTGATCATTAGACCGGGCCAAACCCGGAATTGATCGGGTATCGTTTGGGACGATATGGAACGAGACACCGAGCAAAGGATTCGAACAGGGGATACTATGGAATTGCGAGCAATCAGTCAAGCTCCGAAACGAGCGGTACTGGCTCTCTGTCTTGACCTCAATACGCCCAGTTATTCGCATCTCGAAAGACGGGGAGAAGGATGGCGCTCCCCGATGTCAAATGGGGATGACAGAGCCAATTATGGAAACAGGCCGAACCAAGCCTGACTATTGCCCTCCACGGGAAGGGCACTCGGAGCGACGCAGTATTTACTTTAGTCCCTTTATATTTTGATTCAGTTCGCCTATATATGCCTACAGAACTGCCGATAACGAGAAAATTGAACGCGTAACCGGACAACTCGTACCACCGATCGATACCGAGGTCGGAAGGACCGCGGTCGATTCTCCGAAGAAGTGACGTTTGACGGTTACGCTGCTTCGAGTCCCGAATCCGTGACCGCCGCGAGGAGGGGCTGGTTTGCAGCCGTACGGGACAACGACCGGTCGTCGGTTCCGTCCGAATCGCCGCGGTCCTTGTTCACGTTGCCCTCGTTCACGCGGACGATTTCGATGCCCGAGAGCATCGGATCCTCCTTGTCGTGGAGGAACTTCACGTTGAGGACGCCGTCTCGGACGGTGACGGTGAACGACTTCATCGTTCCCCGATCGTGACCGAGTTCCTTGTACATATCGTACTTGTGGAGGACGCGCTTGCCTTCGACTTCCACGTCGAACTTCCGCGGGCCTCCCTTCTCGTAGTCGTTCCACCCCGAGTCGTCGAAGTACGATTCGACGAAGTAGAGCCTGACCTCGTACGTGCCGCTCTGCACCGGGAATCGGTACTGCATCTCCCTGTCGTCGCTGTGGTCGTCCTTCACGTCGGCGTCGTAGCGTCTGCTTTGGAACACCGCTTCGGGCGTCCCCTTCGGGACGGCGGGGGTCATCGTCATCGGATCGTCGGTCTGGTTCGTGTGACTGCCGCTGATGCGTGCGTTCCCGAACCGAGTGGGGTTGTTTTCGCCGTCAGCCAACCAGTCCGGGCCGCCGTCCGACGCCTGAAGTCGGCGACCACCGACGTTGACGCGGTATCGAACCGTTTTGCTCGGGGCGCTCGTCCGCGTCGTGGTCGCCGTTGTCGCCGTTGTCGTCGGTGTGGTCGTCTCGGTCGTTTCTTCCGTCTCGGTCGTCGTCGTCGGCTGAGCAGTCGTGGTCGTCGTTGCTGTCGGTGTGGTTTCCGTCGGGGTTCCCGTCGTTTGTGTCGTTCCCGCCGGAGTAGTTCCGTTACCCGCACCACCCGCCGCCGGTCCCAGGATGCCGCCCGGTATCCCCGCCACAATCACTAGTCCCGCAACGAAGAAAACGACGCCACCGCCGATGAGTATTCCGTGGATGAATCCACCGGATGAAGAGCCTGACATGTTTCTCATATTCCTCGCATGTGCCGCACGATATTCCGAAGTTCGTAACCCCATCCAGTTAATTATACACCAGCTAAAGTGCAATCGATCCGAAAATAAGCCCGTAATTTCCCGGACTTTACTTAAATGAGCATGAACTGGCAAGCAAAACAAGGAACAGGGTGGTGTCTGTTGTAACCCCTGTGAGTACGATTGCTGAAATCGCACTCCCGACGAGCGAATTCGCCCTTCACGAGACGTTTTCGCGAGTGCCGGAGGCGAGATTCGAAGTCGTAGGAGTGGTTGCACACAACGTAGAACACGTGATGCCGCAGTTGCGCGTCATGGCGTCCGATATCTCCGCTGTAGAGCGGGCGTTCATGGACGATGACACGGTCACGGATGCGACGCTGCTGACGAGGCTGAAGGATCGGGGGTTGTTTTCGATGGGGTGGGACCGTTCGGTCCACCGAACTCTCTCTCTGATCGCGATGGACGATACGGCCGTCCTCACGGCACAGGCCGCGAACGGCGAATGGACCTTCCGTATCCAATGTTCGGACCGCGAGATTCTCTCGAATATATACGAGACGTGCCACGAAAACGACGTTCCCGTCGAAGTTCAAAACGTTCAGGAACGGACGACGATGGTGGACGACCCGCACGAACTCACCCAACAACAGCACGAAACGCTACGGAGCGCCATGAAGCGGGGATATTACGATATTCCGAGAAAGGTGACGACCACGGACCTCGCCGAAGAACTCGGCGTCTCACATCAGGCCGTCTCCGAGCGGTTGCGGCGCGGCCACCGGAGTCTGGTGGAAACCGGTCTCTCGCTGTCTCGGCAGTGAGACAGAAAGCAATCCTTTTGCTTCCCCAAATGAAGATGCGAACATGGACTGGCCTCACGACCCGGATGGTGAAGAAGGGAGCGAGGGTGGGCGCAAGTACGGACTCGCTATCCTCGCGAAGAAACTGGATGAGGACGAGGACTTCCCGCTCGAACGCGACGAGTTCGTCGAGAAACACGCCGACGACCCGATTCGAATCAACTACAAAAAGGTCGTCAGCGTCGACGACATCTTCGAACACGTCGAACCGACCGAGTTCGAGACGATAACCGATTTCCACAAGGGCGTCGGCAACGCGATGCGGACCGGCGGTTTCTGGGACTACCACCCGGTCGGCGAAAATCCCGAGAAGAAACGCGCGTAGCTATTCCGACTTTTCCGACGACCATCGTTCGCCGCCACCGTCGGGTGTCGCGGCGGGCGCTTCCCTCCGCTCGGTTCCTTCGTCCGTCGGGAGGCGAATCTCCTCCTCGACGTCCCACGCGTGTTCCGTGCGCGTCTCCGCCCGAACTTTCTCTTCGAGGAGGTTGACCGCGACGCGATTTGCACCCTCCGGGATGATGAGGTCGGCGTGCTTTTTCGTCGGTTCGACGAACTGCTCGTGCATCGGCTTGACCGTCGAGAGGTACTGGTCCATGACGCCTTCGAGGTCCCGTCCGCGGTCCACGACGTCGCGCTCGATTCGGCGGAGGATTCGAACGTCGGCGTCGGTTTCGACGTAGACTTGCAGGTCGAGCATCTCGTTGACCTCGGAGTCGTACAGCGCGAGGATGCCTTCGAGGACGACGACGTCCGTCGGTTCGACCGTGACGCGTTCGTCCTCGCGGTTGTGAACGCTGAAATCGTACTGCGGCATCCGGATGGTTTGCCCCGAGAGCAGCGAATCGAGATGGTCGCGGAGGAGCCCCCACTCGAACGCCGAGGGATGGTCGTAGTTTATCTCGGTTCGTTCCTCGAAATCGAGGTGCGAGAGGTCCTTGTAGTAGTTGTCCATCGGAATGCGAGTGACGGAGTCGCTGCGCGTTTCCGTTATCTCGCGGGCAACCGTCGTTTTCCCCGCGCCGGTGCCCCCCGCGATGCCGATGACGAACGACGGGATACTCATTGTGGGGTGCAGGTGGAACGGAGATTTGAATCCCCCGGAATCGAAACCGTCCGAAAACTGACGTTCCGCATCCTCTCCACGCTCCCGAGAACCTACCGTCGTCGGCTCGTTCTCCGTTCCATTATTGAGACGAGGAACGCGATTAGGACCGCTTATACGATAGTGCGTCAAAGTCAGGACCAACAGTGACGAACGCCCAGATAACGTTGATTCAGATCGACAACTACGGGCCGTGGACCGTGACGCCCGAACCGCGCCGGGAAGTGGACCTCCAAACGCTCCAATCGCGGTTGTACGCCGACCTCTCGCAGCTCATCGGCAACCGAGAGGGGTACGTCTTCTTCACGCGGTTCGACAACATGGTGGCCGTGACGAACGGCCTCTCGCTCTCCGACCACGCGCTCGTACAGGAATCGGTCGGCAATCGCTATCCCGTGACCGTCAGTTTGAGCGTCGCCACGGGGACGAGTCCGGTACAGGCGCTCCACGACGCCACGGAACTGCTACAGGACGCCGGCAGCGCACAGGACGGCTCGCGCCGCGAAATCCTCGACGGACGGACGATAGACGAGGAGTTCCGCACGGACGACGACGTCCAGATGGCTCACTTCGACGTGAACGACATGACCGGCAACTACACCGACGAGGTGAACGCCTTCGACTCGTTCATCCACATCGAACAGGGGTACGCCGAACTAATGCGCTACATGCGCAAAGCACACGACTCGCTCTCGTTTTTCGTCGGCGGGGATAACGTCATCGCCGTCTGTCCGAACTTGGACGAGGCGGCCTACGAGGACGTGATACAGCACGTCGAGGAGACGGTGGAAGTCGAACTGAAAGTCGGCGTGGGACAGGGACGGGTGCCACAGGACGCCGGCATGGACGCGAAACACGCGCTGGAGACCTGTCGTGGGACCGGTAGTAGAATCGAATTCGAGTAACCGTCTCCGAACGATTCTCCGGGAGCGGTTTCCAACAGTTTACAACGACACCGAACCGTTCGCATCGACGTCGAAAATGTAGCTAGTACTGTTCGCCCGATGCGGGAATAAAGATGCCGGGGATACTTTTTAGGACGATCGTGTCAAACGTTCACATATGGATGCGGAAGTCATAGTGAGGGACGTGATGACCCGGGAATACGTCGGAGTCAGCGAATCCGACACGGTGTTGGGTGCGGTTCGTCTCATGTCCGATGAAGGGGTTGGCAGCGTCGTCGTCCTGCGCGGACGTGAACCGGTCGGTATCATGACGGAGTCGGACGTCCTTTCCCTCGTTGCAAACGAGAAAGACCCGAAGGAGACCCCCGTTTCGGAAGCGATGACGACGCCGGTCGTCTCCATCCCACCCGACCGTAGTCTCGCAGACGCGGCGGGGATGATGGCACAGCAAGGGATCAGACGGATCATCGTCACGGGGGCCGACGACGAACTCCTCGGCGTTCTCACGGAACGGGACGTCATCTCCGCATCAGCGTCGCCGTCGAGCATCACGCGCACGAACGACCGGGACATCGACGAGAGCGAACTCGGCGACCGAATGGAGACGAACGGCGGCGGGGAATACACGAACCAGAGCATCTGTGAAGTCTGCGGCGCGCTCACCCACGATTTGACGAACGTCAACGGGCAACTGGTCTGTGCCGATTGCCGCGATTTCTGAACGAATCGTGGCTTCGCCACGGGAAAAGTTGTCGTTTTTAAAGAATCATAAAAAGCTCGAAAGGTAGATTTATAACGGTAGGGTCGATATCCAACGCTGTCCATGCGATATGATATCGAACGACGGGACGTGTTGAAGGGCCTGGGTGCAACCGGAATCGCCGGGCTTGCGGGCTGTATTGGCGGTGGCGGTGCTGGTAACGACAACGAGACGAGCGACACCGGCGACGGTAGCGGTGACGGCGGTGGTGACGGCACCGACGATGGCGGTGATGGTAACGGCAACACGAGCGGCGGACCAGACGTCATCAACGTTATCGGCTACCCGGAAAGCGGGATTCAGTTGTTCCGTGACTACTACAAGAGTACGGACGGGAAACAGAAGATAATCGTTCCCGACGGCCTCCGCGACTCGACGCTGCCCAAGGAGGTCAGCAACGAGATGGCGAACGTCACCGGAACCGCACCGGCGGCCTCCGGGCCGAACCAGAAGGCGTTCACGGATTTGTACAAAGACGAGTACGACCGTGAACCGGGCGTGTTCAACTCCCATACCTACGACGCCGTTGCCATCCTCATCCTCGCCAACGTGGCGGCGGGGGCCAACGACGGAACGAAAATTCGCGACCAGATGCGCCGGGTCGCCAACCCCGGTGGGCAGAAATACGGCCCGTCGGACTTCGTCGAGGCCGTTAAGGCCGCCTCACGCGGCGAGGACATCAACTACCAAGGCGCATCGAGCGTCGTGGATTTCGACAAGATGGGCGATCCGGCGTCCGCGGCCTACGACGTCTGGAAGTTCGACTCCAGTGCCGACGGTGGCATCAAGACGGAGGATACCATCTCCTTCGAAGGCGAACCGGGCGGCGAGATGGCCGATAGCTCTCCCGGCGGTAAGAACCGGACGGCGAAAGTCGGCGTCCTCTTGCCTGAAACCGGCGACCTCGGTTCGACCGGGAGCCTGATGATAAACGCGGCGAAGATTCCGGTCAAACAGGTCAACGACGCCGGCATCAACATCACCGTCGACTCCCAAGTTGAGGACTCACAGACGACCAAAACGGCGTCGCTCAGCGGCGCGAACGCGCTCGTCAGCGCCGGATACCCGGCCATCTGTGGCCCTGCTTCCTCCGGGAACAACATCCCCGTCAGCCAGCAAGTGTACATCAAGCAGGGAATCGTCGGCTGTTCGCCGTCCAGCACGGCGCTTACCGTGACGAACTTGGACGACGACGACTTCGTGTTCCGCACCGCGCCGAGCGACTTGCTGCAGGGCAAAGTCATGGCGCAAGTCTCCTCCGAACGACTCAGCGGCAAGACGGCCTCGACGCTATACGTGAACAACAGCTACGGACAGCAGCTGTCCGACAAGTACTCGAGTACCTTCACCGACGACTACAACGGTGAGATACTCCAAAAGGTGTCGTTCAACAAGGGCGAATCCTCGTACTCGTCCGTCATCAACAAAGCGATGAGTTCGAACTGAACGGTCGTCTCTCCGTTCTACTTTTTATCGAGGAATACGTCAGCCAGAGTGCGTGCTAGTGTATCTCTCGCCAGTCGATGAACTGACCACAATATATAATGATAATTTAAGATACACTTTTCCGTCGAAACGGTGAGAGTTCCACCGGGTATGAGTCAGAAAATCGACCGACGCACCTACCTCCGAGTGGCAGGTGCAACGAGTACTGTGGGGTTGATGGGGACCCTCCAACAGGGGGATGGGCCGGACATGCTCACCATCATCGGCTACCCGGAGAGCGGGATTCAACTGTTCCGCGACCTCTATGCGAGCGGGGGGGACATTCCCGTCCTCGTCCCGGACGGGTTACAGTCACCCGACCTACCGAAACAGGTCGGGAGCGACATGCAGAACGTCACGGGAACGGTTCCCGCCGCCGCCGGGCCGAACAAACAGGCGTTCACGAAACTGTTCCGCGACCGTTACAACGCGCCGCCGGGCGTGTTCACGTCACAATCGTACGATTCGGTCGCCATCCTCATCCTCGCAAACGCGGCGGCGGGGGCGAACGACGGACAGAAGATTCGCGACCAGATGCGCCGCGTCGCAAATCCTCCCGGCAAGGAGTTCGGGCCACAGAACTTCGTGGACGCCGTGAAAGCCGCCGCGAACGGCGACGACATCAACTATCAGGGCGCATCGAGTTCGACGAACTTCGACAAGCGCGGCGGTCCCGCCTCCGCGGCCTACGACGTCTGGAAGTTCGCACCGCAGACCGAAGACGGAATCAGAGTCGTCAACACGCGACAGTTCCAGAGTAACGCGGGCGGCCCCGAGGCGAACAGCGCGCCCGGCGGATTGGGTAGAACCATCAGGGTCGGTATCCTGCTTCCGCAGACCGGTGACCTCGCATCGGTCGGGACGCCGATGATTCAAGCGTCGAGGATTCCGATTCAACAGGTGAACGAGGGGAACGTGGACTTGCAGGTCGAAACGCAAGTCGAGGACACGCAGACCGACCGGCAGGCGTCGCTCAGCGGGGCGAACGCGCTCGTCAACGCGGGGTATCCCGCCATCTCGGGTCCGGCGTCCTCCGGGAACAACATCCCGGTCGCAAGCGAGGTGTTCATCCCGAACCAGATCGTCGGTTGTTCGCCGTCGAGTACGGCCATCACGGTTTCGTACTTGAAGGACGACGACTACATCTTCCGCACCGCGCCGAGCGACCTGCTGCAGGGCGGCGTGATGGCACAAGTCGCCGGGGAACGTATCGGTGCGAAAACCGCGGCGACGTTGTACGTGAACAACGACTACGGCCAACAGTTGTCGAACCAGTTCGCGAAGAAGTTCAAGCAGGACGAAAGCGGAACCGTCACCAATCAGGTGGCGTTCAACAAGGGCGAATCGTCGTACTCGTCCGTCATCCAACAGGCGCTCAACGGCTAGCCACGCCCGTCGGATTCCTTTTTCGTGGTCGTTCCCGACACGTCCTCGTACGTCCAGTTGCCGTGCATATCGACCAGTCGATTGTCGCTCGCGTTCGAGCGCGTCACGACCGCCGCTCCAGCGGGGTTCGATAGCGTCGCGTTCCGTATCACGTCGTCGTGAGAGTCGACGAGTAGGATGGCCTCGCCCGTCGAGCGAACGGCCGAATCGGACATCTCAGTGCCCGCTTCTCCGAGCAACGCGACGCCCGTCTCGCTCCGCACGACCGAGGCGTTCGTCACCGTCACGTTCCCCGAATCCGCGACGAACACCCCGACCGAACTCGTATCGCGGGTAACGCTGTTCGAAACGCGACTGCCGTCCGAGTTGCGTACGAAGATGCCGGTGAAACCGTTCGTCGCGGTTACGCGTTCGACCCGCGTCCTCGGCGAATCGGAAACCGTCACGCCGTCCCCCGTCTGCCACGTCGTCACGTTCCGTACGGTTCCCGCACGGGCACCGTCGTACGTCACTCCGAACGTCCAATTGAGTGCCGTCAGATCCCGAACCGTGACGTTTTCCCCCGTCACCGAAACGCCGGTCGTGTTCTCCCGGAACTCGTGACCGTCCACGACGTGATTTCCCCCGTCGAAAATCACGTCGTCGGCCTCGATTCGGATGCACGACTCGGAGCGCGAATCGATGTCGTCCGTGAGGACGTACCGACCCGATTCGGTTATCTCCGAGCAGGAATCGAGGTGAGTCGGATGCCCATCGAAGGCGGGCGTCGCCGGCGTGGGAATCCCGAAAACGAGGAGGAGACCGGACACGGCCACGAGCGCGAACACCGGAGCGACCCACCGTGAACGCGTCATAGGCCGACCACGCGTCGCTGGTCCTTGTGGATTGTGGCACCGAAAGAACGGAACGGAGTTATCCGCCGAGGAACTCCTGTCGTACCTCGTCGTCCGCGAGCAGCGCGTCTCCGCTGTCCATGAAGCGGTTCCCACCCTGCACCAGGACGTAGCCGCGGTCACAGCGTCGGAGCGCCTCCTTCGCGTTCTGTTCGACCATCAGTATCGCCGTCCCGTTGTCGTTGATCTCGTCCACCTTGTCGAACATCTCCGCCACGAGGTCGGGTGCGAGTCCGGCGCTCGGTTCGTCCAGCATCAACAGGTCGGGGTCCAGCATGAGCGCCCGACCCATCGCGAGCATCTGTTGTTGTCCGCCGGACATCGTCCCCGCCTTCTGGTCGCGGCGTTCGTCGAGAATCGGGAACCGCTCGAACACCTCGTTGAGGGCGTCTTTCGGCACTTCGTCCAGAATGTACGCGCCCATCTCCAAGTTCTCTTGCACCGAAAGCGTCGGGAACACGTTGTCCGTCTGGGGGACGTATCCGAGTCCGAGGTGGATGATGTCCTCGGGGGCGTCCCCCTGAATCTCCGCACCGTCGAACGTGATCGTTCCGCCCATGTACGTCGTCAACCCGAAGACGGACTTCATCACGGTCGACTTCCCGGCCCCGTTCGGCCCGACGATTGTGACGTATTCGCCATCCTCAACGCGCATATCGACGTCGCTCAGAATCTGCAGGTCTTCGCCGTACCCCGCGTCGAGTCCGCCGATTTCGAGAAGCGCCATCAGATCTCCTCCCCGAGGTAGGCGTCGATGACCTGTTCGTTCGACCGAATCGCCGCGGGTTTCCCTTCGGCCAGCACTTTGCCTTGATGCATGACGATGACGTGTTCGCAGTTGTTCATGATGACGTCCATGTCGTGTTCGACGAGGAGGAACGTGTAGCCACGTTCACGGAGTTCGTGGACGTGTTTGAGCAGTTTCTTTTCGAGCGACGGGTTCACACCCGCGAGCGGTTCGTCCAACAGCACCATCTGCGGGTCGGTCATGAGCGCCCGCGCCATCTCCAACAGTTTCCGTTGGCCGCCGGAGAGGTTGCCCGCGTACTCGCCCGCGAGGTGGTCGATTTCGAAGAACTCAAGCATCTCCCACGAGCGTTCGAGTACTTCCTCCTCTTGGTCACACACCTCGCCCCGCGTTCCGGGCATCACCGACCGCCAAAGGCGTTCGCCCTGTTGTGCCTTCGGGGCGAGCATCATGTTCTCCAAGACGGTCATCTCGGAGAGTTCACGGGCGATTTGGAACGTCCTAACCATGCCACGGTCGGCGATTTCGAACGGTTGCAGTCCCGTGACGTCCCGGTCGTTGAAGTACACGGAACCGCTGTCCGGTTGATAAACCCCCGTGATGAGGTTGAACGTCGTGGACTTGCCGGCCCCGTTCGGTCCGATGAGGCCGGTGAACGACCCTTGTTCGACGGAGAACGTCGCGCCGTCGACGGCCGTGATACCGCCGAAGGTCTTCCGGAGGTTTTCGACGCGAAGCGGCGTCTCGCTCGTGTCAGCCACTTCGTTCCCGATGTCGAGGCCTTCTGTTTCCTCTGACTCACTCGCCGTCATTGCTCTTCACCTCCGTCAGTCGCGGGCGTCGGTTGTGACTCGTTGGACCCGCCGCCGGGACGCGTGAGCGGGATGCTCGCCGCTTCCTCCTTACGATGCCCGAGGACACCCTCGGGACGGTGCTGCATTATCCAGATGAGAACCGCGCCCATGATGACCAACTGGAGCGCGTTGATGCTCCCAATGACGTAGGCCACCATCGGGGATAATTTGCCGCTGAAAATCGGGGCGAGTGCGCCCGCAAACGTGTTCGGCGCACCGGCCGGAGGTTGGAAGACGAGGTGGCCGAACACCGGTATCGGGATGTCGATTCCGCCCCTGATGATGTTCTTCAGGTAGAGCGGTCCCTGATACAGCGCCCCGGCGAACACCGCCGCACCGAGGACGCTGCCGGTGTTCGACCCCGCACCGCCGATGATGAGCGCCAACCACACGAAGAACGTCACCTGCGGTCTGAACGACGTGGGCGTGATGGCACCCTGACGCATCTGCCAGAGGATGCCCGCCAGTCCCATCAGCGCGCAGCCGAGCATGAACGACTTGATCTTGAACACGTCGGTGTTCTTCCCGAGCGCGTTCGCGACTTCCTCGTCCTCACGGATGGCCTTGAGGACGCGACCGAACGGCGATTCGCCGGTCCGTTTCAACAGCCAGTAGAACGCCGCCACGAATCCCATCAGGATGACGGCGTAGGTCAGCGAGTCGAGCACCGGGCCGATGGATCCGCCGAACATCGGGTTGAGTGCGCCTTCGAGCGCGGTATACGGCCCGCTTTCGAAGAGCGGTTGAAGGGGGTCGGTGAAGTTCAACAGGAGACCCCGGCCGCCGCCGGTTCCGAGCGTCTTGCCGAACAGCGTGAACTGCTGGAACTGGTCCGACGTCACGGTAAACCGGACGATTTCGGACATTGCGATGGTTACGATTGCGAGATAGTCGGCCCGCAATCGTAAGGCGGGAAGCGCGACGAGCAACCCGAGAATCGCCGCTGCGGCCATTCCGCCGAGGATTCCGACCCACAGCGGAAGACCGAGGCCCGAGACGGTTGCGGCACCCGCCGTCGCGCTCGCCGCGGGTTTCGAGAGGATGGCCATCGTGTACAGGCCGACAGCCATGAACCCCGCGATACCGATGTTGAACAACCCCGTGTACCCCCACTGGAGGTTCAACGCGAGCGCCAACATCCCGTACACGGCGATGAGGAACGTGAGGCGAGCGAGGGAGTTCAACTGGCCGCGAAGCGAGTAGCCGAGGAGCGACCCCGCCCCGAGGTACACCACGTAAATGGCGAAGAGCACCCCGAGGATGAGCAGCGTATCGTTGAAGTCGAAATCGCGGATACGCGAACTCATGCGGTCGTCCTCCCGGCGAAGAGCCCCTGCGGCTTGAACAGCAGGATGAGGATCATCATGCCGAACGCGGCGGCCCGGCCGAAGTCACTGGGAATCCAGATGATGGCGAGGTTCCACGTCAGTCCGATGACCAACCCGCCGACGATGGCACCGTAAATCGACCCGATGCCGCCGAGGATGACCGCGGCGAAGATGGGCAACAGGAGAAGCCACCCGAACTGGAAGACGATGGTTCCCTTCCACAGCACGAGCAGGTAGCCCGCAATCCCGGTCAGGCCGCCGCCGATTATCCACGTCCAGCGGATGACGCGTTCGGTCGGGATACCGGTAACGCGGGCGAGGTCCTCGTTGTCCGCCATGGCCCGCATCGCCTTGCCGAGTTTCGTCCGCTGAAGCAGGAAGTGAACGCCGAGCATCAAGCTGACGGTGCAGACGAGAAGCGTCAGGTCGTGTGCCGTCACGCGAACCGTTCCGTCCCACAACAACAGGTCCCACTTGGGGATGTTCTGTAACGCCGTCGTCCCGCGGCTTTCCGCCGAGAAGACGAACACGACGAGGTAGCGAAGCACGAACGCCACGCCAATGCTCGTGATGAGGAGGGAAATCCCCTCCGCGTCCCGCATGGGTCGGTACACGATACGGTCGATGAGCAGGGCCAAAACGACCGTACAGACCCCGGCGAGCACCAGTCCGAGGATGACCGCTATCGGCGTCGTCGTGATCGTGATACCGAGGCTGCTCGCGTACGCCGTCCCGCCCGCACCGACCAACAACAGTCCGGCGATGTTGTTGCTACCCAATCCCGCAATGAGGTAGGTGACTGCCCATCCCGAGAACGCACCGCTCGTGATGTAGTCCCCGTGCGAGAAATTGGCAAAATTTAGAATACTGTACGTCATCGAAAGCCCGATTCCAGCAAGACCGATGATGAGCCCACGCATGAGGCCGTTCCACACGAGTGACCCAACGTCGGACACCAGCAAGTCGCCGGTCAGCAGGCGATTGATGAAATCGAAGACGAGGAGTGCCGCGAACAGGCCGACGACCACCAGTAGCGGTCGTTCGACGATGAGGCGGCGCCCACGTGAATACGTCTCAGTTACGTCGTCCATTGATAACTCTCCACACGATAACCGGTTCCGGTCAGAGTATTAAACCTTTCCGACGAAGCGGCCCGCCGTATTTCAGTAACGGCGGCATACTGATAACCCTCAGAAGGAACTGTCGAGAAATAAATGAACCAGCTATTTACTCGAAAACGTGTTTATTTCCACCCCTGTTTACCGACACACATATGCCGGGCGGTGTTGCAGGCACACGTATGCCCATACAGACCCTTGACGACCTCGCCGTCCAAGGGACGACTCTCGGCGTGCGCATCGACATCAACAGCCCGTTGGCCGAATCCGGCGACCTCGCCGATGATGCGCGGCTGTTGGCCCACGTCGACACGCTCTCGGAACTGTTGGAGCGCGGGGGGAAGGTCGCGGTTCTCGCCCACCAGGGCAGACCCGGAAGCGACGACTTCGCGAGCCTCTTGCCGCACGCGGAGCGATTGGACGAACTCCTCTCCTTTCCCGTCTCTCACTGCGATGCGACGTTCTCGGCCGAAGCGCGTCGGGCCGTGACGAATCTCAACGAAGGCGAAGCGGTACTCCTGGAAAACACCCGCTTCTACAGCGAGGAGTACATGGAATTCCCGGCGGAGCAGGCCGCCGAAACCCACCTCGTGGACAATCTCGTCCCCGAACTCGACGCCTACGTCAACGACGCGTTCGCGGCGGCCCACCGCTCGCAGCCCTCCCTCGTCGGCTTCCCGACGCGACTACCCGGCTATGCGGGCCGCGTCATGGAACGCGAAGTGGACGTGCTGGGCGATATCGAGGCGACACCGCGCCCACGCACGTACGTGGTCGGCGGTGCAAAGGTCTCCGATTCCATCGCGGTCGCGAGGAACGTCTTGGAACGTGACCTCGCGGACCACGTCCTGACGGCCGGTGTCGTCGGCAACGTCTTCCTGTTCGCCGACGGCGCGGACATCGGCGACGGGAGCGCGGATTTCATCCACGACCAAGGCTACTGGGATTACATCGACGACGCCGCAGACCTCCTCGAAACGTACGGCGACAGGATTCACTTGCCGAAGGACGTCGCAGTCGAGCGAGACGGTGATCGCGTCGAACTCGCCCGCGAGGAGTTCCCCCCGGGGGAGGACGAAATCGCCATGGACGTCGGTGGCGACACCATCGCCGCGTATTCCGACATCCTCCGTGATTCCGGCACGGTCATCCTCAACGGCCCGGCGGGCGTGTTCGAGGACGAGACGTTCGCCGACGGTACCCGCGAATTGTACACCGCGGCCGCGAACGCCGAGTTCAGCATCGTCGGCGGGGGCGATACCGCCGCCGCGATTCGGAAGTTCGGCCTCGACGGGTTCGACCACGTCAGCACCGGCGGAGGTGCGTGCCTCCGGATGCTCACCGGCGAGGAACTCCCGGCGTTGCAAGCGCTCTCCCGATAGATGGTGGCCATCGAGGCGGCGACGAACGCCGACATCGACCACATCGCGGACCGCTGGGTCGAACTCGCCCGCGACCAGCGCGCTCACGGTTCTCACCTCCTCGCAACGGAGAACCGGAGCGCCGTCCGGGATTCGGTCGCACGGCACGTCGTGGAAAACGACCTCCTCGTCGCCCGAGACGAGGGTATCGTCGGGTTCGTGATGTTCGAACTGCAGACGGGCATCTACCAGCACTCGACCACTCGCGGCGTCATCCAAAACATCTACGTCGAACCCGCATCCCGAAACGAGGGTATCGGGTCGGCGCTCCTCGACGCCGCGGAGGAGGCGCTTCGGGAACGGGGTGCGAAGGTGTTGTCTCTCGAAGTGCTGGCGCGGAACGAAAGCGCCCGCAGACTGTACGAAAACAGGGGATACGAACCACATCGAATCGAGATGGAAAAATCGGACGAAAGCGATAACCACTCAAAGGAGTAGCGATAACTGGCTGTTGCGCCAAGGGAGCTTGGGTGGTTCAAGCACTCGATTTGTAATCGAGAATACGTGGGTTCAAATCCCACCCTTGGCTTTCCTGTCGGCGTTCATCTTCTTCGACCGCATTTCGTTCACGCAATCGCTGTGTGAAGACTCCTCGATTTCTGTGCTATTCGAGCCATTCGAAAAGATCGTTTCCCGATTATTTCGACGATATTCGCGCGATCAGTCGTCCCTGTTTCACGAAACGACTCACGATTCCGTTTTCCGGGATAGCTCCGAACCCTCGCAGTTCAACCTCGTCTCGGCGACGAACGTGGTTTCCCTGCTCGATTGAATACGAAAGAAGCCGTGGTCGGAGACGCTCATCGGGTCGCTTCCGACGCCCGGAGAGGGAACCCTCGCGTACCGATTGCGGGACGTGGACGTTCCGGTCCACGCGAAGACGGGGACCGTTCGCGGAACACGTGCGCTTTCGGGCGTCATCGAGCGTCCGTCTGATCCGGACGTACTGTTCTCGATTCTCGTGTCGAACGTGACCGTGGGACTCAACGACGCCCGTGACTATCGGGACGATTTGGTTCGAGTGCTCATCGACTCGTAACCGCTGATGACGCCGAATTCGGCGGCGGTTATGCTCGTATTTACGAAGACCGGCTTCGACTGTTTACAGCCAGACACGACTCGTCTCGGACAGGATTAACCGGCTCTTAACGCCGAATCCCGGGTTGTGAACTGTTGCTCGTCGTTCCTACCAGACCAATTATCGGACGGTTTTATACTGCTTCCGCGCCTGCCTCACTTTTATGAGCCGCACCCAGAGTGTCCCCCTCTGGATGGCAGCGCCCGACGAGTTCCGAAGTACGCTCAAGATGGTGCTCAGCACGGCGTACAAGAACGACCGCCGGTTCGACCGAGCGTGGACGTTTCGCTATCCCGACGACACACCGGACCTGATGGCAGAGATAACCCATCTCGAAAAAGGTGGAACCGAGGAGATAGTGAACCCTCCGCAGCCGACGAAACCGCCGGAGAAAGCCGTACTCAAGGATTTCCGCGACGTACTCGGTGACCTACTGTTGAAAGGCCATCGGCGGGGCATCGACTTCGACAGAGCATGGACGTTTCGCTATCCGAACGCCGACCATCCCGACCTGATGGTCGAAGTGACGTACCTCGAAGAGTGAGCCGAGCGACCCAAGAATTTCCTTCGAGAGCCGCGTAGCGTGGATATGGAATTCACCGTGATTCGCGGCGATATCGCGGCACAGAGCGCGGACGCGCTCGTCAACGCCGCGGGGACCAGCCTTCGAATGGGAAGCGGCGTCGCTGGCGCACTCCGGCGTGGCGCGAACGGACCGATACACGACGAAGCCGTCGAAAAGGGGCCGGTCGAACTCGGCGCCGTGGCCGTCACCGACGCCTACGAACTCGACGCCGAGTTCGTCGTCCACGCGGCGGCGATGCCGCACTACGGGGACGGAAAAGCGACCCCGGAAAGCGTCCGTGAGGCGACTCGGAACGCACTCCGAGAGGCCGACGAACGCGGAGCGGCGTCGGTGGTTCTCCCCGCCCTCGGCTGTGGCGTCGCCGGATTCGACCTTCGGGACGGCGGGAAAATTATCTGTGAGGAGATACGGCGATTCGACCCCACGTCGCTCGAAGACGTTCGGCTCATCGCCTACAGCGGCGAGGAGTACGAAACGCTCCGCGAGATAGCCGAAACCGTCCGGACGGGCTAATCGGCAGAATTATGTCTGCCCGATGGAACGTTTCGTTCGATGACCGCTTTCAGATACGACGACGAGGACGTACTGGTCACGACGAGTCACACGGTTCCGGGACGGGAAATCACGCGCCATCACGGCGTGGTCGTCGCCGACGTGACGCCCGGGCGAAACATCGGAAAGGACATCGCGGGCGGCCTCCGCGACATCGTCGGCGGGCGCTCCAAATCGTGGGAGAAGACCCTCGAAGAGAATCAGGAAACGGCGCTCGACGAGTTGGTAGAGGAGGCGAAATCGGTCGGTGCGGACGCGGTCCTCGCGGTGGACATCACCGACGAATCCCTCGGCGGACAGGGCGGCATGATGAACATCAAGGCGTTCGGCACCGCGGTTTCGATTCGGTGAGGTGGCTTACGGATCGTTTAACTCCACGTCTTCACCCGCGTCGCCTCCCATTTGAATCGTCGCGTCCGTTTCTATCGACTCCACTCCGTCGAGTTCACACAGGTCTGCGACGGCGGGTTCCGGCAGGACGACGCGGAGCGTTTCGAATTCGAGTTCGGCGTCCACCTCGCCGCCGAGGTCCCCGACGCGAGCGGCGGTCGTTTCCACGTCCGCGTCGCCGAGTCGGAGGAGAAGCGCGGCCGACTCCTCGGGCATCGGGTCGTCACGCATGGCGCGGACGGGGTGTGAGAGGTAGGTCATTCGAGCGCGGAGAGGAGTTCATCCGCGTGGCCGTCCGGCGAAACGTCCTCGAAGACGGCTTCGACGGTGCCGTCGGGACCGACGACGACGGTGTTCCTGAACACGCCGTCGAAGGTGTTTCCGAACATGTTCTTCTCGCCGTAGGAGCCGTACGCGCTCGCGACCTCACCGGATTCGTCGCTGAGGAGGTCGAACGGCAGGTCGTACTCGTCGCGGAATTTCGTCAAGTCGGCCACCGGGTCGTCGCTGATGCCGAGGACGGGAATATCGCGGGCCTCGAAGTCGGCCCACGAATCGCGGAAGCCGCAGGCTTCGGTGGTACATCCCGGCGTATCCGCACGGGGATAAAAGTACACGACGACGGTGCTGTCGAAGTCGGCGAGCGAGACGAGTTCGCCGTCCTGATTCGGCAGTTCGAACGGTGGTGCCGGTTGGCCGGGTTCGAGCATGGGAACCAGTTCGGATCCGGCGACCAACTGCGTTACGGACTCTCCTCGATGACGACGAAAGTCCGTCCGCCCTTGCGTTCGAAGTGGACGGCACTCTCCTCGGTCGAGGTGCGGACGTACGCCGCGACTTCGCTGGCGGACAACCCGGAGACGTCCGCCGATTTCCACGGCCGTTCTGTCTGCTCCTCGGTTTTCATTTCGACGTTCATGTATGGGGATTGTCCGGTTGGATACTAAAGGCGAGCCTAGCGGGGTGAAAGTGAAAGTGGACGTGAAGAGAACGGAAACGAGGTTCGACGCGACAAGTCAGGCGGCGAGCGTTAGCGCTTCCCCCTCCTGGTTCACGAGGCCGCGTTCCCGGAGGGTTCGGATGATGGTGTACAGCGTGATTTTCGGCAGGTCGAGACCCGTCTGCAGTTCGTCCAGCGTCGCGCCGCCGGTGGTCGCAAGCGAGAGATACACCAGTTTGGCGCGCGGTGAGTCCAGTTCGTCGGGCATCGGCGCGAGCGGTGTTGCTTCGATACTCATGTGGGTACGCTGGTCCAGACATTCGACGATAATAAAATTATCTCACGACAATTGTCGAAGTTCGTGAGTCGCCGCGGAATGGTCGTTTCTTCGAGGCGTGTTCTCACCGACGTAAATTCCCGGTGATTTTATGGTGCGAGCCGTGGTAGGCGTGGGCAATGAGTCCAGCGAGGGACGAATCGGATCCGGAGGGTCGAACGGTCGTCTCCCCCGAGGAACTCGATATCGAGGAGCGTGAGAACGTCGTCGCGCTGGACGAGGGGCGTTTCGTCATCGGCGCGTCGGGAAAACCCTCGGTTCCAGACACCGCGGGGCCGGAGACGACGGACGATGCGGCTTCTACCGACGAACCTGCATCGTCGCCGCAAACGTCCCCGGAACGCTCCCCATCACGGACGCAACCTGCTATCGATTCGGCATCGACGCGGGAACACCCGAGCGAACGAACGCCGAAGAACGAGACGCCGCGGCCTCACATCGACTCCAAGGACGTTCGCGAATGGCTCGAAGACGACTTGGGCGACGTAGCCGCCCGATACGGCTTTCAAATCACGGCGAAATCGGAGGACGAAATCAACCATCAACGGATGTTCTCGGACGATGTGGGCACCGTCTTCGACAGCCTCCTCATGTGGTACGCCCAGCAAGTCGAGACCGAGATGCCCGTGGAGGACGTACTCGGCATCCTCATGATGGAATCAAACCTCCGTGTACGCTACTCGCCGCGCTGTTTTCGCGGCGTTCTCGAAGCATACGACCTATCTCCCGATGACAGCATCGCCGACCTTTTCATGGCGATGCGGGACTCGAACGGTATCGTCTTTCCGCCGGACCCGGAGTAGGATTATCCGCCGTGATAGCGGGGAGTGGGTTTTATGTTCCGTCGTTCGATGTATCCGGTAACTGACTATGAGCGTTCGGAAACATGAGCCGGGGACGGAGGAGACCCAAGTCGTCGAGTTCCGACTCGGTGAGGACCTGTGTGCCATCGACATCGAACAGGTGGACAGCATCGTCGAGGTGAAAAAAGTCACGAGGATCCCGCGAACGAAGGAGTCCATCGAGGGGGTCATGGACCTACGCGGAGAGACGACGGCCATCATCGACCCGAAGAAGTTCCTGAGCGTCGCATCCGACGAGCGAGGAGACGACGTGCTCGTCCTGGATCGCCCCGACGACAAGCAGAAGATCGGGATTCGCGTCGACGAAGTGCTGGACGTAACGACGCATTCCTCGAAACACATCGACACCAGCGACGACTTGGAGAATCTCGACACGCGGGGGATCCGCGACCAAATATCGAGAGGGATCATCAAAAAACCGGACGAAGGTGAACTCGACCTCATAATATGGGTTGATGTTGATAAGATGATTGACAGCCTGAGTTGATATCCCGAATGAAACATCAACGCTGATAATCACAGGGGAGCATTTATTTTATCCCCTTTCAAAAGTTCCTGACAGTGAAAGATGAATGGTGAATGACGTACTAATTGTCGACGATTCGGAATTCATGCGGAATCTACTGCGCGAGATTCTCGAGGAGAATTTCGAAATCGCTGACGAGGCCGAAAACGGTGTCGAAGCGATAGAACTGTACAAAGAAAAGCAACCGGACTTCGTCATGATGGACATCGTGATGCCGATTCGAGACGGCATCGACGCGACGACGGAGATAAAGCAGTTCGATTCGAACGCGAACATCATCATGTGTACGAGTATCGGGCAGGAAGAGAAGATGAAGAAGGCGATCAAAGCCGGCGCCGATGGCTACATCACGAAGCCGTTTCAGAAGCCCAGCGTGATGGAAGCCATCAACGACGTAATCTCAGCATGACGCGGGCGGTCGTCGTCGACGACTCCCACTTCATGCGCACCGTCATTTCCGACGTTCTCGAATCGGGTGGTATCGACGTGGTTGCACGGGCAACGAACGGGAAAGAGGCCGTCGAAGTCGTCGCCGAAACGGAACCCGACGTGGTGACGATGGACGTCGAGATGCCGACGATGAACGGCATCGAGGCGGTCGAGGAGATAATGGAAACGACGCCGACCCCGGTGCTCATGCTTTCGGCACACACCGAAGACGGTGCGAAAGCGACGTTCGAGGCCCTCGAAAGGGGGGCTATCGACGTGCTGGCAAAACCCGGAGGCGAAGTTTCGACCAGAATCTCGGCGCACAAGGACGACCTCATCGAGAAGGTTCGGTCGGTTGCACGCGCGGACGTCTCCGTCAGCGCACCCGACATCACGACGGCCGTCCCGGACGCCCCCGAGGAGTCGTACGCCGAGAACGCGACCGTCGTCATCGGTGCCTCGACCGGCGGGCCGCGGGTCGTAGAGAGCGTTCTCGCCGGACTTCCTCGATCGGCGGAGCTTCGAATTCTCATCGTCCAGCACATGCCGGACAGTTTCACTGCCCGGTTCGCAAAGCGGCTCGACGACAGGACCGACTACGACGTTCGGGAGGCGGCGGACGGCGACAGAATCGGTTCCGGGCAGGCGCTCGTCGCACGAGGCGACCACCACATGGAAGTGTCGAACTACGCGAAAGGGAGGCTTCGCGTCAGGTTGACACAGGACGAGGCACGCCACGGCGTGCGTCCGGCCATCGACGTAACCATGGAGTCCGCGGCGACGACGATCTCCGACCCGCTTACCGCGGTCGTCCTCACCGGAATGGGTGCGGACGGAGCGGTCGGCGTCGAGGCCATCAAAAACGCCGGTGGGAAAACCATCGCGCAGGACGAAGCGACCTGTTCGGTGTTCGGTATTCCGGCACGAGCCATCGAAACCGGCTGTGTCGACGAGGTGCTACCCGCCGACGACGTCGCCAGCGGAATACTTTCGGCCGTACGCAAACCGACGTGATTCGATATGGATGAGTACATACAGGATTTCATTCGTGAAAGCGAAGAGAACATAACCGAACTGAACAACTCGTTGCTCGAACTGGAAGACGACCCGAACGACGCGGAGGCGATGGATTCCATCTTCCGGACGGCGCACACGCTGAAAGGGAACTTCGCGGCGATGGGGTTCCAGAACGGGAGCAACCTCGCACACGCCATCGAAGACCTGTTGGACGAGATTCGACAGGGGCGGATGACCGTCACGTCGGAGATCATGGACCACGTGTTCGCGGGCGTGGACAAAATCGAGATGATTCTCGCCGAAATCGAGGAACACGGGGAGTCGAAAACGGACCCGGGCGCAACGATTCAAGACATTCGTGCGACGTTGGAGGCGGCAGACGGTGCACCGGTCGAAGCGGAAATCGACGCCGAACCCGAAAACGAGACATCCGATCCCAAAGCCGCACTCTCCCTCCTCGAAGACCCATCGGTGCTCGCCGACGTGGACGACGTGTTCCACGCCTGCGTGGAGATGCGCGACTCGCAGATGAAGGGCGTCGATGCGATGTTCGTCCTCGGCGAAGTGACCGAACACCTCGAACTGCTCGATGCGGCTCCGTCGGTCGAGGACATCAACGACGGGGAGTACGGCGACGGCTTCGACCTGTTCGTAACGGGTGGCGAGCAGGAGGCCGTTACCGAAATCGTCGATGGCGTCGGGAAGGTCGAATCGGCGACCGTCTCGGACGTGACGGACGAGGTTCCGAACGCGATCGCCGACGCGAGCGAAGCGTCGGAATCCGAGTCGACCCCGGAAGTCGAACCGGCGGACGGGTCGGAGGACGCGGACGGGTCGGAGGATGTGAACGGATCGACGGAAACGGACACGCAAGCGACGAAGGCGGAAGTGGACGAAATACAATCGATCCGCGTCGGCGTGGACCAGTTGGACGACTTGCATGGTATGGTCGAACAGCTCGTCACCAGCCGTATCAAGCTCCGACGCTCGGTCAAGCAGGGCGAACTCGAAAGCGCCGCGGACAATCTGGACGAACTCGACAAGATCACGACCAGTCTGCAGGACACCGTCATGGACATGCGGCTCGTGCCGCTCAAGAAGATCGTGGACAAGTTCCCGCGGTTGGTTCGGGACCTCGCACGCACACAGGAGAAGGAGATCGACTTCGAGATGGAGGGAAAGAGCATCGAACTCGACCGAACCATCCTGAACGAGATCAGCGATCCGCTCATGCACCTGCTCCGCAACGCGGTCGACCACGGTATCGAAACGCCGGAGGAGCGCGAAGCGAACGGGAAGGAACGCACCGGAACGATTCACCTGCGCGGCAAGCGCGAACGGGACCGCGTGACCATCGAGGTGGCGGACGACGGTGGCGGTATCGACGCCGACGCTATCAAGACGAAAGCGGTGAGCAAAGGCATTCTGACTAGGAACGAAGCCGATTCGCTCTCGGACGAGGAGGCCTACGAACTCATCTTCCACGCGGGCTTTTCCACGACGGAGGAGATAACCGACGTGAGCGGTCGCGGAGTCGGCATGGACGTGGTGAGGAACACCATCAAGCGACTCGACGGCGACATCAGCGTCGAGAGCGAGGTCGGCGGTGGCACGAGCATCAGCCTCTCGCTTCCCGTTACGGTCGCTATCGTCAAGGTGCTGTTCGTGGAGTCGGGCGAGGAGGAGTACGGAATCCCCATCAAGAACGTCGACGAAATTCGGCGGATGGGCGCAGTGAAACGCATAGAAGGCGAGGAGGTTATCACGCACGACGACACGGTGTACCCGCTCATTCGTCTCGGGCAGGCGCTCGACGTTCCCGGTGAAACCAAAAACGGGGACGGAATGCTCGTTCGAGTCAACGAGTCGGAGCGACCGGTCGCGATTCATTGCGACGCGGTGAGCAGACAGGAGGAAGTGGTCGTCAAACCGTTCGAAGGAATCCTATCGGGTATCCCGGGACTCTCGGGCGCGGCGGTGCTCGGAGAAGGTGACGTTGTGACCATCCTCGACGTGGAGAGTCTCTAATGAGTTTACAGATAGACATTCGGAAGTTGAGCCTGTTCAACAGGATGGCGAAAAAGGGTGCGAGCACGGTAGCGAACCATCTCAGCCAGATGACGGGGATGCAAACGGAGATGGAGATAACGAAAACGAACTTCATCGACATCCGCGACGTTCGTGCCCACATGGGCCACGAGAAACAGGTCGGGATCCACATCGAACTGGTCGAAGAGCCCCACGGATACATCCTGTTTCTCTTCTCGGTCGGAAGCGCAAAACAGCTTGCACACGGCATGATGGGTGGAATGGGAGAGCCCGCGAAGAAGGGGTTCAGCGACATGGAGAAATCCGCCGTTCAGGAGATCGGAAACATCATGACCAGCGGATTCATCGATGGCTGGGCGAACGTACTCCAGACTACCATCGACTTTTCGACGCCGAAGTTCACGTACGGCCCGGCCAGTCGGACGGTCGAGTCGCTCGTCGGACATCGCGATGACGACGTGGCGATGGTACTCGATTCGCACGTCCGCGTTCCCGACTCCGACGTCGAAGTGAAGGTCTACACCTTCCCCGAACTGGAGGATCTGGTTCGGATGATGCGAAAGATCGAGGTCTGAGATGAACGTAGATATTCGAAAGCTCGAAGCGGCAAACAGAATGGCACACGAGGGGGCGGAGCGTGCGGCATCACATCTGTCCGCGATGACCGACATCGAGACGTTCGTGGACGTGACGCGAACCGACGTTCGCTCCGATACGACGCCGGTCGGATACCGACAATGTGTCGGCGTCGTCATCGAACTGGACGGGGGGTTGCGCGGGCGAACGGCATTTACGTTCCCCGCGGAAGCCGTCGAACGGGTACGAGGCATCCTCGCACCGGGGATGAAGGGCATGGACGAGAGCATCGTCAAAGAACTCGGGAACGTGATGGCCGGCGGGTTCGTCGATGGCTGGGCGGATTACCTCGGAACCACGATAGACATCTCACCCCCGACATACGTGGACGGCGACCCGACGCTGCTCCTCGACAACGCGGATGAGACGTTCGTCTTTGCGAGTTCCATCAGCGCCGTGGACGAGTCCATCTCGTTCAGCGTCCATCTCTCGCCCGATATCGGCGAGTACGAAGGTCTCCTCTCGGACGACGGGGAAGCCGTTCCCGTCGAAAACCTCTCGCGTTTCGACGAGATGACGCGGGGTGGTGCAGCCACCGTCGCCGAAAACGTCAGTGCGATGACCGGCATCGAGACGGCAGTGGACATCACCCACGTCAGCTTCGTTCCCGTGGTAGGGCTACCGGAGGCGTTGGGTGAAACGATGTATGCTGGCGTCGTTATCGCACTCGAAACCGAACCGGGCGGGTTCGTCTTGATCCTGTTCGATGAACCGTCGGCACGCGACGTTTCGAGGGCCTTGCTTCCCGGCGACGGGAACGCCACCGACGGCGAATTGAGCGAGTCGGAGCAGAACGCCATTCAGGAACTTGGAAACATCATGGCGAGCAGTTTCATCGACGGCTGGGCGAACGCGCTTCGGACCACGATCGAGATCTCGCCGCCGACGTTCGCACACGACATGGGTGGCGCGATCGCCGACCCGTTGGTCGCCCAACTCGGTCGGAGACAGGAGTTCGCGTTCGTCTCGGATACGACCATCCGTGCGGCGGACGAGTCGTTCGACTGCTCGCTCTACGTACTCCCGGAGGCATCCGAACTTCGAGAGGTTCTCGCGTCGCTCGATACGGATGCGGAGTCGGAACGGAAAACGAACGCAGGACGATTATGAAGGTGTATCGAAGCGAATCGAAACCGGTGGGGAGGAACGGACCGATAAAAGTCGGCGTAGCGGACTACGCCGTGGCGAAAACCGAGACGAAACTGACGACGACCGGGCTCGGCTCCTGTCTCGGAATCGCCCTGTCGGAAACGGAAAGTGGAATCGCCGGGCTCGCACATGCCATGCTCCCGTCCGCGTCCGGGTCGGACGACGGCGACGCGGCCAAGTTCGTCGATACGGCTATCGACGGAATGCTTTCGGAGATGCTACGGGCGGGAGCGAACGAGGAAGGGATCGAAGCGAAGATCGCAGGTGGAAGCAACATGCTCGAACTGTCCGGTATCGGAAGCGACGTCGGGCTGCGAAACGTCGAGGAGAGCAAGAAATCGCTGGCCGAGAAAGGAATTCCGATAGTCAGCGAGGATACCGGCGGGGACTACGGGCGCTCGCTCGAACTCGACACGGGGAGCGCCGTGCTCGTCGTGAAGAGCGCCCACCACGGGGTGAACCGGATTTGAGCTCCTTCGAACGGCTTCTCTCGTTCGTCGAATCCGAACTCGGCTTTGTGACGAGCCATTATGACACCTCGTATCTCGACAGACGAATCTCCTCGCGGATGCGTCGAACCGGCATCGAGGGGTACGGTCGCTATCAAAAACGGCTCGACGAGGACCCGGACGAGCGGGATGCACTCCTCGATGCCCTCTCGGTCAACGTGACGAGCTTTTTCCGGAACCCGGACGTTTGGGACGAACTGTGCGACGTCCTGCGTTCGCTTTCCGACGATCGGCGTCGCGTGAAACTCTGGAGCGCGGCGTGTTCCGACGGACGGGAACCGTACTCGTTGGCGTTGCTCGCGCTTTCGGATCCGGAAATCGACGCGTCGAACGTCCGGATAACGGCGACGGACATCGACCGGGAAGTCTTGGCGAAGGCGCGGCAGGGAGTGTATCGAAGTACGCGAACGACGAGCATCGCGGACCAACTCGACCCTCTCGACGGCTACGAGGAGTTCGTCCACCGGGACGGGGACACGTTTCGCGTCTCGGAACGAGGGAAACGACTCGTGAATTTCGAGCGCCACGACCTCATTCATGGCCGTTCGAAGTCCGATTTCGACTTCGTTTCCTGCCGAAACCTGTTCATCTACATCAACGCCGAACACAAACTCCCGATGCTTCGAACCATCACGAACTCGCTTCGAGACGGAGGCTACCTCGTCATCGGGAAGACGGAGACGCTTCCAGAGGTGCTGAAAGAAGAATATGTACCGGTGGACAAAAGACTCCGAATATATATGAAAAAATAGATATATCGTGGTGATTTTGAACACCCATAAACACCCTGTAGTGCTCGATTAGGTGGGTCTTTTCATATCCGCCACCGTATACTGTCCCGATATTGCTATAGTATCAATTGTGATAACTCAGGCAGAAGATTAATGTGGTGACGTTCGGTGGTGTTCATAATGAAACTTATAACTCTTGCTCCCGACCTCGCTCCGCTCCTGAGCGGGTCGGTTGCCATGGGTGCCATGGGAATCATGGACTTCATGGAGGACGACGAGAGTGCAGAGTCGGATTCGGGCGGTGACGACCTATTCGACGATGACATCGGCGGTGACGACTTCGACGACTTGGACGACGGCATGGACGGTGATGTGGACGACTGGGGCGGTGGTGACGACGGTTTCGGCGATATGGGTGGTGGCGGGTCGACACAGGAACTCGAAAACCGCCTGCAAGACCTCGAAAACGAAGTCGGTGACATCGCTTCGACCGTCAGCACCGTTCGCAGCGAAAACGAGCAGATCAGCGAAAAAGTAGACGACGTAGAGGAGAACGTCCGTAAACTCCTCGAAATTTACGAGATGGTTACGCGCGGCGTCAATCCGTTCGTCGACGACGTACCAAACGGTGGGCTCGGCGGCGATGCCTTCGGTGGGGAGGAAGCCGGTGGGTTTGGCCTCTTCGACGAGGAGGAAGCGGAAGAGTCGGACGACGACTTGGACGACGAGGTCGCCGATGCCGACGCGGATAGCTTCTTCGATGACTCCTTCGATGATCTGGAGGAGGACGAAGAACTAGACGGGATGGGGATGGACGACACGGAAATGGACGACATGGAGACGGAGGAAGACGAGGGACAGGCGGGGGGTTCGACGTTCCAAGAGCTCAAAGAGGAGTACGAGTCCGGAGAAGCGGATTGGGCGGAAGGGGACGCTGAACCGGACGAAGCGGAGTCGGAAATCGAGTTCGACGTCGAACCGGAACCGGAACCGGAGGAGGAAACGGCGTTGGAGACGACGCAGGAACAGGACCCCGAGACCGGCGATTTCGAGTTCGAGGAACCGGCACAGACCGACGAATCCCAAGCGGCGGAGACGACAATGGGGATGCGAAGCGGGACGCAAAAACCGTACTTGAACGACCTCCCTCCGGGCTACATCGTCGACCTCGTCGTGATGGAGTGGTTGGAGTTCCTCGTCGAGGAGTTCGGTTCCGAAGACGCCGTGCGGACCATCGCCTACTACGAGGACATCGACTGGATCAGCGAACCCGTCAAAGAGCAGTTGCTCGCGTTCATCCGAGGAATCGCGGATGTGACCGACGTCGAGACCGATGCGACCCCTGCGACCCTCGGCGTGGACGACCACATTCGGAGTCTCTCGTTCATGAGCCAACTCACCGGTGATGCAATCGAGCAGAAAGTCGTCGATCACTGTGCAGGAATACGGGGAGAGGGCCATGGGATTCAGCGTTAGTGGTTCCACAGCCATCATCTTCCTAGCGATGTTCATCAGTTTCGGAATGATCTACTCGGCGGCGTACAACGGGTTCGAACGCGTCAACGACGCCAGAGTCGAACACTCGGAGAACGTACTCGACCAACAAAACACCGCACTGAATATCACAACAGTGAACTATTCAACAGGATATCTGAATATAACCGTGAACAATACCGGTTCTACTACGCTGGATGTCGACGACACTGACGTGTTGGTCGATGGCGTCTATCCCGACTCGACAGCCATCGTCGCACGCGACGTAAACGGTGTCACCGATACCGAATTGTGGTTTCCCGGTGAGTCCCTTCACTATCGAATCAACGTTTCGGCGGATCCGACGAGAGTGAAAGTCATTACCGGACCCGGACTCGCCGATACGGAGGCGGTCTGAGTGGCGAGTGTCTCCACATCCCATCTCATCCTGTTCATCGCAAGCCTCATCATCGCGGCGAGCGTCGCCGGGACGTTTACGACGGGTATTCAGCGATTGTCGGGTGCCTTGGGTGACAGAAGCTACGACGTGAGTCACGACGTGCGGACGGATATCGAAATAATCAGCGACCCCGCAAGCGGTGCCGTTTATAATTCCAGCGATGACAATAATATTACCATTCTCGTGAAGAATACAGGGGCGGAGAATTTAAAGGGCTCAAGTGACCAAATTGATATACTGCTGGACGGAAAATATCAGTCGAACGTATCAGTAGAAGTCGTAGACGGGGACTACTGGGACGTCGGAAACGTACTGAGAGTTACAATCGAAAATGATACACCGATGCCACCCGGAGAGGACCATCGCGTGAAGATGATCGTCAACGGTGATTCCGAAGTATTGGAGTTTAGAACATGAGTTCGAATAATCTCTACTCGCTCGGCTTGCAAGACCACGACAGACTGAACAACGAACTCGGAGGTGGAATCCCACGCGGTTCTATCGTCCTCATCGAGGGCGACTACGGTGCCGGAAAGAGCGCCATGAGCCAGCGATTCAGCTACGGGTTATGTGAAACGGACCACAGCGTGACGCTCCTCTCCACGGAGCTAACGATTCGTGGGTTCATCGACCAGATGCACTCGCTTTCCTACGGCATCGAAGAGCACCTCCTTAACGAACGGTTGCTGTTCTTGCACGCCGACGTGGACACCGGTACGCATCAACTCACCGCACCGACGGACAGCGACGAGAAGGACGGTCAGCGAAAGGAGCTACTCAACAGGCTGATGAAGGCGGAAGCGATGTGGGAAGCCGACGTCGTTATCATCGACACTTTCGATGCAATTCTCCGCAACGATCCGACCTTCGAGGCGCTGGTCCGACAGAACGAGGAGCGACAGGCGGCGCTCGAAATCATCTCGTTCTTCCGCGACCTCGTGACGCAAGGGAAGGTCGTCGTACTGACCGTCGACCCGTCGACGGTGGACGAGGACGCAATCGGCCCCTTCCGCGCCATTGCGGACGTGTTCATGGAACTGCAGATGGTCGAGGTCGGAAACGACGTTCGTCGGAACATTTCGGTCAAGCGGTTCGCCGGAATGGGCGAACAAGTGGGAGACAGCATCGGATACTCGGTTCGTGCCGACGCTGGTATCGTTATCGAGAGCCGTAGCGTCGCCTAAAAATGACCGAACACGGGACCACCCAAATCGAAGGCGAACTTCGAGAGGTTGCGATGCGCCGCCCTCACCTTCGGGACTACTTGAAGCGATTCAAGCAGTTTACGGGTGAGTTCCCAAAACTCATCGACGAACCGTCCGGTGAGTGGGAAGCGGCCAAGCCGAACGTCATCTACCCGGCGGGCGGTCCTATCTACTGCCACATCTACGGCGATATCGGTCGGGATACGAAATACTACGCCATCGAACCGGACCTGAGTGACACGGAACAGGAGTTGTTCTGGAACGTCCGTAGCAAGATTCTCGAAAAGAGCGTCACCAAGCCCGCGCCGGAAAGCGAGTCGGAGTACGACGACAGAATCGAGGAACTGTTGCAGGATACGGTTCGAATCGGCGAAGGAAACGGGAGTATCTCGGCTCGAATCGGCAATTTCTCGCCAAAAACGCTCCAAAAGCGCATTCAAAACGCCTCCCCACAGGAGCTCGCACGACGGGTCAGTAGCATCTCCTACGGGGACGTGAAGACTGGAATCCAACTTCTCCGGGAGAACGACGTCGTAGAGGAGCTCATGGGCGTCACTGGCGTCGGGAAGTACCAGGTATCGGATCAGACCTACGAGAACATCCGGTATCGGTTGAACCGGGACATCGTCGGGTTCGGTCCGTTGGAACCGATCATGCGCGACCCCGCGAACGAGGACATTCACGTCATCGGCCCCCACGAGACGTACGTGGACCACGGAACGTACGGAATGCTCGGTACCACCGTGGACTTCGAGACGAACGACCGGTTCGACAACTGGCTTCGCAACATGGGCGAGCGGATCGGGGATCCCGTTTCCGACTCCGATCCCATCGTCGACTCGACGCTTCCCGACGGGTCGCGTATCAACATCATCTACAGCGACGACGTGAGTATCAAGGGGCCGAGCCTCACCATCCGTCAAAGCGAAGGGACGCCCCTCTCGGTCGCACAAATCACGAACTGGGGAACGCTGTCGCCGCAACTCGCCGCGTATCTCTGGCTCTGTCTGGAGAACGAACAGACGGTGTTCGTCGTCGGCGAGACGGCGTCGGGAAAAACGACGACCCTCAACTGTATCCTGTCGTTCATCCCTCGGGACAGCAAGATTTACACGGCCGAGGACACCGCCGAGGTGCTGCCACCGCACAACACGTGGCAACAGCTCCTCACGCGTGAGGGAAAGAGCGAAGCCAGCGCCGACGTGGACATGTTCGACCTCGTCGCCGCCGCGCTACGTTCACGCCCCGACTACATCATCGTCGGGGAGGTTCGTGGTGCGGAAGGTCGAATGGCGTTTCAGGCCGCACAGACCGGTCACCCGGTGATGCTCACCTTCCACGCCAGCGACATCGTTTCGATGATTCAGCGGTTTACCGGCGACCCCATCAACGTCCCCGAGACGTTCATGGACAACGCCGACGTTGCGCTGTTCCAGAACCGGGTCAAACAGGGGGATACAGTCCTGCGCCGCGTGACGAGCGTGCAGGAAATCGAGGGATATTCCAAGGACATGGGCGGTGTGGTCACGCGCCAGGCGTTCTACTGGGACCCGGTCGAGGACGAGATCGTCTTCCAAGGGATGAACAACTCCTACGTATTGGAAGAACAGATAGCGACGCTCCTCGGCTACAAGAACACCCGCGACATCTACCAAGATCTCGATTTCCGGGCACGGATCATGGAGCGGATGATAGAAGAGAACATCCTCGGCTACCACGAGGTGAACGAAGTCATCGAAGCCTTCCATCGCGATGGCGTCGATGGGCTTCCGTTCAACGTCCATCGGTCGATCTGATATGGCGGAGGCAGAAGCACAGCAAACGGACGCGAAACAGCTCCTGAGCGCTGCTGCCTCCTCAACCATCGAAGCTTACCATCAGATGGAGATGCCGATGTTGCGGTACGTCGGCTTCGTTATCGTTCCGTCGATACTGTTTTTCCTCGGCAGTCTCGCGCTCGTCTTTACCGTCGACCTGCCGTTTATCATCGCACTGCCGGTTCCGCTCCTCGGTGCACTCTGTCTGGTGACGGCGATACTCTACCCGAAACTGCTCCGGGACCGTCGCCGCAAGCAGATAGAGGACAGACTTCACCTGTTCATCACGCACATGACCGTCCTCTCGACGGCGAACATGGACCGCGTGCAAGTGTTCCGCATCCTCTCGAAGGAACCGGAGTACAAGGAACTCGCGCTGGAAATGCAGCGGGTCGTTCAACTCGTCGACACGTGGAACCAGAGTTTGGACGACGCTCTCCAGATTCGAGCGAAGAAGGTCCCGAGCAAGCCGCTTTCGGACTTCTTCGACCGCCTCGCGTACACCATCGGCGCGGGCGGAGAGATTCAGGATTTCCTGCTCTCGGAACAGGACGTGGTGATTCAGAACTACGTCACCATCTACGAAGGGTCGCTACGCAACCTCGAAGTGATGAAGGACCTCTATCTGTCGATGATTCTCTCCGTCACGTTCGCACTCGTGTTCGCGACGGTGCTTCCCATCCTCACGGGAACCAACCCGACGATGACGGTCAGCGCGGTCGTCGTCATGTTCGCGTTCGTGCAGATGGGGTTTCTGTTCATGATACAGACGACGGCCCCCTACGACCCGGTCTGGTACCACCCCGACGAGAAAGGGCGGACGGATTCCGAGCGCAAAGTTCGAATCAGCGTCATCGTCGGCATCGTGCTGACCGTCGCCGCCATCGTGGTCTGTCTCCTCGTCCTCCTCGGACGTACGTCGGTCGACCCCAGTTCGATACCGCTCCCCATCTTTGCGGCGTTGCCGACGACGCCGCTCGTGTTACCCGGGCTTGTCGTCCGTCGGGAGGAGCGAAAGGTGAAAGAGCGCGACGAGGAGTTCACGAGTTTCATCCGTGCGCTCGGCGCGAGCGAGACGGCAAAACAGAGCACGACCTCGCGCGTTCTCGAAACCCTCCGAAAGAAGGATTTCGGCGCGCTGTCGCCGGATATCGACGACCTGTTCAAACGGTTGAGCATGCGAATCGAATCGGAACTCGCGTGGCGACATTTCACCGCCGACGCTCGCTCGTACCTCATCCAGAAGTTCAGCGAGATGTACCTCATCGGCAGACAGATGGGTGGTGAACCGAAACATCTCGGCGAACTCATCAGCGGAAACATGAACGAGGTCATGCAGTTACGCGAGCAGCGCGAACAGTCCACGATGACGCTCATCGGCGTCCTCTACGGGATTACCGCCGCATCCACGTTCGCGTTCTTCATCGGCCTCGAAATCGTTAACATCCTCTCGGGGATGTCCGTCGGCCTGAACACCCCGCAGTTCAACTTCGGGACGCTGATTCACACCGGCGTGTACAACAACATCATGATAGAGTACCTCCTCGTCATCATCATTCTGTTAAATTCGGTGCTCTCCTCGCTCATGATTCGAATCGTGGACGGCGGGCACAAGGTGAACGCATACATGCATTTCGTCCTTCTGACGTGGGTCAGCGGCGTCATCGCATGGGTCACTCGCATCGTCGTGGGGACGTTCTTGAACGTATGAGATAGTTACTTATGAGTTTAGACAGAACACGAAAACGAAAGCGGACCGTGGAGCAACGCCATGTCTGAGAAAGCCATCGCCGACTTCGTCGCACGCTACAGCCTCGATACGGAACCGTCGCCAGAACCGGTTCGCGGTCGAATCATCCTGAGTCAAAAACGGCTCGTTTTGGCGGAAAGCGGATCGAAGACGACGATTCCACTCCACAGGATATTCGACATCTCGGTTGGACACGTCCCGTCCGAACTGGAAGGGTTCTTTCAGGACACCATCACGGTGGCCTTCGAGGGGGACGATGGTCGCCACACGGCAGTCATCGAGGCAAAAAACGACAGCGTCGGGAAGTTCAAAGTGTTCCTCTTCAAGGCCATTCTGAGCGGTACTCCCGTTACCGTGAAACACCCAGCGCGTGTCGGCGGACGCGTGATGGGTGAACGGTTCGAAACCGGAAAGCTTCGCATCCAACCCGGGAAAGTCGAGTTCCTCGGGATTCCCGATCCGTTCGTCGTCGACCTCTCCGGAGTGAGCTACTTCCAAAAACAGAACCGGGACGTCGGCGGACAGTCGCGAACCGTCGTTGCGATTCGGCACAACGACGATGGGCAGACCGTCACCTCCGAATTCGTCGTCGCTACCGAACGCAAACTGAACCACCTCGGTCGCTATCTCCGACTGGAGTATGCAGAAATCTCCCAGCGTGCAGAACGTATCGACGTCACCGAGCAGGAGATGGAGGCCCTCGTCGCCATCTACTCCGGCGCGAACAGCGGCAACCTCGCCGGGGCGCTCGGAATCGATGCCGGGAGCGCCGCGATGGTCCTCACCGAAATCGAGAAGAAAGAACTGGTGAACCCCGGAAACGACGGCCTGTCACTGACCGCCCCCGGGAAGATGCTGGTCAGCGACCGCATCGAGAAAGTCAACACCTGAGTCGGAACGGGGACCTCTCCGCAGTTCCAGCACGTCTGCGACGGACGTTGTCATTCATCGCTTTCGACCATGATGACCGTCGAAATCACCGATGGTGAACCCGATGTAACGCTACACGAAGCATAACAGACGAACGGGATTCGGTACGGCTACTTTTCGCTGATTGACTCGCTGGCGATGTTCCGTCCGCGCGTCTTCAGGCTCACTTCACGGCGCTTCCTGACCTCCTCCAGTACGTCGAGTTCGATGAGTCGTTCGAATATCTCCTCCACTTTGTCCACGTCCATGCCGAGGAAGTCGGGGATCTCGAACGCGGAAACGCCGGTGTACAGCGCCATCAACACCTCCTTTTCGGTCTCCGACAACTCCGCACCGGATTTACTCTGTTGTTCGCCCTTCGAAAAGAGCGACCCGAGGAGGGAACAGCGACGGGACTTCCCGGAGATGTACGTCTGGATGCTGGTGCTTCCTTCCGAATGCTCGACTTCGAGGACGGTCCGGGTCTCCCCCTCGACGGTCCGCTTGGCAGTGTCGACCTGTCCGATGTCGTCGAGTTCGAGTTGAATGAAGATTCCGCTGGCGACGGCGATACCGACCTCGCCGACTTCCACTTTCACCCGAGCCCGCTCCCAGTCAGTGTTCTGTACCACTCCGCCCTTGACGGCAGGATGCTTCACCAGGATCATCGACTGGTTCAACATCGCTCCGTACAGTTTCGCCTCGAACTCGTCTATCTCCAACTGCGACGAGACGAGAAAGACGTCGCCGTCGAACTCCAGGCTGATGTAGTCGGAAACGCTGGCGACCGATTGGTTCACGTCGTATCGGCCGCTCATGCCGTTGATCTTCGACAACGGAATCGTTCGTTTACCGCCGTTTCCGGCGAGGATGAGCCGTCGGTTCGATAGCAGAACGCGGCCGCTCGTCCAAGCGGCGTCCTTCAGCTTGTGGCCGCCTTTCATCGCTTGGAGGAACTTCCCCCGCGTGTCCGTTATTTTGTATTCGCCTTCACTCATGAGTGAGAGAGATGGAAATCGTGTCCGTCAGTTCGAGCCCGATGTGAGGTCGCCGACGCGGTCGGCGAGTTCGCTTATCGCGGTGGTCTGTTCCATCGTCGCGCCGACGATATCCTCCGTGGCGGATTCGACCTCTTTGGTCGTATCGCGCACGTCCTCGACGGTCGCCATGACCTGTTCGACGTTGGCTGCCTGTTCGTCGTTCGCCTCCGCGACTTCGGTGACGCCGGTTGCGGCCTCGTCCACGGCATCCGCGATCTCTTCGAGGGCGATGAGGGCGTCCTCGATTTCCTTACCTGCGTACCGCACCTGCTGGTTCGACTCCTCGACCGCGACGACCGTCTCGTTGGCCTGCGACTGGATGTCTTCGATTCGACCGGCGATCTCCTCGGTGTGTTCTCTGGTCTGGTTGGCCAGTTCCTTCACCTCGTCCGCGACGACTTCGAAGCCGCTGCCGGCATCGCCCGCCCGCGCAGCCTCGATGTTCGCGTTCAATGCGAGGAGGTTCGTCTGATCTGCGACCTCCGCGATGACTTCGATGACCCCTTCGATTTCGGTCATCTGTGATTCGAGCTCCGTCACGGTTTCCACGAGGTCGTCGCTCATTTCGATGACGTCGTCCGTCGCCTCGCGTGCGCCCTCGCTGGAGTCAAGACCCGTATCAGCGGCGGCTTTCGCCTGTTCCGCCGCGGATGCGACTTGATCGGAACTCGCGGCGACTTCCTGCATGCTCGCACTGAAATTCTCCATCTCGTTGGCGACGATGGACAGGAGCTCCGTCTGTTTGTCCACCCGCTGTTCGATGGTATGAGCGGACCCGGAGGCTTGGTCGACGGATTCGGCGAGTTCGGACGCCTGTTCTTCCACCCGTTGAGCGAGGAGTTCGAAACGCTCCCCCATGTCATTCACCTGGTCGACAACGGAGATGAGTCGATCGTCGACAGCGTCGTGTTCGTCCGCGAAGTCGGCCCGTGCCGACAGGTCGCCGCTGCGCATCGCGGTGAGTGTCGTTCCGAGTTCCTCGACCAATCCCGCCACGCTCTCGTGGCGACGAACGTCCTCGGTACGGTCGTTTACCGTTTCGACCACCGCGATGAGTTCACCGTCTTGATGGAGCGGTTTGGCGGAGAAGTCTATTTCTCGCTCCTCTCCCTGGTAATCCACCATGTGACTGCTGTCGCGGTAGAGATGGTGGTCGTCCGCATCCTGTTCGATGTCGAACGAGAGGTGCGTGTTCTGGGGTGCTTCGAGTATTTTGTCCGCGAGCGTCTTGCCACGACGGCCATCGGGATAGAACGCAACGCTGGCTTCCGTCGAACCGATGGCTTCCGAACGCGGCGTGCCGGTGAGTTCCTCGATAGAACTGTTCCATGCCACGATTTCGTGATTCACATCGAGCATGAACACGGGAACGCCGATGCCGTCGAGGAGCGCCTCGTCGTCGACGTTGAGTTCGTCTTCGTCCTCATCGCCCACCGCGCCCGACAGCGCGGCTTCGTGTGCTTTCAGGCCGCCTTGTATCCCCGACATTCCGGACCGCATCGCGTCGATGAGGTCCGATTCCGCACGTTCGAGTTCGTCGGAAACCGCATCGTTCCCATCCCCGAGTCTGTGGTCGAGTCGGTCGAAGGCCGCCTCCACCATCGCTTCGAACGCCACGCCGTACGTGGCGGCAAACGCCGCGCTCGGGACGTTTTCGTCCGCGTGTTCGCGTCCGAGCTGGGGAGCGTCCGCGATCGACCCTTCGGTGTTCGAGAAAAGTCCATTGAGATGCTCGATTTGTGACGAACGCAAATCGTTGGTGGCGCCGGTCCCACCATATACGTCCGCGATCGTATCTGTCGATATTCTGTTCTTACTTGAAACATCTACCTGACCTGTTTGTGTCCCTCCATCGAATTTGATACGTTTATGAGACTCACCGGACGTGTCGGGGTCGCGAATCAAACCCTTTAAAACCCGGATAAGTGGGTCCGTAACCATTGTTGCCGAATCAAGACACCAAACGGATATAAAACTTTAGTAAAATCTCAAAATAGATAACTCGTATGCCATGATATATGACACATATCCGAATTATGCTCGACCACCGAGCTTCGAGAGTGCCGAAAACGCGCGCTTTCTGACCTCGTCGTCGTCGGTCGTGTCCACCAGCGTATCGAGCCGTTCGCGTGAGCGTTCGCCGCCCACCTTTCCGAGTCCGAAGGCGGCCATCGCCTGTGCATCCGTCGTCGCCTCGGGGTCCGAGAGGACTTCCAACAGCGCTGTTTCGACCGATTCGCCCCCGATGGCCGCGAGGCTCGTCACCGCGAACTGCGCGGTCATTCCATCCTCGGCATCCAAAACACCGACGAGCGTTTCGATGGCCTCCCATCGGTGTTTCGTGCCCGTCACTCGCCCGAGTAGCCACGTCGCGTTCCGGCGCTGATGGGCTTGTGATCCTTCCCGGATGATGTCGACGAGCGAGCTGACGACGACGTGATGGTCGCTCGTACTCAGCTTCTGAACCATCGTCTCTCGAAGTTCGTGACTCTTCTCCGGCGGGACGTTGGAGAGAAGTTCGATCAGCGAGAATACGGCGGCCTTCCGAACTGCCTCGGATTTGTCGCCCAGCAGGCCGACGAGCGCATCGAGGGGTTTTGCACTGCTGAAGTTCCCGAGCGATCCGGCGGTAATCCGTCGCACGGCCTCCGCCGGGTCGTCGAGCATCCCGAGGAGTACGGAAAGTGCCTCCTCACCCTGCATTCGGCCCAGTGCTTCGGCGGTTTCCCTACGAACGTCGACCTCCTCGTCGGTTCGCCGCTCCGCGAGATGCGACACGGCCCGTTTGTCTTCGAGCCGACCCAATGCACGGGCTACGCGGGCACGGACTCGCGGGTCCTCGTCGGACAGTTGGCGGATCAAGTTCTCCGTCGCCGAGCGACTACCGATCCGACCGAGTACGTTCGCTGCCGCCATGCGAAGCTCGGGCTGTGGGGAAGTGAGCGCGTCGGTGAGCTCTTCAGCCCGTGCCCATTCCGCTCTGCTCCCATGTACCTCCTCGCCGACGATCGCGGCGATGAGCTGTTCGACGGCCTCGCGTTGGTCGAGTGCGTCGATAGCGGCCGCTCGAACCGCACCGTTCGAATCGCCCTGTGCGGCCGTGGTCAGTGAATCAACGACTTCATCGTCCGGGACGTCGAGGTCGCCAAGGATTTCCGCGGCTCGCTGTCGGACGGTGTCGTTGCTGCTCTCGGTGAGCAACTTGACGAGGCGTTCCGCGTCTGCCTCTTTTTCGAGAGTGAACAGCGATGTCACGAGTTTGACTTACGCTGCTGAATGAAAAATCTACCTTTCCGACAAAGACCGGACTCAAAGAGGGGTAGGTTGCACGTAAAAAGCGAAGAAGAAGTCGCTTAGACCGTCACCGCACTCTCTTGGGAGAGCGACTGCGGGACGTTCACGCGGTAGAGGGTGACGGCACCGTACTGCGTCGTGAGTCGGAGCTCGACGGTTTGGCCTTCTTCGAGTCCGTAGACGCTAGGGCCGGCGATTCCGCTGGCGTTCAGCGTGATGGTGAACCGGTCGTCTTGCCCGTTGAGGACGGGCACCGAATCGTCTTCGTCCTTGATCGATGAGACGTTGAACTGGGTCGCGTTGGCGTTGGTTCCGTCCACGAGCGTCTTCGCCTTGTTCGGGCCGATCCACTCGATGGTGGCCGTCGAGAGGTTGATGTCGTCCGAACCGGAGCCACGCATCACCGTCAGGTTGATTTCGTCCACGTACTCCTTTCCGGTCGCACTATAGGATCCGGTACCGTCGAGCGTCGTGACGTTTCCGAAGCCGGAAACGACCTGCACGCGGTTGGAAACTTGTGCGGTACTGTCCTGCCCCGTCTGTTCGGATTTCGATTGGAGGAAGCCCGCCGTGTTGATGAGGACACCGGCCGCGATGGCGGCGACCAGTACCATCGCGATGAACACGATGAGCGTTCCGATACCGACCTGACCTCGATTGTTGAGGCGCTGTTGAATTGCGTCTTTCATGATTTCTCACTTCATGTCCGCATCCATATGTATCATGGACCGGACCCTATGCGGAACGAATCAAAGGATTGTATTAAAGTTACGTATCCAATTATCAGGCCTGATATCTGAGTTATATGGCTTCACACAGCAGAATACGTCCTAATCGGATTCTGTATTCGGAGCACTATTATCGAGAAGTATCATCTTCCTATAATTGAAAATATTATGAAGACGAATCCGACGCTCGAAAAGAGATAGTTAACCGACAGCAACAGCCGAATCGATTCGAAATCGGAAACGAACGCGCTGACGGTCGTCGCAATGGCCGCCGCGACGACGAGAACGAACCCGATGGAGAGATGAAAAAAGGTCCGTCGGCCCGTTCGACGGTACGCGCGAACCGCAAACGCGACCATCGATAGCCCGGCAACGGCGAGTGAGACGCTGAAAACACCGTAGAGGAGTTCTATCGTTTGCATCCTAGCGCTCCTTTAGGTCCCGCCACACATCGACCAGCGCGTTTTCCACGTCCGGTCGGTCCTCGATGGAAACGTCGATGCCGTCGCTCTGGAACGAAATCGCAACGGCATCGATATCCCGTCGGTACACTTTCGTTCGACGCCCCTCGTTCGAAAATTCACGACCGCTCAGTTCGAGGAGGTTCGCGTCTGTGAGTTCTTCGATTCGTCGGTAACTCGTCGCTATCGGAATACCGAGTTCGTCGCTCAGTTCCTGTGCGGATTTCGGCTCGTGTGTTGCATCGAGGATTTCGGCGTTGTATTTGTTGCCGAGTACTCGCAGCAGTTCCACAGACCCCATCGGTTATCGACTTTGATAATCAGACCATAAAAAGATATCGCCACAACCGTATCAGAAACTTAGTACGAAAGAATTCGAATTGTAGAGAAGTGATTTCAACGGGAATAGAATATTCCCGATAGAGAGGCTGGCGGAACAGTAAAGTGAACTCCCACGGGAGAACCAATCATGTCAAAGAACGGTTCTCCGTTGCAGGTGTTGGTCTTCCGGCTCGAGGACAAGCGGTACTGTATCGATATCGCACACATCGACGAGATCGTCGACCGGCACGAGTTGACGAAACTTCCCGATTCGAAACCACACGTCGAGGGTGTCATGGACCTCCGCGGAACCACGACGACGATCGTCAACCCGAAGACGGTCCTGGGACTGACCGATTCGGGAACCGGGAACCGCGTTATCGTATTCGAGACGGAGGACGAACGGAGCATCGGTTGGGTCATCGACGAAGTGAATCAGGTCGTCAGTTTGGACGACGTCGAGGTCGATGAGTCGGTCGAGAGCCAATCGGTCCACGGCGTCGTTCGACAGGACGACGACCTCGTCATCTGGGTAAAACCGTCGGCCATCAACGTCTGAAACGACGGTTCGACAACTACATCGGTTTCGATGGTCGATTCGCCCCGTTATTTTGTCGTCGCTTCCCCGATGGGTGCGTCGTTTGAAGATGATAGTACTTCGATATAATCGGCGGAGCGATAGCGACGTTAGTTTCATCGTTCGTCGTCCGGAAGTAGTGAAATCGTAACGGCGGATTCCGACACTTCTTCGAAGCGTATCGCCGGAGCGTTCGACTTTCCTCCCGAGAATATCGATCGAAGGTACGACCGTCTTGGCAAACCCTAAGACGATCCTTCGACGTTGTCAGTAGGCGTATAACAAAGAGGCAAAGCGGGTATTCGTAGTTACCGTTCAACCCCGAGACCTGAGACGTCCGAGGGTGCTGAACACAGCGGAGGCGAGTTACCTATGAGATTCCCGAACGCTAGACGGACAACCTATCGAAGTCGTATCGTCCACCGGAACAACCACCAGCTATCGCTTCGTCGTCAATGAGTGACAAGAACTCTTTGGAGGTAGTGGACTGATGTGTGGCATCATCGCCCGAGTCGGCGAAACGGAAGAGGCCGTGGACGAGTTGCTCGTCGGCCTCGAAAACCTCGAATATCGGGGTTATGACTCGGCAGGACTAGCCGTCAAAAACGGCAGCGGCCCGTCGGTCTTCAAGCGTGAAGGGCAGATTTCGCACCTGAAGGATATGCTGATCGACGAAGTGCCGGCGGGCGGACTCGGTATCGGTCACACCCGCTGGAGCACGCACGGCCCGCCGACCGACGCGAACGCCCATCCCCATACCGGCTGTTCGGAGGAGGTCGCCGTCGTTCACAACGGCATCATCGAGAACTACGAAGCGCTCCGAACGGAGCTTTCGGAGCGGGGTCATCGCTTCGAAAGCGACACCGACACCGAGGTCATTCCGCATCTCGTCGAGGAACACCTCGACCGGGGAGCGACGCCCGAAGAAGCGTTCCGGCGGACGGTCCGTCGGCTTTCCGGTAGTTACGCCGTCGCCATGCTGGTCGAAGGAAGCGACGCGGTGTACGCGACCCGGTCGGGGTCGCCGTTAGTCCTCGGCATCGAGGAAGGCACGTACTTCCTCGCGAGCGACGTTCCCGCGTTCTTGGATTTCACCGACGAGGTGATATTCCTCGACGACGGGGACGTCGTCGTCATCGAAGCCGGGCACCACGAGATAACGAAACTCGATGGGACGCCGATCGAACGACCGACGCAGACGGTCGATTGGGACCCGCAGGACGCCGGGAAAGGCGGCTACGAACACTACATGCTCAAGGAGATTCACGAGCAACCGGCGGCGCTCCGCCAGACGCTCCGCGGACGTGTCCAACACATCACCGGAGACGTCTCCCTCGAAGATTTCCCTGCGGGAACGTTCGAAGAGGTTCGGCGCGTCCAGTTCGTCGCCTGCGGGACCTCCTATCACGCCGGGCTCGCCGGGAGCCATTTCATGGAACGTCGTGGCGTGCCGACACAGACGTTCCTCGCCAGCGAGTACGCCGTCTCGCCGCCGCCGGTGGACGAGAATACCCTCGTCATCGGCGTCACACAGAGCGGTGAAACGGCGGATACACTGTCCGCTCTTCGGCGGGCGAGCGCGGGTGGGGCACGGACCCTCGCGGTGACGAACGTCATCGGGTCGACCGCCGCACGGGAGTGCGACGACGCGCTCTTCATCCGCGCCGGTCCCGAAATCGGCGTGGCCGCCACGAAGACGTTCTCCTCGCAACTCGCGTCGCTGTCCCTCCTCGGCGAGCGGATCGTCCGGGACACGACCGGCCACCGAAGCGAGAACATCGAGACGGTGTTGTCCGCGTTCGCCGACTTGCCGGACCACGTCCAGCAGATATTGGACTTCACGAAGGCCCATCGTATCGCGAAACGGTACCACGACAGCGACGCCTACTTCTTCATCGGCCGAGGGACTGCCTTCCCCGTCGCGCTGGAAGGGGCGCTCAAGTTCAAGGAGATCTCCTACGAACACGCCGAGGGCTTCGCGTCCGGGGAGCTGAAACACGGCCCACTGGCGCTGGTGACGCCGACGACGCCGGTCATCGCGGTGTTCGACGGTCGTCACGACGAAAAGACGCTGAGCAACGTCAAGGAAGTGGAGGCTCGCGGCGCACCGGTCATCGCGGTCGCGAGCGACGCGAACGAGGCGGTCGTCCAGCACGCGGACGACGTGCTGACGATTCCCGACACCCACCCCGACGTGGCGGGAATCCTCGCCAACGTACAACTCCAACTCCTGTCGTATCACGCCGCCGAGCTCCTCGACAGACCCATCGACAAACCACGCAATCTAGCGAAGAGCGTGACTGTCGAATGACGCGACCGGGTAATCGTCGCTTACCCACCAGAACGAAACTGAACGGTCGGCGCGGTTTAATCGCTTTCCGACCGCATTTTTGCCGGACATGAACGCCGTCGTCCTCTCTCTCGACGCTGAACTCGCATGGGGATATCACGACCTCGAAGAGATACCGGAACACGTCGAGAGTGCGCGAACGTCTTGGTCGCGGCTCGTCGCACTGTTCGACGAGTTTAACGTTCCCGCGACGTGGGCCGTGGTCGGACATCTCTTCCTCGAATCGTGCGACGGCACACACGCGAATCATCCGGGACCGAGGGACGACTGGTTCGACCGTGATCCGGGCGGCGTCGGGAAACAACATCCGCTCTGGTTTAACGACGGACTCATCGATGCCATCGTCGATGCCGACGCGAACCACGAACTCGGCTGTCATACGTTCTCCCACGTGGAGTTCGGCGACGAGCAGACGGACCGTGAAGTCGCCGTCGCCGAAGCGCGAGCGGGGTTGGAAGTGGCGGACGATGCGGGATACACCCTCCAGTCGTTCGTCTTTCCCCGGAACAACATCGGACATCGGGACGTGCTCGCCGCCTACGGTTTCACCTGTTACCGCGGTGAGCGGCCGGAACTCTGGTACGACGGATCGCGATTCGATTCGCTCGGGAAGTTCATCGACCTGACCGTGAGCAAGACGAATCCGTCGCTCGTAGAACCCGAGCTCGACGAGTACGGGCTGGTGAACATCCCCGCTTCGATGTTCCTGTTCGGCTACGAAGGCCGTGCTCGAACCATCACCGAGCGACTGTGGGACGACCCGCTCACACGATCCGCAAAGCGAGGGATCGACCGCGCCGCCGACGCGGACGAGGGCGTGTTTCACCTCTGGATGCACCCGAACAACTTCACGGAGGAGCGTGATTTCGAGCGGCTACGAACCATCCTCGAACACCTCGCTGAACGTCGTGACGAGGCACGGATTCAGGTCCGAACGATGGGGGACATCGCGAGTGAAATCCGCGGTACCGACCCGGCGACGAAACGGACACCCATCGGTCCGCGATAACGGTCGGCCGGTCGTCGAGACGCGCGTTTTTCGGGTGTGAGTTCGCTGTACTTTCACTCGCCGCTCGAAGCTCCTTTCACGGCACTCCGTTTCGCATCCACCGACCGGTCACGCACGGCCATCACGTCGAATCGGCGGGGAAAATTTCGAGTAGACCGTGCCGGAATCACCGAAACCGGCCCATAACAAAGCGAATCCCGGTATTGGAACGGGTAGAGCCACGGGCAGGCGTTCTGCCCCGGCAACGATACTATGTCGATGGAAACTTCGAGCCCGGAGCGGGCGTTCGTCCTCGGACTGGATGGCGTCCCATGGGATTTGATTCGGCGATGGACTGGAGAGGGAAAGCTACCGAATTTCGCTCGGTTGCTCGAAGAGGGGGCCGCCGGGCCGCTCACGAGTACCACACCGGATGCGACACCGCTCGCGTGGCCGACCATTGCGACGGGAGTTTGGCCCGACAAGCACGGTCTGTACGGATTTCAGCACCTCGAAAAGGGCTACACGCACCGGATGAACACCAGCGCGGACGTTCGGCGACCGGAGCTGTGGGACATCATCTCGCCCGCCGTCGTCGGCAACGTTCCGATGACCTATCCCGCGAGCGACATCGACGGGTCGGTGGTCACGGGAATGATGACGCCGGAGATGGGCGAGGGATTCACGCAACCGCCCGAACTCGCGGACGAAATCGCTCGGGACATTCCCGACTATCGAATCGGGTTGTCGTGGGACGAGTACCGCGACCGCCCCGAGGAGTTCCGTGAGGAACTGTCCAAACTGCTCGACGCGCGGCGGACCCTGATGCGACGACTGATGGAGGAAGACTGGCGACTGTTCTTTTTCGTCTACACCGCGCCGGACCGCCTCCAGCACCTCATCTGGGAGGACGAGGCCCTCCTCGAACACTACCGCGAACTGGACGACATCCTCGGGGAAGTGATGGAGTACATCGAATCCCGCGAGGCGGTGCTGTTCGTCACCTCGGACCACGGCTTCGGCCCGATTTCGCGCTTCGTCTTCCTCAACACCCTCCTCGAACGCGAGAACCTGCTGACGCGAAAGGGGGGCAACGGCACGCGAGGGACGCTGGCCAAAATGGGACTGACGAAGGACCGAATCGAGGGGCTTATCGCCCGACTGGGCATCAACGAGAAGTCGCTCGTCGAACACCTCCCTCGACGACTGGTCGATTCGGTTGCGAGTCAGGTACCCGGAGACCACAACCTCTACGACGTCGATTTCGACGAGACGGTCGCGTTCGCCCACGGGTCGGGCAACGTCTACATCAACGACACCATGCGCTTTGACCCAGGCGTCGTCGCGCCGGAGGACGTCCCCGCCATCAAAGACGACCTCCGGACCCTGTTCGAGGGCCTGACCGACCCCGAAACCGAGGACGAGGCCTTGAACGTTCACGACGGCGACGAACTGTTCCCGACCGACCCCTACTCGCCGGACCTCGTGGTGAAAGGCGACGACGAGTACGAGACGGCGGTGTCGCTGACGCGCTCCGTGTTCGCCGACAGCGGGAGCAAAGTCGCCAGCCACCGCCCCGAGGGCATCTTCTTCGCGTGGGGGGCGAGCATCGAAGCCGAATCGACGCCCACCGACGCCACCGTGGCGGACGTGGCTCCGACGCTCCTCCACGCGCTGGACGAAGCGGTCCCGTCGGACGCCGACGGACGCGTTCTGAAGGAGATTTTCCATTCGCGGTCGAAGCCGGGTCGTCGCGCCGTCTCGCAGCGCGATTACGGCGAGGCGGGATCGTCGGATACCGTCGAAGCGGACTTCGACGACGTTGAGGATCGACTGCGCGGATTGGGGTATATGGAATGACGGAGACGCCGACTTCGACGTCGCAACCGGCGCTCCGCGACAGAACGATTCTCGTGACGGGCGGCGCGGGATTCGTCGGCAGTCACCTCGCCGAAAGCCTCGTCCGTGACAACGACGTTCGAATCCTCGACGACCTCTCCACCGGCGAGCGCGGCAACGTCCCGGCGGACGCGACGCTCATCGAGGGCGACGTCCGCGACCCGAAGACCGTCGAGGAAGCCATGACCGACGTCGATACCGTCTTTCACGAGGCTGCGCTGGTCAGCGTGTCCGAGTCGGTCGAACACCCGCTTCGAAGCCACGCCGTCACCGGAAGCGGCACGTTGGTCGTCCTCGACCAAGCACGGCGTGCGGACGCACGAGTTGTCCTCGCCTCCAGCGCTGCGGTGTACGGCCATCCCGACTCCGTGCCGGTCGTCGAAGCCGAGCACAAACGCCCCACTTCGCCGTACGGCATCGACAAACTGACCGCCGACCAGTACGCCCGCCGCTTTTCGGACCTCTACGGGCTGGAGACGGTCACGCTTCGGTACTTCAACGTCTACGGCCCGCGCCAGAATCCCGAGTACAGTGCGGTCGTCAGAACCTTCCTCGACCAAGCGAATCGAGGCGCGGACATCACCGTCGAGGGCGACGGCACCCAAACGCGCGACTTCGTTCACGTGGACGACGTGGTGCAGGCGAACTGCCGCGCCGCCACGACCGACCGAACCGGCGAAGCGTTCAACGTCGGAACGGGCGAGAGCGTCACGATTCGGGACCTCGCCGAGACGGTCCGGTCAGTCACCGACTCGTCTTCGGACATCGTCCACACGGACCCGAGGCCGGGCGACATCGACCACAGTAGGGCGGACGTAACGAAGGCCAGAACGGCGCTCGGATACGAACCGAACGTTTCGCTCACCGACGGGCTCGCGGAACTGGCGGACGGAACCGCGATCTGACCCGGTTCCCTGGTGCCGTTCAGGGCCACCATAACAAAGGTAGTCCCGCTCCTCTGTGTGGACGAGGAAGGGTGGCTCAGTGGTAGAGCACCACCGACTTGTCGGTGGGAGCTTGATAGGCTTCGCGTGGTTCGAATCCCGCCCCTTCCGTTTTCGCGACGAACGGACGTGAGGAGTGAAAACGATACAGGGATTCGAAGGAGGGAAGACGCAGCGCGAACGGATGTGAGCGACCGTCTTCACGTAGTTCGAATCCCGCCTCTTCAGTTTTTGCGACGAGCGGACGTCAAGAGTGATGACCAACCCGGAGATTCGAATCCTGCCAGCGGCACGCCCGCGCAGTCGAACGGAGTGAGACGAGCAGGAACCGCTGGGTCCGGTTCGAATCCCGCCCCGTCCGCTTTTGCGACGAACGAACGTGAGGAGTGAAATCCGTACGCAACTCCCGTTCAATCCCGTGGCAGTTCATCGGGTTCCGATTCGAACCGGAATACCGAGCGAAAACCCGAAGGGAAGGAGTCTCGTCACGGGAGCCACTGACGCCGTCGTGACGACAGTCTGCACTAGCGGTAGTGGCCGTCGACGACGAGCGGTCTCGTCTGACTCCCGCTTTTTCGGCATTTCCATTCCAGTGGCGGACGACTCCTCAAACTGATGGACGTGACCGACGGCGAGGAATCGATGCTCGGAACCGGGTGAGCCCCTCACGTCCGTCGTCGGCGAACGCTGGCGATGAGTCGTAACTCGGGATGAAGACGAACGGGGGGCAATGAGCGGACTGAAAACGGTGAGAAAAGGACGCCCATCGGACACGGACGGTCCGGTTCAGGAACCCAGCACGGAGACGACGCGGCGGACGTCGAGGAGGCCGCTCGCCGTGGCGAGTCCGGCCCAGACCGCACCGCCGAGCAGCACCACGCCGACGAGCGAGAACGGTCCCGACGTGAACTGGAGGGCGACGAAGACGACGGCGGACATGGCGAGCGTGATGCCGAAGACGAAGGCGACGTGGCGGAGCAGACGGGCGACGGACAGTTCGAGTTCGTGGTGAACGACGTAGAGGTTGACCAGCACGTACACCGAGTGAGTAGCGACGGTGGCCCACGCCGCGCCGACCGCCCCCATCGAGGGGATGAGGACGAGGTTGAGGGCGAAGTTCGCCGCCGACGTCGCGCCCTTGGCCCACGCCCGCTCCTGTGCCCGTCCGAGATAGTCGAGCGCGTCGCTGGTGATGAGCGTCACCGCTTCGAGGACGACGTACCCGGAGAACACCTGCACGACGGGGACTGCCCCGGCGTACTTACTGCCGAAGATTAGCGTCACGACTGGACCGGCGACGAGTATCAGTCCGGCGGCGGCGGGGACGTAGAGGAGGAGCGTGTGCCGAAACGTGGTCTCGTAGAGGCTGGCGGCGGCGTTCCGTGCGTCCTCCGCCTTCTGCTCGCCGTAGGTCGGCGAGATGGTGAATCCGAGGGAGGCCGCCGGAGCCTGAATGAACGTGGCGATGTTCTTGGCGAGATAGTAGTGGCTCACCGCCAGCGGGCCCTTGATGGCCCCGACGAGGATGGTGTCGATGCGCTTGTCGAGGACGTTCGCCCCTTGCGTCGCCGTGAGCGGAATGCTGTATTTGAGAACGCGGCTGGCGAGTCCGTCCTCGGACTCGTCGGCCGCGTCGCTGGGCGCATAGAACTTCCAGTAGAGGACTCCCAACCCGACGACCGTCGCCACCGCGTAGCTCACGACGTACCCGAAGAGTGCCCCCTCAGCGCCACCGAAGACGAGGACGCCGATGACGACGAAAACGAGGAGGCTCACGCTTCCCGTCGCCCTCGTCACCGCGCTCCACGTCACCCGGTTGAAGCCCTGGAACACGACGACGGCGAACGTCGAAAGCGAGTAACACGCGATGTACCCCGCGCCGAAGATCATCAGCGGGGCGAGTTCGGGTTGATTGACGAGGCGGGCGATGGACCCCGAAAAGACGGCGAACACCCCGGCCACGAGGACGACGGCGATGACCCGGTAGGTCAGCGCGGCACGGAGTACGTAGGGAACCTGTCCCGGGTCGCGTTCCTTGTATTCGGTGACGTACCGGGCCGCGGATTTCGAGGTGCCGAGGTCGGCGAACAGTCCCGCGACGCCGAACACTGCGAGCGCGCTCCCGAGGATACCGTACTGGGTCGGCGTGAGCAGGAACCGGGTGAGGAGGAGAACCAACAACCCGGTCGCACCCATGTGAACCGCGCGAGCGCCCAACGATGCCTTGAATCCACGTGCGAATGATTTTGCGTCCATTATCGGATGAGCTTGTGTCGTCGATGTGTTATCTGATGTAGTAGAGGTCGAACCCGCCGCCGGACTGCACCCGGTTCACGCCGGGGCGACTCTCCAACGTTCTGAACCCGCGTTTCGGAAACCGAAGCCCGCGATACACCGCCAGTTCGCGCTCCCTCGCCGCTTCGGTTATCGGTAGGTAGCGCGGCCCGTCGAAGACCCGCTTCAACCGGCCCGCGGTGAAGTTCTCCCCCGTGGCGTTGTAGTTGCCGTAAATACCCTGTCCCCGGAAGTCGGCGCTTCTGCTCCGCTCGAAGCCGAGAATCGCGTCCGAGTACCGTTCGCCGGGCGCTCGAAGTCCGGTGAACGTCGTCTCGCCGCGCTGGGAGAGCGCCGTCGAGAAGCCGGACATTTCTGCGTCGGAGACGTCCCCGGACGGCTGGTACATGTACGGCGAGTGGAATATCGTCAAGAGGGAGAGAACCAGCATGACGGCGAACAGCACCGCCGCGATTCCGGCGAGCGCCCCGTCGGGCCGGAAGGAGAGTTTTCCCCCGAGCCAATCCACGACGCGCGCGAGGGCCACCCCGCCGAGTATCGTGACGGGGACCATCATGAACCCGAGGACGCGGAAGTGGAACTGGCCGTAACTGGCGATGAGGAAGGCCACGAAGAGAACACCCAACGGGAACGTTCCCACGGCGATGTACTTGCTGAACGCGCTCGTATCGGTTCCACGGACGCGGTTGAGCAGGCCGGCGAGCATGAAGAAGCCCGCGATAACGAGGAAGAGGAAGCTGACGAGGAAGAGTTTCAGGAACAGCAGTTTGATGCTCCCCCCGAGTTGCGAGAGGCTTGCGGCCGCGTGGGCGGAGTCCGCACCCGCGGTCGGGTCCGAGAGAAGGCTGCTGATGAGCGATTTGACCGCCCCGCCCGAACGCCGGTGGAACGGGGACCACGCGAGGAAAATCGCCGAGAGGAAGAACGTCTGTGTGTACATCGGTCGATGGCGGGCGATGGCGTGTTCGTCGCGGAACAATCGATAGACGAATTGGACGATGACGACGCCGCCGAACAACAGGATGACGTTTGCGGCCTGCTGTGGATGGACGAACACGATGGCCATCGACGATAGCGCGAGGAGGGCGCCCGCCCCGGTCCCGAGCAGCGGAACCCCGCGAGGGTTCGTCGCGGTGACGTACTTCGCCACGAGGTAGATGACCAGCGGGAGGAACAGTATCGCCTGCGAGGTCGGATGCGGCATGACGAAGACGCTGATGGCGTTTATCGGGAGCAACATGAATCCCGAGAGCGCCGCGTACGTCACCGCTCGGTCGTCGTCCACGACGACGCGCACGGCGAAGGGGACGAACAGGAGGTAGACGAGGACGAACGCGGAGACCATCACGAGCATGGCTCGCGGGAGCGGAATCCCGGTCGCTTCGTGGACGACGATGGCGATCGTGTGCGTTCCGGGATAGAGCAGGTCGTAGGCCGGCATCGCGCCCGAAACGATGTCCTTCGTCCAGCCGAGGTGTGTCAGCGAGTCGCCCGGGCCGTAGAAGTGATAGCCCCTGATGAGCGGGAGCGACGCGATCGAGAGGACGGTGGTCCCGCCCAGAACGAGCGCGAGCGAACGATACCAGTCGGGTGCGGACAGCGCGACCCCGATTCCGAGGAGGAGCGCGATTCCCGCGCCGGCCCAGAAGAGGAGCGGTGTCGCTCGGTAAATCGAGAGTTCGTAGCCCCGCGCCGGCGAGTCGTGTGCGAGGAACACGCCGACGGCGAGCGCACAGAACCCGAGAACGAGTGCCACCTTTTCCGGTCGGTGTGCATACGTGCGTGCCATTCAATCGTCACCAGCGTCGCCGGAGTCACCCTTTGTTATAGACCGCCTGATTCGTCCCGGCGCGGACGAGGAGGTCGGTGGCGAACCTTGTAACGTCGATCTTGTCCGCGAGCAGGCGGTCCCGACGACGTTCGAACGTTTCGCGGTCCGCCGTCCGAACGAGCGACTTCGCCTTCTCGACCGCCTGCCAGTCGTCGGCCGTCGAGTAAAGCAGTCCGTACTCCGCCAGTTCGAGGAAGTTCGTCATGTCGTCCCGACCGGCGAACGACTGTGCGCGTACCGACGGGGTGCCGAGAACGGCCGCCTCGGTCGCCATCGTCGCCGAATCGCCGACGTAGAGGTTCGCGTACGCGAGGAGGTCGTGGACGAGGTGGGGCGGCACGGGAAGCCGATGGGGCGCGAACTCCTCGGGGAGATCGGACTCGCTCGAAACGTACACCTCGCCGTGTTCGTCGAGGAAGGAAACGAGGTCACGCTTGGCCTCGTGACAGAATCCCGCCTCGCCCACGTCGTGCAGGGCCGACCACTCCCGAAATCGGACGAAATAGTACGGGTCCGTCGGTTCGACGCCGTGTTCCCTGAGCCGATCCGGGTCGGGCGAAAACCGGTCGGGATGCAGGTAGGCGAGTTCGTGGAACCCGTCGTAGCGGACGTGGCCGTCGCCGTAATCGTCTCGGAACCGCTTCGGCGTACAGATGATGTGCGCGAGCGGCGTCGTGATTCGATGGGACTGGACTCCCTCGTTGTCGATCCAGACGACGCTTCGCGCGCCGACCAGCGGTGCGACGTGCGAGACGGCGACGCCGCCGATGGCGGTCATCACGTCCGGGCGGATGCGAAGGGCTTCGCGGAGCAGTTTGGCCTCGTAGGTCGCCTGTACGCGCGCGAGTTCGGTTATCGAGTTCGCTGACCCGGCGAGGACGGTGTGGTCGATGTCGTACTCTTCGAGGAGGGACAACGCGATGTCCTTGTCGCGGGCGAAGACGAACACCTCGTGCCCGCGCTGCTGGAGCATATCGATTATTTCTCGGAAGAAGTGTACGTGAGCGGGGTGCTGGATGGTGATGATGATGCGCATCAGACGACGGATTCGTAGACGGCGTGGATTCGTTCACCCATACGTGTGAGGCTGATGTCCTGGACGTTCTCCCGGCCGTTCGAGCGGCGCGGGGAGGAGAGAACGTCCACCAGTCCGGAGACGAGCTCGTCGTCGGACCGACAGACGTGGGACGGCGAGACGTCGGCGAGGCGTTCTTCCACGTCGCCGACGTCGGTCGTGACGACCGGCACGTTACAGGCCATCGCCTCCTTGACGGAGTTCGGCGACCCCTCGCTCTTCGAGGGAAGAAGGAGCACGTCCGCCGCGTTGTAGTAGGTGGACATCTCGTCGTGGGAAACCCCGTACACGCTCTGAAGTTCGACGGACCCCTCGACCTGCTGGCCCGCAGCCGTGACCACCCGCTCCGCTCGCGGGAAGTCCTTTACCTCCCGCGTCGGCGGGTAGGGAAAGAGGACGTGTTTCGTCCGCGGGTCCCAGCCGACGGTTTCGCGGGCTTCCGCTTTCGGTTGCGGGGCGAACCGCGAGAGGTTGATTCCGTGCGGGATGACGTGACACGGGGCGTCGAGTTCGGCCGCCATCTGATCCGACATGACGATGACCGCATCGCAGTGGCGGGCACAGAGTTTGCTCAACCATCCGTACTCGCCGAGGAGGTCCGACCCCCACAGCGAGAGGACGACCGGCAGTCGGAGTTGTGCCAGCGCCATCGGCGCGGTCAACCCGTAGTTCGCGTGAATCAGGTCGTAATCGTCGAGCGAGTTCCGGATGACCGTCGGGAAGAACCGCAGGTAATCCCGCGGTGTTCGTTTCGTGACCGACTGTCGGGCACGGTGGGTTCCCGGTGGGGCGAGTGTCTCTCCGTGGACGCCGCGCTTCGCGAGAACCCGCAGTTGTTCGTTATAAAAGCGGGCGTCTGTGTTCGTCACGAGGTTCAGTACCCGCAGTGAATCCTGCTGGATGCCAGTCCTCGCTTGTGAAGCTCCTCTCGACACGTTGCCGAATTCGATGGCCGAGTCGGCCTTTGTTATCCACCTCTTTCCCGGAGACAGGTGGGTCGTACCGAAAAAGTCGGGTTTGCTACCGGTGGGTCACCGCGACCGTTCGCTCGATTCGCTCCGTCGGAACCACCGCCGTCGTCGCGACGTCCACGATGACGTCGGTGAGGTTCACCATGTTCGACAGGTACTCGTCCCGTCGTTCGCGGAGCCGTGCTTTCGCCGAATCGTCCGCGAGGAGGGAGAGGGACTTCGACAACACGTCCTCGAAGTCGCGGTAGTTGTGGATGAGGCCCTCGCGTTCGAGTTCGACGAAGTTACCCATGTCCGACTCGCCGACGAAGGAGTTCGAACGAATCGCGGGCGTGCCCAGCAGGGCCGCCTCCGTCACCATCGTCTGCGTGTCCGCGACTAACAGCGAGGCCTCCGCCAGCGCGTCGTGGAGCAGGGCCGGGTGGAGGTCGAACTCGTGCGACTCGCCGGGAGCGGGATTGCCGCCCTCGTCGGAGACGAACACCGTCGCGTGTTCGGAGAGCGCGGAGACGAGTTTCCGGCGCTTTTCGAGCGAGAAGCCCGAGTGTCCCACGTCGTGGTGTGACCCGAAGGCGTTGAACCGCACGATTGCGTAGTCTTCGTCCGGTTCGACCCCGAGTCGGCTTCGAATCGTCGGGTCGGGGTCGTACACGTCGGGATGGAGGTAGGCGAGCTCTTTGAACCCGCGAAACTCGTAGTGATTCCCGCCGAGGTCCTTGCCGAACGTGTGCGGCGTGAGGAACGTGTCCACGAACGGGCGGGACGCGAGGTGATCGATGCCCGTCGGCTCCGAGTCGGCGACGACGACGACCGGCGTGCGCGATATCGCCCCGGCGTGGGCGGCGTAGGACCCGACGCCGAAGATGAGGTCCGGGTCGTATCGGCGGGTGCGCCGAAAGATGCGGAAGTAGTGCTGTGGCAGTTCGCGGAACAGCGAGTACTTCGTCGTCTCGCACTCCCCGTAGATTTCGTGCGGGAGGTCGTGATACTCCAGCAGGGCACGGGTGCAGCCGTAATCACGCCCTAGGACGAGCACGTCGTGACCCCGTTCCTGTAACACCTCTATCGCGTGACGATAGAGGTGGACGTGTGCGGGCGTGTTTGTAAAGAACAGGTATCTCATCCTCTGACGAACTGGTACGCTCGCTTGGCGGCGCTCATGGTCGTACCGCTCGATTCGACGAGGTAGTATGGAACGAGGTCGGCACCGAACTTCGCCTTGTACCGGCACAGTCGTTCCGTGTTCGCGCCCATCAGGTCGTAGGTCGTCACCGATTCGACCGGCGGGTCGTCCACGATGTCCTGAATGATGCGCCAGTGGACGAGGCTGTTCACGCTCGTTCCCTCGTACACCGAGCGGGCACCGCCCTGCCAGAAGTACGCCGCGTCGTTCGAATAGAGCGCGGTGATGCCGGTCAGGTAGTTCCCGTCGTCGTCGCGGGCGACGTAGGTCTGGGCGGCGTCATCCAGCCCCTCCCAGAGGTCGCGGACGTAGTTCCACGACAGGCCGAGGGATTCGTCCTGCTCGTCGTAGCGGTCCACGGTGTGTTCGAACACGTCCCGTGCGCCCGCGATTCCCTCTCGCGTGACGGTGACGTCGAGTTCTTCTGCGTCCCGTATTTCCCGCCGGAGGCTCTTGCTGAACGATTTCTTCACGGCGTCGGCCGTGGTCGATGCCAAGTCAAGTTCGTAGGTGAAGTAGGGTTCGACGCTCAGGTCGCCCCACAGGTAGGGGCGCGGGTCGCCGTAGGCGGTCCCACAGAGCATTCGAAACAGGGTCAGGCCGGATTCCATCTGTTCGCCCACGCGCTCCGCCATGGGCGAATCGAAACCGACCTGCGCGAGTCGCCCCGTGTAGTCGGTTCGAATCCGGTCGAGTACCGTCTCGGTGAACTCCCGGTTGACCTTCTCCTGTTTCCGCCGTTTCGGACTCGTGGGCATCACTATCGGTCCCAGTCGCGGAATCGCCATCCCCGGCGGCGGCGACATCGCGACGGTTCCGAGCGGCCCGTTCCGAACGACTACCGGGAGCAAAGCGATAGCTTGCTGTCCCTTGAATCCCCCGTACAGGTGGAGTTCACCCGGCGCGTGGCGGTCTATCGCGGCGAGCGCCGCCGGTCGGTGAAACACCTCAAATCCGTCGCTGGGGAGTGCATCGTCCCATTCTGTAATATCTAGACGTTCGACTCTCATTCGTCGTCTCGCCAGTCGATAACGGTGGTTTTCACTTTGTTATCCCCCGCCTGTCGCCGAGAAGGCACGGGAAGCGGTCAGGTAGGGCGTCGCTACGGGAGGGAAAAGATGTGAATCGGCCGCACAATAGAACGGCCTATCAACGGTGTACGCTCGCCGTTCCGGTTCGGTTTTGCGGAGCGGTGCCGATACGGGACGCGAGTTCCCCCGGCGGGCCGACCCACGCACCGCGTTCGAGCGCGGACTCGATGATGCGGCGGTAGAGGCGACGGTGGCCTCGGAACTCGTCGGCGAACATCCGCGGATGCCAGAGGATGGTCATCACGGCGTCGTTTTCGGCCGCTTCGGCCAGCACTTCCTCGCAGGCGTTCCACGCCGTCTCGAAGTCGTCGCCGGGGTCCGGCACCGCGATGTCCATCATCGTGAGCGGGAAAACGAGGAACTCGTCGTCGAACGGGCGCTGTACGCCGTACCCGTTGTCGAACCCGTACTCGGAACTCGACCCGAGGCTCGCGTCGTACTCCAGTCCGATGTCGCGATGGTGTTCCCACGTCGAATCGGCGCGATTCAGGTGGTGTTGCCGACCGCCGCGAACGCGGTGACCGAGGGCGGCCTCCAACGCCGTCTTCTGGTCCCGGAGGGCATCGCGGTCGTCGTAGGAGTCGTAAGAGCCGTGGAGGCCGACTTCCCACCCGCCGTCGTCCAGTTTGTGAAGCACGTCGAGGATGTCAGTGTCGAACAGATCGTACCGACCGAGGTGCTCTATCCAGTAGCGCGGGTTGAGCAACTCGCTCGGGGACTTCTGGAGGATGGACTCCTCCTGTAGGAAGTAGAACGCCGACCGAACGCCCAGCGACTCCTCCAGTTCCATTATCTCCTCGAACTGCCACCACGGGTTGACGCCCGGCACGAGCGCCGAGAGATGTTCAGGATTTCGGTCCTTGAGGGCGTAGTACGGGGCCTGCAGTCGCTTGTACGGTCTATCCACGTCGTGGGTCAAACACAGTTCGAATTCATAGCCGGGTAACATCGGAAAGCACCTCCACGATTCGTTCGGCAGCGGTTCCATCGCCGTAGGGCGTTGGCTTCTCCGTCGGCGTCGTCGCGTTCGAGAGGGCGGTTCGAATCGCCGCTTCGTCCGCGCCGACGAGCGTGTTCCACCCGCTCTCCACCGTCTCGACCCACTCGGTCTCGTCACGGAGCGTGACACACGGCGTGTCGAGGAAAAACGCCTCCTTCTGGACGCCGCCCGAATCGGTGGCGACGGCCGTCGCGGCGTCCAAGAGGGCGACGAACTGCCGGTAGCCGACGGGTTCCGTCAGCGTCAGTTCGCGCTCCGCTCGGCCGTAGAGGCCGAACTCCTCCAATCGGGCGACCGTTCGGGGATGGGCCGGGAGGACGACGGGGCGGGGGTCCGAAACCAGCGCGTCCACGATGGCCTCCAGTTTGTCGGGGTCGTCCGCGTTCGTGTCCCGGTGAACGGTGGCGAGGACGAACTCCCTCCCATTCACGTCGAACTCGGAGAGGACGCTCCTGTCGGCCCGTTCGCGGGCCCAGAGGAGCGCGTCGTATCCCACGTCGCCGCTGTTGTGGACGCCCTCGGTGATTCCCTCGCGCGCGAGGTTGGCGGCGGCGTCGGTGGAGGGGACGAACAGCAGGTCCGCGGCGTGGTCGGTGAGGACGCGGTTCGTCTCCTCGGGAATCTCGCTTCCGCTTCGCATGCCGGCCTCGACGTGGGCCAGCGGCGGGTCCATCTTCGAGGTGGCGATGGCCGCCGCGAGCGTGGAGTTGGTGTCGCCGTAGACGAGCACCGCGTCCGGTTCTTCGGCCTCGATTTCGGCCTCCAACCCGGAGAGCATCGCGCCGGTCTGTCTGCCGTGCGTGTCGGACCCGACGCCGAGGTTGGTGTCCGGGAACGGGATGGACAGCTCCTCGAAGAACACGTCCGACATGTCCTCGTCGTAGTGTTGGCCGGTGTGGACGAGGACCTCCTCGTGGTCCTCGCGGAGGACCCGGGAGACGGCGGCGGCCTTGACGAACTGTGGACGCGCGCCGACGACGGTCAGTACCTTCATTCGCAGTCCACCTCCAGGTCCGCGTTCTCCTCCCTGTCGAAGGTCATCGCCAGCACGAGACAGACGCCGCCGAGCAGCACCGCGGTGAGACCGTCGCTCGACTCCCGCTTGCGGCGAGCGAGCGAGAGCACCCCGGCGGCGGTTCCGAGCGTCCCGAGTCCGTAGAGGAACGCGAGCGGGTGGAAGTCGCGGACCAGATACTTCGTCTTCAAACGCCAGAGGAAGCTCCACAGCAACAGCGCCGAAAGCTTCGGGATGAACGTCGAGTAGCGAATCGTGCTCTGCTCGTCGCCGTAGACGGCGGGCATCGTCACATCGGCGACCCGCATGTCGTGGACGTTCAGGCGAACCAATAGGGCGTTGGCGAAGCCGTAATCGTCGTACACGTCCTCGATGTCGAGGTTCGAGAGCGCCCGCCCCGAAATCGCGGTGTACCCGTTTTGTGGGTCCACCATCCCCCAGTAACCGCTCGCGACCTTCGTGAGGAAGGTGAGAAGCCAGTTGCCGAAACTCCGCCACGCCGACATCCCCTCGCGGAATCCCGGCGTCGAGAGGCGGTTCCCTTTCGCGTAATCGGCCCGGCCATCGACGATCGGTTGGATGATCCGTTCCAGCATCTCTGGGCGCATCTGTCCGTCCCCGGCCATCACCGCCGTCACGTCGATGTTCTCCTCGTGGGCGCGACAGTACCCGGTCTTGATGGCCGCGCCGACGCCGCGGTTTTCCGTGTGGCGAATCGGCACGACGCGCTGGTCGAACGTCATCCGTCCGTCGCCCATCGCCCCGCCGTCCGCGACCGGGTCGGCGTGCTGGGCGTGGGAGCAAATCTCCTCCCACGTTCCGTCCGTCGAGCAGTCGTCGACGGCGTACACCCTATCGACGAAGTCGGGGACGGTGTCGATGACCCGACCGACCAATCCCTCCTCGTCGTACGCCGGAACGACCACCGCGACGGTGTTTCCCTCGTACATTCAGTCACCTCCGATGGTGTAGACGCGGTGGTCGGTCCACGAGAGGTCGAGACAGTTTCGACCGTCAACGACGGCCATCGGGTCGAACCCGGCCCAGTCGATGTCCGCGAACTCGCCGTGGTTCGTCACCAGCACCGCCGCGTCGAAGTCGCTATCCGAAATCGATTCGAGCGGCAGTTTCGTCGCCTCGAAACCGTCGGCGTCGGGGAGTACCGGATCCACCGCGAACACCTCCGCGCCGCGTTCGGTCAGATCGGCGCAGATGGGTCGGGCCGGGGCCGCCCGCGTCTCCTCGACGCCGGGACGGTAGGTCAACCCGAGGACGAGCACCCGCGAATCCGCGAGCGTTTTTCCCTCCTCGGAAAGCAATTCCTCGACCTTCTCCACCGTGAACGCGGGCATCGAATCGTTCACATCGCGCGCGGTGGTCAACAGCGGGAACGCCTCGTCGAACTGGCGGATGAGGAAGTACGGATAGTACGGAATGCAGTGACCGCCGACGCCCGGTCCCGGCCTGTGGATGTCACAGAACGGTTGGGTGTTCGCCGTCTCGATGGCCTCGTTGACGCTGATTTCGGCCTCGTCGGCGATCGTTGCGAGTTCGTTCGCCAGCGCGATGTTGACGTCGCGGTAGACGCCCTCGAACACCTTCACGGCCTCCGCGGTGGTCGCGTCCCGCACCGCGATGACGTCGTTGTCGGTGAGTTCGCCGTAGACGAGTTCCGCGACGCGCGTGCTCTCGTCGTCCACGCCGCCGACCACCTTCGGGTATGCCCCGCGGATGTCCTGCAACGCGCGTCCGCTGGACGTGCGTTCCGGACAGACCGCGACGCCGAACTCCTCGCGCGCGAGGTCACTTTCGCGTTCCAGCATCGGGAGCAGCACGTCCCGAGTCGTTCGCGGCGGAACCGTGCACTCGACGACCACGAGGTCGCCGGGGGAGAGTCCCGCCGCGATGCTCTCCATCACGGATTGGAGGATGGCGAGGTCGGGTTCGTCGCTGTCCGTTATCGGCGTCGGGACGATGGCGACGTGAATCGCCGCGTCCCGCGCCGCCTCGGTCGGCGATTCGACCGCGCGAAGCGCGCCGTCGGCCACCGTTTCGGAAACGAGTTCGTCCAGACCCGGTTCGCGCTGGACGTGACAGTCGCCGCGGTTGACCGCCGCCACCACGTCCGGGTCGACGTCCGCGCCGACGACGTTCCCGCAGGTGTCGGCGTACACCGCCGCGAGCGGCAGGCCCATCTTTCCGAGGCCGTACACCGCGACCGGAACGTCGCCGGAGAGGAACGCTTCGCGCTGTTCCGCGTTCGTCGCGTCGTTCGCGTAGAGAGTGGTCTGCTCTCGCAGGCTCACCCGAGATGCACCTCCCGCTCTTTCGGCCCGGACGCCAACCCGTCGATTTTCCGCGCGACTTCGAGGACTCGAAGGCCGTCCTCGCCCGTGACGACGGGCGTCGAGCCGTTTCTCGCGCTCCGGACGAACGAGCGGAGTTCGTTCTTCAGCGGTTCGCCGTTCTCGACGGTCGGACGCTCGATGATGCTCTCGTGGCGGTAGCGAAGGTCGCCGTTGTCCTCGATGTACTCCGGCATGGAGTGACGGTGAATCTCGACGGACTGGTTGGTGTAATCGACGTTCACCCGACACTCCGCCGCCGTGATCGAGAGCTTTCTGACCTTCTCCTGTGTCACCCGACTCGCCGTGAGTCCGGCGACGACGCCGCCGTCGAACTCGATGCTCGCACTGGCGTAGCGGTTGTCCCGTGTGCCGACCGCGGTGACCGACGTGATATCGTCGTCCACGAGCGACAGGAGGACGTCGATGTCGTGAATCATCAGGTCCATCACGGCGCTCACGTCCACCGCGCGTCCCTCCGGCGGCGGGCCGAGTCGCTGTGCGTCGATGGCGATGATGTCGAGTTCGGAGACGATCTCCGAGAGCGTTCGAATCGCCGGGTTGAATCGCTCTATGTGCCCGACCTGAATCGTCACGTCCGCCTTCTCCGCGCGCGAAATCAGGTCCAACCCCTCGTCGGGGTCGGCGACGAACGGTTTCTCGACGAGGACGTGAACGCCGCCGTCGATGCACTGTTTCGCGGTTTCGTAGTGGTACGGTGTCGGAACGGCGATGGAGGCGACGTCCGCGTTTTCGATGGCCGTCTCCATGTCGATCGCTTGCGTTCCGTGATTTCGGGCGACCTCCGCCGCGTTCTCCTCGTCCACGTCGTGAATCCCGACGAGGTTCACCTCGGGGAGTTCGCTGTAGACGCGGGCGTGATGGCGGCCCATGCTTCCGACGCCGATGACGACTGCGTTCGTTGGTTCACTCATGACTTTTGATGGCTGATGCGATGGTTCGCACGTCGTCCCCCGACAGTCCGGGATGGACGGGCAGCGAGAGGACGTTCTCGGCTACCTGCTCCGAAATCGGAGCGTCGTGGTCGACGTGGTCGTACGCTGGTTGTTCGTGAATCGGCGTCGAGTAGTAGATGCCCGTCCCGACGCCTTCCGATTCGAGGTGCTCCCGGAGGCCGTCCCGGTCCTCGGCACGAATCGTGTACTGGTGGTAGACGTGCCGGCAGGCGTCCGGTTCGATGGGCGGCTTGACCGCCGCGTCCCGGAGTCGGTCGGTGAGATACGCCGCGTTGGCGCGCCGCGCCTCGTTGTACTTCGGCAGGCGCGACAACTGCACGCGACCGATGGCCGCGGCCATGCTGGTCATCCGGAAGTTGTGGCCGAGGCGAACGTGGTCGTATCCGCCGCTCGCCGTGCGGCCGTGGTTGACGTAACTCGCGGCGCGCTCGGCGACATCCCGACGGTCGGTCGTTACCATTCCTCCCTCACCCGTCGTCATGTTCTTCGTCGGGTAGAAGGAGAAACACGCCGCGTCGCCGAACGACCCGACGGTCCGACCGTCGTATTCGGCACCGTGTGCCTGTGCGGCGTCCTCGACGAGCGCGACGTCGTGCGTATCGGCGATGTCCTGCAAGTGGCTCATCTCCGAGGGCAGTCCGTACAGGTGGACCGCGAGAATCGCATCGGCCTCGTGTTCCCGCACGGCCTGCTCGGTCGCGTAGGGGTCGAGCGTGTACGTCTCCGGGTCGATGTCGGCGAACACCGGTTCCGCACCGGCCAGCCGAATCGCGTTGGCGCTGGCGACGAACGAGAAGGGCGACGTTACCACCCGGTCGCCCGGCCCGATGTCGAGCGCCTCGAAGGCGGCGTGGAGGGCCGTCGTTCCGTTGCTCGTGGCGACGCCGAACTCGGTGCCACAGAAGGCCGCGAACTCGTCTTCGAACTGCCGGACCTCCGGCCCGTCCGCGAGCTGTCCCTCTTCGAGGCAGGCGGTGGTCGCTTCGATCTCTTCCTCGCCCAGTTCCGGGTCGGCGATGGGTATCACAGTTCGTTCCCTCCGCCGAGCGACTCGGGAAGCGGTCGGATCTCCGCGGGTGCGCCGACCGCAAGCGTCTCCGGCGGGACGTCGTCGGTCACGACCGCACCGGCGGCGACGAACGCCCCGCTACCGACCGTGACTCCGGGAAGGAGGGTCGCGTTCGCCCCGATGGAAACGTCGTCTTCGAGCGTCGGACCTTCGAGGTCGCTCGATTGTCGAATCGGGTACGGATCGTTCGTGAACGTGGCCGCCGGGCCGACGAACACTCGGTCGCCGATGGTGGTGTTCGTCGGGATGTAGACGTTCGTCTGCATGCTCACGTTCGAGCCGATGGTCGTTTGGCCGTCGATAACCGTGTTCGTGCCGACGATAACGTCGTCGCCGATGGTCGTCTCCTCCCGGACGAGCGCACCGTGGCCGGTCGTAAAGTCGTCGCCGATGGTCACGTCGTCGTAAATGACCGTTCCCGAACGGATGGTCGCGTCGTCGCCGATGACCGGAGGCGCGGAATCGTCCGAATAGGCGTATCCAACCGTCGTTTCGGAGTGGCTGGTCCGGTCGTGACTCCGTTGTTCGGTCATGGGCGACCACCCCAGCGGAGACACGAATCACAGGGCGTGTCAGTGGATGGTAGTGAGTTCATAGGTTAGTTCGTGAATTCGCCCGATTCCGCCACGCAGGCGACGGAAGGGCGTTATCCTGCATGCTCTACCTGTCCTCTTTGTTATACGCTCCTTGGCGGCAGGTAGTTCGGGACTAGCCCCTTCACGGCCTCTTACAGCGCCGAAATCGACGTTATCATGTCGGGAACGGTCGGTATCAACGGATAGACGAACTGTATGGCGACACTACCCCGAAACAGCACCGTGGTAACAAAGTGGGGAAGCGGTGATTGCCGGTGTATGCGGTGGTGGCATCCGTGACTACAGGGTGGTCACGTACGCGAACGGAGGTGTATTGGTTTCGATGAGCGAGCAACTGCTGTCTTCACACAATGGCTAGTTCCGGACTCTCACAGGACCAAGTGTTCGAAGTTCTCAAGAGTCCACGGCGGCGCTACGCGCTCTACTACTTGCGTCGGGAGGGAGGTCTCGTCGAACTTTCGGACCTGACCGACCAAGTGGCGGTGTGGGAAAACCAGACCACGCTGTCCAGCTTGACGAGCGAGCAGCGAAAGCGCGTCTACATCTCGCTCTATCAGACCCATCTCCCGAAACTCGATGACGCGGGTATCGTCGAGTACGACCGCGACGAGGGGACGATTTCGCTCTCTCGACGCGCACGCGAACTCGACACGTACCTCGGGGACGTCTCCAGACCCGCGCTTCCGTGGGACAGGTACTACCTCGCCCTCTCCATCGGGAGCATCCTCCTCGTCATCGGCGTTTGGTTCAACGTGTACCCGTTCGCGCTGATTTCCGGCATCGCCACTGCCATAATCATCCTCATCGTGTACGGCGTTTCGGCCATCGGTCAGTACCTCTACTACCGACGCCGAACCCTACGGGGATTACCGCCGGAACTGCGGCGTGCAGAAGGGCAATAACGGCCGCCGCTTACTGTCTGTTTTCGACGTTGCAAACGGCGTCCGGGTCGGCGAGGATGAACGCGTCATCGCGGAGCATCTCGCTGTCCTTCGGAAGGAACATGAGACGGCCACGGCCGTCCCGACGGGCGCGGATGACGTCCCATTCGTCGATCTCGTAGCCGAGGTCCCCTTCGAGGTCCGGGTCCGCGGGAAGCCGCTCCCAGAGAGGTTGGCCCATCGATCACTCCTCCGTTCCGAGTGAAATGCGTGCGTTGCCGTCGATTTGAAGGCGTTTCAGGTCGCCGGAGAAGCGGTAGCCGTCCTTGCCACCGAAGACTTTGCCGTCGACGCGAGTGCCGTGGACGGAGTCGTGCTTGTTCACCGACCCGAGGGCACGGGATTTCGCGACCGAACCGCCCACGTCGAACGAGTAGGCGTTGGAGCCTTCGTTCACGGTTCCGTCGATGACGATGGTCTTCGGCAGGCCGAGTTTATCCGGCGTGACCTTCGTGCCGTTGAAGAAGACGGTCGCGTTGCCGTCGAGGCTGAAGCTCGCGAGCGTTCCGGAGAACCGATAGCTGTCGGTACCGCCCGCGACCGAACCCTTTGCCATGCCGTGCTTGAGGCTGTCGTCGCCGTCCTTCGACGCACCGCGGTCGGTGGATTTTCGCACTTTTCCGGCGACCTCGAACTCGTAGGAGGCGGGCGCACCGGAGTTCGAACTGGAGATGCTGATGACGTTCGGGAGACCCCGTGCTTTGGCCTGTTTTTTCGCGGTGGACTGCTTGCGGTTGCCGGAGCTACCGCCCGCGCCGCTCGCGGCCTGTTCCGCGGTCATCGGAACGCCTTTCGGCGGCGTCAGGTCCGCGCTGCTGCCGGTCCGGGTGTTCGTCTTCGTGACCGTCCCGCCGTGGGCGGTCGAGATGGAACCGACGATGTCACAGTTTCGAAGGTGGGTTTCGCCGTACCACGACCAGATCGCGCGCGTGTTCTTCGAACCGGGGGCGGAACAACCGACGCCACAGGCCTGATTTCCGCTCGTATCGACCACGGTGTTCGTCACGTTGCAGGGGCGTGTCTTCCCGTTGAGGCGGACGTTGGCGATGGTGTTGCCTTTGAAGTACGAGGACTCGACGTGGAGGTTCCCGCCGTACCCTCGTGCTCCGGGACCTGAACCGTACAGGCCGTTGTCTATCATCTTCGCGATGTGGACGTTACGGAAAGTGATGGTGCCGCGGTGGGGGAGGTTCGAGTTGAGCCAGATTCCACCGCTCTTGGTTCGAGCGACCTGTCCGTCGCCCATGTAAACGTTCTCGACCAATCCGGTGCCGTTCGCCGCCGAGACACCGGGGGTCATGAGGTAGTGTCCGCCCGGGTGCGTGCCTTTGAATCCGACGTTTCGAATAGTCCATCCGGACCCGGTGGTGAGGATCTGTGCGGATGCACCGTTCGCCGTCATGTCGATGAGGACGTTTTCGAACGTCTCACCGTCGCCGACCTCGATGGTCTTTTTCGTCCCCGCCGGGACGGTAATGGTTCGATACTTCTTTCCGGTCGCCGAACCGGCGGCTGCGAACGCCGCCGCCGTCGCTCCGGCGAATTTCAGATACGAACGTCGCTTCAACAGACCGTTGTTCGGTACGTCGCGTACCGCATCGTCGCGTGCCATGAATTCAATGCCACAGTACCAATTTAAGTAAATTCCGGTTCAGACCCGGGGGATTTGTAGAAATTTAAAGGATATTGCTATCAGGTTCTATGGATATAATGCTGACGTTTCCGCACGGAAACGGTAGCTTACCGGGGATAGAACCCGTATCGACGGGAAAAAGATATCACATAATCGCACTAGTTGGCCGTTCAGTTGCCTTTTGCCGCCTGTTCCGCACTCTTCGGGACCGTCTTCGGAATCTTCGTCTTCGGATTGCTGCCGACGTTCTTCGTCTCGACCGAGCCGCTCGTCGGTCCCTTCACCTGCGAGTTCTTCACCATGACTTCGCCGCCGTGGAACCCACCGTTCACCGCGTCGTATTCGGAGGTGCGGACATCACAGTTCTTCACGGTAATGGGAACGTACCAGCCCCAGATTCCGCGCTTGTTCGGTCCGTTCGGGTGATGTACGGGAGCGCCGTCGTTCTCGATGACGGTATCCTTCACGTGCGAACCCGGCGTTCCGAGGCGGACGTTGGCGATGTCGTTGTTCGCACAGTAACAGCCCTCGACTTTGACGGGACCGCCCGACCCGGCACCGTTCGCCGCACCGGGACCGCTCCCGTACAGACCGTTGTTCGCGTACTTCTGAATGTTCGTGTTCCGAATCGTGAGGTCGCCCTCGTGAGGCGCGTTCGCGTTAACCCAGAGACCACCGGGTTGGGCCTCGTTGGCGCTGTTCGTCTCCGCGCCGTCGCCCATGTAGACGTTCTCGATGACGCCCTTGCCGCCCGAGGAAACGCTCGGCATGATACTGAAGAAGCCGAAGTTCGTCGCGCCACAACCGCCTTTGAGCCCGACGTTTCGAATCTTCCAGTCGCTCCCACTGGCGCGAATCGTCGCCGCCGCGCCCGGAGCGCTCTGGTCGATCAGGGTGTTCTCCAAGTTCTTGCCATCGCCGACCGTGATGTCCTTCGTGCTGCCAGCGGGGACGGTAATCGTCTCATACTCGCTCGCACTGGCGCTTCCGCCTGCCACGCCGAGACCGACTGCGGTCGTTACCGTCGCACCTGCCGCTTTCAGGAACGATCGCCGGTTACGTTCGAATTTCTCGTTGGTTTCGATCCGCTCGTGTGTCGTTTCGTCGCGTGCCATTGCAGGTTCAATGCTATCTTACTGATTTAAGTACGTTCCGATTCTCCTTCAATGCTGTATTGCGATTTTAAGTGTATCGGCCGATTCGAGTGGAGCGGCGAGTGGACCGCAGAAGGCCAACATCTCCGCCACCGTGGAGCCGGCACTATATACCGGAATCGGGGTAATTCGCGTCGAAACCGGGGAAACGTTGTATTGAGACGCACGCTCGCCCTACTATCCCGTTCGATGCGGAATTCGAGGAGTACGACCCGAATATACGGCCGGAAACCCACGCATAACAAAGGACGAAGGTGGGGTTTCACGAGGCAGCATGGATTGTCAGATGCAGACCCTTCTCATCGGCATCGACGCGGGGTGCCGGTCCGTCCTCGAACCCCTGTTCGAGGAGGACGCGCTGCCACACCTCGCATCGATATTCGACGGGGGGTCATCCGGGCCACTGGAATCACAGCTCCCGCCGTGGACGCCGAGCGCGTGGCCGTCGCTGTACACCGGAGTCAACCCCGGGAAACACGGCGTGTTCGGCTTTCTTCACTTCGACGGCTACGACTGGGACGTCGTCAACGCGAGCCGCGTCCGCGAGTACACGCTGTGGGAACTGCTCGACCAACACGGACTTTCGAGCGTCGTCGTCAACGCACCGGTTACGCACCCGCCGCGCGAAATCGACGGCGCGGTACTGCCGGGATACACCGCGCCGGAGAACCCGGCGTGCCATCCCGACGGGCTTCTCGACGACGTTCGGAACGAAATAGGCGGTTATCGGGTGTATCCGCCGCGAAACCTCCCCGAAGACAAATCGGTCGAATGGTATCGCCGTCTCACACGCATGCGCGGTGACGCATTTAGATACCTCGCGGATCGGTTCGACCCCGACTTCGGCTTCGTTCAATTCCAGAGTACGGACACGCTGTTTCACGAACATCCCGGCGACGAGGACGTCGTCCGCACCGTCTACGAGGCGGTGGACGAACAGGTCGGGAAAATCCTCGACGCCTGCGACCCGGAAACGGTCGTCGTCGCCAGCGACCACGGCATCGGCGAGTACACCGGATACGAGTTCCGGGTCAACGACTTCCTGCGCGAGGAGGGCTACGTCGAAACCGCCCGCGGCGGCGAAGGGATGCCGTCGTGGTCCACCATCGCGGGCAACCAACTCCAGCAAGGGGAAGAGAGTTCGCCGCGCGAACAGGGGATGGCCGAGCGGGGACTCGCCATCGCCGCGAAGGTCGGCATCACGAGTCAACGAATCGGTGCCGTCCTCGAACGCGCGGGACTGGACACGTTCGTCGCCGAGCGCGTCCCGGAGGACTTCATCCGCGCGGCGACCGAACAGGTCGACTTCCCCAACTCCGTCGCGTACATGCGCGACCGAATCGAGTGCGGCGTCCGACTCAACGTCGAGGGGCGCGACCCGAGCGGCGTCGTCTCGCCCGACGAGTACGAGTCGGTTCGCGCGGAGATAATCGAAAAGCTACGAGGCGTCAGGACGCCCGACGGCGACCCCGTATTCGAAACCGTTGCCCCGCGCGAGGAGTTCTTCACCGGTCCGTACAGCGATGACGCCGTGGACATCGCGTGCGTTCCCGCCGAGTACGACCAGTTCCTCTCGGCCCAACTGCGCGGCCAGCAGTTCGGGAAACCGCGCGAACCGTGGAACCACAAGCGAAACGGGATTTTCGCCGCGGCGGGCGCGGGAGTCGACCCCGATGCGAGCCTCGACGGTGCCCACCTCTTCGACGTGGCACCGACGATTCTGTCCACCTTCGGACTCCCGACGAGCGACCGGATGGACGGGCGCGTCCTGCCCGTCGTCGAGTCGGCGGGCGAGCAGCGCTACCCCGCGTTCGACGCGGGCGAGACGGTCGAAACGGACGACGAGCGCGTGGAAACGCGACTTGCAGACCTCGGATACCTCGAATGAGTGTTACAATCGAAAAGAACGGCATCAGGGTAGAACGGACAAACGACGTGGACCACTGGAACGGACTCGTGGAGCGGTCACCACAGGGGGCCGTGTTCCACCGGTTAGAGGCTCTCGAAGTGCAGGCGGACCACACGGGCGCGACGTTCCATCCGCTCGTGGGCTACAAGGGACAGGAACCGGTCGGGCTGTTTCCCGCCTTCACCATCTCGAAAGGAGGGGTGACGACGGCGTTTTCGCCGCCGCCGAACCTCTGGCTCCCGCACCTCGGCCCCGTCCTGTTGAACATGGGGAAACTGAAGCGACGAAAGGCGGAGCGACGACACCGACGGTTCATCGACGGCTGTCTCGACTGGCTCGACCGAGAGTTCGCGCCGAAGTACGTCCACGTTCGGACGGGCGGAAACTACGACGACGTCCGTCCGTTCGAGTGGAACGAGTTCGAAATTCAGCCGCGACACACCTACGAGGTGGACCTCACGCCCGGCGAAGACGACGTGCTGTCCAGTTTCAGCGGCGACGCCCGGAGCAACATCAGGACCGACGACGAACGGTACGAAATCCACGTCGGCGGGCCCGAAGCGATTCGAAAGATCATCGGGCAGGTGAAAACCCGTCACGACGAGCAGGACGAACCGTACCGCCTCTCGCCGCAGTTCGTCGTGGACCTCTACCGATTCCTGCCCGACGGCGCGGTCCGACCCTACGTCTGTGACGTGGACGGCGAGTTCGCGGGCGGGATGGTCGCGCTTGCGGACGACGAACGCGTCTACCGCTGGCAGGGCGGCGCGAAACACGACCTCAACGTGCCCATCAACGACCTCGTGGACTGGGCCATCATGCGCGACGCGATGGAGGAGGGAATCCCGCGCTACGACCTCGTCGGCGCGAACGAGCGCCGCCTCTGTGGTTACAAGGCGAAGTTCAACCCGGAACTCGTCCGGTATCACAGTCTGGAGCGCGGCACGAGAATGATGAACCTGCTGACGGACATGTACAAGCGGTTCAGATAGGCAGGACACCTGACAAAACTTATTATTCGGCCATCGCTGGCGGAAGTATGGAAAATCCGCTCGTCGCGGCCGGAATCGCGCTCGTCTTCTTCGGCATCGGCTCCTTTTTCGGCCAAATCGGCATCATCATCGCGGGACTCATGCTTATCGCGATTGGCTCGTCGTCACAATCGGGAGGCGATTCCACGGACCCGGCGGACAAAGCGAACTGTCCGTCGTGTGGTGCCAGAAACGACCCGGAAAACGTCACCTGTCATCACTGCGGAACGGTGCTTTCGGAAGAGTAAGAGACGTCTCCGAGTTGTCGTTATCGACCGATTACCGGGGCGTAGCGGACGATTTTCCGCGGCACGCCCGGCATTCCGTCGAACAACCAGAGGCAGAACACTCCTAGCAGCAGGCCGAGTTCGAGCGCGATGTACCCCCTGATTGCCGGGTCGCCGAGGTGTGTGACGTAGTCGCCGAAGTACTCGTGGAATCGTGCCAGAAACCCGAGACCCGATCGGTCGGTCGGGACGGGAACGAGGGGCCACAGCAGGAAGTCGAACGAGGGCGTCTTGCCGACGGCGACGGGGTAGATGATGTCCCCCGCGAGGTGCGAGAGGTAGCCCACCGTGAACGCGACGCCGATATCGGTTCGCTTCGCTCGATGGGCCAAGAGGAGCGCCACCGCAGACAGCGGGGCCGCGGTGACGAGCGAGTGGGCCAGCGAATGCCCGCTCGGAAGCACCGACAGGGACCACGCGAGCGGTTTGTCCACGAGGTCGGGAAGTTGCGTCGCAACGCAGAGGACGACCACCGCGTCGCTTCGCGGCGCGCGTCCCGTCCACAGGCGTCTGAAGACGGAGTAGGTGAGATAGCCGAACGCGAGATGTTCCCACGGCCACATTATGCCGTCACGTTGACCCAAATTTGGGTGTGTTGGGCGGCGTTACTCGTGGTCGGGTCGCTCGGCGGGTCGCCCTTGTAGAGGAGATAGACGAGGCGAAGGTCCTCACCGGTCATGGTCGGATCGATGTCGTGGCGCGTTCGCCACCTCTCACCCGCCGAAACCCGACGGTCGAACCGGCCTATCTCCTCGCGTTCCGTGACGCGCGCACCGCCGTTCGGGCGCTGCTCCACGCGCTGAAGTTGGGCGACGACGGTGTACTCCGTCGTCTCGTCCTCGTGGTTCTGCACCGAGACGAACACGGGGTTCGACTCGCCCGCCGTGATGTTCGTGGGGTAACCCTCCGTGACGTAGTCCCCGTTATCGTTCCGCGTGAGCAACGACAGGTTCGAGAAGTGTTCCCCATCCTGCGGGGCGGCGACGGCGAATCCCACGGTCGTCAGCGCGACGATGACCGAGAGGACGAGCGCCAGATTGAGTACCACGTCCGCCGCCGACTCCTCGTGAAAGATGACACGGTACAGGTGGGTTACGCCGCCGCGGACCGACACCGACAGTCGGCTCTTTTTCGGGACGTTGAACCGGCGAACGACCGCGAAGATCGAGACGAGGAGCGTGAAAGCGGCGACGGCGGCGATGACGTACACCGGGACGAACGGCAGGCGAGCGAGCGAAAACAGCACTCCGACCGGCGTCAAAAGGGCGACGCTGACGCCGAAGGAGAGTGCACAGCGTTCGCCGCCCGTGACGCCGTGCTGTCTGACCCGTGCCGGACTCGTCCACTTCTGCGACTGCGACGACCCCTCCTTCGGGAACAGGAACGCGACGAGGGCGTACCCCGGCGCGAAGAACACGAGCGGAAGTCCCAACGCGACGGCGAGCGGGGTTCCGTACACCATCGGTTGTACGAGCGCAAGTGAAAGGAGTATGACGACGATACCGAGGATAGCTAAATCGACGGGGAACTCCAACACCGGCTGTGTGATTTTGGCCCACCAGGAGTCGTTCGTTTCGTGGCTCATGTCGGTAATAACTCACGTGCTGTTTTCGTGCGGTGCTGGTCCGTCCGTTGTTCTCGGAAAGGCATCGAAATCAGTCCGTGAGGGTCGTATTCTCGGCTGGTACTTTGTTATCCAGCGCGTACTTCCGGCCCGACGCTGTTCGATACCCCTACTACCCCGTCAACCCCTCGAAACCGCGGTTTTCGGCCCGGTAAGGGGTTATTGTGACGCGGAAGGAAGTCCATAACAAAGGGGATGAAGGCGAGATACACCTCCGTGCTTGCCAAGCAACGGCGAGTGAATGACGGTGATCGAATCTGAATTGGACACGCGCAACCGATGACTTGGACGAACAGATTCCCGACGGCGACGTGATGTTCGCCGTCGACGAAGACGAGGACGGCGACGAGTTAGCCATCATCGCCGACATTACACGAGACGAGGCGTGGATATCGATGCCGTTGGCGGCGGCGCACACGCTCTCACAGTGCCGTTGACTCCGAACCACTTTTCACCGCCGTCTTCGGAGTGCATAGCCGATGGATTACACACTCACCGCGCTCGCGCTACTGACCGGACTGCTGACCGGCGCACTGTTCAAGTTCGTCGGCGCGCCGATTCCCGCACCGCCCGAACTGCCGGGTATCATGGGAATCGTCGGTATCTATCTCGGTTTCAAAATCGTCGATGCCACCGGATGGAGCGTCAACGCGCTTCTCACGACGCTCGCCGGATGAAACGGACGAAATGACGGACGTACCGACGCAAACGAACGAAACGACTTCTACGTAAACACTGGAAAACGAAGAGCGGCGCGACCACCGAAATCAGCAAGCGAAAGCTCGTTCCGAGTTCGTCACCGGAAAATCGGAGATTTTCCGGGCTACCGACTGAATGGAGCCGAACGACTCGCTGGGCGAGTCGTTCGGCAAAATGAAGGAGGTATGCTTTTGGTCCAGCTTTTGCCAGGGGGCAAGCGGAAACGACGGCGGCGGCCGCCGTCGTTTCCGCCTGCGACCGCAGCAAAAGGTGGGTTCTAGTAACTGCGTTCTTTCGGCTCGTACGTCTTGTTCTCGCCTTCGAGGATGGTCGGCTTGTACCAGAGTTGCGGCGTGCCGTCCTCCCACGAAAGGAGCGTGTGTTTCAGCCACACGTCGTCGCGGCGGTTCTGGTTCTCCTGTCGCCAGTGAGCGCCGCGGAACTCGTCGCGGGCCAGCGCGCCGAGCGTGATGGCCTCGGCGAGGTCGATGAGGTTCCGCATCTCGATGGTGTGGATGAGGTCGGTGTTGAAGGTGCGGGACGGGTCGTTGACGTACACGTCCTGATACTCCTCGCGGACCTCGCGGATGTCGCGAAGGGCCTGCTTGAGGCCGTCCTCGTTCCGGAAGACGTTGACGTTCGCCGTCATCGCCTTCTGGAGTTTTGCGCGGAGTTCGGCCTGCTGGATGCCGTCGTCCTTTTCGAGGAGGGTTTCGACGCGGTTTCGCTCGGCCTCCAACGCGGCTTCGACCGTCTGGGTCGGGTCGGCGAGCGTCGCGCCGCCGTCGGCCACCGCGCCGTCGTCGTCCGATGCGACCGCACCGGGTTCGACGGGCGTATCGACATCGCCCATCTCGGTGTCGTCCGTCTTGCCGGTCGTGATTTCCGGTTCGCCGAGGTCCGTCCCGGCGGCGTGACGGCCCGCACGGGCACCGAAGACGATGAGTTCGGGCAGCGCGTTGCCGCCGAGGCGGTTCGAGCCGTGAACGGACACGCAGGCACACTCGCCCGCTGCGTACAGGCCGTCGATGCAGGTGTGACCGTTCTCGTCGGTTTCGATGCCGCCCATCGCGTAGTGCTGACCGGGTTTGACGGGCATCGGTTCTTCGAGCGCGTTGACGCCCTCGAAGTCCTCCGCGAGGTGGAGGATGTTTTCGAGGCGGTCCATGATGCGTTCCTCGCCGAGATGGCGCATGTCGAGGTGGACGTACTCGTCGTTGATTCCCCGTCCGTTGTTCACTTCGGTCAGTTCGGCACGGGCGACCACGTCACGGGAGGCGAGTTCCCCCTCGTTGTTCGCGTAGCCGTGTTCGAACATGAACCGCTCGCCCTCGCTGTTGTAGAGGATGCCGCCCTCGCCGCGCACGCCCTCGGAGATGAGAACCCCGGTCGAGGGAAGCGTCGTCGGGTGGAACTGGATGAACTCCATGTCCTCCAGCGGGACGCCCGCGCGGTAGGCCATCGCGGCACCGTCGCCGGTGTTGGCCACCGCGTTGGTCGTGTGGTCGAAGACCTGTCCGAGGCCGCCGGTCGTCAGGATGACGCCATCTCGGGCGACGAAGCCTTCGACGTTGCCCGACTTGATGTCGTAGCCGACGACGCCGTGACAGTCGCGCTCCGCGGGGTCGTCCTGATTCGTGACGGCGAGGTTGGTGACGTACCACTCGTCGTACACCTGAATGCCGCGTTTGACGACCTGCTCGTACATGGTGTGGAGCAGGTGGTGGCCCGTCTCCGCGCCCGCGTAGGTCGTTCGGGCGAACGAGAGTCCCCCGAACGGGCGCTGGGACACCCGACCGTCGTCCTCGCGGGAGAACGCCATCCCCCAGTGTTCGAGCTGAATCGTCTCTTTCGGGCTGTCCTGACAGAGCGTCTCGATCGCCGGGGCGTCGCCGAGGTAGTCCGACCCCTTCATCGTGTCGTAGGCGTGGAGTTCCCAGTCGTCGCCCTCTCTCAGTGCCGCGTTGATACCGCCTTCCGCCGCGCCGGTGTGGCTTCGCACGGGATGAAGCTTCGTGACGAGGGCGACGTCCGCACCCTCCTCGTGGGCCGCGATGGCCGCACGAAGTCCCGCACCGCCCGCACCGACGACGATTACGTCGTGTTCGTACATTGTGTCTGAATTAGGCTTACCAGAACTTGAGGTTGTTCTTCACCGCTTCCCGTTTGAGTTCCTGAATGTGCTCGGTCAGCGGGATGTCTTTCGGACAGACGTTCGTACAGGAGAACTGGGTCTGGCAGCGCCAGACGCCGTGTTCCTGATCGAGGGTTTCGAAGCGGTGTTCCCGCATGTCCTCGCCTTCGCGTTTGTCCATGGCGAACCGGAACGCCTTGTTCAGCGCCGCCGGGCCGAGATACTGGTTGTCGCCGGCCGCGATGTTACACGAGGACATACACGCGCCGCACCAGATACAGCGCGTGGACATCTTGATCTTCTCGCGGTTCTCGCGTGACTGGCGCTGTTCTTCCAGTTCGTCGCTCGGCTCGTCGTCCGTCTGGAAGTAGGGTTCGACCGAGTGCATCTGGTCGTAGAAGTGCTCCATATCGACCACGAGGTCCTTGACGACCTCGGCGTGCGGGAGCGGTTCGACGCGGACCGGCCCGTCCAAGTCCGAAATCTGGGTCTTGCACCCGAGTCGCTGCGTGCCGTTGATGAACAGCGCGTCGCTGCCGCAGATAGCCTGCCGACAGGAGTGACGGAACGTGAGCGTCGTGTCGAAGCGGTCACGTGCGTACATCAACGCGTCGAGGACGGTCATCCCCTTCTCGAGGGGAACGTGGAAGTCGTCGAAGCGGGGTTCCATCTTCCCCTCGACCTCGGGGTCGTAGCGGAACACCTTGAGGTGGACCGTCTCCTCGTCCGTCTCGGGCGACTCCTGCGCCTCGGTTGACTGCTCGTTTCGGGCCTTCTTTTCCGCTCGGCGGCGGTCGCCGGGGGTTTCGATGCGCTCCGTTTCGGTTTCGGCTTCCGTCTCTTCGGATAGTTGCGTGCTCATGATATCAACCCGTTCATGACGAGTGCGACGTAGATTCCCTGTGCCGAGAGCAGAACGCCGGCCACGATGAGGACCCATTTGACCGCGGTCTTTCGACCGCCCGTGAGGCCCTGATTGAGCAGGGCGGCGTAGACGCCGTTGACGCCGTGGAACGCCGCCGTGATGAGGAACAGCGTCATCGTGAGGAAGTACCCCCACTGGGACATCCGTGCTTGCGTCCCCGCGAACGTTATCTCGGGCGCGTGGTGGACGAAGTGGAGCATGAAAAAGTGGAACGCCAGCACGACGACGAGAAACGCCGCCGTGATGCGCTGGAGGAACCACGTCATGCTTCCGCTCTGGAAGGAAGAGTAGCGCTCAGCCATTCAGAACGCCCCCTCCATGAACGTCGGAACGCTCGCCAAGACGATGACGGCCGTCACGATAAGCGAGGCGTAAAAGCTCTTGTCCTGCGATTCGAGTCCGACACCCAAGTCGACGAAGAGGAGTCTGACGCCGTTGAGAATGTGGAAAACGGCTACGGCGAGCAGACCGATTTCACCGATTCGGACGATGGTCAGCCCTTCGAGTCCTTGGATGGTATTGGTGTAGTAGGTCCCATCACCAACGGTAGCGGTACTCAACACGGCAATGTGCGTGAACAGGTAGCCGATGAGTACCCACCCGGTAAATTTGTGGAAAATCCAGGCCCACATCCCGGCCGAAAATTCGCGCCAACGGCCGAAGTCCTCGATGAGGCCCCGGTTGTACGATTGACTCATTCCAATCGGATGGTCGGTACTCGGAGCAAATAGAAGTTACTACCTGTCCGCGTTCGCGCCGGCGAACTGCGGCCGCGTTGATAGCTCTTCCGAAGGGAGCTTCGGATGTCGAATTTCGGCGCAAATGTGCCCCATCAGTGCGGTATTCGGACCTCTCGCCCGTCCGGCTTCCGTTTTGCGGCAAAATTAGCTGTCGTCGAGTCGTCAACTCGAAGATTGCCGGTTTCTCGGTCGAAACGACCCGGGGTCACTGGTCGGCGAGTTCGGGCGTGCCGACGTATCCCGGGGGTTGCACGTCACCCTCGGTTTCGGCGTGCGCCCGGTCGCGTTTCAGCGCCCGGCGGGTGTCCGCGTTCAGTTCGACGATGTGACAGAGCGGGTTGCCCGGATACACCACCGGGTTTTCGAGAACACCGACGAGGAGGCCAGTGAAGGGCGCTTCAACGGTTTCGCGTTCCGTCTTGAACGGGTTCGTGATGGAACAGATTGGCGTTCCCTCGTAAACCAACGAGCCGCGATCGTAGTGCATCTCGACGAGGCCACCGGCGTCCGCGCGAAGCCACGTCTTTTCCTTCTCGTCGTCGATGACGGTCCGCCAACCCGGCCACTTCACCGGGTCGTCCGGGTGGAGGTTGTACTCCGCGAAAACGCTCATCACGCCTTCGAGCGCCCGGTCGATGAAGTGTCGCTGGAATCGGTGGGCCTCGCCCATCTCGATGGTTATCGTCGGCGCGCCGCCGTCGGTCACCTCCCGTCGAAGCGTCCCGGACGGGCCTGACGAGGAGATGATGACGTTCGAACCGAACGCGCGTGCCAACCGGGCGACGTCGGGGTCCTGCATGTCGGCCCTGACGTGGAGCATGTTCGTCCGGCCGCGTGTGGACGTGTGAAAGTCGATACCGAGGTCACACGGTTCGAGGAAGTTCCGATATATCTGATCGGCCATCCGTTTCGCGCTCGTCGAATCCTCACGGCCGGGGAACGAGCGGTTCAGGTCGCGGTCGTAGATGGGAAGGTATCGCTGTTGGGCGAGGAAGCCGGGTACGTTGAGTACGGGCATACAGACGATGGTGCCGTGTAACTCCTCGTGATTCCAGTCGTAGGCGACCTCTCGGACGACCTCGATTCCGTTGAGTTCGTCGCCGTGTGCCGCCGCAGAGAGAAAAACCGTCGGCCCCGGATACTCCCCGTTGATGATAGTGACGGGAATCCGTACGGGATCACCGAGATACGTCTCGCTGATCCCGTACCGGATGTTCTGCGTCTCGCCCGGCTTCACGATACCGCCATTGTAGGTAAACGGCTCCGCATCGTCCCCGGTCATGTACAGCACTCAGGGGCGACCGCATAAAAACATACTACTACACCTGTCCGATTCCGAAACCATTCCGTGAGAGCCGTTGACGCTTCAAATCAAGTGAGAACGATTTAAGGCCGGACGGGCGAAATGTACCGTACATGGATTCTGACGGTTCACCTGTTTGCGTAGGGGTACTCAGTCTGCACAACAGCAAGGAAACGAAAGCGATCTGCAACGCCATCGAAGACCTCGGCCACGAACCGGAGTGGCTTCGCCACGAGAACACGGCGGTCGAGATAGAGGACGGGTCCATCACGCTCGAACCCGACATCGACGTCGTCGCGAACCGACTGCTGCTGTCCAACACCGAACAACCCTCGGAGGCCCTCGGTCTCGCGAACATCTACGACTCGCTCGTACCGACCCTCAACCGTCCCAAGGCGGTCATGACGGCGATTCACAAGTTCTCTACCGCGGCGAGTCTCACGAACGCGGGCGTCCAAGTCCCGGACGCGCTCCTCGCGCTCAACACCGACCGCCTGAACGACGGGCGGTCGAACTACGGCGAGGAGGCCGTCTACAAGACCGCCATCGGAACGCACGGCGGCGGGACGTGGAAGGTCGGCGCGGACGAGTTGGTCAACCCGCGCGTCGGCGAACGACAGGCGTTCCTGCAGGAACTCATCGAGCGCGACGAGGGGCGACACCGGGACCTCCGCGTCTACGTCGTCGGCGACCGGATCGTCGGCGCGATGAACCGCTACGCGCCGGAAAACGACTGGCGGACGAACGTCGCGCTCGGCGGCGACGTCGAGGACATGTCCGACGCGCTTCCCGACGACGTGGTCGACATCGCCCGCCGAGCGACCGACGTCATCGGCCTCGACTACGCCGGTGTGGACCTCATCGAAGGGCACGACGGCTGGTACGTCCTCGAAGTGAACCCGACGGCCGGGTTCAAGGGACTGTACAAGGCGACCGGACGGAGCGCGGCCCCGTACATCGCAAAAGTCGCGATCGAAGCGGGCGGCGGCGAAGTGGACGACACCCGCGTCGACGAACTCTCCGCTACGCTGGACGATTCCGTCCCGTCGTGTAAACCCGTCAGCGCCACGTCGGAACCGACGGAACCGGTCGTCATCGGCTACACCGAGGAGGTCCTGGTGAGCGGGACGAGCGGGTCGGAAACGGTCGTCGCCAAATCCGACACCGGTGCCACTCGGTCGAGCATCGACACCAAACTCGCGGCGCAGATCGGTGCCGGACCCATCAAAAGCATGACGCGCGTCAAGTCCGGAAGCCGAAAGTCGAGCAAGTCGCGCCCCGTCGTGGACGTGGTCATCGGTGTCGGCGGCAACCGCCACACCGTCACCGCGAGCATCGAGGACCGAGGCCACATGGACTACCCGGTCCTCCTCGGCCGCGACATCCTCGAACACTATCAGGTGGACGTGCGTCGCCGCGTCGACGGCGAGGAGGAAGCCGAGATGGAAGAAGAGGAAGAACAGGAAGGGTGATCGACCGCGTTCGAAGGTGACGTGAACACGGGGACGCGGTGTGAACGGCTCCAAACACGCCGTTTTTTACGTTCGAATCCCTACCGAAGGACAGTATGGAGACATCCCGCGACGGGAATGGGACGGATTTCGATGACGTGGAGACCGTCCTCCGAACGGACCCCGTGATGGCCAAATTGCTCGACAAACACGACCCGTACACGGAGGCGAACTGGACGGAGTACGAGCGGCTCTGTATCTCCATTATCAATCAACAACTGTCGACGGCGAGCGCGGCGGCGGTGAAAGAACGCGTCTTCACCTTGCTCGGGGACGTGACGCCGGAAGCGGTACTCGCCGCCGAGAAGGCGGCCCTTCGGGACGCTGGGCTTTCGCGCACGAAGGTCGAGTATCTCAAGAACGCGGCGCGTGCGTTCCAGCGCGACGATTTTACCGTGGAAGGGTTGGCCGACCACTCGGACCAGGAGGTCGTGGACGCGCTAACCGAAATCAAGGGCGTCGGGGACTGGACCGCCAGAATGTACCTGTTGTTCGTGCTGGAGCGCGAGGATATTCTCCCATTGGGCGACCTCGCGGTTCGGCGCGGCATCCAGCAGTTGTACGGCGACGGCGAGGAGTTGACGCGCGAGGAGATGCGTGAAATCGGCGAACGGTGGCGGCCGTACCGTTCGGTCGCGACCCGATACATCTGGGCCGAGTACGAGTCGGACTGATTCGAAAACGGCCATCGTTACGACGGGTGCGGATCGAATCCGACCGGGAAAAAGAACGAGGAGGGCCGTCGGGTTTCTCGTTGCCGAAGGACTGAATAGTCAGTCGTCGTGCCCGTGGCCGTCATCGTCGTCGTGGCCGCGTCCGTCGCCGTGATGGTCGCCATCGTCGTGGCCGTGTCCGCGTTCGTGTCGATGGTGGTGATTCCGAATGTTCCGCCACACGGCGTGTTTCGTGTCGAGGTGCCCTTCGCCGTGGTACGTCGGGTCGCGCAGGTCACGGGCGGTGGCTTCGAGATGCGCTCGCACTTCGGCGGGCGTCGCGTGCGGGTTGACGCTCTTCACCAGCGCGGCGACGGCGGCCACCTGCGGTGCTGCCATGCTCGTCCCCGCCTTCCACGCGTACGCGGGAACCATGTCCGCGTCGTCGTCCTCGTCGCCCCACTCGAAGACCGTGCTAAGTACCATGTCGTACTGTGCGTTCGCGTCCTCGGGCGCTTCTCGGTCGAAGTTCCCGCCGGGGGCACTGATGTCGATAGCCTCCGCGCCGTAGTTGGTGTAGTACGCCGGTTCGGTCGTCGGTTCGCGGAGACGGCGAAGCGCCCGCCGGTAGTGACGACGGTCGTGATGCCAACCGCCGTGGCCGCGTTTTTCCTCGTGCTTCTCCTTGCGCTTCTCGTCGTCCCAGAGGAACCCGATGGGGCCGGTCGCGCTGATGCTCATCACGTTGTCCGCCTCGTTCGGGAGGCTGATGACGTCGCCATCCTCGTCCAGATTCACGGCGTCGTTCCCCGCCGCCGCGACCATGAGCGTTCCCTGTTCGTTCGCGAAGTCCGCCGCCCGTTCGATGGACTCCTGTAACAGTTCCGTGTCGGCATCCTTCGGGAGCGGATACGCGCCGAGACTCATGTTCGCCACGTCGGATTCGATCTCCGCGCTGTGTTCCATCGCGGCGATGATGTCGCCGAAGACGGCGAACGGTCCGGTGAACACGCGAAGGGCGACGAGGTCGGTGTCGGGTGCGGTGCCGATGACGCCGTCCTCGTTCGATCCGTCCGCGGCGATGATGCCCGCACAGTGCGTTCCGTGGTCGCTCAGTATCGGGTTGAAGTCCCCGCCGTCGCCGGTGAAGTTCATCGAGAGGTCCGTGTTGAGCGCGTGCCGGAGGTCCGGATGCGTTTCGAGCGCACCCGAGTCGATGACCGAGACGCGCGTTCCCTCGCCGCGCGTCTTGCGGTGGACTTTCAGGACGTCCTGTGCCTGTTTGTCCCATTGCAGGTCGTAGCGCGTGTCGTGCGGATGGTGGTGGGGGTTCTCGTGGTGTTCGGTTTCGGCTCGATCGAACTCCATCTCGACGTCCTTCGAGTGGCGCGTTCCGCTGACGTCGCTTTTTTCGCCCTCGACCACGGCGATGTCGATCTGGTCCAACCGATGGACGACTTCGAGTCCGTCGAGAACGTCGGACGAGGCGTCCCGTAAGTCGACGATATATCGATCTTCCCGCGACTGTGCCGAAACGGTCGGCGTCGTCAGTGCTACTCCGGTTAGTGCGGCCCCTGCGCCCTTCAAGAAAGAACGGCGCGTCGGTTTTCGTGGCATTCGTTTACACATACTATCAGCCACACATTAATCTTAATATTCGAAAATATTGCAAAATATAAGAGTAGAAGAATATTTTGTCAAGAAGATGACTAGTTGAATCAAATTAGTCATCGGAAGAAGGAGATGAGACGGCGGAAATGCCACGAAGACGACGAATGAAAGGGCAGTCGTTCCCCGATTCGGAATCGAGGAGAGAGGATAGATACCGTCCCCGATGGTGCCAGCTAGAAACTCGTGGAGGGTTCTAACTCCCTGATGAGGTCGAGGTACGACGTTATCGGCACGTCCGACTCGTCGAGTAGAACGCGTTCGCCGTCCCGTTCGATGATGCCGGCCTCCTCCAGCTTCGGGATGTGTTTGTGATGGAGTTCGGTGAGAACGTCCGGCTTGTCGTGTTCGGTCGTCCGGTCGTCCCAGTCGATGATCCGGTCGGCGAGTTCCTCGCGTTCGACGGGCGTTTCGCAGTTTCGAAGATGGTAGAGGACGTAGCGACGGCGATAGTCCGCTAACACCGCCATCATCGCATCGAGGTCGTCCGAATGGACGTCGTCGTTCTTCGAATTCGCTCCCGGAACGCCGGTAAAGTCGGAACTCATCGTTATTAATACAACATCCAACTCCCGTAAAAGAACTATGCCTACACATGTAGGCACGAGTGGAACGGCCTCAGAAACCCTTTCCAAGCAGTTCGCGAGCGATGATGTTCTTCTGAATTTCCGTCGTCCCCTCGTAGATTTGGGTGATCTTTGCGTCGCGGTACAGTCGCTCCACGTCGAAGTCGTTGACGTACCCGGACCCGCCGTGAATCTGGACCGCTTCGTCCGCACATTCGACCGCGATACGCGAGGAGAACTCCTTCGCCATCGACGCGAGTTGGGTCAGTTGCCCGTCGCCGTTGGCGACGCTCCACGCGGATTTGTAGGTGAGGTTGCGCGCGGCTTCCGTGTTCGTGTGCATCTCGGCGAGTTTGTGCTGAATCGCTTGGAAGTCGCTGATTGAACGCCCGAACTGTTCACGCTCTTGGGCGTAATCGAGGGCGCGTTCACAGGCACCCTTGGCGATACCGACGCCCTGTGCGGCGACGGCCGTCCGAGTTTCGTCGAAGAACTGCATGAGTTGGAGGAAACCCATGCCGCGCGTCCCGACGAGGTTCTCCTCGGGGACGCGCACGTCGTCGAAAATGAGTTCGGCGGTGTCGGAGGCGCGGATGCCGAGTTTGCCGGTTATCTTGTCGGCCTCGAACCCGTCGCGGTCGGATTCGACGATGATCTGCGAGAAGCCGGCGTAGCGATCCTCGGCCTCGGGATCGGTCTTCGTCATGACGACGAAGAAGTCGCCGATGGACCCGTTCGTGATCCACATCTTGTTGCCGTCGATGACCCACTCGTCGCCGTCCTTCTCGGCCGTGGTGGAAACCGACGAAACGTCGGATCCCGTGTCGGGTTCGCTGATGGCGGTACCCATGACGGCGTCGCCGGCGGCGACGGGGGCGAGGTACTCCTCTTTCTGCTCTTCGGTGCCGAACTCGCGGATGGCGTCGCCGCCGAAGGCCGTACTCGTGATACAGAGGCCGATGCCGGGGTCCACGGCGAACAGTTCCTCGACGATGATGGCGACTTCGAGGGGCGAGTAGCCCGCGCCGCCGTACTCGATGGGAATGTTCGCGCCGGTCAGGCCCATCTCGGCGGCCTTGTCGATGATCTCCCACGGGTACTCCTCCTTCTGGTCGTACTCCTTGGCGATGGGTTCGACCTCGTTCTCGGCGAATCGTCGCACTTCGTCACGGATCGCTTGCTGCTCGTCGGTCAGTTCGAAGTCCATGCCAACGACTTACGGGGCAACGGATAAATCGTTTTGTAACCGGATATAAACTCGAAGAAAGTTTATTAGTTAGTAGAGAGAAACGTTGAAACACCCCCGTAACGAGGGTTCTCACATGGCGCTCGAAGATATCAACACCATAGCGGTTCTCGGTGCTGGCAACATGGGCCACGGAATCGCGGAAGTCGCCGCACTTGCGGGATTCGACGTGAACCTGCGCGACATCGAAGAGGAGTTCGTCCAGAACGGCTACGAGGGAATCGAGTGGAGTCTGGGGAAACTCGCGGAAAAAGAACAGATCAGCGAGGCGGAAGCGGACGCCGCGCTGGACCGCGTGACACCCCTCGTGGACTTCGAAGAGGCCGTCGCCGACGCGGATTTCGTTATCGAAGCTGTTCCCGAGAAGATGGCCATCAAGAAGGACGTGTACGGCGAACTGGAGGAGTACGCCCCGGACCACGCCATCTTCGCCACGAACACGTCCAGCCTCTCGATAACGGAACTCTCCGAGGTGACGAACCGCCCCGAACGGTTCTGTGGAATGCACTTTTTCAACCCGCCAGTTCGGATGCAACTCGTCGAGGTCATCACGGGCGCACACACCGACGAGGAGGTTCTCGACGTGACCGAGGAGTTGGCCGAGGAGATGGGCAAAACTCCCGTTCGCGTGCGCAAGGACAGCCCCGGTTTCATCGTCAACCGCGTCCTCGTTCCCCTGATGAACGAGGCGGCGTGGATCGTCGAGTCCGGCGACGCCACCGTCGAGGAAGTCGACAGCGCGACGAAGTTCGACATGGGCCTGCCGATGGGCAGTTTCGAACTCGCCGACCAAGTCGGCGTCGACGTCGGCTACCACGTCCTCGAATACATGCACGAGGTGCTCGGTGACGCCTACGAACCGTGCCCGCTCCTCGCCGAGAAGGTGGAGGAAGGAAACCTCGGCAAGAAGACCGGGAAGGGCTTTTACGACTACGAGAACGGCGGCGTGGACGTCCCGACAGACGCCGGAAGCGAGGACATCGTCCTCCGCCTGCAGGCCGTGATGGCGAACGAAGTCGCGAATCTCGTCGGCAACGACGTCGCACCGGCGAACGAGATCGACGAGGCGGTCATGCTCGGCGCCGGCTTCCCGGAAGGCCCGGCCCGGATGGCCGACGACGCCGGACTGGACACCCTGCTCGAAACGCTCGAATCCCTCCACGAGGAGACGGGTGCGGCGCGCTACGAACCCGCGGACTACCTCGAAGAGCGTGCCGAAGTCGGCGGCTTCGCGGACAAAGACGAGGACGAGGGTATCGAGTTCGAAGCCGTCCGCATCGAGAAACCGGGCGAGATGGTCGGCCAGATCGTCCTCGACCGTCCGCACCGCATGAACACCATCAGCGGGCAACTCCTCGACGAACTCGCCGAGGCAATCGACCAGTTGGAGGCGGACGACGACGTTCGCGCAATCCTCATCACGGGCGAGGGCGACAAGGCGTTTTCCGCCGGTGCCGACGTTCAGAGCATGGCCGCGGGCGGTGCCGACCCCATCGGTGCCATCGACCTCTCGCGGAAGGGCCAGGAGACGTTCGGGAAACTCGAATCCTGTCCGATGCCCGTCGTCGCCGGAATCGACGGCTACTGTCTCGGCGGCGGCATGGAACTGTCCATGTGTGCCGACCTTCGAATCGCCAGCGAGCGCTCCGAACTCGGCCAACCGGAACACGACCTCGGCCTCTTACCGGGATGGGGCGGCACCCAACGCCTCCAGCACATCGTCGGTGAGGGACGAGCGAAGGAGATAATCTTCACCGCGGACCGCTTCGACCCCGAGACGATGGCCGATTACGGCTTCGTGAACGAGGTCGTGCCGACCGAGGAGTTCGAGGACAGCGCGTTCGAACTCGCCGCGAAACTCGCGGGCGGCCCGCCGATCGCACAGAAGTTCACGAAGCGTGCGATGCTCAAGGGCTGGGAGAGCACTGAAGCGGGACTCGAAATCGAGGCGCAAGCCTTCGGCCACCTGATGGCCACCGACGATCTGATGGAAGGAATCACCGCCTTCATGGGAAAACAGGAACCCGAATTCGAGGGGAAGTAGACTGACACCCCATCCCAAACGGGGTGGCACCGATTGACGCGAAATCCGCCCGCTGTCGGTCGATAACGGAAGGTTTAAACTAGTCCACCAGAAAGCAATGAGTGCGCAGAAGCGCGCTACGCTCGGTTGGTGTAGTCCGGCCAATCATCTTGGCCTTTCGAGCCGAGGACCAGGGTTCAAATCCCTGACCGAGCACTTTTTCGAGGAACAAAGTTCTCGTGAGCGTAGCGAACGAGAGCAGGGAAGAGCTTCGCTCTTCCCGTGTGACGAGGAAAAGCGCAGCGTCTGGGATTTGAAGTACGGAAGAGGCAGTCTCGCCGAAGGCGAGGAAGCGTCTTCAGGTGGTTCAAATCCCTGACCGCATATGTCAATTTCGTATCTTTTCGAGGAACGAAGTCGCGAGGACCAGTGCGCGGGGATGACTCCGTGCTGTCGCGGCGCACGTTCGAATAACAAACGAGGATCATGAACGGTGCTGGTGATTTCTGTCGAAGTATTCGTGCGAAGTCGGTGTCGTATTTTGATCACAATACAATAATTCCACCAGGATTAGAATACACCAAATCCGCCATAAAATAGCCTTGTAAAATTCGAGAACAAACTGCGAATGTTTGGCTATTCAAAGAACTAGCGGATATCTTTATTATTCTCGGCTGTCTCTAGATAAAACGTCAGACGATACGTTCTCCGATCGGGAGAAGCAAATAAGTTTCAGAAATAAACGACATGACTATAGCAAGCGATTCCGTATTCAGCACCGGTTCCATTCTCCTCTGCACTGCCGCATTGGGTCGAGACGGCGATGACGACTGCATACGTTGGTTATCGTGCAAAGAGGAAGCGGATAGAAACGTCCTCCTCGTGACGTACAACCGCGCTCCGAAGGTTGTGTACGACCACTGGGAATCGCACGTCGGCGAGGAACCGACGGAGCTCGGAATCATCTCCGTCGGCGGCGGCGGTGCACGGACCGGAACACACCGCTTGGAGCCCCGCGGTGATAGCAACGCCATCTCGCTCGCTAGCCCCGCCAGCCTCGGTCGTCTCGAAACCACGATTCACTTGTATCTCGATCAATGGTCGGCGAACGACGGGAAAACGGTACTCTGTTTCGACTCGATATCGTCGTCGCTTCGGCACGTAGACCGGACAGCGGCGTTTCGATTTTTACACTCGTTGACAGAGTATCTCCGCCAGCAGAACGTCCTCGCACACTTCCATATCGACCCGGACCTCCACGACGACGCGACGATAGCGATGCTGTGTTCGTTATTCGACGCGGTTCACGGGCGCTCCGGGGACGTGGAGAACGTTTCCGCGGACGTCCTCTTGGCGCTCCTCGGGACTCCGCGACGACGACTCGTCTGTCGCTACCTCGTCGAAATCGCCGACCGCGCACCTATCTCGGCGATCGCACGGCGAATCGCCGAGTGGGAAGGGTCGGGAACGGCGAGCGAGAACGAACGAGAACGGGTTCACATCACCCTCCATCACGTCCATCTGCCGGAGTTGGCCGACGCCGGCGTTCTCGAACGGGACGGCGAGATGGTATCCTCGACCGTCGAAAGCGGAACCCTGGACCGATACGTTCGGTTGACCGCGGACGACTCCTCCCCGGAGGTGCCGCCCGCTCTTCCGAACCGGGAGTCCATTCGGCCGAGTGACTCCTCGGTGGACGAGTCCGACGAGACGTATTGGACGGTGTACGGGACGGCACCGGATTCGATAGCCGTGACGCTCGCACGGGCGTTGGGCGACGTTCAAAACACGAACGCGACCGAACTACGACCCGTCCTCGCCGACGTCATCGATATCGACGCGCTTCAGCGACTGTCGGACCACGGGGATGTCTCCGTCTACGCGGCGTTCGAGTACGAAGGATACGAAGTGGTGGTCGACAGCGGCGAGATCAAACTCTACGAATCACGCTAGCCACTCGTCCGGTTTCGTGTTGTAATCCACGTCCGTCGCGGCGATGTCCTCGACTTCGCTCCACGGCAGGTCGCGCATCTCGAACTCGTTCCCATCGTAACGGAGGAGTTTTCCCTGCTCTTCGGGTTCCGGTTCGCGATCACGCCGCCGGGCGATTTCGGCGTCGCGTTCGTCGATCTCCTTCACGATGGTCTTCAGGTTCACCGGGTGGCCCCACAGTTCGTAAATGCGTTCGAGCGTTCGCGTTGCCTGCTCCAAATCCAGCATGACACCGTTGTAGTGGTGACCGAGGAGCAACTCGCTCTTGTTGTCGTAGTTGCCGTCGTAGACGGCCATCGTCGGCTTTCCGAAGTTGGTGAACTGAAGCATCAGTTTCTTCTTCACGTCCTCGTACTCCGTACTCGACACCCGATAGTCGCCGGTCGTCCGACTGAACTCGTAGGTGAAGTACTCGTTGTCCACCACGAACTCCTTGGTCAGGAAGCCGTCGAGGAACGTCACGTCGTTGTGGCTGGACCGAACCTCGTACATCCGGTCCCATCCGGCGGTGTACTCGACGTCTGCCATCGCTTCCTCGATGCTCCCGTACCGCTCGTCGTCCATCATGTAGCGGGCGTACTGCTCCAAATCCGCCTGCGAGATGGCTTCGAGGAATCCTTGATTCTGGAGTTTGCAGAGCGAGAAGTGACGCTCCGCCAGTCCCTCGTAGGTGAGCACCTTCCACGGGTGGCTATCGACGTCGATATCGCCTTCGTTCGCACGCTCCAGCGCCTCGGCATCGATTTTCGATGCGGGAAGCGATTGGAGGTCCGAGAGCGTCCCCGACGTTACCGTTTCCAGCGCCGGGTCGGGTTCGAGGAGGTCCGCGACCTGCTCGAAGTCGACGACATCGTGGAAGTTACGCCACGTGATTCCGCGCACGCGAAGGAGTTTCCGGACGACTTCGCGCCGATTTTCGGTGTTTTCGATGTACTCCCAGAGTTGTTTACCGAGTTTGTAGGGGTTCAGCCCCGGGGACCCGAGGACGCGGGCTTGGTGGTCGGCGTATTCGATGAACTCGTCCGTGCCCGCAAAGCACTCCTCGCCCATCATCATCGATTCCCAGTAGGCGGCCCATCCCTCGTTCATCACCTTCGTCGTCTTCTGGGCCGCGAAGTAGTAGGATTCGGTGCGGAGCATCTCCAGAATCTCCGTCTGCCACTCCTCCATCTCGGCGGCCTTGCCCTCGTCGGGTTCGTAGGCGTGCCCGTGGTCGCGGAGGTACGCGAGGAGATCCTTTTCTGGTTCCTCCAGCGTCCCGGCCTGTTTTTCCTCCTGTGCTTCCAGCCATTCGTCGTCGAACACCTCGTCACGGACCTCGTCGCTGAGGTTCATCTCCGAGAGTTGGTCCCCGAGTTCGTCCGTCTCGTGTTCCTCGTCTTCGACTCGGTGCTGGTGTTTGAACGCCTGATGCTGGTCGATGTTGTCCTGCAAGCAGAGGACGTTGTCGATCCACTTTTCGACCTCCTCGCGGTCGATTTCGGGGTCGCTCATGATGCGACGCACGCGGTCCGCGTGACGCGAGAGGAGCGCCGCCGCGTCCAGTTCGTCCGCGAACATCCGATACCAGCGATTGTTGGCGAAGAAGTCCGAGTGGGCTTCGACGTGAGTGATGACGGCTTTCTGGTCCGCGAGGCTGTTCGACTGCTGGAGGAAGGCGTGAGCGGGGTCGTCGTTGATGACGATTTCGAACGCCTTGCCGCCCGCGTACTGACCCTGTTTTTGCTGGCGGTCGTACTTCATCCCCCAGCGCCAGTGCGGGTATCGTTCCTGAAACCCGTCGTAGGCGATGAGTTCGTTCATCTCGTCGTAATCGACGATCCAGTACTTGACGGGGTACGGGTCGAGACCGAGTTTCTGCGCGAGTTTCCGCGCTTCCACGACCGGTTCGCGCACCTGTTCCGCCTCGCGCTGTGTTTCGATTCGCTCGTTCATGATGCCTCCGTACTGAGGATTTCGTAAATCGCGTCCGTCACGTCCTCCGGACCGTTGACGTAGCTGACGGCGACGGTATCCGACTCGTCGAAGTGGCGTTCGACCTCCTCCGCGTGGGTCGCGTTGATGGCCTTGCCCTCCGGTTGCGTTTCGACGTAGGCGTGGAGGTTCGCCGGAATCTCCTCCATCCGTGGAATGACGTTCTCCTCGGTGTCGTTCCGGCTGTTTTCGCTGTCGCCCGCCGCGAACACGTAGCGGTTCCAGTCGGCCCACGGGTACTCCTCTTCGAGGATGCGACCCGCGAGTTCGTAGGCCGACGAGATTTTCGTCCCGCCGCCCGACCGGATGCCGAAGAACTCGTCGCGTTCGACGCGCCACGCCTCCGCGTCGTGGGCGATGTAGACGAACTCCGCCGTGTCGTACTTCCCGGTCAGGTACCAGTCCAGCGGGGTGAACGTCCGCTCGACCAGTTCGCGCTTCTTCTCGCGCATCGACCCGGACACGTCGCGGATGTTGACGACGACGACGTTCTTCTCGCGCTCCTCGATGATTTCGGGGTAGCGGTAGCGCTCGTCCTCCCGACGGAAGGGGATGTTTTTGACGCCGTGTTCCCGGATTTTCTGTGCCGTGGTCGTCGGTTCGACCTTCGACTCCATCTCCTCGATGCTCTCCCACTTCGAGCGCTCGTCCGCGGGGAGGTCGTCGTAGTTCTCCTCGACCCACCGCTTCGAGACGGTGAGGTTGTTCTCCCGCGCCCATCGGAACACTTCGTCCGGTCCCCAGCCTTCGACGCCCATCGCTTCGCGGATGTAGTCGGGGTCGAAGTCCATCGCGAGCTTTCGCTTCAGTCCCTGCTTGAACATCCGCTCGAAGTCGAGCGTGCTGTCGGGACCGGTCTTCGTCATGTCGGTGAAGTCGCCCTCTATCTCCTCGACGACCTCCTTTCCTTTCGGTTGGAGGTCGAGGCCGAGTTCGTCGTCCAACTCCTCGGCGAACTCCTCGGGATCCATCTCGTAGTAGCCGTGTTCGTCCGACTCGTCGCCGGGGTCGCCTTCGTCCCCGTCGTCCCCGGGTTGGGGTTGGGGCTGACCGACCGGGTCGCCCACATCGGGTTTCCCTTGGCCGACGCCGCCCTTGTCGCGGCGGTCGTACTGGAACTCCGGGAGGTCCACGATTTTGATGGGGATGTGAATCTCGTCCGGGAGACTCTGGCCGAGGTCGCCGTATTGGATGAACTCCGCGAGGTCCTCACGGCGGTCCTCGCCGACTTCACGGTACCGTTCGAGGTCGTCTCTCAATCCCATTTGTAGCTCACCTGATTCATGACGTGCTGGCTGGTCAGTTCGGCCGAGGCGGGCGAGTAGCCGAACAGGTCCTGTAGGTTTTGGATGGCCTGTTCTTTCACCTCGGCCGTCTCGGTGTTCTTCGGCGGACTCTCCCACTGGTTGGGGTTGAAGTCCTCGTAGACGCGGTGCACGTCGTCCCAGTCGTTGTTTGCGAGTACTGTTTTGATGATCGGAACCTCCTTCGGATCGATGTTGCCGACTTCGAACTCCTCGTTCCGGTTCTCCCACGCGTGGCGGTTCAACGCGGTGATGACCTTGTTCCGGCGGAACTCGGTCACCGCCGGACTCGGTTCGTGATTCACCTCGTAGGCGTCGGGGGTGAACCGGCCGAGGTGTTCCGTCTCGAACACCTTCATCTTCAGCGCGTCCGGTTCGATAGGCTCGCCGCGTTCGTTTTCGACGTCCTCGCCGGTCGCCCACGCGTAGACGTGTTCGATGTATTCGGCCACCGTCTCCTCGTCCACCCGCCGGTCGCGCATGATGGCGTCCAGCACGTCGCTTTCCTGCTGTTGGAAGATGTGGTTCTTCACGGGCACGAGGCGGTTCTCGTACTCGGTGCGCTCGGCCGCGGAGAACACGGGGGCGTCGCCGATGCTCTCGGCCATCGCGTTCAGAACGTCGCGAGGCATGATGACCTGCTCGACGTCGTAGTCGGGGTGGTGCCGGTCACGGATTTCGTTGAGCAGTCCGGCAATGATGTCACGGGTGTACGTGACCGGGATACCGCCCGACCCGTCCGTCGCGTCGTCGTCGAAGTCGAAATCGTCCTTCTCGATGCGCTCGTCGCCGTCCAACAGGTACCCGCGGTCGAAGAGAACGGCCTTGTCGACGAGGTCGAGTCCGGCGGGCACGTCGCTCGCGTCGAGTCGGGACACCACGCTGTACAGCGCGGCGGATTCGATGGCGTGCGGCGCGATTTCGCGCTCGTTGATGTCGTCGCCGTCTCGAACCTGAACGCCGACCGATTCCCGAATCCGGGCGTCGAGTTCGTCGTACACGTCCGCCTGCCACACCGTCGTCTCGTTCGTGAGTTCGCGCCTGATGAGTTCGGCCTCCAGACTGAGGTTCGTCAGGTAGCGGAACTCCCGACGGTCGAGGCGACGTTTCAGCGCGCGAAGCGGGTCCGCACCGCCGGCGTCCGCGTGCTGGTTCAACTGGGCTTCGAGGTCGGGATTCGAGATGATGACGAGCTGCGTATCGATGTCCATCTGGATGCCCTTGTCCAGTTTCACCGCCTTCTCGTCGGGGACGTTGAGCAGTTTCTGGAGCAGGTCCGCGTGTTGGGCCGCGTCCTCCACGATGGTCAGCAGGCCGTTACCCTGCGAGAGGACGCCGTCGTAACTGAATGCCTGCGGATTCTTGCGTCCGCGGGAGTCGAGTTCCTGCAACATCCCCTGCATCCAACTACCGACCAGTCGCTGTTTGGGACGGCCGCTGTCCTCCGAGTGGAGGACGCCGATGCCGTCGCCGATGTCCACGACGTAGTTCTTCACCCGGAGGTGTGCCGGGTCGGTAATGGCCGTGAACAGTTCCTCCTCGCCCTCACGTCGGTACTGCTCTTCGAGATAGTCGTACGCCTCCCGGCTGAACGGGTCGATTTTTCCTTCGACGAGGACGTCGAGGTGGTCGTCGATGCGGTCGTTCAACCCTTCGAGCAGTCGCTCTCGCACCTGCTGCGGGAAGACGAGGAGCGGGTGTGACTGGACGGGACTGGCGAACCAATGCTCCTCGCTCGTCGCCACCGCGTCGTCGCCGTAGGTCAGCCCCGGCGCTTCCGACGCGGTGGCGATGTTCCACTCGACGGTGTAACGCCGTCCCTCGGGCGTCTTCGAGTACTCCCGGAGGCCGTTGACCAGACAGCGTTTGAGTTCGGACTTTCCGGTCGCCGTCGGTCCGGCGAACCAGATTATCTTCTCCTCCTTGCCGCGACGCGCCGCGATGGACCGCAGGTCGTCCACGAACGCGTTCAGCACCTCCGTGTTGCCGAGGATGGCGTGTTCGCCGCCGTTGTGCGGGTCGTCGAAGAAGTTGTAACGCTCCTTCTCCTCGCCCTCCTCCACGACGCTCCGGGTACCCATCGACTCGATGGCTTCGAGGAGGTACTTGCTCGCGTGCGAGGCGATAGTCGGGTTTTCGAACGCCGCGTCTACGTACTCCGCAAGGCTCATCGGCTCCTCGTACGTCTCGCGGAGTTCACGGTTCGCGTCGTCGATGTAGTCGTTCCCTTCGGTCACTGGTCACTCCTCCATTTCGGCGCGGGCGACTTCGGCCCCGGCGAATTCGAGCACCTCCTTTGCGCCCTCGCGTGAGTAGCCCTGCTCCATGAGCGCGTCCACCCACGCGTTCTGTTCGTCGTTGTCCATCTCGTTCGCCGACACCAACGCCGAGAAGTTGATGTTGTGTTTCTTGTCCTCCCAGAGTTTGCGCTCCAAGGCGCGGCGCAGGCGGTCGTTGTCCTGCGGGTCGAACGCCTGCCCCTCGCGGGCGCGCCGCGACACCCAGTTCGACACTTCCTGCCGGAAGTCGTCCTTGCGGTCGCGGGGGACTTCCAGTTTCTCCTCGACGGCGCGCAGGAAGCTCTCGTCGGGTTCCTGCTCGCGCCCCGTCAGTTCGTCCTCGACGGTGGCGTTATCGATGTAGGCCATCACGTGATCCATGTACTTCTCGCCCTGTCGCTGGATCTCGTCGATGTCGTAGGCGAGCGCGTGGCGCACGTCCTCGATGGCGCGTTCGCGGTACTCGCCGCGAACGGTTTCGAGGTAGCGGTAGTAGGTCTCGAAGTTCTCCTCGGGGATGGAACCGTGGTTCTCCAGGTTCTCCTCGAAGTGGTTGAACACCGACAGCGGACTCAGGAAGCCGCGGCTTCGGTGCGTGGAGTTCATGATGGCTTCCGCGATCTCGTCACCGATGAACCGCGCGGAGACGCCTTCCATTCCCTCGCCGATGTCGGCCTTGCCTTCGGCTTCCTCGCGGAGTTTCTTCACGTCCACGTCGTCCGTGTCCTCGATTTCACCGTTGTAGGATTTGGCCTTCTGGAGGAGGTCGACCATCTCGGTGTCCGGTTCCTCGACGCGGGTCAGGACGCCGAACAGGCCGGCCATCTCCAAGGTGTGTGGCTCGATGTGGACGTCCGGAACGTCCGCGTTGCGGAGCATCTTCCGGTAGATGTCGGCCTCGGATTCGTATTCGAGGACGTACGGGAAGTCGATGCGCTTCGTCCGGTCGTTGAACGCCTCCATCTTCTCGTCGCCCTTCTTGTCCCGGTACTCGGGCATGTTGGTCCGGCCGACGATGACCTGATCGATGTCGATACGCGGGTTGTTCTTCGGCTTGATGGTCTGTTCCTGGGTGGCGTGCAGGAAGTCGTACAGGAACTCCCGCTGGAGTTTGAGCAACTCCTCGCCGCTGAAGATGCCCCGGTTCGCGTTACAGAACGCGCCGGAGTAATCGAACGCGCGCGGGTCGGATTCGCCGTAGATGGCGATCTTCGAGTAGTTGACGTCGCCCGTCAACTCCGTCTCGTCCTGATTCTTCTTGTCCTTCGGCTCGAACGTCTCGACGGACTGGCGCTTGTTCTCGTCGGCGACGAGGCGGAATATCTCGATGTGGTTTTCGAGCACCTGTTTGATGTCGTCGTCGTAGTACGCCAGCAGCGAGTCCATGTAGAACTCGCTCGCGGGGTCCAACGCCTGTTCGTTCTTGATCGTATAGGGAGCGTCTAGCTCCTCGTTGATGTCGTCGATGACGCGCTGGCGCTGTTCGAGCGGGAGGAGGACGAGCGGATCCTGATTCATCGGGGACCGGATCACGTCGTCGGACGGGTCCTGATCCGGGATGACGTCACAGAGGTTCGTCCACCGGAAGGTGTACAGTCGCCCCTCGTCGTTGAGGGTGTAATCCTCGAAATACTTGCGGACCTGTCGGTCGAAGTCGGATTTACCCGACCCGACCGGCCCGAGGAGTAACTTGATGCGCTTTTCGGGGCCGAGTCCGCGCGCACCGCTCTTCACCTTGTTCACGAACTCGTGGATCGCACGGTGGATTTCACGGCCGTAGAACGTGTTCTCCCCGTCGAATATGGGGTCTTCTGACGCGAGTCTGTACTCGACGACGCCGGAGTCTTCGTCGTACTCCGTGCCGTAGTAGTCGAACATGTCCGCGACTCGCTGGTGGGCGTTTCGGGCTACCTTCGGGTCTTCGTACACCTCCCGTAGGTACCAGTCGAAGGACTTCGTTTCACGGAGGTCTTCCGGCATCGATTCCTGGTAACTGCGGCTGAGGTCGTCCAGCGTTTCGATGTCACCTTTCATTGTATCACGCATTGTTTGGGAGTTCGGATGGACCGAGGGAGAGAGAGACCGACCGGGCGGTCCGATACCGGCGGGGCATACGTAGTCGGCACGCATTCACAAAGATGTGTCGGTCGGAACACCGCGATCGCTCTCCGGCGGGGCATGTCGGGCGACGGCGTGCGCGCCCGCAGTAACTCCTGCGTCAATCGCGGGATCATTGTGCGTGCCATCCATCGCTTCGGAAACCAGTCGGCGTATTCCAGCGAGTCCCATCCACCCGGAAGCGTATGGTTATAGACCGTGTACCGTGCGGACTGCTACCACCCGATACTGTTTAATGGATAGGACGAGACCATATATAACTGTTGTCCATGCACAAGTCTCTTATGATATAGATTAAGTACCCAAAACGCCCGAACTTACGAACTAATGGGCCTGTAATGCCTGAATCCCTCATTATGAAAAATCACAACTTATACCCCCTTTATATGCAAGGTCGAGAACGTGACACCGACAAACCTTACCCCGTTCCGCCGCAAACCGCTCTCAGTGTCCATCGAGAACCTCCCCGAGTCGTGGGTCGTCTGGAACGAGGAACCGAACGGACGGTGTATCCTCGCCTATCGCCCGGACGTGTTCGACACGCGCGAGTTCCCGCCGGAGTGTATGCCGACGCTGTATCTCACCCAAGGAACCCCGAACCGCCCGGCACAGGAGCGACGGGCGACGGACTCGTGGTACTTCGAGTTCTTCCTCGAACCGGAAGTCACCCTGCCGCGGACGCCGCGGTTCCCCACGCGCGATGAAGCACTCGCTGCCGCCGTGGAACTCGCAGACGAGTTCGACCGCGGCGAAGTGGAGTACCGCTCGTGCTACCAAGTGCCGCGCGAGGAGTACCTCGACGAGTTGGACGAGTTGACCGGGCGAACCGAATAGGGGAGTTTCCCCGTGGCGAGAGGCTTAACCGAGCCCCACGCTTACGCCCGCCTATGTCCACCATCACGCTCGTCGGTACCCGTCTCGCGGACGTCGGTCAGGAGTTCGTGTATCAGGGCGAGGCCAGCGCCTGTGAGGGATGTCCCTACAGGAATCAGTGTCTCAATCTCTCTGAGGGGGTAAAATACCGCGTCACGGACGTCAGAAACGGTGCGCAGACGCTCCCCTGCGGCGTCCACGACGACGGGGTGAGCGCCGTCGAAGTCGAACCGACCACCGTCCGCGCAAACGTCTCCGCACGGAATGCCTACGCCGGAAGCAAGGCGACACTGGAAGGTCCGTGTCCGCACGTCGAGTGTCCGAGCCACGAGTTCTGTGAACCCGCCGGTGCCGACTTCGACGAGGAGTATCAAATCTCGAAGATCGTCGGGGACCCGCCCCACGACTACTGCCCGTTGGACCGCGACCTGACGCTGGTCGAGTTCGCCGAAAAGGACGAGTAGTCAGTTCCCGAGGACGCCGACGTACTCCGCCGTGTAACCGAAGATGTCCTCGTAGCCGTACGCGGACATCAACACCGGCACGAACGGGTTCTCCGCGACCAACTTCTCCCCGTCCGCGGCCGCGAACGGCTCTCCCCGTCCGACTCGCTGGAAGTTCTCCACCAACACCTCGAACTCGGACCCGCCGTTCTTCCGCACCGGTTGGTCCATTCTGAAGACCTCCACTTCGTCCCGACTTCCCGCGTCTAGCGGACTCTCCGCGTCGGGCAGCGGAAGCGCACCCGTCCCGGCGAGGAACCCGCGAGCGAGGTCATAGGCGTGGTCGACAGCCTCGGGAGACCCCTGGAGTCCGCACTCCACTTCGAGCGTATGGGGATGCGAGATGAGTTTTCCCTTCGTGAACTTGTCCGTCTCGACCAGTTGTGACACCGGCAGGTACGGACAGATGGACCGCGCAACCGCATTCACCCGGTCAACGAGCGCGAACGGTTTGGCGTACGACTGCGTGGAGTGGAGCGAGAGGACGGTACAGCCCCGCAGCTCCGTCACCAACTCGTGCGCCAACCGCCGCTCGTACGTCTCCGCGTCCGGGTCGCCGGGGAACACGCGGTTCAAATCCTCGTTGACGTAGCGGACGCCGCGTTCGAGCGCGCGCTCGTTGGCGACGACGATCTTCACCGCTCGTTCCACTTCGGGGTCCTCCAAAAGGAGTCGCTCGACCGCTCTCGGACCGCACGGCTCGTCGCCGTGAATTCCGGCGACTACCGCGACTTCCGGCATACCGTCACCCAACTGCTCGATTCGCATTTAACGAGGGCAGGTGTCGAAGCCTGAAAGCGCTTTACAATCGCGTTTTCCCGGCAAACGAGTCGGGATATTCGTGACAGTCACCGCCGCAAATCGCGCGCCGTCACCGTTCGAATCGTCGTCGCTGTCGTCGCCCGCGGGGTTACTCGAGACGTTCGGCGTAATCGAAGTCCGCTTCGCTCGCTTCCGACCGCTCCCCATCGAGTTCTATTCTCCATCCGTGTAACACCGTCGGGTCGTCCAGCGCGTTCGTCATCTTCGTCCGCACGTCCGTGACGTTCACGCCGTAGAAGTCGCTGGGGACGCCGTGGAGGTACTGCAGTGCGGTTTCGAACAGCGAGCGCATGCCGCCGTCGTCCTCGAAGTCGAAGTGTTTGTACGCGCCCGCGGCCACCTGCACCATCCCGTGGAGGAACGCGCTCTCCACCGACCCGTTGCCGTAGTTGTACCACTCGTCCTCGAAGCAATCGTGGCTCTCGTGGAACTCCCCGGCGTTGAACAGGCGGACGCCGTGAACCACCGCCGTTCGAAGGGTTCCGTGTTCCCAGCAGTCCCGTTCCGGAAGCCATCCCGTCGGCCGTCGCCCGGCCGCTGGCGGGTCGGCGGTCGGGTCGCGTGTGTGGTCGTCCATTGCAGTCGCGTCGTCGTTCGCGCGCCACGGGTTTGTGTGTTGGTACCGACCGCTCTCGACCCGTTGAGAAAATTGAAAGAGTTCTATCCGCTCCGCTCGGTTCCTTACTGTGCAACCACCGTCTTGCTCGGCGGCGCTCGCGCGACTTCGTAGTCCCCCTCGTCGTCTACCGCGATGACTGCCCACTCATACTCCGGGTTGGAGTCCCGTATTCGTTGGCTCAGTCGCGTCGCGTTCTCCGTCCACGTGACGAAGCATCGAAGCGTCCCATATTTCGGAGCGTCTCCGCTATCACTGACAGCAGAGACACGTACTTCCCGCCACTTTCGTCTGGCGCGAAATTCGTCTCCGTCGTCCAATACCTCGTATCCGAGGCGGTTGAAAATCGACCTGGCCTCCTTGGTCGGTGGTGTGCTAACAGGGGCCATCCATATGAACGTAATACACAATCCGTAATAAATGTTCTTGCGGATTCGAACAATCGTCCTCCTTGATTCAAAATATCGAAACGAACGACGATCAGCGAAGTTGCACCCACGGGTTGGCGTGCTGGGCCGGATACTCCCGTATCTCCTCTTCCGCTTTGAGTTCCCGTATCTGGTCGCGGGCGTCCTGCCGCGTCATCCCGCCGATAGCGACGGCCGCGTCCAACAACATCTCCTTCAGGACGCCGTCGTCCGTGACCGCTTCACGGTCGCCGCCCTCCGTTTCCATCGCGTCCGTTCCCATCACCCTGAGAAACTCGCGCAGGTCCGGCGTTTCCCGAAGTTCCGCGTGCCACCGCGGCGGATAGTAGCTCACCCTGTCGTCCGCGAGTCGATAGACGTGGCCACCGCCCTGCCACGACTCCGCGTCCACGAGAATCTCCTCGAATGAAGCGGGGAAGGCGTCCCGTCCGTAGGTCATCGCGTCGAGGTACGCCTCGAATCGCTCGCGTTCGACGCCGGTACCGACGTCCTGATGTTCCTGTTCGACCAGCCGAACCGCCTCGTCCAGCCTGAGGGTTTGGCGTTGACTTTCCAACTCCGAAACCACCTCATCGTCGATGGAGACCATGTCGAAACGTCGCGTCGCCGCACGGGTAAAGAAATCGGCCGACTTATTCGTGCGCCGCGTCCCATTCCGTCGCTTTCCGGAGGTTACCGCACCGATTACACTCGATTCGTCCCATCGAGTCCATCGCGTTGTCCACCGTCTCGCAGTTCGCACAGAAGTAGCCGTAGCGCCGTTCGTGGTCGGGCGAGCGATAGACGACGAAAAACGGACCCTTCGAGCCGCGAGTTCCCTCCGATTCGTCGATGTACACCGTTTCGTCGTCCCCCGTCGTCGCTGTTGTCATTATCCACCCTTGTCGGCCCATCGATTTAGGGATGTTGCACGTATCGAAGGTCTCTTGTCTCGCGCCTGAGACACGTCGTCAATGACGCTCCGGCTCCTCCACTACTCGGACATCGAGAACGCCTACGATGATCCCGACCGAATCAGCCGACTCGCGGGATGTATCGACGCCCAGCGGGACCGGCGAACGCTCGTCGTCGGAACCGGCGACAACACCGCCCCCGGCGTCCTCTCGCTCGTCACCGAAGGGGAGCAGGCACTCGATTTCTTCGACGCCATCGCTCCCGATTTCGGCACGTTCGGCAACCACGATTTCGACTACGGAACTGACCGAACCCGCGAACTCGTCCGCCGTTCCTCCCAGACGTGGCTCACCGCCAACGTCCGTGAAGAAGCGGGGAACGAGCGATTTGCGGCCGATGCCGGAACCGCACCGTACGCGATTCGGGACGTCGGCGGTTCCCGCATCGGGATGTTCGGCGTCACCACGCCCGAAACGGCGTCGATAAACCCGAACGCGAGCGATCTGACGTTCACCGACCCGTTAGCCGCGGCCGAACGAACCGTGTCCCGCCTCCGCGAGGAGGGCGCAGATATCGTCGTCGCGCTGTCCCATCTCGGCCGCGGCGACGAAGCGCTCGCCAACGCGGTGGACGTGGACGTCATCCTCGGCGGTCACGTCCACTCCGAACGAATCGAACAGCGGAACGGGACGCTCGTCACCCGTCCCGGCGTCAACGGCCACGTGCTCCTCGAAGTCACGTTCGACGGCGGCCCGGAACCCGACGTCGCCCGACACCGCGTCGCGGACGCTCCGCGAAACGAGGAGGTGGCCGAACTGATGCACGAACGAAAGGCGAGGGCGGGCCTCGATTCGGTCGTCGCGACCGTCGCCGACCCCATCGAACGAACCCAGTCCACGACCTTTCGCGGCGAGAGCCGAATCGGAAACTTCGTCGCCGATGCCTATCGCTGGGCGACCGATGCGACCGTCGGCCTGCAAAACAGCGGCGGCATCCGCGAGGGCGATCCGCTTTCGGGCGACGTGACCGTCGGGGACTTAGTGAGCGTCCTGCCGTTCCAAGAGCGCGTCGTCGTCGCGGAACTCACTGGCGCGGAACTCCTCGACGTGTTTCGACAGGCACACGACCCGACCATCGGGTTCGCCGAGCACGACTGGTGGCACGGCCACATGAGCGGGGTCGAACTCGTCTGGAACCGAGCCGAAAGCGCGCTCGAATCGGCGACCATCGACGGGACCGAGGTTCGGGACGACCGGACGTACAGCCTCGCGACGTCAGAATACCTCCTGCACAGCGACCGGGAATTCCCCACGCTCGATGCGTCACACCGCGTCAAAACCGGGGACTTGCAGTACGAGGTGCTGGCCGACTACGCTCGACGGTTCGGCATCGACCCACGGGTGGAGGGGCGCATCGCGCGGCGGTAGATAGTAAGGTTCTCCAAAGTCGGTCCCCTCCGACTCGATATGACTCGTGTTCTCGTTCCGGTTCGCTATCCGCTCTCGGAACACTCGCGTCGGACGCTCTCCGAGGCACTCCGTGTCGCCAAGGAGCGAGACGCGGACCTCACCGTTCTACACGTCAATCTGTATCACCGAGGGGACGACGTGCGACGCACCGACCTGAAACGCACCGTCGAGAAGGCGTTCGGTCGCATCACGAACGCCAGATACGTCATCCGGGACGGATTCTTGGTCGAGGAGACGATTCTCGAAGAGGTGGCGGCGACGCGCGCGGACGTAGTCGTCATCGGTCGCAAGCAGATGGGTCGGTGGCGACGCGCGATTCGGCGACTGGTGGACGACCCGAACATCGAGAACTTCCTCCGCGAGAAGGTGGACTGTGAACTGATTACGGTCGGCTAATCAACGCTCGTCGAACTCGACCGGACGGGACGGCTGATTTCGAGGGGGTACGGTTTGGTTCGCGTCAGATTCGACCGCGACCCGCGCGACGCCGCTCGTGTCGTCGAAGACGAGGTGCGAGTGGGGGTAGGCGATTTCCACGTCGGCGTCCTCGATGCCGTCCCAAATCCGCTCCATGATGCGCGAGTGGACCCGGCGCATGTAGTACGGGTCTTTGACCCAGTACCGGAGTTCGAGCAGGACGCCGTGGTCCGCGTAATCGCGTATCTGCGCGACGGGGTCGCTCGGATACCGGGCGCTCCCGATGCGGATGTCGGGACCGGACGCGACGACTTCCGGCGTGTCGCGGGCCGCGCGTTCCATGATGGCCCGCGCCTCGTCGAGGTCCCCCTCGTAGGTGACTTGCATTTGCAGCGAAAGCCGCGAACGCGTGTCCTCGGCGGAGTAGTTCACCACGTCCCGTTCGCGCATCGTCGCGTTCGGAATGACGAGGAAGGTGTTCTGGAGCGTGAATATCTTCGTGTACCGGAGCGTGATGTCCTCGACGTAGCCGCGGGTCCCACCGTTCGGCGAACCGCTGTCCACCAACTCGATGAGGTCGCCGATTTCGTAGGGCTGGTCGGCCAGCAGGAACAGCCCGTTGATGACGCTTCCGATGATGGGCGCGAGGACGAGACCCACCGTGGCGGAGAACACCGTCACCGACAGGAGGAGGTTCGACGCTCCTAAGCCGACCTGTGCGGCGGCGGTGGCGACCGCGATGAACAGGATGACGCCACGAATCCCGCGGAGAACGGTCTTCGTGATGCTCGGCCTGCGGAACCGGCGGGCGACCTGCCGCCCGACGAGGCTGACGACCAACTGCGAGACGTACCAGCCGAGGAGGATGAAAACGATAGCGAGGACGACGTTCGTGACGGTGACGTTCGTGGCGACTTCGAACGCTCCGATGGTATCAAACCAACTGGAAATACCATCTATCACTGTACCGGTCGTCGGCATGAGTCTCCCGTCTCACCCGACGAAGTAAAACCCCCACATTCTCCCCTCTGACGTGTCGATGATGGGAGACGTGGTGGCGAAAACTAAGTCACGTCCCGACGATTCGGACGTATGGCTTCCGAATCACATCGGCCGCGTGCCTCGTTCGAAATCAGCCACTCCGAGGAGCCGAGCGGCACCCTCCTCGCCGGATTCTCGGAGTTCGGCCTCGCCGGGTTGACCGCCGTGAACTACCTCGTCGATCGACTCGATTTGGAGGAGACGGGCCACGTGACCGCCGAGCAGTTGCCCGCGATTACGCCGTTCGAGAACGGGGTGCCGCGCCACCACACACGACTGTTCTCCCACCCCGACCAGGACCTGACGGTCCTCGTGGGCGAACTGTTCGTCCCCACGTGGGCCGCGGACCCCTTCGCCAGCGCCGTTCTCGACTGGACCGAAGAACACAGCGTCGAGGAAATCGCGGTCCTCTCCGGGGTTCCGGTCCCGCACGGTCCCGACGAACACCGCGTCTTCTCCATCGCCACGGAGGATTTCCACGAAAAGCGCCTCGGCGACACCGACATTCCCGGCATGGGCCGCGGGTTCCTCGACGGCGTGAACGCGACGCTCGTCGCCCGCGGCCTCGATTCCACGCTCGCGACCGGCGTGTTCGTCACTCCCGTCCACGCCCAGACGCCGGACGTGGAGGCCGCCATTCGCCTCATCGACGCCGCCCGTGACGTGTACGACCTCGAAATCGACACCGAACCGCTTCAGGACTTCGCGGAGGAAGTCGGCGAATACTACGCCGAACTCGCCCAGCGAGTCGAATCTGCCGGGGAGAGGGAGCGGCCGGACGATAGGATGTACATGTAGCAGAACGTTTTACGACGGTCGGTGTCGGGCGGGCGTGGTGACAGTCACCACGCCCGCCAACGCCTCCCAGTAAAACGTTCATCAAAAGCACTCCTCCCTCATTTCGACGAACGACTCGCACCGCGAGTCGTTCGTCTCCATTCGGTCGTCGGCCCGGAAAATCGAAGATTTTCCGGAGAGCGTACTAGCGACTGGCGGCTGTGTTACCGGTGGAAGTTTGGTGGTCATCTCAATCGTCGATTTTCGATGGTTGGTCGGTTGCTGACATTCTGGCAGTTGTGTCATCGGCTGATTTTCGGCAGTTGTGTCGATTGCGGACTTCCGTCGGTTGTGTGACTGGCCTACCGCTCCCTTCGGTCGCTCGCCGAAATTCAACTCCCAGACGGTTCTGGGGGCCCCGTCTGTTCCGGGCGCTAGCGTCCTCTCCGCGAACGGCGAAGCCGTGAGCGGGCCGAGGAACCCCCGACGGAGCGACTGAAAGGAGCGACGGAAGCGGGGTGACGTGGTGCTTTTGGTCCAGCTTTTGCTGGGAGACCAGCCGAGTTCAGCGCCATTTTGGCGCTGAACTCGGCTCTCGACCGAAGCAAAAGGTGGGAGAGAAAGTTGGGGTTCTATAATCCTCCGTGGATTTCCGTTCCATAATGAGCTCCGACGACCTCTATCTGACACTCGAACGAGTCGGAGAACGGTTCAGCTTAGGGGAGTATGAAATCGACGCCTATCTCACGGTCCTCGAACACGGACGACTGACCGCGAGCGAAATCGCGGACCACACGGACATCCCGCAACCGCGGGTGTACGACACCGTCCGTAGTTTGAGCGACCGCGGACTGGTCGAACTCCGCGAATCGCGACCGATGAAGGTCATCGCAATCGACCCCGAAGAAGCCTTCTCCGACGTGCAATCGTCGCTCGGCGACATGATAACCGAACTCGAAGAGCGCTACACCGCCCCGGCGCGGGACACCGAGGCCGTCTCGCTGGTCAAATCGCGCTCGACCATCCTTCGCTACCTCGAAGACGTCATCGAGGCCGCGGAGTACGAACTCGCGCTGTCGCTGACGCCCGACCTCCTCGAACGGTTCGAGGACGACCTCGCGGCGGCCATCGACTCCGGCGTGAGCACGGAACTCCTCGTCACGCCCGCCTCGGAAGCGCCCGACCCGGCGGAGTTCGACTACGAAGCCGTGGCGACGACGGCCCGCGCACGCCGCGGTATCACGACGCCCGTCATCGCGGTGGCGGACGGCGAGTACTCGATGTACGCCACGCAGGACGCCCTTCGCGACGACCGGGACCGCTACGGCGTCATCTTCAACCGCTCAGCACTGGGGTTCCTCGTCTCCGGATTCTTCGGCACGGTCCTCTGGACGACGGCCGAACGAACCCTCTCGGCGGACGGGGAAACGCGGACGTTCCCCCGCCGATACGCCTCCATCCGTCGCTGCGTCAAGGAGATTCAGGGCATGGAGGGCGAGTTTTACGCGACCATCAAGGGCCGCGACATCGAATCGGGGAGCGACCGAATCGTTCGCGGGAAGGTCGTCGGCTTTTCGTTCGAAGGCGGCGAGCGCGTCGCCGGAATGTCGGTCGAGACGGAGGACGGCACGGTCACGGTGGGCGGGCAGGTCGCCGCGCTCGAAGACATCGAAGCGCACGAGATCCGAATCGGGACGGACGAACCGCCGGCCTACGAGCGGTAAGTGGACGGGTGCGGGAACGGGACGGATGCGGGAACGTATCTAAAACGTGAAGACGCGCTGACCGCATTCCGGACAGGCCAGCACGTCGTCGGGTGCTTCGAGGGGGTTCGAACGCCCGCTTCCGCAACATCGGTCCGCGCTGGTTTCTTCGAGCGGCGTGTCGCAGACGGGACAGTCGTAGAGGAACGAACGGAGCGCCGACGCCGACTGTACGCGAACGTCGGGGTCCACGTCGAACTCGGCCAGCGTCCGCACCGCCGCGACCTCCGCGACGGCGACCGGGCGCGAGAGCCAGCGTTCGGTTTCCACCCCGCCGGCGGAGACGACCACGAACTCCCCGTTCTCGACCGCCTTCGCGGAGACGGGAGACGACGCCGCGGAGCGGACGGCCACCGTAAGGTTCCCGTTCCGGACGGTTTCCATCTCCTCGCGCCAGTCGTCTCGGAACCGGTCGTCCAGAAGGAGGCCCTCGCCGTCGGCACGGACGACGCCCGCAGCGAGGAGTTCCGACAGCGCGCGCTCGCCGGTTTCCGCGTCGGAATCGACAGCCAGTGACCCGGTTTCGGCCGGGGGAGCCGGGGAGTCGGAGAGCGCCGCGACGAGTTTCGGCGCGAACCCCGGCGTACCGGGGACGAGGTAGCCTCGAAGTGCGATTGCCGCCCCACCGACGATGCCGACCGTCGAGGCGACGCCGAGGCGACGCGAACGTGTCCCGGGAAGCAGTCGGGCGACGCACGCGCACGCGAGGAGGAGAACACTAGCGTTCAACGCGGTACACGGCCAACAGCGGTTTTCGCCCGTGTACTCCGGCTTTCGAAGCCCGTCAATCATTGGCAGGGTGTTCGAACGGGAGGCGTTTGAAGGTTCGGGAGACGAGGGTTCGACGATCGTTCGAACGCAACACATACATCGGACGATTGGCAAATATTGGCCGAAATGTCCTCCCCCCATCACATCGGGTCGTATCCACCCTTCGAATGGCCGGACACATGATCGACCGCGATGCGCTCCGACGAGTCGCCACCGTTATTCCATTGTTGGTAGCGAACTTGTTTCCGGTCGTCGGCGTCCTGTCGTTCGGGTGGACGCCCGCCGCCGTCCTCGTACTGTACTGGGTCGAGATGGGTATCGTTACCTGTTGGTCCGTGCCGAAGGTGCTGTTCGCGCAACGACGGTCACCCGAGGTTGGGAACCGGCACCTTCCGCTGTCCGAGCTGCGGGAGAAACGCGGCGGCAAACCCCTCTGGCGGGGAGGGCCACCAGCCTACGTTCGAAACGTTCCGTTCGCCGCCGCACAGGTGAACGTCCTGTTGTTGGTGTGGTTCCTGCTGGGTGCCCTCCTCTTCACCCAACTCGACATCTGGAACCGGACGACACCAGCGATGGTGCGGACGGTGGCGGTCGGCGGTCTGGGAATGGTAGTCGGACGCGGCGTCGAATTCCGTCGGGAGTACATCCGCGAGGGGAACTACGTCGAGACGTCCCCACGCGCGACACAACGAGCGACCGCCCGGCACATCGCGGTGTTCGTGCTCCTGATGGGTGTCACGGGAGTAATCGGGAGTGCGCGGACGGCGAGCCTCGTCGGGGTCGGCGTCATCGTCGCGGCGAAACTCGCCCACGAGGTACACAATTATCGAACGGAGTACGCGGACGAGCGAACGGGCGGCATCGTCGGACGGCTGCTCGACTCGGACGGCAACGAAGACCCACCAGAACGGGTGTCGATGCCCGACGGGACGCCGGACCAGAGAATTCGGCCCGATACCCGTGCCGTCGTCGGCGACGGAATCGTACCGGGGGTGTCCGGCTTGGCGAGTCGGACGGGATACCTCGCCGTCCTCCTCACCGCGTTCGGTGTGATAGTGTTCGAATGGGCCGTCGTGGCGACCGGGGTGGCGCTGTTTTCGTCCATCGTCCTCGGGAAGCTGGGAACCCACTACCTCCGCCGAGGAACGGTCGAGTATCGGCGTTACGGGGGCGTAATCGTCGAATACGACCGTTGGCTCGACGAACCACAGTGGCGGGTCGCTATCGACGACATCGAGGAATCCTCGATACCGCGGCGAGTGGTTGACCGATTTTTCGGGACCGGAACCATCGCCCTCGATTGGCGGGACGCCGACGAGGAGCGACACGTACCGTCGCTCGGGCCGTTCGAGGAAGTCAACGACGTCGCGGAGCGGTTGGGCCTGTCCGCAACGGACGCAGAGCAAAAGGACCCCGACAGAACCATGTTCGTAGCCGCGGCGGGCATCGCGCTCACGTTCCTTGTGGTGCCGGTCGGTGTGGTCGTCTCGGGCGAGATGGGGGCGGGCGGCGTCGTTATCCTCACGCTCCTCTTCGGAGGGCCGTTCCTCATCGTTCTCGGGGCGCTCCTCTGGGTCGCCGCGATGAACTGGTGACCCCCTTGATAGTTCGCCCACAGCCCTTTACCTCCCCTCGAAGAACGGTTCAACGGACATGACCGAAATGGAGTACACGAAACTCGGGAGCACCGGTCTGGAAGTGTCTCGCCTCTGTCTCGGCTGTATGAACTTCGGGAGCGAACGGCCGTGGATGATGAACGACGAGGCGGCCAGCCTCGACCTCCTCGACCGAGCGATGGACATGGGAATCAACTTCCTCGACACGGCGAACGTCTACTCGCACGGCGAGAGCGAGGAAATCGTCGGGAAGGCCATCGAGGGGCGCAATCGCGACGAACTCGTGATAGCGACGAAGGTGTTCGGGGAAATGGGCGACCATCCGAACGGACAGGGGTTGTCACGAAAACACGTCTTGGACCAAGCCGAGGCTAGCTTGGACCGACTTGGGACGGACTACATCGACCTGTATCAGATTCACCGCTGGGACGAAACGACGCCGATAACGGAGACGCTCTCCGCGCTCGATTACCTCGTCGAGACGGGTCGAGTCCGCTACATCGGCGCGAGCACGATGGCGGCGTGGCAGTTCACGAAGGCGCTGTACGAAAGCGACGTCGAGGATTACGAGCGCTTTGCCTGCATGCAACCGGAGTACAACCTCGTGGACCGTCACGAGGAGGAAAACCTGCTGCCGGTCTGTGACGCCGAAGGTGTCGGCGTCATTCCGTGGTCGCCGCTCGGCGGCGGGTTCCTGACCGGAAAATACCAGCGGGACGAGGACGTTTCGAGCGGGCGGGCGACCAGCGACGAGTACACGGAGGAGCGGTTTACCGACGAGAACTGGGCGGTGTTGGGCGAGGTGCGAGCCGTTGCCGAGGAAAAAGGAGTCTCCCCCGCACAGGTCAGCCTCGCGTGGCTACTCCACAAACCGGTCGTCGATTCGCCCATCATCGGTCCCCGGACGGAGGAGCACTTGGTCAAGAACGTCGCATCCATCGACGTTTCGCTTTCGGACGAGGAAGTGGAACGACTCGAATCGCCGAAAACGCCGGTTTGGTCCCGCGACATCGCGAACATCTGAGGCAGATACGTCACGGATGTGTAACGTCAGGTTCGGAAGAACGAACGTCGGCAGTTATTGCCTCAAAACAGGGGAAAAAACGGCGGATTAGCGGTTAAAAAGTGAGGCGGTTGACCGAATCCGTCGGGTCCTCACAACACGTCGAAATCCGGCCAAGCCGGCCACTTTTCACACGAAGCGACCGAAAGATGATGATTATCGGCCACAAATAGTTTTACCTATCACAGATATCCGTTAGACGAACGTGATAAATCGTGGGTAGAAATGGTAACAACGGCAGTAGTCAATCGCACCAAAGGTATAAATGCGGCAGTTCCGTCTTACAAAACCATGGTGGGTGTTAGCGAACGTGATAGGGGTCGTCGGCGAGACGGCGTCTCTCGGCGGACCTTCGTGAAGGCCGTCGGAGTATCCGGAACCGCCGCCGGTCTCGCCGGCTGTACGAGTCGAGGAAAACCCGCAAACCCGAATACCATCAAGTGGGCCGCCGACTCGGACGCGGCGGACGCGCAGGGGGAGATAAACAAGGCGCTTCACAACGCCGGCCTGTCCGAGGACATCCACGTCGAAATCCTCGCCGGGTCGAGCAATACGGACGTACGACAGGCCCAATACCAACGATGGCTCTCGGCGAACTTGGAAGAGCCGGATATACTCCTCATGGACAGCGGATGGGCGTTACCGTTCATCGCCCGTGAGCAGGTGTTGAACCTGAGCAATAACCTTCCGGAGGACCTGCTGAAGCAGGTAAACAACGACTACTTCGAAGCCAGCGTCCAGACCGCGAAGTCCACGAACGGGGACCTGTACGGCGTCCCCCTCTTCCCCGATTTCCCGACGATGCAGTATCGGAAGGACCTCGTGAAGAAGGCCGGGTTCGAACCGGACAAGGAAAAGTGGGGAACGAACTCCATCTCGTGGAAGAAGTTCTCCAAGGTGACCAAGGAGGTCCAAAAACAGAACGACATGGACTACGGATTTACGTTCCAAGCGGACATCTACGAGGGACTCTCCTGTTGTGACTTCAACGAGTTCATGACCTCGTGGGGCGGCGCGTACTTCGGCTCACACGATAACCTGTTCGGGCCAATCGGGAAGCGTCCGGTGACCGTCGCCGAGGACCCGGTCATCAAGTCCATCAAGATGATTCGGACGTTCATTCACGGGTCGTCCGCACCCGGAACGTTACAGGGGTACGAGGGTGGCATCGCGCCGACCGCCGTCCTCTCGTGGTCCGAGGAGACTTCACGTGCGCCGTTCACGAACAAGAATGCGGTCATGCACCGAAACTGGCCGTACTCCATCGTCATCAACGGGGCCGACGACGTGTTCGGAAAGGGCCTCGGCGTCATGCCGATTCCGTACGGCGTCAAACCGAGCGAGGCGAAGTACAAGGGAACGGGCGGCCCCGCCGCGGCCCTCGGCGGGTGGCACCTGACCGTCAACCCGAACTCGCCGAAGAGGGAAACCGCCTTCGAGGTGATCCGGGCGATGATGAAATCGTCGTTCAAGCTGAAAATGTTCGAAGTCATCGGTTGGCTCCCGCCCGAACCGGAACTACTCAAATCGAAGAAGGCGAGACAGGTACCGGTCATCGGTCGATACGTCGACCAATTGCGGGTGGCCGGCCAGAACGCCGTTCCACGCCCCGTCACGGCGGTCTGGCCACAGGAGTCGGGTAAGGTGGCCCAGCAAGTGCACGCGGCGTACGCCAACGAGGCCTCGCCGGAATCCGCGATGTCCACCTTGAAAAGCCAGTTGACCCAAATCGAGAACTACAACAAATAATCATGGCAACTGAAGAACCAACGGAACACGGTTTGCGAGAGCAGCCGAAGTCGGGTGCCTACGCCAGCGCAGTTCGCTGGATCGAGAGCCTGAGCGAGACGCAGTTCGCGTATCTCCTCTTGCTTCCCGCCCTACTGCTCCTCGGCGTCATCGCCTTCTGGCCGCTCTTGCGGACGTTCGAGATGTCATTGCACGCAGACAGTATCACAGGGCCCGCTCAGATCGGCGGATTCGTCGGGTTCGAGAACTACGTGAACCTGCTGACGGGGAAACTCGATACGGTCGCACTACCGCAACCGTTCATCGACCTCAGTTCTCCGTTCAAAAGCGCCCTTATCGTCACGTTCATCTTCACCATCGTCAGCGTCCTGTTCGAAACCATCGTCGGCTTCGGACAGGCGCTCGTGTTGGATCAGGACTTCCGCGGTCGGCGCTGGGTGCGGGTCGCGATCATCCTCCCGTGGGCGGTTCCCATCGTCATCCAGGGGATGATCTTCTACCTGCTCTTCCAACCGGGAATCGGCTTCGGGGCCGACATCCTTCACAACGTGGTTGGATTCTCGACGACGCCGCTGGTCAACAGCCCGGAGGCGTTGTCCATCATCATCGTGGCCGACGTGTGGAAGACGACGGCGTTCATGGCCCTGCTCATCCTCGCCGGATTGCAGAGCGTCGACCGAAGCCTCTACGACGTGGCCAAGGTCGCGGGCGCGTCGAAGTGGCAGCAGTTCAAGATGATAACGCTGCCGCTCGTCTTCCCGACGGTCATGGTCGCGATGCTGTTCCGTACCATCGCGGCGATGCGGATTTACGGCCTCATCCAAACTATGTCCGGGTGTGCGACCGTTCCGTCGCTGTCCTGTCTCGTCGTCTCGACGTTCAGCGTCCGACGGTACGGGACGGCGTCCGCCATCGCGTTCGTGACGGCGGCCATCATCGGCATCGTGGTGACGGTGTACATCGTGAAGTTCCGCGAGAGCGCGGAGGCGATCTAAATGGCGCAAGCCGAAGCCGACCAAACCATGTCAGAAGAGGATGAAAACCTCGGTCCGTTCCGGCGGTGGGCGAAAGGGGCGATGCAGGACCCCGAGAGCACCTACCGAGGGTTGTTCTACCTCGTCATGGTGTTCTTCCTGTTCACCACGCTGTTCCCGCTGTACTGGTTGCTCGTCCTCGCGTTGACGCCGAGCAACAATATCGTCAATATGGGACTCCTGCCGAAGGGGTTCAATCCCGGTGCATTCGTGGAGATCTTCCAGCGGTTACCGTTCCACGTGTACATGTTCAACAGCTTCGTGCTCGCGTTGTTGACCACCGCCATCGTGCTGGTGCTCGCGAGCCTCGCGGGCTACGTGTTCGGGCGACTCGACTTCCCGGGCCGTGGGCCGCTGATGTTGCTCATCCTCGCCATCTCGTACTTCCCACCGGCGGCGTTCCTCATCCCGCTGTTCCGGCTGTTCACCGGGAACATCGAGATACTCGGGCTGAGCACGCCGATGCTGTACAACACGCCGGGAGCGCTGTTGCTCCCGTTTAGCGCCCTGTTCATGCCGCTCTCGATATTCATCCTGACGACGTTCTACAGCCAGATTCCGGACGGGCTGGAGGACGCCGCGCGAATCGAGGGCACCACGCGACTGGGCGCGCTGTTCCGCGTCATCATCCCGCTGTCGGCACCCGGCGTCGCCACGGCAGGCGTGCTAACATTTATCAACGTGTACAACGAGTTCTTCTTCTCGTACCTGATGACGGACGGGGAGGCACAACACTGGGCCCCCATTCTGTGGGGCATCCTTGGCTACCAAGGCCAGTACGCATCGTTCTACAACCTCATGGCGGCGGCGAGCATCGTTGGCATCCTGCCAATCGCCATCCTCGTCGTCATCGCGCAGGAGAAAATCGTCAGTGGACTCACCTCTGGCGCACTGAAGGAGTGATACAAAATGGGTGAAGTAAACCTCGAACACGTTTCGAAACGGTACGATGATGTAACGGCGGTCGACGACATGAATCTAGAAATCGAGGACGGCGAGTTCGTCACGCTCGTCGGCCCGTCGGGTTGTGGAAAGTCCACGACGCTCGAAACCATCGCGGGACTCACGATTCCGACGGAGGGAACCATTTCCATCGCCGACCGGGACGTGACGACGCTTCCACCGAAGGATCGCGGCATCGCGATGGTGTTCCAGAACATCGCGTTGTTCCCGCACATGGACGTGTACGACAACATCAGCTTCGGCCTTCGGCTCAGAAGCTACGAGAAGAAGGAGGTGGACCGGCGCGTCGACCGGGCCGCGGAAATCGTCCAACTCGAAGGCATGCTGGACCGGATGCCCGACGAGATGTCCGGCGGTCAGCGCCAGCGCGTCGCCATCGCCCGCGCCATCGTCCGCGAACCCGAAGTGTTCCTGATGGACGAACCGCTGGCGAACCTCGACGCGAAACTGCGCGTCCACATGCGCACCGAACTCCAGCGACTCCACAAGGAACTCGACGCGACCATCGTCTACGTCACACACGACCAGGCGGAGGCGATGACGATGTCGGACCGAGTGGCGGTCATCAATAAGGGCGAACTGCAACAGTTCGCGCCGCCGCTCACCTGCTACAACGAACCGACGAACCTGTTCGTCGCGGGGTTCATCGGATCGCCGAGCATGAACTTCGTGGAGGGGACGGTCGATTCGGACGGCTTGCAGACGGAGGATTTCCACGTTCAGTTCGACACCGGCCAACTGGACGGTATCGCGACGGACGACAGGTTGACGCTCGGCGTTCGACCCGAGGACGTGTACCTCACCGACGACGCCGACGACGTAGTGGCCCCGACCGAGTCGATCTCGGCGAAGACGGACGTGCTCGAACCGATGGGTGACGAAATCTTCGTCTACATCCTCACGGGAGGCGCGACTTCGGAGGGAATGGACGCGGAAGCCGACGACTCCCACCAACTGCTGATGAGCGTCGACCCCGACAAGGACATCGACTCCGACCAGGACGTAGACGTCGTCCTCGACAGGGAACACCTCCACCTGTTCGATACGGAAACCGGCGACGCCATCGCTCACGGGTTGGAGTTCGCCTCGGTCGGAACCGGACCCACGGGAACCGAAGCGGAGGGGGACGACTGAAATGGTAACCGAACTCGGCTGGTACTATCTGGGAGCAGGAACGATCCTGTTTTTCTTCTGGGCGTACGGGGTCGTCTCGTTCGGCCTCGACGTAAAGAACAAGATAATTCCCGGCATTCGCGGCCAACTCGCGGAGCGTGAGGCCCGGAAAACGGAGGAAGAACGTGAGCGCGAGCGCGAAGAAAAGAAACAGCAGTTGTACTGACGTGTCACGCTTTTCCCACCCGAGTTCGGTTCGACGGGGGGCAACTAGTGGCAACAATCGTATGAGTATGGGGGATATCGGACGACGAAAGGAAAAGAATAACACCGTCTCACCGGTGAGCGGTAACTATGAGTGCCAGTGAGCCGGTTCGAGTCGGGTTCGTCGGTCTCGGAAATATTGGACATTATCACGCCGACAGAATCACTGATCTACGCCACGAAATCGTCGGCGGTGTCGATATCAACCCCGACGCGCGCGCCCGCTTCGCCGAGAAGTACGATACCCGTTCGTTCGAGAGCTACGAGGAACTGTACGAGTCGGACATCGACGCCGTAATCGTCACGACGCCGAACAAGTTCCACGAGGAGTACGCCATTTCCGCGCTCGACGCGGGTCTCGACGTCCTTCTCGAAAAGCCGCTCGCGCACACGCTCGAAAGCGCAGAACGCATCGCGGAGGCGGCCCGAAACGCCGAAGGCTTCTGTATGGTCGGCTTCCACAACCGCTTCCGCAACCCCGTCGAAGTCATCAAAGGGTATCAGGACGAGGGTCGCTTCGGGAAGACACGCCACGTCGAAGCGAACTACATCCGACGTCGCGGCATCCCCGGCCGCGGGTCGTGGTTCACGAACCGGGACGTCGCGGGCGGCGGTGCCCTCATCGACATCGGCGTTCACGCCATCGACCTCGCGTTGCACCTCCACGACTTCCCCAAAGTGAAGGAAGTCAGCGGCGAGGTCCGCTCGCAGTTCGGCGACCGGGACGACTACACGTACCTCGAAATGTGGGGCGACGACACCGACTCGGGCGCGTTCACGGTCGACGACTCCGTGACCGCGTTCATCCGCTGTGAGGGTGGCAGGACCATCTCGCTGGAAGTCGCGTGGGCCGCGAACCGCTCGTCGAGCGAGGAGTACTTCGTTCGCGGGACGGACGCCGGCGCGAGTTTCGACAAGCACGACGACTCCCTCACCATCTACGAGACGAGCATGGTCGGCGCGGACCACTTCTCCGACTGTCAGGTCAAGACGCGACAGGAGGACGCCCACAAGGCGGAACAGCGCGTCTTCTTCGAGGCGGTGCGCGACGGCGTCGCGCCGAAGATGAACACCATCGAACAGGCGTTGACGGTCCAGCGCGTCATCGACGCCGTGTATCGCTCCTCGCAGGACGAGCGGGCGATTCAACTGTCACAGGAGTAGCGTGTAGATTCCGGCTGTTCTCGGCTATTTTCGGCTGTTTTCGGCAGTTCGTGGGGGACGTTCGTCGGTCGGCGGCTGCTGTACCCCATCGCACCAAAATTTTATTCCCGAACGGAGTACTCGTTCAAAGTATGGACATCGGCGTTCACACACCACCACTGTACGGCGAATCGCTCGACGATGCACTCTCCTACTTGAACGACATCGGCGTGGACGCCATCGAACCCGGCGTGGGTGGCTATCCCGGCGACACGCACCTCCCGCGGGAGGAGTATCTGGACGACGAGGCGGCACAGGAGGAACTCCACGACCTCCTCGACGACCACGACATGCGAATCAGCGCGCTGGCAACGCACAACAACCCGCTCCACCCGGACGACGAGGAGGCAGAGGAGGCCGACGCGGAACTCCGAGAGGCGATTCGGCTCGCCGACCAGTTGGACGTCGGCACCGTCACTTGCTTCTCCGGCCTGCCCGCCGGCGGTCCGAACGACGAGTATCCGAACTGGATCACCGCGCCGTGGCCGTCGGAACACGAGGAAGCCCTCGAATACCAGTGGGAGGACGTCGCGATTCCGTACTGGACCGAAATCGCGGAGTTCGCCGACGACCACGACGTGAACCTCGCCATCGAGATGCACCCGAACATGCTGGTCCACGAACCCGCCGGAATGCTCGAACTCCGCAACGCGACCAACGAGCGCGTCGGCGCGAACTTCGACCCCAGCCACCTCTACTGGCAGGGCATCGACGTGCCGGAGGCCATCCGCTTCCTCGGCGAACACGACGCCATCCACCACTTCCACGCCAAGGACACGAAGGTGTACGAGTCCCAAGCCCGCTACAAGGGCGTCCTCGACACGACGCCGTACACCGAGGAGGCGAACCGCTCGTGGCTGTTCCGCTCGGTTGGTTACGGCCACGGCGAAGGCCACTGGAAGGACATCGTGAGCGCGCTCCGTCTCGTGGACTACGACGGCGCGCTCTCCATCGAACACGAGGACTCGCTCACCAGTTCGCGCGAAGGATTGGAGAAGGCCGTGGAACTGCTCCAGCGCGCCGTGTTCCGAACCACGCCCGGCGAGGCGTACTGGGCGGAGTAGTTCAGAGGTCCGCGACGAGCGCTTCGGGATACAGCGTCTCGGGGTCGTCCTCGTCCCTGAAGTCGGCGGATGACTTCCAGACGCACGCTATGCGTTCGTCGTGTTCGGGTTCGTAGCCCGGGAACTCGTCACGCTCGTACGGCCACGCCTCGTCGATAACCGCCTCGTAGACGCGCCAGATTTCGTGGTGTCGCCGCCCGCCGAAGGTGAACACCGCCTCGTATGTTTCGAAGTGGGTGACGTTCGAGAGCGAGACGCCCAGTTCCTCCTCGAACTCGCGGTGGAGCGCTTCCTCGCTGTGCTCACCGAATTGGACGCCGCCGCCGAGCGGGTAGTGGTACGGAGGATTTGCATCGGAGCGAGGTTCCCGCGCGACGAGAAGTTCGTCGCCGCGGCGGACGAGGCCACGAGCGGAGACGCGGATGTGGGGTTCGGACATCGGACTCGTGAAGAGCGAAGAGTGTCAGATAAGCGTATCGAATCCGCGACGAAGGTCAGCGAACGATCCGCGTCAGGTACCACGTCAACAGCGCGCCCACGACCAGTCCGCCAGCGGTTGCGGCGACGAGGGCGGCGGGACCGCCGCCGCCGTGCAGTGCGATGAGTCCGCCGGACGCTCCGACGAGGAGGACGATGGCGATTTTCAGACGGGTCATCGCGGCAGAACGCTCCTCCTGTGAAATCGGACCGACCATTATCGACCCCTGCTCGTTCGCGCTGAACTCTTCTCGTCACCGACGCGTACGCCACGCATGAAAGAGGGCGAGAGTGGCAGACGCTTAAATCCCGGCGGGACGGGGTTACTCCCGGTATCGTTCGACGCTTTCGAACAGCGCCTCGAAGGCGGGCGTGCCGTCGTACCGAATCGTTCCCGTTCGGTCGTCGTAATCGATGAGATGAACGTCCCACAGTTTGGGGAGCGTGACGTGACGGAGGTTGGTTTCGAGCGATACCCGTCTGAGTTCGTCGGTTTCGGTCAACTCCTCGACCGTGAGGACGCCGTCGGGCGCATCCATCGCCATTCGAAGCACGTATCGGCACTCCCGGTCGGCCAGCACGGAGAGCCAATCGTCCACCACGCCGGAGGGCGCACCGATTTCCGAGGTGGCCACCGGTAACCGTGGAGGTTCCGACGCGTCCGGGTCCGTCGGTGTCGAACCGTCGAGGGTGGAGAGGATCACATCGCTCGGCGTGGCCGTGTTCGAGTCGGATTCCTCGACATTCGAACTGCCCGTTTCGTTCCGAATCGGAGCAACTATTCCGGCGATGCCGACGACCAACCCCAACAGCGCGCCGCTCGTCACGAGAGTCTGTGTGAGAAAGTAGGGATTTGCGATGTGCCACCCGGAGACTTTCGCGGTGACGATGACGCCCGCCGCAAAGCCACTGAGTGCCAACATCCCCTTGAGACAGGAGATATCGATTCGCTGGAGCGCGCTCGCTTCGATGTCGCTCCTCGATAACCTGAGTCCCGAGTAGATGAGTATCGCGGAGAGCGTCATCTCGATGATGAACTCCGGGAACCACACCGAATCAGCACGGAGGTACAAGTCGAAGACGACGACTATCGACAGCAGAACACCGAGGAGTGAGATCATTCGTCCGCCGGTTCTCGACTCGCCGTCGGCTACCGTGAGGTCGGGGTGGGTCACGCGCATCCGGGGTCACTATCACGGGTAGTCGCTCAGCGCTACTATCGGTTTCGCCACCCGTGAAAAATCGGACCCGCCGTTCGTACGAACGAAAATTTCGGACGTTACTGGAACCCGCGACCCACTTCGTCCTCGTCGATGAGGTCGTCTAGCTCCTCGTTCAACAGCTTTTCTTCCTCCTCGAACGTCTCGGCGAGGTCGGAAATCGGGTCCGGCCGGTCGTAGCCGTCGAACGCCATCGGTCCGAACGCCGGGCTTTCGAGCGCCTCCATCACGTCGTCGAAGAGGTCCGCCCCCGACGTCGGCGCGTCGGCGTGTGCCTTGATGGTCTCCTCGACGCGCTTTGCACGCGCCTCCATCTCCTTTTCGTCCGGACGCTCGTCCTCCGTATTTCGAACCGCGAACCGACCCTCGCGGGACTCCTTTTCGGGGAGATAGCTTCCGATTTCGTCGTCCAGTTTTCGGGCGACGTGGGTGCCGACGCCGCGGACCTGATACGGGTTCTTCGCGTAGGTCTTCAGATGGAAGAGACCGGCCTTCGGATGGCCGAGATACAGGTCCTCCCCGACGCCGCCCGCACGCTGTCCGCCGGCGGCCCGCCACCCCTCGGGGTCGACGCTGCGGTCGACCACGTCCTGTAAGATGTCCTGCCACTCTCGAATCCGCATAGATACACAGTAACACGCCGGAAGGATTAACGTATCGCTTTTCCGTATCCGTCTCCGTCCCGTGGACGACGGGACGGTCGTTTTCGGCCGTCCCGATGCACCGAAGCGATGGACGTCGAGGAGGCGGCCGACGAGGTGGAACGGGTACCTTTTTCCTCCGGCACTCGAAGAACCATCATGAACCTTTCAGCGGAACAGCGGGCCATTCGGGACGTGGTTCGGGAGTTCGCAGTCGAGGAGATACGACCGGTCGCCGGCGAGTGCGACGAGAAACAGGAGTTCCCCGAGGAGGTGTGGGACGGCCTCGCCGAACTCGATATGATGGGACTGACGGTCCCCGAGGAGTACGGGGGACTCGACGTGGACAAACTGACCTACAGCGTCGTCAACGAGGAGGTCGCCTACGGCATGCTGTCGGTCGCGACGGCGCTGTCGGTCCACTGCCTCGCGACGTCGTGTCTCGCCGAGTTCGGCAACGAGGAACAGAAGGAACGCTGGCTTCCCGACATGGCGGAGGGTCGCCCCGTCGGCGCGTTCGCGCTGTCGGAACCCGAGGCGGGGTCGAACCCGGCCGAGATGTCCACGGAAGCGCGCCGCGAGGGAGACGAGTACGTCATCGACGGCAAGAAGCAGTGGATCACGAACGGCAAACGCGCCGACGTCATCGTCCTGTTCGCGAAGACCGACCGGGACGACCCGGGGAGCGTCACGCAGTTCGTCGTCCCGAAGGACGCCGGGGTCGAAGTCGGCAAGAAGGAGGAGAAACTCGGCTTGCGAGCGAGCGACACGACGAGTCTCATCTTCGACGACGTGCGGATTCCCGCCGAGTATCGACTGACCGAGGAGGGTAAAGGACTGTCCGCGGCATTCCACATCCTGACGGGCGGACGCATCGGCATCGCCAGTCAGGCGGTCGGCCTCTCGCAGGCGGCCCTCGACCAAGCCGTCGAGTACGCACAGGAGCGCGAGCAGTTCGACCGGCCCATCGCGGACATCCAGACCATCCGGCACAAACTCGCCGACATGCGGACGAAGTTGCAGGCGGGACGGTTGCTGACCCGCGATTCGGCCCGTCGTGCGGACGACGGCGAGGACCACGCAGCGGCCGCGAGCATGGCGAAGTACTTCGCCAGCGAGTCCGCCGTCGAGATCACGAACGAGGCGGTACAGATTCACGGCGGCTACGGTTACACGACCGACTTCGACGTGGAGCGGTTCTACCGCGATTCGAAGATCACGACCATCTACGAGGGAACCTCCGAGATTCAGAAGAAGGTCATCGCCCGCGACTTGCTCGGCTGACGCGTCCATCGAGCGTTCGCAGGTGTCGCCGACCGAAGTCCCTTTGCACCTTCCTTTCCTACCGACGAGCGTGATAGACGACGTTTCGGCGGTCGTATACGACTTGGATGGGACGCTCGTGAACCTCGTCGTCAACTGGAAGCGAGTCGCGGAGGACGTCACCGCCGTCCTCTCCGAACACGGTGTCGACGCGAGCAACGTGGACCTCTGGGCGATGTTGGACTTGGCGGACGAAGCGAACGCCCGCGAGGCGGTCGAATCGGTCATCGGCGACCACGAGTGCCTCGGTGCTCGGCGGTCGAAGCGCCTCCCGCACGCCGACGAACTCCTCCGCCGCGAGGTGCCGGTCGGCGTGTGTTCGTTGAACTGCGAGGCCGCCTGCCACGTCGGCCTCGAAACGCACGGCCTCGCCGACGCCGTCGATGCGGTCATCGGCCGGGACTCCGTCCCGACGCGAAAGCCCGACCCGGAACCGCTTCGGGCGACGCTCCGTGCGCTGGGAATCGACGGCCCGGCGCTGTTCATCGGCGACTCTCCACGTGATGAGCTGACGGCAGAACAAGCGGGCGTCGCGTTCGAGTACGTTTAGTTGCGCGTAGTTACTGGTTGAGCGCGAGCGTGTTCTTCAGGAGGTTCGCCTGGCCGCGTCGTAGCTTCTCCGAGATGGATTGATGTGTCACGCCGAGAGTCTCGGCGAGGTCCGTCGCGGACGTGCTGCGGGGAATCGAATAGTATCCGTTCTTGTACGCGAGCATGAGCGTCTGCTGTTGGCTCTGCGTGAGGCCGTATCGGCCCGTTCTCCCCTTGGAGAACTCGTGGATGTTCTGGAGTTCAAGGTCGATTCCTCGTCGGCTACAGTACTCGTGGGTGCGAGTGACGGCGTCGTGGTCGCTGAACAGCAACCGGAACTTCCACTGGTCTTCCTTCCCCGTCGCGGCCAGTACCGTTCCGTTTTCCTCCACGAGTATCTGTATCAGTGCATCGATATCCTTGACCCACTCCAGCCGATACAGACATTCCGTGTCGAACGCCGCGACCAGTTGAAAATCGCGGACGGTTTCGTCGGCCGAGAACGCCGTTTCGATGGCCTGTTGGCTATCCGTCCCGACCCAAACGAAGGGCATGAGGTGGTTGCGATTGTAGGCAGCCACCTGTTCGACGTCGAATCGAACCGAATCGAGTTCCGCAAGCGTGTGACCGAGGGCAAACCTATCGGCGGGAAACGCCACTTCGGCTATGGTTCCCGTCATGGCCTTTTCTCAGGAGTTGTCCTTAATATCGCTATTGGCCGCGAGATTATAGATGCGAAATCTTATGAATGGGAGAATCGCCGACGCAAGCCGAGATGTGCGAGAACATGTCCGAGAAAGTACTGATCGAGAAATTCGCAGAAAAAGCGCCGTTTCGTTTGGAAACGTGTATCAATGTACGTTTTTGATTACTATCCTTTCTCCGGGGTCTGGTGGGTACGAGCGTAGAGAAATACGCCGATCGCCGTGAGGAACCACACTATCGCACCGACTCGAACGGCAAACGACACGCGCGATGCCCACGTCGGAAGCGACACTCCCGAGAAGAGCGCCAGAAACGCGACGATCGGCGCGCCGATGAGAATCGTGGTGACGAACGTGACCTGCATTACCCATCCGTAATCGATGCCGTCGGGAGTGTGGGTTTCGACTGGCTCGGGCACGGGTTAACCCGCGAACCGGACGGGCTTAAGCGTTGTCAGGTCCGATTCCGGTACTCGAATCACCGACCGGGTACGTTAAGCCGCAGGACCGTAGAGTTCGACGTATGCCAACGGTGAGGGACATCCGCGCCAAGGCGGGCAAAGAGCCGATTACGATGTTGACGGCCTACGATGCGCCGACAGCGGCCGTCGTGGACGAGGCCGGTGTCGATATGGTACTCGTGGGCGATAGCATGGGGAACACGGCCCTCGGATACGACTCGACGCTGCCGGTAACGGTGGACGAGATCGCCAGTCGAACCGGTGCGGTCGTCCGAGGGACCGAAGACGCCCTCGTCGTCGCCGACCTGCCCTTCCTGGGCTTCGGCTACGACGAGAAAAGCGCCGTCGAGAACGCGGGGCGAATGTTGAAGGAGGAGGGCGCGAACGCCGTCAAAATCGAGAGCGGACCGCACACCGTCGAACTGACGGAGACGCTTTCGAACCTCGGCATCCCGGTGATGGCTCACCTCGGACTCACCCCGCAGAAGGTCAACCAGTTGGGCCACCTTCGACAGGGTACGTCGCGGGAGGACGCCGACGAAATCCTCGAACTCGCACGGAAACACGAGAATGCGGGGGCGTTTTCGCTCGTCCTCGAACACGTCCCGGCGAACCTCGCGGCGTCGGTCACGGACGAACTCGACATTCCGACCATCGGTATCGGCGCGGGGCCGGACACCGACGGACAGGTCCTCGTGATCAACGATGCGGTCGGATTGGGAGACTGGAGTCCGCCGTTCTCGAAGCAGTTCGGCGACGTTCGAGGCGAGATGAAGCGCGCGGTGTCGGCCTTCCGCGACGAGGTCGAGTCCGGCGAGTTCCCGGCCGAGGAGCACAGCCACGTCGAAGAGGAACTGGACGACGTCTACTGAACGACCGGCCGCTATTTTCCGTTCCTATCGACGCTCCGCGAGGAACTCCACGAGCGTCTCGTTGAACGCGTCGGGCGTTTCGAGCATGGCGAGGTGAGCCGCGTCTTCCAGTTCCGCGTACTCCCCGTCCCGTACGTTCTCGGCCAAAAATTCGTGGTACCACGGCGGCGTGAGCATGTCGTGTTCGCCGACGACGGCGAGCGTCGGCGCGGCGATGTCGCCCAACCGGTTGCGCACGTCGAACGTGTGACAGGAGTGGAAATCCCGGCTCGTCACCCGTTGCCCGACGGCGTACATGGATTCCTTCGAGAGTTCGACGTAGCGGTCGCCCGGGTCGTGAAAGAGGCGGTCGGGGTCGTGGAGGAACTCGACAGCCCGGTCGAAATCGCCTTCCAACCACGTGAGCATGTCGTCCAGAACCGAGAGCCGTGCGCCCGTTCCGGCGAGGACGAGCGTGTCGGGGTCGAATCCGCGGTCGAGAACGAGATGCAACACGACCGCGCCGCCGAGCGAGTTGCCGACGAGCGTTCGCGCACCGGTCTCCTCGGCAACCGCCAATACGTCGCTCGCGTAGACGGAAAGGGTACTCCATCCGGGGTCCACGTTCACGTCGTCGGACTCGCCGTGGCCGCTCAAATCGACGGCGACGACGGGAAACTCGGACGCGAGGCGGGCGAGTTGTGCCTTCCAGATCTCGTGGGTTCCGCCGCTTCCGTGAACGAACAGGACGGGGTCTTCCTCGCCACCGCGGTCGGCGACGCGGTACGCGGTCGTCCGTCCCTGATGTGTGACTGACTCCATATGCGTTTCATTCTCGTGCGCGAAGCATAAAGTTCGACCTCGGACTTCCGGCTACGATCGGGGGCGAAATCGAACCGTTCTTCGTGAACCGCATTTCGTTCCTAATTCGGGAATCGATGTACAGCGCCACCCCAATATACGAAAGATTTATATACTATTGTAACTAACTACAGGTTAGCTAAAGATGACGCTCGAACGAATATCACAACACGAAGACAGTATTGCTCGCCGCTACGAGTACGGTGACGAAGAGCTCATCGTCGCGGATTTCGGCACCGCCGACGTATCGGTGGACGTGCTGGACGACGCGGCAATCGTCGTCGTGGAGCGCGACGGTGAGAGTTTCCAGAGTGAAATCGAACTACCGGAGGGTGACGCGCAAGCGTTTATCAACAACGGTGTCCTCACTATCGAGGTGGGACAATGAAACTTACAGTCAAACCGCTCAAGCAGAAGGACGCGGGTCGCGGACTCGCGGCGGTTGACCGACGCTCCATGGAGGAGCTCGGCGTGGAGAACGGCGACTACATTGTCATCGAGGGACGTGGGCAGGGTCGTGCCGTCGCACGGGTTTGGCCCGGCTACCCCGAGGACGAGGGTCGCGGCATCATCCGCATCGACGGGAAACTCCGTCAGGAGGCCGGCGTTGGCATCGACGACAAGGTCAGCATCGAGAAGGCCGACGTAAGCCCCGCGAACCGGGTGACGATTGCGCTCCCGCAGAACCTCCAGATTCGCGGGAACATCGCGCCCCACATCCGCGACAAGCTCAGCGGACAGGCCATCACGCAAGGGCAAGCGATTCCGTTCGGTTTCGGCCTGATGGGTATGGGCTCGGGACAGTCCATCCCGCTCAAGGTCGCGGAAACCGACCCCGACGGAACGGTCGTCGTCACCGACGCCACCGAAATCCAGATCAGCGAACGCCCCGCCGAGGAGGTAGCGTCCGGCGGCGGTGCCGGCGGGCAAGCGCGCCCCGACGTAGCCTACGAGGACATCGGTGGTCTGGAGCGCGAACTCGAACAGGTTCGGGAGATGATCGAACTCCCGATGCGCCACCCGGAGCTGTTCAGTCGCCTCGGCATCGACCCGCCGAAGGGCGTCCTGCTCCACGGCCCACCGGGAACCGGGAAAACCCTGATGGCGAAGGCCGTCGCCAACGAGATCGACGCCTACTTCCGGACCATCTCCGGGCCGGAGATCATGTCGAAGTACTACGGCGAGTCCGAAGAGCAACTTCGTGAGGTGTTCGAGGAGGCCGAACAGAACTCCCCGGCCATCATCTTCATCGACGAACTCGACTCCATCGCGCCCAAGCGCGAGGAGGCGGGCGGAGACGTGGAGCGTCGCGTCGTCGCACAACTGCTCTCGCTGATGGACGGACTGGAAGAGCGCGGCGAGGTCACCGTCATCGCGGCGACCAATCGCGTCGACGCCGTCGATCCCGCGCTTCGCCGTGGCGGTCGCTTCGACCGCGAAATCGAAATCGGCGTGCCGGACCGCGACGGTCGCCTCGAAATCCTGCAGGTCCACACCCGCGGGATGCCGCTCGCCGACAGCGTGGACTTGGAGGAGTACGCCGACAACACCCACGGGTTCGTCGGTGCCGACCTCGAATCGTTGGCTCGCGAAGCCGCGATGAACGCGCTCCGACGCGTGCGCCCGGAACTCGATCTCGATTCGGACGAGATTCCGGCGGACGTACTGGAGTCGCTGAAGGTGACGGAGGCGGACTTCAAGGAGTCGCTAAAGGGCATCGAACCCTCGGCGCTCCGCGAGGTGTTCGTCGAAGTTCCCGACGTGTCGTGGCAGGACGTCGGTGGCTTGGAGAACACCAAGGAACGTCTCCGCGAGACCATCCAATGGCCGCTCGACTACCCCGAGGTGTTCCAGGCGCTCGACATGGAGGCCGCGAAAGGCGTCCTGATGTACGGGCCGCCCGGAACCGGGAAGACCCTGATGGCGAAGGCCGTCGCCAACGAAAGCGACAGCAACTTCATCTCGATCAAGGGTCCCGAACTGCTGTCGAAGTGGGTCGGGGAAAGCGAGAAAGGCGTGCGTGAAGTGTTCAGCAAGGCCCGCGAGAACGCCCCGACCGTGGTGTTCTTCGACGAAATCGACTCCATCGCCACGGAGCGCGGCCGCGACGGCGGCGGTGGCACGCAGGTCAGCGAGCGCGTCGTCTCGCAACTCCTGACCGAACTCGACGGCCTCGAAGAACTCGAAGACGTCGTGGTCATCGCCACCTCGAACCGCCCCGACCTTATCGACGCCGCGCTCCTGCGCCCGGGACGGCTGGACCGCCACGTCCACGTTACCGTGCCGGACGAGGAGGCGCGCCACGCCATCTTCGAGGTTCACACCCGTCACAAGCCGTTGGCCGACGACGTCGACCTCGAAGCCCTCGCGGAACAAACCGAGGGCTACGTCGGTGCCGACATCGAGGCCGTCTGCCGCGAGGCCGCCATGGCTGCGAGCCGCGAGTTCATCGACAGCGTCTCTGTCGAAGACATCGCCGACAGCGTCGGGAACGTCCGCATCACGGCCGAACACTTCGAGGACGCCATCGGCGAGGTGACGCCCAGCGTCACCGACGAGACCCGCGAACGCTACGCGGAGATCCAAGAGCGCTTCGACAGCGCGGAACCCGAACCGGAAGAACAGTTGGGCCGGACGTTCCAATAGAACCTTTTACGACGGTCGCGGTCAGGGACGACAGCCGTCGTCCCTGACGGGCTCCTTCACGGCAAAGCCGTGAAGGAACGAGGGAGCGAAGCTCCCTCGCATTCCCTGTAAAAGGTTCATCAAAAGCAGCGGAAGACGTTCCTGCTCGCTTACGCTGCGCGGGCATGCGACTTCCTGGCCTTCCTTCACTGCGTTCAGGAAGACACTCCTCCCTCGCTTCGACTCACGGCTCACTACCGTTCGCCGTTCGTTCGCCGAGACGCGAAGCGCCTCACTCCGCTCAGTCGTCGGCCCGGAAAATCGGAGATTTTCCGGAAGAGTTGCTAGCGACTTGCGGCGCGTCAGTAGCCTATCGCGTTGCTGTCAGCAGGTTGCGTGAACTGTAATTCACCAACCATTTTTATCGTACCCGTTCATCGTGACGGCCGAATGATAATCGTCCAGACGAGTATCCCCATCGACCCGGAACGGCGAGCGGAAGCCTTGGAGATGATACGAACCGTCACCGAACATTCCCAGAAGGAGGACGGCGTGGTCAACTACTGGGCGACGACCGACGTTCAGAATCCGAATCTCGTCCGATTCTTCGAACAGTACGAGAGCGTTGAAGTGGTGGAGAAACACGTCGAGACGGACCACTACGCGCGGTTCAACGACGAACTGGCGAACTACGTCGACGGCGAGATAGAGACGATTCAGGCCCGCGTGGACGACGTGGAGACGGCCCGGTTCGATATCAACGAACTGCTAGCACAAAAGTAGAGGATCATCACGCAGAAACGACGTATGTCACGTTTACCGTCTCCAGCAGCGTCCAGACGTGAAAAGGACCGAATTCAGTCGATCTGTTCCGCCGCATTACGCTCGATGAGCGGCCCGGCGTTTTCGGTCGGGAGCGCGACCACGTCCTCGGTTTCGAGGTCGTATTCGCGCTCGTCCACGCCGAGAATCGAGCCGATATCGCGGGTGATCCGCACCGTCGTCCGGTCCGCTTCGAGGTCCGAACCGGACGCCCGAACGGCATCGGAGTCTTTCGGTGCCGTGTCCGCGCCGTCGTCCGATTTTTCGGACGCCGTCCCGACCGACGCCGTCTCCGCCGCTGAATCCGGTTCCCGAGCGGTCCCCTCGTCGGGCGGCGACGGTTCGGGAGGCGTCGATTCGCCGGGGGACGATGCATCGTCTGCATAGTCGGCATCGTTTTCTCCCGCAATCGTGGCCGCTTCGTCGGTCGGTCGGTCGTCGTCCGAAGCGGGTCGGGCGGCATCGGTTTCGGCGTTCGAAACCGGATTCGCGTCGCTCGCCGGTTCGTTAGCCGTCGATTCGACGCTCCCCTCGTCCCCCGACAACACGTCGAGAACGGTCGTCTTGTTCGATTCGATACGTTCGACGAGGTCCGAAAACAGCTGTTGTTCCTCGCTCGTCAGTCCCTCCTCGTCGGCCGGAATCCCGGCCGCGGAGAGGCTTGCACGTTTGACGACCTTCCCGACGCGGCGTTCGTACACCGCCTCGACCACCTCCTCCGCGGTCTTGATTTCGTCGGTGAGTTGGTTGACTTCCGCGGAATCGAACGGGTCGTCCGCCCGTTCGGCGGCCCGCTCGCGCTCCTCGCGAAGGCCGCGGATGTAGCTCCCGACATCCGCGTAGAAGGACTCGCGTAGATGCTGTAGGCTGTCCTTCGAGCGTTCCTTGCTCTGTACGCTGCGGAGTTCGTCGAGATTCATTCTTTCCCCTTTTCTGCCCGGTCACGCACCATGAGAAAGATGGCGACGTATTCGGGAATAGATACATTGCCTGCGGGGAGCCTAAAGCTTTCGCCACCGAGCGAAAGTTCCGTCTCCGACGGCAGTTCGACCGTCACCTCGTGTGACGTGAACGTCTCGGGAATCGCATCACGGAGCGGGTCGAACTCGGGTAACTCGTCGCGCGGAATCCGTTTCACTTCGAGTCCGCTTCCGCCGTGAAGGCTCTCCGGCAGGCGAATCAAACGATGCGTGTCGGTCGTGACGGGTTCGTCCACCGACGCGCTTTCGGCCGCGAACACGTCGTCGGCCAGAATCCGCGCGAGTTGGTAGAACGCGGGATGCACGTCGACGTTCCCGCTGTCTATCTCCCGGCGGTTGTTCGTCGCGGCGTTGTACGCCCCCTTCGCCTTTCCCGACCCGATGCCGTCGAACTCCTGCAACCGTTCGAGGGCGTCATCTTCCTCCATCGACAGGAGTTCGTCCACGAACGAACTGACGTGCGCGTGAACCCGGCCGCCCCATCCGCCGCTGGTGGGGAGGGTCCGTTTCTGCGTCGGATTCTTCAGGCCGAGTCCGGCGACCGTCTCCGTCTGCACCAGCGACTCGAACTCCACGTCGCCCGCCCGAACGTAATCGACGATTTCCCGCCGTCCCTCGCGGTCCAATCCCTTGACCGCCTCGTCCCGGACGTGGACGTGGTAGCCCCGCCCCCCCGAGAAGACGACCGTCATGTCCTCGAATCCGAAATCGCGGTCGAGCAGGTCGAGCAGGTCGAGTAGTTCGTCCTTACACCGCGCCAGCATCTCGGCGTACGGTGTTTCGGGCGTGACGCCCGGCAGGTGGTCCGCGTCCAAGTCGAACACGAGGTCGGCGCTCTGCCAGTCCTTCGCCTCCATCGTCCCTGCGCCGGGGTCGCGATAGCGTCCGGCGGAGAAGTAGACGTGTCGCGGACGCTCGCGTTCGAGAAAGCCGCCGAGGGTGCCGAGGTCGAGGAGCGAGTGGTGGCGAACCATCGTCGTTCCGGGCCCGGCGGTCCACGGGATGTACCCCCACTCGCGCTCGTCGGCGTCCGGCGGGAGCGCCGGCGCTACCGTTCGGTAGTGGTCCCGGAACCGGCCTCGCAGATACGCACGCGTCCGCTCTTCCATCTGTACGTTCATGAAACACCCGACTGATTAAAGCGTTGTTTCTTCGGATTTAGCGAGCGCTGTTCGGGATACTATCGTCGCACGGTCGGATCAGCAAGCGAACGCGACTTAGCCGCGCATGAAATCGGAGAGGCGTTTGGCGATGCCTTCCTCCTCTCCCAATCGGAGGTAGTAGGCACCACCGCCGTCCTCGTAGTAGTTGTCGATACGGCGTTCGACGTGGAAGCCGAGGTGTCGGTAAAATTCGAGCGCGTTTTCGTTCGTCGACCGGGCGTGGCAGGTGACGGAAGCGTGATTGTCGGCGACCTTCGCCACGAGCCGTTGACCGAACCCTTCGCCCCGGAACTCGGGGGCGACGGCGAGAAAGAGGATGTACCCGTCCCGTCGAGCCGCCGCGAATCCGATGAGTCGCTCGCCGTCTTCACCCTCCGTGACGTAACAGTAAACCGTCGACCGCCGGTACGCGTCGGTGAAAAACCCACGTCGTTGTTTCAGCACGCCTTCACGTTGCCGGATATGCTCTTTCAGTTGCCACGCCTCCTCGACGTAGCGACTGTCGCCCGGCCCGACGACGCGCGTGTCAATGTTTACGCTCACTGCGAGTGAGTAGCAGGCAGACAAATATAATTCCACCGGCATACGAATGCAGCGTGATTCAGGGAGTAGCAAGCCTAAAACCGGTAGCCAGCGTGTATCGAACGATGCACTACACGCTCCGAGAACACACCGCCGATATCGGAGTCGAGGCGACCGGAGAGACGATTTCCGCCGCGTTCGCCGCCGTTGCGGACGGCATGGCGGCGGCGATGTGCGACGACATCCCGACGGGTGGAACTCGCTTCGACATCGCCCTGCGCGCGGAAAGCCGGGAGGCGCTCCTCTTCGACTATCTGGACGAACTCATCTACCAGCGCGACGTCCGTGCCGTACTCCCCGTCGAAAACGAGGCGAACGTCACCGAGGAGGGACGGGAATGGTACCTCCGCGGAAGCGCACGCGGGGTCCCGCTCGGGGAGCTCATGGCGCGGGAGATAAAGGCCGTCACCTACTCCGAGATGGCGATCGAGAAAACGGACGACGGGTGGCGCGCCTACGTCGTCTTCGACGTGTGAACCGGCGAGACGGCTTCGAGGCCCACGACGCCGTACCCGACCCCCGAAACGCCTTCCACTGCGTGCGTCGAAGTGGCACGCATGACGACGTACACCGCGGGGGACGTCACCCTCGAACGGATTCGTGAGTACGTGTGGGAAATTCCACGGGAAGGGGAGATGGGGACGCCCGCTCGCGTCCTCGCCAGCGAGGAGCTTCTCGACCAAATCGCGGAGGACAAAACGCTCCAGCAGTTGCGGAACGCGACCCAGTTGCCGGGCGTGACGAAGTACGCGGTCTGCATGCCGGACGGCCATCAGGGGTACGGATTCCCCGTCGGCGGCGTCGCGGGAATCGATGCCGAGAACGGATGTATTTCGCCGGGAGCGGTGGGCTACGACATCAACTGCGGCGTCAGGATGATGCGGACCGACCTGACGATGGACGACGTGCGCGGCCACGAGGAGGAACTCGTGGACGCGTTGTTCGACGCCATCCCGTCCGGGTTGGGCGGCGGCGGGGTCGTCGAAACGGACGTCGACACCGTCGAGGAGGTGTTGGACCGCGGGATGTCGTGGGCGCTGGAGAACGGGTACGCGACGGACGCGGACCTCGCACACTGCGAGGACGAGGGGGTTCGGGAGGAAAGCGATCCGGCGGCCGTCTCGGAGAAGGCGAAAAACAGGGGCAAAGGCCAACTCGGGAGCCTCGGCAGCGGCAACCACTTCCTCGAAGTCCAGCGCGTGACGGACGTGTTTCGGGAGGAAGTCGCCGACGCGTACGGACTGTCGGAGGGACAAATCGTCGTCCTCATCCACTGTGGTAGCCGCGGATTGGGCCATCAGGTCTGCACGGACTACCTCCGCAAAATCGAGAAGGAACACGCCGACCTGCTGTCGAAACTTCCGGACAGGGAACTCGCCGCTGCCCCCGCCGGGAGTCGATTAGCCGAAGAGTACTACGCGGCGATGGGGGCGGCCATCAACTTCGCGTGGGTGAACCGGCAACTCGTCATGCACCGAACGCGCGAGGTGTTCGAGGAGGTGTTCGACCGCTCGTGGCGAGCGATGGGGATGGAACTGCTGTACGACGTGGCACACAACATCGCCAAGAAGGAGGTTCATACGGTCGGGGCGAAGGGCCGATCCGAAGGGGATCGCGACGCCGTCGACCGCGAGGAGCGAGAACTGTTCGTCCATCGAAAAGGTGCGACGCGTGCGTTTCCGGCGGGCCATCCGGAGGTTCCCGGCGCGTATCTCGACGTGGGGCAACCCGTCATCATTCCCGGCAGCATGGGGACGGGAAGTTACGTACTTCGCGGGGGCGAGGCGTCGATGGAACTCGGGTTCGGTTCGACCGCACACGGTGCGGGCCGGGTGATGAGTCGAACGCAAGCGAAGCGGGATTACCGGGGCGAGGACGTGAAAGACGAGTTGGAACGCGAACGGATTTTCGTCAAAGCCCGGAGCGGCGCGACGGTCGCGGAGGAGGCACCGGGCGTCTACAAGGACGTGGACGAGGTGGTTCGGGTTTCCGACGCGCTCGGGATCGGGGACACGGTCGCACGGACGTTCCCGGTTTGTAACATCAAGGGGTGAGTCGACGTCTCGGGGAAATTTCGCCGTCTCGGAAATGCACAATATTCCGTTTACTAATCAAAAGAGTTTGATACCATCGTCACGAAACGACCGTATGCGACGACGAGCGTTGCTCGGTGCGATGGGAACGAGTGTAATCGCGGGCTGTCTCGGTGACGTTTTCCGCTTCTCGCGCGGCGAGCCGCGTTTTTCGATCGAGAACGACCCCGTTCCCGCCGGTCTCCCGGCGACGCTCTCCGCGAAACTCCTCTCCTCCGAAACGGCGAATCGTCCGCCTCGCGTTCGGGTCACGTTCGAGTACACGGGGGAGGAAGACGGCACGGTCGGGTTTACCTATCCGGGTCCCTTTGCGGACACGGTCGCGGCGGGGTCGGGCGACTCGAAACTCGTACTCAAATACGAAGCCACCGCGGACGACCATCACGACGACTGCTGGTGGGCGACGGACACCTACGGCCACGGTGCGACCGAGCAGCGGCGGTTCGGTTCCGGAGACGTTGCGGACGTCGAATGGGAAGTCCTGACACACGAGGAGTCGAACACCTGTTACCCGCCGGGAAGCTATCGGTTCTCCGACCGCTATCGGATGAACGGAAACGTGTACGAATGGGGATTTCGGCTTCGGATACGCTAAGTCCGGAAATCGAAGTTCGGCGCGTCCTCCGGTCGGAGCGGGACCTCCGGGTCGAGTTCTTCACCCTCCTCGTAGCGCACGAAGTTGAGGTAGTACAGTTCGCCACAGCCGTCGCCGTCGGTTTCGCTCGCGCCGCAGACGAGTTCCACGCCGTCGGCGTCCTCGAACTCGTCGTACGCGTCTGCGTACTCCCATCCGTCGAGCGGGTCGGGCGTGACCGATTTGTCGGCCAGACGGGCGTCGCGTTGCAGCGTCGCGATAGCACCACAGTGGGGGCAGTAGTAGCGAACGGGGACAGTCATAATCCACGGTAGGCGTCGGGAGGAGGTAAACCGTTCGTCGCTTTCCGTCGCGCGGGAGTCGGCGAAACGGAACCCGAAACCCAGAACAATCTTGTAGCCCGGCGGACTTCGTTAGCCCATGATAGACGAGACAGTCGAGGAGATACAGGAGATGCAAACACACAGCTCCTCGACCGTCGCGGTCAAGGCGGCGAGAGCGCTCTCCGACCTCGTGGACCGCGATTTCGAAACCGTCGAGGAGTTCGAGCGCGCGCTCGACCACAACAGCAGCGTGCTTCGCCGCGCGAATCCGTCCCACGCCTCGCTCGTCACGACCCAGCGCGCCATCGTCACGATGGTCACGGAGGCGGACAACGAGTCGGTCGAAGCCGCCAAAGAGCACACTCAGGAGGCCATCGACAGCGTCGTCGAACAGGTGGTGACCGCCAAACGCCGCGCCGCCGAGAACGCCGCGCCGCTGTTCGAGGACGGCATGACGCTCATGACCCACGATTACTCCTCGACCGTGCTGGAAGCCGTCGAAACGGCCGTCGCGGACGGCGCGTACCTCGACGTGTACGTCATGGAGGCCCGGCCGCGCTACCTCGGACGCAAGACCGCCCGCGTGCTGGGCGAAATCGACCAAGTGGACGTGACGCTCATCATCGACAGCGCCTCGGGACACTACCTGCCCGAGTGTGACCGCGTGTTCACCGGAATGGACTGCATCGTGGACGAAACCCTCTACAATCGCGTCGGCACGTTCCCCCTCGTCGCCACCGCGAACGAGGTCGATGTCCCCGTCACGTCCGTCGGTTCCAGCGCGAAAATCGTCGGCGAGGCGTTCCGGTTCGAGAACGACTTCCGATCGCCGAGCGAGGTGATTCGTGAGCCAGCGGAGGGCTTTGCGGTCTGCAACCCTGCCTACGACGCCACGCCGACCGATCTCCTCGACTCCGTCGTGACGGACGAGGGGACGTGGGAGTACTGACGCCGACTCCTTATTCGACTTCCACCCACTCGCCGCTCTCGTCGCTTCGCTCGATGGCGTCCAGCGTTTTCTGCACTTCCAACCCGTCCGCGAAGTTCGGGTGGTACTCTCCTCCGTTCTCTACAGCGGACAGGAACTCGTAGTTCTCGTGGACGAACGTGTGTTCCCACCCGATGACGTGGCCCGGCGGCCACCAGTGGTCGACGTACGGGTCGGACTCGTCGGTGACGAGAACCGTCTCGTAGCCGCGGTCGTCGCCGCGCAGGACTTCGAGTTCGTTGAGGCGTTCGAGCGAGAACTTCAGGCTCCCCTCGGAGCCGTGAATCTCGATGGCGTGGTCGTTCTTGTGGCCGTTCGCGAACCGCGAGGCTTCGAACGTCGCCATCACGTCGCCGTCCAACTCGGCCTGCGCGGAGTAGGCGTCGTCCACCGTGACCGGCTTGGTTTCGTGTCCGGCGGTTTCACCGCCGTCCGGGGACTCCCCCTCCACGGGACGCTCGTCCACGAACGTCCGGAGGTGGCCCGAAACGCGCTCCACGTCGCCCACGAGGAACCGCGCGAGGTCGATGGTGTGCGCCCCGAGGTCGCCGAGCGCGCCGCTTCCCGCCAGTTCCTCGTCGTTGCGCCACGACCACGGCGCGTCGGGGTCGACCAGCCAATCCTGAAGGTAGCGACCGCGGAACTGGTGAATCTCGCCGAGGACGCCGTCCTCGATGAGTCCCTTCGCGTACTGGATGGCCGGGATGTACCGGTAGTTGAACGCCGTCGCGGTCGGCACGGCCGCCGATTCCGCGGCGTCGGCCATCCGCTCCGCGTTGGAGAGGTCTACCGCGAGGGGTTTCTCACAGAGGACGGGAACGCCCGCCTCCAGCGCGGCGATGGACGGGTCCGCGTGGACGAAGTTCGGACCGAGGTTGTAGAACACGTCCACTTCGTCCACGACGTCCTCCCAGTCCGTACTCGTCTCGGCGAAGCCGAGTCGGTCCGCGGCCTCCGCGAGCGCCTCCTCGTCCCGCCCGATGAGCGTGTGTCGTTCGACGTCCGGTGCGTCCGGGAAGAACATCGACAACCGCGCCAGCGCGTTCGCGTGGGCTTTTCCCATGAACCGATACCCCAGCACGCCGATTTTCAGCGTCATGATTGTCTTCACGTTCTCCGGGAAGGGATTTAGTCGTTGGTGACGGCGACCCCGCCGACCGCTTTTTCGTGACCGCGGCCGAACGGTCCGTGTGGCGTACGCCGAACTCCACGCGAAGCTATCGGAAAGGCCGCCCCCGACCATTCTGACGTTCCCCGACGGGAGCATCGATTCGTATTCGCGGAGTCGCTCCGAACGCGGCCGCTTGGATTCGATACGGGAGCTTTCGCGCGAACTGGCGCGTGGAAAGCGATCGTTCCACCTCGAACCGGAATCGCGCGAGAAGGGCGGACAGGCCGTGAACATGGCGACGCAGGTCCACGCGCTGGGCGGCCGCGCCGAACTGTACGGCCATCTGGACGACCCGCTGTTCGAAGACCTCCCGTTTCGGACCGTCTCGATGGGCGATCCGGCGGCCGTGTCCGTCCTGGAACTCGGGGACGACGGCCTCCTCTTCGCGACGGAGTCGGACGATATTCGCGACTGGACGGCGGACGAACTGCGAACCGCGATGGGCGGCGACTTCGCGCCGATACGTGACGCCGACGGGGCGTGCTGCGGGAACATCGCATCGTTTCCGGCCCTCCTCGACGTGATGCGGTCGCTCGCCGGAGACGGTGGCAGCGAAGAGGGTGGCGCGTTCGTCCTCGATCCCGGCGACCTAACGGACGTGACGAGCGGGACGATAGCGGACTACTTCTCGGCGCTCTCGGACCTCGACGACGGCTTCAAAGTCGTCCTGAGCGTGAACGACGTCGAACTGGCCAGACTCCGAGATGCGGTCGAGGAGTTAGACGGAACGGACGGAGCGAAGACGAACGGAGACGAATCGAAACCCGGCTCGCTCGAACGGATTCGGGACGAAGCGGGCATCTCCGCGGTCGTATTCCACGGCAAGGAACGGGCGATCGCGGCGACCCGCGAGGGGACGTACTCCGTCCCCAACCTCACCGTTTCGACAGTCGAACGGACGACGGGTGCGGGCGACCGGTTCTCCGGCGGACTGACGTTTGGCCGTGCGAGCGGATGGGACTGGAAGCCGACGCTGACGCTGGCGAACGTCTGCACCTCGCGGTACGTCGAGACGGCGACCACCGTCGATACGGAGACGGTACTGAGCGAGGAGTGGAAGTAAAACAGCGCCGTCCGCGCGAGCGAATCGCAGATTACACGCGGGCCAACCAGCGTTCGGGGTGGTCGAGTTCGTCGTCGGTCGGCAACATGTCCGGGCCTTCCCACACGCGGGTCGCCGTTTTCACGTCGCGCGCCGAGACGACGTGTTGGAAGAAGTCCTTGCCGCGCTCGTACTGTCGCCGTTTCATGCCCAATCCGAGCATGCGTCGGACGAGTTTCGACAGCGGGTTCATTCCCCTTCGCCGTGCCTCTATCTTCTCGCGGAGGTCGGAGTACTCGTCGTCGAACGCCTCGTCCATGAGGAGTTCCGCGTAGCCCTCGACGGCCGTCATGGCCGTGTCGAGTTGCTTGAACGCCTTTCGGTCCACTTCGCCGTGGGCGAGCGCCTCGATTCCCGTCTCCATCTCGTGTTCGAGGTAGTCGGAGAGCCACGGTGCCGCGCCGAACTCCGCGGCGTGAGTCACTTCGTGGAAGGCTATCCAGCGGCGGAAGCGAGCGGAGTCCACCTCCAGTTCCTCGGCGATACGGCTGATGTTCGGGTGAACGAAGTACAGCGCGTGGTCGTCGCCCTCGGCGAGGAGGAGCGGGTCGTACTGCCCGAGGACGTTGTTTCCGAGGAGGGCGAGCATGAACGACATCGTCCCGGTGTTGAGGACGCGGGCGACACCGGGGAGCACGTCCGGTCCGTACTCCTCGATGGGTTCCATCACGCGCTCGAAGGTGGCAATGTTCGCGTCTATCCAGTGGTGCCGGTTCTGGATTTCGACGGTGCTCGGCACGTCGAAGGAGACGCCGGACACCTCCCGGACGCGGGTTCGGGCGTCGCGGACGTCGGTCGCATAGCCTGTCTGTTCCGCTGGAGAGAGGTCTATCGACCCGGGGTCCGTCGCCGCCTTCGCCGCGTCGGCCACCGCGGTCCAGTCGATGGGGCCGCTGCCGGACGCGCCGGTGACGGCACGGACGCTACGATAGAGATTCACACCGCTATGTTGGACTCACGCCGACAAAATCCTTCTGACTGCTCACTCCCGCCGTCGTTTCATCCGTTTCGCCAGCGCGACGACGATGATGAGGACGAGGAGCGGCCCGAGTTTTCCGGCGATGGATGGCGCTTCCTCCTCGTGTTCGCCGTGTTTTTCGTGTTTTCCGTGCTTCCCATGCTTTCCGTGCTTCCCATGCTTTCCGTGCTTTCCGTGTTTATCGCCCGATTTCAGTTTTCCTCGACCGAATCCGGCGGTCGATTCCCTCTCGCCCGTATTGAGCGTGAAGTCCGGTTCGTGAAGATGCAGTTCCAGAAACCCCATGCACACTCACTCAACGTTCGTCCTCTTATGCATTCTGGGAGAAATTATCGGAAAGTCTAATTTTTATCGGCAGCTTCGAGAGGTTGAAGGGACACGGTAGCACCAGTCCAACTATGGACGAGAACCGACGCACGTTTTTGAAGACGCTGCTGACGACGCCCAGTCCGTCCGGGTTCGAAGTGCCGGGCCAACGCGTCTGGGTCGACTACGTGTCCGAGTTCGCCGACGAGGTTCGAACCGACGAGTACGGAAACGCCGTCGCCGTCGTGGAGGGCGACGGCCCCGACATCGCGTTCGCGGGCCACGCCGACCAGATCGGTCTCATCGTCGCCGGAATCGACGAGGACGGCTTCATCCGAATCGACCGCATCGGCGGGACGGACCGCACCGTGACCAAGGGACAACAGGTCGTGATTCACACCGACGACGGCACCGTCAACGGGGTCGTCGGTCAGCGGGCGATTCACCTGCGCGATACCGCGGAGGACGAGTTCGAGGACATCGTCGAACAGCACGTCGATATCGGCGTCGAAAGCGAGGCGGAGGCGGCCGAACTGGTCGACGTGGGCGACCCGATAACGTACACGGCGACCGTCGAGGACCTGCAAGGGACGCGACTGGCCGGGCCGGGAATCGACAACCGCGTCGGAACGTGGGTCGCCGCCGAGGCGCTCCGCCGCGCGGCCGAGCGGGACGTCGACGCGACGGTCTACGCGGTGAGTACGGTGCAGGAGGAAGTCGGTTTGCAGGGCGCGAAGATGGTCGGCTTCGACCTCGACCCGGACGCCATCGTCGCCATCGACGTGACGCACGCCATGGACAGCCCCGACGTGGACGGCGAGGAGCGCTTTTCCGACCTCACCATCGACCTCGGCGGCGGTCCGGTCGTCGCCCGCGGCAGCGCGAACCACCCCGAAGTCGTCGCCGCGGTCCGCGAGGCGGCGGACGAGGCCGGGATTCCCGTTCAACTACAGGCCGCAGGCATCTACACCGGCACCGACGCGGACGCCTTCTTCACCGCTCGCGGCGGCACGCCGTCTCTCAACCTCGGACTGCCGAACCGCTACATGCACACCCCCGTCGAGGTCATCGACACGGACGACTTGGACGCGTCCGCGGACCTCCTCGCGGAGTTCGCGGCGCGAGCGAGCGACCGGGATGGATTCGCGGTCGACATCTGAACCGAAACCCGGCTATCGTTCCGGTACGTTTATCAGCACAAACACTGGGTTTGTTGATATGAGCGGACGACCACTCGACGTTCTCGAAGCGTCGCTGAACTCGGCGGTGACCGTGCAGTTGAAAGGTGGGGAAGAGTACACCGGTACGCTGACCGGCTACGACCAGCACATGAACCTCGTCATCGAAGACGAAGACACAACCATTATACGCGGCGATAACGTCGTTTCGATCACTCCATGACTGGTGCAGGAACTCCAAGCCAGGGTAAGAAGAACAAAACGACGCACGTGAAATGCCGCCGTTGCGGCGAGAAATCCTATCACGTGAGGAAAGGCGTTTGCTCGTCGTGCGGCTTCGGTAAGTCGAGCAAACGACGCGACTACGAGTGGCAGAGTAAAGCGGGCGACAACTAAGCGCCGGCTACGGATTTTCTACCTCTCGATACCTCCCTTTCGACCAGCCGTCGGCTGTTTCAAATCCTCGATATACATGGCCGTGCATATTTCTACGGAGATGGCGGGGGAATACGGCACGATAACGAGGGTTTTTACTACCGTCCCGCGCTACGGACAGCTATGTCATGTGGCCGGGACGGAGACCTCGGCGGACCGACCGAGAAATGTGGCGTCGTCGGCGCGTCACTCGCGGGTCGGGACGCGGCACGCCCACTCTACTACTCGCTGTACGCCCTCCAGCACCGCGGGCAGGAGTCGGCAGGCATCGTAACACACGACGGCTTCCAACAACACGACCACGTTTCGATGGGCCTCGTCGGGGACGCCTTCAGCAAGGAGGACATCGACGGCCTGAAGGGAAGCGCCGGAATCGGCCACGTCCGCTATCCGACCGCCGGAAGCGTGGACAAAAGCTGTGCCCAACCGTTCACCGTCTCGTTCAAGAGCGGGTCGCTCGCGCTGTCGCACAACGGCAACCTCGTCAACTCCGAGGAGATACGCGACGAACTCGCCGGAAAGGGCCACGCGTTCACGTCCGACGGCGACACGGAGGTCATCGCCCACGACCTCGCGCGCAACCTCCTCGAAGAGGACCTCGTTCGCGCCGTTAAACGGACGATGAGCCGACTTCACGGCTCTTACTCCCTCGCCATCATGCACGACGAGACGGTCCTCGGCGTGCGCGACCCGGAGGGCAACCGCCCGCTCGTCATCGGCGAAGTCGAGGACGGCTACGTCCTCGCCTCCGAGTCTTCCGCCATCGACACCATCGACGGCGAACTCGTCCGTGACGTTCGACCCGGCGAACTCGTCGTCCTCCGACCGGACGGGGCCGGCTACGACACCTACCAACTCGTCGAGCGCGACGAACCCGCCCACTGCTTCTTCGAACACGTCTACTTCGCCCGCCCGGACAGCATCATCGACGGCAATCTCGTCTACGAGGTTCGCCGCGAGTTGGGGCGAAAGCTCTGGGAGGAGAGCGGCATCGAGAGCGACGTCGTGATGCCCGTCCCCGACTCCGGGCGCGCGTTCGCGTCGGGATATGCGGAAGCCGCACAGGAGGGCGGTTCGGACGTGGAGTTCGCGGAAGGGCTGATGAAGAACCGCTACGTCGGCCGGACGTTCATCATGCCGACGCAGGACGAGCGCGAACGGGCGGTTCGTCTCAAACTCAACCCCATCAAATCCACCGTCGAGGGTCGAACCGTCACCATCATCGACGACAGCATCGTCCGGGGAACCACCTCCACGCAACTCGTCCAACTCCTCAAAGACTGCGGCGCGGAGGAGGTCCACATGCGAATCGGCGCGCCGCCCATCGTCGCCCCCTGCTACATGGGCATCAACATGGCCACCCGCGAGGAACTCATCGCCTCCGACAAATCCGTCGAGGAGATTCGGGAAGCCATCTCTGCCGACAGCCTCGGCTACCTCTCGAAGGAAGCCATCGCGGAGGCGCTTTCGGTCTCCCGATCCGAACTCTGTCTCGGCTGTGTCACGGGCGACTATCCCTACGACATCGACGGCGAGGAGACGGACCGCGACGTGACGCGTCCGGTCATCGAAGGCGCGAGCGACTGATTTCCCGGTACGGACGGACCGTAGTTTTAGGGTGCTTCGAGTGTAATTTCTCGTTCTATGCCGAGTTCGTCCGGCAGGGACGACCATCCCTGTCGCGCGACGCGTGCCGCCCGTAGCAATCGTCGGGGAAGTTGGTTCGGGCACGGACAGATAGCGACGACCGAAAAGAGCGGTTTCGGGCGGTTTCTCGACGATCTCGTCTACGCCTTCGCGGACGTTTCGGTTCCGCTCATCCCCGCTCTCTTTTTCGTGAGCGTCGCCACTCCGAACCGGTTTTTCGGCCTGAAAACCTCCGCGTTGGTCGCGTGGACGACGATGGTTCTCGTGGCCGCCCTGATTCGCGGCGGGTGGCTCCCGCCGCTAGCGACGGAGACGCGAGGCTGGGTATCGTTGGCTCCTGCCCTGTTGCTGTTTCGAGTCGCTTATTTCAATGCCCTCCTCGCCGTCGCGACGTACGGCGGCGGAACGGTGGCGACTACGCTGGCGTTGCCACTCGTGTCCATCGGGGTTTCCGTGGTTGCGGCGGGCATCGGAATCGCCACCTTCCCACGGCTTGCAGAGCTGTTCTGTGACCGATTCCTCGTTTCGGGGGTTCGTCCGAGCGACTAACGGCGTCCGCTACCGAACTCGTTTGTGCGACGTCATTCCTCGTGTAACAACCGCTCGATATCCGCGTCGTTCAGCACGTCGAGTAGGCTCGCTCCGTTCTCGTACTCACGCCACTGGCGGGGTGTCAGGGAGGCCTCACCGTCGAGTGCTTCGAGTCGCTCCGCGAGCAGTTCGTCCAAATCGTCCGGGTCGTATCCCGGTACTGGCATGGGGTAGAACGTACGGATTCGGTGCGCAAATATCGTGTGGCTAGAAACGATTATTTCGCATTTAGAGGGCTTGGAACAGGACAATACGGCATTTGAGTGAATCAATATACGACGTACAACAACGCGTAGACGACCACGCCGAGCGCGAAGGACGTGAGCCACAGCGACGCCGCGATGCGCCCGACGCGGGGGTGGTTCGTCTTCGGAAGGTCGCGAACCGGGTGGGAGAGCGCGAGCAACAGCACGTAGTACAGCAGGGGAATGCACACCATCGCGAGGACCATGTGAATGGCCAGAATCGGAAGGTAAACGTACTGCTTTACGGTTTTCGGACCGGGGAACTCGGTCGGGCCTTCCAGCGAGACGCGGTAGAGGTAGAGGCCGAGGAAGCAGACGAACAGGACGATACCGGTCAGCATCCCGGCGCGGTGGCGTACGAGGTGGCCGTGTTGAATCGCGTGCCACGCGGTGCCGATGACGGTGATCGCGGCGACGCTGATGACGGCGTTGAGGTGCGGAATCGCTTCCAGAAACCAAGCGGGTGCGCGCGGAATCGCGTCCGCGGGGACGACGCCCAACACGGCACCGAACACGAGCGCGAGCGAGACGATGCTTAAAAGCGCGGTCAACGCCGGAACGTTGTTTCGAACGGAGGTCTCCATGGTCCGTCTTGATGCTGGGTCAGTAAACCAGTTACTTCACGATTTTGTAGAGTCGGTCACATTCACAGGCTGGACATCGGTCGAACGGCAGGTCGAACGCACGGGCGCACTCGGGACAAACGTAGTCGACACGCGTATTTTTTAGGCGGGCGATGAGACCAAGCGACATCAATTCAGGATGGTATCCACGAATAATTAGCGTATTGGACGGACCTTGTCATGTCCGTGCGAACGCCTGCCTCCGCCGCGGAAAATGAAAGGCCTTTTATTATCCGGCCATCTACGATTGAGTGCAGACAGACGCAGCGAGCGTGGGTAGCCAAGCTAGGCCAACGGCGCAGCGTTGAGGGCGCTGTCCCGTAGGGGTCCGCCGGTTCAAATCCGGTCCCACGCATCGCACGCGCGGCTTCGCCGCGACATCAACGATGCAGGTGATCTCCTTCGAGGACATCCACGAGAACTCGTTCTCGTGGGTCCGCGGGAACTGTGGACAGTTCCCGGGACATCACCCACGCACAATCCTACTGAAACAACTTCCACCAGCCAAGGGTGATTCGTTTCTATTCGGCGTTATTTTCGGACAGTAATGACGCTGTCCTGTAGGGGTTCGCCGGTGAGCAGTCGGTGGTTTCGACTGCGAACGAGACGAGTCGCAGCCAGCGCAACGATAGCGAGGCGCGAAGCGCCTCGATGCGAACGGCAACGCCGTGAGAGTGAGCAAGAACGTCTCGGCGTCATTCAAACTCAGTCCAAACGTGAAATACGGTTCGCACGCCCGAGAGGCGATTTCGGAGAAAGAGTCCGATCCGGTTCGTCGGCTATAAGCCTTCGTGCGTGGCGATTCGGTCGCGCCACTCGCCCGGAATCTCGGTGGGTTCGTCCGTCTCGCCGTCGAACACGACCTGCACGATTTCGGCGGTGGCGGCCACCTCGCCCCCGGCACGAATCTCGTACTCCATCGTGAAACTGGTGTTCCCGAGTTCGGTGATTCCCATCTCGATGATCACGTCGTCTTCGGCGGTTATCGAGCGGTGGTAGTCGATTTCGAGGTGTGCGATGACGCCCCGAACGTCGTCCATCGTGAGGCCGAGGTGGTCCCGGAAGTAGTCCATTCGGGCCTGTTCGAGGTACGTCGCGTACACCGCGTTGTTCACGTGGCCCATCGTATCGAGGTCGCGATAGCGCACCTCGATGTCGGTCGTATAGCCGAATTCGTCCATGAAACTCGTAACGGAAAGCGGCTAAACCATCTGTCGGTTCCGCTCCGAGCGGGTCGCAATCCGCGGTTCGATGCGAGCAGCACCGAGAAACGAGTGGGCGACAGACATGTATTTATCAGTTCGAATACTGCAATCAAACATGTCCTCCGAGTTCAAAGAATCGTACGTCATCTGGGGAATCGTCACCGTCGCTGTTCTCACGCTCCTGTACAGCGTCCTCCTCGCCGGGCGCTTCCTCTCGTGGTTCGGCATCGCCCTACCGCTCCTCGGACTGTACCTGTTCTGGCGGTTCGTTCGCGCCGTCGAACGAATTGCCGACGAAATGGAGCGATAATGAGGCCCCGCCCGGACGCTATCGAACCGACCCGGTTCCGCGGTCGAACGACTGCACTCCGACGGAGCGGCCCTCCGGATCCTCGGCGAAGAAGTGGTAGATGTCGTACTTCGGATTCCCCTCCGGCGGGTCGAGTGCCCGGTCGGCGAGTTCGTCGTACAGCGCGTCCACGCCGTCCCGGTCGTCGGTGACGAGCGTGAGGATGCCGTCGGTGTCCGCCGACTCGCGCTCGCAGAAGCCAAAGCGCAGGTTGTCGTACTGCAACACCGTACAGTCGGTCTGTTCGAGCCACACCTCTGCGCCGAGGCGGTCGGTGTAGAACGGGACGGTTTCGGCGCGGGATTCGCTGACGAAGAAGACGATGCCGCTCATACGCGAGTCGACGCGGCGGGTCGAAAAACCGGTTTCGCTCCGTTCAGTCCGACCGCACCGGTCGATTCGACCGGCGCGTCAATCCGACCGGAGCATCACGTCGGTGGCCTTGACCACCGCGGTCACCTCCATCCCTTCCTCGATTTCCAAGTTCTCCGCTGATTCGCGGGTGATGACGGCCGCGACTTCTTCGCCGTTCACGTCGAGCACCACCTCTGCGGTCACGTCGCCCGTTTCCACTTCCACTACCTCCCCGTCGAGTCTGTTTCGTGCGCTTAACATCCGAGTTCCCCCGGAGCGAACACGACGACACCGAGAATAAGCGTTCGGGCGGACTTTGCTCCGGTGAATAAACGCGATATTGAAATGTAGCCCCTTCCTAACGGGGGTATGGCAAAATATTCGACGGGGAACTCGTCCGGCGGCGGCAGCGGCGGTTCCTGTGAACTCTGCGGGAAGGCGTCCGACTCGCTGACCGAAGCGAGCGTCGCGGGCGCGACGCTACAGGTCTGTGACAGCTGTGCGAGCCACAACGACGCCACCCAGCCGACGAAATCGAAGCGCGGCAACGACGGGAACGCGATGAGCGAGCAGGACCGACGGCGCAGGGCGGCCCAACGGACGGCGAGGATGGACGACGCCCGAAAGGGCGATGCGCGCCATTGGGAGGAGGAGGGAACGAGTTACGACAGCGACCCGCTCCCCTACCTCGTCTCCGACTACGGCGACCGCGTCATCGACGCGCGACAAGAGGAAGGTCTCCAGCGCGGCGAACTCGCCGACGAACTCGGGATTCAGGAGAACGACCTCCTCGCCGTCGAACAGAACCGGGCGAACCGCGCGAGCGTCGGCGGGTCGGTCATCGAATCGTTAGAGGAGCGCCTCGGCGTTACGCTCTCGGAGTCGGCGTAGCGTTTCGTCCGCCCGTTTCGGAGAACGGGGTATGACCAGCGCGCCGGCAGAACCGTATCACGTGACGGCCGTGACCCGCTCGGAGCGTGAGCCAATCGACCAGCAGGGGTACGCTCGGGGATCCGCATCGCGTGCGTTCGGAAGCGCCAAGACGATGGGATGGTGGTTTCGGACCGATGGTTTCGATCTACTGCGACTCCTTTTCCGCCCGGATGATGTACTCCTGTCCGCGGGTGTGTATCGTTTCGACCGTGAACCCGCACGCTTCGAGCGCCGTCAGGACCTCCTCCTCGGTCGAATCGAACTCGTCGAGGAACGTCGGATGGACTTCACAGTACACCAATCGGCAGTCGGGGCGTGAAAGCGTCGCTTCCATACCACGTATCACTTTGGCTTCCACTCCCTCGACGTCGATTTTCACGGCCGTCGGGGCCGGCACCGAACCCCGTTCGACCAACTGGTCGCCGCGTTCGAGCGACACCTGTTGTGGCCCTGACTCCGAAAGTCGAGCGCTCGTGGAAATCGCCGTTTCACCCGCTTCGTCCGAGAGCGCCACCCGTCGAACGTCCGCCTGCAAGTCGTTTCGAGAGAGATTCGCCTCGATTTCAGCTGCGTGATTCGGTCGCGGTTCGAAGCTGACGACCTGCCCGTCCGTGAGGTGGGTAGCGGCCAAGCAGGTGTAGCTTCCGATGTACGCCCCGACGTCGTAAAATACGTCGTCCGTGTCCAGTCGAGAGAGCAAGTCGGCGATGACGGGGCGCTCGCCGACCAAGGTGTGATAGTGGCGAAAACTGCTCGCCGACGAAGCGTGGAACGTCGTGCTGACGTCCCCGACCTGTTGGGTGTACTCACCGCCGCTCGCACGATATAACAGCCACCAGTACGTCCGTGAAAGGGTCGATTTCAGCCCGAGTCTATCGATGACACCCATGATCGGCTGCGTAGTGAGCACCGCTCGCCCCGCCCGGATCACGTTCATCTTGAGATTTGACGCAGGCATTCTTTGAAAGATGATTATTTCCCGATTATAAAAAACATCGGATCGGTGAGATGAACCTCAACCGCCACGGTCGTCGGTGGCATCTCGAATCCCGTAGCAGCACGGGAGACGGAGCTGACGTTCGCGATGGTGGACCTACCGCGCTCGGTATCGAAGTCGGCGTAGCGTTTTTGTCCGCCCGTTTCGGAGAACGGGGTATGACCAGCGCGCCAGCAGAGCCATATCGGACGAGTTTCGACGCGACGGTTGCGGCAATCGACGGGACGGACGTCGTTCTCACGGACACGTATTTTTACGCCGAGAGCGGCGGCCAACCGGCCGACAGAGGTACCCTCGGGGGGATTTCAGTCGTGGACGTACGAAAGCGCGACGGCGACATCGTTCACGCGCTCGAAACGGACCCCGCGTTCGAGGAGGGCGACGAAATCGTCGGACAGGTAGACGAGGAGTTTCGAACCTACTGCATGCGGTCGCACACGGCGAGCCACGTCCTCTACGGTGCGGGTCGACTGATCCTCGACGACCTCGGCTACGGCGGGTTCGACATCGGAGAGGGGAAGGTGCGCGTCGATTTCCAGACTTCGACGAATATCGACGACGACGTGCTGACGGAACTCGAACGCCTGACGAACCGCGCGGTGTGGGATTCGATGGCCGTCTCGTGGGAGGAGGTCCCGAAGGAGGACGCGCTGGCACGCGAGGACATCGCGTTCAACACGAAGACGGAGGAGGGCGTGTTGAGCGGGTCGGACACGGTTCGCGTCGTGGACATCGACGGGTGGGACGTGGCGGCCTGCGGCGGCACGCACGTCGAGAACACCCGCGAAATCGGGCCGGTGACGATACTCGACCGGTCGAACCCCGGCGAGGGCATGACGCGCGTGGAGTTCGCGGTGGGGCCGCCGGCCATCCGCACGCGAGCGGAGGAAAAACGGAGCGCGCTGGACGCCGCGCGAATCGCCGGAACCGGAGTCGAGGACTTGCCGAACGAGGTGTCCCGCCTCACGGACGAACTCGACGCGTTGGAAGCCGAGTTGGCGGACGCGAAGTCGCAACTCCTCGGTGCGACCATCGAGGAACTCGCGGACGAGACGGTCGCCCGAAACGGCAACGAATGGCTCGTCGGCGCGGTGGAGGGCGTCGGCCCGAACGAACTCGGAGACACGGTGCGTGATCTCGCGGGCGAGACGGCCGACGTGATTGCCCTTACGGGGACGGACGGAGCCACCTTCCTCGTCGTCGGCACCGACGGGGACGTCGAAGCGGGCGACGTGGTGGACGAGGTGACGGCGGAGTTCGGCGGCGGCGGTGGCGGCAGTCCGACGTTCGCGCAGGGCGGCGGCCTGCCGGCGGACCCGGACGACGTGGTCGCGTATCTGCGGAATTAGCGTTCGACGCCCAACTGCTCGAAGACGAACGTCCATTCGTCCAACTTCTCCCGAACGACCATCTCCCTCGGTTTGCCGACGCCGTGGCCCGTGTTTCGCTCCTCGCGCAGGAGAATGGGGGCGTCGCCGGTGTGTTTCGCCTGCATTTTGGCGGCCATCTTCCGCGCGTGGGCCGGATGAACCCGAGTATCCCCCTCGGCGGTTTTGAACAGCACGGCGGGATACGACTCCTCCACCACGTTGTGGTACGGCGAATAGTCGCGGATGTACTCGAACGCCTCCGGGTCGTCGGGTGAACCGTACTCCGCGGTCCACGATGCGCCGAGGAGGAACCGATGGAACCGGAGCATGTCGAGGAGCGGCACCACGCAGAGGCAGGCGGCGAACAGGTCCGGGCGCTGTGTGATGCCCGCGCCGACGGTCAACCCGCCGTTGCTCCGCCCGTCGATGGCGAGACGGTCTGAACTCGTGTAGCCGCGCTCGATGAGGTGTTCGGCCGCCGCGACGAAGTCGTCGAAGGTGTTCTGCTTGTTCTCCTTTCGAGCCGCGTGGTGCCACTCCTCGCCGAACTCGCCGCCGCCGCGGACGTTCGCGACGGCGAAGACGCCGCCGCGTTCGAGGAAGGGCAACGCATAGCGTCTGAACGCGGGGGTCTGACTGAGTTCGAACCCGCCGTAAGCGTACAGCAGCGTCGGGTTGTCGCCGTTCGGTTCGACGCCGCCGTGAACCACGAAGAGCGGAACTTCGGTACCGTCGGCCGATTCGTACCACTCCTGTTCGACCTGTAGGTCGGTTTCGATGTGGACCTCGGGCGCGTCGATCTCCCTCACTCCCTCGCCGACGACGTAGCGATAGACGGTCGGCGGGTGGTCGAACGACTGGAAGCGGAAGAAACACTCGTCGTCCTCCCGCGACCCGTGGAGACTTCCCTCGTCTATCGACCCCATCTCGGGGAGCGAAACGTCCTCGACGTGCGTTCCATCGAGTTCGAAGGTGGCGAGTTCCGAGACGGCATCGCGTTCGTACTGGACGACTATGTGATCACCGGCGAGGGCGAACTCCCGGAGAATCGCGTCGTTCCGCTCCGAGACGACGCTTTCGAACTCCTCGGGCGAGTCGAATCCGTCGGGAGCGCCGACCGATTCGAGGTCCGCCGCGACGATTCGGTAGTTAGGCGCGTCGAAACTCGTCAGGAAGAACAGTCTATCGTCCCGCAAGTGCGGTTCGAAGATGGCCACCTCGTCGGTCACGAGCGGTTCGAACTCGCCGTCCCGCTGCGCGTAGATGTCCGTCCGCTCCCACCCACGAGTGAGTTCGACCACGAGAAAGTCGCTCTCCGGGTCGGTGTGCAGGCCCGCCCACGTCTGTTCGTCGAGTTCGATGGGGAGTTCGTCGTCCTCGTCGCCCGCGTCGTCTTCCTCCAGTCGGTGATACGCGAGCGACTTGTCGAGTTGCCCGCCGTCTTCGAGCGCGCCGGTTCGGCCGTAGTAAAATCCCCCGTCGGTCCACGCGAACGATCGCTGGTCCGTTCGGCCCGTTTCGCGGAGTTCGTCCACGAGATCCCCCGTCTTCGTCTCCACGACGCGAACGTCGTACTGCTCCGTGCCGCCCTCCATGACGCCGTAGGCGACGAGCGACCCGTCCGGCGAGGGGACGAACCAGTCGAGGGTCTCCGTGGCGTCGTCGCGCCAGTCGTTCGGGTCCGCGAGGACGCGTCGCTCGCCGTCGAGTTCGTCCCGAACCGTCAACAGCGGAAGGTCCTCGTCGGCGGGCGTGTACCGCTGGAAGTAGCCGTTCGACGTCGGGACGATGGGAAAGTAGGTCGCGGTGTTCGCCAGCGCTTGGAACCGCGGTTCGAGTCCGTCGCGCGTCTCCCCGTGCAGGAACGATTCCGCGTACTCGTTCTGTGCGGCGACCCACTCTGACACGTCCTCGTCGTCGCCCTCCAACCAGCGGTACGGGTCGCGAATCACCTCGCCGTGGAGCGTTTCGACGGTCTCACGCGCTTCGGTCGGTGGGGGAGTCCGTGGCATACTCGAAATAGTCGAAGGTCCGCCAAATATCTTGTCTGGAATCGATAACGCGACGAGAGGGACGTCGGGAGAGGACGGTTCGCGGAGTAATCGACAGTATTTTTCCGTGAGAGCGGGTACGAACGGTCCGTGAATATACGGGGGACGATAAGCGAACCGGGCGAGGCGCGAACCGTGAGTACGCAGTACGGGGAACGCGACCTCGCGGAGGTACGCGTGCAACCGGACGACGACGTGCCACAGACGGTAACGCTGTGGGGAAAGTGGGCGGAAACCGCAGAGTACCTCGAAGAAGGGATGGAACTGCTCGTGACGGACGCCGAGGAAACCGAGTACGACGGCGAAACGAAGTACGCGACGGGAAAGGACTCGTACGTCGTGGTCGAGCCCTCGTTCCTCGTGAACGTGACCGACGTTCGCTCGTGGGTGCAGTGTCCTCGGATGTACTACCTGAACAAACTGTCCGCGATTCCGCTGAACTACCCCGTCGTGAAGGGGACCATCGTCCACGAGGTGTTCGGCGACCTGCTCCGCGGCCGGGACTTGGACGACTCCATCGAGGAGCGCGTGGAGGAAGTGGGCCTCCAACTCGGCCTGCTCGGACGCGAGGCGGACGAGGTGGCGGGGGAAGTGCGACAGAACGCCCGCGCCATCGAAGGATGGCTGGAACAGGGCGTCCTCGACGACACGGACGACTGGCGGAGCGAGTACACGCTCATCAGCGAGCAGTTCGGCATCAAGGGGCGCTGTGACGCGCTCCGGCGCGGGATGCCGGTCGAACTGAAGACGGGGAAGAACACGAACCGCGACCCGCGCTTTCAGGACAAGATTCAGGCGGCCTGTTACGCCCTCCTCCTGCAGGAGCGCGGCGTTCCGGCGGACACGGGCACGCTCCTCTACACGAAGAACTCCGCGCTGGACCGCACGGAGGAGACCGGCGACCTCTCGCCTGCAAAGGAGTTCTCCATCGGAAAGGGCCTCCTCGAATTCGTCGTCAGGACCCGCAACGAAATCGCCGCGGCGGAGTTCGACATGGACGTGCCGACGGGGTACGAGGCGAACGCCAAGTGCGAGTACTGCTTCGAGAAGGACACCTGCATGGTCGTCTCCGGACGCCTGGATCAGGAGTCCAAGGCGGGCCAAATCGGACGGCCGATTCCGGAGGAAGAACGCGAGTACTTCCGCGAGAAGTACGAGCAGATAGAACGGGAACGCCGAGCGACCCACCGCGAGTACGCCAAACTGTGGGAGCAGACGGCGCAGGAACGGGCGGACGACGACCGGGCGCTCATCGGCTTGGAACCGGCGGGACAAGCACAAATCGAGGGCGGGCGCTGGGAACTCCGCGCTCGCCGGACCGACGACGCCGTGTCGAAGATTCGGGAGGGAGACGTCGTTCTCGCCAGCAAGGGCAATCCCGTCAGCGGCCACGCGGAACTGGCACGGGTCCAAAAACTGGGCGAGGAAATCGTCGTCACGACGGACGAACCCGTCGAACTCCGACGATTGGACGTGTATCCTTCGGAGTTCTCCGCCGACGGAATGTTGACCGCGCTCCACGACGCCCTGCTGAAGGGCGACCAACGACGGAAGGACGTGCTGTTCGGACGGCAGGACCCCGAGTTCGAGTCCGAAGAGCGGACGTTCATCGGGAACAACGACGCGCAGAACGCGGCGGTCAACCTCGCGGTGAACGCGAAGGACTGTGCGCTCATCCACGGCCCGCCCGGCACCGGGAAGACCTACACCATCGCGCGGACCATCCGCGCGCTCGTGGACGACGGCAACCGCGTCCTCCTCTCGGCGTTCACGAACCGCGCGGTGGACAACGCGCTTGAGGCGCTGCGTGACAAAGGATTCGAGAACAGCGCGGAGCAAAGCTCCGCTGGCAATCGGACGCAGTCCGATTATGTACTCCGCGTCGGCACCGAAAGCGGCGTCCGCGGGGACATGCAAGACATCCGCTTGGAGCGAAGCGGCGACCCCGGCGCGCGCGTCGCCGAACTCGAAGGGGCGGGCGTCGTGGCGGCGACGACGGCGACCTGTGGCTCCCGAATCATGCGCGAACAGGCGTTCGACGTGGCGCTGGTGGACGAGGCCTCGCAGTTGACCGAACCGGCCACGCAGGCGGCCATCAACCTCGCCGAGCGGTTCGTCCTCGTCGGCGACCACCACCAACTGCCGCCGGTCGTCCAAGCGACCGACGCGGAATCGGACTCCGAGGAAAACACGGACGGTGACGTCGTAGGGGGCGACCTCTCGACTTCCCTGTTCCAGCGACTCGTCGAACTGTATCCCGACGCGTCCGTGATGCTCGACCGCCAGTATCGAATGGCCCAACGGATTCAGGCGTTCTCCTCCCGCGAGTTTTACGACGGCGCGCTTCGCCCGGCGAGCGGCGACGTCGCGGCCCAGAAGTTGGCCGACTTGCCGACCGTCGACACCGACGCCCTGCCGCCCGAACTCCGTCCCGGCGTCGTCTTCGTTGACCCCGATGGGAAGACGGCGGGCAACACGAACCCGGTCGAAGCCGAGCGCGTCACGGAACTCGTCTCCCGGTTCGTGGAGGCGGGCGTCCCCCACGAGGATATCGGCGTCATCGCACCCTTCCGCGCGCAAGTCGCCGAGATTTCCCGGCGGGTTCCCGACGCCGTCGCCGTCGATACGGTGGACCGGTTCCAGGGGTCGAGCAAGGAGGTCATCGTCGTCTCGTTCGTCGCCACGGGCGACTTGGACAGTCCGATATTCGACGACTACCGCCGGGTGAACGTCGCATTGACCCGCGCTAAAAAGTCGCTCGTCCTCGTCGGCGACGAGCGCGCCCTCCGTTCGTCGCCGCTCTACGACCGGATGATCGAGTGGGCGTCCTAGCCACGTGTTGGTCGTTCCGAACGCGTTGGATACGCTGTCGGTGCGGCCGGACTGAAAGCGAATCCGGCCGACCGGACCGGCGGTACCGTTACCAGAGGACGTGCGGCCAGACGAACTGGAACAGCAACCAGATGAGGCCGGTGAGGACGACGGTCATTATCAGGTTCAACACGACGCCGGCGCGCATCATCTGTTCCTGTTTCAGGTACCCGCTCCCGAAGACGATGGCGTTCGGCGGGGTAGCGACGGGGAGCGCGAAGGCGAAACTCGCCGCGATGGCCCCGGAGACGGAGAGGAAGACGGCGGCGGCGACGTCCGTCAGTCCGAGCGTGGCCGCGAAGACGCCCCCGATGCTGATGAGGATGGGGACGATGATGGTCGCCGTCGCGGTGTTCGAGGTCATCTCCGTCAGGAAGATGACGAGGAGGACGACGATGCCCACGACGAGAACGATGGGCGCACCGGTGAGCGATTTGAACACGGAGTCGGCAATCCACTTCGTCGCGCCGGTGGTCGCCAGCGCGTCCGCGAGGGCGATGCCGCCGCCGAACAGGAGGATTGTTCCCCAGTCGATGTCCACCAAATCGTCCCACTCCATCGTGTCTGCCAGCACGAGGGCGGGAACCGAGGCGAGGCCGACGACGACGTAGTAGAGGGTTCCCTGATGGCCGTCGACGCCGAAGACGCTCGTTCCCTCGCCGCCGTACAGGGTCGTGAACCACGCGTCCGAAAGCGGAAGGTAGCCGTTGTCGATGAGATATTTTACGCCATCGCCCAATCCGCCGACCACCCACAGGAGAGCGGTGCCGGTGAAGATGAGCGCGACACGCTTTCCGCGCGGACTCAACTCCCCTTCCTCTTCGAGGTACTGGCGAGCCATCTCGCGTGCGTCGCTCACGTCGTCGATTTGCGGCGGGTAGAGGAAATACGTGAGGACGTACCAGACGAGCGGAAGGGTGATGGCAACTATCGGGATGCCGATGAGCAACCATTGGGCGAAGCCGATCTCGTAGCCCAGAATCTCGTTCAGTTGCGAGGCCAACACCGCGTTCGGCGGCGTTCCTATGAGCGTCCCGACGCCGCCGACGCTGGCCGCGTAGGCGGTTCCGAGGAGCATCGAAACGTGGAGGTTGGAGAACGCTTCGTCGTCTGCGGCGACGGTGCCGCCGTCGGGAGCGGGCGACGAATCACCCGTGTCGGCGGTATCAGTCGTCTTCGCCGCTTCCACCGTTTCCTTGCCCAACACCTGCGAGAGGACGCCCAGCGCGATGGGCGTCATCATGGCCGCCGTCGCCGTATTCGACACCCACATAGAGAGGAACGCCGTCGCCAGCATGACCGCGAGGACGAGACGGCGCGGCGACGACCCCATCACGGACATCAACCAGAGGGCGATTCGCCGGTCGATGTCGTACTTCTGGAGCGCGTTCGCCAGCATGAACCCGGCGATGAACAGGAAGATGAGGTGGTCGGCAAAGCCCGTGAGTGCCGCGTCGAGGTCGGCGTACACGCCGAATATCGTGAGAAGGACGGGTATCGACAGCGCCGTCACCGCCAGCGGGAGCGTCCCCGTCACCCAGAGGAACCCCGCGAAGAACATCGTTGCGAACGCGAACTGCCCCCGAACGGAGAGGCCGCTTGGCGTCGGTGCGCCCGCGATAATCGCCGTTCCGACGAGCGCGAGAACGAAGAGCAGGAGTCGTTTGCGTGGATCCGTCTGTGCCATTGATACGCACAGCCATGTAATCCCGCGAATTAATCCTTTCGATTCTCGATAGATATTATAGTTGAAACACAAAAATATTCCGTTATTTCAATTTTTGCCTCCGAGTCAGAAAGTCAGTTCGAGGTTGTAGGGGTCCCGTCCGAAATGGAGTCCATGACGCGCTCGTGGAACTCCTGTAACACCGCACTCTCGTCCTCCGCCAACACCACGTCGCTCGCCATCAGCGTCGCCAGTCCGAACGCGCGGGGCGTCGGCGACTCGACGCGGTGTTGCACGACGTCGATGTCGCCCGCTCGCACCTTTCCGAGGATTTCCTCGACCGGTTCGAGCGCGAGTTTGTCCTCCACGATTTCGCGGTAGGTTTCCTCCATGACGGCGAACTCGTCCAGTCCGTCTACGAACCCGAGCAGCATCTCACTGGATACCTGCTGTTCGCTGGCCGACTTCTCGTAGCCCTTGTAGCGTTTCAGTATCATCAGCGAGCGGGTCGCGTTGATTCGGAAGTACCGCTGGAGGAGGTCGGTTCCCGAAAGCGCGGCGCGCAGGTCTTCCCGGACGTCTTCCGGGTCGATGTCGGCGATGATGCCGGGGACGTCCACCTTGCGGTTGAGCGGCATCGAGACAGTAAAGCCGTTGTCCGCGACGGCCACGCCGACGTTCGTGTTGGCCGCCTGCGCACAGCGGTACGCGACGACCCGCGAGAGGCCGTCGTTGAACCGTCGTCCGTAGTTCGAGTGGACGTAGTACCGGCGCTCGTACTCGTCGCGGTCCATCTCGATTTCGACCGTCAATCGCTCGTCCGTGCTGACGCTCCCTTCCCCGGCGTAGCGGACCTGCTCGTCGAACATCCGCGCGATGGCCCGAATGCTGTTCTCGTCCAACGGGAACTCCCGAAGCCACACCCGAACCGCGGGTTTCCCGCGGTCGGTCAATCGCGAAAGGAGTTCGCCCTGAAACGCGGCGATTTCTCGCCCCAAATCGTAGGAGAGCGGCAGGCGCTCGGAGAACCACGACGGCACCGTCGGGCGGGCGCTGGTTCGGTCCGCGTACACCTTCGACCCGCGTCGGTAGCGGTACTCGAAGTGCTGCCCGCCGAGGACGAACACGTCGCCCTTTTCCAGCGTGTCGAGGTAGCTCTCGTCCAAATCCCCGACCCACTCGTTGTCCGCGCGGGTGAACACGTCGCAGGTGAACGAGTCGGGAATCGTCCCGATGTTGGTCATGTAGATGACGCGGGCCAACCGTCCGCGTTTTCCCATCAAGGGTTCGCCGACGGGGAAATCGGGATAGTGGTACTCCCCGTCGGGCGGGTCGTTCTCGTCGTGCCACACCTTGGCGTAGACGTTTCTGTCCTCCATCCCGTCGTAGTCCGCCGTGAGATACCGGAGGAGGGAGTCCCACTCCGAATCCGAGTAGTTTCGGTAGGGGTAGGCCCGCCGGAGCGTCGCCTTCACGTCCTCCGCCGGGCGGACCTCGTTTATCGCCATTCCGTACACCTGTTGGGCCGCCACGTCCTGTGCGTTCTCGGGGACGAACACGCGGTCCACGAAGCCCTCCTCGGCCTTTTTCAACATGACCGCACACTCGACCAGTTCGTCCCGGTCGAGCGCGATGACGCGGCCGGTGACGGTCTGCCCGAGGCGGTGGCCCGCGCGTCCGACGCGCTGGAGCAGGGATGCCACGCTCTTCGGCGACCCCACCTGCACGACCAAATCGACGTGCGGCATGTCGATGCCGAGTTCGAGGCTGGTCGACGTCGTCACCACGTCCACCTCGCCGTTCTTCAGGCGCTCCTCGATTCGGTGGCGGGATTCCTTCGAGAGACTGCCGTGATGACACCCGGAGTTCTCCTCGTCGTAGTCGGAGAATTTCTCGCGGAGATTCTGAAGGACTCGCTCGGCCCCGGAGCGCGTGTTCGTAAAGACGAGCGTGTTCGTGTGGTCCCCGATCAGGTCGTGGAGTTGGTCGTAAAACCGCTCCTGAACGACGCCCCGCGGCGTGTGAACGAGGTCGTCGGTCGGACAGAACAGTTCGAGGTCGAACTCCCGGACGAATCGCGTGTCCACGATTTCGTACGGGCGACTCTCCCCGCCGGGTTCCTCCCTGCCGACGAGGAACTCCGCGATGTCCGAGAGCGGTTCGACCGTCGCGGAACATCCGATTCTCGTCGGCGAGGATTCGACGATGGTCTCGAGGCGTTCGAGGCTGACCGACAGGTGGGTTCCGCGCTTTCCGTCCGCGAGGCTGTGGATTTCGTCCACGATGACGTACTCGACGCTCCGGAGTTTGTCGCGGAACTTCGGCGAGTTGAGCAGGATGGCCAACGTCTCGGGGGTCGTGTTGAGGATGTGCGGTGTCTCCTTCAACATCTTCTGTCGCGCCGTCTTGTCCGTGTCCCCGTGTCGGATGGCGTGACGAACCTCGCTCACGTCGTCCATCCGCTCCCGTATTCCCGACAGCGGCAGTTCGAGGTTGCGGTGGATGTCGTTGGCAAGCGATTTCAGCGGCGAGACGTACAGGCAGTACACCGAGTTCTCCAATCCCGTCTCCTGTTCCCGTCGAAACAGCTCGTTGAGAATCGCGGTGAACGACGCGAGCGTCTTTCCGCTCCCCGTCGGCGACGCGATGAGGGCATTGTCGTGGCCGTGAATCAGCGGAATGGCCTCGCGCTGTGGCGGCGTGAAAAAGCCGCCGTTCTCCGGGACGAACGCGCCGAACTGTTCGGCCCACCATTCGCGCACTGCGGGTTCGAGGAGGTCCAACGTCGCTTCGTCCTCGATTTCGACCGTCTCGGGGTCGAAATCGAACTCCTCGCGGGCCAACAGCCCTCTCGCGTCCATTTGTTCCGCGTTGGTGGCGGGCGGCAAAGAGGGTTATGCCAGCGGAGTGAAAGTGAACGAGCGTGCGGATGGTGAGGGCCATCGGATACGCCGAACTGCTCCCGTCTTCACTTATCAACCTTCGGCGGCGAGACGGTCGACGGTTTCGAGCGCCCGCCGACAAACGGGGACGTAACCGGCCGCCGGGAGCGGGAGTTCGAAGACGATTCGACTCCCCGTTTCGAGCGCTTCGACACGATGGCCGGTCGCTGGAACGCCCGCGACGGACCACGTCCATCGAAACGCCTCGCAGGCCGTGATTTCGAATGGTACCCAGATGCCGAACGGCGTCCGGACCCGCCCCGTGGAACCGACTCGAATCACGCGGTCGGTACACTCGACGTCGGTTACTGACGGCCCCCACGTCGGCCATTCGGACGTATCGGTCAGCACCGACCAGACGCGTTCCGGCGGGGCGGCGGTCGGTCGCGAGACGGCGATGTGACGGCCGGTCGGTCCGCGCTCGACTCGAACGTCGCTTGCCATACCCGCAAAACGAGGTGATGGACGAAATCGGTACTGCCCGCGTCCCCGACCGAGCACCGTCGAACGGCGTCAGCCGAGGAGTTGTCGCACGAGGGTCGCCCAGTCGGCGTCCTCGTTCTCTTCGAGGTACTGGTTGATCCGCTCTCGGTCGCTCGCGGCGGGGTCGTTCGACCCTCCGTCGTCGGAGCCACTGGAATCTTCCCCGTCCGAGGAATCGTCGCTGGAACTCTCGTCGTCGGACGACCCGTCGCTCGACGAATCATCGTCGGAGGAATCAGCACCGGACGAGTCGTCGTTCGAGCCGCCGCCATCGGACGACGGTTCGTCCGAACTGCTAGCGGCGGACGAGTCGTCGCCGGACCCGTCCGAGGACGTGCCCGAGGTGCGGTCGATGGAGTACTGGCTGAGGAGGTACTCCACGATTTCGAGTTCCCAATCGATGCGCGTTTCCAACGACGTTCCGTACCGCGTCGTTTCGACGATGAAGCCGGGCTTTTCGAGGTCTGAATTCACCTTGTGAATCAACAGCGGTCGGTCGCCGTCTATCATGTTACCGCGCTTGAATTCGTAGTAGTCCTCCCGGTCGCCGAGGTGGTTCTCGTTCATGTACTCCGCGGCGTTCGTCGCGTTCCGTGCGGCGTCGTCTATCGTCGTCGGGTAGATGGCCTGTCCGACGCCCTCGGGGCCGACGTCCTTCTTGTAGATGCCCTTGGAGCTGTGTAGGTTGAACACGACGTCGGCATCGTGGTCGGTGATGACGCCCCAGATCGCTCGCGCGAGCGGCGTTTTCGGCTCCTCTCCCGGCGGGAACTGCCTGTTGAGGTTTCCGCTGTCGGTCGTGTAGGTGTCGTTCTCCAGCGCGGTCGGGTTCGACTTCGGTATCAGGACGAGTTTCCCTTCGTCTATCGACCAATCTCGCATCTTCGCGGCGGCCTTGTAACCGGTCGTCTCGTTGCCGTGCATTCCCCCGACGACGACGGCCGTCGGCCCCGACGTCCCCGAGTCGATGACGACGACCTCCGATTCGTCCCCCGTGCCTTCGCGAATCTTGTACGTATCCGACGATTGTGCGCTTCCGAGCCCCGTCGCCGAAACGCCGAGCGTCGTCGCCGCAACGGCGGCCGTTCCGGCTTGCAGGAACGTTCGCCGACTCGTCTGACTTTCCGAACTATCGTTCGTAAATTCCTTCATGAGCCGTCCATATCTACACCCCTATTGACATTTTGTTATAGGCATCCTTCGGGGATAATCACCGAGAACGGAGCCGTAAACGTTTGACAGCGGAAAACGGATTTCGTCATAACGACCGCTGGAATCGTCGTGTCGTCGGAGTTGATTCGTACTAAGCATCACCTGATGTGAACATCCGAAACGGTTCGATAGTCGCACCGAGAGCGCCGATGGGAGGGAGTACGACGACCCATCACCCCAGCGGATACATCTGTCAGTAATTTATTGTGTGTCAACGATTCGAGCGCGTGCAAGCAACACGGAACCGACACCGCTCGGACGAAGCCTGAAAACGGGTTAGATGCCGTATTTCACCGCGTTCGACCCGGATATCGAACCGACGTACCCCGCCACCACACCGCACGACTGAACCTTTTTCACCTTCCCGCGCTCGGGATTACACATGCGAATCACGTTTCTCGGTACGGGAAGCGCGATGCCCACCGGCAGTCGGGTCCAGACCGGTATCCTCGTCGAGGACGACGACCGTCGCGTTCTCGTGGACTGCGGCAGCGGCGTCCTCCACCGCCTCCAGCAGTCGGGCGTGGGATACGAAAACGTCTCGACGGTCCTCCTCACCCACCACCACGTGGACCACGTGTCCGACCTCATGCCCCTCCTGAAGGCCCGTTGGCTCGCCGGGGAAGAACAACTCGAAGTCGTCGGTCCGACCGGGACGAAAGCCCTCCTCGACGGACTGCTCTCCGTCCACGACTACCTCGACGGACGGGTGGACCTCCAAGTTCGAGAGATCACCGCCGGAGAGGAGTTCTCCGTCGCGGACTTCAGCGTCGAGGGGTTCGAGACGCGCCACTCGATGCGGTGTCTCGCCTACCGGTTCGAGGACGAGTTCACGTTCAGCGGCGACAGCGAGGCGTTCGAAGGGTTGGCCCACTTCGCTGACGGGAGCGACGTGCTCGTCCACGACTGCTCGTTCCCCGACGAGGTTGACGTGTCCAACCACCCGACGCCGTCGCAACTCGGCGAAGCGCTGTCTGGAACCGATATCGGCCGCGTCTATCTCACGCATCTCTACCCGCACACGGACGGCAACCACGAGGCGATGTTGAACTCCATCGCGGAACACTACGACGGCGACGTGGGATTCGCGGAGGACCTCCTGTCCGTCGAACTCTGACGGCGTACTCTCGTCTCCGCCGCCGCTCTGCTCGTCGTTCTATCCGTCCGTCGTCGCTTTTTCGGCCGTCTCACGCGATTCGAGCGCCACCGACGTTTCGGGAAGCGAGAAGGTGGCGACACCGAGCGGTAACTCCCGTCCCCGAATCGTGAACACCCGGCGCAGTCGTAACTCGCCGTCCAGCCACAGGTCGTCGCCATCGATACAGTGTTCGAGTCGGAGGGGTCCCTCCCCACCGCTCCCGATTTTCGTTACTTCGACGTTCTTCGGTGGGTCATCGAAGTGGTCCGTCCAGACGAACGTGCAGGCGGTTTCGCCGTCCTTCGTGTGGCCCAATCGAACGCTCCCCCCGACGACGTGCGCGTCGAGAGTGCTGTCGTTGTCCAGCGTCAGTTCGACGGACACCGATTTTCCCGACCGTTCCGCGGTCAGGTCGGAAACCGAAAGGTCGTCCACCAACGGCCCGAACACCTGCTGTTCGTACCGATTCGAGAGTTTCAAACCGACGATGGGGACGAGCCTGACGAGATAGTAAACGGCCACGATGGCCAACTTCGCAGCCAGATACAGAAACATCCGCCCGATATTTCGAGGAGGGTGCTGGTAAACGTTCTTGCCGAGCGAGAAAATTCAGCCGGAGCTCAGTTCAATCGATAGCGCAGGATCGCGGCGATGCCGCCGAGGTTCGATAACTGCTCGCCCGGCGCGAACTCGTGGGAGAAGACGGTCACGTCGCCGCCCTTCCGCTCCACGTCGGTGATGATTTCGTTCACGTCGATCTCCCACTCGCCGCCCGCTTCGTCCTCGCCGAGCGCGCCGCGTTCCTTGCGGAGTCGCTCGTCCAGCACGAGCAACCGCTCGACGGCCCCGAAGTCCGTCGCTTGCTTGACCTCCTCGATACCGTAGGCGGCCTTCGCGCCCTCGCCGATTCGCTTCATCAGGTCGTCGATGAGTTCGGCCTCCTCGGCGATGCGCGTTTCCGCTTGAACGTCGTCCACGGCCCCGCGTTTCAGCACCTCGTGGACGCCCCTGTCGCCGGTGGAACTCACGTCCACCGTCGTTATCATCTCGGTCAGGTCGGGATACTCCTCGGCGATGTGGTCGTAGGCGTCCTGTTTCGTAAAGCCTGGCCCGGCGAGGATGATGGCGTCCACGTCGAGGTGCGAGAGCGCGGACCCCAACTTGTCGAACAGTTCGGTTCGCCCGCCGGCGTACTCGCCCTTTCCGGTCGTTCCGGTGAAGGACGTGTACTCGTCCGCCCCGTACTGGGCCACGGTGTGAATGTAGGCTTCGCCTTCCTCCACGGTGGCGATGGCTACGTCCGGGTTATCCGTCGCTTCGACCGCGTCGTCGAGTCGGTCGAGTTGGTCGCGTTTCCACTCCTTCTCGATGGTTAGCTTCTCGCGCTCCTCGACGTTGAGCGTGTGGTGGAGGCCCAGTTGATCCTCCCGCGAGCAGTCGGTAATGACCCCGCCGACGCGGACGCGGTTGGCGAACCGATGGAACTCCACGTCCTCCACCCGCAGCGTGATGTGCATGTGCTCGCGCTCGCCGCCCGTGTCGCGCATCTGGTCGTCGGCCCGCTGGATGCGACGGGTCGTGTCGCCCGACACGTCGTCGCCCGGTTCGAGGAGATACGTGAGATGCCAGAGGTCGTCCAGACTCTCGGGGACGAGCGTGATGCGCTCGCGGGTCCCGTCGATGGACGTACGGTCGTGTATCTGCATGGATAGGACTGTGTTGTCCGGCGGTAAGTGCCCTGCTATTCGGTCGTTCCCTTCGCGGGGTGAAACCATCAGGTAGAACTAACTCTACTGAATTTGATATTCCGTTACGATGCTCGAAGAAGCGATATCGTACCCCACGAAAGGGGACAGCGGAATTGCACGACTTATCATTGGTGGTACCTTGACATTTTTCTCCATCTTCCTTATCCCCGCCTTCTTCGTGGCCGGATACATGGTGCGGACGATGAACGCCGCGTCGAGAAATGAGGAGGAACCCCCTGAATTCACCGACTGGGGGACCATGTTCATGGACGGAGTGAAAGGTGCCGTCGTCGCGGTGGTGTACGGTCTCATCCCGTTCGTCATCATGTTCGTGGTCGGCTTCGCCGCCGGTCTCACCGGTTCGAACGACGCGACGGGTCTGGCGAGCGGTCTCGGCGTGCTCACCGTGTTGGTCTCGGGCGTTCTCGGCCTCGCCATCAACTACCTCCTCCCGGCCGCGATTACCAACCTCGCCCGAACCGGTACCATCGGCGCGGCGTTCGACTTCGACACGCTCGGACCGGTGCTGAAGAGCAAGGAGTACATCACCGCCGTCCTACTGACCTTCTTCGTCGCCATCGCCATCGGAGTGGTGGTCGGAGTCCTCGCCGTGTTCACGCTCGGATTCGGACTCATCCTGCTCCCGTTCTTTTACTTCTGGCTCTACCTCGCCGGAAGCTACATGTTTGGCGCGGCGTTCGGCAGAGTGGTCGAGACCCCGCACCACTCGACGGAGCAATCGGCGACCCCGATGGACTGAACGGCGCGTCTCCGGTTTCGACGTCGCTCGGTGGCGACCCGTACGGACATCGCTTTACAAATCGGACTGCAAAAATCGAGACGGGAGTTTCAGACCGCGGGCCGTCCCTCTTCCACTTCGGGACCTTCGCGCAACCTGTGTTCGTCCGCTTCCGCGTAGGCGCGGCCGTATATGTACGACGCCGTGACGTGGGCGTAGAACCCGAGGAACACGCCGACCAGCCATCCGAGGAGCGGTATGACGGCGATGGCGCTCACGATGATGCCGGTCACGACGACGACCGCCAGCGCGATGAGCCATCCCGTCGCGTACTCGCGGTCGCGCAGGATGGGGAGGTACGACTCGTACTCGAACGCCGACCCCATCGTGTTCTTCTCCGCGAACCGCACGAGCGCGGCGGGAAGCGCGTACCAGACCGCGAGGCCCGACACGAACGTCAACAGTGCCCCGAGGGCCATGATGAGGCCGCCCAGAACGCCGGAGTTGTTCGAGAGCGCCGCCCCGCCGCCGATGAACACGGCGGCGAAGATGGCCGGTACGAGCAGGTAGACGAACGCGATGACCAGCGCTTTCAGTCCGTCCACGAACAGTTCAGTCCATTCGTCGAACTTCGGGGCCTCCGTATCACCCTCCGAAACCCGACGCAGGACGCGAATCATGTACCCTTCCACGACGATTGCCGGTATGATGAGGAACCCGAAGATGACGAGCAGACCGCCGACGAGTATCGTCGTCGCGGCGTCGTCACTGTCCTTCAGATACCGGATGCTTTCGTTGAACATTGATTTCCCCCTCGGGTCGAACCCACGGCTCGCCCGATACAGCCGAACAGACGGCGTCTGAGGGCTTAATCGTTTGCGCAGGAAAGTAGACGTGTCAGACCGGAGATTGCGTTTTCGAACGAAATCTAATTCAATCCGTCATCCGACTGCCGCCCGCGGGCAGGAACTCCTGAATCAGGTCGGGACTCGCCACCTTGCGGACGAACGAGGTGTCCGCAAACCGCTCGCGGAACTCCCGATACAGTCGCTTCGCGGCGTCGTTCTGGGCGTACTGGCCCGGTTCGACTTCGATGACGGTTTCGGCCCGCTTCTCGATTGCCGACGGCGGACCGCCGATGACGCGAGTGTTGGGTTCGACGGTGATGCCGACGGCTACTCCCACCGGCGTGTCATCGAAGTAGGTCCGGTCGCCGCGGATTGCGAACCCGCCCTTCTCCAGATATTCGCCGCTCTCGGGCGTCTTCGACACCTGGTCCGGCGTGACCATGTAGGCGTCACCCGCGAAGCGTCCGTCCTTCCACACGGACGAGTAGGAGACGGCGAACTGGGCCGCCTCCTGCTTGCTCTGCTCGGGCACGTCCACGTCCGTCGACGGTTCGCTCGGGTCGGAGGTCTTCAGGATGGTGATGGGACCGCCGTGCGCCTGCGAGTGGAAGAACAGGTCGTTTCGATCCATGTACTTCTTGACCAGTTCCTCGTTCTCGTCGGCGTTGCGCCCGCCGAGGACGAGGAAGCCGTCGGAGGTGCGGAACCAGCGGAACCGCTCGTACCACTGTTCCTGTTTCCGAACCGGAATCGACGCCCGCGACAACCAGTCGATGTTCTCGGGTTCCGTCCGCTCCTCCTCGGGTTCTTCTTCCCACTCCTCGGCGCGCCGTTTGACTTCCTCCAACTCCTCGCGGGTGTCCTCGATGGCGGCCAGCGCGCCCTCCTTTTTCTCCTCGATTCGCTTGGCCTCCTGATAGAGGCGGTTGGCGTTCTTTTCGACGCCGTCGTCGGGAAGGAGCGTGACGTCGGTGTCGTCGATTTCGACCGTGACGGTCCCCTCGCTCGGATCGATTCCCTGCACCGCTTCCGCCGCCTCGATGCCGCGTTCCGCACCCTCCTCGAATCGGGCTTCGATGTCGGCCCACGGCGTGTCCTCGGCGCGGGCGTTCCGAACCGTGGCGAGGATTTCGTCCACGAAGCCGTAGTTTGCGTAGAGCAGTTCCGCCTTCTCGCGCTCGGCATCCGCCTGCCGTTCGAAGCCCTCGATAGCGCCCTCCTGTTGTTCGATAATGCGCTGTTGTTTCTCGATTTGAGCTTGGAAGTCGGGTTTCTGCGGTTCGCCCGCGTCCTCGTTTTCGGACACGTCGAGGTTGGTGAAGTAGTCGTCCGCCGCCGCGTTGAACGAGTCGAACGCCTCCGAATCCCTGTCCTCGTACTCTTCGAGCGGGAACGGCGTCACGTCCGTTCGAACGTCGTCCTCGTAGTAAACCCGCGGGTCGAAGTCGCCGGTTTCCAGCGGTTCGCGGAGACGTTCGATGGCGGCATAGAGGCGCTCGTACTCGTCCTCACCGGCGTCCGTGATGTCCATGGCCTTCTCGACGCCGGCGCGGGTGCAGACCTCCTCGGCGTACAGGCCGCCGAAGTTGAGTTGCGTCGCCAGCGTCCGAACCACGTCGGTGTCCGAGTCGTTCATCCGGTACTCGAACTCCTCGTAGTCGATTTCGAGCGGGTTCACGCGCGAACTGGGGAACTCGTACTGGGACCCCGGCGCGACGGTTCTGGACTTGAGCCGAACGGTGTCGAGGCAGTCGATGACCTCGTTGTTCTCGTCCAGTACCGCGACGTTGCCCTGTCCGAACAGCTCCGCGACGATGGTCGTGTCGCCGTCCTCGCGCTTGAAATGGAACTGGAGGATGCGGTCGAACTCGAACTGTTCGACGCCCGCGAAGTCCGCCCCCGAGAGGCGGTTGCGGAGCATCATGGCGAAGTTCGGCGGCCGACCCGGTGCGGGCGGGACGTGTTCCGGTGCGACGGTGTGGGCGCGCTTCACTTCGCCCACTTCCACGAGCAGTTCGAGCCGACCGCGGTCGAAATCGCGCATCTTCAGACGCAACAGGTCGTCGCCGTAGAGATACGCCTTATCGACCTTCGCGCCCTCGAAGGAACCGAGTTCCCGCGAGATGGCGGCGAGGTCGATGCTCGAAAGCTCTCGCTTTCTATCCATAATCGTCGTTTTCTCGGGCGAGAGGAAAGGCGTGTCGTTCGACGTCACCCCGGCGGGACGGTTCGCCGAGCGATCGCACCGGCGAGATAGGCCGGAACGCCGACCGCCAGCCCCCACGCGATCCCAGTTCCGACGCCCCACGTCAACGTCGGGGTCGGGAACACCGCGTCGAACGCGGCGATGGAGACGAAAAACGCCAGCGTCGGAGCCGTCGCGAGGGCGAGGCTCACGAGAATCCCGTCGTTCCAGTAGGCGACCAGCAGCGGCGGAATCGCCGTCAGCACGAAGAGGATTCGAAGGTCGAACCCGAACGTGAACGTCACGGGGAAAATCCACGGCGGTGTGTGGACGAGAAACGTGAGGGCGAACAGACCGACCGCGACCGCGAGCAGTCGCTTCGAGAGGCGCGTATCCCGCCCCAGAACGATTTCACCGGGTCCGTGTTTCTCGGTCGTCACGACCGGAGTGTCTCGCGGTTCGGGATAAGCTTTCAGGTGAAACGGCGGTGTTCGGGCGCCGAACGGTCGCTTACGCGTTGGACAACCCCATGACGTCCTCGAAATTGCGGTCCGTTTCGGCGCGCTCGGAGAACACGAGTTCGTAGCCGTCAGGGTCTCGAACCGTCGTTTCCCGCGTGTTCCACCCGGTTTCGTGCGGCGGAGCGACCACGTCGGCATCGTTTTCCTCGGCCCGCTCCGCCACGTCGTCGACGGCTTCGTCCTCAACCGTGAGGTAGATGGCGACGCCATTTCCTCGGGGGGTTTCCGCGTCCGTGTCCCCCTCGGTCTCGTCGGCGACGAGCATGACGTCCGCGTACTTTCGGTAGCGGACGTGGGCCATCGCTGGCGTCGAGTAGATGATGTCGAAGCCCAGCGCCTCGTACCACGCCGTCGATTCCTCGACGGAAGAGACGGTCAACTGGGGAAAGAGGGGCATCGGGTAGATATCGTGGTCGGAGTCGAACTCGGACATGACGAACCGACAGTCTCCGCAACGGGAGATAAGGATTGCCCGACCGAGAGGGGAGATAACACATCACAATCGTTCGTCACCGTCCCGGGACGGCGTACGGTCCGCCACGCCGCCGATTCCGTTTTCGCAGGTAGAACGCGTAGACGAGTATCGCCCCGATGAGCGGCGGGACGAAAAATCCGATGAAGGTTCCGACGGCCCACATGTCGGCGGTATCCATATCTCGGTCTTTTGCGTCTCGATATATCCACACGGCACAGAGCGCGGCGAGCGGAATCGCGAGGAACCACGGAATGACGATTTGAACGCCTGCCATGGCGGGGGTTCAGACGACGCGAGCAAGTATCTTGTCGTCACGGTCCCGTTTCGTGGAGCCATCGACTCGTCATTCCCCTTCGGCCTCGAATTCGCCACGTTCGACGACTCCTCCGCGTTCTCGACCCTACTCCTCGCCCAAATCCCGCACCGTGAGGACCGGCCGTTCCGAGCGGCGAATCACCTTCTCGGCCACGCTTCCCATCACGAAGCGGTCGATTCCGGTCCTGCCGTGGGTTCCCATCGAAATCAGGTCGATGTCGTGTTCGTCGGCGTAGTCGAGGAGTTGCTCGGCGGGTCGCCCGCGGAGGAGTTCCCGTCTGGTTTGCACGCCCTCGCCTTGCACTCGCGAGACGGCGTCCTTACACGCCCGCTTTCCGTCGTCCTCCATCAGTTTCAGCAGCGACCCCGACCGGGCGATGCGCGAGTCCACGACGTAGACGACGTGAACGAAAGCGTCGTACTCGGCGGCGAGCGCGCCGCACTCCTCGACTGCACGCTCGGAACCCGGCGTCCCGTCGGTCGCCAAGAGGACGTTTTCGTACTCCGTCGCGGGGATTTCGTCACCGCCGCGAACCGTCAGCACGGGGCAGTCGGACAGTCGGTTGACTTTTCGCGCCGTACTCCCCACGACGTAGGATTCGAGGCGACTGCGGTCCCCCGTCCCCATCGAAATCAGATCGATGTCGTGTCCGTCCGCGTAGTCGAGGATTTCCCGGAAGGGAGCCCCCGATTCCATCGCCTCCGTCGCCGGAACGTCGTACTCGCGCGCTCGTTCGGCGACCGCCGCGGTCGCTTCTTTTCCCTCCTCTTCGAGTACGTCCACCAACGTCGAAAGCCCTTCGTCGGCGTTGCCGACGCGTAGTTGCGGCAGGTCGATGACGTACAGCGCGTGGACCGTCGCGCCGGTTTTCCGGGCGATTCGAAGGCCGTGTTCTATCGCACCGGCCGTGGCGTCCCCTCCGTCCGTCGGAATCAGTATCGAATCGAACATCCTCCCCGTCCCGTTCGACGGGCACGGACTTCAATGGATTTCCCCGCGTCAGCCGACGGAAAGATGTGACAACGAAATCACGGGATGGTTTTTCGCATGGCGATATGAACAATTGAGGTAGCCATTTGTCAGTCTCCGACGAATGGACTGTGGGATGGCACGTGAGCAACGCGACGCGTGACCACAGGGGTGCAAATGCTGATACCGCTTCAAACAGGTGTATCTATTCCACCGGTAACGGACAGTATGCTCGTCGTCCTCGGAATCATCCTCGTCGCGTTCATCCTGTTCGTGACGGAACTGTATCCCGTGGACGTCACGGCACTCATCGTCCTCGTCCTCCTCATGGTCCTCGGACCGTGGACGAACGTGTCGCCGACGGACGGGCTTTCGGGCTTTTCGAACGAGGCGACCATCACGGTCCTCGCCATGCTCATTCTGAGCGAGAGCGTTCGGCGGACGGGCGCGGTCCAACTGCTCGGCCATCGCGTCACGGCGCTCGTCGGCGACAGCCAGTTCAAACAGATACTCGCGACGGTCGGTATCGCCGGGTCCGTGTCGGGATTCATCAACGATACACCCGTCGTCGCGTTGTTGGTTCCCTTCGCGTCCGACCTCGCCCATCGGGGCAACACGTCGCCGTCGAAACTGATGATTCCGCTCTCCTACGCCGCCATGCTCGGCGGCACCCTCACGCTCATCGGCACCTCGACGAACCTGCTCGCGAGCGGCCTCGCACAGCAACTGCTCGGGCGCTCGCTCGGCGTCTTCCAGTTCACGCCCGTCGGTGTCGTCGTCCTCATCACCGGCCTTCTCTACCTCGTCTTCGTCGCGCCGCGGTTGCTTCCGGAACGCGTCAGACCGCGGGAGACGCTCCTCGAAGAGTACGAAGTCGAGGAGTATCTGGCCGAACTGGTCGCGCCCGAGGCGTCGCCGCTCGTCGGGACGCCCATCTCCGACATCCCGGTCGAGGCCGGATTCGGCGGCGAAGTGAAGGAGGTTATCCGCGAGGACACCGTGCTGTCGCCCTTCTCCGAGGAACCGGTGGAACCGAACGACAGGTTCCTCATTACGGCGAGTCGAGCCGGCCTCACCTCCCTCATCGAGGACGAAGCCCTGAACCCGCTTCCGACGGTCGGGCGCGAACCGGCAGTCACCGAGGAGGCGAGGAAGGACTCGGAGACCGTCCTCATCGAAGTCGTCGTCCCGACCGATTCGGCGCTCATCGGCGACACCATCGAGACGAGTAGGATACTCGAACGCTACGACGCGACGCTCGTCGCGCTCCAACGCGGCGACCTTCGACTGCCGCGGGTCCGCGAAGCCGAGTTCACCGTCGGCGACCTGCTGTTGCTCCAACTGCCCGCCGACGAACTGGAACGCGTGGCCGAGACGCGTGACCTCATCGTCGCCCGCGAAATTCCGCGCGAGGACTATCGGTACGACAAGATTCCGGTCGCAATCGCCATCCTCGCAGCCGTCGTCGGGTCCGCCGCGCTCGGATTCCTCGAAATTCAGGTCGCCGCCTTGGCGGGTGTCGTGGCGATGGTCCTCTCGGGGACGCTCTCGCCGACGGAACTCTACGAGGGCGTGGACTGGACCGTCATCTTCCTCCTCGCGGGCGTGATTCCGCTCGGTATCGCGATGGAAAACACGGGGACGGCGGCCCTCCTCGGCGCGCTCGTCGCCACGACGGCGCAGTACCTCCCGACCGTCGGCGTCCTCGCCGTGTTCTACGCGTCGACGGTGATTCTCACCAACATCATCAGCAACAACGCCACCGTCGCGCTCATGGTCCCCGTCGCCATCAACGCCGCCCGCGAAATCGGGACGAACCCGCTCGCCTTCCTGCTGGCCGTGATGTTCGCCGCCAGCGCTGCGTTCATGAGTCCCGTCGGCTATCAGACCAACCTCTTCGTCTATCGACCGGGAGGCTACCGCTTCACCGACTTCGCCCGCGTCGGTGCCCTCCTCCAGTTGATTCTCGCCATCGTCACACCGCTCACGATTGCGGTCTACTTCGGACTCTGACGGGGTTGGCGACGAAGTCGGGACGACCACCCGACGAACTGCCTCAACGGCCACCTCTATTTCCCTCCGCCGAGAACCCCGACGTATGACCGACCGCGCGACCGATTCGAACGAGGAGCAGACGACCGATTCCCCGACGGTTCTCGTCCTTCGGCGGGGCACTCACGGCATGCCGGTGTCCGATTACGCCGACGAACTCCGCGAGCGCCTGCCGAATCACGAAATCAGTCACGCGAGGACCCCCGACGAGGAGCGCGAATACATCGCCGACGCGGAAATCGTGACCGGGATGACCATCGACGAGTCCCTCCTCACCCACGCCGGGAACATGGAACTGTTCGCGTGTGCCTACGCGGGAACGGGCCACCTCCCGCTCGACGCCCTCGAATCTCGGGACGTCGCGGTGACCAACGCCTCGGGGGTACACGGGCCGAACATCGCGGAACACGTCCTCGGCGCGATGTTGACCTTCACCCGAAGGTTCCTCCGCGCCGGACGACAGCAGTCACGCCGCGAGTGGCGGCACTTTCAGGCCCACGAACTGCAAGACAGTACCGTGACGGTGGTGGGATTGGGTGCAATCGGGGAAACGATCGTGGAGCGGGTGGACGGGTTCGGCGTCGAAACGGTCGGCGTCCGATACTCGCCCGAGAAGGGCGGTCCGACGGACGAGGTGGTCGGCTTCGACGACCTGCACGACGCGCTCGCCCGGACGGACTACCTCGTACTGGCCTGTCCGCTGACGGAGGACACGCGCGGCCTGCTCGACGCCGCCGCCTTCGACACCCTGCCGTCCCACGCCGTGCTGGTGAACATCGCCCGCGGCGGGGTGGTTCGGACGGACGCGCTCGTTTCCGCGCTCCGGGGCAACCACATCCGCGGCGCGGCGCTGGACGTGACCGACCCGGAACCCCTGCCGGAGGACCACGCGCTGTGGAACTTCGAGAACGTCCTCATCACACCGCACATGGCGGGTCACACGCCGGAGTACTACGCCCGTTTGGCGGACATCGTGGCGGAAAACGTCGAACACGTCACCGCGACGGGATCGTACGACGACCTTCGAAATCACGTTCGGTGAGGACCGGTTCGACGACGAACCCGAGTCGCTTTCACCCACGGATCCGATTCATCGGCCGCAAAATAAATGGACGGCAAAAGGGGAGTCCACATCGAACTACGGGCGCGGAGCGGTCCGCGGCGGTTCGTGCGGAACTACCAGATCTGGACGGCGGGCGTCTCACAGGTGTCGCAGACGACCGCCTCGTTTCCTTTGTAGGTGTCCCGTACCAGCGTGCCGTCGGAACACCACTGACAGTCTTCTCCTTCGAGGCATCCGATGACGCCCTGTTCGGTCGTCAGACTCATATCGTCCCCACGTTCCACCCCTCGCGCTATGAATTTGGTGGCCTCCCGTCTGGGAAATGCCCATTCGTGCAAGCGGTTTATCCCCCAGCAGTCACTACGTACTCCCATGAGCGAACAGTCGAACTCCGACCTCCCGAAGAGCGACGACGAGTGGCGCGAACGCCTGTCGGACGAGGAGTACCGCGTCCTCCGCGAGCAGGGAACCGAGCGACCGAACACCGGGGAGCATCTGGACCGAAAGGACGACGGCACCTACGTCTGTGCCGGATGTGGCGCGGAGCTGTTCGATTCGGACACGAAGTACGATTCGCACTGCGGCTGGCCGAGCTTCTACGACGTACCCACGGACAACGTCGAGACGCGACAGGACACCAGCCACGGCATGGTCCGAACGGAAGTCGTCTGTGCCAACTGTGGCGGCCACCTCGGCCACGTCTTCGACGACGGCCCGGAACCGACCGGGAAACGCTACTGCATCAACAGCGTCTCGCTCGACTTCGAGGACGAGTAATCCGCCGGTTCAGTCGCCGAACGGCTTGACCTTGCTGTGGTTGCACTCGCTACGACGAGACATTGGTTGTTTTGTGATTGCAGTTACCGAGAAGCAGACCCCGAAAGCCCCCGCCACGCTCGCGGTCGCTGTGCGGGATATTCTGGCCGTTCCGCACCACACGGCCAGAATAGTGGCCCGCACAGCAACCACACAAGCACGAGCGGACGGCCCCTTTCATTCCCACCCAGCACTGCAACCGCGCCACGACCTCCCCAACCCGATTCCCTCGGTCGCTTCGCTCCCTCACTCATCCCTCGCGTGATAACCAGCAGTCCCTCGGCCCGCTGGCCTCGGGGCTGCTGGCGCACGCGCCGGAAGAGTCTATTCAGTCCCACGCAACCCAGATTTGCATTGTAGGCGCGCGCTGGCGGGGCGACGCGGCCATTCTCGGCCGCGTCGGGTCGCCGAAACGTGCGAGGGATGAACGAAACGAAGTGGAGTGAATCGGTTGGGGAGGGTGTGGCGTGCGAGGTTTCGAAGAAACCTCGAAAGCGAGCGGTGCAACCGCGAGCACGCGGTGCGGTTGCGGCTTCATTGACGTCTGAACATGCAGTCACAGGAGAACCAACAACTCGTAGCGACCGGACGGGGGATGTTCGAGGTCCACGTCCCAGTCGTTGCGATTCAGTCGTTCACAACGCCGACACGCCATCGCGGTTGTAGCGCAAAAAAATCCCCGAATCCACTACCCAACTAACACATGTACCCAGTACGCCAGCGTTCGACCGAAACGCTGTGCATTGGGATGCCGTGGTCCTCGAACACGTCGTGAATGTCGACCAATAATTCCTCGCTCACGTCCTCGGGTGAAACCGCGCCGAGGCGGAGGAGCGTCTGTTCGGTGGCGATACGTTTTTCCGGAGAAGGTTCGTTGTCGGACATGCTTCGATAGCCTCGAAGCAACCGAGGTCAGTGCCTTGAACACTGGCCTTTCGGCGGATACCCCGATTTGCTTCACTCGACATATCAGATTCCGGCGAGTTAATTCTATTGGTTCGGAGGGTCGTGAGAGAGGGACAAGCGCGGCCTACTTCCCTTCGAACTGGGGGTCCTCGTCACCGAAGAAGCACTCCAATCCGCGCTCGTAATCCTCCGTCGTGGTCATTTTGGCGATGGAGTCGGTTTCGGCGGCCATCTGCGCCGAGAGGTCGCGGCCGGGACTGCGGTTGAACAGGCGCTTCGTCGCGCCGTAGGCCTTCGTCGGTCCGTCCGCGAGTTTCGCGGCCAGTTCGGCCAACCGGTCGTCGAAGTCGGCTGTGACTTCCGTCGCGAGGCCCATATCGACGGCCTTCGCCGGGAGAATCGGGTCGTCCAACAGGGCGATTTCCTTGGCCCGCCGCAGGCCGACGAGTTTCGGGAGGAAGAACGTCGACCCGCCGTCGCCCGTCAACCCGACGCGCGGGTAGGCGAACTCCATCCGAGCGTCCTCGGCGAGGAGGACGATGTCGCCCGCCAACGCGAGGCCGAATCCGCCCCCCGCCGCGACGCCGTTGACGCCGGTGACGACGGGTTTCGGCGCACGCGAGAGGTTTTCGATGGCGCGGTGAAGCGAGGAGGCGATGCTCCTGAGCGCCCTGCCGTCGCTCGCGTCGCCCGAAAGGACGGACAGGTCCGCGCCAGTGTTGAACACGCCGTCGGTTCCGGTGAGGACGATACACCGCGAATCGTCCTCGTACAGGTCGGCCGTGACCGTGCGCAGTTCGGACGCCATCGCGGCGTCCATCGCGTTGTGCGTTTCCGGGCGGGCCATCGTCACGTACGCCACGTCGTCGGTTCGCTCCACGTCGAGATGTTCGAACGCTGCCATACGATTCCTGCGGACGGAATCGACAAAACGATACCGCGACAGGTCGGAAACAGATTCCCGCAACGGAAGGTTAAGAATTTAGTATCCCTCCTTGAGTAGCGTAGGAACATGGAGCGATTCGACGTTGCGATCGTGGGCGGGGGTCCCGCAGGGATGGCGGCCGGAGAACAGGCCGGAACGCACGGTGCAAGCGCCGTCGTCCTCGAACAGGGCGTCCCGCGCGAGGATCGCGAGTTCCTCGGCCCGGATTCGACGGACGCCGCCGGGATGCTCGACTACTGGGTGGACATCATGGACGAGGATTACCGTGAGATTCCCGACCACGTCGTCCTGCAGGAACTCGACGGCGTGGACTTCGTCGGCCCGAACGAGTCCGCGAACCTCCGCGGCACCGGCATCGACTCGTCGTACCCGGAGATGGGGTTTACCTTCAATCGCGCCCGGATGGACGACTGGTTTCGGGAGCGCGTCGAGGACATGGGAACGGAGTACCGCGTTGGCGTCGGCGTCAAGCGCGCCGAAACCGACCTCGACGCGGAGTACCGCCATACCCTCCGACTCGCCGACGGCGAAGACATCGAGGCGAAATACCTCGTTCTCGCCGACGGGCCACAGCGGCGGGTCACGCTCGGAACGCTCGACCAGTTCATGCCCGAGGGCAGTTCCGTGAGCGACTACCTCAGCCCGCCCACAGCGAACCACATCGCGTATCAGGAGTACCGCGAGTTCCCCGAGGAGGTCTTCGAGAAGTCCCTGCTCAAGTTCTGGTGGGGCGTCATCCCGGGCGAGACGGCCTACCCGTGGGTCTTCCCGAACGACGGCACGGTGGCCCGCGTCGGCCTCACGATGCCCATCGGGATGACGTTGGACGACGTGGAGAACCCCGAATCGTACGCCCTCCTCCGCTCCGACGACGAGGGCCTCCCCCGCGCCGGGGAGTTCATCCGCCGCCTCCTCGAACGCGAGTACGGCGACGAGTACGACATCGAAACGGACTTCCCGCTCGTGGAGGACCGCGGCAAATCGAAGGGCACCGAAACTTACCCCATCTCCTCGACGCGGCCCATCGACTCGCCCGTCGAAGCGGGCATTGCCGTGGCTGGCGGCGCGATGGGAACGACCAGCGCGTTCCACGAGGGCGGCTACCACGTCGCGGTTCGGTCGGGGAAGATCGCCGGGGAACTCGCGGCGACCGACGACATCGAATCGTACAACGCCGAGTGGAAGGACGCCATCGGCCAAGAACTCCTGCGCAACATCGCGTTCGCCGATATCGTCGCGGAGTACGGCCCGGACGACTGGGATAGGACGTTTTCCATGGTGGACAACCTCCTCGGCGAGGACGGCAAGGGCCTGAACAGATCGAGTTTCTCCTCCGGCGTCCGCGGCGCGAAACTCGTCGCCCGCTACAAGAAGGCCAAATTTGGCTATCGGAAGGGCTACGTGCAAGTCGCGGAATCCGACTACGTCTACTGACCGTTCATCCCTGTCTTTTCGTCTTCTCGCTTCTTTCTTCTCTTTTCGTCTCCTCGGTTCCTCTCTCGTTTCCTACTTCTCTCGTTTGCGCTTCGTTTCGTCCTCCTACCACTCCCCTCGAACCCGGAAGGCCCTTATCCGCCGTCCGTCTACTGTTTCGTGCGCACCTTAGTCCCCGCCGTAGTACTCCCACTTCGGGAGCGATGACCGAGCGGAGAACCCGGGTGTGCGACAGTACGAGTTGGTGAACTCCAAAATCACCACCGTGAGCCAGGGACCGCTGGTTCGGAAGTCGGTCGCGGTTACTGACGCGACCCGCTTCGACGGTTCAGCCGTCAAAAGTTGGCGATTCTATCGCTCGCCCGGCACGAGGGTTTGCCAGCCGACACGGCACGCCGCCAAGGGATGAGGCTGGATGTTAGTGTTCCGGGCGTACATCGACCTTTTACAGCGCTCGCTACGCTCGCTTGCAAAAGCTCGACCAAAAGCACTCCTCGCTCACGTCCGTTCGCGCGAGTGAATCGGCAACCCACCAGGTCCTTCGGACCGCTCGGCCGTCGAACGCGTGCCGATTTTACTTCCACCGAACCTACTAGTAGAAACTCGGACGGTAGTGCTCCCAATGTACATTTACTCCGTAGTGACAGGTACGCAGTCGATCTCGAATCGTTCGCGGACCTAATTGGACACGTGTCCATCGTCCACTGGCCGAACGTTTATGCGACGTGCTCCGCTATTTATCGGTAGAATGGCTAGTTCGAGCAGAGACGGGGGAAGTCATAGTGACGAGATTCGACTATGGCGCGAAGGTGATTCGTGGATTGCCAAGGATATCGAGACAGGGGTGACGACACAGGGGGAGTCCCGAAGGAATGCACTGGAAAACCTCGACGAAGCGGTTGCCCTCCACAACGACGAGATTGGGAGGAAACCAACCGAAGAAGAGCTCCGTGAGATGGGCATCGACCCAGCCGACAATACGACCGGTGAGCAAGAACCACCGGAAGAACTCGAATAATCGATGGAAAGACGGACGTTTTCGGGTCAAGAAATAGTGAAGTACTGGTTATGCCGGTGGATTCGAGTGGCGACGAACGACCGGAGACCACGCACAGTTGTATTACGAACATCCGACGAATGAAGACGATCGACGACGTGTTACCGTTCCGTTACACGACGAACTCCGAACGGGAACGCTCCGCGAAATCGCCGACAGTGCGGGTTCGAACGATTTCGATGCGTTCTGTGCATGGATCAACCGAAACTCGTAATCGGAAAGCAGACATATCGCCACATGCATTCGAAAAGACCGCATCCCGTAACCCTTCAGATTTCATCCGACAATTCTGTGGAGTTCACCTTCATCAAGCCTACTAGTAGAAACTCGCCCGGCAGTGTTGCAGGGGTACATCCTCACTGACAGTTCACTCAGGGATTCGGTGCGACGCGTTCGATGAGGCCATCGAAGTCGTCGTCGAAGCTCAACACCGCATCGATGCCGCGAGACTCACACAGACAAATACTGGTCGCGTCCGTGAAACTGAGGTTTTGGTCATTGTATCTGCGAAACGTCTTCAGTGAAGCTCTCACTTCGTCAGGTTCGACGTGAATCAGTTCCAGAACATTTGGGAACGGGTCCTCACCGAGAATCCGACTGGCAACGGTGTCCGCGGCTTCGAACGAGTCCGTTCGAACTCTCGTGAGTGTCACCGTCTCGTCCAGTACGTAGTCGCTGGTGTACGGTTGTCCATACGCACCGTCCAGCAGTTCGTCGAACGCAGCAACAGCTTGCTCGTGGCGCTCTGCGTCCGTATCGTGATGCGCAAAGAGGACGCCGGTGTCAACGAAGACGCTCATCCGTACAGCACGTCGTCGATGTCTTCTTCGGATGTGGTGACGTCGGACGAGACCATTCCCCCGTGAAACGTCTCTCGCTCGGCTTGGGAGACGGGAACGCGTTCTTCTCGGAACGAATCTACGAGATCCCATTTCGATTCGATGGCATTCTCGACGAGTCGTGCTAATATCTCCTGCTGAGTCACTTTGTTCCCCGTTTTCAGCCGAATTTCGGCCTGTAATCGTTCGAGACGGGATTTAGTGTCGTCGTCCATCTTCACCGACGTTGCCATAGTTATCGGTAGAATCTTCTACTGGATAACGTTTGCTACCGAAATATTACCCGGACCGGTCGCTTCCGTTTTACGAGTAGATTCTTCCCCGGTAGTGTTCCGCGCGCATTTCTATCAGTCAATCGGAGCCGCTCTGACCGTCGAGGACGGAAAAGAGGAATCGTCTCTTGCGATAATCCCGAAACGCTCCGTTGCCATCTTCCACCACGCCGGAATCGAGGGAGGGATTTCGACTCTCAGGCGAGAGTTGAGTAAAATCTCTTCTTTGATGACCCCTCGCACTTATATAGACGAAATGAAATAACCGAACAATGGATGGATCGGTCGGACGGAGGTCAGTACTCGGGGCGATTTGCGGAGTCGTCACGGGAACCGGTGCGGGATGTGTGAGTCGGCCCTCCGGTGAGCGGAAACGATCGCCGACGCCCACCCCGTATAGTACCGATGGGAAAGAACGGAACCGACGGAAAAATTGCCAGACGGTGCCCGATTCCGATGGCGCTCCGAAGCCGTGGTTCGACCCCGACAGTTCGGTGGATATCGAGATCGGCAACGGCGTGCAGTCGGATATCGAAGTGACACTAACGATCGACGACTCTCGGAGAGAGATATCGATCCTTGCCGAAGACCGGTGGCTTTCCGAGGACATAATCGAAGACGGGGAGCGCCCGACGATCACCGTCGCCACGGAAAACCTCGAAGCGCGGCTACGGTGGAAAGGCGAACGAAACAACTCGGGAATCGCGGTTTTCGTCGTTCGAGAGAACCGTATCGACGCGACTTTCACCCGCAAATTCTGCTCGAAGTTCACCTCCTAATTCACCTCCTAAGGCCGACTGCGGGGGTTATCTCGCCCCGAACTCGATGGAAAACCCGCCCGGCGCTTCGACGTAGAAATCGTAGGTATTGTGGCGGGTTTTCACGTCCGTCACGTCGTAGCCGTCCTCCTTCAACTGTCGGTGCTTCTCGTCCACGGACGACTCGCTATCGACGAAGAAACCGATGTGGAAACTGCTCGGATACTCGATTTCCTCCCCTTCCCGCCCCTGCATCAGGGTCAGGACGGTCCCGATTTCGTCCGAGAGAATCGTGATGGCCGGGCCTCCACCCCGCTTTTCCAACTCGAAATACTCCTGTAGGAAGTCCGCCGTCGCCTCGACGTCCGCCACCGTGAGGTTCGTGTGGTTCAGTTTCATGGCTGAAATCCGCGGGCGTGTGGTCGGCTTCGACCGCCGATTTTCGCCCGAATCCGCGTGAATATACGGGCCGGGTCGGGTTTATTCCTACGGGCCGTTTCCGGGGACTATGGTTCGAATCGCGGCCCGCTGCTCGTGCGGTACCGCGGAATATGACCTTCGAAATGGAGATGGAATTACGAAACTAGAGTATGTATTTATTTATCATTCAATTATTACTACGACTGTGAAATCCCAAAATAACGGTGTGGGACGGCGGCGATACCTTCGAGGCGCGGGCGCACTGACGACGGTGGCATTGTTCGGAAACACGGCCGAAGCAAGCGAACGGGGCCGCCGTGGCCACCATCATCACGGACGGCGACCCGGCAAACGAATCGTCGGCTACTATCCGTCGTGGGCGGGCGACTACACGCCCCACGACGTGCCGTACCACAAGCTGACACACCTGAATTACGCCTTCCTCGAAACGGAGGCCAACGGCGAGGTCAAACTGGCCGTCACCGGGGATTCGGCTCCCGAGGTGCTCTCGGAGTTCGAGACGATAACGCACGAGCAGCATCGCACGTCGTTCATGCTCTCCATCGCCGACTTCGGGAGCAACATGTCCGCCGTCGCCGCGAGCGCCGACGCCCGCGAGCGGTTCGCGCGAACCGCCGTCGAACAGCTTCGACGGTACAACTTCGACGGCATCGACATCGACTGGGAGTACCCCGACGGGTCGGTTCGGGAGGACGACCCGGAGAACTTCACCTTGCTGTTGGAAGAGCTTCGCGGAAAGCTGGACGAAGCGGGGGAGGCCGACGGCCAGCGCTACGAACTCAGCATGGCGGCGGCGCCAATTCCGTCGAACATCGACCCGCTGGAAGTGGGGAAAATCGCCGACTACCTGGACTTCGTCAACGTGATGAACTACAACTTCTACGGGAGTTGGAGTTCCGCGACGAACTTCAACGCGCCGCTGTACGCGCCCTACGAGGACCCGACGTACTGGCAACGGCTCCTGACGGTGAACCACGCGATGCAGTACTGGGCCGACCAGCCGATTGCGCGGGACAAACTCGTCCTCGGCACGCCGTTTTACGGCTTCGCCTTCGAGAACGTCGGAAGCGAGAACGAGGGCCTCTTTCAACCGTTCGACGGCGCGGACACCAAGTCGTACGACGACATCCGGCAGCTCAAGGCGAAATCGCAGTACGAGTATCACTGGCATCACGACGCGCGCGTCCCGTGGCTGTACTCCGAGGAGGACGACGTCTTCGTCACCTACGACGACAGGCACTCGGTCATGGAGAAGTCGCGCTACGTCCGGGACAACGATTTCGGTGGGATGATGTGTTGGGAACTCTCCCACGACCCGAGCAACACGCTCATCGGCGCGATTCACGCCGCACTCCGCTGCTCGCATCATCGATAATTTCCCCTCTTCTGTAATATTTACATATTAACCCAGTATTAGATCTTATTCGGACGAATTGGTACGTCACGTCATAGCATGAAGCTCGACAGGCGAACGCTCCTGCGCTCCGCGGGTGGAACGCTCGCGACGGCGGGCGTACTGGGAAGCGCGGGAACTGCGGCGGCGGCGGGTAGCTACACGAACCACTACTACGACGGCTTCGACTACTGGAAGTACGTTCCGGACTCGGCGGGGTCGAATCCCCCGCTCGTGGTGATGCTCCACGGCTGTTCACAGATCGCGGATCAGTTCCGGCGGGAAACGCGGATGAACGACGTGGCCGACCGAGAAGGGTTCGTCGTCATCTATCCCGACCAGTACGACGCGCGGAACGCGGCCCGGTGCTGGAACTGGTTTTACGACGCGAACACGACCCGGGGCTACGGCGAGGCGGCCGTCATCGCCGGAATGACGGAAACGACCATCGACGCCGAGAACTGCGACCCCGAACGCGTCTACGTCGCCGGTCTTTCGGCGGGCACGGCGATGGTTCCGAACCTCCTCGCCGAGTACGCCGACATCTACGCGGCGGGCGGGATTCACTCCGGCTTGGAGTACGACGCTGCGGACACCGCGACGGGCGGGACGGCGGCCATGACCTACGGCGGTCCGGACCCCTCCGACAAGGGTATCGACGCCTATGACACGATGGAATCCTACGGCATCACGAGCGAACTGCCGACCATCGTCTTCCACGGCACCAGCGACACCACCGTCTATCCGATAAACGGCGAACAGGCGACGATACAGGCGATTCAGACCAACGACCTCGCGGTCGACGGGGCGAACGACGGCGACGTGGACACGACCGCAGACAGCACGTACACCGGACAGGGACCGAGTTTGGACTACTCCGTCGCCGAATATCACGACGAGTCCGGAGACTCGCTCGTCGAGTACTGGCAGGTGGACGGCATGGACCACGCGTGGTCCGGCGGCGCTTCGGGCGGCGAGTTCACCGCGCCGGGAGGTCCGGACGCCAGCCGGATCATCTGGGAGTTCGTCTCAGGCCATACGAGGGATGAGTGAGCAGGAACCTGAAGTGGCGCACGCTCCTGAGTCCATCGGCGCGACCGTAACCCACGATTACGCGTCGTCCGGCACGTATACGGCCACGCTAACCGGCACCAACGACGGCGCGACGGAGAGACGGGAACCGATTCCGTGTCCGTCACGCTCGGGACCGGCTTTTCCGGCGACTGTGGCCCGGCCTATACGTACGAACACGCGGACGCAGGCCGCGCCTATCGGGACACCTCGACGGGTGTACTACGCCGTCCGTCGGAGGACTACCTCGACTTCCCGGCCTACACCAGCACGCTGAAGGAAACTTCCGAGGGCTACTACGAAGCCGTCAGTTCGTGTTGACGAGGAGCGGTGACGGCACAACTGTCGTCGTTCGTCGGGTTCGGTTCTCTACCAGGGAAATCGGCCGACACAAAACCTATTTCGTCCGAAATCGACGTGTCTACGATGACAGTTCCCTCGAAGCCGTTGCTCTTCGGTCGAAGTCGGCACGTATCCCGGCGGTTCCTCACGCTCGCTGGAATCGTCTGCTTCGGGATTGCAGTAGTCCTCTGTCTCTTCGCAGTCGCCGGTTTCGCGTTCGATTGGTACGCGGAATCGGTCCGAGCGGCGCTTCTCTACGGAATCGGCGCGGTGGCGCTCGCCGGTGCGATAGGCAACGCGTATTGCAACGACGGCCTCGTCGTCAGCGTGTCGATCACGCTCGCAATCGCGCTCGGCTACGGACTCGCGGCCGCCATCCTCGTGAGCGCGAACGCGTTCGTCACCGACTCACCGCCAACGCTGCTCTTCGTCTATTTCGCCGCCGGTGCCACCGTTGTCGGAGTGGGAGCGTTCGCCTTCGGGGTCGGCATCCGAGAAGTGGCGAAGAGCGTGCGTACCTGATAGCCGAACGGGATGTCCGCGGACCTCGTTTTCCACCGGAGGAACATCGGCCGAGAGCGCAACGTGTTTTTCCGCGCGCTTCGAAACTCCGAGCATGAATCCGAAGCCGATAGCCGACCTCGGGCCGGACGAGCGGCGGGCGCTGTTCGACCGCGATGCCGGAATCGAGGGCGTGCGGAGCGACGTGCGGGACATCATCGACCGAGTTCGAGAGGAAGGAGACGTCGCGGTCCGGAATTTCTGCCGCGAATTCGACGGCGTGGAAGTGGGCAACATCGACATCACGGACGACGCCGAGCGCGCCTACGAGGAGATAGACGACGAGGTGCGCGAGGCCATCGAGGACGCGGCGGCGAACATCCGCGAGTTTCACGAAGCCCAACTGCCCGAGGACTGGCGGGCGGACTTCGACGGGCGCGAACTCGGACGCCGATTCCGTCCCATCGAGCGCATCGGGGTGTACGCCCCCGGTGGGACCGCGGCGTACCCCTCCAGCGCGCTGATGGGCGTCATCCCGGCGAAGGTGGCCGGCGTGGAACAGGTCGCCGTCGCCACGCCGCCCGGCGAACCGCAGAACGACATCACGCTGGCCGCGATTCACGCCGCGGGAGCGGACCGCGTGTACCGCGTCGGCGGCGCACAGGCAATCGCAGCGATGGCCTACGGAACCGAGCAGATAGACCGCGTGCAGAAGGTCGTCGGCCCCGGCAACAAGTGGGTCACGGCGGCGAAAGCCGAGGTGCAGGGCGACGTGGCTATCGACTTCCTCGCCGGTCCGAGTGAACTGCTCGTTCTGGCCGACGAATCGGCCGACCCGGCGTTCGTCGCCAGCGACGTTGTCGCACAGGCGGAACACGACGAGAACGCCTCGTCCGTCGCGGTGACGGACGACGAGGAGTTCGCCGAGGCCGTCGCGGAGGAAATCGAAAAGCAGGCGGTCGAACGCGAACGCGAGGACGTGATTCGGGCGGCGCTCGACAACGACGCCAGCGGCCTCCTCGTCGCCCGCTCGATGAGCGAAGCCCTCCTCTTCGCCGAGGAGTACGCGGCGGAACACCTGTCGATTCAGGCCGAGGACGACGAGGACCTCCTCTCGCGCATCGACAGTGCCGGGAGCGTCTTCCTCGGCCCGTACACGCCCGTCGCGGCGGGCGATTACGCCTCCGGGACGAACCACGTCCTGCCGACCACGGGATTGGCGAAACTCACGGGCGGGCTGTCGGTCGATTCGTTCCTCCGCTCGACCACGGTCCAGCGGTTGGACGAGGACGCGCTCGATTCCATCGCGGAGACGATTACCACGCTGGCGGAATCCGAAGGCTTGGACGCCCACGCCGAAAGCGTCCGGAAGCGGTTCGAGTAAGAGTTCGTCGGAATCAGCTCCGGTCCCGCCACAGCAGAACGGCGCCGAGACACGCTCCGAAGAGAAGCGGCGGTCCGTGAATGTCGTGCAGGAGGGTGAGGAGGACGCCGACTGCTAGCCAGATTGGTCCCCAGATACGAACTCCGAGCGGCACCGAGTTTCCGCGCCACAGGAGCCACACGCAGAGACCGCCGAGCAGTCCCGCGCCTGCAACCGAGGCACCCGACCCGTGCGGTTGCCACGCGTATCCGGCGAGTTCTCCGACGACCCCGCCGCCGAAGTACAGCGCTAACCAGTCGCGGTGGCCGTAGGTTCGCTCGACTGCGACGCCGACGACGAAGATACCGACGAACACGGAGAGCGTCGCCCACCACGGGTCGGCTTGGACGAACAGCGGGGTGAAAAGTCGCCACCATTCGCCCATCGAAAGGGCGTCCGGGTTCCGTCGGAGTGCGGGAAGCAGTCCGGGAACGACCGCGTGCAGAGCGGTCACGAAGACCGTGATTACGAGGACGACGATGGTTACGACCGGTAGGGTGGCGTCCGACATGGACCGTCGTCGATTCGACACGATGGATGACGGCTACGAATGGCCGGGGTAAATAGGGTGACGACGACGGACCGAAATCGTTCGCCCGCTGTCGGTCTTCGAATGGACGGTGCTCGACGAACGGGCGAAACAGACCGACGTTTGACGGGTAGGCACGGAGCGGCCACAATCACTTTTATCCGTTACCCCTTTCGGGGGACACAGCTTCATCTCATGGTCCCTTCCACATCCTCCGACGGTCAAGCGGACGGATTGAAGTCGTACGAGAACATCCTCGTCGAGCAGATAAACATCGGCCTCGCGGAGCTACAGCGACCGGCGAGCGGTCTCTTTCTGTCCGGGCTCTCGGCGGGGTTGGACATCGGCTTCGGGCCGTTGCTCATGGCGGTGATGACCGGATTGATGAGCGGGTCCCTCCCGAAACCGGCCACGGAACTGCTCATGGCGAACATGTACTCCATCGGGTTCATCTTCGTGATTCTCGGTCGGTCGGAGCTGTTCACCGAACACACGACGCTCGCGGTGCTTCCCGTCCTCGACAAGCGAGCGTCCCTCACGTCGCTCGGGCGGTTGTGGGTCGTCGTTTTCGTGGCGAACGTCCTCGGCGGCGCGCTCTTCGCCGCGTTCGCCGTTACGATAGCACCCCAACTCGGCATCGCGCACGCGGCGGCGTTCACCGAAATAGCGAAGACGCTGGTCAAACACGATTTCTGGATCCTCGTCGGGAGCGGCGTCTTCGCGGGCTGGCTCATGGGACTGCTGTCGTGGCTCGTCACCGCCGCGCGGGACACCGTCAGCAAGGTGTTGATAATCTGGATAGTGACGACGGCCATCGGCCTCGCCCACCTTCCGCACTCCATCGCCGGAAGCGTGGAGGTGCTGATGGGCCTGTTCCTCTCGCCCGAAATCACGGCGTTCGACTACGGCAGGTTCATGCTCGCGGCGACCATCGGAAACGCGATCGGCGGGGTGTTCTTCGTCGCGCTCCTGAAGTACGGCCACGTCACGCGGAACACGGACGAAGAGGAGATGGAAACCGCGCCGAACCCGGCCGAATCGGAGTGAGGAGGTCAGAAGTCGCCGTTGACGATGTCCACGACGCGCTGGCCGTCGTAGAGCTGTTTTTCGACGCCGTACAGCAGTTTGGCGGTTCGTTGGGTGAGGACGAGGTTCGTGATGGGGCCTTGGTACAGGCCGCCCGCGCGATACACGTCGCCGTTCTCGACGGCGGTGAGTTTGCTGGCCGTGTTGTCGTTTTCGAGGAAGTCGATGACCGTGTTCTCGAACTGCTTCCGGGTCTTGTCCTCGTAGCCGCGAAGCAGGAGGACTTCCGGGTCCACTTTCAGCAGCGTTTCGAGGTCGATGGCACCGCGGCTTCCGTGGAAGTCCTTGACGTTGGTTTTCGCGAGCGCGTCGGAGACCCCGAGGTCGTTCAGGTGTTTGAACCCGGTTCCCTTCCCGATGATGTAGGGATAGTACTTCGTCGGTTCGTCGCCGACGCCCCAGACGACGGCGGCCGACGGACGCTCGCTTTTCTTGGGAACGACGCCGGAGACGTTGGACTGGAAGTCGGCGTGGAGGTCCGCGAACGCCTCGTAGCGGTCGTGTCGCTTGAACACCTTCGACAGCTTTTCGAAGCCCTCCATGAGGGTGTAGTATCGGTAGCTGTCGTGCCACGTGTAGTGCTGTGCGTAGATGCAGTTGCCGAACAGCGGCGCGATGTTCTGCGTGAGTTCGTCTACGTCCTCCTGTTTCCAGCCCTTGAATCGGTTCATCAGGAAGTTGGGGTCCATCACGTGGACGTCGGCGTCGAGTTGATAGAATAGCTCCTTGCTCACGCCGTCCTGATACAGCGACACCATGTCGCTTTTGTCGACCGAGAGGCCGTCGATGGCGTCGTAGTACTGCGTGTGGTACCGGCCGGTGAGCCAGACGGCTTTCGGCGGTTCGAGGCCGAGCGCGATGCCCATATCGGCCCAACTACCGTTGTTGGCGACCCACTTCTTCGGGACGCTCTCGAACTCCACTTCGCCGACGGGAGCCATCGAGACGGAGTACGGGCCGTCCGCCGTGGTGGTGGATTCCCCGGCGATCGTGGACTCGCTCGACGTGGTTCCCTCCGTCGTCCCCGTCGTTTCCGACGGCGAGGACTCCGAGTCCCCACCGCTGGTACAACCGGCGAGGAGACCCCCTCCGAGAACCGCACCTGTACCCTTGATGATCGTACGTCGCGTACGTCCTTCGTTTCCGTTCATGGTTTTAGGCTCGCCTAAATCAATATAGTAGTTTCGAAATTTCGGTCGGCCTAGATGATATCGACAGATACGTAGACGTGCTATGATGTCTTATTGACTCATTTGCAGGAGAAGTCAGTGGCGAGACGACTTCAGATTCTATTTCAATTCGGATGTTTATCCGACAGACCGCAATCAGCGTCACCGACGACGGACGACGGAGAGACGTCAGTGTTCGGATGCGAGCATGACTCTCCGTTTTAGTCGCACCATCGGAAAACCCGATAATCGCCGCCTATCGCCCGAGCGCGTCGCTCGTCGCCGCGAGTCCGGCCTCCACGTCCACGTCCGCGCCGTGCTCTCGGAGCGCATCGCCGAGCGCACTCACGAGATACGAGACGGTTTCGGGGCGGGCGGAGTAACCCATACAGCCGATGCGGAAGATTTCGCCGTCCAAATCGCCGAGACCGGTGGCGATTTCGAGGTCGTACTGGTCGAGGAGATAGCTCGTGATGTCCGTGTCCGTGACGCCCTCGGGGACGCGAACGGCGTTGAGGCTGGGAAGCCAGTACTCCTCCGGCGCGTTCATTTCGAGTCCCATCGCCTCGACACCCGCCTTGAGCGCGCCCGCCACCTCTCGATGGCGCTCCCAGCGCGCTTCGATTCCCTCCTCGCTGACGAGACGAAGCGCCTCGCGGAGCGCATAGACGTTCGTGATGGGTGCCGTGTGGTGATACGCCCGGTCGTCGCCCCAATACCCTTCGAGGAGCGAGAGGTCGAGGTACCACGAACGCGGGGCTTCCTCGCGGGAGAGCACCTTCTCCATCGCGCGGTCGTTGAGCGTCAGCGGACTCGCTCCCGGCGGACACGAGAGGCACTTCTGTGGACCGGAGTAGGCCACGTCGATGTCCCACTGGTCTACCTTCAACTCGACGCCGCCGAGCGACGTGACCGAATCGGCGACGACGTACGCGTCGTGGTCGTGGGCGATGCCCGTCAGTTCGGAAACGGACGGTTGAACCACGCCGGTGCTCGTCTCCGCGTGAATAAATCCGAAGACGTCCGGTCGGTGTTCCTCGAAGGCGGCCTGCACGTCGGCGGGGTCGAGGGGTTCGCCCCACGGTGCATCGACGTGGACCACTTCCCCGCCCGCCCGTTTCGCCATCGACTCCATTCGACCGCCGAAGTAACCGTTAGTCGGAACCAACATCGTGTCGCCGGGTTCCACCAGATTGCCGATAGCGGCCTCCATGGAGGCGGAGCCAGTTCCGGAGACGGGAATGGTCCATTGATTCTCCGTTCTGAACGCGTATCGGAGGAGGTCTTGAACCTCGTTCATGACCTCGATGAACGACGGGTCTAAATGGCCGACCAACGGCGTACTCATCGCTCGGAGGACGCGAGGATGCACTTCGCTCGGGCCGGGACCCATCAGGGTTCTGTCGGGCGGTGTCAACTCGCCTACCGTGGGGTTTTCCATGCGTGGCCGTAGCACTCGGGGTGACAAAAATCCCGTCGTCTCGGCATCCGACGTCCAACGGATCGTTGATTCGCACAACGCGGCGTTTCTCGGGACGAACGGTTTTTAAACGGTCGAAACGGTCGGTCCGGTTTATTCGGGTTATGGGTGTAAGACGGGATACCCCAGCACGGTGCTGGGTGGAGGAATACAATGACACAACAGGGACCCATGCAGCACTCGCAGGTGGGAATCGGAGGCGGTCAGTACGGCCAATCACAGGGCTACGGACGGACGAACGTCGGCCAGCAGGGCGGAATTCCGCACGGCGGCCGACGGGAGTCTCAACAGGAGTACGGCCAACAAGGGATGGAGTACGGCCAGCAGGGGACCGGCCAGCAGATGGGCCGACAGGAGATCGGCCAACAAGGCCAGATCGGTGGCCAACAGAGCCGGACCGGTGGCCAAGGGATGGGCCAAACTGGCGGCCAGCAACTGACACAACCGGGCGGCCAGTTCGACGACCAGTTGCCGGGCGAGATGCGCGTCGCGCTCGAAGACTTCGAGAAGGCCGCGAAGGTCTGTGATTGGTGTGCCGACAAGTGCATCGACGAGGGGCCACAGATGGCCGAATGCATTCGGCTCTGTCGGGACGTCTCCGACCTCGGAACGCTGAACGCGAAACTCATCGCCCGAGATTCGGTCTTCGGGCCGGAACTCGCTGAAGTGTTCGCCAACGCGGCCGAGGAATGTGCGAGCGAGTGTATGCGACACCAGAACCCGCACTGTCAGGAATGTGCGTCGGTTCTTTCCCGGGCCGTCGATTCTACCTACCGGTTGCTCGACCAACTGCAGACGATGGAGCAGGGGACGACGATGCAGCAGGGAGGAACCCAGCAAGGGATTCCCGGTCAGCAATCGCAGTTCTAACAACCGAACTTTTTCCACACGTCGTAAGGAAACGTTCTCGCACCGAAACGACCCGTATCCGGCACCGACTACACCTTTCATTCGAACGCTCCTCCGGTTTCCGTTCGAACGGTCGGCCCCGTTTATGCCGACGACAAGCGAAGGCCACCTGCTCCAGCGAGGAGCGGAGAAGAATCATGACACAACGGTATCAGCAACCACGAGAGGAATCGTTTGGGCGGGAAGCCGAAACTGGGCACGAAAACCACGGACGACGAGCGCCACAGTCACGGCAGGGAATGCAACAGCCGATGGGTCAGCGAGGGGGAACGCAGGAACGACAGCAGGTCGGCGGACAGCAGTCGATGGGTCAGCAACCTCAAGCCGGACGGACGGAGGAGGAAGTCGGTGCCAAGCCGAAGTTCGAAGACCACCTTTCGAGCGACGTGATGTTGGTGTTGGCGGACTTCCAGCGGCTCGAAACCACGGCCGAGTGGTGTGCGGACCAGTGCGTCGAACGCGGCCCGGAGTTGGGAACGTGTGCGAGGACGTGTCGGGACGTCGCCGACATCGCGCACCTCGGCGTCCAACTGATGTCGCGCAACCCGTACCGCCGCATCGACGTGGGCGAAGTGATGCTGAACACCTTCCTCGACGCGCGGGAGGAGTTAGGTCAGTACCGGTATCCGCCCGTGATGGATACCGTTCAGGTGCTCGACCGGGCCATCGAGTCGCTCTCGAAGGGAATCGAGACGGCACGACAGCAGGGCGTCGGCGTCCAGTAGACGTCCGACTCGGACGACACGAGTCAGCATATCGCTGGGACGAAGTTTATGAGGACCGAACGCGAAGAGGAGTTCCATGATGGTCGGCCACGCGCTGCTCGCCTTCGGGGTGGCGGCGCTCGTCGCCCAGCGATTTTGGTCCGCGGAGCGCGCGCTCGCGTTCGGGGTCGTCGCGGGCGTCTTCGCTACGATACCGGACGTCGATATGACCTACGCGGTTATCGGTCTCGCACAGGCCGGGTTCGGCGGTGTGTGGCACATGACGGCCGCGTTTTGGGGGAGTTCACAACTCGTCCATCGTGCCGTAACCCACTCGCTCGTCGTCGCCGCCGTCGCCGGCCCCGCGTTCGTCTTGGCCACGGGGAATTGGCCGCACAAGATGGTTTCTGCCGGACTCCTGGCGGTGCTCGTCTGGATCGCCCTCGGAACGAGCGGCCTCCTCGGCGCGGGCGTCATGCTCGTCTTCGTCGTCGTCGGGACGGTCGCCGCGCTCGTCGCCGACTCGAACACCGACCTCGGGCCGCGGGCGTTGTTGCTCGCCGCCGTCTTCGGCCTCGCATCACACCCCTTCGGTGACGTGTTCACGGGGTCGCCGCCGCGGTTTTTCTACCCGTTCGACGTGACGCTGCTTCATTCACGACTCGCCCTTCTCTCCGACCCGACGCTGAACCTCCTCGCCATCTTCGGCTTGGAACTGGGACTCGCGTGGTTCGCCGCCGTCGTCTACTTCAGTCTCCGTGCCGGGGACGCTCGGCGGGAGTTGCGCGAACACGTCCACCCGCGTGCCGCGCTCGGCGTCGGCTACGCCTTGGCCGCGCTGGTGATTCCCGCACCGACGCTCTCGGTGTCCTACCAGTTCGTGTTTTCCGTACTCGCAGTCGGTGCCATCGGCGTCGGACCGCAACTCCACCCCGAACGCCCGTTTCGTCCCGTTCGGAGCCCCACCGCATGGGTGTGTACCGGCATGGCCGCGGTAACGCTCGCGGTCATCGCGTACGCCGGGATGTACGCTTTCTCCTGATTTTCACATTCGTCGATAGCTTCTCGGCGGTCGCACTACCTACCCATTCTTACCGTTCCCGCCCATATTCGCTAGCATGGCACAGCGGGTCAGTCAGTTGGACGCGCTCGTCGAGGACAAGCGAGTCAACGCCGGACTGGCGTGGCTACTCATCGGATTTCTGCTCGTCGTTGCTATCGGCAGTCTGTTGCAGGACGACCTCCTGTGGATGCTGTTGGCCGCAACGGTCGCGGCCCTCGCGCTCGTTCCGCCCATCGCGTATCGAAACACCGAAGCGATGCTTCCGTGGGAGGTTCTCGTTCTCGCCGCACTCCCCATTCTCGGGCGGGAACTCGCGACGCTCGCGCTCACCACGCGGGTCGCGACGTACCTTTCCGTCGCCGCGCTCGCACTCATCGTGGCCGTCGAACTGCACGTCTTCACGCCGGTTCGGATGACGCACTGGTTCGCCGTCCTGTTCGTCGTCGTGACCACGATTGCGACGGCGGGCGTCTGGGCGGTCGTCCAGTGGCTTTCCGACGTCTACCTCGGAACCGAGTTCCTCGGCAGCGAGTATCAGTTGATGTGGGACTTCGTCTACGCGACGGCCGTCGGCGTCTTCGCCGGAATCATCTTCGAATGGTACTTCCGGCGGGTCATCCCGGCGGAAGAACGCCTCCCGGTCGAGATACAGGAGCACCTGCGATGAGGCTCCGCGAGCGACTCGGAATCTCCGAGCACAGCCAGCGGCAGTTGACGCGGGTGATGGAGTTGAGCCTCATCGGAATCTTCTTCATCGGGATGGATCGAGGAAACCTCGGCATCATGATCAACAGCGCGCTGGCGTTCGCCATCACGCTCGTCCCCGCGGTACTCAAACGCGACTACCAGATTCCGATGGACGCGGGTCTGACGCTGTGGATCACCACCGCCGTCTTCCTGCACGCCGTCGGAACGCTCGGCCCCTACCAGAACGTCTGGTGGTGGGACCACGTGACCCACATGCTCTCCGCGTCCCTCGTCGCGGGGGTTGGCTATGCGACCGTGCGCGCACTCGACGCGCACAACCCCGACGTGTACCTTCCGCCTCGGTTCATGTTCGTGTTCATCCTCATGTTCGTCGTCGCCTTCGGCGTCATCTGGGAAGTGACCGAGTTCGCGGTGAGCGGACTGGGCAGCATCCTCGGCGGAAGCGCCGTCCTCACCCAGTACGGACTCGAAGACACGATGCTCGACCTGCTGTTCGACATCGCTGGCGGCCTCATTACCGCGATTTGGGGTACCGCGTATCTCACCGACGTGACCGGTGCCCTCGCCGACCGTCTCGACACCCAAATGCAAGGCTCGGAGTAAAACGAACTCGGTACGATGGCCGGTTGATGACCGCCTCCCGTTCGAACGCCGCGGCGGATAAGCCCGTGACACGGACCCCGAAAACCGTCACTGCGGCCGATGCGATTTTCACCGCGGACGGAGAATCATACGACGTCATGGTGTTCAAGAAGATCACCCTCATCGGGACGAGCGACGAGAGTTTCGAGGAAGCCACCGATACCGCCATCGACCGGGCGGAGGAAACCATCGACAACGTCAAATGGGTCGAAGTGGACACCCTCGGCGTCGAAGTCGCCTCGGTCGAAGGACGCGAGTATCAAGCGGAAGTGACCGTCGCGTTCGAACTGGACGAGTAACGCGAATCGAAAAACGAAAGATCGTCGACGAGACTGACGAAAACGGATATTTTTCGCGTCGAATCAGGTTCGGAAGCTCTCGCCACAGCCACATTCGGAAACCACGTTCGGGTTCTCGACGTGGAAGCCCGCACCTTGCAGGCCGGTTTCGTAGTCAACGACGCTCCCCTCGATGTAGTTCATGCTCGCCGGGTCCACGAATACGCGCAGGCCGTAGTGGGTAAAAATCGTGTCGTCGGACTCGGGTTCGTCGTCGAATCGCATTCCGTAGGAGAGGCCGGCACAGCCACCCTGTTGGACGAACAGGCGAAGCCCGGCGACTGAATGGTCGAGGCCCTCACTGTCCAATAGGGACAACGCTTGCTCGGCCGCATCCTCCGTCACCTCGATTTGCGGGACGTCCTCGCCGTTCGGCGCGGCATCGGTACTCATGCGTATGGGTAGCCGTCCGAGCCTCATTAACGTTGGCCTGCTTGCAAAGAGTCGGTGGGGGCGAGAGTGATGGCGTGCTCGAAAGAGATCAGATCATCCGGCACGGTGTGATAGTGGGAGCTATACGAATAGAATCACTGGAATGAGGTTCTTAAAAAACCCTCGCCAGATACTCCGAGTTATGTTTCGTATTTCGAGGCGAAATTACTGCGACTAAGACCCTGAAAGCCCCCGACCGCTCACGGTCGCTGTGCGGGATATCCGCGCTCCCTCCACAACTCGCGCGGATAGTGGCCCACACAGTCGACTATGTGAACGCGACCGGACGGCCCCTTTCAATCCCACCCAACCGTCACCGCACTGCGCCACATCCTCCCCAGCCGACTCCGTCGCATTCACTCACGAAGACCTCGCACGCTATCAGCGGGCGGCTCGGATGACTGCTATCCTCGCCGCCCCGCCAGCGCGCGCCACACGAAAACCCGGGATGTACGAAACTGAACAAATATCCCACCCGTTCCAGAGTTATCACTTTTCGATCCGTAGTCGTCATCAGAAGTTTTGCGAGAGCCTGTGATTGGCCCCTTCGAGTTGTTGCGAGGGAAGAACGCTCTGTGCGGTCTTCCTGCACTCGTGTGAGTGCAAGGGAAGGGAGTTGAACTACGTCCAGACGTTCCGTCTGGCCTCATTCAACGCCCCTCGTCGCAGTCGCGCGCTTGTTGATTGCGCGCTGACATGCGAGGGAAGGGAGTTGAACCCTTGGACCTCTACAGGAGCGGATCTTGAGTCCGCCGCCGTTGGCCGGGCTTGGCTACCCTCGCACGCAGTTCGTAATGCATCGTGCGGGTGTTAAAACGTTGCGAATCGAGAAACGACACTCCTTTTCCATGTCGCCCCGGCACTCGAACCATGACGAACGCCGAAAATCGCCTCGAATCGGCCGTACGCGCCGCGAGAGCGGGAAGCGAAATCGCCGCCGAGGGCTTCCGCGAGGAGATCACCGTCGAGACGAAATCGAACAAGACGGACGTGGTGACGGAGTTCGACCGACGAAGTCAACGCCGCGTCATCGAGGAGATACGGGACGAGTTCCCGGACGACGTAATCGTCGGCGAGGAGGAGGACGCGCTGAGGGAGGTCCCGGAGGAGGGCGACGTCTGGATCATCGATCCGATCGACGGGACGAACAACTTCGTGCGCGGGATTCCGCTGTGGGCGACCAGCGTCGCGGCGGTACGGGACGGGGAAACCGTCGCGGCCGCGAACGTCTGCCCGGCGCTGGGCGACACGTACACCGCGGACGCGAACGGGGCGTCCTTGAACGGCGAGGAGATGACGGTCAGCCACCGAACCGACCCCGAGACGTTCACCGTCTGCCCGACCCTCTGGTGGGACTTCGACCGCCGCGAGGAATACGCCGCGACAGTCGAGGGCATCGTGAAGCGATTCGGCGACATGCGCCGATTCGGGTGTGCCCAAATCGTCCTCGGAATGGTCGCGGACGGCGCACTGGAGGGCGTCGTGTCGAACATCGTCCCGAATCCGTGGGATACGGTTGCAGGCGTGTTCATGATTCGACAGGCGGACGGAACGGTTACGGACATCCACGGCGAACCGTGGACGACACGGAGTCGAGGGTTGGTCGCCTCGAACGGTGAGGCGCACGACGAAGTCCTCGCGGCGGCCCGCGACGCCGAACCATATTTCGATAAATAGATTGTTAGAATTTATTATCGAAGTACCGTACGTTGACCGAGTTCAGGTGTACAATTATTTAGCAGTGGGGCTTCACGGTAGCGATATGAACCTGGATGACACGGACCGTGCCATTTTGAAAGCCCTCCAAGCGAACGCTCGAACGCCATTCAGCGAAATCGCGCGACAGATCGACATGTCCAGTGCGACGGTACACGACCGCGTTAACCGGATGGAAGAAGCGGGCGTCATCACCGGCTATCACGCGACGGTGAACCCGAAGGAAGTCTCGCTCGGCATCTCCGCGTTCGTCGGCCTTCGCGTGGAACAGGGCCGCGAGAAGGACACGCTCAAACGCCTCGAAAGAATCGAGGGGATTCAGGAAGTCCACCTCACGACCGGTTCGTGGGACGTTTTAGCGCGAGTGTACGCCGAAAACGCGGATAGCCTCCGCGAACTGATGTTCGACAACATCGCTCAGATGGACGGATTCGCCCGCTCACAGACGATGGTCGTCCTCGGGTCGCCCTACGAGAGCGAGGAACTCCCCCTCGAGATGAACATCGACGAGTGACGAGACCGGAACCCTAAAACCCGCTCGCTCCGGTTCGTGCGATATGGACACAGCAAGCGAGGAACCCGACAACGAGCGACTGTGGCTGGGGGCCGTCGCCGCCGCCATCGTCGCGCTGGTCGGCGGCGCGCTCGCGTTTCCGAAACGAGTGTACGACGGCTTCATCTGGCACTACTTTTGGGGCCCCGTACTGGCCGACGCGAAGAACGCATCGTGTGCCGTCCGCGTGGACGGCGCGACGAAGTACATCTACGACGCCGGAACCTGCGCGACGGCCCCGGGTCCGGTCGCGGAACCCGGCTACACCCTCGTCTCGGAGGTCGGCTACGCCGTCACGCTTATCATCGCGCTGATAGGCGTGGTCTATCTCCTCCGCCGTCTGGACGTCGGACAGGATCGAGACCTCTTCTACGCGCTCTTTCCGTTCATGCTCTTCGGCGGCGCGCTGCGCGTCGTGGAGGACGCGAACGATGCCCTCGCACAGGCGGGCCAAAGTCCGATTCCGTTCCCGTGGAACACGCTCATCATCAGCCCCATCATCTATTTCACCGTCTTCGGCGTCACGCTCGCGGCCCTCGTCGTGAGCGTCGCGCTCGCCCGTAGCGGCATCGTGGAGGACTACGAGTACCCGCTCGCGGGAATCGGAACGCTCGTCCTCGCCGCCACGATCGGGTATCTAGTCTTCTTGACGGCGACGACCGATCGCCTGACGTTCTATCCGCAGGTGCTCGTCGTCGTCCTCGGGGGCGCGACGCTCGTCACCGCTATCGTCTGGTGGGCGGTGAACCGATACGCTCCCGAAATCAACGCGGGAACGGCCGCGATGGGTGCGGTCGTCATCTGGGGGCATGCGGTCGACGGCGTCGCAAACGTCGCCGTTCTCGACTGGTCGGGCGCGCTCGGACTCGGCGGAGCGTATACCGCAAAACACCCCGTCAACCGCGCCATCATCGACATCACGACGAGCGTGTTCCCCGCCTCGGTAACGAGCGTTATCGGAACGGCGTGGCCGTTCCTCCTCGTCAAAATCGTCGCCGCGGTCGCCGTCGTCTGGGTGTTCGACGAACAGATATTCGAGGAGAGCCCGCGCTACGCCATCCTGCTCCTCATCGCAATCGTCGCGGTCGGACTCGGACCGGGAACCCGCGACATGCTCCGGGCGACGTTCGGAATCTAATCCAGTCGTCGCAACGTCGATTCGGGGAAATACCGGTCGCCACAGTTCCCGCACACCGCGGCTTCGACGTTCCGTGCGTTCAAGTGGTCCACGGAGACGGTTCGCTTCGACAACGGCGACCCACACGTGGCACACGAGAGGTCGAACTCGGTCGTCATACTGTCACTCCGACGAACGTATTTATTATATTATACATCATTGATACTTTCCTCTGATAGGCGTTACGGCCGAGTACAATATAAATCCATGTGCCATATTGGCACGGTTCGGATGGCGGTTTTCTCGCTAATTCGCCGCGCGCCGTCAACCAATTCAGGGATACGGATGCGGTTTCCGGTCGAGACGGGCCTCGAATCCGAGTTCCGCGGGGACCGTTCGCGCACGCTCGCCGAAAAACGCCTCCCCGGTGAACAGCGGTTGTGCCTCCGGCGCGAGGACGCGGACCGCCTCGAACCCGAGCGATGCCACGTCGCGCGTCGTCACCCGAGCGCCGTACACCGAAAACGCCTCGCTCGCCAGCGACACGACGGCTTCCAACTCTTTTTCCCCGTTCCGAATCCCCGAACCGACGCTTTCGCTCGGAATCGTCGTTTCCGGCGAGACGAATTCGCGGGCCGCTTCCGGGAACGACGCGTACTCGGCAATCGACCCCTCCGCCTCCGCCGCGTCGTCTCTCCCCATCAGGTTCAGTTCCGTCCAGTTCTGGAGGGCCTCCGCGAGGGCGGAACGGGCCGCCGCGTCCGGGTCCAGATCGGCACCGGACCCGACCGCGAACTTCGGCCACTCCCCGTCCCGATGGACCGTCACCGCGACCACCGGAACGTCGATGTCCTGTGTGACGAGGAGTGCCGTCACGTCCAACCCCTCCGCGCGTGCTCGCTTAGTCAGCGTCTCGAAGCCCTCGTCCTCGACGTGCAGGCCGAGCGGTTCGAACGACGAGTACCACGCGAGCATCGTCGCGTCGCGCTCGATGACCTCGTACAACCCGGACGTCAGCGCCTCCGCCGTCGAGTTGCCCAACCCTAACCCGGTCGTTATGGACGGCTTGAATCGCGCCGACGGCGGCGGGAAGTGAACGAATTCGGCCGGGAGGTGGACGAGTTCACCCGTCGTCAGGTTTCGACCCGACACCCACTGGAGTTCGTCGTCGTTCGTATCCGGCCACCCCGTCGGTCGAACGAACTCGGCGGGCGAAACCGCGTTCCCGAGGGCGGAGGGTCGCGCCGTCGCGAACTCCGATTCCCGATACACGCCCGCGCAGTAGCGCTCCATTCCCTCGCCCAGCGCCTTCATCAGCGCCTCGTCCCAGCCGTCCGCGACGCCCGCGGACTGCCCCGGTGCGCGAACGTCGCTGAATCCACTCGTGTCCGTAACGGTCGCCAGATAGTACGGCACCGGAAACGACGACACCTCGCCGAGCGACTGGATGACGCCGAGGCGCTCGTCCAACCCCAGTTCGGCGCTCGAAATCGCCTCGTCCAGCGTCCGTTCCTCGTACCCGATACCGAGCGTTCTGTCCCGCGGTTTTCCGCACGTCGGACAGCCCGGAACCGGGAGGAGTCGTCGCTCCGCGTGAGGAACCTCCACGACGCCGCCGAGGATTTCCGACCCGTCCCCCGCCGCGAGCGCCGCCGCTTCCCGTCCCGCGACCGCACCCGCGAATCGCTCGGTGACCGAATCGCATCCGTCGTTTTCGGTGTCCGTCGTGCCGTCGTCAGTCTCCTCCGCGTTGGCCGCCACGCGTGCGCGCAAGCAATCGAAACAGGCTGTCTTCGGCGAAAAACCCGAAACCGCGGCGTCGACGCCGGGAATCGACCGGCCGCCGATGCCGCCGAGTTCGACTGCGATCCACGGAACGTCCGCTCGGTTCGCGCGCTCGAAGACGGACGCGCCCACCTCGTCGATGACGACTGCGATGTCCGCATCGTCGATACAATCGACGGCGAGTTCCGTGACGGTTCCGTCCACGTCCGACAGCGTCGTTTCGACCGCATCGGCACCGGGGCCCCGACCGATAATGCCCAGCAGGGTGTTCATGAACGGGACGAAACGCGCGGGTGGCAAAAGTACGACGGATGGCTACCGCTCACGGGGATAAAAAAACGGAAAGGAGTTGTGTCGAGCTCAGTTGAGCATGCTCTGTGCGACGCCAGCGAGCTGGTCGGTGTCCGCGTTCTGAAGGTCGTCGTTGGCGAGCTTCAGGCGGAGACGTGGACGACCGACGTCGATGGGGACCTTCTCCGTACCGATGAGGCCCATGTCTTCGAGCTTGGTCTTCGTTCGGGAGAACGTCGCTTTGCTTGCGATGCCGACGTCCTCGCCCCACTTGCTGATGTCGTAGAGGAGCGCCTCGTTTTTCGCCGCGACGAGGAGGCTGATGGTCACTTCGTCCAGTCCGTCACCGTCACCGCGAGCGGTTTCGAGCGAGGAGAGGACGCTGTTGAAGTCGTCTTCCGCCTCGGGACTGATTTCCTCGCCGAGCGTCTCGCGGACGCGCGTGATCGGGGGCGTGCGGAGCGAGAAGTCGCTTGCGTCGTCCCAGAAATTCGTGTAGGTGCCGTAGGCGGCGTCCACGAAGTCATCGTCGTCGGAGGTCAGACCCCCGACGCGGTCGCCCGCCGTCACGAGTGCGATGACGACGTCCTCGGTGACGAGGAGCGAGTTACCGGAGGAGTCCTCCGTCGTACGCAGCGTGAGCGCGCCCTCGTCGATGAGGTCCGCGGCGTTGCTGGCGATGATGAAGTCCTCCATCACGTCTTTCAGAGTCCCTTCGTCCGCGAGCATGCGCATCTCGGGGAGGTCTCCGTCGTATTCGGTTGCGGCATCGATGAGGTCTTCGATGGCGCTGGCGGATGGGTTCACGACGAGCATCACGTCGGGACCCTGGTCGATAACCGTCTGCAGGATTTCGTGGACGCTTTGGTTCAAGAGGTTCGATTTTGTTTCCATGGCGGGACGGAAGAGATTCATCTATTTAATTTTAACGCTCGAAACCAACGGAAATCATAGGTTATGTAGCATGAACAATTAGTCAACGTCGTAATTACAACCGGCAATTTTGTATAATACCACCCTGATCGCCCAAATCTCTTCAATAGAATTGAATTTTAGTGTATGGCCGCGAGAGTGTTCAGAAGGCGTAATATCGCAATATTTTCCGGACGTCAAGCGTCGCTGACCGACGATAATCGCATGATTCTACCGAGTAATTGCTAATTACCAATTCCATATTGCGCTAACAGTCCGAAAGAATGAAGTAATGATGTGATGTATCAACATGCGTCATGCGAGGTAAAATTGAGGGTTGGATGATGGAGCATCCGTGGACGATCAACGCGGCATTCGGTCTTATGTTCGCGACCGTTATCCTTTCGGACTGGGGAGTTTCTCCCTTGGAGAGTGCAGCGGGCACTCATGGGCCGTAATCACAGTACCGACTCCAATTCAGCGGACCAGTACAGTTCCCCATTGAAAATTATCGGTATTTTTGCCCGTGTGAGGAGCGATGTGAGTTCAGCGCGGGTTAACGTGAACGTCGGAACGTTTCCACTGAGATACATCTCGTTCACTCCTTTTATATATGGCTGGTAATTGCTCCCGGGGTGTTGTTCGGTTACCAGCTGGTAGGAGAGTTCGAATTCGGAGGCACTGACGGCGGTCAGATCACCGACAGCGGGGAACGTGTTGTCACACTGTGTTAGTTGGTGCGTTCCGTCGCCGACGACGGCGTAATCCTTGTTCATCATGATCCGCCGGCGCGCCAGTTGTAACGCCCGCTGAATGCTGAACCCGTTTACCACCAACTGTGCGAACGAGACGCCGACCTTCCCGGCCTGTTTGTTGAGGACCTTGTTGAACGTCACGGCACCCGCCACGCTTCCCTTCTTGACCAACTCCATGCCTTGCTGGTAGGAACCGCAGGCGTTCAGGAAGAAGGTCTGAGCGTTGCTTTCATCGATACTCGATACCGAGAGGTGACCGTCCGTACATCGCAGTCCCGAGTCCTCGCAGTGGCCGATGTAGTGGATGAAATCACAGGGTTGTTCGAGCGTCTCGGCGAGTTCCCCTCGTGAAAGGTGCTGGCGAACCGTAACGTCGATGGGGAGGTCCTCCGACCGCTCCAGGTATATCTCCGCGACGTCCTCGTGTTCGTCGCCCATCAGATCATCGTTCAGTATCAACGTCACCGAGATGTCGCCGCTCGACCGGTCGAAGTACTTGAATCGGTTTTCGTAGGCGCTCGGATCCGCTTTGAACACGTCGATGGGAACCCCCTCTGCAAGCCAGCCGTGAACTTGGCCCTTCTGTAACACCGGTTTCACCCGCTCGATCGAGGAGACGCCCTCCGTCGCCCGAGACGTATCTCGCTCGGCAATCCCCTGCGACGCCGGTGTCCGAGGGTTATCGCGGTAGAAATCGCCGAGCGATACGTCGAGGAGTTCGTTCTGTTCGAGCGGGGACGATTCCGGGAGGTAGATGGCACTCAGGTTCGAGAGGAGGTACGGGAGCGCCGAAACATTGTCCACCGATGGCTCGACGTACATGGACAGGTGCCATTCGGGGAGTCTCTCGTCGATGCGCTCGAAGTCGAGGAGGTCGTACTCGACGAACTGCTGACCGGGAGTCGCCTCGTACGTCGCTTCCGGGTCGATGTCGAGTTCGTTCAACAGGGACAACTCCGCGAGGTCCCAACTGTGTGGTCCCTCGTTCCGAACGAGACAGTCCAGAAAGAACACCCGCCGCAACATGGACGCGACCTCCGTTTGATACGACGGGAGCGGGTTGAAATCGTACGTGAAGTTGGCTTCGGGGACGACGAGCAGGGGAGCATCACGCTCCTCCACGTGAACGTCCGCCTGTAGATAGTACGCGAGCGGCGCGGTGACGAACAGCGTCTCCAAGTCGTCGGGAACCCGTATTTCGATTCCGGAGTTCTTTTTCTGCTGTCGTACCGGTTCCGGGATGTTCAACTCCGCTCCCACCTCGAACCGCGGCGGATGGCCGCGGAGGGTCGGATACGACCGGTCCGGACCGGTCGTCTTGTGCGAGGAGGAAGCGTAGGAGATGGCCGTCGCCACGCCCTCGGCCGTCGGTGGGACGGTTATCGTATCCACGGGAATCTTGTGATGGCTTCGAAAGCCGAGCGTAACCGGGATTTTCCGCGGGAAATCGATGATTAACGAGCCGAAGTCGTCGGTCTTTCGAATGATCGCCGGCCCGGAAAAACGGAGATACGTCTTGATGTTTCCGTGGATGTTCGCCAGATATTGGCCGTCGGACAGTTCGAGGGGTTCGGTGTCGTTACCGTGTTCGTAGCGGGCACCCGTTTCGACTTCAGTGACGCTAACGAGGCTTGGCGGGAGGGACAGTTTCGAGGCACGGCCCGAGACGGATTCGTCGATCGGGCGGTTGATGGCTTCCGCCCCCGCTACCGTCTCCCAATCGGGCGCACGTACGGTAACGCCGGTTTTCGTCCGGTCGGACGCACGAACCCCGGATCCCGTTTCCTCCCACTCTATCATACCGGTAATAGAATCGTTATCTCACTGTTAGTTTATATTTCTGTCGGGGACGTATCCGTATTGCACGAAAGGTAAACTTATACGCCGTGGTGTCCGGGTGTTTCACATGGAGTACGATACCATCCGGGCGGTTGACCCGGACGTCGCCGACGCGCTCGAAGCGGAAGTCGAACGCGAACGCGACACGTTGGAAATGATAGCCAGCGAGAACTTCGTCAGCGAAGCGGTACTCGAAGCGCAGGGGAGCACGCTGACGAACAAGTACGCGGAAGGCTATCCAGGCGAGCGGTACTACGGCGGCTGTGAGCACATCGATACGGTCGAGAGCCTCGCCATCGAGCGCGCGAAGGAACTGTGGGGAGCGGAACACGTCAACGTCCAACCGCACAGCGGGTCCCAAGCGAACATGGGCGTCTACCTCTCCGTCCTCGAACCGGGCGACAAAATCCTCTCGCTGGACCTGACCCACGGCGGCCACCTCAGCCACGGACACAAGGTGAACTTCGCCGGGAAACTCTACGAGGTCGAACAGTACGAGGTGGACCCCGAAACCGGCTATCTCGACTATGACGAGATATACGCTCACGCGGAGGAGTTCGACCCCGACATCATCGTTTCCGGGTACTCCGCCTACCCGCGGCAGGTCGAATGGGAGCGGATTCAGGAGGCCGCCGACGCGGCGGACGCGTACCACCTCGCCGACATCGCCCACATCACGGGCCTCGTGGCGGCGGGCGAGCACCCCTCGCCGGTCGGCATTGCCGACTTCGTCACCGGGTCGACGCACAAGACCATCCGCTCGGGCCGCGGCGGCATCATCATGTGCGACGAGGAGTACGCCGACGCCGTCGATACGGCGGTCATTCCCGGCATGCAGGGCGGCCCCCTCATGCACAACATCGCGGGCAAAGCAGTCGGGTTCAAGGAGGCCCTCGAACCCGAGTTCGGGGAGTACGCCGCCCAAACCGTCGAGAACGCGAAGATCCTCGCGCAGACGTTTCAGGACAACGGCTTCGGCCTCGTCTCCGGCGGAACGGACACCCACCTCGTCCTCGTCGACCTGCGCGAATCCCACGAGGACGTGACGGGAAAAGACGCCGAAGAGGCGCTGGAAGACGTGGGAATCGTCCTCAACGCGAACACTGTTCCGGGCGAGACGCGTTCCCCCTTCGTCGCCAGCGGCATCCGCGCCGGGACGCCCGCGCTGACGACCCGCGGGTTCGACGCCGACGACACGGAACGCGTCGGCGAACTCATCGCGCGCACGATCAATCATATAGGAGACGAAGACGTGAAGGCCGAAGTCGCGGAGGAAGTGCAGGCGCTCTGCGACGCGAACCCGCTGTACGAGTAATCGACTCCCGATTTTTCCCTTCGAGACGACACACCTAATTCGGCACGCCGTGAGTCACTACCATGCCGGAACAGCTAGCGGGCTTCAAGCGTGCCGACATCGTGTTCACCGACGGAACATCCCTCGCGGACGTAACCGTCGCCATCTATCCGGGTTGGATTCGAATCCAGACCGAATCGGCAAACCAGTTCCATCCGCGCGAACAGGTCGATAGGATTCAGTCGAGTCGGTAGCCCGTGGATAGTCAAGATTGTGCATATATTCAGATTTTAAATCCCAGAAATGCGCACGAACCCGAATGTTGAAGGGGCTTCGAGTCACATTCTTCGGTAATGACGGACATCATCGACGGACGCGCAGTGGCGGAGGGTATTCGAACGGACCTCGGCGAGAGCATCCAGACGCTGAAGGCGGAGGGTGTAACGCCGGGATTGGCGACGGTCCTCATGAGCGACGACCCCGCGAGCGAGACGTACGTGTCGATGAAACAGCGCGACTGCGAGGAGGTCGGTATCAACGGGATTCATATCGAAATCGACCCCGACGCTCCCGCCGAGGAACTGTACGACACCATCGACGACCTGAACGAGGACCCCGAAGTACACGGCATTCTCGTCCAGATGCCGGTTCCCGACCACGTAGATTCGCGGCAGGTCCTCCGCGCCATCGACCCGAAAAAGGACGCCGACGGCTTCCACCCGGAGAACGTCGGGATGCTCGTCGCGGGACACCCTCGATTCAAGCCCTGTACGCCGCACGGGGTCCAGAAACTCCTCGAATCGGCGGACGTGGACCCGGAAGGGAAGGACGTCGTCATCGTCGGCCGGTCGAACATCGTCGGCAAACCGCTGGCGAACCTCCTCATTCAGAAAGCCGACGGCGGCAACGCGACGGTGACGGTGTGTCACTCCCGCACCGCCGACCTCGCGGCGAAGACCCGCGATGCGGACGTCGTCGTCGCGGCCTGCGGCGTCCCCGAACTCATCGACGAGTCGATGCTCTCGGACGGCGTGACCGTCATCGACGTCGGCGTCAACCGCGTCGACGCGGACAACGAGAAGGGCTACGAACTCGTCGGCGACGTGGACTTCGACAGCGCAAAGGAGAAGGCGAGCGCCATCACGCCCGTTCCGGGCGGCGTCGGCCCGATGACCCGAGCGATGTTGCTCTACAACACGGTGAAGGCCGCCGGAGAACAGGAGGGCGTCGAAGTCGAACTGCCGTAGTCGTCCGGTCGTCCGCGACTGCGACTACGCCAACCGAGAGAGCGTGTCCCGACTGCTCGCGAGTGCGTCCAAATCGCCTTCGTCGAAGTACCGCGCCAAATCGCGCGCAGCGGAGACGAGGGCTTCGGCGCTGTCGATGTCGATGCCGCCTTCGAGCGCCTGGGCGCGGCGGACGTGTTCACCCAAGGTTTCGAGCGTGTTTCTCCCCTCCCGGTCCACGTCGTGTTCCCTCGCCCACTCGCCCATCTCGCCGTGGTACTCCTTGAGCGACTCCGCGTCCGCCAGCCCCCGAATCTCGTAAATCGACTCGGGGAGGTCACGGGCGTCGGGTCGTTCGCCCTCGTCGGCCCCGCGGAGGAGCGAGAAGAAGTATATCTCCTCGTCGTCCGTCATCCGCATCGAGCGACTGAACAGTTCCCCGGCGTGTCGAAGTTCGCCCGCCGCGAGGTACGTGTCGTCCAACAGGAGGAGTTCGCCGCCGCTGATGAACCCGCGTTTTCTGCGGTACTCGCTCGCCGCTTCCGCCGCGCTGGTCGCGACTTCGCGAACGGGTTCCCTGTCGAGTGCGTCGCGTACGTCGGCCAGTTCGAGCATCGCCGGACTGTCGGTGTGTTGCATCCGATCCTCGTCCAAGCCGACGCTCTGCATGCTCTCGCAGTTCGGACAGGTGACGCTTCCCGTCTCGTAGTACGACCACTGGGTCCCACAGTTCTTGCACTCGCGGGTTCCGCGGACTTTCATGTCCCACGATTGCGCTTCCGGGGTGAAAACTCTCACGCGCGACGGACGTGCTCGGTAGCGCCGCGGACGCCTGCACCGACCACCCCGTAGATTTATCAGCGGTCACGAACTACGTGAAGGTACCATGTCGAGTGAAACACGCTCGGAGGATAGAGTAAGTCGCCTCGTGGCGGCTGGTCGAGAAATTCTCGGCCACGTGTCGCACTGCTGATTCTGCGGAGTATTCGGTCGGATCGGACGACTCGCTCGTTACCGAGGAGACGCCGGTCTCCGCCGAGAACACGGACGACGGCGTGTCGCTGACCGTTTCCGGCGAGACGTACGACCTGACCAGACGCGAGGCCGACCGGTTGCGCGAAGCGCTGGGACGGGCACTGACCGAACGCCGCGAGTTCTTCCGCACGGCGGGCGAGTACAGGGACGACGGGAGTTACGTCGTCTCGCGCCGCGGCGCCGACTCCGCCGGGCACCGAAAGGTGTTCGAGCGGTTCGACGCGTTGGTGGACCTGTACGAACGACTGCCGGGGACGTTCACCGCGGAGGAGGTGGGTGAGCGCGGATTGACCGGCGGACGACGGCACATACTCGTCCACCACCTCGCGGAACACCCCGATTTCGACTGCGAACTCGTCTCGCATCAACCGCTCACGGGACGGAAGGCGGACGAGGGAACGACGAACTCCACGGAGGGAAGCGACCCCGAGAACTGAGTTACCGAGTGGTGAACGCTTTTCGCGGTGGACTCCCTCGTCCCGCGTATGACACGACCAGCAACGCCGCGACCGTCCACGTTCTCCATCGTCGCGCGTGACCCCGAACAGGACGCCGTCGGCGTCGCCGTCCAATCGAAGTTCATCAGCGTCGGGAGCGTCGTCCCGTTCGTCAGCGCGGATGCGGGGGCAATCGCCACGCAGAGCTTTGCCAACGTCGCATACGGCCCGGACGGACACGATCTTCTCCGACGGGGGAAGTCCGCGAAGGAGGTCGTGATGGAACTCACCGGTGCGGACCCCGAGTTCGAATCGCGCCAAGTCGGCGTCGTGAAATCGCCGGTCGCCATGCGCGACCAAGGCATCTCCGAGGGGTCGGACGAGGAGGGCGAAACCATCGCGGCGTTCACGGGTGTGGATTGTTTCGACTACGCGGGCGACATCCAAGGCGACCACTACACCGTACAGGGAAACATCCTCGAAAACCGCGAAACGCTCGAAGCGATGGCGGAAACCTTCGAGGAATCCGAGGGTGGCCTGCCGGAACGACTCATCGGAGCGCTCCACGCGGGCAACGACGCCGGTGGCGACAAACGCGGCGAGCAGAGCGCCGCGCTGTACATCGCCAAGCCGGAGGGCGGGTACGAGGGACGAAACGACCGCTGGGTGGACGTTCGCGTGGACGACCACGAGAAACCCATCGACGAACTGGAACGAATCTTCAAAATCTACGACGTGACCCTGCTGGAACGCGAGGAAGCCGACGAAACGCAGGAGTTGACCGGCGACACGGCGGAACGTGTGTCCGAAACGCTGGTCGAACTCGGACTGTTCGACGGCACGCCGTCGGCGACGTTCGGCGAGGGCGAACGCGGCGCGCTCGAAGACTTCCGCGGCATGAACAACTTCGAGAACCACTCGATCCCCGTGCTGGAGGACGCCCTCGCCCGCGGATGGGACGACGCCGACGGGGACGGCGAGGAGCGGATGGTCGATGCGCTCTGGCATGGCTTGTCCCGCCTCGACCGAAAGTAGCGGGCGAAGTCGACCGACCGCCGGAGATTCAGCTTACGCCCGTACTCGCGCCGACATACATAACCCACAGAATCACGAACCGATACGATATGCGCGACGAAGAGGAGATACGAGAGCAGTACGAGTTCCTCAAAGAACAGCTCGAAAGCGACGAAATGAACCATCAGGGAATCCGCGAGATGTTCACGCATTACAAGCGGGCGTTGGGGTGGACGCTGGAGGAGGAGTACATCTGACTTTTTTCCAGCCAGTCAACGGCAGTTATCGAAATCGTTACCTTTAAGTCATTACACCGTATTGTTGCAGTTGACGCTTCGCTTTGGAGGGCCGAAGCGTCAGCGGGGACCAATTCAGGGCGGCAAGCGGTACGCGGGGTCTTTTCGCCCCCGCGTGTTCCGCTTTCCTTTCGAAAATCAATCAACGAGCGACTGCTTTCTGTAAGGCGACAAGCGCACGCGCAGTGTTTAATAATGCCCATTCCACATGCTCCGTACCCATCCTACTTGCCCCACGAGAGACGTCGTTATCGGACGATATTTCGGACGCGAACCGATGAGAAGACGGGAAGTGACGGGGGACTACTGCTGGACGACGAACCGGCCGGTCAGACGACCGAGAGCGATTCGGTCATGTCGCCGACCGAAAGCCAGTAGTCGCCGGTATCGACGACCAGTTCGCCGCGGGAGAACACGTCGCCGAGGACGTTGGCGAGCGGGAGCACCGTCGAGCGAACGTCGACGCGGGCGGTCTCGCCGGCGTCGAGGGAAACGCGCTCGAAACCGACGACGACTTCCTGCGGATACATGACTTCGCCGTGTTCGCGACCGCCGTAAACCGGGACGACCGTCTCGCCCGCCGTATCGCCCGTGTTCTGCACCGTAACGGAGACGGTGACGTCGTCCGTCGCCGCCTTCTGTGGCAGTTCCGTCGGGCTGATTTCGAGGTCGCTGTACTCGAACTCGGTGTAACTCATCCCGTGTCCGAACGGGAACAGCGGCGTCTCGTGCGACCGTGGCGGGTCGGTGTTGCCCTCCGCGTTGAACTCGTCCGGCGGGAAATTGTTGTGGACGTTGGGGAGTTGCCCGGTCCCCGTCGGCCACGTGAACGGCAACCGACCGCTCGGGTTGGCGTCGCCGAACAGCGTCGCGGCGACCGCCGGTCCCGCCGCGGTTCCCGGAAGGTAGGCCATCAGCGACGCCGAGAGATGATCGAACACCGACGTTCCGCGCGGACGACCGGCCATGATGACGCCCACCGTCGGGGTGTCCATCTCCGCCACCGTCTTTACGAGTCGCCGTTGTGCGTCCGGAAGGGCGAGCGTGTCGGTGTCGCCCTGTTCCTCCGCGTACGGTCCCTCGCCGAGGACCGCCACGACCACATCGGCGCACTCCGCCGCGTCGCGGACCGACTCCTCGTTCGAGAACTCGTGGAGGCCGGTCGGAACGTGCGTGACGGACGCCCCGGACGCTGCCTCGGAAATGCCGTCGAGAACCGTGGTCGCCGGTGGCTCCGTGTCGCCGACGCCCTGCCACCCGAGCGACCAGCCACCCATCTGGTTCGCCACGCTGTCGGCGCTCGGTCCGGTGACGAGAATCGACCCCGCGTCGGACCCGAGCGGAAGCGTTCCGTCGTTGGTGAGCAGGGTCATCGATTCCGTTGCCACGTCCCGCGCGAGGTCACGACCTTCGGAGACGACGTCCTCGACCTTCGAGGGTTCGGCGTAGGGGTTCTCGAACAACCCGAGGTTCTCCTTGAACGCGAGGACGTTCGTCACCGCGTCGTCGATGCGTTCCATCGAGACGCTCCCCTCGTCCACGAGTTCGATGAGCCGTTGCTGGTAGCCCTCGGCGTCGTCGCCCTCGATGCCCGCCGCCGGGACCATGTACATGTCGATACCCGCGTTGATGCCCAATCGGGTCGCCTCCTTCAGGTCCTCCGCGAACCCGTGGACCTTTATCATCCGATAGAAGTCGTGCCAGTCGGTGACGACCATCCCCTCGAAGCCGAGTTGGTCGCGGAGGATGTCCGTGAGGAGTTCCTTCGACGCGTGTGCGGGAACGCCGTTCAACGATCCGCTGTTGACCATCACCGTCTCCGCTCCCGCCGTGATACCCGCGCCGTACGGAGGGAGGAACGTGCTCACGAACGTCCGGTACGGCAACAGGGCCGAGGTCCTGTCGTTCCCGTTCTCCGGTGCCGAGTATCCGGCGAAGTGTTTGACGCTGGCCCCGGTTCGCTTGTAGCCGTTCGTCTCCTCCTCGTAGCCGCGGACCTTCGAGGCGACCAACCGGGACGCCAGATACGGGTCCTCGCTGAATCCCTCGTAAAAGCGACCCCAACGCGGATCGCGCTGGAGGTCCGCGACGGGAGAGAAGTTCCAGTGGGTCCCCGTGACGCGCATCGTTCGACTCGTTATCGACGCCATCTCCTCGGCGGCGTCCGCGTCCCACGTCGCCCCGACGCCGTGGTTGTGCGGGAAGATGGTCGCTCCCTCGATGTTGTTGTTCCCGTGGACCGAGTCGATACCGTAGACGAACGGAACCCCGAGGCGAGTGTCCTCGACCATCGCTTTCTGCCGCACGTCGCTCTCGCGTGCGACCTCCTCGGGATCGAACGAGGGCAGGTACATCAGCGACCCCGGCTTGTACTTCCGGAGCGCCTCGGCCGGATTTTCGCTCGAAACCTCGCTCGCGGCCATCTGTGTCATCTGTCCGACCTTCTCTTCGAGCGTCATCTCGTCGACGAGGTTCGTCACCCGGTCGCTGGGCGTCGTCTGCGCCGTCGCGATGGCCGATTCGCCGAGGTAGCTAGCGAGCGCCGCCGTCAGCGCGATTCCACCCGACTGTTGCATGAAATCACGCCGCGATGAACCGCTTGTGGTATCCTTTCGCATGCCCCAAAGTCTGAGAAAAGGAAGGGGTTAAGATTTTTTCTCTATCCGATACAAATTATTATTGAATAGATTTGAATTTGAAATGGATGCGGCCGATCTACAAGTCATCGTAGAACGCGAAAAACGATTTTCGAGGGTACCGACGCGACAGCGGGGCCGGACGGGTGTTCCCAGCGACTCTGATGAGCGCCGAACCGGACGAACACGGCGGATTTCGAATTATTCGATTTCGAGCGTTCCGTCCGTGTCGTCTTGGCCTTCCTTCCATTCGAGTTCGAACTCGACGCTGAGTTCGTTTCGACCGGACGACGAACTCTCGCGTTCCGCCTTCACCTCGAACGACGGACGGTTCGGCGGGTCGAGCGTCACCGACTGACTCCCCGCATTCAGCGTTATCGACTCGCCTTCGTCGAGTTTGTCTGCGACGGCACGAAGGTAGTTGGCGATTTCGCTACGGCTTCGATCTTCTTCGGTTTCGAACAGGACTTCTTCGGGCATGTCACTAGAAACGACGCGGACGGTGATAAGTACGAGGCACCACGGAGACGAGATGCCCGTCGAAACTGTCGGAACCAATATTCTTATTGCAACCAGACACGTCAACTATATTAACCATGCACGAGTTGACGGGATTTCAGCGGGACATACTGTACGTCATCGCCGGGCACGGCGAACCACACGGACTCGCGATTCAGGAGGATCTCGAGAACTACTACGACACGGAGGTACATCACGGGCGACTCTACCCCAACCTCGATGCACTCGTCGACGAGGGACTCGTGGAGAAAGGCAAGCGTGACGAGCGAACGAACTACTACACATTGACCGCACACGGCGAAAAACACATCGAGGAACGCCGCGCGTGGGAAGCACGGTTCATCGATTGAACGGGTCGTCAGTCGGCGTCGTCGCCGTCGGTCGGTGTCGGGGACCGAACGGTCATCTCCTCGTCCGGAACCGGCGAGGTTGCATCGACCGATCCCGCCGATTCCGTCGGGTCGTGCGGCGGTTGCGGATACTCCGTTCCGTTCCGTAGATACGTCGGGTCGACCGCCCACGGTTCGATGGGGCTCCCGGTGATGAGTTCCGGCAGCACGATTTTCACGAAGTGAACGACGAGGACGAGTATCATCGGCCCGAGGAAGATGCCGTACCACCCGAACAACAGGGGGCCGAAGATGTACGCGAGCATGACCATCCCGACGTGGAGGTTGCGCCCCGAAACGTACGGCCGTAAAACGAGGTCCGGGATGGTGTCCACGATCACGAGCGAAACGAGCGCGAATACCACGGGGAACCAGAGGATGCCGGGGTCGCGGGTCATCAAGGCCTCCGCGCTGATGACGCCGGTCACGGGGAAGTAGACGAGTTTCATCCCGACGACCGGAATCAGGCTGGCGACGCCCGTCAGCAGTCCGATGACAGTCGGGTACGGAATCCCCAACCCGGGCGGGGCTATCATGTCGAGGAGGTTGTAGGAGATGGCCCCGATGGTTCCCGTCATGAACGCGTTGAGTATGTTGCCGAAGAAGATGCTGTTGAAGTCCGAATCGACGTGGTGGACGTACGCTTCGAGGACGCCGCCGCTGTCGGCGAACGTCCGGTGAAACCACCGCGAGAGTTTGTGGTCGTCGCGGAGGAGGTAGAACGCGATGGCGATCATCACGAACAGGTGGAGGGCTCCGTTCCCGACGAAGGCGAGGTATTTGAACGTCGAACCGAACGCCTGTTCGATGAGCTTCGTGTTGTTCCCGTTTTCGAGGAGTTGCTCGGGATTCTGGACGAGTTTGGAGAAGTCACCGTACTGCCGTATCGGCTCTGGAAGGGTACCAAGGTTGGCCGTCTGTGCGACCGTCGTGAGTTCGTGAAACGCGATGAGGAGCGTGTACGAGACGAGCAAAATCGCGGGGAGGGCGAGGACGAGTAACGCGACGGCGGCGGCGAGGCTTCGCGGGCGAACCCGCTGCTGAAGCCGACGGTAGACGGGCCGCGTCGCATAGTAGAGAAACAGACCGAAGACGAACGTCCCGATGAACGAATAAATAACGAACAGCGCCGCGAGGCCGAGCATCCCGCCACCGGCCCACCACGCCGCCCGTGATTTGTCAATGTTCAATCCGGAGACCATACAACAGAAGTTTGCGGGCTGGGCTTAAAGATTTCGCGCCCGACAGACAGATAGCAACAACCCTTTTAACCGATTACGGCCGTAGTACGTGGAGTGCCCGGAGTAGATTCCCTCCTCGCGTCGGCCACGTTGGAAAGCGATGTCACCCGTATCGCAGTCGCCGGAGCGCTCGGGCTCTTCCTCGGATTGGAGCGCGAATGGTCCCAGAAATCCGCCGGGATTCGAACGTTTACGCTCATCAGCCTGCTCGGCGCGGCGTTCACCATCATCGACAAGGACGTGTTGCTCGCCTTGGGTGGTCTGCTCGTCATCGTGCAAGGGATTTTGCTCGCGGTGCAGGGCCTGATGGACGACGACGAGGACACCGGTCTCTCGCTCACCACGTCCGTCTCGATGCTCGTGACGTTCGGCGTCGGCGTGCTGGTCGCGGAGGGCTACATCCTCGTCGGCGTCACAGTCGCCGTCGTCTCGTCGCTCCTCCTCGTGTTGAAGCGCGAACTGCACTCGTTCGCGTGGGGGCTATCCCGGGAGGAACTGCGCTCCGCCGGGGAGTTCGCCATCCTCGCGTTCGTCATCTACCCGCTTCTCCCGCGCGGCGAAGTCACCTTCGGTGGCATCACGTTGAGTCCACGGCTCATCTGGCTGATGGTCGTGACCGTCGCCGCAATCGGCATCGCGAACTACGCGGTCGTCGAGACGTACGGCGGACGAGGGATCGCAGTCACCGGCTTTTTCGGTGGATTGGCTTCCTCGACTGCCGTGGTCGGCACGATGCTCGATCACGTTCGCCAGCAACCCGAGGCCGCGAGTTACGGCGTCGCCGCCATCCTCCTCGCCGACGCCGCGATGGCGCTCCGAAACCTCGTCATCGCGTTGGCGTTCACCGTCGGCAACCCGGACAAGACGCTGTACGGAGCCATCATCCCGCTGGGAACCATCATCGTCGGCAGCGTCGCAATCGCGGCCTACTCCGCCGACTGGTCCCAGCAGATGGACATCGACCTCGAAAGCCCGTTTTCGCTCCGAAACGCCCTCGGGTTCGGCGTCATCTTCCTCCTCGTCGTGGTCGGCGGCGCGGTGGCGAAGAGCCAGTTCGGCCAGACGGGGTTCTACCTCACCGCGCTCCTCTCGGGACTCGTTTCGAGCGCGGGCGTGACGGCGTCCGCGGTGACGCTCTACAGCGGCGGCAACGTGAGCCAACAGACGGCCGTCTTCGGTATCCTGCTCGCGACGGGATCGAGCATCCTCGTCAAAGCGGCGCTGACGATTTCCGCCCCGAACAGGAAGTTCGCCTACCGAATCGCGGTTTGGAGTACGGTCCTGCTCGCCGGGTCGGGGGTCGCCGCGCTCTTCGCCGTGATGTGAGGTACTATAACGAATTTTTTAAAGCGGGGCTATCCGTACCCGCTACATGGACCGAGAAACGGCGGAGCCACGGGTTCGGGAGATGCCGGGCCAAAAAGCACGGGAATGGGCAGACTATCACCACCAGTTCGCCGCCCCGACGACCTACGTATACGATTTCGTGTGGGACCTGACCGAGGATGCGGAAGGTCCGTTTTGTACCGACGTCGACGGCAACGTTCTCCTCGATTTCACCAGCCACGTCGCCGCCGCCCCCCTAGGATACAACAACCCCAAAATCAAGGACAAACTCGACGAGTTTCCCCTCCCCGACCCGACGAAAATCGCCGGACAGGACTTCTATGCGTCTGGCGGGTGGCCACCGGAGGACCCCGAATTCCCCGGTCCGACACAACTGATGGAACGACTCGTGGACGTGACGAGCCACTACGATATGGACATGGTCTTTCTGTCGAACTCCGGCGCAGAGGCCATCGAAAACGCCATCAAAATAAGCTACAGCCGCGGCGGCCACCGCGCGTTCAACTTCGACGGCGCGTTCCACGGGCGGACGCTCGGCGCGCTCTCGCTCAATCGCTCGAAAGTCGCCCACCGCAAGGGCTATCCCGAAATTCCGGGCATCGTGAGCGTTCCCTACTGTTCCTGTGCGGGCGAGTGCAACTGTGGGTGGAAGACGAACGGTCCCGGCGGCAACGTCATCGCCGACAAACTCGACCCCGATCAAGGCGTCATCGACCCCGAAGAGGTCTCCTACATCATCCTCGAACCCGTGCAGGGAGAGGGTGGCTACCGCGTCCCGAACGACGAGTTCATCCGTGACATCGGCGAGATTCAGGACACCTACGATATCACGATTATCGCGGACGAAATCCAGTCCGGCATGGGTCGGACGGGAGAGATGTGGGCGGTGGATCACTTCGACCTGCAACCTGACGTCATCACCAGCGCGAAAGCCCTCCGCGTCGGCGCAACCATCTCGCGCTCGGACGTGTTCCCCGAGGAGAAGGGCCGACTCTCCTCGACGTGGGGCGCAGGCGACGTTCTCTCGTCGCTCCAGGGCGTACTCACCATCGACGCGATTCACGAACACGACCTCCTCTCGAACGCCGAGGAGCGCGGCCGGCAGGCGCGCGAACTCATCGCCGACGCCTCGCCGGAGTCGCTCGTGGACGTTCGCGGCCGGGGACTGATGCTCGCCGTCGAATTCGACACGAAGGACCGACGCGAGGCCGTCGTGGACGCCGCACTCGAACGCGGCCTCCTCACGCTCGGGTGTGGCTACAAGACGCTCCGTCTCCTCCCGCCGCTCGACGTGACCGAGCGCGAGATCGACCTCGGCGTCAATCTCCTCCTCGACGCCATCGAGGGCGTCGCGTAACGCTATATCCGTCCGCGACGTTTTCCTAGCATGAGCGTCACGGCCGACCTGTCGATTTCCGGTGACGAGTTCGTTCTCGGAACTGCCCTCCGTACCGACGCCGATGTTCACGTCGAACTGGAGCGTGTCGTTCCGTCCTCACGACAGGTCCTCCCCTTCTTCTGGGCTATCGGACCCGACTCCGAGACGTTCGAGGCGGACGTGCGCGGAAATCCCAACGTGCAGAACCTCGTCGCGTTGGATCGAATGAAAGGGCGCGTTCTCTACCGAGTCGAGTGGAGCGAGGAGGTCGAGAGTTTCATTCACGGAATCGCGGCGGTCGGTGCGACCATCCTCGAAGCCACGGGCGACAGACTCTGGCGGTTTCGACTTCGCTTTCCCGATCACGGCGCACTGTCCGAGTTTCACGACTACTGCGTGGCCCACGACATCCGCTACACCCTGGACCGGGTCGCGACCGATATCGGGGCGGAGCGAGAGGAGTTCGGACTGACGCCGGAACAACGCGAAACGCTCGTGTTGGCGCTCGAAAAGGGTTATTTCGACGTGCCACGCGGCGTGACGCTGACCGAACTCGCCGACGAAATCGGCGTCACACAACAATCCGTGTCCGAGCGCGTCAGGCGCGGGACGGGAAGCGTCCTCGAAGCGGTACTCCTCGAAGCGGACGGGAACGAACCCGGGGTACCGTAAAAGCGGTCTGTAATAACAGGCAGTATTCCTATTCTCACGACACCGTTGTTCGAGGATACGATGGTGGAAACAAACGATAGACGACGGCCGGGAAGGGCAACAGCGACACCGAAACCGAAACCGCCGATGGCGACGTTCGATGATGCGGCGAAGACCTTTGGGTTGGGGGTTCTCCTGCGCATCCCACCGGAGTTACACGAGGCGCTTTCGGCCGACGCACGCCGGGAAGTCCTCGCGTACCTGTACGAAATCGACCGAGAAGTCACCGTCACGGAACTGGCTGACTACCTCGCTGCGACAGGTATCGAACACGACAGGGACCGCGCGGAAACGGCCCTCCATCATACACACCTCCCGAAACTCGATGCGCTCGGAGCGGTTCGATGGAATCGGGACGACGGGACGGTCCGACTCGCCCGTTAGAACTGATATCGGCGCTCGTCGTCGCGCTGCGGGAACTGATCTGCACCCGTCATCTCCTCGAACGTCATGCCCGAGAGGAACTCGTCGTAGGTCACGTCGTACCCGCTCCTGAGGTGGAAATCGAGGTTCCCCGAGTCCACTGTCGTCCGAAAGAGCAGGTGAACCGCACGACGGACTATCTCCTCGGGGTCGTCGGTGTCGAATGCGGTTCCCAACATGGCGAGTTCGTTGCGCGTTTCACGGTCGAGCGAGACGGAAAATTCCTCGTCGAGCGACGAATAAGTGGCCTGTACGTCCTCCGTCAAATCGTCTAAACTCATTGCCGTGAGGTCGGCCGGGAGTCGGAAACCGCTTTCGTTCTAGAACCGCTCACCGCAGGTTCGGCACACGTCTCTGCTGGCGAAGTTGCGGACATCGCAGTTCGGACAGATGATGTAGTGATACGAGTCGGGACTCGACTCACACGCGGACCGATTCCCACGACTCTCCTGGAGCGACCGACCGATGCCGGCGAGCATGAACGCACCACCCAGCGCCAGCCACACCGACGGCCCGCGGGCGAAGACGAGCGGTGCCGCCGGAACGACGATGATGACGACGCCGATGAGGAACAAGGTGGAGGGCCGTACGTGCATCTTGCGAACATTGAAACGACCGTGCAATAAGCCTTCAGATTGCACTCTGGTGTGCTAAATATTGTCGTGAAACGCATGACAGCGGTGGGACCGGTTCGTTTTCCGAAACCGCTATTCGTAAACCTCCGCCGTCCGAATCGTCACCGATGACCGACACGGCGTGGTCGATTTCCGACATCGACGCGGTACGCGACGCACTCGTTTCGTGGTACGAGTCGGACCACCGGACGTTCCCGTGGCGCGAGACGGACGACCCGTACGCCATCCTCGTCTCCGAGGTGATGAGCCAGCAGACGCAACTCGGGCGCGTCGTCACGGCGTGGGAGGCGTTCCTCGACCGGTGGCCGGACGCCGCCGCGCTGGCCGAGGCGGACCGCTCGGACGTCGTCGGGTTCTGGACCGGTCACAGTTTGGGCTACAACAACCGCGCGAAGTACCTCCACGAGGCGGCGAACCAAGTCGTCTCCGAGTACGACGGCGCGTTCCCGGAGACACCCGAGGAACTCCAGAACTTGCAGGGCGTCGGGCCGTACACCGCGAACGCCGTCGCCTCCTTCGCGTTCAACAACGGGAACGCCGTGGTCGATACCAACGTGAAACGCGTCCTCTACCGCGCGTTCGACGTGCCCGACGACGATGCCTCCTTCGAGGCGGCCGCACGTGAACTCATGCCCGAGGGGGAATCGCGCGTCTGGAACAACGCCGTCATGGAACTCGGCGGGGTGGCCTGCGAGAAGACGCCCTCCTGCGACACCGCGGGATGCCCGTGGCGCGAATGGTGTCACGCCTACGAGACGGGAGACTTCACGGCCCCGGACGTTCCCACGCAACCCAAATTCGAAGGGTCGCGGCGACAGATGCGCGGGCGCGTCATCTCGATTCTAAAGGAGTACGACGAACTCCCGCTCTCGAAACTCGGCCCGCGCGTGCGAATCGATTACGGCGGCGATTTCGGCGAGGAGTGGCTCCGCGAGTTGTGTTCGGATTTGGAGGGGGATGGGTTGGTGGAGTTGGAGGAGCGAGACGAGTGGGTCGCGCGGCTCAGGCGATAGGGTCGCAGGACTCCGGCGGTAGAGCCGCGTTTATCAGGCGACAGGTTCGCGCTTATCGATGATTTCCCGGAGAACCGACCGAATCTTCCGAAAGGTTTGCTCGTCCTCGAACTCTAGCTGTTCGGGTGGATTGTACACCAGAGACATCGCACCCATCAACACCCGTCCGACGAGACCCGGTATCGGGTCGGGACGCCACACGAGTGAGAGGGTCCGTGTCGTCTCGTTCCCGTGCACGGCATCGAGGTTCGCCAATCCGTAACAATCGCTGGTTCGAAGACGCCCGCTTTCGACACAGAGCGACGTGCCCGAGATGGAATAGTTTCGGCCATCTCGTCTCCATTCGACGCTCGTTCCCTCCGGCAGAACGCAGGCTCGTTGACTCGCTAACGCGTCGTCAACGTCGCCGATGAAGACCCCTCCCGAGTCACGGAGCCAACAGTAGGTGTGATGCGGGACGGCGTAGAACAGCCACCCGTCTTCGTCGTGGAGTGCGATTTCGTTGACGAAGTGGACACCGCACAGACCGTCAGAAAGCGACCACAACCGCTCGAATTCGCCCGCAGTTTCGGGAAGGTCGCCGCGATACCACGCACCTCCTTGGGCATCCTCCGCCCACGAAAGTGAATCGCGAACCGCCTTCCACGTCTCCCGACAGCGCGGGGTGTCTTCGAACGTTTCTTCCAACTGATCGTGCTCGATTCGGACGAAACCCGTGGATGCACGGCGAAGTACGAGCGACAAGATCGTAGCGGTCGCCTCGTGATACGCTGCGGACTTCGCGAGCAGTTCGTGCGTGATCGGAAACGCCTCGAAGTCGGGGGCGGACATCGTTACGGCCGACTGTCAGTTGCGCAGCTATATTCGCGTTCCGCACTCATGTCAACCCATGACGAACCGACCACGCGTCGTAGCGATTTGCGGCAGTCTCGGCGAGGAGAGCACCACGCGGTTCGCGCTGGAAACCGCGCTCGTCGGCGTGGAGGAGGCCGGCGGAACGGGCGAACTCCTCGACTTGCGCGAGTTCGATTTACCGATGTTCGACCCCAGTGACCGGAGTGCGGGCGACTCCCTCGAACTGAAACGTCGCGTGCGCGAGGCGGACGCAGTGCTTCTCGGGACGCCGGTGTACCACGGGTCGTACTCCTCGCCGCTGAAGACGGCCCTCGACTACTGTGGCTTCGACGAGTTCGAGGGCAAGACGGTGGGTCTCCTCGCGGTGGCGGGCGGCCGGTTTCCGGTCACGGCGATGGACCACCTCCGGTCGGTCTGTCGGTCGCTCGACGCGTGGGTGCTCCCCTACGAGGCCGCGGTGCCGAGTTCGCACAGCGCGGTGATGAACGGCGCGTTCACGGACGCGGAGTTGGAAGCCCGCGTCGTGGCGCTCGGGCGGCAGATCGTCCGGTATTCGCACATCGAGGCCTGCCCGGCGAGTTTCGAAAGCGGGGAAAATATCGGCGCAGTCGATTGAATGAGCAACCCTTTTGCCGTCGGATTGAGCGCCATTCGAGCATGCACAAAATAACGAACAGCGGGTGGGTCGAGGTCATCACCGGCTGTATGTTCTCCGGGAAGACCGAGGAACTGCTTCGACGGCTTCGGCGCGCGGAGATTGCGGGGCAAGAGGTGGCGGTGTTCAAACCCGCGCTGGACGACCGATACGGCGACGACACCATCGGTTCGCACGACGGCAGTTCGTGGGAAGCGATCGTCGTCGAACCGGACGACGACGGCGTGTGGGAAATCCCGAAGGGGCTGAACGGCGAACAGGTCGTCGCCATCGACGAGGCCAACTTCTTCTCCGCAGAACTCGTCGAGGTCTGTGAGTTCCTCGCGGAGGACGGACGACGCGTCGTCGTCAGCGGCACCGACCAGACCTTCCGTGGCGAACCGTTCGACCCGGTTCCGCAACTCGTCGCGTTGTCCGAGTATGTCGAGAAGCTACAGGCAATCTGTGCCACGTGCGGCGAACCCGCGACGCGAAACCAGCGACTCATCGACGGCGAACCCGCACACGCGGACGACCCGACGATTCTGGTCGGGGCACAGGAGTCCTACGAAGCGCGATGTCGGAACTGTCATACCCTCCGGAGTGACTAGGGGAAACCGTGACGCAGTGGGTCGAAGATCCGACTGGTGGGCGCAACCGTGGACCGCAGGCCATCGTCCGCGCGTGGGTCGAAATCCTCGTGCGGCCGCGCCGCTTCTTCCGAACGGGCGTCGCACCGGGCGACCAAGCGCCGGGAATGGTGTTCGGCGTCCTCGTGACGCTGATCGAAGTCGCCACGCGAATGGCGACCGGCGGCTTGGACGTGGGCACCGTCGCGGGAGGTCCGCTCCTCACGGAACTCCTCGCACTGGTACTGGTCGGACTGTTCGTCGCGCCCGCCGTCCTCCACCTGACGGCGGCGCTCCAGACGGTTATCCTGATGCTGTTCGTTCCCGGCCGTGGCGGTATCAGCGAGACGGTGCAGGTCATCGGCTACGCCGTCGCACCGTGCCTGCTCGCCGGACTGCCGTTCCCGGCGTTGCGGGCGGTCTGTACGGTGTACGGTGCGGTGTTGCTCGTCGTCGGCATACGCGAAGTTCACGAGACCTCCTATCTCCGCGCAGCGGTCGTGGGTGCGCTTCCGGCCACCCTCGTGTTCGGATACGGGTTCGGCGGGTTCGGTGCCCTCGTGGCGACGGTTCCGGGATTGGCGAGCGCCGTCCCGTGGTAATTAAGGGACGGACGCCGTATCGAAGGGTATGCTCAACCTCCGATTGGACGATTTTATGGTCGAACTGAAGGACGGTTCGTTGAAGAACGTCGGGCCTACGAACAAGAAAGCGACGGCGAAACTGTTCGACGTGGAATCGGCGGAGGCGCGCGAGTTCGGTGACAAGCGCGTCAAACTGGTCTTCGAGGACGAGGACGGCAACGAAGTGCAAGTCTCGTTGTTCCCCGAGGACGTCAGGAAGATAATGACGGATATCGAACGACTTGAAGACGACAGTCCGGTCTTCGAATAGCGACGGAAGGGACTGCCATCCGTCGTCCCGCCGAACCGTACGGACTCTTTTCCGTTCGTTATGTGACCAATAATAATATCGTGATACGTTGTATCATGGGGTGAAGAGATGTCCACCCTCACCGACCCAAACGAGATGGACGGTTCGGAGGACGACGAGACGCGTCTCTCGTCTTCCTTCTCGTTCGTCTCCTCGATTCGCTTCATCGGCTTCTGGGCGGCCGTCGTACTGCCGTTCCTTTACGTTCCCCTCCTCGCCAATGGACTCGAAACGCCCGGCCAGTTACAGACGTTTTTGCTTCTCTTGGCCGCGAACATCGTGGCCCTCCTCTTCGGTCACCACCACCGAAAACGGACGTAACGTGTTCGTCGTTCTTTACCGCATGTTATCAGACGTCACATGTATCCGATTAGCGAGAGTATAACTATGCTGTCCCCAACCGAAGTCGTGGCCATGTCCCAGTCAGCCATGAGCATTGGTTGCCCGCACTGTGGCTCGGCAGCGCACGTGGAGATCAGCCGTCGAAAACGAATCGAAGGGAGTTCCGACGACGACCAGTTGAAGGGGAAACTCGTTCACTGCCATCACTGCGGCGATGAATTCTCGTTCTACTACTACTGATTCGCGCTCGGCGTGTCCTCCATCGGGGCGAACTGTCAGTTCGGCGCGCGTTCGGTGCGCGTTCGGCGCGTCTCGTCCACTCGGGGGAAGAATGTAGAATGGTGAAGAAAACAACGAATATGATGATCGGTGACTCGCTGTTCGTATTCTTTCGATACAGTTGATTTTATCTACAATTTCGGTCGCTGAGGAGATATTTATTCGTGTTTCATAGACGGGAATGATCGGGTGGTCATTCCGACCTGACGCGCCGAAAACGGCGTCGGTAATTCGACAACCGTTTTAGGCCGGGACTATTCTTTGCCAGTATAAATGGGTAACTGCGTCATTTGCGGGACGCCTGCTGACGGGCCGATTTGTTCGAGCCACGAGCAGGACGTTCTCTTTGAATTCCACGGTAGCAGCCCTGAACAGCTCACTCCCGGTCGATTTTACAAAGGCACCGTCGACGGTTTCGCCGATTTCGGCGTCTTCATCGACATCGGTGACCGCGTAACCGGCCTGCTTCACAAAAGCGAGTTGGACAGCAGGCTCGAAAGTCTGGATTGGGACCAAGGCGACACCGTGTACGTCGAAGTCATCGGCGTGCGCGACAACGGCAACATCGACCTCAGTTGGTCCATCCGCCAGTCCGAACGCGAGTTCCGCGGCAAACTCATCCAAGACGGAACCGACGTTCACCTGCCGAACGAGGACGCCGAGAGCGAAGAACCGGAGACGGAAGAACCGGAAACCGAAGGCTCGTCCGCGGCCGACGACTCGGAATCCGATTCGAACGACGACTCCGCGTCGGAATCGACCTCCGAACCGAAATCCGAACCCACGCCCGAACGCACGTCGGACCCGTCGGCGACGACCGACGGGTCCGGTAACGCGGTCGGAAGCGCCACGGTTTCCGCCCAGACCGAGATACCGGAGCGAGTCACCGTCGAGACGCTCGGCGACCGAGTTGGCGATCGCGTCCGTATCGAGGGCGAAATCGTCAGCACGAGCCAGACGAGCGGTCCGACGGTGTTCGAACTCCGCGACGAAACGGCCGTCGTGGACTGTGCGGCCTTCAAGGAGGCCGGCGTCCGCGCCTACCCCGAAGTCGATACGGGCGACATCGCCCGACTGACCGGGGAAGTCGAACTCCGAAACAACGAACTCCAAGTCGAGACGGAGCAACTCGACGCCCTGACCGAAGAGGAGAAAACGACCGTCGAGGACCGACTGGCACAGGCGCTCGAAGACGAGGCCCGCCCCGCCGACGTCGACCTCCTCGGCGACGATTCGGCCGTCGAAGCGATTCGGGACGACATCCGTGACGCCGCCGGTGCGATTCGGCGCGCCGTCATCGAATCCCGCCCCATCATCGTCCGACACAACGCCAATGCGGAAGGCTACGTCGCCGGAGCGGCCATCGAACACGCCGTCCTCCCGCTCGTGCGCGACGAACACGCACGAAGCGACGCCCAGTACCACTACTTCGATCGCCGACCGCTCGAAGACGGTTTCTACGACATGGAGGACGCGACGAAGGACGCGACCATCATGCTCGACAACCGCGAGCGCCACGAGGAGAAACTCCCCCTCTTCGTGCTCGTGGACGCCGGAAGCACCGTCGAATCGAGCGACGGTCTCTCGCTCCTCGACATCTACGGCGCACCCCACGTGGTCGTCGACACGCACTACCCGGACACCGACGTCGCCGATACCGCGGACAGCGTCGTGAACCCGTACCTCGGCGAATCGGGCGACGACGTGACCGTCGGCGTCCTCGGCGCGAACGTCGCGGCCCACGTCAACGCCGACGTGCGCGACGACGTCTCCCACCTCCCGGCAGTCAGTTACTGGGAGGACACGCCGAGCGAATACGTCGAACTCGCCGACGACGCGGGCTACGACGAGAATCACGTCACCGCGCTCCGCGAAGCGGTCGCGCTGGAAGCCTACTACCAGTCCTACGAGGACAAGCGCGAACTCATCACCGACCTCCTCTTCGAACACGAGAAACGTGACCTCGCCGAACACGTCAGCGAGCAGTTCCGCACGAAGCTCGAAAACGAACTCGACACCGCCGAACCGAACCTCACGGTCCGCGGCGCGAACGGCGTCACCTTCACCGTCCTCGACACGGACGCCTACACTCATCGCTTCGACTTCCCGTCCACGGCGGTCCTCCTCGACGCGCTTCACCGCCACGACATGACCGGCCAGGCCGGTAGCCAGAACGTCACCCTCGGCCTCGCCGAGGACGAAGTTCACATCCGAAGCGACGGCGACATCAACGTCCGCGACATCGCGGATTCGGTTCGCGACCGCGCGCCGGAAGCCGGAATCGTCCCGGTCGGTACGAAGGACGGCAAGTTCGAGTTCCTCCGCGGCGAGCGCAACGAGGCGCTCGACGCCGTCATCGAAGCCGTCAGCGCAGAACTGAACTGAGCTCGCCGGTTCACGGATCCTTTTTCATTTCCCCGGTTCGTCCCTCCCCCTCATCACTCCTCGCGGAATCGGTCGTAGACGACACGCTTATCCGGCGGAATCGACGATTACGTAGCAATGAGTACCGAGACGCCGGACGCCACGGAGACGGAGGCGTTCGAGCAGGTTTGCGAGGAACTGATAGACCGTATCCTCGCGGGCGACGTGGAGCGCGACGATGTGGAGAGCGCCAAACTCGACGCCTGTTCGGAGTTCTCGTCGCCGAAAGTGCCGAAGAACTCCGAGATTCTCGATTTCGCTCCGGACGAGCGACGCGAGGAGCTGGAGACGGTCCTCCGGCGCAAACCCGTCAGAACCGCGTCGGGCGTCTCGCCCATCGCCATCATGACCAGCCCCGAGCAGTGCCCGCACGGGAAATGCCTCTACTGTCCCGGCGGTCCCGCGTCCGAATTCTCCTCCTCGCAGAGCTACACGGGTCACGAACCGGCGGCGGCGCGCGGCGTGCAGAACGACTACGACCCGTACGGACAGGTCACGCTCCGTCTCGAACAACTGCGACAGATCGGCCACCCCGTCGACAAGGTCGAACTCATCCTGATGGGCGGGACGATGACCGCCCGGAGCCACGACTATCAGGAGTGGTTCGTCAAGCGCGCGCTGGAGGCGATGAACGACTACGACGTGAACAAGGAACCCGAACCGGCGGAGGGCGAGAGTTTCGCCCAGTCTCCCGACGAACACGAGTTCCGGTATCTGGAGGACGTCATCGCCGAGAACGAAACGGGCGACATCCGCAACATCGGGACGACGTTCGAGACGAAACCCGACTGGTGTGACCCCGAGCAGATAAACCGGATGCTCGACCTGGGCGGCACGAAGGTCGAAGTTGGCGTGCAGACCACTTTCGAGCGCATCAACCGCGAGATGCACCGCGGCCACGGCGCGCAGGCGTCAATCGAGGCGAACCAGCGCCTTCGCGACTCGGCGTTCAAGGTCGGCTTTCACATGATGCCCGGCCAACCCGGCATGTCGAAGGAGATGTGCGTCGAGGACTTCCGCCGAATCTTCGAGGACGAGAAGTGGAAGCCGGACTACCTCAAAATCTATCCCACGCTCGTCGTCCGCGGAACCGCGACCTACGACTGGTGGTACAAGGGCGAGTACGAACCGCTCCGCAACGAGGAGGCCGCGGAACTCGTCGCCGAAATCAAGTCGATGATTCCGAAGTACGTCCGCCTCCAGCGCGTCCAGCGCGACATCCCGGCGGACTTCATCGACGGCGGCGTCTGGAAGTCCAACCTCAGGCAACTCGCGCGCCAGCGGATGGAAGAACACGGGTGGACGTGCGACTGCATCCGCTGCCGCGAAGTCGGCATGAACGACGAGGAACCCGAGAACGTCGAACTCGACGTGATGACCTACGAAGCGGCGGGCGGCACGGAACACTTCATCAGCTTCGAGGACTTCGAGAAGGACTTGCTTCTCGGCTTCTGTCGGCTTCGCTTCCCCGGCGACCCGGTCCGACACGAACTCGACGACGCCGCCGTCGTCCGCGAACTCCACGTTTACGGCAGCGAGGTAACTGTCGGAGCGGCGAGCGAGGACACCCAACACCAACACCGAGGCTACGGACGAAAGCTGATGGCGAAGGCCGAGGAGATAGCCGCCGACGCGGGCTACGACAAGGTGAGCGTCATCTCCGGCATCGGCGCGCGCGAGTACTACAGGAACAAACTCGGGTATCATCAGGACGGGCCGTACGTTAGCAAGCAGGTGTGACGACCGCGAGCGACGAGAGGCGCGAAGCGCCTCGCAAGCGAGCGGGCCGACGACTGAGCGGAGTCTTGCTGAACGAAGTGAAGCAAGCACGGAAGACCGGAGGTCTTCCGGAGCGAGGAAGGAGTGCTTTTGGTCGAGCTTTTTTCAGGGAGTAAGGCCGAGAGTGAACGCGAATCGCGTTCACTCTCGGCTCACGACCGCAAAAAAGGTCGCGGGACAAGCTAGGGCTATCATCAGGACGGGCTGTACGTTAGCAAGCAGGTGTAATCACCCGAGCAATAGTGGACGGACAGGGCTCGAAACGCGAATATTTTCGCGTTTCGAGCGTGTCACGAGGTGCGGCAAATCGGTCGTCCTTTAGCTCTGCGTCGGGACCGACTCCACGTCGTACTGCTCGCTGATGGATTTCAACTCGTCCAGCGCGTTCTCCTCCTCGCGGAGGTTTTCTTCGAGCAGGTCGGCGGCCTCGTCGTGACCGAGTTTGTCGGCCATGAAGGCCAAATTGCCGTAGGCCGCGATTTCGAGGTGTTCGGACTTCTCCGCGGCCGCCTTGTCGAACAGGTTCAGTACTTCCTGTTCGGGATTTTCGTCGGTGAACTCATCGTGGTCCTCGATGAGTCCGTCGAGCGCGTACAGTTGCTTCTGCTCGGCGGCCACTCCGATGTGGTCGAACACGCTTTCGAGACGGTCCACGTGGTCCTTGGTCTCGCTCCGGTGTTCTTCGAACGCGTTCTGGAGGTCCCCGTGATCGACTTCCGTCGCCAGTTCGTCCAGCGCGTCGAAGAGTTCGTTTTCGATGTAGTACATCTCCTTCAATCCGGCCAGAAACAGGTCGTTCAGTGTCTCTCCACTCATAATGAATCAGCATGAGGATACACCGGCGGAGTTTCCCTAAGCGACTCTGTTGCACGTGCAACGGATTTATCAGGTCGTCGGGAGCGCTCTCGCCGTTTGTCCATCGTCGAGGAGACCGAGTAAAAACGACGCGAGTTGCACAGATTTATTACCGAGAAGGCAAAATGGATGAACGCCAGTGTACGACGCTTTTCTCGTCGTGTGTTGGCAACAACAACTGGGACTGTGCGCTTCGTTCCGTGGGAACTGGTCGGACCCACATCGGCTTCCGGAAGCCACCACCCACCCGTCCCGTCTCTCCGTCGTCTTCCACCTTTGCGAACCAAAATCGAAACATCGTCTTCTTCGAGAGACCTATTTTCGGAATCGTACGTGAATAGGGTGCGGCACGTGACCGTAAAAATCCCGTAGACGTGTCTCACCGGCGCGTTCCAAAGAAAGTTCGAACGGTCGGTCGTGACGGCGAACGGTCGATTGTGACGTCGTGACGGCGAACGGTAGACGGAGATTTACCCGTCCTCCGTGAACACGAAAACTGCAAGGAGTCGTCTCGCTTTTGCTCGACTCCTCCCGGTCAGTTTTCGTCTTCAGTCTTAATGTCCGCCGAGAGACCCTGTGCCATCTGGATGTCCTTCGAGTTGTTGAGCGTCCACGCCGTCCGCTCGGTGACTGCCTCGATGGCTTCGCGGGCACTCGGGTAGCCGTTGCCGGACTTCTTCACGCCGCCGAAGGGCAACTGAACTTCCGCGCCGATGCACGGGAGGTTGCCGTAGGCGAGGCCGATCTCCGCGTTGTCGCGGAAGTAGTTGACTTGTCGGTAATCCTCGCTAATGATCGCGCCGGCCAGTCCGTAGGGCGTGTCGTTGTGGATTTCGACCGCCTCTTCGATGTCGCCCGAGTAGCTCATCAGGGCGACGTGCGGGCCGAACACTTCCTCGTGGATGCAGCGCAGGTCGGGACTGTAGTCAACCTCGTAGACGAACGGGCCGACCCAGTAGCCGTCCTCGAAGCCGTCCGGAATCTCGTCGTCGTCGAGTTCCTCGCGGTCCACGAGCACCTCGGCACCCTCGTCCTTGGCGAGTTGGTTGTACTTGCCGAACTTCTCGACCTGTTCCTCGTTGACCATCGGTCCCATGAAGGTGTCCGCGTCGAGCGGGTCGCCGACGGAGACTTCCTTCGCGGTTTCGACGTAGCGCTCCTTGAACTCGTCGTAGACGTCCTCGTGGACGATGAGGCGCTCGGAGGAGACACAGCGCTGGCCCGTCGTCTTGAACGAGGACATGATGGCGCTGTGAACCGCGACATCGAGGTCCGCCTCATCGGTGATGACGATGCCGTTCTTGCCGCCCATCTCGCAGGCCGCGAGTTTGCCGGGCTCGCCGCCGACCTTGCCCGCGATTTTGTGACCGACTTCCGAGGACCCGGTGAACAGCACGGTGTCCACGCGCTCGTCCTCGACGATGGCGTTACCGGCGTCGCCGAAGCCTTGGATCATGTTGAACACGCCGTCCGGGATGCCCGCATCCTCGAACATCTCGGCGATGATCTGCCCGCACCACGGCGTCTGTTCCGCCGGCTTCCAGACGACGGTGTTCCCTTCGACCAACGCGAGGGCCATGTGCCAGAACGGGATGGCGACCGGGAAGTTCCACGGGGTGATACAACCGATGATGCCCCGCGGCTTGCGGCGCATGTAGGCGTCCTTGCTCGGAATCTCGCTCGGAACGAGGTCGCCGTGCGGGTGCCGGGCGTTGCCCGCGGCCCACTCGACCATGTGCGCGGCCTCGACGACGTCCGCTTTCCCTTCCGAAATCTCCTTCCCGCATTCCTTCGTGATGACCTCGCCGAGTTCGTCCGTTCGCTCTCGGAGTTCGTGGTAGATGTCCCAAAGGTACTCCGCTCGGTTGATGTACGAAAGTTCGCGCCACTCCTCTTTCGCCTCCTCCGCGGCGTCGAGGGCGGCTTGGACGTCCTCGGGTGTCCCGCGATGGAACTCGCCGAGCGACTCCTTCGTCGCCGGGTTGACGCTCTCGAACGTTTCGTCGCCCGCGCCGTCGCGCCACTCGCCACCGATGTAGTGGCTGTAAACTTGCTCGCTGGCTTGTTGACTCATATCTTCGAGAAGAACTCGGACGGGTACGCTAAAAAAGACTCCCAATTCCTAACGAACGAGGCGAATTTTACCGGACGTGGGCGATGAAAATAGGCAATTACTCGCTGGTGGTCGTTCCGCTTTTCCCTTCCCCTCGTCCGCCTCTTCGTACTCTTCTCCCGTATTCCTCTATTGGTGCCTCTCTGTCTTCTTTTCTTACTCCCCTCTTTCCCCCTGCTTACTACCCTCTCTTCCCCCCGCTTACTTCCCTCCGAGTTCTCTTCTTACGCTTCCTCGTCTCCCTCATCCCAGTACCCCACCTCGGCGGTAAGCGGGAAGTAACCGCCCAAGGTTCTCCCGTCGTGGTCGCCCGGTGCCGACCCCGCGAACACGCCGAACTTTCCCGAATCGGGATACACCGAGACGTCCGGTTCGCGCATGGTGGAAAAGCAGAGGTATCGAAACGTTTCGTCGGAGTCGTTGACGACTCGTCGGGCGTACCGTTCCCCGACCGGAAGCGCGACGTAATCGCCCGCTTCGAGGTCCAGTTCGCCGGCCTCGGTTCGAAGCGTTCCCGCTCCATCGAGGACGAAAATCGCCTCTTCGTTGCCGGTGTGGTAGTGATACGGCCACGATTTTTTGCCCGGTGGAAGTTCGTAGAGACTACATCCCAACCGCTCCCCGCCAGCCATCGCTCCGAGTTGTTTCCGCCGAATCGCGAAGTCGGAGCCGTGTGATTCTTCGTCCCAGTCGAGGTTCGACTCACTGATGATTCGCGGTCGCTCGTCGTTCATATCGTGACAGTCACCGACCGGAACGAAGAGCGTTCCGGTGATGTGAAATTTCCGTCAAGAACCTCAGTTTCCTCCTTCCGCGTCGGCGAGCTTTTCGATTTCGCCTTTGACGCTCACGGCGTCGAAGTCGTGGTCCGGGCGCATGTTCACGAAGTCGAGGAACTCGCGGGCGGCGAGGAGTTCCTCGGACGAGTAATGCTCCCGGGCGGCCACCACCGCGTCACGGGCACCGATGAGCGGCGTGAGCGACGCCAGCGCACAGGCGAGGTCGTACGACCGCGCTTCGTCGATTCGCTCCTCGTTCACGCTCGTCGCGTCGATGAAGTATATCTCCTCGTCGGCGACGAGGACGTTTTCGCCGCGCAGGTCGCCGTGCGCTAGATTGTTCTCGTGCATACGAGACAGCGCCGCGAAGAGGTTCGTGGCGTACGCACGCACCTCCGCTTCGGGCATCTGCTCGAACGTCTCGAAGTCCGGGAGGTACTCCATCACCAGTACGCCGAGGTTGTCGTACTCGAACGACTCTATCGGTGCCGGGACGTTCAGCCCGATTTCGCGCATCTTCCGTGTGGCTTCGAGTTCGTGTTCGGCCATCTCGTCCGGTCCGGCGAAGTGTTCGAAAAAACCCTCGGTGCCGCTACTGAACGCACCGAGGTTTCGAACACTGGTGAACAACGCGTGGACGAGTGAGTTCTGGTCGGTGGTTATCTTGACGAACCACTCGTCGTCCACGACGCACGGCGTCGAGAGCCAGTTGTCGGCGTCGATGAACTCGACGCGAACCTCCTCGCGATCGTATCGTTCCGCGATTTCTCGAATGACCGCCTCGATGCGCGGCCACTCTATCGTGCCGCGAACCAGTCGCCGAATACCCATCGAAGGTTGGTTAGTCTCCCCTATTGATAAAGACACTCGCTGTCGAGGATAGTCAGTTAGCGGACGATGATTTCGGAGTTCGCGAGTGAAAGAGCTGAGGCTCGCAACGGCGTTGCTGCTGCGGTGTCCTCGTGAGCGAAGCGAACGAGGGCTCGAAGCAGGTTTCCCTGCTTCGGTGTCCCCACGAACGTAGTGAGTGGGGGCTCGCTACAGCAACACTGTAGCGGTGTCTCCGTGAGCAACGTGAACGGAGGCTCGAAGCGACGTACGTTGCTTCGGTGGTCTCGTGAATGGAATGAACGAGACCTCGTCATGACGGAGTAATGGCGGTGTCTTTATAGCGAAACCCGCGCAAAAATTGCGCATGGATTTCAACCTTCCCGGCGAACACAAGATGGTTCGGGACACCGTTCGGGAGTTCTGCGACGAGGAGATAGAGCCGATTGCACAGGAGATAGAGACCGAACACCGGTTCCCCGCGGAGATCTTCGACGAACTCGCCGACCTCGACATGATGGGCGTTCCCATCACCGAGGAGTACGGCGGATTGGGTGGCGACCAGTTGATGTACGCCCTCGTCACCGAGGAATTGGGCCGGGTGTCCGGGTCCATCGGTCTCTCGTATGCTGCACACATCTCGCTGGCGTCGAAACCCATCGAGATGTTCGGCACGGAAGAACAGAAGGAGAGGTGGCTCACGCCGCTCGCGGAGGGAAAGTATCTCGGTTCGTGGGCGCTCACGGAACCGGGTTCCGGGTCCGACGCCAGCGACATGGACACCACCGCGGTGAAGGAGGGTGACGAGTGGGTTCTCGACGGGACGAAGCAGTTCATCACCAACGCCAGCGAGGCGGGAAGCGTCCTCGTGAAAGCCGTTACCGACTCCGACGCGGGCTACGGCGGCATCTCGACGTTCATCGTCGACCCCGAGGAGGACGACGGGTTCGAGGTCACGACCGTCTGGGACAAGATGGGACTCAACGCCTCGCCGACCTGTGAAATCCAGTTCACCGACTGCCGGATTCCCGAGGACCGCCTGCTCGGCGAGAAAGGCGACGGATGGGAACAGACGAAGAAAACGCTCGACGGGGGGCGCATCTCCATCGCCGCGCTCTCGACCGGAATCGCCCAAGGTGCCTACGAGGCGGCCCACCGATACAGTCAGGAGCGCGAGCAGTTCGGCAAGCCCATCTCGAAGTTCGACGCCATCCGCAACAAAATCGTGGACATGGACCGCAAAATCGAGCGCTCGCGCCTGCTGACCCACAAGGCAGCGTGCAAGTACGACGAAGGCTACTCTGTCTCCCACGAGAGCGCGCTGGCGAAACTCGACGCCAGCGAATCGGCGCGGAAGGTCTCCGAGGACGCCGTGCAGGTTCTCGGCGGATACGGGTACACCGAAGACTTCGCCCCGCAGCGGTTCCTGCGGGACGCCAAACTGATGGAAATCGGCGAAGGGACCAGCGAGATTCAGCATTTGGTTATCGGGCGGGAACTGGGGCTGTAAGTCACGCAAATCGGGAAGACGACGAAAACGGTTTTATGCCTCACAAGAATCCCGAGGTGAGCATCCACCAGACGCCAACGACGAGAATGATGAGCGAGATCACTCGCTGCATCATGATGCGCGAGTCGCTGAATTCGACATCTCCCTTCGCACCGTATCGCACTCGCATCTGGTGGCACGCCATCGCACGGGGTTTCAGCACGTTCAACGCACCGATGGCGACGAACGCGACCATGAAGAGGGTGAAGAATGCGGGGGCCATATCGCCACAACACTGGTTCCGGGGCATAAGCTTGTGGGAGAACTGAACACGCTTTCGTGTGAACAGCGGACGCTGTAGTAAAAGAAGTGTCGTCAGTACGTCGGACTCTCTTCTCGCTCCCCGTCGCGCTTGTTGACCACGCGGGCGAAAACGAACAGCGTGTCGGAGAGTCGGTTCAGGTAGGTAACGGCGGCGTCGTTGATGTCTTCCTCGCTGGCCAGCGCGACGGCACGGCGCTCGGCGCGGCGGCAGACGGCGCGGGCGTGGTGGAGGTTCGCCCCCGCTTCGCTTCCGCCGGGAAGGATGAAGGAGGTGAGCGGGTCCAACTCCTCGTCGTAGGCGTCCATCCACGATTCGAGGAGGTCGGCGTGTTCTCCGGTTACTTGCGGGTCGTCCTCGTCCGGGTCCGGGTTGGCGAAGTCGGCCTGCACGATGTGAAGGTGATTTTGGATTTCGCGGAGGTTCTCGTCCACGTCGTCGTGACCCGTCGGTCGGCAGCGTCCGATGAGGGCGTTCACCTCGTCCACCGTTCCGTAGGCTTCGATTCGCGGACTGGCCTTCGAGACGCGGGACATGTTTTGCAGGTCCGTCTGTCCCGCGTCGCCGCGTCCTGTGTAGATTTTCATGCGAGTGATCGCTCCATTTTTATACGAGCGACTGCCCCACGTACTCGACGATCTTGTCGCTCTCGGCCATCGTGACGCCCGAATCCTCGTTCACGAGGACGGGGACGCCGCGTTGGCCGCTAACGCGTTTGACCTCGTTTCGCTCGGAGTGGAGCGCTTCGACCCACTCCGTCTCGTATTCGATGTCGGCGTCGTCGAGCGCGTCGTGGACTTTCTGGCAGAACGGGCACCCGTCGAGCGAATAGAGGGTTATCGAACTCATACACGACCAATGGGACGCGAGCGTAAAGTAAGCTACCGTCCCGGAATGGCCGGTGAGCTACCATCCTGGAATAGCTAGCTACCGTTGCGGAGTAATGGAGGCAGTCGTTGTGGAGTGAGAGGCAGTCGTTGTGGAGTGAGAGGCAGTCGTTGTGGAGTGAGAGGCTGTCGTCGTGGAGTGATGGATATCTCTTTGCGTTCTCACGCCGTACTTCCATCGATGGTGGGGAACGACGTCGCGGAATTCGATGCGCTTCGGAGTCGGCCGGAAACCGAACAGAGCTACGCCATCCCCGAGGAGGAGGACGGAATGCTCTCGTGGACGTTCGTACGCGAGCAGATGGCGAGCGACGCGTACTACTGGATTTGTACGACGCGACCGAACGGCCATCCGCACGCCCGTCCCGTGTGGGGGGTCTGGGTCGATGACTCGCTTTTCTGTGGCGGCGGGGAGCGAACCCGCTGGGTCCGGAACTTGCAAGTCGATTCCAGGGTCGTCGTCCATCGAGAGAGCGGCGAAGCAGTCGTCATCGTCGAAGGTGTCGCAGAGCGCGTCACCGACACGGACCTGCAAGAACGCCTCGATTCCGCGTATCAGGGAAAATACGGAATTCACCACGGAACACCATTCTTCGCGGTGCGCCCGAAAATCGTCTTCGCGTGGAGTGACTACCCGAACGATGCGACGAGATGGCAGTTCGAGTAATGCCAAAACGATCTGATTCAGAGATATCTGTCTGACACCCCATGTTGCCGCTGTAAGTTCTGGGTAGAGGAGTTGAGGGCGGAGGAATCATCAAATGGAGTTAGGTAGCGTGTTTTTGAATCCGGAGAGAACTGTTTTCCGGTCGTCATATGATCGATACGGAGGAGTAGATGGCAATAAATATACATAACCCGCGATAATTCGGAGACGAGCAATTGATACACCTATGTCGAAGCAGTAGAATTAAATAGCCAATCCGCTAACTGCTCCGCAGGAGGGTCGCAAATCAACGATAGCACTCAGTCGCATCTTGATTCCAGTAGAAGTTCCCATTATTCGTAAGGGACGCTTTCGACGTTCAGCATCGGAAAAACGGAGTTTCCTCCATCGAATTCCCCGACACACGGTTCCGCATATCCCACCTACATTTTACCGTTATCCTATTTTCGCCCTCGTCCCACCCACTCTTCCACCACCTCCATCTTCACCCTCCTTTCCCCTCCACCACAACCCCCAACTTACAACGGCAACCCGGGGTGTCCCAGCCAAAATTCGAATCCACACGTATTTAAACGACTCCGACCGTTACAACGGCAATGAGGTGTCCGTTCGACGCCATTCGACTGGCCGTTACAGCGGCAATCCGGTGTCGTTACAACGGCAACGAGGTGTCAGAAAACGGTGTTAGAGACCCCCTATCGTTTGTTTCTTATATTTACAACGGCATTGTGGAGGTAGTTTTATATAGCCTCTCCCGACATACGTGTCTATAGATGTCCGAGTCAGTGGATTATTTCGGCGACGATACGGTTATCTTCAACGATAAGGAACTCTTGCAGGTCTCACACCTCCCCGACGGCGACCGAATCATCGGACGGGAAGACGAACTCCGACGGCTCGGAACGGCGCTTCGACCAGCACTGAACGGCAACACCCCGAACAACATCTTTCTCTACGGGAAAACCGGCACCGGAAAGTCCCTCTGTACGAAGTTCATCAGCCGTCAGATGATGCAGCGTGCCGGGCGGAACGACGTCAACGCCGGGTTCGCCTACATCGATTGTCTACAGGATTCGACGGAAACGCAAGTCGTCCAATCCATCGCCGCCCAACTCAACGACGAGGAGCGAAGCGGTACGACCATCCCGGAGCAGGGAATCAGCACCTCGATGTACTACAACCGGTTGTGGACGGTTCTCGAACAGATGTACGACGTCGCCATCATCATCCTCGACGAGGTGGACAAACTCGAAGGAATCGGCGATAAAAGCGGTGACACCGCCGGGGACAACCTCCTGATGAACCTCTCGCGCGCGAACGAGGCCGGGAAGATCGACGAGTGTAACCTCGGCGTCATCGGCATCTCGAACAAGATCCGGTACAAAGACGAGTTGAACGAGCGCGTGAAGAGCAGCCTCTGTGAGCGTGATTACGTCTTCCCACCGTACGACGCGACGCAACTCCGGGAAATCCTCGAATCACGGCGCGACGCCTTCGTGGACGGCGTTCTCGAAACCGACGTGATTCCGAAGGTCGCCGCACTGGCGGCACGCGAACACGGCGACGCCCGCAAGGCGATAGACGTGCTTCGGTTCGCGGGCGAAGTCGCAGAGGAGGAGCGAAAATCCGTCGTTCGAGACGAACACGTCGACGTCGCACAGGACCGCGAAGGGGCGAACCGTATCTCGGAACTCATCTCCAAACAGCCACCGCACGCACGCTACGTGCTACTCGCACTCGCCTCACAGGTCCACCAGTCGAACGAGGACGAACCAGTGATTCCCAACAAAGTCGTCCAACATTCGTACCACCGGATCTGTGAGCAGATGGACTCCGAACCGCTGAAAGAGCGGCGCGTCAGGGATTTGTTGACCGAACTGGAGTTCCTCGATCTCATCAAACAGGACCAGCGAGGGCGCGGGAGAGGGAAGGGAAAGCACACGGTCAACAGCCTGTACGACGAGCCGAAACTCGTCATTCAAGCGTGCCAGAACGACTTTTGAGACACAGCAACCGGCAGAGAGCTGAGAACCGAAGAGAGCGACCCAGCGATTGACCCGGTGACCTTTCGAAGAGGGAACACCAGTCCCCGGCAAGTGTGATCGGAGCTTCACCGAACCGTTTTCATTCCCTCATCCTGATTTTGTATCGCAACATGTAGTTTATTTCCCCAAATTCCGTCGGATACCCAGCCACGCTTTGATGCTTTCTCGGGTCGAACAGCCAACATGACCCGCGCCCAGGAGTTAATCGAGTACCTCGCGGGGGTCGAATCGCTCGCGGTCGTTTGCCACGACAACCCCGACCCGGATTGCATCGCTAGCGCGCTCGCGCTCTCGGTCGTCGCCGAATCCGCCGGTGTGGAAAACGTGGAACTGTTCTACGGGGGAGCGATTTCCCACCAACAGAACCGAGCGTTCGTCAACCTCCTTCACGTCGAGTTGGACCACCTCGATACGTTCGACCCCGAGGAGTTCGATCGTGTCGCGTTCGTCGACCATTCGACGCCGGCGGGCCACACGGAGCTCGACTCGGTACAACCGGACATCATCATCGACCACCACTCCACGGAGGAACCGTCGGCCGAATTCGTGGACGTACGCAAGGATTACGGCGCGACAGCGACCATTCTCGTCGAGTATCTACAGGACCTCGGCATCGAGGTGAACGTCCAACTCGGGTCGGCGTTGTTGTTCGCGCTCCACCGCGAACGGATCGACTTCATTCGTAATCCGACGCCACACGATTACGAGGCCGCACTCTACGTCTGCCGGCACGCCGACCTCGAACTGCTGGAAGAGCTGTACGGTGCGGCGTTTTCCCCGGCAACGGTGGACGCCATCGGCGAGGCGATTCGAAACCGCGTCCAGCGGGGGGCGACGCTCGCCACCTCGGCCGGGCGAACGACCGAACGCGACGCGCTCGCGCAGGCGGCCGACTACCTCCTGAACGTCGAAGGCGTGGATACGGTGCTCGTCTTTGGCGTCGTCAACGGGTCCGTGGAGATGAGTGCGCGGTCCATCGACCCCCGGGTTCACGCGGGCAACGTCCTCCGACAGGCGTTCGGCGACGTCGGAAGCGCGGGGGGACACGCCGATATGGCCGGTGCACAGATTCCGCTCGGTCTGTTCGCCGACGCGGACGCCGACGACGAGGAACTCGTTCAGTTCGCGTCCCGTCGCGTATTACACCGATTTTTCGACGCCTTGCATCTCGAACGGGGAGAGGAGTAGCGGCGCGAAACCAGTATCTTCAACTTCGTCAGACACGGAGGGGCACGTATGAGCCTCGAAATGCAACACGACTGCCCGGAGTGCGGAACCGAACAGACGTTCTGGCGCAGTGCGAGTACGAACCTCCACCTCGGCGAGAAGACGAAGTGGCACTGCTCCGAATGTGATTACGCACTGGTTCGAATCAACGGCGACATCGACTCCGCGTCGGCGTAACCTCGGTTTTCAGCTTTTCCCGACCGTTTTCACCACTCAGTGACGACATTCTTTGTCGCGTCCCACACCGTATAAACCGAATTCAGGTATATGAAATACAGCGTCGCGTAGCACTGTCTAGATAAGGACGAGCAGGTCGAAGAGTTAGTGATTGATGCTACTCCCAAACCTACTCAAAAAGTGTTTAGACACGGCTACGCTTGAATGTTGGGAGCGTGAGCGGACGGCAACACCCG
>NZ_JAJFAY010000019.1 GCF_021083305.1 Haladaptatus sp. DYF46 | reverse complement strand
CACACACCGAGGGCACCAGCAAGGGCATTTCGTCGTGAAATCATACGTTGATAATTTTTGTCAAAGCATAATAAAACACTCGCTCATACCGATTTCTATGCATTGAGAGCACCAGTCTCAACTTCTGTCGTCCTCACCGTGCACGCAGTTTCGGAGGATGGGCTATTCCCTCGGATTTCCCGGCCAATTGTGGCTCGAATAACCAAAGTGGTGAGAACTCAACCCATCTCTCTCGGTTAGATGTCATCGAGTAAGTGAAAACTGCTCAAAATTCGAGATCTCGCAGAGCGTTGCCACTCACAATGGGTGGCCTGAGTCGGCGTTAAGCGTTAATCCGGCGGGACCAGTGCTGAACAGACTAACTCGACGCACTCACCAGCCGTCAGAACCGGGGCGTAGTCCATCTCACCGCCGACACCCGCCTTCAACAGGAAATCGGTGAGCCGCCAGAGATTATGTACCAGCATCGTGAACACAAAATAGAAGAGCCGCACGTAATCCCTTGGAAGAAGTCTTCACTAGGGAGTCACTCTTGATGTTTTTGGACTCATTCTCGATCTGCCAGCGACGGCTGTACTGGTGACAAAACGTCTCTGCCTCGTCTGTCCGACCAAGAGATTCGTCGCAAAGACTGTTGTACTCTCTCCTTTCGTCAGTGGAACTACAGGAACTGCATCGCGTGCGAGCCGTGCCTGACGTGGACAGTCGTTGGCTCAGTGGCGACCTCCTGCCCATCGTTGTCTCAATATCCTCACGTTCAGCTCCGTGGATTCGCTTCGGAATGAGATTTTTTCTACTGAACTCAGTCTGGATTCGCCTAACAGCTGGATCGTGGTAGTGATGTTGAAATTCACTTCACGCCGTAGGAAGTACGTCTTGCCAGTGTCACTAACCGCACTAAAGAGCTTGATCGACCTCCGTGTGCCCATCACCGGCAGTGACGGGCACTTGCCTTTCGGGAATCACGCATAGACCGCTCGAGAGGATCTGCCCTGACCTATCACGAGTGATCGCGGCCGCCACCCCGATCTAGTGACGAGGATGAACCCTTCTGAGAGCCCTGTTAGGATGTTTTCTGGCGCGATGATCGAATCTACTTTGTAGCATAAAGTAACTTTGTATCGAAAAGTATTATGTCTATTAGAGCAAAGAGCTGCCGATGACAACGACCACCATTCATGACGGCGACCGCCCCGGCCGATCAGCCGGGCGTGTTCGCCAAGCCATGGCGTTTACCGAACGAAGCTTTCGCGAGGTGAGTACCAGCTGGACGATGCTCTTGACGATCGTCGCCCTCGCACCGGGGATGCAACTACTGTATACGTCTCAGATCGACGGTCTCTCACCGACGATGACGGCGAGCTGGGCGATCGGAACCGGCACCTTTGGTGCGATCTACATTTGTCTGTACGTCTTCGGCTACCAGCTCGCGAGCGACCTTGAGGACGGTCGGTACGCAGCGTACCGATCAATGCCAATCTCGCCATTATCGGAACTCGCCGGGCGCATGTTCGCTGGCGTGCTCTTTGCGACGGCGACGTTCGCCCTGACAATCGCCGCGGGCGTCGCGACCGGTGGATCGTTCGGCCTCCGTGGGGTTGAGTCGATCCCCATCGTCGTCTTAGCGTTCGCGCTGACTTGTGCGGCTTGGATGATCGTTGCGGTGCCGTTCGTCGTTTACGCGAAAAATGAGCGTGTTGCCGAGTACGCGGTGCCCATGATCGCGATCGCCGGCTACATTCTAACTGGACTCAACGGTATCACAACGGAGCTCTCTATGATCGAGGGAGAAGTCCTGAACTACCTGCCGAACACCCTACCGACGCGGCTATTGGTGTATCACTTAGTTCCAGACGCCGAGTGGACCGCGATCGGTGCCGCCCCGCCCGCGGCGCCGGCGGGTCCTGAATCGGTCGCCCTCCTAGGACTGTATGCCCTCCTCGCGATCGTCGTCGGGGTGGCGTTGTTCACCGTAGTCCTCTACGAGCGGAGGTGGTGGTGATGAACCAACCAGCGATCGTTGCCACCGACCTTGAGAGGTCCTTCGGCGACGAGCGGGTGCTTAGGGGCGCCTCGCTCACCGTCGATCCCGGCGAACTGCTCGCGGTGTTGGGGCCCAACGGCGTCGGGAAGTCTGTCCTCTTTTCCTGTCTGGCGGGAAGCGAACACCCCTCGGCAGGAACAGTGGATGTGTTCGGAACCCCGGCTAGCGAGCGTTCGGATACGACGAGCTTCCTGTTGCAGGACGCCCTCTGTCTACCTCGGCTCACCGGCCGCCAGAACATCCGTTTTTACAGCCAGCTTCACCCCGCGTTCGTCGACAACTGGCACAGGTATGCTGAGGCACTCGGACTCATCGACGACCTCGACAAACCCGTTAACGAGTACTCCGGTGGGATGAAACGGAAACTCGAGCTGGTGATCGCGCTGAGCATTGACGTCCCGCTCTACATCCTCGATGAGCCGACGGCCGCCCTTGATCTTCCGACGATCCAGGAGGTTCACGCATTGCTCCGCGAGAAACAGGACGAAGGGAAGACGATTGTCTTCTCGAGCCACCAACCCATGGATGCGGACATCGCAGACCGACTCGCGTTCGTTGCTGACGGTCGGGTCGTCGCGACCGGCGTCGCCGATGAGTTGTTCAACGCCGTTCCGGCCGTCGTTGAGGCGAACCTCGGCGACGCTGAATTACTCGCCGGACACGTCCTCGGGGGCGAGGTCTTCCGGGGCAACGGCACCATCCGTGGCTTCGCCTCCGAGGAGACTGCCCTCGAATCGCTTCCCGAGGGTCTCACGGTCGTCTCCCCGACGTACACCGACCTGTTTAACTACTACACGAACCAAGTCGCGAAACAACCGACCGATGACTGAAACGGGAGAGGATGTCGACCTTCAGGAGGAACTCGGCCAGATCAAGCAGGCGATGGGATTACAGGAGGCCTACCCCTACTGGTGGCACTTCTGGATTGTTGAAGGGCTCGCGGTGGGAGTCGTGTTTCCAATCATGCAACTGGGCTTTCGTGAGGGCTTTCGTCCGTGGATCATCGCATTGACTGTCGGCGTGTTAATCGCTTACGAGGTCGTTCTCTGGCGGATGATCTCTACGTACGAGCGTCCCACGACCGGTGTCCCTAGCTGGCGGACTTGGCACATCATTTTGTTTGGGGGTATGGGCACGTTGATCGTCGGAACCGGTCCATACGTCGACGCAATCGAGTTCGCCCAGCTCATGCCGCTTTGGCTCGTCTTGGTCGGGACGCTTATTGGCGTCGCCTATCTCTACCTCGGCCAACTCCTCAGCGCGTACAACATTCGGGATGCCGATTGCTACGCCTTTTTCCTTGGTGGGTTCTGGAGCCTCATCCTTGTCGCAACGATTCCGTACGTGCCGGCGGCCCGCGGCTGGGAGTTCGCGGTGTTCGGCGTTGGGTACGCAGTGTACTGTCTTAGCGCATACGCCGTCCTCTCCAAGGTGTAATCGTCTATGGAGTTCGACAAGCTAGTCCACCAGCCGACACGATTGCAACTCTTTGCGTATCTCTATTCTCACGGAGAGGCGAGCTTCACCGAACTCACGCAGGAACTCGGGGTCACCGAGGGAAACCTCGCGAGCCATATCGGACGGATGGAGGACGCAGACTGCGTTGCCGTTGAAAAGAAGTTCGTCGACCGCAAGCCTCAGACGACCTATCGTCTCACTGACCATGGCGAGTCGATATTCGAGTCCCACGTTCGGACTCTCGAAACGTTGATCGACGGCGTTGAGGAGTAGCGCTTAGGTTGCGCCCCGAGAGCGCTCTCGCCGACCTTCTCGATCTTGTAAAGTGTGTTCTCGAGATACCGCGTACACCAAGTATCAATAGGGTCGGTAGCGGAGATAGTTAGGAATCTCTGTACCGGTTTTCGATCATGCGTACGCCTACTCCCTACTCAAGGCATATTAGAATGGCCGTGGACTCTCTACCACAGAATATGCTATGGACGTATTGTTTCTGTAATCCAATATTGGCTAGATTGTTAATCCTCGAAGGCGTTCCGGAGTGCCTCTCGAACCAACTTTTCCGACCGGTCCAACGCCGAACAACCACATCGCCCGTGGGAAGTGGGAGTGACGTTTTTCGTCCTCGTTCGACGTTCAGTCGAGCACCATGAACAGGTCATTCGGGTGGTGGTCTCAGAGGTCCTCTTCCGTCGTTGGGAGGTTCGGAAGGTCTGCCGTCCCAAACACGTCGCTAGGGTGATGCCCGCCTCCTTTAGTGATCGGCGTAGAAAGAGATGTTCTCGTAGATGCAGATGACAACCTCGTGCAACCGCTTGTCCTGCAATTGACACAGGTCGTTCCGGGAAGTCGTCACGATGTCGTTCTAGACCATACCGGTCGCTCGCATCTAGCCACGGAAAATGTGCGGGCGGACTGCTGCGCAGAGGGTTGAATCGTATGGTGAATGACGGACCGTTGTCACTCAGCGGGGGCGTCGGAGGAACAGTTCGGCACCGCCCAACCAGTTGACGACGACCTCGTCTAGTTCCCATCCGTCCGCCGCGTGGTCGTTCAACAATTGTTCGGTCGCATCACGCTTGACATGCATCCATAGATAGCTGGTCGGCGCGGTAACAACTTTGTACTCGTAATTCACTTCGTCCCTTCCACGCCCTTCGCTCCTTCTGTTGCTCACGGTGCATCAAAGGTCGCGCGAAGATAAAATCGTTCCTACTATCCAAAAAATGAGCAACACTGATTTCCTTGATGATTTACGCACTAACCAACGATGGACGATGAGTTAGCTTGAGGCATCACGAGATGAGGTCAGTGACTGAGTAATCAATATGCGCTGTGTATTCAGCACAGACCAGAGAATATCTGTGGGATCCGATAGAAGGGGTCGTTCGCGCCTGAATCGACTCAACACTTATCTGTCTTCTTCGTGATGCGCCCACCATGGAAATGAATCCAGACACCGTCGGAGACAACGTGAGTACCGAATCCGGACGGCGGTCATCCCCGGGCCGCGCCGTCGGCGTGGCCGTCGTGGTAACCGTCTTGGCCGTCGTTGTCAACACCATCGGCAGCATTGCCACCCTGATTCCGTTAGTGCTCCTCGACTTCGCCATCGATAGTCCGCCGGCGTTCCTAGCGTTGCTGGTTGGCGGTCAGACCGGCTTCCTCGTCGCGGGGTACGCCGTCGCGCGGTATCGCAAGATGGCAATTCCGATTTCGAGGCCCAACGGCCGCCAGATCGGCATCGCGTTCGGCGGCGCGGCCATCGCCATCGTCATCGCGTCTGCGCTCTGGTACCTAGTGGAATCATTGGGACTGGCGCCGGGTTCCGTCATCGAGAACGTTGCCGTCAACGACCCGTCCCTCTTCCTGTGGATAGCTGGACTGTCAGTGGTTCTCATCGCGCCCGTCGAGGAGTTCCTTTTTCGTGGCGTGGTCCAGGGGACACTGCGCGAGGCGTTCGGTCCGGTGGGCGCCATCGTGGGCGCCAGCCTCTTGTTCGGATCGCTTCATCTCGCAAACTTTACTGGTGAGGTTGCCACGCTCGCCAGCGGCGTTGCTCTCCTCATCGTGACGGGCGCCGTTTTCGGCGTGCTATACGAGTGGACGGACAGCCTGACGGTCCCTATCGTCGCCCACGCCGCGTACAACGCCATCCTCCTGACTGGCTCGTACGTGGTCGCTGCGTAGCGATCCCGGACTGGCCGAACGCGTCAGTCGGCGGCTCGGGGTTTTCGCAATCGTCATCGTGTTTTCCGTCGAGTCGGCAGTTCTGTTCCTCTGCTTGAGCCAGTGGTTTGGGCCACCGGCGGCGCATTCGCGCCGATTACGGCAGGCTATTTCGGCCAAACCTACGACGATACGGTTCCGTTTGCGCTCGGCGCAGTTGTCGTTCTTCTTGGTTTCGGTATCCTGCTCGGTCGGTTCAGTGAATTTCAACCCTCCACGCCACCAAGAAATGGCCACTAGCGATTACGCATCTTCGTTTGACTCAAAGCAATTTCAGAGACAGCAGCTCATATCGTATGCATTGAGACGACTAGTCTCAGCTTCTGGCGCCACGGAAGATGAGACTACACCCAGTATAGAGGGGCTAGAATGCACGATTTCGACTGATTTATCGGTCTGCAACCACTTCAAACCGAAGTCTATGGCCAATTCTAGTTAGTATTTTAGCTTTTCCAGGATTTGCGGACTGTTTGAGCCAGAGCTGTTGCTCATCCACGGGAGTTTACTACATCCTACCACAGCACTATCCAATGCCAGTCTGCTTTAGCAGCGTGAGCACCGTGTTTGCCGTCACAACAGGCGATCGCGTGTACTCGCCAGTCAAATCGATCTGAACCAGTAAATCGACCGCACGCCAGATTGAATACAGCAGACACGCAAACGCGAAGTAGAAAAACCGCAACACGAAGTTCTTCGAGGTTGTGGCCGCCATGAACCGCTTAATGCTCTTGTAGCCACTCTCGATTTCCCACCGATACGAATATTCTCGTAACAGTCTCGGATTCCCATTCGTCATAAACACCGAATACTGGCGATAGCCCGTGCGATTGGAATTGTCCCTGCGTCGGTACACAAGCGTTGTCTCATGCCGCTCATCGTCGTTCAATAGGAGGCTCCGGTCAGTCACGTACCGGTCTTGATCCCACTGCAGTAATCGCTTTGCTTGGGCTTGCTCACTTGTCTGCATTCGCTTTGGAAC
>NZ_JAJFAY010000018.1 GCF_021083305.1 Haladaptatus sp. DYF46 | reverse complement strand
TTCGTCCAATAGTTAGTAGCCTGACTAGAAGCGGCATCTGTGGTTCAGTTTGAGACGCTTGTAGAGGGTGGATTGTCCCAAATCGTGCATTCTAGGGTTGCTATTACCTGTGTAGTCTCATCTTCAGGGACGATATTTTATGTAGCGACATAGAATTTATAGATGTATGAATTGTTACGGTCGTACGATAGAGGGGTTATACCCTTGATCTACACTGGAAGTGGTGGTGTGTATTTTACTTCCGGTTAAATCCATAAGCGGAAGTGAAAAACGGCAAGTCGCCGCCCTCGGGGAAGCGCAAAGTCTTGCTCGCCACGATGAGAAGGCTTCAGAAGCCGATATTGTCTGCTCGAAGTGTAGGGACAGGCATGCGTGAAATGGCTCATCGGGACGAATTGAAATGGGTCTCCCCACCATCATTGTTATTGTAGTCTTGGTCGGCCTCTGAACTCGGCTAGGTCGGTTCGTCATGCAAGGCTTTCTGTAAAATTTAGACTGCCGAAATAGATTCCAGACCCGCCGTGCATGAGAACCTTTTTCCACGCACACCTTGTAGGAACCGAAATGGTTCCTGTAGGGAGCGCAGTCTCCACAGGCGTCGACGAGAGAAAAGCTGTCGTTCGCACACCAGAAATCGGATGGTCCTGGGGACGTTGTATCCCCTCCTACTCGCTCATGCTGCTCGTTCCTTGAAGACGGGGCTTGGGCTTAGCGCCTGAGATCTCCTAATTCGCTTGGTGAGTTAGTCTCGGTCATATTCAACAGTCTGTAGTAACTCGACTTCGAGATCTCTCTTAGAGAGCGTAACCTGGCGTCTCAAAAGGATAGCCCATGAGTTTTGTGTCAGAATTGTTCTGTTTTCGTCATCCATAAGTAAACCGACCGTGGAATATCACTCTTTGAGTGGTAGTAGATAGGATGTCTGTACTTGTTTCACGATTCGATTGGGGTTAAATCGACAGTACCAGAACTATCGACCACGATCCGGTAGCCAGCGTATGAGAAGGTCACTTCGCCACTAGAGCGCATGTCCCCATGATACGTTGGTGCATAGAGACGATCCAATGCATCCGGGTCGATGACTTCATAAAGGGGGGTGAGCTCCTTAACTGAACAGCCAGCAGCATCCGAAACACCGTTAATAATCTGAATACTGGGCAGTGGCCGAGAAGAGTCACGGTTTGTTGTTTGGGTGTGGGATTCACCATTTTCCGTTTCGTTGTTATTCATAACAAGTAGAGACTGGCTAGCGATGCTTATAAGCAAGGTGTGATAAATTGGGTGACAGACGATTTCCCCAGTCCGACTCCTGTCTCAAAAGATCACAAACGGAAGGTACTAATTACAGCATTGTAATCACGAGGTTCTTCGAACTCCCATTTCGGCGACGTCAACAAAAAGCATCACACCGCATTCTCGGTGAGAGGTGGCAGTAGTAACCTAGTAAATACGGTGGAGTGCGTCCCTTTCTGCAAAATGGGGGAACTCTTGCAATCCCCCTCCATTATAGTAATGCAATCGACCAACCTCAATAGCGATAAGCGTGGATGATGCGGTCAAGGTAATATCGAGGAAGTAATCTGAGACCCTAAAGCCCCTCTCAAAATCGATTCTCTCGTGTTGTCAAAAGATGAGACAGATATAACCGTCCACATACCCTCTTAGTATAGAGAATACACAATGAATATCTCTGAGATAGTTTCATCACAGTTCACCGAGTTCGACATCGGGGCACCCCTTTCGAAGGTCGCCGGTGCGTTCGAAAATCAGGAACTCGACGCCGTCGTCGTTACGGACGGTGACGAGTATCGCGGCGTCGTCAGCCGCCGACAACTGGCCTCGTCGTCCAATCAACCCTCGGCGAAGGTTGGTTCACGGGTGCAACACGTCCCAACCGTCGACCGAACCGAGGATGTTCGTGAGGTCGCACGACTCATGATCGGGAGTAACGCCAAGACGCTCCCAGTACTGGACAAAGATCGCATCTTCGGTGTGGTGACTGCAGATGCCGTCTTGGAGGCCGTGAGCCCGTTTCTCGACGCGGTGACTGTTGACGATGCGTACACAACAAAGCTCATCAGTGTCTCCCCAACGACCACGATGGGAAAAGCCCTCAACACGCTCCGGGAAGCACGTATCGCACACCTCCCGGTCATTGACAATGACGAACTCGTCGGGATATTGAGTCTGTACGATGTCATCGAATTCACGACACGCGGCGGGAACAAGAGCCAGGGTGGCTCGTCAGACGAGTTCAGTGGCCGCGGCGGCTTCGGTGAACGTGACGGTTCGTCCGACCGGATGCTCGATCTGCCGGTGCGGAACTTGATGTCCGATGCAACTGCGACGGTTCAGCGAGACACGCCGCTTGATACGGTGGTCGAAACGATGTTCGATAGGGAGATTTCCTCACTTGTCGTCACGGCTAACCAGACGGACGAGCCGGTCGGAATCATCACGAAGACGGACGTCATCGAGGCGCTCACCTGGGAACAAGAAGAACGGCGTCCCGTGCAGGTGTTCGGTCTCGAGTTGCTCGATGAAATGGACTACGATGACGTTTCCGCGTTAATCGACAGCGTGACCTCGAAGTATGGTGAAATGAACGTGATCAAGGCCAGTATCGAACTCCAGGAGCACAAAGAAAAGAGCCGAGGGGTGCCGCTGGTGTTGGCACGGATTCGGCTCGTCACCGACCGTGGTTACTTCACAGCCGATGGGGAGGGCTACGGCGCCACCCACGCACTCCGTCTCGCGGCGAATACGATTGAACGCCAACTCCTCAAAGGCAAGACCTACGGCCAATCGAAGAAGCATCCGGATACGGAGGAGCAAGAGCAACTCTACGGCTGGTGGCTCGGTGGCTAAAACCCTTTGAGCTATTTAACTGATGATTTGAATCTAATCAATAGAAATATGAATAGAATATATATTCGGTACCCAATAGACGAAGGAACGAAATGTGGGTTGACTTAATGATACCGCTGTTCGACCTCGATGGTCTTCTTCACAGCGTTGTCGAAGCGGTTTCGTAATTCGTCGCTAAAGTTCTGAATAGTTGTATCTTGTTGTACCACTTCTAATGAGTCCCAGTCACCTGACTCAGTTGCAGCGTACAATTGCGTGAACTTCTCTCCGTTGTTCCCGTACGCAATTGCGATCACATACGGTTTCACCTCTTCAATATCCTCAACAGAATGTCTCCCGGACCACTCCTCGATTTTCGTCACGCTCACACGGTCGAATGTCGTTAATTCTGCACTGAATTCACGAGCGCCGAGTCGTTGTATTAATTGTTCTCGATCCCATTCCCGCGTTTCACCAGTCTCGGTATCTGTTCCCGTGACGGTCCCTGACGTGATTGATTCAATTCGCCAGTTCGTGAGTAGTGGTCCACCCATCTCAGCAGTCGTTTTCGTGCTGACGTCACCTTCTTGAATACGGTCGCCTTCCTGTATACGAATGTAGCGAGGGTTCGACGCTGGAAGGTCAATGAAAATCTCTCCTGGATCCGTGTTGACTAACGCGTCGACTCCATCGATCGTTCGAACTTCTACCGTTCGCTTGGAATTTTCGTTGCTCATTGTTATCAGTTATTGTGAAGTGGGCTCTGAGAGTGGTACCGTAGTACATACGCTACCGTTGTGAGCTCGATCGATAGACGATCTCTATCAGGGTTGCACCATTGTACCTACTGACGTCGCTATCGATTTCGGCCATGAGTTCCCCCGCTCAACATACTCCAGCTAGACGTTTCAGCCTGTCGTCCAGTACGAAGAAATCGAGGCTAACGGACGAACGGTTGCTACTAAGCTAATACGTGGGGCCGTCGTAGCCAACGAACGATGCGGTCACATCGTCATGAAACGCAATCGTTCATCGACTTCATGTAAACTTACATCTAGGATCATCCCAAAAGCTGTCAAGTGTGTGGGAACGAAGCCCAGTCCCGGTCGGAGTGGCGAATCGAAAAGCGCGATGACGATGGCCTCCATTTCGTCCATACTTGCCCAGAGTGTAGCGCGGAGGACAACGTGTTTCTCAACCTCATGCCGGAACACGAACGCACTAAGTGTTAGCGAACACAACTGGGGTCCGAGTAATACGCATCGAAGATAAAGTGTACTCGCCTTTCGAGGCGTCAACCCTATGTGAACGTGATAATCGGGGTTCTGTTAATCGTCGCTACCTCTTTTCCTCCTCCATCCCGATATTGGCTGGAGCAAGTATTTCTCGCCATCTGGGAATTAATCAAGTGGAAAAGGCAGAATTGAACACAGCGTTCGCTGATTTCCGGTGTTGGGCCTCCCTTCCTCAGAGAGCAAGTAGGGTGGGATAATTCACCTCTGCGTCTGGCGAATGAACTCATCAAGTCGTTCTCCTATGAGTGTCGCAACGCGCTCGCTATATTGCCAGAGTGCTGCATTGAGTCGCTCTTCGGTCTCGTCATCGATACCATCGTCTCCACGAAGAACGGAGTCTTTGGTGATTTGAGGGTGATATACACAAACAATCCCGACAGAATTCTCCGAACTTGTGGTCCTAGCGGTATGGATTCCGTATTGATCGGTACCCCACACGCCATCGCCACCCTGTCGTTCCATCGCAGAGTCGAGGGCATCGAGACGTTGCAACTCCTCGGGGTCGAGAAGTGAGGTATCACCTTCGAACAATTCACTGAATGCTTCTATTCGGGCACTGTTTGTCCATTGTTCCAACTGGGAACGCGCTCGCAGTACGAGCTCTCTCTCGTCTGGGAATTCTGCCATACTTCCTAGAAGAATGGCCCGGTCAATCAACGTTCGTACGACGCCTCGGTCAGTGGGCGTGGTGACAGCGGCCCTGAACTGAGCGAGAAAATCTTCGCTCGTGTTCACTATCGTTGGTGTCTGTACTCGAGTATTCGGAAGAATGGACTCTTTCTAGAGACCTCAATGAGAGACGAATTTTCGCTTCTTAGTCGTCGTGCGGAACGCTACTGTTCATCAAATGGCCCCCACATTGGGAACATCTGCTAGTGTCTTCAGGATCTTCGATGCCGTCACCGCAGTCCCGACACACGTATAGGGTTGACTCGGATTTGGAAATGTTATCGATTAGCATACATCTCCTAGAAGGCACGTACGTTGATAACCTCTGTGCCACATCTCTTCTGGAATCATGCTGACGAATGTACATCGTTAATTCCTAGCTGCTCGGTGTTCAGGTACAATTTCAACGGAACGCGCAGCGCTCAGATCCGTGTGATGATACTATTCGTCATCGAATGGTGATCAACGGTGCAATTTTATTTATTGAATACTCCACTTTTCAGGCGACAGTCACATTCCAACCACCACATATACAAATATAAATAATTAAATAATAAATATAATATAATAATATTTATCCAGCGAGAAATACGAGGTGCCACCAAGAACTGCTTGCCTATTAGGTTATGCACAGAGCACCCCCAACACTACCTCATGCCAACGATTGTTTATTAGGAAGCAAACGACACTGCATCAGAAGAGGTTGATGATGAGCATCTAAACTACTGTGATGAATCTGTCAGTTATTCTCACGGTAACGACGAGTACACCTGCATTCCCCGAGACCGCGTGTCCATCGTGAACATGACGAATCCACATTCACAACTCGAGTGAGAACTGTACCTTCTCCGTGCTACTGTTTGTGAGATGGGTGTCTTCGTTAGAACTGTTCAATGACTCGCTTGTCGTGGGTTCTGTATCGAAACAGGTGTCGCGAGTCACACACGAACACCCCAGAAGAATGCAATTCCGAGGACAGTGACGACCGATAACAGTAACTGCAACGGCGCTCCGACACGGAGAAAGTCAGAGAACGTGTAACCACCAGGCCCGTAAACGAAAAGATTCGTCTGGTATCCGACTGGGGTCATGAATGCCGTCGAAGCCGCGAACGTTACCGCCAATACAAACGCAAACGCGTTCGCCCCAATTGACTGGGCAGCACTGGCAGCAACGGGAATCATCAACACGACACTTGCGTTGTTGCTAATGACGCTTGTTAAGAGGCCGGTCGCAAGATAGAATACCCACAGGACGCCGATCGCTGGCAGGAATGTTGCTGTCGAGGCAACTGTATCCCCGAGAAGCGCGGCAGCCCCCGTCTGCTGGAGGGCAGTTCCGAGCGGAATAACACTTGCCAAGAGAAAGATCACATTCCATTCGACAGACGAATAGAGTTCGGTCGGTTTGAGGACACCGCTAAAGACCATCGCCACCACCCCTGCTAGCGCTGAGACGACAATTGGGAGGATGTTCAGCGCTGGAAGCGCAACGACGCCAGCGATGATACCGACCGCGAACGGAATCTTCTCGTTCCGATAATCTACTTCGTCGAACTCGTGGGCGACGATGAAGTCTTCGTTCTCGACAAGTCGAGTGAGACTGTCATGTGGCGCCTGTACCAATAGCGTGTCGCCGACGCGAATGCGAATGTCCTCGAATCGGTCGCGGACTACATCACCACGGGTTCGAAAAGCGAGAACGTTCGCATCGTAACGCTCCCGGAACGTCGAACTCGCCAGTGTTTCGCTGACAAGGAACGATCCCGACGGGATGACGACTTCGACGAGGACAGGCTCCTCGTCATCTGGATGCAGGTCGTCTTCGGTTTGTGGGCCCCTCGACAGTGTAAGTCCTTCAGTTTCCATGATACGTTCGAGCTTTTCTCGGTTCGTTCTGAGTCGGAGTGTGTCGTTTTCACGAATCTCTTTGCGAGCGAGCGGTTCATCGAAGCGCTCACCGTCTCGAATTAGTTGTAAAACATCGATTTTGGACTCTTCATTCCCCAGTGCCTCTTCGACAGTCTGCCCAATTAACGACGAATTTATGGGAACGACAACATCTGCAAGATACTCCTGAAGAGCATACTCCTCTAGTAGGTCCTCGTCGGCTGGGATCCGTTCGGGTAGCAACTGGGCGCCGACCGTCATGAGATAGATAGCTCCGACCGCGAAGACGATGACCCCGAGTTTAGTGAACTCGAACATCCCGAACGCATGCAACCCGAGACTGGGCGACTTTGCACCAAGCTGAGCTGCGATATCACTGGCGAGAATGTTTGTCGATGTTCCGATGAGTGTTAACATTCCGCCGAACATCGAAGCGAACGATAGCGGAATGAGTAGCTTTGATGGCGACGTGTTGCCCTCGTGTGCGAGGTCGGAGATGACCGGCACTAGTATCGCGACGACTGGTGTATTGTTGATGAATCCCGAGATTGGCCCAGTGACGCCGATGGTCGCAGCGAGCTGCTTGCGCTGATCGGTGCCAGCAAATTTGGCCATTTTCTGACCAAGCATCTGGACGATTCCGGTTCGATTGATACCCGTACTTAGAATAAGCATTGCTAGCACGGTGATCGTAGCAGGGCTGGCAAACCCTGAAATACCTTCGCGTGCGGATATCTGTGTCCATGGCTCGAGTACCATCAGTAGGACCATCACCAGAATTGCAGTGACGTCGATTGGGAACCATTCGGTCGCAAACAGAACGAGGGCGAGGAGGATAAGTATGAAGACGACGATCATATCGCCAGTCACCGACGTTGAACCCACACTTTGGATCAACAGAGGGAACTCGGAGAGGGACATACAGAACCGAGACTAGGACAAGGGAAAAAAACTGGTATTGAGGTCGGTCGATCTGTGAATTTCCCGCTCGAATAGCATACCTGACTGATACCAGAAAACATCGTGCTGTCAGCGCTCGTTGGGAAAAGCGTAGTACTTGTATTCTTCTACCAACTTCCATCTGTTTATCACGTTCATTAGAATGAATTGGCGCTCGCACGCCGGCGAACCCTTATCCTGCTGGCAGCCCTTCATTGAAGCAGTAATGGGACTATTCAAGAAACTCGGTCGTCAGGTCGAACAATTCAAAACGAAAGCGGAGTCAACAGCCGAGAATCACGCAGGCTATCGGTGTAGTGAGTGCGGCAAACACTTCAGTGAATCACATGAGCAGTGTCCCGAGTGCAAGTCACAAGGAACAATATCGAGCAAACAGCAGTAGTTCTACTCCTCCCACAGTAGATGGCATGAAATATCATTGAGTTGTTTTATCTATGCCATTCCATTGCTTTGATACTCCATCTGTGATCATCGTTCTCGTCTTGGAAGAAGTCAGAGTTACGAGCCGTGTGATCGTCTCGCCCTATTTTCCTTTCCTCTTCGATATAGTGGATTACTCTGGAACGACTCTATTGAAGTTCTCTGTGTATGATGGGAATGGCGTGCTGAATAAAAAACGCATATTTCGCACGGTGTGCGGCTCTGATACGCCTAAAATCGGTCGTCTCGACGTTCGAGTCCGTTGGTGCAAGACTGTATCAAAGCATTATCTTCCCTGCCACACAAACATCTGTTAGCTATGAAGACAGCCGATTCGGGGCAGATCGGGATCCTCTGTGCTGATGATCAGCCGGTGTTCACTGCTGTTGCCAGCCGACTTCGGGACGTAGGACAGTCAGTTCGATTCTTCGATCCGCGATCCAAACTCACTCGGCCCCACATCGACGATCTCGCTCTGCTCGTCAACAAACAGGTGTTTCCACTCAATCTCCCCGCTCTCAGGTATGCACGGCAAACTGGGACGCTCTTGTGGAATAATCTCGTCGCGACGCTTGCGTTGAGCTCGCGGCTAATCGGGCTGCGAGCACTTGAGACGGTTGGGTTTCGTACTCCTCGAATAACCTTCGAAAAACCCGAGTTTGAGTACGTCGCAAAGCCCTGCTACATCTGGCACGGTGACCCCGAACTGAACGGGGAGGGAGAGTTCTATCAGGAGCGAATCCACACGGAGCCCATCGATTACAAGTACTACGCCATCAACGATGGAACGCGAGTCCAGACGGCGGCCAAGCGCGTTACATCAAAGCTCCACGGCCCCAAGCGATTCCTGAATCAGATACGTCCCAGACCGACGCTTACGCGACGTCTTCGCCGCCTCGTCACCCGACTCAATCTTCATGGCGTTGGGATCGACTTCGTCAAAGATGACGAATGCCGGTTCTGGGCTGTAGACGTCAATCTCGCTGCAGGATACCGGAACAGCGGGTTAGAAACGGCCCTCTATGAATCGATTCGTGTAAATCTACCTGACGGTGATCAGGGAACTACTTTTTCGGACTAGTACCGAGGAGAAAGTTTCTGCTGAATACACGCTCTCAATTCAGCATGAAGCTGCTTTTCTGCTCCATATAAGCGGAAGTGGACAGCCCCCGGGGGAGCCAATTCAATCTGTGCGCAACCTGTAGTGTGTATCTATCACCTATTCTTGGCCACGTGTCCAGGCGTCTAGTCCGCCCTCAAGGGCGCTCGCATCTTTCCCTTGGTCTTGGAGTTGACGGGCTGTCTCCGTTGAGGCGACACCTGCGTCACAAACCATGACTAGTTCCTCTTCATTTGGGAGGTCGTCCAACTCGGCAAGGGCTTCCTCGACATTCCCTGAGAGAAGTGCCTCTCGGATGGGACGATTCTGGCTCCCCTCGAGATGACCATCTTCGTAGGCTTCTTCTGAGCGAATATCAACAACACATACATCCTCGTTATTCTCCAACCGTTCCTGAAGCGTTTCAGGGTCAATCGTGGTCATCAACTGTGCCTTCTATGCAGTGGTTCATGAGTACCGTGGTTCAAACAATGAGCCTAACCTGCTCAACACAAACAGTGTGATATGAGCCGCTTCCAGAATACACGCCAACCGGATTGGGACTGGTGGAGAAAAACTGGGCCCAGTTAAAGCATAAGCCGGCGGCAGTTTCCCACAGTTTCTCTCTCCCATTTTCGTTCTACATCTCTACAATTTCTGGACGTGAGTGCCAGATCTGCTCAGGCACTTCTCTGCCCCCGGTGACTTTCATACGCTTCCTGAATGTGATTCCAACAATTGGCTGGGTTCATCTCGTTCTCACAGATGGTGCATGCTCTCTCATACTCCACAACTCAACAATCTCCCTCGAGAATCTACTCCCACCGCCAACTGATTGCGCTCTTGATTATCAATCAGAGGATCGTCGTGCCTGCAATGTCACTGCAAGATCAAATACCAGACTATCGCCGCTTGCCTCTGGAACGACTGTTGGATAGCACAACTCAAAGCAAAAGCACGTGGGCGGTGACTTGGTTTGCGTCAATGGTGTTGGGAGGTTCACGCCAACTGCAGGATGACTTGCAGCCGTGGTATACGGGAGGTACGAATCTGGCCCACCAAAGAAATACCCACTGATCTCTCCTCTCTGTGTGATCCAGGCGCGAATTGAGAGATGATCATCAAACTCCCCACTATCGGTTGCATCACGACTCGACTCTGCATGCGAATTTCTCCTTCCATCCGACGTGTTATGGGTATGAATGGCAAGACAGACGCGCGTTCCAGGCGTTTCACTACGATTCGATAGAATCTCACAATCACGATATTTATCCCCCGCTTCAAACGTAAGCGAGCCGGATTCAGGAACTCGAATGATGCCATCTTGGCCATCAATCCGTAAATCAAGTCCTTTCGAATGCCGTGTATCGAATCCTTGGGCACTTACTGGGTTTATGGCAGTCTCACTGCGGTGGAACCATGTTGCGGTGCCTCCAGTTATTGCAAGGCCAATTGTGGCACAACTCCCGAGCCAGGCGCGCCGTGAGTTTTCTGGCTGGTCCCCCATTGTTAGCGCCGACGTGTTGCTCGTAGTTTGTTACGAAGGTTCTACGCATTGTATATGACGTACATACTCGTCATTTTTCGCCCGATAATTATCAGAGTAACTAGTATATACTTATTACACTAACCGTTTATATCGTACAATGAAAGGAGTAACTAACAAATGAGGGACGAGAAATGAGCGATGAGACAGGCCTCTCACGCCGAAAACTACTCGGTAGTACAGCAATCATTGGTGCCGCACTCAGCGGCGGCGCAGCAACCTGGGCCCAACTGAGTGACACAGAAGTCAAACGCGTCTTTGCAAACGCCAGCGCTGGCATTGATCTGCAGGTGGAGGGACAGGAGGGAGTGATCCGCGTTCCGGATGACGGATCGCTCGAGCTTGCTGGTGGCCAGAATTACCAAGACATTGAAGAACTGACGAACGTCGGCAGTGTTCCTGGTCAACAAGTTGGTGTCAATCTCCAAATTACAGGCACTGGTGAAGGTGAATTCAATCCCTCTGCCGAAACTGATACCGATCCAGGTAATGGTGGTGAATTTGACGACCATCTCCAAATCCGAGCATGGGTCCAACAGAATGGCAGCGTTGATGGCTATTTCTTTGGAGATGGGACAACCTATGTTCCAATTCAGGAGGCGCAAGGGGCTGGTGAAACGTATATAACGCTTGATGATCCGCTTGAGTACACCGGGCCAACAACCAATTTAGGTTTTGAGTTGCTCTACCCGGACTTCTTCGAGGACGCGATTGGGGATACAATTACGTTTGAACTCGTGGTCTCGCTTTATCAGGATATTCAAACGTCCGGATAGGGGTCATCGCCTTCGATTTTTATTTTCAACTCCAATAGACTCATAGTAATCGACTACTGACGTGTGCATGAGCATGGAGTCACTGTCACGCCGTGAACTACTTGGAGGCATGAGCCTTCTTGGAGCAACAGTTCATGGGAGCGGAACTTTTGCGCAACTCAGCGATACTGAAGTCAAAGTCGTGACTGCCAAAGCCTATCCATTCGAAACACTCCATCTGACTGAAAATGAATATCAGCAACTTCCTTTCACTCCTGCGTTTGTTGGGCAAGGTCGAATTGGTGGCCAAGGCTCCGGCGTGACAGAACATCGAATCGGTCGGACGGTCAATGATCCGCATCAACGTGTCAACAAGGATTGGAAAAATGGTGAGACACGGCATTTTACGCTCACCTATACGCCGTCAGCGAATCAAGTAGTGTATAAAAATGAAAATGTTCCTGATCTCACCTACCAACCGACGACAGCTGGCCCCTATCGTGACTTGATTATCCGTGTCGTAGGAGCAGCAACTGGTCGAATTCGTGTTGAGAGCTTGAGCTTAAATGGGGTGCCAATCGCAGAGTCATTCGACGTGTCGAATGGTGTTGCGGTGTTACGAGTTACTGGAATTTCGACCCAGCAGGGCTTTTCGTTGGTCGGAAAAGCAACGATGCAGTGGACGGGCAACGTGCCGAATCAAAATAATCAGCTGTATCAGTTGTGGGTTGGGCGGGTGAGTTGAGGATGTCGGACATTTTCCTGTGATACCTACCCCGTGCTATTTTTACAATAAAGTACGAAGCAAGTATATGATCACGAAGAAACAAGCGCTCAAATACGGCGCAATTCTCGTTGTTGGGCTCGCACTCGTGCCGTTTGTTATCTATGCCGTTCCACAGGTTGCTGGTGCCGATCACAGCTATGTTGTCCTCTCTGAGAGTATGCAGCCTGCAATCCGCGCTGGCGATGCCATTCTCGTCGCGAGTGTTCCACCACAGACGATTGACAAAGGAGACATTATCACGTTTCGGGCGGGGGCAGTCCAAGGGGTACAAGGCGATGCTCCTGTCGTCACGCATCGAGTTGCAAAAGTGAAGCAAACCAAGACTGGAGTGAAGTTTAGAACGAAAGGAGATGGCAATGAGAAACCTGATCCAGAGCCGGTTGCGGCGAATGATGTTATTGGCCAGGTCAAATATACGATCCCCTATCTTGGGTTTGCAGTTGCGTTTGCCAGCACAACGAAGGGATTTCTGCTCTTAGTTGCACTCCCAGTCGCGCTGCTCGTGGTGAATGAGGTGTGGATGCTCACCAAAGCCTGGCGCAATACCCGATAGTATCTGTTTGATATGCTGTAGAATCGGGAGTGGTTGACTTCCGATACCCTTGAATCGATCTGCATACAGTTCGTGATGTGTATTGAGTGTGCTACCTATCGTTGACAGCAGTGATTGGGTGTCGGATGCTCTGAACGATTGTACAAAAAGCAATCTGTTTTGTGAGAGTTCGATCCGGTTTCAGATGATCGATTAGTTCTATAACCGAAGTAGAACGTGCGACGGCAGTGAGGTCAATTCCTCGAATTTGTCTTATCTGGGTGGTTGACTTCCTGTGGGCAGTATAAGCAGAAGTGGGATTTACCATCAGACTATTACACCAGGCCGGGCTGGACTTATCCGAGCCGTTCGTATTGTGGTTGGTACAGGTAAGGGTTCTCGACACGGTCGTCAGTAAGGTGCTCTCGGAGTTCCGGCTCTAGTGTGCTTGCTATAGCGTCGAGTGCTTCGCCATCGCCTGCGAGGGCAGCGTCAATCTCCGGCAACTCCATCGGAAGGTCACGAAAAAGCCACTTGCGGTACGGTGGGAACTGTTCATCGAGCACGTACGTAAGCGCAGCGAACTGTTCAACGGCATTCACCGAGGCACACCGCTTGACATGAGGGTCACCTCGTTGCTCAGCTTTCCGAGCGTCAAAGGCATTACCTGTGCCATAGAACCACCCGGAATACAGTTTTTTACGGCGGATTTCCGGTGGATACCCGTCATAGGTCGCAAACAAGTCTGCAAGTCCGAGTTGGTCGTAGAGGAGGTTCGTATGTGCGTAGGTGTACAGCGCAGCATCGTTATCCCAGCTGTCGAGCTTCGCTTCTAACTCATCGAACGTGATTGGCGTCCATTCCACGTGGATACCCTCAATCGACCGTTCACCCGCGTCAGCCTGGCCAACAACTTGGAGGTCAATATCTGAGTATTCATCAGCGTATCCGATTGCGGTAGACCCGACGAGCAGAACTCCTTTGACGGCATCTCGAGCGGCCAAATCTCCCGTCACAGATACAGCGATTTCTCGGAATTTGTCTGCACAAGTCATACGCGCACCTCATTAGTACAATCCACTACCAATAGACATTCTGCTTCCCTCGTCCCACTCAAATCACGGACTAGCCAGAACTAGTAACGTCACAACTCTACGCTAGTCGCTGTCCTCGGAGAAGCGCAAAATCTATTCCCGTCACGTACTGGGTGACCGTCGAAATCGAACAGCGTTCATCTATGGTCTACTCAAGCTACTCTACTACTTGCTGACACCGATCAATCCACAGCTTTTGATACGCATCTGGATTGAGGATACGCCCGCTTAGATCACTAATCGTTCGAAGCTCGGCATCTGCACACCAGGTAAAGCATTCCTGGTACATCTGCTTGTCTTCTTGCTCGAGAATGCTCTGTTCTTGTGTGACTCGTACTTGTTTGATTCCACCGAGATAAGCGACGAAAGCTCGCGCATGCCCATCAAGGAGATACAGCTTTCCGTCATATTCTGCGATCGGAAGTGGATCGTATAAGGGATTGGCAAAATCAAACCACTCAAGGACTGCAGCGAGCTTCTGACTACTGAGATAAAGCTGACTCGGTCGCACTGTTTCAATCGGGAGTGTTCGAACCATTGTATCAATGTGAGTGTGTATCCGTTTGCAGTAGTCAGAGTTTTTCGAGTGCTGCAGTGTATGTGCTTTCAGATCCGTGTCTTACCTCTACCACTTCCCATCCAGTCCCGACCGCTGCTTCTTGGAGTCGGTCAGGACTGAATAGACGGAACAGGAGCGTTTCTCTATCGTTTTTGTACTCCGTATGGTAGACGCGGTACGCAAGACCTGGTGTCGGGTCATCCCGGTATCCAATAATTTCTGTGGTGGCGTCTTGCTCTGGATCGTAGCCGTGTATCAACGCGGTTCCGTCAGATGTCGTCACAAATGCGAGATCGCCTAAGAACTTTCGAAGCCCGTGCATCGATTTGCTGAGGCCGACTTGCGTTCCGAAGGCGAACGCTGACTGAAAGCGGTCACGAGCAAAGTTCTCACGTAGCTTGAACATATCGACGTGACGTACATCGCGAACCCCACGGTCACGCATCGTTTTCACGAGATAGTCACTGATCTCGATCGCAACTGTCTCGAATTGCTCTTGAAAGTAGAGAGTATCTCGGCCCGCTCCTGCTCCGATGTCAAGCAGTGGACCGTCGAGCCAGGATGCTTCCCACGCACCAGCGTCGCTTTCGGGATCGAACTCGCCGAAATAGAATTGCTCGATTGGCTGCTCACGGGTTTCGGTGCCGTCTTGGTCGATGAGCGGTTCGTCCTGTTTTCCGTAGTAGTGGTCGCGGATCGCGTGACCAAGGGGATCGTCTCGTGTCACAGTCTGTGACACACTATCAAATATAATAAAACTGGTTTGTTAGCAGGTACCAAATAACGAGGGAAGGAATTTACAGAGCTACAGTTTAGGGAGGAATTCGAACGCCCGAAAAATTCACACTATTTACAACTCGGTGCTATCGATTGCGTCGAGGAGAGTGCCATCGGAGAGGTCAATTGTGTTTGCAACCGCTGCCATTAGTTTCCATGCTCGCTGTCGTCGGTCGAGATTCGATTGTTTGTTTTCTGTGCTACTGGCCCAGTGTCCAAGTGCTTCGATGATTATGAGCCAGTCTTGCGTTTCGAAGTCACTCGGGTGCAAATTGTGATTGGGGTGAAGATAGAAGTCACGACGGGCAGTCTCATCGACTGCAAACAGTATTTCGAGCGCATTTTGAACATACTGTTGCTCGATCTCTTCCTGCGTAAAATTGCCCGTATCGGAATGCTCGGCCATGAGGCTGAGTCTGAATAATAGGAGGATACACTAAATTATTAGCTGTATCCCTATTTCCTTCATCCGTGGAACGAGCCAAGATACGCATTCTATACAGAGAAACTGGAAACTGTACCTAATTAATGACTGTTTCATTGCCGGTATTCTACTGACTACACGCTCTTTACTCAGCTCGATTGAACAAGGATCCCGAGTTTGTGGTGCAGATTTTTCACTCGGCGTAAGTATTGATGCATATGAAGAAGGTCCCTGTCGACAGCCGAGAACCCACTATTCTTGGAGAGAACCTCCAGCGACGTGGATTGTCTGAACCATTGGAGACAACCAACCTTGCACTCAATCACTACTGTATTGGTTCCGGTGAGGGTTTCCCCGGCGGGATTCATACGCATATGGATCAAGAAGAGGTGTTCATCGTCATCGAGGGCGAAGCACTCTTCGAAACACTAGACGGCAAGGTCACTGTCAGTGAAGGTGAAGCGATCAGATTTGCTCCTGGCGAGTTTCAGTCTGGCAAAAATGAATCACATACCGACCTCGTAGTGTTAGCAATCGGTGCTCCTCGGGATAGCGAAGATGTGCGAATCCCTGTTGAGTGTCCCGAATGTCACCATGGCAACGTGCAATTGGACTTCAACGAAGGAGGGCTCCGATTCGTCTGTCCACGTTGTGGTGTCGAGCAGACTCCACAAAACTGTCCAGAGTGTGGCGACGATGACTTGCGCATAACTCTCGGCAAACACACTCAAACAGTAGTTGTCTGTCAAGGCTGTAGGACGGAATTCGAGACTCCTCCACTACAATAGTAAATGGAAGTAGACTACCCCGATGCAACTTATATAGACTAATTTATATACATAGAAATATTTTTATAGCGAGTTCTATTACCCAGATCAAATGCCTGGCGCTGTCTTCCTTGCCGGTGAGCTTGTCTCACTCCGAACAGTTGAACGCGAAGATCTTTCTTTTCTACACCGGAATCGGAACGATCCCACTATCCGTCGGTGGATGCCTCGAGTCATGCCACAGAACAAGGAGAGACTCGTTGAAGACTTTGAAGGCTACATGTCTGAGGATGAGGGTGTAAATCTACTCGCATGCAGTGAAGAGAATACTGATGAGGATTCTTCCCCTGAGCCTGTCGGGTTTGTCTCGCTATTTGACGTCAATGAGACCTCTGGCCGTGCCAAACTCGCCGCATGGATTACGCCAGCACAGCAAGGCCAGGGCTATGCAACCGAGGCAATGGATCTGCTAGTCGAGTACGCGTTTGTCGAACGCCGCCTCCATAAGCTTATTGCGGGTGCCTTAGCGACGAACAATGCGTCATGTGAAGTGCTGGAGAAGCTCGGGTTTATTGAAGAGGGACGCCAGCGCGAGTACTACTATGTGAACGGTGAATATGTCAACCGCGCTGTGTACGGTCTTCTTAAGGATCAGTGGCAGAGTCAGATAACTGAGTAGCGTCCTTCTCCCCCTCTACTGTCTTCTATCATCCATTTCGTTCGCTCAAACGTTCATTCTTGTTCGCGCCACTCTCGGCGGAGGAGGCCGTATTGAATCATGTCGCGATGCTCGCCGTCGACGAACATGAACTTCCGGAGGCGTCCCTCCTCTGTGAATCCCACTGATTCGAGCAGACCGCGAGAAGCGTCGTTGAACTCGAACGCTTGCGCACCCACGACAGGAGTATCATACTCCCGGAACACGTAGTCGAGCACAAGCAAGACAGACTCCTTCCCATACCCGTCACCATGGAACTCTGGCACAAGCCAGCACCCCAGCTCTGGCCGTTTCCAGTCGGCGTCCATCACATTTACTACCCCAAGCCGGGTCACGTCATCCTCAGTGGTCTGGGCTGGGCCAGCAGAGTCTCCGTCAAGACAGACAAGAAATCGGTCGCTGTCCCCGTTTTCGTAGGAGTCTTCGATCTCGTCTTGATTTCTAATTGGTGTTCCGAGCGGGTAGCGAATTTCTGGGTTTGCGCTTGCCCGTTGAAGGAATGGGATATCCTCTTCTTCAACGGTTCGGAGTGTGACTCGCTCGTCACTCACAACGCGTGCACCTGGCATAGATCTGTGTTCCTGTATCCGACAATAGGCCTTGGGAAAATACGCAATCCAGGCAAAGATACCCTTCACCGACCAATCTACGCACTGTGTTGCTCCACCGATGTGCGGATTGAACAGATTGTCTGCCAGACCAGGCGTCATATTATGCCAGTCCAAGTATAGTTGCGCATGAGATTGCGGGAGGCGGTGCCGTCAGACAGTGAATCCGTCCGTGGTGTGCACTTTGAGTCCATCACAGAACTCGGCTTAGACGGTTATACGCAGGACCAAGTCAACGCGTGGGCCCAAGGCTGCAAATCGGCTAGCTATGCAACGGCTATCGAGTCCGACGACTTTTATTACATTGTCGCTGAAGACGACCGCGGCGTTGTCGGGTTCGGCTCTCTGAAATTCGACGCATCCGGAACATACGAGGTGCCTATAGACGCTGAAGTCACAGCAGTCTATGTTCATCCAACAGTCGCCCGCGAAGGGGTGGGGTCGACCATCTACGCTGAGCTAGAACGGCAGGCACGAGAGCATGGTGTACAGATGCTCGGATTGACAGCATCGCTCAATTCGGTTCCATTCTACGAGTCACAGGGATACGAGATGGTGCGGGAACACGCCCACGAATTTTCGAGCCATGAGTCTACTAACGTTGAAGGTCAGGTTGTGGAAATGGTTCGACGATTGTAGTAGGTGCTATGTCTGGCTCTGCACCATTCAATTGTGAATCGCTCCCTCTAATCGTTATTATTGTGAATCAATCGCACCTCTGAAAGTGAATAGCCTAGGTGAGTTCAACCTAATGTGTCGCGGTCCGAATCTCACTCTCAAAAACGGTGCTAATGACGTCTATCGACGCCCGTTTGGCGTATCTTAGAGGTAATGCATTTGCTTGCGTCGATGTAAACGTCCAACCTGGCTCGCGTCGCTGCACGTCTGTGTCAAGGCGTTACTCGCCAGGACTTAGAATGAACCATCGAGACGCCGTAGTAGACAAACCCGAGTCCAAGAAGAGCGACAAGAATGCCGTCGCCCATGAATGGGATTGACGCGATGAGTGCGACACCCCAGACAACCATGAAGAGACCCCAACCTTGGATTCGTGTTAGTCTCATAGCTAATTTCAGCTTGCTGTATACTTTACTGTTTCCCTACCATTAGCCCCCTCTCTGATTCGACTATAGGGCTGGCAAAATAGGCATGATCCGTTATACCACGTCGATGAAGGTGAACCACTAGAGATAATATTTGAATTACATTATTGGTCATCGTGCAAGTGAATAGTTTGGATGAACACCAGGCTATCCCGCCAAATGGGTTGGTTATCTTCCACCGCTATCAAAGTAGCCATTACCGACCTCGAACTGACCGCTCATCTATTTGCTCGAGCTCAACTAGCTCATCCACGCGAAAGAATTGGTCCGGGCTCGTATGAGGAGAGATCGAAGTAGTGGCCGCCACGAACCCAGTCGATCCCTATAAACATGAGTGACGCGCCGCCGCCGATAGCCGCCACCGCCAGAAACGGTTGGACGCTACTCTCATACGGCGATGTACTGTTCCAAATTGGGAATACAACGCCCAGAACAAACATCAGACCGAGCAGGAGATCAGCTGCCCCAATGAATTGGTTCCAGGTGATGCTCCCGACCTGTTTTCCGGTACCGCCGATCGCGAACAGAACGCCTGCACCGCCAGTAATCACAAATGTTGCTATCGCACTCGATTCGGACG
>NZ_JAJFAY010000017.1 GCF_021083305.1 Haladaptatus sp. DYF46 | reverse complement strand
TTTTCCTTGCAAATGATGCACTTCCGGTTACCTACGATGAAACCTGGTCGTTCGGAGTGCTTAGTTGGATCTGCACACTTCTCCTCTGGAAACTCTTCCAGGTCAATATTGGGAATATCTCTGCCGATCAAACCACGGCGGTGTGGACAACAATCGTTGGGTTAGTGATTGCAGCACTCATCACGTGGGTTCGTCCTCAAATCCAACGCAATCGTTCAGCATCATAATTCCACGTCAACTCATTTCCAGCTATCAATTACTACTACGAGAGACTCTGTGCATTGAGAGCGCCAGTCTCAACTTCTGGCGCCAGTCGGAAGATCGGAAGATGAGACTACACCCAGTATAGAGACCCCAGAATGCGCGATTTGGGCCGAACAGTGAATTCCGGTCTCCGCTAAATCAGCCTCGACCGGCCGATTCCTATTGGGGATCTTATTAGAACCATACCTGAGCGATACGCTAGATAGAGCTGTCGATCAGACGCAGGATCTCCGGCTCAGTAAATGAGTCTATCCCGCCTGTGAGACGCCCGGTGTAGAATATGCTGAGTTAGATCTGTCTAATAATTTAATTTGCTATTTCGAAAAGTACTTGGTCTGGGGATTCAAACGGTCTATATGGCGAGTGTTATTCTTCCAACTATTCGGTGGACACCGGCAATGGATTCCATAGTCGTCGGTCTTCGGGAGGGTGATGAACTCCTCATCGTCTGTGATTCCGAAGACGATCCGGTAGCGACCGATGCCCCACCAGAGGCGGACGTGATCGTCGCGGGGGATCCTGTCGGGTGTTCGGGAAAGGCGCATGCGCTTGCGACAGGGATGGAGCAGGCGACGAGCGATATCATCGTCTGGTCCGACGACGATGTGGATCGTGATGACGACGGCGAATGGCTTGAGCGGCTAGTAGAACACGCATGCAGGAATGGCGCAGCAACTGAAGTTCCCGTATTCGTCGGAGGCGGGTTCTGGCCGCTTTTTGAACCCGTTTTCATGCTTACTGTGACGTATGACGTGCTTTCTGGAAGCCACGTCTGGGGTGGCGGTGTCGCATTCGACCGAACCACCATTGACGAGGAGCAGTTCCTCCGAGAGTTACGCCGTACCGTCGGGGACGATATCCTGCTCAGTGAATACCTCACCGATTCGTGGATCGACCGAGATCACGTTCGACAGGTGGAGGTGCCAGGAGACCCGCAGAGCATCTATCATCGAGTGGTGCGGTGGATCAGGCCGAGCTACGTGTACCACCCTCGCTCATTCTTTGCAGGGATCGCCGTCTTTCTCTCCCTCGCTCTCGGTGCTATCGTCTTTCCAGTCGTTGGTATCCTGATTACGACGTTTGTTGGACTGTGGCTGTATCGTGCAGCAGGAATTCGACGTGCGTCTGTCCTGCTCTCGTATCCCTCGTTCGTACTCTTACCGGTTCTTCTGGTACTGGGTGCGGTTGCACCGACGTTCCGGTGGGGAAATCGAAAGTACAAGTGGCGGAAGCAGTTCGACGTAACAGTATACTCGTGAGTAACACGGACATTTTCGGTGGCTACCCGTTCCCGATAGATACGCGACATGACGTCAGGATTTAAGTTGGCTGTAGATGCAATGAAGAAAGGCGGTGATCAAACCTCATTCTCCGAAGTTGTGTTGTTGAGACCATGCATTGAGCGCGCCGGTCTCAACTTTTGTGGGTGGGCGATGCGGCGCCGTGAAGGTTAGTATAATATACTGACTAGGGTTTCCACTCGTAAATATGTCGCACGCACGTCTGACTGAATCCTATATGAATCCGGGCGCATTCACAGACCAGCTCAATGAAGAACATGACTGTTCGGCTTGAGAAAGACGAAATAGAGGAGTTAGAGAAGGAAGCAAAGAAACTCGATGAATCCAGAAGTGAATACGTCCGTCAAATCATCCGCAATCGTGATTCAACGCATTCAGCATTGGATTCAGCATCTGAATCCGCCTTCCTTAGAGAAGCTCTATCCCGTCTTGAAGGCGAAATTGAGCGATTGCACGAAGAAAACAACCGATTGACGCGACAACTCGAAGCCGATCCGGTCCCGGCGGTCGAAGACGGCAAAGAGACGTCACTACTCACACGTGCAAAGTCGTGGATGTTCGGTCGATCAGAAGAAAGTGCAGATTGATCAAACGAGATTAACGATTGATTTGCTTTCGGACGGCAGCAACGAATGCCTCTCCATGGGATTTCTTTGCGGGATATTCGTCGTCTATCCCCGTGCCCTGAAGGCGGATCTTGCTCTTTCGAATTCCCTTGCTGAACTGGATACTCGAAATATCGTTGAGGCTGTAGTCTTCTGACGCCCTTCGCATGAGCCCCTTCTTCACGGAGAAGACACGCGCGTCGGTTACCACGAGCTTCTTGTTATGTTTTGATCGGACACGTCCCTCTCGGGAGTCGATTGCCATGACGAACTCCTCTCCGTCGAAAAGCATGCTTTTTATCGCCTTTCGTTGACGTCGGGGCAAAGAACCGAGACCATCATATTTCTTGTATCTCATCGTGATTTTCAAGGGAGTCGTAGTATAAAACCATACAGTATTGAAGATATGCTCTCAGAAAAAGAACTGCACCCATAATCAAATTCCACAGATTTGCAGTCGTTAGTACAGTCTAATAACTGTGAGAAGTGTGTTTTTGAACGATGATCCACGTGGGAGGGGGGTTGTCCGAAGATACGGTCCCGTTCTTCCCCGAGGTTGCCTGAATCGAGTCGGCCACATCGTCAAACCGAGTTGTCTCCTTCAGCACCGTGAGAACCAGTTCGAGAGGCACCAAACACTCATACTGAGAATATCGGCCTGCGGAAATGGTGGAGTGGGCTACGGAACCTCCGGAAACGATGGTTCACATCGAACTGATTTCAGAGTACTGGCTGTCAACGAGGTGACGGACACTCTGGTGAATACCTACGAACTGGAGTGTATCATCGATCGCACGGAGCACATCGGATGGAGTATAATTGAGAACGTGAACTTTGTATTGACCACCCGTTTCGTCATGGTCGGTGGTTGAATCGATGATATTGAGGTCATTAAGTCGACTGTAGTAATCTCGTGCGCGCCGTTCTGAGACGGGATCATGGCCACAGATATGAGCTAACTCACAATAGAGGTCATACGCCTGAGCGGAGGTGATCTCCTCGTTGCCTTGTTCTTCGAGAATAGCAAATGCATAGCAGTTCAGTTTGATATTCTCCGGAAGGTCGGTGAGGACAGACATCGACCGCTGTGTCTCATACTCTTCCATTGCTTCATCAACAAGATCCTCTGTCACCGTCTCCAAATCACGCTCGCGAGCAAAATCGCCAGCAATTCGGATCAGATCAAGCGCCATCCGTGCATCACCACTGTTCCGCGCCCCGAGAGCCGCAACATACGTGATCGTACTGTTTGTAACGACATCGTCATAGAATGCAAGCTCGACTCGTTGTCGGAGAACTTGTTCAAGTTGACCAGCATCATAGGGCGGAAACTCAATCACTCGTTCACGGAGTGATGAGCGGACATCTGACGAGAGATTTTCACCAAATGCAGTATCGGTACTAATCCCAATAAGACCAAGTCGTGTATTCGAAAGATCGCCGTAGCTTCGCGCTCGCGTCGTTTTGTACAGGAATGTGTTGATATTATCGACGTGATCGATTTCGTCGAGAACGATGAGCGCGGTACCTTCTAATGCGTCGAGCTCACTGAACAATTCTGAGTACACCTTACTCTCTGGGTACCCAGTTGTCGGGAGATAGTTCTCAGATTGGGAGATGAGACGATTGGTGAGCTCAATTGCAAGCTGATACGAGGTATTAACACCTTCACAATTGAGGTGAATCACCTCTAGATCGGTCTCAATGTTATCGGAAAGCTGCAATTGGCCGAGGACCCAGTGTGTAACAGCAGTCTTTCCGACACCGTTCTGGCCGTAGAGAAAAATGTTGTCAGGGTTCTCGCCATTGTACACAGGGAGCAACGCATGCATGTACTCCTCTTTCTTTTCATCACGACCAACAATTTCGTCGGGGATATAATCATCCGAGAGTGCATCTCGGTTCTGGAAAATAGTGGCTTCAGTCAGGTTGTCGAATGCAGAGGTCATTGGTGAAAATACTCGATTATTTTGTGACTGCTTGCTCTATTCAGTCAATGATATAGCAACATCAAAAAGTTATCGACCAGTAGTTCCGGAGGTTCCGTAGGGTACCCCCTCGTTTCCGAAGGCCCACCGCACTTCCTTACGGGTGGCGTTTCCGGAGGTTCCGCAGCCCACACCATTATTTCCGGAGGCGAGGGTGAATAAGCATCGAATCGACAACAGGCAACGGATTATGCCGAGTTTACATACACCCCCTCCATTGTTTCCGGAGGTGAGTCCAAAAAGAGGACCACGATTTAGAATCTAGTCTTTACAGACGATGGTTTTATATAGATAAACGAGAAACCATATCCGTACTGGGTACATTACCATTTAGTGTATAGTCTAGTTTTACGCTTCTTCAAATATTCTCCTACTAGTTCAATGAACCTCCGGAAACAATGGAGGGGGAGAGGTTCAGTTTCGATCTACGTCTCGTCCTTCGATTTCCGAATTCACCCAACACCTACGGAAATGGTGGAGGGGTCTGCGGAACCTCCGGAAACGGTGGTAGGATTCGAGAATCTCACGCAAACAGCAGCATCGTCCTGTTAGTATTATCTACTAACTCACGAATCGGTCTTCCTGTACACCACATTCACAAGAGAGTCACGTCCGTGGAATGGGTGTCAATCCGAGGGTAGCAAAGTCGTCTGGGTCATACGTCAGAATATGCTCGGCATTTTCACGGTGGGCCTGGATGCTGATCAGATGGTCAGTAAACGACAATGTGTGGTCATCGTACTCGCTGAATTGCTCGCCAGCTGCCCAAAAGAGGTCATCTGATACACTCAAGATCTGGATTGCTTCCGAGTCACGGAGCGTCTCGAACGCCCGTGTTGCGGTTGCATGGTTGACATGGGAGTCAAGCAGGGTGATCAGTTCGTCGACAACATACTGGTTTGTGAGTAGTGGTCGGTAGGGTAATTCCGGAAGTGCTTGCATAAACTGGGTCACTGCCTCTGCGACTGGCGATTGGGTATCAAAGTATGGGTACAAGCCGCTTGTATCAAGAAAGAGCGGTGTCGCGCCTTGCCCTGGTGGGCTAAACTCTGGTGGAACGGGTAGCGAGCCATTCTTGTCACTCATCGTCATCCCCATGCGGACGCTCGTAGAGTGCGTCGTCAAGCTCATCCGGGGCGAGCGGCTCACCACGTCGGGCTTCATTGAGTTCAGCCATCTCATCAGCGACCGCAAAGAGCGGATCACTCGGATCTGGCTCATCATGCGCGTCAATGTATTCGGCAGCGGCTTCTCGCAATGCCTCTTTCAGTGATTTTCCTTCGTCTTGCGCGAGACGACGAAAGCGGGCGTATTCGGCGGGATTGAGTTCAGTTTGGACGACTTTTGTATCGCTGTTTGTGTTCGACATGTACATGGACACCTCCATGTCCATAAGTTACTACGTCGTCAGAATACAAAAACGTCCCTTCTCTCGCCCTCCTAGTCATTGGGAGAACAGTTCAGTGAGATCGGATCGACGGACGCTATTATGACCGGTATCCTCGCTACTGAGGAGGCCCTTTGTGATGCTTTCCTCTCGCTCATACCTTTCACTAGGGCAGTGTCTTGAAGTGGTACTAGACTCGCGGGAAATCTTCTCAGTAGAAAATTGCTTCGGAGGTGTAGGCGGGGTTCCAGAAATCTCGTCAGAATAGCGGAGTTGATGACTTTCCGTACGGTAATTATTAGAGTATCTATGGTTAGTCCATTCAGATTTCTTAACTAAACCAAAACATTTTAACCCTGTTCCACTAACAAAACCCGTAGCAGCGAATGCGAAGCAACGGACGGACACAGTCCGTCCGTAGCAGCGACAGACGTCGCTGCTCTTCCCGTTTTCCCGACCTGCGTCTCACAGCCCCGCTACCGCAGACAATCAACCGCCTTCGTACTTTTCGTGCCGTCTCTCCGACGAGAAGATTTCCCGTGATTCTAGTACTACTTCCGCCAATCAGCCCTCTAATCGCAACACGTGACGGGGATTTGTTCCATCCGATTCCCCATTACTCGCCAAAGTAGTACCACTCTCCGACCGAGATTGACCGATACCTACCTATTACACTCGTTGTCACTCGCCGCTAGTTGCGTTTGCGATACTTCGACGTGGTTGCTCCCAACTCAACAGCGATTCGTTCGACTCAGTGTCTACAGCTGGCGCGATCTCGGCGTGTTGCCCTGCATGATCGAAGTGAAAAGAGAGAGCTAGCGCTACGGACTAGACGGGCGTACGTGGGTGTTAAGGGGACTACAGTAGTTTGGCTACATCATAGGAGACGTGATGGTCTTCGACGCGCCTGCGATGATAGCTGCCGACTTGGTTCTGGTATGCGTTGATGGCCCGCTTTGCGAGCAGTGTCAAGTGATGACAGCCGTCCTTTGCGTCGTCTATCATCTCTATATCGAGTGTTTCAAAGTCACCCTCCTGGAGATCGACCGCCATTCGCCGAGCGGCCACCGCACTCTTCAGTAACGCACCGAGGTCGGCATGCCACTCCTGTTCAGGGATTTCAGTTCCGTTCGCGTGATTCCACGTTGTGTGGGCGAAGACCGCCGGAACGTCGTCCTGAAGAGGTCCGTGCAGTTCGTCGATGATTCCCGATGCGGCGGTGAGATATCGTGCTTTCGAGGTGAAATACAGGTCTTTTTCTGGGTGCGGGTGCCGCCAGAAATGCGACCGAACGAGGTCACCGTACGTCTCTCGAATGTGTTGCTCACCGCGTGTCTGGTCCATGCGCGAGGTCAGATGCAGCGCATAGTCCTCGACAAGCTTGTCTAGCATGTCACCGGACACAACACCGCTCGTCATCTTCGATCGTGCCATGCCAGCCAGCACCCGTGAGGTGATTTTGTGATTCTGCCGGAGGGTTGTTTCACCGACGCGACTCGGGTGGACTTCAAACGTTTCGCCCCAATACCCACTGTCAACGAGATCGCCAGCGGCCTCTCGAAGCGTGTCATAGCAACACTTCGCTCCTTCGCTCGCGAGTTGCTCCGGTGTGATCGTCGCCGAGTAGTGAGCGGGATCACGGTCGGTCGGATCGTGGGCGTCCTCGTTGTCAAGCTCAAGGTCGTCCACCGAGAGGTCGCCCTGAGCGAGTGCGTGCAGATCCTCTTCTGAAACACGCCCTTCGATGAAGTGCTCGATGTCGAACTCGGGCAAGAGGTCGGCGAACCGTTGTTCAATCGCGTCGCGACCAGCTGCAGACTGTGAACAGTCTAATCCCGCACTGATCGCTTCGAGCATTGCTTTGTGGCGCGTATCGCTGTAGATTTTGACTTGCTCGGTTTTCGCTCCATCGCTTGTACTCGTCGCTGCCTCACTCATACAAAATCACCTCTGTATCCGACTGCGAACGTGCGCGTAGCTGTCGCGTACAGCACTGCTGCTTACTCTCATTTCGATGCTGCTGGGTCGTACCGCGTGATAGTGAGTCGATCATTGGACGTGTCGTAGGACACGCTGACTCGTTTCAGAGTCACTCTGCCGGACACAGGTGAGATTGCTATCGCTAACGCAATCCGAACAATTATGCCGACTGAGCAAGAAACAACAGTTGTGTGTTCGTCGGTGGGAGCGGGTGTTGGGCCACCCATTGACCGCCGACGGGGCTGTTATTTCTTGGCGCTGTGATGTGGTTTGCGCAGTCGTACGTTTCTCAATATAGGTTATAAATGCTACGGACACACCCCCTGACAAAAAGGTATCGGTCACAGTGGAGTCCGTGCATTGACTGCAAGGGATGCCGGTCTGACGCACCCTCATGACTGATCACACCTCCGAACGTGCTGCGGCCAGCGGTTCACTGGAATTCGTTGCCGACACATCGGACAAGGACGTGTTCGCGGTTTGCCTGTCTGTTGGGTCTGACAGTTGTCGCAAACACGATCAACTTCCGAGTCTGCTTCGAGGGAGGTGATCCGCTGAAAGGTCCCCTCACTGCCACAGAGTGGGGAGTGACTCCTATCGATTAGATGGCAGACGCGATCATTCGATGGCCCTTTTGTTGGCACGAGGACGGTTCGTGTCCCGTCCGGCAAATCCAGGCCAATCGTTGCTGTGGACGAAGTTGTCCACTGTTGGAGATTGGATTGCGTCGATTCCTGTTGGTTCTGGGGAAAAGTCCTTGGGGGTGGCGTGGTTTGTGTCATATGCGGTTTGGAAGGCTTAACGCGGGCGTGTGCTTGTGACACACGTCCGTTTGAAATTTCGAACGCTGAGCGCCCGCGCTAAGCTTCTACCTCACACGTGTGGATTCGTCCCACTTAGTTTTAACTGCTATAGAGGACAAGGTTACATCCTATGGTCTTCAACATCAACTCGGATCGAACTCGTTTATGGTCCTTCGACTTTGTTATTGACCCACATATGATTCCTCGGGTATCATGGTTCTCCAAGATTGATTATCCGATCTGGCAATTCCTTGACGAGTATGATCTTATTCTCTCTCGAAAAGTGATTGCTGCTAATATTGACTATGATGCGGATTATACAGGCAAACGACTACGAAAATTCCGTGATGCTGGTCTGCTGACTCAACGCGAAGATCGTCTCTATGAGATTTCTGATTTAGGCTATGAGCTGCTCGCTGGTAATCTCTCCCAGGACGAACTCGAAGCGCTCGACCCGGAGAAAGCCGAAAACGGCACTGACGAACACTAACGATTGATTCCCATTTTGTACTAGGGTGCTCGAACCCAGTCAGCAACAGCATCCCGCCACATCTCAAACAACTCTGGGTCAGCCTCTTGCATCCCGACTCGAACAAACATCCCTAACAGCTCCCCCCGTGTCATCTGTTCATCTTCGGATGTAGGTCGTCCAAGCTCATTTTCGAGCTCTGTTCCAACTCGATCCAACAACTCAGGATTCGCTTTCAGTACGTCAGTGAGAGCGGCAAGTTCCTTGTCCCATATTGAGACGGTTTGATTCGTTCCGCTCGCTGATCGGTTGTGCAAACTCTCCACGACCGCCTCCTGAAACTCCCGATACGCGTCTTCTTTCGCTACGTCTTGGATTCGATTCCCGCCCTGTGTTTCTTCCTTCAGAGCCTTGAGATCGCTATCAAGATCGCTTTCGTCTACCATTTGTGATCTCCTATGTGTATTCCTATGTGGTTTCTCATGTGTATCTCTAAGCGTTTTCCTATGTGTATCCCTATGTGGATTCAACTGTGGGTTTCTATGTGCGCTGATGATTATGGTGCGTCATTGTTACTGGACTGATGGCGTGTTGGCAGTGGACTTGCCGACACGTGTCTCGAGGAGTTTTGCATTCGCTTCATACGCCTCTAACGCACGATGGGCTGTCTTGGATGGTTCTTCGAGTGCAAAGACTGTCTCACCACGTTTCTGTTGATTCTGAATGTCCTGACTTGACGGTATCTGCTCGCCGATTGCATTTGGGTACTCGTCGGCAAATGCCTCGACATAGTGCCTGCCGAGCTTCGTTCGGAGATCAACCTCGTTTGGAATGACAAGCGTGAGTTCAATAGCGAGGTCGAATTGGTCGTTGATCTCCGCAACATCATCTTGGAGTGCAGCGGCTTGTTCAGCTTCGAAGGGACCTGGACGGACAGGAACCATCACATTCTCGGCGGCCCACAACCCATTGAGCGTGACATTGTTCGTCACTCCCGGTAGGTCAATCAGTACGAAATCATAGCGACCGTCGATCGAGTTGGTGAGAAACTGATCGAATCGGGAATATCGTTCGCGAGCGTTGTCCACCGAGTTGAGTTCGGCATCAAGACCATCGAGTGCTTCTGTTGCGGGGATGAGATCGGGGCCTTCGCCGGTTGGGGTGACGAGTTCATCAACTACATCAGGAAGTTTCTCAGTGATCTCTTTCCACTTGTCGCGGAACACGGTGGAGATATCGGGCCACGCATCGGGATCTGGCGTGATCCCAAACTGCTTGCTCAAATCGCCTTGTTTTCCAGCAAGATCGATGAGCAGTACATCGTATCCTCGCTGTGCGAGTGCGACGCCGAGATGAGCAGTGGTTGTGGTTTTTCCCACGCCGCCTTTGTCAACGAACGTTGCAATGGTGTGTGTCGGTTGAGAGTCTGTTTCTTCCGTCATTGGGAACACTATCTAAACATAGCTAACGCTCTATGTATAAATTTATCCTAAGCAATGTGGGTTAATATGTGGATACACATAGGCGTATTTTATGCTGATACAGCCACCAAGAACACGATATCTAGCTCTACTTTTGTCGGAACTCACAACGCTGCGAAGCGAACAAGTGGATGAGGATAAGGTTCAAGTTAGTATATTATACTAATATAGTGATCCTGACGCCGCCGAAGACGGTCGCTGTCACTGTCGAGTTACAGCCTTACTGAAGTGCTATTCTCGACGATCCCCATCCCGGCCAAGATCTCTTTTTATCTCACAATGGGGAATGAAGATAATGAGGTATACCGTACCGGCAGACGACAGGCATTGCGGTTAGGACGATGGCTCAAATTCGGCCTCCGTCTCGGAGACTTGATCGCTACCAGAAGCGTGGTCGGGTGCTGGAACACCCGACCTTTTTGCGAAGGTAACCCGCGCTTCTCAGTCCTTACCATGTAATTTGGCTACTTAGTCCTCACCAAATATGGTAAGGAATCTTGTATTGGAAAATGCAGATATAGGCCAATAGATCACTGAATGAAGTATGAACATCTCCATTGAAAAGTCACGTATGTCCGAAGGACGGGGTCTTCTCACAGAACTTGAACGCAACTCTATCGCCGGAGAGGCATCTAACTTGTATCGGTATAAAACACGCTCGTACCTCAGAAATCGTATTGAAAATCTAGAAAAAGATATTGAAGTACTTGGAGAACATGACCCAGAACTACTTGATGAATTCCGAGAAGCCGTTTGAAAAATCCAAATAACGTATGAAGTCGGAAAGCGTCTCGATTATTGCGAGATCAAAATTTCACAATAATTTATGTGATTACAAAACTCAATAATTTATTGTTGTGGTAGACGTAAGCCATCGTTCCGGTATTTGCCTCTAGTAGATATGACCAAGCAATAGAATCATTAGAGAGAGTGGCGTACGTGGATTGTCAAACAGATATCTAGAAAAATGATGACCATGTAATTTTTCTGAGCCCATCGTTAATAGTGATGGTATGACATCTACCTTGTTTGATTTTTCAAGATTGAATTTGTAGTGAAAATCCCATGAGTTCACCGTAATTTTCAGTCAGTTGGTCTTTTGTACCTTCTTCTACAATTTATATTCCTTCATCGGTTAGGCATACAATTCATATACGATCCCATGACATTCCTTAAAATAACAATATTTAAACAATATCGGTAAAAACTCCATTAAGTAATGTGATTCATATATGAAGGCACCGTTTTATTATATAATTATCGATATGGATATAATGATTAATTCAGATAAATATATGATGATGTAGGTTTTCAATTGAGATGTATGCCAGAAGAACATGGTGAACAAGGACGACGTACGTACTTAAAGAAATTAGGCGGTATGGTCGGTATTGGTTCAATACCTTCATTTGATATCTTAGGGATGTCTTCAACAACCACTATTCCAATTGCAATGAGTGGGGAGACTGTTATGCACAGTGAAAAAGTAAACAAAAAATGGTTGGATCAAACTAAACAAGCACGAAATGCATTAGAAGAAACTCGTGAAAGGCATAAAGATCAGTTTCAAAAACTAAGTTTATCTCCAATTAGTGACTCGATTCAGGGCCGAAGGAAAATGGGAATAAAAATGTATGTTGAAAACAATATTAATAAGGTAGATCTCCCTGACAAGGTTGACGGTATTAAGATTAATATTGTCGATGCAGAGCCTCTAGAACCAAATGCATGGCCCTGTCATGGAGCCGGTCTTTATTATAGTCTCCCAGGTGGAGGACAAGTTGAAGATGGAACAGCTTGCTGTAGGGTTAAAGATGATAGCGGAACATTTTATCTCTTAACAGCAGCTCATCTATTTGATGCTTGTTCCTCAAACCCAGGTGGAGACGAAGCAACACATGCAGGTAACCGGATTGGTTATGTGAATGAATGGCATACTGTACACGATTGGGTAGGTATCAAGAGAGATAATGACAATGATATATACTTCAACAACAAAATATTCAATGGAGATGGAAATCGAGAACAAGTCACTGGCTATCTTACCTATCAAGCTATGGTTAGCTGGTCTAGCTCTCAACAAACAGTATATAAATACGGTTGCTCGACAGGGAAAACCTCAGGACATATTTCTGACGTAAGTGTATATGGTGGATTTGACTGTGTAGATATGGATGGATATGGTGTAGAACTTTCTGCGACCACTGCAGGGGGTGACTCTGGTGGTCCGCTTTATGCTGATATGGCATCCGGGGTTTATATGATTGGTGTCAATTCTTATAGGACTGGTTCTAACATGGGTACAATTTGTTCCAATCCATCTGCATGGACTGTTGGAGGATTTGGTGCCTACAGATTGGCTAGTAGTGCCGGTGCTGGGTTCACTTTCGCAACGTGAATTCGCTCTTGATCTTATAAACATATTCCATTATCATTCATCAATCTGTAGGGTGAATCCCCACTTAAATCCGATTTCATTACTATCTGAGCTATTGATATTATAACTTGACTCAAATCTGTATTCTCCGGTTGGTATACATCCTGAGGTCGTTGGATCATCAACAACTATCAACTCTTCTTTTGTTGATTTCTTTGGTTCAATAGAGATCATTCTTATTGCTTCATTACTCCACTTTAAATTATTCTGTGATTTCCCGTCGGTCCCGATGCAATCTGGAGCGTATTGAGCGGATGGGCTATCTGGAGCACTTAGTGCATATAGGAGAATCCCTGGTTCACCTGCGTCTGCACTTGCTCCTTTGTAGTACGGCAAGTCAAACTTTCTTGCTGTATTACTTGTGTTCGTCACAGTTGTCATAAGATGAGCTGTTTGATTCTCTGTTATTTTTGATTGTACAACTTCGATTTTTAAATCAACGGGATAGCGACTTGGAACCGAATCAACCTGTTCTATGGATACCGATCTATTGAAGTTAATTTTATTTGTCATTGTGTCATCCTTTGGCTTCGAGCCTAAATTCGTCGAAACTTTACCTAAGCATCCCGAGATGCTAGTGAAGGCTAGTACAGCACCACCAATTACACTCCTCCGTCTCATACTTCAAATTCTACATCAAAGATGATAAACTTTCTGATGAGTAAAATGGTTGTTGTACCTATGATTTATTACCACATTATCCAAGCTCAATTATAATGGCAATTTAATATTTTTATATTTATCAGAAATACTTGAATAACCGCTTGAGGGCTATATTTCCCTTATCTCAACTCGCCTGGTCATGAATATTTTCAGGCTGATGATGCACTCACCGTTCCATTTCAACCGTATCCGCCACCCACCGAGTAGTTACCGCCGGAAACTCAAACTTGCGTATCGCCATAAGAATATCTCCATTAGTCGTTTCCTTTGCATACTAGTCCTGAGTATCGCACTGAACTAGTTTTCCTTTTGTATAGTGCTACTGCTCCCAAACTTTGCCAGCACCATCGAGCTGTGTGCCAAGTCGTTCTATTGCAGACGCAAAACGGAGGACTGACGGACAGGCTGGCGCGTCTATCGCGAAAAATTCTCATATGCCGTTCTGAATACCAATATCCACGAACAAGACCTATATGTCCGGAAACATGTAGATTTAGCTGGTTACTTTGCGAGGACGGGCATCACGCCCCCTTCGCTGTCAATTCCTACGAGCGACAGCTATTCTGGGCGAATCCATATCACGCGTCGAGCTTCGGGCTTCTTCTTGCGAATTTCGTCGTTTTCAAGAAGGCGGCTGAGAACGTTATAGGCCGACCGTCGCGACCAATCCAGTTTGTCTGCAATCTCGCTCGTCATGTAGGGTTCGAGCGGCTTCATGACCTCTAAGACGGCCTCTTCTGTGTGCTCTTGGACATATTCTCCGCTCTCATTGCGAGGCCGTTTATCGTTCTTTGTCATACTTACTCTTTCATTTCCACGCGACATAAGCTTATTCCTTGTAAGGAATTCGGTGGTTTTATTACCTATGCCGCATAAGGAATACGTAGGAAGAACGGTGCCCTCGGGCGTGTAGAAACGCGCCGGGTGATGGCACACCCGGCACCGGTCTTCCGAAATCCAACCCAGAAGACCATGAGTACGAAATCGCCTACGGAACTTGAATCTGACGAGAAGGCACGGAAACGCGCGCAGTGGGAACAGTTCGGCTTCCACGTTGAAGCCCCCGGACAGGTCGAAGTGACCAATGAAAGCCACGACAACCCCGCTGAACACCAATACGTCGTGACGCTGGACGACGTGACGGGCGACGCAATGGCGTGTACCTGCCCGCATCACGTCCACCGGAGCGCGTTCTGCAAGCACATGACTGCCGTCGAGAATGCGACTGATGACGGGACGCTCACGGCGTTCCCATCGGACGACGGGACGGACGAAAACGAGGCTGAACCTGAAGAGTGCGACTGTGACGGACTGAATGGCTTCCCGTGTTGGCCGTGCGTTCGTACGGGTCGCAAAGAACTGCCGAACTAACCCAGTCTCACTCTTCCATTTATGTCACGCCAAACAACGCTGTCCGATGGTGCCCAGCGAACGCTCACCGAGTGTGCGGATGCGGCCGAACGCGCAGACACACTGACGACAGAGCGCGGCCTGCTCGACCGCGCGCAACAGCACGCGGCGGACGTCGCCGCTGAGCATTTCCCTGACCTGCCTGTTGAAGCGATTGAATGGGAAATCTCGACCCAACGACAACGGTCAGCAGGTGCGACAAAATACGACCCTGCGACCGGTGAAATGACGATCTCGCTCGCATGGGACGCATTCGAGCAACACGGCTGGGAGCAATTCAGTTCGACCGTGCGTCATGAACTGATTCACGCATGGCAGTATCACGAGTTCGGCAAAGCGGACCACGGGCGAACGTTCGCCCGCTGGACGGATGCACTCGACACCTCACAGTACTGCGAGCGATTTACATCGCCGAACTGGTGGGTGATTTGCGATGGGTGCGGTGGAAAACTTGCACGCTATCGCCGCTCGAAACTCGTCAAACAACCCGAGCAGTACAGCTGTGGCGACTGCGGTGGGTCGCTGCGCGTCGAGGAGGTCACCGAATGACGCAGAAGTACCGCTGTCCCCACTGTTTGGGAGTTGTTGGGACGATGACGGTGGCGGGTCCGTCGCGGGTCCATGTGAGTCCGTGCGGCCATCGTCTCGCTGCACCGGATGCGGTGCTTGAGATGGGCGATTTACACCCTCCCCGTCCTGATGTGTGGGTGACGGATCTCCTCGCTGACTCTCACTAACTCTCGCGAACGCTTCCGGCCTCTCTCATTCTCGCATTCGTTCGTTTTTCGGCGGTACAGGTGCTAACAGGTGTTAGTATATTATACTAACTTCAGTGTATCCACTTCTGGTCTGGCTAGCAATGAACCCACCTAACAATTTGATTTAGGTCGGCGACAACGAGCGTGGGAATTGATGGCAGTAATCGCCACCAAGCTAGAAGTGCTATCCGGTAGTCTGCTCGATGCGATTGACAATGACTTCACTGACGAGGACAAACAAGAAGACTGAACCTGATTTTCTGCCGGTTAAATCCATAAGCGGAAGTAGACCACCCCCGGGACTCCCGAATCATTCTGTGCGCAGTTCGTGGTGTGGATGTGTTGCGATTTTGCACGCTGTTCTTCAGACGTTGGCTGAATCGCTATCTACGGCTCGGATGGCTTCGATACCGAACTGGACAGTGTCTGGCGGGAGATCGCTCTCACGGAGTACTCTGGTGTGTACCACTGCCTTGCCTCTGACACTTGTTTACCTGCCGATGATGCAATTTCACGACTTGGGACAGTCGCGTAATAGGTGAGGTCGATGTGTTGATGCTGGAGCATGTGCTGTTGCAGGAGCGGCAATGTTTGTCTGCCTGTATTATGTCCGATGATCGCGGCATCTTCGCTCATATCAAGTGGTGACGGTTTGTAACCTCCTAAGTCATCGAGAGTGGGGCATTTCTAGTACAACCTCTCGAGTTTATTTTTGATATAAAATATAAAAATCTTATATATTCACTTTATAAAATACAAATCCTTGACCTCCTCAAAGATTACTCACCCGGTTCCGGAGTCCCATCTCTCTCCGTGGCGATTCGTGATACTGAAGACGAAGACCCCAATCCTAGCGTTGTCTGATCAGCTTCAGTCACGGTCGGCAACGAACGAAGATTCGGGACTACCAGATAATAGCCAGCAGAGAAAACCGATGCCACGCCAAGACTCGCAACAACGACTGTACTGCCGAAGTCAGCAGCAATTATCCCGCCAAGTAACGAACCAAGGGGCATCAAGAGAGTACTCGTGCTGTTACGGACAGACATGACTCGTCCGAGCACATCATCATCGACTGCAGATTGAAACATCGAGGAGTTCATCACGCCCGTTGCACCACCTGGAACGAAACTCAGGAAGAAGAGTGCTACAGTCGGCCAGAGTCCAGACACAGCGAGTGCCCCAAAGAGACAGCCAGCAGAAACGATGTTGCTGACGATAATCAGACGGCCAAACGGATAGTCTTCAACCAACGAGGCGCTAGCTGCACCAAGAAGGCTTCCAGCTCCCATCGCTGCACCCAGAAGACCATACGCAGTTGGCCCACCAATCGTGTCGGCAAACGCTGGCAACACTGCCATCGCCATCCCATACGCAAAATTAGCGACAATCGCCCCAAGCAAGATCCACAGAATTAGTGACCCCTGGATGTACGAATACCCTGTCTTGAGATCGGTGATGTATCGTGCCCACAGCGTTGATTCTTCGGGACTCATATCGTCAGCGTTTGTTTCTGAATCTGGTGTTTCGGTGTTGGCTGACGTGTTCGGCACCGAAAGTCCGGCGAACAGAACAAGTGCAATAGCAAAAGTGACCGCATCAACAACGTAGAGACTGACTGCACCGATGAGAGTGATGAGCACGCCCGCAGCGGTGTTGAAGGCCATATCCACGCCCCGGTAGGCAAACGAGAAGAGCGAATTTGCACGGACTAATTGACTCTTCTCGACGAGTTGCGGAAGTGCTGCATGCTGAGCAGGGTACACAAATTGGTTGAGTAACTCTAAGAGTGGCATGAGAACGAGAACTACCCAGACCGAAAGATGCCCCGTCATTGCTGCGAGTGGCACTACGAGGACACCAACGAGTTGGATACTCTGGGTTATCACGAGCACCCGTCGGAGTGACCACCGATCGACGAATGGCCCTAAAAACACCTGCAGTGGTTGCGTGCTGAATAGCAGTGCGCCTGCGAGCCCAGTATAGAATGAAGAGCCGGTTAAATCATAGACGATCCACATCGCTGCCACAGCATAGAGGCTGTCTCCTGCATTAGTTGCAATCCGACCAAGGAAAAGTCGGAGAAACGATCGATTTCGGTAGAGGCTTCCCATAGACGAGTGAATTAGCCTGCTCGCCGATAATAGTTTGTAGAAGTACATTTCTGTAGCTGCGATTGCAGAAATACACATCTATTCTAGGAGTGTCACTTTGTGCGCTGAGAAATCACGTCGAGATGGCGATCGGCGGTAAGAAGGAGAGTCTCATCGTCAAGCGAGATCGGAATTTCAACGTGGACAGGATCGCTATTCACGACGTGCGAGATACCGCTCGTTGGCCAGTCAAGACTCCAATCGGGAGTAGTGCGAAGATCGATGCCGTGCTCATAGTGGAATGCGATTACTGCCGGATGGTGCAGAATCGCGTAGGGAAGAATTGATTGCCAGCTCACACCACATCGCTGGCAGTCATAGATGACGGTTGCTTCGAGATCCTCGCCAGTGAGCCAGTCTGGTGCATGATCATCGCTTGGGAGGACAACCTCTCGGTCTAGGCGGCCATCACAATTGTAGCAAAACCCATACTCAGCAACAGAGTGAATCCGTTTGACCCATTGATCAGCAACTAGTGGTGCATCTTCACGTGCAATACCCTCGAAAACACCGGCTGGAATCTGGGGATCAGTGAATTCGAATTCACAGTCGTGGCAAACGATGCGTATTCCGCCGGCGTGAAACTGCGCTTCTAACTGACCATCGCACTCCGAACAGGTGCCATCGACAGGGACAGGATCGGCATCGAGTGCTTTCGAATAGCCGCCTGAGAGAATCCCACCAACGACTCGGCGACCAGGATCTGCGAGTTTATACCCCTGTTCGCCATTTGTGACGAAGCGGTCGACAAGTTTGTTGAGATGATAGTTGAAGCCACCGGGGTCGTCAGCACCAACTCGATTACGAAGCTCGCCGAACGAAAGGGGTTGGTCGGCCGTATTCAGGACCTCGAGGATGGCTAAACGTGTTTCGTGTGCCACTAACTCGAAGGCCATCTCTGTTGAAAGGTGTTCAACCACGATCTCGTCATCATCAGCCATGGGTGTCTGATCGGACTAGGGATACTATAGCCTCCCGAATGAACCGAGAGGTACCGGTGCCAATCGACTACCCATTAACCAGGGTTATTAGTGACGTGATGAAAGCAACGAATTTGTGGGTGTTTTTAGCCTCGTCAACGAGAATTCCTGATATGGGAATCAGTGGAGTTCACCATTTAGTCCTTCTCGTGGACGACGTTCCCGATGGTGAAGCGTATTATCAGGAGCTATTCGATATGGATGTGTTGTTTCGGGAGGGCACACTCAATGGCGAGCCAGGAACGGTACCAGACACCGTCACATGGGACGAAGCCCTCGCAAAAGATGTCACCCCGTATATGTCGTTTCTGGGGCGAAATGACTTCTTCCTCGCAGTCGCTGAAGCAGATAAGCACACGACAGAGCGTCAAGTTGACCACGTGGCACTCGACGTTGATGAAGAATCATTCGAAGCGATCACGAGTCGGGCCGAATCGCTTGGGTGTGAAGTTGAACGGAATGCGCCATTCCATCGGACGTTTCACGACAATCGAGGATTTGAGTGGGAATTGAATACGCACGCTCGTCCGCCTGAACGGGCATTTGAGACGCTCGATTTGGAGTAAATACCATCGAACTACGGAAGAATGGTTTGCTCTGAATAGGGGGCGAAATTAAAAATTCAGGAAATCGACCTCGCTGCCATCGCACGTTCTATTCTGATTATAGAATGAATCACACATCTTAAAACGTTCAGCACTGTCTAGATAAGGACGAGCAGGTCGAAGAGTTAGTGATTGATGCTACTCCCAAACCTACTCAAAAAGTGTTTAGACACGGCTACGCTTGAATGTTGGGAGCGTGAGCGGACGGCAACACCCG
>NZ_JAJFAY010000016.1 GCF_021083305.1 Haladaptatus sp. DYF46 | reverse complement strand
CAATTACGAAGGCAAACAATTCCAGCTCAGCGCCCAACTTGTACCGCTTACACTCGAGCAATTTGAGCACTCCTTCATCTTTGGTACGTTCATTTCAGCCCGTGACGGTCACAAATGGCTCGTTTACCGCCGTAGTCGATTCATGGGGTGTTGTTCACCGCTATTCGTTCACTGGGACAGGAACGTATAATGGATCAACTATTCGGATCCAAGAGACAGCGAATTACTCGGCGATCGGTGAGACACAGGTCTCAAAGCCGTCGTGGTATGCTGCTGCAGCCAAAAATACGACCCATCAAACTGTTATTAGCTGATCCGACAGTGATTTTGTAAACTCTATTTTTTCGAAGTGTTTTGAAGCGATGAAGGAACACTTTACACGCTAGCAGTTCTCACTTGATGTACTTCACTTGAGATCTGATGTCCACCTATCGGTCAGGTAACTATCCGACGCTACATCGGTATGAATAGTTGTGCGAGAACAATCGCCGTGATTGCAAGCGAAAAACCCGCCATCGCATAGGTCAATGCGCCATACTCGGTTGGCTTTCGCTCTTCTTTCTCTGGGAACCATAACCGAACAAGCCCAATTAGTAAAATCGGTAGTCCAACCCCCGTTCGAAGAATACTCTCAACATTCAACTGGAACTGTGAGGCCATTAAAGACTGGATCAATAACAACACTCCGCTATACAGAAAACAGTACGTTACGAACCGTGCTGGCCGCATCACTTCTATAATTGTCGTTTAATCACTATATCCCTATCGGTAACTCCTCTTCTGATAATTGTGCAGTGAACCGCTGTAGCTGATCGACTAATTTGGCAGGAAAATCTCTTCTGTCTCGTTTAGATGTGGTAGTCAACAAAGCGGCTTTGTTCCTCTCATACCCACTCTTCTCTCGTGTGAAATTGATGGTTAGACCGCTTGTTGGCCAGTAGACCGTGTGTCAACCCACAGAGAAACACCTGCTCCAAGTGCTAATGCAAGACCGAATCCTGCGAACAACACTTCATCCATCATCAGGAACGCAATCGCCTGAATACCACCTAATATGAGGAGATATACTGAGACAAGTGAGCGGTACTGTCTATTATGCATACTTCTCTATTGTAGATCTCCGTGAATAAGAGTATCTCCTGCAGTGTATAACGAAATTTCGAGAAACCGGATCTTCACTCGAGATCGGGTGTGAATCGATAAACGGGAGTGGATCATCCCAGGTTCCCCTGAATCTATCTGTGGCCGGTTCGCCGTGCGTATTGAACGAATGGATCGAATCATCCTAATCACTTAGTAGAGTGGTGAGGAATGACGATTCATGGAGCGAATGTATCTCTATAACGGGGCTCTTGCTGTCCTCGGACTGTCGTTTCTTCTGAACGCGAGTGCCACATTTGTTGCCGGAGAATGGAGTGTTACTTCACTCCTTTTTGCGGTGAGTGGAGGCGGAATGATTCTCGGCGCTGGCTACGAGTCGCTCCGAACTGACCCTGCCGAGTTCAGTATTTCTGCCGGTGCACTCGTTGTGATCATTGGTTGTGCTTGCTTGAGTCTTGTCGCGATCGTCCTGGATATCGTGTTTAGCGCCTGACCGATAGACTCACACTCTCTATTCAACAATAAGCCGAATTTGTGATCAGTATTGATATAGCAGCAGTAGACTCTCACCAGCGGTAACTTCTTAGCGGTTTGAATTGTAGTTCTAAATATGGACGCAATTGGGTCAATCGTCGCGGGTACCGTTTTCCTCGCCCTTGGCTATGTGTGGCTTCGCGGCTATTGGAAAGGGTATGACGGACTCAATAGTGAGCTATTCAAATAACCACTATTCGTCTGATTTTGAAACCACAACTAGTCATGCATGTGCCAACAGCCATCCTACTAATAAGCAGCAGTATACCGACCCTGAGATCCTTGAATTGATCTGTTCACATTTTATCGGATAAATCGATCAAAATTTGCACACCAAGTTCTCAAACTTCTCTTAAGACGTGCTACCGTGTCCAACGAAGAGGTGTGGAGAGACGATCAGAACACGAGGAGTTTACTAGTACACATGGATGCACTCGGTGAGAAGATTATCCAAGCCGATGCCCTTCTCTGGCACATCAGTAACGTTGGTGTTGGGATCGCTGTCTTCGTTGCGACACTGCTATACTCTCCACCCGGAACAAACAGTCTCGATTTGATCGTTACTCGTCTCGATCTATTCTATCTCCTGATCCCGCTCTCACTCGTGTATACATGCTGGACCACTATTGATTTCTGGAAATGGTATTCGGATACGGATCGTCAGTAGTACAAGGCGGACCTTCTCTCCTACAAGAAGCTGATTTCTACTCTCTAACCTCTAAGTGGAAAAAGTCTACCTCCGATACCAAGGAGCCAATCTACCCGCAATTCGTGCCGTAAGTCGAACAGCATCCTAACCATTATGCGAAATCTACATCCTACTAGGGATATGGGTCCTCTCGCTTCGGTTCGTTCGTACAACAAACGACTTACTAAATGGGCTGAATCACACCCCGCCAAATGGTGTGGTCTCATGGTGCTGTTCGGTACCGCCGTGATACTGCTTCCATTGAGCGTGAGCTTCGGCGGCCCAATCAGTGAAAATCTCGGGTATGCTCTCGCGTTTGGCGTGTTCTTCGGCGTCCTACAGGCACTGTTTCTGAGGACCGTCGATACGTAGATACTCTGTAGTTAGTAACCGCGTTTCAGTTGCCATTCTTCACTCGAAATCGGGTGTGTCCACGTCTCAAACCTTTTTAGACTTCAGGAATTGATGTAGGTTACAACTCGTCGTGTGCTAGCTCCAATGGCGGCTACACCGATACCAATTCCGAAGGCAACTGCAAGGAGTACGGGTATGAAACCAAATCCGGCAGGGTCATAACTTGGAACAAGATCAAAATAGAGCCAAATACCCAATGAGAGTTCCATCCCGATGACGGCCATCACTGGCACCAATGCACTCACGAGGAGACCGTCGTTGAGGTAGGCACTGACTAGTGCCACAGCGCCTGCTATCACTGGAATAGAGGGCACAACCACCACAAACGTGAACGGGAAACTTTCATAGATCGGAAAACTCGTGTACACCACAAGACTTGCAAAGAAAATAATTGTAGCGAGGAGGAGAACCTGGCGGGTACGGTGTCGGTCGCGGCCGAAGAGTACGGACGAGTTAGCATAACTCATGGTTGGCTTTTTTGGTTTTCATCTACAAATAACTTTATCGCCTAATTTAAGGAGTTCCGAAATGCAACCAATGGCCAGAGGAAACGATGTTGAAGACACGATTCTGAGAGTCGTGTTTTTGATCTCGCCGAGACGCTCTGATCGTACCCCCGTACCACATTTTCAATAGAGCATATTACTTGACGCTCTCTTATCACCGAAGCGGTCAAATCAGTAAAATTTTATTATCCACTGCTCCTATTCGACGGGTCAAGCCCCTTCGTAATAATCCCCATTAGTGAGCAGACATTTGTGAGACGACATTAACGCAGTACACACCACCGATAATGAGGAGAATTCCGATAATTCCCGCTATATCTATTGGCTCATCGAAAAGAACGATACCAATCGCTGCGACACCAACAACCCCCAATGCTGCCCATGTCCCATAGACGACACCGATCGGTAGCTCTTCGAGGGTCAGAGACACAAGATAGAAAGCGATCCCATATCCGACGACGACACCGAGACTGGGAACTGGTTGAGAAAACCCATCTGAAAGTTTGAGGGCAGTCGTTCCGATGAGTTCGGAGAGTATTGCACCAGCAAGCAGCACGTACGGATTCATAGCAGTAGGTCTGGGATTCACCGATATGAGATTATTGAAACAAAACACCACTTACAATTTGTTTGGACTTACAACGATAATCTATGACGGAGTTGGGCGAACTTGGTCTCTCAAGCTACGAGGAGAAAGTATATCGGACGCTACTAGTGACAGGAGCAGTAACCGCGACTGAACTCTCCGATAGTAGTGGCGTTCCAAAAGGCCGTATTTACGATGTGCTCAACGGCCTCGAAGCTCGCAAACTGATCCGGATGCAGGTAAACGACCCAAAACAATACGTCGCCGTGCAGCCAGAAACCGCCGTCGACAGGCTTCTAGCCGAGAGAACATACGAACTGAAACAAGAGTGGAATCGCTATCGAAAGCGGGCTGAAACCGTTCGTTCAAACCTACTGCCGACACCGCCTGCCGAGAGTAGTTTCTGGCTCGGATCGCTCGGGAGTGACGAGATGAGCACAGCGCTTCAGCAACATATGCAAACTGCGGAAGACTTTGTCCATGCGATCGTTGGGACACCCTATGAGAATACATCATGGGAAACACTCCAAAACGAAGTAGGAGCCTTCTTCGATGGTGCTAGTGCGGATCTCACAGTCGATCTCCTGTTGAGTGAAAAGGTAGTCACTGTACTTCCTGATAGAGTCCCGCGCCTGATTAATGATCAATCGGCAGACGTGACTATTAGAACGATCCCCGAGGTCGTGCTTTCTTTCGATGTGATCGATCGAGTAGAGACAACCATTGACATCCCACACCCAGTGTTCGGTGACGACCGGATCGGGGTGCTAGGAATCAAAAATTCACACGTCGTTGAAGAGTTTGAGAGGTATTTCCAACAACTGTGGGCTACTGCAGATCCCCTCCTCGAGTAACCAAGGGATTCTGAAGTGCTACATCGAGACCATCCGACAGTATCCGCTATAGACTGAAAACGCTCATCGCAATATCGGACATTTACTGAGAAATCTTATGAGAGTTCAGAATTGCGGAATCGAAGGTATCCAAGGGTAAGAGGGACCACAGCCCACAGAACGAGGACCCCAAACCCAAACCAGCCATTGAAGAAAACTGGGACATTACCACCGGTCATTCGGGTCATCATCGATCCAGTATTAAGTGACTGTTCTGGCGGTACAAACGATGAGAGGACAGTCGAATACGCACTCTGTGGATTAAGTCTTGAAAACAACAGATATCCCTCTGGAAGTGGCGGTTTGGGTATGACAGAGCCAGTAAGAGCATACTGAATGAGGAGCGCAATAAAACTCCAGAGAAACTGAAACAGAGCAAAGACTCCGAATGCACCCCACGCAGCACGTGATGTCGAAGTTACCGCTGCCGAGAGTCCAACCCCAAGGCAAACAAACGTCATTCCGAGAACGATTGTGGTTGCAATGAATGCAAGGTATAACACCGGTGAAAATGGTCCAGAAAGAAGCATCACAACGATGCTTCCGGCCGCAAATCCAATCACAATCGAGATGGCGACTACCGCTGTTCGGCCGACGACCTTCCCAAGAACAACATCAAGCCGGGTATGTGGTAAACTAAGTAGACAGTTCAAACTTCCACTCTCTCGTTCACCAGCAATAGCCTTGTATCCAAGCAGTAACCCAATAATGGGGACAAGAATACTCGCTGGGGCGACTAGTCCATACACGAGATTCACCTCTACTTGCGCGCCCTCAGGACCTCCAAGTGTTGGAATGAATGAAACAATATACGCTCCAACCGTTGTGAAGAGGGCAAACAGGAGTGTCAACCCGAGCAACACACGTGATCGGATGGCTTCCCGGTAATCTTTTTTCGCAATAACGAGTACGTTCATGGGGATCGCTCCTCCACCTCCTCGCGTGTATAGGACAAGAATAGATTCTCCAGTGAATCGGAATCAGTCGAAAATGTCTCTAACGATGCTCCTGCGTTTTCAAGTGTATTGAGAATCTCTGTCTCTGCTACATCCGTGTGCGTAATTGTGAGGGTCAAATCATCGACCGTCACATCAGAAACACCGGATAGCTGCCGGATAGAGTGGAGTACTCCATCGGGAATGGAGTCGACTGTAACCGTAAGCGTGCGATCCGCTGTGGCCTCGCGTAACGAATCGGGAGATCCTTCGGTAACAAGTGTCCCTTCATGAAGAATACCAACGCGATCGCAAACTGCTTCTACTTGGCTGAGAATGTGGCTTGAAAAGAAGACTGTTGCACCACGAGCGTTTTCAGCAATCGCGAGCTCGCGTACCTGCTGGGCACCGGCCGGATCAAGTCCCGTTGTTGGTTCATCTAAAATCAGGAGGTCAGGAGATCCAACAATCGCCATCCCAAGCAAGAGACGCTGAGCCATTCCCTTTGAATAACTACCAGCTCTTCGACCAGCATTATCAACGAGTCCGACGCGATCGAGAATCTCTTGAGGGTTGTCGGCAGCATTCTTGGACTCAATTGCTAACTCGATATGTTCCCAGCCAGTCAGTCGGTCGTAAACATCGGAGTGCTCTGGCAGAACCCCTGTTCGCTCCTGAATCCAAAGGCTCTCGTGCTGAGCATTCCGCCCGAGAACACGAACGGTTCCTGCAGTAGGGGTGATAAAATTCAGTAATAAGTTGATGACTGTTGTTTTTCCAGCTCCATTCGGACCGAGGAATCCGAAGATCTCTCCACGCTTGATGGTCAAGGAGGTTTGATCAAGCGCAGTAACATCACCATATCGTTTCGTCACATTATCTAATTCGATCGCCGGGACATTTGTCTCTGTCATTTAGTTCACTTTTCTCCTAGTATTTTGGTTCCTACTTGTCGTCTAAAACTCATTATTACCCTCACATTCATGGAATACCAACATGGTGATGACGCTGATAGAGGTAGTAAAGGGCGACACCGAACCCAAGGATCGGTAAAAAGACACCAGCCACTGCCCCAATAAGGAATTGATGACGATCGAACCGCCACTGTGTGAGCGTGACGTACTCCTCTAGTAACTCGAGATCACGATACACTGCGTAGGGCAACAGAATCATGACGAGAAAGACGACGATTGAAAGCAGTACCATTGCCATCGCGATCGTCGTTTCGTTAAATCCGAGTATCTGGGTTTGGTCGAGAGCGAAGACAAGGAAGAACGTGGCACCCGCGATGGACGCCATAAGAAGTTCAATTATCGGAATGATGGCGATCAGGTACCACCATCGGGAGCTACGAATGGTGGCTGGAGGGTCAGTTGATGGCATAGTTGTGATCTATTTACTGTTGTATTATAATATTTTCTTTCAAATTGAACTTCTGATGCTCAACTATACGCTGAAGTGCTACTGGGAGACCTTCATCCAGTGCCCATGCATTGGGTGCACTGGTCTCAACGAGAACCAATCTGTACGCGATTTTCTCACCTACCAATCTCCACCAAAGATTCCTTTTCTAACCCTGCAAAATCTACGTTCTATAGTTGATAACAGCAGCTTCTACCTGTTGCTTTACTCAAGATCAGGTGTTTCCACATTTGCTTAGTGCTCTTTTATCGTCGATAGATTTTGATATTCTTGGCGTTGATGAAATGGGACTACTGCAGTACCATACCTGACCCGGTATTGCGAATGACGCGGGATCAAACAGTTATTTAGTGTCTGCGATTTAGTTAATTATTCAACGTTTGCTTCTAATCTCTTCCTGTGAGTAAATACTAACAATGGACGAGCCAGAAACACAAACAGAGTCATCGCAACCGAACCGCCGTCGATTTCTTTCAGCCGGTGCCGCAATCGCTGGAACAACGTCACTCAGCGGCTTTCTTGGCTTCAAGCCGGAAGATGTAGTCCCAGTCAACATTGGCTATGAAGATGGCCGTGGATACGACGCTGCTGTTAACACCGCATCGAATGTCGCCCGAACATTCGAGTTTAACGCGTTGACGGTCGAACTTCCCCAACGAGCGGTCTCCAAGCGTAGTCTCTCGGCACTTAGTAACCAACGCGGTATTCGGTATGTCGAACGTGATCAACGAATGCACGCCCTGAGCCAATCAACTCCCTGGGGCGTCGATCGTATTGACGCAGATGTCGCCCATAACAATGGCAAAACGGGCGCGGGTGCTGATATTGCAATTATTGATACTGGGATTGATAGCACGCATCCCGATTTACAGTCGAATCTTGGTCAGGGACGATCGTTCTCGTACGGCGTTGGGAATATACTCAGTAATCAGGAACAAAGCCGACTTCACTCTCGTCGCGCGAGCATCAACTTCGATCTGTATCCCGAGTGGCAGGACGACAATGGACACGGAACTCACTGTGCAGGAATCGCGAATGCAGTGGATAATAATCGTGGTGTTGTCGGCGTAAGCACGCAGGCAACGCTTCATCCAGTGAAAGTACTCACTGCACTTGGAGCTGGGAGCACGTCTGATATCGCTGCTGGCATTGAGTACACCGCGAAACAGGGCTGGGATGTCGCAAGCCTCAGTCTTGGCGGGTCGAGTTCGAATCTCATGCGTGATGCATGTGAGTATGCTCACAACCAAGGCGTTCTGCTTGTCGCTGCTGCTGGTAACAGTGGTCCGTGTACGAATTGTGTTGGGTATCCGGCTGCCTATCCAACTACACTTGCCATCAGTGCCACAACCCAGCCCGATACTCTTGCCTCGTTCTCTTCAACAGGGCCAGAAATCGATTTGGCTGCGCCGGGGAAGAATATTCGCTCGACGTATCCGACCTACTTCGGAAACTACTCCAAACTCTCTGGCACTTCAATGGCTGCCCCACACGTCTCTGGTGCGGCGGCACAACTCATGGCTACTGGCCTGTCACATGAAGAGACGTTCCGGAAACTCACAGACACGGCCGAAGATATCGGACTAACGCCAACTGAAAGTGGTGCTGGTCTCCTCGATGTAGCTGCTGCTCTTGATCTCTGATCCAAATCAACCATATCTTCTGAGGATACATTCAGAAGTAGCAAACTAGGTGGTTACTGATCACCAATTCTGTGCAAGAAAAGGGTTGATGTCTCGAATTTAGCTTATTTGGGATCGGTGACTGCAACCGAGCAAAATAAGCTGTTGTGAGATGCGAAAAGCGCTATACTCGCATTAGAACGGCGTACGAATCCCAACTCCATACGATAACGACCAGTCGAATCGTGGCTTCGTACCGGTCTTAAATTGCACTTCACATGCACCAATGAGTGGAACGTCGGTTGTCGCAAACCCCTCCCAGCGCGATCGATAATTGACTTCATTGACAGGGCTGAGTCCCATCTCATACGAACCATCGGGAACAGTCACTGTCCCTCCAGCGACAGACGTACGACCACTACCTGACTGGGTTGTATCAGCCGACAGCTCCCCCTCGTAACCTACCGAAATTTCTTGTTTAAGCCAAGTAAAGGCGGTTTCTTTCTGATAGAGTCCCCAGGGATCAACGTCATATTTTTTGCCCAGTAACCGACCTGCACTCCATAACCGTATTTTGTAGCGACGGCTGCCAAGCTGGTGAACGAGAATGGTGGCGTCCTGCATCGCATACTGCTCTGTTGGCACGATTGTCACCTGTCGCGTGTATGCACCAACAAACTCACCAGCAAGTGACTCGGGGTCGGTCCACGGGATAGCGGCACCACCATACTGCTCATGCATTTGGGTCGCGTATGCATCGAAATCCTTCGGAGGAATGAAGACCTCTCTGTTCGGTGAATCAAGATCAATTGTATTGGTGCCACCTCCGCCAGCTTTCGTGCGAACGAATCCGAGATCGAGATAGGCAGCCCTGCCGGCAGCCGTACCAAGGAGAGCGGTTCCCCCAACCCCACGGAGGAATTGTCGTCGAGAGGGCATCTATTTAAACGCGCGTCATGACCGTGTATATGCTTTCTGAACTGATTCGCATGAATCCCTTCTAGTTCTGAACCGACAGTAGATCACCTCCGGTATCTGCGATTCATAAGGTATTGTCTATAGTGGGCTTACACACCTGCTGCTCGCCGCTTTCCCCGATAATAGAGCCAGAAGAGTATGAGCAGCGTCAGTGGAAAGAGAACGATCGCGGCGATTGCTAAGGGAGGGCAGAGCAGAAACAAAGCTAGTGTTCGCCATGAGACGAATGTATCACGAGGCATACTGCAGATATCGTTCGACTGTTCGTATGAATCTCTTGGTTGTTCCGATGATCTCTGCGTTGTTGGGAAGAATTCCTCACTTGATGTGCTTCACTCGAAATCCACAAAATTGAGCGCCTTTTAGAAGTATGGATATTCCGAGCACAAAATGGAGGAGAGATGCCCATAGAGACGCCGCACGGAAAGTAAAGTTGAGAAACTGAGCAGCTATAAATACCAATGAAAATCCAATAAGAAGAGAAATGAGTGAAACCTCCGTTAGCTTGATTGGTCCAAACGAATAGGGGGAGGAATGAAGCGAACGATCTGGCGACATATTCCTTCATCCGACTCGCATGAATATAACTTAGCTGGTATTCCTTTACGGGGAGTTTTTCAAATATTTATAATCTCGTTCGGTGGTCTCAGTACTGCTTAGTGCAAAATGTGGGAGTATGAGTCGCCGTATTACGGTAAGTAACTTCGATTGAATATTTGGTGTATAAGCGGCAGTGCAATAACTTTAGTACCTCCAAATCAATTTGTCTCTATTCTTGTTTATCTACTACTACTGTCAACTGGTGATAGTGATTGACGAACTTCCCTACCAAAAAACCCGCCAGCGAGTAGAAGAATTCCCACTCCCATTATAAATGCACCTACAATAAAAATCACATTACCAATTTCTGACAGTAGTGTCGCACCTGTGAGTAGAAGTATCCCACCTAAGAACAACCATTTGAAATCCTTAATCGTCTCTCCTTCCATGACTGCTGAGAAACAGACAGTTCGGTCATCTTTGACTTCTCCCATGCGCTCATTTCGGCTTGTTCTGGGATTCGAGGGTATCTCCGTTTAGAGACTCGCGTTCAAAACGATGGTTGGTATACTTGCAGAACGTTTCCGAGAGCGGCTGTAGGAATTCGTCTAATTCATGAACCACTTTTGCAGGTGCCAGGGAAGCATTCCTAAAACAAAGAGAACGCCACCACAAAGGACAATCATTGTGGGTGGAACGACGAATGCAAAATATTGTTCATAACCAATCCCAACCCAGCCTGCACTGAATGGGTGACCAATGTACAGGATGCTTTCTTGAATCAGCCACTGGATGGCTACCGCGCCACCAATCACGAGAAGAATTCCACTACTGAATGCGCGGTTGGCTACTTGCATTATAGAAGTCAATTATACTACTAAACGATATATGTTTAGTTCAGTTCTTGGCTATTGACCCATGACCGGAGCGCTCCCTTTGGCTCGCCCGAGAATCTCATTATGAGGACCTCGATGATTCTTGGGTCCAATGAAGGCAGCCAAAGCCGATGAAAAAGAGCACGATTGACCCAAGAAATCCCCACCGCATAACCAAGAGAGCATGCGGGATCGACAGACGGAGCAGAAGAGACAGCGACGCGATAAGAAATGCTATCGCCGCAAGGTCCCACCATGTCCGCCATTCTGTGACGTACTGTAGTATCCAGTGTTTCATCTGTAGTACTAGTAGTAATTTGTCGGAGGTGCTTTGAATGTTGACATTCATACTCTATAACAAGATGCTACTCTAGATCCCTGCCAGCTTGATGCAGTTATTACAAGCGAATAGAATTCATTCATCTATACTAGCAACAATGTATCACATCCGGAATCTCGCTCGCTGGCTCGAAAGCGAGTATACAATAGAACTCAGATAACAAACCAGTTTAAGATCGCAATGACGACGAGTAGCGGTGCAAGTACTCCGTATTTTACTAGCCGTCTCGTAAGATAGCGACGAAATTCCGCCGGTTCTTGATCTGTAATCGCTAGAGGTACCGCATTAGTTCCGTAGAGTACTGAAGTCCCGTCCTCGGTATGAACGTTACCGTAAACGGTAAGTGTTGTTTCGCTCCCTATCGGTTTCGCCTGAACATAGTACTGGCGCGCTCCGTCGTCTTTCGACTCGATCAGATCGTTAACGTCTTCGATCTCGTGTACGGTCTCGGTGCTTCTCAGATAGATGTATGGCGATGACCACATACTGGGCGAGATATTGATGGTTCTCGGTATTGTTGAGATGGTTGCCTCGGACAATGAAATCGTATTATGCGTACGAATAAGCCACGCGGGATCGATCTTTGCAGTTCCCTCCTTGGTGGTAATCGAGAAATCTCCATACTCGATTCCGGACTCGTACCCCACTTTGGCCCGAGATATTGTTCTATTTTCCAGATTTATGACATATAAGTTATCGCTATGTGATATCCGCCACAGATATGCTCCTACTGCTGGATTATAAGCTGGAAATAGCTGGGTAGATCCCTCTGGAGGTGAGTAAACGGTTATGTCCCCTCGTAATACGACTGAATCTCCTGTGTCAGCAATCTGCTTTTCTGTGTATGTCCCCGAGCGAATCGGCCGAAATATCTTGAGCGTACTAATTGCATTGCTAAAATATGGTACCGACAATACTCCCGAAACTAGTGAGATGAAAATGTTCAGTTCCATATACAACCATCTATGCGTAGATGACGTATATTATTTATTGAATAGTCGCCTGAACCGGTCTAGATGCTCTCTTCGTAATATGGGAAACTCATATCGGGCTTCTTCTAGAATCCTCTGAGTTTGATACGTTTGATAGGATCTCTTAGTTCTGCTTAGTGCAACATGGAGCAGTGGGACGAATGGACCCTAATCAATCAAGCGGAGGTAGACCACCCCCGAGACTTCCGGATCAATCTATGCGCAGTTCGTGGTGCGTATCTCGTCACACCAATTGGTGTGATATCTCGGCGACCGCAGCCGTTCGGTAGGAGTATCGTGGACCGATCTACTCTTTGCGGAGTCTCTGTTATCCCTCCTCGTAGCTGACGATGGAACGGAAACCGCCGTAGGCCATCTGCTCTTCGTCGAAGGGCATCTCCTCATCGAAAGATTCTGGGTTCATCGCGGGATCGTCCATCACCTTTGCGTTCACTTCGTCGCGGTGCTCCCGTGACTTGAACACGATGAATGAGAACACGACCGATTCGTCTTCCTCGGCCTCGGTAAGCTGTGGGAACGTCCGCACCGACATGCCGTCCATGTCTGGCTCCATGTCGTCTCCAACTCCTTCGAAGTATTCGAGGGCACCATGCTTGATCCAAAGCTGTCCGGCCTCGGCAGCCATTTCGCGGTACGCATCGAGGTTATCAGTCGGGACCGGGAAGACGAACCCATCGACGTATCGTTCCATAACCTACGTACAAAGGACGCCAAAGAGCTTGAACGTTTACTCGACTTACCGAGATCTCCCTGTTGTAGATATCGCTCTGCTGGGTTTACGCTCTCTAGCCAACAGGAGTTTGCGCTTTCGCCGCCTAATCTCATAAGCGGCAGTGAAATGGGGGAGGTCGCCGCCCTCGACGAAGCATATCTCGTCCATTCACGTGACCAACCGCTTCCACTTCGGCTTTCGCACTCATCGAGTACGGAAGACAGCGAACATCAAGTGGGAGCTATCCGTTTCACCCGCTCCTCTTCCGTACTGACGAGAATCGTGATGCTCTCGTCGCTTCTGATACTCACTCGACGACCTATCCTCTCCTTGGCCAATTCCAGATCCGTGTCGTGTAACGGTGACTCGGGCGAAGATACCGTGCTTTGGTGATCGTAGACAAACCAATCGATCAACTATTTGTTCGGAAACCGCACGGAAGTTATCAGTCGAACCCAGAATTTACCCGGTCACGTCCACACGACTTAGTGTGTCCACGATTATCGAATTCACGGTTCCAGCCGACGAGTTTCCGCTTGGGGATATCTTCCAGGACTTTCCGGATGTTGAGATCGAACTTGAACGCGTTATCCCGACGAACCACGCGGTCATCCCCTATTTCTGGGTCTGGGGGCCGGATATACCGAACATTATAACTCATTTCGAAGATCAACCCGTGGTACACTCGATTGAGCTCGTAGACGAAGTCAAGGACGGTGGTCTGTTTCGTGCCAAGTGGAATACCGATTTGGAGAGTATTTTGAAAGGAATCGCGGAGACCGACCTCATACTCGTCTCGGCTACGGGGACCGAGTCTATATGGCGGTTCGAACTGCGCACAGTCGATACGACAGGAATTACAGCCTTCCAACGCTACTGCAAAGACAATTCTATCGATATCACCATCACGCGCCTCTATGCACTTTCGGAACTGCGAACGGGCGAGCAGTACCATATCACGCCGCGCCAAGAGGAAGCGCTCACTGCGGCATTCAAGGCCGGATATTTCGACGAGCCCCGTGAAGCGACACTCGAAGAAATCGCTCGGGAGATGGACATCACCCGACAATCGCTCGCCGCACGACTTCGACGGGGACACCGAAATATCATCGCGAATACACTCTTTCACGAGGCGGTTGATCAGTGAACGATCACAGCAGTTCCTCATACATATATAAACCTCGTACATAGTCAGTCCTAGTAGCCTACTGCTACAGCGACCATTGATGGAACGCAATACATGCCTGTCAACGCCAATTCTTCGGATGATACGCAGTCATCGGTCCATCGCTTGCTCCCCAGCGTGTCAATAATTGAAACGATCATCGATGAAGTACTCGCGATGGAGGGGTGTGAACACCACGAAATTCCACCGCTGTATGATAGCATTGATCCCGACGCGCTCGCGGCACTCTATGCGAGTGGCTCACCGACTATTCGGTTCCAGTATGCCGGCTATCGAATCGAAATCTCGCCCGAACGGACTATCTCTGTTACCAACGATGACTGAAGCGTTTTCACGGTCCTGCATCGTGGCCCGTTTTACTTAGTTATCACAGAGGTTCCTTCGAGGACCGAGCAGTAGCCCGTTCCTGCTATGCTGAACGGAATTCCCGTTATCGGACACGGACGTGCCCTCTCCGAGCGTTCCCCGCCGTCGATTTATGGGCCGAATATCCTGCACGCGTTGGACACAATCGTGAGTCGCGGCCGTGATTGAAGCGTGACCGTGTCGTTTGGTTGGGTCTTAGGCCCGTGAGTATCTCATGGAAAGTTCGAGGGGTGAGCAGCGTGGGGAACGGTATCTGTCGGAGAAACCTCGTATGTCGGACGTCATCACGACTCAAACGCTCAGTATTGAGCCTCTACGATTATACCTTCCTGGGAAAATAGAATCGGACTAATGGAAAATCAGCATCGTCCCAGCGTACACACGAACCATCGTCCGATGATTACCGCGGTGAGAACGAACCGTCGAAGGCGGATTCTCAGGACCCTGCTCGACCGATCGGCCACGTCCGAACGAGAACTCGTTCGCGCGCTCGTGAGAAACGAGCGGAACGTCCCCGCGGCGGACGTTCCATCCGAAACGGTTCAGGCCCTCCGTACGAACCTCTCCCACGTCCAACTCCCGCTGCTGGAGGACTGCAACCTCATCAGATGGAACCGAGCGGACGGAACCATCGCTACGACGGATCACGCGGCATTCGGGGACGAACGGTTTCGACGCCTCCTCGAGACGGACGACGACGGCGTGGACGAGGCGTTGTCGGGATTGTCGAACGGACGCCGACGACACCTCATCGCCGTCCTTCGGAACAGTCGAACGCCCATGTCACGGACGGCGCTGGCTCGGGAAATCCTTCGACGCGAGCGGGGCGAAACGGAGCTCGATACAGTAGCGATCACCGAAATCGGGAGTGCTCTCGCTCACGTCCACCTGCCAAAGCTTGCCGACGCCGATTTCATCGACTACGACCCCGAAACGGACCGGGTCACGTACGCGTCCCACCCCGGCCTCGAAAACGTCATCACGCTTCTCCAGAGACCGACCAACCGATTCGTCGAACGGTTGGATGAGTTCTTAGGGGGACTGCTGACCACGTACACGAACGCGAGCGGGCCTACGGACGACCCCTTCGACTGGCCGTCCGCTTGGAGTGACCCCAATCATGGCTAGGTCGCTCGAACTGTGGGTGTTCATCATGTCCAACGCGCTGTTGTTCGTCAGTGGGAGCATCCTCCTCGTACTGAGCCTTCTCGCCTACTACCAGAATACGAGTATCAGGTCGTATCGACTCTCCACCATCGGATTCGGATTCATCGTTCTGGGCGGAATCGTCAGTCCGGTGTATCGGCTCCTGATCCGTAGCGACTATCATCTGAACGCCCATCAACGACTGCTTCTCCAGTCCGCTGAAAGCATCCTGCTGGCGGTCGGACTCGGGTTGTTGTTCTATGCGATAACGCGGCACAACCCTCGATCACCGGGGAAAGACGGCTCCGACCCCTTCGCGACCGACTTCCGCGAATACGAGGAGAAGGGATACGAGGACTGACTCAGTGAACCCCGTTTCGGATCAGTACCGTTCCGTCACCCGAGACGGTCACCATATAAATGCCATACGGAAACGTCACCGACACGCCATCGCTGGGACGCCGCGTTCCCAATAGACTGTCGAGAGCCCCCGCATCGATCACCGCCCCCAACGGTGGGAGGGTCAACTCGCCTTGGTGGGTGCGGCTCGCCAACGCGGCGATGATTCCGACACAGGCGTCTCCCTGCGAGAGATATGATGAGATATCGTAGAGGTAGCTCGTCACCATTTCCCCCTCGTTGGACGTTTCGTTCTCCGTAATCTCTATCGGTTCCAGGTACTTTCTCGTCATTTTGTTACCCCCATTCCAGCACTTCATTTGTCCGTTCGTTGGATGCGCTGAGAAATACTCCGCTGTCCGTATCGGCGTATAGGCTACGTATCCTACTGATGTTGTCGGTGCGAAGCAAACCGATATCGGCGGCGGACCATGTCAGTCGAAACGGCGATGATGAATACGAACGGGACTGTCCGGTCGGCGGTGCGATTCGATATCGGGAGCCGCCGTTGCACTCCCCGGCGAGGGTCGTTATAGACGTTTCTTGAAAGATAGCCGAGAAGTCTATATAAGCGCGGGTCCGAGGGGTGCTTAATGGGAAACCAAACGCAGACACGAGAGAGGGAAACGGCGGACCCGATCTTTACGGCGGTGCGAAGCGACCGCCGGCGGTTGCTTCTCACGCTTCTCGATCGAACTCCCGAGGCGTCCGACCGAGAGCTTGCACGCGCCCTCACGGCGAGGGAACGCGGAGCCTCGGAGGAAAGCATACCGACTGAAGCGGTAGAGAACACTCTGATCGACCTCTACCATATTCAACTTCCCCTCTTGGAGGATACCGACTTCATCGAGTGGGAGAGGGACCGCGAATCGATAACGACGACGGACCATATCGCGCTCGAAGACCCACGGTTCCAACGATTACTGCGAATCGAGGCCGACGGAATCGACGACGTACTGGCCGAACTCGCGGGCACACGTCAGCGTCTCGTTCTCACCATCCTCCGTGACGAGAATTCACCGATGTCGCGGACGGCGCTCGCTCGGGAAGTGATTCGACGGGAGGAGGACGAGACGGACCCGACGCAGGCGGCGGTGGATGAAACGGCGATAGCGCTCCATCACAAACAGCTCTCGACGCTGAGCGATGTCGCGATCATCGACTACGACGTCGAGACTGGACAGGCAACGTATACGAATCACCCCGCCGTCGAGGAACTACTCACGGTTCTCCGGAAGCCGGATTCGCGCCTCGTCAAGCGATTGAACGGATTCCTTCAGGGTCTACAAACGTCGTACAATCAGGCCACCGAGAGTTCGAGCGACCCGTTCAGCACGCCGAGGAGCTGGAGAACACCCTATGAGTAGACCACCCGAACTGTGGGCGTTCATACTGGCGAACATGTTCTTGTTCCTCATCGGCAGCGTTCTGCTGTTGCTGAGTTTTTATGCATACTATCAAAACCCGAGAAAGTCGTCGTACCGGTACTCCACCATCGGATTCGCCTTTATCGTCCTCGGTGGACTCGTGGAACCGGTGTATCAACTGGGTATTCGCGGCGGTTACAGTTTAAGTGGCAACGAACTCCTGATCACCCAGTCCTGTGAGGGGGTGTTGCTGGCGCTCGGACTCGGGTTGCTCTTCTATGCGATCACCCACCACGATACGGGTCAGTCGACGACGGTGGACGACTCTACTACGTCGCTCAGCACCAATCTAAACGAACTCGACGAGAGTCGCTACAAGCACTAACGATCCGAAATTTTAGGTTCGTACCGGTTTCGATGCTCCCGAAAGCTCGATGTGACGACACATGGCTGCACACCGATTCTCATGATGGAAATACTATAAGACGGTGTGAACTTCCCCTGATTTGCGACACTACCGCCGGCAAGCCCCGTTCTGTCGGTAGAGAAACGCCGTCTGTTCCCCTCGGTTTATTACGGACTCACCACTCCGTGACCGATCCCTTCGAAAACCATCGTCTCGTGTCGAAACATTTGCGTTCGTCAGACACGCGCCTGACTGACTTTCTTGTACGTGAACATCGATGACCCCTTTATGGTTGCCGTAACTGTCGCATACTCCTCGGAGTTTACCGCGACAGAGAGAGGTGCATCGGTGTGACCGAACGGACCGTTCAAATAGAGATTTTGGTCGCTGATTCACCCGATGATGCACCGGCGGTCGAATCGAACTCCCGCGTCGACGTCGCCGTGAACGGACAGATGTTCCCCACCGCAAAGCTCCTCGATGGACGCTACGTCGCATGGTGGTTCGAGACGGCCGCACCTGCTCCCGACGACAGCATTACTACGGAATGGGTCGCTGCACCGACCCGCTATCTCGCTGCCGCGACGCTTAGCGAACTCTGGGAGGATCCGGCGGCATTCGACACGCTCGTCGACGTTAACTGCTGAAAAGTACTACAGGCGGTCGATCCCTGACGATCGATTCGATTCTCTTCGTTCGAAGCTCGGCGGACTCCCCCGACAGCTCCTCGTTTCTCGCTCCAGTCGGTGCTTCGCTGGACGGATTCGAACCGTCCCGAGGAGCCATCGTCCAACCACTACGGTCATACAGACGTTGAATACGACCACGGGAAGAACGTCCGCCGTGATGAACACGACGAACAGCCCCGTCAATAGCACTCGTAGCGGTATCACGATCCCGGCGAGCGTCGCTCCCGCGGTAAGCATGGCTTCCGTCCAGCCGTACGCTCGGCGCATATCGCCGTACTCGAAGTGAATCGGTGACCGAGTGACGAACGTCTTTTTCAACACATCACCTTCGACTCCCCGTGTTATCGCGGTTGAAACCGCTTCCTTCCCATAGCACTGTGCTAACGATTCTCCGCTCCGACGGCTACCCCGCACCATCATCGATCCGTTCGACCGCTTCGTTATTCAAACCGCGTCAGTCCTTCGTCTGACGGATCCGTGCCATCTACTCCGGCGGGCGATTCCTCGGGAGCATTTTCCTTTCCCCGGTTCGGTCGTCTCGGCCTCCTCGCCGAGGAAGTGGACGGGACACAGTAGTGATTTTGTAGACACGTCCCCCTCCCTGTGCTATTCTTACTTTCTTGTCCCCGCGAGCGCGCGCACGAAACAAAAATTAAAATCTCGGACTAACGGATGCTGGTCAGTAATGGGTCGTTGTAGCGTGGGGCGTGTCGTATCTTGTCAAAGCGCCTTTGATTCGACGTACTTAAATTCTACCGGGCATTTCGATAGAATGCGAAGGACGCCTCGTGGTTCGCCCCGCGAGGTGGCCGCTCGAATCCGGCGCATTCATCTATGCGTCCCGGTGGATTCGGGCGAACGAAAATCCAATCCAATGCCCTTAAGTGTATGGGAGCATTCGGATAGGATGTCGACGGCGTCCCTCGGTTTGGGACGAACGAAACACGTCCAATCCGGTGCCCTTAAGTACAACGGGGCACTCGGATTGAATACGACGTCGCGTCCGGCCACACATCGCCGGACGCAAACCTGATCCGACGCCCTTAAATGATAGCGGGCGTTCGGATATAAACGCGACAACAGACACAGACGCGATCTGTGGGGCGTTCAACTCGTCTCACAATCTCGGACGAACGAGGTTCGAAGGGTTTAATACCCTTCCTCGCCTCCACTCAAGTCCGAAGGAAATGAGGATTCCACCCCTGCGGTCAGCCGTATACGATGGAATCTGATGTTAGCCTTGGTAGTTCGGTGACACCTTGTCGGTTATTCGATGTGGTGTCCCGAACGTGTGATATGTGATACACTCTCTTTGAGAGTGTCTCCGCCTATACGCTGAACCTTGTGTTCAGCGACATTCTGGTTGATCCTGCCAGAGGTCATTGCTATTGGAGTTCGATTTAGCCATGCTAGTTGCACGAGTTTAGACTCGTGGCGGAAAGCTCAGTAACACGTGATCAAACTACCCTATGGATTCGAACAACCTCGGGAAACTGAGGCTAATTCGAAATAACGCTCCTTTGCTGGAACTGCAGGGAGCTGGAAAGGCTCCGGTGCCATAGGATGTGATTGCGGCCGATTAGGTAGACGGTGGGGTAACGGCCCACCGTGCCGATAATCGGTACGGGTTGTGAGAGCAAGAGCCCGGAGATGGATTCTGAGACAAGAATCCAGGCCCTACGGGGCGCAGCAGGCGCGAAAACTTTACACTGCACGACAGTGCGATAAGGGAACTCCAAGTGCGAGGGCATAACGTCCTCGCTTTTGTGTATCGTAAGATGGTACACGAATAAGAGCTGGGCAAGACCGGTGCCAGCCGCCGCGGTAATACCGGCAGCTCAAGTGATGACCAATTTTATTGGGCCTAAAGCGTCCGTAGCCGGCCAGACAGGTCCGTCGGGAAATCTGCTCGCTCAACGAGCAGGCGTCCGGCGGAAACCCGCTGGCTTGGGGCCGGAAGATCCAAGGGGTACGTCTGGGGTAGGAGTGAAATCCTGTAATCCTAGACGGACCGCCGATCGCGAAAGCACCTTGGAAGGACGGACCCGACGGTGAGGGACGAAAGCTAGGGTCACGAACCGGATTAGATACCCGGGTAGTCCTAGCTGTAAACGATGCTCGCTAGGTGTGGCACAGGCTACGAGCCTGTGCTGTGCCACAGTGAAGACGCAAGCGAGCCGCCTGGGAAGTACGTCCGCAAGGATGAAACTTAAAGGAATTGGCGGGGGAGCACTACAACCGGAGGAGCCTGCGGTTTAATTGGACTCAACGCCGGACATCTCACCAGCATCGACAAT
>NZ_JAJFAY010000015.1 GCF_021083305.1 Haladaptatus sp. DYF46 | reverse complement strand
TCCGTTCATTCTCCCAAGATTCTTCTAAATCCGCGTCTAAGCTTTTACTGAGCAGGTTTGCGAGCATCTCTGAACAAGTTACTCAACAACCTGCTCGTTCCTCAAACTGGCTCAACTAGACAGTGCCTTCACGAGGAACTGCTACGCTTGAGGATTATTTCACTCCTCAATGCTGGCGAGTTCTGTTATTAAAGCGTCCAAAAAATTGCCCTCCCTATTGCTCTCAATAAGTCGTACTAATTCTCGTAAGTCCGATGGATACCAAACCGCCGGAGTAGATGGCGAACGATATTGAGCTCCCAGGCAGTGCGTGTTTGGAGATCTGTTCCATAGCGAGTCGTTTCAACGATGAACCCTGGCTGGTTAAGATCAGCATCGACCTTGTGAATAAGTAATGGACGGTCTCCATCGATCAGATTCCCACGCTTGAACCGATAGTAGTTCGGAAGAGAGTCGTCAAGATGGTACTGATTCATGTATTCCTTTGTGCTTACCGCGTCTTGAGCAGCACCCGAAGCAGTCGTTGGATAGATTGCTTGACCAGTGCCATCAGGACCGACATCTTCGTTATAAATGCCTTTTGAGCTGTGGAGATTGAGCACGACATCTGGGTCGTATGACGCGATAACACCCCAGGTCGCACGTGCAAGTGGCGTTGTCGGCTCTTCTCCTGGAGGGAACTTTCGATTCAGGTTACCATTATTATTGGAATAGGTACCGCGTTGAATCGCTACCGGGTTCGCTTGTGGAATTGTGATGAGTGTTCCCTGGTCGATCGACCACGTTTTAATATCCTCCGCTGCTTCATAACCTGCTGGTTCGTTCCCGTGAATCCCACCGACAACGACCGCGGTTGAGCCGGAATTTTGAGTATCTGTGATGTACACGTCGGTTTCGTCCGGCGTATCATCGCGAATTGTATAGGTGGTTTGTATTGCCGCCTGGCTTGTCCCCTGCGTAGCGAGTATTGCAGGCATCGTACCGACTGCTAATCCAGTACGGCGTAGGAATGAACGACGTGTTTGGGATGTCTGTGCATCATTTCCCCTCTCTTGTTTCGACATTACATTCAACGACTCTAGTTGAATTCGTTTAGTTATAGACTGACTGCCAGTACTAATCAAAATGTTAAGCATAGAAAATTATGATGTTTTAGCATCGGAAGTACAAGCATAATCACTATTTCATCATACCTAATGAACCGGACCCTAGCCGGATTAAGACTAGAACCTTTTCAAGAAAAAGTGGGCCTTTGAACAATAAATCAAAACAATCACTTGTATTCGTTATTCACAGGCTTAGCCTTCAAAAAAGTAATGACGGTAGAATATTGTACCTCTTTCCTTCACAAGAGAACTCCTCACCTTCTCAAACTGGCCTAACTAGACAGTGCTGTAACGCTCAAATATCACCGGGAATGGAAATGGTATGAATTTCTTTCGTTGCTTCCAGCAAAGTCGCTATTCCCTAAAACTACCGACCACTGTTGTTCTATAAATCACTGCAGGTCTATCTCCGTGAGTGAATTGGATCATACTCGTATGAAGAGAAATTAGAGTAATGGCAACCACGAATCCAGTCAATCCCGATAAGCATGAGTGACATGATACCACCGATAGCTGCAACCGCAAGAAGCGGCCGAATACTACTTTCGGACATAGGAATGTTCCAGAGTGGGAATACAACGCTGAGTAAAAACAGTAGACCGAGGAGGAAATCTGCTGTTCCAACTAACTGGTTCCAGGTGACCCTCTTGAATTGTCTCCTTATTCCACCGATCATGAATAGAATCCCTGCACAGCTGGTGGTCAAGAACGTTGCTATCGTACTGAGTTCGGACAATGCTGGAAGACCGAATGCTACGAGGACTACGAGTTGACCGATAATGAGAAAACTCCCGAGTTCCAAAAACCAGTGACGTTTCATATCTTCTCTATTTAGTGAGGTCGTAAAGTAACTTCGTTTATTTTAAGAATAGTTGATAAAATAGATCTCTCACCTACTGGGCGAACTCCCGAAGAAGAGCAGCTAGTTGAGGCGACGAGCAATAGCTACCAACCCACTGATCACACAAAGCGCCCCAATCAGGGCAATAATAGGTGAATTGATGTCTGGAAGCGCGTCGGCCTCAGGAATAGTTGACCCAGGTTTCGATCCTTGTGACGGACCAGAATTGACTCCGTTTGTTGTCCCGTCTGGTAATTCGTTACCCGTCTCAGTTGTCGAAGAAGTGGTACTCACTGTGTGTTTTTCACTAGTACGCGACGGAGTACTGTGTTTGTACGTGGTGGCGGTATTGTTGACACCATCATCTCCCCCGTGGTGAGTTGTTGTCTCACCCTTACTGGTGTATTCCTCTTGATCGTCTGGACTCGACTCACTTGTGCTGTCACTGGTGGTTGTTCGATTATTAGACGTAGTTGTCTTTATGCCATCTGTTCCATTACAATTTGTGCTGTCGTTTCCGGCAGTGTTAACAGATCTCTTGCCCGTTTTCGATGTCTCGTTGTGATTTGGATGACAACCACAATCATTCGGTGTTCTATCGTCATCCGAATCAACCACATTCCGATCTGAATGGGGTTGTTGGCCGCCGTCAGTAGTGGTGTCACCACTGAGAGAGAGTTCCTCGATAACTACGCTCACCATATTCTTTACTGCCTCTGTCTGCTGGCTAATAGTTGATTCTATCCAACTGACTAATTCAGAGATTGTGATTGTCGTTCCATTGTCTGCTGTCTCTTCGGTTGCGCCAACTGGAACGATGAACGCAGTGGACACTATTTGAAGGAGAATAAAGAGAGTAAATATCTCTCGTCGGCTTAGAGGACTTGGCAGGTTATACCCTTTAGTTCCCATACAAAATACTAAGGGAACAATCTGCCTTAGATTCACCGACAAAGAGTTACAATCCAATTCCAAAGAAGGAGATCCGTAATCATCATAGCTACCTTGGACACTGATTTACGGCCACGATTTCAGAAGAGACTGATGTGGTTTGTCTCATCGATTGCCACTATGATTGTCTATTAACCGCACTTGCGTCCCTTCGAGCGATCACCGCTGCAAAATCAAACCATAAATCACTTGACGGATATCGTCATCGACCATCCGAATTATTGGTTCCCCATTCAGGACATTGTCTAGTTAAGCAATTCTGTTGTAGAGTGGCGTTTCAGTGTTTGTAAGGTGAGTAGCGAACGAACTTCTTTGCTTCATTGTGACTAGGTTTTCGTTGAAGCAGCCGAATCCCGTTTTTCACAGTGCATTCAATCTCAATGTCAAGAATCGGCTATCCACTATTTGTAGGTAAAAATCGTCAATCGTACCACTGCCATTTGGTTTTCCTTATCTAGACAGTTCCGTTATTCTCCAAGAATTCTAATAAAGATATTTCTCTACCTCATATTTCCCCTGAGTTCTGCTTAACTACCTCCGGAACATTTGCTTCTCGCATGCGAGTGCACAAACCGTAGTGGAAAGCCTTGGGAGAGATTTGAACTCTCGACCGGCTCCTTACAAAGGAGCTGCTCTGCCAGCCTGAGCTACCAAGGCACAACTGGAATCACTACGCCTGCGATAAAGGTTTTCTCTCTTCCTCTAACCGACCTCCATCGAATTAACCTCACTCGTGACTACCTATCCGATTATAAAAGAAAAATGCTGTCTGCAGACCTACTCCTCGAGGGCATTCCCTCTTAGCAGTAGATCGATTCGGCAACTTCAATGAGCGATTCCTTTGAGAGGGTGCCACTCGCTGAATACTGTGATTCAGCATCCGACCACTGGAGAATATGCTGGTCACTAATCGATGTATAGGATCCAGCATGCCCAGCAATCGACACGGATTGCCCACCACTCACAGGACGACTCATCGACGTCTGGGTCACCGCCAATGAATCAGACCCATTCGAATACAGCAACGACACCGATGCGTTTCCGTTTGCAGTACTGACCGTTATGTTCTCGAGCGAATAGCCGTCTGGAAGTGAGGTTGGCTCTCGAATCGTGAAATTCACTTCCTTCTGTGCCTGTGCAACCGACTCATAGTTCGACGTCTGGGGCAATTCGACATCGACGACCTTTGCATCCTCGGGCGGTGTGTACTCGAATCGCTCATCCGGAATCGACTTGTTGTAGCTCAGATTCGAGTAGGTCATCGTCGTCGTGGTCGTCTCATTGCCAACAGACGTGCTCACTTGCGTTTTGACAGGGAACCAGTTGTCCTGGTCAAGCCAGACAGTCTGATTTGACATCACTTGCTGGAGCGATTCGTTTTTTGGCTGCAGCGTCACCTTGTAGGTCTCCTGTCCGGAGACGGTGGCTTCCCCTTGGTACTCCGCACTGAATCCATTCGATATCTGCTGGAATGCGGCAGTAAGGTTCTGGATCATACCCGCATTCTTGCCAGCCAAACTGAGATGGCGGGCGGTGTTCGTTGACTCGTTGTACATCCAGAAGCCCGAGCCGTTCGAGACCATTACGTTGCCTTCCATCGGTCCAGCCGTGTATTCATACCGGACGTGATTTGGCAGCCGTTGCCAGACATCGGCTTTCATAGTCTGGGTGTTGTTGGGCTGTTCCATCTCGATTGTCACCGTCCCAGTGACGCTCTTGACGGAGGTGTTATTTCCGAGGGCGTGCTGTTCAATCGTTGCTTCGGACGGTGTTGAACTGTCTTGTGCGTGTACTTGATTCCCGACGCTCGCGTAGCCTGTGACGGATACAGCTACGACGAGTGTGAGGAGGCCAAGTGTTAGCAGGGATTTTCGTGCGACCATACCTGTAGAAATACAAATCCTACTCTAATGAAATCTTTTATCCAAAAACAAGATGTGTGAACGATTAACGTGGTACCGAATCCTGTTCGGTATGAGTAACTTGATCGAACAGTTACCGTAGAACACTAGCAACGAGACATCGATCGTCATCCAGCTAGCTAATCTTCACCGGTTAGCATGGCGATTTCAGCTAGATCACTTACGAGTTGCTTCTCTTTGAGAATTCCCTTCCCACCGTTGAATGACCATGAATCATCACGCGATATATGCGACGACATAACTGAATGGACGATCGACAATACATAGAACTACTGCAATCTCCACCCCTCAAGGCAGGTTCAAACAACTCTATGACCGAACACTCACTAGCTTCTGTCCCTGTACGAATCAATTCTCTTCATACCTGTGCTTGCTACCGTCCCTTCCGAAGTACGAGGTAGGACGCTCCGACACCAGTCAACCCAACAGGGAGTGCGAGGATAATGAGTGGAATCAGCAAATCGGTAATACTGAACGGACTCCCACTTCCACCACCTCCGCCCCCAGCAAAGAGACCAATGAGCAACGCCGAGACAATCACCATCACAACGTAGCCCACAGCATTCCCAACAAAACTCGTCAAATACACAGTGTGACGACCTTCGGCAAGCTGTTCAGCCACTCGCAACCCACCGAACCCACCAACGATGGGACCGATCAGCAAGAGCACAACGAGCAGCGAGATTAGGAATATCCCTGCCAAGATCTGTCCCCCGATCCCACTATTACCACCTGCAACCATCTGAATGGCGACTACTCCGGTAAGGCCAAATCCTGCGCCGATGACTGCAAACAGACCAATGATGAACTCGAGCTGGGCTCGTGGTCCTGGTTGTGAAAGTCGTTCCCGTGCTGAATCAAAGGCCCGACCAACCGACTCACCAGCGTTTGATTTCCGCGTACTATCCGAGTCCGTTGTGAGTGTTTCTGCAGTCTCGGGGCTCGTTTCGACGTTTGCTTTCTTTTTGTGACTCTGGTCAGAGCTCATGATAGTTTCTCTGAAGTGTAGGATAAATAATTAATTGCATCTAGTTGGTATGTGGCTTCCGTTCTCTTTAGTTCGGATTTGGCCAGGTTAGGATAATATACTAACAGCCAGCACTACGAGTCTGTTATTGCTGATCACAGCGAAACTGACGTTCCGTAAAAATTCGTTGACACTCTATGCATCTCGTCTGAAGGCAATTTCGAACCAAACGATAGTGACTAGGATAATCTCTGTGACTTCCCGTGTTGCCCATGAGCACGAACGAGAACGCACAGAACTGCTAAGCTGATTCTTTTTGTTCACTCTTGTCTGTCGAGATCCTATCTAAAATTGGACCCTGTGAATGGGTTACGTGTCTCTGTTTACGCTTCTTGACTTCGCTCATCTGCTGATGTTTCTTCTGTATTCGCTTGCCGAGTTGCCCGTCCGAGCATAAGCATTGAGAATCCGGTGAAGAGCAGGTTCACACCAAGGAGAAGACCAACTGCCCACTCTGTCGTTGCCGGAAACCCCACCCAGAGCAGACCAGCGACGATTAGCGAGAGGATACCGCTCGCGAGGAGCCACATCCATCGTCTATTCCCACGACCCGCTACTGCCCACCCGATTTCAACGACCCCATCGACGATGAAGAACGCAATCGCAAGAATCGTTAACGACGCGAGACCGACGACTGGATTCGCCAAAAACATGATTCCCACGACACCGTAAAGAATTCCGAGGAGAATTTGCCAGATAACTCCCCAGAAACTCCCAGCCGAGAATGCATGTCCAACGTGAACGATTCCACCGACAACCAAGAGCGCACCAAGGAGTACCGATGCCGATATTCCCGCGAAAAACGGAAATAGTATCGCAAGAAAGCCGAGTACTACGATAATGGCTCCCGCTATTACCCCGCCGTGGAACTGCTCCGAACTCGTGTCAACGCTTGTCGCTTGACTCATTGTTTTCCCGAACGCAATTCATCAAGAAGGGGTAAAAAAGCGTAAAATCGTTCAAACACAGTTCTGGTAGCACATCACCACACTCCAGAATGCAGGTGAGTGTAACGGTGGTTGAATCCACAGTTCATGCTATGAATCCAGTTACGGTGAGGTTTTCACTTTAAACAAGATCGTGAGAGGAGTGCCTCTGTATCGCGGTTCTTCGTACTATCAAGAGCAATCACGCGATCTCTGCGGGAGAAGTCTCGTACGATTACGCTTGACATCATTTACTCGATCGAAGAACACTCATCCAGAACTGCAACGAATCCACCACGCCGAAATAGTGGGCTGTGACGGTTGCTTTGCCCATATTCGGTATTCGCAACCCAATAACGTGCTTACTACTCGGCAGTAACTCCGAGAAACGAGAACGGTTCGCTTGTAACCATTTGATCGGACACTTCTCCGGAGAAGGTGTTGGACTGATTTGGTCCCAGCTCGAGGACTTGTGCATCGGCTTCAGATGAGACGTCAATGTTGTCAAATTCTACCCAAAAGACGTTGGGCGTGAGTGCAGATTCAAAGTAGTACATCATGTCTTTATGATCCGCAACTGTTCGCCAGCGCGTTGACGAAATATGCGGTACATCCGGTGTTCTGATACCGTACGGCACCGATACATTTCGAATTACGCTAAATACACTGGCAGTCGCAGTACGGCGATCTTCGACTTGGGGAATCGCGTTGATGTAGAAACGAGCTCTTGCGAACCGGTCGGCTGGACGGTTCGTTCCAGGAAGCATGACCGTGCCACCGATCTGGTCCCAGTACTCGGCCAGAGCAAGCTGTCTGTCGAAGGTCGGCGAGTTGGTCATGACTTGATAATCACGATTATGGTGAATGACCAACTCGCCATCGATATATTCCATAATCGCACTGTCTCCGGTGGCATCTGAGAGAGATAGATGCAGTGCTGCCAACCGATCTTCGCCCGGAACTTGATCGGTTACAACGACAAAGTCCTCACGACGAACACTCTCGACAGCCTCGGCAACCGTCTCGAAATTATCTAGCATATACTGTGCCCACAACGAGATTGACATGGCTGGTGAGTCACCATCCCAGTCTGGGTACCCCGATTCAGGCAACCATAGTAGGTTGGCTACTAGGCCCACTTCGTTCATCCCATCGGTGGTGGCAATATCATAGGCGGTCGCGACCACGCTTCCGTACTGAGCTGTCCAGCTCATCGAGGCTGCACCGACCTTGCCATCACGCTCGATGCCACGGGGCAGTGTCCAGATGTTTGTTCCAATATCTTCTTTCCAATCCATTGATCGTGCGGTGAGTGTCCGATTGTCTGGTCCAAGATAGGAGAGACGAGTACACATTTAGGACTGACCTCCTGTGAGCTGGGACAGTAACACATCGGTGAGAACCATGAGTCAATAAATCGACACCAGATTGCATAAACATTCGTTTCGGAGTCACGGCACACTGCCGTCGGTATTACTGCTCGTTGCCAAAAGAATGTTCAGAATTCAGAATGGTTAATGGCCTATCTGTCGGAATTATAGTTCATCCTCAAAGCGTCCAGACCCAGGCTTGTAAAGCTCATGAGACGGCACAGAAACGCACACACGGAGTTCTCCGTTGTCCCTCATTCCTGATTACGGCGCACTGTCACTAATGAGATCCTATGTGAGCTCGTCTCTCTTCATTGACTGTTACCAACTCATCGTGTTGGTATAGGTGACCAACAACAAACTAGCCACAGTCCGATCCATTGTGGTGTGGCACGCGACTGTGCGGGGGACTATAAACAATGACACACCACGACATCATCACGAGTACCGTTCTACAAACGAGTGGCTTTCCTGAATGGGTACTGGATCCTCTTTCAGGATTCGTCGCACTGATTCCACGTCTAGTCGGGGCAATTATCATTCTGCTTATCGGGTGGGGTATCGGGCGCGGTGTAGCAGCTGTCGTCCGCAGAGTCGCACACACAATCGATTTCGACCGCATGGTTCTTGCGACACCGCTCGGTCGAATACTTGGTGGAACCGAAGAGGCGGTCTCTGGTGCATTCGGTAAACTGGCTGCTTGGTTCGTCTATGCGCTCGCGATTCTCGCAGCAGCAAATGTGCTCGCGATTGCAACGCTTTCAGAGTGGGTTGCGGTTGCTGTCTCGTATCTCCCAGCGTTGATTGCCGGGCTACTGGTTATCGTTCTGGGCTTCGTGGTCGCTGACTTCATTGGTGATACTATTATGCGAACGCGAGCGGCTACGCACACTGACTATACGACGTGGTTCGTGACCGGAACTCGATTGTTCTTGTACTTTACCGCCATCGTGATTGGGCTCGATACAATGGGCATTGAGGTAGGAGTTCTCTATCTCTTTGCTCGTGCGTTTGCCTGGGGATTCGCCGCAGCGATCGCGATCGGAGCTGGCGTCGCATTCGGATGGGGTGGCCGAGACTACGTCGCTGAACACATCGGTGAGTGGATGAGCAGTGCAAGCCAAGGAACACCGAGTCCGCAGCCCAGTGACGACGATTAATTTCTATCCTATTTCATCTATCCAAAACAACTATACTCATTGCTCTCCGATATTGTTTGTCGGGTTTACTCGCGATGATCACGTTCGACTCAATCCGACAAGCGTGGGACCCGATGAGCCTTATCCCGCGTTTCACATAGTTTCTACTTAGGTCAGCATAGTAATCTCATGTGGCGCTTTTATTATTGTTCGATGGATGAAAGCTTGGATGTAGACCCGACTTTTATCTGTCCCATTTCTCTGTGTCGGTGATAGTCGAAATAATCGCTTCTTTTGAAATTGATGTCATCGAAGGAAGTGGAGTGGAGCGAGGGGGTGGATCAGGGTGATGGCGCCAGATCCGGTAATGTCAAAGCGTCCTCGCTACATGAGATTCTCTGACACGTCTTGGTAAATGCTTTGTGGTGGAATGTAAAATAAGAATAAGCTTCGTCCACGCTCGTCTACGAAGGCTGCAGCAAGTTGCTCCACATCGAGGAAGATACTGAATGACACGCAACAGACATTGTCCGCATCGTCTGCGGCTTGTTGGGACGATAACGGTGGCTGGCCCACCGCGAGTGAGTCTGAATCCGTGCAGTTACCGGTTCACTGCTCCTGATACAGTGCTTGCGATGGGTGATTTGCATCCACCGCGCCCTGGTGTGTGGGTGACGGATTCCCTTGTTGACTCTCACTGACTCCGCAAACGTGTTTCGGTCTTCTCTCATTCGTTCGTTTACTGGCGCTACAGACGTTAGTACTGGCTAGTGTAGTATACTAACCTTGGCGTTTCCATTTCCGGTTTGGCTAGCGATTGGTATAGTATATTCTAGCGAACTGTCTGTCTATGCTCCGTGAGGATTAATCATCGTTGATTTGATCTATATCCAACAATATCATAACATCTAAGTATTATACTACCGTCTTCTCTGTGAGCAAGTAGCACAGACCTCCTCCGGATTATTTGCTGATTTCGTCTATGTCCTCCCGGAGTGCCGTATTGCAGCGACCATGCGCGCCCTACAACCAAACCACTACCCATGAGTGTCCCACCGAATTCCGACGACCCATTGACTCCAGAGCTCTCGCTCAGTACCGCTAGCAAACTGCTCACAAAACCTACCCGACGGGCAGTCATCCAGCATTTCAGTACCAGAAAGACGCCAACAGCCGAGCTCTCCGAATTGGTTGACTACATCCACGAAACAGTCGAGACAGTCACGAGCCCTGAACAAGCACGGACCATGCTTGTTCACATGGACCTGCCGAAACTCGCTGAGCATGAGGTCATTGACTATGATGAGCGCAGTGAGACCGTTCGCTATCAGGATGGGAAATACCTCGAACGTCTCCTCGAAATTAGTGACTCGTACGAGTCCTCAAGCTAAGTGATCGCTTGTCCGAGCTATCGACAATCCGCTGTCTCGTCACGAGCGACTAGAGTCACTAGACTCCTCGTCTATTCTACGATTTCCTCGATGAGTGTTTCCTCGGTATACTGCTGGAGCGGATACTGACTATCAAGTTCACGGTCAATAACGAACGTGGAATCAGTTCGGGCAACTTCATCACGTTCTTCGAAATCAGAGATAAGCCGCTCAACGCTGTCACTATCGGGGAGTCGAGCGATTACAATGAAGTCCGTACCACCCATCGTAAAGAAGACCTTGGTCACTCCTTCAATATCAGCAATCACCTGCCCACTCCCGTAACGATGTGGTAGTTGATTGATTCCTTCTGTTTTCTACTCATTCGCAAGTATCTTGTCAATCGATCTATTTTGATTCTATCTCGGTTGTTGTGTCTATCCCACAGAGTTGATTACCACCACAATAGCCTGTTGCAGCATTCTGGAGTAACCCGAGGCCAGCAATGCCGGTAATCAGTGCTGTCGTTCGTCGTTGAACACGGTACGCTGCAACAGCGATCACAACCAACCAAATGCCAAGTACGCCCCGGAGCACTCGATCAAGTCCGCCTACATTTTGACGCATATTTACCCTATTCGGCGCTACCCAGAAAATAGTAGAGCCGAATACAGCTGTGGGGTTTATATATGTATGGCAATCGTTGATACTCCGGGTTTTCGCTGTCGATTAGGCTTTTCACCCAGCAACTGGGTATCTGTCATATGAAGCGAGTTCGCATTACGATTGCGCCACCAGATACCTATCTCCCACCTGTATACCAGCTCCTCACGAGTGGAACACCCTATCTCTCCCACGTGCAGATCGTTAACTGGAACGTTGCGGATCCCCCTGTTGGATTTCTCCTCCGCGTTCGAGGCGATTATGAGAAGTTGCGACAGGCACTAACGACGAGCACAAACGTGCGTGATTTCGAGGTTTTCCCAGATAGTCGATCCGAGGCGTATTGTTTTCTTGCAGCGAAACAGCCGACTGTTGGTCGAGCTCTCTTCGAGAACTTCACGCGGGATGATCTTTTGACGATCCCACCGATCGAGTGCTATGATGACGGGAGTAGCTCATTCACGCTTGTCGGAACCGATACGGCAATCCAAGCAGCTATTGACGGCATTCCTGATGGAGTTGATCTATCTGTCGAAGCGGTTGGGCAGAGACCGGTGACAGCGAGTGGATCACTGTCGCCGAAACAACGAGATGCTGTTCGGGCTGCACTTCGTGTTGGCTACTATGATGTCCCTCGTGAAGCAACCACCAAGGATGTTGCACAGGAAGTAGGGTGTGCTCCTGCGACTGCCTCTGAACATCTCCGAAAAGCCGAATCACATGTCTTTTCGTCTCTTTTTGAGTCACTCGACTCACCTTAATATTTGCAGGTTCGACCTAATTGGCGACTGGTCACAACGGGCCCGGGTGAAGTGGCTGCATATGCTTCGTGAGTTGGCCGTGTTCGATACACTCCATAGCAAGCTTGTTATCATATTGGACGAAACACGAGACGACGGGATTGACGCTGAGCGACTTGCAACGCGAATGCTCGAAAATGATGGGAATAGACGACTGCTAATCGGAGTCACCGAGGGAGCAACAGCGGTGCTTACCTACAACCGACTAATGAACTCGATCACGCGAACGCTAATTGAGATTGACCGACCAGATGGCAACGGGAGTCGGCATATCGACCGCAAACGGACGGAAGAACAAGTGCTTGAAGCATTGCAACTGCTTGGAAGTGACTATTTCGACTGGGTTCATCCGCGATATCGGTGGGTATTCGATCCGAAATATATGATCGAGTGAGAACGCTAAACGTCGTTAGAATTGCTCTTCAGTTCTGCTCTAGGGATCAATCGAGAGAAAAGTAGTCTGATGTCCAGGACTCGGCAGTGGATTGTCTTAGGGGTTTTCTCGCAGCATACAAATTACTCAGTTGCTGTCTGTCGTATCTCATGGACCATTGCTCCAAGCGTCAAGACTAGCATTATGAGGAGTGCGACTTCGTCAAGCGTATCGATGACAGACGGCCCTTTGGTGATAATCGAACGAAGAGTATCCCATTGAAGGGAGGCCCAGACGATACAGAGTAGGAACAGAGATATTGCAGCACTCCACCGTTTTAAGCTACCGACAAATTCCATTTAACGAGTTTACTCTCGTATCTCCCTTGAAATTTTTTATTTACGAACTCATCTTCCACACCAGTATGGAATGAGTTCGATAAATATGGCTTCAAATAATATGTTCATTAAGTTGATAGGTGAGGATTTTCCTGTGAAGTCATAGATCTGGATGCTATCCTCACCGATCATCAAAATTCAATGTTTAAACAGGGGATTAAATGGGAAATAGATTGCTTTCAGACACTTCGATCTGTTTCAAGATGCGTGATTGGTTCTATAACCGAAGTAGAATGTGCGACGGCAGCGAGGTCGATTTCCTGAAATCGGTGTTTTTGGGTGATTTACTACCGCTGGGCAGTATAAGCAGAAGTGGAAATGCTCAGACCGACGCCTTTGGGGAAGCACAAAATTCGCGACTACCAGTGAACAATTGGTTCATCGCGAAAGTTGACAACATACAGCATGACCCACTCCAACGAGTGAATCCGTGCAAAATCCACGATCACAATCCGATCTCCCTCACTCGAAAGTAGAGATGGATTGATATCGCTCCGATAGGCTACCAGCCCAACGACAGAGGACTTAACCGCCTCGGATTATCAGTTGTTAACGAATGACGCGACTTACTCGTCGGCAAGACCGCGGCAACGAGACCGAGCGCACTGCCGATGAACAGGCGAGCGTCAAGGGCTGTCCCGAGTGTGACTCGAGTACGCTTCTCACGAATGCGGATGGGAGCGAGACCGTTTGTGAGGACTGCGGCTTAGTAATTAAGGAGGAGACGATCGATCACGGGCCCGAATGGCGGGCCTTCAATCATCAGGATCGCCAGCAGAAGTCCCGTGTCGGCGCCCCAACCACTCAAACGATGCACGACAAGGGGTTGACGACGACCATCGACTGGAAGGATAAAGATGTCTACGGGCGCTCTCTGTCGGCCAAGAAACGTCAGCAGATGAACCGCCTGCGCACATGGCAAGAGCGCATCCGAACGAAGGACGCGGGAGAACGCAATCTACAGATTGCACTGAGTGAAATTGACCGGATGGCAAGCGCACTTGGCATCCCCCGCTCGATTCGCGAAGTCGCCTGTGTACTGTATCGGCGTGCACTCGATGAAGATCTAATTCTAGGTCGATCGATTGAGGGGATCGCAACCTGTTGTTTGTATGCGGCGTGTCGCAGCGAGAATCTCCCCCGCAGCCTCAAGGAGGTTTCGGATGTGTCGCGTGTGGAGCGAAAAGAGATCGGCCGGTCATATATCTATCTTGGACGAGAACTTGACCTCGAGATACAGCCGGTGAATCCGAAACAGTATGTCCCGCGGTTTTGTTCAGCGCTTGGGAGTAGCGACGCTGTTGAAGCAAAAACAAACGAGATTCTCGATAATTCGTTAGCACAGGGGTTGCTCTCGGGAAAATCACCGACTGGGTACGCCGCGGCTGCGATTTACGCCGCGACCCTCCTATGTGATGAACAGCAAACGCAAAGTGAAATTGCTGCGGTTGCTCAAGTTACTGAAGTGACCATTCGCAACCGGTATCAAGAACAGATCGATGCAATGGATCTCTCCTAATGGTTGTAGTGCATGTCTGTCAAAATCGCCAGAAAGGAGAGGATTCACAACTGGACAGAGCGTTTACGTTGACTCCACTCCTATATAGGGGATGTACACACCACACGAACTAGAAGATTTGGCCAGGGATCAACAAAATATTTTGATCTGCAAACAAGAATATGATGATGAAGAGATTCTCGCTGTGGACTTTAGTCGAAACGCTACTGATCTTTTACTCGATATTGTTGGAGATACTGCAATCGTCATTGTTGATACCGAGCAGTTCGATTTCGAGGTACCGACTGATGCAGACGAAATCGCGGTCAATAACGGCATACTCACCATCAAACAAGCTATCCAGCAATAGCGAATGATTCAATGTTCCCCTGAATGATCCTTCTCGGCTACGTCATTGGCGTTTTCTGACACACCTCCCATGTTGCTTTTTCGGAGTTTACCCCGTTCATCTTGTCAACGACAGTTGTCATCTGAAATGTAGAGTCGGACAACAGTGGCACGGAAGTATTGTGAGCGCTATTCTTCTTCTATTACAACCGATGTTTTACTCGGGAGGGTCGACGCCTTCCGCAGCTTCGACGGAGTCCGTTTCTTTTTCTGTTTCTCCACGCCATCGGTTTCGCTCATCATACGTTTCGAGGCGATCCCGGACACGGTCTTTCAGGTCGTCATCGTTAACATTCACTTCGAAGACATACGGTTTGTCAGTATCTCGTGCGCGCTCGATGTTGGCACTGACAAGATTATTATCAAAATACACTGGCGAAACCTGTGTCATAATGTGTTTGTACACTCCTTCTTCGATCGGCCGGACTGCCTTGCGCCCAACCGTGTCGGCTGCCCGTGCTGCACGTTCGAGCGAGTCTTGACCTTCTTTAAGTGCGTCGACCACATCGCCCTCGGCGAGCTCGGACGCCGAATCGGTGAGTTCGTCTCCCGCCGCTTTCACGTCTTCTTCGGCTGACTTTCCAGCTTTTTCTCCTTCGCCTCTCGATGTGCTTGCTTGGTCGGCGGTTTTCTCTTTGACGTCCTCGCTGAGGCGCTCGTGAGCTTTTGGACGCCACTCATCCCATTCCTCGAAGTCGGGACCGTCGATATCTTCGTCACCGAGTGCTTCGGTGATGCGCTCGCCGTGCTCGACAATCCTAACCCAGTTGCCGTTCTGTTTGAACCCTGCAACACTCTCGTCCATATCGTCTGTAATGCGCTCCACTGCTATCTGCATTGTTGATACCTACCTGTGACCATCTGACTACCAGAACTCCATTCCTGTCGAATTAATATGCCCACAGCGGAGGCTATACCATCTTCACGATGGCGAGGAGCCCGAAGGCGATGATGAATGAGAGGAGCAGCGACACAACCCACCCTAGAATAGTATATAGAATTTTTCCTCGACTGGTTTGGCCCCCACCGGCGGCGTACCCACTTCCGACCACAGCACTCACAACGATTTCATTGAATGAGACGGGGATTCCGAACAGCACTGCCGTTTGTGCAATGGCGAATGCTGGAATCAACGCAGCAGTCGCTCGTCGTGGTCCAAGCGAGGAAAAATCTCGGGCGAGCGCTTTAATCATTCGCGGTGAACCCATCAATGCCCCAAACATAACACCCAGACCCCCGAAAACGAGAATCACAAGGAGGGGCAACTCCAGCGGGGTGAGCATCGGAACTAGCGGGCCAACAGCGAGACCAACTTGGCTTCCTCCCGCCGAAAACGAGACGAGTGCACCGATTCCGAAGAGTAGATGCCGTTGCCCCTGCCTCACGCTGGCTCGAACATCTACTAAGAGAAGCACAGCAACGATGATCCCGACGAGGAGCGTTGCGCTAATGAGTCCAATTAATGGCTGCAACGGGAGTGCTTCGGCCAGAACTGCCGCAATCGATGCTCCCCCCGATTCGGGAGCGAGAAAAGTGAACGGTGAATTAGCGAGAATCAGCCCAACAAGCCCACCGAACAGCGGGATTGTATACTCATCAGGGACATCGTCGCGGCGAACTACCCGGGCGAGGCCATAGGCGATCCCGCCACAGATGAATGGTGTGAGCACCCACAACGCCAGAATCTGCTGATATTTCGCGTAGGCTGGCTGTCCACCGAGTGCAAGACCCACGCCAATTACCGCTCCTGTCGCAGTAAACGCCGTTGCGAGTGGATACCCGGTAAAAACGCCGATTGCGACGAGGCCTGCTGCAACGGTGAGCGCGATGACTGCTGCAATTGGCGAAATCGTCACACCTTCAATTAATCCAGCGGACATCGCTTCCGTGACGTTTGCTCCCTGGACGACGGCCCCTAGAATACCGAAAATCCCGGTGAAGAGGGCGCCACGCATGATCGACATCGTTCGAGCACCGACACTAGGGGCATATGGCGTCCATCCTGCCCCCACTGTCCAGGCCATGAAAAAACTCGCCACTGCACCGACCCCCATCAGCGCTAGCTGTCCACCCCCAACCATCACTCCCGTGTTCGTGACGGAAATGCAAAAGTATGCCTGCGGTTTCACTTGTACGACCGTTCGCAAAATTCCATAGTGGTTAATCTGTCCTCTTTTCTTGGTCAGTTTCTGCGGGCTTCGGATCTGGTGCCTTTGGAATCCCTGGCTTATCAACGAGAACATTGGGTTACGAGATCTCCGCTATCGCGCCGAAGTTGTTCGGAGAGCGCTTGGTGGCTCACACCGATTTCTTCGGCTAACTCTTCCGTGGCGGTTTCGCGTGGGATCGAGTAGTATCCACGAGCGGGGGCAAGCTGGGGGTCCTCTGTTGAGTATTCGCAAGCCCAAATCGACTACTCCACTGGTTGTTAAATTCGTGAATATTCTTGATCTCGAGTCGATTCCCTTTTCTTTGCAATATTCATTAGTTCGCGTCACCGAATCGTGGTCCGCAAATAGCAGTCGTAGATGTCACGTGTCCTCTTTCCCCGTTGCACCCAGCACTGTCGCCTTTTTATTTACTATGATCTGAATCACGTGTTCGATGCGATCAACCCATTCCAGTAAGTAGAGACTGTCAGTCTCAAAAGCGGTGATCAGGTAAAAATCAGCGACGCTATCATCCGCCGCTAACGCCTTTTCGAGGGTATTTTGATCAGTGGTCTCAATTCAGATAAAGGGTAGGAGACTGTTCTGATTGGTGGCGACCATCTGTTCAACCTCGAAAGTCACCGTGTGGAGTGCGTTAAGCGTGTGTTCAAGTGCAAACTGGACTTTAGTAAAATTGAGTCCGTGAAATGCCTCTTTTATCCCCACATCTGTGCGAATAGAAGGAATAGTATTGCGCAGTTTGACACCTAAGTGAATCATCTCGAGTTTCGTAATAACTTGCCTGAAAGTTGGATTATCTGAAGAGTTAGGAACGTGTGTAGTGTAGCTATCCTATGGGAGGGAACACTCATTAAAATTCCATTGGCAGCAGGTGACTTTGCAGTTGCTCATTCGTTTCACACACTTCTGGATACAACTCTTATCTATTCACCATCTGTCAGTAGTAGAGTTAGCGATGAAAAAGCGGTAATCACGAGAAGGAGGGAAGCCAAATAATGAAAATTGGACTTGAACTTGAGTACTGGGTGGTGAATAACGAAGGAGAGTTAGTGAGCGGAACGGATTTACTTTCCAGTCACAAGGCAGTGGTGCCTGAATTTGTTGATCCGATAATTGAGATCCAAGTCCCACCTGCCGATGGAATCGCGGAGTTGCAGCAAAATCTGGTCCCGATTCTCGGAATGGTGTTGGCTCGAGCAACCGAACTCGACATGCATCTTGTCCCGCTTGGGACTCCACTCACTGAACATCAGTTTTCTGTCAACAGTGAACGCGGCAAAATATTAGAGACCATCTTCGGTGAGGAAATCAGGTACGCGAAAAACTGTGCGGGAACACACGTACATTTTGATAAAGGAAACGTGGTTCGACAGCTGAACCTCCTCACCGCACTCGATCCAGCAATTGCACTTGTAAGCTCATCTCCGTACTACGATGGCGTACTGATGGGGATGGACGCTCGCGCGCTCATGTATCGAACTCATTCGACGAAGTTTCTCACTCGGTATCGTGATCTGTGGTCATACACCGAGTCAGTTAATGAATGGGATGAACAGCTCGCCAAAATGCACGAGACGCTGACGTTATACGCTGAACAGTTTGATATTCCACCGGCCGAATTCGTACGATATATCCAGCAGGAAGATGTTGTGTTAGCGCCCGTTCGATTACGGGCAGAAACCCCAACGATTGAATGGCGTGCCCCCGATATTGCACTCCCAAGCCAAATTCTTCAACTCGTGAGTGATGTTTCACGGATCCTCTCACTTGCAGAAGAGAGACCAGTACGCGTCGGTGCTCCTGGCATTAGAGCTGATGAGATCGGGATCCCATCATTCACCGAACTTCGTGCCATCACAACGACTGCGATGACTGTGGGGCTCTCAGACCGTGTCTGTCGCTATCTTACTACAATGGGATTTGAGCCAGATCAATATCATCCACTTACGGAAGAAATTGCCAAGGGTGATCACATTTCAGCGGGTGATGCATGCCAGGTTCGGTTGGAGTATGCTGACCGGTTACGAAACGATGTCGCAACCTATCTCGATTAAGGTAGTCAATTCTATGTTAGAATATCATTAGACTGGCGTTCCTGCGCATTTTGATACTACTCCGGAAGAATTCTATTCATCCTCAACAAGATGAGCGATTTCGTCGAGTGGGATAGTCTCCATCGTTTGCATGCTCATGCCAGACTTTCAACCGAGAGACCTGCCTTGAATGCCGTATCTCTATCCCGAGCATCCAAAATCAGCATGAACAATACTCACTAAGTACGCCAAAGCTCTCTTTGCAACTCATCTCAACTTCCTCAGTACGTTATTTGCCCCACCTACACCGGAATTAGCAACCCACACTATCAACCACATGCAACCAAAAGGGGGCATGCCGACGCAGTTAGCCGACTCATCCACCATGGATACAACACATACACAGACACCCCCAACTGGCCCACCTCACATCAGTGACCTTGTGATTCAGGCGATTGCCAAGGCAGAAGAGTGTGATCCCTTGATGGTAACGCCACCTCTGTATGATGCCATCGATCCCGACGCGCTTGATGCCATCTACGCACGAGCCTCACCGCGTCTGCACTTCGAGTACGCCGATTACCAGATCGAAATCACACCTGCTAGGAGAGTGTCTGTCCAACCGCAATGACTGACCCATACAGCCTCGTTTGTGGCGTCTGTGACTGGTCTGCCAGCACCGCTGATGGGAACTCACGCATGGCCGTCACGAGTGCTGGGATTGCCCATTATCGGGAAACGAATCATACTCCTATACGAGCGCGTTCGTACACACTGTCCCCATTTCGTTCGAGTCCTGCACTTATGTGGCGCATCGATCGGTGAGAGATCTGAGACTGAACACCTTCACCATCGGTGTTCACCCAAATATGCAACCCTTAGACTGTTTGCATCTCGGGCCGGAGACGCTGACCAGTCCCGCACAACAAAGGGACCCAACTACGGGCGATTCTGTGGAACACAAATCGGTGGGTTGTCATTGAACGTTGAGAATGGCCGAAAGTGAGTTGCGGCTTCCACACGTGGGATTGACAGTCATGGGGGAGAGTACACACACAGCGACACGCGAAACACTTGCCCGGTTACCATCCGGCACGAAAATCGAAACAATGGTCCACACCTATACAGGCTCCAAGGACGGCCCAACGGTCTATCTCCAAGCCGCACAACACGGGCGCGAAGTCAACGGTGCAGAAGTGCTTCGACGGCTTCACAACGAGATTGTTGATGCTGATCTCGCTGGCAAAGTCATTGCGGTTCCGGTTGCCGACCCGCTCACGTTTGACCATGTCTCGTATATCACACCCGAGCAACTGGACCCCGTCAATCCAAATATGAATCGTGTGTGGCCTGGGGATAAAAATGGAAGTATCCACGAACGAATGGCAGCTCGCCTCTGGGACCACGCTCATACCGCAGATGTCATCATTGACTTGCACACAGGGAGCCCGAATATGCTCCCGCATGTCGTTGCACTCGAAGGCCACACTGACTCGCTGGAGCTTGGACGGGTCTTTGGCACCGGACTCTTACTGACCGAACAAGCACACGCTGCAGCGAGTGAAGAGTGGCATCGACGAAGTTTCGGCGGCAAACTCCGTGTTGCTGCTGTTGAAGAAGGGATTCCGAGCATCACCCCGGAACTCGCCTACAGTGAGCAAATCGTCGAGGATGCGGTGGAGATTGGAGTGAGAGGGATTTTGAACGTCTTGCGGCATCTCGATATTCTTGATGAACCACTGGCTGACACCGGCCCACAAACACTTGCTCGAAACCATCTCGGTCGCATTGTCGCGTCTGACTCCGGCCTCTTTCGCTCGAATCCGGACTTGACTGTCGGGGCAACAGTCGAAAGTGGCATGTTTCTTGGTACGTTGTACGATCCAACCACGTACGAACCGCTCCAGACGATTCGTGCAGATCGCGATGGGATCCTCTACGTGCTGACTCAGGAGGCGACGGTCATCATGGGCGAAGCACTAGCTAATATTGCAGAGCCGTACAACTCGCAGGACTAACCGCAATATCACATTGGCTCTCTCTATCTCGAAAGAGGTGGATCAGGGGGCTTGCATCGGCAGCCACTGCCGTTAGGACACTCGGGCCAAAGTTCCGAGTAGAGAACACCAATGTCACCTAATCCGCCACATACGAAATGGAGACGTCACGACGATCGCGACGCATGGCCAACGTTCGACCTCGAATACACCATGGTCTTGATGTCCGGCAGCGACCACGTCCATATCCAGCCTGCTACCGGATTCGCTGGTATGTATCCGCCATGGATTGCCATGGATAAGGAGCATGCAATCCCATTTGAAGAGATACCGTAGTAAGCGAAATGAGTCTGTGACATGCACTCCACTCGATCTCGTTTTGCTCATTCTATCCATAATACGCCAAGCGATAGTCTCGAATATCATCGACCAACGAACGTTGACGGAAAGCGCGAACGCTACGACCGACGATACCCCCGAGACACCGGCTGCCCTCCTCGACCGAGCACGACAGCACGCAACGCCCGTTACCGCCGAACTCTCCCCTGACTTGCCGGTCGAACCGATCTATTGTGATCTCCATCTCGGGACCCTCTACAGATGGAATCCATGTCCGTAGTTCCTTGGTAGATGACTCTTCCGATCAACAGAGTATTCCGTTGACAACCCTGAAGGGCAGTGTGACAGTCGAAACAGACGTACTCGTCATTGGTGGTGGTGCGACTGGCACCGGCGTCGCTCGTGATCTTGCACTCCGTGGCGTCGATGTTACGTTAGCCGAACGCAATGGGCTAACCAGTGGCACATCGGGCCGTTCTCACGGTTTACTTCACAGTGGTGTACGCTACGCGGAAAGTAGCTCACACGATGCCGAAGAATGTCTCGAGGAAAATAAAATTCTCCGAGACATCGCTGGTGCCTGTATTCGCAATACGGGTGGCCTATTTCTCCAACTTACGCAGGATGATCCCAACTACTTCGACGCCAAGCGAGACGCCTGCGAGACAATCGGAATTCCAACAGAAACACTCGATAGTGAAGAGGCACGCGAGTTAGTTCCGAACCTTTCTTCCGATGTCGAACGTGCGATGAAGGTGCCCGACGCAGTCGTGTATCCGTCGCGTCTCGTCGCTGCCAACGCCGCTGACGCCCAAGTCCACGGCGCATCGATCTATCCCCATGCACCTATTGAAGACATAACCGTGAGCGACGAGCAAATAACTAGCATTCGCATCGGCGGGACGATTGACGATTGGATCGAAGCTGACTACATCGTCAACGCAACGGGCGCCTGGGCGGGTGAACTCGCTGCGATGGCTGGCCTCGGTATCGAGATGCAACCAACCCGTGGGGTGATGATTTCTGTCAATTACGACGATCTCGGCCCGGTACTCAACCGCTGTCGGAATCCTAACAATGGGGACATCGTAGTGCCACACGAGACCGAGGCCGTCCTTGGAACAACGAGTGTTCCCGTCCGTGACCCAGACAACTACGAAACTGAAGACTGGGAGGTTCAGACCACTATTGATGAGTGTGCGGCGATGCTTCCACCCGTTCGAAATGCCCCCAAAGTCCGAACATGGTGGGGCGTTCGGCCACTGTACGCACCAGACGAAAAGGAACGTAGCGGTCGCGGTATCTCGCGTGGATTCTTTTTACTCGATCATACTGCTGACGGTATCAATAATATGGCGAGCATCGTCGGTGGTAAACTAACCACCTATCGACAGATGGCCGAGACAACCGCTGATCTGGTCTGCGAGCGGATACGTGTTAACGCCGATTGCAGTACCGCTGATCAGGCTCTTCCAAACGTTGATGATCCGACTCAACTAGACGCTTTCGTGGCAGAATTCGACGGGCAAGGACCAACCGACAAGGATGTCGTAACGATGCCGCCGTCAACGGAGTAGCGGTCGCCTCGTCACCAAATCTTTGTGGGTGCTACATCATTTTCGTTTGCGGAAATCGGCTTCGAACGTTTAACTTGCTACTCGGGGTCAATAATACCCCACTGCAATGGGCAATAATGAACCCAAACCAACGTGGCCACAAATCCGAAATGCACTCTGAGTCAACGAGGATCGCCTTTGCAGTGCGTGGCTCACGGGACGTATTGCTTCTTTTGACCATCGGCACTGTCTAGATAAGGAAAACCAAGCAATAGCGTACGATTAACGAGACTCCATGCACTATCAGAGAGAGAGAGAGACTGATTAGTGAGATCATCCGGCAAGAACTCATTCATGCCCGGCAGCACCACGAGTTCGGTGAGGCGGATCACGGCACAACGTTCACCCCCTGGACGGACCGCCTCGACACCTCCCGGCACTGCGAACGCTTCACTGCACCAAAGTCCTCGACTTTAGCTTCTGATATTGTGCTGTGAGAATCGTTTCTTGGTTCACTCGAGCACCCTATTCAAGCGCTGCTAACGCTGTCTGGATCCGTGTCTCGCCGGAAAGAATTTCGAACGTCTCCCCATATGTTCTTTCCATGGGGAGCGCAGTGACGAGTGTCTGTGCAACATCGGCACGCGGAATATCTCCATCTCGCTCAAGATCATTCCCAATTTTGATTTGACCAGTACTCGGCTCATTCGTTAACGGGCCTGGACGAACAATCGTATAGAGTAACTCACTCTCTTGGAGTGCTTCATCGGCTTCAGCTTTCGCAGCCAAATACTCTTGGAGTGCTTCGGGGCTCTCTTCGGGCGAGTCGGCATTGATTGAGCTTAGCATCACAAACCGTTCGATATCTTGATTTTCTGCAGCTTCAATCAAATTGATCGCTCCATCTCGATCAACTCCCCACACGTCATCGCCACCAGATCCAGCAGCAAAAATAATTGCATCACACCCTTCAACGGCATGCGACACATCTTGTGTGAGGTCTGCAATGACTGCCTCGCCCCCGAGACCTTCGATATCTTCTACTTGACGATCGTCTCGAACCATTCCTCGAACAGTGTGATCACTCTGTGCCAGTAGATCGGTGATGTGCTGTCCGACTTGACCGTGGGAGCCTGCAACGAGTACATCCATTATTCGTACAGGTACTGGAACGGTTGCCATCCCAAAGACTCTGATGACCACATAGCTAATCCGGATGTGCTATGTCCACTAGACTACCCAAGTCTATGCGTAGAAAAAACAGCGACCAATAATCGATGCAACGAAGATGTTTTTTTGCCATTATTTTGCTCTCTTCGACGGGCAAGAGGATGTCATATTATGTGGCGTTCTTAATGACAAGAACGCCATTGTTGAATCGGTGTTCAGCCTCCTGTTCTGGGAGCGTAAGGTCAATCTCTGTTTTGAGTGTTGGTGTGTCGATGCCAATAACGGCTTCCTCTTCAAGATAATCGACTGTGACGTATTCGGTGTCGATAGCCAATTCGAGAAGGTCGACAGCAACGACCCAACCTGATTCGTATTCATAACGTGCAACGTGAAGGTCTGTATCTAAACGTGATTTGTTCATTGTCTACCTGTTTTTTTTTGTGCTACGAGCGAATAGTCTCTAGTTCGGCGTATGCCGAGTAGTTAACAAACTCGGTACTCGACAAGATCGATAAATGAGTGATGTACTGGAATACAGCACCACTATTCCAGGGGTAGCTGAATCAACCAAAATCATTTTATTCGGTATAGTCCAACTTCCATTGATGCGAAAATTCGTTTTCAGAATTGAGTACGAACATGGGATCAATCCGATCATGGATGTGTTCATGGACTACCCCAGTGCCCACGCTCGGACGCTTACATGCCATGTCTCGAAAAGCGGCATCTGGCGTATTGATCGGATCGCTGGACCCACAGAAGCGCTTGATCAGATAGACAGCGTGTATGACTCCCATGAACAGTGCCTTGAATGTGTAACTGATGATCACGCACACCTCGATTGGGAGTACGAGTTGCTCGATGCTGATCGCCATACCCGGACCGTGTATCTGTACCGACCGGCGACAACAGACTGTCACTCGATTCCATGTCTAGCGGCCCATTATCTTGGAGACGGTCTCCTCGCTGAGGCTGAACGACGAACAAACACCTACGAATGGCATCTGCTTATGCGGAATGATGAGAACGTTGGTGATCTATACGAATCGCTCAACGCACATCTCCAAGACGGACTCTCGGTACATTTCGAACAGCTTGGAGAGCCTTGTCATTGGGCTGAGCGGACTATCTCAGTGGCTGAACTTCCCTATGAACAACGAGCAGCCGCTGAAGCTGCAGTTGCTAATGGCTATTATGAGACACCACGTGAGATCTCACTCAACGAACTCGCAAACACAATTGACGTTCCACGGTCGACACTCCAATATCGGTTGCAACAAGCTGAATCGTGGATTATGACTCGCTTCGTAAAAGACTCGACACTAGGTGGTGTCGCGTTGCTCGATCAAGGGGTTGAGACGACGGAGATAGAAGGATAGTGGAATATCTAAAACTAGTACGTTTTCGTGGGAATACTACTCAGATATACTTCAAAAATTACGGTTCACTCTGGGATTAGCGAGCGTAACTAGGTCTTGACCTGAAAGCCTTCTTCTCCGAGTATTTCTCGTAATCGGGAACGGTGCTCGCCTTGTAGTTCGATATGCCCATCAGTGACGGTGCCACCGACAGCGAGTTTGCTCTTCAGTGTTGAGGCGAGTTCTTCGAGATCAACGCTAGATGAATCTAAGCCTTCGACAATCGTCATCGCTTTTCCATAGCGACGCGTATCGATACGGATCAAGGCCCGTTGCTCGGAACGAGCGAGGTCATCTCCGATGTTAAGCTCGTCAGGTAGTCCAGCGATGTCGTTGAAGTTGTTGCTCACTACATTCTACCTTTAGAGGTATTCCTTCATGAGTGCTTGTTTGGACTATGCCAAATCGAATGCGGACATTCATAACGTATTTGACAGACTCAATTTAGGATAACTCGGATTATGCCGTCTTATTCTTGCGATAAAGGAAGCAAGGAATGTGATCCATTTATTCGGCATATACCGAACAAGCATTCTTGATTGACTGGCTCTTACTTACTGTTGAAGCGTTGACTCCGCTTACAGGTGAGAGCAACCACTCTCATCGAATTCAGTCACCCCTGAAAAAACCACATTTGAACGTGGACCGACGTCAAAGACCACGTCCCGAACCCCGGAAACAGAGCACGAAACCAACGAGAACACGACTACCGAACAGGCCGTCTGTCCAGAATGCGGCGGTCAGTTGGAAGCGGATAGCAAGCGGGGCGAAACCGTGTGTACCGAATGTGGACTCGTCGTCGATGAAGATTCCATCGACCATGGACCCGAATGGCGAGCGTTCGATTCAAACGAACAGGATCAGAAGTCCCGTGTGGGTGCCCCGACGACGAAGATGATGCATGATAAGGGACTTTCGACGAACATCAGTTGGCAGAACAAAGACGCCTACGGAAACTCGCTTTCGCCCCGTCAACGTCAGAAGATGCAGCGTCTTCGCACGTGGAATGAGCGCTTCCGTACCCGTGATAGTAAAGAGCGTAACCTCAAACAGGCGCTCGGAGAGATTCAACGCATGAGTTCCGCGCTTGGTCTATCCAAGGCCAATCGTGAGACCGCCTCCGTTGTCTATCGACGTGCGCTTGACGAAGACCTCTTGCCTGGCCGTTCAATCGAGGGTGTTGCAACTGCTGCCGTCTATGCGGCGATTCGACAGACACAGACACCAAGAACGCTTGAAGCAGTAGCGCAAGTGAGCCGGGTCGAGGAACTGGAGTTCAAACGAGCCTACCGCTACATTAATCGCGAGCTTGGCCTCGAGGTTGGACCACCGGATGCAGAGAATTACATCGCTTCGTCTGCATCAGAGCTCGCAATCAGCGACACTACCGAACGGCGAGCACACGAACTGCTCCAAATCGGCAAAGAAGCCGGCCTTCATAGTGGCCGGAATCCAGTTGGACTTGCTGCTGCAGCCATTTACGCAGCCGCGTTACTGACTGATGAGAGGTTGACGCAAGATGAGGTGTCGGCAGCGACGGACGTGAGCACCGTTACGATTCGGAATCGGTATCAGGAACTCCTCGCTGCTGCGAGTGAACACGACTCTGACATCCAAGTAACGGCACAGACAGAGGACGATAACAGTCTGTCCCGCGCTATGTCTGCAGCCAAGTGAACTTGCGATCAGTAATGATCTGCCAATTCGGGTCACCGCTAGAGCCCTTGTTATACTTCACTACATCTGCAGTCTTTGAAGTGTCGAGACGGCACAGAAACGCGCACAGGCCGAACAATTCTCTTTCGACGTCGATGCCCCCGGACTCGTTGAAGGCACCAACGAGAGCCACGAGAACCCGAAAGACCACCAGTACACCGTCTCCATCGACGACGTGACCAGCGAACTGATGGCCTGTACGTGCCCGCACCACGTCCACTGCAACGCTGTCTGCAAACACATGGCCGCCGTCGAAAACGCAACCGACGACGGGACGTCCAACGCCTTCTCTTCGGAGGATGAGACGGACGAAGACGACACTGAAGCGGCAGAGTGCGCCTGTGATGGCCATGCGTGCGAACGGGACGAAAAGAACTGCCGAACTAACCACCGCTTCTGCCCTTTTTATCCATGACAAGACATGTGACGTTCTCAGATATCACCACCCAGCGAATGCTTACGATGTGTATGGAGACAGCAATCGACAAATGCAAGGTGGCTCCGGTGACGGAGAGAGTACTACTTGATGTCGTCAAGTACTGACAGTGCGTGGCTGAGGTCATCCACTACGCGTTACAAATCTTGGGAGACCAACGCCAACTACAAGCAGTACGAAAAACGAGATCATGAAGGCCGTATCTTGAGCGATGCCGTTTGATTTCAGTAAGAATTCGACTGCGTACGCTGCAGGGAGGGCTACGACAACAAAGGCGATCGTTATCCAATTATCACGGCTTACCATCGATATTTTTGGAGAAACTTCCCATTCAGAAATAATTTGTGTGTAGTAACGATCACGCCGCAGAGCTGTTTCATGCCGATTCTACTCAAAGCAATTGCGCAGAAATAAGGGTGCAACAGAAGTGCCTGGCAGTACCACGAGTTCGGGGAAGCGGACCACGGGCGAACGTTCGAGCAGTGGACGGATGCGCTCGACACAACCCAGCACTGCGAGCGGTTCACATCGCCGAACTGGTGGGTGATTTGCGAGAAGTGCAGCGGGAAGATCGCCCGCTATCGACGCTCGAAGGTCGTCAAACAGCCAGAGGATTACAGCTGTGGTGACTGCGGCGGGTCGCTTCGCGTTGAGGAGGCCACTGAATGACGCCGAAGTACCGCTGTCCACGTTGTCTGCGGCTTATTGGGACGATGACGGTGGCGGGTCCGTCGCGGGTCCATGTGAGTCCGTGCAGGCACCGTCTCGTTGCTCCTAATGCCGTACTTGAGATGGGCGATCTACACCCACCCCGCCCTGATGTGTGGGTGACGGATTCCCTCGCTGACTCTCACTAATTCTCGCGAACGCTTTCGGCCCTCCCATATTCACTTATTCGTTCGTTTTTCAGCGATACAGGTGCTAACAGAGATTAGTATAATATACTAACTTTGGCGTATTCGCTTCCGGTCTGGTTGGCGGTTGTTTACGGTGCGATCTAGCGAAATGGCTGCATTTGCTCGGTGAGACGCCCCTATTCAATACATTTTTATTGTCTGAATTGTGGGAATTCAGCGCGTTTGGCACTGTCTAGTTGAGCCAGTTTGAGGAACGAGCAGGTTGTTGAGTAACTTGTTCAGAGATGCTCGCAAACCTGCTCAGTAAAAGCTTAGACGCGGATTTAGAAGAATCTTGGGAGAATGAACGGA
>NZ_JAJFAY010000014.1 GCF_021083305.1 Haladaptatus sp. DYF46 | reverse complement strand
TCCGTTCGTTCTCCCAAGTTTCTTCTAAATCCGCGTCTAAGCCTTCTTCGAGCAGGTTTGCGAGCATCTCTAGGCAAGTTACTCAACAACCTGCTCATTCCTCAAGCTGGCCCAACTAGACAGTGCCAAACGGGCCGAAATTCCAAAACGCAGACTACTTTTCTCCGATCGTTCGGAACAGACGAATTCAATCACCGAAATCATCTCCCTCCTCTCGAGAACACTTATTTGACAAGCAGGTCTGATATTGTTCTGTTTTCGTTGGAATCTTTGCTGTACTCGTCAATCTCCTCATCGACAACTTCACACAGTCAGTGATACTCTCACGCCATTCCTTGATGCCACGATCGCATCATATCTTGCTCAACCTCCAGTTCGCCGTGCCCTCACTCGGTAGAAATCTTAGGTCTGATCGCCGTCTACGTACTTCCGAAGTGACTGGACAACCGAGTCAGAATTTGGAATCGATGCGAGTCGGCATCGAAATGGCACTGGCCACGGGAATCCCCGATGAAGCGTGAGAATATCCCCACTGCAGTCGACCGAGCGAAGCTGCTGGCGTGGAATAAATCGGATAGCGAGTGTGCCACTCCGCTTTACGAAGAGTCCGCTCTCAACCAGAGTATAATGCTTGGGTTTTCCGACGATTATTGCATTAGCAAGGAGAACACCACCAATCGAGGCGAACAACCCCTGAACGAGTTCTACTGAAATAGAAAGCATGAGTCCACTCGCAAGGAAGACGAGACCACTCACGAACGAGAGTATTCGAACGAAACGGAGATATCGTGTATCGGCTCGTCCGAACCACTCTGCGAGCACGTCTTCGTATTGCTGAAGGATCACAGCATAGTAATTCATGGTTGTACCATAGAGAATGAGTCCCGTGATTGTGAGGAGTAGAGCTTCATCAGTCAAATCTTGTAGCAGATTCGCGTCCGGGATGATGCCGGAAGAAGTACCAATATCGGTGATCAGGAGAAACAACAGTGGTCCGAGTGAGAGCGCGAGATAGAGACGAGTGCGAACGAGTAATTCAGTAAGATCATCGCGAGCTATTGCAAGTGCAACGCCAAGCAAAAAGCCGAGGCAGGCTGTAGCGAGTGAGATACGCGAAAGATAGTGAGTACTCATGAGGAGTCCTACGACTATTAGGGCAAGAATGGCAGTATAAACGCCGAATGCAAGATCAAAGAGAGTTCGCTGTACCGGACGCTGGAACATTTTTTGATAGTTATCTGTATTTGATCAAAGTTCTTGTGTGGCAACTAGTTACGTGATCTACCAGTTGAAGGGAGGACATGGAATGAATACAATAGCAAAAGACAAGGAAAGGAGAAGGCCTTTGTTGAGTGTGCTTTGATATCGGAGTGCCTTGGTAGCTCAGGCTGGCAGAGCAACTCCTTTGTAAGGAGTCAGTCGAGAGTTCAAATTTCTCCCGAGGCTTTCCATACGGTTTGTGCACTCACATGTGAGGAACAAATTTCCTGAGTTTGTTTGGGGTTAGTATAAGATACTAACGTAGTGTTTCTTGGTCTGTGTACTGCCTCTCCTGTTGTCCCTTTTCGCAGTGGTTGCAGTTTAACGTTTGTCGTGCGGTTTAAACGGATCTCAGGGGAAATCTGAGATAGATGATCACCTTTATTAGAATTCTTGGAGAATGAATATTTAGTTGGCTCAATGAGCTCCAGAACTTTATTGCTTCAGTCGCGCTTACAAACAACACGCCAAGAGCAGCGCGATTTCCTTGGCTGGCTTCTCATTGGTATACTCACAACAGGACTCACGCTACTCCTTGGATTACCGCTTACACGGACACTTCCAGTTGTTGGTGTCTTTGCTCTCGGAAAACTGCTTGATCTGCTGATCGCTATCTTTGCACTCCCCAACGTGTTCGAAAGTCTTGTCCCAGGACTTGCACTCTTGGGTTTGAGTGTGTGGCTGTTCTTCAGAAATGGTCCATCGTTGATTATGATTGGAACTGCCTTTGCGAGCGGTTGGATTCTGCATAGCGCTATTCGTTCCTCGGGTAATCCGTAGAATAACTAATGAGACAAGTAAAACGAAATTAGGCTGGTCCGTTCAGCCGAGGACCGCTCCAAAGCGTCCTCCATAGTGGAGAAACAGGCATCATTTTTACTTGCATAATTATCGTAACTAACAAAGTCTGTGAACAAGATATAAGAGCTGCATAGATGGTCGAAATTACTCGCAGTTCACTTCTCTCTGTAACTACAGCATGCCTTTGCGTTATTGTCGTGGGTGTCTCAACTACTACGTTAGAATTGTCTCTCTCGACAAATTCAACACCGACGCTTTCATCCTCACAAACACCAAAATCCGGACTGTCGCTCCTCGCACTCCTTTATTTACTTCTAAATGCAATTCTATCTCTCTTTGGCCTTTCGCTAAATATGAAAGGAGGCGGGGCAGCAGGCTTTCCGCTAATTAACGTGATTTTGGACAGCTTACAGCAACTGTACAACCACCGTCTCGTCCTTATAACAAGTCTGTTACTGCTGATTATCTGCGTGCTGGGTTTGAAGAATCATGGCCAGATCACATTAGGCCACCTAAAGACACCATCCGATAATCAAAACACGACACCACGAGAACACACAGCAAGCGACTGGCCACGAGGAAAACCTTCTAACGATATCTCTAAAGCATGGATCGAAATGATTCAAATAGCAGAAATCGACGATCCTCAAGTTCGAACACCTAGAGAGTGTCAAGCTGCGGTAATCAAGGCAGGTTTTGATCCAAAAGCTGTGGAGACAATCACGAAGGCATTTGTCGAAGTCCAGTATGGTAACAAACCAGTAACGCCACTACATCACAATCGAGTCCAGGCGGCTCTCTCAGACCTACTTTCTACTAATGGTGCTAGCCAGGAATGAATCGATATCTGAATACTGCCCGCAAATGGACGGTACTTCTCGGAATCTCTTTACTAATTGTTGCGGGAGTAATGGTTGGACTCTCGAAAATAGAAATCGGGGGAACGTACGATTGGTTAAATAATAGATCGATTATTGGAGCCACTTTTGTTTCAATTGCGACGGTTGCAGTTGCGATGTTACTCAATATTAATTGGCTGACCACCGATTCAGGAGGCATACCCGCAACGCCAGAAACAACATCCGAGATTCCTCTAGCTGGATCAGAACTCGAGCAAATCGTGGCTAGTCGTGTCTTACCTCGGCATCTGCCGCCTAATGAGCGTACCCAAATCCAGGCACAGCTCCAAGAGACAGCGATACTGACTATCCAGCGAACGAGAGATGTGTCGCACCAACAAGCAGAAAGATTCCTTGAGCAGGGTGAATGGACCGAGAATCGAACAGCAGCCGCATTCCTTGGTGAAACAACGCCACCACGTGGATACCAACTCCGTAATCACGTCTCCAATCAACTTGCATTTCAGTATGGGGTTCGACAGACGGCGGTTGCAATTGTAGCAAATGAGAACGAGCACGGAGAAGCATGACGACTGTTCACCGAACTCACCGATGGCAGACAATATTCATTGTGGCCTTAGTTACGAGCTCAGCTGGAGTCTATCTCAAACAGCCATCACTTCTCTTAACATCAGTTGTCTGTATCGTGTACGTGACATACCCACTGTTGACATCAGAACCGGCAGTCGATTTGGCGCTATCTCGAACGCTTACTGATGAGACACCGGAACACGATGATTCGGTTACTGTCACCGTCACGGTGACAAATACAGGTAGGCAAACACTCTTCGATGTACGACTGATTGACGGGGTACCACCGCTCTTAGCAGTTACCGATGGGACCGCACGACACACAGCAACCCTACGTCCGGGTAAATCAACGACCTTCCACTATACAGTCAGAGCAAAGTATGGCACCCACCAGTTTGAGCCAGCAACAGCTGTCGTCTATGATATCTGTGCCAGCACGCGAGTCCAAACAGAAATTTCGTCCAAGACGCAGTCAGCCATAGAGGAGACACTAGAATGTACCGTTGAGATTCGGGATTTTACCTTGCAACAGACACAGCGCCACACTGGCCAGACGAGTGCCACTGTTGGTGGATCTGGCATCGAGTTTTATCAGACACGAGCGTACCAGCGTGGGGACTCGGCAAATCGAATTGATTGGCGACGGTTTGCACGAACAGGGGATCTGACGACGGTTGAATTTCGAGAGGAACGGCTCACAACGGTCATTCTCTGTCTTGATGCACGAGAAGAAGCGTTCCGCACCCGTCGAGCAACTGAACCACATGCAGTCTCCTATAGTGTTGCTGCCGCGACGAAGGTAGCGACACTCCTCAGTGAACGGTCTGTGCGCATTGGCGTCGCAATCATTGGAGAAGAGTTCAAGTGGCTAGCTCCAGGTATAGGGCAGTACCACCAAGCAGAAGTTTCACATCTCCTCAAGAATCACCAGACCCGTTCTGTAACTCCCGCACAATCCATACAAGACACAGACCCTTCCGATCAGATACGAAGCTTTCTCGCACGGAGTGGAAAAAGCGTTGATGTGACGTTATTTACTCCGTTACTAGATGATTTTGGAGTGACCGCGGCACAACATCTTACGGTAGATGGTCATACACCGACGGTAGTGAGCCCAGATGTGAGCACGGATGAAACTCTTGGCACAGAACTTGCTCAAATTGAACGAAAGAATCGAATCCAGATGCTACAGGATGCACAGATACCGATTTGTAATTGGCAACCAGGAAACCCGGTTGTCTGGCCGAGTAGGTAAGAGAGATGGAAAGTATGGACAATTCCAATACGCGAATTACGACATACCCGAGTTATACGAGTAGTACCATTGCTCTCTGTGCTGCAGTCTGTGTCGCTGGTGTTCTTACGACACACCCGGTCCAACGAAAAATCGTTGGCATCGAGGCAATAGGGCTGCTCATACTCCAGTTGAGTATTGTTGTACAGCGTCGCTGGAATCGCATGAGTGGACTTGCATGTATACTGTTTGGGAGTCTCCTCACTACCATCTCCCTTGGACTGGGTATCGTTTTCCCGATAAATCTCATTGAACGGAGCGCCTTCGTCGGCGGGATGTTTGGTCCGGTCATGCTGTTACTCGGGCTCTATCCACTTCATGAATCTGTATCACGGTCGCTCACCGGGATCAGTACGGCGCTGCTCATCTATAGTGCTGTAGTAAATGGATGGGCAGCACAATTGAGCCACCAGCAGTTGCTCGGAGCGATCATGCTAACGATCCTGGCGTGGGATGCCGCTGGACATGCAATTTCACTTGGGAAGGAAGTTGGGCGAGGATCACGCTCATTGGTGGTGGCTAGCGTGCACACAGTGGGTACTCTCACCGTCGGTATTGGAGGAGTATTGATAGCAGATGTGTTCGATCGTCTCCGAGCGGTAGCGATACCAGCTGCATCATTTACGCTTCTCTTAGGTGTTTTGCTTCTGTTGCTATTCGCGCTCTATCTTGGTGATCTAGAGAGAAGTTGAGAGACAGAGAACTGAAACAAGAGTTAGTTCGGCAAGTCTTCTGCCCGGTTCCCACGCATGGTCAACACGGGAAGCCACTGAGATCGTCGCAGTCGCAGTCTTCCAGTTCAGCATTGTCTTCGTCCTCGGAGGGGAAGATATCGAGCGTCCCGTCGTCCGTTGCGGTTTCGACTGCAGCCATGTGCTTGCAGAATGCGTTACGGTGGATATGCTTAGCTCTTTAGCTATGAGGAGTTTGTAGCCCAGACTGCGTATAGATCAAGACGGGGGTCCCGTGGGTAGGTTACTTCCGCTTAAGCGATTAGGCAACAGAAATCGGATTGCTGTCTTGATTAGCACAGGTACTACATGCTAGTTGGGGTGAAAAATACAACTGGCAATCGGCGGTGTTCGGTCAAACTGGCTCTGTTGATATCCCATTAGTCAGTCATTATTCTCGGTGAAACGCCCGTTGAGTAGGTGTACGAACGTAGCGGGAGAATGCTTATGACAAGACGAGAAAGAGTATTACGGAATGTCGTCACCTGATCCCAATACGGAAGGATTGGGCTTTTCGCTTCGCAATGCGATTTTAGTTGTCCTTTTCTTTTCAATTTTTCACCTCGGAAGGGGGTGGGCGCGGGGAATCCTGGAAGAGAACTATACGATAGGCATATTGGGCTTGATACTTGCTCTTGTACCGATAGTCTGGCTACTATTTGTGATCAGAGAGGCCTATTTCTGAAAATCCATAATAAGGTACTCAATCGAAATAGTCAGTCGCAGTCTCAAGCACTTCCACAGCATCAGATGTCGTCCCAGTGGGAGCGACAAGATCACCGTGTGTACGCTCGATCAGCTTTGCGTCGTTGAGGCGGGGCAAATGGCGATGGGTGAGCGCGAGAGCGAGCGCTGGGTTGGTCGACGGTTCGGGGAAATCGTCCTCATGTTCGCCATCACTACCATTGAACTGCTCTGTGAACTACTCTAACTGTGACTCAGCAGCTAATTACCATGGCAGAAAGGAGGCTGCTTGGAAGGATGGCGCAGGCCTGAACCAGCTAGCGAGAGGCTGACAGAGAGGATTAGCCTTCGGACATGTCCGTTACTGCCATTCCGATCCCGTATGTCAGTGAGACTAACGCGACACCGAACATGAGAAGCCACAAGATAAGAATGAGGTTAAGCGGAACGCTCCTCACTCCCTCGGGGAGGCCGCGCTTTACTGCGATCTTATCTGGAACGATTGGGCGGTAGACCAGCTGTACAACCATCAGAACGAGTCCAGTGGTGGCACCGAAGGCAATCGTCCACCAACTTCCGCCATCGTAGGGGGTCTGTCGGAGGATACTGACATAGTCGATCATGAGCGTAACCCCGATGGAGTACAGGAGACAGATGGTAATAGTTACTACAGAATAATCCAGTAACAAAAAATGCGAACTGAGGCCGATACATATCCCTGCAACCCCACCAACGAGTGCTGCTCGCTTCGTTGGCGGATTTCGAGTTGCCTTCTTGGGTGCTGAAGACGGAGTGGAGTGGTTTGATCGATCGGGGTTCCATCTGATACTCACCAGCTGTTGACGGGGGAATCGGTTCGGAGGGTACCGTTCAACATACAAGAATAGCTATGGTTGTAATAAAGAAACCGATCTTCTATATCGAATTGTTCGTGAGTTCTCGCCGTCTACAGATAAGCAAGGCGAGTGCCTCGGGGGCTGACTCCGAGGGTGAAGCCGACACGAACTGTTAATTGGTATGATTCGTACAGCAGAGTACAGTCAGAAACTCAAATACGGTGCATCAAGCCCTCGATGAACGCACGCCAGTCGAGGAGGAAAACTAGACGGTGCCAAACTCGCCGAAATCCCAGAAAACAGACTGTTTTTCCCCTGATTGTTCGGAGCAGCCGAATTCAATCACCGAAATCACCACCAGCTTGCACGGTCAATATATACCACGAAATGCATAGTAATCGGCTCAAGAGTGCCAAAGGGAGCTACCTCTCATGAGGTTAGAGCGCAGAATCCACATCTGCAGGAAGAGAGCCTCTGTGTTCATTGTATCGTCGCTAATAGAGATCTGCACTGTTGGATCCGATGTCCGAACGGCCGTATTTGATCGTCAAGACGCCAGCAGCTGCAAGAACGAGGCCACAAAGACTCACTACGAGTTGAACGAGAACGTGATTCAACAAGGAGTAGTGAGCCACAGACCCAACAGTACTGGCGAACTGATTGGTCGGGATCCATCCGAAGAGGAAAAATCCAGCCGGTATGAGACCAAGTAAGATCATCAGCGCTCCTAAAAAGAGATCCGCAATACGATCAATATCCATCACTCATCAGTACTTGGTCAGGGCGCTTAGTTCTTTAGCGGTGAGGAGTTTGTAGCCCAGACTGCGCATAGATCGATTCGGGGGTCCCGGGGTTTGTCCACTTCCGCTTATGATTTTCATAAGTAGTGATTTTCGGCCTCTCGATTAGCCGCTTACAACTCAACAGCGCTCATCGACGCAATAATATTCGCTTCCGTGGGCGCAGCGAGATACGGCTCAATCGCGTCATAGCTTGACCAGCCACCGAGCGCCATCACAATCCGCGGAGATACGTTCTCCTCGACCAGCAGGTGATTCGCCCAGCAGCGGCGCAAGTCGTGGGTAGACACCCGCCGATAATCGTCGTTGCCCGTTTCATCGGCAGCACGGTCGGCAGCATTCTCAACCCAGTACTGGACAGTGCGTTTCGACCGTCCAATCAGGGGGTCATCGTCCCGAAGACCGGCCTGCTGGACGTACCGATTGATCGTTGCCTCAACCTCGACCGGTAACCATGTCTCGCGTTGCTTCCCGCCTTGGTAGCTTCCAGTCGTATCCTTCCCGTTCGTGACTTCGAGTTCGTAGTGGCGACCGTCGTCCATCCGCGAGATGTCCGAGGGCGTGACACCGAGTACTTCCGTGACGAGAAGGCCACAGTCACCCATCAACCGAATGGCGATCTCGTGTTCAAACGAGTCGGCGGCGCGGGGGATCGCCCGATACTCCTCCCGACTGAGCCAGACATTGAACGTCCCGTCTTCATTGCGTGTTAGTTGTGAATTTCGTGCAATAGAGAGGTTGGGGACGGTACTATCGAAATGTTGAATCGGCTGCTTTCGGTAGTTTCGCGAGTTTGTGTTTCTCTACAAACATGCACTCATTCTGCTCTCCGAATTTGGATGGTGTTGTGTCTCGACTATTATCTATAATTTCGATTGATTGTTTAAGTATTATTTAATCAAATTTAAACAGGCATAGTATATTGGAATATTAGAGGTTCATCACAGATGTCAAGACGTGACGCTGACTCACAGACGCACAGTAAACAACTGAATAACCGCGTTGAGGATGGCGGCGGCTGTACGGAGACATGGTCGGCGCTCTCAGAGATGCGCAACTCCGGTATACGACGCCGGGATGTTCTCACACACGTCGGTCTCACCCTCGGCGCCATCACCGCCGGCAGCAGTGTGCTGTCCGGATCCGCGACAGCAGTCGCCGACAACGACGTCGACAAGACGCCCGTTCGCGGGCGCGAGCGCGCACAACTCCTCAAACGTGCGAACACGTCCTCGAAAGTTGACGAAGTCGCGGACATCCTCGGGGAGACCCCCGAGGCAACGGCGGCCTTCGAGTACGACAACGGCGAGGAGACGGGATACGGGGTCACGTTCGGTACCCCTGGGGAACAGGGGACAACGATCACGTACTACGAGTCCGACGCCATCAAGGGCGGGTCGACTGCCAAGGGCGGCACGCCCGTCGGTGACGGTGTCCGCGGTGCAAACGCCGGTCCAACGACGGTCACGTTCGACTTCGGTACCTCGCTCGTCCAGAACGTTGCGCGCGCCGTCCCGGACGACGCCGTCGACGCTGCCACCGCCGACGGTGACCTCGCACGACGCCAATCAATTCTCGTTCGCGGCCGCAACCGCTTTGACATTTACGTCCCCGTCACGCGCAACGATGAATTCGTTGGTCGCGTTGTCATGACGAGTGACGTCGCTCCGGCGACAGTGACGAGCGCCGACCTGTCGGTCGCACCGAAACGGAATGACGATGGCATCTCCACCCAGAACCACGTCATTTGCGGCCCATGGGGTACGGTCTGTACGAACTACTGCACCGTGTTATGTTCGGCTCTCGCTGGACTCTCCGGTGCGGCGTGCACGAGTGCGTGCTCCGGAACCATTGTGGGCATCCCAATTTCGCCAGCGTGTGGTGCCATCTGTGCCGGCGTGGTTGGCGGCACATGCTACCCGACCTGCACTGGATTAACCGGACATTGATAGGTCTCAAGCGAATACGTCCTACTCATGAATGTCTCATTCACGTTAGAGGAGGGGAGTGCCACGCTCATTGTGGCAACCGTTATCGCGGTCATGACGTGGTACAGCGCTGGTATGACCGGTATCCCCCGCATCACGAGTGCCGTGATTTCGTGGCTCATCGCGGCCGTAGTCATGGTCGTTGGCCTCTGGCTGCTAAATTGACGGCGAATAATTAGTCCACCAGTACAGCAGGCCAGCAAACCAATTGAAATCGTTGCTCCGTGCAGCGAATAGACAGCGATCACCGACTGCTTTGCATCATCTCCAAGACCCAACGATCCACTGGGCACTGTCTAGTTTAGCTCCTCCTCGACAGGTGTTCGGTTGTTGAGCGATTGATGCTGTCTCTGATGATTATAGTAATGCACAAACTGTTCAAGCCACTGCTGGACGCTTGGCCGACTGCCCATCCACGACGTATGAAAGCGGTCGATCCGCTGTTTGAGCGTGTGAAACCATTTTTCGATGGTGTTTCGCTCGGTATAGTCAAGGTGACCGCTCAATCCAATTCGAAAGAGGGCGGTCCGATAGCCGTAGCCATCCACGAGAAACACTGCGTCTGAGAGATCGTGTTTCTCGGCCAGATCAGCTAGAAACGCAGCCGCTTGATCAGTGCCGTGCCGATCAAACACTTCGATACCAAGCAGCAGCTTTGTGTCGGTGTCTATTGCAGCGTACATCCAAGACCACTCGCCGTTAATTTTGACAGCGGTTTCGTCCACCGCGACCCGCGTCGGTGATGCCGACGGCGGGTCAGAAACACTGTCAGCCAGTCGATGTACCCACTGAAAAATCGCTTGATGAGAGCGTTTTACACCGAATAATCGGAGAATTTCTTTTGTTTCTCTGAGCGAACAACCAGTCGCGTGGAGGCGGACGGCAAACGCCCTGACGGGCGTTGCCGTCCGCTCATTCTCCCAACATTCAAGATTCGCCGTCTCTAACGTTTCACTGAGCAGTTCTTGGTTGAGCATGAACACCAAAACCACGGAACTGCTCGCTTCTTAAACTGGCCTAACTACTTGACTTCGCACGTTTATATAGTGGAATTCACCCCTGCTGGCAGCGTGGAGACTAAGCAACCGCGGTGCGTATACTTGATCGGGCGTTCAAGGACGCGGTAGTGGTCCACATAGCTCGCATGGAAGGTGCGCGTCCTGCCACCAGGCAGGAACCACCAGACGTGGGAGTTTGGCCCTGGCGCGTCCGAAAACGCCCTTTTCGTAACTTACATACGGTCGACGTAGCTATATACTTCTCTAAGAGCCAGCCCATCAGTTACAAAATGACAGTTCTCCAACGTGCGAAGTCAAGTAACTAGACAGTGCCAAACGCACTGAAATCCCAGAACGCAGACTACTTTTCCCCTGATTGTTCGGAGCAGTCGAATTCGGCCATCGAAATCGACGACAGTTGACACGTTAATATGTGACCACGAAATCACATATATCGACTCAAGGGTTCTGAGAGTCGTCTACTGACGTTTTGAGGTTGGGGAATAGAAAGCGGCTGATGTTGGTTAGAGGGAGTGAATAAACTAGTAAAAAGACTGATGATACCTCCCAGAAATTAGAGACTATGTTTGAATGGCTCTTTCCACATTGGTCAAATCCTGCTCTCCTCGCTGCGATCGTTGGGGCGCGAATTTTCATCAATATGGTACTGACGATGATTATGGCACAGTCAACTAGTGCTACGTCGCGTTCTACAGTTGCAATGGCTGTTCTGACCGCCCTTTCAGCGGTTTTAATGGTTACCGTGCTTCGTGGCAGTCTCGGACTCAATGCGTCCTATTTCGAATTCGTTCTCCAACTTATCCTCCTCATACTTACAGGATACGCCATCGCTTCGAACCCTGAAGATGGACGGTGGAGAGTCACTGTTGTTATCTCCCTTGGCGCTATTTTACTACTGCTCATTATGATACCTCTCTATGGTGAGGCCACAGTTGCTCCCTGACCAAACGATTACTGATTGCGAGATGTTGGATCGGGTGGAATACGCCGAGCACTACTAAATGAAGATACCACCAGTAACTGAGCATAGATTGGTTTGGGGCACTGGGGTGGTTCCACTCCCACTTATCGGTCTAGGTAGTAATAGATCGGCATTCGTTTTGAAAGGAGATCTACCTCTCGAAAACATCCATCATGAACAATATGACCACACAGAGTCCAACCAGGATAATCCAAACAAACGTGTCAAGACCAAAGATATCCGGGAGAGGAGACCCCACAAGTTGAGCTACCACTGCAGTTAGCAGGATAGATACGACACCAATCAGGTTCCCACGAAGGTTCCCTTGTGTAGTGGTCATCATCCTCAGATTCTGGCCATAGTGCATTAAACCTTGAGTCGTCGTCGCTAATAGAGATCAGCAGTGTCGGACCCTATATCCGAACGGCCGTATTTGATCGTCAAAATACCAGCAGATGCAAGAACGAGCCCACAAAGGCTCACTACGAATTGAACGAGAGCATGATTCAGCAGGGAATAGTGAGTCACAGTCCCAACATTACTGGCAAGCTGATTGGTCGAAATTCGTTCGAAGAGGAAGAATCCAGCTGGTATGAGACCAAGTAGGATCATCAACGTCCCTAAAAAGAAATCCGCAATACGATCCAGTACTTGGTCAGGGCGCTTAGTTCTTTAGCGGTGAGGAGTTTGTGGCACAGGCTGCGCACAGATTGATGTGGGGGTACCGGGGTGGTGTTACTTCCGCTTATCGATTTAGGCGGTAGACGATCGAGTCGTGCTGAATAGGCGGGATATCTTTTATTATTGCTACCACTATTCTCGAGTATGGTTAGTCTGCAAGTCACGCTGTCACTCAGCGCCGGTATTCTTATCGCTCTTATCGGAGCGATCTGGATTTTTAAAGATGCAAACAGTAGAAATATGGGGACAGCGGTAGATTGGGCAGTGGGATTCTTCGTCGCATTCTTTCTGTTGCCAATCCTCGGGGGTATCGTCGTACTAGCCATATATACAAGCCGTCGAAATCGAAGAAACGGCAGAGGAAAGCCAACTCTCGCTCCTTTTGAAAGATAATCTTCAGCACCCACTTGCTGGCACTGTTTAGTTACGCCTCATCGTGTTCCGCCCAGATTGTTCCAAGGCGCGTCTCCACCCACGGCAGGACGACTGCCTCAAACAGAGCAGTCACATCAGCTGGGAAGTTCCGATCTTCTGCATCACTTGTCCCTGCAGCCGGAAACGGATGGAAATGATCCCGTGTATTGTGATTTTGCTCATGTCGATCCCACCGACAACGCTGGATCTCCCCGACGTAGGTCTCGATGTACGAGACATGAAACGTACCGTTCGTGTAGACTCGTAATTCGAGTCGGACATCATCAACAGCGTCCGGATAATAGTCGACATTCAGGTGGATGAGCAGTGTTTCCTGCTTGTTCGCGGGGAACAACGATGTGGTGTTCACCTCGTCCAAACTGGCAAGCACCCGGGCAAGATAGCGAAGCAACTCCTCGTCAATCTTCTGTGTCTCATCAGCCTTGTCAGCCACGATTAGGCAGCCTCCGACTCCGAATCGGCCGCTCGCTGCTTTCGCACATCATCAAGGCGTTTGATTCGGCGTCGCACAGTTTCCCACTCGCTAAGCTCCATCCACACCTCTTCGACCTGGTCGTAGTCAGCGTGGTCAAGTACGTCGACATCACCTGGACGGTCGGCGTCGTACCGCTCTCGGAGCGCTTGATCCCGCGTTGTGAGTTCGTCGAGCCTGCTTTGAAGCTGCCCCGGCGAAAGCTGTTCGAGGCGGCTTCGCTTACGCCACTCGAAGTAGGACTCGTTCCGTTGGTACGTCGCAGGGTTTTCGGCAACGAGTTCAAGAACGCCGATATCAACAAGGCGTTCCAGGTGACGACGGGCGGTATCTGGTGCACAATCAGCCCGCTCTGCGATTGCAGCCACTCGCGCTGGTTCATAGAGTTGGAGTGCGACCCGGTAGACCCGCTCATCGGCTGGTTCCGAGCCCAGTTTTGTCTCGAACTTGCCTGCGAGATCGAATTCGGAGGTCGGGTCAATGTCTGGCATGGCTTAGTTAGTAACTAGCGGTATTGACTAATATATTTTCCTCTCACCGATCTATTTCGTCAGCAGTATCCTAACATCCGATATCTCTCGATCACTCACCCTGCAGGTGCTGATCAAAGCTGAAGAAACAGATCATTCGGGAGATGCTTCAGGAAAGGACTTGCGGAGATCTTTCGCTGTAATCGCTGTTGCGTCGCGTTCAGCGGCCTGCATCGCTGCATCGTCAATAATACCGACGATATCTGCACTACTGAGACCTTCCGAACGATCAGCGAGATACTGGTAGTCGTCCTCGTCGAGAGCAGTCGGCAGTTCACGGAGCCGCACGCGGAAGATTTTCTCCCGCGCTTCCTGGTCGGGCAGACCCACCTCGTACTGCTGATCAAAGCGCCCTCGGCGAGTAGCGGCTTCATCAAGCAAATCCGCGCGGTTTGTCGCCGCGATAAGCAGAAAGCTCGGTTCTTCATCGTCTAAGTGCGCCAGAAACTCGTTGACGACTTGAGCATGCTCACGGTGAAGATCGTTCCCACGACCGGCAAGGAGTGCGTCGATCTCGTCAACGAAGATCACACACCGGTCGAATTGCTCGGCCTCATTGAACAACTGGTTGACTTGCTCAGTGGACTCGTTCACCCACCGGCTTTTGATATCGCCAGCGCTCAGCTCGAGGTATGGATGGCCCAGTTCGCCAGCAATCGCTCGAGCGAAGTGTGTTTTCCCGGTACCAGGAGGGCCATGGAGAAGGATACCGTTCGGTGGCGAGACGTTGAACCGCTCGTAGGCAGCATCGGTATGTGAGAGTGGGCGAAGAACCGATCGCATAATATTGCGTTTGAGGGAGTCCATGCCACCGACATCGCGAAAGCTCGTGGTGGGAGCTGACCGCCAGTCAAATGTGAGATCTGGCTGAATATCAGCCATCTCCTCTTTGTCGTGATTCCGGTGCTGACTCTGCTCTTGTCGTGTAATGGGTTGGTTTTCCTGTTGGCTACGATCTTCAGCCGATCGTACTCGCTGTTTCTCTGTCTCCTTAGAGCGGTTTTCATTTGTTCCGAGAACTACTGAAAAACTTCTCAACTGTACTGGAACGCATGCTATCCAACTGAGACCCATCAGCCATGGATTGTCGAGCATTGGAGCCACACGGAATAGTTGCAAAACTTCTGCAAGCTGTGGGGAAAAGTGGCTCCAAAGTGGAAGAAACCAAACTCCAGTTAACAGAGTGAGTCCGGTAATCTCTCCAAGAATCCATCCGGTATCTATCTCTTGAATATCTACACGGACAACTAGCCTTAGTAGGTCATACATTATCGAGGTTATGAAAGTTGGAAGGGTCCAGATAGCATAGATACTGATAATCGCTGGGATGAGTACACCAACAATCGAGGCTAGTTCACCTGCTGCTAATAATAATACAATTGGAACAAGTAAATAACACGCTGAGGCGATCAGCGTAGAGAGCGCAATTCTGGCAAGTCTCTGTGGGGAACGTAAGGAATTGTTCTGCGCTACGGTGGACGTTGTGTTTTCTTGACCGTCCATGAGTTATCTTATATTTTCTCCTTCATAAACCCATTATGTCAGATGGTTATCTTGAACTCCGCTTCTCCCTAGAGTCGGCCCAGTCGTTCAACGTACTTTGGTTCGCTTTTGATCCATTCTCAGATGGATCTATAACTGGATTTTCGCGATAGTGTCCGAGACCAGCTTCTGCCCAATCGAGAGGGGAGCGGTCAAGATTCCGCAATACGAAATTCGTTCCGACACGAGCATCATTTGCAGCACGCTTTCCACCGTTCTTTATGTGCTTTCTCTCCTTCGCCATGAATGCTGACCCCTGTCCCGTCTTCGGTTCTTTAATTCTGGATCCAGCACGGCTTTTTATGTTGCTAACGGTTGTATTAGCTTTACTGACGCCTCCACTAACGGCTCCACCAGTAAGACGCTGATCAAGAGAACCTGCCTTAGAACCTGCGTAGCTACCTGCCTGCTTCCCTCCAAAGCGTGCTTGGTTCATGATACTCGCACGGCTCGACTCCTGTGATCCGCCTGCTGATGCAGCTGAACGACTTCGAGATGTCCGTTTCCGCCGACTACGTACTCGACCAGGAACAAAACCCGATGACATGGCTGTTTTCAGCCCATAGATCGCAGGTGCGACCAAGCCAATCAACCAAAAGAGGAACGACTCGAGCACATCGTTAAACGAGCCAGGATCCGATCCTGCAGTGGCCGCTGCCTGCGTGGTAGCACCGGATCCAGTGATCCCCATCGCCGTCGCACCCACAAACATGAGCGCGGCCATGAAAATACCCGCAAGCAGGAGCGAGAGCGTCGCGTTGATGAACATCTTCGCGGCTTTCGCTGAATCCTCGAATGGCCCGAAGTCGAGATAGAGCATCACCGCCAGAATCGGCAGCGTCACAAACATTGCTACGAAGAGGAACTCCCGAATTACCAGCATTGCAAAGAGAAGGAGAATTCCGATAATCGAGGTTACACTCAAAATCACCATGCCGACTGCGACGACGCCTGCTGAAGCGGCTGCACCCTCCATCCCAGTTTTGAGCATCTCGGTCCCGAACGCGCCATAGCTATCAGGGTAAATGTAGGCGATAACGGCGTTCACCAGCAACAGGCCGAAATGCATGAGTTGCCGCCCCACGGCAACAAAGATAATCGCCTTGAGCGCCTTCCAAACCAGGATAACACTATCCACGTCGGCATTCTTTGAAAATGGCTGTGAGGCAAAGCCAGCCATCACCACGACCACAAGCAATTGGGGGAAGATACCCAACAGATGATCAAACGCCTGGAGATATTGTGGATCGGTATAGGGGCTATCGAACACCAAGAACGTGTATACACCGCCGGACATCAGCAGTCCAACAAAGCCCATGAGTTTGGTCATAAGCCATGTAAACAGATCTGCAATCCAGCCAGTGAATCCAGCAGCCAAAACGAATGATGTCATTTCTGCTGGGAGATGCCCGGCTCCGACTGTAAGCTTAGGAATCGTAAGTGTACCATCGTGAGCGATGGAGGCACCGTATGTTCGGAGGAAGCTGAGAACCATTGCGTATCAAATTTCTTTCGTTTGATTGTATATCTCTGCCACATCATGAAAATATTCTCTTAGATTTTGAGAATTATCGTTGCTTGAGATAGTGAAATGGAAGATAAAACAGTACAAACGCAATGGAAGCGATGAACCCCTTACTCAGTGCCAATAGTGCACTATAGATGTTGAACGGCGATGGTGCAAATCGGATCAGATTATGCGATGGAGCATAATAGAGCCCTCGTGAGTCAGTAGTGATACCGCGAAACGTGGCCTCGACAGCACTCTCATCACGCGTAACGACAACAACACCGTCCTGATTGGTAATGACACGGCCTTGGACGGCCCCGTGGAGATAGATCGGTTGGTTCCTAATCGGGGACCCAGTCTGTGAGTCAGTAAGCTCAATCCGTACGTGTGTCTTATCCTGTTTCCGCAGTGTGATCGAAACTGGGTGCTCTGTTACACACCTCGTTTCCAGTGGAATCTCATCACCATGGATATCATAGAGGGTAGTGAGTCGCTGATCGACGTTTGTGATGAGGACACGAGTGGATGTCCGGGGTGAGACCGATGAGAGGTTAACGGTCGGATTCAGCGGAGCAGCCTCCGAAGCAGGCGGACTAGTGCGAACTCGCCCAACCGTTGCCGTCGACGCTGCTTGTGGGGCCGTGGGCACGATCGTTGGCGTACTACGAACGGCGAGAAGTTGCTTTTCGAGAACACCAGGTGGCGGGACTGTTCTCTGTGAGGTCATGTTGGGTGACGAAGAGTGATTGAGCGACCGGTTGAGTCGGACAGACGGTCGTGTTGTATTGTGTGAAAGCGTCGTGTTTGGTCGTTGTGTGCCGATCGTTGCATTCGAATACCGATGCTGGGAGTAAACACCCCATACGTTCTGGAGACGCATCTGCCCTGAATCAAATGCTGCGTAACTCCAGTGTCGACGATTAGTGACGGTCGTCGGTCCATCTAAACGCAGCACAATTCGTTCGAGTTCGCCGTTGTCAGTGACAAGTGTTTGTGTCGCGTTGAGTTGCTGATTCGGTGTGATCACGACGGGTGCCGTGTCGCGTACAGTATGTGAAAATAGAGTCGTATTCGTAGTTCCATTCACGTGCTGCCATCCAGAACTCGTCCGAATAGAGACGGTCTTGTGAATGGCCAGCTGTGTTGTGATCGTCCCTTGAACGACCATCGTCGTTCGTCCAGTTGCTCGTGCATTCGTGTATGTAAGCGGGCGCGATGCACGTGCTTCAGAGGTTTCCGTCGAAATCCATGTTTGAGACCCAATTCTGAGAGACCGATTGACCGACTGGCTCGTGATGGAATAGTTGAAACAGGTTTTCGTGCCATTCGTGACCCTGCAGGTTCGATTTGGAAGTACTGTCGAATAATCGAGTGCAGCGAGAATAGTCCCGTTCTTAGGAAGCAAAAAGAGGGCTTGTGAGGACGTGTTCGCCTGACCAAGACGGGTTTGTGTTCCGTGTTCCGTTCCCAGGATTGTTACATGCGCATTGTTGACGACAGTGCCGTTCGAGCGATTCGAATCGGGAAACCACATGCTCGTCGAGCGATTGTGTGGAAAAGTCTGGAGATTGGAACGGCGGTATTCAGCGAGTGTCTGATTGTGAGGACCGACTCTATAAGCTGGCTGGGACGTTGAATAAACGAAATCACGGGCTTCACTGATATTCGCGGCTGAAATGTTCGGGGACTGGAGGACCGTTCGGAGGTCTGGTTGAACGAATGGCGGCAATGCACCGATGTTGGGATCCAGGTCATCAGAAACAAAAACGTCAGTAGCGGTAGCGAGTCGAGTGGTGTTGGCGCTGGTTGCAAATGAGCTTAGCAACAGAAATGACACTACAATGCCAAGAATCAGTGGTTGAAGAGGTGTGTCTGTGAGAGGCATTCGTGATGGAAGTGTTGCTGATGCAAGTTCGCTGATGAGATACTGGAGACTATTCGACTATCATTAGATGAACGGTGGAACGATCATTCCCGGAGCGAGATTTTCGAACAGGGTGACAAACACATTATAGCTGACCGAGAGAACGACCATCCCAGCGCCACCCCAGAGAGCACGCCACCCCCATTGTGTCCGATTTGTATTTCGGCCGGAGATAAACCACATCGCTGCACCAACGAGGAAAACGATGACTCCAATCTGCCCGAGCGTGGTCGCGACGAATTGCTCGATTTCACTAAGCGAATTATTGATTTCGCTTTGTTGAGCAGCAGCGATTCCAGTGCTAACACTGATCGCAAACAGAGCGGTGACTAAATCCGTGACTCGGTGTGGGTATGTGTGGCGCATGCATGATTTAGTTCTTTTTTCTATGGTAAAAATTTTAGGTATTATGAATAATATCCTGAGTTTTAGAGAGAGTAGCAAATCACTCAGATGAATTTGGAATTGGTCTCATTACAGCAGGACAACCAATCCCAGTCTGTACTATCAATACTGGTCCATATGCTTACGGCATCAACGATGGTTTTTCGGGAAAACGCGATTGAGAAGCCGGGTCAATGACGCAGTCCGTGCGATTCGAGTGGGTTGACCACGGCTGGTCGGGGAACCTCACCCGCAAAGGTCTCAACCAAGTGGATACAAGCCCGTCAGTTGCCTCCATGGGTCAGTTGCCAAGCTCCCAATGTGAGGAATCCTCGCGCTTGAGCGTGGAGAGGATGGCAATCCACAAAATCCAGATTGAAAGTGAGATTTGAAAACAGGAGAGGATTTTTCATCATTCACGATGTATGGATTAGTTGGTAGTAGAGAGACTACCGGGGGAGGGACTAAACGACACCTATGACAGCAACTCATAAAAACGGGAGTGGCGACACGGGTCAGGGTGAGAAAACAGAACGGTACGCTGTGGTAGTTGCTACGAAAGGAGAGAGCATAGATATCGTGCTTCATGGGATAGCAGCTGCTCAAGCAGAACAAATCGCAGCTCAAAAAAATAGAGAAATGGACAGAAAAACCTCGGTTCATGCAGTATCCGAAAAGCAGGTCGAGAAGGCCCACCAACACTTACAGCGACTTCTCACATCGTGACCCAATCCAGTGCTGACCCGATCCACAGTGAGCACCAAAGAACATGAGTGAGTCAGAGACCTGCGAGTACACACTTAGTGAGAAACTCCTCTATTGCTGTTCCGACAGTATACCGAACGTGTGTATGTCCGATGTCGAACATCGCGATCTCATCTATGATTTTTCGGGAAATGTTTCTATATGAACCGTCTCGCCCACTATTCGACGGTCACACTCTTGGCGAGGTTTCGAGGTTTGTCGATAGAGCGTCCCTTCTGATTCGCGACGTGATACGCGAATAGCTGTAGGTAGACGTTCGCAACGACCGGTTCCATCAAGCCAACATCCGGAACTTGGAATGAGATATCGAACACTGCATTTGGGTCGGGGTCTGACGTGAGGCCGATTGTAGGTGCACCCCGGGATTCGACTTCTTTCACGTTGTGCAAAGTTTCTGCTGCGTTCGTTCCTTCGGTTAGAATTGCAAGGACAGGCGTGTTTTCCGTGACGAGTGCAAGTGGACCGTGTTTGAGTTCGCCGCCCGCAAAGCCCTCTGCATGGTCATAGGAAATTTCTTTGAGTTTCAACGCACCCTCGAGTGCGACCGGATATCCGAGTTGCCGACCGATGAAAAAGAAGGAATCGCTGTCAGCAAACTCCTCTGCGGTCTGGCGGACCGTCGATTCGGCATCGAGGACCTGCTGGATCGCACCGGGAACTTCGGAAACAGCGTTCAGGATAGTCGATGCTTCATTCGATGAGAGAGCGTTTCGTTGGCGGCCGAGATAGACGGTCAGCAAGGTAAGCGTCGTTACCTGTGAGGCGAATGTCTTTGTCGCAGCGACACCGATTTCCGGACCGGATCGAATATACAGAGCATCATCGGCTTCACGGGCCATCGTTGAACCAACGGTGTTTGTCACCGCGAGCGTCCGTACGCCTGCGCCTGCACCTTTTCTAAGAGCCCGTAATGTATCTGCTGTCTCACCGCTTTGGGTGACTGCCACGACGAGCGTTCGCCACGGATCACGATTCTCTCGGAATTCGTACTCACTTGCGATCGAAACCGAGACGCGCACGTCCGCGTATCGCTCTAAGAGTTCCGCAGCGTACAATCCAGCGTAGTATGACGTCCCGCACGCAATTATCTGGATTTCATCGAGAGAGCGACAGTACTCTTCTGACAACGATAGGTCGAGGTCGACAACACCAGCGACTTCGTCGACACGACCGGAGAGTGCTTGACGGACAGCTTGGGGTTGTTCGTGGATCTCCTTGCGCATGTAGTGCTCATACCCGCCCTTTTCGGCAGCATCTGCATCCCAGTCGATGACCCTGCGCTCACGCTCGACGATAGTACCGCCGTTCACGATCGTGTGACCACTCTCGGTGATGTGTGCGATATCGCCATCTTCGAGGAATGAAACCGTTCGTGTGTGGTCGACAAATGCCGTCACGTCGCTCCCGATGAACGTGGCGTCGTCAGCATGGCCGATAACGAGAGGGCTGTCTTGACGAGCAACGACAATCCCATCATGGCCAGCTGCAGTGACAGCAATCGCAAAACTTCCCTCAAGCATCGCGACGACTGCTTCGACGGCATCAAGGAGATATTCGGTCTTGTCAAGTTCGTCTTCGATCAGGTGGGCGACGACCTCGCTATCCGTCTCGCTCGTAAACACATGGTCGCCAATGAGATCTCGTTTGAGCGTCTCATAGTTGTCGATGATGCCGTTGTGAACGATCGCGACCTCGTTTTCACAATCGGTATGTGGGTGTGCGTTTTCGTCGGTCGGCGCACCGTGAGTACTCCAGCGAGTGTGGCCGATTCCACACGTCGCATCGGGTATCGAAGGAACGGTGAGGTCATCGATTTGTCCGCTTTGCTTGTGAACATGCAGGGACCCATCGAGTAACGCAACTCCGGCGGAGTCATAACCACGATACTCTAAATTCTTCAAACTCTGTGCAACGATCTTCGAACAGTTCCCGTCGCCAAGATAGCCTGTTATTCCACACATGAATTAGCCTCGCACGATTGTCGCATCATCTGCAATTCGACCGCTCACGACCGCACCACTTTCAACCGTGACACTCTCGCCGATGACGGTTCCTGGTTGCACCGTAACATTCCCTTCAAGTTCTGCATAATCGCCGACCAGACCACCGAACTCGACATCACGATGGATTTCTTCATCGAGTGTGAGTTCAGCGTCCCCGCCTTCGATCGTGGAATTCGGGCCGACAGTGGCGTTCGCTCCAATGATACAGTCTTTCACGACCGCACCGGGACCAATCGTGGCATCAGGAAGCACAACAGTATTTTCAACAACTGCATTTGCACCGATGGAAACATTCTCACCGATAGACGTCCCACGAAGCACGACGGCACCGGGAAGGATGGCCACGTTCTCGCTCAGAAGAAAATCATCGTGGAGCGTGGCAGTCGATGCGACGTATCCCGAGTGAGCTGTTTCGGCGTCCGGATTCGATCGGTGTTGGTCGACAGTGTAGTCGTTGAGTACGAGCAGGTCCCATGGATACGAGACATCGCCCCATAGACCAGTAACCGAAATTGCCATGAGTGGCCGAACCTCCGATTGTGTCTGTAATGTCGTCGTGAGTGCCTGTTCGCCGAGATTCTCGGTCTCTCGAATTGAATCGAAGATCTCTGGGCCAAACGCGTACACACCTGCGTTAATCTGTCTCGACGACGTCGTTCCGGGAAGTGGTTTTTCGACGATATTTGTAACCGTCTGACCGTCGAGTTCAACGACTCCAAACCGGTTCGGCATATCGACTTGCGTCACCGCGATACATGATTGTCCTGTTTGACGGCGTTCGTCGATCAGGTCTTCGATGACCTGTGATTCGAGATAGCGATCACCGTTCAATGCGATGAAATCTGACTCGATGTATGGTTCGGCTTGTAAGAGCGCGTGACCAGTTCCAAGCTGTTTTTCCTGGACAGCATAGGTGATATCGACATCCCAATGGTTCCCATTGCCGAAATGGTTCTGAATTCGCTCGCGATGATAGCCGACAACGAGAACGATTTCTGTAATCCCGGCCGCAGACACCGCTTCGATGACGGACTCTAACAGTGGTTTGTTCCCGACGGGGAGCATAGGCTTGGGACGGTGGTTCGTAAGGGGGCGCAGTCGTGACCCCTCACCAGCAGCAAGAATAACCGCTTTCATCAAGAAATAAACTCGTCTGAGAGTGTATAGTCCTTTCCATCGATATTTATTTTTATATTTGAATTTTAAGTGAGGTTAAAGTTTGAGATACTTCGGGTGAGATATCGCATCTCGTGAGAGCGCTAGGAGAGTTCATGGGAAGGTAAAATTCAGATAAGTGATGAAACAAAGTTACATTATTATGGGGGCTAATCTAATACACAATGGAATTGTTGATAATCGGGTCCGACGGAGCAAGTCCCCGTCTCCTCAACTACTACTTGCAGAAAGGACGGATGCCCAGCCTTCAATCATTTCTCGAAACACCGGAGACCGAGATGAAACCCATGGCTTCTCGATTTGCTGGAAATGACGTCCCCCATACCGGTCCTGCGTGGACGTCAATTTACACGGGGCTTCGGGCAGAACAACACGGCGTCACTGAGGAAGGGTGGGTCGAAGGTCGGATATCGTTGTCCCCTCATTTCGAGAATACTGTTTTCTCCCGGTTGATGGATGACGGCCTCACGGTGGGGTCGTTCACGATGCCAATCACATATCCGGCGCAAGTCGGGAACGATAGTTCGTGGATGCTTTCGGGATATCCGTCGAGCGAACTCACTGACCGGTTACTGTCTCCCGCCGAGAAACAACCAGCACTCCCCGACGATTATTCGAACCTCCAAGCAAAGCATCTCCTCGCAGAGGACGGGCCCAAACCACCGGAAAAGTGGGTCGAATCGGAACGTCGAAAAGTGAACGACGTCCTCCCCTGCCTCGCAACGGGGGACGAAGACGTGTTGTTCTACGGCACCCAGATCACTGACGTGATGGGGCATCGAGCGCGATACCGACCCTTCCTGCTAAACGGTGCTCTCAATCTCGCCTGCGAAAAAACGAATGACCTTCTCGGGACTGTAATCCAGCCTCCACGGGTCGGCTCGATTGTGTGGACGAAAGAAATGCGAACCGCCTACGAGACCTTAGACTGGGTATTCGGAAAACTGATAGAAAAGTACCAACCCGAGGACGTTCTCCTCGTGTCCGATCACGGGTTCCAGTTGATCGGGGCAGACCATGCGTTTCTTGGTGTGAGTGCTGCGACGTCGGGCATCGAGCGGCCAGAATCGATCTTGGAAGTCAAGCGTGTAATTCTTGACCGCTTTGGAATCGATGAGCATCAGGAATCGACGACAATCGACCGCCCACAAGACGAACTCGACGAAGAAGACGAGGACGTGATGGGACAACTCGAAGCGCTTGGATACCGATAAATACGTGGGCTGTAGTTAGCACATCATACTAACCCCCCTTTTCGATATTGTACGATGACCTCGTTCGGGCGAGTAACAGCACAGAATACCGAACGATATCAGTCACAAACACGATGAGAGAAATCGAAGTTCAAATTCGAGTGGAAAAGAGTCCATGATCAATGGTAAATCACCACTAACTTGATACACGTTTATAACCAAACTACGTGACGATGAGCCTCATCACTGCAATCGGGATATTCATTGTCGGATTTCTCTCAGGGACAGTAATGCGATGGTTTGCAGGAATTGCAGCGATCATCGCTCTCATATTGGTCCTCATCGGCGGTGTCGCACCTGCCCCCATCGAATCAGTAGTCAACCACGTTATCCAGCAGTACTACGTTGGAAACGAGTTGTTGTTTCTCTCGGGGTTCCTGTTCGGCATTGATGCGAAAAAGACGAAGAAGGAGGTCGTAGAACGAAGGACTTCGGGAAGTTAACCACTGGATTTCATTATTCACGCGACCACCGTGAGGTGATGAGATGTTGCGAAAGATGACCAAACGCTATGGTATGGACGAGTGGACTTTTCCATCTCATCGTTCGGTTGAGAAGGTTCCCGGTTGGAACTGAGCGGGTTACGGAGAGTTTCGTTTTATTTTCGCATCTGGTATCAACTGCCGTGAATTTACGCTCTTATTTACTCGCCCACCGGATGCCAACCGCTCTGTCGGAACGGGAGTATTCGAGAGTCGCGACTACATCAGACCGCGCCGTATTCTTTGGAACTTTGAATATGAGGGCTCCGGACCGTGTCGCACCGCCTTCGAGTGATCGAACCGTGTACAAACTTCGAACAGCGTCTTTGGAATCGACCGGGTCGTATCGTTTTCCGTCTACCGTCGCATAAATCGAGATGCCCGACGGAATTCTCTTGGGTGAACTCGTAGGATTTGTGACGGTAAAGTCCACGAAGAGAAACGACCGGTCGGTCGACTGTTTCGTCCCACCAGTCTCGTACGCGGATTCGAACCGGAAGTTCCGTACTGTCCCTTCGAGGCCGCTTTCGAAGGTCGCTGTTTCCCCGAGCGTCAGCCTCTTTCCATGCATTTGCGCACCAGTTCTAGTAGCCGAATCGGTACGTTCGGTTGTCGAGGCGGTCTCCAGTCGTTTGGTAGTAGTTCCCCTCATTCGCTCTGTCGTGTGAGTCGTCTTCTGTTGGGTTGTAGTTTCGTTAGCCGAGGTCTTCTCGGGCGGGGAATTTTCCAACGAAGAACATCCCGCCGCGATGCTTCCGATGCTGACGCCGATTGCCGCGATGAAACCCCTACGATTCATACGGATTGGACAATCTCTTGGTTAAAGTTTCTTTGGTAGAGAATATTATAAGAGAGGTTGCTTAAAATTCCACACGGAGACAGGGACTAACGCGGTAATGAAACGAAAGGGACGGGAGAAACTCACCGACAGATAGTCCAGAATGCCACCCGAATTAGATGAATATCTAATCTTCATTTCTTGGCTAGTGAATTGATACTTATTCGTTGTAGCAGGAGTTCCACAAAACAGAGATGGACACTCACGGACGTACTCACGGGAGGAAACGACCATAACTGGTTCGAAACACATAAAAATGGATGGATTCGTGGCAGTGAGAGCACACAAGGGTAGCGCATTGAATTATCCCACTGCTATGGAAAGATTTATATGAGTCGAGTGGAGACTCTCGCTTAAAGTGGCAGAAGAAAGATTGTATTGTCCACGGTGTGAGGAGGAACAACCTGTCGTCAAAACTGTGAGTTGGCAGGACGATATCTGTAGAGAGTGCAGTACGTCGATCGAGACCGATCGACCGAATCCTTCAGCGTAGTACGGGTCAGGATTCACACCAAACGACAAACGAGATACAGTACCAGCCAGAGTTTTCTAGCAGAACGAAGTACTCTCAGCCGTTCGGTGAATTAGATTTTACCCATTAAGCAATTGTAAATAGATTTCCATAGTTCAGTCTCGGACCACGGTAGAGCAACTCAGTAGGACGTCCCAGATAACGATACAATGTCATCATTGGAAAAGAAAACCCCCTCTACAGCCATTCTCTCCAGAATTTTCGGAAATACCGGTGGAGGGGAAACTGGAGCGGAAAGCGTTCCTTACAGCTGGCAAGAATTTTATTGTCGGCCGTTAATTACATATCTAAACTGAGTTAACATAAAAATTCAAAATTTCTTATTAGAGAGGGTATTGTAGAACCATCGAATGATTTGGCAGACGGGGAAGGCAGAAGGGTCGAAACGTGTTCGTTTGGAGGAAATGAATGAATATTAACCTTTCAATTCTTCTTGTGATACTCTCGGTGCTCGTCCTCACGTGGGGGTTCGAGCGGTATCGAACCCAATTCGTGAAAACGGAGTTGGCCCTCAGTCTGGTCGTAGCCACCGGAATCTTCACCATCGTCATTTCGCCGGACATGTACGACGTCCTCGGGGGGATGTTGAACATCGAAAACCGTTTCATTACGATAATGCTGATCACGAACATCGCACTCGTCGGGTTTCTTTTCTACGTCGTGAAGATGAATCGCGAAAACAAACAGGAGATAGGTGACCTCGTCCGTAGTCTCTCCGTCAACCAAGCCCCCACAGACCCCGTTCTATTAGATGGTGGCCACGAGACGATCGCGATCGTCATTCCGGCGTACAACGAAGAGGAAACCATTCGGCCAGTGATCGAATCGCTTCCGGAATCGGTCAGCGGGTACAAGGTGGAAGGAATCGTCGTCTCCGACGGGTCGGCGGATAATACCGCTAAGCGGGCAGATATTGATGGGACGACGGTTATCGAACACCCCCTCAACCAGGGACAGGGAGGGGCGCTCAAAACTGGCTTCGAAGTCGCCTCGAAGCGCGGAGCCGACATCGTCGTCACGATGGACGGTGACGGACAGCATCCAGCCGAAGAGCTAGAGCGACTCGTCACCCCGATCATAAACGACGAGGCCGACTACGTGATGGGCTCTCGGCAATTGGGGACCGATTACTCGGACAACAGTACACTCCGTCGGATAGGTATCAGCAGTTTCACGTGGATAATCAACCTCCTCACGAAAGCCAAAATCACGGATTGTACGAACGGATACCGTGCGATTCGTGGGTGTGCAGTCGAGCAGCTCACGCTCACTGAAGAGCGATTCAGCGCGCCCGAATTGATCATCGAAGCGAAAAAGAACGGGCTTCGAATCGAGGAGATTCCGATCACCGTCGAAAAGCGACAGGCGGGAAAAACGAAAAAACCAAAGTTGGGCTACGCAATCGGGTTGACTCGAACGATAGTCACGACATGGATTCGGTGAGCCGACTCGACCCGCTCCACCGATAGATATCTGCTTCCGAAACCACTGCCGCGGGTCGGAGTTCGAATCGGATTTTCGGAACGAACCTGCTATCGACAGTGGCGCCGCTACTCTCGGATAGACACGACCATCCGAGACGCTCCGAAATCAGTGATGAGCCGATTATTCGATAGCATCGCTGGCCGCGGTAAGCAACCGGTCCGTATACGCTCGCATCGAATATCGTCCGAGCGTCTGCTCGTCGATGCCCGTGGTCACCGTCAAGTCGGATTTCTCGATAATACGAGGAAGGTCGTTCAAAGAGCCGGTATGAAGTCGGTCATGGGACAGGTGGGGTAGTATTCCGACCGGGGTCGTAAACACCTCGGTGTTCACCGCGAGCGATTCGAAAACGACGGTCGGATAGGCCTCCGCGTCGGAGGTGAGCAACAGCGCATCCGCGGCGGCTATCGTCCGGAGGGTTTCGTCGTGCGGCAGTCTGCCGACGAGTTCGACGCGAGCCTCCAAATCCTCTAGCTGTATTTTGTTGGCCACTGCCTGCTCCTCCGGACCATCACCGATGACGAGGACCTCGTACTCCGGTGGAAGCTTCTTGGCGATGTCGATGATTGCAGTCGGGTTCTTGATCGGTACCAGCCGTCCCACGAAGACCACGAGGTTCGAATCCGGTGCGACGCCATGTCGGTTTCTGATTCGATTCGCGTCCAGTCCGTCCACGACCCGTTCTATCTGCTCGGTCTGCAAGTTACCGTGAAGGATTTCGGCCGACGCGGACGACGTCGCTTCGAGGATCCCCTTGACTTCCGGCGAGCGACAGAACGCGACGTCGCCCATCCAGAACCGGAAGTTGACTCGCTCCAAGACGAAGCGCGGCGAAACGGTAAACGAGGAGTCCATCGACGGGGTGTACCCGACGAACGTGACGTGGGGGAGACGAAACAGTTTCGAGAGTACTGTGCCGGTCCAATACAACGCGTGAGAGGTGGAGTGTACCGCACTGGCTTCGTTCGCGTACAGATATCGAGCCACGAGCGGGAGCATAAGAATCGAGTACAGCACGCGGGTAAGTATCGAAACCGGAGCGTAGTTGGGATACCCCGACGGTTTCGATGGGAGCGGCCGCCGTATCTCTACGCCGTCGACGGTTTCACTGGCGGGCGTCCCGTCCTGTTTCGGAGTGAACACCGTAACGTCATGTCCCTGCTCTGCGGCACGTCGACAGAAGTGCCATCTGACGAGCGCGCCGCCGCTTATCTTCGGATAGAACTCCTCGGCGAGTACTACGATGTGCATCTGTTCACTTGTACCCGAGTGCTTCGAGTCGTTTTTCGATCTCATCGTCCGTCGATGCGCCGTCTTCCTCCCGAAACCGAGTTCCGAGTTGTTCGTCGCTGTGCTCCAAGAGCGTCCGTCTGAGCGAGTCGTACGCCTCTCGCTCCGCTTCCGCAAGCGATTCGATATCGACAGCCTCCCCATCCGGGAGGCGAATCGCGGTTTCGGCGGCGATATCCCCGGAGTCCAACTCGCGGGTGGTTCGATACCCGCGCCTAACACCGTTGATGGCGAACTGTCGCAGCCCTTCCCGCTCGTTTTCCCCGGTCGCGCTACTGAACGCGAACTCGTTCCGTCGGGATTCGTCGGGAGACAACAGTGATTCGCCGGGAAGCGCCTCGCTCGACTCGGAGAGGAAATCCAAGATCGTCGGGAGGACGTCGAGCGTGCTCACCGCATCGTCGATAACTCCCGGAGCGACGTCCGGCGTCGAAACGACCATCGGAACGCGCGTCAGTTCGGGATACACGAATCGAGGATGCGCGTAGCGACCGTGTTCCCCGAAGAGGTCGCCGTGGTCGGCGGTGAGGACGATCAAGGACTCGTCGAACAGGTCGCGTTCCCGAAGTTCGTCGAGGAATCGGCCGATCCACTCGTCCGCGTACCTGATTTCTCCATCGTAGAGGTCCTTCGCCGATCGAACGTCCTTCTCCGACGGTTCGCCCTTCGCCAACCGACTGTAGAGCCGTTGGGCTTCCACTTTCGAGATTTGCGAGGATTCGAACGGTGGGTCGTCGGGAGGATTGTACGGCCCGTGGACGTCCATGTAGTGATTCCAGAGGAAGAACGGACCCTCGTCGAGCGAATCGACCCAATCGAGCGAACGACGGTTGATTTCCTTGGCGCGCGCGTGGTACTCCCCGCGATTGAAGACGAACTTGTCGAGTGCGCGTTGGGCGAGCGCGAACAGTCGACTGTTCCCGAGATACATATCGTCGTAAAACTCGTCGAAATCCGCATCGAACCCGTAGGCACGGGAGACGTACGGGTTCGAATGAAACGCCCCGGAGACGTGCGTATCGGCGAGCGACGTAGCGATGGTCTCGGAGTCGAGCGAGAAGTCCTCCGCGATGGCGTTCGTCGGGTGACGGCCGGTGAGAAGGGACGGAACGGCCTCGCGCGTATGGGAACTCGCCGAGTACGCGTTTTCGAAGCGCAGGGACTTCGAAGCGAACGCGTCGATGTTCGGGGTCGTCTCCCGATCGTACCCGTAACAGGACAGATGGTCCGCCCGGAGAGCGTCGATACTGAGAAGGATAATATTTTTCGTCATTGTTTCGGGGTTGGATAATCCGTCGTGGCGTCGACTGATGAAACTAACGAATGGGACAACGATTCCGAGGGCGTCCACCGGAATCGACCGGCGTCGTCTGCGACGGCTTTTCTCGTGTTTCGAGACGATATGAGATAGTGTGCGGACCGATACATTCAAGAAGGGATTCAACGCTAATAATGACGTAACGACGGACCGCCTCGGTCGCTTCCGGAGTCCTCGAAGAACGAATCCGTTCATCGTCGTACCCCCTGAACTCCCCCGATAACAAACCCATGTCAGAACAGTCAGAGACGCCACCACGCTCCTCGGAGCAACCCCTATCGTTCCTGTACGTCAACAACACCGACCCGGAATCGGGGGGTGGTGGTGACCTTCGAATACTCGAAGAGGCAAAGAAGCTAGCGGATAGGGGCCACAGGACACACATGCTCGTCAGCCGAACCGACCCAGAGTACCCCTCTCAGCGCCGGGTAGACGGCGTGACGATACAGACAGTGAAGTGTCTCCCGGATATGATGGCCGGATTTCCCACGGTGTACTTTTATCTGTCACGGATGCTCTTTCCGTTCATCTCGCTCGTCCCGATTCTCTCGTTGGTGTATCGCGACGATTTCGACGTGCTAATCGACAACTTCACGCCGCATCCGAGTTTGGCGGCACCCGTAGCCCGAATTTTTTCGCTCCCCGCAGTCGCCGTCGTCCACGAATATCACGACCGAACGGCGTTGAAGAAGTACCCGCTCTTCATTGGGGTCATTCAACTCGCCGTTCAAAACCTCCTCCGTATCGGGATGTACGACGCCGTCGTGGTACCGCGGGAACTCACCAAAGAACGACTGCGCCAGTACGGCGTCGAAACCCCGATATACGTCGTCCCGAACGGCATCGATTTGACGCCGTTCGAGCGGATCGACGGCGTCGGCGAATCGACCTACGAATTGGTGGTCGTCTCCCGATTGGAACGACGCAAGGGTATCGATTTACTCGTCGAAGCGATGTCGGTCCTGGCACGGGAGAAACCGAATATACGGCTCGCAATCGCGGGAACCGGAACCGAGCGGGAACGGTTGGAACGAATGGTCGAAGAGCGTGACCTACGCGACCAGATCGACTTTTTGGGATTCGTCTCCGAACGCCGGAAGGTGGAACTCCTCAACGGAGCGGAGATATTCGTCCTTCCATCCCGGCAGGAGGGATTCGGAATCGCGGTCCTCGAAGCGATGGCGGCGAACTGTCCCGTCGTTGTCAACGACCTCCCCATCCTTCACGAACTCGTCCCCGAAGAGGGTGGCGTCTTCGCCGACGCAACCACGAGTGAGGAGTTCGCTGACGCGCTTTCCACCTTGCTTGCTGCTGATCCGGCCCGGCGACGAGCAATGGGGGAACGAAATCAAGTGGAAGCGAACCGATATTCGTGGGAGAACGTCGCTATCGAAGCCGAAAGGGAGTACTACAAACACCACTGATCGACCGAGAAGTCTCGTCCGCGCGTCGCTCATTAAGCGAACAGTTCGTTTCTCGGCCTCCAGAATCAGGAGTTCACCACGAGCGGTTCGTACCAGTCGCGATTCTCCCGATACCAATCGATGAACTCGTCGACGCCTTCACGAATGGAACGGGTCGGCGCGTAATCGAGCAGCCGTTGTGCCTTCGAAACGTCCGCGTGGGTGTGTTCCGCGTCGCCCTCCCGCCGGTCGGTGAACTGGATATCCAAGGACGGGTCGATGGTATCGCGGACCGTCTCGGCGAGCGTTAGAACGTCGATGGTATCCGTGGAACCGATGTTCAGCGTCTCGCCGTCCGCCTCGGAGGTGGAGAGCAGTGTCTCGTTCACGCGAGCGATATCGGCCACGTAGGTGAAGTCACGCGTCTGGGTTCCGTCCCCGTACACGACGGGGGGCTTTCCACGGAGACACCGCGAAACGAAGTTCGAGATGGCCATGTTGGGACGCATTCTCGGGCCGTAGACGGTGAAGTAGCGAAGCGAAACGGTCGGAAGGCCGTAAATCTCGTTGTAGACGCGAACGTACTGTTCGGCCGCGACTTTCGAGGCACCGTAGGGTGAAACCGGCTCGTTGGGATGCTCTTCGTCGTAGGGGAGGTACTCGGGCTTGCCGTAGACGGACGAGGACGAAGCGTGGACGACACGGTCGACGTCCGCTTTGCGAGCAGCATCGAGGACGTTGACCGTTCCAACGACGTTGTACTCGTTCACCTTTTTCGGATGGTCGACGCTCGTCCGGACGCCAGCCTGTGCGGCTTGGTGGTACACGATGTCGGTGTCGGTGAGGAGTTCGTCGAGAAGGCTCGTATCGGTAACGTTCCCTTCGACGAATTCGTAGCTACCGTCGCTTTCGCTCGCCGCCGTACGACCGACATCGATGTTGTGTTCCTTGAGTCTGCGGTCGTAGTACGGTTCGAGATTGTCGAGGACGGTGACGTCGTGTCCTTCCCGAGCGAAGTTCTCGGCGAGATGACCGCCGATGAATCCGGCACCACCGGTAACGAGTAATCTCATAATTCCACGTCAACTTCCGTTAATAAGAGCTTTACTGCAGTATTTTACTTCCTAGTGAATATTCCAACATTCATAAATGTCCACCATTAGTAGATAACACCGTGATTTCGGGAGATCAGTTCAAGAGACTATCTGTTTCTCTCCACGGTCGAACAGCACAGAATTCCCGTTGGTGTAAACTGTATTGTACCTACCCGACAGCTTTTGATTCATATCCCATGTTATCCTGTATATCCCGTTCGAAGAACGATACAGGTACACGTTTGGCCTAATCAATAGATACCTGCTCTCCAACGCCGACATGTTCGAGTTGAAGAGGAATTGCAGTTTGAAGTGTTGATACTCGTGTTTTTCGTGGCGGGATATCGACCGTATCGTCCCCTCCGATGCGTAGTACGAATCGGTGGCGATATCACCCGTCACGTGCTCGTTCGCGAACCGCTTCCCGGCCAGCTCATCGTTGTTTAGATACGTTCGATAATCGGTGGGTCGATCGGGCAGAGCAACGGTCACTGATACGATTTGAGCGACGATGATAAAGCCGACGAGGAGCGCTCCGACGGAAAATAACAACGTCCTTGCTCGACCCGAGCCGAAAAGCGATGGCAGCAATCGCAGGAAGCCAATCGAAACGAGTGCGGCCAACACCGGTTCGGCCACGTACAGACTTCGACCGACGCCACCAATGGAGGGATCAACGAGACTGGCGAGGATGAACAACGAGGCGACTGAAACGGCAGCGAAGGCAAATACCGTTTCGTCCCGTCTATTGGCGACGACGAGGATCAATCCGGAAATCCCACCCAACGGAAGGAGAACGAAACCATGGCCACGTCGAAGAAGGAGACTGGTAACGGTCGTCTGTATTTGTACTGCGTTACTATACGAAGGGGAAGGGGTGTACAACGCGGATTCGGAACCGGGCTGGAAGAGGAAAACGATCCGATTGATCATCCGGATTCCCAATCCCCCGACGTGAAAGTACTGAATATAGAGAATGAGGGAGAGCAACGACACAGTAAAAACCACCCGGGAGGTCGAAATTCCTTTTTTGTAGTTCGGAATGGCCCAATCCAATTTTTCCAAGCCGTTGACGGCAACGATCATACCGCCGAAGACGACCGAAAGAGCGACGATCAACGTCGGTGGAAGCTTATGTGTGAAGATTGCGGCTATAAAGAGTAACATAATGGGAACGATCCGCCTCGAATCGCGCGTCTGGATGTATCCCAACAACAGGACGAGAATGATACACCACTGTAACACCCCGAACGTTTGAGCGATCGGTTGGTACGAGAGAATGGTCGAGACTTTACAGAATCCGGCGATGGCCGCCGCCACCACCGCGACTTTGGACCACGCATCCGTGGTTAGCCTTCTGACGATGAGAAAGGCGGTGAGCGGGAATATCAGACCGGTCAGCGCGGGATACACGACAATCGCTGTTGGGGCGTTGACACCCGCAATGAGGCCGATAATTGCAGGAAAAACCTCGAATATCGGTGCCCTCAAATAGAAGCTGTCTCGGACAGCAGCGATGCTACCGGTTTCCATCACTCCTTGCACCCAATAGGCGTATCCGTCAGGGTCGAGGCCGATCATACTCGCGGGGTACCGATACACGTAGACGCGAAAGATGATGGCGAGAACGACGATGACGATGAAACAGGTGACCAAGTAGCCATCCCGGGAGTAGAACGGAAGGGGAAGAAGTATTAACAGCAACATCGGAAGCAAAATAACACCCATCCACGGATACAGTCGAGAACCGTGGCTGAGACCGAAACCAATCAATATTGAAACAAAGGAAAGCGCGATGGAGAGATAGAGGGCCGTTTTCGACGAGAGGCGATTCACGAGTAGTAATCCGACAGTCGTGGCAAAATATTTTTTGTCCAATAGTAATTCATAAGGAGTGATGTGAAGGTCCCTCTCGGCGGCCGTGTTGCCATCGACTTGGTCTCTCGGCAAGCGGACTCGGGGGAGACACTGTCGTGGATTCATCTACATCGATAGTAGATTCCATTATCCATTACGAAAAAGCATTTAGTGGCAGAAGGGGTAAATCTCGTTGCCGATTTCCATAAACCGGCTTGATATTAATCATGGCAGATACAAATGTTGAAGGCGAAACCGCCTTCTCGCACATCTCAAGGGGGGCATTTGTTACTCTACTGGGGAAATCCATCGGGATTCCGCTCGGGATCGGATCCACGATTCTCGTTACGCGGCTTTTCGGCGCGGAAATCTTCGGACGGTTACGATTCGGCCTGACGGTGATGGATTTTGCCATGATATTTTGTGTCATGGGGTTGACCACGGGAGTGAAACGGTATATTTCGATAGCGGAAACGAGAGAGGATCAGTTGGAGTACTACGTCCTCTCGCTGCTGGTCGGAGGTAGCGGTTCGATACTCGTCGGCGGGTGCATGGCGTTCTTTTCCAGAGATATCGCCCTGCTGTTCTTCAGCAACGCGGCCAGCGCCATCTTCGTCCTCTACTTGGGGCTTTCCCTCCCGTTCGCGACGATATTCACCGTCTCACTCGCGGCCACCCAAGCGTGGAACTACTCCTCGTTCAAAACGGCACTGCAGGATGTCGTGTTCAAGTTGTCCCAGATAGTCCTGTTCGGAATCGTCGCGTATTTCGGCTTTCGTCAAGCGGGATTGGCGCGGTCGATGTTCCTGATCTATCTGCTCGTCAGCCTGTTGGCCGTCCTGTCGGTGTATCTGATCGTCCGTGATGAATTCGATTCGACGAGCGAAATTTTTCGTGCGATAACGTTCGATACGGGGAAGGTCAAACCGTTAGTCACCTTCTCGTTACCGCTGTTGTTCACGAAAAGCGTCTGGTATCTCATGAACAACGCCGACACGCTGATGATCGGCTATTTCATCGACGAAAGCGCGGTCGGATTGTACTCCGGCGCGTTCTCCCTCGCCCTGTTCGTTCAGATGATCCTCGGCGCTTCGGGGTCGCTGTTCATGCCAAACATGGCACGACTCTACGAGAACGGGAAAGCGGGAGAAATCCGCTACGTGTACCGAAAAGTCACGAAGTGGCTGGTGATACTGAGTCTGCCAGTTATGATCGGGAATTTGGGGTTCCCGGTGATTTTACTGAACGTGTTCGGCCGGGCGTTCGGAGAGATGTCGTTGACCCTCGGGGTACTCTCGGTCGGCATTTTCTCCCACGTGTTGTTCGGTTTGAACGGCACGATCATGCCGGCGATCAATCGACCGAGAGTCCTGTTGTACAACAACATGGTCGTGTTGCTGGTGAACATCGTCTTGAACACGTTACTCATCCCTCGCTACGGCATCATCGGGGGAGCGACGGCGACGACAATCTCGTATTTCCTCCTCAACATACTGCACGGGGCGATCCTCTACAAGGAACTGGGCCTCATTCCGGTCAGGGGGGACTTCGTCGCGGTCACGCTGTGTTCGCTGATCGTCATGATCGGCATCGGACGATTCGCCAACCTCGGAATCACATCGCTCGCCGGAGCGATCGCGTACGGTGTGGTCGCTTACGCGATTTATATCGGAATCATCCTCAAACTCGATTACATCACCGTCGACGAGTTCTTGGATCTCATAAACAACTGAGACCGAAACGATCGGCGACAAAAAGCGAATTCCGTCGACCTGCACCGGCGGTAGAACAGCCCATGAATATTCGGTTCTCGGGTGGTTCATCGAGATGTACGATCCGGACCGTATCCTGTTGCTCTCCGACCACGGGTTCGGACTGATCGGAAAGGACCACGCGTTCGTCGGCACCAGCCTCACGTAGGGCGATATTCCCAGACCGGAGTGTACCATCGAGGTGAAAAAGTGTATCCGAGAGGCGTTGATTTCCACGCCACCGCAGCGGAGCGAGAAGGGGAAAAGCGACGAATTGAGCCGCGAGGAGCGAGACGAGATAGGAGAACAACTGGACGCGCTGGGATACACCGATTGACCGCCCCCCAAACGTCACCGCTGGTGAGCTACCTTCGAGAACACGGAAGCGTCATCGAATCAGAGATAACCGAGGTCACGAAGCAGATCGTCGACGTCGAGGTCTTCCTGATCGCGTAACCGGTTTTCGGGGAGGTGGCCGACCAACTCGGCTTTTAGCGCGTCGTCATCGATCGGACGATGCTCGTCCGAATCCTCGTCCAAATCGTAGAGGTCGGGCGACCACCCGCGTTCCGGATATTCGATGTATTTGTGGTCACGAGTTCGGACGGCGCGCATGACGCTATGTCCAAGCGCGTACGGTGGCCCACATGCACGGCAGTACGCGGTTCTGTCGGTGATATCCGATGACGGGAACAGTGATCGTCCCGTCGTCGACTCGGGTACTTCGAGGCCCGCAACTTCGAGCAGGGTGGGAAAGATATCGATCTGACGCACGAGCGTATCTACCGTCCTTCCCTCACTCTTCGGCGACGGGAGGATGAACGGGACGTTCGTTTCGACGTCGTACACTGTGTGTCCGTGGGACCCTTCGACGAAGTGGTCCGATATCCGCGGTCGGGCGACTCTCTCGTGGAGGCGGTTTACCGCACGTTCGATGGGACGAACATCCAGTTGACGATCGTACCGGAGATAGTCCCGGAGATTTTGGATGTGCCCGTGGAACGGCCGCTCCCAGCCCGTGAGATGTTCCCCGTGATCGCCCGTGAACGCAACGGTCGTGTCCTCGGGTAACGCCGAGCAGAACGTTTCGAGGGCGCGGTCGAGGGCAGAAAGCATTCGCGAGTATTTTCGAGCGTGCGGTGCGCTCAGCGACCCGTATTCCTCATTGTCGAACGGTTCGGGAACGTCGATGGGACCGTGCAGCTCCCAGAGGTGGAGGTATAAGAAGAACGGTTCGGACAGTCGGTCGAGCCGCCGTATCGCGGATTGCTGCCAATCGCCGACGAGGTTTTCGTTCCTGTCGCGGTACCAGAAGCGGTCGAAGCCGCGGTCCAATCCGGTGTCCTCGACGATCGGCCCGGTCACCATGGCGTACGTGTCGTACCCTTCGGCACTGAATACTTCACCAAGCGTGTCGAGGTCCGGGTTGAGGCTCACGTTGTGATGGGAGTTCACCCCGTTCGTTTCGGAGTAATTCCCGGTGAGAACGCTCGCTACACACGGCGTCGTCGTCGTCGCCGTGGAGTGCATATTGGCGAAAAAGGTACCACTGTCACGGTTCCCGTTTAGAAACGGCGTGTCCGCGTAATCTTCGGACACGAAATCGCTCCGCAAGCAATCGACACAGACTAAAACGACGTTTCGATCCCGGCTCACTGGTCCTATCTCAACCTAACCGTATTTATATCCTTCTTGTCCGTGCGGTATAAATTCAGCAGATATAGCGTCACGTTTTTTGTCCCCCCAGGTGGTCCTCCCGGTAGGATGGCGAAAATAACGTACGTAACGAGCAGTATCGTCGGCCCGTCCACCGTCTCGTCGTCGATAGCGAAATATCAGTTCCCGAAGTTCTTAACGGCGGAACACTCGACGACGGTGTTGTCGCGAACGCCGATACAGGAACCCGAGATCACCACCGAAGCCACCGTCAAAACGCCGCCGGGAAACGCCTACGTTCGAGCCATCCTCTTCCCGTTTTTCGTGGTGTTCCACCTCCTTCGAAGTCGAGGGGAGACGGACCTCGTCGCGTCCGACCGGTCGGGCGATGCGATCTTACCCGTGGCGATTTTCCATCGTCTCGGCTTCGCCCCGTGGGTCGTCTTCTGCGCCGACAGCCCCGACGGTCGGGAGAACAAGCGCGGCCGAGCGGACCTCGAACTCGACGTTTCGTTGCTTCACACCGAACTGATGCAACGGATAGCGTGGTACGGATACCGGAACGCCGATAGGGTGATTCTGAGCGACGAATCGAGCGAGATAGCGGACTCGCGGAAGACGGTCATCAAGGGCGGGGTGGACTGTGAAACTGTCGAACGCGTCACGGAAACGACCGAACGCACCGAGTCGGACGCTGTCAGGGTCCTCTACGTCGGAAACATGTACTACCACAGGGCTATCGACGTGTTGTTCGACGCCTTTGACCACTGTGAGAGCGACGTCGAACTCGTTCTCGTCGGGCCATCGCCGGAGGGCGGGGATGCGAACAACTTGCAGGAGTTCGTCGAACACGTCGCACCATCCCTCGAAGCGAGAATCGAATCGCTCCCGGTGAACTGCGAGTACAAGGGAAAGCTTCCGCACGAAGCGGCGCTCGCGGAGATGGTCGATGCCGACATCGGCATGTGTTTGCTTCCGTACGAGCGGGGGATGCCCCACTTTCTCGACTCGTACCCGATCAAGATCTTCGAGTACATGGCTACCGGAAACGCTGTCGTGGCGACGCGAACACCTGCGACGAGCGAACTACTCGACGACCCGCAGTTGGTACGGGAAAACGACCCCGAAGCCGTCGCGGACACCATCGACTCGCTGGCGGATGACGGAAACCTTCGCGAACAGTGTCAAACCCGCAACCGGGAAGTCGTCGAATCCCACTGTTGGGGTACCCTGTGGAACCGGATAGACGACGAGATAGAGTCGGTAATCGAGAACGACGAACGGACGACTCCGATGACCGAAGCGCAAACGGAATAGCGTTCGGACACGTAAACGATAGTGAACGTAGCACGGTTTTTATCACTAATGACGGTGTCCGTAATCATATGCCAGTGGAACGGGTTCGAGGGAACGTTCTCGAGGATATGTTCTGGAAACTGAAACGGTATCGCACGACCCAAACGACGGTCGAGATACGGAACTGCGCCGGGGAGTATCGACTGGTCGTTCCCGAGGGAACCTCCTTTGTCGAGAAGTACGAATCTACCGGCGAGTACGAACCGGTGTTCGAGCGCGAACTGAAAGATCGGTTGTCGTCCCTCGATGATCCAACTTACTACGACATCGGCAGTCGATGGGGATATTTCACGAAGTTTAGCTGTCTCGTCACCTCGCCCGGTTCGACGCACGGATTCGATGCGAACCCACACTGGTTCGCACTTCTGCAGCAGACACACGAATCTGACCTCCCGGATATCACCCTCACCAACGCGTACGTCGCGTCCGAGTCCGACGACGATACAATCTGTATCGACGACTACCGCCTCGGACACGATGCCCCGGACATCGTGAAGATAGATATCGAAGGTAGCGAGTACGAAGCGCTGGAGGGAATGCGGGCGACGTTGGACGACGTTCACCCGGAACTCTTCGTCGAGATTCATCCGACGTATCTCCGCGACCGGGGAACCTCGGCGGCGGCGGTTTTCGAACTCCTCCGCGAAGTGGGGTACGAACTTCGGGTGGCCACGGACCATCGAACGAAAAGCGACGTTTGGTCACCCCTCTCAGACGTCGAGCTGCCGTCCGACGGCGACTACCTCGTTTTGGCGGAATGACGTTCGTCGCCCGGGGGAGCGTGGTGTGAATCCGTTTACCCGTACGAGTATGGACCCAACAGCGCGCCGATAGAGAAGTTGTAACCGTCAGCTCTCCCGAACTCTGCCGAGAGATATTCTAACGGACTTTACTGTTTTACTTTCACCCCGTATGGCAAGCATTGTTGGTTACACCCGCTCGACGTTGAGACGAAGTTGACCATGCAGTCCCCGCTCGAAATCACCGACACAGACCCGTATTGGCTCCGTAGTCGAGATGTGAGTGACTCACCGAAAATCGGAGGTGATGACTATTTCTCCGAACACGCTGTGACACGCCCTGAAGACGTTGAGTTCGACCATCTACCACCAGCGGACAGCGAGACCGTTCGCGAAATCGACCGCGAGGCGCTCGAACAGAACAAAACGATCGGCAAGTGGCAAGTCACGGGGTCGGCGGATCGTATCGAACGGTTGTGGCCCGAACTGCTCTCCGACGCAGAGGCGGGCATCATTTGGGCGGTGAAAGCCATGACCGCATTCGGATACGAGGAACTGCCGATGTACGACGAGTACATTCTCACGGTCTATACACCCAACTATTTCGAGCGTCACGATGTCACCCGCGTCCGGGAACACCTCCGAGATGAACACGACGTTACACACGAACTATACTACAAACCGGATATCTACACCGCAAAGAGAATCGATGCGGGAACAGCCGACGAATTTGGCCTCTCGGCCCCAGCTAGATACATCGAATAGAATCCAGCGAGGAACCGCGTCAGCAACCGTTTGGGACCGTCTGACCGACTTGCGTCCTGAAGCTTGCAGCGGTTTGTCGAACAGGCTCGTTTCTGTTATAAACGGCGTTCCAAAAAGAGAGCGCATAATCAGCAACGAATTCATTCTGGTCACTTTGAGAAGTCGCGACCGGCGTCCTCGATACGGCGACGCTGTTCAGCGTCGATGTCCGACTGGCGAGCGGATTCAAGCTGAGAATTGATCAGACGGTTCTGTTGTTCTCCCCAGTCGTCCGGTGAATGCGTACGGATGTATTCTACCCAGCGTTTGATGCCGGTGATGCGTTGCTCACGATTGCGTTCGTGTTTCGCATCGAGTGCATCACGCCCATTTGAGTTGCTCATACTCGTCCTCCACACCGAGTTTCGTGACCCACTCTTGGTGTTCTGGGGTGCTAAGGGTTTCCCCGAACATCGAATACAGATGGACCGCATCCTCGAAATCTTTCTGCGCACTCAGATAGAGTTTGTAGGCGATTTGAATCTCAAGAGGATCGATGGGGAGCGTCGTGTCGACGGTCGTGATTTCCGCGGTAATCCTATTTTTGAGGGAGGCACGATCGTACTCGTCATCCACGAATTTGACCTCCAAATGTGGAATCATTTCGCCATCTCGTGCCACCCAGATATTGTCGCCTTCGGTCAGCATCTCCGACATCGAGTCTAACGGCATCGCTGGACCCTAGAAATCCTCCGTTTGCAGGCGCGTGGCTAGTTGTTCAATCGTCTGTTCTTCACGTTGTTCAAGGAGAATATCGATGTCTTCCGTCGCTCTAGATCGTCCAGCTAAGATTGCGACGTAGCCACTGATGAAGACATGGTTGATGGCAAGGTCGTCAAGAATCGCGGAGAACGTGATTGCAAGCTCATCGAGATCATTGGGATTTCGATCGACAACAAGAGTACCGTCACGAAGTTCGATCCCGCCCATGCTCTCGTCTTGCTTTTCTGAGAAGATAAGTCCACCTAGAATCGAGCACTGTTCGGGTTGTCATCTCTTTGATGGCGAAGGTAATACTCGAAGTGCCACACTGGCGAATTGTACCTGGTATCGTCGATAGTGTGGGGTGACGACGATCGAACGAGCGCACATCTTGCACGGCCGACCGGTGAGGATTGGTCGATTTCCACACTTCGCGCAAATACTGATACTCCGAGGCAGCATATAGAAGCAAGTATGAACGCGTCCGACCCACCGACGGTCCAGCGGGTCAACGAACTCGTGATGGCGAACCGAGCGATCAGAGCACCGTACTACCAAACGGACCACGACGAGGAAGTTCAGTTCACGGATCCGGATAGAGGGCTTCAGTGGGGTGCCGACGCCATTCCAGCCCTGATAGGTTTGTTCCGGATAGAGCAAGACATCCGGGACGACCACCCCGACGGTTGGGTGGGCTTCGCTCGCCACTGGAGAGGAGGGACGTTACGGCTGGACTTCGACCTGTTTTCTGGACCCGAAGACCCAGACCCGATCGTCGTCGTGACCGCGATATCGGGTCGGGAAGGGGACGACACCATCGTGGACGAAGACTTCGGGGAGATCGAACTGCCGGACCGAGCTCCAACGCAGGAAGAATGGGAAGAACGCCAGAAACGGTACCAGGCGGCGCGAAGGAACGATTCTGCCGATGGAACGGCAGCGGTGAAGGCGTACATCGCAGCGCTGCCGGGGTGGAAACGCGAAGTGGCGACGCGATTCGACGAGATCATTCACGACGAAATTACCGATGTGCGCCGTGCGGTGAAGTATCACCAGCCGTTCTATGGCGTCGAGGATAGCGGCTGGTTCGCGTCGTTCAGTGCGTTCACGAAACACGTGAAACTGTCGTTCGTGTGCGAGTCGTACCTCGAACCGACGCCCCCCAGTGGAACGGGTCCGAACAGACAGGCCCTAGACGTGAAGGAGACGGACACGCTGGACGAGGAGCAGGTCGCTTCCTGGGTCCGGCAAGCCGCCGACGATCCTGGAATGGGTTGGTGAGAAAACCCTCGCTTCTCGTCTGGCGTACGGCGGTGACGATTCCAACCATTTATTCATCGAAGCACAGTCGTCGAATTCCAGTACATCCGGAACGGATAACGCCCCTTATTACGACCGAATGATTTATTTTTTTAACCCATGAACCGAGTATCGTGTCGCGATTGGCATCGCTCAAAGCCGGAGTTTCGAACCCTCGACTGATAGCGTTGGAACTCTACAAGCACTTTCAGCGAAACGTCCGCGGACGTCACGGTATCGACGTCGTAGACAGCGACTGGGACACGCTCGTCCTGCTGGACGCCTGTCGATACGATATCTTCGAGCGACACGTTCCGTTCGAGGGTGAGCTTTCGAAAGCGGTCTCCCGAGGGTCACACACCAGCGAATTTCTGGAGGAGAACTTCAGCGGTCGAACGCTGCCGGATACCGTGTACGTGAGCGCGACGCCGCAACTGCGGGCGCACGAACTGGAGGAAAACTTTCACGCGGTAGTGCACGTGTGGGACGACGGATGGGACGACGAGTTGCGCACGGTACCGCCGGAGGCGATGGTCGAGGCGACGCTCGAAGCGCACGAATCGTATCCGAACAAACGTATCATCAGCCACTTCCTGCAACCGCATTATCCGTTCATCGGCGAGCACGGTCGGGGGATAGAACACGGAACCATCACGGGTGGTGGCGTGTTGGCGGACGAACGGGATTTCGCGTCCGTCTGGGAGTTATTGGAGAGTGGAGATGTATCCCACGACGACGTCTGGCGGGCCTACGTCGAAAACCTCGAACTGACGGTTCCCCACCTCGAACGACTGCTGAAATCGATAGACGGGAAAGTCGTCGTGACGGCCGACCACGGGAACTCCTTCGGACGGATGGGCGTCTACGGTCATCCACGAGGGTACTACCTTCCGGAATTAGTGGAAGTCCCCTGGCTCGAACTGTCATTCGACCGGCGGAGGGAGATAATTGCCGACGGAACGACCGACGTCACCGCGACGGAAACGGTCGAGAATAGGCTCCGAGACCTCGGCTACCGATAGGAGCGTTTCAGCGTTCCAGCATCTCGTCGTAGAGGTCGAGATACTGCTCGGCGATGCGGTCGAATCGATGATTCTCCTCGATGTACCGTCTGGTTTTTCGCGCGAATTCGTCGGGTTCGTTCTCCATCACGAAGCGCACGCCGTCGACGAGCCCATCGATGTCGTCGGGGTCGGCCAACCAACCGGTCTCCCCGTGCGTCACGAGTTCGGGCATGGATGTCGCGTCGTACCCGACGACGGGGATGCCGGACGCCATCGCCTCCATCACGACGTTCGGGCATCCCTCCCGGAGCGAGGGAAACAGAAGCCCGGTACAGTTGGCGTACACGGCGGGGAGTTTCGATTTGTCGACTCGTCCGGCCAGCGTCACGTTGTCCAATCCGTCGGCGGACTGCCGGACCGAATCGAACAACGCCCCGTCGCCGAACATGACGAACTGGGCGTCGTCCACCTGTCGGGCGACCTCGACGATGTGTTCGGGTCGCTTTCGCTCCACGAAGTTCCCGACGAACATGAACGTCGGTTTCCCGTCGGGACCCGACAGACCGTGGCCCGGCGCGGGATGGTTCGGATGGAACACGTCGGTGTCCACCCCGTTGTAGATGACCTCCACATCGACATCGTACGCCTCCCTCACGGTTCCCGCCGTGTGCTCGCTCACCGCCGACACGCGGTCGGCGTATTCGAGCAGTTTCCGCTTTTGCTCCGTCGGGAACGTCGGCGTGTCGACGTCGACACGAAAGGTGTGTAAGTGGCGCAACGAGCGATTCCGGGCGTGCGAAATCCGACTGATGGTGTAATGTGCCAACCCGCCGGTGTGGATGAGGTCGTGGCGTCCGAGGCACGACCCGAGATACCGAAGACGGCGCAGCGCCGACCCGGGAGTTCCGGCGTATCGTTCCCGAATGTTCGAGTGATTCAGGATACCCGTTCGTCTGTTCGACAGTATGGTTATTTCGTACCCGTCGTTCGCGACGTGTTCGCCGATGTTCTCGAAGAGGTTCGGAATCGGACTGTCGGACCCGATGGTGTACGGGTAGAAGATTCGTCTCATGGATCTCAGGGTGTGATCAGGGAATCGGTCATCGAGCGGTACTGAGACGACGCTTCGGAGAGGGTAAAGTTGTCCAAGATGTACTCACGACCGTCTTCGCCGAAGGTCCGCCGTCGCCGGTCGTCCGTCAGGAGGTCAGCTATTCGGTCCGTCATTCGCTCCGTATCGTCGGGGCGAACCAACCACCCCGTCTCCCCATGTTGAATTTGGTCCGCCATTCCACCGACCAGGAACGCGACGCACGGCGTCTCACAGAGGTACGATTCCGAGATACACATCCCGAAGCTTTCGGCCGACGACGTGAGGAACGTCACGTCGAACAGGGAGTACCACAGCGACAACTCCGAGTTCGGTTGTTTCCCGACCCAGTGGACGTGTTCCGTCACCCCGATATCGTCGCCGTATCGTTTGTACTTCGGGAGGTGCTCGCTATCCCCGACGAACACTAAGTGGACGTCCCGACCGTCGAGGGGAGTCAGTTCTGAAACTATGTCGAGCGCCTTCTGTGGCTGTTTCACCGGACGGGGCGTTTGACAGGTGCCGATGACGAACGCGTCGGACGGGATTCCCAGTGACTCCCGAAGGGTATCGACCTCCTCGTCTGACGCCGGAGCGAAACCGGATTCATTGATGCCTGGGGAGATGACGTGATGTCTCCGACCGGGGTTTCGCCCGTGTTCCCGAAGTATGTCGAACATCTGGTAGTAAGAGTTGAACACCATCGCGTCGCTGCGTTTCAGGAGTTCGTTTTCGATCAGTTTAGCCGATACCAGCGGGAACTTCTCCGACGGGTTGTTGTAACCGTTGAACCGGGTTACGACCGGCGTTCCCGATATCGAACTCAACAACTGCGGGACGGGCGTATGTACGATTCCACCGAAGACGTGTATCAAGTCGTAGGACCGGCGAGACAGGAGCGAATCGAGCAGAAATTTTGCCTGTCCGACACCCATCGCGTCGCCGACGAACATCGGTTCGATGCCGTTCTCTCGAAACTGCGACGCGACCGGTTCGTTGTACGAGTTGAAAATCGCACTGACGACCGTTTGTTCGGGAAAGTACGACGAAATGCGCTCGGCCGTCGCCGGGATATTATTCGGACTGACTGGTCCCATTACGTTCAGTACGGTACCCATATAGGTTCTATCTTCATTGACGTTCGAATGCGTATTAATCCTTTTTTCGCAATACAGTGATTGGAATCGACCGACCGGTTCCGGCATCGGCGAGCGACCACGAGGCGTCGAGCGAGATTCGACGGGAGGAAAACGCCGTTGCTGACGAATATCCACTCTCACGTCACCGCCGAACGGATTCAGCCGATTACGTCGGAGATGACCTCCCGCAGCCGGTTCTTCTGGAACTGCGGTCGGAAGTAGCGCTCGTTGAGCCACTCCTCGTCCCACGTCTCGTTCTCGATGACCGAAACCATCTCCGCGGCGGTGGTGACGACGTTGTTGGTGACGAACTCGACGTCACCGGCACGTCGAGCGACGACCGGAACGCCACATTCCATCGCTTCGAGGATGACGAGCGGAACCCCTTCCTTCGGGGACGGATGGACGTAGAGGTCGGCAGCCTTGTAGTACTGGTCTATCCCCTCGTACGGAACGTGCCCCGGAGCGATCACCGTCCGTTCGTCGAACTCCTCGGTCAGCGTCTCCCGATACGGCCCCTCCCCGATGACGACGAACTGATAGTCGGCCCGATCTTGCAGGGAGGAGATGACGTCTTCGAGGAACGGCATCCCCTTGAGCTTCGAGAGCCGCCCGACGTAGAGTGCGATTTTCCGATCCGTGGAGAGTCCGAGCCGCCGTCGAATCGGTTCGTCGTCCGCGACGGAGTGAAACCGGCCTTCGCTGTCGAGCGTCGGCGGGAGCATCACGATATCCTCCTCGTTCACGCCGCGGCGATTCACGGCGTCCCTGCCGTTCGGACCGAGGGTGATGGTTTTGTCGGAGAGGCGCGACACGACGAACCCGTTCAGGACGTTGTTCAGCGCGAAGACGCCCACCCGCTCCGCGCCACTGTGGAACTTGTACGCGTCGAACGTCGAACCGGAGTAACGGGTAATGGTCGGAACCCCACAGCGGCGTCCGGCGCTGGCGACGCCCGCGGCGTGGCTGTTGAAACACCACAGTTGGATCAACACGTCGGGCGACCGCTGCCGGACATACTCCGTACACTGGCGGTGTACCGTCGCGATTTTCGAGAACACCGTCGGAAACGGAATCGAATCGGAAACCGACGGGGAGGTGTCTTCCGGTGTTCGTATATGAGTGTAGTACTGCGTTGCGGAATCGGGGAGAGGGGCGCTTCCGAACGCCTCCACGTCGAACCGCGACGAGAGATACTTCCCCCACGAAAGCAGGAGTTTCTCGACGTTCTCCGTATCGTCCCTCGTCGTCCCGAGATAGATCCCGACCCGTGTCATCTTGTACAGTCCTCTACTCCCCCCGCCCGGTTATACTTCACGTCGAGAGGGGCGATAATAACAGCACCCCTATCGCTGTTGACTGCCTCCGACGCCGAGGGGCGACGAATTCATCGAACCGTCCGTCGCGGAGTAGCGTCAACAGTGGGCGCGTCCCGCTTCGGGGACGGAAAGGACGATTTGCTCGGAACCGCCCCCCACCGAGTACACCACGTTTCGCCGGGCGGTGAATCGGTCGTACGCGGCGGGAGTGACGTGGCCCGGCGTCGCCGGGAACAATTGCACGCCGACCGTCGTCCACGACCGCCGAGCGACGACGGGACAGCGCGGTTCCGCACCGCTCCCCCTGAGCCACTCGTAAACGCCTCGTTCGGACACGTTGCTTCCGGTTCGCTCCGTGTAGTACCTCGAAGACAGCCTCGTCATGTGACCGTCGCTCGTCCACCCGTCGGCGTGTGTGGACGCGAACGCGGCGCTCTCCAGTTGCGGTTGCGTCACCAACGGTTGTGCCGAGGTGGCCCGCAATCCGCTGAACGCGAGCGGTGCGCTGACGAGCGAGCAGACGATGACGAAAACGATGACCGCCGTTTTGAGGCGGTCCGTGTCGCTCTTCGCGCCGAGTGCGACCACCCCCAGTCCGGCGAGGATGGGAAACGAAAGGTGAACGTACGTGTGGCCCCGGACCGCGAGGGCTTGATACTCCACGGTCAGTCCGCCGGTCAGCGCGAATCCGATGAGGGTCAACGAACCGAGGAGCATCGCCAACGTGGCGTAGCCTTCGACGCCACCCTCGATGGGGATGGGGACCCCTCGGGCGGCGACGATGCCGATAGCGGCGATGGGGAGGATGAAGAGCATCGTGATAATCTCGCTCGAAGCGGTTCCGGGGAATATCGGAACGAAGTGGTTCCCCACGACTAGACCCGCACCGCCCAGCAGGACGACGGAGGGGACGCCGTACTGCAACCGGGGGTTGGTCGTCGGAAGCCAGCGGGTGAGCAGGACGAGGACGATTATCCACGCGACGAACAGTCCCGGAGCGGAGGAAATCCGCGTGGCTTCCATCCCCGTGACGGCGTAGTAGAGGACGGAGTAGGCGCAGAATCCGACGATGAGAACACCCGCGACCACGCTCGACCTGCTCCTCGACGTACCGAGGTACAGGGTCAGCAACGAGACGCAGGTCAAAAAGCCGATTATCGTGCTGAGGTTGTGCGTGAGCGGAAACGCCACGAATATGATTCCGGTGAGGACGAACCACGATGGGCGGTTCGTCCACAGCGCATACGCGAACGCGAAGACGCTCATGACGACGAACACGTGGCCCACTCCCTCGCTGCTCACCGCCGCCGAGCGACCGAGAAAGATTCCCTCCGTGGCGACCACGAGTCCGGCCACCGTCATCGCCGCTCGAACGTTCGAGACGGACCATCCGAGTCGTCGCCCGACGCCTCGCGTCACGAGGACCACGAAGAGACACGTGATAGCGCCGACGCTCGCCGTGAGAAACTGTGCGATGTAGAGCGGGGAAACCCCCGTGAGTCGACTCGTCGTCGCGAGCAGAACCGTAAACGAGTACTCGTCCGGTTGGAAGCCGCGTTTCACCGGGAGGTGTCCGGATTTCAACGCATCGCGGGCGAGCGCAGCGAAGTGAAACCCGTCGAGGTTGAACGGGAGCGGACTCCAGTAGAGCGGAATCGTGCGCGTCGCGAACCCGACGAGGAGGACGGCGACGGCTACGAGTACATACGAACGACGCTCAGTCATCGACACCACGCCCTTCCATTACCATGCTACTTTCGTTCGACACGCCCATATTACTAACTAATTCTGCAGGTGAACGAAGCAGGAACGCTCCGGCGACGAGACACGCACTCATGAGGATTATCGCGACCCCGCCGACGACGGTACCGAACGCGATACTCGGCGTGAGGGTCGGCGAGATGCGAACCCCGAAGACGACGAGATAATCCAGCCGTGCGAGGGAAACGATGACGGCAATCCCGAGGAGCAACGCTCCGCCCACGGCGACACAGCCGATGGTGAGCGCGTCCATGGCGATGAGTCGAAGCAAACGGGTCGGCGGGACACCCGTCGCCCGATAGACGCCGATGACCCGTCGACGCGCCTGAACGGCCTGTGCGAAGACCGCCGTCGTGCTTCCGACGGTCATGACGGCCGCGAGCAGGAGGAGGACGGCGAGCAGGAGTTGGAGGTTCCCGAACGCACTCTGTATCGCACCACCGATTCCCGTTCCGCCGGCGGACTGCCCGCCGTTCGAATACGCCGCGATGAGTCGCTCGTCTCCGCGAACCAAATACGAACTCGATGCCAGTCGACTCCCGTTCGACGTCACCCGAACCGAGTAGGAACCGGGCGATTGCTCACCGATGGGAAAATCCACCGTCTTCGTTTCACCGGGCGGAACGGAAACCGTTCGTTCCCTCGATGCGACGTCGCCGGTCAAGCGAATCCGACGGGTGAGCGTCTCGTTCCACGGGTTCGACAAACGCACGCGAGCCTCGGTTTGGGAGAGAATACTCGGATTTTCGGGGCGAATTCGAACCTCGCCGGTCAGCGTCCGCCGTGCCGTTCGGGAAACGTTCACCGTCCGCGTGACGGTTCGATTTCGCGCCGTCGTTCGAACGGTATAGGTGCCGGTCGCAGTGAGCGGAAGCCGCGCCGTCCCGTCGGAGTCGGTTCGAATCGTGGTGTTCGACAGCCGAATCGTCGCGTTCGCCACCGGCGTCCCGTCCACCGTCGAAACGGAAACCTTCGGAGCGCTGTTCGGCGGCGCTTCCTTCGGAATACCACTGACTCGGATCGAATCCGGAGAGGCGACGAGAATCGACCTCGTGAACCCGCCAACGCGAAGCGTCGTCCGTCCGGGCGGCGGCGCGGGCAATCGAACGGTAATCGACCGCTGTGAATTCGGTTCGAGGGTCGGAGAGATGGATTTTGACGTGTTGCCGAGCGCGACCGAGACGTCCCGTGTCCCTTTCTCGGAAGCGAAGTTTCGAAGCCGTATCCGTACCGGAACGCTCGAATTCGAGTTCACACGGCCGGGAGCGGAGAGGTTGATGACTTCCACCGTCGACGAGGAAGAACCGGCTTGGAACTCCCGTGCCGTCCGTATCATTTGGACGGTCGTCCCGGTCTTTCCGAGGAGGTGGCGTCCGACCGGAAGCGAAACGAGAAGTTGGTCGTCTTCCACGCCGGGAGCCGAATAGGTGCCGACGACGCGAACCATCGCGATGCCGGGGTTCGTGCTTCCGCCGAGCGTGATTCTGTCCCCCACCTCGACATCCAGCGTCCGTGCGAGGCCGACCCCGATGACGGCTTCATCGACTGCACGGGGACGACGGCCCTCCTCGATAGTGACGTCCGAGACGGTCGTGTACGCGGAGTAGTTCGCCGCACGAACGACCACGGGGTGACCGTCGCGGACGGTGAAGAGGAGTATCTCCGCGCTCGCCGGCACCCCCTGCGAGCGAAGCGCATCGGCGTATTCCCGAGGAACGTCACTCGCCAGGGGGTGCGGTGCCCCCGATTCCGTAATCGTCGTTCCCTCCGCGCTCATGAGCGGCGCCATGACGCCCCCAATCGACGCCATGAGGAGGACCACGGTAACAAATACGGTCAGGGTCGCCGTGCTCGGCGCGAGCGCACGCCAGTCCAGCAGTCGCAACGTGAAGAACCCTCGAAGTCCGCTCGTCGAGGAACTCCCCGGTCGATTCGGTTCGAACACACCCGTGACGTGCGCCGGCGGTGGACGGACGGTCGGCCACACGGCGGCCGCCCCCGCGAGGAGCGCGACGAGTATCGTCCCGACGTACAGCGGTCCTAACACCGTAAGAACCGATGGAGTGACGTGTACCGACAGCGACGTCGGAAGCCCGAGCGAAACGGCCGCGTTGACCGCAACGCTCGGAATGATGACGCCGAGCGCGTATCCCGCGCCGATGCCGATCCCCGTGAGCAGGGCGGCACGCAGCGCGAACAACGAGAGAACGGTTCGCTGGCGACAACCCGTCGAGCGGAGGACGCGAATCGACCGGCGTCGGTCCCGGACGGTCATCTTGGTCACGCTGTAGACGGTCACGCCGACGAGGACGGTGCCACCCGCCGCGGTCAGTATGAGGAGCGAGAGCAGTTGTCGCGTTCCCGTGACGAAAAACGCCAGCGCAGAGCGGAGCGTGACCCCGTGGGACGGAATCGTCGTCCCCGCGTCCGAACCGACCTCGGACGGTGCCGGCGTGATGACGTACGCCCCGGACGCGCCGAGTTTCGTGACCGTCTTCGGCTGCGTGACGTACCAGTCGGGTGGAATCAGCCGGTGAGAAGCCGGTCTTGGCGTGACGGCGACGGTGAGGGGTCGGCGATTTCCGACGAGTCGCCGTTTTCCCGCCGTTTTCCTCGTTCCGCTCGTCACTCCCGTCGATGGTGGCGGCGGCAACGACACCCCCGAGTCGGTTTCGAACGTGGTCGCCTGTTGCTTCGAGATGCCGACGACGTATCGCGTTTCCCCGTTCGGGAGCGTCACCGTCGCCGTCGGAACCACGAGCGCGTCCGCACCCGCCGCTTCGTGCGCGCGAGCGACGGAATCATAGTGAGCGGCCGTTCCGTCCGTGCCGTACTCCTGTGCTATCGTCGTCGTCTGCGTACTCACCGCGGCGACGACGAGGGTCGTTCCCGTGAGAAAGGCGAGCGTCACCGCGATGACGAGGACCGCCAGTTTGTCGCGGCGCGACCATCGCGTCAACAGCGCGCGTCGATACCCCACTGGATCACCTCATGGAGACGGCGCGGCTCGTTTCGAGGATGTGGTCCCATTCCCCGCAGTCACATTGATCCAGAGGTGTATCTCGCGATAGGCGTTGTTCACGGCCGGATTCGCGGGCACACCGTCCTTGTACAGGAGATACACCACCCGGAGTCGGTCGCCCGTCATCTTCGGCCTGATTCTGTGTGTCGTCCGCCACGTTCCGTTCGACTCGACGCCGGTGTCGAATCGCCGTAGCTGACGCTGCTCGGTGACGACCGTCGAGTTGTTTTGTGCTGTCACGTCCTGTAACAGCACGACGACGGAGTAGTTCTCGCGGTGGCCTTCGTGATTTCCGATGCCGACGACGACCGGCTTGCTCTGGTCGTACGTGAAGTTCGTCGGATAGTCGTCCGCGACCAGCTTCTGCTGTTTGTTTTCGGTCAGTAGATAGAACTCCGTGAACGACTCGCCCTGTTTCGGAATCACGACGGCGTAGGTAACGCTCGCCGTGGCGAGGAGGATGCACAGGACGAGGACGACGTTCAACACGGCATCCGCCCGCGTGTCCGGTTCGAATAGTTCGCCACGTGCACGCCCGAACCAACTCCGGTAGGGGACGGAGAACCGTTCCTCTTCGGGAAGGTCGTTCCGTCGGACCGCCCCAACAGCGGTCATACACAACGTGAACGCGCTGAGGCTCAGCAGGACGGGAACGAGTCGAATCCCCCACGGTGTGAAGTTGAGTATCAATCCGATGAGCGGGACGATAGCGATACTCGTCCCGAACGACAGTGCGACTCGCTCGAGGCCATCGATTCCGGTACCCGGGCGTGGGAGCCGTGAGTCTTCGGTGTCGGGTGTCGATTCATTCGATGGCAATTCGGCAGGTATGTCCTCTGGGAACAGCGCAGCGATGAATGCATACCCAGGTGGGAAGAGGACGAATACGAGCCCGACAAAGGCACGGATCGGTGTTTCATTGAGACCGGGTATCAAAACGACAGCAAGTGTGAGGAAGACGAGGAGACAGATTGCAGTCAAATCTGCGGGAAGAGTTCGTACTGACCGAGGGAGAAGAAGCTGGAGGTCAACATCACGGACCATTCGTTTCCCTGTAAACCTTGCCATAATAAAAATGCCCCGATGGGTGGGGTTTTCTATACCCATCTAGAAAACCCGAGTTCGCGGCGGACATACCATACCATACCGAGTATGCATTTGAATCGATTTCAGAGAATTGAGGCTGGGAGAATTCACCTACAGATGATATTCGAAAATTATCTTCTATAATAAGTTGGGTCGGACATAGCGCTCTGAAGTACTTCAGTGGGGTCTGAAACGACATGAGCCCGATACGGATGGAATGCCTCCGCGGACCTTCCTGCAACTCGTTTCATAACTTCCCTCTGATTTCCGAGGAGTTCAAGGTATGAAATATCAATGGGACCGTTAAATATATATCAAATCCATCATTAGATATACACAAAACGCAATCGCGTTCTCTATCGTTCGTGTTTTAAATATGAAGAAAGATTTTTATGGTGGGTTTGGTTTAGTGTTGTTTATGGTAGAGAATGACAATCAGATCAAGCGACGGAAATTTCTAAAAGCGGCGACCGCAAGTGGTGTCGCGGGGATGACGGCTTTAGCAGGGTGTTCTGGTGGCGGTTCTAATGATAACGGAAACGGTGACGGAAATCAATCCGGCGGCTCGGGCAATGCAAAATCGGGCAAGGGACTCTCGACCTACACGTACGTTAATAACGCCCAGAGCTACAACCCGCCGAGACATGACGCGATAAATCTCATCGCAAAGCAGTTCAGCGATCTCGGACTCGACATGAATGTCGACGTGCTCGAATGGGGTACCTTGTTCAGCCGCGTCTCCCAGGAGTACAATTACAGTTTCGCAACGTGGCACACGTTCTTCGTTTCAGAACCAGTAACAGAATTGAACAACTTATTCAACTCTAATAACACCGGCCCAGGGAAGGGTAATTACTCCGGGTACAAGAATCCCAATCTCGACAAACAAATGGAGGATTACCTAGCCGAACCGAACGCCGACAAGCGAGTCGATCTCGCCCATAAGATACAAAAGAAGGTGATGGACGACGTGCCGATGATGCCGATTACGCAAATGCCACAAGCGGCCATCTACAACAAAAACCAGGTAGGCAACTGGCAAGCCGACCTCGCAAATGGGTTTAACTCCTATTGGACGATGATAAATCTGGAGATGAAAGGCGGCGAGAACACCCTCAAGGGCTACTGGCCAGAGACACTCTCGACGATGAACGTGCTCGGTCACAACGACGAGAGCAAGCACGTCTATCAGTTCAACATGATGTACGACTTCCTGGTTCAGCTCAACAACAAGGCCGAACCAGACCCGAAGGTCAGCCTTGCTACGAACTGGAAGCGGGTCGATGAAACCACAATGGAGTACACGATCCGCACTGACCACTCCTGGCACGACGGCAAGGACCTCACCGCCAAGGACGTCGCGTTTACGTACAACTACATTATTGAGAACAAGGTGCCCCTGTACTCGACGCAGGTGGAGTACCTCAAAAGCGCCGAAGCCGTCGACGAGTCGACGGTTCGAATCAAGATGTCCAAACCGCTGGGGCCGTTCAACCTTGCGGTCGCGAACCTCATCCCCATCATCCCCGAGCACAAATGGGCCGACAGGAAGAACCCGAGTCAAGCAAACATTCAAAAACCGGTCGGTAGCGGTCCCATGATGTTCGACTACTGGGAAAAGGGCAGTGAGTTCGGAATGAAGAAGTTCGACGAACACTTCGCTCCTGTCTCCTTCAAAAAACGGTTCTGGCGCGTCATCCCCGAAGCGTCGACGGTGTGGGAGAACCTCAAAAACGGCGACCTCAATTACGAGCCGTTCGGCCGCATCGACCGCAGTCTCGACCAGAACCAAGATCACAAAAGTATCGGTACGAAGTTCCAAACCGCACCGACGTTTTGGATGTTTACACCGAACGAGCGTGAACAGGGTCTCGACGATGTACAGTTGCGCAAGGCGCTCGTCGAATCCATTCCGCGAACACCCATTGTCAAACAGATTCTGTTTGGCTTCCCGGACCCCGGCAGCAACGTCGTCTCGTCGGCGTTCGGAAAACTCCACACCGATGATGTGACTAAGTACAAAGAGAGCAAAAAAGCTGCTCGAAGCCGACTCAAGGAGGCCGGTTACACGTGGAATGATAAGGACATGCTTCAGGCACCGAGCGGCAACTAAGCTGGGGGACCCGACTTCCGTTCGGTATTTCACATAAATCAACTGAGAAAATATAACACAAATCATGGGAAAAGCAAGTTTTGTTATCAGACGCACGCTCCAACTCGTCGTAACCCTCTGGGCAGTCGCAACAGTGCTCTTTGGCCTGTTTCGACTCATGCCAGGTGACCCAACATCGTATGTGGTTTCCTCGCAAATGACACAGGAAGCGCGTCAAAAAATAATCGAAAGCTACGGTCTCAATGACCCACTGCATGTTCAGTATATCAAGTTCCTTGAGAATCTGCTACAGCTAAACTTCGGTCAATCGTTCCACTCGAAACGACCAGTCACAGACGTCATCGCGACATACCTACCAAACACGCTCATACTCATGCTAACGGCGTTCATCTCGGCGTACGCGATCGGCATTACGCTCGGCATCCTATCGGGATGGTACCGTGGCTCGCGATTTGAGAAAAATACAGTCATCGTCGCACTGACCGCACGGAGCGTTCCCACATTCTACGTTGGACTTATCGTCCTGTGGATCTTCGGTGCAGGCCTTAACGTCATCCCAATGAGTGGTATGACCAGTCTGGGATCGCAAAGCACAGGATTCTGGCAGATGGTATTCTCCGTAGATTTCCTGCATCACCTCCTCGCTCCGGCGCTGGTGCTGGGGTTCTATTTCATGGGCTATCCGCTGCTGATCATGCGTTCCAGTATGCTCGAAGTCCTTTCGGAGGACTTTATCGACGTCTGCCGCGCAAAAGGGCTGAAAGAGCGGACAGTAATGTTCAGACACGCCGCACGGAACGCGCTGTTGCCTATTGTCACCGCGGCGGCCATCGCCCTTGGATACGCTGTCGGCGGAAGTGTCCTCATCGAGACAGTATTCGCGTGGCCCGGTCTCGGTCGTGAGATGGTGCGAGCAGTGCTTCGGCGGGACTTCCCCGTTGCACAGGGGACGTTCATAGTTCTTGCTGCAACCATCATCACGCTGAACTTCATCGCCGATTTGGCGTACGGATATCTCGACCCGCGAGTAACCTACGATTAAAACAATGGCACAAGAAGAACAAACCAGTCAGTCGATATTCACCGACCTCGACGACAGATCGTCCGATCAGGAGATCAATAAGTGGCGACGAACAGCCAATCTCTGGCGCGGAACGCTTCGCGACCACTGGGGAAAACTAACGAGTGAACTCTCGGTCAAACTCTCGCTGATAGTCGTGGCAGGGTTCGTCCTCGTTGCTATCTTTGCGCCGTACATCGCGACCTATCAACCCCTTCAGCGCCAGTATCAGAGTGACGCCGGGATAATCATCCAAAAGTGGGCAAAACCATCGCTCTTAGGTGCTGATAATTCCTACCTCCTCGGGACGACCGCGGAAGGGTTCGACATCTTCAGCCAACTCGTGTACGGAACGCGGGCGGCACTGATGGTTGGGCTCATCGCAGCGGTATTTACCGCCGGCATCGGGACGCTCGTCGGTCTTATCGCCGGGTACTACGGCGGGAAAGTCGACGATGCGCTCATGCGGCTCGTCGATTTCCTGTACGGAATGCCGTTGTTGCCGACCGTCATCGTCCTCGTCGCAGTGCTCGGGCCGAACCTCTGGAACATCATCTTCGCGTTGATTATCCTCCAGTGGCGTTCGACCGCTCGGGTTATTCGGTCCCAATCACTCTCACTCCGTGAGCGCCCGTTCGTGAAGGCTGCGGAGGTTGCCGGTGCAAGCGACTGGCACATCATCAGTCGACATCTCGCCCCGAACGTTCTACCGCTCACGTTCCTATACGGTTCGTTCGGCATCGCATGGGCAATCTTGGCCGAGGCGGGTGTCTCGTTCATCGGTCTCGGCGATCCGAACACCGTCTCGTGGGGGACGATGCTCCAAGCATCACGGGCATACTCAGCACTCCAGTTCGGTGCGTGGTGGTGGTTCGTACCGCCGGGAATCTGTATCGGGCTACTCGTGATTAGCGGCTTCCTCATCGGCCGCGGCTACGAAGAGATAACCAATCCCAAACTACAATGACCCTATTAGAAGTCAACGACCTAGAAGTCTACTACGAAACGGAAGACGGACCCGCACAGGCAGTCGACGGCGTATCGTTCGAACTCGAAGAGGGAGAGAATCTCGGTATCGTCGGCGAGTCGGGATGCGGTAAGACCACGCTCGCGAAAGCGATAATCGGCATTCTCCCCGACGCGGGATACGTCAACAATGGCAGTATCGAGTTTAAGGGCGACGACCTCACCGACATGACGGGAGCCCAACGCCGCCGTCTCAAGTGGGAAGAGATATCGATGATCGCTCAGTCGGCGATGAACTCGTTGGACCCGGTGTACACCATCCGCGAGCAGATCGTCGAAGCGGTCGAAACTCATCGACCGGGCACGGGCCGCGTCGAGGCCGACGAGATGGTGACGGAGATGTTCGAACTCGTGGGACTGGACCCGGATCGTGCAGACGATTATCCCCACCAGTTCTCCGGCGGGATGCGCCAGCGTGCCATGATTGCGATGGCACTCGTGCTCGAACCGTCACTGATGTTAGCCGATGAGCCGACCACAGCACTGGATGTCATCATGCAGGATCAGATCCTCAAACGCATCAACACGATCCAACAGGAGATCAACTCCTCGATGCTGGTCATCACCCACGACGTGAGCGTCGTTGCCGAGACGTGCGACCGTGTCCTCGTGATGTACGCTGGAAAAGTAGCCGAAGAGGGATCTGTCGAAGAGATATTCGATCACCCGTATCACCCCTACACGATCGGCCTGAAGCGGGCGTTCCCGAATATCCGGATGTCGGACCAAGACCTATTGTCCATATCGGGGTATCCACCCGAATTGGTGGACCCGCCCCAAGGCTGTCGATTCGCCGAACGATGTCCAATGGCAACCGATCGGTGCCGCAAAGAGGAACCTGAAGCACAGCACATCGGCAGCCTGCGGTCGTATTGCCACTATGTCGACGAGATCGACGCGGAACTACGGCCGTACGCCGACGACGCACGAACGTGGAACCAGACTGCTGCAGCCCAAGACGTCGGAGGTGACTAAAATGAGCGACGTGCTCCTCGAAGTCGACGACCTCAAGAAACACTTCAAAGTCGATCAGGGGTGGATAGCAAGCCTGATGCAGTCGGTCTCCGGTGGAGAACCGGAATACGTTCACGCCGTCGACGGCGTCAGTTTCGACCTCCACGAGGGCGAAACGCTTGGATTAGCGGGTGAGTCCGGCTGCGGCAAGACCACGACAGGGATGTCCCTAGTAAAGCTGCACGAGCCGACCGCTGGCGACATCGTCTATAACGACAAAGAGCTTTCAAAGGCCAGCGACGAAGAAATCCAAGAGTTTCGGCAGAACGCCCAAATGATCTTTCAGGACCCGTTCGAGAGCCTGAATCCCCGGATGACTGTGTACGATACCGTTGCCGAACCGCTCCGCATCCACGACATCCGCAACGAGACTGCACGCGTCCAGCGCGCGCTGGAATTCGCAGAACTCCTCCCGGCCGAGCAGTACTACGATCAGTACCCCCACGAGCTATCCGGAGGACAGCGCCAACGCGTCGCCATTGCGCGTGCCCTCGTGCTTGACCCCGATTTTATCGTCGCTGACGAACCGGTGTCGATGCTTGACGTTAGTCTCCGAGCCGGGGTTCTGTCGCTGCTGGACCGGATGACCGACGAGTTCGGACTTTCGGTCGTCTACATCAGTCACGACCTCTCGTTGCTCCGGCATATGTGTGACCGCCTCGCTATCATGTACATGGGCAAAATTGTCGAAAAAGGGCCGACAGACCAGGTGATCGAGAATCCCCAGCATCCCTACACGCAGGCGCTCATCAACGCGGTTCCCGTTCCCGACCCAGGCGTGGGACGTGAGCGAGTCGAACTGCAGGGAGAAGTGGGCGACGTCATCGACATTCCGACCGGCTGTCGGTTCAAGGCTCGCTGTCCGAAGTATATTGGTGACGTCTGTGACAAAGTCACTCCGCCATTGGAACAGAAAGCCGATATCGACGGAGAGCAGGACATCGCCTGTCACCTATACGAGAGTGCGGAGGGATACGACCCCTACGAGGAGTTAGCGGGTGAACGTCGAGAGGGCGAAGTCGCCGTGAGCGACGACGCCGAGTCGGCATCGGCGGACGACTGAACGGATCACCTCGATTCGCTCGCCGAGTACCGGCCCCGAACTCGCCGGTCCTCGCTATAACCGGATTACCCTCGATACTCTCGTAGCAGCGGTTCGTCGTCCGGTACGGCCATGTCGAGGAGTGGATCGTTTTCGTATACTGCGATGCCCTCGTACCGGCTGAGAACATACCCCGAGTGATCTGTGTTCACTCGGGTCTTTGTCCCCCCGTGAGGCGTGACGATAGCCGCAACTACCTGTCCCGACTGGACCCATTCTCCCTCCTGTACATTATAGTGAACGAGTCCAGCGGTGTCCGCGTGTGGGTGGACGAGCCGTTTGAGATCGGTTTCGGCTGGCAGTTCAAACTCCATCGAGGACGACGCCGGTTCGGTGACCATTCCGAAGGCGTGGAGCACGTTGTACAACCCGACGACGGCTGCCTCGCAGATGTCCTGTTCCACGACGAACCGACCGCCGAGTTCCGGCGTGAACGCCGGAATTCCGTCCGCGACGGCCGCCCCGGTCAACGTGTGCTCGAGCGACCGTCGCTCGGTCTCCTCGTGACTGAACTGGTTGATTGCAGGGAGGCCGAACGCGTCGGTAAGTTCGATGATACGGTCGCGTAATTCGACGGTGTCGGCTTTCTCTCGATTGCTTCCATAGCTCACTCGTGGTAGAATCGTGTACGGGTACGTTGCGACCCACGACGTATGAAGTGAGATGACGACATCTGCGCTCGTACTGATCTCTGCGTACAGTCGCTCGCAGATCAACTGCTGAACGCTCGGCGGTGTCTCGCCGTCTCCGCGTTCGATGCCGAAGTACCGGTTGGGGTCGTCACCGTGGTAGTAGGAGGTCCGAGCGTTCGTCCGAAGTCCGGACGGGTTCATCACCGGTATACAGACGACGGTTCCCCGGAGCGACTCGTCCCGAATTCGGGCCACGAACTCGTGTATCGCCTCCATTCCGGTCGGTTCGTCACCGTGAATCGTTCCGGTCACCCACACCGTCGGCCCTGATTCATCACCTTCGACGATGACGACGGGAATCCGTTCGGACTGCCCCGTCGGTAAATCGGTGACGGACAGATAGCCTGTAGAAACTTTACCCGGTTCCGACTCTGCAGTTCCAACCTTCATGGGTCTTTCCGGCGACTATCCGTGTACGCTAGTGTTTCTGTCACATGTTGAGATCCGATATGTGAATCAAGTAACTGGTTCGTTGTGACAGGAGTAATTTGTTCTCCGTGATCGATATGCTGTTGCATAGCGAGACAAGTTCTCTGCCGCTCTATAGTATTCCTTCGAAATTTAGCTGATCATTCTTGCGTTCGAAGCGTTGCTCGGAGGCGAATACCGGGCGCGGTCACCGCGTACGGAATCTGTGATTTGTGTTTCTCGTCGACACCCGTGACGGTTCCTCGGGTACATCCAATGGCGGTCACGTTGAGGAGTGTCGATGGATCGTACGTTAGCGATAGACCTTCGGTGCGGCCAGCGCGTTCGCCGTTCTGAAGTCCGTAGCCCTCCGCGATGCGGAACTCGGCACAGCCTCGGTCCGGCCGGTCATCGACCTTGCGGTCGATATCCCTCGCGTAGAGGGTACTCGCGGGCATGACGCCTGACCGCTGGACGCGTTCAAACTCATCGCGAAGCCACGGCTCGTCGAATCGCTCGACGAGTACGTCGGCCCCGTTCTGGAGGGCCGCCCGGCTGGTATCGCCGGGTTCGACCTCTAGATGGCGGGCATGGATCCGCGGTGGCTGTCCAAATCCGAGACTGTGGACGGCGTTCCCAGCGGGCGACTCGTCTGCTTCGGCACCGGTTGCGATGTTGTAGAGGTATCTCGTCACCGTTCCGTTCTCGACTAGTTGCACCGGTGTCGTCGGTCGGAGTTCGGCGTCATAGCCGCGAGCGGCCCACGAGCCGGCGTGAACGGTATCCTCTATCGACAGCGATTCGGGACCGAGTTCATCGCCGATGTTGTACGGACTTAACCCCATCTCGATCATGTCCGCTTCGAGATATCGCGACATGAACGCGAACAACTGCCCGGCTGCCTGCGGGCTTAGAACGACGGTCGCCTCACCAGTCGGTTCGTTGGTCGTTGCTGCTCTCGTCAACGTCCGAGCGTCGGCGGCTGCGGACTCGAACACGTCCGGGAGTTCGTCGAGGAATGCCGCGCCTCGAGTTGACCCGGCATGGCGCCGAATCGTCGGCCCGTCTCGGACTGCGAAGGTGAACTCCACGCTCGCGCGGTCCAATGTCGTTCGAATGGTGCTCCCTGTCGTCGTCCCCGCGGTCTCCACAACGTGCGTGTCGGCGTAGTTAACCCACTGTCGTTCGAGATCGAGATCAGATGCCGCCGTGAGACTGGCTTCGATGGTCGACCGTTTCGTCTCTAGCGGTACCTCGTCGATTCGCTCCGATGCCCATCCATCGTGGACGGCTCTGTGGGTGGTGAGCTGGTCGAATCGAGCGGGGTCGGCTTGTGCTAAAAACTTGCCGCCGCGGACAGCTCTATCCGCTACATCGGCTAACGTTTCCTCGTTCAAATTCGTCGTGTATCGATAGTCGGCAGCGCCATTGGCGAAGACGCGACACCAGACACCTGCCTCGTCGAACACGAGTTCGTCTCGCGGACCTTCTTCGGTCACGACGATGTCCGTTTTCGTCTGCGAGACGGCACCCACCTCAGCGTACGCAACGTCGTCGTCATCCTCAAAGCGGGTGAGCAGCCATTCCATCGCCGCTATCGGGTCGCCGCTCTTAGTCATGCGAAAGGATACCAATCAATACGGTATGAAACCACCGAAGGTCGGCCGGGGTTGTCATCGTTCGAACGCATGAGTGCATCGAAGATGAAGACCACCCGACTACTGGCGATTCTTGCGTTGCTGTGCCTCTGCTTCCGCCTCGTAGGACTCGGCGACAACGGTATCCTGCAGTTTCCGTCGGTATTCCCATCCACCAGCCAACAAAACAAGGAGTCCAACTAACGCGCCACGTAACGGGGTCCCCGCATACGAGAAGTAGACAAATACGAAGACGGCGAATGCCACGGAGAACCCGAGACCGACCGTTGCCCATCCGTTCCGTCGCAGTCGAAAGTCTGGCATGGCTTTACGTATCAGGAGCGACAGTATTAACCTTCGGGCACTGTCTAGTTGGGCCAGCTTGAGGAATGAGCAGGTTGTTGAGTAACTTGCCTAGAGATGCTCGCAAACCTGCTCGAAGAAGGCTTAGACGCGGATTTAGAAGAAACTTGGGAGAACGAACGGA
>NZ_JAJFAY010000013.1 GCF_021083305.1 Haladaptatus sp. DYF46 | reverse complement strand
TTTTCCTTGCAAATGATGCACTTCCGGTTACCTACGATGAAACCTGGTCGTTCGGAGTGCTTAGTTGGATCTGCACACTTCTCCTCTGGAAACTCATCCAGGTCAATATTGGGAATATCTCTGCCGATCAAACCACGGCGGTGTGGACAACAATCGTTGGGTTAGTGATTGCAGCACTCATCACGTGGGTTCGTCCTCAAATCCAACGCAATCGTTCAGCATCATAATTCCACGTCAACTCATTTCCAGCTATCAATTACTACTACGAGAGACTCTGTGCATTGAGAGCGCCAGTCTCAACTTTTGAGTTATATGGAAAGTGAGACCACATAGGCAATAGCGTTCCCAGAATGCACGATTTTAGCCAATCCAGTTTACTACATGCGCTTCCGAATACCTCGGTGCGTGACCCCAAGGCAGTTGATAGCTGCGACCGATATACTTCTTATGAGTACGTTCGTGGTCGTGGGCGGTGATGCTGCCGGTATGTCAGCTGCGAGTAAAGCGAAACGGGACGATCCAGATTTAGATGTCATCGTCTTCGAACAAAGTTCCTGGGTTTCGTATGGTGCTTGTGGGTTACCGTATTACATCAAAGGAGAAATTCAGTCATTGGACGACCTTGTCTCCGTGACACCTGAGGAGTTCCGGAAGGAACGGGATATCGATCTTCGAACAGGCCATGAAGTGATTGATATCAACCCCGACAAACGTGTTGTTACTGCTCGCGGTACTAACGGAGAGGTCATTCAGGAATACGACGACTTGCTCATTGCGGTCGGAGCCGAAGCCATACTCCCGTCTATCGATGGAATCGATCGCGAAGGGGTCTATACCCTTGATTCGATGACTGATGGGGAGGAGTTACGTGAGTACATAGCCCGGGCACGATCCGATGGTAACTTACAACAGCTCGACAGAGGCCCTGCTTGCCAATATCTTGAGACCTGTAACGGGCCAGTCGGCATCGTTGGCGGCGGCTATATCGGCATTGAGATGGCTGAAGCGCTTGCAGCGAACGACTTCGAAGTACACCTCTTCCAACGGAGTGACCGCATACTAAAGACGTTCAGTGAAGCGACGAGCGAAACTATTGCGGAACACCTCTCGGAACAGGATGTTGCAGTCCATCTGAATGCGGAAGTTAAAGCACTCGCCGGCGACGATAGAGTTGAAGCAGTGGTAATCAGCAATACCCACGTTCCTGTCGAAATGGTTCTTCTCGGAACGGGCGTGAGACCTCGAACGGAACTGGCTGAAGACGCCGGAATTAAACTTGGTGAGACGGGGGCCATTGCGACCGACTCGTATCGGGAGACAAACCAACCGAATGTGTACGCAGCAGGAGACTGCGCCGAGGCAAAGCATGTCATCACCAATAAAGCAGTCTACGTTCCGTTGGCACTGACTGCAAATCGACATGGTCGAGCAGTCGGACAAACCGTGGCTGGTACCCCCACTGAAGGAGGTGGAGTTGCAGGGACGGCTGCAGTCAAGGCCTTCGATGTCGAAGCAGCCCGAACTGGGATTATCGACCACAGGAAAGCCCTCGAAGTGGAATTTGACCCGGTCACAGAGACGATCGACGCCAAATCCCGAGCCGGCTATTATCCAGGAGGGGGAACAGTACGAGTGACGCTCACTGCTGACCGTGAGTCTGAGCGCATCCTCGGCGGCTGCCTCGTATCGGACTACGGAGAGGGTGCTGTCCACCGCAGTCACGCTCTCGTAGCTGCAGTGACTGAAGGGGTAACCGTCGATGAGCTAGCCAATTATGATCTCGCCTATGCACCGCCGTTTAACACGACCTGGGATCCAGTCCTGACCGCGGCGAAGGTATTGGGTGCTCGTTTTTAACAAAGTATTTTACGAGCGACTATCAATCGGGATCCTATCGCTGGTCAGTCGATTGCATGGCGCTCCGCCATTGACGCCTGTACTTCCATACTAGTTATACTCATGGTCGTCCTAATCCTCTGGTCCCTCATTTGTATAGGTAATAACCACAGCCGAGTATTTCGAAACTTAAGGACAAATACAATCAGTTGGTAACTCATAGTAACTTACGTGACGAGAGATAACCATAGATATCGAAGAAAGGAGAGTGATTCACTGCAAAAGTCATCACCCATCATATTGGCACAATTGACAACATGGGGCACCTACGCATTTATTTTGGGATTTGTTTTCATAGGATTTTCGTTCGTCACAAATCCGATTCCCGACCCATCGTTTCCGTGGGCGACTCTCCAACCATCGCTCAGATTTTCATATACACAACCCCGTATCGAACATTGGCCAGTCACGTACACTATCGGACTGTGGTTAGTCGTCTTCACGCTCCCACTCGTGCTGTTGAAATCCTATCAGTGGTATGGGTCCCGAGTCTCCATTCAGTCGAGTCTCTGGCTTACTGGGTTACCTGTGTCGGCGATGCTCGCGTTTACCACTTACTGTCGGTTCTTCTGGCCGAAACTATCTCCGCCGACATGGAATGCTCCGTCGTACACGGTCGTTTGTTGGCTGTATTGTTCAACGTACGATCCACTATGGAGCAATCTAGCCTATGGAGTCGCCTTCTTTGGGGTGGGTACGACATATCTCGCCTACAGAAATTCTTCATTTTCGAGATACGCACTCACAGCATTCGGGATGCTTGCGTTCCCATTGGGTGTTCCTGCTCTCTTCGACGCCTACCGACGGCACACTCGTTAATTTGTTCTACAGAGGATGAGTTAAATAGAAGTACGTTATCGTTCGATCACGCGTCCAAAATAAGTTTGTATTGAAGAGTTAGTCCGCCGTCTGCGCGTGTTCGCCGTGTTTTTCAGTGGACTCGGACCGATGGAGCCAGTAGAGGAACAAGAAGAACCCAGTCGCCAGCACATTCAGTACCATCTTGTAGTTCATCTCGATTTTCACCTCGGCGATTTTGGCGGTCGAGGGGTCGGGGATAAGACCGAGACCGAGGAACAGGAAGTGGATAACGAATCCGGTGAGGACTGCGGTGATGAAAATCATCCCCGAGAGAACAGCCGCAAACTTTGTTCCGTAGTACTCCCGATACGCGTCCATGATCGGCGGGACGATGAGGTCTGCGTAGATATAACTCAGGACGCTCCCGAATGGGAGACCATTCGTCCAGAGGACGGTACCGAATGGAACGTTCCCAACTGAACAGACGAACGTGACGATCCCGATAACGGCGCCGACTACTGCAGTCCAGAAAATGTACACCGGCACACCGAATACCGGTCCCGAAAAGACTGACGTCCAGACTTGCTTGGGAATGAATCCAGCGATAAGACCGGCAAAGATGAACCCGATGGCGATTTCGTCCCAGAGCATTCCCCACTCTTTCCACTGCTTGTCGGCAAGTGCCTTCCACCCGGACAACGACGTTGCCTGCTCACGGATAGTCGTATTAGCTTCTTCAGGATCGAAGCTCTCCTTACACGATTGTGAGCAGAAATAGTAGGTTTTCCCGTCGTGTTCGGTCGAATAGTCGGCTTCCTCAGGGTTAACTTCCATTCCACAGACTGGGTCTTGTACAGTTGGACTTCCTTCGTCAAGGACGTTCTGTCGGGCTTGTTCGACGACCTTGTCCGGCACGAGATAGATGAATCCGAAGGCCATCAACCCGATGAGTATGAATCCGCCAATGATATCTGCAGCGAGGAACTGCCATCCGAGAAGAATCCAGATAACCGCGCCAATCTCGATGACAAGGTTTGTCGACGCGAACATGAATGCCCCGATAGTGGCCGCTGCAGAACCTCCTTTTTTGAAGAGGTTCTTCGCCGTGGCGATGGCACTGTAGGAACACGATGAAGAGATAAATCCGAACAGCGACCCATAGCCGATCTCACGGAGGCCGTTGCCTTCGAGGAGATCGGCGACTTCTTCATCTGACGTCCACGCTTCGACACCCCCAGCGATGGCGAACCCGATCACGAGCGCCCACCACGTAATCCACGCCATGGCGACAGTCGTCGTCGCTGCGTGCTTTGTACTCTCGATAAAGAACGTACCCAAAGGCTTCGAGGTCGTGAATACGCCGATACCGATAGTCGCGAGGGCAATGACGACGAGGATCGCATATTCTTTTTTCTCCATATCCTTTGATACGGGAGTCCCACCTAATCGTGTTATGCCTAGCACATCGGTAGTGAATACGACCGAAGAAGTCTGTTCGCTAACTATGCGGAACTCTCTACCGGAGTTTTCAAAGTAGAGAAGAAATCGAGCCATATTTTTACGAAATCCAAAAGAGGATAAGCGGCCAGATACGCCACTTAGTAGCTCATTTACGCCCATTTCGAAATGTCGAGTCTAAATGAGAAGCACTAGGCAGAGAAAATCCATACTGCTTTATCCAAGCCACAACCATCCACATCTGTGTGTGAGGACAGTTCCCCTCGTAAACTCCTATCCCTCCTAGGAGACGAACACGTCCAAGCCATACTTTCTGTCACGAGTGAGCGACCCATGTCCGCAAATGAACTGAGCGATACCTGTGGCATTTCACTACCAACTGTGTATAGACGACTCGAGGAGCTAGTCGAGCACAATTTACTTTCTGAACAGAACCGAATAGCACCCGATGGAAATCACTATAAGAAGTACGAAGCGGCAGTCGAACAGATCGGAGTTCGCCTCTATCAGGGAAAGTTCGAGGTAGATATTGGAGACGAGCCAGCGACCGATGCTCCAGAGCGGTTCAATCGGTTGTGGGACGACATCCGAGGGGATGATTCCTAATGCACGCGGGGCTCATCATCGCAAAAATCATCGTGATAATACTTGGTGCTCTTATTGCGCTCCAAAGTTATCGTGCGTACAAGCGATACAACAATCAACCGATGCTCTATCTCGCGATTGGATTCGTGACGATCAGCATCGGCGCAGTCATTGAAGGAATACTGTTCGACCTCGCTAACGTTTCCATCTTCTATTCGGGTATGATTCAGTCGATAATTGTAATCATCGGGATGGGTTTCGTTCTATACTCTCTCTACTATCAACCAACGTAAGATCGTCACAGAACCGGAAAATACCCCGATATCGGCGAGAAATAGATGGAGTTCTATGACCGATTCCGACATGTGAGGTAATATAAACTGATCCTCAACTACTGTACTCTGTGTGAATCATCACCGGTTATTCTGTTTCTGTCGAAGGCGACTACGACGGGTATCGAACTCCTCTTCGGAGAGATCCCCTCGTGCGTATGCCAGCCGAAGTTCTTCAAGTGCCGGGTCGGTTCCCAGGTCATCTTTCATGACGCCACGATAGAGGAGATAGCCCCCACCAAGCAGGACGATCAGTGGAACGAGCATCATGATCCACCCCCAAAGTGGAGTGACACCACCGCCATATCTCGGTCCCATCATCCATCCACCCATAAGTGGGAACGCAACCAGCATCATTACGGCTGGGACGAGGAGAAGGGCGGCAAGGACTATGAAGACGATTCTGACGAACGAACCGCTCTGATCTGCTGTCGTCATAGGTAGAGATAGACTCCGCGAACACATACAAGTTCCCTCCATAACGAGCAACCCAATCATAGATCGATTGAACTAGAGAAAAGGGAAACCCGACGAACAGCTCGGACCAACAGATTACCTACAAGACATACAATTATGGCCTTTGTTACATGAAATCTCTCACCACCAATCGGCAATAAATATATTCCATATTTCATAGCTTTGGCTCATCCGACCTGTTGTTGATTTTGGAGATAATTTTTGGTCCCGAATGACACTACAATAAGAGTCACGAACAGCGCCGTTCCGAAGAGAAGAACGAGGCTGAGCACATGCAGGAAAGCAATACCGTACGCGTGGCTGACTGTCTTGCTTGCAACAGCAGCGCTGTCGATTAACAGCATCCCGGCAAAAATCCCCTTAAACTTCGTCTCATCGACGAACTCTGTCAGCTGTGAGCCAAAGTAGGCGCCAAACACACTCCCGCCGAGTAATGGGAGTACGGCTGACAAATGAACTGCATCACTTTGGGCATAGAGGAAGGCTCCGTACCCACTCGAAACAGAGATCTGAAAGATGTCTGTCCCAACGGCAATCGCCTCAGGAAGTGTGAGTCCATACAGGAGGCTCGGGAGAACAAGGAACCCACCACCAACGCCAAGAAAACCAGCTAGCACACCGGTTACGAATGCAATTACTAACACCACCCAGATGGAGGCAATGACGTCGCCTTTGAACGACACCATCGGCGGACACTGGATTGTACCAATACGACGGATGAGTGATTCATCAACACCACCATCTTCTTCGGGCTGGTTGGTGGAGGCATCGCGCAAAACGAAGAGCCCGACGACCAGTAGCAATCCGACGTAGATGATACTGATGACGAGATCTGCGATCCCTTGTGCAACTAAAATGAATAGACCACGTTTGCCGACCTCGATTCCGATCGTCATCCCTAGAATCAGGAGAAACCCGAGTTTATAATCGATGTGTCCCAGCCGACGATGGGAGACAACAGCGGAAAGAGACGTTCCAAAAACAAATACTAATCCAGATCCAACAGCAGCTTCAGGTGGATGGTTGAGAACGAGGAGTGCTGGTGTAACGAAGAAGCTTCCACCGAGACCAAAGAATCCGAATAGGATCCCGATGAGCAGGCCGAATAAGATGAAAAACAGTACTCCCGTCTCAACTGCGAAGATACTCGTGCCCCCCATGTTACTCGAAACAGATTACGTGAACGACATACTTGGGTCTTTACCAGGACAAAACTAGTTGTCAAAGAGAAGTCGTTTGATCAATGATGGTCGTGATCGTGAGGATGCGTAGAGTCCGACGGACGCCCTTCAGGCAAGTCGGCTTGGTACCTATCCGGTTCTCGCTCAAAGACTCGCTTGCACGTTTCCGAGCAGAAATAGAACATTTCGTCGTCGTGCGTTACCGAAATTCCGTCTGGTTCGACCCGCATGCCACAGACTGGGTCGCGGATTTGACTCGGTGCGCCGAGTCCTTTCCGATAGACGTAATAGAGAAATCCCGAGAGAGCGAACGCAATTACATTGAGGACGAAGGTGTAATTGAGTTCAAAATACGTCTGTTCAGTTGCCGTTTCGCCACCGGCGAGATTCGGTATGATCCCGAATAAGTCGAACAGTTCCTCCATGAGAAATCCCGTGAACGCCATCGTCACGAAGAAGACGCCGAAGATGTACAGCATGACGTGCCAGCCGTAGTACTTCCTGTAGACGTTCAGTACTGGAATCGTGATGAGGTCGGCATAGACGAAGGCAATGACGCCAGCAAAGCTCACACCTCCTGACCAAAGTGCAACGGCGAATGGGACGTTGCCGATACTTCCGACGAAGCTGATTACTGCAACAGCAACACCCATAACAGCGTTTTCAGCGCTAAAGAACGTTCCATTTCCCTGGAGGAATAATGTATTCCACACGGATTGGGGAACGAACACGATGACGAATCCGGAGATGAGAAACCCAGCGATGACGTCCTTGTACAGCATCGACCATTCCTTGCGGTACTGATTCCCGAGTTTGTACCATCCGCCCCATGATGTGAGTTCGGTACGCCAGTCACCTTGTCCAGCCAACTTCTGTTCGTATGTCTCCATACACCCTTGCGAGCAGAATTCGAGCGTCTCTCCTCCGTCAGTAGCGAGAGTGAACTCTTCACTCCCTTCCATTCCACAGGTTGGATCCGTCTCGATTCCTTCCTCGGAATCCCGTGCATTCAATTCGTCACGAGCTCGCTCAAACATCTCTTCAGGAAGGGTGAAGTGGATGATGATACCCATCACGAAGATGAGAATGAGTCCGCCAAGGAGTTCAGCAACGAGAAACTCCCAGCCAAGGAGAATGAGGATCATCAATCCAAGTTCGATAATGAGGTTCGTACTCGCGAACATGAACGCGAGCATGTTCATTGGATGAGCTCCCTTTCGAAAGAGGCCTTTCGCGATCGCTGCGGCACCGAAACTACAGCCACTACTCGCTGCGCCGAATCCGGTCGCTTTCGTGAGACTCGAGAGGGATTCAGTTCCGAGAAGTTTGCCCATTCGTTCTTTGGAAACGTAGACTTGCACCCAACTCGTGATGATTAATCCCATGATGATGGCCCACGCTGCCGTCCAAAGGAACCCGGTTCCGATGCGTAACGCTTCGAGGACATTTGCCACGAGTGATGCTACCATTCCACATTTAAAGAAACAACTTCTTCGAATATCTGTCTTGTGTAGAGTTTCACCAACAGAGGTGTTGATCAAGGATACAACTGATCTATTGAGGTCGGAGTTCGTCTAGGATACATTTACTGGAGATTCGGAGACCGTATAAGTCATGCTAAAACCGTTGTATTTACAGATTATATTAATTACATCTATAGTGTATAGTTCTCCCGCATTAAGCAAGTTGGGAGAGCAGCCACAATATTATTATCTTCGCCAACACAAATCGTGTTTTACCGTATCTTCACAGCCATGAGTCGCAGAACAGCCAAGAAGCGGATGTAGTTTCCAACGTCATCACAACGACCATGCAACTCCACCAACTCATAAAGCAGATCGAACACATGCTCGCCCCGGTTCGACACGTGATGAAACCGATCCTGTCGGACCCGATGCTAATGGGTGTCTGGGCACTCCTCGTAGTTGTCTCTGTTGGCACCCTTCTGTGGGACATACGCCGACGCAACCAGGCGTTGCCGTCGCTAATGAAGGGTGTCTGGACACTGGTCGTACTATACTCTGGTCCGTTCGGTCTCGCCGTTTACTGGTATACCGGGCGAACTCAGATCAGTCATGATTCGCTGTGGCGTCGGGGCTTCCGATCAACTGCCCACTGTTACTCAGGATGTGGTGCAGGCGAGGTTCTCGGGTTTGCACTACTCGCGGGTCTGCTGGCGCTACAGAGTACGCTGGTCGTCACCGCAGGGACATTCACACTCGCATACATTTTCGGCTACGCGCTGACCGTCGGCCCACTCATGCAGGAGGGTGTCGGCTTCCGTGAGGCGATGTTCGATGCCCTCTATAGTGAAACGCCGAGCATCACGATCATGGAAATCTCGGCAATCGGTACGGATTTGTTGATTGCCAGCCAGGCGAAGATAGGTGACTTGCTGTTCTGGGGTGCCCTTGCCTTTTCTCTATCCGTCGGGTTCCTCTTTGCGTTCCCGGTTAACGCTCTTCTCGTCCACTTTGGCGTAAAGGAAGGCATGATGAATCCGGCTGAGATGGGACAAGGTCAGGGACATTCAGCCGACTAGCACTCTCGATTCCCCGTCTCTTTATTAACGACGATGATCGGCACAAACTAGACCAATCGAGTGTCGCGCTGTTCGAGATATACATTACCCCTAGCAATCTGTCCGACATTGCTGCGAAAAACGTTACAGTGTTCGACAAATCGATGCTGCAATTGAGAACGACCACGCTAACGAGCATTGCAAGGCCGGAATAGATAGCGTCCATCACTCCCCAGAATCGGTTTTTAAAGATCTGGGTCGATTCTCGTTGGCGTGGTGGGCTACTTACGACTCCAGCAACTCGATCCGCCACGTCGTACTCTTCGAGCGGCCCCATTGCTCTAGCGAAATATCCGAGAGTTCGTCTTGAAGCTGACTGAGATACTGTGCAACGGCTTTCGGCGATCCATCGAGCTCACTAGCGATATCGCGAGCTCGAAGGTACGTCGGCTCGGTGTCGGCTCTCTCGACAAGATACGCTCGAACCGTTTGACGGGTTACATTCGGCATATTGAATCAGAATCTCGATGGTCAGCGCAGCCATCCGAGGAACTTGTAGTCGTGGTCGGGCGTGTACTGGCGGAACAACAGGCTGTTGGTAAGCACCGACACACTGGAGAAGGCCATTGCACCTGCGGCAAGCACAGGCTGGAGCAGACCAAGCGACGCCAGTGGAATCAGCGCTGTATTGTAGCCCAGCGCCCACACGAGGTTCTGCTCGATCTTTGCGATGGTCCCATCGCTAATGCGGATGGCTTTCACGACGTCGAGTGGATCGTCACGCATCAGCGTCACGTCGGCAGCTTCGATAGCGACATCGGTGCCACTGCCAATAGCTGTCCCGACATACGCGACGGCGAGTGCTGGTGCATCGTTCACACCGTCACCGACCATCATCGCCTTGCGACCCTCGTCCTGGATGGCTTCGATCGCATCAGACTTCTCGTCAGGGAGGACTTCCGCACGGACGTTGGCTGGATCAATACCAATCCGTTCTGCGACGGCGCGAGCGGTCCGCTCGTTGTCACCGGTGATCATCATCACGTCGATGTCCCGATCCTGAAGTGCGGTTACTGCATCTTTCGCACTCTGTTTGACTGTATCGGCGTCGGCGACCACACCAACGAGCTCGCCTTCATAGGCAACGAGCATCGACGTTTTCCCCTCATTCTCGAGGCGTTCCATCGTTTCTTCGGCGGATGAGGAATCGATATTGTTGTCACGGAGTAGTTTCCTGTTGCCAACCAACACCTCGCTGTCGTCGACAATAGCACGAATCCCGTGGCCGGGGACGTTCTCGAAACTGTCCGGGTCCGCCACATCGATGTCGCGCTCTTCGGCTCCGTCGACGATTGCCCGAGCAAGTGGGTGTTCACTCCCGCTTTCGGCAGTAGCAGCGACTCGAAGCACGTCTTCCTCAGTGAGCCGATCTCGCGTGGACAGCGCTCCACCATCGGCCGCCGGTTTCCCGCCGTCGGTAACTGGCTGACCGTTCGGGTCGAAAACGACCACGTCAGTGAGTTCCATCTCGCCCTCGGTGAGCGTCCCAGTTTTGTCGAACACGACGGTGTCTACGTCTTTCGCCCGCTCAAGGATGTCACCGCCCTTAAAGAGAACGCCGTTCTGGGCACCGATGGTCGTACCGACCATTGTCGCTGCCGGCGTTGCCAATCCAAGCGCACAGGGACAGGCGATTAGCACCGCACTCGCAAAGACGACGACAGCGAATTCGAATGTCGAGAGCGCGGCTGGCCCTCCACCGACGAGGCCCCAGAGCGGGATGGCAGATACGAATCCAGCAAGCGTTCCAGGGAAGAAATACCAGACAGTACCCCAGAAGAGAGCGTTCAGGATAACTGCCGGCACGAAGTAGGCGCTAATACGGTCAGCGAGGTTCTGAATGTCTGGCTGGCGAGACTGAGCTTCTTTGACGGTTTGAACGATCTGCTGGATGGCAGTATCCTTCCCAACCTTTGTCGCCTCCACAACGAGGATACCGTTCTCGTTGAGAGTCGACCCGACGACTTCGTCACCCTCGCTCTTTTCGACGGGCACCGACTCGCCGGTGACCATCGACTCGTCGACAGCGCTCTGACCATCGACGATGACGCCGTCGGTTGGAATCTGTTCACCGGGACGGACCTTCATCCGGTCGCCAACCGTGACTTCCTCAAGAGGGACCTCATGTTCGGTGCCGTCCTCATCGACGAGCGTCGCGGTGTCGGCTTCCATCTCGAGGAGTTTCCGGAGTGCCTCGCTGGCTTGCCCCTTCGAGCGAGCCTCAAGGTAGTTACCGAGCGTGATGAACACCAGGATGAGCGCAGCTGTGTCGAAGTAAAGCCCGCCCGAGATCAGACCGAGCAGTACCACGACGCTGTAGATATACGCCGTGGACGAACCGAGGGCGATGAGCACGTCCATATTGGCGGTCTTGTTCTTCACGAGTGCTTTGTACGAGTTCTTGTAGAACTCCCAGCCAAGGACAGCCTGAACGGGCGTCGCAAGCAGGAACTCGACCCAGCCGAACTCAATCCCGAGAATCGTTTCCGGAAGGATTCCGCCGCCGAGAATGAACTTCTCAACGAGGAAGAAGATAAGTGGGGCAGAGAGTGCAGCACCGAACAGTGTAAGACGAAGCTGCCTGCGAATTTCCGCCTGGCGTGCGGCATCGCGGTGATCCCCTGCAGAAGCGTCGGATTCGTTGTCCTCGCGGACGGGGGCGTAGCCAGCGTTTTCAATAGCGTCGTAGAGGTCCTCAATAGTTGCTTCAGTGGGGTTGTACGTGACTTGTGCTTCGTCAGTTGCGAAGTTGACGTCGGCCTTGATGACACCCGGTGTTTGCTTGAGTGCGTTCTGCACCGTCTCTGAGCAGTTCGAACACGACATATCGGTGATGCCGATCGTTGTCGTTTCCGTGATCGGTGTATACCCAGCGTTTTCGATGGCGTCGTAGATACTTTTCAATGAAACCTCGTCCGAATCGTACTCCACAGTCCCTTCGTCAGTGGCGAAGTTGATGTTCGCCTCCGAAACCCCATCGAGAGAGGTGACGGCATCGGAAATGGTCTGTGAGCAATTCGCACAGCTCATCCCCTGGATATCGATGTGAATTCGACGCTGACTCATTACACTATATTATACGTCTTCCCTCTTCAATGGATTTGTTCTTTAGAATGTTCAGGCGGGAGACCGGGAAAGCTTTGGATCGAAAGTGATATTGCCCCAACACCGATCAGTCAGCACGCTGCTGGAGCTGTTCGTACTTCTCCTCGAAGCGAGTTTCACACGACGGGCAACAGAACTGATAGAGATCGCCGTTGATTCGAGCCGTCGTTCCTTCGTTATCGACCGTATTGCCACACTGCGCACAGGAAAGTGCGAACTCCATCCCACCGAGGTTGGGAGACCAATCCGAACCCACCAAAAGTTTCACTTCGAAGTTATCGATCGTTCCTTCGTCAAAGATATCGTCGAGCCAATTGGCGACGTCGTTGTCTGGGACTCGTGCATAGACTACAATGTCGGCTTCCGCAGTGATAAACACGTACTCAACTGCACCGGTATCGAAGAGCGTCTCCTTGACCGACGAAACATCACGTGTGCTAGTGACTTGAACTGTGACCAGAACCGGTATTCCTTTATGGAACTGGGATCGGTCGATATCGAGCGTGAATCCACGAATGATTCCTCGCTCCTGTAGTCGAGCAACCCGATCCGATACGGCAGGTGGGGAGAGGTCAACAGCTTCCGCAACGTCATTGTACGGACGACGGGCGTTCGACATCAATAGCTGGAGGATTTCGAGGTCGGTTTCGTCCAAATCGCGCATAGTAGTACTACGTCATCGAGAGCCAAAAGTGATGTGCGTTTTTGCCTTTTGTTTCTAGTGTAGTGGGTACAATACAGATACAGAATTTAAAGGGGAATCCACAAAAGACAGTAGATCGTATCTCGGAGTGTATGACGACCACTATCACTGTTGAAGGAATGTCATGTGGACACTGTGAGCAAACCGTCGAGGAAGCTCTCCAAGGTGTGAACGGTATTACCGATGCGACAGCCGACCACGAGGCCGAGCAGGCGACTATCAAAGGTGATGCTAATAGTTCAGAGCTCGTTGAAGCCGTCGAAGACGCAGGCTACACAGCGAGTGTCTGAAAGGAACAAGAAAGAGCGGCTAACCATACCGATACCTGACTCTTTATGGATCCGATGGTAGCGTCTCAGTCACCTTGCGGTGATTCCGAGTGAACGATAGCAGCAAGACTTTCGAGTTGTGCGGCCACATGCTCACTCTCACCTGCTAAATGGACAACGAGATCATCGAGCGTGACAATCCCCACAATGTTCCCATCTTGCACGACAGGTGCTCGTCGTGCGTTCACTTGATTCATGTGATGGAGTAGGTGTGGAAGGCGTGCTTGGGAGTCAATCGTGAGTGGATCTTCAGTCATTACATCTTCCGCAGTGAGGTCTGCTCCCAACTGTTCATCATGCAGAACGTTAGTACCGTATTCGTCTGTCAAGAGATGAATTGCAAGATCACGATCGGTGATGATTCCGGTAAGATCTCCGTTCTCGATGACTAAGACATCTCCCACGTTTTCGTCGACCATCGTCTGGGCGACCTTATCGATAGCCGTGTCGCTGGAGACACTCACCACGTCTTTTCGTGCAATTCTCCCTACCCGGAGGTTGATATCGGAGCGTTCATTTGCCATCGACTACCATACGGTAGAAAGACCGAAAAGTGTAGTGCCCAATCAAACAACTCCAGGGAGTATATTCCTACAAGTAATTCCCGCTACAACACCACAAGAGCTAACGGAACAAGTCAGCGACGTCTAAACATCCTCTTACACCACTAATTCGAGAACATCTCGATTCGAGGTCATTCATATACTACTAGCTTTATCTTCTGAAATGGAGTTTGCGGGCTGGAATCAGTTAGAAATACAAATTCCAGGAAGAACCAGATCGTATAATATGTACCGAGTGAAGAAGCTACGAAGTCAGTGTCACAATCCGAAACGAATACAGAGTCAATTACATCTATAGGTTTGTAATGCAAGCCAGGTCATACTTAAAGGAGATGCGAAGAAGACCCTCGTGAAGATATTCTCCAATCACATGTATGAGTAGAACAAAACCGTTCCAAAGACAGTGGACGTCATCAGGTTGTTACTCCACCCGACGGTCATGAAGTGCATAGAACAAGCGGTTATATTTAAGTCAATTACCGAGTGTTCGGGGTGACCGAATTAGAGAAACGAGTAAGATGGTTGCTGGCGAACCGCAAGGTATGGGGAAACATTCGAAACATGGGGAAGACAAAACTGAGTCAACTAAAGTATCACTTAGGCAAGAACCAGGAGGTCACGCTTCAATAGGAGGATTATCACTCCACAGCGAAGGGTTCCAATTGGTACCATCAGAAACACGATTCCAGCACGGTGAAACGGTCGATTGGTCGTTTCAGGTCGTGACTGAGGATGGACGAGCGGTAACTGAATTCGACGAAGCACACGGTGAAGTGTTGCATCTCATCGTCCTCCGACGAGATCTAACCTATTTTCAGCATCTCCATCCTGACGTTAAATCGGACGGGACGTGCAGTGTTGGAGATTTTTCGTTACCAGAGCCAGGCGTATACCGTGCATTTGTCGATGTAGTCATTGAAGGCCATTCGATGACGCTTGGATTCGACCTCTTCGCACCTGGGACAGCAACTGTAGAAGAACGCCCTGACACGTCACGGCAGGCCACTTGTGAGGGGTACGTGATTGACCTACTCACAGACAACGTTACTGCCAATGAAGCTACGCGATTGTTATTTGACGTGCATCGCGATGATGGATCCGTAGCAGACCTAGAACCGTATCTTGGGGCCCTCGGCCATTTAGTTACCCTTCGTGAGGGAGATCTCGCATATCTCCACGTGCATCCGAAAGAAACAACATCTCAGCCGGGTCGTGTTGAGTTCGATGCAACATTCCCGACATTAGGTCGGTATCGGCTGTTTCTCCAAGCAAAGCCAGAGGGCAATCTTATTTCGACCTCGTTTGACGTGCGGATCGAAAACTAAGCTACTCTCGTCTTTTATCATGCACAGGTATAAGATCAAACTAAGTATCGATTAGGGGAGAAAGACTAATCTGCGGACTGTGGTTCCTGCGACAAGGGAAGACCAGGTAAATTCGGAAGATCCAGATCAACTCTTCGGAGGAACTGTGCATTGACAGCGACGACGACGGTAGAGAGAGACATTAAAAGGGCACCGACGGCAGGGGACAAAAGAATTCCAATTGGAGCAAGGATCCCCGCTGCCAGTGGAATGGCAAAGACGTTGTAACCGGCTGCCCAGACGAGATTTTCCTGCATCTTTCGGTAGCTCGCTCGACTGAGTTTAACGAGTCGCACGACATCAAGAGGATTGTTCTGAACGAGAATGAGATCCGCAGACTGGACTGCAACATCTGTACCACTCCCGATTGCAATACCAATATCGGCGCGAGTGAGTGCTGGCGCGTCATTGACTCCATCGCCGACCATTGCGACGAGTTTTCCCTGCTCTTGTAACGTAGTGATTTTCGAATCCTTGTCTTCAGGAAGCACTTCAGCAAAGTACGTGTCAATACCAAGGTCGTCTGCCACGGCTCTTGCAACACCTTCGCTGTCGCCGGTCAACATCGCAACCTCGATATCTAATTCGTGAAGTGCTTCGATAGTTTGTCGGCTTTCCTCTCGAATTACATCTGCAAGAGCAAATGCGGCTATCGCTTCGTTATCCCGCAGCAGATAGACGACTGTCTGTGCGTTTTCACCAGCAGTATTCGCGAATTGGGTAAGCTCAGGAGCCAGTTCAATAGCCTCCTGTTCGATGAGATTTGGACCGCCGACAAAGACTAAATCATCATCGATGGTTGCGCGGACACCACGGCCTTTGATGGCTTCGAAATTGCTTGCTTGTGGGACGGACAGTCCCTGATTGGCTGCTGCGTCACGGAGTGCTTGGGCAATCATATGCTCCGAATCGCGCTCGACAGCAGCAGCCATTGCAACAGCTTCATCATCGTTGATTCCACTGACGGTCATAACGTCAACGACGCCCTGCTCACCTTTCGTGAGAGTCCCCGTCTTATCGAACACGACAATATCGACTTCACGCGCTTGTTCCATAGCGATCCGATCACGAACGAGCATCCCATTTCGAGCCGCAAGTGACGTGTTGATAGCAACGACAAGCGGTACTGCCAGACCAAGTGCATGTGGACAGGCGATAACGAGGACTGTAACAACTCGCTCAATCACCATCGCGTTAAAAGAGATAGCAATCGTCCATCCGATGGCTGTGATGATCGCTGCGGCAACTGCTGCATAAAATAGCCATCCTGCAGCTCGATCAGCAAGAACCTGTGTTCGAGACTTACTCTGTTGGGCTTCCTCGACGAGTCGCATAATACCGGCGAGTGCCGTATCATCGCCAGTAGCCGTGATTTGAACGCGAAGACTGCCATCTCCATTGATCGTCCCACCGATCACCTCATCACCAGACTCCTTGAGAACAGGACGGGATTCTCCCGTGATCATAGATTCGTTGACCTCAGAGTGCCCTTCTGCTACAACACCGTCTGCAGGAACATTAGCACCCGGACGGACAAGAACACGGTCGTCGGTCTGGAGGTCACTGACAGGGACTTCTTCCGTCGTGCCATCGTCAAGAATGCGTTCTGCAGTGTCGGGAAGCAGTTTTGCTAATTCATTGAGTGCACCAGATGCGCGCCGGACACTCCGCATTTCAATCCAATGACCCAGCAGCATGATGTCGATTAGCGTCACCAGCTCCCAGAAGAACGCGGATGTCGTCGGAAGAACGACGCTTGCGAGACTGTAAACGAAGGCAACGGTGATCGCCATTGAGATCAGCGTCATCATGCCTGGTGAACGATCTTGTAGCTCCGGGAGTGCCATTTTGAGGAACGGCACACCACCATAGGCGAAGACAATTATCGCAAACACGGGATTAATCCATTCACTCCCAGGGAATGCGGGAACCGAGAAGCCAAGCCACTGCTGAAGGGCCTCACTATAGAGGAGAACTGGGATCGAAAGGAGTGTCGACACGAAAAAGCGCCGGCGGAACATCTGCTCGTGACCAGCATGCATCCCGCCATGACCACCGTGGTCCCGGTCTCCGTCTTTGTGTCGATTGTGAGTTTCGCGTTCTGGTTTCTCCGTGTCTCGTGCTTCTTCCTCTAAGAGCGAACGCTCTACGTGAGACACCTCTCGTCCCTGCTTAGATTGCTCTCTTTCGTCATCTGAGTGCCTGTCGTGACTGATTTTATCCTCAGTTTTCTCTCCATCCCCTGTCGAGTCGTCGTGCTCGTCCATTACTGAACCTCGAAGAGTCATCTACGTCATCGAGCGTAAAGGAAGTATGGTTGGTTCTCACCCTTGAATTGTCCTACCTACGTACGAACGCACGTTCCAAAAAACCGGATTGGGCTTCGGGGGAACGTCCGAATTCCGATTTACGCGGACGCCATGTCACGGCAGCTCTCTGCACACTCTTCGAGAACCTCGGCACAGACCTGACAGTGCTCGTGGTCGTGTCGGGAACACTCTTCGGCACATTCTTCGGCCGCACCAGCAGTGGCCTCGGCAAGTTGCGGGCTATAATTGGAGTTGCGCGCCATGAATCGAGCGTGATCGGCGGCGAGGTCGGCCACATCTCGGCACAGGCGAATACACCGCGACATGTCCATATCTTCGTCCAGACACTCGTCAGCACACCATTCGCACGCCTGAACAGCCTCAAAGCAGTCGTTCATACACTTTTCTCCGGTATCGCTCAGTTCGAGTTCTGATAGTGCCATCGCATTCATTACTTCAACGTCTCTCTTTTCCCCTCTTGTTGCTAGCAGGGTAAAGGTACGATGCGTCGAAAAAGGGAGAGAGAAAGTAGGAGCATAAAAAGGCGCCTAGCGTTTCAGATGTAGATTGCCGACACGCTTTACATGATCGCTGGTAGATGTTCGGGACGAGAGATAGATATCATGGTAGAACTCGATCAAACGGATACTGATATTCTGCAACTGTTAATGGACGATGCACGTCGTTCGTACACCGACATCGGCGAGCAAGTCGGATTGTCGGCCCCGAGCGTTTCGAACCGCATTACCCAGCTTAAAGATCTGGGGGTAATTGACGGCTTTACTGTGAATATCGACCGTTCAATGCTGGCCACGGGTGATGATATCTTGATCGAAATCGAAGCACAGCCGGGCAGCGAAGAGGCGATCGTCGAGACTTTATCGACTGTGGATGCGGTTGAGTGTATCTTGCAAGCGGTCGATCCACGGATCAGTGCGCACGCATATATGAACGATAGAGAGATCAAACAGCTCTTCTCTGAAACACTTGATGAGCAGCACATCCAAAGTTACGAAATACGGAAAATAGCGAATTCCGTCTGGAAGCCACAAATCGACCGATCCGATCTTGCGATCGAATGCATCGAATGTGGAAAGCCAATCCAAGGAGATGGCATAACACTCGAAACCGAAGAGCAGCAATACTACCTCTGTTGTACATCGTGTGAGTCCCTCTTTCGTGAACAATATGATGAGTTGAAGAGCGAAGTTTGAACAGAGGGATGGAAGGTCCTCCGAGCTACACGTTTAACCTGTCTCGCAAACCTAGTGGTTTGATGCTGGATATGGGTTACAAGTTCTTCTCGCGTTTCCGCGTGAAAATTAGGATCTAGAACTGTAACAAGGAGGGGAACATATTTACTATCATATCAATATCGACTAATAACCGGTACCACATTCATCCCCAAATAGTTTGCTTTATTGTCAAGTGGGTTGTTATCCCTTTGGGGAAATCCATGTCCAACGAATCGCGAGTTACGAATCAGACACGCAGACAGTTCCTCGGTGTTGTGGGCGGTGCTACGATTGGATTGACATCCACTGTGACCGCACAAGAAACGTCATCGGGAGATAACCATCAAAGCATGTGCTGCTTTGCTTTTGGTGGTCAAGTCTCTGGCTGGCAAGGACGGAGGCCACAATCCATCGCGGGACAAAAGAATCCAACACTCCAACTCGAGCCAGGACGGACATACGGAGTAATGTGGCAGAATCTGGATGGACAGCCGCATACATTCGCGTTGCGAGATTCGAACGGGAAGAATCTCGCCGTGATACTTCCGAACGTCCGAACAATGCAAAATGGTGGTCCAATGATGGATGGCCAAAATGGAACAACGATGGGGGGACAGGATGGCCACATGATGGGTGGGGAAAACGGCTCGATGATGGGTGAGCATCAAAACGGGGGGACACCTCCGAAGGATGCGATCAAAGTCACACCGCAACTTGCAAAGAAAGGGGCGGTCCAGATGTTGGCATTCGTTGCTACCCGTGAGGTCAAACAATATCTCTGTACTACTCACCCAACAACGATGGTCGGCCGGGTGAGAGTATCACAACAAAGCGATGATAGCGGGAATCATGGCGGAGAAAGCAATCAGGGTAGCAACGGTAATCACGGCCACGGAGGGGAAAGTGGCAACAACGGAGGCTCATAATTGCTGATTTGGAGCCCGTAGTCGACATCTCCAATGACATCGGTTGCTCACAGCGGTCGTAGTCTCTGCTGAGGAGGTGAACAGTCGCAAAAATACTCACCTATTACTTTGCTCAGTGCCGAGCGCGTTGTCGGTGACGCAGAATGAGAAATCCAAGAGTAATGATAAGAAGTACTTGCACCACTTTATCGATTAGACCGAAACTTCCGACGTGGGGCATTCCATCATTGATCCACAGGAGGATTTGAACAGCGGTATAGAGAATACCCACACCATAGAGATACAATCGATTGACACCGATGAAGAACAGACCGATGCCACCGAGGAATCCGAGTCCGGCAAGGGCCATGATCTGTTCGCCATGCTCGAAATAGAGATAGAAGTGCACGGCAGCAGTAAAGAGCGCAAGTAACGCGACGCCAAAGTGAATCGGAGAGACGGTGAAATTCTGCCGGCGTGTACTGGTGTACCGATACGCTGGTGCCGTTGCAACTGTCCCTAACAGGAATAGTCCCCCGACCATCAGCAGCCAGCCATTCACGAATCCTTCTTCATCCCCACTGTGTCCCTCTCCTTCGTGGCTGTGGCCTGATTCGGTCTGACCTTCCCCCGCGTGATCGTTCCCTGAATCAGTCTCTCCACCATGACCATGTCCTGATGCAGTGGTTGTTTCGGTTCCATGACCGCCTCCCGATTCAACTGTTGTCTCTGTTCCATGGCTTTCCCCTGATTCGGTTGTCGTCTCTGTGCCATGTTGTTCCCCATTATGATGGCCATCGTCTTGAGTCGATGTTGTCGACGTTGTTGTATGATCTTCACTACTTGCCATTGCAACCCCTGGTGAAGCAACCAGAAAGACAATGCTCAGTATCAAGAGTACGCGTCCGATTCGTTGCCAGTTGGGCTTCATGAGTGGCGGTTGACCGCGATGGGGTATAGTTCGTAATGAGCGTTTTCATCCAGTGAAAATACCCTCGGAGGTAATCTTAGCGACTTTATGAAATATCTATTGAGAGAAAGAACAGATATGTTCTATTCTATGACCAATTGATTCGGAATCCTATACCGTTCGCTCTATTATGATTTTAACCGGAAGTACCAAAAACACCACTACTTCCAGTGTAAATCAAGGCTACAGTCCCTCTATCGTACGATAGTAGTCACTCATACATTTATAAACCTCATGTCGCTACATCGAATATCCGCCTTCGTGAAGTTGAGACTACGCAGGCAATAGCGACCCCAGAATTCACGATTTGGGACAATCCACCCATCTACAAGCGTCTCAAACTGAACCACAGACGCCGATTCTAGTCAATCTACTAACTACTGGACGGATTAACGACGATTCGAACCAGAGCTGCCGCTGCTCACCAAGCGTTCATTGCCTTGAAACAGGGTTCTAGCCGATTCCAGTTTGCTTCAGAAGTGTAAGGACCGTGTTTGCTGTCACAATCGGTGATCGGTCGTACTCACCCATCACTCCAACCTGCACAAGAAGATCGACTGCACGCCAGATTGAGTACAGCAGACATGCGAATGCGAAGTAGAAGAATCGCAAAACAAAGTTCTTTGACGTGGTGGCTGCCATGAACCGTTTGACGCTCTTATAGCCGCTCTCGATTTCCCACCGATATTCATACTCTCGCAACAGCCTCGGCTCCCCGTTCGTCATGAATACCGAATACTGCCGATGATCCGTGCAATTGGAATTAACCCTGCGTCGGTACACAAGCGTTGTTTCATGTCGCTCGTCGTCGTTCAACAAAAGATTCCGATCGGTCACGTACCGATCTTGATCCCACTGCAGTAACCGCTGTGCTTGGGCTTGCTCACTCGTTTGCATCCGTTTCGGTACAACATATCGGAGCCCACGCTGGTCAATTTCCTCCAAGATGTGCTGACTGTCAAACTCGCGATCCATCAAAACGTTATCGACAAGAACCTGCTCTTGGGCGGAATCCAAGAGGTCTCGGACAATCTCTAACCGAGAGTCGCCCTTCCGAACCGGCCGAGCATCCAAGACGATCGGTACTGCATTGCCGACGAGTTGGATCGTCGCCCACTGATAGGCGTACTCGCCGTCTTTCGTCCCGATAATCTCCTTCATGTCCCGTACGGTCGCCGGTAAATGGATCATCTTCGGTTGTATCGATCGCGACGATTCCCGCTCGATGGAACGCATCTGTTTCGGCAACTCGGTCAAGTAATCGACCGCTTTGCGGTACATCTCACGAATCCTGTCGATAGAGTTTCGAGTTCCCAAATGCGTTCGTCGAACGCTTTCATGCGTGTCGAGAAACCGCTGTGTCGCATTTCGTGTGCGTGAATCCATAGTCCGTGTTCTCGCGCATGTTCGATAGCGGCACGGGCGACTCGTTCAACACGGTTGCGAGCAGTAACCAGTTCCTCAACTCTATTTTCGAGTGTGTCGATGCGCTCGTCTTTCCGTTTCGTTGTACGCCGCAATAGCGGATCTTTCGGTAATCGTAGAACCCGATTCCAAGCGTCTAGGTCTCTTCTATCACGAGTAGCCGATGGTTATCGTACTAATCAATCCGGCCTGCATACCATGTCCCTCTCTACTGATGACGGCTTCTTTGGCCGAGAACTGTCTGCCAACTCATTCAGCTACGTGAGAACCACTTTTGTCGTTCGCCCTTTTCACAAAAGGTAGACGGAGACACCCTCGAACCCACGAACGCGACTGAATTCAACAAATTACCACGGGAATGACGAGTCACACCCGTTGTGACCAGACACGAAAGCGAAACCACGAGGTAGCTGTAACATACAACTACACTACTTCTGAACAAATCGAATTTTTTTCTTAGTTGTGACTAGAATAAGAGGCGTCGGAGACGTGAGGAACCACCCCAAGCCGCAACCAGAGGCAGTCTACACGTCACGTCCCGTCCAACGTATCAACCGTGTTCTGTTTTCTCGCCGTTCTCACACCTCACCACCGTCACGTCCGGTCACAACGGGTGTGACGCCACCCGTGACTGCACCATTCTCGAGGAGATCGAACTCGTGATACCGCATCTCGTTCAGCCCTTCGACTGTGTCCATGTCCATTGCCATGATCTTGATTTTCTCCTGTTGCTGACTCATACGGCGCTCTTTGACCGTCACGTCCAACCCACCGAGGTCGACGAGTGCGTCCCACACGCGAGTGATCGTTGTCCCGTGCGGTTTCTCGCCATCGATGGCAGTGATCGCTTCCTTCAGATCTGCACGTGTCCAGAAAATGCCCGAACCGTTTTTCCGCCGCGTGGCGAATTCGTCCCATCGTCGGGCGGCCGTCACTGCACGCCACGAGTTCTTTTTGTTTTTCTCGTCTACGAGCCGCTGTTTCACTTGGTACGGCGAACAGTTTGCGTACAAATCCAGCGGAGATGTGGCCGGGTCGATGTCACCCGGTAGACCAGCGGTGTTTGACGATTCGCTATCGTCTTCGATTTCGGCCTCGAGTTGGCTGACCTTTGCCGTGGCCGCTTTCGATATCTCCCGCGCGGTCTTTGCGTTCTCGTTCGCCTCATGTGCGTTTGCGGCTAAGTCCGTCCGTGCTGTACTCGCCTTTTCGGTAGCCGTCTCAAGGTCAGCAACACGCTGTTCAAGCATGTCGATCTGCTCGGCCTGCTGCTGGATCACTGCCCATATCGTCTCCCGGCTTGGGACCTCCTGCTCGGTCACGACCGCGTTCGACGTGCTCGGCTCTGTCACGTCCATCCCCATCGCGGCGGCAAATTCGTCGTCCGAGACCGCGTTCTCGTCAACTTCGTCGGGTGACAGTCCGATCGACATCAGTACTCACCTCCGAAATCCGTGGTGCTCATTGGCACTCACCCAGTGGGGAAAGCCCAAGATCCTCGGGCAACAGATCTTCCAGTCGGTTAGCGACTTGGGAAAGTCCCTGTTTCTCGGGATCGTACATCTCGTGAATAATCAGCCATATGCGGGCTGTCGTTTCTGAGACGTCAAAGTGGGCTGCGGTGCCAGCAATTGTTCCAGCTTGCTCGTAGGCAGCCCGCAACCGCTCTGGATCACGGTACGGATGCTGCTCGAGTTCGTCGGCTGTCGTCAGCGACGATAATGCCGTTGAAAAGCCAACATTCGAGGCAGATTGGTTGGATGAAGTCGATCTATTCTTGTCTGTCGTGTCTGTCCACTGATCTAATCGGCACTGCGTATCCGGTAGCGGGGAACCTTTACAAGACGTGGCTTCGAAGTTTTGGGTACTCTGGGACATAGCTAAGCGTGGTGCTTGGATGTGTTCTGTGCCAGAGATGGCCGGTGCGTCCGCGAACGAGTGCTTGGACTCACGTACGTTCGCTGATTTGCGCACCGGTGCTACCGACCCGAGAGCCGTGCGTGTCCGGGTACGATTCAAGTCTCGTAGAGTCGAATTATCCCCGAACGACAGTCATCGGGCGGTGATCTCTGGTGTGATTTGCGCTTCTCAGCGAAGAGTAATATCTTCACCGCCGTTTACGGTGTAAAAGTGTGTAGGACACTGAAAATTCTCCTAACACGTTACCGAGTAGTTCTTGAATTGTTCATCTCTCGTTAATAGGCTCTAGAGTGCCCCAGTCACCTACTTAGATCGATTTTGTCTGCATGAGTAGATTGTTCGAGATAAGAATCATACAACCCAATTCCCCAATCAACTAACTCATTATTAGAACTGATGATCATTGCGACGTGGTTACCACTGCCAGCTTCGTTGTACGCTCCGATCGCAACCCGTCGATCATCGTATATTCCGATACCTAACGTATGCGCAAAATCAAGCGTATAAATGTCATAATCGCTCAGATCCAAAGAATCGAGTATATAATGAGTCTTGCTCGTATTAGCGATTTTTACGAATGTGGGCCAATCGAAGATGATTTCGCTATCAATGCTAAAGTTGAGTAGTTCGTACGCTGTCCGATACGCACTGAATAGAACCGGATGATAGATCGAGCAGAGCCCTCGAAATCGGCTGGTATCCCGATCATAGAGGTTGAAAACTGTCGAAAGTACTGACCCAGGGTTAGCAGGATTAGAGACTATCAGCTTGGCGTCAGCGAGCGAATGGATTGGGAAAGTAGCGTCTTCTGGAGGAAGGCGCTGAAGCCACGGTGCTTTTTCAATAAGCTGTTGGACTGCAAGAGATAATTCACGGTATGCATTCAAAGCCTCTCGTCCAGCAGTCGTTATCCGGTGGTTGCCACCGTGATCTTCCGTCCATCCATACTCCAGAAGATCACCAAGGACTCGTCTGATCGTGGGTTGTGAGGGTGGGTCGCCTACTGCAGTATTCAGATCTGTGAGTCGATAAGACTCATCTTTCAGCGTTTGGAGAATACTGATCGGGTGGTCGGATCGGGTCAGAAACGCTAATTCTTGGAGTGGAATCGTTTTGAGGCACGTTTCAATGACGTCCAAAAGCAGAAGACCGCCAGCAGTAGATTTGATTTCTGTTTCGTGGTTTCGGACAAATCCTCGATCTCGAAGAACCGCGAGATGATTCGAAACAGCTTGCCGAGAAATCTCGGCATGGTCAGTGATATCAGTTCGTGTAGTAGGATTTCCAAGTGTACCGAGGGCACGTAATACCGAAAGACGCGTAGTGTCCACAGTCTCATTGATTACATCACGTACGACCAATTCTTCACCTGTGAGCGGGTTTGTAGCTTGGCGACAAGTGGAATTCACAGAGATCTCTAGCTAAAGGATCCTTCCTGCTCCTTTTAGATATTTGCTATCCGACTCATGAAATTTAATTTGGCGAGAAATACCTATTCCATTTTAGTTGAAGACCAACAATTGAGTTGTTTCAGCATACTCAATGACGAGTCGGATATCAAAGCGTCACAATAGGAGGGAGATTCGTCCGCCGATAAACGCCACCGCCGAAATATACATTGCATATTTAAGGATTGACTGACCTACCGACGGATCATCGACGCTCAAATATCCAGCATAAATAGTCACAAGAATCGCTGGCGTCACTAACACGAGATACGCGATTCCGAATATCCCGATGAGATATGGAATAGGGCTCGCAAGTACTGCAATGAGCAAAACCACCAGAGCGATCAGTAGTGAAGGTCGATATCCGATAGTGATTGGCAATGTTTTCATGCCACCCTCACGATCGCCTTCGATATCTTCGATATCTTTGATTAGCTCTCGGGCAAACGTCGACAGCGCTGCTAAGAGGAATAACACGAAGACTGGCGTATTAACTTGACTAACAGCCGCTGCACCGAAGAGAAACGTACTCCCACCAAGGTAGCTCACGAGTAAGTTCCCGACGCCTGGCAATCCTTTGAAAAGCTCCGTATACATGATGAGGGCAACAAGGTTTACGACCGCAATCGCGGTCGCTAACCGTGAAAGTAGCAGAGCAAGCGCTCCAGCAATAGCAAACAGGATGAGACTGAAGATAAGGACGGTTCTGGGGGCGACTGCACCACGAGGGATTGGGCGCTCAGGATCGTTGATGCGGTCGATATCGCGGTCGAAGTAGTCGTTAATAGCCATTCCCGCACCAGTTGCAAGAATCGTTGTGACGATTGCTGCACCAATTGCCCCGCTATTGCTGAAGACAGCAGTACCTTCAGCCACGAATGCACCGATGAACGATAGGACTCCAGCTGCGATAGCATTCCCTGGCCGAGTGAGTTCGAAAAGTCCTTGAACGCGGTCGGCATGGGACACACCTTCGACTTTCTGTGGACGTCCAATAAAGAGCCCGAACCTACGTCGTAAAATCAGAACGGGTAGAAGCAGTAGTCTGGTTTGGTCGGTGTGTGAGAAAGACCTATTCGCCGTCACTAGTCTCTTCACATATGGAAACAGCAGACAATGAGTTGACAGAGGAGACAGTCCTCGCAGATGAACGTGTAGCAAGATTCGAGCAACTACTGGATGAAAAAACCGAGTTGGAACTCACGGAGACGATGGCCACGGTCTGTGGAGTCCATAAAGCAGCATTCCGTGTATACCTCACTGTGCTCGATCATCCACGCAGCACGATTGCTGAAATCGCCGAAATTCTCGACCGCGATCAGAGTACGATCGGGAAACAACTGAAGCCGTTGTATGAAGAAGAGTTAGTGAATCGGTATCCTCGCACCGTCTCCAACGGGGGCGTCAAGTATCTTCATGTCGCCCAACCACTTGCGCAAACGACAGAGTGGTTAGACCAAGAAGTGAACAGCTGGACGGATACAGCGATGGCCCAATTGTCTTGCCTGTCTTCCGAATGAGCCACCATATACAGAATTCATATTCAGCATACAGATACTGTATTTAAAGACAGAGAAAGGATTTCAGATTCAGAATTGTATTAGTTGGATCACCGGTTCAGCTACTTGAGAGAAGAGAGTATCCAGCGGGCAGATACAATTTTTGTATACAGTATTCGAATATAGCATATGTAGACAAAGTTCAGTCCAGAAAAGACAGATTCTGACTACACAATATTAGGATACCGATTGTGACAGCACCAGTAACCAGCATACGTATTCAGTATACGTTTTCAGAATACACATTCAAGATATCGATGCAGAAGCCACAGTCAGAAAGCGGAAACAAACAGCGAACTCAGAACTCGTCTTCTTTAGACAGGAGGTGCTCTTTTTTCGCCTTTACTGCTTGGTCAACCGTCTCAGGAGCCACCTCTTGCAACCCTACTCGAATGAGATCCCCAATCGTTTGGCTTCGATTCACATTGGAATCGTTTTCTCGGTTGAGTGCCCTGCGTGCATCTGTTGCAACATTTTCAAGTTCTCCAGACTTCTCGAGTCCGTGAAACAGTGCTGCGAGATTCGTATCTCGAACAGTGATATTCGAACTGGCGTCACCGTTGTCAATTGCTTCATAGGCTTCCTGAACTGTCTGCGTTAGTTCGACAGTCTCGTCGGCCTGGGACGGTTCGGACGTTGAACGTTTCTGGTTCTTACTGTTCTGGAGGAGCTTTTCGGCTTTGTCTTGGCTCATTGGTCTCTGTGAGTCGGTTAAGGAGTTCAGTGGTGTTCTCTCGATACGCGTTTAGCACACGCTGCCCTGTATTGTACAGCTCATCTTCAGGGACAGCAAAGAGTGTGCAGCCTTCGTTTTGCTTCTTCGAGATATCCTGTGAATTCGGGACAGGAACCAGGGCCGCCTGGTCTGGATATGCCTCTTGGAGTTCAGCAACGAATTCCTTTGATAAGTTCGTCGAGCTCTTCACCATCGTCGGAATGACCATCGCGAGCTGCGGATCGATTGGATGTTCTTTGCGAAGGTCATCGAGATCGTCGCGAAGATTATCTAGCTGGTTTCGTTCGAACGCACCAGGTTTGAGTGGCGCAATGACGTTTCTGGCGGCGAACAACCCGTTCAATGCAATGTTGTCCTCTTTGCCCGGCAGATCGAGCAAAACGAAATCATATCGATCGTTCAGGTCTTCGGTGATGAACTCATCTAGCTTCGAAAAACGCTCCTCGACAGGAACGTTTGCGAGATTATTATCTGCACCACCGAGTCCAGGATCTGCGGGAATAAGGTCAATGCCTTCTCCCGTATCATAGACCATGCGATCGACGACCTCTGGAATATTGTCTCGAATGAATTCCCAATCTTCGCCAAAAATAGCGGAGATAGGAGCATCGATATCTTCGACCTTATTGTTCATCCCAAAGTGAGTGGACAAGTCGTTTTGCTTCCCGGCTAAGTCTATGAGGAGCACGTCAAGATCATGCTCCCGTGCAGCTGCAACAGCCACGTGTGCGGACGTAGTCGTCTTTCCGACCCCGCCTTTTTCAACGTAGGTTGCAGCACGTAGTATCCGGTTGCTCGATACAGTGACCATATGCATTTGCTGTATACATATACAACATACAAAAAGGTGCGTCAGACAATAGGAAATAGAAATGCAACCTCATGTATCGACTTGGATGAGAGCGATCTGTGTGGCTTTAGAAGAAGGTCAACAGGTAACGATCACAAGCCGCATCTGCATAGTGTATACAAATACAATATACAGATACTCTATGCAGTATTATTTAGGAGTGTCTGAGAGGTAGAAGAGTTTCAATCGAATAGCCATGCAATACTGATGACTGTCGAACCTAATCAGTTTCAGGGATATCTGACTCACCCAGTCTGTAGAGTTGGTTGAAGCGCCCAAACTGAGTTAGTATTGGATACCAACGATCAAATACACGGGAAAAGATCTCTTGTCGATCTACTATACAATACATGATAGAAGACAACCCCATCAAGCTCAATCTTCCCTCACACCCCAGTATGTCCAGTGTCTTCTCTAGCAAACACCCCACTACGTCCAGTGTCTGACGGACGCAAGACAGTGGACAGAGTGGGGTGACTATATCAGACTTGATCACCGAACCGTTGTTGGATTGATTCGGTTTTACCTACGATGTCCACAGTCTCTTCGAGTGCTTCTAAAAGAAGCTCTGGACTAGTATCGAGGCTATACTCGTAGTACCGTCCGCCTGCTTCTCCTTTGTTCCGCTCCGTACGGCTCGCGATTCCAAGCATAGCTAACTCACCAAGATGGTCACGCATTCGACGCGGGACAAGTGGATCAACAGCGGCGCGCTCGCAAACCAGCTCATATTGTGGTTGAACATCTCGAGCGCGCGTAGGAGTTTTCCCTTCCTCATTTAGAATCAAAAGTGCGTAGAGAACGAGTTGGCCTTGATGAGTAAGCCCGTTAACTCCCTCAACAACGCGGCTCTTCTCAAGTGAGTCACGTGCCTCATCAACGTGCGCTTCAGTGAGTTGTTCAGCCTGGTGTTCAACGGCGATATCACCCGTTTCCATCAGAAGGTCAAGGCTCTGCCGAGCGTCACCTGCGTCCTTTGCACCATATGCTGCACATTTCGCGATGACAGCATCAGGAACAACGTCTTCATGGAACGCAATATCAGCCCGCTGCCGAAGGATGTCACGGAGTTCAGCTGCCTCATACGCTGGAAATTGGAGTTCCTTTTCACAGAGACTTGATTGAACCTTTGACGAGAGTCCTTCGCGGAATTTGAAATCGTTTGAAATCCCGATGATACCGACCTTGGCTTCTGTAAGATTCTTGTTGGCTCTTGCGCGAGGGATTTGATAGAGGATAGAATCGTCATCGATGTGGTCAACCTCATCCAGAACGATGATCACGGTATTGCCTACATTATCGAGTTCCGCCCAGAGCATTTCGTATATCTGGCGCTTTGAGTACCCAGTCGTTACATGTTCTTCCGGAGGACGGATTTCGTTAATCAGTTGAATCGCTACTTGGTAGCTCGTGGAAAGGTCTTCGCAGTTTGTTCGAATCGTTGTGATATCGACATCGTACTCTTCCGCGTCCGACTGAAGTTCTGAAAGAAGATATCCAGTACAGGCCGTCTTACCCACGCCTGCTTTTCCGTAGAGAAAGATGTTCGATGGCTGGTCACCATTAATCACGGGCTGGAGAGCAGAGATATACTGTTGCAGTTCCTCATCACGGCCCACGATTTTCTCGGGTTGATAATCCTCACGGAGGATATCCCGGTCACGATAGATATTCGTATCTGGCTCGAACAGCCCCATTGAACCAAGTCTCGTTAGATAGGGTAATAAAACCACCGTGTCTACTGTGTCTCGTGTGTCCGGTGTCCGATTTTTCGTGGGACCCACACACCCCACCGCGTCCAGTGTCTCGGTAGAAACGATGCTTGAGATGTCACACGAGAACTCTAAACAACGGTAAAGTTTATTACTTCCCGTATTCAATTACTCCGAACGATAGTCAGCGTTAAAGAGAAAAGGCTGTTTCTGGAAACAATCTGGCGAATTGCTGTATTTGGCCGTTCTATGTTTGCGAAGACACTGGACAAAGTGGGGTGTGGGAGGGCTACGATCAATCTTCTGTGGCTGTAAACCGAGTCTTAGCGTCCGTTTGTGTGCGATGAAACGATGTGCTTCTTTAGTTTGTTCTCGTTCACTCACAGAGACAGTTGAAGTGGTCTCGTGGGTGATCCCGCAGGAACTTATGTATCGTTATCGCAAGTTCAAGCGTGACATCCTCCTCGCCGTAAACAGCGAGGCTTCCCGTCCCGCAGGTGGGATATTTGCCGGTCTACGACACGACCTGTTCTCTCGTGCGAAACATTCCGCTCTCGCGGTCGAACAGGTGTACCGAGGGCTGTGCCACACAGCCGTTACTCCTATCCTCACCGTGAGGATTCGGAGTTATCTTCTGGCGCATATTCTCTGCCCCGTTACAATCCGCGTTGGCGACCAACTCACATGATGAGCAGACGTACAGGCCACGCTCAACACGATTCGATTTCGTATCGTCACCGCACCGTGAGCAGGTCTTCGACGTCTCCCACTCGTTCTCTTTCAGCACCTCGACACCGTGTTCTTCGCCTCTGTATTCGAGGTACTGGTAGAGGCGGTCGAACGCCCATGTGTGCAACTTCTTGTTGCCTGTCTTGCCCCAATCGGACTCTCGAACGTTTTCAGGCCAACTCACCGCGAGCGCCCCAACACCGCGTTCGACACACTCAGTAATGATGGTGTCTGAGAGAGTGTGAAAAAAGTGTGTTTCACGCTTTGTGAGTTTCTGCCGTGCCCACATCGACTTCTCGGATGGGCCGTTTTCTCCCTCCGTATCGTACTCGGCACGTTTGAAGTAATGTTTGTCCTGTTTGAGGGAGTTGCCGGGGTACAGGACGTATTCGTCAGGGAATGCGACCGTGGCGAGGTTCGTGATGCCAAGGTCGATGCCTGCTACTCCGTCGTCCGCTGTGTCGGTGGTTTTGAGTTCGACTTTGCACACGAAGTGCAGTTCCCACTCGTTGCCGTTCCAAACCGCCCTGACGTTCTGCACCGAATCGACTTCTGTAAGGTTGATGTCGGGGCGGGTCTGGTATTCACACAAGAGGAAGTCGGACCAATATCCCTTGAGGTTCGAGCCTTTGCTGAGTCGTATGCGGTTGTTCCCAGGGTCGTGCTTGAACCCGTCTTCTTTGAATGTAATTGCGGAACGGGGACGAGTGTCGCCGTGTTTGCGGTAGCCGGGCGGATTCGCCGTGTCGTCTTTCTGTCGCAGGTCGAACCATGACTGGAAAGCGTCGGAAAGTTCTTCAATGACTTTCTGACTGGATTGTGCGTTCAGGTCTTTCCAGCACGCTTGGTTCTTCATGTACGATTTCAGCGGGCCTTCGTCCGGAATTTCACCGGTTGCGTCCCATATTCTGCCTGCCGTCCACCGTGCGACGTTCCAGATTTTCGAGGCGGAGTCTCCGAGCGAGTTGAGGCCATCGCAGACCTGTCGGTGGTTCTGGATGGAACCAACGTAGGTGCGCGTGACCTGAATCGCCATAGATAGCCTATCTAGATAAACCTACTTAACAGTATGGCTTACGTTGAATATCCTGCCTGCTATCGACGATGATTTGAGTCGGCGTTGTCGGATTCACTCCTGCCCTGAAGGCCGGGATTCTCTCCTAAAAAAGCATCCGCCTGCTCGGCAGTAACCGCCCGCCCGGAATAGTACGACGCCGCTCGGTTCTCGTTGTACAGTGCTTGGAAGTCTTCTTTCAAATCGTCGCTGATTACTCCCAATTCAAACGCGCGTTGTTACGCGTATTCATGGTCCATGAAATCATGGACTACATCGTCGCTCATTGCGATAGCATAGAATTCGAATGAGCGTTCAATCGCCCCAAACGCGAGTTCGACGACCGCTGTGTGGTAGCCATTTTGATCTTGAAGCGTCTGTGCAGCGGCAATCAGACGGCATGCCTTCTTGAGCTGTGCTTCCTCTTCGGTCAGTTCGGCAAGTCCTTCCTCCGGTGTTCCACCTCGCTCAAAAGACCGATGGGCCTCTTCGAGTGCATCTGTGACTACCTTTGGACGTCACTCATCGACTAGGTCCTCCATTATCGATTGGAATTTCTCGAACTCTTCGGTCTTGGAAAGTGTGATCCCAGAGACGACGGTTTCAGCGATTTCTTCTGTATGGGCGGGCACAGACGCAGGGGATTCAACAACAATATGAAAATCGTATCGTTCGCCATTGATTTGCTCCGATGCGAGTTCTTTACCGATTTGAGCTGCACGTCGTTGGTTGCGGCCTCGGTGTTCGCGGACCAGCACCCAGAGATCAATGTCGCTTTGTCGATCCGCTTCACCCCGTGCCACACTCCCGTAGACGAGAATTCCGAGGACATCATCGAGGTCTTCATTGAGTGTCTCGACAGCAGCTCGTACCGGTGCGTGGAATTCTGCCTGTGGGATACGGAGCAACGGATTATCTGGAATCATCACCCGTTCTCGATTGATACTGACGAGTTTCTTGTTTCCTTCCTGTCGAATGTGGACAAGGTCATTTGCTGCGAGCACGTCGACTGCTTTTCCGACGGTCCGATGTGTGACGTCCACCATGGACGCAAGTGTTCGGATCGTGTACTCCTTGAAAGGACGATCAATTAAAAATTGAAGCAATTTATCTGTTGCTTTGTGGCGATAGAGATTCGGGTTGCTTGCTGGCACTGGAACCTGTATCGTCGCTGCAGATGTTTCTTCACCTCCCGTTGACGCCGCGTGTTGGCTACCTTCGCTCTCCATAGATACTCTATGTAACCACTACTATAAAAACTTTATACGTGTGAGATTTGAATAGGTGTATGAGAATTGCTGAGGTGATGGTCGCAATCAGCACGCATGGTTGCGAGAGTTAGTATCAAATACTAACTTGCGATAACCACTTTCAGATCTGCTCTTTCCGAATTGTCACTATATCTGCCGCCACTCGTTTGGATCCCTCCGCTGCAATCACGAGCAGATTCGGCGCTGGCGTACAGGGCGCTCGATCACCGGCGTGAAATCCTGCATCTGCAGCACCGGGGAGTTGCACCTGGTATCCATTGCCTGCAATCTGCAGTGAGGCGTTTGCAACTCGGTGGATCGAGACGGTATCGAGCGCGGCTGACGTTGCGAGTTCAACGATGTTCTCATCGGAGATTCGGTTGAGGTCGACGACGAGCAGGAGACCGTCAAATGCGAATACACGGATGTCTGCAAGCCGGGTGGGCTCATCGTCGGTTTCTTCGACGAATCCAGCGGCTCGGGCAGGCTTTGTGACCTGGAGAGCAAAGCCATCGCCGGACCATTTGATTGTGTTGGACATTATTGGTTAGTATGGTATACTAACCCAAGAGTGTTCATCTTGGGAGATGCGCTCTCGACTCGGCGTTGATGGTGAGAAGTGGGGGCATCCATCCTCGCAGGTGGTATCCCGTGTACTTACCTGTACAGCTCTCAAATCCAGAGATAGCAATGAGTTCGAATGGGACGTCGCCACTCACTCCACTCGCGCAGGATGCGCTTGACGCCCTCGCGACAGCACTTCCGGATGCGGGAGAGCTCACGTACGAGCAAGCGTATGCAATTCTCAACGACGAAGAGGATCTTGAGCGCCCTGCTGCCGAGGATATCATCGAACGGCTCTACATGAAAGGCCATCTCTATGAGGTCGAAGGGAAGCTCCGGTTGACTGATTACGGGGCTGAATAGCAACGTCAATCTCGGTAGTACAAAACGCATGGTTACTACATCGCGAAGTAAGGACCAATTTTCTTGATTAGCTAGCTGGACATGGATTTCCATCCGTATCGCGTTGTGTTCCGATCGGTTTGTAAATGAGGATGGTATTGTCGCTCCGAACAGTGACGAGATAGTCCTCAACCGTGAATCGCACCTCAACGTCGCTCTTTTTCGATGCACTTGTTGTAATGATGTCTTCGAGTGCATCTGGGTCCACGTATTCGTACAGCGAGAGCGTGGTCTGGCCACCTGCCGGCTCGATCACATCAATGAGTGCTTCTACGACACCAGCAACAAGCTCTGAAGTCGATGAGTCGAAATCAATCGTCTCAGAGGCGACCAGTGCATATTGCGGTGGTGAGCTCGGGCCGGAGTATTCTGCGGCGGAACCGAACCAACCGATTGCTTGGGTTCTTTCTGTGTCACTGTTCATATTTTCTATTGGTCCTCCAGAAACTTGAGTAATGGCCGCTTACCGTAGAATTCACTAGGTTGAAAGAAAGTGACGCTAGAATTTGAGTTCGACACACATAGTTCGGATATTTGACCGAATCATATGATAAAATCAAGCTATGACTGACGAACTTATTTTATCCTTCGGATTATTGATGGAGATACGCTCTCACACTGGCCAGTACGACGCCATCGTCTGGCGTCATCACCCGACAATGGCTCGTACTTGGGTGTGAGGGTTACCTCTCCCTTTCCCCCGCTGTCCGTTCCGGTACGTGAGTGTCTCTATTGTTCAGTGGTTTCTCTGTCAAGCAGCCAGGTTTCGGAAATCCGTATCGGAAACGGATGGAACGTATCGAGCTCTGGTGGTGTTGTCAAGTATCTTGGATCAGAGCTGACAGAGGTCAATTCGTGCACAACGCCGTCAGTATCGGAGGTTTTTCGCTCTCAACAACCCCTTAGAATCGCCTGTATGAGTCGAGTGAAATTCACGACAAACTCATCAATCAATTCATTCGACATCATCTCGCCCTCATCGATATTTTGCGGAAAAGTTGTGGGACTCAGACTGGCCAACGAGTCCGAAATATTCCGAGTTTCCGCCGGACTTCTACTGGGAGAAGTGAACCAGTTTACACCACAACTGTATAGGGTGTGTTCTCGTATTGCTGTAGCGTCCTACATGGTGGTAACTCACTCTGGTTGACGTCGGTCGTTCCTGTATTGGAATATTCGGAAGCGACCCTGGCGTGCCTTTCTGATACCCCGGTGAAATATTATCTGTGATGCGCCAGACAGCACCAGAACTACCCTCACTTGCCCCCGGTATTACACTGCTCGAAACCGACGAGCGCATGACGGGTTCACTCCAGTCGCTTGTCCTCGATCAATTGCTCTTGGATGACGGATCGGCCATCTGGATCGATTCCCACGGGAACGGAACAACACACCCGCTGACGCGGATTACACCTTCAATGCGAGTCCTCAGTCGGATTCACATCGCCCGGGCGTTCACTCCGTGGCAACACCAGAGTCTCGTGCAGGATCTTGCTGAAGAGCTTACGGACGAAACGACGATTGCTGTTCTACCAGCTCTCGATTGGTTCTACCGGTCGGAGGATCTTCCACGGGGTGATGATGAACGCATGCTTTCGACTGTGACCGAGCGGATCAACGAGCTTGCCGAACGGTTTGAGATTCCGGTGCTTTTGACGTTACAGACGGACGATACGCTGACAGCACCAATTCACGACATCGCTGATCAGACGATTCAGTGTAAACAGACTAAGCTCGGACCACGGTTCGCTGGCGAGGAGTACGAGACGTTGGTCTACCCACTGGAGAATGGGTTAGTACAAACCACACTCGCGTATTGGAAGCGTATTCTCGCCAATCGGCATCCAGCAATGGTTGATGCGGACGTTTCTCCGGAGGTGAGCGTGAATGGGGCGTACTAACACAACGTATCGTGATTTACTGCGGGCAATGGAGTCGCGGTGGCAGGAATATCGGCGTGCACTCCGACACGCTGACCAGGCTGTCTTTGATCGGCTCTTCGAATATGCCCGCGCACATGCGGACGCGAGTGGGCTCCAGAACCACCAATTCGTCGAGATTCCAGCGCTGATGTCGATGCTCATCGAGCAGCAAAAGCAGATTGAGGATCTGGAAGATCGACTCGATCACGTCGAGGATGATTTGAACGATCGGGGATGAGACGATGGTGCACAAAATCGACTACGTCGATGACGACGTGCTCAGATGGTCGGTAACTGAGACGGGGGTGGAGTGTGAAGTCGATGAGTCGTATACGCCGACGATCTACGTGTCTGTGCACGGTGATGGCGACTTTTCGACGGCACGTGCTGCACTTCGTGACCATCCTGCCGTTGTTCGGGTTACTGTCGTCGAAGAACGCGTGAGCTTTCGGCACGATCCGGAGCAAGTACTTCGGGTGGACGTGGTCGACCTCAGGGCGGTCAACTCGGTGGCACGAATGGTGAGTAGATGGGGTTCGCCTGGTGAGTATCGCTGCTACGACGTCGATTTCTCGCGGGAGTTCCGCTACTGTCTCGAAGAGGGGGTTGACCCACTGCCGAACCACGAACTCTCGCAAATGCAGATTTCTGTGTCGGAGACGGAGCTTACGAGCGAGAGGGTTACCGAACTCACGATCGACGACGAGACGGTGACTGGGAGTGAGACGGACGTGTTAACCACGCTGTCGGCTCGGGTTGAGTCGATTGACCCTGACGTTCTGTTCTTGAATACCAGCGACCTCATTCCCGTTCTGTTCCAGCAGGCTGATCGGTTCGACGTCAAGTTCCAGCTGGGACGACGACCTGGGTGGCAGCAGTTGGCGGGCGAATCAACCTACGAAAGCTACGGACAAGTCGGCCACTCACCGGCACGCTACAATCTTCCGGGTCGGGTGATCATCGACGGCTCGAATACGTTCATGTGGAATCAGACAAATCTCGATGGCTGTCTGTATCTCGTCGAACAGTCGGGCAAGCCATTGCAAGAGTTGGCGTGGTCGTCGATCGGGAACATTCTGACCGGGATCCAGATACAGGAAGCTCGGGAGCGGGATGTGTTGGTCCCGTGGCGGTCGTGGCGACACGAGAAGTTCAAAACGATGCGCCAGTTGCATGATGCCGACCGGGGTGGGTTCACCTTTGCGCCGGACGTCGGGTTGCATGAGGACGTGCACGAACTCGACTTCTCCTCGTTGTATCCGAATATCATCGTCACGCGGAACGTGAGCCCGGAGAAGATTCGGTGTGAGTGCCATGCCGGTCGAGAGGATGTACCGGGCATCGGGTATGCGATTTGCGACGAGCGGGGCTATCTGCCCGATGTGCTTGAGCCGTTGATCGAGGATCGTGATGCGATCAAAGCCGAGATACGGGAGACTGAGGATGAAGATCGTCGCGATGAATTGGAAGGCCAATCCAGTGCGATCAAGTGGGTTTTGGTCTCGTGTTTCGGCTATCAGGGCTTTTCGAACGCGAAATTCGGGCGTATCGAGTGCCACGAGGCGATCAACGCGTATGCTCGGGAGATTCTGTTAGAGACGAAGGCCGTGCTCGAGGAGCATGGGTGGCGCATTATGCATGGGATCGTCGATAGTGTGTGGGTGACACCGATCGAAGACGAGGAACAGACATCGTTGTCTAAGCTTGTATCGGAGATATCTGAAGAGGTAGAGATTCGGCTGGAGCATGAAGCCCACTACGACTGGATTTCCTTTGTTCCGTTGCGTGATTCGGATGCCGGTGCATTGACGAAGTACTTCGGGAAGGTCGCTGGTGAAGATGAGTACAAGTATCGGGGTATCGAGTGTCGCCACCGCAGTTCGCCGTCGTATATCGATGACGCGCAGAAAGCGTTGATTCGAGCGGTGGATGCGCATCGTGATCTGGAAGCGGTGTGTGAGGAATTGCGGTCGTGGGTTGATCGACTTGAGCGTGGGGCGGTTGATCCAAATGAGTTAGTGATCACGAATCGGGTTTCGAAGAAGAAGGAGGACTACACGCAATCGACGCGGAGTGTGGCGGCCTTGGAGCGGGCGGCTGATTTGGGGTTGGGGTGTGCGCCTGGTCAGAGTATGTCGTATGTGGTTGTTGATGATGCGAAGCAGTCGAGAGAGCGGGTGAGGTTGGCAAGTGAGGAGTTAGATGAGTATGATGTCGAGTTCTATCGGGAGTTGTTGGTTCGTGCTGCGGCGAGTGTGTTGTCACCGCTAGGGTGGCGTGAGAGACGCATTGAGCGAGAATTGGAGCAGTATACAGAATCCAGTTTGGCGTCGTTTGGATGATTAGAGGAATGTCTCCATTCGGTGACTCGCCGGTCTATCGAAAGTAAGGAGACCCTTAGCTAATGAGACGGATGGTATCTTGCTCTCTTTGCAAGCTAGGATGGTGTGGTGAAATCCATCGGCTGGATGATCTCCTTTCACATTATTGTCTACAACTCAGTAATTCTACTCTTAATCCATAAGATTAAAATTGCTAGCTAGTATCTCATGAAAAAACACCACATGGCGGATATCCATTCATGCTTCGAAAATGTCAAAGGTATAACTTTATAATACAGGTATCCGTCAGTATTTCATAGGACCAATAGACAATGACACGTGATGCCACCGATCCAACGGAACCATCGCTTGATGCACTGTTTGAAATCCTCGCCAACCAACAGCGCCGCTATACTCTCTGCCTCCTCTCGGAAATGAATGGTGTCTCAACTGCAGTCTCAGTACTCGTTGATGTGCTCACCGACGATCTTGAGATATCGTGTAACCGTCTTCGGATGAATCTGCGCCACCGTCATCTGCCGAAGATGGCTGATTACGGTCTAATCGAATATAATTGGCAGGAAGGAACCATTCGCTATCAGTGCAGTGATCGGCTTGAGGCACTGCTAGAAGTCAGCGAACGCAGGAAGTGAGAGTAATCGCAAGACGGAATAAGAGTCTAGTCTTCTGGGAGACGATGCTGTGCACAAGTGTCCAGAAAACCTCCATTAATTTCTTATTCGTGGCTCCTGTCTACGGACTCGTTGAGAACAGCTGCCATAACAAGACCTTGCAATATCACCGTGGCTGTTCTAGTGGGAGGAATTCATGGAATCAGATTCAACTGACATTGGGAATCAATCAGCACGTACTGGCGGACCTCGTTCACTAACTGAGCAAATCATTCGAGTGGTTGCAGAATCAGACGGACGATCCAGAGAAGATCTGGAACCGTTATATGAGGCGATCGATCCAGACGCACTCACTGCACTCTTTGCACCGCGAGCAGATGGGTCGTCCCGTGCTGTTGGCGACGTCTCGTTTGAGTATGCAGACTATTGGGTGACTGTATCGAGTGAGGGCGCTGTCGAAATTGACGCTATCGACCCATAGATACGACGGTCTGCAGTGATCGTCGATTTCGTTTTGTGCTCGGGAGTGAACAACCACTTTACTAGAATGGTTGACTGCTGTCACCCGTTTCCAATGGAGGGAACTTCTCTCCATTGGAAAGAGTGTTCCCGTCCAGGAGATACATGAGGTTAACACTGAGGTGTGTTGTCACCTCACAGAGGCTACGGGATCGATTCACTTGGTGGTTTGGATCGATGGGACATATCTGCCTTTCTGTGGTGCAGCTATTTATTACAGGGCCGATACACGGCCGCACCCTTATTATGTTGGCTAGCCAAGTACACTGGTCATGTCACTTTCCACTGCTGTGCGGCGGTGGTTAACTGACGAAGATGGCCTCGTCTATGAGTGCCGGAATTGCGGAACAACACTAGAGGCCACCGATCAGCAATGTCCGACCTGTGGGTCGACTGAAATCGTCGTCTTCGACGTTTCATAACTTGCTTTTAAGACTGTTGTCCGTCGTATTCCCGAGGTTCGTTACTGGCTTGTCTCACACGGGATTGTCGCTCCAACGTCTGAATGAGGGTGGACATCCAGTGCCCTGTCTCCCTTTTAGTCCTAAGTGAACGGTGAATCCAATTGTTCCGTGTGGAAGTAGAGTGCACGTTTCTGTTCGGGAAGTTGCGTATCGTCTTCCACATCATACCGAACGGTACAGCGGCGGGGATACCGGGTGAAAAAGTCAAACACAGTCCCCGGGAAGAGATCGTCCCATCGAACACCTTGTTCAATCACGATTTGTTGGTCGTACGGTTTCCCACAGAGGGGGCACTCATCCGTATCTGGTGTCGGTCTTGGCATAGCATGGTCTAGTTGGCTTCGGCAAGGATGGGTTTGACGGCGCTCGTCACCTCCTCAAATTGCGTCATCGTCAACGAATCCGTTGTAAGATACAGCCCGGCGTGATTAGCTATTACACGTACGAGGTAGCCATTGTCGAAATCTCTGAGTGTAAAGTTATACTCACCAAGTTCAGACCAGTTGTACGTCCGCTGGAGGTTGAAGCCTCTGCGCTCGGTCTCAATGAAGCCGAGTTTGTCTCCGCGTTCGAGTTCGTCGCGGAGATACAAGTGTTCGGCTTCGTCTGGCGTGAAGTACGTGAGACTGCGTAGTTCATCGCCGATTTGTGTGCGGCACGCCCGAATCAACTTCTCGGTCGTAGCATCAGCAAGCGTGCTCATGTGCGACAGTTAGCCACTCGTGTTGAAAATATGTTTTGGCGAGGGAATTCTTCATTTTACCATCTCAAGCGAGAATCCTCTCCCTTCAGAGCGAGGAGATGTCGAGGTAATAGCTTCTAATCGTCGGTAGAGTGGAGCTCTGGCGGTGTTTCTGGGACCGTGTTCTGTGTATACCAATAGTGGGTGGCCGCCAGCATCCCGAAAGCCGTTAGAACTCCGAGGATCGCTACAAACCAGGAAAGAACGGTCACTGGATAGAAATGTACCCAGAGCCCCATGAAAAGGAGTATACTCCCTAGTGTGAGTCCACAATAATAGCGGTTCCAGGGAAGCATTGGTCTGGTGAACATATTCAGATAGTTGTCAAACACTCGTATGCGACTCGTCGGCTGTATTTTCCCGGTCTCTGTGTCGTAGTCGATGATTCCAGCCTCGGCGAGTGCCGGAATGTGAGTCTGATACAGTGAAATATAGACTCGTTTTCGCTGTTCGCCCAGGAGGTCTGTTGGTGACGTGTTGTATTCCCATGCAGCGACATGGTCGGTCACATCGGCAAAGTCAACAGTGCAATTTTCTCGTCGTAGATAGTGAACTGCATATCGCCGTCGCATGCTCTGTAACACCTCGAACACTTGATCGCGTGATAGTTCAGTTCGATTCATTGAATCGTTCATGGGTTCAGCGAATGCCTTCATGTCACTCTCCTCGATGGGCAGTGATTGAGTCGAATGCTACAGAGATCACCATTCTACAGCCTAGTCTCTCGTCTTCGACCTTTGTTATCTCGACGCTATCTATGGTTAGCAGACCTATACAGCCGGTATCAGGTGGTGTAGAATTACCACTCCTTGTCGAGAGAATGTTTGAACAGTAGTTGTAGTACGGCCGCTCACATTTGTTACTCGTACTCAATTCGTTGGTGAGGGCGTTCACCGAGTGAAGGGTCTCGGTTCCGCTTCGAAGGACCTCCCTGTTCGAGCCTATAAAGTGTCTACTTCCAATCGGGCATCTGAATTAGTGATGCTGTGGTTATCAGCGACTAGGTCGCCTGATTTTGGGGCTATCATTCCCATTCTCGTTTGTAGACTCATCCTATCGAACCGGTGGCGAAGCTACGACGCACTACCTGCCGATTACACCGTTGTAATAGAGGTGGATCGCGAGAGCGACCCCTCCATTTCGCAGAAATAGACACGGCGTCTGCTTTCGATGTGTTCAAACTAGTAGTCGTAGCAATGCGATAGCATACTCATCTGAAGAGAAACCATCCAGCTGGCTATCGTTGGGGTTAGGGCGATGCCTGATGTGATTCGCTCGGCCATTTCGAGTACGTGCGCTGGAATTTTTCTGAGGGAAAGCGTGCAGAGGTGTTGAGATGGGAAGCGCGCTGGAGAAGAATCGGTTGTCACCCAATTTCTCACACTCAGCTTATGTGGGTTGGTAGCCTGGCTCTAAGTGCTATGAATGATGAGGAATGGGAAGATGGTGACGTTCGCACTCGGACAACAAACCGTGCCACATTACGGCCCCCACCCAGTATCCAGATTATTAACGCTGTATCCGATGCTGCGGACTGCCCACTTGAGGAGCTCGAACCACTGTATGATGCTATTGACCCAGATGCGTTGGATCGCCTATATACACCGACATATCATGGGGACGTGCGCTCTGACGGAGAAGTGATCTTCTCGTACGCTGGCTATCAAGTCGTGGTCGATAGTTCAGGTACTGTCGAGCTGACCCCCATCGAATAGTACAGCAGTCTCATCTTCCCCGATCAAAGAGTGATATCCACCGATCTGCTCCCCCCACCAAGATGGGGTTCTGCGACCCCCCGTGATTACAACGCTATAATCCGCGCCCTCCGTTCTCCTCCGTTGGCTTCGTGGACTCGCATCCACCCGGCAAGGTCGGGGTGGGCGAACGTGATCTCGATGTGGTGACCACCGACGACCATTGCATCGTCCACACACAGCGTTCGAGATTCCTTGTAGGTCACACCAGGAACGCGCTCGGCCATCTCTTCCATCACGCGATAGCCGTCGTTCTTGTACGCACAGTCATAGTGAGTTGCCACCTCCCGATAGCCCAACCGTGCAACCATCACGTCATTGTCTTGGCAACGTTCTTCACGTGCTCGAGGACATTCAGGTACTTGTCCTCGACTTGCTGGCTCTCGGCACGCTTCTCGCGGAAGTTCACGAGCCCCGTATTCTGTTCCGAACGCTGGACCGTCTCGAAGAGCTGACGGCCTGCATTGGTTGCTTCGGCGGCGAGGTTCGGCGAATCGTCGTCAACACTCTCTTCGGTCTCGTAATCCCGCACGAGGTTAATTATACGTGAGACTGACCCCCGAAATCGTGCATTCTTCTCCTCTGCTTTGGTGAGATCGTCAATGTCCGATTCCATGGTCTCGGTGGTCTCTTCAAGACTACCGAGCTTTTGTCGGTCCTGAGCACGCTCTTTCGTTGCACCTCGCGATAGTCTTCGAGCTCATTGACTCACTCGTCGCAGGTCGTGTTTTGTAAGCGATCATCGTTCGCCTCGTTTCGCGTTTGAACACATATTTGACACTAAAAACACATCGTTATCCACGTTTCACGTCTACTCTCTAATACTGATAATTTTGTGATTTCTGTGGATTTTTGTCTTCTGTGATAAGCTATTCTGTCACCCGTGTCTCTCTGCACCCTGTACCTACCCTTTACTTTGGACGAATTTCGAGGTACGAATGGCGATATAACGGCGCTAGATTTGCATATAATAACGGAGGGCTACTCTCTGGCCGTTATTTGTTATATGCAAACGATTGCGGGCTCTCTGAGGGATATATGCACTGTGTTGAGCTCTCTTGCTACTGAATATCGCATTTACTGCTAATCGACCGGATCTTGTTACTCATGCTATGTGAAAATGGTTGGATGTGCTATATGAAAATAGACGGCGAAAATCGGCTTAGACGTCTGAATTCGCTGCACAAAATAACTCTCCCGTATTTGCAAACCGGCTAATACAGCTAGGCCGAAATACAGGCGATAAAGTAGGTTCTCAATATGACAGGATGAGATAGACCGGTTTTCTATTGCAAGCTACTATAACAGATATGACTGTTTACATGGTCCAACAACCGAATTCGATAACGTCGGATAACGTAGCTTGAACTAACGTAGCTTGAGCTAACGTAGTCCTATCTACACAATCGCGCCCTTTATGTTGCCATCGAATCTACAGGCGAACAATGCCACCATTCGTTAACAGAACAAACGAGCTCGATCGACTCACGAAGCTCTACAATAGCAACTCTCCAAATTTGAGTGTGATATACGGTCGTCGGCGAATGGGAAAAACAGCGCTTGTCGTCAAATCTATCGAAAACCGCGAGGATGCCGTCTATCACCAAGCAGCACATGGGACTCCCGAGCAACAGCTCGATTCGTTCATTGCCGATGCGACAACAGCCTTTCCTGGGATCAATCGGATTCGAAAGGATTGGGAAAATGTTCTCACATACCTTGCTGAACAAGACGCAATCGTCATCCTCGATGAATTTCCCTATCTTGTTGACGAAAACGAGGCTCTTCCATCAATTATTCAGCGTATCTGGGATCACGAAGTCGAAGAGACAGCGGCAACCTTCGTCTTGACTGGCTCTGCTATTGGGATGATTCACAACATCGCCCTTGATGGGAGCTCACCGCTGTACGGCCGCATCTCGAAGCGACCGAATGGGAAGCTCAACATCGGCCCGCTCCCCTTTGGAGCGGCGATGACCTTCTTCCCCGACTATGATCCAGCAGAACAGGTCATGGCGTACGGTGTTTTTGGGGGGACACCAGACTATCTTCGCGCTGTTGATGACAGCCAATCACTCAAGCAGAATATCACAGAAACGTTGCTCCTTCGTGATGGTGGTCTCCATGAAGAGCCTGAAAATGTTCTGTACAGGGAATTGGACGAGGTGGATCGATACTTTGCCGTGCTGAAGGCGATGGCCGAAGGGAACCGCCAGCGAAACGAGATTGTGCAGGCCGCAAGCATCAATGCTAACAGTGCTGGATATTATCTCTCCCGTCTGCGAGAACTCCAGATAATCGAGCAAGAGTATCCAGTCACGGTTGACCCATCACGAAGTCGGAACAGTCGCTACCGAATCTTGGATCAGCTATTCGCGTTCTGGTTCCGGTTCGTCCATGGACGATCATCGCGGTATGAGGTCTTCGGGCCAGATGCGTACGATGAACTCGTCGAACCCTATCTTTCGGACTTTGTCAGTGGCACATTCGAGCAGCTGTGTCAACGGGCGATTCTCTTCGAATACGGTGATAAGTATACGTTTACAGAAGAACCAGACACATGGTGGGACACCGATGGGCGGGAAATCGATATCGTTGCGCCAACGAACAGTGACACGTTAGTTGTGGGCGAAGTGAAGTTCACCCAACAGCCACTCGGGTACGATGTCTTTGCTCAGCTCCAGCAAGAAGCACCGCATATCGATTGGACACCGAATGGGGGTGAAGAGCCAGACTATGAGTATGCGCTCTTCAGCCGGAGTGGATTTGCGTCATCGTTGGAGGAAGCCCGTGATGAAAGGAATGATCTTTGTCTTTACACTGTTGAGGACGTGATTGAAACGATCATGGACTAGGGGTTTTGGGATCGCTTTTCGAGGTGCATAATCGTGGCGGCACTGTCTATACAAGGAAACCAAACGTCAGCGGTACGATTGACAATGTGTTATGCACTGTACGTAGGTGGCTGATTCTTGACAGCGAGATCGGCTGTACCGTGAAAGACTGACTTCGACTCTATGTCGTTCGTACAAATCCTGAGCTTGGTTCGTAGACCTCTCCTTTCTGTTTGAGCTTTTCAAGCTCTGTTTGCGCCTTCGACTGTGTCATCCCAACCATCTCTGCTTCGATTAGGATGAAGGGCACGGGTGCTCCGTCCTCGCATTCATCTTCGAGTTTGGAGATGAGTTCTTTGATGTTCTTTATTCGATCTCGTTGTGATTTTGAATGTCCGGTCTCGACGAGACTTGGCTCAGACTGTGCTGACTCCGTCTGTTGCTCACGAATTGTTCCAAATACTGTTCTGATTCCAGTTCGATGGTCTTTGGTTCGATGCTCGTCTCGCCACTCGTTTGCCTCGGATTGGGTTGCAAACTCTTGTGTCGTCCTACAATCGCCGCAGTGAGCCGTCCAGGATTCCTCTGTCTCGATTTCACCAACTGCTTCATGGTCGGTATACTCCGCGTGATCCGATTGGAACTCTTCAGCTTCATATTGTGAGTCGAATGACCACGACTCGTTGCAAGTTTCACATCGAAGGCGATAGTCGGTCGATTCTGATACCGAGACCTCTGGCACTGCCGAACCCTGTACCCATCGAATATCATGTCCCGTGTGTTCGACATGTTTCCGGGAAAATTTCTCTAGCGACGAATAATCGTCCGCATCCTCATCCATATCACACTCAGTACATTCCACAGAGAATGATTCGAGATTTATTTCCATACCAGCAATGCAGACTCGGTTGCAATCAATGTTTCTTGGCCAACTGTAGCTACGATTACGGCTGATGACGACGTCGGGTTTCTGGAGACGAGTGAGAGTAAGCGAGGGTCCTTGGGACTGGTCGTTTGTCCTCATTGTGAACGGGTGATGGGTGGCGCCGCGACGGCTTCGTACGATTGCATCCTGTTCTAAGCCGAGTTCCCGAACGTCTATCTCTCGGAAGACATTGACAGTATCCTCGGTATGGACGATTACAACGTTATAATAGAGGGGGATCGCGAGAGCGACCCCCTCCATTTCGCAGAAATAGACGCAGAAAACGACGCACTCCACCGTACCCAACCGACTAGTACCACCATGTGTCACCGGCAATGCGGTGTGAATCTTTTGTGGTGGTGCCGCCCGAGAGGGGGTTCGGAGAACCCCCGTGATTACAACGCTATAATTAGCGCCCTCCGTTCCCTCCTGCGTTGGCTTCGTGGGCGCGCATCCATCCGGCAAGGTCGGGGTGGGCGAACGTAATCTCGATGTGATGGCCACCAACGCCCATGGCGTCGTCAATCGACAACGTTCGCGATTCCTTGTAGGTCACGCCGGGCACACGCTCGGCCATCTCCTCCATCACCCGATAGCCGTCGTTCTTGTATGCACAGCCGTAGTGAGTCGCCACCTCCCGATAGCCCAATCGTGCAACCATCACGTCGTTCGTCTTGGCGACGTTCTTTGCATGTTCCAGCACATCGAGGTACTTGTCCTCGACTTGCTGACTCTCGGCGCGCTTCTCACGGAAGTTCACGAGCTCCGTGTTCTGTTCCGAACGCTGCACTGTCTCGAAGAGTTGGCGACCTGCATTCGATGCTTCGGCGGCAAGGTTCGGTGAGTCGTCGTCAATACTCTCTTCGGTCTCGTAATCGCGCACGAGATTGATTATACGCGAAACTGACGCTCGCACACGGGTGTTCTTCTCCTCTGCGTTGGTGAGTTCGTTGATTGTGCTGCTGTCGATCTTGGGCATGTGCTTTCACCGCCTCTGTGCGATAGTCTTCAAGCTCATCGACGGGGGTGAAATCTTGTTGAATTGAGTGTTGTACTGATTGTATCTGACCCATACGCTTACGTGGTGCTCTATAGTAGTGTCTGTGGGAAATGATAAATTAAATAATAATGTGAACCATGTCCATCAAAAAACGCCTCTCGCAGAAAATATCGACTCCAGATCACGAACAAGTATCGTCGCTACAGGAACAGACAACGACCTATTTGAAGGACAAACTCGGCACGAGGACAGAAGCAGTCGCCGAGCTCACAACACTGATTGATCAATTCACTAACGAACGCACGGCTCATGCAATCGAGAATACTATTGCTCGATTTATAGAACAGTACGAGCCGAGTGACAATCTCGAATTCTCGGATGATCGTGCGCTTGAGACCTTCTTGCGTCGATATAATTTAGAGAAAACCCGCCTCGACGATCATTTACTCGAGGTGGTCCGAAGCCAATTCGCCGTGAAGACCACCGAGGAAACTACACAATCGCTCGGACGTATCGCTGACGAACTCTCAGGAGAGTCGAAGGCAGACGTCGATCGCTCGGTCGACGATACCCTGACGGAGGTGCTATCCAGGTTCGTGGCTGACGGTGATGAGGATCGGGTCCACTCTGTCGGCGATTTTCTCGAGCGAGATGCTATCGACACGGCTCAGCAGGTCGAACAGCTGTTCGTTGAGGACCTACCGCGAGTGGTGGAAGAAACACGGACGACCGACGTGAAGGCGGATCAGGGGCATGCTTCACCGACGACCGCAGCAGCAGTTGCTGCGATGGCTATCCTTTCTGATGGTGATCGAATCGATCCCGCCTTCGAACGCGTTCTGATCAAACTGGCCTCACACCTGCTTCCCATGCATAGCGATGTGGATGGACCTCCAAACAAAGGACTCGTCGATGCTCTCCCGGAAATCGTACGAGCCATCCGTGAAGAGGATGTAGACTTCGAGACACTCAACTCGAAGCGGACTGGTTCGATAGTACTCGTTGCACTGTTCATCGCCAATCTTGTTGGAATGGGTTTGGGAGCGTGGAAGTCGTATCGGCATGCGCCGCCAATTCCCGACGAAATCCGTGACCAAAATGGCGACATTGTCGCCACCGACGAACAGATCCGGCTGGGAAAGAAGCTGTTTCAGGCCAATGGGTTGATGAACCAGGGGTCAATCCTCGGTAACGGATCGTATTTCGGAGTCGATCTCACAGCTGATGCTCTACACCTTAAGGCTGAGTTCATGCAGGAGTACTATGCACGAGAACAGGGAGAAGACTCTATCGAGGCACTCGATGACGACGAGCAGGTCACCATCGAAGAACGCGTCAAACGAGAACTCGACGCCGACGCTCCAGATGGATCAACCATCCAGTATTCGGCCGCTGAAGCGTATGCCCATCGGCGAATTCGTGAACAGTACATCGAGCGGTACCACAAAGGTGACCCTGACCGAGGGATTCCGCCAGAATTCATTGCGACGCCCGAACAAGCCGAGCGCATCGCCGACTTCGCTGTTTGGACAGCATGGTTTGCCCACACTAATCGACCAGACTCAACCCACTCATACACGAACGACTGGCCGTATGAACCAGCGGTCGGGAACCGGCCGACCGGGCAGGTGTTGGTCTGGAGCACGATCAGCGTCTTCTTGCTTATCTTCGGTGGTGGCCTCGGAGTATGGGCGTATCACTCGCTTGACTTCGCTGAACCGACGACCGACGTTATCGACATTCCATCGCCTGACTCGGTGTCGATCACTCCTACGCAGTATGCTGCGGCGTGGTACGTCCCGGTTGCTGGGGCACTGTTCGCAGTGCAGGTACTTACTGGGGCGCTGCTCGCGCACTATTACGTTGAGCGGACGGGTTTTTTCCGGATTGAAGAAATGCTCGGAATCGACCTCGTTTCGCTACTGCCATTCACGACGGTTCGAACGTGGCATCTCAATCTCGCAATCCTGTGGATAACGACCCTGTGGCTTGCAGGGGGACTCTTCCTCCCAGGGCTATTCAGCGACCGCGACCCGCCCTGGCAAGCGACGGGCGCATCGGTGCTGCTTGGATTACTCGTCATCACGACCGCTGGTGCGTTCGCGGGAGTCTGGCTTGGAATACAGGGTAAATTCGGTTCGCCTGAAGAGAGCAGGCTCTGGTGGTGGCTCGGCTCTGAAGGGCTTGAGTATCTCGAGGTGGGCCGACTCTGGAAGTTGCTCTTGCTTGGTGGACTCGCTGGATGGACAGGACTAGTACTTCGGAGTGTTCGACAGATGGACGAACCGCTCGGGGGGCTCGGACACTTCTTGGTATACGCGGGTGGTTCGATCGGACTGCTATTCGGTGCGAGCATGCTCTACACTCCAGAGACGAACATGGCAGTGACAGAGTTCTGGCGCTGGTGGGTCGTCCACATGTGGGTCGAAGGCGTCTTCGAGTTCTTTGTGATTGCCATCATCTCTGTTGCCCTCGTATCGATGGAACTCTTAGAGAAAGAGGAGGCAGAGAAAGCAATTCTTTTTGAGGTGTTCGCGATCATGGCGGCGGGTATCGTCGGCGTCTCGCATCACTACTGGTGGGTTGGCCTCCCTGATTTCTGGGTGCCGCTTGGGACGACGTTCTCGACGCTTGAGTTCGTCCCGCTCGTGTTCGTTCTGTATCGAAGTATCGGCGAATACCGGTCATTAAAATCCCAGGGCGAGGAATTCCCGTATACCATTCCGTTGCTGTTCATTCTTGGCAGTAGTATCTGGAACTTCGTCGGTGGCGGTGTGCTTGGCTTCTTCGTTAACTTGCCGGTGATCAATTACTATGAGCATGGAACCTATCTCTCTGTCGCCCATGCCCACGGGGCAACGTTCGGAGCGTTCGGTTTGCTTGCACTTGGGCTTGGGACCTACATCCTGCGTGTTGTGACGCCCGAGGCGGTGTGGGATCCGACGTGGTTCCGAGTCTCGTTCTGGTTCATGAATATCGGGCTCACAATCATGGTCGTTGCATCGTTGCTTCCGGTCGGATTCGCTCAACTCCGGGCGGTCTACACGGATGGCTATGCTGCCGCACGGAGTCTGGAGTTCTATGAACAGCCACACATTCAGACGTTGTTGTGGGCACGGACGTTCGGGGATACGCCGATGATTCTCGGGGCCCTTACGTTCACCGCTGGCGCTGTCCGTCACCTGTATGCTGCACGAAAGGCACCACTAGAACGGGACAAAGGAACGACGGGCACACCGGTTTGATTTGAGTCGGTGCGCTCATCATACCCTCGCTTTTTGCGGGTGATCGCCTCTCGACGGGCTTGTGTCGCGGATGCAGACGTTTCTAGTTCTTCGATGCGTTGTGCAAGCTCCTCGATTAGGTGATTTCTTCGATCAAATCGAATCCGTATTTGAATCCTATTTGCCCTTCGAATCCCCGAGCTTCGATTGCTCGCACAACACCTTTGCCAGCGTCGGTGTCGGTCGTGACAACGGTGACAGACGCTACACTGCCGCTATCGAGGAGCTGCATTGCAACGCCAGCAAGTGCTGTATCCGCTTTCTCGATCTGATCCTCGCTTCGATGTGACGCCTGTGCTATGAAGCGTCGGACGGTATCCATCACTGCTGCGACTGCACTATTTGTATAATCGAGTTCGTCAGCGATCGTCACCCACCCGGCATCGATCGCACTGTTGATCGGTGTTTGACCTGGTGTACTTCGATTAGGTGCTCCACCAAGTTCGGCGTATACTCGCTGAGGTATCACAAACGAAATTCCGTTGCGTTGTGCAAACCGCCTGAGTGCGGTGTACTTGTTGTTTTGCTGTCGTCCACAGGCGATGAATAATCCCGAATCTGCAACCCAGGCGTCACTCGCGATATCCGAACCAACGTCACTCATTTTTTCCTCTCCTACGTCTCCGTGTCTGGTGGGTGGTCGCGTGCGTTTTGGATCCGATTAAAGTAGGGGTCGTGTGGTTGCATCTCGAGAATGACTTCCCTGAGTGCATGCAGCACAGCGATCGCGAACGCAACCTGGAGATCAAGCTCTCGAGCAGCAATTCGCTCGGTCATTTCCCCATCAACGTAGGGAACGGCGTACGTGAGTGCAGCAGCAAGCTTGCCGAGTCCATATCGGTCGAGGAGGAGGTCGAGATCCTGATCCTGCGGAGTCCGGCCGACTGCTTCGATGAGGGTGGGTGTGATCGTATATTCTGCCCCATCAATATCTGCAGTCAGCGTAATCGGTGTCGCCGCGTAGGTGTGTGTTTTCTGTGCTTCATCACGGGACAAGACGCCCATCTCTACGAGTGTCGCTGTATCCGAATAGGCGGTCGTTCGGGGTGTCTCTACTCCGTCGACGATTTCGTCGATCGTCACTGCTTCATTTCGCAGGATATAGGTATAGAGACGGGCCAGCCGTGGTTCAGTGAGCAGCTGGGCAACCGAGAGGAAACCATCAATGACGTGTTCGGGATTGCCTTCGGCTTTTGCCATACAATACATAATTCATGTGTTGTGTAATAAGACTTGCGTCGATAGTTGGATCATTCTCGTCTTGCTCCTCGAAGGCTAGATTACACCGTTGTAATAGAGGGGGATCGCGAGAGCGACCCCCTCCATTTCGCAGATACAGACGCAGAAACAGACGCAGAAACAGCCGCACTCCACCGTAGCCAACCGACTAGTACCACTATATTTCACCGGCAAAGCGGTGTGAGTCTCGTGTGGTGGTGTGGTTCGAGCGGGGGTTCTGCGAACCCCCGTGATTACAACGCTATAATTAGTGTCCTCCGTTTCCTCCCGCGTTGGCTTCGTGGGCTCGCATCCACCCGGCGAGGTCAGGATGGGCGAACGTGATCTCAATGTGGTGACCACCGACACCCATGGCATCGTCCACACACAGCGTTCGAGATTCCTTGTAGGTCACACCGGGCACCCGTTCGGCCATTTCTTCCATCACCCGATAGCCGTCGTTTGTGCACGCACAGCCATAGTGCGTTGCGACTTCTCGATAGCCGAGTCGTGCAACCATCACGTCGTTCGTCTTGGCGACGTTCTTCGCATGCTCGAGGACGTCGAGATACTTGTATTCGACTTGCTGACTCTCGGCTCGCTTTTCGCGGAAGTTGACGAGCTCGGTGTTCTGTTCCGAGCGCTGTACTGTCTCGAAGAGTTGACGGCCTGCATTCGAGACTTCTGAAACGAGATTCGATAAATCGTCGTCAACACTCTCTTCGGTCTCGTAATCCGGCACGAGGTTGACTATACGCGAGACCGATGCTCGCACCCGACAGCACGATTCATCGTTCCTAATTCGTCGAAAAGCAGTTAGAAGACTTCGACCCCGGTGAAATATTAGAAGCGGTGCGGGACGTCTTTTATCGGTAACATAGGCGTGGGAGATGATCGATCGAGATCGTTCAAAGAAGGGAGTTCCTCCGTATTCAAATAGATGGTCCACATATCATTCGGTCGTGGCAGTTTCGTTCGATCTCTTCGGGACGCTCGTCGAAGTCACACCGCCAGATGACCCTGCACAAGCCGTTGCGGTTGCACTCTCCGAGCGGGGTGTTTCTATTCCGCCGGACTGGACGCACGTCTATACGACTCCCCATCTTGATGTCCCTCCCGGTGAAGAACTCTCGCTCGTCGACCACGTAACAGTGGGATTGGAGAGTCGTGGGAGAGATGTCTCACGCTCGGTCGTTCGAACGTCACTTCTCGATGCGTTCGAAACCCCGATTCGCACACGAGCAGGGGCTAAAGCCGCCGTTGCCTCTGCCAATGGATGTGGACCGATTGGAATCCTCTCGAACTGTAGTGTTCCGGGACTCGTCCAACATACCCTTTCTCAGTCCGATCTTGTCCCGGACGTTTTCGATGCGGTCGTCAGTAGCGTCGAGTGTGGATGGCGGAAACCCAATATACATGCGTTCCGCGAAATCTCTGCACGGCTCGACGTCCCACTTTCAGAACTCACCCACATCGGTGACGATCTAGAAACAGATGGTGGGGCAACCAACGCGGGAGCCACCGCGATTCTACTCGATGACGTCACACTGAGCGACATTTCGAGGGAAATGGAGTGCCCCGAATGACTCTCTATGGCGTCCTCGCGGTCACGATCGCACTCTTGCTAGATTGGTTCTTCATGGAACCACCGACGCGGGTACATCCTGTCGTCTGGTTCGGCAAGGTGGTTGCCGCAACCGACCGCGAGTGGTCGGCTCCTCGACAAACGGGTCTACTGATTGCGTTTGGATTGCCCGCAATAACTGCCATTGGTGTCGGTGTCCTCGTTCAGATAGCCCTCGCGGTGCATCCCTTCGTTGCGACTGTTCTCGCTGGTATCGCACTGTTTACGACGACGAGCCTGCGGATGTTACTCGAAACCGCGACCGACGTGACGGAATTGACCGAGACAAATATCGAGACTGCCAGGAAGGAGGCACGAGCGCTTGCAGGGCGCGACGCGTCATCACTCTCACCGGGAGAAGTTCGAAGCGCAGTTGCCGAAAGCCTCTCTGAGAATTTGGCCGATGGCCTCGTGGCGTCCCTGTTCGCCTTTGCCATCTGTGCTCCCATTTCACTTCCGCTGGCCGCCGCTGCGGCGACGTGGGTGAAGGCAGTCAACACGCTTGACTCCATGTTGGGCTATCGGTCGAAACCTGTCGGCTGGGCGAGCGCGCGACTCGACGATGCGGTGATGTGGATTCCAGCACGACTCAGCGCAATATTCATCGCAGTCGCCAGTCGGGGAACTGGTTCTCTTTCAGATGCTAGTTCGTGGGCTCATGAACCCCCGTCCCCAAACTCCGGGTGGCCAATGGCGACCCTTGCCGCAACACTCGACACTCGTTTCGAAAAGGCAGGCGTTTATACGCTCAATCCCTGTTCACAGCTCCCAACCGCTGCTGATGTGAGACAAGGCGTGAGTGTTGTTGGGCGAGCGAGCCTCCTCGCGTACGTCATCGCAGGGGTGATCGCGTGGCTTTAACCGCGGTTCGTGGCGCGCTCGGGTTCTTGAGCCGGCTTCCGGTAGGACACGATGAGGATGCGTGGGACGCGTTCCGGCGCAGTTCGGTCGCGTTTCCTTTGGCGGGATATGTCATCGGTATGTTCCTTGCCATTCCGCTCCTGCTCCCGCTTCCCGCATCCGTCGATGCTACGTTGTTCCTCGCGACTGTGTATGGGGTCACGGGCATCAATCACGTCGACGGACTGGCTGACCTCGGCGACGCAGCCGCAGTACACGGGGCGGAGAAACGCCGTACTGTGATGAAAGATATGGACGTCGGCGTCGGTGCTCTTCTCGCCGTTTCCCTCCTCGTTGTTGGACTTGCGCTCGCCGCGGTCGGATTAGTCGCACTTCCGCTCGAAGCCATCATCGCCATCGTGGTCACCGCGGAGGTGAGTGCGAAACTCGGAATGGCTGGATTGGCGGCGTTCGGTTCGCCCGCACACGAGGGATTGGGATCACAACTCGTCGACCAAACACCCCGAGGCTTCGTCGTCGCGGTCATTGTCTCGCTCCCGACACTAGCTTTTTCGTGGCCGCCACTGGTGGGTATCGTAATGATGAGCGCCAGTCTGCTTACTACCGCCATCATTGGTTGGTGGGCACGATCGTGGCTCGGTGGTGTCAGCGGCGACGTATTCGGGGCGACAAACGAACTTTCCCGACTCGTTGCGCTTCACGTGGGGGTGGTCATGTGGACGCTCTTTTGATGTGCGGTGGCAAAGGAACGCGTCTCGACGCATCCGTCGAGAAGCCGATGTTCGAAATCGACGGCGTGCCGATGGCAGACCGCGTCTGTACTGCTGTCGCTGAGAGCCGAATCGATGATATTCATGCAGTCGTCTCTCCGCACACGCCGGAAACGCGGCGTCATCTTGACTCTCGCTCGCTGTCCATCATCGATGCGCCTGGAGATGGATACGTCGAAGACCTCTCGTACGCACTCGAACGCGTCGAACTACCTATTTTCACCGTTGTGTCAGACCTCCCGCTCCTCTCCGGAGAGTGTCTCGACCGTGTCCTTTCCGTACACGACCGCGATTCGCTCACGGTCTGTGCACCCGTCGCCCTCAAGCAGCAGTTGGGAGTGGGAACCGACACGACGTTCGAGCACGATGGACGGGAACTTGCTCCGACCGGACTCAACATCGTAGGCAACGGAGATGCCGAAACCACGTATATTACTTACGATGCACGTCTCGCTGTCAACGTGAACCGACAGATCGACGCGGCCGTGGCGGAGGCATTCATATGAGGCTCGTCCTCGCTGCGGGAACGACACACACTGCCGAAATCGACGGGATTAGTGCCGCCGGTGCAGCCCCGGATCTGATGGCACATACGCCGAGTGCAGACGTCGAAATCGTTGAATACGGACGGCCGGTTCGGGCGCCGATCGTGCCGGTCAGTCCAAGCGGCTGTCCGACACCTGCGGTCATAACGCGTGCCGTTCGGGAACGACTCGGGTTCGAGCTAACCGTTATCGATGCCGGGTTGATACGCCCGACGAGTACCCCGACGGTTTCGGTTGGTGCACAAGGAGGCGAAGACATTCGAGAGACGGAGCCGGTTCCACGTGCACAGGAAATCTATGAGGAAGCACGACGATTTGGCGCGGCGCTCCCCGACGATTCAGTCATGATCGGCGAGACGATTCCTGGCGGGACAACCACTGCTTTGGGAGTTCTCACGGCATTAGACGAAGATATCCCTGTTTCGTCCTCGCTTCCGGACAACCCACTTCGCCTCAAACAAAACGTCGTCTCGGAGGCACTGTCTCAAAGCGACTTGGGTCGGGGAGACGCAGCCGGTGACCCTGTCTTCGCGGTGAATAGCATGGGTGACCCCGTCCTCGCTACAGTGGCGGGATTCACCATCGGTGCCCTCGGATCTGGAATCGACGTAACCCTTGCTGGTGGAACACAGATGCTTGCGGCAGCGGCGCTCGTTCGCCACGCAGGAATCGACGACCCGCTCGGACTGGCCACGACGTCGTTTGTCGCCAACGACGAGACGGTCGCACTCGCCCGAGCGTGTGAAAGGCTCGGTATCGACCTCGAAGTCACTGACCCCGGATTCGACGAGGACGACCACGTCTCGATGCAGCGATACGTCGATGGGGAAGGCAAAGAGGGTGTTGGAATGGGTGGTGCGCTCGCGCTTGCCCACCGAGCGGGTGTCGATATGGATTCCGTCCGGGACAGCGTTATCGAAGTGTATGAACGACTCGATGGTGATGCCGATGGACCCTGACGCCGTCGACACCGTCGAACGTGTTCCCCACGGGAGTTCCGATGACCCAGACATACTCGATTTCAGTGCCAATATCAATCCGCGAATTCCCACCGGAGTGGAAGCCGTGTATCGTGACGCCCTTGAGTTGTCCGGAACGTACCCACCGGACGACTACCCCGAGTATCGTGCGGAAGCATCCAACTACGTCGACTGTACACCAGAGGAAGTAGTTCCGACACCGGGTGGCCTCGCCGCCATTCGACTGACCATCGAGACGACGGTTTCGGCGGACGACTCGGTACTCGTTCCGTTCCCTAGTTTCGGCGAGTACCACCGTGAGGTGTGTCTCCAAGGTGCGACACCCGAGTTCGTTCCTCACGACCGCATTCTCGAAACGGACCCGACCGACCACGCACTCGTCGTCGTCTGTAACCCGAACAACCCAACCGGCGATCTCTACGATGCTGACGCACTCCGTCGCTATGCGGGACAGTGTCGGGATGCCGGAACCACACTGCTCGTCGACGAGGCGTTTCTCGGATTTACCGAACAGGAGTCGATAGCAGGTCAGGTAGGTGTTGTCGTCGCTCGCTCCCTGACGAAACTATTCGGCTTGCCGGGATTGCGTGCCGGATTCGCGGTCACGACAGGCCCTGCAAGGAATCGACTCGAAATCGCCCGTCGAGCGTGGACGCTCGGAACTCCTGCCGCGGCCGTCGGAACGTACAGTATGAGGTGTACCGAGTTCATCACCGAAACCCGCGACCGCGTCCAAAACGAATACAGCAGAATGTGCGATACGCTCGCCGGTTCGTTCAATGTCCATCCCTCAGACGCCCCGTTTCTGTTGTTGGACGTCGGTGAGCGTGATCCCAACAAAATCGTTCGGACCGCCCGTAAGCGGGGTGTCGCCGTCCGCGATGCAACGACGTTCCGCGGTCTCGATTCACATATTCGAGTGGCAGTACGCTTACCGGACGAAAACGACCAACTGTTGGACGTACTCGACGATGTTTGAGACGACTGTTCGGAACGACGTGCTTCGACTAGCTCGCCCCGAAACTAGATGGCTCAGTAGCGGTTGGGACGGGGGATTCACCGATGCGAACGCCGCCTACAATATCTCGGTTCCGGAGGGATTCGAGCGGACGGACTTGGATGCCTACATCGACGAACGCCGGACAGAGGTGGGGTTCGACCGTTCCGGTCCGGCACTCCTCACTGGAGTCGACCTCCGACACGCTTACGGGGCACGATGCGGGTCGGTCGAAGCTGTCGTCACTGCCGGTATCTCGAATCCTGCAGCGCTTCCTATCAACTCGAACACCGGAACGAAGACCCTCGCTGATGCCGTGGATGAAGACTCGGACGTTGGAACCGTGAACGTCATTTTGGGAACGTCCCACGCCCTCGACGATGGGAGTCTCGCGACGCTGTTGTCCGTTGTCGTCGAAGCGAAAACAGCAACGTTACTCGCCGATACGGGGTTTCCTGGTACGACGACGGACGCGGTTATCGCTGCGTGTGACCCGAACGGAGAGGGGGAGACCTTTGCCGGAAGCGGGACGCCTGTCGGCGCAGCAGCGAGAGTGTGCGTCCGCGACGCTGTCCAAGCGAGCCTGCGCTCGCGCTATGCGACACGAACGATTCCGTCGTCAGTCGAGGAGGCAGAATATGGCGTTACAACCGCAGTGCAATCCGAAACGTTTCGCCTTTAAAATCGACTATCCGTACCGGTCTTCTCTCACTTCCACCGGCGGACGAAAAGTAGCGTACCGATCATCGCGATGCCAGCGCTGGTCACACCGAATCCCGGTTGTCCGTTCGATTCTGTCGTCGTTGTTTTTTCGCTGTTGGCAGAAGCGTTTGTCGTCTCTGTGGTGGTCTCGGACGTAGTAGTCGTAGTGTTCGTGTTGGTCGCGTTCGCTGCTGCATATGCATCCGGATGGAACTGTTTCGTGAGATTCGTAATAGCATAGACTACTCGCGGTGCGGGTTGGTTCATGTACTCGATGGGAACCACGACCGTCCGGTTTTTCCGCACGGCGGTGAGGTTCCGGTATCCAGTTTCGTCCGGGACGGCCGGGTCTTGTTCGTTGAGGACGATCCAATCGGGGTCCTGCTTTACAACGACTTCCTTGCTGATCTGTTTGTACCCCGAGATGCCGACCTTTGCGGCGACATTATTGCCACCAGCAGTTTGGACGATTTCGTCGATGAACGTCCCTTTGCCGGAAGTGTATCCGTAAAAGAGATAGAAGACGTCCGGCCGCTGCTCTCCTTCGACTGCCTTCCGAACGGTACCGAGACGGTCTTTCATCCACGAAACGGTATTCTCCGCGCCTCCACATTCGTCGACGAGGGTGCCGGTGACGGTGGTATCGCGGTAAACGTCCTCGATAGAGGTTGCACTTCGATATGAGTACACCGTCAGTCCCGCCTCACGGAGTTTTTTTACAGTCTCCTTCGAGACGGTGTTCGGTGCGAGAACGAGATCCGGTTCGAGCGAGACCACTTTTTCCACGTTGACGAACGACTCTCCGGTACCGGACACGTTCGCTTTTTTCTCCGCTCCTTTCAGGTAGTTCGCATACTGAGTTACGCCAACAATCTTGTCCTTTGCCCCGATTTCCCACATTATCTGTGCGGCGCTCGGTGAGAGCGTGACGACTCGTTGTGGCTCTTCGGTGAGCGATACCTTCGTCCCGGTCGCATCTGTCTTGCTTACAGGAAATGAACAGCTCGATTGCTGGGTCCCTGCCGCTGTCGCTGCAGGAGGGACGCCAATCATTGCTACGAACAAAAGACCGATCAGTAGTAGCTTCTGTCGCATGTAACCGCTCTTCGAACGTATTCAATAAATATTTACCTAACACAACCTCACTTTCATACCCTGGGCTTTCTCCAGCCTCATCCGGGAAGACCTCCCTGATTTACCGACCGACAGTCCAACGTTGGAACTTGCAGCACAAATCACCAGAGATCATGGCTCGAAAATGAATGGATTCGTCATCGCCGGGACAGCATCTGGCGTCGGGAAAACCGTCGCAACACTCGCGATTATTCGCGCTCTCGAAGCAACGGGTCAGACAGTTCAACCCGCAAAAGCAGGCCCGGACTTCATCGACCCGAGTCATCACGCCGCCATCGCGGGACGACCCTCTCGCACACTCGATACGTGGCTCGAAGGGGAAGACGGGATACGACGAAATTACTACCGCGGAAACGGCGACGTTTGCGTCGTCGAAGGCGTGATGGGGCTCTACGATGGAGACCAATCGAGCACTGCACGAGTCGCGGATGTCCTTGACCTTCCGGTCGTGCTCATCGTTGATGCCAGCGCCGGAATGGAGAGTGTCGCCGCGACTGCACTCGGGTTTCGAGAGTACGCCAAACGAGCGGGTCGGGATATTGGCGTCGCTGGCATCATCGCTCAACGTGCCCACGGCGGGCGTCACGAGCGGGGAATCCGCGATGCACTCCCGGATGAGTTGAGATATTTCGGTCGAATTCCACCGATATCCGGCCTCGAAATCCCCGACCGTCACCTCGGACTGCAGATGGGTGACGAATGCCCCGTGGAAACGGGCGCGCTCGATGAGGCCGCTGCACACGTTCGTGCGAATCGACTGTTGGATATCGCTCGTGAGCCACCTCGCCTACCGGCGCAGGAACCGAATCCCGCTCGAAATCGCCGTGTTGCAGTCGCTCAGGATGCAGCATTTGGCTTCGTCTATCCTGCTGTCATGGAACGACTTCGATCTCGGACCGAGGTTGTGACGTTCGCGCCGACGGAGGGTGACGACCTTCCCGACTGCGACGGCGTCTATCTCCCCGGTGGCTATCCGGAACTCTATGCAGAACGACTCGCCGACAGCCCGTCGCTTTCGACGCTTTCGGACCGAGCGAGTGACGGACTGCCAATTTTCGGTGAGTGTGGCGGTCTAATGGTATTGGTTGAATCACTCACCACGATGAACAAGCAGACATATTCAATGGCGGGAGTACTCCCTGCCGACGTACGAATGCACGAACGATACCAAGCACTTGATCACGTCGAACTCCGTGCCCGCTCGAAGCCGTTCGGTATCGATAGCGGAACGACAATTCGGGGACACGAATTTCATTACTCGAGCGCGGATGTCGCGTCCGATGCCACCTTCGCCTTCGACGTGAGACGAGGAACCGGCATCGACGGAGAGTATGACGGATTGGCGGAGTTCGAGACGGTCGGCACGTACTGTCACGCTCACGCCGCGAGTGGCGCGTTCGACGCCTTTATCGATTCATTGTAACAATGTCAGAAAACGATTCCAATTCCACCGAGACGGACCGTAACGAACAGCTGAAACAAACGCCCGGCAAGGGCCGGACACCGACGTCCCGACCAATCGAACCTGATGCTCCCGACGAGTTTGGCCTCGTTCAACTCTGGTGGGGCGATGGGAAGGGAAAGACCACCGCTTCGTTGGGGATGGGCTTTCGCGCCGCGGGCCACGGCTATCGCGTTCACATGCTCCAGTTCATGAAGGGTGGCGCGTCAAGCGTCGAAGACGTCCGTGGGGAGTACAACGCCATCGAGCACTTTCCCGGATTCACGTACGAAAACACGGGGAACTACGGGTGGCATGGATTCCTCGACGGCTCGAACGACGACGAGCACGTCGCCAAAGCCAAGGCCGGATTTGCCCGAGCTGAAGAACTCGTCCACGCCGCGGGCGAAGTGTCGCTCGATGAATGGCTTCCATTCGACGGGCCTCCCGAGAACGGAGTACACATGCTGATTTTGGACGAAATTCTCTATGCGGTGAACCGTGAGCTGATCGACCCAGAATCGCTCATCAAGCTCATCAAATCCAAGCCCGATAATCTGGAGTTGGTTCTTACAGGCGGACACCGGAAACCAGAGTATCTCTACGATTATGCGAACCTGGTCACTAACGTCCGAAAGGAAAAACATCCCATCGACGATGGACAACGCGCCCGTAAAGGAACCGAGTACTGATGACAGAGACGGTGCTCGTCGCGGGAACCGAAAGCCATGTCGGAAAGAGCACCGTTGCTGCGGGACTGTGTCGACTCCTTGCCCGACGTGGCGTGTCGGTCGCACCGTTCAAAGCGCAAAACATGAGCAACAACGCTCGGGTAGCCGTTGCTCCTAATGGTGGGTATGGCGAAATCGGCGTTTCACAGTATGTTCAGGCACGAGCTGCTCGAATCCCGGCGACGACGGATATGAATCCTGTTCTGCTCAAACCACGTGGGGATGGCGAAAGCCAACTCATACTTCAAGGGAAAGCCGTCGAGAACGTTGCTGCTGGAGCGTACTACGAGTCACAGTGGGAGCGGGCCAAACGTGCTGCTATCGAATCCTACGAACGATTAGCAGCGAATCACGATGTTATCGTTGCCGAAGGAGCCGGGAGCATCGCTGAAATCAATCTTCACCATCGAGATCTCTCGAATGTGGAGACCGCACGATTTGCGAACGCGTCGATCCTCCTGCTCGTCAATATCGAACGTGGTGGAGCGTTCGCCAGTCTGTACGGAACGTTGGAACTCATGCCCGATGATGTTCGTGACCGCGTTCGGGGGGCGGTCATCACGAAGTTTCGTGGAGACGAGTCGCTGTTGGTCCCCGGTATCGAAGCGATCGAAGATCGAACGGGCGTCCCGATTCTCGGCGTGTTGCCGTACGACGATCCCGGTCTTCCGGAGGAAGACAGCGTTTCACTGCCACAGCAAGATAAGCCGGTGATTTTCGGTGACGATGACGATGTTCCAGACTCTCGTGCCGTCACGATTGGTGTTCCACGGTTACCACGCATCTCGAATTTCACCGATCTCGAACCGCTAGCGAATGAGCCTGGTGTCCGTGTTGCATATCTTCCACCTCAATCTGGTCTCGACCGCGTCGATGCGGTTGTGCTTCCCGGGTCGAAGAACACCGTCGATGATTTGCTCACTCTACGGAACGCGGGATTCGATGAGCAGTTAGCGGCCTTTTCTGGTCCTGTCGTCGGTCTCTGTGGTGGGTATCAGATGCTTGGCAAACGAATCACAAATGCGTCACTCGAAAGCACCGACGATCACGATGTCGTGAGTGGTTTCGATCTGCTTCCTGTCGAAACGCGCTTTACCACTGAGAAACACGTTGAGCGAGTAACTCGAACGCTAGACCCAGTTGGGTTGCTGTCCGAAGCAGATGGGACGGTCCATGGATACGAAATCCACAGGGGCCAAACCACTGCAACGCAACCAGTTGAGAGGCCGATTGGTGAAGGGAGCGCCGCGTTGAATTCCGTCCTCGGCACGTACCTCCACGGTCTTTTTGAAAACGAGAACGCTCGAACCACGTTCGTGAAGGCAGTGTTCCAATCTGCGGGAAAACCGTACCTTGACGAAAGGGATTCGTTTCAGTCTCCCTACGATGCTGCTGCTGATCTTCTCAGGATGAGCGTCCCTCATTTGTTTCAGAAATTTGTCGATATCGGCCGGTAATTGAGTTTTCCATGTTCGGTTGGTCGACCTGATAACCACTGGTAGAGTAGTCGATTATACCGTTGTAATAGAGGGGGATCGCGAATGTGTCCCCTCCATTTCGCAGAAATAGACGCAGAAATAGACGCACTCCACCGTACCCAACCGACTACTACCACCATGTTTCATCGGCAAAGCGGTGTGAATCTCGTGTGGTGGTGTGGTTCGAGAGGGGGTTCTGCGACCCCCCGTGATTACAACGCTCTAATCAGCGCCCTCCGTTTCCTCCCGCGTTCGCTTCGTGTGCTCGCATCCACCCGGCTAAGCGGGGTGGGCGAACGTGATTTCAATGTGGTGACCACCGACGCCCATTGCATCGTCCACACACAGCGTCCGTGACTCTTTGTAGGTCACGCCGGGGACTCGTTCGGCCATTTCTTCCATCACCCGATAGCCGTCGTTCTTGTATGCACAGCCGTAGTGGGTCGCGACCTCTCGGTAGCCCAGTCGAGCAACCATCACGTCGTTTGTCTTGGCAACGTTTTTGGCATGTTTGAGGACGTTGAGGTACTTGCCTCCGACTTACTGTTTCGTCGAGATGGTCTTCTTCACAAACGATGCAATATCTAAAATCGTCTTTTCGGCGAAATGATTCTGCTTTGTATATTCTTCGAGACTTGGTTTGCCTGTACCGGGCATGAACAGATGATTGAGCTTTGGGTATCGCTCGAAGCTCACATTCGACTTACCGCTCAATGTCTCATGCCACTGCTTGTAATCCCCCTCAATAGTGACCTGGTAGTCACGCTCTCCCTGGAGAAGTAACTGTGGAATGGGAAGACACCTTGCAGCCTTGAGAGGGTTGTATTCTTGCAAACTACCCCAGTACTCATCGCCACCAAGGTAGACTACTTGATCATCGGGAAAGTCGAGTGAACGAATCTGTTCCGTGATTTGATGAACCTGTTTAAGCTGTTGTTTTTCGGCGTCTGTCACCACTCCGTCTCGGGTGGCTAAGTATTGGTTCTGGTCATCAATCGCGTCGGCTGCCGAGCGAACTAACGGTGCTAGCATGCCTATCCCAGCAAGATTGCTGTCTCGAGTCGCAATACGTGGCGCTAACGTTGCCCCAATGCTATGTCCTACCACGAAGACGCTATTATTTGCTACCGTTGGTGATTCGCGAAGCATCTTGATTGCTGCCAGCGCGTCATTGGTTACCGCTTCATCGATAGTGATTTCTGCAAGATTCGGGTTGCAAACTTGTGTTCGCTTATCGTACCGTAATACAGCGATTCCATGGGATGCAAGCCCCCACGCGAGATCCTTATACGGTTTATTTGGTCCGATCGTGCCATCACGGTCGCTTGGTCCTTGGCCGTGGACGAGGACAATTCCAGGGGCTTGGTTGGTGTTGTTTGGGAGCGTTAGTGTTCCACCAAGTGTACAAGCATCAGTTGCGTGAATGGTAAGATTCTGCTCAGTAAAGGTGGAGATATCCACATACGATGGCGCTGACCATTTCGAATTCAATTGGCGGATTTGGAAGCCAATGATTGTCTTGTCATTAAACGCTGTAATGATCTTCCTCTTACCATGTTCGAACGTGATCTGTCCGGTTACTATGCCGGTCCCCTCTTGATTACGAACTTTTAATTTTGATAATGACTGAAATTCTCCGTCCTGATCTTCTAAACCGTTCCAAACTTGTTCCAGTTGTTCTGGACTGACCTGCTTCGCTAAATCGGCTCCAAATTGCTCGTGGGCTTTTTCATATGACCCTTCATTGATGAGGCGAATAAGCGACCGAACCTGGCGTTTTAGGGCCTTGGATTTTGTTGTCTTTAGTGTCGTCTTCGTCTCTATGTCAGCGGATGCGATCTCAAGAGACTCAGTCTTACTGGATAAACACCCTGTCAATAGACTAGCTACGCTGGACCCGCCAAGAGTGAGGAGTGTCCGCCGGTCAAAGTCAGCCATTAGCTGCTCACCATTCTGGAAGCCTCGCTAAGGAGTGAATGTCCGCGGGATTGACTGACCAACTGCATCTGCTGGTCGCTATCCTTCGCTAATTTGCTGACATCGAGTGTTGGAGGGATCTTTTCCATCATCGGTTGCAAAGAATGTAGTCATCTTGAGCATTTGGCGAATGTTTCTTCTATCCTCAATCTGACAATTGGACAACCGAGAAAGTAGAAGGGACTGCGAAAGTGGGTTATCCAGTAGCGAGAAGCACATAGATCACCATCCGGACTGTTGTTATTCTCCGATAGACCGAGAAAGCGGTGCACCAAGCAAATCAAATATCTTGAAAATTCGTTCCGAGGAGGTTCACCTGTCGTGAGTGGATACCGCGGGATGCTTATCTACGGAAGTGTCGCTGTGACCGCTCACTTAGACGGGAAGACATGATTTGGTTCTCGCCCGACAAACGGACCAACTTGCTCTCCTGTCGTCGCATACCGGTACAGAGCGGTTCGAACGATCATGCCGACAACTTGTGTCGCAACTATTGAGGCGACAATGAGTACGAATCCGAGACTACCAACGACGTACGCCACCGTCCCACTTGCGAGGAAATACGCCCATCCTATACCGATAATCCCGAGAACTGCGATTGGGAAAAACACGAATGAAACGCCGAGGGATGCACTAACACTCTCGCCCCAGGTTTCGCGGAACGCCGACCCGCTTTGTTCTAGGATCGGACGAAGACCGTCCGTGTCTTCAAGGACGATAACTGGGACAACAAAGTACGTCAAGAGTGCCCAGGCAATGTCAAAGAGGAACCGTGCAAGGCTTCCAAGTGGTCCAAGTTTATCGTCAATGATGTAGAGGACAGTTCCAAGCGTAGCAGCCGTCACTGACCACAATGCGATTTTCCATCGGACTTGCCATGCGGCAGCGAGTCCTTCGCGAACCGATGGATCTTCGCCGTCGAAGTACCGGGAGACACAGTGAACAACTGCGGCGTTAAAGAACACGCCGACACTTGACGAGACAGCCATTACGATGAATATGGCTGCATATTGAGTGAGATCATTTGTGATGAGTGTATCCAGGCTGTGATACTGGAGTACTACACCAAGTACGACAGCCAAGGCGCTCCCAATTGAAAGGAGGCTCAGGAGCGGGAGGAGGGCAAGGCGGGGGTTGTCGCGGAAGACGTCGACACTATCGTCAACGATTGAGAGTCCGCGCTGGAAGCGTCCAACCATACTCTAACTATAGGCCTCCGTGAATATAAATATTCTCAACACTATCGTCTCAGAATTGATCAATCAGGATGAGAAATTGCGATCTCTCATTCTAGTAGTTCGCCTCGGACAAACGAGTGTGTTTGAGTATTCAGCGAGCACGTACTGCCTAGACAACCATTCTACCCCTGACGCAGCTGGCTTCACTCATGCTTACACCTGCCACGGACCAATACGTATCGTTAGGAGTCTCTAAGCAGTTGTTTGTACGGACGATGCTGGACGAACAGAAGTACGAAGCATACAAAGTGGTAGACCGCTACGCAGATCAAGGGTTTACCTGGTCGATTCCGATTCTTGCTCTCGATTGGAATCTGTACCAGCGTTGTGTGGACTCGTATTGTTCTGGTTTCTTCGGCTGTCAGTCGCTTGTGAATCAGCGACTTTTTCGACAGTTGTTGACCAAGTGTAATTCTGATCGAGATCTGAGGTCTCTCGATCAAGTTCGAGCGTGAGTGGCCGGGCAATCTGTTGGATCATACCGGTGGTCCACTCCTGAATGCGAGTTAGCCCATTTGGATCTGGAGACGTAGCAAGTCGGAACTCGCTGCCATTCTGTGTAATCGTGTCTCTATCCAGCAGTTGGTTGATGGCCGCATCGAGA
>NZ_JAJFAY010000012.1 GCF_021083305.1 Haladaptatus sp. DYF46 | reverse complement strand
ATACATGTAGGTCCCGACGCGGGTCGCCTTCACGCTCTCCCGTTCGCTCGCGTCGCCGGTTTCGTCGACCGCGACGGCGTCGGTCCCCGACGATTCCGCCGCGACGTCCGTTTCATTTTCCGGCGAAGCGTCGACGCGTTCGCCGGATTCGGACGCTTCGGTCTGTTTCTCACGCTTCGCACGGCGACGGCGGAGGCGGTCGGCGCGACTCTCGTCGCTCATGCGGACACCCCCGCCAAGTCGAACTGCCGTTCGAGGTCCTCGGCAACGGTGAGGAATACGGCCGCCATGTCACACTCCTCTTCGAATTCGAAGACGGAACACCCGGCGGAGAACGCACGCTGGAGCGTGACCCGTTTTCTGACCTCCCAAACCGGGATATCGGTGAAAACGTCGTCGAACCACGTGAGCATCGCGTCCGCTTCGTTAGTCGTCTCGACGCGGTTGGCGACGAGTCCGAGGTCACGAATCTGCGTGTCGTACTCCGCTTCGAGAACCTCCATCTGGTCGAAGAGGATCTCCAGCGCACGCTTGCTCGTCGATTCGGCGAGCGCGGGGATGAGGACGTTTTCCGCGGCGAGCAGAGCGTTGTCGGTGAGGTTACCGAGATACGGCGGACAGTCGATGATGATGACGTCGTAGTCGGTATCGAGTGCATCGAGGACCTGTATCAAGCGCTCACGTCCGCGCATCGCCATCGTGAGTTCCGGCTCGACGCTGGTCATGTCGATGTTGCTCGGGAGGACGTCCATCTCCTCGTGGGAGACGACGAGCGAATCGACTTCCTCGCGCGCTTCGTGGTCGGTCAGCGCATCGAACAAGGTCGGCGGTTGTGCCTCGTACTCCGCTTCCAAGCCGAGTCCTTCGGTGGCGTTTCCCTGTGGGTCGAGGTCGACGAACAACACGTCGTGTCCACGGTGGTGTAACGCCCCTGCGACGTTGATCGCCACCGTGGTCTTGCCGACCCCGCCCTTCTGGTTCGAGACGGCGATTTTGGCTGTGTCGGACATACAAAATCGCAAAACCGTCCGAACCACATAAAAGCGCGTCAGACGTTTGTAAATAAGCCGTTACAGCCCCAAAACGCCACTTCTTCGGTATAATCCAAACCGTCTCGGCTAGCAAAACCGGTTTTGCTATCCGAGCATCGCGGCGGGGTTCAGCTCTATACGGGTGTTGACCAGGAGTTTTGACAGCAAAACTGGTTTTGAGAGATTGAATAGTTTTGTGAGTTTGTATGGTTTGTATGGTTTGTATGGTTTGTATGGTTTTTGTGATCCGTATGGTTTGGACGGTTTTGAGAAGGTCGACGGGATAACGCTCCCGGAGCCGGGGGATGCCAACGAGTAGTGGGACTAGCGATGGCACAGCAGTCCTGTGCAGTCAGACCGGGCGCTCTCGCTGTGCAACCGCGATGGCGAGCGTTCCGGCGGGAGGACCAACACGCCGACTGCGAGCAGCACCAGCGGCGTGTCGACGCCGAAGATGAAATGCACGAAGAGAAGCACGCGCCGATGAGTACCAACACCAGCCCCGTCCAAAGTCGCCCCGTTCGTCCGAACACACCGTCGAATAGAGTTACTCGCGTTCGTCAAGGTTCGTCCCGTGCGTCGAGACGACCGACGAGTCCCAGTTAGCATCGATGGCAAAGGAAACTGCTCTTGAGTTTTCCTTTCACCGATCAGTATCGGGGCCGTAAAAACGGAAGCTGGAAGCTACTCCTATTCACCCGAGTCATCGTATGCGAGGTTGTCTCAAGGAAATACTATAGGGGTTCGGTCGTTAGTTGTCGTCGGGATGAAAAAACAAGAGCTCATTCATCTGCACGGACTGCTTTCCGAAGTACGAACACGGTTTGAGGCACAAACCGATTCCACATATGACCCCGTGGGGTACGAGGAACAAAATACGCGGCCGACTTCTATTCACCACTCGAAAAACGACCACCGAGAAGCAGTACTCAAGCTGGCGAACGAGCTCACGACGAATATGACGAGCGAGGAAACGGAAACCGTCGCTCCTCACGCCGACTAATTCCTGCAAAAGACGTATCGGAGAACTCAACGGATACCAGCGATAGCGATCCACAAGGAGCTCTTGTCGTCAACGTGTGAAGACGGACGGACGGTATCTCTTCTGAAAATCGGCGCCACCCGGCGGGAATGACCATCGATATGGGGACGAGCGACTGGTGAAAAATATCAGATTTTGCACAAAAAGTCCGACTATATTTCGGAGATTGACGGAATGAACCGTGGAATGATAACCACCGATAGGAATTGATATAGCATCATATAGTTTATTTGGAGTTAAAGTCACCGCAGTCATGCGGTTTTCCGAGGAATACCATCAATTCCGATTAGATTCGTAATCGGAAGTGGATCACACTCGGGGGTGCCGTCTCAATCTGTGCGCGCGGCATACAATCGTTCCGCGGGTCGTTCCATGGAAAAGACTCATTTATCGGGGCACTGTAGACACTACTGTCGAGCACGGGTGCTCGGCGTCGCGAAAACAAAATAATATGCGACGTGTGCCGACGGGGATGGATCCTACACCAACGAATCCCCGTCGACAGTCCACGAGATTACTCCGAGAAGGATTAATAGCCAGCCAGCGGTGTGACCGCCAGCGACGATCGTACTTCCCGAGGTAATCAGCGTGGACGAGACGACCGTGGAACGTCGTTCGTCCATCGTTTTCATGTCCACTCTTTCAAGCGGACACGCGGGGGTTCTCACGGGCAGAGTATAAAACAGCGGCAGACACATGAGCAACTCGGAATCGAGGACAGCGCCCGGTCAAGAACTTCTCGAAGAAGGTAAAACCTATACAGGCAGACTTGCATACATGCGAATGGTCCCTTAATTACGCACCCGGACCCCCACCCCTCCCTCCATTCCCCTTTGACGATTATGTCACCGCAAGCGAACGTCGAGCGTGCACTCCGCACTCCCATAACCCGACGTCCGCTATTATTCATAATGATCGGGCCGTATATTATTATCTACTTCATTAAGAAAATCTGCAACTGCTTGTGATCGGAACAAGGTCAGCAATCGATGACCCAGTTCCCGAACAAATGATTTGGGTGGGAGCATGTTTCCCCCGCCAACTACCCTGCTTAGCGGCGGTGGATTAGCACGTTGTTCAAAGCATTCCCGCACTTCCGTTGAAATCCAAATGGAGTAGTGATACAAATGGGCCTCAACCAATCGACGCACAGCGAGAGGTCATCGGAACGCACTCCCCCGCGATAGGACGACGATACCCGGAGGTGGCGTCGGTGTTCGACCCGAAAAGCGATCAGTAGTTCGATAGAGTCGAGGAAATGATTTTTGGATGATACTATCGGAGGATCGAGGAGAGAGGCCGAATAGCGTCGATAAACGCGGTTTGAAACGGATTGAAACCATTCGGAATAGATTTCTGGATTTAAGTCGATACGGCCACGATTTTACCGGTAGAAGGGTGACAACCGACCGAGCACGACGAGTTTAGCGACCACCAATTACCTACAACTGGACAGAATCGGAAGAATAAGGTGATTTCGCTGGTCGTACAAGGTATCCCTTCCCCCGAAGAAAACAATGATTGAAGCAGTTCGTGTCCTCTTCGTTCCCCCGCCCAACGATGAGGGAGTGATAACGACGCTTCGAGAGCAGTCGAACGTCCTCGTCGAAACTGCGACTACCCCCGTTCGGTCCGAAATACTGGAGATGTCAGATTGTGTCGTATGTACGGTTGAGGGGATAGATGCGGACGTTGTCACTCTTTTCGAGGACGTACAACAGTCGTGTCCGTCCCTTCCCCGTCTCGTCATCTCCAATACGGTTGACCGTGTCGTTCAAGACGTTCTCGACAGGAATCTCGCGGAGTGGATACCGACGGTCGAAGGAGAAAGGGTACTGTCACAACGGATAAATCGACTCGGAAGTCAAAGACGCCGGAACGAGCGACTCTCGGCGGTTCAGGACTCGATGAAGCGACTAACGGACGCCGAAACGGAGGACCGAATCGCTGAAACGATCGTCGCCGCCGTCCACACCGACCTCGATTACTCGTCCGCAATCGTCGCCCGATACGACAGCGAAGAAGGGGCGCTTCGGTCGGTTGCGTGGGAAGGCGTCGCCGAACCCGACGAACGACTGTTCGACGCCGACGGCGGACTGGGCTGGAAGGCGTTCCTCGACGCCGAAAAGCGAACCAGCAAGGGGAATGGAGACAACAAGGTCACACGTCATACTGCTTTCCCGCTCGGACGGCACGGGGTCCTGATAGTCATCGACGAAGAGAACGAAATCGAAACGGAAGACGCCGACAGGAGGGAAACGCTGGTGGAAATGCTTGTTTCGAACGCCGAAACGGCGTTTGCCCGCCTCGACCGGGAATGGGAACTGTCAACGCAGGAGGCGGCACTGTCGGAGACGGAAACGGCACTCGAACACACCCACCGCCGGGAAACGGTCCTTCAGGACGTTTTCGGTGCGCTCGCCGAGGCGGACACTCGGGGCGACATCGAACACGCCGTCTGCAAGCGGTTGACGAACGCGGCCCCGTACCAATTCGCGTGGATAGGCGAGTACGACGCGACGACCGACCAACTCTCGGGTCGGACGTGGGTCGGCGACGAACAGGCGTTTCTCGACGAACTCTCGGAGACGAGCGACGAAACGGACCAAACGACGGCGTGGCGGTCCGTTCGAAAGAGGGAGACGACCATCGACGACGACCTGCTTGGCGACCCCCCGTACGAAGCGTGGCGGCAGGAGGCCCTCAAACGAGGCTATCGAGCGGCGGTCAGCGTTCCGCTCATCTACGGCGGGAGTATCTACGGAGTCCTTACCGTCTATGCTGGCGACCCGGACGTGTTCAACGACGATGAGCAGGCACTACTCGAAAGCATCGGAAGGGGGACCGCCTACGCCATCAACGCCGTCGAAAGCAAAAAGGCGCTCGTCAGCGACAGCGCGGTCGAACTGGAGTTTCAGGTCCGAGATCCGCAGTTTACGCTCATCAAGTTCGTCGAGACGGCCGACTGTCGGTTCGAGTTCGAGAGTGTCATTCGAGAGACCGATGACACACTTCGGTTGTTCTTTACCACGGAAGGAACCACGCCGGAGTCGGTGGCCGCGTTCTCGGATCAATCGCTCGTCGTCAACGACATCAGACACGTCACCGGCGACGACGAGAAGGATTTGTTCGAATGCACCATGACGGGGGCGAACGTGATTTCGCTACTACTCGATCACGGTGCGGTTCCGAAAGCGGCGACCGCGGAGGGTTCGGAAGCGAGACTTACGGTCGAACTCCCACAGACGGCCGACGTTCGACGGTTCGTCGAAACGTTCCAAAACCGCTACAGTAACACGGAACTCATCGCTCGTCGGAAACGGAACCGACCGGTACAGACCGAACAGGACTTTCGAGCGCAGCTGCGACATCGGCTCACCGACCGCCAGTCGGAAGCACTGGAAACGGCATACTGGAGCGGCTTCTTCGAATGGCCGCGGGAAAGTACCGGCCAAGAGATAGCGAAATCGCTCGATGTCTCACAGCCGACGTTTAACCGTCACCTTCGTGCATCGGAACGAAACTTGCTTACCGCCCTGTTCGAAGACAGGTGAATTTCGAGGAGAATTTATACATATTGAAGCACGGACCAAAATCGGCTACAAATATAGCTATAACACCCATCTGTCGGCCGACAATTATATACAATAGAGATGAGTGGAGAATCCAATAATGTCACTAATCAGCTACACTCTGGTAACCTGACGAAATCGACACCGACGGTAGCGAGCAGCGAAAAAGCGGGTATAGAACAAAAACTGTACGATATCGTCGCCGAAGTCTCTCTCTCGGGCCCTGACCTACTTCTTTCTCCCACGATCAAAGCCGTCTCCGACGTTACCATCGAAACCGAGCATTTGACTGGAACAACCCCCAAACATCTCTTCATCTCGGTTCGGGGCGAGGATTTCGAGACGTTCGAACGTGAGTTACAGCAGGACTACACGGTTGCCGAACCGGTGCTGGTTGAAACGTACGAAGGTCGCCGTGTATATCGCCTCGAACCAGTTTCCACCGTCGAACTCATCGCGCCGCGATGCCCTGAACTCGACGCGCGAATACTCGACGTGGAAAGCGGTGATGGCGGCTGGGTCGTGAGAATGCAGATACCGACCCGACAAGCGCTCGTCTCGTTCCGGGAATACTGCTTGGAAAACGACGTAACGTTCCGCGTCAACCAGTTGGGTAACGCGACGGATCACAAAGAAACCGACGTCGTCGGGTTGACCGAGAAGCAAAAGCAACTGCTTCGGATGGCGTTCGAGTGTGGATACTACGAGATTCCGCGTCGAATCTCGCAGAACGAACTCGCACACGAACTCGATATCTCGACGTCCGCGATCTCACAGCGACTCCGCAGGGATACGGAACAACTCATCGGAAGTGCGCTGGCCGTGACCAAAAAAGACCACTAACGTGACTGAGAGACCACCGAATGACTGGGAGACTACTGAGTGACTGAGGGAAATCATCGAGTGACTGAGGGAAACCATCGAGTGACTGAGAGAAGCTACTGAGGGACCGAGATCGGACGTGCGACGGCCAGCACGTCGGATTCGAAAGAGCGGTTGGACTAGCTATAGGAGGGAAGAGTTAGTGATAGAACGGCGTCATTATAGTCGAATACGACAATGTAGCCGGGAAACACCAATAAGTTAGATAAAGAGACCATCTCCATTGGAACTTAAAGTCTACACGGTTGAAGCAGTACGTTTTGGGAGGAATGTTACGTAGGACGGTTTGATAATGGCAGAGGATGTCAAGCAGTCGGTGACCCCATGAATCCGATCGGTCACTTCGGAATCGTACTGGCCGTGTTCGGATTCGTCGTTTTCGGCCTCGTCACGCGGGAAGAGACACGGGCGGCAAAAATAGTAGTTGTAACAGCGCTTCCGATGGGAATGGCTCCCGACATCGACCTTCACATCGCACAGTTCGGACACAGAGGAATCACCCATACGTTTTGGGCGGCGCTCCTTGCCGGAGGAGTTCTCGCCCTCCTCGCATACTGGCTCAAGCCACTCGCATTGGATGGTAAACGCGAAGAAGCGCTGTACGGGTTCGTTACGGGGTTCGGCGGCATCTGTTGTCATCTCGCAGGAGACGTCATCACGCCGATGGGTATCAAACCGCTATATCCGCTGCTCGATACGCCACATACGTTCGACCTCGTTTACGCGAACAACCAGTCGGCGAATCTCGCACTCATCGTCCTTGGGGTGCTGACGTTCCAGTTGGTCGTTCGCCGGGCACGGAGTAGCGACTCGATACCCGTGTACGTCACGGAATTCATTCAACCCGATTTAGGACTGGATTCGGAATCGGGAACCGACATCGATACGTAGAAATCAGCCCGTTTCGAGGTCTCGGTTGATATCGAAGTAATGGTGGTCGGTCCGATCTCGATGGGTTAGCTTTGAGGGGTCGACTTTGAGAGGTTAGCTTTGAGGGGTCGATTTCGGCGGTTCAACTTCGCCGAGTCGGTTTCGTCGAGACGGTCTCGGCATTCGTAATTACGCTTCTCCGGACAGAGGCCACGCTCTATCACGAACGCAAGCGACGAAACCGAGATAAAAAACGGCAGGATATGATCGAATACTGATTATTTTCAGAATTTTCAACCAACGTAGACACGATACAAAATGAAGAGAAAATTATATATTAGAATGGATGTGTGTGATATACGAGAAGAGAGCGATGAACGGAAACGACGGACAAGGATGTCTGGTATCAAAGGGGACGAGAACGGCGAATCCAAGCGAAACGAGGACGAACGTCGAAACGTGTTCCTGCTGTGGTTCGCGGGTCGAAACCCACCGATGGCACCCCGTAATTGCTGACGACGATGGGAGTGGATTTCGGATACGTGCCTTCTGTGACGAACGATGCCGAGAACGATGGGGTAGTAGCTGATCGCATCCAGTTCACCGGAAACTCTGTCTCGCTAAAATTCCTGCCTCACTAAAATCCCTGCCGCGCTGGTCTCCATTGCCCTCGACCGTCCTCCTTCGACGACGAAGCTGTATACTTCTCAACGACCAAACCGTTTACTCCTCGGTGACGAGCACTTTTTTCACGACCTGTGGATCTTCGAGGAGTCGATGCTCGGTGTAGCTCCCTTCTGCGCTCCCCCCGCTCTGACGGGCTTGTTCGATCACGTCGAGGAACGCCTGTTCACGGAGCAAATCCCGAACGCGGCGGGTCGAAAGCGGGTCGCTATCCATCTGCCGACAGACCTGTTCGTACACTTCGTACACCAGACTCGTGCGAAAGGCGTCCACATCGGGATTATCCAACGAAAGGATCGCGAGCGCTTGCAGCGCGTATTTCGAGTGTGGTGTCGCGCCGCGAATGAGTTCGCGAAAACGGTCGTTTTCCGCGCGTTCGCGGGCCTTCTTTACGTACTCTTCCCGAACTCGCTCCGCGTTCTCCGCCTGTGCGAGTTCGCCCGCGTATCGGAGGATGTCGATAGCCTTGCGGGCGTCACCGTGTTCCTGTGCGGCCTGTGCGGCGGCAAGCGGAATCGTTCCGGGTTCCAAGACACCCTGTTTGAACGCGTCGCTACGGGCCTCCATGATGGCTCGAAGCTGGTTGGCGTCGTACGGCGGAAAGACGAACTCGCGTTCACAGAGACTCGACTTGACTCGCTCGTCCATCCGGTCTTTATATTTGATCTTGTTACTGATGCCGATGACGCCGAGCTTGCAGTGTCGAAGCTTTCCCGCCTCCCCTGCACGCGAGAGTTGCATCAGGATATCGTCGTTTTCCAGTTTGTCGATCTCGTCGAGGATGATGACGACCACGTCGTACAACGCATCGAGAATTTTCCAGAGACGCTTATAATACGTGGAGGTAGAGATACCCTTGTCAGGAATCGAGATGTCCGTCTCCGACGTGTTCGTCGTACTCGCAATCGTCTGGACTGCCTGCGTTTCGGTGCTGTCCTGTGCACAGTCCACGTAAGCGACTCCGACGGTGACACCCTCCTCGTCGGCTTCGTCGACGAGGCGACGGGAGACGTGTTTCGCACAGAGTGACTTTCCGGTCCCCGTTTTCCCGTACAGGAGGACGTTGCTCGGTGACTGGTTGAACAGTGCGGGATTCAGCGCGTTTGCGAGAGCCGAAATTTCGTCGTCCCGGCCGACGATTCGACCGTGAGTCGGAAGATGATTGATTTCGAGGAGTTCCTTTTTCGCGAAGATGAGGTCCTCCCGAGAGAAGAGTTCGTCCGAGTCGGCGTCGCTCATGGACACCACGTTTCCAGTGAAATCCCTTTACTGTTCCGGGCGTGAAACAACCGAGCAATAAACGGAAAGGAGAGCTCTGTATATCGTCCTGACAGTGGTCGCCCCACGATGGTACACCCGAGTAGTGGTCGTTCGGGCATCTTCGCGGGAGATACCGCCACCAATGACGTGCCCGTTGTGTCGGGAGAATGATTGGAGACACACACCACGTTTCCAGTGAAATGGGGGGAAAGGGTGGGTGGGTGGTGAACCAACAGGTGAATATTGCCGGGAACAAATGGCATCAGATTGCCACTAGCGGGGACTGGATAGAAAAATACATATACTAACAAAGCGTTAAAGTCCATTAAGCTAATCACAATTTGTAACCCATGATGTATCACGGGTTGGTTCACCTGAAACCGAGGTGGATTACTTCCCCGATCCGGTTTCACTGGAAACGTGGTGTGTCTCCACCGTTTCGAATAGGTCGGTGTAGTTCTCGTTCGGGTGTTGTTGCAGTCTCCACTCGGGTGTTGTGAAATCCCGTTCGGGTGTTGTTGCAGTCTCACCCGGGTGTTATCACGTTTTCATCCCGTTATTGTCGTGTTTCTATCCAATTGCCGTCTCCCCTCGTGGACCATCTCCTTTCTTGCGGTTTGTTCGTCTCGTGGTGTGGTTTTGTGGATCGTCCTCACACCACGTTTCCAGTGAAATCCGACAGTGTAACACACCACGTTTCCGGTGAATTATCGTGGGTTCGTTTTTCTCGTGCCAGCATTCATCCTATTCCGCTCGGTTCGTTGTCTACGGTCGATGGATATCTGTTTTCGTGATGGACACCTCGCTTCCAGTGAAATCCGCCGATTATTCGGCTGTCGTTTGGTCCTGAATCCGGTTGTCGTTCGGCTATGGTTCAGCCGTCGTTCGGCTATGATCCGGTTGTCGTTCGATTGTCGTTCGGCTATCCGTCGGCTTTCGGCCCCTGAAGGAGACCACGTTTCCAGTGTAATTTCTCCATCCTTTCTCGATTCTATTCGCCGATGTACTGCGTTTCTCCGCCCCTCACTCAGAATTTTAAAATCGTCTATTTTCACTGGAAATGCGGTGTCCCCCCGCTAACCGCAATATTTCCTCGCTCACACTTATTTTCTCCAATTTCGAAGTGGAATATCTATATCCATCAATATCCTGTCTTTACCGGCCGATAATATTCCCTCAAACCCCCATTTCATCTGCACCCCCACCTCCCTTTCCCCCATTTCACTGGAAACGTGGTGTGTGTGTCTCCACGCGCTATGTCATCATCTATCACTGAACCGAACACATCATTCATTCCATTATTCGATCTATTTTTGAGCAGTTGTCAACTACCTCGAAAACGAGCGATACTCCAATCACGTAGCGATCTCTTTTTCCCTTTCTGTCTCTCCCACTTTTCAGCCCCTTTCCGTTCTCCCCCTTTCCGTTCTCCCTCTTTTCGCTTTCGCCGTTCCTTCTCGCCTGCTCCTTGCTCTCCGTTTTCGTCGTCCGTTCTGCTCTATTCTTCTTCCCCATGCCCTTTGTGCGACTCGTCCGAAATGTACCGGTCCGCGATGAGAACGCTTCCGACCCCGAGGACACTGCCTGCACAGACATCGGTCGCCCAGTGGATTCCGAGATACATCGTGGCGAAGATGATACTTGCCGCTATAGGGATAGCAACGACGGTCCAGCGGGGATATGATTCGCGAGTTTGAAACGCGAGAAGCGCGGAACTGACCGAAAGCGACGTGTGGAGGGAGGGGAAGACGTTCGTGTTCGCGTTCACTTGCCCGGTCAGTATCTGGGACTCAGGGTACGTCGAATACAGCAGCGGATGAACGACGTCGGGTATCAGGTTTCGCGGCCCGTAGGAAATGAACAGGATGTAGCACACCAGCCCGAGACTGTAATTCACCGTGAACGCGACTGCGGCTTTCTTCAGCGGTCTTTCATCCGTCAGTGCGAAATACGCGATGAACGGGAACACGAGGAGGAACACGTAGCCGTAAATATACATGAACGAGAAGTACATCGTGAACTCCGGTCGTGCGACCGACTGTATCGCCCCGACGAAGTTGCCTTCGAACCGGTGAATCCGACTGGTGATGTTCCATCCGATGAGCCACGATAGTTCGGGCCCGTACTCGCGGGCAACCTTGTTCACCCCGAGAACGACTAGCAGGAGACCGAGGTGCGGGTACACGTCGCGGAGTCGCTCGCGGAACTGCCGACGTGCACGGTTGAGACCCGTCCGTCCGACGACGAACGTCGTGGCAAGACCGAGCATCAGTAGCTCCCCGACGAGCACGAACCCGGTGATTTCGCCTAAGCTCACGCGTCATCCACCTCGTGATGAATATCCATCGACGATTTGTTCTCGGGTGCTCTCCGTTTTCCACGTATCCACTGTTCACCCGTCTGAACCGCGATTTCCAGTCGTTCATCCGCCCGAACCTCGACTCGACCGTTCATCGTTGTAGTAGGTCCCCGCCGTTCGTGTACCGATACCCCGCATCCCTGAACGCCTGCTTCGCTTTTTCGACGTCGAGCGTGCCTCCTTCGCCGGGGAAGGGTAACTCCGGGTCCGTTCCGTTCCATCGCAACTCCGATGCACACGAGTCGTGTTGCGCCAACGGACTCGCCGCCGGTTCGGCGTACTGGCTGAACACATCGTCGACGATGTAGCTCTTATCGAGCAACCGAGCGACCGCTCGCCGGAAGCGAACGTTGCTGAACGGTGCCTTTCGAACGTTGAAACCGACGTGATACATCGCTGGCGACGTATCGACGTGTAACTGGACGTTCTCCGAACGTCCGATATTGCGCACTTGGCTCGCCGTGACTCCCGTTGCGGTCCCATCGGCCTCGTCGCTCAGCACGAGTTTTGCCGCCGCCCCTCCCGAGGGCACGACGTGGAACTGTAACTCCTCGAATGCAGGGCCGCCCGCGTACTGTTGTAGATACTCGGGTTCCGGCGTCGAATCGGCGTTCGCGTCCAGTTTACCCGTACCCGTATCGAGATGCCGGAGGAAATGGTGGTCGAACCGCTTGAACGTTAGCCACGTCTTCGATTTCGCATCGCTGAACTGTAGTGGTCCGCTTCCGACCGCTTCCATGTTACTCCAGACGAGCGCCTCGGTCGTGGTCGAGTCGCCACCGAATCCGGCGATTTCTGCCTGTCCGTGTTTCGATTTCCAGATGTGCTTCGGCAGTACGGGCGTGGAAAACGCCTTCGTCGCGACGTCTCGATTGGCACGTTCGAACTCGATTCGAACGGTTCGGTCGTCGATAGCCCTTGCCGACTTCACCACCGAAACCGAGTCTCTGAATCGAGGTGCTGGAACCGGGCTTTCGAGCGACCCGAGCGAGGTATCTCCGAGGAATTTGTAGGTGAATGCGACGTCTTCTGCCGTGAGTGGCTTGCCGTCGTGCCACCACAACTCGTCCCGGAGATGAACCGTGACGGTGGGTGTGTCCGTAGCCGAGAGCCACTCCCATGAGCGGGCAAGCCACGGACGAACCTCGCCGTCTATCCGACGTCCCAGGGAATCATACAGTAGGTCGAGTACCGTTTCGTCGCTTCGGAACTCGACCGCGAGCGGGTTGAGGTTCACCGTCGGTGCCGAATCCTGTATCGTCATTCGGAGCGGTTCCCCGTCGGCTTTCGCGCGTACCGAGAGATATCCAAAGAGGGAGTGAACCGTCTCGTATCCCGCCCAACCACCGAAACTGTCCGTTCGCGTCGCTCGGATTTCGTCGGGAAACGCGACGACCGAAAAGGGTTGATCCCGCGCTATCGCCCGCTGTAGCTTCCGGAGCGTCTTCGTCCGCTTTTTTCCGCTCTGTTTTCGTTGGGCTGTGAGGAGGTCGTCGACACGGAGGTTCGCGTAGCCGAACGGGTTCTGCCAGCCGGTTTCGGCGTCGAATCGGGAGTGGAGGAGCGTCCTGAGTTCGTCGGGATCGTCGATACCGGGATGCTGTCCGACGTAGCAGTCGAACGATTGGTTGAGGAGGACGTCTCGCCATAACTCGACGCGTCCCATCGGGACGACTTCGGCGGCGATACCGACTGTACGGAGTTGTCTCGCGAGGAACTGTGCGATGCGGATCGCTCGTGGATTCGCATCCGCGGGGAGCGTTTTTATCGAGAAGGATATCTGTGACGGGCTATCGCGGCTAACCAACGACCGTGCTTCCTCGATACACCCGCTACCGAGCGTTATGCCGAGGGCGGCAAGCAGTTCACGTCGTCGCGTCTTCGGAGTGGGTTCTGCCGTGTGTCGATCAGTTTCCTTGGTTGGTGACATTGTAAGGGAGGTCCTCGTCACGCCGTTGGGACACCGTCCCGCTTGGAAGACGAGAGAGGGTCAGCGGTGGGACGAGACTGGGGGGAGTTGTGGCTGAAACGAGCGGTATGGGTATTGTTGTCTACAGAGAGTTGGAGTTACCCTTTTATTATTTATAACTTAACGTCTTTCTTTCCTTTCTCTGGTGAATGTTCTTTGAGAACATCTTCCATGACATCACTTGCACCACAAAAATTAACTATGCCGTGCTATATTTGCCCATACGTGTCTCATCTATTATCGTTCCATAGCTCCCGTTTCACGGTAGGATAGTACTATATCGTTTATTCCGTCTTCAAACAGTGCTTGAACGGCTTAGCCACGCGATAATAAAAAGTGTCCACGTACACGCTATGAAAAAGATGCCCTCCCAATCATCGTATCGCACCTCCGTGCTGCTCGCCACGGACACTGCTCCGGTTTCGCATTCCCCTTCCGAAGGGGTCGGATGTGAGAACAGTACGCATGTGAATTGTACGCACGGCGGCCAGAAAGAAAGTATAGTCGGTTGCCCCTCAGTACGAGCAACGCCGCTCGTCCCCGTCCGGCACGCCAACGGATATCCGTCGTGCTGGGTACCTGCACGGCACGAATCGAACGGTGCCGAGGGACGATTCCCGGCTACCCCGTCAGTCAACTATCGAAGTTGGAGTGAAGTCTGATGTCACATGGTGTCAACGAACGACAAAACTTGGATGTCGTATCGAAGATCGTCGAGTTAGCGAACGACGAGCGCGCATGGCTCGCAGCGGCGATAGGAACCGGTGTACTGGTGTATCTCACCTATCTTCTTGTGCACCCGTACCCGGCGTACGGGGCCGGGCTATATCTCAAAATCGCCAGTGAAATCAGTGCCCACGGCTACGGCCTTCCCGCTCGAATTCCGCTGTACACCAAGGACGGGGTTCCGTTCGGCTATCCGCCGCTCATGTACTACGTCTCGGCGATACTCATGGACGTGACCGGTGTCGGTCCCATTACGCTCAGCCGGTTCCTCCCCGGCCTCGTGACGATTCTGTACCTCGTCCCGTTCTACTATCTCGCACACGAGGTCCTCGACTCGACGCCGCGGGCCGGATTCGCCACGCTCGTCCTCGCGGTGACGCCGCCGATTCTCCAGTGGCACCTCTCGGCGGGGGGTGTCGTCCGTGCCCCCGCATTTCTGTTCGTCGTGACCGGCGCATACACCGGTATCCGAATGTTCAAAACCGGGGAACGGAAGTGGCTCCTCGCCTCAGCCATCCTGTTCGGCTTGACGGTACTCACCCACCCAGTTTACACGGTGTTCTTCGGAACGACGTACCTCGTGATGTTCGTCTCCTTCAGCAGAACGCCGCGAGGGTTGCTGTACGGTGCAACCGTGGTCGCCGGCGGACTCGCGATTTCCTCGCCGTGGTGGCTCCAAATCGTCGCCATTCACGGTGTCAGCATCTTCACCGCCGCTTCGGGGACGCACACCGGTATCGGCGGCGGGACTCACCGTCTGCTCAAACAGTTCGTCTATCCGTTGGACATGAGATGGCCTATCGTGTTTTACATCGGGTCGTTCGCGGGTGCAGCGTACCTCGTCGCTAAACGCCGGTTCTTCCTCCCGATTTGGATGCTGACCGGCGCGTACATGCTCGGAAAAGTACGGTTCCAGTTCCCCGCCGGTGCGATGATGGTCGCGATACTCGTCTTCGAGGTCATCATCCCACGGATTCAACAGTGGACGAAAAAGACGCGCTACTCCCGCTCCGTGCCGCTCGCCGTCGTCATCGCCATCACCATCCTCGTTACGAGCGTCGGCATCTCGTTCGCCGGGAGCGGCCTCCACTCCCATCTCGGGAGTACGACGCAGCCGTCGTTCGTGGACGACGACGACATGGCCGCGATGGAATGGGTCCAGCAGAGTACGGCATCGGATTCCGACTTCCTCGTTCTCGGCGACAGCGCCGAGTGGTTTCCGCTCATGACCGACCGCGCCATCCTCGTCGGGCCGTGGGGGGTCGAGTGGGAGGGCCACAACCACTACCGGCATCAACTCGGCTTGTACAAGCGGATGTCACGCTGTCCGAGCAAGACGTGTCTAACGAAGAAGATGATTTCGAACGACGTCGACCCGGACTACGTGTACGTCCCGAAAGGTCACTACACCGTCCGCGGTGTCGATGAATACCAGAAGCCGTGGATGCGCGAACACCTCGTCGGTTCCGACCGGTACAAACTCGTCTACGAGAACGAAGGCGCGATGGTATTCCGCGTTCAGGAACCGATGGAACCGACCGAGATACCTGAAGACGGGCCACAGCCCGTCTAGGTATCCCCTCCGAGCAGCCACCGAACGTATTTTGGATCATCTCGGCTAAAATCGCCGCCCGCGTCAGCCGAGTAGGGTCGAGTAGAGGAGCCAGATGTTGAGGACGATGATGAGCGCGATGACGATGCCGAGGACGCCCGTCGTCCGCGAGGAGTTACGGAACGACCCCATGATGCCCTCCTCGCGCGTGAACCAGACCAGCGGGATGAGGACGAACGGGAGTTCGAAGCTCAGTGCGACCTGTGATGCGACGAGGACGGACGTCGGGTCGAACCCGGCCATCACGATGGCGAGACTGGGCGCGAGCGTCACCGACCGACGAATCCAGACGTTGATGTTGAGGTCGAGGAAGCCGTCCATCACCGTCTGTCCGGCCATCGTCGCAACGAGCGACGAGGAGAGGCCGGCGGCGATGAGCGCGATGCCGAACGCCAAACTAGCGTTCGCGCCGAACACGCCCGTGAGCGTGACGTACGCTTCATTGAGCGTCTCGATGCCCGTCCCCTGAAGCGCCGCCGCCGCGACGATGAGCATCGCGGCGTTCACGAACATGGCCCCGAACAGCGCGATGACGGTATCCACGCTCTCCAGGACGTAGTGTCGCCGGTGGACCGCCTCGGTGTCCCCCTCGTCCTCGATGAGGCGACTCCGACGGTCCTGCACGATGTACGGGTGGAGATAGACGCTGTGAGGCATCACGGTGGCCCCGAGTATCCCGATGGCGATGTAGAGCGCGTTCGAGTTGGGGATTCCCGGCGAAAGCCCTCGTGCGATCTGACCCCCCGTTGGCTTTGCGAGAGCCATCTCGAAGACGAACGCGAGCGCGATGATTCCGACGAAGGACATGATGACCAGTTCGACCCATCGAAATCCGCGTTTATGCGCCGTTCTGACGCCGAGGAGCGCGAACGAACTGGCTCCGGCCAGAATCGCACCGGCCCACAACGGAAGCGAGAAGATGAGGCTGAACCCGATGGCTGCCCCGATGATCTCCGCCATATCCGTCGCTATCATGGCGAGTTCCGCAGCGGTCCAGAGGACGATGACGGTGCGACGGGAAAACCGCTCCCGACAGAGCTGAGCGACGCCCTTCCCCGTCGCGATACCGAGTTTCGCCGCGACTATCTGAATTCCCATCGCCATGAAACTCGCGAGGACGATGACCCAGAGCAGCGCCGGCCCGAACTTCGCACCCCCGGAGATGTTCGTCGCCCAGTTCCCCGGGTCCATGTACGCGACGCTGATGATGAATCCCGGTCCGAGATACGAGAGAACTTCGCGGAGCGAGTATTTCATCGAATCCTCCGCTTTTCGTCCATAGCGGTTTCCTTCCAGTCGTTCGCTACTCCACCCATGGAGTTGCCGCCTCCTGAATTCGACCCATCTAATTTATGGTTTCGCATACTCAAATATAACGTTAGTGCTTTCACCACCATGTTGCCACAAACGGTCCGAGTTTCGCGCTCACCGCCCTGTCGCCGACCCTACTCCGGTTCGGAAACTCGGGAATACGGGTTCGGATAGCTCGGAACTCAAGCAGTCGAGTTGTCGATGATATCCCGCATTTGGACCGTCAGAACGGGGATTTCCGACCGACGAACGACGTTTTCGGTGACGCTTCCGACGACCCCTCGTTTGAGGCCGCTTCGACCGTGGGTCGCCATCACGATGAGGCCGATGTCGTTTTCTGCTGCGTACTCGACGATGGTTTCGTACGGGACGCCTTTCAGTACGTGGCCTTCGATGGAAAGGCCGCGCTCCTCTCCTTCGCGCACCGCCTCTTCGACGATGGATTCTCCCGGCGGGTTGTGCACGTCCGTGAGTACGTTGTCGAGCGCGAGCGGGCTATTGGTCGTGTTGAAGACGTACACGACGTGGAGTCCGGTATCGAACTTCTCCGCCAAGTGAAACGCGTGTTCCAGTGCGCTGGTCGCTCCGGCACTTCCGTCCGTCGGCACGAGTATCTCGGTGTACATCTTCCCTCGTCCGTTTCGATAGGCTATTGGACTCCGTGCGTGATATACTCTCTCACTATTTGTCCGATCCCACCCGCAATTCGATGCCGATTTAGTGGACGATTTATCGTCCACTAAATCGGTACAAACGTCCATCTCACGGACGCTCTCCGCTGAACGGTCCTCAACGAAGGGAACCCTTTTGCCCGTCCCGACTGTCGTACGAATCAATGTTCGGAACCAGCGGAATTCGTGGCCCCGTCGGCGATGTCGTTACCGGAGACCTCGCACTGTCCGTCGGTCGAGCGCTCGCCTCGACCGGCGCAGAGCGCGTCGTCATCGGGCGCGATCCCCGAGACAGTGGTCGATTCCTGATGGACGCCCTCTCCGCCGGCCTTCGCGAGTGCGGCGCGGACGTCATCAACATCGGTCTCGCCTCGACGCCGACCGTCGCCCGAAGCGTCGAATGGAAGGACGCCGACGCCGGTGTTTCCGTCACCGCGTCGCACAACCCGTCGACGGACAACGGTATCAAGCTCTGGAACCCCTCCGGGCAGGCGTTCGACGCGGACCAGCGCGAGGAGATCACCTGTGTCATCGAGGAGGAAGCGTTCGACCTCGCGGACTGGGACGCGACCGGCGAGGAGACACACTGGGGCGGCGCACACGACGAACACGTCGAAACCCTCGCCGAGGCCGTCTCCCCCGCCGACCTCTCGGTCGTGGTGGATGTCGGTAACGGGGCCGGTGCGGTCACCGCCGACGCACTCTACGAACTCGGGTGCGACGTGGAGACGCTAAACGCACAACCCGACGGCCGTTTCCCCGCCCGCCCCAGCGAACCCACCGCGGAGAACTGCCAGTCGCTCTGTGAGCACGTCACCGCGATCGGTGCCGACCTGGGAATCGCCCACGACGGCGACGCGGACCGCATGATGGCCGTTGACGAGAACGGCGATTTCCTCTCCGGCGACGTGCTTCTCACGCTTTTCGCCCGCCAGCACGTCGCCGCCGGCGAAACGATTGCGACGCCGGTCGATACCAGCCTCATCGTGGAGGACGTGCTGGAAGAACAGGGCGCGGACGTGGTACGAACGCAGGTCGGCGACGTGTACGTCGCCGAGCGAGCGACCGAACCCGGCGTCGTCTTCGGCGGCGAGCAGTCCGGCGCGTGGATTTGGGCCGACCAGACGCTGTGCCCCGACGGTCCGCTCGCGGCCTGCCGCCTCGCCGAACTCGTCGCCGAGAACGGGACGCTGTCGGAACTCGCCGCCGACGTGGGCGAGTATCCGATTCGCCGGAAGAACGTCCACGTCGAGGACAAAACCGGGCTGATGGCGTCCCTTTCGGAGGCCGTCACCGACCGCTACGCCGACGCCACCACCATCGACGGCGTGCGCGTATCGCTCGACGAAGGATGGTTCCTCATCCGCGCCAGCGGCACCGAACCGCTAGTTCGAATCGCCGCCGAGGCCCGCGACCCCGACGCCGCGGATACCGTGTTCGAGACGGCGGACGCCTTCGTGTCTGAGTACGCGGAATAGCTGCTTTTCGCTTCGACGATCTCCGTCTGGAACACACACCGGATTTCCTATGCTATCCCTCGTGATAGGACCTCAGACTCTCGTGAACACCAATCGAGGCTAATGTGTCTTCCAGTGCGTTGACGACGAGAGTAAGTTCCTGCTGGAGATCGTACTCTCGATACTTCCCACCGGCTAATCCTTCGTTCTTCTCCGTTACCGAGAGAATCCCGAGCATTCCTAGTTCATCCAGATGATCGCGAAGCCATCGACTGGTGTGTGCGTCGCGGCCAGACAGCGAGCACATATTCCGGTAACGCGGATAGATTTCTCGCGACCGGACAGGTGTCCCGTCTTCGGCGTCGAGTGTTGCCAACGCATAGAGGATGTGTTGCTCATGTTCGGTGAGATTCGAAATTCCTTCCGTGATTTCTTCCTTTTCAACGCGTTCCAAAGCGTGATCGACGTGCCGCTCCTGCACAGTCTCGCTCTCATTTCCACGGGCAATATCACCCGCTGTTAGAAGAAGATCCAGCGCGTGTCGAGCATCACCTGCGCTCTGTGCGCCGAGTGCAGCGCACTTTGGGAGAACCTCATTGGAAAGAACGTTTGATTTAAACGCAACTTCGGAGCGCTGTTCGAGGACCTCAAGGAGTTCAGTTGCAGTGTAATGTGGAAATGAGATAGTTCGTTCACAGAGCGACGAGCGAACCTTTGGCGAGAGACGATCTCGGAACGTGAGGTCGTTGCTAATTCCGATAACACCAACACGTGCTTCTCGCAAGTTTTCGTTCTCGCGTGCGCGAGATAGTTGGTAGAGAATACTATCTTCTCCTTGATTGATATGATCGACCTCGTCGAGGACGAGTAAGACGATACCGCCGTCCGCGTCGAGATCGTCCCAAAGCATCGCATATATCTCGGATGTACTGTACCCTGACTCGGAGATCTGGTCGGCAGGATCTCGAAGTGCATTGATAAGCGCGACTCCGACGCGGTAGCTCGTTTCGAACCCATCGCAGTTGATATACGCGGTCGCTAGTTCGAGATCTTCGAACTGGTTTGCGTCTTCTTCGAGGTTCCGTAGCAGATATTTTGTTGCAGCAGTCTTTCCTACTCCCGTTTTGCCGTAAAGAAAGATGTTGTTCGGTTGTTCCCCATAGATGACGGGCTCGAGAGCCTCGTGGTACTCATCTAACTCATCATCTCGTCCCACGAAGGTATCCGGAGTGTAATCGTCCAGGAGTGCCTCGCGATTCCTGAATGGCGTTGTGGATCTGTTGAAGCGGTGAGATCCCATTGGATCATGTCACTCTTCGACACATCTTAAAACCACCTGTTCCTTTGCTTCCTCTGATTCCTTTGCTGTGGTTTTTTAAGAGAGACACCCACACCACGTTTCCTTTGCTTTCTTCAAGCGAACCACGTGGAAGACCTATGGGGGCAAAGTTTTATTAGTTATAATTGATAACAACTTCCGCACTAGGGTTATATTTTGAGCTGAAGAATGGGTTTCAGGGACCGTTGGTCAATCGTAACGGAAAGCAGAGGAAACGTGGTGTGTGTCTGTTCACGAAAGCAGCGGAAAACCGGTGTGGAGATCAGTCATTCTCTTCCGAGATGCTGACAAGAAGTGAATGCGGATCGGCCATCCGAAAAACCGAACTGCGATTTCGGTGAGCGCACACGAAATGTACTCTCTCCCCCTTCGATTCCACCCCGATATCCGACTTCATCCCGAGCTACCGCTCTCCATTTCAGTGTTTGGAAGGGTATGGATGACAGCTGTCCCAACAGACGTCTGCCACGGCGACGCTGGGACATTTCTTACTACTCAGTACTGGTAGTAATAAGTTTTGGCTCGCCGGATATCGTTCGTTTCAGCCGTTTTCACATATCTGTCCCTTGGTCTTTCATCCCCGCAAATCCATCCTTGCTACTGACATCTTCGATACCCGTTTACTCGGTGGATAATAATGGTCCGTCCGGGTAACCCAGAGAAACGATGTCCTCCCCTGATTGGAGTATTCGATATCTCTCGCTCGGTATCTTCAGCACCGGTGGAACGGCGTTCACGTGGATGTTCGACAGCGCGTTCGTCATCTACGTCGCGCTGGCGACCGTTTTCGCGTTTGCGACGCTCGCGCTCTTTCACGCCCACCGACTTCGAACCCAGCCCCCGCGAAGAAAAACGGACCGCACTCCATGACACTACCGTCGTCCCTTCCGTGGGTTATTCGACCGTAACGCTCTTTGCCAAGTTTCGTGGCTTGTCTACCGGCCGGCCCAAGTTCTTCGCTGCGTAGTAGGACACCAACTGCAGCTGAACGTTCGCCAGCAGTCCCGACCACATGGGATGTGTCTCGGGGATTTCGAGGAACGCATCGGATATCTTCTCGGCGGGGTGGTTCGCGTGTGCAACCGAGACGATCGGCGCGCCGCGCGCCTGTGCCTCCTTGGCGTTCTGGAGCGTCTTCTTGTCCTTGTCGCCGTTGAACAGCGCGAACACGGGCGTGTCCGGCGTCACGAGCGCGAGCGGCCCGTGTTTCAGTTCGCCGGAGGCGAAGCCTTCCGCGTGTTCGTAGGTGATCTCCTTGAACTTCAGTGCGCCCTCCTTGGCGACGGCGTTGTTCAGCCCACGACCGATGAAGAAGAACGCCTCGCTCCCGGTGTACCGGCTAGCGATCCGTTTGGCGGTCGTGGTATCGAGGACCCGCTGAACGTGTTCGGGAAGCTCCTCCAAGTCCTCGAGCAGTTCCGCCTTGTCCTCCGGTGCGGTTGCCGTCTCGATGTCCTCCGCGAGGCGGAACGAGAGAAGCGAGAGCATGACCGCTTGCGAGGAGAACGTCTTCGTGGCGGCCACGCCGATTTCGGGGCCGGCGCGGATGAAGAGCGCGTCGTCGGCCTCCCGGGCCGCGGTCGAACCCATCACGTTCGTCACCGTGACGGTCCGTGCGCCCCGCTCTTTCGCTCCGCGGAGTGCGCCGAGGGTGTCCGCCGTCTCTCCGCTCTGCGTGACGGCGATGACCAGCGTGTTCTCCGTGACGGAACCGGTCGCCGAGTCGACGTACTCGCTGGCACGGAACGCCTGTGCGCGCATCCCCGTCTGGTTGAGGAGTTGTTGCCCGTACAGCGCCGCGTGGTACGACGTTCCACAGGCGACGAACTGCACGTCGTCGACGCCTTCGAACGATCCTTCCGGGAAGGCTTCGAGGTTGACCCCGCTGTCGCCCACTCGCCCCTCGATGGTGTTGGTGAGTGCGTTAGGCTGGGTGTTGATCTCTTTGAGCATGTAATGCTCGTATCCGCCTTTTCCGGCGTCCTCGGGGTCCCAGTCGATTCGTTCCACGTCGCGAGTGACCATGTTACCTTCGAGGTCGGTCATCGTCACGCCGTTCGGTTCGAGGACGGCGACGTCGCCGTCCTCGAAGTACACGACCCTGTCCGTGTGGTCGAGGAAGGCCGGAACGTCGCTGGCGAGGTAGTACTCGTTGTTGTCCAGTCCGAGGATGAGCGGCGATCCCTGTCGGGCCGCGTAGATGGCGTGGACGCCGTCGACGAGCGCGGCCACCGCGTAGCTCCCTTCGAGGTCGTTGATGGTTTTGCGGAACGCGTCTTCGATACTCGGCGAGTCATCGAGATAGTATTCGAAGAGATGTGGGATGACTTCCGTGTCGGTATCGCTCGTGAACTCGTGGCCCTTTCCTTCGAGCCACTCCTTCAGCTCGGTGTAGTTCTCGATGATACCGTTGTGGACGACGGCGACGTTTTCCGTCTCGCTGGTGTGCGGATGGGCGTTCGCGTCGGTCGGCGGACCGTGCGTACTCCAGCGAGTATGGCCGATACCGACGTTCCCCTTCGGGACGCTTCCGACGATGCTGTCTTTTAGCTCGGATATCTGTCCCGAGCGCTTGTACACGGAGATTCCGGACCCGTTCTGGACTGCGACGCCGGCGGAATCGTAGCCTCGGTATTCGAGGTTTTCGAGCCCCGTTACGAGTTTCGTAATCGCATCTCCTTCGCCGATGCGAGCGATGATTCCGCACATCCTACATCTCCTCCGTTCGTCCTACGGGCCGCTCGTACTGTCGCTCCGGACCGGTACGTCCTCCCGTATCGTGGACCAAGCCGGAACGAACTGCCGCACGTCCGTCTAGTGTGTCAGGGTAGTTCATGGGTGTGTCCTATAGCCCTGCCGCCCCAACCACAGGAGACGACTGGCTCTTGTCTTCCACGTTTCTCCCTAACCCCATTACTATAGACTGATTAAGGGGGTATCTTAGCAGGGATGTAAAACGAATATATCCGCACCAGATGCGGCTTCTATCCGGCTCGAATGTAATATGGATGACTTAAATTTGCCGAATTTCACCGTCGAATCTGTGTGTGTGCATGGCAGCTTCAACCGCTTCTACTCCTGCTTTTTGGATGAATTGTTCGTATTCCCCGGTTCCTGGCCGTAGAGAATAACGATGTTTTTCCGGCCGATATTGATCTTGCTGACTTGTTCTCTGTCTTCCATTTTCGACAGCAGGCGACTGACCTTCGATTTCGACCAGCCGGTCCGCTCGATAATCTCTCCTTGTGGAAGGCGCCCGCCGTTTTCGCGCAGGAGTTCCAGTACGCGATCCGCATCCGTCGTCATCGTTTCACTCTGCGCCGGCGGTTCTGGTTCCGGTTCGCGTCCAGTTCTCGTGTCGTTACCGAACAGCATCGGGAGCCATTCGGTTCCGTTTCGCTGTACCAGCAACCCGGTTCCGACGAGGAGGCTCAGGAAAACGAGATACAGTCCTCCCGTGAGAACGCGGCTATTCGGGTTCGTTCCGAACCCGTGTTCGAACCCGTCGCTCAGCCCGTCGCCGTCGCTGTCCTTTTTCAGCGGATCCGTTCCGATTTCCACTTCCTTTCCGTCCCGCAGTCCGTCGTTATCGCTGTCGACTTTCGACGGGTCGGTTCCGAGCGCCTTCTCCTTCCCGTCGTTCAGTCCATCGTCATCGGTATCCGATTTCGTGGGATCCGTGACGCTTGCGACCTCCTCGCTGTCGTTCAGGCCGTCGCCGTCGGTGTCCTTGTTCGTCGGGTTGGTTCCGACGTCCAACTCCGCAACGTCGGTCAGTCCATCGTCGTCCGTGTCGGCCCGACTGACGTTCGTCCCCTTTTCGTATTCGACCCCATCGATCAGCCCGTCCGCGTCCGTATCCTTACGCGTTGGATTCGAACCGACGCTTATCTCCTGATTGTCACGAAGGCCGTCGCCGTCCGTGTCCGCGTCCGTCGCGTTCGTTCCGTAGTTGTTTATCTCCTCGCCGTCTTCGAGTCCGTCCTTGTCGGAATCCTTGCTCGAGACGTTGGTCCCGATCTCGATCTCCTTCTCGTTCGTCAGTCCATCGCCGTCGTCGTCGCCCGTCTTTATCATGAGGTAGACGGGAGCCGTCCGTTTCGCGATGACGTTGGTACCGTTTTCGACGGTGACGACGGCCGTTTGACGGCCGCTTGCGTTCGACGAAACGCTTCCGAAAGTGAAGTTGACCCGCTCTACCGTGCTAGCATTGAACGAGACGTCTCGACACGCCGCGGCACTCGTCGTGTTGTCCGGCCCGCGGAGGTTCGTACAGACTTGATAGCTCCCGGAGCGATTTCCTGCGTACACCGTCACGCTCTGATTGTGTGGATCCGACTTCCAGAGATAGGTCATATTCGCTCCCGATTTGGCGACACCTGATCCGGCGTACGTGACGCTCTGAATGACGAGTTGATTACCCGACGGTGCTGCACCGGCGGGGGCGACGGTGGCGAGGAGAAGCAGGCAGATCGAGAATATCGCTAGGTGCCGGTTTGTCATATTGTTGTGGGGTCTGGCTTCCAGTTTCGTCCAATGAACCGTTCTATGTTTGGTATTTCCGCGCTGAGTATTTTTCCTTTGGGGTTGGATTTCTACTGAGTCTATCTGTTGTATTTAGCCTGTCTTACTAGTAGGTTACGACCGCATTCGTTTGCACTGCTCGAAACCTCGAAAACAGAGATGTGTGAAAACGAGAACACGATTCGTATTAGCAGCAAACTAATACTGAAATACTTCTTCTTTCTCCAGCTACGTACCCGGCGTTACGCGAATCGGTGTCCGAGCGTCAGTGTCCAGAACATCCCGAGAATCGCGAGTCCGACCGATCCGTGCGGGAGCAACGAGAAGGGTGAAAGACCGAGCGTCGACCCGGCGAGGAGCGTCGCACCGAGACCGGACGCGCCGAGATAGTATCGTTCCCATCGGGTCGGGTTGTGTTCGTCCTCCCCCTCGACGTCGTCATCGCTCGTCCCCGGTTCGAGGTACTCGTACAACACGTCCGCAGCGTCCGTCTTTCTAACCGTTCCACGGCTCTGGTCGTATTCGATGATACCTTCCTCGTCGAGTTTCGGGAGGTGGGACTGGTACAGTGGGATGTACACGCGCTGGCGCTCGCTGGACGTGATCGCCTGAACGGTGCTGTCGTTTTCCCACGCCGCGACCTGCTCTGCGATGTCGCGCATCGAGACTTTTCCCTCCACGTCGTGGAGGTAGCGAAGTACGTTACGGCGCCGCTCGTTCTGAAGGAGGTGATAGACCTGGTCCTCACCTAGCTCCACGGATGCGCTCGTGTCTATCGTCGGAGACTGTTCTTTGACCTGTTGTGTCGTTGCGCTCATACATGGTGGGTTCGTCGGGGGGATAATAAACGGAGAAGCTGCTCCCGGAAGTTGCAGCCAGTTTTCGAACGGTTTATTCCTGTTTTCTTATCTTTCAAACCGTTGTATCGAGTTTATCCGGCCTCTGTATTGCGGTTTCATTCCTACATGTATCTTCATACTACTGTGATCTGTGTTCTTTCTGGGACCACCGATTTACTGTTGGAATTTGCGACTCTCCTGACCATCGGACGTGTCTACTATTACGCGTGCGTGATTAGTTGTTGCTCTTACTTGTCTCGAACCAACACCGTGTTCCGTGTCATCTATCCACATTAATTTCACCTCGGAAAAAGCCAATTTTGCGGTACGAGGCCCTTAGTCAGTGTATAATAAAGGCTACAGGGTTTGATGGATTCTAACGAGGAATGCGTCTGACCGGAGAATCCGAAGGAAATCAACCTCCTCTTTCCTTCGATACCTGTCTTCGGTACGGACGGTAACGGAGCACCCGAATGGAGGACCATCACCCATGAACTCGACGATAGGAAACATAGACGGCCAGCGGGACTACGCCGGAAGCGACCAGAGCGACGTAACGAAGAGCCGGGAGGCGACGATTTGCGTCGTCGGTCTCGGCTACGTCGGACTCCCGTTGGCGGTCGGATTCGACCAAGAAGGGTACAACGTCGTCGGCTTCGACATCGACGACGGGAAAGTCGATACCCTTCGCGGCGGCACTGACACGACGGGCGACCTCGGTGACGACGCGATCGCCGAGAGCGAAATCACCTACACGAACGACCCCGAGGAGATCACCCGCGCGGATTACGTGATGATCGCGGTTCCGACGCCGGTCGACGAAAACGACCAACCGAACCTCGACTTCGTGGTTGCGGCCGGACGTACCATCGGTGAGTACATGTCGCCCGACACCACCGTCATCCTCGAATCGACGATTTTCCCCGGTGCGACGCGTGAGGTCCTCCTTCCCGCACTCGAGGAAGCGTCGGGATTGACGTGCGGCGAGGATTTCTTCGTGGGTTACTCCCCGGAGCGTGCGACGCCGGGCGACCCGGAACACGGTCTCCGTGACGTGGTGAAAGTCGTCGGTGGGATGAACGATGACGTTCGCGACGACATCGCCGAACTGTATTCGACGGTCATCGACGCGGGCGTTCACAAGGCCGCTTCCATGGAGGTTGCGGAGGCGAGCAAGGTTGTAGAGAACATCCAACGCGACCTGAACATCGCCCTCGTGAACGAGTTGGCGATGGCCTTCGACAGCATGGACATGGACATCGACACGCGTGCGGTACTCGAAGCGTCGGGTACGAAGTGGAACTTCCACGACTATCGACCGGGACTCGTCGGTGGACACTGCATCCCCGTCGACCCGTATTTTTTCATCCACCGCTCCAAACAAGCCGGATTCGCACCGCCGCTCATCCAACAGAGTCGTGACGTGAACGAGGCCATGCCGACTCACATCTCGAACATGATGATAAAGGAGTTGAACCAGTCCGGAAAGGCGCTCCGCGATAGCCGCGTTCTCATCCTCGGGATGACGTACAAACCGGACGTGGCCGACATCCGCACGTCGAAGGTGGACGGTATCATCCGCCAACTCCACGAGTTCGACATCGAAACCGTCGGCTACGACCCGCACGGGGACAACGAACTCATGACCGAGGAGTTCGGCGTTGCGATGCAGGAGGACGACGAATTTTCCGTCGAAGGATTCGACGGCATCGTCCTCGCGACGCCCCACCGCGAGTTCTACGACCTCGACTTGGAGAAACTGGCGGCGGAGATGAACGACAACCCATCGTTCGTGGACGTGACGGGCGCGTTCGACGCCGAGAAAGTCACCGACGCTGGATTCTCGTATCGGAGGGTGTAGATGTACGAAGGGCACACGATAGGCGTCGTCGTGCCCGCGTACAACGAAGAAGGGTTCGTCGGCGACGTCCTCGATTCGCTTCCCGACTTCGTAGACCGCGTCTATGTCGTAGACGACGCCTCGACCGACGGTACGTGGGACGAAATTCGAGCGCACGCGGCGATAGAGCGTGCGCCTCGCGCCGGTGAGAGTGACGACACCGACGGTGACGTCGTCGCCATCCGGCACGAAATGAACAGGGGTGCCGGCGCGGCCATCAAGACGGGATACCTCGCCGCCCGCGAGGACGGGACGGACGTGACCGTCACCATCGACGCGGACGGCCAGATGGACCCCGACATAATGACGCGCTTCCTCGACCCCATCGTCGCGGGCGATGCGGAATACGCGAAAGGCGACCGTCTCTCGAATTCGGACTTCCGCCACGAGATGCCGAGATTCCGTCTACTCGGCAACTGGATGCTGACGGGATTGACACGTATCGCCAGCGGGTACTGGGATGTGACCGACCCACAGAACGGCTACACCGCGATTTCCCTGTCGGCGCTCGAAGCCATCGACCTCGAAGGGATGTACGAGTACTACGGCTACTGCAACGATATCCTCGTCAAACTGAACGTGGCCGGTATGCGCGTCGCGGACGTGGACATGCCCGCGACCTACGGCGACGAGGAGAGCAGCATCCGGTACGGCGACTACATTCCCAAGGTCTCGTTCATGCTCCTCAGGAACTTCTTCTGGCGACTCGGCTCGCGCTACCGAACCCACCCGCTCGGAATCGCCTACATCTTCGGCGTCGTGAGTGGGTTGACGGGTATCGCGCTGGGATTCCGAGCGCTCGGGTCGACCCTCACCGGGACGAAAAACGACGATGCCCAAAAATCGCTTACGTCGCTCGTCATCGGTGTGGTCGGAATCCTCGTCGGGGTTCTCCTCGATAGGAGGGAGAACACGTGAGGGTGTTCGTCACCGTTCAGCATCCGGCACACGTCCACTTCTTCCGCAACGCGATCGCGGAACTGGAGGGGGACGGCCACGACGTTCACGTCTTCGCCCGCGAGAAGGAGATGGCGGTCGAACTGCTCCGACGATACGACATCAGCCACGAAGTACTGGCCGGCACCGCCTCGGGACTGTCCGAACTGGCGCGAGTGCAGGCGACTTACGAGGCACGTCTGCTCCGACGTGCGTTTCAGTTGAAACCCGATGTGATTACGGCGATCGGCGGCGTCGCGGCCGCACACGTGGCGAAAGTCACGGGCGCGCAAAGTGCCATCTTCTACGATACGGAGCACGCGAAACTCATCCAGAACCTCGCGTTCCCGTTCGCGAACGCGGTTTACACCCCTGATTGCTATACGCGAAACGTCGGTTCGAAACAGGTCCGGTATCCCGGTTACCACGAACTCGCGTATCTTCACCCCGACCGCTTTACGCCGGACCCGGCAGTGGTCGAGGACCTCGGTTTGGACCCGGAGGAGACGTTCACCGTCCTCCGCCTCGTCGAATGGGGTGCCTCGCACGACGTGGGGCAGGGCGGATTCGACGACGTGCGCGACGTGGTGGAACGGCTGGAAGACGCGGGTTCGGAGGTACTCATCACGTCCGAACGGTCGCTTCCTTCCTCGCTCGAATCGCGTCGGGCGACCGTTCCGCCCCATCGAATGCACGACCTGCTCGCCTTCGCCGACCTGTTCGTCGGTGAGGGCGCGACGATGGCCGCGGAGAGCGCCGTCCTCGGCACGCCGGCCATCTACGTCAACACGCTCACGATGGGGTATACGGACGAACTGGACGAGCGTTACGAACTCCTGTTCAACTACCAACGGGGGGACCGACACGCGAGGGCGCTCGAAAAAGCAGTCTCCATCCTCGAAGGCGACACTGACTGGCAGGAACGTCGGGAGCGACTGCTCGACGACAAGGTCGACACGACCGACATCATTGTGCGTGCGATTACGGGGCGGTCCCGGAACGCACGCGGTCGGACGAAACGACCGGACGCGGAGGTTTAAATACGATGATGGAACCACGATTCGACGAACGGAGGTACTGATGTCCGGGAGAATGTCTGGCTGGCTACGACAGCGACGGTTCGACGTCGATGCCGCAATTATCGGCTTCGTTATCGCGCTCGGACTGTTCCCGCTGCGGTTTTTCGCCTCGCAAGTGTACATCAAGACGATACCAATCGTCCTCGGACTGGGCTGTGGGCTCTATCTGCTTGCGATTCGCAACGACCGCGAGACGATGCACGCCTATCCGTCCATTTCACGGATAGTGGCCCAACTCCTACCGAGCATCTGTTTCGTGATGATGGCCGCCATGGTCGCCGTCGCGTTGTACACAGGCCAGCGGTCCCTGCTGTTTCACCTCCTCTCGGGGGCGACGGGGACGCTCATCATCCTCCAAATTGTGTTCGTGGACGAGGAAGACCTTCTCCCGTCCTTGCTGTTGGTCCAGATTCTCGCTCTGGCGTACGTCATCCGATTCATGGCGGTGTACACCACGCCGTCGTACATCGGAATCGACATCTGGACGCACATGACCCAACTGGCGGGCGGCGTACTCGAACAGCACTCCCTCTCCGCGATGAACGGGAACAAACACATCGCGGCACCGCTGTTCCACTTGCTCGTTTCGTCCTCGGCGATGCTGTACGACGTGTCGCTCCGCAACGCGCTGTACCTCTCGGTCGGCGTCGCGATCCCAATGACGATCCTGCTCATCTACGGGGCGACGAAACTCCTCGTCCCGGCGCGCTGGGCGGTGTTCGCGGCGATGCTCTACTCCGTCGGTGACTACTTCATCGAGTGGGGTATCCACATCATCCCGACGAGCCACGGACTGCTGTTCTTCGCCGCCATCCTCTATGCCCTCTTGCGCATCATGCGGTTGGAGTACAACGCACGGGACTTCGCCCTGCTCGTGTTCCTCTCCATCGCCATCATCCTGACCCACCAGGTATCGACGTTCATCATGCTCGTCGTCCTGTTCTCGGGGTTGCTCGCCCAGTTCGTCCTCAAACTGGGGCTGTTCAAGACGACGGCCCGGCGGCCGGGCGTCTACCGGAAACTGGAACCGGTCAACCTCGCGGGACTGCTCGCGTTCGACGTGGGGCTCATCACCTTCATGTGGTCGTTCACCCCGTACAACGGGAACTCGTTCCTCGAAACCGTGCTCCTGTACCTCGAAGAGACGCTGGTGTCGAGCGCGGGGCTGTTGAACCTCGCGAGTAACAACTCCGAGTTCATCTCCCTTCCCGCCCCGACGCTCGTGCAGAAAGTGGCGACGTATATCGATACGATGGGATTCCTCATCCTCTTCGGCTTGACCATCGTCGGCTGTCTGTACGTCTTACGCCGAAAGAGAATCTCGCATGCGGTATTCACGCTCCTGTTCGCCACCGTTGTGATGACGGGGTTCACCCTCGGATTGCCGATGTTCGGTATCCGTAATTTCATCCCGCAGCGATGGTTCGCGTTCCTCTACGCGCCGATGGCCATCCTCGCCGCCCTCGGCGTCGGATATCTCGTCCACAACCTCAACCGAAACGTCGTCGTCGCCGCCCTGGTCGTCGTCGCGCTCCTCTATCCGAGCGTGATGGTGATGTCCAGCCACGGCACTATCGACAGCCCCGTGTTCAAGGACAAGCAGGAACGCTTGACGTACACGAACTCCGAGGTTGCGGCGGTGTACACCATCGCGGATATGACCGGTTCGCCCGACTCGGCGAACATCGCATCGAGCCAGTTGATCCATACGGACCATCCGTATCAGACGGTGTTCTCGAGAACGGGGTCGTATCCCGCCGCGGCGGTCAACCTCTCCGCTGATGATAGGGACGGACCGACCGACCACCCCATTACCGTCTATCGACGGTACCAGTCCACGGGGGCGCCCAAATTCCTCCTCGTGAAGCAGGTGATGGTGAACGATAACCAAACGACTGCCAGCGTTCCCGCTCGTCGCCAGGTGTCACAGCAACAGATCTGCCGTCCCGACCAGAGCGTCCTCTATAACAACGGCGACGTGATGCTCTGTGCGAATCGGACGATATAGGTTTCCGTAGGGGAATCCTTTTCTCTCACCCTCTTGCATGACTGTCCATGCAGGGACAACGCGTTCTCGTTACTGGGGGTGCCGGATTCATCGGCTCGAACCTCGCGAACCACCTCGCCGGGGAGAACGAGGTCGTCGCCATCGACGACGGCTATCTCGGAACCGAGGACAACCTGACCGACGCGGTTGAGTTCCACGAACGAAGCGTCCTCGAAGACGACCTGCCGACGGACGTGGACGTCGTCTTCCACCTCGCCGCTCTATCGTCCTACGCGATGCACGAGGAGAACCCGACGAAGGGCGTCAGAGTGAACGTGGAGGGGTTCGTCAACACCGTCGAACAGGCGCGGGAGGACGGTTGTGATACCGTCGTGTACGCGACGACCTCCTCCATTTACGGGAGTCGAACGGAGCCATCGCCGGAGAACATGGACGTGGAAGTTCACACCGGCTACGAAGCGTCCAAACTGGCCCGCGAACGCTACGCCGAATACTTCGCCCACCACTACGACGTGAACATGGCCGGGATGCGATTCTTCTCGGTGTATCAGGGGTACGGCGGTGCGGAAGAACACAAGGGGGAGTTCGCCAACATCATCGCCCAGTTCGCGGACGACATCGCGAACGGCGAATCGCCGAAAATATACGGTGACGGCAGTCAAACGCGGGACTTCACGTACGTCACCGACATCGTCAGTGGTCTCGAACTCGCGGCTGATTACGAACTGACCGGCATCTACAACCTCGGTACGGGGGAGAGCTACGACTTCAACACCGTCGTCGAGTACATCAACGAGGAACTCGGAACCGACGTCGAACCGGTGTACGTCGAGAACCCCATCCCGGAGGGCGTGTACGTCCACGATACGATGGCCGACGTGAGCAAGTTCTCCGACGCGACCGGCTGGGAACCCGAAATCAGCTTCGAGGAGGGCGTCCGTCGTGTCTGCTCCCAGTATCAGTAGCCCGTTCGTCTCTTCTTGTCACCGTACGGTCCGACTGCGACCACCATCAACGACACTCCGTCGTAGGACGGGCGTGTGAACCCAACGCGGCATAAAATCGGCCCCTATGTCCGTGATAAACGGTGAATACGATCAGCAGGAAACGGGACCGTTCACGCCCGACGGCGTTCGGCTATCGTCCCGAACGTCACGAGAAGAGGCCACCGTCGTCCTCGGTCGTCGTGGTAGTGGTAGCCGTCGATGTCGTTCCCGCTGCTGTCGTCGTGGTGGTCGTCGGCGTCGATTGCGAACTCGTCGTCGTTTGACGCTGTGTCGTCCGGCGCTGGGTCGTTTGTCGGCTCGTCTGCTGCTGTGTCGTCTGTTGTTGCTCCGTCGTCCGTTGTTGTGTGGTCTGTTGCTGTTCCGTCGTCTCTTGGCCGCTGTCCCCGCCATCGTCGCCCTCTCCGGCGCTGTCTCCGCCATCGTCGCTGTTTTCACCGCTGTCGGTCCCCCGATTCTCGTCGGCCGAGCTCGCCTGATTCGTGGGTGCGCTTCCCGGTGAGACCCACGCGCGCGTCGTTATATATGGCTCTCCCGACGCGGACCCCTTGTAGAGGCGGAGGCGAACGCGGACGTTGTCCCCGGTGAACGCCGGGTCGCCGGTGAGCTTCACCTGTTTTTTCTCCCCCGCGTCGACCGTGACCTGTTCTTTGGCGAACTGGGACCGGTCCGTGACGCTCCCCCCTTCGACCCGTTCGATAACGGCGACGACCGTGTACTCCGTTCGTTCCCGCTCGTAGCTGTGAACGTTGACCGTCACGCCGTCTTCGGCGAGGTTCGTGTTGTACATTGTATTCGTCTGACCGTTCACATCGTTCGTGTTCACGTAGAACTCGGTGAACGTCTCTCCCTGTGGCGGGTTGAGAACCGCGAATCCGACCGTCGACGCGAGCAGGACGAAGCTGATGACGATACCGACGTTCAGCGCCACCGTCAGGCCCCCACCCGAACGTCCGCTCGGGTTGAACAGCACCTCCGGAACGCCGGGCGAGTATCGCCGTTCGGCCGGTACGCGTAGTCGTCGGACGAACGCTATCGCCGCGAATATCACGGTAAAACCGACGATACCGTACAGAATCGGGTGTACGCGAACGCCCCACGGCGTGAAGTTGGAGAGCGCGGCTATCATCGGGACGATGGCGACGCTGAGCGCAACGGCGAGCGCGATCCGCTCGGGGCCGCCGACCGCGTACGCGGCATCGTCGTTCCCCGAACCGAACGTCCGATTCTCGTCTTCTTCACCTTCCGGGAACACTGCTGAGATGAGCACGTATCCCGGGAGAAAGACGACGAGCGGCAGAACGAGGGCAACACGCAATCGTCCGCCGAGTTCAGCATATGCGACGATTCCTCCGACAACGGTTAGCATGAGGGCTAATACGAGGTCGAGAAACCACCAGCGGCCATTCGTACTCATTGCCCTGAAAATCGGTCGGAGCGGGTTTTATTATACGGCTGCTAATCAGTTTTCCGACGGAACCCCGTCGGCTCCGCGTCGTTTCGAGCCCGCTTCGCCGTTCGCGTTGCGCTCGTTCGGCATGTACAGAACGTCCGTCGGGTTGACCATGTTCTCCGAACACTGAGCGACCCAGCCGACCATATCGTTGATTCGAAGCTTGTGACGCGACGACAGGTCGTGAATCGTCTCGTTTTCGGGGAACAACCGCTGGTCCAGGTTGTAGCGGTCGTACACCTTCTGTCGATCGGGCCACGCCGGTTCGAACTCCGTGATGAACGGGAGCTTCCGCCGCGCGAACTGCTCGATTTGGGACAGCAGCGTCGAGGTGTACGGACGGTCCGGGGGACGGTGACGGAACAGGTCCTCGTCCAGCTGCCGAATCGCCCGGATGAACGTCGACGTGTTCCGGTACTCCGGCGGCGTCTGTAGGTGCCACTCCAGCAGTTCCGTGTCGGCCGCGATGAACGATTCGAGGTAGTTGTCCGCGAGGTGCGTTCGGGACGGAATCGTCGGTTGGTTGCGGATGCTGAACAACGCGAGGGCGTTCTGCACGGAATCGGTGCGACTCCAACAGCGGTCGAACTCCGCGTCGATGGCTTGGCGAACGAATTTCCCGGCCGCGTCCGAGTCGACGGTGTACTTCTCCGCGACCTTCCGGCTCCGCTCGGGGAGATACCCGAAGTTATCCAGCGAAGCCTCGACCGGGTCGGGGTTCTCCTCCATCTTCTTCGTCGGAATCTTCTTTCCGAACAGCTTCACCTCGGTCCGCTTGTGGCCGAATCCCTTCAGCAGCGTGTCGAACAGCAGGGCGTGATACATCGTGTCCACTTCCATCTCGCTGTTGTAGCCGGCGTGATGGATGTGAATGGATTCTTTGATTCCCTGCGTGTCGCGAACTTTCTCCTCTCCGGGCGTGATGTACCGGTCGTTCGTCACTAACGTCGTGTGGTCCACGCCGTACTGTTTCGCCAAGCGACGGGCGACTTTCACCTCCTGTGCGTTCGGCATTCCGACTGTGTACGTGTGGTCGAGGTTGGGGAGCTGGGACAACAGCGTTCGCGAATCGTACCCCGCTGACAGCAACAATCCCTTCTTGCCCGGCTGGCGCGAGCGGAGTCGGATCGCACGCTGCATCCGTTCCGCAAGCTCGTTCACGTAGTCCATTTCCCGTTCATTGTAGACGAACCGGTCGAGTTCATCCGCTTCCTCGGCGGTCAAGTAGCTGTCGAACGGCGCACGGTGCAGTTCGTGAAACAGCGTTTTATCGCCGAGAACGACGCCCATGTGAAGGAACTCACCGACGGACTGACGGCGCATCGTCGGGTTGTCGATGGTTTTCGCGACCTCCGCCGCGTCGGAACCGAACACCCGAACGCCCGGGTCGTCGGTGTAGAAACACTCCCACGACCGAATCGCGTCGGTGAGGAGGATGGACTCCCCGCCGTGTTCGATGAACGCTAAATAGGACCCATTGAGCGAGCGGATTGCGTCCGTCCCCTGCTCGGCGTACTGCTCCAACAGCCATCGTGCGGGCTCGGACCACCCTCGTTTGTTCGGATACGCTTCGCCCCAGATGACACACGACCCGAGTTCCCCGGAGTACGAAGCACTCCGTCCCGGAATCCCGAGTCCCGTATCCCGAATACCGACGGTTCCGACGTCACTCGTTACGATGTCGTCGAACTCCCGTTCGGAACGGAATCGTTCGAATTCGTCTCGGTCACCAAAGACACCAAATATCTCTTTGTTCATCGTTCGTGCTCCTCCGTTGAATCCGCTGGCGGTCGCTCCGTGCCACGGCGGCATCGGACTGCTCGCCGATTTCGTCTCATGACTTCCTCTCTCGCTCGTGTCACGGTTGGCTCTACTACTACCTATTGCGTCAACGAGGGTTAACTATACACAGTATAACATCAGGAAAATTGTGTTTAGGCGGCTCTGAAACGGTTTGCACCCACTGAGACGCCCCCGTCTTCGTTTGGAACGTGATACGGATTCGGGCGGACGTCGTCAGTCTCGCTGCGAGCGGATGGGCTGAGGAAAGGGCCGCCTTCGCTTTCCTCGTTGATCGTGCGGCGGGGGTGAACCGATTCGGCAACGGATGCGTTTTCGTCGACGGCTCCCTGTTCGACGATACCGTGGTTGTCGTTCCGGGTCGAATTTCCAACCCGTCCGTGACGACTTCCTCGACCGGGTTTCGGCCACCCGACCGAAGAGGGACGTTCGCGGTGTCCCTCGATCGTCGTTCACGTGACCTGTCGTCGTTCCTCGGAAGAAAAATAGATTCTTGAAGATTTGTAATTTTTCACCCTCTTTAGTTATTAAATATATGGTTTGACCTGACGAATGTCCGTCCGGAGTTTTATTATGCGATTACTAAGTCGATTTATCCGCTCCCTTCGAAGCTGATTACCGATGATATATTTATAAGCCTACTCCCGACGTGTGTTGTATGCGTGACTTGGAGCGATGGGCCGCCCAAAGCCGCCTGTGGGATCTCTGTAAACGGGCGGGTATCGCGCCGGCAATTTCGACGCTCTACTGGCATGCCATACTCGCAGTCCATCTCTGGTCTGTTCCGGTTACTATCGGGGGAACGACGGTCGAGTTCGCGACCGACTCCCGAACCGAATATTCTCGGGTAACGTCGCTCGTCGGCGAACAAACCGTCATCGAATCCCTGTTGGACGACGTCCGCGAATCGGACGTGGTGTACGATATCGGGGCGAACATCGGGACACACACTTGCTTCGTCGGGAAACGTCTCGAAAGCGGGTTGGTGGTCGCCTTCGAGCCCATGCCGACGAACGCGGTCCGACTTCGCCAAAACCTTTCCGCGAACGTCCCCGTGAGCCGGTGGAATGTCGCGGAAGTCGCGCTCTCCGACGAGGACGGCTCCGGGGCGCTCGCGGTCAAAGGTCACAGTTACGGTGAAGGAAAACACGCGCTGTCCGTGGACGGGGAACTCGATATCGACGTCTGTCGAGGTAAAACGGTGGTGGAATCCGGACAGTATCCCGCACCGGACATCCTCAAGATAGACGTCGAAGGGGCCGAACTACGCGTTCTCCGTGGATTCGATGACGTACTTTCCGAGGTGAGGGTCGTCTACGCCGAACTCCATCACGAGTTGAGTGCGGACTACGATACGACGACTGCGGAAATAGAAGCGTTCCTCCGTGACCACGGATTCGAGGTGGAGTGCTTGAGCGAACGCTCGGATGCGTACCACATCCGAGCGGTCCGACAATAGGTGTCGGTTGAAGCGACTTGGGCCGAAGCGACGGCGGGGATGGACGGTCGGTCGTTAGAACTCGTTGCCCCAGCCGTCGTAGCCGTCGGCGCTGTTGTCTTCGATGCCGTTTTCGAGGTGGCACTTCTTGACGTAGACGTCTTCTGCGGAGGACTTGAGCAACAGGCCGACGTCGCCACGTCGCGATCGAGCGGAGACCCCTTCGATCCACGTCCCGGTGCCTTTGTCCGTTATTGCGTGGTCCTCCGAAACGTAATTTCCCTCGTAGATGAGACAGTTGTCGGCGTCGTTCGTCAGCGCGCGCCGACCCCAGCCACCGCCGTAGTCGATGTTGACGCCACGGAACTCGGAGTCGTCACGGTAGTTGTGGATGGCACTTCGAGTTCCTTCGGTCGGTGCTTCGCCGCTGATGGTGACGTCCTCGACGTAGACCGGGTCGTCGGCCTCCTTTATCTTGATGACGGGACCGCCACCGGTCTCGTGTTTGATGTGCGTGTGTTTGATACGCGCCATCCCGGCGGATTCCCGAACCGAGATCGCCGTACACGGGCCGTCGGTACGAGCCGTCACGGTGCAGTTGTCGACGTAACAGTAGTTCGAACCGTGCGTGATCCAGATGGCCGGACTCTTCTCGACGTTCGTCTGGAAATCGACGTTTTCGGCGACGAGGAGTAGTCCGTCTTCCATGCGGAGACCGCGCTGGGCGATTCCGTGCGTGTTCTCCTTGTCCACGACGATGGTCGCGTCCTTGATGTAGCTGTTGAACCCGCCGAGGCGGACGTTCGCGCCCGTGCTGTTCTGGAAGCGGCCACCTTCGATCTGAATCGAACCGGACCCGTGTGCGGCGTACAGCCCGTTGTCCGGGAAGCTCCCGAGAATACAGTCGCGGAAGGTCAGCGTCCCTTTGTTGTTGTTCGAGAGGATTCCGGTCGGACCGCGCCACAACGCATCACTCGGCGTATTTCCTTCCCACGCGGCTCCGTCCGGTGCGTTGAAGTTCTCGACGAGCCCTTCGCCGTTGGGATCGGTGATGACGAACCGTCCTGGCCCCCACGTTCCGCTGTCGTGTTGTCCAACGATTTCTATGTCCCGAACCATGAGACCGTCGTCGATTGCGGCTTCGATGACACGAATACCCGTGTCGTCCGCGGTTTGGTCGACGGTGAACCCTTCGATTCGGAGGTCGTTCCCCGGGTCGTAGTCGACTCCCATTCGGAAGAGGCGGTAGTTCCCGTCGCCGCCCTCGTCGAAGTCGTGATAGCTCGCCGGAACGAGTTCCGCGTTGTCTCCCACCATGCCGAAGTTGTCGAACCCGGTAAAGCGGAACTGGTCGTCCATGTAGTATCGACCGGACGGGAAGTAGAGCAGTGTATCGTCGTCCGCGTGCTCCTGTAGCACGGGCGTTATTGACTCGTTTCCGTCGTCGTCTGCGCCGACTTCCGTGATGTCAATAACCGTATCGTATTGGTCTTCGTAATCGGATTTGCTCGCTGAAGCAGAACCCATAATCGCGGTCGATGCTGCGATTGCTCCGGTGAGTTTGAGATAGGTTCTACGGCTAGTAATGCTTCGATTTTTCGTGTCTGACGCCATCAAACGACTCCAATCAACCCCTCATATTAATTATCTGGTGCCTAGTTCAGTTCCTCCCCGTTTTCCCTCTGTTGGAAACGTTGTAAACGGTGTTTTACCCCCCGATTTTTCACATGCACAATCGTTGACATTGCACTCTTAAGCGCCATATAAGAAAATACCTATGTCCGTTTGGATATGGTAGCGATGAGACGACAGACACGACGCACGTTTCTGACGACAGTCGGCGCGGCCGGTATAGCTGGTCTCGCCGGATGTGCCGGTGGTAACGGTAAAGAGAAATCCTCCACGACGAGTAGCACCGGAAGCGGCAACCAGGAGACCACCTCCACCAAGGGTAGTGGCGAGGAGACGACGACGGAGAACGGTACCACCGAGCAACCGTCCGGTCCACAAACGTACGAGGGCTTCGAAAAGCTCGGTGCGTGGAGCGCCGTCGATGGAGAGGGAAGCCTCAAGAAGAGTACGAAGATGAAGTACGAAGGCTCCCAGTCCGCTCACGTCGTCGGGAGCAAGCAAACGAAAGACGGGATGATACACCGCGTCAACTTCGCGGAAAAACCCGCCGACTTCAGCAACCAAAACCTCTCCCTCGCGTTCAAGTGTACGTCACACGACTTCGTGAAGATCGGCGTGCAACTGTACGCGCCGGACCGCGGTCACATCGTCGAGATGAAGCGGACGCTCTACGGACCGAAAGGGAAGTGGGTTCGCGTCAACCTCGGCGTCACGAGCGACATGGACCCGAAAAGGGTGGACCTCTCGAAGGTGTACGAAATCCGTATCATCGGCCGCTCGACGGACCCCAACACGACCAAACCCATCGAGTTCTACGTGGACGACCTGAAGACGGTGCCCGCACCGGAGAAGGGTATGGTGATGCTCAGCTTCGACGACGGCCTCGAATCGCAGTACACGAAGGCGTTCAAGATGATGCAGAAGTACGGCTTCTCCGGCGTCGACGCCATCATCACGGACGCCGTCTTCGACGACGGGTTCCTCACCCAGAGACAGATGAGAGATATGGTGAAGGACGGATGGGACATGATCTGCCACCCGAACACGCAGTCGGTGCCGATGGACCAGCGTCCGAAGGCGGAACAAGAAGAGCTCATGAAGGAGTCACAGCGGTGGCTCAAAAAGTACGGCTACGACGGTCACAAATACATGGCCGTGCCGAAGAACGTGGTCGGCCCGAACACGTTCGAACTCGCACAGAAGTACTTCGACCTGACGCTCTCGTTCGGGGCGTCGCCGAACGCGCTTCCCGTCATCCAGAAGGACACCATCCTGTCGCGGATGGGGACGTCTGATATCAAGAGCGTCAAACAGAAGATCGATCACGCTGCCCGATACAAGCAGCTGTCGCCGCTCCTGTTCCACAGGATAGGTGGACAGGACGGCGTCCCGGAGAAGAAGTTCGAGAACATCCTGAAGTACATCAAGAACCAGAACGTCGAAGTGGTCACCCTCACCGACTTGAAAGACAAGGGAATGATCGTCTGACGACGGACGACGACGCCTGTCATCCGCTTTCTCCGCCCACCCCCCGCACGACCATCGTGCGTCTCTTTGTTCTCCCGCCGCGTTTCCGGCGGGGTTTCGGTGCAGGATTCCGATTCGACGGACCTTCCGAGCCCGTCGCATGGGCGTGACTCGGTCGGTTCTCTTCCGCCGTTTCCATCCGTGACGTCTCCCCCGTGGCGGTTTCACTCCTCCCTCGTGGATACCCTTGCTGTGGTTTCGGCTCGGTTCCAGGGCTCCTCACACCGCTCACAGCCACCCTTGCTCACCGAGTGGTGAGTCGATTCGCCGGACGACAGCTCTCCTCGAATCCGGTCCACCGTCGGCTATCGTGGTCGGATTCCCGAGTCGCCGTTCGTCGGCGCACGCGATTCGTTTAGCACGTCGGTCGTGATGACGCTGGCGAACTCGGAACCGTGACGTCTGTGCGTCGGTACACTCGTGGCGACGGACGACGCTCTCGCTACGAGTGTGAGGAGCTTCCCGGACTTCCTCGCTCGCCGTGCCGTTCAGTACGTCTCCGGTACGTTGGACATGAAAGAGGACTCGTCCCGCGTTTATTCACGGGTTCGCCGCGAACTACTCCGATCGCCGTCCGGGCCGCCTGCGCTCAGGGCGACGTGGAGTTCGTCGTCGTGGTGGTTGTATTCGACGTAACTGTCATCCCTGATGCGGTTCCCGTACTCGACGCCGTTCCCATGCTGGACGTAGTACTCGTATTCAACGTCCCCCCCGTGTTGGAGGTGGTCGCTGTAGTCGTCGGTTGGGTCGTGGTCATCGTGGTCGTCGTAGTCGACCCGGTCGAACTCGTGGTGGTGGTCGGTTGGGTCGTGGTTGCTGTCGTGGTGGGTGTCGTCGTTGTCGATGGTGGCGAGGTCGTGGTCGTCGACGAGGTCGTCGTAGACGGTGGTGGACTCGTACTCGTGGTACTCGTCGTCTGCGGCGGCGTGGTGGTGTCCGCCGTCGTGGACGGTGTCGTGGTTGTCGATGGAGGTGACGTGGTCGCCGTGGTTTCCGGTGGTGGATTCGTCTCCGAAGTCGTCGGAGTCGGCGTTTCCGTCCCCTTCGTCGTGGACTTCGTTGGCTCTTCGGTGGTTCCGGATTCGGTCGGTGTCGTGCCGCGCGTCGTTTCGATCACCGTCGTCTCCGTGACCGTTTGCGTGTCGTTCATCGACGATCCCGGATTCGCGCCGCCGATTCCGCCGATTCCGGGGTCAAGGAACGCGTACCCGATTCCCGAGACGAACAGCAGGATTCCGGCGACGACCATCAGTTTCTGTATCGAGTCGGATGACATCTTGTTTTCTTTCATTTTGGTATGGAGTAGTTCGGCCCGCGAGCCGAGCGGTTCGGGAAACGAGGAAAGCGTCTCGAAAACCTCTCCGAAGCCGAGTGCACCCGTGGCAAACGCGAAGAAAGCGAACACGCCGAGGCCGAGTGGCGGGACCAAAACGAGTGCAAGCGGGACGTGAACTCCTGCGATGAGGGGCCGCACGTGGAGGAGATGGGCGAAGACGAAGATGGGCGGCGCGGAGAGCACCGTCGTACCGATGATTCGTCCGAGGCGGGCGTCCGACAGCGGGTCGAACCCGACCCGTCGGGCGCTCCAGAGGTGGAAGACGAACATCGATCCGTAGCCGATACTCGTCGAGACGGCCGCCCCTTGCATTCCGAATCGGGGGATGAGCAGGAAGTTCAGGACGAAGTTCATGCCCGCCGCGGTCCCCGTTGCGATTATCGGGAACTTCAAGTCGCCTTTCCCCTGCGAAATGGCGAGGATCGGGCGTGCCACCGCGAACCCGAGCGACCCCGGCAGCAACAGGAGCAGCGGCATGACCGCGGGCATGTACTCCGTTCCGAAGTAAATCGGAACGGCGATGTTCGCGAGCGCCGCCAGTCCCAACCCCATCACGCCGGTCAGGAGGAACGTGTAGCGGGTCGTTCGTGCCGCCAACCTGGAGATGCGTTCGGTTTCGCCGTTCGACCACAGTTCCGACATGGAGTGGACGAACACCGTCTGGAGCGCCAGCGGGATGAACCAGAGGAACTCCGCGAGTTTCAGCGCGGCGCGGTAGTATCCGACCTGCTCGTTGCTCCCGGACATCAACTGAAGCATCAATATGTCAACGTGGTACAGCGACATGAGGAACAGAATGAGCACGATGGACAGCGAGTTGAACGTCAACATCCGCCGTCGGGGGAAGTCCTCCGGTGTCGGTCGAAAGAAACTCCGCAACGACGTCCGCCTGACGATGAGGACGAACCCGATGGCCGCCACCATGGTCGCGGCGGCTATCTTCCCCGCCAACGCGCCGAGGACCGCTATTTCGAGCATCCCGCGATGACGCATGAAGTACACCAGCGGCAGGGCGACGACGAGGAATGTTAGCTGCTGAACGACTTTCAACGGCTCCGAGTAGCGTTCCAAACCGAACCCCATCAGCGTTCGGCGGGTGTACGCCTGAAACTGGCTTGCTATCGTCATCACGATGAGGAGGTAGAAGTACAACTCGTACTCCTGACCGAAGATGGCTCCGACGACGCCGGACCACGTCGCGAGTGCGAGCACTATCGCGCCCACGACAGCGAGCAGGAGTGCGAGTCGGAAGTAAAAGCCGACGACGTACTCCTCCCAGCAGTCCATCTCGTGTTCCTCGGCGATGAACTTTCGAACGCCGTCCGAGATGCCGGAACTAACGAGTATCATGAACAGCGAGAACACCGAGAGGACGGTGGTGTAGACGCCGATTCCGGTCGGTCCGAGCAACCGATACAGAATCGGGGTCGTCATGATGCCGATGACGAGTGTGAGAACTTTGGTCCCGGCAACCGAGAGGACGCCGCTCAGAATGCTTCGTTGCACGGAAGTCCCCCTGATACAGTGCTCGTCATTCCAGTATCTAGTATCACAGTCTTGCTAACGGGACTTTATTATGAATCGGATAGACCCTGCTTTATGCGTATCCAAGGTCCTGTAATCGTTGTCCGACGTCCACCGACGCGTCCCATTCTATGCTGTTCCCTTCTCTGCTTTTCCCTTCGTCTCCCATCGTGATCAGCCGCGTGCATTCACCGAACGCTTCGCCGTGATTCGCGGTCACGTAGGCGGTGTCGCGGAGGTCAGCACCGTCGAAGCACGTCTCCAGAAAGTTGGGCGTCGAACTCGACTTCGTCTGTCGTGGTTGCTGCTCTCCGGGAAGCGTATCGCATTTTTTGAAGGAGTCGCACCGGCATGCATCGAGAATAATGGGGTTGTCCCAATCCTCGTCGAAAAACTCTACGGCGTCCGAGCGTGACTGTTTGCGCTGATAGTAGTATTTGCTCGGTTCCCGGGTGACGAGATATGACACCCGGGTGCCACGTCGGACACGCCGCATCGTCTCCGTGAGGGCCATGTACGGGACGATGGGTTCGTGTCTATATTATTATCCGTGACTTAAGTCTCCTTGCGCCCGAATTAGGCACTAAAGTCGTTACCCCAGCCGCGTACCTCGTTGCTTTCGTCGCGGATTCCGTCCACGATATGGCTCTTTTTGACGTACGTATCGTTCGCCGAAGCCGTCAATCGAAGTCCGGGCAAGTCACGTTTGGAGTTCGCGTAAATGCTCTCTATCCAAGAACTATCACCGTAGTCGATGATGGGGAACTCCTTAGAGCGGAACTCGCTCCTGTAAATGAGGTTGTTCGCCCCCGTGTTCTCCAGTCCCCGTCGTCGGGACGACCCCCGCTGTTCGATATAGAGGTCACGGAAGTCGCATTCGTCGCGCTCACACCGAACGGCTGCTCGTGCGCTCACGTGGCCGCCGTCCCCGACGAAACTGCTGTTCTCGACGTGTGCGGGGTTCTCCCCGTTTCGTATCCAGAGCGAAAATCCTCCTGCCGCTTCGTGGGTGAACGTGGAGTTCTTGATACGTGCCTGTTTCGTCTCCTTCTGCAACCGCAGCCCGTGACAGACCTCGTCCCCGGACGTTTCGATGTTCAGACCGTCCACGAACAGCAACCCGACGTCCATCGATTTGATGGCATCCCCGTTCGGGTCCGACACCTTGACGTCGCAGTTCATGATTCGCATGTATCCCGCGTTCTCGACGCGGATAGCGTGTTGGTTGCCGAGTCCGCTCGTCTCGTTGACGGAGACGGTTGCGTTCTTGACGATGCTCTCGTGGCCGCCGATCCGGATGCTCGCGGTCTGGCTGTTCTCGTAGTAACCGCCGTCCACGATCACCTGTCCGGAGCCGTCGGCGGCGTACAGGCCGTTGTCCGGGAATCGTCCGAGTTTGCAGTCCCGGAACATGATACTCCCCTTGTTGTAGCGGTTGCAGATGATGCCCGTCGGACCGCGCCACAGTTGGTCCGCCGGCGTATCTCCGCTCCATGCGCCACCGTCCGCGGCGCTGAAGTTGTCCACGAGCCCCTCACCACCGGAATCCGTGATGACGAACCGTCCCGGCCCCCACGTCCCGCTGTCGTGTTCCCCGTTGATGACGATACCTCGAACTGTCATTCCGTCGTCGACTGCGGCTTCGATGACGCGAACGCCGGTATCGTCGGCCGTTTGGTCGATGGTGAGGTTCTCGACGTGCAGGTCACGTCCCGGGCTGTACTCGATGCCGAGACGGAACAGGCGATAGTTCCAATCGCCGCCGTCATCGAAGTCGTGATAGTTGGCGGGAACGATGGTCGTGTCGTCTTCGCCGACGACGCCGAAGTTGTTGAAGCCCGTAAAACGGAACTGCTCGTCCATGTAGTATCGACCGTCGGGAAGATACAGAAGGGTGTCATCGTCGGCGTATTCGCGAAGAATCGGCGTGATGGAATTTCCCTCGTCAGGATCCGCACCCGCGTCGTCGACCAAGTTGACGACCGTATCGTAGTCGCCAGCGTACGGTATTTCTGCGCTCGCTTTGTCCGCCATCGTTCGTGTTCCCGCGGCGCACAATCCCGCGGCGGTCACTCCCTTCAAGAACGTTCGGCGCGTCGCTCCGATGGATGATTTCGTATCGTCAGTGTCGTTCGATTTTCGTGTGTCGGTTTGATGAGTCATTCTGAATCCCAATTTACTGACAACCGTCGTGAGAGAGGAACACAACCCGGATATGCCGGAACTCCGGCACGTCGGCAGTCCTGACGGTCAACAATAGTATCTACTAGTATCTTTCAGCCAAAGTCTGTGGCTTAGTAGTTCCATTCTTTAAGTAATCAAAGAGTGGCAACTCATGACACATACAGAGGGCACGAAAAACGATTCAGGTGGGCGATTTCGGTGCCGTCCCGTCTCGCTGCCGATGGGAATCCTTCTACAGATCTAACACGTCTGCGTGGAGATGTGCGATGTCCACGCAGACTCGTTCCCACGTGAACTGTTCCGCATGTGCCTCGATGCCGTCACGGTCCCACTCCTTTCGAAGCGCGCGAACCACGGCGTCCGAAAGCGCGTCGTGATCCTCGGGGCTGTCGACGAGAAAACCGTACTCCTCGGAGGTGACGACCTCTTCGCTGCCGCCGTTTATCGTCGAGACGACGGGTGATCCACACGCCATCGCTTCCAACTGCACGAGACCGAAACTTTCGCTGTAACTCGGGAGGACGAAGGCATCACACGCGCTCATCCAGTATTTGAGGTCGTCGTTCGAGACGTAACCCAGCAGTCGAACGTCGTCTTCCAGCCCCAACTCCTCGATTTTCTCCTCGAGTTCCGAGCGCATCCCGCCGTGGCCGCCGATCGCACAGACGACGTCGCCCTCCCGTTCGACGACCTCGGGAATGACGTCGATGAGGTGCTGGAATCCCTTGCGCTCCTTCAGGTGACCGAGCGCGAAGAGGAGATTCGTGTCATCCGGGATGCCGACTTCCGCTTTCGCTTCCGCCTGTGGTACGCGTCGGAGGCGGTCCCGACTGAACCCGTTCGGGATGTAGAACACGTCGTCGTTGAACCGCCGAAGCGTGTCCTGGTCCTGCCGATTGACGCGGACGATGGCGTCGGCGGACGCCCACGTTCGGTCGATCTTGTCGTTCGAGGACTGGAGTTGGTCCACGAACAGGTCGTGATTCTCGTGGACCGTGAGGACGAACGGAATCCCGCGGTCGCGTTGGAGGACGCGCGCGACGTATCCGGCGGTCCACGTCAGATGGGCGTGAATCACGTCGAATTCGACGGGTACGTCGTCGAGGAGCTTCTTCACCTTCCGTGCGTGCTGGTCGCCGAGGAACCGACGGTGAATGTCGAGGGGAAGGTACAGGAGCGGCGTGCTGATGACCGTCACGTTGTCCGGTTTTTCCTCCTCGTTTATCTTCGCGTCCCTGCTGAACGGCTTGGCGTAATCGACGGGGAGATATCGGGAGATGTCCGCAAATCGGTTGTAGCGGACGAGGACGTACACGTCCGCGAAGTAATCCGCGAGAACGTCGACCTGTCCCTTGACGAAGTGGTTGTAGCTGTGCGAGACGATGAGCAAGTTCTTGTCCGCCAGTTCGTCCAAGTCGTGGTTCCGCGGTACGTCGCCGGAATCCGGCGATTCGGCGGCTTGGACGGGCGTGTCGCTCGACATACGAGGAAGGAGGGGTCCGTCGGTGTTTATTATCGGGTGGCTAAGTCAGGGTGGCTCATTCGGATTTTCAATCATGAAACGGAGCGGAACCGTTCCTTGTCGGCCGTTCTGGTCGTCCTACTGTCCGTTTACGAGGTCTATAATTAACCTCCGGAGCGGTGATACTCCATCCATGTTGCTGGTGGAACCGACCGGTCGAACGCGTGAGGGGAGGGTATGAACACGGATAGACTCCTCACCGCGGGTATCGCGCTGTGTTGTATCTTCGCCATCGGAACCTCCGCATCGACGCTCGGAACGTCGGTTCACACCAACCCCGACGACGTCATCGACGTCAACTACAAGTCGCTGCCCATCAAGCCGACCGAGGCCGATCAGTTGAAACACGAGGCTCAGTCGAAAGGATCGCCGACGGCCTCGCAGGCGAACAGTCACTCGGCGGCCCAGCAGAAACAGAAAAAGCAGCGGAAACGGTCCAGTGCCAAGGAACGGAAACGACAATCGAAGTCACAGTCCTCGTGGAAACGGCTGGAGTTCGTCGATCGAATCCTCGAACTCCTCCGGGAACTCGTGCGGGTACTCGCGTGGGTCGTCCCGATAGCCATCCTCGTCGGCGGCGTTGCGGTCGGCGTCCGGTTCCGTAACCGATTGTCCGACGCAGTGGAAACCGAAACGACGCCCGATGCTGGACCAGCATCGCCGCAGATGCCGAACCCCGACCCGTCGAACGAGATCGAGCGGGCGTGGTGGTCGATGGTCGAACGGTTCGGTGTCGACCGACCACATACCAAAACGCCGGGTGAGTGTGCACGGGAAGCCATCGACGCCGGTGGCGACGAGGAGGCGGTTCGCACGCTGACGCGGACGTTCGAGGAGGTTCGATACGGCGGTGAACCGGTGACCGACGACCGACTCGACCGAATCCGCCACGGGACGGACCGACTCGGAGGGGCGTAATGAACGGTCGTCGCGTTACGCTCGGCTTCGTTGGTGCTGTCGCGCTCGTCTTCGCGGTCGCCGGCGGGGCGAACGCGGTTCCAGTTCGCTCGCTCGTGTCCGTACTCGGCAACGATTATCTCCTCGTCGTGGCCATCGGCGGGTTCGGGCTTCTCGTGTCGATTCCGGTCCTCGTGTCGGGTCGTGACGGGAACCTCGTCCAAGCGGATATGCCCGCCCCGGAGCGCCCCGTCACCGTTCCGCCCGCCGGAAACGGCTTCGACGAAACCGTCGGGTCGTGGCGATATCGCCTTCCCCTCGTGGGTCGGAAGAATCGCGCGGACATCGAAGAACGCCTTCGTACCGCGGCCGTCGAGACGGTCATGCGCGCCGAAAACTGCTCGCGGGAGGAGGCGACGCGTCGCGTCCGAACCGGTGAATGGACGGACGACCCGACCGCAGCGGCGTATCTCGGCGGGCCGGATGTCTCCGATTCGAGTATCGGAACCCGCGTTTCGACCCGACTCACCGGCCGGTCGTGGCACCAACACTGCGCCCGCCGGACCGCCGCGGAAATCGCGGACAGTGGTGAGGAGCTATGACCGAAACGCACCGCTGGCGCGGCGTCATCGCGCTCTCGCTCGCCGCGGGAGCGGTCGGTCTGGCGGTCGATAGAGCGTCAATGCTCCTCCTCGCCGTCGTCGGCATCGTCTTCGCCGCCTATCCACGCCTGATGGCCGACCCGGAGCCGAAGCTCCGACTCGAACGGCGGCTGAGTAACAGCACCCCGCGGCCCGGCGACGAAGTGACGGTCACTGTCACGGTGACGAACGAGGGCGGGTTCCTCCCCGACGTTCGTATCGTGGACGGCGTCCCCGCGCTTCTCTCGGTCACCGGCGGTTCACCGCGAAAGGGGGCCGTCCTCTGGCCGGGGCGCTCGGTGCGCTTTTCCTACCGCGTTCAGGCCAAACACGGTAAACACCCGTTCGAACCCGCTGCCGTCGTCGCCCGTGACGTGAGCGGCGCGCGGGAAACGGAGACGACCGTCGCCGCGGACACCGAACTCGACTGTACTGGAACCGAGACGGAAGGACCCTTGCGGGACAAAACGCTCGAACAAGTGGGCCGCATCGTCGCCCAAAACGGCGGGAGCGGCATCGAGTTTCACCGCACCCGCGAGTACCGTTCGGGGGACGCGATGCACCGCATCGACTGGAACCGCTACGCGCGAACCGGGTCCCTGACGACCGTCGAATACCGGGAGGAAAACGCCGCGACGGTCGTCCTCCTCGTCGATGCTCGGCAGGCCGCCTACCGGGCGACGACGGACGAACCACACGCCGTGGCCTACAGCGTCTCGGCGGCGGAGCAGTTGCTCGCGTCGCTGCACCGCGACCGCAACCTCGTCGGCCTCGCGGCGTTCGGACGCGAACAATGCTGGTTGGCACCCGGTGCCGGGCGGTCACATCGGGCGAACGCCCAACGGTTACTGGCCACACACGCCGCGTTCGCGTCACTTCCGCCGACGGAGGAGAAGGACCACGGAGCGCAGGTCGAACAGTTACGAATGTGCCTTCCCAGCGCCGCACAGGTGGTGTTGCTCTCGCCGCTGTCCGATCGGAAAATCGTCGAGACGGCACGCCGGTTGGACGCGTACGGACACCGGCTAAGCGTCATCAGCCCCGACGTGACCGCCGACGAAAGCGTCGGCCAGCGACTCGCCGGTATCGAACGCGACAACAGGCTCAGCGAGCTTCGGAAAGCCGGGATTCCGGTCGTGGAGTGGGACCCGGAGACGCCGCTCGCCGCGGCGCTGTTGAACCGTCCGCGGAGGGTTCGAGCGTGAGTACGGGAACCGCGACAGCCACCCAGCGACCGACACGCGTCGCGAGCGGGAGTGCGGTTTGTATCGCGCTGTTCGCGCTATGGAAACTCGGTGCGTCGCCGCTCGCACTCGTCTTGGAACTCCTCGGTGTCGCGGCGTTCGCCGCCGGGTTCGGTCTCTGGCGACGGCAGTGGCTCGTCTCCGGGTCGGTGGTCGGATTCGTGGGCATCGCCGGAATCACCGGTGCGCTCGCCGTCGCGGTTTCGGCAACCGCGGGACTCAGCGGATACATCCGGTTGATTCCCGGTCTCCTCGGCGTCATCGTTCTCGCGCTCGCGCTCGTGCCCGCACGCGGAAACGGGTCCCGGTCGTTCGTGAAGGCCGGCACCGCACTGGTGTTCGTCGGTGTGCTCGCCTCCGGTATCTTCAACGCGGTCACGCTCGGGACGCTGCTGGCGGCCGGTGCCGCGACGGTCGTCGCGTGGGATGCCGCGGAACACGCCATCAACGTCGGCGAACACCTCGGGCGTGGCCGGGACACGCATGAAATCGAAGTCGTCCACGTCGTCGGCACGGGCGTGGTCGCGTTCGCCGCCGTCGAGGGCGCGAAGCTTTCTGGTGGGGTCGGTCCGTCCGGCCTGTCGTTGGCGTCGCTGGTGCTCCTGTTGGTCGCAACCGTCCTGCTCGCGGTGGCCCTCCACGATTAGTAGGTCGATAATAAAGCACGGCGAAAACACACGATTGAGCAACGAATGGCACCGACAGTCAGCGTCATCGTGCCGACGTACAACCGCGCGGACGCCATCCCTCGAACCATCGAGAGCGTCCTCTCGCAAACGTTGGAGGAGTTGGAACTCATCATCGTGGACGACGCCTCGCAGGACGACACCGCGGACGTCGTCGCGTCCTACGACGACGACAGGGTTCAGTTCGTCCAACACGAGACGAACCGGGGCGCGAGCGCCGCGCGAAACACCGGTATCGAACGAGCCGAGGGGGAGTATATCGCGTTTCTCGATTCGGACGACGTGTGGCTTCCCACGAAGCTCGAAAAACAGGTCCTCACGCTCGAACTGCGCTCCGACGAGTGGGTCGCCGCCTACTGCAAGGCTGAAACCGTCCATCCGGACGGCCAGAACCCGCTGGTGAAAGCGGTGACCCAGCTCATCTCGCGTCGAAACAAGACCGAAGGCGCGGAAGGTGGGAAGGAACTCATCGGACCGACGCTGAGCGACGACCTCCACACTAGCGCGGGGTCGACGCTCATCGTGCGAAGCGATATCGTCCGCGAAATCGACGGCTTCGACGAGTCGTTCACCCGCTTTCAGGACCCGGAGTTCCTCATTCGCGTCCTCAAACACGGGAAACTCGCCTGCGTGAACGAGACGCTGCTCCTCAGGTACGAAACCGGGTCGCCGCCGGCGGATTCGGTCGCCAAGGCGGACGAACACTTCCGCCGGACGTTCTCCGAGGAAGTGGAACGTCTCGAACGGCAGGGAATCGACGTGACGGGTGCCCATCACTACATCCTCGCCCGACATTATTTGGACGAAGGGCGATTCCGTACGGGATTCCGGTACCTCCGTCGCTCGCGTCGACCGGAGCCACGACAGCTTCCGGGATTGATGATGAACGTGTACAAAGGACTCAGAGCAACCACCGGATGACGCAACCGCGATACGCACACTACTATCTGGCCCTGTCGATACTTTCGACGCTCCTCTTCGGCGGGAGCGTCTTCCGTCTCGGCCCGTTCGGGTTGTTGTCTCCGACCCAGTCGACGGTGGTAGTGATAGTATCGTTCATGCTCCTGACAATCGTCCAATCGACAGCGGGGAGGTAGACAGTCACACGCAACCCTCTACATATCAGAATACTCGTCAAATAGCTATAAATTCACACACATTTCACTCTGTTCAAATCGTGCAATCGCAAGACGTGAACGTAATGCAACGGCTCGCAAGAAAGCGAGAGAGTCGGACCGATTTATGATGTATCCCTGTATGGAATCCATCGAACAAACATGAGCGCTACGACGCAGACTCTCTCTGAAGCCCCGTCGTTGCCGAACGAGGATGAACCGAACGCGCTGACGAAGGACAAAATCTTCCACATTCTCCAGACGCAACGTCGACGACACGCACTGCGATACCTGAAAGAACACGACACGCCCGTCGAAATGCGCGACCTCGCGGAACAGGTCGCAGCATGGGAAAACGACACCACCGTTCAGGCCCTCGCTTCGAACGAGCGCCAACGCGTATACATCGCCCTCTACCAGTCCCACCTCCCGAAACTCGACGAAGAGGGAATCATCGAGTACAACAAAAGCCGTGGCATCGTCGAACGCGGCCAGTTGGCCGACGAGTTCGACCCGTACCTCGAATCGTCGAACGACGCCGCGATCGACTCCGACATCGAAACCGACGAAACCGATGTGCAGTCGGACGAGGACCGCTGGTTTAGCTACTACCGCTGGGCGACCGCCTTGAGCGCGGGAACGTTCGCGGCCGCATGGCTGAATGTACCGCTCGTTTCTACCGCTTCTACCACCGTTCTCGGTGCCTTCGTCGTTGGCCTGTACGCACTTATCTCGACGACGCAACTCGCACTTCGCTAGTCTTCGGGCGGGATCGATAAACTCTACTTCTGGCCGCCGTCCGTATGATGGAACTCTTGTCACATAACATATAACTCCGCACGTTTCATATTTGTCTGACACAGAACTATATGCCAAAGGAACTAAGCACCCCACTACGTAGTCGAAACAAATGTTCGGTCCCCGGAACCGTGGTCGGCGGTCAATTTGTGTGATCCTTGTCGTTTTCCTCGTGGTCGGTGTCGCGTTGGTTCCGGCATCAGTCGGAGGGAAGAACGAGGTCGATACCGGACGGATTATCTCGATACAGCGAACCGGGAACGCTGTCGCCACGACGAACGATAACACGACATATGTCTGGCAATCGGAGCAGTATGTCGCGGATGTCACGTTTCAGGTGTACGCAAACGAGGACAAATACTCGGTCTGCCTGTACGACAACCGTACTGACAGCGACCCGAAAGAACTCGACTGTCAGAGTACGACCGTCGGAAACGGGTCGAAAACGACCGTCACACTCAACGGTTCCAACGCGACGGAACCCGGAAAGCGAACGCTCTATTTCCGCCTCCAGCCGACGTTCGGGAGCGATGTCCCGACGTTCGACAGCCGCACCATCAACCAAACGGTCATCAGGAAAGATGACGACCTCGATGACGACGGGTTGACGAACGAGTTCGAAGTTTCGAAGATACAAACCGAGGGGTGGCCGAGGGACGCGTTTCTCGATTCGGACATGGACGGCGACGGACTGGACGACGGCGAGGAGCTGAACAAACGGAATACGAACCCGGTCAACAAGGATAGCGATAGCGACGGTGTACTCGACGGAAAAGAGATACTCATCGGAACGAATCCGAGAAACGCCGATACCGACGGTGACGGACTAGACGATGGAAAGGACCCGAAACCGACCGATCCGACGATCACCTCTTCGGCCTCGATGACCACCGGTACGACCGCGGTTGGAACTTCCAAAACGTCGGGAGGATTTTCGGGGATGCAGTTGCTTCTCGTCGGTGTCATCGGCGTCGGCATCGTCGGTGCCGCAGTGATGCTCTGGCGCACCGGCCAGGATAGCTACGACGGCAACGACGATCCCGACTCACCGACATCCGTCCCCGCCGGAAACGGTGGGTCACCACCGGCCGCCGAACCCGAGGACGACGAACCCGACGACATCCTCACCGATGAAGGGCGCGTACTCAATCTGCTCTCCGAGAATCGGGGACGGATGAAGCAGGTCGATATCGTGGAGGAAACCGGGTGGTCGAAGTCGAAAGTCAGCAGACTCCTCTCCCGAATGGAAGAAAGGGGCGACATCAACCGCTTGCGCGTCGGTCGGGGAAACATTGTATACCTCGAAGGCGCGAAACCGAGCGGTGCGCGGTCACCACGCGAAGAGGATTCGTATAGCTAGGGCGATAGTAAAAAACCCCGTCACAGGCAAGGTCAAACCGTTTTAATGGTCAATAGTCCGATACGGTTTCACACAGTTTCAATCCGTTAGCCCACGGATAATAATGGTGGTACCCTGTGAACGGGAAAACGATGTCGATAGACATGAGCAGTTCCCGGAACGCCGACGACAGCACGATGGCCGATACGCAGTGTCACAACTGCAGTTCGTTCGTGACGCCGCAGTTCGCGCGCGTGTTCGGGAACAACCGAAACGAGGTGTACGGCTGTTTCGAATGCATGACTGCAACGGAAGTGAAGCGAGGTCGGGCCAACGACCCGGTGGAAGCAGACCGCGCCCGTGAGGAAATGCGGTAGTGTCCGTTCGGTTCCTTTCCTCCTCGATCTCACACACCACACGCACGAGCGATGCGAGTGAGTAGCGAAACGAAGCCGTACCGAAAACCGCAGCGAACGCGTTACTTGTCGCCGGAGACTTCCTCGTTGGGCAGCGTCATCGACCCTTCCGAGAGGGTGACGCCCGGATAGAGACTGGTGTTGATACCGGTTTTCACCCCGTCACCGACGACGACGCCGAACTTCCGTCGTCCAGTGGAAACGCGGTCCCCTTTCACCGTGTGTTTCACCGACTCGCCGTCGTGACGGAGGTTCGCTACGTTCGTCCCCGCTCCGAAGTTCACGTCGCGGCCGAGGACGCTATCACCGACGTAGGAGAGATGACCGACCGTCGCACCGGGGGAGAGAACGCTGTTTTTGACCTCGACGCTGTGGCCGACTTTCGCGCCATCGTCCACCAGAGTCGCACCACGGATGTAGGCGTTCGGCCCGACCGTCGCGCCCGAACGGATGAGCGCCGGACCCTCGATGACGACGCCGGATTTGACGGTTGCACCCTCCTCGACGACGACGTTTCCGTCGAGCGTGGCCGCTCCGCTCACGTCACCGCGGACATCGCGTTCCAGTTCGCCGATCTTCCACTCGTTCGCTTCGAGGAGTTCCCACGGACGCCCCACGTCGAGCCACCGTTCGACTTCGACGGCCGTTACGTCGTACTCCTCGATGACGCGCTCGACGACGTCCGTGATTTCGAACTCCCCGCGTTCGCTTTCCCCCACGTCGAGCCAATCGCGCGCTTCCTCCGGAAAGACGTAAGCTCCCGTGTTGGCGAGGTTCGTCGGCGGGTCGTCCGGTTTCTCGACGATACCGGTCGCGCGGGAACCGTCCGTCGAGATGACACCGTAGTTCGAGGGGTCGTCCACGTGATACGTGCCGACTCCCGGTCCGTTCGAGAGGAGGCGTTTCACGGCCGCGGTGTCGTAGAGGTTGTCGCCGTTGAGGACGGCGAACGGGCCGTTGATGTGCTCGCGGGCCGCACGAACCGCGTCCGCGGTCCCGCGCTGTTCTTCCTGAATCGAGTATTTGACCGGAATTCCGGCGTACTCCGCGCCGAAGTAGTCCCGAACCGTGTCGGCTTCGTAGCCGACGACGAGAACGAGTTCGTCCGCACCGGCCTCGACGGCGGCGCGCGCGGTATGAGCGACGAGTGGTTCCTCTGCAACCGGCAACATGGGTTTCGGGCACGATGCGGAGAGCGGTCGCATTCGCGTCCCCTCACCCGCTGCCAGAACGATTGCCTGCATGGGAGTACGTTCCGCTAGAAGGCGTATAATTATTCACGGACTAACAACGCGTCTACGGCAGCGGTGAGGAGTGGCTTGACGAAAGGATGTCACGAAACGGGTTCGAGCGCTCGCGGGACGGGAGTTCGGACCACACGTCCATCTCCCCGTAAGTCCGCCCGAACTCCATGTATTCGCGGAGAAGCCACAGTACGTGATTCTTCGATCCCAGTCCGGCGAGGAGCGTCCGGGTCTTTCCACCCAGAGCGACGAGCGCTTGCCACCGGTCACCGACCCGGCGACAGAACACCGACTCCTTCCCGTTCGACCACTCGATTGCGGCGTAGCCGTTTCGTCGAAGGCGATACTCGTCGATGCGGACCGGAATATCGCCGTGGTATCCGTCCGATTCCTTGACGACGTGACTGGCAACTTGGCTCATACGACCTCCGCTCCCGTCGCGGCACTCCCGAACCATCTCTCCCCTACGTTTCGGCGAACGGGGGAAAGACCTTGACCTTCGTTCTCCCATTCTTTATATAGGGTCCAGTATATTGCATCTAGATCAACAAGAACTCGCAAAAAACGCAACACGTGAGCGGTTTTTCTGTTGTCGAATAACGAATAGAACGGTGTGAAACCGTATTCCCCTTTTTTGGGGATGAAGGAAGAAGACCCAGGTGTAATGAGTGCGACCGAAAGCCGTCACGCGGTTTCCGACATGGTCGATACGTTCGTCGGCCTCGAAATCGAAGACCTTCTCCGCGTTACCGTCGCCGACGTCCATATCGACTGTCTCGTCCACGATATCGACCGCACGAGCGACCGGTGTACCGTACTGGTGAAAACGTTTGCCGGGGATTACCTCCGCGTCGAAACACAGTGGGCCGGTGGGTGGCTCGACCCACAGGTAGACCGATTGAAACCGATCGCGGAGGAGCGTCAACCGCTCGGCGAGCTACAGGGTATCGAAGCAGTGTGAAACGGGTTTCGGGGGAACCCGTTCGGAGGAGGGACGTATCTTTGACGTTATCGTTCCGCGAGCCGCGTGATTTCGACCATCACGTCGAGACCATCGGCACAACGGAACGTCCACGCACGGTCGAATCCGACACCCGACCGATGGGCAGTACGGAGGAGGGATGACAGTTCCGTTTCGAACTCCGCTTCACCCATCTTCGGGGCGAATTCGCCACAGGAGTGTGTGGTGTCCGGGTCGCTGACGAGTCGCGTTACTTCGACCATGAGGTCAGGGTGGTCGTCTTCGGAGCGGAATGCCCACGAACGGTCGAACGTAGCGCCCCCGCGGCGAGCCGCGACTAAGAGTGTTTTTAACGAACTTTCGAAGTCTTGCGAACCAGTCCAGAGGGGAACGCTGTCAGTTTGGCTCATTTTCGCTTTCCTCGATTTCGGCATCTCACCGGGGGGTAATAAAGACAGAAACCGGTCGTGCACCGTTTCGGACTGTTTCAAACTCGATATATCTGGACTCTGGGGGCTGTGAAACCGGAACGAACGGCCCAGAGTTCACTGTCGAGGGGAAACACGATCCAGCTGTTCAGTCAACATTCCGTTGACAGATTGAGGGTTGGAAACGTTTTCGAACAGGAGGTTGTTCGTCCCGACGCCGGCCGTGTGAATAGTCACCGTCCCATAGTCGAACACGCGTTCGAGCGTCGATTGTGAGAAGGCGGTATTTCGAACCCTGTCGAGCCGTATCTGTGTCACGTCCTGCGAGAAAACGCCGTGTTTGTGGTATACCTCCTCCGTGGTGAGGACGAACCACTCGCTTCGCCATCGGAAAAACGGGGGGGCCGCAACGGCGAGTCCGATCGGAATGAGGAGAAGTCCGACCCAACTGAACCCGCCGAAAACGCCGCTTCCGGCGATTCCCGCACCGATCAAGATGAGAACAGCGGCGAGAATAACCGGTGGAAGGACCTGATAGACGCTCCTGTGATCGCACCACAGTACCTCCTCGTCGGGTGTCAGGTGGAGCCACGGCATGTCGAAATCGCTTGCCATACTATCGCACAACGAGGGCTCCAAGCACCTTTAGGTTTTGGCGCGAACGGGAGAAAATCGAACCGAAAACCGCGATGAGAACGAGTCGACTACCCCTCGTCCGTCGTCGGGGGTCGCGTCCCTCGACGACGAATGGCACCGAAGAGCGCGAGGAGAACGAAGAGGATACCCTCGATTCGCGCGGCGGTGACGACCCACGGTTTCGGTTCGAACTCCTCGTCGCCTTCGTAACTCGCCCGAGTCGCAACGTCGATGAGACGTCGGGGAAACAAGGCCTCGATGATGCCGAAGAGTGCGACCACGAGTCGGAGCATAGCGGACGAACGACGTGGAACCACAAATTTCTATTCGCTCGCGGGCATCCGTCGGCAGTACGATTTTGCCGTTCGGAGGCGTTCGACATCGTGTGGGAGAGAATAGCACAGTCCGTGTCGCGCTGGGACAGTCGAACTACACCGTCGGGGATATCGAGGGAAACGAACGGAAAATCACGAGCGGGATTCATCGGGCACGCGAGGAGAGCGCCGACCTCGTGGTGTTCTCGGAACTCGCACTCGTCGGCTATCCGCCACAGGACCTCGTGAAGCGGGACGCGTTCGTCGACGCGCAACTCGACGCACTCGACCGAATCGCGGCGGAGACGACGAACATCACCGCACTGGTCGGATTCGTGGGACGAAATCCCGACGAGTACGGGAAGAAAGTACAGAACTCGGTCGCGGTCTGTCGAGACGGGGAAATCGTCGGGCGGACGGAAAAACGGCTTCTCCCGACCTACGACGTGTTCGACGAGGACCGCTTTTTCGAGGCCGCGGAGCGCCAACCGGTCCACCCGCTTTCCGACGAAACCGAACTCGGGGTGAGCGTCTGTGAGGACGCGTGGAACGAACCCGACGTGTGGGAGCGTCCGGAGTACCACGAAGACCCCATCGAGGATCTCGTCGACGCGGGGGCGAACCTCCTCGTGAACTGCTCCGCGAGTCCGTTTTACGGCGGAAAAGGCGAATTCCGCGAGCGCCTGTTCGGCGCACACGCGAGGGACCACGGCAAATGGCTCGTGTTCGTGAACCAAATCGGCGCGAACGACGAACTGATCTTCGACGGCCGGTCGTTCGTCGTCGCACCCGACGGGACCGTCGCGTGCCGACTCGCCGCCTTCGAGCAGGATTTCGCCGTCTACGACGTGCCGCTCGACGCCGAGTCGCCCGCGACGGTGGATGTCGCCCACGAACCCCCGATCGGACCGGCAGAAATCCGGTCCGCGCTCGCCCTCGGTATTCGGGATTACGTCCACAAAACCGGATTCGAAGCGGTCGTCGTCGGCCTGTCCGGCGGTATCGACTCCTCGCTTACGGCCGCGTTAGCCGTCGATGCGCTCGGTTCGGAAAACGTCCTCGGCGTCTCCATGCCGACCCGATACACCAGCAACGCGAGCGAAACCGACGCCCGAGAACTCGCCGACAACCTCGGTATCGACCTCATCGACGTTCCGATAGAGGAACCGTTCGAAGCCTTCGAGCGCGGGTTGACTCCGATTCTCGACGAAACGCCGGGCGTCACGGAGGAGAACGTACAGGCACGAATCCGAGCGACGACGCTGATGGCCATCGCCAACGAACAGGGTCGTTTGCTCCTCGCGACGAGCAATCGAAGCGAACTCGCGGTGGGCTACACTACGCTTTACGGCGACATGTGCGGTGCGCTCGCGCCCATCGCCGACTGTCCGAAAACGTTCGTCTACGACCTCGCACGGCATCTGAACGAGCGCGCGGAAACCATTCCGGAGCGCGTCATCGAGAAACCGCCCACGGCGGAACTCCGGGCGGATCAAACCGACGAAGACGACCTGCCGCCGTACGAGACACTCGATTCGATTCTCGCGGGGTACGTGGACGAAGGACTGAGCGCCGACGAACTGGTCGAGTCGAGTCACGATCGGGAAACGGTCGAGCGCGTGCTGTCGATGGTCCACCGCGCCGAGTACAAGCGCTTTCAGGCCGCACCCGTGCTGAAGGTCTCGCCGAAGGCGTTCGGCGTGGGATGGCGGTATCCGCTCGCGGCGAGGTACGGAGACGTATTGTCGGGATGAGCGCTCCGCCGTCCTGCTCCGCTGACCGCAAAACGGGGCGGAACTCTCCGCCTTACTCCTCGCCTCGGAGTCGGGACACGGTACCCGAAATGAACTGTGCGGCCGTCAGCCCGAACACCAGACCGACGAGGCCGAGACACCCCCACAGAATCAGCGTCGAAGGGAGGTTTCCGATTTTTGCGGGAGGGTGGATACCACCCTCGCCCCCCGATTGGTGGCCCGCCTCGGCGTTTCCGTCCGAACCACCGGCGGCCGCACCGACGTTGAACCCCGTATCGTTCCGCTTCTGCAACTGACTCGGATCGAGTCGTGCGGTCGCCGTGACGTGTTTGTTCAGCCACGGCGCCAACGACCGTCCGGCCACCTCGGCGACGATTTTACGGAAATCGGTGTAGCTGACGCTTTCGTTCCGGCGATTCATTCGGTCGAATACGTCCATGAGGCTTCGTTCACCGTCCGTCGCCCGCCGTATCCTGTCGTCGAGCGACCACAGGGTAAGCGCCCCGCGGTAGTACGGTACCTCGCGATTCGCCCACGTATCCGACTTCGAGAGTATCGATTTCCCGTACTCCTTCGAGGAGAGCGTACCGACGACGGCGGATTTCGACGTTCTCCCCTGCTGCATCGCCAATGCGGACGCGAAGTAGGCGGCGCTCGCCTCCCGGAACCATCTCATTCGGTCGCCGAGTTCGAACGACTGGCGCGTGTGAACGTACTCGTGCAACCAGAGGTTCTGCGGGTCGTCGAGTCGGGCATCCTCGTGGACCCAGAGTTCGTCGTACTTCGGCGAGGCGTATCCGCCGCGCCAAATCGGGTCGGGAAGGGTGAACAGAAGAACGTCGTCCGGCGATTTACCGGGAAGCCGTTTGCTCGCCGACCCGAGCGCATCGAACACGTCTCCGGGTGATTCTCGGGGGGACGCGTCCGCCGCGACTATCATCCGAACCGTCTGCCCGTCGACGTGGCGGACGTGTTCGTCGTATCGTCCGACGTAGGTGAAGGCCGCGCCGAGAACGCCGGCGTCGGCGAACGAGACGCTTCTGTCGGGGTAATCGTCCTGAAACGGATGAAAGTACTCCCAATCGCCGTTCCTGTCAACCTGCCACGCGACCGATACCCGCGGCGTCGGTGCGAGCGTCCACTCGTCGGTCGCCGCGAACTCCCGACCGCTCCCGGAATCCACGCCGGAGGTTATCGTCATCGACGGCGATTCGGTGTCCCCGTCCCACCGGAGGGCGTGATTTCCGTTCTTCGTGCGGTCGGTGACGAACCCCTCGGAGGACACCACGTTTCCGGTGTAATTGATGAGCCAGAACTGCGCTCCCTCCGGCGTCTCGAAGTCGAGATGATACCGAACGACGCCGTGGTCCGACGGTCGGCGTTCGACGGAAACCGAGACGCCCGGGGGGTCGTCCGACGACTGTGCCGTCGCTGGTGGAACGAACGTGCCCGAAAGGAGCGACAGCACGAGTAGCAGTGCGACTGTTCTCCCGGAAACCGAACCCACGGACCCCATCGACTGTGGCGTCGGGAGGACGGCGTTTTGTTATACGTCGCCTGAAACGAAACAGGGGCCATCAAACCTGTAGCGCGGCGTTACAGGGTACGCGAGTCGAAGAGAAAGACCGTTTTGACTCTGTGCTCCTTTCTGTTTCACAAAGGAGGAGGAGTGTCAGTTCTGGGAACCGTTCGAAACCGGATTAGACACAAAGCGCAGCAGAGATACACGTCATTTCCCGAATTATTCGCGGGAAGGGACTGAAAGGAGCGGATGAAATTGACGTTCAAGGAAAAGGGGACACACACGTCATTTCCCGAGTTAAATCGAGAAACAGTTTCAAAAATATAGACATTGTCTGCATTTGTCTGCTGCGCTATTTTTCCAGTACGTTTGATCATCTCGATATAAAAGTTGTCAGAATAGTCTGTAAATCGCTTACTTCGTCGTATCAGGTTTCAATCCGGCTCGTAAACAGGTTTCGAGAGTCAGGCAACAAGCTATCGAGGCGCGGCCACGCACCCGGCGATATTTATGAGATGCTTTGGGAGCATTTAGATGGGCTTGACGCGACGCACGTCTTGTTCGTATTGGACGAGATAGATAGTATTGGGAAAGACGACGATATCCTTTACGAGCTACCACGGTGCAATGATAACGAAAACGTTACTGAAACGAAAGTTGGCGTCGTCGGCATTTCGAACGACTTCACTTTTCGTGACAACCTTTCAGGACGTGTTTCCGACTCGCTTTGTGACGAGGAGATTCATTTTCCCCCATACAACGCAAATCAACTGCGGAACATCCTAGAACAGCGTTCGAAAGAAGCATTCGTCGACGGGGTTCTCAACGACGATGTAGTACCGCTCACGGCTGCGTTCGCAGCGCAAGGAAGTGGATCAGCACGACAAGCTCTCAAACTACTGTTTAAGGCGGGTGACCTCGCGCGTTCACGGGATTTGACGCAGGTCGACGGTGATTTGGTCCGGGAAGCCGACGAACTCATTGAGCAAGGTAAAATACGGGACGAACTCGAACGACTCCCAACACAAAGCCATCTCACGCTGTTTTCGGTCTATCACTTGGCTCAGAAAGGGAAAACACCAGCCCGAAGTAGCGATATTTACGAAGTGTACGTGAGTGCAGCATAGAATATCGATGTAGACGTTAGAACGGATCGAACGATTCGAGACCGACTGAGACACCTCTCGCTCAAAGGTTTCCTTGATGTCTCCGAGGAGAACAAGGGTATTGCTGGAGGTAGTTACTATCAATATTCACTCGGTATTCGGAAGGATACGATCGTCGAAGTGCTAGCTACAACGGATCGATTTGTATCGTTCTTTTAGAGCCACGACGCTTTATCCCGTGATCACCACTCCGCGACGCCGCCATCGTCGTGCCGCCAAATCGGGTTGTGCCAGTCGTCGTGTCCGGCCCGCTCACGGAGGACCGCTTCGTCCGGTTCGACGCCCAGACCCGGACCGTCGGGAAGCGAGACGTACCCTTCCTCGTAGTCGAAGACGCTCGGGTCGGCCAGATAATCGAGGACGTCGCCGCCCTCGTTGTAGTGGATGTCGAGACTCTGTTCCTGAATCAGCGCGTTCGGCGAGCAGGCGTCGACCTGCAAACACGACGCCAGCGCGACCGGACCTAACGGGCAGTGGGGCGCGAGCGCCACGTCGTAGGCTTCGGCCATCGACGCGATTTTGTGGACTTCGGTGATGCCGCCCGCGTGTGAGAGGTCCGGTTGAATCACATCCACCGCGCCCGATTCGAACACCTCCTTGAAATCCCAGCGCGAGTACATTCGCTCGCCCGTCGCAATCGGAATCGAGGTGTGGGACGCGAGGTGCGGTAGGAACTCGTTCTGCTCGGGGAGCACCGGTTCCTCGATGAAAAACGGGTCGTTCGGTTCGAGGGCGTCCGCGAGTCGTTTCGTCATCGACTTCGCCACGCGGCCGTGGAAATCGACGCCGATGTCCACGTCGGGACCGACCGCCTCGCGGACGGCGGCCAGTCGTTCGCCGACGGATTCGACCGCCGCAGGGGTGTCGATTCGGCGGAATTCGGACGTGGCGTTCATCTTCAGCGCGGTGAACCCGGCGTCGACCTTCTCGCGGGCGGCGTCCGCGACGCCTTCGGGACGGTCGCCGCCGACCCACTGATAGACCCGAACACGGTCGCGGACGCGACCGCCGAGCAGTTCGTACACCGGCGCGTCGAACGACTTCCCCCGGATGTCCCACAGCGCTTGGTCGATTCCCGCGATGGCGCTCATCAGGACGGGACCACCACGGTAGAACCCGCCGCGGTAGAGACGCTGCCAGTGGTCTTCGACCCGCGTCGGGTCCTCGCCGAGCAGGAAGTCGTCCATGAGTTCTTCCACCGCGCCGCGAACGGTCTTCACGCGACCTTCAACGACCGGTTCGCCCCACCCGACGAGGCCGTCGCTCGTCTCGATTCGGAGGAACAGCCATCGCGGCGGCACGGCGAACAACTCGTAGTCGGTAATTCGCATGCGAGGCAGTTGTCGCGGGCGGAAGTAGTGAATTTGGGTCACGGCATGTGCCGAAGAGGAAAATCGACACGCGAAATCCGAAACGACACGGGATATTGCGAAATCGAGAGATAGCCAAACGTAAATCGCTCGCCTTCGATACCCGAAGCATGGACGAACTCGAGAGCCTCAAGGGCTTTTACGACCGCTACCCCGAGGAGTGGGCGGCGTGGCGCGAACTCGTGGATACCGTGGAGGAGACGGCCCGCGAGTTCGGCTTCCGCGAAATCGACGCCCCGAGCGTCGAACCGACGGACCTCTTCCGGGTGAAGTCGGGCGACGAAATCGTCGAACAGACGTACAGTTTCGAGGACAAGGGCGGACGCGAGGTCACGCTCATCCCCGAACAGACACCGACCCGTTCGCGGTTGGTGCAACAGCGCAAGGACCTCGGAACGCCGATAAAGTGGTTCGACACGTCGAAACGCTGGCGCTACGAGGCGGTCCAGAAGGGCCGCGACCGCGAGTTCTTCCAGACCGACATCGACATCTTCGGCGTCGAATCGGTCGAGGCGGACGCCGAAATCATCGCCTGTGCGGCCACCATCTACGAGAAACTCGGCGTCGCCGATTCCGTGGAGTTCAGGCTGAACGACCGGCAACTGCTCGACGTGCTCCTCAAAGCGATGGACGTGGAGGGGAGCAAGGACGTGATGCGTGTCATCGACAAGAAGGAGAAACTCAGCCGTGAGGAGTTCCTCGACAACCTCGAACTGGAGGGCGTGGACCGTGCGACCGCCGAGGAGATAGACGAACTCACGGCCATCAGCGGCGAGATGGAGAGCGCGCTGGTCGAACTCTCGGACAAAGCGCCCGAGGGCGACGCGGCGGACGAAGCCATCGAACGGATGCACGACCTCTACGACGTGCTGTCGGCATACGGCGTCGAGTCGATGTGTACCTTCGATCTCTCCATCGTGCGCGGGATGGACTACTACACCGGCCTCGTCTTCGAGGCGTTCTCGACCGAGAGCGACCTCCGTGCGCTGTTCGGCGGTGGACGCTACGACCACCTCATCGAGCAGTTCGGAAGCCGCGAGGTTCCGGCCATCGGCTTTGCATTCGGCTACTCCACGACGATGCAGTTGCTCAAGGAGTTGGGCGAGTGGCCGGACGAGGCGCTTTCGACCGACGCCTACGTGCTGACGATTTCGGACTCGGTCCGGGAAATCGGACTGGAGTACGCGAAAGGCCTGCGCGGTTCGGGGCTGACGGTCGAAACCGACCTCACCGGACGGAGCGTCGGCGAGCAGTTCGGCTACGCGGACCGCATCAACGCCGACTATACCGTCGTCGTCGGCGAACGCGATCTGAACGAGGGCGTCGTGACCGTCCAGAACATGGATTCGGGCGAGGAAGAACGGGTTCCGAAGGACGACGTCGTCGACGAGGTTCTCGATAGGTTGTAGAACCCGCCGCCAACGTCCCCGCGTTCTTATTTTCGCGTTCTTTTCCACTTTCGATTTTCTCGTATTCGGATTCGGGTGGAGATGACCGGTCATGCACGGGACTGAGAACCACTAGATTATACCACTGGAGAATAGACGGCAAATCATGGCATTCAGCGACCGACTGCTCGCGACTGGCGACAAACTGTGGGAGGAACAGAAAGCACACCCGTTCGTGGTCGAATTGGCCGAGGGGACGCTCGACCCCGCCGCGTTCCGTCACTGGGTCGAACAGGATTACCGGTACCTCCTCGACTACGCTCGGGTGTTCGCACTCGCCGGGTGCAAAGCGCGTGACGAGGAAACGATGACCCACGCGTTTGGCGTCGCCCATCGGATTCTCGCCGACGAAATGGACCTCCACCGGTCGTTCGCCGCCGAATACGGAATCTCCCGGGCGGAACTCGAATCGGTGGAGAAAGCACCGACCTGTGTCGCCTACACGAACTATCTCCTCCGAACGGCCTACGAGGGAACGCTCGCCGAACTCGCGGCGGCCGTCTACCCGTGCGGTCAGGGATACCTCGACATCGCGGAGCACATGGCGACCATCGCGGACGGCGACCACCGTTACACGCCGTTCATCGAGAAGTACACGAGCGACGAGTTTCGGGACGCCGTCTCGTGGATGCGGACCTTCGTGGACCAACAGGCCGAGGCCACGCCCGGCCTCCACGACGCGATGGAGGAAGCCTTCGTGACGAGTACACGTCTCGAAACGGCGTTTTGGGGAATGGCGTACGAGCGGGAGACGTGGTCCGACGCGCGTTAGGAAACCATCAAAACCGTCGAATCGGGAGACGGAAGGGAATCGGGAGCAACAGGAATGTGGAAAAACCGGCAGAAATGTAAAAACTGTCCAAACTATCAAAACAAGCAAAACCGTCCAAACCAGCAGATCGGAGGTAGGGTCGGGCGTTTACTTTCACTGGGCAGTAGTCGGAAATGCGTCGGGAAACGCCGCCTATAGTGGGGCCAGCGGTGAGAACCCTCCGACTATTACTTTCACCCCGGATAAGGATCGATATTTAGAACGGAATCGTCGTACGATCGGACATGAGAGCACACGACATCGACGGGCCGATTTCGAAGTGGCGCTACACCTGTCCGAACGGCCACACCAGTTGGGAGCCGACGAACAGCCACTTCTGGTGTCACCAGTGCAGCCGAGTGCCCGAGACGAACGCCGAGTTCTGGAAACTCCGGGACAGGAAAACGGGCGAACTGCTCGCTCGCGAGAAGGTGAGCATCCATGGCTAACGCCCGAGAGGACGTCGACGATGCCCGTCGATACGGCGTGTGGAACCACCACACCAGTCGAAATCGGTACTGTCGCAACCCCGAGTGTCGAAACGAACACGTCGACCCTACGTTCGCGCGAACGATGGGGACCGACGACGGAATCGTGTTCGCCTGTCCCGAATGTGCGCCGTGGTCGGCACTCAAGCGAGGGATAGCGGCGGACCCGACCGTCGATCATCGAGTCGAAAGGAACTGGCGATAGAAACCCGTGCTAAAGGGTCATGGATACCGCATCGCCAGTACTCTCCCGCGCAACGAATCGCGTCCACTTTCACCGCGGGTAAGAACAAATTCCTTTCAACCGTGGTCCGTCGGTTCGGACGCGGGAGTGCCCGCACGGGTTACGCGACTGTCATCCCCTGCAACCCGATTTCGTTTCCAGTATGGCGGGCGGTTCCCCTTCCGTCCGCTATTCGAAATCGATGCCGGTGATTTCGAACCGTGAGCCGCCGTTACTCGCATCCGAAACGTCGATTTCCCAGCCGTGGGCCTCCACGATCTGCTCGACGATCGACAACCCCAAGCCGGTTCCGTTGTCCGTCGTGTAGCCGCTCTGAAACACCAGTTCACGCTCGTCGGACGAGATGCCGGGACCGTCGTCAGCGATGCAGACGCCGTTCGAACGACGCTTGACGTGAACGGTAACGTCCTGCCCGACGTGTTCCACCGCGTTCCGGAACAGGTTCTCGAACACCTGACTGAGCCTGTCGATGTCCGCCGAAATCTCCCCCTCGACGTTCTCCAACACCAACGTCGCCTCGGGTGGTGCGGCCCGCGACCACGCATCCTCCACGATGTCGTGAAATTCCGTGACCTCCTTCTCGGAGAGCGCATCGGGTTTCCGTGCGAGGTCGAGCATCTCGTTTATCATTCGTTCCATTCGGTCGAGGGCACCGGTGACCTCCTCGAACGCATCCTCCGAGTTTTCTGCCCGCGCGACCCGTAGATACCCCTGTGCGATGCCGAGCGGATTGCGAAGTTCGTGGGCGAGCATGCTGGCGAACTCGTCCAGACGTTCGTTTTGGCGTTGGAGTTCCTGCTTTCGGCGCTTGTGTTCCGTCACGTCTCGAATGATGCCGATGACTTCGGGATTCTCCGCGTCGAAGCGCATCTGGGTGGTGTTGATTTCGGCGTATCGAGTCTCGCCGTCCGGGGTCATGTACGTCACCGAGTACGGGGACGAATTCCCTCGCTTCCGCTCGCGCATATCGGTGATGAGCGTATCCAGCGAGTCGTTTGGAAACGCATCGATGCGTTCCAGCCGTTCGCCGAGAACGGCCGAGCGGGAGAACCCGGAAACGTCACAGAAGGCATCGTTTACCGCTTGAATTCGGCCCTCAGCGTCGAGGACGAACACGGGGTCCGGGGCGGTCTGGAACAGGGTTCGAAACCGTTGTTCGCTCTGTTCTTTCTCCCGCTCGATCTCGACGGAAAGCCGTCGTCGTTCGAGGAGGCCGTCCAAGCGTGCCTGTAAAACCGCTTTCTCGATGGGCGTCGTGATGACTTCGTCCACGCCCTGCCACACTTCGGGGGTTCGTGCGGGGGAGGCCGTCGATGTGACGAGGAGATACGGGAGGAACGTGGGAAGGGACAACTCCTTTTTCGCTTCGAGTTCGTCCCGATATCGGGCGAAGGACCCCTCATCGACGATACACAAATCGAAGGACGTATCGATGCCGTCACTGTCGAAAACGACATCGTACTCCGACGTGAGCCAATCGGCTAACAGCCGACGATTTCGACGGTGGTCGATGAGCAGGAGGATGCTCCCCTTCGAAACGGATTCCGGATGGGGTGCGGACCTGTTTTCGCTCATGGACATCGCTTCCATCTGCGGTCGATCGAACGGACTCCGCGGGATGTGAGCGGGGTCACAGAAGAGATGGCCGAGACCGTCCGGAGATGTGTTGTAGCGACCAGTATCATAGATATCCGTTCGTAGTTGTTGTATGTGTTCGGTTCATCGTCCATCGAGTGTTGTGGGACGGCCGAGTGATGGAAGCGATCAGTCTTCCGATTCCGGTGCGTCGCGTCGCGTCGCGGATTCCATTAGCTTCGACCCGGCGTCGTTGCAATTGTGGAACTCCGCTCGAAGGTCATCATCGTCCAACTCCGTGACAGTGGACGAGAGATCGTTCCTGAGCGATGCCAGTCGTTCCTCGAGGACGCCGTAGCCATCGTTTTCGGAGAGCTCCGCCGACCCCTTACGCTCGGCGAGAGCCGCCTTTTTCGACGAAAGTGCGAGCAACTCCTGTACCTGTGAGTCGTACGTCGAACGCGTTTCGAGCGAGGAGACGATTTCGCAGAGCTGATCGGGATCCGAAACCGGCTTACAGATGTAGGCGTCGAATCCGAGTTCGATGATATCGAAATCCGGTTCGACCGCGGTCACCATCGCAACTCGACAGTCGGGGTTCCGATCGCGGATTTCGGCGAGAACTTCCTGACCCGAGCAGTCAGGCATTCGACGGTCGAGGAGGACGATATCGATGTCGTCGTCGATAGTCTCTAGCGCTTCCGTTCCGTTGTACGCTTTTCGAACGTCGTAGGAGTCTTCGAGCCATCGGGCGTGTAAGTCGGTAATCGCATGTTCGTCATCAACGATGAGAATGGTCGGCTCGTCAGACATAGGTTATGTTGAGGTTCACTGCCGGTACTATATCAAATTTGAGGGCGCGATTTGTATGCCGACAGTGTTTTCGGATATGATGCATGAACTTCACACACTCGTCTTGCAATCAATGAACCGGTGGCCGCATTTTTATAAAAGCTTTTCGAAAATAGTGTCAAAGTCGACAGCAAGCGACGGAATGAGCCACCGATAGCTACAATATACCCGAAACCATGCGTCGGCTAGAGAGATGAGCGTTCTGACCGAATTTACCGTACCTGCGGACGAATTCATTCTCTACGAGACGCTGAAAGAGATTTCGGAGATGTACGTCGAAATAGAACGCGTCGTCGCGAACAGCGAATACGTGACTCCGTACTTTTGGGCGAGTACCGACTCGTTCGAGCCGTTCGAGCGGGCACTGGAAGAGGATAAAACGGTCAGGTCAGTAACGCTGCTCGAAGATCACGACAGCGAACGGTTCTACCGCGTCTCGTGGCGTCAGCGTACCGGGACGATCGGTCACGCCGTCTCACAGCTGAAAGCCAGCATTCTAGAAGCGACCAGCGATGGGAACGAATGGAATCTCAAACTGCTGTTTCCCAGCGAATCGTCGCTGACGAAGTTTCACGACTACTGTTCGAACTACGGACTTTCATTTAGACTGACTCGTTTGTACGAATCTCGACATCCGAACGCGTTTGGAAAGTACGAAGTGACACCCAAACAACGTGAAGCACTGATGGTAGCACTCGATTTGGGCTACTTCAACATTCCCCGCGGAGCGACGTTGGAACACGTTGCCGAGGAGCTTGATATATCACCGAACGCGCTCTCAACACGATTACGGCGTGGCCACGCGAACCTCATCACGAATACGCTACGACACGAAAGTTAATGCCTGCATTTGCAAGCCAATACTTTTTGACAACCCGGTAGCTAATAAAGGATGGTAATAGTCACACACTGGCTTTAGGGTCGGCTACTGTTTGGCTTACGACGGACACGGGGTTGTCGATAACGACTCGTAGATATGAACGATGACAGATGGGGACGAGAGAACGGAAAAGGCGTGTGTAGACCTCCATGTATACCCAAATATCGTAGACGTGATCGCAGCACGCACGCCGAAACAGTTCCCATTCGCGGTTGGACAGTGGCAAAAACTCGTTTGAAAACATTGAATCGATCGGAGATTCAACAATCGAAAGTACAAATGTATATTAGGGGATAGTAGAGGAGAACAATACATTGATACCGAGTTCCAGTGTATTTACTATGCGAAATAGTTTCGAGAGTGTGCAGTTAGTAAAATATATTGAGAAAAGACATAAATGAACGTTCGCAAGATAGAAGAAGACCTCCAAGGAGCGTCAAACGTTCTCGTCCTCGCCCCCCTGACACCGGATGGAAACCGGGCACATATGGAGCTCGTCGCTTCGACACGCCCTGAAAACATCAGCCTTGCTGCGGTCACCTACACGCAACCGCCAGGACAGTGGCTCGATGACTGGCAACGGAGCGTCGGAAAACAACCACACGAAGTACGTTTTATCCATGCAAGTGGGATGGCGCAATCGGAAACGTACGACGAGCAGACACCCGATACCGTGACGACGGAAGTCGTCGACCCGACCGACCCGATGGAAATCATCGTTCCGCTCAGTAACCGATTGAAAGGGTGGATGGACGGCGAAACACAACCGGTCGTCTCGGTCCAAACGTTGACCGTCCTCCTCGAATACGTCGATTTCGATACCGCATTTCGCTATCTCCACATACTCACACATCGAATACAGGCGGCAGGGGCGATCGGCTATTTCCAGATGGACCCCGACATTCACGATCCGGAAACCACGAATACCCTGAAAACGCTGTTCGACGTCGTGGTCGAAATCTCCGACGACGGTGCCGAGTGGAGAACGACACCCGCGTACTCACCGACCACCGAGACGACGGAATCGGCCGAGCCCGTCGATTCCACCGAACCGGCAGGAGAACCGACCGAAGGACCGCTTTCGTCCATCCGAACCGTTCTGTCCGGACTGTTCGGCCGAAGCAACCAAGAAGAGGGGACGACGGAAGCGACCACCGTGACCACCGACGAGGCGGTGCCCCAGCGAGAGGAGCGGGAACCGGAACCCGAACGGCCACAGATCGGAAACCTCGCAGACGAGGAGATGCTAACCGACGAGGAGCGTATCCGGTCGCTCCTCATCCAGTACGGTGGGCGCATGAAACAGGCGGATATCACGACCGAAACGTCGTGGTCCAAATCGACGGTGAGCAGAAAACTCTCGAAGATGGAGGAGAACGAGGCGATAACGCGGGTTCAAATCGGACGCGGAAACCTCGTATTCCTCAACGGGTCCGAACCGGAAGCGTCGAAATCACCGTTCGAAGCCTAATCCTGTTCGACGGCGAACGTACTCGCGATGAGCTGCCGAGTGGCACGTCGTAGCTGTTGTGAAATCGCCGACGTGGAGACGTCGAGCTTTTCGGCGAGTTCTCCCTGTGAGATACCGCGTGGAACGTTGTAGTACCCCGATCGATAGGCGGTGAGAACCGTATCGCGTTGCCGGCCGGTCAACCGTGTTTCGGTGGCATCCGTATTCGGGTCCCCATCGTATAGTTGTCGCACGCGGAACGTCGTTCCGTGTTCCAGACACGACTTCCGGAGTTCGATGAGGGGTTCGCGTGAGAGCATCTGAATACGAGTGACCCATCCGTTGGTTCCGCTCTTCACGTCGAGGGTTCGAACGCCGAGATCGGTGGCGGCGGGGAGAAATGGTACGACGTCCGGTTTCGGGCGAATCCGATACACCCGCCGGTCGGCGGCCACCGAGAAGAGCGTCGCTTCACGGACGGTCGCATCGGTTTCGAGCGCGCGTTCGAACGACGAGAAGTCATCGCCGACGGCGGAAACGAAGAGAAGTGAATCGTCGGTCATCGGCGCCTCTTCCATTTTGAGGCTCACGTCCGATATCGATTCTATCGTCGGAACGAGGACGAGACGTTCGTGGGAGACGAAAATCTCGGCAAAGAGGGTTCTCGGAGGTCCCGAAGAAGCGGACTCGTTCTTCGTCGTCGCGCACTTGGACGAGTCGTCCGCTTCGTTGAGACGGCTACTGGAGTTGGATGCACCATGTGCCATTGTCGAAGGACCCGGGTTCGGTTGTGGTATTTCCGTAACTCGCATTAAACTTTAGGGAGCGACACATGGGTTTTGACTCAGAATAATTGTCACAACTCGGCCATCTTCGACGAGCGAAAGAACTGGTCGGAGTCGAATATCAACGGTACGTCGCCAAGTAGGATCGCACACGAGGGAGTTGGAGTCATGAGCGCTAACGACCCTCGCGGCCGGATATTGTCGCACCCTGCCTCCGTGCTGGGCGTATATTTCCTAGGTTGACTCCCCCATTACTATAAAGACGTTAACCAAAATGGAAAAAATCATGATGGGATAGGCGGAAATAATCCGGACTGAGTCGGCAGAGAGGAACGTTCCACAATTGTTTCAACAGACATTTCGTGCGCCAATATAGACCAATTGAGGGATAGGACGAGCCGCAACCGGGAACCACCGACCCAACAAGATGCACAAGATAAGTCACAATGGAAGCTAACTCATCCCTAGAAAGACATTTATACGGCCTGAAACGCGTGTTTTCGAGCGTCCGAGCCGAAATGGGATGATTCCATACACATATCGTAGATAGTAAAGTTCAATATCCATATATGTAATACCATCATACAGCTTATCGATGGGATAAGCAGTGTAGCAATCTATCGCAACCGTTCGCAACAAATCGGGAGAACATTATTGGTTTATTACCCAATCCGCCGATAATTCATCCGTCATGAGCGCTACAGAAGTTCGCACCGACGATAGAGGAACACATACAGTTCCAAACGCGACTGCCGAACCCGAACTGTCGAAGGACAAAATATTCCACCTCCTTCAGACACCTCGCCGACGCTACGTTCTTCGGTATCTCAAAGACCGCGAAGGAACCGTTGAGATGCGCGATATCGCGGAGCAGGTCGCGGCGTGGGAGAACGGGACGAGCGTTCAGGCGCTTACGTCCGACGAGCGCCAGCGCGTGTACATCCCGCTGTACCAGTCCCACCTCCCGAAACTCGACGAGGAAGGTATCATCGAATACAATCAAAGCCGTGGAACGATCAAGCGGACGAAGCTCGCCGACCAACTCGACCGATACCTCACCGTGGACGAAGCCGAAGTCGACGATGAAGCGGAAACGGAACGAGAGCTACCGTGGGAATCCTACTATCTCGGCGTCTCGGTGTTCAGCACCATCCTCCTCGCCGGTTCGGTTCTCGGCGTACCCGTACTCGCAGCACTGCCGGCCGTTGCGATCGGCGGAGCCATCGTTGCCATGTTTTCGTTCGTAACACTGGCACAACTCGTGGCCAAGGAAAAGCGCGAATCGTAAACGAAGCCGATACTGCGGTACGACGAGCCGATGTAGTATCTATCAGTCAGCGTGTGACGTCAACTGCTCTTTTTCCGGGGCCATCGTGTCAGTGATGCCATCGATGAGCGCGAAAATCGCTTCCTGATGGGCTGTTTTCGAATGATGTATCGACGTCGGATTCACCCCGGTTCGCTCGTACTCCGAACAGTCGATGGAGCGTCCATTTCGTATCTCGTGCTGGTTCCGTACCTCCGCGAGGAGCCCGTGTATATGAATCAGCTCTTGTTTCTTCATATGGTAGCCACATGATGACTCAGCACATATATTATCTTGGGCCGATTTCGAACAGATGACCCGTGAACGGAGGTGTACAAACGGAGTACTGATGAAAGGGATTTGTGACGAAAAGAGAATTGTCAAATGTGAGTGATCGAGTTTATTCCGTTTTTCATCGGACAAAGGTGCATTATCATGCACTTAACTAATACCCCGTAGACATAACATCGAGTCGAACATGTACGACCTGACTGGCTTCCAGCGAGACCTGTTGTACGTCATCAACGGGTTGACCGAACCGCACGGACTCGCCATTAAAGAAGAGCTCGAAGACTACTACGAAAAGGACATTCACCACGGACGGCTCTACCCGAACCTCGATACCTTGGTGGACAAAGGACTGGTCGAGAAGGGGCAGGTGGACCGCCGAACCAACTACTACACGCTCACCCGACGTGGACAGCGGGAGATAGAGGCACGCCGCGAGTGGGAATCCCAATACGTTAGCGACAAAGAAAGCGCCGAACTCGCGGACTAGCGACGACTCATTTTCCCCCATGTCGCGGCTTCGTGTACTTAAAACGCGGAAATACTAACGCGTACCTTTTGGGGGGTTGCTTTTCATACTCCATTTGATAGCCATCGGGCTGAAGCGGGGAACGCACACTATGCCGAGAAACCACGACATCTCAAACCGAGTGGACGCGATCGAACGTTGTGCATACTGTAAGGATTACGTCCCAGTAACGCGCATCGAAATGGAGTTAGAAGAGCAGGGAACGTACCTCCGAGCGAACGTCGATATCTGCGAGAACTGTTTGGACCAAGCACGATAATCGACGCAGCGACGCGGGGATGGGTGGCGGAAACGCGAGAATCGTTTTGCCCGGTCTATCGGACGGCCGTACCGAACGCAGAAGACGGGGAAAACCGACCGACACGTCGAAGCCAGCGGGATTACGGTTCGATATCCGGGTTCCGACCGGCATGAGGTATGGTTCCAGCCGTGACGCGACGGGGGTCGACGATGCCGCGCGCTTATTCGTACTCGATGAACCCTCCTCGTCGAGTTTCGGGAGGTGGGGCTGGTACAGCGGAATATATGCACGTTGACGGTCTTCCGAGGTGAGGGCTTGAACCGTCGTATCGTTTTCCCACGCCGCGACTTGCTCCGCGAGGTCACGCATTTCGACCGGTTCATCCTTGCCGTGGAGGTGGTGAATCGCGGCGCGGCGACGGTGATTCTGGAGAAGGTGAAACACGTCGTCGGCGGACAGTTCGGGTTCGTCACCCGAGGCGTACGTATCGGTATGGTTCTTCGTCGTGCTCATGACAACCGTAATCAAACAGAAGGAGATGAGAAACCGGTAACGCACTTCCGGATCGTTTCAAACAGTTTCAAACGATGAGAAGGAGCGAAACTGCACGGAACGACGTTCCGAGTTTATGTAGGGAATGGACGTAGAGATGAACGAAATGAGCCAGGCAAATCACATACCCGCCTGGGCAGCCTCTCCAGAGGAGTTCGAGCGAACCCTCGAAGTCCTCGTCTCCACGGCACGAGACAACGATGTCGAACTCGATCGTTCGTGGACGTTCCGCCACGAAACACCGGAGTACGACGATATGATGGTGGAGATAACGAGCCTCGCCCCGCAACCCGAAATAGCTGACCCGAAACCGAATCGGCCGACCGTCTCGAAAGGCACGACGAGTGCCGAATTCGAAGTCGCGCTCGACGAACTCTTGACGAAAGGGCAAGACGAAGGAATGACGTTCGATCGCTCGTGGACGTTCCGAGATACGGACCCGAACAGCAGCGACACCATGGTGGAAATCTCGCGATTGGCGAATCCCGCGTAACACCTGAATTATTCCCGAATATAGTATAGAAGATAGACAGTTTTCGAAGAAGTTGGTGCCGTCTGCGTGTTTTCAGGATAGGGATATTTATCTGAGATGAAAGTCTCCTATGAGGTACCATCCGGGGATTTAAATGTTCGCATTGAGTATAGAAGGTTGATGAAACGGTCCACTCGCCAACGGGAGCGCCGCGCGGAGCAAACCGAAACCGAGGAGGAGGAGGGGGTCACGGGATGTCCCGAGTGCGGGTCGAAAAACCTCGTTAACAGTGCGGACCAGTCCGAAATCGTCTGTGACGACTGTGGGCTGGTCGTCGAAGAAGACCACGTCGACCGCGGGCCGGAGTGGCGCGCGTTCAACCATAGCGAACGACAGAGCAAGTCGCGCGTCGGTGCGCCCACCACGCAGACGATGCACGACAAGGGGCTGACCACGACCATCGACTGGAAGAACCAAGACGCGTACGGTCGGTCGCTCTCGTCGGAAAAGCGAAGCCAGATGCACCGTCTGCGCAAGTGGCAAGAGCGCATTCGAACGAAGGACGCGGGCGAGCGCAACCTGCAGTTCGCGCTCTCCGAAATCGACCGAATGGCATCCGCGCTGGGTGTCCCGCGGTCGGTACGCGAAGTCGCGTCGGTCATCTACCGTCGCGCACTGGCCGAGGACCTGATCCGCGGACGCTCCATCGAAGGCGTTGCAACGAGCACGCTGTATGCCGCCTGTCGGCAGGAGGGTATCCCTCGAAGCCTCGAAGAAGTAGCCGAGGTATCACGAGTGGATCAGAAGGAGATCGGTCGAACCTATCGATACATCTCCCAAGAACTCGGTCTCGAAATGAAACCGGTCGACCCGAAGCAGTACGTTCCGCGGTTCTGTTCCGATCTCGGCGTTAGCGAAGAAGTGCAGTCCAAAGCGAACGAGATCATCGATACGACGGCAGAACAGGGACTCCTCTCCGGGAAGTCGCCGACCGGCTACGCCGCCGCCGCGATTTACGCCGCCTCGTTGCTGTGTAACGAAAAGAAGACCCAACGTGAAGTCGCTGATGTCGCTCAGGTGACGGAAGTCACGATCCGAAACCGATACCAAGAGCAGATCGAAGCGCTCGGCATCCACTAGCCGCTTAAGCACTTCACACATCCAGCCGAATTTTTACACACCGTCGATGTCTCCGACCAGTTGCGAGACCGGTTGGCGCTGTCGGATTTCAGGGAATCCGACGGGCATGGATACGTCCGTCACGAACGGTGGGTTCCGGGAGAATCTACCCGATTCGAATGTCGCGTAGCGATTTTCGAACGTCGGACGTGAGATGACCAGAGTCGTGTGAACGTCTGGCATTCTCCATCTCCCTCGGGCGTGGCTGCTGGGGGAGAATCTCCACTATCGAATATTTTCATGCGAATCGGGACGGAGGTCCCCTCCGTCGCTTTTCGTCGGGTAAAGGAGAACTGTTGAGCGGAGCGTAGCGACGATCCAGGGATGGGAACGTCCATCGCGCGAACGGAAACGGGTGCTCGGGAGGAGAACTTTCGTGGGAGGGTGGTGACACTGTGTGGGATGCCAGCCCACGGCCATCGCCTCCGGCAACGTCGAGCGGATCGTTCACGTGACACAAGACGCCCGAGTGGGGCGTATCCGAAACGAGGAGGGGAAACCACTTTGTTATACGCCAGCTAAATTATATGACAACGGAATTTTCGAGTACCATGGTCGCCGTGTGCCGGTGTCATAACCAATTATCATACACGATACCCATAACCAAGTTTAAGCATTCCGGAGACTTATTCGGGAGTATGATTGATATTATTGAACTGGTTGAGGGGAATCTCGAATCGATGCTAAATTCGGGCGAGATAGAGTGCCCGTCCGAGGAGTGCAACAACCGACGGTTTCGTGTCGATATCTGGCAAGATGACGAACAAGGAATTGTGGGCGATGCGTGCTGCCGCGATTGTGACCTACAGATACGATTGAACCTGTCCGACGGACCGATCGACAAAGCCGAATCCGAACTGGAAAGGATAGAAGCCGATCTGCAGCGGCAAAAGCTACCCAAAATCGGCGGGAAACAACTAGAAGCGGTCGAATGACAGCATTCTAATAATCATATTTTATTGAATTATCTTTCCACACTCTTTCCGACAGATACTTGGTAACCGGCTAAAAAGCACGTAGTAAGAGCTTTGGAGGGAGTCCGCCGTAGTAATCGGAGTCCCAAGCGAGACATCGAAGAGCACCAATCTCTTCAACCAAACAATTGCTGTTGGATAATATTTATAATAGGTCACATAAATATTGCGCCGAGTAGGAAGGTTTATATTCACTGTCAATGAATATCACACCATACTACCATGTCAGAGGCAGAAACCGTTAGTAGCGTCGAAACTGCACGCGATCTCACCGCATTTCAACAAAACGTCCTATTGGTTCTCGCGGAGGAGTCCCGATACGGACTCGCCATCAAGCGCGAGCTCGAGGACTACTACGACGAGGAAGTGAACCACGGTCGCTTGTACCCCAACCTCGACACGCTCATCGAGCGTGGTCTGGTGGAGAAAAGCGAACTGGACAAGCGGACGAACGAATATGCCGTGACTGACGACGGAATCGCCGTTCTCCTCGACTCGTTCGAATGGCGCTTCCGGAAGTTCATCACCGACGATGAGCGCGAAGCGGAGCTTCGAACCCTCCTCGAACAGTAGCGAACCGTCGAGCGGCAGCGGACATTTTATCGAGCGGAGCAGTACACAGCGGCGACCATCGGCCGATTCACTCGAAGCGACTCACCCGTTCTCGAAGCGACTCGCCGTCCATCCCGTCGAGCGCTTCGAGTCCGGCTTGAACGACCAGCGGATAGAAGTGCCGGTTTTTCTCCAGTTCGTCGCCAACCGCCCGCTCGTACGCGAGGTTGAGCTCCTTGTACCGGAAGTTCAGTTCCGACCTCTGCTCCTCGGGGAGATACATGTAGGTCCCGACGCGGGTCGCCTTCACGCTCTCCCGTTCGCTCGCGTCGCCGGTTTCGTCGACCGCGACGGCGTCGGTCCCCGACGATTCCGCCGCGACGTCCGTTTCATTTTCCGGCGAAGCGTCGACGCGTTCGCCGGATTCGGACGCTTCGGTCTGTTTCTCACGCTTCGCACGGCGACGGCGGAGGCGGTCGGCGCGACTCTCGTCGCTCATGCGGACACCCCCGCCAAGTCGAACTGCCGTTCGAGGTCCTCGGCAACGGTGAGGAATACGGCCGCCATGTCACACTCCTCTTCGAATTCGAAGACGGAACACCCGGCGGAGAACGCACGCTGGAGCGTGACCCGTTTTCTGACCTCCCAAACCGGGATATCGGTGAAAACGTCGTCGAACCACGTGAGCATCGCGTCCGCTTCGTTAGTCGTCTCGACGCGGTTGGCGACGAGTCCGAGGTCACGAATCTGCGTGTCGTACTCCGCTTCGAGAACCTCCATCTGGTCGAAGAGGATCTCCAGCGCACGCTTGCTCGTCGATTCGGCGAGCGCGGGGATGAGGACGTTTTCCGCGGCGAGCAGAGCGTTGTCGGTGAGGTTACCGAGATACGGCGGACAGTCGATGATGATGACGTCGTAGTCGGTATCGAGTGCATCGAGGACCTGTATCAAGCGCTCACGTCCGCGCATCGCCATCGTGAGTTCCGGCTCGACGCTGGTCATGTCGATGTTGCTCGGGAGGACGTCCATCTCCTCGTGGGAGACGACGAGCGAATCGACTTCCTCGCGCGCTTCGTGGTCGGTCAGCGCATCGAACAAGGTCGGCGGTTGTGCCTCGTACTCCGCTTCCAAGCCGAGTCCTTCGGTGGCGTTTCCCTGTGGGTCGAGGTCGACGAACAACACGTCGTGTCCACGGTGGTGTAACGCCCCTGCGACGTTGATCGCCACCGTGGTCTTGCCGACCCCGCCCTTCTGGTTCGAGACGGCGATTTTGGCTGTGTCGGACATACAAAATCGCAAAACCGTCCGAACCACATAAAAGCGCGTCAGACGTTTGTAAATAAGCCGTTACAGCCCCAAAACGCCACTTCTTCGGTATAATCCAAACCGTCTCGGCTAGCAAAACCGGTTTTGCTATCCGAGCATCGCGGCGGGGTTCAGCTCTATACGGGTGTTGACCAGGAGTTTTGACAGCAAAACTGGTTTTGAGAGATTGAATAGTTTTGTGAGTTTGTATGGTTTGTATGGTTTGTATGGTTTGTATGGTTTTTGTGATCCGTATGGTTTGGACGGTTTTGAGAAGGTCGACGGGATAACGCTCCCGGAGCCGGGGGATGCCAACGAGTAGTGGGACTAGCGATGGCACAGCAGTCCTGTGCAGTCAGACCGGGCGCTCTCGCTGTGCAACCGCGATGGCGAGCGTTCCGGCGGGAGGACCAACACGCCGACTGCGAGCAGCACCAGCGGCGTGTCGACGCCGAAGATGAAATGCACGAAGAGAAGCACGCGCCGATGAGTACCAACACCAGCCCCGTCCAAAGTCGCCCCGTTCGTCCGAACACACCGTCGAATAGAGTTACTCGCGTTCGTCAAGGTTCGTCCCGTGCGTCGAGACGACCGACGAGTCCCAGTTAGCATCGATGGCAAAGGAAACTGCTCTTGAGTTTTCCTTTCACCGATCAGTATCGGGGCCGTAAAAACGGAAGCTGGAAGCTACTCCTATTCACCCGAGTCATCGTATGCGAGGTTGTCTCAAGGAAATACTATAGGGGTTCGGTCGTTAGTTGTCGTCGGGATGAAAAAACAAGAGCTCATTCATCTGCACGGACTGCTTTCCGAAGTACGAACACGGTTTGAGGCACAAACCGATTCCACATATGACCCCGTGGGGTACGAGGAACAAAATACGCGGCCGACTTCTATTCACCACTCGAAAAACGACCACCGAGAAGCAGTACTCAAGCTGGCGAACGAGCTCACGACGAATATGACGAGCGAGGAAACGGAAACCGTCGCTCCTCACGCCGACTAATTCCTGCAAAAGACGTATCGGAGAACTCAACGGATACCAGCGATAGCGATCCACAAGGAGCTCTTGTCGTCAACGTGTGAAGACGGACGGACGGTATCTCTTCTGAAAATCGGCGCCACCCGGCGGGAATGACCATCGATATGGGGACGAGCGACTGGTGAAAAATATCAGATTTTGCACAAAAAGTCCGACTATATTTCGGAGATTGACGGAATGAACCGTGGAATGATAACCACCGATAGGAATTGATATAGCATCATATAGTTTATTTGGAGTTAAAGTCACCGCAGTCATGCGGTTTTCCGAGGAATACCATCAATTCCGATTAGATTCGTAATCGGAAGTGGATCACACTCGGGGGTGCCGTCTCAATCTGTGCGCGCGGCATACAATCGTTCCGCGGGTCGTTCCATGGAAAAGACTCATTTATCGGGGCACTGTAGACACTACTGTCGAGCACGGGTGCTCGGCGTCGCGAAAACAAAATAATATGCGACGTGTGCCGACGGGGATGGATCCTACACCAACGAATCCCCGTCGACAGTCCACGAGATTACTCCGAGAAGGATTAATAGCCAGCCAGCGGTGTGACCGCCAGCGACGATCGTACTTCCCGAGGTAATCAGCGTGGACGAGACGACCGTGGAACGTCGTTCGTCCATCGTTTTCATGTCCACTCTTTCAAGCGGACACGCGGGGGTTCTCACGGGCAGAGTATAAAACAGCGGCAGACACATGAGCAACTCGGAATCGAGGACAGCGCCCGGTCAAGAACTTCTCGAAGAAGGTAAAACCTATACAGGCAGACTTGCATACATGCGAATGGTCCCTTAATTACGCACCCGGACCCCCACCCCTCCCTCCATTCCCCTTTGACGATTATGTCACCGCAAGCGAACGTCGAGCGTGCACTCCGCACTCCCATAACCCGACGTCCGCTATTATTCATAATGATCGGGCCGTATATTATTATCTACTTCATTAAGAAAATCTGCAACTGCTTGTGATCGGAACAAGGTCAGCAATCGATGACCCAGTTCCCGAACAAATGATTTGGGTGGGAGCATGTTTCCCCCGCCAACTACCCTGCTTAGCGGCGGTGGATTAGCACGTTGTTCAAAGCATTCCCGCACTTCCGTTGAAATCCAAATGGAGTAGTGATACAAATGGGCCTCAACCAATCGACGCACAGCGAGAGGTCATCGGAACGCACTCCCCCGCGATAGGACGACGATACCCGGAGGTGGCGTCGGTGTTCGACCCGAAAAGCGATCAGTAGTTCGATAGAGTCGAGGAAATGATTTTTGGATGATACTATCGGAGGATCGAGGAGAGAGGCCGAATAGCGTCGATAAACGCGGTTTGAAACGGATTGAAACCATTCGGAATAGATTTCTGGATTTAAGTCGATACGGCCACGATTTTACCGGTAGAAGGGTGACAACCGACCGAGCACGACGAGTTTAGCGACCACCAATTACCTACAACTGGACAGAATCGGAAGAATAAGGTGATTTCGCTGGTCGTACAAGGTATCCCTTCCCCCGAAGAAAACAATGATTGAAGCAGTTCGTGTCCTCTTCGTTCCCCCGCCCAACGATGAGGGAGTGATAACGACGCTTCGAGAGCAGTCGAACGTCCTCGTCGAAACTGCGACTACCCCCGTTCGGTCCGAAATACTGGAGATGTCAGATTGTGTCGTATGTACGGTTGAGGGGATAGATGCGGACGTTGTCACTCTTTTCGAGGACGTACAACAGTCGTGTCCGTCCCTTCCCCGTCTCGTCATCTCCAATACGGTTGACCGTGTCGTTCAAGACGTTCTCGACAGGAATCTCGCGGAGTGGATACCGACGGTCGAAGGAGAAAGGGTACTGTCACAACGGATAAATCGACTCGGAAGTCAAAGACGCCGGAACGAGCGACTCTCGGCGGTTCAGGACTCGATGAAGCGACTAACGGACGCCGAAACGGAGGACCGAATCGCTGAAACGATCGTCGCCGCCGTCCACACCGACCTCGATTACTCGTCCGCAATCGTCGCCCGATACGACAGCGAAGAAGGGGCGCTTCGGTCGGTTGCGTGGGAAGGCGTCGCCGAACCCGACGAACGACTGTTCGACGCCGACGGCGGACTGGGCTGGAAGGCGTTCCTCGACGCCGAAAAGCGAACCAGCAAGGGGAATGGAGACAACAAGGTCACACGTCATACTGCTTTCCCGCTCGGACGGCACGGGGTCCTGATAGTCATCGACGAAGAGAACGAAATCGAAACGGAAGACGCCGACAGGAGGGAAACGCTGGTGGAAATGCTTGTTTCGAACGCCGAAACGGCGTTTGCCCGCCTCGACCGGGAATGGGAACTGTCAACGCAGGAGGCGGCACTGTCGGAGACGGAAACGGCACTCGAACACACCCACCGCCGGGAAACGGTCCTTCAGGACGTTTTCGGTGCGCTCGCCGAGGCGGACACTCGGGGCGACATCGAACACGCCGTCTGCAAGCGGTTGACGAACGCGGCCCCGTACCAATTCGCGTGGATAGGCGAGTACGACGCGACGACCGACCAACTCTCGGGTCGGACGTGGGTCGGCGACGAACAGGCGTTTCTCGACGAACTCTCGGAGACGAGCGACGAAACGGACCAAACGACGGCGTGGCGGTCCGTTCGAAAGAGGGAGACGACCATCGACGACGACCTGCTTGGCGACCCCCCGTACGAAGCGTGGCGGCAGGAGGCCCTCAAACGAGGCTATCGAGCGGCGGTCAGCGTTCCGCTCATCTACGGCGGGAGTATCTACGGAGTCCTTACCGTCTATGCTGGCGACCCGGACGTGTTCAACGACGATGAGCAGGCACTACTCGAAAGCATCGGAAGGGGGACCGCCTACGCCATCAACGCCGTCGAAAGCAAAAAGGCGCTCGTCAGCGACAGCGCGGTCGAACTGGAGTTTCAGGTCCGAGATCCGCAGTTTACGCTCATCAAGTTCGTCGAGACGGCCGACTGTCGGTTCGAGTTCGAGAGTGTCATTCGAGAGACCGATGACACACTTCGGTTGTTCTTTACCACGGAAGGAACCACGCCGGAGTCGGTGGCCGCGTTCTCGGATCAATCGCTCGTCGTCAACGACATCAGACACGTCACCGGCGACGACGAGAAGGATTTGTTCGAATGCACCATGACGGGGGCGAACGTGATTTCGCTACTACTCGATCACGGTGCGGTTCCGAAAGCGGCGACCGCGGAGGGTTCGGAAGCGAGACTTACGGTCGAACTCCCACAGACGGCCGACGTTCGACGGTTCGTCGAAACGTTCCAAAACCGCTACAGTAACACGGAACTCATCGCTCGTCGGAAACGGAACCGACCGGTACAGACCGAACAGGACTTTCGAGCGCAGCTGCGACATCGGCTCACCGACCGCCAGTCGGAAGCACTGGAAACGGCATACTGGAGCGGCTTCTTCGAATGGCCGCGGGAAAGTACCGGCCAAGAGATAGCGAAATCGCTCGATGTCTCACAGCCGACGTTTAACCGTCACCTTCGTGCATCGGAACGAAACTTGCTTACCGCCCTGTTCGAAGACAGGTGAATTTCGAGGAGAATTTATACATATTGAAGCACGGACCAAAATCGGCTACAAATATAGCTATAACACCCATCTGTCGGCCGACAATTATATACAATAGAGATGAGTGGAGAATCCAATAATGTCACTAATCAGCTACACTCTGGTAACCTGACGAAATCGACACCGACGGTAGCGAGCAGCGAAAAAGCGGGTATAGAACAAAAACTGTACGATATCGTCGCCGAAGTCTCTCTCTCGGGCCCTGACCTACTTCTTTCTCCCACGATCAAAGCCGTCTCCGACGTTACCATCGAAACCGAGCATTTGACTGGAACAACCCCCAAACATCTCTTCATCTCGGTTCGGGGCGAGGATTTCGAGACGTTCGAACGTGAGTTACAGCAGGACTACACGGTTGCCGAACCGGTGCTGGTTGAAACGTACGAAGGTCGCCGTGTATATCGCCTCGAACCAGTTTCCACCGTCGAACTCATCGCGCCGCGATGCCCTGAACTCGACGCGCGAATACTCGACGTGGAAAGCGGTGATGGCGGCTGGGTCGTGAGAATGCAGATACCGACCCGACAAGCGCTCGTCTCGTTCCGGGAATACTGCTTGGAAAACGACGTAACGTTCCGCGTCAACCAGTTGGGTAACGCGACGGATCACAAAGAAACCGACGTCGTCGGGTTGACCGAGAAGCAAAAGCAACTGCTTCGGATGGCGTTCGAGTGTGGATACTACGAGATTCCGCGTCGAATCTCGCAGAACGAACTCGCACACGAACTCGATATCTCGACGTCCGCGATCTCACAGCGACTCCGCAGGGATACGGAACAACTCATCGGAAGTGCGCTGGCCGTGACCAAAAAAGACCACTAACGTGACTGAGAGACCACCGAATGACTGGGAGACTACTGAGTGACTGAGGGAAATCATCGAGTGACTGAGGGAAACCATCGAGTGACTGAGAGAAGCTACTGAGGGACCGAGATCGGACGTGCGACGGCCAGCACGTCGGATTCGAAAGAGCGGTTGGACTAGCTATAGGAGGGAAGAGTTAGTGATAGAACGGCGTCATTATAGTCGAATACGACAATGTAGCCGGGAAACACCAATAAGTTAGATAAAGAGACCATCTCCATTGGAACTTAAAGTCTACACGGTTGAAGCAGTACGTTTTGGGAGGAATGTTACGTAGGACGGTTTGATAATGGCAGAGGATGTCAAGCAGTCGGTGACCCCATGAATCCGATCGGTCACTTCGGAATCGTACTGGCCGTGTTCGGATTCGTCGTTTTCGGCCTCGTCACGCGGGAAGAGACACGGGCGGCAAAAATAGTAGTTGTAACAGCGCTTCCGATGGGAATGGCTCCCGACATCGACCTTCACATCGCACAGTTCGGACACAGAGGAATCACCCATACGTTTTGGGCGGCGCTCCTTGCCGGAGGAGTTCTCGCCCTCCTCGCATACTGGCTCAAGCCACTCGCATTGGATGGTAAACGCGAAGAAGCGCTGTACGGGTTCGTTACGGGGTTCGGCGGCATCTGTTGTCATCTCGCAGGAGACGTCATCACGCCGATGGGTATCAAACCGCTATATCCGCTGCTCGATACGCCACATACGTTCGACCTCGTTTACGCGAACAACCAGTCGGCGAATCTCGCACTCATCGTCCTTGGGGTGCTGACGTTCCAGTTGGTCGTTCGCCGGGCACGGAGTAGCGACTCGATACCCGTGTACGTCACGGAATTCATTCAACCCGATTTAGGACTGGATTCGGAATCGGGAACCGACATCGATACGTAGAAATCAGCCCGTTTCGAGGTCTCGGTTGATATCGAAGTAATGGTGGTCGGTCCGATCTCGATGGGTTAGCTTTGAGGGGTCGACTTTGAGAGGTTAGCTTTGAGGGGTCGATTTCGGCGGTTCAACTTCGCCGAGTCGGTTTCGTCGAGACGGTCTCGGCATTCGTAATTACGCTTCTCCGGACAGAGGCCACGCTCTATCACGAACGCAAGCGACGAAACCGAGATAAAAAACGGCAGGATATGATCGAATACTGATTATTTTCAGAATTTTCAACCAACGTAGACACGATACAAAATGAAGAGAAAATTATATATTAGAATGGATGTGTGTGATATACGAGAAGAGAGCGATGAACGGAAACGACGGACAAGGATGTCTGGTATCAAAGGGGACGAGAACGGCGAATCCAAGCGAAACGAGGACGAACGTCGAAACGTGTTCCTGCTGTGGTTCGCGGGTCGAAACCCACCGATGGCACCCCGTAATTGCTGACGACGATGGGAGTGGATTTCGGATACGTGCCTTCTGTGACGAACGATGCCGAGAACGATGGGGTAGTAGCTGATCGCATCCAGTTCACCGGAAACTCTGTCTCGCTAAAATTCCTGCCTCACTAAAATCCCTGCCGCGCTGGTCTCCATTGCCCTCGACCGTCCTCCTTCGACGACGAAGCTGTATACTTCTCAACGACCAAACCGTTTACTCCTCGGTGACGAGCACTTTTTTCACGACCTGTGGATCTTCGAGGAGTCGATGCTCGGTGTAGCTCCCTTCTGCGCTCCCCCCGCTCTGACGGGCTTGTTCGATCACGTCGAGGAACGCCTGTTCACGGAGCAAATCCCGAACGCGGCGGGTCGAAAGCGGGTCGCTATCCATCTGCCGACAGACCTGTTCGTACACTTCGTACACCAGACTCGTGCGAAAGGCGTCCACATCGGGATTATCCAACGAAAGGATCGCGAGCGCTTGCAGCGCGTATTTCGAGTGTGGTGTCGCGCCGCGAATGAGTTCGCGAAAACGGTCGTTTTCCGCGCGTTCGCGGGCCTTCTTTACGTACTCTTCCCGAACTCGCTCCGCGTTCTCCGCCTGTGCGAGTTCGCCCGCGTATCGGAGGATGTCGATAGCCTTGCGGGCGTCACCGTGTTCCTGTGCGGCCTGTGCGGCGGCAAGCGGAATCGTTCCGGGTTCCAAGACACCCTGTTTGAACGCGTCGCTACGGGCCTCCATGATGGCTCGAAGCTGGTTGGCGTCGTACGGCGGAAAGACGAACTCGCGTTCACAGAGACTCGACTTGACTCGCTCGTCCATCCGGTCTTTATATTTGATCTTGTTACTGATGCCGATGACGCCGAGCTTGCAGTGTCGAAGCTTTCCCGCCTCCCCTGCACGCGAGAGTTGCATCAGGATATCGTCGTTTTCCAGTTTGTCGATCTCGTCGAGGATGATGACGACCACGTCGTACAACGCATCGAGAATTTTCCAGAGACGCTTATAATACGTGGAGGTAGAGATACCCTTGTCAGGAATCGAGATGTCCGTCTCCGACGTGTTCGTCGTACTCGCAATCGTCTGGACTGCCTGCGTTTCGGTGCTGTCCTGTGCACAGTCCACGTAAGCGACTCCGACGGTGACACCCTCCTCGTCGGCTTCGTCGACGAGGCGACGGGAGACGTGTTTCGCACAGAGTGACTTTCCGGTCCCCGTTTTCCCGTACAGGAGGACGTTGCTCGGTGACTGGTTGAACAGTGCGGGATTCAGCGCGTTTGCGAGAGCCGAAATTTCGTCGTCCCGGCCGACGATTCGACCGTGAGTCGGAAGATGATTGATTTCGAGGAGTTCCTTTTTCGCGAAGATGAGGTCCTCCCGAGAGAAGAGTTCGTCCGAGTCGGCGTCGCTCATGGACACCACGTTTCCAGTGAAATCCCTTTACTGTTCCGGGCGTGAAACAACCGAGCAATAAACGGAAAGGAGAGCTCTGTATATCGTCCTGACAGTGGTCGCCCCACGATGGTACACCCGAGTAGTGGTCGTTCGGGCATCTTCGCGGGAGATACCGCCACCAATGACGTGCCCGTTGTGTCGGGAGAATGATTGGAGACACACACCACGTTTCCAGTGAAATGGGGGGAAAGGGTGGGTGGGTGGTGAACCAACAGGTGAATATTGCCGGGAACAAATGGCATCAGATTGCCACTAGCGGGGACTGGATAGAAAAATACATATACTAACAAAGCGTTAAAGTCCATTAAGCTAATCACAATTTGTAACCCATGATGTATCACGGGTTGGTTCACCTGAAACCGAGGTGGATTACTTCCCCGATCCGGTTTCACTGGAAACGTGGTGTGTCTCCACCGTTTCGAATAGGTCGGTGTAGTTCTCGTTCGGGTGTTGTTGCAGTCTCCACTCGGGTGTTGTGAAATCCCGTTCGGGTGTTGTTGCAGTCTCACCCGGGTGTTATCACGTTTTCATCCCGTTATTGTCGTGTTTCTATCCAATTGCCGTCTCCCCTCGTGGACCATCTCCTTTCTTGCGGTTTGTTCGTCTCGTGG
>NZ_JAJFAY010000011.1 GCF_021083305.1 Haladaptatus sp. DYF46 | reverse complement strand
GGGTGGGCAGTCGACCGAGCGTCCAGCAGTGGCTTGAACAATTTGTGCATTACTATAACCGCCAGAGACCGCACCAATCGATCGACAATCGAACACCTGTCGAGGAGGAGCTAAACTAGACAGTGCCGGCAGACGGTTTTCATTGCTAATCCAACCGATTACTCTTAATCTGGTTGTTTTTAGATTATTACCAAATGATAATTATAACTGGTCCTCTTTTTTGTATACCACATTATATTCGAACTGGCCCGTTACACGACAAGTGGGGCGTTCTCTATATGACAATCCTTACTCTTAGTGTATACGGAGTAGCTACTACTCATCATCTGAATTGCTGATTACGTGACTTCAATTGGTAATTCCACGCCGATAAACAGAAAAAGAGTCCACCGAGAAGCCACCACGGTCCCCACACAAATGTCTGCCAGTGATCCGGTGTCCAAGCCGTAGGGCTGGAAAGGCTGATGAGCCCTGCCTCCGTGAGTGCACCCTGAATCACGAAATCACCGCCGTGGATGACCAATACAGCACCCACACCCCATGCAGCAATGAGCAACAGCCGGCGCGGAATCTGCTGACCCCAGGTCTGGACCAGCGCAAGCGCGAGCAGTCCACCACCGACCTTTAGAATGCCAGTGAGCCAGAGAGCTGCGATGAACCACGATTCGCCTGTAACTTCCTGGCCGAGTGAGACGGTGTTCAGACCTGTAGTTCCGCCGAGAGCCCAGTAGAAACTCATTGCGGCGAACACGAACATCCATACACTGGCGGTGTAACTCACCCACATTGACGACCAAGATCGCATAGTGGATGGTATTTTCGGTGATGTCATCATAACTCTGACTTTCTCTTCAACTGATGAATTGTCCTCGGACGGATCACTACTCGACAACCGTCACGTCGAACTTCCCGCGCCAGCGGTATTGCCGGCCGCCCCAGACGAACGTCCGGCAGGTATACGCGTACAAGACGAGAGGAACGAACACAAATAGTGCTGGGTACGCCAGTACGGTCGTCCACCGGCGGACGCCCAGAACCTCGTTGACAGCAAAATGTAGCACTGTCAGGACGGCCGCCGTTGGGAGTGGTGCCAGGATCGCACTTACGAGCAGGAGCAGCGAGAAGAGAACTGTTCCGGCGATGGCACCAGGAAAATGCCATCGGAGAATCTGTGTCCACCGAACCGGACGCTCGACTGCCTCGCGAATGGTCCCCCCAATAGGAACGATGCGCGTCCGGTCGACTGTCGTTACTTGGAGGTACTCCATGAGGAGCCCATCGTCACTGACAGTTCGCTGGAGTTCATCGAGAAAGGCGACTTCGTCGATGTCGCTACGGTCGAATATGACCGCGCCACCCCAAATCTGATCACCAAGATAGAGGGGCAGCGAGCCAGCGGAGGCGTACAGTGGTTCGAGTAGCACCGAGAGTGGATCTTGCCCGACAAAGTATGGTACCTCCGACACAGGCCCGTATTCTTCATAATCCGTGTTAAGGACCATCAGCCAGTCCAGGGGATGGTGGAAGTCGTCATCCGTCCAGACGAGGCGGTCGTGGCGTGCAGCCTCCATCCCAACAACGATTGCATTGGCCTTCCCAGAACAGCCTTCTGGCTCTCCAGCAGCGATGAATCGAATATCTTCGAAACGGTCTTTCTGCTCGGTGACCGGATCGTCCGCACTATCGTGTATGATCAAAAGCTCGTCGCTGTCGCCGAGTTGGGCGGCCAGCTCCGTGCACGCGTCGGTCCACCGCGTGGTCGGCAGGAGGACGCTCGTCGGCGCTCGATCAGACATGGTGCTTACTTTTGCTCATCCGGAGACAATGAGTCCACTGCCGGCGATCCATGAGCGCTTATGATCAAGGACTATACGATGGCGCCCAATTACTAGTACATGCGCTATGTCACCGTCGTTGCCTATCCTGGCGAGGACGGTATCAACCGACTTGATCGGCGGGTCAACGAGCTTGGCTTAGAGTACCGGGCTATCCACCGCATGGAACTCCTTGACGACGATACCGTCGCGATGTTCGCCGAGGGCCGCGGCGATGTCGAGGGGCTCCGTCAGGTCCTGTCGAAGTCGTCGGAGGTCTTTGAATTCTCGATCTCCGGCGACGAGGACGGATTCTTCTCCTACACGCGCTATGCAGCGGACGACCTGACCCGGATGCTCATGAAAGACCGGCGGGAGTCGTCGTACCTGATCGACATGCCGGTCGAACACACCGATGACGGCGGTCTCCGGGTGACGTACATTGGAACGGAGGCGGCCTTCACCGACGTGCTCTCCGAACAGCCGGAGGGCGTTAGTTTAGAGGTCGAACGAACCGGCCAGTACACGCCCACCCCCCGTCACGTTGTCTCTTGGTTGACTGAGCGTCAGCGCGAGGTGCTTTGGACAGCGATCGATCTCGGCTATTATCAAGAACCTCGCGAGGCAACTCACGACGAGATCGCGGCGATGACAGGGCTTTCCGAAACGACGGTCGGTGAGCATCTCCGGAAGATCGAAGCGACCGTGTTTTCCTCGCTCCATGTTGGCGCTACCGAGCGTTGAGACGATTCGCCAGGTTAGATGGGTACAGCGCCAGTCAGCTACTCACTCTCTGCGACCGAGCGGATGTCACCATAATCGTGATTTTGGAAGCGACTCCGTGCTGAGTGGAAATCCCACTGTACACGAACCGTAAATGTCACGCGGAACTTCTACCGACGCAAGAATCTAAATGCTCCGACCACTGAAGCACGGAGCAAGACTACTATCTCACTACCTCAAGTATCGCTATTGCCGCTTCGACACCCTTGAGTACGCTACATCGAGGCCCTTCATTCTGAATGCCTCGCAATAAGCATCACTGGTGTTTTGCCCAAGTATTTCTGTGAACGAGAGAAGGAGGGGAACTTATTAACAGCCCTTGATCGACGGCAACGCGCTCATCGCCCTCAGATGAGAAGGAGTAACCAATGAGACTCGTTGAGGCGATTGCGGAGATGCTGGGCTTTGGCCCTAATCTGTCTGCCATGGAACAACTCATTGCATCACTCTTCGGAGCCATCCTCATTGGAATATTCTGCCTGACCCACATGGCGATTGCTGGCCCGTGGGCGAAACGAAAAGTAAACGCAGCTTTTGTGGATCGAATCGCCGTGAATCGAGTTGGTCCATTCGGACTGTTCGTCATTGTCGCGGACATCATCCGACTGATTTCGAAGGAACTCATTATCCCAGATGACGTGGACCGTCCTGCCTGGGATCTCGCCCCCGTTCTACTCTTCTTCTCGGCATGTGTTGGCTTCGCCGTTGTTCCGATGGGGACTTTCGCTGGCGTTACGATCCAACTTGCCGACCCCGAAACCGGGGTCGTGTTTCTCTTTGCCATTTCGTCGTTAGCAAGCCTCGTGTTAGTTATGGCTGGCTACTCATCAAACAACAAATATTCATTCCTCGGCGGGATGCGTGCAGTAGCACAGAATATCGCGTACGAAATTCCACTCGTGGTCACGGCCGCGTCAGTTGTTCTGTTCACGGGAACGCTTCGAGTGAGCGAAGTCGTTGCGTTCCAAACCCGACCACTGGTGGACGTGTTGGGCGTCCAAATCCCATCGTGGTTCGCTTTTGTCAATCCATTCGCTTTTGCACTGTTCATGGTGGCGAACTTAGCAGAAATTGGACGAAATCCGTTTGACACCTCAGAAGCACCACAGGAGGTCATCGCTGGCTATCAGACCGAATACTCGAGTGTCTACTTCGTCTTTCTCTATGGGAGCGAATTTCTCCATATCTTCCTCGGCGGTGCAATCATTACGACGTTATTTCTTGGAGGGCCGAATGGGCCGTGGCTGCCGGGGTTCATTTGGTTTCTCCTCAAGATCTGGGGTGTATTCTTGTTCACGCAATGGGCGCGGTCGGCAATACCGCGCGTCCGCATCGACCAGCTCATCGAAATCGGTTGGAAGGGTCTCCTCGTTCTTTCATTTGCCAACCTTCTCCTCACAGCAATCCTTATGCCAATTCTAGGCGTGTAGTGCTAGCCTCTTTCCTCGCATGGGAAAATATTCATCCACAGGCGTTCAACTGCTGCCCTCACCTAACAGATCCTCCTGGCGCTGATTCCCTGCGGTGACGAACCCACCCAACGACATGTTGGTATCGAATACTACCTCGATTATTGGATTTCTTGATGAGACCAGTCGATATCACATGAACGTTCTAAGATGTTACTTATTCTATGCCTCTCCTTCTATCACTGTTGGTTGGTACTGGAGGATCACGACACCTGAGCTGGTCGTTTCCATTTCAACAAGATCCAGACCAGTCGGCGCGTTCTTTTCTTTGAAGAGTTGTTTGCCGCTCCCTTGAATAATAGGATGGACCCAGATCCGGTACTCATCGATGAGGTTGTGTTGCATCAACGTGTGCATTAGATCGGCACTCCCAGGCATTAGAATGTCCTGTCCATCCTGTTGTTTCAGCGCTGCGACTTCGTCCGCGACGTTCTCCGCAATCAGGTGTGCATTCCAGTCAAGGTTATCCTCGTCAAGAGTCGTTGACACAACATGCTTGGGAATACTATTTATCCAGTTGGCATATCCAATGTCATCCGTCATGGACGGCCAGACACTGGACAATCCTTGATAGCCCATACGTCCTAACAGCAGAGCGTCGAACCCAGTGACATGGTCTTTCGAGTAGCGGACCAGTTCATCAGGGTCCTCCCAAATTTGCCATTGCCATTCGTTTTGGTTATCGAAGACGCCATCGAGTGTGACCTTACTGTCGACTACGAGTTTTCTCATAATCACGCTTCTTCGACGACATCCGCGAGGTTTTCGAGGGAGCCAATCCAGCCCTCGTTAGCGTTTTCGGGGGGTATGTTGTCGGGGATTCCCGTTTGGCGAACGGTGACTTCGGTCCCACCGGATACCTTCTCGAAAGTGACCGTGGTCGTCGTTTCGCCGGCCATTCCTGGGTCGTCGGATTCGAATTCTTCGGTGTAGACGATCCGATCGCCGGGGGACAGTTCCTTGTATGCCCCGTGGAACGAGTGTGAGTATGGCTCTAACTCCTCGATGTCGGCATTGAACGACATGCGGAAGGTGCCTCCTTCTGAAGCGTCGAACTCATGAATCTCGCCGGAGAAGCCCTCTGGCGGGAGCCACGCAGCGAGTTCGTCTGGATCGACAAAGGCATTATAGACTCTCTCCGGTGAGGCTTCGATCACACGGCTGACGCTGATACTGCGGTCTTCGTTTGTGGTGGTTTCGTCCATCGATTTGTTCCTGTTATCAGTATTGTCTGTCATTGGTCTTCTTGCTCCAGATGATCGGCCAACGAGTCGAAACGGTCCTCCCAGAGCACGCGGTACCGGGTCAGCCATCCAAAGGCATCGCTCAGTGGCGCGGCATCAAGGTGGCATCGTCGAACCCGGCCGTCCTTCTCGACATCGAGCAAGCCCGCAGCTTCCAACACGTGTAGGTGCTTGGAGACTGCCGCCAGCGAGACGTCATGAGGTTCGGCGAGATCGCCGACGCTTTCGGGGCCGTCGGCGATTTGTTCGAGGATCTCCCGACGAATGGGATGGGCTAACGCTTTGAAAATCGCATCGAGATCCAGGTCGTCCGACTGTTGTTCAACCATCCAGTTGAATATACTGGAAGCGAGATATTAAACCTAGGGGTTAAACAAAATCTCCTCGACGAGTCGTACAGGGTGAACAGCTATCTCAGAAGCGGTTGTAACTGGGGGCATCCATCGAATGCTATCTAGTGCACCTATCTTTGGAATTATAAAGTAAAAACGGCGCCATCAACAAGCAATGTCGTATTGAGACATTCATTGCTGCCGAGATGGAGGTTGCAACCAGTCACGTAATGATCCTGATCTCACTATAGCAACCCTGTACTTGGACTTGTTCATTCGTTTTTATCCGTTTGATTCAACAACTTCGCCGAAACGATCGCTGAATCCCTGTCGAAGGAGTAGGTGGTGGGCGTCTTCACGGGCGCTGTCTAGTTACTTGACTTCGCACGTTAGACGAACATGCCTTCGATCTGGCGCATTAGCTTGTCGGTGTTTTGAGTCGGACTACTGAGTAGTGTCAGTCATCCATTGGGGCGGCCGCTGTCTCTCGATTTCCTTTAGGATCGCCAATCGTGAGGAGACCGACGCCAACCGCAATAAGGACGCCAGCGATAGCGAGTCCCTGCGGTGGGGCCTCCCCGAGTAAAAGGACGGCGATGGGGACGCCGACAACAGCGGCAACCGAGCCGAGGAGGCTGAGATAGACTGGTCCACCGTGCTTCTGAAGGACGAAGTATAGGAGGTACATAACCGAGAACGTCGCTATCTGGGCCAGGACGAGGAGGGCCGGCACGGCACGTCCCGTGGGTACAGCAAGAGAGAACCCTGCCGCTCCCCCCAAGAAGGGCTCAGCGATTGCGCCAACGACGAGGAGTATAAGCCCAGACGCGGCGAGCATTCCCGGGGCGAGTTCGTTGGGAGCGACTCCCTCCGGCCAGCGGGCCGTCCGGTAGATGTTGCCAATGGCGAGGAGGACCGGTGCACTGAGTGTTGCGGCGACCCAGAACGCGTCGACACCCGGCTCGGAGAGCTTGAGGACAGCGAGCAGGACGGCGCCTCCTAGCGCGAGCACGACGCCGGACGCGCGACGAGGTTGGAATCGCTCCATGCCAAGGATGAGTGCGCCGATGTAGGTGAGCAGCGGCGGGAAGGCGGTCGAGAGTGCGACGAAGCCAGCTCCGACGTGGGGGACGGCAGCGAATGAGAGGAGGTTGGGCGCAGCAAGACCGACGAGACCAGCGACCACGAAGTACTCGGTGGTGCGAGCATTGAGCGGGGGGAGCCGATTGCGGACGGCACCGACACCTGTGAGAACAGCCGCGGCCCCGACGACCGACCACGCGAGGAAGGCCAAGGGGCCGAGACCAGCCTCGGCAGCGAGCTTGGCGAGGTTGGTCGAGATTCCCAGAACGGCACCCGCACCGAGAAGGGAGGCAAGCGGGACCGCCCACCGGCGGCGAGACGAGATCATCGTTACTCATCTCCTCCATCCTCAATGCCATCGAGTGCTCCGTCGATAACGATGTCACTCAGCGGCTTTCGATCACTTGGCGCTTCGCGTTCCTGCATCTCTGGGGGGAGTGCGTTCGGTGATGCTCGCACACCGATCGCTGCCATCGCCTCAATCGTGTACTCGGATGGAATGGAAAGGACTGCTGTCGCCCGCTCGTAATCGAAACCACCGATTCCGTGGATGACCAACCCGCGCCTGGCTCCTTCGAGCGCGAGGTTTTGCCACGCTGCGCCCGTATCGAACGAGTGCGTTCGGGATCGTTCGCCGTTGTGGTCGAACGTCGTTTTCGAGACCATGACGACGAGGACGGCTGCCCGTTTCGCCCATATTTTGTTTTCGTCAGAGAGGAGATCGAAATAGGCGTTCCAGTGGTCGCTGTTTCTAGTAGCGTAGAGAAAACGCCAGGGCTGGTTGTTGTACGACGATGGTGCCCATTTCGCTGCCTCGAACAGCGGCATAAACTCGTCTTTGTCCAGCGATTCGCCGGTCATCGACCGCGGCGACCAGCGATTCACGATCAGCGGTGCGATGTCATAGCTCGGTGATCGATGTTCGCGGACCTCGGTGCGGATTTCGTGTTGAGGGGGTCTTGCACCCATGTAGGGTAGTAGTCGAGAGACGCCCGTGGCTTCGTGCGTGAATAGCTTTCTGCCTTTAAGAGGCTCGGAAACAAACCTCAGAGATATGCCTCGCGTACAACTGCGGGTCAACGGTGCACCAGCAGAAGATTGGTTGGCCGATGTCTCAACTGAATTTCCGGACGCTGAATTCAGAATACTAGCGACCCAGCCCACAGACGATGGTTTGCTCGAAATCGCCGAAGTAACTACGCTGGAGGGAGACCCACTCGTTCGCCATTTTGAGGATGCATCCGAGGTGCGCTCGTATGAGGTGATCCATACCGACGAACAGATGGTACTGATTCAGTTCATGATCCCCATCTCGGAGACATATAATGCCCTCATTGCATCGGGGATTCCCCTCCGCTATCCTGTTCTCCTTCAGGATGGCTGGTTCTCCAAGGAGGTAACGGCCTCACAGGAACGGCTAGGGGAGTACACTGACGAGTTAGCGGCAACTGGCATCCCGTATCAGGTTGAGTCGTTAACCCAATCACATAATTCGAGCGAACTGCTCACCGAGCGCCAATGGGAATTCGTTACTGAAGCAGTCGAGCGAGGGTTCTACAACACGCCGCGGGACTGTACGCTCACTGAGTTGGCAGAGGCGTTCGATATCAATATCTCAGCGATGAGTCGCTTGCGTCATCGGGCTGAAAGTCGGATCATCACAGGATTTGTCGCTGAGGCAGCACCGTAGCCAAGACCGTCGACCAAGCTACTCGACGAGGGGGGGTTTCTCACCGGCTGTTAAAGGCGCAAAGCTCAGCGAGTATCTCTGACCTAATTGTCTCCCGTTTCTTTGATTTCGAGGAGGTAGCCGGAGGGATCGCGCACGTAGATCGCCGGAGCGGTGCCGGTCGCTCCGAGCGGATTCGACTCTCGCTCGATGTCGATATCGTGGGCAGTCAACCGTGCTTTGATGTCGTCGATAGACCCCTCGATATGGAAGGCGACGTGGTCGAAACTGTTTCCAGAAGGGGGCTTAAAATCCGTGACAGGACGGAGGTGAATCACACTCTCGTCGGTAAGGCGAATAGAGAAAAATCCTTTTTCTCCAGCTTCGTAGCGGTCGCGGTTCTCGACGTCAAATTCGAGAACATCGTGATAAAACGTGGTTGTAGCGTCGATTCCGTTTTTGGGAATTTTCAGGTTGACGTGGTCGATTGCGTGAACATTCATGATGTCAATGAAACTGTGTGTGCTGTACCCACTTAACTCCAGATGTTCGATTAACGACTTTTCCGACGGTATCCGATATCAGCGATGCCAATTCATTGTATGGAAATTCTCCAGATTCTGAATGGATAGTATCTGTTTCAGTATACATTGTGCATGAGATGACCAGCAGATTCGATAGATTCGGACTGGCGACGAGTCCGACACCAACAGAACAAAGCCCGAGACCGATGGTCGCAACAGGTGTCAGTCGTTCGCCTGGAAGGAACACCCGTGAGAAGCCCGTCGCCAGAATTGGATTCACCGCGACGAAGATCGCGGCAACCCCACTTGTCACCCCTTGTTCTCCAATGAAGAGGAAAGCGTTGTAGAACGCGATGACGAAGGTTGCTCCAACGAGGATAGTTAACCAGTCGGTGCGCGTTCGGGGCCTCCAGTACTCGGTTGCGGCCACCGCGTAGCCGAGCATAATGATACCCGCAATGTCGTAGCGAATCGCTGCAAAGAGAACCGGCGGCATGAACTCCAGGCCAGCTTTGATTGCCATGAATGCGATGCCCCACAGAATCGACAGCAGGAGGAACAATCCGCCGTTTCGGTATGTGCTCATGGTTAGCTATTCGTAACTGTGTGAATAACAGGGGCCCCTGCTACAACAGGGGAAAAGGAGGTGAAAGATAGTACGCGCTAACGATTCAGCAGAAGCGGATATTTCTGCCTTCCAATTAAGTAGCAGTGAAACATTGACGAGAACCGTATCGAATTATTTGGCCATACAACGCCACGTCACTGATGACCGCTCCCAGGAGTGGTTCACGAGACCAGGTTCAACACCAGTGTGGCAACGGCCAGCAGAAGGTACACATGCTGTCCACTGACTGAATAATCACCAGCGCGCAAGTGGACGATGACAGCACCGACAAAGTACACAACGAGGCCAACTGCGGCGGCAGTCGCGACTGATGGCATTGGTACGCCAATACCGATCAGCAGTCCGAGTGCACCCGCCGCTTTCAGGATGCCAAGCATGGGCAGCCACGATTCCTTCACGCCTACCTTGGCCATAGATTCGAGGATGGCCTCAGGAGGGCGAAAAAAGCCCACCGCCGAAATACCGACAGCGACGATAGTTAGGATACTGACACCGATGTAGGCAATTGACATTGTGAGTGCCATGATTTTATTCCTGTGTGTTTTGCACGGGCGTTCGTTCATCATGTCCCATCTGTATTTCCGACTGAGCAATCGCGCACAAACCGTCGGATTCGATTTCGAGCGGAATATTAATGAGATTAGTGTAATTTTGGAATGCATTCACCCACGTGAGTTCAACAATCTCTCGATCGGAGAAATGTGTGCGCAGTTCTTCGAACGTATCGTCGGAGACGTTCTTCTGGCGTGTGACTTCTTCCGCATACGCCAATGCCGCGTGCTCCCGATCAGAAAAGAGCGTGCTCGTCTGATACTCCGTGAGCGCGTTGAACTTCTCCATCCCGAGGTTCTCACGGATTACCTCCGACTGCGCGAGATCCACGCAAAAGCCACATCCGTTGATCTCTGAGGTGAGCGTCCCCACCATGAGCTTAAGTTCAGGGTCAAGTCGAATCCCATTCGCATGGAATTTCTGGAACTTGCGGTTAAGTCCGAGAGACCTTGGAATGCGCGCGGTCACGACCTTTAGCGGGGTCATTACCTTGCCGAACTTCCGTCGCATCATCCAGTAGATGAACCGCATTTTGAATCCATCGGGCTTTTCGATCGGCTCTAGTCTCGGAACCATATTTCAACGTACGGGAACACGGGGGATGGATGTTCAGTGCAACATGTTCCAGCCAACAGCCAGTCACATAAGCCGCAAGCAAAGAGCCCAGTGTTACAAGCCGGTCGGGTCGGAAGAACGATCAGACTACCCAAACATCGGCGTCCTCGGTTGTGACCCGTGGGTCGTCCCTGAACACCCATCGATCTACTCGATTGGCTTCGCGAAGAACTCTTTGATGACTTTTTCTTCGGCGTTGTGGAGTATCCTGCTCGCCGTCGATTTGCCAACATCAAGTGCGGCCGCAAGATCGGTGAGCGTACATTGGCGTGGACTGTCATAGTAACCGCGCTGGATGGCCTCGAGCATAAATCGCTGTTGACGGTCGGTCAATAGATCGTTCGGCTGAGTCGATTGGGTGACTGAGACGACCTCATACGTGAAGCCAGTGTCCTCGAACTCGGCTTTGAACTGTGACAGCCGCTCGTGTGAGGTCGTCAGATCAATCGTTATCCACCCATTTCGGAGAGTGAGCGGAAATTCCATTGTGACGAGGTTTCCTGAGTCCAAAATTGCACGAATTGGTGGCGGAATGAGCGGCATCTCATACTGGATCAGAATGGACTGGTCGTCGGCGTGGAGTACGTCATAGGGAAGCCCGGCGTCATCAAAAGAGCGAAGGACGATCTGACGGTACTTCGTTGGTGCTTTGAACGCGACACGGAGTCCAGTATCTGTGGGGAAGACAGCGGGTATCCGAAACTCCTCGTCTGGGTGGTCGGTCGAGAAATCTACCACGTCCACCGGGAGTTTGAATCGAATTTGAGCACTAGGCATATATCCCATTTTTCGGTTACTGGCTACTTCTACTTTGACACGAGCATGTGCTTCTAGATATCATTGACTGTATTGCTCTCCGATCACGCTCCTGTGCATTTGGGTGTCGATACCCAATTACGTCACCACTGTGCTATCGGGCTATACTGGATGTCGGTCTGCCTCACGGCACTTCTCATGCTTCTTGATGTAATTCCATTCGTAATCAGGTGTGTGGTACGACTTCGACGTAAATCATAAGTGGTAGTGGTTTTAGGTGAGTTCCCGCCCTAAGTGAGACACGAAATTTGTATCGCTAAGAGAGAGCTGTTCACCACCCAGCTTCGACCATTTTACGGAGGTCAGACCGGTATATTCCACATGTAGATATATTTTTACCCATATGTCTTTGATAGTACAGTTACCCGAACTTTCTCCCAGCATTGCAGGCGCCAACGATCATACAGCGAATGCATTGATCCAGGTGTCTGAGCCAGGAGAATCAGTCGATCTGTTCGAGATCCGTTCGTGTTCGCTCGGTTTCGACGTTAACCGGTGTTGCGCGTGCCAGCCGGTTCGAACAGTAGAATCTCCGCCTCCGTGTCGGCAGTCGGACGATGCTCAACATCCCGCGGTACGATAGCGAGTTCTCCCTCTTGAAGAGTCACATCCGGTTCATCCCGGAGTTCGATCGTGATCTCGCCTGACGTCACGAAGAACAGTTCATCGGCCTCCTCGTGATGATGCCAGTCGAATTTGTCTTCGACCTTCGCAAGTTTGACGGCTTGGCCATTAAGTTCACCGGCGAGCCGTGGGGCCTACTGTTCGTTGAACGAGGCTCGACAATCTATCATCCCGGATGGGGGTTTTCGGAAACGCGTTCGGTGGTATCAAACTGAACCGTGAACCGAACAGGGGTATCTCACAAATGCCTGAGTCCACCTTGCAGTAGTGCACCTCTCAATCGTACTAGTCAGTCAAGTGATTCCTTAGGTGAGTTTCTTGGTTGATCAGTGGGCTCTAAATCGGCTTCAGCTGGTGGCGTGACGTACACGGATGCAAGAGCGAACACGGCCGCTCCACCCGCTAGTAATACCCCCACCGCGACAAATGTCATTCCGAGACCTAGTGTATCGCTTACTGGCTGGACCACTAACGGTGAGAAAAACTGACCAAGGAAAAATGTGCTCGTCAGAACACTGAGTGCCCGACCGCGAACAGACTCGGGGGTGACCGCCGCGATCCACGCATTGAGATTTGTCAGGAGGAACCCACTGCCAGCGCCCGCAATCGCCAGCCCAATAACAACACTGGAGACCGTCCCACTCACACCGATCACAGCATACCCAATACTCATGAATCCAAATGTGAGCGCAACGATACCGATCACACTCAGGGATCGACGGATACGACCATACAACAGCGAGGCGACTCCGCCGGCTCCCGTTGACGCCGCCAACGCAGCACCGATCACCGTGCTACTTGCTCCTGTCCGTGTTTCGAGGTAGAACGGAACCTGCACAGGAGTCATATAGAAGATGATCTGCCCAACCAACCCGAGCGCGGCAATAAGTCCGAGTGTACCGAGTGGGAGTCGACCGAACGTCCGGCGGAGGTCATCAAGACTCGTCGGACGGTCCCCAGTTGGTTCACGGCGGCCCGGCTCTGGCAACCAGAATGCCATTGCCGGGAGGAGCACTAACGCTACCGTATAGACGAGAAACGGAACCCGCCAACCGATATCGGCGAGTACACCCGCGAGCGGCAACAGAACGACGCCACCGAGGGACATGAACGCACCCTGTCGTCCGAGGATTGTATCCCGGCGGTTCTCCTCGTAGTAGTCGGTGATCAGTGCGGTCACCGTTACCATCACGCCTGCAACGGCCAGCCCCAGCACTGCTCGACCGGCGAGGATCGCTATCAACGAATCCAACACGAACCCTGAGCCACCAGCGAGTGCGTACACGACTGTCGAAACGAGGAGCAACCATCGGCGGCCGTATCGATCGGCAAGCGCGCCGATGATGGGGGACCCGACTGCGATAAACAGCCCGTGCATCGTGAGGACGAGTCCAACGAGAACTTCGGCGTTCGGCGTGTTTGCAAACTCTCGCTGAATCGCAGGCAGCGCAGGAGAGATCGTCGCTCCCGCCATGATGGTCAGCATACTAGCGAGCAACAACGTTCCCTGGGTGAGTCGCGGGCGCGGAAGTGTCGTCTCGCCATTCATGCAGCTCTCACCTCGTTGAACACGTCTTCCAACGAGGCACTCATGTCCAACTCGGCGAGTGCTGCGTCGATATCGATCATGTCTCCCGTAGATGTTTCCTCCTCGTGGTTCTGCAGTGTAACCACGTGGTAAAGGTATGCGACGCGGAGGAGCCAGAGTGCTCCATCAACGTCTTCATCAGACTGAATGTGGTAGGAGACCCATCCAGAATCGGACATGACGTGATGCATTTCCGCCAGTTTCTCCTCGAGGAGGATATCACGAATGCGCCTGGTAAACGGGATGTCAACAAGCTTGCCGCGGTGGATGTGACCGATCTCTCGTCCATCAAGAGTGAATTCACGTCCACCACCACGGTCGTGCGAGTCGACTTCTACCCCGGACCACGCACTGACGGTCGATTCAATCGAGTTCATATGCCAGTCTCCGGAGTATCGACAGCAGCCGGGACGAACTGTTCGGCATAGTCAGCGACCGCCTCGACGAACTCTTCGAACCGATCCTCGTATGTCTCGTCGATGAGGGTCCCGTCCTCACCGAAGGCATCACGTACGTTCGAGACAGGGAGATCAGGACCAGGATGCGCGTTGAACTCCAGCGTGATATCGTGGAGATGGCTGAGCGCTCGCACACCACCGAATCCACCCGCCGATACGGTGACGTACGAAAACGCTGTGTTCTCGTATTCGGGATAGAGGTGGTCGAGGAGATTCTTCAGCGTGCCGGGGATCGAGTGGTTGTACTCCGGCGCGACGATAACGAGTGCATCCGCCGCCTCGACTTTCTGGCCAAACGCGTCCACGTCGGGGTGGGGGTCGCTGACTGCATCGCGCCGGTTCCTGAACAACGGAATCTCGTAGTCCCTCATATCGAACAGCTCGGTATTGTGGCCGTTCTCACGGAAGCTGTCAGTGACATACCGGGCAGGGTGGATCGAACTCCGTCCCTCCCGAATCGTTCCCTGTACGACGAGGATTTGCAGTGAGGGAGCAGTCATTGTCTTTCACCTCCTTTGTGAATTTGCGTTCTGGACTGGTGTTTCTCAGTCTGTTCATGGGGGTTACCGGTTCGATGGTGGGTTGGTGGCACCATGACTGAGAAAAGGACGGAGCGCATTGTGGAAATTCGTGTGAATATATTCACCTCCAAAGTTTGTCCTGCAGTGTGAACCCCAAATGCTACTCCGTTTTTATAACTCGATAAAACAAATTGTTGTGGGTTCAGGGGTAGATATTTTCACAGATTTATATTACCGGCCACCCAACTCTCAAACAGGATGCCACGTGTACAGCTTACATTCAACGCTGCAGCACGCCCAGATCCACTAGCTGCGATTTCAACCGAGCTGCCCGACGAAGAGTTCAGGATACTATCGAGTCATCCTACGGACAATGGAATACTCGGACTTGTCGAACTCGACACGCAGGAATCGGACACCGTTATTCAACACTTCGAGGACGCTCCAAAGATGTCGTACGAGGTACTGCACAACGATGGACAGACCGTAGTGATCCAGTACCGGATTCCAGAAACGGAATCAAATCGAGCACTTCGCGCCTCAGGAATTCTGCCGCGATTTCCCGCGCACTTGCAGGATGGGTGGTTAACAGCCGAACATACTGCCGCACACGAGCGAGTATCCCAGTTCCCAACAGAGATGGACGCAGCTGGTATCCCGTATCAGATCCAGTCGATCACACACGCACACGACCCGACAGAACTGCTCACGGCTCGACAACACGAAATCATCACCGAAGCGGTTGAGCGTGGATACTACGATAATCCGCGTGCCTGTACTCTCACGGAATTGGCAGAGGGATTCGGTGTGAATCCATCGGCTGCGAGCGGGGTGCTCCACCGTGCGGAAGAAACCATTATCAAGGAAGCGATCGGCGAGTCAACAGGTGAAGTAGATGAGAGTGGAGAACCAAAATAAATTCAACACGCCCAGGAAATAGAAAGACCGTAAGACAAGGCTTTTCGATGTAGTAGCAGCCATGAACCACTTGAGACAAATATACGGGGATATAACAGTCGAATCTGCAACTGGGTAGGCAAAAGCGGCAATCTGAGACGGCAATCCGTTGCTTTATTTTAATTTGCCATGATTTTAGTCTGTGATTGACCTTCACGTAATCCTCGCATTCATCCCCGCCGCCTTGGTGTTGATAATCTCACCGGGGCCCGATAGCATCTATACGCTGACTCGCAGCATCAGTGATGGCCGGACTGTCGGCGTGACTGCTGCACTAGGATCCTCAACGGGAAGCATTGTCCACACGACAGCCGCGGTTCTTGGGCTCTCAGCTATTCTTAAAACATCAGCTGCTGCGTACACCATCGTCAAATTGGTCGGTGCAGCGTATTTGGTCTATCTTGGCATACAGACATTCAGAAATTCGGAGGAGTTTGAAATCACACCAGAGAGTACGAGCTTTACACCGAACGAATCGTTCAAAAGTGCACTCATGATCAACGTATTGAATCCGAAGGTAGCAATATTCTTCCTTGCGTTTCTCCCGCAGTTCGTTCAGCCAGGTGGTTCGACTGCTATCCAGCTGTTTACATTCGGAGTCCTCTTTGCGACACTTGGATTTTGCTATCAAGCACTCTTAGCAATCTTCTCGGCACGGGCTCGACGATCAATTACCGAACGCGAACTCGTGCCGACGATCCTTCGTGCAGTAAGTGGAAGCGTCCTCATTGGCTTCGGGCTCAAGCTAGCGCTTGAACGACGGGTCACATCGTAATCTTCGAGACACCGACTATCCGTTCTTCCTCGGTTTGTGAAACGACAGTGAACGATCTATTAACCAGATACATTGAGAATTCCGGTGTCAACTTTTCGACTGCGGGGAAGGGAAGACTACAGCAGATCGCTTCAGTGATGGTGCTACTAGTTCGTGGGATTGTGTGAATCACTACAAACAGGGAACAGGCATTTCGACGATGGACGAAAAACTCGAATTAGGTATACTGGCCAGTCTCTGTCCCACACTCCTCACAGTAAAAAATCACTGGTGTATCGCTCTCATCAACAATCACGGGGGTTCGCTGTTCACACGAGGGACATTCACGACGGAGATCAGTCGGGCCCGCATCACGAGGCGCTCCCAATGCAAGAACTTGGAGCCGTTCAGACCCTCTATTCCAGCCACGTTGCCATTCACCGGGCGCAAACCGAATCGTTTCTCCCGTCGTAACAGATATCTCACCTTCCTCGGTATCGAACGTCGCCGTCCCGGAGAGGACGATGAACACTTCTTCTTGTTCGTGGTGGCGATGGTAGCAGTCTCCAATGCTCACACCGGGGTCACGTTCAAAGTAATTGATCGCAACCCCATCAGTCTCTAGTGTCTCTGATAGAGCGTTAAAATACCGAGATCGTGTGTCAGAATCGGGATGTGAGAGTTCAGTTTTTCTCATCGTAGTAATCAAACGAATAAGAACCACAAATAATTTTCCCAGAATGGTATCTAACTTGGGATATACAGTAATACTGAGGGGGTAGTTCACTCAATCACTTCCAACAAAACCCAATCTATCGAAGCAATGCTGTATGCATTGAGACCCTCCGGTCTCAACTTGTGTTTGTCGCTGTAGTCTAGTTTGAGTTCAACAAGAGTGTTGTTCCTCGTCCAACCATTCATTGTCCCATGCTTCGATTTCATCGAACACGGAACGCAATGAGGTACCCTTCGGGGTGAGACTATAATACGTGGCGACAGGCGCGTCCTCTTCCACCCGACGATTCACGTATCCCATCTCACCGAGGTCACTCAGCACCCGTGATAGTGTCCGTGAATTTGCGTCGGTAGTTCGTTTCAGTTCATTGAATCGTAACTCGCCATCTTGGAGCTCATATAGAACAATGAGCCGCCACTGCGAGCCGATCTGTTTGAGAGGGGCAACAAGAGAGCATGGTCCCGCTCTCGGTTCGGAATCGTCCTGGGATTGTGGATCTGCATCGGTGGACATTGACGTTACTCGATTACATTGATGATAGCGATCCTATATATTGGTTCGGATTTAAACCTAATAGTGGAATGCAACCAAATTCCGCCTGCAGAGGGACTTTCCCAACCCAGGTAACCATGACTGGTCGAATCCAGGCAATCGAAATGACAGCAAATCATACAAAAATCACCATCACCGTAAGAGAAGACACACACGACTCACAGCACGCGATGCTGGCAACCGACGCGATAGTAGATGCCGAGGAGTGGAAGACGGTTATCGCGACGGGTGACGAAGTCACAACAGCCCAGAATGTCCTCATGAAGGACTGTAGTGGGTACTTTCATACCTGCGATACACCTGAGGAGGAACTGTAAAATGCGTAAGAATCAAAATACCGAAGAGGTCAGACAGACTATTGAGCGCCTGATCGAGAATGGTAGTCAGTATAATGTCGATGAACTCGACCGCATTTACCATGATGATTTGACAATTGTAAAAATCGATGAAGTGGGAGAAGTAACTGCGATAGACAAAGCGGAAAACATGGCACTCTTCAGGGAAAAGCGCGACAGTGGAGCTGAACCGCTGAGTACAGAGGCCGAGTTCAACTATGCCAGTGGGGGTTCGGACACAGGTCATGTGATCGTGACACGAAAAATGCAACTACAAAGCAGGCTAGAGAAATCAGTCTTTAGTATTCACCTGGTTCAAGAGGATGGGCGGTGGCAGGTTATTCAGGAAACAGCCTTCGTTCAACCAATATCGGCGGACGAAGCCTCAAAGTGACGACGATGACTCAATCATTTGAAGATCGAGTTTTCATCGTTACCGGCGGAAGCAGCGGGATTGGAGAAGTAATCACAGACGCTCTCGCGGAAAGAGGGGGCCACGTCCTTATCAACGGACGCACTGAAGACCGACTGACGACGATCGCTGATCGTCATCCAACCGTCGAATACGTGGTTGCCGATATGAGCCATGATAACGGGCCAAAACAAACCATTCAACACGCCCGAGACTTGTAGGGACGAATCGACGTGCTTGTCAACAATGCCGGGATGTTCAAGCCAGTGCCGATCGAGGACCAGACGCCTGACGTCCTTCACAAGATGTACGCTACCAACGCGATTGGACCCAGCCTACTCGTTCAGGAAGGGCTTCCGGAGTTGAAGCAGACCGATGGAACAATCATCAACGTTAGCAGTGTCTATGGACACAAAGCAGGCGTTCCACTCAGTGCGTATGCAGCTTCGAAGGCGGCAATAGAACAGCTGACGCGTTGCTGGGCACTCGAACTAGCACCGTCAAATGTTCGTGTAAACGCCGTCGCCCCTGCCCCGACAAAAACACGAGCGTTAGAACGTGGGGGACTCTCCGAAAAGCGACAGGAGGAAGTGAAATCCCAAGAACGCGACCAGATTCCGTTGGCTCGGCGGGGCGAGCCCGATGAAGTAGCGGCCTGGATAATTCGCTTGGCGGATCCTGAAATGTCGTGGATCACTAGCGAAATAATTTCTGTTGATGGTGGATTGAGTATTAAGTAATATACTCACCTGAACACTCGAAGGCGGCATTGACGTAGTGTTTCATCACCACGACGAATTTACTTTATTGTTTTTAGTTAGTTGAGAATATTGTCTGATCGCCATGTTTTCACGACGCTGTCCAATCCGTCCCTATACGTTGAATATTTAGGTTCCCAATTGGTCTCAGCCCGAAGTTTGGCATTTGATGTCGGCATCGGTGTACTGAAGAGTTCCACTTGAACATCACCCATTTCCCGGCGGGCGACTGCCTCTGATATCCGCTCTGGGGCGGGTGCGTCAAGATGCTCTGCGAGGGTAGTAGAGAACTCAGCCATGGTGACCGGTTCGTTATCGACAGCGTGCCAGACACCACTGAGATTTTCCTCAGCTGCGGCAACAAATGCACTGGCAGCATCACTCACGTGAACTCGCGAAATTTGTGCATCCTCCGAACCGTCAATGATCGGTTGGTCGCCCTGAATAAGGGCTTCGCCATGTTCTTGTGTGTGATATGCATCTGGGGCGTAAAAATAGCCACATCGTAGGATACCCACGTCGAAGCCATACTGTTCGTCAGCTTCTCTAGAAATATCTTCTGCGTCAACCGCAGACTGGGTTGACGGAACGGGATGACGTGGTGACTCTTCATCAAATGAAGAACCATCTGGTTGACGGGCCACCCAGACGATGCTCTGTTGGAGATATTGGTCTGCACCAACAGTAGCTGCTGCCTTGGTGAGTGTTTGCGCTCCCTCATGTCGAACTCGGTTGTTGAGTTCCCAATCTTCAGGTGAGGGATCGTCTGTCGGGATCGCGGTCGCCGCATGGATGAGAACATCAGCTCCTGTTGCGGCGCGAACAACTGATTCTTCATCGAATAAGTCACCACGGCGAGGTTCACCACCATGTGATTCGACGATTGTATCACCACGTTCGTCTCGTGTCAGTCCAACAGTAGTGTATCCACGGTCGGTGAATTGGTCGACGAGTCGTCGCCCGAGCACACCAGTAGCTCCCGCAATGAATATTTGCATGCGTTATTTCACCGCTGTCGGTTTGATTTCGACTAACAATTCGGGGAAGGCTAAGCGTTCTACTCCCAGCAGCGTGCAGCTTGGTTCTTCGAAACGATCGGTTATCAGATCCCAATTCTCGAACAAGCGGTCGACATCTGTCGTATAGCAGTCGATTTGTACGACGTCCCCGAAACCAAAGCCTGCGTCAGTGAGCACTGTTTCCATATTTTCTAGTACTTTGGTTGTTTGTGCACGCATGTCGTCAGGATGTACCGGATTACCTTCGGCATCCATCGAGGTCTGGCCAGCACAGTACAGAACGCGATCGCTATTGCTGATCTCAATCGCTTGGGAATATCCAAACTCGCCCTGCCATTCCCAAGGATTGGTTTGTTGTTGATTCATCAGTGTACTCCTTTTCGAAAGGAGTTCTTCGACCGTTCGTAACGTACCATTGCATAGTATGCTATGGTCAGAGTGATTGTAATTGTTTCCTGTATCTCATTCCAGTAACCTAAGAGACAATTTTCACAATGACGAGGTTAGCCTCTTCAAGTGTGGCCATATATTGTGAAACAGTGGATTGGGAGTCTCCGACCCTCTCTTGGGCAAATTTAACACAGACCCCGACATCCTCGATGTTTTCTTCTCTCTGAGGTGGGAAATGACGAGCCGGGTCAGCCAACCACCGAAGAATACGTAACCGGTTTTCATTTGAAAGCGCTTTGATGACGTCGATAGGATCCACAGAGACTGCGAGAAAGGTAGTTGATTACTCGGCACTGTCTAGATAAGGAAAACCCAGTGGCAGCGGTACGATTGACGAGGTTTCCCCACTGTTCGAAAGTGGCTGATCTTTGAGATCAGGGGAAGATACACCGTGAGAAGACGGAATTCGACCGCTCCACCGAAAATTTCGTCATCATGAGACGAAGCGATTCGTTGGCCACTCACGGTAGAGCCGTTGAAACACCACTATACAACAAAACCGCTTAACTAGACAGTGCCGATTACTCTATCGTGTACGAACACCCATCAAATATACCTGGTAGATGTCGATTGCGATGAACCCAGCCCGATGGAACGCACCTCTTTGCAGTTCAATCAAGTAATCGGCCAACCCCTCACGATACATCTCGCAGATCTCTTCGATAGGTAGCGAGAAGAGTAACGGGTTCAGTATCTGGAAATTGGATCCAAAGGGCGTCAGCTTCGAAAACCACTATTGATCTGTTCTAGATTTGATTGCTTCATATGCGACACCAGCACCTGCTCCAAGTACTAAGCCTACACCAGCACCAATTCCCCCTTCTGATGCACCTAAAACCATGCCTGCTCCTCCACCAATCGCTATCCACGTCCCGTCTGGGTAATTGGATTGTTCGTCAGCTCCGGTTTCTGCCATACTGTCCTACTGTCGAGATGGTGTATATACCTTTTGAGATATAGAGTAGGCGGAGGCCCACCCCTCTGACGATTCCATCACACTGTCCAACGATATTAATTCCCAAGCACTGATGTTTCGCATAGTTCGTCTCCGTTCATGGCGAAACGAGCGGCCGAAGTGTCTGGTACAATCATCGTATGTGCTTGCTCGCCCGTTGATAATCTGCCTGCTGCCGGCTATCCATAGACACTTGTATCGCTATTCTGGATTTTCGATGACTCCTTCTGTTATTCTTCTCCAGAGAGATGGGAAGCGTTGGGTGAGCGAGAGACCGATTCTCGTCGTCCGATCAGGCGTGATCACTGACCGAGTCGAATGAATCTTGTCGGCCAGCTTGTGGCCGACGTTCTCGGGGTCGATCGTCATCCACTCCGGGTACGCAAGGTCGGCGGTCATCCTTGTGTTCACTGACGGCGGAACCATCAACGTACAGGAGACATCGGTGTCTCGGAGTTCGAGTCGGAGCGAGCGGACGAATGCCTTGATGGCACCTTTGGTCGCGGAATATCCGGACATGCCAGGATGTCCGGTATCCGCCGTTCCAGAGCACATGTTGTGGATGATTCCGGTTCCCTGGTCGAGCATATGCGGGAGAACCGCCCGAATCAGTCGTTGATAGCCGAAGAAATTGACCTCAAATTCACGGCGCGTATCGGCTATTGACTGCTCTTGGAACGGAGCGACTCGGGCCACACCAGCGTTGTTGACGAGGATGTCGATTCGACCCCAATGCTCGATGATATCGTTCACTACTGTGTTCACGTCGTCGGTGTCTGTGACATCGCACTCGTAGTATCGAACTCGAGCGGGAACGTCGTCTTGGATGTCCAGAACGTTGTTTCCGTTGATATCGAGCGCGGCAATCCGACGGTTGTCCTTAGCTAAGGCAGTCAGCAAGTGATAGCCGATTCCTTGATTCGCGCCAGTGAGGACGATGACCTCCTCGTTAATTGACGGAGTCATACTCTAAGTGGTACCTGATCGGCAATGAAACACAACGACCGTTGAAATTCATGTATGCAATACGTCAACTGTCTGTAGGAAACTACACAATCTCGAGAACGGCGAGCAGAGTACTTGAGACGCGTAGACCAATAACGAATATCGAAACAACAGACATTGATTTGGCCATCTGCTGAATTTTCGATGTCCTCGTGAGCGCACCCACCGGAAGGATGATAGCCACGGTCAAAACTGTGCCCATGAGTGCCGAGAAGAAATGCTCGCTCAGACCCAGTATTGGAACCTTGACTCAATGCCTCCACGATTGTCTTTACAAAATCCATTCCCTAAGTATACCCGTCCGAGACTGATAAGCGCACTGCCGGCGATCCACGTGTGTTTATATTGTCTTTTACAAGAGTAGTTTTGTAAAGGGATGGTGAGGGACGTATAAGTTGGCCGAAAAATATGGTTGGGTACCTAAATACAATATCGCAGGGTAGTTTTCACGAACCAGAGATATTCTGTGTGTCGATGCGGTGATTTCGACCAACGAAAAGCCAAGATATTGCGGTCGAAATTTCTCAATGAAACTCATAGGATATCAATCACGTGTAGGAGAGGGACAGTTTGTTGTATCTTAAAATCGTCAATTTGACCAGCGAAACCTTTGAATATAGTTTATTGCCTCTCCCTATCGTCGCTCGTCTAACAGCACTTAACTGAATTGCGGGTTCTAAGTTCCCTTCTTTATGGAGCGACCGAAAGGTGATAGAGTCAGAAGAGTATGCATTTGTATGAAAATGGAGGCGTGCAAATGAGGTTGTTCATGCATCCGACACCGAATGCGAAATTACGTAGCGATATCGGCTGGGAATCAGCATATCCGACGTGTCGAGATGGATTGGATCAGGTGGCAGAGGGATGGAGCGGAGAAGCGTTTCTAGAATAATCTACTATTATAGGCACAGAGCCTACCGGGAGGCACGATCTCCAGAGAATAACAAAATGTAAATATAGTATCTATTTGTTATTTACTCCGAAAATAGATAAACTTTATCAATGTTGTCCCATCTGTACTACTATGGAATGGTCATCTCTCACACCAGAATTACTGGTCACGGATTATCAGAAGAGTTTCTCGTTTTATGTTGAAACACTTGGATTCACCGCGGAATTTACTCGCGATGATCCGTTGTTCGCCTATCTTTCCTTAGAAGGTGCCCAGCTTATGATTGAGGAACGAACGGGAAGTGAATGGTGGGTAACCAGTGAGATAAACCACCCATATGGAAGTGGGATAAATTTCCAGATTACAGTGGATCCGATTGACCCATATGCAAGCCGTCTCAAGAATGACGAGTGTCAACTATTCGAAGGAATCCACGAGGAGTGGTATCAGGTAGACGAGGGCGAACGCGGTAATAGACAATTCTTGATCCAAGACCCGGATGGATATCTCCTCCGATTTATGGAACACATAGGTACGCGTTGAGCAGTTCTACTCTGACGGGGGGGGCATAGAACGAGTACCGCAATAAGCACCTAAGAGTGGAGAGACTTACTATCGTACGAACTTTTCTATGACACCCTCGTCTTGCCGGTGCTACCGCGGAGCAGATGGTATATTATATCGACCCGAATTCGTTCGATAATGCCTCGGCGCTTTGCGAGATTTCAGTTGATAGCCGCTCGTCAATCACGTTTTTATTGACATCGGACACATGCCTGCAGACGATGTTTCGAAGCCCAACACGACCGCCCGCTGTTCGCGGATCCGCGCTGGTTTCGTACTCAGCGACCTGTTCTCCATCGTGCATAACCGTATACTTGCACGGCTTTGAATCCCCTGTCGTCATTTCAACGGCAATGGATTTTTCCAATTCGACGACAACCATGGTTACCACTGAACCTCGTCATCGATGGCGATTGGACCAGACTCGACGACAGTTGCATCAAGCCCACCACGGTGGGCGAGCGCTTTCGAGAGTCCTTCCTTGCCGACGAGCGATTACATATACCCACACGGTTCACATAGCTGAATTCCCTCGCAGATGGCGTCACCGACCGTGAATGTTTGGCCCACGAGGTGGTTGAGTGGGACATTTTGTGTCGTCACGTTTCGACGGTGTGCGCCCGTCGAGAGTTCAATTCCGGCATCCTGTTCAACTGCTGCCAGCGCTTCGGCTTCGATGAAGGTGATATCGCTCGCTTCCTGTACCTCTCGGTTCGGATCCTCGTCGAGAAAGTTCCACAAACCACGCCCCTCGAAATACCGGTCGCCTCGGAGTCCACGTTCGGCGACTGCGTCGACGGTCTTTCGTGCTTGCATCGGTTCACCACTATCGGGAGCAATGTGGAGCTGCGTAACTCTACCAATTCCCATGAATTTGCTTCGTGACCATGAATATTATACATTTTGAAAGCAGAAACAAGGTATCTGTGATTCGCGAAGCCGATTCAACCTACAGTTAACTCCAGCGAACAAGGGCTCATCGACCACGATTGTATGCATTGAGATTCACGGTCTCATCTAATGCACGCATCTTCAACCCAGAACTGGCGCAGACTCACTGGCATTCACTGCGTCGAAATAGCCCTGTGTAGTAACCGGACGTCGATTGCCTTCACTACGTTATTTCGATAGTAATCTATTACACACCAGATAAGCTATCAGTCGGCGAATGAATCAAGCGCCTCGCGTATATGCATCCTCATACTCTCGCCGCCAATGTGTCCAGAATTATCAACAATAATTAATTCTGCATCAGACCAAGCACGATCAAGTTCCCACGCAGTTTTGAGCGGTCCGGCAAGGTCAAGTCGACCATGAACCAGAACGCCGGGGATACCGGTCAACTGGTCGGCATCGCGTAATAATTGATTTTTATCGAGTTAATCCCCATGCGAAAATAATGTGAAGCGATACGAACGAAAGATAATCTCCAGTTCAGTGAGCCACTGCTGAAGGGTTGTTCATCTTCATCCGTCTCATGAGAAACGACTGCATCTTCCCATGCTCACCATCTATTTGCAGCCTGTATCCGCACTTCCGAGTCAGAATTCTCCATGAGACGTGCATAGGCGGCGACGATGTCGTCGTCGCTGTTATTGTCAGGAACGCCTGCTCGGAACTGCTCCCACGCTTTCGGTAGGAAGCGCGACAACCCTTCATAAAGCCAATCGATCTCAGATTGTCGGGTAGTAGTGACTGGTGAGATAACAATCTCAGAAACAGGCACAGTCTAGTTGAGCCAGCTTGAGGAATGAGCAGGTTGTTGAGTAACTTGCCTAGAGATGCTCGCAAACCTGCTCGAAGAAGGCTTAGACGCGGATTTAGAAGAAACTTGGGAGAACGAACGGACGGCGACGTTGACGAGACGCGAAGCGTCTCGTTCGCCAACCAGAACGCGACGCGTTCTGGTTACGCCCGTTCGGGCGTTCGCCGTCCGTCTCCATGCGACTGGTTGTTCACTCAGGGAGACAAAAGCAATTTTAGCGCTTTTCGACGTAGAACGGTCACATCAAGCGATTTTTCAGTGGGTACATCGGCTGTCTGACAGCGTTTCAGACCCGCCAACGGCGGAGCCGTCGCGGGTCGCGGTGGACGAAATCGCTGTCAAGATCAACGGCGAGTGGTCTTGGGTGTACGCTGCAATAGACACAGAAACAAAACTGCTACTCGATGTCACAGTGTTTGATCGGCATGGGACTGATCAGGCGGCTGCGTTTCTGTCTGAATTAGCCGAGAAACGCGATCTCTCGGGCGCGGTGTTTCTCGTTGATGGCTACGGCTATCGGACTGCCCTCTTTCGAATTGGGTTAAGCGGTCGGCTCGACTACACAGAGCGAACCTGATCGAAAAATGGTTTCACCCGCTCAAACAGCGCATCGACCGCTTCAATACTTCGTGGCTGGACAGTCGCCCGAGCGTCCAGCGGTGGCTTGAAAAATTTGTGCATTACTATAACCATCAGAGACCGCACCAATCGCTCAACGACCGAACACCTGTCGAAGAGGAGCTAAACTAGACAGTGCCCATATCTGGATTATGATCGAAATTTGTGGTGCTTACCACGTCCGCAGCCAGCACTCACCAGTAATACTCCTGGGCCACAGCTGATCTATGTAGCAATCGCCCAAGAGAGGACCGATCCAATCCAGCACCACACGGAAGGATGTTTCATAGTGCTTAGAACAACCGCCCCCATACGCACGTTGGCCGATCCATCTGATGGCGCGTTGGCTGGTCATGTTGATAAATCACTGGTCAAGCTGCTCTGCAGTTTCTCCGATATTCTCTCGGATCATCGTTTTGCGGTGTAGCTCACGCTACTCGCCTACTCAGCTTCGATCTGCTTCATAAGGTCGAGCGTATCGGACTGAGTCCATGACTCGACTAGCTGTCCATCTTCAAACCGATTGATTCCGATAGCGGCCATCTCCACTCGTTTGCCATTTTCGTGAGTTCCTGTCATCGTCCACCGAAGGGCAACTTTATTGCCTTCTTCAACCTCGTCATCAATAGCTAATTCGAAGTCCGAATAGCTTTCTCTCGTTATGTTCGCCAATGTCTTATACAGTTCTGGCCCGCGCAGTTCGTCAGCGATTTCGCGGTCGTGGATGACATACTCTGGTCCGACGAGTTCGTCTGCAACATCCGGGTTTTCTCCGTTCCATACTCCCTCAAAGAGCTGGTAAAGAGCTTCGGTTTGTTCGCTCATGAAATCACGGTCTCCACCGGTTCAATGTTATTAGTCTCTAAATACGTTATTCTAGTGGACCGAAAGTGACTGCGTATCCCGTCACAATCAACACGCTCCGGCGCTCACCACTGCACCCCCTCCCCCGCTCGGGGCTGGCAGGAGATCGAACACTTCGTTAAAAGTCACTATAATAGTTCCAAAATTTGATATTTTTGATGAGGTTAAAGAGGCCGGCACATCCTGTTAACACACCAAATTGAGTACGCTTGCGTGCATGGTAACGGCCAACATGAGGGCTATCACGTTCCGACAGTCATGCATACGTCAGCTGAAATCCGTCCGACAACTTAGATCATGCGTGCAAACGTCCGCCACCTACTCCTTCGACAGGGAACCAGCGATCGTTTCGGCGAAGTAGGTGAGAATCAGATCGGCCCCGGCACGTTTGATCGACAGTACCGATTCGCGAGCCACTGTGTCAAGATCGAGCCACCCCTTCTCAGCGGCCGCGTGGAGCATTGCATACTCACCGCTGACGTTGTAGGCGGCAACAGGATGATCGAATTCCTTGCGCACTGCCCGAATCACATCGAGATAGGCGAGTGCAGGTTTGACCATCAGCACGTCCGCGCCCTGCTCGACATCGAGCGCAACCTCTTGCATCGCTTCGCGTACATTAGCGGAGTTCATTTGGTAGTGGCGACGGTCGCTGAACGCCGGATCGCCCTCGGTTGCCTCTCTGAATGGCCCGTAAAAGGCACTCTCATACTTTGCCGCAGTGCTCATGATCGGGATGTCCTCGTAGCCATGTTCGTCGAGCGACGCGCGAATTGCTTCAACCATCCCATCGGTCATACTACTTGGCGCGACCATCTGTGCGCCTGCGTCGGCGTGAGAAATAGCGATTTGCGCTAACCGATTGAGTGTCGCATCGTTGGCGACCGTCAAGGTAGGCGATTCGTGTGCCCGCTCTTCGAGAATTCCACAGTGACCATGGTCGGTGTACTCGCACATGCAAACATCGGTGATGATGAATGCATCGGTTTTCCGCGTGATGTCGCGGACAGCACGCTGGACGACACCGTCGTCGGCCCATGCGCGAGACCCACTCGAGTCCTTTGATTCCGGAACACCAAAGATAATGACGCTTTCGATGCCTGTCTCAAGTACTTCCTCGACGCGATCGACGGCCTCCGCAACGGGGACACGCTCGTGGCCCGGCATCGAGTCGATGGGCACACGCTTGTCGGTCGTCGCATCCACGAAAACGGGTGCAATGAAATCACTCGATGAGAGGGTGGTTTCGCTCACGAGACCACGGAACCCATCACGACGGAGTCGCCGTGGTCGCTGTCTGAGGATCATTCCAATAGTTATTGCTCATAGCTAAAGTCACTACCGTTTCAAACTCATGTCTAACCAAGAGTAGTCACGATACATACGGCTTTAGGATCGCACTTGGTCTCTTATTCATTGCCTTTGGTGGCGTTGGATATTTGCGTGGAAAGCAAATTCTGATTATTTATACGTTCTCATTTGGAATCCAATTCTGGTGATCGCAGAGGCACTTGGAGTTGATCTGCAGCTTTCTAATTTCTATCAGTGACGAGTATCGCCTGTATGGATATCCACAAAACATCCAGAAGCCTTTGAGAACGATAGTCACCCTGGAGGTCATGACGGCTTTCCACTGCCATCCTTCACTCGAGATCAGGTGTGTCCACGTCTGCTTAGTGCAACATGAGGCAGTGACTTCTGCACGTTGGGATTAAAATCCCAGCAGACTTCCGATATCGAGTAAATCGTAGAGAAAGGCGACTATGAGTCCAATAGTTGCACCGATTGTGGCTTTCTTTATCCTCTTCATCATCAATTCAAATTGATACCTCTGCATATATGTCTTATGTATTTTCACTCTCACTTAGCAGTTGGCTCGGGAAGCTTGTGCTGTATACAGGCTCTGCAGTCAGTACTATAGAGTTATTCGTTAGAGGGTGCCTCAACAAAGCTAGAGTCAGACCTTTCAAACCGTTGTCGTCGTGTTCTTCCACAGACCGTAGCCGCCTTGCTTGGCCTCCTGTTGCTTTCGCTCAAACTCCGCTCGCTTGCTGAACTCACCATCTGCCACTCGTGCATAGCCTGATCGGAGCAACTGGGTGTTATACAGCCACTCTCCCGTATAGACGTACATCTGGGGGTGGCCGTCACTGCTGCTTCCCACCCGTGGATCTGTGACGAGCGTGACGGTGCTGTACTCCAGTTGTGCTTTGGTGGTTTGAAGCGCTCGCGTGTGGTACAGACCGCTCTTCGGGACGCGTACACCGATCAGATCAATCGTCTGGGTTTTGCCATTGCGTTCGATTTTGATGGTTGTCGGATCGACGATTTTCGTCACCCGCGCTTCGAATCGCTGGCTGCCGCTGGGTGTCTCGACTCGTGCGGTGGTCTGTGTCGGCATTGTCGTCCGTGCTGTAGTACTGTTCGGTGACGTTGTTGGTGCTGTGGTGGTCGTTGCTGTGGTCGTGCTGGCTATTTGCGTGGTTGTTGTGGTTGTGGTCGTTGCCTTGGGTGTCATCGTTGACGGCGTACTGGTCGCCGTCTGCGTCGGCTCTGTACTGGCCGGTGTGGTTGTGGATGTGTCGTCGCTACTACCGCCGAGTCCAAGGCCGCCGAGACAGCCTGCACAGACGATGAGTAGGACAAGGCCAAGAATGGGGAACGAGCGATGCATACTGGTGGTCGTCTCTGTGTTTAGTTCAACGTTGGGGGTGCCGAATGATGTGCGATGGCGAGCGACTGGAAGCACCGAACGCACGGCAGCAGACCGCCTCGTCCGACTGGACCGCTACTCGTGACCGGTGGGACAGTCGACCTGCTTCAACCAGTGGACAGTCCGTCTTCGAAGACACAAGCGTATCAGAAAATGCATCTTGTGATCGTACCCTGCTGTCACGTAACTGGCCAACTGAGATGGAGCGTACGTCACTCAATACACGGTTCATCAGTGTTTAAATATCAACACTGACAACTTCAGCTATGTCCACGGCAGTCTCGATCAGTCGACGAAGATTGATTCTCATTACAATATTTGGCGGAATTGGAGCAGTTAGTCAGGCATATCAACTATTTCACGAAGACTGGAGTTTCTTTGTGATATCACTCTTCGTCGCGTTTCTCCTTGTAATTGCAGCTGGTCTCTGGGCACTCTCCAAATAGAGACAGATCCAGGAACGTCCTTCTATGGTTCACCCTGTATTACATCAGATATGCACGCTATCAATAACTCTGTTTGAACACACCACATTTCCGTAGTAATTATTCGATCCCAGAGCTTTTCGGACCCTTTTACTGGGTATTGGACTCTGTTCGTCGTGGAGTTCATACCATGCTGTCGCGCTCTTTCTGACAGTTCCTGTGGGGATCTACCGGAGGACAGTCGTCCTTGCTGATACTGGCAATCGTGGTGTGTCTTCATAGATGGAAGTCCCAGTTGCTGCTGCCCGACGTCTACCTGTTTCGGCAAGGTGGACAGTCAGGTAGGACACTGCAAGAGTCTAGGGCGTGCTCTGGTTCCAGATCTGACAGTCCCCCCGTTGATGGCCGGTGGACAGGACAGTCTATCGGTTGTGGACAGTCCTCCGTGCTGTTCCCTTCCCGCTGTGGCGGGTCGCTTATTGAAATCGCGGTGTGTCGCCCACGTTGGCACCCACTGGTGCGCTCGGATTGGCACCCAGACCAGGCCGTCATATCGGCACCTAGATGGGGCGTGCTAGTGTTGGCACCCAGCCATGCCTCAGGCTGTGAGTAGAGATGTGTCGCTCGTCGGCATCCCCTCTGTTCGGGTGCAGAGGTGGCACCCCCACTCTAGACGCACAACGTTCTGTCGGGCCTGTCCGGCCAGAAGTTGACTGTCCGGACTTATCTCGCCTCGTGACTGTCATGCATGGTCGTGCTGCCCTACTTCTCGTGGTCATCACTCTGTTTCTGGGGTGCTACTGCTCGCGATGTTTTGCAAGAAATCTAGTGTGGTTTCATTCGCACTGTCGGCTCTGCGGTTGTTGATTGTGTTTTTCAGGCTGTGATTCACCACTTCTCGCCTGTCATGGTCGCCACGGTCTTCGTGCTATCCTGGACGCCAACGCACTCGGTCCTTGTTCACCATCGTTCCTCGGTATGTAGTTCTTCTCCCCCTTGTCGTCCTGACTTCAGTCAGCCCACTCCGTTGCTTGCTCTGCTGGTCGCGCTGCTGGACTGTCCCCTTCTCGTTTTCTTTTTACTCTGGGTCCACCATGGCCTGACTGTCCCACGTCCTCACTCTATTCTTTTCTCCTCGTGTTCTCGGATGGACTGTCCCAGTGCTGTACCTCTGGTTCCCCGTGGTGGATCTGCTTGGTGGACTGTCCTCTGTGTCGGCGTGTTGTGTCCGCCACTTCTCGTGGGATCTGTTCGGCGCTGTGTCGCCCGCTGGGGTGCCCTCTGTGCGCCATTGTCGTCTATTTCTGTGTTATGATACATTGGGGGTGCAGTCTCTGGCGCCCACTGGGTTGCCGCTTTCTCTAGGCACCGGCAGCATTCCCACCGGTGGCGCTATTTATCATCTCTTACACTTCTCGTCATCTACTCCAATTTTCTATTCGCCACCGATGTTGTTCCCCCATGAGTGGGTGGTCGGGAGTGGCTTGCATAGCTATGTAGTGGATTAGTATTAAGGCCTTTCAGTCTTAATATGGCTTCATGAATGAAGATAACCAAATTGAAACATCCACTGACTCGCTCCCCACCTTCGATGAGATGCGTGACCACCTCGGCGACGCCCGCCAGAACATTCTCACGGTTCTCTATGTAACTGACACATCTGGCGTGAACACCTCTGACCTCCGGGAGCAAGCAGGCATCCCAAGCGGCAGCATGAGCCATCATATGCGGAAGCTCCAACGGTGGGAACTGGTCGAAGAAATTGACCGTGAATATGCGGGCCGTGGATCACGTGCTATCGTCTGGGCCCTCACAACACGTGGGCACGAGTTCTGTGACGATGGCTTGGAATTACCCGATGATCCACTCGTTGAACCCGAGGATTTCGAAGCGCTTCGTGCAGAAGTCTCGGAGTTACGAGACGATGTCGAGACGATGAAGAAGGCGATGGTTCAGATTGCCGTGAAAGCAGGCGGTGTCAAAGAAGAGACCGCACAGGAATGGCTCTCAGACTAATAGAGATCAGCAAAAGAATTCATATATTCAGTAGGCAACTAGGTCAGAGATCATTGCTTGGATTAGGTGACGACTGCACAGCGTATCGCGGAGTCCCAATTTGAAGGATTCCGCCTCTTTCTCGATATTCTCCGTCACGACGGCCCAGTTTAGGCAGCTGGCTCGCCGAGGAAGTTCTTGATAATGCGGCCTTCAGCGCGGTGGAGAATACCACTTGCTCCTCCTTTACTGACGTCCAGCGCAGCCGCGAGCTCGGTGAGCGTGCACTCGCGCGGGCTATCGTAGTACCCATGCTCGACTGCCACGGTAATGAACCGCCGTTGGCGATCCGTTAGCAGGTCGGTTGGGTCGGTTGACTGTGTGACCGAGCCGATTTCATACGGAATTCCCTCGGCCTCAAACACGTCTTTGAGTTGGGACAGCTGCTCGTGCGAGGTAGTCAAGTCACTACTCATCCACCCGTTTCGAAGGGTCAGGGGATACTGCAAGAGAGGCCCCGAGGAGAGGAGTGCGCGATGTAGCGCGGGGAGTAACTCGTGGGAGTACTGAATGAGCATCGTCTGCTCATCGGCGTGCAGCACGTCGTAGGACGGCAACCACGACGCTTCGTCAAGATGTCGAATGAGGGCTTCGGTGTCAGACGTCTGAATTTCAAGGACGACTTGGATGCCATCTGCTGTCGGGAGCGCTGCTAGAATCCGAAACTCATCGTCCGGGCGCTTGGTCGAGAGCGCGCCTGGTCCGTTAGAGAATTCGAATTTGATCTGTGCACTTGGCATATACCGATGTTTTCGACGCCCATCCTTATCCGCATGACGTTGAACATGTTTACGCTCATCACCAAGCAGCATCCCCCCGTAGTACATCTCATGGTGAGACAAATGCACCACGACGAACGTGCCGCCAGAATCAGACAGTTGAACAGGGATACGAGGGATTCGCTATGAGTCAGTTCAGCGTCTTAGTCGTCGGAGCGACTGGCCGCCAGGGTGGGGCGGTTGCTGACCGCCTGTTGTCCGGCGAGTACGGTGACTTCGATGTCCATGCATTGACGCGCAGTCCCGAGAGCGACCGCGCGCAGGCGCTTGCCGACCGGGGTGCGACGCTCGTTGAGGGAAACCTCCTGAACAAAACCAGTCTCAGGACAGCGGTTGAGACCGTTGACGCGGTATACTGCGTCACGATTGAGGCTGAGAGCGGCACCACACCTACTGAAGCAGGGATTGAGGCCGAGATCGAGCAAGGAACGAACATGGCGGAGGTCGCCGCCGAAAACGGCATCGAGCATTTCGTGTTTAGCTCTGTCGCCGGGGCCGAGCGTGATACCGGGATTCCTAACTTCGAGTCGAAGTACGACATCGAACAACGAATCTACGATCTCGGACTTTCCGCGACGATTCTTCGACCCGTCACGATCATGCAGAACTACGAGCGCCAGCGCGAAACGATCCTGAACGGAAACCTTGCGTCCCCCCTCACCGAGGGCGTCTCGATGCAGATGGTCGATGTCGGAGACATCGGTGCGCTCGCCGCCACCGCGTTAGCGACCCCCGAGGAGTACGTTGGTGAGACCATCGAAGTGGCCGGTGATGAGCACACGCTCGAAAGTGCAGCCGAGGTTTTCACCACCGTAACGGGAATCGATATCGAACCCCAGCACGTCCCGATCGAGGTCGCCCGTGAGGAAATGGGGGAAGTGGTAGCAATGATGTTCGAGTGGATCAACAACTACGGATACGGTGTCGATATCGAGACACTGGAGCGTGACCATAATATCGATCTTACCCGGCTTGAGACGTATCTCCGCGAGCGTGACTGGGAACAATGAATGACGCCTAACAAACAACCACTCTACAGATGACCAACAATTTGCATAACGTGGCCGCGGCGGAGGAACCGCATCCCGAAATAACCGGCTTTCTCCAGCAGATGGGGGCTGCACCAATACCGACCCTCTCGTCGTTGTCACCAGAGGGGGCTCGGCAATTTAGTACGCAGATGTTCCCGACAGCTGATGATCCCGAACCAGTGGAGGAGGTTATGGAGCTGTCTATCACTGACGAGGGAATCCCAATTCGCGTGTATGTCCCAGCGGAAGAGGGTCCATATCCGACGTTAGTGTATCTGCATGGCGGTGGCTGGGTAATTGGAGATACTGCCATGTATGATGCGACCTGTAGAGCGATAACGAACGCAGCTAACTGCATGGTCGTGTCTGTCGACTATCGGCTTGCACCCGAACACAAATTCCCGATTCCGCTCGAAGACTGTTATACCGCTGCCGAATGGGTATTCGATACGGCGGAGATGATGCAGGTGGACACGGATAATGTCGCTATCGGCGGTGACAGTGCTGGAGGGAACATGGCGGCAGCCGTTGCACAGATGGCTCGCGACCGTGACGGTCCTTCGTTCGCTCGCCAGGTACTCATCTACCCCGTCACCGACCACGAATTCGATACGCCCTCTTACGAGGAGAACGCTGAAGGCTACCTGCTCACCAAAGCCGACATGGAATGGTTTTGGGATCATTATCTTCGCGACGATATCGACGGCCAGCATTCATACGCCTCGCCACTCAAGGCGCAAGACTTGCAGGAACTGCCGCCAACCACGATCGTCACCTGTGGATTCGACCCATTACGCGACGAGGGAGCCGCATATGCTGGTCAACTTGAGGCAGCTGGTGTCGATGTCAATCATATCCACTACGAGGACGCCATCCATGGAATCGCTCAGCTGCTGGTTGAGCCCATGGCCCTGACACGGGCACGCGACCTCATCAACGACGTCGGTGAAGATCTCTAGGCCCCTTTTTAATTATTGTTAACAACTAAGTCAAACATGACCGAAATCGTCGAATCAACAGACAAATTCACGCTGGTTATACTGTTCAAGACCGTTCCAGAGCACCAACAGAAGCTCATCGACACGGTCGCAGAGGAGACACGAGAATGGATCCGTGAATTACCGGGATTCGTTTCTTCCAATCTTCATAAAAGCGCTGATGGGACACGAGTTGTCAATTACGGACAATGGGAGTCAGCGGAAGCATGGGAGGAATTCAACGATGATCCAAGAACTGATCGACTCCGCGAACGAATCGATGACGTCGAAGGTGTGGAATTAATTGAAGCGAATAATTATATCGTTGATGATGTTTTTCAATGAACTATGGGTATCATAATCCCCACGTCACGTCGTTCCAGAGTACGCCTCCTAGTGGAACTCGATCTCTGACTAGACACTTCCTACAGGCAATATATGACAACAACTTGGGCGAAATCGCACAAAAACTCTGGATTGCTCCGGTAATCACTAGGGTTTCAATTAAACACATTTGAAAGGTCGTCTTCGAGGAAGCCGTCTCCGTCGGCATCGTCACGGGTCTGTTCGCTCTCGTCCTGCTCAGCACAGTCGTCTGTATCGCCACCGCTGTCGCTCCCACGGGCGTCTCGGTTGTTGTCGGTTGCTTGCTCGTCGTCAGTTGGCAAATCCGTCAGTGGCGTCTGTATGTTGCCCTCGTACAGTCGGATGTCCATTGGTGTCTCTGTCTCCGGCGGGACGACGATCACGTCCCACTCCACCTCACTCGGATCACCGTCCATCTCGTACTCAGGAATCACCGGTGGCTTGACGTTCCGCTCGCCACCCTCTGGGTAGGCACTCGCGTCGGTGAAGATGGCGGCTGCCGTCTCAAAGCGGGCATGCACGGTACCGTCACCGTCGCGGAGAATGTACTCACCGGTCTGCTCGTCGTACACCCAGACGTTCTCTCGGCCACCGGGCCGCGTGATCGTTTCGCCATCGATAGTGAGCGTCTGTGTCCCCGTGTAGAACCGCCGTTCGCCATCTGCCGGGTGACTGCTCCGACAACAGAACGGATCGTTGGCAACCGTATCATACACGTCTTCAGCTACGTCTTCACGGGCGAAGAACAAGCACCGATGGCCTGCGTTGTGTGCCTGGGCGAGATTTCGTACTGTCTGTGAGGGTTGGGTACTCCCGGTTGTATGCTCGCTTTCGATGTACGCGTTACTCGTCCCGGCTAAGCGATTCAACAGCGCATGGTCCTCTCGATAGCCGTTTACTGTGTCGGCTATTGTCTCAGGATCGTCGTCTGGCCCAATCGAGAGCACATCATCAAGGCGAGCAAGACCATCCGGCATTGCGTTGCCGGTTTGCTCGGGAATCTCGAAGATAAAGCCGAGTTGGGTCATTGGGATGTAAGCGTCGGCCATCGGGGCCCAATGCTCGGCCTTCCCGTCGTTCTCCGAATCGCCAAGATTCAAGAATCCAGTATCGAGCGGCTTGACCTGCATTTCGTCCTCCACCTCGCGCCGGTCAATGTACGGATCGGGAATTTCCTGCAAGACTTTGCGCCATGCTTTCCCCGCATCACTCACGGTCGTGTCCGGCAGGTAGTCGTCCAGTCGGTCCACACACTCCGCAACAGCCACCCAGCCACCGGGATTACCGTGGCGGATCGTCTCGTCGTAGACGGCTTTCAGCGCCTGATTGCGCCATGCCTTTTCGCTGAGATCGCTCGCGGCCGCTGTTGGTTCTGCATCCTGCTGCTCGCCGGTGTAGAAGTGCGAGACTTCCTGCTGTTCTTCCGGGGTGAGTTGGGTTGTTCCGTACTCGGCAAGCGACGTCCGTTTCAGTGCGCCCAACTCAGCGTCAGTTCGTCCGGGTTGGCCGGTCTGTTCAGTGCGGACTTCGCCGACCGGCGGGAACGCGCGCACCTTGTAGGAGTGGGTGAGTTGGTCGTTGTCGTCGAGCGTCCGCATGAAGAACGTGTACGGACTCATGTTCATCAGGTCCTCCCACTCGATATCCCGCGAATGCTGCTTCGCAATGAGACGAGCGTCCTCGTCCCCACCGGGGTTGTAGGAGATGAACGTTTTACACTGGTTCGCAATTGCCTTCTCTACCTTCGTCGGCAACTGATTTGATGGGTTCTGACACGCGAGCGTCAGGCAGAAGTCGAACGCACGGGCTTCCGAGAGGATCTTGTGGATGTTGGACTCTTCGGTGACGATGGAGTCGAACTCGTCACAGATCACGTAGAATGGCGGATTGTCGTCGGCTTCCCGAATCGCGACCCATGCCCGACGAATGAGCGCCGTCGCGAACAGTCGCTTTTCGGTCTCCCCGCTGCTCGGGTCGTTGCGAACGACAACAATCTTCCCGTTCTCGACGGCCTCCTGAATCGACACCGTACTATCTGGGTTGCTAATCAGGTTCCGCACGGCGTCGTTCTCAATCCACTGGCTGAACCGTCCGGCGAGCGGTTCAAGGTCGCTATCCTCTTTATCGGCAATGCGTTTGGCCGACTCGCGGATGAAGTGAATGCGTTCTTCGTCCATCCAGTTGTGGAACTTATCGAGGTTGTCGCTATCGGCGACACAGCACGCCAGATCGAGGAGCGTACAGTCTCGCCCGGATTTCGCCATCCCACGGATCAGCGTCCGTGTGACTCGATTCATCAATGCCCCCCAATAGTTATCGTCACCGCCTGCCTGTGCAGCAATCGCCACCACGTCGTCGGCGAGCGCTTCGACAGCGCTTGCGAACGCGCGACTGTCCGGCGGGGCATTGCTCGGGACTTCCATGAAGTTGAACGTTACTTGCTCGTCGTACTCGTCGGTGAGGTCGACAAACACCAAGTCGTCCTCGCGATCTTCAGGCACCTCGCGAAGGAACTCGTCGGCGTCTTTCCCTTTGGGATCGAAGATGAGACAGCCATGGCCGCGATTCATGATCTGGCTGGCTTGATTCACTAAGAAGGTGGTTTTGCCCATCCCGGTTCCGCCGCCGACAAATTGGTGAATATTCAGGATCTCGGGAGTCACGCCCGCCTCGATTCCATTCTTCTTGCCGCGTCCGTACCAGTATGGCCGGGCCGGGTCGTCCTCCGAGAGCATGGCGAGTTGGATTGCACCCGGATCACTGGTGGCGCGTTCGAGGTCGTGAGCGTCATAGTCGAACCGCGGGGTCCGGGGCGGAATGCCACGCCCGGATTTGCTCATCGTGTACTCGATCTCTTGGGTGTTGAGATCGGTCGGGACGTGACAAATCCCGGTGAGCGTGTCGGTCGCGAACGTGATTCCTTGGTTGGTACCGGTCCACTCTCGGCTTGCCATCGACTCCAAGAAGCCATTCAACTGCTTTTGTTTGAAGAACTTCGGGGTGAAGCCTTGCTCGTAGCTGGAGTCGTAGAATTTCCGGTACATCCCAGCGGTCTCCTCGACGCGACTGACAGCTTCCTCCTCGCTATCAGAGACGGCAACCACCCGAATATCGACGTGATAGCCTTTCTTCCCCCGTTGGCTCGCGACGACGTTTGCGGCTTTCGAGTTGCTGGCTTCCTCGCGATACTTGGTGAAGTTCTCCTGTTCGTCCGCGTCCACGCCTTCGAGTTGCCCCCCACTCATCGCTGAGGCCGTTTCCCTCAGGACCGCGCCCGCGTCGAAGCCGCTTTTGGACTCTTTGAGCCGTCGCACGGTCTTGCCGATACCGTGATACCAGTTGCGACGGTCCCATGTCGCGTTTGAAATCGCGGGCTTGATCATGATCTGGACCATCACGTCCGCGTTCGGACGGTGCGGTGCGCCGACCATCTCTGAGGTGATCGAGTCATAGGGGTCTGTCTCGAAGTGGTCGGGATCGAGCTTGAAGTGCTTGATCGGGAGGAACGAATCGTCTTGGCGGAGCTTGAGGCGCGCGGCCGCGACGTACTGTCCGGTGGCCATATCCAAGAATTCAGGCTCGATCTCGACAATGTCCGAATCGCCGTAGTAGGTCTTGAGTTGGCGATCTAAGCGGTCGTGCATTCCCTCGTCACCCGGCGCGAATCGATACTGCAAGATTTCCTCGTCGTCATCGTAGACCAATTCGAACGCACTGCCGGGCGTCACATTCTGCTTGCGAACCCGCCCGTCGAGCTGCACGTCATGGAGCGAACTGAGTAGCTGCATTCCACGTTGAAGCCCGCCTTCGTCCTTGTACGGGCGAATCCCGATGAGTGCCGATTGCTCACACGCATGGTCGTAGAGGTCGGTCACGAGGTCATCATCAACCTGCCGAACGGCGGGACTGCCTTCGCCGCGCACGTTCTCGTACACGCTTTCGAAAAAGCCCGTCATGCGACCACCTCTTGATAGCGCTCGCTCGCATACTGGCCGAGTCGGAGTGCGTTGATCACGAGCATGACGACGGCAAAGTGGGCTGCCAAGAGACAAGTGAGTACCAAGAGATCGCTCACAAACCCGCTGCCGAAGCTGGTCAGTGTAAACGCAAACTGCTCGGGGAGCGACACGCCGAACACTTCGACAACGGGGGCGAGCGGACTGGCAAGCAACAAGTTTCCGAGCAGCGAGAGTCCCCACGTGGCGATGGTTTGGGGCATTAGGACCACCTCCAATCCCACTGCTCGTCACTCTCGGCACAGTACTCCTCCAAAAAGCCCTGCAAATCAGAGCTATCGTTGGCCGCGTCGTACTCGTACAACGCGAACTCACGCGGGTTCATCTCGTCGGTCATCACCACACGGAGCGGGTAGCTGCCCTTCTGATCGATGTCAAGCAGGGCGTCCGACCAGCCTTTCCCCGCCTCTCCGGGATCGGCGTCCTGAATGTACTCCACTGCTTGCTCACTCAGCCCAATCTCGCGCCCGCGTTCGTCGTTCATCTCCTTGAGGTAGTGGTAGATTTGGCGCGATTGGTTCTGGAAAATCACCTCGGCGCTCTCGGTTAGTGTCTCGGTCTGGCTGCCGCCATCGCCGCTGGTTTCGGCGAAGAACTCCGAGACCGACTGGGTGAACAATCCAATTGAGAGGTCGTAGTGGCGACTGTGACGGTGGGCCTGCTTCAATGACTCCAGATTGGCGGAGTTTTTGAGCATGTAACTCGCCTCGTCGATCAACATCATCAGCGGCTCCGGCGAGGTCTTGGCCTGCTCGTACATCTCTTTCAACAACAATTCCATCATCAGGCCCCCACGCTGTTGCTCGTTCTCGTAGCGTTGGAGGTCGAGGTAGATCGTGTCGGCGTCGTCAAAGCTGATGTTCGATTGCTTGGTCAACTGGCCGTACTCGTCGTTGAACGCCTCAATATCGTTGTTCACAATATCGATAGCCGTCTGTTGGCGGTCGTTGACTGCTTCGTCCGACTCCCGAATTTCCTTATCAACATAGGTTTCGGGGTCCGTGACCATGGCTTTCAGCACGTCGATCACGTCGGCCAGCGTCGGACTCGCATTGCTGTGCGTCGTCGGGTCCTTGGTGATTCCCGCCCGCTTGTACGCGGCCTTGATCGCCTTCTGCCACGTCCCTTTTTTCTCCTCGAAGCCGCTCAGCCCTTCAATGTGGTAGTAGTTCCCGACAAAGCCGATTGTCTGGGTGACAGCGTCGTTGTACGGCGTGTGCTTGCCGATCTTCTGCAAACGGTCAGTGGGTGTCGGCTCGATGCGCATCGGATTGATGGGCGTGTCCCCGCCGACGATGATGTGCTGGCCGTCGAATGCCTCGCACAAGCCGGTGAACTCTTGGAGTGGATCGATCATCACCAGCTTCATGTCGGGGTGTTTTGTCTTCTGGCGGAACGCGATTTGCTTGCCCGTCGTGGTTTTTCCTGACCCGATATTCCCGTAGATGCCGAAGTTGTACCCGGTCTGGCAATCGTACCAGTCGAGAATCGTTGGCTCGCCCGTGTGAGCGTGTTCGCCGATCTCGATACCGCCGGGTTCCTCGACGTTCTGGGTACTCCACGGGAAGAGACTCGCTAAGCCCATCCCGAGCATTTTCACGGGTTGGTAGGCCGATTTCGGGACAGTCGGGGCGGACATTCGATAGCCCGCTTCGTGATTGAATTTCATCCGCTTGGCCGAGACTCGTTCATCCTGTAAGCGGGCCCGAATCTGGCTGATCGCCGTTTGGAGTGTGTCAGTGTCCGGTGCCCGAACGGTGATATACGTCTGGGTGTCGAACAAGCCGTAGTCGCTTGCTTCGAGTGCATCGAGGGTTGCGCTCACCTCGCTGAGTTTCCGCTCGTACTTGCTGCCGAACGGATTCCATTTGGAATTCAGCGCGTCCTCGGCTTTCTTGGTCAAGGCGTCCTGGGCGTCGGCCAGTTCGCGGCGGGCTTTCTGCTCGTCTACCCCCTCGATAGAGGTCGAAACGACGACTTCGACGCCCGGTAGGCCGTAATTCAGCACGTTTTCAAGCGCGCCGTAGGCGGGTTGACCGGGCCACTCACGCAATGCGAGTGTCGTCGAATACAAGTCGTCGTCAATTTGCACGTAGTCGGGATTGCTCCGGTCGAACACTTCGGGGGCAAGGACACTGCGGAAGTGTTCGGCGGTCGCCTCTTCCCCGGATACGAGGTCTGCGACCGCATTCGCATTCACGGCCGCGGTGTCGAACTCCCAGTCTCCGACCTCGCCCGGCGTATCAGCGTCGGGGACGGATGGTGACCGTCGCGACCGTCCGCGGGCGGGTCGCTGGACTGCGCCGCCGTCGGCTTCGATGGGCTGGCGACTCTCGTCATTGTTGAGCGCGGTAACGTGCTGGTAGGTCATCTCGTGTTCGGGGTCTTCGAGCGTGCCCGGTGTGGGTGCGCCGCGAAGGGCGGTCGTCCACTCGTCGCGTGCGCCCACGTTGTCCGCTCGATAGTAGTCCGCGGCGACCTGTGCGAGGTCGAACGAACTCACTGGATGGGCTGACAGCCCTTCGATCTGGCCGAGCGCCGTTGCCAACTCCTCGACGCGCCGTCGCAACGTATCCAGCAATTGGTTCGTGAGATCGGCGCTTCCCGCTCGCTCGTGAAGTTCTTTCTTCTCGATCAACTCCCCAAGGCCGGGCACGTTACCAAGGCCACCCTCCTCGCTCGTCGTATCTAGTACCCCTTCACCGGGACGAACCTTCGCGAGCATGTAGTATTCACGCGAAAGCGTGGTCTGTTGGTAGAGATCGACCACGGCAGCACGCTCTTCCCACACGTCCGCCCGCACCTGTTCTGCGAACGAGAGATCGTCCTGCTGGCGGCGAACGCTGAGTTCGGCGTCCTTGTAGCGTTCTTGACGGTCATCGTAATTCACCGTCCGCATTGGACTGTACCACTGCGCTTCATACGACACTGTGGTCGCGAGCGTATCGGCGAGCGAGCGCACACGCTTTTCCCACGTGCCGATGTCGGCGAGCGCCATGTTCGCGGGCTCGATCTTCACGCCGCCGATGAGCGCGCCCGACTCATCCACAAGTGCGGGATCTCCCCGGAATGGGTAGTTGAGGCTGACCAACTCTTGGGTGCGGTCGTCGCTCTCGTCGGGCACGCCCGGCAAGCGATTCAACAGCGGTTTGCGAGCGAGCCGGGCGGGGAGACTATCGTTCTGCGGTTGGTTGAACAGGCGGTCGTCCGTGTCCGAATCGTCGGAATCAGTGTTGTCAAACATTGGTTTGGAGGATTACGAGTCGTCGTCTGCATCGGTTGCTGAGCGATACTCCGGGGGTTGGTAGCCGAGGACGGGCGTCTGGATGTCGCGGTCGTGCAACAGCACGTGCTGGCGGGTGTAGTGGCGAATGATAATCGAGAGGTACTCGACCGGCCCCATATGGTCCGGCGTCGCGAGCACGCCGATAGTCGTCACGAATGCACACAGAATGAGAACGACCCACCCGAGAGTGGCGGGCCAGCCCGACAGCACGAACTTGACAATGAAGTACAGCACGAGCGAGGGCATGTACAGCTTCGCGAGGTCGAATTTGTCGTAGCCGTACAGATCTGCACTCGCCGAATACTCCGACAGCACGAGCTGTACCTCATCGTTACGGCGGGCCATTAGTCATCACCTCCCGTGCGACTGAGCCGGTAGTGTGGCTTGGCTTCGTACGAATCGGCCGACCGCGACCGACCGGACGATTGCTCGCGCGCATGGCGGGTTCGAACGACGTGCTTTCGGGCGCGAGTGCGGAAGCGTTGGTCGCTGGAGTGAGTCGCGTCGTGTAGTGCACGAATGCGCTCGGCTGTCTGCGTGTCGTCTGTTCGACTCGACCGATTCATACGATCGGCCAGCAGGTTGGCTTGTTCCCCTGTGATACCTCCGTCGGCAGCGACAGCGCGATCTTCTGGGGTCGTCGTGCTGGAGTTGGAGGTGAGTGAGATGCCGTCGTCGTCTTCGTCTCGGAAGCGGTCGTAGCGCTCATGGAAGGAATCGGCCCTGGATGCTGCCGCTCCGCCGACTGCAGCGGCGCTCGTCGTGACCGACGCGGGGAATTTGAAGAATCCGTACGAGATGACGAAAGGAAGGCCAAGTGCGATGGCAAAGATCGCAAGGGTTAGGAAAAACCCGACAATGCCACCGATGCCGAAACTCCACTCTAATTCGTAGGCAACCCGGAGGAGAACGGCGACGGGAAGTGAAACCCAGACAAGCCCGAACCATTGCCAGAACAGCATACTGCCCAACATTCTGAGACGGCGATGGGGAGCCGCATACGCGGTGAGGAGGATGATCGGCATCATGATCGGGGCGAACAGTAACACCAACTGCCGAAAGCCGTACACGAGTGCAAGAATCAGTGCCTCTGTTGTGCTGGTGAGGTAAAGTGCGAGAATACCAATAGCGGGTCCAGCACTGAGTTTAAGCACGCCGCCTAATGAACTGGTGAGTTCTTTCGGTTTGGGTGCGAATGCCCATGCAACAGAATTTGCGAAATGCTGCATGAGGTTCGTGAAATCGTAGGCAAGACCAACGACGATAACCGCCATCCCAAGACGGCCAAGCCAGCGTGTGATTCGTCCCCGACTGAACATCGTGCTGGCACTCATCGCAGCAGCGCTCATCATCACGAACATGCCGAGGAACAACACGATTGCGGGAAAGATGTACTCGCCGTATACCTCCTTGTGAAGGGTTGTAAACGGCTCATTCGTGGGAACGCCGTTATTTCCCATATGTGCGTAGGGGGTCCCAACCCACAGTGACATAGACGCGCGCAGTGCCCACCGGAATCCGCCGCCGATTTTCTCTTTAAGGAAGTCAACGGTCTCTTTGGCCCATTCTCTCGGACCGATGCCAAGACCGAACCCTCCACCACCACCGCCGGTACTGCTGTTATTCGAGCCAGCCCAGTGCCCCCATCCGTCACCGGGGCTGTAGCCATTATCATCACCGGCCGAACCGTTGGTTGTTGAGTTATTCGTCTGTGTCTGTGCGGCGACCGGACTCACGATGCCTGTCGCTCCAACGACCGAGGTAACGACAAGCAGAGCGACAAGGGTCCGAATCACCAAACGGGAGTGTGTCATAAAATTGAATTTCGTCAAGTGGTCGGGGGCTATCCGAGGATGTTCCCGCAGGAACTGCTCGCTTCCACGGGTGAGAACCCAAGCGCGAAGTTCGCGAACGCCAACCCGATCACGATCATCGCGACACCAACGAAGAAGCCACCAATGGCAACGTTCGCTAGTTTCGAGGTACCTTTGACGGGGACGGCTTTCAGCACGACTGCAGCGAGCAGCATGGCGACGAGAAATGCGATTGCAAGGCCACCGATGCCCGTTTGCACGGCAGCGGCGAACTGACCGCCTTGGGTATTGCAGAAGTCCTGCGCGGCGGCGGTCCCTATCATCAATGTGCTACCGCTCCCTGCGACAAGAAGCGGGGCGAGGCGGCGTGAGAGGGCAGTTATGAACGATTCTTGATTCAGGAGGACGTGTGAGTCAGTCATGGTTTTGGATTGTCTATTATATGCTTTTAGACACATTGTCTTTTTCGACGACTTTACACAAATAATTATAACGTCACGATAGACTTAAGTTTAACGGGTATAAACATAGGAGAGAATTCAACATGGCTCGACCAAGTGTCGAAATTCCGTACCACATCATCGGTGGCGTCAAAGACTACGCAGAAAAACACGACCTCAGCCGCGACGAGGCCCACGCAAAGCTCTTGCGTGAAGGATTAGTCGCAGATGGAATTTTTAACGGAGATATTTCGGATGATTCAGATACGACAGACTAACGATCTTGGCAGTGTTGTCCGAGAAATTAAGAGAACACGGCTCGAACGGGCAAGTACGAGGTAAAAACAATGGGACTCCGCGCACGGCTCGATGCAAAGACGGCTACCTTTATCGGGGTAGTAACACTCGTCTGTGCGGTCTTTTTAATCAAGGATTGGGGAATCATCTCATCGATTTTCCTCGCGATTGCTGGTGGATACATGGTGACACGAAAACCCCAGCACTTCACTGGCATTAGTGTCATTACAACCATGATTCTCTATGGAATCCTTGTGTTCATCTCTATCGTATTCGCCCCCGTCAGCGGCTAATACCCGCTAATTCTTTGACCGAAATAGCAATCTCAGGCGACCGACCGGCCATTCACGGAGATATTCTTCGCGACGTCCGGCCAGCCCCGAAACAAACTGCTATGCGTCCCATGCCACCCCTTCGTTTGAACCGAAAACCCGTCTACTGTACACTTTCCAACCTCATCAGACACGACCAACGCAAGCTGTGGTTGGTTGAAGATCTCGACCGACACGTTCTGAATGGTCGCGTTCTGCACGCCATGGAGGACTGTGAGGCTCCACCCTGTGGGTTGCCGTTGAATGATGCGCGTATTCCTGACTGTACAGGTGCCGTCGTCGATGCGGATGGGTCGCTGCTCGTGGTAGAACTCCTCGCCGAACGCCTGATCGATAATCACTTTACATCCGATAATTTTCGAATTCTCGCCACCGATACGGATATTCGACGCTTGTGAGTTCGCTGCGATACAGTTGATCACTTCGACAGTGCCATCCCCTTTGTCTGGATGGCCCCCAATCACGTAGATGCCATTATCAGGCCATCCGCCACACATGACCTCCTCTAAGCGAAGCGTCCCTTGCGTGCGCGGATGCATCGTGATTCCCGATGTCGCCCACGAGCGACCGGCATACGGACCACCGTCGTACGTATCGCGGGAGTTGATCGTCTTTTGGTAGGTCTTCCCACCAAATCGAATGTCGAGTCGCCGACCGAGAATCGCTGCCTCTTCGGTTACTGGATCGAGGCGGAAGGCTCCCTGACACCCGAGCGAATGCATCCCCCGTTGCCGAACATTTTGGACGATAGAGGTTCCGGCTGTATGGTGATTGAGGATTTGGATACCTTCGTTTTTCCCGCGCCAATCGAACACGAATCCACCGAAAACGAATTTGCCGCGGTGCGGATTGTCAGGCACGCCGATTTTGAAGTGTTGGGCGGGGCCGTGAAACTCGCCCTTCGTTACGTCGAAGCCGTCAATCGCCTCGACGATCCCGTGTTTCATCACGGCGTTATTCCCGATAATCCCCATATCTTTGTTCCCAGCACGCCGGATCTGGGAATTCATCTTGTACGTTCCCTGTGGGAAGAACAACAGCGTCTCGTCTCGAAGCTCTCGCTGAATAAGCGGGGAGACGTCCTCTTTGCCGGTCGGGTCGGCGCCAGCGTCTTTGACCATGTTGACAACGCGGGTGAACTCTCCCGAATACTGGCTGGGATCGAGGGCGCTTCCAACGCCGACTTGACTTGAGTTCGTGCTATTGGAGTTGTTGCCGGATGACGGAACACTTCCACCGCCGCCGCCCATGGACATGCCACAGCCTGCGAGACTCGTACTGAGACCGAGTGCGGTCGTTGCTTTGAGGTACGTTCGTCTGTTCATATGCAAATAATACCTCGTTAATTCATCTACCCTATAATTGCAATTCAACTAGGATAAAGGTTGGGACTACACTCGGGGATCAATGGCCGCGAGCGAGCGATACAGCGGCTATTGGTCAAGAATCAGTCGGTGGCTGAGAGATGGATGACAGCAACCTACTTCCCCTCGCTCGTACAAGCGGGAGAGAGTAGGTTGGAACTCCCTGATGGCGTAGAGGGAACGCTCTCACGTCGGTCAGTCCCACAGGGAAGTAATGCGTGGTCTCATGAGCAAAACTGACCAACGTGAGTGCGGATCGACACTGTGGCGTACGTGCCACAGATGCCCATTAATTTTCTCCCGTATATACCTTATCATTAAGCAAATTCTCGAATATAAGAGAATGGGATACTGTCCGAATCATAGACGAGGTATACTGGGAACGAGTCCCCACACACGGCCAGTCGCCACACATACTTGCCGTCCTGTTCTGTATCCCTCAGAAAGGGCTTTAGCGATTGCGTCATTCAGATCCGTATCACTGTATGAGTCAAACATCGGGATCTTTACTTCAGAGTAAGAGGTTAGAGGTTGAACACATATGTGTGACCAGCATGCTAACAGTGAGTCAGAAAGGACAAGTAACGATTCCGATCGAGGTTCGGGATCGCCTTGGGATACACCCAAGTGATGAGGCCAGATTCGAAGAGACAGATCACGGGTACGTCCTCCAAAAACAGGTTGCTGAGGAGCGCTTCACAAAGTGGTACGGAACGATCAGCAGCTACCAGCCAATGGCCAAGCGGATGCAGGATCTTCGCGGTCGTCCACTCACCGATGAGAACACATCGTCGGACGGAGACTCCGACGTGTGAAGGCCGTTGTCGACTCCTCGACTCTCTTCGCCGATCTGTATGAGGACGATCCCCATTCGGAAGCGGCACGAAACGCCCTCCGAGCAGCGTATCAGAAGGGATCGTTGGTCATCAACAGCGTCGTGTATGCTGAGCTCGCCGGCGATGATGGATTCACAACGCGAGAGGACGTCGATGCATTTCTCTCAGACACTGGTATCGACGTTGAACAGCCCTCACGAGCAGCACTGACTGCTGCTGGTGACGCATTCACCACCTATCTCTCACGCCGAGGTGCCGGGCTTCAGTGCCCAGAATGTGGGAACCAGACAGAGATGTCGTGTCCGTCGTGTGGGCGTTCGCTTGCACCACGTCAGCCCCTTTCACCTGATTTCCTGATCGGCGCACACGCTGCCGTCGACGCTGGCAGGATCATTACATTTGATGCAGGCTTCTATCGGAGCTATTTCGACGTGACAGTCCAGCCAGAGCGAAACGATTGAAGAATATATGTGGCCTATCGTCGCTCTCTTCTGCCGGCCTATACCACTTATAACTTGACCAGCTACCGAACGGCATCACAATTCGCGGTGATGTGTTCCTCGACCAACAGTGGTTTGCTCAGCAGCGGCGCAAATTATGGGTAGAGATACGTTGATAGTCCTCGCTGTCCGTCTCGTCGGCAACGCGGTCGGCAACCTGCTCAACCCAGTACAGGACAGTATGTTTCGACCGCTGAATCAGAGGATCGTCGTTTCGAAGACCAATCTCCCGAACATACCGATTGATCGTTGCCTCGACCTCGACTGACAATCATGTCTCGCGTTGCTTCCCGCCTTGGTAATCCCGGTCGTGTCCTTGCCGTTGCTCGGCTCGCAAATTCGAAATTCGAGCCCTCGATGGAAGAGTGAGCTCATAGCCGTTAGTACTGATTATCGGCACAGAGTCCGGGGAACAGGAGACTCCCCCAAATCTCTGGATTTGTAAAGTGAGTAGTTCGCCAAGTGGTGACCGCCTGTCAGAGTGTGAATCAATTGATGGTGAGTAGCGATCAGTCGCTGCTACTCAAACCCGCCGACCCATTTATATCGATACTGCCGACGAGCTCAGTATGTGAATACGGCATTTCAATGCTTTCCGCATCGAAACGCTGTTTCACGGCTTTGACGAAGGCTGCACGAACGGGTGCGGCTCCAGTCTCGTTGGGGTCAATCCACACTCGGCCGGTAATCACAACAGACGAGCCGCCAAGATCAGTCACTGGTGCCTGCGGCGCGGGATCTGAGAGGACCCCCTCTATGGAGCGAGCCTCTTCCAAAATGAGCTCTTGGGCACGATCAATATTATCGGTATAGCTGATGCCAAAGTCATATGATACCCGGCGAGTATCATTTGCGACGGGGTTAGTAACGACCGAGCTTGCGAGATCAGAATTTGGGACGGTGATAAGCTCGTTGTCAAAGCTATCGAGTTTGGTCACACGCATTTCTATTTCACGGACAATTCCACTGTTGCCGTTCCATTCAATATAGTCGCCCGTTTTGAACGGCTTATCTTTGAGAATAAAGATCCCAGCAACGAAGTTGGCCAAGAGATCTTGAGCAGCGAAACCGAACGCGAGTGCGAGGGCACCACTAATCGTCGCGAAGGCAGTCAGAACGGCACCGAAACCTGCGATGGTGGCTGCAGTCGTGAGTGCGCCGACGAGGGCGATAATCCCAGCGATACTCGCAGCCAATCCCACGACTGCGGCTGGGAAGTCTCGGGTGTTGAGCCCGCGCCGGGTGAGCTTCACAAGGAATGGTTTCACAATAGCATAGATGATAAGAAATGAGATGACGAATATCAGAAGGGTAACTACGAAATTAAGCAGAGCGCTACCGTATTGATTCATGAATTGCTGTGGGTCAGTTGGAATCGCTTGTAAAGGTAGTTGAGTTATGGACATCTATCTGATGTTCTAACAGGTAGTTTATAAAGATGTCGTGTGAACACTTAGTGTTGTATATTTACTTGAAAGCAATCATTGTCCAGTCAATGCATTAGAGACAGATTTATGTTTAAGTCTACTTTCATTTATTTGATAAATATATATATATATATACTAGAAATAAGGCTAGACTGGAAATTTGACACTTATACCCACGTGACACGCTATCATAAATCGCTAAACACCTATGTGGCTGATGGATGAATACCACATCTATGCAAACCGTTCAAGATTCACAGTCAGACTCACGGATACGAACCACACCGATCGGTAGTGAACCGCTTACTGTTGCGATTATCAGAGCAGTCACTCAGAAGCATGGAATGGAGCCTGTTGTGCCACTTTATGAGGTAATCAATACTGATGCTCTCGAAAGTCTCGCCGAGCACTCAACCGTCGAAATCAGCTTTGAGTATATCGGGTATCAGATTACCATTCAAAATAGTCACACAGTCACTGTTTCTGATCTCTAATGATATAGTTCTCCCAGTTTACTCACCACATCTTTGAGCTGGGGAATCAAGTAGACGCTTGTAGCCCGTTCTACATCGGTGTCAATAGAGAGTGATCCATCTCTGTGGCACTGTGAATGCTAGAGCACAGGTAACGGATGAGGGGGATCTACTTACCTTCACCCTTGTGAGCGAAGGTTTGCAGGCTAGTGATACTTGATCGCTCGATTAAGAGCGTACTCAGGTTGATTAGCCTCGCGGGGAGAGGAGCGGTCACATGAGTATGACTGACCAGCCAGAGGGCGGGGAAACGTCAATCAGTGTCACGCACGCCACCATTCATAATTATCTTCGGTCATTATGGATTTTTCTAGCAAGGGGCCGTCGATAAATCTGACAGAGACGGTATCTTGACGATGGTCAAGACCTACTGAAAATTGCCAAGAAGAACGATTAAAGGTAGAGCACTCTCTATCTTACTGAACGACATAAATCCCTGCAAAGGCTTCGGCCAATGCAAGCTATCTCGTGAGATGGCATGTCCGTTACCCAACGTCAGAGGAAACGATCTGTGATTGCTTTACACGGGTCTTGATACCACTCTCTCCGTCAACGATCCCGTCGTGGTCGATAGTATGTTCAACCCCGGACTTCTCGACACGGATCACGTGCTCGTCTGCATCGTAACCCACCGTAGACACATTCTGTTCAAACCGGTCAATAACTGGCCTGAACTACTCCGGCGGTTCGGTCTCTTTGTTGGCCGGTTCTGTTGCCCCTTCCGGTATGGTTTCACCCTCGTCAACGAATGCTAAGCGTGGTTCGGGAAAGCCATAGCGATGGACGTGGTTGGCTTCAACGCCGTCGTAGAGGTCGTTAGGGTCAGCGTCGTTCCATTCTTCCCAGTAGCCATTGAGGTCCGAGAGGAATGATACGAGCACTAACTGTGAGTCAGCTGGATACCCAGGATTCGTGTCAGCGGTCGTCATCGGGCCCTCGTTCGTAGGAAACTCCCACTCTGCAACCGTCGTCTCTGATGGTCGTGCAATCACTATTCCGACATCGGGATTGTCATCGTCCGTGTCGATTACGCGATCCCCGACCGACAGTCGTGCCGTCCCCATTTCGCTCATAGTGTCGCGTTACGACTGAGAGGCAATAAATCGGAAGGTTGCAATGTTGGTATATGATTCTAATGGACGATGCTCAAAAGATAGTCTCGTCACTCGGTGCTACAAACCACGATATGAGGTCGGTCTTTGTGACACCTTCGCCAACGTTTGGGAGCCTGGTCTAGGCATAGTTATTTAAAAATTGATAGTTTTCTTGATGCTTTCCTTGATACGAGTGGCATTAGGGAGGTAATAGTCCTCCAGTGCGTGGAGCGGGAATGGCGCGTCAAACCCAGTAATACGCTGGATCGGCGCTTTTTGATACATAAGCACTTCCTCTTGAATCGTAGCGATGACTTCGGCACCGATCCCACCTGTTTTGGGCGCTTCGTGAACGATAGCGGCACGTCCAGTTTTCCGAAAGGATTCAACAATAGTCTCTTCATCAAGCGGTGACAGTGTGCGCAAGTCAATAACCTCAACCTCGATACCTTCCTCAGCGAGACTCTCTGCAGCCTCGATCGTCGGGGACGTCATCCCACCCCACGTGAACACGGAGATGTCCGACCCTTCACGGCGAACAGCGGCCTCGCCAAGCGGGACAGTGTAGTTATCTGTTGGAACCTCTTCGCGGAAGGCCCTGTAGATGAGCTTCGGTTCGAGAAAGATAACAGGATCAGGATCGCGGATCGCCGAAGCGAGCAGCCCTTTTGTGTCGTAGGGCGTACTAGGTACGACTACTTTTAGACCGGGCTGGTGGACGAAAAAGGCCTCTGAAGATTCAGAGTGGTGCTCAGGAGCGCGAATGCCACCACCATAGGGCGCGCGAATCACCAGGGGACAGGAGTAGTGCCCACGAGAGCGGGTTCGCAGCCGTGCCGCGTGACTCACGATCTGATCAAACGCAGGGTAGATGAAGCCCATAAATTGTATTTCGGTGATAGGTATCTTCCCATACGCTGCCATGCCGATTGCCGTCCCAATGATACCAGACTCTGCTAACGGCGTGTCAATGACTCGACTGTTACCAAATTCATCGAACAATCCTTTTGTAGCACGAAAAACGCCACCATTTTTTCCGACATCCTCGCCAATCACGAGCACGTCGTCGTCGCGTTGCATCTCTGAGCACAGTCCATCGCGAACTGCCTCTACTATCGTGAAATTTTTTGTTGTACTCATATTCATTCTCCGAGAATCATGATTGTCTCGGGATCCCATACGATCATAGAGATGGATCCTATATAATTATTTTTACTCTTTTCTAATAAAATTTGTGCAGAAGATATATTAGTGAATATAATAATTCAATTAATTATGGCTGTAGGTGCGCAGGAGAGAGACGTAGTTAAGGTTCTCGAAGAAGATGGAAGTATTGTCGATAAAAGTGCTATTTCAGGACTATCGGATGAGTTTCTTCGAGAGATGTACACTAAAATGAAACTAGTCCACAGATATGACAAACGAGCGATTTCTCTCCAACGTCAAGGGCGAATAGGAACATATCCACCACTGCAGGGACACGAAGCTACACAAGTTGCAAGTGTACTTGCTCTTGACGATGGTGACCAATTATTCCCAAGTTATCGTGAAAATGGTGCCATCATCACACAATCTGACAATATCGAGAAAAACCTATTGTTGTGGATGGGTCATGAGATAGGGAACGCATTCTCCAAAAATTCAAATGTGTTTCCCATAGCTAACCCTATTGCAACACAAATACCACATGCGACGGGCTATGCTTGGGCATCGAAACTAAACGGAGATAAAGCGGCTACACTTTGCCACTTTGGAGATGGAGCAACAAGCGAAGGTGACTTTCATGAAGCATTAAATTTTGCTGGAGTATTCGATATTCCAGTGATCTTCCTATGCAATAACAATCAATGGGCGATTTCAACACCGCGAGTTCGACAAACTAAGAGTAGAACCTTGTCCCAGAAAGCTCAAGCATATGGATTGGAAGGTGTTCGTGTTGATGGCATGGATCCACTTGCAGTTTATTCTGTAGTTCGAGACGCAGTCAAAAAGGCGAAGCACCCAGAGAAAAAGGAATTAAGACCAACACTTATTGAGTCAGTTCTTTACAGATTAGGTGCCCATTCTACATCAGATGATCCCAGTGTGTATCGCGACGAAAAACAAACGAAACAATGGAATCAAAAAGAACCTATTAGGCGATTTGAATTATTCCTATTGAAAACTGGTCGACTTACTACAGAGGGGGTTGAAACAATAGAGTCCAAAATCGACCAAAAAATCGAAAATGCTATCGAGAATGCGGAATCATTTGAGTCAGACCCTGAAGAGATGTTTAAATATGTTTATGAGACACTTCCACAGAGAATCGACCAACAGTGTACAACAGTTGCTGATCTCCCACGACCAGAACCTGAAGAATAAATACCACTTCAAGCGACCCGCAATCGGGTGAGTCGACCGGATGAATTGTCTCGTGGACTCATGGTTGGTGGCGGCCATCTGTCCAACCTCAAATGTCATCGACTCAAGTTACTCACTATGGAGAAGACGAGTTCGATGAGATCTACTCGCTCCTGCAGGTGATGCAAGATCATGCTGATGAGCCACTTGCTGATTGAATGGATGTAGTGGCGAGCGGATCGGTTGTTCCAATCGATATGACTGACATTCTACCAGAGGTTGGTCAGTGTTTACATTGGGATAGAGTAAAAATGAGGAGAATAAGGGGCTTGCTGGCGAGGATATGTTTCATGCTTATTGATAGTATCAACCCCTCAGTTACACATCCAGTTATAAAATCAATAGGCGATCACAGGCATCGTTAATCTACACTCGTCTCGAGGTACAGCTCCGCAAGGGGTGCACTCGCGTTGGGAGTGGTAAGTGCAAGGAGCGCGGCGTCGCAAAATCGAACTTTTTGGTCTATACTACAACTATTACCCGGGCGTGGAATTTCGAGTCTTGAATGCATTAGAGCAAGCGACAACGGTTCACCTGCTTGAACAACCAGGTGGGGAACCGTGCTAGAATCTCGCAGCCGGATGATTACAACGGCTATGCGATTTGCTACCTACTTGGCGATGGTGGTGAGGACAGGGCCAGCTCACGTCGTTCGTCTTCGGACACAACATCTCGCTGAGTCAAGGTGATACCCGCCGGTTCAGCGATGATACGCCGATCTTTAGCAGAGATTTCAACCTGTTCGGTACAAGCATACGAAGCTAACGCAGTTGGTTGACCACCCACCATCCACCATTCCACGTCATCTCTACGCCCTACCCTTCCCTTCCGTCAGCTATTTACTATAAAGTAGGAGTGCTGGTTGGGAAGTAATCTGTTCTAAGAGCCAGAGACCATGAGTGTACGACGGTAGTAACAGTGAAAAGAAAGAACACATCAATGTCAATGAGACCGATCTTGCTCCAGATGTAGCCTCCGAACAGGCTGGCCACCACCACTGTGATTACGATAATGCTGATGTCGATACTCAGGTAGCAACTGTGCCCATAAAGAGGCTGTGCCAGCAGCCGCTCTTGGTACCGCCGGTCGAGCGATATCCAACGATAACTTCCCCGGCGAGTCCGGCGACGATGGGCCAACCCATGGAAGATAATTGTTCTAAACTAACCCCAGATTTTTTACATTTGTGGTAACAAATTACTCTCTGTGGCTTTTCTCCTTGGGTATGTCCTCGTCTGACCAGAGTAATGATTCTAATTCGGTTACTGAAATTGTATTCGAATCGACGGGTGAGTCATGTCCCTTGAATAAAATATCGGCCAAGACTAATTGTCGAATTGTGTTAAAGCAGTTACTTCCAGCACAGAACGGCTTCTTCATATATTTCCAAATTTCAGAAGCGAATATCGAAGAGATACACGGACTCATGGAGAACGAGACTGATCTTGAAACACGACTTCTTGCTAACGGAGGTACGTCTGGGATTTTTGAAATCCGCATCGGAGATGGTAGACCGTATTTTGTGCCGCTTATCATCGAATCTGGAGCGTTCTTATCGAAAATGCAGATCAAGAATGGAGAGGGTCACATCGTTGTTCAAGTCCCAGCGGACATCTCTTCCTGCGAGATCGTTGATCTCGTATTGGACTACCATCCGACAATGGATGTTGTTGCTCAACGGCAAAACACCTATCCGATGCCACTATTCTCGCAGAAAGTCTTCCAGAGAGCGGTGTATGAGGAACTCACTGAACGACAGATTGAGGTCCTCCTCACCGCGTATATTAACGGCTATTTTCAGTCTCCTCGTGAAAAATCGAGTAAAGAAATTGCAGCTGAAATGGATATTACGATTCCGACATTCACCTATCATCTCCGTCAGGCCCAACATCAAATATTCAAACTGCTGTTTTAGCCGCGTCTCCAATGACACTATCACTTGGTCGTAGATGCAACTCTAATCCACTCCCATCCTTGTTCTGACGTAACATCGTTGGTCTCATCGGGTGAGAAAAACTGATTGGACTACGCATTGGGTGAGGTGGAAATTCCGGGGGGATATTGCCATTGATGAGGGTAGAAATCGAGGAGTCGGTATTATATTGTTAAAGAGCGTGAATTCCTCTCTCAATCAGATCAGCTCTCAGCTATGAATTGGGACACACCATCCCGGAAAGACCGGTCTTCTTCACTATTTTCAGCGATGGTGATCATCACATTTTCTGGGGAGATCCCCGGATCCTGTTCTAATAATTCCGTCACACGAGCGTAAAACGCCTGTTTGTCTTCGCGATCTTGGCCAGCACGCATTGTCAACTCAAGCACGGCTCGATCCCCGTCTCGATCATGTAACTCGAGGTCCTGCGAAGGGAGTTCTTGAATGAGTTGATAGCGATCACTTGGTGGGAAGTCAAGCGTATCGAGAACAGCCGTGTTGACCGCGTTAGCGACTGTATTTCGATACTCGTCGGACTTGTCTACCAGCACTGAAATTGTAACTAACGGCATACGGAATCACTCTCCGTCCTGCTCGATCACAGCTTTTGCAAGCGTGTCTTTGTGACCCTCATTTGGACCGCCAGCTATCGTCAGGAGTTTCGCATCACGAAGGTAGCGTTCAACGTGATATTCGGTAGTGTATCCGAGACCCCCGTGGAGTTGAACCGCTCTGTTCGCATTGTCGACTGCGGCCTGCGTTGCGTTGATCTTCGCCATGGCGAACTCGCGTGTTACATCGTGGCCCCGATCAGCGCAGTCAGCTGCTCGAAGTGTGAGCAATCGAGCTGTGTCGACACGTTCTGCCATCTCGCCTCCCATCGCACGCCCTGGAAGTCACTGATATGCTGGCTGTATTGTTCTCTTGAACTCGTGTACGAAACTGTGTCTTCGAGCGCAGCACGAGCGATACCAACACCACGGGCAGGGACGTTCACACCGGTGTGGATTTCACCACGTTCGGTGTATCCCTCTCCTTGCTCGCCAATGAGGCGATCAGCAGGGACATGGATGTCTGAAAGTGAAACGCGCGGCGATTTAACGCTGTTCGCACCTAACGTGTCCCAGTCGTTCTCTCTATCGAACTCTTCGGTTGGCACGAGAAACGCGCTAATGTTGTGCGGTGCGGCCTCATCAGGACCAGTTTTCGCGTACGTGAGAACGAAATCCGCGTCGTAGAAGTTCGTCACCCATTGTTTGTGGCCGTTGAGTACCCATCCGTCCCCCTGCCGTTCGGCCGCTGTTTCCATCTCCAATTTGTTGCTCCCGGCGTTGGCTTCGCTTTGCCCGAGCACACCGACTGTCCCGAACGTCGCCATCTTCGGGAGGAATGCGTCACGTTGCTCGTCGGAGCCGAAGCGCTCGATGACTGCCGCGACACCGATATGCAGTCCAAGGGCACTCGCTACGGACATACACGCAGCTGAAAGTTCTTCGATCATCAGCGCGAGTTCGACGAGGCCTTCACCACGTCCGTTGTATTCTTCAGGCAGCGTCAATCCCGCGAGGCGACGATTACCGAGTTCGTCAAGAATTCGGCTGGGATACTCGCCTTGCTGATCTAACCGTTTCACTTCGGGTCGAATTTCGGTTTCTGCAAACTCCCGAACATCGTCTCGAAGCGACCGTTGGGTCTCTTGAACAAGAGTGGCTCCACTGTGAGAAGACGGGACTCGGCTGCTTTACCAGGAATATAATCACTAGATTGACAAATAGTTTGGTAGCCATATACGGGAGAGGCATTGAAACGCCATCCTACAACAGTGTTTCTTAACTAGATAATCAGATGGTTCGTTATTCCTATAATCACTGAAGACAACCCTAATCGTCCGACAACCGAACACCAGTCGAGAAAGAGCTCAACTAGACGGTACCTGGTTCACTATTCTGCGATAAAAGTAATTTTATCTATATTATTCCTTGAAGTATAGATTATTTACCCAATCCTGTACTAGAGAACTTTCCTATTTGCACTTTTATTGACATTGCCGTTATCGTATGCAATAATATCTAATATTGCTTGATTCGTAGAAATATGTTGTCCTGCGACCGAGTGACTGAACCGTAACTTTCGTTTTGCATCAACAGCCCCAGCAGTATCCACATTTGAATAATCTATTCCTTTGTAATGCCACAGCGAGTTCGGAGCATCCCCGTTTGAAGAAAGTGATCTATAAGTAACATTATTGTTACTGGGGTAATAGTCACAGTCCAGAGTCATAGATGCTTTCCAGATTGTCGTGTTTGTCTCCTTTATCTTATGTGTATACGACACGCTAGGAGATATGGGAATGGATTCAGGAGTGATAGCATTAGCATTCTCTGGGCTGATTTCCGTTGTCGTGACTCGCTCGTACGCATCTCTCACCAATTCGAGTTGCTTTTCGTCCAATTCACTGTAAGCTTTGACGACGCTGTCGGTTTCTCCTTGTTCAAGCGACCGTGTCACGAATTCATCAACCAGATTGGGCTTGTTTTCAACGACCATATCGGCCGAAACTGCGTCATCTTGACCGGGCGTTGCACTACTTAGGCCGCCAAGTAGACCGACGCTAGCCGTAACTCCAAGACCTTTAACTACGTTCCGTCTGTTCAGCTGATTGCGTTTATCTTTCGCCATAGACTACAAAATTCTATTACTTTCACCCATATATAATATTTTTGTATTGGATGGATATAAATAATATAAAATATGAAATTTATATATTTTATTGTGGCGCAAAGAGAAATCATGTTAGATAAGTATGATAGCTGTTATTTTGTTAGACCTGGATTTATGCTCATTCAATACGCATAGAAGGACAGATTTAAGCAATCAGGGAGAGGTTCTAACCGTGAAGAATGCGTGTGCATTTTACTAAACTACTCTCGGTTTCACGAAGAGAGTACCAAACTATTCTTAGTCGACGACTGTTTCTAATCGTCTCCACTACTGCTTTCTCTGTAGGGTTGGCAACAACTTCATTACGACCAACGACGATCCAGACACTCGGTGGGGCGACTCCCATTGCAGACGTTCAGGGGACAATTGCTTTATTAGTACCATTCGTTGCAGCTACATTTGGTTACCGTGCGGTCGTTGGCGAACGGGAGTCCGGAACAATTCGCATTCTCGCGGGAACCCGTCTTTCCCGCTCGGATATCATCCTCGGAAAAATCGTCGGACAAACCGTTGCAACATTCACACCAGTTATCTTTGGAACCACTCTTGTCGTCGTCGTAGATATATTCTCATTGAATAGGTTTTCCGTTGGAATCGCCCTTGAGTTCGTAATTGTGGCACTAATATACACTTTTGCCGTCGTCGCTATCATTGTCTCCATCTCAACGCTTGCCTCCTCATCGGTTCAATCAGCAGTCCTCATCGGCATCACCGTGCTTGCTGGATTGCTACTATGGAGCGATTTGATGGTGATTTTCCTCTGGGATACGTTTACAGGCACAGTTCCTGGGAATAGTTTGCGATATCCGAACATCTTCGAGCTAGCTTCTCGATTGTCACCGAATGATGCCTACTATGTCCTCACTAATTGGATTCTCGATGTACCAATCGGAACGGATAGTGCCGTTACTCAACTGACTGGACCATTGAATGAAGCTGTAAAAGGAGAGCCACGACCTCTCTATCTCACACCGTGGTTCTCTCTTATACCTCTTGTTGGCTGGCCATTCGTATTAGTGTTATTCTCACTTCGAACGTTTGAAAATAGATCACTTACTGTCCGGCCCGATGAGAAATTTAACTGGGTTCGCCGACTGCAAATCCCATGGAATCGTCTATCTAATTGGGCTCCTTTTGGAAGCATCCTTGGCAGAAGAGATCTCTTCTCTTGGCTTCCCGGACGATGGCAGTCAATCGCACAACGTGAGTTCCGTATTCTCTCACGATCACCTGGAATCTGGCTCCTCGGCGCACTCATTTTCGTAACCAGTATCTCCAGTCTTGCTGTTCAAGATATCGTCAAGAACTATCTCGGTCCACTCGTCCCATTAGCTGTTTTGCAAACTCCCGGAATTACATTGTTCGCAGGTAGTGGTGCCGTATTTTTCACATTCCGTGCACTGTCTGAAGAGCGTCGTTCGGGAAGTATTCGTTTGACAGCGGGAACAAAAGCGTCGCGTGCAGACGTCATTATTGGGGTCCTTATTGGACGTACAATTGCTTTCGTGATCCCTGTACTGATAGCAATCGTACTCACCTGTGTCGTTGCAATTCCACAGTACAGCGCTGTTCCTCTAGTACAGTTACTCGAGTTTCTCGCGGCGAGCGTGGGATTTTTGTTCGCAATGGCTGCTGTTGGAGTTGCGATCTCTACGCTTAGCCGACATCAAGTTGTCGTTGGTGGGTTAGCATTTTCATTCGTTGCTCTTCCGTTTTATTGGGAACCACTAGTAAATTCGTTTTATAGTATTGTGACCGGGAATGCAGTTGATCTCGTCCGCCCACCACAGGATCCAACATACTTCCTATTTAAATGGTTGTTGCCACAGAATTTGTATCGCGTTCTCACGAACTGGCTCCTTGGTGTTCCAAATTCGAGTGGAACTGCCCTTTTTGTCACATCGGATATGTTACAACAATCCACCGTCTCGAATATCACAACAGTGAGGTCTGTATTTGGGACAAATATACCGGTTTGGTACCTTCATCCAATTCTAGCCGTGGTTGGCTTGATGCTCTTGCTTGGAGTCTCGCAGATCTTTTCAATTCTTGTCTTCTCCCGTAGCGATTTAGATTAATTCTCGGGCGTATTATCAGCTAACATGATGAAAGCATCTTCGATAGTCTCATTTTCGACATGGAAGTCAGAAACAGAAAGATCAAATTCGAAGATTAATTCGAGAATTCTGAACTGATCTTCAGGTCGACAGAGAATTGTCACACCTGTCTCTTTCTCGTTGATTCCAGTGACGGATTCCATATCTTCGAGAAGCTGATGGAGTTTCTCTGGTAGCGGCGTGTCGATTGACAGCCGTCGTTCAGTTCTAACAGTTTTCCGGAGCTCTGTAGGAGTTCCTTCGAAAAGAAGTGTCCCATTGTCCAGTAAGCCAACTCGGTCGCAGACGCGTTCGACTTGATCGAGAACGTGGGATGAAAACAAGACAGTTGCGCCGCGGTCACGCTCGTCAGCGACGATCTCTCGGACTAGACGAACACCATGCGGGTCAAGACCAGAGAATGGTTCATCGAGAATGAGTAGATCTGGCTTCCCCGCGATAGCCATTGCGAGCCCGAGGCGCTGTTGCATACCCTTTGAGTAGTTGCTAGCATACTCATCAGCTGCACTGTGGAGTCCAACCCGGTCAAAAATGAGGTCAATATCGTCGCAATCATCATTTGCGTCGAGAATATATTTGACGTGTTCACGCCCTGTGAGCCGCTGATACACGCCAAATCGGTCTGGAAGAATTCCAGTCCGTGAGTGGATGGTTTCGGACTCTGTCTGCACATCGAGGTCAAAGACTGTTGCGCTACCACTGGTGGGTCGTGTATAGTCCATTAGCATGTCGATGGTGGTCGATTTTCCGGCTCCGTTCGGCCCCAAAAAACCATACACTTCTCCGCTTTCGATGGTAAGTGAAAGATCGTCGACGACTGTTTTGTTATTATATGATTTCGTGAGATTAGTAGTGTTAACTGCAATCATATTAGAGCATTATCGAGCAAATAAAAAAATATACTCATCTCTTTGGCCGAACATCGTTGCTCTGTGGGGTGGTGGGACTTCACGATCTACTTCGTGGATAGAAGTACGATCACGGTACACTGTCTAATAAACCAAATGAAGGCCACAATTCGTGGTGAGACGTTCTCCTCGATCAGTAGGTGGTTTGCCCAGCAACACGGGAGCAAGTAGGACAGAGGAGTTTACGCTGGTTCTTCACGGATTTGACGCAAGTCAATATCATTTGCTAGATCGCCGAACTCGGGATCCGCTCCAACGACGAGGAGCGCTTCCTTCTCGATTGCCAACGCAGCAGCGTATGAATCGCCAAGAGAAATGCCACCTGCCCCCTTGATATGGGCAACTGTACTCCATGGCGGAGTCTCAATAGTCAGTCCAAAGCCCTGCAAGACGCGCAGATCCTGCTCACCGATGTCGAACTCATCTTCACCAGGCGAAATATGGTTTGGATCACCCGTTTCGAGACGCGCAACTTTATACACAATTTCTGTTGCGGTGGCATGGGAAATCGCTCCACTTGCTTGATCGCTGTCGATCGCCTGAAGCTGCTCAGTCACAGTCGAAGCGCCAGGTTCATCGTAAAAGTACGCAATAAGTGGTTCTGTGTCGAAGACGTAGTCCGTCATTGGTGCTGCTCAAGCCGCTCATCGTGCTCACGTTCACGGTGCTTATCTGCCTCTTTCATCTCCCGCAGGTGCTCGAGGACTGTACCCTTTTCGTAGCGGCCAGCATGGACACCCTGCATCGCTTCGACTGAGGGGAGGGGTTCGACCACAATCTTTCCCTCTTCTTCGTGGATGTGTACCTTCCCAGGCGTTTCAATGCCGAACCGTTCACGGAGGTCCTTGGGAATCGTCGCCTGTCCCTTCTTGGACACGCGAATGATTTCCCCTTCGTCAGTATTACTAGACATTGCTGTATTACAGTTGGAGATGGTCCTACAAAAGCTCTTCGTCATACTTAAATGGCGATTAGAGCCAATCCACTACGGCGAGCACCTAGCACAGTATCTCCGCGCGATACACACTAAGCGACTGACGTGTGGTCCGTGGCAATCAGGATGTACTAAGGACGACCCAGCATGCTACACACATCGATCACAACGGAACCCCTCAAATGATCGCACTGCCGCTTATGATGGTCACAAGAAGTGGCGGAATCTCGCGGTGCCGATCCCGAGAATCGGCGCGGTTGCAATAGTCGAATCAGCCGGACGACCAGTCTCAATCCCATGCGAGACAGTTTCCAGTCGATAAAAAATCGATTCCTCGAATTGCCCATTCGAAAATGAAGACGATGTTCAAAACTAATGATAGAGAGATGTGCGAAATATACAACTTAGAAAAGCCCTACATAATTAAGTCGGTATCCTCAGATTTATTTTCGTACGTTATGGGATCTGAATCAGCGATCATAAATTCATGTAAATCCATGTTTTTCATTGGTTTCGCCCAATGATAGAGGAATTGTTCAACGTGTTCCTCTTCAAAGGGATCCTCGTACCGAAGTTCTAGCGTTAATTCCAGTCTCTCGGCACCATCCTTATAAAGTAAGTTAAGTGCTTCAGAGAACCCGTAGGTGCTGGGTAGCATGTCTTTTTGGCTAGTATCTTTGAGTCCTAGTTTGATTTGCGATTTAAATCGTACATCAAGTGCTCCTGCAGATAGCTGCTCATCGGCATATTTCAGAATTGAGTGTCGATCAGAACGCAATACAGGCGATTTTGCCCAAGATCCCTCATATTTACTACCTTTTACATATGTTGTTGAATGAATTCTGAAACTTTTTGCAACTCCTCCCCCGTTATTTGCTAGACAAAATTCGACTTCATCCTGTTTGAGGGCACCAGATTGTTGCTCATTCGAACTATTCGAGTTTGAAATTTTAGTAACGAAATTGTAGGGCTTACTCAAACTGGGCATTCTCTCATGATGCATTAGCTCTTGTTGCTTTTCTAATATATCTGCCTCTCTATCCAATGTTTCATTTTGGCTCTTATAGATGAGGATTAGAACTAAGGTGAGCAATCCACTAATTGTTGTAGTGAATAGGCTCAGAAAGGTCTCTAATCGCCCAATCTGAGCATGTGGATATAAAACGTGTAGAAAATAAGTAGATAGCATCATCAGCGAAGATATAAGGATTACTGAAATAGCTAGAATTCTAGCAAAGACTGCTTGTTTGATCCGCTCTTCCAGATTCATTTCCATACCAATTATATAAAAACATCTTAACTTATTACTGTCGAACTGTTTTGTTAGTCTTGTAGTAGGTGTTTTTGAAGTCAGTTTACTGGCAAATTGTAGTATGAGATCACACTATTGTAACGAACTGGCAGGAAACGGAGAATAGCAGTCTCAACCGCAGAAACATCCGCACTCAGCAGTAATTGAGGAATGCTTACAGAGGGTGCTAGCGGAATATTATCACCTGTGGTTAGTTTGGTGCGGCTCACAGGGGACCCGGTAAACCCTTCGTATTATTATATTCTGGTTTATTCCTCCTGACGAATGTGGATCTAACCACGGAGATCGGAATAGTTCCACTTGACGCGGATACTCTTCTACCTCGATCTTCGTGGTCCGGGTCAGCGTCTAAGTTCGCGAGGTGGCCGTCTACGTAGTAAACGTCCGGACTCGTTTGTCCTTCTCTTCCATCACGCGATGTCGGTCCGCGCTGTACAATCGTAGTATATCACACCAAAGAACTGCGCACAGATTGATTCGAGGATTCCGGGGGCACTCTACTTCCCCTTATAATTTGTAGAGAAGTGATTCTCGGCTCCTCGATTAGCTGCTTACAACTCAACAGCGCTCATCGACTCAATGATATTCGCTTCAGTGGGTGCTGCGAGATACGGCTCAATCGCGTCATAGCTCGACCAGCCACCGAGCGCCATCACAATCCGCGGTGAGACATTCTCCTCGACCAGCAGATAATTCGCCCAGCAGCGGCGCAAATCGTGGGTAGATACTCGTCGATAATCGTCGTTGCCCGTTTCATCGGCCGTACGGTCAGCAGCGTTCTCAACCCAGTACTGGACGGTACGTTTCGACCGTTCAATCAGGGGGTCATCGTCCCGAAGACCAGCCTGCTGGACGTACCGATTGATCGTTGCCTCAACCTCGACCGGCAACCATGTCTCGCGTTGCTTCCCGCCTTGGTAGCTCCCGGTTGTGTCCTTCCCATTCGTGACCTCTAATTCGTAGTGACGTCCGTCATCCATTCGTGAGATGTCTGAGGGTGTGACGCCGAGCACTTCTGTCACGCGAAGCCCGCAGTCGCCCATCAAGCGGATGGCGATCTCGTGTTCGAACGAGTCTGCGGCGCGGGGGATCGCGCGGTATTCCTCCCGACTGAGCCAAACGTTGAACGTCCCGTCTTTGTTCCGTTCCGTCCTCATTGCGTGTTAGTCATGGTTTTCGTGCAATATAGAGATTGGGGACGCCGCTATCGAGATGTTGGATCAGCTGATTTCGGGCGTTTCACGGGTTGGTGGCTATTTTGGTTGCACGTTTATATAGAAACATGAAAAAAGAAGCTTCCTCGGACGGTAGATTGCTGAACTTCCCATCGAATGATATCCAGTAACTTGACCCCACCATTTCCACTGAAAACACGAGTAAATCCTATTTCGATATATGGAGTCAGATCACGCTTCGTCGCGCTGAGGATGTCCTTGCATTCGTTGCAGAAGAGGTGGAGGAGCCAGACACAACACGGATGGAATACCTTCGTGGTGTCCCGAGATGGGTTGCTGTTTCTCGCTTCAACTCAGGGACGAGTCGTCTGTAACAGTTCTTGGGGTTCGAGCGTGTGATTTGCGGGTTCTTCAATCCTACTACGGTTCGTCTGTAACGTGCGGAACATCGTCGATAGAGTCTTCGGTGCGATAGCTTCAACCCTACTACGGTTCGTCTGTAACGAGGTGCATTGTATTACGATAATGGAGATGAATGGATTGCTTCAACCCTACTACGGTTCGTCTGTAACTGTTGTACTCGATTTCGTAGATTCCGCTACTGTCGCTTCAACCCTACTACGGTTCGTCTGTAACGATTTTATCGCCATCACCATCGAGATGATCATGATGCTTCAACCCTACTACGGTTCGTCTGTAACCTGTGGGGTTCTGATCCGGACACCGGCAATCAGGTCGCTTCAACCCTACTACGGTTCGTCTGTAACGAACTTGACAAAGAAGAACTGGAAAAGCGGGCTGAAGCTTCAACCCTACTACGGTTCGTCTGTAACTCGGAGGCTGTACGACCGGAAGCACTAAGGCCGCGTGCTTCAACCCTACTACGGTTCGTCTGTAACTCGGTGTGCTCGTAGTGAGCCACCTCGTCGCACCATATGCTTCAACCCTACTACGGTTCGTCTGTAACCATACCCAATAGTGGGCACACAGTACTGCTTCTTGCCGTTTACACTTGGGTGTTTCCGTCGACCCGCAATAACCTCCAAACCCCCGGGGGTCGACGGGAACATCCACCCAATTGGATATTACTCACCGAGTGCAGTGGGCATGATCCCGAGCCCGTGGATGAGCGTGTATGCGTCTGCTGAACAGAGTACATGGAATGTCCTCTCTTCTTCAAACGAAAGACGATCGAGAATCGGCTGCGTCCGCTTTGTTACAGGGATCGTCACAAGAGCTTGCTTAAGTGCAGAAAATACGGCATCTGCTTTCTCAAACTCTCGTTGCTCTTTGAGTTCGTGATACCGATTCAGATACGCTTGTTCTACCTCAGATGGGATCAGAATTTCTATCGTTTCATAGTCTTGCCGAATCAAACTTGCGTGTCGAAGATCCTCTCCAGCAGCGAGATCGACTTTCTTCGCGAGTTTGTCGTCTCGATCTTTCGACCGCTCTCGCTTGTGGACACTCGTATAATACTCTTCGACCGCTTGGCTGATCATAACATGTTCTGGAAGCGATGTTGTCCCCCCACGATCAGTCGACGAAACAGCATTAAGCGCGTAGCGGGTCGGTGCCAACAAATCGCGGTCCCGTTCTCCGTCTTCACTCCCTATCAGACTGCCGTAGATAAGCTGTGATGGTGGAATATCGTTAGCTTCACCAGCGAGACGCCAGAGAACGACCGTCCCATCATCACCATCATACGAACGATTACACCGTCCAGCAGCTTGGACAAGCGATGGAAGGGGAGCAAAGTCACGGTAGAGTCGGTTGAAACTCACGTCAACACCGGCTTCAACCAGTTGCGTTGAGGTTACTACTATCGATGTCTCGGTGAACGATGTCTCATGATCTGCATCGAGAAGGAGGCGAAGACACTCGATAAGAATTGCTCGGTCGACCGGGCGGAGGCGTGTCGTGAGCGTTGCCAGCATTCGATCAGCCGATCCAACTACTTCCCCAAGATAATCGAGATAGGCCATTGCCGCACGCTGTGTCATCGACATTTCGTCACTGTCTTCTTGATCACTCGCTGGCTCGTCACGCTCTACAGCCTGCTCGACACTAGTCGTCGCCGCATAGATTCGCTCAACCCAGTCTGTTTCACTGAAAAACTGGAGTAGGTGTTCACCCAAGTGTACCGTCGACCCGCCGACGTCGTTGAATTGTTTTGTGAGTCGTTGCCCAAGTGCCTGAGCACTCTGAACGGTATTGCAGATCGCAAGTGCGGTCTCACGCTCTTCTGCAGTCAGCACGTCCGTAGCGATTTGGTCGGTCGCACTGGCAGGTGATCGAGGAGTTGCACTAGCACCTTGCTCCAGGTACTCGATGAGTGAGTCGTCAAGCTGGTAGTCCACTCGGGGATGGGTTTCAAGAAATGATAGATACGGCGTCCGATCGGCAATGAGGGGGACAGGTGAAAGGTCGTTGCTGATTTGGGAGACGATCCGTGGTTGGGTTGCAGTCATGAAAATTACAGTCGCGTTGTAATCCTCCACCAGAATCGACGTGAGTCGGGTGATAAGATGCCACCACTCCATCGAGAGTGCTTGCGGCTCGTCGACGACGATAACACTATCTTGAATGGCGGGAAGTTTGATGGATTGAGTATTTGCCGGGCCTGCGATTGACTCGAATAATTGGACGAACGTCGTTAAGACGAGCGATGCAAGCCATGTCTCCCCATAGAGTACTTCATCCCCCGTACTCGGATGGTCCTTGAGTGCCACATCATCAATAGTCGTCCGAGTATCGGTGAGATGGTGATGTTTGGTATAGAACGATGACCCACTCTGGATATTGAAGACCGACTGAATCACATCATCCGTCTGGTCAATGACTGAAGTATAAGGGAGGGCATAGATAACCCGCCCATCTTTCGCTTCGGCTAGTGTAAGCGCAGCCTCAAGTCCCGCAAACGTCTTTCCGAACCCGGTTGGGAGAGTGAGCGTGAAAACTTGGTCATCCCCCTGATGGCCTTCTTGAATACGTTTTTGTGCCTCTTTCCGAGCGTCGTTTCGAAGTTCATTGAGAGTTTTTTGAACTGTCGCCTCGGGAGTCGGAAACGTGTTGATCTTCCCTTGAATCGCCTTCGGCGAGAGCGAAGCAGGCGATTCAGTGGGGATACCCATACCTGCGGCATTCATTTTGTCCGCACAGGTGAGAAGTGACCAGAGTTCGAGAACAAGAGCGTAGAAATCCTCGCTGGGGCCGCCCTTCCAGTTCAAGAGCTCAGAATACACGAACGGTCGTTCGATGTAGATGTTCGACCACGTAAGTGCACCGTCGGTAGCCGTCTCAATGAGCTTTGCTGCGTGCGGTGCAGTATGTGCATCGATATTTTCGAGCTGTTTTCGAACGCGGTCATATCGTTGGAACCGGTGGTCTCCATTCTCAATTACATGAGTGTATTTCTCCTGTTCCTCGGTGAAATTCTCGATCGATAGATGGTGTTTTGCAACAGCGTAAAAGGCCGCAATCCGAAGCTTTTGCGGGATATCTGGTTGCTCGGGGTCGTCGTGAAGACTCTTTAATGCATGTAATGTTACGAATGCACCCGAGAGACTGTGATATCGATCTTTCTTGGCTGGTTCTCGGGGATCGTCTTTATGAATGTATTGCTGGAAGAACTGCGTCAATTTCCCAAGATCATGGAGATACGCGATGGTACGAACTGTTTTCCTGAATGCCTCGTCCTTTCCCAGACCAGTCGTCGAGAGCAGTGTATCGACGTTCTTTACGACACCATTGGTGTGATTCCAGTGGGTTTGACCTGGTCGAGCGATGATCTCTCCTTTCGTAGTGTACGTTGAACCCATCGGATGTTGTATCTACACTCATTTTTCTGCATAGTTGTTCTTATCGGTAATCAGGACGAATCCTTTTAGAGAAGTAACTTCTACCTCTAGGATGCCATCCCTAGACTTATAATCTAGTCGCAATAAGAGCTAATCAGGTCGTATCCCCGTACACGCAACAGTCTGCCAGGACGGGCGTGTACGGAATAAAAGCCACTTTGACAGTGGTTGAGTAGCCGCAGTGTTAGCTACTGCTCCCATTGTCTTAGTGGTTTGGTCCGCGACCTCAGAGACATGTATGAAAGGAATAACTACAGATACCCAAATACAGAAGCAGGAGAGACGAAGAGAGCTACGAGAGAATGACCCCGAGGAACCACTCCTTGGTGTCACAAGTAGTCCTACTCACTCGTGGTCGCGCTTCGGACACTGTAAAGCAGCGTACTTCGAAGAGATAGCAGCCTACAATCTGCGAAAACAGTAGTCTCAATGCTCAACAAGGGTCGAATCGAGCGGGAATCAATCCTAAGACGGAACTTTTTGGTAGAGTGCCGACCGAGTAGAAAGTACCCTACTGAGCCGAAAACTTGTCCAGTAGAACTGACTTGGGTTGAAGTTACCTGTAGGAGGCCGATAGTAGGGCTTGTTTCAGTTGACCCTTCATTGGGTCATTTTATGGTTGATACCATGATGATAACTTATATAGTGGCAGTTAGAAGTACAATTCATGCCGGTGAAAATACGGATTCGAGAACAGGAGGTGATGTGCGATAATGCGCCTACTGGTCGACTTAGCTGCACAAGCTGAGGCCGCACCTGACCCAACCTATCACGACAAACTCCGTGGTCGGATATGGCGTGGGCTTCGAGGAACGAAATTTGACGATGAACACGATAACGGCGAGCCAATGGGGCTCTCGTACTCGAATATCTTCCCGTGGGGGCAAATGCAAGAAGGAGATACACGCCAACTTCTCTTGGCCTCTCCTCGTGAAGACCTGCTTGCGACGATTGCCGAAGATTTTCGCGACAATCGAGAGTTCAATATCGGGAATCGTCCGTTCGAGGTTCAGGACCTTCAAGTACTCAATGTAGACGTTGGCGAACCCACTACCGAGGGAACGCTCGAAACGGCGACCGGAGTTGTCGTTCGTCTCTTTGAAAAGCATCGCGAAAAATTTGACATCGATGGAGAGTACGGCAGTACACCAACGTATTGGCGTCCGAAACATTCGATGCAACCGTTTCGGCATGCAATCGCCGATAATCTACAGCACAAACACGACCTCTTTGTACCGGAGTATCTGCCGGGGCCAACGGATGTCGATGGCCAGCTGTTCACTGATTACGAGTTGCTCAAAACATACTCAATTCCAGTTACAGTGACCTCTGCTGTCGAAATAGAGATGGTGCTGAGCAAGTGGCGATTCGACTATCGCGTACGCGATGATGACCATCGTCGGCATCTTAATCTGGCACTCGATACCGGTATCGGTGGTCGCAACGGGCTCGGATTCGGCTTCCTCAATCGGAGGCTCGAAGATGAAAACTGACCAAGCTCTAACCGAAGACGCCGCCGATGGTGAAAACCAATCGCCGGAACGGCAGCTCCTTCGTCAGCTTCCGCAGCGATGTCCGGCAACGATGTACGATGTCGGCTATCAGTACGCCTTACTCGACTGGTATGAGTCAGTCACAGCCGCAGACGGAGATCTGCAGATCGATCCTGAACACATGATGGCGATGACACCGAACGCAAAGCGAGGGCTGTTCGGAGAACCGGATAGCCTGATCGCTGTCTCGGTCGATCTGCGTGACCCGGAGAATCCGCGTCTCGATGCAGATGACCCAGTGAGTATCGAGACGATGGGTGCTGATCTCCGCTATCGCATTGGCCACTCGTATCCGTCAAACAAGACGAGTAGCATGACCGATTATTCGATTACTACCCACAAAAACGCTGATGTCCACCACTTGGCGGGACTTCGTGACGATGCGTGGGGGACGAATAACATTCGTGATCGGTTTACTGGTTGGGCAGCCGGTGAAGCCGCCCAGCGTGTCCTCGAGGATGAAACGATCGAGGACCGCTGGGTTCTAGAGGCACTTGTCGAAATCGGTGAAAATGACGCGGAAATGGATCGGCTCAGCAAGGCGTTCATCGATGTAGCAGGTGGCGACGAGGAGAAAGAGTATGAAGCGCTCATCACGGTCCGTATTCGGCTTCCAGATGCGGATCATGAACGGTATCCTGGTGAAATACCAGTGCTGAACGAAGTGATGTTCGAACAGAAAGCCGAGCGACTGGCGAACATCAGCGTTGACGATGGGACTGGCGATGGTGTCGGGTTCATTAGTGACGCTAGCGGGACCGTTACAGGTGGCTCTCCGGGACTGTTTGGTGCCTATGGCAAAAAGCAGCGAGAGCACTTTCCAAACTTATCGCCATCCGGAACTGAGAGTTGGCGGAGTCGTCCACTGTCGATTGACACCGCATTGGCAATCGCAACGGCGGACAGCGTCCTTGACGATTTCTATCGCGCGATGGGTCAAAGCCGTCGCCTGTATGTATTACCATACTTGGCAAGCGCACCAGAACAACTCACCGAGGCAGACATCACGTGGTTCTTCGAGACTGTCTTTAGCCCCCTCCGAGAAGCAGAGGGACAAGACTTCGAAACGACTGTCGAAGGGCTCTATCAGAAGGCCGAAGAAGCAGCGGCCACTCCAACTGCTGATCGACCATTTGCAGGGGCCGATCAGACCCAAGAAACAGATGCGTGGGAAAGCGTCCGGTTCGCGACCGTGTTTGTCGTCACCGGAAACCCCGACCGCATTTTCTTTGAGACGCTAGATGCCGACCTCTATCGGCCACGGGAGCTGCAAACAGCACACAACCGTGTGACCGTGAACAGTCCGTTTGGAGACGGGGGCGTCTTTGACGCGGTTGCCTCGGCAGGTGGTTCGCTTCTTAATCCAGAGTCGATTCACCGTCAAATTCTCTTTGGGACTTATTTTGTTCGCACAACAGAGCCAACGCGAACCAGTCGGGAGGCCTCGGAGACTCCAAAAGCGGGCGATATTGACGACGTGCGTCTTCAACGTCTTCGGCGGTTTCTGACGGGTGAACAAATCTCGCCAGATCAGCTCATCAAGGAATATGTTCACAAGTTGGTCCAAGACCAGAATAAACGGTTCGACGAGAACAGCCAACAAGTGGCGTTTCCCATATTCAGCCTCCTCGAGCAGTACGCACAGCTGCGGGCACTCACTGATATCGGTGCACTTGAATCGATTACAACAACGACAGCGACCTCGCTCTTCACGACACATATGAGCACAGAACCCACGGCAGAAACAGACCCAGAACCGGAATCACGCACCGAGCAACTCAACCAGTTCATCGATCAGCACGATGTCCTGAAAAACAGTCCAGAGCGACAGGCAATTTTCCTCCTTGGAGGATTAGTCGGTCGCCTGAGCAGCTATCAGAAGAACAAGAACGTCTCCTCAACGCTGGTTCGTCGCTATCCGATTGACTACCTTACAAAGCAGAGCATCAAGGAGGTGACGAAGGAGGTGCTCCAGATGAACTCTGCGTATATCCAAGCGGATAATCGAACTATGCGCATGAATGGTCGGTACATCGACCGACTTCCAGAATTGATGCTCCAATCGGATCCCAAATCCTGGGCGTTCACCGAAAACGAGCTTCAGTGGCTCTATAGCCTGGGAATTGCCTACGGAATCGCGGACACCAGCGATTACGACGAGGAAAGCGACGACGAGACCGAAGAATAGCACGCTTACAACATCATTCAAATCAGACCAATGTCAGACACACCCACCACCGTTGCGAACCGCTCAGAAATCATCTTCCTGTACGATGCAGAGGACTGCAACCCGAACGGCAATCCCCTTTCGGCCAACAACAAACCCCGCGTCGACGAAACGACCGGTGAAGCGGTTGTCACCGACGTTCGACTGAAACGGTATCTCCGAGATCAACTTGATGACGACGAGTTTGGAATCTATATTCGAAACCCGTCGAAGGCCCCGTACGAGAACGTTCCGACACGAGATGGCCTATTCAAGAACGTCACTGACCTCAATGAAGACGATGTCGAAGAGATGGAAGGCGGAGATGCGGCGACTGCGTTCCTAAATAATGCAACCGACGTTCGCTATTTCGGCGCGACGTGTTCGTTTTCCCAGGACTTCCAAGAACTTCTTGGCGATGGATTCCCCGGACAGTTCATTGGACCCGTTCAGTTCGAGCACGCTCGGAGTCTCCACACCGTCGCCACAAAGACCGAATCGAAGCAACTCTCCACAGTCGTAGCCTCCGAAGAAGGGGATCAGCAGGGAACGTTCGCGACGGATAACCGTCTTGAATATGCGTTCATTCGTTTCCACGGCGTTGTAAATGAGGTGGCGGCAAAGGATACCCATCTTTCCGAGGATGATGTTGCGCGATTGGATTCGCTCAGTTGGCGTGCATTGAAGAACCAGACACTCACTCGATCCAAGGCGGGCCACCAACCTCGACTCTACATTCGCGTCGAGTACAAGACAGACGAGTACCACAATGGCCGACTTGACGACGGCATCTCACTCGATTCGGAACTCTCGAAAGCGGATACAGAACTCCGGAACATCACAGACACGGTGCTGAACGTCGATGCCTTCCTTGATGAGGTGGAACACGAAGCCGAGCACATCGAGACGATTCATCTAAAGGCTGATCGCCACCTCCAAATCGCACTTGATGGCACAGCCAAAGGCCCGGATGCATTCATCAACGAACTCACCACAACCGTCGGCGAGGACAAGGTCAACGAGATCGACGTCTACGGCACCGATGAGTGAGTTCGAACCGATTTAGAGGACCGAATATATGACACACACATCGCTGAATCCAGTCGGTCGCCGTTGTCTCTCCTTTACTGCGAGTGCCCGCTGGGCACATTTCCGGCGTATCGACACGACAACTGATAAGCAAACGTATCGGGTCGTCCCCCGGACAACCGTCGCTGGTCTGATTGGAGCGATACTGGGCAAACCGCGTGACTCGTATTATGATCTGTTTGCCCCAGATTGCTCTGCAATTGCTATCCAACCGCTCACACCGGTTGAGACGATGCAGATCCCAATGTTGACGCTCCCGACAAAAGGAGGCGATATCAAGCAGGCCGCCAACGTGAGCGGGAAAACAGTGATCGATCCAGCCGTCATTGAGGAGACTCGTAATCGCCGCACATTCGAATATCTGCTTGACCCTGCCTACCGATTCGACGTGATTCTCGACGATGAGGATGCGTATGACGAACTCAAAACAGCACTTGAAACGGGGACAAGTGTGTACACGCCATCGCTAGGGAAAACAGAATGTCTTGCTGAAATCCAGTGTGGCGATCCTGATTCCGAGTCGATGGATGCCGAATTCGAAGTCAAAGAAGCATCAGATGTCAACGCAATCGATTCGATTGTCCCTGAGTCGAAACTCACCCCGATGCCGAATACGTCGTATTCGATGGAGCGAACTCCTGCCTATATGGAACAGGATGGAAACCATCGACGGACGACTGGGTTTGTCTCGTATGGGTACGCATCTACTGCCGAGCCGATTCCTGTCCAAGGAGTTTCTGCTACTGTAGTTGATGGGCGTACCGTCTGCTTTATTTAAGTGATCAGTTAGAGAGAAGACCTCCAACTCCGGATTTCTGTCTTCGAAGACAACATGATCGAAGGGTCTCGAATCAGTTCGAAGCAAGACGCGTAGCGCATTTGAACCCGACGAGTAGTGATCGTTTACCGAATGAGTTCTGAAAAATACATTGATCGAGAGCTCAGTGGTGATGGCTCCATGATGACGCTCGCTTTGTTTAACTCAACCATCGACCCCCTGGGGGGTTGTGGGCTATTGCGGGTCGACGGAAACGATCAAGTGTGAACAGGCAGAAGAACCAGTGAGTGTCCATTATTGGGCATGGTTACAGACGAACCGTGGTAGGGTTGAAGCAGATATTTTGAGAATGTCCCGACCATCGTTGATGGCGTTACAGACGAACCGTGGTAGGGTTGAAGCCCTCTTGCCCGACTTCGACGAGCATCCCGACTCTAGTTACAGACGAACCGTGGTAGGGTTGAAGCTTGATCTCCGGAAGGAGCAGGTGCTCAAGTTCGACACCGTTACAGACGAACCGTGGTAGGGTTGAAGCGTGTTTATCGATACCGGCGACGAATACGACCAACGGTTACAGACGAACCGTGATAGGGTTGAAGCGTCGCTAAGGTGACTCCTTTCGTCCGAACCCACGTGTTACAGACGAACCGTGGTAGGGTTGAAGCCCCAGGTTCTTGAACGCCGTCACGAGCTCGAAGGACGTTACAGACGAACCGTGGTAGGGTTGAAGCTACCGTCCCGGAGGGTGGCAGGATGGCGATGAGCGAGTTACAGACGAACCGTGGTAGGGTTGAAGCATTGACAAGAATGACCTTGTCGAAGAGAACATCGGTTACAGACGAACCGTGGTAGGGTTGAAGCGGCGGCTATGTCCTTGAGGTGCTTCCAGCAGCATTAGTTACAGACGAACCGTAGTAGGGTTGAAGCTGGATGAAACGACTCGGGTTTAGTCAGACGAAAGGCGGTTACAGACGAACCGTAGTAGGGTTGAAGCACCGACGGGCGAATGAACTCCGGCCGGGTCTACGCTGTTACAGACGAACCGTAGTAGGGTTGAAGCTTCGATAACGACACCATTCCGAGATTCGTCATCAAGGTGTTACAGACGAACCGTAGTAGGGTTGAAGCCATGTTAGTCGTCCTCCTCGTAGTCGATGTTGACGCGTTACAGACGAACCGTAGTAGGGTTGAAGCGGGAACCCTGTGGCCCGGAACATGACCATCCGCGCAGTTACAGACGAACCGTAGTAGGGTTGAAGCACCCCCTGATGGAGTTGTGACCCCGTCATCGTCAGTTGTTACAGACGAACCGTAGTAGGGTTGAAGCATCGTGGACGGCATCTGCTCGTGCTCCTCGGTGACCGTTACAGACGAACCGTTGTCGGGTTGAAGCTCGTTCATCGTTGATGGGAAGTACACATACGAGAAGGGTTACAGACGAACCGTAGTAGGGTTGAAGCTGTCACATAGCGAAATCCGAAGAGACTTACGGCAGGGGTGACCTCCTCGTGGTCTTGTTCTCGAGAATAGCAAACGCATAGCAGCTCAGTTTGATATTCTCCGGAAAGAAAGAAAGAACGGTATTGCGACCAGCAGAAACCGCTGATAATGACTCGCGAGCAGTAACGACTCTCACCCTGGTCGATTTACTAGCTGGCTGCGCTCATCCCAATCATCAGTATTATACTCCGTTTCTTGTGCCCACGACGGACGAATACCTGTCCACTGTTTCGTATCTTCTGGTTGTGGTGTGAACGACCAGGTGGAACTCCGGGATTTCTCGCTTTCAGATACCATTTTCCAACCCAAAATTTTCCGATGGATACGGGGATGGAATCAGCAGGATTCGAGGGTCTCGCGGCGACTCTCGTAGATTCTTATTATGAGATACGCACAGATTGATTCGGGGCTCCCGGGTGTGTTCCACTTCCGCTTACAATCTTAAGTGGAAGTGGATGGCACACCACCCATTCCAGTGTAATACGTACGACAATCGCTCTACCCCTCGAAAACAACACTCTCGATTGCTATGAATCATATGCCGCGATACAAAATTCGGCTCTGTCGTTGCAAAAACGAGCAGGTTCCGAATAGAGTATCCGCTTATGGACAGCGGCTACAATCACGACGGTAAAATCCCTAAAGAGAGACTGTGATTGCGCGTCGACCCATCGAACGACTTTGAAGAGTTGAACCTGTGCTCACTACACGCACTTATCTGCAAGAAATTGGTTTTCTTCTCGATAATGACCTATAATGAGAAGTGGGATTGGCCACCACAGCGCCCTCGCAAAGCACAAAACGGCCTGTGACACTGAATCGCTGATTCTCTAACGAAAACCACGATCCGCATGGAATCACTCTGCTTTGGAGGTGAAAACGAGGAGAGGAATATTCAGGAACGGTGGTTGCTCTTGTGTGACAGCGTTATTTGTCTCCGATACTGGAAAGACGAGTTTGGATTTCGTCGGCATCGGCGTCTGAAAGTGCTTCCAAACCGAACTGCACGAGGAGAGGATAGAAATGACGGTTCTTTTTGAACTTGTCTTGACCAGCTTTCCGAACCTTCAATTGGGATTCTAGGTACGTGTCCTCAAGTTCGTCGAGAATACCGTCTGGAATATAGATCGTCCGGCCGTTCCACTCATTCTTGATATTCGTCTTCGTTTGTCTCGTTGAACTCGTTTCCTCGGTACTATTCGATGAACTCGTTTCAGTCGTTTCGTTCATCTCGTTCGTTTTTTCCTCGTCATTGCCCTCGTAGTTCCCCTCGATACCAGAAGCATCTCCCCAACCGTCACTCATGCTTTCACCTTCAGGGATGCGGTTTTCTCAAACGTTTCGTCAAATAAGTCGGCGACCTCATTGAACAGTTCGCGGGCGTCTTCAACGCGCTTGTTCTCCTTCTCGAAACCGAAGATTGAGTTACCTTCGCCGATTGACTGTGAGAGATCTGTACGCTTCGGAATCTCGAATACAGGCAGTGAGTACGCCGATTTTATCTCGTCAATAGTTCTTCGGTGTTCACCATTCTGCTCAACGCGGTTGCACATGATTGCGAGGCGGGTGATATCTCCATAGGCTGGTTCAAGTGAACGAAGCTGTTTCGCAAAAATCTGGAGGCTATTGGCGTTTAGTTTCTCAGGGATCACCGGAATCACTACGTTTCCAGTCGCAACAAGTGCATTATCGGTGAGCACATTGAGAGACGGAGGAGTGTCTACGATAACATAGTCGTAATCATTGTCGAGTTTGTCAAGGGTCATTCCAAGCCGTTCTCGACTTTTAGGGGCTTCAAGCAGAGTCTGAATGTTCTTATTGTTCGCGAGCTTCTCGCTGGCTGGGAGGATATCGAATTCGTTGTGTTCAATGATGATGTCTTTCACCGACTCCATCTGGTCAAAATCAAGAACATCGAATAGCGTTGTCCGATCCGTATCGTAGTACAGATCGTTGTAGCCGAGTGAGCACGTGAGGCCTCCATGATAGTCGATATCGACAAGAAGTACGTCATGGCCGCGCGCGGAGAGTGCGCCAGCGGTGTGGATGACGTCCGTTGTTTTTCCTGCGCCTCCTTTTTGATTCGCTACGGTAATTCGTGAAGTGTTCGTGTCGCTCATGTAGTTCGTTCCTTTCAGTGAGGTCATTTTCTTCGTTTCGTTCGTTACGGTTGGTTCGTTCGGTGCGAGTGTTTCGTTCGATGAATGGAACACCGTGATGTTAAAACCCGCTGTTCGTTATGCTCATTGAACCAAACAATCTCATTTGTATCAATGAGTTCGTTACACTCGTTTCGTTCGTTTCCCAGGAGGAAGATGATTCCTGACCGAGAGAGATATTCTCTGAAGTCATTCCCTTCGACGCATTCGTTTGATTCGTTTCGTTCGTTTTGCTCATTCCGTCCGTTCCAGTCATTTTGTTCGTTTTACTTGTGATATGAAGACATCATTGCGATATAGTGATCTTATTTTCGGTGATACTCCGGCGATCCACAGAACAGACCATCGAAAAGAGTCATCAGGATGCAGATCCAGTGCCGGATGGGATACTTGCGACCTGAGCAGTACTTGTTCACTCAGAAAGCACGATACTATCTGATTCTTTAATGTGTGTCCGTACACTCTGGTGAATACCAACTCGTTCAATTAGCTCGCTCATCGCATTGAGAATGGTGGTAAGATCGTGATCTAACTCATGATCACGATATTGGCCACCTGAGAGACCATCATTTCGTTGAGAAGAAATTATGATACTGAGTTTTGCAAGATCAGCCAAGAAATCGCGGACACGACGGCTTGTGCGTGCGTCAAATGCAGCAAAGGTACAGAGTTCTTTATATCGATCGAATACAGCTTGTGATCGAGCAGGCGTTTCTTGCTCTGCTTCTAATGTCGTGAGTGCATAGAGGACGAGTTGCTGATGATCAGCAAGATCAGCAATCCCATCCATCAGTTCTTCACGCTCGAGTTCATCCCGCGCTTGGTTAACGTGGTTTTCAGTAACCATATCTGCGTTATTTGCTCGAGCGAGATCACCAGCTCCTCGAAGCAAGTCGAGTGCCTTGCGTGCGTCGCCAGCGTCTTGAGCACCGTATGCTGCACAGAGCGGAAGCACCTCCGATGAAAGTGCATTATCATGGAATGCGACATCAGCGCGTTGCTCTAAGACACTACGAAGTTCGGTAGCATCGTATGGTGGGAACGAAATCGATTTTTCACAGAGCGACGATCGGACTTTCGCCGATAAATTTTCTCGGAACGCGAGATCGTTGCTGATTCCAATGATCCCGACCTTTGCGTCCGCAATGTTTCCATTGCTTCGTGCACGCGGAATCTGATAGAGGATGCTATCGCTTTCACCGATGTTATCAACTTCGTCGAGAACGAGGAGGACAGTCCCACCGAGATCATCGAGTTCGCGCCATAGAAACTCATAGATTTCATATTGTGGATGACCGGTTTTGCTGATCTGGTCTTCCGGTGCTCGAATCCGGTTCACGAGGTTGACTGCAACTTGATAGCTACTGTTCAGGCCTTCACAATTGAGTGAGATAATCGAGAGGTCCAGATCAAAACGATGGGCATCGTCTGCTAGTTGGTTTAGCAGATAGTTTGTGACCGCAGTTTTTCCAACTCCAGTTTTTCCATAGAGAAAAATGTTGCTCGGTCGTTCCCCATTTATAACAGGCTGGAGTGCCGTATGGTACTGTTTGATTTCATCATCTCGTCCGACAATTGTCTGTGGCGTATAATCTTCCGATAAACTATCGCGGTTTCTGTACAACGAATCATCGGGTTGAAAACTGATTTCATTCATTAGTGTGGGTGAGTAGCATGATTTCCAATGCTATAGTGGAGGTGGGGTTTCCAGTGCTTTTGGCTAGTCCATCGTTTCCAGTGCTTCGATAATAGATGTTTCCCTCGCGTCAGACACCACCATTTCCAGTGCTTCACTACACCACCGTTTCCAGTGCTTCGAGACGAGAGAGGACAGTAGAGAGTGGTATTTCCAGTGCTACCATCCGATTTTGACCGGTACAGATCTTGTGAGGCGGGGATAGATTTTCGTGAAAGTCGTTCTTTGAACTCGAAGACCACAGAGAGAGTGGTGTTTCCAGTGCTTCCCCTCCACCAACTGGAACACGATACACTAGACTATACTCAGAGGAAGATTTAATACGGATAGTATCAAATTACTCCGTAATCCGCTACTACTTATTAGTTACAATAATGAATCGAGAGATATTAACTAGTTGACGGCCTAAACGGATAGTAGGGCCTAGCCCAAATTCGAGAGCACTGGAAATAGTGCTCTCTCTCTCCCCCCCTCCCCTATTCGCTGCATCGAGTCTGTAGTAGGTCGATCATGAAATCGACTCTTGATTAGTGTCATATTCCAACCTGAGAGCCATCTGATCTGTTCTCGTTTCGTTGTGGCGCCGTGACGAGAGTTGTATTTGCGATACTCGCGTCCAATCGATTTCATAACTAATTTTACCTTTGGCACTTCCTTGGATCGTCTACTAGCCACTTCCTCCTGTCTGATCGATATTGCTATTCATATGGGCCGACCAGAGTCAACCGCCGTGGTATAGCCTTATAACCAACCGTTTATGGTGTTGCCTCTTATTCACTTCACGAGTAAATGTCTCGAAGGTGTTTACTCAAGTTTAATTCAACAATTAATCCTTTTATCTTCTACATAACTGTCCGGATCGTGATTAAGTCACTTGTATTATGGAGACTAGCGCGATCTATTGAAACTGAATTCCAACACTCTATGGAACTTATTGTCCGACTATGGACCAATATCTGTTAGTATGCTATGCTAACTCACGACTCAGTTGCCCTTGATACTTGGAGAACGAGGCTATCGCCGGAGCGTCTATCTTGTTGGGCATCGTTGGTTAGTATATCATACTAACTCAAGCCCATTCTTCGTGCGGCGTTGCCAGTGAGAACCGTACGGACGTAACTTTGATCGCGTGTATTCAGTTTCACTTCCACTCTGGTTGGTTGACCTCTTTATGCCTAGCCTTCGAAGAGGGATCTGCAGTCAGCGTAATCCAGTCAACAGCGGTGGCCTCAATCCAACCCATCCTTCCACGCCGATTGTTCCCTTGCATCCGATCACCAACGAGGCGAGTGTCATTTTGTCCCAAGGCTTTACATCGGTAGTCCATGTCTTTGAGCATATCGATGATTTCGAATCGGCAATCACCACTCACACCACTTGCGCAAGACGCACTCGATGCACTCGTAAACGCATTGCCGAGTGACGGAGAACTCACATACGAGCAAGCGTACGCAACCCTCAAAGATCGTGAGGAGCTTGAGCAGCCAGCGGCCGAAGATATCATCGAACGACTCTACATGCGGGGCCACATCTACGAAGTCGAAGGAAAGATCCGGCTGACTGATCACCGACCTGAATAGCGAGCATTGGCTCGGTGATAAAGCCACATTCGGCACTCGAATCTGACGATTCCAAACTCACTCCATTCTCTGTTCGACTACCTCGATAATCTTCGCTGCCGTCAAGCGAATCGGACACGCTGTCAGATCGCGATCGTTCACGAGAGCAGAGCTCTCATGTACCAATCAGAACGCGACGCGTTCTGGTAACGGCATCGCCGACGTGGGTCGCGGTGGATGAACCCGCTATCAAAATTAACGGCATATAGTCTTGGGTGTACGCTTCAATAGACATCAAAACAAAGCTGCTGCTCGGTATCGAAGTATTTGATGAGCATGGTACTGATCCAGCGGTTGCGTTTCTGTCTGATTTGCCCGGAGAAACAGGATCTTCAGACACTGTATTTATCGTCGATGACTACGGCTTTCGGATTTCTCTCTTTCGTATCGGATTGAGCGGTTAGCTTGATTATACGGAGCGAAACCTCGTCGAAAAGTGATTTCACACGCTCAAACAGCGGATCGACCGCTTCCATACATCGTGGGTGGACAATCGGCCCAGCGTCCGGAGATAGCTTGAACAATTTATGCATTACAATAATCATCAGAGACCGCACCAATCGCTCGACAACTGAACGCCTGTCGAAGAGGAGTTAAACTAGACAATGTCATACAACTAATTTATGGTATGCTTCAATAAATGAGATTCCGGGATCTCCTATTCCTTGTTCCAAATTGGTTTCCATATGACTCTAAAACCAACGAAGGCAGCATTAAACAGCAAAACCTGAAAAAAGATAACTAACTATTAAATATTATTCATTTATTTTTGTCATTCGCCAACGGACAGATGAGTATGTGTTCAATTCCAAGGATTTAGGTCAATAGTACACGTACAGTATTATATCAATGAGTTTTCACCGAAGGAAGCCTCTCACACCACTTGGCAAAAAAGCACTCACTGCGTTAATGAGTGAGATGCCAGAGGAAGAGGAGCTAACATATAGACGCGCCTATGATATTCTAGCGAGAAAAGAGGACTTAGACCAACCTGGTGCCGAGGATATTATCGAACGCCTATATATGCATGGTCATCTGTATGAAGTTGAGGGAAAGATCCGACTGACCGATTACTAAGCGGTCGTTTCTCTAAATGATATTAAGTAATTATAATAAGTCGATAGTACTTTAGCTATTAGACATCAGCGGGTATAAATACAATCTCCTGAGGAACTAATCCATGAAATTGAAAATTGTGAACAATTAGGGAAGAAACCCGTGCCGAGATGGTCGCCTACGAGGCAGTCGTCGTATTGGTGGCGTCAAACGGCGTATTGGCGGTTTTGTTTGTCACGGTCGCTGCTTCAGTCGTCGGTGCCGTTGTCGTGTTCACCGTTGTCTTTGGTTTGGTCGTCTGAATTGATGTTTCAGTCGGTGCCTCCGTAGTTTCTGTTACTGTTTCAGTCTCCGTGGTGGTTGACGTCGTGGTCGTAGGCGAGGGTTTGGTTGTCGGTGCCGTTGTCGTATTCACTGTTGTCGTTGGTTCAGTCGTTTCTGTCGCTGTGTCTGTCGTGGTCGGGGTTTCAGTCTCCCTCGTGGTTGGTGTCTTTGTCGTCGTTACCGTTTCAGTTGTCGTTTCGGTTGGTTCTTCAGTCGATGTCTTGGTTGTGGTGGTCGTCTTCGTATTTGGTTCAGTCGTCGTTCGTGTCGCCGTCGTCGTAGTCGACGAGTTGTCGCTCGACGTCTCAGTCATCTCAGGTGTCGTCGTGGTAGTCGTGTCGTCCGTCGTATCTTGACTTGTACTGCTGGATGCCGGCGCTGATTCAGCAGAGAATGACGCTGCGTTGACCGTTGCTGAACTACTTCCCGCATTATCGCCAACTATTTTGTAGGTGCCCGTGCCGTATGTACCCTGGATGACTCCTGGATTGTCACTCTCACCGAAGTAATCGCTGTTATCGCTTATGACAGCGCTTCGTCTTTCGTTCGGACCAAGGAATGGATAACTACCGGTCCGTTCTCCACTGGAGACGTCATTCAGCTGGTAATCGAACGGAGTCGTTGTGCCCGGAGGTAAATTCCGGTCATGAAGCTCTCCGGCGCCAGTGGTCCTATCGTACTGCTTGATGGCGACTACGTACTGATCACCATCTTCAATCGTTCCGAACCCATTGTAGTTGATCGTGAAGGAGTCCTGGTCTCCACTTGTCGAAGTGATGGTATCGGTGTAATCCTCGTCGACGATGAATCTATTTCCGTCGTTGCCTCTGTCGATGCCAGCGACGAGGACGTTGTTCTGATCGAATTCGACACCACTGACATTCTCACCGAATGTGAACGTTTGGCTCCCCGGCAGGAACGGGGTGTTTGCAGATCCGAAGTCGATATTAAGACCCCGATAGATCGGCTGGGCCCCACTGGCTACGCTATCTTGATCGTCCTCAGTAGCGTCGTTGTTTCCGGGTGTCGAATCCACATCCGTCTGGTCGACGGCCGTAACTTCGGCGATGTTTCGATCACCATAGGCATCGGTTGATTGGACCGTGTACGTCAGTGTCGACGTCTCACCCGGTGCGAGACTGTCGATATTGAACTCGCTGTTCGCTTCGTCGAAGCTGCCTTGAGTCGTCCCCGAAGAGACGATCGTGAGATTGGCTTCGTCGTAGCGGTCTTCCACCACGATACCTGTCGCGGTGTTCGAACCGTTGTTCGTCACGTCGACTGTGAACGTCTGGTTGTATCCAACACCGGTCAGGTCATCATCGACTGTTTTGTCCACTTCAAGGTCAACCAGTTGCTCTTGGGCTGCAATTGTTGCGCTGTCCTGATCGTCCTCCTCGGACACGTCGTTGGCCGGTGTGGAATCAGGATCATACAGTTCGCTGGAGTCGACCTGTGCAACGTTCGTGATGTTCCCAGCGCTCTCGACCGTCGCAACGATCGTCAACGTCGCACTGTCGCCGGTTGCCAACTCGCCAACCGTCCAGATACCGTTCGCATCATCATAGCTGCCCTGCGTTGCGTCCGCACTCACGAATGTCACGCCGTCAGGGAGCGCATCTTCAACACTCACACCAGAGGTGGCGTTCGGACCGTCATTGGTGAGTGTTACGTCGAAGGCGACGTTATCACCGACGTTCGGACTCGACTCGTTGACCGTTTTGGTCAACTCGAGATCCGCGATCTTGGGATCGAGGATAACCGTCTCGTTCGGTGGGGGCGTCTGATCTGGCGGAATCGCCGGGACGCTCACCGTGTTTTCCGTGTCCTCGACACTCTCGATCGTTGCAGTGAGGACGAGTGTTGCCGTCTCACCATCTCCGAGCGTGCCCACGTCATAGACACTTGTGGACGCGTTATACTCGCCCTGCGTTGTCTCCGCACTCACGAACGTGAAGCCGCTGCCGAGGTCTTCGTTGGCCGTGACGTTGGTGGCGGCGTCCGGGCCGTTGTTCGTCACGTTAATTGTGAACTCAACATCGTCGCCAACTGTAACATTCGTGTTGTTGACGGTTTTCGTCACCGCAAGGTCGGCTTGCTGGCTATTGAGGTTAGCTGTATCTTGATCATCCTCACTCGACACGTTGTTGTCCGGCGTGGAATCGGGATCGTAGAGGCTACTGGACGTGACCTCGGCGACGTTCGTCACATTGTCTGCGCTCTCGGCCGTCGCGACAAGCGTGAGTGTCTCTTCATCGCCAACGGCGAGGTCACCAACCGTCCAGACACCGCTCGCATCGTCATAGCTGCCCTGCGTTGCGTCCGCACTCACGAAGCTCACACCGTCTGGCAGTGCATCTTCGACATTCACATTTGAGGTGGCGTTCGGACCATTATTGGTGAGTGTTACGTCGAAGGCAACAGTGTCACCGACGTTCGGACTCGACTCGTTGACCGTTTTGGTCAGTTCGAGATCCGCGATCTTGGGATCGAGGATAACCGTCTCGTTCGGTGGGGGCGTCTGATTTGGCGGAATCGGCGGGACACTCACCGTATTTTCCGTGTCCTCATCGCTCACAATCGTCGCCGTCAACGTGAGCGTCGCCGTCTCATTGGCCGCCAGTGTCCCGACATCATAGACGCTCGTGGACGCGTTATACTCGCCTTGCGTCGTCTCCGCACTCACGAACGCGAGGCCGCTGCCGAGGTCTTCGTTGGCCGTGACGTTCGTCGCGGTGTCCGGCCCGTTGTTGGTTACCTCAATCGTGAAGTCGACCGTATCGCCAACTGTGACGTTCGTGTTGTTGACGGTTTTCGTCACCGCGAGATCGGCTTGCTGGCCGTTGATCGTCACTTGATCTTGATCGTCTTCACTGGACTCGTTGTTGTCCGGTGTCGAGTCCGGATCGTAGAGGCTACTGGACGTGACCTGCGCGACGTTCGTCACATTATCCGCGCTCTCGACCGTCGCGATGAGTGTCAACGTCGAACTGTCACCGGTTGCCAGCTCGCCAACCGACCAGACACCGTTCACATCATCATAACTGCCCTGCGTTGCGTCCGCACTCACGAAGCTCACACCGTCTGGCAGTGCATCCTCGACATTCACATTCGAGGTGGCGTTCGGCCCATTGTTGGTAACCGTCACGTTGAATGCGACATTGTCACCGACGTTCGGACTCGACTCGTTGACGGTTTTCGTAAGCTCTAAGTCCGCGATCCTGGGAACGAGGATAACCGTCTCGTTCGGTGGGGGCGTCTGATCTGGCGGAATCGCCGGGACGCTCACCGTGTTTTCCGTGTCCTCGACACTCACGATCGTCGCGGTGAGGACGAGTGTTGCCGTCTCACCGTTCTCGAGCGTGCCCACATTATAGACGCTCGTGGACGCGTTGTACTCGCCTTGTGTGGTCTCTGCACTCACGAATGTGAGGCCGCTCCCAAGCTGTTCGTTAGCCGTGACGTTTGTTGCGGCGTCTGGGCCGTTGTTCGTCACGTTGATCGTGAAGTTGACCGTGTCACCAACCGTTACGTTCTGCTCGTCGACCGTTTTGGTCACCGCGAGATCGGCCTGCTGGCCATTGAGGCTCGCATTGTCTTGATCATCTTCACTCGATACGTTGTTGTCCGGCGTGGAATCGGGATCGTAGAGGCTACTGGACGTGACCTCGGCGACGTTCGTCACATTGTCCGCGCTCTCGACCGTCGCAACGAGCGTGAGTGTCTCTTCATCGCCAGTAGCGAGGTCGCCAACCGTCCAGACACCGCTCGTATCGTCATAGCTGCCCTGCGTTGCGTCCGAACTCTCGAACGTCACGCCGTCGGGGAGCGTATCTTCAACACTCACACCAGAGGTGGCGTTCGGACCGTCATTGGTGAGTGTCACGTCGAAGGCGACTGTGTCACCGACGTTCGGACTCGATTCATTGACCGTTTTGGTCAACTCGAGATCCGCGATCTTGGGAACGAGGATAACCGTCTCGTTCGGTGGCGTCTCATCTGGCGGATCACCCGTGGCACTCACCGTGTTTTCCGTGTCCTCGGCACTTACAATCGTCGCGGTGAGGACGAGCGTTGCCGTCTCACCGTTCTCGAGCGTGCCCACGTTATAGACGCTTGTGGACGCGTTGTATTCGCCTTGTGTCGTCTCCGCACTCACGAATTCGAAGCCGCTGCCAAGCTGTTCATTGGCCGTGACGTTTGTTGCGGCGTCCGGGCCGTTGTTCGTCACGTTGATCGTGAAGTTGACCGTGTCACCAACCGTTACGTTCTGCTCATCGACCGTTTTGGTCACTGCGAGATCGGCTTGCTGGCCGTTCAGCATTACCCGATCCTGGTCGTCCTCGTTGGGCTGGTCGTTGTTCGGTGTCGAGTCCGGATCGTAGAGGCTACTGGACGTCACTTGGGCGTCGTTTGTCACATTCTCTGCGCTCTCGACCGTCGCAACGAGCGTAAGTGTCTCTTCATCGTCGACATCCAGCTCACCAACTGTCCAGACACCGTTCGCATCATCATAACTGCCCTGCGTTGCGTCCGCACTCACGAAGCTCACACCGTCAGGGAGTTCATCACTGACACTCACATTTGAGGTGGCGTTCGGGCCGTTGTTTGTAACGGTCACATTGAATGCAATATTATCCCCCACATCAGGCACAGATTCATTGATGGTTTTGGTGAGACTCAAGTCCGCGATCCTGGGAACGAGGATAACCGTCTCGTTCGGTGGGGGCGTCTGATCTGGCGGAATCGCCGGGACGCTCACCGTGTTTTCCGTGTCCTCAGCGCTCACGATTGTCGCGGTGAGGACGAGTGTTGCCGTCTCACCGTTCTCGAGCGTACCAACATCATAAACGCTTGTGGACGCATTGTATTCGCCTTGTGTGGTGTCTGCGCTCACGAACGCGAGGCCGCTGCCGAGGTCTTCGTTAGCCGTGACGTTTGTGGCGGCATCCGGGCCGTTGTTCGTCACGTTGATCGTGAAGTTGACCGTGTCACCAACCGTTACGTTCTGCTCATCGACCGTTTTGGTCACCGCGAGATCGGCTTGCTGGCCGTTGATCGTCACTTGATCTTGGTCGTCCTCACTGGATTCGTTGTTGTTCGGTGTCGAGTCCGGATCGTACAGTTCACTGGACGTGACCTGCGCGACGTTCGTCACATTCTCTGCGCTCTCGACCGCCGCAACGAGCGTGAGTGTCTCTTGGTCGCCAGTTGCAAGCTCACCAACCGTCCAGACACCGCTCACATCATCATAGCTGCCCTGCGTTGCGTCCGAACTCTCGAACGTCACGCCATCGGGGAGTTCGTCGCTAACACTCACACCAGAGGTGGCGTTCGGACCGTCATTGGTGATTGTCACGTCGAATGCGACGTTATCACCAACGTTCGGACTCGACTCGTTGACTGTTTTGGTCAGTTCGAGATCCGCGATCTTGGGATCGAGGATGACCGTCTCGTTCGGTGGAGGCGTCTGATCTGGCGGAATCGCCGGGACGCTCACCGTGTTTTCCGTGTCCTCGACACTCTCGATCGTTGCAGTGAGGACGAGCGTTGCCGTCTCACCGTTCTCGAGCGTACCGACTTCGTAGGTACTTGTTGCCTCGTTGTACTCACCTTGCGTCGTTTCTGCATTCACAAACGCGAGGCCGCTCCCGAGGTGTTCGTTGGCCGTGACGTTCGTCGCGGTGTCCGGCCCGTTATTTGTCACGTTGATCGTGAAGTTGACCGTATCACCAACCGTTACGTTCTGCTCGTCGACCGTTTTGCTGACGCTTAGATCAGCAACATCGGGGTCTGGCGTCGACGAGTTATTGTTGTTCGAATCGTTCGGATCCGGTGTGTCACTCGTCACTTCGGCAACGTTCGTGATATTGTTGAAACTCTCAATTGTTGCCGTGAGTGTGAGTGTCGCCCTCTCACCGTTCTCGAGCGTACCAACAGTGTAGATGCTGGTGGTTTCGTTGTAGTTGCCCTGCGTCGCCGAGGCACTCTGGAACTCAAGCCCGCTGTCGAGTGATTCAATCACCGCGACGTTCGTTGCCGCATCCGGGCCATTATTCGTCACGTCAATCGTGAACGTGACGTCGTCACCAATGGTCGCGTTCTGGTCCTCAACCGTCTTATTCACCGCGAGATCGGCGGCCTGCCCATCGATCGTAACGTTATCCTGATCATCCTCATTAGGATCATCGTTGTTCGGGGTCGAATCAGGATCACTGGTGTTGCTATTCGTGACTTCTGCCACGTTCGTGACGTCGGCGGAACTATCGATCGTTGCAACGAGCGTCAGACGCACTGTTTCGTCATTTGCCAAGTCACCAACCGACCAAACACCGCTGTTGGCAACGTAGCTGCCCTGGCTTGGGCTCGCACGTACGAAGGAGAGTCCGTCCGGGAGCTTGTCAGTGACTTCGACGCCCGACGTTGCGTTCGGCCCGTAGTTGGTGAGTGTCACATTGAAGGCAACGTTCTCACCAACATCCGGAGCGGATTCGTTGACCGTCTTTGAGAGCGAGAGGTCGGCTGCTGTCGGCGATGGTGTGACCGAATCGTTGTTGTTCGGATCATACGGGTCCGGCGTGTCACTCGTTACACGTGCAACGTTTGTTGTGTCCTCGACACTCTCGACGGTCGCGATCAGTGTGAGTGTCGCCGTCTCACCGTTCTCGAGTGTGCCAACATCATAGCTGCCAGTGTCGGCATCGTACTCGCCTTGGCTGGTCGAAGCATCGACGAACGAAAGACCACTGCCAAGCATCTCAGTGATTGCAACATTCTCGGCTGTGCTCGGCCCATTGTTCGTGACGTTGATCGTGAACGTGACCTCGTCACCCAGGGTTACCTCCGACTTGTCGACCGTTTTGGTCAGATCGAGGTCTGCCGAGGTGGGCTCTGGTGTGACCGAATCTTCGTTATTCGGATCGTTTGGATCCGGTGTGTCGCTTCGCACCGTCACACTGTTTGTTGTGTCCTCAACACTCTCGATCGAAGCAACGATCGTGAGCGTGGCCGTCTCACCGCTTTCGAGGGTGCCGACATCGTAAACGTTGAGACCGGTATCATACGATCCCTGGCTCGTTGTCGCGCTTTCGAAAGAGAGTCCGCTGTCGAGCGTTTCGACGACAGTAACGTTCTGTGCGGCATCTGGGCCATTGTTGGTCACCGTAACGGTGAATTTAACATCGTCACCGACAGTCACCTCTGAAGCGTTGATGGTTTTCGTGACACCGAGATCAGCGCTCTGACCATTGAGCGTGGTACAATCCTGATCGTCTTCACCGGAGACATGGTTTCCGGGTGTGGAGTCCGGATCCGAAACGTCACTTGAGGTGACTTCGACGAAGTTTTTGACCGTGTTTGTGGTGTCAACCGTCGTCACGATCGTAAGTGCCTCTTCTTGACCGTCGGCCAGCTTGCCGACCGACCAAATACCACTCTTCGCGTTGTAGTTTCCTTGACTTGCGTCCGCACGCACGAAGGTGAGACCATCTGGCAACTTGTCCGTGACCTGTACGTTCGTGGTTGCATTCGGTCCGCTATTGGTGAGCGTGATGGTGAACGCAACCGTATCGCCCATGGCGGGCGAAGACTCATTGACGTTTTTGGTGAGACTCAGATCGGCAGACGGAGCTGGCGGTGTCGATGGTTCGTCGGGTTCTGTCGATGGTTCGTCGGGTTCTGTCGTTGGTGTCTCGTCAGGGAGAGTCGTGGTTGTCGTTTCGCCTGGTTCTGTTGTGGACGAAGAGTCAGTAGTAGTTGTCGTCGTGGTGTGCGACGTCTCGGTCGGTGTCTCATCTGGTGAGTCAGATGTCGTCGTGGTGTGCGACGTCTCGGTCGGTGTCTCATCTGGTGAGTCAGATGTCGTCGTGGTAGATGAGGAATCGTCATCACCCGGTGTACTGGTGGTTGAGGTATCTGACCCATCCTCGGATTGTCCCGAAGTGGAAGTAGTTGAGACCTTGCACACCTGCGTGCTTGTAGATGCAGAATCGTCTCTCCCACCACAGTCAGAAGCAGTCCCAGACCCACAATCAGACCCAGACTTCTGTGTGCTGGCTGTTGTTGATGTGCTCTCCTCGGAAGCCGGCTGTGTGCAGGTGGAAGAATTAGTTATTGAGTTAGCAGAGGCAGGTGCTGAATCATTAGACGGGGATGAATCAGGTCCTCCCATTGAGCATCCTGCAAAAACACTCATTATTACGAGTGCTGTCAGAAGTATTGCAATTTTGGCACTACTTGGCATACTTTATTCTCAACGTGGGAGGGGTTAATTGTTATGAATAGACGAAATTTTTACAATTTAAACTATTGGTCTCTGATTCCAATGGTCAGCTAGATTATTATCGGTGGGGGAAGTTAATTGATTGGAAAATTTTGTTTGTAACTACCGGGATGCAATATGAGTGGTTGCAAGAGGAACCGAGAAAGATGGGAAGCGAGAGACGATCAAAAGTCAGACCAATGATTGTATTGTTATCCCTCCCTAATTGAGGGTAACCCCAACCCTTTCTGTCGATGGTTATAGTATACGAGCGTGAGTTCCAGCCTAGACAAACTTGTATCGACAGTGAATGAGAGTATCGGACTTTCCTGTATCAAGATACTTATTGCACGGTCAGTCCACTAACCGAGCTGCTGGACCACTATGTCTTTAACCTGGCTTACGAAATTGTTTAGTAAGCCATCGTCATTCAATAAATGGCACTGTCTAGATAAGGACGAGCAGGTCGAAGAGTTAGTGATTGATGCTACTCTCAAACCTGCTCAGAGAGAGTTTAGATACGGCTACGCTTGAATGTTGGGAGCGTGAGCGGACGGCAACGCCCGTCAGGGCGTTCGCCGTCCGACTCCACGCGACCGGTTGTTCGCTCAGGGAAACAAAAGCAATTCTTGCGCTCCTCGGCGTGAAACGGTCGCATCAAGCGATTTTCAATGGGTTCATCGGGTATCTGACAGCGTCTCCGACCCGCCGTCGGCAGCGCCGACGCGGATCGCGGTCGACGAAACCGCTGTCAAGATTAACGGCGAGTGGTCTTGGGTGTACGCTGCAATAGACACTGAAACAAAACTGCTGCTCGATGTCAAAGTGTTTGATCGGCATGGGACCGATCAAGCGGCTGCGTTTCTAGCTGATTTAGCCGAGAAACACGATCTCTCGGACGCGGTGTTTCTCGTTGATGGCTATGGATATCGGACTGCCCTCTTCCGAATTGGATTGAGCGGTCGGCTCGACTACACCGAGCGAAACCTGATCGAAAAGTGGTTTCACACGCTCAAACAGCGGATCGACCGCTTCCATACGTCATGGGTGGGCAGTCGGCCGAGCGTTCAGCAGTGGCTTGAGCAGTTTGTGCATTACTATAACCGTCAGAGACCGCATCAATCGCTTGAAAACCGAACACCTGCCGAGGAGGAGCTTAACTACTTGACTTCGCACGTTTATATAGTGGAATTCATCCCTGCTGGCAGCGTGGAGACTAAGCAACCGCGGTGCGTATACTTGATCGGGCGTTCAAGGACGCGGTAGTGGTCCACATAGCTCGCATGGAAGGTGCGCGTCCTGCCACCAGGCAGGAACCACCAGACGTGGGAGTTTGGCCCTGGCGCGTCCGAAAACGCCCTTTTCGTGAGTTACATACGGTCGGCGTAGCTATATACTTCTCTAAAAGCCAGCCCATCAGTTACAAAGTGACATTTCTCCAACGTGCGAAGTCAAGTAACTAGACAGTGCCGCCGAATTATGAATGTTGGTAACGTGAGACGTCGGCGAACACCCTAACAGCCATCTCGTTAAAGTCGCCATCCGCCTCCACACAACTGGGTAGTCACTCAGGAAGATACAAGCAATTTTCAGTGGGTGCATCGGCTGGCTGACAGCGTCACTGACTCGCCGTCGGCGACGCCGACGCGGTCGCGGTGGGCGAACCCGCTATCAAGATTGAGAGCGAATGGTCTTGGGTGTTCATTGTAAAAATTCTGAAATAAACTGCTGCTCGATATCAATGTGTTTATTCGGCACGACACTGATCAAGTGGCTGTGTTTCTCGTCGATAGCCTTGGCTATCGGATTGTCCTTTTTCAAATTGGACTGAGCGATCGGCTCGATTACACAGAGCGAAACCTGATTGAGAAACAGTTTCACACAAACAGCGCATCGACCGCTTCCATATTTTGGTGAGCAATCGGCTCAGCGTCCAACAATATGTTAGAAGATATATTCATTCATCACAGATATCTACGTGAATCTGATAGACTGGTAATCACCATGACAAATCATCAGAAACAGCAATTTTACCCCTTTCAATATCATCCCTTAGAGCTTCGAGTATGTACTCCTCATCGAAAACTAATTCATAATCGCGCCAAGAACCTTCGTGGTGGTGATGGAGTTCTGTGCGGAGGAGGCCTTCATCCACAAATGTTTGCAGGTACCGGCTGACTGTCCGATTACTAACTACCTCAACTGATTTAGATCTCTTTGCAACGTTATTATAGCAACTGATGATCTTTGCGGTTCGAGGTTTGGATATATTATCAACGTCAGCGAGGTCTACAAGCGAATAAAGTACTTGGCGTTGCTTCAACGCCAAGTTTGCAACGATACTATCGACATGTTCTTTCTCCCAGAGTTTTCGTGCTTTATCTATTTCTTCCTCGGTGACGTGGTTGGCCCCATTTTGACTCGCTATATCACCTGCATACTTAACGAGATCTAGGGCAAATCGCGCATCACCACCCTGTTGGCTTGCGAGGGCAGCACAAAGTGCGAGAGCTGATTCTTCTACTGCTTCTTCTGCAAATGCGTCCTTGACTCGTGAATCGAGAATTTTTCGGAGGTCATCTGTGTCATACGCTGCAAATTTGATTGTCCGCTTTCCTAGGGTAGATTTAACATTTGGGGAGAGCATATTTTTAAATGACGCATCTGTTGTTGTTGCGATAAGGCCTATCTTCTTGTCTGTGAGTGCATCATTAGATGACGTTCGAGAAAGGAGGTAGAGGAGTTGATCAATATCCTCGATGCCATCTCTGAGTTCATCAATTGCTACAACAACCGCACCGTTCAGATTTTCCACTCCCTGAGCGACAGCATCAAGAAGGGCAGAATATGAATGTCCTTGCTTAAATTCCGTATCGTTATGTAGCTTATTAGCCAATTCCCGAGCCAATTGATATCCTGTATTGTGCTGTGATCCGTTAACAATCAGGTATGAAAACTCTCTTTGATCTAATTGATTAATCTCATGACCGAGAACATTTAATACAATACGAACAGCAGCAGTTTTTCCTGATCCATTTGGTCCCCGAAGAATCACGTTATCTGGTGCGTTACCGTGTATAATCGGTTGAAGGGCAGCCGCGAGCTGCTGTAACTCATCATCACGAGTATTTCCCGCTAGTTCTTCTGGAACATAATCATCTTGCAAAGTGTCCCGATCCCGGAATACTTGCGCATCAATATCGGTATTAAACAACTTCATTTCTTATTGTACTTTTAACGTAAAAATCGTCCCTATTTATTTGTTCATGGACCATTCCCATTTGACTCCAATTCATTCTCATCTTATAAATTTACCGTGTGGGCTGTCAAGTGGTACCGGACTGACGAGTGTGACAATTGGCTGGAGTGTTGTGTCAAGTGAATCATCCGCAGGCCATAAAAACGTTAGTTTTGAGGTTGTTAAAGCAATATCCCCCCGGAATAGCTCGAAAGGCTGCCATCAACACCCACGTGTCGAGTGGAGCAGATGGGTGCTCACCAGTGTCGAGTGAGACAAGTGGCATAGGAGGACTGTCAAGTGAGATGGTCGATTAATGGGTCAAACCGCCCACCGGTGTCCACATGATCGTCTAATTAGACACACACACACCGAATGTCGAGTGGCAACCGTTTAGAGAAGAAGGTAAACGGTCAGTTATTATAATTTCACATATGTGGGTGAAGAATAAAATTGGTGGTATCTCTAATCTAGTTGTTATTGGTTTTCTTGACGTATATAACTTTGCTTAATTTAATGCTCTTTTCGTTTACTTCTCACCTCTCCATTGGTGTTTCACTCGACATTCGGTGTGTGTGTGTCCTACTGACTACAAAATCGCCTTACTTCTCGCGATTCTCTCGAACTTTCACTAGCCGACTCGACAGGCTGGCCACTCTACTCGACCCACTCGACAACTCGGTGTATACTGTTATTAACTCCAGGAACATAATCTCGTGCTCTCTAAACCATTGCTCTACCACTCGCCAATTAAATCCCAGATGACACACTGGTCGATGAGTTTTTTATAGTTGGAGAAAAACAGGGTGATGATGGAAAACTCGACAGCGGTTACAGTTTGCACTGATCCGCGTGGTCGGGCACTAATTACAAAGCCTGCTCGTCGAGCACTCAGAATTGATGGGTTGTTAAGTCTGGTTGAATTTGATCTTCGACTACTTTGTATCGTTGACGACGATTCTGTACAATATCCCGATAACCTTTCTCGTTATACTATCACTACCTATGTTGATGACCAAGGTCGTTTTAGCATACCTGCAGAAGTACGCCGAGATTTTGGTATTGATGGTCAGCGTGCTATACTCGAGGTTCGACTCACTGTTCAGGATCGCGACCCTCTTTAACATAACTCCTCATTTAAAATACTTGGAATATTATTCTTAATTAATCATATATTTGATACCATAGCTCTCCTCCCGATCTCAACTGAAACAATATCCTCATCCTTGAGTTTGAGCAGTAGATCTGATAAACTATGCTAACTCGTCTATAGTGATGGTGCGATCAGAACGGATTGTGACTTGGTAGCCAATATATTCAAATTTCACAGTAGGTGACGAATGTCGATATAGATCTTCAAGCGCATCAGGGTCGATAACCTGATAGAGTGACGTTGTTGGTTCCTTTCCTTGAGCTTCAGTTATGATTCGTGTAATCGTTTCCACGATCGGCTCATTGCTCATAGCAGAAGTACCGTTGACGATGCGCATATATGGTGATTTCTTATAATTGGTGGCTAATACCACCAATCAACATAATGTGGTTTCTGTAGAAGGTATATAAACGCCATTAATATAAATCATGTTTTCATATATGTTTGTATTGTCATCGTGGTTATAAATAGCCCATTTTCTGCACAAAACTTATTGTCACCCAATCCGGAGTTTAGAATTAGAATGAAAGGGAAAAACCCGTCAGCTAATAGCTCACCCGATTCAAAAACTCAAATAATTCAAAAATCGTTCGAGTGGTCCTCTATCTCTCCAAGTAAAGCAATTGTTAAAACAATCTCTCATGCCAAAAATTGCCGAACAGATGATATTCAACCATTATATCGTTCTATTGACCCAGATGCATTAGATAAAGTTATGGCTTCGACGAGTGTGTTGCGAAAAGATACCACTCGAACAATTATGTTTGACCATGAAGGTTATACAGTCACTGTTCATAGTAGCGGTGATCTTTATGTTTGTCCTGTGACTCTTGAAGGATCCGAACAAGGTTAATTATCTGACATTTTACTAATCTTAGCCGGTCTTTTCACTCTCTTAATCCATAATCCCAAATAATCATTAGAGTGTCGGATTGGATACGGTATATCGATCGCCTCAGCATCGAGCGGTTTTTACTCAACGAACTAGTTTTCGATTGTATACGCGAGAAATCTCTGTCTCCTCCTACAAGTAGACCGTATCTTGAGAACTAGTTAAAGGACTACCATACAACTATCCTAAAGCAGTCACCGCTAGCATTCTTCACTAGTCTAATCTCGTCATACGCTAAATATTCTCTTTAATATGGCACTGTCTAGTTTAGCTCCTCCTCGACAGGCGTTCGATTGTTGAGCGATTGATGCGGTCGCTGATGGTTATAGTAGTGCACAAACTGTTCAAGCCACCGCTGGACGCTCGGCCGACTGCCCACCCACGAGGTATGGAAGCGGTCGATCCGCTGTTTGAGCGTGTGAAACCACTTTTCGATCAGGTTTCGTTCGGTGTAGTCAAGCCGACCGCGCAACCCAATTCGGAAGAGGGCAGTCCGATAGCCGTAGCCATCAACGAGAAACACAGTGTCAGAGAGATCATGTTTCTCGACCAATCCAGACAGAAACCCAGCCGCTTGATCGGTCCCATGCCGATCAAATACTTTGACATCAAGCAGTAACTTTGTTTCTGTGTCTATTGCAGCGTACACCCAAGACCACTCGCCGTTAATTTTGACAGCGGTTTCGTCCACCGCGACCCGCGTCGGCGCTGCCGACGGCGGGTCGGAGACGCTGTCAGATATCCGATGGACCCATTGAAAGATTGCTTGGTGCGACCGTTTTACGCCAAAGAGCGCAAGAATTGCTTTTGTTTCTCTGAGTGAACAACCGGTCGCGTGGAGACGGACGGCGAACGCCCTAACGGGCGTCGCCGTCCGTTCACGCTCCCAACATTCAAGATTCGCGGTCTCTAACGTCTCGCTGAGCAGTTCTTGGTTGAGCAAAGCACTAAATCAACGAACTGCTCGCTTCTCAAACTGGCTTAACTAGACAGTGCCTTTAATATAGTTATGTACCTTATATAGTAAGACATATATAGTATTCTATTTCAATAATATATATGGTAGAAAAGATAGATGCATATGCACATATCGTTCCCGAGCCGTATTACGAACAGTTAGAAAGTCATACTGGTGGCGACTATCTCATTTCTGAATTTATAAATAATATTGATCTATTGACAGATGTTGAAACGCGATTAACGCTTATGGACAAACATGGTATCGATAGGCAAATCTTAGTACCCGCTTCACCAGCGGTCGAGACAGTCGCAGATTCGTTTAGTGCCGCTGAGTTAGCTCGTAGTGCAAACGACGGGGTCGCAGAAGTCGTAAATGATCATCCGGATCGGTTTGATGGGATTGCGATGATTCCGATGAATAATCCCAGCGAGATGGTAACGGAACTTGAACGTGCTATTCTCGATCTCGGCCTTTCAGGCGTTCTCTTATACACGTCAGTAGATAACCGAAGTGGAGATGATGCACATATCGAAGCAGCTGGAAAGCCTATCGACACTCCTCTGTTCGAAATACTCTACGAAACTGCAGAAGACCTTAATGCTCCAATCTGGTTGCATCCAGAGCGACCAAAATCAAAGCCGGATTACGTGGGCGAACTTGAATCAAAATATCTCATCTGGCAGATGTTTGGTTGGCCCTTCGAGACCACAAAGACAATGGCCCGATTGGTGTTCAGCGGAGTACTTGAACGATATCCAGATCTGGAGTTTATCGTTCACCATGCAGGAGGTATGACGCCGCTCTTCGACGGACGAATAGAGCACATCTACCAGTTATTCGAGGAATTTACGGAAATTGAGTATGGAGAATCTTTGTCGAAGCCTTATTTGGATTACTTCAAAATGTTCAACGTAGATACCGCGACGATGGGGTCGACGTCGGCTCTAATGGCTACATACGAGTTTTATGGACCAGAAAACATGGTCTTTGGGACGGATATGCCGTTTGATATTGAAGGTGGTGAGATCACTACGTCGGTGACTGATAATGCGGTCTTGCAAATGGATATTCCCAAAAAAGAAAAAGAACAAATCTTTTCTAAGAACATCAATCGATTACTTGCTAATTAGGTAAAACTCGATCAGCAAGAATAGCTTGTTTATCGGTTGATCATCCGTGAGAACTGTGGGGATTACAACTCATCCTTTCGTTTAAAAATTGTCTGGAATACAAACGACATTACTTCAGTATCGTCTTGGTTAGAAGTAGTTATTTCAATTTTTACTATGTCCCGGTCATCATTTATCGGGTTAGTTTCGACAACTTCCGTCTCTACAGAAAGTGTATCTCCTGCACGAACAGGGTGGTGCCATCGAAGATTATCCATACCGAGTGCACCCATAACATGTGAATCACGGAACAGGTGTTCAATGAGCATTCGTTGGGTGACTGACGACATATAGAGCCCACTAGCAACTAGTCCATCAAATATTGATTCCTTATCAGTTTCTTCGCCAGTGTGGAACGGGTGGGGGTCATACTCTTTTGCGAACTCGATCATTTCCTCTTCTTCCACTGTATGACTTCCGAATTCCCGCGTGTCACCAACTACCATGTCTTCTGAATATATTCCAGACATACTCTATCTAAATTATACATGCTTATAATATTTTTCATTCTAGAGTATATATTGTGATATTCGCACACGAGTTTATCACTATCCTTCATGAATGCTCAATGATCCGCTCATCGGGATTGTGCAGGTATTTCCAGGCATTCTCTACAATCTCTTGAGTTCTAGTGAACGAAAGAGACACGGTTCTTTAATGTTGCGTACGATTATGATTCCAAAATCCAAGATTCAGCATCTTACCTTCTCTTTGAGTAGTTCTCGGTCGAGTTCTGTGCTGGATTGACAAGTCTCTTTGTTTTCCACCCGCCGTGGATAATAGTATTATATTCGATAGTCGAAGCTAATAAGGTGAAATTCCCAATACTTGATCCGTTCTCGTATCAACGCATTTATATCAATAGCGCACCTTATAAATATTGTGAATATCGATACTATAGAATTAAGCAACACCCAGTTCGAAGGAAAAAACAACGCCTATCTACTCCAAGGAAACGAGATTGCACTCATTGATACCGGCGTTTCAACATCTCGATCAGAGGAAGCCCTACGAACAAGTCTTGCTGATCACGGTCTGAGTGTGGCTGATTTGGATCATATTCTATTAACCCATCACCACGAAGATCATATTGGCCTTGCAGGTTCTTTCCAACGTGAGAGTGGAGCAACAGTCCACGCACATTCCGCCGATGCCCCTCTTATTGAACGAGAATCAGAAGCAGTTGATCGCTTCAATGAGCAGCAGCGTACATTTTTTGACCGTTCTGGAATGCCAGCAGGTGCACGCCAAGAGCTGCTCGAATTTTTAACACAACTTACGGACCTTCGTGGTGATCCCGCTGATCTAATCTCTCACGACGATGGTGATATTATTCCTATCGGCGATCAACAGCTAACTGTCTTTCAGACTCCTGGGCACACTCTCGGTCACATTGGGTATGTACTGGAAGATGAAAATGAGAAAGAATTGTTTGCCGGTGATTCTCTCCTACCACGCTATACACCAAACGTCGGTGGAGCAGACGTACGCGTGTCAAATCCACTTGAATTGTATCTTGCAACGCTCCGTCGCATTCGAGATGCAGACTTTGATCGGGCGTATCCTGGTCACAGACATATCATCACCGATCCAAAAGCGCGTGCTCAGGAGATCATCAATCATCACCGTGAGCGAAGTGAACGAATTATCGAGGTTCTCACTGATTCTGCCCCAGCAGACGCATGGACGGTCAGCGCAGAACTATTTGGCGATTTGAGTGGCGTCCATATCCTTCATGGACCCGGCGAGGCACATGCACATCTTCATCATCTCACTCAGAATGGGATCCTGACTGAAGAAGACGGGACGTATATTATAGAATCGAATACGGAATATCAACTCAATGAGCTTTTTTGACAAAAACTCTATGATCAACGACGGTGGAGCGACCGATAGTAGCTAAATAGCTATCATTGACTAAGCATATTCTCATAAACTCTCACTAGTTATTGAGCTGATTTAGTTGTTCTCATTCGTAATCTCCTCCCAGGAAGTATTTACCATGAGTTAACAACTCGGCTATTGCATGGCGATTAGTCGACGGAAAATGTTAGGCGGACTTGGCGTATTGGCACTCAGTGGGTTTGGGACGACCACCGTCATTGGAGACAGTCACCGAAAGAATATCGAAGTACAAGAGGTGAATCCCGAGGGCGAATACGTAGTCTTCGTCAACAACGGAGATACTGATTATGATCTCTCGAACTACGTCGTTGCGTTTGAGTATATGAACCCCGAGAAGGATCAGCGGGACGCACTCCCTGAAAGGACAGTGCTCAAAGCGAACAGTACGCTGAAAGTGGCGACAGGCGCAAAAGAAGTTGAGGGTGCAGACGTCACGTTTGATAACGAAAACCACCGACTGAATGATGACGGTTCAGACGTCGTTGCACTCCTTACTCCCGACCCCGTGGAAGATCCTGCGATCTGCACCGGGCAAGCTAACACCGGCGACCAGACGACCACAACTGAAGAGGAAGTATCTACCCCTGAAGACGAAACGACCACGACAGACGGAGACGAGACAACCACTACTGAAGAGGAGGATACTACGACAGAATCCGACTCGGACGAGTCCACGTCGGATGAAACAACCGACGACAGCGAGTCGAGCGATAACTCTTCGGACGATACCCAATCGGATGAAAGCGAAAGCTCGGGAAGCGATGGCTCTGAAGAGTCCAATTCCGACAACTCGTCTAGCGAAGAGGATTCCCAAGACGACTGTTAAGACAGGCAGTCGACCATCCTTATTCCCTTCCCAACAGATCGCGGTGACAGTTTCCCACAACAGCACTGGCCACAATGAATCTCAGCGTGCTTGTTGGATGGTTCCATCACAGGAGAAACCAGAACCGCCATGCCAACTCCCATCAGCATTGTACTTATGTCACAAACAGTCAACGAACTTCGCAACGACATTCGACAGGCTGTCGGGAGACACGAACGGATTGAATCGACAGCGTTCACGAAAGAAGCTCTTGCAGCACTCTGTGCGGCTGTCAACTACGATATCGACACGAACAATCTCCCATCTAAACCTCAGATGCGGGCTGGAATCCTCTGGAAAATTGGCGAACTGAACGACGATAACCCAGACGAAACGTCAAACGCGTTCCGGAAGGCAGAGCTCGAAGCGATTGCAGCTGCGCTGCAAGACGACGAGTGACCTCGGACTTCTTCATCCACCAACAGCGGTATAGGCACTTCAACCACCAATGAGGTTACATCGAATTCGTATTTACCGCCGTGGTGTCTTTTTGCATTCTCTTGGAGGGAAATTCCGGCCCGAGAGGTTACCCCGGCAGCATGACTGTGGGATCATGGCCCGTGTGGACGGAATTCGTGATGTTGTGGGTCGGATGGTAAGCGAGTAGTCGATCTAAACTGCGTTTACAGCTACCCTGTCGAGGGAGGTTGCGCTCCTGACGTTACTTCGACAGGGGTAGTGGCCGAGTTTCCTCGAGCAACCCAACCAATGGACGTACCAGAAAAAGACATTCTGACTAGTCTCTCAAAACCAAACTCTAACCGTGATCCATTACGGTGCCAACCGATGAAACGGCATAGATCGATCAACGTGGGCACCCAAACAACTCCGCGTTCTCTCCTCACAAAGGGTTTCATTGATTGCTTCTGGCACAACGCCATTGCTTAGCGCTTTCCCACTTAGTGACTCACTTATTCTGACCGCCGTAATCGCCCAATGAGCGAGGGTTGCCAAGCTAGGTCAACGACGGTGGGCTTAAGACCTGCTCGTGTAGACGTCCATGGGTTCGAATCCCATCCCTCACATTCCTCTTCACACCACTGCAACGATATCGGTAGAAAATCAGCTTCATCCCGACAGACGTCTCTGCCATATCAACAGTGTCTTGAGGTCTAATTACATCTGGTAACTAATGCAACAATCTGCCTCTACTCCAGACGACACAGACGATCCAAAAACAAGACCACCGGCAGACGTGCTGTCCGAGCTCCCACCAAGTGCGAAATTGGTTGCAAAAGTATTCGAATACAACGACGATTCGCTCACACCGGCTGAACTCGCTGATGAAACCCTGCTCCCGGCTCGGACGGTTCGCTATGCACTCACACGACTCGAAGACAATGATCTCATAAATGTCGGGTTCTCCTTTGCTGATGTACGAAAACGCTGTTACTCACTGACATACGAATAGCTGACAGTGCTGGTTGTCTAAAAGGATTGGTGACTTCTGCTAGCCGTGTGTTCAATTGAGGTCCGAGAACTCATCGATCCGGCTAACTACTAAATCTTACTCCCACCACCGAAACTCGATCATGAAATCACCGCGTTTCTTGTGAAAGCTGCAGAACCCATTGTGTAAATGCGTCTGAGTCAATTGGATCGGATTCGTCTTCACTGCTGAACAGCGGAGAGAGCATGTCGCCCGCCATGAGCAGTGAAAAGTCGAGTTCTTTTTTCATCGGGAGAAGGAGAAACGTTCGCTGGCCGTTGTACGTTGTTTCCTCTCGTCGAATTTTCTCTTTTTCCTCTAGGCTAGTTGCTATCCGACTCCCTGTTCGGCTACTCACCTCCAGTTCTTTCCACAGATCGCTTTGGTAGATGCCGTTCTGATTGGTAATCAGTTCCAGGGCACGATTTTCCCGAATACTAAGCGATCCGTCTGACTGTTTGTTTGGGATATTATCCGCGTTATCACGCTCTTTTTGTGCTAGTGAAGAAACATTGTTGTTCGTTGGCTCCAGTTTGTATGTTAGGTGTCCATCTTTCGTGATTTGTTCCCGTGTGAGGAGATTTTTCTCTGCAAGTGATGTCACAAGTCGACTCCCTTTGCGACTTGTTACATCGAGTGCTTTCCAGAGGTCACTCTGGAGAAGGCTGTCTTGCGAATTGATTAGCTCGTATGCCTGTTTTTCGTCCGACGAGAGATTTTCAACCGCGCCCATTTTCACCTCTCATTATATGATCAGTAAATAAATCATTTCTGTTTCGTCATGCTACCCTCTTGAAACCACAGTCGTATCTTTATTGGGAGTAGATTTATGCGAAATCAACCGTACTATTACCTATGTCGGATGTAACAATCGTCGGTGGCGGTCCCGCTGGACTCAGCACAGCATTGTTTACGGCAAAAAATGGTCTCGATACCGCTGTCTTCGATACTGATGAAACATGGATGCACAAAGCACACCTCTTCAACTACTTAGGAATCGAGAGTATTGATGGTACCGAGTACATGGAGAAGGCTCGTGAGCAAGTCAACGAGTACGGTGTCACCCAACATTTTGAAACAGCGGTCACAAACATCGAACAGGACGATGATGGGTTCCAGATTACGACTGATGACGGCGAGCATCACGCAACATACGTTGTTTTAGCAACTGGTGCCGATCGCGATAGTGCCGAGCAACTTGGTTGTAAATTCACCGATTCAGGAACTGTTTCAGTCAACTTGAGCATGGAAACGAGTATCGAAAACGTCTATGCTACCGGTGCAATGGTTCGTGACCAAGAGTGGCAAGCAGTCATCTCTGCCGGTGATGGTGGTGCGGCGGCCCTCGACATCTTGAGTAAAGAGAAGGGAGAACACTTCCACGACTTCGATACGCCCGCCGATGCTGGATAACTGATCAGCAACTGAGATCACTTCGTATCTCATTTTCTCCCCATGATTGTGAATCGACGAGATAGCATAGAACAGTGCCTAGACCGGTAGATACTCGACAATTTTGGTACTAAGCCAATTGCTGTCACTAACACGAATAATGATATGTCTATCACTCACTACTTCATACTCTCCACGGACGACGGAACTGGCAAAGACAATGTATATTTACTGTTCGGAGTTTCGTGGGGTTTGCCCTCGACGTCCCCACGAGTTGTCGGGATAATAACTCGGACAGAGGCATCCCGACAGCGATAATTTCTCACCGAGGGTATTATTATTTTGTATATCAGCAAAAATATGTGCAGCATAATCGTAAGCGGAATTTTCCTATCCAATGCGGTCGCGAACAAAGACTGATGATTTATTCTTTCGTGGAGGTTTAAATCTTTGTCAACCCCCGAGTCAAACGCTTGTCAAGGTTATCCTCAACACTTTCAACGCATATACGCACTGGTTTAGTCACATACGATGGTACTAGCGGACTTCGACTATCTTGTCGACTCTCTAATTAATATTATCTCCCAATCCATGATATCTATTGTCGGATTTGTCGCGTGCAACGACTTACTTTCGACACGCGTGGGAACCGTCAGGACATCACACCCACCATGTCCCACGCTTTTACTACCACTAACGCAAGGTTATCTTGTAGCTGTATTCAAGTCTTGTCCTTTGTCTACAAGCATATAACGTATTGAGAGCAATAGTTTATATGTTTTTGAAAGAACACTACCGATGATCACAGTTTCCATGAGCATGGTGACAATATCTGAGATAAACTAAATAATGATCGTAGAAAAACAACCAAACGAATTAGTAAATACGCAAATTGAAGTATTTGAAATAGAGTGATAATAGTATCGAGTTATGAGCACGAGTTCGAAGACGGAAGAACCAGCTAACAGTATCTCACCTCCCAATGAGGAGAACGAGACTCGCCAGCTTTCAAAAGATACAATCTACCACTTGTTACAAGTCCAACGCCGACGCTTTGCCCTCCACTATCTTCAGGAGACAACAGAGCCGGTCGTAATGAGTGATCTCGCTGAGCAAGTCGCTGCTTGGGAACATGGAACGACGATTGGTAATCTTCAATCAAAAGAACGTCAGCGGGCATATATCAGTCTCTATCAATCTCATCTTCCCAAACTCGACGAAAAAGGTGTAATTGAGTACGATCAAGCACGAGGAATCGTTAAGCGAACTGGTCTTACTACTCACTTGGATCCCTATCTCACAACCTGCCAAACTCGTCAAGAAGAAATGTCTGAGGGAGGAACGAATGAGGATTCTGAGCCAGATACGGCTCCAATCCGACGGTGGCTTTGGTGCTATTATAGCGGGGTGGTGGTCAGTTGTAGCCTTCTCTTGCTGACTGTTTTTGGTGTTCCAGCTGAAGTGGGATTATCTGGCCAACTGGTGTTAACTGCAATTATTCTCCTCTTTGCAGTGATCACAGTTGGATATCATATAAGCCAATATCGGCAAAGCAAAGATGAGACATAAGACTAGTTGTGATAGACTAAACTAACACTTCATGGGAAACAATGATACTCTGGTTGCTGCCCACGGAAGATTCTACTGCTATTTTAGCCACTTACCCCACAGGTCTATGTAGTCATCTGTTCTGCAAGACTATCAACATCCTCTAACTCATCCGGGATTAACAGCAACCGAAGTCGTGGCCGACCAACGTCGATTGGTACTTTCTCAGTCTCAATAAGCCCGCGATCCTCGAGCTGTGTTTTCGTCCGTGAGAAGGTCGCTTTACTGGCAAGACCAACATCCTCCCCCCACCTACTAATATCATACAGTAGGACCTCGTTGTTAGCCCCTACTAACAAGGCAACGGCTACTTCATCCAGATCATTGTCTTCACCAGGTATCGTATCGACCGACTCAACAACCATCATAAAGTCTTCTTCGAGTTCATCTCCGAACTCTTCTCCGAGCGTTTCTTGGACACGCGAGAGTGATGGTGTTCGCAGGATGAATGGTTCCCCACCCTCCCAATCTTCCACAAATGTCGACCGGATGTTCTCAACTAGCTCATCGTCTGTCGAGCGCAATCCCGCTAATTCAGCATCCAATGTGACGACCGTTAGGACTTCATCATCACTGACAAGCAACGAACTTCGTGCAATATCAGTTGTCGTTCGAAGTTCGAGTGTGTTTTGCTCGACTAAATTTGCCACCTGGCTCGCGAGGATAAAATCGTCTACTGACGTTTTTAGTACATCTGGTGTAGCAAGCACTTGAAGATCAGGCAGCTCGTCATCCAAGGACGATGCGGCCAGTATTAATGTCTCGAAGACATTTGGTGCGGGATTAACGATGAGCACCGAGCCTGCGTCTTCAAAAAATGAGCCGATTATGTTGGTGAATTCTTGATCCAAGACAGTAGCACCTGTGGACATGCATACTTACACGAGGAGTTCTCGTATTGTTCTACTCAACTTACTACTCGAAGGATTCCCCTAAAGATAGAAGGATGAAACTCGGTGATTTGGTCGAAAGATTATTTTAATCATGGAGTTATACAAAGCTACCATAGATACACGTACAGCAGGAACGATAACTCAATCGAGAAAACTGACGATGTATAACTACCGACCATACATTAGGATTGATAAATTTCACGGGGAGAAGTAATGACTGGCAGAGTGTCAACTGGAAAATAACATTATTTGACGCAATTCAGTTTGGATCGGGCGGTTACGTAACTACTTGAGCCTTGGCAGACTGAGTTCGTAATATACTACACCCACTAATGCACTACTTACAGCTAGTGCCATCATGGAGGAACGGCCAGCAAGCTGTATTGCGGCGAATACAGTTTGACCTAATACAACTGCGCCTAATATGGCGGTCTCCTCCTGCGTTATCGTTTGAGCCACTGATTGACCACTTTATTCCATGTTATGATTTCATGCCCATAATCATAAACAACTAGGGTGCCTTGAATGATTGTCACTGTGAGCTCCACCATTCTGCTCGTGTTATTCAGGCTCTTTGAGAGGAAGTTTAGCGCCTGCACTTTGCTAATAACCATACTGCTCGGCCACGATATCTCTCCGGTCGTCATCATTTGTATCTTCGTACTCCTTAATCGGAGCCATCATGGAGGATTTCAATCAATATGCCATACAGCGTGCAATATTCGTTTGCTAGAAATGACGAACTGTCATCGCCAAAGCCCAGTAAATGAGTGACTGAGTTCTTTGCTTAGTTACTATTCTATTGATTTTCGTTGTTTTCGATCCTTCAATTCCTATCCGTCCGTTTTTTGCGGTATAGACGTTAACATTCTATTAGTACTTTCTACTAACGCTGGTATCTCTCTTTCTCCTTGGCACATGTCGGTATTCTTAGGCTTTCTACAGTGAGCCAAATTATTGCAGTTCCATCCAAATTGAAGAACTGACTTCTCTAGTCAGCCAATTAGATCAATAGTAATGCTCTTCCACGAATCGTTTCCCGGTAGATCCTCAGAAAGCGAGTTATATCCTCTACGTACGGTTCTATTCGACACAAGCGATATGACTATCAAGTATGATTACAAATCTCCCTTTGCTGGATACTATTCGCCGTGGTATTCTGATAGTATCCAGCGAACGTGGGTAACTCTCCACAAAACGACACCTTGTTACTCCACGTTTTCGGAATATGCATGGATCGATTTCTCGTTGAATTCCAATAAATGGTTGAAACTCAACCATGGGACATACGGTATCCTCAATTGCCACGTTCGAACGCTGATTGCAGTGTGGGGAGAATTCAAACGAAAAGATCTCCTCGGGATTGCCACCCATGGCGGCAATAGGATCATCGCTGGTTAGCACAGCCAGCGGTGCACTTGTTCAACCGCAGTGAAGACCGATTTGCCCACGAGAACGGTTGGTAACCGCGAACCGTAATATACCAACTGCAGTCGGGATTCCCGCGTCTTTAGGCGTGGGAGGATGTCAGTTGGAACTACTACGTAATCAAAGTACCAAAATGTCCTCTCTTTCATATCCAAGTCAGCAAAAGAACGGTGCAGCGAGTCATGAACTAGCGGTCACATGCTGAAGAATATGACTGAGCGTGTCCATTCGATTGCGATCATAATGGGTAAGGTCGTAGCGATTGCTATTGTTGCGCTCGCTGAATATCCCAATGATCTTAAATTCCACGAGTAACGCTAGCAAATTCCCCACCATTTGCGGTGTCATACCGGAATCGGGAATATTTTCACTCAATTGCTTGGTAGAGGGATAGTTCCGCGAGCAGACATCGAGTGCTTCGCGGACACTCTCGTGGTAGGCTTTCAGGAGTCCATACTTTTCGGGCGACGTTTCCTGCAGGCTCTGTGCTTGCCGCTGAAGCGAGTCAGTCATCCGCTTTGCATCACTATCTTCTACCATATTATAGTGTAAATCGTAGATCTACTTAATCAGAGAGAAACGGATAAAAACTAATGGATAGTTTATAATGATTGACATGAAGCATCAGGAGATACTCGACAATTATGTTTTCGTGGCACTCAGAGAAAGATTGGTATGTAGCGTTGATTTCGGACGCATAGAATTTGGCGGCTGAACCGGGGGAGTCTTGAACAGCTCTACTTTCTGTCCTTGCCGATGGAACGATTGCATGAGTGGTGTCCCACTCTAACCGTGTTCGGTGGATGAGACGAAATACAATCCGACAATCGGTGCAATCACGATCTCGTCGCCATGGGACGCCTATGACTTGCATATATAGGACCAACCCAGTTCGAAGTGGCCCACGAACTCACTCGCGTCAGTACTAGGAGCTCGTGAAAGCAGACCTAGGTAAATATTCGCCATTGGACGGATCTGCTCAAGAGGCACTGTCTAGATAAGGAAAACCAAGCGACAGCGGTACGATTGACGGAGTTTTACGCACTGCTCAAAGTTACTGATTCTTGGGATTGAGATCGGCTACACCGTGAGAAGACTGAATTTGATTGCTTCACCGAAAAAGTAGTCATGCTAACACGAGGTGATTCGTCAGCCACTCACGTTAGAGACCTTGAAACGCCACTCTATTACAGAATCGCTTAACTAGACAGTGCCGCTCAAGACAACCTGACAATGCAAACGCTTTCGATCTCTTTCAGCTACTCGTTCAGCTATTTTCATCAGTACTGGAGATGACGTATGGTAGCATGATAATATAACCTCTATGTGTTCACTTTTTCTTTGACTGGCGATTGTTTATACTGTGGACCAGCAAATAGTCAGAATCTGCTCCGTGAAATAGCCCATTCCTGACTTGATTTTATAACTTAGAAAGCCGAAAATTGTAAATGGTTTCCAATCCATATCTATGTGAAGTGATAACCTAGAACCACTTTGGATCGTCTTTCAATTTCGTCCATGTTGTTCCGGAGTGTCATGTTATAGAAGTCACCCGCGTCCACTGAACACAACCAATATCAATCCATGAGTGCGCCACTGCATACCGACGACCCATTGACCCCCAACCTCACCTTGAGTGCCGCCAGTAAAATACTCAAAAAATCCATACGACGGGCAATTATCCGGTATTTCACTGCCGAAAAAACTGCAACAGCTCAACTCGCTGAATTGGTTACTTATGTCTACAAAGGAGTTGATGACATCACCGGCACTGAACAGGCACGGATCGCACTTGTCCATACACATCTGCCGATACTCGCTGATCATGAGATCATTGACTATGATGAGCGTAGTAAGACCGTACGGTACCGGAATAGTAAACGCCTCAAACAACTCCTCGAAATTAGTGACACCCACGAATCGCCAAATGAAACAACCCACGCCTATGGTAGCAACGAATAATTAGCGAGAGACGTCGAGGAATTTTCCTGGTACGTATCATAGACGGTAGCATAACAACGATCACCGAGTAGTGACGATGCAAGGGAAGAGTCGTTTACTCTGTATTTACGTCTGCTTAGTCATCGATTTCTGGGTCAGGCTGCTGAACTGTAATCTGTCCACTGCTATCGACTCTGACGTGATATGCCTCGTAATTGAACAGGACATGTCCGTTCGTATTGCGCGGGATTCCACTATCTTTCGGCCCGAAGAGCGCATCAAGTGCTTCTAAATCAATAACCTCCGAGAGGGGTACAAGCTCGGTGGGACCAGCGTTGATCAGTGTTGCAATGACTCTAATCACGGCTTCACTGACGGTGTCCGCTGTCGGATCGAACTCTGTCTGGTAGATTATAGTTTCTCTTTGTTCGTCTTCATCGTCGGATGGTGGTGTGCGACCAGTCATGATCTGGCGAGAAGATTTGACTCTAGAATGCATCCACGCAGCAGGTGAACCAGCCAGATTACATTTGGTAGGTTTGTTTCCGCTGCTTGGAAACCGATACACAATGTGTCCTTACCCCTCTACCGTAAATATTGGTACAGTCTACATATAAAATTGTGGATGGCAACAAGGTATTTAACCGATGGATTGTTTTCACTTCATACTCCTTTCGGAGATCACTGCACGCCTCCGAAAACTATCGAAAAAACTATACGTTTCGATCGAGCCAGTGAATGTCCCACCACATGTAACCGCCCTTCTCGATGGGCCCGTTCATGATCTCGCCGACTTCGCTGTCGTCGTTTCGACCTGCTCACCGTCTCTAAACGCGCTGGCCGATCCACTCAGTACTGCAGGAATACTGATGCCTGCCGTTGCGGTGCCAATTGATTTGATCGCGGATCATCGGCTGAATTTTCGGGCCGTTGTGATGGTTCGTTTTAGAAGTGTTAAGCAAACGATCTATGCTGAATCGAGGTACCGTTCGACCGACCAGCCCCACACGTTTCGGTCGAGCCAATGGACACCCCACCATGTGTAACCACCCTTCTCGGTAGGGCCATTCATGATTTCGCCAACCTCTCCGGGGGAGATGGTTGCAACGATGGGTTGGCTGGTTCCTGGTTGTTCACGTGTATTCAGGTTGGTTGTCGGTGTAACCTGCTCACCGTCGGCAAATCCACCATCACCGCCTCCACCCCCTCCGGACGGGAGTTCTGCGGCGATGTCGTTCATGATACTCGCGATCTTCTCCGCCCACCGATCGTCCGTCGCATAGTGGACGTTCATTCCCCTGAGCGTCGATCCTTCGTAGTAAGTCCCATCCGGGGAGAGGTACTCTTGATCGACGTACGCCATCACTTCATGGACGCACTGTTCGAATGACGCGTATCCGTCTGCACATTCTGCGGGACAAATGTCGCGTGCGTCGAAGCCGTAGATGTTGTTTTTCTCTTGTGCAATGTTGCTTCGTCCCCACGCAGATTCGAGGGCAGCGTGGGCTGCCATGTACACCGCATTGATGTTCCGCGTGTTCTGAACATCAATCCAGGTGTCACCTAGACCGACGAGCGGACTGCCTGGTGATATCGAGTTGACTGCTGAATCGAGTTGGCTACCGGAGATTCCAACGGTCTGTCGGAGGTCGCTGTCGATTGTATAGGACGCTGCCGTGGTCGTCCCGGTGAGCGCCACACCGCTGATCGTGGTGAGCCCAGCGATACTCGCACCTTTCAAGAACCGCCGACGGTTAGGGTTCATGATCCATTCTGATATCAATAGTTGAAATTAATTAAGCTTCTGGCTAGGTTAAATATAGTAAGATAGAGCTATATGTAGAAATAGATCCAATCCTAATAATTATTTCTACATAGAATTGGCATATACTTTTATGGCTTGTTGGTATAGGTGGCTAGAGTAAGACGGGAACGAATGTTTCACTATTTTCCCTGTCGATTCGACGGACTATTGTCATAGTAGTTTGAGCACTCAGACAGTGACTCGTTGCGAAACCTCATCGCGAGACAGCCCCTCTTTGTCGTGTCCGTCTGCTCTTGAGAAGCTCTCGGACCTCACACCGAGTGCTAAACTGGTTGCAAAGGTACTTCAGCACAACGGTCTGCTGACTCAACCTGAACTTGCAGAAGAAACGTTCCTTCCACAACGAACCATCCGCTCGGCGTTAACCCAACTGCAAGAGCAAGATCTCGTTGACTCACGACCGTCTGTGATTGATGCACGCCAACAGTGCTATCGACTGACTTTTGAGTGGAAGTGAGATCCCAATTCTCGGTCTTCTCTTCTGTCGCAATAATAGAACCAGGTATTTCCGATACAATTCTCGCCGATAGTACGACTCGTCTCTTCTATTGCCACAATGCCCGTTGATTATATCGTTGTAATAGAGAGGGGGTTCTGCAAACCCTTGTGATCACAACGCTATACTCAGCGTCCTCCGTTTCTTCCCGCGCTGGCTTCGTGTACTCGCATCCATCCGCCAAGTCTGGATGTGCGAACGTGGTTTCGATGTGGTGACCACCGACACCCATCGCATCGTCGATCGACAATGTCCGTGGTTCCTTGTAGGTCACGCCGGGAACGCTCTCGGCCATTTCCTCTATCATCCGATAGACGTCGTTCTTATACGCACAGCCATAGTACGTTGCCACCTCTCGATAGCCCAACCGTGCAACCAATACGTCGTTCGTCTTGGAGACGTTCTTCGCATGCTCGAGGACGTCCAAGTATTTGTCCTAGACTTGCTGACTCTCGGCACGCCTCTCACGGAAATTCACGAGTAGGGTATTCTGTTCTGAGCGTTGGACCGTCTCGAAGAGCTAACGACCTGCATTGGCCGCTTCCGCGGCGAAATTCGGTGAGTCGTCGTCAACACTCTCTTCAATCTCATAATCTCGCACGAGATTGATCAGTCGCGAGACTGACGCTCGCACAAGACTGTTTTTTCTCTTCAGCGACGGTAGTGTGACTACACACTACATTTATATTCGGCACTCCCCTCATGATCTGTATGAGCAGTGAGAACGTGGATTCCGAAAGCAAAGTCTCGGGGAATCAAGCGAATATTCCCGCACGAATCCGTCGTGAACTCGATATCGATGATGGTGATAAACTTCGCTGGCAGCTCCAGGATGACGGTACGGTCCACATTCATGTCGTCCAGCGTCGAAGTGGTACATTTAGTGACTTCGGCGGCTACGACGGCGACGACGAGACTGACGTAACGACTGACCACGACGCATGGGGCGTCGACGTCAACTAAATGCCACGTGCACTCATCGATACGACTGTCCTCTTCGCTGCTGCCTATCGTCGGGACGGCGCACACGACACTGCCCTCCCGATCGTACAGGGTGTGGACACAGCATCACTTCCGGAGGCAGTTGTCCTTGATTACGTGCTTGCGGAGACATTGAACGGACTAACGACGCACGCTGGGCACGACGCTACAACGGACTTTCTCGACCGGCTAGAGGAGAACACGCGTTTTCACATCGAGTTCTTGACCACCGACGCCTTCGCCACCGCGAAAGCACTCTTCCGGCAGTATGAAAAATTCTCGTTCGTCGATGCCTGCATCGTTGCCTACATGCAGACTGAAGGACTCGGCTACCTCTATGCATTCGATGATGATTTCGATGCAGCACACGATGTCTACCGACTCGATACTGCAACAGATCCGTATCAGCCCGAGTAACAGAGTGGACTTTTTGCACAATACGATAATTGAGCACGGACATGAATAGTTCACGTTGGATCTCGGATTCAATCACCTGCTTCCGACCACAGATGCGGTGGCCGGTACCTGCTCTCCCCCTCCCGCTGGCTTTGAGCCGATAGACGCCGATACAACTGCCGTACTCACGAGTAGCCGTACGGCGTCAGTCCCAAACTGTGTCAATTCGGGACGTCCAATTCCGCGGTTGTCTGGGGGCTCGTGTTAGAGTTGTGTCCCTCTCGGGCGTGTTTTGGTCCCGACCACGCTACTCTCCGGCAACCCCGTCTGTGGTCGGACTGTTGTCCGTGTCGTTGTTCGTGACCTCACCGGGAAGTTCCACATCGGTTTTCAGGACAAGACGTGTTTCTTGGTAGCTCAGTCCGTCTTTGGACCGTTGGCGTTTGACTTTCCCAAGACGTCCGTTCGAGAGTTCATGCATCGCGTCTATCGTCCGTCGAGCAAGTTCTTGCGAGTATTTCTTGCTCACACCGGCCTCTTTCAGGCGAATCCAATCAGCTAGCTCTGACGCATCAAGGTAGGCTCGGATCTCTCCACTGCCCTTGGACCAGAGTGAGTAACGACCAGCATCATCACGTTCGCGCCACGCCTTGCTTGCGAGTTCGTCGGGTTTGCGGTTGGTCACGGATGCAAGCATCTCGTCGTCATACCGAGCAAATCGCTGAATCGGGAGGAGATCCGCCGTCGAATGGGCGACGGCACCACCACGACCGAGCGCGTCTTCCTCACCGGGGAGTCGGAAGTAGGTGTTGCCGTCATCTTTCGTGATGCGTTCGAGTTTGTTACCATCGACAGTGATCTGCTCTTTGTCGATATTGTCGGCGAGCAAGTGGGCACCTTTCTCGAACTCGCGGGCTTGCAACTCATCGATGCGTTTGCCACAGGATTGTGTTTTGCGGGCCAGTGCCTTTCTGTGGGCTTTCGCTTTGGCTGCCTTGTCTTCTCTGGCATCGACTCGTTGTTCGAGCTCGTTGATTCGATCGTCTTTCGCGGCCACTTCTGCTTCGAGCTCGTCGATGCGGTCGGTGAGTGTCTGGACGTGGTCGACGAGGTCATTGACTGAAGCGTTGTCATCGAGAACACTGGACGCTCTGGACGTGGTGGTGTCACTCATTTGCAGGCACCTCCACTGGGACCGCAGTGTCCTCTGCTGGCGTCGAAAGACGCGGGAGGTGAGCGATGGTAGTGAGCGTGCCAATACAACGGGTAGTCGTGTCAGTGGTAGTGTGGGTGTACTCGAAAACAGTCATGGCGGAATTGGGCTGACTGACGCAGTGGAAGGTGGCTTGCTGCAGGTCGTCCTGTGCAGTCGTGGTGATCGGTGGAGCCGTCAGGACCAGATGTGGTCCGCAGCGCGTCGGTGAGTTCGTTGCTTTGACGGTGCAAATCGTCTGTGGCAACTCTGTGGTTGTAATGCGAACGCAGTCATTCGGTGCGAGGTGTGTAATGAGCGTGTCGGCATCGTGTGGATTCAACGGCGTCGGGGCATACCCACTCACGTCTGCTCGCCTCCTGTCGGGTTGACGATACACTCGACAGTAGCATAGGTACGTAGCCAGGCGTACTTCCCGGAAGGGGTGCGTCCGTACTGATCGAGTTCTATCTCGGTGTGCTCGTACTCGTCGTAGTAACTGTACTGCAAGCGGTACAGATCGTTCGTTGGCGTGGCGATGTACAGAATGTGCTCACCGGGCTCAGGACCACGACAGGAGAGTTCGGGGTCTGAATGTTCACACTGATAGACAACGCCTGTGAGCGTCCGTTTCTGCGTGTGGATCTGAATCGGGTCCGTGCACTCTAGTTCGAGGACCATCTGCTGGTCGCTCATTGGTCGGCCTCCTGGGTCTGGCGCAGGCGTTGGCAGCGCTGGCACGGAGCATGCTGGTCGTTCTGAGCCTCTTCCCGAGTGCAATAGGCGAGTAGTGTGTCGGTGGTGAGCGCACAGAGGAGGTGGTTGTCTACATCGAGTTCGTGATAGGCAACGGTAGAGGCGGTATGCTGGTCAATGATGGCAACTGTTTCATCAGCAGGGTATTGGTCAGCGGCAATGCGTTGGTTGCGTTCAGCGTCAGTGAGACTGCTTGTGAGATCGGGTTTGCAAGAATGAGAGTCGGTGATCTGGACCGCGTAGGTGCCGCAGTCCGGACAGCGTTCGAATGTGTTTTCGATCTCCTCGGGAGTGATCGAGGTGGACGCGCGGGTCATCGTCCATCACCGCCGATGGCTGTCGCTCTCTGGAGAGGGCGTTCTGTGGGTGCCATTTAGGCGTGCACCTCAGTTGTGGTGTGAGTGGTGTCGTCGATGTCGTAGCACCGCTTGAGGATACGCTGGTAGTATGCGCGGGTTTCTATGTGGGTTTCTTCTGGTGGTGTCGAAGGGAGGTTTGGATTGCCCGTTTTGGTGGTGGCGACCGAGCGATAGGTGTCGGTGTCCTCGGGAATCTGGAAGCCCTCCTCGCCGTAGTCGATCGGGAGACGGCGTTCGAAGAATCGCTGGCAGTCGGGCGTGGTGTAGATGCAGTACAGGAAGGGCGCTTGGCTGGTGGTCTTGGTTCGGGTTTGAAAGCCCACGCGGAGTTCGACGAGGTATGCGCGGGTGATTGGCTCGTCGGTAGTGGGCGTGGGTTGGTCTGGGTCCTGGGTGGCGGTATCGGGAGTGGGTTCGAGGCGCTTGAGGGGGTGGAAGGTTTTTGTGCCGAATTGGGCCTCGAGGGAGAGCAGTCCGCCGTTGGGTTTCTCGTCGAAGGATGCCATTAGTCCTGTCCTCCAAAGAAAGGTGGTTGGTAGTCGATGCGCTTTTCTACGGAACGGGTATTGCTAGTCATGCTTCTTTCACCAGAAGCACGGTCACGTGCTGCAACACGTGGCCTTTCTGCGAGGCGCCGTGCTTCTTACTTGCTTGTATGTACCCATATGACTTAAAAATTGGCCTATACAACCAACCTTGTCTAAATGGGCCAATATTTATGAGTTTACATAACCAACACCGTCATAATGCCACTAACGAATCAATCCGGCATGTCGACTGGCCGTGGTATCTTGACCAAGTATGAACGTGAATGTCTAGCTGGAGAGCATGAAAAACAGAGGGAGTACGAAACACGCTCGCGAGTTCGCTCGCGGCTTGACGGACCACTCAGCGAAGATATAGAACACCTCAAAGAGTATGATCCGGGTTTGTTGGAAGAACTTCGTGAAGTCGTCTGCGAAGTCAGTGATGAATGAGATACGACATATAATTTCTCTCATTAATGTATTTATCATTATCGAGTATAACGTAAATAGAATAGTTCATCTGTAGCAGGTGGCGGCGAGTCCTCCAATATGACCATCAAACTGCTTCAACCCGACAACGGTTCGTCTGTAACCTGTTGTTTCATCGCTGCCATCTCCATATATCTATGCACGACTGACACAGTCTTCCGAGCTGTAGCACAATTACCCCTTGCTGTGCTAGTCGGTAACTCCGTAAGACAGACAAGAAAGTTGTCAATTACGAAGGTGCTTAGAGGACATCCTGCGTGATCCCGCCGTCGACTTTGATTGCCTCGCCGGTGATATTACGGTTCTGAGCGAAAAAGACCGCAAGACGACCCATATCTTCGGGTTTCTGGTCTCGGTGTAACGGAATGGAACGCTGGATCGTATCTTCGTACGCTTCATCGCTAGCGGGTGTAAGTACGTCACGCCACATTGGTGTGTCAACGATACCAGGACAAATCGCATTGACTGTTATATCGTCTTCTGCGAGTTCGAGTGCAAGTGTCTTCGTGAGCGCCATGATCGCGTGTTTCGATGCAGAATAATGGGCAATCCCTTCAGCTCCAATCTCACCCGCAATCGACGCCGTATTGATGATTGTTCCTCCGTCTTTGAGATGTGGGATCGCCGCGCGGGCACAGAGGAATGGACCTTTTGCGTTAACGTCCATGACCGTGTCCCAGTCGTTCTCGTCCATCTCCTCCACGGGAGAATATGTAATAATGCCCGCGTTGCTCGCAAGAATATCAAGAGAACCGAGTTCATTAACGGTCGTTTCGACCATGCTTTTGACCTGCTCTGCGTCTGTGACGTCACACTCGACGAGCAGCGTCTCTGCGCCTAAAGACTCGAGATCATCAGCGAGCTCACGTGCGTGCTCGCGGTTATCTGGCATCGTATCGTTCTCGGCTGCTTCCTCCGAGACTCCGAGATCAGCAATAGTGATATCACAGCCAGCTTTCGCCAATTCACGTGTGATACCACCGCCGATGTCACCCGCTGCGCCGGTAACGATAGCAACCGATCCATTGAGGTCGTGTTCTTCAACCATACCTCTTCATCGATCAGAACATAGGTCAACGTTTGGGCTATAGACGTTCTCTCTGTACAATCTGTTCCGAAGACTCTCGATTTTAATATTATATCAACAGCCGAGACAACCTTTTCAAACCCGTAGAAACCAATGGCACGGTGTATCTGCAGCCCTTGAAGCTGACAAAACAACACACCAACGCGCACAGGCCGAACAGTTTCCCTTCGACGTCGATGCCTCTGGACTCGTACAAGTCACCAACGAGAGCCACGAGAACCCCGCAGCCCATCAGTACACAGTCTCCATCGACGGCGTGACCGAAGACCTAATGGCCTGCACGTGCCCGCACCATGTCCACCGCAACGCATTCTGCAAACACATGGCTGCCGTCGAAAATGCGACTGACGACGGGACACTCGACGCTTTCCCATCGGAGGACGACAACGAACCCGAAGACTGCGACTGTGAGGGCCTCGGTGGCTTCCCGTGCTGGCCGTGCGTTCGTGCGGGTCGCAAGGAACTGCCGAACTAACCACCGCTTCAGCGTTTTTTTATTCATGTCTCACTAAATGATGGTCTCAGATATCACCGACCAGCGAATGCTCACAGAAAGCGCGGATCACGGCTAACAGATACGACGTAATTCAGACGACGAAGACAGTACTACTTGAAATAGTCAAGTACAGTTAGTGCGTGACTAAGGTCATCCACTACGCGTTACAAATCTTGGGAGACCAACGCCAACAACAAGCAGTACGAAAAACGAGATCATGAAGGCCGTATCTTGAGCGATGCCATTTGATTTCAGTAAGAATTCGACTGCATATGCTGCGGGGAGGGCTACGACGATAAAGGCAATCGTTATCCAATTTTCACGGCTTACCATCGATATTTCTGAATAAACATTCTATTCTGAAATAATTTACGTGTAGTAACGATTACGCTGTTGAACTGTTTCTTGCCGATTCTACTCAAAGCAATTGCGGAGTAATAAGGTTGTAACAAAACTGTCTGGCAGTATCATGAGTTCGTGGAAGTGGACCACAGCGCAACGTTTACGCGGTAGATGGATAAGCTCGATACGTCGCAGTACTGCGAGCGGTGCAGTGGACAACTTCCGCACTTCCAGCGCTTGAAGGACGTCAAACAGCCTGAGAAGACAGTTGTGAGGACTGCGGCGGGTCGCTCTGCGTTGAGGAAGAATTCGACAAAAGCAATATTGACTAGAGTCACCACAAGGTGCCAAGAGACCACACCTCATACCGACAAGCTTTCAATTCTGCAACGCGATATACTCCTCGATTACTATGGTCAGCGAGCAGCACACGATTCGCGAAATATTCCAGTCAGAGCACTGCCAACACTTCAGGCCAACTGAAGACGACAGCGAAACCCTCAGTATTCGTCTTAGTGAAGCTATGGGAACTGTTCTGGATACAGACTCACGCACACTTGATCCTCTCTACAACGTGGTCAACCCCGAAGCGCTTGACGAAATATTCACTCTTGATTCCGCTCACCAACTTTCAACCGAAGTCATCTTCTCGTGGCATGATCATGCGATCCGAGTTCGACAACCCGGTGAAATTCACATTACCAACGAACCGCTCGTCCCTGAGCTTGATGCGAATCTTCCATTGGCTACTGAATTCGCTGGTGCTCCATTCGGCTCAACAGATGCAATCACATACGAGTATGCGCCAACCAATGATCTCGGAACAGAAGTCGTCCTCGCTGTTGCGAATGCGATCGGGGTTAACTCTCAAGCGGTGACGGAACGACTCGCTGACCGAATCAATCCAGATGCACTAAACGAACTTTTCCAGCCTTTGGCTGATGGTACACCACGAACCAATGGCTATGTTTCATTCGGATTTGAAGGGTACTTCATCACCGTTTCGGGAAATGGAGTGATTACAATCCGGTCCGAACTTGCCCAACTCAAGGAGAACGGAGGGAATATTCTAGTCGCCGGGGACGTTCCGAGTGACGTTTTCAATGCTGAACGTTCCTATCTCATGAACGAGCCCGATTCGACCTGCTATGATCTATTTGCTCTACTCGACCGCTCTCCAACAGTGCTTCAACGCCACGCGACACCAGCTCAGCCACTGCCCGGCACCGTTGAAATCATTGATTATCAAGCAACAGTCCGATCAACGGCTGCGGCAACAAGCAGTCAACAAGAAAACGCCCAGATCACATCCATCGGTGGAACTTTGGCTGATCTTCAAACTGCTCTCATTCACTCAGTAGCAATGCAGGAAGAATACGGAAGGGACAATCGGTTAATCGATGTTCAGCTCTACGTCGATACGCTTCAGCCAGTGATGGAAGCAGCATCGACTGACATTGCAACATTTCTACACCCCATCTGTCGTGCTGTCCGTGGTGTTGAGGGACTCGGCTATTACACGCTTCCACAGGATCGGGATTCACTCCCAATGGATAAAATCGGATCAGTATTCGACGCAACGATTGAGCTTCGTGTGAGTGAACGGGGTCCTGAGCAGCGGTGGATCCTCCCAAAGACGGGATATACGACAGAGTGGTTCCCAATAATCGAGAGTAGGTAGCGAAGGAAGAATAAAATAAACTCTTTGTTAGAAAAGCGACGTCGGGTTGTACCCAGTTACTCCGAGACCTCGATCGATCCTTCGAGCGTTCGGACCGGATACGGCATATCGATTGCCTCGGCGTCAAGCCGCTCTTTCACTGCTTGCACTAGCTCTGATCGGATCCGCGTAAAGTTCCCTCGTCCAGGCTTACCGATCCAAAAGCGAGTTTGCAATCCAACATACGAGTCAGCGAGTTCGGTCACCCGAATATCGGGTGCTGGATCTGCGAGAATTTCATCGTGCTGTCGTGCCTCGTCGAGAATCACGTCCTTTGCATGGTCGATGTCGTCATTGTAGCCGATTCCGAAGACAAATTTCTGTCGAAGTTTATCATAGGCGACTGGATTCTTCACCGCATCATTCGCTAAGTCACCGTTCGGAACGGTAATTCGCTCGTTATCGAACGTCCGCACTCGTGTCACACGCAAATCGATGTCCTCAACTTGCCCCTCACCACCACTCCATTCAATCCAATCACCAACCGTGAACGGTCGGTCTTTGAGAATGAAAATCCCAGCAACAAAGTTACCAAGGAGTTCCTGTGCGGCGAACCCAATCGCGAGGACAATCGCACCGGCGAACACACCGAACGCGGCGATAACACCGCCAAAGCCAGCAACCGTGAATGCGAGGGCAATGGCAAGTATCCAGACGAGAACGCCAGCCACATTCTCGGCCAGACTTCGAACAGCTGGGTCATGGCCTTGCTCCTTCAGCACTCGTGTGAGCAGTGGGATGAGGACACTCCGCCCAATTAGATAGACAACGACGAGTGTTACAAGGAACAGTGCGGCGGGAATCACGTAATTGCTGACGATGGACGAGGTCGTGAGCGTGTTATTCGCTTGCAATGGAACCATCGAACTGCTGTCCAGTCCAAAATTTAGTACCATAATTCACATAGAAAATCGAAGAGGAGTTTAATGAGCGTTTTGCCCACATTATTTTGCTTTTTCATTGCTGTTTTCGGTCCATCGCATTCGAACTTCGTATTGTGTACCATCGTCCGTTTTCGATTTCTCCTCAATCAGCTCGACTGTGACAGGTCGCTTTGTAATCGAGTTCAAGAACGATTCGTCGGTTGGCACTTCTATCGCTTCCATTCGCTCATATCGCCCGAATATCTGTTCGCGAACGAGGCGAACATACCGAGCAGCATCATCGCGGGTGAGTGATCGTTGTCGTGCTTCTGTCTGTTCATCTGCTGTTTCCGTTCGGTGTGAAAGGACGGCATTCAGCACTGCCCCAATGAGTAGTACCAACCCACTGAAATAGAGCCATGTGACTAAAAGAAGTACTGCGCCAAGCACACCCGAGGCACTTGAGCCAACCACCTGTACATAAATCTGAAACAAGCCCTGCAGTGCTGTCCATCCTACTGCCGCAAATACTGTCCCAGGCAAAACCTCACGTGGTGTAGTTTCGACGCCAGGAAAGAGATAATACATCGGGAAAAATGCGATAATGAGTGCTACGATCAATACGATCGGGTTGAGCAACTCGATAAATGGAACTGCAGGAAAGAGGGCAAGCAGTGTGCCTGCAACAATCGTTGCAATCACCGCAAATCCGATCGCGAACAGGACGATGAGCCCATCACGTACTTGATCGAGAATGGAGTCATCGGTTTCAGCTGCATAGATCTCGGAGAACGCCGTATCCAGTCCGCGGAAAAGCTTCAACGCACCCCATGTGAGCGTCAGAATCCCCACGATCGACGCGCTCGCTCGTCCCTGTTCACTTTCAAGGGTTGTTTCGGCGAGATTACCGACCTCGGGAGAAAGAGAGCGAGCGAAACTGATCACTTGCGTTTGGAGATTGCTGCTTCCAATCGCTGCAAATGCTAAAAACGCAAGGAGGAGCAAGGGTAGAAGAGAGATGAATGCATGGTATGCGATACTCCCTGCGAGAAACGTTACCTGCTTTTCTTGTATTTCGGTTCGAACCGACTGAGCGACTGTGATACCGTTCTGAACTGATGGAGACATAATCGATAAACGGGGGTTGGTCTCAAGGTTCTACCGACGATACACAATTGTTCCCCTATTCGGGTTTTCAGTCCAGTTTAATGGTCACTGATTCGCGACTTCCACGAAGTACCGATGATGATTTTTGAGTGCCGATTTCATACCCAACAGAGTCTGCTGGTGAGAGTGGCACCGTTTTATTGCCGACATCGATGTTAGCGTCTCCACCTTCTCGAAGCTCACGTGCAATCGCTTGCAATCGATCGGCGACTTCTTCTCGCGAGATTTTCTCCTCGTGCAGTATCTTTTTGGACATCAAGAGTAGCCATCTCAAATAGTTCGGATAGCTGTTTTGGGCAAGAAGTTTGGGTTGCAAAATGAGTACCGCGTTTGATCCAATCTTAGGATAGATCAAGAACGATTACTCTCACAAAGGAGGTCCACTACGCTACACACTCGGAACGTCAAAGAAGTCAAATCCAGTGGTCGATCAGTCGTCACCTGGTGTGCCGATTCCACGCTTTGGGAGGCATCAACGACTGACAGTCCACCTGTTAATTGCCGATGAGGATATGGAATCGTGATCCCTTCTGCATCAAAGCGCCGTTTGACAGCTGTGATAAACTCCGATCGAACTTCCGAGAAGTCAGCACAGCTCGGATCTTCGATCCAGATTCGAGCCTGTAAGCCGACATGGGAATCTGCGAGCTCTGTGGCCCGAACCTCCGAGGCTGGATCAGCAAAATTTGTTCGTGGCGGTCTGCCTCGGCGATAATGCTGGTTGTCGCTTCCGCGATGTTGTCATCATATCCAATTCCAAAGGAGACAGCTTCGCGAAGTTCATCATGTGCTACGACGTTTGTGACAGCAGAGTCCGCAAGCTCCGAATTTGGGACTGTGATACGCTTGTTGTTGAACGTCCGAACACGAGTAAACGGAGATCAATTTTCTCGACTGTCTAAAACAAGGACGTAATGGTGACAAACCATGGGGGATTACTACGAAAGGAAGGCTTGTAGACGAAACTGAATTTAGTAGAAATAGTGTCTACTACCGCTTGGAAGTCCTAAAAGAAAGTAATCACCTTGAACTCATCCACGAGCTGACTCGAGAATTTGCTTTCATTAGTGATCTATGTAACAATGAACCGCTTGAGTAGACAGATCGCTTTACGAGGTCTCATTAATTGAATTTTTATAAAAACACCGAGTTGTAGAACGCGAGAAACGAATCCGCGAAATTGCACACATCTATCGTGAGGTCCGTGTGCAAAAATATGCGCCTTCGAATACCGATTTACGAGAATGATGGATGGTGTTCCTCCTCGAGGCGACCGGTGAGAAAACAAAGAGCAAGGCGCTCGACCGCGCCGCCGAGTTTTATCTCCAGATGCGAGGTGACACTGCGGCAGTCCCAAGTGGTGCGTTCATCGAGTTGATGGAGAAAGTTGAACAGCAAGGGAGTGTGACGGCGGAAGAGATCGCGGAGATACTACACACGGATGAGTTGCCTGTCGAAGTCCAAATGAGCTGGTCTGTAGAAATAATTGACTAATCATCGGGAATTCGAAAACACGTTCACGAGGGCACTGTCTAGTTTAGCTCCTCCTCGACAGGTGTTCGATTGTCGATCGATTGGTGCGGTCTCTGGCGGTTATAGTAATGCACAAATTGTTCAAGCCACTGCTGGACGCTCGGTCGACTGCCCACCC
>NZ_JAJFAY010000010.1 GCF_021083305.1 Haladaptatus sp. DYF46 | reverse complement strand
CTTCCGTCAGATCCTCACCGCCAACGTCCTCCATGTGGAAGAACACGTCGTCGTCAGCATCCTCAGTCGCGATGAAACCGTAGCCGCCTGTATCGTTGAAGAAATCAACCTTACCGTTTGCCATTACAAACAATTGTACAACCGGGCGATGTATAAGGGTTCCGAGAGTCACGGTACCGCGACCCGTCGTCATTAATCGGTGCATGTGCGTGCCACCATTTGTCGAAGCTGAGCAAGACGCATTGTACGAACGTTGATTGGCCTTGCCATCCTACTAGGCGCATGGCTGAGTTTCCAGACGAGCGACAGCTCGTACTACGAGCGCGATCCCACTTGGAACAATGGACGAATAGTGCCCGGACGGCGGCATATGCTGAACTGTTCGACGGTGACGAGCCGATCCTCACAGCGGACGAACTCCAACTCCTCGATGCCCTCGATTCTGAACTGGAACGACAGGGCGGCGATGGTGTCTGGGGAACCGACCAGTACGGAATCCACACGGCGGGAACCTCAAGTTCGGATACCTCGCTCGGCGTCGTCTGCGTCTATCACCCACAGATCACCACAGACTCTGTCCTTCGTGGAGCAGACGAACTCGACGACGAAACCGAAGAACTGCTCAACGCCGCACTCTGGCAATACAGTGAGCGTGTCGCAACCCTCATCGAAGCAAAACTCAACGAGTTCGTCCGCCGGATGCAGGGCTAGCCGCGCATTCTCGTGGTTCGTCAACCGTGGACCCTCCCGGCTAATCAGTGACGCAGTCGCTGAACCCGTCGAAGCCTCTCCGTTGCATTCGGGACACCCATCCTTGACCACAGGACTATCCGCCTAGAGCACCAAAAGTGCGAGATGGCAGATAACAAATCGGGACGAGACAAACAAGCGGACGACGCCGAAAGACGCCAGCGAGAGCGCAGTATCGCCGAGGAATTGGAGCGTGGGGACGAACCGGAGCCACCGGTCGAAGCGGGAGCACTCACCGACCTTGAGCCGGAACTCGAATCGCTAGAGTTTCCGGCGACAGGAACCGAGGTCGTCGATGCAGTCGGCGACCGCGAGGTCAAATCAGTCGACGGGATCTATGCCATTGAGGAACTGATTCCGGATACGGACGAGGAGGCGTTCGATTCTCCTGCTGCCGTCCGAGTACGGGTCCAGCGGCCGGCAGTCGCCGCTGCCATGAAACGGGTCGTGGGAGCTAGCCAGATGCTTCCGAACACCGATTTCCGGGGGTCACAACGTGAAGCCTACGAGAAGACGTTCCAGGAACTCAAAGCGATCGACGCCGATGACAACGACGAAGGGATTCAGGCGCTCAGCGACTGGATCGTCGAGCAAGTCCGTGCCAAAGAAAAACTTCCGGGATCCAGGGCAGTCCGTCGGCAAGCGGCGAAATTTTGCCGGGCAAACGGGTACCATGTCGGGAACGACGAGTGGCTCGGCATATAGATCAGCGACCAGTGAGCGAGTGTGAAACAGAATAGTGCACCATATCTGTGGGTGAACAATACACGCGGAGTAGCTCTCTATCGATCAATTTCTCCCTCTCTTTTACCTGGGTCATTACACGTCACGTCTCCGTGAAAATGTCCCTCGTTTATGCGAGTGGGCAACCAGTGGTTTTGCATGCTCGAGGACGACCCACCCTCTGTCGACGAAGATATGGCACGACTCCGCTTTGAACTCCGCGTAACGTGATATGTATATGGGTGGCAATCTATTCCTAGAGAAATAACCGAAATTATCCGGTATTGACCAGGGGTGCTGGCCTGAATTGCTGGTGTGTCTGATCAGTTATTTCAGCCAGACATTGACGAGTGTGTGGCAGTGGTCGTCTTTCAATTGGCAGCAGGTGACTGCGTACTTGTTCGTCTGTTTCAGAACGTCATTTCGGATTTCCAAATGAGCAACAAACGCCACTGATAGCCGCGTATGAGCAGGGATGGTATGAGATTCCACGCCGGACAACAACTGAGGATCTCGCTGCTGAGATCAGGGTTTTACACCAAGCGATTTCCGAACGACTTCGACAAGGGCAGTCTTGTTGAAAATTCTATTGTTCTCGGCCAGGGTGCCGATAAACCCAGCAAAACGGGGGTCGAAATGAACCCCTTGGGAAAGCAACCATGCTGATTAATCATTTCTAGTTCGGACCTGAGCGTATGACAACTGAACGGCTCCTCACCTGCGTTGACTGTCAGTGGCGAATAAGCACCCGCGAGCATTCGTCGCATGAAGTCAATCGGCGTGCAATACGGCATTTTCGTGCGACCGGGCATCAGGTAACCTCCCCATCGTGGAATTTCTATGAGGGGGCGGATCCGTCTAGGCAGCCAGTAATGCAGTGTTCATCGTGGTTCCTCCGTCGGTAGTCATAATTCAGCTACGACGACCACGGCGGAGCTCGTCAACTGCTATTTCTCTTTCGCTCTTATGGCGTCTGTTGAACGTGCGGTCGCAATTCTTCCCCAGATACTGCTAAAACACCCGGTCGCTGCCGTGCTGAATTCGTGATCGGTACGGCAGGGCGGGCAATAGATGTCGTCACACCAGCGAATCTGCTGGCACAGATTCGTGGCCCGACACTCAGAGACAAACTGTTTTCACCAACATACGAAACCAACGGACGCCACGGAACAGTGATGTTCCAGTACTACGGTTATGAAATGACAGTCACTGATGACAGAACAGTGAAGTTAAACTCGCTCAATCCAAGCGAAACAAGTAGTATTCAGTTGTTAGTTATCGAACACTGATTCTTCGTCTCCTAGCGAAAATAACTTCCTCCACAACCGACTACGTCTGCCAGCTACCATTTTAGACGCATCTACCCAAGCTACTAAGATTGTATACATAGATGGGTCAGAGACAGATGGCAGTTATTGTTGAGCTGTCACTCCCGCCCGAGGACTTTCCATTAGGAACGGTGCTGACTGCAGGAACAGCGGTTCATCTCGAGTTCGAGCGAGTTGTCCCAGTTGGCGCCGACGTCGTCCCTATTTTTTGGGCCTGGAATGGGGACTTCGATAGCTTTGAAGACCGGGTACGAGCGGATCCACGTGTTCAGCAGCTCGTTGCCATTGACGAGATCGATGACCGACGTTTGTATCTTCTCAACTGGGATATCCCATCTGGTGCGTTTCTGGAAAGTCTCACCGTCGCAGAAGGGATCATTCGGAGCGCACATGGGTCCGGTGACGAGGATTGGGAGTTCGAATTATTGTTCCCTTCGCATGATCATCTGACGCGCTTTCACAATGTAAGCCGCGACAATAATATCGAGTATATACTTGGGAAAATGCAGGCACTACAAGATGCTGGCGCGTCCCAATTAGCAAATATCGTCACTGACAAACAACAAGAAGCACTCGTGCTTGCCTTCCAACGTGGCTATTTCAGGACACCGCGGCAGGTGACACTCTCAGAATTAGCAACAGAGCTGGATATTAGTCAGCAGTCACTCTCTGATCGCATTCGACATGGCGTTGAAGCGATTGTCGAATATGTCCTCTTCCGCACGTCAGAAGTATGATTTCCACTACTATTCTTTTAAACTACCCTGTTTGAACAGACCAATCCCTTTTCCAACTGGCTCTGCTACCTCCATAGAATGAGCCCGTCGGATGACGATGATGATCAACGCTGTTCTCTTGATGAACACTTAGACCTCATCGCAGATGCACAACGTCGGCAGATTTTGAGCTATCTGATCGAGAATGCTAATCGTCCCATTCCCCTCGAAGCACTGCTTGAAGAACTCATGTCCGATGGAAGTACTGATTCTACACTATCTCGGGAGCGTCTCTTAATTCATCTCCACCATATTCACCTCCCAAAATTAGCGGATTATGGTGTGATCGAGTACAATTCCTCACTCCAGCTCGTTTCGTATACTGAACACCCACGATTAGAAGCACTATTACATTCAGAACAAATCGAGAGCGATGAAACAGGAGGTGATTCGAATGCGGACGATCCAAATTCGTAGCCCGTACCAGTAGAAATGTGTAGTCCACCTTTGGCCTCCCAAGTTGATACCGTCGTTAACAGCTTCGTTTTACTTGCGATTCACCGCCTTCACGCTTCTTACTACGAATCGACATAGTGAGAGAAATCGGTATAAGGGGAGCTGTCCTTCGTTCTCGGAAACTGTCTAGATCATAAAACAGCCGCACCACACAAGGCCGGTTCACTATTAGTGTGGAGTGGGACTTCTCTGTGCTCCATTGGTGATGGTGCCTTAACACTGTTAATAATCTCCACACCCGCTTAGTGCAACAGGAGGAAGTGAGACGAACGGATCTCAACTCGCAAACACTGTCTTCGTGTTACTTGACGTGCTCGCGATGAGGACAGTCATTTTCGCACTGTCTCCGTTCGCAGGAGCCTTCCCGTAAGAGACCAGACCCGAATCGAGTCCTATTTTTGATGGCTACTCTGGCGTCACAATATCGTGCATGAATTGGTGATACTCTTCGACTGCCCAGTCACCACGACCGACAGTCGCATACGCATTCCGTCGCTTATCGCTCGCTTTCGTTTGTTTCGAGATCAGTCCTTTCTCGACGAGTCGATCAAGGCCGGGATACAATCGGCCGTGATTGATCGGCTCAGGATAGATGTCTTCCAGAGCTTCCTGCAGATCGACACCCTCAGCGGGCCCTAAGCGGTAGATGAGACACAAGAGGTGTGCCTGAAAGGCAGTGAGATCGGTCGGGAGATTATAGGACGCAAAATCAAGACCGAATTCGTTCTCGTCTGTGTCAGCACTATTGTCCTGGTCGGATTTTGAATTAGTCATACTGGAGTGACTAATCATCAATACTTAAAATCTACTATTACTACGACAGCAAAATGGTGCTAGCTGAGTAGAAGAGTTGGTACTCAACACTCACTATTTGTGGGAAGAGAAGCGTATTGGTTGCTTTGATCCCCGAGAAAATCTTCGGGGTGAGTCAGAATTGCCTCACAGTGCTTTGTGGAATCCAATTGATACTCATAGAGACTAATACTTCTAACAGGGGAGAATCCTGAACGAACTGATACACACGACTTCCATTTCGACAACGGGGAGTGAGACACGAATATCTCAGAGAACTAAGATAGTGCACAAAAGTGGATCAATTTTTGCGGAAAGAAAGTGGTTTGCGTGTCATCGCATTACGGTGAGCTATGGTGGCTGTGTGGGCGCAGTGGGAGCACGTCACGAAGGTCGACCCGGATAAAGCACTCCACGACGGGGATACCTACGCTGGCATCGCTAACACAGGAACGGACGCAATCATCATCGGTGGTACCACGAACGTCACGGAAGCACGCGTGCAACCGATTCTCGATGCACTCGCTTCTACCGAGATTCCCATCTTTGTCGAACCGACCTACCGCCCGTCACCGTCTCATCCGGAGGCACTTTCGGGCTATTTGCTACCGATCGTCCTGAATGCTGATGACCCCTTGTGGATCACAGGAGCACACCACGAATGGATTCGCTCATCCGATCTTGAGTGGGACTACGTCCAGCCAGAAGCCTATATCGTCCTGAGTCCGGCGTCATCAGTTGCGACGCTCACCCAAGCGGACTGTGATCTCGATATTGATGACGTCGTTGCCTATGCTGAACTCGCAGAACAGGTCCTCGGCCAAGAAATCGTCTATCTCGAGTATTCTGGCATGCTTGGTGATCCAGCTGTTGTCGCTGCCACACGAGATGCACTCTCGTCAGCACAGCTTTTCTATGGTGGTGGAATTCACGACTACGATTCGGCCTACGAGATGGCGAGTGTCGCTGATACGGTCATCGTCGGGGATGTACTTCATGACGCTGGTATCGAGACCGTCGAGGAAACCGTTCGTGGCACAAAAGATGCAAAGAACGACTCGTGATCTTACGCTCTACGATGTAGGTGGTGATTTACCGTCTGTTTTCAATACGATGGGAATGAGAAAAAGACCTATAACAACTCACAACTGGTACGTTACTGTGGCAAGCAAGACGGCCACCGGCTTGCTCTCCCGACCACTGGTCTGACATTGACCAGATCGACGGCGTTTCTCCGTCGAGAGCCACGGTCGTACGGAGCTTGCCCGCGCCGATGACTGGGACAACCGGAAGAAGCGGCACTTTGCGGGCCACTACGCCCTCGCCAGACTCGAAACGCTCCCCTCCTACCCATGTAACGCTCACAGGGGTAGCGGAGATGAGTTGGTCCCCGATGACGCGGAGGCGTGGAACAGGCTACAAACGTCTGCCTGAAAACCCTTGCTCGCAAGAGCAGGGGAGAGTAGGTTGCTGTTCGTCATTCCAATGATCGAGAGTGCGGGCTCGCAATTTGTTGCTCGTTGGTTAGTATACTAACTTCGAAATTCCTTCCTTGTCATGGATATCGCGTAGCAGTGTAAGCGGATCTGATACCGATTCACAAAAGTCTTCATACGTGCCACTGTGGCTGTTTCTCGACCGGTTGAATTTGCGATGACCGATTCAGAGGATGTAGTCAGCAGCGAGCCAAGAGTGGGGACTTCGACGAAACAACTATTGGTAAGACGCACGTATTACTAGCGTATGTCCAAAGCAACTACGGGAGGGAACGGTGAGGACGATATCGTCACCGTGAATTTCAAAGTCACTGAATCGTTCCTCAACGAGATTGACGACACATGGCAGGGCCGTGGCTTCAACAGTCGAAGCGAGTTCATCCGCTACACGCTCCGAGATGGCGTCGAATTTCCAACGTTCGACCGCGACGAACTCATCGCACTCCTCGAAGCCGAGGAAGACATCCGCGAGGGGAAGACACTGAGCGCAGATGCGGCCCGCGAGCAGTTCGGGACGGACGATGAGTGATGAGGAGTGGACATGGGAGCTCTCCTCGACGGCACAAGGCGACCTCGACGCACTCTCACCCACCGAACAAGACCGTATCCTCGACAAACTCGATGAGATCGTTACTTCTCCGTGGCGAGATCCGCCAGACTACGGCGAACCATTGCAGAACAGCCCGTACAAGAAGATACGCATCGGCGAATTCCGCCTCTCTGTGACCTTCCGACAAGGCGAACAGCGACTAGTCGTCGCGAGAATCAAGCGACGCGGCGGCGCGTACACCGCTGATGATGACTAACCTACTTGCTCCTCACGTTAACCAATACGCGCGTTGTATCATCGCACGATATTTCTGACAGCACTAACAAGTATAGAGAACCACTGTCTGAGTTCTTCTGCTACTGCTTAGTAGCGCGGGGAGGATATTACCCGCTCAATTTCTCTCGTCTTTGTCGTCTGTTTTTACATTCAGCGACTAGCACATGTGGGACCTCGTGTCTGGTACCTCTCGTTCATGATTCGGGCAATGTCCCATTCTCTTATCCCCAGCCACCTGTTTAATGATAAAATATATCTGGGGGAAAATTAATGGACAGCTGTGGCACGTACGCCACAGTGTCGGTCTGCACTCACGTTAGTCAGTCTAGCTCATGAAGCCGCTCAGTACTTCCCTGTGGGACTGATCAACGTGAATGCGTTCCCTCTACGCCATCAGTGAGTTCCAACCTGCAAACCCTCGCTCATACAAGTGGGGGAGAGTAGGTTGCTGTCATCCATTTCATCTGTAACGACTGACGTCCTTCTGTTCCCCCAAACGGATTTATACACATCTACTCAGTATTCGAACTGTGATGAACTGGAAGAAAACACCCCAAATCGCCTGGCGCGGGATCACACAAACATGGAACCACTACCACCGCCTCCGCTTCGGCGTTGTCCTCCTCATTCTGTGGGCTGCCGTGTTTATCATTGATAATCCGACTCCAGCAACGATTACCAGCTTCGAGCAATGGACGGTCGGTATCACGTTCTTTGTGTTTCTCATCAGCAGCCTCACGCTGATTCTCGATTCGCTGACCCAGGCAGTTGCCGCATGGCGAACCACTCCCTTCACAGATCTAAAGACATGGGGTGAGTCTCCTACTCCCCCGGACCCCGCGCCGATACTCAGTACAAATGGCTATGAACCACACTCACTTGTCGAGAGCTCGAACTTCGAGTTCTCTGGGCGTGCATCCGTGAGCTGTTTCCCGCTGGTTGCACTCGGCTGGTTTGCCATCTTTGCCATCCCTCTCCTCCGAGAGTCGTACCCCGCCGTCCCCAATCTCTCACCACTCGGGTACCTCGCACTCACTGGTGGTATTGTGCTTGGCATGATCGTCATCCATGAAGGGTTGCATGGGCTTGTTGCTGCTGCTTATGGAGCGGATGTCTCGTTCACACTCACTCTCGTCGGTCCAGCAACCATCTATGAGAATACGGTTCTCTCCCGCTGTGCACTGATTCTGATTACAGCAGCCCCATTTCTTGTCATTACGCCCCTCGCTGTTGGCCTCGCACTCTCGGGTACCTGGGTACTGATGGCGATCGGTGCTCTCGTGCTGTTGTTCCACACGGGAATGGCGGGTGGAGATCTGTATCAGGTGCTGCACTGGTTGTCGGAACCACCAGGAACGAAGTTCTATCCATCGGCAGACGAAGGAATGGTTCGCTACTATCCCACCGGGGTTGATTTACCAGCACAATCTGTACTCGCACGGGTGGATGCAGGAATTGCTCGGGTGACCGCGCCATTGAAAATCTCGTGATTACTTTGCAGTTTTCCAGTTGCCGTGAGAGTCTGATTTCTGTCGCTGTAAGCGGTATCTCTTTAGTTTATTGTATTTTCATGTCTCCCCCGTCCTGATCGATTTCTTTTTGTTGGTATAGTCTGCTAACGTCTCGTGCTATACCTTATCCAAATTCAAATTGTATATTTGAATTAAAGTGCACAAATCTTATCTAGATAGATGTAATAACGTATTCTAGAAACAACGCCTGCACCGAAACGCCAGTGATTCCTCCTATGACACCACCAACCGCTGATACAGATGACCACGGATCGCATAGTCGACGGGCGTTTCTCGCGACAACCGCTAGTCTCGGACTTGCGTCACTGTCCGGGTGTGTGTATGGCAGTGGAATTGGTGCGGTTGATGATGGATCGAACAGCACCAATAGTACGAATTCAACAGAGAACACACCGTCGGGACTCGATCCGACACAGTACGCCGACCAGTTCAAGCACCAAGTCAACATCGCGAAGAAAGGCGCAGACAACACGGGGAAGCAAGCGATCGATGATGTCCTCGAGCAGGTAATCGACAACGATACACTCGTCTACTTCCCACCCGGTCGGTACAAGCTCAATACGAGCCATCGTCACGTTGGACTTCGCAATCTCGGGATCATCGGACAGAACGCAGTCCTCACGCACGGACGTGTGGACGCGATCGAGGGATTCGATGTCACCAAGGGGGAGTATCACGGCCCTGCTCAGCATTTCAAAATCGGGGTGCCTGATACACCACACAAGGGACGCTTCGTGTTTGGTGGGTTCACAGTTGATTGGCGCGGGAAGAACGAAGGGATGCAGATTCTGAACCATCATACGGCCGGGAAATCGGTGATTCAGAATATCCGGCAAGTCGGGATGCACTCGCTCGGGTGTCAGGGACCATTTCGACTGAACCCCGCGACTGAGAATGCGTTCATTCGGGCCCGGAATATCGACATTCGACATGGTGGGCTCACCTACCAAAAAACAATCAACACGCGAGATACCTACGACGGCGGGCCGTATGCCGGTCGGTCGTGGGCGACGTCGGGGATTACGATGCATCCACGCACGCAGGGGAAGCTCCGCTTAGAACGGGTCATCTGTGGCGGGTGGCCTGATAACGGAATCTACGTGATCGGCGGCCATCCAGGTACAGGAGACGGCACCGTTGAAGTGATAAGCTGCATTGCAGGCAATTCACAGGCATCGAACATCCGAATTGGTGGGACGGACTCGAAGATCATCGGGTGCAAGGTCATCATCGACCAGTCGTTCGGAAACAAGTTCTACTACGAGCAGCGTCCCATCCGGCTAGATGATGGTTCCTGTACGGTCAAGAATACCCAAATTATCCAGAAGAAGCCGACTGGATGGAGTCTCACTGTCCTCCATGGGGTGCAGAAAGCGTTGATCGAGAACGTCTCGATAGCAATCCACGAGACGCCCACGAAAGCACTCGTTGTCGATGATGCAGCAAACAACGTCACGGTTCGAAATATGCAGGTTCAGACGCCCGGCTGGCAGGCGACGAAGAATATGCTCTTTCGCGGGTCGGGTGACGTAATGGAGAATATCACGGTTGATGGGAAGCCGGTTTGATCCCGACCATTATACAGTTCTGATTTTCCGGAGAACGAGCAAAACACAGGTGAGAGAGACAAGGAAGGCTACTCGCTTTGCCCACACACCCGGAAGGTACATCGAAAGGTAGTACCAGAATCCGATGAAGGAGAGACCAAACGCGAGGAACGGAGCTCCAAATGCAAACAAAATCGCGGATGCACCTTTTCCGATAGCTCCCATCGTCACGCCCTCCATTTCGCAATGAGGAAGGTGCCAAGGATGATAATGATGGCACCAGATCCCTCGATACCGAATACGTAGGTAACGATAACAGCGGCGAGAATCGCGCCCCAGAAGCGTACTCTTCGACTGTGCTTGATCGCATCGACGATGGTGGTTTTGAGTGCGCTCATGAGTTTGTCTCTTGATTGTCCTCGGTGTTTTCGCGCGGGTCAGTAAGGAGGTGGTACAGTGCGGATTTGGCGTGGATGTTTTCGACATAGCCCGCTGCTTCCAGCACTTCTAATCGCTGATGGATATACTGGCGGGTGTAGCCTGTTTCGTCGACCAGATATGATTGCGTTCGATCGCCTTCGTGAAACAGGTCGAGGATTTGCTTGTCAACATCCTTTAGTCGAACCATCGGCTGCAATTCGTAGCGTATCATACGTAAGTGTTGTCTGTCATTGTCCTTTTGTAGTTTACGGACAGTCAAATACGAAAAGACACTACTGTCCGTAAACTATTTATTTCTAGTTCTAATTGAGTAGGATGGAATATGGTTCCTTCAAGAAACCACGAACAGAGCGACGGAAGTGAGTCAGAAACAGCATCTAGCAATTCCGTTTCACAGATAATTGCAGGGACGGTTGACACTGGTGTAGAGTTGGTAGACACAGTGGCCGTGCGTGCTGGTCGAGCAGTTGGAATCAAGGACGAGACGGTTGCAAAAGCTATCCCGAAGGCATACAGTGTCGCGCTTACGTCGGGGCTCGTTATCGGTCGTGCTGCTGCCCAATCGAGCGGGAGCGTAAACGTCTGTAATCAATCCAAGTTCATCGGACAGGCACTCCCGTTCTTCCTCACCGCTGGCGGGACGTTCCTCGTTGGTGCGTACGCGCTGAGCCAACTCATCGGTGGAGGTGGACAAGCACTCTCGATGTCGAGTGGCAAGCAAGGGACGTTCAAAAGCATGCAGATGGATGGGCACAAAGGCTTCATTAGCGCCCTTGTCGGTCTCTCGTTGCTCGGCATCATGATGGGCTGGATGGCCTTCCCGGTCGACACCAGCTGTCTACCCGGTGTCTAAGGAGGAAAGCATGCACGCCAACACCCGACGAGTGTTGGTTGTCAGTCTCGCCATCAGCCTCCTCGTTCCGATGCTGATTACCTCGGCGATCGCCGCCACTCCGCACTCGTCACAACCAATGCTCCAAATCACTCCGCCCAACGGATCTGCGGCCAATAATTCGACGACAACGACGCCAACCAATGGCTCGCATGCGCCGGGCAGTGGCTCGTCTGGGAGTGGTGGCTTCGGTGGGTTCATGCCGGATATTCCAGGTCCGAAAGAGACCGCAAAGATCGCGATCAATTATCTGGCTGGGACATGGCTTGCCAACCAGCTCACTCAGGCATTCAAGGACTTCATCAACGCGTTCACCGGCTTCATCGTTGGGACGCCATACCCGACGAACGATGGCTACCTCGGCATCCTTGGCTACCCTGTGGAGAATCAGAATCCCAATTGGAACGCTGTCTTCTGGCAGCTCTATGTTCCATACGTCGGTTCAACGTCGATGATACTGCTAGTGTTGAACCACTGGTTTTCCGCGATCAAGGTCACGACGCCCGGCATCGGACAGCATCTTGATGGGAGTGATTTGCTAGTCAAGACGACGGCTGGCGGGATGTTCATCGGCCTCTGGTGGCAGATCGGGACGGCAATTGCCCGGCTGAACAATGCACTTGCGACCACGCTTGCCCCGAGTGGGGCAGAAATGGTCACGACGTTGAATGGGCTCGTGAAAGTGGCCTCCGGTGCGATCCTCACTGTCGTCTTGACACATGGTGCGGGCGTCTCGGAAGTTGCTGCTCTGGCACTCATGTACGGCACGCGCCACGCGCTGCTCATCCTCTATCAGGTGTGCATGCCGCTCCTGGTGATCATGGCACTCACGGCACCGGCTGAGTGGATGCGCGGCTTCTTCGCGCGGTTAGCGTGGCACTACATCACGCTGCTCATCCTCGTCTTCCCGGCGGCCTTCCTCCTCCGGCTTGGACTGATCATTGACTTCGATTTCGGATTCGGTCCGCTTGGGGACGTGCTCGCCGGAATGGGTTTCCTCGGTGGTGCGATTCTGTCGGTCGCGATCCTCGGCTGGACATCGATCGCAACGCGGCGCTACGCGGGAAAGATGAGCAAGGCAGCGAACAAGAGTCGCCCCTCGAAGGAGGGAATCGAGAAATCCTACGAGCGTGCCAAAGAGCGCAAAGAATCAGCGACCACGTGGATCCAGTCCCGTGAGCACCAGTTACGAAACATTCGTCAACGCGCTGGTGAGCGCACGGCATCCGCTAAGCAATGGGCCCGGAGTAAGCGAGACGGATTTCGAGCCGTTCGGACCGATGGCGGGAAGGAGGGCATGCGGAAGCGACGTGTGAACAGCCGGGATTGGGAGTACACAGCAGAATCGAACAGAGCGAGCCCAGACGATGACTGACACCACGAACCGACTTTCAACCACGGAGGACGGGACTTGTCCTCCCATTCGCAGTCAAACAGTGTCGTTTGATAACGGCACTGTGCTGCGGTGATCCACTACATAACCAGATTACCCATGTCAGATTCACCCGGAGCAGAAGTTCTCGATCAAATGGCCAGCGGACGGGATGTCTTCGGCCGGTGGGACATGAACGAACTCGTTCGTGCCATCTATCCGGCACTCGGGATCTTGGTCCTCACGCCATTCCTCCCGAAGCGACTCCAACTCGCGGGCATCCTCCTAACTCTCGCTGCGCTAGCGGGTGCAGGGGTTGTGCTCGCTGTCGAACCGGCGTACCTCACAGCAGGTGAGTTCGTCGCCCAACGGACGAAATGGCTCACCCGGCAATCCGTGAAGCTCCATTCCCGTCAGAAGCGCCGCTAACCCACAGTATCGCCCGCAAACCAACACTCCGACATTCAAACCAATGAGTCAGAACGCTCAACCCCCAAACGAGCATCCGACCGCACAGAAGCTTTTCCAAACAGTCCCCCTCGTCCGTCGATTCGTGACGAGTACCAGCGGCCAATCCACCCAAGAGTGGGTTCCCGTGAATCGGCCACTTCCGGCACACAACGCAGTGGAATTGGCAGACCGCTCGGTTGTTGCCGCGATCCGCGTCGACCCAGCAAACATGAGTACGAAAACGGCATCCCAATGGGAGGACCGCATCAAGCAGCTGGATGAAGCCCTCTCAACAACCGTCGATTTCGAGATTGAGCAATACAGTACGCTTCGCTCGCTGGATAAGCAGAGCTATCGCGAGGATTATCACGAGATGGCGGCTGAACGCCCTGACGAAAAGGACCTCACGGGGATGAATCGGCTTCAGCGTCGCCTGCTCGATGAACGAGTGGAAATCATCGACGACGACCACGAGAGTGTGCTTGTTCGCGAGCACTACATCCTCGTGAAGGTCATGCCGGTCGAACTCTCCGAATCGTGGGACGATGCTGCCGGACTCTTCGGGAGTGCGACCAACCTCCCGCTGATCGGTGATCAGATCAAGGCTCGCCGGATGAACAACTACGGCGACGACCTCGAGCAGCTTCGCACTGACCTGACTGCTCGGCTGAACAAGCGGGTTGAAAGCGTCGTTCAGGCACTTGGGAGTGTTGATGGGATCACCGGGACGCCCATCTCACTTGTGGAGTTCACGCGGTTGCTTCGCTCCTACTACCGAGCGGACAATGCAGCCACGATTCCCGATGAGACGATTCGGGCACTGATCCATGATTCACCGGTTGTAGGCGCGAACGCGGATGTAGACGCAGATTACGAGGTCGATGTACAGACGAAAGACAGCGATCCGATCGCCGAAAGCTATCGATCATTTCTCGCTCCCGAGTCGGTTCGGTATGATGATCAGCGCTATCTCGTCCTGGACGAAGAGACCTACGTCCTTGGGCTGTGGGTCGAGAATTGGCCAGAGAACCCTGATATCGGTATGTTCCGAGACGTATTGAACACGCCTGGCGTGCATATTACGCTCTCAACACACGCACTCGGCGTCTCCAAATCCGATGCCCGGCAACAATCCCAGAAGAACAAGATCAAACACAAGAGCGACTACGAGAAGAAAGAGCAAGAAGGCCATTGGGGAGCCGAGTCAGCCTATCGCAAGTGGCAAGCAGCTTCTGACATCGAAGATTCACTGACCGAATCTGGGTCGGGGCTGTTCATGACATCGACGTATGTGAGCCTTCGTGCCAGCTCTGAAGAGCAGCTGCTGGATGCGGCGAAGACGATGAAACAGCGATTCAAAGAGCAACCTGCTCGGTGCGAGGTTGTGCCAGCACACTTCCAGCAGGAAGAGATGACCCACTCGGCCGCCCCGCTCGTCTACGATTCGATGAACAAGGCGACACCGATGCTTGGGCGTGCACTGGCGAAACAGATGCCCTACACGTCGAACAACATCTACGAGCCATCGGGAATTGAGGTTGGCATCCATCACGATCGGGACGAACCCACGATTGTCGATCCGTACCTGCGGGGAATGGGCTACAATATGATGGTGTTCGGCAAAATCGGGAGCGGCAAGTCCACCACGTCGAAGAAGATCCTCACTCAGCTCAAAGAGCGCAATCCCGAGATGAATGTTGTGCTCATCGACCCTCTCGAAGGGCTTGCGGGCCCGTCGAAGCTCTTCGATGCCGAGCAGATCGTCGTGGGTGGTGAGACGGGGCTCAATCCGCTGGAAATCAAAGAGACGCCCGAGGAGAAGCTATCGGTCGTTGGGCGAACCACGCCGTTCAGCGAGGCGATGGAGCGCTTCATCAGTTTCGTGGAGACGTTCTACGACCTCGAAGGCCGAGAATTGGAAGCCGAGAAAAAGAACGTCTGGGAGAAAGCCGGACGCCGTGCCTACAACGAGAAAGGCATCACCAAGGACCCGAGCACGCACGGTAACGAATCGCCAACGCTCCGTGATGCGATTCAGGAGATCGCGCACATTGCTGGGGTCGGTGACAACCCCGACATTCATCAGATGGGCGACCTTCTTGACGCTGATTTGAGCGAAACGGACGTCCCACTGCGAACCCGCGAAGCAGCCGAGCGAGTTCTCTCAGAAGATATCGAAGCGTTCCGCACACGCTATCGCCACTTCACGAAGGAAACTGGCTTCGACTTGAACGCTGATGGCGGGAGTTTCTACCTTGATCTGCAGCTCAAGGAAGGGAAAGGTGAGACGGGGCTGATGCTCGGGTTGCTCCTCACGTCGGTTTACGAAATGGCGAAGGAAAGCGACGACCCGACGATGATTCTCATTGACGAAGCGCAGTATCTCACCAAGCACGCGGACAACCTGACGTTCCTGGAGCAGGTTGTCCGTCACTCTCGGCACTACGACCTCTCATTGTTGTTCTCTACGCAGTCGATCAGCGAGTTCTACGCGAAAGACGACGAGGGGACGAGTGCGCTCAAATCGCAGGCAGAGGTCATCTTCAACAACTCCTCGATGATGTGCTTCCACCACTTGGACGATATGACGCCCGAGTTCGGGAGTGAAATTGGGCTCAATGCCGAGGAAGCAACCTTCGTCAATAGTGCTCTACCGGGGGACAAGGACCGTGGGTACTCGGAAATGCTGCTTGCGGTGGACGAAGACGGAACGCGAGAGTGCTACCCGCAGCGGGTTGAGATGAGCATGGATGTGAATCCGGTCGAGTTCTCGATCGTCGATTACGAACCGAGTGACCACGGGAATTGGCACGAGTATTTAGAGCGCCAGCTTGGCGATCGCTTCGATGATGGGCAGCAATCCGGTGATGAGTCGGAGAGTGAGCCAGAGACACACCGTTCGGTAGTGGCGGCTGACGGAGGTGAGCAGGAATGAGCCTCCTCTTCCAGGCTGTCGAGATGGTAGTGACCGCGTTTCAGACACTCGCGAGTGTTCCCCTCATCCAGCCGCTCTCAACATTCCTCGCTGAGCGGATGTTCGCAGTCTTCTTCACGAACAGTCTCGTGCCGGCGTTCCTGGGCTACTCGGCACCGAAACTCAACGCACTGCTCGGTGATATCGTCGCGTCGTATCTCGCGATCATCGGTGTGCTAATCGGAGCCTCGAAAATCATTCCGGGGGCAGGCCGATGAGTCGCTTCAGTCGGTCCGCTGAGTACAGTGCTGCACAATTCGGTGCAGAGTCTAATAGCCAAGCCAGTGATGAGCTCATTCGCGTTCGGCCATTCAAAGACGATGGCGGGATAGACACCGCAATCGAGTGGTTCGAATCCGTTCATCCCTCTCACTCTGACCTGAGTGGCAAGCGAAGCGTGCCCCGTGCAGCAGAGATCGTCTACGACGGCGAACAGATCAGCTTCCGGTATCTCCCGTGTAGCGACGATTTCCACTGGTTCCTCACCCGCCTTCGGCACAAGTATCCTGATTCAGACGTTCGGCGGGAAGAGGCCGACCTCATACACATCGATGAGGGGGATTACGTCGCCGGTGGTGAGTGGACGCTTCGTAAGCACCGATGGTGGCCAATTCGTCGCCGTGACCTCGAAGGCTTCCGCGAAGACGATCCCTACGAGACCGTCCTTGGCGATATCGTGGATGATGCGGTGAAAGCAGGCGGTGCAACTGGTCGAGAGCCAGTACGGAGCGTCATCCAAGTCATGTTTCGCCCAACAACGTGGAACTGGCAGACTGGACGGCTTCTCACGACGAATCTCACCGAACTCTACTACCATTTGAACGGCGTCTACACGATCCACGACCTCGCCGAGACCAAGCGCGAGAAAGAGACAGCCGATGCAACGGAGATCGGAAACGTCCTTGATCGGCGTGCAAAGGAGAAGGCGTTCGATGTGATGATTCGTCACCTCTCGGTCGGTGACGACAAGGAAGCGGTCAAACACCACGCCGAGGCGGTCGGTGCCTCCTTCGCGAGCTACTACAACTCAAAAACCGAGCAGGCGTTCATCGTCGAGCCGAGTCGTTCGCCGAATACATTGGCAGAAGCGATGGCCCGCCGGGAGTGGTCAGGCGAAAAGATGCTGCTCACGTCGCTAGAGATTGCCCCGATTGTGCATCTACCGCCAGCGGATATCTCGATTGCCCAGCTCGATCGCCGCCAGACCAAGCGCGGCGAAGAGGTACCAGTTGGATCCCACGAACACAGCGGGTACATCACGGGGGAGAAAGATGCTTAACCGGCTCTTCGGTGGTGGGGAAGACGATTCGACGGATGAATCACTGGGGGGTGAAGCCGAAGAGAGCGCTTCCGTTCCGACGACAATCACAAACGAACCGTACGGGTTCACGCAAACGGGTGCAGAGTACGCGGCGGATGGCATGACCGAAACCATCACTGAAACCGAAGAGCAGGGACCGGTGGCAGGCCCAGAGATCCGCGAATTGCTTGAACGCGCTCGTGATCACCCGGACATGCCATTGTGGTTGGGCTACAACGACAGTGCCCAGCAGGGCTTTGATCCAGCCCCTGTCGAGTTCAACCAGCTTTTCCAACATCTCTGGGTTGTCGGAACCACTGGCGCGGGGAAGACGACCGAGATGCTGAACTGGATGGTGCAGCTCGCCTGGGCAGGCTACGGGTTCATCTACTTCGACCCCAAGGCCGAAGACAGCAAAGAACTCCTCCAGAAACTTCCCGAGTATCGGCATGACGACGTGATCTGGATTGAGCCAGGTGACGACGACCACGATCGAAGTATCGGGATCAACTTCCTCGAAGTGCCGGACTGCGAGAGCGAGATGGAGCTTGAACAGCACGTCACAGACCGCATACAGGTGCTCAAGGCCGTTCTGTCGGGCGACGACTACTGGGGCCCACGGATGAACGCCATTGTTGAGTCGATGGCACGGGCGATGATGCAGGCGAATCACGAAATCGAGGACCGAGACGAGCAGTACTGTGTGCTCGATATGTATTTCGTCCTCCTGAACGCCCAACGGCGAGAAGATTTTGCCGACGAGATTGACGATCCGTGGGTTGGCGAGTTCGTCTCCGAAATCGCCGAGATGGATGACGATGCTGTGCGACCCGTGATTACTCGGCTGAAACCGTGGGTCGAGAGTCCTGTCACCCGTCGGATCGCAGGCTGTCGTGCGAGTACGATCGACTTTCGGGACATCCTCGATGATGAGAAGATCGTCATCGTTCGCACGGCCGTCTCCGACGATGATATCAAGCAACTCGTGACGCTCGGTACGCTTCGCCCGCTGTGGAATGCGATTCAAAACCGCTCGATCGAAGGCGCGGAGAAAACGCCATTCTTTGCGATCCTCGACGAGGCCGATCGCGTCCTCCACAAGAATCTTGACGTCGACGACATGCTGGCACGCGCCCGCTCGATGCGCCTCTCGGTGACGCTAGCATGTCAGTACCCGACGCAACTCAAAGAGTCAGGAGTGCTCAAGCCAGTCAAGAACAACTGCAACACGGGTGTGTTCTTCCGTGTGCTGGACGACGAAGACGCCCGCCCACTCACACGGCGGTTGAGTGACTGTGATATTGAGGACTTCACCGAGCTCGAAAACCATCGAATTTGGTCACGAATTCCGTTAGACGGCGGTACCCGGTTCTCTGGTGCGCTCAAGCTCAAGACATTCGCGCCGTATCCGAACATCCGCGATGAAGACGAAGCGGAGGAGATTATCACTGAAAGTCTGGGGCGGTTCGCAGTCCCGCCGCTCACGGACGACGAGATGATGCGCCAGCTCAAGTTTGGCGGGATGAACGAAACCGTCACGCCAGAGAAGGCGAGCGCCAAGACACTCGATACGGCTACCGACGAGCGATCGCGTGATGCGGCACTGAAAGCCATCTACGACGAGAGCATCCGACAGGGACAACCGGGTGAGTTCGTGCCGATTGATGCGTGTCTCGATCGACTCAATAGGTATCTTCCCGCGAGGGGTGGCGTTGAGACCGCCGAACGTGCGTGGCGGCATGTGCTCAAAGACATCCCTGAGGCATATCTCGACTATCGTGAGGAGAACGAGCAGGGGCAAGTCAAAGTGCGCTCTCGGAGCTTCATGAACATCGGCGATCGCGAGAATGACGGTGGCGCAGAACACTGGGCACCAATGGCTGATGCCTACGTCCCACTCACACAGCTCGGGTTTGTCGTTGATATCCTCGCACAGGATGGCGGTGACATGCCAGACGCGCTCGCCAGCGTCGAGGACGCATTAGACATCCCAGACGACGCAGACAATGAGGAAATCGCCGACGCTGTCGCACACTACCGAGAGCAGAATCCCGTGATGAATCGATTGGCTGGTGCTCGCGAGGTCTATATTGAAAGCGAACACACGACTGGCAATAGCCAACCCTCACAGACTGTTCGGAACGTCATGCAGGCGGTCAACGAAGGGAAACGATGCCTGCTCATCTCGCGGGAACAGACAGCTAGACGTGTTCATACGACGCTCCTCACAGAACCGAAGGGCTGTCACAAGAACCATTCCGTCGATGGCGAACAACGCTTCTACACGCTCACGGGTGACGTAGCGATCGACGGCGAGGTCATAACTCGTCCTGGGAGCAGCGACAACGTCTGGGTGTATGAGGAGAGCAGTGGGGAGTATGTCCTCCGCGACGACAACGGAACAGAGCACGCTCGCTTCGAGAACGCTGAGGCGATCTTCGAGGATGCTACTGCCTACCCGATGGGCGGCGACCGGTCCATAAAAGCGCCGATCATTCCCGACTATGACACGGACATGCTGGATTTCATCGTCGTCAAAGAAGACGCGAAGACGCCAGCAGACTTGTTCCTCTACCGGCCTGATGGTGACCATGTTCCGCTGGATATGCTTGCTACCGACGATGGAGAAGCTACCCAGACGGTCGCTGACGACGATCACAGCCACGCGGAAACCGAGTCAGAAGATGACGGCGGAGACATTGTTGACGCCCTCCGCTAATTGACGTCGAGCAGGTCGCGCATCTCTGCGACGTTCTCGTCACTCACTGCATCGCTTTTCGACGCCAGCAAGACGAGCGCTTTTTTGATTTTCTCCTGGTCGTCCAGCTGATTCTCGACCGATTCAAGCCGATTCTCGACAGCACCAACCCGCGCTGCTGTCTCGGCAGTTGGCGGTGGACTAAGTGCCGTGTCAGTCGTCTCGATGAACTCTTCTGCGAACTCGGTGAGTCGCCAGATCCGTGCTGGACGTCCACCGCCAGCGGGGTACTCTCGCTCACCAGTATCCTCGATCAGGCCCCACTCTTCCATCGTCACCAAGTGGTGATTAGCACTCCCAGTTGGCACGTCAGCACGCTCGCGAAGAATGGATGTGTTCAACTCACTTTCATCTGCATTGGCGAACGCAGCAAGGATGCTCCGGCGGTGCTGGCTCCCCTGGTTGAGCTTCCGCTCAATGATGTCCATCTGTGCACCCCAGTCCTCGTCGTCATAGTCGGATGTATCAGCTGGCATGAGTACTCACAAGCAAGGATAACGGAGTGAAACAACTATAATATTACGATTGTACCAAGTTGGTTTACCCAGGCCGAAGGAAGAGCCATGGGAACCAACCAATGGGCAAAAAATAGCGAAGCCGGGCTATCAGATAGAAACATCAGAAACTGGAAACAAGTGTGTGCGACACAACGCGGGGGGCTGGCACCCCCCGAATACAGAGTAGAATGAACCACCGAGAAACATAGACGAATCCACGACAGCAAGAGCCAGTGGGCACCCCCAATCTATCACAAAACAGATGATGAACAACACATGCGAAAAGAGGGCACCCCAACAGGCGACCAGCAGAAGCATCTGAGGTGATGCGAGAGTGCAGATAGCCGGGAGCAATAGCACCCGGACAGTCTACCAGAGCGAATTCTCGACGACACCCAGGACACGAAGAAGAGGACAGTCCACTCTGCAGAACAACCGAGAAAGAAGTACATCGAAGGAAGGGACAATCCACCGAGGTCACACGAGGAATACAGAGAGCGAGACAGTGGGACAGTCAGGCCGTGCCGATCCTAAAGGGAACAACAGACTGACGAAAAGGGGACGCCCACCACTGTACTTAGCGGGCCCGCTGAGGGCAACGCAGTGTAGCAGGAACAGCAACACAGCACTGGCGGCAAGCCGCCATGAGTAGCACTGGACAGTGTGCCGCACAGCAGAGAGGCTACAACAGCACAGCGACAGCGACCGCAACAGCAGACCTGGAATGATGGCCAGCACAAGCGAGTGGGGCCGTGATATCCTTGAACCAGGGATAGACGAGAAGAGTGGACAGTCTGGCCTGCCAGGGCATACTGAGAAACCCGCGAAGCGATAATATGGGGTGCCAGTATCCGCACTGGAGTGGAGTGCCAATGAGCGACACGCAGTCAACCAGTCTTGGTGCACTAGCTGGGGTGCCAGCAGCACGTACTCACGGAATGCCCGTGTGACAGCAAAGGTGGGGTGCCACATGGGCGCCATACTGGGGGTGCCAATATCAGAGCGACCGTCTTCCGCAGAACGCACGACGAGGAGCAGTGAACAGCACTGCCAGACTGTCCACGGGACGTCAGGGGACTACCCTGAGAGAAAAGAGTACAGCACGCTGGACTGTCCAAGATTGAGCAACACAGTAGAGACGAGCCGGCTAGAGCCCGGTGGACTGTCCTCTGCGTACCAGCAGGAGAGGGTCAGTTCCATTGATGGTGGGACTGTCGAGCGAGCGTTGTTTACAGCGGAACTCTGGTGTGTCCTGGAGGACTGTCAGGGGCAGGGGTTGACTGTCTATCCGGTGAAAAGCAAAGGAAATCCGGTGTGTTACCAGGAGGACGGTTAGAAGAACACCAACTGACTGTCTGGCTGGTGGAAAAACAGATGAAATCCGGTGTGTTTCAGCTGGGTGGGCACCCGTGTGTTTCTGCCGGCCGACTGTCCAGTGGTCACGAGGAGCGGTTATTCGGGCGGGGCGGTTCGGTATTATTCCTGTAGTGAGGATTCCTATTCGCCAGTCGAAACCGTCACCAGCATTTCCTCGAGCAGTGCGTCGACCTGTGGTGGGGCGCTGTAGGTGGCTTGCTGAGCGGATTGGTCATACTCAACCACCCCTGCATCAGCGAGTTTCGGGAGGTGGATATGATGGACCGCAATCTCTGTGTCCACGTCCCTCTCTGAGGGTTCCCGGCCGTCACCCTGTGTGAGCTCCGTCACCAATGTAGAAACAGACAAAGAAGCATCGGTGTTGCGAAGGCATTGGAGGAGAACCCGACGCCGGTGATCAGCAAGCAGCTTATATAATAGGGTAAGCTGTCCTGTTGTGGTGCTACGATCGCCAATCGCGTGTCTATCCTCGTGCATATTTGACCCTCGATTGGCTACACATATAATCATTTTTAATAATTATATTGGTAGGTTGTGAAATGCACACGGAGAGACGCGAATTATCGTTTTGTAACAGAGTTATTGTGCAATACCCGCACTATTAGCCTCAAGTACTGTGAAATACGCAATCAGATGGGTTGAAAATTAGCTATCACGCTGCTCCTCTGCCGTTTCTTCACTGAAATGGAAATGGTCGAATGGCTGCATATGCCGCTCGCGCATGATCTCGGAACTCTCGACCGTGACCCCTGACTCGTGCAATGTGTCCGTGATGCGCGTGATATCCTTTGTACTCGTCCCCACGACTTCGACGTAGATATTCCGCCGGCCAACCAGCATCTCGCGCACATCGACCACGCCCTGTATCTCGAGCATTTGCTGGACAAATTCGGATTGGTTGGTTGCGGGCACGGTACAGACGAACAGCACGCGCAGCGGGAGATTTGCTGCTTCGTAGTCGATCTCGGGATGATAGCCCTTGATGATTCCATCATCTTCGAGCGCTTCGATCCGGTTCCGGATGGTACTGGCCGAGACACCGACCGTTTCAGCCATCTCATCAGTCGTCGTATTCCGTGCGTCTCGCTGGAGATGATAGAGAATGCCGCGATCCACGTTGTCAAGTTCTCGACCCATACACAAGAATCGACCTCGTGAGGTAAATAGTGTATGAATAAGTGAGTGAACTCCTTCTCATAGATTCGGTCACAAATAGTTCTCTCTCTTCCTCAAACGAAGAGCAATTCACAAAATAGGGGCCATTTAACCGTGTCTGAGGTGACCACAAATTGGTGCATTATGATACTCGATACACAGCTCTCAGTACTCTCGAATCATCATAGACGGCGGGTTCTCCTCGCGTTAGTCGACAATGCGCCGCAAACCACACCCACTGGTTCCGCGGCCATGGTGGAGACAGACGGTGGAGAACAACCCCAGACAATTGCGATGCAGCACATCCATCTCCCGAAGTTAGCAGATCACGGGTTCATCGACTGGGATCAAGAAACACAACGCGTGACGAAGGGGCCACAATTCGATGAGATCGAGCCACTGCTCACCGTTTTGAGTGAGAATCAAGATGTGCTACCTGCTGGTGGGGCTCCCGACTAATCGATCGCAATCGAAAAACTGCCACAGATGTGGCAGCAAGGTACGGAGTGACGATTGGTTGGGACCCATCAGAACTCCGTACCAAGTAGAGGTTTGAGCTAGACCGGTATAACGCTACTGTGATTATGTGGGTTACTGATTATACATCTGAATGGCGAGAGTAGAAACTTATATCTCCAACTACTAATCTCGTCGAAATTACTCCCGCCGCGACTGTGAAATCAGCAATAATACCCCCATAAATTGCACATTCCGCATTGGCACTCTGTGATTATCCGAGTGAATATCGTGACAGCTGGTGAATTAGCAATGTGACTGTTCGGGGATGAGTGCCTTTGATACGTATTGACGCCCATATTCTACTATATGATGGACAGTGCTGTTGGGCGAGCACGATGGGTTCAACAACAACTGTCTTGTGAGCGACGCCAAAACGGTATGAACAACCCCGGTGTTCCCGGGCAGATGGTTGGGACCCATGAACGAGATAACTAATCAAGAGCAAGCGATCGATTTGTTGCAGCAACTCGGGTTAAAAGAATACGAAGCACGCTGCTTCGTGGCCTTAGCACGTCTGCCGAAAGGGACGGCCAAAGAGATCAGCGAGACCTCCGAAGTGCCGCGAACACGCGTGTATGATGCGATCCGCGTGTTAGAGACGAAAGGATTGGTCGAGATCCAACACTCGAATCCCCAGCAATTTCGCGCCGTGCCGATCGAGGAGGCTGCCGAGACACTGCGCCAGGAGTACGAATCACGGACGGACACGCTTGTCGAGGCTCTCGCTGCGATCGAGCCTGCAGAATCGAACGGTGGTGATGAAGAAATCACGCACGAAGTGTGGGCGCTCTCGGGAACGACCGCGATTGCGAATCGCACCCAGCAACTCATCGATGCCGCTGGACGAGAAATCGTGTTCATCGTCGGTCGAGAAGACGTTCTCACCGACGAATTACTCGAACAGCTCCAAGAGGCACTCGACACCGGTCTTGATGTTCTGATTGGCACGCAGACCGAGGACCTTCGTGAGCGGGTTGCAGAGGCACTGCCCGACGCTAATGTGTTCGTTTCGGGGCTAGAGTGGTTGCATAGCTCACCACTCGAAGTTGACGACGACACGACGATCAGTCGGTTGTTGTTGATCGACAAGAACACGATTCTGGTGAGTTCGGTCCACGAGATGGACACTGGTGGGATAGTGTCGGAAAAAGCAGTGTTTGGACGGGGCTTCGACAATGGAATTGTGGTGATTGCTCGGCGATTGATGGCGACCGGCTTACAGCCGGCTGATGATCCTGAAATGCCCGGCGACGAATGAGTGCGAGTGTGTTATCGGGATGTGTTTTTGCAGGAGCGAGTTCTCCGCATGACCGATGCTTTCGATTCGAGGCGTGTTTTTAGACAGGAGAAACGTTCACAGTGCCATTGCTTTGGACCGTGACGGAGTAGCCAGCGTACATGAACGAGATTAATGTGGTCGTATCGGTGTTTTTTGTCGTTGGTGGTGCAAGAATCGCGTCAAAGGCATCAGGGTCGATGGAGTCGTAGAGTGGACCGAGCTCCTGGTGGTCGCAGCTCGCTGCCTGAGCAGTTGTTTCGACGACAGCGGCACTCGGTTCTGTCGACGACCAGTCGTACTGATTTTGGATCCCTTCGGACGACCCCCTCTCGCCAGCGTTCGGTGAATCCTTCTCACTCATACTGTTCGATATGCAGGCGGTTGGCAAATATATTGCGTGAGGAATTGAGATACAGTACGGTAGAGCTATTGGTACGTCGAAATTCGGAAATTCCTCTATTCACCATAATCCGTGCTCACGGTTAGTATACCATACTGACTTTTGCGCTGCCACTGATCAAGTGCATCAATGAGAATCCAACCACAAAGCCGCAGTCCGCGAAAATCTTCCTCGTATCTATCCCTTATCGCGAGAACTACTTAAACGAGAATCGGTCAGTGACCATCGCTCTCCTCGACGGGTAGCGGTCCATCGCACTCACCACAACTGTACTGCTCGGGGTTACGGACGGTCTTCGAGCGTCGATACCGGGCAATCCGACCGCCGCAGTCCTCGCACACAAGCCACCACTTGGGTGTAGTGAAGCGTTTGCAATGCTGCGAGGTATCAAGGGCGTCCGTCCACTGGGCGAACGTTGTGCCGTGATCCGCGTCGCCAAACTTGTGGTACTGCCATGCGTGAATGAGTTCGTGGCGCACCGTCGAACTAAATTGCTCCCACCCGTGTTGTTCATAAGCCGCCCACGTGAGCGCGATCGTGATTGCCTCTGTTGTCGGGTCGTACTTCGTGACGCCCGATATCACTGGGCACATTTCGACTGTTAGATTCAGGAAGTATCCTGCTGAGATAGCCATTGAAATGAGCCATCGGTCGGCTACCTACTCGGCTCAGTCGGCGTGTTCGAGGACCTTCGCGACGGTCACAATTGCGTCAAATTCGGTTGACGTTCCCTGAATATTAATTTCTCCTTCATCGCGATTATATTCAATCGAGTCAATTTCAGCTGTTTTCGGGATATGCACCTGGCGAAGAGAGAGTTCGATCCGATCGTACTGCTCGTCAGGAATTGTTTCATCAGTCGCGTCGCTTTCGTGATTTGCAACATACTCCACAACCTCATCAACCGTTACTGTTCCACTCTGTTGATCGAGGTAGTAGAGTGCGTATCGTCGCCGCTCCGTACTGAATAAGTCGAAGATAGTGTCCAATGTCGCCATGTTTCCCATCAACGTCTAGCCAATCGTCGACGATAGTGATTGTGGATTCGACCACCATCCCGGAGAAAATTCTTGCTTCGGATTGTGTTAAGAATATTTTATTAAAACTCGGAGAGTTGTCAACCGGGAACCCTAATATCCCAACTCGTGGGAAGTCTCGCGCTTTAGCGAAGGGGGGATGTAAGGGCAAACACGGTCTAGAACGCCTGGATTGAGCAGAATATTAACAGCTGCCGTGATTTCGAAATTCGTTATGATCGCACTTTGAACACTGGGTTGGCTTTGAAATGAACGTTGTACCACAGTCTTCACATTCAAAAATATCACCGGTTGTTCGAACTTGCTTTTCCGTTTGCTGAGGGGCCTCTTCCGGACTGAAGGCGTCACATAACCGATGAAGGAGTTCCATAGTCTGGTATGGGGTACAAGCAACTAAGCCATATATGTTTTCATTCTAAAAATTATGAAACGATTGTTAATCTATTCCGCAATAAATATAGATATATAACTCTGCGATTGGAGTTTATTTGATAAATTGACGCCACTGAGAATTATCGAGACATGGATTAAAACGGAAGCGCAGGTTTATTCGGCAGTTCCTTCCGGCTTGCTTTCACGATGGATAGTCTGGGAAGCCATCGAGGCCATCGCAGTCACGGTCCTCCGGTAGCCCGCTCTCGTCGTCGATAGGTGTCTCAGTATCTTCACTCTCGTCGCCATTCACCAAGACAAAAATGAGTCGATAGCGGTGCTAAATAATTTCTATAACCAATACAAATCCATGACACAGCCTATCTAAATACACTTATATACTTCGCCGTTGTTTTAGAAAGTAGGAAGTTTTTCTTCCGAGACCATGACAGCATCCACCATCTCTCCAGACACTCGCAACACCTTCGAAAGCACCATCGGTGGCTACACGGTTGGCACCCGTGCCCACAGCCTCTCAGCTTGGTTCGTCCTCGCGCTTCGGCTCATGATGGGTTGGGCGTTCGCATACTCGGGATTCACGAAAATCGTCGCCGCCGAACCGTTCTCGGCCGGTGGCTACCTGGCGAACGTCGCGGCGACCAACGGCAACCCGATCGCAGGCCTATTCGCCTGGATGGGCTCGACCCCGTGGTTCGTCGACTTCGCGAACGTCGCCGTCCCGTGGGGCGAGCTGTTCATCGGTCTTGGACTGCTCGTCGGCGCGGTCGTCCGCCTTGCGGCGTTCTTCGGCGCGCTCATGATGCTCATGTTCTACTTCGGAAACTGGGACATCGCTCACGGCGTTATCAATGGCGACTTCGCGTACATGCTCGTCTTCCTGGCCGTTGCAGCGTTCGGTGCCGGCCGGATCCTCGGTCTCGATGCCTGGATTGAGAACTACGAGATCAGTGGGCAGTCACTCCTCGAGCGCTACCCCATCCTCGAGTATGTCCTCGGGTAGATTCTGACAGCTGAACCTATACCGCCTTCATGTGAGAATCGGTCTATCACTCGTTCTTGATCCTTCGTTTCCTCCATCAAATTCGGCCCTCTCACTCGTTTTGGTGAGTAAATCGGCACAGTACTTGTCATAACATTCTCATCTGCAATACGTACGCGCCCAAGCAGAGAAGCCAGCGGTGTCTCTGGCGCGATACCGTTGTCACTCTTAACGATCACAGTGTGGATACACTTCAGGAGTGGACACTGATCAGCGATTTGCGGAAGCATTTGTTAACGGGCTATAGAGAAGAGGGGCTGAGTTTCTCTGGAATCTCTCGCCGATCCGTTTTTACGTATTCCCAACACGGGAAGCTGTTGAGGACAACATCAGGAGAACCAGACTAGAGATAGGGAGAGAATAGTAGTGAGAAAGAGTTACGAGTCGTGATCGTCCCCAGTACTATTTTCTGCTCCACCACTAGCGATATGCTCTGACTGTAATAGCATCTCAATTCGTGATTGTTCGATATACGAAATGAGCTGGAGCGATTCGTTGTACTCAATCACACCATAATCAGCCAATTTGGGGAGTTGGAGGTGGTGAAGTCGTGTTAAAAGATGTTCTTGTTCAGTTGGCTGATCTAATTCACTGGTATCTGTCTGGGTCATGAGTTCTTCAAGAAGTGCTTCGAGCGGAATTGGATGGTCAGCGTTCTGGATGAGATAGGTGAGAATCTGTCGGCGTTGTGCATCAGCTACAAGTTCGAATATCTCATCAACTGAACATTGCTGATCATCGTCATCGTCAGAAGAGGAGCCCATTTCCTAGTTACTATCGGATGTAGTTGTAAAAGGGCTAGGTCTGTTCAAACAGGGCCATTTAAAAGTCAGGTGGGGAATGAAAGACAGTCTGAAATTTCATTACTTGGACGCACCGAACAGCACATACTCCACAACAGCTTCGATACCATGGCGAATCCGGTCTGACAACGATTGTTGACTGATGTCGAGTTCGCCCGCCAGTTCCGAGAGAGTCACCTGTCGGGGTGTCTCAAAATAGCCACGCTGAAACGCAAGTACGAGTGCTTCACGTTGTTTGTCGGTAACGATGTTCGCTAATTGTGAGGCTCCGGCGTCGCTCAATGCTTGCATTTTACCGAGTGTGTATTCGATTCCGTTGTCGCGGCTCAAATTATGGAATCGGGTCAGCTGGTCTTGGGAGGGGAACAATAACTCAAACTCCCAATCGTCATCGCCATAGCCATGCGCGTTCCGGATGATTCCTTCCGCGACAGTGAGGCCTTCGAGAAACGCGCCGGGTGGAATATCCCAATTCAGGAGATATAGACGACGATTTTCTACCTGGTCAATTTCAACGAATTGCTGGACATTTGGATCCTCGCGAACACGCTGTTCGAAGGCATCTAAGTCGCCATCCCATGCCCAGAAAATCGGCACGACATCGCCGCCGACTGGGACGATCCGTTCGAATTCGATATGCAGTTCTGTACCGGCGGTGAGCATCGTTCCTAGAGGGAAGTTCTCGGAGGGAAGTGATAACTCGATAATGACCGCCATGTGTTCGTGGACTATCTATTCTTACCATCTTAGTAACTTGGGCAGGGGACTTGTAACTGCCAAGTGAAAGAGTGCGTTCATCACGGAGGAACCACCGCTAATCTGTAGTTTTGAACCAGTCGAGGAACGCAATTGTTCATTCGTTGAGAGAATTTGGACCGACTGTGGTATAGCCGTGGCATCGTGAAGAATGTGTACTGGTGGCGGTACAGGTGCGCTAAAATCCACACAATTCAGGGTAGGCAAGGAATTACCCTTGGGCTTAGAAATAGCGATACAAGATCAGGTCTCATCTGCGTTGATCGGATCGAGATCAACCATTCTGTCGGTGTTGACTGTTACCTCGTAACCACAGTAGTGAAAGGTCACAGTCCCACGACGTTCGGTACCTGCCTGTGTGGGTGCAAACAATCTATCGAGTGCATCTGGATCAATAACGCTGTACAATGGCGGACAGTCACTCCATTCAGATTGTTCTCGTGCTGTAATCGCTTTCTGAATGAGGACAGTGATGGATGGCTTTGTTGCTCTACTCTGGTCGTCATCTGGGGTATTGGTATTGCTCTCTCCCATTGTGTCTCACTCTCATTCTGAAGCCCCACATTCAAACCCCTCGTGAGAACTTCATCAGTGCTAAGGACGGTAGTTATAAATATACTCTGGCAGTTGATGAAAACATACGAATGATCATTACGTAGTTGTACTAGAAGAGTGTATCAATATCACAGCTGAAGTCAGTCAGTGAATTTCACTCGAGTAGGCCCTCTACTGGTTTCTGTCCACATTTTTGTCCGTTTATAGACCGTACTTTGTGACCGCTGCCAGTCGTTGGGCTCGGGCGAGGAGGGCTGTCGGTGTCTTGGGTATATCGTCGGTCACAACAGTTAGAACCGGTATCAGTAGAAAGAGAACGGTGAGTGATATCGGATTAACAACTGCCGAGATTGCGGAAGTCGCTCTGGTTACACTTTGAACAACGGGATGGTTTCGAGATAAAGGTGGTACCGCATTCTTCGCATTCAAAAATATCACCGGACGCTCGTACCTGCTCTTCCGTCTGCCGAGAAGGTGTTTCTGAATGAAAGGCACCGCGTAACCGATGTAGTATTTCCATAGCAACGTATAGACACTTGCTCTACATACATAGGTTTTATCAACAAAATATCATAATCGCTTCCATCATTACTGTATAGAATAGTGTTAATGAAGTCGGCTCACCGGTTATGAGATGCTGCTGAAACCCTCATAGTCGCATTCCTTCGGTTCGTCAATCTTCGCCCTCGGAGAAAGTCCCAAGCGTCCCACGAAGTACTCGGCGGCGATACCGGCCGTGTGCTGTTGTGTACTTTCCTCAGGTGTATCGTCGGTCGCTGTGTTCGCGCTTTCGGTGAACGTTCGCTGGTCGGTGATATCCGAGAACGTCAATTGGCGAGACATGGATAAAAAGGGCTGAAGCGGTGGTTAGTTCGGCAGTTCCTTCCGTCCCGTTCTCACGCACGGCCAGCATGGGAAGTCCCCAACGCCCTCACGGTCGCAGTCTTCGGGTTTGGAATAGTTGCCATTCAGCTTGCAGATTCCGAGGGATGACTCCAGCCAAATTCACGCCGAAGTCGCGCCCACCCACCAGTCCAGACGAGCCAATAGCCAGGAAGTAGTCCAACGAATAATGCGCCAAAGTAGAGCAGCTGTCTAGACAGTTGCACTTGTGGAAGTATTGTGACAATGAGAGCGGCAACGACGTGAGCGACGAGATACGTGCCAAGGATACGTTCACGGCGATCAGCTGGCTCGGGACGCCCGCCAATCTCACTGCGATGGAGCAGGTATCCGATAATCAACGGGAGAAATGCGGTACAGCAGACTGCCCAGAGGAGAGCTGCGTCGCTCCCTCGAATTGTGGCGTCAAGATAGACCCAATATCCCAGGAACAGTGTGCTGAGAGCAGGGAGCCAGAAAAACGCAAATCCAGTGGCGAGGAGATTTGAAGCCATATTCCAGATAAAAGTGATAGGAATAAATAACTAGCGGACTTTATATCGGTGGGTGTTGGATAGTATGATATGGCATCTGATCGCTCTCTTACTCACACACCCTATTCATTTGGCCCACTTCAACTGACGGAAGTATCGCTAATCTCGCTTCTAATCGGGGTTCTTCTAGTGTTTATCGCAATCTAGTTTTTCGCGTTTACGTTCCGTGCTGGTGCCTTGTGGGCGTCTCTCCTCCATTTTGTATTGGGACTCTTGATCTTTCTGAAAGGAGCTCAGTTCAGTGGAATTCGTCTCACATAGAAATTTGTAGCTGTTCTCTTGTGATTCTTGCATCCCGTGACTACTGCTCACCTATGTATTTTGAGTCGAGGATATGCTACCAAGCAATTCCAGCAATTTCCGGCTATTTGAAAGTGCCAAGTCAAAAATTTTTTCGAACGTACTGCAGCATTGAAAGCATAGACTCATCAGAGACTGCCACAGTAAATGAACTTGAAGAACAGGAGCTATATGAGCTGGTTCACAGAGCAGTAGAAGATGCTATTTTAGGAATGGTTGGGACGCTCCTCTTAGTTGGAGTTGCTGTAGTTCTGGTATGGACTGGAGTAACCATTGCCTTGTATGGAACCTCTATTGTTGGACTCGTGGCAGGGATTGCTGCCATTGTTTTCGGCCTCTATCTGGGATTCGCAACCCTAGAGATTATACCATCGGTACGGGAATGGTTTTGAGCAGAATACTCAAAGCTCCTCCTTCTCCTCCGGCTGTTAGTACGAACACGGGAGACAGTTTCTACACGAGAAAGGAAGCAGGCATCAAGAACATCAATCGCTGTGCCACAGATTAAAAATCGGAGTGCGAGTTAGTTCGACAGTTCCTTCCGTCCTGTTCTTACACACGGCCAGCACGGGAAGTCACCGAGGCCCTCACAGTCGCAGTCTTCGGGTTTGGTCTCGTCTTTGTCCTCCGATGGGAATGCATCGAGCGTCCCGTCGTCGGTTGCGCTCTTGACGGCGGCCATGTGTTTGCAGTAGGCGTTGCGGTGGACGTGGTGCGGGCCGTGCAGGCCATCAGTTCGTCGGTCACGTCGTCGATGGAGACTGTGTATTGGTGGTCTGCGGAATTCTCGTTGCTCTGGTTGGTCACTTCGATGAGTCCGGGGCTTCGACGTCGAAGGCAAATTGGTCGGCCTGTGCGCGGTTCTGTGCCGTCTCGTCAGCTTCAGCCAGTGAAATGATGGTTAGAGTCGTATACCATCCCGCTCTCGAATATTGTTCACAGTATTAGGCCCAATCGTGCTGACTCCATCCTTCATAGTGTTTGAGGCGACTTTTGATTTCAAAGGCTTCCCAGTGGCACTCGTGGTAGAGTGTATCCGCTAATGCGCCGAATTCGCTATTGTTGAGTTCGATCCCGCGATTTCCCTTGTTTGTAATATATTCGGCACTCCGAAGAGTAGCAAACACCTCACGAGCAGTTGGATATGCATGTTGTTCGATAGCCGCAATTGCAAGAAGGTGTTCTTGGTCAATTGGTGTCCCCCAGCGGTGTTTCGCGATCATAGCCGCAAGGAGGGCGCATTTCACCGACGGCTTTTCCATGAAAACCGTTACTCAAGAGTAGTATATAAACGATGTTAATTGGTGTTAACGCTAATGGAAACTTCTATATGCGTATGTGGGCAACTAGACACTCAGACAGAAGCCATGAGCCAAACGACACCACCCGACGGCGCTGAAGAGCTCGATACGAAGGCGGCCCGTCTTGCACACCCGAGTGGCTGGCTCCATCTTACCCAGCATGAGAGCGTTGCAATTCTTATCGATGCACTCCTCGACCTACCACCAGGACGGGAGTTCAATAAGACCGAGTTCGCTGACCATGCTGGTGTTACTCGCCAGACTGTCGCGAATTACATCGACCTACTACTTGAAGTCGAGATCATAGAGGAAGTGCCGAAAACCTCGCCAACGCGATACCAAGTAGCCGAGAGTGCTGTTGTCACGGAATTGTTTGAACTCAACAGCGCGTTGAACGCTGCTCACGAGTAAGCGATTGTGTCTGGAGAGGGCTTCTACCTGTAGCTTTCTACTCAATACAGTTATTATCCGCAACAGCAATGTGATTGTATTTATGGCCCCGCTCAAACGGACAGTACAATCCTTTCAAGGCATCGCACTTTCCACGTTTATCTCCGCCATGTTTGCACTTGGATGGGGACTGTATGGCAGCGCTGGCTTACCAGCGCCATACGAAACCGTGGGGCAATTTGTGGTAATCGGAGTTACGCTTGCTTTACTTGCGCTTGCGGTACACTTGTATCGGAAAGCACAGCAGCTGCCCGTAGAAGACAGTGAGGACATGCAAAATCCGTTCACTACCCGCGCATACGGGATCTCGGTGGTACTAATGGTAATTGCGTTTCCAGTGGCAGGAACGATCCTAACACGCACAGGGTTTGAGAGCGCCATCACGTCAGTGGTGGCAATCATTGTTGGGCTTCACTTCTTTGGACTTGTTCGTGCCTTTGATGCACCGATTTTTGCAGCGATTGGGAGTGCAATGTGCCTCATCGGAATTGTCTCATTGATGATACCGATGCAAGTCGTTGTGGATGGGGGAAGTTTGATTACATTTCGGCAGTCGTTCATTGGGTTTGGGTGTGCACTCATTTTGTGGGCCAGTCACGCGAGAACGATACGCGAGATATTGCAACAACGCAAGTCAATACCGACTAAGACTAAGAAAAGATCAGTATAGCAACCAACGATAAGACAACTATTTTCAACGTATATCGGTGGCAGCACAAATAACTGATTTACTTGCCAGCCACCTATGGGACGACCGATATTCGAATACGACTCGTGAGGAATCCTCTCTTCGCGGTATCAAAGCCTTCGACGACGTTTTTCTGGGGTAGAAAACCATCATTAGAGACCAATAGATACCCACGCCATCGTCCACCTGCAATGACTGCAATCGATCTCTCGGACGTTACGAAGCGGTTCGGTGATTTCACCGCTTTGGACGGGTTGGACCTTTCCATCGAAGATGGAGAAATATTCGGCTTCCTTGGACCAAACGGTGCCGGCAAATCGACGGCTATCAACATTCTTCTCGATTTCATTCGCCCGACCACAGGACAAGCGAACGTGTTAGGATACGACGCCCAGATGGACTCGCTCGCTATCCGGCAGCGAATCGGCGTTCTCCCGGACGCCTTTTCGGTCTACGACCGCCTCACCGGTCGTCAACATCTCGAATTTGCCATCGAATCGAAAAACGCCGAGGACTCGCCGATAGAAATTCTTGAACGTGTCGGTATTGCAGACGCAGCAGATCGAAAAGCGGGTGGCTACTCGAAGGGGATGGCACAGCGCCTCGCTCTCGGAATGGCTCTGGTAGACCAACCGGATTTGATAATTCTCGATGAACCCTCGACTGGACTGGACCCGAACGGTGCCCGCGAGATGCGCGAAATCATCCTCGAAGAGAACGCCCGCGGTGCGACAGTTTTCTTCTCAAGTCACATCCTTGAACAGGTCGATGCGGTCTGTGATCGTGTCGGGATACTTCAAGACGGACGACTTATCGCACAGGATTCGATTCAGGGCCTTCGGCAGTCGACCGAGACATCAGCCAATCTCACCCTCTTCGTCTCGCAAGTGACACAAGACGCACTCGCTGCCGTCCAAAACTGTCCGGGTGTTTTTGAGGTTCAGGGACACGACCACGAAATCGCCGTCACAATTGCCGACGGGTCGAAGATAGCGGTGATAGATGCCGTCCGAGAAGCGGGAGTCGAGATTCACGACATTGCCACCGAGGAATCGTCCCTCGACGACCTGTTCGCCGCTTTCACGAACCGACAGGAGGTGTACGCATGAGTTGGATGGCCGTCGCCAAAAAAGACGTGCGGGACGCCGTTCGCTCACGGCGTTTGTTGTCGCTCATCGCGATCTTCGTGCTGTTCTTTGCCGGTGCGTCGTCCTTCTTTGTCAAGGTTACCAGCGCCTACGAGGTTGAGGACGCAAACGAACTCGCCATCATCCTCTCGCTCACGACGCCGACAGCCATCTTCCTCCCCACAGTCGGGATTCTCTCGGGATATCGGTCAGTCGTTGGTGAGCGGGACTCGGGGAGCCTGAAGTTGCTCCTCTCGTTGCCACACACGAGGACTGACGTGCTGTGCGGGAAGTTCATCGGGCGGACAACCATCGTTTCGGTAGCTACGCTCGTCGGGTTAGTGGTTAGTGGTGGTGTCATCGCCGCTCTCGGCGCTCCGCTCCCAATAGTAGATTTCCTGCTGTTCGCGTTGCTCGCGCTCCTCCTCGGGGCGGTTTTCGTCAGCATCAGCGTCGGGCTTTCGGCGGGGCTCGCATCGGAGAACGCGGTCGTCGCCATGGGCTTTGGACTCGTCGTCCTGTTCACAATGGTTTGGGACATTCTGAATATTGTCCTCGCGCTCCTCCTCAGCTACTTCGAAATCGGCTCCGAAGCTTTCCAAAGTGATATCATCACATTTATTAACGCAATGAATCCACGTCAAGCGTTCTACTCTGCGTATACGGTGGTAAACTCGGCAAGTCAGACGGGAACTGTGGATACATTTTGGCAACAAGGTTGGTTCGGATTTGTCGTATTGGTGCTCTGGCTGACCTTGCCTCTCGTGTTCGGGTACTGGCGATTCGCTCACGCAGAGCTCTCCTGATAATCCATGAGACGTCGGTTCTGCACTCTAGTCGATTGGACGCTCAGAGAGTTTCAATACTCTTCTCGTTTGTGCTGGAGTGTCTATTGCGTCTTGTGATCGTTTGAGCACTATGACTACCCTGAGATTTCATTTATTGACCACACAAGTGCGGTCTTGCTCACGAATACGACATTGAACGGCTCTTTTCCCTTTGGTCGAGGTTTTGCGGCACTTGGAATCCGATTTAATGACGATTGTCAGACTCAGAAGTGGTGTTTGAGATCCGGGTCAATAGACTAACGCTAATGACCGCTACACTCACGTGCATTCCTGCTAAGACCGCACTTACTGAAGGTGGTGTTTCCTCCAAAATAGGTGGAGGCACTATGAAAGACCCAAACGAGAGAAGCAGCACAAGCGCCGCAATAATCACAAATATTCGGTTCGGTCGCTGAGACAGGCGAGTCACTGCCCAGTAAATGAAAGTTGCACCAATGATCGTGAGAGCTGTACTTCCGGCCACCGCTTCCCATCCTAACGGCCAAAAAGCAGAGTGAATGGTAATGAATTGGTATGCGACCACACGAATAGCCGAATTTACGATGACAGCTATGACAATCGTTAATAGACCATATTTTACGAAACGATTCAAATCAGGCGATGTTGACGATTTTACATCGTCTGCCGTTTCTAATTGTGCCATATCTATACTAGCTCGGGAGATATCCCAGCTTTGTGCGTGAACTAGTTCAGCAGTTTAAATAGCATTCTTCTTCAAACGGTGAATCTACAATCGTAGCTCAATGATTTTTCGCTGCTCCAATAGGCATTATCTTGCAATTTTCTCAAGACGTCACGTTTTCGCTTTGGGTAGTGCGTCTGTGATAATTCGTCCTTCAGCCCGACGGAGTGTTTCACTTGCAGCAGACTTGTTAATTCCAAAGATCTCTGCTAAATCGGTTAGCGTACACTGGCGGGGAGTCTCGTAATAACCGCGCGCAATAGCTTCGGTGATGAACTGTCGTTGCCGATCAGTGAGTAGTTCAATCGGATCGTGTGATTGCTGTAACGAGAGGATCTGATACTGAAGTCCAGCGCTTTCTAGTTGATCCCTATATTGTGCTAACTGTTTGTTTGAGGCACTTCGTTCCACGAACAACCAGCCGTCGTGCATAGTAATCGGGAAGAGCGTCAGATTGCCTGATGCACGAGCCACACGATATGGATCAGGAATTGGAATTTCGTACTGGAGGAGAATATATCTCTCATCTGTAAAAAGCACTTCAGATGAGTAGACTCCTACTGTGTCTTGGAAATATTGAACGATGGCGTCTCCGTCCATCGTTCGAACCTTGAGTATACCAACTAGTCGATCGTCAATTGTGTGGCTCGCTAATATTTCGAATTCTTCCTCCGGGAATTCGGTAGAGGCAGTGGCCAGCTGGTCCTGTGACGCAGCAGCATTGATTTTGAGCTGTATACGTGGCATCATATGGTGTACTATTCCGAGCGAATATCTACGTACGTGTCTGCGCTAGTTCTATGCAGCATCCGTGGACAAGATATTGCTACTACATGAGGGCAAGTGTAACAGTACTGAGGCCGTTCACGAGAAGGTGAGCAACGGTGCTACTCGTCGTACCATACCTTGCACGGAGACTACACAAAATAAATGCAAGGAGGACAAGTGACGTTACTCTGAACAGAGGAATCGACGTCGTAGGAGAAGTGTTCGGCCTGTGCGCGGTTCTGTGCCGTCTCGTAGCGTCACGGGCTGCGTACGATCTGGATAGTCGAAGTCTATATTAGAGTATTAACGAATGGAACAAATATGCCACACTGTGATAATTGCGGATCGTTTGTGACTCAGCAATATGTTCGTGTGTTCACACCGGATGAAGTCGAGAAACCTCGTGTCTGTCCATATTGTGAAGACATCGTTCGAGATGGAAACGAAATACGGCAAGCGCGCTCTTCTCGAGGAAACTCATGATAAGAGATACGATACGAGATGATCGCAGATGTTGATTAGTTATTCAGCGTCTGTCGGCGTATCGAAGTCGTGGAAGTGTTCTCCCTTCTCCTTGCTCAGGATGTCAAGTGCTGCCGCACCTCCATCACCGGCGGAGATGACTGCTTGCCATTCTTGATCGCGAACCATTGCACCAGTCGCGTAAGCATCCTCGATACTCGTTTCCATGCTCAAGTTGACTGAAACAGTTCCTGAATCGGTGAACTCACACCCGAGTTGCTCGGCAATATCGCGATCTGCGCCGGTCGCTAAGACGACGTATGTTGCGTGATGATCGCCATCATCAGTCGTGATCTGGAACCCATCATCGTCCTGTTCGATGTTTGTGACCGCTGTCTCTAGATGCTGGGTGACACCGTACTCATCGGCTTGTTCGCGAGCCTTCTCCATGTACTCGGTACCATCGATGCTCTCAATTCCCAAGTAATTGAAAAGGTGTGCTTTGTGCATCCATGTTTCATCAGTATCGAAGACAGCGGTATCGAGACCATTTTTTGCAGTGAAGAGTGCTGTACTGAGTCCAGCGGGACCGCCACCGACGATTGTCACATCCGACATGGACAATTGTACGGTTGGTTTTTGCATAAATCTACTCCCAATAAGAGGGATATGGCTGTGTTTTGGGAGGAGCAGCATTACAAATCAAAGGCGATTTGTTTGCTGATCACGTAGTAAGAGAACGGAAATGAGCGCGGTTGAGGATCTCTCGTCGGATGAAAAACAGGCGTACGAGCTTATCAGTTCTCACGATGGCATTCTCCAGAGTGACCTCTGGAAAGAACTCGATATTACAAGTCGCAAAGGGAGTCGACTTGCAACATCACTAGCAAAGAAAGGTCTCCTCACACGAGAGCAAGCGACGAGTGATGGACACCTGACGTACAGATTAGAACCAACGAATAGTGATGCTTCTACTCGAACGCAAGAGGAGTATGATAACAAGAGCGAGTTCCCGGAAGACAGCCAATTCGCTTAGCGCTCGTGAAAATCGCGCCCTGGCACTGATTACAGAGCAAAAGGGCATCTACCAAAGTGATCTCTGGAAAGAACTCGAGGTGAGTAGTCGAACGGGGAGTCGACTGGCTACCAGCTTAGAGAAGAAAGGAATGATTCAGCGAGAGGAAACGACGTACAACGGCCAACGAACGTATTTGCTTCACCCAAGGAAGAAAGACCTCGACTTTTCATTGCTCATGGCTGGAGACATGCTTTCTCCACTGGTTAGCGCTGAAGAAGAATCCGATCCGATCGATTCGAATGCATTCACGCAGTGGGTGTTGCAGCTATCACAGGAAGCATATTAATAGCAATATTGAGTAGCGATGGTATAGGACAAGAGAAAAGAAGGTCGTTGTCAAAGACGAGTGATATTGAAGTGCCTTGGTAGCTCAGTCTGGCAGAGCAACTCCTTTGTAAGGAGTCAGTCGAGAGTTCAAATATCTCCTAAGGCTTTCTCCTAATTATCTACCAACGGATAATACAATGAGATTTGCGTCGCAGTATACAAACCGGAATTTCTAAAGTAAATTGAAATGGAAGGAGAACAACTCTGTCACTCACCGACTGGTAGTATCGAATGCGACTGGTTATCGACGACGGATTCATCGATCGATAGTTTTCCGGCTCCGATCGACACAAGGGCCAAGGAAACCAGACACAGGACAATAGTGAGTTCCGAGTCGGAGAACCCTTCTGGAAGATGAACGAGCAACGTCGCAGCGAGCATATTAATCGCAACTGCGAATGCGGCAAACCGAGTGAGGAAACCTACCAGAATACAGAGACCACCAACGAGTTCAATGAGTGCAACCACCCACGCAGCGATAGATGGTGCTGGAACGCCGAGACTAGCGAGAAATCCCGTAAACTGAGGTATCGACATCGCGGCTGGGCCGACCGAAAACAATTTTCCAGTACCGTGGACGAGCATGATGCTGCCAACAGCGAGGCGAATCAGAAGCGTACCAATCGATAAATTGATCGACATAGTTGTAATCTATCGAGGAAGGAAATATAAATTCATAATGCAGCGGAATATTCCGACTCCCTCCCTTTTCAAGTATTATTCGATCCTGCTAGTCTAGGGAAACGTAGTCAACTAGCTTTTGGCTGGAGTGTGTTGTGTTCAATAGATACAAGAATCAAGATTAGGGTCGTATGTCGTTGCGGCTGCCGTTCGTTGCGTCCGGGTTGAGATATTTCGCTCAATTGCATCGAGCAGAAGTTCAGGGAAGTGCCTAGCGGTGCCATCCCCGTGTGCTTTCACTCAGTCGAGCAGGCCGCGCTCTGTCGTCGGTGTGCCGTCTTCCCGTTCGGTCGCATCCGCACACTCGGTCAACGTTCGCTGGACACCATCGGACTCGTTGTTTGGTATGACATAAATCAAAAAGGAAGACGGGGTTAGCAGCAGTCGGTGAGTGCGTCCTTCCGGGTGGCTTCTGCGCCACAGTTTTCACACTGTCAGTAGTTGTGATCGACGTTGCCGTACTTGTCGTAGCCAGTGTACGGGCCACTGATACGCTCGTCCCCCGAGGGGAAAGCGTCAAGCGTCCCGTCGTCGATTGCGTTTTCGATGGCGGCCATGTGTTTGCAGAAGGCGTTCCGGTGGATGTGATGCGGGCAGGTGCAGGCCATCAGTTCGTCGGTCACGTCGTCGATGGAGACGGTGTACTGGTGCTCTGCGGGGTTCTCGTGGCTCTCGTTGGTGACTTCTACTAGTTTGGGGGCATCGAAGGAAAATCCATTCACTATTGGATGACTTGGAGAAGGAGCAACGGTATAGAGCTATCCATAGGAAGATATAACCAAAGCAGTTGGAAATATAAATGGCTACAGTATACTGATTCTTTCACTCAAATGCCCTACCCGTGGAGGGCAAACCAGTCAGGAACGGATTCAAGAGGTTCGAGTCCTGAGCACGATATCTATCGATTATCACGCCCGCTCATTCCGTAGGAAACGTGGTCTCCCGTCGGGAGTTCCCTAACTCCCCTTCCTGTTCAAACACTTGAAGGTCGTATACATTCTGTACAGAGGTGACTGATAACGATATTCTGACGGCAATTTGCGAGTCGGTGTTCCCCCGCTGTAATCGTCGATGATCTCCGACTGTAATTAGTGAAAACCTAGTGGTTCATTCTGTAGTGTCTCAAGCTGCAATACGGATGAGTAATTAGAATCATTGCAGCAGTTATCTGCTCATCATCGGATTGAGGATATCTTAATTGTAGATGGAATATAACTTCGGTATATTCTTGTGACGGCACTGTGTTCGAATGTGACGCATGGCACGCATCGTACAACAACCACGCAACCAGACCGGGATATCCCGCTTTGATAGCACCCCCCAATACCAGTTCACGAGAGAGCGATGTCGATGATTCTTGTATCGCTCTTCCAGTGGGTCATCAACCAATTTCCAGGTTCCGAGGGCCAATTTTTCCTCTCACTCATTGTTGGTATCGGGTTCATCCTTTGTGAGTGGGTACTTTGGAGACTCTCACGGGTTGCAAAGCGTGAGTATCCATTTCGCCTGGTAAATGTTGGCCTCCTCATCGCGAGTCTGATTCTCATTGGAGTCAGTGGTAGTCTCTACGTCGTAATCTGGGAACAGACACACCAAGCGAAAGAGAGTGTAAAAGCACTCGGTGCAGTCCGAAGGACCGGATTTCAGATCGTGCTGACACTCGGCGTGTGCACGGCAGCGTATGTTAGTGCTGGAATGGTTGATCGGGTCATTGACCGACTTTTGCAACAGACCGAAGAGATTACACGCCACCAGGGAAAGGTTGTCTCGCGATTGTCTATTATTGGTGTATATGTTGTTGGTCTTCTTGCTCTATTGAGTGTCTGGAAGATTAACCTCCAAGGGTTATTTGTGGGTGCTGGATTGCTTGGTGCTGTGATTGGATTAGCAGCGAATGAAACACTTGGGTCGTTGCTTGCTGGCTTTCAGCTCATGTTCTCCAGGCCGTTTGAGATCGGTGACTGGGTACAGATCGATGAGCATGAAGGGATCGTGACTGACATCACGATTTTCACGACTCGTATCGAGACATTCGAAGGGAAATACATCATGCTCCCAAACGACGTTGTCAGTAGTAGTACAATCATCAATATCGGGCGCAAAGGACGACTTCGACTCGGGGTTGAGGTTGGGGTAGACTATGAAACCGATCCCGATCATGCGATGGCTGTTGCTAAAGAAGCAATGAAAGGTATCGACGAGATTTTGACCGTGCCGAGTCCAGACGTCGTTCTAAAGCAATTTGGGGATTCTTCAGTCCTTCTTGAACTTCGGTTCTGGATCGAAAAACCGAGTAGCCGCAAGAAGTGGCGAGCAGTGACTGCCGTGGTTCGAGCAGTCAAACTCGCCTATGACCGAGAGGGAATCAAAATTCCATATCCACAGCAAGAGGTATTGGCTCGAGAAGAAGCCGGTGGGTTTCGGGTGGTCGATGGCGAATCAACGGTTACCATTCCTGAGCAAGATCGAGGCATTAGTAGCAATAGATAACTACCACCCTACGGTTTGAGTGATCAGTGGCGTTTCTTCTCTTAGAAGTTCCAAGACTCAAAAGAGACACTGATTTCGTCTCTATAGGTAGGGAAACTCATGAACCACATGCTTACCTCCAAAGGATTCATCCACATGTTGTTGCGGCAGTTTGGTTATTCTCAAAGATAGCAGTCTGCATGGCACATCGATAGGTAATGCCGTCCCCATCAGGAACACGAATCGGCTTGCCGACCCCGAGTGGGTCAATTACGAGTTGTGTATGCACCGCAATGGTGGAACGTTCGCCGTTCCGGACATGTGATCGGAACCAGTCATCGACTTTGTCGTTGTCCATCGAGACTGGAATGATAACTTCCCGAGTCTCCCCTGGGAGTAGAAGCTTCTGTTTCGTCGAATTTGCTGAAGCGACACCTCCACCCGAGTGAAACATCGTGACGCCGTTTACGTCAGCTCTCATTCTGAGTCCAGTTGGTTCGACGATGAGGGGAACGGTCTTGCTTGGGTTGTGAATTCGGAATCGTACTAACATAGTCGTCCGGTTCTGATTCACGCGTCCCCACGTTGCTCGAGCGTCCTGTACCTCTGCACCGACGATCACACTCTGGTGAATAGGGCCAACGTCAACCCGTCGAGTATGAATATACTTCCCTTCAGTTCGCTCAGTGGCATGTGAGAGCGAATCAAGAATCGGCGACTGATTTTCAAATTGGGTATGAGCTTTAGATGTTTGATACGACCAGTTTTTGATCGGCGTGGTGATGCGAATATTTCCATGAGCAGTCGCATGAATTGTCTCATTTGCTTTGATGAACTTCACCCACCAGTGTTTGAGACGGTTATTCTGTACATACGTGGATTGAGTGTGCGTCGTATTTCCGCGGGGAAGGTCAACCTGGTCTCGAGTTCCACTGGCAACAGTCACCCCGTTAAGAGAAAGTGAATAACGCACGTGCAGTGCGTTGCCAGTTGTCAAATCGATTGGATACGGATTCGTTGTCCAGAACGTGGTGATGACCTCGGTGTGTTGATCAGTGACGCTGCCCCAGTCTCCGAAGTCTTGAACGCCAGCAGAGGGTTTTGGCACGGCTCCACTCGTGATCGCTAAATACCCACTTCCAGCGAGGATGAGCATCACGATAACACCACCGATAAGAATGTTTTGTACTCGTTTCATATAGATTCGAATCTTTTTTGAATCGATCGTCGTCTTGATTGATCTGTTCTAATACAAGGAAGGTGAGTTTCGAAGAGTATGATTCCATTGGCCTTTGTTAAATATTCTTATATCTACTATGTGATTATTTAACAATGGGCATACTTCCAGGTAATCTGATTCCCACATTTTAGCAGTGGAAGATGATGGGCTACCTTTAAACTTGTCGTCACACTTATTCGAAATACCCTTTGCTACTCACCTTGACGGGCGAGATTGGAATCTTTCCAGCAACGATTTGTCTAACGCGTGTGATCGCGCTCAGTCGTCGGTGTCTTGTCTTTGCGTTCGATCGTCTCCGCACATTCGGTTAGCGTTCGCTGGGCACCATCGGACACCGTTGTTTGGCGTGACAGAACTGAAAAAAGTGAGTTAGCAGCAGTCGATGAGTGCGCCCTTCCGGGTGGCTTTCGCGCCACAGTCCTCACACGTCCAGTAGGTGTGATCGACGGTGCCGTACTGGTCGTAGCCGGTGTATGGGCCACTGATACGCTCCTCTTCGTTGTCGTCCGATGGGAAAGCATCGAGCGTCCCGTCGTCCGTCGCGGTTTCAACGGCGGCCATGTTTTTGCAGACGGCATTGCAGTGGACGTGATGCGGGCACGCCATCTGCTTGTCGGTCGCACCATTATTAGTAGTTGATACTATTTAGTATACTATAGAAAAATATGGCAGATTGGAGAGTATTTGGCTGTTCTCGTTATTTACCGATTCCACGATTGTACCTATTTTCATTCAATAGGCACAGAATTTATCAATGGTTAGTTCAAATTTGTATTTGGAATGCCTATTTGGAATACGCGAAGGAAACAGCTGCTTGCTGTTATATTTGTGATTGGGTTTATATTCATCTCAATCGGAATCACAGCTGCAGCGGGTGCATTCACGGGAACGATGGTCGATTATTCCTGTGCGGGTACACACACCGTCAGTGTGCAGGTCAACGGTGACGACGGTGACCCGGTCGCCGACAAACAAGTCACAATCATCAACAAGAAGACAGGCGACCAAGTCTTCACTGGAACGACTGACAACGCTGGCCAGATTAATGTCACGCTCCCGCGTGGTCAGTACGAAGTCGTTGCTGGCAGCCAATCTAAACAAGTCAACCTGAACAAGGATCAGGACGTTACCTTCACCCTACCCACTGACGAGTTGCCTAAAGCGCAGTGAGTCATCGGCCATTCTACCTCTCTTTTCGCAAGAAGTTCACGGAACTTACGACGTGGTGTAAGGAGTTGATATTTGACGATCGAATCAGCCATACAAGCGTCCAGACGGTAGAATACTACAAAGACAGCGATAAAATAGTCGTGAATAGACTAGTGATTCGGAGTATGGGTCCGTGTTCCGGGCTGTGACTGCTCGATGGGTTGCAGATACGGTTGCGATGGAGCGGCGGCCAGTGCATCAGCGACTTGAGGACCTGCATGAACACGGTGAGTTAGAAGGTGGGAAATTGAGTCCGCAGGTGGTTATCTGGTGGATTCCAGAAGAGTAAGATGGATTGCCCCGCTCACAAAAGATCCACAGACGAAGACCCTGTTTCAACAAATACTGAAGGATGACTAACTTGGAATATCCGGACGCGGAAACCATTCATACACTACATACTGATATCGTTGCAAGCGATACTGAGACAGAGCCAGGCGTTCACTCTCCCGACGACGTTGAATCTGCGCTTGAGTACATTCGAGGACGTGGATTCTTCGGACAAGGACGGAGACGATTCACGAAAAGGCCGCCCACCTAATGCGGCTCTTGGTGGCAAATCATCCCTACGTAGATGGGAACAAGCGAACGGCACTCAACACGGTGGAGCTTTTCTATCTCCTGAACGGCTACCACTTTGCGTACGAAGATGAGTCGGTCCGAACTATTCTCAAGGAATTTGCGATCCAAGAACAAGCCGTGAATATCGAAAACGTGATCGAGTATTGCCGAACACATGCGGTTCCCGAAGACTAAATACCATGACGGACATATTTATTGCTAAGATGAGCTCGTACAGCACGACTGACTTCGAGGCCGAACGGGCCAGTCTCCGGAAGCAACTGCAAACAGCGGAGACAGCACAGGAACGCCGTGAAGTGATGCGTGCGATGGCAGCGCTTGAGCGGAAAGAGCATGCTGAAACGTACGAGAAACTCGCAAAAGAGTAGAACTAACCTGAAGTGCCTTCGATATTTATTGTAGACATCTTATTGGAAAATTCTCCCGTTGGCTAGTGAAGTCCCCATCTATGGTCGTTTGTCTGATTGTCTTATTTTTTTAACAGTAGCACAAAGCATATACCGACACCTGCTAAGCGATTATCTGTGGCGCGGTTGCCTCTGACACCCTGAATCGGTCTCGTGGGTCTGGCGCCATCACTCCCGATCCACACGCCCTCTCCCTCGCCACCCCTCCTTCCTGCTCGAACGCGTGCCATGGCGTGCCCGTGCAGGGATATATATTTGATCCAGTCATGTCTCTATTACCCAGTTCAACGTCCGAGATTGATACTGAGCAAGCGAGTGATATCCAAATTCTTGGTATCGAAACCAGTGGTGGTGAGTGAGAGTCACGGTTGAGCCTCAAGGGTGAGAGAAGCGGGTCACTATTGGTTGGTCATCCAAATAGTGAACCAGTGAACCGCCGACAGTCCTGTTCTACTCGTTATCGGTGATGGGGAGAGGCTGAAGCACACCATACCAAAGTCGATATACAATGCTGCCTGCGAGCATTCCGATTGAGAAACTATACTTGACGGGCTCATTTTCTGGCAGGATGAATTGCTGAATAGCCGACCATCCCATTGTCGCGATTCCGCGCCGTCGAATAGAACTCTTGAGCGCATGCCAATCACGATCGTACGCCCACAAATACGGGATCATGCTAACAAAGCCAGCAATCATCCAGCGACGAGAGAGGGGTTCATACTCATCAGAGCGTCTCCGAAACAGCAAGATTGCCAGTAGGCTAGCGATATTTCCGATAAACTCCATACGGGCTCGAGTTTGCTCTGTAACCATACTGTAGTCTCTATGAGAAGACACTACATCAAATAATTATTATAACGAGTGCGACTGTTTCAGTGATTATCGAGAAGGCGGCGTCGTGATCAGGTGCTGCTCGCTGCTAAATGAGAGCCACACCACAGGCCGACCAGGAAAAAAGAGAGCAATTCATCGGTACGATGATTTAGTGGGTGTTGAATGTTCTTCAAAAAGATAGAGATACGCTAATTTCGATCCACTCGTAATGTTTATTCAGAACACTATCCAATAGGTTTGTATGACAGCAAACTCCGCTCGCTCATCCCCCTCCTCTCGAGAACTCTTATTCGACAAGCAGCGTCTGGCGTTTTCTGTTCTCGTTGGAATCATTGCTGTACTCGTCAATCTCCTCATCGACAATATTCACACAGTCAGTGACGCTCTTACGCCATTCATTGGTGCCACAATCTCATTGTATCTCGTTCAGACCCCGATTCGTCGTGTCCTCTCTCGGTAGAAATCTTTGTTCTAATTTTCGTTTACATACTTCTGAAGTGACTGGACAACCGAGTCAGAATTTGGAATCGATGCGAGTCGGCATCGAAATGGCACTGGCCACGGGAATCCCCGATGAAGCGTGAGAATATCCCCACTGCAGTCGACCGAGCGAAGCTGCTGGCGTGGAATAAATCGGGTAGCGAGTGTGCCACGTCGCTGTACGAAGAGTCCGCTCTCAACCAGAATATAATGTTTTGTTTTTCCGACAATTACTCCATTAGCAAGGAGAACACCACCAATCGAGGCGAACAACCCCTGAACGAGTTCTACTGAAATAGAAAGCATGAGTCCACTTGCCAGGAAGACGAGACCACTCACGAACGAGAGTATTCGAACGAAACGGAGATACCGTGTATCGGCTCGTCCGAACCACTCTGCGAGCACGTCTTCGTTTTGCTGAAGGATCACAGCATAGTAATTCATGGTTGTACCATAGAGAATGAGTCCCGTGATTGCGAGGAGCAGAGCTTCATCAGTCAAATCTTGTAGCAGGTTCGCGTCCAGGATGATGCCGGAAGAAGTACCAATATCGGTGATCAGGAGAAACAACAGTGGTCCGAGTGAGAGCGCGAGATAGAGACGAGTGCGAACGAGTAATTCAGTAAGACCATCGCGAGCTGTTGCAAGTGCAACGCCAAGCAAAAAGCCGAGGCAGGCTGTAGCGAGTGAGATACGCGAAAGATAGTGAGTACTCATGAGGAGTCCTACGACTACGTGGGCAAGAATGGCAGTATAAATGCCGAATGCAAGTTCAAAGAAAGTGCGCTGCACTGGACGCTGGAACATTTTTTGATAGTTATTTGTATTTGATTAAAGTTCTTGTGTGGCAACTAGTTACGTGATCCACCAGTTGGAGGGGGACATGGAGTGAATTACAATAGCAAGAGACAAGGAAAGGAGAAAGCCTTTGTTGAGTGCATTTTGATATCGGAGTGCCTTGGTAGCTCAGGTTGGCAGAGCAACTCCTTTGTAAGGAGTCGGTCGAGAGTTCAAATCTCTCCCGAGGCTTTTCAACGAGTTCTGGTTGCCTATAGTAGGTGAGAAGTTTCACCGTGGGTGTCTGAAGTTAGTATTGGCTACTGACCAAACTCCATCTGAATTCCGATGCAAACACGATAGAAATGACTCGGACAATAAGCAATACTTCACAATAATCTTCCTCGTGTCTAATTCTCTATCGCGGAGATTGTCCATTGCTCTCCTCACAAATCACCCATCAGTTCGGCGAAGTGAACAGTTTACAGTACTGTGAGGTGTTGAACGTATCTGTCCATCGGGTTAACGTTGTGCCGTGATCTGCGTCGCCGAATTCGTAGCACTACCAGGAAGTTTTGCTGTAATCTTATTACTTCACAATTGTTTTGAGTAGAATCGGCAAGAAACAGTTCTGCGGCATAATCGTTACTACGCACAAATTATTTCTGAATGGGGTTTTTATCCGAAACTATCGATGGTAAGCCATGAAAATTGGATAACAATTGCCTTTGTTATCGTAGCCCTCCCCGCAGCGTACGCTATTAATGTTTTACTGGAGTCAAACGGCATCGCTCAAGATACAGCCTTCATGATCTCGTTTTTCGTACTGCTTGTTGTTGGCGTTGGTCTCCCAAGATTTGCAACGCGTAGTGGATGAACCCAGTCACGGACTATCAGTACTTGACGACATCAAGTAGTACTGTCTTCGTTGTCGGAATTACGTCGTATCTGTTAGTCGTGCATCCGCGTTTTCCATGAGCGGTCGCCGGTCAGAGATACTGGAGAATTTCAAGAGATCAACAGCAAGACCCATCCTTATAGAGCAGACAACAATGGAGAAGATGGCTTTTCACTCGTGAATCCATACGAGAGTCGTATGCACTTTGATCAACGGACACAAAACGCCCTTCGCGAAACAGGAGGACTCTCACCCGACCAGATACAAGCAGTCGCCAACGCCGTTGTTGAGGCAACGCAGAAAGATGCCGAGCGTCTAGAGGCTTTCTTTGCTGATGTGGAGACAGTCTATTCTGACATGGATCAAGCGCACACAGCAAGTGAGTTTCCAGAACATCGGATTCAGTACATCGACCTCTATACGCACGCCGATGAAATCCGGGGATACCTCCGGTTCGATACGTGGGGTGTCGCTGTCGAGGGAGGACGAATCTTAACTGAGGATCGGATTGAGCTGACACTTGGCTCATCAATCAACGATCGAGTGCGATTTGCTCGTGAGCGGGATCAGTTCTGAAGTAGGCAGTTTTTCGAGATCACGGAGATTTCTCACTCAATGGGTTCGATCGGCAAATCAGGGAAACACTCGGCCAGCGTTCGCTGGGCGCTATCGGACAGCGTTGTTTGGCATGCCAAACTGGAAAGAGTGAATGGCTAGCAGCAGTCGGTGAGTGCGCTTTTTCGAGTGGCTTCTGCCCCACAGTCTCACGCGCCCAGAAGGTGTAACACAGATTGGGTCGTGGTCGAAGATTCGTGACTCACAGTACGCATACTGCCCGTCTGCGTCAGGTGTTGCAACGCTAGTGGACATACCAGCGATAGAGGGTAGACCATCGAATACGTTTTTGCAGAGAAGCCGGTCAATGGGTGGTCTATATTCAGCACACCACTTTTGTTATTCTCAGAGAGTTTCAACAAGCCCATTTCGACCGTGATGTTTATGTCACAGTCGATTAGAGGAGGTATACAAGGTTCGAGTCGACGGAAGGGCCATGTGTCCGAAATCCCACATAGTCCACTGAAAACGGTCGACCTACTAACAGATGATGTCTCAATCACCAGCCAGCAAACGCAAAACCATCCTTGTCTTTGTCGTAACGATCCTCCTCGGATTCATTCTGTTCGCCCTCCCGAACCTGTTCTTCGGTATCAGCAAATTCAACGGCGGCCTCACCGGCATCAACCTGTTCGTTATCGCGCTCTTTCAGTTAGGTGCCATCTGTGCCTTACTGTACGTCTCCCTCAGGTGGCTGGGAAGGGATTTCCGGTCTATCGGCCTCACTCCGCATAACTGGAAAAAAGATAGCCTGCTGGGGCTTCTGGTCGGATTGAGTTGGGCGGCGCTACAGTTTGGATGGATTATTCCCAGCACCGGTGGGGCCGAACGAGCGGACATAGCGCAAATGGTGTCAATGATGGATGGGACGGTACTGGGCCTCGCGGCCTACATCGCGCTCGGGGTGATCGGCGGCGGAATCACCGAGGAACTCTACAACAGAGGATACTTCATCACTGTTCTCAAGGACACCTTCGAAAATCCTCGTGTGGGACTGTGGGTGGCCGGAATTCTGTCGATCCTCTTCTTCGCCCTCGGCCACCTACCGGCGAACGCCGTAGAGTGGTTCGATATTCTCCCGACCACCATCGCCTACACCCTTCTGTTCGTGTACACCGGCCGCTTGACCGCCTCAATGGTCGCACACGGCAGTTGGAATATGATAGCCATCCTGTTGACCTACGCTTTGTATTATGGCTGAGTCGGGCGTGTGTAGTCTCACATCAAAGCCCCTGTCGAAACCTTACTGAGAAACACAACGAGTGTGTAGCAGAGGAGAGATGGATTCTCTCCCGAAGTCACATCTCCTTCGATTCGTTGAACGTGCTGTCGTGTTGGCTCGCCGTGCCGTGCCACGGTTCTCGTCAGGCTATTCTCGGAAGCGCTTCACGCTCCGCCAACACGTGGTTCTGCTCTGTCTGAAAGTGAAGAAGACGACCACGTACCGCGACTTCGGTGACGAACTCATCGAAATGCCACGCATCCGCGATGCCCTTGACCTTGACTCGATTCCGGCACCCCCAATGCTCAGTAAGGCATTCGACCGCCTGGAAATGGCTGTCTGGCGTGTCCTACTGAACATCTCACTCGCTGATCTACCCTTGAACGGTATAACAGGGATCGATGCGTCCGGGTTTGAGCGCGCTCATGCCTCAGCTCACTACACGAAGCGAACGAACTTGACAATCCAACAGTTGAAGACGACCCTGTTGGTTGATACGGCAACCAACGTCGTTCTCGATATTCACGTGACGACGACATGTACAACCTCAAGTCCTAATGAACCTACGTTTGTTGACAAACTGGATCTTGGGCTCCCTCGAGGACGTGGTAGTACCACGCGATCCTACTTCCATTTACGATTGTAGTCAAAAATAACTAATTTGTGTTTGCCATTATTATGTATTCTATGTGGGAGCCCGCCTGGGGAAATTCACTGAAGCTATACACAACATCACCGACATTCTAGTCTGTGATGGCTTTCACATTGTTTCAGTTCTACGTCCGCGTCGGGCCAATTCAAGGCCAACTGCTAACACTACCACGATGCTAATGTGATATGCAATATCTGGGACTGTACGTGGGCCAATGCCGATGATGATCGTGAAAATCCCGACGAGCGTTCCCAGTAATGCGAATGCTTGTACGATTATGGCAATTGTGAACATTGAACGTGAATGGAGCCAGGTTATCACAAAGCCACCGAGCAGAACCGTACCGATGACACTCTCGGCAGTCATCGCCTCATGATGCTCATAGCCACTGATGAGCATCCCTGCATGAATTGTGGCGGCGAAGAAGAATGATGCAGCCTCCACCCCCAGCAATACGCGTATGATTCGTCTCAGCGGAATCGCTGCGATACTTCGAACTTGGTTACGTAATCGTGTTCCTCTGTAATTCGATTCACTCTTTGATACTCCAGCAGGTGATTTCATACTCTAGAGGACGATAGCAGCCACGATGACTGTTTACTCGAACATGTTCGAACGAATCTTGAGGGTATGACGGCCCGTCTGTAGAAGTGATGGCTCCAAAGTCATGCGCGAACCGACGCTACGTCCTGTGGTACAGAATACACAAAGACAAAACAGAGGGCAGATAGCGGGCGTTCCATGCAACGAGGTCCGCCTCGCTTTGTCGTCTTCGGATTCGGTTTCGTTCTTGGACTCGTCGCGGCGAATAAAGTGGCAAATGCAGGAGAGGTTTGATCGGACTATGACGATCAAGCAAATGGACAACGTCCTCATCGTGGTCGAGGACCTCGAAGCTGCAAAGGCGTTCTTCACGGAGCTCGGCATGGAGCTGGAAGACGAGACGCGCGTCGAGGGAGAGTGGACGGGCCGCGTCGTGGGCCTCGAGAACGTCCAGAGCGATATCGCCATGATGCGGATCCCCGACGGCCACGGTCGTGTCGAGCTCTCGAAATTCATCACACCCGAGGCCACCCGCGACGGATCCGAAGAACCGGCGGTGAACACCCTGGGGATCCGCCGCATCATGTTCACCGTCGACGATGTCGACGAAGTCCTCGACCGCCTCCGCTCCCACGTCTTCGTACTGGGCGAAGTCGCCCAGTACGAAGACGTGTACCGCCTCTGCTTCGTGCGCGGCCCCGAAGGCATCATCGTCGGGGTGGCCGAGGAACTCGACGGAGCCTAGCGGGTCGTCCCCATACGCTCTTGGCAGTTACCGTTTGGAACCCGGCCATCCCTGGGAATCAGGTCTAGCCGGAAACAGGGCGATTTGTCGCCGGTTTCACGGTGGCGAGGGTGTCCGTCCAGCGGGCGAACGTTCGCCCGTGATCTGGGTCACCGAACTCGTGGTACTGCCAAGCGTGAATCAGATCGTGCCGGAAGGTTTCGCTGAATTGCTCCCAGCCGTGTTGTTCGTAGGCTTTCTAGGTCAGTGCAATCGTGACCTCCTCGGTTGCAGGGTCGTACCTCGTGACGCCCGCCTGTCGTTGGGCTTGGTGTGAAATTTCCCAGTCGATCGCTTCAACCGGCAGATCTGGGAAGTGCTCGGCGGCGACGTTCGTTGCGTGTTGCTGTGCTCGGTCGAGGAGGGCCGTCGGTGACTCGAGAGTATCGTCGGTCGCAGCATTCGCGCTTTCGGTGAGCGTTCGCTGGTCAGTGATATCGGAGACCGTCACTTGGCGTGCCATGGAGAAAAACAGGTGAAGCGGTGGTTAGTTCGGTAGTTCCTTGCGACCTGCACGTATGCACGGCCAGCGTGGAACGCCATTCAGGCAATCACAAGAGCACTCTGTTGTCTCACACTCGTCGTCGTCCGTCTCATCGGTGTTCTCTTTCGACGGGAACACATCAAGGGGCCGTCTTTCGTTACGATTTCGACGCCAGTCCCGTGCTTGCAGTGGACATGATTTTGACCAATCTGCAGACATCCACTGTCTTCCGCCTCTCTCCTCCTTCGTCTATACTTCAAGGTCCACACATTTTGAGCGAGTAAGCACGTACCCTGTCTTCAACATTCACCTTCCAACTAGCGAGGAGAGTATGCGCTATCAGTCATTGTCACACTTATCGAAATGGTCACGGGCGTTTTCGGCCTGCAGTGGTAGGGAGGTCATGACTGGAGCTGGTTGAATAGCTTGAGTACTTAACTCCGAGATAATTGATAAGCACCTCACTCAGTTGGGGTTACTCCGTCATCCTGTTGGAAACCAGTTCAATCAGATCGTAGTTAGTTCGCATCCCTGGAGTAACGCTTTGGAGGTGAGATTTTTCGATCGCTGTGAGTTCGTGGATAGTCGATTCGTGTTGAGCGAGGGTGCAATCTCAATTATCTGCCCATGGTTTTCGTCGTCTTTGAGTAGAGGGATACATCTACCAGCCATTTGACGATGCCCTCAAGAATTCGTCCCAGGGGACAAAAGACAAATTGGAGAGCCTATCTTCTCCTATACCGGAGGAATAGCATGAGAACGACTAACGAAGGGGTGAATAGAGACGAACCAAAGGGGGTTGTGATACCCGCTTCACGGTATCCACATGGGTATGCATCGGTACGATCACTTACCCGGGCAAACATACGAACGATCGTCGCAGTAGCAGATGAACACCTTCCGGTTGCCGCATCCCGATTTTGCGAAGAAGTCGTACGAGTTCCGCCCTCGTACGAAATACTGGCGTACAAGGACGCACTTCTAGGAATCGCTGCCCGTCCGGATGTGCATACGATTATTCCACATCGTCCACAGGATACATACGTCCTCTCGAAGTATCACGACGAATTCGATCGGTACGTTAGCCTCGTCGTCCCGCCACTTGAGACATTGAAGAGAGTCCATGATCGAAAGCAGTTGATGGATATTGCAGAGCGCACAGGGGTACCAGTGCCGGAGACACGTCTACTGGACGAAGCCACCGAATGGGAGGTCGATCGGGTCGTCAAATCGCGATACAACCTGCTCGTCGACGAGTACATCGACTCGTATGAGCCATCCGAGTCGTCGATCGTCAAGTCGGTACAGCACGTCCCGTCGAACGAGTCACTCGATATCGCGACAACGTGCGAAGCAATGGACCATGTCCCGATCGTTCAAGAGTACATCGATGGAACGGACGAGTACGTATTCGGTGCGCTCTACGACCACGGTAAACCGCTCGCGACGTTTCAGCATCGACAGATTCGCGGGGATTCGTATACCGGTGGTGGTGGTGTATACCGTGAATCCGTCGAGATTCCGAGCTTAGAAACAGCGGGTCGAGCGATCCTCGATGCACTCGAATGGCATGGGCTCGCGTGTATCGAATACATCGAAGATTCGACGACTGATGAGTTCAAACTCGTCGAAATCAACCCACGGATGTGGCAATCGCTTGCATGTGCGACGGCTGCAGGTGCGGATTTCCCGTTCTGGTACTGGCTTCAGGCGATCGGCAACACCGACTCGATCGAACCGGGATACGAGGCCGGTGTCGGAACGCATTACATGATCGGCGAGCTGGAATATCTCACGAGCATCGTCCGCGACGATTCATCAATCGTCGGTCGTCCACCGCTTTCTGCAGCTATAAAGGAGGTTCTGCTTTCGTGTTATGAGATGCCGAACTTCGATTACTGCCACGTAGACGATCCACTCCCAACGGTCCGTATAGCACGATCCGAAATTTCTCAGGGGATCCGACGGCGAATGACGTAGTATCGGGCTATGCACTTTCTTCCGCTGCACCGGGCGAAAAGGAGTGCATTTGATTCATCATCGTCGCCTGCTTTATCATCGGCATCTCCAACAGGGTAAGAAGCGTGTACAGTTCCGCAGTCCTGTTTTCTCCGTTCTGATGCTTTCGATAGACCGTTTTTACCCCCTCCCAATCCAAGAATGGAAGTGCCTGGATCGTAGGCTTATGCTTGCGGATGGCATCGATTACGAAGTCTTCGTGGCGAGCAAACCTCGCGTGATCCCGCCACGAATCTTGATTGAGGTGATATTTTGGTGGTTGGTGTCTCGGTAAGTGTTTGCGTCGGAAGCTGGCCACTTGTCGCCCGAGATACTGCACTGGATAAGACCGCGCGATCGGGACATCCGATGATGGATGTGGGATAGCCGCGAGTTCGGGAGCAAGCCGTTGGACGGCTCGATTGATGAGATCGCGTCGGAGGCGGTATCTTTTGGGTATTCGAAGGTGTAAATCTACGAGCCGGTTATCCAAGAAGGGAATGTGAGACGGACACAGCTGTCGGAGGCTATGTAGATTGATTAACTCGGAATCGTTCGAGAGGGGATAGTACGTGCTACAGACGAGCAAGTCGTCCAATGAATCGTAGCGTATGCCGTGGTGGTCGATTTTCCCATCATCCCAACCGACGTTCGCGGACAGGATTTCATGGAGGTCGTGAGACGTGGTGAGGTATTCCGGCGGCGAAGCGAGCGCCGTCCCGGCCGAAGAAATCCAGTACTCGAGAATATCCGTCAGTGAGCTCATCTTGACGCCGACCGGTAACGTGAGCGTTCCCAATGATCCGAGCGATTGTGAACGGGTTGGAATAGGATAACGTTTGAACAGCGTATCGGCATAGAGGCCGGTGAAGAGCGAATCAACCGACTCGGTGATTTCGTCCGCGAAGGGGGTGAGATAGCCTTGGAAGTAGTAGCCATCGAAATTGGAAAGCGACGCGTTCTGCGGTAACGTTTCCAGATACGTGGTATCCGTTCGGTGGAGGATTCGAAGGTCTGCGTTGCCGATTTCGGCGACCTGTTCGGCGATTCGTGCCTCCCGATTGTTCCACTCAGCGAGATGAAAGGCAGTAAGTTGACGATTTGCGGCAGCTAAAATCAACCGTGAGTCGCTTCCACCACTCAACATGAGACCGGGCTCACGATCCGAGTCCAAACGCTCGTCGATGACGTCCTGGAAAACGTCGATGAACGTTTCGACGAAGTGCTCGAACGGTTTGTCCTCCGGTTGATAGTGAGGGGTCCAGTAGATCTCCGACGTAACTTCGTGAGTGGAGAGGTCGTATGTCGTGACAGATGCCGGAGGAAACTTTTCGATATCACGAAGTGGTGTCTTAGTCCCGAAAACTCTGCGAAGCGTAAGATATTCGAAAAGATATTCGTGATCAAATCGACGGCTGATCTGTGAGAAGGAAGGAAGTAGTTGGATTTGTGTCGAAAACACAAGCGTTCCATCGACTCGGGCGTAAAAAACGGGATGAGTCCCGAATCGGTCGAGAAAAATTGAGACGGTCTCACTAACGTGATCGTAGACGATACCGACGAAATTACCGTTGAGACCAGTAAGGAATTCCCAGCCGAGTCGTTCGTAGAGCGATGCGCAAAACTCAACGCTTGCCATTGAGGATGGACGGGAAGTATATCCGGATTTGTCCTGGAAACCGTACGCTTCACCCAGGAGCCACATTTGGACTTCGCCATCGCGGCACCAAACTGGTTGACTATCGTTTGCCTGTGAGTGAAACGCCATATGAACAGTAGCGGACGTGGTTCTGTAGGTAGAGGTGGTCGATTCTTTCGATCCGTGTAATGAATTCGCAATTTTCGAAGTAGAACCAGAATAGTCACCAAGACTACCGATCAACCCAACCATACAAACGACCCTCCCTCGATTTTATCTTTCCCACTTAGTCGTGTGTAAGAGCCGTCTACTAGAGATAGCATGAAGTCAGATTGCTATCGGAGGTACTTTATATAATCTTATTGTTACTAATAACACGTGAGCATTCTTTAGACGGGGTACTGAATGATTGAGTGGTACGATCAGGGTTAATCGCTAGATCGTTGCGTACTCAAACAGGTCGATACTGACCTGCTATCCGCAGTTACACGTGTCGGGGGGAACCGCAACCTCGACAACATGAGGGTCTGCAACACTAGCAAAAACCGTCGTCTCTCACATTGTATCTGAAAACAGGGATCGAATTCTCCGCACCTGAGTCAGCACTGGGTCGAGTAGGAGTGTCTGTGTCTCGAGAATATTCTCGGTTATTTCATACGTGCTTTCCATCAACGCTTGCTGGTCGGTGATATCCAAGACCGTCACTTGGCGTGCCATGGATAACAAGACTGAAGCAATGGTTCGTTCGGCAGTTTCTTTCGCCCCATTCGTACGCACGGCCAGCAGTGGAATCCATTTAGGCCATCACAGTTGCCCTTTGTCGATTCAGTGTCGTCTTCGTTGTCCTCGTCATCAACCGATGGGAACGCGTCGAGCGTCCCGTCGTCGGTTGCGTTTTCGACGGGGTCCATGTGTTTGCAGTAGGCGTTCCGATGGACGTGGTGCGGGCACGTACAGGCCATCAGTTCACCAGTCACGTCGTCGATGGAGACGGTGTACTGGTGCTCTGTGGACTTGTCGTGGTTCTCATTGGTGACTTCGATGAGTCCAGGAGCATCAACGTCGAAGGCGAATTGTTCGGCCTGTGCGCGTTTCTGTACCGTCTCGTCAGTGCCGCGGGTACCACCATCTAAAAATATAGTTGTCAGATTTAACAGACATTGTCGATTGCTATGGTCCCAATAGAGGTCTCCACTGAACACTGTCGTCTTGAAACATATACATAGTCCTATCTTCCAAAATACAAATTCATTTAACCATGCAAAATAGTATAGAACGTATGCTCAAAGGCATCAATCATTCACGCAGAGTGTTTTTGCAACGAACAGGAATAGCTGTCGCTGGACTATCACTCGGATCGACTACTGGAACAGCAATGGATAATCAGGAAAACCACCACCAAACGAACCATGAAGGAAAGACACCTTGGTCCGGTTGGCGTCCAACACATCTCACAGCATGCTCGTTCAACATCCGGTATGACAATCCAGATGACGAATATTCATGGGACGAACGGGTGAGTCGTGTGATCAAAACGGTGGAAAATAGCGAACCAGGTGTCCTTGGAATGCAGGAAGCACTCCCACACCAATACGATGATCTACGTGACGGGATTGATGAGTATGAATGGTATGGTGTTGGGCGAGAAGATGGCGATCGAAAGGGAGAAATGGTTCCTATAGCATGGCACCCAGATCGCTTTGAAGCGATTGAAACGGGAGAGTTCTGGCTTTCTGAGACACCAACAAAGCCCAGTGTTGGGTGGGATGCTGATTTACCCCGTGTTACGACCTGGGTCAGTCTTCGCCACCGGAAAACAGGCCGACACCTGTGGTTCTGCAATACTCACTTTTCGCATGTGGGAGAAACCGCGCGATCGGAGTCTGCAAAGCTCATCCGTAAACGGGCATGTCAGCGTACAGAGGAGGGCGAAGATGTTGTGATTACAGGAGACTTTAACACGAAACCGAGTTGGGAGCCCTATCAGATCATGACCGGGACAAATGGCACATCAGAGAGTCCACTAGCTGATCCCCGCCGGGAAGCTGATACTGATTCTGTGTCTGGGACCTGGGGTACCTATCACGGATTTACAAACGACATTGAAGATAGAATCGATTACATCTTCACTGGAGATACCGCCACAGTTAATTCGTATCGTACACTTCCAATTCAGGAGAATGAGTATCGCTCTGATCACCTCCCTGTTGTCACGGATGTCGAATATAGCACCCAGTGGTGGCCTCGCGGTAAATACTAAGAATACACACTGCACTCGAATGCAACCCGATCCGTCTACAATCCATCTCTTTTGGAACCCTAAGCCACAGTATTTTGATGGAGTATCTGCCTCTCTCTGGTATGAACGTCCAATTACTCGAAGCAACCGAGAATCCGGAGGAACTCATCTGTCGTGGCGCACGGAACGACTACATGAGCGAGTTCAATGCCGATCTCTCGTTCGAAGAGACAATGGCAAGCATTGAGGGAGAGACCATTGAGGAGAAAAAACGAACGCTCATCGCTCATTTGCTCCAGCACGGCCACTATGGCCCATTCGAACATCCCTCTGCAACATTCGCAGTCAAAGGAATGAGCCGAGCATGCATGGCGCAACTCACTCGCCATCGCCACGTTAGCTTCGACGTCCAATCGATGCGGTACGTTGCATTCGATGACGTTGATCCTGCAGATGTGGAAGCCGGAGCGATGGTTGTCACACCACCCTCAGCGACGGATGCCAACTGGATTGGGCGCAACCAGAAAGGCGGGACCGTGGATGAGGAGATAGTTGCAAAGCGAGAAGAGTTGTTCCTGCAGTCAGTTCGCGGGTCAGTCGAAGATTATCAGGAATTGCTCGACCTCGGAATGCCACCAGAAGATGCTCGCTTTGTGTTACCGATCGGGACGAAAGTCAATCTCGTAATGACGCTGAACGTCCGGATGTTAATGCACGTCGCTGATATGCGGGCAGCAGCCGATAGTCAGTGGGAGATTCGAGAGTTGACTGAAGAGGTTCTTGCGAAGGCTGCCGAGTGGTGTCCACTCACGTTTGCATACTATGAGGAGAAGATGCAGGGGCGGAAGAACCGATTGGCACCATAGAGACTTGGTTGCGGTAAATCCAGATCTTGTTTTCAGCGAAGAACAGCACAACCGTAGACTCGCATATTGACCGAGGATTTACCTTATCTGCTTACTCCTGTGAAACTAATGAGCAATGATGTAGTGATTGGCGTGGACGGAGGAGGCACTAAAACCCGCGTCGCCGTTGCTAATCTCGGCGGGTGCGTGCTTGGAACTGCCGAGTATGGTGGTGCAAGCACTGAGCATAATGATCCAGAGACAGCTCAACAAAATCTACGGGAGGGAATTTGGAGCGCATTGGCAGATGCCAATCGGTCGCTAAGTGATGTTGTGGCGCTTACTGCTGGTATAGCAGGTGTCGGAACGGGCCAAGACTACGCAGAAGCTAAGCGATTGCTCAATATCGATGGACTGACCTGTGAACCACAGGTCGTCAACGACGCAGTGATCGCTCACATCGGAGCATTTTGTGGTGATCCAGGAGTAATCGCCGTCTGTGGAACTGGGTCTGTGATCCTCGGTATAACCGCCGATGGTGATCAGATTCAGAACTACGACTGTCTGCACTATGCTGGTGCCGCTGCACATAATCTCGGTGAACGAGCACTCCACACCATACTCAGTGGTGAGGCGTCTAAAAGCTGGGAATTCGGGAATCGTTTGTTGGGTCGCTGGGACTGTGATTCAGTGAGTGACCTTAGAGTAGCAGTTCAAGATGAAAATCGGTTCACCAACGTAGTGTCTGGAAATCCGTTCGACAATGTTGCACCGCTGATCACGGCTGCCGCGGTAGACGGGGACTCCTATGCACAGTCAATCTGTGACGACGCGCTTGCAGAAGTTGTAACTGGTATTCGAATTGTCGGAGGGTTTCTCGATGCACCAGTGGCTGTCGCCACGGCAGGGAGCGTCCTCCAAAGCGAGTACATGACTGCCGAGCTTCGACAACGATTCACAGACGGTGAGGACTATCGTGTTGTGGGACCATCAATGAGTCCCGTTGCGGGGGCGGTTTTCGACGCTATCGACCGGATGGAAAGTGCTGGCGATGCTGTGGCAGAACAACTGACGGACCACACAATCGGATATCCATAGCTGTCGAAATAGAGTTCATTCCACGGATGGCGATGTTCTCGCGGTGAAACAGGGTGGAGTTTCCGCAAGTGACCGCTCAGTGGGTCGCAGGTACGCAAGCAGACAACGAGGGTGAAACCTATGGTCGTTTGTTTGACTGTCTTATTTTCGAACAGTAGCACAAAGCATATACCGAACCCCACGAAGCGACTGATTGTGGCGCGGTTGCCTCTGACACCCTGAATCGGTCTTGTGGGTCTGGCGCCATCACTCCCGATCCACACGCCCTTTCCCTCGCCACCCCTCTTTCCTGCTCGCACGCGTGCCATAGTGGCGAGCAGAAACCCTACATTCATCATGCAGACACTGACCTCCGCAAATAGTTCGGGCCCTGATCGACAGACGCGATTACAGACCGTTCTGATCGCATTTGGGTTGTTTGTGTGTTCTGCTGGGTTTCTCGCTGTGGTAAAACGGTCTGAGTTGCCCGTATTCCAATTTCTTCGGTTAGAGTATTTGGCGATCGGACTGCTCACTGGCTGTGCAGTGCTTGCTGCCCATGATCAGAGTCTCCGGCGCGTTTGGATATTTTCTTTTGCGCTCGCAGCTGGGTTTGGCATCCATCTCGTTGGCATGGGAATCACTGGAGAAATGCCGGGCATTCTCTTTCGAGTAGTGTGGGCGAGTATCGTTGGACTTGCAACTGCTGCAGTTCTTGGAACATTCGGTGGATTACTCAGTCTTGTCCTTCAGCGAATATCCGCTAGCGTCACAAAAGGGCTGTAAGAGATGACGTTACAATTCGTACATAGTCCGAAAACGGGTCTTGATAGTCATCATCGGTATCTCGCCTGGTTTCTATTGAGTACTGACAAAGTATTTGTTGATTTGTCTATCTATGACCTCGTGACGGGGACGGGGACGCTGTCGGAATATGGGATGTTCCAGACGGTCAAAGCAGCAGTCAACGACGTCCATCATGGAAAGGGGAGTACGGATGTTTAAGATAACCCGCTTGATACACATTCACAATGAGTGACCTTCTCCAGAAACTCTCGGGAACACGCTCGCAACCAGCACAACAAGGAACGCTGTGTGATCTCGCAGACGACGCCGGTGCACGCGTGTTCAATGTGCTCGGATCAGAAACAGCACGTCGAATCTATCTCCACTTACAGGACGAAACCGCGACAGCCTCAGAAATCGCCGAACATACAGGCACGTCAATTCAGAATGCACAGTACCACCTCACGAAACTACGGGAGGCAGAGTTAGTCGAAGTTGCGGATACAGAGTACTCGTCGAAGGGAAGCGAGATGAACATCTATGCAGCAACCGATGACCCGCTTATTATCGTGAGTGGGTCGGAAAGTCGACTAGAAAAAGTACGCTCTCGACTGTCGGATCTTCTCGGCGGAATCGCTCTATTACTGGGCGGAAGTATACTGGTGGAGTGGCTCACACGGCAAGACATTCTTGGAATTGGGTCGAATTCGGCCGGGCTTCTCAACCTCGCAAGTAAGACGAGTGTACCAGTGGAACCTGAACCGTGGCTTTGGTTGCCCCCAGGGCTCATCTTTTTCGCTGGTGGGCTCACCGTCCTGCTTGGCGTGTTAGTATGGAGCGCACTGCAGTCAGAATAGATCTCTTCGATTATCGAATTTTGTTCTCTGGCGGGTTGTCGAGTGGTGTGATCGGTAAAATCACGATTTGAGTGTACGGGACAGTTAATGGTAAATAGAGTAACTGGTTGCTATGGGTCATTGTTCACGGCGGAAATTTCTCGCTGCTGGCGGCGCTGTCATGAGTGCAGGCGTTGTTAGCTCCCAGGCAGACGAGTATACGAAGGCGCGAATTGAATCTGTTCTGTCGCCACTCCCTGGAATTCAGGCGACCGGCAAGCCACTGACTGTCCGTCAACGGGCCAAGAGTAAGAATGTTGAGTACCTTCCTGAAACAGACGAAGTTCGGATTGTGATAGCACGGAATGCTGATGGTCCGGCCGAATTTGCAACGCGGTCGCTCGAATGGTGGGCTGAACTCCAGGCGGGATCGATTGCAACCCGAACAGTCCAACAGGCTATTCCACTTCGATTTGGAACGCATGAAGATATTTCATCTGGACTAGGGTATAAAAATGGTCAGCCATACGTGACTGTGTCTCCAACTGGTCCAACGGTAACACGCAAAGAGTTGGTAGTAAAGCTACCGAATCATGTGACCGTGACAGTCGTATTTATTGGGAAAGAATATACGACCGATATTCCGGTGATCGTGGGGAAACGCCAAGAAGTTGCCTTGCTATAGGTCGACCTCCGGTCATGAAACCGCTCGAACCTTCTATGACGAGCGAAATTGCGGAGGAGCGTGGGTGGCCACATCGGACGGTATATGAGGTTTTGAACGGGTTTGCCGAGGAGGGGGAGATTCGAAAGAAGAAGCCGGAAGCGCATCGGGTGGTCTGGATTCGACCGGAGTAGTGGTCAGTCCCTAGAGGAATAAGTTCTGTGAAGTGATGAAGAAAAAGGTTGATGCTACATCAAGGCGGTGAGCAGCTACAAATCGCGCGCTTGGACGGTTTTGCGATCGTTTTCTTCAGCTCGTCGGGAGGCGTTTTCAAGGACTTCTGCGACTTCTTCATCGAGTGCATCGTAGAAGTCACTCGCCACGTTTTGTCCTTCGAGCTGTTCTTTCACTGCGGATTGGACAATCAAATCAGCCATACAAGCGTCCAGACGGTATAATACTACAAAAGAGCAGTGGCAAAATAGTCGGATCGGTCCGCTACGTCGTGCCACTGACGACGAGACTCCCACAGTGGTACATGAGTCGGTGTTTCCTGCTGTAATTGCTAGGCGGGAGGCGAATACGCTTGAGATAGAGCGACGGTCTGCGCATCGACGACTAGAAAAGTTTCATCAGGTTGAGAAGGTTGAGCGAGGGAAATTGAGTTTGGGGTGGTTATCTGGTGGATTCCAGAGAAAGAGTGAACCGAATCCCCGAGTCACGAAGTACGTCGAAAGACATAATGGCAGACAGGACACTTTCGTTCAAGTTCATCGATCACGCAATTACGTGTATTACCGGACCATCCACAGTCAGGACATTGAGTAAGTCCAGGGCTCATTTCGTTTCTCAACGGCCTCCTGTACCAACTACTTTGGGAACGCAAGAGATGTCCTGAATCGACGACCGGATTGGCGGGTATGTCTCCAAAGTCACAAGTACATGTAGTAGTATTTATTGAACTTTAATAACTTGGATCTAAGGCTGGATATAGACGTTCTATTCCCCCAATACTACCTGTGTGTGCCCATATCGACTCGCAAACCTAAGGTTGGAATAGTAACAGAAATCGGAGCGTCTAAGGTTGGATGAATAACAGGAATCAGAATTACTCGGTCAAATCCTGTTTTCAGTCGCGTAACGCCGTGAAAGGCTGCATTTATAATTTTGATCCAGCCTTAGAATCCTAAGGCTGGATTCTATGGCCGGAAACCAGCCCTAAGCAATTTTATGCGATTTTAAAGGCGTCAAATACCGATCTGTACCTCCAAATTCTTCCAAAGTAATAGGGGGGTACGAACGAATGGGACGAGGATCGACACTGATAGGAAAGTCAAGAGAGCAAGACTGTATTGAACAGCTGTATTTTCACTATTTGAGAGCAGCGTTTGGGCAGTAACTCACTGATGAGTATCGCCATCGATATCGGAGATAGTCAGGTACCTGCCGGACGTATCGACAAGAGAGTGCTTACGCGGGCGACAGATGCGACAACCAGCGAATGAGTACAGGAGAATAGTTCTTGCTCTCCCATGGCTTTCGGTGAGCCACAAAGAAACCCTTCAAACCAAGGTGAGAACTCTAAAAGAGCCTTCAACGCTGTCGGTGGATTTATCTTCGAGGGTAGTCACACTATATGTATGAACATTCGCGAGGCTGTTGCTCAACTCGAAGAGAACCTTGGGATGGAACATAGTGAAGCAGCGGAAGAAGCTGGGCGCACCGTTGCGACACTTCAAGACTAATTCGACGAATTACTTTTCGCCGCGTTAGCAAACTCATGCATCGTGAGACTGCTCTCGGTTATTAATTCACCCGACCCAGAGCGAAGCGCCACATTTTGTGCAAAATCGCTTGGCATGCGGTTTAATCTCGAGAAATAGATGTTCAATATCGGTACGAGAGCACGAGGAGAGGGAAGCAAATACGTTCAGGACCGGAAAACAACGGATGCGTTCGAGGTCGTGGAACCGCTTGAGCCTTATATGACGAGCGAGATTGCAGAGGAACTAGGGTGGCTACGACGGAAACGTATAAGATTTTGAATTGCTTGCTGGAGAGGGGGTGATTTGAAAGGAGAAGTCCGAGGCGCGTCGGGTGGTCTGGATTCGGCCGGAATAGCGGTCCGTCAGGGCAGCTCTTTTCGTCCCGTTTGCACGCACGGCCAGCATGGGAAGCCACCGGGACCCTCGCAGTCGCAGTTTGCTGGTTCAGCATCGTCTTCGTCCTCGGAGGGGAAGGCGGTGAGCGTGTTGTCGTCGATTCGATTCTTAACTGTCGGTTTGTAGTGCAGAATGCATTGCAATGGATGGGAGAGGAATCTTGGCGATTTAGTTGCCGGATGGAATATATATGTAGAGAGTCAAGGCGAAGAAAGTGGCCCGCGATCACCCAAAAATGCCAGAGGAACCCCACCCAGATGACGAGGAGTTAACGGAGTTGCTCGATCAGCTCGAAGACGCTGAAGAGACGGTCGATTCATCGAATCAACGTCAGGCAATCCGGCGGACTCGCCGATTTCTTTCTCATTTTCCGAATGTCCGACGATTTGGATTCGATGATATTGCCCAGCAAATCGTTGGTGGGTTCATTCTCTCGGCTCCGTTTGTCGTGACTGAAGAGGTGTGGACACTTGCCGCGAGTATGAATCTTCTACAGACAGCGATTACGATTTTCATGGTGTTCGCGATCGGCTATGGGACATTATATCGTGCAGAGGATCGTGAGGCAGAGATGGAGCGATCGATCGCTGGAATACCACTTCGGTTTCTCTCGTTGCTCATCGTCTCCTATACTTCTGTGACGATTCTTGCATTCGTTTTCGACGCACCAGATGCATTTGATGCGACATGGTTTACAACGTTCAAGGCCATTTGCATCGGAGCGATCTTTAGTGTGGTCGGTGCTGCCACAGCTGACAGCCTCTTCTGACGGCGAGAATCTCCCCGATTGGATCAAAACTTCTGTTTCCAGAACAAATATACAGCAGCAGGAACAAGTGTTTGACATGGATGTTTGTGAGGGAGCCTCACACGAGCCGCGGTGGGACGATGGGAGACGATCCCGAGGGACCCAAGAAATGTGGGTGGGCCTCCTCATTGGGTCTGTCTTTGCACTGATTTCTTGGGCAGCTATTTTGTATTATCTGTGGTTTATGCTATGAATAGGCGGCGTATTGTCCATCGATCACTGACTGGCTGATACGCTTATCATACACTTCTTGTGGAGATTCATTAGTCAGTAATATCCGAGGTACTGCCACGCGTGAACAAATTCGTGCCGGGCAATCGAATTGGACCGCTCTCAGCCGTATTATTCGTACGCCGCCCACGTGAGCGCAATCGTGAATTATAGGCTGGTTTTGAATGGCAGTAGTACCGATTTGAATGCTCAGATATCGTAGGGCAGTACTGCTCAGATTCGGATGCTCAGCGAGTTTATCCCTTTGCCTGACGTAGATTTGGATATGTCAGGTACAGTTGTCGAAGTAGAGATCCCTATTGATGAGTTCGCACTCCGACAGACACTCTCCGATCTACCTTCAATTGAGTTTGAGATTGAGCGAGCTGTCGCTCACAATGCTGATCGGGTGATGCCATTCGTCTGGGTACAGAGCGATGAGATCGACCGAAAAGAGTTTGAATTGGTGCTTGAAGACGATCCAAGCTTGGAACAGTTTGAGCTGATTGCCGATCTGGACGATGAATGGCTCTATCGGATGGAATGGATTACTGAAATACAAACACTCATCCACATTCTCGTTGAGGAGAAGGGGACAATCCTCGCCTCGGTAGGCACCCAGGCGGGATGGAATCTTCGTATTTTGTTCGCAGACCGAGAATCGCTCTCCCGGACATTCGATTACTGTCAAAACCACGGACTAACACTTGACGTCATAACCATTTACCAACTTGAAGAGGGGCGTGAGGGTCGGTTTGGGCTTACAGAAGAACAACAAGACACCCTCACATTTGCGTTCGAGGCGGGCTATTTCAATATACCACGAAAATCAAATTCGAAAAAGTTAGCTGCGGATCTCGACATTTCTCATCAGGCAGTTTCTGAACGATTGCGACGTGGGTATTCCAATCTAATCAAAAACACACTCATCATCGGGGACGGCGCTGGGAAAGAACGGGCCAAATAGAATTTGTTGTGCACCTTGTACAGCGGTCGAGGAGGGCTGTCGGTGTCTCGGGGATATCGTTGGTCGTAGCATCCGCGCTTTCCGTCAGTGTTCGCTGGTCGGTGATATCCGAGACCGTCACTTGGCGTGCCATGGATAAAAAGGGCTGAAGCGGTGGTTAGTTCGGCAGTTCTTTTCATCCCGTTCGCACGCATGGTCAGCACGGGAAGCCAAACAACGACAATCCCGACACAGACCACCGCATGAATCGGCGCACTGAGTGGCGGCCAGTGCTTCGAAGCGCGAGTAAGCAAGGTCATCGATCCGTCAACCATCACAATCGAACGCAATGGCAAAACCAAGACTGTTGACCTGATTGGTGTGTGCGTCCCGAAGAACGGTCTGTGCCACATACAAGCACGCCAAACCACCAAAGCCCAACTGGAGTACAGCACCGTCACACTTGTTACAGACCCACAGGTAGGCAGCAGCAGTGACGGCCACTCACAACTGTATGTCTATACGGACACTGGCTGTATAACACCCAGTTGCTCCGGTCAGGCTATATGCGAGTGGCAGACGGCGAGTTCAGCAAGCGAGCGGAGTTTGAGCGAAAGCAACAGGAGGCCAAGCAAGGCGGCTACGGCCTGTGGAAGAACACGACAACAGCCTAGCTAAGTCAAACGGATATTGTTGGAATAAAATATTTATCCTCTGGGTACAATTTCTGGACCACTATGCACCTCCAGTCATGGTTACGCCCTGCGGTATACGTAAGCGCAATCGGCCTATTTGTCCTCGGACTTGGTATCACTGGTGTTGCGATCTCTGGTGAAATCAACGGCGATTACATGGTCCAAGTCGACCACGTGAGCGCATCGACCAGTGGGTCAACGGTTTCCTATGCCGGGCTCACACCGGCAGAAAAAACCGTCTTTAACCGAGTGAAATCAGGACAAGCAGCCCCCGTCGAGGGAGTAACCCTGGAGACGTTCGCCAATAACGCCGTTCGCTACCAGGGAGACGTCTACGCTTTTGAAACGACGTATGATCCAACCACGCTCACACCACTTGTCGCTGGATTCGGGATTGCATTGGCTGTTGCTGGAGGCGCACTATTCTTCCTGACGTCGATTCTCAATCGACGGTTGATCTCCATCTCAGATTCTGTCTTGTAACCCTCCTTTCTACACGATATTTCGCATGAGGTCGCTTTCAGGGAGCTATCGGCAGTATTCGGTATCCTCAACGTTGAACTAAACAGAGAAACGAGCACACCTATGCGCTGACGTAGTTAGGTGAGCAACTCCTAAGCACCCTGATTATGTCGCGCTTGTGCAGGCCGTAATCATGGGAGCGGTCTATCTCTACAGCCACCTCCGATTTTAGCCAGTACTAACAGCAATCTAGAGAACATTCGTGTTCATGTTGAAGTCAAGTTTCCCTGCGTTACAGACGATCTGTGGACTCGTCATTGATCCGATGAGCTTCAGTATCCCACAAGTGATTTAACACGTGAGTGACAATAGATAGTGGGAGAACAATGTACGATTTAACTGGCTTTCAACGTGACCTACTGTACGTCGTAGGGGGTTCGGACGATCCACACGGACTCGCTATCAAAGATGACCTCGAAGACTACTACGACAAAGAAATTCACCATGGTCGATTGTATCCAAATCTTGATACACTCGTCGATAAAGGACTGATCGAGAAGAGTAAAAAAGATCGCCGGACGAACATCTACAAGTTGACTCAGCGTGGACAGCGGGAAATCGAAGCCCGGCGAAACTGGGAACAAGAGTATCTTGAGCAGGACGCTCCAACAGCCTAACACCCGCACTCCGTGGCCTCCGTTTTCGTAAATCGCTAGCGGCCAACTCGACCTCCATAGAAATCCCACGATGGAGAGGTTACTTGATGCCCAGTCGCACGAAAATGCCGTATTGCACGTTGATTGACTTCATGCGATGAGTATTCGCGTGTATTTGTTTGCCACTGACATTCAACGCAGCTGAGGATCCGCTCATTTGTCATATGCGCAGGTCAGAGATGGAGTCGGTTGATCAGCGCGGTTGCTTTTCCAAGGGATTCATTTGGACGCCCATTTCGTGGGTTCAGCGGTTCCTTGGTCGAGAATGAGCGCATTTTCGACAAGATTGTACTGGCCTCGTTGGCACCATTCAGAGAGTACTTGGTGTGAAATTCCGATCTCATCAGCGAGATCTTCAGCCATTGACTGGCGTGGAATCTCATTTCCCTGTTCATGAGTCGGTCGAAAATGGCCAAAGCCTCACAATCACTCCATTTTTTCAGCTGACCGAAGAGATTCAAGGATTAGACCACCATGGCCTACTCATCGCGAATAGGAGACTATCGAGGAGCCGTATCATCAGTGAAAGGATGTTGGTGGTCATGAAGGTCCACCCATCACCCTCATAGCAGGGGAAATATCCCTGCTCCATGTTCTGCTGCTCCCCCGCGTGAAAGGGACAGCAAATTGCTGTACGATAGTGGGGGACTTAACCTTGCAACTTTCGTCGATAGCCGGATTCTAATGACTTTTGTTGGGAGAACAGGCGCAGACACACTAGTCTGTGGGACAGCACGGGACAGTCAACAGCAGCAGGTCAAGGGAAGTGCTCGGTGGCGAGTATTCGAGCGAGGCGGTCCGGTATGTTTCCATTCGCCGTCGGTCATCATTCGGCACCCCCAATGTTGAACTAAACAGAGCAATCACCTCCAGTATGCAGCGATCCCTCCCTCTTTTCGGACTTGTCCTAGTTATCGTCCTCGCAGGCTGTCTCGGTGGGCTTGGATTCGGTGGTAGTAGCGACGCCACAACAATGACGACGAGGATGGAAACACAGACGACCTCGATCGGTAGCACGACCACAGCATCGACGGAATCAACTACAGCGACTACGACAACTACGGAAACCCAGACACAGACCCGGACGCAGACGACGTATCTACGGCAACCAACGACGGCAAACATTGATACTCCAGAGAATAGCGAGCGCTTCCAAGCGCGTGTGACCAAAGTCATCGATCCAACGACGCTCACGAGCAAACATAATGGGAAGAACCGCACTGTTGATTTGATTGGTGTGAGCGTCCCTAAAAGCGGTCCCATCCACAAGAAGGCAGTTCGCTATACGAAGTCCCAAATGGATCATCAAGTCGTGACCGTCGTCTCTGATCCACAGGTGAGTGTAACAGATGACGGCCAAACGCAATTGTACGTTTACATCGGGAATTTCATGTTCAACACAGATTTGGTCCGTATCGGCTACGCTCGCGTGCCAGACATGCAGTTCAGCAAACGCCAGGAGTTCATTCGCAAACAGCAGCAGGCCAAACAACGCGGTTACGGTCGCTGGAATACGACTATGGCAAAAATCTAACCACTCCTATTTGGTGTAGTGTTCAGCGTCAAATATCCATAGAAATCTGCACTGTATCGAACTACACGAGTGATACAATTGTTAAGCAGCACGACAGAAAGCTGACTGAGAGTGTCCAAACTAAAGAGCGACTCCGTGAGTAGGCTGCCAATGCCTCTTCGTTCACGCTTGGTTGCTAGTCGTCGGACGAGATGGTGGTCGCTGTGGAGTTTCCTGAGAAAGACGAATCGTCACGAGCCGAAGAGTGACCCACAGCCGCTGCGTACAGTACGACCGTTGCAACACCGGTGACAGTGAACGCAAATGCAAATGCGTTCGCAGGAGAGGTGAACAATCCAGGGAATGGTAAAGACGCCCACAGAGAGTCGATTACATAGACAATGAAGGCAGCGAGAAACCAACTCCCAGCAGGGAGTGCAACACGAATATTTTCTCGGAGTACTGCTTCCACGTCCATTGTGACAGGATCAGACGAGAGTGTCTGTCCAAGCGAGAGTCCACGATGAACCGCAAGGAAGAGTGCCATTGCGACACCCGCATAGCGGACCCCGTTTGCAATCAGTGAAAAGTTTGCAAACCAGGAGAGAACGACCCAAAACAGGACGGTGACCGCAATTGGGATACTTTCTGTAAATAGTCGACGGGTGCTCAGTGTCTCAGACATATCCTCACCACTAATTGCAATGGTATCTGCTTTCTGCTGGTGTGAAGTCGAATAAAGAGATTGTAATGGATATCGCGCTTACACTGTTTGTGTATAGTGTCGGGTCTGGTGAACCTCATTCATAAGCTTTGCAAAGCCGAGAATAGAGAACCGTTACCAAGACAAAGCTTACGCCATGTTGGATATCTGTATGGGATAGAGGAATGGAACAAACACGCCGGAGAATTCTCCAAACAGGTACAGGTGGAATCGTCACCGGTCTTGCTGGCTGCAGCAGTTTCAAACGGACGCTGCTGGGCCATCAGTTGGCCCATCAAGTGACAATCGCAAACGTTCGGTACTCACCACTTCGTCTGGACCTCACAGTGCAGGATGACTCCGGGAAAATTCTACTAAAAAACACTTCCGGATCGCATATGATCATGCCCAGACCAGTAAGCCATTTCGTGGAACACCAGCGAAGATTCAGATGGACATTAACGGGGAAGAAGATCAAACATACGAGTGGCCCCGACCACAACAGGGCCAGTGCCAGGGAGAAACTGAGTCAACGACAACAGTCTCTTTCATGGCCGAGAAAACGTACGTACAGGGCAATTGTGAGACGATTACGACGCGCTGAACTTAGTGAGTGTCACTCGTCAACAGAATGAGCACAGACTGTTAGTATGTGCTACTAACTAAAATACGCTCTCAATCCGAAGCATGAGTGATAGCAAGAACTTAAGCAGCAAATCTATAGTTCGCGAAAATCTTCCTCGTATCTACTCCTTGTCGCGAGAATTACTTAAACGAGAATTGGTTAGTGGCCGTCGCCCTCCTCAACGCGAATCGACCCACCGCAGTCCTCGCGGACGAGCCACCACTTAGGCGTAGTTAAGCGTTCGAACGCCTGGATGAGTTATGTGTCGAACGGCCGCATTGAATTGTTCACATCCATGCCGTTCGAATGAATTTCTATTCTAAACCTAAAACAAGTGTAAATAGGAAGAGAGATACAGACCGACAGCAATTGCTCCAGCGTTTACGAAAGATCGTTTCCACCCTCTTTGTTGGAACGTTCGAAGAAAACAGCCTAAGGGAAATACAACAAGTAGAATAACCATCTTTTCGCCCACATAATTCGATGATATGGCATAGAGGACAAGTAATACTAGACCCGTTATTCCGCTAAGAGTCCGAGCCCGTCGGGATAAACCAGAATTCTCCGAAGTTTGCGTCACTGTATTAGAGTAGTTAGCTCCACGATATAGTGATAGTGATTCAGCTGTTATGGTATGAGCAGACACCCAATTGTGGTGGTTGATAAACTAGGAAAACGGCCAGCCACGACTGTCCGCCGCATGCGCTTGCGCTCGGTCGAGCAAGTCGCGCTCAGTCGTCGGTGTCTTGTCTATACATTCGGTTGTATCCGCACATTCGGTTAGCGTTCGCTGGGCACCATCGGACAGCGTTGTTTGGCGAGACAGAAATGTAAAGAGCGAGACAAGGTTAACAGCAGTCAGTGAGTGCGCCCTTCCGGGTGGCTTCCGTACCACAGTCCTCACATTTCCAGTAGGTGTGGTCGGCGTTGCCGTACTTGTCGTAGCCGGTGTACGGGCCACTGATACGCTCTTCGTCCGATGGGAACGCGTCGAGTGTTCCGTCGTCGATTGCGTTTTCGACGGCAATCAAGTAGATCATTTCGTCCGATCGTCTATGTTAATAGCACTTCGGCACGTAGTTCAAGCTATAACTGATGGGAACGTATTCACGCCGAGTATTGTTGTCTTCTGGAATCACTGCTGGAATCGGACTCATATCAGGCTGTACATTCCTGGAGACAGACCCACCAGCGGGATCACTGATCGTTCAAAACCGCGATTCATTCCCTCATCTCGTCGAAATTGATCTTCTCGATGGGCCTCAAAACACGGTCGAAGTCCAATCAGGGCTCGAGGGAGTTGTTTCGATTGAACCAGAGAGTGAGAAAACATACGAGAAGCTGTTCAGTACAGGTGGGACCTACAGAATTCGAGCACAATACGAAAGCAGTGACCCAATACAGTTCTCTGTGAGCCCATTTTCCGGTTCGCACGGAAAACTCACCATCATTCGCATCGAAAAATATGGTAATCTTACGTATGTCGTTGAGTCCCTAGACGGTGGTTTGCTTTAGTCCGGCAGTTCCCGCAGTCCTGAGATTTTGAAATTGCTGAGTCGCAGGTTTTTTCGAACGTACTACATCATTGAAAGCATGGACTCATCAGAGACTGCCGCAGTAAATGGACTTGAAGAACGGGAGCTATATGAGCTGGTTCACAGAGCAGTAGAAGATGCTATTTTAGGAATGGTTGGGACGCTCCTCTTAGTTGGAGTTGCTGTAGTTCTGGTATGGACTGGAGTAACCATTGCTTTGTATGGAACCTCTATTGTTGGACTCGTGGCAGGGATTGCTGCCATTGTTTTCGGCCTCTATCTGGGATTAGCAACCCTAGAGATTATACCATCGGTACGGGAATGGTTTTGAGCAAAGTACTCAAAGCCCCTCCTTTTTCTGCACTGTGAATACGAACACGGGATACAGATTCCACACGAGAAGAAACGTAGGCATCAAGAACATCAATCGCTGTACCACGGATAAAAAAAGAGCTGAAGGGGTGGTTAGTTCGACAGTTCCTTCCGTCCCGTTCGCACGCAGGGCAAACACGGGACTCCGTTGAGGCCATCACAGTCGCAGTTGTCTGGTTCGGCTTCGTCTTCGTCCTCGGAGGAGAAGGCCTCAAATGTACCGTCGTCTGTCGCAGTTTCGACCGCAGCCATGTGTTTGCAGAAGAGGTTACGGTGGATCCCAGCGTTACGATCCGGCGAAAGAAGGAGTCGAAAGCGGAGAACGCGAATCCGCGTTCAGAGGTCGGCGACCCGGAACCGCAAGTAGCCCAAACTGACCGGGACGACGGCCCATGCGACGAGAAGGACGAGTCCGAACCAGTCGGCGAGGTAGAACGGTACGTCGCCAATCGTGCCGATACCGAGAACTGCGTTGGGGGACTCCGGCAGGACGGCACCCATCGCGGTTGAGTAGGCGGCGCTTGGTGTGAGTCCCGAGAGGAACAACGCCCAGTTCGGGTACTCCTGCAGTGGGACGAGCTGGCCCTCCAGCAGGTAGAGTACTCCGAGCGGTACGACGTCCCAGAGGAGTTCGAGGACGACGAACAGCCCGATGGCCATCGCCGTCGCTCTTGCGCCCGACCCCGTCGTGGCCGAGAGTCCGACGACGAGGCTGATGTAGGCGAACGCGTAGAGCACCGTCAGTAGGACGAACAGCACGTAGTCGATTGGTGTGAAGGTGGCATATTTCGCCAGCACCACGATCGCTGCGACGGCGAATCCAATCACGAGGGGGAGTACAAGCACCGCGGCTCTGCCGGTGACTTTCCCGAGTACCACGTCACGGCGCGAGTGGGGGTACGAGAGCATGAGCTTCATACTTCCGTTCTCGCGTTCGCCAGCGACTGATTTAGCGGCGATGATGACCGCCGTGATGGAGACGAACAAGGTAGCGGGTGCAGCGAGGAAGAACATCAGTCCGAGGGCCGAGAGTTCGTTGGTGTCGCCACTAAGTGCGGGCAATTCGGCGTAGAGGTACGCCATCCCGGCCATCAAGATGACAAAGAGCGCCGACAGCGCCCAGAGCGTTTTCGAGAGACGAGCGTCCTGGAAGTCCTTGCGGGCGACGACGGCGAAACTCATGCCGTCACCTCCGTCGTCCCGGCGATCGAGCGACCGTCCGTGTAGGCCATGAAGAGTTCCTCCAGTGAGGTTTCCTCCGTGCTGAAGTCTTCGACGCCGATGTCTCGTGCTTCGAGTGCGTTCAGCACCGCGGCCTTGGAGTGAGACTCTAACGTCACGGCGACGGAGGTCCCGCTCGCAGTGGCTTGTGAGACGCCGTCGACTGCACGGATTACGTCGAGCGCCGATTCGTCGACGGGTCGGTCGGTGGTGATCGCGAGCGTCTGCTCGATGCCGACCGAGTTCCGAAGTCCGTCGATGGTGTCGACGGTGACCAGTTCGCCACCCATCAGGATGCCGACACGATCACAGACCGCCTCGACCTGTTCCAGGATGTGACTGGAGAAGAACACCGTCGCACCTCGGTTGCGTTCCTCGGTGATTATCTCGCGCATCTCGCGTGCCCCTTTCGGATCAAGTCCCGTCGTGGGTTCATCCAAGATGAGTAGCTCGGGCTCACCGACAAGCGCCATACCAAGGACAAGTCGCTGGCGCATCCCCTTCGAATAGCCACCGGCTTTCCGGTCGGCAGCCTCAACGATGCCGACGCGTTCTAGGATCGCCATCGGGTCATCGTCCGAACGCTTTGAACGGATAGCAAACTCGATGTGCTGGCGACCGGTCAGTCGGTCGTACACGTGATATGCGTCCGGGAGGACGCCGACGCGCTCGCGGACTCCGAGACTATCGCGTTGCGCGTCGAATCCGAGCACTGAGGCACTCCCGGCGGTCGGGCGGACGAAGTCGAGCAGGATGTCGATGGTCGTGGACTTCCCCGCTCCGTTCGGTCCGAGAAAGCCGAATATCTCCCCTTCCTCGACGACGAGATCGACGTCGCGGAGCGCGGTTACCTCTCCGTATTGTTTGGTCACACTGTTTAACTCAATAGCAGCCATACAATTTATACGCTTCATGACTATATAAAGATAGACTGAGTGCTACTCTCAGGCACTGAAACGTGTGAAATCAGGTGTTTTAGTGATTAGAAAATTCAAATGAATCCCGTACGTCATTGCGTTAATACTCTCTGGGTGCTCGGTATTCGATACCAGTCGAGACGGTCATTTGACACTCGACCGCTTTACGACGATTCCTGATCGAGTATGGTACGGTGTCCTCGATGCAAATGCCCCGCGATCGGAAGGCAAGACTGAAGAGGAGATGGTCGCACTCGCCAGCAATAACGCCGAGCGAGCGGAACGAATTCTCGATGAGGCTCCCAAACCCCGAGTTGTGTTCGTTAATGATTCTACCATACCGTTTCAGCACGCGAGATTTGATCTTCAAAAGTTCACGACCTATTGTGCAGACGCAGAATGCGTAGTGATGAACGCATTCGAGAGCAATGAACTCGGGACAGACGATCCAGTCTCGCGTTGCGAACATGAGGCTCTCAAGATTCTTCGAGAATGGGCCGATCGAACGATTTCATTGGGTTAGATAGACAAGATTCCTCTCACAAGTTGGCCTGATCGCCAAATATGGGAATTCCGGTCAGATCGAAGGTTGAACATTGAAGCGGAAGAGGCAGTTGTTCATCTCGCTATGGGTTCTTCGTTTCCAGTCGTTTGATGTCCCGAGCAACGACAGACAAATCGTTGTTGAACTGATGTCCACCGGTATCACACTCGTGAATAGTTGCCTGCGGAAGCTTTTCCGCGTACAGCGCGAGGTGGGAAAACGGAACTATTTCATCGTCTCGGCTGTGGTAAAAAAACAGGGGTAGTTCACTTGGGAGCTTCGACGCAACGTTTTTCTCTAGTTCGTACTCGCTAACATTCCACCCTTCAGTACCCCAGAAAGGCAATGCGATAAGGAATAGACCAGCGATAGGCACGTCTATCTTCTCTTCGGAAAGACATTTTAACAGAATCGAACCGCCCAAAGAGTGTCCGAGAAGAATCACCGCATCATCTAATGCAGCAAGTTCCGTTACGATCTGCTGTTTCCATGCCTCGTATTCGAGATTATCTTCATTTGGCATCTGTGGATACTGCACCTCGTATGCACCCCCCAATACATCCTGGAGATCGACTGCGAGTTTTTCATCTTCTTCGTATCCTCCAGCACCATGAATGAACAGCACTTGGTGATCCATAGCATTCCTCTCTATGGGTATCTGTTCCACCCTAATCGTCTTAGATGCGCTGGGCGACGAACATGGACTAGCTCTCTTCTGTAACGGTTAGCCAATCATTGCTAGCTTGGGATACTGATCACTGGCTCTGTTGAAGTCATATTATTCATACATATCGTCGCCTGAAACAGCCGGTCGATGAGAGCTGCGAACTGATTCGTCGAATACCAATGAAACTTTGACGCACCTGTTCGACTGCGTTCGCTAAGGATGTTTGAGACACTGGACGCGACAGAGGACGATCTCGTTGCGGTACGTGTCGGGAGTGGTACTGCGGACGGGTACGAGGAGTTCTACTCTCTACTCATCGAGCGAACGAAGCAACACGGGTCAATCCGAGTGTATGAGGAAGTCCCTGACTGGACAGCAACGACGTATCTCACCCATCTCCACGGGATTGTTCCAGACCTTCGATACGGACCCGAGTTCGACATCCGTTCCTATGCGTGCGTTGGAGACTCCCTCTGGGCAAAATTACTCTATCACTAATGGCGAGCCATTCGGCCAGTCTGGCCAGTTGCTCCCGACCACATGCGATACTTCCACCAAGACAACCGCGACGACGCCTTGCGATGGATCCGTAACGTCTCAGACCGCCCGTAGCACTACGGTTACTATCTTTGCTGTATTGACCGCTCAGAGTGATCGGTCTACATTATGAATGAGACAAGCGATGGTGAGTTCACGGAACTGTTTCCACCAGCGTCGTGAGCAGACGAACGCACCGTATTTTCGTTTGAGCGTTGAGTTGACAGTTTCAGATTGACTCCGTTGTCCATAGAGATCAGTGTCTAAGCGTGCGTTCCATGCCTCGTGGAGTGATGAGAACTTACGATGCTTGATCAGTGGGCGAACCTCGTGTTGACGGGCAAGTCGTCTGATCTTCTGGTCGTCGTATCCTTTGTCACCGAGCAGAATCTCAATACTCTCGGGATTGCGCTTGATCAACGACGGGGCGATCTGGCTATCGTGTTTTCGTGTCGTCGTCACGTGGAGATCGAGGATTGCGTTCACTTTCGTATCGACCAACAGCGTCACTTTGAGCTGCTGAATCGTGAGTTCAGCTCGTTTCGTGTAGTGTTTCGAAGCGTGACTGCGGTCGAACCCTGATGCATCAACCCCAACGATTCCGTTTGTCGGAAGTAGCGTCGCTGAGAGAGTCAATAAGACACGCCATACGGCCATATCGAGTCGATTGAACGCCTTACAGAGCGTTGATGGCGTAGGAAGCTCGGCTAGCCCGAGAACACGACGGATACGTGGCATCTCGATTAATTCGTCAAGCAGGCCACGATAGGTCGTGTTCTTCCGAACTTTGAGACACAACAAAACAACGTGCTGGGGAAGTGTGTAGCGGTGTTTGGAAAATTTTGAGGAGTATCGAGAGACCGCCCGGCGTGCCAGATGGATCGCCTTCTCAGTAAACCGGAGAATCTGCGACTTCGGGAGGGCCTTCATCTCGTCGAATTATACGGCGAACATGTAACTCTCTGAGGATTTGAACAGAGCCGGAATTTCGTAATTACGACTCCATTATCATACGCCAATCTTGACCAGACGCTGTGATTGTTGGATAGAGGATAAAATTATTGCCGTTTATTGACTACCGACTGCACTCACGGTGCTTAACCTTCTATGTGAGCGATTCAAGAAGCGTATCGAGAACACCTGGCTCCGAAGAGATCCCCCAATAACTCCCGCCAGTAATCGGCGTGTCCGGACCGAGTTATCCGTTGACCAAAGTAGATGAGTTACTTTCATCCGTTCGCAATTTTCTCACAGCAAGCACGAACAATTCAATCGCAATGCAGACGATCAGGAGACTGCCGACCTGGTCGAAAAGGCTCCGAGGGCCCGTTTCAGGATCCATCACCAGACCCAGCCACGAGTACGTCAGTATCCCGCCACCTGTAAGAGCGAGACGATGGAGGGCACCCCACTCCGGTCGGTGCGGCCACGGCGAGGCGACGATGAAGAAGATCATGATAATGAGTAGACACGTCCCGACTGCTATCCAGCCCGACAGGTAATCCGTGAGCATGAACAACGACGAGGCAACGAAGGCTACCCCGCCGACGAGTACCGGATTCGGGGAGACATCCACGACGCGGATGTCCGGTGGCTGGGGATTACTGTACGCAACGAAGACGAGCAAGCCGACAATTGTAGTAACACCCAGTAACTGTGGGACGGAGGCCATGAAACCCGTCTCTAGATACGTCTCGTAGCCGATGAACACTGACCCGAATACGAAAATCACGAACGACAACACCAGTCCTCGTGTTCCAAGCCACGGGTTGGTCCCTCGGTTCGAGAAGAGCGATTCGACGAGGATAATCGGGATACAGATACTCCAGACGGTGTGCATGCCGATTACGATGATCGTGATCCAGGTATCGATGCCTATCGCCGCGATGTAGGTTTCGCTCAGTTCGGCTTGCCCTGGGAAGTAGGATTCGTTGAAGAGTAATTGTGTGACTAGCCCTTCCTCGATCAGTGAGTAGGCTACGGCGAGCACGAGCATGGTCGGGAAGCCCCGCCCGGCGCGCCGTGAAATCTCCCGGATGAACAGTGCCCCAGCCCCGTATAGCAACGCGAGAAACGGGAGGAGGTACAGTTCCGAGAATTTTAGGTTGCCGAGCAGGAATTCACCGAATAGTGGAGAGAGAAAGAAGAGGACCACAGCTGGCGCGATTCTGTAGATGAACGCCTTCACGTCCGAACTGGCACTCTCCCGCGTTCTACTTCCAGATACGGAGTCAGTAGGATTTTCTGTCGTCATCGGTCTGCGTTCCCGGTCAAGAGGGATCGTTTATCTCAATTAACTTCTCCCCACTTATTTGCTTAGGGAGTTGACGCAACAGTCAAGTCCGCGAACCCACAAATGCGAGTAAGATGGGTACTAATCAGCCCAATTCACTCAGTAAAACGGTTTTTGAATGGGCTTTCACGATCATCGCCGTTGTATTACTCGCACGGCTGGCGTTTGTACTAATCAATCTTGTTTTCAACTTCTCAGAGACACCACTTGGTCGGCGGCTGGCTGAAGGTACCCCTTTTGAATTCTTGACGGGTGTCAGCCCCAAAGCGATACTTATACAGATCGCCATCTTCGTGGTTATCGCAACGATTCTTGTCATCTCGAAAAGGGAGGAAAAGGAGTAGCAGATAGGCCACTACGTGAAACCCCACCCACATTAGTGCTACAGTGCAGTATCTGTCGGGAAGTAAGCATTGGTCGGGAGATTACATTCAGTACACATCTACTGATCAGTTGTTTTAGAGGTGAAGATATTGTTCGACTAGGATTTCAACAGAGCCTGATCACTCTGTATTACACGCCGAAGTAGCAATTAAAAGGGTTGAAGCGGTGATTAGTTCGGCAGTTCTTTCCGTCCCGTTCTCACGCACGGCCAGCACGGGAACCCGTTAAGGCCGTCACAGTCGCAGTCTTTGGGTTTGGTCTCGTCGTCGTCCTCCGAGGGGAATGCGTCGAGTGTTCCGTCGTCGGCTGCATTCTCGACGGCAGCCATGTGCTTGCAGAAGGCGTTCCGGTGGACGTGGTGCGGGCACACGCACGCTATCACGTCATGCATCGTGATCTTCCTCCCGAGTTCTTTTGCGATCCGTATTCAGTAGTCGCTCTCGGGTGATTATGTCCCCGGCTCACCTTCAAAGAGACGTTGTGCATATCGATAGATTGGCGCACCAAGCCAGTCCCGATCACGTGCAATCGTATCGAGTGCAGATCGAGCTTCAGAATCAGTAAGGACATCACGTTTGACGAGTGCACGGAGAAGAATTGGTGAAAGAGCAACATCGGCCGAGACAAGAGTAGTGAGTTCAGGAAGTGCCCGGAAGTCGTCTGTGATGAGAAACGCTGCATCGGTCGTATCAACGGCCGCGACACAGCTCGCCTCGCCAGCATCGATTCGACTCGAAGAAAATTCTGATGCAGAGGTATCCAGAATCTCGAAGCAATCGGAACGTTCGAGGACGGCTAGTGCCCCGTGACCGTGGACATCATCATATTCTGCAGTCGATTCAAGTTCCTCGATGACGAGTGTCGTCGTTACGACGTCGTATTCAGATAGTACGTCATCAAGGACATCACCAATCGCGAGAGAAATGAACGCGCTTGTATCGATAACCAACATCTACAAATCTGCGAGTTTGTCGGCAAGGTCGTCTCCCTGATCGAGGAGTTGCTTTGAGGTACGGACTGCTTCTGCGTCCTGTCGACCGATTATGTCCGTTAGTATTTCGAAATCAAGCTCGTCTGCGAGGTAGAGTTCAACGACTGCTTCCTGAAAGCTCTCTTCTGATTCGATTTCCTTGAGGTACTCTCGGAGTGCTTCGATGAGGAGTTCGGTTCGATTTTTGTGCGTGACTTCAGCAGCGATATCGGCATGAGTCACGAGTTCTTCTGGAAGACGAAAGTTGACTTTCCGAGTGCTCATGGTGTGGGTACGTTGTACCTACAGGAGCAAAAAGGTTCTCCGGTAGTTAGTGAGCTAATGGGCCAGTGGATGAAGAGAAAATAATCAGCGTCAGAATCCGTTGTTAGTTCGGTAGTTCTTTCCGTCCGGTTCTCACGCATGGCCAGCACGGGAAGCCATTGAGACCAGCGCAGTCGCAGTCTTCGGGTTTGGTCTCGTCGTCCTCGGACGGGAAAGCGTCGAGTGTGCCGTCATCAGTCGCGGTTTCGACGGCGGCCATGTGTTTGCAGAAGGCGTTACGATGGATGTGATGCGGACCGGTGCAGGCCATCAGTTCTTTCGTGACGTCGTCGATATTGTTTACGCGAGATCAGTCAAACCACGTTCACAGCAAAAATGCAAATACCGGATAGGAGGCAACAACTGCTAGCGAGGGCGTCAACACCCACATTGTAACGATACGTTTGGCCGCCGCCGAGTCGAACAGGCTCCGCTGGTCGAGATCCGCCGGCCCCTCCGCACCAACGTCCGGCACGTCTGGCAGTTCCTCCGGCTTTTCCGCCGGTTCCTCGTGACGGGCAATATCACCGATCGTTGGGCTTGCAGGCATATCCTCGGCGCGGGAAGTGACCAGCGCTCCTGTCGCAACCTCTAAATCCGGATGTTCCCGTTCCGGCGTCGCAAACTCCACGAGTGTTGCTGCTCGGCTTGCCCGACCCCATCCAAGTCCAATAATCGCCGATGTCGTACTTACTGCGAGACTCGCCGGGATTCCGAAGTAGGACAGAATCGTGATGATAGTGCCACCGACTATGGAGACAATCAGTGAAGCGAGAATTGGTAACTCCGTAATATCATCTCCTACCGTCTCTAGCGTGCGACGGGCGATAGTGAAGCTGCCTAGACCGAAGGCTACGACCGCGAGCAGGACACCCTGATTGACGGTGAGCGACCCCCCTTCGCTGACGAGCGGAGCCACAGCGTTCGCTGCGTTTGACGCCCCCGCCGAAAACGCCATGTAACACGCAATGACAACCACCGAGAGTGATCCAAGAATGTCCTGCCGTGTTGCGTTCGGATTCAGGTAGAGTCGAGGAATCGTCCCAGATCGGTCGACTTGGATGAAGTGGAGATCAAACTTTGTGAACGCGACATAGCGATCCAGATACGGGTAGATGTAACGTCCAACCACGATTCCGATGCAGAGGCTGATCAGCGGCGCGACGATCCATGCTGAGACAATAGTAAACATCAGTGCCTGATTGAGTGTGTTCGACGCAAGGCCCAGCCCAACGATGGCGCCAACGGCTGTCATTGAGGTTGAGGCTGGAACGCCGTAGAGATTCGAAATAAGGAGTGACGCGCCGGTGAAAAACAAGACGGCGACGCTCGCAGCAGGCGTGAATTGGGTTGCTGGTACGATACTGCTGCTCATCGTCGCGATGACGTTCCGACCGACGGTCCATGCTCCGAGAAAGCCAAAGCCAACGAACAGGGCTGCTGCGGTTGCCTTCCGAAGGAGACGTGAACCAACTGCTGGGCCGAACGCCACACCCGTCGATGAGCCACCAATATTGAACCCAACGAATACGGCGACGGCTACCCCGGCGACAGTTAGCACTGATACCATTGGTTTCTCTCTAAATCAACGTTGCTTGCACCTATATAAAATCCCTGAAGCCATCTCCGAGATGATTCTGAGCAACCTGTTTCCATCCCCTGTCCTATGCCTTAGTCCTTTTTCGCTCATATTCTAAGGTCTGCTCATTTTAAGCGTGAGGGTACATACCCTGTCCTTAACATTTGACCTCCGACTAGCGACGAGAATACGCACTATCGGTCATCTAAAATCTGCGAGTTCGCGGAATAGTCGATTCGTGATAAGTGAGGTTGCAATCTTAATTATCTCATCATAGTCTTCGTCGTCTTTGGGGAAAGGGACACACCCGCCAGCCATTTGGTGATGACCTCCTAGGCTCCCCATCGAGCCAAATGTTTGGTCAAGCAATTCTCCGACGTTGGTAGCTGGGTCGGCCGACCGTGCACTAAACTGAACCTCATCGTTGATGACGCCGAAAACGACTGCAATATCGATTCCTTGGAGGTTCAACAGAAAATCAGCTGCCTGTGGAAGGGCGTCTCGCTCAGTGGTCTCTCCAGCAAAAGAGATCAAGGAGGACTGCTGGATTTTGCGATTTTCAATTGCCTCACTCAGTGCATCGATCGTCTCTGGCGTATACGGGACATTCAACAGGTTTGTAAAAAGGGCTTGATCGATAAACGGATGGAGATACTCTGCTGCAGCATATTCTTGGGCCGACACTTTGCGTGTAAACCCAAGTGTATCGGAGCGAATGCCGATCAACAGTGCGGTTGCAAGATCACTTTCGGGAATGATCTGAAGATCGTGTAGATATTCAACCAAAATTGTCGCGGTCGAACCTACGTTCACACGCCGGTCGATAACATCGGCTGTTACATGCGTTGCTGGATGATGATCGAGAACGATATCGATGTCAGCAGTCGATGGGACATCATTGTTCTCGCCAGGAACCGAATGGTCGACGAATGCTACACTATCGTGTTTCTCTAGCAGTTCGTTTTCAAAGTTCGCTAATGGGATATCGAGATGATTGACGAGAGCTCGATTTTGTTGGTGGGAGATTCCACCATTGTATGCAATAGTAATCGTTTCAACTCCAGCGTACTCTCCAATTCGTTTGAGCGCAAGTGCACTCGCAAGGTAGTCAGGATCCGGATTGTTATGGCAAACGATAAGCAGTGATTCCTGATTCTGCAGATGATCAACGACTTGCTGTGCACGAGTCACAATAAGAATAATTCAACTACACGTGTATGAATCTATAGGCTAGTTGGGGGTTGAGCAATAACACAACGATAGTATCCTCTTAAATAGGATACTTCCAGAGTGATTCCGTTCATGCCTTCCTTTTCTCAAATGTGGCGGCTCAGAGTCTCTTGTACAGGAATTATTATGTGGATTGCTATCATGGCCCTCGATACATTTTTATAGAAGTTCAAACAATCATAATATGTTGTAAAATGCGTCAACCAAATTCATTCACTCAACTAGAAAAGATGATCGAACAGATGCATCGATCAATGATTGGGGACGGCACCTTTGGAACCAACTACCAGCAGAAACTGAGTTCCGAGACGAATCACGCCTCTATGCGGGAGTTCTCGATAAACCTTACTGCTGAGCCAGTGGAGAGTGGTTACATCGTTACTGCTGACCTGCCTGGCTTCGAAAAGGATGAAATCAACCTCCGTTTCGAGGATGATATTCTCACGATACGTGGTACTCAGAATCGTTCAGAGGAATCACCTAAAGATGTGGGGTCGTCCGCATACGGTCAGCAGCGTCACGTCTACGAGCGACTCCGCATTCCGGTAGCGATCGATAAGGATGCGATCTCTGCGAGCTATCGAAATGGTGTCCTCGAAGTGCATCTCCCGTCCAGTGATGATTCGGACGCCGATGATAACTCCCGAATAGAGATACAATAACCACCCTTTCACGACACCAATGAAACTCACAGTAAAACCATTACACAAGAAAGACGCGGGTCGCGGGCTTGCCGTGATCAATCGAACAATCATGGACGAACTCGATGTCCAGAGTGGTGACTATGTCCTTCTCGCTGGCCCACAAGGTGCCAGTACCATCGCCCGGGTGTGGCCCGGCTATACGGGATCCCAAGATCAAAATGTGATCCGCATTGATGGAGAGTTCCGCAATGCAGTGAACGTCGGCATCGATGGACAAGTAGCAGTTGAACGTGCCGACGTCAGGTCGGCAGACAATGTCACGATTGTACTTCCACAGTCTCTTCGCATTCGGGGCAATGTGGGCAAGCTCATTCGGAATCGGCTCTCTGGACAAGTCGTACAGGAAGGACAAACAGTTCGTATCTCATTGGGTATCGGGTCACTGTTTGCTGGCTCGAATCAAACGATTCCCCTACAGATTGCCAGTACCGATCCCACTGGACCGGTCGTCATCACCGATGCAACGACTGTCGAGGTGGGCGAGCAAGCAACAGAACATCTGCCAACAGAGACAAACGAAGGAGTAGAATCTAGCGCGCCGATGGTGACGTACGAGGACATTGGTGGGCTCGAAGACGAACTTGAACAGGTTCGCGAGATGATCGAGCTCCCGATGCGCCACCCGGAGTTGTTCCAACAGCTTGGCGTCGAACCACCGAGAGGAGTACTTCTCCATGGTCCGCCTGGGACGGGCAAAACTCTCATCGCAAAAGCCGTTGCCAACGAAATAGACGCCCACTTCCAGACGATCTCCGGGCCAGAGATCATGTCGAAGTATTATGGCGAGAGTGAAGAACAACTCCGCGACGTGTTCGAAGAGGCTGAGGAAAACACACCCGCAATCGTCTTCCTCGATGAACTAGACTCGATTGCGCCCAAGCGTGGAGAGACGAGCGGTGACGTCGAGAGACGAGTGGTCGCACAGCTTCTCTCATTGATGGATGGCCTCGAAACACGAGGGCAAGTGACTGTCATCGGTGCAACAAACCGTGTCGATGCAATCGACCCGGCGCTCCGCCGGGGCGGCCGATTCGATCGTGAAATCGAGATCGGTGTCCCCGACAAGGACGGACGAACGCAGATCCTCCACGTCCACACGCGTGGAATGCCCATCGCCGAAGAGATTGACCTCGATGAGTACGCTGAGAAAACACATGGGTTCGTTGGCGCCGATATTGCCTCGCTCACGAAAGAAGCGGCGATGGCTGCCCTTCGACGTGTCCGTCCGCAGATCGACCTTGCCGCTGATGAAATTGATGCTGAGTTCCTCGAGACACTCGAAGTCACCGAGAAAGACTTCCGACAGGCGTTCCACGGCATCGAGCCTTCGGCACTCCGGGAAGTATTCGTGGAAGTGCCCGATGTGACGTGGCAGGACGTCGGCGGTCTGGAGGACACAAAAGAGCGCCTCCGCGAGACAATTCAGTGGCCGCTTGCCTATCCCGAGGTATTCGACGAGCTTGATCTAACCACGCCAAAAGGAATCCTTCTCTATGGGCCACCAGGAACCGGAAAAACGCTGTTAGCAAAGGCAGTTGCCAACGAGTCAGAGAGCAATTTCATCTCAGTCAAAGGCCCGGAGCTCCTGAGCAAATGGGTTGGTGAATCTGAGAAAGGTGTCCGCGAAGTCTTCAGTAAGGCACGTGAGAATGCGCCCACTATTGTGTTCTTCGACGAACTCGATTCCATCGCGGGGGAACGTGGGCAGCAAACGGGCGATTCAGGGGTCTCTGAACGCGTTGTCTCTCAGTTGTTGACCGAGCTCGATGGCCTGGAAACTCTTGAGGATGTCGTCGTTATCGCGACAACCAATCGTCCAGATCTCATTGACGATGCACTCGTCCGACCAGGACGGCTTGATCGGCACATTCATGTGCCAGTTCCGGACGAAGAAGGGCGAGAGGCAATCTTCTCGGTGCACACCCGCGACAAGCCATTAGCTGGCGATGTCGACTTAGAGTGGCTTGCTGCAGAAACGGAGGACTATGTCGGTGCCGATATTGAGGCAGTCGTACGTGAGGCAACGATGACAGCCGCACGGGAGCTCATTATCAGCAGTTCACCGGAAGAGCTTGAAGAGATGATCGGGACAGTCCGGATTACGAAAGAGCACTTCGAAAATGCGTTCGTCGAAGTCCCTCCAAGCGTTACTGCGCGTATGAGAGATCGATATGCAGAGATTGAGCATCGCAGTAAGCGATCAGAACCCGAAAATGGGAGGTCTGAGGCAGAATAGCCAGTGGATACTCGGACCACCTTTGTTTGACTTTTTCAGGCGCTAAAACGACAATGAGCAACCGAACTCATTGCCCAAAACACCTATCCGACATGTTTGAGATAGCTATCAGTGATATCTGAAAAAATACTCAATGAGGAGAAGCTCTCACGAGAAAAAGTCGCTGATCGATTGCAAGCAATTGCACATGAACTTCGAGAAGGTGGAAACTCCAACATCGATGTCGGCAATAAAACGGTGACGCTCTCACCAGCGGACTCTGTCGGGTATGAAATCGGCACTCGAGAATCGTCATCCGTCCTCCGTGGGAGTCGCGAATCGGTGACCATCAAGCTGGACTGGAAACCCGAATAGGACGGTAATCGTGTCTCGTTGGTAGAACCCGAAGATCAAACCACCGTTATCGATTATGTCGTTATCAGTTCAGAACGGTATCACAGTCGCTCAGTCGGTTCGAACAGAAATACAGGAAAAGCGGGTAACGTTTCTCGCTGGGAGTATCGCATACCATGCATTCATCTCTCTTCTACCTCTGCTTCTGCTTGCATTTTTAGCATTTGCAGCCATTGGGAGCACCAACTTACAAACCCAAGTAATCAACTTTGCAGATTCCCTTTCTCCCGCGATCGGTGATCTCGCAGAAACAACCCTCGAAAGTGAACAGGGGCGAGCAAGCGCTTCGATCGTCGGGATTGTAACGCTCACATGGGGGGCATTGAAGCTCTTCCGGGGATTGCATACTGCCTTCTCCGAGATCTATGCAGCTGAAACAGATGGATCCATTCTCGACCAGATACGTGACGGGCTCATCGTCCTGTTCGCGATTGGGTTTGCGGTGATTGCGACGATCGTTGCAGGCACACTGCTCGCCCTCTTTCCTGCAGTTCCATTCATCGAATTGCTCAACCCGATCGTGTTGATCGTGGCACTCGTCATCGCATTTTTCCCGATGTATTATCTCTTTCCTGGCGTTGAAACCACGCCCCGTGGAGTTTTGCCTGGAACAGTATTTGCGGCCGTGGGATGGACAGCGCTTCAGGGCTTGTTTCAAATCTATGTCCAGGTGGTTGGTTCGAGTGCCTCGGGTGTTCTCGGTGCAGTTCTTCTTTTGGTTACATGGCTCTATTTCAGTCGGTTAGTATTGCTCATTGGGGCAGTGCTGAATGCCGTCCTTTCACACCGAACGGCAACGGCAGATGAACAGATAGAAACACGACAACGGTCACTCAGCCATGATGAAGCTGCTCGGTATGTTCGCCTCGTTCGCGAACGAGTGTTCGGGCGATATGAGCGAATGGAACCGATAGAAGTTCCAGCCGATGAATCGTTCTTGACCTCGATTACAAAGCGACCTGCTACAGTCGAGCTGATTGAAGAGATATCGAAAACGGACGAGGGCACACAATACGAAATTCGAGTGCGGTGGAACGAAACCAGCGATGAGAATGAGGACTAATCTGGGAAAACGTTCATAAAACGGCTCTTCGATTTTCGATTTGACCCATGGTACTGAATTTTGGACTGGACAGCGGTTCAATGGTCCCGTTGCAAACGGGTAACACACTCACAACCTCATCCGTAGTTAGCAATTACGTGATCCCCGCCGCACTGTTCCTTGTAACACTCGTCGTGGTATACCTGATCGGGCGGAGCGTCCTCATTCCACTGCTTACACGAGTATTGAAAGAGCAAGGGCACGATCCAGCTGTTCGAAGTTTGGCCGAGAATGTGGCAGGAATCCTTGTTTGGGTACTCGCTATCGCTCTTGCGTTCACAGTCGCGGGCTTTGGCGGTGTTATTGCCGCATTCGGTGTCTTCGCGGGTGCAATCGTTCTCGCTATCGGGTTTGCCGCACAAGAACTCCTTGGTAACTTCGTTGCTGGAATTTTTATTCTCAAAGACCGTCCGTTCACGATCGGCGATTGGATCGAGTGGAGCGATGGCGAAGGACAAGTCGAGGATATCGATTTGCGTGTAACTCGAGTGCGGACGTTCGATAATGAGCGGATTACCGTTCCGAACGGTGATTTGGCGAATGATGCAGTGAAGAATCCAGTTGCCTATGATAAACTTCGGCAGAAATTCGTCTTCGGAATCGGCTACGATGACGATATTGATCACGCGAAAGATGTGATTCTCGACGAAGCCCGGCAACACGAAGAAATTCTTGCAGATCCAGCCCCCGATATTCGGGTGACTGAACTCGCTGACTCGTATGTTGGATTGCAAACTCGCTTTTGGATCGGTGAGCCTGGGCGAGGGAACTTTACGCGTATTCGATCAGAGCTAGTACAAGCGGTCAAAGAGCGACTTGATGCCGAGGCAATCGACATGCCCTATCCGGTTCGAACGCTTGAAGGGTCGATCGAACTCTCGGAGTAGCGTGCGACGAACAAAGGTCGATTTTTGAACAGTAAAGGTGAGTCTGACATCGTCACCAAATGGCTTGGGTCCGGCGCAATCGTCTTTACAGTGATCGTCGTCCCATTGGTTGTACTGGCTATCTTGGCTATCGGAGCCGTATTGGATTTCATCGGAGGCGCAATCGGTGGTTGGTTAGCTACGTAGGTCGGCAATCGAAACGCGTTACACCCTGCGTCGTAGGGTGACTTATAGATCAACCGTCACGTTACCTGTCCGCTTCCTTTTCGAGAAAGAGATTGATGTAAAGTAGGTGAAAACAGAAGCGGTGGTTAGTTCGGCAGTTCTTTTCGTCCCGTTCTCACACATGGCCAGCACGGGAAGTCACCGAGGCCCTCACAGTCGCAGTCTTCTAGTTCGGCTTCGTCTTCGGACGGGAAGGCGTTGAGCGTCCCGTCGTCGGTTGCGTTTTCGACGGCGGCCATGTGCTTGCAGAAGGCGTTGCGGTGGACGTGGTGCGGGCAGGTGCAGGCCATCAGTTCGTTGGTCACATCGTCGATGGAGACGGTGTATTGGTGGTCTGCGAGGTTCTCGTGGCTCTCGTTGGTGACTTCGATGAGTCCGGGGGCATCGACGTCGAAGGAAAACTGTTCGGCCTGTGCGCGTTGCTGTGCCGTCTCGCCAGCTTCAAGTTCACTAGGCGGTTTCGTACTCATGGTCTTCTAGCCGTGGCAATTTGGAAGACCAGTGCCGGGTGTTGGCGCACCCGGCGCGTTTCTAAACACGCCCGAGGCCACCGTTCTTCCTACCATATCCCACATGGGATATGGTATTAAAGATTTCGGTATCCTACGTAGGATCTGGTATTAAGTAGATGGATGCAATACTATGGGCTATGACTGAAAACGAGAGTGAGCGCGATGAGCAGGGACGATTTGCGGAGAAAGCGAGTGATGACGATCTTCTTCGAGTGATTCGTGAGTCCGAGTTTCCAGCGGTGACTGCTCGGTGGGTTGCAGATACAGTCGAGATGGAGCGGCGGCCAGTACATCAGCGGCTCGAGGAACTTCATGAGCGAGGTGAGTTGGAACGTGGGAAGTTGAGTCCACGGGTGGTTATTTGGTGGATTCCAACGGGATAGGGAAACTAGTGAATCATCCTAGCTTCAAACAATTCTTTCAATATCATTGACTTGCTGATTTAGCTCATTATCTTCGCACTTTCTATTGGTTTGGCTAACATCGGAGCATCACATCTCGTACTTCGGAAAGGATGGGGGGAGGTATAGATGTAATCGACTATAGGACAGAACCTATAAGATTGAATATTATGACCCAATCAAATTTGTTGTTTTGAAAACAAGCTTGGATTATTTAATGATAAAATAGGAAAAATCTATGTGGGGGCCAATCGCATGGTATGCTGTTTCAAAGCATGAATGAGAGAGAGGAGGGTGAAGTCGAGATTGCAGACACAAATCAGCACAAAAGGTCGAATCGGTTCAAATCACTCGATGAAAAGCCGGTGAATCAAGACGGGTTCGCAAAAGAGTGGCCAGAAGAGGGACTAATCGCAATGGATAGTCCCAATGATCCAGACCCTAGTGTGACTGTTAAAGAGGGAGAGATCATCGAGATGGATGGAAAGCAGCGAGAAGACTTCGATTTTATCGATTTCTTCATTGCCGACTACGCCATCAATGTGGAGAAAGCCGAAGAAGCACTCGCTATTGATTCAGTTGAGCTTGCTCAGCGACTCGTGGATATTAACATCCCACGTGAAGACATCATTGAGCTTACGACTGCAATGACTCCAGCAAAACTGGCTGAAGTAGTGAACCAGATGAACACACTGGAGATGATGATGGCATTGCAGAAAATGCGTGCTCGAAAAACGCCAGGCAATCAAGGCCACTGTACGAGTGTTAAAGATCACCCTGTGCAAATCGCAGCAGACGCTGCCGAGGCGGCTCTCCGAGGATTCGATGAAATTGAAACCACGGTAGGAGTTGCTCGATATGCACCGTTTAACGCACTCGCTCAGCAGCTCGGAAGCCAAGCTGGACGTGGAGGGGTACTTACCCAGTGTGCTGTTGAGGAGGCGACCGAACTGGAATTAGGGATGAAAGGCCTGACGACGTACGCTGAAACGGTCTCTGTCTATGGGACAGAATCAGTCTTCAAAGACGGAGACGATACCCCATGGTCGAAGGCGTTTCTCGCCTCGGGGTATGCTTCCCGTGGATTGAAGATGCGGTTTACGTCTGGTTCCGGTTCAGAAGTGAATATGGGACAAGCGGAAGGAAAATCGATGGTTTATCTCGAATCACGTTGTGTTCTCGTGACAAAGGGATGTGGTGTCCAAGGGTTGCAAAACGGTGGAATTAGCTGTATCGCAATCCCATCCGCTGTGCCATCAGGGATTCGAGGCGTCCTTGCAGAGAATCTGATTACGACCATGGTGGATTTAGAGGTCGCATCAGGAAATGACCAGACGTTCTCCCATTCGCATAAACGCCAGATGGCACGGACGTTCCCGCAATTAGTAGCTGGAACAGATCTCATCTTCTCTGGATATAGCACCATGCCGAACTATGACGATATGTTCGCCGGATCGAACTTCGACTCATACGACTATGATGACTACAACGTTGTGCAACGGGACCTCAAGGTTGATGGGGGACTGAAGCCGATCGCAGAAGAGGATGCGATTGCAGTACGGAATACTGCCGCACGAGCTATTCAAGTGGTATTCCGAGAACTGGGCTTCCCACAAATCACCGACAAAGAAGTTGAAGCTGCGACGTACGGAGATGGGAGCGATGATATGCCGGACAGAGACCAAGCTGCGGATCTGAAAGCTGCAGAAGAATTGATGGAAGGAGATATCACTGGCTTAGACATCGTAGAAATCCTTGCCGATCATGGTTTTGACGATTTGGCGGAAAATATGTTAAACATGCTTAAGCAACGGATCTCCGGGGATTATCTCCATACTTCTGCGGTCATTGATGGGGAATTCAACGTAACCAGCGGTGTAAACGACAGAAATGACTATCAGGGCCCTGGAACCGGCTATCGCATGAGTGAGGAACGCTGGGAGGAGATCAAAGACATTCGACATGCGTTCGATCCAGAAGAAGTCTGATCATTGTGACAATGAGTACTGAAACCAAAACCAGTCGACGAAAGCTTCGACTTGAAGAGAAAGGAAGTGCCGAAAAGGGAAGTGAAAGTGACGAAGTCGTAATCGCGATCAGTCCAGCCTTCGGCGAGACTCAAACCTCAACGATCGTGGATATTCCGCTTGCAGATGTGCTTCGTGAGACGATGGCCGGAATCGAAGAGGAAGGTCTCAAATCACGACTTGTCCGGTTTATCGATACTGCCGACCTGGGTAATCTCGGGAATCGAGGCGCAAAGTTGAGCGGGTCAGGGATCAGTGTCGGTATCCAGTCGAAGGGAACGGCATTGATTCATCAGGCGGATTTGCTTCCGCTTAGTAATCTCGAATTATTCCCGCAGGCACCGCTTTTAGATCGCGAGAAATTCAGAGCCATCGGAAAAAATGCAGCAAAGTACGCAAAAGGGGAAAATCCGTCACCTGTTACGGTCGAAAACGACCCGATGGCTAGGCCGAAATATCAAGCACTCGCTGCAGTGCTCCACATCAAAGAGTCGAAATCAATTGACGAGACTCGAGAACCAGTCGAACTCGAAGCTCAGTTCGAATAATTACCATAACGATCCATGTCCAACAATAACAGCGCAGACGACCCAAGCGAGTATCCGCTCGGCAAGAATCCAGACCAGGTCGAAACACCGACTGGAAAAACGATGTCCGATGTAACGCTCGAGAGCTTAGCAGACGGCGATGTCGATGCAGCTGACATCCGCATTTCTGCAGAAACACTCGAAAAACAGGCAACGGTCGCAGAATCTGCTGGTCGTTCGCAGATGAAACAAAACTTCCAACGAGCGGCAGAATTGACTGAGATACCGGATGAGCGCATCTTAGAGATCTATAACGCACTTCGGCCAAGTGGAGCAGAGAAAGAGAAACTGTTGGATATTGCTGATGAACTTGAGGACGAATATGATGCACAGATCAACGCAGAACTCGTCCGTGAAGCTGCAGAAGTCTACGAAACACGTGGACTTTACTAAAGGATCCGTACGGTAGTTGGTACAGCCGTTTGTCCACCTTTCGCTACAGAACACGATACTACATATGAAATACATCGCAGGAATCGATATCGGGAATTCCAGCACCGAGGTTGGAATTATTCGACATGATCAGGAGTCGTGGCAATTCGTCGCGAGCAGCCTCTTTCAGACGACCGGTCTCAAAGGGACGACCGAAAACGTTCCAGGGATTATCCGAGCATTAGAACGCGGAGTAGAAAACGCCGGAATAGCGGTGAACGAACTTGATCTCCTCCTGTTGAATGAAGCAGCACCGGTAATCGGTGATGTTGCTATGGAGACGATTACTGAAACCATCATCACGGAATCGACGATGATTGGCCACGATCCATCGACACCTGGAGGCGTTGGAATCGGAACTGGAACCATTGTCGATATTATGGGGTCACAACAAACTCATTCGAAAGACGAGGATATCATTTTCCGTATCCCGAATGAGGTCGATTTCGCTGATGCGGCGGCCATTATCAACGAGTGGGTCGAGCAAGGATTCGACATCCAAGGGGCAATACTCCAGAAGGATGACGCCGTACTCGTTTCCAACCGCTGTGAGATCGATATCCCGATCATAGACGAGGTGACTGAAATCGGCGAAGTACCGCTCGGTCAACCCGCTGCCATCGAAGTCGCTTCATCAGGACAGACGATCGACACCCTCTCGAATCCCTACGGCATTGCGACTCTATTCGAGTTGACAGCAGAAGAAACACAGAAAATCATTCCGGTTGCACGGGCATTGGTTGGGAACAAATCTGGCGTCGTGATCAAAACACCGGAAGGGGATGTCGAAGAACGGAGCATCCCAGCAGGGTCACTTACTGTAATTGGTGAGGACGGGTCGAAGAGTACCGTCGATACTGAGAACGGAGCACACGCGATTCGAGAAGCTGTCAGTAGCCTACGACCACTCAAGGATGTCACTGGTGAATCCGGCACCAATATCGGAGGGATGCTGAACCGAGCCCGTACTGAAATGAGTGAAATCACGAATCAAGACCCAAACTCGATTCAGATTCGTGATATCCTTGCAGTGGATACGATCGTTCCTCAGGCAGTCAAGGGGGCAGTGGCTGGCGAATATCGGATGGAAAACGCTGTTGCGCTTGCCTCGATGGTCAAGACGAACCGGCTACCGATGGAACAGATCGCAGAAGAACTGGAACAAGAGCTTGCAGTTGACGTTCACATCCAAGGGATAGAGGCATCAATGGCAGTGCTTGGATCATTGACGACACCGGGGACGGATTTCCCTATTGCAATCCTCGATATTGGAGGCGGCTCTACCGATGCAGCATACATGAACGAGCACAAAGAGATCGAATCAATTCATCTCGCCGGGGCAGGTGATCTCGTTACCATGCTCATTGATTCCGAACTTGGGTTAGAGGATCGAAAAACTGCTGAAGAGATAAAGAAGCATCCAGCTGCGAAAGTAGAGACCCTCTTCAGTATCAGGCATGAAGACGGGACTGTTGATTTTCTGGAAACTGCTGTTGACCCTGAGCTCTTTGGAAAAGTCGTACTATTGAAGAACGATGGCGAGATGGAACCAATCAATTCGGATCATTCGCTGGAAGAGATCCGAACGACACGCCGAGAGGCAAAAGAAAAAGTGTTCGTGACGAATAGTGAACGGGCGCTTCGCCAGATTACCCCGTCGCTAAATATTCGCCATTTACCGTTTGTCGTGATGGTTGGCCGGTCGGCCCTCGATTTCGAGATCCCCGAGATGATCTCGGATACCTTAGCTGAATATGGCATCGTCTGTGGCAGTGGCAATATTCGAGAAGAACAGGGTCCGAGAAATGCCGTTGCCACTGGGCTTGTACTGTCCCATATCGATGGCGATTCTTTCCTTGATTTCGAACTACCAGATGAGCTTTCGACATATTACCGAGAAGGTGACGACAAGTGAGTAATTCTGCACCATCTCCCCAGCCACAGATTCAGGTATACTATCATGGTGAGCGATCCGACGTACTCGATTACGTGGAATATGGTATTGAGGAAGAAGGGGTTCCCTGGCACGTCGAGAGCATGCAGCGGGAGGACCTTCTCATGGTTGCACACGAGGCTGCCGACGATTCACGACTTGGTATCGGGGTTGCAATTAGAGACGGAAATTCCAGTCGAATTGTTCTCCAACATGAACGGCTACCAGCAAAACAACCGTTATTCGATTTGGCGTCGCCAACACTTGTGCAGGCTCGGCTTCTTGGAGCAAACAGCGCCCGGTTAGCAAAACGAACTCCGTTGAAGCAGATTATCGAATAGAGAACCTACGATTCAAATGCTTCAACACCGGCTTCAGCAACGGTTCGATCTTCTTCAACCGCTCCGCCACTCACTCCGACAGCACCAACAACATTGCCATTAGCGCGAAGAGGATATCCACCTCCAAAGATAACGATGCGGTCATCATTCGTCGAATGAATCCCGAAGAGAGACTCATTTGGTTGACCAGCATCCGCTAGTTCATGGGTCGGCATTTTCAGACTCACCGCTGAGTACGCTTTATTCTGGGCAATATCGATGCTTGCTAAGAGAGCATCATCCATTCTGCGAAAGGCAACCATGTTAGCGCCTTCATCGAAGACGGCGATACACATTGGTACCTCAATCTCTGTCGCTTTCTCTTCAGCAGCCGCGAGGATCGATTTTGCAACCTCCGTGCTTACGTTAGTCATTGTTCATCACAGACTCGTTATACGCTAACACAATTCAGAGTATAAGATTTATGTCGAAGATGGTACGGATGATGATATCCTGTGGGTGATTCGTGCGTCCGAGTTTCCGGCAGTGACCGCTCGATGGGTCGCAGATACAGTTGGAATGGAACGGCGGCCAGTGCATCAATGGCTCGAAGGGTTGTATATATGGGGTGAGTTAGAGGGTGGGAAATTGAGTCCGCGGATGGTTGTCTGGTGGATTGCAAAGCAATAGGTATCAATTAGCGATTGTGGTTCGCTTTCGTCTCTGATTTCAGCGTTGGTTTGAGCTGATTGTGGAGAGCCGTCGTCTCGCACGCCAATCCTGCGTGCTTAGTCGAAGGAAAGAGAGTAGTAGCGCTTTCGTGCATCAGCAAACGAGATGCGTGAGTTGACGAGATCGTGGTCCTCGAGTTGTGTGAGTGCGTAGCGAACCGTCCGGGCTGGGAGGCGGGTTCTATCGGCGATTTCAGCCTGTGTGAGTGAATCATCGTTGTATTCGAGTGTCTTTCCAACCAGTTTTGCACTTGGTGGAAGTTCAGCCATCACCTCTGTCGGTGTGTTTGTTTGTGAGTCAGCAGTATCATCTGACGTGGAGGCACCTTGTCGCATTAGTCACGGTATGTGACTAGTAACTCAAGGCACCGTTGCTATGACAGAGATATCTGTCGGGTTGAGTGGGGAAATGTATGCGGGGGATGGGATTCGAACCCATGGACGCCTCCGCGAGCGGGTCTTAAGCCCACCGCCGTTGGCCTGGCTTGGCAACCCTCGCCCGTCAGGCGATTACTCCGTTCAGAACACGTGAGTTACTAATTGTGGGAGTAATATAATAGGGTGATCGCTGGTAGATACAACAGTATATCCCGCGAGAACATTATCTCGGGAAATCTGGACGGAACTCACAGACAATTTGCCATTGTGATCCTACCCAGCTGGCACCTGTAGCAGGGAAGGACGACTCGCAGATCCCGATAAATGAAAGGGAACGTGTATTCTTCCCCTGCCAGACGAACGAGGCTGCATTCTCTGGTGGCGTCCCTGCTGGATGAGCTGGTGGTGACTCATCAGGCATGAATGCAGTGCAGGAAGAAGTGGCGATTTGTGTCGTGGAGGCGATCTGCGCGTGTTCTATGGTCCCATCTGTCGGTGCAAACGCGATTCGAAGGTGTCGTGGTTCAATCTTGGTTGGATGTCTGCGAACAACGCCGGTTTGAACCTGACTATTGGAGACATCAACACCAATCCAAAGCCAATGTCGATAATCAGCAGAGCTAGTATCAAGTGTGGTAGTGCACTGCATCACACGAATTGCAGCTGAGCCCCTCACACGCTTAAACTTCTCAGTTAGGTGAATGACGTCTGTTGTTGCTCCACTAAAACGATCTGCCGGAAGATCACGGAATTCAGCGGGCCAGTTGCCACCATAGTGTTTAAGCGCTGCTTGGATCTCTTCTAAGGCTTCTGTTCGGTCAAGCGATTTATCTGCCGTTCGAGAGTAGCGGAAATGATAGGGTTTTCGCCCATCCGCTACGGTGGTAGCAGTTGCCCCGACTGCAGCGGCTCCAGCTGCTGCACCACCACGGAGAATGTTACGTCGGGAGATCATTTGCTTACTACTCTCGGCCGAGGTGTGTTGTGACTCAAGGTCGTCGAGAATTTTACTCGCAATAACTATATCTCCGTTTTCATATTCAGGAGCTGCCGATGGGGCCTCGGCAGCTGCAACAGCAGTATCAACATCGTTGGCTACTTCAAAGCCAGATAAATCTTCTAGATGACGTGCAACTCCCACCTGCTCATCGGTAGCGGGGAAAACAACACATGTAGTACCGGCAACTGCAGCCTCCATTACAGTTGAGTATCCCGAGCAGACGACTGCATTGGCTGCACGGAGATATGGAAGAAGCGCAGGAACTGACTCCCATGATTCGGAACCAACATTAAGAACAGTTTTCCCACGGTCAACAAGTTGTTCAGCGACTGGATCGAGATTCGAGTAATGACTGGGTACAACAACAACGTCAATATCGTCGGGTACATCGACGTCTGGTCCCTCAAGAGCAACGGGAGGAACATGCGTGAAATCCGTCGTATCTAATGAGTCAGGCGTCCAGACACTCGGATAGAAGAATGTTCTGGCAGCTGCAGACTGAAATGAACAGTGAAAGTGAGCACCGAGTCGTTCAAGTCGGTCGTCATATACAGATGGTGTATCGTGTTTCAGAATATACTGTGGGACGCCAATCCGGACAGCAGCCATCGCAGCAAACATATCATCTGTAACGAGAGCATCTGGACCGATTTCGCGAAGCCAGCTCACGAGATCCGTGATACGACGAGCGCTGTTAAGCACGCTGCCTGTAAGGACATCACTAATGGTTCCTTCCTGATAATCAGTTATATAATCGACAACTGTTGGTTCATATGAGTCGTATCCATTCAGCGTGACATACTGTGACCCAGCTCCACCACCAGCGATATGAACGTCAGCACCAGCGGCATCGAGCGCGCGAGCAATCGCCACCATTCGTGTTGCGTGTCCGGCACCTTCGCAATAATGAACGATTGCTATTGTAGAGGGCATTAGCATAACATTCCTAATCTACAATAATATACCTTGTGTTGTATTGAAAAAACGCATCAACAATCACTTTCTGAGCTAACGAGCAATAGGAGAAGCCACTCAACGAGTATGGATAAGTTACGGTCGTCAGCGATCAATAATCTAAGGAAACAATCTAGAGTGGCAAAATGAGCAGTAATCAGGTTAGGAAGACAGACTAACCCTATAACTCAAATTGCTGATTTGACGGCCCTGTTGAAATCATCAGGGGATGATAGGTTTGCCACCATTGGCGGTACGTACAGGAAAAGTAGATACCGAATCTACATCAGATGCAACATTCAAGAGGTTCCACGAATTTCGGCCTTGTTGAACCGCTATTACTTAGACAGGAATCTGTGTATACCAGCTGTTTAGTACGCTTACGTATCCCAACGGTGATCGAGCGGTTCGACGATCACACGCATCCGGAGCGGAGCGTTCCTTGTCGGACTTAGATCCAGTCGTCGGGGAGTTCGTCGGCATGGTCGTCCATTAGTTTCAACAGCGGCCGAATTTCCTCGAATCGCGGGCCTCTTCGCAGCACGTTGGCCTCGCGGTCCCACTCGACGAGTCCCGCGTCCTCTAGTTTCGGGAGGTGGACGTGCCGCATCTGTGTTCTAAGGGTCGCCAGGTCGTCGTCTGCGATTGTGATCCCCTCTGGCAACTGGACGTCGTCGTCGTCCTGGGGATTGTGATCGAGCATCTCAACGAGCACGCGGCGACGATAGACGTCCGCCATGGTTTCCAACACTTCGTCGAGCGAGAGTAGTTCGCTGGATTCGGTGGAACGGACCATACAGATGAGTCTGAGACCTGCAACGGGATACGTTCGCGGTGGATTGTCGAACCGGGTACTTATATTGGAAAAAAAAAATTTCGAAGGGTATCGTAGCTTCTGGGCTACTTCGATGCTACACCAGCGCGTATGGTTGTCGTTGATGGGCGTGCACGTTCTCACGCCGAGTTCGGTTCGATGTCGAAGCCCCGGAAGCCAGCCACAGGTATACGTCTCTCCATCCCGTATCCCCGAATATGGACGCCGAACCGGACAGGTATTCGACTATCGCGGAAATCAGCATCGAGGCCGATGACATCGAGTTCGGACGCGTGCTATCGGGGGACTTCGAACTCGAACTCGAACGGATTATTCCGATGGGTTCGGGTGGCGTGATCCCGTTGATCTGGCTCAACAAGGGCGACCCTGACGCGTTCGAGACCAAAGTGCGCGAGTATGAAGGTACCGAGGAGATTCGCCAGCTGGTCGCTGTTGACGACCAGTTTCTCTACCAGGTGGAGTGGACCTCTGACATGAACGGCTTTCTCACCGCGCTCCAAGAGTCCGACGTCTATGTTCTGGAGGGGGAGTACGAGGACGACGTCTGGGAGTTCCGCCTGCGATTCATGGCCCGGGAAGACCTCGTCGAGTTCACCGAGCGCCTGACGGCGAACCTGATTCCAGTACGGCTCAAAGAATCTACCACCCAGGTCCGCCCGTGGCATCACCACCCATGTCGGAACGACAGAGTGAAACAGTCAAACGAGCGTACCGAGCTGGGTACTTTGAGGTGCCGCGCAAGATAACGATAGAGGAACTCGCCGAAGATGAGGGTATTAGCGACTCGGCGTACTCCAAGCGGCTGCGGAGCAGCCTCGAATCCGTCATCGAAGGGAGCCTATTCTCAGAGTTCGACTCCCATCACTGACTAGTGAGTGGCTCTGTCAAAATCTTATTAGTCATCGGGCTCGAACCTCAAAGTACTTTTTCACTGTCAGAACCCGTTCGGCGTCGCTGTTTCAGCCGACGAATACCCGCCCTATCTCTCCCGATTAGAGTATCTTATCGAGATTGTGGATGAGGCATACGACAGTGAGTTCTCGGAACTGCTTCCACCATTGTCGAGAGCGAACGAACGCACTGTATTTTCGTTTGAGTCGAGAGTTCACTGTTTCGCTCTGGCTCCGTTGGCCGTAGAGTTCGGCATCCAACCGAGCGTTCCACGCTTTCTGAAGTGAAGAAAACTCACGGTGTTTGATCAACGGACGAATCTCGTTCTCGCGGGCCATTACCCGAATCTGATGATCGTCATATCCCCTGTCTCCAAGAAGGACATCAACTTCTGCCGCGTTGCGGTTGATGAGTGATGGGGCGATCTGTGTATCATGCTTGCGGGTTGTTGTAACGTGGAGATCAAGGATAGCATTCGCTCTTGTATCAACTAACAACGTGACTTTCAACTGCTGGATCGTCAATTCTGCTCGTTTCGTGTAGTGTTTCGAGGCGTGACTGCGGTCAAATCCGGAGGCGTCAATACTGACGACACCGTTGGTCGGCAGGAGTGTAACCGAGAGGTTGAGAAGAACACGCCAGACAGCCATATCGAGCCGGTTGAACGCCTTACACAACGTTGAGGGAGACGGAAGTTCCTCAAGATCAATGGCGCTCCGAATCCGGGGCATTTCAATAAGTTCGTCGAGAAGCATACGATACGTCGTATTCTTCCGTACCTTGAGGCAGAGCAAGACGATGTGCTGGTGGAGCGTGTACCGCTTTTTTGAGAACTTCGAGGAGTAACGAGTGACAGCTCGCCGGGCTAAGTGAGTTGCTTGTTCGACGAACCGGAGTAACCGCGACTTCGGGAGGACCTGCATTCGGTCAGACTACCGATTGAACCTGTATCTCTCCGAGGATTTCAACAGAGCCGATTTGACCACACAGTTCGATTTCTCTGAATTATTCGGAGTAGAGCGCCCCACCTCGTTTCACATCAGTTGCATGCAAACACTCGAAGCACCCGAATACCTCATCGTCATTAGTACCGAAGACACGAGCGAAGTCTCGTATTATGAACGCTCTACAGTTGCGGCAACGATAATCTCCCGGATACGATTCGCTTGAGGTGTTCTGGTGTGTCTGTACAGTACTCCCTTGCGCAAGTATCGAATTGGGCATTGTGATAATTGTGTGGCTTCTTGTGTTGTTTCTCGGTGCTGGCAACCTCGATTGGAGGAATCGATGGCAAGTAAAAAGTCGATTATGACCAAGCTCTCAAAGGACGTCACAGGGACCAGTATGTGATGACCGGTTCACCGCCGAGTCGTTGTACGACATCGAGTGTTACAGGGGTACGAGAAGGAGATAGACGGGCACGTCGCGGCTGTTTGAAAGCCGCTTTCTGGAGTGTGAGACGAGCGGGATTGATGGAGCGTTGTGCCTGTGTTGGTATTTCCCAAGTGTGCCGTCGTCGCGGTTTTGATGGCAGCCATGTGTTTTCAGAATGCGTCATGCTGAACTGGTCAAACAGTACGTAGTGGAGCATGGATCCGAAAGTGACACCTCGACACCATGTTAATTGTTCGCATATTTTGTTTTTGGATAAAAGATTTCATTAGGGTAGGATTTGCGGTTCTACATGTATGGTCGCACGAAAATCCCTGCTCACACTTGGCCTCCTCACACTCGTCGTCGCTGTGTCCGTCACAGGCTACGCGAGCGTCGGGAATCAAGTCCACGCACAAGACAGTTCAACACCGTCCGAAGCAACGATTGAACAGCATGCTCTCGGAAACAATACCACCGCCAAGAGCGTCACCGGAACGGTGACAATCGAGATGGAACAGCCCAACAACACCCAGACTATGAAAGCCGATGTCTGGCAACGGCTGCCAAATCACGTCCGGTATGAATACACGGCTGGACCGATGGAAGGCAACGTAATGGTCTCGAACGGCTCGGGCTTCTGGATGTACAACGAGTCGACGAACACCGCCCGTCATCTCAGCCTCACTGGCGAGAATGCGGGTATGATCCAGAACCTTACTGCCGCATTCCAGCAGATATCGAACGGATTTAGCGCGGATTATCAAGGTGAGGCAACTGTCTCCGGACAGGAGACATACAAGGTGACGCTTCAGCCGGAAAATGAATCGCTCCAGCAAGTGATGTCAAATCAGACCGTCTGGCTTGATCAGGACAACTGGTTCCCTGTGAAAACGCAAGTGAGCACGTCTGTTGGCAATGAGACGACCACGACGACGATGACCTACTCGAATCTGAGCTACAATAAGTCGATTCCGGATGAGCGATTCGAGTACACCCCGCCAGAGGATGCAAAGGTCGTCGATGTCGAATTGCCCCAGACGTCGAATTATGAGTCGGTTGCACAGGCACAGAAGGAAGTGAACTTCACGATTCGAGAGCCAACCTCACTTCCAGACGGCTATTCGCTCGAGAACGTGACGGTTAGTTCTGCAAACGGAAACGCATCGGTGTCGTTGCTGTACTCGAATGGGTCTGATTCGTTGGCAGTGACCCAGACGTCGATGACTCGTCCCGTGAGTGGCGAGCAGTCCGTGTCGATTGCTGGGCATGCCGGGTCCTATATGTCGGTTAGTGACCAGCATATACTCCAGTGGTCGGATGCTGAATCACAGTATTCAGTGAGTGGCACCCTCTCAAAAGCATCGCTGATCGAAGTTGCCGAATCGATCTACTGTTGAGGGAACTCCCTGAGGAGTAGGTCTGCAGACAGCATTTTTCTTTTATAAACGGATAGGTAGTCACGAGTGGAATTAATTCGATGGAGGTCGGTTAGAGGAAAAGAGAAAGCCTTTGTCGCCGGCGTAGTGATTCCAGTTGTGCCTTGGTAGCTCAGACTGGCAGAGCAACTCCTTTGTAAGGAGTCGGTCAAGAGTTCAAATCTCTCCTAAGGCTTTCCATACGATTTGTGCACTCGCATGTGAGAAACAAATTTCCGGAGATTGGTCACGGTTAGTATATGCTACTAGCTCTCCAGTTCTTAGTTGGTGTATTGTCTCTCCTGTCGTCATTTTGCGCGATCGTTGCGGTTTAACGTTTGTCATGGGGTTTAAGCGGCTCTCAGGGGAAATCTGAGATAGAGGGCTACCTTTATTAGAATTCTTGGAGAATGAATATTTAGTTGGCTTAATGAGCTCTCAGGCGTCACTGCTTCAGTCGCGATTACAAACAACACGCCAAGAGCAACGCGATCTCCTTGGCTGGCTTTTCATTGGTACACTCACGACAGGAGTTACGCTACTCCTCGGATTACCGCTTACACGGACGCTTCCAGTTGTAGGAGTCTTTGCTCTCGGGAAACTGCTTGATCTGCTGATCGCTGTCTTTGCACTCCCCAAAGTGCTCGAAAGTCTTGTCCCAGGACTTGTGCTCTTGGTTTTGAGTGGGTGGCTTTTCTTCAGTGATGGTTCATCGTTGATTATGATTGGAACTGCCTTTGCGAGCGGTTGGATTCTGCATAGCGCTATTCGCTCCTCGGGTAATCCGCAGAATAACAAATGAGACAAGTAAAACGAAATTAGGCTGGTCTGTTCAGCCGAGAATCGCTCCAAAGCGTCCTACATAGTGGTGAAACGAGCGTCACTTTTATCTGCATAATAATCGTAACTAACAAAGTCTGGGAACAAGATATAAGACCTGTATAGATGGTCGAAATTACTCGCAGTTCACTTCTCTCTGTAACTACAGCCTGTCTTTGCGTTATTGTCGTGGGTGTCTCAACTACTACGTTAGAACTGTCTCTTTCAACAAACTCAACACCGACGCTTCCATCCTCACAAACACCAAAATCCGGACTATCGCTCTTCGCGCTCCTTTATTTACTTCTAAATGCACTTCTATCTCTCTTTGGTCTTTCGCTAAATATGAAAGGAGGCGGGGCAGCAGGCTTTCCGCTAATTAACGTGATTTTGGACAGCTTACAGCAACTGTACAACCACCGTCTCGTCCTCATAACGAGTCTGTTACTACTGATTATCTGCGTGCTTGGTCTGAAGAATCATGATCAGATCACATTGGGCCAACTAGAGACACCATCTAATAATCAAAACACGACAACACGGGAACAACCAATAAGCGATTGGCCAAGAGAGAAGCCTTCTAACGATATTTCTAAAGCATGGATCGAAATGATTCAAATAGCGGAGATCGACGATCCCCATGTTCGAACACCTAAAGAGTGTCAAACTGCGGTAATCAAGGCAGGTTTTGATCCAAAAGCTGTGGAGACAATCACGAAGGCTTTTGTCAAAGTCCAGTATGGTAACAAATCAGTAACGCCAGTACATCACAATCGAGTCCAGGCAGCTCTCTCAGACCTACTTTCTACTGACGGTGCTAGCCAGGAATGAATCGATATCTGAATACTGCCCGCAAATGGACGGTACTTCTCGGGATCTCTTTACTAATTGTTGCGGGAGTAATGGTTGGACTCTCGAAAATAGAAATCGGGGGAACGTACGATTGGTTAAATAATAGATCGATTATTGGAGCCACTTTTGTTTCAATTACGACGGTTGCAGTTGCGATGTTACTCAATATTAATTGGCTGACCACCGATTCAGGAGGCATACCCGCAACGCCAGAAACAACATCTGAGATCCCTTTAGCTGGATCAGAACTCGAGCAAATCGTGGCTCGTCGTGTCTTACCCCGACATCTGCCGCCTAATGAGCGTACCCAAGTCCAGGCGCAGCTCCAAGAGACAACGATACTGACGATCCAGCGCACGAGAGATGTGTCGCACCAACAAGCAGAAAGATTCCTTGAGCAGGGTGAATGGACTGAGAATCGAACAGCAGCCGCATTCCTTGGTGAAACAACGCCACCACCTGGATACCAACTCCGTAATCACGTTTCCAATCAGCTTGCATTTCAGTATGGGGTTCGACAGACGGCGATTGCAATTGTAGCATTTGAGAACGAGCATGGGGAAGCATGACGACTATTCACCGAACTCACCGATGGCAAACAATATTTATTATTGCCTTAGTTACAAGCTCAGCTGGAGTCTATCTCAAACAGCCATCACTCCTCTTAACATCAGTTGTCAGCATCGTGTACGTGACATACCCACTGCTAACATCAGAACCGGCAGTCGATTTAGCGCTATCTCGAACGTTTACTGATGAGACACCGGAACACGATGATTCGGTTACTGTCACTGTGACGGTGACAAATACAGGTAGGCAAACACTCTTCGATGTACGGCTGATTGACGGGGTACCACCGCTCTTAGCAGTTACTGATGGGACCGCACGACACACAGCAACGCTACGTCCGGGTCAATCAACGACCTTCCACTATACAGTCAAAGCAAAGTATGGCACTCACCAGTTTGAGCCAGCAACAGCTGTCGTCTATGATATCTGTGCCAGCACGCGAGTTCAAACAGAAATTTCGTCCAAGACGCAGTCAGCCATAGAGGAGACACTAGAATGTACCGTTGATATTCGAAACTTTACATTACAACAGACACAGCGCTACACTGGCCAGACGAGTGCTGCTGTCGGTGGATCTGGCATTGAGTTTTATCAAACACGAGCGTACCAGCGGGGAGACTCGGCAAATCGAATTGATTGGCGACGATTTGCACGAACAGGGGATCTGACGACGGTTGAATTTCGAGAAGAACGGCTCACAACGGTTATTCTCTGTCTTGATGCACGAGAAGAAGCGTTCCGCACTCGTCGGGCAACTGAACCACATGCAGTCTCCTTTAGTGTTGCTGCCGCGACGAAGGTGGCTTCACTCCTCAGTGAGCGGTCTGTGCGCATTGGCGTCGCAATCATCGGAGAAGAGTTCAAGTGGCTAGCTCCAGGCACAGGGCAGCACCACCAAGCAGAAGTTTCACATCTCCTCAAAAATCACCAGACTCGTTCTGTAACTCCCGCACAATCCATACAGGACATAGACCCTTCCGATCAGATACGAAGCTTTCTCGCACGGAGTGGAAAAAGCGTTGACGTGACGTTATTTACTCCGTTATTAGATGATTTTGGAGTGACGGCGGCACAGCATCTTACGGTAGATGGCCATACACCGACGGTGGTGAGCCCAGATGTGAGTACGGATGAAACCCTTGGTACAGAACTTGCTCAAATTGAACGAAAGAATCGAATCCAGATGCTACGGGATGTACAGATACCGGTTTGTAATTGGCAACCAGGAAACCCGGTTGTCTGGCCGAGCAGGTAAGAGAGGTGGAAAGTATGAACAATTCAAACCCGCGAATTACGACACACCCGAGTTATACGAGTAGTACCATTGCTCTCTGTGCTGCAGTCTGTGTCGTTGGTGTTCTTACGACGCACCCGCTCCAACGAAAAATCGTTGGCATCGAGGCAATAGGGCTGCTCATACTCCAATTGAGTATTGTTGTACAGCGTCGCTGGAATCGCATGAGTGGACTTGCATGTATACTGCTTGGAAGTCTCCTCACTACCATCTCCCTTGGACTGGGTATCGTTTTCCCGATGAATCTCATTGAACGGAGTGCCTTCGTCGGCGGGATGTTTGGTCCGGTCGTGCTGTTACTCGGGCTTTATCCACTTCATAAATCTGTATCACGGTGGCTCACCGGGATTAGTACGGCGCTGCTCATCTATAGTGCTGTAGTAAATGGATGGGCAGCACAATTGAGCCACCAGCAGTTGCTCGGAGCGATCATGCTAACGATCCTGGCGTGGGATGCCGCTGGACATGCAATTTCACTTGGGAAGGAAGTTGGGCGAGGATCACGCTCATTTGTGGTGTCGAGTGTGCATACAGTAGGTACTCTTACCGTCGGTATGGGAGGGATTTTGATAGCAGATGTATTCAATCGTCTCCGGGCGGTAGCGATACCAGCTGCATCATTTACGCTGCTCTTGGGTGTTTTGCTTCTGTTGCTGTTCGCGCTCTATCTTGGTGATCTAGAGAGAAGTTGAGAGACAGAGAACTGAAGCGAGAGTTAGTTCGGCAAGTCTTCTGCTCAGTCCTCACGCATCCCAACACGGGAAGCCACCGGGATCGTTGCAGTCGCAGTCTTCCAGTTCAGCATTGTCTTCGTTCTCTAAGGGAAGACATTGAGCATCTCGTCGTCCGTTGCGGTTTCGACTGCAGCCATGTGCTTGCAGAATGCGTTACGGTGGATATGCTTAGCTCTTTAGCGGAGAGGAGTTTGTAGCATAGACTGCGCACAGATTGATTCGGGGCTCCCGGGGTGGTGTTACTTCCGCTTATGGATTTAGGAGGCAGAAAGCGACTTAGTACTGCTCAAAGTTGCGTCTGCTCGGTGTTGATTGGTCATTTTGGGCAATTTTACAGAGTGTATGACAAATATCATATAGTTTTTGGATCCACCTTCGCAAGTAGAAATGTATTGTTGTAGACTGGAATTTGTAGTGATAAACGGTAAATGGTCTTGTTTATATATCACAATACAATATTTGCGAGACCTATCAATCACATACCATATTACAATTGATATACTGCCAATTAGGTGGATATACCCCTCCACTAAGTTATTGATAAATACAATTGCAAGGAAATATTATTTCTGGTTGGTTAGTTCAGATACCCCACTGCTCCTTCCGATTGAGATTGAATGGATGGGCTGATTACACAGAGTAAACCCGCATCGAAAAGTGGTGTCATACTTTTAAAACCCAGGTCTACTGTTTCTGTAGCTCATGGGTGGCAGTCAGCTGACTGTCCAGTGCTGTCTTGGACAATTCCCACAATTCTATAACTATCAGATACCGTACTAATCGCTCGTCAACCGAACACCTGTCGAGGAGGAGACAAACTAGACATTGCCACTTTTTGAGATTGATAAAATGATGAGGATTTAGGAGGGAATTGGCCTCTGACGGAAACATCTATTTTCTTCCCTCGAAAAAAGGATAGTAATGGGCCAGAACGTCAACGTCATTGGGCTCGAAAAACAGAATAATCGAAAAGCGAACTCTGCGAGTATTGGTCCTACGTATGACAAGCACTTAGTTGTAGAGATAAACGGAACCGAAGAGAGAATTCCAGTTATAGGGCTTCATCTTTCCTCGTTTGAGTATGTTTCTCGTCAGCATGATGAACCAGATCCACTGTCTTTTGATCGAGTATTTGTAGATGACAAAACGCTTCATGCAGAAAAGTGGCTTAGTGAGGATACCGTTCTTGAATTACTTCATCCTAGTTCTGGTGGTTTATGGGAAATTCACCGTATCGAGAACGCTCCAAAAGACCGTGACTTCCCTACAATTTGGGAACGAAGTTCTTCGGATTGAGTCTACAAAGAATAAGATCAATTTTAGAAGAGAATCCTATCAGCTTCGATATGGTCACGATTTCGCAATTTGGATAGAGAAATTGATCAGTTATTGTTATTATAACCGCTATCAAACAACAACCCCCATATTCGTGTCTCCTTATTCCAATTAGAACAATGCAGAAGTTAGACGATCTACAGAACTATTTGGAAACTCTGGATTCGGTCATCGTCATATCGCGGATTGTGGAACTATACAATCTCCTTCAGAACGGCAATTTCATGTTATACATCAATTACTAATGTCCTCCTTGAGAATTATATTGGTGGTTTTCTCATATGTGCGAAGTCACAAATACACTTTTGTACTTTCGAGGGCTTTATTTTCGTATGCAGGTCGATGACTTCGCGCTTGCGGCGATCACTTCTGAGCTATCTCAAGAGCCACAGGCACGGGCGTACGCTGACTACGTCGAATTTTCTATGTCCGCAGTGGAAGATCCTATTACTAAACTGCAAGAATACACGGGAGAGTTGCCACTCATTGTTACCAACCATCCGAGTCCAAAAGCTACTGAGATCGATAGCGACGACCGAATCGATGCGTTGGTTCAGGCGTCACAGATCAACCAAGTCGAGATCGTTGATATTGGCCTATCTGACGCGAAAGAAAATGAACAGATGGTTTCAGGAATCGAGGCACAGACGATCGTCTCCTATCACAATGGGTCTAATACACCGGACATCAATGATCTCACTCGAGTCATCGATGAGTGCAATGCGATCGGTGATTTCGCTAAAATCTCTGTCTTTGCCGAATCTCGAAGTGATGCATTAGATGTCCTCCAAGTGATTCACAGGGCTAACGAGGATGGTGTCAAAATCATTGGAGTGGCGATGGGTGAAGAAGGTCGCCACACCCGTATTATCGGGCCATTCTATGGCTCTCGGATCGGATACGCCCCACTTGACGAGGAAATGGCCGAGCCGGGCCAGGTCGAACTGGAAGAATTAGCTTCCTTAATCCAGTCAGTAGCACACGGTGGCGATGACGTAAAATTAATGGACAATCTCAAGGACAAGTTCCCATCTGTCCCCAAGTGAGCGTACGATTGATGGGCGGAACTCCCTCTAGTATGTATAAGGAGTATTGATTCTGTCCGGCGAAGATTTTATACCGTGGATTGAGAGACACTACCACATGAAACTGGATGGCTTCGCACTGGCTGCAACAACAAACGACCTCACACGAGAGCCGGAGGCTCGTGAGGCAGCGGATGTCCTCGAATTCCGGATGGACAGCGCACAAGACCCGATTGGACAACTTCGTGAGTACGACGGTACGCTCCCGATAATTGCGACGAACCGAACGAAATGGTTCGGCGGCGAGGCAAACGATACTGGGCGGCTTGACCGTCTCGCTGCGGCGTCACGCTTCGACGCAGTTGAACTCGTAGATATCGAGTTGGAGACTGCCCGTGCAATGGGATGGATTCTCGATGAGTTTCGACAAAACAACGTCAAGCTCATCATCTCGCATCACGACTTCAACGAGACACCGGAATCAAAGGTGCTTGACGCACTCTTTGAGCAGTGCGCGCAATACGGAGATGTCGCAAAAGTCGCCACATATCCGCAGGACAACGATGACGTACTCCGTCTTCTGAAAGCCATCAATACAGCAACGAACAACGGGATGAACGTTGCAGGGATCTCAATGGGAGGGATTGGGAGTCACAGCCGCGCCGTTGCACCGCTCTATGGTTCAAAACTTGGATATGCACCCCTCGCCTCAGACACTAGCAAGTACGCTCCGGGACAGATCCCACTGAAGAAACTGTCCGTACTCGTTGAGATACTCCAGACGGCGAGTGAAGACGTCGATGAACTCGAGTCGTTGAGTGAGAAGCTCGCCGACCGAGAGACGTTCGCATAGGCCCATCCCAGATTCACGTGTTTTCGACAATTACCCGCAACACTGGCTTGAACAGTCACACGCAAACCGCCGGGATTCATATAACTGCATCTGGTGAGTAATTCACAATGAGTGAGCGAGCCAATCTCTATCGGAGGAAGAATTACGCATGAACGAACCACAAAGCGAGGCGAAAGCCTACACGATTCGCCTCGAGCTGGTCGACGAACCCGGTGAGTTGCTTCGTGCACTCCATCCAATCGGGGAGAACGGCGGGAACTTATTGTCGATATATCACGAGCGAGGACACATTACGCCCCGCGGCCATATCCCCGTCGAAATCGACCTCGAAGCGACGCCGAAGCGGTACGAGATGATAGTTGACACACTCCGTGAGGAGGGAATCAACGTGATTCAGGCTGGGACGGAGCGGTACAGTGAGTCACTAACCGTACTGCTCTCAGGAGACCTCGTCGACACCGGCCTCTCGGACACGTTAACACGAATTCGTGAGACCACGAACGTAACGATCGCTGATTTCGAGCTGTCCGCACCGCAAGGGTCTAACGATATATCAAGTGGGCGACTTCGTCTTGGTATTGAAGAGGGTAAGACCGAGCACACCCTCTCAAAGATTCGGGAAATTGCCGTAGAAAAAGACATTCGCGTCATCGAACCACTTTCGGGGGAGTTTGCATGAAACTCGCAGTCATTGGGGCGGGCACGGTCGGTACATCGGTCGCGAAAATAGCCTCTGATTACGGTCACACAGTGACCGCGCTCGCTGACTCATCGAGTGCGGCAATCAACCCGGATGGTCTCGATGTCGAGGACGTCCTTTCAAAGAAGCGTGGCACAGAAGACATCGGGACAGACACCGTCGAGGACGCGTTGGCGAGCGAGTATGATGTTCTTGTTGAAGCGACTCCCACGACGCTCGATACCGCACAGCCAGCCTACGACCACATTCGGGCGGCATTTGAACGAAACAGAAATGTCGTGCTTGCGAACAAAGGACCCGTCGCGCAACGATACGCAGATGTTCGGGCACTTGAACGAGAGAGTGAAGGTGAGCTCCGTTTCGAGGCGACAGTCGGAGGGGCGATGCCAGTTATTTCGACGATCGAGGACTACGGACCTGAACATGTGAATGCTCTTCGCGGTGTACTGAACGGGACTGCAAATTTTATCCTCTCAAGAATGGCGGCCGAGGGACTTGACTACGATCACGTGCTTGTAGAAGCACAAGACCTCGGTGTTGCGGAGGCCGACCCGTCTTTCGATGTCGAAGGGACGGATACCGCACTCAAATGCGTGATCGCCGCGAATGTACTCGCGCAAGGGGAGCGTGAATATACGCTCGATGACGCGTCTGTTGATGGAATCGTCGGAATTTCCGGCAGTGCACTGTCGCTCGCGGACGCCGATGGGCGGACGGTCCGTCTTGTTGGCGAAATCGTGGACGGCGAGATTCGCGTTGGACCACGGATCATTCCACAACAATCCCCACTCGTTGTCTCCGGTACCGAGAACGTCGTCCAACTCGCAACCGAGAACGCTGGACAGTTGAGTATCTCAGGTCACGGCGCCGGCGGGTCGACGACTACAGTCTCTATCATGGCCGATATCCGTCGTTTGGAGTGACAGCATAGCCTTACTCTGTGATTCTCTTTTCGTCGATCGATAGCAGAACTCTTATACCATATAAAAATCTACGGCTCATAGAGTCATCTTTAGGTGATTTGATGAGCGTGGCCAAGCTGGACACCAGTTTTGGTACAGCTAGTCGCCAATTGTAACATCAGCAACTATGCCCGCCGAACACTGCGCAAATGCATGCTATAGCTTCAACTATCTACGCGCCCCGACTCGCTCTATCGACTAAAAGTCACGGCAGATCTCATCCCATCTCAGGTTAGGTTTCTCCCGGCATTCATCACCCCGTGACGCAGTCATTAGGAGTGGTCAGCGAGCGAGACAACGGGGCAGGACGCGTTTAGTAGGACGGTTTGTGCGACGCTTCCGAAAAGTAGCTTCCCCGTCTGTGAGCGGCGTCGTGGACTGATCACCACATAGCGTGCCTGCTGGTCGTCCGTGTACTCAACGATCTCGCTCGCTGGGTCACCGATTCGGCCAACGGTCGTTGTCTCGACCCTCGGTGGGTGCGTATCCACAAGTGACTTCGCCGGCTGCGCGGCTTGCCCTCGCAACTCGGCGGTACTGACTGCCTCGTCTTTATTTGCATTGTCTTCTTCAATTTGGATGGCCTCCGAGCGCTTCATCACGTGCAGGACGTGGACCTCTTCTTCGAACGTCTCTGCCAGGGTAGCGGCTTCCGCAAGTACATCTGTCGCTCGTTCCGTACGATCGATGGCTGCAACGATGACCATAGGTCCCATATGGAGCCACCTCTATTAGTTGTTGGTGACTCTGGATAGGTTCCTGCGGTTTCGTTGATTGCATGAATAAGTTTCGCCATGCCACAGCGGTATGTTTTTGCACATTCCGTTTGATAAATTTGATGTATGTCATCCGTTCTGGAATCATCATTACAGCCATCCTTCCGACGTTCCTGATAATCGGAATCGGAGCAGTGCTAGATCGGTTAGAGGGTCTTGACCCAGGGCCATTGAACACGCTGACGTTGTTCGTGTTAACGCCGGCACTCACGATCCACAGCATTGCGCTCACAACACTAGGAGCAGACGCGCTCCTCAAGATATCTGTTGGCGTCGTCGCATTCCTCGCATGTACTCTGGCAGTAAGTTGGGCGGTCGGAAAAGCGCTCCAAATGGAAGAAACGTTCCTCAACACCTTTCAGCGGATCGCGTCCTTCGGTAATACCGGCGCACTCGGCATCCCGCTCGCTACATTTGCCTTCGGTGATATCGGCCGGCAGACCGCGGTCCTGTTCGCCGCAGTTCATGGCGTGTTCGTGTACACAATCGGGCTTGCTATTGCAGCAAATTCAGGCGGTCAGCCCGGCCTTGAGAGCCTTAGACAGGTATTTCGGTATCCGGTTGTCTACGCAGTCTTGATCGCAGTCGCTGTCCGTACTATAGATATCGTTCCGCCCGCGGGAGCGGCGACAATGCAAACGATCGGAATGCTTGGGAACGCCTCGATTCCTGTAAGCTCATTATTCTTGGCATCCAACTCCCTAATACGGAATACCATCGTGTCTCCTCGCTTACTCTTCCACCCTCGGCCTCTCGATTTCTCGTCTCGCCCACCATCGGTCTTGCCGTAGCGCTTGCGCTCAGTTTTCGTAACGTGACAGTTGATCGGGTATTTATTTTGCTCACGGCTATGCCAGTTGCTGTGGCGCCATTTATTTTCGCTGTAGAGTTCGCGAGTGAAACGACTATCCGTGGTGTGGGCCTCCCTGAATACGTTTCAGTAAATGTGCTTACAACGACGCTTATGTCCATTCCTGTTCTCTCAATCGTTGTCCTGATCTTAAAGACGGGAGTCGTCGTCTGACCCGCCATTACGTTAGTGTCGACGAGATATCAGCTACGAATAGTGGATGGATAGAAAACCGGTGAATACAGGTTTCTTAGAAGAGCCCGAATGCACGGGGGACCGCCAGCGTTAACGGAGGAACGAGGATGATCAAGAGGAGGACAAACGCAAGTGGCAGATAGTAGGGGATCATCGACCGCATAACATCATCAAGAGATTCGTCAGTAACGCGCTCCAGCACAAAGAGAATCAGGCCAAAGGGTGGTGTGATAAGTCCGTACATTAGGGCAACAACCATGACGATTCCGAACTGAACTGGGTTGATGCCCAGCGTCGGATAGAGCGGTACCAGCATTGGGACCATGATCAGAAGAACTGCCGTACCTTCCATGAACGTCCCCAGGATCAGCAGAATGGCAGTGAGGATTAACATCGTCACGGGAGGGCTCGCAGAGATTCCAACGAGAATTTGCCCGATCAAGTCGGGGATACCGGCGAGCGTTAACCAGTACGCGTAGAGATTCGCAAAGCCGAAGATGACAACAATGCTCGCAGTGTCCTCGAACGTGTCCTTGCTGACCTCTATCAGGTCGGTCAGCCCGATTGAACGATAGTAAAACACGCCAAGAAGTATTGCATACACGACGGCGATCAGCGCGGCTTCTGTTGCGGTGAACACGCCGCCGAGGATCCCACCGACAATAATGAGTGGCGTGATAAGCCCAGGCACGGCCCGAAGAAAGGACTCAAATAGGTTCGAGAGATCGTGACTGTCTTCCTTCGGCCATCCGTCACGCTTGGCGAGGTAGAACGCCGTGGCTGCCATCGCGAGCGCCATGAGAAGACCCGGAATGATACCGGCGACGAATAGCGTCCCAATCGAGCGTTGTGCGAGCACGGCGTAGACGACGACGGGTATGCTTGGTGGAATGATCGGCCCGATGATTGCGGAGGCACCGGTAATACCGACGGCATCATCCCCGTCGTAGCCATTCGACGTCATCGCCTCGTATTCAACACTTCCAATACCTGCAGCGTCTGCGACGGCAGAACCGCTCATCCCAGAGAAAATCAAACTAACAAAGACGTTAACCTGCGCGAGACCACCGGGAAGGGGACCGACTAGTTCAGTGGCGAAATTAAACATGTCGTCGGTGATTCCGGTGATGTTCATGATTCGTCCGGCCATGAGGAAGAACGGAACGGCGAGGAGGACCCATGAAGTCATCCCAGCCCAGAACCGTTGCGTAATCACGACGAGATTCAGCGGTGGACCGATTGGCAACAGCATGATGATGAGGACAGTCAGACCTAACGAGTAGGCCGCTGGCACGCCAACGGCGTACAGTGCCATGAGAATGGCGATGAACGCGACGAGTAGGAGAATCTCAGGCATTGGTCCTCCCCAAGAATTCGGTAACACGCTTACGCGTGTCAAGCACGACCACGATGAAGAGGCAGGCAGCACTCAGCGCGATTATGTTGTACGCCCAACCAACCTTGAACCACCCAATCATCGGAAGCGCGGTGTCCCCGGAAACATTGGTCGCTCGATACGCAGATAACACGAGCGTGGCCGAGAAGAACGCCATCAGGATGTTCCGGACGAACAATACCTGATCGGTCCGGGTGATGATACGTTTTAGAACAGGGAGGAACGAGATGTCCGCCTCGTTCTGGAATAGATATGGGAGTGCGATAATCGTCATTAGTGCCAAGGCAGTTCGCGCGACTACGTAAGTCCAGTTGAGGTCAATGGGGAAAGTAATGTAGCGACTAGCCACCTGAAGGAGTCCGACAACCAGCATTACATTTAGTAGGACCACCCCTATGGTAGTGGTGATCCGGTCTAACCAGTTCTGCGCCATAGTGGGAAAGCCCGCCGGTCCACTAAAAACATTTTGGTTCCCCGTTGAATGATCAAGACAGATGTCTTGATCGACGTGGGGGGAACACGGAGACGACTGTGGAGTATCCTATCTCTGACCATCCATGGGAGCCGAGAGATTTACTTGAGGTTGAGGACATCATTGATGTTGACTGCCCACTTGTTCTTCGAGAGTTGCTTGAGCGCCGGCATTCCAGCGTTCACGAAAGCCTCACGGTCCACCTTATCTGCTGGAACGACGTTCGTGCCTTTCTGCTTGGCTTCCTTGTAGAGACTCGACTCATTGCTCTTGATCTGCTCGGTCATCTTTTTCACGGCGTCACTCGCGGTCGACGTAATGAGGTCGCGGTTGTCGTCACTGAGCCCGTTCATGAACTCCTGATTATAGAGGAAGTGCTTCGTGCCGAGTAAATGATTTGTAACGCTGAAGTGGGACTGAACCTCGTAGAGGCTGACCGAAAGGAACTGCGAGATGGGACCTTCGGAGGCATCGACGACACCCGTTTGGAGTGCCGAGTAGAGTTCGTCGTACGCAACTGGAGTGACATCCGCCCCGATTTCGCCCCAGACTTTGGTCCACGTGTCATACTGTGGAAGACGAAGCTTCATGCCCTGTACGTCTTTCGGGGTCTTTACCGTGGAATTACTAGTGAAGCCACGATTGCCAACATAGAACGCATCACCCAGTTGGACGCCGTTCTTCTTGAGAATCCCGTTCAGACCGTCGTCCGGCTTCAAGTACTTGTCCGTGACCGCTTGATAGTGGTCCATATCTTTAATAACGAACGGGTCACCAGCGAAGGAGTACTTGGACGCCCATCGCTGCGCGAGGGCGGTCGGGCTCTCGTGGAGGATGTCGACGGTCCCACTTTCGAGAGCATCAAGATTGTCCTCTGTTCCACCGAGTGAGCCAGCCTTCAGGTTGACTGATATTTTTCCATCGGATTTCTTCTCGAGAGGCTGGGTGAAGTGCTTCTTGGCGGCCTTCACCGAGATATTCTCCGGAGGCTGAGTCGTCGCGAGCGTAATCGTCAGATTATCACCGTCCGATTGAGAGTTCGACGAACCACTGTTAGTGGAGCAACCTGCGAGGCCGGCCATCCCGATACTTAGGGCGACACCACTCTTTTTCAATAGGCTACGCCGAGACTGCTCTGTCTGGTCATGGACCATACTACTCCGACCTAACCAGTCCCTAATAAAGATTATGGTAATGGATTGACAACGGCGCGTCGAACGGTTCAGTTATCGGGCCGCGGATCCCACTCCCGCTCGACAAGAAAGTCGTCGAGTTTCTGCTTCGGGTTTTCGAAGACGTTCGACCCATGGAAGACGAGGACGGTATCGAAGTCGTACTGGAGCAAGTCGTAAAGATTGATCTCCGCGGCCTTGTGGTCATCGTTGAATAAAGCGGGCGGTGGAAGGAGATAGCCCTCAGGAAACCCGGCGCGGTCGGCGCCGTCGAGCGCATCTCCCGAAATGAGGATATCGCGGTCACGGAGGAGCAGTGCAGATGTTGCCTTCGTGTGGCCGGGTATCTGAATGACCTCGATATTTCCGTCAAGGACGTCACCATCCTCAAAGCGGTGGTCTGGTTCGTAGTCGATTGCCTCATAGAGCTTGGCTTCGTTTTCGGCCGCGAGGAACTCCGGATCGAACGCCTCCATGACAAACGGGAGGCCACCGTGATGCCCGTGGTCACCGTGAGTGAGGATCAGTCTATCTATCGTTCCAAATTCCGCCCGAATCGTTTCGACGAGTTCCTCGCCGTTCTCGTCGAACCCAGTGTCGATGAGAGTCGTCTTACCCTCGGGGACATCTTCGAGGATGTATACTCGAACGTGCTCGAACTGTACCTTGTAGATGCCATCAGTTACCTTTTCAGCACTCATTTCGGTCAGATAGTCGAATACCGTGCCGAATAAAACTACCGGTAGACAGCATGTCAGGGCTGATCCGAGAGGTTGAGTGAGCACATGAGTATCTATTTTGATGTCAGGAGAAGGTTTCAACATAGTCGAAGTTTTCGGAGGTCTTATCACGACGTTCTTCCTTTGAGAAAGTATGACAAAGGAGAATGACGACGGGTCTCGGAGGCTGAAAAGCGTCAAGCAGGCCTTCGATATGATCGAATATCTGCGGACAGATGGGCCGACGACGCTCTCAGACGTCGCACAGTCGTTGGATTTGCCGATGAGCACGGCACACATTCACTTAGCAACACTCGTGGATAGCGGCTACGTGGTGAAGTCGGATGGCAAGTATCAGTGTAGTCTTCTCTTTCTCAGGACTGGCGGGGAACTCCGTGATGAGATGCCACTCTTCCGGGCGGCGAAGAACGAAGTCGACAATCTGCAAGAGAAACTCGGCGAAATAGCCAACCTCGCGACGATCGAGAATGGATATATGGTGCAACTGTACAAGTCCGAGAACGCAGAGTCAATTGACGACAACGCTCCGCTCGGTGATCACTTCTACATGCACACGACGGCGACGGGTAAGTCGATGCTTGCTCATCTTCCTCAGGAGGACTGTGAAGATATTCTCGAGCGTCGTGGACTCCCGCGATCAACGGAGGGAACCATCGATGACTATGAGGAGTTGATGACTGATCTTGAGACGATCCGTGAACGAGGGTACTCCATCAATCGTGGTGAGCACTTCGGCGGCGTCTGTGCGGCTGCTGTTCCAATAATGTCGAAGAATCACTCGGTGCTTGGCGCAATCAGCCTCAGTGGGCCGATTAGCCGGATGAGCGACGAGCGGATTGAAGATGAAATTTCCCCAGAACTATTTGATAAAAAGAACATTATCGAGCTGAAACTCAAACAGTATTAGCTCACTTTTCTTCTAAATTACAAGCGTAGCAATGTGATGGGGGTGCTGCTCACCCATCTAAATTACAATCGTAGTCATGTAATGGATGATCTGTTCTACCTTTCCACTGTATCGATGTCACAGACGAGAATCACTCACCGATGTGATTCAATAATATTGAAGACCGGGTCCATCTCATCTCCGGAATATTAGATCACGTGCGTAGGCACAGAACGTCTTTTATAATGTAGCATACCCGCGGTGAGAAACACAGCTCCAAAAGGACGACAAAAAGATATTTAACGCTACTTGTACACCTCCCTATCGATGAGTACGCAACGAGTTCTGGTCACCGGACCATACGGTGAGGCTGGGGAGGCGATTATGAACTACCTCCTCGAAGAGGAGGACTATGAATTCACCTTCCTCGACCGGAACGACCACCCAGAGTACGACACGCACGTCGCAGACATCTCTGACTACGAGGCGATCCGACCCGCGTTCGATGATCAAGATGCCGTAATCCATCTTGCTGCCCAATCAGACGCAGGCGCCGACTTTGAAGGAATCGTCGAGCCAAATATCGTCGGCACCTACAACGTCTTGCGAGCGATGAAAGAAGCTGATGTTCCAAAGCTCGTCTTTGCCTCTTCACAGCGCACGATGGGGCTTTACGAGGAGGAACACGAACCCGAACTCTACGAAGAGGACTACCCGAGCGAGTACGATCCGCTCCGACTAACCCACGAAACCCTCCCGAAGCCGGATGGTTACTACGGTGCATCGAAGGTGTTCGGCGAACATATCTGTCAGATTCACGCCCGTCGGGGTGGTTCACCCGAACAGGTGTACGCGCTTCGGATCTCCAGCGTACGTACGGAGACTTACGACCATCCGTACGGGGATGCCGAACGTGGCGTCGAACGCGGAAACGAGGATACGGTAGAAGAAGGGGAGGTCTGGGATCAGTCTCAGACTGGCTCTTGGGAGCGTGGGAGCAAGGAGTACGAACAGATGGTGAAGCGACTGAAAGCGACTTGGACCTCCCAGCGTGATTTCGCACATCTTCTTGAATGCTGCCTACAGGACGAGACAGTGACGTATGACACGTTCTACGCAGTCAGTGACAACGCCGCCCGCTGGTTCGGCACCGAACACGCGAAGGCAGTCCTCGGCTACGAACCTCAGGACGATGCATCTGAATGGGACAGCCCACCGAACACAATCCAGACCCCAAACTAAATGGCACCCCAATCCAGCAAACCAGTAGGTAAGACGATGAAAGCCATCGTTCAAACTGGTCGTGAAGAAGTTGAAGTACAGGAGGTCAGACGGCCAGGTCCAAGCGCGGACGAGGTTCTCGTTCGCGTCGAGTACGCTGGCGTCTGTGGCAGCGACGTCCATGCATATCTACAAATGGATGGCTTCGAGTGGGTGAAGATGCCGCGCGTGATGGGACATGAGTACGCAGGCACGGTTGTCGAAACTGGCGAGAATGTCCCCCGTTTTTCGGTCGGTGAGACGGTGGTCGAAATCCCGATCCATCCCTGTGGAGAGTGTCACCAGTGCGAGATTGGTGAGGAGAACGTCTGTCAGAATACGACGCTCGTCGGGATGGAGACCGACGGTGCTTACTCGGAGTACACGACTGTTGACGCGAACCAGCTCATCGCGATTCCCGATGGGATTGAGACACACCACGCAGCAGTTACGGAGCCCCTCGCAATTGCAGCGCGAGCAGCTTATGAGCGGGCGGACGTTACTCCTGGAGATTCTATCCTCGTCCAAGGACCAGGGCCGATCGGATTGCTGATCGCCGCTCTGCTTGATTCACTTGGAGCGCATGTTATCGTCTCCGGACTCGGAAAAGACACGAAATACCGTCTGCCGCTCGCCGAAGAACTGGGGATAGAGACCGTCGATATCAGCAAGACGGACCTTGGTGAGTACATTGAGAGAGAGACTGATAGTATTGGCGTCGACACTGTGTTCGACACGACCGGCCACAAAAGTGGAGTTGAGACAGCTGTCGACTATGCCCGAAAAGGCGGCGAGGTAATTGTCGTCGGCCTCCCTGGTGAGTCGAGTGAGTTGTTCTTCTCACCGATCGTCCGCGGTGAGCTCGACATCAATACCTCCTATGGGGCGACTCGAGAGAACTACAAGCAGGCAGTGAACGTGCTTGAGGTCGGCGCTGTCGATGTGGAAACGATTATCGATACCAGTTACGAGAGCGACGATCCTGCATCAGCGTTTGAGGACTTCCTTGCTGGACAAACCTGCAAGCCGATGTTCTCATTCCAATAGACAGATGGATTACCGACCGCTTTGGAATGCTCATTCGAGTTCTGCCACATCGGAGACGACCTTCACGGCTCCCAATTGAGGAACGCCTCGAAGGCCTTCCAATCATTGAAGAGAGAATCACTCGTCGACGAATGTGTATGCTGTGATGTCGTCGTGTCGGAAATCACAGTGCGTATTCGAAATTCTCGTATATGGCCCTAGCAGCTCTGAACGTCAATCTCGGCGCGAGCAAGTGAGGTGGATGATAGTGGGGTTTCACCAGTTTGGCCGACGAGTACGATCCGCTAGCCCTTTCGTACCTTCCCGGACACAGTCATAAGCCCGGACCGATGTCCGGTCATGTCGAAGACGATATCATAGCCACATCGTCGTTGAATTTGCCTCGCCAGTCTGTGAAATTCTCCATCACAATGCTGACCATCATAACTCCGAGATTACGGGCCAACGGAAGCCGATACACCTCATCTTGACCCGCGCTGGAGACGATGATAGTGTCATACCATGGGCTCTCACGACTTGTACGGTAAGTATCCTAATTGTGCCGGGGGCCTGCTAAGAGCACTCTCTTTGGACAATCTTTACCAATTCACATACAGCCACTTCTGTGAGGCCAATAGACATAATTCTAGGAAAGTGTACTGGCTCATTCTCGGCTGTAAATGGCAATATAGGGTCAGTTACGAATGATGGATCACAGAGACCGATAGTTTAAGGTACGGTAATCACATTGTGAGAGGTGTGCATACCGTAGAGCCAGAGATCGAACGACCAGATAGTGAAGTTGTTGAAGATTTCGAAGGAATTCCCAGCTCTGTCGCGTCGGATGTGACGGGGAACGTGCGCTTCGCAATGGACTCCGGGATCAAGCCAGTATACGACGGAGCAACACTCGTGGGGACTGCAGTGACAGTAAAGGCAGAGCCAGGTGACAATCTCATCATCCACAAAGCGATCACGATGGCGGAACCAGGCGACGTGCTCGTCATAGATGCAAATGGCTACGTCGAAACTGGTCATCTCGGCGAACTCATGTGCGCCTCTTGTAAGGCGAACGACCTCGCCGGCATCATCATCGACGGTGCGATCCGCGATAGTGCAGATATCAAGGAGATGGAGTTCCCCGTATACGCTCGAGGGATCCACCCACAGGGTCCGCTGAAGCAGAGCCCTGGATCGATTAATGTTACCATAACATGTGGTAAAGTAGCAGTCGATCCTGGAGATATCATCGTCGGTGACGACGACGGTATTACGGTTGTTCCTGGTGAAAATGCAGAGAAAGTACTCAAAGACGCTCGTGAGAAATTTGCCGCCGAAGGTGACACACGTGAACTCGTCGAGGATGGTGCATACCTTTACGAAGCTAAAGGATACAACAAGCTATACGAGGATATGGACGTCGTCGGCCCCGAAGATTCCGTCCAATAACAATACGAACAGATAGACAGAGCTGATTGAGGAACGACAGTACAGATCACGGCCAATATGGATAATGAGATGGACACCTCGTTTGAGTTGAAACTCGTCGAATATACGTATAGTGACAGTCTTATCTTCGATGTCGATATACGTGACGCTCACGCACTCGACGAACTCTTCTTCTGTCAAGACTCATGTACTGAGACTCCGGAAGTCGGTAGCGGAGATGACGTCTCCCTTCAACCCTGGAGGAGATTCTTGCCTTTCAGAGGATATTGATTCTGGCACCTCACCCACTCAGGTCAACCAACCTCTGATAAGGACACGAACCAATCTTTGAATCCTGAGTCAGGCTCACCGAGAGCTTAGTCTCGCGAGGCAAGTCCCTATCAAGAACCCCATTTACCCCAAATTGGAATGGTAATCAATAATTTTATAGGAATCCCTCGTTAGGTTACCCAGTCTTTTTCTTACTCATATCCGATCAACGATCCAAAAACGACTGTGGTACTAAAATAACTGCGTAGCACCAAACTACTCAGTACGACAAACCAGGATTCTGTGAAAAGAAACCAACTGTTCGCTGGCGATACGGATTTTGTGCTTCCCGGAGGGCGGCGACCTGCCGGATTCTACTTCCGCTTACGGCGTTAAGTGGAAGTGGACGGCACACCACCACTTCCAGTGTTATCCGTCGCTACAAAGGCTCTATCGCCCGAGAATGGCTGTTTTCATATCCATAAAGTATATGTTGCTACATCAAATGAGTTATACGGAAGATGAGACTACACCCAGTATAGAGGGGCTAGAATGCACGATTTCGACTGATTTATCGGTCTGCAACCACTTCAAACCGAAGTCTATGGCCAATTCTAGTTAGTATTTTAGCTTTTCCAGGATTTGCGGACTGTTTGAGCCAGAGCTGTTGCTCATCCACGGGAGTTTACTACATCCTACCACAGCACTATCCAATGCCAGTCTGCTTTAGCAGCGTGAGCACCGTGTTTGCCGTCACAACAGGCGATCGCGTGTACTCGCCAGTCAAATCGATCTGAACCAGTAAATCGACCGCACGCCAGATTGAATACAGCAGACACGCAAACGCGAAGTAGAAAAACCGCAACACGAAGTTCTTCGAGGTTGTGGCCGCCATGAACCGCTTAATGCTCTTGTAGCCACTCTCGATTTCCCACCGATACGAATATTCTCGTAACAGTCTCGGATTCCCATTCGTCATAAACACCGAATACTGGCGATAGCCCGTGCGATTGGAATTGTCCCTGCGTCGGTACACAAGCGTTGTCTCATGCCGCTCATCGTCGTTCAATAGGAGGCTCCGGTCAGTCACGTACCGGTCTTGATCCCACTGCAGTAATCGCTTTGCTTGGGCTTGCTCACTTGTCTGCATTCGCTTTGGAACGACGTATTGAAGCCCACGTTGGTCAATTTCCTCTAAGATGTGTGGCTATCGAATTCGCGATCCATCAAGACGTTATCGACGAGGACATGCTCTTGAGCAGAATCTAAGAGATCCTGCACGATCTCTAACCGAGAATCGCCCTTCTGAACCGGCCGAGCATCCAAGACAATCGGTACTGCATTGCCGACGAGCTGGACCGTCGCCCACTGATAAG